>CAWFIV010000022.1:0-37263 GCA_963815925.1 uncultured Acidobacteriota bacterium | reverse complement strand
CGAACGAGCAGATGCGTGAGTTTGACGCCGATATTACCAGGACTTTTCTGGCCGAGGGCTTTCAATCGCTGTGTTGCGTCCCCATGATGCGCCCCAAGGGGCCCCTCGGCGTTCTGATACTGGGCAGTACCCGGCAAGGTGCATTTCAGCCTGAGGATCTCACGCTGCTCAATCAGGTCGCGGCGCAGTTGGCAGTGGCTCTGGAAAACCATCGCGCGGCGGCGGAAATCGAGGCTCTCCGTCAGCGTCTGACGGAAGAAAAGAAGCATCTGCAAGGCGAGATTCGCGCCGAAGGCCAATTCGCCGAAATCATCGGCGACAGTCCCGCTCTCAATAACGTGCTCGATCAGGCTTTGATCGTCGCTTCGAGTGAAGCCACCGTGCTCGTTCTGGGGGAGACTGGCACCGGGAAGGAACTCATCGCCCGCGCCATCCACAGCATGAGCCGTCGCAAGAATGGCAGCTTCATCAAAGTCAACTGTGCCGCCATTCCCACCGGCTTGCTGGAAAGCGAACTCTTCGGCCACGAGAAGGTGCTTTTACCGGCGCGGCCACCCAGAAAGTCGGACGCATGGAACTCGCCGACGGGGGCACCTTGTTCTTGATGAAGTCGGCGAAATCCCTCTTGAGCTACAGCCGAAGCTCCTGCGCATTCTTCAGGATCAGGAGTTCAAAGGCTCGGGAGCAATCGCACCATCAAGGTGAATGTGCGTCTGGTCGCAGCTACGAATCGGGACCTAGCGAAAGGGATGGCGGAAAATCAGTTTCGCAGTGATCTTTTCTACCGCTCAGCGTGTTCCCCATCCGCATCCACCTCTGCGCGAGCGCCGCGAAGATATTCCCGTGCTGGTCCGCTATTTTGTTCGTAAGTTCGCGCCTCGCATGGACCCCATATCGAAACCATTCCCAAGGAAACCATGAAAGCGCTGACGGCATGGCCATGGCCGGGGGACGTTCGCGAGCTCGAAAATCTGATGGGACTGATTGGTCATTCTGACGATGGGAACGTCCCCTGCGTGTCCCTTTGTCCGAAATGAGGAACCGAAGGCCGCACCTCTCCCTTCGCTGCCAGACCCGAGCTCAGATCACCAGTTTGGATAACGCCAAGCGCCATCTACCTGATCCACATTCTCCCCCCAACTGCCCTCTCGTGTCTTCTCCGGATCCGACGGTGCGGCCCGACGGCTCGGAGTCAAGCGCACCACCCTGCAATCCAAAATGCAGCGCTTGAAGATCACTCGCCGCGACTACATGGGTCCCTGACCAATTAAGTTTGCCAACATTTCCCCCCCCCCCCCCCCCCCCCCCCCCCCCCCCCCCCCCCCCCCCCCCCCCCCCCCCCCCCCTGACGGCTAATCGGCAAATTTGCCGATTTTTCAACACCTTTCCCACAAAGGAGTTCGGGCTTCTTTTGGACTGCGTTGAACCGGGGAAATTTTACGAGAATCACCTCGTCTCCCATTTGCGGAACGCCACGTCATAGCGTTTGACTTACTCTGCCTCTGGCCGGCCCTCAGTGCTTATTCCCCGGCCTCGCAGAGCGGGACCCATATTTTTCTCCCCCAGAAAAAATAAGTTCCAGGCTCATCGCGCCGGTTTTTGTGGAGTCAAGATTGTGTTGTTAACCAATCGATCTGAAACAGCTGGCCCGAATCCCTCGAACCAGTTTCTCGCCCCGGCACTTGAGATGCCTCCGCCGCCTCGACGCCCCATCGGCGATCATTCCGACCTCACCACCGGATGGAGCACATCGCTGATTGGCCGGACCCCGAGCGAAACCGGGACCCAGGCCCACCCTGACCTTCAACCTGGTCCTGCGCCGCCCCCGCAAGAAGTCGACCCTCTCTATCTATTTGCCTGCCATTCGAGTGGGAACAGCAGGAGGAGCCCAGTGCCGCCTGGGAGTTGCTAGCCGCAGCGCAAAGTTCCCATGCCGAAACTCGTGCCCACGCCCGGTCCCTGCTCAGCAGTTCCAACCATCTGGCAGTTCTCGGCGCGAGTTCGTTCGCTCCCGGCAAAAACGTTCATCCGTTTTGGAGTCAGATATGAATGCGCCTTATGGACTTGAAATCATCGATCACTGCAGCGAGTGTGCCGAGGGGAATCCAGCATTTTTTTGCGCGCTCTCGCACGAGGCACTCGATTCTCTAAGCTTGGTCAGCCACAAAAGCGTCCTGCCCGCCGGAGCCATCCTGTTTGTGGAAGGCCAGAGCCCGCGCGGAATGTTCATCATTTGTTCTGGAAGAGTGAATCTTTCCACCACGTCGCGCGAAGGCAAAATTCTGATGCTAAAAACCGGCGAGGCGGGCGAAGCCCTTGGCGTCAGCGCTGCCATCTCCGGCATGGGGTACGAGGCCACCGCCGAAACCGCGACTCCCTGCCAGGTCAGCTTCATCGACCGCAAGCACTTCCTCGAACTAATGGGATCGTACGGCGAGATCGGCATGCACACGGCGCAATGTCTAAGCCGCGATTTTCAGTCTGCCTACCGCGATATTCACGATCTTGTGCTCACTCGCTCCTCCGCGGGCAAGTTGGCCAGGCTGTTGTTATCGCACTCGAAGGCGGAGCAAGGCGACGACAACGAGACTCGTATCCGCGCCGCGATGACCCATGAAGAAATGGCCATGCGCATTGGCGCATCTCGTGAAACCGTGACTCGCCTCTTGAGCGATCTCAAGAGAAAGCAATTGATTCGGCTGGACGGACCAACGCTTGTTATCCGCGACCGCACGGCGCTGAAAGCGCTTGCGGTCTAACCCTCCCCCAAGCCCGGAGGGCGACTTTTTTACGCTGTCGTCCTCCGGAGTTGTGCTGAAGCCTGCTCCACGGAACACTTGTGTCGAGTGTTGTTCGTAGAAAGAATGTATTCAGGAACGCTGATTAGTGATTTATTCGCCGTCGTGGAACGAATAGAAAAGCGCCATCGCCCGGCGGGAATCGTTGCGGTAGATTCGCGCGCAGCCCGGGCGGAACCAAGCAGAGCCTGCCAGTGCGCTCGGGAGCAGTCAGAGGCCGAACAGTTCCCGCAGCCGCCGGGTCTGAGCCCGGCTGACTGGAATCTCAGTCTGCTTCTTGTCGTCCATGCGCAACTGGTAGGAGCTCTTGAACCAGGGAACAACTTCGCGGATCCGGTTGATGTTTACCAAATAGGAACGGTGCGCCCGCCAAAAAAGATTCGTGTCTAGACTCGCCAGCAGCTCCTCCAGCGTCCGGCAGTTGGATTGTCCTTCCATGCCCACCGGACCCCCGGTCACTACGGTGATCACGCCATCTTCAATCCACGCATAACAGATGTCTTTCTGGTCCACCAGAAACATCCGTCCGACCGCTTTGAGCAGAATTTTCGACGCTGGCTGCTTCTGCGACTCGATCATGCGCACCAGCGTCTCAATCTTGTCCGCTGGCAGCGCGTCCGCGTCCTGCTTACCTCGCGCCTTCTGGATCGCCTGCGCGACGCGCTTCTTGTCAAACGGCTTGAGCAGGTAATCGACAGCGTTTACCTCGAAGGCCTTCACCGCATACTGATCGAACGCGGTGGCGAACACAATCTTGGGCAGGGGAATTTTCTTGTCGAGAAGTTTCTTGATGACGCCGAAGCCATCGAGTCCGGGCATCTGCACGTCGAGAAACACCAGATCAGGGTTGTGTTCCTTGATCAGGTTGACCGCCTCCAGGCCGTTCTTGCCCTGGGCCACGACACTGACGTCTCCCGCATTCTTGAGCAGGTAAGCGAGTTCATCGCGGGCGAGTTGCTCATCGTCCACGATTACTGCAGATAAAGGCATCGACACTCCGGATACGAATGAGGACCGCTGAGCAAAGTATAGTGCCCGGGTTTTCCCGCTTGCAATGCCAGTCGCAAGTTGTTGCGGTAACCACCCACCGACGGCTCGCCTTCCAGTGATACCCTTTCGGCATGAGTAACGATCTTCCAGCGCCATCTCCCAAACCCGCGCGATCCCGGTCGGCGGTCACGTGGGCTCTCATTGGCGGCCTGATCCTGGGCATGCTGTTTGTCGGTTCGATCGGATGGCTGGTGCTTTCGCGGGATTCGGGCCGATCGCTTCTGGGGCGGATGTGGACCGCGATGACCGGCAGAACGCTGACCATCGACGTGAGCCAGCCTACCGTGGTCGATCGCATTCAACGCCTGCAGCGGCTCGAGACCGTGATCTACACCATGGACAAGATTGTGACCGGGGCGAAAGAAAATCCAGTCTTGCCGGATTTTCTGGCCGGTGATCGCCTGCTCATGCTGGTCCACGGCGAAGTGGTCGCGGGAATCGATTTCTCCAATTTAAAGCCGGGTGATGTCAGGGTCGAGGGGAAGCAGGTACATTTGCGCGTGCCTGCGCCGCAAATCTTCAGCACGCGCATCGACAGCGCGAAGACCCGTGTCTATTCGCGGCAAACCGGGTGGCTCGTGCCCACCGATCCGAATCTGGAAACGCAAGTCCGGCAGGAAGCCGAGCGCCAGTTGCAAGAAGCCGCCCTGGCCGATGGCATTCTGCGGAACGCCGCTTCGACCCTCACCAGTCTGCTGCTGGGTTTGGGATTTGAAAAAGTTGACTTCGATTGAGCCTGCTGGAGTCCTAATCGAATTGAAGCAGTACGATCTCTGGGTTCGACCCCAACCGCAAGGGTGGTCCCCAGGTTCCGGCGCCGCTCGAGGTGAAAATCTGCATCTTGCCGATCCGCCCTAAGCCGTAGACAAACTCGCGGTAAACCCGACGGGCCATCCAACTCCACGGGATGAATTGTCCGAGGTGCGTGTGTCCGGAAAGCTGCAAGGAAACGCCCGCGGCCTCAGCAGTTGCCGGGTGATCAGGCGCATGCGTCAAGAGAATGCTGGCACGGTCCCGGTCCACCCGGATGCCCTTCAGCGTGGACGCGAAGTGTTCTTCGCGCGCAGCATGCCGGTAGGGCACGCCAATGATCTGCAGGCCGTCTACTTCCACCTTCTCATTGCTGAGCACGCGGACTCCGGCCGCGGCGACAGCGTGAAGATATTTGCTGTCGTCGCCAAATTGCTCGTGATTTCCCGCGACGAAGTACACGCCGTGTGGCGCTTTCAAATCGCTTAACGGAGCTGCAGCTTGTCGAGCGTCAATGGCAGTGCCATCGTACAAATCACCTGCGATGAAGATGGCATCGGGTTTTTCCACAAGAACCTTGGCGACCAGACGCCGTAGAAAACTGCCGTTTCGAACATGTCCCAGGTGAACGTCGCTGATCAGGGCTGCGGTTCGACCGTGCCAGGATGGAGGCAGGTTTGCAAGTCGGACCGTGGCTCGCGTCACTCGCGTCCAGCTTGCGTTGAAAACGCCAAAAATCCCGGCTACGACCGCCGCGCCGAAGAGCCATTCGACGATTTGGTGGAAGTTCACGCTCAGCCCGGCCATCCGTGTGACGCCGAAAATAATCCATGAAGCGATGGCTGCGAAGAAAAGAAAACTTACCAGCCCAGTCCAGACCGCCGCTGCTCTGTAGAAAGCTCGCACGGTGGGGTTGGTATAGTTAAACGCGAGGAGAGACGCGGCGACAAAGCTCACCGACAGCAAGGCAAGAGCGATCTTGATCCAAGACCGCGCGGACGAGGAGGAAGAAAACGTCCACGTTTCATAAAGAAAAAGGTGGGTCAGAAACAGAACAGATTGAATCACGACGACGAAGCCAATCAGACCTTTTCGTACGCGCATGATGGATTAGATTCGGCGACTGGGCATTTCGATTGTCGAATTCGCAGGAAATTGCGAGGCGGTGTGATGTGCACCGCACCCTCCGGTAAGTCATTCCTTTGCCGCAATTCCCAATGCTTTCATCTTCCGGTAGAGATGGCTGCGCTCCAAGCCAAGTACTTCGGAGGTGCGGCTCACGTTGCCATGGTTCTGGTCCAGCGTTTTGAGGATATAGTCGCGCTCGTATGCATCGCGAGCCTGATGCAGCGTGGAGAACTCGCTCTTCGGAGCGCGGCGGCTGCCCTCCCGGTAGACCAAGGGCGGCAAGTGTTTGCTGTCGAAGCGCGTGGTGGTCGGGTTCATGATGACGATACGTTCGATCACGTTGCGCAACTCGCGCACGTTGCCCGGCCAGGAGTACCGCATCAGGACTTCGATCGCGTCATCGGTGATTTCCCTCGGCCGGCGTCCGTAGGTCGCCGCCAGTTCCTTCAGAAAGTGCCGCGTGAACAGCGGGATGTCTTCCTTTCGCTCGCGCAGTGGAGGCACGAAGAAGGGAATGACGTTGAGGCGGTAAAACAAGTCTTCGCGGAAGTTGCCGCGCGATATTTCTTCTTCCAGATCCTTGTTGGTCGAAGCGATTACGCGCACGTCGACGGTGATGGTCTCATTGCTCCCCACCGGCGTGAAGCGCTGCTCCTCCAGCGTGCGTAGCACTTTCGATTGCGTCTTCAGGCTCATATCGCCGACCTCGTCGAGGAAGAGCGTTCCTCCATGAGCCCGTTGAAACTTACCTTCCTTGTCGGTCGCGGCTCCGGGGAAAGACCCCTTGAAGTGGCCGAACAGTTCGCTCTCAATCAGGTCTTCGGGAATCGCGGCGCAGTTGACCTCGACGAAAGTCTCGTCTTTTCGCAGACTCTGGGCGTGGATGGCGTGGGCCACGAGTTCCTTCCCTGTTCCCGACTCGCCGTAAATCAAAACGCGGCCATTGGTCGGAGCCATCAAGCCAATCTGCTGGCGCAAGGCCTTCATCGGAATGCTGTCACCCACGATGATGCTCTTGACCTGAAGCTGTTTCTTCAGGTCAACATTCTCGCGGTGCAGTTTTTTCGATTCGATAGCGTTCTTGACCAGGATCAGCGTCTTTTCCAGCGAGAGCGGTTTTTCCAGGAAGTCGTAGGCGCCAAGTTTCGTCGCGCGCACGGCGGTTTCGATGGTTCCGTGGCCAGAGATCATGATGACTTCGGGGGGATTGTCGAGTTCGCGAATTCGCTCCAATGTCTCCAGGCCGTCCACGCCGGGAAGCCAGATGTCGAGCAGGACGACGTCGAATGGCGCCTTGCGAAGTTGATCGAGGCAGGCCTCGCCGCTCTCCACCGACGATGCCGTGTAGCCTTCATCGGCAAGAATGCCTGCCAGGGAGTCACGAATTCCGGCTTCGTCGTCAACGATCAGAATGTTATGCATGTCAGGCAGTAGCCGCTATGGCCGTGGATTCGAAAACCACCGGAAGTTCAACGATGAAGCGTGCGCCCACCGGCTTGTTCTCTTCGACTCGGATGGAACCGTGATGGTCTTCCACGATGCGGCTCACGATCGCCAAGCCTAACCCCGTGCCGCGCTTCTTGGTGGAAAAATAGGGCAGAAAGAGCTTCTCCTTCAGTTCCCGGGTAACGCCATGGCCCGTGTCGGCGACTGTGATCTCGACCGCGTCCCGGCTGGCCACCAGCGCGGTTGAAATCAAAATCTCACGCACCACGGAGTCTTGCGATGCTTCCGCTGCGTTGTCCACGAGGTTGGCCATGGCGCGTTTGATCGCCTCGCTATCAGCCATTACCTTCGGCAAGTCGGAAGCGAACGAAGTGTGAACGCCGATTCCATCGAGCCGGCCATTGAACATGGAGAGCGCGTCTTCAATGACTTCGTTAATGTCGGCAGGCTGGGGCTTGGCGACCGGGAACCGGGCAAGCGTCGAGAACTCGTCGACCAGCCGGCGCACGGTTTCCGCAGCTCCCGCAATGGTCTCCGCGCAGGAACGCACTACGTCCAGCGACGCGGGGTCCTCCGGGGTGGCCCGGTCCAGGTGCCGTTGAATGCGCTCCGCCGACAACGAGATTGGAGTCAGCGGATTCTTGATTTCATGCGCCACACGGCGCGCGACTTCCCGCCATGCCGCCTGCTTCTGCGCTTTCAACAAGTCCGACAAGTCTTCGAAGACCACGACGTAGCCGGATCGTTCCCCTTGATGCCGCAGCGTGGCTACCGTGACGGCAACATTTAGCGATGCCCGGGGCAGTTGCATCTCCACTTGGCTAGTGGTCATTCCCATACGATCGGCCCGGCGGAGCAGAGGCTCGAAATCCTCAAGGACTTCAGCCGGGAAAAGCTCGGTGAGAGAAGCTCCTCGAACGATCTGACTCACGCGGTCGTGTCCGGCGTCGGGATGAAACATGCGCAGCAATGCCTGATTCACGTGGGTCACACGGCGGTTGGCATCCAGAGAGAGGACGCCCGTCGGAATACTCTCGAGAATGGTTTCCATCTGGCGGCGGCGCTGGTCGAGTTCGGCGTTGGCAGCGCTCAGGTCGCGGCTGGAAGCCTCAATCTGCTGCCGGCTACTTTCAAGGTCTTCCGCCATGCGATTGAAGGACCGGACCAGATCGCCAATCTCGTCGGCGGCGCTCACGGGTACGCGGTAGTCCAGACGTCCGCGCGAAATTTCTTGTGTAGCTTCGGCCAACGCAGACAGGGGGCGCGTGACGATCTTCGACAGGAAGAGAGCCAGCCACGTCGTAACGAAAAGCACGATCATGGTAAGCAGCAGCAACAATCCCATGTAGGTGCGGCGCACCAGACGGCGCTCGCGTGCCAGATCGTAATAGCGTTGCTGGCTTTCCTCGACGTGGTGCACGGTTTGCGAAAACTCGTGGGGAAGCGGAATCGCCACTAAAATCAGGCCTCCCCCCGGTACCGGGGCACTCCCCAGGGTGTAGTCGGTTTGCTGCCAACTGAACTGAGCCGGTTGACCCAACGCGGCTTGAGCGAGCGGCAATTTTCCCTTTAGGACCGGCCAGGGCGCCGGAGCATTAAAACTAGCCTCCTCGTTCTCGTCCAGTAGCGCCAGGGCGAATCCGCCTTGCAAAGCAATTTCGTGGTGCTGAAACTCGTCGACCACGCCGGAAAACCCGTGCCCGGAAAAGTCACGCTCGGTCTCTGGAGATGCGGCGATGGACGAGGCCTCGGAGCGGGCGTTCTGCATGGCGTAGTTGGCCAGCAGCGTTGCCATGGCATGCGTGTCGGTTCTGACCTCTTCGACGGGAGTGGAGAACCATTTATCAATCGAGCGGTTCATCAGCCCGTAGGCAAACCAGTACATCACCATGACAGGCAACGAGGAGAGCAGGAGCGCTCCCGCGACCATGCGCGTGCGAAACTTCGAGCCCAACACCCCGAGCCGACGTTCCGCAAACAGCTTCAACAGATTGCGCATCAGGACGAAGGTCAGTGCGACAAAGAGCAGGAAAATCAGCGCCGAGAGAGCGGCAAATACCACAATCTCCTGATTATTTCCCGGGCGGAGGAAAGTGAGATCGAACGCAGTTTGCGAAACCAGAATGGCCAGCAATACAAAGACAGAAATTGCCAGCAGAATGATGACCTGTTTACGGTGCGAGGTCTTCTGCGGCGGGATGGAAGCTGCTTGCGGCACGGGTTCCGAGCCTCTTGCGTTGGGATGGAGCCAAGAGCGCAAGAGGCACACAGCATTATAGATGCACGGGCAAATGGGCAAGCTGCAAGGAAGTGTGTGGGACCGGGTCTCAGACCCGGTCGCAGCGCGGAGAGCCGCCGGTTTTGGTCGCTTCCGAGTCGCCCTTCTCCCAGTAAAGGCTGCGGCCCCATCCGGCCGGGCCGGGTCAGAGACCGGCCCCACACGAGCACCCTCGCGGTTCAGAGTGTCGCTCAGTGCGGGCGTTTCACCCTGGCGGAAATCTCGTCCAACATTGCGTCGTACGCTGGCTTGGGGTTGTAACCACGGTCAAACAAAAGCGCCGCGCCGCGACTCCCGTGAGAATGTGACCCGATCCACGAGTATTTGTCGGTGAATCCCCAGGTCTGGATTGCGGTGCAGCCCGGATTTTGCAGGCACGCCCGCACCACGCCACGATAGACGTCGGCCTGTCGAGTGAGATCTTCCGGCGAGGCCGAGCCGCTCGAGTCCAACGGCAGAGAGATGTCGAGTTCGGTGATGTGAACCTGGAGGCCCAATGCGCTGAGCCGTGCGATATTGGCCGCGATGGCTGCGGTGTCGAGGTCGAGCCGCGAGATGTGCATCTGCAGCCCCACTCCATCGATCGGGACTCCACGCCGTTTGAAGTCTTTCATCATCGCGTAGATCGCGTCCGACTTTCGGTTGAGTCCTTCCCCTTCTGCTTCGTTATAGAAAAGAAGTGCATGTGGGTCGGCCTCATGGGCCCAGTGAAAGGCCTGCTCGATATAAGCAGTGCTCTTTTCCGATAGCCCGATGCCGGGTTGGTTGTACCACGGAGAGTTCTTTACATGGCCGTTTTCATCCAGCGCCTCGTTCACCACGTCCCAGGCGAAGACCTGATCAGCGTAGTGTTTCATCATGGCATTTATATGGTCGTGCAGTAGATTCGATAATTGGGCAGGAGTGAAGTGGCCTTCGGCCAGCCAATCGGGATTGTTGTGGTCCCACACCAGACAGTGTCCGCGAACCTTCATGCGATGTGCCTGCGCGAAACGGACAGCCTCGTCGCCCTCGCGGAAATCAAAAGCGTCTGCCCTCTGCCGCACTGTCCACCACTTCAGTGCATCCTCCGGTTCGAGCGTGTTAAATTCGCGCGCCAGCGTCGCGGAGTATGCGGCTTCGGAAAACAGCGACGGCCGGACCGCGGTTCCCACCAGCACATGGGCTTGATCCGCTGCTTGCCGGAGCGTTGGCCCGGGCGTAGTGGAAGAAAACAACAGGAGCAGGGAACAAAGCTGCTGGCACGGCCTTAGCATCTTCTGCCTATTCTTGACGCGTACGGAGTCCACTCATCACTTAACGCGAAGGCAGGAACGGCTGTAAAGGACATTGGTCACATTTTGGGTGTGATTTCCCACAATAGTTCTTGCCCACTCCCACAATGAGACCATGCATTTCGTTATAGACCTGTACGATGGCAGTGCGTGCAGCCGTGCTCATCGCTGAGGGTGGATGGGCAGCGCCCCGGATACCAGCTTCAAGACGCGACCCAGCGCCTTTCGGGACCTGTTCCTGCTGCTGAACCACCGGCTCCAAGGCCTGCTGAAAGAGTTCCCTGATCTCCTCGTAGTCGGTCTTCTCCGGCAGGATCGCATGGCGATCCAGGATGCGGCGGGTGTACGCATCGACCACAAAGACAGGCTGATTCCCCGCGTAGAGAAGAATCGAATCTGCCGTCTCGGGCCCAACGCCGTTCAGGCTGAGGAGTTCTTCGCGGAGTTGGTTCGTCGGTTGAGCGAAGAGTGCATCGAGCGAGCCTCCGTATTTCTGGTCCAGAAATGCGACGAAGGTTTTGAGCCGCTGCGCCTTCTGGCGAAAATAGCCAGAAGGGCGAATCAAGCGTTCCAGGCGGCGAGGCGTCACTCGCCGAATTCCTTCGACGCTCAGTAGCCTTTCAGCCCGCAGCTTCGCAAGGGCAAGTTCTACGTTGGTCCAGGCGGTGTTCTGGGTGAGATAGGCCCCGACGATCACTTCAAAACGACTCTGCGCCGGCCACCAGTGCTGGGCGCCCCAGGCGCGATAGAGTGCCTGATAATAGTGGCGGACTTTCTCCTCGCGACGAACCTTCCGCCTTGCCGACACGTGAACCATTCCTCCATCCGAGTTTAGTTGAGCCTGCGTCTGAGCGGTTTCTGGAGGCCCAGAGTACCACCGGGACTTACTGAAGTGCATGTACTGGGGCAGTCACGGCGGTCTTGCTGGGCCGCAAAAGATGCATTTGGCGTGGAGTTCAGAGCAAATCGTGCTTCCCTGGCTCAAATTGACCGTCAGGTCCAAGTACCAAAGTAAGTGGTGAAGTAATGCGCTTGCGTTGACAATTTATGTCAACGCGAATGAGCTGCGTCTCTCCCAATGATGGGCGGCCGTTTGCGCTATGCCTGCACGAGTGCGAGGCATCGTTCCACCCACGTGGATAGGAGATCTGCTTATGTCTCAACGGCTGGGTGACCTTCTCGTCAAAGAGAAGATCATTACCCCAGAGCAGTTGGAACAAGCGAATAAGACTCAGAAGGAACAGAGCTGTCGCCTGGGCTCTGCCTTGGTGAAGCTCGGCTTCCTCACGGATGAGGACGTCACCAACTTCCTTTCTCGCCAATATGGCGTTCCGGCCATCAATCTTTCTTATTTTGAAATTGACCCTGCTGTCGTCAAGCTCATTCCGTTCGAGACCGCTAAGCGTTACCAGATTCTGCCGCTGAGCCGCGTGGGTGCGTCGCTCACCATCGCGATGGTCGATCCCACAAACGTGTTCGCGATGGACGACATCAAGTTCATGACCGGTTTCAACATCGAGCCGGTGGTTGCTTCGGAAAGCTCCATTCTCTCGGGAATTGAAAAGGCCTACGGTTCCACTCAGCAGGAAGATCTCGAAACCGTGATGCAGTCGATGTCGGAAATGGGCGACAGCGATGTCGAACTGCAATCCGAAGAGCAGCAAATGGAGCTGGCCGAGCTGGAAAAGGCGGCCGACGAAGCTCCTGTTGTGAAATTGGTGAACGTCGTACTGGGCGACGCGGTGAAGCGGGGCGCCAGCGACATTCACATCGAGCCCTATGAAAAGGAATTCCGCGTCCGCTTCCGTATTGACGGCGTGTTGCAATCTATCATGTCGCCACCGCTCAAGTTGAAAGATGCGATCACCTCCCGTTTGAAGATCATGTCGAAGCTCGACATCAGCGAAAAGCGTCTGCCCCAGGACGGCCGCATCATGCTGAAGATGAATGTCGGCGGCCGCAAGAAGCAGCTCGATTTCCGTGTCAGCACGCTCCCCACGTTGTGGGGCGAAAAGATCGTGCTCCGGTTGCTCGACAAAGAAAACCTGCGACTCGATATGACTAAGCTCGGTTTCGAGCCCGAGTCACTGGTGAAATTCGAGAAAGCGATTCTGAAGCCCTACGGCATGGTGCTGGTTACGGGACCGACGGGATCGGGCAAGACCAACACGCTTTATTCCGCGATTTCGCGTTTGAACCAGCCCGACACCAACATCATGACCGCCGAGGATCCGGTCGAGTTTCAGTTGGGCGGCGTCAACCAGGTGCAGATGAAGGAGCAGATCGGATTGAACTTTGCCGCTGCCCTGCGATCGTTCCTGCGGCAAGATCCCAACATCATTCTCGTCGGCGAAATCCGAGACTTTGAAACCGCGGAAATCGCCATCAAGGCCGCACTCACGGGTCACTTGGTGCTTTCCACGCTGCATACCAACGGTGCTCCAGAAACCATCACGCGCCTCATGAACATGGGTATCGAACCGTTCCTGGTGGCGACGTCGGTCCACCTGATCTGCGCGCAGCGCCTGGTCCGGCGCATTTGCAAGGACTGCATCGAGCCCTTTGATGTCCCTCCGCAGACCCTGATCGACGCGGGCTTCACCGCCGAGGAATCGAAGACGGTGAAGATCCAGAAGGGCAAAGGCTGCGGCGTCTGCAACAACACGGGCTACAAAGGCCGTTGCGGTCTATACGAAGTGATGGAGGTCGACGACGAGATCCGGGAACTGGTTCTGGTTGGAGCCTCTGCGCTGGAGTTGAAAAAGAAGGCCATTGAACGCGGCATGATCACGTTGCGGCGTAGCGGGCTCATCAAGGTGATGGCGGGAATGACCACACTCGAAGAAGTCGCCCGCGAAACGATTCATTAAACCGTCGTTCGTCGCTCGTCGTTGGTCGTTCGCCAACGAGCAACGACAAACGACAAGGGACGAAGAGTTTTTTTGAACGTCAAGGAAGGATTCTTGCCATGGGTTTGTCGTTAAGCGATCTGCTCAAGAGAATGCTGGAGATGAACGGCAGCGATCTGCACATCACCACCAACTCGCCTCCCCAGATTCGTGTGCACGGACACCTGGTGCCGCTCGACTTGCCGCAGATGACGCCCGCCGAGACCAAGCAGTTGGCCTACAGCGTCATGACCGATTCTCAAAAGCACCGGTTTGAAGAAAGCCTGGAACTCGACTTTTCGTTCGGCTTGAAAGGACTGGCCCGCTTCCGCGCCAACGTCTTCAATCAACGCGGCGCCACAGCCGCTGTTTTCCGTCTGATTCCGTTCGAAATCAAGTCCTTCAACCAGCTCGGCCTGGCGCCCGTGGTCAGCAAGATGTGCGACAAGCCGCGCGGCCTGGTGCTGGTGACAGGACCAACCGGATCAGGCAAGTCCACAACGCTGGCGGCCATGATCGACAAGATCAACAGCGAACGCCACGACCACATTCTTACGATCGAAGACCCGATCGAGTTTGTGCACATGAATAAGAACTGCCTGGTCAACCAGCGCGAACTTCACGCCGATACCAAGAGTTTTACCGACGCTTTGCGCGCCGCGCTTCGTGAAGATCCCGACGTCGTGCTGATCGGCGAAATGCGCGATCTGGAAACCATCGAGTCGGCCCTGCGCATCGCCGAAACCGGACATTTGACGTTCGGCACGCTGCATACCAACTCAGCGACTTCCACCATCAACCGTATCATCGACGTCTTCCCGGCTCACCAGCAGCCGCAGATTCGCGCGCAGCTGTCGCTGGTTCTGGAAGGCATCATGTGTCAAAGCCTGCTGCCGAAAATCGACGGCAAAGGCCGCGCCATGATCATGGAAATTCTGGTCCCGAACGCTGCCGTCCGTAACCTGATCCGCGAAGACAAGATTCACCAGATCTACTCGTCCATGCAGTCCGGGCAGGAGAAATTCGGAATGCAGACGTTTAACCAGTCGCTGGCTACCGCCTATTTCCAGAAACAGATCACGCTGGAAACCGCGATGGCGCGTTCCAGTAACGTCGACGAGCTGCAGGAAATGATCAACCGTGGCGCCGGTTTGAACCGGTCGAGCACGGCCGGAACGAGCTTAGCCAGAGGCGCTGCTCCCTCCAAGCACTAGAAGGAGCAGGCGGTCTCGCAAGAAGGAAATTTGAAAGAGAAATCCGAACCAGCAGGTAACTCAGTGAGGAGAAGCTAAACCATGCCAGTCTTTACATTTTCCGGCAAGGACGCATCCGGGCAGAAGATTTCCGGCGAGCGGATGGCAGTGAACAAGCAGTCGCTGGCGCAGGCGCTGCGGCGCGAGCGTATCACGCCCGGAGCGATCCGCGAAAAAGGCAAAGAATTCTCGCTGCCCACGTTCGGCTCGGGCAAAGTCGGGACCAAGGACATTGCCATTTTTTTCCGCCAGTTCTCGGTCATGATCGATGCCGGTCTGCCGCTGGTGCAGTGTCTGGAAATTCTGGCGGCCAACCAGGAAAACCAGGCATTCCAGAAAGTCTTGACTGGAGTGCGAACGACGGTGGAAGGCGGCGCCACGCTGGCGAACGCCATGCGCCAGTATCCCGTGGTGTTTGACGATCTCACCACCAACATGATCGAGGCGGGTGAAACCGGCGGTATTCTCGACATCATTCTGCAGCGCCTCGCAACCTACGTTGAGAAGGCCGTCCGCCTGAAGTCGGCGGTGAAGTCGGCTTTGATTTACCCAGTCGCAGTCGTCAGCATGGCGGGTTTGATCGTCGGCGCACTGCTCAAGTGGGTCGTGCCGATTTTCGCCAACCTCTTCGCCGGACTAGGTGTTGCCCTGCCGCTTCCCACGCGAATAGTCATGGGGTTGAGCGCTTTCGTGCAAACGTTCTGGTGGATGTTTGGCGTGGGCGGCTTCGGCATTTTCTTCGGCATCAAGCAGATTCGCAAACATCCGCGCGGCCGCTACTACTTTGACAAGACGCTGCTCTTTATTCCGGTAATCGGAGCGCTGTTGCGCAAGATTGCTGTGGGCCGCTTCACCCGTACACTCGGCACCCTAATCACCTCGGGCGTGCCGATTCTCGAAGGCCTGGGCATCACCGCCCGGACTTCCGGAAACGCCGTGCTGGAAGAAGCTTTGATGAAGGTGCGCAAGGCCATTGAAGAAGGACGCACCATCGTCGATCCTTTGCGCGAGTGCGGAGTGTTTCCCAACATGGTGACCCAGATGATCGGAGTCGGCGAAGCGACCGGCGCCATGGACTCCATGCTGCAGAAGATCGCCGACTTCTACGAAGAAGAGGTCGACGCCGCGACGAAAGACATGTTGGCCATGTTGGAGCCGATCATCATCGCAGTCCTGGGCGTCAGCGTCGGTGGCATCGTCATTTCGCTCTATATGCCGTTGTTCGCCATGATCGCCAAGCTGGCTGGATAAATGCAGGTTTCAAAGAGAACAGGTTGCAAGGTTTCAAGGATGACGTGCTGCACCTTGCAAACCTTGCAACTCTGAAACTTTGAAACGTTGAAACCTTGGTTTTCTCAATGCAATCGACGTTCGACGAGCGCAATTGGCTGGTATGGCTGGTCCGGGTCCGCATCTTCATCCTGACTCTCCTGCTGGCCATCGAGTTGGCAGTCGCCCACTTCAGTCTGGCACCGCTCAACCTGCGCCTCTTTATCAGTACGATTCTGTTCTGGTACAGCCTTTCGCTGTTTTACGTCCTTCTGCTGTCGTTCTGGCAGGAGCACCGGCTGCAAGCCTCCCTGCAGGTTTTGACCGATCTGGTTCTCGTCAGCCTTGTGATCCACGAGACCGGAGGCTGGGACAGTTCCCTTAATTTCCTTTATCCGCTGGTGATCATTGTTGCCAGCGTGTTGCTGCCGCGCGTTTGGGCTCAGCTGGTCGCCGCGCTGGCTTTCATTCTTTATGGGACGGTGCTGGAACTGAACTACTACGGCATCGTTCCTTCTTACTGCACCACGCATCCGGGCCTGAAAACTCTGCAGGCGATCATCTTCGTCAATCTGTTTGCCTTCCTGGCTGTCGCCTATCTGGCGGGTTTGCTGACGACAAAGTTGCGGCAGGTCGGCGTCCAGCTGAAAGACGCGAGCGGTGCGCTGGAAAGCCTGCAGGCTCTGCACGAAAACATCGTGCACTCGATCAGCAGCGGTCTGATCACCACCGGGCTCGACGGCCGGATCACCCTGGTCAACGCCGCCGCCCAGCGCCTTCTCGATCGCACCCCGGCTGAATTGATGGGCAAGCCGGTGCACCAACTGTTTCTGGATGCTTTGCCCACGGTGGAATCGCAGCAGACCCACGGCGAAGTGCGCTTCGAAGCGCCTTCGAAATTTCGCAAGACGGTTCGGGTGCGGGTCACGGCTCTGACGGTGCCCGAGCGTGGAGACCTCGGCTACGTCTATGTTCTTGACGATCTCACGGAGATTCGGCGGCTGGAGCGCGAGGTCCGCATGCAGGACCGTCTGGCGGCCGTCGGCCGCCTCGCGGCAGCCATCGCCCATGAAATCCGCAATCCTCTGACTTCGATCGCGGGCTCGGTCAGCATGCTGTCGGCGGTGCCTGAAATGAGCGAAGATCATCGCCGCCTCCTCGACATCGTGACCCGCGAATCGCAGCGACTCAACAGCATCATTACCGATTTCCTGGCCTATTCCCGCACTAAGCAGTATCACTTCGACCGCGTTGACCTGGTCCAGCTCGTCGAAGACACTTTGACGCTCCTGGATCACCGCATGACAGCGGAAAAAACCGGCATCACGATCCAACGCAGGTTCTCGGTGCGTGAGGCTCTGGTGATCGCCGATGGCGACAAGATCAAGCAGGTCTTTTGGAACTTTTGTGAGAACGCCGTTCGCGCCATGAATGGTGGAGGGTCGCTGACCGTGACTCTCGAGTCGCTCGGGGATGACTGGCAGGTTGGCTTCACCGATACGGGCGCAGGGATGACTCCACAGCAAATCGAAAAAATCTTTGAGCCCTTCCAGTCCAACTTCGAGGGGGGCACCGGACTCGGGCTGGCCATTGTTTACCAGATTGTGCAGGCGCACGAAGGCAAGGTCTGGGCACGATCGAAGCCGGGGCAGGGAACGACATTCGTATTGCGCTTGCGCCGCCTGGATGCGGAACGCTCAGCCGTTACGAGCGAGAATGCGGCGAATCAGGATCGAGTAACGATTGCGGCTCGGCCCGCTGTCGCAGCGGCCGCAGGAGGTTTGCGTGGCTAATATTCTGGTCTGCGACGACGAACGCTCCATCTGCGAAATGCTCGACATCTCCCTGCGCCGCGAGGGGCACCGCGTCGAGACCGTGCAAGCCGGGCAGAACGCCAAGAACAAGATCGATGGCGCCCTCTACGACGTCATCATCACCGACATCAAGATGCCCAACATCGACGGCATCGAAGTACTGCGTCACGCCCATAAAGTTTCGCCAGACTCGGCCGTCATCCTGATCACTGCAGTGGACGACTATGAGGCTGCCGTTCAGGCCGTCAAGGCCGGAGGCGCGACCGACTACATTCGCAAAAGTCCTGGCCTGGTCGACGAAATCAAGCTGGCGATCAACCGCGCGGTCGAGAAACTCAACCTCAGCAAGCAGAACTTTGCGCTGCGCCGCGATGCCGCCACGCGCAACTCCCTTGACAATATCATCGGCTCCAGTGGAGCGATGGAGAAGCTCAAGCAGACGGTGCGCACTGTCGCCTCCACCGCCAGCACGGTCTTGATTCACGGCGAGAGCGGTACCGGTAAGGAGCTCGTTGCCCGGGCCGTGCACGTCTGTTCGCCGCGCGCCACCGATGCTTTCGTTTCGGTCAACTGCGGAGCTTTCCCTGAAACTTTGCTCGAGAGCGAACTCTTCGGCTACCTCAAAGGCGCATTCACGGGCGCGAACCAGAACAAGCGCGGCTTGTTCGAAGTCGCCGATGGCGGCACTATCTTCCTCGACGAAATCAGTGAAATGACGCTGGCTATGCAGGTAAAGCTGCTGCGCGTTTTGCAGGAGCGAACCGTGCGCCCGGTGGGCAGCACCACCGAAATCTCAATCGACGTGCGCGTCATCGCCGCCACCAACCGCGATCTCGACAAGGCCGTGGCAGAAAATCTGTTCCGCGAAGATCTCTATTACCGCTTGAACGTCATTCCCATCCGCGTGCCGCCCCTGCGCGAGCGCCGCGAAGACATTCCGCTGCTGGCGAACCATTTTCTGAAGAAGTACGCCAGCGCCGCGGGCCGCGGCATCCTGCGCGTCAACGGGCCGTCCCTCGATTCCTTATGCGGCTACGAGTGGCCCGGCAATGTTCGTCAGTTGGAGAACACCGTCGAGCGGGCCGTCGCCCTGGAAACCACCGAGGAACTGCACGTGGAGCTTCCCGCAGAGCGGCCCAAAGCGCGGGCCGCGGCAGCGTCCTCGGGCGGCGGAACTCTGCCAGACATTGGATCCGACGTGACGCTTCCTGAAGGGATCGGCATGGAGAGCTACGTCGCGGGAATCGAGCGCTCCTTGCTGCAGAGCGCCCTCAACCAGAGCGGTGGCGTGCAAACCAAGGCGGCCGATGTCCTCGGCATCTCCTACCGGTCCTTTCGGCATTTGATGAAGAAGTACGGGTTGTAGCTGTCAGCCGTCAGCTCTCGGCTGTCAGTGAAACAGCATGCTTCCACTTCGGCTAGCTGACAGCTAACTTTTCTTCAGCTGCTGTTTCCACCCCAGCACTCTCGCTTTCGCTCCTTCCGCCTCTGCCTCTGGAATCATCCCTTTCTTCTGATAAAGCACTGACAGGCTGGTATGGGCCAGCACGTCATCCGGATCGATTTCTGCCAATTTCTGCGCCACGGCAATCGCCTCGTCGTAGCGTTGCAAATCCTGCAGCGCTCTTGCCAGTCCATGCATAGCTTCGGTGAACGTCGGATCGGCAGTGAGAGATTCCTGATAGGCGGCCACCGCCTGTTCGAGATACCCATCGGCCATCAAGTCCAGCGCGGCGTAATAGTGGTCTTCGGCCTTTTGGCGGGCATCAGCGTCGGGCATGCGGGAAAAATTCCAAGCAGAGACTGGATTCTAACATCGCTGGTGGCTGAATCGAAAACCCTTACCACGAAGGACACCAGGTTACACGAAGGAAACACAGACTAAAAACCTTCGTGATACTTCGTGTTTTCTGTGGCTGATGATTTGTCTTGTCTTCGCAGCTTGACCGCGCAAGTATGATGGCTGCATGCGCACCAAGATCCGCTTTCTTTGGAACGCCACCAAGGGCCATCGTCTGGCTCCGTGGCGGAGCCCTTATCTGCTATGGCGCATCGAAACCTACACCGGCGTGAAGATGACGCAGATCGGGTTCCTCGAGTTCTGGGAGTTCATATGGCGCGAGCGTCACGACCTGTGGCGCTTTCTGAAGTGGACCGGCGAAATGGAGCGCTACGTCCATCCCAAACCGAAGGGTTCATGATGCTGGACTGATCTTTCCACCAAAACAAAACGCGGCTTTGCGATCTTAGCCGCCTTCCTTCGCGTTCTTTGCGGTTCATCTTTGCAGGTGCGCGCACTAAGAGATCTTGACCGCCAAGTACGCAAAGTGAAGCCGCAAAGATCGCAAAGAGAACAGAACGTCACCACTATCAATGTTGCTTACGCGCCTTTTCCCGCCGCCGCCGTTTCGCCCAGAAAGATGCTCACTTCGCTCCCCTTGCCGGCGCCGGTGATCTGCGCCGCCGGCGCGCGGTTGGCCACGATCTCGAGATAGCCCATGCTTCCGATGATGCCAAACACCTCTCCCGGGGCGCCCTCGGCATAAGCGTTGTGGATTTCTGTGATTTCCTTGCTTCCCACCACGATCTTGAATGCGGACTTGCCCGTAAAAAGCGCGGGAGCGTCCTGTGGCGTCACGTTCGTGATCAGGTTGCCGAAGCGGTCCACTTTCAGCACAACCGCGCGCAATCGGCCGTCGCCGGTCGCCTTGGGTTTCGGCGCGGCGAAGCGCACGTAGTCTTCGATCTCGTCTCCGAATTTGTGCGAATCGACCTGCTTGGCCAGATACGCCGCCACTGGAGCAAAAACATCGCGCGCGTGAAACGTATTGCTTACCGGTATGTGGAAATAGTGTTCCGAAGTAATGTGACGCACGTGGATGCGTTCTTCTTTGGCGTAGACCATCGACAGCACGCCGTTGTCCGGCGCGACAAAGTGATATCCATCGCTCGAGGCCAGGATCGGCCGCCGGGTCGTGCCCACACCCGGGTCGACCACCACCACGTGGATCGTTCCGTTGGGGAAATACGAGTAGGACTGCGAAATGGCCAGAGCGCCGTCGAGCACATCAAAGGCCTGCACGGCGTGAGAAATATCCACGATCTGCACATCTGGCACGATGTCGACAATGACGCCCTTCATCGCGCCCACAAAATGATCGTTGGTCCCAAAATCGGTGGTGAGAGTAATGACCGGACGATAAGGCAACTTTCCCCTCGCTGGAAGACAGAATAAGACGACTAAGACAGAATTATCCCTGTGCATGCGACGTTAATTTGCGGGCAACCTGTGCGTCAAGGCACCGAGGTAATCCACGGTTCCGGCCCGAACCCAAGGTTGCGACAATGACTGCGATTTTCGGCAACGGATGACCGGTTTCGCACACGAAAATATCCGATCCATTCTGTTAGAAATCTCCATGCCTAACGACTACCTTAGCTGTGCAAGGAACGATGCGGTCATCGAGTGACACCGTGAGCCAGGACGCCTTGTACGAACAGGCGGCCGATACGTATGGTTCCGCACTTGATCGGTTGGCGCGGGCGTATGAGCTCGATCCCGAGGCACGTCGCGATCTGCTGCAGGAGATTCATCTGCAGCTTTGGCGCAGTTTCGCGCAATTCGACCAGCGCTGCTCCCTGCGAACCTGGGTGTACCGGATCGCCCACAATGTGGCTACCGGACACGTGATACGGCAGAGCCGGCTCAGGAACAGGCGGGTAAGCGTCGAGAACATCGAGGCCATGCCGGCCCTGATCAGGTTGAACTCGGCGCCAGGCAGACGCAAGCGATGGAGCAACTTTCGAGGCTGATCCAGCGCCTTAAACCGCTCGACCGGCAAATTATCGTTTCCTATCTCGAAGGGATGGACGCCAGCTTGATCGGCGAAATTACGGGATTATCGCCGGCGAACGTCGCGATGAAGGTTCACCGGATCAAGAACATCCTCAAGCGCTGGTTCGGCGAGGGAGAGTCCCATGCCCAGTGAGTTTTCTATGAACGATCCACACACTGTCTGGAAAAACCAGCCTACGGAGGCATTCAAAATGTCAGCAGGGGAACTACGCCAGAAGTCGCAACATCGGCAGAAGAGAGCGCGTTTCGAAGCGTTCTACTCAATCATTCTCGGGCTCGTGATGTCTGTTCTCTTCGCCCGAACCTTTGCCCGGGTGCACGAAATGATTCCACGCCTGGGCTGGGGCCTGCTCAGCCTATGGGGCATCTATTTTGCGTACCAGGCCTACAGATGGATGTGGCCGGGGACGCTCGCTCCCGACGCTGCACTGAACACTACGCTTCGCTCTTACCTTAGCGAACTCGAGAAACAGCGCGACTATGCCCGGCATATCTGGAACCGCGCGGGCCTGCCGTTTTGTTTCCTGGGGATAGCGATGATCATCGTCCCCACGTTCATCAAGTCGGTCGACACCTCACGACTTCTGCTGAACTGGGCGCCGGTTTTCGCGCTTCTCGCCCTGTGGCTCGCGGTGTTTTTTCCGGTAAGGAAACGCAGGCGACAGAAGCTGCAACGCGAGATCGAGGAACTGCGTATCTTGCAGGGTGACAGCCGATCGTGAACACAACGACTTGCGGCAACCGGCATCCGGGGCGCGAGCCCGCGCAAAAAAAAGCCCGGACTCGCGAGAGTCCGGGCTCTCATTTCGGTCGAGCGCTGTCGCTAGTTCTCGCCCACCAGAGCGTTGATCAGTCCCTGTCCGTTGGGGCTGCCCCATCCCGTCACCAGATCGTAGCCAGTCACTGCCGAGTAGCTGCCCGACTTTCCGCTGGTGATGTCGTGGAAGTCCGTGCCGTAGCTCGAACTCACTCCGAAATTGTAGAGATAGGGATTGATGAAACCGATAGTCGAGTAGCCGTTGGTTTTCAACTGCTGGTTGACCAGCGCAATGTATCCCGCCCACATTGGCGCCGCAAAACTCGTGCCGCCATAGTCGTTGGCGGTGCAAGTAGTTTGATCGGCGCAAACGTAGAAGGTGAAGTTGGCATTGGCCGAGACATCCGGTCCGTTGCGATATGTGGTTGAGCCTTTGTTGCTGGAGTTGATCACGCCCGCCAGTTTCTGCCAGGAGGGAATCGCGATCTTGTCCGGCGAGATGCCGCCGCCGCTGTCGACCCAGGCCGTTTCTGACTTCCAGGGGCCCGCGGCGCTGGCCGTCGTCAGGTCCGTGCCGCCCACTGAGACAACGTTGGCATCATCGGCAGGCCAAGCCTCATTTCTCCTCGACCAGGTTGAGCTGTCCCCCGAAGCCGCAAAGAAGTTCTGGCCCTGCGCCGCCATCTTCTCGAAATAGGGGTCGAGCGTGGAGGGATCAGCCGGCGTCCAGCCCCACGAACAGCCAATCGTGGTGGGAAGCGGGCTGTGCGTGGTCATGGAACTGATGATGGCCGTGTCGCTGGAGCCCACGTACATCACCAGGCTGGCCAGTCCAGGCGCCATGCCCAAGGCTTGCGTCATATCAAGAGTCTGTTCGGTATCGTCACAGCGGCTCCGGTACACGCAACTAGTGCTGGTGCCGTCGGTCGACAACAGCGTGATCGGCACCGTGTTGGTCTGATGAACATTGGTGTAATATGTGGTCAGGTCGGCAAGATCGGTGCCCAGGTATTCGAATAATCCCAGATTCTCGCCCGAGCCGGTCAGCGTTGTCCCGCCGTAATAGGCCGCACGCATGTCGCTGCCCAGGAACGAAGCGGACGGGCCCGATCCGGTCGTGGCGTGGCTGATAACGGCATCGGGACTGATGCCATGCGCTTTGGCATAGTCGCTCTTCTTCACAAACAGAGGGTGCGGGATGGAGTAGTTGTCCAGACCTGAGATGTGCCACAACGCGAACGGCAGGTCCACGGTAGGCTCCCGGTCAGGCCCGTAAAAAATACGGTTCTCAGTCGGGTGCTGGTAAGTCAGAAGGTTCACATGGAAGGCGGACTCAATGGCCGACACTGGGCCTCGGACCTGAACCTCCATGCCATCGCGCGAGCCGCCCACCACGGCCAGCCCGTGTTGCTGAACGTAACGCAATACCGCGTCATAATCCGCTTGCGTGGGGCCGAACCGTGCGGTGAATTCGGCGGGAGTCAGAAAGTGCCGGTAGTTCGGGACGGTCGAGCTGTACAAATCCGCCAGGAAGGAGTCCAAGCCAGCCTGATCGCGAAGAGGTAGAACGACATCCAGTTGCATGATCTGGGTTGCAGGAAGCCGCCCGACGAGCTTGGCCTGCCCGTTGAGCGTTGCCTGGCGCACGTGGTGAGTCTTCAGCGTTTCCGCATGGCCCCGTAGGACTCCGGCGGAGACGAACGATGCCATCGAGAGCAGCATTACGCAGATTCTATGATTCACTCTTCCTCCTGAGCATTCTTGATTTGGTGGAGCTAGAACTCTCACCGCCCGTACACGGCGAAACCATCTTTCTGACTGCCGGACAGGTTCGAGTAAATATAAGAGGGAAGGAGAAGCTGTCAAGGGTAAACAGGATTTGATTTACGAAATCAGGACAAGATCGGGATCGGATCCGTCGTACCTACTCGTACCTTAGCGCTTCAATCGGATTGAGCCGCGAGGCCTTCAGGGCAGGGAAGAATCCCGAAACGATGCCCACCAGCGACAGAATCGTGAAAGAAACGATCATCACGCTCATCGAAGCGTGCAGGAAGATTGCGCCTTCGTGATCCGCAGTCTTGTAGAACTCATCGTAGAGCGGCATGGGCGGAATCACCCAAGTCAGGAATTCGGCAACCGCCATCCCAATCAGCCCGCCAACGAACGTCAGCACGAGCGCTTCCAGCAGAAACTGAACGAGAATGTGCCGTGGCCGGGCGCCGATCGCCTTGCGCAGCCCAATTTCCCGCGTCCGCTCCGTCACCGACACCAGCATGATATTCATCACGCCGATGCCGCCGACCGCCAGCGTGCAGACGCCAATCAGTCCCAACACGGCCTGCAGACCCAGTGAAAAGCCGTTGATCATGGCGCGGTCTTCAATTGTGTCCCACTCCGGCGTGGCTTTGTCGTCCTTGGGATCGAAGTGATGCCGCCGCGCGATCACCTCGCGCACCGCCATGAGCGCTTTCTTGTTCAGTTCGGGAGCCGTGGGCTGGATGATGATTTCGTCGGGATCGCGAAGGTTCTTGAGATCGCGCATCAGAGCAAAGGGAATGAACCCGTTCTCGTTGTCCGGACCCTGATACATCGAGTCCTGAATCTTGTTGCGCATGGTGCCGATCACTTCGAAATCGAGGCCGCCAATTTCGACGTGCTGACCAACTCCGGGCGCGCCCTGAAACACTTTTTTCGCGGCCTCGTAGCCGAGAATGACCACGCGCCGGTGATCGGCAAAGTCGGTCTCATTGAAATAACGCCCGTCCGCTAAATCCAGTTTGCGCATCTGCCCATAAGGCATGTCCACGCCGCGCACCTGAATGGATACCACGCGCGTGCCAATCTTGAATCCGAAATCGCGGTCGATCTCTCCGCTGACCGCGCGAACGATGGGGACTTCGTCTCGAATCGCCTCTACGTCCTCGAGTTCATACTTGACCGCTTTGCCCGCCCGCTGGCCGCCAGCCTGCATGCTGGTCTGCCCCGGCCACATGACGATGACATTGTTGCCCATGTTCAGAAACGCATGCAGCACGCACCCGCCCAACCCCTGACCGTAGGCCAGCAGCAGCACCACCGATACCAGGCCCCACCCGATGCCGAGCATCGTCAGCGCCGAGCGCAGGCGGTCGCGCATCAACGACTGCCAACCTTGCGAAATGAGCTCTTTCAAGTACATGCAATGGGCTCTCGAGTTTTTGTCATCCTGAGCGAAGCAAAGGACCTATGCAATTTCCGGCAGGTTGCACAGGTCCTTCGCGCAAAAGACGCGCTCAGGATGACGAGGCTTCCGGGTTGACTTACTGAATGTGGATATCGCCCGACCCCGTGCGCACTCGCAGCAGCGGCCCTCCGCCGCGCACTTTGCCCCGAATCTGCTTGTGCGAATCTCCTATGCGTCCCTGCACGGTCATCTCGATGGGCTCACCTACGTCGACCGTGCCGGAACTGGTGGAGATGTCCGCGTCAAAAGCCGCGTTCGCGGGCAAACTCACGTGCACGTTGCCCGAGCCCGTATGAATCTCCCACGCTCCGGTCTGCGTGCCTTCAGCTGTTACGTCTCCGCTGCCGGTCTCACCATGGAATCCGCCCTGCACACCGCGCGCCGTAATATTCCCTGAGCCGGTATGCAGGTCAATGTCGCCAGAAGAGGTTTCCTCAATCTCGACATCCCCGCTGCCGGTACCGCCTCGGACTGCGCCCGAGATCTGACGAGCCCGAATGTTCCCCGACCCCGTCTGGAGGTGAATCTCGCCGGTCAGGTTCGCCAACTTCACGTCGCCGGATCCGGTTTGCACGTCGGCATTGCCGCGCGTGCCTTCGATGATCTGATCTCCCGAGCCCGTATGCGATCGAATGCTCGTATCGGCAGGAACACTGATCTCATAATCGATCGAGATGTTCTTCATTTCGACGTACTCGATGTGAATGCTGTTCCCCCCCTGCTTGATGGGAGGATTCTGTTCGATCTGGTGGACGTCGGCGTCCCGGCCGCCCATCAGCCAGTGATCGCCCACGTGTATTTTTCCGCGAATGAAAACAGATCCGCTGGAACCCGCGCGCACCGTTACATCGCCCGAATGCGTGAGGACTTCCAGATCGACGGGGCCGCTCACTTGCAACGTCCTCTCGAATTGGCCCTGGTAGCTCGAGGCAAAAACCGTGGTAGAGGTGAACAGCACGACCAGCGCGATCGAAAACATCGAAAACTTCTCAAACGATGTTCTAGTCAACGATCGGCGGGACACGGAAGCTGCGGTGAGAATTCGTCGGTTATTCATATCGTAGTGACTCCACAGGTGTCATATCCGCGGCGCGCTGGGCGGGATACATGCCTGCCGTCACGGTGATCAGCGAAAGTGTAAGAATCGAAGCAACGATGGAAATCCAGGAAACGATGGGATGCGGCACGAAGTCGGGCAAGGGCAGCGCTTCCATCGCGGCACAAATGCCGATCCCGGCCGTGAGGCCCAGGATGCCGCTGACGACCGTCAGCATGGCCGATTCGGCGAAAAACTGCCGCAGGATGTCGCGCTTGGTCGCGCCGATCGCCTTGCGCGTACCAATTTCTCGCGTACGCTCGGTCACCGAAACCAGCATGATGTTCATCACGCCGATGCCGCCCAGGCACAGCGTCACAATGGCCACGCAGCCGAAGAAGAGCGTCACCACGCCAAAGATCTTATCCAGCATCTTGGCCCCCTCCATGGTGTCCCAAATGAACAGCGCGTCTTTGTCGAGAGGTTCGAAGTGGTGCACGCGGGCCAGTGCGCTCCGCACCTGCAGAACGGCTGCTTCATGTTCTTCGGGATCGCCCACCTCGAAAACGATGTCATCCAGATAGCCCCGCGTGATGCCAGCGCCAGGCTTGGTTGGCGGCGGAAAGTCGCGCGATACCGCCGAGTACGGCGCAAACAGATAATCATTGTCCGGCCCGCTGTAATTCGAGTTCTGCTTTTTCTCCTGCAAAACTCCAACTACCAGATAAGGAACACTCTGCACCAGTACAGTCGCGCCGATGGCGGGCTGTCCGGGAAACAATTGACGGTAGGCCTTCGAGCCCAGCAGCAACACGCGACGCCCTTCGCGTTCATCGTCCTCGGTAATCAGCCGGCCTTCGGAAATCTGCAGCGACCTGAAATCCTGGTATGACGGCCACATGCCTACCACGCCGCGGCTCGCGAGATTGTACTGGCTGACTTCAGGAATCGTCCGCCGCAGTTCCGGACTGACATTTCTAACCAGATAACATTCGTCGCGAATCAGTTCGGCATCCTCGACGTGCAACTGGATCTCTCGTCCCGCCGCGCGACCGCCTACCTGCGAACTCGTACGCCCGCCCCACATGATGACCAGATCCTTGCCCAGAGTCTGCATGTGCTTCTTCTGGTCAACGCTGAAGCCGCGTCCCAGCCCTACCAGGATGATCACCGATGCGATTCCCCACACGATTCCGAACATCGTGAGGAAGGTCCGCATCTTGTGGGCCCGGAATGTGGCGAACGCCTGCCGCAGGATTTCGGAGAGAGTCATTGGATCTGACCTCAGACCTTGGACCCTAGAGTTCGGACCTCATTGCCTCGCTGGAGGCAGGGGGCTCAACCGAGTTCCGGCGCCCGAGGTCCGACGTCGGGTTCTACTGCAGTACGACCTGCTCGCCTTCCTTCAGTCCGCTCAGCACTTCGGTCTTGGCGCCGTTTGAGATCCCGATATTGACGGCAACTTTGTCCTTGCCATCTTTACCCTTCGGATCCGGCACTTCCACCGAGGCTTTCTTGTCCTTGTCATACAGGATCGCGCCTTCAGGAATTTGCAGCACGTTCTTGTGCTCTTCCAAAATGATTTCCGCATTGGCGGTCATTTCAGCTTTGAGTTCGCCGCCGGGGTTCTGAATCGATACGCGTACTTCGAAAGTCGTGACGTTATCTTTTTCCACGCCCATCGGAGAAATCTTGGTCACCTTGCCATCAAAAGTCTTGTCCTTGAACGACTCGACCTTGATACGCGCCCGCTGTCCGAGATAAACCTTGCCGATGTCACTCTCATCGACCTTGCCCTTCACATACACTTCGCTGGTATCACCCAGCGTCATGACCAGCGTGGCCGACGAGCCCAACACGAGGATCGAGCTGACCGCATCGCCCATTTCGACGTCGCGCGAAAGCACGATGCCATCAATCGGAGACACAATGTCGGTGTAGCTCAGCTGTTCTTCCAGCTGCGTCAGGTTCGCCTGATCTTGCACGACATTGGCTTGGGACTGTGCGATCTTGGCCTTGAGCACGGTGACCTGCGCCTTCGAAACGTTCTGCTTGTTCAGGGCCATCTCGTAGTTCTTCTCAGCGTCATCCAGCGCCGACGCGGAAACTACGCCGTCCTTCGCCATCCCGGTGGCGCGATCGTAGGCGCGCTTCAGCAATGGCACGTCCGGACCTTCTGCGTCCACCTTGGCGCGCTCGAAATCTGCCTGCGAACTCTTCAGGTTCGCTTGCGCGGCTTCCAGAGCCGCACGCGACTGCGCGACCTGCGCCTCAATTTCGATCTTGTCGAGCTGGGCCAGGAGTTGCCCCTTCTTGACGCGATCGCCGTAGTCGACCAGCAGTTTCTTCACAATGCCGCTGGCTTTCGACTTCACTTCGACCTTCGTGATCGGCGTGACCTTGCCGGTCGCCACCACGCTCTTGGCCAAGTCGCCCTTTTCCACTTTGGCGAGTTTCGACGGATCAATCTTGGTTCCACCCCGCGTCGCCGCGAACACTCCGCCCGCGATCAGCAACACCAGTCCCAATCCCACGCTGCTCCAGATAATTATTCTGCGACGCTTCTTCTTATTATTATTTCCGTTACCGTTCACGACGCCTCCTGTTGTTGCTCTAGATTGACACCGCCAAGTGGAGTCGAGGGAGCCATTCTGCCGCCCTCATCTTCTTGTACGCGGGCTGAGTTGCTTTTGTTCCTGTGAAACTATGATTTCCGGCGAAACTCTTTGGTTTTCCGGCTTGGATTCAAAAAAGATCGTTGATACTCGCTAACCCATCTGCCGCCTGCCAGTTAGACACGCGACTCTTTAAAAGGATAGCCGATAACGGAGTGGAAATTTGTGACCCCGCGCACCACATGGATGTGAATGGGATATGAAATGTGGGGACCGTCGCCTCGGCTGCCCCTCCAGCGCAGCTCGACTTTCTTTGATGCCAGCCTCGAAAATACCCGACCTCAGAAAATAGGGGCAAAAGAATCGAGCCTTCGGCTCGAGGATAGCCGAGGGCGGCTGTCCCCACACAGGCTGTGCCCGCACTGACTCTCCCCACAAAGCCCTGCTGCGCCAACAACTCCCTTTCAAATGTTAGAATTAGCGTTCCATGATTGCTTTTGTGCTGCTCCGGGTCTTTCTGATCCTGCTCCTGGTGGCAGCCAATGCCTTCTTCGCGGCAGCCGAATTCTCCCTGGTGAGCGTGCGCGATACCCGCATCCAGCAGCTCATTTCGGCCGGACGCATCGGCGCGCGCATCGTGCAGCGCCTCCATCAGAATCTGGATGAAGTCGTCAACGGCGTTCAGCTCGGCATCACCATGGTCAGCCTCACTCTTGGCTGGATCGGCGAGCCCATGGTCGCCCGGCTGGTTGAAGGCATGCAGTTCGTCCACCGCGTGCCGCACGCTGCCGTCTACGCCCACACCATCGCCATTGCCATCGCCTTCAGCCTGATCACATACATGCACGTCATCCTCGGCGAGTTGGTCCCCAAGACCTTGGCTCTTCAGCGTGCCGAGCAAGTTGCCCTTGCTGTTGCTGCCCCCATGGAAGCGTTCCTCACCCTTACCCGTCCGGTGCTGTTTTTTATGCGCCGCTCCGGCGGGCTTGTGCTGCGAATGTTTGGGGCGCAAGCCACGCGCCGCGGAGGCGCCGTCCATTCGCCCGACGAGCTGAAACTGATTGTCACCGCCAGCCGCCAGTTCGGTCAGATCCCGGAGTTTCAGGAGGAGATGATTCACAGTGCCATCGAACTCGACAGCATCACCGTACGCGAGGTGATGGTCGCCCGCCCGGACATTTTTTCTCTGCCTTCCGACCTCCAGCTTGACGAAGCCCTGGCCCGCGTCGTCGAGGGCCAGCACTCGCGCATTCCTATCTACGATCCGCAACGCGGGCCCGAGCACATTGTCGGCGTGCTCTACTACAAAGACCTCATGCGCTGGATGCGCCTCCGCCTCAGCAATCTCGGCCAGTCCACCTCCACGCGAATTTCGCGCATGCAAATCAGCCAGATCATGCACGACGTGCTGGTTGTGCCTGAAACCAAGGTTCTAGCGGAACTCCTAGCGGAATTTAAAGATCGCCGCCGCCATCTCGCCGTCGTCGTCGACGAATTCGGCTCAACAGCCGGCGTGATCACGGTCGAGGACATCCTTGAACAACTCGTCGGCAACATCGAAGACGAGTTCGATGTCTCCCCGAGCGAGCCGGCCCTCGAAGACGAGTCTGTCATAGTCCTCGAAGGCTCAGTCAACATCCGGGACCTCGAAACCGAATACGGCCTGACGTTGCCGCGAGACGCCGGCTTCGAAACCCTGGCAGGATTCATTCTGGCCCGCTTGCAGAGGATTCCAACCTTGCGCGACAGTTTCGAGTACGAAGGCAGACGCTACACCGTGGAGGAGTTGGAAGGCCACCGCATCGCGAGAGTGCGAATCGAAAAAACCGCGAAAGTCGAAAGCGAAGCCGAAGCCGCGAAAGGCGCGGGGGACTGAGAAGCATGGAGTGAAAAAGGGAACTGAGAAGCACCGAACTAATAAAGAAATGCTGCCTACGTGGATGCCACAATAGCCCGTCATCCTGAGCGAAGCACGACAGCGAGCAAAGCGAGTCGTCGCGCGCAGTCGAAGGACTCCTATTCAGCCGTTGCTCACGCGGCGTCGAGGCGTTCTCTGTAGGATTCGAAGTACAGATTCGAATTGAGTAGAGCGATGCCCTGGGAGGCAAAGCGTGATGTCTGGAAAAAGGGATCCTTCGACTGCGCGAGCTCATTCGAGCCCGCTCCGCTCAGGATGACACCCATAAAGGACCGACCGAGAACCAAGAACTGGGAACCGCCTCCTGAAAACTGTCCTCCAACGCGTCCTCTACACCCTGCCCGTCATCTGGTTGGTGGTGAGCCTTGTCTTCCTGCTCATCCACCTCGTCCCTGGAGACCCCATCGCGCAGATGCTCGGCGAAGGCGCGCCCCCCGCCGACATCGCTGCCACTCGCCACGCCTACGGCCTCGACGTCCCCCTCGGCGAACAATATCTTCACTACTGGAAGGGTGTTCTCCACGGCGATCTCGGACGCTCCATCCGCTACAACCAGACGGTCACCCAGCTGATCGCACAGCGTTATCCCTACACGCTGCGCCTCACCCTCGCGTCGTTGTTGGTTGCGATCATTCTTTCCGTCCCCGCCGGAGTCCGTTCCGCCCGACGCCGCAATCGCTGGGACGACCGCGTGCTCTCCATCGTCAGTCTCTTCGGCCTGTCGTTCCCAAACTTCGCGCTCGGTCCCATCCTCATCTTGTTATTCTCGATCAAACTCGGATGGCTCCCCGTCTCCGGCGCCGGATCATTTGCCAACTTAGTGCTGCCCGCTCTAACCATGGGCAGCGCCCTCGCCGCCATCCTCACCCGCATGGTGCGCACTTCGATGCTCGAAGAACTCAGCCAGGACTACATTCGCACCGCCCGCGCCAAAGGATTGCCCGAGCGCACCGTCGTCTATCGCCATGCCCTGCGCAACGCCATGATCCCTGTGCTAACGGTGCTGGGCCTGCAGTTTGGCGCGCTGCTCGCCGGCGCCATCGTCACCGAAAAGATTTTCTCCTGGCCCGGCATCGGTCGCCTCACCGTCGACGCCATTTCCGGCCGCGATTATTTCCTGGTCCAAGGCTGCATCCTCGCCATCGGATTGACGTATGTCGCGGTCAACTTCCTTACGGATGTCCTGTACTCGGTGGCGAATCCAAGGATCCGACAGTGAACAAAGCAATGCCGTTCGGATTATTTAGGCTCGGCCGATACGTCCACAGCCGTTCTTTTTATTCCAAAAACCTTGTCGAGCCAGGCGAGCAAGTGATTAATGTCAGATATGTACTGGGACAGCTTCTGGCCGGTTAGATGTCCCATCAATTCGGGCTCCGGAGCTTTGGACCAGTTTTCCTGCCTAGCGACGAACTCAAGGGGTGCGTCCCAAACAGTATCGCTATCTTTGAAATGCGCCAAACTGTTACGTAGATCCAAATAGCAGTTTGAGCTTCCCGATCTCAACATCGAAATCCGTCTTAAGGAGACCATTGACTGCGGTTGCGACATTGATCTTTTCTGGAATTGCCAATCTTTTTGTCGCGTTCCAGATGGCATCCGCTAGCTCACCCTTCGGAATTACAGTGGAGAGAAACTCTCTGTAAGAATCGTTGCAGGCGGCTTCGAGCAAGAAGGTTCCAAAAACGATAACCTGGATTCCGCTCTCGATGTCGTCACGACTACCCTCCGCCCTTTTTCTTGCGGCTTCAAACATTCTTTCGTAGAAAGCGTTAAGGCCCGGACTTATAGACACGCCTTTTATCTCACCTGCAACCAACTTGATCTTAACTGCGCCGCTTCTCATAGGGGGTCATCTCTGGCCGCTCTACAGCTACTGGGAGCGCCGACTCAGTTTCCCGGCTAAACCAGCTCAATTACCACCCGCTGCCCCACCAGCGCAGCCGCCCGCTGCAAACTCGACAGCGTAATATCGCGCTTCGGATCGAGTATGCGGTCCACCTGCGAGCGGCTCGTCTTCAACAAGACCGCCATGCGCGCCTTGGAGATCTTTCTTTTCTTCATAGCCTTGGCCAGTTGCCACGCCACGACTTCCTTCACGGCCTGCGCCTGCGCTCCCTCGAAGATGTTTTCTTTCTTCAGAAAGTCGTCAATGCTCGATCCCAGATGCTTCTTGCTCATCGTTCCAACTCCTTTTGGCGCTTACGCGCCAGCGTGAGGTCGTCGTCGGGAGTAGCGCGCGTCTCTTTTATGAATCCGTGCAGTGCCACTAAGCGATCCCGATAAAAACAAATCAATACGCGCGAGGTACGGTTGCCGGGCAGATCGGTTCGCACCTCCCACAACCCCCTTCCCATCGGTCGGCATTGCGAAAGAAGACAAGGTCGATCTTCCGTGGTGCTTTCTCAGAAACCATCTCAGGCTGTCTTGGAGCGTACCATATAAAGTACGTAGCGCCGCTAGGGAACCGCTGGCAGAACCCGAATCGTCCCCAGCCAAGTCTCCACCAGCTTCGGCCAATCCGTAATCGGTAGCTCCGTGCGCCGCAGTCCGTAGCCGTGTCCGCCGCTAGCGTAGATGTGCAATTCCGCCGGTACCTTGGCATTCTTCAGGGCGAGGAAATAAACCGTCGAGTTCTCGACATGCACCGGATCGTCTTCCGCCTGCACAATAAACGAAGGTGGAGTCCGGCTTGTGACGTGAATCTCTGCGTTGGGCGCGAAGTTCTGTTCCGAGAGCGCAAGGTAGCCGGGATACACGATCACCGCAAAATCAGGCCTGCAACTGATCTTGTCCGCATCATCAACCGGATCGTAGAGACGCTGGTCGAAGTGCGTGCTGAGCGCGGCGGAAAGATGGGCTCCCGCGGAGAATCCCAAAACGCCAATGCGGTTGGGATCGATGTGCCACTCGCTCGCGTGCGAACGCACGATTCCCAGTGCCCGCTGCGCATCCTGCAATGGGGCAGCAGACTTGGGATAAGGCCCCGAGTCGGGCACTCGATATTTCACCAGCACGCAGGCAACACCGATGGAGTTCAGCCAATCGCATACCTCGGTCCCTTCGAGATCGATGGCCAGAACGTGGTAAGAGCCGCCAGGAAAAACCACAACCGCGGCTCCGGCGTTCTTATCCTTCGGAGAATAAACGGTGAGCGTGGGTGTCGATACGTTTCCCAGACGAATGACTGGCTTGCCCGCGACCAGCCTATCTTTCGGAGTCGTGGTGTCAGCCTCGGCTACCGCACTGGGCCCAGCACCAGGCGCTCCGTGCGGCCACAGGTTCAACGTAGTGTGGCCGGGAGAGGCCGGCCTGGCTGGTGTCTGCGCGAACAAGCTCGCAGAGAAAATAATAAAAGTGAGAACGGAAGACAGATGTGTACGCATGATCAGAGCCTTCTTCGTGGGAAGTTGACAGAAACGGAACGATGATCGCAGTCAAAGGACGTGAGCCGCAAGATCACAGTATAAGATTGTCCCTACGCAACTCATGCCGACCGCCGCCATCTCTTTCCGCCGCAAGCTTGCCGGAAACGCCCGCCACAATCCGCTGGCAGCGATCGGCGTGGTGCTGGTCGTAATCTTCGTGATCTTTGCGCTATTCGCGCCCTGGATCGCACCTCAAGATCCCGCTTCGATTCATCTGCCCACGCGTCTCGAGTCGCCGTCGTCCGCGCACTGGTTCGGCACCGATGAACTCGGGCGCGACATTCTTTCTCGCGTCGTTTATGGCGCCCGCATCTCCATGCTGGTCGGTAGCTGTGTGGTGCTGGCGTCGCTCGCACTCGGCCTCATCATAGGATCGATTGCGGGATACTACGGCGGGGGCGTCGACCGCTTCGTCAACGTTGTCCTGATGAATGCGTTCTTGTCGTTCCCGGGAATTCTGCTCGCGATCGCGTTCATCGCCTTTCGCGGTCCGGGCATTTTCAATCTCGTGCTCGCGCTTTCTCTCGGCGGATGGGTCGGCTACGCCCGTCTGGTTCGTGGACAAGTCCTCGCCGCCCGTGAACGCGAATTCGTCGAGGCCGCGCGCGCTCTGGGTGCCAGCGATCTGCGCATTATCGTCCGCCACATTCTTCCCAACATTATTCAGCCGGTTGTTGTTCAAGCTGCGATTGGCATGGCTGGAGCTATCCTCGCAGAAGCCACCATGAGCTTTCTCGGGCTAGGCGTCCCTCCGCCGACCTCCAGTTGGGGAGCGATGCTCAACGACGGCCGCGCGCATCTGTTCGACGCGCCCCACCTCGTGATGTTTCCCGCCCTCGCAGTGATGCTGGCCGTGCTGAGTTTCAATTTCATCGGCGACGCTCTGCGCGACTACCTGGACCCCCGCTCCCGGATCGAAGCCGGACTATAGGATTACTTCGCTGAAGCAGTAGAGTTGTCATTTCGAGGGAGCCAGAGCGAACGCAACGGCGAGTCGAGAAACCTGCTTCGCAGCTCCTACTTCCCGGAAAAACCAGGCTTCCCGGAAAAATCAGGGATCGCGATAAAAGCTTGCAGTGTCGCAACGCCTCAGCCAGCCGGGGGCGTTTTGCTTTTTCGGCGGACGGCCGGGGAGCTCTCGGCTAAACGCCTGAAACGGCTCGAGATACAAATCTTGACATTAATCGCAAATTGCAATATAACTATCTCGATTTGAAATAAACGAAACGGGTCCAATGAAGCTGGGCGAGAAAATCCGGTACTTGCGAGAGGTCGAAGGTTCGTTGCGCGGCCTGGGCCGCCCTATGACGCAGCTTGAGTTGGTGCGCGCCATCCGCGAGGAATTGGGCAAGGGGCAGAGCATCAGCCAGTCATATCTCTCGCAGATTGAAAACGGATCGCGCCCACACATGACGCAGTCGTCGCGCGCGCTGCTGGCCAAGTTCTTCAAGGTTCATCCCGGATTTTTGGTCGATGATCCCGATGGCTACCACGCCGAGCTGACCTCCGACCTGCGCACTACCGAGGGTCAGCTCGACGTCTGGCTGTTGCAAGGCTCGGAAAAATTTGCCAACGATCCGGAAGTCAGCAAGGTTCTGATCAAGGCCGCTCGCGAAAAAGATACGCGCCGTAGTTTCCTGTTGTTGGGCGCAATTCTCGAGACTCCGGGACTGGCCGACCGCCTGCTGGAGGCGCTGCGGCCCGAACTTGGCAATGGCGATCGGCGCGGCACGAATGATGGGAGGCGAATCCGATGACGTCCACAGGCTTCAGCTGGGCAGACTTCTATCTGATTTGTTTCGCGATCGGATTCTGCTTCAGTTTCTTTTCCTTTGTGTTTGGAGGATCGCGCGTCGGGCGTTTGCACCTGCCCCATTTTCACGGACACGGCGGAGCGCACCTGCCGGCCGCTCACGGTTCCATTGGGCATGCTTCCTCTGCGGGCGGACACGTCTCCGCGTCGGGTCCGAGTGCGGCAGACTCGTCCGCAGCGAACCATGCGCCACGCAGCTTGAGCGTTTCTCCGTTCAATCCTCCGGTCATCGCCGCATTCTTGGCGTGGTTCGGCGGCACCGGTTACCTGCTGACGCGCTTTTCCGCGTTGTGGGTCGGCTTGGGGTTGACGTTGTCGGTCGCGAGCGGCCTGGTCGGCGGAGGAATCATCTTTCTGTTCCTGACCAAGGTTCTGATCTCCGACCAGGAGTATCTCGATCCTGCGGATTTCGAAATGGTCGGAGTTCTGGGCAAGCTCTCCGTGCCGATTCGCGAAGGGGGCACCGGCGAGTTGATCTACTCGCAGGCCGGAACTCGCCGCGTTTGTGGAGCGCGCAGCGAGAGCGGGGCGCCCATTGCCAAAGGAATAGAAGTCGTCGTCACGCGCTACGAGAAGGGAATTGCTTACGTCCGTTTGTGGAGCGAGATGACCGGCGAGACGGACGAAACCACGGCCGCGACTCAATAAGGGTTCCGAGTCGATTGC
>CAWFIV010000021.1:0-87163 GCA_963815925.1 uncultured Acidobacteriota bacterium | reverse complement strand
GTCGAAGGAGTCGCACGTGGTTGCTGCGGCTCCGGCGATCTTTGAGCAGGTGCTGATTTCGCGAGGGCCGCGGGCCCGGGGTGCGGTGCTGAAAGGGATGATTCCGCGATATGAGCGGAGAGTCGGAGATCTGTTGACTACGGTTAAGGAAGGATCGGCGGATCAGTTAGAGGAGACCGCGAGCAAGAGCCAGTCAGGTTTTCAACCCGGCCTGGACGGGTCAGAGACCCGTCCTCACACAGGCACAGGCAGCCCGGGTGAGTCTGAGAACAACCTCAACCCGAGCACCGACAACGCGGGCGGGGGCGCCCGCGCCACACAATCTCCTGAGTCTCCCGACTCGCTGGAGGGGGTGCAGCAGCGGGTCGCGGCGATGCCGCCCATCGTCTTGGGGAAAGACATGGCGGATAACCTTGGCGCGACGGTTGGTTCGACGGTGCTTGTGACCAGTCCGCAGGGGGAACTGACGCCATTTGGCATGGTGCCCAAGTACGACCGGTTTCGCGTCGTGGGGATTTTCACTTCCGGGTTCTACGATTACGACTCCAGTTGGGCGTTCGTGCGCCTATCGGATGCGCAAAAACTGTTCGGCCTGGGCAACCTGATTTCGGTGATCGAATTCAAGATCGACGACATCTTCAAAGCCGATCAGATCACCACCGAACTGGAAAACGCTGCCGGCAAAGGGTTCATGGCGACCAACTACCTCGAGCAGAACAAGGCCCTGTTTCATGCTTTACGCCTGGAGCGTCTAGTCACGTTCATCACCATCGGCCTGATCGTTTTCGTCGCGGCGCTGAACATCCTCATCTCCCTGATAATGATGGTGATGGAGAAGACGAAGGACATTGCCGTGCTCATGTCGATGGGGACGCGACGGGCGCAGGTGCGCAACCTCTTTGTCGCGCAGGGCGTCCTGATTGGAGCGATTGGAACGGTGATCGGCCTGGTCGTGGGATATGCGATCTCGTACGCAGGAGGCCACTACCACGTACTGACGCTGTCGCCCGAGGTGTACTCGATCGATTATGTTCCGTTTGCGCCCAGAGCGGTTGACGGAGTTTGGGTGGCGCTGTTTGCCGTGTTGATTTCGTTTGTGGCGACGCTGTATCCGTCATGGTCGGCTTCGCGGATTCTTCCGGCTGAGGCTTTGCGATATGAATGAGACTATCCTGGCCACGGATTCACGTGGCTTCTACGGATAAGGCAAGGTTCGAAGCGGGACTCGGTAGGAGCCAAGGCGGTTTCGTCGAAACAACATCCGTGATTTTGGTCACATGACGGATTGCCGGATCGTACTAGCCTTTTTCGTATGTGGATTTCCGGAGTCTGAAGCTCAGAAACGATTTGACCGCTGCATGCACTAACTTAGGAGCGAGCGAATACTGGCGGGACAGTAGGTTTGAATCTTTGTCACTCTAGCGCTTGGAACGAAAGCGACACGGTTTGCATCTAATCACTAACAATTCGATGCTTCGAGTGGAAAATCTGAAGAAGGTCTTCCGGTCGGGCGAATCGGATCTGGTGCTCTTTGAAAATCTGTCGTTTGAAGTGAAGCGAGGAGAGATGCTCGCCATCGTGGGCGAATCGGGTGCGGGGAAGAGTACCTTGTTGCACATCCTGAGCGCTCTTGATCGGGCTTCGGCAGGTGACGTATACTGCGCCAACTTGCGATTGAATTCCTTATCGCACGACGGAGCAGCGGACTTTCGCAACCGCGAAACCGGCTTCGTATGGCAGTTTCACTATCTACTGCCGGAGTTCACGGCGGCAGAGAATGTAGCCATGCCGCTGCTGCTTCGCGGGCAGACATGGCAGCAGGTCGAGCCAGAAGCTTTACGCTGGCTGCGTGAGGTTGGACTAGAGCAGCGCGCGCATCACCGCTCAGGGGAGCTTTCAGGCGGAGAGCAACAGCGCGTGGCCTTGGCCCGAGCGCTCATCACCTGTCCCAAGCTGTTGCTGGCGGATGAGCCCACGGGAGACCTGGACGGACGGACGGCGGAAGCAGTTTTCGATTTGATTGCGCGATTACATCGCGAGCACCAACTCACCTCCCTCATTGCTACGCACAATCTTGCGTTTGCCCGGCGTTGCCATCGCGTATTGCGCCTGCAACGTGGACGGGTTGAGGAGATTGCGCCGGAGTCACTACCGGCGTGAACGTGGAGGATGCGAAAGATTAGTTCGACAATGTGCAAGACGTTGGTTCACGAGATGCGTGCGAAGGGACAGACAACTGTTTGCTCGGTAACGTGATCAAAGGGATGTAAAATCGTTCCAGTACTTTAGTTTTGAGGCCCTTGGATTGCATAATGTGGGGATAGAATAAGGTGAATAAGGAGTACGATTTACGGATCGGGTTTGGTGGGTCGGGCAAGGAACGAGTTCTTCTCGACCGGGAAAGGTCAGGGGGAAGGGGCATTATGTTTGAACGCTATACGGAGAAAGCCAGGCGCGTCATTTTTTTCGCACGCTACGAAGCCAGCCAGTTCGGGTCTCCCTATATCGAGACAGAGCACTTGCTCCTCGGGCTCCTTCGCGAAGATAAAGCCCTGACGAACCGGTTCCTGCGGTCCCATGCTTCGGTGGAATCGATCCGCAAGCAGATCGAGGGACACACGACCATCCGGGAGAAGGTTTCGACGTCGGTCGATTTGCCCTTAAGCAACGAATGCAAGCGGGTTCTGGCCTATGCTGCCGAGGAAGCCGAACGTCTATCGCACAGGCACATCGGGACAGAGCACCTGCTACTGGGTTTGTTGCGGGAAGAGAAGTGTTTCGCAGCTGAGATTCTGCACGAACGCGGGCTGAGGCTTTCCACCATCCGTGAAGAGCTGGCTCGCAGCACGCAGGAAAAAGCGCAGCCGCAACGCCAGCGCGAGAGCTCGCTGCTGGCAGAGTTCTCACGTGATTTGACTCAAGCCGCGATGGATAGCCAACTTGATCCGCTGGTTGGCCGCGAGGGCGAGGTGGATCGCGTCATTCAGATTCTGTGCCGCCGCACCAAGAACAATCCCGTGCTGATTGGCGAGCCTGGAGTGGGCAAGACCGCCATCGTGGAGGGATTAGCTCAACGCATCGCCGACGGCGAAGTTCCGTCGTTCCTGGCTGACAAGCGCATCCTGGCACTGGATCTTTCGCTGATCGTCGCTGGCACCAAGTATCGCGGCCAGTTCGAAGAGCGGCTGAAGACCATCATGAAGGAACTGATGGAGTCGCAGAACTCCATCATCTTTATCGACGAATTGCACACTTTGGTCGGCGCAGGGTCGGCGGAAGGCTCGCTGGATGCAGCCAACATTCTGAAGCCTGCGTTATCCCGCGGCGAGATTCAGTGCATCGGCGCAACGACGCCCGGCGAGTATCGCAAGTCGATCGAAAAAGACCGGTCGCTGGAGCGTCGCTTCCAGGCCGTAAAGGTTCCGCCGCCGAACGAGACGGACGCGATCAAGATTCTTTTCGGCATCAAAGATCGCTACGAGAAATTCCACGCCGTCACTTATACCGACGACGCGATCAACTTCGCGGTGTCGCATTCGAACCGTTACATTCCGGACCGCTTCCTTCCCGACAAGGCCATCGACTTGGTGGACGAAGCTGGTGCCCGGGTGAAGCTGCGCCAGACTTCACTTCCCGAAGAACTGATCGAAGTCCAGAAGCGGATCAAGTTCATTGTGCACCGCATGGAAAACGCGATCGCGAACCACGAGTTCGAGAAGGCGCGCTTCTACTCCGATGAAGAGCGCAAAGAGCGCGAGAACCTGCGCGCCCTGCGCGAGAAATATCATCTGGACGAATCGTCCACGGGCGTCGTCAACCGCGAAGACATCGAAGATGTCGTGTCACGCTGGACGGGCGTCCCGATCACCTCGATTAAAGAAGAAGAGACGCAGAAACTGTTGCGCATCGAGGAAGAGCTGCACAAGCGCATCATCTCGCAGGACAAGTCAATCAGCGCTCTGGCGCGGGCGATTCGCCGTTCGCGCGCCGGCCTGAAGAACCCGAACCGGCCGATCGGTTCGTTCCTGTTCCTCGGTCCCACCGGCGTCGGCAAAACGGAAGTTGCGCGCACGCTGGCTCAGTTTATGTTCGGGACTGAGAAAGCGCTGGTTCGATTCGATATGTCGGAGTTCATGGAAAAGCATTCGGTCTCGAAGCTGATCGGCTCGCCTCCAGGATACGTCGGCTACGAAGAGGGTGGCCAGCTTACTGAACGTGTCAAGCGTGCTCCGTACTCGGTCGTCCTGCTCGACGAGATTGAGAAGGCGCATCCGGATGTCTTCAATATCCTGTTGCAGGTTTTTGAAGACGGCCAGTTGACGGATGGTCTGGGCAACACGGTCGACTTCAAGAACACGATCATCATCATGACCTCGAATATTGGCGCGCGGCACTTGCAGAAGCGCGAGGGCCTGGGCTTCCAGTCGTCGAAAGAAGACATGGTCTCCGAAAAAGTCGAGGAACTGGTGAAGGGCGAGGTCAAGCGCACGTTCAACCCCGAGTTCCTGAACCGGTTGGACGAGATCATCCTGTTCCTGGCGCTGGGCGAGAGCGACCTGATTCAGATTCTCGAACTCATGGTCACACAGCTCAATCAGAACCTGGCGCAGAAAGCCATCACGGTCACGGTTGCGGACGATGCCAAGAAGTGGATCCTCAACCAGACCCTGACCGACCGCAGCTACGGTGCACGACCGTTACGCCGTGCGTTGCAGAAGTACATCGAAGATCCGCTGTCGGAGGCGCTAATTCAGGGAACGATTACCACGCGGCCTGCGTTCATCGAGGTCTTCCTCGAAGACAACAAGCTGTTTTACCGGCCGGTGGATTCAGAAAAGACGGAAGGCGTGTTGTTGTACGAAAAATAGCTCACGTAGGGGCGGACGCATTCGTCCGCCCTGCGAAGCGTAGCGAGCGGCCCCCGGACGAATGCGTCCGGGGCTACGTGTTCTGCTTAGCCACCGGCGCCAAGGATCATCATCTTCGCCTCTTCGGGCTCGCCCCGATACCAAGCCCACCGATACTTCCTCCAATCCTCAACCGGTCCCTTCCTCACCGGATTCTGCAAGACATAATCCACCTTTGCATCGAGCCCCTCCGAGCAGCGCAACACATGATCGAACGACTCTTCCTGCCAAACGGCGCCTTGTCGTCCCATCTGCTGATTAATCCGGCGGGCGCACGCACCCTTGATGCCTCGCATGATGTCGATCAGCGAGAATATCTCACCGCGACCTGCATCAATCAAAGGCGTAAGAATCATGTGAACGTGGTCCGGCATCACCACAGCCACATAAAGCTCGTACTGCCGCCGATGATCATGGCAGCACGACGAAAGCACTATATCGCGAGCCAAATCCGGCAGGATCCAGCGAAACTTGGTGACGAACGTGATGAAATGCGGCTTGAAGTCCCTCTGCAAATGCGGCAGGTTGCGCCGGTAGAACTGCATTCAAAGAGTCTGGCACGAACGAGGCGGCGAGGGTCGAAATATGGATACATTTCAGACCAGATTCCTAGAATGGGATCACGTAGGGGCGGACGCATTCGTCCGCCCTGCGAAGCGTAGCGAGCGCCCCCCGGACGCATGCGTCCGGGGCTACGTGGGTCAAGGGGCTACCCAAAACTTCCTGATTGACCTTGGGTTCAACCTGTGATTAGATGCCGGAACCTCGCGGCTTCGGCGCCGAAGTCCGCGACAATTGGGGCGTGCGACCGAGGTGAATCATGAAGTCCAAACTGGTCCATGTGGCCCTGGCAGTAAGCATGCTAGGCCTTGTCGTTTCTACTCTGAGCTTGGGCGCCAGCGCGCGCGACGTCGTCCTGCCCGCCGGTACTCTTTTGCAATGTACCCTCAACGAACCCAACTTCTCCTCGGCCACGGTCGACGTCGGGGATCCCGTGCTTTGTCATCTGCGGAGCGTGACCGAGTTCGGTCAGCAAGCTTTTCCGCGCGGAAGCTATCTCGTCGGCCATCTGGAAGCGGCCAAGGATCCCGGCCACTTCTGGGGCAAGGGCTATCTCAAACTCCAGTTCGATCGCATCGGCGTTCCTAGCGGTGACCTTCCTCTCGAGGCTAAAGTCATTGCCACACGTGGCTACAAAGTCGACAAGCAGGGAAAGATTGACGGCAAGGGACATCCGGTCCGCGACGTCGTCGAATGGATGATCCCTCCGCTATGGCCCTGGAAGGTCATCACGCTGCCAGCCCGCGGCCCCCGCCCCACGCTGAAAGGAGAAACTGTCCTCAGCATGCGCTTGATGGATGATGTTCAAATCCCGCAAGTCGCGCAGACTTACGGTCCGAGCTGGCACTTCTTCGGACGCCCGCAGAATCAGTCCTTCCATAACTCTGGCTATGACGAGAATGGCAACCCGCAGCTCACGGTACGGGAAGCTTCGGTGACAACCGGAACGCTCCAGGTCAGCGCGCAGGCCTCGTATGCAAGCCTGGTGACGCGAACCGTGCCCGCCGCGAATGTTGCGCCCGGAATGCCAGTTTTCGTCCTAAACACAGGAACGGTGCTCGCGGTCAGCGGTTATGGCTACTCGGACAGCCGCATCACCTACTCGCTGGTTGGCGGAGGCACTGGCGTGATCAGTACGGACGACGTGGATTGGACCACAACAACCCGCGTCAACGCACAGCGCGGAGTACGGGTAACGCTGCACGGCGGGAAGATCAGCTCCGATACGTCCGGCTTCTGACGGTACAAGAACGAAACAGTTAAAGGCCGCGGGCGCCCGCCTGCGGCCTTATTTTTTCGAACATGGCGCGAAGGGCGGGCCTTCGGTGCTTCCCCTTTGCGATTTTGCGCGACTTTTCCTGTTACTGATCCATCCAAGCACTCAACAGTTTACGAATCTCTTGAGGCCCCATGCAGAAGGTCAATATCGCCGAAAAGTTCTCCAAGATTTCCGAATTCTGGAAGCCCTACATTGCCGCTGAGCTCAACGGTCAATGCGTCAAGCTCGACAAAATCAAAGGCGAGTTCATCTTTCACCACCACGATCATGAAGATGAGTTGTTTCTCGTGGTCAAAGGCCGCTTCCGCATGGAATTCCTGGATCATCACGAGTGGATCGAGGAAGGCGAGTTCATCGTGGTGCCGCGCGGCGTCGAGCACAAGCCGGTTGCCGATGAGGAATGCTGGTTCCTGCTGTTCGAGCCCGCCACCACGCTGAACACCGGCAACGTCGTGAGCGAGCGTACCCATACTCAGCTGGAACGGGTATGAGAACCAACTGTAGAATGGAGGTATGGATCTGACAGTCTACTCGTCTGCCACGTGCCCCGACTGCCGCGAGGCCAAACGCTTTCTAGCGAAGTACAACATCCCCTACAAGGAAATCGATGTCGCGACGACTCCTGGAGCCATCGACGAAATCGTCAAACGCACCGGCAAGCAGGCCATACCCCAGTTTGTGATCGACGGCGAATGGGTGCAACCGTACGATCCCCGCAAAGGCTTCCTCTACAACGAGATGGCCAAACGCCTCGGCATCAAGACTCCGTAGTCGCCCTTACTCGGCCTCCACTGACGGCGAATTCGTCGATTTCAGAAATCGCACGGACATAAACTTCGGTACCGTAGCCAATCTGCGCCAGACGGGAGAAGATATCTTCTCCAAGTTCTCCGGCTCGCGGCCTACTCCGCGCAAAAGACTGAAACAGAATGACTTGGAGCGAGCACCGAGGAACATACTTCGACACTCATGGCCGACTCCCAGATCAACGAACCTGGCCCTTCACGGCTCTCAACGGGCGAAACACAGAATCCACAAGAATCCAGCATGGTTTGCGATAGCTGGCAGCAGATGGTGCAGGCGGTTTTGGGCATCGTGCTGCTGCTGGGCGCAATCGCCCTGGTCCACTACTACGCTCCGACGACCGCGCTGGGAGAGCCTCCTAGCGATCTGCAAAAGCAGGTGCACGATCTCACAGCGCAAGTTGAACAACTGAAGCAAGACCAGGCCATGCCCGCGGTGGTGCTAAACCGATATCGCAATTCCATCGGCTACATCTATGGCGTCTACCAGGTTGGTTTCGCGAATCAGCGTCCCGTGGTTCGGGCGCGAGTTTCGGGCACGGGATTTCTGGTTGGCGATGGCCTGATTGCTACAAACCGCCATGTAGCCGAGCCGTGGTACGGGGATGCGGAGGCACAGCGGCTGATCGATCAGGGGGCCACGGGAATGCTTGAGAGTCTTGTGGTCTTCTTTCCCGGATCGCCCACGCCGGTGACGTTATCTCCCGCGTCGGTTTCGAAGACCTCGGACTTGGCAGTCTTGCGCGCTGAGAATGCAGATGTTGTGCGCGGCCTGCCCGTGGTCCCGCTGGCCAAATCGCCGGGGGCTCCGGGGCAACTGGTGACTGTAATCGGCTATCCCATGGGGATCGCCGGGATGGTGGCGAAGTCACCTAGCGGAATCTACGAGCGCTTGGCGTACCGTCACAATGACATCAGCGCGGCCAGCGAGTTGGCGGCGTTGTCTCTGATTCGCCCATCGACTACGTGCGGGCATCTCGGCGATGTGGTCGGCGACAAACTGATCTACGACGCACCGACCGCCCACGGTGGCAGCGGCGGACCGGTCTTTAACAACAAAGGCGAAGTCATCGGCGTGAACTCTGCGTTCATGGACGGCTTCTCCGGCGGCACGCTGGGCGTTTCGGTAGACTCGCTTCGGCCCCTGCTGCAAGAAGCGCAGAAATCACACTAGGCCGTGACCACTGGGCCGAGTAGGGCAACGAGTCCTAGACCGCTCGCTCAAACATGCGACGGTGGATCGCGCCGCGCCTTAGCTCGGTAAGACGCCGCTCCGCTTAGCAATGAGGGCAAACGCGCCTGGTTTTCGACAACTATTCTGTATGCCTTAGAATCGGCGTGGATGTCCGCAACTGCCCAGCTCTTAGACTCTTTCGCGGCGATGGTGAAAGGCTGCGGCGTGCCGATCCGGGCGGAAGACAATGCACTGCGGCTTCACATGTTTGAGGAGAAGCTGCCCAAACGGCTGCCACAGTCGTTCGAGTCCTTTCTATCAAGGTACTCGTTTCCAGCATTTGACGTGCTTGGCATCACGCTGTTTGAGTGGGAGTCCGAGTCAAACAAATACATCGTGGAAGCATCAGCGCCCAAGAACAGTTTGTCTGAGTTGCTGATTCCAGCGGGATACGTGCAGATAGGCCGTCCTGATGGGGGCGACTTTGATGCGATTTGCTTCGATCTCAACCGTCAGACTCAAAACCGTGAGTATCGAGTTGTGCAGGTGGATCACGAAGATATTCTGTGCAACTGGAAGGTGCGTGTGACTGGGGAACTTTGGCCGTCATTCGTCAAATTGGTCGAGTCTGCTCTGAGCAGTGACGATCCGCAGGTCTATTACGAGGAACCGGTTGAGTAGCCGGCGGGAAACCTCGCCTATGCTCGTTATACGCAATCCTACGCCGGCAATTCTCAAGCCGGGAGCGACGAACTTGATAACCCTATTTCTCCCTTTCAGTAGATAATCATCCCGTGCCTCAACTGGAAAATTTTCGTCTGAAGGTATTCCGCACGGTTGCGGAACATCTGAATTTTCGCAAGGCAGCGGAACATCTCTTTCTCACGCAGCCCGCCGTCACGCTTCAAATCAAGGCGCTGGAAGACGACCTGGGCGTCCGTCTTTTTGATCGAGCCGGGAATCATATTGCTCTTACCGCGCACGGATCCCTTCTGCTCGGGTATGCCAAGAAAATGGCCGCTCTCGTTTCCCAGGCCGAGCAACAACTCGGGGCACAAGATGGCAAGGTCTCGGGAGACTTGCCCCTCGGCGTCTCTACCACGATTGCGCAGTACGTTCTGCCGCGGCTGCTGGGAGCATTTCTCGACGAGCACCCGCGCGTGCAGTTTTCGCTCCATAGCGGCAATACGGCAGAAATCGTGAATTTTCTCCTCGCAGACAAACTGGCGATTGGTCTGATCGAAGGGCCGGCACGGGACCGCGGGATTCGCGCCGAACCTTTCATGCAAGATGAGTTGGTTTTGATCATCCCGCCGGCCGTGGCATCGGGACGCATGTCTCGCACTCAGCTTCTGGCCTCGAATCTACTGATGCGGGAGCAGGGTTCGGGCTCTCGCCGCGTTGTCGAGATTGCGCTCGAAAACGCGAACCTGAAGCTAAAGGCGTTCAAAAACGTAATGGATCTTGACTCGACCGAAGCGATCAAGTCGGCTGTGGAAGTAGGACTCGGCCTCGGGTTCGTCTCGCGCTGGGCGATCTCCAAAGAACTGGAACTGGGCGCGCTGAAGATCGCGGAAGTTGCAGGCCTGAAAGTGGATCGCCACTTCTCGTTGATTTCGCGCACGGGTCCGGAACCACAAGGCCCGGCGGGGGCATTCCGCCAGTTCGCGCTAGGGCGAGCCAGGCTTCTCGCCAATACTGCGCGAAAGCCGGCGCGGCCAGCGAAATCCAGCCGATAAGGTCTACTAATCGCTCATCAGAACTACTGCTTGGACGATGACCGACCGTGCCTGTCAGACTCTGTGCGTGAGCAAGAACATATTTTTCCTGGCGCTGATCCTTGCCGCAACTGGCCTGGTTTCGCCGCCCCTGGCACTGCTCGGCGGCCTGGTTTATGGATTCCTTGCCGTGCATCCGTTTCAGGTCGAGAGCAAGCGCCTGGCAAAATTCTTGTTGCAAGCCTCGGTGGTGGCCCTCGGCTTTGGCATGAACCTGCAGCAGGTACTTCATGCCGGACGTTCCGGCTTCCTGTACACCGCCGTGAGCATTACGACTGTGATGCTTTTGGGTCTTGGGTTCGGCTACTTACTGCACGTCGGAAAAAAATCTGCATTCCTGATCAGCGCGGGCACGGCAATCTGCGGAGGCAGTGCGATTGCGGCGGTGGGTCCAATCGCCGAGGCCAGCGAAGAAGAGATGGCCGTGTCGTTGGGAACGGTATTCATCCTCAACTCGATCGCACTCTTCCTCTTTCCGCTTATTGGATACGCGTTTCACATGACGCAAGCGCAATTCGGCCTCTGGTCGGCGTTGGCCATTCATGACACCAGTTCGGTCGTAGGCGCGACGGCGAAGTATGGGGCAACGGCGCTCGCCATCGGCACTACGATCAAGCTGGCGCGTGCCCTCTGGATCGTTCCCCTATCGCTGGTCACCGCCGTCACTCTGAAGAGCAAGGCGCGCATTCAGTGGCCGTGGTTCATCTTGTTCTTCTGTTTTGCCGCACTCCTGAATACGTTGTTGCCAGCATTCAATTCCACCTTCGGCGTGTTGAATCATCTCGGCAAAATCGGTCTTACAGTAACTCTGTTCCTGATCGGCACGGGATTGAACAAGGAGACGCTCAAGCGTGTCGGGTCCCGTCCACTGCTGCAGGGCCTCGCCCTCTGGATTCTGGTGGGCACCGGCACGCTGGCGCTGATTTTGTTCAATTGGATTGGTGTGTAACGTCTAGTCGTCGATTCGCTGGACTACCGACAGGATCTTCCACACCCCGTTGAACTTCGACAGCGTCATGTAGTCCACCCAACCCGGTGTGACAAGCTTGGCGGAAGCGATGGTTCCAGCAACATCGAGCACGGTGACCTGTTCGGTTCGCCGCGCCTGAGGAATCTCGGCCGCGTTGTTGGCGCGTACGTCCTGCACCATCTGTGCGCCCGTTCGTTCCCGGACGGGGATGTCTGCGTGGATCATATGCTTCAGGTAGTGAGGATGGAGCGTTTGTTCCATGCGAGCGGCGTCGCCGGTGTAATAGGCCTCGATGTAGTTGGTGACCGTGGCTCGCACGGCGGAAACGTCGTCGATAGAAGTTTGATGTTGCGCATTGGTCGGGATATTGAGGGAGAGAAACAGGCAAAGGGCGAAAACAGGTGGAAGGTGTTTCATGGTCGGTCTCCGCTGGCTGCGTTCGGACAGGCTGATTATCGCGCAGTCGCGGTGGAACGAAACTACACCAAAGTCCATGCGCTAACGCGCCGCTGAAAGCTCCGCTTTTCCATGGTCGCCCGTGCGTTCGCGTCGATGTGGCGCGCGCGCCCCGTCCGCGGCTACGCTAGCTTGGGCCGCGAAGCGGGCGGGGGGGCGCCCGCGCCATAGAAAGGGCCAGCGCTTTGGGGCAAACTGCTAGACTGTCATCTCTTGAGAAGCTTCCGAGACTGGCGCGGGAGCCGATGTCCGTCGCATGATCGTCAACTTCGCAGAACGTGCGCACAACCATAACTGGGAACTCGACCCGGTGGTCCGGTCGCTGCTCGACACGGATTTTTACAAACTCCTGATGCTGCAATTTATCTGGAAGCATTTTCCCAATACGCGGGTGGAATTTTCGCTGATGAATCGCCATCCTTCGGTGCGGATGGCCGACATCATTCACATCGAAGAACTCAAGGTGCAGTTGCAGCATGTGCGCGGGCGTCGGTTTCGGAAGTCGGAACTGGTGTGGCTGGCCGGCAACACATTCTACGGACGCCGAGGAATTTTTGAGCCGGCATTTTTGGAGTGGCTGGAGCACGATTTCCGGCTCTCGGATTATCAACTGCGAGTCCGCGATGGCCAGATCCAGCTGACGTTCGAAGGCACGTGGACCGAGACCACGATGTGGGAGCTGTATGCGCTGGCGATTCTGGATGAGCTGAAGACGCGGGCGCAGTTGAAGACACTGAGCGAGTTCGGACTCGACGTTCTCTATGCGCGGGCAAAGACAAAGTTGTGGAGCAAGATCGAGCGGCTGCGGGGCGTCCCGGGACTGAGCGTCGCTGACTTTGGAACCCGGCGGCGACACAGCTTTCTGTGGCAAGAATATGTAGTGGTGGCGATGGCAGCGAATTTGGGGAGCAACTTCATCGGAACATCGAACGCGTTTCTGGCGCACAAGCACGATCTGGAAGCGATTGGAACCAATGCGCATGAAATCCCGATGGTAATGGCCGCGCTCGCGCCGGATGACGTGGCACTCAAGGCGTCGCAATATCGCGTTCTGGAACTCTGGCAGCAGACCTACGAGGGCGCGTTGCGAGTGATGCTGCCGGACACGTTTGGCACGACGCAGTTTCTCGCTGGTGCGCCGGAGTGGGTGGCGGACTGGACGGGGCAGCGCGTGGACAGCAAGGATCCGTACGTCGCGGGCGATGAGTATATTTCATGGCTGAAAGTGCATGGAAGAGATCCGCGGGAAAAATTGCTGATCGCATCCGACACGCTCGACGTCGATGCAATTCTTGGGCTGCACGCCTACTTTGGAGGATCGCTGGAGAAGGGCGTAGTTCCCAGTGATTTTCTTAGCGCAGCCGATTTCGAGAACCGCAACAAGTGGACTCCCGAGCGGCGCGTTCGGTTCAGCGCGGGCTGGGGAACTTTGCTGACGAACGATTTTCGTGGATGCAATCCTAACAATGGCGCGGGCTTTGACCCGATCAGCCTGATCTGCAAGGTCTCCAGCGTTGAGGGACGGCCCGCGGTGAAACTCTCCGACAACTACTCCAAGGCGCTGGGAACGCCGGAGGAGATCGAGCGCTACCGGAGAGTATTTGGGACCGAAGGAATTGCCAACGCTCCTCTGGTGGCGTGAGCGGCTTTCCGGCTTCGGATTGCTGGCGATCCTGAGCGGCCTGGTGTATCCAGCGTCAGAGAGGTGCGGATCTCATTTGGCTGAGTCGTTTTGGAAATGATGCGTCACGCAATGCACATCTTCACCCTTCTGTGGCACAGTAAATAGCTCATGCCCGCCACCGCCGACGCCAGAGCCGGACGCGCTGCCTTTACGCACCCCGGGTTCGTGCTTTTCCAGGTCGCCCGGTTCCTTATTGTCGCGGCCGTGGAGATGCAGGCTGTGGCCGTCGGCTGGCAAGTGTACGAAATCACGAAGCGGCCACTCGACCTCGGCTACGTGGGCCTGGCGCAATTTCTGCCGGGAATTCTTCTGTTTCCGATCTCTGGACACGTTTCGGACCGCTTCGAACGGCGACACGTGCTCTCGGCTTGTTACGCGGGATATGCGGTTTGCTTCGCCTTGTTGCTGGCGTTGGCGGAGCGCGGCGTTCCCTCGATTAGATCAATCTACGTGGTGTTGGTGCTGATCGGCGTGGTGCGATCGTTCAACAGCACGGCGAGCCGGTCGATTTTGCCGCAGCTGGTTCCGGAAGAGCATTTTCCGAACGCCGTCGCGTGGAACGCGAGCATCTTTCAGGCGGCGACGATTCTGGGACCTTCGTTTGGCGGAATCGTTTATGCGGCGTTTCACGGGCCGTCCGTGGTCTACGTCGTAGCAATGGTGACAGCGATTGGCGCGACGGTTTCGTCCTTCCGCATCCGGCCCGAGGTCAAAGCCCGGCTGCGGGAGCCGATGTCGCTGAGAACCGTTTTCGCCGGACTCCACTACATATGGAGCAAGAAGCTGATCCTCGGCGCGATTTCATTGGACTTGTTCGCCGTATTGTTGGGGGGAGCGGTAGCTTTGCTTCCCGTGTATGCGCGCGAAATCCTGCATACGGGGCCGTGGGGGCTCGGACTGCTGCGGACAGCCCCGGGGGTCGGAGCCGCACTCATGGCGGTGTTGGTAGCGCATCGACCCTTGCGGGGGCGGTCCGGGCCGACGCTGCTTTGGTCGGTGGCTGGATTCGGCATCTTCACGATCATCTTCGGCATCTCGCGCAGTCTGACCATTTCCTTAGTCGCGCTGCTATTGCTGGGAGCGAGTGACATGATCAGCGTGATTATTCGGGCCACCCTGACGCAGCTCGCGACTCCCGATGAAATGCGCGGGCGAGTTACCGCTGTGGATATGATTTTTATTGGGACCTCCAATGAGTTTGGGCAGTTCGAGTCGGGCGTGACGGCGCAATGGTTTGGGACTGTCCCGGCGGTGGTTCTCGGAGGAATTGGAACCCTCATCGTGATCGCGGTATGGGCGTGGTTGTTCCCGGAGTTGCGACGCGCGGGGGAACTTACTTCAATCCGCAGCGAAGAATTGGAGCGCACTGCCGAGACGTCCGCTCCTGGCTAGGTTTCAACGGGGACTACTTCCGGCGACATCAGGAAGCATCGTGAGAGCCGCGGACTTCGTCCCTTCGACTCGCTTCGCTCGCTCAGGGCAGCCTCAGGCCTGGGAGCCGAAGCGGCCCTTTCACTACGTCGTGCTTCCCCAGAGAACTTGCGACCAATGTCGTAGAATGTACGGTTTTATTCACGACAGCCCTGGCGACTTCAAGGACCTGCATTGATCGAGCGCTACTTTCGTCTAGCGGAAAATCAAACTACGGTGCGCCGCGAATTTCTCGGCGGACTGACCACGTTCGTTACGATGGCATACATCGTCGTGGTGAATCCGCAGATCCTGGGACAGGCTGGGATGCCGGTCGAAGGCGTGGTGTTCGCCACCTGCATTGCAGCGGCCGCTGCGACGCTGGTGATGGGTCTCTACGCGAACTATCCCATCGCACTGGCGCCGGGCATGTCGCTGAATGCGTACTTCACGTATTCGGTCTGCCTGGGGATGCACGTGCCCTGGCGCACTGCGCTGGGCGTGATCTTTTTTTCCGGCGTGTTCTTTCTCGTTCTTACGGTCACCCGGGTGCGGGAACAGATCGTCAATGGAATTCCAGAGTGCCTGAAGTTTTCCACTGCCGGCGGCATCGGGATGTTCATCGCCTTCGTCGGTCTGCGCAACGCGAAGCTGGTTGTGGCGAATCCCGCGACATTCGTCAGCCTGGGCAGTTTTGCGGATCACGAAGCGCAGGTGGCGTGTGTAGGGCTGGCAATCATGCTGGTGCTGATGACACGCAAGATCAGCGGAGCGATCCTCATCGGCATTTTCGCCACCACGGGACTGGGAATTCTCCGTGGGATGGCGAACCGGCCCAAGGCGATTTTCTCGCTGCCGCATCCATCTTCTACCTGGCTTCAGCTCGATTTACGGGGCGCACTTCATCTGGGCTTGCTGGAAATTATCTTCGTCTTTCTCTTTGTGGACCTTTTCGACAACGTGGGCACTCTCGTCGGAGTCTGTGAACAAGGCGGATTCGTCGTGAACGGCAAAATTCCGCGCGTGGGGCGCGCCTTGGTGTCTGACGCCGTGGGGACTATTTTCGGAGCGTTGACCGGGACGTCTACTGTCACAAGTTACATCGAGAGTGCCGCCGGAGTGGCCGCAGGAGCGCGCACAGGACTGAGCAACATTTTCGTCGCAGGACTGTTTCTGCTGGCGGCATTCTGCGCACCGCTCGCCGCGGCAGTCCCAGGATATGCAACGGCACCGGCGCTGATTCTTGTAGGCGCCTTAATGACTGAGTCCATTGCGCGCGTTAAGTGGAGCGAGTTTACCGAGGCCATCCCGGCCTTCGTTACCCTCGTAGCGACCCCTCTGACATTCAGCATTGCGACGGGGCTCAGTCTGGGGCTGATCTCCTACACGCTGGTCAAAGTAGCTGCGGGAAAGTTTCGCGAGGTGAGCGTTGTCATCTGGATTCTGACGGCGCTGTTCATTCTGCGCTACGTATACTTAGCAGCGGGGTAGCGCCGCCGCCGATCACTTCCCTTTCAGCAGCGTCTTGGCGGCCGCCATGTTGTCGTACTTATCGTATACCCTCACGACGACTACATGATCCGACGTGGCATCCTTGCCTGCTTCGACGTCGGCCTTGAAATCGTAGTCTTCGATTTTCGCATCCGAAAGCTGGCCGACTGGCTCAACGTATTTCCAGTCTCCGGCGTCTACCGAATACTCAGCGCGCTTAATCGTAGAGAATCCATCTTCCGCGCGGAAGCGAACATGAATCTGCGTACCCTCTACTGATGCGGTCAAGTTTTCAATGCGTGGAGGCGTGGTGTCCACCTCGAAACGGCGACTCTCTTTAGTTGCGCTGAGGGCCTCACCCGGTGAGTGGGACGGGGCATCGGAAGCGACAACCTTCAAGGTGTAGCCTCCATCGGGCAGCAGGCTGGCGTCGAAGGAATACGCCTTGTCGGTGAGATTATCTTTCAACAAAAGCCAGCGAGTTTCGCCATCGCCACGGTAGTAAACCGAGTAGACCAGTTGATCGTCATTCTCATCGTGCGCGTTCCACTTGACACCAATGGAATCTCGATCATGCGTGCTGGGCACAGGCGAGTCGAAATGGCCGCCGGATGAGCCGCTCAGATCGGTACTCAGACTAAGGCCCGTCGACTTTGCAAGCGGTTGATAGCGCACTCCAACCTGCACGGAGACATCCTCGATCTCAGGAGCGACGTTCTTGGGGAGGTAATTCAGGGTGACCGTGTCAACTTGTGGCTTGGTGCTGCCGGCGTGAAGCACGGCTTTCCATTGGGCATAGCGCGCGGCGGGGACACCCATCTCCGAGTCCTTGTTCAGGTTCACCTGCTTCCAGGGGCTCCAGTTGCGGTCGGGATTGTCGACGTTGCCGCTGCGCACTAACACCTCGACATTGCCGGCGCCACGGAAATCGGCGCGCCCCCAACGCGAGAAAATCTTTGCGTCAAAGACGTCACTCTCGTAGGTGCCTTCGCCCTCCGGGCCGGGACCAAGGACAAAAATCTTTCCCAGGTTGCTGCTGGCGGCGTAAAGACCACCTCCGGGAGCCTTGGCGAAACTCGTGACTTGGGATGCAGGGGCCTTCAGTAGATCGGAAAATTCGTCCTGCCCTTCGATTGCAAAAACGTGTCCGCGGTTTCCCGTTCCGGCAAGCAGTTTGTCATGCGAATCGAAGGCGAGCGCATAAACGATGTCTTCATGCGATGTCCACACTCGCGATGGGGAACCATCGGCGGCAATGCGATACACATCCGAACCACCGTTCCCGGCTCCACCGGGAAACGGGAACGCACCGAGAGACGTGGTGGGTGTCATGGTGAGAGTCACCCCTGGACTTTGCGGACTGGATCCGGCGGCATTTCCCATCGTGATCATCGACGACGTACCTGCTGGGGAAGTCGCAGCGCTGGCGCGCTTCTCGCCGACGCCCGCGGCGTAAATGTTGCCGTTGCGATCGAGCGCGAGGGCTGTGATTTCCTTCTTTGCCGCGCTATACAATACGAATCCCTCGCCTGACGGGGAGATCCGGTAAATGAGGCCGCTGCCATCGGTACCGGCAATCAGATTTCCCTGCGCATCCAGAGCCAATACGCGAATGTGCGTGTCGTCGCTCTTGAAGAAGAGAGAGTGCTCGCCTTTCGGCGTCACCTTGTAAATCTCGCCGTGATCGCCGGTGGCGACGTAGAGATTGCCGGACTTGTCGAGCGCGAGGTCCCAGATGTATTTTGTGCCCGGCGCAAAATATTCCGAAGAGGTCCAGGACGGGTCCAGCGCGGGTTTCGCCGGGTCTTTGGCTTCTTTTTCAGACTTGCTGTCGGACTTGGGCGTGCCGCCTTTTCCTTGCGGCGTGTGCTCGAGTTTGTAGACCTTGCCGTCGGGCGCGGTGGCAGCGTAGATCACGCCGCGGGGACCGACTTCGAGCGTCTGCACCTGGAGTTCCTGCGGTTCGAAAATGATGGTTGCCTGACCGTCCGGCGTGATGCGATAGACGCGCGCGGGAGATCCTGTCGCAGCATAGACGTTTCCTGACTCATCCGCGGCTATGGCCCAGATATACGTCGACGGCGTGGAATAAAGTAACTTGAACGACGGGGCGAGTTCGAGGCCGCCGGAACTGCGAATGGCTACACCCGCAGCCGTGCCCTTAGTCAGGTCTTCGAACTTCGACTGCTCCCAAGTGCGCGTGCCCTCGGCGAAGGCCGCCTGCAGGAGAACACTCAACGCAAGCGTAGAGAATAGAAGAAAAGTAGCGGAAAGGAAAAGCCTGCGCGAACTCTGCAATGTCATACCTCGATTCAAAATCGTTAGGGACGCCGGTTGCCGCGCCTCATCCAGATGACTGCAAGACTTCAGGTTAACACGCAAACACTTTCAGTCGCCCGAGGCTCAAGTGAAGCCCGGCGTCCGAGGCCACGATTCCCGGAGCGCAAACGTCGGAAGGCCGTCGTCGTGTTATCGTAGATTTTCATGCAATCTGCACGTCAGAAACTGCTCAGCACGCTCGCTCACAAGTCGTTTCGGCTGGGAGAGTTCAAACTTTCTTCCGGCGGGACCAGCGACTACTACATCGACTGCCGCACGACAACTCTCGACGCGAAAGGATCGCGCTTGACGGGGGAAGTTTTCTCCGAAGAGATTCGGCAGCTTGGATGGAAGCCTCGTGCGATTGGCGGCCTGACCATGGGCGCGGACCCGATCGTGGTCGCAGTCTCGGTGGTCAGCGGAGAGTTCGATGGATTTCTGGTGCGTAAGGCCGAGAAGCAGCACGGAACCGGACAGCGCATTGAGGGCTTCCGCGAGCAAGGTGCGCGAGTCGTGATTGTCGACGACGTGTGCACCACGGGAGCGTCGACGGTGCAGGCGATCGAAGCGGCCCGCGAATTTAAATTCGAAGTTGTGGGCGTGATGTGTCTGGTGGAACGCGAAGAGGCCCATGGCCGGCCGAACGTAGAGAAAGTTGCGGGAACGGCGCCGTTCGTTTCCATCTTCACTGCGAGCGACGTGCGCAAGGAACACGTGCTGCAGAACGACGACACGCAGCCGGGAATTTTTGCGGTGGCGGCCGCGTGCGAGGTTTGCGGACGCCCGGCGGTCACGAATAACCCGCGCAGCCGCTGCGAGGCACATAGGACATAGTTTCGAGTTTCAGGTTTCAAGTTTCAGGAAAAATGCGGGTACGCACATCGCACACTGGAAACAGGAAACTCGAAACTTCTGGAATGGGGAGCATGATCCAAACTCTGGAATGGACCGACAAAGGCGTACGCTTCATCGACCAAACGAAGCTGCCCACGGAAGAAGTGTACGTTACCTGCAAGACATATCAGCAGGTGGCAGATGTGATCCGCAACATGGTCGTGCGTGGAGCTCCGGCGATCGGAGTGGCCGCAGCCATGGGCGTTGCGCTGGGCGTGAGCAATTCGAAGGCGGAATCGGCGGGCGATCTCAAACGAGACTTCGACCAGATTTGCGACGTGATCGGCAAAACGCGGCCGACCGCAGTGAACCTGTTTTGGGCCATCAGCCGCATGCAGGAGAAGTTCGAACGTATCCGCATCCGGCCCATTCCGCAGATCAAGCAGGATCTGATTGAAGAAGCACAGCGCATGCACGCAGAGGACATTGCTGCGAATCAGGCGATGGGGCGCCATGGCGCGACGTTGATGCCGAGTTCCGGCGGCGTGCTCACACATTGCAACGCCGGTGCGCTCGCCACTGCAGGTTATGGCACGGCACTCGGAGTGATTCGCGCGGCGGTCGAGCAAGGGAAGAAGATTCACGTCTATGCCGACGAGACTCGTCCATTTCTGCAAGGATCGAGGCTGACCGCCTGGGAACTCATGAAAGACGGCATCCCGACTACCGTGATCTCCGACAATATGGCCGGGGTGATGATGAAGCAGGGAAAGATCGGAGCCATTGTCGTGGGCGCGGACCGCATTGCCGCGAACGGCGACGTCGCCAACAAGATTGGGACGTACACCGTGGCCATCCTGGCTAAGGAACACGGCATCCCATTTTACGTGGCCGCGCCGATCTCGACGGTGGATCTGGCATGTCCCGATGGGAGCCGCATTCCCATCGAGCAGAGGGATGCCAGGGAAGTTACGCACATCGCCGGGAAGCAGATGGTTCCCGACGGGGTTGACGTGGAAAATCCCGCGTTCGACGTGACCCCGGCGAAGTATGTCGCAGCGATCATCACGGAAAGAGGAATTGCGCGATCGCCCTACGAAGACTCTTTGCGCAGATTGGCCGGACAGGAGGCCGAGGTACATCCGCAGGCTTGATCGCGGTGCCTCCCCAGAATGAATGCGCCTCGGACAAGTCTCCGAAAATGGCGGTTTTAGTGAGTTCTTCTGAGGATCGTAAAGAGATGTAAAAGTTGGAGATTTTCCACTCCCCGCGCTACTTATTTCCATGATTCGGGTTGAAGCTAGGGCTACTCAAAAGTGCTAATCTGAGATCAGAACACCCAACTTCGTGCCAAGCCTTTCCCCGGGGGGATTTATGTCGTTTCGCAGTCGTCTGGTTCTACCCATTATCCTTTTCAGCCTCGCCGTTTTGGCGGGATGCGGAAGCAGCAACAGCGCTATCAACCCGGTGCCGCCCCCAAGCGGCGGCTTCAGTAATAGCAATCTGAATGGAACTTATGTCTTTTCAGTATCGGGGACCGACGCCAATGGCGCCCCCTACGCAATGGTTGGCGCCTTCACGGCCAATGGTAGCGGCGGCAATGGTGTGGGCGGAATCACCGCGGGAACCATTGATTTGAATGATCCAGCCGTTTCTGCGCCCGTTGCCGATGCCACGATCAGCAGCGGTTCGTATTCGGTCGGAGTGGACGGAAGAGGGAAAGCGACTCTGAGCACAGCTTTGCCCGCGCCCTTCGGGACCGTGGTTCTTGATTTCGTTCTGCAAGACAGCTCTCATGGAATGGTCACCGAATTCGACACGAATGGCTCGGGTAGCGGTTCGCTCGACATTCAGACGGCTGGCACTTCGGCAGTCGGGTCTTACGCGTTCATCCTCGCAGGAGCTTACATTAGCACCAGCAGCACCGTAGCTCCTTTTGCTACGGTCGGCAACTTCGCTCTGGGAGCGGGCGGAGCAATCTCCGCCGGGCTGCAAGACTTCAACGAAAATGGTTTTGGATCTCCCAGCCAGACGCTGACGGGCCAAGTAGTGCTGGGGCCCTCTTCTACACCTGCCACGACATTGACCACGCCGTTCGCATCCACACTCGGGGTGCAGACCTTCGATGTATATGCGATTGGCGCCACGCATTTGAAGTTTATTGAGATGGACGCGGCCGGAACTCTCTCGGGGGATGCTTTCTCCCAAACGAGCGCGACCATACCTACCGGCAGCTTGGCGTTTACTTTGTCTGGATCCTATCCACTTGCCACCACTTCCTCGACCGCCGGCGGCTTTATGGTCACTGACGGGAACGGCAACATCACGAGCACGTCCACGCTGGACGCCAACAATGGCGGAACGGTTTCTCCACCCGGACTAACCTTCGCGGGTACTTACGCCGCCGGGGGCACCGGGCGATCCACGCTAAGCCTCTCGAGCTTTTCAGGGACATCGTATGCCGCCTATCCGTCCAGCGCCGGTTTGCTCTTACTGGAGATTGACAACGCCGGAATCCTGAGCGGCGTAGCGTACCCGCCGCAGACTTCGACGAGTTTCAATGGATCAGCGGGGTACGGGCTAAATTTCTCAGGGATCAACTTCCCTAACAACGTCGAAGTGGATGACATCGCCGAGTTCGCATCCGCCACCAGCGGGGCAACGGTCACGGGTGTCGTTGACGAAAACTTCGCTCCGGGAGGCGGCCCAAACTATGGTTTGGCACTCGATGGTACGTACACGGCCCCGGACGCTAACGGTCGCGGTGCTATCGCCGCAAACGCCGGGAATAGTTCAATCAGTACCCTGAACGGCGGATTCGGCATCACGTTCTATTGTGTGGATGGCACGACCTACCCCTTCATAGAAACGGATGCGAATGGTCAAGTTGCGTCCGGAGTATTCTTCACTCAGAGTGCCAGCACCTCGGCTTCGGCAGCTGCCGCCCGTCCGCACATGTTTGTCGCGCCGGCGATGGTAAGAGCGCGGTCGGCTCACTGGCAAAAGAAGTAGGCGCAGAACAATCGGCTCAAAAACAGGGCGCGGCGAACTGGCCGCGCCTATTCTTTGGCAACTCCATATTCCGGTTTCGGACGCGGCTCAGCTACTCAGTGCTGTGAGACTTCGATCTCCGGAACCGGCACTTGCTTATTGATCTTCTCACTCGGTTTCAGCCAGACCACTACGCGGTAAAGCATCAGCACTCCCAGCACGGCTGCATATTCCAGCGGCTTCTTCAGGTCGGCTTTGACTAGCCAGATGTAGTGGATTACTCCGGCGGCGGCGCTGAAAAAGATCAAACGATGCAGCGCCTGCCATCGCTTGCCGCCCAATTTTCGGATCGACCACTGGGTTGAGGTGAGAGCCAGCGGAATCATCAGAACAAAAGCAGTCATCCCGGCGGTGATGAACCGGCGCTTCGCGATGTCGGCCAGCATCGCGTGGACGTCGAAGAACTTGTCGAGCCACACGTAGGTCATCAGATGCAGCGTGCCGTAGAAGAAAGCAAACAGGCCAAACATTCGCCGCAAGCCGATCAGCCAATACTGCCGCGTGAGTTTCCGCAGGGGTGTTACGGACAGCGTGATGAGCAGAAAGGTCAGAGTGCAATCGCCGGTACGGTGAGTGATGGCTTCGATGGGATTCGCGCCGAGTTCCCCGTGGAAGCCCCGCCAGACGAGCCAGGCCAGCGGCGTAAGGCATGCCAGGAACACCGCGGGTTTTAGGTAGCGAAGCATGAAATCTGGCGTCCGACCTCGGACCTCGGACTTTAAACCTGTTCAAACATCGCCTCGGGGCTGAGCGCCCACGTCTGAGGTTCGACGCCGACTCAAAAATTCTTCTTCAAATCCATCCCGGTGTAGAGGCTCGCAACCTGATCTCCGTAACCATTGAACATCAGGGTCGGGCGTTTTGTGAATTCACCGAGACGCCGTTCTTTAGCTTGACTCCAGCGCGGGTGGTCTACATTCGGATTCACGTTGGAATAGAAACCGTACTCGGTCGGCGCGGAAATATTCCAGGTATTCAGCGGCTGTTTGTCCGTGAATCGGATCCTCACAATCGCCTTGGCACTCTTGAACCCGTATTTCCAGGGAACGACGATGCGCAGGGGCGCTCCGTCCTGATTGGGAAGCTCCTCGCCATACATGCCAAAGCAGAGCAACGCCAGCGGATGCATTGCCTCGTCCATGCGCAGGCCCTCGACGTACGGCCATTCCAGCACGTCTCGCTGCTGGCCGGGCATCTGAGTCTTGTCGAGAATCGTTGTGAACTCGACGAACTTGGCCTTGCTGGTCGGGTTGACGCGCTTGATCAGTTCGCTGAGTGAGAAGCCGACCCAAGGTACGACGATCGACCAGCCTTCAACGCAACGGTGACGGTAGATGCGCTCCTCGGGAGGAGCCATCTTGAGAATCGTGTCGACGTCGAGTTCCTGTTTCTTATCGACTAGGCCGTCGATCTTCACTTTCCAGGGGCGCGTGCGGAATTTCTGAGCGAGCTTGGCCGGCTCGTCTTTTTCGGTCGAGAACTCGTAATAGTTGTTGTAATTGGTAACGTCTTTGTACGGAGTGATGGTCTCGATCGTACTCAAAGGGCTTTTCCGGATGCCGTCAATTTTGTTGCCCGCCTGCACGCTAGTGGATGGAAAAACGATCTCGTGCAGGCCAAAACCAGTGGTTGCAGCCGCTCCGGCCAGCGCCGCTCCCGCGAGGAACTTGCGGCGGTTCATGTACAGACCCTTAGGAGTAATCTCCGACGAACGAATTTCTTCCGTTTTCTTGATCAGCATGGGATCGTCCCTGCCTCTTTATACGTGCATCCGCAGCAAACGGATTCGACTCTTCTTTACTGTCTTCCACCAGATAGGACGCGGGGATTGGAAAAAAGTTGCAGAGGCTGAATCCCTGGCTCGCCTCATAGAGCGAGGTCTGGACCTTGAATTCTGAACCACTTCGGGATTCGGCAGCAGTGGCGTCGTCAGGTCCTCCGGTGAAACCATCGTTTCGTGGTAGCCTGTGATTCGCGACCGGAATTGCTGCCGCTCTCTTGGTGCTGGAAGTCTTTCGCCGGCCTGGCGTGCCGCTTAGGGCTCGGAATCGCTTACTGGGGCGCTCTTCCACGACCTTTCCCGAAATGCATGTTCCTGCAGGAAAACCCGCCACGTTCGCGTTGACATAAGCGTCTGAGGGACGCTAGACTTAACAGTTTTCATAGCCCTCATTTTTCCGGTCTACAGATCAGCACGTCTTGCTTAGCAACACATGGATCAGACGCTTCAACAACTAGGGGAATTACTGCTCGGATCGGTACCGACGGTGATTCTGCTGGCGTTGCTTTACGCGCTCTACACGGCGATCGTGCACAAGCCGTTGCGACGCGTGCTCGAAGAGCGCCGCAACAAAACCGAGGGCGCGGTAGAGAAGTCTCGGGCCGACGTTGCTGCCGCCGAGGCGCGCACTGCCGAGTACGAACAGAAATTGCGCGAGGCCCGGGCGGCCGTATTCCGTGCGCAGGAAGCCAAACGGCAAGCGATCATCCAAGCCCGAACCGCCGCATTGAACAATGCGCGCAGCAAGGCTCAAGCCCAGGTGCAGGCGGCGAAGAAAGCCATTGAGAGCGATCGTGCCGCAGCCGAGGCAACCTTGCCCGCTGACGCTGCGGCACTCGCCCAGGAAATCGTGCGGCGTGTGCTGCAACCCGCGGGAGCAGGGCGCTGATGACTTCCAGAAAAATGATTTCGAGGGCAGTGACCGCGGCGAACCCATTCATCCGGACATGTTTCCTGGCGCTGCTGACGGTGAGTTGTGTGGCTGGGATCACCCTCCGCGCGCAAGAGCAACCACCTCCTCCCGGTCTCCCGCAGCCTGTTTCCTCCGAACAGAAACAGGATACCGGCGCTTCCGCCGAGCGAGGCCAAGGTCCCGGCCGGCAACTTGCCCACGAGAGCAGGGAAGCCGCGGGCGAAGAAAAAGACGAAATGGCGCAGTTCAAGCGATCAGCCTCCGTCCGAGGGATCGCGAAGTTGACGGGTTTGAACCTGCAGCAGTCGTACTGGTTGTGTATGGCGCTGAACTTTGCAGTGATTGCTGCAGTGGTCGTGTGGGCGGCGCGCAAATACCTGCCGGGAATGTTTCGCGACCGCTCCGCTGCCATTCAGAAGGCTATGCAGGAGGCGCAGAAGGCCAGCGAAGAAGCCCGCCGCCGACTTTCTGATATCGAGTCGCGCCTCATGAAGTTGGATGTCGAAATCAGCATGATACGCGATGCTGCTGAGAAGGAAGGCGCCGAGGAGGAGGCCCGCATCAAGGCCGCCGCCGAAGAAGATGCGCGCAAAATCGTCGCTTCCGCCGAGCAGGAAATTGCCGCCGCCGCCAAAGCCGCGCGCCGCCAGTTGACTGCCTATGCCGCCGATCTTGCGGTTGGCCTGGCGCGCAAGCAGATTCACGTGGATGCCGCCACCGATCAGGCGTTGGTCCGCAGTTTTGGCGCCGAGTTAAGCGCAACCTCGGACGATTCCGGAAAGGGCAGGAACTAAACCGTGGCTTCCGTCGCCAGCACCTATGCCCGCGCTTTCGCCGACGTGATCCTCAGCGTGCATCTCGACGCGAATCGCGCGGTCGGGGGATTGCACCGGATCGCGGACTTGCTCCACGAAAGCACCGACTTGCGGCGGGTTTGGGAGAATCCCGCGGTTCCTGCCGATCAGAAGCGCAAATTGCTGGATGCAATTGTGCAACGAGAGGGAATTGAACGACACGTCCGCAACCTGATGGCCGTGTTGATCGATCACCGCCGCGTGCATTTCCTCGGGCGCATCATCGAGCAACTGAAGAAAGAACTCGATGCCCGTCTCGGTTTTGCTGAGGCCGAAATTAGAAGCGCCCGCGAGCTGGGCGACGCAGAAAAGCGCGCTCTTGAGTCGCAGATCGAAAAAGTGACCGGCAAGAAAGTCCGAGCGCAGTTTGGGCTCGATGTATCCCTGCTGGGCGGTGCCGTCGTCCGCGTCGGCAGCACGATTTATGATGGCTCGGTAAAAGGCCAGTTGGAGAAGATTAAAGAAGCGATTAGCTCCTAGCCTTTAGGCCTTAGCTCGAACCCAGACGTTCAAGTGTCAGTGCCGAGGCGGAGCGAGAGTGAGCCACAGTGTTGCGATTCAGCAAGAACGCTAAGCGCTAACAGCTAGAGGCTAAGAGCTGATTTTATGGCACAAATCAAAGCAGATGAAATTTCGAAACTGATCCGCGAGCAGATCGAGAACTACGAAACCCAGATCTCCGTGGACGAGACCGGCACCGTCATCACCCTGGGCGACGGCATTGCCCGCGTCTACGGGCTCGATAAAGTCATGGCCGGCGAACTCCTGTCCTTCCCGCACGGAGTGGCCGGCATCGCCATGAACCTGGAAGAAGACCAGGTCGGCGTCGTGCTGCTAGGCGAGTATACGGAGATCAAAGAAGGCGATGAGGTCAAGCGTACCGGGCGCATCATGAGCGTGCCCGTCGGCGACGCCATGATCGGGCGCGTCGTTAACTCCCTCGGCGAGCCCATTGACGACAAGGGTCCCATCGCCACGAATCAGTTTATCGCTCTTGAGCGTATTGCTCCTGGCGTCATTGATCGCCAGCCGGTGCGCGAGCCTATGGCCACTGGGCTCAAGGCTATCGACAGCATGATTCCCGTCGGACGCGGCCAGCGCGAATTGATCATCGGCGACCGTCAGACTGGCAAGACCGCCGTTGCCCTCGACACCATCATCAACAGCAAGGGCAACGATCTGATCTGCATCTACAACGCGATCGGACAAAAACGTTCGTCGATCGCACAGGTCGTCAAGATTCTCGAAGACGCCGGAGCGATGGAATACACGATCGTTGTGGCAGCGTCCGCGTCGGAACCCGCGCCCATGCAGTACATCTCGCCCTACGCAGCCTGCGCGATGGGCGAATACTTCCGCGACGGCAAGCGGCACGCCCTGGTCATCTATGACGACCTTTCCAAGCACGCCGCCTCGTATCGCGAGATCTCTCTCCTGCTGCGCCGTCCGCCGGGACGCGAAGCCTATCCCGGAGACGTTTTTTATCTTCACTCCCGCCTGCTGGAGCGCGCCTCTAAGCTGAGCGACAAGATGGGCGGCGGATCGCTGACCGCGCTGCCAATTATTGAAACGCAGGCGGGCGACGTTTCCGCTTACATTCCAACCAACGTGATTTCGATTACCGACGGCCAGATTTATCTGGAAACTGACTTGTTCAACCAGGGCGTGCGTCCCGCGGTGAACGTCGGTCTATCGGTCAGCCGCGTTGGCGGCAGCGCCCAGATCAAAGCCATGCGGCAGGTCGCTGGCACCTTGAAGTTGGAACTGGCGCAATATCGCGAACTGGCGGCATTTGCGGCTTTCGGTAGCGATCTCGACAAAGCCACACAATCGCAGCTGAATCGCGGTCAGCGGCTGGTCGAGTTGCTGAAGCAAAACCAATTCTCCCCGCTGCCGTTCTCCAAGCAGATTCTGATCATCATGGCCGGCACCGGCGGATTCCTCGATGACCTTCCAGTGGCGCAGGTCCGCGACTTCGAGGCGGAGCTGTATAAGTATGTGGATTCTACGAACCCTGGCATCCTGCGCACGATCATGGAGAAGAAGATCCTCGACGACGCGCTGAAGGGCCAGTTGCAATCAATCATCAAGGAAGCAAAACAGCAGTTCGTAGCGAGCAGGGAAGCGGTAGCAAAGTAGTACGCGGTACTCGGTACTCAGTACTCAGAACAAATGAGTGCCCAGCGCTGTGTTCGACTGAGTACTGGGTACTGAGTTCCGAGTACTGATTTTTCAATGGCAAATATTCTCGACATCCGTCGCCGCATTCGCAGCGTGATCAACACGCGGCAGATCACCAAGGCCATGAAAGTGGTCTCGGCGGCGAAGCTGCGCCGCGCCCAGGAACGGGCGCTGGCGGCGCGTCCCTACGCGCAGATGCTGACGAATGTCCTGAAATCTCTGGTGGCACGCGCTGAGATTTACGATCCCGAGACCGGAGAGCCAAAACATCCTTTGCTGGCGCAGCGCGAGGAAAAAAATATCCTGCTGATCGTCGTGACCGGAGACAAAGGGCTGGCTGGCGCATTCAACGCGAACATTACGAAAGCAGCGGCTCGCTTTCTCGAGTCGAAAGCCGGGAAGAACGTCGACATTGAGGCTATTGGCCGCAAGGGGCGCGACTTTTTGCGACGCCGTTATCCTGCCGCCAAAGTACAGACGCAGAGTCTCGCGGATCTCGCGGAGTCCATCGAAGCCGAACCCCAAGAGACTGAACGCGCTGGCGCGATTCAGATCACCGGCGAACACGTTGGCATCCTCGGAAAAGTTGGGTTTGCGCAGGCTTCCGCTTTGTCACGGAATGTGATCGATCGTTACCGCCGCGAAGAGATCGACGCGGTCTACATAGTCTTCAACGAATTCAAGTCGGTCATCGCGCAGCGCCTCATCGTGGAGCAGATTCTTCCCATCGAGCAGATCGGCGAGCAAACCGTTCGCCTGGTTGAAGAGATGACCGAGGAAGAGAAGAAGAAAGCCAAAGAAGCAGCGGTGAGTGCGGGCGTAGGTATGCGTGGTCCTGATCGTCATGTCGAAGAGGTCGCCTCACAGTTCGGCGCCGCCCAGGTGGACTACATTTACGAGCAGCCTCCGGAAGAGCTGTTCCGGTCGCTGTTGCCGAAGTATGTGAGCATCCAGATTTTCCGTGCGTTGCTGGAATCGGTAGCGGCTGAACACGCGGCCCGCATGACCGCTATGGATTCAGCCACCAACAATGCGACCGACATGATCGATTCCCTGACGCTGGTGATGAACCGCGCACGCCAGGCGAAGATCACGAAAGAAATCATCGAAATCGTCAGCGGCGCGGCCGCGATGTGATGCGAGCTTCGAGCCTTGAGCTACGAACTCGCGATGCGAGATTGAAACAGTGCAACACTGAGTACCGGATGCTAATGCTAGGGTTGGCGCCTCGCCGCTCATAGCTCAAAGCTCGGAGCTAATATATGCCTGAAAACGTAGGACATGTCATTCAAATCGCGGGTCCGGCGGTGGACGTGCAGTTCCCCGAAGGGAAGCTGCCCCCGATCTATGAGGCCGTAAAAGTGGTGAGCGACGGCTTCACCGTGCCGGACCCTATCAGCGTGATTCTCGAGGTGCAGCAGCACCTCGGCGAGGGACGCGTCCGCTGCATCGCCATGCAGCCCACCGACGGCATGGTGCGCGGTATGAAAGCCATCGACCAGGGCGGACCGATTTCCGTGCCCGTGGGCCGTGGCACTCTGGGCCGCGTGATGAACGTCATCGGCGAGCCCGTCGATCAACTCGGCCCGATCGAATACAAAGAGCGGATGCCGATTCACCGTCTTGCCCCGGCCTTCGACGAGCAGGCGACGAGCGCTGAGATGTTTGAGACCGGCGTGAAGGTCATCGACCTCATCCAGCCTTTCTTGAAGGGTGGCAAGATCGGATTGTTCGGCGGCGCCGGCGTCGGCAAGACCGTCGTCATCATGGAATTGATCAACAACGTCGCCAAGAATCACGGCGGCTTCTCCGTGTTTGCCGGCGTCGGTGAGCGTACACGCGAAGGCAACGACTTGTGGCTGGAAATGTCGGAGTCGGGCGTAATCAAGCCCGGCAAGCCGGCCGAGTCCAAAGCCGCGCTGATTTATGGCCAGATGACCGAGCCCCCAGGGGCTCGCCTGCGCGTCGCCCTAACCGGGCTGACGGTGGCGGAATATTTTCGTGACGCCGAGGGCGCCGACACCCTGCTCTTCATCGACAATATTTTCCGTTTCACGCAGGCCGGTTCGGAAGTTTCCGCGCTGCTGGGCCGCATGCCCAGCGCCGTAGGCTACCAGCCGAACCTCGCCACCGAAATGGGTGAACTGCAGGAGCGCATCACGTCGACCAAGAAAGGTTCCGTCACCTCGGTCCAGGCGATTTACGTGCCTGCCGACGACTTGACCGATCCCGCCCCGGCGACCACCTTCGCTCACCTCGACGCCACCACGGTGCTCTCGCGCGCCCTGACGGAGATCGGAATTTATCCTGCCGTCGATCCTCTCGCTTCGACGTCGCGCATTCTCGATCCGCGCATCGTCGGTCAAGAACACTACGACGTCGCGCAATCCGTGAAGAAGACGCTGCAGACCTACAAAGATCTCCAGGACATCATTGCGATTCTCGGCATCGACGAGTTGACCGAAGACCAGAAACTCACCGTCGCCCGCGCCCGCAAAATTCAGCGCTTCCTGTCGCAACCGTTCCACGTAGCCGAGCAGTTCACCGGCGCCGCGGGACGCTACGTCAAGATTGCCGACACCGTGAAGGGCTTCAAGGCGATCGTGGAAGGCAAGTACGACGACATCCCCGAGCAGGCGTTCTACATGAAGGGCCCGATCGAGGAAGTTTTGCAAGCAGCAGAAAAGATGAAAGCCGCGGCATAAAAACGGGCTTTGGCTTCGGCGTCGGCTGCAGCGGCCCGGAAGCCGGGAACCGGAAGCCGGAAGCCGTTTCGCAATGGCAGATACTTTTAAACTCGAAATCGTCACGCCGGAAAAGAAAGTCGTCGACACGGCCGCCGAGGAAGTTCAGATTCCCGGCAAGAACGGCTATCTGGGCGTCCTTCCGGGACATGCTCCGCTCATCACCGAGCTATCGGTGGGTGAAATAAAATACCGAGAAAACGCCACCGAACTGATTTTAGCCGTCGCCTGGGGTTTTGCCGAAGTCCTCCCCGACAGAGTGACGATCCTTGCCGAGACCGCCGAGCGTCCGTCCGAAATTGACGTCGAGCGCGCGCGCAAAGCCAAAGAGCGCGCCGAGCAGCGTTTGGCCAGCGGCGATGCCACCGTCGACGTCGACCGCGCCCTGGACGCGCTGCATCGAGCTGAAACCCGCCTCGAAGTCGCCGCGAAAAAGTAAAATAAATCAAAAGCGCCTCGGTTTCTCAGCTTATACAATGGTGCCGCTCTACTCATTCGAGGAGACGGCACCATGAAGCTTCAGTCAGCCTTTATTCTTTCCCTGCTCTTTGCTGTTGGGGCGACCGCACAACAAGCCCAACCCGCGCCGCCTCCCCCTCTGCAGCGGCCGCCCTGGCTAAACACTCCCGAGGTTCATTCCGACAATGGCGTCACTTTTTCTTTCCTCGCTCCCAATGCACAGGTCGTGAAACTTGCGCGCGAAGGCACCGAACCTATTGCCATGCAGAAAGACGACAAAGGTGTCTGGACGGTGAACACTCCGCCGCTGCCTCCTGACTATTACGGATACTCGATCGTCGTCGACGGCGTGCGCTCAATTGATCCCTTCAACCCCCTGCTGAAGCCGAATTTGCTCTCTACGGAGAATATGGTTCACGTTCAGGGACCAGCGTCCCTGCCGTGGGAATTGAACGACGTGCCGCACGGCGAGATTCACCATCATTTCTACCGGTCCGCAGTGGCCCAAGATGACAGGGACTTCTATGTCTACACGCCGCCGGGCTACGATCCCACTTCGCAGCAGACGTATCCCGTCCTCTATCTGCTCCACGGTTACAGCGATGATGCGAGTGGATGGACCGCGGTGGGCCGCGCCAACGTGATTCTCGACAATCTCATCGCGCAAGGCAAAGCGAAGCCGATGATCGTCGTCATGCCGCTCGGCTACGGCACCATGGAGATGATTCGGATTGGCTGGGGAGGCCTCTCCAGTCACCCCGACGTGCACGAGCAGAATTTCACGAAATTTCGCGACGCGCTGCTCACCGAAGTTATACCGATGGTCGAGAAACAATATCGCGTGGCTAAAGATCGACACTTGCGCGCCATTGCCGGGCTCTCGATGGGCGGAGCGGAATCGTTGCGCACGGCACTCAACGATCTCGACAAGTTCGCCTGGATCGGCGCCTTCAGCGCAGGCGGATTGCCTCAGCCGTTTGATAGCGATTTCCCCGGCCTTGACGCCAAGGCCAACCAACAAATAAAGCTTCTATGGATTGCCTGCGGCACGGAAGACCGTCTGATCACCGCGAACCGCAGCTTGCGCGAGTGGCTGAAGACCAAGGGCGTAGAGCATATCGACATCGAGACGCCCGGCATGCATACCTGGATGGTCTGGCGCCGGAATCTCGCAGAATTCGCCCCGCTGCTGTTTCGGTAAGTAGCGCGCCAGGTAGCGCCGCCTCAGCGGTTGTCGTGGCGGCATCCTGCCGCCACTGCCCGAAGCGTCTCGGATGTATTCGTGTTCCTGTGCGCGCTACGCGAGCGCAAATCCGGCTTCCGCGACAGGCGGCGCTAGGCTTGAATTTTGGTTTCGCTACGGCACGTTGATGTGCTCCCGATTCTCCGCGGGCACATAATTCACAGCAGCCGTTCGCTCCAGTTTGTCCCATGCGAACTTACGCCCTTCCAGCGCGCGCTTGAGCGTCTTGAAGAGCACGATCGAGAACAACTGGCGGTAGGCGAAGCGTTGCAGCCAGACCTGGCTGAGCAGCATTACATCTTCCTTTTCGTCGGGTCGCCGTCGTTCCAGGGCGAACGCAATCGCTGAAGCGAAAAAGTCGATCACCAGAAATGCAAAGAAGAACAACACCAGCTTGTGGAAGTTCGCCGGATCGGTCGAGTCCGGGTGGAAGTGTTTCTGGATGTAATACCAGAGTGTGCCCACCACGAACATAATGTCGATCAGGGGAGAAACGAGGGGCAAAAGAATCTGGAAGATCACAATGTTGGGCAGCGCCACCCATCCCAGCGGACCTTCACGTCCAACAACCTTGCGATGCTTATACACGGCCTGCAGAATTCCGAACGACCATCGAAAGCGCTGCCGCATCAGCGCATTCGCATTCGTCGGCGCCTCTGTATAGGCCAGCGCCATGTCTTCGTATTCGACGCGATATCCCAGGCGCAGCAGAGCCATCGTAAGATCGGCATCTTCCGCGACCGTATCTACGTGGTAGCCCCCGGCTTCGCGCACTGCCGAAACACGCCACGCTCCAATCGCCCCGGGCACCACGCTGACCGCACCCAGCACATCGAGCGCGCGGCGCTCAAAATTCTGGCTAGTGATGTATTCCAAGGCCTGCCAGCGCGTCCACAAATTGACCCGGTTGCCAACCTTGGCATTGCCCGCGATTGCTCCAACCTTGGGATTGATGAAATGCGGCACCAGGCGGGATATAGCATCCGATGCGATTATCGTATCGGCGTCGATTCCGACAAAAAGCTCAGCCTCGCCAATGTGCTCAATGCCGTAGTTCAGCGCTTCCGCCTTGCCGGAGTTCGGTTTCCCTAAAATTAGAACTTTCCCGGCAGCGGCCTCAGCGGCGAAAGCACTGCGCGCCACTTCCAGCGTGCGATCCTTCGATCCGTCATCAATGACAATCACGCGCAGGTTCGGATAGTTCGAGTTCAGCGCCGCGCGGATCGTGCGCTCGATAACCTTTTCTTCGTTATAAGCAGGGATCAGCACCGCAACCTTCGGCTTGTACGACGCCACTTCCGCGGGCTTTCCGAAAATCTTCTCGCGCGCCCGGTCATACACCGCAGCCGCTCCGATAAACAGGAGTCGCCCCGTCATCAACAAATCGCCTATCAGAAAGATCCAGGTGATGCCCGTGATGCCCGCATCGAATAGCCAGAAACCGAAGCGATCCAGCCGAGCGGCCCAAAGTTCGCTGGTCGGCAAGGGAGCCATCACGTCCGCTCTGGTCTTGTTAATTAGCTCATAGACCGGCGCGATCTCAATTCCTCGCGCCCGAACTCCGTCAATAATCATCGGCAAAGCGCGAACCGTTTCCGCGCGGTCGCCGCCGCCATCGTGCAGCAAGATGATGTTGCCACACCGCAGATCCTCCACGCGACAGGGCGGCAAGTGCGCCAACACGTAAGAAGTAATGTCTTCGGCTGTGCGCCTGCCGTGCGTGTTGGTCGGATCATTAAGGTTCCAGTCGTTGGGATCGATCCGGTTCCCCACCGTGATATAGCCCATCTCCTGCGGAATCTCCAGAGGGCGCACTTGGTCCGAGGTATCCGGTTCTTCATCGATCGCATAGGGCGGACGCATTAAGGTCGTCCGCACTCCCAGCAAGCTGGCGAACAGCCGCTCCGTAAGATTCAATTCCACCTTCATATACGCAGTCGAAATGTTGCTCACGTCCGGATGCGTGAAGGTGTGGTTCCCGATCGCGTTCCCTTCGTTGTAAATCCGCTTCGCAATGCCCGAAAATTTGTCGGTCTGTATGCCGATCAGAAAAAAAGTGGCTGTAGCGTTCTTCTGCTTGAGCACGTCGAGAATCTTTGGTGTCCACTCCGGATCGGGCCCGTCATCAAATGTGATGGCCACTTTGTTCGGGCTGTAGCCGTAGCGGCCAACGCGGTAGGGTTCGGGCAGGTTTTGGAACACCTCGTCGGTAATCATCTTGCTATTAATGTCGACCGTCAGATCGCGGGTTCCATGCGCCGGTTTGTCTTCAATGCGCAGAATTTCGCCCTGCCCCTCCATGTCCACTTCAGCGCCGGGTGGCACATCTTTCAGTTTGTCGGACGCTCCCGCATCCCCAGGCACGTCCCAAACTCTCCACAGTGATCGGTCCTCGCTGCCCAGTCTCCAGAGCGCAAAGGTCTGGATGCCGAGTGCCTGCGCCGCCCGCATCTGATTGAGCGAGGTCACCGCATCCAGAAACCAGATGTCGTGTCGCATACTGCGTTCATCCAGATAACTGAAATGCGGATTCATCGCGTCGTCGTCGAAGTTGACATCTTCATCGGAGTCTCGCGCCGCCAGCCATGCGTCCTGGACGCTGACCGTGTGGTCATGCTCTTCCGCAGGCAACTTTCCCTTCTTGGGTTTTTGCACCCAGTCGTAGCCATAGTTAGCGATCGCGCAGATGATTTTTTCCCGCGGAATGACAGTTTTGGCGAATGTCAGGTTCTGCACGAACCAGTCTTGCGACGCGACCGGCCCCGACTCCGCGCCCGGATAATGCTCGTCATAGTTCATGAGTACCACGCCATCGGCGGCGGCCGCGATCGCGGGATAATCGTATTCGTTGCTATGCGGCGGGACTGCTACGTAAAGCTTCATCCCGCGCGCATGTAGATCCCCCGACAATTCCTTCAACAACGAGACATAGCCCGCCTGACCGCTGGGAGGGAATGCCTCAAAGTCGACCGTCAATCCGCGATAGTGTCCGGAAGAGAGAAACAAAGCAACTTGCTGGCGAAAGACCGAGTGAGCACCCGGGTTGTTCAGGAAACCGACAATGTCTCCTACCCAGTTCACGCCGTCGGAGTTGTTCACCATCGGGAAAACCTCCATGGCGGGGTCTTCCGTCTTTAGAAATGGCATCACGCGATCGTCGACCGGCAGTAGCGTGCTACCCTGCACCACATCGAAATATTTGTTCGTCTGATCGTCGACGCCCTGCAGCCGCCCGTCGGCGGTAATTACGTGCAGCCAGTCGGGGTAGAGGATGTCGATCTGGTGGGCATAGCTGCGCAACGACGAAAAACTGGAAGCTTCCCACGGCACATAAAAGGCCGCGCGAATGCCTTCCTCTTGATTCAGCTTGACCTGCGACGCCGCCAGTTTGGACTTGCGGTGCGAGCGGGCCACAATCTTCTTTTGCCGATCTCGGGCTTTCTCCTTCTCACTCTCTTTCAGCGCCTTAAACGCGCGCTTTTGAGGTGAGAAAAGCAGTTCCGGTAAAGGCTCGTCGCGCAGCGCAGTGTACACAAAAAAAATAATCAGCGCTGAGACCAGAACGGCCGTCGTGTCGACCAGCCGCCGCAGGCGTTTCCACCGTGCGCGTTGAGGATCATAGAAGACTGGTTGAGCCATGTGTGAGTAAGTGTTCATCGTATGCCGCGGGCGGCACACGGTCAATTCGCGGCGAGGCAGGGTGAGTCCGACTGCTCTGTGTACCTAAGATGCAATTTCCGGCCTCCGGGATTGCCGCAAACGCGCTATCATTCGCCCGTGCGGAACCGGTGCCGGTACTGATGAGCAAGCAAGCGCGGTTCTTTGTCTGGACCACCCTGGCGGCGCTGGGCCTCCGCCTGCTGCTGGTTTTCCGGTTTCCTGCCGTCGTCGACGATTCCCACCTCTATGCCAATATCGCCGAGAACTGGCTCCAACACGGTATCTATGGTGTTACGAACTCCGGTGTGATTATGCCGACGTTCTCGCGTCTGCCCGGCTACCCGGCGTTTCTTGCGATCATCTTTAGCCTCTTTGGCACCGAAAATTTTCGGGCCGTCCTGCTCGTTCAGATCCTCTTCGACCTCGGGACCTGCTTTCTCATCGCAGACTTGGCCCGCCGGTTCATCTCTGAGCGCGCCGCGCAGGCCGCCTTTCTGCTTGCGGGGCTGTGTCCGTTTCTCGCCAACTATGCGGCTGCTGCTCTCACCGAAACCCTTGAAATCTTCTTCACGGCTCTCGCCTTGGACCTCGCTTTCCGGGGAATGGGAATCGGCGAGGTCGATTCTCAAGCCGACGCTCGTAACGCTTTCCGGACTAAGACCTGGCTCGGCTGCGGACTTGCGATCGGCGCCGCCATCCTCCTCCGCCCCGACGGCGGGATTCTACTCGCAGCTATCGGCGGATATCTTCTGTGGATGCTTTTCCGATCCCTGATCGTCGCAGCAGGAAAACTGCGTGCCGGATTGCTGGCCACACCGCGAACAATCCTCTGGGCCGGCGTACTCGTCGGAATCGGAGCCACCGCGCCTTTGATTCCATGGACCCTGCGCAATCTTCACACGATGCACCGCTTCGAGCCGCTCGCTCCTCGCTACGCGAATGACTCCGATGAACTCGTCACGACCGGCTTCAATCGCTGGGTCAAGACCTTCACCGCCGACTATGTCTCTGTGCAGGAAATTTATTGGAACGTTCCCGGAGAGGAGATCGACTTCTCCCGTTTACCCCGCCGCGCCTTCGACTCCGAGCAGCAGCGTCAGCAAACTCGCGAACTGTTTGCCGACTACAACCGCGCTCACGACATGACTCCAGAACTCGACGCCCGCTTCGCCGTTCTGGCGGCCGAGCGTGTTCAGAGCGCACCGCTGCGCTACTACGTGTGGCTTCCGACATTACGAGTTGCCGATATGTGGCTGCGTCCGCGAACGGAATTGTCGGCGGCAGATCCCCGCTGGTGGGAGTTCAACGACGACCGCCGCTGGCTCGCCTTGAGCCTCGGGTTTGGATTGATCAATCTCGCCTATATCGTCCTCGCAGCTCTCGGACTGCTGCGCTGTCGCGAATTTTTTGGCATCGGCCTATTCGTTTTATTTCTGTTACTGCGCTCGGCGTTTCTCGGCAGCCTCGAGAATCCCGAGCCTCGCTACACCCTCGAGTGTTATCCCGTCGTCATAGTGCTGGCTTCCGCATTCATTCAGCGGGATGCATAAACTTCCAAATCTGGAATGGCGAATGTGACCCCAGGTATTTAAACGTTTCACGAGCGCGTAAGTCGCTGAAATTCAGCTTGAACTTTGTGGCGGTGAAGTTGCACAATAGCGCCCCATCGGGGCCCTGAGCTTTTCTTTGTTTCTCTAAGTTCCTGGGTAGGGCGAATCGAACACTGGGGGGTATGGAGCTTATATGCGTTCCGGATCATGGCTGGTGGCAGCAGCTCTGAGTTTTTTTCTCGCGTTGAGCAATTTGGCCTTCTGCCAATCGGCAACGACATCCCTCCACGGCACCATCTCTGACGCGAAAGGCGCGGTCGTCACCGGCGCCATAGTCACTCTGAACAATCCTGCGACCGGACTTACCCGAACTGCCAAAACGGATGACCAGGGGTCATACCAGTTCCTGGAGGTCCCTCCGGCGACCTACAACATGACCGTGACTGCCGCGGGATTTGCCACCACCAAGCGCGAGAACGTTGTGTTGCAAGTGAGCAGTCCAGCCACAGTGAACATGGCTCTGCAAGTCCAGGGCGGCTCCATCATTGTGGATGTCAGCGCCGAAGCGCCCATGGTCAACACTACCGACGCGACCCTCGGCAACAATTTCAATGCGCGCCAGTTGATCGACCTGCCTTCCGAAGGCCGCGATCCGGCTGCCATTCTCAGTTTGCAGCCTGGCGTCGCGTATATCGGAAAGACGACCGACGCGCAACAAGACAACGACAGCCGGGGAGGTGCCGTAAATGGCGCCCGTAGCGACCAGACGAATATCACCCTCGACGGCCTGGACGATAACGACCAGCTAAAAGGGTATGCCTTCGAAGGTGCGATGCGCGCGACACTGGAGTCCCTGCAGGAATTCCGCGTCACGACCAGCAATTACGACGCGGCTTCCGGTCGTTCCTCAGGAGCGCAAGTGAACCTGGTGACCAAGAGCGGGACGAATGCTTTTCACGGCTCACTTTACGAATATCATCGTCCCACCTTCGACGTTGCGAACGACTATTTCAACAAATCGTCACAGTTGAGCCAAGGACTGCCAAACCGTCCCCAGCACATTCTGCGAAACACCTTTGGCGGAACAATCGGCGGACCGATTATCAAGGATCGGTTGTTCTTCTTCGCCGCCTACGAAGGACAGCGCACCGCCGATCAGGTGCAGACGAACCGGATCGTCCCAACTCCGAGCCTGACGGCGGGAAATTTGACTTATCTGTGCAACACTAGTGATCCAAACTGCGTTGCCGGTAACACAAGCACAGACGCCACGGGTAATCAGCTATTTTCGGTCGCGAGTAATCCACAATTCGCGCCCGACCTTGTGGCTACGCTGACCCCAACTGGCGTAGCGTCTCTCGATCAAGGCTGCTCCGCGAACGGAACGTGCCCTGTTACTCCAGGGAATCTTTGGGGCGGACCGGGTCCAAATGGGCTAATTGCCAACATCGGAGGCGCCAATCCGAGCGCCCTTTTCACTTCTTATCCAGCGCCAAACTGCCCGAGCTGCGGCAATGCCACCAACGGAAGCGGCGACCTCTTGAATTCGTCGGGCTACACCTTTCCCGGTAATGCTCCGATTAGTCTCAATACATACATCGTCAAACTGGACTATAAGATCTCAGCGGATGGCAACCAATCGCTCTTCGTTCGTGGCAATTTGCAGAACGATAATCAAAAAGAACCGCCTCAGTTCCCCAATCTTCCCGCCAACGAAGTCCTCACTAACAACAGCAAGGGAATTGCGGCTGGCTATACCTGGATCATCCGCAACAATCTAATTAACAATTTCCGCTACGCTTTTATTCGTCAGGGCCTCGGAGATGCTGGGCTCAACAGTCAGGACTTCAACCGGCTTCGCGGTCTGGACGACACGATCGGATTGACCAATACAATCCTAACCAACGTTCCGGTCAACAATTTTATTGACGACCTTTCCTGGACCAAAGGTCGGCATACGCTTCAGTTCGGCACCAACTGGCGTCTCATCCACAATAACCGGCAATCCAATGCGCAGAACATCTCGGAAGGGTTCGCGAACCTCTACTGGATGAATCCATCATTCATCGCCAACCAAGGGGGAAGTCTCGATCCAGGCATCGCAACCAATCCAGCTTTTCCCCTGGTCGATGGTTCCTTCGGTGGGTCGTACGACTTCGCAGCGGTCCAACTGACGGGCTTGATGAGCCAGGTGTATACGGTTACCAACCAGGACAAGAATGCAAACCTGATTCCAAACGGGGACCTGGTTTCCCGCCATTTCCGAAACTTTGAAGGCGAGATGTACGTGCAGGACAAGTGGAATGCGACTCCGAGCCTGACCTTCACCTACGGATTACGCTACTCGCTGCTCCAGCCTCCGTACGAGAGTTCGGGGAACCAAGTTTCGCCTACGGTGGACATGCATCAGTGGTTCACGAATCGTTGGACAAACGCGCTGCAGGGCGCCTCAGTCCAGCCCGACCTGACTTTCAATCTCTCCGGTCAGGCCAATGGCGGCAAGCCTTATTGGGCTTGGAACTACAAGAATCTCGCGCCTCGTTTTGCCGTTGCCTACTCGCCTCACGCTGCGAGTGGATTCTGGCACACGATCTTTGGTGACACCGGCAAGAGTTCCATCCGCGCCGGCTATGGCCTCTACTATGACCATTTCGGAGAAGGCGTCGTAAATACATTCGACCGTCAAGGCTCCTGGGGTTTGACTTCTACCATCAGCAACCCGGCAGGAACGCTCAACGTTGACACAGCGCCGCGGTATACGGGTCTGTTAGGCGCCGGCCACCTGCCTCCCAGTCCAGGAGTTCCCAGCCCGCACGGCTTCCCCTACACTCCTTCCAACGATCCGAGCACCTATGGTCTCGCCATAGCTTGGGGTATCGATAACCACCTCAAGACTCCCTATTCGCACGTCGTCGATTTTTCCATTACACGCGAACTCGCCCACAACTTCGTATTGGAAGCCACATACACCGGACGTTTCGCGCATCACTTATTGCAGGAAATCGACTTATCGCAACCACTTGATCTAGTGGATCCCAAGAGCCACACCGACTACTTCACGGCGGCGCAGGCGCTTTCAAAACAGGCTTATGCTGGCACGCCGATCAATAGTGTCCAACCGATTCCCTATTGGGAAAACATGTTTCCGCTCGCCGCTGGAGCGAATCTCCTGTCAGGCGGAAGCGGCGCGACCTATGGAACCGTCCCTTGCGCGCCAGGGACTGCTCCTGCCAATGCAACTGCGACGCAGAACATTTATGACGAGTATTACTGCAATGTGGGCAACGAGACTTTGTCTCTCGAACTATTGGATGCCTTCTGTTACCCAGCTTGTTCAGGACCGAACGGCACTCCCACGCAGTATTATCAAGATCAATTCTCTTCGCTGTATGGCTGGCAGACCCGGGGCAACAGTAGCTACAACGGCCTGCAAGTCACCTTGCGGCACGCCATGGCCGCAGGCCTCCAGTTCGATCTCAATTATGTCTATTCGAAGTCCCTGGATGACGGATCGAACGCGGAACGGGTGAACGGCTTTGAGTCCAGCGGTCTCGCTTTTAACAGTCAGGTCATCAACGCATTCTCTCCTAACCTCTGGCGCGCGGTTTCCGATTTCGACACGACTCAGCAAGTCAATTCGAACTGGATCTGGGATCTTCCGTTTGGACACGGTCGACATTGGGGCGGCGGCACTAACAAACTCGTGAACGGGATTTTCGGGGGCTGGGGTCTGAACGGCCTGTTTCGATGGACCAGCGGGTATCCGTTCTCGGTGGAGGCTGGTAACGGTTGGTCCACCAATTTCGAACTCGAAGGATCTTCAATATTGACTGGTCCGAAGCCGAAAACGGGAGTTTTCTTGTCGAATGGCAGTCCCAGTGTCTTTCAGAATCCGCAATCTATCACTTGCGCGTGCTACGGAGGGTCTGCCGGGAATACGACCTTCCGCGCCACCCTACCCGGTGAAGCCGGACAACGCAACAACTTCCGCGGGCCTGGTTACTTCGGAATTGACTCTGGCCTGTCAAAATCGTGGAACCTGACGGAAAGCAAGTCCTTGCGCTTCGCCTGGGAAGTGTTCAATGCCACGAACTCGGTGCGGTTTGATGCGGCCGGCTCTCTGATCGGCCAAACTCTGGTGAGTATCACCGGTTTTGGCTTGTATAACACGGAACTGACTCAACCCCGCGTCATGCAGTACTCGCTCCGGTTTGCGTTCTAGCCCGAAACAAAAATCAATCAGGGACGGCGAAAGCCGTCCCTGTCTTTTTGCGTTACGAATTTGCACTGCTGGAATGTAATGTCGAAGAAAAAATCGCGATAGCTAATAACGAGATCTACGCCAGCGGCGAGTCGCTCATCCGGAAGCGCGTGCGCACGTGTTCCGAGATCAGTTCGATCGCCGACCGGTTCGTTACCGGATCGGCTTGAGCCAAGTATTTCATCGCCTCGACCAGCAGGCGCTGTCCATCCACATACCGGGGATCTGAGGTTCGCTCCCTGCGCTTGTTGCCCAACTTAGGAGGGACTGTAATCGTAAAAACTTTGGCCATGAATAAACCCAACTGAAGGTGCCGTCAGTATAGCTCCCCGGTATGCAAATTCCAGCACATTTCTTCCTCTTTAGATTCAGCAACTTAACCGCGAGGAGAAATCGTTTGCGTCTTGCTCGTGGTCTTAAGCCTGAAAACGTCGTCCGAAAGTTTTTCGTTCAGACGAATATTGGAGTACTTGGTCAGCCGGTAGTCTCCCTGCGGCGTGACAAACTTCTGCTGCACCGAAATCCCGTTGTCCATATCGATCCAAAGAAACATCTGATTGTAAATGTTGCGCACTCCCTGTGATTTAGGGACGAGTTGCAGCTTTGCCGTCGCCTTGCCGTCGATCGGCTCCTGCCCGGAGTAGGTCACATCGAATTGCTTGACTAGATCCTGCCCGCTGCCGCCAAAGCCGAGAACCAGATAGGTCTCGACGTCGGAGCGATTCTTGCCTGGATCATAAACCGTCACCTGGTCCGGTTTGGGCTGATACATGCGAATCTTGCCCTCGCTGAACAGAACAAATTTCGGCTCCGGTTTCAGGCTCTTGAGATCGCTTCCTGCCATCTTCACGTTGGCCATCATCTCGATGTTTTTGTCCGCACGCCGGTAATAAATGGTCCCCTTCTGAATGTCATCGACTTCGTCAATGACTTTTTCGTACGCGTCCCACTCAAACTCGGCCTGCGCGCTGCGAAAGTTGGCTGCGGCGCTGTCCATCTTCTTCAGAACGGTGTCCAGAGCCTCCGAATCGGTCGGCTTTGGTTTAGGCTCAGCCGCAAATACAAGAATTCCGCATGCCAAAGCGATCGTAACGGCCACCGAGAGAGGTTTCATTTTGCTTTTCGCGTTCACGCTGCTGGACGAACCACGACTAGTCCCGCTTAGCCAGCACCCTGTAGCTCTGTACTTTCCCCTTGCTGTCGGCGGTCGTTTCGTAACTCACAATCGAAACCGCTCCTGAAATCGGTTCGATAATCTGCAGCAACTGCTCGCGCACCGACTGGTCGTCGCCCGGCGAAATGGCACTTGCTGAGACTTGATAGAAAAGATGCCCCTCCGCATCGGCCGTCACCACGACTTCTGTCGGATGCGGATTGCGCGCGATGGGTTTGTCGTTGAAGTTGATCACGCGCGGCGAAAACAGCACAAACAGAATAATCAGCGTGACCATGATGTCGTAATGCAGTGTGCCCCGCTCGTACTGCCACAGAATGTATCCGCGGATTGTTCGCCAGACGGCGTTCATGGGCAGGGGCGCGCTGGGCGCGACGGTTGTGAGTTCTGCTCTTTGCAAGTGTACTAGCTCCTGCCTTCTACTCCTAGCCGGTCGCGCATTTCGGCTCACAGTTTCCGGAAGCCGGAAGCCGGAAGCAAGCAGAGCCCGCAGCCCTTAAGCCTTCAGCTAAAACTTCTTCGGCATAATTCTCTCCGCGCCCATATAGCTCCGCAGCGCCTCGGGAATCACCACGCTCCCGTCAGCCTGCTGATAGTTCTCCACGATCGCAACCCACGTGCGGCCCACCGCCAGTCCGCTGCCATTCAGCGTGTGCACGAACTCGGTCTTATTTTTGCCTTCCGGCCGGTAGCGGATGTTCGCCCGCCGCGCCTGGTACGTCTCAAAATTCGAGCACGACGAAATTTCCCGGAACAGCTGCTGCCCCGGCAGCCACACTTCAATATCGTACGTCTTTGCCGACGCCGCGCCCATGTCGCCCGTGCTCAACGCCACCACGCGGTAGTGCAGCCCAAGTTTCTGCAAAACTTCCTCGGCATCGTGCGTGAGCTTTTCATGTTCCTCGTATGACTGCTCCGGACGCGTGAACTTCACCAGTTCCACTTTCTGAAATTGGTGCTGCCGGATAATCCCGCGCACGTCTTTCCCATACGACCCCGCCTCGCTCCGGAAGCAAGGAGTATACGCCGTGAGCGAAATCGGCAGTCGAGCCTGATCAAGCACTTCGTCGCGATAAAGATTCGTTACCGGAACTTCCGCCGTCGGAATCAGCCAGAGATCCTTCTCCCCATGCGGCACGCGAAAAAGATCCGCGGCGAACTTGGGCAACTGCCCGGTCCCATACATCGATTCCGAATTCACCAGATACGGCGGAAGAACCTCAGTATATCCATGCTGGCGCGTGTGCAGATCGAGCATAAAGTTCATCAGCGCCCGTTCTAGCTTCGCGCCCAGATCCCAGTAAACTGCGAACCGCGCTCCCGTAATCTTCACGGCGCGTTCCTGATCGAGAATCCCGAGTTCAGTTCCCAGATCCCAGTGGGCCTTAGGCGTGAAGTCGAACTTCGGTGGCGCACCCCAGCGGCGTACCTCAACATTCTCCTCGGCGCTGTGACCCACAGGCACGCTCGCATGCGGCAGATTCGGAATGCCCGCGAGAATATCGCGCAGCCGGCCATCCAGATCCGCAGCGGCGTTTTCGAGTGTCTGGATCTTCTCACGCAGATCCTTCGTCTGGGCCATCGCCGCGCTCGCGTCCTGCCCACTCTTCTTCAGCTTCGCGATTTCTTCCGAAGCCTTATTGCGCTGAGCCTTGCTGGTCTCCGCCTCGGTAATAGCCTGCCGGCGTAGCGTGTCGACCTCGCGAAAGTCCTTCAGCACCGCAGCCGGATCCATCCCGCGCTGGCGCAGTTTCTCTTCTACAAGAGGCAGGTTTTCGCGTACGAAACTCAGATCAAGCATTGGACTAACTAATGTATCGGAAAAGAGCCCAGAAATGCACGTGGTCCAAGCCAGTGAAGCCACACCCGCTCGATTGGACGTTATCCTGAACGGAGCCGTTTCTTCAGGCGAAGTGAAGGATCTCGCGCGGACGAGAGGCGCTCCGCCGTGTATATCTTGCGCCTCGACCGGATTGGTAGAATGATGAGCGCAGAAGAGCTAGTCCCATGGCTGAAAAACGACATCCCGGCATCACCATGCACCGATTCACGGTCGGGGCAGGATTTCAGGGACTGCTGTTTACCATCGGCTGCAGCCTGATTTTTGTCATTGGCCTTCCTGCACTATGGTCTTTCGTCGCCTTCGGTGCCGTATTAGGGATTGGAGTTGCGATCTTCCTTCGTTTGACAAGCAACAGCCGATCCGAGCGCATGAGGCCCCTTTCTATCTTGTCCCCTGATAATGCGGAGCAAAAGGTTAAGAGCAGAGCCGCACAGGGACCGGACGGTCGCAAGAATCGGATGCTCGAACTGCCCGGACTCTGCTCGACTTAGATCGCATCTGCGCCCGCATCCGGATTGACAATAGCCAAGAGTCTCATGCGCACCAAAGCCATCTTTGGCGGATTCCCCCCGCCTGTGTAAACTACCATCGCGATGAGAACGTCCCCCAGATCGGCTGCTCCACGGCTCATCCTAATCCTGGCCGTGCTCGTTTCCGTCATCAGCCTCCCAGTTCATAGCTCCGCCTCCGCCTATAACGGCCATCCGAAGCTCGTCGTCGTCATCGTTATCGACCAGTTCCGTGGCGATTATCTCGAGCGCTATCGCGACGAGTTTGGCGACGCGGGATTCCGTTTCCTTCTCGACCACGGTGCCTATTTCCCAAACTGTAATTACAACTACGCCAATACCCGCACCGCTCCCGGGCACGCGACTCTCTTCACCGGCGCCTACACCAACGGACACGGCATTGTCGCCAACGAATGGTTAGACCCGAAGACCAAGCGGTCTGTCACCTCCGTCGAAGACGACACCACAAAACTGGTCGGCGTCGCCGGCAATCAGCCCGGCGCTTCGCCCCACAATCTGCTCGCCGATACCATCGGCGATGAACTCAAACTCGCCACCCAAGGGAAGTCTCGCGTTTTCGCCATCTCCTTGAAAGACCGCGCCGCCGTCCTTCCCGCCGGATTTGCCGGAGACGCTGCCTACTGGATCGATCCCGCCAGCGGCACTTGGATCACCTCTACCTACTACCGCGATGACCTCCCGCGCTGGGTGCAGGATTTCAACGCTTCGCGTCCAGCCAAATATTGGAATCGCGAGTGGAAGGATGCGCAAGGCACGGTGCTGCGCTCGACCGCCCATCGCAAAGGCAAGAACGGCGGCGAGGCGGGCTTCTACGAAGTCATTGGCCCGACCTCTTTCGGCAACGAATACGAATTCGAATTCGCCAGAGAACTGATGGTCTACGAAAACGTCGGCCGAGGTCCCTCTACCGACCTGCTCTCTATCAGTCTCTCGCCCAACGACATTCTTGGCCACCAAGTCGGCCCAGATTCTCCCGAGATGCAGCAGATGGCGCTCGACCTCGACCGCGAACTCGCCGAATTTATCAATTTCCTCGGACACCAAATCGGCCTGGCCAACGTCTGGATCGCGTTCTCCGCCGACCATGGCGTCTCCTCGCTACCCGACGCGGTCAAAAAACTCCACATCCCCGCCGCGAATCTCGGAGCCTCGAAACTCGAAGCCCAGATCAACAGCGCGCTCACCGCGAAATTCTCTCCCGGCCATCCCGCCGATTATGTGAAATTGGATTACCCCTTGGCTTGGCTCGATCCGGATGCCTTCGCAGCCGCTCACGTCCGCGAGCGCGACGCCGAAGTCGCGGCCGGCGAAGCCCTGATACAAGCTGGAATGCGCGGCTACTATTCCAAGTCGCAACTGGCCGCAGGCGATGTTCCCAACACGCCACTGGGGAGAAAATATTTGAATAGCTATTCTCCGGAGGCCAGTTGGTACGTGATGGGCCTTCCCGACATTTACACGGTTGGGCCGGCCAGGGGTACCGACCATGCGTCGCCTTATACCTACGACACGCACGTGCCGCTCGCTTTCTATGGCCTGCCATTCCAGCCGGGAACGTATCGGACCAGCGTCGAGCCCGTTGATATGGCCGCGACCCTCGCGTCCCTGCTCGGAATCAACGCTCCCACTCATGCCGTCGGCCGCGTCCTGACGGAAGCGCTCGCACCGACGCACCATGGTGCGGCCTCAGGAGAGGGCCCGCAATGACCACCTCCGCTCCCGACCTCAGCGTCACGATCGCCGGCATTCCCCTCAAGAATCCCATCATCGCGGCTAGCGGCACGTTCGGCTACGGAGTTGAGTTTGAGGACGTCGTTCACCTCAGCAAGCTCGGAGGCTTTGTCGTCAAGGGCTTGTCGAAAGAGTCGATGATCGGCAATCCTCCCCCTCGCCTCTGGGAGACCGCGGCGGGAATGCTGAATGCCATCGGCCTGCAGAACATCGGCGCGCAGGCATTTCTCGCAGAGAAATTGCCGCATCTGCGGGAAATCAAGAACACGGTCGTGATGGCGAATGTTTTCGGGTATACCCGCGAAGACTACGAACGCACTATCGAAATCCTCAACGATGGCGAGGGCATCGCGGCCTACGAGCTGAATGTTTCGTGTCCCAACACGGCGCACGGAGGCCTGCAGTTTGGCAGTGATCCGCGCACGCTCGACGAAGTCGTCACTACCGCCAAGCGCGTTGCGCGCCGCCCCCTCATCGTCAAACTCTCGCCCAATGTCACCAGCATCGCGCAAATGGCCTACGTCGCGCAGGAGGCTGGCGCTGACGCGCTCTCTCTCATCAACACTTTCGTTGCGATGGCCATCGACCCTGAGACGCGCAAGCCGCGTATAGCCAACGTCACCGCCGGCCTTTCCGGTCCCGCGATCAAGCCCATAGCGGTTCGCATGGTCTACGACGCCGCGCATGCCGTGAAGATTCCCGTCATCGGCATGGGTGGAATCTCTACTGCAGCCGATGTCATCGAATTCATGCTTGCCGGTGCTACCGCCGTCCAGATCGGCACTGCCAGCTATTGGGATCCTTGCGCCACCGAGAAAATTGTGGACGAGTTATACGAATGGTGCCGGGACCACGAAGTCGCTAGACTCTCCGACTTCATTGGCGGCATGCTGCTGGAATAATCGCTACCTAAGCCGTATCTGCCGCCCTGCGAATTACGTCACTGCCATGCGCCCAGAATCGCTCCCATCACGAGGTAGCACACTGCCTGATATCCCGTATTAATCAGGTAAAGCTTGAACGGCTGCTTGCTGAACAGCGCGTTGGTCAACTGCACGGTCGTCACGAACCCCAGCCAAACCGCAAAGCCGATCTTCAGGCCGTACACGGGCGACGTCACGTGGGCTACATAGATGACCTTTCCCAGCACAAACGCCGACAGAAGGCTCGCCACCAGCGACATGGCGTACGACGGACCGGCGCCCTTCTGCATCTCCGCCATCTTCGCCTTGTCATTTGGATCGTAGCCCATCAAAATCGTCCAGGGCTTGGCAAACAGCGCCGGAGAATACCACACGAACCCGGCCACCATCGTCGCGAGCGCACATACCAGCACAGCCCACACATTCACGCCCAGAAAGTGCATGAAATCCTCCGCTAACTCAGAATTTGAACTGAATGAATCAGGCCCGGACCGCTCTACTCGCAATGCCGGTATGAAAGCACTCGATGAATTCAACTGGGAAAGAGAAGGTTACTGCTATCGGCCGTGAGTGTACCAGATCGAGCCCGGAGATTTGTAGTCCCGACCTTCGCCCCACACTGCATGTGTAGCCCCTTCATTATCGATGGTGAGCCCGAAATAGTCTCCAAAGGGAAAGCGGAATCCGTCCGCCTGAATATAGTCGTAGCCGGGCGCCGCTCCCGAAAGCCGCGCTTCACCGCTCCACGTCGCTCCGCCGTTGGTCGAACTGCGATAGTAGGTGTTCCACAGCGGACGATCAGGATGCTCTGCGTCCGCCGCTCGCGCATCCATCCATGCGATGCGCACATCCCCGGAAGCCCCGGCAGCGATCGCCGGAAAGGAGTGTTCGACGCCTGGCCGCGCGCTCGATACGGCCACTCGCTCCGACCAGCTTGCTCCAGATGTCGTCGAAGACGAGAAATAGATGCGCTCCGGCCCTCCGTTCGCCGCACCCGCGTTCCACAGCGCGTACAGTCCGCCCGCAGCGTCGGAGGCCAACGCGATCTGCGCTCCCAAATAACCCTCTTCGCAGCTCTCCGCTTCGCACTCCGGAGGGGCGCTCGATACATCCAGCAGCAAAGTACTCCAGCTGCGCCCACCGTCCGACGAACGGCTCACATTTACCTGGACCGGGCGCGTCTGCATTTCGTGCCGGGAATATCCCGTCCAGCCAAAATAGACCCCACTGGGATCGATGGTGGCTCCGCCCGCCAGCGATGATCCTGCCTCAGCATTCGGATTGACCTGCACGGTATTGAAGGTTTGCCCGGCATCATGCGAGGCGGCGACAAAGAACTTCTCTTCGTGGTTGAACCCCACGTAGACGTCTGCTCCGCGCACCGCCAGCACTGGCTTGTCCGCATCCTCGCGCCCACGCTCCGCCCAGGAAAACGACCACGTCCGGCCAAAATCGAGCGACCGCGCCACAACAATATCGCGCTTCTCGTTCTGCATCCACGACGCGTACACCGTCTGCCGGTCCAACGGATCCACCACAATCTGCGGATCGAACTGCCCGGTCGGGAAAGGAAGGAGAGCCTTCGACGGCTCCCACGAAGCACCATTGTCGGCGCTGATCAGCAGGGCAATACTCGGCGCCGTGCACGTCGCGCAGTCCGGAACCGCACCATACTGCGGATACAGAACGTAAACATGGCCGCGACCGTCGGCCGCAATCGCCGGCTCCCATTGATCGCCCGAGTGATATCCCAGCCGTTTCTGCGGCGTGAATCCCGGCACCGCGAGCGCCGCCGTAGCAGTCAAAGCCAATAGCAGCGACAGTGCAACTCTTTGCACAGTGCTTGCCCAGGCTTCGAAGCGGCTCTTGCAGTGAATCAAGCGAACTCCCGAGGAAAACCCTGCCCGACTTTACCGTGATTCCCGCCGACGGTCAATCGTCCAAGCGGGTCATGCACCTTAATTTTACAAGCGCGAAACAATGTGCTGACAGCCGCCTTCGGCTGTCAGTCGACCGAATCTCGACAATCCAGTCGGTCGGAAGCGGCAGACCCGGGACGTCTCCAGCCTGTTACTTTTTTGGCGTTCAGTCATCCAATAGAAGACAATACCAGCCAAGCCATCGTCAGATAGGGGGAACCAAACTCAATGGAAAAAGCCACATTCGCTGCCGGATGCTTTTGGGGAGTCGAAGCCACCTTCCGCCAAATGCCTGGCGTGATCTCAACCCGCGTGGGCTACACGGGCGGTAAGACCGAGAATCCAACCTATAGAGACGTCTGCACCGACGGCACCGGCCACGCCGAAGCCGTCGAGGTCGAGTTCGACCCTTCGAAACTGTCCTACGCGCAGCTGCTGAAGGTGTTCTTCGAGAACCACGACCCCACTCAGGTAAACCGCCAGGGCCCGGATTGGGGCTCACAATACCGCACTGCGATCTTCTTTCATTCGCCCGAGCAGAAAGCGCAGGCAGAACAATTCAAACAAGAGCTGGAGAGAGCCCGCGTCTACTCCAAACCGATCGCCACGCAGATCGTCCCGGAGGTAACGTTCTACCCCGCCGAAGACTACCACCAACAATACCTGGAGAAGCGCGGCTTGGCCAGTTGCCACATCAAGGCCTAAGCGGAAGCCACTCGAGGCTCAAGAATCGCACGGGCGAGGACCACACAAGGGGTAGACCTGCGACGGTGAGGAAATCAGCGTGCCCCGTCTGTGTGCCTCACCTGCGTGCCCCACCGTGGAAGAGCGGCCCCTCGAGGGCCGCGTAAGACGTCGGAATAGGAGATGGGCTTCAGCCCCCGAGGGCTGCATCCGCCCCCACGCTCTCCGGTTGCCGTGGCCGAAAGAAGAACAACAAAACAAATCCGCCCAGATAGTACAGCGCGCTCTGTTTCAGCGTGGAACCCAGAAAACGCTGGATCAGCCCGAACAATGCCAGCGCCTCGCACAGCGCATAGGTTGCGAGATAACCCGTTCTCCAATGGTTCAGGCTGACCACATCCTCGGGTTGTGTTGTCAGACTCTCGGCGGCCCGCAGCACGAGCGTGCGGCGCACCACGAAGATCGCTCCCACGATCGCCACCGCCAGAGTGGTAAACAGATAGCTGAGAGCTGGGTCGACCGCCCGCACCGCCGGGCTCACGACTTCTCCCACGAGCCCGTACAGCAGGATACTCGCCAGCATCGCCCACTGCACCGCCCGCAGTGTCTTCAACGCTTTCGTCATCGAAGGGGCATTCTCTCGTGAAAGTTGCGATGCCAGTACGACAACATTCTACGGCTGATTTGTTCGGCTCTCTACAGTTTTTCTGGATCTCAATGAGCACGATGGTCCGATGAACGTCCGGGCCGCATCCGGAGGAAAATTTGGAACGACACCGGATCGTCGCCATAGCTCGCATCCAGCGTCGCCGGCTTGGAATAGAACGTCACGTCCGCACCCAGCCCCAGTTGCCACGCCCGGTTGTGAATCAGGTCCCGTTCGCCGCCAAACGTGTACGCCCCAATCCGATAAGTAGGTTGAATGGGTGCCTGCGGGAACAGTTCGTCTTTATCCACCAGTTCCAGCCGCATGAACACGTAATTCCGACTCAGGAAATTCAACGTCGATTCCAGCAAGTAGCTGTTCAACGTCCTGTCGACCGCGATCTTGTGGACTCGTCCCCAGATCGCGGTCGTCGCCCAATTACCCTTTGCCAGCGGCCGGTTATATTCCACCGATGCCGTCTCCCGCCACTGGCTTCCCGGCTCCAGCGCCTCGGGATGCTCCAACCGCCCAATGCTGTACTGCGCCGACCAGTTACGAGTTGGCGCGACCCACGCCCGCCCCGACCACGAGTCGAGTGGCGCTAACTGAATGCTCCACCGATCTTCGTTCGGCTCGCGCCCGTTGAATGCGGACGCTTCCAGCTTTACACGATCAATCACGAATCCGGTTGTGACGACGCCGAAGCTCGTGTGCGTCGAATCCTGCAAATGATGTCCCAGCGGAGCCAGCGGCAACTCCGAAGCCGAAGCCCGATGCAAATACGTCACCGGCCCCAGCGCCGGCTCTGCCGACGGCCCGCCATAAAGCTCCCACGAAATCTTCTCCGTCACAGGCACCGTGCACAGAGCCGCGAGTTCCGCAAAAACGTTGTGTGGATGCTGATGATCCACCAGCGGCTCGCCGTGATACGTCTCCCCAGTCTGAAAAAGTTCCGGAAATCCCGGATGCGGCGACGTCAGCGATTCCGCGGAAAACATCTGTCGCAACAAAATCGTGCCCGAGCCCAGCTTGTGCTGCTCCATCAGCATGCCCCAGTTCACCGACTCGGCCTTGCCCTCTCCGCGCGGCCCGCCCTGCTGGTTGTAATCGATGAAGATCGCTCCGTGCGCCATGAACTCCCACCCGCCCCACATCCACATCCATGCCGGTCCCTGCACAGAAGCCGGTTGCCATGCTGTCCCCGATCCTTCATGCGGCGAGGGAAGTTGAAATCCGTTTTGCTCTGTCAGCGGCATATGCATCCCTGCCATGGACGGATCTTGTTGCGGCGCCGAATTGTCAACGTGTCCCCGCGCTGTGCTCGAGGGACTGCTGTCCTGAGCCGAAACCAGAGCCGCCGATAACGCAAATGCGATCAGCGGCAAGACGGCGAACAAAATCCTTCTCACAAGAGTCCTCATGAATGCGAACATTCCTAGAAATCGTAGGATTCCCGCCAATGAAACAGAGCAGTAGAGGGCAATGGGATGGGAAGAAGATGGGTCTAGATTCGCAGGGAGACAGCGTCCGGCGGGCTAGTGGATGGAACTGACAACATCGCCGGATGCAACAACGAAACGAAATTTAGCCGCAGATCCGGTGCAACCGAATCCGGTCCCAGTTGAGCGCTTGAGGAACCAACCGAAAACGCTACCACCGGAATCGCCGCATTATGCCCACTGACGCAGCACTGGTAGCTGGTCTGTGTAGGGATTGGCGCAGGGAGTGGAGTTGCAGGCTGATCCTGGTGACATCCCGCCGGATGATGAGCGTGTGCCGAAGGAAGAGGCAGTGCCGGCGCGCCGGGCACTGCAGCTGCGATTGCCAGGAGTACTACAACGGCGATCATCCGTGGAAATGCGTGCATCGTGTCTATGTCCCGGTGATTCGGATGCGCAGCTCTTCCGGCAGCCGTTGCCGGATCTCTTCCGGCAACCGGTCATGCACGCGCCGGGCCCCTTCTTTCGCCGCGTCTAAAACCGTGACTGGCGCCGGGGTCGCCACAGCCACGCCCAGCCAGATCAGCGCAGAGAGTCCAAAACCTACCAGCGCCGCAATCTCCAGCCAGAACGCATGGCGTGGCCCGAGATGCCAGATCACCCCGAACGCCACGAGGAACACTCCCGCGGAAACCGACGCCAGCGCGATCAGTCCCACATCAATCATGCGATGAATTTGTTGACGGCTGCGGCAGTGTTCACAGGTTGCGAGATGGCTCTCGTAGTCGCCGCGCATTTCCGGCGCCAGGCCGGATATATCGTACCGCCAGCCCGCCAGAATCTTGCCTACGATTGGATCAATGCACTGCTGACTCATGGGGTAGAAAACATGCCAAAAACCAACCCAGCGCCGCTACAAGCGAATCGGTTCCAGCGCCTCGGTCTGCGACGCCAGAAGCACGCGGTTATGAAACAAACCGCCTCGCGTCGCCAGCGCCTTCTCTGCCTCTCTCCGGGCTATTTCCGGATGATTGTTCTGCTCAGAGAGATGCGCCAGCACGACAAACGTTGCACTATTATCATAGTCGTTCGTGAGGAAATCGGCGAGGGCGAGGTTCGAAAGATGCCCCACCCGGCTCATTACGCGTTGCTTCACTGACCATGGATAAGGCCCCACCCGCAACATTTCCAGATCGTGATTCGATTCCATCACCAGCACGTCGCAGCCACGCAAATGATCGCGCACGCTCACCGGCAGGTAACCGAGATCAGTAGCGACTCCAACTTTGATTCCCTCCGCGCGAAACGTAAATCCCACCGGATCGGCCGCATCGTGTGGAATCGTAAACGGCTTGACCTCGATGTCGCCCACTTGAAATCGATGCCCCGCCTCGAACGGCTCAAACTTTTCCAGTTTAGGCCGCTCCCCTTTTTCGTTGCGCATCGCCCGCGCCCAAGCCTGGTGCGTGGCGCCCGTCATGAATACTGGGATGCGCAGCTTCTTTGCCAGTGTTGCTAGTCCGTAGATGTGATCGGAATGTTCGTGCGTGATGAGAATGGCGGAAAGCGAATGCGGATCTTCGCCCAGTAACTTCATCCGCTTGAAGGTCTCGCGACACGAAATTCCGGCGTCGACGAGAATCTTCGTGCAAGCACTCGACACTATGGCGCAATTCCCGCGGCTCCCACTCGCCAGCATCGAGACACACACACCCATGCTCGCAGCATACGCGCTCACCCTGTGGAACCGGGAGTAACTTTCTGGTTAGCCGATACCTAAGAGCAGGCTTCCGGCTTCCGCTTTTCGGCTTCCGGAGGGAAAGGTTCTTCACATTACGGATCCCGAAAGCCAGAAGCCGGAAGCCGAGAACCTACTTCCCCTGCTTCAAATTATCGATCACTCCACGCATGACCGAGCCCCCATACGCTCCTGCAATGCCGGGAAGAAATGCCAGAAATGATCCATACACCTGCGCCCGGGAAGGTTTCACCGTGAGAACCACGTAAGCCGCCAGTTCGGTCAGCGGAATGAACATCCCCACCACCACCACCCAACGCCAAGGCCACCGCGGCCGCAACGCGCCCAGCAGGATTCCGGCCGAAACCACCAGCAGCGCTGTGAATAGCAGATCGTTGATCGCGACATCCGCGCCTCCGGCGACGATTCCGCAGAGCGCTGCCAGCAGATAGAACCACATGTCGCGCGGAGTGCCAGATTTTTTCACTTCTCACTCAGCATTCACAATTCTGCGTTCGTCGCTTCTTCAATCAACAATCATCAATATCTATAGAATCCCCGCCCGCTCTTCTGCCCCAGCCATCCCGCATCCACCATCTTGATCAGCAGCGGACACGGCCGGTACTTCGGATCTCCCAACCCTCCATGCAGCACGCGCATGATGTCCAGACAAACGTCGAGTCCGATAAAATCCGCCAGCGTCAACGGTCCCATCGGATGTGCCATCCCCAGCTCAAACACTTCGTCGACGGCTTCCGCCGTGGCTACCCCTTCCATTACCGCATACATCGCTTCATTCAGCAGCGGCATCAGCACGCGGTTCGAAACAAAGCCTGGCGCGTCGTTCACCTCAACCGGCATTTTTTCCAGCTTCACCGACAAATCCCGCACAGCCGTGAAAGTTTCCTGCGCAGTTGCCAGCCCGCGAATTACTTCCACCAGTTTCATCACTGGCACGGGATTAAAAAAATGCATGCCGATGACTTTCTCGGGACGCCTGGTCAACGCCGCCAGCTTCGTAATCGAAATCGACGATGTATTGGAGGCGAGAATAATTTCGGGCCTCGTCACCCGGTCCAGATCGCGGAAAATCTCTGTCTTGATCTCGAACTTCTCGGTCGCTGCCTCGATCACAAAGTCGCACTCCGCAAGCTGTCCGCGATCGGTGATCCCCCGAATCCGCGCCAGCGCGGAAGCCTTCTCGTCGGCTGTGATTTTGTTCTTTGCCACTTCGCGATCCAGATTCTTCGTGATCGTCGCAATCGCCCGATCCAAAAACCGCTGCTCCACGTCGCACAGCACAACGTCGAATCCTGCGCGCGCAAACACATGAGCAATCCCATTGCCCATCGTTCCCGCACCCACCACGCCCACTCGATGAATCTCCATACACGTCGCCTCAATGAAAACGTTCGAGTCTACCACTTTAGACTGGACCTCAGACCTCAGACCGGCTGGAGGGTGCCCCATTTCTCGCGCGTACTTTGCGCGAGAAGTGGGGATTTTCAGTCTCCGTCGCAACCACCTCACGCACACCTACCCGTGCGACAAATCACACCGACCCTGTCCGCCAGCCCATAGCATTAACGAGTCACTTTCGAAATTCCTACGGACCCAACCCATGCCCGTCAAAACCATCATCGAACCCTTCCGCATCAAAAGTGTCGAACCCCTTCACTGGACGACCCGCGCACAGCGCGAGCAACTCCTCGAGGCCGCCTACTACAACCTTTTCCTCCTTCCTGCCGACGATGTCCTCATCGATCTCCTTACCGATTCCGGCACCGGAGCCATGTCCACCCACCAATGGGCCGCCATCATGGAAGGCGACGAAAGCTACGCCGGCAGCCGCAGCTTCGACCGCTTCAAGAATTCGATCCAGGAAATTTTCGGCTACCGCCACGTCATCCCCACCCATCAGGGACGCGCGGCCGAGCGCATCCTCTTCGGCGTAGCCTGTAAGAAAGGTGACGTTGTCCCCAACAACACACACTTCGATACCACCCGCGCCAACGTCGAATTCGTGGGCGCTGAAGCCGTTGACCTCGTCATCGAAGAAGGGAAGCACCCTGCGTCGATGCATCCTTTCAAAGGCAATATGGACGTCGCCGCTCTCGAGTCCCTCATCCAGCGCATGGGCCGCGATCGCGTCCCGCTCGTCATGCTCACCGTCACCAACAATTCCGGCGGAGGCCAGCCCGTCTCTATGGAAAACGTCCGCCAGGTCAGCGCCGTGTGCAAGCGCCACCGCATCCCGCTCTACTTCGATGCCTGCCGCTTCGCCGAAAATGCCTGGTTCATCAAGCTGCGCGAAAAAGGATTCGAACACAAGACTCCCAAAGAGATTGCCCAGGAAATGTTCGGCCTCGGCGACGGATGCACCATGTCCGCCAAGAAAGACGGCATGGCCAACATCGGCGGCTTCCTCTGCACCAACGACGATCTTCTCGCCCAGCAGGAAAAAGATCTCCTCATCCTCACCGAGGGCTACCCCACCTACGGCGGCCTCGCCGGACGCGATCTCGAAGCCATCGCCGTCGGCGTCCAGGAGGCTCTCGAAGAAGACTACCTGCGCTACCGCATTGCCTCGACCGCCTATCTCGGCAATCACATCGCGGCGCAAGGTGTTCCCATCGTCCAGCCCCCGGGAGGACACGCCATCTACCTCGATGCCCGCGCGTTTCTCCCGCACATATCTCCAGACCAATTTCCAGGTGTGGCTCTAGCCGCCGAGCTGTATCTGGAAGGTGGAATCCGGTCCGTAGAAATCGGCACGCTGATGTTCGCCGCAGCCGCGCAGATGGACTTGGTCCGCCTCGCGATCCCCCGCCGCGTCTACACCCAAAGCCACATCGACTACGTCGTAGAAGTAATCCTGGAAGTCTGGAAAAACCGCGAAAAAATCCCGGGCATGCACCTGACCTACGAAGCCCCATTCCTAAGACACTTCACCGCGCACTTGGAGCCGGTGAAGGTGGCCGCAGCCACCCGCTCATAGGTTGTCCACGAGAGAAAGAAGAGTCGAGGACCCCGAGGGGATTGAAAAACTCGAGCGTGCCCCATACTAACGTCGCGCACTTTGCGACGTTAGTGTGGGGATTTTGACTTCAATTTTGGAGCCGTGCTGCCGATGCCCCATTTCTCGCGCGTCTTTGGCGCGAGAAGTGGGGATGTTCCCGGCTCCCAAGGGAGGCACCTACCCTCAGCACTTTTCCACAGCCCTCCACAGTCGCTTCCTGTGACGAACAACCTTTACTGAAGAGCCACGAAAGCGCAGAATTGGGATCATGACCGAACGCTCCTACCACCGGTCCGCCGCCGCTCCGACTCAGCGCTGCTCAAGAACAAGAACGGAAGATAAGTCCTTATTTAGCAGGATTTTACCCGCAAGTCCTTGCTCATCAGGACTTTGCCCCGATCGTCCCAGATCCGCAACCGCAACTCCTTTAGAACCAGGATCTTGGCGGAACGCCCATAAAACTCGATCCGCCATCCCTGCGTCCGCACCGGTTCGTCTCAACTGTCCTGATCGAAGCGGTCTCCGCTGTGTTGGACGAAGTCATCCGACACTTTGGCCGGAAGCCGAGCGCCGGAAGCCCGCAGCCGAAAACGAGGTGTAAAATATTGAAGCAATCCCTAACCCATAATCTCCCAGCCCGAAAGGATTCCCCCATGGCAACGCTAGAAGCCCCCGTCCGGCCACGCACGGCCATCCATCAAGGACCATTCGTCACCGAGCCCTTTTACGATTTCCGCAACGAAGAAAACGCCCGCCGCATGCGTGCCGCCATCGCCAAGGTCCGCGGCCAGCTCGGCCGCGAGTACGACCTCATCATCGGCGGCAAGCGGTTCAAGACCGCTGACAAGATCAAGTCGCTGAACCCATCGCAGCCCTCGCAAGTCGTCGGGATCCACCAGAAGGCCGGCAAAGAGCATGTCGAGCCCGCCATGCAGGCCGCGCTGAAAGCCTTCGAGTCGAAGGGTTCGCAAAGCTGGAGCCGCACCACCGTCGAAGAGCGTGCCAGCCTCGTCTTTCGCGTCGGAGACCTCATGCGCCAGCGCAAAATGGAATTCATGGCCTGGCTCGTCTTCGAAGTCAGCAAGAACTGGGCCGAGGCCGATGCCGACATTTCCGAGACGATCGACTTCTGCGAGTTCTACGCGCGCGAGGCCCTGCGCTTCGCCAAAGCGCAAACGCCCATCCAGCTTCCCGGCGAGCACGACACGCTGCACTACATTCCGCTGGGTGTGGGCGCGGTCATTCCGCCATGGAACTTCCCCTGCGCCATCATGGCCGGCATGACGCTTGCATCGATCGTCAGCGGCAACACCGTCATCCTGAAGCCATCGAGCGACTCACCCACGATTGCCGCGAAGTTCGTCGAGCTTCTCGAAGAAGCCGGAATGCCGGAGGGCGTGGTGAATTTCTGTCCCGGCGCTGGAGCCAGTTTCGGCGATGCGGTCGTCGCGCATCCCAAGACACGCTACATCGCCTTTACCGGATCGCGCGAAGTTGGCCTCCACATCAACAAGGTCGCCGCCACGCAAGCTCCCGGCCAGATCTGGATCAAGCGCACCATCCTCGAAATGGGCGGCAAAGACGCCATCATCGTCGATGCCGACGCTGACATTGATTCCGCTGTCGAAGGCGTAGCCCAAGCCGCGTTCGGATTCCAGGGACAGAAGTGCTCCGCGTGTTCGCGTGCCATCGTCGACGAGCGCGTCTATGACAAGTTCCTCGAACAACTGAAAGCCCGCGTCGAGAAGATTCAAGTCGGCGATGTCACCGAGAATGCCGCTATGGGCGCAGTCATCAACGAAGGCTCGATGAAGACCATCCTCGAATTCATCGAACAGGGCAAGAAAGACGGACGCCTCCTGACCGGCGGCGAGCGAGCTCCTGGTGAAGGCTACTTCATCCAGCCCACAGTGTTTGCGGACATCCCCGCGAAGTCAAAGTTGGAGCAGGAAGAGATCTTCGGGCCGGTGCTCGCGGTAATCAAAGCGCGCGGCTTCGACCACGCCCTCGAGATCGCCAACGACACCGAGTTCGGCCTGACCGGCGCCGTCTACACGAAGTCACGCGACAAGATCGATCGCGCCATCCAGGAGTTCCATGTTGGCAACCTCTATATCAATCGCAAATGCACTGGAGCGATGGTAGGCGCGCATCCCTTCGGTGGCTTCAATATGTCGGGTACAGATTCGAAGTCCGGCGGCCCGGATTATTTGTATCTGTTCACGCAAGCCAAAGCGGTAGGAGAGAAGATCGGTTGATCGGTTTTGCTTCGTGTGGAGCGGGCACTCCTGCCCGCTTGCCGACGGCGAAAGGCAGCGGGCAGGAGTGCCCGCTCCACACAAGCCGCTTCACTTTCCGCTTGTGGGCAGCGGATTCCTTTCCGTAAACTGCCGCTGATGCCAATACGGATACACCGGAGTCACATCGCTCGCGCGATCAAGCTTCGCGACTTGCTCTGCCGTCAGATTCCATCCCGCGGCGCCGAGGTTCTGCCGCAACTGCTCTTCGTTGCGCGCACCGAAGATCACCGTTGAAACGGTCGGTCGCTGCAGCAACCAGTTCAGCGCCATCTGCGGCACAGTCCTGCCAGTTTCCTTCGCGACCTCCTCGAGCGCATCGATGACCTTATACAGATGCTCGTCCGAAACCTGAGGGCCGAGATCTGCCGTCTTGTGCAGCCGGCTTTCCTTAGGCAAGGCCTGCCCGCGCCGGATCTTGCCCGTCAATCGTCCCCATCCCAGCGGACTCCAGATGAGCGCGCCTACCCCTTGATCGGCGCCCAGCGGCATCAGTTCCCACTCGTACTCCCGGTTGATCAGCGAGTAATAGACCTGATGCCCCACATAGCGCGTCCAACCATACCGGTCCGAAACATCCAGAGCCTTCATCAAGTGCCATCCTGAGAAGTTGGAACAGGCAATGTAACGCACCTTACCGCTCGCGACCAGATTGTCGAGCGTGCTCAGCACCTCGTCCTGAGGCGTCAGCGCGTCAAAGCCATGCAGATGATAGATGTCGATGTAGTCCGTTTCCAGCCGCCGTAGGCTGGCCTCGCAGGCCTGAATCAGATGATGTCGCGACGATCCCAAGTCATTCGGCCCCGGCCCCATGCGGAACGTCGCCTTCGTGGAGACGAGCACCTTCTCGCGCCGCCCGGCGATCGCCTTACCCAGAATCGTCTCCGACAGTCCGTCTGAATAAATATCCGCCGTATCGAATAGATTTACACCGGCGTCGAGGCAGAGGTCGACGAGCCGAGTGGCCTCCGCCACATCGCTCGAGCCCCAAGCCTTAAAGAACTCGGTGCCGCCGCCGAACGTGCCCGTGCCATAACTCAACACCGGCACTTTCAAACCAGACCGTCCCAGCTGTCGATATTCCATATCAGCGATAGATGCTATGCGATGAGGGAATGATTCCGAGACCGTAGCGCCGGCGTCCCGCTGGGCTGTCGCGTGGAAGCCTCGCCCTCGCAGCGGCGGCGAGACGCCGCCACGACAGCCGCGGGGACGGCGGCGCTTACAAAAAGAAAGGCCGCCCGCAGGCGGCCTGATGTCATCACGCTATAGTTAAGTTATTGGGCGACCCCCGCCGGCGGTTGTGGGACTGCCCCCGTGGTGGTCGCAGCGGCAGCCTCGTTCAGAATCCTGTGATGGATGGTGAATAGCGCCAGCTCCAGCCGGTCCGACACGCCGATCTTGTCGTACACGTTGCGAAGGTAGTTCTTGATGACCTGCTCGGTGGTGCCCAGTTGCGTGGCGATCTCTTTGTTCTTATATCCCTGCACGATCAACGCTACGATGCGCAGTTCTTTGGCGGTCAGCCGGTCGCGCACGCGCAAACCGACCATATCGTTTTCGGTGAGTTCGCTGGGCACAGCGACGTCCTGCACCCAGGTCTCGCCGCGCGCGACTTTGCGCACGCAGTCGACAAGCGCCGCGCTGGTCACGTTGCGATAGACGACTCCGTGCGCGCCATTCGACATGTGCCGCTGTGCGCTTTCGCCGGTGTCGGCAAGGACGATCACGCGGGTCTTGGCTTTATTCGCGCCCTGCACGATGGCGGCAAAGTCGTTGTGAAATCCTGCTGCCACCACCAGCACCGCAGCGCGAAACTTGTCCAGCGCCATGAACATCTGTTCAGGGGTCTGGGCCTGGGCCACAATGCGCATCTCATCTTCCACCGCCAGAACTTTGGCAATGCCGGCCCGGAAGATCGCCTGGTTATCGGCCAGAATCAGTTTGAGCATATTGTGAACGCTCCAAAAAAGTCCGCTGAAAAACGATTATGAGTTCCTGACGAACTCGTATGAGTCGATCACGCAGGCCACGCCGCGGCCTTCTCCACCTTCTCCGGTTTCATCGGCGCGCACGACCCGCCCCTTGCACTGGATGGTCACATTTTCCTGACCGCCCGTCATCTCCGGGGGCAGCGTGATTTCAAATTCTACGGGCGAACCAATCTCCATCGAGGAATCGGCGCGGATATAGACTCCTGCCGCACTGAGATTCCCGGTTACGCCTTCGGAGTCTCCGCCGGTTTCGCCCTTGTGAATCTTGATCGGCAATTCCAGCGGGAACCTTTTTCCGGTCCGTGCTTCTTCGCCCACGGTACCTCCTCTAGACTGGCCTGTTGTTGGTGTCTTGTCTGCGAATGAGGCCAATGTCGTCAAACCAAGCTCCTGGCGGGCGCAGGCCCACTTTTATGCTCAGGGGCGGTTATATCACGAAAGGCACTCCTGTAAAAGCCTGATAACCCGTTAGTTAACGGTAGCAACTAGGTTCCCCCCTCCCCAACCGCAGGAAGCAGGCCCTCCGACAGCGAGGGCGGGCTGGTCTGTATGTCGAAGCCGAGATTACCGTGATAGTGTTTTCGTCAGTCTTCGGACATACAGAGGAGCAGCATTCGTATGAATTTGCTTCGGATCGATGGGAAAACCACTTCTCGGTATCTTCTGATCTTACTTGTCTTGTTGGGCAGCGCTGTTGGGCTTCTGGCGCAGGCAACTCAGAATCCCGCCGCTCCCCCGCCGGCGCCAAAGAAAAACGGCCCAGACGCGCCACCGGCGAAGTCTTCCGAGCCTCCCGACGTTCTGGTTCAGCTCAACGGAGCCTTGGAGAGTCTGGCCGCCAAAGTATCTCCTGCGGTTGTGCAGATTCTGGTTACTGGATACGGGCCGCTTCGCGAGGAAGATCGATCCCAAACAGCATTGATCGTTCGCCAGCACGCGGTCGGCTCGGGAGTGATCGTCGACTCCAGAGGCTATATCATGACCAACGCCCACGTCGTGGAAGGCGCACAACGCATTCGTGTTGCCCTGCCGCTGCCTATGGGCGACTCTTCCGGTCAAGTGCCGGTAGGAAAGCGCCGGATCCTGGAGGCGCGTCTCGTCGGCCAGCACAAAGAAACCGATCTCGCTCTCCTGAAGATTGACGAGACCGATCTTCCGACTCTGACGCTCTTGAGCGAGCGACCGCACGTTGGCCAACTCGTATTCGCCATTGGCAGTCCCGAAGGTCTGCAGAATTCGGTCACCATGGGCGTAGTCAGTGCGCTCGCCCGTCAACCGGATCCCAGCAAGGCCCTGACGTATCTGCAGACAGATGCTCCCATCAATCCCGGCAACAGCGGAGGCCCGCTGGTGGATATGAATGGCTCCGTCCTGGGAATCAATACCTTTATTCTGTCGCAAGGTGGAGGCAGCGAAGGATTGGGGTTTGCGATCCCCGCACGCATTGTGGATTTCGTTTATCACAGCCTGCGCAAATACGGGCACGTCCATCGCGTCGAGATTGGCGCGGGCGCGCAAGAGATCACACCGGCCCTGGCAGAGGGGCTGCACCTGACGCAGCATTGGGGCGTTATCGTGGACGACGTGAAACCGGGTGGCCCCGCGGCCGCGGCTGGACTGCAGGTACAGGACATTATTCTTCGCGCCGATGACCGGCGCATCGAAACTCTTCCTTCGCTTTCGGCCGCCCTGTATTTGCACCGCCTCGATCAGGTCGTGAAGTTAGAAATTCTGCGCGGTACCGAAAGGAAGACGCTGTACGTGCCCGCGATCGAGAGCCGCGATCACATGGACGAACTTCTTGATTCCGTGAATCCCGAGAACAGCCTGATCTCGCGCCTGGGAGTGCTAGTCATCGACATCACTCCCGATCTGCGCTCGCGGTTGGGCTCGCTGCGAATTCCGTCTGGGGTCATCGTAGTAGGCCGGGCGGCTGATTTGATCACGCCGGATACAGGGCTTCAGACCGGCGACGTGATTCATCAGCTCAACACGACGCCAATTGATTCCGTAAAAACTCTGCGCACCGCCGTACAAGCGCTGAAAACGGGCGATGCAGTCGTGCTGCAGATCGAGCGCGATGGCGGCCTGCAGTGGGTCAGCTTCGAGTTGGAGTGATGAAAAAGTGACTTATGCGGCGCGGGCGTCCGGCCCGCGTATTGGAAGGCTGAATCCTGAAGGATTAATGTGCGGACAGCCGCCTCGGCTGTCCTCGGGCCGAAGGCCCGATGCTTTTCACAGAGTGTGACGATGTCAAACGAATCGAGCTGCGCTCGACGGACAGCCGAGGCGGCTGTCCCCACATGAGTCATTTTGCTCCGGCAGCAACGGCCGATGCCCTGGCCTTCCCGACATTCTCAATCGCAGCACCGAGCCCAGCTCCAACCGCCTCCACCACGCGAAGATCGTCCTGGGTGAACGCATCCTGCGCAACGCGATAGACAGCGAGCACGGCGGCTACCCCTGCTGTTCCTTCGAGAGGCACCGCCAGCGCTGAGCGTAGCGTGCTGTATTTCGTGGGATCGTTGAGATAGCCCGGTTCGACCGACGGATTCCCATTCAAGATGGCTTTATGGTTTTGCGCGACCCATCCCGAGAGTCCTTCGCCGTCCGGAATTCTCAGCGACGAGAACAGCCGGAAGTTTTCTCCACTTACAAACCCCGCGGAGAGTGTCCCGTCTTTGGGACAGTACACGGCCATCGCATCATGCGGCACCAGGTTTTTCAAACGCACCGCAAGCAAAGAGAAGATGTCTTCAGAGCGAAAGTAGGATCCGGCCTGGCGAGCAAATTCGAGGATGTGATGACTTTGCTGCAACGCCGCTGAGAGACGCTCGCTCAAGTCTGTCGCCATTCCCGCCGACGCGTCGACGGGCTCGGCGGATTCCGCGAATCCTGCCGCGGGCGCCAGGCCCCGCTCTATTTTGATATCGGTCGATAATTTCGGCGGAGACTGCAGCGGCTGCTGGTTCGCCAGTTTCTCCAGTTCAATATAGCGACGATGCAGAATCGCCACGACTTTTGGATCAAAGCTCTTGCCCGCATCCGCGACCACCTTGGCCATAGCTTCGCCCAGCGGCAGCGCCTTGCGGTATTGCCGGTCTGAAGCGAGGGCGTCGAGGCAATCGACCGCCGCGAGAATGCGCGCTCCGATCGGAATTTCTTCGCCGGCCAAGCCGTTCGGATATCCACTGCCATCCCATTTCTCGTGGTGCGCTCGCACAATGGGTACAACTGGGTACGGAAAATGAACCTGCTCCAGAATCTCCGCACCCACCGTGGGATGGATTTTCATCTTCTCGAATTCTTCCGGCGTCAGTCTGCCCGGCTTGGAAATGATATGCTCCGGCACGGCCAGTTTTCCGATGTCGTGCAGCACCGACGCCGCTCTTAGCGCCTCGGTTTCGTCCCCACTCAAGCCCAGTTCCTTCGCCAACTCCATCGCGTATACGCGCACGCGTTGCAGGTGTTCGCCGGTGGTTTCATCTTTGGCTTCGATGGCCAGCGCGAGAGCTTCAATCGTTCTCAGGTGCAGATTTGACACCTGTTCCGCATGCTTCTTTTCCGTCTCAAGCTTGCCAAGATAGAGACGGTACGAGCGATACATCAAGTAAATCGGCGGCAGAATGAGCAATGACGATTGCCATCCGATATGACCGTTCAGGAAGTCGATCAGGCCTGCCGCTGCCGCTCCGACCATGTAGTAGGGAAACGACCAGAGATAGATCTCCGTCCACACTCGAGGGATAACCTTATCCTCAGTTAACCCGATGATGGTCGACATTGCCCAGGTATTGCAGCCGAAGTGAACGATGGCGGCGACAAGCAGCGCGAGTGGTCCCGGGGCGTGAAGAACGTAGATGACAATCAGCTTGTAGGCGCCATAGGCTGCTGCGCTCGAAACCGTTACCTGCGAGAGATTGAATACCAACTGCACCAGCTTCAACCGCCGCGCCGGCCTCCAATAGAACTGAGCCAGGGTGCTGGCCAGTCCAATCACTAGAGTTTCTGGCAAACCTAGTTCCAGGATTCCCAACAGCGTGAACAGGAAGTTCACCGACAGCGTTCCCTCAATACCGGGCAGGACGACCTTCAGCGATGACGCCAACATCGCCGCGATCAGGTAACACACGAACTTGATTGGATCGCTCGAATGCCAATGGGAGAACGCCACTGCCAAGCAAATGGCCCCCGAGAGCGCCATTCCTGCAATGAACGCACGAGCGCCAATGGAACGAATCCAAGACATGATAAGTGCTTAAATTTTCAACGTTTTGGAGCAGCCTGTCCGCCCAAAAAAGAACGCCCTAGTTACGATGGTTTAGTTCACACGAATCAATGACTTACGTGGGGCCGGAGGGACCTTCCGAGCTCTATCGCGAGCGATTTCTGGGACAAATTGTCCGGTGCCCGCAAGGTGGGACAAATTGGCCGTTGATTTTTGAAACAGCGCTGTGTAAGTGATTGAAGCACATAGAACAAGCTGTATCAGTTTGGGCCTGCACCTGCACATACCTAGGTCACTAGGGGCGAAGTTACGCGCCTGTGGGCGCACATCGTGGGGGAGACCATGAAGAAGTTCTTGCTGTTCTTGCTAATCGCCAGCGTCACTTTAGCGTACGCCGACGACACGAAAATATCGCCCGAGCTGAGAGGTTATAAGTCCACCCAGCAGGTGCAAGTGATCGTGCAGTATGCCCCGGGAACGCAGGTCAACTGCACGGGGCTGCTCGGCCTAGTGGACTGCCTAGTGAATGACGTCGTGAAACTTGGCGGCACGATCCTGGGGCAGTTGCCGCTGGTCAACGGTGTGGTTGCGCTGCTGGATGGGAACGGCATCGCAAACCTGTCGAACCAGTCTAACGTCGTGTATATCAGTACCGACCGTCCACTCACACCGTCGCTGAGCAACGCGGCCGCTGCCGTGAATGCTGAGTTCGCGTGGCAGTCGAACTACACCGGAGCCGGGATTGGTGTGGCGCTGATCGATAGCGGTGTGAGCAATCACCCCGATCTCTACCAGGGTATTCTGCCTTTGACGCGAGTTGTGCATCAGCAATCTTTCGTGCCGGGAAACTCGAGCGCCAGTGACCAATATGGCCACGGTACGCACGTTGCCGGACTGATCGCCGGAGATGGTCTCCTGTCAACCGGCCCGTTCTACAACAAGACCTTCAAGGGGATTGCGCCTGGCGCAAAGATCGTCAACCTTCGCGTCCTGGACCAGAACGGCGCGGGCACCGATAGCCTCGTGATCGCAGCCATCAACCAAGCGATCGCTTTAAAATCGCAGTACAACATTCGTGTGATCAACCTGTCGCTCGGTCGCGCTGTGTACGAGACTTATAAACTGGATCCGCTCTGCCAAGCGGTCGAAAAAGCCTGGCAAAATGGAATCGTGGTGGTTGTGGCTGCCGGCAATAACGGCCGCTATCAGCCTACCGACGGATATGCCACCATTACTTCCCCTGGCAACGATCCGTACGTAATTACCGTGGGCGCGATGAAGCCGATGGGCACGCCCACCCGCACCGACGACCTGATCGCGAGTTACAGTTCCAAGGGGCCGACGGTGGTCGATGCGGTCGCGAAGCCCGATCTCGTGGCTCCCGGCAACCTGCTGGTTTCGCTCGAAGCGCCGGGTTCGACGCTCTATAACGAGCTTCCTGGAAATCAGGTGCCCTACAGCTACTACATGAATGGCGGAAGCAGCGCATCGTCTTCCAATTACTTCACCTTGAGCGGAACCAGCATGGCGACTGGCATCGTGAGCGGAGTCGTGGCCGATCTGCTGCAGAAGAGTCCCAACCTGACTCCAGATCAGGTGAAGGCCCGCCTGATGAAGACGGCGTACAAGACCTTCCCAACGTCCAGCAGCACAACCGATCCAACTACGGGCATCACCTACACCGATCAATATGACGTGTTCACGGTCGGCGCGGGTTATGTCGACGTGGAAGCTGCGTTGAACAGCACCGACGTTGCCAGGGGAAGTGCGATGTCTCCGGTCACTTCTTATGATCCGACCACCGGCAACGTATACCTCACCGATAGTTCGACGGCGGTCTGGAATACGTCCGCTGCGTGGGCGAACTCCGCAGTCTGGGGGCCCTCTGAGTTCATCGCAGGAGCGAACGCGACGACCATGACTGGCAGTAACGCGCTCTGGGGCAGCAATGCGCTCTGGGGTTCGAATGCCCTGTGGGGATCGAACGCGCTCTGGGGATCAAATGCTCTATGGGGCAGTAACGCTCTCTGGGGTAGCAATGCTTTGTGGGGCAGCAATGCGCTCTGGGGCAGCAGCTTCTCTGGCGGCGAACAATAAACCCAAGCACCCCCGATTCCAGGGCCGCGATCCATTCGCGGCCCTATTTTTGTGGGGAGCGGCCCTGTAAATGTGGGGACGGCCGCCTCGGCCGTATGGTTAAGTTCCGCTAGATCACCGGATATTAGCGCGCGGAATCGTCGTCGAGCCAGTATTCCCTCCGCGCCTTCACTACCAACTCTGGCAGGCCCTTGGCCTCCACATGCAACGCATGCAGGCCGGGGGTCAGCGACGAAGGGCGGAAGCTCAGCACATAGTAGTTCGGCAGATCGTTTGAAATCGTGATCAGGCTTGCCTTCAGGTCCTTGGCATTGTGGAAGTGGAAGAACTCTCCCCCGGTCAACTGGGCGACCGATTCCGCAGTGTTTTTGCGCAATGCATTCCGGGCAGTCAGAAATGTCATTGTGGCCAGCCGCAGCGGCGGAGCGAGCTGGCTGATGCAGTCGAGCACCTGCTTGCTGTAGTGGCCTTCATATTCGGCATCGGCCCCTTCGTGGCTGAAGCATCCGTGCTCGGGCCCTGGGTTGTTGTTCGTCAGCTTGGAGGCCTCGTGGGAGACTGCCGCGCGTGTACTCGAAAAAGCGAAGCTGTAGATTGCCGTATTCGTGTCGCTGATAAGGCGCAGGGCCTCATTGAGCGTCGTCTTGCTGCCTTGATCGATGGTTTCGCTGAGCAGAAGAATCGCGCGCCGGTAACTCGCCGGCTGCGCCCGCAACTGCTCCACGGCGAACGCGACCGCATCCAGAGTGGATGCTCCACCGTCGCCTTCCGTCAGGTTCGCAAGCTGCCGGGAAATGTCCGACGTTCTCGACGTGAAAGGCATTAGCAGCCGCGGTGTGCTGTCGAACGTCACCAGAGCGAGGCGGTGTTCGACGTTTCCGATCAGCGCATCGAGAACGGCGTCCAGTCCTCGATAGTCGTCGAGGTGACCAGCCCCGGCGCCCCCGGTTTCGACGACGACCGCCAAGGCCAGCGGTTGCGAACCGGTTTCCTGATCGACCGCGAAATGCTGCGGGACGCCGTTATCGGTGACAACGAAGTCATCCGCTGTCAGTTCAAAAACCACCTTCCCCGCCTTGGTTGTCACGAGGACAGGAACCATGACCAAGGTGGACCGCACTGTCAAAGCTGGCTGGGGAGGTTCGCTCTGTTGAGCATAGAGGCCCGCAGCCCAACCAAGCAGGAGTGTTAAAGCGCAAACGGACTTCATGCTCGCTACCTGCTTAGAACGCGCTGCCACCGCCGCCACCAAAGCCGCCGCCGGAGAAACCTCCGCCTCCCCCGCCGCCTCCGCCAAAGCCGGAACCACTCGAACTCGCGCGCGGGGCGGAGACAAATACCTGATGCATGTCACTAGCCATGCTGTGCATCGAACTCGAAAAGAAAATCGGATTGAAACCTCCAACATAGACACCCGGCCCCACATACCACTGCGGCGGATCTTTCACGATTCCGGAAAATGCCTGCGCCCAGTGATGCTCCACTCCCAAAGCCATAGCATACGGCAGATACTTCTCGAACGTAGTCGGGGGCATGAGCTTGAGCCGCTCGCCGTCTACACGATTCATGAACTCCTGGAAGCCGAGCACTGCGACTCGAGTCCGCGATCCCTTCACAGTCTTGGCGGTCATTACGCGCGCAAAGAGGAACCAGATCAACGCCGAGATCGGCAAGCACACCACCAGCAAGAGTGCCGAGTTAAAAAAGTTCGCCCACCCAAGAAACTGAAACAGGGCAAATATAGCGATAATCGCGACGGCCACTCCGATACTGTACCCATTCGCCGACTCCGGATCGAGCAGGTAAATCCCCTTCGTCTTTAACGCCGCCATAATATCTTGGCGAATCACCGGCACAGCCGTATAGAAACGGTTCTTCAGGCTCGAAAGCCGAATGTCGTCGCCGCCGGCGAAAATATTCTCCAGCATTACGCGCTCGTGGGGTGAGAGATCGGCGCCCCACTGTTCGCGTGGCTTCAGCAGATGGAAGACATAGTCTTTGTGCGTGAAGACCAGAATCTTTTCCGCGGTCTCTTCAATCTTGATGTATCCCCGAACCGCCAGATCGATGATGGTCGATGTGATATCCCGCGGATGAATGCTGTCGTCGAGCAGTGTGCCCGCTTCCGCCGGCGAAATCCCGGCTGGCGGTTCGTACATCGGCGCCACCGAGACTCCGGGATCCGGATCGCGTCCCTTGTACCACCACAGCAGGAACATCCCGCCGAGCGTAACCAGCGGCAGAAAGACGATCGGATTGCCACCGATGAACCAGAAAAATTTCGTCAGTGCGCTGGGCTCTTTGAGGATGTCTTTGGGAATGTAGACGTCGATGGTCAACCCGCCGCGCATCGGGAGCGGATTCGTGGTCTCGAACTGCGCCTCGGCGCCGTCGACCGTGGCCGTGGCATCGCGTTGGGTCGAGCCGTATACGCCGGTAAATGCCTGCGCCCGCAGTGAACCCGCAGCACCAGTGGGAAATTGCACGGTCGCGGAAGCGTGATCGATCGGCACGGGCCAGTCGTTGCCGGTCACGTTCCAGTAAAACTCGTCGTAGGAATCGAAGAATCGCGTCCCGTTGCGGACCCGGTAGATGATCTCTACCGTTCGCGTCGCATCGACCGCGTCGGGAATATAAATCTTCAGATCGCGGGCGCCGTTCGCTGTGGACGAGTCGTACTTGAGCTTTCCGCCGTTGCCGTCGGTAACGCTGGTGACGTTGAGGAAGAGTTCGTAATTCGTTCCATTCGGCCCGGGATACTCGATCGGAATCGTGCGATGGATCCCGTGCCATTCACCCTCGAAGACCAGGCTGATCCGCTCGGTCACCAGCGCGCTGCCGTCGTCGCGAACAACAATCGTGTCTTGAAAATCGCTAACGTGCCAGGACTTTGCCTGAGCGGCGCCCGTAACGAAGCAAACCAGCAGTGCGAGAACAAGAAATCTTGGAACTTTCAAATTTCACAATTCCTCAATTACAAAATTACGCAATCGCCATTATTCAAATCTCAAAACTTTACGGCCACCGGCTCGCGGTCGACGTCGGTGGTTTCAAAGAACTGCCGTGCCGTGAACCCGAACATCCCGGCCAGAATATTTGTCGGGAACGACTGAATCTTCGTATTCAGGTCGCGCACCACGGCGTTGTAATAACGGCGCGCATTCTGAATCGAATCTTCCGTCTGGCTCAGTGATCCCTGCAGTTGGGTGAACTCCTCCGAAGCTTTCAGCTCAGGATAGTTCTCCGCCACCGCAAACAGGCTCTTCAGCGCGCCAGTGAGTTGGTTCTCTGCAGCCGCCTTGTCTGCGGGCGTTGCGGCCTGCATAGCTTGCGACCGGAACTTGGCGATGTTCTCAAATGTGCCTTTCTCATGCGTGGCATATCCCTTCACGGTTTCCACCAGATTCGGAATCAGGTCATGCCGTCGCTTGAGCTGAACATCAATGTCGGACCACGCCGAGTCACAGCGCACCCGCAGTTGGACCAGGCTGTTGTACATGCCGATCAGCACCACGGCGATGACAACAAGAAGAACCAGGAAGATAATGCCGATCATAAGCCTCTCCTCAGTAGTTTGAAGTCTGAAGGATGAACGGGAAATCAATGGGACGTTAACACAGAGGAACCGCCCGAGCAATGATCAGCGCAATCCCACGTTTTGCATTCTGCAATAGCAACTTTTGCAGGATCTGAGGTCAAAGCCTGAAGTGTGAAGTCCGGAAGCCGGACAGCGGAAGCCCGGAGCCGTGTAGTTACTGCTGGGGCGCGAAGTACCCCTTGCGCGCCCGCACCTGAAGATCCTTCTTTAGCGAGGAAATTTGGATCGAGCGGTAGCGCCCGTCGGCATCAAAATCGGCGGGCTTGTAAGACACCACATACTGGCTGCGGAGCTCATCTTCAATCGCCGCGAACGAGTGCGTAATATCTTTCATTTTGAACGGGAAGAACGCGCGGCCTCCAGTAGCCTCGGCCAGTTGTTCCAGCACCTTGTCACCCCGCATTACCAGGCCGCTGTCATCGGTCGAGATTGCATAGATGATTACTTCGGCGCGCTGCGCCATCTCGATGGCTTGCGCTTTCGAGAACTCGCTCTGATTATCCTCTCCGTCGCTGACGATCACGATTGCCTTGCGCACGGGGTGATCTGGCCGGTCCTTCAGAAATTTCTCTTTGCAGGCATGATAGACGGCGTCGTAGAGGGCGGTCCCACCGCCATCATGCAGCTTGTGCACCCCGACCGAAAGCAATTGGACATTGTCCGTGAAATCCTGCGACAGCTGGCTGTGACTGTTGAAGCCAACCACGAAGGCTTTGTCGAAGCCGGCGCGGACCGTGTGTTCCAGGAAACTGGTGGCGGCGTTCTGCTCGAAATCAAAACGGCCATCGACCGATCCGCTGACATCGACCAGCAATCCAAGGTGCAGCGGCAGATCCGTCTCGCGGCGGAAGTTGAGAATCGCCTGTGGCGGCTTGTGGTCGTCCAGAATGCTGAAATCGCTTTGATTCAGGTCGCGCACGAACTTGCCGTGTTTGTCCGTTGCGATGAATAGAACGTTGACTTCGTTCACCCGCGCGTGCAGGGTGATCATCGCGTTCTGGCCGTCGTCCGAGTTTCCTGACGCGTCGCTGCCGGCGTTATAGGCGTTTACACTTGGCGCTCCGGATCCGTACAAAGACTGTGCCCGCGCCGGCGCAACCGACAAAAAGGTTGCCAGCAACATCGTCAGCGCGCGAAGAGTCCAAAGTGTGTACTTCATGCCCTGAAAACCCAAATTTTTCACTCGAAACCGCGTCTGAACACACTTCCAATCTATTGGATGCACGCCAGAGGCCGAAATCGGGTCCAAAGGGGACCCACTCTCTCGATTGACTGTAGGAGCGTGACCGCCCGGGTGCCAAGTTACAAAAGGAGCACGCGTTTGGTCATATCTCAAGACCTGCGGATTCTTCCAGTTACGTGCACCCCATGAACTTCCGGGCGTGCCCGCTCCCGTTAGCCAATCAGATTCAGGGGTTAACATAGTGACACGAATCAAAGCACTTTTTCCTTAAAATCTCCTTGGAGGAATTCATGAAGAAGTTCATCGTGTGTTTGATCATCGTGCTAGTGTCGACCGCGGCAGCGTTTGCCGACGACCAGCACGAGCAAGAGCGCGTCAAAGATGCAGGCGTGGTGCTCAAAGAAATCCTGAACATCCCTGACGATATTCCGCAAGACCTGCTGGACAAGGCCGAATGCGTGATCATTCTTCCCTCCGTGAAAAAGGGCGCGTTCGGCATTGGGGGCAGCTACGGCCGCGGCGTCATGGTTTGCCGCAGTGGAGAACACTACAAGGGCAAGTGGGGCGCGCCCGCACTTTACGCGCTTGAAGGCGTGAGCATTGGATTTCAACTTGGCGGCCAGGCCACCGATTTCGTCCTGCTCGTAATGAATCCCAAGGGCGCGGAAACTCTTCTTTACAGCAAGGTGAAGCTCGGGGCCGATGCTTCGGCCGCTGCCGGTCCTAAGGGACGCACTGCGGAAGGTGCCACCGACATCGTGATGAGCGCCGAGATCCTCTCCTACTCGCGGAACAAGGGCCTGTTTGCCGGAGTCTCGCTCGAAGGGTCGACCCTGCGCTCCGATGGCAGCGCCAACGAAAAGCTCTATGGTAAGAGGGTGTCGGCGAAGGAAATCATTCGCCAGGGTAGAGTCGGCATCCCGGCGTGTGCGCATCAGTTGGTCTCGCTGCTCGATGCCAAATCGCCGGTCAACAAATCCGATCCCAAGTCACTGGAGTAAACTCACAATCCTATTCTGCGGTGAGACCCTGTGAGCTCTATGGTGAAAGACGATGCGCAACTCGTTCGCTGTGCCTGGGCCAGCGGCGAACTCCTGATCCGTTATCACGATGAAGAATGGGGCGTGCCGGTGCATGACGACCGGACGCTCTTTGAATTCCTCATTCTCGAAGGCGCGCAGGCCGGGCTCAGCTGGAGCACAATCCTAAATAAGCGCGAAAACTATCGCCGCGCCTTCGACGGATTCGATCCGGCCCGCGTTGCGCGCTACGACCGTCGCAAAATCGGGCGACTTTTGCTCGATCCCGGCATTGTGCGGAACAAACTCAAGATCGCATCCACCGTTGCCAACGCCAAATCCTTTCTCCGCTTACAGGAAGAGTTTGGCAGCTTCGACCGCTACATCTGGCAGTTTGTCGAGGGCAAACCGCTTGTCAACTCGCCAAAGTCCCCGAAGCAGGTTCCTGCGCGAACAGCACAATCTGACGCTATAAGCAAGGATCTGAAGAAGCGAGGGTTCAACTTTGTGGGCTCGACGATCTGCTACGCCTTCATGCAAGCAGTCGGACTGGTCAACGACCACGTGGTTCCCTGCTTTCGTCACGCAACTTTGCGCTGAGACCTGGGTTTACTGAAGGTAACCACGCGCTTAATCAGCGGTTTCGATGGCCGTACGAATTTACCTTGACGAATTGTCCGCGCGTCGCGATATGCTGTAGGCACATTTTTCAGGTCTCTAGCAGCAGCTCATTTCTGTTTGTATTCTTCCGCCGTGCGGACGCGGGAGTACAGTTCAGCGATGTCTTGATTCCCGGGCTCCAGCATGCGAAATCGGGCAGAAATGCTTCGCCGCCTTCCCATCGCCAGAAAACTGCTGGTCATCATTGGCGTTTTTGTTGCCATCGTGATCTGCGTCTTTTATCTTGGCGTCCTTCGCTCCGAAATCCTTTCCGGCGTGCGTGCCTATGTTGGGGGCGAAGGCCTTTGGTCCAAAGGCGAGAAGCGGGCGGTCCTCAGCCTGACCGAATACGCAACCACTCATGCCGAGCAGGACTACCAGCAGTACCTCACGGAAATCGCGGTTCCCATTGGCGACAAGCAGGCTCGCCTGGAACTCGCACGCTCCTCGCCCGACGGGGAACTGGTTCGTCAGGGCTTCGTGCAAGGGCGCAACAGTCCGGAAGACGTACCGAACATGTCGATGCTCTTCCGGCGGTTCGGACGGATCGGCTATATGGCGCGTGCCATCGCTATCTGGACCGAGGGTGACCGCTACATCGACCAGCTTCGTACCCTGGCGGGTGAGCTCCATCAGGAGGTCAATTCGGACCGTCCTGACGCGCGGAAGATTTTGCAGCTCAGTGATGAAGTGGCCGCGGTCGATGCCCGCGTCACTCCGCTGGAAGACGAGTTCTCGTCCACCCTGAGCCAAGGCGCACGCTGGATAGACCGGCTGCTTTCCGTCCTGACGCTGCTGGCCAGCGGAGTATTGTTGTTCATCGGGATTTTGTTGTCCTCGGGCGTGCTGAAGCAAGTGCGAGACTCCGAAGAGAAATACCGCAACCTCATCAACACGGCGAATGACGCAATTCTGGTCATCGACGCCGAAACTCGCATCGTCCTCGAAGCCAATAACAAGGCTGGAACAATGCTGGGCATACCGGAGTCGCAATTGAGTGGCATGCCGGAATCCCGGCTCTATCCAGCCAAGGAACGAAATGCCCGAGCCCAATTGCTGAGTCCCGACAGCGCGGGCTCAGGACGAGGCCGGGAACTCGAACTGCTGCGTGTCGACGGAATCCCTGTTCCGGTTGAGGTGAGCGCCAGTGGGACCGAGTTCAACGGCAGGCCGGCCATCGTCGGCATATTCCGCGACATCCGCGACCGCCTGCAGGCTGCGGCTATTCTGCGACGCAGCGAGGAGCGCTTCGGCTATCTGATTCAGAATCTATCGGACGTCATCACTGTGGTTGCAGTCGACGGAACGATGCTTTATCACAGCCCGTCGATCGAGCGGGTTGCAGGATACAAACCGTCCGAACTGTTGGGCAAGAGTTTTCTCGAGTTTATTCATCCCGACGACGAGTTCGCGGTAAGGGCCGCGCTGGAGCGCCTTACCTTGAAGGTGGGAAGCGCAGCTCCTCCCGAGTATCGTTTTCGCCGCAAAGACGGCTCGTGGGTCTGGCTGGAATCGGTGGGCAACAACCTGCTGAATGACGTAGCGGTGGGCGGCATCGTGGTGACGTCGCGCGACGTCACGGGCCGCCGCGGACTGGAAGAACAGGTTCGGCAGTCTCAGAAGATGGAGGCCGTCGGCCGCCTGGCTGGCGGCATCGCGCATGACTTCAACAACCTGCTCATGGTGATTCGGGGATACGCGGAAATCGTTCTGCAGGAAGAGATCGAGAGCCCGGCAGTGCGCAAAAGCGTCGACACGATCGTCCGCACGACGGAAAGCGCAGCCAGCCTTACGCGGCAGTTGCTCTCTTTCAGCCGAAAGCATGTGTTCACTCCTCAGGTGCTCGACCTCAATCTGCTGGTGAATCAGATGGGAGAGATGCTGCTCGGTGTATTGCGCGACGAGATGGAATTCGTGGTCAAGCTCGATCCCGAAGCCTGTTGCGTCAATGCCGATCCCGGGCAGATTGAACAAGTCATTATGAATCTCGTGGTCAACGCGCGCGACGCAATGCCGCAGGGCGGAAAAGTCATGGTAGAGACTGCGCTGATTGGAAGAGACGCGGTTCGCGGCAGCCGCGCATCCGTCCTCCCTCGCGGCGAATACGTGATGCTGGCGGTTACTGACACCGGGGTCGGCATGGATGCCGAGACCCAGAGCAGAATCTTTGAACCATTCTTCACAACGAAGAGCAAGAATGAAGGAACCGGACTTGGACTCTCCGTGGTGTATAACATCGTGCGAGCCAGTGGCGGGTTCGTGCGGGTGAGCAGCGAGCCCGGAAGGGGATCGACGTTGCGCGTGTTCTTCCCGCGCGTCGCCGCGCCGCCGCAGTCTCAGCCCGCACACGTGCCGGTCAAGACCTCTCGCGCTGGCATGGAAACGATTCTGGTCGCGGAAGATCAGCCCGACCTGCGCTGGATGATGTGCCAGTTTCTGCAGGAACTCGGCTACTCGGTGCTGGAGGCGAAAGACGGCGGCGACGCGGTCGCGCTGGCCGAGCAATACAAGGGGTCCATCGATGTGCTGCTGACGGACATCGTGATGCCGCATGTTCGAGGGTCCGAAGTTGCGCGCAGGCTGCTCAAGTCTCGTCCGAATATGAAGGTCATCTTCATGTCGGGATACACCGAAGGTGAATTCGGCGAAGTTCCTGAAGATGAAGTTGGGCCTGAAACCGCGTTGTTGCAGAAGCCCTTTAAGTTGGACTCTCTCGCGTTGAAGATTCGTGAAGTGCTCGGAGCGAGAAGCCGGCGGTAATAGCTTCTAGCCGCTAGCTACTAGCTTCCGGCCGAGACACGCTGCGTGCGGAATCTTCGCTGATTCTCATCGTGGCGGCGAAGCAGTCAGAGCAAGCCAAGCCCCAAAGCTAGCCGCTAGGAGCTAGTAGCTGTCACGGACGGCCGAACGCGCTTGCCGTCACGTACGCCACAACCAACCCCAACAGCAGTACCGCGCCTTCCACCCGCGTCGACCACGCATGCAGCGCGTCGAATTGCACACGCACTGGATTATCCAGTGGAACGGTCGCGAAGTCGCTGACTGTCGCGCGCAGCGTGTCCATCCGTGGGATGATCCAGAACTGCGAGAGCAGCGTTAGGCCAAGCATCAGGCAAATCAGCACATGGCGCATGGCGAAGATATGCGCCGTGCCGTCGGTGAGTCGGCTGTAGAGCAGGGAACTGGCCAGAAAAATAAATCCTGAGACGATAGCGATCCAGTGGAGTTTGCCGAGAGTACGTCCAACCACATTTCCGGCAAGATGCGTGTTGGGCAGAACCTGAAAGGCGGTGGGCGCGAGCACGAAGGCAAAGAACAGCAGGCCCCCGATCCAGGCAATGAGGGAGAGCAGCATGAGGAAGCGAAGGAAGGACATGTCGGGAGGATTATAGACTCGGCGTCAGCGATTAGCGCTCTGGATTCTTTCGCAGTGCCCAGAGCTTCCTCCGGAAGATATACAAACGGAGAATGTTCCACGCAATCCGAGGAAGGTGAAGCAGGATCTTGAGCGACTGCCAAGACCAGAAGGCCAAGTATTCCGGCATTAGCAATCCCAGAGTTCTCCATCCAACCCGGGATGCAGGCTTCTTATGAGAGAAGTATCTGAGGGTCTTGCCATCCCACGAAACCGAAATTCGCGGCTCGTACCGCAACGTCAATAGCCGAGGTATTGTTTGCCCGACTCGGCAACAAAGAGGCTCCAACAGGAAGCACTTGCCGTCCTGAAAATATTCAACCCAAGCATGCCCATCGCCATAACGTCCAGCGGATCCGCCAATGAATCGCGCATCGTATCCCATGTTTACTAGTTGTCGCCAGGTCCAGAGCGCGAAGTCTTCGCAATCGCCCTTCCTCCTTTTTTCAAACTCTTCGGGCGGTTGCCAATAATCGCGCCTACCAAACAGTTCTTCATCGGAGACGTACTTGCAACCGGCAAGGAAATTGCGAACGTCTTCAATCGTGGCACACTGGACGCTGAGAGGCTGGCTGATATAACGTCCCATCGGAAATGTAGGATGCGGACCTTTGCGCCGCGAAAAAGGCTGTGAGACCTGTTTGCCGATTGCATCGTAGGCTGCTGGAAGAGTTTCTGCGATCACAGAAATCGCATTCTCTCACGACGAGGAAAGAATTAACCACAGTGGTCACGAAGGACACAGGAAGCTTAAAACTGAGTACCGAGTACTAGGTACTGAGTACTGTCTACAGAGGCACTGGAACGCTCTCGATGATGTCTTTGAGCACCTGGTCCGACTGCTCTGATTTTCTCAGCGTCGAGGCGTAGAGGCCACTCACGGCCACGCGGTGCGCGAAGACGGGAACGACCAGCGGCTTGAAGTCTTCAGGAGTGCAGAAGGTGCGGCCTTCGAGGAAGGCCATGGCTTGCGCGGCGCGGTAGAGTGCTTGCGATCCGCGGGGCGAGACGCCCAGCGAGAGGAATTCCGACCCGCGAGTGCGGCGGACGATTTCCAGAGCATAGCTGACCAGAGAGTCGTCCACACGAATCTGCTTCACCGCCTGCTGCATCTCGAGCACTTCAGCGCCAGTCAGGACGGGACGAATCTCCGCAAGATGGGAAACGCCTGCTTCAGAGCGCAGGATCTGACGCTCGGCTTGCGCGTCGGGATATCCCATGCGCACGCGCATCAGGAAACGATCGAGCTGCGATTCCGGCAGCGGGTAGGTTCCGTGATGCTCTACCGGGTTCTGCGTTGCAATCACAAGAAAAGGTTGCGGCAACTCGTAGGAATGCGCGTCGACCGTGACCTGGCCTTCGTTCATGGCTTCGAGCAGCGCGGACTGCGTTTTGGGCGTAGTACGGTTGATCTCGTCGGCCAGCAGAACGTTGGTGAAGATCGGACCGCGCTTGAATTCAAATACCTGATCGGCCGCCGAATAGACCGAAATCCCCAGAACATCGGACGGCAGCATGTCGCTGGTGAACTGCACGCGCTGAAAGGTGCAATCGATGGCGCGGGCCAGCGCCTGCCCGAGCGTGGTCTTGCCCACGCCGGGAACGCCTTCAATCAGCAGGTGACCGCGGGCGAAAATGCTGACCAGCGCGAGGCGAACGACGTCGTCCTTGCCGCGAATCACGCGGCGGAGAGCTTTTTCGAGGTCGGCGGCTTTGTGAGAAACAGCGATGGCGGTCTCAGGCGACATTGTTTGGATTCTACTATCGGGCATGGAGTGGGTGGAGTTACCTACGTCATAGGGCTTTGAGCCATGAGCATCGAGCCACGAGCAAATCCCCTTGTCAGAACGCTTCGCGGTTCCGTGGCTTGCGTCACTCATTTACCGGGCGGAACCACGGGCTTGCTCGCAGCTCGTAACTCATAGCTCGCAGCTGCATTTACTGCATAAACTCCGCGGGCCTTCCGGTCAGACGCTCGATCCGTTTCGCGATCGGGGGATGGGTCGAGAACAGGCTGCCGAAATTCATTCCCAGCAACGGCTGGATGATGAACAGATGCGCGGTCGACAGGCTGGCCTGCATCGGTATACGGCGCGAGTACGTGTCCAGCTTTTGCAAGGCGCTGGCCAGCGCATACGGATTGCCGGTGAAATGCGCGCCCGTGGCGTCGGCTTGATATTCGCGTGAACGCGAGACGGCAAGCTGAATCAACGTCGCTGCGATTGGAGCAACGATCAGCATCAGGAGGGCTGTTAAGCCTCCGCCTCCGCTGCGGTCGCGATCGCGGCCTCCATAGCCGCCGAACAGCATGGCCCAGCGTCCCATGCTGGCGAGCATGGTGATGGCGCCTGCGATGGTGGCGGCGACGGAGCTGATCAGGATGTCGCGGTTGTTGACGTGGCCGAGTTCGTGCGCCAGAACGCCTTCCAGTTCTTCGTCATTCAACAGACTCAGAATCCCGTGAGTCACGGCGACCGAAGCGTGGCTCGGATTGCGTCCGGTCGCGAACGCGTTGGGAGATTCCGTCGGGATCACGTAAATCTTCGGCATTGGAATACTCATCTTCTGCGAAAGGCGTTCGACGGCAGCGTAGGCGCGCGGCAGTTCCTCGCGGGTGACGGGCTGCGCGCGGTACATGGCCAGAGCGATCTTGTCGGAGTAGAAGTACGAGACGAAGTTCATGACGGCGGCGAAGGCCAGAGCCAGGAACATTCCATTCTCCCCGCCGAAGTAGCGGCCAAAGAACATCAGAAGCAGCGTGAGGGCGGTGAGCAGGAACGCGGTCTTAAACATGTTGCTCATAATTTTGGTGGAACTTAATTCGATCGAACTATCTCATTGGATGTTACGCGCAGCGGGGCGATGCAGAGTGGTGTTTTGGAGGAATATTCTTGGGGGGAAATCCCTCCCCTGGCGATCCTTAGATCACAAGGTCAGCGGAGAATTGCCAAAAATATCTATGGGAATCAATTAGTTACGGGCAAAAAAAGAATTAAGGCGCGTGGGTGGAGTGGGGCTGGGCGCTGTCACTTTTTGGTAGAGGGCCACCGCCCGCCTCTCCGCTTAGCACGTAAGACAACACCCACGCCATGCTACTACGCCTTTTGCGCCTCGCGTTTTAGGGCGCGCTGCAACGTCTGGTCCATGGCAGCTTTCGCGCTTTCGTATTCCTGCTGGCTGATGCGGCCCTGTTTGTGTTCGACTTCGAGTTGGAAGAGTTCTTCTTTCAAGCCTTCGAGCAGCATGGAAGTTGAGGAGGGGCGCGGGGCCGGTTGCGGACGAACGTCGATTCGGACGTCGCTTCCTGCCTCGCTCCGAACATTGCTTCGGACGTCGGATGTTGCTTCGTTTCGCCCTACCCGGGTTGCGGGAACAGAAGCGGCCACATAGTCCTCGTCATCTTCCAGCGCGGGCAGACCCTTACCCTTAGAGATGGTGACGCGGTTGGCAGCTTGTTGGCGTGATGCTACGAAGATTCCGCCGACGATGAGAACTGCGGCGAACCCTCCGAGGATGTACCAGCGATATTTCTGCAGGGGATCGGGAGCGTCGATCGGAGGTCCGAGGCCACCGCCGGGGCGGCTCTCGGGCTGGGCGGAAGCGCCTCCGGAGTTGGCCTGACCGGAGCTGGTTTGGCCATCTTCGGCGGGAGTTGCCAGAGTTCCTTCTCCTGAAAGCCTGAACGCGAGCGGCTGGCCCAATCGTGTATTGGAAGCGACTTCCACGTTGGCATCTGGTTGCCCGGGATAGGGAGCGACTTGAAAAGTTGCGCCTGGTGCGGCGGAGAATTCCATGGCCTTCGGCGCGATGGCGACGAAGTGCTCCAGGGGATAAACGCTCTTGGGATCGATGTTGGCGCTGCCGGTGTAGGGAACGGTGTAGACGACGCTGAAACGGGTCTCGCCGGGGCGCAGAGGAAACAGGAAGGCGTACTTGTTCTTGGCGTTCGCGCCCTCGGGAACAGGCGCAGACTTCACGGGCTGGCCGCCGGCGGTCATCGCCTGGCCTTCGTTAATGGTGGTGCCATCGGGCACGTAGAACTCAAGGTTGTGCTCGTTCATCTGCGTGCGTGGCGGTTTGGAATTGTTGGTGACGGCGAAGGTGCGCTCGACCTGGAGCTGTCCTTGAGCGGCTTGGAAACGCATGATGTCGGCGACGACTTGAATGCCTTCAACTTTCTTGCCGACGTCGTAGACTTCGACTTCGACCGAAGTCGTCCCCGGAGGCGCCATGCGGTGGTACGTCACTTCCTGGTGAATCACGCGGATGAGATGCGGGCCCTCGCTGTCGAGCTTGAAACTGAAGTTGCCTTTGGAATCAGCCTTGGTACGGCCAGCTTCTTCCATGCCTTGACCGAGGCTGAGGAGGACAACGTCATCGCCTGCGGCGGGCTTGCCGGAGGTGGCGTTCTTGACGGTGCCGGTCAGGATTTGGGCAGAGGCGACTGTGCAGAACAAGAGTACAGCGATCGCTATGATCGACGCCAAGGATCGTAAGGTCCGTTGCGAGGATTCCTTGCCGGGCCGGAGGAGGGGGCGTACAGGTAAGGGGTCCTTCGACTTCGCAGAAAGCACGCTTTGCGCGCTTTCCGCTGCGCTCAGGATGACAGGGGATGGCAAATGGGATCCTTTCATGGTCTCGCTCTTCTAGGGGCGACGGCTTTGGCTTCGAGGCGAGCGATTTCGGCCAGCAGCGTGGCGGCTTCATCTTGCAGCGACGCTTTCAGGGACTGGTAGTCGGAGTCGGGCATCTTGCCGGCTTTGAATTCGAAGTTCAGATCGCGCAGATTTTCGTAGACGGCATCTTTGCGCTCGCGCAGGTACGACGCACGGGTTTTCTCCGGGCCAACCAAGAAGGCACTGGGAGCAAAAATGTAAATGATCGCAGCGGCGGTTACGAGAAGGCAGCAGGCTAATTCGAAGGTCATAGGTCGGTCTCCTCACGCGCCTTTTGGCGGAATTGCTCGAGTTCGGCGCCGCGGACAGGACGGAGGCCGTCGGCGATGGCGGGCGCGGGCCGATTTTTCCAGGCGCGGACGACCATGACGACAATGGTGAGTCCGAGCAGCAGTGCGACGAAAGGGACGATCCATGCCGTGCGATCAAATCCGGTGTTCGTAGGAGCTGCGAGAACGGTGGGACCATATTTCTGGACGAAGGCCTGTTCAACCAGGCTGTCGCTATCGCCGCGGCTCACGGCAGCCATCAGTTCGTTGCGCATGCCGTCGGAGTCGGGGCAGCCAACGTGATTGCATTCGAGAAGAATCTGGTTGCAGCCGCAGATGCACATCATCTGGTGGCCGAGTTCGTTAAAGCGAGTCGAGGGATCGCCTGCGCCCGCGAGCGCGAAGATGGAGAGACAGAGTGACCCGCATTGCAAGAGCCGGCGGAGGAGGGATCTTGGTCTCGTCATCATTTGTGGCCCGGTGTTTCGCGAGGCCGGAGTCTGTGTGATCCCTCCGGGACTCGGTTCTTCTTTAGGTCCCGCTCACCCAGCGCTGGGCTAAGTTCTTTCGCCCTCCGGGGCTTGTTCATCTTGAGCCTGTTTACCCACAGCTTGCGCTCTGGGCTGCATTCTTTCGCCGCTTCGCGGCTCCCACCGGCGGCTTTCGCTTACATCTTCGCTGCCGCGATAGATTTTGCAGGCGCTTGCATTTCCGGGCTTTGCCCGGCGGACAGCCGATGGCGGCTGTCCCCACATTTCTATTCCCACTCTATTTCCACTCTATTTCCACATTTCTGTTTCAACATTGAAAAACCTAATCTCCAGTCGCCACTGGGGCGGCGTGCTGCACCAGTCTTGCTGCCGGAACACGGACTGGGGCTGGGGCGTTGGGCACCAGCGCCAAGGCGGTTCCGACGAGGATGATCCACACACCGATCCAGATCCAGATCACCAAGGGGTTCAAGTGCGCCTTGATGATAGGCAGTCCCTTTTCGTTCTGGCCTTCGTAGACCAGATAGAGATCTTCTTTGAAGGTCGAGCGGATGCTCGGCTTGGTGGAGGCCTGCTGGCTGGCTTTGTAGAACAGGCGCTCCGGCGTGAGCGAGTCGACCTTTTTGCCGTTCTGGTAGACGTCCATGATCGCCCACTCGCTGGCATAGTTTGGACCATCGTCCTGGGTGAACGATCGGCAGACGAGTTCGTAATCGCCGATGGTCATTTTGTCGCCGTAACTGAGTCCGTTGCCGGCTTCTTTGTCGAGATTGAAGGCGGAGCCAGCGAGTCCGAGGATGACGACGACTACGCCGAAGTGCACGATGTATCCGCCGTAACGGCGCGTGTTGCGGTGAGTAAGTTGCACCATCGAGGCGAACATGCCCTGGCCGCTGTGTCCGGCGATGACTTTGCCGCCGCGATAGTACTCGCTGGCGATGGTCAGTGTGACCAGGACGCAGAGGCCCATGGCCATCAAAGAATAGAAATAAGAGATGTCCTGCCACGGCCGCAGGCCGAAGGGCGATCCCCAGCTCGGCGGAGTGATCATGAGGAACGCCATGGCGAGGACTGCGCCGACCGAAGGCCACAGGAAATTCCGCCTGAGGCTTTCGAAGGACGTCTTGCGCCATGCCAGCAACGGGCCGACGGCGGTAAGGATGAGCAGCAGTAGCGCTACAGGGATGGCGACCCGATTATAAAAAGGAGCACCCACCGTGACTTTGTTGCCTTGAACTAATTCAGAGATCTTGGGAAACCATGTGCCCCAGAGCACGGTGAAGCAGAGCAGCACGAAGAGCAGGTTGTTGAACAGAAAGCTCGACTCGCGGGAGATGAGCGACTCGAGTTTGTGCTCACTGCGCAGATGCTCTTTGTTCTTGAAGAAGAAAAAAACGAATACCGCAAAAGTGATCGCGAGGAAGTAGGCAAACCAGCTTCCGATCGAGGATTGCGCGAAGGCATGGACGGAACTGATGATGCCGCTACGGGTGAGGAAGGTTCCGAGAATCGCGAGCCAGAAGGTGAAGAAGACCAGCCACATGTTCCAGACTTTCAGCATGCCGCGTTTTTCTTGCATCATGACCGAATGCAAGAACGCGGTGCCGACGAGCCACGGCATCAGAGAAGCGTTTTCGACGGGGTCCCATCCCCAGTAGCCGCCCCATCCGAGGACGGAGTAGGCCCAGTGCGCGCCGAGGAAGATGCCGCAGGTGAGGAATCCCCAGGTAACCATGGTCCAGCGGCGGGTGATGTGAATCCACTTTTCGCCGGGATACTTCATGATCAGCGCGCCGAGCGCGAAGGCGAAGGGAACGGTGAATCCGACGTAGCCCAAATACAGCATGGGCGGATGGATGACCATCTCAGGATATTGCAGGAGCGGATTGAGGCCGCTGCCATCGGCCCGAAGAGGGCCTTCGAGCAGGCCGAACGGCTGCGCCGCAAAATTCACCAGCATCAGGAAGAAAATCTGCACACCAGCGAGGACGACGGATGCGTAGGCGAAGAGGCGCGGATCGGTCTTGTAACGGAGGCGGAGGACGAATCCGTACCCGGAGAGCAGCAGCGACCAGAACAGCAGCGAACCTTCCTGGCCGGACCATAGCGTGGCGAACTTGTACGGACCCTCAAGGGCGCGGTTGCTGTGATGAAAAATGTAGGCGATGGTGAAATCGTCGCGGAAGGCGGAGACGACAAGCGCGATGGAGGCGAGGACGACGAATCCAAAGACGGCAACGCCGGCGCGACGCGCCGTCTCGCCCAGACGTTCCCAGAGAGCGTCGCCGGGAAAGAAAAGCGCCAGCATGCCGACCAAGAACGAATAGACGCTCAGCACCAATGCGCCGAGCAAGGCATAACTACCAATTGTTGCCATGTGGGAGAACCCCAACGTATTTTTTCAGAAACCCCATGGTACAGGCAACCGGAAGAAAGCAGAAGACAGGGTACCGGAAGGGCAGGGCGGGAAATTCCCTGAGGTGTAAACGTTTCCGCCCGAGAACGGCGGCCGGGGCTCGGCCGCCAGGCGGTCGCGGGAAGTGGGTTACGCGCTTTGCTGGTGGTAGCGCTGGCGAATCTCGCGCTCCGCAGCAATCCAATCTTCGGCTTCGTGGCCTGGTTCGAAACCGCGGCGCTCGGACAGCAGGTAGGCGAGGCGGCGGATCTCGTCCTCCAAGTTAATGGGAACAAGGTTGGCGCGGGGCTCGGTCTTCACGATCTCCGGCTTTCGGATGGTCTTCCTGGGTTCCGTCTTTTTGGGTTCAGGAATGGTGATAGAGGACGATACCGCCTCGGCTCCGAGGTTTCCGTCGGGCGTGGGAACGGGAAGGGTTGCGGCTGGGATGGGGTCTTTGAGATTGTTGGTCTTCTTGGGCAATTTTGGTTTCGCCATAAGGGAATACTCCTTGCATCCTCCTAAGTTCAGGAATGATTGAATTTGTTGATGAATGAACAACATACAGGTTGCCCCGATGTCCTTCTGGTTGCGATAAATTCTAAATTAGCGGAGTTACATCTACTATAGCGCTTGTGAGGGTGTGGAGGGGAGCGAGTTGCATAAAAAAATGCGATGATGCCGAACGGAATTCCGAAAATGGAACGGCGGAGCTGTGGCGGCGAAGGCGTGTACCAGGCAAGCCGCGCGCTAAGAAAACGCGCGGCTTTGTTATAATTTAAGCTCTCTCAGAGGCGCTATCGTCTAGGGGTTAGGACGGAAGATTCTCAATC
>CAWFIV010000020.1:0-10399 GCA_963815925.1 uncultured Acidobacteriota bacterium | reverse complement strand
TTTTACTCTGATATTGGCTAGTGGTGCTGCAGCTCTTTGGGAACAACCGCACGACTATCCGGGTGCTACGACTGCACGATCTTCTCCAGTGCGATCCGGCTGCGAATCATCAGCATCGCGCCTTTCGACTGCATCAGTTGTTTCTTCTTGAACTCGGAGAACAACCGGCTCACCGTCTCCCGTGTCGTGCCGATAATCTCGGCAATCTCTTCATGCGTCAGCGTCAATCGCACCTGTGACGAGTCATCGGACTGCGTCGTCTTGGTCGACCATGAGAGCAGCAGTTTGGCGAACTTCTCTGACGGCGAAGCTGAAAGTCCCAGCGTCCGGATCTCCTCATACGCCGTGTAATAGTTCCGGCTCAACTGTTGCGCAACCCGCATCGCCACTTCTGGAAAATCTCTGAGCATTTGCATCAGCGAATCCTTCGGAATGAAGTTCGCCTGCCCCGGCTCCATCATCTCGGCGGTCACTTCATAAGGCCGGTTCGAAACCACGGCGTTCAGTCCAAGAATGTCGCCCGAGTCCGAAATCTTGGTGATGATCGTCTTGCCCTCTCGCGACGTCGTCGACAGCTTCACCTTCCCGCCGCACAGCACAAACACGCCACGCGCCATTTGCCCTTCAATGAACAGCATCGCCCCCTTGGGGTACACCGCCGTTGACTTAATCTCGTTCAGCCGCTGTCCCGCCTGGGCCGAAAGGTTGCAGAACAGGTGCTCACCCCGAATCGGGCACGTCTGGCAGTTATCGATGATATTTAGACCGTAAGGAGCCCTCATTTGAAAACCTCCTCCGGGTATCGGCAGCGCCCCCACGGCTTCATGCCTTGTACCCACTATGAGAGATGGCAAGCCGTATTCCATTCGTTCAACGATCGTCCAACTCTCGTTCCCGAATCGGCATAATCCTTAGAATGTGGGAGTTAGGATGGTTCACCAGGAAAGGAATTCTGCCCGCGGTTTCACCCACCTAGCCCAAAAAGGGTTATTTTCCTCACACCGGTGTGTGATCTACATCACCGGTTTATGTGATCGACAAACAGACGTAACCCTATCTTGGTGACCAAAGTGAGAAAGGCTCCGTCAAAGAACTCCTAGGGGCCGACCGCAACCTGCAGCGGTTTTGCGCTCTTCAGCCGCTCCCGGTGGATGACATTCTTGGACGGCACTTCTCCAATGGCATCCACATGCACGACATAGCCGCCTCGAGGCAACGTTTCGCCAAAGGGCAGCTCCATTTTTATGGTCCCGCGCCTCAACAAGAAGCGCTGATATCCGATCGCCACCGCCCGCCCGCTTGCCGGAACAGCCATCACAATGAAGGTTAAATCGATATCGTCTGCGGTCGTATTCGAGACTTCCGCACTTCCCTCAATCCGGTTCCCGTTCACGTGTGCTGCGTTCTTCCAATTCAGGCTCAATGCCGACATTACCCGCAATATGAATTCCTTCTGTACGGCTTGCTGCGGCTGGCTGCCGTCTCTCACCGCAATCGTGAACTGAAACTCTCCCACCCGCTCCGGCTGCCCATGCAATAAGCCGTCGCTCTCCAGTTTTAAGCCCGGCGGGAGAATACCTTTCTCCAACCGCCAGCGCAGAATGGGCACGCCCCCACCCGCGTGGAATCGATACTCATAGTCAGCATGCGGATACGTATCGGGTAACTGCTCATCATTCTGGATGAGCAGATCCGACGCGCTCTGACCCTGACTCGACTGGGCGGCCTCACCCGCCGCTTGAGCCCGCGCAAGGGCGCTTCCCACCCAACCCCATAGACCCATCAGGACCACCACACTCACCATTCGCCGCATCGTCGAGAGCTCCGTAACTCCAGTGCGTCGTTCTGCTTTCGTCTGGCCTTACTATCCCATGATTCGCCGTCCGACCATATAGGAATGATCCCGCAGCCTCATCTTGCGCCCCACCACCGTGGGAACACTGAGGTCACATTGACTAAAATTCAGAATTTCTGAAAAACTAACGTCTATACCATTGTGAGCGACGCCGGCCGAGCCGGCATCCAACCAATTGTCGTAGATGGAACTGCTACTCAATCTCGCATGGCTGCTTCTGGCACTGCCCGCCTATTGGCTGTGGCGCGGTTCCCGAACGGCGCAGGGCGGCCGCAAGTTCACCGCTGCCCAAGGTCTGCTGGCTCTGGGATGCCTGTTGGTTATGCTGTTCCCGGTCGTTTCCGCCACAGACGATCTTCGGGCCATGCGCGCCGAGATGGAAGAGTCGCCCACCAGCAAGCGCAGCATCGCCCAATCCAGCAACGAGAATCCGTCTGCGACGCGATCGCAAGTTCAGCCTGCCTTGGCTGTCCACTCACCAACCCCAGCCTTACGCGAGCAAGGCCGGCACCTCGTTGTAGCGACTGTGCTTTCCACCCCGGAATCCTTCGCATTATTTCGCGCAGTCCGAGGCCCTCCTCGGTCCTTGATTGGGTAGGTAGTTCTTCCGGATCGCTCCGTCTCAGATGAAAACAGCAGCGATCCCGGTCCTCTTTACGCATTACTTACGCGGGAAACGAGACAGTAGCGTTGCCACGGCGTTTGTGGCGATATTCGTCCCGCTGCAACAGAACCCCCGCGAACTTCGCTTGCGGGAATGGAGTTGTTGGATGCGATTGCGATCATTCATCGCAGGAACCGTGGTTGCGCTCAGCGCCCTGAGTCTCTGCGCCCAGAATCCGCCGAAACTGCCGCCCGCGCCGCCCGCGGAAGTATGGACCTGGGATCAGGTCAAGGACCGCTTCGAACTGAACAATACGACGTTGATGGCCGCTAAGCTGAACATCGACGAACTCAAGGCTGAGGAAATCACCGCCCATCTTCGCCCCAACCCGGATTTCACCTTCACCGCCGACGGTACCCAGATCACTCCCAGCCACGGCGTCTGGCAGCCTTTCGCCGGGACCTTCGTTTCCCCCGGGATCAGCTATCTCTTCGAGCGGCGCAACAAGCGAAACCTTCGTTTCGAGGCCGCGCGGCAAGGCACGTCCATTGGAGCGGCGCAGGCTTCCGATACCGACCGCACCCTGCTGTTCAACGTGCGCAGTGCCTTTGTCGGCGTCCTGCAGGCCAAGGCTGTGCTCAAAGTCTCGCAGGATAATATCGAGTACTACGACCGCATCCTGAAGATCAGCCGCGACCGCTACCAGGCCGGCGACATTGCTCAGATCGACCTCGACCGTCTCGAGTTGCAGCGCCTGCAGTATGAATCCGATCTGCAGAACGCTCTGGTCAATTTGCGCACCACCAAAATCAACCTGCTGGCGCTGCTCGATGATCGACGTCCCATCGACAGCTTCGATGTCGACGGTACGTTCGACTTCAAAGACGACTTGCTCTCGATGGACGATTACCGCAAAGACGCCCTCGACAACCGCCCCGACCTGAAGGCTGCCGTATTGACCGTCCAGCAGGCGGAAACCAATTACAAACTCGCACAGGCGGACGGATCCACCGATCCAACCATCGGTGTATGGTTCACCCACAACGGATCGTTCAATAATCCGGACGCGTTTAACACGCTGGGCGCCAGCGTCAGCATTCCCTTGCGGATCTTCGACCGCAATCAGGGCGAAAAACTTCGCACCAGGATCGATATCAACCGCAGCGAGAAGCTGCGCCAGGGCGCCGAGACACAGGTATACAGCGATGTCGATTCCGCGTACGCAACCATCACCGCCAACATCGCACTGCTCAAACCCTACAAAGAAAAATATCTGGCACAAGCCGTGCGCGTGCGCGACACGGTTCAGTTTTCCTATCAGCACGGCGGCGCCGCTCTGATCGACTTCTTAAACGCCGAAAACGACTACCGCGCCGTGCAATTGAGCTACGTCAATCTAATCGGAGCCTATCTCACCGCGGCCGCCCAGATGAACCAGGCCGTAGGACGTGAGGTCATCCCATGATGAAGAAGAGCGTTCATAACCCACGCAAGACTATCTTCCGTCGCTGTTTGCGATCATCGAAATGGCTTCCTCTCGCACTCCTGCTTGGCGCAATGGGCGGAAGCCTGGCTTGCTCCAATGAGACCCCGGTCGCTGCGAGCAAGCCCCCCGCCACATTGGATCCCGATGTATACGAAGCCGAAAATCCAGAACTTTTTAAGACCGCCAAAGCGGAGATACGTCCCCTCCCCACCACCGTCACGGCCAACGGCGTGGTGACACCTGATGTGAACCGCACTATCCACGTAACTTCGCTCGGCTCCGGACGGGTCGTCGATCTCAAGGTTAAGCTCGGCGACAATGTGGAGAAAGGTCAGACCCTGCTGGTGATCTCCAGCCCCGACCTGGCGGGCGCATTCTCCGATTATGAAAAAGCCAAGGCCGACGAACAATTGTCCCGCAAAGCACTCGAACGCGCCCAGATGCTGTATGACCGGGGAGCCATCGCCACAAAAGATCTTGAGGTCGCTCATGACATGGAGGACAAAGCCAAAGTCGACCTGGAGACCGCCGATCACCACATCCGCATTCTTGGCGCAGACCCTGATCATCCCAGCACTCTCATCCAACTAAAGGCTCCCGTCTCCGGAACCATCGTCGAACAGAATGTCGCCGGAGCCGAGGGGATCAAGAGCCTCGACAATACGCCCAACCTTTTCACGATCGCGAATCTATCCGAGGTCTGGGTCGTGTGCGACGTCTTCGAAAACGATCTCGGGGAAGTACACATGGGCGATTCCGCCGAGATCCGAATGAACGCATTTCCCGACCGCATCTTCAAAGGCAAGGTCGCTGACATCTCCCGCGTTCTCGACCCCAACACCCGCTCGGCAAAAGTTCGGATTGTTCTGGGGAACTCCGATGGCGCGCTCCGCAGCGGCATGTTCGCCGTCGCCACTTTCCGCTCTCGCAAGCTGACGGACCGCGTCGTCGTTCCCGGCACCGCGATCATGCGTCTGCATGATAAGGATTGGGTCTTTCAAAAGATCGCCCCCAATCGCTTCCGCAAAATCGTGGTTGAGGCTGACCGCCTGGCGCCCGACGGCATGCAGGAAATCCGATCGGGCGTGAAAGCCGGCGATGAAGTCGTCACCAATGCCCTCGAATTCTCCACCGAAGTCGCCGAAAAGAAAGCAGGGGAGTAGCGAATGATCCGCAAGGCCATCGACTTCGCCCTGGCAAACCCCCTGCTCGTACTCGGAGGAGCCATCGTCCTGTTTGCCTGGGGCGTCATCTCGTTTCATGCTCTTCCGATTGAGGCTTATCCCGACGTTGCTGATACCTACGCGCAGGTCATCACACAATGGCCAGGACACGCCGCCGAAGAAGTCGAACAGCAGATCACCGTTCCTCTGGAAGTCGAACTGAACGGCGTCGCGCATCTCACGCATCTGCGCTCCGTCTCGTTAATGGGACTCTCCGTCATCACCATCATCTATGACGATGACATCACCACCTTCAACGCTCGCCAGGAAGTTCTCGACCGCCTGCAAAACGTGACTCTTCCCCCGGGGGTAAACACAGGGATCGGGCCCGACTATAGCCCCATCGGCCAGATCATGTTCTACACGTTGACCAGCACCAATCCGAAGTACGACGTGATGGAACTGAAAGCGCTTAACGATTGGTTCGTGGTGAACCAGTTGAAGTCGGTGCCGAACATCGTCGATGTGAATCCCTTCGGCGGCCCCACGCGCGAGTATCAGGTTCAACTCGATCCCAACAAGCTGGTCTCCTATGGATTGTCGTTGCCGCAGGTGGAGCAGGCGCTCGTTGCCAACAATATCAATGCTGGGGGTGGATTCATCGAGCGTGGCCAGCAGGCATTGAATGTTCGCGCCGTCGGCCTGATGCAGACCACCGAGGACATCGGCGCGACCGTGGTGAAGGTGCAGAACGGAACGCCGGTGCGGGTGCGCGATCTTGGCAACGTCGTACAGGCTCCCAAAGTCCGTCTCGGGCAGCTCGGCAAAACCATCCGGAAAAAAGATGGGGCGATTATCAATAACGACGACGTGGTGGAAGGAATCGTTCTGCTGCGCAAGGGAGCAGTGGCCGAAACCACTCTGGCGGACCTGCACAAGAAAATCGATCAACTGAACGGAACCGACGGCAAGCCCGGGCTCCTCCCGATCGGCGTGAAGCTTGTCCCGCACCTCGATCGCAGCGAACTGATGCTCCACACCACGCATACGGTTCTGCGCAATCTGACTGACGGTGTTTTGCTCGTCACTCTTGTGCTCTTCCTCTTCCTGGGAAACGTGCGCAGCGCTCTGATCGTCGCGGTCACGATTCCTTTCTCCTTGCTCTTCGCTGCGATTTTGCTTGATCTCGCTCACATCCCGGCGAACCTGCTGTCACTCGGCGCACTCGACTTCGGCATGGTCGTCGACGGCTCGGTGGTGATGGTTGAGAACATACTTCGCCATACCTCCTTCGGCGACCACAAAAAAACGTTCCGCGAGATTGTCAGCGTGGCTGCTCACGAAGTCCAGCGCCCCGTGTTCTTCGCCCGTATCATCATCATTGTTTCCTACTTGCCGATCTTCACCCTCCAGCGAGTCGAAGGCCGCCTTTTCAGGCCGATGGCGTGGACCGTTGCCTTCGCTTTGTTGGGCGCCTTGCTCTTCGCATTATTCATCGCACCCGTGCTGTGCAACTACCTATTCAGCCGCGAATTGAGAGAATGGCGCAATCCCGTTCTCGAATGGCTAAACCGCAGCTATGCCCGCTCGCTCGACTGGTGTTTCGAGCATATGAAGTTCACTCTGGCGATGGGACTGGTCGGCTTCGGCCTCATCCTTTTCTTTGGCCTGAGCGGAATCATTGGTTCGGAATTTTTGCCGCATCTCGACGAAGGTGCCATCTGGGTTCGTGGTACGCTTGCGCCCAGCACCGGTCCTTCCACCAGCATCGATATGGCGAATCGCGCCCGCATTGTGCTCGCGGACTTCCCGGAAGTGACGCAGGTCGTCAGCCAGGTCGGACGCCCCGATGACGGCAGCGATGCCAGCGGCTTCTACAACACCGAGTTCTTCGTCGATCTTCTTCCCCGCGAGCAGTGGCGCTCACAGTTTCACGGCAACAAGGACGAACTGATTGGCGCCATGGACAAAAAGCTCCAGCAGTTCCCCGGCGTCGACTGGAATTTCTCGCAACCGATTTCCGACAACGTGGAAGAAGCCGTAAGTGGCGTCAAAGGCGAGCTGGCCGTGAAGCTCTTCGGACGCGATTTGAAGACGCTCGAAGAAAAGGCCGACCAGATTCAAGGCGTCATGAGCCAGATTCCGGGCGTCGCTGATCTTGGCACATTCCAGGTGCGCGGCCAGCCCAACGTCAACATTAACGTGGACCGCGCCGCCGCCGACCGCTTCGGCATTAACGTCAGCGATATCCAGGACGCTGTCGAGACTGCCATCGGCGGTAAAGCCGTGAGCCAGATTCTGATTGGCGAGCAACGCTTCGATCTGACAGCCCGCTATCAGCCGCAATACCGCAAAACTGTCGATGATATCGCCAACATTCGTCTGCTCGCGCCTTCCGGGGAACGGGTTTCGCTCGGCCAGCTCAGCAATATCTCGCTCGATGATGGAGCGTCAACCATCTACCGCGAAGGCAACCAGCGCTACATCGCCATTAAATACAGCGTGCGCGGACGCGATCTGGGGAGCACCGTGCGTCAAGCGATCGAAGAGGTCGGGCAGAAGGTCAAGCTTCCCGAAGGCTACCATCTCGACTGGACGGGCGAATATGAGAGCCAGCAGCGGGCCAACCGTCGCTTGGCCATCATTGTGCCGGTCACTCTGCTGCTGATGGCCTTCATCCTTTACACCGCCTTCGGATCATGGAAGTGGGTCTTCCTGATCCTTGCGGTCGTAGCACTCTCGCCGCTCGGAGGATTTCTCAGTCTGTTGATGACGGGAACTCATTTCAGCGTGTCATCGGGACTTGGATTTCTGGCCCTCATCGGAGTTTCTGTCGAAATCGGCGTCATCATGATCGAGTACATCAACCAGCTCCGTACGCGCGGCCTGCCGATGCGCGACGCGGCGAAGGAAGGAGCAGCGCTACGTCTCCGTCCCATCATGATGACCATGCTCGTCGCGACCCTTGGCCTGCTACCGGCCGCCATGTCACACGACATCGGGTCTGATTCACAACGGCCCTTCGCCATCGTGATCGTCGGCGGCCTCATCGTCGAACTCCTGGTCAGCGTGATTTTATGGCCGACGTTGTACGTCTTCTGGGCGCGTCCCGGGGACCGTCTCCCACCCGCAGAGCAAAGCTTCATGTCGGAAGGTGAGCACGTCGACTAGGTGCTGAAAGACCAAGCCTTGATTACCTCAGAAGCCTGCGAAAAAGATCGGTTAACCCGAAGGCGAGGACAACAAAACCGACCACCGCAAATATTGGTTGCAGCCATGGTGCCACCTGCCATCGACGACCGCGCGTAGTGCCCCGGCCGGTTACGGCTGCTTCGAGAAGAGTGGCTGCGACGACTAATGACATGACGTCGAGCCACGGCACATCGAAGCTACGGGACAGTAGAGACATTTGATGCAATCATCCCACCAATCCATCCCGACTCCAAGCGTAACTTCCGCGCGCGCCGCTGCGTTATACTGCCAGAACCTGCACGTAACTTCTCCGGGGATCTCACACATGGCGGTTGGTGTTCGCACAGAAGATCTGCGCAAGGTGTACAACTCTGCGCCTCCGCTGGGAGCGACGGGCGGCTTCATCGCTCGCGGGGATGCGAAGGGTTCGAAGCAGCCGAAGGCGCAGGTCACCGCCCTGAATGGCCTGTCTCTCGAAGTCATGCCCGGCGAGATCTTCGGATTGCTTGGGCCGAACGGCGCGGGAAAATCGACGACGATCGGTATCGTTACGACGCGCGTGCGCGCCACCAGCGGCCATGCCTGGATCGGCGAACACGAAGTCTGGCAGGAACAGGCCGAGGTGAAGCGCCTCATCGGCGTGGTGCCGCAGCGTCCGAATCTCGATTTCTCTTTGACGGCGCGCGAGATTCTGATTTTCCATGCGGCGTACTTTGGCATTCCGCCGAAAGAAGGCGCGAAGCGCGCGGACGAATTGCTGGAGAAATTCAAACTGACCGATCGCGCGGCCCAGATGGTGCGCGGATTTTCCGGCGGGATGGCGCAGCGCCTGTCGATCGCGCGCGCCATGATGCATGATCCGCAAGTTCTTTTTCTCGATGAGCCAAGCGCCGGGCTCGATCCGCAGACGCGCATTCTGCTCTGGGAGATCATTCGCGAATACAACCAGATGGGAAAAACTGTCGTGCTGACCACGCACAACATGGAAGAGGCCGACGCGCTCTGCCAGCGGCTGGTCATCGTCGACCATGGTCGCGTCATCGCGCAAGGAACTCCGACGGAATTGAAGCGATCGATCCCCGGAGGATTTCTGTTACGGCTGCATTTCGGCAAGCCGACGCCCGAGTTGCTGCAACGGCTGCAAGCGCTGGCTGGAGTGCGCGAGGTGCGTCCGCTGGATTCCACGGGAGCCGATGTATATGCCGACCGCGGAGGATCTCTCATCCCCGAAGTTGCCACGATCGCGGCAGCGGCGGGCGCAGAATTGTCGGACGTCCACATCTCCGAGCCCAGTCTCGAAAACCTGTTCCTGCACCATACCGGAAGGAGTTTGCGCGATTGAACTGGAAAGCCTTTGTTGCGATGCTGGCGCGCGATGCCCACGTGGCGCGGCGCAACGCGGTTCAAATCCTGTTCCAGACCTTCCTGCAGCCGCTGCTGTTCGTCTTCATCTTCGGGCGCGTCATGGTGGGCAGCGGATATATGCCGGTCCCTACAAGAGCCTGCTGCTGCCGGGAATCATGGCCATCAGCATGGTCTTCACCGGAATCTGGGCGGTGGCCATGCCGCTGATCGCCGAGTTCCAGTTCACGCGCGAGATCGAAGATCGCCTGCTCGCCCCCATCGACATCTCCTGGATCGCTATCGAGAAGGTCGTGGCGGGAATGCTGCAGGCGCTTATGGCCGGACTTGTGGTGCTTCCTGTGGCATGGCTGATTCTGCGGCCGGGCGTCGATATCAGCATTCATAATCCGCTCAGGTTTGCTGTGATGATCGTGCTGGTCGCGCTGTTCTCTGCCTGCGGAGGTCTCGCGCTCGGCTGCACCATCAACCAGCAGCACATCGGCCTGATGTTCAGCATGGTGCATGACGCCGATGATCTTCTTCGGCTGCACTTACTATCCGTGGAGCGCGCTGAAGACATTTCCGATCCTGCAAAAGTCGTGCTGGTCAATCCGCTGGTTTACGCCAGCGAAGGCTTGCGCGCGGCCCTGGTGCCGCAGTTCCCGCATCTCTCGACGATTGCGTCCTGGTGGTGCTCTTCGGGGAATCGAAATCCTGCTGCTGCTATTTGTGGGACTTCGGCAATTCGAGAAGAA
>CAWFIV010000019.1:0-56188 GCA_963815925.1 uncultured Acidobacteriota bacterium | reverse complement strand
AACGGCTTCAGCCTCTCACCTCAATTGTTTTGGCCCAGTTTTGGTAATTTGGACCATCAAAGTAAATCCGCTATTAATAGGCAAATCTTAACTTCTCCGGCGAAGTGCAAATCCTTGCATCCTTGACCACCGATTTGCCCCGGTGTAGAGTTTTGTGGCCTTCCCCCTTCGGAGGCTACGTTGCAACCCCATCTGTTCTTCCCCAAGATCGCCACGCTTTTGCTCGGTGTGTCCGCTCTCATTCCGTTCGCCGCCCAAGCTTTTCCCCAGGACGTCGGCTGTCCGATGGCGGTGGGTAATAGTGTCTGCCTGACCACGTATCAGGGCAGCGCCAGCCGACTCGGTTTTAATCCCAACGAACCTGCACTCACGGAAGCCGGAATCACCGCAACCACGGGTGCGAAGTTTCACAAGCAGTTCTCGGTGCCGGTGAACGGGGCGATCTATGCGCAGCCTCTGGTGCTGCCTAACGTAACGATCAATGGCACGACCTACGCGGATGTCGTGTACGTGGCGACCGAGCAGGATTGGGTGTACGCGATTGATGGCGCAACCGGAAACATACTCTGGTCGACGAATCTCGCGCCTTCCGGCTTTATTCCCCTGGAGGGCGCCGACTTGAAGTGTTCGAACATTCTGCCTGCGCCGGGTTACATCGGCGTTACGGGCACGCCGGTTATTGATATCAACGGGAACCAGGGCGGGCAGGCTATTACCAGCGGGGTTCTTTACCTGGTCGCCAAGCTAAAGACCAGCACAACACCTTATAGCTACAAGCAAACGATGTTCGCTCTCAGCGTGATCAACGGGGGAAATGGCGTTGTCGCCAATCAACCCTATGCGTCCATCGACATTGGGGGCAAATTCAACGGGATAACGTTCAATTCGGGTCAGGTTGTGAACGCTGCTCCGTATGCGCTCACGCAGAATCAGCGGGCCTCGCTTCTTGCCATGCCAGTTGCGGGACAGAATCCGCAGATCGTGGTGACCTGGGGCAGCAATTGCGATCACGTAAATTTTCCGTATAACGGCTGGGTAATGTCCTACCAGCTGAATGCGGCGCAGACTGCACTGACGCAAACCGCGATCTGGGCAACCGTCCCGGCGAAGCATAGTTATGAGGGTGGAATCTGGGGAGGCGGCGCTGGTCCCGCGGCGGACAGCAGCGGACACATTTTCGTCGCCACTGGAAATGGCGACGCCAGCGTCAAGGTGAGTACGCCTCCCAACGACGCGCCGACAGCCTGCTCGACCACGCCCTGCGACTACGGGAATTCGATCCTGGAATTGCAGCAGTCGGGCAATACATTTTCCGTCTTGGACTTTTTCACCGCCTACGACTGGACTACGCGAAATGCGGACAACTATGACGTGGGTTCGGGCGGGGTCATGCTTCTGCCCGTCCAGCCTGCGGGAAATCCGCAAAACTTGCTCGTTCAGGCAGGCAAAGAAGGCACGATTTTTCTGGCGCAGACGTCGCCGATCGGTTCGCTCGGTGGCTATACCGGAAATGGCGATTCGGACGTAACGGTCCAGGCAATCAAGCAGGTGCTCTGCTACAACACCGCGGTGGAATGCGGAATCACGGGCAGTGGCGCGTTTTGGCCGACCGCGTCCGGCGGCGGAGGCTCGTCTGGCTACGCTTATTTCGGCGGGACCAATCTCGGGCTGATGCAGTTCCAGTTCTATCCCGATGGAAGCGCGTGCACCAACAGTGGGACCGTAGCAGGATTCTGCACGGCCCCGACGGCTACCACCGCCTTTAAATTTGGCTGGCCCGGACCGACTCCCACGGTCTCAGCGCCGAGCCCGACGTCGACGCAGGCGATCGTTTGGGTCGTGGATACACGCAGAGCCGCAAGCAAGGGGCCAGCCGCTCTTTGGGCCTTTGATGCCACAACTTTGAGTTGTCTCTATACGACGAACCAACAAGCGTCGAAGACTGCGTGCACCGTGGTCGCTCCTTCCACCGATGTTCCGGCAGGCTATGCGGTAAAGTTCGTCGTGCCTAGCGTGGCGAACGGGAAAGTGTATGTCGGGTCGACGGGTAGTACGAGCACGACGCAGGGGTATTTGAATATCTACGGCATCAGTTGAGGTCGCTTGAGTTCAGTTCTGATTTCGGAGCACGTTGCACAATCGCCGGACCTCTTCTTCGAGAACGACCAGACGCTGGTACTCGTGGTCCGCTAACGATCCCATTGAGATCCGTGGATTACGGTGCAGCATTGGACTGGGGATGGCGCTTCGCAGCCCAACGTGAATTTCGCGCACGCCAGTGTGGTCGACCAGACTGCGTGCCGTCTCTGGCTTGAGGCCGCTCCCGGCCATAATGACGATTCTGCCCTGAGCTCTGCGCACCAATTGCGCAATCGTTTCCTCCCCTTCGAGCGACGTCGATTCGCCTCCCGACGTAAGTACTCGGTCCGCGCCGGTCGCGCAGATGTCGTCGAGCGCCTGCAACAGGTCAGCAGTCATGTCGAAAGCTCGATGGAAGGTCACGGTGAGCGGACGGGCGGCGGTGGCCAATTGCCGCGTGCGGGCGACGTCGACATTTCCGTGCACTTCCAAAATGCCGAAGACCACGCCGTTGGCTCCCAATTGCTTTGCCACAGCAATGTCGCGCCGCATGGTTTCAAATTCTTCCGCATCGTAAAAAAAATCGCCACCGCGCGGGCGAATCATGACGTGAAGGTCCACCGACACGGCAGCTCGGGTCATTTCGATGAGTCCGGCACTGGGCGTGATCCCGCCTTCGATCAGGCTGCCGCACAACTCGACGCGTGCGGCTCCCCCTCGTTCCGCAGCGGCAGCCGAGGCGACCGAATCGACGCAGACCTCAACCAGGACCGTGAAATCCTTAGGAATCATGGGAGCTCAGCTATCTCCGTCGAAGTGGTGCCGTCGCACCGACGTGGCTCCCCTCGAATATACAGTCAGAGAATGTTAAGGCTCGTCCCCCGAACCATCTCAGATAGGAGCGAGATATAATCGAAAAACTCTCCCGCCTATGCGAATGGGTCTTGCCTTATGGGTCGGTTTCTGTTTCACGGCAATCACGTTCGGCCAGGCCGCGCCCTCTAGGACGCAGGCGCCGCAAGTTCCTGTCCCGCCGTTTGAAGATGTCGCGCAGCAGGCGGGCCTCACGGTCTCGCATATTTCGTCTCCGGATAAGAAATATATTGTCGAGTCAATGAGCGGAGGGGTCGGGCTGATCGATTGCGATAACGATGGCAAGCTCGACATTATCACCGTGAACGGGTCGACTGTGGAGCGCTATCGGCAGGGCGGCGGCGATCCTATGATTACGCTCTATCACCACGATACGGATACCAAGAATGGTGAGATCAAGTTCACCGACATTTCCAAGGCAGCAGGCCTGACGCGCAAAGGGTGGGGGATGGGAATCGCCGTCGCCGATTACGATAACGACGGACTGCAGGATATTTTCGTTTCGGGGTACGGAGGCAACGCGCTCTACCACAACCTCGGCAATTGCAAATTTGAAGACGTGACCGAGAAGGCCGGAGTTGTTGGTGGCGGCTTCAGCACCGGCGCAGCGTGGGCTGACTACGACCGCGATGGCCGCGTCGATCTCTTTGTGTCGCGCTACGTGCATGCTGACATGGACAAGTTGCCCGAGTTCGGCAACGATCCGCACTTCTGCCGCTTCAAAACCGTGATGGTGCAGTGCGGCCCGTGGGGCATGCCCGGAGAATCGGACATGCTGTTTCATAACAAAGGTGACGGCACGTTCGAAGAAGTTTCCAGGAAGGCTGGAGTCGATGACCCACATCATTATTATGGTCTCGGCGCGACCTGGGGCGACTACGACAACGACGGGTGGCCGGATCTCTACGTAGCCAACGATGCCGGCCCGAATTTTCTCTACCGCAACAAGCGCGATGGCACGTTCGAAGATATCGGATTGCTGGCCGGTGTTGCCCTGAGCGGCGACGGCATGCAGCAGGGATCGATGGGGGTGGCCTGGGGTGACTATCTGCACGATGGGCGGCTGTCGATGCTGGTTACCAATTTTATCGAGCAGAGTTCGACGCTCTATCACAGTCTCGGGAATGACAGCTTTGCTGATGCGAGCGTGCGAGCCAAGATCGTGAAGGCGACATATCCGTTGGTGAGTTGGGGAACGTCTTTCTTTGATATGGATAACGACGGCTGGCTCGATATCTTCATTGCCAACGGCCACGTTTATCCGCAGGTCGACGGCCTTTCCGGAGCCACGCAGTATCGTGAACCTCTGGTGCTGTTTCGCAATCGTCGCGATGGAACGTTTGAAGATGTGTCGTCGACCCTGGAGAAGCTGCCGCTGAAATCCAGGCGAGGCGTGGCTTTTGGAGATATCAACAATGATGGCAATGTTGACATGGTTGTACTCAACGTGGGCGAACCGCCGTCACTGCTTCTGAACCGCAATGACAGTTCCAATCATCGCGTCTTGTTCAAACTGGTGGGAACTAAGAGCAACAGGGCGGCGATCGGTGCGCGGGTCACAGTGAAAGCGGGATCGCTGATTCAGTTCGACGAAGTGCGAGGCGGGGCGAGTTACCTTTCGCAGAACGATCTGCGGCTGCATTTCGGACTGGGCGCGAATGACAAGATGAGCGAAGTGATTGTTCGCTGGCCGAACGGGGAAAGCGAGACTTTGCGAAACGTCGCGGCGGATTTCATTTATACGATCGTCGAAGGCGCAGGGATTCAGAAGAAGCTGTTGCTGCCCGCTTTGCCAACACACTGATACCTTCCGTTGATCTCTGGCTTCATTCGCTTCAAACCTATTCGATCCCCAGTTGTCTCTGAATCTGCTCCAGCGGTACGCCCTTCGTTTCCGGAACCATCGTCTTCACCCAGATCAGTTGCAGAACCATCATGCCGGCGAAGAACGAGAAAACGTAGCCGGGCGGGAACGACGCGACCATCCTCGGGAAGAACGTCGTCAGCAAGGCGGCGAAGATCCAGTGCGTGAAACTGCCGAGAGTCTGACCTTCGGCGCGATGGCGATTGGGAAAAATCTCGGAGATAAAGACCCAGATGACCGCGCCCTGGCCAATTGCGTGGGCGGCGATGAACGCGAAGATGCAGACCGGCACGATTGAAAAATGACCGGTAAAGAATGCCCAGGCGACGAGCCCGAGCGAACCGATATAGCCGAACGATCCGATATAGAGAAGAGTGCGGCGGCCCAAGCGGTCGATCAGCCAGAGTCCGACGAACGTGAAAACGAGATTGGTGAGGCCGATCCCGATCGACTGAAGCAAGGCGGCCCTTGCGGCCAGGCCCGTCAGTTCGAAAATGCGGGGTGCAAAATACAAAATTGCATTGATGCCCGAGAGCTGGTTGAAGAACGCAATCAGGATCGCGAGCAGGATCGGTTTGCGCAGACGCATTGTCCAGAAATGGCCGGACTCTGCTTGCTCCATCGAGGCGGCGATGATCTCGTCGGCCTGCACGGCGATCTCGGCTTTCGAAAGCTCAGGTTCGATCCGTTGCAGAACTTCCGTGCCGGCTTCGCGATCGCCTTTTCGGCTGAGCAGCCAGCGTGGGCTCTCGGGCAGGCCGAAGCAGAACAACGCATAAAGTAGAGAAGGAAACGCGGCCACGCCCAGCATCCAGCGCCAGGCATTCTCGCCGATGCCCGCGAGCAGAGCGTTCGAAATGAAAGCGATCAGGATGCCGAAAACAATATTGAACTGGAACATTCCAGCGAGACGTCCGCGATGTTTTGGCGGCGCGATCTCGGAAATATACATGGGGGCAACCACGGTCGAGATGCCGATGCCCAGTCCGCCAATTACACGAGCGACGATGAACATCGTTACGTTATTCGCGAGACCCGAGCCGACCGCGCCGACAAAGTAAAGAACGCCAATCCAGAGTAGAGTAGTCTTGCGTCCGAACCGGTCGGCGGGCCAGCCGCCGAGTAGCGAACCCACTACCGTCCCATACAACGCCGAGGCCATGGCAATGCCGTGCAGTCCCGGGCTCAGACCCCAAAGCGTCTGGATAGTTTTTTCCGCTCCGGAAATAACAACAGTGTCGAAACCAAAAAGAAATCCGGCAAGCGCCGATGTGAGCGACCAGAAGAAGATGCGACCATTCATAAGTGGGTAGAACGGCGATTCCCGGAAACTTAGTGCTATTGGCGCGATTTGTCTGTGACACTACAGTGTCGGGTGCTGCGAGCCAGCTTGATCGGACCGTGACCACGATAAACGCATCGCTGCCCGCACGCAAATCGACGATCCGCGCCTCCTAAACGCCGCAAGTACGCAAGACCTTGCGTAGTGTCGTCATGGGATGCGCTTTTTTCCACGCGAAAGTGCTCGAAACCGTTGACCAGTCGCGGTTGCGATGCCACACTTTTAGCAAGGTTTGGGCAACATTTTTTCGACGCGGGGGACGCATGGCAGTTTCAGTGCAGGATCTTAGAATTGCTTCCAAACCGAAAACCTCAATCTTCTTTTCGGTCTGCCTTGCCGCAACGCTTGCGTTCTTGATCGTAAGCGCTGCGGTTCCGGCGCAAGCTTCCCAAAACGCGATTGGGGTAGCGACCCTCACTCAGGGAACGTGCTCTGCCACGGGCTTGACGAATGGCACTTGTTATCGAGCGGTGGTTTCAGGCTGCCCTGAGGCAACGGCTGATTTCGCGGCGTCCGTAAAGATCAACGAGCCCGCCGACCTGAGTCAGTTGCGGGGTACGGTCTTCTTCACCACCGGCGGGACCGGCACTTCGATGTACGACTACGATTCCGAATTTCAGGGAGACACCCGCTGCGCGGGCTCGAATTGTGGATTGCTGGTGGTGCAGCAGATCAATGCGGCCAATTACCGCACGGTGCAGATTGAGTTCCTGGATCCCGAACAACAGATCAGCGAACCAGACGGCTGGCTGACCGGCCCCGCGACTGACGGTCCACGTGCGCTCGCCTGCCGCTACGCCACCGTGGTTCACGCGGTGTGGGCGAATCTTCTACAGAGCGACACTACTCACCCGGTTTGCGCGACCGGCAATAGCGGGGGTGGGGCGCTCGTAGCCTACGCCATGACGCAATACGGCATGGGATATACTTCCGGACCCGGTCCAACGTTTACCATGGTGGAAGTCACCTCTGGCCCTCCTTACGGACGCATCGATCATGGCTGTGCGGGTGCGGCCGCGCCCGACCTGAGCGTGAGTTGTCCGACGGGCGTCAAGCTTTCCGAAAACTACGGAATCGGAACGGCCCAATCCTACGTCGATCCCGCTTTCCCTTCGGCGGTGTGCAGCGCCGATATCAACAGCAACGGGAAAGATGTGTATCCCAGCTTCCGGCACGACAGCATTGTGTCCGACGATTTCGCCAAGCCCGGCTACAAGACTGTCGTACGTATTCTCTTCGGCAGCGACGATCTTTCCACCGCTGTTCCGCTAGGCTCCGAATGGTATAGCGCCATCAAGTCCACCAAGTCGTCCGTATGCGTAGCTGGAGCGCCCCACGCGCTGGCCGAAGACTATACGGGCGCTGAGAAAATCGTGAGTGATGTGACCACCAGCTGCAAGAAATGAGCAAATTTTGATATCAGCCCTTTTTGAGCGGATAACCCTTCTCGCGCCAGTCGCGAATGCCGCCGTCCATCGAAATGACGTTGGTATAGCCCATTTTTTGTAAATTGTCTGCGGCCAGGGCGGAGCGAAAGCCACCACCACAATAAAGGATCATCTCCGTGCCGAGTTCGGGGACACGCATTTCAATGTCGCGTTCGATCACGCCCTTGCCTAGGTGAATCGCGCCGGGAAGATGATCCTTGGCGAATTCGCTCTCCTCGCGAACGTCGACGAGAAGGAATTTGTCGCCGCGATCCATTCTGGACTTCACTGTATCGACATTCGTCTCGCGGACTCGGGTCTTGGCATCATCTACAATTTTCAAAAAACGGGCAGGATGTTGGTGGGCCATCAGCGCACTCCTTGATTTCTCTAAATGAAGATCCTACCAAGGGCCGCTCGATTACGCATGTGGCAGACCGCAGATCTTAGACGTCGGACTTCGGACTAATTACCTGAACTCGAATTGCCGAAGAAAATCACTCTGCTGTTGAAGTCCTGGGTCCGACGTCTAAAGTCTGAGGTCTGAAGTCCGCTTTCAGGCGAACTTCAATTAGCATGAACGCGTGCCGTTGAAGAACGCAACTCGCAACGTCGGATTGGCGCGCGCATTGTCAAAGCTCGGATATTGTTCAAGGTCTCAAGCGGCCGAGTTGATTCATGCGGGCCGTGTGCTGTTGAACGGCAGGGTGCGGCGCGATCCGGAAGCGCCGGTGCAACTGGAGCAGGATTGGATCGAGGTCGATGGTCGGTCGGTCCGCCTGTCGAACAAGATCTACCTCATGATGAACAAACCGCGCGGGCTGGTGACCACGGCTTCCGACGAGAAAGGGCGCGAAACTGTTTATTCCGTGTTGCAAGCAGCGGGCGAGTCCCTGCCCTGGATTGCGCCCGTGGGCCGGCTCGACAAAGCCAGCGAAGGCCTGCTTCTGTTCACCAACGATTCCGAATGGGGCGCTCGCATTGCCGCGCCCGAGACGCATCTCGAGAAAACGTACCATGTGCAGATCGGAAGAATTGCGGACGAGCAATTCCTTCGATCGCTGTTGAGGGGCGTGGAATCTGAGGGCGAGTTGCTGAGAGCCAGACAGGCCCGTGTCCAGCGAGCGGCGCAGAAGAACTGTTGGCTTGAGATCGTCCTCGACGAAGGCAAGAACCGGCAGATTCGTCGCATGCTCTCCGTTCTTGAAGTTGAAGTGCTGCGGCTGGTGAGAGTCGCCGTCGGCCCGTTAATGCTGGGGAGTGTTGCCAAGGGCGCATTTCGACATCTGACGCGAGAAGAGAAAGCAATGCTGGATCAGGCCCTGCGAGCGCGGAGACCATGAGCGATCTGACGTTCCTTCCCGCAGTGGAGATGGCCCGGCAAATCCGGGAGAAGAAGATTTCACCCGTGGAACTTGTGGATGCCCATCTCGCGAAGAGCGAGCGGCTAAATCCGAAGTTAAACGCCTTTGTGCACGTCGACGCGGACCGTGTTCGCCGCGATGCTCGAGACGCAGAAACTGCCGCAATGAAAGGCACATTGCTCGGCCCGCTGCACGGCGTTCCCATCAGCATCAAGAGTTGTCTGGACGTCGCGGGCTTACGCTGTGAAGCGGGGACCCGCCTGCGCGCAGGCCGCATCGCCACCCAAGACGCTCCTCTGGTCGCGCGACTGCGCAATGCTGGAGCGATTGTGCTGGGCGTAACTAATACGCCCGAGCTGCTAATGTCGTGGGAGACGGACAATCTTCTATACGGGCGCACCAACAGTCCGTGGGATCTGGAACGGACGCCCGGCGGTTCCAGCGGTGGTGAAGCAGCGGCCATCGCCGCAGGCATGTCGGCCGGCGGGGCAGGCAGCGACGGCGGTGGGTCGATCCGGGTGCCTGCGCATTTCAGCGGCATCTGCGGGCTTAAACCAACCCCGGGACGTATCCCCGCGACGGGGCACTTTCCTCCGTCCGGCGGACCGTTTGCGCTGATTGGTACGGTCGGTCCCCTGGCGCGCACTGTGGCCGATGTGAAAGCGTTATTCGAGGTGATGCAAGGTCCGGATGACGGCGACACCTGCGCTGCTCCAGTTCCACTGCGCTGGCCGAGCGACGCCGAAGCTCGCAATCTACGCATCGGATATTTCGAAGACGATGGCCGTACGCCTGTCACGCCTGAAACTCGCGCTGCGGTGAGAACCGCGGCAGAAGCCTTGCGCGCTGCAGGGTTCCAGGTTGAACCGTTTCGTCCTGATGGCCTGGAAGAAGCGCGGTTGCTCTGGAAGGACTTTTTCGTTAACGCAGGCGGGATGTTGATTCGTCCGATGTTCCGTGGGCGCAAGCAGGACATCAGCCCGATCCTGAAGCAGTTTCTTGGGTGGTCCGCTGAGGAACCGCCGCTCACGGGCGAGTCGTTTTTGAAATCATGGATCGCCCGCGATACCTTGCGCGCACAGTTTCTCGCACAGATGCGGATGTATCCTATCCTGCTGTGCCCGGCGGCTGCGATTCCGGCGTTTCGTCACGGCGAACGCAGTTGGACGATCGACAGTAAGTCGGTGGATTATCTCGATGCGTGGAGTTACACGGAATGGTTCAATCTGCTCGGGAATCCCGCTGCTGTTGCGCCGGTCAGCCATTTGCCGGAAGGGCTACCCATCGGGGTGCAGATCGTCGGCCAGCCGTGGGAAGAGGAGCAGGTTCTGGCTGTGTGCGCCGCACTCGAAGCGCAATGCAAGGCGTGGAAGATCCCGCCCATCAGCTGAGACTTCGGAAGCTAAAACGTCGGATCGCCCCCCTGCTAGTATTTTTCTATTATTTCGCCTGCACACCGCACTGTATAAGTTTATCTGCGCGGGATTTCAGCCACTGTGGGGCTGACTTCACCCTCTCCTTCGTTTCACATGCGGGAAATGCCAACATCTGCGACATTCTTCGGCCGTTCGCTGGTTTGGCTGACATTTTTCCTGGCCATTTCGGCAGCATACCTCTACACCTTCCCGCAGCCCAATATTCCCTATGCCGGCATGGTGCTGTTGCACGCCCTGGCAGGAATGCTGGTTGCGATCCTCCTGGTTCCCGCCTTTCTGAGATTGATGCGCAACGGAAGCCTCACGTCGCGGGGTGGTTGGCTACTGATTGCCGTTGGAGCGGTTGTTGGGCTGATCCTCATCAAGACCGGCACTTCGCGCACGGAGTGGAACAAGCTCTACTTCCACATCGTGATTTCACTGGCGGGCGTCGGTCTGCTGGTTGCGGACTGGTTGGGCCGGCGTGAATCGCGGTCATCGACCTTGAGCTTCGCGCTCGTACGAATTGCGATGTGTTTGGCGGTGCTCGCCGGCATCGGCTACGGTGCACGCTACGTGCGAGAGAGTTGGCAGACGCGCAATCGCATTCAGAATCCGACGATGCCTCCCGGCAATATGAACGGCGAGGGCGACGGGCCCGACGGCGCGTTTTTCCCCAGTTCAGCGCAGGTATACGGCAAGCAGAAAATTCCCAGCAAGTTCTTCATGGAGTCCGACTCCTGCAAGCGCTGCCACGAAGATATCTACAACCAATGGTTTAGCTCAGCACACCATTTTTCTTCGTTCAATAACCAGTGGTATCGAAAGTCGATCGAGTACATGCAGGACACGATCGGCACCAAACCTTCGAAGTGGTGCGGCGGATGCCACGATCCTGCCGTGTTGTATGCGGGATTGATGGACACGCCGATCAGGCAGATCGTGCACCGGCCGGAGGCGCAAGCCGGATTGGGCTGCATGATGTGTCATTCCATTGCCAACGTGAAGAGCACGATGGGGCAGGCTGATTTTTATCTGGAATATCCCAAGCTCCACGAGTTGGCAGCGACGAAAAATCCGGTGGCTCGCGCGTTGCACGATTTTCTGATCAAGCTGAATCCCGAGCCGCACCGCCGCGTATTTCTCAAGCCCTTCATGCGCGATCAGACGGCCGAGTTCTGTTCTTCATGCCACAAGGTGCACCTCGACGTTCCGGTAAACAGCTATCGCTGGCTCCGCGGCTTTAACGAATACGACAACTGGCAAGCCAGCGGAGTTTCAGGCCAGGGAGCGCGGTCATTCTACTATCCTCCGAAGCCGCAGCAGTGCGCCGATTGTCACATGCCTGCGGAGTCGTCGAAAGACCAGGGCAACGTTAACGGCTTTGTGCACTCGCATCGCTTTCCCGCGGCCAACACGGCGGTGCCAACAGCGAACGAAGATGCGGCGCAACTGAAGTTGACGGAAGATTTTCTGAAGAGCGGAGCGCTAACCGTGGATATATTCGCCCTGTCTCCGGCGCAGGCTCAGCTCAAACCCGGAGCTTTGATGCAGTCCGATTTGTCGACGACGTTCGCCGTGGGAGAAGAAGCTGAGAGCAAAGTAAATGCAGAGAATGCAGTGGAAGTCGCTCCTGTCACTGCGCCGCTCAATTTGGTGCAGCCTGCCTTGCGCCGCGGCGACACGGTGCGTGTGGATGTGGTGGTGCGCACGAAAAAAGTCGGGCACTTTTTCCCTGGAGGCACGGTCGACGCCTCCGACACTTGGCTCGAACTGAAGGGCACCGACGATAAGGGACAGATCATTTTCTGGAGCGGCATGGTCGAGGACAACGGCCAGGGTCCGGTAGAAAAAGGAGCGCATTTCTACCGATCGTTGCAGATCGACGCGCACGGCAATCCCATTAACAAGCGAAACGCTTGGGCGACGAGGGCGGTTGTGTATGTCCGCCTCATTCCGCCCGGTGCGGCCGACACCGTGCACTATCGCATGCTCGTTCCCGAAAATGCAGGCAACAAAATCACGCTGCATGCGCGACTCTGTTACCGGAAGTTTGCGTGGTATGGAACACAGGAGGCGTTCGCCGGAATTCCTGATCCTACAAAGCCGAATGCAGTCGCACCAGACTATGATGACCGTCCAACGCTGTTTACGGCATCGTTGAGCGGAGTATCGGCGAAGGAAGAAAAAATCCCTGACCTGCCGATCGTCGCGCTCGCAGAGAACGAAGTGACGTTGCCAGTAGTTGCTCATAACACACCAGCGGCAGCTCCCAAGACCATCGTCCGCAAGGAAGATTGGCAGCGCTGGAATGATTACGGAATCGGCCTATTCCTGCAAGGAGACCTGAAAGGCGCATCAGCTGCCTTCCAGAAGGTGACCGAAGCAGATCCGAATAATCCCGACGGTTGGGTGAATATTGGTCGCTGTGCTGTGCAGGAAGGCGACATGGCTCGTGCTCGTACGGTGCTGAAGAAGGCTCTGGCGCTGTCTCCAAACCTGGCGCGCGCCAATTTCTTCTACGCCAAAGTTCTTCGTGCCGATGGCAACTACGAGGGAGCGGCCGCGCGTCTGCGGAGTGTGCTTGCACAATATCCTCGCGATCGAGTTGCAATTAATGATCTCGGTCGCATTCTGTTCCTGCAGCGTAAGTACAACGAAGCAGTGAAGACACTGCAGGCGGTGCTGGCAATCGATCCGGAAGATCTGCAGGCGCATTACAACCTGATGCTTTGCTACAACGGTCTTGGCCAGGAAAATTTAGCTAAGGAGCACCAAGAGCGCTACCTGCGGTTCAAGGCCGACGAGTCGTCGCAGGCGATCACGGGTCCCTACCGCCAACTTCATCCCGAAGATAACAATGAACGGCAGGCCGTGCATGAGCACGTTTCGGTGTATCTACCGGCCCTCAGTGGCGCACAAAAATCGAAAACTGTCGCTCGTCACAGAGATACTGCCTCGTTGTTGTCCGGAGCGTCCCGATAATGTGCTTTCGCGCAATGCAATTTACCACTGAGGCACAGAGACGCAGAGGAGAACAAAGAAACAAATTTTCTGCTCCGGGGTTCCTGTGTGTCTCTGTAACTCTGTGGTTAATGGTTTGTTTCACGACTGCAAGCCAAGCACAACAGGTTCGCTTCCGCGACATCACTGCGCAGGCTGGAATTCACTTCACTCACAATAACGGCGCCTTCGGCAAGAAGTGGCTGCCCGAAACCATGGGTCCGGGCTGCGCCTTTATTGACTACGACAACGACGGATATCCCGACATCATTTTGATCAATGGGACGGATTTTCACGGCCACCCACGCGCTGGCGCTACGACTCTGAAGCTCTATCACAATAATGGCAACGGGACGTTTACCGATGTCACGCGAAAGGCAGGGCTGGCGGTTCCCATGTTCGGGTTCGGCGTTGCTGTCGGCGATTACGACAATGACGGGTTTGATGACATCTTCGTAACTGCGCTGGGCCAGAGCCACCTGTTTCACAACAACGGCAACGGCACGTTCACCGATGTCACGAAGGCTGCGGGAATGTGGGGCCCGAGCGAGTTTTCCACGAGCGCCGCCTGGGTCGACTACGACCGTGCTGGCAAACTCGATCTGGTCGTCGCAAATTATGTGCAGTGGACCGAGGAGACCGATCTCTACTGCACGCTCGATGGTGCTCACAAGTCTTACTGCACGCCGGAGTCTTACAAAGGCACGTCGGTGCGGTTGTGGCACAACCTGGGTGGCGGCAAGTTTGAAGACGCCACGCAGAAGGCCGGGCTCGGCGATCGCACCTCAAAGAGTCTGGGAATCGCGATTCTCGACTTCAATGGCGACGGCTGGCCTGACATCGTGATCGCAAACGACACGCAGCCCAACAAACTCTACCTCAACAAGAAAGACGGAACCTTTGACGAGCGGGGCGTTCCTGCGGGCATCGGTTTCAGCGAAGACGGCATCGCGCGCGCGGGCATGGGCGTCGACGCAGCCGACTACGATCACAGCGGTCACGCCAGCATCATGATCAGCAATTTTGCCAATCAGATGGTTTCTCTCTATCACAATGAAGGGAACGGACTGTTCGTCGACGAAGCTCCACAATCCGAAATCGGCCGCGCGACGCTGGTGACGCTGGGATTCGGCTGCTTCTTTTTCGATTATGACAATGATGGCTGGCCCGATATCTTTGTCGCCGACGGACACATTGAAGATCAGATCGAGCGCGTGCAGAAGCGCGTCAGTTACGCCGAGCCTTCGCATCTGTTTCGCAATCTCGGCGGCGGGAAATTCACGGAAGTCACAGGGCAGATGGGGGACGCGTTCGCTGCGCCAAAAGTGGCACGCGCCGCGGCTTATGCCGATATCGACAACGACGGATTCCTCGACGTTTTGCTAACCACCAATGCCGGCCCGGCGTACCTGTTCCATAACGAGGGTGGGACGAACCACAGCTTGCGCGTCAAACTCGTCGGCACCAAATCAAACCGCGATGGCATTGGCGCGGTCGTCCGCGTGATCGCAGGCGATGGGAATAATAAAGACAAGCAGTGGAAGATGCTCCGTTCCGGTTCCAGCTACCTGGCGCAGAGCGAATTAGTGTTGACGTTCGGTCTCGGCAAACTCGCGAAAGCCGACACGGTCGAAATTCAGTGGCCCAGCGGACAGGTCGACAAACTCACGAATGTCGATGCCGGACAGACCGTCACCGTGCAGGAAGCGAAGGGCGTGATCGCCCACCGGGCCTACTGGAAGGCGACTACGTCGGCGAGTCGCTAGAAATGTCCATTTGCTGCACCCGCTCGTATCGCGCTGTCATCCTCAGGAGCGCAAACAGCGCTTCGAGGGACCTTACGAAGCGATTGGGCTGGAAGGGCAGTGGACGGATCGTGCATCGAGGCATATATCGTTGGAATTTCCAATCCGTAGCATGACTTGCCGCCACCGTCGTACGGTCCTTCGCAGCGGCTTCGCCTCTGTTCAGGATGACATTTTGCGATGACTTCTCGAGTTGAAATCTGAGCTGAAGTTCTGCGATCGCTTCTGGAATTCCGCTACTCGCCCGGACGGACAGTTTTGCCGCAGAGTTTTGTGATTAAATCGGTAACGCAATGAATTCGCGCATCGCAGCTGCTGTTGTCAGTGTTCTTCTCGCGGGGTTCGGACTCTTCCTTTCTCCGCAGTCCAAAACGTCCAACCCAATCGAGGCCGCCCGCCTGAACAACCTTGGCGTCGCCTACATGAACCAGCAGCTTTTCGAGAAGGCGCTGAAGCACTTCCAGCAGGCCGGGGAGGCCAATCCCAAGCTCACGTTGGCGCGGCTGAATGAAGGGATTGCGTATCTGAATTTGCAGAAAGTTGACGAAGCCAAGGCCGCGTTCGAAGATGCGATCAGGCAGGCTCCGAGGAATGCGACTGCCTGGTACGGTCTCGGCATGTTGGCGAAAAATACCGGGGACTCGCAGGCCGCCATCGATGCGTTCAGGCGCGTCAGTGAACTTGACCCCAATGACGCGGACACCTGGTATTTTCTCGGGACCGCATACGTGCAGGCCAAGCAGTTTCCGCAGGCCATTGAATCTTTCGAGCACGCGCTGAAGATTAACCCTCTACATGCTTCGGCAGAATTCGGACTGTCGCGGGCCTACCAGCAATCCGGTGACACCGAGCACGCCCGCGAGCACCTGAAGAAGTTTCAGTACATCACGCAGAACAAACTCGGCGCGCCCATGACCCTGGCTTACGGTGAGCAGGGACAGTACTCGCGTGCTGTGGAGTCGCCGTCAGCGGTGCTGAAGGCTCCGGCGCCGATCAAGGTGCGGTTCGTGGATGTGACGAAGGAAGCAGGGATAACTACGGTGCCACCGGTCGAGACATCCCCTCTGGAGATCGCAGGGAGTGTACCCAACTTGATTGGCTTCGGTGCTTGTTTTCTCGATTTTGACGGCGACGGTCGCCCAGATATCTTGATCACAGATCGTGGTAAGGAAGGCGGTCTCGCGCTGTATCACAACCTGGGCAATGGAAAGTTCGAAGACGTCACGCGAAAGGCCGGACTCGATCCTACGCTTCACGCGACCAGCTGTACCACCGGTGATTATGACAATGACGGCTTCGTCGACTTGGTAGTTGGATTGGATGGGCGGCTGTTGCTGGAGCACAACGAAAAGAATGGGACATTCAAGGATGTCACAGAAGCCAGCGGTCTCCACAGTGACGGGCTTATCGTGGGTCTCACTTTCATCGACTACGACCACGATGGCGACCTGGACCTTTACGTCACCCGCTTTAATTGGAATCATCAACTCACTGTTGAACCCGACGCGTCGTTCTTTGCGAAGGATACTGGGAGCCACGCCATGTGGCGGAACAATGGGAATGGGACTTTCACGGACGTGACCGACTTAACCGGTCTCGCTGCGAATGGATCTTCCGTTGGTGCAGTCGGTACCGACTACAACAATGACCGCGCTGTCGATCTAGTGGTAGCGGCTGCGAAGGGGCCGAAGATTTTTGAGAACCCACGAGAAGGCAAATTCAATCTGCGACAGCCCGCGCCCGATTCGCCTCCAGCGTTCGGCATCGCTGTTCTCGACTTCGATCACGATGGCTGCATGGATCTCGCCTTCACGCACGCAGGCTCGCCGGCCATCACTTTATGGCGCAACAATCACGGGAAACTTGAGACTGCCTCGCTCCCTGTTACGGGCTGGGTGCATGCTTGGGGTATCGCCGCTTTTGACTATGACAACGACGGCTGGGTCGACATCGCCGCTGTCGGCGAGACGAAAGACGGCAAGGGCGAAGTGCGCCTATTCCGCAATCTCGGCCCCGACGGCTTCAAGGACGTCACCGCCGACGTTGGTCTCGACAAGATTCACCTCAAAGATCCGCGCGCCATCATCACCGGCGACTACGACGGGGACGGCGCCACCGACCTGCTCATCACGCAGAATTACGGGCCGGTCGTGCTGCTGCGAAACGAAGGTGGCAATCAGAATCACTGGCTGCGGCTCGCACTCAAAGGCCTGGCAGACAACAAGTCCGCCATCGGGACCAAGGTCGAAGTTTTCGCGGGGGGTAATCGGCAGAAATTTGAGATCTATGGCTCGAACGGCTACCTCGGCCAGAATTCGCCCTACCTTACCGTGGGTCTGGGCGATTCCAAAGAAGCTGACATCGTGCGCATGTTGTGGCCCACTGGCGTGCTGGAAGACGAAATTCAAGTGGCGGGCGACAAGCAACAGAACTACCTCGAACTCGATCGCCGTGGCAGTTCGTGTCCAGCGCTGTTTGTCTGGAATGGCAAGCGGTACGAGTTCGTTGCCGATATGCTGGGTGCGGGCGTCGTCGGACACTGGGTGGGTCCGAACCAGCGCGACGTTCCGCGGCCGGTGGAGTACATCAAGATTGACCGGAACGCAGTTCAAGAAAAAAGTGGCGTGCTCAGCTTCCGCTTCATGGAGCCGCTCGAAGAAGCCGTTTACCTCGATCAGGTACGCCTGATGGCCGTCGATCATCCATCGAATGTCGACGTCTATCCGAATGAATATTTCGCATCAAACCCGCCGTATCCGCCATTCAAGGTGGTGGTGAGCCGCGATGCGCGTCCTCCTGCCGGGGCATGGGACGATCACGGTCACGACGTTCTGCCCGATCTGTTGGCGCATCATTATTTCGGCGACTTCGCGCTGACGCAGTTTCAGGGATTTGCCGAGCCTCACTCTCTCACGCTCGATCTTGGCGATGCTTATCGAGGCGGCCCTCTGTGGCTGCTATTGCATGGCGAGGTCGAGTACTTCTCCGCGAACAGCATGTATGCCGCGTCGCAAGCTGGTGTCGAAGCGATCTCTCCGAACGTAGAAGCCCTACTTCCTGATGGACAATGGAAGCGCGTGATCAACGACATGGGATTTCCCGCAGGTGGGCCGCGCACCATGACTGCCGACCTCACGGGCAAGTTACCGGCCGGCACGCGGAAGATTCGGATCACGACGAATCTGCAGGTTTACTGGGACAACATTTTGATTGATCGCACAGACCAAGTAGCGCCGGCCACTGGCCGGCTGTCCGGCGGGCGACTCGCCCGTCGTGGCGAAGAGACTACCGTCGATGAGTGCCACGTCGCCAGCCAGCGTGTGGGCGCGACGCCCACACAACTGCCGCCGGGACGCCGGCGCTACGATTACTGCTTGACCTCGATTCCCCTGGTGCACGCGGATCTCGAATTCCACGGATATCCGCTGAAGATCGAGGGCAAGCCCGCCGGAAACGTGCAGTACGTCTATGAAAAGACGAGTGCGACCGGTCCCTACACGCGTCCGTCAGGAGTTTACACACGCTACGGCAACGTGCTGCCGCTGCTGACTGCCGCAGACGACAAACTGGCCGTGTTTGGTTCGGGCGATGAGGTTCGGATGGAATTCGATCCTTCGCACCTGCCCGCGCTTCCCAAGGGCTGGGTTCGCGATTATTTCTTTGCCGCCAACGGCTACGAAAAGGACATGGACTTTTATGCGGCCGAGGGGAACTATGTCGCGCCGCTGCCTTTCCTTAGCATGGGCGAGTATCCCTATGCGCCGAAGAAATCGTTCCCACTCGATGATGCGCACCTGAAGTATCTGCTCGAATACAACACGCGCAGCATGTCGGGCAATGAGCAGCGGGGATACTGGTTCGATTACGGCAACCAACGCTAGGTATAGAAACGTTTTAATATTGACATTTTCAGCCCTCCCATAATCCAATAGCCGGACCCATGGAAAATACTGTCGCGACGACTTCTGCCCCGCCTCGGCTCCGCCGCACGCTCACGCTCTGGGATCTGATCCTGTACGGCATCATCGTGATTCAGCCCGTGGCGCCCATGTCTGTGTTTGGGGTGCTCAGCGACACCGGACATGGTCACGTCGTTACAACCCTCCTCATCGCGATGGTGGCGATGCTGTTCACGGCATTCAGTTACGGTCGCATGGCGCGGGCGTATCCCAGCGCGGGTTCCGCGTTTACCTATGTCGGCCAGGAGATTAATCCGGCACTCGGCTATGTCACGGGTTGGAGCATGGTAATGGACTACATCCTCAATCCGATGATTTGCATTATCTGGTGCAGTCAGCAGGCGTTCGTGTTTGCGCCAGGAATTCCATACTGGGGCTGGGCGCTATTTTTTGGAGCTGTGTTTACGTTTCTGAACCTTCAGGGCATCAAGACCTCGGCTCGAGTCAACACTTTGCTGGCCGCAGGAATGGGTGCTGTCGTGGCGATTTTCTTTATGGTGGCCATTCGCTACATCACAGGGCATCCGCATGATGGCGCATCTTTCTTCACTCGGCCTTTCTACGATCCTCAGCTTTGGAATACGAAGGCTGTACTGGGCGCGACTTCCATCGCAGTGCTGAGCTATATCGGCTTCGACGGCATTTCTACGCTCTCGGAGGAAGCGGAGAACCCGCGCCGCAACATCCTTCTGGCTACCGTTCTGACCTGTTTTGTGATTGGAATCCTTTCCGCGCTCGAAGTCTATGCCGCGCAATTGATTTGGCCTGCCACGCAGCCTTTTCCGAACAGCGACACGGCGTTCACGTTTGTAGCCGGCCGCGCATGGAAACCCATGTTCGCGATCGTGGGGTTCACCCTTCTGGTGGCTAACTTCGGCTCGGGCATGGGGGCACAGATCGGCGCGGCTCGCCTCCTCTATGGCATGGGTCGCAGCAAAGCTCTGCCGCAGGCTTTTTTCGGCACAGTCGATGCCAAGAGGCACGTGCCTCGCAACAATGTTCTCTTTGTCGGGGCAATCGCTCTTGTCGGGGCGCTGCTGGTGAGTTTTGGCCTGTTTAGCTATGGCTTAGGGGCCGAGATGCTTAACTTTGGAGCGCTCATCGCTTTCATGGGAGTAAATCTTGCCGCGTTTGTACGGTACTACGTGAGGGAAGGAAAGCACAATGGGCTGCCCCCGCTTATTCTAACCGGGCTGGTGATCGCACTCGTCCTCTGGCCAGGTTCGAATTGGACGTCGTTAGTTGCCGCGGGCACCGCATTGGCGATCCTTGCCATATGGACCCCCCCGCTCGCGGGATTTACGATCTGCTTCTTTCTCTGGAAGAACCTGAGCTGGAAAGCGTGGATCGTTGGCGGAATCTGGATGGCCGTCGGCATTGCGTTCGGAGCCTGGAAAACGCAGGGCTTCCGCGGGGACCTTGTGAACTTCGATCTCCCGCCTGAAGAAGAGTAACGATTCGATAATTTGATCTCAGGAGCAATCTGATGCTCGGAACCACTAACATCGTGGCATTCGTGCCGACCCGGGATACGGAGAAGGCTCGAGCTTTCTATGAAGGCGTACTCGGACTTCGCTTCGTGAAAGATGACGGATTCGCGATGGTTCTGGACGCGAACGGAATCATGATCCGGGCCGCGAAAGTGGGGAAGGATTTTGTTCCAGCGCAGTTCACCATCCTCGGCTGGCAGGTCTCTCAAATTGAAAATCTCGTGCGGGATCTACAGGAGAAAGGTGTTCGCTTCGAGATTTTCGGATTCTTCAAGCAGGACGAACTCGGAATATGGACCGCGCCGACCGGCGACAAAGTGGCCTGGTTCAAGGATCCCGACGGGAATATTCTGTCGGTGTCAGAACACGTGTAAGAGTGGAATTGTGAAATTTGGAGATCGGGTGATTGTGTAGTTGTGAAAATCCGGAGCGCCGCGCCCAGATTTTGAATTACTCAATTACCCGATTTCACAATCGCTAAATCCCTCACTCCACGTTCCAGCCGCTGACTTCGACCGCGGCTTTCGCCGTCCCCAACTCGCCGGCGCGGTACGTTGCAGTTACTTCACGTTTCTCGCCCGGCATCAGCGAGATGTAGTTGTCCTCCCAGACCACGGGAAGAATCTCGTCACCTTTGGCGCCCTTGTTGACCTTCAGGCGCACGAAGAACGCCAGACTCTTGCTCGGATTTTCGAGCGTCACTCGGGTGATTTCTTCCTCGCCCTTGCGTTCGCTGCGGTCGCTGACTCTCAGTTTCACCTTCGGTAGCTGGGATAACGCAGTGAAATCAGCATACGACGCGGTTGGCGTCACCCACCAAGTCGATTTTGCCCAGTCGATAGTTTCTGGTTTGGTCGAGAGCCAGTAGAAATTCGATCCAACGAGTTTGCCCCCTGAATCTTCCAGACGCAGAGCCAGGAAATAAGTTGGACTCAGCCCGGCAATGTCCGGCAGCGGGAATATCTTCGCCGTGCTGTCCGGCCCGGCGTCGATCGCATTCGTCTGCGCGAATTTCTCGGTCATGTCGAGGTTGTAGATTTTCGTCGTCAGCTTCAGTCCCTTCGCATCTTCGTATTGGCTGCTAACCACCCATATCGAATGATCGTCATAGCCGTAAACCGGGTGCAGGGGTTCCATGGCACGCTTCGCCCCGAAGTACCCGCCGCCAGGACGCAGGTAATAGTCGTAGAGGTGCCAGATCATTGACGGCCATGCGTTGTTGAGCATCCACTGAATCACGCCCGTGGCCTGATATTTGTTGCGGCTGTAGGCCTCGTACATGGCGCGCACGCCTTCGTAGGTCTGCATCTGCGATTTGGTGGCAAAATCGTCCACGTTGTCGGACTTGCCGTAACGGTTGGCGAGCGCCTCGCTGAACACGTTGATGGTCTTGAATTCGCCTCCGCCCGCGTGATAATTCCAGACGTCGTCGATGGGCCACATGTGATCTTTTCCCACCATGGCACGGATGCTTTCAACAGGTGGGACGGCCGGTCCCATGCTGGTTTCCATGTTGAAGCCGTAAGCGCCACCGCAGCCTCCAGGATTGCATTGCTTGCGCCCGGGTTGGCCTTCTGGAGTATCGACTTGCCAGTAGCTGGGTGCGACATATTCGTACGGCCCGGTCATCTTCACGCCGCTGTCGCCCGTGACGCTAGTCTTCTTTCCGGTTGCTGACGAAACGATCGGGTTCGGCCATTGCAAATCCTTTTCGACGTCGAGATACATCTGCTCAACATCCGGCGGCGGAGCATTGTCGCTGCCATTCAGCCACATGACGAGGCTGGGATGGCTCCGCAAGCGGTAGATTTGATCGCGCAGCGACTGCTTTGCGATCTCAAAGTCCTGCGGCTTCCAGCGCGGCCAGCGTTCCCAGAAATCACAGCAGCACCAGCCTGCCAGCACCAGAATGCCCTGCCGATCAGCGAGGTCGAAAAATTCCTCCGTTTCGAGTTTGCCCTCGAGACGGACGGTGTTCAGTCCCATATCGCGGACGTAGCGGAATTCATCCTGCAGGCGCTGCGAGTTTTCGCGCAGCATCAGGTCGGGGGTCCATCCGCCACCGCGAATCAGGATGTTCTTTCCGTTGATGTGGAAAGCGCGGCCACCGATCGAGTTGAAGTCCGACGTAATTTCACGAATGCCGAATTCAGTGGTGGAGTGGTCACTGACCGCACCGTTGGCCACAAACTCCATGTGCAACGGATAGAGATTCGGTTTGCCCATTTGCGCGGGCCACCACAGGCGCGGGTTAGAGAAGACGAGTTGCTGAAACTTGTCGGGAGCAAAGGTGACGTCTTTCGCTTCATTCGGCGCCAGTTCTACGTCCTGCTCGAACTTGACGGAGTCGATCTCGCCTTTCAGCGCGCCCTTGACTGACCGGTTCGTACCGTTTTTCACTTGTGCAGTAACGGTAAGCTGAGCGCTATCATTCGCCGGCGGATTCAGTTTCGATACAACCGTTGGATAGCGCAACGCCACCGGGCCGCTCGTGGTGAGGTAGACTTCGCGCCACAACCCCATGTTCTTGTCCGGAGGCGCGGGATTCCAGTCGACGAACGTGATCGCGAGATCGTGATCAGTAGGAGAATAAATCTGCACCGCTAGGACGTTCTCGGCACCCGGTTTCGCGGCATCAGTCACGTTAAACTCGTACGTCCGCCACGCTCCGGCGACATTGTCCGAATTGGCGATCTGCTTTCCGTTCAGAAAAATGTTGGCGCGGTAGTTGATGCCATTGAACTTCAGCCAGACCGTTTTGCCTTTATAGGAAGCTGGAATCGCGAATTGCTTGCGATACCACCACGAGACCGCATACGGACTGTCGGGCGCCATCGGAATGTTGGAAAAATTAGCTCCGATGGGATAGTTCATGCCCGGGAATTCACGCAGGTTCATGCCAAAGAGGGGATCTGGAAAGATCTTGTCGTTGACCAGCGCGGCCACCACCGTGGTGGGGACTTTCGCTTCGTGCCATCCCTGCGCGGAGAACTGCGGCGTCGAGATGACTTCTCCTTTGGAGTCTACCTTGGCCGAGGTTTGTAAAGACCACCCCTCGTCCAGCGCAAGTCTTCCCGGTGTTTGTTTCTGAGCGCTATCCTGCGCAAGAAGGGGAGAAGCCAGAAGGAATTGAGCCAAAAAGAAGAAAGTGATTGCCAGTCGCCTGCCTGAGTTCATGGAGCTCCTATCGAATGCAATCATGCGTGGTAGATAATCGGGGAGTTCGGAGAAAAGCCCCAGAGAATGGATAACATTTATATTAATTCGTTTCAATAGCGGAGTTTTCGATAATTGGAGCCATCCGGGTCGATGGCGTAGGGAGCCCAATGGGATCCGGTTCGCGGCCGGGTTTGCCCGCGGCTCCCGATCACGAGCTTCCGTCCAAGGCGAGCGGGCTAGTTTATAATTGAAAATTCGCCTTTCAACTCCGGAGTGACAAGAAAATGATTCGATTCTTACAGACCCAGGGACCGACTAAGAAGATCATTCTCAGCGGTATCTTGCTCGTGATTTGCGGTGCCATGGTCATCACCTTTATTCCTGGTGGCCTGACCTCTGAACTGACCGGCCAGCCCGGCAAGGGCGTCATTGCCAAGGTCGATGGCGGCGAAATCAGTGCCGACGAAGTGCGCCTGACCGCCCGCCAGATGGCTCAGCAGGAAGCGCAACGCTATGGCGAGATGGCGGCGAAGCTCATGCCATTTCTGGTCCAGCAGGAGACCATGCGCGCGGTCGACCAGTTGATCAGCCGGCAGGCCTTGCTGAGCGAGGCTTCGCGCATGGGCCTACGCGTATCGCCGGAGGAAGTCAGGGACGAGTTACAGCACGGCCGCTACGCCGGAACCTTTTTCCCGGGCGGCGTTTTCATCGGCCAAGTCGAATATGAAGATCTTCTGCAGCGGAACAATCTGACGCCTACCAAGTTCGAATCGGAGGTGAGCAATGACATTCTGCTCACCAAGTTGCAAGCCCTCATTTCCGGCAGCGCCAACGTCAGCGAAGACGAGATTCACCAGGAGTTCATCAAGCAGAACTCAAAGGTCAAATTCGATTACGCCGTACTGAAGCAGGACGATCTGCGCAAGGGGCTGCATCCGACGGACGATGAACTGAAGGCGTTTTACGAGAGCCACAAGCAAAGTTACGCCAATTCGATTCCAGAAAAACGGAAGATCAAGTACGCTGTGCTCGATACAAACAAGGCGGAACAGAGCGTAGAGCTCACATCCGACGATCTGCGCAGCTATTACGATCAGCATCGCGACCAGTATCGCGTTCCAGAACAAGTGAAAGTGAGTCACATCTGGATCAAGATGCCGCTACCCGGCCCGGATGGAAAAATCGACGATAAGGCCGTGGCCGAAGCTCAGCATCGGGCCGAGAATTTGCTGCAGCAGTTGAAGAGCGGAGCCAAGTTCGAGGACGTGGCGAAGAAATACTCTGAAGATCCCGGCAGCGCGAACGTCGGCGGTTCTCTCGGATGGATCGGAAAAGGCCAGATGACGCCCGAGTTCGAAAAGGCGGCGTTCTCGCTGCCCAAGGGCCAGATCAGCGATGTGGTGAAGAGCGTCGACGGCTTTCACATTGTTCGAGTGGATGACAAGCAGGATGCACACGTGAAATCCCTCGATGAGGTCAAGAGCCAGATCGAACCGATCGTGAAGCATCAGAAGGCACAGCTGGTCGCGCAGAAGAAAGCCGACGACCTTTTGAAGCAGGCTCGCACGCAGGGGCTGGACGCAGCCGCTGCGGCGCAGGGTGTGTCAGTAATCACTTCGGATTTCTTCGCCCGCAAGGACATGCTCCCCGGTCTCGGGCCAGCGCCTCAGTTTATGGACGCCGTGTTCAGCGAGACTGAAAAGTCACCTCCCGATGTGGCTCCCGCTTCGCAGGGTATCGTCGTATTTCAGTTGTTGGCGGTGAAGCCACCGGCGACGCCCACGTTCGACGAGATCCGCAGCCGGGTTGAGGAGGAATTCAAGAACGAGCGCTCTTCCACGCTTCTGTCGCAGAAGATTCAGGAATTGTCTGACCGCGCCAAAGCTGAGCACGACCTTAAAAAGGCTGCGAAGGAATTGGGCGCAACGGTGAAGACCAGCGATTTCGTTCTTCCCGACGGCCAGGTGCCCGATGTCGGCTCGATGGCCGGTCAAGCTTCGGTGGCCTTCACGATGAAGCCGGGAGAGATCAGCGGTCCCATCAGCAACGGCCAGGATGCTGTGGTCCTGGCGGTGCTCGAAGACCAGAAGCCGACCGAAGCAGACTACGCCGCCAAGCACGATCAGATCCGCGATCAACTACTGCTGCAGAAGCGGAATGAACGTTTCGGACTCTTCGTTTCCAGCCTGGTCGACGAGATGACGCGATCGGGAAAGATCAAGAGGAACGAGGAAGAGATCAAGGCATTAGGTCGCAACGGCAGCGAGCAGGGAATGTAGCGGCGGTGACATGCCTTTTCCGCGCGCCGCAGGCATTTTGTTACATCCCACGTCGCTGCCCTCGCGCGGCGGGATTGGTGATTTTGGGCCGGCTGCATATCAGTTTGTAGATTTCCTCGCATCCGCCCGCCAAGGGCTTTGGCAGGTTCTGCCGCTCGGACCGCTCGGCTACGGGAACTCGCCTTATTCTTCGACTTCCGCTTTCGCTGGGAATCCCCTGCTGATCAGCCTTGACCGCCTCGCTGAGCGGGGCTGGCTCGACAAGGCCAAGATCGACTCAGCTGACGCCGAGGCGGTTTCTGTGACCAGCGCCGTTGAATACGACCGCGTCTTCGCACAGAAACTGCCGCTATTGTTCGAAGGAGGGCGCAACTTCCTGCGCGCCATGTCCGGCGATCCTCAGCGGCGATTCGAAGGTTTCTGCAAAGAAAATTCCTGGTGGCTGGACGATTTCGTCCTCTTCGATTCCCTCCGCGCTCAGCGGAAACTTGAGAGCTGGAATCTTTGGCCTCGCGACCTTGCGCGGCGCGAGCCTGCCGCCTTGGACAAGGCGCGGCAGGATCTGGCGATCGATATCCAGATTCGAAAAGTGCTGCAGTTCGCTTTCTACGAGCAATGGCGTGCCTTGCGGCACTACTGCTCCGAACGTTCGATCCGCATCGTGGGCGACGTCGCCATCTTCATGAACCATGACAGTGCGGATGTCTGGTCGCGCCAGGAGCTTTTTCGCCTGAATGAGAACCTGGAGCCGGAAGTCGTGGCCGGCGTGCCCCCTGATTTTTTCAGCAAGACCGGACAGCGTTGGGGAAACCCGCTCTACCGCTGGGACGTCATGAAGGAACGCGGCTACGAGTGGTGGATTCAGCGGCTGCGCTGGGCAACTCAAAACTGCGACTACATTCGGCTTGACCATTTCCGCGGATTCGACCAATTCTGGGAGATTCCCGCCAGCGACGCTACCGCGATCAACGGCCGCTGGGTCGATGGCCCGCGCGATGGTCTATTTCTGAAACTTCGCGAAGCTCTGGGCGGCTTGCCGTTCTTTGCCGAAGACTTGGGCTTTATCACGCCGGAAGTTCATGCGCTCAGAGACCGGCTAAAAATCCCCGGAATGGCGGTTTTGCAATTCGGCTTTGGAGACGAAGGCGCACACATGTACCTGCCGCATCGTTCCGAGGGCAAAGTTATCTACACCGGTACGCACGACAACGACACTGTCGTTGGTTGGTGGAATTCTGGAGCGGCTGAGCATGAACGGCGCAATGCCGAAGCTTATGTTGGGCGATGCGAAGACAGCATTCACTGGGCATTCATCCGGGCTGCCCAGTGTTCTCCCGCGAGCCTATGCCTCATCCCTTTGCAAGACGTGCTCGGACTCGGCAGCGACACCCGGATGAACACTCCCAGCTTGCACGGTGGCAACTGGCGCTGGCGTTTCGGCCAGCAACGGCTCACAGGTGAGCTGGCTACAAAACTGGCGCTGCTTGCCGAAGTGAGTGATCGTCTGCCCAAGCCCTTCGCCGCGTTGCCCAATGAAAAGTTCGCGGCCTAAAGGATAGCGCCGGCATCCCTTCCGCCTCGCTGGCTGTCGCGAGGGCGCTTCGCCATCGCCCTTGCGAAGATCTGGAATGTGAATAGAAGGTTACAAGCGTTGCGCTTTGCGCATACGAGCACTTCGTGTATAGAGGATAGGGGAGTCTGGACGTGAGCGAAGCTGTCGTTCAACCGATCATCGAAGCCGTTGGGATTGAGAAGTCGTATCCGCAGCCCGATGGAACGCGGATTCAGGTTGTGGGCACGACCAATCTCGCCATCGAACCAGGGAAGATTGTTGCCCTGCTCGGCCCCTCAGGCTGTGGCAAGTCGACACTGCTCCGCATGATGACCGGGCTTTCGGAGCCCTCGTCGGGAACGCTCCTCTGGCACGGCAAGCCACTCGACGGCCAGATGCCCAACGTTGCTATCGTTTTTCAGAGCTTTGCTCTCTTCCCTTGGCTGACCGTGCTGGAAAATGTAGAAGCTCCGCTGGAAGCCAAAGGTGTGCCCGCTGTCGAGCGCCACAAGCGCGCTCTACGCACGCTCGACACGGTCGGTCTCGATGGCTTTGAGACCGCCTATCCCAAGGAACTGTCCGGCGGCATGAAGCAGCGTGTAGGTTTCGCCCGCGCCCTCGTCGTTGAACCAGAAGTGTTGTTCATGGACGAGCCATTCTCGGCCCTCGATGTTCTTACCGCCGAAAACCTGCGTGGTGAATTATTGGAACTCTGGTTGAACAAGAAAATGCCGACCAGCGCCATCTTCATCGTGACTCACAACATTGAAGAGGCCGTCATGCTCTCGGACCGCGTCATGGTCCTGGGGCGAAATCCAGCCCGGGTGCGTTCCGATTTCAATATCCGCTTAAAGCATCCGCGCGATCGGAAGTCCGCCCGCTTTGTGGAGTTGGTGGATTACATCTACAAGGTCATGACCGAACCGGAGGCTGAACACGCCCTGCCTGATGCCGAGACGACGGCGGAAATCATCCTGCCCACTGGTGGCCTGACGAAGGATGTGTTGAAGAAGCAGGAAGCCCCAGTACGTACCGCCAGATACCAACTGCTTCCCCACGCTCGCGTGGGCGGAATCGCAGGGCTTGTCGAGTTGCTACATGATCGCGGAGGCCACGAAGACCTGTTCCGACTGGCAGAGGATCTAGTGATGAACGTCGAGGACTTGTTGCCGATTTTAGAGGCCTGCGTTTTGCTCGGCTTCGCGTGGCTGAAAGAGGGCGATGTGCAGATTACACCCCAGGGGGTCGCGTTTGCCGAGGCCGATATTCAGCAACGCAAAGTTCTCTTCCGGCAGGCTGCGCTCGAGCATGTCACCATACTCAAACAGATTGAGAGCATTCTGAAGCGCAAGTCGGACCACTCGATGGCCGACGAGTTCTTCCACGACATCCTCGACGAACACTTTTCAGAGGATGAAGTGCAGCGCCAGTTTGAAACGGCGATGAACTGGGGACGTTACGCCGAAATCTTCGACTACGACCGCGAGAAAGGACGTCTCGTGCAGTCAGAGCCCCCGGCCCCGTCAGAGCCTACGGTCGCACAAACCGTCGAAACACCCGTGCCGAAATCCTGAGCCAGCACGCTTAGCCGAACAGCCTCAGTTGAATAAAGATCGCATGAAGAAATCAGCCACCTTCCGAGGATTTTCGGCCTACCGGATCTGGACGCAACTGCCCAGCATCGAGATCTCGTACCTGCCCGACGTCCTCATGTTTGGGGCCGCGATCGCTCTGTTCTACGGCGTGCTGGTCGTGGGCCGAACCTGGCTCGGGCCATTCACTCCGGAAGTGGAAATCTCTCGCAGTTTGGTGGCGCTCCCGGCCTATGCTGGATATTCACTCCTCCGCATCACGATTGCGTATGTCTTGAGCCTCGCCTTCACGCTGGTATATGGGTACGTTGCGGCGTACAACCCGCGGGCAGAGCGCTTCATGATTCCCCTGCTTGACGTGTTGCAGTCGATTCCCGTCCTGAGTTTTCTTCCCGGCGTGATGCTGGCGATGGTGGCTCTGTTCCCGGGAAGGCAGCTTGGCGTGGAAGCTGGCGCGATCCTACTGATCTTCACTGGCCAGGTGTGGAACATGGCGTTCAGCTTTTACGCCTCTCTGAAGAGCATTCCGAAAGAAATGCGCGAGGCTGCCAAGATTTATCGATTCAGCTGGTGGCAGCGCTTCGTCGAGATGGAGTTGCCGTTTGCCGCCATCGGCTTGGTGTGGAATTCCATGATGTCAGTGGCCGGCGGCTGGTTTTTTCTGATGGCGTGCGAAATGTTTGTGCTCGGTTCGCGCGACTTCCGCCTGCCTGGCCTGGGTTCTTATCTGCAGACCGCAGCCAGCGCGGGCGACACGCGATCGATCCTGTGGGGCGTAGGTGTCATGATCGCGGTGATCGTCCTGCTGGACCAGTTTGTCTGGCGACCGGTGATCGCGTGGGCAGAAAAGTTTAAGGTCGAGCAGGTCGTGAGCAGCGACGCGCCGCGCTCGTGGGTGCTCGATCTGATTCGACATTCACGCAGCCTGGCGCAGATTCGCAAGAGGACAATGCGTCCGCTGGTCGAGCGCCTGATGCAGCATTTTTCCCATACACCGACCGAGGACGACGAGCAACAGAATAGCCCGTGGAAGACCTGGCTCATGCGCCTGCTCGCGGTTCTTCTCCTGGCCGGCATTAGTTACGGAGTTGTCCGGGTAGTGATGATTCTCACCGGCCTGCAAAAGGCCGAATTGCACGAGGCTTTCCTCGGCCTGGGAGCGACTTTCTTGCGCGTGAATCTCACATTGGTGCTCGGCGCGTTGTGGACGATTCCCGCGGGCGTCTACATTGGCTTCAATCCACGACTGGCGCGCATCGCGCAGCCTCTGGCGCAAATTGCCGCCTCGGTTCCCGCAACGGCTTTGTTCCCCGTCGTGCTGCTCTTGCTGATCCGCGTCGGCGGTGGACTCGGAATCGGCTCGATCGTGCTCCTGCTCTTAGGAACGCAGTGGTACATCCTGTTCAATGTGATTGCGGGCGCAATGGCGATTCCCACGGATTTGAAAGAGTGCTGCTCCGTCTTCCGACTCAAGGGGATTGAGCGCTGGAAGAAGCTGATCCTGCCAGGAATTTTCCCCTACCTTATCACCGGAATGGTTACGGCTTCCGGCGGAGCCTGGAACGCCAGCATCGTCGCGGAATATTTTCATTTCAAAGGCCACATCTATACAACGGTTGGTCTCGGAGCGACGATTTCCCAGGCTACTGATACTGGTAACTTCGATCTGCTGCTGGCCGCCACCATGATGATGGCGGCAACTGTGGTGACCATCAATCGCCTCGTCTGGCGCAGGCTGTACGCGCTCGCTGAGACCCGCTACTGGCTCGATGCCTGATCCCCGAGCTTCGCTTTGAGTCATCCCTCTAGTTACTTTCGTGCTTCCACAATCCCTCATTTCATCAGCTTTTAACCTGCTCTTCATGATGGCGCAAACTGTGTGCGCTAATGATATGAAATGCCATCAGACCAGTTGCACGCCGATCAAACGCAGCCCGAAGTGTTGGCGCGCGTCGCCGAGTTTCCCGGCATTGCGGGAAAATTTGCTACTGTCGGCAAGGTGAGAGATCTATATCGGCGGGTGCAGCAATCGCCGGAAGGATTTCGGCTGGAAACCCTGCTCTCGGAAATGCGGGTAAGCCTTAACGTTGCGGCAGCCGATCAGGCGCGCATTCCCGCAACCGGTCCCGTGGTGGTGGTGTCCAATCATCCTTATGGCGTGCTGGATGGCGCGACTCTCACCGTTGTTCTCACGCGCACGCGTCCCGACGTTAAGGTCTTGACCAACTTCTTGCTCGCAGATATCCCTGAACTGCGGAAGCATTGCATCTTTGTGGATCCGTTTCAGACGGATCGTTCGATCGAATCGAACCGCCGTGCCATGCGCGACGCTTTGGCCTGGTTGCAGCAAGGAGGCATGCTCGCGATATTTCCAGCGGGCGAGGTTTCGCACTGGCAGATGTCGGCGGCGCAAATCGCGGATCCGCCGTGGAACGACACAGCCGCGCGGTTGATTCGCAAGACTGGCGCCACCGCTCTGCCGGCATTTTTCTGCGGACACAACGGCGTCGGATTTCAACTGCTGGGCATGATTCATCCCAGGCTGCGCTCGGCTTTTCTGTTGCAGGAATTCCTGCAGCAGGAAGGGAAGGTCGTCGAGGTGCGCATCGGCAGCGCAATCCCGGCGGATACGATCGCGGCGATCCGCGATGTTGACGAAGCCACCGAGTATCTGCGTTGGCGGACGTATTTGCTGGCCCGTCGGAACAAGCCCGAAGCCGCGTGGCAGACAGCCTTACGCTCGCGCTTGGCATTCAAGCTTCAGGAGCGGGTGGCCGCGCCGGCACCTCCGAACGTACTATCGGAAGAGGTGACGAGACTTCCCGAAGACCGCTGCCTGGCAATGAACGGTGATCTCGCCGTGTACCTGGGTGCTGCCAGTGAGATGCCGCAAATCCAGCGTGAAATTGGGCGCTTGCGCGAATTGACCTTCCGCGCCGTGGGCGAAGGAACGGGGAAATGCCGCGACCTCGACGCTTTTGACGATTACTACCACCATATCGTGCTGTGGAATAAAGCGAAGCAGGAATTGGTCGGCGCCTACCGGGCGGGCAATACTGCGGAGATTCTGGAGGAACGCGGTGTCGGTGGTCTCTACACCAGCACGTTGTTCCGCTACGACGAGAGAATCTTTCAGAAATTAGGGCCGGCGCTCGAACTGGGGCGCTCGTTCGTCCGCCCCGAGTACCAGCGCCAATACGCACCACTATTGCTGCTCTGGAAGGGCATTGCTCGCATGATCGCGAAGCGCCCTGAGGTTCCCGTTCTATTCGGCGCCGTCAGTATCAGCAACGATTACAGCGAAGCGTCCCGCGAAATGATTTATCGTTTCTTTGAGGCGCGCATGCGCGAAGATGAACTTGCGGGATTGATCGAACCACGCCGCCCGTTTCGCCCGGGACTCTTGCGCCGATGGGACTGCCGCGGAATGTTCCAGGTTCTCCGCGACCTCGACGAGCTGTCCGAGCCGATCAACGACGTCGAAGCAGACGGAAAAGGCTTGCCGATTCTTCTACGCCAGTACGCGAAGATCGGCGGCAAACTGCTCGGCTTCAATGTCGACCGCAAATTCTCGAATGTTCTCGACGGCCTCGTCGTCGTGGATTTGCGCCAGACGGAACCCGCGGTGCTGGAGCGTTACATGGGTCGCGAAGGTGCGGCTCGATTCCGGCAGGTACACGCGCCAGCGAAAACTTGCTGATGATGCGTTGAGCTTACCTTGGCGCGCGCACTCGGGTTGCTTCTGCGGGAAGCGAACAGGCTTGCGCGGCATCTTTGAGCGCGTCTTCCAGTTGTTGTCCCAGTCGCGCCAGTTCTTCCGGAATCATCAGCTCCTGCATACGCTCAAATAGCTGCCGTTCTTCCTTTCGAACGTGCGCCGACATGCTTTTGGCGAATGCCGATATTTCGCTTGCTGACAGTTCGCCCGCCTCCGCATTTGCGAACGCAACACGCAACATCTCATGATCCGAGACAAGCTCCTCAACCAAAGGAATCAGATCTCGAGATTGTCGCGCCGCGGGGAACACAACTTGTTCTTCTGCTGCGAAATGCACCTTGATTTCGCTTTGAAACTGCTGTGCGATCTCGGCCTGCCATGCAGCCAAATCGTCCTCCCGGATCGGGGAGGCTCGACCAACGCGAACGCACAGAGCCAGCGCGTGCTGGTGCTGCCGGGAAAGCGGAATCAGGTTCTTGTCGCGTAGCATGAAAATGCGTCTTCCTAGGAACTCTCGCGGACGAGGGGTGGCATCGATTCCGGTTCGGCGTCTGCCAGTTGAGCCGCCGGTTTCACGGTCAGCCAGTCGGTACGCACACGCTGCCACTCCTGGATCAGCATCCCGTTGGCCTCGAAGAAGCTGCGAATCCGGTATCGCTCCCAGCCCGCGACCTCCTCGAGAATCGGAGCCAGCACTGCGAGCGCGCTAGTGCTTAGCACCGTGCGTTTCGCGATCTGCGAAACGTCAGCCGATTCCGAGACAGCAATCGTAAGGCCGTCGCGCGAGTTGATGTGCAGCATTACGTGAATATCGGAACTGCCGTCGCCCGTATAGATCACGTGATCGGGTCCAGCAACCTGCTGCAATAGCAGGTGGTTCAACACCGCGACCTTCCCATAGCCTGCTGTGGCGCGGATGATTGTGTCGATCTCGCCCGAGGCCTTGTAGCGAAATTCCGTCCCGTAAATGTGATCGGGCGGAACAATGCCCTCCAGCGCAGAGAGGACGATCTCTACCGGAGCCGCCGATAGAACATAGAAATCGAACTGGTGGCCATCGATACCTGCATCCAGAAGTTGGTAGAGTAGCTTGATGTCGCCCTTCAGTCGGATCCGCTTGCCCACCTCCCGAAGATGTTCCCTTCGAACCTTCGCCTTGAATTCCGGGTCATGCAGCAATAGATAAGCGAGTTCCGCCCCCTGCTGTACCAGATTAATCTTGGCCATTCCCTTCGCTTTGCGCTCGAACTCCTCTGTCGGAATGCCGACCAGTTCAGCCAGCACATAACCGGAATCGTTGAAGGTAAGCGTTTTGTCGAAATCGCTCGCGAAGATGTAGCGTTTCAGAGGTTTATCTGCCATAGGTATTCGATTCGGATGCCTGCCCAACGCCCCATAAAAAGAATTGATCTGAATTATATGCTCGCGTGGTTAACTCGTTGTGAACAAAGAGTCAGCAATCGCGAAGAGCCAAACTGAAGAGAAGGGCGAACGCAATTCTTCGTGGTATTCCGTGTGCTTAGTGGCTCACGGTGTTGGACTCTCATCAACGGATTGATCTGACTAGAGCAGAGATGTCGCCTTTACTAAATTCGCGGGCGCGTCCAGAATAGAAGGTCCGGCCCAGACGATTAGCTTATGTTGCACGCTCGCTGATTGTCCTTGCGGTCGGAACAAGAAAGAGGAGCTCTCATGGCAGTAGTGACAGGTGAACTGATCCGAGCGATGAATTACGTAGAAGACATTACGGCGACCTTGCGCCGCATTTGCATTTATATTCCCGGGATGAGCGCCGACGAGCGGAAGCGACTGGCCGAGAGTCTGCGCGGCACTGTCACCGCCGTCAACGCCGCCATCGCCGATCTGGAAAAGGCGGAGAAGTAGGTGAGCGGCGTCAACACGATTGCAGTGATCGGCGCCGGGACCATGGGCCGCGGCATCGCACTTGCTGCCGCGCGCGGCGGCTATCGCACCATTCTCGAAGACTTGCTTCCAGGCGCTCTGCGCAAAGCAGAAACTGAAATTCGCGGGAATCTCGACAAAGCGGTGGAACTGGGCAAGGTCAGCGCCTCCGACGCCGACGCAGCGTTCCGGCGGTTAGAGTACGCGAGTTCCGTGGAAGAAGCGGCACGCGAGGCCGATCTCGTCATCGAAGCGGTTCCCGAAGAGATGGAGTCAAAGATCGAGATCTTCACCCTGCTCGACAAAATCTGCCGGCCGACCACGATGCTCGCGTCGAATACCTCGTCACTCAGCGTGACGGAGATTGCCAGCGTCACCTATCGCGCGAAAAAGTGCGTAGGCATGCATTTCTTCAATCCCGTGCACAAGATGAAGCTCCTCGAAGTCGTCCGCGCGCTGGAGACCGATGACGATACGCTGGCGACGGCGGTCGAAGTAGGCAAGCGCATGGGCAAAGAAGTCGTGGTCATCAAGGAATCTCCCGGCTTTATCACCAGCCGTATCAACGCCATGATCGGTAATGAGGCGTTCTACATGCTGCAGGAGGGCGTAGCCTCGGCCGCTGACATCGATAAAGCGTTGAAGCTGGGGCTGAACCATCCCATGGGGCCGTTCGAACTGGTAGACCTCGTCGGGCTCGACACCCGCCTCAGCATTCTCGAGTATCTGCACAAGTCTCTCGGAGATAAATACCGCCCCGCCCCGCTGCTGGTGCAGTACGTGAAGGCCGGACGCCTGGGACGGAAGTCGGGCCGGGGTGTGTACGAGTATCCGGAAACTGGCGCCAAGCTAAAAACCGAGAAAATCTCGTAGTCCCCGGCGCAAAATTTATTAAGCCTGTCATTCTGAGCAAAGCGAAGAATCCCTTACAGAGCCGCGCTCTGACGGCCTCGCAGGGAGTTTCCTTGGCGACTTGTTGCTTGTTCAAGTCGGTCGCTTCGAAATTTGCGAAATGCCGCGTCCGCGTCCAAAGTTGAGTCCGGCCAATACCTCGACCTTTTCTTCTGCGACTCCCTTACTTGCCACGAGCACGTGAAAACTCTCACCCATGCCGGCAGGTGTGACCAGATGCTTAAGTTGCAATGCCACTTTGGCCCGCTCCTGCGGCAGTTGGCAATCGTCGAAGGCGTCGGCAAACTGATTCGCCTCGCCAATCCCCAGCAGGAATTGCGATTGGGTGATGAGCTTCTGCGCCCGCATGCCTTGTCTCCCTGCCACAGCTGCGAGCGCCGAAAAGTTCACATCTGCAGTAATGTCCTGCTCGCCAGGTGCCTCGTACGGATTCGCGCTGACCGAATGCTGGCGAATCGCCTTCAGCGTGCCGCGGTGCCGGCCGGCCAGTTGTTCTTCACGCGTATATCCATAGTCGATCACGATCAAGAATCCGCTTTGCATAGAAGCCGCGACTCTTATCTGCTCCTGCGCCTGAAGCGGAACTTCGACATCTTCTCCCGGCTCGGGATGAATCGAATAACGGTCGAGAAATTCCAATTCTTCCGGTGAAGCTGGCGCCCATGTTTCCACGAAGTGGCTATCCCGCGCGTCAATTCGTAGCGATCCCTCAGCGCTGACTACTCCCACTGGAAGCGCGTCGAAGAATTCGTTGGCAAACACGATCGTAGGAAATCGCTTAGGTGCCCCACTTCTCGCACCGTCTACAAGGCTGCCTGTCCTAACCTTGTCGAACCGTGGCGATTTCGCGTCCTCCAACTCGGCCTTCCCAGATTTCAAGTGTCGATCGAGCACCTGCTCGATCTGCTGCTGCAGGGCCGGTGAGCTTTCAATGAGAACGTAGCGCAGCGCGCCGAAGAAGCCCGGAAATTTCTTCTCTGACCAATCCAGCACATCCTGCGCGAACAGGCCTCGTCCCGGCCCGAGTTCCTTGATGCTTAGGTGTTCCGGCGACCCCATAACGCGCCACATCTCTTCGAACTGCCGCGCCAGCAAACGCCCGAAGACCGCGTGCACATCGCTCGACGTATAAAAGTCACCGGCTTTCCCGAACTGCGCTGCATTGCGCGAGTAGTAGCCAAGCTTCGGATCGTACAGGCACATCTCCATGTAGCGCGAGAAGGGAATCGGACCGCGTTCTCGAATCTCCTGTTCGATCTTTTGCCGGAGCGTACTCACAGTCCCTTCCGCTGCCGGTCCGCGCGATCCTGTGGGGTACGGATGAACATCTCGACAAAGTAGTCATGCAGGGCGTCAAACAGCTGGCGTTGAAAGCTCCATTCAAACTGGGGATCGTCGAGGTCGCGCGGGTGCAGATCGAAGTAATACGTGTGCACGGGAACGGTTTCGTCTTTGAACTTGATGATGACCTCGACGCCGTCGCCTTTGGCCCGCGCCGAGAAATTCAGTAGAGGATGCTCATACAACCGAAGCTGCGCAACGACGCGTTCGAGGCGGGAAGATGGTTGTGACACCCAACGATTGTAAAATAATCTTACCCAAGAGCACCGCCTCGTATATCGAGTCAGCGACCGGCGGATTGATTTTCTGCAAGGTCGCTACCATTAGTGATCTGACTTACTCGTAGCGCAGCGCTTCAATCGGATTGAGACGCGCGGCTTTGATGGCGGGCAGCATGCCGCTGATGATCCCCACGAAGCTGAGAATGGCCGTCGACCAGATCAGTGTCGCGGAATCGATATACAGATGAATATCGCCCTCGCTAGCATTGTCCTCGAAGGCGCTCCAGAGAGTGAGTGATCCGACCGACCAGGAAACCAGGTAAGCGAGAATGACTCCCAACAGGCCGCCCAGCGCCGTGATCACGAGAGCCTCCGCCAGGAACTGGAACAGAATGTGCCAGCGGTGGGCGCCCAATGCCTTCTCCACACCAATCTCGCGTGTCCGTTGAGTGACCGACACCAGCATGATATTCATCAACCCAACGCCGCCAATGCCCAGCGTGAGCAGTCCTATAAAGCCGAGCAGAATCTTGATCCCAGTAGAGATCACCTGCAAGTCCATCAGGTCCGCGAACACGTCGAAGACGAATATGGCGCGCTGATCCTTGGGATCAAAGCCGTGGTGAAACGCCATCGAATCGCGCACTGCCTTCACAACTTTGGCGTGATCGCCTTCATATTCCATGACGACCGAACTCAGATAATAGGTATTGGTCAGGTCGCTCATCGCGCTGTAGGGAACATAAACGTGCTCATTGATATTGTCGTCGCCGTTCTGCACCTGATGCTTGAGCACGCCTACGATCTTGTAGGAAATGCCATCGAGGCGGATGTCTTCTCCGAGGGCGTTCTGGCCTGAGAAGAGCTTCTTCTTCGCGTCCGATCCGATTACGGCCACGCGTGTGTGCGTGAAGTCGTCGGCCTCACTGAAGAAACTGCCTTCCGCGACGTCCATTTTGCGCATCCGGCCGTACGCGGCATACGCGCCGCTGACGCCATAGTTCGAACTGCGCGTACCGTAGGCCACGAGGCAATTCTTGAAGGCTTCCGGCGAAAGACGCTTCAGCAGGGGCACTTCAGCGCTGATATAGTCCAGATCGTTGATCGTCAGCCGAACCTGCGTTCCCGCTTTCGTGCCTCCAGCCTGCAACTCCGTGCGTCCGGGAAAGATAAAGACTAGATTGGTTCCGAAGGATCGGAACGCTGACCACAGTCCTCGCTCGAATCCCGTTCCGTAAGCGAGCAGAAGGACGACCGTCGCGATTCCCCAAGCCATGCCCAGCATAGTGAGTACACTGCGTCGCCGGTTGTAGCGCAACGCGTTGTAGGCCTGGGTTGCGAGATCGACAATCATGAAAAACGGCTCCTAGCTTTCTGTGTCCAATTTTTGATTGTTGATTTTTGATTGTTGATTTCTGATCTCTGATTGAAAAGCCTGCGGCTAGGGTCTTTCAAATCAACAATCAAAAATCAACAATCAATAATCTCCGCTACTCCTGGCGCAGCGCTTCTACCGGCGGTAGCAACGCTGCCTTCCGCGCCGGATACAGTCCGGCGGCTATTCCTGCGATTGCCAGTGATCCAATTGCCGCGATCGCCGACGCAGGAATGATGCGAGGAGTGTCAAACCCCTCGGGCGATGGCAGCATGGCCAGCAGCGTGACGAATCCCGTGGCGATGGCGAGTCCAATTCCCCCGCTGAACGCGGTCAGAAATGCTCCTTCAATGAAGAACTGGGTCAGGATCGCGCGGTAGGTCGCGCCCAGCGCCTTGCGCAGACCGATTTCTTTCGTTCGCTCGGTGACTGAGACCAGCATGATGTTAATAATGCCGATGGCCCCCAACCCGAGCGTCACCACGCCAACCACTCCCAGGAACCAATCCATGGCATCGAAGATCTTTCCCACACGCTTCATATTCTCGATCGTATCCCAATCTTCAAACGCGTCCTGCAACTTGGGGTCGAAGCCGTGCCGGCGCGCCAGAATGCGATGAATTTCGTCTTTCGCTTCGGCGTGCAGATCTTTGGTGATCGGGCGATAGTTGAGGAACGAAATCGCGTCTTCGGAATTCGCCTTGGTCAACGGGAACAGATCCCGCATCGTCTCAATGGGGATGAAGATACGCGAGTTCGTGCCGTTATTTCCATCGCGCCCGACCTTTGCCACCACGCCCACCACATCGAAGTTGATCCCGTTCAGCAGAATCGTTGACCCGACCGCCGGACGTCCGGGAAACATATTCTTCAGCAGTTCCCATCCCACCACCGCCACCCGCCGCCGCTCAGCATTGTCCTGATTGTTGAACCAGCGCCCGGGTTCCACGGGAACGTTGCGAATCTGGTTGTAGTCAGTCGCAACTCCGAAGACCTGACCGTTGGTCGATCCATAATCGCTGACCGCCCGGATGTCCTCGCGATTCAGTACTGGCGACAGAGCGCCCACGAACTGAGCCTCATTGCGAATGGCTAAATAATCTTTGTAGGTAAAGTAGTAAGTCTTCCCGGATTGCGTGCTGCCCTCGACCGCCGGAATCCTTCCGGGAAACATGAACATAATGTTCTGACCGAGGGTAGCAAGCTGCTTTTCCTGCCCGCTGCGAAAGCCTTCTCCCAAACCGACCAGCAGCAGCAGCGAGCCTACGCCCCAGGCAATTCCAAACATGGTAAGGAATGAACGCAGCTTGTGCGCCCACAGCGTCGACAGCGACTGCCGGACAATGTCAAGAAGCATTCGCATTGGAGGGCTTTGTCAGAATCATGCCCCCACGCCTCCGGGGAGGAGCGTGGGGGCACCCGGGTAACGTTCAGGCGAGGGGTCTCAATCCCGCCTAACCATCTGATCAGATATACGCAGCCGGGTTCAGTAAAGTTCCCTGCTGGCATGTATTTACTTAGACCCCGGAATGGGGAAAAAGGTTAGCCGGCCGCATCTTCCCTCGCCTCCGAAAGGCCAACTCAAAATAAAGCTTAGTAGACGCCTGCCGATAAGTCTAACGGGATCGCTGGGACACTCGACGGAGGTGTGACTTGTGTGACAAAGATACTTTGGTTCAGAGCGGGTTCGCCGGACAGCGGCGTGTATATCCCTTGGGCAATTTTGCCGAATACTTTATCGACACCGAGAAGAGTCTGGTGGTCGTGAAGTTCGGAAAGAAGCTGACCGTTGAGGGTATAGAGCGCTACGCCACACTGTTAAGCTCGGATCCACACTTTCGCCCAAGTTGTGCGGAGATTGCGGATTTGACTCAGGTCGAAGAACTTGATCTACAGGCCGACGAATTCCTCAGGTTAGCTGACGAGATCGATCCCTTCTCGCCCGTCGCCAAGCGTGCTTTTGTGGTAAGCAACTCAGTTCAGAACCATGCTGCGCGGATGCATAAAATCCTGCGAGCACCGAGGAACATTGAGATTTTCCAGTCCGTCGAAGAAGCGGAACGGTGGATCTGCTCCGTACCGTAGCATTGCAGCCTTGCTACTGCTTTTCCTTGGGCCGCTCGTACGCCTTTTGCAGATATTTGCGCGATTCTTCGAGCGCGCCGAAAGTATTGTCATTGGTTTGAAGCGCCTGGCGATATTGTCCGACCGCACGTTCGCGCTGGCCCGTAATATCGAAAATCTTGCCCAGTTGGATATGGCTCCAGACTTCGGTCCAGCGGGGTTCGCCGTCGCCATCGAGCGCCGCCCGGTAGGCGTTGGCAGACGACTGATAGTTGCGCTGATAAAAGAAGACCTCAGCAATGCGGTAATGCGCGAGGGAACTGTTCTTGTTCAGGTCGAGCGCTTTATTGAATTCCAGCAGAGCGCCCGTTAGGTCTCCCTGCTGTTGCAGGGCCTGTCCACGCAGGATCGACGCGCGCAACTTCACGTCACTCGAGTTGGTGAGCACATGATGATCCGGGTCGATCGAAATCCGGCGCGGACGTCCGAAGGTCTCGATCGAAAACGGCGATGTCGTACCCACCACTTCAATCCGCTTGTTCTCGGTCTTGCCGTCGGTATCAATGCGTAAATCTACTGGCATGCGGAACAAATCGAGATCCTGCGTGATTTCGCCAGTGACGCGGAATCCCGGAGATTTCGCCTGCTGAGCCTGCGATTCCTTCGCAAAGTTACCACCCAGACGGTACGTGGTGTACTTCAATTTGAATTCCGGCGCCCCGGTGGAATCGAGCCATTGCGAGAAGAACCAGGTGAGTTGGTCTCCATAGTTTTTCTCCGCGATGGCTTTGAAGTCGTCCATGCTTGCTGGCTTCCCGGCATACTCGCCGGCAAATTCGCGCATCGTCTTGTTGTACTTGTCCTCGCCCAGCACCCACCGCAGCATGTGCAGGATCATCGCGCCCTTGTCGGTAGCCAGCGATTGGAACTCGGTGGAGAAGATATCCAACTTGCTCGCACTCGAAAGCGGCACGGTATCATACGCCAGCGCCCCCACCGACATATCTTTCACTGCTTCCTCAAGTCCAGCGGGCCCGGCCGCGTTTTCCACATACATCGCCTCTGAATAGCGGGAGAAGCCATCGCTCAGCCACCAGTCGTCCTTGCTAGCGGGACTCACCGACACGCCCCACCACTGGTGCGCAATCGCATCGGCAAGCAGACGGTAATTGGTCTTTTCGGTGATGGATGGTCCGGCCAAGCCGGCGATCTCGGGTGCCCATAGATAGGGAAGCGTATCCGCCGGCAACTCTACGACGTTGAGTTTTTGCGAAGGCGGAAGGCCGTACAGAGTGAGGAAATAAGTGAATTCCTGAACCGCAGTCGTTGTGTACGCAGGAGCCAGGCTCTGATGCGTGGGCTTGAAGAAGACGTGAAGGTCCATGCCCGCCTCATCGCTCTTGTATTCCTGAAAAATTCCGGCCACGATCGTTCCGGGAAAGCTGGCCTTGTTGGAGACAAACGTGAAAGTCTTGGTCGGCAGCACGCTGGCGTTGGGTTTGTTCGAAGCCGCATGTTCGGTGACAGACGAGGTGCCGCTGCCAATTACATACATATGAGCCGGCAAAGTGACGCTGATCGTAGACGTGAACCGGTTCAGTCCGTAGCCGCTGACCGGAAACCACCGTCCGGCATAAAACAAATAGCTTGTGTCATCGCCGATATACGCCAGTTTGAGGCCGGGAACCGGGCTGTTGTCGGCGCTCTCCAACTGTCCTTCGTATTCGAAGGTCAGAGTGGTCGAGGCGTCCTTTGCCAGTCCCGCTGGAAGCGGAACGCGCACCGTCGAATCCTGAGTGACTCGCTCGGCCGACAGCGGCTGGTTCTTTTCGTCGACAACCTTGGTGACGCGCAGATCATTGTGCAGTTCGAAGATCGCGACATTCAGATCCTGCAATGCCGTGAATTTGACCTTGGCGCGCGCTTTGATTTGATGAAGATGGGGATCGAGTTCGGCCTCAATCTGGTAGTCGTTCACTTGCAAGCGAGCTTTTTCCGCGGCCCGGGAAGGGGTTGCGAGCAAAACCATCAACGCAAGAGTCAGAAAACTGCTCAAGACGCTCAGAGCGCGCCGCGGGTCGATCCACATGCAGGAGGTTCTCCGGGAAATGATAACCCATTTCCTATGATGAAGATTCTCACTTAAAAGATGGTCGGAGCACAAGGATAAGGGCCCAGGATGTCAGGATTTTGTCTTTTCGAGCAAAGCGTCGAACCCGCGAAGCACCCGCTAAAAGGCTCCTTTTGATCGTCATCAGGAGCTTGTCGTTCCCAGGATCGCGAGCGACGAAGGACCCGCATCTTTCCGCCGCCATCCACTCAAGCCTTCGACAGGAGAGCAAGGATAATCTCGGCAGCTCGATCCGCCGGACGCTGCACCGACCCGGAATTCCCGCTCGGCGCCCGCAGAAGGGCCTTCACTCCTGCCAGGCCTGACAGCATGCGGTCGCGAATGGGCCCATCGTGCAAAATTTCCTTCAGCCGGGTGACCACGTTGTCAGCAGTGAAATCTTGTTGCACCAGTTCCGGGACCACTTCTTCCCCCGCGATCAGATTCACCATCGCGAACCTCGGCACCTTCACCCGGGGCTTGCCCAGCAGATAAGTCAGGGGCGTGACGCGGTATACCATAACGAACGGCGTGTTCATCATGGCGGCTTCGACGGTGGCCGTTCCGCTGGCCACGATTCCGGCCCGCGAATGCCAGAGCGCCGGCAGGGCATCCGGTACCAGTGTGATTTTCGCGTTGCCGAAGTTGTGCTGCTCGATCAGACTTAGCAGGAAAGTACGGTCGAGTGTGGGAGCGACCGGCAGCAAGAACTCGTAGCCTGCGCCGAGCACAGCCGCCGATTCCAGAATCGTCGGCAGGTTCATGCGAACTTCTTTGAGGCGGCTCCCCGGCATCAGTGTGATCCAATGCTTGGCAGCCTCGATGCCGAACTGGCTTGCATAATCTGCGCGCTCGATGGTCGGATAAGGCAACTCAGCCAACGGATGACCAACGAAAGTCGCGTCGACTCCCCGCTCACGGTAGAACTGCTCTTCAAACGGAAAAATCACCAGCGCCTTATCGATGTAGTCGCGCAGCAGTCGCACGCGCTCCTGCCGCCATGCCCAGAATTGCGGCGCGACATAATAGACCGTAGGGATCCCACGTCTCTTCATCTGGCGCGCAACCCGCCAGTTGAATGCTGGAGAGTCGATGACGATGGCAAGATCCGGCTTCCGGCGATCGGCTTCCGCGATCAAATGCCGATAAAGCCCGAGGATTTGCGGCAGGCGACTCAGAATCTCGGTGATCCCGATGACAGCCAGTTCTTTCGCATCGACCACGGTGTCGCACCCCACAGCCCGCATGCGATCGCCGCCTACCCCGAAGAATTCAAGCGCGCTGGGAGCACCGGTTGATTCTGAAGCTTCGGGGGTTTGTGTGGGGACAGCCGCCCTCGGCTGTCCGGCGGAGCGAAGCTCCGCTGATTTTCGCTCGGCGGCTCGCCGCAGAGCCTCAATGAGCTCCGCTCCATACATTTCCCCCGAAGCCTCGCCAGCTGAGATCAGAATTCGCAAGAAAGCATTGTAAAGGCGAACCTAATCACAAAGGACACGAAGTCACACGAAGAAACTCATTCGCTGAATTCCTTCGTGATTTAGTGTCTTTAGTGGTTGATGATTTTGACCTATTTAATCTCCACTTCATCAATCTCGAACTCGAACTTCCCCGGCTCCTGCCCGCGTGCAAACGCAAGTCCTCGAATGTCCGAACCGTCGCTCTGAAACGCGGAGATCGGAAACGAATACTGCTTCCATTCCGAACCAGCCACAAACGGCCTAATCCCGGGCATGCCGCCTGCATTGCTTTCGGTGATCAACGCAACAGCGTAATTCTTGCCATCGCCCTTGGCCCAGAACGAGATCGTCTTCTTGCTCGACAGATTCACAGAATCCATTGGCGACGACCCCGGCACGAACATCACTCCCGAGTATGGGAACGGAGCGCCCGTCACGACTTCTCCCGTCACGCGTAGCGCTCCTTTGGAATTGTTCGCTCCGCCTTCCACCACCTGCATTGATCCCGTAGACTTGCCGCCATTTTCCGCATCGGTGGATGACATCCACGACCCGTAATTAGCCGCAATCTTCGTGTCATCGAACGTGCTGACCACTCCGGATTCCGATCCCGCCGGCGGTGGAGACATTGGCGGCATGCCATTCTCGCCGTGCGCGCCCACGACCGAGAGCGGAATCGTCGTAGTCTGGTCTGAACTCGATCCCACCATGATTTCGAAAATCCCGGGTTCGACCACGCGATGCATGTCCCGATTGAGCATGGAGAGCGTGTCAGGAGTAATCGTGAATTCGACAGTCTTCTTCTCGCCGGGCTTCAGGCTGATTCGCTGAAACCCTCTCAGTTCCATAACCGGCACCGTCACCGACGCAATCTTCTGGTGAATGTACATCTGTGGAACTTCGTCGCCCTCGCGTGATCCCGTGTTGGTCACATCCACGCTGACCTTGGCCGTTCCCCCCACTCCAATTTGCGCCGGCTCGACGTGAAGATTGTCGAAGTGAAACGTGGTGTAACTGAGACCGAAGCCGAACGGGAACAGCGGCTTTCGTGTACTGAACGCATAACTGCGGTTGGCCGACGGCTTGTGATTGTAGAAATCCGGCAAGTCGCCAACGGAATGTGGGAACGTAATCGGCAACTTCCCCCCGGGATTCACGTCGCCGAAGAGCACATTTGCTGCGGCGGTGCCGCCTTCCTGTCCGAGGTACCAGCCCTCGATGATTGCGGGGACATGCTCCGCAATGTAGTTGATCGAGAGCGGACGCCCGTTAATCAGAAGCACAACCGTGGGCGTGCCGGTCTCCACTACGGCTTTGACAAGTTCATTCTGCGCGCCCAGCAGATCGAGCGAGTCGCGATCTCCCAAATGTTGCTCGGACCATGCTTCGCGATTGGTCGCTTCGTTTTCTCCGACCACGAGAATCGCAACGTCAGCGCCCTTGGCGGCGTCGACCGCCTCCTTGATCTTGTCGGCCTGCGTTGTGGGGTCGACCAGCTTAACGTTGTCTTCGAACCAGCCGTGCCAGTCCTGCTTACCCGCCGTGAATTGACAACCTTGCGCATACACAACCTTCGCCTTCGTTCCCACGCGATCGCGAATGCCCTGCAAAATCGGCACGGAATGCAATGGCCCGCGGCTATAACCGCCCAAGTGGAGTTCGGCTGCATTCGGCCCGATCACCGCGATCGTCTTCAGCTTTGACAGATCGAGCGGCAGCAGGTTCTTGCCGTCTTTCAGTACGTCATTCTTCAGAAGGACCATCACTTCCTGCGCGGCTTTTAAAGCAATCTGGCGATGCTCCGGGCTGTTCGTGGTCTTCTCGGCATAGTCAGGGTCCACATACGGATTGTCGAAGAGTCCCAACCGGAACTTGGTTGCCAGCACGCGCGCTGCGGCGTGGTCCACCTCGCTTTCCGGAACGACGCCTTGTTTCACGCCTCCGATCAGCGTCCGATACACAGAACCGTCAGAGAGGTCGTAGTCCACTCCGGCCGCCAGCGCCTGGCTGGCAGCGTCGAGTTTGTTCCCGGCCACATGGTGAGTCTGGATCAGCATCTGCAGACCATCCCCATCGGACGTCACATACCCGCGGAATCCCCACTCCTGCCGCAGCACGCGGTCGAGCAGCCACGGATTCACGTGCGACGGGATGCCGTCAATCTCGTTGTACGAAGCCATCACGCTGCCAACTTTCGCTTCCTCCACGGCAGCTTGAAACGGCACAAGAAAATTCTCGCGAATGATGCGCTCCGAATAATTGGCAGGGGCCGTGTTGGTGCCGCCCTCGGGTTGGCCGTGCACCGCGAAGTGCTTCGCCGTAGCCACCACATGATGACGTCCGATGAAAAACGAATCCCCCTGCAGTCCTTCGATGGCCGCTACGCCCATGCGCGAGGCTAGAAATGGATCTTCCCCATAAGTCTCCTCGGTGCGTCCCCAGCGCGGATCGCGCGCGATATCCAGGACCGGGCTGAACACTTGTCCCGCTCCGGTGGCTCCAGCCTCGTCCCCTGCGGCAGTGAATACCTGATGCACCAGAGCCGGGTCCCACGTGCTCGCCAGACCTAGCGCCTGCGGGAAACTGGTGCTGCCGTATTCCATGAATCCGTGGAGCGATTCGCCCATGAATAGTTGGGGAATGCCAAGCCGCGTCTTTTCGTTCAGATATCGCTGCACACCATTTCGCAAAATCGCCGCCTTGCGCGGCGTGAATTCGAGGTCTGGATCCCACCACCGATTCAGCACAGCACTCGCCGATTCATCCGTGTAAGTACCCGTTGGGTCGATGATGTGGGTCTGGCCTCTGCCCGCGGGCGCGATTTGCCCGACTTTTTCTTCCAGCGTCATGCGCGGCAGCAGATCGGCCACGCGTTCGTCCACTGTGAGATTCGGATTGCGATATTTGGGAGTATTGTCTTGCGGCTTCGCTTTGTCTTGAGAGGTCGCGGCCGTGGCGCACAACAAAACCAGGCCCAGGAGAGAGAGCAGGAAGGAACTTCGTTCGTAGATTTTCATTTGAATTGCTGGAGTGGCAGCCTCCTTATGATCGTTCGCGACCAATAGTACTCCTGAATACGGGAACGAGGACGAGGAGGTTCCTAAGAATTTGGGAGGAAATCAGGATCGGTGGTCGAGGGAACTCAACACTCGACTGGAGCCTGGAAACCGAAGATCCGACCAAGCGATCATCAGGAAGAGTCCTGTGATCCAAGCGATGTGGCCGATCCGAATTCTGTATTGCATGAGAGCCAGAGATAACCATGTAAGCGCGATCAATAACAAGATCGCGGTCGCGAGGCCACTCCGAACGCGGGGCGCGCGGTCGAGAATCCGCAGCGAAATGTAGACAATGGCGATCGGATTGATTAGGCCACCGAAAAAGAACAAGGCAGACATAGTTCTGCCCTCTTCCAAGGCGAACAAAGACAACCATGCGCAAGCCCATCCCGGCAGAACCCCCAAGTTGCTCGGGTCCACTGCGGGCAAAAAGAAGCTGGCGACGTAAATAGCGATTCCGAGGTAAAAAGAAGCGGGTCTTGTTAGGATACGCAGGCGCGCTCCGAGTTGCGATCCGTCGGGCGACATTCGCCTGAGTATAGCAGCGATGGCCGCATTGACCCCAACCTTAATGCGACGTGAATTCCGTTCGTGCGGCCGCCTCTAGTCGTCTCCGCGGGCGGTGACTCCCGATTGGGCAAGGTCTCCGTCGCCATTCGCGGGCGTGGGCGCCCGTGCCACATTCAACTCCTGATCCTTATACTGCAGCTGATACAGCTTGAAGTAAACCCCGCGATGCGCCAGCAGTTCCTGATGCGTCCCCATCTCTCGCACCTGCCCCTTATGCATGACGATGATCTTGTCCGCGCGCTGCACGGTCGAGAGCCGGTGCGCGATGATCAACGACGTCCGTCCTTCCACCATGCGCCCCAGAGCGTCACGCACTTTGAATTCCGTTTCCGTATCCACGCTCGATGTGGCTTCATCGAGAATCAGAATCTTCGGCTCATGCGCCAGTGCGCGCGCGAACGAAATGAGCTGCTTCTGGCCGGTCGACAGCGTTGACCCCCGCTCCCGCACTCCTTCGTTGAAGCCATTGGGCAACGCGCGGACAAAGTCGCCCAGGTTCACATCTTCCGCCGCTCTCTCGACGTCTTCGTCCCGAATGCGCTCTGTCCCGAGCCGGATGTTGCCGCCGATCGTTCCCGTAAACAAGAACGGATCCTGCAGCACGACGCCGAAGCGCCCTCGCAGGTCGGCAAGATCCATTTCCTTCACATCGACGCCGTCGATCCGCACCGCGCCTTTTTGCACGTCGTAAAAACGCAGGAGCAGGGAAATCAGCGTCGTCTTACCGGCTCCGGTGTGGCCGACGACAGCGACAGTTTCTCCGGGTTCCAGGGTGAAGGTTACATCTCGCAAAACCCAGTCAGGTGTAAGCTCGACGGCAGCATGCCCGTCCCCCGGCAAAGAGCGCGCCGAGCTTTGCTCGGCCGGACGGGCAGGAGCGCCCGTCCCCACAGTTTCGTCCTCTATCGGAATATCCCGGTATGCGAACCAGACGTGGTCGAAGTCGATCCGCCCTGGGCCATCCGGCCTCTTCGTTACCGACGGAGATACGATGTCGACCGCCGTATCCAGCAACTTGAAAATACGTTCGCTCGCTGCCATGGCAGACTGCAGAATGTTGTACTTCTCGCTGAAGTCCATGATCGGGCGAAAGAAGCGCTGCGCATACGCTGTAAATGCGATCACCACGCCGAGCGAGGCCGGAGTTGCGACCACGGAAAACGGTAGGTGCGCCAGTCCGTGAAACTCGATAGAGATGCTCTTCGCGACAATGCTCGACATCACGTCCCGCCCACCAAACCAGATCACGCAAGCAATCGCAATCGCCGAAAAGAAATCCACCACAGGGTAGTAGACGGAATACGCCATGATCGCGTCTTTGAACGCATCCATGTGGCTGCGGTTGATTTCCGCGAACCTGTCGTATGCCTTGCGCTCGCGGTTGAAAAGCTGCAGCACGACCATGCCGCTGACGTGTTCCTGCATGTAAGCGTTGATGCGAGCGACGGCGATGCGAATGCGCCGGTACGAGTCACGCACTTTGTCCCGAAAAAACTTCGTCGCCACAACGATGAACGGCAGCACCGCGAACGTAATCAGCGCCAGTTTCCAGTTCATGCACAGCATGATCCCCAGAATCCCGAGCAGCACGAACAGGTCTTCAAAAATCGAAACCACGCCCGAAGTGAACATTTCGTTCAGCGCATCGACGTCGGTGGTCACGCGCGTGACCAGCCGTCCGACCGGATTCTTGTCGTAGAAGGCGACGTGCATGCGCTGCAGGTGACGGAAAATCTGGCTACGCAGGTCAAACATCACCTTCTGCCCGGTCCATTGCATGTAATAGGTCTGCAGAAACTCAAACACGAAAGTCAGGGCCAGCAGGCTGAAGTAAATCGCGGAAATTTGCGCGATTCCGTGCAGAGGCTTTGGGCTGAGCCAGCTCCACAGGCCAGAACTCATGCCTTTGGCTGGCGCGAGATAGCGGTCAACCGCGACCTTCACCAGATAAGGTCCGAGCACGTCGCAGAAAGACTTGAGAAAGATCGAGACAAGGGCAATCGTCACCTCCCACCGGTACGGACGCAGGTAGGTGAGCAGCCGGCGCATCAGGCGGCTGTCGTATGCTTTGCCTAGTATTTCCTCTTCTTGGGCCATTGTTGGACGATCGAGTGCTAGCCGGTCAAAGTTTCTCAAAGAAGTGCGCGAGCGGCGTCGGGGGAGCCTCTAACAGCGTACCTCAAATAGATGGCCGCAGCAGCGCCAAAGAGGCAAAGGGTTTGAAGGTCCGGATGGGCGTGGACCTGCCCTGAGCGACAGTCGAACGGGCCCGGCCGCGACGGCTACCCGCGAAAGGATGGGATAATCAGAGCAATGTCCCTGGGCATCTACATTTCGGTCCCGTTCTGCAAGACAAAATGCAGCTACTGTAACTTCGCCTCTGACGTGTTTTCGCGGGCCGTTTTCGAACGCTACATCGACCGTGTCTGCGCGGACGTCGCCCGAGCATCTCAAATTGCGCACGAGATGGGCGGGGAGATCGACCAGGAAGTGGACTCAATCTACCTCGGCGGTGGAACTCCCACTGTGCTGGACGCATTACAGCTGCAGCGAATCTTCGACGCCGTGCGAAAGCAGTTTTTCGTACGACCGGATGCCGAAATCACGGTCGAGTGTGCGCCTGGTACCCTCGGGACCGATGTGCTACAGGGATTGCTGCGCCGTGGCGTGAATCGCGTCAGCCTGGGCGTGCAATCATTCATCGATGCCGAGGCCGCAGCAGTTGGCCGCCTGCACAAACGAGCGACCGTTTTGGATGACATCAGCCGCCTGCGCGCCGCCGGCGTCTCAAATATCAATATTGACTTGATCGCCGGCCTGCCGCACCAGACCGCGCAAACCTGGCAAGAATCCCTGGAGCAGACTATCGACACTGGCGTTCCGCATGTGAGCGTCTACATGCTAGAAGTCGACGAAGATTCGCGGTTGGGCCGCGAGGTAATGGCTGGCGGAACACGCTATCACGCGCACTTCGTACCCGAGGAAGAAGCCACCGCCGATTTCTATATCGCGGCGTGCGATCGCCTGGAGGCCGCTGGCGTCGCGCAGTACGAAATCTCGAACCTCGCCCGCGCAGGGTCAGAGTCCCGCCACAATCTCAAGTACTGGACGCGTCAACCGTATCTCGGTTTCGGCGTCGATGCTCATTCGATGCTGAAGTCCGCGACTCCGGAAGTTGACGCCGTGCGTTTCTCCACTGCCGATGTTCTCGACAAATATGTCGTCAGATCGCCCTTGCAGAGTGCCATCATCTCGCGCGCGAATGCTGTAGAAGAGTGCTTTTTCTTAGGATTGCGACTGAACCGCGGTGTCGATCTCCAAGCGGTAGCCGCAGGTTTTGGGGCGATTGATGACCTCTCGCCAGCTATCGCGGAATTGATCACAGATGGTCTCCTGCTGAGAGACGGAGAACTGATCCGTCTCACTCCGCGTGGGCGATTGCTATCAAATGAAGTCTTCCAGCGATTCCTCGCGCCCAGTCCCGCGGGCAGTTCGACCTGACTACCACTACTGCGAAGGACACAAAGTCATACGAAAGACGAGCAAGCTTAAGGATTTCCTTCGTGCCCTTCGTGGTTCTTGCTCTTTCTTCGGATTCGATTCCATTCCGCGCCGCAGGGAACTGAAGCGTATAATTTCCATCGGATCTTCAGCGCTGGCTCCAGAAGAGTGTTCGCACGCAAATGTCCAAACCATCCGGTCGGTTGGGTGGCTCAGCGGAAGGCGCAGAATCGCCAGTGTTCATGCGCCCTCAAGCACCCTTCTCCTTTCCCTTCCGGGGGTAACTTCTTCCTCTTCAAGCGCTATGTTCTAATCAAAATTCGGCGGTCGATCGCCCCTTATGCGGGACTGTGCAAGCTGCGGTGCCCGAGCGTGCCGGAGGAACCTTGGATTTCCAACTGAACGAAGAGCAGTTGCACTTGAAGAAAAGCGTCCGCGAGTTTGCCGAGCGCGAGATCAAGCCCAACGTCATGAAGTGGGACGAGGCAGGCGAGTTCCCGCTCGCCACGATCAAGGAACTGGGTAAGCTCGGCATGCTCGGAATGATCTTCCCCGCCGAGTATGGCGGCGCCGGCATGGGCTACGTCGAGTACGTCACCGCGATCGAGGAACTCTCGCGCGTCGATGGTTCCGTTGGGATCATCGTCGCGGCCCACACCTCGCTCTGCTCAAATCACATTTTCCTCGCCGGCAACGAGGCGCAGAGAAAGAAATATGTCAGCAAGCTGGCGACCGGTGAATTCATCGGCGCATGGGGATTGACCGAACCGTCCTCCGGATCGGATGCCGGCAGTGCCCGCATGACCGCCGTACGCAGGGGAAACAACTGGGTACTCAACGGCACTAAGACTTTCTGCACGAACGGCCATTATGCCGACGTTGTCGTCGTCCTCGCAGTTACCGATCGCGCCGCCCACACTCACGGCATCTCGGCCTTCGTCGTGGAGAAAGACACCAAGGGGTTTCGTCCGGGCAAGAAAGAAAACAAGCTCGGGCTCCGGGCCAGCGATACGGCCGAGTTGATTTTTGAAGATTGCGCGATCCCGGCGGAAAATCTTCTGGGCGGCGAGGGCCAGGGATTCCCCGACGCCATGCGCGTGCTCGACGGCGGCCGCATCTCGATCGCTGCGTTATCGCTGGGAATGGCGGAAGGCGCATACGAAGCCGCCTTGAAGTATTCCAAGCAGCGCCAACAGTTCGGCAAGGCCATCAGCGACTTTCAGGCAATCCAGTGGAAGCTGGCCGACATGGCCACCGAAATCGATGCCGCCATGCTTCTCACCATGCGTGCGGCCTCCATGAAAGACGCAGGCCTGAAGACGACGCAGGAATCCTCCATGGCAAAGCTCTACGCCAGTGAGGTCGCCGTGAAGTGTGCCAACGAAGGCGTACAGATTCACGGCGGCTATGGCTTCATCAAAGATTATCCCGCGGAAAAGTTCTATCGCGACGTGAAGCTGTGCACCATCGGCGAGGGCACCAGCGAGATTCAGCGCCTCGTGATTGCCCGACAGTTGTTGAAGGACTAGCGCTAATCTCCAATCGGTCAGGGAAGAGTACGGCTTCAGCCGTGCCACTAGCCGCATGGATGATTCTCAGGAGACGGGCGAGCAACGCATCTCATAATTTGTTCGCGTCTTGCGATTTCGACTGCACCGGCATTTTCAGTTTGTCAGCCGCTGCTTTACACTGATCGTTTGAATCACGACTTCCAGGGCTTGATCGACTCGCTGCGTTCCGGAGACGTCCGCACTCTGGCGCGTGCTATTTCCACGGTCGAGAATCGCCGCCCTGGCTGGTCCGATTTGCTGAAAGCCCTGTTCCCGCACACTGGTCGCGCCCGCGTGATCGGCCTGACAGGCGCCCCGGGAGCAGGGAAGAGCACTCTGGTCGACCAACTGGCGCGGCTCTATCGCAAGCGGAGCAAGAGTGTAGGCATTGTCGCCGTCGACCCCACCAGTCCTTACACCGGCGGAGCGATTCTCGGCGACCGCATCCGCATGCAGGAACATTTCGCCGACCCGGGAATTTACATTCGCAGTATGGCGACTCGCGGATCGCTCGGCGGCCTGGCGCGCACCACGGCCGATGTGACCACGGTGCTCGATGCCTCCGGGCGTGACGTCATCCTGATCGAAACGGTCGGCGTTGGCCAGGACGAAGTCGACATCGTCCGACTCGCCGATATCACTGTTGTGATTCTCGTCCCCGGCATGGGAGATGATGTGCAGACCATCAAAGCGGGGATCATGGAGATCGCCGACATCTTCGTGATCAACAAGAGCGACCGCGAAGGCGCTGAACGCGTCGAACGTGAGATTCGCTCTCTTCAATCGCTTGCCATGCGCAACCTCGGGTGGACACCGCCGATCGTGAAGAGTGTCGCCAGCGATGGTACCGGAGTCGACGATTTGGCCGTGGCCATCGCCGAATACGAGACTTACCTGCTGAGGGAGAATCTGGCGCTGAAAAAGAGCGCCCAGAACTGGCAGGAGCGCTTGGTAGAAATGCTCCGCGACGTGATGTTAGAGAAAGCGCGGCAACAACTCGGCGAGGGCAACATAGCAACCCTGGCCGCAGAAGTCGCCGAACATAAACGCGATCCGTACACGCTGGTAGAACAGATTGCAGCGAAGGCGAACACGTAGCCCCGGACGCATTCGTCCGGGGTCGTTTAGGGCGGCTAGCGGCCCGATGAATGCGTCTTCTCGTGCAAACCGCGGGCGGACGAATGCGTCCGCCGCTACGTGAGTAAGGACCGAATCCAATGTTTCAAATCGATCATCTCGGCATCGCAGTCAAATCGCTGGCGGCGGCCAAGGAGATCTACGAAAAGCTAGGCCTCACCGTCTCGCCGGAAGAAACGGTCGAGCAGGAACAAGTGCGCCTGGTGATGGTCCCGATCGGCGAAAGCCGCCTGGAACTGCTCCAGGCCACGTCCGTCGATTCGACGATCGCCAAATTTATTGCCAAGCGCGGGGAGGGCCTGCACCATGTCTGCCTGAAGGTTCCCGACCTGCCGGCGGCCGTCGAGCGCCTGAAAAGAGATGGCGTGCGCCTCGCCTCGGCAGAAATAAAGATCGGCGCCGGTGGGCATCAATACGTGTTCGTGCATCCCTCGAGCACGGGTGGCGTTCTGTTGGAGTTGGTGCAGGGATAAGATCCAGCCAGCCACGGATATTCACAGGTTTCTACCATACACGGATAAAATGCTTATCCTCGTCACCGATACCTCAGGCAAGAACGGCACGGTCGGACTCGCTCGCGCCGGTGAGCGCGATCAAACCGAAGCCGAGATGCTCGAGGTTGTCCCGCTTGCAGGAGGAACATTCTCAGCCCAACTCGTGCCACAGATCGCGGTCCTGATTCAGAAGCACGGCTTCACCAAGGCTGACATCGATGCCTTCGTCGTTGTCTCTGGTCCGGGATCATTCACAGGACTGCGTGTGGGGCTGGCGGCCATCAAGGCCCTGGCAGAGATTCTGAAAAAGCCCATCGTGGCCATTTCGCTGCTGCAGCTCATGGCAGTCGCTATCCGACAAGAAGGAGCGGTCGTCGCAGCGTTGGACGGCGGCCGCGGCGAAGTCTTTTTCGGCTCCTACGAGATTACGAACGGATCGGCCCGCATTCTGCGCGAGGAACTACTATCGAAACCTGAGTTTCTCTCTGCCGCGCAACAGGCCACGGTCGCAATCTCGGACGCGACGTTGGCCACGACGGCCCGCGAAGCCGGCCTCACCGTGGTAACGATAGAAAGCCCGAATTCTGAGATGATCGCGCACTTCGGCTGGAAAAAGCTGCATGCCGGTGAAACGGTCTCGGCCGAGCAGTTGGAGGCGAATTACATGCGCCGCTCCGACGCCGAGCTGTTTGTGAAACAAGGCTCCTAGCTGCTAGCTTCTAGCTGGCCCCGGCGCAAGCGCTGAGTCCGAAAACACCGTGCTGATCCGTCCTGCAATCGCTATCGACGTTCCTTCCATCCTGAAATTGGAGCGGCAGTCCGCCACTGCCGGCCACTGGACCGAAGAGCAATATCGGCAGGCTTTCCAAAGAGAAGCCGCAAGACTCGTGCTCGTCGCCGAAGACTCGCCGATTGCCGTTCCCACACCGAACACCGTCGCTCACCAAGAAGCGGTTTCGCATGGTTTCCTCGTCGCGCACCAGGTCGCCCCTGAATGGGAACTGGAAAACATCGTCATAGCCCCAGCCGCGCGCCGCAAGGGCCTGGGCAAGCGGCTTTTGGACGCCCTGCTCGCAGACGCCGCGTAAGACAAACAGCAGTTCCGTGTTTCTCGAAGTTCGCGAATCGAACATGCGCCGCGCGAAATCTCTACGAAAAAGCGGGTTTCGAACAGTCCGGCCGCCGCAAGTCCTACTACACAAACCCTCTCGAAGACGCCATCCTCTATCGCCGGACTCTCTCCTAAACCGATTTCTCACACTGAGATTGCACCACTTTTTGGCATTGAACCCCGTTTTGCCCTGTGCTAGCCTCAGCTCATATCTATCCCGGTTGGAGGTCTGCTGGATGCTGACTTCGAGAGGACGAACTCCTAACCAATCACGAGGAATTCCGCAAATTGGCCCAGGAGCACACGGAGTATTCGAAACGCCTCGATTCACTCACCCAAAAACGTTATCTCAGCGAAGACGAAAAGCTCGAGGAAGTCCGTCTGAAAAAGCTGAAACTCCGCCTCAAAGATCAGATGGAGTCCATTGAGCGCGAGTATCGGCTGCAATACGGCGTCAACGTAG
>CAWFIV010000018.1:0-10538 GCA_963815925.1 uncultured Acidobacteriota bacterium | reverse complement strand
GGAAAATCTCAAAATAATCTATGGGCGTCAATGACTTGGGGGCAAAATCTTGAGCCCGTAGGAGTTACGTCGCCTTTGGCGGCCAAAGATTCCAAAGACACAGGTTTAAGGTTAGCTACCGAATACATCGAAGTCAATGGTTTGTGCGGAAAAAACCTGGGGGCGTTTCCCAAAATGGGAAACGCAAGACCGCCCTTTTTTGCCGTCACGCTCTTACCAACTCCCGCAGTGATTTGACGATTTTCGCAGTTTCGACGCTCACGGTGATCATCTAGAAGGGATTCGCCTGCGAATCCCTTAGTGGAGTCGAAAGAGCCCACGTTTGATTGCTTCGTATGCATGGAGGGGGCCCGAAGTCTGGGCAAAAATTCCTGGCTAGGCCGTTGCCGGCTACCGGCGGGCACGGGGTCCCTCGACTCCGCAGGATCGTTCTTCGAACACTCCTGCTCCGCTCGGGATGACAGAGTAGTGGAGTCGAAAGAGCCCACATTTTGATTGCTTCGCCTGCATGGAAGGGACCGAAGTCTGGGCAAAAATTCCTGGCCAGGCCGTTGCTGGCTACCGGCGGGCACGGCGTCCCTCGACTCCGCAGGATCATTCTTCGAACACTCCTGCTCCGCTCGGGATGACAGAGTATTGGAGTCGAAAGAGCCCACATTTTGATTGCTTCGCCTGCATGGAAGGGACCGAAGTCTGCGCAAAAATTCCTGGCTAGGCCGTTGCTGGCTACCGGCGGGCACGGCGTCCCTCGACTCCGCAGGATCATTCTTCGAACACTCCTGCTCCGCTCGGGATGACAGAGTAGTGGAGTCGAAAGAGCCCACATTTTGATTGCTTCGCCTGCATGGAAGGGACCGAAGTCTGCGCAAAAATTCCTTGCCAGGCCGTTGCTGGCTACCGGCGGGCACGGCGTCCCTCGACTCCGCAGGATCATTCTTCGAACACTCCTGCTCCGCTCGGGATGACAGAGTAGTGGAGTCGAAAGAGCCCACGTTTGATTGCTTCGTCTGCATGGGAAGGGGGACCGAGTCTGCGCAAAAATTCCTGGCTGGGCCGTTGCCGGCTACTGGCACGCACGGGGTCCCTCGACTCCGCAGGATCGTTCTTCGAACACTCCTGCTCCGCTTGGGATGACAGAGTAGTGGAGTCGAAAGAGCCCACATTTTGATTGCTTCGCCTGCATGGAAGGGACCGAAGTCTGCGCAAAAATTCCTGGCTAGGCCGTTGCCGGCTACCGGCACGCACAGGGTCCCTCGACTCCGCAGGATCGTTCTTCGAACACTCCTGCTCCGCTCGGGATGACAGAGTAGTGGAGTTCCATCGACCTTGCGTGAACTTCCGAGGGTGCTCCCACAGGGCGCGCGACTGCTATTCTGCTTGTCTTAATTCGTACGATTAAGATTTTCACGATCAAAATCTGAGATCAAAACTTTTGCGATCACAATTTGTGATTTCAAGTTTCGAGACGGAGCCCTTATTTAAACTTATGGCAAAGACAGCGATGGTGGTCGCCACCAAAGTCGATTCAAAGATCTTTCACCTGCGCGGACAGCGGGTCATCCTCGACCGGGACCTTGCCGAGCTCTATGGCGTGGAAGTCCGGCACCTGAACCAGCAGGCCAAGCGCAATGCAAAACGATTTCCTCCGGCGTTTCGCTTCCAACTCTCGAAGCACGAATGGGAACTTTTGAAATCACAGAATGTGATCTCAAGTGTGGGGCACGGCGGCTCGCGCTATCTTCCCTACGCCTTTACCGAACACGGTGCCATCATGGCGGCCACCGTATTGAGCTCCGAACGCGCGATTGAGATGAGCGTTTTTGTGGTGCTGGCGTTTGTGCGCATGCGCCGCGCCATTGCAGGGAATCGCAACGTCCTGACAAAGCTGGCGGAACTCGAACACCGTCTGCAGGGGCATGATGCCGAAATTCAGGGGCTGATGGACGCGATCCGGGAATTGATGGCTCCGGAAGAGCCGAACCGACGGCGGATCGGATTTGAAGCACCCGAGGACGCAGGCGGGAAGACCGGAAAAGGCCGGGGCTCGCGATTGCGAAAGGGTGAGTAGCCGGCTCGGGGCGAATCCGAGTTTGGAAATCGGCGAATGCAGGGTTTTTCGGTGGAACGTAACTCTTACCAAAGATCATGCAACCCATCGTCCGGCCCTAAAGTTCGCTCGTCCGCTGCCGATCCTATCTTTCAGGAGACCATTATGATCAGCCCAATCAACAGCGCTCATCCGATTGATGCCCGTCAGGTCGCCCAGCGGCAGTCAGAGCCGAAACCCGACCCTCGAGCGCAGACTCCGCCCGTGCATAGAAGCGGCGAAGTGTCGCAGGATCAAGTCACGCTGAAGAGTGCGGGGCAGCCGGACAATGACTGCCGATGAAAAGACCGCCGGTAAAGTGAAGGCACGATGAGGGCAACCCTACGTCCGCTTCACGAAGCGCAGGGAGGCCGAGTTCATGCAGTAGCGTAGATGGGTAGGGGCCGGGCCATCGTCGAAGACATGCCCTAGATGTGCGTCGCATTCGGTGCAGGAGACTGCCGTGCGCACCATGCCGAAGGTTGTGTCCCGTATTTCTGTGATGTTCTCGCGTGCGATGGGTTGCCAGAAGCTGGGCCATCCAGTGCCGGAATCGAATTTCGTTGCCGAGTCGAACAGGGCATTGTCGCAGCAGATGCAGCGGAAGAGTCCCGTCTCTTCGAGGTTCCAGTACTTTCCGGAAAATGCCATCTCGGTGTCGGCATTGCGTGTGATGTCGTAGGCGTTTGGAGAAAGCTGCTTGCGCCATGCGTCAGCAGTCTTGACGACCTTCGCGATCTGCACTTGCTTGAGCCGTTCGCCGCCGTCGGAGAAGAGAACGATGGTGACTTCTTTCGGCGTGGTTGCAGCAGCGACAGCTTCGACAAGTCGCGGCTTTCTCCACTGCCAGAGAGCCAGGCCGGCAATTGCCGCTACGGCACTGCCAAGGAATGCGCGGCGACGATTGGTGCGTCCGGTGATTGGTTCGTGATCGAGATCAGATTTGAACATGGTTTGTCCTGACTGGGCCAGTCTCTCTCGCCCCCTACGGAGCTTGCCATCATTTTGTCCGGCTACCCACGGCTTGCGCCGCGGGCTGTAATTTTTCGCCGCTTCGCGGCTTGCTCTTCGCTCCGTCTATCAAATGTCAAAGACTCCGACACCGCCGATTTTGATGTTCAGTCCAGTAAAAACCGAGCTGCGCTCGGTGGACAGCCGGGGCGGCTGTCCCCACATTCTGTCTCCACATTCTTTATTTGCCCGTGTACAAATCGGGGAACTGTTGCTTCAGGTGCTCGACTTTCGGGGCGTCGTTAAAAACGATGTACGGCTGATTTGGATGGAGCGTCGCGTAGTTCTGATGGTAGGCCTCGGCGGGATAGAAAGCCTGCAGCGGAACGACCTTGGTCACGATCGGGCGCGAGAACACTTTCGCTTTATCGAGTTGCGCGATGTAGGACTCAGCGACTCGCTTCTGTTCATCACTGTTGTAGAAGATCGATGAGCGGTATTGCGTGCCGTCGTCGGGACCTTGCCGGTTCAGCTGCGTGGGATCGTGGGCGACTGAGAAGAAGACGCGCAGCAATTCGCCGTAGGTAAGCTGCGACGGGTCATAGACGATCTCGACCGACTCAGCGTGTCCGGTTTCGCCGGTGCTGACAGTTTCATAGTCCGCGGTCTTAGCGGAGCCGCCGGAATAACCGGACGTTGCGCTGATCACACCTTTCACGTGCTGGAAGACGGCCTGAACTCCCCAGAAACATCCACCGGAAAGGACTACGGTCTGCTGGCCTGTCGATGAGGCGCGGGGCGCGTCGACGTCGGGAGCAGGAATCGATGCGGCTGGATTCGCTTTGGCATTGCAGGCTGTGGCAGCGAGAAGTGAAGTGAGCACAATCATGGCAACACGGATCGAGGATGACATTTGATTCCCCTTCTAAAGTACGAAGACGCGTTCTTGCTGGATTGGAGTGGCGAGCGCGGAAAAAGTTTCAGGGCGTATAAGGGCTTCCTGAGATGGCACAAGATTGAAAAACCAGCGGCCCCGATGGGTCCGGGCCGCCCGGACCCATTCGACTCCCTCGTTCCTCGGTCGCTCAGGGCAGGCTCTCGGGGGCGGCTGTCCCCACATGTACCGCGGAGGTGACAGGATTTCACTTCTTTCTTGCTTTTCGCTTTATCTTCGCCAATAATATCGCCATGGCCATTACACGCAGGCAGCGCGAAGTGTATGACTTCATCTCGCGGTTCGTTACCGAGAACGGCTATTCGCCCTCGTTTGAAGAAATTGGGAAGGGGCTGAAGCTGAATTCGCTGGCAACCGTGCACAAGCACATCTCGAATCTGGAGAAAAAAGGTCTGCTGACGCGCGACTACAACCGCAGCCGCTCGATCGACCTGCTGCCTCCGAAGGGCAAGCTGAAACAATCGATGAACGTGAACACCGGCGTGGTGCTGCCGCTGCTGGGTCGCATTGCTGCAGGCCAGCCGATCGAGGCGGTGCAAAATCCGGAGACGATTTCATTAGCGGATTTTGTGCGTTCGAAAGAAGTGTTCGTGCTCGAGGTGCGCGGAAGTTCGATGCAGGATGAGGCGATTCTTGACGGGGATTACGTGCTCGTAGAGAAGGCGCGGACGGCGCATAACGGAGATATCGTCGTCGCGCTCGTGGATCAGACTGACGCGACTTTGAAGCGGTTCTATCGTGAAGGAGACAACATCCGCCTACAGCCATCGAATGTGGCGATGAAGCCGATCATCGTGCCCGCGGCGTCGGTGGATGTGCAGGGTAGAGTGATTGGGGTGCTGCGGAAGTATTAGCAGTTCCCCCCGTTTCTTGTATATTCCAAGTAGTGTTACCATTTTGCGTCTTTAAGGTTCTACCTCACCTGCCGATGATCTCGGATGTGGAGCGAAACCGTGCTCAGGCATAAACCAGTCCGTCGCCCAGGTCAGGACATCCGGACTCTTCCAACCTACACCATTCCTGAAACCGCTGCATTTCTCGCAATACCTCGACGAACGCTAGCGTCTTGGTATGAGGGTGCCGATCCGATTCTGAAAGCGTCGGGGCAGTACGGTTCCACTCACTTACTGTCATACCGCGATCTGGAGGAGGCTTACCGGATTTACCTGCTACGTCAGAGGTTCGACTTCTCCTTCCAGTTCCTACGGCGGTCGATGAGTAATGCCCGCAGGATGTTCCGATCTCAACATCCTCTGCATCGCGCGGATGCCGTTAAGGAGTGTCTGCGGGATCTGGTCTATGACAAGCCAGCTCGCGGCACAAATCCCAGACTGGTAACCTCGATCGGAAACAAGCCCGGTCAAGTGGTCATCGAGGAAGTAGCTAACCTCTTCGCAGAGAGAATTGAGAGTGGCCGGTTCATTTTTCCGTGGCGGTTCGCCGCTACTGATCACACAAGCCGCCCTGTTTCTATGAGTCCACGGATAATGTCAGGTCGTTTGGTAGTTATAGGCACGCGGATACCGGTGAGAGCACTCTTGGGACAAAAGCGCGCGGGCGCAAGAGTAGATGACATTGCTGCGGATTACGGCCTCGATCGCGAAGTTGTCCTGCAAGCACTGACGCACATTGATTTACGTCAAAAAGCGGCGTGAGGAATGCGTCCTGTTCCTCGATGAAGGATTCGCAGCCGAGTCTGTGGCAGTGCGTCTACGGACTGCTGGCTTCACGGTGCAGCGTTTCCCGGAGTGGTTCAAAGACGAGGACGGCCAGACTCGCCGAAATGTCGAAGACCCCGAGGTCATCCGCTTCTGTCATAGAAACGGCTGGTTACTCGTGACTCGCGATCACGAAATGAAGAGTACGCATCGGGAAGAGATTAGGCGTAGTGAAGTGGCTATACTTGCCACGGCACACAACAGCGAGGAGAACCAAGACGAGTGGGTTGTAGCCATAATTAACCTGAAGAGTCGCATCCTTCGGGAGTTCAAGAAGCGAGAAAGACCATGGTTTGCGACTTTCAGCCGAACAGCCAATCTGACCATCACGACGATCAAATAGGCGTTCGATCTCAATACAGAAACGCCCGGAATAGTCCCGGGCGTTTCTGTTGAGAGCTGAAAACTGACAGCAGTCTGAGAGTTTATCCGATGTGCTTGTTCAGGGCCTGGGCGATGGCGTCTTTCGGACGATAGCCGACGAGTTGCTCGACGACCTGTCCGCCTTTGAAGACCAGCAGCGTTGGGATGCCGGTGACTTTGTAGCGCATGGGTGTCGCCTGGTTGGAATCGACGTCCATTTTGCCGATTTTGATTTTGCCCTGATACTCGGAGGCCAGTTCCTCGACGATCGGGGCAATTGCGCGGCACGGGCCGCACCAAGTTGCCCAGAAGTCTACGAGAACGGGCTTATCCGATTTCAGTACATCCTGGTCGAAGTTTGCATCGGTCACTTCGACGATTCCGTTGCCTGCCATTTTTCTTATCTCCTCGTGGTCGCGTCGCGCTTTCGGCTGACGCTCGACGTATTGCGCTGGCGTTTGCCGGTATGGCGATCTGTATGATTGCTTCCCGTAAGGGAGCCGAACTAACTATCGTAACACCGCATTGGATGACCGAGGAGGGGGAAAGGTCGCAAACACCTTCGTTGCGATCGACTGCGGGCCACGGCCATCGCACAGGGTGAATAAATGGCGAAATTATGCTGGAACGGGCGGGGAAAATTGAAGGGCTGGGGCAGATCCTGCTCTCGGTCACTGAAACGCAGACTGCGGCGATCGGGCTGTATCGCTCGCTGGGATTTGAGAGTTTTGGCCGCGAGCCGCTCGCGTTGAAGATCGGGGACCGTGCCATCGATGAGGAATACATGGTCTTACGGCTCAGGGGGGATAGGCGTCGCAACTGTTTGATAAAAAAGAAAAAGCGCCCTAGGACTTTTCAGTCCAGGACGCCTCGGCAGCCCTCCCCCAGAACTGCCAACCAGAATGGATAGTAGAATTGCACCACATTTGGTGTAAATGTCACCTTGGTAACTTTGTTATCAGGAAGCTCACCGAGGTAATGGGGCTACTGCTTCTGCCAAGATTGGCCGGCGTCGGAGGTGGTCCAGACTTCGGGGGTCGAGGTGACGACCCGGCCGTGTTGCGGGTCGAGGAATTCCAGGCTGACAACGTCTCCGGTGAGGCTGACGCCGGGCGCGGAGGGAACGACGCGGGTCCAGTGGGCGCCAGCATCGGAAGAGTGATAAAGGAGTCCACCCGAGGCGCCCGCCCAGACGTCAGGTCCATTCGAAGCCACCGCCCGGAAGACGAGGAAGTCGACGCCTTTCTTGGCCAAGCTCGGCTTGTCTTGGGACAAGCTGCCGTTAGCGAGGCTGGCGGCAGCTGGTGAAGAATTGTTTACGTCGACCTGCTGCCAGGTGCTGCCTTGGTCGAGTGAGCGCTGCAGTTTGCCCGCAGAGCTGATCGCCCAGCGCGTTGAAACTCCAGAGGAGCCGGCGTACTGCGAGTTTCGATCGACGAGCGCTCCGGCTTGCGGCGTGGGAAATGGAGAATCGGGAGGAGTGATCTGCAACGCGGACATCATCGACGTGCCAGCGGGCTTGACTCTTTCGATCTTCGAATCGGCATGCGCGCCCTGGATTGGCTGCGGGTCGATGCGCTGGCTCTCCAGAACCGGGGTGGCGATGTTGTCCGCCCGGGCGTCAGACTGTGCGGTGTTTTGCGGCGATTGCGCGCGTGTCCCGCCCATTCTAGGCGCGTCAGCCTGTCGAGCTTTGCGCTGGGCCGGCACAGGAGCGGCGGCTTCCGCTGTGGGAGCAGATCCGGCGTTCGAGGAAAGCAGATTCCTCTGCTCGATTGGGGCTGGAGCCTGCAGCTTGGCCTGATCCTCAGCAGCTTGGGATGAGGGCGGTAAGATTGGCGGAGCGTTGGTGATTTTGCTGGCAGCTTCGGGCCGCCGAGCGTTGAAGGCCGTCATCGACGAGCGACGCTGGTACTGCATGACTCCGAAAGAAGTGATGGCGAGAAGTCCGGCGGCAATCAATCCCCAGCGAAGTACGGGCCAGGTCAGCCATCCGCCATGTTCGTGGGCGGGATGGGCGATCTGCTGATCCGGCTCAGAGGCTGGCAACGCGAGGGCAACGATCTCGCGGCAATCCCCGCAGCACGCAAGATGTTCGAGCACAGTGTTGCGCTCGGCTGGCGGAAGCGAACGCTCGGAGAAAGCGGTGAGCAGGTCGGCACCGGGATGTTCGACAGGCGCCGCCGCCGCCTTCAGGCGCTCGCTCACGATTTGGGGGACTTTTTCCATCTTGCAGATACGATTCCTGGCCGACCACGCCGCAGGGCGGGCTTTCGTTTAGCCTTCGCCTTCCCGGATCCTGGCCTCCACTCTCTTTTCTGAGAACGCGCGAGGGGAAGAATCTTGCGCAAGGCTCCGGCGAATATCCACCTGCAGGTCACGTACGTCGACCTCGAGTGCTTCTTCGGCCTGGCGGCGAGACATACCGGCACGGGTGAGGGCGGCGATGATCTGTTTTCGCAAGGATTTGGCCAGCTTGTCGAGCTTACGGCTGATGGTCGATTCGTGCACGCCCAGGATACGGGCGATCTCGGCCAAGGTGCGTCCGTCGAGATAATACGCGCTCAAAACCAGGCGGTCTTCGGCGGGAAGTGAGGCGATGGCTTCGTCGGTCGCGCGGGCCAAACGGTTGTCGGCCGCTGGTACGGGTTGAGGTTCGGGAGCGCTGAATTGGACGCCCTCTTCGGATTCCTCATCGAGGCTGACCAAGCGCTTGGTGCGGCGATAGCGATTGACATATTCCTGCGCAAGGACAGTACGCAACCAGCCTTCGAGAGATCCCCGGCCTGTGTAGGACGCTAGCTTCGAGATCCGCTGGCCACCCCGCGTGGTGGTGCCATAGAGATCAGCGTAGAGGGTGTCGGCGAGCTCGTGGGCAGCGGAGTCTTCGCGGGCAATGCGGAGCGCGGAGAGATAGAGTTTTTCGCGAAAGCGGGTGAGAAAAATCTCCCACGCGGCATTGTTGCCGGCGGCGCAGGCACGAGCCAGAGCGAGTTCGTCGATGCGAAGACTTAGGAAGAAAGTGCGAAGTTCGGCGTGGGAGGCGCTCCCGGCGTGCTTGGTGCCGACTTCGGTGAGAATTACAGCGAAAGTTTCCCGAGTGAGGCCGATCTGGTCACACTCGGCTCTGGCGTGCAGATCGGGCAACAACTCGGCGATGACGGACTGGATGGCCGGGTTGGGAGTCGACGAAGTCATCGAACCGTTACGTCTTTTGACACCGCTAAGACGGTACACGGGGCCTAAAGGCCCGCGTGCTTCACACGCCAAACGCGGCCCTTGAAGGGCCGCTCTTCCACGGAGCTATCAGCAGTCTATTGCAATAGCGTCTCATGCACTTCTTAGCTCTCTGCTCTCGACCCTCTGAGGCTCCTCGACCCATTGAGTCAGGCGCATCTCAAGGGCAGGGGACTCAGGCCCTGGATTTCTTGCATTCCTCACACGGACACACTTCGCGCAGGAACTTCCACGAGTAAATGCCAAGATCGTGGTTATCATTCCACGAGAACTTGATGGCATATTTCCCGACGCCTTCGGCCGCAACCGGCTTGGCGGTGGGCTTGAATATCAGCAAGGCGCCCGGGGCGGCGGTAGCTGGGTCGCCGGGACGGCGTCCGGACTTGCCGCGCTCCTCTTCGCACATGGCACACGGACACGCGTCGCGCAGAAAGACAAAGTTGAAGTGCGAGTTGTGGCCGTCGACCCACTCGATATCCATGCCGGCCCCCGAGGTGAGATGCACCTTCACAGATTTGGGATCAGTAGCGGCTGTGGGAGATTGAAGCGGGGACTGCATGAGATCAGTATCGCATAGGGTGCAATTCCGGAAAGGCATGGCGGAGGGGGGCAGTCCCTTGGCGAATTGGTCAAGTTCCTGTAAAATCTAGGTTTGCCCTACAAGATTTGAACTATCTGGGAGCAGCAGTCCAATGGCACAACAATGCGATATCTGCGGCAAGAAGCCGCAAGCGGGAAACCGCATCAGCCACGCCCACAACGTCACCAAGCGGCGCTGGAACGTCAACCTGCGACCGGTGCACGCCAAGGTGAATGGTCAGGGAAAGCGGATCCGCGTCTGCACGTCCTGCCTGCGCAGCGGTAAAGTCGTCAAGGCGTAACGAACTCATCCACAGGGGACAGGTTCACGGCGACCCTCTTCGGGCTGCGGGTGTCGTTTCGTGTATGCGCGCGACCTCAGGCGCTAAAGCGCGTCTTCTCGCTGCGATCGACGGCACGAGTGAACTCGTGCCTTTCCCTTTTCGTGCCACTTAGCGCTTCGCTTGCGCGACTGCTTTCGATTTGGTTCCGCCGCGCTTCGCGCTGGCGGGACGGACGAAAGCGTCCGTCTCTACACGAGTCGTGGCTCTGCCCTGAAGCTGGTCCTCACTCTCTACTAATTGTCTGTGTGTGTGGTACGGGCGTTACCGCTAGGAGCTGCACATCGAAGATCAGAGTGGCATTGGGC
>CAWFIV010000017.1:0-165431 GCA_963815925.1 uncultured Acidobacteriota bacterium | reverse complement strand
TGGGGAGGCGCTCAGCCGGGCACGGGAATTGGCCAAGTTGTACTTGAAGGCTCCCGAAGTGACCCGTCGCAATACGCGCGTGCATTTCATTCAACCGTTGAAGGAGCGTATTGTCCGAGAAGTCGGCTATGGACTGTCGCTGGAGGGAGCGTCCGCGGCTGACCTGGTGAAATCAATGAGAGTCCAGAATGAACCTGCCGCTCAGAAAGGAAAAGTCGCATGAAGCGCCGAAAGCACCTAAGCGGGTCTCGTAGTGAAGACGACTCAGCCAGAAGACAGATGTCGCGATGCCCCCCTCATTCGGCTAGATCGGCGGATGGCGGTCATGCGTCAACTTGACCGGTGCCCGCATGGCGTGGGTACATCAAACCGGTAGATGGTGAAGACGACCTTGCCGAATGGGCGGCTGTCGACAAGGCTTATCCTCGAAGCTCGCACTCTCGCTTTCCATCAACTCCGGGCGTTTCCCGAGCGATGCCCACGGATGACTTGCTCGACCAATTCTTCGCCGAACCGTCTGGTAAACGGGCCCAAGCCCAATAAGAATGCCTGCCTTGACAGCGGCTGGCCGCAGATGATCTTCGACAAGCATGTTGGCGACACGTGGCTGTTTGCCGTTTAGGCGGGTTGAGGGAAACACCCAGTCACCGGCTTGGTAATAGGTCGTCTTCTGTTTCCAGAGGCGCATGAAGTCGGCGAGCAACGGATGGAGTGGCACCGGGCCCTTCGACGCTTTGCTCTTCGGCAAACCTACTTGGCCACACGTCCAAGTACGACGCACGTGGATCATTCCGTCAGCGAAATTGACGTCATGCCATTGCAAGCCCAAGCATTCGGATATACGGAGACCTGTGCCGGCGGCCAAAAGCGTCAGAGTGCGTTCCGGCTCTCGGAGGTTACACACGATTGCATACGCCTGTTCCGGGGTGAGAATCATCGCTTCGTATCCGCTGGTCGTCTTACAGCGGACAAAGCGCATGGGGTTCGACTCCTGGTTTCGCGGAATTAGACCGTATCTTTGGCCATGCTTATACACCAAGGACATGACGCGACGGGTCTTGTCGAGTGTCGGATTGGCAAGATGTCCTTCCTTTTTCAAGGCCCTCAGCCACTGCTCCACTTCCAACGGTTCGATACCAAGTGCGATTCTGTTCCCCCATCGTGGGAGCAGGCGGTTTAGGAGAACTCGCTCGTAGCCTTTTATGGTGGTGTGCGCCTTGGGGCGGATTGATTCGGAGGCTTCAGCCAACTCGTGTTCGGCGTAGTGCTGAGCCAAGTCTCCAAAGATCAATCCGCGTCGCACCTCTGCCCGGTTGATTGGAACATGGAGTCGTTCGACCTCGGCCCATGCACTGCTTGCCTCGGGAAGGTGTCGGACCAAGCCTATGGGGACTTTGTTTTCCACCCGTTTGCCATCAGATTTTCGAGTAGTGCGGAAGAACAATACGCAGGTTTCGCCTTGAGCACGCTTTTCCTTTTTTAGCCACCCGCGTTGATGTCTTTGCGCCATTGTCGTCTCTCCTTGATAAAGCGAATGCTTTACGGATTGTCGAACATACTGAAACGTGAGACACGATAGGGTGAGAATAATCCACGACTGCGGATCAAGAGGGGGCAACGTTAGATTTGTCTGATGAAATAGCGCTGATGGGGTGAGTTAGGCAAGTTTCGTTTGCACATCAGTGGTAGTTTCCGGATTGCCGACAAATCGGAAGCCAAGTCCGCGGGTTCTATTTGACTGGGCCGCGAACCACTGATAACTATACGAGCCGCGCAAGAATTCAACTGCATCGTTCTAGACAAAAGGCCGACCAACCGGCCCCTGGATCGGGGCACTTAAGCTGCGGATCGCTGTTGATGCACGTCCTCTGGGTATTTGCCGTACGTATTGAGAAAACGAGGCGACGCATCGTGGGCGATAGCCTCGCCATGACCGAACCCGGCATGGTCGAATGAAAGACTGGCAATTTTGCGCTGGCTTGCACGGCCTTCCTTCAAACTCTCAAAGCCGACCGGATCCCCGAGGCCCATAACGTTCATGCACACATCGCCGGCGAATAGCATTCGTCCCCGACGCCACAGAAGCGCGACCTGTCCCGCACAATGCCCAGGAGTATGAATTACTTCGATGCCGCCAGCGATGGGCAGTATTTCCTCGGCAGTCAAAGGCCGGTCGATGGCAACCGGCGCGACTCGCTCGTCGGGATGGAAGAACACCTTGCACATTACCCGCCGCAACAAACCAGGCGCCGCTCTCAGAGGCCGAAAAGGACCTCCACTCTCGGCAATAGGGATATCGAGCGGGTGCATGTAGGTCCTCGCACCGGTTTCCCGCACGATAGCGGCGGCACTGCCGATGTGATCAGGGTGGCCGTGAGTAAAAATCAGGTGCTTGAGTTGGTCTAGCGAGCGGCCAAGACCCCGGATCGCCCCAAAGACGACTGCCTCCTTATTTGGATAACCAGCGTCGATCAGGGTCAACCCGTCGTCGCCCTCGATCAGGAAGGCGTTTGCGAACCCCATCGGGACGACGTGTACGCCTTTGATCACACGCTTCACCGCCATAAGCGGAACCCCGAAGCAGTTTTACGCTGGGATTTCACCGAACAAAATTCCCGAATTGTTCTACGCGACAACTCGGCCAAGATAATCGAGGAGAAAGGCGGAACCGGGGTAGAAACGGATTGCGTGCTGGGAGTCATCCCTTAGACCAATTCACAACGGCTGTCGCGCTTAATGGCGAACATTACTCCGCCAACTGAATGGTGTACATACTGTGAAGTCTGTAACAAGTTGAACCGCTGGGACGAACATGCCAGAGTATTGAATTTATTCACAGCACAATCCTCCATCAAAACTGTTCGAGTCTGGCGACGCCGAATACCGCATGGAATCGCTCGCAGTAGATAACGGCCGCGTTATATTTGTGTAAGTCGACCGATGCAGGGAGATCGTAATTCTGGTCTCCCTGGTTGCCTTTTAGGGACCCGAGTTCGACGCTGTCAAGCTGACCTTTGACGATCTCTTGGGTAAGGTTTTCGTCATCACTCCGCGCCAAGATAACGTGAACGTCCGGGCCATTGGAGGTCGAGAAATCCGTCAGCCGCAGATACTGCCTGCCATCGGAGGTCTTATAGACCGTTCCTCGCCCGCTCGTTTGGTGAGCCTTGCCTTCCAGTCGGCCGGTATAAAGCGGCTGGGGATCGGTGCTCACAGCGAACGGCGCGGGCTCATCGACCTTTTGATTGATCCAGAGTTTCTCGGGGCGGAAGGCCCACCAGGCCCCAACCAGAATCGGAAGACCGACTATGGCCAAGATCCACTTCCTACGCGAGAGCCAGGAACGTGCCTGCATATTCATGAGTTTCTCCTTCGAATGCATGGATCGGGCAGGTCCACCTGCCCGATTCCATTGAAGTGAATGTACTTAGAACTTCTCAAGTGGCGCAGCGCCGAAGTTGGCGTTGAACCGCTCGCAATAGATCGAAACGGTTTGGAATTTGCTCAGGTCCGTGTTGCTGGGTATTTCGTAATTCTGGTCACCCTCATTCCCCTTCAGATTCCCCAGCTCAACTCGCTCGGTGCTGGTGTTGAGAAAATTGGCGTCGTCGTCCGCGTCCTTGGCCGCGATCAGAATCACGTGCACATCGGGCCCGTTGGACGTCTTGAAGTTTGTCAGGCGCAAGACGACCTTCCCATCCGACTCCTGGTAAACCGTGGCGCGGCCGGAAGTTTTGTGTACTTTGCCGTGGAAGGTGCCAGTTGCCAGAGTTTTAGTGTTTCCTTCATGCTTCATGCTGTCTTGCGCGTGCACCGAGGGCTGCAACCCAAATGTGAACGCCAGTGCAGCGAGTGCCAAAGCTGTCTTGATGTTGCGAGGCATAATAGTTTCTCCTTGTGTTTTTGGATTGTCGACGAGCGCCCGCGGGCACTCAACTCTCACGGGCGATAGGAGTCATTTGCGGTCCGAAGGTTACATGTTGAAAAAAAGCCGCTGTAACCAGGCAATGCCCGAGGCGCGCGTTGTCGTGGCCATGCGCCATTGTTCGCATACTGGGGAGAAGTGGGAGCTATGAAGGACTCAAGAAGACGCGCGAGCTGATCCGATGAACCCGCGAATGCCGACTTTCGACAGGCGTAAGGCAGCGGAGGTGTAAATGACTCGCGGTTTCAGACAGGAGTTCGACCTTGTTACTTGCGGTCTGTTCTCAGCCTCGTCATGACACGATCTATGATCGGGTCGGAGACGTTTTTGGGTAGCTCGAAGGAACCACTCTCTGTCACGATCTTTACAGTCTTGCAGCTGGAGTCGTACAGCACATGGCAAGCGCGGCACTGGGACAGATGCAGTTCGAGTTCCTTGCGGACTTCTGGCGACACTTGATTCTCAAGGTAATCTCCGAACTCAGCGAAGAAGTCCTCGCAGGTGATCATTGAGCCGCTCTCCTGAGGCTGGTCGTGAAGTGAGGCGAGAGCCACTCTCGCAGCATTAGTCGGCCCCTCAGGAGCCGTATCTTAACTGTAGGCACGCTTAGCCCCAACTGCCGGGCGACTTCATCCGTCGAAAGCTGCTCGATATCGCGAAGCATCACCACGACGCGGTACTTCACAGGTAGCTCCAAGATACCCTTTTCAATGAGTTGCCGGGTTTCCAAATTAGAATAGCGTTGTTCTGGGTTGTCCTCCCAAGCTCTTACCTGGCGAGGGCGAAAGTCCCGATCATCCTCGTACCCACCTTCATCCAAGCTCTCAACGTCTTTCCGACGTCGCAAACGTTGAAGCGCTGTATTCCTCGCGATACTCACCAGCCAAGTCGAGAACTTCGAGCGGCCCTGGAATCCGCCGATGTGCTTGAACGCGGCTAAGAGAACATCCTGCATGGCGTCCTGCGCATCGACCTGGTTGCCCAGGATTGCGGTCAGAGTGCGATAAATCAACTGGGTATGGCTGCGAACCAATTCTTCGAAAGCCTCCAGCTTCCCGCTCTGAGCCTGGGCGACCAATCCGGCGTCTGGGTCCTGCACCGTGTCGGACGCGGCGGGAATACGACCGTTTGAAGTGTGACGGCGGTCAGCCACAGGAAGATACACTTTATTTTCTTGAAGGACCAAAGGCGGCTCAAAATCCGGCTCGATTCCGAGCCCCATTTGGAGGGTATTCGCGAAATTGTTGAGAGCTGTGACCACCTCGCATTCCAAAATTTGTTCTTCCGTAAAACCAAACTTCTGAACGTTGACAATGTCCTCACAAGAAAACTCTGAAGCACGTGTTCCCAATTTCACAGCGAAGTCCAGTAACGCTCTATCAGCCTCCGATAAACCAGAGCGGTGATGATCCACTGCAATCTGGTCGCCTTCCTCCGGAGCCATGCCCAAGCCTCGCAACAGGTTGCAATGCACTGCAACGCAATAGGAGTTGAGGTTCGCCGCAGACACGGCCAACAGAATGCATTCCTTTTGCCTTCGTGTCAGGACATCCTCAGGCTGCAGAATCCTGCCCTCTGCCTCCAGTTCCGCTTCCAACAAGTCGGGCCGCAAAGTTTGAGCGCGGAAAAAGTTCGGTATGAATCCGTGACTCTTCTGAACGATGGCAAAAGGTGCAAACGTCTTGGGACTCAGGTACGGAGCGGAGACATATGGCCCTTTTCTTCGTGCTGCCTCATGATTGTTGGGCAACAAGCCATGGGGCGCTCCTTCAAGCGGTGGAACAAACCTCGTCGAAGCGATCTCCCGCGATTCGAAATCTGGCTCCGGACCCAACCCCACGGATAGCGTGCAGCGGTAGACGGCCAAGGCAGTCACTACGACGGCTTCGAGTATCGACTCGTCATCGAATCCGCATGCCCGCAGTGCTTCGATGTCCTCTGAACCCACTGACCGAGCGTGGCGGCTTAACTTGAGGCAAAACTGCAGGGAGGCTAAGTTAGGCGCCGAGAGGCCCGCGTGATGGTGGTCGTTCAAGAGGTCATCGATTTGACTGTCCGGCACGCCAAGCGAAGACAGGACCTTACTGTCCACGGCCACGCTATACGTGTCTTGTCGATCACCTGCAATGCCTAGAAAGATTCGTTCTTTCTGTACCCTGGAAATGGCTCCTTCCTGTAGACGCACGGCACTCTCAAGCTTCGCCTGAGCCTCGATAGCGCGAGGTAAAAGGGTCTGAGCGCGAAGGAGATTGGGGATGAACCCAAGGGCCTTCTGAAATACGACAAAAGGACCGAACTTGTCCCCTAGTTGAACTTGGCTGAGAAAGCTCATCCCCCACCGTCGGCTGGCGCGGATCAACTTAGGCGAGTCTACGTCTTCGGCATCGCTGGGTGCAACAAAGTCCGGTTCTCTGTCTACAAAGCAGATTTTCCGTATCTTTTTCCTTTCCGCGCCGTCTCATCTCACGAATCCGGCTTGGAAGCCATCGGACAAGCAAACAGTCCGGCCGGTAATCTTCGTACAAAAAGGAGGCACTATGAAGCTCACAGGCAAGAAGGCTCTAATTACCGGCGGCAACAGCGGCATCGGCTTGGCCACAGCCCGACTTTTCATTGCCGAGGGCGCGCAGGTCGCCATTACTGGGCGCGACCAGAAGACGCTCGATGAGGCGGTTGCAGAACTAGGACCCAACGCGCGTGGCTACCGCGCTGACGTGACTATTGCGGAAGCCCGCAAGCGGCTCTTCGCGGCCCTGGCCAAAGATTTCGGGAAGCTCGACATTGTCTTCGCCAATGCCGGCATCTCCGGCCGGACTCCTACCGGTTCCACCGACGAGGCCATTTTTGAGCAGGTGATCCACACCAACCTAAACGGCGCTTTCTTTACCGTCAATTCAGCGGCACCTCTGCTGAACGACAGCGGCAGCATCATCTTTAATGGGTCGGTACATAACTATCTCGGCCAACCTGGCGTCGCCGCATATGCAGCCACCAAGGGTGGTCTCGTATCGATGGCGCGTTCCATCGCCGCCGACCTTGCGCCGCGCAACATTCGCGTGAATGTCGTCGCACCGGGCGCGACCAAGACTCCTATTTGGAAGCGCGGGCCCCGTGCCTCTATATCTGCAGATCAGTCCGCCAAGTTGGCGGATTTCTTTTCTTCTGTGGTGCCGCTGGGGCGTTGGGGTGAGCCGGAAGACGTTGCCAAAGCCGTGCTCTTCCTTGCCTCGGACGATTCTTCGTATGTCAATGCAGTTGAGCTGCCGGTGGATGGCGGAGTCACAGGTGCCCCGTTTGGAGCTCCCATTCTTCGCGCCGCCTGAGGACACAGGGTTAAGGCATAGAGCAAAAGTAGGAAGGAAAACAGAATCATGAGCGAAACAGCAATTGTTAGCAGCACACCCGGCGATCTGAGTAAAGCAATTTCATCACGAGGGACAGAGCGCGTCACACTGGAGGCGGAGCCGCTCGATGTATCCCCTACCGCTGAAGCCCAGTTTAGGGTGCCTACTACTTCGATCCACAGAATCGAAGCCGATGGCGTCCGAGTGTTTTATCGGGCTGCCGGCGATCCTGCGGCGCCCGTAATTCTCTTGCTGCATGGATTCCCGGCCTCGTCGTTCATGTTCCGCGAACTGATTCCTCGCCTGGCCAATCGTTACCGAGTCATCGCGCCGGATCTCCCTGGCTTTGGATTTACGGAGGTTCCGGCCGAACGAAAGTATGTTTACTCGTTCGACGGATTGGCCACGACAATCGAGGCCTTCACGGAAGCACTCAAGATCAATCGCTATGCATTGTACGTGTTCGATTATGGCGCCCCAACCGGCTTCCGTTTGGCGATGGCCCACCCTGACCGAGTCACAGCTATCGTTTCGCAAAACGGAAATGCTTATGAGGAGGGCCTTGGCGATGCCTGGGGTCCGATCCGGAAATACTGGGCCGCTCCTAAAGCAGAAAACCGGGAAGTACTCCGGAAAAATATTTTGACGCTAGAAGGGACGCGATGGCAGTACGCTCACGGCGTAGCCAATCCCGACAGAGTTCCGCCCGAGTCATCCACCCTCGATGCAGCGCTGTTGGAGCGTCCAGGGAACAAGGAAATTCAGCTGAATTTGTTTCTGGATTACGCGTCGAATGTGCGGCTCTATCCCAAATTCCAGGAATATTTTCGTCGATCGAAGCCACCGTTGCTTGCGATCTGGGGCAAGAATGATCCCTTTTTCATTCCAGCGGGAGCAGACGCGTTTCGGAAAGACTTGCCGAAAGCAAAGGTCCAATTCCTCGATAGCGGACATTTTGCGACAGAGACACACGTGGTAGAAATTGCGTCCGCCATGCAAGAATTCCTGGAAGCGAATGGCATTGGACGTAGCGGAGGTGCGGCACTTCAAAAGAAATCGGGGCAGTGAGCGGGGGAGAGTGCCGAAGGGCGCTCTGTAGGAAGACTATTCGGATTCGATTGGCTGTCAACGAAGCATCCGCGTCGCTATCGAGAACAGCTACTGAAAGCGTCGTACTCAACTTGAGTAGTGCTCTCTCCGGTTTGGTTTGTTCATGTCTTTAGACTCTTCCCACCTTCAGGATTATCAGGCTCGTTCTGAAAGAATCCGACAGCTCTACGGAGAGTTGGATCGAATCAGGGGCGCCAGGATAGAGTTCAAGTTTGCAAGAGCGTCTTAAGCCGTCGTCGTCATCATCGACGCTGAAATGCCCTGCATCTCCGCCTAGCGGAGGTCGCCGGGGACCCTTCCGTTACAGGATTATGGAAGCGTTGCGGGGCGCCCTCGCGGTCGAGTCACCTCAACGGTCAGGGCCCGCCCGCCGTTGCAAGGGGGAGAAGGATTAACCGTCGTATAATCTCTCGCGCGCAACTGGCTTGCAGCTCAGAATGAAAATGGCAAGATGACGAAATAATTCTACTGTTAAAGGCAAGCAGTGATCGATGTAAAGGCGCTCCAGTATACGACCCCTACAACCCTAACCCGCGCCACAAAGCCATTCTCTATAAGAGCGGGTCTCCCGCTTACCATCGGCGGAGGCATCACCCCAGACAGTCCGGGCGTCAAGCGGTTGACTAGGCGTCGTTGCCCGCTGTTAAATTGCCAGTGTTCTGTGGGGAATCGAGGCGGACGGTCAGCGCCCCCGCGGCAGCCGTGCGCCTCAAAGAAGCGAAAACAAAATCTCGTCCAGCGTTGTCGAGGCCGCAACCTGCATGACCAGAAATGGACTCATCGCGACTTGCTTTGTCTGTCTCTTGATCGCAGGAACTGGCCGTGCTCATGGTCTAGACCCAAACAAACGCCTGACCCAATACCGTCATAATGTGTGGCGAGTTCAAGACGGCTTCTTTTCAGGCGCTCCATCTTCGGTCTCACAAACAGCCGACGGCTATCTGTGGGTCGTAACCTGGAACGGAGTCTTCCGCTTTGATCGCGTTCGCTTCGTGCCCTGGTCGCCTCCGGCATCAGTTTCGAATCACATCTACCTTGTCGTGCCTGCGAAGAGCGGGGGATTTTGGATCAACGATGGTCTTGGGCTTAGTCATATACGAGGCAATCGCATGGTTTCGCATATCAACTTAGGGGCCCCCCCTGGTCACCTGGTGGAAGAAGTAGACGGATCACTCTGGGTGACCACGTGGTATCGTCCTGGCTCTCCCGGACCGCTTTGTCATGCCACGGACAGAGAGGTGCGGTGCTTTGGCAAGGCGGATGGGCTTCCGATTCAAGTAGCGAATCCCATCCTTTCTGACGGAACCGGAGGGTTTTGGATTGGGAGCGACACGAGTTTGGTCCACTGGAAAACCGGAGTATCCGAAATGTACGAACCCCAGGCCTTGAGGTCAAAATCCGGACAAGAAGGCATTCTTGGTCTAGTTCGGAATTCCGATGGTTCCCTCTGGGTCGGGATTGCGACAGCGGGAGGCGGTCCGGGACTCGAGCGATTCCGCAACGGCAGTTTCGAACCATTCTCCGCGCCGAATTTCGACGATACCAAAATCTCAGTACTCGCACTTCTTCTGGACCGAGACGGAAACTTATGGGTGGCGACCCTGAACAACGGTCTTTGTCGCATCCACGGTAATATTGCCGATCATTTTGGTTTGGCCGACGGGCTGTCGGGCAATTCAGTGCATAAGTTGTATGAAGATCAGGAAGGAATTATCTGGGCCGCCACTTCGAACGGCCTCGACAGCTTCCGGGAGCCGCGGGTCACGACCTACTCTGAGACGGAAGGACTGGGAGCAGGCGGAGCACTCTCTGTGACTGTATCGCGGGATGGCACGGTGTGGTTGGCCAACAACGGATCACTTGACTCTATTCACAACGGGACCGTCGTTTCGATAGGAATAAACGATGGGTTGCCCGGAGATACGGTTACATCTTTGTTGGAGGATCGTGAGGGGCATCTCTGGGTGGGGGTGGACGACGGACTCTATATTTATGAAAACCGTCATTTCCGTTCAATTCCGGGACCCAATCGTAGCCCGATGGGGATGGTCGTCGGCATCACGGAAGATGTTGACGGCAACATCTGGGCGGAATGTGCTTCGAAGCCGAGAAAGCTCGTTCGCATTCGAGATTTCGAAGTGCAAGAAGCGTTTTTGGATTCGCAGGTACCTGCTGGTCACAGCCTGGCGGCCGATCCGAGAGGAGGGATCTGGCTGGGGACGCTGGATGGCAGACTCGTGAGCTTGCGTAAAGGCAAAGTTGACATCTTCCCCATGAATCTCAAAGGCGATCTGTTCGTGCGCCAAATCGAAGTGCAACCGGATGGCTCTGTCTTAGCGGCTGCAATCGACGATGGACTGATCAGCTTGCGCGCCGGAGCCGTTCAGCGGCTGAACAAACAAAATGGCCTACCCTGCGATGGGGTCTTTGGATTCAATCGGGACGACGGCAAGAATTGGTGGCTCAGCACTCCATGTGGATACGTGGAAGTGGCCGATTCAGAGATGCAGAAGTGGCGCGTTGACCCGAAATCTGTTCTGCAATTCCGGCTCTTGGATGCGTTGGACGGCGCTCGAACCGGCAGAAGTGATTTCAACCCGGCAGCGAAGTCTCCTGTGCCGCTGTCTGCTCCGCCGGCGGACGTTGTCCCGTAAAGAGTCCCGGCTGTACTTTGCACTGGCGGTGCGTAAGGGTTGCTGCCGTCAGTTCCAGTGAAGCTATGCAGCGAGGTGAAAGTCTGCGCTGATGAAGGAATCACCACTGCGAAAATGATTGCGATTGTTACCAGCACTGCTGCCCGGACGCGATCGGCTGCCATATCGTCATCTCCCTGCCACTTCGAAGGCGGCAGGAACTGTATCTCGATTTCGTCTGCTTGAGTAGTATGAAAAGATTTTCACGGTCCCCGCGGCCTTCGCGTCCTTGGAATTGTGATCCGGGGTTGCAAAACGTATCCTATGCGGCCCATTATTCCTCTTGGCTGGCGACCGCTGACTTCAACCATGACGGTGCGCTGGACCTAGTGATAGCCAACTCCGGTTCACCACGCTCATTGCGGCGATGTTGGCCCCTACTACTTCGTCCCACATGCCGAGCGCCATGAAGATATGCGAGCACATATGTTGCGCGTGGCCTGCATCCGGCGCGATCTTGGACAACGCTCGCGCCGCTTCCAGGGCGCCTGCGGCATGCTGCGGATCATCCATCCCATGAATCCAGTAGTGGGCGGCACCCGGATGGTCCGGGTTCCTCGCGTCCCGCCGGCTGTCGTGAGGGCGTCCCGCCCGCACATCCGTTCACCGAATCAAAATTGGGCTTTTGCCGAGATGCAGACAATTTCGAAAAGAGACGTTCTGCGTTGACCATTACTCAGTTTTTACTCATGAACTGGCGGGCCTTCCGGGTGGTCGCGCAGATACTGCTCAACCGGTTCATTGCGAAGCATGAAGCGGAATCCTCTTCTGGTGTTGGCATCAATCGTGGTTTGCAAATCCAATGCGTCGAAGGGAATCGCGTGCTCGGCCGGTTTCGCGCTCTCGTCCTCAATCATCGTGAAATGAAGTTGGCCGTCGATGACCCAGTAATCCGTCACGTTGAGGATCGTGCCATCGGTTAAGAAGAGTTGCGGCAGATCTGCCCTCTCTTCGCCGTAGTCATACGCCGGAGTCTCGGACACCTGGGCAACATAGTTTGTGGGACCGGGGGAAGAGACCGTGTTGTAATCGAGCGCCCATGGCCAATAAAGGTCACATCTCGCCCACCAGCAGGAGTTCCATCCCCAGAAAGGTCCGCTGAGAGGGAAGGGGGTTCCGTAAAGAACGAACACCTTCGGAAAAGGACGAATCGGACGCCATGGAGGCCGAAAACCGGCCATCCCGATCGTGCCGCGGGCAGACATGGCGCTTGCGATTCGAGGAGCGAAAATAGGCACGTGGATTATCGGCGCTGGAGAACTTGGGACGCGGAAAATCGGCGGGGGTGACGTGTGAACAACTCCTCCAACCGGATGGCCGGCGGGATGTTGCGCCCAAGCCCCGGGAATCGCGGCGCAAACCAGCAGGCAGGATACGGCGATCAGGAATTTCTTGAGGATGGAGCGGCGGACCAAGAGCGCCATTGTCTCACCTCCTTACAGCTGCACAGATCGCGCGGACTCGTTAGAGACCAGTGTAATCCACTCTTCGAAGTTGAAAAATAGGCTTTGCCCGTTGTGCTCCGTGGGCGGCTGCGCAACATTATTGGATAACAGCTATAATCCGCAAAAATGACTAGGGAAATCGCCGTGCCCAACCTGTTCCGCAGTGGGCATCCCAACGCCCCCAAACTTTCCGCCGACTGCCGCATTCTGCTGAACGCAGCCCCTGATGCCTTGCTGGTCGTCAACCGAGACGGCGAAATCGTGATCGTCAACCCGCCCGCAGAAGAACTCTTCGGGCACTCGCAGGGACAATTCACGGGGCGGACCGTGGAATCCCTTCTCCCCGAACGCTTTCGGCAGCGTCACAAGCTGCACCGCGCAAACTTTTTTAGCGATCCGCATGCACGTCCGATGGGAGTGGGGCTGGAGTTGTTCGCGCTGCGGACCGATGGGCGTGAGGTTCCAGTCGACATCAGTCTGAGTCCGCTTTCCACCGAAGACGGAACCTTCATTCTGGTTGCGATTCGCGACATCACGGACCGCAAGCGCGCGGAAGAGGCTCTGCGCAAGTCAGAACGCGAGTACCGTGCGCTGTTCGAAAACGCCAACGACTCGATCATGATCTTCGAACTCGAACACGAGACTATTCTGGATGCGAATCCCAAAGCCTGCGACACCTATGGTTTTACCCGCGACGAAATAGTGGGAATGAGCCTGAAAACCCTGACCCGGGACGTTTCTCGCGGGGAAGAAGGACTTCGCCGGCTGCTGCAAACCGGTGTCTGCCACAATTACGAAACCGTTCACCTGCGTAAGGACGGCACGGCGATGAATATCGTGGCCAACTCCGCCCTCATCGAACGGGACGGGCGAAAAGTCGTTCTCAGCATCGACCGCGACGACACAGATCGTATCAGCGTTCAAGCCGAACGCGAGCGTCTGATCACGGAGTTGACGGATGCCCTCGCCAAGATCAAAACTCTCACCGGCCTCCTGCCCATGTGCGCCTCCTGCAGGAAAATCCGCGATGAAGCTGGCAAGTGGACCCCCTTAGAGCTTTACGTCCGCGAGCGCACGGAAGCCGACTTCACTCATGGGATCTGCCCGGAATGTGCCATGCGACTCTATCCCGAGCACTATAAGAAGACGACTTAAGAAACGGCCGCGTAAGGAAAAGGTGTTTTGGCCCTGGTGGCTGACCCCCAGGGCCCGGGCGAGCTTGCCAGAGAGCCGAAGAACATTGCCAACATCGCGAGTTACAACACTGCTCCGGGAACAGGAGTACTCGTATTCCGTGTGTTCGCCGAGAAGACGGACACTCGCATGGAAGGGCCGGTCCGCCTGGACCTCATGAATCTCGCCAGTCACCTAGGCGAGTACCTGACAATCGAAGGCGACAGAGACGGCGTATTCGTCGACGAGGCGTTCGGAGACTATGAAATAGAAGTAAGCGCGCTGGGATATCTCAGCGCCCGTCAAAAAGTCCAAGTGGTAAGCACAATACACCCGGTGCCGATTGACATCGTGCTCCAACGCGATCCGTCCGCGATCAACCTCGACGTCGCGGCAGGCAAAGGGTGCTTGGGAGTTGACGGTAGGGCCGAGAAGTAGGAAGCGCGGGGCGTGATGCCAATATCGTTCAGCTGAGCGCGATCGCTTTCCAATCGCACGAAAGCGTTTCTTCCCAGTCGAAGTCTTCAGCGAGCCGCATAAGTTCCGTGCGTGTGGTCCGGGGAGTGAGATGGGGCCGCACCTGTCAGAAGCGACAGTTGTACGGAGGGTGATCTCCTCGTAAAGAGGTAGTTGTAGAAGTGCGCGAAAGCCACGGGAAACTACGAGGCGACGATTCCGACACTCCTGGCTAAGATTCCGGACGAATTCAAGCCGCTTGCCGCGCTCGGTGTGGGCGCGTTCATCCTGGTTTTCATCGTCCTGTTCCATGGAACGGGGCTGCACTGGATCCTCGTCCAGCGGACCCGGCAAGAACGACGCCTCAGCGTGGGCAGACCTCATATTATGGCCGCTTTGTTCCAGTTCGGGTGGTCCGTATTCCTGATGCTCGCTTTGCACGCAGTGGAGATCGTGATCTGGGCTTTCTCGCTCAAAGGCTTAGGTTTGATCGTGCATGCCGACGATGCGATCTATTTTTGCGCCAACTGCTATACAACGCTGGGCATGGGAAAGCTTGATGTCGGCGAGCACTGGCGGATCATGAACTCCGTCATTGGCATCTCCGGGTTGTTCACCTTTGCGTGGACGACCAGTGCGCTGGTGGATGTTGTTGCGACCCATCGTCGGCTCCTCAATCAGCTGGAGGAGGAGCGCATCCAGGAATTGCATCTGCGAATGGCCTTGCGAAAACAAGAGTGGGAGGCTTTGAAGTCGGAGCGGGACGCTGAGCAGGCGGAAAAGCAGAAGGCTGCCGCCGCGGGATTGCCGTTCGTTCGGAAGCTCAGAGCCTGGCGCGAGGAACGAAAGAACATCGCCGAACTCCGCCGACGAGAGCGGCTGAAAGAAAATGAACTCGGCGCCAAGCCTGGCGGCAATAGTTCCAAAGACAAAGCGTCGCAATAGAGTCGGCATTTTCTCTTCTCGACTAATGATTCTCTGCTCTTAGCCGCCACAAATCTTGAATCGCGAAGGGCGCTAAGAAAAGCCGCGAAGGACGATGAGAATAACGGCGAAGCGGGTTCATAGTGCAAGTCGAGGGCGCATGGTTTGACGAGAGTCTCTCTTTCGCGATTGCCGTGGAAGGCACTCCCCACCAAGGTCGAAGCGCAGACCCGTGCCCGCACAGGCAGATCCAGCCTGAACGATTGAGGCCGCCCGATTTTGCCCTTTGCCCCCGGACATGTAAGATGCACGCTTGTTTCGCGGGAGGATTCCAGGAATGCTCATCAGAAAACTGACGCTCGGTTTGGCTTCGCTTGCGATGCTCGGCAGTATGGTTTCGGTATGTGCGCAACAATCGGACTCAGCGGAAGACGGACAGTTTCGTTTCCGCTTTCTAGGTCCCAAAGTAGGGAATCGGATTGCTGCCGTCGCCGGAGTGCCGGGAGATGCAAGCATATATTACGCGGGAGCGGCGTCGGGAGGAGTATGGAAATCGACGGATGGCGGGAATCACTGGGCTCCGGTGTTTGACAAACAGCCGGCCGCCGCGATCGGCGCTCTCGCCGTTGCAGCGTCCGATCCCAGTATTGTCTGGGCAGGAACGGGCGAGGCCTGGATGATCCGCGACAGCGACGTGATGGGCAATGGAATCTACAAGTCGACCGACGCTGGAAAAACCTGGACGAACATGGGGTTGCCGGAGAGCGGCCGCATCGGGCGAATCATCATCCATCCATCGAATCCCGACATTGTATTTGCATGCGTTCTGGGGCGCGCAACTGGACCGCAAGCTGACCATGGCGTGTACCGCACGAGTGACGGAGGCCAGCACTGGGATCGCGTGCTGTTTGCCGGAGAGAATGTGGGCTGCTCAGGGCTGTCGATGGATGCGCACAATCCGCGGACGTTGTTCGCCGGCATGTGGCAAGTGGAGATGCATACCTGGGGCGAATTCAGTGGAGGCCTAGGTAGTGGGGTTTACGTGTCCCACGATGGGGGAACGAAGTGGGTGCGCGTTGAAGAACATGGTCTACCGCGTGGGCCGCTGGGGAAGATCGACGTCGCGGTCGCCCCGACGAATTCGAATCGAGTCTTCGCGCTCATTCAGACCAAGGACCAGGGTTCGGTCTGGAGATCTGACGATGGCGGAGAACATTGGAAGGCGGTCAATTATCAACGGGCGTTGATTGGTCGCGCGGGCTACTACATTCGGCTGGCCATCTCTCCGGCTAGCGATAACGAAGTTCTGGTCGCGAATAGTTCCTTCCACCAGTCCCTCGATGGAGGAGAGAATTTTACGGAAGTTCCCTGGGGCGGAGATACGCACGACATCTGGTTCGACCCGACCAATGCCGACCGTTTTGTGGTCACCGATGACGGCGGCATGAACATCACGACCGTACACGGCCGTGGATTCCATCGCGTGACGCTGCCCATCGGCCAGATGTACCACGTCGACGTCGACAACCAGATTCCTTACTACGTCTACAGCAACATGCAGGACGACGGCAACATGCGCGGGCCGAGCCTGCCCGTGGATTCCCGGGAAACCGGATGGGACCACGAGATGGGTGGCTGCGAGTCGGGCTTCACCGTGCCGGACTTAACGGATCCCAATGTGGTGTGGGCGACTTGTTACGGCAACAAAGTAACCCGCTGGGACGCCCGGACCAAACATGCGCGATCCGTGAGTCCCTGGATGCATACGCTGGATTCCCCGCCGAACGACATCAAGTATCGTTGCCACTGGACGGCGCCGCTGGCCATCGATCCCTTCGATCACAACACGGTCTACTACGGCTGCCAGGTAATTTTCAAAACTTCAAATGGAGGCCAGAGTTGGTCGGTGATCAGTCCGGACCTTTCCACGCAGGACCCGACCCGCATCGTGCCGTCGGGCGGAATCGTCGGCGACAACCTGGGGCAGTTCTACGGCGAAGTTGTCTTTGCGATCGCTCCCTCAAAAATTCAGAAGGGGCTCATCTGGGCAGGAACGAATGATGGCCAGGTCTGGCACACCGAAGATGGCGCTCACTGGACCAACGTCGGCAAGAATATTTCCGGACTGCCTGCTTGGGGCACGATCACCAGCATCGCGCCTTCGACCTTCAATGCCGCGACGGCATATGTCAGCGTTGATTTCCATCTCGTGGATAATCGTGATCCGTTCATCTACAAGACGACGGACTTAGGCAAGACATGGAAACTGATCACGGGCAACCTCCCAAAACACGCACTGTCGTACGTGCGCACCATTGCCGAAGATCCCAACTGCGAAGGTCTGCTGTTTGCCGGCACCGGCAATGGTCTTTACTACTCTCTGGATGACGGCGGTCACTGGACCGCGCTGGAGAAGGGACTGCCGCACGTGCCGGTGACCTGGGCCGTGGTGCAGAAAGAGTTTCACGATCTCGTGATTTCCACCTACGGACGCGGACTTTACATTCTCGACGACATTTCGCCGCTGGAACAGATGGCAAAAAATCACTCGGATGCCGCCGTGGTGCTGTTCGAACCTCGCCCGACCTACCGCTTTACCCGCGGCGGACAGGCCCTGCTCACCTTTTCGCTCAAGACGGCACAGAAGAATCCGATCCACCTGGAGATTGTGGATCCAGACGGGAAGGTGATCCGAACGCTCGAGACAGAGGGGCGGGTTGGCATGAATCGTGTGAGCTGGGACTTGCGCTATGAATCTCCGCGAGTGATTGCGCTGCGAACCGTGGCCCCCGACAATCCGCATATTTGGGAGGAACCGCGCTTCCGCGATTCGGATTCGCGTCCCATTACCCACTGGGGAAGCAAGCCGGCCGAGGTCGGTCCCATCGTTACGCCGGGAAAATACGGCGTACGCCTGAAGGTCGAAGACAAGACGAGTACGCAACCAATCACAATCCTGCGTGATCCTCGAGCACCTGGCTCGGATGCCGATATTGAGCTGTCGGTGAAGACGCTGCTTCGCATTCGGGCCGACATCGAAAGCGTCTCCGATACTGTCAACCAAATCGAATGGTTACGGAAACAAATCGAAGTGATCGAGACGATGCTTCGTCCTCCGAAGAAGAAAGAAAAGGAGAACGCGCAGGCCGACGAGGATGACGATGATGAAGGTCCAGAACCAGCGCAAGCTCCGCCTCAGGTGCTGGACGAAGCCGCGGCAAAACGCAAAGCCGAGCTGTTGAAGTCCGTTGGAGATCTCGACAAGAAGCTGCAGGCTGTCGAACATAGGCTGGCGTCGCCAGCCCTCCTGAACAGCGATGACAAGTACTTCGTCGAATCGTACCAGGTATACCTGAATCTGATCTGGCTGAACGCAGAGGTTGGAACCGGAGGCGGTGACGTCGCCGGTGGCGCTGACTTCGCACCGACTGACATTCAACTGGAGTTGCTGAAGGAGTTTGAAACTCAAATGGCAGGAGTGGACGCGGACTATCAGAAAGTCATAAGAGAGGACCTTCCCGTCTTGAATCGCGCGCTGGCGGAAAGCAACGTTGCTGCCTTGCTCGCCCCAAACACTGGGCCGGTGAAGCAGAAGTAAGAGACGGTAGGACTCAAAAACGAAGGCCGGGCATCCCGGAAAGAAGTTCCGGATCCCGGCCCACGTCTTACTTCAACTTGGAGTAGGACTCTAGCTGTTTATTTACCCGAGTTAGTTGCCCGATCCCGAGTTGGCGGCAGCGGTGGTCGGAGCGGCAGCGGGCGCGGCGCCTGCACCGTACCGGACCAACCGCGGAAAGAAGGGCGTGACTTCAAACGGCATTTTGTCACGCGCCGAAGTGATGGCGACCGGGGCCGCCTTCACCATCTCCGCCTTGTCGTTCCAGGGATTGATCTTCACGCGACCGCCCAAGGGCAGGGCAGCGATCTGATCGAGTTTGCTGTTGTCCAAAGCCGGGCCTTGCGTTTCCAAGGCAGACAAGCGATTCACGGTTCCGTTCTCTGCCAGAGGATTGCCCAGGTGAGTCGTCAGAAGAGCGTTCAACTGCGGAGCCCGCTGTTGCAACGCTTTCAGGAACAAGCCAACATTGTCGAGCTTCTGTGCATACGGCGAGTTCTTCAGCAGTTCCACTGCTTTTTTATCGGCGGCAGTTTCTTCTTCCGGAATGTGCTTGAAGCCCAGGTTCTGATACGTTCCTTCGTCGGAGAAGAGCATGCGGTCATTGAACGCATACTTGCTGCCGAGGTTGTGACCCAGCACGATGTGCGCAAGTTCATGCGAAAGCACAGCGGCCAGGCTGGCCTCGTCGGGAAGCACGTCAACCAATCCGCGGCTGATCACGATGGTATTGCCCACGCTGAACGTTTCCAGAGGAGAGGTGAGCAGCACGCGTGTGCGCACCGGCCGCGGCAGGTCAATGTTGTTGGTCACTTCGAGGTTGTTGACGACCGTCTGGAGAATCCGATCGAGATCGCCTTCGGGAGCCAGCAAGCCCGCGCTGGTGAGACGCTCCACAACGTTGTCTTCCGCCTGCTGCTGCCACACACGCTCAGCCTGCAGCGGTGACGCATCCTGCGCGTTCGCGCTCTCGTCGGTGACGCTGTCGACGCGAATCTGCGTCAACTCGTCGTCCTTGCTGCTCTTCTTGAGGTCATAACCCCAGATGCGGGTCTGCGCCTTGAAAGCCAGCTTGTTCTTCACTCCGGCGCTGAAGTCGCCTTCTTCGCTGTAGATGAACGACGGAACCCAGTAGCCCGGGATCAGGTTCAACCGCCAGCTGTCCATGTGGAAGAAGTAGGAGTTGCGCGGCGAAGGAACGTAGGTGCCGTTCAAGCGCACGATGTTGAAGCCCTGATCTTCCACCCAGATGCGGCCTAGGAACCGGCCGCGGCCGGACTTCGGCTTGGGCGTTACGTCGAACACCAGGCAGCGCACGTCGCCCAGGAATTCGCGGCGCGCATAGTGAAAGTCATAGTGCTCACGGTCGAAATCGGTGCGGTCGGCATAGACCATCCACGAGAAGCCCATGGGCTGATACTGGACCTTATAGAGCTTCTGGAAGCCGCCAAGCAGGCGGGACTGCATGCCGGTGTTATCGTCCTTTAGATAGTCTTTGCGGTCGACGGTCTCGCCCATATCCAGCCGGCCAAGAAAATAGTGGTCCTCGCTCGGCACAGGGCCGAGTTGCGGGTCGGCGGTGAGGTTCTGCAGATAGGTCTCGACCACCGGAGTGCGGTTCGCGAGAGCCTTGATCAGGCCGTGTTCGCGCTCAATAAAAAGGTTCACAACCTGATCCATCGTGGTCGGAGTAGGCGCAGGGGGCGGTGGCGGAATGGTGCCAGCCTGGGCTGCCGCTGGTGTCGAGGCCGGTGGCTGGGACGGTTGCGCTGTCTGCGTCGCATCGGGCGCAGGCGGCTGTGCGGACGATTGTGAATCCGCCGCTTGCTGGGCGGCCGCGCTCATCGATGCCAGCAGAGCCGCTGTGAGGATCGCTTTCCAAGTACGCATGACTCTCTTCTCCAATTTTCTTTGAATCCGGTTTCTTAGAACCAGTTTCAATTCCCGATTCATTTCTGTTGCGCCAGAGTTACTTCGCCAAAACTTTTTAGTACGCCAACTGGAACGTCACGTGAACGATTGCCGTCGAATCGACCGGCTGCCCATTGCGCAACGCCGGTTTGAACCGGATCTTGTTGGCGGCCGCGACCGCCGCTTCATCCAGCCCGTGGCCAAGGCCGCGGACCACGCGATTCACATGCAACGCACCGCTCGCGGAAAAACTGACTTCGAGAAGCACTTCGCCTTCCAGCTTCAGACTGCGTGCCTCCTCGGTGTAGATCGGATTCGGCTTGAACGTGATTTCGACCGGGTTGGTGGCCGGGCCAGAATCCGCTTGCGCGATCTTCGGGCCACCATGCACCACCTGTTCCGCGCCAAATCCGCCAGTCGCAACTCCTTGTCCGTTGCTGCGCCCGTCTCCCTTGCCGGCCGTCGCGACGCCGTTGCCGAAATCGGCGCTGGCGACCGTGCCCTTGATTCCCTTGGCCCCACCCGATCCGTTGCCCTGTCCCGGACCCGCCGGCATATCAAAACCGCCCGCCTGCGCAGCGTACAGTTTCGCGCCTTGCTTGCCCGTGCCCGTCAAACCATTAGGATCGCCAAAGCCCCCCGTCTGAACTTTCTCGACGGCGGCGTTGACCGTGGGCTTCTGCGAACTGCCACCGAAATCTCCGGTATGAACCAGCTGCGGACGCGCTCCGCCGGCTGCGATTTTCACTTGGGGCGCCGCGAACTGATTGACGACGACTTTGGGTGCTTCCACGGGCTGCGGAATCTCGCGGCGCACTTCGTGCGGCATCACGAGCTTGGGCTGCTGAAAGACTGGCAGCTTGACCGCAGGAAGCAGCTCCGGCTTCACTTTCGGCGTAATCTTGATCGGCGCCGCTTCCGGCCGTAACGACGGCGTCGGAATCAATTCTGTGACGTGATAAGTCGTGAGCGTCAGCTTTTCCGGAAGCAAGAGCCCAAGATTGATAACGATGAGCAAGACCATTGCCACCAGCCCGTAGGCGGTCGCAACAGCCCGTTTGTTGACCTTGCGTTCGGGCAGAAGTCCGAGTTGAAAGCCGCGGTAAGCCGTCGCCATGCAATATCACTCCATTGGGACCCGGTTGGGGAGAAACGCCGGGACTTGGAGTTTTAAAAATACGGGAGTTAGGACAGGGGGTAAACGTGTCAACGGCTCTTGACCTTAGGTAACCTAGCGCGAGTTCTTTTGGGGGACCGGCCCAAAACGGGCGCGGGACAAGGGTTTCGCCGGCGCTACTCTTTACTGATGGAGAAAACAGGGGAAAAACCCGAAAGGATGAGTGGAAAACGCGGACCTATGGCAAGCGGCTTTCTTCACGTTCTCTGCATTTCCGACGCGGGTGGCCAAAAGCTCTTGACCGCTGAGATCACGGAGAAAAGCCGCAAAAGACGCAAAGAGAGGCCCGCTACCCGGCTGCGACCTGTCGATGCTTTATGCGGGATTTTCCACCTTTTTTCTCTGCGTGCTTTGCGGATTTTCTCTGCGCTCTTCGCGGTTAGAAGCTGTTGTTTTGCGGACGTCGCCGCGCGAACGAGAAATATGCGAACACGGGGATCCCGGCCAGGATCACGAGCACTCCATATCCGGAATTGGGCCAATCGTTCTTGAACGTGTAGCACAACAGAGCGGCAGCAACCGCAACAAACAGGGCCGGCACCAAAGGATAGCCCCACATGCGATATGGACGCGCCGCCTGCGGATTGCGGCGGCGAAAGACAAAGACCGTGCTCCCCGCGATCATGTAGAAGAGCCACTCGGCGAAAATCGCGAGAGAGAAGAGCTGGCGGAAATTTGCACCCAGCAGTAGCAGGAGAATCGACAGCACGGCTTGCACGAAAATCGCCACCGACGGCGTGTGAAACCGCGGCTGCACTTCGGCGAGCGCCTTGAAAAAATATCCGTCGCGAGCCACTGCGTAAGGCACGCGCGCTCCGCTCATGATGGTGCCGTTCAGCGTGACCAGCATCGAGAGCGCCATGCCTGCGGAAACAATGCTGGCGCCCACTCGTCCCATGACAAGAGCGACGGCGTCGGACGCGGGGCGCGGAGAAGCTGCGATCGCATTGGCCGGAAGCACGTATTGCACGCCTGCGTTGACCAGCACGTAGAGCAGGCCCACGGTAGCCACCCCTGCAATCAGTGCGATCGGAATACTTCGCTCCGGACGCTTCACTTCGCCCGCCACCATGTTCAGATCGTTCCATCCGTCGTACGCCCAGAGCGCGGCCACCAGCGCCGCCATGAAGCCCGCGATGCCGCCCTTGGCGCCGGCGAACGTGCTGGCGAAATTGCTCCATCCGCGGCCGGGCACATTGCCAACTCCGCTGAAGCAGACCACAACAATTCCCAGGATGATGGCAACTTTCAACAGCGTAAACACAAGCTGGAATTCTCCTGCCTTCTTCACGCCAAGGTAGTTCAGCACCGAGATCAGGATGGCGGCGCTGATGGCGAATGCCTGTCCCCAACTGAGGGCAAACGGAGAGCTGATCACGTTGTTCGAAAGAAAAGAGAAGACCGGAAAGGTTCCGAGAATTCGAACCAGCCCCGTCACGACCGTTGCCACCGATGCGGGCTTGGCAATGACAAACCAAGTCCAGGCGTAGAGGAAGCCGCCCAACGGGCCATAGGCATCGCGGACATAGACATATTCGCCGCCCGCTTGCGGCTTCATCGCTCCCAGTTCTGCATAGGTGAGGGCGCCGGCAAACGACAGGAGTCCGCCCACCACCCACGCCAGATAGACGAGTTGGGCGGAGCCCACAGCCTGCATCATCTCCGCGGGGACGAGAAAGATGCCGCTTCCGATGATGGTGCCGACAACGATTGCAGAGGCATGGCTGACTCCCAAGTCGCGGGAGAGTTCTGGGCGGGAATCAGGTCGCTGTGCTGACTCTGGCATGGTTGAAGTGTGCCAGTATACGCGACGCAGGGACAGCCTACTCCGGCATGATAGAACTGGCGATATAACCGACAGCGAACGTCACGGCCGTGCCAATCAGGACCCACCATGTCCACGGGAGGCGCGTGCCGAGCCACAGGTAGACTTCCGTGCCGAACCCCAATGCCATCCCAACCATGGCTCCACGCTGATTGGCGCGACGGGTCAGCACACCCAGCAGAAACACGCCGAGCAGGGCTCCGTACGCCACGGATGCGATCTGCAATCCGACTTCCACCACCCGGCCCGCTTTATGCAGGGCGACTACTGCCAGTACGAACAGCACGAGCGCCCACGCGAGCGTTGCAAACCGCGACAGACGCATCTTCGTTTTCTCATCTGCATGGGGGCGCAGGCGCGCATAAAAATCCATGATCGCACTCGAGGAGAGCGAATTCAGCGCCGCGCTCAGGTTTGACATTGCCGCCGCCAGAATCGCCGCAATCAGCAGGCCTGAGATTCCATGTGGCATGCGCGTGACGATGAACGTGGGATAGATCCGATCAGGCCGTCCAAACACCGCCGAGGGGACGCGGTAGTACGCCCACAGCATGACGCCTACCGTCAGAAACAGCGCAAACTGAAAGAACACAGCAACGCCGCTCGAAAGCAACGCCATGACCGATTGTTTCTGTCCCCGCGCCGCCAACAGCCGCTGCACAATGAGCTGATCGGTTCCATGACTCGCCGTCGTAAAGAACGTTCCGCCGATCACGCCTGCCCAAAATGTGTAGGGAATCCAGGGACTGGCGCTGAAGTTGAATACCTGCAGCTTGCCCGCGCTGGCCGCCGCGGTGTGGATTGCGCTCCAGCCGCCGGGAACGAGATGGAGAATCGTCACTAGGCCGACCAGCGTTCCTCCCACATAGATCGCGGTCTGCACGACGTCGGTCCAGATCACCGCCGCGAGGCCACCCTCGAACGTATAGATGACTGTCAGTGCGGTGATGATGGCAATCGAAGCAACCTCTCCGGTGCCAAGAGCGATCGACACCACAATCGACACCGCATAGACGCGCACTCCCTCGGCCGCGGCTCGGGTCAGCAGAAAGAGTCCCGCGGTCAGCGAACGCAGCCCACGTCCGAAACGCCGTTCGATGAGTTCGTACGCCGTGTAGAGATCGCCACGGAAGTAATGGGGCAGCAACACAAAGCTGATCACCACGCGACCGACCACATACCCCATGATCACTTGAAGGAAGGTGAGGTTCGTATCGTAGGCCAGCCCGGGGATGCTGATGATAGTGAGGGTGCTGGTCTCGGCTGCGACGATGGAGAGCGAAATGGCCCACCAGGGAATTTCGCGTCCCGCAAGAAAATAGTCTCGCAGGGACCGCTGCTTCTTGCGGAAGCGCAGTCCAAAGAGCGTGATGCCCGCCAGGTACAGCCCGATAATCGCAAAATCAGGACGACTTAGAGCCATTGGCATTGCAGTCTAGAGAAAAGCCTTTAACCGCGGATTTCGCGAAGAAAAGCCGCGAAGAACGCAACGAGTGAAAACAGAAACGGGTCCGGCTTTGCGGTGTTCGCGGCCTTTCCTCTGCGATTTTAGCGGCTAAACGCGCTTCCCTCGAAGCGCCAGAATCGCTCACACGACCTTCCGCGCGACGCTTTCGGCCGGATCGTAGCTTTCCGAGGATATGGACACATAGTACAAATCCCCATCTCCGTCATTGCGCACGGCGTGCGAAGAGTGTGGCGAGATCAACACCAGCACCGCACGTCGGCCATCGAACTCGCGCCGTTGAATCGCCGATCCCTCGCCTTCGTCCCAGTGGAATGACCACTTCTGTCCAGGCACCACCATGATCGCGGTGCGCCGTCGTAGATGACAATGATTCCCACGCACGACCCCGGGTTTGGTTGAAGCCAGGTGCACGTCCGCCATTTGTCCGATGAAGCTGAGGGCTTCCGCCGGAGCCGTGAACCCGAAACCACGAACGTCTCCGTTATTGTCGAGTTCTCGAAACTGAATCTTTGAGGCCATAGATTTGCGCCGAAGCAATCTCTAATTATGGAAGCAATCGCATTTTTGCACGAGTGAGACTCTATGGTCCGGTACCGCAAGGCCAAGTACTGGCGCCAGCACCCGGCAACGGGCAACCGCGCTGTGTTAGAAATAACCCGTGTCCTACTTTCTCGGCATTGACGGAGGCGGCACCAAGACTAATTGCGCGGTGGGCGATGATTCCCACCTGCTCGCCACCGCTACTGCAGGGCCAAGCAATATTGTTCGCGTGGGACAGGCGCAAGCCCGTGCATCGCTTCAGCAGTCCGTGCGCCAGGCATGCGCCGCCGCTGGCATTACTCCGGCACAAGTTACGCGCACATGCGTAGGCGGTTCGGGAGCTGCCCGTCCGGAACTGGCCGAGATCGTTCGCCACAGCTTGGCGGAAATTCTTCCTTCGCCTGTTGATGTTGTCGGCGACATGCAGATCGCTTTGGAAGCCGCATTTGATACCGGGCCGGGTGTGATTGTCATTGCTGGAACAGGATCAATCGCCTATGGCCGCGACCAGCAAGGAAGGACCGCTCGTGCCGGAGGCTGGGGATTCGCGATCGGCGACGAGGGCTCCGCCCACTGGATCGGCAAGGCCGCGGTGAATGCCGTTTTGCGCGCTTCCGATCCGCGCGACGGAACCCACGAGACCGATCCATCGCCCGAGACTTCGTTATCGAGAGCCCTGCTGAAGGCCTGGGGAGTGTCGTCTCTGATCGATCTTGCCCGCGCCGCGAATTCGATTCCGCCCCCTGATCTCGCGGCTCTTTTCGCGGCGGTCGCGCAGAGTAAAGACGATGTGGCCACGAAGGTTCTGACCGATGCGGGACGCGAACTCGCCTCCGTGGCGCAGGTTGTTATCCCACGGTTGTTCGCGAAGGACCACACCGCGACCGTCCCGGTGGCCATGACTGGAGGTGTCTTTCGTCATTCTTCGCTGGTGCGCCAGGTTTTCTACAATGAACTCCGCGCGAGAGATTCGCGCGTGGATATAAATCCGCGGGTTGTCGAACCCGTCGAGGGTGCTCTGCGGATGGCGCGGAGAGCGGGCGCGCAAGACACGACAACTCGATAGCTGACTCTTGCCGATGGCTGCCGCAGAGTTCGAATCCGACAACCCACTTGCCGCAGATGCTGCGCGCGATTTGCGGCCCGCTTCGCCCGGGCTTTCCAACGCCACGGAACCGGGTCTCACCGCAGACCTCGCTCTTGCAACGTTGCGACAGCGTGACTTGACCTCCGACGTCATCGAAAGAATCAGCCAGAACGCCGCGTTGATGAAATCGCGCAAGGTGCGGGTTGCGGTTGCGGCCCATCCTCGCGCTCCGCGGCGTGTTGCGCTGCGCCTGATCCGCGATCTCTACACTTTTGATCTGATGCAGTTCGCGCTGCTTCCCGCCGTCGCCGCAGACCTGAAGCGCGTTGCGGACGAGTTGCTGGTGGCGCGTCTCACCTCGATCAGTCTTGGCGAACGCATTTCGCTGGCGCGACGTTCGTCGGGGATGGTCGCTGCCGCGCTGCTGCAAGACAAGGAATCCAGCGTATGGCAGGCGGCACTGGAAAATCCGCAGATCACGGAAATTGCGCTGGTGAAGGCCCTCTTGAAGCCGGGCGCGACGGCCGCCTTCGTGAAAGCGATTTGCCACCACGCCAAATGGTCGTTGCGCCCGGAAATTCGCTACGCGCTGTTGCGTAACGAATACACGCCACTGGCCCGGGCCATCGAATTTGCGCGCCGCCTTCCGCCCGCACAACTGCGGGACATTCTGCACAACTCGCGCTTACCGGAGAAGATGAAGGCATACCTGCGGAAGGACCTGGAGAAGGGCCGTGCGGGAAGGGCGGAGCAATTAGCGCGTAGCAATTAGCATTTAGCGCCGCAGCGCCGGTCGCCGGAACGGCCTGACGACTGAGAAATGAGAACTATTCTTTCTCACCGTCCCCCACCAATTTCCAGTATCGCTCCCGTCGTGAACGACGCGGCCGGCGACAACATCCACAGCACTCCCTCCGCCACTTCGCCTGGCATGCCCGGCCTTCCCATGGGGATCGTTCCCATCAGGCGCTGCAGTCGGCCGGGTTCGCCGTTCGCGGCATGCAGTCCAGTTTCCACCAATCCCGGAGCGACGGCATTGACGCGGATCCCTTCTGTAGCCACTTCCCGCGCCAGTCCAATGGTAAAACTGTCGATTGCGCCTTTTGACGCTGCGTAGTGGACCCACTCTCCGGCGGCCCCGGTGCGCGCGGCGAGTGAAGAGATGTTGACGATCGCCCCGCCAGTTCCTCCGCGACGAGTCGACATTCTCCTAACCGCCTCGCGGCAGCACAGGATCGTCCCGCTGACGTTGACCGAGAAAACATTTGCGATCGCCGCACTCGTGACATCCTCCACCCGCGCGAACCCTCCGGTGATTCCCGCATTGTTGACCAGAGCCTTGATTGGACCGAGTTCACGCTCTGCATTCTCGAACATGCGAATGATTTGCTCTTCGCTGGAAACATCGGCCTGAATGGCAAGGGCGCGCCCGCCTGCAGCGATGATCTCGTCGGCGATTTTCCGTGCCTCGGCTTGGCCCGTAGCGAAGGCGAGCGCCACCCCATACCCGCTCTTCCCCGCCAGCGTGGCGATTGCCGCGCCAATGCCGCGACTCGCCCCGGTGACGATGAGTGTGCCGAAGTCTTGATGGTTCAGCATAAGCGTACGGACGGACTAAAAGTCTTGCAGAGAAATGCGCTCCCCATAGACTTGTTGTCGCCCAGCTGCTAAGCAGGCTGGCCAAAAACAGGCCGCGAGGTGACCATGCCCGAAGGTACGGACTCGCAAACGTTGTTGCCCGCAGCGTTGGCGCAGAACGGCTTTCGTCCCCGGTGACAGCTTCTACACCAACAACCGCCACGAAGGTAGCCCCACAAACAGGACGCTCAACAGCCGGCGAAAGAGAGTCATACCACCTCGTGAGCCTGGAAGACCTCGCACATTCTGATCTCTCTGCTTGCCTAATTGTGGAGCTAGATGATCACGGATATCGAGGAGTTGCCTGACAGCGCTGGAGGACAAAATATTATATGTCATTGTAATTACACGAGGTTGCGAGATGTGCGCTCGGTGACGGGCATCACGGCAAACATTTTGGGAAAAGCGTGAAATGACTGGGACACCCAAGGGCTCTTTTCTCCAGAAAATGAGGATGATGTGACTACAGCCAAGGCAAATCTCCCCACAACCGAGGTTTGTATACGAATCAAGCAGTTCGGGTACGCCGTGTCGCAGCGAATCCGGATTTACGGTGAGGAGTTCGAAGTGTTGTCCGATCCCTTTCCCAGCGACGGCGGAATTGCCATTCAGGTTCGATCGAAGAGAACCCAACAAGCCCGCGTGCTGCAGTTGCCCGCAACCATAATCCATCGAGTGACCGAACGGCTGGGCCGAGCCGCATAAGGGTGTCGGCCATCGAACACAGTCTTATCCCACTGGCCAGCGGCGGAAACGATCAGCCGTCCGGGAAGAATAACTGCGTCGTAGATTGTGATCTCAATCACATTTTCCGGTGACGCAAGGCACCGCGTCCCTGCTATCGCACGATCATGCTGAAACCACCCAGTAGAGCGGCACGTCAGCCCTAAGCTGATGCTGACGTCTCAAAGCTGACAGCTGCTTTCCGGAGGTGCCCCATGACGGTTTCAATCTTTGTCGCTCTGATCATCGTTGTGCTGGCGGTAGGCCTTTTCATCTTTCGCGCCATCCCCGGAATTCGCGCGTACTTTGCCTATCGCGGAAAGCGTCTGATTACCTGCCCTGAGACCCAGAAAGCCGCCGCCGTTGATGTTGCGGCCGGCGAAGCCGCCGTCGGAGCGTTTCTATCCGAGCCCACCTTGCGACTCAAAGAGTGTTCGCGCTGGCCCGAGCGTGAGCATTGCGGCCAGGAATGCCTGCAGCAAATCGAGGTTGGCCCGGCCAATTGCCTGGTCTGGAATATCGTCACGCAGTGGTATGAAGGGAAGAGTTGCGCGTTCTGCCACAAGCCGATTGGCTCGCTGCGTCACCTCGATCACGCGCCCGCTCTGCTTGGCCCTGATTTCAAGACTGCTGAGTGGAGAGAGTTCCGTCCAGAGCAACTGCCCGAAGTGTTCTCAAAGTGCCAGCCGGTCTGCTGGAACTGTCATGTCGCCGAGACGTTCCGCCGCCTGCATCCTGAGCTAGTCGTGGATCGGCGGTTAGAGCCCAAGCGGATGATGTAGCGGCGTTGCTTCGCGGCGCAGCGTTGGTTCCGCCGTCTCGCGTCACCTCAAGCTCCTATTGGAAAACTTCCGCGATCTTTGTCTCGCTCGAGGTCTCGCTCTGCTCCGCCTGCGGCGCAGCAGTTGCATCCGGCGCTTTATGTTTCTTCGAAAGTTTGCGGTGAACGTCAGGCCAGAATTCCTTGATGAAAATAGTCATCGTGTCGAGACCAACCTGGGTTCCCCATACATGTGCCGTATTCACCAAGGTTCGATCGGAGGGAACAAACATGTGCGGGTTGGTCGGGGTGCTGATGTAGGTGCTGGTCGGATGATAACTGTAAGTAGAGATCGCGGCGGCGATGCCGCTTCCAAAGATCTCAGAGTAGTTGAACTGCGAATGCCCAGAATCGCTGCGGGTAACAAATATGCGGCTGATCGAATAGCCGGTCCGGCGCACAAAACTGCCCTGGCCTGACTGATAGTAGCGCGGGTCCTGGTGCAGGAACGATGGCAGCACCGCAGCGGTCATAAAATTTTCGATGATGCTGTCCGCTGCCGTCGTTGCGTACCGCTTGCCGTAAGCTCCCCAGCCCTGCCCATATGCGGGTTCAGCGTTGTCCGCCTGATTGATGGCAGCCAGCAGACCCCACCAGGGAAACTGGATGTAATCAAAGGTTCCTCGCGCGACTACCGCATATTTTTGCTTGGTGGTGAGCGGCGGAAGGTGGCCCGCATTCTCGATGCTTAGAAAGTTTGGCAGCGTGTAGAAAAGCCGGTCGTTCGATGTGCCTGATTTGTTGGCCGAACTGCTCGGGTTCGCGGCGTCCTTATCCTTCGCTGTATCTTTAGCTCTATCTTTGTCCTGAATTGCCGGCGTCGTTTGAGCCGGAGGCGCAGCCTGGCCCGGCGTGGGTGCCTGGGTTTGCGACTGTGCCGAGGGATCCGGGTTCGAAGGCGACGTGGTCTGTTGGGCGAGGCTCAGCAAGGGAAGAAAGATGAAGCCCACAAAATAAACGGTCAGTCTTGCGCCCGGCTTAATGAACAAAAAATATCCCTCTGCCAATCGATGCACTTCTTTCAGTGAGTAGATGCCCGGTCTTGAGTGGCGATGATTTTTATTCTATCAACCCCCGTGTTGCGCCGAAGTTGTCCGCCGCAGATTTTACATTCATTTACAAGGGATCTTGGCACGATTCTATGAGAAAAAAAGAGGCGGCCCGCAGGGAAGCCGCCCATTTCGCTACTCGCCGGATGCAGTCCTAGAAATGGAATCCAAGTTCCGCCGTCAACGTTCGGGGCGTCACGTAATGGGTTCCGCTGAATGTGGAAAGAAAGTTATACAGCGCGTATTTGTTGGTAATGTTGATGGCAGTGAATTGCGCACTCACTCTGAATCTATCCCCGCGGAACAAATTGTCGTGTCCAATGGCGATGTCAAACAGACTTCGCGGTGCAATTCTCTGTGGGTTGTGATCATCGTTCTCTGTATTAGGGGCGGGCACCGTGATGAGCGACGACCCGAACTGCGACGCCAAACACGGGCTCGGCAAGGCATGCGTCGGAGTCGCTCGCAGCCCATTGCACGTGAACCCCGCCTGGAACTGCTGATCTGCAGTTAGGGGCGCGCCCGTGATTGTGTTAATCAGATTGATCGCAGGTAGACCACCCAACATGGTCGAGGCTCCGGCACACGTCGCCGTCAGTGGGTTATAGCAAGGTGTCGCTCCCGCGACCAGCCCGCTATCGTAGCGCCAGTTGAATCCAAACCACGGCCCCGTCTTCCACGGCTGATATTGCAGATGCGTCGTCTGGTTGAACCTCTCGTCATGATCAATGCGGAACACGCCCGTGGCGGGAGGGACAATCGGCAAGCCGGCTACCTGCGGCAGGAAGAATCGGGCCGCAACGCTCGCCATCACCACCTGCGCTGAGAATCCGCGATAGTTCGGCACGCTCACCCGCAACGCAAATCCCGGAATCTTGGCGTTGTGCCATTCAATCGGGAAGGTGATCGGAGTGCTGCCCACGGTCCCGAAGTCGTAGCCGTTGTGCGTGTACTTCCAAATGTAGTCGCCGCTGAGAACCAGGTAGCGCCCGAACGCTTGTTGCAGGCCAGCATGGAACTCATTGCGGTACCCAGGAGAGATTGGTCCCGTCACGCAGGGGACACCCGGCGGCGGTACGAGTACTGCGAGAAACGGAATACTGCACCCGGTGCTGGCAATCACCAGGTTCTCATTGAAAGGACTTTCCAGCGTTCGCGCGTAGGAAACTCGCAACACCGTGTTGGTCTTTTTGATGTTGTACGCAATCCCCAGCCGGGGTTCCGCTTGGCGGCCCTGGGAGAGTCCATCGTAGACATCACCGCGTAATCCCAGGTTGAATGACCAGTTCTTAATCGTGATCGAATCCTGGATGTAAAGGGCGAGCTCCTTCACATCCGTATGTCCGTTGAAATTGAAAAGACTTCCTCGCCCATAAAGTCCACCTCCGCCCGTCAAGTCGTAAGGCGCAAGGATTGCGCAGGGCGTGCCTGCAATGGGCTGCCCTGCCGCCGACAGACAGGAGGGAGCCTCGGCCGCAACCAGCCCCGGATCGACGATGCCGACTCCGTCAGCTTCGTCCAGAAACGTCTGCTCGTACGTGACTCCGACTTTCACGTTATGGATGCCTTTCACATACGAGATGTTGGACCGAACCCCTGCATTCGTAAGCTTGCGGTTCTGGACTACGGTCTCACCCTGAAGGTCAGGAGAGAAGTCGTCAAACGGGTTGGAGCTAGGGTAGTAGTTGTACTGATCGTGCCGGACGAAGCCGCCCAGAGTAAACACCGCGGTCGCACTCAGGAGCCGCGTCCAGGTCGGCGCAATGTTGAATGTCTTGATTTGGGAAACTTGATCGGTCGCGCCCAGCGGATCGCCGGTCACCGGATCGGTGAGCTGAACCCCATTGACGTTATGAAATTCTTGATCAAACGAATTGGGATTCTGGAACCAGGACCGGGAAAAACCGAAGTTCACGTGAACAGAATCCGCCGTAGAAAGCTGATAGTCCACGCGGTCAAACAGATTCTCCTCGTTTCCTTTATCGTGCATCACGGCAAATTCGGGAGGGTCCAGGAAACGGCCGCTGTCGAGCCCGTTGGCCGAGATAAAGTTTCCCCACTTCTGGCCCCCGTATCCGAGGTTGAACCCGAGATTGGACGATCCAAAACTGCCATACGAGGCCGTCACCGCTCCGTGCGGTGTCGTCATGCCCTGGCCGGACCGGGTCGTCACGTTGATAATCAAACTGGTTTTACCCCCGTACTCGGCCGGTGGCGCCCCCGCGATTACTTCCATGGATTGAACTGAATCGAGGGGGATCTGATTGGAAAATACTTTGCTCTGTTGGTCGGTAATGGGTTGGTCATCGACGGAAAATGAATTTTCCGCGTGATCCCCCAAGCCGTGGAAAAGACCATTTGAATCCGCCGCGACTCCCGGCGTCGCTAGTGTAACCAACGAACTCAACGAGGATGACGCGCTCTCCAAAGGAAGCCTGTCGAAAAGGCTCTTGTCCACATCGGTGTGAGCAGTGGAGTCATTTTCAAGCAGGTCTTCGCCTTTAGCTTCGACCGTCACCTGCGTCGTCGAACTCGCTACCTCCAGTTGAACCGCAACAGCGATTGGCACGGACGAGCGCGGCTCCACGTCTTGCACCGACGCAGCGAAGCCTGCCGCACTGACCGTCAGGTGGTAATTGTTAAAGGGGATGTTCGTAAACACGAATTTTCCGGAAGCATCGGTTGTAGTCGCGCGATCGAATCCGCTCACCGGGTTGCGAATTTCGACCGTAGCCTTTGGCACCACCGCACCCGTCGGATCCACCACACTGCCGTTGATGGCACCTGAATTCCCTGTCGACTGCGAATAGACTACTGAAGTTAGGAATGTGACGGCAAAAATGGCGATCAATCGCCATTTGTAAGAAATAGGCATAACGTCCTCCTGCCAAGGAAAAGAGAAGTAGAGAATCGCGGCGCAACCGCCGGTGGTCGAATGTGTGTGGGAATCCCTACAGGACAGGAGGACCGCGAATGCCCCGCTCGGAAAAATCGAACCGGGTCTTCGCGACAACGTCTTCTTCGCGCAGCAGGCCGATCGTGGCAAACTCTGGAGCGGCCTGGCTGGAACTTACAGTTGGACTGGCGCTATGCGCCACTACGCAGATTGAGCAGGAATTGGATTCAGTCTGGTTCGGGTGGCTGTGGGCGGACTCTGCCACCGCCGCCCACAACATCAGGGACAGGCAGAGCCAAGCCGAGCATCGCACCCACAATCGCATGTAGGACCCCAGAAACGTTTCCTGCTTTGGGATTAGACTCTCTTGAGCTTATAACGGTTATCCACCGCAAGACAATGCCCGGCAAGTTACTATAGAAATGATGGCCACGACGGCGGGAAGCGTGTGGCCAAGACCACCGGAAGGTCCGAGTCGCAAAACGCACTCATATCAAACCGCGAGGAAAGTTATGTCAGAACCAACCTACGAAGAACTGAAAGCGAAACTATCGCAACTCGAAAAAGAGGTCGAAACCAAGAAACGCAGTGGCGACCTGATCTTTAAAGTCGGAGAAAAAGGCGGTGTCAGCGTCTACGGCCTCGGCCGTTTCCCCGTGACTCTTTACTACGAACAATGGAATCGCCTCCTCGGCGCCGCCAACGAAATCAAGCAGTTCATGGAAGACAACAAATCCAAGCTGAAGTTGAAAGACCAGGGATAACCGAGATTGGTCTCGTGACGAAGTGTGGGCGCCCCATTCTGCGGGTGCCCCGTTCTAACGTCGCGTTTTTTGCGACGTTAGAGTGGGGTCTTTGACGTTCCTGCTACGACCTTCTTGTTTTCCAAATAGGAGTGGAAATCCTCACTCGGACGAAGTCCTCGACGATCTCGACGTAACCCTGATCGAAGTCAGGAAGCGCCTGTCCACGCGCTCAAGGGATGGCAGGCTCAGGTTGTTATGACCGGCAGCCCGCGTGGGCTGCCGGTCACAAGTTGGTTTACTGTCGTGCCATGGCGATCTGGATCGCTTCTTCCGGTGAGACCAGGTGATCGAGGCTTACGGCGTCTTCGGCAATGGCGAGTTGCACGCCTTTGACCTTGCCCGTAAATTCGTTCCCCCGCGAGCCGTAGTCCGGCGACACGGGAGATCCCGTATCGACTCCTACGTCGCATCCATCATCGGCGGAGAATACCATGGCCGCCGTGGCCGGGACCTTGCCCTCGCCGACTTTCTTGCCATCCACGAACAGCGATGCAGTGCCACCCTTGCCTAGGCCACCGCCCGCGTACGCAAACTCCATGCGTACCTGGTGTTCGCCCGGAGGCAGCGGACCGCTGGACTCGGCATAGAACTGGTGAATGCCGAGCAGGTTATAGCAGTATTTGAGCTTGCCTGCTTTTGCGTAAAGACTCCAGCCGCCGATGTTGCCGCCCTGGGCGACGATCACGCCTTCGGCTGGGCTTGTGGGGACAACAATTTCCGCCGTCACCGCATGCGACTTGTTCTTCAGATTGAGCACCGAATTCTCCGACAGACGACCCATACTGCCAAACAGAATTTGGGATTTGCCCGTGATCAGCTGCGGCCGCCCAGCAGTATCGGAGTTCAACCGTGCACCGAGGTTGTCATCGAGCGGTAACACGTTGTAGCGTGTCGCTTCGATCAGCCACAGGCGCTGTAGTTCGTGCAGCTTTTCCGGCATCTGCTTCGACAAATCGTTTGCCTGGCTCCAGTCCTTGGCGGTGTCGTAGAGTTCCCAAACGTCATCGTCGAACGCCGGAGTCTTTTCGCCGATCAGGATCCACGGCGTCTTGTGCCGCGTTACCGCAGTCCAGCCGTTGTGGTAGATGCCGCGGTTGCCGAACATCTCGAAGTACTGTGTCTCGTGGCGTTCGGCCGACTTGGCATCGTTAAACGCGTACGCCATGCTGACGCCCTCGATCGGGTGCTGCTGGATACCGTTCACGAACATCGGCTCTGGCAGACCAGCTACTTCAAGGATGGTCGGTGCCACGTCGATGCAGTGACAGAACTGGCTGCGGATTTCGCCTTTCCCTTTGATTCCCTTGGGCCAGTGCACGATCGTCCCGTTGCGCGTGCCGCCCCAATGTGAAGCGACCTGCTTGGTCCACTGGTATGGCGTATTCATGGCGTGCGCCCAGCCCACGGCAAAGTGGTTGTACGATTCCGGGCCGCCCAGTTTGTCGATGCGCTCCATCAGGAACTCGGGTGTCTCCAGCGCCGAGGCGCCATTAAAGTTGATCATCTCGTTGTAGGTGCCATGCAGCGTGCCCTCGGCCGAAGCTCCGTTGTCGCCGATGATGTAGTAAATCAGCGTATCGTCGAGAATACCGAGCTTCTTGATGGAATCCACTAGACGACCGACATGGTAGTCGGTGTACTCCATGAACCCGGCATAGACTTCCATTTGTCGGATGAGCACGGGCTTGAGCGCGGCCGGCATCTCATCCCACGACGGGATCTCCTTGTGCCGCGCCGTGAGTTGGCAATCGGGCGGAATGACACCCAACTTCTTCTGCCGTGCGATGGTCTCTTCGCGCAGCTTGTCCCACCCCTGATCAAACTTTCCTTTGTACTTATCCGCCCACTCCTTCGGAACGTGGTGCGGAGCGTGGGTCGCGCCCGGCGCGAAGTAGACGAAGAATGGCTTGTCAGGCATCAGAGCTTTTTCTTGCCCGATCCAGTTCATCGCCTTTTCGGTCATGTCGTCCACGAGGTGGTAGCCCTCTTCCGGCGTCTTCTTCACCTCGATGGGCGTGGTGCCTTCATACAGCGATGGGTACCATTGGTGCGCCTCGCCTCCGATGAACCCGTAGAAATATTCGAATCCTCCTCCGCCTGTTGGCCACGCATCAAATGGGCCGGCCGGACTGGTCTGCCAGACGGGCACTTCATGGCACTTGCCGAATTGCGCGGTCGCATAGCCGTTGAGCTTCAGCGTTCGGGCCAGTGGCGAGCAGTTGTTCGGCAGAATTGAGTTATATCCAGGGGATCCACTGGCGATTTCGGTGATCCCGCCCATCCCAACCGTGTGGTGATTGCGTCCGGTCAACATGGCCTGCCGGGTGGGCGAACATAGTGCTGTCGTATGAAAGCGGTTGAATTTCAGGCCGCCGGCTGCCAGTTTTTCCGCGTTGGGCGTGTAGCAAGGACCACCGAAAGCGCTGGCCGAGCCAAAGCCGGCATCATCAATCAAGATGACCAGAACGTTGGGTGCGCCTTGAGGCGGGCGCAACTGGGTTATCGGTGGATACTTGTTTTCCGGATCTTTGGCGTCGTAGAGCATCAGTCCAGTTCGTGGAGGGTCGGGAATGGGAAGCACAGTGCGCGGAGTCTTATCTTGGTCACTCATCGGAGTTCCTTTCACTCTAAGATTCGGATTCTTCAGGTCTTAGGCGTCGACCCAATATCGGCGTCTACGCAATAACGAGGAGAAGGGGACAGTCGTCTAAATTTCACCAATACGCTATTACGCGTGCCGCAGCCAGGAAACTGTCAGAATGTACAGTCGACTTCAGCACCGCTGATATCGACTATTAGTCGACGTAGTAGTATCGTGGCCCGCAAGTTCTCGAAATAGGTGTTCGACTGGTTTGAAAGGGCGTGGCTTCAGCCACGCCGTAGCGCTAGTAGGACCTGGAAGTATTCGTGGTTGGGACTACACGAATGAAGATCTCACAATGGCGGTCATGGCATGATTCTCGTCCCACGAAATCCGGCGAAGATAGTTCGGTAACGCAACCGTTATGCAAACCATCATGAACTTCCCGCGTCTCGTTTTTGCGCTCTCTCTCGTGGTGTTGTGGCTCTCGGCTAATCTCGGCGCCATCGTCGGCCAAAGGTTTCGGCCGCTGAAGGATGGGGAACGGGAGAGCTTTGGCGTCATACAAGCTGCCCTCCTCACCATGCTGGGACTGCTGATCGGATTCACTTTTTCCATGGCAGTGAGCCGGTACGATCAGCGGAAGAACTACGAAGAAGCCGAAGCCAATGCCATCGGTACGGAATACGTCCGCGCCGACCTGTTGCCGGCGCCCGAAGCCGCTAGGGTGCGCGATTTGCTACGACGCTATCTTGATCAGCGCATTCTGTTTTATGAGGTCCGCGATGAGGATCAGTTGGAGCGTATCAATGCGGATACGTCCCAACTGCAAAACGAACTTTGGTCGACCGTCCAGGTTCGCGCGAACGCACAGCCGACGCCGCTCCTTGCCGTCACGGTTATGGGAATGAACGATGTGCTCAATTCGCAGGGATACACTCAGTTCGCGTGGTGGAACCGCATTCCGATTCCAGCATGGGGTCTGATGATGGTCATTGCCATTTTCTGTAACCTCTTGATCGGATACGGGGCGGGGACCAGTAAATACCTGTTTCTGGTTCTGCCCCTCGCGGTCTCGATCGCGTTCTTTCTAATCGCCGACATCGACAGTCCGCGGCGGGGTCTCATTCGCGTGGCACCGCAAAATCTGATAAGCCTCGCTCACTCCTTGCGCTCTCAATAGCTCAGTGGGGTTTCGGGGCATGCTCGTCGCAGACGGCGGATACAACCCCAACCTCCCTCACGCACCCCAGCACATGGGTAGCGATATTGGGACACCCCGGCTGGTCGCACAGATATTCCGAGAGTAGTTCTTCCCGCCCATCCGGCATCGTGAGGCCCGTCTTGATCGTGATCTGAGGAATGGTAGCTACCCTTCACCAAATATAGGATTCAATCTAAGAAGCCGGCAAACAAATATTTGCGTTGGGACACTCCGGTAATCAAGATCCGTCGACTTGAGTTTCCACAAGGGTAATGTGACATCTGACCTTGACCCACAAATTTAAGAAGCAGATGATCGTCAAGGCGGAGGCGGTATACGAAGAGACGCCGGGAAACGCCATAACTCATTTATTATCAATGTTTTGACAACTAGGCCCTAAGAGCCCAAGATTTTGCAGCCAACTTTTGCAGAACCCGCGCCAGTCAAGGCTTTCATAAGATCCGAGGGGAGGGGTACCCCTCAACTCCCGCGCTTTCCCAAAACGAAACCGCCGATCGCGTCGGGCGACTCTCCATCTCAACTTTTTTTCGGTGCGATATCCACAACCCAGGAATAGAAGCATCGCTGCGAATCCCAAGGTACCCAACTGACCACGAGAACCGCGGAACCCAGACCTCATTTTCGTCTATAATCAAAGAACTGTGCCCAAGTATTCCATCGTCGTCCCCCTGCATAACGAGCAAGAGAACGTCACCGACCTCTACGACCGCCTGAAAGCAGTGATGGAGGCTCACGGCGAAACCTTCGAGATCGTTCTGGTGGACGACGGCTCTGCCGACCACACCTTCGCCATGCTCCGCGAAATCGCCGCCGTCGACAGCCGCGTCACCGTGGTCAAATTGCGCCGCAACTTCGGCCAGACCGCGGGCCTGGCAGCCGGCTTCGATCATGCGCGCGGTGAATACATCATTGCCATGGATGGCGATCTGCAGCACGATCCCAACGACATTCCGATGTTCCTCGAGAAAATTGCCGCCGGCTACGACATCGTCAGCGGCTGGCGCAAAGTGCGCGTCGACAACTTCTGGATGCGCCGCATCCCGTCGCGCATTGCCAACTGGATGATGGCCAAAATCAGCGGCGTCGATATTCATGATTTCGGCACCACGTTCAAAGCCTACCGCCGCGACATCCTGGAGCAAGTCCCGCTCTATGGAGAACTCCACCGCTTCATTCCCGCGCTGGCGTCGTGGCATGGCGCGTCGATCTGCGAAGTTCCTATCCGCAATATCAACCGCGAGCGCGGCGTTTCGCACTACGGCATCACGCGCACGTTCCGCGTGTTCTTCGACCTGCTGACGATTCGCTTCCTGTTGCGCTATCTTTCGCGCCCGCTGCACTTTTTCGGCAGCGTTGGCATGATGAGCATCTTTGGCGGCAGTGCGATCGTCATGTGGCTTGGCTTGGAGAAATTCCTGCGCCACATCCCGGTCATGGCCGAACACGGTCCACTCATGATGACCGCGATGGGCCTGCTTCTCGGTGGCCTCAATCTGCTTGCCATTGGCCTGCTCGGCGAAATGCAAGTCCGCCACTACCACGAGCCCAGTCGCCGCGCTCCGTACTCCGTCGACCGCGTCCTCCGCGCCCAAAGCGAAGAACACAGCGTCTCGGAATAATTCTTTTTTGTGGGGACAGCCGCCTCGGCTGTCCTTCGAGCGCAGCTCGACTGGTTTTGCCTGTAGCTAATCAGCCCACTGCGCAGCGGGTTGGCCATTCTTCAACCAAACGATGAAGTCGATCATCGGTGGCACACCGCCCAGTTCCCGCAGCCGCGTTGCATTCTGTCCGCGATGATAATGGCTGTGCATCGCCGCCTGCGTCAGAGCCTGTCGCACGCTGATCCTAACCGGCGGCTTGAACCACGGCACTTCGATGATTGCTTCCATGCGAGTTTGATCCGTCTTTTTCAGTAATTCGTTCAGCCCTGAAAGCCCCCATTGCGCGTACTCTTTCATCTCCATTGTCGAAGCGAAGTCCCCAAGCTTCTTGAACGTGAACTCTGATCGCTGCGGGCTCGTCACCCACAGGAACCCATGCTGCACCAAATGAATGTGCATCAGTCGCTCGCGGATCGCGTTATCGGCCAGCGCCGCGGGATGCGCTTCCAACGCCCGCCAGTGCTCGGCATCAGCCCATTCCTGATGTGCGAAAAGTTCGTCGAGATAGGAACTCACAGGTCCCTCCTTGTTCCGACGAGCCAGTTTACCCTTGTAAGAGAAAGCATGAGCCACGAAGTATCACGGCGCCTCTGTGGCTGAGTTTCCTTCGTGAGCCTTAGTGCCCGTAGTGGTTTATGCCCCCGCGCGGGGGCGTATAATGTGCCGTTTGGCTTCTGTAGGAGTTTTGTCATCATGCCGCAAACGACCCAACACGAACTGCATCTGGCCCGGCGAATGTCGCGCCTCGGCACCGAAACCGCCTTTGAAGTTCTGAACAAGGCTCGCGCTCTCGAGCGCCAGGGCAAAAGTATCATCCACCTCGAAATCGGCGAGCCGGATTTCGATACGCCCGCGAACGTAATCGAAGCCGGCGTCGATGCGATGCGCAAGGGTTGGACCCACTACGGTCCCTCCGCGGGTTTACCAGATCTTCGGCAGGCCCTGGCCGAATACGTGAGCCGCACTCGCGGAGTGAAAGTCACCAGCGACGAGGTGGTCGTCGTTCCCGGCGGCAAGCCTATCATCTTTTTCACGATCCTGGCTCTCATTGATGAGGGAGACGAAGTCATCTATCCCAATCCCGGCTTCCCGATCTATGAGTCGATGATTCACTATGTTGGCGGGCGCATCGTCCCCATCCGGTTGCGCGAAGAACGCGACTTCTCGCTCGACATCAACGAACTGGCGTCTCTTATCACCGACCGCACCAAGCTGATTATTCTGAACTCCCCGCAGAATCCGACGGGCGGAATTCTCGAGCGCCGAGACATCGAGCAGATCGCGAAGATCATCGGCGACCGCAACATCATGATCTTGTCCGACGAAATCTATAGCCGCCTGCTATTCGATGGAGGCCAGCATTTCTCGATCATGTCCGTTCCGGGCATGCAGGAGCGCACTATCCTGCTCGACGGATTCTCTAAGACCTACGCGATGACGGGCTGGCGTATGGGCTACGGCGTGATGCGCCCCGATCTGGCCGCGCAAATGACGCGCCTGATGACGAACTCGAATTCCTGCACTGCCAGCTTCACGCAGGTCGCGGGAATCGAAGCCATCCACGGCGATCAAAGCTCTGTCGACCATATGCGCGACGAATTCCAGAGTCGCCGCGATGTCTTCGTCGCCGGACTGAACAAGATCAAGGGCTTCTCGTGCCGCATGCCGAAGGGCGCGTTTTATGTGTTCCCCAACATCACCAAGACCGGATGGAGGTCGAAACCCTTCGCCGATGCGCTCTTGGAGCAGGCGGGAGTCGCCGCGCTCTCCGGCACTGCGTTCGGAGAATTCGGCGAAGGCTACCTGCGCTTCAGCGTCGCCAACTCGCTCGAGAACCTGCAACAGGCGCTCGACCGCATCGACCAGTGGACGAAGAAGAATCTCTGACATGGTTGCCGAGTCATTTCATTTCTATGAAGCGTATCGCGCAGATAAAGAAGCCCAAGGTCAGCCGTCCCCAAGCCACGGGCTATGGTTTTCCTGAAGGCACCAAGGGACTTCTGCCCTGGTCGTGGGCCGAGCAGCGCCTGAAGAAATCGCACAACTACTGGATCACAACCGTGAAACCCGACGGCTCACCGCACACGATGGTCGTCTGGGGTCTGTGGCAAGATGGACGCTTCCTCTTCAGCACTGGCAGCAAATCGCGCAAGGCACGCAACCTCGCAGCGAACCCACGATGCGTAGTTTGTACCGAGCTCGCGAACGAAGCCGTGATCGTCGAAGGTGTCGCAGAACTCGCCGACGTTGCGTCCCGCCGCAAATTCCTCGCCCGGTATAAGCCGAAATACAATTTCGACATGTCGTCGATGAAAGATGACATCCTGTCGATGAAGGAGCCGGTATTCGCAGTCCGCCCCAACGTAGTCTTCGCCCTCTGGGAGAAATACTTTCAAAGCAAGTCCACGCGGTGGAAGTTCGAGTAGCCTTTTCGCGAGATCGTGCCCGCGGGCGCTAGCGTCGAGAATTCTGCGTCAACTCACCGCGTACCCACCATAGCGGCAAACACATCGACAAGCCGACCAGCGTAATCAGAATCGCAGCCACCAGGAACGGGATCGCCGTGAAATAACGCCTATCCATCGTGACGGCGAGCACGAACGGCAGGCTCAGAATGGCGAGGGCATTGGTGATCCCGACTCGCCACGACCACGATTCCCCCGCTCTTATTCCCGATGCGCAAAACAGCGTGGAGACACCGACAGGAATCAGGAGAATGCCCATCACCGCAAAGCTGAGCAGGAATGGCGGCCAGGCAAACGCAAAGTCTGGGGCGGAAAGCTGCTGGCGTAAGGTGCTTCTCAAAAGCGGGATCACCGACAAATGGATTGCTGCAACGACGAGGATAAGAATGCCTTCTACTCGGAGGATGCGGGCCGAGATCAGAAGTCTTCGCATCGCAAGCCGCCTGCAGCCTGTTCATGGCTGTGGGAATTGTACGCCTGGACTCTGGCTGGCGAATGGAAGCAACGCGGTCGTTACTTTCGTTACGCCTGTTGCACCCCTCCCGCTACTCGTTGCAGCGATCTTCGCACCTATAATTTGTCAAGCCAACGCAGACCAGGAGCCCGTGAAACGGCGAACGTGAGCCGCTCGCCGTGGTTTCGTGTTGACGAGACCGTCTTCGAAGAATGCTATGGGAAAACTCCCAAAAGATCGGAAGCAGCAGACGGGCCCCTGGATCTATAATCCAGCGCTCGACTTGATTGTCGGCTGTGGAGCGTGGTCGGCCCCGCTGCTGTTGGTTTCGTACTTCTCGCTGGCATCGAGCGCGCGCACGTGGGCGGTTGTCTTTTACGTTCTGGCGCTGTTCTTTAATTATCCGCACTACATGGCGACGATTTATCGCGCCTATCATCGCGCCGAGGATTTCGAGAAATACCGCATCTTTACTGTACATACGACAGCGTTAGTCGTGCTGACGCTGCTGATGTCTCATTTCTGGCTCCGCCTGTTGCCGTGGATCTTCACCATCTATCTCACCTGGAGCCCCTGGCACTACAGCGGCCAGAACTACGGGCTGTTCATGATGTTCGCGCGCCGTGCCGGTGCGGATCCGGATAAGAACACGCGCCGGGCTCTATACGGTGCTTTCGTCGTTTCGTATCTGATTCTGTTTCTTGGCTTCCACACCGGCCCATCGACCGACCCACTATTTATCACGCTTGGAATTCCAGCGGTCGTAAGTCGATGGGAGCAGATGATTCTGGGCGTGGCCTTTGTAATTCTGTCGGTTTACGGGCTTTCGCGGTTGGCGCGCACCACCGGTTGGAGAAAGCTGATTCCATCGCTGACGCTTTTTTCCTCGCAATTTCTATGGTTCCTGCTGCCGGCGGTGATTTCGCTGATTAAGGGACTCGACATTCCGCAGAGCCGCTACAGTTCGGGCGTCCTGGCTGTCATGCATTCCGCGCAATATCTGTGGATCACCAGTTACTATGCGCGCCGCGAAGCCTCTGAAGCGCCCGGTAAGACGGCGCGCAACTGGCGTCCCTTTGCCTACTTCGGAGTGCTAGTCGTGGGCGGCATCGCCTTATTTGTCCCAGGTCCGTGGATGGCGAGCCGCATCTTCCATCACGATTTCGCGTCCAGCTTCCTGATTTTCACGGCTCTGGTGAACATTCACCACTTCATTCTCGACGGCGCCATCTGGAAACTTCGGGACGGCCGCATCGCATCGCTGCTGCTCAACTCGCGTGACAAGATTTCAGACGCCGCGTCGGAAGCCGGCGGATACTTTGTGGTGGTAGGGAGATGGCTGGCCGGAAGCACCGCGGGAGCCCGCAGGCTACGAGTGAGCGCCGTTCTTCTCCTGCTGGTTTGGGGGACGGTCGACCAGGCACGTTACTACCTGTCACTCCGCAACGACGACGTGCACGATCTGCAGCGTGCCGCGGCGCTCGACAGCTTCGACAGCTCTTTGCAGATGAGGCTCGCGCGCAAAGAGATGGAAGAGGGCCAGCCACAACAAGCCGAGGAGGCTTGGAAACGGGCACTCGAGGCCAATCCTGCCGATCCGGAAGCGCGTCAGGGACTATTGCGCCTGCTGATCGATCAGAATCGCTTTGATGAAGCCTACACTCTGACCGAATCCTCGCTCAAACTCACTCCCAAAGATGTAAATCTGCTCATCGACCGCGGCTTCCTGGCCCTGCAACGCGGCCATGCGGACGACGCGGTGACGAGTTGGGATCAGGCTCTGGCCATCGACCCGACCCAGTCGCTCGCGCAACTGTTCCTCGCCGACGAACTCGATCGCGAGGGCAAGGCGCAGGCTGCCGCGTCCCACTACAACGCGTTTCTCGAAAGGATTGTGCGGCAACCGGTGAAAGATCGTCCCGCACCCGATCGCGTGATAGCGATTGTCCTGCGCATGGCCGCTTGTCAGGCGCGATCCTCACAGACCGATCTGGCCTTGAAGTCGTATCGTTTGGCCGAGAAGCTCGCCGTTCAAACGAACCAGCCCAAGCTCGAAAGTGTTGCCGACGTGAACGAGGCGGCGTTGCAAAGCAAAACAGGCATACTCGACGATGCCTTACGCCTCTACCAGCGCGCGCTGCAACTGGATAAGGATGCGGGCGACAACAGCGCCAGCGCACAGGACTGGTTTACCTACGGGCATTTTCTCGATGACGCTGGCTTCCCGCCGCGACTGGCCTATGCCTGCCTGCTGAAATCCGAGAAAGTAACGCAATCGATTCCCAACGCATCGGTCCCGGATTCTCTTCTGACCGCCCGCCGCCAATTGGAGAAGCGGTTGGGCGCTGAGGCAACAACCATTCGTCGCGATCCCGAACTCGCCCTCCAGCAAGCGTTGGAACTGCGGCGGTAGAGGCATCATCCCAGGGCACGTCTCGCATCCTATGAGCTAATTGACACTGTCGTGATCCTGCTGAACAATCAACGTATCCCTGCAATTCATTCATTTGCTTCCTAAGGAGGAAGATTGTATGTCCGATGAAGGCGATCTAGTACCGATGGAGCACCAGTCCAACGCCGGCAAGTGGATTCTGATTGTGCTGGCGATTCTGGTGGTAGCGGGCTTCGCATACGCGCACTACTCGACGCATTTGGCGATTGAGAAACTGAACAGCGACCTTGCCGGCAGCCAGGCGCAGGTCAAAGAGCTGCAGAATCGTATGCAGACGGCCGAGGCTCAGGAAGAAACGCTGGCTCGTCAGGCGGGCATGACCAAGAAGGAATTGGCCCAGCGCGCCGCCGAATTACAGGCCCAGCAGAAAGCGGCGGAAGCCCGCATCGAGCAAGAGCAGAAGGCCCAGATTAACGCCGTCACGGGAGAGATTTCGGGCGTCAAGACCGACGTGGGCGGCGTGAAGACCGATGTCGCCTCCACCAGGGCGGACCTCGACGCCACCAAGGCCAAGTTGCAAAGCGCTGTCGGCGATCTCGGTGTGCAGAGCGGGCTGATCGCCAACACGCGTTCTGACCTCGAAGTTTTGAAGCACAAGGGTGACCGGAACTACTATGAGTTCACTTTGTTGAAAGGCGCCAAGCCCCAGCCGGTATCGACCGTAAGTTTGCAACTGAAGAAGACCGACGCCAAAAAGGGCAAGTTCACCATGAATGTCACCTCTGACGACAAAACGATCGAGAAGAAAGATCGCAACGTCTCCGAGCCCATTCAATTCTATTCCGGACGCGATCACCTGCTGTTTGAGCTCGTGGTCTGGACCGTCGACAAGAACAAGGCTACGGGATATCTGAGCACGCCGAAAGCTGCTCCCGTGCCAGTAACGGCGAACTGACGACCACATGCCAACCGGAGCGTTCTTTCCCGGAAGCCACGTGCTGTTGCAGATCGTGCTGCGCACGGGCGTGATTTACCTGCTGGTGCTGATTGGCGTGCGTTTAAGCGGCAAGCGTGAGGTCGGACAAATGACCCCGTTCGATCTTACGCTGCTGCTGCTGCTTTCGAACTCCGTACAGAATGCGATGACCGGGCCTGACACGTCGCTGATGGGCGGCGCGGTTGCGGCGAGCACGTTGCTGATCGTGAATTACTTCGTCGCTGATCTTTCGGGTGCGAACCAGCGTTTCCGGCGAATGATCCAGGGCGAGCCCAGCTTGCTCGTGCATGATGGCAAACCCATCGCGTCGCACATGGCGAAAGAACACGTCAGCATGGACGAGTTGGACCGCGCTGTGCGGGAGCACGGCATCAATGGCGTTGATCAAGTCGCGCTCGCTGTGCTCGAAGTGGATGGATCGATCTCGTGCCTCAAGTATGACGAGATCAAGCCGGACGCAAACACGCATCTGGTGCGGCGAAGATTCATCCAGAAGAAGTAATAATTCAGCTTGCCCTGTCCTCAACGCGATCGACCATCACAGCATTGAACCGCTGAGTACGCTGCGAAACGATCGGGGAGATCGCAAAGAAAAGCGTGAACCGGCCTGCGATTATTACTCAGGTACGAACTTGACGCAGACCGGTGACCCCACCTCCAGCACCTTGCTCGTCGGCGTCAACAGGCCGGTCTTTTGGTCGATCCGAAATACGACGATGTTGTCTGACTTCTGGTTCGCGGCGAAGAGCAGCGTGCCGGTGGGATCGATCTCGAAGCTGCGCGGCTCCTTGCCTCCGGTAGGAACAATCGCTAATTGTGTCACCGTCCCTTTATCCTTGTCGATGGCATAGATGGCGATGCTGTCGTCGCCGCGGTTGGAGGCGTACAGAAACTTGCCGGAAGGATGCACATGGATTTCCGCGTCGTCGTTGCGGCCAGTGAAGCCCTTGGGCAGAGTCGTGACCGTTTGTAAGACTTCCAGCTTTCCAGTGGCCGCGTCATTCGAGAACACCGTCACGGTGCGTCCCATTTCGCTGATCACATAGGCGAACTTGCCGTCGGGGCGAAGCGCAAAGTGCCGCGGGCCGGATCCCGGAGTGAGCTTGGTGAACGGCGGATCGTTTGGCACAACCGATCCCTTGCTGCTGTCAAACTTGTAGACCAGCAACTCGTCGAGGCCGAGATCGTCGACCATGGCGAACCGGTTGTCAGGAGAAAGATCGACGGAGTGGACGTGCGGTCCCTCCTGCCGCTCGGGATTCGTGCCCTTGCCGCTGTGCTGCACGAAGGCCGAAGCCTCGCCTAGCTTTCCGTCGGCAAGAATCGGGAACACCGCAAGACTGCCTCCGGTGTAGTTCGCGACCAACCCGTACTTTCCGGTCTTGTCGACCGTGACATAGCAGGGATCTGCGCCACGCGAAGGCTCCTCGTTGAGGAATGTGAGCTTGCCCGTGACGTGATCGATGGAGAATGCGCTCACTCCTCCGCTGTTCGGGCCTTTGTAGTTCTGAACTTCATTGACCGCATACAGGAAGCGGCCGTTGGGATGCGCAGTCACCCATGATGGATTCGTGGTTTCCGCGGCCAGACCGAGTGGCGTGATCTCTGACGTCTGGGAGTCGTAGCGGAAGGCATAAATCCCTTTGCTCTTGCCGCCTTCCTCGGTGTAGGTGCCGACGTAAAGGAGATACTTGCCGTGCTGCTGCGCCTGAGCCGGAGCAGAGAACAGGGATGAGAGGACGAGTGCGAGCATCAGTTCGACCACCCAGAAAAAGTGCGGGGAATTCTTCATCTTCTTATACAAACGTATTGCGCCGCATTTGTGCAAGTGGCTTGCATTTCTGTTTGGGAGCGGCGGTCGAGCTGCGCTCGACGGACAGCCGAAGGCGACCGTCCCCACATTCTTCGCATGCTACTTCGTCAGTGTGACCGGCACGGTTTCGTTATACAGCCAGATCATGGCGCTGGTGGATTTGCGCTGGTTGAATACATCGAGAGTTACGGGAAACGCGACGATGATGGTTCGCTGAACCGTCTCGCCGGGCTTGATCTCGGTTTCGGGTGGCAGCGCGGGCTGCGCGCCCACCTTCAGGGCGGGGAAGGCCTGAAAGTATCGATTGAAGTCCACGGCGGAAACGGCGTCGGCGGTGGACTCCCCGGCGGGCGACTCGATTTTACTTTCCAAGCTGCGAACATAGATGACCTTCTCGCCCGGATTGTGCAGCGTGAATGTCAACGCGACCATGGTCGAACCCTGGCCGGGAATCTCGACTGCCACGACATTATCGAGAGAGCCCGATCCCTGGGGCTTGGCGCGCTTCAAGAACGACGCGATCAGCACGACGACCAGCACCGCGCCAACGGCAATCAGAACAATCTTGACGGGCGGCAGATTCTTTTTCGCCGTCCCATATTCTTCGCCAATGTTAATGGTTGGACCCGCGGGGACGGCGGGCGGCGCCGGCGGTTTCGGGGGCGGTGGAACCGGAGTCTGATCAGGCATAGGGCTGTGCCGTAACTTCGTGAGTACTGGCGACGATTCTACGCCCGCTCCCGCGCCGAATGCGACTTGCATGCCTACTTGCTACCGCGACCATCGGAGGTTGGAAGGTCGGCAACTACTTCGAATTCCCGGTCGCCGCTATCCCAGACTTCTTCCCGCACCGACCGCGGCATGATCACGCATCCCTGCGAAGCGCTGCCGGGATGCTCTTTGGAATCTCCGTGCATGAGGAAGCCGCTTCGGCCATGCGTGTCGGTCGATGCCGCAGGATTGAGTTGCAGCACGTATGGGCCATGATCTTTGCTGTCGATAGGCGGACCGGCGATTGTCCAGTCGCCACGCGGGATAGGGCCGACGTTGGGGACATTCTCCATCGCGGGATTGTTCTTGCCTTCGTTCGCGCCGGAATACCCGGTGGAGACGTGCTTACCGTCCTGCTGAAGGTCGCCGGTTTGTTGTGCGTACGTCCAAGTGGCCTCGAGGTCGATGGACGGCGGGGGCGATGTCGAAACGGTTGGAGCTTCTCGGTCGCGCTCCCGGGATACTAGATCCGTTTTTTTCATCGTGCCACTCCTAAGATATTGATTATGCGGCGGTTAGTGGAATCATATCGGCTTCCACCCTTGCAAAATATTGATTCCAGATAACTTGCTGGCAAAATCTTATGAAATAAGGGGTTAGCGCAAGTCGGCCAGTCGGCCGCGCTACCCTCAGACTAGAGAATCTCGCTGAGATTGCGGTCATAACGGGAGTTTGCGCGTTCTGGTTTTCTTAAGTAAAGGTTGTACGTCACACGAAGTGGATTTTCGGCTGTGGAAAAAGTCGGGGACGTGGAGCACCCGGGCTGAGTGTGCGTGAGAACTGCTCTTTCGCCCCTCCGGGGCTGATCGTTTCCCACCCGGGACCCACGGCTTTCGCCGTGGGCTGCACTCTTGCGCCGCTTCGCGGCTGAAAATCGGCGGTGTTGTGCCGCTCCGAATCTATAAAACGAGTTTCTCAGGCCCCGAACTGATTGAGCACGCGGGCCTGAAAGGGCCGCTCTTTCACGGCCGTGCACGCGACTGCGGCTTACCACAACCGTGATGGTTCGTGCGTTGTAGTCTTTCCCGCGACTTTTACCACACGTGCTTCATCGCCTTGGCGAACGTTTGCGCCGGCAGGGTGTTCAGCACGTCTTCTTTGGTCAGCCAGGCGCGGCGGGCTTGCAGGATGCCGTAACGGATCTTCTCCATGTGCGAGGTGTGATGGGAATCGGTGTTGATTACGATCTTCACGCCCAGCTGTTTGGCCTGACGAAGATGGACATCGTTCAGATCAAGGCGATCGGGATAGGAATTCAGTTCCATGGCGACTTTGTGCTCGGCGGCTGCGGTCAGGACGGCGTGCATGTCGAAGGCGTAGGAGTCGCGGCGAAGCTGAATGCGTCCGGTGGGATGCCCGATGATCGATGTGTTCGGATTTGCAATGGCCTTGAGCAGTCGCTCGGTCATCTTCGCTGGTTCCTGATTGAAGACGGAGTGCACGCTGGCGATGACAAGGTCCATCTGCGCGAGCACGTCGTCGGAGAGATCGAGATCACCGTCGGCGAGGATGTCGACTTCAATACCGGCGAAGATCGCGATGCCCTCCATCTGCTTGCCCGCGGCTCGAATGCGCGCGATATGCTCGACGGCGCGCTTGTCGTCGAGTCCGTTGGCGAAGGCAAGATTCTTCGAGTGATCGGTGATGGCCATGTATTTGTAGCCGCGCACCTTCGCGGCCTCGGCCATCTCTTCGATCGTGTTCTTGCCGTCGGTTTCGACGGTGTGCATATGGACGTCACCTTGCAGATCCGCTTGCGTGATCAACGCGGGCAGAGCGTGGTCTTTCGCGAGGTCGATTTCGCCGAGATTTTCGCGCATCTCGGGCGGGATGTAGTCGAGCTTCAGCTTGGCGTAGATCTCTTCCTCGGTTTTGCCAGCGACCGGCTTTTGATTTTCGAGCGTGGCCAGGCTGTATTCGTTCAAGGTGTATCCCATCTTGAGGGCGCGCTGGCGTAAGGCGACGTTGTGCGCCTTCGATCCAGTGAAGTACTGCATGGCCGCGCCGAACGATTCCGGAGGCAGCAAGCGCACGTCGACTTGCATTCCGCCGCGGAGGTGGAAGCTGATCTTGTTGTCGCCGCTGGCGATGACGTCCATCAACGGAGGATACTGCGCGACGTAAGCGATCGCCTTCTGGCGTCCTTCTTCCGTGGTGCAGGCTTTGCCGGTGACGAGGATGTCGAGATCGCCGACAGTTTCGCGGCCGCGGCGCAGCGATCCGGCGGGCGTGATTTTGTCGATGCCGGGATATTGCTCAAGATAGGCGATGAGTTTTTCAGCCTCGATTTCGGCGGCATCGATCAGGAAGCGTCCGCCAATGCGGCGATAGTCTTCGATCGACTTCAACAGCTTCGCTTCGTGCTTTTCACCCATTCGTGGGAGTTCGCGGATCTTTCCTTCGCGCGCCAGTTTCTCAACGCCATCGACGTCGCTGACTTTGTAGGCGCTCCAGATCAACGCGATGGTCTTGGGGCCGAGGCCTTGGATCTTCAACAGCTGCAGCATCGACGGGTGATACTTCTCGAGCAGTTCGGTTTGAACGGCGAGTTTGCCTTCTTTAAATAGTTCCTGCAGGTTTCGCAGCATGCTCTTGCCGATGCCGGGGATGGCGAGCACCTGCTTGGGATCGTCGATCAGCGCTTTGATTTGCTGCGAGTGGTTCTCGATGGCTTGAGCGGCGTTGCGGTAGGAGCGGATGCGGAAGGAATCCTGCCCATCAATCTCGAGCAGGTCGGCGGTCTCGTAGAGAATGTTGGCGATGGCCTTGTTGTCCACCGGATAAAGATAAACAAGATTGAGCGGCTGAGCCAGCGCCCGTTTGCAGAGTAGGCAGCACGGGTGAAAGCCGTTCGGTAGACATCACAAACAGGCGGGTGCCGGAGTGCGAACGCAGAGCGGAGAGTCTGCTCGAAGCGCCCCGATGAGCAACCTAAGACGCTTTGGTTACGTTCGCCGCTTGCGGCCCTTTCTGACCTTCGGTGATTTCGAACTCCACCGGATCGCCTTCCTGCAGGCTCTTGTAGCCTTCGGAAGTGATCGCACTGTAATGCACAAATACATCCGGCCCATCCGCGCGACCGATGAACCCGTACCCCTTGGCGTTATTGAACCACTTAACGGTTCCTTTCAGACGTTCCACGTACCCCCCTCTTTCCGCACGTCCTTAAGGAGGGGGCTAAGGACGTGCCCGCAGTCGAATGCAGTAACTAGGATGCATTTTGGAGCGATAGGGGTAGGCTGTCAAGTGAATGTGTCGAGCAAAAAGCCGGCAGTCGAGGGGGCGAGTTCCGCGATGGCCGAGGCTTATCTCTTGGGGGTACGCTTCTTTGTTTTTGCACCTGCTGATCGCGAGACGTGATTGAGCCACAGCACGGACGAAATCGTCTTGGCGTCGCGGATGGTCCCGCGGATCACCATGCGAACAGCGGTCGGAAGAGGGACCATGCGCATGTCGATGACTTCGTCCTCTTCTGGTTGGGCCTCGCCTTTGCGCAGGCCCGTGGCCAGATAGACGGCCATGGTTTCGGCGACAAAGCCGGGGCTGGCATAGAACTTCAGGATGCGGCGCCACTTGGAGGCGGTGTATCCGGTTTCCTCCAGCAGTTCGCGCTTGGCGGCGTGCAGTTCCTGCTCGCCGGGATCGATGCGGCCGGCGGGAAGTTCCCAGAGATAATCCTTGGCGGCATGGCGATATTGTCGTTCCAGAAGAACGCGAGGCGTAGCACCGGAATCGTCCACTGGCATGACGACGACCGAGCCTGAGTGATGGATGACATCACGCCGAGCCTCAACGCCATTGGGTTCCTGAACCTGATCGGTGGTCACGGAGAACACTGGACCGCGATAGACGATGCGGGAGGAGAGGAGACGCTCTTTGCGGGGGGATTTCGCCATGCCAACAATATAACGGCTCCCGGCTTTCGGCGTCCGGTTTCCGGAAGACAGAGAGCGAGAGCCGGATGGCGCCTTCTGCTATGCTGCCGGGCATGGCAGCGAAGCCGCGAGTCGCGATTGTTGGGGCAGGGAATCTGGGGTCGGCGCTGGCCGTCGCGCTGCGGGATGCGGGGTATCCAATCGCGGCGGTGATAGCGCACGCGCGCGGCGCCTCGTTGAAGAAGGCTCAGAAGTTAGCTGAGCAGGTGGGTGCGCGGGCATCCATCGATTTATCCGGAATGCGAGCTGGGCTGGTATGGCTCTGTGTGCCCGATGGCGAAATCGCCCTGGCGGCTCGCTCGCTGGCGAAGGCGAGCGCGAGTGCGAGTGCGAATTCGAGCAAGACCGCCAGTGGGTTCGAGTGGAAGGGAACAGTTGTGTTGCATTCCAGTGGCGCGCTGAACAGCGAGGAACTCGCACCGTTGCGGCGTCGCGGAGCTGTGGCGGCGTCGGTGCATCCCATGATGACGTTCGTGCGGGGCTCGCGGCCCTCGTTCGCTGGCGTCCCATTTGCTATTGAAGGGGGCGCGGTTGCGGTGCGCCTGGCGCATCGCATTGTGCAAGATCTCGGAGGCACCGCGTATTCGATTCGCAAAAGAAACAAGCCTGCCTACCACGCCTGGGGGACGTTTGCGTCGCCGTTATTTACGGCGTTGTTGGCGACGACGGAGCAGGTGGCCACTCTCGCGGGCGTGAATCGAAAAGCGGCGAAGCGGCGAATGATTCCGATCCTGCTGCAGACGCTGGCCAACTATGCTGCGTTCGACGCGGCAGAGGCTTTCAGCGGACCCATTATTCGAGGCGACGTGGACACGGTGAAGCGGCATCTGCGAGTGCTGCGCGGCGTGCCCGTTGCTGGCGAAGTCTACAGGGCTCTGGCAGGCTCGGCTCTGCGGTATCTGCCCGCCAAGAATAAAAAGTCGCTCAAGCGGATTCTTGATTCGGCGCGGGATTGATGCGCATCGTCCATGCGAGAAGCGCCAGCACAGCGAAGGGAAGCGATGCCGCTGTACGAATGGGGAGAGTGAAAACGGCGGTTGAAAAGAATACTCTATCGCCGATCCAAGGGCGAACCGCGAGCAGCGCGAACGCCGAGAACCAGGGCCAGAAAAGAACCAGCGCACCCGCTGACAACATAGCCCGAGAAACGCGTCCAGCTTCCCGCAGTTCGCGCCGAGAACGCAGGAGCAGCAAGATTCCGGGGATCAAAATGATGTGGTCGTAGATCGCCTGACCGGGAAGAAGGGCGACGGACGTGACGGCCAACAGCAGACTCAGGGTCAGCCAGAAATTCGGCGAGTCCGGCGCGGCATTCCGGTTCCGCCAGGCGACGACAAGACTTGCCACAAGCAGGCCGGCAATGATCACGGGGCCGACGTAGGCGTTCGTGCGCGGACCGAGAAGCATGCTGATCAGCGGAGGCATGGCGTAGCGGTGGTATCCGAGCAAGATGCTGATCCACTGCGCGACCCAACGGGGCCAAATCCAAACCGAGCCTGCCATCAGGCAGATCGTCACTGCCAGGAATCCCACCCAGAAGCGTGCTCGACCGCGATCTGCGAGACTCCACAGCAGCAGATAGAGTACGGCCAGGAGCGTGACCTGCGGCTTGATTAGTGTCAGACTGGTCAAGATTCCCGCGAGCATCAAGTGGTTCTTCCTCAGAGCTACAGCCGCACTTGCCAGAAAGTAGCCGACGAACAATCCAGGTTGCTCGGCGAAGAGACCTTCGAGCACTTCGTAGGTGCAGAGGGTGAGTAGTGCGATCACGATGAACCCAAGCGGGTGGAGGCGGCAGCCTAAGGCGATCATCCATAAGCGGATGCTGGCTATGGTGAGCAGAGGCAGCAGTATTGCGAGCATTACGCGAAGTGTTGGGAAGTCGATCAGCGCTGCCGGCCACAGAATCAAGTCGGCAAATGCCGGATAGGCGAACTGACGGTACTCCACGGGCGGATCGTTGGGATTTCGAGGATCGAGGGCGCGTCCGAAGAGCCCGATCTGAATCTCACGCGTCATCGCGGGGCTGTAAAGATCGCGATGCTCGATCCGCCATTGGCGGGTGGTCAGCCAGATAGGGTAGAAGTCGTCCCCGAAGGAATAGCCTTTTCCTCCGCCATTTATAGCGCGCACCTGCAGCACGCGGGGAATGAAAAGCCCAAGGTGGTAGTAAAGCATGGAGGCGGAGCCGATCAGGGCGAGACTCAAAGCAATTGCGGCAAGACGAAACGGAGGACGACTCGCAGGGCGAGATTCAGTCATTCGCGAAAGGACCGTGAAGGGACCCAGCGAATTAGACCACGAGGCGGCGAGTCATGCCAAGGATCAGAAAAAGTTTGATTGCGCTAGGACGTGAATAAATGTCCGAGTTTCTCTTTCTTGGTCTTGAGATACTCTTCGGCGTGTGGGCTGGGGGTGACTTCACAGGGGACGCGCTCCACCACCTTCACTCCGGCGCGCTCGAGTGCTTCCACTTTTTCGGGATTGTTCGAAAGCAGGCGGACCCGCGTGACGCCAAGCGCTTTGAGGATCTCTGCCGGAAGCGTGTAGTCGCGATAGTCATTCTTGAAGCCAAGACGCTCATTGGCCTCGACGGTGTCGAGTCCGGAGTCCTGCAGTTCGTAGGCTTGCAGCTTGGCCATCAGGCCGATGCCGCGGCCTTCCTGCTGCTCGTAGATCAAAATTCCCGCGCCTTCTTCGGCAATCATGGAAAGCGACAATTCCAGTTGCTGGCGGCAATCGCAGCGCAGGGAATGAAATACGTCTCCGGTAAGACACTGCGAATGAATACGGACCAGGGCAGGAGATGATTTGACGTCGCCCATGACGAGCGCGACGGCTTCTTCGATGCGGCGATCGCCGCCGGAACCGAAGTGTCCGCGAAAGCCATAGATGCGGAACGTGCCCCAGCGGGTGGGGAAGTCCGCGGAAGCAACCTGCTGTACTTCGTTCTTACTCACCCTTTCATTATAGTGGCAGTGATGGCCTGAGACTTCCGGTCATTCCTGAGTCAGAGCGCTCTTAGCCGCGGGCCTTGAAGGGGAAAATCGCATCTTGCTTAGAGGCGATGGGAGCGCCGTTGCGGGTTGCCGGATGGAAGCGCCAATTCTCCAGCGCGGACAGGCACCTGGCATCGATATCAGGACCAAGGCTGGCGAGCACCGTTTTGCGAACGATTTCTCCGCGTTCGTCGATGGTGATCTCGATGACCTCGTTACCGGGGGAGTCAGGCAACTGCCAAGGGTAGACCTGGGGATCGGAAGTGGCGATCGGCAAAGCGGGCCGGATTTCGTTGCCGAAGAACGGACCACCAACAAGCGTTCCGTAAGCAGGCCCTGCCTGCGCGCCGTGACCATCGGCCGAAAGCGTTTGGGATTTGGACTTGTCCTCGGCATTGTTGGCGAGGACATTCTGCGGCGCCGGTAGTTTTGCCAACCGGGCTGGAGCCTTCCACGTCAACTTGTCCTGGCTCAAGCGCTGGCGCCGGTAACGCTGGGTCGCGCTATCAGAAGAACTCTGATTGCTGTCGTCGGGAGATTTGCTGGGCCAATAAAGGCGGGTGACGGACTTGCCATTCTGTCCCGCCGCGACCGAGACCGTGGTAAGAAGTTGTGGATCGGGAGTGTGCAGGAGCCACGCGAGCAGAAGAGCATGGATTGTGAACGAGCCTGTCCGAAGCCAGCGCTGCCGGCGTGCGGTCGCGGGATTCAGTTGCGCAAACATCGAAAGTTCCTGCGGGATACCCTGGGTCGTTCCATCGAAGCGTAATGCTAGTTAGACGTAAGTCGGTGGATTTCGTCAAGGGGTATCTGATGATATTTGATGGTGAAGCAGGCACGATCGTAAGCACCGCACCGCATGCCCGTGGCGATGGTGGCGGCGTAGTAGTCCGGGGTGTGGTTGGTGCCGATTCCGGATCGCTGCTAAAATACTTGAGCAGTCGACAATCCAACCCACCCAAGGGGCTATAGCTCAGCTGGGAGAGCGCATCGTTCGCAACGATGAGGTCGTCGGTTCGAGCCCGACTAGCTCCACCATATTTTCAATCACTTGCCGCGTTTTTCGAGACGTTCGTGCGCATCTGAAATGGCCGCTTATGGGACCGTTTTGGACCGTGAATCGGACCGTGGTTCTGGAACGATCTTAACTCGAAAAATCGAAGTCGAATCCATCCCGACTGTTGCGCCGCGCTTACCCTTTCACCACTGTCGGCAAATGGTGTGACCTGCTGCAGCACTCGTCTCTGCGAGCTCGAAACGGCCTGTGCCTAGATATCGAGTGCGGATGGCCCCGATAGCCGCAATGAGACTATAAAAAACTCTACCAATTTTGGAAACCGGGTCATCCAAGGGTAACGTATGTTTATTGCGTTTCGGCCGGCACAAGCGAAGTTAAGGAGGTTGTGTGATCTCTTCAGGAGTCTCGATACGTCTTCTGTGCACAGCAGCCCTGATTTTGGCAGCGATAGCTTCCTACGCCCAAACGTCCGCAGGTTCGGTTTCGAGCACTCCGGCTCAAAATCTTCCGGCTGGAAATGGAGCAAACTCTTTTTCAGGCAGCGTGCCGACAAAGCTGGTTCCAGGACGCCTGCCGCTATCGCTGCAAAACGCGATTGATCTCGGGTTAAAACACAACCTGGGATTGCTGCTTTCGCAATCTGACACGCGCGCCGCCCGCGGTCAGCGCTGGCAAGAATTGAGTGCGTTGCTGCCGCAAGCCGCGGCTGGGCCTTACATAGCAGAGTCCAAAATCAACGTTGACGAGCTCGGGTTCTCCGGCCTCGCCACGTTGTTACATATTTCTCCCTCGGTCGGACCCTATTCATACTTCGACGCTCGCGCGGCAGTGAGTCAAACGTTGTTTGACTGGAAATCCATTAACGCCGCTCGCGCCGCCAGCCAAAATGTGAGATCGGCTGACTACTCTGTGCTGGACAGTCGAGACCTCGTCATTCTGACGGTTGGGTACGTTTACTTCCAGGCCGTTGCTGACGAGGCACGCATTGCGACGGATGAAGCGCAGGTCCAGTCGGCACAGGCACTGTTTGATCAAGCGACGGACCAGGTGGAAGCGGGCACGGCTGCCGATATCGACGCACTACGCACTAAGGTCGAACTGCAGACCCGGCAACAGCAACTGATCCAGGCGAGGAACGATTTTGCCGTGCAGAAGATCACAGTTGCGCGTGTAATCGGTCTGGCCACGAGTCAGGAGTTCGACCTGACTGACAAGTCGCCATACCAGCCGCTTGATCGTTTAACCGTGGATGAGGCGCTAACCCGCGCATATGCTGCGCGATCCGATTATCGTGCAGCCGAAAGCGCGGTTCGTGCAGGCGAGTTATCGCGCAAGGCAGCAGTCGCCGGCTATTTCCCCTCGCTCTCGTTCGGCGCAGATTATGGAACAGGCGGGGCTCATCCGTCGGATTCCACTCGCGTGTACGACGTGCGCGGAACGCTCTCGATTCCGATCTTTGCGGGCAATAGTGTGCACGGCGACATTCAGCAGGCCGACGCACGGCTCGAACAGAGTCATGAGCGACTGGAGAATTTACGGGCACAAATCGAGGCAGATGTGCGTACCGCGTTCTTGAACCTACAGTCTTCAGCAGACCAAGTGCAGGTGGCACGCAGCAACATCGAGTTGGCCGACCAGACACTGACACAATCGCGGGATCGCTTTAGTGCCGGCGTCACCGATTCCGTAGAGGTCGTCCAATCCCAAGAGACGGTCGCCAGCGCGCAGGAGCAATACATTTCCAGTTTGTACAAGTATAATTTCGCAAAAATTTCACTTATTCGGGCCCTGGGCGCCGGTCCTCAGGGCGTGAAGGAATATTTTCCAGGAAAATAAGATGACAGACGAAAATGTATCTTCTTCGGTTCCCCAAGCGGATCCTGGGGCGAGTTCCATAACTGCGGCCGAGCGGAAATATTCACCTGAAGCGCGTCGGAAACGCCGCCGGACCCTCATCATCATCGTCACTGCGTTGGTGGTAATTGTTGCCGGATTGCTCTTGTGGCGTTACTTCAGCAGTTATGAATCAACGGACGATGCGCAGGCGGATGTGCATCTCTATCCGGTCAGTGCGCGCATTTCCGGGTACGTGATTCGAGTTAACGTAAATGACAATCAATGGGTCAACAAGGGCGATGTTCTTGTCGAAATTGATCCGACCGATTATCAGGTGGCGCTCACTCAGGCGCAAGCAAACCTGGCCAATGCCGAAGCCACGGCTCGATCGCTGAATATTACAGTGCCTATCACGTCTGTGAACACAGCCAGCCAACTGCAGTTCACTGTTTCGGGCGTAGAGGATGCGCGCGCTGCAGTCAGCGCCGCCGAGAAACAATTGACCGCTGCTCATCAACAAGTCGAAGCGGCCGAGGCTAACGATGTGAAAGCCCAAGACGATCTCCACAGATACAAGCAGCTTGTCGACAAACGAGAAGTCTCACAACAAATCTACGATCAGGCGCTCGCGACGGCGAGATCCAGCACGGCCAACGTCGCGGCCGCGCAGGCCAGCGAAGCCGCCGCCCAACAGTTTGTTCAACAGGCGCAGAGCCGCGTAACTCAAGCGAACGCCAATCAGGTGTACGCGCAGACGGGTCCGCAGCAGGTGTCATCCACGAAGGCAAGAGTGCAGGCCGCGATCGCGGACGTACAACAAAAGCGGGCACTCGTACAGCAGGCGGAGTTGAACCTGCAATACACCAAGATCCTTGCCCCAGCGAGCGGGGAAGTGAATAAGACGGTGGTCGATGGGCTGAATGTCGAGCCGGGACAGCAATTGCTGACGATTGTCCCCCTGGATGAAGTCTGGGTTACAGCCAATTTCAAAGAGACGCAGCTGAAGCACATGCAGGTCGGACAGAAAGCTGACATTCACGTCGATTCAAGCGGCAGAACTTTGCACGGCCATGTTGACAGTATCGCCGGCGCAACCGGGCCTCTGTTCAGTTTGCTTCCTCCCGAGAATGCGACCGGAAATTACGTGAAGATCGTGCAGCGAGTGCCGGTAAAAATTGTCCTCGAGCCTGGCGAAAATCGGGATCGAAAGCTTCGCCCCGGGATGAATGTTGTACCGGACGTATACCTCAGATGACCACTGCTGCGCTCACACTCGACCAGGAGATCTGGCGGCCACGATATAACCCATGGTTGGTTGCCGTTGTTGTTGCTCTGGCCGCGTTCATGGAAGTTCTCGACACGAGCATTGCCAACGTGGCGCTTCCATACATAGCAGGAAATCTGGGCGCGAGCAACGACCAGAGCACTTGGGTGCTGACCTCTTATCTGGTGTCAAACGCCATCATTCTTCCGATGACGGGCTGGCTTGCCGGAGCGATCGGGCGCAAGCGATTCTTCATGAGCTGCCTCGCTGTTTTTACCGTCAGTTCGTTATTGTGCGGCTTTGCGCCGAGTCTGGGCTTTCTTCTTCTCTTTCGCGTTCTGCAAGGAGCCGGTGGTGGCGGATTGCAACCGATGGCCCAGGCTATTTTGGCCGACACGTTTCCCCCAGAAAAACGCGGACTTGCGTTTGCTCTGTATGGAATCACGGCCATCATGGCGCCGACGATTGGTCCCACTCTGGGCGGGTGGATTACATTTAACTATTCCTGGCGATGGATCTTCTTTATCAACCTCCCCGTGGGCGTGATCACGTGGTTGTTGGTACGGAGGTTCGTAGAAGATCCTCCTTATCTTCAGAGAATGAAGAAAGCCGGGGTGAAGTTGGATTACGTGGGCATCGCGCTCTTGACCGTCGGGATTGGCGCTTTGCAGATTCTGCTCGACAAGGGCCAGGAAGATGACTGGTTTGGATCGCGCTTTATTACCACGCTCGTCATCGTTTCAGCCGTGTGCCTGATTTCTCTGGTGGTGTGGGAGTGGTTTGCCAAAACACCGATTATCGATGTCCGGATGTTCAAGAACTTCAACTTTGCCAGCGCCAGTCTCATGATGTTCATGCTCGGCATCCTTCTGTTCAGCAGCCTGGTTCTGATGCCGCAATTCCTGCAGACGCTCTTGGGATATACCTCGGAACTTGCGGGGCTCGCACTTTCGGCGGGGGGATTGGTCTTGCTGATGGAAATGCCGATCATGGGCCAACTGACAACAAAGATTCAGGCGCGCCGTTTGATTGCCTTCGGCTGGCTGGCCTTATCGATCGCAATGTTTTATTCGACCAAGCGAATTGACTTGCAGATTAGCTTTAGTGCCGCCACGTGGCTTCGCATCGCACAGGTCATCGGGTTGGGCTTCCTTTTTGTTCCGATTACGCTGGTTGCGTACGTCGGCATCGCGCCCGAGAAAAACAACTCGGTGGCTGGCATCGTGAACTTCATGCGCAACATGGGAAGCAGCGTGGGAACATCTCTGGTTACCACATTGATCGCTCGCCGTTCGCAATTTCATCAGCTAAGGCTAGTGGAAAAAGCGAGAGTCGATAATCCAAACTTTGCAAATTCAGCGCAAGGATTGACACAACACTTTATTAGCAGTGGATTGGGGAAGCATGAGGCTCTCGCAACCGCGTATGCCCGGATTTATCAGGCAGTGCAGGCACAGGCCGCCTCTCTGGCATACATTGACACGTTCATGGTTCTTTGCGTTGCCGCAGCCATCATGTTCTGCCTGAGCTTTGTCCTGGAGAAAAATGATCCTGGAGGCGGTGGTATGCATGTAGCCGAATAACCTTTATGCAATTGAAATCCATTCTGTGTCCAATCGATTTTTCGGAGTTTTCCGCTGCCGCGTATCGGTATGCCTTATCACTGGCCGAGTACTACAAAGCCAGGATTGTCGCCCTTCACGTCGTCGAGCTTTGGAAGTATCCATTCGCCGATTACGCCGCCCAGGAGGCGGACTACGCGAAATTCTCCAGAGCGTTGGGCGAAGGCGGCGCAGTGCAGTTGGAGCAGTTCGTGAAGAAACATTCCGCCACCGGATTTCAGCCCGAACTTGTCGTTCATATGGGAAATTCTGCTAACTGTATTCTCTCCTGTGCTCAAAAAGAGAACATCGAAGTGATTGTCATGGGAACACACGGGCGACGCGGATTTGACAGACTGGTGCTGGGTTCAACCACGGACCGGGTTATGCGCAAGGCGGCGTGTCCGGTGCTGGTTGTATCCAATCCCTCGGACAAGGACCGGAGTACTGGACCCGATGGGCGCCATCGTCTGAGCCGGATCGTTTACTGCACGGACTTTTCGAATAACTCCGAACGAGCACGTGGGTACGCGATTTCGATAGCCGCGGAGTACGGCGCAGAACTGACATTGTTGCATGTTGCCGAAAGACACCCGGATCTGGCGAAGGTCGAGGCGCTCATTATCGAACATACACGTGAACTCGACAAACTAGTCTCAGAAACGGAGCGCAAGAATCTCAGGGTGAAATCGATCGTAAAGTTCGGAAAACCTTATCAGGAGATTGTTCGGCACACCACTGAAGAACAAGCAAGCCTCATAATCATGACGGCGCGCGGAGGCGACGCTGTGGACCGAGCTGTTTTCGGCTCCACTACCTATCGAGTGATCCAGTTGGGGCCCTGCCCCGTGTTTGCGGTCCACACGTAATCGATCCTGCAAAGGAAGTTTGATTTTATGGTCAACATCATCACTATCGAACGCGAGTACGGGTGCGGCGGAGGCGATATCGCTAAGCTTGTAGGGGACCAGCTCGGCTGGAAGCTGTGGGACCAGCGATTGACTGAGGAGATCGCGAGACTCGCGAATTGCCCGAAGGGCGTGGTCGAAGCCCGCGAGGAACGTAATGATCCGCTGTATTATCGGCTTTTCAAATCCTTTCTGCGCGGAAGTTATGAAGGCAGCATCAATGCTCCGAAACTCCATCTCGTGGATAGCGAGACGATTCTCAAGACCACCAGACGTGTGGTTGAACATGCGGCCGAACGGGGGAACTGCGTGATCGTGGGTAGGGGCTCACAACAATTTCTTAAGAGCCGACCAGACACTCTGCGGGTGTTTCTCTATGCCCCAAGAGAAGACAAGGTCAAGCGGCTGCTTGCTCGCGGCAAAAGCGCGAAGGAAGCCGAGGAACTGGTTGATAGCGTCGACCGGGAGCGCGCCGATTTCATCAAGAAATATTTCAATGTCGAATGGCCGGACCGTGCAATCTATCACTCGATGATCAACACCGCAATTGGCGACGAAGCTGTCGTTCATATGATTCTGACTTTCAAGGAAGCCTACAACGCGAAAACAGCGTGACATCTCTTCGAGATTCCGCCTAGCCCGCAGATGAAATCGCATATCCCGGAGCCAGCACCAGACGGTTCTGAAAAGCGTCGTGGTGGCACTCTGGCCAGCCAAATACCACCTCGCGGTGCAGCAAAGCGAAAATCTGGCGCGGGAACCATATGGAATGCATGTGATGGATCTCGCTGTGCGCTGGGTCTTAGACACGCTCGGAATCACCGTCGCGCTGTCGGGCGCGCGCCATCCTGCCGAACTCGAAGCTGTGGCGGGCGTCCTCGGCTGGAACCTCGACGCGGACACGCGCTCGGCGATCGATGGGATTCTCCGGCAGGCTCAACACTCAGGTCTCAAAAGGAGCCGAGAGTCCGCGCTCCTTGTGCTACTCTTGCCGTGCCCTCCGTCTGCGGTTCCATCATGGGATCCTCAGCACAAGCCCGCTTGCCTCAAAACCGACCCAACAACGTCCGCTTTGGCACGGCCGGATGGTCCTATAAAGATTGGGAGGGAGTCTTCTATCCCCCGGGAATGCAGCATCGCAAGATGCATCCCCTGGAATATCTCGCACGTTTCTTCGACACTGCCGAGATCAATACGTCCTACTACGGTCCCATCAAGGCGCAACTGGCAAAGCTGTGGTGCCGGAAAGTTGCGGCCGTCAATTCCAGCTTTCTCTTCACCGCGAAGCTCTACCGCGCCTTCACGCATTCTCCCATCGATGTGATCGGACCAACTTCCGCCGCCACCATCCGGCCCACCGATGACGACGAAGCGCGCACCCGCGAAGGACTCGACGTCCTTGCCAACGAAGGGCGGCTGGGCGCGCTTCTCATTCAGTTTCCTCTGTCCTTCAAGAACACTTCGCTGAACCGCGAATATCTTGACCGGCTGCTGCGGCAGTTCATCGAATATCCTCGTGTGGTCGAAGTGCGCGACTCCGGTTGGGACAATGCCGAGACGCTCGCTTCTTTTGCGCAAAAGAATGTCGCCTTCTGCAACATCGACCAACCGGTCCTCGGACGCTCGCTCGCCCCCACGGAACACGTGACTGCGCCCATTGCCTACGTGCGCATGCACGGCCGCAATTACGATCAGTGGTTCGATTCCGACGACCGCAACGACCGCTACAACTATCTCTACAACGAGAAGGAATTGGCCGGCTGGAAGGAACGCATCGAAAACGTCGCCGCCAAAGCGGAAACCACCTACGTCATTACCAACAATCATTTCGAGAGCAAGGCTGGCGTGAATGCGTTGGAATTGAAAGCCATGATCACCGGCAAGCGGGTCCTCGCCCCGCCTATGCTAGTCCAGAAATATCCAGAGCTGCGCCGATTCGCCGACCCCTCCGAGGATTCTGACGGCCCGCCCACCGGCGATCAGTTGTCGTTGCTGGCCTGACTCCCGCGCTTTCACATTTCCTTACGGTAGACTGCGCGCGCAAAAGGGTCGTGGGCTGGTTTGAAGAATCTTTTAACCTGAAACGGCATCTAAATTGCTAGAGCGGTCAAGCAGTGTGCAGATGTTTGCGTGGTAACTTGCAAGCGAGTGACCCCGATGCCAGTGAGCATCCCTTTCCACTTGACACCGCAGACGTATAGGCACCAATATGGGTTATGCGTAAACGCTCAAGCAAGACGAGGGATGTAAACGAGATGGCCGCAAAAGTGATTGACGGGCTGCTCGATATGGGCGATAGTGGCAGGCCGAAGAGGAAACGCAAGAATCCAGCGGCTGTCGCTCTTGGCAAACGTGGTGGGAAAAAGGGCGGACCTGCACGAGCTGCCGCACTAAGCAGTGATAGACGTATCGAGATCGCCAGATTAGCCGCTGTATCGAGGTGGAAGCGAGTTGCCGAAACCTAGTCGTCTTACGCCACTATCGTCGAACGCTATTGTTGAGCAGCACCTTCACCTGTCACTTGAGCAAATTGAAACCCAGATGACAGCGGATTGCCTTGCGTTTGCGGGGTCGATTTACTACGGAATCGAAGATTTTGTCCGTGATGCCGTAGAACAGCACGATCCCAAGCGACAGAAACTAGTGGTTGTGCTTGATACCGATGGTGGATTGATTGAGGTTGCTCAACGGATCGCCGATACGCTTCGCTATCACTATCCGGCGTGCATTGACTTTGTAGTACCTAACTATGCGATGTCTGCAGGCACTGTGCTGGCGATGGCTGGGGACGCTATTCACATGGATTACTTCTCCATTCTGGGGCCAATTGACCCGCAAGTGTACAACCGGGATGGCAAGCTCGTTCCGGCCCTTGGCTACTTGGCAAAATTCGACGAGCTTATCGCTAAATCCAAGACCAAGGCTGGGCTCACTGATGCCGAAATGGCATATTTGGCTTCCCATTTTGATCCGGCAGATTTGTACTCGTACCAACAGGCGAAGAAACTGTCTACTCAGCTTCTCAAACAGTGGCTTGTGAAATACAAATTTAAGGACTGGAACGTCACAGAGACGCGCAAGAAACCCGTTACGCAGCAAATGAAGGAAAGACGCGCATCGGAAATCGCGGACAAGTTGAACGACACCGACCTATGGAACTCTCATTCTCGCCCCATCGGGATGCAGGTTCTAAGGGAAGTTGTTAACCTCAAGGTCGACGATTTTGGAACAAACCCGACTCTTCGAGACGCCATTAGAGAGTATCACCGACTATTGCGGGATTACATGGGTCGCAGGGGTCAAAAATGGGCTGTTCACATGGTTGGACATTATGCCCAGATTGGAGGGAACTAAAATGCCTAGACTTAAACCTCAACGATCAATGCCTAAGGCCAACAGACGTGTGCAGCATATTTTGCGGGTCGTTGCTAAAGCCAGGAAGGCGTCTGGGATTTTGGCTAGCGGCTATTCGATCATGCTGCCCTTTTCGCGTCGCCTAACTAGCAATTCCGCCAACAAGATTGGAACTTCTACCCGCCCGAGCGTTTATCAATTTGAGAAGTAAATTTTTCCCAAGGGTCCGTTTTTACTAGCGGACCCGTCTATTTTTCCTTTGACAATGCATGATCGCTCAAGCATACTTAGAGCATGAACTGCTTGAGTACAGAGAAACGCGCACACGTAGTATCCGCCCTTATCGAAGGCAATTCGGTCCGCGCCGCTGCATGCCGATACCCAAATCAACAAGGACCAGCTTGAGAACTGTGTCCTTGCAGACTCGCGTCATTCGGCATGCGCGGCCTATCACAATCAGTACGTCCGCAATCTTCGGTCACAGCGTGTGCAATGCGACGAAATTTGGAATTTCTGTTACGCAAAGGCGAAGAATGCCCCGGAAGACAAGATCGCGCTAGGCGCTGGCGACGTGTGGACGTGGATTGCAATTGATGCCGACACTAAGCTGGGCATCTCCTATCTGGTCGGGAAACGCCATGCGCCCGATGCTCTGCGTCTCATGCAGGACCTCGCTAGTCGGGTCGCCAATCGCTTCCAACTCACGACGGACGGGCACCATGTTTACCTCAACGCAATCGAGAATGTTTTCGGTGCGGATATTGACTATGCGATGTTGGTGAAGGTTTACGGCGCAGCGCCTGAGACAGAGGCGCGCTATAGTCCCGGAAAAATCATCAGCACACAGCTATCAGTGATTACGGGTAGGCCCGATTCGCGGCACATCTCAACCAGTTACGTTGAACGGCAGAACCTCACGATCCGCATGAGTATGAGGCGGTTTACTCGGCTCACGAACGCATTTTCAAAGAAGCTAGACAACCTGAAACATGCGGTAGCTCTACACTTCATGTACTACAATTTCTGCCGCGTGCATTCGAGTCTGAGAGTGACTCCGGCGATGGAAGCGGGATTGGCGGATCACGTCTGGTCGCTTGAGGAACTGGTTGGCTTGGCACAGCCCAAGGCATTAGCAGCCTGTGGAAATTGAAAGTCGCCCACTACCCGCAAAAGCTTTCCGTCGTACTTGCCTGAGAAATGTGCTAGATTCTGGGGGCGCGCCGGGGTCTGCTTCTGTGGTCGCTTTCACAGGGGGAGGAAACATTGCCTCGAATCTTGCTAACGACTCGTTGCCGCGACTTGGGCCTCTATGACTATTTTCGCGAGAATGCGCCGCGAAATTTTCGTTGGCGCTTCGGTATGCCGCGGACTATCTCGTTCGGCCTGCGCTTCCTGCGCCAGAATCTTCCCCAGTTGGAGATCCTGGAATATCCGACCCGCGCCGAATTTTCTGCTCACCTCAAGCGCGGCTGGGATGCGGTCGGTTTTTCGTTTTACCTCGAAGAGACCAACGACATCCTGGCGATGGCCGCCGAAGCTCGCCAGGCCGGGGTTCGCGAACTCTGGGCGGGCAACTACGGCGCTCTGACTCCTTCCATCCAGTCCCACTTCGATCACGTGTTCACCAGCTACAGTGAAGCCGCCCTGGCGCAGAAACTGGGAACTCAGCTTGACGAAATCCAGCATCCCCCTCTGATCACTCGCTTCCGCTTGCCCGGAGGGTGGTCGTTCCCGCTCGGCATTCTGTTCTCATCGCGGGGATGCAGCTTTCGCTGCACGTTTTGCCAGACCACCGCGTTTGCGCCGCAACCCAAGGAAATTTCTCTCGCGTCGCTGGATCGAGTGCTGCGTTTCTACGTGCAGCACGGCGTCCACTTTGTCCTGCTGCTCGACGAGAATTTCGGAAACCTTCCATCCCATGCCGATGCCGTCATCGAGCTATTAGCGCGTCATCGTGTACGGTGGCTGGTGCAGTCGCGCGTGGATCTGTTGCTGAGGAACTTCGACGAATGGCATCGCTGTGGTATGGAAGGCGCGCTGTTCGGCATCGAAAGTTTTCATCAGGACATCCTGAAGCAGATGCACAAGAACGAGAAAGCCCAATCTGCGTTTGAACTGGCGGAGAGGCTCAACCGCACGGGTCTCTACGCGCAGGGTTATTACATCATCGGACTGCCACCGGAGACACCTGCATCGATCGCTGCGGATCTGAAAACCTTGGCTGCTTTAAAGCTCGATGTCACGCAAATCACCATCGTCACCCCGCATCCGCAGACGGAGATGTGGCAAGAACTCGATTCCGGTTACGGTATTTTTGAAAAAGACTGGTCAAAATTCGACACCAAGCACCTCGTCTGGAACCACCCTCACTGCGCACCCGGCGTGCTGGAATCTCTGCTGGAGGATGGCTTCCGTGCTTGTTATGGGAAAGACTGGCTGCTGCGGACGACGAGAAAGTTCCTCTCCGCGAGAAGAACTCAAAAAGATATTTCCAGCGTTCTACTCGGCCCGGTACGTTCCCGATGGGCCTCCTCGTCGCGCCTACCCTACCTTGACCTTGCGACGCGAGGCCTGTTGGACGACGAACCCGTCCGCAGCGCGATTGCCTAAGTAATATTTTGCCGGTGCTCGCAGGATCTTGCGGGCGTCATTGAAGGTATCCCGGGGTCGCTAGGTGCCGGGATTCAGGATTTTGATGGAAGCCGCCAAGAAAATGTGGAAGTGCGCTCCTTCGATAGACACGCGCGAGCCTCAGAACACGCGCGAGCCTCAGAACACGCGCGAGTCGTTATCCCTGAAGCGGAGTTCGTTCGGCCTCAGGCGCCGACTGCCGCGTGATCGGCCATCCGTCGCTTGTTGTAGCGCAATGCGACGTTCATGTAGACCGGCCCGAGCAAGGTCTCGAAACAGATCATCAGCGCTTCGGTGTCTTCGCTGGTCTTGTCCCCTTCCTGCGCGGTGAGAAGAAGCGGGGGATGCACACGGAAATGGAAGCCCTGGTCATTGAGGGCCGAGATGGCGTTGCCCACCACCTGATTCGCGAGTTCGAAGATGGTTTCCTTGATCAGCGCGTCCGACTCGGGCAGTTCGGCGCCGGCGTAGTGGCTGGCCACCTTGACCGCCGTCTGCGGCTCCAGGTCGAGAATGATGCGCCCTTCAATGTCTCCCGTCAGCGCGATCATTCCCGCCACGCCCTTGCGGCGGTAGGCCTGTTCTTCCATGGTGAGGTTACCCACCTTGGTGCTGCCCTGCAAACCTTGCGACAACACGGCATCCGCCGCGTTGATGAACGGCTGGATCAGTTCCATCTTCATTGGAGTTAGGCTCCTGCTCCGGCAGCGGCCGCGACAGCCCCGTCTTCGCCCAGCACGTACTTGATGACTTCGTAAAGCACTTCCGGCTTCACCGGCTTCTGCACGAAATGACGAGCGCCCCGCTGCAACGCCGCGACAATGTTTTCCTGATAACCGACGGAGGAAACCATGACGATGCGCGCTTCGGGATGCTGTTGAACAATCCGTTCGGCCGCTTCGATTCCTTCCATCTGCGGCATGGTGATGTCCATGAGCACGATGTCGGGATGCGTGCGGTCGAACTCGCTGATGGCGGTCAAGCCGTCTCCGGCTTCAGCCGCCACCTGCCCGCCGAACGTTTCGATCATGCGGGCCAGGTTCTTGCGGGCAAACACCGAATCGTCCACGATCAAGTAGCGGACCGGCTGCCCATCCTTGCTGCGTTTCACTGGTGCGAACTGCTCCATATACAGACCTCCCCTGTCTACTGCATATCATGCCCGGCTCGCCCGTGCCAGATGACGCAGGTCACGGGTACTTGCCGCCCCATCTTAGTTTCCGGCCCGTACCGCCCGGCCGGTGGATCCGTTACTCCCACGCCCGCAAAGGGCTTGCAGCGTCGACCCCATGCCATCCAGGCCGACGATGCGCATGGCATACCCTCGTTCGATCGCCGCTTTCGGCATGCCGTACACCACGCAGGACTCTTCGCTCTGCGCGATGGTCATGCCGCCTTCCTTCTTGATCGCTCCCAAGCCTTCCGCGCCATCGTCGCCCATTCCGGTCATCAGGACGCCAATGGCCTGCGTCTTGAATTCCTCGGCCACGCTCTTCAGAAGCACATCGGCACTGGGACGATGTCCGTTAACCCGCGGCTCGTCACACAGCACGACGATGTCGCCCAACGGCAAGCGCTTCACCTTCATGTGCCGGCTTCCCGGGCAGATCAGCACACGTCCCGGTTGCAACATGTCTCCCGATTGCGCTTCCTTCACCCGCAACGGACACACTTCATCCAGCCGCCGCGCGAACATGTCGGTAAATCCGTCGGGCATGTGCTGGACCACCGTGATCGCGCCCGGAAAGTCCCCCGGCAGCTGCGACAGTACTAATTCCAAAGCCTGCGGGCCTCCGGTGGAGACGCCGATGGCGATCACTTTATTCGGCGGTGCCGAAGAAGCCGGAGCCTTCTCGGCCTTCGGCGGAACTCCCGGCAGCATACGCGGCTTCAGCTTGCACTCGGCCGCCGCCTTGACCTTCGCGATCAGTTCGCGGGCGGTTTCCGCCATGTGCGCGGTCGCATCTTTCGGCTTGGTGACGAAATCGAACGCGCCCAGACCCAGGGCCTTCATTGTGACGGACGCGCCTTCCGTGCTGTGCGAGCTGAACACGATTACCGGCACCGGCTGCCGCCGCATGATTTCCTTCAACGTGTCGATGCCGTTCATCCCCGGCATTTCCAGGTCGAGGGTGACCACGTTGGGCTTCAATTCCTCGATTTTCTTCAGGCAGAAGTTGCCATCCATCGCGGTTCCGACCACATCGATGGACTCATCGGCTGCCAGCATCTGCGGAATCAGTTTCCGCATCAGAGCCGAATCGTCCACTACCAGGACACGCACCAGATCTTCTTCATGCCTGCCCCCCTGCCGCGGGAGTCAGGGCCAGCCGCACCCGGTCGGTGTGCGACAACAACAGGCCCGAATTGCAGTGCCCCAGTTGCTCAGGCCGCGCCCGCGCAACATGCTCCACCACGGCGGGCAGATTCAGAATCAGCACTACGCGCCCGTCTCCCAGAATCGAGGCGCCCGAAACCAGGTCCGTCTGGAACGTCTGGTCATCGAGCGCTTTGATGACCAACTCCTCTTCACCTTCCAAAGCATCGACAATCAAGCCGTACTTCCTCTCTCCTACGGTAATGACGAGCACAAAGAGCTTGGATTTTCGATCTTCATCAGCCACCGGACGCCCCAGCCGCAACAGCGGCAGCACCTGATTGCGCAGCTGCAACACTTCGTAGTTGTCGACCTGGTGCACTTCGGTTTCGAAGGTGCGCGCAATCTCGAGGACTGCGTTCAGCGGGATAGCGTATAGCCGCTGCTCGACCCAGAACAGCAGGGCCTTGATGATGGCCAGGGTCAGCGGCAGCTTCAGCCGGAACGTGGTGCCTTTACCGGGACGCGTTTCTACGCTGATCGAAGCCTTCAGCCGGTGCAGCACGCTCTGCACCACGTCCATGCCAACGCCGCGACCCGAGACCTCGGTGACCTGTTCGGCAGTGCTGAAGCCGGGCCGGAAGATGAAGTCGAGAATTTCCGCTTCACTCATGCGCGCGGCTTCCTCAGCGGTCGTCATGCCCAGTTCGATGGCTTTGGCGCGAATTTTTTGCGCGTCGATGCCGCGGCCGTCGTCGCTGACTTCGACGACTACCTGGTTGCCGTGATGATAGGCATTGAGCCGAACAATTCCCTGCGCGGCCTTGCCCAGTTTGCGCCGCTCTTCCGGAGTCTCAATTCCATGGCTCACCGCATTGCGCACCAGATGGGTGAGCGGCTCGGCAATGGCGTCGAGAATTCCTTTGTCGAGATCGGTGTCCTGACCGCTAATGTCGAGCTCCACTTCGCGTCCGCATTGCCGCGAGACGTCGCGCACCATGCGGGGAAAGCGCCGGAACAACTGGTCGACGGGCACCATGCGGATCTTCATGACCGAGCGCTGCAGGTCGTTCAGCACGCGCGCCTGGAATGCCATGGCGTCGCCGAACTTGCCGCGCAGCAATTCTTTCGGATAACGCTTGGAGAACTCGTTGAGCGCCTGCTGCAACATTGACTTGCCGATAATCAGCTCGCCAACCAGATTGAGCACGCTGTCGATGCGGCTGGCTTCCACCCGCAGCAGGTTCTCCTGGGCAGCAACGACGGCCGGAGAGCCGTGAGGGGCAGCGGGTTCGGATGCGCTCGCGTCGCTGGCTTCTTCGCCCGCGGTACCCGACGCTTCCACGCTTGGCTGCGGAGACGGATTCGCCGCCAGCAACAGCTCCAGGATGACTTCCTCTGCGATCGTCGGAATGCGACCCTTGGCTGCGATCTGCTCGGCGGTTTGCGACGTGGCCAGAACAAACTCGACGTGCTTTGCGGCAGCCGGTGATTTCGCGTCGGGTCGCACGGTAACAATCTGCCCCACCGATGCAAGAGCGTTGTGAATCAACTGCCGCCCGGCGATTGGCATGGCGCAGTGCGGATCGATCTTGATTGTGACGTGATATACGGCAAGGCCGCTGGCCTGCGCCTTGCTCATGGCCAGATTTTCGTATTCGGTCCAAAGTGCCGCGGCGGCTGCCTTCGCGGATGGCCGGGCGGCCTGGGTCTTCGCGGCGGACGTCTTGCCCCCAGTGGCTTTGCTTGCAGACGTTCTGCCCGTGGCTTTCTTCGTGCGCCGGGTTTTTCCGGAGGCTGGAGCCGCGGTCAGGTCGCTAATCTTCTTGCTCAGAGCCTTCGTGGAAGGCATCCTGGCGCCGCTGTGATAGGCCGCAATCATATCGGTAAAGACGTCGGCAGCGGCAAAAGCGATCTCCGCCACAGCGGTCTGCGTGGCCGTGCCCTCAAGCGACAGGGCATCCTCGAACTGATGCGCGAGTTCGCTTAACTCGCGCAGCCCGCAAGCCGCCGAGTCGCCTTTCAACGTGTGCACCGTGCGCCGGATGCTCCGGACGATTTCTTCGTCGCCGGGCCTCTTTTCCAGCTTCAGTGCTTCTTCGTTGAGCGCCTGCAACAGTTCCTGCGAGGTCTCAAAGAAGAGCTCCCGCAGTTCCAGGCCCCGCTCATCGGGCGAATGCGTCATGCGTTAATCCCTCACCTCAAGCCGCTGGTAGGCCGTGCCGCTGTCTTTGTGGACCATCTGGAATTTCTTGGTCAGACCCAGAAGGCTTTCCGCGTGCCCGACAAACAGATAGCCGCCGGCATTCAAGCAGCGGTAGAACTTCTCGATCAGCCGCTTCTGCTCGGCTTCATCGAAATACATCATTACGTTGCGGCAAAAGATCACGTCGTTGCGCTGCGGCAAGTATTCCGTCTTCAGGTTGTGAAAGTCGAAGTGCACCATCTCTTTCAGAGGTTTCTTGATGGCATAGCGTTCGCCGACCTTGTCGAAGTAGCGCAGGCGATAGCCGTAATCGACCATCGACATCTGATTCTCGCTGTAAGTGCCTTCCTGCCCGTGCCGCAACACGGAATAAGCGATGTCGCTGGCCAGAATCTCCACCCGCCACGGTGGCGGGACCAGCGGCTTGGGCAAAGGCAAATCGACCGGCAACGGATTGCGCAGGTAGTAATAGGCCAGTGCGTCGGTGACCAGCATGGCCAGCGTGTAGGCTTCCTGCCCGGTCGAGCATCCGGCGCTCCAGATGCGAATCGAATACTCGCGCCGCGAACTCTTGTGCTTGAACAGCTCTTCCAGTACGGTCTTCTGAAATAGATCGAGCTGGGCCTTATGGCGAAAGAAGCTGGTTTCGTTGACGGTGAGGTTCTCAAGCAGCTTAGCCAGTTCGTCCTTGCCCTGGGGGCTGATCAGCAGCCGGTAGTAGGCGTAAAAGGAGTCGACGCGGCATTCCTTCAGCCGGCGAAGGAGCCGATCCTGCAGAAAGTGGGTGCGGCGTTCGTCGAAGTGCATGCCGCACTCCTGGTACACGAGCGCCTGCAGCAGCTTCAGTTCCGCTTCCGTCAGTATGGGAGCAGGTGCCGCTCCGGATGTACTCATGCGTTTTCTCGTTCTGAATTCAAAGTTTCAAGGCTTCGCGGGTTTCAAGGTTTCAATGTTGCAAAGCTCTGAGTTTTCTAACGTGATCGAGCGTCAAAGTCAGTTCTTCGCCTTGCAACCTTGCGACTTTGAGACTTTGAAACTTTGCCTTACCGCGCCCCCGCGCCGCGTGCTTCGGCCTTGGGCGCAGCCTTTTTTTCGCCCGGCTCACTCTTGACCTGCAAACTGCCCGGAGCCAGCAGTTTGCTCATGTCGAGCAGCACCACCAGGCGTCCTGCGACCTTGCCTAATCCTGTAACACAGTTCAGGCCGCCTTCCTGAAACACCGCCGGTGGAGCTTCTACGGCGTCCGCGGGAATCTTCAGTACTTCGGAGGCCGAATCCACGATCAGCCCGGCCAGCCGGCCCGCGTGCTCGACGACCAGAATGCGGTTCTGCTTTTTCAGCACGGCCTGCTTCTCTCCAAAGCGCTTCCGCAGGTCCATGACAGAAACGATCTTGCCGCGCAGGTTGATCACGCCCTTCGAGATAGTCGGGCGCGTCGGGCACGGCAGTGATCTCAGGTACCCGCACGATTTCGTGCAGGGAAGTGATGGGCACGCCGTAAGTTTCGCGGCCCACCTTGAAACCGACGATATGGAGTTCTCGGCTCATAGATTCAAGCTCTGGTTGCAGGTTCCTCGAACGGCGGACTCAGTACTGCGCCCCCGCCGCGGCACGGCGCGTGTTGCGGCCGGCATCGCCGCCGGCCTGCCCGCGCGACGCTTCTCCCAGCGAAAAGCGGTCGATGAATTCGAGCAGCCCGCGCGACATCTTCGACATCTGTTCCGACGACGCCGCCAGTTCGGTCGAACCCGAGGTGGATTGCTGCACCAGTTCGCGCATCCGCTCCATAGCCTTGACCACGGCCTGCGCTCCGGAAGCCTGCTCTTCCACCGCCGAATTGATTTCGTGAGTGATTTCGTTGAGTCGCGTGGTGGCGCGCGCGATCTGCGACGAGCCGTGCGACTGTTCGTTGGTGGCCGCTCCGATTTCCTGCGCGAATTTGTACACCTCGGTGACCACGTTGGAAATCTTGCGAAGCGCGGAGTTCAGCTCTCCGCCCAGTTCCAGGCCCTCGTTGACGATCGAAGTGGAGCGGTCCATGTTCTCGACCGCCTTGCGAGCTTCCTTCTGAATGCTCTGGATCAGTTCCGAGATTTCCTTGGTGGACTGCGCCGATTTCTCCGCCAGCTTGCGGACTTCGTCGGCGACCACGGCAAATCCCAGGCCGTGTTCCCCAGCGCGGGCCGCTTCAATGGCGGCGTTAAGAGCCAGCAGGTTGGTCTGCTCGGCGAGGTCGTCGATGACTTCGATGATCTTGCCGATGTCGTCGGCGCGTTGTCCCAGGGCTCCAATGATTTCGCCTGAAGAGTTGATGGTGGTGTTGATGCGGTTCAGGCCGTCGGTAGCCTTCTCCATGGTGCCGATCCCGTTGTGCACTTCTTCGCGCGAGCGGTTGGAGATGTCGAGCAGCACCTTGGCCGTATCGGCCACGCGCTGGATCGACGCCACCATCTGGTCGATGGAGGCGGACGTCTCGCTGACGCTCGAAGCCTGCACCTGCGTACTCTTCACCATGTTCTGCACGTTGACGCTCATCTCGTGCATGGTGCTGGTGACTTCATCGATAGCAGATGACGCCTGCAACCCGATCTTGGCGGCATCGTCGGAAGCTCCAGCCACCTGGTTGGAGGCGCTGGCTACCTGGGACGAGGCATCGCGAACGCTGCGTACCAGACCGGCCAGACCTTCCACCATACGGGAGAAGGCATTGCCCAGAGTGTCATGCGTAGAACGGGGCTTGACGTCCACCGACAGATCGCCACCGGCGATGGCTTCGGATACGCCTGCCATCTCCTTGAGGTAGGTCACCATTTTATGGAAGGTGCGGGCCAGTTCGCCGATTTCGTCGTCGCGGTTCAGTTCGATGTTGTGTTCAAGATCGCCGGTGTTGCCGATGCCGCGAGCCACATTCATCAGGTTGGTAAGAGGTTGGGTGATGGACTTGGCTGTCCGGTAGGCGATGGCCCCCCCCAGACCCAGCGCCAACAGGGTGCTGAGAAACGAGATGATGATCGTCGCCTTGCCCGCGGTCTCATCCGAAGAGCGGCGCTCTTCCAGAAGTTTGCGGTTGTCACCGTCGGCAACATCGAGAGAATCGGTCGAATTCTTCACCCACGAAGAGGCGTCTTTCTGGAGATAGTAGATCTGCAGTTCGGCGACGGTGGCGTTGCCGGAATCGACGTCTTTCCGTTTTTCGATCAAGGGCTGCGCGAACTCTTTGCCCCAGGACTGCTCCAGTTGCTGAACTTTACCCAGAGCATTCTTGACCTGCTCCGAGTTGGCCAGCGACTTGCCTTCTTCCAGTCTCTCGTTCAGGGTGCGCAAGCCCTCGTTCATGTGATCGACTTCGCGGGTGTCACCGCTCAACAGGTAATTGCTGAGAAACAGGCGGTTCTGCATCATCTGGAAGCGGACGGAGTTGGTGGCCTCGGACAGTTTCTGCGAGGCCGCGGCTGCCTCCTTCGCCGAGTGCTCGCGCTGCACCGCCGACCAGTTGACTATGAACAGCACCAGCACCATCGTCAGGATGATGCCGAAATTGGTGTACAGCTTCTTGCCGATCGTCATGCCCGTCTCCTCCGCGGCCGTGGGACTACCGCGGCTCAAACTTAAAGTCGATCACTCCTGTGCTCTCTGCAGGCGACGGCTCAAAGCGCCATCTCTTGGCGGCGTCCAGAGCCGAACTGGCCAGAACCGGGTGACCACCAACAACGCGCGCATCTTTCACCGTTCCGTTGGGGGCGACCACCACCTCAATCTTGACGGTTCCCGAAATATTCATCTTCCGCGCCAGTTCGGGATACGCCGGCTCGACCTTGGTCTTGGCGCGGCGGACAATTTCATCGTTCTGGGCCTGTTGCGCCCCAGCCTGAATCGGACCCAGAGTTGCAGCCAAAGTTAGCGATGCCATCAGCGCCGCTGCACTTCTTCGAGACACAAGTCCTCCAACGCACACAAAGAAACTGACCAACTCAGACGTGCAATGGCCGGGCCACAGGAACCTTCTTGGAAAAACCAAAGTAATGGAACGTATCTGCAAGAAAAAGCAGTCGTTACGCGATTAGCTTCGAGTGCCGAAGCGGCTGTCTGAAATTAGGGCTGTCTCATTCCGCCAGAATGCCTGTATGTTTCTCACTGTGAGATGGCGTCTCAGGATTGTCTCGGGATTTCACAGAAAGGCACTCCTTCGCCCATTTCACTTGACTCAAATTGAGATGAAATGTACTTTCCCAATAGATTCAAGCACTTGTGAATCACGAACACTATTCCTCCACTGTCGGTGCGGCCTTAAGAGTTTCCGGTAGTCCCCTCCTAGCTCCGGGGCGCAGTATCGCCGCCGGGTCGGATGAGGGCTTTCAGAAGCTGTTGTTGGCTATTGCGGTCAAGGCAAGCGAGCGTTCCGACGCGCCGAGCTTGATCCAGTTCTTCTGCAAGGTCACACGCGAGTTCTTTCAAGTGTCGGGCGTATATTTCTGGCGCTGCCACTTCGCCGACGAACTGGTGGGAGAGCAAGCCGACGGTAAACTGGCAGAGCGGTTTGTAGGCATCCGTCTGCGTCCGGATCAGAGTGCGGTTACGGCGGAAGCCGTGGGGCAGCGGCGCACGATTTTCGCGAATCACGTGAAGTCGGTTGCGTTTCCGGCGGCGAAAGAGTTTGAAGCGCGTTCGTTGATGGCGGCGCCGCTGATGGTCTTCAATGAGGTCATCGGTGCTGCTACCTTTCTGCACGATTCCAACGATGAGGGTTTCAACGACGATCTCGCGGCCAAGGCTACGATCCTGGCGGGCCAGCTGGGCAGCTTGCTCGAGGCGGCGCGACTGGGCGAGGCGTCGCGCGAGGAGCATCGCCGTGCCGACATTCTGGCGGATGTGGCGCAGGTACTGCACGGAACGCCCGACGTTTCAGCGGTGATCGAGGCTTTGGCCGACCGCCTCCGACTTCTGCTGCGGACCCGGCTGGTTTGTGTGCTTCTGCGGCGCGAGGGACCGTTTGAACTGAAAGCGGTCTCGGCAGAGACTCCTCAGCTTGCGACTTCCGCGCGCGCACGTCACGACCGACAGACATTGCGATTCGCGGCGGATCTGGCGCAACGTGCTGTGGCCGCGGGGGAACCCATTACCCTGTCGATTGGCGCTGAAGTGCATTCTTTGGGCAGTCTCGTATCTCCCGGAATGCTGATTGCGGCGCCGTTCCGCACCTCGCGGACACAGGGTGCCATCCTTCTGTATCCGCGTCCTGACGGGGTCTTTACCGTGGACGAAAAGGCTTTGGTGGGAGCAGTCGCCGGGTTCGGTGCGGTAGCGGTGGCCCACGCCGAGCTCCACGCGACCTCGCACGCCCAGGCGAAGGAACTGCATCAGTTGCTCGAAGTTTCGTCGGAACTGAGTTCCAGTGGAGATCTCGAACATTTTCTGCAGGCCTTTGTCGTGCGGGCCGCGGATTTCCTTGGCTTCGGGCGGTGCGTTATTGCGCTGGAAGAAGAGGGACATTTTCAGGTGCGCTATAGCGTTGAAAAAGGAGAGCCCCGGCGGGTGGACAACGCTTTTCCAGAAGGCATCGCAACGCGCGCTTTTCGCGCCAAAGAAGTCTTCTGGACGGATGAGGCTTCGCGAACTCCCGGAGCGAACCTTGAGGTCGTGGCTAAATATAAAGTCCGCCAATTCCTGGGTGTGCCGCTGCTGGGGACGAGCGGGCGGGTGTTGGGCATGTTCGGCGTTCTCGACCGCCTTGACGGGACGGGGATTTCGCAGGAGGACATCCGCCGAGCCCGCGCCTTGTCGAATCAGGCAGCGGTGGCTCTCGAAGCTGCGCGCAACCTGCATTCCTCAGAACAGCACCGGCGGCGCGCCGAGGCACTGATTGAACTGGCCCGCGAAATGGACGGCGCCTTGCGACTGCCGGAGTTCGCACGCAGGTTTGTCGGTCGCACGGCGGAACTGACTGGCGCCCGCGATGGTCTGCTCGCCGTGTTCCAGGAGGGACGCTGGCAGGTTTTGGCGTTGCACAGCCAGACGAGCGTCTCCGCGGATGCTTCTCATCAGCAACCTGTCGACTCGGAGTTGGATCGCCTGCTGGGCACGGCGTTGGCCGATTTTGTGACGCAGCATCCGCAGACCGTGGTTTCGGGTTCCGCAGAGCAGATGCTGGGAGCCGACGCAGCCTCGAAGCTGCGCTGGACTGACTGCACGCTGGTGCGGCTGCCCGGTGCGAACGGACATGTGGCCGGACTGCTCTGTCTGTCGGGACGATCGTCCCCTCTCGATCCGGAAGATCGCGTCTTCCTTGAGACGATGGCGGGTCACGCCGCGATGGCGCTGGAGAATGCGCGCCTGTTCACCCGAGTCGAGCACGCCAATCGTCACTGGATGGAAATCTTTGACGCCATCACCGACTTCATTGTGGTGCACGACTCGTCGGACAACGTTCTCCGGGTCAATCGCTCACTAGCCGCGATGATCGGTGTGCCGCCCGCGGAATTGATTGGTGTGAATATGCGGGCGTTGATGGCGTTGACGAGCGACACGGCTCCTTATTCCTGCCCGTTCTGCCGAGCGATGGCGGACGATTCGGACGAATTCGTTCATCCCGTATTTGATCGTACCTATCTCGTCTCGACGTCGCGCGTGCATGGCGCGTCCGACGAAAGTCTGCAGACCATTCACGTGTTGAAAGATATTTCCGACCGGCGCGAAGCTGAGCGGCGTTACCGGGAACTGTTCGACAACATTCAGGAAGGGTTGTTCTTCAGCACGCCGAGCGGGCGTTTTATCGAAGTCAATGACGCCATGGTGCGCATGCTCGGCTACAGCAGCCGCGAGGAGTTGCTGCAGATCGATATTCCGACGGAACTGTACTTCTCGCCCGAGCAGCGCGCGCATCACTCGGAAGTGATGAAGGAGAATGGCCACCTGCGCAATTTTGAAGCGACTCTGAAGCGCAAAGACGGATCGTCCATTCATGTTCTGATTAATGCTTTTGGACTCCATGACAATCTGGGCCGCTTGCTGCAGATCCGCGGGTTGATGCTCGATGTCACCGGCCTGCGCACCTACCAGTCGGAGTTGCACCGCGAGCGTGATTTCTCGGGAAAAATTCTCAGCAATACCCAAAGCCTGATTCTGGTCGCGGATACCGCCGGTCTGATCAGCTACGCCAATCGCCGCTGGTACGACGCAGGATTTGAACAGCCCGACTTGCTGGGACATCCCTTGCTCGAACTGGCCGCGCCGGCTTTTCTCGGTCCATTAGCCGCGGCACTGCAGAGCACGCTGGGAAGCCAGCAGGTCGATAATCTGGAACTGCAGATCGTGCGCGGCAACGGGGCAGCCGGAAAGTTTTCTGCCAACTTGAGTCCGATGCGCGATGAGCAGGGAATCGTCACCAGCATCGTGGTGGTGCTGACCGACATCACGGATTCCGCCGTGCTGCGCGACAAGCTAGTCCACGCCGAAAAGATGGCGGCGGTCGGCCAGCTTGTTTCCGGCGTTGCCCACGAAGTGAACAACCCGCTCACCGCGATTCTGGGTTTCGCTGACCTGCTGATGGAGAATCCAGATTTGCCGGAAACCGCCCGCAAGGATATGCGCGTGATTCTGCAGGAGGCGCAGCGGACCAAGCAGATCGTGCAGAACCTGCTCAGCTTTGCCCGCCAGATGCCGCCGCAGCGCAATTCGGTGCAATTGAACGCGATTCTGCGCCGGACCATCCAGTTGCGCTCCTACGACTTCAACAGCCACGGCGTCGACATCGTGGAGCATCTTGACGAAGAGCTGCCCGAGGTCATGGGAGATGCACACCAGTTGCAGCAAGTCTTTCTCAACATCCTCAACAATGCGTATGATGCGGTCCATGAAGTAGGCCGTCCGGCGCGCATCGAGATCATGTCGACCAAAGTGGGCGATGCGGTTGAAGTTTCCTTCCGCGACAATGGCAACGGAATCTCCCATCCCGACAAGATTTTCGATCCGTTCTTCACGACGAAAGAAGTGGGGAAAGGAACCGGCCTCGGCCTCAGCATTTGCTATGGAATTCTGAAGGAGCACGGCGGCGAGATTCTTTGTCACAACAACACTGGCCGGCCAGGCGCCACTTTCATGGTGCGGCTGCCGGCAGCCCCCCACACCGCATCCTTGGGTGTGGCCGCAGGAGTCATACAACCATGAGCCTACCAGCCCTCAGACCCCAACCTCTGCCTGTCTTGCTTATCGAGGATGAGCCCGCCGTCATGGCGTATGTTCAAGCCGCTCTGGAGCGCAGTGGATATCCCGTGGTTTGCTGCGAATCTGGCGTGGACGCGCTGCGTTTGCTGGAAAACGGCTCGTTTCTGGGAGTCGTGTCCGACATGCGCACTCCCGGCGGCGTCGATGGTGGCCAGGTGCACGCCTGGGTGGCGCAGCACCGGCCTGATCTGGCGTCGCGCATCATCTTTATTACCGGCGACATCGCCAACGAGGAAACGGTCGCGACCTTGCGGCAAACCGGCGCGCCCTGCGTGGAGAAGCCTTTTCGCGTGCAGCAGTTCATCGATGTGGTCTCGAAAACCTTCGGGAAGGCCGAGTGAATAATACGGGAAGCAAAGAAGATCTTCGCATTCGCATGCTGATCGTCGACGACGAGCAGAGCATCCGCAAACTCTGCGTCACGGTCGGCGAGGCCCTCGGCTTCGTTTGCCTGGAAGCAGAAAGCGGCGAGTCCGCACTGGCGTTGCTGGAAGAGCAATCCGTCCACATGGTTTTGACCGACATGGTCATGCCGCGCATGTCGGGACTGGAATTCCTCGAGAAGGTGAAAAAGCTTCTGCCCCGCACCGAGATTGCGCTCATGACCGGGCACGGGTCGATCGAGACAGCTGTCCAGGCCATGAAGCTTGGGGCTTATGACTACATCACCAAGCCCTTCTCGCCGCTGGAAGAACTTCGTCTGTTCTTGAGACGCATGGCGGACAAAATTCGGCTGGTCGAGGAAAACGAGTTCCTGCGCCAGCGCACCGATTCCGAGACCGCGGTGCATGGCATTGTCGGCTCGTCGACGCGAGATCCAGGAAGTCTTGCGCATGGTGGCGCGCCTGAAAGATACGCGGACTCCGGTCCTGATTTACGGAGAAAGCGGAACCGGCAAGGAACTGGTGGCCCGCGCCATGCATTTCCGCGGCGCGTTCGCCAACCGTCCGTTTGTGGCCGTCGATTGCGGATCGCTCGTCCCTACTCTCATCGAAAGCGAGCTTTTCGGCTATGAGAAGGGAGCCTTCACCGGCGCGCTGAAATCGAAGCAGGGATTATTCCAGGCCGCCGACGGCGGGACGATATTCCTGGACGAAGTCGGCGAACTGCCACTGGAATTGCAGGCAAAACTGCTCAGGGTGCTGCAGGAAAAAGAAGTTCGTCCGGTAGGCAGTAATCAAAGGATCAAGGTAGACGTCCGCGTCATCGCCGCCACCAACCGCGATCTCGAGGCGGCTTACAAGAATGGAACCTTCCGCAAAGACCTGTACTTCCGGCTGAACGTCGTGACCTTATATGTCCCCGCGTTACGCGAGCGCCGCAGCGACACGCCCATGCTGGTGCACTGGTTCCTCGATCGTTACGCTCCGGGTTCAGAAGTGCACGTGACCAGCGCCGCGATGAAGGCCCTGATGCAATATGACTGGCCGGGCAACGTGCGCGAATTGGAAAACTGCGTCGAGCGCGCCGTCGCGTTGGGCAACGGACAGACCATCGACCTCGGCGACCTTCCGCCAGCGATTGCTTCGGGGAATCCTGTCGTAGGGAAATCCGCGGTCGCGCCTGCGGAACGACCGACCGTGCTCGATCCCGACCTCGCTGCGGCGCAAACCGCACACGAAACGCTACGGTCGCCGCTCTCGTCAACCGATCTCGAAGACATCGAACGAGCCACGATCGAGCGCGTCTTCGAGCAGGTGAAAGGCGACAAAGCCCTAGCCGGGCGCATGTTAGGCATCAGCCGCGCCACGTTGTACCGCAAGCTCAAGCGCTACAACATCGGCATGGCCGCTTCCGGATCAGGATCGCCGAGTCATACCCTGCAGTGATCGCCGGGCGGGTTCTATCAAGAGGGATCAAGCAAGAATACTTCACTCTTCGCTGGGAAGGTTTGGTTTCTTGACATCCGCTTTTCTAGAATCCGGCCCAAGAATCAGGTGAACGTCCCGTCTGACCCCAGGTTTCCACTCTAGGTTCCCCTGCGTCCAGGCTCGCCGCAGGTTCCCCAAAGAACTTCTTGTGTTGCTCGGAATCACTCAGTTGCCTTCCGCAGCCGCATCGTCACGTTGGTAGCGTATTTTCGTGCGGGGCGGCAGTGCTGAAGAATCCAGCGATCCATTTTCCACATTTTCTTTCTGTTCAGAGCTCTGGGAGGCAGGGCGCGAAAGGCGAGTGGCAACAGGGGGAGGCGGAACTAGCGCGTCCCCTCAACCTTGAAGCACGTGGTAAACGTGGCCAACTCATTGCTTGTGAGCGGATGCTCGTGGTCCGAGATATTCTTGCGCGCAGGAAGCAGATTCCCGAGCCGATTGTAGACGGCGGAGAAGCGGATCGGCTCGCTCAAAATGATTACACCATCCCTAGTGAGAATCCGGAGCATCTCGTCCCGCACGGCGGCGATGTCCAAGTGATGGATCAGAGCGATGCAAAAGATAACTTCAACCGACTGGTCAGGCAAACCGGTATCATAGGCCGAACCGACTCGCAGGGCAGCTTCAACGCCCGCACTCCTAAGTCGTTGCCGTGATAAGTCAACTAGCTCAGGCGAGATGTCCAAACCGATGACGCGAGCGCCGCGCTTAGCGAGGGGAACGATATTCTCCCCGGTTCCGCACCCGAGATCAAGGACGACCTTGTTGTGGACGTCCCCAAGCAAATGGAATGCGTATTCGAGAGCATATGCCGTATCAGGCGGCGGACAAAGGTGTTGGTCCACCTCCGCCGGATGCAAGGTAGTGCCACTCGCCTCCTCGGCGCTACGCCGCATCTCACTTATATCGCGTTCGGCTAAGCGCGAACTCAGCATTGTCCGCCCACCTGGCCGCCCCACATGCGACTCTATGGCACAGCGGGGGGATTTAGGTTCAGGATAAACACGTCCGATCCGTCCGGGCACTGTCCTAAGCAATCTGTGGAGAATATATAAAATTGCCCGGTTGAGCTAGCTCTCGCACGTATTTTTGGTTTGCGGGCAGTTTGAGCGTCCAATGCGACGGGCCTGTTCTAGCAGCGGCGCGTTACCAAATTATGACTGTTGGATGAATTTCGCATGAAATCAAGGACGTTGGAGAAACCGAGGAACCTGAAACCGGGGCGGGGAAGTTCACCAGTTTCTTGGACCCAGCTCCCCTCAACAACATCGGGATGGCCGCTTCCGGATCAGGATCGCCGAGTCATACGCTGGAGTGATCGCCGCCCGAACGTCATCCAACCGCGAATCCAAAGTCGAGAGAGATGCAGAGAGTACAGAGCTGTTCTCCGCGACTGACTCTGATTCTGAGACAGCCATCTCATCCTGAGACGCTGCGCTTACATGCCCTCATAAACCACTCTCAAAACCCTCCCTAACCCGTTGAAAACCTGTTCACCTTCGTGCTAGTCCTTCCGTTCGCGGCGATGGCTGCCGCGTTGCTCTTTCTTTTCTGAACCGCGGAATCTGGCTCCCCACAGCTCTTCCTAACCGGGAAGAGGGGAGCCCTACCGCATTTCAATCGGGGCCGACGAGTTTGGGTTAGGGGATTTTTATCTACTTGGCGCATTCAGCCACAGCAACCGCGCGCAGCGCGCAGAACGCCAGCATGGTGGCGGGACTGGCCCGTTTTTTCCCGGAAGCATCGCCGGTGCGCATGCCGGTGCAACTGGCCCGTATCGTGGAGAGCGGCGAGCTTGCCCCGGCGCATTTCGCGGAAGGGATCGTCATCGAATTTGGCACTCCCCGCGAAGTTCTTTTCGAATGCAAAACCCCGCTGGAGTTTGGCGATTATCTCCGCCTGCGAAACTCCGATGGGTCGCTTGATGTCGAGGTTTCAGTCGTCGCCGTGCAGTATCACCCCGGCAAGAGTGTGGTCGCCGCACGTTTTCGCGGAGAAGTGCCCAACTGGATCGTGAAATCATGACTCCTACAACACCCGTACAGGATCTCGCCACGCAGTGGAAGTTCGCCCGGCGGCTGTATCCCGTCTATTTCGAAATGGCGCGTGAGTTCGCCATTGACGCTAAACCCTGCCCCGACCTGGAAGCCGGAGTCGACAACCCCGGCAAAGACGTGGTCGAACAGGCCAACCGATGGCTCGAGCAGATGGACGAACTCATCCAGGTGCACCAGTTGCGCCAGTTCCTGCAAACCAGTTCGCTCGTGAACCAGGACGGATTAGTGGCGCTGCTGCAGCACTTCGTGGCGAAGGCGGTCAAGACCGACGCCGTCCGCGACAAGGTTGATTTTCTTCTGGTGCAGTATTTCAGCCAAATGGCGCCCGCCGGAGTAGGCGACGCCGAGGTCGATCTCCCCTATGTAGCTCAAGCGATGGAACCGGTGCTCGGTCAGGTGGATCTGAAGCCTCCGGTGTGGTTGAACGCGCTCGATCGCGTGCTCGACGCGGCACGGAAATGCCGTTCACTCGATGAGCTTCTGCATGGCGGAGTGCTGGAACAGGGCCGCAAGGCCAAGGGGCTCGCCGGCGAACTGTTCTATCTGCCAGTCGCTTTGGTGGCCTTTACCCGCTTCGGATACCTCATGCGGCGAGCGTTCTTCCGCCTCATGCTGGGCGATCTCAACATCATTCTCGACGGGCTGAGCGAACTGGAGGAAAAGGGAGTTCAGACTATCGACTGCCGGCGTGCCCAGTTCTCGGCGCAGGAACCGATCATCCGTCTGCGCATGATCTGCCAGTCCTGGAAAGTTATGTTCCAGGCAGAGTATTCCTCCGGATCGCCGTTGCGCATGCTGGTCGATCTGCGCGCCTCGGTCGAACATGCTCTTGGCCGCGGTAAGACGTCCGAAGCCGCTGCGAAGGGTACGGTCGCGGTTGCACCCGTGGCAGCGGCAAAGGTAGCGCCGAAGCCAGCGGTATCGGCGGCGGCCCCGGCCAAGCCTGCAACCCCCGCCAAACCCGCTCCAGTTGCACCGAAAGCGGTAGCCGCGGCTGCAGGCGCCAAGCCAATGCCCAAGCCTGCTGCTGCGCCCGTGGTCGCGAAGCCGACCCCCAAGCCGGTGTTCAAGCCAGCCGTCAAGCCGGCCGGTCCGCCGGTAGAAGCTCCTGAGTTTGAAATTTCAAGCGCTCCGGGCTGGGACCCGGATTCTGCCTCGCAGCCAGGAAAGAAGAAATAACCCGTTTGCGGATGTTTGCGTGCCCGGGATGGACCGCCTATCGGCAAAGAAGGTTCGTAACGAGCAAAGTTCGTAACCAGCGAGTTGGCAACCTGCAAGTTGAACAACAAGCCAGCTCGCAACAGGAAAGTTCGTAACGTGGAAGCGCCGACCGTACTGATCATTTCCGACGAAGTGGACTTCTCGCGCCGCATCACCGCCCGCTGGCAGATGGAGCGTAACGTCCCCACGTTCACACTTCTCAGTGGAGAATTGTGGCCGCGGTTTGCGGCGGATGTGTTCGATGTGGCCCTGGTTGGCGAGTTGCGGCGCGATCTTCTTTCCGTGGTGCTGGAACCATTGCACTCGACGGGGCAGCCGATCTTTTGTGTCTGCCAGGAAGCCGCCACAGCGCAGTTGGTACGCGAGCGCTGGCCGCGGATTTCGATTCTGCGGCGCAGCGAACACTGGCTCGAAACTCTGGTGTTGGCGGCCAGCGAGGCAGTCCACCGTTCGCGGGCCGAGTGCCGGGCGCGGGCCGCAGAGTATTCCTGTGCCACGCTCGATCGCCAGGCGACCCTGGGCCGCTACATGCTGGAAATGCGGCACAACATGAACAACGCTCTGACCTCGGTGCTGGGAAACTCAGATCTGCTGCTGCTGGAGCCGGGCAGCCTTTCGGCCCAGACCCGCGCCCAGATCGAGACCATTCGTAACATGACACTTCGCATCCACGAGATCATGCAGCGCTTCTCCTCGTTGGAGAAGGAAATGAACGTGGTGGCGCAACAAGCCGAACAGGACTCAGGCAAGTCGTATGCGGCGGTTGCCGCGGGCGATTGACGATGAACATTCACCCTCCCCTCCTACCGCGCCGATCGCAGGAAGTTCGGCGAAGACGTTTGCGCACCCTCCGGGGGAAGGATTTATGCATAGATTGATGGCGGGCGTCACCATTCTTGAGCACGAACTCTCCGAACTGCGCCTGCTGGTCGAGCGACAGAGCGGGATTCTGCTCGACTGTCCAAATAGCGCTTTAGCGGCCCATGTGGCCGAATATCTGGAGAGCCAGGAATTGGAATCTCCTGCCGCTTTAATCGCGCGTTTGCGCGCCTCCGATCAGGATCCATCGCTACTGCCCACATTTCTCGACGGCGTACTCAACTCGAATACCGGTTTCTTCCGGCATCCTGGAGCGATGAATGCCCTGGCGCGGCAAGTGGTTCCGCAAATCTATGCTCGCAAGTCAGACGACGGACCGGCACGCTTCGCATCTGGAGCGCAGGTTGTGGGACCGGTGAAGAGACTTACTCGATCGCCATGGCAATCTGCGAAGCCTTGCCGGGCGGGAATGGCAACAGCAACAGTTCGAGCAATGGCAACGGCAACAAGGACCCGAAAGGAAAAGACGCGGCCGGCCGAAACGGTGGCATCGCCGACAGTGGAGTATCCACCTCAGCGCCGGTAACCAGAGACTGGTCGATCCATATCGTCGGCAGCGACTTGCTTCCTTCTGCCATTGAAGTGGCTGAACGCGGCTTGTATCCCCAGTCGGCTTTGACAGGATTGCCTCCTGCCGCGATCCGCGCCTGCTTCTCAAAAATTGGAAGCCCGAACGGGAACTCGAACGGAACGCAGGAAGCTTCACCAAACGGGGCGATAAACGGTTCAGGGAATGGATCGGGAAATGCCTCGTCCAACGGAGCTCATCTGCTCGTCAAGCCGCGCCTGCGCAGCCTGGTCACCTTCAACACCATGAATCTGACCAAGCCGGTCTATATTGGACGCTTCGACTGCATTTTCTGTATGGACGTTCTGCCGCATCTCTCGCGCGCCCAGCGCACTGCACTCATGGAGCGCTTGCATCTCTACCTTGAACCCGGCGGATACCTTTTCTTGAGCCAGACGGAAAAGCTCTGTGCCCCGAATCTGAACTTCCGATCGGAAACTTTCGACGGATACACCTTCCACCGGAAACCCCTGGCCGCCAGCGCCGCCTACGGGCGGTAAGCGAAACAAGAAAAGAAAACCCCAGAGGACACAGGGGAATACGGAGGAAGGTGGTTGTCCCCTGTGTCCTCTGTGGTGAGGGGCTTTTACGCGAACAGGAACTCCTTCGTTCTCAGCTCCTTAATCGTGTCCCTCAACTTCGCCGCCTTCTCGAACTCGAATTGCTTGGCCGCTTCGCGCATGTCGCTTTCCAGCTTGCCGATGTACGCATCCACTTCTTCCTGCGTCTTGAACTCCGGCATGCCTTCCGACTCGCCCGCGGTCAGGTCCGCATAATCGGCGGCCACGATCCCCGCCAGCGTCATGTCCAGCGGACGCACGATCGATTCTGGCGTGATTCCATTCTCTTCGTTGTACGCCGTCTGAATCGCGCGGCGGCGCAACGTCTCATCGATCGCGCGCTTCATCGAATCGGTCATGCGATCGGCGTACAGGATCGCGCGCCCGTTCAGATGCCGCGCACACCGGCCGATGGTCTGAATCAGCGACCCAGTCGAACGCAGAAATCCTTCTTTGTCCGCATCCAGAATCGCCACCAGCGAAACCTCCGGCAGATCCAAGCCTTCCCGCAGAAGGTTAATGCCGATCAATACATCGAACTCGCCCTTGCGCAGGTCGCGCAGAATCTTGACGCGCTCCAGGGTCTCGATTTCCGAATGCATGTAGCGGCACTTCACGCCCACCTCGGCATAGTATTCCGCCAGATCCTCCGACATGCGCTTGGTTAGCGTCGTGACCAGCACGCGTTCGCCACGCTCGGCGCGAGCGCGAATCTCGTGCAGCAGGTCGTCGATCTGCCCCTTCACCGGGCGGATCTCCACTTCCGGATCGATCAATCCCGTGGGCCGGATAATCTGCTCCACGACCACGCCCGCCGATTTCGTCAGCTCATATGGCCCGGGGGTCGCCGAAACGTAAATCAGCTGATTCGTGCGATGCTCAAATTCTTCAAATGTCAGCGGACGATTGTCTAGCGCCGACGGCATGCGGAACCCATATTCGACCAGCGTTTCCTTGCGCGATCGGTCGCCCGCGTACATGCCGCGCAACTGCGGCACTGTCCCATGCGATTCGTCGATGAACATCAGAAAGTCGCGCGGAAAATAATCCAGCAAGGTCGGTGGAGGCTCGCCCGGCAGCCGGCCGGTAAAGTGCCGCGAATAGTTCTCGATCCCATGGCAGAACCCCATGGCCTTGATCATTTCCAGATCGAACATCGTCCGCTGATGAATCCGCTGGGCCTCGACCAGCCGTCCTTGCTTCTCCATCTCAACTTCCCACCAGGCCAATTCCTTCTTGATCGAATCCACAGCCGACTGCCCGCGTTTCGTCCTTCATCACATAGTGCGTTTTCGGATAAATCGGCAGCCGCATGTATTTCTGCTTCACGGTGCCGAACAGCGGATCGATCTGCGTGAGCGACGAAATCTCATCGCCCCACAACTCGATGCGGTACGCCATGTCGTCGTACGTAGGGAAGACCTCAATCACGTCGCCGCGCACGCGAAACGTCCCACGCCGGAAGTCTCCATTGGTGCGCTCGTAGAGAATGTCGACCAACCTGCGCGTGATGTCCTCGCGCTTGATCTTCTGGCCTTTTTCCAGAAACATCATCATTCCGTAATACGCTTCCGGAGAACCCAGGCCGTAGATGCAGCTCACCGACGCCACAATCAGCGCGTCGCGCCGTTCGAAGAGCGACCGTGTTGCCGACAGCCGGAGCTTATCGAGTTCATCGTTGATCGTCGCTTCTTTTTCGATATAGAGATCGGCGGCCGGGACGTAGGCCTCCGGCTGGTAGTAGTCGTAATACGAGACGAAATACTCGACCGCGTTGTGCGGAAAAAAGTTCTTGAATTCATGATAAAGCTGCGCCGCCAAGGTCTTGTTATGCGCCATCACCAGCGTGGGACGGTTCGCCGCCTCAATCACCTTGGCCATGGTGAACGTCTTGCCCGACCCGGTGACACCGAGCAGCACCTGATGCTGCTCGCGGTCATATACTCCGCGCAACAGCGCTTCAATCGCCCGTCCCTGGTCCCCTTGCGGCTTGTAGCTGGAAACGAGTTTGAAATTCATAGAAAAGCTCTTAGCTTCTAGCTCATAGCCTAGACCCACTCGAGGACAATTCCTGTCCTCAATGGAATGAGTTCGTGTGGGGACGGGCGCCATCGCCCGTCCGGCCCAGCGCAGCGAGGCCAGGTTTTCGCCGGCAGCCCCACAGAGCCCAATTTCGCCGCCAGAGAATCTTTCTATTATAAACGCAGAGGCCGAGCGCAGAGGCCGAGCGTAGATCAGCACTCAAGTGATGTCATCCTGAATGCTGGCGAAGCCAGCATGAAGGACCCCTACGTCGGCCAACAGTCAGGGCGCGGCAAACGGGATCGCCATTCGCGTAGATTCCACCGCGCCTGCAACCCTTGGCTGTCCCGTCGTCGTCCCTCACCCGGGCTTCGCTCCGCTTCAGGATGACAAAAGGGCTGGGTGCCGTGCTACCCAACCGCCGGCCGCAGTTCGACCTTCTTGGTCATGATCGTCACCTGCGTCGACGGCAACTTGGGCCGCGGGTAGGGTTCCGTGTATGCCTCCACGGTGATGGTTCCCGGAGTGCGGCTGGCCTGCACGATCACTTGCGCTAGTCCGTTAAACAGACTCCGCTTGGGCGCTTTATCAGACTCCTGGCAGTTGGGATCGCCATTGCCCACGCCGATCAGCGCGCCTTCGCCGGTGACTCGGAAACTGATCATGTTCGCGGCGGTCGGGATCGCCCGCCCCGCACTGTCGAGCACTTCGACTTTCAGCACCGCGATGTCGTCGCCGTTGGCATCGATCTCAGTCCGATCGGCCGTCAGCCGGATCGATTCCGGCCCGCCCGTGGTTTCGCGCTTTTCCGTCAGCACGACTTTGCCGTCTTTTGCGCCCCGCGCTTCGAGTACACCCGGCTCGTAAATCACTTTCCATTCCAGATGCGTCAGCGGCTGCACTTTCTGCGAGCCTTGGCTCTTGCCGTTCAGGAACAATTCCACCGAATCGAGATTCGAGTGCACCCACACCGAGATCGGTTCGCCCTCGCGCCCTCCCCAATTCCAATGCGGAAACAGGTGCAGCACGGGCTCCGATCCCCACCAGGCTTTGTAGTAATAAAAGTTATCTTTGGGAAAACCGCACATGTCGACGATGCCGAACTGCGAGTTGATCGATGGCCAGCCATACGGAGTAGGTTCGCCGCGGTAGTCAAAGCCGGTCCACGCGAATCCTCCCGAAAGCCATTCCCGCGCAGCGTAGAACTTCCACCACTCCTCCGCCAGTTCCGACCAGTCCGTATGATTCAGGTCGTAAGCGCTGACCCAGTTACGCAACTTATCGGTCGAATAAATGCCGCGCGTGGAAACCGTGCTCGCGGTCTCGGAACCGACGGAAGGCGTTTTGGGATGCGCCTTGTGCCAGCCGTCCAGAACCTTCAGGTTGTAATTGAAGCCCATCACGTCCAATTGTTCCGGGAACTTCGTCTCGAACGAGGCATTGACCGCCGCCGTGCAGAGCCTTGTCGGGTCGAGTTCATGAGTCCTCGCAATCATGTCGTCAATGACGCGCACGCCTTGGGGTTGCGGCATCATCGTCCACTCTTCGTTGCCCATGGACCACAAAATAATCGATGGCGAGTTGCGATAGCGCTTCACCATTACCTCAAGCTGCGCCATACCTTCCGGATTCGCACTCATCAGCCGCGTTTCGCACATCATCATCATGCCCATGCGGTCGCAAGCCTCCACCCATTCCGGCGTGGGCATGTTGTGCGACGTGCGCACCGCATTGCCGCCCATATCCTTCAACACTGCGAGGCGGTACCACTGCATGCGATCGGGAAGAGCCGCGCCGATTCCCGCGTGGTCGTGATGGTTGCAGGTCCCTTTGATCTTCACGGATTTGCCGTTCAGGAAGAATCCCTTGTCGGCGTCCCACGCGATGGTGCGCACGCCGAAACTCACGCGCTCGGCATCGCGCGGTTTCCCGCCGGATTCGACGGTTACGACAGCCGAATACATTTTCGGAGCTTCCGGAGACCAGAGCGCGGGATTCGTCACGCTCGCATTTGCCGTAAACGTTGCGAAGCCATCTGGGGCAACGGACTGTGCTGCTGAGTTCGCCGTCGCGACTTGCTTGCCCGCGGCATCAAAGACTTGCCAGCGTACAAGGCAGTTTTCGGGTTGTTGCCCCTGGTTCTGCACCGCTGTTCCGAGACTCAGAGTCGCAGCGTTTCCCTTCACGGACGTTCGAACAGTGCTGTCCCAATTCCCCAGATGCAGCGCATCGGTCTTGGTCAGCCACACATGCCGGTAGATGCCCGCGCCCTCGTAGAACCAGCCATCGCCAAAGCTGGCGTCCATGCGCACCACGAGATAATTCTTTTCGCCGTACCTGAGAAAGTCGCTCACGTCGAAGCGGAAGGGTGCATAGCCGTTATCGTTGCGCCCAATGAAATATCCGTTGAGAAACACGAGCGCACTGCGAAAGGCTCCATCAAACTCAACCGTGATGCGCCGTCCGTTATCTTCTTTTGGAATGTCGAATGTGCGCCGGTACCATCCCACGCTGGTCTCCGCATACCGTCGGCCGAGCGGCTTATAGCCGTGACTCTGCTGTTCTTCGTCCCACACAAACGGCAACTCGACGGCCCAATCATGCGGCAGGTTCAACCGACGCCACTTCGAGTCGTCAAATTTCTCGGTGGCGAACGTGAATTCGCCCGACTTGGCGAAATCTCCTTGACCCATGCCAAACCCGAGATCGCGCAGCGGGTCATTCGGCGTTTCCCTGAAAAAATTTCCAGCCAAAGTCGAACAGCAGACGCTCCCGCGGCGCCACCGCAGACGAAGCCTCCGCCGACGCAACGCCCGGATAACCCGCGAGCAATGCATGAGCCCGGCCCACCGAGCCTGTGACCAGAGTTGACGCGGAGAGTGCCAGACCAGAGCGGAGCAGATCGCGACGGCTGAGAGAAGTCATTTCCGTGCCTCAGGGAGTGGTTTTGAGAATTGGAATCCTATCCCACGCGACGGTCGGCGAAGCAACGCCCCGCAACTCGTGCAGTTGGGACCATGCATTATACGGCCCGAGGCCCGCCTGTGGAGGACGAACGATCTTCGATTTCCGTAGTCATCCTGAGGCTCATGTCTTTGCGGGCCGAAGGACCTATGCATTCGCGGGCAGCGGCATGCTACCGGCGACTGCACAGGTCCTTCGCTGCGCTCAGGATGACAAGTTTGTTGGATGAGAATCTGCTGAGGGGGACGCATGCTCGATCGTTACTGCTGTTCTTTCACTTCGCCCATGCCGACGATCTTCGACGAGGTTCGGAACTTCTTGTAGTCGCGATATTCCTGATCACCGTCGATGTTATAGCCCTTGAACAACGCCACGCGCGCATCTACTTTGAAGGTGATATGCCGGGGCAGCCAGACTTCGTCGTTGACCCGCGTCTGCTCAAGCATGACGCGCGTGCCTTTGTGGATGCGTGCGACAACCCACCCGAACGACACCGTGTCGATCGCCTCGACATCCATCTTCGCCAGTTGCAGATCGGTCTTGTCGATCCAGACGCGCCCGCGAAACTTGGAGAGAAGCTTCGCTTCCTTCATATGCGGCTCAAAGTCGGGACGCGGCTCGGCGTCGATGATCCAAGCCTCGCGTCCGCCCACCTCTTCCGTGCCCGCCAGTGTGAAGTTGTAGGCATCGGCTACTTCCAGCACGAACTTCCGGTTTTCCTCGCGCTCCTTTAATTCCTTCTCTTCCCGCTTCTTGCGATCTTCGTCCGATTCGTTCTTGCGCTTGTCGATGATTTTCTGGATCTTCTCGTCCTCTTTGGCCGTCTCCTTGGCATCGAGCGGCTTGTCGTTTTTTGCGATGAGCCGCTGCACCTGTTCGCCATAGATTTCCAGAATCTCGTACGTCTTGATTTCCGTGGACTTGGTGTTCCCCTTGCCGTCCATATTGTTCTGGACTTCGCGATCAATGTAGGTGTAATCGCGCTGCCGCTTGTCGTTCTCCATGTCTTTGTCGGCGACCACGCGGAACAACCGCCGCATTTGCTCTTGCGAAAGTTTGCCGTCGGCCCCGGTCGTCAGATCGAGGGCGGGGGCCGCGGGAGCGGCTGTGGCAGTCGGAGACTTCTCGTCCCCAGGCGCAGGCGCCGACGACGGCCCCTCCTGCTGGGCGAATAGCGGCAAGCCGACGAGCAGCAAGAGGGCGAGCAATAGGAGTAAGAGGAATCGGAACTTCATCACGTGATCTTACGCCGTTAGACGACGTGAAGTTCCGCTGGGATGCACAGTTTACCCCAGAATCGCACCTGGGACCGAAGAGGATAGCCGGGGGACATCTGCGCTTGAACTGGAGAGAGGTTTCTGCGGTACCAGGTTAACTTTCTATGCGCTGCGTCACGGGCTGCTCGACCTCCAGTTGCCGGCAGGTGCGTCCAATGATGTCTTTTGCTGAACTCGCCTCCACGAACTGGAAGCCATAGCGGAAGGCGTTTCGGTGCCGCACCATCGCGAGAACTTCGACATTCCCGAGGGGCAGTGTGAGTTCCAACCGAACCAGTTCGCCGACCGGGACCTCTTCCCGCAGCATGGCGGAAATGCCCGATTCGCTGATATCCACCGTGTCGCCGCGAACCACCGGGCAGGCGCGTGGATAGACGCGAATGCTCACCTCCAGCTTGAATCGGGGATGGCGCCGAGGTTCCACGAAATCGCGTATAGAGTTAGTTTCGAATGGATCAATCTGTTCCACGCCGAAAGTCCTGGACCAGGATTTGCGCCGCCTTCGCGTAACTCGTTACGCCATAACTCGCTACACAAGGTGCGTCCAACCGCGTGGGCAACGCAAGCAAAAAGGTCCTTGCCTTGGGATCGGCACAATTGCCCCGGAACTTTAGCTGGATATCATCCTCAGTCGCGCTGCTTGTGCGCTTTTCCCAAACACTCTGCCTGAAACAATCGCTCGTCCACCCGGTGCAGTCGCTTCTCCTGTGCTTTCGTCATCAGGGAATAGTGCTTGATGTCGAACAGGTGATAAACGATGAACCATACCGGCTGCTCGGTGGTCATCCAGTTCTGCCGGTCGAAGCGCTTCAGATTCACGGGAACCGAATAGCGCCGCAGCGTGCGCTCGCGCCGCAAGTTGAAGTAAGCGTTGAAGTAACTGAGCGCCAGCTCTCGCAGCGTGCGATACACCGGTTCGCGCCAGCGGCATCCGGTGTAATTCGACTTGGCGATCGCTCCCCAGCAGCCGTCTTCATGGTAAATGGCGATCACGTGGTCAGTGTCGTGCTCGGCCTCGAAATCCAGCAGCAGCGGAGGATATCCATTGGCCCGTAAGGCAGCGGCGGCGAAAATCGCGCCTTCCAGACAATGCGAGGACTCTTCGGCCAACACCTTGCGCGGCGACCATGCCGTATCTTCCAGGTGATACGGCATGTCGTCGAGAAACTTCTGTATGCCGTAAGGATTTTTCATGCTGCGCAGCTTGCGCAGTTCTTGTTTCGTGAAATCGTTCGTGGTGAATTCGTGCTGGGTGGAATCGTGCGGGAAGCCGGAGTGGTCGTCGGTCATTCGTTTTGCCGAGGTCGTTCCCTCGTCCCAGCAGTGTAACGTAAGTCAACGGAGAGGCCTATGAGCGTGGCGGCTCCCGATGACACTCGTCATGGCTTGTGCTGGCGCCTGAGTGTGACGACCTGTTACCCAATCGAAATCAACGTGCCCGAGTCCAGTCGTAAGGCGAAGGGCCTCCAACCTCCCGGCGGATCCCACTCGCCCTCACCCTGTATCAGACCGTTCTCCACGGAATTAACCACTACACCATCGAGGCCGACGTTAGGTGTCTGCCAGAGGATTGCGCCGTCAGGTGCGAGCCGCAACAGAGAGTCGCCAGAGGCGACCAGTAAGTAATCCTGACATGCATGGAAATGTCGGAAGTCCGAGTATGGTCCGAGATAAATCTCGGAAGCAGATTGCTTTTTCGGATCAATGACGTAGACACTGTATCCGAATCCCACAAACACACGGTCGTACCAAACGAGAGCATCTTTGAACGTGAAGTCCCACGAATTACCGTATAAGTCCACCCGAAGAAGAGCCCTGTTATCCTCGCTGATGGTAACGAACAGATCGGCGATTCCCAATCCAGCCGGAATCTTGCCATGTCGCAGCGGCGGCATTGTCGCCCACGGGGAATCAAGCGCCGGCTTCATGTCTTGTTTAACGGAAAGCATTGCGTCCCATGAAGAGTTACAAGGCAAGTTGACGGCCCGACATGGAAATGGAGTCAGTTGGCGCAAAATCTCGATATCACTCAAGACATCGAGAGAATTCTTCCGGACACTGCGAGCGAGTCGGTGCAGGAAAGGGCCCGCGCGGTGACTGCGGAGCCTGCCACGGCTGGTCATCGGTTGGGATGACATTTGGGTCACGCCAAAATACTGCGCACTCTGCCGGCGAGTTAAATCGCTTTAACTGACGTATTTAACTGTCATGTTTTCAGTTAGATACAAGGAATTATTATCACAGCACATGAAATGTGTATCTCGCCTGAAATGAGCACTTTGGGGGCAGTCTGCACCGGCGATGGTGCACGCGGTTGTGCAGTACCTCTATCCCGCAAACACCGTGGCCAACTCGCTCGGATAATCGACCACGATATCCGGGGACGCCTCGGCGAGCGAGTGTGGCGCGAAACCGTAGGTCACGCCAATCGTCCACAGACCGGCATTGCGTCCGGTTTCGACGTCCACATGAGAGTCCCCGACGATCGCAGCCTGCTCAGGCTGCACGCCGCTCTCCGCCAGCAACTTGAGCGCGCCCTCCGGATCGGGCTTCTTGGTGACGAAACTATTGCCCCCATACACCTGCGAGAAAAACGCTCCCATGCCAAGAGCCTGGACAATCGCGCGCGACGGGATCACCGGCTTGTTGGTAAGCACGGCCATCCGCCGAGGTTTGCCGTTCGAAGAGTTTTGAATCGCCGCGAGTGCGTCTCGAATGCCGGAGTAAACCGTCGTGTGATCGAGTTTGTGCTCGCGATAGTAAGACAGAAAAAACTCGAGCCCTTTGCGCACCAGCGGCTCGTCGACCGCCTCGCCGCCCAGCGCCCGCTGAATCAGAATCGGAGCGCCATCGCCCACATAGCTCGCGATGACATCGTCCGGCAACTCAGGCCGACCGATGTGACGCAGAGCCGCGTTGACGGAATGCACCAGGTCCAGGCGCGAGTCAATCAGCGTGCCGTCCAGGTCGAAAATTACCAGTTGGATCGAGTGCGGGTCGAAAGCGCGGTGGGTCCGAATCATCTGCTTCCAGCATAAAGCACGCGGCACTCAGCCGTCAGCATTCAGCTATCAGCGTTCAGCTAACAGCTTTCAGCCATCAGTCATCAGCCATCAGCCATAAGCCATAAGCCATAAGCCATGAGCCATGAGCCCCAGTCTTTGTTTGGGTCCGGATCTTTGACCCGGACGGGTCGAGCAAAGCTCGGCTGCCTGTGCGGTTGACATCTTTCCCATATTTCCAGTAATATCGAAATATGGCAGCGACCACCAAAGCTCCCCCCAGCAAATCCAGCGAGCGCGTCGCCAAATACGCCGACATGTTCTCCGCCATGGGCACCGAGCCCCGCCTGCGCATCATGCAGTTGCTTTTGACCGCGCATCCTGAGGGACTCGTGGTCAGCGACATTCAGGGCGAACTCGAAATCCCCAACTCAACGCTCTCGCATCACCTCGACAAGCTTCGGACTGAAGGCCTTGTCGAAGTCCAGCGCGAGGGAACTTTTCTTCGCTACACGGCAGACACCGGCGCCCTGCAGGAATTGCTGCAGTTTCTTTATGCCGAATGCTGCACGCGCAATCGAGCCCTCAAACCGCAAGACATTATTCAGATCTGCAAATAGGAGTTCTGGTCATGACCACGAGCCTTCGGGATGTTGCTCCCAACGAAAAGAACCCTCAGGGGCTAAAGCCCACATCTTTGGCGTCCCTTAACGGCACGGCTGAAGCCGTGCCCTTCCCAAACCATGCGGCAGAACCTGGGACATTCCCACACGCGGGGGCGGCTGCAGGCGTGTCCTCCCCAAACCGGCTCGACGGAACAGCGAACATTCGAGAAGTGGTGAAGCAGAAATATGGCGAAGCTGCCCTCCGCGTGACGTCCGGGGGCAGTTCCTGCTGTGGCGCGACAGCCAGCACGGGCTGCTGCGATCCCATCACCACCAATCTCTACGACGCTGCGCAGGCGGGGCAGATTCCGGAAGAAGCGCTGCTGGCCTCTCTGGGCTGTGGCAATCCGACGGCGCTGGCCGAGTTGAAGACGGGCGAGGTTGTCCTCGACCTCGGTTCTGGCGGAGGCATTGATGTGCTGCTCTCCGCGCGCCGCGTCGGTCCCACTGGCAAGGCCTACGGCCTCGATATGACCGACGAAATGCTGGCGTTGGCCAATGACAATAAGCGCAAAGCGGGCATCGAGAATGTCGAATTTCTAAAGGGCGAGATTGAGAGTATTCCTTTGCCCGACAATTCCGTCGACGTGATCATCTCCAATTGCGTGATTAATCTTTCTGCCGACAAAGACAAAGTTCTGCGCGAGGCCTTCCGCGTGTTGAAGCCGGGCGGGCGTTTCGCGGTATCCGATGTGGTCACTCGGGGTGAGATTCTGCCCGAGATTCGTCAAAGCGTTCTGGCCTGGGTCGGTTGCATTGCCGGGGCCCTCGAAGAAAACGACTACCGTGGCCAACTCGTCGCAGCGGGATTCGAAACGGTTGAAATCGAGCCCACGCGCATCTATCGTGCCGAAGATGCCCGCGAATTTCTATCCGGGCAGGGAATCGACGTCGACGCCCTCGCTCCGCAAGTGGACGGAAAATTCCTGAGCGCCTTCATCCGCGCAGTAAAACCGAGCCAGGCTCAGGAGACATGTTGCGGACCGACATGCTGTAGCTGAGGCAGGGAGAACGATCATGCAAGGACACTACAACGTGCTGTTTCTGTGTACCGGGAACTCGGCGCGGTCCATCATGGCCGAGGCCATCATGAAACAAAAAGGCCGGCCAAACTTTAGTGCCTACAGCGCAGGGAGCCATCCCTCGGGAAAGGTTCGCCCGGAGGCATTACGGCAACTGGAGTCCGCGCATTTGCCCATCGACGGCCTGCGCAGTAAGAGCTGGGACGAATTCGCCAAGCCCGATGCGCCTCGGCTCGACTTCGTCTTCACGGTTTGTGACAACGCGGCCAACGAAGTCTGCCCCATATGGCCGGGCCAGCCGATGACCGCGCATTGGGGCATCCCGGATCCCACCGCCGTGCAGGGAACAAGAGAGCAGATCGAGAAAGCCTTCCGGGATGCCTTCTTTCTCCTGGATCGGCGTATCAGCCTGTTCCTCAGTCTGCCACTCGCGACTTTGGACCGATTCTCGCTTAAGAAGGAAATCGACGACATCGGCCGGCACTGAATATCAACCGGCAGGCGCGCTCCGCGGCGCTCCCTGCGGAACAGGTTCGGACAAATGAACAGCAAGGTAATGTCCCGTCTCAGCTTTCTCGATCGCTACCTGACATTATGGATTTTCGCCGCCATGCTGATCGGCGTGGCGGCTGGCTGGGCGCTCCCCGGGATCGTGCCCTTCCTGAATCACTTCAGTGTTGGTACAACCTCGATCCCCATCGCCGTCGGCCTGATTCTGATGATGTACCCTCCATTGGCCAAGGTCCGCTACGAAGAGCTGTGCGAAGTCTTCCGTAACAAGAAAATTCTCGCGCTCTCGCTGCTGCAGAACTGGGTCATTGGCCCGGTACTCATGTTCGCCCTGGCGATCATTTTCCTGCGCAACTATCCGGAATATATGGCAGGCCTGATCATGATTGGCTTGGCGCGCTGCATCGCCATGGTGATCGTGTGGAACGAACTGGCCAAAGGCGACACCGAATATGCGGCTGGCCTCGTGGCTTTCAACTCCATTTTTCAGGTGCTCTTCTATTCCGTGTACGCGTGGGTGTTTGTAACCAAGTTGCCGGAGTGGTTTGGATTGCGCGGCTCGGTTGTCGACGTGTCGATTCGCGAGATTGCCCGGAGCGTCTTCATTTATCTCGGCATCCCATTTCTGGCAGGAATGATCACGCGCTTTGCTCTGGTCCGTGCGCGCGGAAAGCAGTGGTATGAAAAGGCCTTTATCCCCAGAATCAGTCCGATCACGCTCATCGCACTCCTGTTCACGATTGTTGTGATGTTCTCGCTCAAGGGCGGTTACATCGTGCGCCTGCCCCTCGACGTGGTACGCATTGCCATTCCACTGCTGATTTACTTCGTCGTGATGTTCCTGGTGTCGTTCTATATGGGACGCAAGCTGGGGGCGGATTATTCGAAAACCGCGACTTTGTCATTTACCGCGGCCAGCAACAACTTTGAGCTGGCCATCGCGGTCGCCGTTGCAGTCTTTGGAATCAATTCGGGCGCTGCCTTCGCGGCGGTGATTGGTCCGCTGGTCGAGGTGCCAGCGCTGATCGGTTTAGTGAACGTCGCGCTGTACTTTCAACGTCGCTACTTCGGGCCGGATTCCGCATCCGTCGGGGGATTGCCGGCTGCCTTAGAGTCTGCGGGAAAGCATTAGGTCGGAGTCCCGTCTAGAAACACTTCGCACTCCCGGCGACTGCGGTCCCCGGGACTGCGGGGTCGCCATCCTGAGTCGAGCCGGTTGGGTCAGGCACAACCGCAGGACTTGCCCCGGAACGCCTCTCGGCCTTCCCACAGGATCAGGGGAGTGATGACGAGAGCCGCGAGCGGGTCTGCCCATCGAATGTGCCAAATAGAATTTATTCCCAGTCCGACGAGAGCAATGAACGAGAGATACGCACATAATGCCGACTCTGCTGCATCCGCTCGCAGTGCGGCGCTGTTGGTGGCCCAGGAGAGTCTTCGCTTTTCCCTGGCGATTTGGGGCATGACCAGAGCAGCCACAATCAAAATCCCGATTCCGAGGTAGGTGGGTTTCGGTTCACCGTAGCCGCGCAAGGCCAGTATCGAAGCCACGACGACAAATCCCGAGAGGACGAACAGGAGAACGCCGGCGATGCGGGCAGCGCGGTTTTCCGCTTGTTCAGAGTTGATGGGCGACTGAAACCGCCACAGCACGGTGATCGCAGAGAGCAGTTCGATGGCGCTGTCCCCTCCGAATGCCAGAAGCGCGGGGCTTTGTGCTTTCCAAGCCGAGGTCAGCGATATGACGGCCTCGATGGTCATCCAAACGATGGTCATTCTCTGAACGCGATGGATGCGCCGGATTGTGTCTTGCGCCGAAATATCCGAGGGCGAGGTCATCTGGGAGAATTATGGCATCTTCAATCGGGAAAAATGCAAACGTGAAAACGGATGTGGGAAGCACTAACGCTTTGCAACTGGGTGGTCACATGGTCCGACCGCCAAGCCCAGAATGAAAAACTTCCATCCTTTTCCAACCTCTACTTTCCATTTACAATCCAACAGGTTCCGGCAGCCGCAGTGAATCCCGAATGCCTGCCCGGAATCTAACGCGAGTAAGGACCGACGAACCGGATGGCCACGACAAAGACCGACCCCAAGCTGGCCCTTACGGCCAACGGCACGAAGAAGAGCAAGCTTTATGATGGACTTACCCGCGACCAGCTAATCCAGGCCTACCGCATCATCTACACCTCGCGCCGCATTGATGACCGCGAGATTCTGCTCAAACGCCAGCAAAAAATCTACTTTCAGATGTCGGGAGCGGGCCATGAAGGAATCGGGGTTGCGGCCGGCCTGGCGCTGAAGGCAGGCTATGACTGGTTCTATCCGTACTATCGCGATCGTGCACTCTGTCTTGCACTTGGCGTGAAGCCTTACGAGATGTTCCTGCAGGGTGTGGGTGCGGCGAATGACCCCAGTTCCGGCGGCCGGCAGATGCCCTCGCACTGGAGTTATCCCGCGCTGAACATCGTGACGCAGTCTTCGCCCACCGGTTCGCAGATTCTGCAGGCAATCGGTTGTGCGGAGGCTGGGCGCTACCTCGCGCGGCATCCCAAGGCTACCGAAGTGCCGACGAATTCCGCCGATTACCGTCAATTCAAAAACGTCAGCTTCCAGGGCGATGAAGTCACCTATGTTTCTCTCGGCGATGGTACTTCCAGCGAAGGCGAATTCTGGGAGGCCATGAATGCCGCGGCTCTCAGCAAGCTCCCGGTCATTTTTTGCGTGGAAGATAACGGCTACGCGATCTCCGTGCCGGTTGAAGTGCAGACCGCAGGTGGAAGCATTTCGCGCCTGGTCTCGGGATTCCCCAATTTCCATTTCGAAGAAGTTGATGGCACCGATCCGGTAGCCAGCTTTGCCGCCTTTAGTCGGGCCACGCGCTACTGCCGCGAGGGACACGGCCCGGCCTTCGTCCACGCGCACGTCATCCGCCCATACTCACATTCTTTGTCGGATGACGAACGACTCTACCGTCCCGACACCGAGCGTGAACGCGACGCGCAGCGTGATCCGGTGACGCGCACGCAGATGTTTCTGCTGCGCGAAGGGATCCTCGACGAAAAGGGCATCAACCAGCTCGAGAAGGAAGTCGAAGCTGAGCTACAGATTGCGGTCGATCAGGCGCTCGAAGCACTCCCACCCGCGCCTGAAAGCATCACGAAGTTTGTGTATTCGCCCGATATTGATCCGACATCGGCGACCTTCGAAACGCAGGCCGTGGCGCCAGAAGTTCCCGCCGACGGCAAGAAGCCGGCTGCCAAGACCATGGCGGACCTGATCACTACCACGCTGCGCGACGAGATGAAGCGCGACGAGCGCATCGTGATTTTCGGGGAAGACGTCGCGGACTGCAGCCGCGAAGAGTATCTGAAGCGCAAGCTGGTGAAAGGCAAGGGCGGAGTCTTCAAGCTCACCTTCGGCCTGCAATGCGAATTCGGCAACGACCGCGTTTTTAACGCTCCGCTAGCCGAGGCCGCCATTGTAGGACGCGCCACCGGCATGGCGACGCGCGGCCTGAAGCCGGTCGTCGAGATTCAGTTCTTCGACTACATCTGGCCCGCAATGATGCAGATTCGCGACGAGCTCAGCGTGATCCGCTGGCGCTCGAACAATGGATTTTCCTGCCCCGTCGTAATTCGCGTTGCGATTGGCGGATACCTGACCGGGGGCGCCATCTATCACTCGCAATGCGGCGAGAGCGTGTTCACGCACATTCCCGGACTGCGCGTGGTTTTCCCGTCCAACTCGCAGGACGCGGCTGGCCTATTGCGCACCGCTATCCGCTGCGACGACCCGGTCCTGTTCCTCGAGCACAAGCGCTTATATCGCGAGTCCTTCGGCCGCGCCGCCTATCCCGGACCGGACTACATGATCCCGTTCGGAAAAGCGAAGATCGTCCACCCCGGCACCGATCTCACGGTGATTACCTACGGCGCTGTCGTTCCGCGTGCTCTGCAGGCCGCACAAAAACTGGAACGCGAGCAAGGCGTAAAAGTGGAGTTGATCGACCTGCGCTGCCTGAATCCGTTTGATTGGGAGACGATTGCCGCGTCGGTTGCGAAAACGAATCGCGCGCTCGTCGCTTACGAAGACACGCTCAGCTGGGGATATGGCGCCGAAATCGCCGCCCGCATCGCCGACCAACTTTTCGATCAGCTAGACGCTCCGATCCGCCGCGTGGCCGCGAAAGACGTGTTCGTCGCCTATCAGCCCATCCTCGAAGACGCAATCCTTCCACAGCCGAATGACCTGTTCCTGGCAATGAAGGAATTGGCAGAGTACTGAGGAAGCAAGAAAACCTGAGCCACGGATTCCACGGATTACCACGGATCAACACATAAGCCTTTTGGGGTTATCCGTGAGGATCCGCGCAAATCCGTGGCAGATTTTTTTATTCTCCAAACAGCATGCTGTAGATTCCTCCGCCCAGCGCGCCGCCGATCAGTGGCGCTACCCAGAACAACCATAACTGCTGTAATGCCCAGCCGCCGGCGAAGATCGCTGGGCCCGTGCTGCGCGCCGGGTTCACCGAAGTGTTCGTCACGGGAATGCCAACCAGATGAATCAGCGTTAGGCAAAGCCCAATGGCGATCGGGGCGAATCCGGCGGGCGCGCGTTTGTCGGTCGCGCCCATGATGACGATCAGAAAGAATGCCGTCAGCACGATCTCTGCGACCAGGCACGCCAGCAGGGAATAGCCTTGCGGAGAATGCTCGGCATATCCATTCGAGGCGAAGCCCGCGTGCACGTCAAAGCTTGGTATCCCGCTGGCAATTACGTAGAGCACGCCCGCCGCCGCAATGGCACCCACCACCTGCGCGATCACGTATGGCAGTAACTCCGAGGCAGGAAAGCGTTTCCCAACGACCAGTCCCACACTCACTGCCGGATTCAGATGACAGCCAGAAATGTGTCCAATGGCAAACGCCATGGTTAACAACGTGAGTCCGAAGGCCAATGCGACGCCGGCGTATCCGATGCCGACGTTGGGAACGCCCGCCGCCAGCACGGCTGCGCCGCATCCGCCGAACACGAGCCAAAACGTTCCAAAGAATTCCGCTGCTGCACGTTTACCGATCGGCATATGCCAACCTCCTATTGCTTAGCTTGGAGAATATGTGTGACTTAGGGGCCGAGAACCTGGGAGGCCAAAAGCGTAGCACAACCGAATCGGAATCAGAAGGCTCTTTGTCGCGCCTACCCTCCCGAACGTGGGGACAGCCCCCCGGCTGTCCGTCAAGCGGAGCTTGACTGGTTCTCCCGTCCCCTGGCTACGAATGCGTTCGGTTACGAACGCTTTCCCCGCAAGCCGATCCCGATTGTTCGTTCGGCTGGAGAATGCTAGGCTCCCAACAGGTGGGTTCTGCGTACGCCAATCCGTTGAAGTCCAACCCTTCGGTGCCCGGTCGTGTGGGCCAGTGGCTGCAATCGGCCTCGGCAGAGGTTTGGGTCAAGTTCCTGCTTGCCCTGGTGGGACTGGGACTGGCCTTCGCCACGGCCCTGTTTTCAACGGTGTCGCGGGATGCCGGCAACTTCTGGGCCACGTTGATCCTGGCCTCAACATCGCTGCTGCTGGCCACTCTCGTAGGACTGGTCACCGTTCCGTATCTGGCGCGCCGCGTGGCTGTCGAACGGCTCCGCGAGTCCTTCGATTACGACGTGACTCGTGCCGGCATCGTCTATGTAGTGGTGACGCTGATGATTGGCATCGCCGCGCTTAACACCGGCAACAATCTTCTCTACATCGTGGTGGCGGCCATGTTGGCGGCTATCCTCGTTTCCGGAGTGGTTTCCGCGTGGGTGCTGCGCTGGCTGGAACTCGATATCCGTTTGCCCGAGCATGTTTTCGCTGGACGTCCCGTAATGGGGCGCATCGTGCTTCGCAATCCGCGCCGGTTCTTGCCTTCGTTCTCCATCCGCGTCGTTTCCACCCGCAAGAAGAGAAAGAAGCCGGCCAAGCAGTGGCAATGGGAGGCGACTACATTCGCGTTCCCGTTCAATCGCCCGTCGGAGCAGCAGTGGTTGCGTTTGCCCGATCGGCGTTTGCGTCGCATCACCGTCGTGCCTCCGCCTCCGGGAATTTTTCAGGGGATGGCTTACTTCCCCTTTCTGCCTCCGCAGGCCGAGGCGTCCGCTGATCTGGAACTGCGCTTCGACCATCGCGGCCGTTACCGGGAAGACAGTTTCGGTCTGGCCACACGTTTTCCCTTCGCCTTCCTTACCAAGACACGGCATGTCTCGCTGCCGAGGGAAGTGCTGGTCTATCCATGCATCGAGCCCACCGACGAAGTATTCGAGATCCTGCCTCTGGTGCGCGGCGAGTGGGAGAGTTTCGTCCGCGGCCGCGGCCAGGAGCTTTACCGTATTCGCGAATACATGCCTGAAGATTCCGCCCGCCACGTCGATTGGAAGGCGACCGCCAAGTCGGGATCGCTCAAGGTCCGCGAGTTCGCCCGCGAGGACGAGCGCAGGCTCTGTATCGCCTTCGATAATCCCGAACCGGCGTTGGTTTCGGATCGCGCTTACGAAAAGGCAGTTGATATGACGGCGTCTTTGGCTTGGCACTTCTCGACGCAGGAGGCGGAAGTTTCGTTTGTGATCCCCGGCCGTCCGCGCACCCGCGATCTGCACGAGTTTCTGGCCTGGCTGGCAGTGATTGAACCGGGCACGAGTGAAGCGGGTAGAGACGGCCTCTCGGGCGACGCCCTGCGCGAGATGAACCTGGGCGGTTCCGATGATTACAACATCGTGATTACTGCCCGTCCGCGAGGAAGCGTGCCCACCGCTCTGTGGAACTCTTCGTACTTCGTCTTTGCCGGAGACGACGCATTTTCGAAGTGACTTAATCGTAGCGATAGTCGTTTGCAACGCGACTCGGCGGCAGGGATTCCCCCGGCGTCCGGATTCTCGCCGGAAGGTTTGTCCCGAACTGAAGCACCTCGCGCGGGATTTCTGCTGTTCCCAACCTTTTTCCCTTTCTTTACATCTCCTTTCCGGCATATACTCTCGCCCCGGTAGATGCTTTTGGACAGCTCGGAACTCTGTAAAGCCGGGAGGTATCAAATGCGTATCTGCGACCTGATCAAGGATCAGGACACGTACCCTGCGGAATTGGGCCACACCGTCCTCGAAACCGTGCGAGCCATGGTCGAGCGCAACATCGGTGCCGTGCCCGTCTTGCACGGCGGTAAACTGGTGGGGATATTTTCCGAGCGCGACCTCATGCGCCGCGTCGTCGCCGAAGGCCGCGATCCCCGCAGCACCTGCATGGCCGAGGTTATGACCGACGATCCCCTCACGATCAGCATGAATGAAGATCTGGAAAACTGCATGGCGCTGATGCGGCGCCACGGTTTTCGCCACCTGCCGGTATGCCACGACGGCCACCTGGTGGGCATGGTATCCCTGCGCGATATCCTGTTGCACGATCTGAACGAGAAGGATGACGAGGTCCGCATGATGCGCGCCTACATTCACTCGATGCCCGACGCGTAGCCGCCCTCGGATTCACCTCGCGGGGGAGAACCCAGCCTACTTCGGGTCCGAGGTGTGCCTAACACACCTTCGGGACTCCCGTTCCTGATACTTTTGGTGCCTTAGCACGAAGGTAACCTTGCGCCCTAGTACCCACCAAAGGTAACGTTACTGGCGATTACTTCAGTGCATTGAACATAGGGTTAGGAACCGCTAACGTTGCTCTAGCGACCTTTGGTTGTTTTGCCGGCGAACGAGACCGATGAGCGAAAACATCAAACTTTTTTATTATGCGCTCTGGATTGCACATCCCATCTTCCAGATAGGAATTGCTGCGATCATGTTCCGCCGTGGATTGCACCGCAAATTCAAGTTCTTTTTCGGATACATTCTCGTTCAGCTGGCCACGTTCGCCGTCGTCTTTCCCGCGTACTGGCACAATTACAGCGCCGTCTACTATCTCTATTGGGTTTGCGATGCTCTCAGCGTTGCGTTCGGGTTCGCGGTGATTCACGAAGTGTTTGTCGATGTTTTTCGCGCCTTCCACACCCTCCGCGATCTGGGCACCGTGCTCTTCAAGTGGGCGGGCTTGGTCATGCTGCTGGTGGCCGCAGTTGTTTCCGTCTCCACCAACTCGTCGGTGGTGGCGCCCTGGGCGCAGGCGATCATCACTTCGCAAAGATGCGTCCGCATGGTCCAGGTAGGGATGGTTCTCTTCCTGCTGTTCTTCGCCCACTATGTGGGAGTCAGCCGGCGCCAGCATAGCTTTGGGATCGCTTTGGGCTTTGGTTCCTTCGCCGTGGTCGAACTCGTGTTGATCTGCTCCTGGGTCGGAAATCACCTGGGTGGCGCCTGGATGAGCATCCTCAACATGGGCGCTTACAATGCTAGTCTGATGGTCTGGCTCGGTTATGTTGCGCTGAAGAGTCCTTCGCGTGATCTTTCAACGTCTCTTCTGCAACCTCAGCGTTGGGAGCAGAGTTTGTCCGATATTCAGCACCCGCTGCCCGCGGATTCGCTCATCCCCATGTTTGAAGGGATGGTCGATCGCGCTTTGTCCCGCACGCAGCAGGATCTATCGCTGGCTCCCGAGGGTCGACACTCCGGCGCTGCCAACGCTGCTCGCGCTGGGGCGGGAACCGGTAGCTTCAGCATGCCGGTCGTTCCGGCGAGTTCGAAATCGTAACTTAAGCTTCTACACTTCTACTCCGGTTTGCCCCGCGCTGTATTTCTTCCCGCCCGTTGTTTGTTCCGAAATCGTAAAATGTTTGCACATCGTGCGCCTGTCCAGAACGCCTCTTCAGCATGCCGAACAAACGCATCATGGAATCCAGCATAAGTAATTGATTTATTGATGGTTGATTGAACTAGCGTGCGGAAGTCTTGCGTGTCGGACGAGGTCTACTCTGCGGCGTGGTGAAAATTGTTGCACATAAAAACTTGACAGCTGTCCTATAATGCGGCTCCGCAAAAAAGTTCCCTCAGGGGAAACCCTACGCGGATATAGGAGAGCGACCCATGAAACGAAGCCTCAGGATTTCGATCCTGATGTTAGGACTAGTGGGCACATTCGTTGCGGCAGCCGTCCAACAGGTTCCCGCCCTGGACGGCGGCCCACTGATTCTGTGCCCACCTAAAACGCCAAACTGCTCAACCACCCTGCCCCCGCAGTAAACCGGAAGCAGGTGGTGATCGGCAAGATCACCAAAGTAACCTCTGGGAACTATCGCTTGGGGCCGAACATCGGGCTCGCAATTTTTTGGGCTGTCGGGACTGATACCAACCCGCCAGCCCCTCTTTTTTTGCCCGAGCAGGGCCGTCGAATCGAGATTGACGGCCTCCCAGAAGAAACCGCAAATCCCTCTACTCCGTGGAAGAGCGGCCCCTCCCGGGCCGCGCTAGCCGCGAAATAAATTGCGGGGCTTCAGAGCGTGCGTGAGAACTGCTCTTTCGCCCCTCTGGGGCTGGATCATTTCCCACTCGCGCCCACGGCTTTCGCCGTGGGTTGCATTCTTCCACCGCTACGCGGCTGAAAATCTCTGGTGTCGTGCCACTCCGAATCTACCAGACCAGTTCTCACGCACACTCTTCAGCCCCTGTGGTTCACGAACAACGCAAACCTCGATAGGATCAAGGTTTCTCGGTGGACTTTTCCAGCGCACTCCGCAATCCCGCCGCATCGAAAACCGGAGGCTGGCAGGACGATTCCGAACACAGCACCGCGAACGACTTTCCCAAGCCCAGTGCGGGAAGGTTCGGTAACGTCGTCGCCAGCGATGGCGGAAGATTTCCCGCAACCGCCTGATTGGCAGCCAGTCGCAGAGTCGCTTTGCAGAAGGCAAATGGCGCGACAACTTCGCCATAAAGCTCCTCTGCAGTATTCTCGTCGCCGTCTTCCAAGATCACCACGACCTGTACCGGGCTCTCCAGAAGATGGACGACCGCGATCCCATAGGTCGCCGCGAAGATTCCAAACTGTTCCGCCACGCCCGCGAACGTTTCCAGCGTCGCCTCGGCCTTCTCGCGATAGGCCACGTCGCCGGTGTAATGGTGCAGCCGCGTCAGTGCGATAGCCGCCATGGGGTTTCCTGCCGGAGTGGGCGAGTCCTGCAACGGCTTGCGCCGCGTCGCCAGCACGCCGAGGCTCTGGCCGTCGGCGGGGGGCTCGCTGTCGAAGAATCCTCCCGACGTCGGATCGTAAAACCGCGCAATCATTGCATCCGCCATCGCGTGCGCAAACTTGAAGTAACTCAGGTCGGCCGTCGACTCATACGCATCCAGGCACGCCAGCGCCGTGAAAGCGTAATCATCGAGCAGTCCCGGCACGTCGCGGTGCGAGGCGGCGGGATCCGAGTAAGAAACCACGTGCAGCAGCATTCCCGCCGGTGTGGCATGTGGCTGTGTGGTGTGTGCCGGTGTGGAGCGGGCACTCCTGCCCGCTTCTTGCTTCCCATCAGGCGACCCTTTCCAAGCCTCGGCTAGCACCCGATCCAGCGACCGCAGCGCAAATCGCCGCGCCTCTGCCAGTCCTAGCACTTTTGCCGCCTCCAGATATGCCGAAACGCACAAACTGTTCCATCCCACATAGACCGTTTTGTCGACATACGGAGTAGGCCGCTGCAGTCGCGCTGCATACAGCTTCTTCTTCGCCGAGGCGATCAGTTCTTGCACTCGCTCAGTCGATAATTTCGTCCGGCTGGCAATCTCCTCTACCGAAGCCCGCACGTACAGCACATTCTTCGCCGGATTGTGATGCATCTCGCCGACTTCGTTGATGTCATAATGCAGCGCCGCCACCCGGGCCTCTTCTTCCGTCAATACCGCGCGCGCTTCTTCCAACGTCCAGGTGAAGTAATCACCATCGTCGTCCATGTTGATGTCGGCATCCTGCGACGCATAAAATCCGCCGCGCTCGCGATCGCTCAGCCACTGGTCCATCCAGCGAATGATGTCACGCGCCACCTCCGCAAAGAATTCTTCCCCGGTCGCCTGATACCCATGCACATAATTCTTCAGCAATTCGGAATTGTCGTAGCACATCTTCTCGAAGTGCGGCACCACCCAACGTTCATCGACCGAATAGCGATGAAACCCTCCCGCCAGCTGGTCACACATCCCGCCTCGAGCCATGTGCTCGAGAGTGGTGACGGTGAGGTTAAGCAAAGACTCGTCGGCCTGGGAAGAATCAGGAGGGTGCCCCATTTCTCGCGCATCTTTTTGCGCGAGAAGTGGGGATTTTGACTTTCGCGCATACCGCTCGATCAACAAATCCAACGCCGCCGGATGCGGAAACTTGGGCGCCTGTCCAAACCCCCCATGCTGCGGATCGTACATGCGGAACGCCGAAGTCTGAATCGCCTTGATCACCGCACCCGAGACCCGCGCGTCTTTTCCCGCAAACGATTCCGACTGCGCAATCGCGCTCTCCACCATCTTGGCCTGCTCGACCACGTCGCCATTTTTTTCCTTGTAGGCATTGGCGATGCTCAACAACACCCGCCGAAAACTCGGACGCCCATATCCATCGTTCGGCGGAAAATAGGTCCCACCATAAAACGGCTTCCCATCCGGCGTGAGAAACGCGGTCAACGGCCATCCGCCCTGCCCGCTCACCGCCTGCACCGCTGCCTGGTACCGGCTGTCAATGTCCGGACGCTCGTCCCGATCCACCTTGACGGCGATGAAGTGCTCATTCACAATCGCGGCAATCCCCGGATCGTCATACGATTCCCGATCCATCACATGACACCAGTGGCACCACACCGCTCCCACGTCGAGCAGCATCGGCTTGTTCTCCCGCTGCGCCGCGGCAAATGCCTCCGGACCCCATTCATGCCACCGAATCGGCTGATGCATGGCAGACCTAAGGTAAGCGGACGAAGCGCGGGCGAGGGAGTTGAGGGTCGTGGTCGTCATTCCCTAAGTCTATCGCGCTTGGGAAAGCTCGTGACGCTACGTTGGCAGCGCAAATTGCTCTACTCCAAACCTTGGAAGAAACGGCCCTACTCCCAGCGGTCGCCTGCGTATGATTGGGTGGAACAAATCAGATGTTCGGAGGACAGCCTTGTCTGTTGAACGGTTTCCGTCCACATCGCGCGTGGTTGGGATGCTCTTCTATGTCTCTCTTTTCTTGCTCGCCAGCGCACCGAGCGATGTCCATGCCCGTGACGCCCAAACCGTTTGGATCGGTTCATGGGCCACCTCCCAGCAACTGGTGGAGCCGAACAATGCGCTGGATCCCTCAGATCTCCGCGATCTGACTCTGCGCCAAATCGTGCATCTGTCTTTCGGCGGAAACGAACTGCGGCTGCGGCTTTCGAATCGTTTTGGGGAGCTCCCGCTGCATCTGGCGGCGGTTCACGTTGCGAATCCCCTGTCTTCCGGTGCTGACAAGATTGTGCCTGCCAGTGACAAGCCGCTCACATTTTCTGGCGCTTCGGATGTAACCATCCCCCCACACGCCGACTACCTCTCCGATCCTGTCTTGTTTCCAGCCACCGCACTGTCTGATGTGGCGATTACGCTGCACGTCGACACCGTTCCGGTTGAGCAGACCGGTCACCCGGGTTCGCGAGCGACGTCCTATCTCGCCCACGGAGATCAAGTCTCCGCGCCGGAGTTCCGCGACGCGAAAACCGTTGAGCACTGGTACTTCATTGCCGGAATCGACGTAACGGCTCCGCCGGAAGCAAGGGCTATCGCGGTGCTTGGCGACTCGATCACGGACGGTCACGGCGCCACCACCAACGGCAATGACCGCTGGCCCGACGTTCTGGCGCAGCGCCTGCAAGCCGATCCAGCGAAACGGGAACTGGCCGTTCTCAATCAAGGGATTGGGGGAAACCATCTGCTGACCGATGGCTTGGGACCGAATGCTTTGTCACGCTTCGATCAGGATGTGATCGTGCAGGCCGGGGTCCACTACCTGATCGTTCTCGAAGGAATCAATGACATCGGTATGCTGGCGCGAAGTGGCGAGGCGCCGCGCGCGGAGCACGAAGCCCTCGTCCGGCGGATCATCGCGGCTTATGACCAGATCATCGCGCGCGCCCACATCCATAACATCAAGGTCATCGGCGCGACCATCACGCCGTTTGTGGGATCGAACTACTATCATCCTGCCCCTGCCAACGAGGCCGACCGGCAGGCTGTGAATGAATGGATTCGCACTCCGGGGCACTTCGATGCCGTGATCGACTTCGACCAGATCACCCGTGATCCGCAACTTCCCGAGCGCTTGCTGCCAGCCTTCGATTCCGGAGACCACCTACATCCATCGCCGGCAGGCTACGCGGCGATGGCGCGAGGGATACCGCTCTCACTGTTTGCACCGTAATCGCTGGCATCGGCGAAATAGTGGGTGCGCCCCATCCTTCGCGCGCTGTTCGCGAAGGGTGGGAGTCGATGCTGCCGAGTCAGCCCAGCAATTGCTTCGCGATCCGGCAATACAAATCGATCGAGTCCGCCAGTTGCTGCTTTTCGATGTACTCGCCGTCGGTGTGCGCGACGTGGATCGATCCCGGACCCAGCAGCACCGGTTCGCCCCAATTGGTCAGCTTTGGAATGTCGGTGGTGAAAGCGGCAATCATCGTCGGCAATCCATCGACTGTGCGCAGTCGAAGGAAGGGAAGTTCGAGAGGGAACGTCACTTCCACCTGGTCGCCAGCGGCCGCAAGAATCTGCCGCCGCAAGTCCGTCGACGGACCGATGAGCCGGTACAGCAAATCCGCATGCGCATGATCGGGAATTACGTTCGGCGCGCGCCCGCCTTCGATCAGTCCGATATTCAGCGTGCACGGACCCACCTCCGGATCGGAAGGCAACGGCATCGCGCGCAACCGCGTGAGTGCCGGAATCAGCTTGTCGATCGCCGACTCGCCCAACTCCGGGTAAGCCGAATGCGCCATGCGTCCCGTCGCTGTGACTTCAACGCGCAGTGTGCCTTTCGATGCCAGCGCAATGAGATTCTCTGTGGGTTCGCCGTTCACCAGGAACCGGCATCCCGAAGCGTGACCGTTCGCCACGTATTCGTTCGCAACCCTCGCGCCCAGGCTGTCGCGCTCTTCGCCCACCACGAACAGCAGGCCAACATAAATGCCTTGCTGTCGCAATCGTTCCGCGGCTGCGACTTGCGCCGCGATAATGCCCTTGGCGTCGCACGCCCCGCGGCCGTAAATGCGCCCCGCATCTTCCGATGACGGAATGAATGGAGGCACCGTATCCATGTGGGTGGAAAACACCATCGCTGGTTGTGGATGCTCCTGCCATGTCGCGTACACGTTGAAACGATCGCCCTCAACCGGCATCTTCTTTGTCTGATAGCCGAGACGGGAAAGCTCTCCGTACAGATAATTCGCAACCGCCGCTTCATTGCCCGAAATGGACTCGATGTCCACAAGTTGCCGCGTAAGAGTCACTGCGTCCATGTGGGAGAGAATAGCAGAGGGGAAATCGACCTCAGACTTCGGACCTCCGACCTCCGACCTCAGCTTCGATCCTTCTTCTTCACCAGCTTTGGTACTCTGGAATCGTGCTTGCCCCGAATGCATCGATCCGTTCGCTGTTCCTCGACGGTCCTGCTGGACGCCTCGAGGCTCTGCTCAACGCTGGAGCGGATAATGCCACGCACGGAGCGCTGGTTTGTCATCCTCATCCTCTGTTCGGTGGGACGATGCACAACAAGGTCGTCTTCCACACCATGAAGGCGCTGAACAGTTTTGGTTTTCACGTGCTGCGCTTCAACTTTCGCGGAGCCGGATTGAGCCAGGGCGAACACGATCAAGGCATCGGCGAAGCGGAGGACGTTCGCACCGCGCTCAATTGGCTCGACGCCGAATATCACTTGCCGCTGCTGTTCGCCGGGTTCTCGTTCGGTTCGGCGGTGGGAATGCGTGCAGCGTGTCCCGATGCGCGGGTTCGTGCCGTGATCGGCGTCGGAACGCCAGTTGTCCCAGTTGCCGAAGCGACAGAAGAGCCGCGCGTGTATTCGCTCGCCTTCCTGCAACAGTGCGCGAAGCCGAAGTTGTTCGTCAGCGGAGCCCGCGATCAGTTCGGTCCCCGCGCCAAGCTGGAAGCGTTGGTCGCCTCATTGCCCGAACCAAAGAAACTGGTGTTGATCGAAGGAGCCGACCACTTCTTCGAGGGCCGCCTGCGCGAATTGCGAGAAGCGATAGAAACGTGGGTGAGAGAGCAGGGAATCGCGTGAGCGCATCTATTGGCTGTTTTTCTTTGCGCTCTCTGCGATTCCTTTGCGAACTCTGTGGTCAAAGGCCTTACCGCAAAGATCGCAAAGAGTGCGCAAAGATCGCGAAGCAGACCGTGCTCCTGACGTGGTCACTACCTGTTCAGAGCAGTCCTTATAATCCCGCGTATGTTTGACTCCATGCGCCAGCACGCCCGCGATATCTTCCTGCATGCTCTGGCCGAGGCTTCGATCGCCAAGGGCTTCGCGCGCCAGGTGCATTGCGAGCGCGGAGTGTTGCGCGTCTGCGAGGATCTCTACGACCTGCACTCGTATTCCCGCGTGCTGGTCATGTCGCTGGGCAAGGCCGGACACACGATGGTCGAGGCCCTCGCTGCGCAGGTTGGAGCGTCCTTGGAGGGCATCGTCGCCAGTTCGGTGCAGCCTGCCGCGCAGGTGCATGGGTTCCGTTATTTTCGTGGAGGCCATCCGACACCGAATGCCGAGTCGATTCAGGCCGCGAGCGCGATGCTGCGCATGTTGGATTCGCAGCCCGCATCGGCCCTGGTGATCTTTCTGCTAAGCGGCGGAGGATCGTCGATTGTCGAGAAGCCCATCGACGACGAAATTTCCCTCGAAGACCTGATCGCTACCTATCGCGCTCTCGTCCATTCCGGAGCGCCAATCGCCGAGATCAATGCCGTTCGCAAACATCTCTCCGCTGTGAAGGGCGGACGGCTCGCCCTCGCGGCGTCCCCCGCGCAGCAAGTGTCGTTGCTCGTATCCGATGTGCCTGACGACACTCCCGACGCGCTTGCCTCCGGTCCAACGATGCCCGACTCGACGACGGTCGAAGACTGTTTTCGCATCGCCGAGAAGTATGAGTTGCTCAAGCAATTCCCGCAATCGACCCGGGAGATCTTCGAGCGCCATACGTTGGAGGAAACGCCAAAGTCCGATGACCCGGCGTTTCATCGCGCGCGCTGGTGGCCGATTCTGTCGAACCAGACCGCGATTGAAGAAGCCAGTGTCGCCGCCGAACGCGCGGGCTTCCTCGTAAGCGTAGACAACTCCTGCGACGACTGGGACTACGAGAAGGCCGCAGACTACTTATGGCAGCGAGTCCGCGAGTTGAGAAAGCAGTTCTCGCCCGTGTGCCTGATTTCTGGCGGAGAAGTCACGGTCAAGGTGACCAACGGCGGGGTTGGCGGACGCAATCAGCAGTTTGCGCTGGCGTGCGCCGAGAAGATTGCGGGCGAGAACATCACGGTACTCAGCGCAGGGACCGATGGGGTGGACGGGAACAGTCCCGCTGCCGGGGCGGTTGTGGACGGAACGACTCTAGAACGAGCGGGTGGTCGTGGATTTGATGTGCGGGCCGCGCTCGACGGATTCGATGCTTACCCGCTGTTTAACGCTCTCGGAGATGCGATCGAAACTGGACCGACCGGAAACAATCTGCGCGACTTGAGAGTGCTGCTGGCTTACTAGGGCATGCTAGAGGCCGCCGGGCTTCGCCCCGGCGGGACAGCCCCTTCGACTTCGCTCAGGGCAGGTTAAGGCGGCTGTCCCCACATGGGCATTTTTGCTGAGTTGGATAAGACTATGCGGTCTTCTGCATCTCTGGCTTAGGCATATTTGCCATGGCTTCGTCCATGCCCTTCTTCATCTCGTCCATGGACAGGTCTTTGGTGTGCGTCGCGATCGACCACTTGTGACCGAAGGGATCGGTTAGCTTGCCGTAGCGATCGCCCCAGAACTGATCCATCACCGGCATGTCAACCTTCGCCCCGGCTTTCACGGCGCGATCAAACGCCGCATCGACGCCATCGACGTAGATGTGCAGGCCCATGCCTGCGCCACCGCTGCTCTGCGGCGAGAGCGCGCCGTACTCAGGCATTTCGTCGCCAAGCATGATGATCGAGTCGCCGATCATGAGCTCCGCGTGCATGACCTTGCCATCTGGACCTTTCATGACGCCTCGCTCCTTCGCGCCAAACGCTTGCTTATAGAATTCGATGGCGCGCATTGCATCGCGCACGGTGAGATAAGGGGTGAGTGTGTGATAGCCGTCTGGAATGGGTTTTACTGACATCAGAACCTCCTAGGCAGGAATTTTCAGAAAGTTTACACCAAAACTCGGGCGATGGAATGAAGCCATTTCTTGACGTCGGGTGAATGTTTTGTTTGGGCAACTTATCGGAACGGGGTGGGTTTGGAAACTGCGCGGGACGCCGAACCAGCATGGTTTGGCAAGACCGCTTCGAGAGCGATTATGCGAATGGCTACGACGAATACGGACGCTCGCTGGGTGCGATAAGACAGAAGAAAGCGGGAGCGGCCGGTTCCATGTCAACGACAACCGCCGATTTTTCCCGGTTCATGCAGGCAGTATTGGAGGGCCGACTGCTGCGCCCTAAGACTCGAGAGCAGATGCTCAGCCCGCAAATTCAAATCGTATCCAAGCGCATGTTTCCCACGCTGACCGAGGAGACCACGGATGAGAATAAAGCAATCCGGCTGAGCTCGGGACTGGGGTGGAACCTCTACTGGACGCCCTACGGCGAGGCGTTCTCCAAAGGAGGCCATGACGATGGCTGGAGGCATTACACGGTCTGCTTCGACCGGCCGAAAACCGGGATCGTTATCATGACCAACAGCGGAAACGGCGAAGGCATCTTCGAATATCTCCAGGAGACGCTTCTGAAAAACACGTTCTCACCAGCCGCATGGGAAAACTACACGCCCTATGACAAACTGCCGCCTCGACCGCCGCTCAAACAGCACAAGCAAGTTGTTGTGGATGGGAAGGTGTTGGATCGATATGTCGGACGCTATGTCATCCCGCCGAGCATCATTTTGACCATCCGACGCGAAGGTGATCATCTTTCTGTGCAGGAGAATGATGAGCCGAAACAAGATCTGATGCCGGAGAGTGAGACGGATTTCTTCTCGACCACATCGGACGATACGATGACTTTTCAAGTCGATAGCCTGGGGCGGGCGACGGTCATGATTCTGCATGTGGATGGGAAGGATATTCCGATTAAGCGGATGGAATGAAGCAAAGAGCCTGCGTTTTTTCACGAACTTGAGATTTCCCTCAGCGGCTAAAGCCGTGATTCTTTCCGAGGAGTGGCTGGCGCGGCCGAAAAGCCGCCCCCTTTCAAAGCCGGCTTGTGGGAAGACGGGGTAACATCGGGATCTCTCCGCAAAGGAGCCGGCGGGGCGCCGGCGCTACCAGAAGAATCGGGTGACGCCTTCTTCTAGGACGACGACTCGGTCTTTGGTTCCGTTGGCGCGGGCTTCTTCGTCCAGCAGTTGCAGCGGCTCGTCGACGGGCTCGTGCGAGAGGCGGAAGGTGCCGTAGTGCATGGGAACCATCCAGCGCGATTTGAGATCAAGGAAGGCGCGCATGGCGTCCGCGGGATCAGTGTGGACGTTGCGAAACTGCGGCGGATTGTAGGCGCCGATGGGAAGCAATGCGAGTTCGGGGGAGAGACGGCGCCCGATCTCGCTGAAGCCGGAGAAGTATGCAGTATCGCCGGCGTGGTAGACGGAGTGCTTTCCGGACTTCAGCACAAACCCGCCGTAACCGCGGTGGGAATCTTTGAGAATGCGAGCGCCCCAGTGGCGCGAAGGCACATGCGTGATGGACAAACTTCCGCGGCGCGAACTTTTCCACCAGTCGAGTTCGATGATCTCGGAAAAGCCAAGATCAGAGACCAGATCGGAAACATGAGTTGGAATGATGATCGACGGCGCCACCCCGCGCGTGCGCAGATTGTTCTGCACGAGGGCACGCAGCGACGGGCGATGCAAATGGTCGAAGTGGGCGTGCGTGACCAGGACAACATCGATTGCGGGCAGATCTGCGACGCGCAACCCGGGACGGCGCAACCGTTTCAGCACAAAGAGCCAGCGCGCGAAGTTGGGATCGATCACAACACTCTGTCCGCCGATTTGCACAAAGAAGCTGGCGTGGCCGATGAAGGTGACGCCGAGTTCTCCGTTTGTGGCGAGGCGCGGTTTGTGAGTCTGACCGGAACGCGGAGTGACTGCGGAGCGACGCACCAAACGTCCAAACTGGGTGGCGCGCTTACGAAGGGCCGGATTACGGAGCGTTTGCTTAATCATCCTGCTACAGAGCCCGGGGGTGGAACGGAAGCAGCCTTAGCGCCTTCATAATAGTCCGAATCGCCGCCGGAAGCCGAGTAATCAGGGCGATGCGGCGGATTTACTAACCTGCACTTATTTTAGATGGCAAGGAGGAATGGGGGGCTGCTTTTTACTTTTCGGCGGTGACGGCGGTAATGATGAGTCTGAGACAAAACGAAAACCGCCAGCGTGTCGCTGACGGTGTTTCGTTTGAATGCCATCTGTGATGAGCGCGGCGGCTGAAAGCAAGCCGAGCTTGCTCGGCCTGTCCGGGTCAAAGACCCGGACCCACACAAGCAAACCCGCGCGAGTCGTTATTGCGGTTCGGTGTTTGTGATCCAGCGCGAGCGCGGGATTTCGCGCTGGCCTTCGTCATCGTAGTAGAACTTCATTTCGTGATCGGACTTTGCACCGGGCACCGGATGATCGTTGGCGGAAGTGAATCTGGGAGCATCCCACGAGAGAGGCAGCGGAGCTTTGGTGGTAAACATCGATTCGTTGTAGGTCGTCCCATTCAACGCTTGAGCGACGGCAAACACTCCGAAGGGATTACCGTTCGAGTAAGAAACGCCAATGTAGTCGGCGACCATCGGTCCGTTGTCAGAGACAGGCAACCAGGCCACATTCATCGGTCCCGCGATTTTCTTACCTGCAGTCCAGGTGGTGCCTCCATCGGTCGAAGTGGTGAAGCCTACGTCCAACTGGCAGGTGCTCGTGGTGCACTTGGCGGTTGGATAGTAGTAGTAAACGATAGTGAGGTGCGCGTTGGCACCGGAAGTGGTCGGATCGACGCCGATGCCGGGAATGAAATGATCGACAGTGCTGGTGGTGGCGTCGATGGGAATGCGAGTGACTGCGCTCCAGGTCTTGCCGTCGGCGGAACTGCTCATGACGATGTCGTTCTCAGCGCATCCGGAACGGAACCGGCAATCGGACCAGACGACGTAAACATTTCCCGCGCCGTCAATGCTGGCTGAGGGCAAGTTGGGATTGCGCAATCCAGCGGCAACAAAGTGGCTTTGGATGTTGGCGATCTGCTGGCTCTTGCCCCAGCTTGCGCCGCCGTTCGACGAACTGAACACGTCGATGCCGCCGCCTTCGAAAGGAACGATGACTGTGCCATTGGGCTGCACGAGCGGTTCGCCGCCGAGACCGCCGGCGCGATCGGAAGAGGCGAGGCCGGGACCCCAAGTCTGTCCGCCATTGCTCGAAACGCTCATCAAAACATCGCCACTTCCGTACGCTTGATCCCACTCGGTATAGCAATTTCCGTAGTACGGGCTGGTCGAAGTGTTGTCGCAGACGGTCCAGTTCTTGTCGTCGAGGTGAGTCTTGTCGATGATGATGGGATTGCCCCAACTGAGGCCTGTGGTGGAACGGCTGACAGCGACGTCCCCAATTTTTCCTGAGCTCGAACTGAGTCCCGCCAGAGGTAGCGTGGAAATGAGCCACTCGCCGTGCTTGGCGTCATAAGCGACGGAAGGATCGGCGGCAGCGCCGTAAGTTCCGCCCTTGAAGTTGACGGTGAGCCCCGGGAGATCGCCGTAATGCCAGGTCTTACCGCCATCAGTCGAAGTGGAGAAGCCAACATCGCCGCTGCCCCAGCCAATGCTGCCGGGCCGGCGAGCGACGTGAAAGGTTGTCACGATAGTGTTGCCCCAGGCGAACATGTCAGGTTCGACTTCAGTCTTGTGATCGCTGTCGGAGTTGGTGAGGTTGTCGACGCTGATGCGGGCGAGCGAGGTCTGGGCGGTCGAGGGCAGCGCGATGGCCAGGAGCGTGGCGAGGGCAAACGCGCTTCGTCCACAGAAGCCGGGGAATGACGATTTCATCAGAAGTGTCCTTGTACGCGGAGATTCAAATGGTTCGCAGGGGTCGATGGATTGGCGTCGAGCGGGACGAGATCCATCCCGCGCACTATACCCGATAGTTGTGGTGGTGTCGATGTGAAGGAATTTTCACACTGAGGTCCAGACCTGATCCAGCTTCGCTCGATGGACAGCCGCGTGCCGCTGTCCCCACATAGACCCTTCCGAAGGCTCTGTAGAAACCGCACAGGATTGCTTGACCTTAATCGCGCCGGTCATTTCTAATCCGAAACGTTCTTATTTTGCGCGGTTGCAGCGCGAAGGAGAAGTCCTTATGCGAGTTGCGTTTGTGGGATTGGGAATCATGGGTCACGCGATGGCAACGAATCTGGTGAAGGCGGGACACGAGGTGACGGTCTGGAATCGCACGCCCGGCCAGTTGGTAGAGGGCGCGGGCGTGGCTCCGACTCCGGGGGCAGCAGCGCGGGGAGCGGAAGTGGTGTGGTTGTGCGTCTCGGACACGGACGCCGTGGAGAGCGTGATTTTTGGCGCTGACGGCGTCGACGCATCCCTCAGCGAAGGGATGATCATTGCGGACTCGAGCACGATTTCTCCGTCAGCGACGGTGAAGTTTGCAGAGCGCGTAGCAGCGAAGGGTGTGACGTGGGTGGACGCGCCGATGACGGGATCGAAGGTCGGAGCGCGAGATGGGACGCTGGTGTTTATTGTTGGAGGCAGCGAAGAGCCGGTGGAACGGCTGAAGCCGCTGTTTGCCGCGATGGGGAAGAAGATTTTCCGCATGGGCGAGACCGGCAAGGGACAGGCTACGAAGCTTGCCATGAATTTGCAGATCGCATTGATTTTTGAAGGATTCGCCGAGGCTCTGACTCTAGCGACCAAGCTCGGCGTGGACCCGCAACAGCTTCTATCTCTGATTGAGGCCACGATGGTGCGGTCTGGGGTGGTGGACTACAAAGGGCCGTTTATCCTGCAACGCGACTTCACCCCAAATTTCCCGTTGCGGCTGATGCATAAGGATATCCGGCTGACGCTGGAGGCGGCGAAGGAGGCGCGGGTGAAATTGCCGGCGCTCGAGACCGTGGAAGAGATTTATGAAATGGCGTCGGAAGATGGGAATAAGGACCTCGACTATGCTGCGACGCTAACGCTCCTGGAAAAATGGGCGGGGGTGCAGGTGAAGGGGAAGGCCGCGTAGGTACCGGGCACAGGCTGCACGATCCGCAGGAAGTCGGCGCGATTGTCCACAAAACAGGGCGCGAGAGTACTTGTTCATTACCGCCGTAATCCCTAGAAAACCGTTATTACACAAGTATTACAGTCACCCTATCCATTCGCTTGATAGGTTAGCTACAGGGCTGATCGAACTCAAACGACCACGAAACGGGGACCTTCCTTGGATATGGAACTACAAGATCTGGAACGACGACAAGCGGAAAAAGGTGAAGTGAACTGGATTACGGCGGCCTTCATGGCTGCGTTTCACGTTGGTGCAATCGCCGCGCTTTTCTTTTTCACCTGGAAGGCATTCTTTGTTGCGATCTTTCTGTGGTGGGTTTCGGGCAGCCTCGGCATTGGGATGAGCTATCACCGCTTGCTGACGCACCGAGGTTATAAGACTCCCAAGTGGGTGGAGTATTTCCTGACCGTATGCGCCACGCTCGCTCTCGAAGGCGGGCCGATTTTCTGGGTGGCGACGCACCGAATTCATCATCAGTATTCGGATCACGAAGGCGATCCACATTCGCCGATCGACGGCAAGTGGTGGGCGCACATGGGATGGATTCTCATGGGCAAGTCGATGCACCACGACACGACGACGCTGGCGCGCTACGTCCCCGATCTCGCCAAAGATAAGTTTCACGTGTGGATTACGAAATATCATTACGTTCCCATGATCGTGCTGGGCGTGATTTTGCTTGCCATCGGAGGATTGCCGTTCCTGCTGTGGGGCATCTTTATGCGCACGGTGGTTGGATTGCACGCGACCTGGCTGGTGAATTCTGCGACGCATTCCTGGGGCACGCGGCGCTTTGCGACGCGCGATCTTTCGACCAATAGCTGGTGGGTGGCCCTGCTGACGTTCGGCGAGGGCTGGCACAATAATCATCATGCGCATCCGACGGCCGCGCAGCATGGCTTCAAGTGGTATGAAGTCGACATGAACTGGTACGGCATCTGGGCGCTCAAGACTCTTGGCCTCGCCTGGGACATCAAGCGGGTGAAGTTGGACGAGGTGGAACGCGGGTTGGTACCGACTCCGAATGGGCGTTTGGTCACAACGGCGCTGCCGGAAGTTTCGGTAGCCGGGGACTAGACGGACCGGATTGAAAGACAGCCCTGGCCTTTGCCGGGGCTTTTTTATTGGGCTTAATAACGGAGGCAAGGCGCCGAACAGGCGCTCGATTAAGTACCTCGGGCGCTGAAGCGATTCAAAAGGAAGCAGCTTTATTGCAGCGCTGGAAGCGCTGCGCCACCCAAAAGCAACGCTTTGTTACACGCGGATGATCATTACTTCGGTAGCTTTAATCAGTGCTGCGGCGGTTTGGCCCTTTTTCAGTTGCATTTCGCGGGCCGAGGTTGCGGTAATGATCGAGGTGATCTGCTGGCCGCCAATGGAAATCTTCACCTCCGCCATCAGCCCGCTAATGCGCACGGAATCGATGCGCCCGACTAGCTGATTGCGTCCGCTGACCCGGCGGATAATGTCCTGCCGGTCTTGTTCCGTCTTACCTCTCGTCCTGAAGAGTAGTTTGTCCACTTCGCTTTGCGGAATCCGGTGGTGTCCCCCGGCAGTGCGGACGCTGCGCAGCTTGCTCTTGTAAATCCACTGCTTGATGGTGGGGAAGCTGATCCCTAGCTGTAAAGCGGCGTCGCGCAGCTTCAGCATCTCTTCCGGCTTGGTTGCGTGTTTCAACTTTTGCGGCATCGGAAGAAAATCTTACCGTTCGGGAAGAGCGCGGTCAATTTCGCTGAACGCGATCGTGGCCGATTTCGAAATCGCAGAATTACGCGGCGGTCTTAAGACCAAAATCCAGGCTGTGTAAGCAACTCCAGCCGTCCACTGGACAGCGAACCTCTCCTCCTTTGGAAACATCATTCATATCGTAGGCGACCACGACGTGAGGATCAAAAGGGGTGTCCGCGCTTAGGTGTCCGCGCTGCCCACAATTGCCATCGGCATCGTCTAGGCTGAGTTCTCCTTGTTCGTTCATACCGGTGCCTGGAATGTCTTTCTGCCCAATATTGCCACAAGATGACCGGTCACTGGATTTGCGTTCCAGGATCGACAAAGAGCACCGAGCCGTATTGGATTGGACACAAGAAACGTAGTTCATATACACTTTCTGATTCTTGACCCCATTACCGAAAGTTGGAGGTTCTCGTGCGCAAGCTCGCGATATTCCTTGCCGGGTTCGTGTTCTGTTTCGTCCCCGCATCTTCTTCGGCCCAGGAAAAAGCCCCTGACCCCTGCACGAGCGGCCACGAGTTCGCCACCACCGATTGCACGCTGACCTGGCACGGAATCACGGTGTACGGTGCGTATGACGTCGGCGTTGGCTGGGTCAGCCACGGCTTACCGCAAAATGGCTACAACTATGAAGGCGAATCTCTGGTGAACCGAAACGGCTATCAACATCGATTCCTGGTCGCGCCGAACAACCTGCAGCAGACGGGGCTGGGCCTCAGGGGCAAGGAAGAGTTTCTGCATGGCTGGTTCGTTGTGTTCAACGCATCAACCGGCATCAATCCGCAGTCCGGGCTGCTGGCCAACGCGTCGGCCACCCAGACCGCAAACAACGGCCTTCCCCGGAGCGGTTATTCGTTCGCCATCGACGGCGCGCGCGCCGGCCAGCCCTTCAATGACGAATTCTATGGCGGTATATCGTCCGCGCATTTTGGCAGGTTGACCTTCGGCCGTCAGCGGTCTCTCGGCACCGATGCAATGCTGGTTTACGATCCGGCGGGCGGCGCCTATGCCTTTTCGTACATCGGGTACAACGGCACGATGGCCGGCGGCGGCGACACCGAGGACAGCCGTTGGGACGACGCGCTGAAGTATCGCCTCGCCTATGGCCCTGTCCATTTCGGCGCGATGTACAAATTCGCCGATGGTTCTGGCGGGTGCTACTCGGCCTCCGCGACCTGGACGGCCGCCAACTGCACGCCGAAAGAGGCGCATAACAACGCCTATGGATTCGATCTCGGCGGAGAGCACCGCAAGTTCTCCGCCGACATTGTCTACCAGCACTACAACCAGGCGATCAGCGTGTTGAACCCGTTGCTGGGGCCTCAGAGTCCGACGCAGCCCTATCAGTCGACCACCAACAGCATTAATACAAACCCCGTCACCGGCAACAATGTGATCGGAACGACCAACACCGTATATGGCATCGTGACCGACAACAACGCAATTATGGTCGCCGCCAAGTACACGTGGGATCCGTTCAAGTTTTTTGCCGGCTACGAATACATCTGGCAGAATAACCCGACCAACCCGTTGGGCGTTGGCGCGTCGGACCAGGGCGGTTACATCATGAGCGGGGTCGAAGACAACAATCTTGATTCTGAAAAGTTGTTGAACATCTGGTGGACGGGCGTGAAGTACACCTACCGCAGCAAAACCGATTTCACCTTTGCCTGGTATCAGCAGCGGCAGAATGACTTCCGCGTTCCGCCCACCTGCTCGCCCACAACCGGTTTCCGCGCTTCCTGCGCCGGCACTCTCAACGAGGTGTCGCTCTATGCCGATCACCACTTCACCAAGCGTTTCGATGGTTTTGCTGGAATTGCGTATTCCTGGGTGAGCGGCGGTCTGGCCATCGCCATTCCTCACGGCCCCGGTGTCCCCTACTTCCACGACAACAACTTTGCTCCGATACTCGGTGGTCGTTTCGCCTTCTGATCGTTTCCGCAGGGTTTCGTGTTCGGGAAATGGGGCTGGTTATTTCGGCATCACGATGACTTCGTCCTTCGGCATGGCGTCGAGCGTGGCTTTGTCGATGCCGAGGTGTGCGAGGACGAGATCCGGTGGGAGGTGGGTCAACCACTCCGAGAGGGCAAGATCCTGGTAGACGCTGCTCTTGAACATCTCCAGAAATTTCAGGTCGGTATCGCCCGTATTCTGAACGTAGTGGGGTAGGGTTTTGAGGACGTAACCGACGTCTCCGGCTTGAAAATCCGTCGTGCGAGCACGTCCCCCGGTGGCGAACACGGTCATTCTTCCCGTACCGCTGATGTAGTACTGCCATTCATCGGCATTGGGATGCCAGTGCAGTTCGCGAATCCCGCCGGGATGAACGGTCACGATCGCCGCTGCAATGGTGGTGGAGATCTTGAACTTGCTGGAATCGACGATCCGCACCTCGCCTCCCTTGGTGCGCCTGGTAACGGCCTGCTGCGTTGTACGGAAAGCGAAATCGAGCGGAGAGGCGCCCAGCGAACCAGCGGCGGCTTTCTGATCGTCCGCCAGCGGGCCGGGAACTGCGGCCTGAAAAATGAATTTCTCTCTGCGCGGCATTTTCGCCATCGCTTGTTCGCTCACGCCGAAGTTTTTCGAGAGCACATCGTGGGGAGTATGCGCCATCCAGTCGGTAAGCAGCACAGTCTCGTACTCGGAGAAGTTGCCATCGTCGAACACCAGCAGAAATTCGCAGCCATCGGGATTCAGGCCCTGGATGGAATGCGGGATCCCCGTCGGGAAGTACCAGAGATCGCCTTCGGTCACATCGGTCACGAAGCTCTTGCCGTCGGCATCAAGGCCGGTGATGCGCGCGTTGCCATATAGCATGAAGGCCCATTCAGCAGCCGTATGCCAGTGGAGTTCGCGGATGCCTCCTGGGGTCAAGCGCATGTCGACGCCCGCAATAGATTTGGAAACTGCAAGCTCGCGGACGGTCACCTCGCGCGACCATCCACCTTCCTGCATCCGCTTGTGAGAGATGCCGAAGGGATATTTGAAAGTTTGCACGCCGCCAGCATCGGTGGGTGGAGGAAGAAAGGAGTCGGGATTCTGGGCGTCGAGCGCGGCATTGCCAGGGCCCGGAGCGCTGGAGCTTTTATCGCCTTTTGTGGGATAGGGCTTCTGATCTTGGCTCACAGCGTCTGCAGAGGATAGCATCCCGGCTGCTGCTAGCGCGGCCGACCCCATTCCCATGAATCCACGCCGCGAAAACGTGTCTTTCTTGGCATCGTCGTTCATAACTCCCACCCCTCGGAACGCGGCAAACCAGCAGCCTTGCGCCTACCTGAGTTGGGCAAAACGATACGGGAGCCCTCCCGCGGTGTCAACCGAGGAAAGTGTTCCGACGGATGGGTTGCGAATCAATTCCGCGCCGGCGAACGCGTATGCGCGGAGAATTCCAGCCGGGTGGCTGGCGGCGAACGCGGTAGAATCGGGCTGAGCTTTCATGCGCATCTCGAGCCGCCGCGGAACAATCGTCTTCTTTCTTTGCCTGGGCATCGGCCTGGTGGCGCTGGCAATTGCCCTGAACGTCGGTTGGATCATCCTCAACTGGCGCGAAGGCGTGCTGTTATTCTTCGGGATCATCTTTTTCGCCCTGATCATTGCCGGTATGGTGGTGAACACGATTTTTCTGGTGCGCGAACTTCGGCGCAGTGAGCAGCATGACAGCTTTATCAACGCCGTTACCCACGAGTTGAAGACGCCGGTGGCGTCGATCCGGCTACACCTGGAAACCCTGCAGCGGCGCGAACTCCCGGAAACACAAAAGCAGGAGTTTTACCAGCTGATGCTGAGCGACACGGATCGGCTGACGGAGACGGTGGAGCAGGTGCTCCGCGCGGGACGCGCCGGCGTCAAGAAGGCGGGGCGAGACAAAGCGGAAATCGATTTTGCGAAGCTGGTGCGCGATTGTATGGACGCAACCCGGGCGCGGCATCACCTGCAGCCGGAGGCGCTGCGCTATCAGGAAGCATCGGGTAATGGAGATGAACTGCGGGTGCGCGGAAGCGCCGAGGATCTGCGGACCGCAGTGATCAATGTCCTCGACAATGCAGTCAAGTACTCCGGAGACACTGTTGACGTGCGCGTGCAATTAGAAACCCCCGACGAGAAGTGGATTGTGCTGCGGGTAAGGGACCAGGGAGTGGGCATTCCCGCCGACGATATGAAGCGCATCTTCAAACGGTTTTATCGCGTGACGCACCGTTCTCTGGCGCACGTAAAAGGAACCGGACTCGGCTTGTTTATCGTGAAAGCGATTGCGCAGAAGCATGGAGGCAAGGTCTTTGCCGAGAGCGAGGGCGAAGGGCAGGGAACCACGATCGTTCTCGAATTGCCAAGGTGGGAGGCATGAGCCGGGTGCTGGTGGTGGAGGATGAAGCGCATTTGGCGCAAGGATTGCGTTTCAACCTGGAAGCGGAAGGGTATGCGGCGGAGGTCGTGGGAGATGGTGAATCGGCCACGGATCGTCTGCTGGAGAAGAATGAGAATTTTGATGTTGTCGTACTCGACATCATGCTTCCGGGGAAAGATGGATTTAGCGTGGTGTCGGAGCTGCGCGCGGCGCGGAATTATGTCCCGGTGTTAATGTTGACGGCGCGAGGGCGTCCGGAAGATGTGCTGAAGGGGTTCGCCTCGGGCGCGGATGATTATCTGGCGAAGCCGTTTGATCTTTCCATTCTGCTGGCGCGGTTGCAGGGACTGCTCCGACGCAGTCAGTGGATGCGAGGCGGGCATCCCGCAGAGCCGGTCGAGACGCGATCGGATGCTGCGGCGGTCGGGGACTTCGGGACATTTTCGTTTAGCGGGAAGACGATTGATTTCGGTGGGTTGGAATTGCGGTCAGGCGGCAGCACGATTCATCTCACGGTGATGGAGTCGGAACTGCTGCGGCATCTGGTGCGCAATGACGGCAAGATTGTTTCGCGCAAGCAGATTTTGGAAGAGGTTTGGGGACTGCACGAGGATACCGACACGCGGGCGATCGATAATTTCGTGGTGCGGCTGCGGCGGTATATCGAGGACGATCCCGGGCATCCTCGGCATCTGCTCACGGTGCGTGGAGTGGGGTATCGGTTTCTGGCGAAGCCGGAAAGCGAATAAGCGATGGTTGCGCGAAGAGCTTTCTGCGTGACGCAATAGAGTGACGCCGGTTCCTGAGAACGACGACCACAGGGGCTGAAGCCCATCCTTCGCTAGTCGTCTGACGCGGCCCTCGAAGGGCCGCTCTTCCACGAAAAGGCCAGGCTTCCAAGAAAGCGGCTTCCAGGAAAAGGCTAGGCTTTGACAAAGGGCTTTGACGAAGGGCTATGCCGCCGATTCACTTGGGATTATCCTGGGCTAGCTTACGCGCGGCACAACTCCGCCATCAGCGTCTCTCTGCGGTTGAGCGCGATTTCATCGAGACGGTTCAAGACCATCCAATAGAGCGGGATGGAGATGGCTGCGAGCACAAGAAATATCAGCGTGGCGATCCACAAGTTGTTATAGGAACGCGCAACGGCGAAGGCTGCGATGCCCAAGCCAACGATTACTGCCTGTGCGCCAAAACTAGCCAGCACGGTGGTCTGGGCGGCGGCCTGGCGTCCGAATGCCGAGAAATCGCGCTTCTTGGGTGCGTAAATCGATAGCAGATTCCCAGCTGCAAAATTCAGGGGCGCAGCGAACAGGAGTCCGGCAACGGTCGCCACAGTGACCGCGAGGTGCGGAGTGCCGTAGAGGTAAGAGACGGCAATCCACGCGAGCGCGGTATTGAAGGCGAGGATGCTGGCGTGTGTAAGGTTTTTCGCCAGAACGATCTGACGGAAAGTTACCGGCGAGGCGTAGAAGAACTGGATTCCGGCGGCATCGCCTCCGAAGCTGTTGAAGACGAGGTTGGTAAGAACAAGGATCGCGTAGGCGGCGGCACCGGGGAATGCCATATCCGGCGTGCGACTCAGACCACTCGAGTGCCGCATGGGATTCAGCGGCCCCATCCGGAAGATGATCAGCATGAAGATCGGCATGATCAGAGTGAGAAGCATGGGGCCGCTGCGCGAGAGGTAGCGCATTTCCTTTTCGAATACGGCTGCGACGGAGGGTGAAAGTCCTGGCAGGTTCCATCCCACTTGCAGGCCTTGCACTTGGGCCACTGTGGGACGCGCTGCGGCTTCGCTGAGATTTTCGCCGCGAAACTGCGAGCGCAAGCGAATGTGCAGCAAGAGTCCGATCGCGAGCGTCAGTGCCGCGAGGAAGAGCAGGGAAGCGAAGCCGGTCAGGAATTGTCCATGACAAGCGTAAGCGATGGCGTTAGCCGCGAGGCCCGGTGGAAATAGTGCCTGAACCTTGGCGGCGGTCTGAGTCGCCTGATTGAATTCCGGGTGCGGACCTTTGCCGAGGCGCTCGATGGCTGGTCCGATCAACTGAAAACTCAGCATAGTCAGAATGAAGATCACGCCGAAGATTTCGCGGGTGCGGCGCTGCGCCAGCCATCGTTCCAGCCAGGCGAAGACCGTCTGCATCAGGACGAGGTTGAAGAGGGCGAAGGTGAACAGGACCAGCAATGCCCAGGGAAAGAGCAGGGGACGTGCGACCGTAGTGCCCAGTAGAACCCCGAGCAAACCCACGCAGCCCAGCGCGCTGGCGGGATCGAAGAGACCGTAGGCGAGACGGATCAGCAGATAGGATCGATAACTGAGGGGAAAGCGAAGCAGTTCTCCGGAATCCGGGTTGTTGGTGAAGGCGGTGGCCATTACGGGAAAGAGTTGCCAGAAAAAGAATATGGGCCAGGTGACCAGCGCCAGGTATTCGGTTTTGTCTTGCGAGACGAAATACCAGGAGACGCCGGTGGCCATGGCGAAGCCGCCAAATCCACCGATCGCGAAGGCTGCCGTCACGATCACGCGGGAGAATAGTTCCATCTTGCCGCGTTTGCTGCGCAGGCCGTTGACGAACATGCGCCAGCGGAGGTCGGCGACGACCGTGAGTTGGGTTGAAACTTGTGGACGCGTCATTTCGTCTGGCACCAATTCTTACACAGGTGGGTCGAGTTCGCCTGTCGCTTAGGACATTGAGAAGAATGCGCTTGCGAGGGGCGGGCACTTCCGGCGCAAGCGGACCGGAGCCCGATTGTGATTCTAGTCACAAAACGGGGTAGTGCCACTCACGTTGCCCTCGGATTTGCCGAACTAACATGAAGAGTGGGTTTGGAGGTGAGGTTAGTGATGGCATCCGAGGAAACTCCGCTCTGGGAAACGGTCGCGCATCCTTTCGCGAGCGCGTTGGACTTTGCTTTCGGTTGCCGCCATACCAAGCTGAGCCGAGTGTTCACCCTGGATGGGCATAGCTACAAGGTGTGCTGCGGTTGCGGCGCGCACTTTGAATACTCGCTCCGTACCATGTCAATTACAACCCACCACAAACTGTTTCCGTCACTCAGACGCCTCCGTGCCGGGCGAATCTATCGGCGAAGAAGGTTTCTGCGCCGTTCGGCCCGCTCCTAACACGCATTTTCCGCAAACACGGGCCACTATCCGAGCCAGGAAAGCTCCTGCTCAGTACGGCGTTCTCCACCCACGATGCGCAGGAAGAGCTGCTCCAGTGTCAGTTTCTCACCGGAGGCTTGAGCGCCGTTGCCCGATTCGGAGGGTGGAGTTTGGGCTTCGACTCCGGCTCGCAATTCCTCGAGAGAGCCCTGAGCGACGAGTCGTCCCTGATGAATGATGGCGACGTGACTGCAAAGGCGCTCGACGATTTCGAGCACGTGCGAAGTCAGGAAGATTGTCGCTCCGCGCGCAATCATGCCTTGCAGCATAGATTTCAATGTGCCTGCGGCGATGGCATCGACTCCTTCGAAGGGCTCGTCGAGAAACAGAACCTTGGGCCCGTGAATTACGGCCGCCGCGAGCGCGAGTTTTTTCTGCATGCCGTGTGAATAGTCGGTGACGAGTTTCTTGGGCTGGTCGGCGAGTTGCATGAAATCGAGCAACTCGGAGGCACGTTTGGCGGCGGTGGTGCGGTCGAGGCCGTACATGCGTCCGGCGAAACTGAGGAACTCGGCGCCGGTGAGGCGCCCAAACAGAGCCATACCTTCGGGAACCACGCCGATCTGGCGTTTCACTTCGACCGGATGCGCGTTGAGATCGATGCCGAGGATCTCGATTTTGCCGGAACTGGGGGCGAGCAGCCCGGTGAGCATTTTGATGGTGGTGGATTTTCCCGCGCCATTGGGGCCTAAGAAGCCGAAGAACTGTCCAGGAGCGACACGCAGGTTGACGCCGTCCACGGCGACGAGTTCGCCGAAGCGGCGGGTCAGGCCTTGAGTAGAAATAGTGGGAGCGAGGTCCATCAAAGCTTCGAATCTAGCACACTTGACGAAGCGCGCGGCGCGCAACGGATGCGATGCGACCGTTCGGCAAAGCTCAGAGGAGGCTCCCACGCGACAAGCCGGCAAGGTGGCGGCGCTACTTGAGATCACGGAGCATTGCCTAAGATGCTGCTGCGAATCTTCTCGATTTCGCGCCGATGCGTGCGGGTACCCGTGCTTTTATGTGCGTCCGACGTGAGCGTGAGTCGATTCTTACGGGACGCCGAGCCAGGCGTGGTTTATGCCGGCATTGTCGGTGTAATAGCCGATAACCTGGCCGGCGTCGTTGATGCCGGTTGCGTCGCTGAACGTATTGGTGAACGGCAGCGTGATCAGACTGACCGTTCCGGCCGCGTCGCGCTCGAATCCCTCATCGCCGCCGCCGTCGGAGAACTCGTAACCGACGATCACACCGCTGTCGTTAATCGCGTTACCTTGAGAGCCCTGGGCTCCAGGAACTCCGTACAGTTCACCGGCGCCGCCCGGGATGCGGAGAAAGCCGTCGATCCCTCCGTTTCCGTCGTCACCCCATCCGACAATCATGCTGGACGAATTGATGGCCAGAGGTTCGGTTCTTGGGCCGTTCTGGACCGCGTCGAAAGTGACGAAGTGACCATTCGCGCTGCGAAAGAAGCCATGCGAGTAGAACTTGGCGTCGTAGTAAAAGCCAGTCACTGCGTTGCTGTTGTTGACGGCGACGGCGAGGGTGGTCCCGGGAGCGGAGCCCGGCACATCGAATATCGTGAATCCATGTTTCGCGTCCCACAGGAGCCCATGGTTCCCGGCGCTGTCAGTCTCGAACCCGGTCACGACTCCGTTGTCGTTCAATCCGGCTGCGACGGTTGTATTCGCTCCCGTAACTCCAAGCTGGGTGAAGGTGCCACTGGCATCGCGAAGAAATCCGTACCCGGCGGTGGCTACGTAGAACGATCCCGCCGACTCATGCGATGCGTTAACGGCCGCGACATAACTTTGCGACCCTCCCGGCGGAAGGACGGTCAGAAAGGTTCCGTTGGGTTCGCGGAGAAATCCCTGCGAGAAGCCGGAGCTGAGAACGACCGTGCCGGCAATCCATCCCTGGCGGTTGATGGCGTTTGGAAAGGTGCCTTGGCCCGAGGACGTCCCGGCCCCGGGCGCTTCGAATGCAATGAACGTGCTGGGGGTTTGCGCGATCAGGGCGGGGCTGAGCGAACTGAGCCCGGCGAACATGGCGGCGACGGTGAGGAGTTTACGAAAAGATCTCTGTGATTTCGTGGGGGGTAGCGTTGGCATGAAGATTCTCCTTCGCGAGCTCTTTCTGGCGGAGAGCAGTCCCGTGACGGCACTGCACGTATTGGCGTGGCGGGGAATTGTTGAGTGGGCCCGATTCGTGGGCAACAATATAGCATGGAGATTTCGCGTAGGAACACCGTGCAGAAATCTGCACAGGGCATAGAAACAAAAACGCCCCGGCGTTTTCGACCGGGGCGTCGTGCAAAACGGGCGGTGGTCTAGAAAAGATTCCACAGGAACTGGTTGTAGACCTCGTGATGGAACTGGACTTCCGGCGCTTTGACGAAGGTTCCCAAAGCGCGGGGGCAACGATCGGCGGCGGCCTGTTTCAGGTCAGCGTAGCGTCCCTTTACGTCTTCGCCCAACAGTGTTGAGACCCACTCCCCCTTGCGGAAGTTGGTAAGCGCGTCGTAGATGTTGTCGGGCAGATAGCGTTCGGCCTGCCGCAGGTTCTTGATCTTCGCGGTCTCGCCGTCGAGTCCGGTCTTGAAGATCGAGTACAGCACCAGGTAGGGATTGGCGTCGGGAGCGACCGAGCGGACTTCGACGCGCATACTCTTTTCGTTGCCGATGGGAACACGGATCATGGAACCGCGATCCACGGCGGATGCTTTGATCTGGTTGGGCGCTTCGAAATGCGGGTCGAGGCGGCGATACGCATTGACGCTGGGATTCAGCAGCAGGCAAATATCATTGCCGTGGGTGAGGATGCGATCGATGAAGCTCCAGCCCATCTTGCTGAGCTTTTCTTCGCCCTTCGCATCCCAGAACAGGTTCTTGCCGCCTTCGCTGATTGAAACGTTGGTGTGCATGCCGCTGCCGTTGACGCCAACGACTGGCTTGGGCAGGAAGGATGCAGTTAATCCCATATGGGTGGCGACCTGGCGGCAGATCAGCTTGTAGAGTTGAATCTGATCGGCGGCGGCGACGACTTCGCCGTAACCGTAGTTGATTTCAAACTGCGAGGGTGCAACTTCGGGATGGTCTTTCTCGTTCTGGAAGCCCATCGAACGTTGAACTTCCGCGGTGGTATCGATGAAGGTGCGGAGAGCGTCGCCGGGCAGCGAGTGATAATAGCCGCCGGTGTTGACGTATTCGAATTTGCCAGTCTCGTGATAGTGACGCTCGGCATCGGATCCTTTGAAGAGAAAACCTTCAATCTCGTTGGCGGCGTTGAGAGTGTAGCCCTTTTTCTTGTTGAGTTCGTCAGCGTAGCCTTTGAGCACGCCACGAATGTCGCCGGCGTAGGAGGTGCCACCCTTGTCGATGACTTCGCCGAAGACCAGTACCTTGCCGGAGCCGAAGACGTCTGCGGGAGCCCAGTAGAACGCGCCCCAATCAATGCCCAGGCGGAGATCGCTTTCGCGCTGCGCGGTGAAGCCGCGGATGGAGGAGCCGTCGAAGGTGAGGTTGTCCCAGCTCTTGAGCAGGAACTTCTTGTCATAGTCGAGCATGTGCAATCGGCCTTCGAGATCGCTGAAGAGCACGGTGACGGCCTTGATCCGCTTTTCATCCGTTAGGTACTTGAGGCGGTCTTCTTGAACCTTGTGAGCGGCGACGCGGTTCTTGCGCTGTTCCTTAGCTTTGAGGTTCAGTTCTTCCAGTTCGTCATACGACAGAGCCAGGAAATTGCGGAGTTCGGTGGGCATGGATGTCCTTCAGTCTCCTTCGGGTAGAAACTATGATTTCAGCAAACACGTCACGGAAACAGGGAAGTTGAAATGGCTGGTTTCAACACTCTCGACTCGGAACTAGGAAGAATAGCGCGTGGGTGGGGCACGAGCCAATCGAAAAAGCTGATGAGAAGGATAAAAGAGATTTATTCATAGCGCGATTGGTTCCCGTCAAGGTGTGCGCAGGAGAACAGGCATTTCCGAAAACACAATCCTTGGATAGCCGTTACCTGCTGGACGGCGCAAGCGCAGCGACCATCCACTCGTGGATCGAGTGCGGTGCTCCGCAGTCGAGACAACGTGTCTGGGCAAACTGGGTTGCACAGTGCGGGCAGACTCCGCCGGATTGGAACATGTCGAAGGCCTGCCCACACTTCCCGCACTTCCAGTATTCTCCCACCGGTGGCGGAGTCTTACAGGTCGGGCAGGCAACGCCATCGCGGCGTGGCAGTTTCGCCAGACGCGAGAGGGCCTGAGCCTGTTTGAATCCACTCCAGCAGTTGATGCCCATGTAGAAAGCGATAAAGCCGAGCCATGCGTCTCCGACGCGTAGGGCGAAATAGATGAAGCCCGCCACCCCGAGGAAGCCGACGACGACGGCCACCATGAGGCTGCGGGCGCGTCCGAGCACAAACCACAACAGCGAGCGAAGGATCTGCCCGCCATCGAGTGGGTAGATCGGGAGGATGTTGAAGATCAGCAGCCATCGGTTGATGAACTGAATCGCTTCAAGCAGAGCGTAAAGATCCGGGGACGTGTCTGCTACGCCAGCGGTCCGGGCCATGGTGACTGCGACGTAGAGAATCGGCAAGAGAACTACGTTGACCAGCGGTCCTGCCACGATGCTCCACAGCGTGGCGCCCGGACGCTGCGGTGGGTCAACATAGGCAACGCCGCCAAGGGGCCACAGGACGATCGTATCGGCTCTGCCGCCGACGCTCCGGCAGGCAAGGGCATGGCCAAACTCGTGCGTGGTCACGATCAAGAAAAGCGCGAGATACTCCAGCACATTCCATGTGCTGGAGGAATAGGTTCCTTTTCGCGACTCGATTTCATAGAACGCGATGAGAAACCAGGTCCAGTTCAGAAAGACGTCAATTCCAAATAGACGAAAAAGACGAATTGAGCCTTGCCGCGAGTTGGGCATGTGCGCCAGTTTAACAGGAGGGCTCTTGGACGACTCCTCACTGCATGAGTGGAAGGTTATTTCGGACTACTGGCGGTGTGCCGATGCGCCCGCGGCCAACTCACGCAGCGTGGTGAGAAACCCTGCGGCCGTGCGCGGGTCGTAGAGGGCGTCGAGGGAGATCGTGGCGGAAAACTGCGGAGACTCAGGACGGAAGCGGACCTGAAGAACGTCCTGCTCCTTGACCGTCAACAGGGTGTTCAGTTCAGGGGTGGAATCCTGCTTCCAGTCGGTGCGGGTGGTGAGAATGACCGAACCAGGCTCATAGACGTCCCATTGGCGCTCGTCGCGGCGGCGGGTCGTGACTCCGCGGCTGTGAGCGCACCAGCGATGGCGCACAACCTCGAGATGAAAGCTCGGAGAGCCACCCAGATCAGCTTCAAAAGTCAGAGTCTCTTTTTGCTTGTGCCAGCAGCTTAGCAACCAGTGGACCGGCAAGGCGCGCGGCCGGAACTTCATGGTGACGTGAGCATTTTCGAAGCTGCGCGAAGGGAATTGCAGGCGGGCATACAAGCGGTAACTGTCGAGCCAGCTCGAGTCGAGGACACGCCCCTTACCGGCACACGCCGACTGCACCCAGCCCAAGGCTTCGGTTCCTTTGCGACGGTTGTAGGCGGCAAACAGGAAGTACCACACTCCCAAAACCGCAACCGCGCCAACGACGTCGATGATAAGAAGGCGGATCATCACGTCTTCCCACAGTCCTCTGATGCCGATGGTACGTCCGAGGTTGCGGCCGGGGCAAGAGGACAATAGACCCCAATAACGATTTTTTCCGCGTATTAGAAGACGGGCTGTGGAAAACTGGCCAGGCGAGGTTGGGTCCTGACTGCAGGCTCGTCCTGTCCTATCCTAACCGAGGCCGCTACAATGTTGCGTGGCCATCGTCATCCGCGATTTCAACCCAGCCGACTTCGAAACGCTCTGGCGCATGGACCAGGAATGCTTTCCCCCCGGGATCGCGTATTCCAAGCAGGAGCTCAAGAGCTACATAAGGCGGAGGGGATCGTTCACGCTTGTGGCCGAGGACGAAGGTCGCAAGCCCGCGGGATTCATCGTGGTTCATAACGGGGCAACCGGACATGTCATCACGATCGACGTGATTGAGGATGCCCGGCGATCTGGGGTTGGGTCGCTGCTGCTGCAGGCTGCGGAAGAGCGACTGCGAGCGGGCGGGTCCCGAGTTGTGGGGCTCGAGACAGCCGTCGATAACCTGGCGGCCCTGTCCTTCTACAAGCGACACGGGTACAGCGTCATTCGGACGCGGCCGCGTTACTATTCGAACGGCGTGGACGCGCTAGTCATGAAGAAAGAGCTGATTAATTGACCCACGGGATCCAATTGCACGGACGTGCCTTCTTCCGATAACGTGCCTATTCGGGTAAGACCTTTCGGGCAAGACCTATGAAAGTTGCGATCCAAGGAGAACTCGGGTCATTCAGTCACGAGGCAGCGGAGCGAATGCTGCCGCGATGCTCGGTCGCGCCTTGCGCACGATCGGTAGAGGTGTTTGACCGCGTAGAGCGCGGGTCGGTGCAGGCTGCGGTGATCCCGATCGAGAACACCCTGGCTGGAACGGTGGCAGAGCATGCCGATCTCATGCTCACGCGCGGAGTGTTCATTCAGGCCGAATACTTGCTGCGCATCGTTCACAACGTGATTGCCATGCCCGGGATGCGGGTAGGTTCGTTGCGGCGGGTTTTGTCGCATCCCGTTGCGCTCGACCAGTGCCGCGAGTTCTTTCGCGAGCATCCAAAGATTGAAGCGGTGCCTTTCTATGACACGGCCGGCAGTGTAAAGCATGTGATTGCCAACCAGTTGAAGGATGCGGCGGGAATCGCCGGACGGCAGGCTGCTCGGGAATACTCGGGCAGTATTCTGAAAGCCGGTATCGAGGACGACAAGCGCAACTTCACGCGTTTCTTTTTGATTCGCAAATTCGGACGTCCGGGCGGGAAAGAGAAGGGAAGCGCGGACTATCACCGGCTCATTCCTCGAGGCTCCAACAAAACCTCGATCGTGTTCCAAGTGAAGAACACCCCGGGAGCGCTGTTCAAATCGCTGAGCGTGTTTGCCCTGCGGGACATCAGCCTCAGCAAGATCGAGTCGCGTCCTATGCGCGGAAGGCCGTGGGAATATGTTTTTTATGTGGATTTTCTGCGGGGGGACGACGAACCTGCACGCAAAGCGCTGCGTCATCTGGGCGAAGTGGCTGAATTCGTGAAGGTGCTGGGGATCTATCCGGCGGCGTGAGGGGCGCACACCCCTCGAGTTCGAAAAGGAGCCTGCGATCGGAATTTCCCCGCCTCATTCCAAAATGAAACCGCAGAAGTTCTGTGTCACACCGCGGTGTGATTGCGGGCACATTCGACGCGGTTGCACTCTCCTAGACTTGTAGCCGACGTAATCAAAGACCCGTCCCTTGTGGGCTCGACGGGAATCTGCGTCAAGGAGAGTGTATGCGTTTATCGAAGGTTCTGTGCGTGTTCGTGTGTGTGGTGGCGCTCGGTTCGATCGGCATTGCGGGATCGAAGAACAGTATGGGTATCCACGAGGTGAATGATGTCACCTTCGTTGCACCGGTGCGCATCGGAACGGTCTTGTTACCTGCGGGTGAGTATGTCGTACACCACCAAATGGAACAGCAAAATCACATGATGGTGTTCAAGAGCTTGCACGGCAAGGATGAAGTCACCGTAAAATGCACGCTGGTTCCGCTGGCAAAGAAGGCGGATCAGAACCAGGAGATTTACATCATAAACGCCAGTAACGAGAGGGTACTCCAGGAGTTGGTATTTCGCGGGGACACCTCCAAACACGTTTTCTGAGGTCCAAATCGGGACACTGACTCGGCTCCGGGCGGGTGATGAGGCGCGATCGATGCGCACACCCGTTCGCGGCTGAGCTTTTGCGGTTTGTCTTCGTGCCGCGCGAAACCGTGGGCTGGCACAAACGCGTGCCCTTTGGGGCGTCGACACCCTTCTAGTTGCGATGGGGCGATTGGTTGCGAACGTCTCTGTCCATGCTTGACGTTGCCTCGCCAGGTCGAGCTTGGTATTTCTTCCAATTTTGGTCTTCGAATTTTGGTCTTGCAAGCGGGTACTCTCCGCGTTAGCCTCTGCACCTTAGGCACGTTTCACTGAAACGCTAACGGAATAGAATTCAATATCTTGCGGGAAATCCCTCCGGGCCACTGAAACCCTTCCCGAAGGAGTATCATCTAAACTTGAGCGAGTTACACTCAAGGAGACCTATGAGCCAGCAGCCGCCCGTCGAGCGCACTCCTAAGAATAAGGAAATAAACGATCAAAAGGCCCTACCGGTGCTTCCGGTACGGGACACCGTATTGTTCCCGCACGCTGTTTTGCCCCTGACGGTGGGCCGGGAGAGTTCCGTTCAACTAATTAATTCACTCGGCGAAGATAAGACGATCATCGTGGTGGCGCAGCGCGAGGCGCGGGTCGATTCCCCGCAGCCCAGTGACCTGTACACGGTGGGAACGTCGGCCGTGGTGCACAAGGTCGTCAAGATGCCGAACCAGAGCCTGTTCGTGTTTGCTGAAGGCCTGGAGCGGGTAAAGCTTGGCGAATTTACGCAGTTGACGCCGTTCATGAGCGCGTACTATTCCGCTCTGCCAGAGGGCACAACGCCGGTTGCGACCTCCGAAGTGGAGGCCCTCCAGCGAAACGTGTTGACGCTGTTTCAACAGATCGTTGCCGGTTCGCCGACGCTGTCGGATGAACTCTCGACCGTAGCAATGAACATCGACGAGCCCGGCCGGCTGGTGGACTTTATTGCGTCATCGTTGCCATCGCTGTCCACTCCGGACAAGCAAGACACGCTGGAGACGTTGGACATTCACGTCCGGCTGGAAAAGATCAACCAGCATCTCGCCAAGGAACTCGAAGTCCAGCAACTGCGCAACAAGATTCAGAGTGAAGTGCAGGACCGCGTGCAGCAGACGCAGCGCGAGTATTACTTGCGCGAGCAAATGAAGGCCATCCAGAAAGAACTGGGCGAGCAGGACGAAGGGCAGCGCGATGTCGAGGATCTGAAGAAGAAGATCGAAGAAGCGGGCATGCCCGACGAGGTCAAGAAGGAAGCGCTGAAGGAATTGGGCCGCTTGTCACGGATGTCGCCGATGGCAGCGGATTATTCGCTGACGCGCAACTACATTGAATGGCTCGCCGTGCTGCCCTGGGCGAAGACCTCGGGGCAGGAAATTGAAATTCCGAAGGCCAAGGAGATTCTGGATACGGATCACTACGATCTGGAGAAGGTCAAAGACCGCATTCTGGATTACCTTTCTGTGCGGCGTTTGAAGCCCAACATGAAGGGGCCGATTCTGTGCTTTGTCGGACCTCCGGGAGTGGGCAAGACCTCGCTTGGCAAGTCGATCGCACGAGCGCTGGGTCGCAAGTTCGTCAGGCTCTCTCTTGGTGGAGTCCACGATGAGGCGGAAATTCGCGGACATCGCCGCACCTACATCGGAGCGTTGCCGGGACAGATTATTCAGGGAATCCGCCGCGCCGAGACGAAAGATCCCGTCTTCATGCTCGACGAAATCGATAAAGTGGGACGGGATTTCCGTGGAGATCCGGCTTCGGCGCTGCTCGAGGCGCTCGATCCGGAGCAGAACTCGACGTTCCGCGATAACTACCTCGATGTCACGTTCGATCTTTCGAAAGTGCTGTTTATCACGACGGCCAACATGCTCGATCCGATCGCGGAACCATTGCGCGATCGTATGGAGATCATCGAACTGCAGGGCTATAGCGAAGAAGAGAAGGTGCACATCGCGTTCCGTTATCTGATTCCTCGCCAGATTGATGAGAACGGCATTACGGCCCAACAGATCGAGTTTCCGGAAGAGGCGGTGCGTTACACGATCCGGCACTACACGCGCGAAGCGGGAGTGCGCAGTCTGGAACGGACCATCGGGACGATCTGCCGGAAACAGGCGCGGCGATTGGCCGAGGGTAAGACAGAGAAACTCATCGTGACCAAGGAAGTCATCCAGGAATTTCTGGGTGGCATCAAGATTCGGAGCGAAGGAGAAATTGCTGAAAGGACGGAACGGCCCGGAGTGGCTGTGGGCTTGGCGTGGACTCCGTCGGGTGGCGATGTACTGTTCGTCGAAGCCAACGCGATGAAGGGCAAAGGCGGATTCACCATGACCGGGCAGATTGGCCAGGTCATGCAGGAATCCATGCAGGCGGCGCTAACCTGGGTGCGGTCCAATGCCGACCGGCTTGGAGTGGCGGAAGATTTCTTCGCCAATCACGATATCCACATCCACGTGCCGGCGGGCGCGATTCCGAAAGACGGTCCTTCGGCCGGAGTGACGATGGCTACGGCCCTGGTATCGCTGCTGACGAAGCGCCGCATCACGCCGCTGCTGGCGATGACTGGAGAGATCACGCTGAGTGGGAATGTGCTTCCCGTCGGCGGGATTAAAGAAAAAGTGCTGGCCGCAAAACGGGCGGGAGTGACGGACGTCATTCTGCCTGCGGAGAATCGGATGAACGTGGAGGAGGATCTTACTCCGGAACAGCTAGAGAACTTCACGGTTCACTACGTGAAGACGATCGATGAGGCTCTGCGGGTATCGCTGCCGCAGGTCGCGGAGGGCCCGGCTGCGAAGATCCTTTCGACGCCGCCGAAGGATCCCAAGCAGGACTACAACCCGACGGCTCCGGTTAAGGAACCGGAAACTGTTCATGACAAGGTGCTGACGCAAGCCTGATAGGTTCAGAAAACTCGAATGGCCAGCCTCGCGTGAGGCTGGCCATTTTTCTTGTGTGCCGAACATGTTCGACAGCTTGGGGGTGAAAGTCCCCTGCCCAATCTGGTGGAGGTGAAGGGCTAGAGAAGCGCAAGGGCGTCGTCGCGAGGCGGGGTCTGAAAGAAGCGTGGATCAAAGGCGCGAGCCGATGAACAAGAACCGGATGATGAGGCCTACGGTGTGGGGCGAGCTGGCAAAGGACAGCGAAGCCCAGGTCCACCAAGCACACTGGTGGTAAATCCGGCGGTTGCGCGTCGAAGGCGGTCGAACTTACTTCGGGAGACCCGCCGCATGTCACGGAGTCGTGACTGAGGATGGAGCAATCCATTTTGACCGTGGGGCGGGAGTCAGCAGAGGGCATAGTAGGCCGCAAGGTCGAAGGCCCGAACAGCAAGGAGCAGCGAGTAGGACGCAGGACTCGATGAACGACAAGCGGCAGAAGAACCAGTTACAGATGGTGCTGGCCTTTACCGGGGAGGGGAGGAGTGAAGCTCCGAGGGCTCCGCGGGAAGGGACCGAAGCGTTCACGGCGAAATGCGAAACCGAAAGTCCGGCTAGAGAAGAGCAACTGACGGAAGAGGTCTGCGGACGGGAAAACTGTCAGCAGGCTTTACGACGAGTGAAGGCCAACAAGGGGAGTCCGGGGATCGACGGCATGAAAGTGTCGGAGTTGCCGGGCTACCTGAAGCAGCACTGGCCCGCGATTCGGGAACAGCTGATGAGCGGAACGTATCGGCCGCGACCGGTGAGGCGAGTAGAGATTGCGAAGCCGGACGGAGGAGTGCGCAAGCTGGGCATTCCGACGGTGCTGGATCGATTTATCCAGCAGGCGGTGATGCAGGTTCTGCAAGGCAGATGGGACGCGACGTTTTCCGAACACAGTCACGGGTTTCGTCCGCAACGCTCGGCGCATCAGGCGGTGGCCAAGGCACAGCAGTATATCGCCGAAGGCAACCGCTGGGTGGTGGATCTCGATCTGGAAAAGTTCTTCGATCGAGTCAATCACGACAAGCTGATGGCGGCGGTGGCGCGGCGGGTGAGCGACAAGAGGATGCTCAAGTTGATCCGAGCTTTCCTGGAGTCGGGCGTGATGGAAAACGGGCTGGTGAGTCCGGTGGAAGAAGGAACTCCGCAAGGAGGGCCTTTGTCACCGCTGCTGTCGAATCTCGTGCTCGACGAACTCGACCGCGAGTTAGAGCGGCGCCAGCACCGTTTCGTGCGATACGCGGATGATTGCAATATCTACGTGGCGAGCGAGCGGGCAGGAAAGCGCGTCATGCAAAGCGTGACCAGTTTCCTGCGACGGCGACTCAAGCTCAAGGTGAACGAGTCGAAGAGCGCGGTGGCACGACCGCAGGAGCGCAAGTTTCTGGGCTTTAGCTTTACGAGCGGGACCAGACCGAAACGGCGCATCGCGCCCAAGGCTCTGCTCCGCTGCAAGCAAAGAGTCCGGGAACTGACGCGACGAACACGGGGCATCAGTCTGGAGCAGATGACGAAGGAACTCGCCACCTATGTACGCGGATGGAAGAGTTACTTCGGCTTCAGCCAGACGCCCTCGGTGCTGCGAAAGCTAGAGGAATGGATGCGACGCAGGTTGCGCTCCGTGATCTGGAAGCAATGGAAGCGCAGCAAGGTGCGGTATGTTCGGCTACGCCAGCGAAACATCGGACATGACCTCGCGGCCCAAACCGCCGGCAGTCCCCATGGCCCCTGGCGCTTGGCCAACAGTCCGGCTTTGCAATCCGCACTTCCGATTGCTTACTTCGACGCGCTCGGTCTTCCTCGGTTGCTGGACACGCTCTAGCTCAACCGAACTGAACCGCCGTATGCGGACCCGCATGTACGGTGGTGTGGCAGGGGAGAGTGGGTGACCACTCCCCCTATGCCGATTGCACTCCGAGGAGCGGCGCCGTCGTCGTTCCTGCGTTTGGAGCCAAGTCGCGATAAACTGAACGCCTGATGCGAGTACGGGTTCTTTTCTTCGGAATTTTGAAAGACATCGTCGGGAAGGCGGCGGATGAGATCGACCTGCCGGAGGGGGCTTCAGTCCGCGAAGTGCTGGCACGCTACGAATCGCAGACCCCGGGCCTGAAAGACTCGCTTCGATCAGTTGCCATCGCGGTGAACCAACAGTACGCCAGCCCCGACACCAAATTGAGACCGGACGACGAGGTTGCCCTGCTGCCACCAGTCAGCGGCGGCGGCCCTGAGGGCCGTCGCCTGGCTTGGATTGTGCGCGAACCTATCGATGCGCAGCGAGTCGTTGCCGGCCTCAAGCGCGGGGAAGACGGCGCGGCGCTGGTTTTTGAGGGGGTGGTACGCAACCAGACGCGCGGGCGCAAGACACTCTATCTCGATTACGAAGCGTACCAAGAGATGGCGCTGGCACAGATGGAAGCTCTGGCGAAACAGGCGTCACAACAGTTTGGGGTTCGTGACGTTGCCATCGTGCACCGACTGGGACGGCTCGAGATCGGCGAGACCAGTGTGCTAATCGTGGTTGCCTCCGCACATCGCGCTGCGGCCTTCGATGCCTGCCGGTGGCTGATTGACACTCTGAAACGCACCGTGCCCATCTGGAAGAAAGAGTACTTTGAAGACGGTGCAGTGTGGGCCGACGGAGAACCTTTCCCGGAAGAGATTCCACGGGCAAATTCCAGCACGTGAGGCAGCCCGGTACAACAAGGTGCATCTAACTGAGCGGCTTGGGGGATCGTAGCTTTGCAGGTACGACGTTTTCTTGGGCAGCTGCAAGAGGCAGAACCTTTAACCGCAAAGTTCGCGAAGAAAAGCCGCAAAGGGCGCGAAGAAAAACTAAGGCTTCGCGCACTCTGCGGTAACGAGCTCTTGTCCGGGGCTTCGAGTCGCAAAGGTATAATTCGTTCACTCGATGAGAAAATCCGTCACGAGTCTGCTCCTAGTCGGGGTTCTTGCGCCCATGTGCCTCTTGTGGGAGCTAAGGGCTTTCGCTGAGGAGAGCCGGCAGCAGCCTGGGACTCAACAAAACCCAGCCGCGCAAAAGCCGGCAAAGCCCGATTCAGCTCAATCCGAGCACAAGTCCGAAGCGACCACTACCCTCCGCGTTGATGTAAACCTGGTGAACGTATTCGTCACTGTGACCGACGATCATGGATCACCGGTCGCTGGACTTCAGAAAGAGAATTTTGTTTTGAAGGAAGATGATCATGAACAGAAGATAGCGGTATTCGACAAGGAATCGGCTCTGCCGCTCTCGATCGCGCTGGCAGTCGACACGAGTCTGACGACGCATCACGATTTGCCGCTCGAACAGGCTTCGGCGAAGAGGTTTGCGCATGCCATCGTGCGTCCTATCGACGGACTTTCTGTCTACGGTTTCAGCGAAGATGTTCACGAAGCTACTCCGGGCTACACGTCCGATCTCAGGCGTATCGACGAGGGAATCGATCATCTGCGTCCCGGGGCTGCCACCGCATTCTATGACGCGGTCTATCTTGTGTCGCGTGCTTTGGATCGGCGCAAGGGGCGAAAGGTCATCGTAATGATCACCGACGGTGACGATACCTGGAGCAAGTTCACGTATAACGAGGCTCTGCGCGCGGCGATTGAAGCGGAGGCGATCGTGTATTCGATCATCATCGTCCCCATCGAGAACAGTGCCGGACGAGAGACGGGCGGCGAGCATGCGCTGATCCAGCTTTCCGAAGACACGGGTGGGAAGTACTACTACGCGACCTCCGCGGAGCAGCTCGAAGCCGCGTTCCACAAGATCAGCGACGAGCTCCGCACGCAATATTTGCTTGCGTATTATCCTTCGCAGCCAACATCACTCTCGGAGTTTCGCCGCATCGAAGTAAAAGTGACGGGCGTCCCGGCGGCGGCTGCGTACAAAGTGCGACATCGCACGGGGTACTACACGGTAAAGTCAGATTTCTAGCGATCGCATATAACTATCTGTAAAGACTGCGGTAAGCTGAGAAGCTCCATTTCTAAGGAGCGGAACATACGTTTTTGGGATGCGCAACGACGAAAGCTGCGTTCTGCGAATTTTTTCAGACACCGGGCCCGCCAACGGTAGAAGGAATTGGCGGGTAGAATTTTCCAGCAAGACGTCCGGCTGGCGTGCAGATTTGCTGTAGGCTAGTCAATACATCATTTCAAGGTTGGCGGTTAGTACCCAGACGCTGTGTTCGCTCACGGAATTTTATTCCGGTTGGGCCGTTCACGGAAAGCCGCTCTCATTCGATTCTTGAAAGCGTTTCAAAGACGACAACGGTGAAAACCGCAAGGATGTGAAGAAAGGTGGACGATGCGGAACTTGAATTCTCAGGCTCGCGGCGGGTGGCATGCGCTTTTCGTCGCGGTGACATTGTGTTTACTGCTGTCGACCGCGCAACTGCGGGCCCAGTCAACGGTAGGAACCGGCAGCATTCAGGGAGTCGTGACAGATCAGACGGGGGCGGTGCTGTCGGGCGCCAAGGTCAGCATTACGAATAAGGGCACAGCCGGTACGATCCAGGTGACTACCTCTTCCGCCGGAACGTATTCTTCGGGAGCGATTCAGCCCGGAGAGTACACGGTGCGCATCGAGGCAAAAGGCTTTAAGACGGTTGAGCTTCACCTGACGGCTCAGGTTGCCGTCGTTTCTTCAGGCAACGTGAAGCTGGAACTGGGGCAGGAAAGCCAAGTCGTGCAAGTGCAAGCAACGCAGGTGGTCCTGAACACAGAGCAGGCCACGGTGCAGGGCGTACTGACAGCGACTCAGATCGACAATCTTCCGGTTAACGGCCGCAACTTCCTCGATCTTGCCCAGTTGGAGCCCGGAGTTCAAATCCAAGAGGGAAGCACTTTCGACCCGACCAAGAATGGGTTCTCGTCGATTTCGTTTCAGGGCCGGTATGGCCGCACGGCGCGTATCGAAGTGGATGGCGTTGATATTTCCGATGAGACGGTCGGAACGACGACCCAAAATATTCCTGCGAGCGCGATTCAGGAGTTCAACCTCTCGCAGTCGTCACTCGATCTTTCGACTGAGCTGACATCCTCTGGCGCGGTGGATGTGACGACGCGTTCTGGTACCAATGACATACATGGCGAGGCCCTTGGGTTATTTCGCGCGAGCCAGATCGCCGCGTCCTTGCCCGGTTTGACACCTCCTCCATTTCAGCGCGAGCAGTTCGGTGGACGGGTGGGCGGGTATGTAATCAAAGACAAGCTTTTCTGGTTCGTCGATGTGGAGCGTAGCAAACAAGACCTGACGGCGGCCGAGCCTTTTTCTGCTCCGTTCGATGTTTTGAACACGACGTTGGTGCAACCGTTCCGTGAACTGCAAACCGATGGCAGGCTGGATTGGGTGGTTCGCAATAATGCCCGCGCCTTCTTCCGCTTCAATTTCGATCAGAACAGCGATATCCGTCCCTATGGATCGGCGAGCTCCGTGCAGGGCTTCCAGAATCAAAATCATACGCCCTCCTACACGCTGGGCTACGATTTCGCGACCGGATCGTACACGCACAGCATTCGTTTCGAGTACCTGAAATTCCGCAACGGAATTGTGGATAGCACAAGCTCGATTCCTGCAGGCATCAATAATCCGATTCCTGGAATCGGTATCAACATCGGTGCGCCGGTTGCAGGAAGTTGCTTGTTTAGCGGCGGCGGTGCGTACTGCGGCGGCCCGAACTTCCTCGCGCCGCAGACAACCTACCAGTCCAACCACGAGTACAAATACGACGGCAGCCGCGTCCTTGGCAGCCACATCGTTCGTTACGGAATTACTTACAACCATATTCAAGGCGGAGGGTCGGCCGCGTTTGCGACTTATCCGCAGGTCGGCACGACGAGTGTATGTCTGTCGCAGACAGGATCTACTTGCGTCACCAGCACGGATCCCACGGCTTATCCGGCGCAGTTCCTCCAGCTTGGGAACGGGATCGGCTTCTCTACACCGTTTCCGGCTTTTGGCAACCCCGGCGGCGGACTGGGACCAGATAATCGAATCGAGGCTTACGTCGGCGATGGCTGGAAGATGAGGAGGAACTTCACCTTGACTTACGGCCTGCACTATGTCCGCGATACGGGACGCGTGGACAGCAACCTGGGTCCAGACGCGACATTTAATCTCTGGAAGCCAGGACTGGGAAACCAGGTGCGCACTCCCAACACGAACTTTGCTCCTCAGCTTGGATTTGCCTGGGATACCGGGGGCAATGGCAAGACCGTAATCCGCGGGGGCGGCGGCCTCTTCTTCGAAAACTCGATCTGGAACAATGTGTTGTTCGACAGTCCGGCACGCCTCAAGCAGGGAATCTTCTCCTATACACCGTTCGTTTGTTCCTCGGGTACACCGAGCGCTTTCACGTGGCCCAACAACCCGGGCAGCGTGGGGGCTTCGATCGCAGGAGGGGCAGGCATCGTCGTTGCGGGTACTGACCAGGTGCAGCCAACGTTTTGCGGCGGCACGATCTCAGCGGTCGCCAATCAGATTCTCGCCTTGAGCAACGCATTCAAAGCTGCTGCGGCGTCGAATGTCGCAGCCTCACCGAACCCGAGCTACATCGGCACGGCCTTGAATGCCTCGAACGCTTCTGGTATCGACGTGTTCGATCCGAACTATCGCACACCCCGTTCGTGGCAGATGAATCTGGGCTTCCAGCACGAGTTTCGTCCGGGTATGGTGCTCAGCGCTGATTACATTCGAAACATTGGTGAGCACTACTTGATTGGGGTCGACCAGAATCACAGCGGCGCGGCCCGTTCCTTTAACACGGTCAATGCAGTTGCAGCCCGCGATCTCGCCCAGACTCAGAATGGCTGCTTGCCAGGATTTAACCAGGCAACCTGCATGGTTACAAACTTGGGTCAGGCTGGCGCCCAAGCCGCATATTCCGCGGCTGGGCTCGACTCCAATATCTCAGTCACTGGTGGAGCACCCTGTTCCTACTGCGCGTTTCCGGGGATCACACCAAACGGGACCAACAATGCCGGCAACGGCGTGGGAAATGGTTCTCTGGGAGCGCTGGACATGTTGGAACCCATCGGCCGCTCGGTTTACAGTGGCTTTCAATTTAAGTGGGTACAGAACGTTGTGAAGCCATGGCCCGGTGTGAAAGCTGCGAATTTTCAAGTTTCGTATGCCTACTCGAAGTTTGTCAGCCAGGTGCAAGACCAGGACTTCATCAATCTCGCCACGAATAATGACGACCCGCTGCAATACACGGGGCCGAACGGGCTGGATCGCAGGCACCAGGTCTCGTTTGGGGGAACGTTCGATCTGCCCTTCCTCACGAAAATAAGCATCATCGGGCATTTCTACAGCCCCCTTCCACAGAACTTGCAACTGCCAGAGCTGACCAATGGGGGCGAGATCTTCGCGACCGACTGGCTGGGATCAGGACTGGGTTCCGGAGCGGCCCCCGAGCCTCTGCCGGGAACGCAGATCGGGCAGTTCATGCGAGGGACCGACATCAACAGCTTGCAAACTGTAATCAGCAAATACAATACGCACTTTGCAGGCACCTTGACGCCAGCAGGTCATTGTCTTGTGGGGGACCAGTCCTGTCCGGGCTTAGTATCCGCGCCGGTGATGACGCAAAGTGATATGAACGCCTTGGGTTGGGTGATGCCGCAGGTGGCGTCGGTTGCCCCCGACGCCCAAAACTTTACCTGGCTGAAGTCGTTTGACTTCAAGGCTGCATGGCCCATCCGAATCAAGGAACGGTTTACGGTGGAACCGAGTGCCAGCATCTTCAATATCTTTAACTTTGCCAATACGTTTCTGCCAGGCAACTTGCCGGCCGCTTCTTTGCTTCCTGGAGGAGCGAACGGAACGCTCGCGCCGAATGCTGTTGGCGGTGTGACCGGCCCGGGGTTGACGCCCTACCGCGCCAGCTTTCAGTCCGGAACCTATGCGCTGGGTGCTCCGCGCCAGTTCGAGTTTGGACTGCGCATAGACTTCTAACCGTCGTTGTTCTTCTCAGCCGCGGCGCTATCGTTGCCAGTGCCGCGGCGCTTCTTTTTGGGCACTCTGGACACCGGCGGCGCATTACGGATTGAGTTCCATCCGCAGGCGTTTCGACAGCTTTTCGATCTGCTTTAGTTTTTCAATCACGTCTTTAGGCAGCATGCCTTTGCGAACGCTGGCCACGTCTGTGGGAATCGTTTGAGCGGTGCGTGCCAATGCGTCGGCGTCTCGCTGCAATTGCGCGAGGTCGATTTGCCGCGACGGAGTGCTTGGCGTTTGATTGGGAGTTTCAGAATTCAATGGGTCGGGAGGCTTGGGATAGTTATTTCGAGCCTGCGCGAGTGCGGGCGTTGCGAACGGGGTAAGCAACAGTCCAAATGTTATAGGGATCAGAAACAAAATTGATTTCTTCACGGTGCACCTCCTGGGGGAAGAGCGAAGTTCCCGGCATTGTACTCCGGATTTCGGCCCTCATTTCCAAGCTGCGTCGGCCGTTCATCGTGGCTGTTTGTGTACAATGACTGCATGCCTTTCCGCGCTCCACAAGGAAATCCCAACGCCGCCAAGCGCAGCCGGACGCCACCTCCGGAGGATACATTCGAAGAGGCTGCATTCCTCAAAGCATTGGGAGAGAAGCAGAAACCGGTCTCGGTCAAACTGATGGACGGACAGACCGTCCAGGGATGGATCGAGTATTACGACAAGAATATGGTGCGACTCACCCGCGAGGGGGAGCCCAATCTGTTCATCTTCAAGCACGAAATCATGTACATCGTGGAAGATGGTGGGAAACGGAAGTAACAACTGCTTCCGGCGATCAGCTTCGCTTCCGCATTGCGTAATTTTCATGATGCCGCCGAAGGATGGAAGTGCGGAAGCCGGAAGCCTCATAATCTAATGTCATCTTCAACCGATGCCGCTACAAGTTTTCTTCCCGCCATGTCGGCTATTGCCCGCGAGGCAGGCGCTCTCCTCATGCAGTATTTTCAGCAAGGACTCGAGATCGAATACAAAGGCGATGCGGATCTGGTGACGGCGGCGGACCGCGCGTCAGAGGTGCTCATCCGCGAGCGCATCGGCAAGCAGTTCCCCACGCACGACATTTTGGGTGAAGAGCAGGGGCTGAATGATCGGGGAAGCGAATACCGCTGGTACGTCGATCCGCTGGATGGCACCACCAATTTTGCTCATGGTTATCCGGTATTCGCTGTGTCGATGGGGCTAGAGCATCGAACGCACGATTCGGCGCGGCGCATCGCGGGAGTGGTTTACGATCCGACGCGAGATGAATTGTTTGCCGCCGAACTCGGACAGGGCGCGCACCTGAACGGCAAACCAAGTCATGTATCGAAGGCTACGCAACTGAAAGAGTGTCTGGTGGCGACGGGGTTTCCCAGCCACAAGCGGCACAAGAATCCCAACATTCACTTCTATCACCAGATCACGCTGTGCACCCACGGAGTTCGCCGGGCTGGCTCGGCCGCGCTGGATTTGTGCAATGTGGCCTGCGGACGCTTCGATGGCTTTTGGGAATTCAATCTCAATCCTTGGGACACCGCCGCCGGTGTGCTCATCGTGGAAGAAGCGGGCGGCCAAGTCACCCGCTTCGACGGGTCTGCGTTTGAAATCAACAGCCGCGAGACTCTGGCATCGAATGGCTTGGTGCACGACGCCCTGGTGCACGAATTCAGCGAAATCTTCGCAGGCCGCGGCTTGAGCCCTTTGCCTGTGCCCAGCGAATACAAGCTGTAAAACGAGGCTCGAAACACATTAGCGCCGCACTCGTAGGGCGCGAGTTACAATAAGCCAGTGGGATTTCGGCCCTCTCCGCGCCGGAGACGATCAATTCAAAATACCTCAGGTTCACCGTGATCAATTCACTTTTGGAACGCAAGATCGAAAAGCGGCCTGACAAAGTCCGGCTGCAAGGACGCATTCTTTTCCTCACCGAAGATCCGGAACTGATCAAGCGGCAACTCGCCGGCGAAGACCTGCCATGGGACACGAAGAATTCGGCCAACAATCCGAAACTGCGCGATGACATTTCGACCGACGAGATCACTCCGGCGCACTACTGTTTTTATTTTGACGAGACGCTGGGGGAGATTCCGTATCTTGGATTGAAGTGCGGGAGCGGGACGCCGATCGGACGTGGCGATGTGAAGCGCGGTGGCTTCGTTTGTGCGGTGAGCGGGAAGCGGCGGGGCAAGGGATCAAGCCGGGAGCAGTCTCCTTATGCCGAGATGTGCGCGGGCATCCGCGTGGTGATTGCCGAGAACATCGAGCGCATTTACAAGCAGAATTGCCAGAACCTGGGGCTGCTGACATCGACTAATTTTTCTCTCATCGACCGCATTCGCAGTGGGGAAGAGATCGCGTTGAGCGAGTTTACTGCGGGCGAGGATGAGATTACACGGCAGGTGATTGAGTATGGTGGGCTGTTTCCGTTCAACGTAGCGAGGATGCAGGGGAAAGTGTTTTTGCCGCCGATTGAAGATGCGGGCAAGAGTGCCCGCACCACAAGGGCCATGACGCTGGCCGAGAAAATCTTTGCCCGGCATATGATGAACGAGAAGGGCGAAGTCGGAGTGTATTCAGTGAAGCCGGGAGACACTGGCTTCGCTCGCGCCGATCTGCGTTTCAGCCATGAATACGTCACGCCCATGGCGGCGATCTTCTTCGAGCGCTACGTGGGCTCGGATGCGAAGGTGAACGATCCCTCGAGCATCCTGTTCTTCCGCGACCACCTGACGTTTCTCGATGAGGTAATTTCCGAGGAGAAGAAAAAACTAGGGCTCCTCGATCTGGCGACTCAACTCAAGCTCAAGCAGCAGGATTTCGCCAAGAAGCAGGGGATTCGGTTGCACGGGGAGTTGAGTGACCGCAAGGGATCGGAAGGAATTTGCCACTCAATCGTGCTTGAAAGCTATGCGCTGCCGGGACAATTGAATATCGGCTCCGATTCGCACACGCCGCACGTGGGAGCGATCGGCTGCGTGGCCTTCGGCATCGGCACGACTGACGTATTCAATTCGTGGATCACCAAGGATGTGCGCGTGAAGGTACCCGAGTCGGTGCGTATCGTAATTCGGGGTAAGAAGCATCCCAACGTGACCGCGAAAGACTTCATCTTGAAGATTTTGAGTCTGGATTATGTGCGCAGTGGCAAGGCGCTGGCCAAGGTCATGGAGTATGCGGGCGAAGCGATTGAAGATTTAAGCGTCGACGAGCGCGCCACCATGACGAACATGGCGGCCGAGATAGGCGGATTCACTGGTATCGTCGCTCCTGATAAGAAGGCTGTCGACTTCCTCGTCGAACGCCGTGGCATGGATCACAAGAAAGCTCAGGCGATGATGGAAGGTCTGTATAGCGATCCGGGGGCTCAGTATGCGCATGTGATCGAACTCGATGCGGCCGAGATCATGCCTATGGTTGCTAAGCCAGGAGATCCCGGGAACGGCAAGTGTGTTCGCGAGTTGAATACGCCGGTCCCAGTCGAGATTGCTTACGGCGGCACCTGTACCGCCGGCAAGAACGAAGACATGGACATGTACGCTGCCGTTCTTGCCGACGCACTCAGGCAAGGGAAGCACGTCGCTGATTCGGTGAAGTTCTACATTCAATTCGGATCGCAGGAGACGCGCGAATATTGCCTGCGCAAGGGATATCTGGACGTGTTTCAGAAGTCTGGAGCGCACGTGATCGAGCCCAGTTGCGGCGCGTGCATCAACGCTGGGCCAGGAGTTTCGACGCGTCCCGATCAGGTGGTGATCAGCGCGCAGAACCGAAATTTCCCCGGCCGCAGCGGTCCTGGACAGATGTATCTGGCTTCGCCTCTGACAGTGGCCGCGAGCGCGGTCGCTGGATACATTGTCGAATACGAGCCGAGTGAGAAGAAAGAGTTGGTCGGGGCGTAGGGAATTCCAGCGCTCGCGAATTGCTGAGGCGTCTTCCCGCGACGCCCTCTTGCTTATCCAGTCTGGGCGGGTATCCTAACAGCGATCAGGCCACCACCGCAGACGTGGGTTTCCCGGCCTTAGAACCTCTTTTGCGATCGGGCGGAATGGCCGCTGACCAGTTCAAGCAATCTCCCGTAAGTGGTTGATTTCGAGCGGGATGGCTGAAATCAACCACCCCAAATCCCGCAACTTTTCTTCGCCTCCCGCGTTCAAATAGGTAGAGGATTTGGAAAGGCACCTGGAGCTGAGCAAGATGAGAAATGACGAGTTCCAGGGCGGGAGGTGACTATGCGGTACATGAAATATGTTGCGCTGCTGGCAGTGTTGGTGATGATGCCCCTGGCCTATTCACAGGCGCAGGTTCGAGTCGGAGTCGGCATTGGAGTTGGGCCGGGCTACGTTGCGGCAGGGCCTCCGGTCTGCCAGTGGGGATACTATAACTATTATCCCTATGCCTGCGCTCCGTACGGCTTTTATGGGCCTTCGTACTTCGTAGGCGGCGTGTTTATTGGAGCGGGCCAGTGGTATCACTGGGGACACCCAGCGTCGTTCTGGGGTCGTGGACCGGGATGGTATGGTCGGCCGGGTTGGGGCTATGGACGCGGCGGCTACGTTGGCGGCGGATATGCCCACGGATACGTTGGTCACGCTGTCGTCCGCGGCGGGGAAAGCTTCCATGGTGGCGGCGAAGTCCACGGTGGCGCCGGATTTCATGGGGGAGGCGGGTTTCATGGCGGAGGACGCCGGTAACCGAATCCAGCCCTGCGAAAACGATACGGCTGGCAGCGTCTCGATCTGCCAGCCGTTTTTCTTTCTTCTGACCTAGCTTTGTTCTGACCTAACCGATCAAAATTCCAGTCCTCGCTGGGACGGCATCTCTAGGATGTTTGTGCCACGTGTCCTCGAGGTTTTTGCAATTCCTTCAAAGAGGGATGAGAGCTGGGAGCCACCAGCGTACGCTCGGGAGGCTGGGATCCGGCCTTCAGGGCTGAAGCCAATAACTGAATGGCGTCTCCCATGATTGGAGGAGCGATAACAGTGGCAGCGAGCCTCCCTTGGCGAACCCACTCCTGGCCAGAGCGGGGGAGGCCATCGCATCCAGTGATGGGAAGCCGCAACCAGGCATCCCGCTCGGTCAGGTTTCCCAACTCTTCAAAGGCACGACGTGCGCCGATAGCCATGTCATCGTTTTGTGCAGCGATCATGCTGACGTGGAGTTGTCGCGACGTGCTTAGCGACAACCACGATTTCATGGCTTGATAGCCGCTGTTCTGCGTCCAGTCTCCCCTGAGAGTCTTTACATCGATGCCAGCCGGTTTGGTAGAGAGCATTCCCTTGGTACGGACTTTGGCCACATCGCGGACCGATGGGCCCTCAACGTACAGCACGCAGCCCTGCTCGCCAAGGAATGCGCCGATTTGCTGGCCCTGGATCTTTCCAATGGCTTCATGATCGGAGAGCACGCAGAAGACAGGAACCAGAGCGTGTTGCCGCAACTGCGTAATGTAGTCGACGTCGGTGTTAACGACTCCCCATGCGATGCCAGCGCCTACCGCAGCGCGGGCGATTTGAGCCATGCCGGTGCCTACGGGCTCGGCCAGGATAGCGTCGGGACGCTTGGAGGGGTCTTGAATGAATGCCAGGATCTGCTGCGTTTGTTGCACAGCGTCGTTACCAGAATAGACGACCTGGACGTTGGCCCCCAGCTTGACAGCGGCCGCCTGGGCCGAGGCTGCCTGTTCAAGCTGATAATCGTTGTTGTCTGTAATTAACGAAACCAGAACGTTGAGCTTGTTCATGGAGCTCTCGCGCCCTTCACAGCAAAGGTCGCACCGCACGTGTGATCATTAACTCACCCTTAAGTGTGGACGCCAAATTACTTCGGTCATCGGCTGCCGTGGGCTCCGCGCATTGCGCACCCGCTGGGCCGGGTCGGCCACCGATCCTTGTTCCGTTTCACGGCTGATGTCCTGAGCTAGAACCGTTGGCTGGTGTTGGTGCGCGGAAACGGTCAGATTCTACGGGGCGTGGCGGCCCTGTACCGGCCGCCTCGATTCTTGCTAGAATGTCCGGTCACAAAATCGCCGCGGTAGTAAAATAAAACGCAGAGACTCTCAGGAGATTGACCCTTTATGGCCTATGTGATTGCTGAGCCGTGTATCGGCACCAAAGACACCGCATGCGTGGATGCGTGTCCGGTGGACTGCATTCATCCCAAGAAAGATGAGCCCGCTTACGCGACCGAGGAGTTGCTGTATATCGATCCGGTGGAATGCATCGACTGCGGCGCCTGCGTTCCAGTGTGTCCGGTCTCGGCCATCTTCGCGCTCGACGATCTGCCGGAGAAGTGGAATGCCTTTACGGAGCGCAACGCCAAGTATTTCGGCCGCTAGAAAAGCATTCGCCTTTTAGCGGTTTTGCTGGATCACGGGCGCGCGTCCTCGCATGGGCGCGCGCCTTTTCATTTCATTTGAAAGGCAGGGAACTGGAGGACTAGCGCTTGTTGGCGTTTCCCAAAATCTCAGCGTCGATCCCCGTGTGGGCCTTTAAAGCATCCAGAATTCGAATGTAGTTGTGCTTGTCCATGAGCAGGAGAAGCACCTTATGTGCGTCCTGATCGTGATAGCTGATCTGTAGCCAGAGGTTCTTTGCTCCCATCAGAGCGGTCGTGTATTCGTAATCGCACTTTTCGATCTGGCCGTACGGGATGGTGACCGCTGGGCCTTTGGACGGACGTACTTCGATCGCTTTGTCTTGGTCGGAGAAGGTCAACACTGCTTTGACCTGTTTACCTTTCGGATTGGGCACCCAGACGTGGTGGAACGCTGTCTCCTCCGTGAGGCCCAGCGCAGTTAAAAGGAAGAGGACGGCCAGTATTGAGCAGACTCTTTTCACAGTTCTGCAAGTATACCCAAGGTGGGATGTGTCCGCAGCGGTTGGCGTAGCTACCCTCCTATTTCTCGCGCTGGGCGAGAACCGGGGTCAGCGCTCTCCCCGGCAAACTGGAAAGGCCGAAGGCTGACGGCCGAAAGCAGCGTCCACTACAATCGACCCGTCATCTTCGAATTTCTATGGCCCTCAGAGAGTCAGAAGCGATCGTGCTGCGCAGCTATCCGTTGCGCGAGGCCGATCTGCTGGTCACACTGTTCACTCGCGCGGAGGGTAAAGTCCGAGGCGTGGCGCGGTCGGCTAAGAAATCGAAGCGCCGATTCGGGGGAGCGCTCGAACCACTGACGTATGTTCGGGCATTGTATGACGTTCGCGAGCGACAGGAACTGGCGCGGCTCGATTCCTGCGAGGTGCTGGAATCGCCGATGGCTTCAGAAGTTAGCTATGCGCGGGCAGTGGCGCTGGGTCACATCGCCGAACTGCTCGACGAGCTGTTGCCCGATCGCGAAGCCAACGATGCCATCTTCCGCCTGACCCTTTCAGTGCTGCACGTCCTGAATGGCCCGGACATCTGGATGCCGGTTACGTATTTCGAATTGTGGCTCACGCGGCTGGTTGGGTTTCTGCCAGAATTGACGGAATGCACCGCGTGTGGCCGCAACCTGAACGGCAGCCGGGCCTACTTTCACGCGCTCGCCGATGGCTTGATGTGCCCCGATGACAAGCGTTTGGCCTCGTCTGAGATTTCAGGCGATTCGCGGGCGCTGGCCGCGCAGATGTTCCGCGCTCCGGTCGACAGCTTTGCAGGGATGCCGTGGCCCAAGGCGCAGGGGGCGGACCTGCGCAAGCTTCTGATGCAAATCCTGCAGCGGCATCTCGAAAAGAAGCTAGTTACAGCAGGAATGCTGGAGAAGAGTAGTTTCTGATGTTGTCGGGCCGAGAGCACTCGCGCTCTTCGTGATCGGCTACGCTGACGACAAACGGCAATTTCCATTACAATCGTGAATTAACCTGCTGGGCTCCGGCTGCGCGGTAGGAGTTCGCCTGACCACTCGCATTCTGGGGTTTTGAGCTAAGAGCCAAAAGCAGAGCCAAGAGCTGAACCAGTGACTCCATCCTCCTCCAATCCGCTTACGTTTCAGGAATTGATCCTCCGGCTGCAGACGTTCTGGGCCGAACGGGGATGCGTGTTGCAGCAGCCTTACGACGTCGAAGTTGGAGCCGGCACGATGGCGCCGGAAACGTTTCTGCGCGTGCTAGGGCCGAAGCCTTACAAGGTCGCGTACGTACAACCGTCGCGCCGTCCGGCGGACGGGCGCTACGGCGAGAATCCCAACCGGCTCTTCAAACACATGCAACTGCAGGTGATCCTGAAGCCTCCGCCGGAGAACGTGCAGGAGTTGTATCTGCAATCGCTGGGCGCGATCGGTATCGATCTGCGACAGCACGACATCAAGTTTGAAGAAGACAACTGGGAAGCTCCCACGTTGAGCGCATGGGGTGTGGGATGGCAAGTCATGCTCGATGGCCTGGAGATTACGCAGTTCACTTACTTCCAGCAGTGCGGCGGCGTCGATCTGTTTCCGATTTCGGCCGAGCTCACGTATGGTCTCGAACGCATCGGTGCGTTTCTGCAGGATGTGGATTCAATTTACGATATCGTCTGGGCCCGCGATCCCGAGACGGGCAGCGTCGTGAAGTATGGCGACGTGCGCCTGGCCGACGAACTGCAGTTTTCTGTGTACAACTTCGAGTTGGCTGATGTTGAAAAAGCATGGAAGCACTTTGAGTTGTGCGAAGCCGAGTGCAAGGGACTGTTGGATCAGTATGCGGCGCTCACGAAGGACAAGACCGGCGGTGACGGAATCGCGCGCGAGAAGGCGCGGTTTCCACTATTGGCCGCGTACGATCTCTGCCTGAAATGCTCGCACCTTTTCAACATTCTGGATGCGCGGGGAGCGATTTCCGTGACGGAGCGGGTGGGCGTGATTGCTCGCGTTCGGGCGTTGGCGGTAGGAATCGCGAAGGCTTGGGTAGATCAGCAGAAAACGGAAGTCATGCCGGACCAGTCCGAAGAAGCGGAACCGGTGAGTGCGCGGAAACCGAAAGTGAAGAAAGAAACGTTGTCACCGGTAGGCTAGGCGTATGGTCCCACTTTGGGGTTTGCACAGGTGAATTGTGATCTCCGTCACATTCGATGAACACGATCCTTTGAAACACTGGATGGTTTGAAGGCATGCCAGACTTCCTGTTAGAGATCGGATGCGAAGAGATTCCGGCGCGGATGATTGACGCGGCATCTGAGGAACTGCGCGAGCGTGTCAGCGCGCTGCTGAGCCGCGAGCGGCTGTCTGGCGGCGAAGTCATGCATTTCGATACTCCGCGCCGGTTGGCGATCATGGCCGCGGACATCTCTGCTTCGCAGGCCGACGTGGTCGAGCAGGTTACTGGGCCTTCGGTCAGCGTGGCATATAAAGATGGTCAGCCAACGCCAGCGGCGCACGCCTTTGCCAGGAAGGCCGGCATAGAGGTTGCTCAACTGGAAAAAGTGGCCACTCCGAAGGGCGAGTATCTCGCGGCAAAGGTAACGAAAAAGGGGCGCAGTACGGCTGAAGTTCTGGCCGAGGGACTGCCCAAAGAACTCTCCACCATCTACTGGCCCAAGAATATGTACTGGCAGAAGCCGAACGAGCGCTTTGTGCGTCCGGTGCGCTGGTTGGTGGCGATGCTTGACGGAGAAACGATCCCGCTGGAGTTTGACGGTATTCGCGCAGGGAAGACTTCGCGTGGCCATCGGATTTTGTTCGATGGCGCGGTAACGATTCCACGGGCGGGCGGCGCCTACGTAGATTCACTGCGGGCCGCTAAGGTCTTAGGGCGCGCGGAGCGCGAACACCAGATCCGCAAAGCGCTGGATTCCGCGACCCGCACGATTCCCGGGGCGCGCTGGCGCGAGGACAAAGCTCTGCTCGATACGGTGGTGAATCTGACGGAATTTCCTTCGGCCATCTTAGGCAGCTTCGATCCGCAGTTTCTGACGCTGCCTGAAGAAGTTCTGGTGACCGTAATGCGCGATCACCAAAAGTATTTTGCAGTTGAAGACGCCAACGGCAAACTGGCTCCCCACTTCCTGGCGGTGCTGAATACCGAGAGCGATCCCCAGGGATTGATCCGCCACGGAAACGAGCGCGTGCTGCGGGCACGGTTCAACGACGCGCGATTCTTCTGGCTGACGGATCAGAAAAAGTCTCTGCTGGAACGGTTGGAGTTGCTCAAGCATGTGACCTTCCAGAAGGACTTAGGAAGCTACTTTGAAAAGACGCAGCGCGTGCAGCGCTTGTGCAGTTGGCTGAGCGAGATTCTCAAGCAGGCCGAAATGGCGGTGCGGCCAGGAGTGATTCATAAGGCAGTATGCCTGTCGAAAACCGACTTGACCACCGAACTCGTGAAGGAATTTACGGAACTCCAGGGAATTGTGGGTGGCCTGTACGCACGAGCGCAAAAGCTGGATGACAGCCTGCCTGACGCCACACGGTTCGCCATCGCCGACGCGATTTACGATCACTACAAGCCCGAATCTACCGACGACGGTGTCCCGCGATCGATGGAAGGCGCTGTGCTGTCGATCGGCGATAAGGCCGACACGATTGCCGGAATGTTTGCGCTGGGACTGGTGCCGAGCGGTTCGAAGGATCCGTTCGCGCTGCGCCGGCAGGCGAATGCGATCGTGAAAGTAATCGCAGAAAAGAAGTTGCCGCTGCGGTTGGACGAACTCATGCGGGATGCGCGCGCGGGATACCAGCACTCCGAGGCAGAGAAGAAGTTTGTGGAAGAGGCCAAGTATGAGGAGTCGGTGGCGACGTTCTTCCGTGAGCGATTGGAGTTCTATTTGCGCGAGGTTCGTGGATATGCTCAGGATGTAGTGAAGGCGGTGTTGTCGGCCGATGCAGAAGACGTAGTGGACGCCTTGGCCCGGACCGAGGGATTGACGACGGCGAGAGAGTCTCGTAGGGAAGATTTCGACGCGGTCTGTGCATCTTTCAAGCGAATCAAGAACATATTAAAACAAGCTGAGGAAAAAGGAATAGATATTCCGTCAGGAGCACCAGAGGGTCCCGGTGGATGGCTACTAGCCAATTCGTCTGACGCCGAAATGGCCTTGTACAGGAGCGGAGTAAACGTTTGGGCTTCCTACGAACTGTCCCGCAAGGCTGGCGACTATCGTTCAGCCCTCTCCCATGTTGCGGTCTTACGACCCGCGCTGTCCAAGTTCTTTGACGAAGTGATGGTAATGGTGGAGGATACGCAACTCCGCGCGAATCGATTGGGTATTTTGAATATGCTGTTTTCGAACTTCTCGTCGATCGCGGACTTCTCGGAGATCGTGACAGAAGGGAAGGCGTAACGGTTCAGAGGTAAGGCGACAGCTTGAGTGTGGTGCCGGAAACTCCCTGGTGAGGCAAAAATAGGGAACGGCTGAAAGGGATCCTTCGCTTCGCTCAGGATGACATTCGTAGGCGTTTCCAAATTGCAGACAAAGGACTCATACTATGGCGACAATGACTCTCCCCGAAACGGAAGTACAGGAAGGCAAGAAATCCACCACCAAGTACGTTTACTCTTTCGGCGGCGGCAAGGCTGACGGCAACGGCAAGATGAAGGACGTGCTCGGCGGCAAGGGCGCGGGACTTGCCGAGATGACGAATGCCGGATTGCCTGTGCCTCCGGGGTTCACCATTCAAACCGAAGCTTGCCGCGAGTACATGCGGACCAATACGACATCGAAGGAAGTCGAGCGGCAGATGGACGAGGCCCTGGCCAAGCTTGAGGCCTTGCAGGGGCAGAAGCTGGGTACGGGCGACAATCCCCTGCTGGTGAGCGTGCGCTCGGGTGCGAAGTTCTCCATGCCGGGCATGATGGATACAATTCTCAACCTAGGCTTGAACGATAAGAGCGTTGAGGCACTCGCTAAGCGGAGCGCCAATCCGCGGTTCGCGGCCGACTCGTACCGGCGCCTGATCCAGATGTTCGGCAACGTCGTCCTCGACATTGAGAAAGCTGCATTCGACGAAGTATTTGACGCCAAGAAGAAGCAGCGGAAGACCAAGCTCGATACCGACCTGACCGCGAAAGATCTGCAGGAAGTGATTCTCGAATACAAGAAAGTCGTCAAGAAGCACGCCAAGCGCGACTTCCCGCAGGATCCGCGGGAACAGCTGGTGATGGCGCGCGATGCTGTTTTCCGTTCATGGCAGAACGACCGCGCCAAGCACTATCGCCGCATCAACAATATTGACGACATGCTCGGTACCGCCGTCAACGTGCAGGCAATGGTGTATGGCAACCTCGGCGATACCAGCGGCACGGGCGTGGGTTTTACTCGCAATCCCGCAACTGGCACCAGCGAGTTTTACGGCGAGTTCTTGATGAACGCCCAGGGCGAGGATGTGGTTTCGGGCGTCCGTACTCCGGTCCCAATTCTCGAACTGCAGAAGATCATGCCAAACGTCTATGACCAGCTTCGCGAAATTACCACGCGGCTCGAGAAGCACTACAAAGACATGCAGGATTTCGAATTCACGATCCAGGATGGCAAGCTCTATATGCTCCAGACCCGCAACGGCAAGCGTACGGGCCTGGCGGCGGTGCGGGTGGCCATTCAGATGGTGGACGAAGGCCTGATTACGAAGGAAGAAGCGATCTTCCGCGTCGAGCCAAATCAGCTGTATGACTTCCTGGTGCCTAGGCTCGACGAAAAGAGCACGAAAGTCGAAGTGCTGGCGACCGGACTACCGGCATCTCCGGGAGCAGCCGTGGGGCAGATTGTGTTCACTGCCGATGAAGCCGTAAAAATGGCGGGGCACGACACTACGAAGAAGCCGGTGATCCTAGTGCGTGCCGAAACGACGCCAGAAGACATCCATGGCATGGAGGTCGCGAAGGGCATTCTCACCTCGCGCGGGGGCATGACCAGTCACGCCGCAGTCGTGACCCGCGGTATGGGTAAGTGCTGCGTAGCGGGCGCCGGCGACATCGACGTGAACGAAAAAGCTCGCGAGATGCGGGTGAAGGACCAGACCTTCAAGGAAGGAGACTGGATTTCGCTTGATGGCACCACGGGCCGTGTCATCAAGGGAAAGCTAGGAACACTGGACCCGTCGCCGGACGACGCGGAACTGCAGAAGTTTATGAACTGGGCCGACCCCCATCGCAAGATGAAGGTTCGGGCCAACGCCGACATTCCGCGTGACGCCGTGCAGGCGCGGGCGTTCGGAGCAGAAGGAATCGGGTTGTGCCGTACCGAGCACATGTTCTTCGGCGAGAAGAAAATTCCTCACATGCGCGCCATGATTTTGGCCGATAACGAGAAGGATCGCCGGGCCGCTCTGAAGAAACTATTGCCGATGCAGCGGGAAGATTTCGCAGGCGTCTTCAAGGCGATGGACGGCCTGCCGGTCACGATCCGCACGCTGGATCCACCGCTACACGAGTTCCTGCCGCGCCGCGAGGATTTGATGGTAGAAATCGCAACGCTTCCGCACGCGGACGCGAAGCAGAAGAAAGAACTTGTGAAGCGATATGCCGATTACGGCGCAAAGGGCGTCGGCGACCTGAAGAGACTTCTGCCGACGTTGCTGGCTCGGGTCGAGCAGCTCCACGAGTTCAATCCCATGCTCGGACATCGCGGATGCCGTCTCGGGATCACGTATCCGGAGATCACCGAAATGCAGGCGCGTGCAATTTTCGAGGCTGCGGTCGAGTGCACGAAGAAGGGAATCAAGGTGCTTCCTGAAGTCATGATTCCGCTGGTTGCGACCGTGAAAGAGATGGCGAACCAGGCCGCGATCGTGCGCCGGGTGGCGGACGAAGTATTCAAGGAGAAGGGAAAGAAAGTCGAATATATGGTCGGCACGATGATCGAGTTGCCGCGCGCAGCGCTGGTGGCGGATGAGATCGCCAAAGAGGCGGAGTTCTTCTCGTTCGGCACTAACGACCTGACGCAGACCACGTTCGGCTTCTCGCGCGACGACGTCAACAAGGTACTTCCCACCTACTTGGCGGAGGGCATTCTGAAGCAGGATCCATTCGCCGCGTTAGATCAGGAGGGTGTAGGACAGCTGGTGAAGATGGCAACGGAGCGCGGCCGGAAAACCCGGCCAACGCTGAAGGTCGGAATCTGCGGCGAACATGGTGGCGAGCCATCTTCGGTGGAGTTCTGCTATCGCACCGGGCTGAACTACGTATCGTGCTCGCCGTTTCGCGTATTGACGGCGCGGTTGGCGGCGGCCCAGGCGGCGGCTGCTGAAACGCTGAAGGTTGAAGGTGGACGAACGAAGTAAGACCTATATCCTATAACCACAGAGGGCACGAAGGATCACAGAGTTTGAATTCCTTGTGATCCTCAGTGCCCTCTGCGGTTTACTGCACCCTCTGCAGGCGCGCGATCAGCTTCTGCGGGAGAGTCTCTTCCGATTCCGACCACAGCCGGCGAGAGGTGGCGCGCGTATTCAGCTCCGCCTTCTTGGTGAACTCCACTAGCTTGGCTACATTGTCGCGAATCTTGGCCTGGGTTTCCTCGGTCAGTTCGACGTTTTCTTGCACGAACAGGGAATCGAGTCCGAAATCGATTTCAACGTGACCGTTCTCCTGGCTAGCTCCGTCGTCGAACTCCTCGCCTTGCACGATGAACTTGACCAGGCTCGGAATGAGATGCCATTGGCGGCCACTCTCATCGGGAGTCCAAAGATCCCAGTACGCATCGAAGACGTAGGCGTAGTCATCGTGAATGAGGTCTGCGGCGACAACAACTGCTTCCTCTGGTTTGATCCCCGGCGAGAATCGACGTTCTAGCACGCTCGCTTCGTTCCACGAGACGGGTTGGACCGCGGCATAAGTGACGCCAGGGCGCTGCTCCGAGAAAGGGAACTGCTGCAAGACGGCGAACACGTGGGGCAGCATCGCCGGACCGGAAAAATCAGGAAACCAGAGACTTAGATATAAAGGATCCGCCATAGGCAGGGGTACCAGTTTTTCGTCCACTATTGTAAATGTATCAATTCCCGCATGTGCGCTGTGCGTTCCGAGTTCCTGCAACGCGAAAATTAGCAGCTATTGAGGCGAATACGCGAAGAGAAGAACAGAAGAAGAGTAGAGTCGGACAGAGGAGAAGAGAGAACCAGGCCAGCCGCAAGGCGGTAGTGGCGCAGTAAGTCAGGATGGGCAAGGCTCGTTTTTGACAGGGAGGAAAGCGGCTGCTACCATCAAAAGTTCGCCGGCAATCCTGCCTCAGAGCTGTCCCCGTCGTCTAGCCTGGCCTAGGACATCGCCCTTTCACGGCGGTAACACGGGTTCAAATCCCGTCGGGGACGCCAAA
>CAWFIV010000016.1:0-47531 GCA_963815925.1 uncultured Acidobacteriota bacterium | reverse complement strand
AGCTCTTTTTCAACTTTGGGTCCGTTGCCTCCCACCACCTCGAATGACCTCCATTGACCACAAAAGCGGTCTCACTGGCAGCCACAACCATCTCACAATTTTGAGTCAACCGGGAAGCGTTCCGTTGTCCGGATTTCAGAGCCACGACCTGGGCACTTTGCCTCGATCTGCCAGAATCGATCCCCCGTTTGCCAAATTGATTCGGGGTAGCTGGTTTGCTAAGGTCGTGGTCATGTCCGAGCGTGTCATCTCCGAGCACTCCGCCGAACGGATACGCGAATTGCTCGACTCCCTTTATCGCGCGGATTCGGGACGAATCCTGGCAACTCTGATCCGCTTGCTCGGCGATTTTGATCTTGCCGAGGAGGCGATGCACGAAGCCTTTGCGGCCGCGCTGAGCCTGTGGCCGAGCAGTGGAGTACCCGGCAATCCGCGGCCATGGTTGATATCGACAGCCCGATTCAAAGCCATTGATACTCTGCGTCGGCGGGCAAGATTTGATGCGTCTCAGGACGAGTTGGTGCGCTATCTTGAAGCGCAATCGAGTTCCGCGGAAAAGTCCAGTGATGACGATTTCCTTGAAGACGACCGGCTGCGGCTGATTTTTACCTGCTGTCATCCGTCTCTCGCGCCGGAAGCGCGCGTTGCGCTCACCTTGCGTGAAGTGTGCGGGCTGACCACTGAGGAGATCGCGAAGGCCTTCCTCACCACTCCGCGTACGCTGGCGCAGCGCATTGTGCGCGCCAAGGCAAAGATTCGAGACACACCGATTCCCTACGAGGTGCCGACGCCCGCAGGAATTGCCGGAGCGACTGGGCGCAGTGCTTCAGGTCATCTATCTCGTCTTTAACGAGGGCTACTCGGCTGCGGCAGGAGCGAACGTAACCCGGGCCGAGCTCACCGGCGAGGCGATTCGACTGGGCCGGTTGCTGATCGAACTTCATTTGAACGAGCTCCGGCCGGAGCCGGAAGTGCTTTGTTCGAAAATCATGGGTTCGAAAGTCATGGGGCCGAAAATCATAGGCCGGGAACTCATGGACCGGGAAATCATGAGTTCAGAAATAATGGGCCTGCTTGCCTTGATGTTGCTACAGGAATCCCGCCGCGCCGCGAGAACCTCTCCGACCGGAGAGCTGATTTTGCTGGAGAATCAAGATCGCTCGCTCTGGAACCGGCAGCAGATAGCGGAGGGAGTGGCCTTGCTGGAGAAAGCCCTGGGGTACTCTGGGAAGTCCGGGCAGAAGTCCCGCCACTTCGGCTCCTACACCTTGCAGGCCGCGATTGCGGCCGTTCATGCGGAGGCGGAATCGGTCGCTCGGACCGACTGGCGGCAGATTGTTGCGCTCTACGACCAACTGGTACAAATTCAGCCTTCGTCAGTTGTCGAGCTCAATCGTGCCGTAGCCATTGCCATGCGCGATGGTCCAGAGGCCGGGCTGGCGCATATCGACGCGGTGTTGGAACCTTCTTCTGGAAAACAAGGCGAATTGGCCAATTATTACCTGGCCCATTCCGCCCGTGCAGATATGTATCGCAGGCTCGGCAGGACAGCCGAGGCTCGCGCCTCGTATGAGAAGGCGCTGGCGCTGACCCAACAGAAACCAGAGCGGCAATTCCTGCAAGAGCGGATTCGGCAGTTGAAATAGGAAAACGAAGAGTACGCTGATGAAATGACCGTATCCGCCGGGTGCCCCATTTCTCGCGTCCTTTGCGAGAAGTGGGGATTTTCGCCGATACCTCCCGGCTCATAACCAGCGCTCTGGCGAATTTTCTCCTCCCACCACGCCCAGTCGTTGATCCGAACCAATCCCGCCTCTCCGTAAGCATAGGAGCGGTAGCTACTCCACTGCCAAGCCTCCGGACACGCCACCAGTCCGCGCACCACCGGATTGCGATGCATGTACTTCAGCTTCTCAACCTCTTTTTGCTGGCCCCACAGATTGAAATCATAGAAACGACTCTGCCAGAACCGGCCGGAGAATTCGCGCGCAATGGCCAGGCGCCGGTAGACGCTCAGCTTCACCGCCTGAATTATCTTCGAGGGATCGCCAACTAAGGGTTCGGAAATCAGCAGATGTACGTGTTCGGGCATGACCACGTATCCGATTACGGCAAAATGGTAGCGAACGCGCATCAACTCGAGGACAGTAAGTAGCAGGTCGCGGCGCGCGGGATTGGCCAGTAGTGGCTTGCGTCGATAGCAGCTCCACGTGATGAAATGGAGGCTTCCCGTGCCGTAATAACGCTTTAAGCCCCAGGGCATGGATAACCCTACACACCAACGCCAGTGGATGTCTGTGACGGATGAACATTGTCCGGCCTCTCGTGAGCTCAAACCAAAAGCCCCACTTCTCGCAAAGAACGCGAGAAATGGGGTACCCGCAAAATTTCTTAGACGATTTGTCGAATTCCTGTTGGCCGTTCGACTATATGGTGAAGGCAGGGCAATCGGCCCGCCCGAAGACTAAAGAATAAAGACCGTTACAGGAGAATGGAGAAAATCATGCCCCAATATCTGGTTGCGAACTACCTCCCCGACAACTTCGACCCGTCCACCATAACCGAGGCGATGATGGAGGAGATCCACGCTCTCAACCGCGAAATGATTGCTGCTGGCGTGAGGAAGTTCGCCTGCGGCATTTCCCTGGCTGGCAGCGCGAAGACGCTGCGGGCCCAGCCCAACGGCAAGGTGCTCGTCACCGACGGACCGTACACCGAGACCAAGGAGCACATGGGCGGATTTTGGATACTGGAATGCGCGGATATCGACGAGGCGCTGGCATGGGCGAAGAAGGGCGCCATCGCCTGCGATGTTGCCGGCGAGGTGCGCGAGCTTCTTTTCTACCCGGCTCCGGAGAAAGCAACGGAATAGTCTCACCCGCCGCGACTTCCGAATATGTACCGTCTTGACCATGGGATGAAAGAGCCAGAGCGAAGCTACACCGCTGGCTCCCAAGATAATATGAGCAATCCACTCACTCGTCGCGACTTCGCTATCCGCACCGCCGGCTTTGGTCTGGCCGGCTTTGGTCCGGCCAGCTTTGGACTGGCTATGCAACTCGCGCCTGCTGCTACGCCAGCGGAGGCTGAGCAAGCGTCGCGCGCAGAAACTTCGCCGGCGCTCGCGGACCCATATTCCCTCGTCGATCCGGAACTTCTTCCTGCACTCAAGCAGTTCCCCGCCTATGAGCTCTCGGCCGAGATGGTCGTCCAGTTCCGGCAATTTCCTGGCTTGCCCCCGTTGCCTGTTCCCGCACCGCAGCCTGTGGAGCGGCATATCCCCGGGCCGCCGGGAGCACCCGAGGTTCGTCTTTGGGTCGTTGATCCTGCGCCGTCGGAGAAGGGCAAGCCGTTGTTGCTTCACATGCATGGCGGTGGCTTCATGATGACCGATCCGAATTTGATGCCCCGGCTCCAGGGGATCGCGACGGATTGCCATTGCGTCGTCGTCTCGGTGGACTACCGGCTGGCTCCGGAGACGCGCTATCCCGGCTCGCTTGAGGACAATTACGCCGCGCTCAAATGGGCCCATGCCCATGCGGCGGAGCTCGGCATTGATCGCTCCAGGATTGCCGTGGGCGGTGAGAGCGCGGGCGGCGGCCACGCAGCGAGCCTTGCGATTCACGCGCGCGACCGCAACGAGGTTCCCATCGTCTTCCAGTTGCTCATCTACCCTCAGCTAGACGACCGCACGGGCAGCTCCCACCCAGCGCCGCCCGCCATTGGCCACTTTATCTGGACTGCGAGTGCCAATCGTCTTGCCTGGAGCTGGCTGCTCGGTGTGCCCGCGGGTTCGTCCAAGGTGCCGGTAGCTGCCGTACCCGCCCGGGTAGCCAGCGTCGCCGGCCTGCCGCCTGCCTGGATCGGCGTCGGTTCGATCGACCTGTTCGTCGAAGAAGACATGGAGTACGCGCGGCAGCTCGTCCATGCCGGAGTCGCAACCGAACTCCTGGTTGTGCGTGGCGCCTTTCATGGATTTGACCTCTTCGTGCCGGATGCCGAAGTCTCCCAACAATTCCGCGCGAGTTGGAAGTCCGCGCTGCGCAAGGCATTTGCCACTGGCAAAGCCGTTTAGCAGAGAAGCTGGAAGCGTCGCGGCAGACCGCGGGGCAGTGAGAGGAAGTTTTTCTTGGACGACTTGTCGAATTCCGTCCGGCCGTTCGACTATATGGTGAAGGCCGGCAACCGGTCCGCCAGAAAGCTTTTCACGGGTGATACGCTACGCGAAAAATCTGCAAATCGCGTGTCGAATTCCGTCACGCCGTTCGACTAGTAAGTGGAGCCGCACCGCGCACCCGGCGCCTCACTGCTTCCGAGGCCCCGCGCGGTCCATGCTCTTATATAAAAGTAGCGGCCCGGATGCGGTGTCCGCACAACACTCAGTACCCGATACCCAATACTCGATACCCAAGGAGAACACCATGCGCTTCATGATGATCATGTATCCGAAAGACTACGCAAACGCAAAGGCCGGCACGGTACCCGACTTCAAAGACATGGAGTTAATGAGCAAGTACAACGAGGAACTAGGGAAAGCCGGCGTGCTGGTCGCGCTCGACGGGCTGACCCCGCCCGCGACGATGAGCGCGCGCGTCACCTTCAAAGACGGAAAATCGAAAGTTACCGACGGTCCGTTTACCGAAGCCAAGGAAGTGGTCGGCGGCTACTGGATCATCCAGGTGAAGTCGCGCGAAGAGGCGCTGGAATGGGCCGCGCGAATCCCCGGAAAGGATATCGAAATGGTCGAAGTTCGCCGGATGTTTGACATGACCGACTTCGATCCCGAGACCCAAAAGGAGATCCAGAAGAAGTTCGGCGACGCCGTCGCCGCTGAGATGCGCCAGTAGAAAAAAGACTCTCCGCGCTTTGTCGATTTCGCGACGCCTCGTACGACGCTGGCATGGGTCGGCAAGGCTGCCGTCGACTGTCGGGCGCCGGTCGAGGTGCGCCCGTTTCAGTCCAACACAAAAGTGGTCAGATGGAACCGAAGGTCGCGGCGGACCAGCGCTGGTACATAAGAGAGGACAATCAGATGAGAAATGTAATCTTCGCGATCAACATTACCCTGGACGGCTGCTGCGACCACACCAAATTCAATCCCGATCCCGATGACGAAGTACTTGAACATTACACGCACCTCTTGCGAGATTTTGACCTGCTCGTCTATGGGCGTAAAACCTATCAATTGATGGTTCCTTATTGGCCTGATATCGCAAAAAGCCAGTCCGAGACAAAAGCGGATATCGAATTTGCTCAGACCTTTGTCTCCAAGAAGAAGATTGTTTTTTCACGATCGTTGGCCAGCGCTGAAGATGAAAACACGAGAATTGTTCGTACCAACCTTCGCGACGAAATACTTAAACTGAAGCAAGAACAGGGCAAAAATATTTTGGTCGGCGGTGTAGATATTCCTTCACAACTGATAGAGCTTGGACTCGTGGATGAATATCGTTTTGTCGTTTCGCCAATCATAGTTGGCGAAGGGAGACGGTTGCTAGAAGGCGTCAACCTGCCGGAGAAATACCGATTAAAACTTGTTGAGTCAAAGACTTTTAAATCAGGAAGCGTTGCGCTTCGTTACTTGAAACAGTGACAGAAAAATCTGCGAGGCTGTGCCGCTGGCTCAAATGGAACAAAATCAGGTAGGAAAATCTTGAGCGCCTGAGACTTACATTGGCTCGTGTCGCACGTAAAGAGCGAACGGCGGTGATAACAACAGAAGGTTACGAAATGGCTTTGCCCGGTGTGGTGATAACGCGTAAGGCCCCAAGGCATGGCCTCAGAGTAAGACCTCAGAGTAAGACCTCAGAGTAAGACCTCAGACTTTCCCACTCAAGGCAAAAGCCTTGAGTGGGCCACCCGTTTTGAGTGCGCCCCAAGCTGCCCACGCTTCGCCAAAAAACGGGCTTGAATGGCCGCCGCCCGCCCCTTCGCCTGCGCTCAGCGCAGGCTCTTGCAAAAAACGCAAGGATGGGGCACCCTCGGTGGGAACGTTGCAGGCAAAGATCGTTTAAAGGCACGAAACCCGCCGTACCGGAGAGTTCCATGCAGACGAAGACGCTCAGTTTCCTTGCGTTCGTGTTCCTCGCGGCCCTTCTCTTACTCGGCGCAACCCGTCGGACAGGAGCGCAGGCCGAGAAAGCTTCCTATCCCGCCATGGCTCCTCTCGATCAGTATCTGATCCCTGAGGCGAACTCTGAAATCGCGCTGGCTCGCAGCGCTGCCCCAGCATCCATTTCGAACGGAGCCGAAGTGATGGTGCTGGGACCGCACGGATACACGACCGCCATGAAGGGCACGAATGGCTTTCTCTGCATCGTGGAGCGATCCTGGGGCGCCGCCACCGATGAACCGGAGTTCTGGAATCCCAAAGTGCGCGCCCCCATTTGTTTCAATCCTCCAGCCGCAAGGACCTTTCTGCCCATCTTCCTGATGAAGACCAAACTGGTGCTGGCAGGAAAATCGGAGACCGAAATCGTCAAGGCAACCGCATCGGCACTGGATACCAAGGAACTGCCCGCGCTCGAGCCGGGAGCGATGTGCTACATGCTCTCCAGGCAGCAGTACTTAAACGACCGCGGCTTGAACTGGCATCCCCATGTGATGTTTTTTGTTCCGGGCGACGCGTCGAAGAGCTGGGGAGCCAATCTGCCGGGCTCCCCGATCATAGCGGCGGATGATCCAGAAGAACGGGTGACAATTTTCATGGTCTGGGTCGGCAAATGGTCCGATGGCACCCCGGCTCCGCCGATTGGGGACTGACAGCGATTCGATCGTTGAGGACTCAGCGCAGAACCTGTGATGCCGGCGAGCGGCCCAGGCTTTTGATCTCGCTGGCCTCACCAACACAGCGGAGGAAGCCGAGTCAGACGGAACCTTTCCAAATTTTTCGACGAATGGAAATTGGTGAACCATGGGTGGCCCATTCAAGCCTGATTTTGGCTTGAGTGGGGCAGTTCGATGGCTGGACAGAGTCTTCCCGCTGCTCGCTCGCGCTGGCGTGCGGTCCATTCGGACTCGATTTCAACTCGTCCCTCGCCGCCCGTCGCGTGATGGAGAAAGCTGCTCCACGGCCAGTCTTCGGGGCGTTCGCACAATCCCTTTTTCACCGGGTTCCAATGAATGTAGTGCAGTTTCTCTACAAATTGCGCATGATTGCGAACGTTGAAGTCGTAGTAGCGTTTTTGCCAGAAATGATCGGCGTCGCCGATCAAACGCCGTGCCACGCCCTGCTTCAGCGACTTCAGAGCGTCCGCTAAATCGGGTGCCCCATTCAAGCCTGGGGTTGGCTTGAGTCGGGAATCGGGTGCCCCATTCAAGCCCGACTTTGGCTTGAGTGGGGAGGGGGGTGCCCCATTCAAGCCCGGTGTTGGCTTGAGTGGGGAAGGGGGTGGCCCATTCAAGCCCGGTGTTGGCTTGAGTGGGGAAGGGGGTGGCCCATTCAAGCCCGGTGTTGGCTTGAGTGGGGAAGGGGGTGGCCCATTTAAGCCCGGGGTTGGCTTGAGTGGGGCAGTTCGCTCCGGCTCGCTGATCAGAAGGTGGATGTGCTCGGGCATCACGACATATCCATAGACGCGAAGGCCGAAGCTGCGGCGCACGCGCTCGAGCGCGCTCTCAAAGACTCGTCGGCTCGCGTCGGACGTAAAGAGGGAACGGCGGTGATAACAACAGAAGGTTACGAAATGGCTTTGCCCGGTGTGGTGATAACGCGAAAGGCCCCAAGGCATAAGCTCAGCGTACGGCCTCAGACTTCCCCACTCAAGGCAAAAGAAGCCTTGAGTGGGCCACCCGTCCGCTACGTGCCCATCGGCGAGCGGGCGATTGCGTGGCTACAGAAATACATCCGCGAAGTGCGGCCCCAGCTGGCGCTCGAACCCGACGACTGGACGGTGTTTCTGACCGCTGAAGGCGAACCCATCAGCCGCGATCATCTGACCGGGATCGTGCGGCAGCATATCGAGGCGGCGAAACTGGGCAAGGTAGGAGCCTGTCATCTCTTGCGGCACTGCATGGCAACGCACATGCACGAGAACGGAGCCGACATCCGCCACATCCAGGTGATCCTCGGACACGAAGACATCCAGACCACGCAGATTTACACGCACGTGGCGCTGCACACGTTGCAGCAGGTGTATGCCTCCACGCATCCGGCGGCGTTGCTCGAAAAAGAAAAATCTGTGACGACGCCAACGCAGCAACCCACAACTGCTGCGAATCTCGCCGACTTGCTCACCACATTCGACGGCGAAGACGACGAAGACAACCACGACAACTAATATCGTCTGCCGCGTAACGCAGCCAGGCCGGGCGGGGCGGTCGAGTGCATGGCGGGCGGACGGACGGACCTAAGAAACGCTGGCAATCTCGCGCGCCGTAGCCGACAATATGAGCGTGCTCGAAGTCCGCGAAAACCCGGAGCAGATTTTTTCTTTAGCCGCGCTCTCTGTCGCCATGCGCAGAACTCGCGTCAACGAAAATGCGCTCAAGGCCGAAAAATCGCATCAGGGGGTCGCGGGCCAAAAATCGCCACTGCATCGGGGCATCGAGTGGTCTAACTCTACGCTGGCGTTAGGGTTGGAGGAGTGGCGGGGAAAAACCGCGTTGGGCACTGCTGTTGACGACAACAGTGGGGCCTGCCCCGTAGATGTATGTACGACGGTCGACGTCACAGCGCCCCCACCGGACGACGTGCAGACCGAGGATTCCGTCATCACGTGCAACACGCTCCCGCTGACTGGCCCTCCGGGAGTCAGCATGAGCGTTAACATCATGCAAGGGCAGGAGGTTTCGACAACGATTAGGACCGCAAATTCATCAACGGGAGGTGCCGCAGCCCTGAACGACTGGATGTTACACCAATTCTGGACTGGCGGTCCCGAGGACTACAAAACTTCTGACGGTCCGGCTTACGTCGACTTCGGAAACTTCAACTTCGGTGCAGTCTGCGGTGCGGTCGGATTTACCCTATCATATTGCCAAAGCGCGGCTGGAGTAGGGCTAATCGGTAGGGTTACATCGATAAACGAGGGTAATGCTCTGGCAAACTACAATGCTGCAAACGTGGCAAACGACAGTGGCAACTTTTTTTCACACAATCCAACGGGCGGCGCGACTTATACCGGGGGTGGTGTACCCTTCGTGACCCCCCCCCCTACGGCGACCAGCCCGGTGATTCGGAGTGGATAGCTCAAGGCTATGCGTACGGAGCACAAGGATGTGACTGAGCATTTGAGGCCCATGCGGCGCGCGAAAGGGCTGAGAGGGCCTTTGGCTTAGATGCCTCAGATGGCTGTGACGAAAATGGCTATCGCGTTGAGAATCGTAGTGGCCTTGGCCATTGTGCTCTTCGGTCCTTTGCTGGGCATCCTAATTGCCGTGGCGCTCTCCACCCTTGCATTGCCGAGCCCCCCCGCCGGCGGACTTGCCGCACCCGGTGATGGGTTCCTGGGCATTGGTTATGCTCTTGTCGGGTTGTATGTTTCTGTTCCTGTGTCGCTGGTGTTCGCAGGAATAGTGCTATTTGCTGGCACGAGGCGAAAACCATAGATTACCGCCGGGTTGGCGTTTCTCTGCTTTTCGGGCTGCCTTTCTTACTCTTGGATAACCGACAGTTCTTGATCTGTGTCGGCCAGCACCCCCTCCCTGAAAACCCCAAAGTCCGCAGCTAGCGCAGCCGGGATCTCATCGCTCTGTAATATCAACTTGCGCTCTGCTATCAATAGATCGTGTCGCACTTCATATCTCGCCGTGTATATACCGTATCGGCGATCCAAGGTTATGGCGGGACGCGACGACGTAGCTCAGGGTCACGACCCTCAATCTAGGGGAGAGGCGCTGACAACAGAGCGCAACGCTTATCGCAACGAAGGGTATGTTTACGACTTGCTTGGAGTGCCGAGTTATGTGAATCCACAGCTAACCGCGCCGGGAGCAAACAGAGATCAGACCATTGAGAAGCTAGCGAATGCGTCAGCTGACGCATCGGGCTGGTGAGGGGAGCGTTCAATGAAGAGCAAATCAGCGTCTCTGCTTCTGGTTCTTGGGACAGCATTGGGCCTCAATGCTGTCTTTGCTGGCGACGGCGTTGCCCAATCCCAACCGTCAGAAAAATGGCAGGCTGTGACGGTTTGTGATCTCGTCAAGGACCGTACCTACGATGGTGCGCGTGTCACGTTTCATGCGAGGGTGCTGGACGGGCAATTGCATGGAATCCTGTTGAAGGACGATCGCTGTGACAAAGGTCTGAGGATGACCGCCTCTGATTCGGTTCGCGAGCAAGAGGACTACAACAAGTTCATGAGCACGATATATTCCTCAAGAAAGTCATCGGTCGACCAGACCATTACAGCGGACTTCTATGGGAAGTTCGTGTACCGCCCGGCAGAGCCACGGTTGAAGTGGGCCCTTGATGTTGAGCGAATCACGAACATCGAAGTGAAATGACTCAGACTGCCGGGCAGAGTACCTGCCCTTGGCGTTCCAGGGTGGCCAGAGCTAGCGATCCGGGAGCGGGTGAGGGTTTCAGGGTACGTGCTCCTTCCGACCGGGTGCGGGGCTGAGAGAGTTCTTTCTTTTAGCCGCCAATCTGGTGGCGTTTCTCTGGCCGATTCCTTCCCCGATTCGCGACCCGATCCCGACCTGTTTAGCTGCCCTTCCTGATCCCGATTCTGCCGCCGATCCATACCCGGCAATGTGGCGATTCGGGCACGGTGAGGGATGAGTCTTTGGTGGTCCCGGAGGGCGGTAGCGGGGTTGAGGGTTTTTTGCCGTGCTTCGCACGGGGTGGAAGGGAGACACTGCACCCCTGAAAGGGTGCTGCACGGTAACCTTCGGTTAACGTGGGCGAACTGTTGAAAGCAGAGCGGCTAGAGGAAAATCCCGCCGATCCGGGTTGCAGTCGAGCAACCTGAAGTTAACGCAGGCGAACTTGTTGATTCTTAAGCGCGGCTGCTAGTCTCGGCTGTGAGGGCGAGAGAGGAAGCCGGGACATGGTGAAGCCGCCGCTGCGCACGAAATCCATCGGTTTCAAAGTGAGCGAAGAAGAGTACGCGCAGCTCGAAATGGCGGCGCAGGCCGACGGTCGGACGCTCGGGGAGTGGTGCCGCGAGGTGATTCTGCGGGGAGGGTCGTCAACGATGCAGCGGCCCACGATCCGGCGCTGGCCGAGATCATCGGAGTGCGCTTGCTGCTTGGACCCAACGAATCCGCAGTCTTGGAACCGGTATGCATACGTCGGCAACAACCCGCTGAGTTACGTTGATCCAACCGGGTTAGTGTTGTCGGCGTGTACAATCGACGGGATTGACAGCATGTGTGGGATGCTGGGTGGCAACGGTATGGTTTCCGGGGGCGGGGGCGGGGTCGGAGGCGGAGGAGGGGGCCTAGGATTCGCGACTGGAAATGATGGAAACACCTATATCTACAGAGTGAGCGCAACGTTCGATGGGCTTACTTACGATTACCTGGGCCTAGCCTCCTTAATTCACCAGAACTGAGATTTTGTTTGCGAGGATGTGCGCATCGGGCATTTTGAGGGGCAGAGTCGTCGAGGTCATGAGCTTGGTGCGGGACGGTTCGGCGTCGCGACCTGAGAGAGAGGATTTTGAACACGGCTCCGCAGGAACCAGCGACGGGGAGTTGAGTTGGGAAGTAAGGAAAGGGATCAACCGCTGTTGACGGCGAGGGCGGCGGAGCGGAACAGGTTCTGAAAGGGCCAGCCGCTGGCGAGATGGAAGCGGACGCAGCGGGCGGTGTGGCGGACGCGAGCGCCGATTTTGAAGAGTTGGGCGCGCAGAGTTTCGATCTGCGCCGAGCGCCGAGGCTGCGGCAGGTGCTGGCGAAACAGGTTGACCAGATTGTAGGCGAAGCCATACAGCAGCAAGCGAAAGGCGTTGGCCAGAAAGCGATGACAGCTCAACCGGTCGGCGCGAAAACCGTTTTTGAATTCCTCGATGCGGTTTTCACACTCGCCACGGTCGTTGTAGAAGGCAAAGACCTCCGAGGCGCGACCGCTGCAGTTGGTAATCACGAAGCGCAGATTGGTTCCGGTGGCGGTGTGCTCGGCTTTGTAGCAGATGCGGCGCTGGCGCGGCCAACTGCGGGCGCGATGACGGAAGCTGGAGTAGTGGCGCTGGGGTAGTTGGGTGCGGCGATAGCGCTGTTTTAGCTGCTTCTGGAGCGGTTCCGCCCGACGTTTGAAGACGCAGTTGGCGGGGATGCCGAGGGCATATTCGAGAGCAAAGAACTCGCAGAACTGGTAAAGCAGGGGCAGCGCAAAACCGGCGTCGCCGCGCAGTTTGATTTTCACGCCGGGAAATGCGGCCTCCAGTCGCGGCACCAGACGCACCAGCATGGGCACGATGCGGGCATGGCTAGAGGCATTTCCCGCACGCAGGCGTGCCGCCAGCAGGCATCCGCTGTGGCGCTCGAAGATGAGCATGGGGTGGTACATGTGCTGGCCGTAGGCGCCGTTGAAAAAGCTGAGCTGCTGCTGGCCGTGCGTGGGATCGTCGGTGGAATCGATATCCAGCAGGATCGCGCCGCGCTGGCGCACTTGGTCGCCGCAGAGACGGATGAACTGCTCGACCAGAGCGTCATTGAGGTGCACCAAGTCGCGGGCACAAGGCGCGTTCTCCCAGCGGCTGAGGGTAGGTTGGGAACCGAGTGGATTGCCGAGTTTCTGATCGGCGACGATCTGTAGCATGGGATCGTGGCGCAGGCGGTCGGCATCGTTGGCGTCTTCGTAGCCGGCGACGATTTGGTAGATGCGTTGTCGCAACAGTTCGAGCGAGTCGTGACGGACACGCTCGTTCTCCCGCGGATCACTGAGCAGCGCGGCCAGATCGCGGGTCAGATGATGGCGCTCGTCGAAGGCGCGCAGCGGCAGTAGGCCGGCGTCGCTGGTGATCTGCCCGCCGGAAAAATCGGCGCGAACCGGTTGATGACGGTAGAAGGAGAAGGTCAGTTGTGGTAGAACATTTTGTACCAAGCGATGGATGCTCCGAAAGGGAATGCTGGGTGCCGAAACCCAGTGTTCATCATTCCTTTTAGAGCATCCTTTCTTTTTTGGCTAGAGACTGGGTGAATAATCCAGGCTAGCGGTGGAAATCCTATTGTGAGTGGCGTAGGGCAGGTTCTGAGGATTACGCTTAATGGCTTCGCTAACAACGTGCTGCAGCCTCCCTTCTACATTATGACCGAACGGTTCGATGAGGCAGCTCACACAATTTCAGTGGTCACATTGGAAGGTCACCCGTTGTCGGGTTGGCGCTACTGGCGCGTTTACTCAATTGCGACCAACGACGTGGTAGTCGAGACGGGTGCTTATGACCAGCCCGGCCCTACTCCGTTGCAATACGCTGGCTATTATGTAGCTGAGGGGTCGATTCACCGAGGTTGGCAACAATACATGCAGTTCATACAGCAAGCGGAACACGCATCCCAAGGTTCTCATCTTGCTAACTCCCTGGGAGGGATATCGCTTAAGAAACACCCCTACCCTCCGGTGCCTTGGGTGACCACCAATCCCCTATTGGAGGGTTACGTGGACTATCTCGGAGACTTCACAAACTACATTCTAAATAACGTTTGCCAAGCAGCCTCTTGTAATTGAGGATAAAATGCGAACAAGACGAAAACTATCAGTACTTGCCGCCCTCTTACTCACCGCATCGGCGGTGCTCGTGTTTGGCAAGATCCGCGTCGTACGCGACGACAGCGGCGGTACTCTGCTATGGAACTCTACTCAAGCGTATCTGTTTATGGACGTGCATCGCCGTGGCTTCCACATAACATATCTGGAATATCCTTGGGTGATACTCAAGGAGTCACTTTACGGGGTCCGTGAACCAGATGATCAGCGTACTTCTGTCGTGGTGATTCATCTGACGGCGTCTGCGATCGAAAAGCATGTCGTCGAAATGGCGGAAGAACATCCGGGGAACACTCCAGTTCTTTACACACCATTCGATGACTTCATTTATGCAAATTGCGGAGGATACCTCTGCAAGTGGAACGGGAACAAATTCGAGACGGCGACAGAAGATGAACGGCATCGACTTGGCGGGACCAACGGACTTGTTGCAAAGGATATTGATCAAGGCGTTGGGGGGTGGTCCAAGCATGACTTCGGGGAGGCAGTCACGGACTATGAGTTCGCAGTCGATGCCGATGGGAAGTTCGCCCTACAGGTCACGAATAAACTGATGGGACAGGGCGGGCGAGCCATACTTTCGGTCATCCTAACTCGGCCGGGACAGGCCCCCGAGGGAGTCTGGCATTGCGATGGCCGTCCCAGAAGGGTCAGTAAAGCCGAGTATAGGCAGGCATTTGGACAGCCCTGATTGGTCCGCAGCCTCACCTGCCCCAATCTGCTGACCTGACCGGATGGGATGGACCCGGCCCGACGACTAGCGTCTTGCTCTGCGTAGCGCTTGATCGTAACCTGACCGTTTCCCCGCGACGATCAACACCGTGGACCTGGAAGCTCAGAATCGTGTTGGGATGGCGGGTGGCCCACTCAAGCCCGATTTTGGCTTGAGTGGGGAGACCAAGCCCACTCTATCTCTCACCCGTCCCGTTTCTTACCCTCCACCATCACTCTTCTCAAGATCCGGTTGATTGGTTGATTCGCGTCTGGTAACCCGGGCCTTTCGACTGGAACCAGTCGACCACTTCGGTATCCACGCGCAACGAGATCCTCCGTTTGCGGGGACGGCTCCAGCGCGCCTCCGCGCCCGTCTCCTCATCAGCCAGCGACAACAAGTCGTCCTCAACCGATGCACGCAGCTCGATGACTCTCCCCGACCCCGGCCGCGCTTTTCGCCGCTTTGCTTTCTTAGCCTTAACTGTCATGACGCTATTGTATGCCCGCTATCGTCATGACGTCATGTTCCTGCGGGAACATTGTGCGGCCAGTCGCCCCGGCTTTTGATCTCGAGGGTGCACGCGATTCGTAAGGTCCCTCGGAGCGCTGAGCGCGCTCCTCAGGATGACAAGCAGGAGGAGAGTGTCAACCACGTAGGCAGGTTAAAAAAATAGAGCAGCTGTCGATTCTCGCTCTCCCAAACGACTATCTGATAACAGAACGATAAGCTACAGCTCTCTGCGGCAAAGGAGGAATCAATGAAATACATCTGTTTGGGATACCTCAAGCCAGGAACATTCGAAGGGATGAGCGAGGACGAACGACACGCAGTGCTCGACGAATGCTTCGAGCACAATGACCATCTGCGAGCCAACGGACATCTTGTCGCCGAACTACCTCTTCAGCCTCCGGAGACTGCGTTGACCCTGTACTGGAAAAACGGCCAAGTCGCGACCACCGATGGCCCCTATGCGGAAACCAAGGAACAACTCGGTGGCATTCAGATCCTTGAGGCGCGAGACCTCAATCATGCCGTTCAGCTAGTCTCACAGCTTCCAGGCTTTAAGTATGGACTGGGACCGATCGAGATACGCCCGGTTGGGGATTTGAACGCAATGATGAAGGAGAGCGAGCAGAGGCGACGGCGAAAGGATACCTCGCGATGAGGGCGGCCACCAAGGAGTGCGCAACGACGAGAGTACACTCCCATTCCACGCGATGATGACCACCCGATCACGACCACGCAATCATTCACTCGCACTCTGACTCTCACTCGTCTCCGACGGCGTCGGGAAACGTTCTTGAATCCACTCTTCCCAAAGCGGTGTCTCGCGGGCAACGGTCCCAGCCGCCTGCTCGCCATAGAGGTAGAAATTTAGCGTGACCATGCTCTGACCGCCGAAGTTCACGGCGCCAAGGGCGGCGGTGCCCGGCCCCGGCTTGTCGAGCCGCAGCAGCGCGTTGTACGGACTCTGGCTGACGTGCTCCACCACTCCGCTGAGCGTCGGGACCGCCGCCGGGGCGGTCGCCGGAGAATTCCAATGTTGCCCTGCGCTCACGCCTTTCAGCCCTAGTGCCGCGGTCAGCGTTTCCCAAGCCTCCGCTTCGGTTCCCGCAGCGGGAGCCATCCACTGCATCATCGCGGAGCGTTGGCCGCGGAAGTGCGTGAGATAGATCCGCAGGATGCGGAAGAAGGCCGGCCAGCCGGATTCGGTGCCTTCCAACTGGTTGTCCCAGTCGTCGGTGCTGGCGAACAGGCTATGCACGATGCGGACGACGCAGATGCCTCCCCCGCGCGCCTCGACGCTCCACTCGTCCGCGATGACCGGCGAGCCAGGGACCCAGCCCGGGGCCTCGGCGGCAAACCTCCGCGGCGGATCCCAGGCCGTCACGACGGAACTGGACTCCATGCCCGGACCGAAGTTCAACTTCACCGCAACGGGCTTCCCGTCGCGCTCCTCAAACTCAGTCGGCACGAACCAGGACGAAATGCCCGGCCCGGTGGCGATGGCTTTCCAGACTTCCTCCACCGTGCCCGGGACCTCGACTTCGACTTGGACGTAACGGCGTCCGGATGCTTCTTTCTTCACGCTCATGATGGCTCCTTGGGATGAGATTTCTGCGGCAGAGGGTGCGCCACGACCACCAGGCGATGCGCGCGGCCGCCTGGCGCGGATGCGTCGTGGTATTTCGAAACCAGTTTCGTGATGGCCTCGGCGAGTTCATTACAGAAAGCCGCCCGGTCCGTCACTGACCGGAAGCGAATCTCGGTATCGACCGCCAGGGTCGCCAGGCGTTTGCCCGTCTCTTTCGCACGACGAACAAGATCGCCCACCTCGCGGACGATCCGTGCGCCCAGGGCGATGAGATAGCTCGCGGACAGGCGATCGATTTCGCGATTCGGATCCGCAGCGACCGGACCCAGAGCGCTCGGCGAAACGACGTAAGAAGCGGCGGTCGCTACGAGCAGCCGTTCCGTCAGCCCGCCCCACTTGCGTTCCTCCGCCAGCCGCACTAACCCGTGCGCCTCCAGCCCGTGCAGGTAGTAGTTGACTTTCTGCCGAGTCAAGCCAACCCGCGTGGCCAACGTCGCCGCCGAGGCGGGCACGACTAGCTCGGAGAGGAGTCGACCCCGCATGGGCTCCAAAGCCACTGTCGCCGCTGCCGGATCATCGATGACTTGGAGGTCGAGCACGAAGAGAGGCTAGCATTGACAACTTTTCTTGTCAATGGACGGCGCAGGTCGGAGCAATTTCCCCGAAGTTGGCTTAATCGTTGTGAGAATCAGCGCCACGTTATTGATGAGGCTGGAAATTGCATCTTCTGCTGCGGGCCGCTGATATCGACTAGAGACGGATAAGCGGCCATGTTGCGCTGTGTGAGAACGCCCGGCGTGTGGCCCGTCCAAGCTCCGCTTGAGCGGGGAATTTCCGTCCCTAACGCGATTGCAGTATCTTATTTTCCTGCAGGGAATCCACCATCTGCTTTGCTTCTCCTAAAGTGCCGCCGTAGAGTCTGCGGGCGGCGTATATCGCGGTGATGGTCTGGCCGCGGGCGGCCAGTTCGCGGAGTTGCTTCTGTTGGTCTTCGCGGCTGAGCGATTTCAAGTGCGTGAAGTCCCGCCTTAAGGAAACCGGATCGGCAATGACCGTGTATGGGCGCAGCATGGCGAGGAATCGGCGTGTGCCAGGTACGACGTCCCAATGGATACGAAGCGACGTCGGCGCGATCAGCGTGACCGGATAATCTTGGTAAAGCGTCGAACTGGTGCCATACCAGCGTTTTTCCAATGGGGCCTGTTCGCCGCGCTCAGCCTGCAACGCCTCCGACAGAGGAGTAGTATCGCCGGATAACTCAAGCTCGACATAGCGCAAGTATTGGGTTTGGGTGGCGCCTGGCTTCATGGAATCGGGTGTGTCAACCCTCTCTTTGACCAAGCGGGCCGACGCGATCTCGCCCAGGGAAAGGAACACGACCGAAGGGTCATCGGCGGGCAACTGATAGTTCAGATAGGAACGATATTGCAGGTAGATTCCCGTATCGTTCATGCGGACCAGCCAATTTGACGGGTGGAAGCGAGCCGTGACCATCCTGAAAGTTAAAAGCAAGAAAAGCAGCGGAAACGAGCCGAAGAAGTAGCCGGGCGGCCACTTTTTCGCGTATGCGTGGTAGAAAAAGGCTGCGGTGCCGGCGAATCCCGCAAGCCAGACGATCAAAGCTCGCAGACGTGCGTGGTGGAATACGCGATCGTTGTTGCCAATCTCGACGTCTTGAAGGCGCAGCAGGCGCATAGAACTCCGAGGAACGACAAGAGTTTACTTCCCCGCAGCCGCGAGCGAAAGTTACCGGCGATGGTGCACCAAAAGATTGGATCGGCGGGGAAAAGCTTGATAAACCCGGGGACTGGCGAACGTTTCCAGGGAATTTTGGGGTCTGGCGGAGAGAGTGGGATTCGAAAAGGCTCTTTCGGACAGACTCTTTGCGTTCAAATAAGATGCCCAAAACCGACGTCTTTACCGTTACTTACCTTTTATCACATCTGGAACATGAGTCACAAAAGAAACGTTGATTCACTCGAATTGCCCTGATCACGGTATGGACGGTATGGATTGGAAGATATTTGGCTGATTCTAAGTGTTTAGCCTGCCGCGAAGAATTCCTGCAACAGATGGGATGCTACGTAGAGAATTCGCTCCGTGCTTGAAAAGTTCACGATATTCGGCAACGTACAGCCACAATTACGGCCATACCTGGCGCAGGCGATTCATGCCGTTTTCGTGCATCGAAGCTGACTCGGTACTTCTTCCCTCGTGCGGTGACCAACATCTTGTTCAGACCTTGAGGGCGGCAACTTTGTACGTTTCGGCAAGGGTCGGGTAGTTGAATAAGTTGCAGGATGAAAGGGTAGCTCAAGTCGCCCAATGGTCAAAATAGCCGTTCATTGCATCGGCTCGACGCGCCATTTCTCAGGACTGGTCGCGTACGGCTGCATCATCCAGGTAGCGTGCAACGGCAATCTCTAGATTGAAATGCATTCGTTCGCGTCCCAGCAACTGCCCCAGCGGAGATCGTTGTACGATGGCCAAGACTCTGGGAGTCATGCCAATCAGCCACAGTTGAACGCCATGTTGGCTTTGCCTCTTCGCGAGTTGTGCGAACATTTTCACGGCGGTGTACTCCATGTCGAGGACTCCGCTAGCGTCGACGGCGACGACCTTCGGTTGCGCTTCCCTGACCAGCGGCTCAATCTTGTGTGCGCATTGGCGAAGAATATTGGACCTTCCGGCCTGAGCAGTAAGATGCCAGGAAAACTCTCGTCGTCGGGATGTTCCGGCGATTGTGGCCGGAACACGTTGGTTCCTGGCTTGCGGCGCAGGACATACACTGGAGGATCGGCTACCTGGTATGCCAGTGTGACCAGGGAAACGATTATTGCGACGATGATTCCCCTTAACGTGCCGACGACCACGACGCCTGCGAAAGCCACGATCGCCCAGGAGAATTCAGTCCTGCGAATACGAAGAATGTGATGAAACTCGATCGGCTTGATAAGCCCGAACGAATAGACAATCACCAGCGCTGCCAATGCAGCTTGCGGCAACATTGCGACCAGTGGAGCGAGAAAGAACATCGTCACTAGCGTCATCGCCGCTGTTACCATCTCCGCTAGTTGCGTACGAGCGCCCGCGCTGAGGTTGACTGCCGTTTGCGTGGTGCCGCCACCACCCGGCATCGTACCGAAAAGTGCCCCTGCGATATTGGCGAGTCCTGTGGCAAGCAGCTCTATGTTTGCTCGCGGCGCGGGCTCGTCCTTGCGCCCAAAGGCTTGGCCGACCGCAACCGTCTCCGTGAAGCTCATCAAAGCAATCCCCAGTGCCCCGGGCCACAGCACGCTTATCAGCGAAAGGTCTGGCCAGACCGGCGAAGGGAGTCCTCGCGGTATGTGGCCCACCAGCTCGACACCCCGATCCTGCAAGTTCAACAAGTACACGCCCGCGATCGCAGCAGCGGCAGCCAGCAGCGGTGCTGGGACCTTCGGCAGGAACCTTTTCATTCCCAGCAGAAACACGATTGTCGTGAGCCCAACGGCCAGCGTTACTAACGACGTTTTCGGAAGATGGTGAACGATTGAGAGGACGTTCTGAGCGAATGCCCCTCTTGGGAAGTGGATGCCAGCGATTTTCGGGACCTGGTCGACCAAAATGACCAGCCCGACGCCGGCTTTGAAACCAACGAGTACGGGCTCGGAGATAAAGTTCGCCACGAACCCAAGGCGCAGGAGGCAGGCCAGCACGAGTGCGGTGCCGACCAGCAGCGTCAAGGTCGCGGAGGCACCCAGCAGGGCTGCGGGATCGCCGCTGGGCACGACCTGGCGTAACTGAGCGGCGGTCAAGATTGCCAATGTTGTCGTCGTACTGACGCTGAGTACGCGCGAGCTGCCGAGCACCGCGTAGATCACCATCGGCACCAAGGCGGTATAGAGGCCTACCTGCACCGGCAGCCCGGCGATCATCGCATACGCCATCGCCATGGGAATGATCACTGCGCCCGTGGTCAGTCCCGCGACGACATCCGCGCGCAGCCTATCGCGACGGTCGGAGACAAACCACTCTGATAAGGGACGGAACCACCGATGCTCTGACATGCTGGAGGCCTACCAGAGCTGCGAGACGCTTCGATGCGCCTGTTTCGGCTCTACATAACCTTTCCGCTTTTGCCGTGGGGGAAGCTTGGGAGGTGTATAAGGAATCTCCTCGTACGGGATGCTGCTGAGTATGTGCGCCATGCAATTCAGGCGGGCGCGTTTTTTGTCGTCCGACGGAACGATGAACCAGGGCGACGCTGGTGTATTGGTGGCTGCGAGCATGGCATCCCGGGCGCGTGAATAGTCGTACCAACGGCGGTGCGACTCCAAGTCCATCGGACTAAGCTTCCAGCGCTTGGAAGGATCTTCAATACGCGCGAGGAAGCGCTTGTGCTGTTCCTTTTTCGATACTTCGAGCCAATACTTCAGCAGAATGATGCCCTGGCTGACCAGAAAGCCCTCGAAGATGGGACAGTCCCTGAGAAAATGCCTGTGCTCTTCCTTTGCTGCAAAAGCCCATCACGTACTCAACCGCGGCGCGGTTATACCAGCTCCGGTCAAAAATGACGATTTCACCTCCGGCGGGGAGTTGTTCAACGTAGCGCTGAGCATGGAGCTGCGTCTTCTGCCTCTCGGTTGGCGCGGGGAGAGCTACCACGCGAAAGATGCGCGGGCTGACACGCTCCATGATGCGCTTGATCATCCCGCCTTTGCCGGCAGCGTCTCGCCCTTCGAAAATGATCACAATGCGGGCGTTGGTCGCCTTGACCCAGTCCTGGAGCTTGACCAACTCAACCTGTAGCTTGAAAATCTCGGCCTCGTATTCTTTCTTGCCGATCTTCGGTTGGCCGTTGACGCTGGAACTTTGAGGGTTGCCGTCCAGCGCTGACTTTTGTTTCTTTTTCTTGTTGGATTTGTGGCTCATCGTTTTTTCTGGTCCCCAGAAGCTTGTTCAATTCGACGATCGATTCCAGCACTCATGGTCATTGCGAACCGTCCTCGGCCCTTCGCCAAGTAGAATCGGGATTGAACTGTCTCATCGACGTGGCGATGGCTTCAGTGTTCTCGCCCAGATCCTTCTCGAAAACAACTCCGTCTGTGCTCACGAGAAACGTCTTCACGCCAGATGACCGGTGTTCAGCCGGATATGCCACGAAAGCGAAACCGCTAATCATCTTGCCCCCTGCGAGGTAGCTCTTCGCGCCACCGGGGGCATTCTTCCCCTGACTTGTGAGGATGCGGAAAAAGTAGCCCCGATATGGGATGGTCCCCCGGCGTTTTACGGCATACCCCTCTGCAGCCGCCCGGGCAACGAGAGGTCCAATAGGACTCTCCGGTTGGTTGCTGGAAGGTTCCCAGTACAGTCCGTTGTGCTTCCCTTCATCGCTGAAAATTTTCGCCGCGTATTCATGATTCTGTTGCGAGAATTCCTTTTCTGCCGCTGCCAGTTGCCGGCAAATCTGAATCGCCGATATCTCATTCCTGCCAATCCGGCGGAATAAGATTTCCTGCTTTCCTGCCTCGGTGTCGAAGTACCAATCATTCTGTTTCTTAACGATGGGTATCGGGACAGGCCAATTCCTGGCACCGATGTACAGACTGACCGTGCCGTTGGGCTCCTCCACCAGACGATGCATCTCTTCGTAGCCTTGGAGGAAGGTGGCACGACTCTCCGCATCTTCAGCCTCATCCCCGGAATACAGGATCTCTCTTCCGCGCGGCCCGAAGATTTCGAGAAGTTCCGTTTCATCGTTGCTCTTGGCCGTTGTATAGAGCGCTTCACTCGCTTCTGCCGGTGTAGAAAAGGTTTTCTGGCCCTTTTCCTGTGCCATTGCCGGATTCTCGAGAATTCCACTCGTTAGAAGGAGTGCGATCGGGACTAACTTTCGAAATCGGTCCAGGTGCTTCTCGAAGTTCCATTTCGCTCGCCGCATTCAGCCTGCTCCTTTCAGATCTTCTGGTCCACAGTGAAGCCTTTAGCTCTTACTAGCGATGTGGCCCGCCGCCACCGCCGTGGAAACCGCCGCCGCCGTGAAAGCCTCCACCACCGAAGCTGGACCTTCCCCTTGCCGAGTAACTTCGCTCCTCTCCGCCGTGGTTGTAATTACTGAACGCGCCAGTGCGCGTATTACTTTGACCTCGTGGATCCCCGTACCCTCGAGCCGCGCGCGTTTCCCCTTCGGACCGGTTGGCAGCTGTCCCGGAGTGGTTGTACTCGTTCCCGTGTTCACCCGAACCTCGGTTCGAGGTTCGGTTCCAGTAAGAGTCGTGGTCGCCACGGCCACTCCGGTAATACCCACTCCGGTTGTAGTAAGTTCTACTTTGGGAGTAGTACCGGTAGTGGTCATGCTCTACCCAGTGATGGTGCCAATCGCATCCCCAGTGGTGCCAGCCCCACCCATAGCCGTAATAGAATCCGACTCCGTACCAGACACCAAACGACACGTAGGTTCCCGAATACCAAATCCCCGGATACGCATACCATCCTGGCCAAGCCACGACCACCGGGTACCCATACACAACCCAAGGGTCGTAGGCGGGGACGTAGACAACCTCCGGGTTGGCAGGCTCAATAATGATCGTTTCGTTCTCGGTCTTTACGTCTTGCTGCTGCGTCGTCTTCAGATTGCCAGCTTGTTCGGCTTTCTGCCGCATAACCTGCACGGCGGCCATTACGTCCGCTTGCTGGTTGTAATAGGCGTCGCCCAACGATGAGGTCCAGGACAAATTCTTGTCCATATTGCCAAGTACGGACGGGAAGGCGGTTAGCGCTTTGACGCTGGGGTCCCACGGTTCCTCGTCGACGGCCTTCGCAAGGGCATCACCCTTGAGATCTGGATGTGCTTGAATCCAGCGATCGGCTTCTACCACCTGCTCGGGAAAGGTCGAAGCGGACAGAATCTGGGCCACGAGCGAATCCGGGTATAGAGCAATCGGGGCAACCAACTGCTGCAACTGCGCGGGGGCCTTGGTTGCGTATTCAGGCCTCATTGAACTGGTGGGGGCTGATGCGTCCTGCATGGCCGACAGGACTTCTGGGAGAGCTGTCAGACACAGCGAGAGGGACAACAACAAAGTCAGGCCTCGTCGCACCTTACAGGCGCCGAGCAACTCTGACGAGCGATTCACAATGTCATCCTCCTGACCTGTTAATGCCATCCCACATCAGAACCTCTCCGTTCCTGCGCGCCGAAGTAAGACCGCGGCACCAGCGTCAGCGGTCCTACGTCTTCAGGAGGCAATATAGGGGCCACTCTGCACGTCTTCGCGCCCAACAACATAGACGGAATGACGCTGATTCCCGCGCCCAAATACGGGCGGACACTGCTCGGTCATGGGCACGAAAACATCGATCAGCGATCACCTTATGAAGAATGGCGCCCGAATGCTGTGGGTTTCATGTTCGAGCCGGATGGAATGCATGGACTCCGAAGGCGGGCGTCTTAGAGGATTGCGCTGCCTTTCCAGGCTGGGAAGAGAAGCATTTTCATCTAAGAGGAACGGTGCTGGCGCAGACTCGCAAATCAAGCTGCATACCCCTGATGACTATAGCGGGGAGGCATTGACCCGCGCGGCAACTCAGTAGCTTGCCAACATTCCAGATCAATGTATGTACAGCCCGGTCTTCCCTCGTGGCTGAGGTGACCGAGCAGGGCGAGAGCCACTGTAGGGTACGTCTGCCGGCAGGTGTCCCGCTCTCAAAATAGTTCTATTCCACCAGGTCTGCTTCGTATGGTCTCAGCCGTATCACGCCTGTGTACGATGTGCCGCTGAGGACTCCGCGCTTACTCCCGCGTATGGTCACGGTTTTCTCTTCGCCGGTAGTGTTCACATAGAGCGTCCGTCCTTCAACTACGCGCGCGTAGACCCCTGTCGGAGTGTGTGGCCCTTTGTCGATGCCGAGATCGCCGTATAGGCTGCGCACAAGCGGAGCAAGGACCGACATCTGCGCCGGAACAGCAACGTAGATCGCACGTCCTTTGCCCTAATTGTTCGCGGTGATGGCCGGGGACTTCTCGGGCGTGTTCGTAAAGACAGCTATGGGTTTTGCTGTCCGGGGCTCAAGTACTTCATCGAAGCCAATCGTGGCTCCTTTTCCGTTTTGCCGTTCAGGCTGATCTCTGGTGGAGTGCTCGGCCGGTAGAATTCTGACGTGCGAAGTCCGAATACATCGCTCAAACGACCCGGAAGCGGCGTATCGAACCACTGATTGTTCTCATCCACCTTCGCCGAGAAGGTGGTCATGATCACCGTGCCCCCGTCGCGCACGTAATCCCGAATCGCCTCGGCGCCTGCGACGTCCATCAGATAGTCTGCGGGCACAACCAAGAGCTTGTAGTCGAGACGGCTGTGGCCGATGTTGATGACCGCGACGTCAATGTTGTCTTCAACAAAAGGCTGCAGGGCGCTTTCCACCTGCTCGGTATAGCCCACACTGAAATAGCTGCGGGCCGTGTTGCTTGAGGGAGGATGCGATGCAATGTTGCTTTCAAACGAGTAGGCGATGGCGACATCCGGCTTGTGATAGCGCGGGAAGCCGAAATGCTGGAGCTTTGAAAACTCGCTCGCAATCTGCTTGAACTCCGCATATTTCCAGGAGGGAGTCCCATCATGATCGAGCAGCCCAAAGAGCGCCTGTTCCTCTCCGCCTCGGTGCATGTTGAAGGTCCACGCAAGAAACGTCTGACCGTAATCAATCAGCGCCAGATAGGCCCACATGCGAATGATGCCTTTGGGGCCGCCGTAATATCCGCCGGCGCCTGTTACGAATTCGTTGAACCACGCCGGAGTGGGAAGATCGCCCTTAACAAGCAAGGCGCCCAGCGAGACATCAAGCGGGTTTGACGGATAGAATCCCTCGGCTCCATAGCTCACGTATTTCCTGTATGAGCTCAGATAGTTGAAGCCCCTTGTCCAGGGGTATCTCAGAGATTTGAAACGGCCGGGAGATTAGGGACGTTCCGCTCGCGAAGTTTTTCCAGATCTTCAAGGACAGAGATCGTTACATCGGACCAGAAGCGGCGCCGATCGAGGTACCGTTCCGGCGGGGAAGGCCCGTTCGCATAAGGCAATTGCACCTCATCGAAAGAATTCAAGTGCCGCGACCAGCGTTGGGTCGCCCATGCTTTGTTTAGGTTTTCAATGGTCCCGTACCTCGCCTTAAGTCATTCAATGAACCTCTGGCGGTCACCCTCGGAGTAGGACATCACTCCATTGCAGATTTCGTTGTTATAGCCAATCGCCGCGAGTGCCGGATTATGTGCGTAGTGCCGCGTTAACTCGTCCGCGAAGCGGATCAGACGCTGCCGGTAAATGGGATCACTGATATCTTCCATATAGCGCTCCGCCGGCTGCACCGTCGCGCCTTGTTCATCGATCAAGCTCACCGATAGATACTTATAATGCAGCCAGATGGGTGCGGGCGATCCGCCGATATCTAGAGTCACCTTTATTCCCGACTGGTTCATCTGATCCAAAATCTGATCGAACCACCCAAACTCAAATTGCCCCTCGGATGGCTCAAACGCGTCCCAGGAAAGGTCGCCCATGCGGACCATGGTGAATCCCGCCTGCTTCATGAGGGCAATGTCTTGGCGTATCTGTTCAGGTGAACGATCGACTGGTTGATAGCAGGTTCCAACAAATAACCGCCCGGGTCCAGGCCAGTCGGGATGCTGATCCCCGCTCTGCGCCAACGCGAGTATTCCCGTAAGGCACAGAAGCGCCCCGGCAACAACTCTCCTCAAGCAGATGTCCTTGATTGAGGAGTGCCGCCGGACATCATCGTTGGACAGATTCAGTGTCATCGAGTGCCGCTCCGCGCGTGGCAGATTGACGGACATGTAAGGATTGAAGTCGCTAGGCCGCACGGACGGATCAGTCGGTGGTGGCTCCAGGTGCGCCGCTTCGATCCGTCCCCGATGACATACTCTCGGCCAACGTCAGTTCGTATCGGCTCCCGAGCCCCGCGGTTGCTGCCCTGTTCCTAAGGCAGCCAGGCGCGAGCGCTGTCGAACATCGAAGTACGAGGTTCGTCGTGATCGGGTACACCCGCCGCACATCTCCTTGGCGGGCAGGTTCCAGAGAATCGAGCAACGCCGAGAACGACAAATTGGCAATCTCGGCCTGGGACATCTGGACCGTAGTGAGTGGCGGGATCATGAATTGGGCTAGCCGTATGTCATCGAACCCTATGACCGACAAGTCTCGAGGAATGTCGAGGGACAGTTCGAATGCGGCCCGCATTACGCCGATGGCCGTCATGTCGTTTGAACAGAGCACAGCCGAAGGACGATCCGGCATAGTCGCGAGAGCGGACAATGCTTTCATCCCGGCTTCGATAGTGTGATCCCCACCAATGAACAGTTCCGGGAGAAGCTCTGAGCCAATTTCCTCCATGCATTTTTCAACGGCAAGTTTGCGCATCGCAGCAGTTTTTAATTCTTGTGGTCCGCCGATAAAGGCGATGCGCTCATGCCCCAAGGCCGCCAAGTGTTGTACAGCCTGGCGAATCCCGTGCTCGTAATCAATTTGCAGGATTTTGAGTAGCGGTCCGGCTGGATCGGTATCGACTGCGAAGACGGCTATATTTCGAGCAGTTAGAATATCGATGAGCGGTGGCTCGCCGCCAAAGGTCAGAATCGCGACGCCCCCCACGCTGCGCTCAATCATCTGCCGAGCCACAGTCTGCGCCAATCGGGGATCGTGGTCGATTGAGCTCAACAAGATGTCGTAATTGTGCTGGACGCCCAATTTCGCGAAGGTTTGCACGATTTCAGGGAAAAATGGATTTGTGATCTCGGACACAATCAGGCCAAGACTACGACTATGACCACGAACCAATGCGCGGGCGTTGGTGTTCGGATAGTACCCCTCCCTTTCGATCACCTTCCGAATGCGTCTGGATAAAATGGGGTCGACTGAGGGCACGCGATTGATCACGCGCGACACCGTTGCCGTCGAAACTTTCGCCAGCCTGGCGATCTCCCGCAGAGTTGTTCTCTCGGCCATAGTTAGCGCTACAGGTAGCGAATGTTTTCCCCCAGAATGATACACCCAAATTCTTATCCCGTTGCCGGTGAAATTAGAGTTAGGGTCCAGTCTTTTTAGCGGGAGGAACGGTCAAATGTCAGGCGGAGAGCGTACGCGTATTTGGCACGACCTTGAGCCGGGATCCGCACATGGAGTCCGTCGGCGCGTTGATCGAATTGCAGTTTTGCATCGCTGTCCAGCAACGTAACGGATTGCACGCGTCCACCGCCCACGGCCGATGCGAGCGAATGAATGACAGCCTCGCCCCCGCTCGGCCAGGCGAGTCCGATCGCGTAGAGCACATCGCCTTTCGTGGTGAAGCGGAAGTCCTCCGGTTTGTAGTTGGCAGTGTCGGTGTCGTGGAACAGTCCAGGGACGACTTTCGTCGGTCCCTCGCCATAAACTCGCCACGGGCGAGTCCCGTAGATCGCCTCTCCATTGACGTTCAGCCATGCGCCCACTTCGAGCAGCACCTGCTGAACATCTTCCGGTATGGTACCGTCAGAGCGTGGACCGATGTTCAACAGCAGATTTCCATTCTTGCTGACAATATCAATGAGTTGGTGAACGATGAATTCCGGCGATTTGAACGTGTCGTTCTGGATATATCCCCAGGACTTGTTGCTGACCGAAGTATCGGTCTGCCAATAAAGAGGACGAATGTCCCCCAGTTGCCCACGTTCTAGGTCGAGCACTCCGGAGTGCTCGTTCATTGCATAGTCTTTGTAGTCAATGACCCCAATGTGGTCGCCATATTTCAAGGAGCTGTTGTAGTAGAACGCGGCAAACTTCGTGAGATTCGGCCGGATCGAAGACTGGCCGATCCACCAATCGAAGTACACAATGTCAGGATGATACTTCTCCACGAGTTCTGCTCCGCGGGCGAGCCAGTCGTCCGCCCAAGCCGAGGAGACGTAAGTAAAGTCATCGCTGAGCGGCAGGCCCCAAGGATTCATGAGCCAGGCATGAGCCGGCCCGTAGAATGCTGCATATTGCGGATCGTTTACATCCGAGGGAATACTGCGGCCTACGCCGAAGAAGAAATTGTGTTCCACCCGGTGCGACGATACGCCAAAGTGCATCCCCTCGGCGCGTACCGCTTTTGCCAGTTCGCCCGTCGTGTCGCGATGCGGTCCCATTTTTGCGACCGTCCAGTCGCTTAGGTCGCTGTCGTACATGGCAAAGCCATCATGATGCTCCGCAACGGGCACAACGTATTTTGCGCCCGCCTTCTTAAACAACTGGGCCCATGCCGCCGCATCAAAATGTTCGGCCTTGAACATCGAGATGAAATCCTTGTAGCCGAACTTGTCCTCGGGGCCGTAAGTCGCGAGGTGATGCTTATATTCGGCCGATCGCTCTACGTACATATTTCGCGGATACCATTCGTTGCCAAAAGCTGGCACCGAGTAGACTCCCCAATGGATGAAAATGCCGAACTTCGCGTCCTTGTACCATTCGGGAACTTCATACTTCTGAAGCGAGTCCCAATCCGGCCGGAACGAACCCTGTCGGTCCACGCCATCGACTCGCTTCAGCAAGGCGGCGCGTTCTGAATCGTATTTGCTGCTGGCTTTCTGCCAGATTTGATCGATGCTTTCAGGATCCTGGGAGGCGGTGGGAGAGGTGGCCGTCTGGGCGTGCAGCATGGAAACTGCCGACAACATCAACAAGGTCGCGCCAAGTTCGAGACGTGAAAGTAAGTGACGTGAAAACATGCTGCCCTTTCCTTAGTGGTTGCCGGATTTCTCTGCGAGCCACTCTACAACCGCTCATCCGGCAGCAAACAGAGAGCCGCTGAACGTCTGAATCCGGAGTTAATCCATACAAACCATGATCTTCCTGAATCGCGACGGATTGTCGCTCCAGGAGCGCAGCGTATCGGCTGCTTCCTCAAGAGGAACAACCAAACTGATGGCCTGATCGAACGGCTGGAAAGTCCTCGGGCTGTGCATTTCTGCAGCCGAGAATGTCCAATTCCTTTTGTACAAACAGCTTGGTTTCGTAGATCACAGGTTCCTTTGCGTAGCCGATGTACACCACCCTGCCGGTGAATGCGACCTCTTCGACTGCGGCTCGGAACGTCGCTGCGGTGCCAATCGCTTCGATAGCAACATCGGGTCCCCTGCCTTGGGTAATTTCCAGCAATCGTTCGTGTAGTGGTTCTCGCTTGCTATTGATGGTCAGTTGGCCTCCTGCCATCCGCGCCAGCTGGAGCTTTTCATCATCCACGTCGATACAGATCGTGCGCGCACAGCGGCTACCCGCCGCTGCTACAACACCTAGCCCGACTCCGCCACATCCCCCAAATTGCGACAGTATCCTCTTTGCTGACACGTTCGCGTGCGACGGCATGGAATCCAATGGTCAGCGGTTCCACCAGGCACAATTCTTTCAGAGTGAGCTTGGCGGGGTACAGTTTTGCCCGCGGCATCACGAGGAATTCGGTGAGGGCGCCATCCCTTTGCACGCCGAGAGTCTGGTTGAACTGGCAAGCGTTCGGACGGCCGCGCTGACAGGAGGAGCATTCGCCGCAGCTTGTATACGGAGAGACAGTTACGTTCGTCCCCGCGGGCAATGCGCCGCCGTCTCGTCCGCGATCTTCAACGACCGTAGCTGATACTTCATGGCCCAGAATGCGAGGATAGGAGACCAGGGGGTTGAGCCCGCGGAACGAATTCAGATCGCTGCCACAGAATCCCACGAAGCGAACCTTGAGCAGTACGTTCGTATCTGTGAGCGAGCGATCGGCGATAGTCTCCAGATCGGCCTGACCCGGCTTGCGAAGCACGAGTGCCTTCATGTCTGTACTCCGTGGAAAATAGTCGGTAAAGTTATCGATGTCAACAAGAACAGGAACTCGGATAGAAACCATCTGTGCTGCAGAAATTTGCTTCGCGGCAAAGCTCGATTGCATTCCATGGCGAATGCACACCGGGACGATCCGAGCTGCTGGGAACTGACGAGCCGCCTATGAGCATACGAATGAAGGACATCGCCAAGGACCTCGGAGTGTCTATGATCACCATTTCCAAGGTTCTAAGAAATCATCCTGACATCGGAGACGAGACCCGGGAGCGAGTCCTCGCCCGCGTGAAAGAGCTGGACTATCGTCCCAACCTTGCCGCCCGCAGCTTGGTGACCGGGCGCTCGTATCTTGTGGGCCTGGTCGTTCCCGATCTGCTTCACCCATTCTTTACGGAAGTTGCCAAGTCTCTCTCCGAAGTCTTGCGACAAAGCGGCTACTATCTGATCGTTTCCTCGTCGGAGGAGGATCCGGATCTTGAGGAGGTGGAGATCAATCACTTGCTGGCACGCCGGCTCGACACCTTGATCATTGCATCGTGCCGCACGACGGTCGATGTTTTCTTTCGCATTGAAAAACAGAACATACCCTATGTCTTGATCGATCGATGCCTGCCTGGCCTTTTAGCGAACTTTGTCGGGGTCAACGATGAATCCGTCGGAGTGCTCGCAACCCGGCACTTGATCGACCTAGGCTGCAAACGAATCGCCCACATCCGCGGACCGGAGACCAGTCCTGGGATCCGCCGGATGGAAGGATATAAACGGGCCCTCGCGCAAAACGGTTTGAAAGTGATGGACGATTACATCACCATAGAACGCAAAGGCGATGTAGGAACGAAACAGGGCGGGGCGGAAGCGATGCACCAACTCCTGAGTCTGAAGCCCAGACCCGACGGAGTGTTCTGTTTCAACGATCCGTTGGCCTTGGGGGCCATGAATTATGCGCTGGATCACGGAGTGCGAATCCCGCAGGATTTGGCGATCATCGGCTGCGGAAACCTCCACTACGACGATTCACTTCGTGTCCCACTATCCAGCATCGATCAGCACAGCCGGCAAATCGGAGAGGAAGCAGCACGGATCGCGCTGCGCATTCTGAACTCGAAGGCGCCTCCACAGCCGGAAACGCTGGTGTTGCAGCCGGAGTTGGTTGTGCGTGAATCGACACAACGACGCAGTGTCAAGAACCCTTCAAAAAAGGCGCGCGCACCGAGCAAGCGCCATCAACGTCGTTAAGCCCGTGGCTTGCGGAAGGTTTGTCCCGTCTGGCGTTTTACTCGCGAGTTCGCTACAGTTAGCGGTACCTTAGCGTTAGATTCTTGACCGATGATTCACAACGAACTTCCTCGGTGCTTATTTCCGCCGCGTTCTCATAGTCACTGCCGTGCAGTGCTGCGCAAAGTCCGTCTGCCTCTCCTTCTCGGCCTGAGTAGCTTGTTCTGGAATGCCGCGGCGGCACGAGCCCAGTTATGGGATGTTCCTCCGCTACCTCCGGTCAAGTACGCGCAGGCTCATGACGGTATGACGGCCAAAATCGGAAACGAAAGCCTTCACATTTCTGTTTGCCGTTCTTCCGTCATCCACTTCGTGGCGTCGCCCGAGCCTCCCAACGCAATTCGACAAAGCCAGCCATGGATGCTCGATCCGAAAGACTCTTGTCCGGGCGCAAAGTTTGAGGTCTCACAAACAGGCGACGCGGCGATCCTCACTACCGACAAACTGAAAATCGAACTCTCGCTTAAGTGGGGCAACGTCCAATTCAGCACGGCAAGCGGCGAGAATCTCTTGCGGGAGCGGAACTCTGTTCCCCGCACCTACGACCCGACCGTGCTGAATGGAGAAAAAACGTTTCACGTAGAAGACAGGTTTGCGCCGGATTTCTCGGAAGGCTTGTACGGTTTGGGACAGCACCAGAGTGGATTGTTCAATTACCGCGGAGCCACGGTCGAACTTGCGCAGAACAACACGGATGTAGCGATGCCTTTGCTGCTGTCGAGCAAAGGCTATGCCCTGATGTGGAATACCGCGTCGCTGACACATGTCGATAATCGCTTCCCGCTGGAACTGAATCTCGATTCACTTGCCGGTCACGCGATCGACTACTACTTCATTTACGGTCCAGAGATGGACCAACTGATCCACGAGTACCGGGACCTGACCGGACACACACCGATGCTCCCCAAGTGGGCATATGGATTCTTTCAATCAAAGGATCGTTACGTTTCGCAAGACGAGGTTCTTGGAATTGCGCACCACTATCGTGAAGAGCACATACCGCTCGACACCATCGTTCAAGATTGGTTCTGGTGGAAAGCAGAAGGCGATCCGATCTTCAATTCCAATTTCCCCGACGTTCCAGGCGAACTCAAGCAGCTCCATGACGAACAGGTTCACACCATGCTTTCCGTGTGGGGGTTGTTTGATCCGAAATCCGAAAACTTCGCGCAAATGACGGAGCAGCACTTCGATGTTCCCCACGCGCACGTGTACGACGCCACGAATCTCAAAGCGCGTGATTTCTACTGGCGTAATCTTGCCGGCAAGCTCTTCTCTTTAGGTTGGGACGCATTCTGGTTAGATAGCGCCGAGCCGGAAGAATTCTGGCCGCACATGGGCGACGCGATCCTGCAGAACAAGCAGATTGCCATCGGTAACGGCGCCGAATATACGAACATATTTCCGTTCATGCACACACTGGGCGTTCAGGAACACTGGAAAGCAACCACCGACCGCAAGCGGGTCTTTCTGCTGACGCGGTCTGCTTTCCTCGGCCAGCAGCGAGTGGGTGCGGCAGTCTGGTCCGGTGACGTTTATGGCTCATACTGGGGGTTGCGTCATCAAGTGGCCGCAGGGTTGAACTTCGCGCTCTCCGGATATCCTTATTGGACAAACGATATCGGCGGCTATTGGCCACCGCATGACAACCCCATCGACGATCCGCAATTCCAGGAACTCTACGCACGCTGGTTTGAGTACGGAATCTTCTGCCCGATTTTCCGCACGCATGGACACCGCCCCCAGAATGAGATTTGGTCGTTCAACAAGGTCGAGCCGATTCTTATCAACTACGACAAGCTACGCTACCGCCTCATGCCCTATATCTATTCCCTGGCATGGCGTGTGACAAACGAGGACTATACAATTCAGCGGCCGCTCGTGATGGACTGGCGCACCGATCCCAAAGTTCGCGACATCGGTGACCAGTTCATGTTCGGGACTGCGCTCCTCGTCAACCCGGTGCTTCAGCCGGATGCGAATCACAGAACCTTGTATCTGCCGAACGCCCCCGCATGGTACGACTTCTGGACGGGAGCATCGCAGAGTGGAGGACGCGACGTAGACGCTGACGCACCTCTCGATCGCATTCCCGTCTACGTTCGTGCTGGTTCGATTCTTCCCCTCGGTCCTGAAATTGAATATGCCGACGAAAAGCCCGCGGGTCCAATCGAACTCCGCATCTACCCTGGCGCTGACGGCAGCTTCGACTTGTATCAAGACGCCGGCGACAGTTACGACTACGAACGCGGCGCCCACTCGGTCATTCCCCTTCGCTGGTCGGAATCGACGCGAACTCTAACGATCGGAGATCGAGAAGGAAGTTATGTAGGAATGCCCGCAAGCATTCAGATGAAAATTGTGTGGGCATCTGCCGGACATGGCACGGGTCTTGAGCCCACCGGCAACCCGGACAAGCAGGTCGATTACTCTGGAAAAGCAATTTCGATTCACACGCCGTAAGGTCCGTGCGCTGAATTCGGACACCGATAGGAGCAGAAATGAACCGTCCCCGAATACTCTCGTTAACTGCACTTATAGTTATCATCGCATTCATCCCTCGCACCTGCATCGCGCAGGATACGTCCAGCCTCCCGTACATGAACTCCAATCTCTCTGCTGAAGAGCGCGCGGCCGATCTCGTCCACCGCATGACGCTCGAAGAAAAGGCCTCGCAGCTCGTGAATCAGGCGCGCGCCATCCCACGTCTGAATATTCCTTCGTACGATTGGTGGAGCGAAGCCTTGCACGGCGTCATTTCCGACGGCGTGACAGAATTTCCCGAGCCCATTGGTCTCGCCGCCACCTTCGATATTCCCCGCATTCAGGAGATGGCGACCGCAATCGGCATTGAGGGACGAATCAAACACGCGCAGCACGAGCGCGCCGGCCACTCCAATATTTTCGAAGGTCTCGATTTCTGGGCGCCTAACGTCAACATCTTTCGCGACCCGCGATGGGGGCGTGGCCAGGAAACCTACGGAGAAGATCCATTCTTGAGCGCACGCATGGCGGTCGCCTTCGTCACCGGCATGCAAGGCGATGATCCGCATTATTACCGCGTCATCTCCACGCCCAAGCACTATGCCGTGCACAGCGGCCCCGAACCCACTCGCCACTTTGCTGACGTGGATGTCAGCAAGCACGACGAGGAAGACACGTACCTGCCCGCGTTTCGTGCGGCCGTTGTCGAGGGCCACGCCGGATCGGTCATGTGCGCGTACAACGCGATCAACGGAGAACCGGCCTGCGCCAGTCAATTCCTCCTGCAACAGACTCTCCGCGGTGCCTGGCACTTCCGGGGATATGTGGTCTCTGACTGCGACGCCGTCCGCAATATCTTCAACGGCCACCACTACCGCCCGACGCAGCCGCAGGCCTCAGCGATCTCGCTGATTCGCGGCATGGACAATGAATGCATCGACTTCGCCAAAGTGAGTGACGATCACGATTACAAGCCCTACATCGAAGCCGTACAGCAGGGGTATCTCCCCGAAAGCTCCGTCGATACCGCACTGATTCGGCTCTTCACGGCCCGCATCCGTCTCGGTATGTTTGATCCGCCAGCCACCGTGCCCTACACGAACATCGACGAGAAGCAACTCGACAGTCCCGCGCACCGCGAGCTGGCCCGCCGCATTGCAAATGAATCCATGGTCCTGCTCAAGAACGACGGTATTCTGCCCCTGAAGTCGGCGAAGCGCATCGCCTTGGTCGGCCCGCTTGCCGATCAAACCGCGGTCCTCCTCGGCAACTATAACGGCAGCACGTCGCACACGGTCACAGTGCTGGAGGGAATGAAAGCTGAATTCCCAGAAGCAAAGATCACGTATGTGCCGGGCACGCAGTTCCTTTCGAATCAGGGGCAGACCGTTCCCGTGTCGGTTCTCATGACTCTGGACGGCAAGCCCGGCCTGAAAGCCGAATACAGTTCGCGCCCGAGCTTCGACGCAACGCCGACTCCTCTTACCTCGCGGGGCGAGTCCGCTGTGAATCTGAACGAGAGTAATCTGCCGGAACAGGCAAAAGGAGTTCGCGACCTGTCTGTGGAATGGACTGGCTCTCTCAACCCCATCGCAACAGGCGACTATCTTTTAGGACTCAGCGTTGACGGCTTTGGCCGCCTGACCATGGATGGCAGGGAAATCACGACGATCTGGGGCAAGAACACCAATCTGAGCCAGGTTCACCTCGAAAAGGGCCACCCGGTCAAACTTGAAGTGCTCTATGGCCGCCTCGGAGACGGCAAGCCCGAAGCGCAGCTCCTCTGGGCTCCCGTGAATAACACTCCCGATCCCGCGACAGTGGCCGCCGCGAAAAACGCCGACATCATCGTTGCCATCGTTGGCATCACTAGCCGCCTCGAAGGCGAAGAGATGCCGGTAGAGATAACTGGCTTTTCTGGCGGAGACCGCACCAGCCTCGATTTACCTAAACCTGAAGAAGATCTGCTCGAGGCCTTGGCTGCCACTGGCAAGCCTCTCGTCGTCGTGCTGATGAACGGCAGCGCGCTCGGCGTGAACTGGGCAAAGGCTCACGCCAACGCCATCGTCGAATCCTGGTATTCGGGCGAGGAAGGCGGGACCGCCATCGCCGAAACCCTCAGCGGCAAAAATAATCCTGCCGGCCGTCTTCCCGTCACTTTCTACAAAGATGTTCATCAGCTTCCGCACTTCGAAGATTACTCTATGAAAGGGCGCACCTACCGCTACTTCGAAGGCGAACCACTCTGGCCGTTCGGATACGGGTTCAGCTACACGACATTCAGCTACAGCAATCTCGCGCTGCCCGACACGCCACTGAACGCGGGCGATCCATTGCATGCCTCCGTCAAGGTCGCGAATGGTGGAAAGATTGCCGGAGATGAAGTAGTCGAGCTCTACCTGAAGTTTCCCGATGTTGCCGGGGCCCCCCGTCTTGCACTCCGCGGATTCCAACGCGTTCACCTGGAGCCGGGCGCCAGCCAGAAGGTCGAGTTCCAGTTGAACCCGCGCGACCTCAGCATGGTCACCGATTTGGGGGATATTATCGTGCCGCAAGGCAAGTACACGGTCTCGATCGGAGGCGGCCAACCGGGGACTGGAGTGCCGTCAATCAGCGGGAACTTTGACATCAAAGGACAAATCATGCTGCCGGAATAGGATATTCCGCTGTCCTAGTCGCGAACAGCCACACGAATCTTGATGAGGACGTGGGCATACATCGTGCAGTGTTTAGTGGTCACGGAGCTTCCGCGTTCACGCTGCGTGTTGGCTATCGGTTGAGAGACGAGGCGATATGCATTCGCAATTTTTGAAAACTATGATTTGGGCGTTCGTGTTGACTGGCTATGCGTGGGCACAGCAGTCAGGTTCCTGCGCGAGCCTGACAAACTTCAAAGCCGAGAACGTTGAAATCACCAAAGCCGCGGCGATCGCTGCCGGGACCACGGAGTCGAATCCCTGGGGACCGGGGCACAGCGCACCTCTACCTGCCTATTGCCGGGTCGAAGGTGTGATGAACCGACGCACCGGAGTCGACGGAGAAGAGTTTGGCATCACCTTCGCGCTGGCTATGCCCGATAAATGGAATGGCGACTTCCTGATGCAAGGGGGCGGTGGCAGCAACGGTGTCGTGATGCCGCCACTTGGCTTGAATGCCGCTGGAGACACGCCCGCTCTCATGCGCGGATTCGCGGTTGTCACTACGGACACCGGTCATAAGAGCCATCATCCAGGATTTGACTTCGGTTTCATGAAGGACCAGCAGGCGTATCTGGACTTTGCTTATCTCGCCAACGCCGAGGTCGCCACGCTCGCGAAACAACTTATCGCGCAACATTACGGCAAGCCGGCAGCATTTTCGTATTTCTCAGGCTGTTCGACGGGCGGCCGCGAAGGGATGATTCTCTCGCAGCGCTATCCGACGGTTTTCAACGGCATCGTCTCCGGAGATCCTGCTATGCGTACCGGGCTTTCCAATCTCACGATCGGGAGATGGATACCCATCGCCTTCAATCAAATTGCTCCGAAAGATGCGAATGGAAAACCCGTCGTCGAGCAAGCCATTACCGACAACGATCGCAAGCTGATCAAGGATGCCCTCATAAAGAAGTGCGACGGCAACGATGGTCTTGCCGACGGCCTGATCTCCGATCCTCTCGGGTGCGACTTCGATCCTGAGATGCTGGCCTGCAAGGGCGAAGAGAACGACAAGTGCTTGGCTCCGGAAAAAGCTGCCGCCATCCAGAAGGCCCTCGGCGGCCCGAAAATCTCGAGTGGAACCCAAGTCTATGCCGGTTTCCTTTACGACACAGGCATCACGAACGGTCTGCCGTTCCGGGGATTGCTGTCACCCGGTCCCGGCATTTTCGGTCCTGCAACGACCGACATGTCGATGGATGTCGATAAGGAAGCTCTGGCTGCCATCCAGCCACCGGTGGACTCTATGTCCACGAACTTGACGACCTTCTCGGCACACGGAGGGAAACTGATCTTCTACCACGGCGATAGCGACCCGTGGTTTTCGCCGCTCGATACGTTCAACTATTACAAAGATATGGCGGCGGCCAACGGAGGCATGGACGCGGCGTCCAAGTGGAGCCAGTTTTATTTTGTCCCAGGTATGAGCCACTGCGGCGGAGGGCAGGCGCTGGATCAGTTTGATTTGTTGGGCGCGATCGTCAACTGGGTCGAGAAGGGTACGGCGCCTACGTCAGTGACTGCAACTGGCAGCGCTTTTCCTGGCCGCAGCCGGCCGCTATGTCCTTATCCGAACCACGCACAATATAAGGGGCAAGGAGACACGGAAGACGCAGCCAACTTCGCTTGCCGTTAAGTTGTCATTTCTGCTTCAAAGGACATCGCTTCTTATGCGTTCACTTCTTGTCGTCTTCACGCTGATCGTCTTGGCTATTGCTGTGCCGATAATGACTGCCCAGAAAGTTGAATTATCGATCGACGCATCCAAAACCGGCGCGAAGATCGACCGCAACATTTTCGGGCAGTTCGCGGAGCATCTCGGGCACGGCATTTACGAAGGCATTTGGGTCGGGCCCGATTCCAAGATCCCGAATACTCGGGGGATACGCAACGATGTTGTGGGTGCTCTGAGAGCGATCAAGGTCCCGAACGTTCGTTGGCCCGGTGGCTGCTTCGCCGATGAGTATCACTGGCGTAAGGGCATCGGCCCTCAACGCTCAGTAACTCTCAATCCCAACTGGGGCGGAGTGACTGAGGCAAACACGTTTGGAACGCATGAGTTCATGGACTTCATCGATCAGATCGGGGCGGACGCGTATGTCTCCGTCAATGTCGGTTCGGGAACTCCACAGGAGGCGTCCGAGTGGCTGGAATACATGACGGCGGCAGCACCGACGACGCTGGTAAAAGAACGTGCCGCCAACGGGCATCCAACTCCATACAAAGTCGCCTTGCTCGGCATCGGTAACGAAAGCTGGGACTGTGGGGGAAACATGACGCCCGACTACTACGTTAGCCAGATGAAGATTTACAGCCGCTTCGTGCGCAACTTCAATCCGGAGCAGCAAGACAAACACCAGATGCTGAAAATCGCCGTCGGCCCTGGCGGCGACGGCGCGCGATGGACCGATTGGACGGAAACCGTCATGAAGGCCTATCAGCAACACACGTGGAGCTGGGACATCAATGGCCTTTCCATGCACAACTACACGGTGGGGCACTGGCCACCTTCCTATACGTCCGTCGGGTTTGGTGAAACTGAGTACAGTCAAATCCTCAAGTTCACTTTGGAGATGGACGGTCTTATCAGCAAGCATTCGGCAATCATGGACAAGTATGACCCGGACAAGAAGGTAGCGCTCATCGTTGACGAATGGGGAGGCTGGTACGCGCCGTTACCGGGCAGCAACCCGGGGTTCCTGGTCCAGCAGAATAGCTTGCGCGATGCCATTCTCGCAGCCCTGAACCTCAATATCTTCGCACGTCATGCCGACCGCGTACGCGGCGCTAACATCGCGCAGATGATCAATGTGCTGCAGGCAATGATCATCACAGACAAAGAGAAGATGGTCCTGACTCCAACCTATTACGTCTTCAAAATGTATGTGCCGTTCCAGGACGCCACGTTCGTACCGCTGACTCTTGACGGCGGTTGGTACACGCATGGGGACGTGGCCTTGCCGCGCGTGGACGCGATCGCAGCAAAGGATATGAAGGGCAAGTTGTGGCTAGAGATCACCAATCTCGATCCGAATCAGCCGGTCGAAATCGAGGCAAGTCTGGCCGGTATCACAGCCAAATCAGCGACCGGAGAAACTCTGACCGCACCGAAGGTGGACAGTGTCAACACCTTCGACGCAACTGACGCCGTCATACCGAGGCCGATCTCAGCGAAGGTTCAGGGCGGCAAGCTGACTCTGAAATTGGAGCCGAAGTCGGTAACCGTCGTCTCAGTTGAGCAGTGACGCCAGAAGGATCCGGCGAATTGCAAGTCTGAAGGTAACGGTCGGCTCGCCCGTCGGCACAATGGTTGACATCCGATGGCAACGAAGGAGAAAACACATGTGGCGATTCGCAATACTAATCTTCTTATCGTCGAGTCTTTGCTGTGCACAAGGGGCGGGCGATTTTCAGCCCTCCTCGACCAACGTTTGGGCAGCGGAGTATCCACGGGTTGACAGCGCCGGCAGAGTGCAGATTCGCGTGAAAGCTCCAGATGCTACGAAAGTCCGACTGAACTTCTGGAGCGGTCCGAAACTGGACATGGAGAAACAGCAGGACGGATTCTGGACCATCACCACTCCGCCGCTTGTTCCCGGTTTCCACTATTACACGCTGGTCATCGACGGTGCCGAGGTCAGTGACCCCAACACTCACGCCTTCTTCGGAGGAGGCAAGCCGGCGAGTGGCGTGGAAGTTCCGGAGCCAGGCTCTACCTATTATTCGGTGCAAGATGTGCCGCATGGCGCAGTTCGCGAAGTCTGGTACAACTCGAAGGTGACGGGGACGTGGCGGCATGCACTGGTCTATCTGCCGCCGAATTACGATACGCAAACAAAAGACCGCTATCCGGTGCTCTATTTACAGCACGGCGCCGGTGAGGACGAGACCGGCTGGGTGCGTCAGGGCGACGCGAATTTCATCCTGGACAACTTGATCGCGGCCAAGAGCTGCAAGCCGATGATCGTCGTGATGGCCTACGGCTACGCGCACCGCGCCGGCGAGGCGCCTGTCGATTTGTTCGCAAAGGGGTTTGGGTCACCTGAAATGTTGAAGGCGATGCAGGATATGGCCGCGGCATTCGAAGATGATGTAACACAGGCTCTGATCCCATTCATTGATTTCACCTTCCGCACGTTATCCGACCGCGACCACCGCGCGATGGCAGGCCTCTCGATGGGTGGCATGCAGACCTTCCAGATCACACTGGATCATCTTGATCTTTTCTCTTACATTGGCGGCTTCAGTGGAGCGGGCGGCATGCTTGTGCTGGGCGATCGCAAACTTGATCCCAAGACCGACTACAACGGAGTGTTTGCTGATCCGGCAGCATTTGCCAAGAGAGTACACTTGCTCTGGCTCGGCGTCGGAACCAATGAGCCTGAGAGAATGCGAGCAGGACTCCAGCGACTGCACACGTCTCTTCTGGAAGCAAACATCCAACACGTTTTCTACGAATCGCCAGGCACCGACCATGAATGGCAGACTTGGCGCCGCGATCTGAAGGATTTTGCACCGAGACTCTTCTGACCACGCCACCAGCCGGCGCACAATCAAGATGTCAGGCAAAACAATGCTTTGCTGAAATGCGGTGTTCAAACTAGGGCTCCGGCCTGGCCGAGAGAGTCATCACGGTATAGTGATCGATCCGGCCCAGGGTGAACTCGCAGACGCTCCCGTGTAGAGAGAGGCCTTGGAACTGAGGCTCGGCCGCATCCGGCGAAAGGACTTTCACTTCCCAGCCGCTCAGGTCCTTGGTTTCTCCCAGATCGACCAGTCCGCTAAGATCCAGCCGGACTTTCACGTTCTTTGCCGGGGTCTGGTGATCGTAGTTGAGCAAGTGGAGAATCACAGTCTGACCGTCGGGTTTCCGAGTCAACTGCCCCAGCACGTAACCGCGCGGCTCCAAACTGAGGCGAGGCCCTCCTGCTGCGTCTTCGGCGCGCGCCACAATTCCCGGCTCCGCCTTTCCGGCCCTGATGATGACGCCCCCGCCGGCGGTGAACGCATGCATCCGGGCCTTTTGCTCGGCGTTGAGCTTGGGCAGGTCAGCCGGCATCACCAGCACCTTGAACCGCTCCAGGGGGACTCCCTTGTCCAGGTGCGCGAGCACTTTGGTCTCGAAAAAGACGCTTTGCTTGAGGAATTCATCGGCCAGCGGGTTGTGCGGCTCTGCGGAGATCAAGGCGATCCGCGCCGCCGGCTCTGCCTGGTGATAAAACTCCCGATGCTTGACCAGAAAATGGTTGTATTGAGCGATGGCCGTCCAGGCCTCCTGAGCCTCCGGCTCGCCCTTGATCAGCGCTGAGAGGAATCGGCCCTCGATGTTGCGCGAGGTGGCCGCGCCGAACGTATAAGCTTCGGCGATGGAAAGCTTCTGCTCGGACGGGCTGGTGATGCAGCCCTCGCGCGGGCCGCAGTGGTAAAGGTCGTTCTCATACATCAGTGGCTGACAAAGCTGCTTCTCGCCGCTCAGGAATTTGATATTGCGCGCGTTCTCCACCTGCCAGTTACCGCCCCACACTCCCGGAGTGTCCTTGCCGTCCTCCTCCCAGATCGCCTCGTTAATGTCGTTCATCCCAAACCGGTCAGGCGCAATATGAACATTGGCATAAACCATGACCTTGGGCCGGCCGGTCTCCCGCGCCCTCCGCTCCGCCATCCGCTGGGTGTCGTCGAGCAACTGGGCCAGGCCTTCGTCGTAACCGATCATGTTGTCCCAGACGATCGCGTCCGCTCCCGCGTCCACCGCCAACTCCGCCTTCTTCGAGAGATAGGCCCGCCAGCCGGGCTTGCGCGCGTCGGCCAGACGGCGGTCCCAGGAAACCTGCAGATCGGTTTTGGTGGGGCCGGCGTAGAACAAGGGGATGTGGTGCATCCACAGTCCGTATTTCTTGGTTTCCGGATCGTCGCGGTAGGCGCTCTCGCGGAACATGTTGGTAGCCGACAGGTAAGCCGAGACGTAGATGCCATTCTCATGGCAGCGAGCGATTACTTTTTTCAAGTTCTCCCGGTTCTCTTCCTCGTCCTTGAACGACCGGCCGTTGCTCCAGGTCACCCAGATCCAGTTGAACTCCGCCTGCTTGAGCAAGCCGAGCAATTGCTCAAACTCACTGTCATAGATGTGGGTCAGCACGTCCTTCTCTTCAGCGCTGAACTTGCTACCCCACCAGGTCCGCTCGGCTTTCCAGCTTTCGATTCGTCCGCCGTCGATCCGTATGAAACGAAAATTCCCTTGCTCCGCCCACGGCGGCACGTCCTCCGGCTTGGCACGATACAGTTTCGGCGCCGGCTGAAAATTGGCAGAGCAGAGCAGTAGGGACACGGCGACGAAACCAATAACTGCAATGCTTTTCCCCATTCGGTTACGCTGCATGGTCCTATTCCTACGAAACGACCCAGATCCCACCGCGAATGGAGAGCAAGCTCTTGCATTTCTCAATCAAGAGCGACGCATGTTCGAACCTGACTGCGAGACTCACTTCTGAGGCAGAGCGATCGGGCCGCGTGTTACGGAATCGTTACGCTCTGTTGCAGAGTGAAATCCAGTAAGGTCTCGCTCGGGATCTTCACCTGGTCACCCTTGGTGATAATTTCCGAGCCAGCCCCCACTCCTGCCCCGGTTCCCGCCCCGATGGCCGCCCCTTTCCCGCCGCCTGCAAGCGCACCAATGATGCTTCCAATGGCGGCTCCCCCCACAGCTCTTTTCGCGGTACTCTCCCCCTTGGACTTGCCTGAGACTTCGTATTCTCCGGTGACTAACGGCAGAGTTTGGCCATTGACGACGATTCCCGTCAGCTGTAGTTTAAGTTGCGACCTGCCCGCGAAGGTTCCGGTCTCTTTGGACTCATCCAGCCGGCCATAAACGTCTGCGCCCTTCGGAACCACGATATTGCCGTCTACCCACAGAGGTTGTTCGAGCGAAGCCTGAAAACGATCTCCCACGTGATTCCTGGTGGAGTCAATGGCATCGATGGTGCGAATCGAAATCCGTGTACCGGCAGAAATGGTCACCGAAGGCACAGATTTCGCGACTTCATCTTCTCCTATTGCGGGAGGCGAACTCGGCTGCTTCGCGGGAACAGAAGGCGAGGTACCCTGTGCATCGGAATCGAATCGGAGCGAACGGATATCGGAGACGCCATAGCTCTGCACCGACGATCCCACCTGAAAGCTGATGTTTGTCTGGGTCCCACCCACGAATTTCCCGTTGATCAAACTTCCATTCTTCAATTCCAAAGAATCCGCCCGGGCAGAAAGCGCTGCCACGCTTAGAGCGACGATCAGTCCGCAAACCTGCTTGGTATTCATCACGAGTTCTCCTGCATATTCGTTGTGTTACGTTGCCTTGAAATCCGGACAGCTAGGCTTACCAATCCAAATGGATTCTTTCTCTGCCTGCTGCATCCACCGTTTGATCGCAGGACTCGATGTTCCTGTGATCGTTGGTCATTCCTTTATTTGCCGCGTTCTGGAGGAAAGTCCTTCAGCAGTTTTTGCGCTCCCTTATTGAGCCTTTGCTGGTTTTTCTCCTGTTTTTTGCTGGGTTCTATCGCATGTTGGGCAGCACCTATCCAAACGAGCTTCTTTACAGCAGGGTCATACATACCAACAACGAAAGTCCCGATGTAATTGCTTGAAGTACTGGCCGAAAATGCCCCAAAAGCCGCCGCCCCATGGGGCCCCGCCGCCCCACCCACCCCAGCCTCCCAAGTTGTCCCCGAAGCCGTTTATCTGCTTCTCCTGATCGATCGCGAGCTGGTAGCCCAAAAGTAAATCGGCTTTATTGCCGTCCTCTACCTTGGTGAAGCCCTTGGCCACCATCTGTGAATCGATCGCCTCCTTGACCTGGGCGTCCAGAATCTGGTCGGGATGGCCACCTACCGCGGGCACGCCTTGTACGTTGTTGACCCACGCATAGGTATGGAATTTTGAAAAATCAGTTCCGGGCATGTAGTTGGTTCTGACGTCCTGCGCGTATGCCACGGAGCACGCGACGAGCGCCAGGACCAATGAAGGACCAAACTTCGCACTTCGCGGAAACATACTTGCCTTTGTAAATCTCACTGTAGTCCCCATTCTTGTGTTCTTTGTGCTGCGTCCTCTTCTACGCTTTGTCTGGTACTGGACACGGCTTTACATTCCAGATTTCTTCGGCGTATTGAGCGATCGTGCGATCGCTCGAAAACTTCCCCGAGGCCGCTACATTCAAAATGGCCTTGCGCGCCCACTCGTCGGGATCGGCATACAACGCGCACAGCCGCTCGTCTGCATCGAGGTACGACTTCAGGTCCGCCAAGTGCATGTAATGGTCGCCATGCGCGAGCAACATGTCGCGCAAAGGAGTGAACACTCCAGGCTCATAACGGCTGAAATAATCCGAGAAGATCAAGTCCAGAGCTTGACGGGTCTCCGATTCGTGTTCGTAGTGCCAGTGGGGGTTGTACCATCCGCGACTGTCGATCACTTGTTCCGCAGTCAGCCCAAAGAGGAAGAAGTTCTCTTCGCCCGCCTCCGTAGCCATTTCGATAGTCGCTCCGTCGCGCGTGCCGATCGTTAATGCGCCGTTCATCATGAATTTCATGTTGCTTGTGCCGCTGGCTTCGTAGCCTGCCGTCGAGATCTGGTTCGAAACGTCACTGGCGGGGATCAGATGCTCCGCAAGCGAAACGCAGTATTCGGGCAGGAATATCACTTTCAGCCGTCCACGCACTGCGGGGTCGCTGTCGATGGTCGCAGCCAGGTTGTTAATGAATTTGATAATCACTTTGGCGAGCCAATATGCAGGCGCAGCCTTGCCTGCGAAAAGGAACGTCCGTGGGTGCATGTCGAGCCCGGGGTCTTGCCGGAGGCGGTTGTAGAGCACTACGATCCTGAGTGCATTCAGGAACTGACGCTTGTACTCGTGGATGCGCTTGACCTGGCAGTCGAAGATCGACTCCGGATCCAGGGTCTGCCCTGTCGACCTCCGAAGCCAATCGCAGAATTGTCGTTTGGCATCTTGCTTGGCCTTGCGGAAGTCATCGCGGAAGCCACTGTCCTCCGTGAAGGCTTCAAGATTCCTTAATTGGCTTAAATCACTGATCCAGCCATCTCCAATGGCATCAGCGATGAGTCCAGAAAGCCCAGGATTGCATAATTGCAACCAGCGCCGGGGCGTCACTCCGTTGGTCTTGTTGTTGAAACGCTCAGGAAAGATCTCTGCGAGGTCTTTCAGTGTCGTCTGGCGCAACAGGTTCGAGTGAATCTCTGCCACTCCGTTGGTACTGTGGGAGCCTACGACCGCCAAATTGGCCATGCGGACCTTCTTGTCGGGGCCATCCTCGACAATGCTCACGCGCTCAATCCGCTTGGTATCGCCTGGGAACCGCCCGCGAACATCACCCAGAAAGCGGCGATTGATTTCGTTGATGATCTCGAAGTGCCTGGGCAACATCTCCTCAAACCAGCTGACGGGCCACTTTTCGAGGGCTTCGGGCAATAAGGTGTGATTGGTGTACGCCAGCGTCTTCTGCGTAATACGCCAAGCCTCGTCCCATCCGAGTTGCACCTGATCCACCAGAATTCGCATGAGTTCTGGAACGGACAGAGCCGGATGCGTGTCATTCATCTGAATTGCCACTTTGTCGGCAAATAAATTCCAATCGGAGTTGGAGCGCTGGAAGCGGCGCACCGCATCTGCCAGTGAGCAGGCGACAAGGAAGTACTCCTGCATCAGGCGCAGCGCCTGTCCCATCTCCCTGGAATCGTCGGGATAAAGTACGCGGGTCAGGGTTTCGGCCGAGAGCGTCTGAGTAAAAGCTTCGATGAAATCGCCGTGTGAGAACTCTTCAAAATTGAAGTAGTCGGGCGCAGCTGCGGCCCAGAGGCGCAGTGTGTTGATGGTGGAACCGCCATATCCGATTACGGGGCGGTCATATGGGATACCGATCAGCGTCGACGGACGGCCAGGCACGGGGCGCAGGCTGCCACCGCTGAGCTCGAATGAGCAGCCGATTTTGACTTCCACTTTTTCATTCGGGCGGGCGATCTCCCACGGGTCGGGAGCACGGAGCCAGTTGTCCGGCATTTCCCGCTGCCACCCGCTCTGGATGGATTGTTTGAATATGCCGTATTCATATCGCAGTCCATACCCCATGGCGGGTAACTGCAGCGTCGCGGCGGATTCAACGAAGCATGCCGCGAAACGTCCAAGGCCACCGTTGCCCAGGCCGGCATCAGGCTCCTGCTCCAGGATCTCGAGCAGGTCGAGTTTCTTGTCCTCGATGAACTGGTCCGTGAGTGGAGCGAGCAAAAGATTCGTGACATTATTTGCCAAGGAGCGGCCGATAAGGAACTCCATCGAGCGGTAATAAAGCCGCTTGGGATTTCGTTCCCGATAAGTCTTCTCTGTTAAGAGCCACCGCTGAGAAAGAACGTCGCGCACTGACCGGGCAAGAGCCTCGAAGCGGTCTCGCGCTGTCGCCTCTGCCAGATCTACGCCGTTATCGAACAGCAAATGCGTTTCATATAATGCTTCGTCCGTTCCGGAGAAGTGCACTGGACCACATCCGTACTGACTGATGAGCTTCTGAGTCTCTGGTGGCGCCTGCCTCTTTGCTGCGGCCTTAGTATTCATGCTTCCACTCCTCCAACGATTTTCTAAATGCCGGAACTTATCAACTCCGAGTTCATCAACCGGCGTAATCCGCATGAGTCGAAACTACTACGTCCGTGAGAGCCGTTACGGTACGATGCCTCCCTTCATTTCTTGCCGTAAGGCCACTTCCAACCGCTAATCTCAAGA
>CAWFIV010000015.1:0-167689 GCA_963815925.1 uncultured Acidobacteriota bacterium | reverse complement strand
CTCGACTTCACCTCGACCGTCTCTGCCTTCGCGCGCTTCGCCATCATGCGCTCCTGGTCCGGATTGATCGATCGGTCTTCGGTGGCCACCATGTACCATGTGGGTTTGTGCTTCCAGGCGGGATTCTTAACCTGATGAGTGAACGCGTCAGTAGAGATCGGCACCTGCGCTATCGCCATGAACTCCGCCTCATCGCGTGGGATGTCCGCTGCGAAGTCGGCCACGAAATGCGCCTGGTCTATCCACCAAAGCCCGTTGCTGTCCGACGTGAACGCCTTGGACGCTTGCGGCAAGGCCTGTTCGATCGACGCGCAACTCTCACCTTCATCGAGAGCGAAGGCGGCAATATAGACAAGCGCCGCAACGTTTGGATGATTGCCGGCCTCTGTGATGATGGACCCGCCGTAGCTGTGGCCGACCAGTACTACTGGTCCGCCCATGGCGTCGATGGCGGCCTTTGTATACTTTTGGTCATCGGCGTACGAAGTCTCGGTCCACGCCATCGCAGGAATGGTTTCGATCACGTCGCGAAGCTGTTGTTCGCTCCGCCGCAACGCCTCTTCCACGTGCTTACGCTGAGTGATTTCCGTTACCGCCCCCACAAACTCAAGCTCGCCGGATTCGTCATTTGTTGAAGGACGGCCCATTGCTCGGACGTACTTGACTGAACCGTCCGGCATGAGTAGCCGATGCTCAAAATCAAAATTCTTCTTTTCCCGAGCAGCGGAATTAATCGTCTGGGTTACAAGTTGCCTGTCCTCCGGGTGAATTCGTTCGAATACCCGTTCTAATGTCGTGGAGGGTGCTGTTTCAAATTCGAATATCCGAAACGTTTCCTCGGTCCAATAGATTTTTCCGCTCGACACATGCCAGCCAAAGCTGCCTGTGTGGCTCAGCCTCTGAGCTTCCGCCAGATAAGCCTCATTCCGCCGCAACGCGTCCTCAGTCGGCTTGCGCTCGATCCCGTCGCGGGCCTCACATAACACTGTCTGTTCCGGAGGCAGCATTCCCAAATGGTGAGATTCAAGAGGCATATCTTGTCAGTCATCCCAGAGCATTAGCGACGGCCATTATAGATCGTGCCCAGATGGCAGACCAAGCCTGTATCCGCGTAACGATGACGAGTTTCGATCAGGATTCTATCCGTGGAGGGCGGGTGCGGCCATGGGGGTTCCGGGCCGCCGTAATTTTGAGGCTATCGTAAGTCGGGATCGGTGGGCCTAACAATTCCTTTCGTATACCCATTGCGCATCCAATCCTGAGTTTGAGAAGCTTCTCCAGAATATCCCGGGGGGCTTGATAGAGGAGGATGAATGGCGCAGGTATGGTTAGTCACCGGCAGCTCTCGCGGTCTGGGTCGTGCAATTGTTGAAGCGGGCCTCGCAGCGGGCAATAAAGTGTTGGCGACAGCTCGGGATATTAAGTCGCAGGCTGATCTCTCGGAACGATATGGAGATCAGGTCAAGCTCTTCGCAATGGATGTGACCGACGAAGCAGCAGCAGCAAACGCGGTAATGGAGGCGGTCGATGTATTTGGCTCGCTGGATGTGGTCATTAATAATGCGGGATATTCGAAGCCTCGGTCCATGATCCTGCTTACGAGCCACACCAAACATGCAATCAGGAGCGTTGCCAGGAAACGACCATAGTAGACGCGATACAGAAGAGGAGGCTCGATCAGATAAACGAAAACGCCGTGCAACGAGATGGCCACGATCCCGATGACAGGCGTGCCAACGCGTGTCTGCCATACCGAGGTGAATGGTAGTTTCCTGAGTTTGCAGCGGATTCGTTCGGGCGCACTCAGTAGTAAGGCCAACAGCCAAGCCAGCAACCACGAGATCGGGATCGAGAGCAGCCATCCGAGCCATCGCGCTAGCGACATCCCCCACAGTTGCGAATTGCTTAGCGCACTTGGAGTGATTTGGTCGAAGAGCGTCGGTTTTTCCCTTTCCATTTGGGCATAGAGGCTGGGAACATTGGTAACCGTATCTTTCGAAATCAGCCATATCTTTCCTGCAGCCGGATCATCCACCCTCACCAGGACAACATCGGCAGTCTCGCCTCCTACCGTCACTACACCAGCCCGCACTTGACCCGGCGGAAGTCCGGGTTCAACCGTGCCCCTGGGATCGTCGCTCAACAAGGCGAAGTTGCCTTTGAACCAGCGATGCAGTTCTTGCATTTCCTTGGCCCGCTGGGCGAGGTCCGTATTCCGGCCCGGTATTGGCTGGAGATAGCGGGCGGCCGTCGTGTAGTCCCCACGCTGGTCGTATTTCATGAATCCCATCACCGCACTGCGCGGAGTTTGGCGTCCCAGTAGATCGATGGGCGCGGTAGGCTCGGCCGCGGGCGGCGGGGGCGCTGTAAGCTTGGGAAGCTGCGCCGGCAAATCTGCAACTGAGCCTGCGAATAAGATGACAATCAGGACTATGCGCAGCACATGCATGCAGTCACACGACCTGATCGTCTCTTGTCGATTCTCTCTGAGCGAACGCACCTGTTTTGCCTCGTGACCCGACAGTGCCTGCGGTTGGGCCGACTATGATGCTCCAGGGCAGTTGCCGCTAACCCTCAGCAGTTGTCGAATGCTGGCAGAACGATCCGAATTCCGTCATGCGACCAGCTTGTCCGCAACCGATTCCTTTTTAGCAAATGCGTCCGATCTGCCGACCTCGAGAAACTGAGCTCCGTCGAGACTGCCGAAGAGCTGGATAATTTTGGCGACGACGCCGGTCCAACCTGTTTGATGGCTTGCTCCCAATCCAGCACCGTTATCTCCATGGAAATATTCGTAGAACAGAACGTAATCCTTCCAGTGAGGGTCGGTCTGGAATTTCTCGGTCCCTCCGTACACCGGTCGCCGGCCATTCTTGTCACGCAGAAAGATTCCCGTTAACCGATTTGCAATTTCCCGCGCCACCTCGAATAGATTCAAGAGGTTTCCCGAACCAGATGGACATTCAATCTTGAAGGTATCGCCGTAATAAAGATAGTAGGACAACAGGGCGCGGATCAGAAGGGCGTTGACCGGCATCCAGACGGGCCCCCGCCAATTAGAGTTTCCACCGAACATGCCGCTGTCGGATTCGGCTGCGAGATAGTTGACCCGATAATCCTGGCCACCCACATTAAACACGTAAGGATGGTCGGCATGGTAACGGGACAAGGCACGTATGCCGTGCGGACTCAGGAATTCGTTCTCCTCGAGCATGCGCGTCAGAATCCGGCGCAACCGCTCCGGACCAACCAATGCGGCGATGCCGCGGTCGCCATAGCCCAGATGGCCCACCCCGGTCGGATGAATGCTCTCGCGCAGTTCGGGCATGCGTCGCAAGCGTTCTCTAAGGGCCGCCGTCACGTGCGGTACCCGCTCGCGTTGCCACGGCTCAAGGATGCTAGTAGCACAGAGCGGTAACAAACCCACCATGGAGCGAACCTTGAGACGCGTCGCACTACCATCGGGAAGGCGTAAGACATCGTAGTAGAATCCATCTTCTTCGTCCCACATACCCTCGGGACCCAACTGATTCATCGCGTGGGCGATATAAAGGAACTGGTCGCCAAGTTTGCTGGCCATGTCTTCAAAGAAGGGGTCGTCAGCTGCCAGTTCGATACTCATCTCGCACATGTTCTGGCAGAACATCGACATCCATGCCGTTCCGTCAGCCTGCTCCAGGTGGCCGCCGGTGGGCAGTGGCGAGCTGCGGTCGAAGACGCCGATGTTGTCCAACCCGAGGAAGCCGCCTTCAAAGAGGTTGTTCCCGAAGCGATCTTTGCGGTTCAACCACCAGGTGAAGTTCAGCATCAGCTTCGCGAAAGACCGCTTCAGAAACTCCATATCGCCCTTACCCTTGAGTGCCTGTTCAGTCCGGTAGAGGAAAAGGGTGGCCCAGGCGTGGACCGGCGGGTTCACATCGCTGAAGTTCCACTCGTAGGCCGGCATCTGGCCGGTCGGATGAATGAAGAACTTCTGCAGCATCAGGTCCAGTTGTTCTTTCGCTAGATCCACATCGACGGCAGAGAGAGCGATGCTATGGAATGCGAGGTCCCACGCGGCAAACCAAGGGTACTCCCACTTGTCGGGCATCGAGATGATGTGCTGGTTGACCATGTGGAACCATTCGCTGTTCCGCATGGGGCGCTTGCCTGGCTTCATCGGATCCTCGCCATGCTCCGTGAGCCACTTATCCACGTCGAAGCAGAAATACTGTTTGGACCAGAGCATCCCGGCCAGCGCCTGCCGCATGACGACGGCTTCATCTTCGCTGACGTGGGTTGGCGTTATCGATTTGTAGAACTGATCGGCCTCGCGCTGGCGAGTCTGCAGGATGTTCGCAAAGTCCTTGAAGGGATCGCCCATATCAGCCGGCGCAGCATCACTGAGCCGCAAACGAATGGTGACCGTTTCTCCCGCTCCCACTTGCAATTCGTAGTGCGCCGCAGACTTGGTTCCCGTCTGAGCGGGGTTGACCGCGTCCTGAGTCCCGTTCACTACGCAGTTGTTGATTCCGTCTTTCACGTAAGGAGAAGCGTTGGCGGTGCCGAAGATCCGCTCGTTGTTCGTCTCATTCTCCGTGAACAGCAGCGGCGCGTCCCCCTCACAGTACAGATAGCGCTCCCCAAGATCGGCATGTGACGCTGCAACAACTTGAACTCCCTTTCGTCCAGAGACTTGCTTCAGCGACGGCTTCGCTGTACCTGGCCACCACGTCCACGTGTTGCGAAACCAAAGGGTCGGCAATACGTGCACTGTGGCTGGCTCCGGACCGCGGTTACTCACGCTGATCTGGATCAGGATGTCCTCGGGCGACTGCTTGGCATACTCAACAAAAACGTCGAAGTAACGATCATCCTTGAAGATGCCAGTATCCAGCAGCTCATATTCCATGTCGCCACGATTGCGCGCCTTGTTCGTCTCGATCAGATCGCAGTACGGGTATGCCGCTTGCGGATATTTGTACAGGTACTTCATGTAGGAATGCGTGGGCGTGCTGTCGAGGTAGAAGTAGTACTCTTTGACGTCTTCGCCGTGGTTGCCCTCGCTGTTGGTCAGGCCGAATAGACGTTCTTTGAGGATGGGGTCCTTGCCATTCCACAGGGCCACGCTGAAGCACAGCAACTGATTGCAATCGCTGATGCCGGCCAGACCATCCTCGCCCCAGTGATAGGCACGCGATCGGGCCTGGTCATGCGTGAAGTAGTCCCAGGCATTGCCATCCTTACTGTAGTCCTCGCGGACCGTTCCCCATTGCCGTTCGCTAAGATGAGGTCCCCATTTTCGCCACGGCTTCCTGCCTAGGCCTTGTTGTTCGAATCTCATGCTCTCGAGCGTGCTTGCTTCTTGAAGTCGAGTGGATTCCGGATTTTGTGGCATTTTGTTACCCCTCCTTCTGACCGATTCGCCAAACCAACTGCGGCGGGCCAAGCCTGCCGCTAGGTAGACTTTGGGCGCGTCCATCCCAGTCGGTAACTGTCAAAACTGACAATGCCGCCCCAGGCTTTAAATCATTTGTTGCCAAAGGTCCAGCAGAAAAATGGCTTGTTTGTCTTCTTCGGGTCATTGCGCCCAAGGACGTCGACGACCCTCGCGGAGATTTCCTCATCCACCGTTTTAGACCGCTCCAGCGTAAGCGGCCCTTCGTCCTTGGCCACCTGGTGCCCATCTGCTAGGCATTTCCGTCAAGACCTTGCGTAACTGGATTCAGGGCCGTAGGATCGACTACGTGAAAGTGGGCACAAGAGTCATGATTCAGCCGGAAACCATCCGTCAGTTCGTGACCAGCAACATTCGACGTGCGGCAAGCTGGTGAAAGTATTCAAACGCTCTGGAAGCTCGTACTACGCCTACAAATTCCAGTACCGAGGCAAGGAATACTACCGCTCGACTGGGACCGAAAATCGGCGCGAGGCGGAGGCTATCGCCGGTGCGGCGCGAACTCGCATTGTTCGTCAGGCGGCGGGTCTCGAAGAACCCGAGCAGCGGCGGAAATCTGTCGCCAGAGATGAAAAGCCCCTGGGCACTCCTGCCTTGAGACAGATCCAGAAAACTTTCAACGAGTGGGTTGCTACAGCCAAAGCTGAACAACGGGGTACCGTTAAGTTCTATCAGGAGTGTTATCGGAAGCTGCTTAGTTACGGTCCCTGGGCTGATCTTCGCCTGGACCAGATCGACGAAGCTCACATGGAAGCCTTCAAGACTTGGGCTTTGAAGCAAGCGGGACGACGCCGTGACGGAAAACCATCGCCGGTGGGCAAAACCACGGTGAATCGATATTTGGCCACCCTTCGCAAAGCCCTTCGCTATGCGCATCTCAAGCTTAAGTTGATTGCCAAGGTACCCACGGTCGAGCAATACACGAAGGACGGAAGGGGCAGAGCGTGAGACGGATTACGTCTTCGGTGCTGCCGAGTATGCGCAATGGACTTCGCGGGCCGCCGAGCCTCTGCGATCCGCATCCATTCTCGCGCGCCACTCCGGTATCTGTCGGAACGAGATGCTGAAGCTGTTGAAAGATTGCGTTCACCTCCACTCGTAGGACAATGCAGATGTGAAGATCCATGGAGAGCTCGTCATCAAGCGCGGTCTGCAACGACGAGCGCGAAAGCGTACGCTGGTGATCGATCAAGAAATGAAGGGAGTTCTCGAACGCCTTCTGAAACTGTCTCAGCGCGAGTATGTCTTCACCAGCCCGCAAGATCGGTCAACGCCTCTCGGGCCTTGGGTGCTCGAAGAACAGATGCGCCAGATACGGAAAAGATCAAGACTCATCCTGATGCCGACCTGCACGCTCTGCGTCATACTTTTCTCACCTAGGCCGGAGAGTACACGGCCCCCTTTACATTGCAGTATGTCGCCGGACACGATAACATTAAGACCACGATGCGCTATGTACACCCACGCGAGGCTGCGGTCCAAAAGCTGTTTGCGCGCTTGGCGGATTTGCAGCAGCCGGAGGAGCGCATCGGGTGCAAGAAGTCGGTGCAAAATCCGGTGCAGTTGGAAATGCCCTCACCCGACGACCTTGCTAAGCTATTGATTATAGGTAATTTACAAAGTGCGGAAGTGGTGGAACTGGCAGACACACCATCTTGAGGGGGTGGCGCCGAAAGGCGTGGGGGTTCAAATCCCCCCTTCCGCACCATGATTTCTCGGCGTCACGACCCGAACACCCTGGCACTTCATAGGAAGACTCGAAAACTTATGATTTATCTCGTTACTACGATCCACATCCTGGTTTGCTTCTTCATCATTATTGTTGTTCTGCTGCAGAGTGGCAAGAGCGGCGATATTTCTGCGGCTTTTGGCGGACAAGGCAGCCAGACGGCGTTCGGTCCTCGTGGCGCGGCGAGTGCTCTTTCGAAAGCTACTACCTGGTCGGCTGTGGCATTCATGATCACTTCCATCACCTTGTCGGTCTATGCCGCAAAGCGGACGGGCCAGACCTCGGTGTTGCAAGGGTTGAAGTCGCAACCGGTGAAAACTCAGCCGGCTCCCGCGCAAACGCCTGCTCCCACGCAACAGAAATAGACGGCCTCAGCAGAGTTCTTCTTCTGCAAGAGTTCGACCTCTGAAGCTCTGCCCATGAGGCTCCTCATGGGCATTCCTGCTTCATTTACAGCTTCCCCGGTAATTGTATTTGCCTTACAGAGGATGTAACATCCCTTAAGGCACTTTTACTTGGAGGAATCGCTATGGCGGACAATGATGGCAATAGTTTTGTTTGGTTTTTAGCAGGACTCGGCTTGGGAGCCCTGGCCGGAGTTCTGTATGCGCCTCGCTCGGGCAGCGAAACCCGCGACGCGCTGCGCGCCCGCGCCGAAGAAGGCCGCGATTATGTACGCAATCGCGCGCGTGAGGCACGGGATCAGGCTTCGCAGTGGGCCGACAAGGGCCGTGATGTCGTCAACCAGCAGAAGGAGCAGTTCCGCGCGGCTTATGAAGCAGGGCGCCAAGCGTATCACGAGGCAACGACAGAAGCCGCGGCGCCTAAGAATTTGTAATAGTTTGCTGAGACGCTCGCTCTTCAGAGCGGGCGTTTGAGCAAACCTTGCCGGGCATCCCTATGGATATCGATAAGCTCACAATCTTTATCGCATTGATATCAGTGGCCCTGATGGTACAGGCGGGCATTCTGGTAGCGATGTTCGTCACCATGCGCGCTACTGGTGCGCGCATGGAAGCCCTGGCGGCGGAGATTCAGACGAAGGTCCTGCCGATCATCGACAAGGCCGACGTGATGCTGACCGAGATCCGCCCCAAAATACAGGTGATCGCCGATCAAGTGCAGGAAACGACGGCTCTGGTGCGCCACGAAGTGGAACGCGTCGATGCGACCGTGAGTGATGCCGTCGACCGCGCGCGCCTGCAGATCATTCGCGCGGATGAATTGCTCACCCGGACGATTGACCGAGTCGAAGAGACTTCTGACATGGTTCACAAGACCGTGATTTCGCCAGTGCGACAGGTTTCGGGACTCGTGCAGGGGCTTACCGTCGGCCTGGAGTTTCTGTTCGGTGGACGGGGCCGCAGAAACGGCGGAAGCCGCAACGAGCGACGCCCTGTGCCACAAGACGAAATGTTCATCTGAGCCGTGCGTGTTTGCGGCGTTTCGATTTATTTCTCACCCTCGTTCCAAGGCGAGCGTTTCGCATGCTGAGTTCCTTGTCCGTGCTTCGTTACCGCTCTCAACACTTTCTGCTTGCTCTGACGTTCATCCTTCTGGCTTTCTCGCTCCCTGCCCAAGACAAGATTGTCTGGAGCGATCAGGAGAAGCCAATCGTCGATCAACTCCACGGCCTGCGCAAACTGGATGACACGGCGCGCGCGAGCACGACAAAGAATCTCGCGCTGCGGGTCCGCCAGCTGCCGGTCGTGCCGAATAAACTGCGACTGGCGGGAGCGTTGGCCAGTCTGTCGACCGAGGGCGATTTCGGGAAAGACACTCTACAAGAGGTCACCACCACTCTGGAAGTTGCATTACGTGAGCAGCCTCCCGCAGGCAAGGCCGGAGAGCCTGATTTTGACTATGTGGAATTAGCGTCCCTGGTGCGCTACGAGCATATGCAGGCGACGTCGGACAGTCCGCAGTACACCGCGGCAATGGCAAAGCTGGAGGCCGACGATGCGAAACGTCAGATCGCGGACTTCACCCTTGCCGATTTGCAGGGCAAAGCTTGGCATCTACGAGATTTGCAAGGGAGGGTGGTCCTGGTAAATTTCTGGGCGACGTGGTGTCCTCCATGCCGCAAGGAAATGCCCGACCTGGATGCTCTTTATAACAAGTTCAAGGATCAGGGATTCGTTGTGCTGGCGATTTCGGACGAAGAAGCCGCGAAGGTTTCGCCTTTTATCACAGAGCACAAGATCAGCTATCCAGTGCTGCTCGATCCCGGGCGTAAGGTGAACGACGCTTTCATCGTCGAGGGAATCCCCAAAAGCTTCGTCTACGATCGCAGCGGCAAGATAGTGGCGCAATCCATCGACATGCGCACGCGCGCTCAATTTGTCGAAATGCTTGCGCAGGCGGGCTTGCAGTAGGGCGGTCCGCCTGCGATCCAATGAAAGGCCCCGGACGAATGCGTCCGGAGCTACGTGTTCCGAGGTCACGATACTGTGAGATATTTAGTGCGGGCGCGCGTGAAACCCGGTCGTGAGGCCGACCTGCTCAAAGCGATCGAACAGGAGACGCTAGGCCAGGGTTCGGTGGCCGAAGGCGAGTATCTGCGGAACATGCAGGATGCTAGGCTGTGGGCGGACAAAACTGCGCGATGGGTGGAAGTCTGCTACTGCCCGACGCCTCTGCGGGAGGAGCAGCCATACTGGGAACAGTATTTCGATCTGACCCGCGTGCAGGATGCGCACGACCGCCGCAAATGCCGCGACGAGAACGGGGCTGAACCCTGGGCATGCGGAGATTGTGATTGCACGGCGCGGTTAGAGCAGAAACTGAAAGCATCCGGTGAATCGTTTCTCGACAAACTGCGGAACAAAACCTGCTCAAGCAAGCTCCGGTAACAATGATGCGAGCCGCGTCAAGTCCTGCGAAACTTCCCTTAAATTGAAGACCAGCGCCCAGAAGGGCAACATTCTGTCGAGTGCCAAAGGACTCGTTGCGCGCTCCTCCCGGAGTCTGGCGAGGTCGGTGTCGAGCGCGTGAATTGCCGGGTCCAGTTCTTCGGACTTCAAGACGGTCTTGATTCCCTGCTTGAGCGAGCCGGATTGGCGACTCCACAAAGATGGCTGGGGCGTGGACGTCGGAACTTGCGGGACTGGCAGTGGAGGATTTGCAGGCGCCATGCGGGGGATTATATTCGCGCGCGAAGAAGTGGTTCCTGCGGGGCGCATGAGACGAGCCCAAAATGAGACTTAAGCCCACCTTTGTCACAGGCCGCACGATCTCCACCGGGTCCCTTCTGCTATAGTGACCCCTATAAAGGAGCATCGATATGGCGGGCAAGAGTCTGAACCGGGTTCAACTGATCGGAAATTTGGGGAAAGATCCTGAAATCAAATACACGCCGCAGGGCACGCCCGTGGCCAAGCTGACGATTGCCACCAACGAGCGCTTCAAAGACAAGGCCGGCGAGTGGCAGGATCGCACCGAGTGGCACAATGTGGTGCTCTGGCAGCGCCTCGCCGAGATTGCCGGGGAGTATCTGAAAAAGGGCGGCAAGGTCTACATTGAGGGACGGCTGCAAACCCGCTCCTGGGACGACAAGACCTCCGGCCAGAAGAAGTACATGACCGAGGTTGTGGCTAGCGACATCATCTTATTAGGTGGACGCGGCGAGGGCGGTGGTGGCGATTTCGCAGGCAGTTCGCGCGGATCTTCCTCTTCCTCTTCGGCAGGCGGCAGCAACAACTTCGACCAGCGCACTCCTGAGCCCGAACCGGCGGGATCCGGGCCGATTACGGACGACGACATTCCGTTCTAGCGTATAAGCGCTATTTCTATGTTAGTTGTCATCCTGAGCGGAGCGAAGGATCCCGCTGCCGCCAAAACCACCGCACACCTAGCAGGGCATTTTCACGATTCCGCGCGAAGCATCATGAGAATGCCCTGATACTACCTGGGCGCTGCAAACAGACGCGGCGTCCTTCGCTTCGCTCAGGATGGCAGAATGCTTTTGTCAAACGACGGCGCTCATCAAACTTGTCTGTTTGGGGCTACCGCCGCATCCTCCGCTGGATAATCAAACTGATCCAGGAACTCGACGGCCGGCGAGTTTTCGCGCTGCCAATCGATCGTTCGGCGGATTGCTTCCTCGATCGGCACCGGTTCCTTGTATCCCAGTTCCTTGCGGATACGCGCCGAACTCGCCGTCCACTGTTGTGCGGCATTTCCAGGCTTTAGCAGGTGCGGCGGCGTGCGATCCAGCGGCAGCACCACGAACTCTCCATCCCATCGCATCTCGCTGGCAATTTTTCGCGCCCACTCCAGTTCGCTGAACGACGGTTCCTCGCACAGGTTATAGGTACGTCGTGCAGCTCGATTATCCGTTGCAGCCAGCGCAATCGCTGCGGCAACGTTCTCCACATAACCGCGCGGAGAGTGCCATGCCGCGAGCATCTCGGGAAAAATGATGTGGCGACGCCCATCGTTGACGCGCTTCACCACGGGATAGAAACGATGCAGAGGATCGCCGGGGCCGTAGACCATGGGCAGGCGCAGGACCGTGCCTGGCAGTTCGCTGTCGTTCATCACGTTGCGCTCCGCCGGAATCTTGTCGTAATCGTCGGTCACCCACGAGAAAATCTTGCGCAGCGCCTGCAGGGCCTTCGGTGGGTACGGATGTAGACTGCGCCGCAACTCCGAGTCCTCCGTAAGTGGCACCTCAATCAGAGGACCTTTTTCCGTACCCAGCGAAATGCCTACGGCTCGATAGACGTCGATGCTGCTCAGCATGACCACACGTTGCGCCAGGCCGCGGAAAACGTTCATCAGTTCTTCCGCCTGTGTTCCCGAACTGATGACGAGATCGATGACTACATCGGCAGCGAAGCGTTTCAACTCCTCAGTGCTAGCGCTGAGATGATTTCGGTCGCCACGAATTTGGTGGACGCCGTCGGGCGGAGGCGTCTCGCCGCGATGGAAGATCGCGAGGGCGTGCCCTTTCTGCTTCAGTGCAGCCGCGACGAACCGCCCGATGAAGCCGTTTCCGCCGATTAGGAGAATGCGCATGCAAAATGCAGGCGAACATCATTCGTAGTCGACCCCGAGGAATTAGAGGCGCTGGGTTGGTCTTCTCAAATTCAGCTAGTCGCCGTCGCCCGTGTCGACCGAGAATAATTCCAGGCCCTGCAGCAGGGGGCTCGAGTCTGCAACGAACTCGACATGCCCGCATCGCGGGCACGAGAGAATGGCATGGCCGGAGTTGCCCGGAGCGAGGCTGGCCTTCATCAGCTGATATCGCTGCAGCTTCTGTTCGCATCGCAAGCAGCAGACTGTTTTGCCATAGGGATCGGTAGAGACTCCGCCCGGAGTCTCGATGGCTGGTTTCATAGATTCCTCAAAAACAGGAAATACTGGAGCAGCTCAAACCAGGCCGCTTTCCCAGTCCTCGTGGAACGAGTGTAGCACGCCAGTAGCAGGCTCTAGGCGGGCGAGTCCGGCCTCTGGCAGTGCCAAGAGAGGCTCCCCAAGAACAAATCCCACCGCGATCAGGTCCAGGTTCGAACTCGGATCGCGATGGGACCGTCTAAAAACTCTACTTGGCGCAAGCCTACGGCTGCAGGTACCACGGAGTCGTCGTGTCGTCCGTCTTGAAGTGGCTCAGGAGTTGGCCCGCTACTTTCAAGTCTCCCGCCGGATACGAGGGATGCGTGCCATCCGCCTGAAGATCCTGACAGGTCCATACGAGTCCGTCGCTGCGACCGAGCAAGCCATTCGCCCAGTAGTAGGGCCCCCACGACATCCATGGCGCCATAACGGCTCCAAGGTTCGGATTGTAGTTGAGGTTCGCGTTGCCGTTGAGTTGATCGCCGATGGCATTCTTCTCGGCAAAACCGGCCTCGTAGGCATAAGGCTCGGGATTGATGGTCGCCACGCCATTCGAGTATCCGGCGTAGATTCGGCTGGAAAAATACGCCAGCGTTGCATTGGGGAACAGGGTATGAATATTGTTCATCACCGATTCGTAATCCGCCTGGAGTCCAGTCATATCACTGGGGAAAGTTCCCTTGGCGAGACCGTTGCTGTCCTCTATCCACACAGCAACCACCTGCTTGGCGGTAACTCCCTGATCTGGCAGATAGTTGTTGATGATCGTGTTCCAGTATGGCGAAGAAGCCGAGGCCAGCAAATGCGGCGTAGCCCCGCCCTGCGCGCCATCGACAAACACGAGAGCAGAATTCTTTTCCGGATCAGCCTTCGCTAAAGGCAGGAACTGGCTGAATTCATCCAGGGCCGTGGATTCCCCCAAAGCCAGCATGACGTACTTCCCTGTCGGGCTGTAGTTGCCGTTGGAATCAAGCGGTACGATCGCTTTGGCGAAAGCGACGCCATCCGAATCATGAGACGGAGGACGAGCATTGCTGCCATTGGGATACAAGCCGCCCTCTTCACCCTGGTAACTGCCGGTCGCCAAATCAGTAATCGGAACAATGGGGGTCGTCGTCTTCGGAACATCGTACGAAATGTTGTTGCAGGCGGAGCCCGTCGCTTTGGCCACGGTCAGCGTGAAAAGTTTGGTGATGTTGTCCTTGCTGTTGTCTTTCACGCCGGCGGTAAACGTGTAGTTGCCGGCAGTGACAGTGGAAGCGATCGTTCCACTGATCAAACCTGCGCTGGAAATCGTGAGACCCGTGGGCAATGTCGACCCCGGCTTTAGGCTGAATGTATACGGCGGATTTCCAGCTGCCGCTGCGAGCTGGGCCTGATAGGCCGCTCCCTGAGTTCCCGCCGGCAGCGTGGGAATGTTGAGAAGCGACAAGGAAGTAGCGAGCGAGCCATTGCCGCTCACGTCCACAACTTTCATCCCGACTTGATTGAAGGTAAGTCCCACGACACCCGTCTCAGACGTCACGAGCGCCGGACTGTAACCGATACTGATCGTCGTGCTGGCGTTTGCGTTGATCGTCACGGGCAACTTTGCGCCACTGACCGAGAAGGTTGGCGGCGTGATCGTAATTCCCTGCAGGATTACGGGACCGGTTCCCGTGTTGGAAATTGTGATGAGCTGGGTTGCGCTGGCGGTTCCCTCCGGCTGGTTCGGAAAGTTCAACGATGCAGGGCTCACGCTCACAACCGCCTTCGACGCCAGACCTTTTCCGGACAATGGCACCGCGAGCGGATTCCCGGTTTGCTGAGTCAGCGTGTAGGTGCAGTTGAACATCTTCGCCAAATCCGGCACAAACACCATGGAGAAGGTCGTCGTCGCTTTCGGCGCCAACGTCGCTGGAGTCTGTCCCGATGCCAACTGAAATTCCAAACATGAAGACGTAATCGCGGTGACCGTTGTGGTTGTCGTGCCAGTGTTGGTGATCGTGATGGACTTCGAAGGAGAAATCAGGCCGATATACGTATTCGCGAACGTCAAGGAACTGGGAGATGCCGTGATCTGCGCCGCGGTGGCGGCGAGCAGAAGCGTACCAACTAAGAAACTGGTGGCAAAACAGAGAAGCATTCGGCGCAGCAGAGCAGGCATCACTGGATCCTCCGATGGTTCAGTCTCGCGGTGCTAGGTGCAATGAATTCAAGAATCTTGGAAGCGGACAATCCACGGCTCCGCACGCAGACGAGAAGTCCGAGTTTCAATTTGGGGTCGCGCAACTTGGGTTGGTGAACTCCCACGACTCAACGCTGTGGGAGCGACACCTGCGGGGGAAACACCCAACCTGGGGATCCGCTCTCCGAGTAATGAAGAAAGGACCGTTCGGGCATTCTTCGCCGCCCCTTTTGGAGTGTCAAGCGTGAAAGTTCTTGCACACTCTGGACTGGACTATGGAGTGGAGAAATCCGCGAGGATCCTGCAAGGAATATCAGGCGACTTGACTCTCGCTGTCATGCATACTGATTGGCGGCGTCGGAGGTCGAACCACGACTCTCTCGGCGCCCGCCAGCAACTCCTTCGGACAAATCAATCGCAGCACCGGCGTCGTCATGAAAGTCGTGAACAACGCCATCACTACCATCATCGAGAATAGGGCGGGCGAGATGACTCCAATATCGAGGCCGATATCGAGAATCACCAGTTCCATCAGGCCACGTGTGTTCATCAGCGTCCCAAGGCTGGTGGCTTCGCGCAGAGGCATGCCGGTTAGCCACGATGCCAGCGTTGAGCCTCCCAATTTGCCAGCCGTTGCGACAAGGATGATGAGGCCACAGTACATCCACATCTCCGGCCCTTTGACCAACCCGATGTTCGTGCGGAGCCCAGTGAATGCGAAAAATAAGGGCAGCAGCAGCGTGACAGTGATGGTCTCGAAACGGTCGAGTATGTATCTCACGAAATGGCGTTGTTTCGGCATAATGGCGCCCATGAGGAAAGCGCCAAACAGCAGATGAATACCCAGGTACTCGGTGCACAGCGCCGACGCCAGCACGAGCAGCATCATGAACGCCATCAGGTTTTCGCTGAGTTCGCCCTTTGCTTTATAGACTCGCTCGTAGCCGCGCAAGAGCGGCCGGACACCGTAGATCATGAACAAGCCGAACACCGCCAGGCCTGCCGTCGTCACCCAGATTGAAGAACTGGAATGTGCTGCACGGATCAGCACGACAATGTAGGCAAGAATGCACCAACCCGTGACATCGTCGACCGCAGCGCAAGCGATCGCGACCGTGCCCAGACGACTGGCCAACATGTTCCGTTCCGAGAGGATGCGCGCCAGCACCGGGAAAGCAGTAATGCTCATCGCCGCGCCCATGAACAACGCAAAGTTGGTGAAGGTGACGCTGTCGTCGGACAACCGCGGATACAAATACAGGGCAAGGAAAGCGGCGAGAACAAACGGAGCAGTAATGCTGACGTGACTGGTCAGCACAGCGGCGTGGCCCTGCTTCTTCAGTTCCCGGGGATTGATTCCCAGCCCCACCAGGAACATGAATACGATTACGCCAACCTGGCTCAGAGCATTCAAAAATCCGAGACTGGATACGGGGAACAAATAGGCCGAGAAATGGGGCGCCAGCCAACCGAGCAGCGATGGCCCCAGCATGATGCCAGCAAACATCTCACCCACAACTCGTGGCTGATGTATTTTCCGGAACAGTTCCCCGACTAGGCGGCACACGGTAAGCACCACCGCAAGCTGGAGCACAAGGATGAAAAGGTTGGGCATCAGTGCGCGGCTCCGACGGGCACGCGGGGCTGCCTCACGGCGTGAAACTCCAGCGGCACGCACGACGTGCAGTTCTTCACTGCAAGCACCCCGGCCAGCGACCGCGGTTCCGATTTCGGGTCAATCGTGGCGGTCAGAGCCATCCTCTGATCACCGCACCCGCTGTCACCCGAGGTATCGCGGGCCAGGACTAGCGACGCCGTCAGGCTCTTGCCTTCGATCGTGCCCGAAGCGCCCGTCTTGGAAGAGTTGAAACTGACGACCAGGCTCTTGCCCGACTGTGAGATCACGAACGAGCTATTTGCGAGAGAAGAAATTGCCTTGCTGCAGGATGGAAGATCCGGTTGGCTGGGGTCGGCATCAACTTTCCAAACACCGTCCACTGAAATCGGAGGAGTCAGAGTTCGGCCGGTGCGCAAAACTCCCGCCAGGCCGAGCAACGGAAGTCCGACGAGCACAATGTACGCCACTACGAAATTGCGGCTCGTGTGCGCCACTGCACCCTCCGCCTTCGAACTTGAACCAGACGCCCAGAATTCAGGCAGACGCTTGCACCCAAAACGTAAGGAAGCCCGACCAAATCGGACTTCCTTCACGACCCTTTGAAGAACCAACCGACTCGGGTTGCTTCCCTGCTTCAACCCGATACAAACGTCTACATCTGCGGCCGGAACGCGTCGGAGGTCAGATCTCCCAGCAACTTGTGCCACGGGTGTTTTTCGTTCTGCTCAACTTTCGAAACCATCTGCTTCATCTTGGTCAGCACTTCCGGCGCTTCCTCGTCGTACACGTCTCCCTGCAGAAGCTTGAGGACGTCGAGCCGGTAGTTTTTGTCGCTGATGAAGTACGTGAACAGTACGTTCAGACGGTAGTAGACCGAGATGAACTCGTACCAGTTCTTGGTGCCACGGCGCAGCTTGGTCTCGTAGTCAGCGAAACTCGCGCGGGAGAAATCATTCTTCTCGAGGGCCGCGAGAATATCCTTATGCGCGAAACGGGAACTGTTGAGCGCGATGCTGACACCGGTCGAGAAGATGGGATCGACGAAGCGTCCCGCGTCCCCAACCAACATGAAGCGGTCGCCGGCAAGTTGCCTCATCGCGTAGCTGTAGTCGCCTTCTTCCTTGAAAGGACGAATGCGATCCGACTTGCGTAAAGTCTCGGCGATCAGTGGACGGCTGCCCACTGTCTCCCAGAAAAACTTTTCGCGATCTTCCCTCGACTTGGCGAAATTCTTTTTTTGCGTGACCACACCGAGACTGGTGACCGTGTCGGTGATCGGAATCTGCCAGATCCAGGTGTTCGAAATCGGAAGGAAGTGAATGTAGATGTAATCCAGGTTCGTGTCGCGCTTGGCGAACACCTTGCGATCGTACCCATCAAACCAGGAGTGGATGGCATACTGATCGAACACGGTGTCTTTCACTTTCAGCTTCAACTGGTTCCCCAGGAAAGTCTGACGGCCACTGCAATCTACTACCATCTTGCAATTGACGCTCATCTCCTTCGGACCGATGTTGAAATACACATCGGGATACTCAGAACCAAAATCCACTCGCGAGACCTTGACGCCATCATAAACCGCGGCGCCCAGAGTCTGAGCGTGCTTCAAGAGCATCAGATCGAACTTGCCGCGATCCACATGGTAGGTATAGTTCCGGTCTTCCATACCCTCCTGCTTCCGCTCTTCGAAGCGGATATCCACGTTGTAATCGGGAGCCAATCCCTCAAGGTCGTGGACGTATCCGGGATTGTCGTCATTGGTGGTCCAGACAGCGCCGAACTTGTGGGGGAACTTCGCCTCCTCCATTTGCGGAAGGAAATCCAGATCCTTGAAAACGCGAGTGGAAGATGGAACCAACGACTCGCCCACATGCGGGCGCGGGAACAACTCACGCTCGAACACTACGCACTTCACTCCTGCCTTCGCCAAGTAGCACGCCATGCTCGATCCAGCGGGCCCGCCTCCGATAATTCCTACTTCAAAATCAGGAACTGAGTGATTCATATTCGCTGCTTTCTCCCAAAGTCTTCGCTATGTTGCCGGGCCGCACGGCCAGGTGCCGGCAGCTGGATCTGCTTAGGCCGAAGCTTCCACAAACGCATCCGCGGTCAGGTTCCCGAGGAAACCGTGCAGTGCGTGATTGGGATCCTTCTCGACCTGCTTGACGATGTTCCGCATGCGGGTCAGCACGGCTGGCTCGGCATCATCGTACACATCTCCTTGCAGCAGTTTGAGGACGTCGAGGCGGTAGCGAGGATCCTGCACAAACGCCGTAAACAGCACATTCAGGCGGTAGTACACGGTGATGAAGTTGTACCAGTTCTTCGTCCCGCGCTTGAGCGTGGATTCGTATTCCTTGAATGCCTCGCGCGTAAAGTTTCCGGTCTCCAGCGAACTCAGAATGTCTTTGTGAGCAAACCGCGAGCAGTTCAGAGCAATACTAACTCCCGTCGAGAAAATCGGATCGACGAAACGTCCAGCGTCGCCCACGAGCACCACACGGTCTCCGGCGAGCTGCTTCATGGCGTAGCTGTAGTCGCCTTCATCTTTGAAGGGCTTGATCTGCTGGGAGCCCTGAGCCTTCAGGCCCTCATACAGCTCGGGCCGGCTCTGGATGCACTCCCAGAAGAACTTCTCGCGCGATTCCTTGCTCTTCGCGAAGTTCTTTTTCTGGGTGACGACCCCGATGCTGGTGATCGTATCGGTGATGGGGATCTGCCAGACCCAGGTGTTGGTGATGGGAAGAAAGTGGATGAAGATGAAATCGCCCTGCGTCTGTTTGTTCGAGGCCATGCAGCGGCGGTCGTATCCATCGAACCAAGTGTGGATGGCGTACTGGTCGAACACGTCGTCCTGAATGCGCCACTTTAACTGGTTGCCAAGGAGCGTCTTGCGGCCCGTGGCATCGACCACGATGCGGCAGGTCGTCGTCATTTCTTTCTTACCCATGCTGTACTTCACGGCCGCGCAGTTGGGATCGCTGAAATCAACGCCGTTCACGCCAATGCCCTCGTACACCTTCGCGCCAAAGTCGTTGGCGTGCTGCAGCAGCATCAGATCGAACTTGCCGCGGTCCACGTGATATGTATAGTTCTGGTTCACGCCGGGCTGGCTCCTCTCCTCGAAGCGAATGTCAACGTGACAGTCGGCCGAGACTCCGCCGAAATCCATGTTGTAGACCTTGGCGTCCGAAGCCGCGGTCCAGGCTGCGCCGAACTTGTGAGGAAATTTTGCTTCCTCCATCTTGGGCAGGAAATCCAATTCCTTGAACACTCGAGTCGAGGACGGCACCAGCGACTCTCCCACGTGTGGACGGGGCATCAACTCGCGTTCAAACACCACGCAGTTCACGCCGGCTTTGGCCAGATAAGCCGCCATGCTCGAACCGGCGGGGCCGCCTCCAATGATTCCTACCTCAAAATCGGGTACGGATGAGTTCATATCTGCTGTCTTCTCCCCAAGATGTTTGTTCGGAATGCGATCATGTGTGTCGGTTAGTGTGGTGGTTCCGCTGGACTCTGAAAGACAAGTTTGCCTTCCCCTTCACTGCACATCAAATATTCAGTCAAAACGCATGAGGGGAGCAGCAAGAAAATGCTACAAAGTGTTTCCAGAGGGGGAACGCTACATTTACCGTCGCGCTGTGTTTCCCTATTTAACCAAAAGTCGCCTGCTTCGCCAAGGATGAAAAAATTTGCACATTTAGCTCTCATCCCGAAAAGCACGGTAACGAAGCACGCTCGAAGACCGGCGGTAACGTGAAGGTAATCTATCAGTCCTAGCGGGAGTAAGCGATTGTTTTCAATGGAATATAGAAAGAGGTTTACCGCTCATCAAAGAAAGCGGTGAATTTTTGCGTGATACGTAAACGACGAACCAACGCGAGAGTCTACGGTGGAGACGCATGCGAAGTTTGACATGTCAAATCGGGCGTGACAACATGGCGGTTGCGGAGTAAACTTCCCGTCTCCTCCCCACAATAGTCTCTATGATCTGTAGTCTGCCTGAGGGCCCTGTGCGCAAATCCTTATTTTCAGCCATATCCTGTCTCGTTATCGCGGCCGTGGTGTTTCCTTTGGCGGGGTGCATCGCCAGCAAGCCCAGTAGCAACGGCAGTGGCGGGGGGAACCAGACCACGACGGTGACCGTATCGCCCACGGCTGTCTCGGTATCGGGGGGAAGCACGACAACTTTCACCGTAGCCGTGACCGGGGCCCCGGAGACGGGGGTAATCTGGTATGTAAATGGCACCCAGAACGGAAACTCGATGGTAGGCACGCTCACTCCCGGGGCAGCCGGCACTACCACCGCGGTTTACACCGCACCAGGGATGCCACCGTCACCACCCACCGTCACGGTGAAGGCTGTATCGGTCGCCGACAGCGCCAGTTCAGCGTCAGCAACAGTCACAGTCACACCGTCACAGGTCGCTATCACTGTAACCCCCGCGACGGCGAGCCTCAGTGCCGGTGGACAACAACAGTTCAGCGCTAAGGTAACCGGAACGTCCAACACGACAGTCGGTTGGTATGTCGATGGAGCGTTGGGCGGCGGTCCGACGGCGGGAACGATCAGCACCACCGGCCTGTACACCGCGCCATCGAATGTGACCACGACAGCTATGGCTACTATCATGGCACAGTCGCAAGCCGATACTACAAAACAAGCGACCGCCACGGTTACGATCGCAGGAATAGCCGTCACCATTTCGCCGGTTCCTGCTTCCACGACATTGCCGGTCCCGGTACCCGTCGGCGGCACGCAAGAATTCGCTGCGACCGTTACTGGTGCCAGCATTACGGCAGTCGCGAATTGGCAGGTGAACAATATCCCAGGAGGCAATTCGACCTATGGCACGATCGTTTCCTCGGGTTCGAATACAGCCGTCTACACCGCTCCCGCAAGCGTCAGCACCGCCCCATTCACAGTTCCGATCACGGCCGTCTCATCTGCGAACAAGGCATCATCTGGGTCGATCCTTGCCAATGTGCATGTGACGGTTTCGGTCACTCCAGCTACGGATACAATTGGACAAGGCGCCAATCTGCTCTACACCGCAACAGTGAATGGTGCTGCCTCAGGGAACCAAGGTGTCAACTGGTCGGTGACTTCGGCCAACGGTGGCGGCTTCATACCAGCCGCGGACACCACAGGGATCCCGAGCAATCAGGGAATCTACATCGCGCCTCCCCTGTCCCAGGGTGTGACCACGTTACCCGCTACCATACTTGCCACTTCGCAATTCGACTCGACCCAGTCCGGGACCGCGATCACAACTGTGCAGGAGACCGATCCACTGGGGACCGTCTCGAATTTCCAACCTTACTCGAGCACCTGTCCGACCGCAGCAGAAGATACTGGAAATGCATCTTGCTACCAAATGAGTGTGGCGTGCGATCAGGTCGCACCCTGGACGACCTACCTGAAGGTCAATACCCCTACGCAAAATCCTCCCCTAGGCACGGTGATCTTCGCGACAGATGGGGGCGGCGCCAACCTGTACGACATTGAGTACACGTATGGAAACACGACGGTCGGAGACGTGGTGAGCGACGGATATACGACCGTTCAAGTCTCGTTCGGCGCGCCATTCGACAATGGAGCGAATCCGAATGGATGGCTCACGGGACCGGGAGGGGTCCGCCGGTTAGCCTGCCGCTTCGCGACGGTCGCCAATTGGATCTACAACAATGCTGCAATGCTTAACAGCAACGCTACCACCACCGCGCCAGTGTGTGCCACAGGGAACGGCGGGGGAGCGGGAGCCATCGCTTACACCGTGTCGGAGTATGGACTGAATGGCTTGAGCATACTAAATGGAGTGAACCCAAACCTTAAGATGGTCGAACTCACGAACGGCCCTGTTATGACCGCACTCGACCAGGGCTGCATATGCAGCACAGGAGCGAATGGGCCGTCGGGCGCTCCCTGCAGTGCCGCCCCCGCCCCCATGTGTTACACGCAAGGCGCGGCGACCATCGATGCGGCTTACTCCCAGCCAACCGTGTGCTCCGGCGGAAACACGATCAATACTCTTTTGCTTACGTCTGACAGCATTTACTATCAGCGCGGGAAAGGTGCAGTATTTCCTCTTCCAAACACCAGCGTGAACCAACTGTTCGGATCCTTGGACACCGGCGGTGACGAACCCCAGGGTTGGCAGTGGAACAGGGTTGTCTTGCAAACGGTCCCAACTGCAATTTGCCAGTCAGGCGGGATGCAGGGACTGCCGAACGACTCAACGTCTGCCGCCCAGATTGCAACTGATATCGCAAACCTCTGCAAGTAGATGTCAGGTTCTCGTGCGGCGGGGTTCACCGAAAGTCCGTTGAGAGTCTCAGCCAGTTGATTGGTGGCGCACTTCGAAGTCCGATGAGCTCTGCATGCTTCACGTCCATTTGACACTCCGGTCATAAATTGGCAACATAGCCTCACTGGCCACGCCACTTTTCCTCTTCGCTCGCGTTCCCATCTTCTCTTCTCGCAGGTGTCTTTTTGTCGAATGCTAAGCTTCAGGTTTGGATCGGAGCCGTCGTATTTTTGGGCCTTCTGTCACTCGTCGGATGCGGCGGCTCATCGTCGAATAGCAATCCTTTACAGCAGATTACGGTGAGCGTCACCGGCGCGCCTCCCACAGCGATTGCTGTGGGCGCGAACTGGCAATACACGGCAACGGTGAGCGGCTCTTCCAACCAGAATGTTATGTGGACAGCCAGCGCCGGGACCATCGATGCGACCACCGGGCTCTACATCGCTCCCAATAGCGTTCCGAATCCCGCGACAGTGACAATTACGGCAGCTGCGCTGGCGGATTCGACCGCGACGCAATCCACGACCGTCACGGTTCAGGCGAGCGACCCACTCGGCACGGTGGTCAGCTATACCCAGTATCCTCAGCCGAACAGTTGTCCCAGTGGCGGCCTTGCTGGCGGGACGTGCTTTCAACTTGCTATTTCCTGTCCTGGAGTTGCCGACTTCTCCGCCTACTTGAAGGTGTACACGCCGACAGGAAATCCGATCGGAACCGTACTGTTTGGGGTTGGTACCGGCGGCAGCGGGCTCTACGAAGATCCGAACACGGGCTACGCCGACGGCAGCACCACTGTTGGAAGCATCCTGAACGCCGGGTTCAATACGGTGCAGGTATCGTTTGGCGCGCCATTTGACAACGGTACGACGCCCCGGGGATGGTTGACGGGGCCGGGTGGAGTTCGCCGGCTGGCCTGCCGCTACGCCACCGTCGCCGACTGGGTTTACCGCAATCCGGCGATCATCAATCCGACTGTCACCTCCACCACCAGCGCCCCCATGTGCGCCACCGGAAACAGCGGAGGATCCGCCGCCGTCGTGTATGCGGCCTACAACTATGGATTGAATTCTGAGTTGGCGATGATCGAACCTACGAGCGGTCCAGTCATGTCGCGGATCGACCAGGGTTGCGCGCCGTGTACTTCCGGCTTTCAGGGAAACGTTTGTCCAGCGTCCAGCAACAATCCGAACCTGTGTTACGAGTCGGCCGACGCATCAATTATTGACGAAGCCTACCAGAGCGCAGGAGCCAGTACGCCGACTCCATGCACCGATGCTCTCAACGGCAGCCCGGGAACGGATGCGCAAGCCCTCTTTCTTTCAGACAGCATCCTGTACGCGGGAACAACGCAGGCGGTCAGCCTCCCCAACACCAACTTCAAGATGTTGCTGGCGGATGAAGACACCAGCAATGCCGTTCCGCAGGCCACGGTATTCGAGGGATTAGTTCAGCCGTCCGCGTCCTCGCCCAGCCCTCTTTATCAGTGCCTGCCGAGTGTGCAGCACGACATTCCCAGCTATCCAAGCGGGGCGCAGCAGATCGCGACCGATATTATCCAATACTGCCACTAGTGGCCTGCTGCGGGTGGGTTCCTGACCGGTCCGCGAACCCTCAGGGGCTAAAGAGTGTGCGGGAGAACTGCTCTTTCGCCCCTCCGGGCCTGGATCATGTTCCCACTCGCACCCAACGGCTTTCGCCGTGGGCTGCATTCTTACGCCGCTTCGCGGCTGAAAATCGATGGTGTTGTGCCACTTCGAATCTACCGGACGAGTTCTCACACACACTCTAAAGCCCGCGTCATTATTGGCTTTGGGCGGCACGTCTGAAGCCGTGCCCTTCCCGAAGCAATTAACAGATGGCCGCTCTGAGTAATAATTGTTCTGCGACAGGCCGCTCGCCACATGTGAAACAGGCCCGCCGATATCAGGCAGGCCAGTTCGTTAGTATCAGGCTCGGTTTCCTAGTGGCAGGTCGACAATTTGAAATTGCCAATCCGCGTGTCCCAGTCGATGGCCGATCCGATCTCGCTGACTTTGTAGTACTGATTTACGTACCAGAACGTACAACCATCAATGGGATCCACCGTCATGCTGGTGTAGTCGCCCCAGCGGCTGGAATTCTCTTCGTCGCCAATTCCATTCTGAATGGCAATCTCAGCCGGCGCAGTCTTGTTCGGCAAGCTCCAATAGGCCGCGCGAATGCCCGGATGAACCGCGCTGCTTGAAACGCTGTAACCCGCTGCGGCATTGCCGACTTTATCTTGCGCCAGGCTCGGCATGAAGCGGTAGAGCGTGTTGCCGTTGGTAACGGTCCCACTCTGATACAAAGTGGGACTCCCCGAACCTCGCAATTCGTACCATCGGATGCCCGTCTGTTGATTCGTCCCGGCCCCAACCTGCACCGTATGGCCGATCAGGAACGATTGGTACGTGGCAAAATTCCGATAAGCCAGTCGCGGCATCAGCCGGTCGCCCACTGAATCCACATAGACGTCGGTGCTGCCGCTGGAAGGCTCGTTCACGCAAAATGTATTCGCCACTTGCGCCGCGTCGTAACACCCGGGTTCATACGTGGGAACGGTGATTTGCGACTTCACAAACGTGGAAAGCGTGCGAGTCGTCCAATTGACGTGGAAATCCCACAAGTTCAGACTCGTCGAGGTCACCGTCTTTCCGTCGTTGGGCGGATTCTGAATGCTCAAAAAGTATTCATGACGGCCAGCGGGCGGAGCCGTCGTCCCATCTACATCGGCGGGAATCAAGCTGTGCTTCAGATACAGCGTGCCGTTCAGCGGAATCGGGCTGGGATCGCTGAAACACTGCAGCGTGCGCGCGGTTCCACCGATCACCATGTTGGTGCGGTCCAGGGCGCACGCGACCACCCCAATGTTCGTGTATTGATTGTTCGGATCCTGCAGAACGAAGCTCACGTAGTAAGCGTCGATCCAGGTGCCGAACTTCGGCCAGTCCGGCCAATACACGCTTCCGTGCGAATTCACGCCCAGAACGGAGTTCAGCGGGAACTGGTAGGTGAACCAGGCCAATGTCGAAGAACTGAGATCGTCGGTATTCGATATGGCAATGCAGTAGTAGTACGTGTTGCTGGCCGGGATGGCGCGCCGCGCGATGATCCAGCGGGATGCCAAGCGGTCGAACGTAATGATGCCGTCGCCGCCGCCAGTGCCGTAGCAATTCGTCATGTTGGCGTGTCGCCAGGGTGTGTCTCCGTTTTGCGGAGCCGCCCAGATCGGGGCGAACGATGTCTTGTCATACGCCTGGTACGAGGTATTCACCCATTCCATGTACTGCTTCGTACCCACCGACCCGTTCGGATCGATATCGTAACCCGGCCCGGAAACCTGCGACGCGTCAATGCCTTCGAAGGTCGTAACGCTTTGGGCCAGGACCACGGAGGGAACGATAAGGGCGAGAATCGCCAGGATAGTGGACTTCAAGGTCATGGATTTTCTCTATTTTTCGGTTGTTTCGATTTGCTTTCAGCCAGGCGTTGCGAGTCAACGAAGGGGAGGGAACCCAATCAGACTAGCATCAGTTTCAGCTCCGGCCTAGGAGAAAAAAGACTCCAACCCCGCGCAGGGCGCGGCGTAACAATGTGCAAGAACTTTCATCATTGACATCCCAGCGGGGTGGGCCAAAAATGATCTTACGATTCCGCCCGATGTCTGAGCGCCTGAAAGTCCCCCCTTCGTTGCCGGTATCGATAACTCCGCGTTGGTGTTCGCCCATAGGCGTCGAAGCTGACACAGAGGTGGATCCGAGTTGAAAGGGGCGCCCATGGTTTCTGATCGTCTCCAAGCCAAAGCCTTTGTTGTCGCCACACTGCTGTCCTTCGCAGCGCTTGTCGGCGTCCCAAGATCCGTTGCGCAAGTCAGCATTCTCACGAACAAGATGGACAACTCGCGCACCGGGCAGAACATTAACGAGACTCTGCTCACGACCACGAACGTCAATCCCAATCAGTTCGGAAAGCTATTCGCATTCAACGTCGACGGATACGTGCAGGCGCAGCCGCTCTACATGTCCGCGCTCAATATCAATGGTGTAACGCACAACGTCGTTTTCGTGGCCACTCAGCATGACAGCGTGTATGCGATCGATGCGGATACCGGCGTTCAGATCTGGCAAATCAGTTTCCTCAATCCGGCGGCCGGAATCACAAGCGTTCCTTATCAGGCCGAGGGTTGCAATAACATCACGGGATTGGACGAGCTGGGTATCACCGGAACGCCCGTAATCGATCCGACCAGCGGAACAATCTATGTAACCGCCAAGACCCAGATAGCCGCCTCTGGCAAATACAGCTATGAGTACAACCTGCACGCTCTGGATGTCACCACCGGGCTGGAGAAGTTCGGCGGTCCAGTGCAGATTACCGGTCAGATCGGAACTTTGAGCTTTGCGCCGCTGAACCAAATCCAGAGGCCGGGATTGCTGCTATTAAACGACACGCTATGGGTTGGTTCCGGCTCGAACGGCTGCGACCTGAAGGCTCGTGGATGGTTGTTCGCATACAACGCCACGACCTTGGAACAGGTCGCGCAGATGACCACGCAACCTGACAACAGCTACGGCAGCTCTCTTTGGCAAGCTGGCATTGGTCCGGCCGCGGACACCAACGGCAACGTATTCTTGTCCACAGCGAACGGGCTTTTCAATTACAGCGCTTTCGATTACGGCGATAGCGTTCTAAAGTTGACTTTGAGCGGCAGCACATTCACCGTCGACGACTACTTCACGCCCTTCGATCAGGCCAATATGGCCGCAACCGATACCGACCTGGGGTCCGGCGGAGTAACTCTGCTCCCCACTCAGACGGGCAGCTCTACGCCTGACCTGCTGGTCACCTCCGGCAAGGCCGGCAACATTTACCTCATCAACCGCGACAACCTGGGGATGTACAACACCACCAGCAACGACCAAATCGTTGAGTATCTTCCCGCTGCGCTGGGTGGCGAATTCTTCGGAGGCCCGGTTTACTGGAACAACATGGTCTATTTTCTGGCGCACCAGGACTACCTGCGAGGCTATGCCCTGGGCGTTAGTGGCGGAAAGAGTTCGCTCTCCACGACTCCAGTCGTGCAAACTGCCGGAAAGTTGACGAACATCGGTCTTCCAGTGGTTTCGGCGAATGGGACTACGAATGGCATCGTGTGGCTGGTGCGAGCCGTCAAGAGCGTCTCGCTGCTCTCTGCCTACGACGCGACCAATCTTTTTTTGCTCTACGATTCGAGCATGGCAGCAAGTAATCGCGACTCGTTGGGAACCATCGCGCACCACGCCACGCCCATCGTCACGAACGGAAAAGTGTACGCCGGAACAGAAACGCAGTTGGTCGCCTATGGTTTGTTCCCGGCGATCAATCCGGCGGGAGGCAACAACCAAACAGGTTACCCCGGCACTACTTTGCCCATGGCCCTTGGCGTTGTGGCCACCAACCCCTACACAGGCAAAGCTCTTTCCGGTGTCACCGTCACTTTCAGTGATGGTGGTGTGGGCGGAACCTTCAGTAACCCAACCGCAGTCACCAACGGCAATGGTCAGGCCACAAGCACCTACACGCTGCCGAACACTCCTCAGACAGTGACGATTACGGTGTCGAGTCCCGGCTATGCAACAGCCATGTTCACCGAGAACGATGTTGCGAACACTGTTGCCTCCATATCTTTCGTCTCTGGCACGAAGCAGATCGCGACGGTTGGAACCACCCTGCCGTTGCCACTGATCGTCAAGGCGAAAAACTCAGCAGGGACTGTGGTCGTGGGTGCATCCGTCACCTTTGTTGACAACGGCGCGGGCGGCACCTTCTCTCCCAACCCTGCGATCACCAATTCCGGCGGACAAGCGACAACTTCTTACACGCTATCGACCGTGGCCCAAGCCATCACGGTAACGGCATCCGTGGGCCCCGTGACCGCCAACGCCAGCGAGCAATCAACTGCGGGCCCCGCTGCTTCTCTGAATTACGTGCAAGGCAACAACCAGTCTGCGCCCATAAACACCAAGTTGCCCAAATCGCTGGGCATTTCCGTCACCGATAAATACGGAAATGGGGTCTCAGGTCTAACCGTGAATTTTACGGACAACGGCGCCGGAGGCATCTTTAACACGACAGCTCCGATCACCAATACTCACGGTCAGGCTGCCGTGACCTATACCACTCCTGGCAAGACCGGCACTGTGAAGATCACGGCGACGTATTCGACCTTCACGCCGGTGACATTCACCGAGACCGTGAACTAGAAGCAGAATGCTCACGGACGAGATCGCAGTATTGGTCCTCGCCCTCTTTCTTGGGATGGTCCCGTTTCGGGACCACCGGCGAAGCCCCGTCCAACTTGCCATTGGCCCTGTGCCGGCGCCAGACATGTACTTCTGTACCTGTGATTAAGGCGTCTGCCTTATTCCCTCTTCACTACTTTTCCGCTATGGTGGTGGTACTTCGTTTAAGTTTGACTCTGGTCTGATTCACGCGTCCCGGTACCTGCGTTGTGATCGCAAGTACTGCGTGATTTAGACCGTCTGTTTCGCCTCTGGCCGCAACTTCCGGTAATCCGAGTTCTACCGTCGAGGGAGGGGTGTCTTTATGCCGAGGTATACGTGCACTCTCTGCGGACTGGCTGCGATGCTGTTCTTTTCATACCTTGCTTTCGGTCAGGCCAATGTCAACGAAAATCTGGAAACAGCCTTCATTTACGTCAATGGAACCACCGGCTCGGATTCGAATTCAGGATCGCAGTCGAGTCCTCTGAAAACCATCGGCGCAGCCACGTCGATGGCAATGACAAACAACCACAACTCGATCGGCTCCCGCATCATCATCGATCCTGGCATCTACCGCGAGAGCATTGCCCTGAGTCACAGCACGAAAGATACGAGCCTGCCCGTCACTATCGAAGCTGCCACCAACGGAACCGTTACTGTGAGCGGATCGACGCTCTATACGGGCTGGATCAAATACCAAGCCAACCCGAAGATCTACACAAATAGTTGGACCAATAGCTGGGGAAGCTGCGGTACGATCGCGATCTGCCCGGCACAGCAGGAAATCATGATGCGGCAGGAACTGGTCGCGGTAAATGGCACTCTGCTGACCCAGGTCTTATCGCTCGCACAAATGGTGCAGGGAACGTTTTACGTCGACGACGCTGGAGCCATGATCTACGTCTGGCCCGCTACCGGAACCAACATGTCCACCGCAACCGTGGATGTGGCTACCAGCCCGACGATCCTGAAGATCAATAACAAATCCAATATCGTCGTCCGCGGCTTGACGTTTCAGTACGCGAACAGCTGTCATTTCACGCCCGCCGTGTTTGTCTCTGGGGCTTCCACCAACATCCTGTTCGACTCCGACACCTTTCAGTGGAACAACGGCGAGGGGCTGAATCTCACTTATCCCACTACCTACTTCACCGTCGAGAACAGCGTGTCTCAGCATAACGGCGACAGTGGCTTTCAGGAATCTCAAACCAAGTACGGCCTGTGGCAAAGCGACACTTCCTCGTACAACAACTGGCGCGGCGCGCAAGGTGCTTATTACGCGTGCAACACCGCAGGATTCCACGCATCGCTGGCCCACGACGACACCATCAACGGCCTCACTACCACATTCAACGAGACCTACGGCATTCACTGGGACACCGATAATGCCAATATCAGCGCCAGTGGCGTCAATTCAACCAGCAATCTCATGACGGGAGCGTTCCTTGAAAAGGACGAAGGACCGATTACGATTGCGAACAGCTACCTCTGCAATCAGAATCTGACCACCAGCGTCGGCGGCCTGGTGCTGCGCAATTCGGAAGATGTCTCGCTCAACAAGAGCGTGGTGATCGGCAATAATCCCGCCGAGATCATGGTGATTGGGCAGGCAGGCGGCATTGAGGTCACCAACTGGGAGACCGGCATCACCACCAACCTGGTCACGCAAAATTTCACGAATACTTCCAACATCATCCAGGGGAGTAGCAGCAGCCAGCAGGTATTCAGCGACAGCTACCTGATCGATAGCGATTGGACCTCATTTCAGACCACGTTGAAGTCCTCAAGCAATACCTGGTGGAATGCATACAACTCCACCACGCCCTACATGCTGCCGACGCCGAAACAGAACAGCAAAGACGATTTCTCGGGGTGGCAAAGCGCAACTCTTGTCGATTCCAACTCAAGCTTTAAGGCCCCGTCGGGTAATCCCGGTGCTGCTTGTTCCCTGACCCCTGTCGGCACCGACTTCTGGCTCACCGTCGACAAACCAGTGCTGACGGTAAATCCGGGCGCCTCGACCACCTATAACTTAACGATAACACCATTCAACTTTACTGGGACTGTCAAGCTGACTCTGGATGGAATTTCGGAAGTAAAGGGTCTCTCGGCAACCTTGAGCCAGAGTTCGATTCAGACTGCGGGAACGTCGGTACTGACCGTGACGGCCGGGACCAGCACTGCCGCTGGCACCTATGCCATCACCGTCATCGCCAACAGCGGCAGTAGGACTCGGACGCTATCCGCTCAACTCACGGTCGACTGATTGTCACGGACCATCTCGCCTTCCGCTTGCCTCACATCTGTTCCCCAGGGCATGGCGGAAGCGAGATTTTCTATTTTGCGGGCATCTCCTGGCCCTGCCCGGTGCCGACTCTCGCAACATTCAAGCACAGGTCTTTGCGTTAGAATCGTCCACGTTCCCCTGATAGCAGAACGGGGCGCATCCATCCCGGCTACCCATGATTTTTGATTGATTAAATAGCTTTTGGCAATTATGAACCGCAACGTGCCCCTCACGCTTCGGGATGCATCGCCCACGGTGAAACGTCTGAGAGCGATGCCCGCTCTTTTTTGCATCTTGCTCGGATCCGTTGCTCCCGCGCAGAAATCCCTGTCCATGAAGCCCGAAGCCCCCGTAGGCAAACTCACCGCGGGTCGCGATATGACAACCGCCCGCGGCGGTCACACGGCAACGATCCTACCCGATTTCAAAGTGCTGATCGCCGGCGGCAAGCAGGAGCGCGGTGAGGTGCTGGCCACGACTGAAATCTACGACCCAACCACGGAAGCATTTTCGCCCGGCGCAAAAATGACCGTCCCGCGGGAAGGCCACGTTGCCGGTGTTCTGTCCGACAGCAAAGTTCTGATCGCCGGCGGCGCGACACGAGGCGGGACTCCGCTCTCCAGTTCCGAAGACTACGACTACGAAACCGGCAAGTTCACGCCGCGCGGTAACATGCACGCACGCCGCCTTCATGCGGTGGCCACGGTGTTGCGCGATGGACGAATTCTGGTTACAGGAGGCGAGGACGGAACTCAGACCCTCGATTCGGCCGAAACCTATAACGTGTTTACCGGCAAATGGATCTTGACGGGCAAAATGACTTCACCCCGTGCGAATCATACCGCGACTCTTCTGGCAGACGGCCGCGTGCTTCTCGCCGGAGGAACCGGAGGCCACCGCATAACGCTGGCAACGGCAGAAATCTTCGATCCCAAGACCAACAAATTCTCACCCGCCGCCGACCTGCACACCGTGCGATCCGGCCATACTGCGGTTCTGCTGGCTCATGGCACGGTATTGGTTGCTGGGGGTACGGATGGCGCAGGGCACGCGCTGACCTCGGCGGAGATTTACAAGCCGGAGACCGACTCCTTCACCTCGACCGGAAGTCTCTCCGAGCCGCACGTGAAACTTCCCTACTCGACCGCCCTGCTCGATGGACGGGCACTGATCGTGGGCGGAGCCGCCTCCGCTGAGATTTACGATCCTAAATCCGGCTTATTCCGCACCGTGGAAGGCAGTCTCGGCACCGCTCGCTACTCCAGCGCGGCCCTGCAGCTGATGGACGGTTCGACTCGCATCTTCGGCGGATACGATTCCAGCGGAGTGAGCACGGCCGAGACCTGGATCTACCGGCCCTAGTTTCCCAATAATGCCGTAGTTTCCCAGTAATAAAGAACGGGCCTCGAAGTCTCCGAAGCCCGCACTTGGTTCTACCTCAGTTTGACTCGTTAGTCGCCGGTCCCCGACAACGCAACCGTCGCTGGGGCGGGATCGGCATCGCCGATATTGAAGGTTGCAGTCTGGGTCCCAGTCACTGTCGGGGTGAAGGCGAGCGTGAACGTGCAGCTTGAGTTGGCCGGGACGCTGCCGCCGACGCCGACCACGAAATTACAAGTGTTGCTCTGGATACTGAATACATTTGCGGTGCCGTTGGTGAAAGTCGCGCTGTAGATTTGCATCGCGGTCGAACCGGCATTCTGGAAAGTCACGACGCCTGTGCCGGTCGCGCCGACTTTAATGTTCCCGAAGTTGATCGACGGTGGCGTGACCTTCACCGCCGTTCCGTTCGCCGAGATCAACAAGCCCTGCTTCGCCAACGTGAAGTTCCCATAATAAATCTGCGCAGTATTGGCTCCGCCCGATTGCGTCGGACTGAAGAAGATGGTCGAAGTGCAGCTCGCTCCGGGCAACAGAGGAATGCTGTAGTTAAATGGAGGCCCACCACCAGCACAAGTGCTCGTGAAGCTGAACTCGCTCTGATTCACACCTTCCAGATCGATATTCGTAAAGTAAATATTCACGCCGCTCTCGTTGGTAAACGTATCCGTTCGACCCGCGCTCTTCGTACCCACAAGCGTATATCCGCTGAAGATCATGGTGCGTGGGGCGAGATAGATTTGAATGTTGCCTTGCCCCAGCATTTGGGCCGCAATCACGGAACCGTTCGTTGCCGTGAGGGTCATCTGGACATTCACCATTTCCGATGCCGTAGGCAGGAAAGTTACTGAGAATGTGCAGGTCTTTCCGGCGGCAACGGTTGTGCCGCAGGTATTCGTCTGTTTGAAATCGCTCGTAAATGTCCCGATGAAACCGATTGTGCCCACCGTGTACGTCAAGGTGCCGTTGTTCTTTAATGTGATCGTCTTGGTAACCGGATCGCCCGATTTCTGCGATCCAAAAGCCAGGATGTTAGGGGTCAGAGAGATCGGGCTGTCGGTCAACACAGATACCGTGTTCGCGTTCGAAGCGGCAGCCACGATGTCGAGCTTGCCATCCCCTTTAAAGTCGCCGATGGTTAAACCAGAAGGGCCGGCGCTCGTCGGGAAAATAGACTCGCCCTTGAACGTCCCGTCGCCATTACCGACCAGAACCGAAACCGTATTATCGTTGTAATTGGCGGAAATCACGTCGAGCTTGCCATCGGCGCTCAGGTCCGCAACCACTACTTCGACGGCATTCGCGCCAATTGAATATTCCTTGTGGTTTTGGAAGGTTCCATCCCCGTTGCCCATTAGGACTGAAACCGCCTTGTTCGACGTGCCCACTACCAAATCCAGTTTACCGTTATTGCTCAAATCGCCCACAGCAATGCAGTTGGGCACTGTCGCTGTCGGGTAAGCGTGTGGGCCCTGGAATGTTCCATCGCCGTTGCCCAGCAAAATGGCTGCCGTATTGTCTCCATTGTTGGCGACCACCAAATCAAGTTTGTCATCGCCATTGAAATCGCCAATCGCTACGCTGGTAGGACCGTTGCCAGTCGCGTAATCCACGTGAGGCTGGAAGGTGCCGTCGCCGTTGCCCAACAGCACAGCGACCTTGTTGTCGGCATAATCGGCAACGACGATGTCGAGCTTGCCATCCCCGTTCAAGTCCGCAGTGGCAAAACCCACTGGGTGATTGCCGGTCGGATATTCCTGGTGTATCTGAAAAGTGCCGTCGCCGTTCCCCAGAAGGATTGTGATCTCGCTCTGGTACGGGTCCACAGTCGCGATATCAAGCTTGCCATCCCCGTTGAAATCGCCAACCAAGATCGCACTGGGGTGGCCGGGTACTGGATATTCCACGTGCGTCGGGAAAGTTCCATTTCCTGCGCCCAAAAGCACCGAAACGGTGTTATTGCCGGTGGCCACGGCCAGATCGGCAATGCCGTCTCGATTAAAATCGGCCGACACCGCATCCTGCGGAGTCGTGTCGGTCGCGTAGTCCAGCTTGCTGTACGCCACCGTAAACCCGCCTTTGACAACCTGAAAATGCGCCATGTTGGAGGACCCGCCGCCGGGCGCAGGGTTCGAAACCGTCACATTCGCCGTTCCCGCTGTCGCTACATCCGCCGCATTGATGGTCGCCGATAGCTGCGCGCTCGACACAAATGTGGTAGTTCGGGCGTTGCCGTTCCAAAGCACGGTGGCCCCCGAGACAAACCCAGTGCCCGTCACGTTCAACGTAAAGGACGCAGACCCTGGCGCCTTTTGCCCAGGAACCAGAGGAGCGTTAATCAGGGGCAACGGATTTGCAGCAAATGCAGAAGCGCCCAGCAACGACGCCGTCACGATCACGGCCAGGATCAAGGAGAGGTTAAAGCGTAGCGGGGTGCGTTCCCGCAAGGTGGCAGCGGGCTGTCGGCTAGTGATCACAGGGTATCTCCCTTTGGATTCATTTTTGCGCAGATGGAAAGTGGAGCCCTCGAAAGCACGCTCGGTGGGCGGGGGACGGGGCAAAACCGAGTCGAGTAGGGTCAGTTTCGCCGCGTTGCTGGGGGCTGTCAAGATGAAGGAACTTGCATACGGTCTTTCGTTTACGGAACAGCTCGCTTCTTTTCTGGACATCTTCTTCTCGTCATCTTCTCCTCCTGTTTCTTGAAAACGAGGCCGAAGCGCAGAGTCGATCGCACTGAAATCAAATAACTTAAGGAGTTATGTGAACAAATACGCAACTTTCATGATGAGCCGGGGTTAGGATTCATATTCGCCTCGGGTAGTGGAATAATCCATATCAAGGAAAGAAAAACGATGTCCAAGAGCCCTTCCCCGGTCTCAAGCTCGCAAACGTTCCTCAAGTTTCTCCGGAGCGTTCTGCCTTTGCTCGTGCTCGCCGGCTTGATCGCGTGCGGCGGCAGCAGCAGCAATGGCAATATCCAAGGCGGAGGCGGAGGCGGCGGAGGCGGGAACGGCAGTCGCACCGTCAACGACGCGCTGTTTGCAGCGGACTTCAACCGGATCACGGGTAATAAAGCAGGTTGGTGCCCCACGGACTCGGCTAACAATGTAGCCGCGGTTACGACATTGAGAATCTGGGACAGCGGAATGAAATGGGCGGACATTGAAAAGGCGCCCGGCACTCTTCGACTGGACGAACATGGATCTCACGGTCAACACTCTTGCCACCAATCCCAATTGCCCCATGGGCGTGATTTACACGGTTGGTAACACTCCCCCATGGGCATCCGCCTGTGCGGGGCAGGTGGATCCAAGTCCGTGTCTGCCCGGAGCGACCGCGTCCGGCTTCGGCGGTGGATCGCAATGCGCTCCGGCCACTGGCGTGCCTGGCCCCTACGATTTTTCTTGCACTCCGCCGTCCGACGTGGCTTCCGACGGCACCGGAACGGATCAGCAGTTCCAAACCTTTATTGCCACTCTCGCCGACCGATATGCGGGCAAGATTGCATATTACGAAGTATGGAATGAAGCCGACTCGCCGAATTTCTGGTGCCCTGACCCGTCGTCAGTTTCAATATCACCGCCTCCCGCGACTTGCACGGGCAGCATCCAGCGGATGGTTCGAATGGGCTGGGATCTCTACAACATCGTCCATTGCGCAGATCCCAAGGTAACCGTACTCAGCCCGTCATTCCACGGTTTTTCCGCTGGCGTGGGAGGCTGGATGAATCTCTATTCCACGCAGACGCCCATTAGCGCGCCTGCCGGATCCGTCACGCTACCGACGAGCGGGAAGACTTGTACTTGGCCCGCGAACTCAAATGTGATCGGCAAAGACACCTTCGACATCACGAACTTCCACGGACGAGGATCGCCAACTTCCGATCCCACCAAGTTCATGGGCGTCTATGCGGCGGCAGTGGGTGAGATTCAACGGGACAACCTGCCTATGAAGTTCTTCGACGATGAAAACGGCTACATCGGAACGGACCCATCAAACGGCGGTGTACCCACGGTCGATTCGCAGGCGGCGTTCGTCTCCATTTCCTATGTGCTCCGAGCCTCGGTAAACAATCCTCCGATCCTGCTTTCGGCGTGGTACTCATGGGATGGTCCACAAGGCCAACTGCAGGGAACCGCCGCGGGCCTCGCGTATGACGTTACCGCCGGTTGGCTGAGTGGTTCGACGTTCAGCAGTGGCTGCGCGGTCGCAGGAACGATCTATTCCTGTCCGGGCACAACCCAAGCGGGAAAGCCATTCACCATCCTCTGGGACACGAGTCAGAGCTCAAGCTGCGACGCCGGTGCTTGTACTACCTTGAACCAGCCTGTGCCGGCCAGTTCCTACACGACGTGGACGGATCTCTCCGGTGCGCAACACTCGGTTTCCGGCGAATCGATACCCGTAGGGTACAAGCCGATTCTCGTGGAGTAATGCCGGTTTGCGAAGTATGCAAGAAAAAAAGAGCGGCCATTTCGGCCGCTCTTCCTCTTTCATTCATCGATTTTCATTCTTCGATTTGATCGAACATCAACTCCAGCAGAATCTCATTCCTCGTCACCGCAGCCCGTTGGCATTGGTCAATGTGTAAATATCCGAAGAGGGATTCAGAGGATTGGTATTGGTTTGTCCGCCGAACGTGATCATCTGGTTCACAGTCGAATCGTATACCGAACTCTGGAACCTTCTCGGCTGCCCGACCGTGCCCTGGGTCCACGTAGCCGTTCCGTGTTGTCCGCTGGCCCCCGACAGAAACCATACATCGTCAAGAACGTGCCCGTTGTAACCTCCGTAAATCGTCATGCGGTCGTTTATCGAATCGTAGGTGGCCGACTGGCCCGATCGAGCGCCCGGTCCGTGGCCGGATGGAATCAACTGCGTCCACTTCGGCGTCCCGCCGGTCCCGTTCGCATTCGAGAGCAGCCAGATGTCCCCGTAGCGGGTAGTCCCGCCAGCATCGCCACCGAACACAATCAAAGTGTTGAACGTGGAGTTATAGACCGCGCTGCTGCTTTCCCTGACGCTTGGAGGAGTGCCGGTGGGCGCAAGCTGCGTCCAACTCGGCGTCCCAGTTACATCGTTGGCATCCTTCAGCACCCAGACATCGTTATAGTACGTAGTCTTGCAGTTGTAGCCGCCGAAGATGATCAACGTGTTGGTCACTGAATCGTACACCGACGCATGCAGCGCACGCACGGGTGGCGCGGTTCCGGACGGTGTCACCGCGAGCCAGGTCAACGATCCACCCTGCGTGTTCGCGTGTTCCAGAACGTGATAATCATTCACGCACGGCGCGGGAAAGCCTGTGGCGCCGCCAAACACCATCAGCCGGTCGCTGCCACTGTCGAACAAACCGGTGTGCCCAAAACGCGCCGAAGGATGACTGCCCTTGGGCGAGAGGACTGTCCATTTCAGATTGGAAGAGCCGATGACGTTTGAAGCCTGCCAGTAATCGCTGAAATCGATATTCGTCTGGGCGTGTTGACCGCCAAACACAAATAAACTATTGGTGGCGGTGTCATAGAAAGCCGACTGCGAGTAGCGCACCGCCGGACCGCCCAGAATCCACCGACTCCCCGTCTTGGTGATTCCGTTAGCCCCATACAGAGTAAAGGCGTGCGAATTGGTGGTGAGTTTGTCGGCACTGCTGGTGCCGGCAAACACGTATGCTTCGTTCAACGCTTGGTCATAAACAGCACTGTGGTAGGCAACACTTGGCGCGGTGCCTGTGACCGGAATCAGCGACCAAGCGGGATGGCCGATGCCGTTCGCCGAGGTCAGCACCCAGGAATCAGACAGCGTAAGGCCATTCGCGATTCCACCGAAAACTGTCATTCGATCGGTCGAAGGATCGTACGTTGCTGATTGGCCAGTTCGCGCACTCGGAGCAGTGCCGCTCGGCGACAGCTTCGTCCACTCTGGCGTCCCGCCGGTGCCATTGGCGTGGGAGAGCACCCAGGTGTCTCCCAATCCGGCTCCTCCGGCGTCTCCACCGTAAATGGTCATGATGTTGTTCACTGAATCATAGACAGAACTGGCGCTTTCGCGCGCCGCCGGGGGCGTGCCAGAAGGCGAGAGGTGCGTCCATGTCGGCGTGCCACCCTCACCGTTGGCGCTACTCAACACCCATACATCGTTGAAGTATCCCGTGGAGCAATTACTTCCGCCAAACACAATCATCGAGTCCGTCGTCGGGTCGTAGACCGCGGCGTGATACGCACGCGCCGCTGGCAGCGTTCCCGAGGCGGTGATGGAGAGCCAATTCGCCTTTCCGATTCCGTTCGCGCCATCGAGAATCCACAGATCGTTCGCACAAGGCGAAGGATTCCCCAAGGCACCGCCGAAAACGGTCATGCGATTGGTGTTCGGGTCGTAAGTCGACGCGTGACCGTATCGCCCTGGCGGAAGCGTGCCGGTGGGAACCACTTGGGAGAAACCGTCGTCTTGCGTCGCGGTGGCGACACCGACCCAAACGTCGTTCAGGTCCGTATCGCTGCTCGTGACCTGGCCGCCAAAAATAATCATCTGCCCGCTGGTCGGATCAAAGACGGCTGAGTGCGAGTGGCGGGATTGCGGGCCGGACAGCGTCCACACTTGAGCGTTCAAAAACGTCGAGCCCAAGAACATGAGGAGGAGAAGACAGTTAAGTCGTTTCATGATTATCCATTCGCACTGTCAAAATTAAGATGAGGTGATTGTCCGAGACGAAAGGCAGGGGGGACCCCACATTCAACTGCGTGGTCGGCCGTATCGTCTGGAACCAATTCAGCCCGTCGGGAAAACATTGGAAGGGCCATCAAGTTTTGCTGATGGCACTCGCGCTGTCAAGATGAAGGAATTTGCATCTTGACGCTGACCCGCGCCAGACCTATGCTGCCTACACGTGCGTGTAGTGCTTGCTGCCGTATCCCCCGCAACGCACTAGCCTTCAACATTTCCGGACCCAGCCCCTGCTGTGCCCGAATCGGAGCGCTCACTTGACCCGGCCCAGAATTCTTTATGTTTCAGTTCTATTGACGTTCGCTTTCAGCGCATTTCTGGCGGTACCTGCCTCAGCGCAAAAGTGGAACCGCTATGGACCGGGCACCCGCAGTCAGGCCACCTCGATCTACGATCCCTCGACTGACCAGATGATTATGTTCGGGGGGCAGCACGCTCCGACTAACGTCGATTTCCATGACGTCTGGGCCGTGAAGAATGTCATCGCATCTACTAGTTCTTCCCCAGACAATCTGAATTGGGTATCAGTCAACGCGACGGGGACTCCTCCGAGTGTTCGCTTCGGACACTCGGCCGCCTACAATCCCACGTCCAATCGGATGATTATTTTCGGCGGGGGCACGGGATTTCCCGGACCCTGCGCCAACGATCTTTGGGTACTGACGAATCCGAATTCCGTCGGCACCCCAACCTGGATCAAACTCAGTCCCACCGGAACTCTGCCTCCGGTCCGTGAAGGCCACGCCTCCGTCTACGACTCCAAGACGAACACCATGATCATCTTCGGCGGGACGGATTGCAGTGGGAATTTTTACAACGACGTGTGGATCCTGACGAACGCCGATGGATCCGTCGGGACTCCGAAGTGGACCGAATCCAAGCCCGTGGGGACCGCTCCCGCCGCGCGTTCGCAAAGCACTGCCATCTACGACGCGGCCAATCGCGTCCTGACGATTTTCGGAGGCGGCGCAGGGGGCAAGAACGTTTTCAACGATGTCTGGACCTTGGCAAACGTCAATGGAACTCCTACATGGAAGGAACTCACGCCCACCAGAACCGCACCTGCGGCGCGCAGCGGCCATACCGCTGTTTACGATTCCGCCGATAACCGGATGGTAGTCTACGGCGGAGTGATTGCTTCTTCCGCCGTACAAAACGACACATGGATTCTTTCGGGAGCAAACGGTGTTGGCACCGCGACGTGGTCGCAGCTGACTCCCACCGACACCGCTCCCTATCGCGTGAGTCATACTGCAATCTACGATCCGGTATCCGATGAAATGGTCATATTTGGGGGCACGAGCCAGCTTCCGAAGACATTCACGGATGATCACGTTTTTGTACTGACAAAGGCGAATGGACTGCAGTCCGGCTCAGCGTGGTCGCAGGACGGTCCCGCCCCGCGCGCACATCAGACCGGAGTTTATGATTCTGTCACCGATCAGTTAATCGTGTTCGGCGGGCAGCAATCGGGATCTTTGGGCCCATTGAACGACGTCTGGTCCGAACCCTCTGTGGTCTCCTCCGGGCAGGTTTCTCAGGTCTCCACCAATTGGGTGCAGGTATCTCCTTCCGGAACTCCTCCGACCGCCCGCTTTGGACAAACTGGACTGTATGACTCGAGCAGCAACCGGATGATCATTTTCGGCGGCGCCACTAGTCCCACGAACTGCCTGAATGATCTGTGGATTCTCGACGATGCCAACTCAGCTCACGGCAAGCCGGATTGGCTGAGCATCACGGCTTCGGGGACTCTGCCCCCAGTTCGCATGAATCAAACTGCGGTTTACGATCAGGCGCAGAACACGATGATCGTCTTCGGCGGCACCAACTGCTCTTCGGGATATTTTTCGGATGTTTGGGTCCTGAGCAACGCGAACGGGGAGGGCGGATCTCCCACATGGTTTCAACTCTCTCCTTCGGGCACGCCGCCGGCCGCGCGCGAGAACAGCAGCGCTATATACGATTCAGTTGATAACGTCCTAACAATCTATGCTGGCGATACCGGGGGAAGCGGTTTCTCCGATGTGTGGACTCTCTCGAACGCCAATGGACAAGGCGGAACTCCGCACTGGACCGAACTCTCTCCGTCAGGCACTGCTCCGAACGGAAGAACCGGCCAAAGCACGGTTTACGACTCTATCAATAACCGAATGATTATGTATGGCGGAATCAACGCCATCAACGGCACCAGATTCCTGTACGACTCCTGGGTTCTGACCTACCCCAACGGCATCGGTGGAACTCCGGCCTGGAGTCAGGAAAAAGTGACCGGAACGGCTCCCGAGCGGTTCTTCCATTCGGCGGTCTACAGTTCCAGCTACAACTGTCTGGTTGTTTTCGGAGGGGACAGTCAGATCGAGTCGTTGCCTGACGATCACATCTTCATTCTCTCGGTGGCGAACGGAATCAAGTAGATTCGCAATTGCCGACGGTTCCTTCTCGATAGCCGACCGCGCCTTCGCGAGCTCTATCGTGTTGTATGATTCAGCAGTCGCGCAAGGCTGCGGCGTGGATTTCATGGAGACTGCGGACCTTGCGCGATTTGCCTGGGAACGACTTCCCTGCCGAATGGCCACTCCTTTACCTGAAAACAGTTCCCGATCCGACCTTGCACCCCACCACGCGGCCGCGCAGGTTTCTACGATTCTTCTGGCCGCGATCGGTCTTTTCTATGCGCTGCTGGCGGGTCTGCACACAGTACAGGACTTCGATCTTGGGCTGGCAACTCGCCACGGGCCGCTGGGTGCTCCAGAACCGCCATGTTTTCTCGATGGATGTTTTCTCCTACACGGCCGCGGGCCAGCCGTGGATCTATCCCGTACTTTCCGGAATCATCTTTTATATTGTCTATCTTGCCGGCGGATATGGCCTGCTTTCATGGCTGGGCGCCGCGGCCAGCGCGGGAACCGTTGCACTTCTACTTCGCCGAAAGAGCCTGATCGGCTGTGCTCTCGCCGTCGTTGCCGTCCCTCTGATCGCAAATCGCACCCAGCCTCGCGCTGAGATGTTCACCACGATTTTGTTCGCTGCTTTCCTCAGCGTGTTGTGGATGCACTATCGCTCCGGGCACGCGCGACTCTGGCTCCTTCCGTTTTTCATGGTGGTATGGGTCAACCTGCATTTAGGTTTCGTCGCAGGTTTGGCGCTCTGTCTCGCCTACGTCCTGCTTGAAGTTCTGGATCTTCCCTCTTCAACAACACGGCACGCCGCGCTCGCTCGTTTGCATCGCGTGTGGCCGTGGCTGACACTTACCTTCGTTGCCACTCTTGTGAATCCCTGGGGACCTTTTCTATACCTCGCTCTGATCAGGCAACAACGCGCTCAGAGCCTGCACACTGCCTGGATCGTCGAATGGGAGAACGTCCGGGTCTCTTGGGCGAGTCTGCACCAAGCGCTCGACTGGCGCGATCCGCAAAGTTGTTTCTGGTGGCTGATGGTTGTGGCCGTCATCGGAGCCTTCATCGCCCTCTGGCGGAAGCACTGGGGAGCTGCCGTTTTGCTGGTCGCCTCGGGATACCTCGCCATCCAGCATGTCCGGCTGCAAGCCTTGTTTGCCTGCGTCGCAGTCGTGGTTGGTGGCGCGATGCTCGACGAACTCCTCGACTTGCAAGTCACAGATGAAAACGAACGGCGCGCTAAACAAACAACTGCGTTGCCCCTGCGAACGCAGTTCGTCACCGCCTGCATTGTTCTCGTGACAATTGCCGCTGCAAGCCTGGCCTTCGCCCGTGCGAGCGATCTCATATCCAATCGCTACTACATGCGATCCATTCAGCGCACATCTTTCGGGACCGGACTCTCCTGGTGGTTCCCCGAGAGCGCGCTTGACTTCCTGCAACGCGAAAAGTTGCCGGCCAACGTCTTCAACACTTACAACCTCGGCGGATATCTCACGTGGCGCCTCTTCCCCGGATACCGCGATTACATCGACGGCCGCGCGCTTCCGTTCGGCGAGCAACTTTTCTTTCGCGCCTACGACCTTAGCGTGGAGCCTCCGGACTCACCCGCATGGCAGCAGGAGGCCGTAGCTCGCAGCATCAATACCATCATCGTTCCGCTGGCACGCTATCAGGGGATGACGCTATTCCCGCAGCTCGGGGCTTTCTGTAGAGGCCAGTCTTGGCGCCCCGTGTATTTGGACGAAGTTTCCGCGATCTTCGTGCGTCGCACTCCCGAAACTACTCCGCTCATTGACCGTCTGCAGATTGATTGCGACAAGATTTCTTTGACTCCGCCTTCCGATCAGAACGCGGATCGGAACTCCGGGACGAGAGCCGAACAATTCAATGCATGGGCCAACGCGGGCGGAGTTCTCTACAGTCTCGAGCGTTACCCGGAAGCTCTCGCCGCTCTCGACCGCGCCCAGTCGCTGTTTGCCGATAATCCCAGCGTTCACCTTCTGCGGGCCCTTGTACTGCAGCAGATAGGACGTCCGGCGGAAGCCGAAGCGGAATTTCGTACCAGCCTGCATCTCGAATCAACCGACGAGACCTGGCTCGATTTCGGCCTCTTTTACGTGACGCAACAGCGCTATCCAGAAGCCGCGGAAGTTTTCCGCCAATCCGCGGAGTCCTCGTCCCGGCCCCATGAAATGTGGATGATGCTGGGGCAAACGTATCTGCAAATGCACCAGCCACAACCTGCGCTGGAAGCGTTGGACAAGGCCGTCGCCACGAGTCCCTTCGATTCCGAAGACGCCTCTCTCGGCACCAGTTTCAACTCGCTGGTCGCGACCGGGCGCGCCAAAGCCTGGTATCAGTTGGGAGACTTGGCGCAGGCCGTAAATTTTCAGGAAGAAGCAGTCAGACTCGCGCCAGCCGATTCCAAACTCTGGCTGGGTCTCGCGGACTTATTTGAAGCGGAGGGCCGGACCACAAAGGCCGCCCAAGCTCGAAGTCACGTCGCGCACCAGTAGTCCTCTGCCATGCCCGGTCTAGGGAGATAGTTCAAAAAACAAACCGGAGTTGTAGCGGCCGCCCACGGTTGCAACCCCGTACAGATTCCCATCCGCTCCGAACACGAGCCCGCCAGGGAACCCTCCGTCCCCCTTGCCGAGAAAGCGATGGAGACTCAGTTCGTGCCACACCTGGTCCTTTCGCACCAACTCAAATGCGGTGCCACATCCGTTGTCCGCGACGACCGAACAGTTTGTGCTGCCGCCACCGGAGTCGGTTGTCCCATACAGATTTCCGGCAGCGTCGATGATGAGCGCGCTATTCGGAAAGGCTCCATCCCCATTGGCATTGGTGAAACTATGAATATCATGCGTCTGCCAGGCTCCCGAGACAAAAGCCGTTTCGAATACCACCCCAAAACCGCCAGATCCGCCCGCCGTAGTCGTGCCGTACAAACGTCCTGAGGAGTCCATCAGCAATGGTGCGTCGGGGTTCATGCCGTCGGTTCCGCTGAAACTGTGAATGACGGTCTCGGTCCACGTGCCTGCTCTGTTCGTCAACTCAAACACAACTCCGCAACCGGAAGCACACTTCGTGCTCAAGCCACCCGCCCCGGTCGTGCCATAAAGATTTCCGGACGCATCCATCGTCAGACCGCCGATAAGGCCGCCCGCGTCACCGGTCGTCGATCCCGCGCCGTCACTGCCGTTGAAGTCATGCAGATCCGTCAATGTCCACGTTCCGCCCGTGACTGGCGACAATTCGAAAACGTATCCCAGTCCGTTACTCCCCCCGGAAGCGAACGTTCCATACAAGTTGCCCGCGGAATCTACGATGAGCGGACTGGGGCCTTGGTCTGACACCCCAAACGAATGGACCAACGATGCGGTCCACGTTCCCGACGTGCCCGGCGAGTATTCGTACACATCACCGAAGTAGGTTGAGCCGTAAAGATTGCCAGACTGGTCCATCACCAGGAACCCGAATGAGTACGGGGTGCCGCACGCGCACAATGAGCTGTAGGTCCACCCGCCGGAACCGTTCGGCGAGAACTCAAACACCGTGCCGCTGAGCGTGGCCCCGTACAAATTGCCCGACTGATCCATAAGCAGCCCGCCCGTGGGATTCACGGCGCCGCCACCGCGCGAATTGAACTGGTAGAGTCCCGTTTCTTGCTCAGGCGCTTGAGCGTAGAGAGGATGTACTAGGAGGACCGACAGCAGGGGAACACCGAAGATTTTTGCGAACATACATCCCTCCTGGGGGATAGGAGTTAGTTGCGGATTAGCGAAAAAGCGGTGAAAAAATTAAAACCGCGCCTGGCGAACCGGGCTTCTCAGCCCGCCAGAACGCGGTCAACTCTTTATTCCGAGACCTGCGATTGCCCTACAGCGACCGCAGGAAGTTCACCAGATCCTGCTGGTTCTTCGGGCTCAGGTTATTGAAGTTCGTCACAGTCTGGTTCGCTTCCGAGGCCGGGTACAGCGTATTGCCCAGGCTGTAGTGATCTTCAATCGCGGTGACGATGTTGCTGGTGCGGCCATCGTGCATGAACCAGAGCCGCTGTCCAATGCCCCACAGCGGAGCGGTCCTGAACTCATCCGGACCCGCTTGCCCTTGCGGAAGTCCATCGGCGAGCGCGGGGCCCATATGGTGCAGGATCAGGTCCGAGTAGAGGTTGATGGTGATTTTGCTCAGACCCGGACGCGACGTAGCCGGGGTCGTGAACGAAGTCGTATGGCAGTAGACGCAACCCGCGTTGGTGAACTGCGTCCTTCCGTTCGTCGTCGAGCTATTCTGCTTTCCGGGAGTCGGCGGCGCCATCCACTGCATGAAGTACTCAGCGCGCTCCGCATCGCCCGGGAACATTTCCGTCAGGATTCCTGGAGTAAAGTTCGAGACGGTTTCCGGCACTGGATTCAGAACACATCCCGGCGTCTGGTCGATTTCGTTGGGGAACGTTTCGTTGGTGACGCCCATTTCCACGTTCATCTGGTTGGCGGCCATCAACAGGGTCGAACGAACCTGTGCCTTCCAGCCGAAGCGCTGAATGCTGCCATCATTGCCGCTGTAGTTGGGATGGCCGGTAATTCCCAGCGCCACCTTCTGCGTCTGGTTCGCGCTCATATTGTTGGTGATGTCGATGTTACGCACCACTTCGATCAGGCCATCACCGTAGGTCGGTGTGACCTGACGAAGAACCAGATTGCCTTGCGACTGGGCGGTCGTGAAATCGGGCTGCGAGATGTTGCAGCCACTCGCGTCGCTGCGCCCGGTAATCGTGAACAGTTGATGCACCGTCCCATCCGGAATGGTCGTGCCCGGCTGGTTAATGAAGCGGGCTTCTAAAATCGGTCCCGTCGACGTGATGAACGACGGCATCTTGTTCGAAGCGCCGTTGTAGTTGTATACCGAGAACAACGGGTTCGTGGGCGGACTCGACCCGCCGGCTGCCGGATACGCGTGGCAACTCGCGCAGGAGTTCGAATTGAATCGGGGCCCGAGTCCACCATCGGTCGGAGACGTCACGATTACATTGTGTAGGCGGTTGAACTCCGTTGTGATGCTCGGCTCAATCTGCTGCTCGTTCGCGCTCAAGGTCCCAAGGAAGCTGCCGGCGTTGGCGGGCAGAGGTCGCGGTCCCGGATCGGTGGCGGTCACGGTCGGGGGGGGAGTCACGTTGGTCCGCAAAGATGCCACAGAAGTAGCCTTCGTCGCCTTGACGCTCTTCGGAAAGTAAGCCGTCGCAGCAGTACATACCGCGAGCAACAAGACCGTCGGAAGGACTACGCGGATCCACTTCCCCTTGTTCCCTTGCGCCTGCATTGGATTCGTCATTCTCGACTCTGACATAGAGTTCCCCTTCACCTTGTTCGTGTCCTGAAAGCTCACAGCGACCGCAGGAAGTTGATCAGATCCTGCTGACCAGTCGGATTGGTTGCGCCTAGGTTGTCGAAGTTGTTGATGACCTGATTCGCTTCCGAATCCGGATAGGTGCCGTTGCCGAAGCTCCGATGATCTTCAATCGCCTGAACGATGTCCTGCGTACGTCCGTCGTGCAAGAAGAAGTATCGCTGGCCAATTCCCCACAAGGGCGCGGTCCTGAATTGATCCCCGGTCGCGTTGCCCTGCGAAACGTTATCTGCAAGACCAGGTCCCATATCATGAACCAGCAGATCCGAGAACAGATTCGCCTGCACATTGCTCAAGGCAGCGATCGTCGACTTCGGCGTCGTGAACGAGTTGGTATGGCACATATTGCAGCCGATGGCGTTGAACTGTGCCAGGCCGTCGGATGTCGATTTCGTCGGCGGCACCGGCGTCGGCGGCGCCAGGAAGCGCATGAACAAAGAGAAGCGCTCCAGATCGCCCGGGAAGTTCACCCCAATCTTCGGAGCTTCGCCGGAATCCATGCGATCGTCAGGAACACCCTTGGTATGGTTGGTTCCGGGCGGTACCGGGAACGGCGGCAGGCAGCTCGGAATGGCCTCGTCGTTTTCGCTGGGGAAAGCTTCATCGCTTACGCCTTCTTCCACGGTATAAGCTTCGCCGGAGAAGTAGAGTAGCGACTTGTTCTGCGCCTTCCATCCGAAACGCGTGATGGTACCGTCATCGTCGCTGTAGTTCGGATGTCCAGAGATTCCCAACGACTGCTTCAGGGTCTGGTTGGAATTCATGTTGGCGATGATGTCGCTTTCCTGAATCAACTCCATGAGCCCCGTGCCAAAAGTCGGTGTAACTTGCCGGAAGATTATGTTGTTGGTCTGTTGCGCCTGGCTGAAATTCGGCTGCACCACTGTGGTACAACCCGGAGCGTCCGTGCGATTGGAAATCGTGAACATCTGGTGGACGCCACCATCCGGTGTCACCAGATCCGACTGGTACGGGAAGCGCGCCACAATCACCGGCCCAGTGGCGGTGATGAAATACGGCATGCTGTTGGTCGCGCCCTCGAGCTGGTAGATCCCGAACAGCGGATTGTTCGGCGGACTCGATCCGCCCACTGCCGGATACGCGTGACAACTGGAACAGGAATTGGAATTGAATCGTGGCCCCAAGCCTACCGTCTTCACCAGCGGTCCACCTGCCACAAAATTGACTTCCGTAAAAATCTCGGTCAGCCGGTGGGTGATCGCGTTCTGATTGGCATTCAGCGTCGAATAGAAGTTGCCGGCGTCCGCTGGAAGCGGCCGAGGACCGGGATCCACTGCGAGCGGTGTGCCATGCACCACCGCCGGCCGCAACATCAACGCGGCCCCGGAGGCTGCCAGCAACAACGCCAGTGCGAGAGAGAAGGGAACGCGTCGACGCGGCTTCATTTCTGCAGGTTCTTGGCTTGGAGCATTATCGAATCTGGGCATGGGATTCCAACCTGTTCTCACCGAGTACGGGTTCTGTTTTGGCCGTTTTTGAGCGGCAAAATTGCGCGGAAGATTGTAGGGGGTTGAACTTCCCGCTGGGCACTTTCACTGCGACTCACGGTAACTTAGTACACGCCCCGAGGGGTGTCAATGAGAGGATCGTCTCCGTGAAGGATTTTGCATACACGATTCTCGCTGCTGCGAAAATGGTTATCAGGTGGTAATATTCTCTCTCGGGGTAACCCTCTGAGTAATGGCCCTAAAGTGCTATTTACCCATCGAACGCCCCCTAATACGCTGTGTCCAGAAACCTTTCGCCCGGAAACGGGACGAACCAAGTGGGGCAGAGACTCTCGACCCTTAACTTACGTTTAACGTTCGCACCCCCCTGAATCGCTGATCAAACCGTTGTCTTACAGCAATCGCTGACGCTGGGAGACGAAGGACTCCCAAACATTCTCTTTAGTGCGGGCTCTTCCATATGGCTCAATTGACCAGCTTTCCGCAGCAAGACCGAATCCGCGTTCTCGCCGCCGACAACACATCGATGAATACCCAGCTGCTCGTAGAGACGCTGGGTCGCGACGGGCAATTCAATGTGGCCAGTCCGGCGTCCAAAGAAGCCGAAATCCTCGCTGTGCTCAAACGCGAGCGATCACATATCGCTCTGATCAGCGCTCGTCAAGGCTCTGACAGCCGTGGCGGGTTTGAACTCAGCCGCGAAATCTGTTCCGTTTCGCCAGCCACCCGCATCATTATGCTGCTGGACTCGTCCGAGCGAACCCCCGTCGTAGAAGCCTTCCGCTCGGGCGCGCGCGGTGTCTTCTGCCGCACCGAGTCATTGAAACTTCTTGCCAAGTCCATCAAGTGCGTCCACGAAGGCCAGATTTGGGCGAACAGCAACGAACTGCAATTTCTTCTGGAAGCTATGGCTGAGCCGGTTCCCATGAAGTTCTTGAGTGCCAGCGGCGACGCGCTTCTTTCGGCCCGCGAGGTTGATGTAGTCCGGTGCGTGGCCGAGGGTCTTAGCAATCGCGAAATCGCCCAGCGTCTCAACCTCCGCGAACATACCGTCAAGAATTATCTGTTCCGAATTTTCGACAAGCTGGGAGTCTCGAGTCGAGTTGAGGTTGTCCTTTACGCCTTGGGTAATCACACCGCTGCTGCGGCCGCTGCCGCCTCGGATGCTCCTGTCGCGCCCCGGAAAGATACGCCGCCGGCCCCGATCGCTTCCCGTACCGACGCTCCGGTTCGACTGGTGCGTCGATAGCGGCGCTGTTCACGATGTTACTCTCTCTGTGCAATTAGCCCTGCCCCGGCGGCAACAGGTACAACTCCGCATGTACTTCTGGCCCACCCCAGGCCAGTGGCCGTTGGGCATCTGTGCCCAACACTCTCGTCTGTCTACCGTTACCTCCAGGACGTTCTGAAGATGGAGCGTCCTTTGAACCCCTATCTCGAGAGGTAACCGTAGAATGACGTCCGAAGCACTTCCCCCGGCAGGAAACCGGCAGCGCTGCAATCCCGCATTCGTCGTTCTGATTGCGCTGCTGCTCTGTCTGTGCCTCAACGCCTGTTCGGGCTTTAGTTCCGGCGGCAATTCTACGAAGACCTCAAGCACGCAGCTTGTGCTTTCTGGGAACCTGCCTCTCGCGCAAGTGGGAGTGGCGTATAACGCACCGATTAGCGTGAGCGGCGGGACCGCGCCTTACACGTTCAGCCTCTCGTCGGGGTCCTTGCCTTCGGGCCTTGCTCTCAGCCAAGCAGCGGGCACGATTTCCGGCACTCCCGGAGCAACCGGAGTTTCTAGTTTCGTGGTCCAGGCCACGGACTCGGCCGGGCTCACGGGCACGCAGATGTTCCAGATTTCCGTCTCAGCATCCGGCGCCATCACTGTCACAGTAAGCCCAGCGGCCGCTACTGTGACTTCGTCCGGCACCATCCAGTTCACCGCTACCGTGACCAACACGTCCAACGTTGGCGTCACTTGGTCTGCGTCCCCGGGAACCATTTCCAGCAGCGGTCTCTACCAGGCACCGGCGGTCACAGCCAATACTTCCGCCACCGTGACCGCGACCAGCGTTGCCGATTCAACCGTGTCTGGCGCCGCTTCAATAACGATCACGCCGGCCCAGCAAGTTTCCCTGATCGTCACGACCACATCACTGCCACCCGCCACTGCGGGGACAGCATACTCAGCTACCTTGTTCGCTATTGGAGGAACCGCTCCCTATAGTTGGAGCCTCGCCTCAGGAACACTGCCGACCGGAATTACTCTTCTGCAAAGCAGTGGTTCGCTCTCTGGTACAACTTCGCAAACTGGCCAATTCAGCTTCACGGTGCAGGTGGTCGACTCCTCCTCCACCAAACTAAATGCGACACAGCCTCTGACCCTGACCGTCGGCGCGTCCGTGAGCCCATCGACGGCCCCCTCGACTCTCTTCGGATTTTCGACGGACAACACTGCGGCAAACGCCTATCCGACAGTCAATTACGGAATGCAGCGCTTCTGGGATTCTCCTCCGCTGCAATGGCCATCGATCAATACTGCCCCCGGAGTCTTCGATTTCACGAACCTGGATGCGACTCTAGCCCGGGCCTACACCAATGGCGTAACCGAAGGGTTGTATACGCTTGCGCGGACTCCTCCGTGGGCCACCTCCAATCCTTCGGACACATCCTGTCATTACACGACCACAACCTCCGGTGGTGGCAACGGTGAATGCGATGCACCCATCGACTTGAACAGCGATGGCACCGGAACGAATGCGATCTGGAAGGCCTGGATCACGGCGATCGCCGGCCACGCCAACGACCCAACGTACCTGCAGACCCATGCTCATATCAAGTACTGGGAAATCTGGAACGAGCCGGACGCAAGCTTCTACTGGGCCGGGAGCTTTGCGCAGCTCGCGCGCCTCACCGAAGATGCGAACTGCATCATCACCGGACGCGGCGTGATCCATCAGAGTGGCAACGGCGCCGCTACTCCCTGCACCGCTACTGCGATCGACCCGACTGCTCTGATCGTCATGGCCTCCGGGCACGCCGACAGTAAATCGAATCTGGCCTACGCTCAGAACCAACTCTATTGCGACGATTCCCCCACCGGATACGAGTTGCCTTGTCCGAACCCGGCAAACGCAATCGCCACAGCGGTGGACATCATCAACTTCCACATGAAGCCTGGGAACGCAACCGGAGACAATTGCCCGGCGCCGACCCCCTGCACGCCCGAGACCGCGATGCAGACCTATGTCTCCAACGCACTCGGCGTCTTGCAGCCCGCGGAACTCGCGAAGCCCATGTGGGACGGCGAAGCGTCCTATGCCGAACCAGGTTTTACCGGAGCCTACACCGACCCTGACATGGCGTCGTCTTTTATGTCCAGGTTCTATCTGATCAGCTGGTCGCTCAATATTTCTGGAATCGCCTGGTATGACTGGACGTCTCTCGCGGCCCAACCTGTAGCCGTGCAGACGGCCTACCAGCAGACCTACAACTGGCTCGTGGATTCCAGTCTCACCACTCCGTGCGCTCCTAACGGATCGATCTGGTCGTGCACCATTACTAAGTCCGGCAACCAGTACTCGATCATGTGGGATGCATCCCAGAGCTGCGCCAACGGATCCTGCACCACCGCGAACCAGACCGTCGCAAGTCAGTGGACGCAGTATCAGGACATGACGACGGAGAGCACTCCGATCTCCATCTCGGGAGGCGTCGTTCCGGTTGGAATCAAGCCCGTCGTGCTTCAGTAGAAGACGTTGCACAACGATGACGCAGTGGAAAGAAAAGAGCCCGTATCGCAAGATACGGGCTCTTCGTATTACTCGTACTAGAGGCAGGATCTCTCGAATTCGTTTCAGGAAGAAATCAGCTCTTCTTAGCGTCCCTAGCGGAATTCCTTTGCGAAGTTTGGGGTTAAGCCTTACTGCCCGGTCCCTGACAGCTGAACCATCTGTGGACTGCCACCACCAACATCGGAAACCGAAACCTTCGCCGACCTCTGACCGGTAGCGGTCGGCTTGAAGGTCACACTGATCGAGCAGCTCGCACCCTTCGCCACGCTGGTTCCACAATTATTGGTTTGGCTGTAGTCCGCTTTCGCCACACCCGTGATCGACACACCATTGATGCCGATGGCGACGCTGTTGGTGTTGGTCAGCATAATCGTTTGCGGTGAACTCGATGTTCCAACCGTTAGGCTGCCGAAATTGAGAAGCGTCGGCGAAAGCGAGATATAAGTCCCCGTTCCCGCCAGCGACACAGTCTGAGGACTGTTGGTCGCGGTGTCGGTCACCGTGATGCTGCCCGTTCGCGTGTTCAGAGTCGTCGGTTTGAACTTCACCGTGATCGTGCAGTTCGCGCCTGCCGCCAGCGTCGATCCGCAGGTATTGATTTGGAGGAAGTCTCCGCTGGCGGCGATGCTGGTGATGGTCAGCACCGCGCTGCCAGTATTCGTAAGGGTCACCGTCTGCGCTGCGCTGATCGTGCCGACAACCTGTACACCGAACGTCAAACTCGTCGGCGAAACCGTAGCTGTAGTGCTGTTTCCGACACCAACTCCGGATAGAGAGACAGACTGAGGGCTGTCGCTGGCGTTGTCGGTGATTGAGATATTGGCGGTCTCGCTCCCGCTGATCGAAGGAGCGAATGTCGCACTGATCGTGCACGTGGCATTCGGAATCAACTGCCCGCAATTGTTGGTCTCGCCAAAGTCCTTGGCGTTCGTGCCAGTAATGCTGACGCTGCTTACGAGGAGGTTCTCGTTGCCGGTGTTGGTAAGAGTGATGGTTTGCGGAGCGCTGGTGGTTCCGACATTCTGGTTTCCGAAATTCAAACTGGAAACGGAGAGCCCCACATTCGGGCTGGGAGAGAACTTGCTGACGAAAGCGTCGTTCACTCCCGCGAGCGTGGTTTGAACGGATCCGGCTATGGTTGGGAAATTCGTAGAATCCGTGTAGCCGGTCAGATACACATTGGGCGGCGAGTGATGATCTAACGCCAGCATACGTGTTGCGCCGCCATACTCAGTTCCGGAACCGCCGAGGTAGGAAGAGTACAACAGCGACGATCCCGCAGGATTCAGCTCCGCCACAAACGCATCGAAACTTCCTCCCAACGTTGTCTGGTAGGCACCCGGAGTGATGGGGAAATCGGTAGACTCAGTATTGCCTCTGAGCCAGATATTGCCTGTTCCGTCGATCGCGACGCCGGTAACGCCGTCGTCTTTGCTCCCGCCAAGGTAGGTTGAGAACACCAGCGCGGTGCCCGCAGGATTCAGTTTGGTAATGAACGCGTCGTGTCCGCTGGCACCGCTCTTGAAGACCGTTTGGTATGCCCCAGGGGTCGTCGGGAAGTTTGACTCCGCGGTCAGTCCGGTGGCAACCGCGCTTCCCGAACTGTCAACGGCAATGCTTGTGCCGCAGGTTTCGCACGGGGTTGTTCCTGTTGTGTTCCCGCCGAGATAGGTTGAGTACACCAATCCGGAGCCGGTGGAGTTTAATGCCGTAACGAAGCCGGTGATCTTCGCCCCGGAGCTCGACTGAAAGGCGCCCGGGGTTGTCGGGTAATCTGTCGACTGCGTGTATCCGGTGAGATACGCATTGTTGGACGGATCCAACGCAATGGCATAGGCGACATCCTGCAAGCTGCCACCCAAGTACGTCGAGTAGATCAGCGCAGAACCCGAAGGGTTCAGTTCGGTCACGAAGATGTCGGTGAACTTCGAGCACGTGCAGGTCGTCTTGTAGGCGCCATGAGTGACGGGAAAGTTGGTCGACTGCGTGTAACCGACGACGTAAGCATCGCCCGCAGAGTCGAGAGCAATTCCATTCCCTAGATTGACGCTCTTGCCGCCCAGATAGGTTGAATACACCAGGGCAGATCCGCTAGGATTCAACTCCGTAATGAACGCGTCGCCGCTGGAGCAACTGCCACCACTACAACTGGTCTGGAAGGCGCCCGCAGTCGTAGGAAAGGTTGAGGAGAAAGTTTGGCCAACGATGAAGGCATCGCCTGCGGCGTCTACGGCAATGCCATTGCCGTAGTCGTTGCCCACGCCTCCGAGATAGGTGGAATAAACCAGGAATGAGCCGGTCGGATCGAGCTTGGTCACAAACGCATCCACGCTGGTTCCGCTGCAACCTCCGCCACATGTAGTCTGAAAGCTACCACTCGTTATGGGAAAGTTGGCCGAGTTCGTGTAGCCAGTCACGTAAGCGTTGCCCGCGTTGTCGACCGCGATGCCAGTTCCGTAGTCGTTGCTGGCGCCGCCCAGATACGTCGAATAACTGAGCGTGGGATCAATCAGCAAGGTCTTGCTGTGATCATAGGGTCCGAGTGCAAAACTGACGCGGTTCTGCGAATCGACAACATAGTTCGCCGCGATGAGATGCTTGCTCTGGTCTCCGGCTTCCTGCTGATACGCGACCGGCGTGCGAAAGCGGACTTCACCAGCACCCTTTCCCAGCGTCAGAACCAAGTCTCCGTTTAGCTGATCGACTGATATTCGCCTGGCACCGTCGAAGGTGAGATGGATGAGATAAGGATCGGCCTTCGCCGCCACGACGAAATCGTATTCCAGTTGACCCTGATTCCCGTAGTAGACGAGGTCCACACCGTCGAACACATTCTGATACCGGACCTTCTCAAAGGTCGGCACATTCGTCGTCCACTTCTCGGGATCGTTGCCGCGGAAGTAATTCGCCGTCCCGGGAAGCTCATTCTCTCCGGAAATGATTGGATCCGGCCGCGCACCCGATAAACGCATCTGCAGCACAGCATCGGTTGGCGACGTTGGCCACTTACGATTCGCACTTGAGAGGCCTTCTGCCAGAGCCTTTGGACGATCGGTGCCAGACGTTTGCAATGACAATGTCGCGCCGTCATTCGTCAGAAAGAGTGCGTAACCAGCGCCCCGCGAAAGAAACGTCACACGACTATCCGTCTGACCGTGGTTGGGCTCGAAGCTCAGCGGCAGCTGACCGTAACGAACCCGGTCGATTGACGTTGGCGACATCGCATTGGACGCCCGACTGGTAACCGCATCGGGCCCCAATTGCGCGAAGAGAATTGCCGGGAACAACAGACAGACGAGACGATTAGCCTTCATGAACAGGATTTCCTTTTTACGTAGGGAGGAACTTGCCGCTTCACTTTTCACAGACCGGGATGGGGAAGACGAGCGTGCTAGACTTGCGGCTTGAGCACCATTAGCGAGAACCTGAAGCGGCGGCTGTTCTGGATTGTCGCTCGCACCTGCTTCAAGCTCTATCGCTGGTTCCCGCTATTTGGATTTCTACGCGCCTCGATCGGGATCATTCGCCGCGGTCAATCCTTTCTGGTCATCCAACGCAACGACGGACGTGGCCTATCGCTGCCCGGAGGGATCGCTGGCTGGAAGGAAGCGGAGGAGGAAACGCTGCGTCGCGAGGTGCGAGAAGAAACAGGCTTGACGGTCACTGCGGAAGAACCGCGAATGCAGTATCACAGTACGGCAGACGTACCTTGCCTCATCACCGTTTTTGAAGTCGAGGCGAGCGGAGAATTGCGGGATTCGTGGGAAGGTTCGCCCCGATGGATGACGCTGGCCGAACTGGAACCGCGCCTGCTGGGTAGTCAGCGGGCGGCGTTCGATTTGATGAAGACACTCGCGGCGGCCCACCAGGCAGTGGTGCACCAGGAAGACAGCGGGTCGCGGGATCAGAAATAGAAACCGCAAGCAAAAACGATTGCGGAGTTCATGCCTTTTACGATCTGTCCACAAGCCGGATTATTGGCCAGTGCCCGACAGACTCACTACTTGCGGGGACGAACCCGCAGTGTAGCTCAACGTTAGATCGCCGCCAATCGCACCCGTAGAGGTCGGACTGAACTCCACCCCCAGCGTGCAAATTCCATTCGCCGGGACGCTTGCCCCGCACGGAACACTCCCGCCAGTGGTGTAGATATAGTCTCCACTCGCGACAATGCTGTCGATCGGAACGATTGTGGACAAGTAATTCGTCACCGTGATGACCTTGACTGCGCTGGTGGTTCCTACTGATACGGTTCCAAATGCGAGGGTAGTCGGAGACATCGTTACCGGCTGAATGCCAGTGCCGGCTGCATTCACTACCTGCGTAGTGACTGCCCCGTTATCACTGATAGTCATACCTGCAAGAGTGGCACCCGCGGCCAGAGGCTTAAAGGTGACGGTGAAGGTGCAGGTTTTGCCGGAGTTCAATGCGCCGCCACACGGGGTTTTACTGCCCGCGTTCACAGTGTAGTAGCCGCTGCCGGTGATGTTGGTGATGGTGACCGTGGATGCACTCACGTTCTTTACCGTGACGGTCTTGGTGAGCGAGCTATTCAAGACAATATTGCCGAAATTCAGGTTCGCCGGGCTGAACGTCAACGGCGCCTTGGTCGTTCCATTCTGGCCGGTTCCGCTGAGGCCGCCAGAGGTGGGACTTCCGGCTGCATTGTGGGCGACGGTGAGCGCGCCCTTGATCTGACCGTTGTAGGTCGGCGTAAAGGTCACAGCGAACGTGCATTTCGACTTTGCGGCCAAGGTCCCATTACAGGGAGCGGTGCCATTGCCAACCGCGGAGAAATCGCCACTTGTCGTCCAGGTAAAGGTGAGGCTCTGGCTCTGATTGTTGGTCAGAGTCATGGTCTGGGCAGCGCTGGAGCTACCGACGTTGGTCCCCGGAAACGCGATGTTTGCTGACATCGTAACGTCCGCCACTCCTGTACCGGTCATACTAACCAGGTGCGGAGAGCCGGTACTCGTGTCGTTAATCGTGATGGTGCCCGTCGTTACCGCGGCCAGCACTGGAGTAAAGCCTGCAGTGACTGTGCAGGTTTGTCCGGGCGTGAGGGTGACACCGGCACAATTGTCAGTCTCTGCGAAGCCGCCACTGACTTCGACCGAATTCACCGTCAGATTCACAAATCCGCTGTTCGTAACGGTGACCTTTTGTCCAGCACTCGAGGTGTTGACGACCTGCGTGCCAAACGCAAGGGTGGTCGGAGCAATTGAAATTCCAGAAGAAGCACCGATACCGGTGAGGGCAACGGTCTGCGGGCTGTTGGTGGCATCGTCGGTGATCGTCAACGTGGCAGTGCGAGTGCCCGTCGTCGATGGAGTGAAATACACATCGATGGTGCAGGTTCCGCCGGGAGCGAGCGCCGACTGGCAAGTGTTGGTTTGAGTAAAGTCACCTCCGCCAGTGGAAATACCCGTGATGTTCAGCGACGTCGTTTGGTTATTGGTGATGGTTTCCACCAGCGGATTGCTCCTTACCTCTACCGCCTGGTTCCCGAAGCTCAGGCTCACGCTGGAGAGCAGAACCGGTCCGCCGGCGCAAGTGCTCATCGGCGGCAGCTTGGCTATTTCTGTATACCACCAAGGCTCGCTGGTCCGGTTCGACGGCAGATATTCGCCCGCGACCCAGACTGTGCAGGAATCACTGGGATCGAGGACGCCGCTGGACCAGTCACCCCAACGATAGTTCAAGGTATCAGTGTCTTCCGCATCGCCATCCGTGATTGGGCTGGCAATGTATCCCCAGGTAGTCGTCAGCTTATCGGCGGGATTCAAGGTGAAGCTATCGAGGGCGGGATGTTCATTCACGCCGCTTCCCGAAACGTTCAGAATTCCCTCAAGGTTTCCTGCCTTGTCATGGACGATGCTCGGCAGGAATACATAGGCGCTCGAGTCCACCGGATCGATGGTCGGGTAGTCCGCGGCTACATAAATGGAATAGGGCGCGAGACTGTTGCGCTGAAGAACTCGGATGTCGGCCTCAGTCTGCGTCAATTTGCTCCCGCTGGGAACAATCTGAATCGCGTGCGCGGATGTCCAAATGCTTCCCTGTCCGCCTTGTGAGGTGTAGTGGAAAAACTGCTGCATGCGGTCGGCGACGGAATCGATGTGGATGCTGGTCGCTGCCGTAGAAGGCTGCGGGATGCAGACGGTGTTGTAATAATTGCCAGCTTCGAAACATCCCAATTGATCGCCGCCCGGTTCGGTTGAAGGAAGATCCCAACTGCTGACGAAGGCCGGAGTAGGCGTGGAGGCGCTCCAGTTAATCGTCCATTGCTCGACGCCTTGCGTGTGGTTCGGATCGGTCAGATAACTAACGCCGTCCTTGGGCGGCTCGATCATGTAGGTGAACATTTCACCATCTGCCGCGATCGGCGGAGTTGTATCGGAATTGTTGGCAGGCACCCAACTGCGGCGCTGGTTGTAAGTCACCAGCGAATGCGCCACTACGCAGGCCGGAGTCTTCGAGTTGTTGACCCAAGGATTTGAAGTGCTGGCGCGAAGACCAGCCAGATCCACAGCACACACTAACGGCGCCATAATGACGGAGTTGTTGTTGACGTCCTGCAGGTCGTAGGTGATCCACATGGCCTGATCTGTGGCGGCAGTGTAGGGGGGGGTGGTAGTGGTCGAGGTCTGCCACAATCCACTCTGCGGATAATCGGGATAGTAGTAATTCCCCTTGGAATTCTTCGGGATCACAGTATCCAAATCGTACTCGAATGCAAACCAAGCAAAGGCGGGAGACGTCGAAGCGATGTCTTCAACATTGCTGATGGCGACGCACATATAGTTGTGGCCGCCGCCCGAAGCCGTGATGCGCTTCTCCATGATCCACAGGTTGTAAACGTTGTCGTGCAGGATCTGCGAGTTGGGAGAATAGGCGGTAGGACAATGCGAGGTATTGCCGAAGTTGTCGCTGTTCTGGCTCCAGGGACCCGCGTCGGACTTTACGTTGGTGTTCCCCAGAAAATTGACGGGCTGGTTCGCATTGACACCGCTCTTATACCAGCACTGGTAACCGCTATTCACATGCTCGCAATACTGGAGTGTCCCTACAGCGATGGTGGGGTCTGGCGTCGCGGTCGAATTGATTTTGTACTGAACCGTATTAAGTCCAGAATAAGTGCTCATCGTCTGGCCAACGCCATAGATGGACAGGAGAGGAACCAGGCATGCAAAAGCCGCCACCAACTTGGCTCGTAGAGTCAACGTGTAAGGCTCCTTGCTTGAAGTTGGGGGGACAGTAACTGGGTAGGTAGAGTGCATGTTGAATTCCAATCCGCCACAATATAGGCTGCTATATGTCTCGTAGAATGAATAGTCTAGGGGGAATATCGACTATATCGCTTCACTTCCGGTGGGCTTGACTGCAATCCGTTGGTACCAGGATTTCACCTGACGGTATTTTTGCCACAACGATACTGGGATGAGGGAGTACAGGAACGGAATGATCAGATCGAAGCTGCGGAGTGCGCGATGATGCAGCCGGTCGATCGTGCGCTCAACGAGCGAGGCGGGTTTCGTTCCGTCGGTGACTGCAGCCTTTACAGGCCAGTTTCCGCCAGACTGACTTCGCCAGAACACGACGTAACGTTCCACTTTGCTTTTCAGTTCGGGAGAGAGAACTTCAGGACGCTCGCGCTTGGCCTCGATGTTCGAGCTCTTGACCATCGAATGATGTTCGCCGTTGTAGATCGCGGAACGGTCTGCGCCTTCCAGGGAGGTCATGCGGGGATCGAAGGGGACGCCAATGAAATCGCAAATCGCAGTCAATGCCGTGACCGGCTCGAGGACGAGATCGTCGTATTGCAATTGGTGAATCGCCGCCCCACGCCGGACCAACTCGTCGGCTTCTTTCTTCATGCGGCGATAACCGAGGACGGCGCGTAAATCCATGCCCGGACGCGCGAACCAGGGTGACTTCCCAGCGGCACGAACGATGCTTCGGCAAACGTCCGCCGGGTCGCGCCAGATCACGATGAACTTCGCTTGGGGGAACCAGTCCGCGAGTTCGGCCATGCAGTCGTAATAGTTCGGAGACTTACATCCCCAGACGGTTGCACCTTGCTTTCTCGCATATTGCTGAGCGACGGCAGTAAAGGCTCCTGGAAGATCGCTGATGTTTTCAGGAATGGCCGCGGAATCGATCTTGTGGCGGGCTAACGCCCCATTCCAGGAATCGACTTTGTACAGCCACCAGGAACTCTTATGCGGCAGCAGAAAGAGCGATGAGAGCAGCGCCATGTCCGACTCGTACATCAGGCCGATCTGGGGATGCTGATTGAGCAAGGCGTAGAGCAGCGAGGTTCCGGAGCGCCACATTCCGACGACGAACAGAGGGCCGGCGCTCATCCGCGAATTCTGCGGCATCGAATTCTGGATTTCGTTCGTCATCGCGTTACGCGGTCTGGACCCGCGCTGTCTGAACCTGCGCTGCCTGGACCTGGGAGAAGATCTTCATCAGATTGCTGTATCCCTGCTCGGGGCCGTATTTCGTTTCCGACAACTGGCGTCCGCAGTCACCCATACGCGCCGCCTCTGCCGGGTGATCGATCAAGTATTGAATCTTTTGCGTCAGGTCGGTCCGATTGCCAGATTCAAACAACAGCCCGGACTTCCCGTCCTCGACGATGTACGGCAGACCGCCGAGCCGAGCGGCGACAATCGGTTTGCACGCCATGTACGCTTCCAGTGCGGTGACCGGAAAATTCTCGTACCACTCGGATGGCATTACCAAACACAATGCATTGCGAAGAATGTCCCACTTCTCTGCGCCGCTCTTAAAACCGAAAAACTCGATATTTCGAATGTTCTTGTCGCGAACATAATCCCGCAGTTCCTGCTCCTGCGGGCCCGTGCCGAGAATCTTCAAAGGCGCATGCGGCAACTGTTCAAAGGCGCGAATGAGCGTCCAGCATCCCTTCTCCGGGGATAATCGGCCCATGAACAGGACATAATTCGCACCCGCCGTTTCTCCGGGTGGAAGCGGTGGAGCATACACGAAATTGGGTCTGACAAAGAGCTTAGACTCGGAGACTCCCGCTTCCTGCATCTTGATCTTGAAAAACCCAGTCAAGCAGATGAACGCGGAGATCTTGTCAATCACTCCAGCGAGCCGGTTCAATCCCAGCGTCAGCGCATACAGTCCGCTGAAGGCGTAGCTGTCCTTGTAACAGCGCTTGCGAACAGCATTCAGATAGTTGCCACCGCGGCACTCTTCACAGATCTGTCCTTGCGTGTAAAACAATCCATTTGGACAGTGCAGGCGAAAGTTGTGCAACACCTGCACTGTGGGCACACCCATGGCATGCAGTTTGTGATACGCCGAGGGGGAGATCAGTGGATAGACGTTGTGGATGAATGCAACGTCGGGCTTGAACCGGCGGACTACGTCGCCGATTTCGCCGCTTGTCTTCCACGAATAAACTGTTTGAGGGAGGAACGCAGCTTTCTGGGCAAAACTGAACTGCTTAATCTCGTCGTTATGCCGCGAGTAGTGGCAGACTTCGTCTCCGTGTTTTTGCAGCAATTCGGTCTCGGCGCGAACCACAGAGTCCTCGCCTCCAAACTGCTGGTACGCACTGTGAACGAGAAGAACTTTCATGCTTGAGATTCATTATGCCGCAACTCGCAGGTTTGATTTTGCGCCTTTACAACTGCAGAACCGGTCTCTTAAACGGTTCCCAGGGCAAAGAGGGCTAGGCCCTCGGGCGCTGAAGCCCGCGTTCTTATTGGCCGGTAGCGGCACGGTTGAAACCGTGCCCTTCCCAAACCATTTATGAGACCAGTTCTAGTGTGTTCTAAACTTCCTGTTGCTTCGCGATGCCGAGCAGTTCCAGCGTGATCTTGTAGACGAACTTCGGATTGTTGACCAGATAGCGCTTCCAGAGACGTTTAGGATCCTGCCAGATGCGGTGCATCCACTGAACGCCCGTGACTTTCATCCAGTACGGCGCGTCCTTGATGCGTCCGGTGTGCATGTCGAAAGCTGCGCCCACGCCGAGCAGCAGTTTGGTGTCGAGCTTCGACATGTATTGATCCATGAACCGTTCCTGCTTCGGTGTGCTCAATCCCACCCAGAAGAAATCAGGCTTCAGTTCCGCCACTTTGCGAGTGAGATCCACCTCCTCGTCCGGAGTGAGCGGCCGAAAAGGCGGAGTATAGGTGCCCACGACCTTCAGGCCGCGGTAACGTTCAGTCAAGGTATTTTTCAGCTGATCGGCGACCCCGTCGTTCCCCCCGTAGAAGAAATGCGTATAGCCCTTTTCGGCGGAGAGCGCACAGATTTGCAGCATCATGGTGGGACCCGTCACCTGACGCATTTGCAACAGGCCACGCAGCCATCCTACCCAAACGGTGGGGCGGCCATCGGGAAGGTTCAGGAGGGCGTGGTTGATGATGCGCTTAAGATTGGAATCCATCTGCGCTTCCATGACGCCCTGCACGCCCGTAACACAGACGTAGCCTTTCTCTCCGTTCGTGACGGCACTTTCCAGACGGGAAAGTGTGCGGTCCATGTTTGTGGCATGGACCTTCACGCCCAGAATGTTTACGCAATTGTCAGCTCCGAGGTTTGCCATTGCCGTACCCTGATTGCCCCGAAGAATATCTCGTGGCCGGCGAGTTCGTTACCGGTCCGCAGTTTCCTTCAGGGGCTGCGTGAGAACTCATCTTTCGCCCCGCTGGGGCTTGTCTGTGTCCCACTTTCCCCACGGCTTACGCGCGTGGGCTGCACGCTAACGCCGCTCCGCGGCTAGAAGCGGGGCCACTAGTCGCCGGTTACTTCGGCCAACTCGCCCACTTCTTTTTTCTTCACTTCGCCTTCGATCCACTTATAGGTGATTGCCAGGCCCTGTTGCAGAGTGGTTCCAGGTTCCCAGCCGAGCACCTTCCGCAGCAGGGTGTTGTCGCTGTTGCGCCCGCGGACGCCTTGCGGCTTGGTGAGATCGTGCTGTTTGACCAACTTCTTGCCGGCAATGCCGCAAATCATGTCGACCAGGTGATTGATGCTGACCATCTCGTCGGTACCGAGGTTGAGCGCTTCACGATGATCGGAAGCCATCAGGCGGATCAGACCTTCGACGCAATCGTCCACGTACATGTAGGAGCGCGTTTGATCACCGTCACCCCAGATCTCGATGGTGCCGCCGTCGGTGGCCTTCGCGACTTTCCGCGAGATGGCCGCCGGAGACTTTTCTTTGCCGCCATCGTAGGTACCGAGCGGGCCGTACACGTTGTGGAAACGCACGATGCGCGTTTCGAACTTGTAGTCGTGGTAGTAGTAGCGGCAGAGTTCCTCGGCGAACAGCTTTTCCCAACCGTAGCCCGGTTCCGGATCCGCTGGATACGCGTCTTCTTCCTTCAAAGGAGTCACTTCAGCATTCTTCTGCTTGGACTGCGCATACACGCACGCGGAGGACGAGAACAGGTAGCGCTTTACATCGTTCTGCTTGCTGGCCTCGAGCATGTGGGCGTTAATCAGGATGTTGTTCTTGGAGATATCGGCGAGGAACGAGGTGATGTAGCCGATGCCGCCCATGTCGGCCGCGAGGTTGTAGACCTGATCGATATCGCGCGTGGCAGTCAGACAGTTTTCCCACACGCGCAGGTCGAGCACTTGAAAATCGTCCGCGGCTGAGGCTTCGTACTCGGGGTACTTGATATCAACCCCACGCACCCAATGACCATCGGCCTTCAACCGCTTGACCAGATGATGACCAATGAACCCACCCGCACCCGTTACCAGAATCCGAGATTTGTTAGCCATTTGCGTTTACTCCCCCAGAGTAAAGTTTGTTTTGTGTAACTGTTGCTGAAGATTTTGTTGCGGCACTGCTTCGATCAAAAAGCTTGAGAACTACAACGATCGTCGTTCCAGCGCATAGCTGAATTGAGGCTTGCGGTGTACGCGAACCCACTCGGCATAGCCCAGAATGGCGAAATACAAGAGCGGACAATGCCAGCTCAGCTCATCGTTGAAAAAGGAATGCATGGTGAGCATTCCCAACAGAGCGAAGAGCTCAAGGGCAAGCTGGCGCTGGTCAGGGGAAAAGACGTTGCTGCGAATACAGCGGAACAGAAACCACCAGGTCGCGATCAGGGCTCCGGCAAATGGGATCAAGCCCCAGACGCTGGTGCCGATCAGGACTTCGATCCAGTCACTGTGCATCATGGCGGCCGAGCCGACGCCCAGTTTGCCCAGCACGGCGAAACGGCCCGCGGCATAGGCGCCCAATCCGGTGAAGGGATGGTGCATCAACTGCTCAATTCCGTAGGACCACCAGGCGGTACGGCCGCTGAGGGAGCCAATGGCAGCATCGGACTGGTCACGTTCCGCGACGCTCAAAACCAGATCCCAGGCGTAGGTCAATAGTCGATCGTTCAAAACAATTGCCATCGCGACGACGGGAGCCAACGCCACACTTCCCCATATCGCGATTTTGCGCAGGCGTTTCGACAAGAGCACGATCAGTATGACGGCGAAAATAAAGGCCGCTTCCGAGTTTCTGGTCTTGGACATCACCATCGAGACCAGGCCGAAAATGAGCAGCAGCATGTACCAGGCGCGATGCTTGATCTCGCCGAACACCGGCATCAGCCGGCAAAGCGCGACGATGGCTAAGACGGCTCCTGACGTGCCGACGCTGTTCGAGGCTTCCACCGGGATCACACCCGTAAGGCGGCCGCCGTCCATGGCTTCGGTCGGCCAGATTGGGAGATTGCTCCACACGCCCAAGAGCGAGAGACCGTAAAACGTCAGCGTCCAATCCAACAGATTCTTGTAGGTTACGAATCCTTCGGCACTGGCGACGATGGCCGCTAACAAAGAAACGTCCGCCAGGAACTCGAGCGACTTGTAGGCTGTCCACGAGGCGTTCACCGACCAAGCGGTGGTGGCCAGACAGACCAGGCAATAAATTGCCATCGCACCCGGAATGCCGCGAAATAGTGCGCCCAGCCAATTAGGCTTCTTAAGTATCAGCCGAACGATCAGCGTCAGCGACACAAACGCTTCGGGAAGGATTCGCAACATCGCATAAGCATCGACAGGATTCGCCTTGGCTTCACCGACGTCGCGAATGCGGAATACCAGCATGCTGAAGAAGATGAAAAACCACAGCGGATGCCACCAGGTCCAGTTTTGAGCAAGTTCCCGGGCGCTCGCCAGAGCCTGCGGAGCCGCCTGAATCATCAGTGCCACGACTGGAATGGTGGCCAGGATAATGCCAGCGACGATCAAAACTCCGTACGGGGAGGAACCGGCCATCATCGAGACCGTAACCGAGATGGAAAATCCGACCAGAGCGAACAGCAAGATAAGCCACACGGGACTACGGCGAGGAACCGCTGCTCCGCCGGTTTCCCTGGTCGCGTTGAGCCTGGTCTGATCTAGAACGCTGTGACTCATCGTCCCTCTTTCAATGCTTGCAACACGCCGTAATACGCTGGCTTCTTCCCGTAATTGTCGTCGAACAATACCTGCTTCGCATTGGGCAAATCTTCTCCGGTGCGCAGGAAGCTATAGCGATCGGCAATGCCCCACGTCATGAAACCGATGCAATTCGAATCTTTCAAGCAGGTATGCACCACGTTGTAGTAAATGTCTTTCTGTTTGGTGAAAACTTCCGGCGAATCGGTCGCGCCCTGGTAAACGTCCATCTCGGTGATGTGTACTTTGACGCCAGTTTTGCGCGCGCTGTCCAGAAAAGACGCAAATTCGTCCAGATAAGTCGGCCGCAACTCCGGCATCTGCCAGTGCATCTCGGTCCCGACCGCGTCGATGGGCGCGCCCGCCGCCTTGAGTCGGGTCACTAGCACAAAAAATTCGTCCGAGCGGTCTTTGTCGATTCCGCCGTGCCCGAAAGTGTCATTGAGGATCAGCAATGCGTTAGGATTCGCCTCGCGCGCGTACTGGAACGCCTTCACAATGTATTGCTCGTCCCCAAGAATGCGCGCCCAGCAGCCGTTATGCGTGGGATTGGTCGGTTCGTTCACTACTTCCCATGCGTAGTAGGTATCTCCCCCGTGATGGACGATCGTCTGGATGTGCTGCCTTAGAATTTGATCCAGTTCCTTGGCCGACCAGCCCCCACAATCTTCGTTCCTAAAATTGAGCCAGGGCGCCGACGTCATATTGCGGTACACCAGGCTATGTCCCATGAGTTTCATCTGATGCCGCTTGGCGAAACTCATGGCTTCATCCATGGGATCGAAATTAAATCGCCCACGCTCGGGCTGGGTAATGCCTTGAAACACGATCGATACGGCGGCGTTGAACTCGCGGGCCATCACTGGTTTGTACGCCGGATCGTGATTCCACATTCTGCCCTGAATTGTCGTGCCGACCCAGAACCCCATCGGTGCGGCGGCTTGGCGCAGCGTCTCGTACTCAGTTCCGGAATCCTTTTTCTGCGACGCCGCCAGGGGAATCAGTAGCAATATCATCGCCACAAATGAAAGGATTTGCCTCATTACATGAGTCATCAAAACGGTGGTTACGCGCGTGCCTGCGGAATAGCCAATTCTTCCGATTGACTGTCCTTGGAAAGGCCAGCCGGATATCCGGCGCGAACTAAGGCTTCTCCGGCGTACTTCGTGACCATTTCGATTTGTCGCGGGCTCAGTTTCTCGCGCCATCCACCCACCGAGCCACTGCGAACGAAGCGGGCATCCTCGCGGTCGACGCGGTGCTTGCGCAGCAGAGTTCCCTTGCCCAGCGTCGCTCCGGATTTCTTGGCTTTGTCTTCCTTCTCGCGCATGGCGCGCAGCGAGTTGTTCTCGACGGCGCGGCGCACGGTCTCACGATTCCCAGGAATTCCCAGAAACTCGAGCATTTCCATAAGACCGGTCTCGGTATCTTTGCGGAGATCTTCATAGCGCACGACGAGCAGATTTCCGTTTTTCGCCAAAGGACAGCACATCCATGAATCGACGTGCGACTGCCACGATCCGAAGCGCGTGACCTTTCCTTTCAGGAACGATTCGATGTAGCCGTCCATGCCCTTACCGTTGTCAAAGTATTGCGAGAATCCCATTTCCTTGTCGCGCGCCCAGTTGGAGAGCATGACGTCGCGCAAATCGCGCATGAGGTAAACGGCGCGCTTGTACTCGGAACGATACTGCTCATGAGTCTTGATGAAGCGGCCGCCATTGGGCAGTACGGGCTTCGACTCACGATGTGTGCCCATCTCGGGCAGAATCTGATTCACGTTGAGGAATCCGGCGTTGTCCTTGGTCAGGATCTCCATCAGAACGAAGCGCAGCCAGGTATTGCCGGAACGTTCGAACGAAGCGAACATCACATCTTTGTTATTCAGACCACGGTGTTGCCACCATGTCTTGGGGAGGCGGAGTTTGGTACGCGAGGCCTTAAAACGAAGGGTCTTGAGAGTGTTCATGTCTAACTTTCCCCTTGCAGAACCGGGTTCGGTATCGAAATCGAGTGCGACTTGCGGTACAGGATGTACATCGAAATCAGCAAGGCTGCGAAATTGGCGATGATGATGCTGACAACGACTCCCCACAAACCGAACGCGCGCGTGGCCGGAACTCCGACAACGAGAGACAAGACACTGGCCACGATGCGGGCGTAGAAAATCGAATCGGGGGACTCAATGGCACGCAACAGAATCGCGGGACCGAACGCCGCGGCCCACAGTGTGGTTCCCAATGCGACGTAAGGAATAAAGTGCGCCACCTCGGTGTATTTGCCTCCATAGAGCACGTGGAACACAACACCTTTGAACGGAATCAAGAGTGCCCAGTAAGCAACGGCGCCCACGACGAACAGCAGCGTAATACGCCGGACGAGCGGACCGGAACTGGAGATTCCCCTCTCCCGGCACACGCGAGCCGCGTACGGAAGGAAGAGAATGGAGAGCGCGGTGTAGCTCTGCTCCATGGGCAGCGAAAGATTCATCAACGCGCGAAGTTGGCCGGCTTGAGCCATTCCAGAAAACGCGCTGACAAGCGGGTAATACATGTAATACGGAATCCAGGTCACGACCGAAACCGCCAGCGCCCACCGTCCATATTCCCAGTGTTTGCGCCAAGCCTGCCGGGCGGTTGGGGCTTGGGCCGTATCGGGCGGAAGCACTTGGTTCACTTGCGACAGCAGGAAAAATCCTGTGCCCAGCGCTCCGATCGCCATCAGCAAGTATGCCGAGAAGGGCGACACCAGCGCGCGCTTGTAGGCCACGAACAATCCACCAGTGACAAGCACGCAATAGATGAACGCGCCCACCGCCGCCCGGGCCGGCGCCAGGTTCATGTAATAAGCGCGACGCAGGAGCCAGAAAAAGAGGATGCACGGCGACGCGATTGCCACTCCGGCGAGCGCTCCCGGCAGACCGTCTGCCTTCCCCATCGCATACACAACGGCTGCGGAGCCGCCCAACAGCACTAGACCAAAGACGGTGAGGACCGCTTGAATCCCGAGCAGAGCCTTCAGATAACCACGCAGGCACTGACTGTAGGCCGATCCGCTGAATACGCCCTGCGGCTCCGACAACAGCGAGTGGTAGACGTAGGAGAGCAGCAGGAAGACAGAGAACGCGAGTGAGAACGCTCCGTACTGAGCGGGCACAAGCCAGCGTGCGAGCAGGATTCCGATGAGGAAATTCGATCCTGAAATCAGTCCCTGATCGAGAATCGCGAGGCCGCCCTTGGTGACCCAGCGGGCCAGCTTGCGAGTAAATCCGCCGCTTTCGACGTCTGCGCCCGAGTCAGACGAAGCAGCGACGACCGCGTCTTCGACAAAAGCTGGGTCGAGCAACTGTTCTGTATCGGATGAGCTCATTACGATTTCGCCAACGGTGATCTATGAATTCGTGGTGATGAATTGATGCTGGGCTAAGTGCCGGTTGCGACCAAGGCGTGCTCTTGAGCAGGCTGCACCAAGCAATCTCCCAGCTCTTCGGCTAGAAAACGTACCTGAGGCTCTTTCAACAGGCTTAGATGATCGCCGCTGATTTCGCGAAGATCCACTCCACCGGCGGCTACGCGCCACCAGATCGCGTAGGGATCGTTTAAACTCCCGACTGATTTTTCCCTGACGCGAAACAGCGTGACTCGACCGCTGTAGGGCTGCACATCGTAGGTGGCGGCGGCTTTGGCGCAAGCCTGTCTGACATTGCGTAACGGGCGCGGCAGCATTTGCAGTTCGAGACGCTTCCGCAGCGTCATCATGACGAAGCTGCCCTTCTTCAGAACGAACGTGGCCTGCTCCCTAAACGGCAGCGAAAACAGGTTCTTCAACTGCGAACCTCGGGATTCCATCTTGCCCGGATACGTATCGAACAAGGCCAAGAGCGCAGTTTCCACGCCCTGAGCTTCCAACTGCTGCGCCATTTCGTACGCTACTAACCCGCCGAACGAGTAGCCACCAATGCGGTACGGACCTTCGGGCTGAATTCGGCGAATCTCCTGGATGTATCGTTCCGCCATTTCCGGAATGCTGGTCAGGCACTCGCGCTTACCGTCGAGACCTTGCGGCTGTAATGCATAAAAAGGTTGATCGGATCCAAGATGCCGGGCCAGATCGCGGAAGCCGACCACGTTACCGCCCACCCCGTGCACGCAAAAGAATGGGGGGCGCGAGCCTTCCGGCTGAATCGCAACGAGGGATGACCACGCACTGGACCACTTCTCCTGCCGCAGCAACTTGGAGAACTGCTCGATCGTGGGTGCTTGTAACAAAGCAGCAAGCGGAAGTCGCTGCCCGAGAGATTGTTCGATGCGGTGCATCAAGCGTGCCGCCAAAAGGGAGTGCCCACCAAGTTCAAAAAAATTGTCGCGGATGCCGATGGGCTGCTTTTCAAGAACCGTTTCCCAGATCCTGGTCAGTTGCGTCTCGAGCTCATTGGAGGGCGCCACATATTCCTGCGTCTCGGCAAAATCGGATTGCTTGGGAGCAGGCAAAGCGCGCTTATCCACTTTGCCATTGGGTGTCTTGGGCATCGCTTCCAATAGAACGAAAGCAGAAGGCACCATATAGTGTGGAAGTTTCTGCTTTAGATACGAGCGCAGTTCACTGGCGGTCGGCACTAGCTCGCGCGCGGGCACGACGTAAGCTACCAAGTTCTTCTCGCCCGATTCATTCTCGCGCGCGGTTACGACGACTTCGCGAGTACCGACATGCGCTCCCAGGACTGCCTCAATTTCTTCCAGTTCGACACGATAGCCGCGGATTTTGACCTGATCGTCGGTGCGTCCCGCGAATTCGATTTCGCCGCTCGCGAGATATCGCGCCAGATCTCCGGTCTTGTACATTCGCGTGCCCGGTTCTTTGCTGAACGGATCGAGAACGAACTTCTCGGCGGTAATTTCCGGACGATTCAGGTATCCGCGTGCCAAGCCCGGACCCGAGACGTACAAGTCGCCAGCGATGCCCACCGGCAGCGGTTGCAGATTCTTGCCAAGAATATAGATTCGCGTATTGGCGATAGGACGCCCAATGGGCAGCACCGCCGGAATCTCATCGGATGCCTTTGGTTCGAACGAGGTCACGATCACGCTTGTCTCAGTAGGGCCGTATGTATTAACCCAACGTATTCGAGGTCCGGCCACCTTGCGCCACGTCGTGAGTGCTGCGGAAGATGCCTTCTCGCCGCCCACGATGACGATGCGCAGACTCTTTGGCAGACTGAGCTTCGACTCCGACAGTTCCCGAACCAGTTCGTGCCAGTACGCTGTGGGCAGATCGAGCGCGGTCACGCGTTTCTCGTCGACCCAGCGGAGGAAGTCTCCGACGGCCAGAGATGCATCTTCCTCACGAACGACGAGCGCCCCTCCAGCGATCCAGGTCGGGAAGATTTCTTCGACGGCGATGTCGAAGGAGATCGACGCGAACTGTGCCATCCGGTCGGCCGGGGTCATTCCGAACAATTGTGAGGCGGCAACATTGTGATTTACCAGGCCGCCGTGGGTCAACAATACCCCGCGAGGCTTCCCGGTAGAACCCGAGGTGTAAATAAGGTATGCGAGATTCGCCGGCTTCACCCCGCTACGAGCGTTTTCGCAACTCTCGTCGGCGAATAATTTCCAGTCGGCGTCGAGGTTCATGACCTCAGCGTCGAAATCCGTGACCTCCGCCAACAGCCCGGGCTGCGTGAGAACCAGCGAGGTCTGCGAATCCTCGAGCATGTAGGTCAGGCGCTCTTTCGGGTACGCCGGATCGAGAGGAACGCAAGCCGCACCGGACTTGAGCACCGCCAGTAGAGCGACCGGCAGTTCAAGAGAGCGCTCCAGACAGATGCCAACTTTCGACTCCGGTCCGATTCCGCGTTTCTGCAGGAAGTGTGCCAGTTGGTTAGCGCGCTGGTTCAGCTCGCGGAATGTCAGTGAGCGGCGGCCATGCTCAACCGCATTCGCGTTGGGGGTTCGCGCCACTTGCGCTTCCACCAGTTCGTGCATGCAAAGCTCATGCGGATATTGGGTTTCTGTCCGGTTCCACTCAGCAAACTCCGCCTTTTCAGCCGCGGATAACATCTGCAAGCGAGAGATCTTCTGCTCCGGATCGGCGACGATCGCCTCAAGCATCGTCTGGAAATGCCCCACCATGCGTGCAATCGTCGCGGCGTCGAACAGATCGGTGCAGTAGACGAAGCGGCCTTGCAGTCCCGCAGGCCGGTCGTCGAGCTCAAGATCGAGGTCGAACTTGGCGGTGCCTGTTTCGAGGTCCAGCTGGTTCATATCCCAACCGGCTTCGAACATGGGCGGCGGCGGCACCAGTGAAAACATCACCGAGAAGAGCGGATTCCGGCTTGCATCCCGGCGCACAGACAGTTCCTCCACGAGTCGCTCAAATGGAGCGTTGTCGTGAGAGAGCGCGCTCAACGTGAGTTCCCGCGTGTGAGTCAGCAATTCGCGAAAGGTGGGATCGCCAGCGAGCTTTAGTCGGAGCGCTAGCGGATTTTGGAAGCAACCGAGCAGCGATTCCAGCTCGGAATGCTTGCGGCCCGAGGTAACCGTGCCGAGCACAAAATCCTCCTGCGAACTGTACCGTCGCAACAGCGCCGCAAAACCGGCCAGAATTGTGGTGAAGAAGCTGACATGCTCGTGGTTCGCGAGCTCGTGCAGGCTTTCGGAGAGTTGCCTGGAAAACGTAAAGCGATGCATCGCTCCGCGAAAGCTTTGCAGCGGTGGGCGCGGATGATCCGTGGGCAACTGCAGAACAGGAATTTCGCCATCCAACTGGCTCGACCAGTATCCACGCGATTCGTTGAGCTGTGCCTCGTTCAAGGACTGGCGCTGCCACTGAGCGAAATCGGCATACTGCAACTGCAATTCCGACAACGGAGACGTCTTTCCCGCGAGGTAGGCTGTGTAGATCGCGACCAGTTCTGGGAGGAATACGTTGTAAACGGAGAAACCGTCAAAAATAATGTGATGCAGAAAAAGGTAGAGGCGATATTCTTGGTCGCCGAACTGCACGAGCATGGCGCGGACAAGCGGACCGCGCTCCATGTCGAATGGAACTCTGACGTGTTCGCGGCCCAATCGCAGAGCCTCAGATTCGCGCTTGTCCGCCGCCATATGCCGCAGATCGAAGACCTCAAGATTCGGCTCGTATGGCGGATTCACGACCTGCACCGGATGGCCTTCGATCACTTTGAAAGTTGTGCGCCAGGCTTCGTGACGGCGAACAACTTGAGCCAAGCTTCGCCGCAATGTGGGTGTGTCTAGCGGCCCCCGCCGGTAAATCGTGATCGATTCGTTGTAGAGTTCCTTGGCAAACTGGGAATGCAGCCAGATCTGCTCTTGAGCAAAGGAGAGCGACGCCGGACCTGATTCCTTGCGGTGAGGAATGGCCGGAGTACTCTGTGACTGATGCGACATCCGCGACTGCAGGTATTTCTTGATCAGAGCCTGTTTATCAGTTGAAGCTTGCGCTTCGTGAGGACAACCGGAATGCGCCAGCTTGGCCTCCGCGGTTCCCTGCTGCGATGGAGATCCCGATCCCTCGCTTCTCGATGGGTCACCGACTCTGACCTTCAATGCTTTCAGACCGCGCAAACCCAGATTCGTGCGCCATTCCTGCTGTTCCGGCACCAAGGTAAGATTCGTGAAGCGACGCAGGAATGCTTCGAGAACCACTTGCCCCTCAACGCGCGCCAAAGGCGCGCCAAAGCAAAAGTGAGCGGCGTAGCCAAAGGCAAGATGCCGATTATCCTTCCGCGTAATATCGAAACGATCGGGATCAGGGAATCGCTCCGGATCGCGATTCGCCGCAGCCATCACCGCGATGACTGCCTGCCGCTTCTGAATACGCTTGCCACCCATCTCCCGGTCTGACGGACACATGCGGGCGGTATGCTGGCTGGGACTCTCGTAACGCAGCATCTCTTCCACCGCCGAAGGAATTAGCGAGAGATCGCTGCGCAGCCGCTGCAACTCCGCCGGATTGCGCAGCAGCGTGAGCACTCCGTTTCCAATCAGATTCGTGGTCGTTTCCTGCCCACCCACCATGGTAACGATGCAATTCGCGATGACTTCTTCTTCGGTGAGACGGTCGCCATCGATCTCGGCGGTCATCAGTGAGTGAATGAGCCCCTCGCGAGGATGCTCGCGCTGCTGACGAATCGCATCCTGGAAATATTCCGTCATGCCCGCAACGGCTTGCAGAACCCGCGGGTAGCGCTCGGGGTTATGCTGGAAATTGCCTAGCATCTCGGCGAAGTCGGCCGACCATCGTTTCAGCTGCAGGTGATCACTAGTCGGTACGCCCAGCATCTCTGCGGTGACAATCGCCGGCAGAGGCTCCGCCAGATCAGCAATCACGTCGATCTCATCTTTGGACTGCAAGCCATTGAGAAGATTCTGGACGACGTCCTGGATGTGACCGCGCAGTTGCTCAACCCGCGCTGGAGTGAAAGCCTTGGACGACAATCCCCGCAGCCTGGTATGCGCGGGAGCGTCCATAAACAGCATCTGCTTCACCATCACCTGGGCGATGGGATTCAACGACGACAATCCCATTTCGTCCAACTGCGCGGGAGTAGGAGTGCGATCGGCCGAGAAGGAGAGCAGCACTTCCAAAACGTCGGAGTAACGCGTTACGACCCAAGCGTGCAGAAAGGGATCCCAGAGGACGGGATCTTCCGAGCGCATGCGGTGGAAAAGAGGATAGGGATTCGCCAGCACCGCCGGATCAAGGAGGTGGTAGAGGCTCATCGCCGTCTCCCGGCTTTCCAGCCGTGATGAAGTGTGCGTACTAGACACGTGCTTTGCGGTCCCCGGACTGCTCAGTTCCAGCCGAACTCTCAACCTTCGCTAGAATCAGGTTCTCGATCTCGGCCGCCATTTCAGCGACCGTGGGATGATCAAACAATTTCAGCAGCGTCAAATCGACGCCGAAGGTTTCGCTGACTCGAGCAATGACTTGTGTCCCGAGCAACGAGTGGCCGCCCAGTAGAAAGAAGTTATCGTTCACTCCTACGCGGTCCAGCTTCAACAATGGAGCCAGGATCTTCACCAGTTCTTCTTCGACCAGAGTTCTCGGCGCAACATAGGCTTCATCCGAGAGCCGGTTGCCGTTTACGCTGGGCAGGGCCGCCCGATTCACTTTTCCCTGCTCAGTTACTGGCAAGCTCGCGATGGGCACGAACGCGGCGGGCACCATATAGTCGGGCACGCGCCGGCGCAGGTATTCGCGCAGTGCTGTGGCGGTCACAGTCGCATGGGGAGACAGAACCAGATATGCGACCAGTTCCTTCTCGCCCGGAACATCTTCTTTAGCTACGACCAAGCTCGCCTGCACCGCGGGGTGTTGGCACAGCACCGTCGACACTTCACTGGGCTCGACGCGATATCCGCGGACCTTCACTTGCTCGTCCAAACGTCCGAGGAACGCAATTTCGCCATTCGCGAGCCAGCGTCCCAGATCTCCGGTGCGATACATACGCGCGCCGGGAATAGTGCTGAAGGGATTGGCGACGAATCGTTCAGCAGTCAGGTCGGGACGATTTCGATATCCGCGGCCGAGACCAACGCCTCCGATATAAATCTCGCCCTCACCTTCCGTGACGGGTTGACGATGCTCGTCCAAAATGAAAATCTCGACTCCATCGATCGGGCTCCCGATGGATGGCGCCTGGTTCGCGGAGCTTCCCGCTGGAACGATGCCCGAGGTGCTGACGACCGTGCACTCGGTCGGTCCGTAGTTATTTACCAGCACAAACGGCAGATGCGCTGAAGGATAAACTTTCAATGTGTCGGCGCCGGTCAATAGGTAGCGCAAAGCAGTCTCGGTCGGCCAATCGAGCCGCAGTAATCTCTCCGCCATGACTGTGGCTGCGAAACAGATCGTGATGCGTTGGGAGACGATCCAGTCTCGCAGGGCGGTAGCATCATTCCGAACCGCATCGTCCGCCAGGTGCAAGCTGGCGCCGCAAGCCAGATACGACCACATCTCCCAAACGGCGGCGTCGAATCCCAAGGCCGACTGAGCGCTGGCCCGATCAGCGGTTATCACTTGAAACGCGCGCTGGTGCCACGAAACCAGATTGGACAATCCCGAGTGAACGAGTTCCACGCCCTTCGGCTGACCGGTCGAACCGGAGGTATAGATGATGTAAGCCAGGTCATCCGGGCGAACGCCGCTTTCGGAAGGAGTTTCCGTTGCGGCGGCGATTTGCTCGGCGTCGCCATCGAGTGTCACGATCCGCCAGTCGCCTGAAGGAAATCCCTTCGCCAAGCGCGTCAGGGTTACGACGACGCTGGCTTTCGAATCCCGAAGCATGAAAGCCAACCGCTCCACCGGGTGAATCGGATCGAGCGGGACGTACGCTCCGCCAGCCTTTAGTATCGCGAGAGCAGCGACGACCATTGCCGGAGCGCGATCGAGGTAGAGACCAACCACAGCATCTCGCTGCACACCGACGGAGCGAAGATAATTCGCCAAACGGCTGGCGCGGCGGTCGAGCTCCTCATACGAGAGTTCATCCTCGCGGCCTGCCACCGCAAGCGCGTCCGGATTCTCGCTGGCCCGTTGCGCCACATATTCGTGAACGCAAACAGTCCGACGGGAATTCAACGCGCTCCCGGCTTGGCCTTCAGCTACGGAACTAGACGATTTGACGGAAGACATTGGCTTTAGGGGTATAACCGTTTTACGCAGCTCCCGAACCTCTCAGGACGGCCGGAACAGTCTTGGCCAGAATCTGCAGATCGAGCCACAACGACCAGGTGCGAATGTACTGCAGATCGAGTTCCATCCATTTTTCGAACGTAGTGGAACTGCGTCCCATGATCTGCCAGAGGCAAGTAATCCCCGGACGAACGCTGAAACGCTTGCGCTGCCAGTCCTGGCAATAGGTTTCGAAAAGTTCGTAGTCCCGAACTTGCAGCGGACGCGGCCCGACAAGGCTCATTTCGCCCTTCAGGACGTTGAAGAGCTGTGGGAGTTCGTCGATACTCGTCTTGCGCAAGATAGCGCCGACCCATGTAATGCGAGGATCTTTCTTGATCTTGAAGACCGGACCGTTCGCTTCGTTCTGGTGCTCGATGTCTTTCAAGCGCTGCTCCGCGTCGACAACCATGGTGCGAAACTTGAAGATGTGGAACATGCGCTTGTTAAGACCAAGCCGCTTTTGTACAAAGAAAACGGGGCCCGGTGAGGTCAACTTCACCGCCAGCGCGGTCAACAGAAGAACCGGCGAAAGCAGAATGATGGCTGTCAACGAGATCACAATGTCGATCACGCGCTTCACGGCCAGGCCCCAGAAATCGGTGATCGTGCTTTCGTGGCTGATGAGCGCGTCGCCGTCGAACTCGTCAGTGCGCTGGCGGGCTTCCTTCAGGTCGAAGATATTGGGTAGGAACCGTACGATGATGCCTTGCTGTTCGCAAGCCATTGCGATCTGCGAGGCGAAACCGTGGAAGGAACGGATGGGCAGCGCCAGCACAACTTCATCGACCACATTACGGCGAACGTAGGCCGGCAAAGTATCGAGGTCGGAAACCAGCGAATGCCCCTGTTTCTTGAATTCCTCCATTCCGCCCCACTCTTCATCTGCAAATCCGAGAATGCGATAGCCCAGTTCCGGCTTGCCTTGTATTCGCTGCACCAGTTCCAAGGCGCGTGGATTGGTCCCAATCACCAACATGTTCCGAAGATTCTTGCCATGCCGCCGGGCGAAGGCCAGACCCTCTCGAATCAACATGCGGCTGAGGATCACGGATGATGTCGTGAGGACCAGAAACAGAGCGAGGAAGATGCGGTTCACAACCCAAATACGGAAGGCAACGCCAAATGTAGCCACGACCAAAGTGCCGAGAATCGTGGCGCGCGTGATGTCCCAGATCTCATCCCACCGGCTGGCCAAACGCTTCGAACCATAGAGGCCGAAGACGCTGAACAGGAGGTGCCAGATGAAAAGAAAACTCACAAACAAGATCAAGTTGCCCAGCTTGATGCGCAACTCGAAGAATTCAGCCAAGCCGAAGCGACCCACGCGGTGATATTGAGGCAGGGTCGACACCACGAAAGCAACGGACATCAAGAGCAAGTCGAACAGCTTGAATCCAGTGGTAAATGCTTTGCGACCTAGGTGCATAAGAGATCCTGAGGAGATGCTTACCAGTCTTTCGCGAACCCAGGGGAGGCTAGGACGATACGTTTAATGGCAGGTGGATGCGGGCGAGGCCGTCAGTGCCCGCACCACGAGTAGGGTATGCAGCTACTTCTTTGATTTGGCAAGAACGAGCCGCTCGATTGCGTCCACGCTTTCCAGATTGTCGTGCGTGATTTCTTCGTCGCCGATGCGGACATTAAAGGTCTCTTCGAGGAATGCCACCAGGCGGAAAATGCCCATGGAATCGATGATGCCATTCTTAGTCAAAACTTCCTGGTCCGTGATCTGGTTGATGCCCTTGGTCTTGGCAAACTCCTCAAGCACATACTCGCGGATCCGGTCTTTCACTTCTGCTGACTCGATCATGTTCTTCTCCCAATTACGGTGATTTTGATTGTTTCTAACCCGAAAACGAAAATCTCAGACTGCCGCGTCGCTTCGGCGTCTAGCGGGCAGCCGTAGTTTCCGCGGCGAGTTTCACGCGGTCGATCTTACCGGTCGACGTCTTCGGCAGTTCCTCGCAGAGATCAATCAACTCGGGAATCATGTACTTCGGAACACGCGCCGCGCAGTACTGTTGCAGATCGAGGACTCCAAGCGATCCCGAGATGTGAAGAGAAACCACGGCTCGAATGCGGTTTCCGATCACCTCATCCGGCACCGCCAGGACCGCTGCTTCCCGGACTCCGGGGTGACTCAGCAGGGCGCTCTCAATCTCGCCGAGTTCGATGCGGTAGCCGCGACTCTTGATCATGCTGTCGCGGCGGCCCTGGAAATAGTAGTTGCCATCCTCGCCGACCGTGACGATGTCGCCCGTGCGATACATCTTTTCTTCGAAATTTTCCTGGAAGTGGTTGGGCACCACCATCTTCTTCGTCTTTTCCGGATCGGCCCAATAGCCGTAGGTCACCGCGGGGCCGCGCACGTACAACTCGCCGGCTTCTCCTCTGCCCGCCAGTTGTCCTTCTGGAGTGACGGAGAACGTGTCGCTGTTGGCGCAGGCAATACCGATCGGCAATTTTTCCAAGCTGGCCAACCGCTCCCGCTCCACTTTGTAGTAGGTGCAAACGTTGGTTTCGGTGGGTCCGTAGAGATTGTAGAGTTCGCTGGTCTGGGAAACCTCGGCCAGTTGCCGCAGGTATTTCATCGGGAAAACTTCGCCGGCAAAAAGAATGATGCGGAGGCTCTTCAACTTCTCCGACGTCAGGCGGCCGTGCAGCAGCAACAGCATCAAGGCCGAAGGCACCGAGTACCAGATAGTGATTTGCTGCGTCTCGATGAAGTTGGCAAGGCTCGTCGGAAATACCGCCAAGTCTTCGGTGATGAGGTAGACCGTAGCGCCTGCCTCCAGCGTGTTGTAAACGTCGAAGACCGACAGATCGAAATGCAGCGGAGCGTGGTTCGAAAGCCGGTCCTCACTGCGAACTTGGAACTCTTCCGCGCACCACTCGACGAAGGTAAGCGCGTTCTGATGCGATAACATCACGCCCTTCGGTCGCCCCGTGGATCCCGAGGTGTAAAGAATGTAGGCAAGGTCGGTTTCGACCAGGTTGACGCTCGGCGCATGCGATGCGGGGAAATCAGCCAACCGCGACCACTCGATGACTTCGCTCCCGTCTCCAGTGCCTTCTGTCAGGATGCAGCACTCCAGCGTGCTCAAAGTCTCTGGTGCCAGGACCGAGCGCTTCTCGCTGTTGGTGATGAGGATTCGAATGCCGCAATTTCCGATGATGTAGCCGACGCGGTCCGCCGGGGCTTGCGGATCGAGTGGAACATACACTCCACCCGCCTTCAGGACGCCCAGCATGCTGATGATCGATTCCACGCACTTTGGGAAAAACAGGCCGACGCGATCGCCCTTATTGATTCCCTTCTCGCGCAACAGATGTGCCAACTGATTCGAGCGCTCGTCCAGTTCACGATAGGTAATGCTATTCCCACGCGCCCACACTGCTGGCTTGTCCGGATAAGCCATCGCGCTCTTCTTTAATAGTTGCTGTAGTACGTATGCCATGATCTTGAACCCAGCCCGATTGGATTTATTGTTGGGGGATGAATCAGCGTCGGAATTTATAGACCCAACATGTTCGCGATGATCACTCGGTGAATTTCCGAGGTTCCCGAGTAAATCGTGCCCGCAATTGCGTCACGCAGTTCTCTCTCCAGCTCATATTCGGTCATGTATCCATAACCGCCGTGCAACTGGATCGCGTCCAAGCAGCTCTGCACACAGGCCTCGGCCACATAGAGTTTCGCGATCGAAGCTTCACGCAGCGGATGCCGGCCTTGACTCTTCATCCACGCGGCTTTATAGAGAGCCAAGCGGCCGGTCTCGAGTCGCACATCCATGTCTGCGATCTTGTTGGCGATTGCGGGAAACTTGCCGATGGGCTCGCCGAACTGCTTGCGCTCCTTGGCATACTTCACGCAAGTTTCCATGATGCGCTGCATGGCGCCGAGATGGCTGGCCAGGATGCAGATTCGCTCCCACTCCATCGACGACGTAAACACCGCCTGCCCGCCAAATTCCTTGCCGAGCAAGTTCTCAACCGGAATCTCGCAGTCTTGCAAGGCCAGTTCCGCCATCGGAGACGTCCGCAACCCCATCTTGTGCAGCTTGCGGCCGACGGTGAAGCCGGGCGTTCCTTTGTCCACCAGGAATGCAGTGACGCCGTTCGGCCCGCGGCTCGGCTCGAGGTTAGCGAAAACGATGGTGACATCTGCGTTCGGGGCGTTACTGCTGAAAGTCTTCGAACCGTTCAGGATGTAGCGATCGCCTTTGCGTTCGGCGCGTGTCTTCAGGCTATACGCATCGGAACCCGACCCGGGCTCGGTCATGGCATGCAAGCCCAGGCCGCCACTCACAAGGCCGGGAAGATATTTCCGCTTCTGGGCCTCGGTACCGAAATTCCAGATCGGAATTTCGGAACTCCACATGTGCGCGTTGATAGAAAACAGCAGGCCGTTATCATGACATCCGTAGCCAAGAGCTTCCAGAGCGCAAACGGTAGTTAGTGTATCTGCGCCGCCGCCACCGTACTCAGCGGGAATCGGCAGTCCCTGAATTCCGAACTTCGCGCATTTCTCCCACAGCGTCCGGGAGAACTCCTCGTTATGGTCGCGCGCGATGACGTCATCTTTAAGTTCTTCGCGAGCGAATCGCAGGACCTCCTTACGAAATGCCGCCTGCTCCTCATTCCATGCAAAGTCCAAGGTGTCTTTCTCCTAGTCGTCGATCTGGCCCAAGCACCCTTGAGCTTTGTTATGCGGTTATAGAAGCGGGCGATGGATCAGAAGATGATTTCGCCGCGGCCTGAGTTGATGCAGGCTGCGCAACCGGCACCTTCGCCGGAACCGTTGCAACCGACGCCTTCTTGACGAAGCGTTGAGGACGTCCTCCGGGCAACTTGATGCGCGCGGGAACGCCCATGACCATCATGTTGGAGCGAACGTCGGTAAGCACCAGGCTGTTGGCCGCAATCACCACGTTGTCGCCGATTTTCGCATCGCCGACCAGCTTGGCTCCGGGGCCGAAGTAAACGTTGTTTCCGATGCCGCGGCAGGCATGGGAAATCAGGCATCCCGTGGCGATCGTAAAGTTCTCGCCAATCGTGGTCTTGCCCAGATTGATCGCGTAGACAGAATGAATCACGAAGCCGGGACCGATCTGCGCATGCACATCGATATGCACGCTCGTGAACAACTCCACCGACTTGCGGAAAAACAGTCCGCTAAGCCGCAACAACTGACCGATTACAGGAATCCGCACGCCCAGCGTCCAGTGTCCATAGCGATAGGCAGTGACCGGCCAAGTCGAATGGCGAAGCGCCACGTTCACCTTGTTCCGCCAGGTCGGCTTCCAGTCGGGATCGTTGCGGGTTTCCCGCATCGCCCGGCTCATATCCGCTCTAAGGTTCTCGAACATTTTGGTCTCGACAGTTTCCGGTCTACAGCTTCCGATAGATGGCTTCAGGAACCGGGAATGTACGGTGATTGAGGACCGCTCCCAGAACGCGAACATTCGCGTGCTCGAGATTGCGGACGGCTTTGCGCGCCGACTCGCGTCGTGAGGAATTAGCTTTCAAAACCAGAACCACGCCTTCCGCGCTGCGGCCCAGCATAAGGCTGTCGTCGCCCGATCCCATCGACGGCGCATCGATCAGCACATAGTCAAACTCTCGCTGCAGTTCCGGCAGCAGGGCCCGCATACGATCGGAGCCGAGCATCGTCTGCATCCCCTCGATCTCCGCGCCACAGCTCAACAGCCATAGATTCGGCCGTGAGAGTGAGGTGACGAATCTGCGGATCGGATCCGTTACCTGCAGCGCATCGGTAAGACCATAATGGTTGGGGACTCCGAACTCGCGGTGCAAGCCGGGAGAGCGGAGATTCGCGTCCACGACGCAAACCGATCCGGAGGTTTGCGAGGCGAGCACCTCCGCCATGCGGGCGCAAATCCAGCTGCAACCGTTGCCGGATTCCATTCCCGAAACTACAACCACGCGGGACTTTTCGCCCGGCATCAAGAATACGCGCTGTACAAGCTTGAAGATCTCGTCCTTCTGAGCGTCTTCCATTTTCAATTGGAGCGGTTGCAATTCAACCGGTTGCGCTGCGTTGACGGGTTCTTCAACGACGGCCGCTTCCGAGGAGGCCTGGAACATTTCCTGTTCCTTGCCCAGGTTTTGCATCAGTTCAAAATTTCTGCTCATAGAGTCCCGTAATGCCTCTTGTCTCTGGTGTCCTGCAATTGCTACTGACCGCTACGTGGCGGCTAGGCTGGCTGGCGGTTGGAACGCCCCGAACCGTTTCGCCAGTTATGCAACAGCCGTGCTACATCGCGCATGTGTTCGATGGCTTCTGCAGGACTCAAGTAATCCTTGTCGTCGCCATCGGAGATCGCCGTCGGACCGGCATACTCCCGGGCCACTCCCGTTAACTCATCCACCGGATGAAACGGATCCACACTCGCTCCATTCGACCCATTAGCCCCATTCGAACCGTTGAACCCATTCCCGACTGAATGCCGATGGGAATTCGACCCAACTTCAGATACGAACCGATGGATATCCAGGTCGTGAACGACTTCGCGGACCATGCTGACATCAACCGTTTTTTTCCGCATCGCGCACGCCAGGGACAGCGAGTGAAAGCAGTAGTTGTTGATCTGCCGCGGAATGCCCTCGCTGACTTGCGCGATCAACTCCTGCGCCTCCGGCGAAAACAAACGCGCACCCTTGAATCCAGCCACTTGCAGCCGATGATCCATGAAATGTGCTGTCTCTTCGCGAGTAAGCGGACTTAGACCGCTAACCGAGGTGATGCGCTGCCGCAACTGGACCAGCGCAGGACTGGCCAGCTTGTCTGCCAGGCCGGGCTGACCTACGAGAATGATTTGCAGCAACTTGGCTTGTGGTGTTTCGAAATCGGAGAGCAGGCGAACGGTTTCCAGGACGGTTGCATCCAGATTCTGAGCCTCGTCGATCACGACGATGAAGCGCTTGCCGGCCCGCGCTTCCTGTACCAGGCAGCGGTTGAACTGCTCGTGCATCTTGACGAAATCCTGCGATTCGCTCTCGATGCCGATCTCGGCCAGGAGGAATCGCATGAACTCGCGCGAACTACACTGGGTTTGAAACAGGAAGGCCGTGCGGGCCGTCTGATCGAACTTTGCCAGCAGATGAAAGAGCAGCGTCGTCTTGCCCATGCCAGGCCGCGCAATCAACGAGAGGAACCCCCGGTTAGCCTCGATCCCGTAATAAAGAGAGGCCAAGGCTTCCCGGTGCGCCGGACCGAGATAGAGATATCGGGGATCCGGTGTGACACCGAAAGGCTGCTCTCGAAGGCCGAAGAAGTCTAGAAACATGGGTGCTTACCCTCGTTCCTGAATGATGGGGCTATTCTGTGCGGTCTGGTCATACTGAACGTCTCCCTGACCGTGGCCGTTTCCGTTGGCGTTTCCGTTACTCTGAGGCAAGCCATTGATCCTGTTTTGGTGTACAGGGACAGCGGCCAGGACAGGGATTCGCAATTCCGACATCACCTCGGACGGCGTGCGGAACGATTGATCCGCATAATCGATGGCAAATACAACGCCCAGGCTTACTGCGGCGGCCAAAAGGCAAGCCACCAACGCAAACACCCAGGGCGACCGGGTCGGCAGACTGGGAAGCAACGGCGCCTGCGCTACCGAGACGTTCAGAAGGCGCGTCCGATCCAGGGCATCTTCGATTCGGGCTTCCTCTTTCTTCTTTGTGTACAGAAGGTAGTTCGCTTCGTCGGCCTTCTCGGTGCGCGTTAAGTCCCCTTGGAGGATTCCCTGCTGCTCTAACTGCCGCGCTTGCCCCATATAGACGTTGACGATCGCGTTCAGAGCCGTCTCGCGTGCCTGGAATCCGCTCAGGTCCGCCTTGGCTTTCGCCAGTTCCGAACTGACCCATGCATAAGTGGGATTTTGATCGGTAACCTCTTCCTTCACGGGAGAAGTCTCTTCTTTCGTCAGAGCGAGGCGGGTATCAGTAAGTTCCCTGTCGACTTCCTGCACCAGCGGATAGGTTGGCTGATACTTGGTCAACAGCTCGGTTCGCTTCATCTCGAGGGTCAACAAGGTTGACTTGAGATTTTCGAGAACCTGCGCATTGTCCGCCTGCTTCATCTGGGTGGTCATGCGGGAAGGCGTGGAATGAATCTGACTCTCCAGATCCGCGATACGCTTCTCCGTTTCGGCGATCGAGGCACGCGTGGTCGCCAGAGATCCGTTGAAGTCAGCCAGCTTTTGCAAAGTCATATCCCGCTGTGTCGTCGGGGCTACGCCATCTTGCTGACCCGCAAACCCCTTGAGCTGGGCTTCGACCGCCATCATATCGTTCTTGTATTGCTCCGCCTGCTGGTCGAAAAACTGGAACTGTCCGGAAGGGTGATGCACATCCAAGTGCTTCTGCAGGTAGGCGTCGTCAAGCGTGGCCAACACTTTTTGCGCTTGCCGCGGATCGTGCGACTCGTACGCGATGCTGATGACGTTGGTCTTCTTGATCACTTCCAGCTGCAGATCGGAACGAAGGTCGATGACTGCTTTATCGATGCGGTTTTGCGGAGTCTGCCCCGGATGCAGCAGGCTCGACAGGAGTTTTTTCTTGTCCAGGCCACAGGTCACGACCACTTTCTGCAGCACGTCCTGGCTCTGAATCAGCTCCACTTCGGAATTGATTTCTTCCTCACTGACGGTGTCGTGAAACATCATGGGCGCGTTTTGCTCCGGCGAGACCACGGGATCGACACGTTCGCGCTTCACCAGAAGCTTGGTTTCGGCACGGTACTTGGTGGGCAGGAACAGGGCGGAAAGGCTCACGCCCAGCACGACGCCAACAAAACACAGGACAAGGAGTCTCTGGTGGCGAAATCCGATCGCGACCACATCTCGTGCTGTAAACGAATAAGGACGGTGGCCGTGGGTGTTTATTGCTTCATTCATAATCTCTCCGTGTGCTTTCGTAATCCGGACGTTTCTAACCAGCCACTTCTGGGCCTTTACGGAATGGTCAGAGGAAGATAAGCGCCCATGCTCATGTTCGGAATATAGCGATCAATCTTCGACATCGTGTTCTTCGGGACGATGATCATGTCACCGGGATGAAGGAAGGGATCCTCGGTCAGATTTCCGCTCTTCTCCATTTTCTTGACGTCGATCAGCTTCGCCTCGGTCCACTGATCATCGATCCGGCGAAACAGCATTACCTGCGAGTGTTTTGCACTGGACTGAAAACCACCGGCAATTTCGATCGCCTGTGTCACTGTGACCTGGCCGTGCATGTCGTACTTGCCCGGCTTGGCGACTTGCCCGCCTGCCACAAAGTAGGGCTTTTCGAAGTCTTTTAAGACGACGGAAATCAAGGGATCGTTCAGTATCTTCGAGTAGGCGGTGCGCAGACTCTGCTCCAATTCCGGTACCGTCTGGCCCGCAACCTTCAGATCGCCGATTCCTCGCAGGGTGACAAAACCATCCGGCTGCACGGCAACCGCAACCTGATTGAACTCGGGGCTGAGCTCAAAGGTGAGATCAAAAGTATCGCCAGCTTCGATCCGATAGCGCGGTGTGCGCTGCTGAAAATCGGGTGCAGTGGCCGCTGGCTTGGCGTCGGAGACCAGATTGGCCGGCGGAACGGCAGCCTTGTCCGACTGCGCAGAACAAACCGCCGCGACGGCGAGAAGCCCTGCAAATAAACGTATTGTCGACACGAAACTCTTCATCATGGCGAATCCTCCCACTGAGTAAAACGGGCCCCACTGGCGCTTGGGGATGAATCTGTTCGGCGCGACGCTCACCGACGAACGGTCTTGGTGACGATGCGCCGCCATCTCTGACGGCCGCTTCCGACCTGGCCGCTCACCCCTGAGAGCCTGCCTTCAGGATTTGGCCAACCGGTTCCTGTTCCACGCGCGGACGTGGGGTCAGGTTGTGCTGGCGGATCTTGTAGAGAATCCCGCGGTAGCTGATCGACAACAACTGCGCAGCCCGCCGCCGATTCCAACCGGTGTATTCCAGTGTTTTGCTGATGGCATAAATTTCAGCTTCCACGCGGAGGCTACGAAGCGATGGCGGATTCTGCGACTGATCAGCCATGGCGATCTCGCTCCGAGACGGCTTCGATGGCGTTGGCTGGGATTCAATCTTGCTGGCTTTCATCTGTACTTCATTCATAAGATGCACCTCGCAACAACCTTTGATCTTGTTGAACTGCGTTTCAGAAGATGGGAGAAAGAGACTAAATCGGTTCGACGTCATAGCCCGCTACGCGCACGCTTAGGGATCGCTGGATCAGCCCAACGGAAATGACCAGGCTCCGATCGCTGTTCTCGGCGGCCAGGATGCCTTCCACTCCATCCAGAGCTCCGCCACATACCCGTACGCGTTGGCCGATGTGAAGAAAGGGGCGTTCCTGGTAGAAAAGTTTGCTGGCGACGAGAGTACTGATACTTTCGATCTCCTGATCGGGGATCGGTATTCCAGCGCCTTGTACTCCGACAAAATTCACCACTCCCTGCGTTTGTAGCACTCGCATCCGGTCGCTCGACGAATGGTCGAGCCGGACAAACGCATAGCCAGAGAAAAGTGGCATTTCGACTTCTTTGCGGCGATCGCTCCAATTGCTGATCTTGGTGACGATAGGGAGGAAGGACTGGATGCCCTGGCTTTCCAACTGCCGGGCTACCAGCTTTTCGTGGCGGGAGCGGGTGCGAACGGCGTACCAGCGCGTCTGGTCGAGGACCCCACTGCGGTCGACTGGCATACAGCTCTCTGCCACTCGCGCATCTCCGTTCATGGCTCCGCCCTCTCAGTCACATTCGTAGCTTTTGACAAAAAGTCAGCGAACGCGGCTTTGCGTTGGATTAATACCGGACAAGCGACAATTCATTTCGCTTGCTGCCTCGATAAAGGGGGGGGTCAATACTACAGTGAAAACGCCGATAAAGCTGCGGCGCACATCGAACCTCAAGTGGGGATAATCTATAGAGTCCTGCAAGTTCTTGCAATGGGAAAAAAGTGTTGGTGAAGAAAGACTAGGGAGGGGGCAAATGGCTTGTTTTCAATAGAGAAGAAAGACTCTAGCGCGATTCCTCCCGTCGAAGTAGAGGTTCGGAAAGGCGCTTTTGAACTCAACCGCGCAATGCGTAAATCATAGCAAATACGCGCGGCTTCGATGTGTATGCAAGAACCTTCATCCCGAACATCTCCGCCTCTGTGTTTCCAGAAAACCTGCCGCAACTGTTACTGTTGTTGTGGTGGCGGCAGCGTGAATCGGATGGTAACTCGAGTCTGCATTTCGACAGGCCGACCATCGACAGCATAAGGTCGATACCTCCACTGCCTTACCGTCTGCACCGCCGCCTCAGCCAGTAACGGATTTCCCTCGACCACGGCAATGTTGCGAACCGCGCCGTCCTTGCCTATTTGAACATCCAAAGCCACTACTCCTTGAATATGCTGCGCCCTGGCTCCTGCAGGATACTCGGGTTCAACGCGATGGATCAGCCGGGACGGCGAACCGCCATCCGATCCTGCCGTGGTCCGAACCGTCTCAGACGTGTTGGTTGGTGTGGATCGAAAGATAATCCTGCCGTTTTGTGACACTACCAACCCGCCGTCCGGAGCTTCCGCGGAGGTCGCAGCGCCTGCCGCGTTCGGCTGCGGTGTAGAGATATCCTTTGCCTGCTCGGCCGACTCCGACAGAGGCACGGGGATGGTAGTTTGCCCCTTCGTGGTATTCATCGTCTGACCTGCGGGCATGTCTGTGGAAGCGGTGTCTCGTTCCTGAGGTCTGGCGCGCAATCCTTTCACGCTTGCTCCTCGCCATCCCAGCACAAGTCCCAACAACACCGCGGCCATAATGACAAGCACACCAAGCAAAGGCGTGAGAATGTCCGTTCTTTTCGACGCTGTTGGCGCATCGGTGATCATGGTCTGGTCGCTGTCTAGGAAGTGCTTCTCGATGGAACGGGGCTCCGGCGGGTTCGGCCTCTCGGGCGCTTCATCCCCATTCGCAAGCAGGGCCGAAACCTTTTCCGCGCCTCGTTTGCTTTCAACGACGCGGCGTGCCAAAACCTGCAGGGTAGTGACATCCCTGTCTCCAAACGCGTTGGGCCGCGGAGAAAAAACCTCTAGTACTCCGAACGGCGCCCCTTGGTCGGCCAGAGGGAGCACAAGAATCGACTTGACCCCCAAGGCCCGGCTGGCTGCGGCATTTACGCGAGAATCGGCGTCAGCGTCGTCACATTGCTGGAGATTTCCTGTTTGTAAGCATGCCCCGGAGAGTCCAGACTTTGTTTCGAGGCGAACCCCCAGGTCAGGCGCAGCGGCGCCAGTGGTCGCCCGGCACACCATCTTGCCGTCTCGGGCCAATGCAATCGCTGCTCCCGTCGCACTGGTGGCCAACCGAGCTTGTTCGACGACTTCGTTCAGAACCAGGTCCAAGGCGAGGTCGAACGAGGTCGCTCCTCCCCCGTGCGCTGCCAGAGTTCTGGCGATCGCGGCGAGTTCACTCTCCTGCCGGTTCGGCCCCGGTTCGGCCAAAGGGCTTGATCTGTTCTCATCTCCGGTTGGTGTTTCGAACGGATCCGGTGGCGACATGGGGTGGTGAGTCATACGGGGACCAGGCGTTTACCACGCTGGCCTTCCATCATTATGCGGAGTCTTGCGCGAATCGAAGAGGATGTCAACCCGAAACACCAAACATCGGAAGACTCCGACCGCCGGACGCTTCGCGATCTCAGGCACCCTCTCCGGCATTCCCATTTTGGCCAGGCAAACGTATGCTCTCTGAAAGTTTTCTCGATGGCGAGTCCAAGGAACGCAAAAGAGTTTGTAGAATCACATCAAGAACTGAAATGAAATACAGAACATATTCGAGTTGCCTGTACGATAGCTCGATCTTTTGAGGGAAAAGCCGATGCGGATTGCGGTCGTCGGGTCAGGATATGTCGGGCTGGTGGCGGGCGCTTGCTTTGCGGACCTCGGGCACGACGTCATCCTTGTAGACAACGATCAACAAAAATTGGCAGCGCTCCGGAATGGCGAAGTCCCGATTCACGAGAAATTTTTACCTGAGTTGTTAGCCCGCCATCGCGGGCATCGCCTCACCTTTTCTGACGACTTGAAAGAATCGGCCCGCGTAAGTTCCGTTATCTTCGTAGCGGTGGGCACTCCGCCGACCGAGAGCGGTGAAGCCGACTTGTCGTACGTGGAGTCCGTGGCCCGCGAAATCTCCGGCGGCATCAATGACTACAAAGTGGTGGTCGAGAAAAGCACAGTTCCGGTTTACACCAGTGAGTGGGTCCGTCGGATCATTCTACGCAATGGTACCGATCCGGAGCTGTTTGACGTCGCCTCCAATCCCGAGTTCTTGCGCGAAGGGACAGCAGTCGCCGACTTCCTGTTCCCTGACCGAATCGTGATTGGCTGTGACAGCGATCGTTCGGCCGATGTTTTACGAGAGGTCTACAGTCCCCTGACCAGCGGCTGCTACTACCAGCGCAAAGACGCGATCCCCCAGCCCGACCGGATCCAGATCCCTCCGCCCATCATCGTAACCAGCACCAAGAGCGCGGAGTTGATCAAGCACGCTTCCAACGCCTTCCTCGCGATGAAAATTTCCTTCATCAACGCGGTGGCTTCGGTCTGCGAATCAGTCGGCGCCGACGTGAATCAGGTGGTTCATGGTGTTGGCACCGATTCTCGCATTGGATCGAGGTTCTTGAATCCTGGCATCGGCTATGGCGGTTCCTGCTTCCCGAAAGACGTCCTTGCTTTTCGCGCTGTAGCCCGCGAGTCCGGCTACGATTTTCGCCTGCTCGATGAAGTGATGCGCATCAACGAGGATCAGCGTCAGCGCTTTCTGCGAAAAGTGCGCAGCGCGTTGTGGACGCTGCGCGGCAAGAATCTCGCGGTGCTTGGCCTCGCCTTCAAGGGAGGCACCGACGACATCCGCGAGTCCCCGGCCCTTTTCCTGGTGCAGGCGCTCGTCCAGGAGGGCAGCAAAATTGTTGCCTACGATCCCGCTGCCATGGAGCGGACGCAAGAGGTGATGTCTTCCGGCATAACTTTTGCCGGTTCCGCGTACAAAGCGGCACATGGAGCCGACGCCCTGCTCATCCTTACGGAATGGGAAGAATTCGCCAACCTCGATCTCAACCGCCTTCGCCAGGAACTGAAGTATCCCATCGTAATTGACGGCCGCAACTTGTATGATCCCGAAATGATGGCCGCGGAAGGATTCACTTATTACAGCGTGGGCCGCGCCACCGCGCATCCCGACGGCGTCCCCGCTCCGGTTCTGAAGAACGGCAAGAAAGCATGAGTGTCAAACGGGCAGTGGTAACCGGAGGCGCCGGATTTCTAGGCTCGCATCTCTGCGACGCTCTGCTCGCCGAAGGCTGGAATGTAGTCGCGATCGACAACCTGCTCACCGGGCGCCGCGCCAATCTCGCCCACTTGCAACACGAGCCTCGGTTCGAATTGATTGAGAAAGATATTTGCGAGCCGTTTGACGTGGGCCGCGTCGACTATGTGTTCCACTTTGCCAGTCCCGCCAGTCCAGTCGATTACATGGTTCATGGCATTCCCACGCTGAAGGTCGGCTCGCTTGGCACCTTTCACGCCCTTGATGTTGCCCGTAAGTACGGTGCGAAGTATTTCGTCTCTTCCACCTCAGAGTGTTACGGAGACCCGCTCGAGCACCCGCAAAAAGAAACGTATTGGGGGCATGTTAACTCGATTGGCCCACGCTCGGTGTACGACGAGGCCAAGCGGTTCACCGAGTCGGTCACTATGGCGTATCACCGCTATCACAAGGTAGACACGCGCATCGTCCGCATCTTCAACACCTACGGTCCGCGTTTGCAACTGAACGACGGACGGGTGATCTCCAACTTCATGAAGCAAGCACTTCGCGGCGAGCCGCTCACCGTTTACGGTGACGGAAACCAGACACGCAGCTTCTGTTACGTGAGCGATGAGATCGACGGTTTCATGCGTTTGTCGAAGTCAGACGAACATCTGCCGGTGAACATCGGGAATCCCAATGAATTCACCATCATGGAATGTGCGCAGATGGTGTTGAGGGTGACAGGATCCAAGAGCCAGATTCGTTATGAACCGTTGCCACAAGATGACCCCAAGCAACGCCGTCCCGACATCACCAAAGCGCGGCATTTGCTGGGATGGGAGCCGAAAATCGATTTGGCAGCGGGACTGCGTCTGTCTCTGGATTACTTCAAACAAGCCGTCGCCGAGCAGGCACAGGCAGAGTAGACGATCGGAAAGAATAACTGGCAGAGGACTGTCTTTGTCGCCCCGCTAGTTGGCGGGATCGGTGGTCGTCGCCACGAAATCGATCAACTTCTGCACGTTGCCTTGTTCTTCTTTCGTCTTCAGCTCGAACGACACGCCCATCCCGTATCCGGGATGAGATGCCTGCACCGTGCCCCGGACCTGCAGCTTCATCTCGTAAGTTCGAACCACAATCTCTACCGACGAACCCATCGGGAACGGCAGCAAGACTTCCAGGTAGCACCCGCCCGAACTCAGGTCGGTTAGGCAGCAGTGATGTGGAACGGCGATGCCGGTACGGAACACTTGCGCGCCCAAACGGCAGGCATAGCGCGTCTGCGCACGCCGGTTGTCGGCCACGGCTGCGGAGGCAGCTTGCTTTTGCGCGGCTCTCTGCGCGTCCCAGCTGCCATGAGTTTGCTCGGCAACCGATACCGTCGCTAATTGCAAGGGCTCTTCCACCTCCACCGTAACGCCTGGAAACGGCTCTCGCTTGGAATCTCTCGGCAGATGGGCGCTTAGGAAGTCGGTTAAAAGCCGGCGCGATGTTTTTGGAACATCCACGAACTGCACACCCGCACGACCCTTCCAATCCTGCCAGATCACCTGACCCGACAGGCGAATGCTCGACGATTGTTCTGGCAGCTTGAACTGAAAGTACACCTTGCTGACCGGAGGAAGTCTCTTGCCGAACTGTACCGCCATACCATCTTCGGCTAGGTCGATCAGCGTGGCTTTTTCCTGCTCAACGTTGGCGTAGTCGATGGTCGCGTGCGCGTGCACTGGAGCCCGAGCTTTCTTACGCTTTTCCTTGCGCATCACCGCGCGCGCGGCCCGCAGGCTGCTTAGGGCCCGCTCATATTCCACGGGCTTATAAAGGACAAAATTGACTCCCAGGGAAAACATCTCGCGGATATTCTCTTGACCGGCCACGACTGCAACCGCAAGGGTTGCATCGTTCAGGCGTGATGCGCGGCTCTCACGCAACAGGGAAATCACTTCCGTGTTGGACTTCCCGTCCACAATCAACAGATCGAACCGCTCTTGCGCCAGACGAATTCCCGCTCGCACGCAATCCGGGCAGGACTCAACCCGGATGCTGAGTTCTTGCAGGACTTGACGCAGCACCGTGGCCGCTGCGTCATCAATGCACACGAGCAGAGCAGATAGAGTCATACTTGCTCCTCATCCTAGGAGCCACCCGTTCCTGGGACAAGTTACCGGGGTCACCCTGCAACGGTTGTAGGGAAAGTCGCGTTCGCCTAACTGCCGTGTTCTCAATCCGTGACATGAGTAACCACTTCAATGTGCCAAAAGGCCATCCCTTCGGTACTGACCCGTCGTGCTTTGACGTCACCGCAATCCCTTCCTACGATGATCAATGACGCGATGAAGGAACGCGAGCCCGTTCTGCTGTCTAGCAAGCGGGATGCGAAATGTTCCTCTACATGTGCGATACACGGGCTCCATGGAGTGAAGGCGTGTTCGACATAGTCGCCTCTCCTCCCCGAAAGAGATTTATGACACTGAGGAAAATGCGCGGGTTTTCGCTGCTGGAACTACTGATTGTCATGTCCATCGGTCTGATCATGGCGGGCGTGACGTTCATGGCGATGAAGCCCTTGCTGAACTCCAGCCACGTGGACCAGGCCTACGACACCACGCTATCGGTGCTCCGCAACTACAGGAACCAGGCCATCACCTACAACTCCCGATACATCGTCTTTTTCACGCCTCCCGCAACGATCACGGTGCAGCAATGGCCCTACGCCGTGCCGGTATCGCCGGCTCCGGTAACCGTCGCCACCTACAAGCTGCCGTCCGATATGCAGTTCGCGGTGCAGACTGGATTTCCGAATCCGGGTCCGGACGGTTTCGGAACTGGGAACGCCGCGATCACGATCAATAACTGTGCCCTGGTCAGCGCGAATTGTCTGATCTTTTATCCGGATGGATCCGCGCAGGACGACCTGGGGAATTTCAACAGCGGAGTCGTTTATATAACCCGTCCCGGCGACATGTATAGCTCGCGAGCTCTTTCGATTTTCGGCACCACGGGAAGAGTCCGGGGCTGGCGTCTTTATCTTCAGAGTGGGACCAAGAACTGGGTGCAACAATGACGCATAGTAAATCGCAGGCATCCCGACAAAGCGGATTTACGTTGATTGAAACCATGATCGCCATCGCGATCATGAGCATCGGCCTGGTTACGCTGCTTGCCGCCTTCGGCACGGCGGTCGCAACGACGCAGAATGCCGAAGCCAATCTGATCGCCCGGCAGAAGGCACTGCAGGCGATGGAGAGCATTTACACCGCCCGCAATACGCAGCAACTTTCCTTCTCGCAGATCGCCAACATCGCGAGCGGCGGGATTTTCACCAACGCAGCCACGCAACTCCTGCAAGCCGGTCCCGACGGGCTGGTTAATACCGCCGATGATATTAATTTCCCGGCGTCAGGGCCTTGCCCAGCCGGGCCCGAGTGCGTGGTAATGCCCGGGCCGGATGGCATTCTGGGCACCGCCGATGACACGGCGATGAGCCTGGCCAACTTCTCGCGCCAGATTCAGATCAATTCCGTTCTCGAAGACGATGGCGTGACGATCGATCCCAACCTTAAGCAAATCGTCGTGACCGTGACCTACACGTCCGGCACCTCGAACATCCCCCACGTATACACGATTGATGCATTGATTTCGGCCTACCGCTGAGGCACGCGATGGAAACCATGATGGCAAACATGAGACTGCGAAAACAAAAATCGGAACGCGGCTTCACGCTGGTGGAAGCAATGGTCTCGATGGCGATCGGCCTGGTGGTGATGGCCGCCATGGCGAGCCTGTTCAAGACCGCAATGAATTCCACCATGCTGGTGAGCCAGCGTGCGGAAACGCAGCAGAACATGCGCGCTGCGCTGGACCTCCTGGTAAAAGACCTCAGCCTGGCGGGCGCTGGTCTTCCTTCGGGTGGACTTCAGTTGCCCACCGGAACAGGATCGAGCGCATCCAAGTTCGGCTGTGACCAGACTGGCACGTGTCACATCCCGACCCATACGTATCCCTCCGGCAACTATATGTATGGCATTCTTCCGGGCTACCTCAATGGCGTAGAAGCCAACGCTGTAGTCCCGGCCGCGCCTGCTCCGGCGGTAAATGACAGCATCACGTCGATCTATTGCGATTACAACTTCCCCTTGTTCGAATACAACGTTGCCTTCACCGTTCCCGGCAATGGCGGCTCCATTACACTGACGCCCAATGCGACTTTCGTCCCGGCGCCTCCGGCGATCAATTCCGCGGGCGGCATTCAGGTGGGCGATCTCATCTTGCTCACCAACAGCCTGGGCTCGGCAGTGGGTGAAGTCACGAACATCACCGCGACAGTTATCACATTCGCCGATCTGGATGCACTCAACATCAATCAAAGCGCAGCCGCTTCGAATAACGTCAAGGCGATCTCGACCGGGACCAATACGGTCGCGTACCGCCTATTCGCGGTCACTTACTATCTGACAGTTCCCGCCGCCGGCCAAACTCCGCGCTTGATGCGCCAAGTAAATGGACTCACTCCGGTCCCGGTCGCGGACGACATCATCAATTTGCAGTTTGCGTATGATGTCTATAACTCCACGACCTCTGCACTCGACGCCAACCAGGCCAATCCGCTGGGTGTGGCCGAATCCCCCAACAATATCCAGAAAATCAACCTCATCGTGATGGGGGAAAGCATTCTAGCCGACGGCAACAAGTCGCAAAGCATGTATCTGGCGACCGACGTCAGCGCACGCAATATGGCATTTCGCAATCGTTACCAGTGAAGCGTTTCTTGCGCAGGAGATCATACGAATGAGACAGGGAAAAAACAATTCGCAAGGTTTCACACTGATCGCCGCACTTCTTATCATGGTGCTGCTGTCGGGCGTGGCGGTCGGCCTGTTTTACATGGTCACCAGCGAATCGAAAATGGGCGGCAATGATACCGAAGCCAATCGGGCGTTCTACGGCGCCGAGTCCGGCATGGAAAAACTGACGGCGGACCTCTCCGCGCTGTACACCCAGTATCAGGTCCCGACCAACTCTCAGATTCAGAATCTGATCAACTACCCCCCGACCTCGGCGATGGTGAGCGGGATGGCGTATACCGAAACCATTACCTACCCCGTGAATGCTGCCGGAAATCCGCAGACCAGCTTCAATACGATCAGCTCCGGTACCAATCAGGGCTTATACGCCGAGCTAGTTCCCATGACGCTGCAGGTCACGGCAACCCGCCCGTCCAACGCGTCGATCAATATCACCCGCCAGGTTGAGGTTGCCCTGATTCCTGTGTTCCAGTTTGGCGTCTTCTGCGGTTATGACTGCAGTTATTTTGCTGGTCCGAATTTCAGCTTTGGCGGCCGCGTTCATACTAACCAGAACCTCTTTCTGGCATCCGGCGCCGATCTGGTTTTTAACGATAAGGTCTCGGCTTATCAGCAGATCCTCATGGATCGGCTGGAGAACGGCCACTTGACCACGACCGGGTACGGTGGGACGGTCTACCTTCCCAAGGCGACATCCGGTTGTCCGTTGAACACGTTTCCTCCAACCGGCTCTAATTGCGTGTCCCTACCCACGGCGGGAACGATTCCTGGCGATGCCAGCTGGAGCGGCGGGTATCCCAGCGTGGGCGGATCCGCCAACGCCAATTTCCCCAGTCTTTCGACAGGCACACTGAATGGCTTTTTGACCAATTCGCTCACGGGTGCCAAGAACATGCAGTTGCCCTTCGTGCAGAATAGCTGTACCAGCAATCCTCCTCCCTGCACCGATCCCATTGCGATTGTTCGCAAGCCGCAGCCGGGAGAGTCTGCTTCGAGCACACTGGGTACGTCGCGGTTGTACAACAAGGCACAAATCCGCATCCTGATCGCGGATACGGCCGCCGACCTACATCCCGAGCGCGGAACCGGTGCGATCGACGCCCAGGACTACCAATTCCCGACGTCCACGCCAACCGCATACACTACCTCGGGTGGGTCTGAGTATTTTGGCTGGGCTACTCCCGGCGCCCACGGCTGGGTCAATCCCTATACCAACGGCGGGGCGCAGAACTGGACCGCGACTGGATTTCCTCTAATCGGGGAACTAACCTGGCCAGCGCCGAACGGCCCAACAAGCGTAGCCCAGATGAACAATGTGGCGACCGGTGGCCCGTGGATACGGGTTGAATACCTGAACAATGCCGGAGTCTGGGTCGGAGTCACCTCAGAGTGGCTCGGACTGGGCTTTGGCCGCATTTTTAATAACCCCCCGACCACGCCGGGATCGAACGCGGTTGATCCGAACGCGATTCTTATCCTGCAGCAGCTTCGTCCGACGCTGGCCGCAAGCTCCGGACACGGCGCTGGAACTTCCGGCAACTGGTATCCCATCAACTTTTATGATGCGCGCGAAGGCGAGATGCGTGACAACGCGATCGCCAATACGACGAGCGGCAACAACACTTATTCCTCCTGTTCAGTCCAAGGCATTATGAATGCGGTGGAATTGGACGTGGGTAACCTGAAGGCATGGCTGAAAGGGACCATCGGCACCAGCGGCCCTCTCGTGAATTACTCGAGCTTTAACGGATACGTTCTTTATTTCTCCGACCACCGCGGGATGTTGCCGTCCACCCATCCCTCGAACGGTGGTCAGACTCCGGCCGGCGTGATCAATGGAGAATCGGGCCTGGAAGACGTCGTGAATTCGTCGGCGATCCTAACCTCGACAACACCGGATGGAGTGCTGGAACCCGCGACCTACTACGGCTATTCGCCCGAAGACGTCGATCAGAATGGATTCCTCGACAACTGGGGCGAGCAGAATCTTGGCTACGGTTTTCACATTAACACCAAACCCACGCCTTGGAATGGGTACCAGCGAATTAACGTTGCCAACGCAGGCTTGGCTACCTCCGTGGACTGTGCCGCCTACAACACCTCAACCGGCGCGCTGCTCACCGGCGTCACCGATCAGGAAGGCGCGGCGAATCCTGTAAGCGGAGCTCGCCACGTGCTGAAGCTTGTGGATGGTGGCATGAGCGCAGGGCTGGTCAGTTCCCTGCCGATCATGCCGGGCTCGAGCGGATGCTCACAATCGGCCGCTAACCCAACCGGCTGCGGCGGGTTCACGATAGCTTCCGAAAACCCTGTTTATGTGCAGGGTAATTACAACACCAATTCGTCGGATCCTTTCTGGTCTACCGCAAACAACGCAACTCCGACACAGACTCCGCATTCGGCCGCGTCTATCATCGCCGACTCGGTCACGGTTCTGTCGAACCAGTGGGGAGACTTTAACAGTCTGGTTTATCCAGACAGCGCCAGCAGTCGCACGCCCAGCGCACCCTCGTACTACCGCATGGCGGTCTCGGGCGGAAAGAGTATCCCGTTCCCGCAACCGACCTGGACGAACGTTGCCCAGGACTTCGGGACCGACGGCGGAATGCACAACTTCCTGCGGTATCTGGAAAACTGGAGCGGCCAGGGGCTGTACTATGACGGCTCGCTGGTCAGCATGTACTACTCGGAATACAACACGGGCACGTACAAAGACGGACCGGGCGGAGACGTATACAGCCCGCCGCCTCGATACTACTACTTCGACGTGCTCTTCCTGAGCCCCAGCAACCTGCCTCCAGCTACACCGGAGTTCCAGGATATCGACACGCTGAGCTATCACGAGAACTTTACCCCGGCGGCGAACTACATACAGCAGTAGAGCTGTGAGATATGTTTCTATTGCCCCGGCCCTCGCGGCCGGGGCATTTTCTCTGCCCGCGATTCGGTACAATTCCTCTACAGGGTTCTGGGACATTATGAGCATGCGATCAACTTTTTTGCGCGGGACCTTTCTGTGGGTGATCTTCATCATTTCTGCCTTGGCGGGCATTGGACTGTTCTTTATCCCGGCCTTCATCATCCGCCCGTTTACGCACCAGAGTGCGGCAGGCCTGGCGCTGGCGATGGCACTCCGACAGCGAGCCCCCTCGGGCACTCTCGCAGCCGCGCTCGTCTGTCTTTTTTCGGTCCTGATCCTGTGGGATGTTTCGACCAAATGGCGAAAGGTCGCGCTCGCGTCGGCAATGGTGCTGGTGACATTTTCCGCGGTCATGTCCCGTTTGAACTATTTTGAGTGGATGTTCCATCCCGTCGACAGCCCGCGATTCGAGACTGCCTCCGCCAGCAAACTCGGCCAGTCCGAGATGATTCTCGCAGTTCGAAAGGGTTCGGACGCCCGCGCCTATCCGATCCGCGAAATGGCGTATCACCATGTACTCAACGACGTCGTCGCTGGCGTCCCGATCGCTGTCACCTATTGAACGCTCTGTCACACCGGTCTGGTGTGGACACGTACCGTAAACGGAAAGGTCCTGCATTTTTATCTGGCGGGCATCAACAACCAGAACTTCCTGATGCGTGACAAGGAGACCGGCACGTGGTGGCAACAGATTACCGGTAAAGCCATCTACGGTCCTCTGCAAGGCTCATCGCTGGAACTTGTCCCGAGTGACGAGTTGACTTTCGGCGAATGGAAAACGGAAGTATCCGACGGCAAGGTGCTCGCGGAAGTGCCGAAGTATGTGAAAAAGTACGACAGCAATTGGGAGCCGGAGGTTGCCAAGCTTCCGGTGGTGATGAGTTTTCCGGGGACTGAACTGAAATCTCGCGATGTGGTGGTTGGCATCGAGATCGACGGGACCGCGCGCGCTTATCCTTGGGATACGCTCGTCAAGCAATCGCCGATAGTGGACCACGTCCACGGCACGCCAGTGCTTGCGGTGGTGGGTCCCGATGGGAAGTCTTTCCGGGTATTCATCAGCCGCATCGAAGGGAAAGACGCTGAGTTCTTCCTGAAAGCAGATTCCGGAGATGCCGCGGCACAAGGAACCACCGACACCCTTTCCGGGGCGACGACAGCCGCGGCGACGAAACCAGCGGTTCCCAACCGCACCGCCGATGCAAAGACGGATTCGCCACCCGCCACTAAACTCGCTGCCGATCCCAAACCCTGGATCTTGCTCGATACTGCGACCGCCAGCGAATGGAACTTCCAGGGCTGCGCAATATCGGGGCCTTCGCAGGGCAAATGCCTGGATCGCGTGCCAGCCCTAAAGGACTACTGGTTCGACTGGCGCAATTATCATCCTGAAACCACTATCTACAAACGATAGTGTCAATCCTCTGCGTCCGCCGGGGTTTAAACCTTTGCCTGGTGGCCCGTCACGCAAACGGATTTTCGTCCGCACTGCGCCCGTAAATCACCGGGACCGGCACGTCGAGCATACGGAGATACACTGACAGCTGCCCGCGATGGTGATACCAGTGATTCAGCAGAATCGACCGGAGGATGGCAATCCGCGGCTTACTGAAGATCGGTTTCCCGTTCGCCTTCAGGCACCAGTCCTCCCTTGCCACCTGATCGCTCATGCCGCGCATACATTCCTCCGCGGCCCGCACACTCTCATCGAAAGTGGTGTAAACTCTTCCACATTCTTGGGAGCCTGCGCAGAGAAATTGGCTTGAGCGACGTCAAAACCATCCTGTTGCGCCATCCTGGAAATGCCTCCTGGAATCATTGCCACGTGCAGAGCCAACTGGCCCAGTGTCATAGATTTTTGATGTGGCTTACAGTCCAGTTTGTCCCCAGGCACCCGATCCAGCACCCGCTTCGTTATGGCAGCTTCCTCACGAAATTCAGAGAGCATCGGTTCCAACATCGGTGTCATATTCCTGTCCTCGAACTGCGTTGATTCCTCTTTCCTCTGGCAAACGACTTACACACGTTCCTTCTCCGAGCAGCAGGAGCTTTCGGATTTCGCTGGTTGAACGTAGACGGCCTTGGGATCGACAACCTTGCCATCTTCATATTTGTCGTGGTGGCGGACCCAAGCCATCGTGAAGGCCAGCCCATCTTCGTCGCGTCCCTTGGGCGTGAGATCCAGCCACTGGTAAGTCATCAACATCGGATCCAATCCTCGCGCAAACGTGGAATATGTATGGAAAATTTCGCCGGTGTCGTTCTTATAGAACACGCTCGCGCCGGGTCCTTCTTCCGACGGAAATTCTGCCAGGTCGTAGTTGTAATACACCTTGCCCTTGGCTTGCTCCTGCTCGGAGAACGACACGTGATAGTCGTAATTAAAATCGTTGCCAAACGACGACACCCATTTGAATTGCCACCCCATGCGTTTCTTGAACGCATCGATCTCCGGCAAGGTCGCGCGCGAAACGGCCAGGAACGTCACGTCGCGATGCGCGAGGTGAGTGGCTGCGCCGTCAAAACCGTCGGCTAGGAACGAGCAACTGGGGCAGCCCTCTTTCCAGCCGGGTCCGAACATGAAGTGATAGACAAGCAACTGGCTGCGTCCCGCAAAAAGAGCGGCCAGGGTTTCTTTGCCTCGTGCCCCGTCAAACACATAATTCTTTTCGACCTTCTCCCATGGCATCGTGCGCCGTTGCCGGCTCAACTCGTCGCGCAATCGCGAGAACTCCTTCTCTTTGCGAAGAAGCTCTTTGCGGGCGGCAAGCCATTCCGCTTGCAGTACCACTCTGCCCAGTTCCGGTTTACTTGTCGTCATGGTTGGCATCGTCGTTTCTCCTCTCGATCAAATCCTTTGAATTCTCTTCCGGTTTCCACTTTTTCCCGCGCACGAGTTTCACGGCAATCGCGGCAATCCCGCCGGACGACATTACACTTCCCGCCACGACCGCCGCGTTAGCCATACACGCTGGACACATACGTGCCTCCTTCCGCCGACACGCCCAGCAGTTACTTCTTACCCTTAGCCTCAGCCCGCTCGCGAAGGCGGTTGTGCATGTGGGTCCATCCCTTCCCCATGCCTTGTTTGTGCTCGTCCGGAATCACTCCGAACGCCAGATGGTGAAACTTGATCAGTGTTCCGCCATCTTCCTCGCTCAGCCGGTACTGCAGGTTCGAGACGACCGGATACGACATAAACAAGGGACCGGTGATTTCGACGAGCGTCGGCCGCTTGATAGCCTGTACCGTTCCCCAGAAATGTCCGTTGCCGTCGCCGAGATCGCGGAACCATCTGCCACCGGGCCACGGTTCGATCTTCATCGACATTCGCTTGCCCTCCGGCGTGTCATTTTCCGGCCCGAGTTGTTCCAGCAGCGCCTCGAATGTCACCTCTAACGATGCCCGGACATGAATTTCCTGCGTAATGTTCGTGGTCAGATTCTCAATGCCTGCTGTTGCCATTGCACTCATAAACTCCTCCTTGCTCTCGTTTTGTGATTGGACTCGTTGGATCAGACATCATCCAAAGATTTTTGTTTCGTCTCGGCGCGGTCTTTCACTCGATTCAACTGGTGTGCCCACAGACGCTCAAAGGTCTTGGTCCACTCATGCAGCGGCCGGATCGCATCCGCGTTAGTCCGATAGAACATATGCCGTCCGTGCCTCCGCACTCTCACTAGACCAACGCGCCGCAGCACACCTAGATGCTTCGACACCGAAGGCTGCTCCATGCCAAGGCCCGCCACGATGTCTCCCACCGCCCGCTCTTCGAGGGCGAGATATCGCAGAATGTCTCGCCGCCGTGGTTCTGCCACGGCATTGAACGCGTCCGACGTGGTCGCTGCTCGTGCCATCGAAAAGAAATATACATTCCTATATAGGAATATGTCAAGCGAAAACTCAAGTTTCGTGTCGCCCGCAGCTTATGGAACTCATCTAAACTCTTTCCCAGGAACTTAACTGCTGGGGAGGAACCTTCCCGTGCCATCGATTCGCGCCATTTTTTGGGACGTCGGGGGCGTGCTGCTTACAAACGCCTGGGACCGCACAGAACGCTCCGCTGCCCTCGAGCACTTTCATCTCGACCAGGAAGAGTTTCATGACCGCCATGAGATGGTCGTCTCATCCTTCGAGCGCGGCAAGATCACGCTTGACGAGTACCTTGACCGTACAGTCTTTTACCGCCCTCGACCCTTCACGCGAGATGCGTTTCGCGATTACCTGTTCTCGCTGTCAAGGCCGTTCCCTGAGGTGCTGCAATTCGCACAAGCGCTCAGCGACACGCGAAGATACTTCATGGGAACGCTCAACAACGAGTCTCGCGAACTCAATTACTACCGAATCGACAAATACGGGCTGCGAAAAACGTTTCGCCTTTTCATCAGCTCGTGTTTCGTCGGATTCCGCAAGCCCGAGCGTGACATTTACCGCCTTGCATTGGAGACAACACAGATCCCGGCAGACCAATGCTGCTTCATCGACGACCGCGCTCTGAATCTGGAATGCGCGGCCAAGCTGGGAATGCACACCATCCAGATGCAGGAATTGGAGCAGTTGCGTGGGGACCTTGAGAAGTTGGAGGTAAGTCCGTAGTGCCTAAATGCCGCGGAAGAGAGGCGCTTGGAACGCCACGTAGAGCGGAAAGAGAATCGAAAAGACCTTCGCCCCGGAGCGCAAAACTCGCTCACGGATTCTTGCGCGGCAATGTCGTTTTCACTCCCGCGCTCTGCGGAACATCTGATTCCAGCGTGCTCAATGTGAGGTCGCTTGACCAGCAATCGGCCGCGAGTCTCCATTCGCCGTTGCTCTGCCGCGCGCACACCCACAAATACTTGCCGCGCTCTTCCCGCCGCTTGCCGGTCGCGCTGGGAATCAGGGCTTTGCACCGTCCCGCTTCGTAGGCCAGATCGCCCACTACCTCTACACGCAGAGGCTCTATCTCAACTTCTCCCAATCCCGCATCCAGCGCGCCAAAAAAGAATTCGCGAACCGCGGCCGCACCGCGAATCGGAGGACAGTTCGAACGCAGTACCAGGGCATCCGCGACGTAAAGCTCGATCAGATCATCAAGATGCTTCGTGTTGCAGGCGAGCACCCATTCGTGTGCGATACGCCGAACCGCAGCCTCGGCGCGACTCATATCGCCACGTAGCGCCGCTGTCGGACGCATCTTGTCTTCCCTTAACGGCTCCCTCATCGGCTCTACCGCGGATCGCGCCGCCATCGCTTCCCCGCCAGGAAAGTAGTGGTGGTGATAATGATGATGGTAGTGGTGCGTCTCTTGTCCCGTTGGTCGTGTCGTCGCTGGCCGCGCTTCGGGTTCTCGCTCATCAAACGGAGCGAGTGAAATCGCCAGGGCATGCGAAGACGGAGTTTCTTCTTCCGCTTCAGACGGGGCATTTGAAGGCTGCGGCTCCATCACGATGACGCCGCACATGCCGCAGAACTTGTTCCCTTCCCGGTTGCGGTATCCGCACGCGCCGCAAACGATTGCCGTGGAATCGCTGGCAAGGTCTTGGGACGAGTAGTCTGCCGCTTGCTCGGCGTCCGCTTCTGCGGCTAGACGTTGCGCCGATTCCAGGGCGGCTGCAATCGCGTCTGGATTGGGCTTGGGACGTCGCAATTCCGGCTGCAGCCGCCGGTAGAGCTCCTCCATGTCGGAGGGACGTACCGTCGCCTCCGGGGTTCTAGGAACTTTTTTGTCTTTATCCACGAATCACATCACCCTTGGCGCCATTTTAGCTTAGCGGCTGGGACTCGTGCTATCGGCTGGAAAATTCGACCTTGCCTTCGATCTCCGTCGGCACTCCATTGCAAGTGGCGGGACGATATCTCCAGGTTCGCACAGTTTGCAACACGTGACGGTCTCCGGCGATTCCCGCGCTCTCCAGAATCAGCGGGCTGTGGACGTGTCCATCGACACCAATGATGAAGCTGACCTTCACTTTTTGACCACGCGCCGCCGGCGTGAAAAGGGGATTCGGGGTGGTGAGCGCCTCAGGGGGTTGAACGTCTTCGCACGCGGGTTGGGAGCTGACATGAGCGACATCGACGAACTGGGAAGCGCGCGCCAACGTTCGCGAGAAATAACTCTCCCGCTGCTCCAAGTTTGCGATTCGCGGCTGCGGCGTGGGCGTGCTCACCGCCTGCGCGATGGCTGGCATCAACAGCAGAATCGCGGGCCAGATACAACGATACATGAGTCTTCCTGTAGAAGCTGATGGTCGCTCCCAGCCAAGGTGGGGCAAATGCGCAACCATTCGAGGCGGCACATAAGTCCTGTTTTATGAATTCGTTACAGACAGCATCAGGCGAAGGACGTCGGCTGAAGTGAAATAACTTGCAGCAAAAAGAAGGCGGAGCCATCGAACCGGCTCCGCCTCGGAGTCATCCCCTTACGAACTAGGGCTTGTAGATGTTGTATTGATTTGTGTACGTGTACATGGTCGTTCCGTAGGTTGAGTAGAACGACATGTAGGCGGTGTGGACTCCAGCACTAACCACGGTCGAGTTAATCGAGCTTATCGCGGAGTAGGAGCCGTCTGAGGCGTCATACCCGTTGTAGGCGCAGGCGCCCACAATGCTTCCGTCGACGATCAGGCACAGAGCCCGATCATCGTCGGCCAGTCCGCCGCCGGAACTAGTCGCGAAAGAATTCACCACGAGAGTGCAGGTACCGGAACCACTCAGGCAGGTGAACTTGCCTCCGCTATCTTCGGTGTTGAATCCAGCGGCCAGAACGGCATAGGGTGTGCCAGTGGTGATGAAGGTGGACAGGCCAACCTCATTCACTGGCGGTGGAAGGCGGAGACCCGAGATATCGCGTGGAGGACCTGCCTCATGGGTTTCTGCTGCGGACACGACGAAGTATGCGCCCGCCAACAGCAGGGTGAGGGTGACGCAAAGGGCCAGCTTTGTCATCTTACTCATGGTTTCTCCTGTTTTTGTGAAGCGTTTGTTGTTGCGAGGGCCCGATGGAAAACGCCAACGAACTTACCTCATGTCAACGCAATCTCAAAGCGCAATTTTCGATCTTTGTGAAGTGCAGACGAAACGTGCAAAATCTTGCATGCTATTCGCAATTTCGTGCAGAAGAGCAGAAAAGAAAGCGGCGATCAGTCGGACTCAGCCGCTCGCAGAACGCCGCACAGTCAGCAGAGTGATTTCCGGAGGGCAATTCAAACGAACGGGAAGATTCACGGTACCCAACCCTGGATTGGTGTATAGAGTGAGCCCACCGATTTGGTACAAACCCCAAATGTATTTCCTGGCCAAATCCGGCAAGAACAGGGGGCGGATGAACGGCAAGCGCACTTGGCCTCCATGCGTATGGCCTGACAGTTGAAGGTCAACTCGGAAACAGGCGACCTGATCAGCGTAGTCGGGTTCGTGGACAAGAAGAATAGTGGCTTCGTCGGCTGGAATTTTGCGCAGAGTCGCATCGAGGTCGGCGGTCCCATTCAGCACGTCGTCCATGCCGCCGAGCCAGAAGCGCGTGCCATCGCGCTCGATTGGAACCGATTCATTGACTAGAACCCGAATTCCCGCAGACCGCAACGCACTCGTCACGCGATCGGGGTCAGTGAACGCGTCATGATTCCCCATGACTGCCCAGAGGCCGTGAGGCGCCTTCATCTGGCGCAGCAGTTGTGCGCACGGTTCCGCGGCAGAGGCGCCTGCGGCCGGATCGCCAAACCAGGGCACAGACACGAAATCCCCGGTCAGCACGATTAGATCAGGGTGCAAACCGTTGACCATGCTGATTGACGCTCGAAGAGGATGAACGGAAAAATAAGGATCATAATGAAAGTCGCTGAGTAATGCGACGGTGAAACCATCCAGTCGTGGGGGCCAGCGGCGGAGCGCAATCTGCTCGCGCACGACTCGCGGAAGATTCGGCTCGATGAGCAAGGAGTCGGCTGCGAGAGCGGCCACGCCGGTGCCCGCTGCGAGGCGGATGAACCTCCGCCTGGTCGTAGGTAGAAAAGGCAATCTGTGTCGAGCCCTAACCCTGCAAGATTCCGTGAAATGCGAACTCGATTTAGGATAACCCGAAAGTGTCGGTTCGCGATATGACCGGATACGCGGCCGATCAAAAACTGAATGTGGCTTGCAAATCGATTCGGCGGTTGGCCGCGGAGCCTGGAGAGAACGGGCCTCCCTGCAGTGCGTTGGAAACGTCGAAGTATTTCGATCCCAGAACTCCGCTAGGACTGGCCACGTTCACGTTGTTGAACGCGTTGCGGGCACTGATTCCGAACATGAGGTTATATCTCCGATCGGAATTGGATGAAGAGAAGGATGGACCTCCGCCAAACAATGGACCGCCGCGACGACCACCTCCGCCACCGGGCCCCCCGGGACCCTGTCCGGTATTGCCTTTCGTCTTTGGTCCGAAGCCAAACGTCTTAGTGAGACGAAGGTTCATGACGAAGTGATTGGGGCCAGTTCCGTAGTTGATTGGAAGACGGGTACCCGTGGCTCCCAGCGCATCAAAGGTTCCCAACGAGGTGCAGTAGATATTGTTCTGTGGGCCCGAGATCGAGGGCGGGGCGTTAGGGCAAGTCGCGGTCGAGACCAGCCCCGGACGATCGTTGTATAAGGAATCTCCATTGAGATCGATGGGTGAAACAATGTTGAACGGCGTGCCAGAACTGACTACCATGAACGGGCTGAGCCGGATCAGATACGGGAACGAGATGCTACCACCAAGAAAGAGCCTGTTTCTGACATCAAATGCAGCGCGGCCATAATCCTGGCTGATGTTGTAAGAATTCGAAGCGAAACTGGATACGCCCGCGGTATCGCTATTGGCCGAGTTCAGCGTGTAGTAACCGAACAACTGCACCTTCGTGCTAAGCCGAACATTGGTATTGACGATGAACTGGTTTTGCCCGAAATTTCCCTCTGAGACATAGCGATACACGTTCTGACTGGGGATTGCGCAGTTGGGCACACACGGCGTTCCAGGGTACGGGGCATTGGGATTGATGGTGAGGAACTGATCGAAACCACGCGAATTCAAGTACGTGAGCGACAACGTCGCCGACTTGGTCACTTGTCGCTCCACGCTGATCGCACCTTGCATGGTGTAGGGAGCGTGTAGCCTGGAAGATATTTGATACGTGGTCGTTGAGATGGTGCTAGAACTCGACGGTCCGACGCAGTCCGAGATCGGAGTCGTGAGCGGCAGGTCGAGTCCAGGGTAGCAGGATGGCAGAGGATTGTTCACGATGTATTGCTGTTGCGTTACCCCGTTCAGGCGGGCTGCCTGCAGAATTTGAGCTACCTGAAAACGGTCATAAAAAATGCCGTAGCCACCGCGCAGAACAAACTTGGGAGGAGCGCTTCGCCCACCGACGCCCCAGGCAAATCCCACGCGCGGAGCCCAGTTTGCGTGGTTATCGATGACGTTTTGCGTCTCGAAACGAAGGCCGTAGCTCAGGGTCAAATTGGGCCGCGCCCGCCAGTCATCCTGAACATAAGGTTCGAAATCATAGTAGTTGACTGCCGCGTTCGGCGAACCGGTAGTCATTGAGAGTTGAGTAGGCGTCGGGGGACCACTGGTCGGCGAGTACGCGTTGTAAGTTGGGAAAATGAACGTGCCGTTAAATCCCGATGTCGAGAAATCCGTATCTCGCGTGAAGCGGAAGCGGGCGCCGAACTTGATTGTGTGATTGCCGTGAATCAATGAAGTATAGTTTTGCAATTCGTAGTTGTTCTGAAGATCGTTGAGTGTGCCCTCGCTGTTGCCTCCGCCGGTGAAATTTCCGAGGACGTTCGTCGCTGGGTTGATGTCCTGTGGGTTCTGAAGATTGTTGTCGCGATTGTATTGAAACCGCGTCTCATTGATGATTTTCGACCCAAACACCTGGGTGTCGCCAATCTGCACCGTGTCTTCCGTGCTTTGGGAATGATAGGCCTGCGATGCGAGGCTGAAGACGCCGACGCCCGTGTTGGTTTCGGTATCACGGTAATACTGATAACGAGCGGTTAACGTATTGTTCTTCGTGAGTGCCCAATCGACGCGCGGGCTGAGGTTGGTGCGCTGACGCGGATTCGGAACGGATTCGGCGAATGGATCTCCCGTCGTCGGATCAATCGCATTGATGGCGGCAAATTCATTGATGTCCCGACGATCGATGTTGAAGAAAAAGGAAGCGCTCTTTCCAATCGGACCACCGACGTTTCCATTGAATTGCGTCGAATAGTACGGGGGGATTTCTCCCGCAAACGGGTTCGGCGAGTTGAACGCAGAGTCGTTCCCATCCGCGAAAAACTGGCCGTGATATTTGTCAGTACCGGGCTTGGTGAAAATCTCAATACGGCCGTACCCCAGCTTGTCGTACTCGGAAGAGAACGGGTTCTGGTTGATGCGGATTTCGCGGATCGAAGACTTGGGCGGAAGTTGTCCCGCGGTAAAGCCATCAATGTACATCTGTCCGCCATTGGGGCCGGCCGAGGGTCCAGCAAGCGCTTCCAGATCCGATTGCAGTTCGTCGGGATCGTCGGGAAGAGCTTCAAGTTCCTTGCCCGAGAGCACGATGGCTCCGGCGTTATTCGACGGATTCACATCAATCGTCGGAGCAGTATCAGAAACCTGAACCTTCTGCGTCTCCACCTCGATCGCCATCGTGACGTTGAGGCGCAGAGGCTGATCGGCGATTACCACCTTGCTGTTTTCGTAGAGTGTGAACCCGGTGGCGGCGACTGTCAGCGTGTATTCTCCCGCGGGGAGATTCTTGAACTCGTACATGCCTTGGGCGTTGCTCTGGATGACAACTGGCGAGCCAGTCGCCGGAGTCATAATCACGCTGGCGTTGGCGATGGCCGCTCCGGACGGGTCTGTGACCTGCCCACGGAGAGCCCCGGACGTTGTTTGCGCTGACACTCCATTTACGGACAACACAAATAAGAGCGCAATGAAAAATAAATGCTCGTATCTTGCTACTTTCATTTCACCTGCCTGTTTCGTAGGACGAACCTGAAAACGAGGGGAATATTCCCCATCGAGATGGGAACTATTGCTGACCGGCGTCCCCGCCGGGTGCGCTCCCTAAGCTCCAAGGCGCCAACATCATCGCTTGACTGCCCGAGGGAGCTGCCTGAAGAATCGCTTCCACCCCACTGAGCAACGTAATTGCGGTGCCACCGCCTGATGCCGTGCCTTGCGTAGTGACAATCAGGACGGCATCCCCTTTATGCAAATCAGAGAGGGCTACGGCGGGCATACGGCTCAGCATCTGCTGAAAGTCGGGAGCGCTGCCCTGGCGCATTCCTCCGCCCATAGTGCCTCCGCCCGCGCCCGCTCCTCCGGATGCGGCATTAGAGGCTTGGCCACCGCCAGGCCCAGAGCCCGACTTCGACGCACCGGCTGCGCCGGGAGTTCCTGGAGGCATAGAGGACTTCAACCGCATCGCGATCCGCTGCGCCATCTCAGGGGGCAGTTTGTGAAGCTGGGAGTCCGACGTGATCCTCACTTGAACCGCTTTCTTGCTCAACAAATCTTGAACGTTGATGGTGCCGGAGCTTGCATCGACCGAATTGATGGTACCGGCGATATTGCGAAAGGCACCAGTCACGACTTCATCCGCGGTCAATTCAGAACCGTCGGCGCTGCGGTCTCCACGCGCGCGCAGCTGGTCGCCGGGATGAATCTCCTGCAAAGTGCTGGGCGTGGCGTCATCGAACTTCACGGAGTCGGGAGAATAACGTCGAAACACCGTGCTCTTCGAGGTGTGTATCGCGATGCTCTTCTTGCCACCGAAAGTCGTGACCGAAATCGTTACGGTCCCGGTCGCAGGGTCGACCGCGCCGACCAGGCCGCCGAGGCCACGCTTCTGCCAATCTTGGCGTTCCTGCTCGTGCCGCGCTTCCAGGTCAGAGTGGGAAATCACGATGACCTCTAACGCCGCGAGCGAAGTGGAATCGGCGGATGCCTGACCGCGCACACGGACACGGTCACCGACCTGCAAATCCTGCAATTGCACGGGCGTCGCGTTTGTCAGATCCTTGGCACCGGGTGCAATCCGCAGCAGGCGAGCATTCGGTTGAACCGTAACCGCGATATCGGGACCAGAATCGGGCGCCAGAACAACGGCGCTCCCATTGATTGCCTTAATCACTCCGATGCGTTTGGCAATGGCAGATTGGCCGGCCTCCTGGGCTGGACTAGCTGCAGATGCGAAGCCCGACAACGGGTGAATCAGACCGGTAAGACTGCAGACTGCGAACAAAAATGTGGCAATTGCTGTTTTCTTGTCTTTCATGCGCCCACCTTTACTTTACCTTGCCGGAAGCTGCCGAACCTGATGATTTACAAAGTTTTACCCACCCATAACAAGTATTACAAAACCGGAAACCGCGGCTGTACTCGCTCCACATGCAATGGTCATCCAGAGTGCTAATAGACGGCATTGGAACCGGCGGATACGATTCTCATGGGAGAGTTTGCAGAATTCAGTCCTAAATATGGGTGCTTCTATCTTACGGCCTTTTTTATGTTGGGTGATGCTGGTGTTCACACCCGCCTCGTTATCGGGACAGGGGTCGCCGGAACAAACTGGAGCGGCCATCCTTCATACGCAAGGCGGTGTTTGGGTCAATGGGTACGAGGCGACAGATTCTTCCGCAGTTTTTCCCGGAGACCTCCTGGAAACAAAACCCGGATCTTCGGCGAATTTGAGTCTTGATGGATCGACAGTTCTAATTCAGCCAGAATCGGTGGCGAAGCTGCAAACGAACTTGCTTGAACTGGAGCATGGCAGCGTCTTCGTCGGAACCTCAAAGAGCTTCAAAGTGCGCGTCAATTGCGTCACCGTTGTTCCGGCGCTGAGCGGATGGACCCAATATGAAGTGAACAACTTGAATGGAAACATTCAAGTTGCAGCCCGCAAGAACGATGTGAACGTCGATCAGGAGCTCAATCGATCGAAACCATCGGCCGAGACGGCCGGGGCGCACTCGGCCAGTGTTCATGAGACCGAACAAAAGAGCTTCGACGAATCCGAGATCTGTGGTGCTCCGGCGCGGCCGATGGGTGCGACCACAGGCCTGAATATGAAGTGGATCGCAGCTGGAGCGGCGGCAGCGGGAACCGGCGTCTTACTTTGCGTATTGCTGTGCGGCGGCAGCGGTAAAGCGCCTCTCAGTTCATCGGTGCCGTGATACGACGAGCCTTTTGGCCTCTTCCCGATCTCTCAGAGAATTCTTTCGTGCGTATAGCCGGCGGATACTAACGCCGACAACAACTCGGCGATGTGATCCGGCCCCCTTGTTTCCATCGTGATATCGATGGCTGTGTCGCCAAGGTTGACACCGTGATAGGCGCGGTCGTATGCAGTCTCGACGATGTTGGCACGATGATCAGCGAGGATTCCGGTGAGACGGTGTAGGGCGCCGGGATAGTCAGGCAGATGGACGCGCAGGCGGACGAGACGACCATCTTTGACCAGGCCGCGCTCGATGATGCGTGACAGTAAGGTGACGTCGATATTGCCGCCGCACACTAGAACAGCGATTCTCTCCCCTTGTAGCGCCAGCTTGCGATTCAATACGGCGGCGATGGCGGCGGCTCCTGCTCCTTCGGCCAAGGTCTTTTCACGTTCCAGCAACAAGAGAATCGCGTTCGCGATCTCCTCTTCTTCCACAGTGACGATGTCATCGACGTATTTTTGAACCAGCGGAAGGGTGCGCTCTCCGGCGCGCCGGACAGCAATGCCATCTGCGATGGTCTTCGCAGACTTCAGCGTGACCGGCTTCCCTTCTGCCACCGCCGCTTTCATGGAGGGAATTCGCGAGGGCTGCACGCCGAAAACCCGAACCTTAGGGTTAATTTCTTTCACCGCGCACGCGATGCCACCGATGAGACCTCCACCACCGATGGGCGCGACAATCACCTCAATGCTGGGATGCTGCTCGAGGATTTCAATGCCGAGAGTTCCCTGCCCGGCGATGACAGCGTCGTCATCGAAAGCGTGAATCAGAGTCAGATGGTCTTGCTGGCTCTGCTCGACAGCTTTCTCGTAGGCTTCGTCGTAGTTCGCGCCGTGCAGGACGACCTCGGCGCCATACGCGCGAGTCGCAGAAACTTTGGTCAGCGGCGTCGGCAGCGGCATCACGATGCGCGCGTCAATCTTGTGGCGGCCGGCGTGATACGCGACTCCTTGCGCATGATTACCCGCGGATGCGGCGATCACACCACGAGAACGTTCCTCGGGGCTCAGTGTCAAGAGTTTGTTCAGCGCACCGCGCTCTTTGAAGGCTCCGGTGCGTTGCTGATTATCGAGTTTCAGGAAAATAGAATTATTCGTAAGACCCGAAAATGTTTCCGAGTGAGTGCAGGGAGAAAGGCGGATGTCCGCACGAATTCTTTCGAGTGCGGCCTGAATATCCGAAAGTTGGATCATGAGAGGTGCGCACTCATCTTACTGCATCTTACGTTCTGACTCGGAGAGGTTGTCCTGAAATTCAGAAACCACGAAGGGCGCGAAAGAAGTCGATAAGTGTTGGTCTGCGATCGTCGGAGTATCACGAGGCGATTTGTCGCGCGGTGGAACCCACAGGAACCTCGGGGCGGACTGCGAGCGACTTGAGATAAGAATCGACGCAGGCAGCCGCCTTGCGGCCTTCTGAGATTGCCCAAACGACCAGCGACTGGCCGCGGCGCATATCTCCGGCCGCGAACACTCCGGGGACTGACGACATATAGTTCTGGTCGGTCGCGACGTTTCCGCGGTTGTCGAGCTGAACTCCCAACTGCTCGATCATGCCGTTGCGGACCGGGCCGAGAAATCCCATGGCAATCAGGACAAGGTCTGCGTCCATGGTGAATTCGGTACCGGCGACGGGCTCAAATTTCGGAGGAAGGCCCACCCTCACGCCGTGAAGTTGTTTAACGCTGCCGTTTTCGTCACCGGTAAATCTGGCGGTTGCGATGCTCCAGTCGCGGACTCCGCCTTCCTCGTGAGCGCCTTCGATACGCAGTTGCATTGGCCAGAGGGGCCACGGTGTCTGCGGTGAGCGATCGTCAGGCGGCTTTGGCATGATTTCGACTTGGTGAACAGAAAGCGGCTTCTGGCGATGGACAGTACCGAGACAGTCGGCCCCGGTGTCGCCGCCGCCAATAATGACCACGCGCTTGCCGGTCGCAAGAATCTCGACGGAGGAATCGAGTGTATCGCCGAGGCAACGCTTGTTCTGCTGCGGGAGGAATTCCATCGCGTAGTGGATGCCCTTCAACTCGCGTCCTGGAACTTTCAGATCGCGCGGATGCTCGGAACCACCCGCCAGGACGATGGTATCGAATTCGCGGCGCAGATCTTCGACAGCGATTTTGTTGCCGACTTCCGCACTGGTGACAAACTTCACGCCCTCGGCTGACATCTGTTCGAGGCGGCGGTCGATGATGTGCTTCTCGAGCTTGAACTCGGGGATGCCGTAGCGCAGCAATCCACCGATGCGGTCTGCTTTCTCATAAACGATGACCGAATGTCCGGCGCGGCACAGTTGTTGTGCTGCGGCCAGTCCCGCTGGACCGGAGCCGACGACGGCCACTTTCTTTCCCGAACGATGCTTTGATGGCTCGGGGCGAATCCAGCCTTCGAGAAATCCGCGTTCTACGATGTTCTTCTCATTCTGCTTGATGGTGACTGGCGGCTGGTTGATCCCCAGAACGCACGACGCTTCGCACGGCGCGGGACAGATGCGACCGGTGAATTCGGGGAAATTGTTGGTAGCGTGCAACTGGCGAACGGCATCTTTCCAGCGTCCGCGATAAACAAGATCGTTCCAGTCGGGAATGAGGTTACTGACGGGGCATCCGGTCTGGCAGAACGGGACTCCGCAATCCATGCAGCGCGCGCCCTGCATGCGGAGTTTTTCTTCCGGAAAATCCTGATAGATCTCGAACCAGTCGTTGACACGTTCGGCGACGGGGCGGCGCGGTGCCAATTCGCGCGAATAATCCATGAAGCCGGTCGTCTTACCCATGTTGCACCTGCTCTGGTCGCGGCTCGGGCTCAGCCAGGACGGCTACGGGCCGGTTTGGAATGTAGGCTTGCTCGCTGCGCGACACTCCCAGAACTCGCTTGAACTCGTGCGGGAAGACCTTGATGAAGCGCGAGACCATGTCGTCCCAACTGTCGAGAATCCATTTCGCGCGTCTGCTGCCGGTCAGGTCCATGTGGCGCGTAACAAGCTCGCGGACAATCTGCACGTCTTGACCATCGAGCAAAGGTTCGAGGTCTACGGAATCCAGATTGCAGCGTTTCTCCGTAAAATCCATGCACTCGTCGAAGACGTAGGCGACTCCTCCGCTCATGCCGGCTGCGAAATTTCTGCCGCAGGAGCCAAGAATCAGGACGAGACCGTTCGTCATGTACTCGCAACCATGGTCTCCGACGCCTTCAGCAACGGCGGTAGCTCCTGAATTGCGAACTGCAAATCGTTCGCCCGCAACTCCGTTGAAGAAGGCTTCGCCGCTCGTCGCGCCGTACAGCGCGACATTGCCGATGATGATGTTTTCTTCGGGGGCGAACGCGGAAGCGCGCGGTGGGTACACAACGATTCTGCCGCCGGAAAGGCCCTTTCCCACGTAGTCGTTCGCTTCGCCTTCGAGCGAAAGCGTAACTCCCTTGGCAAGAAATGCGCCCAGGCTCTGACCTGCCGAGCCCGTAAGGTGAATTCGGACAGTGTCGTCGGGCAGTCCCGCGGAACCATAGCGGCGCGCGATTTCACCGCTCAATATGGTGCCGACCGAGCGATGGATATTGCGCACCGGCAGATTGATCTCAACATTTCTGAGGTTCAGTAGAGCATCCAGGGAATGCTCGACCAGTTGGTGGTCAAGGGCGTGATCGAGACCGTGATCCTGGCTGTGCACGCAGCGTCGAGCGACACGCGAGGGCACGGGTGGGTTGTAAAGGATCGCAGAGAAATCCAAACCGCGCGCCTTCCAGTGATCGACTGCAGTCTCGGCATCGAGCATGTCGACACGGCCAACCATCTCGTCGACCGTGCGGAATCCGAGTTCTGCCATGTACTGGCGTAGCTGTTCGGCGATAAAGAAGAAGAAATTGATAACGTGCTCAGGCTGCCCCTTGAATTGTTTGCGCAATTCGGGATCCTGGGTAGCGATGCCGACCGAGCAGGTGTTGAGATGGCACTTGCGCATCATGATGCAGCCCATCGCGATCAACGGCGTCGTCGCAAAACCAAATTCCTCTGCGCCCAACAGCGCGGCGATCGCCACGTCGCGGCCAGTCTGCAACTTGCCGTCGGTCTGGACGCGGATGCGGCTGCGCAGATCGTTTAGCAGCAAAACCTGCTGAGTCTCAGCTAAACCGAGTTCCCACGGAATGCCTGCATGCTTGATGGAGCTTAGCGGAGAGGCGCCGGTGCCACCCGAGTCGCCGCTGATCAGGACAACATCCGCGTGAGCTTTGGCCACGCCTGCAGCCACTGTGCCTACGCCAACTTCCGCTACCAACTTCACAGCGATGCGGGCGTGCGGGTTCACGTTTTTCAGGTCGTAGATCAGTTGGGCGAGATCTTCGATGGAATAGATATCATGATGCGGCGGTGGCGAAATCAGACCTACGCCGGGGATGGAGTGGCGCAGACGTGCGATGACATCGTCGACCTTGTGGCCGGGGAGTTGGCCACCCTCGCCGGGCTTCGCGCCTTGCGCCATCTTGATCTGCAACTCGTCGGCATTGACCAGGTAATTCGCCGTGACTCCGAATCGAGCCGAGGCCACCTGCTTGACTGCACTGCGGCGCAAATCTCCGTTGGCATCTGGAGTGAAGCGTTCTTCGTCTTCTCCACCTTCACCCGTATTAGACTTGCCTCCAATGCGGTTCATGGCAATAGCCAACGTTTCGTGCGCTTCCTTGCTGATCGAACCGAACGACATCGCGCCGGTGGTGAAGCGCTTCACGATTTCTTTCGCAGGCTCGACTTCGTTGAGCGAAACAGGATTTTTGCTCTTCTTCAACTTCATCAATCCACGCAACGTGCACAGATTCGTGCTCTGGTTATCGATGAGGTCAGTGTATTCCTGAAACGTTTTGTAGCTGTCCTGTCTTACGGCCTGCTGTAGCTTGCTGATGGTCTGCGGATTGAGCAGGTGATATTCGCCGTTCACACGCTGGTGATAACTGCCACCAACCGAAAGCTCGGTCTCGAACTCGGTCAGAGGACGAAAGGCATAGTCGTGCTTTAATAGCGCCTCGGTTGCAAGAACCGAGAGTCCGATTCCTTCAATCCGCGAGGTTGTGCCGGCAAAATATCCGTCGACCAAGTCTTTGTTCAAGCCGATGGCTTCGAAGACCTGCGCGCCCTGATAGCTTTGCAGCGTCGAGATGCCCATCTTCGAGAAGGTTTTCAGCAGGCCCTTCTTGATCGCCTTCATGTAGTGTTTGACTGCGAGTTCCGGCGTAATGGCATCGCCGAGTTCGCCGCGCCAGACCAGGTTTTCCACACTCTCGAGCGCCAAATACGGGTTAATCGCGCTCGCTCCATACCCGCTGAGGAGCGCGAAATGCATCACCTCACGCGGCTCGCCGGATTCGGTAATCAGCGCGACTTGCGTTCGAGTTTCTTCACGGACCAATAGGTTGTGTACGGCAGCTAGCGCGAGCAGGCATGGAATCGGAGCGTAGTCCTTGTCGACACCGCGATCGGAAAGAATAAGCAACGAGTATCCCGCCTTCACAGCCAGCGACGCTCTCTGGCACAACTCGTCGAGAGCGCGCCTGAGCCCTTCTTCGCCGTCCTTTGCACGAAACAGGGCCGGCAGGGTGGTCGCGAGCAAATCTCGGTTAGAAACCCTGCGCAGTTTTTCCAGTTCGCGATTCGACAGCAACGGATGCGCCAGCTTCAGCATGTGGCAGTTTTCCGGCGTTTCCTCCAGAATGTTTCGCTCGCTCCCGATATAGCTAATGAGCGACATCACCATCTCTTCGCGGATGGGATCGATGGGAGGATTCGTCACCTGGGCGAAGAGCTGCTTGAAGTAGTTAAAGAGGGACTGGGGCTTTTCCGAAAGACACGCCAACGGCGTATCGGTGCCCATGGAACCAATCGGCTCTTCGCCCTTGGCTGCCATTGGGCTTAGGATCATTCTCAGATCTTCATCGCTATAGCCGAAGGCGCGTTGCCGGCGCAGCAACGTCTCAGCGTCCGGAAAGTGCATGCGCGAAGGCTCAGGCAGTTGATCGATGGTGATCTGATTTTCTTTCACCCACTGGGCATAAGGCTGCCGCGAAGCGAGTTTCTGCTTAATCTCTTTGTCGGAAATGATACGGCCTTCGACGGTGTCGACCAAAAACATCTTCCCTGGCTGCAGCCGACCCTTTCTTTTGACCAACTCGGGAGCGATATCGAGCACTCCGGCTTCGGAAGCCATGACGACGAGGTCGTCATGCGTCACGACATATCGTCCCGGGCGCAGACCATTGCGGTCGAGCGTGGCGCCAATAACGCGGCCGTCGGTAAATGCGATTGCCGCGGGCCCGTCCCACGGCTCCATCAAACAAGCGTGATACTCGTAGAAGGCGCGCTTTTCCGGCTTCATGTGGGGGTTGCCTGACCACGCTTCAGGGATGAGCATGGCCATGGCATGCGGCAAGCTGCGTCCCGACTGGAGAAGCAACTCCACGGCGTTGTCGAAGTTGGCGGAATCGCTGCCGTTGGGAGCGATGATGGGATGCAACTTCTTCAGGTCATCGCCGAAGAGCGGCGTCTGCAACAACGACTGACGGGCTTGCATCCAGTTTACATTGCCACGGAGCGTGTTGATCTCGCCATTGTGTGCAATATAGCGATAGGGATGTGCGCGGTCCCAACTGGGAAATGTGTTCGTCGAAAATCGCTGGTGCACGAGGCACAATGCGCTGACCGCGTCTGGATCAGAAAGTTCGCGGTAGAAGTTCGTAATCTGCGAGGCTAGTAAGAGTCCCTTGTAGACAATCGTGCGGCACGAAAGCGACGGGATGTAAAACATCTCCGCATCTTCGACCCCAGACTCGCGAATCTCGTTCTCCGCGCGCTTGCGCACAACGTAGAGCTTGCGCTCGAACGCATCTTCGTCCATTCCTGGAGCGCAACGCACGAAAATCTGCTGAATATAAGGCTGTGAAGCGCGCGCAACGCGGCCGATCGCAGAGGCGTAGACGGGGGTGTCGCGCCAACCGAGCAGGGTCATGCCCTCTTCACGCACAATACGCTCGAGAATTCCTTCGCACTGCAGCCGCTGGTGCTTCTCGACCGGCAGGAAGGTCATTCCTACGCCGTAATTGCCCGGCTTCGGCAGGGCGAAACCCAACTTCTCGCATTCGCGGGCAAAGAACTTGTGAGGAATCTGGATGAGAACGCCGGCCCCGTCGCCCGTTTCAGGATCGCAGCCACAAGCACCACGGTGCGCGAGGTTGAGCAGAACCTGAATTCCCTTTCGGATGATGTCGTGACTCTTTTGGCCGCTTATACTGGCGACAAATCCGATCCCACAGGCGTCGTGCTCCTGCGCCGGGTTGTACAGACCCTGAGCCGGCGGCAGGCCATTTTTCGACTTTAGACGCGTCATCATGGACTTCGTCCGATGGACTGAATTCCCTTCGAATCGCTTGTTCTTAGGCGTGTCACCGGGCGAGAGGGTGTCGCCACAGGTGCTAAGGAACAGACACTCGTACACTCTTTAATAGCGTTTACGGACGGGCAAAGTACAATGCAGAATTTCGATGCAAGTCATGCAAATTTCACGCAGTACGTCGTCCTGGTTGATACCGAGTTATTAACCTTAACTTGACTTGAAGTTCGCTATAATTCGCTAAAACTACAATGGACTTTGATCAACTCATCACGTTTCTCGAAGTTGCCCGGCAGGGCAGCTTTTCCCGCGCTGGAGAAAAGGTGTTCCGGTCGCAATCGGCGGTTAGCGCACAAATCCGTCAACTGGAGCAGGAGTACGGCGACCGGTTGCTCGACCGCTCGGGCAAGACGGTAAAACTGACCCCAGCAGGCCAGGTGTTCTTCGAATATGCCGAACGCCTGAAGAATCTGCGGGATGAGTCGTTAATGGCAGTCGCGGATCATAGCGGCACACCCCGCGGTACGCTTCGGGTAGGGGCAAATGAAGCTACCTGCCTATATGTTTTGCCCGAGGTATTTGCGGAATACTGCCGGCGGTACCCACCGGTGCAGATCAGCATTTATCGGAATTTCAGCTACAAGATCGTCGAAAAGCTGGAGAACGGGCAGGTGGAAGTCGGCATCCTGACCTTGCCGATCCAGTCTCCCAGCCTGAAGATACAGCCGATTTTCCGGGACAAGTTGATGCTCATGGTCAGCCCGAAGAATCCTCTGGCGAAGTTCAAGGTCGTGCCCGTCAGCGAGATCGTAAAGCATCCGTTGCTTTTCCCGAAGACCGGGCACACACGAAGGCTGCTGGACAAACTGTTTCGGGCGTACAACGCCGAACTGCAGGTTCGCATGGAGTTGCCCAGCATTGGCATGATCAAGAGTTTCGTGGCTGCCGATCTTGGGGTGTCGCTCATTAGCGCGTCATTCGCGCGCGACGAAGTGGAGGCCGGACGGGTCAAGTTGATCGACCTGGAGGATGCCGTCCTGTACCGCGAACTTGGCCTTGCCTACCGGCGCGACCGAACTCTATCGGTAGCCTCGACTGCGTTTGTGGCCCTGTTGCGGCAGTTTGCTACGCAAATGAAGAAGGCGGAAGATTAACGGTCGGTGAAGCTGAAAATTCGATTACTCTCATCAGATTTTTGAATTTGCACTCAGCCTGCCTGCGGCCTACTCTTGAGGCGTAGTAGTTCTGATTGTCGGCAGAGACCATTTTTCATGAATTCCTCTATCCAGAAGGCCAAGCGAATTACATCGACAGGCACACCTATGTCGACACGAATTACGTGTCTTCTGGAGGACGGGATCGGATGAAGTAAAGCACTCTTACACAGAAACTACCCGAACCCACCGCCAGAAGCGATCTGACGGTGGGTTTTTCTTTGCGCCAAGGAAACGAGAAACGGAGAGCCATTATGAGCGGGTTAGAGCGACAAAGCAGGTTTGATCGAAGCGGCGATGTGGTGGTGATGAAGTTCGGGGGAACTTCGGTGGAGGATGTGGCCGCTATTCGGCGCTCCATTGCGATCGTCCGCGGCCGACTCAACGCGCAACCGGTGGTTGTAGTGAGCGCTCTGGCAAAGGTGACGGACCAACTGCTTGAGGCGGGCCATGCCGCGGCAAAAGGCCACTTGGGCGCAGCTCTTGCCGCCGTGCGGAACATTTATGTGCGGCACGAGGAATTGGCGGACTCGCTAGTTGACGGTGCAGCGTACAGCGTCCTTGATCGCGAACTTCGCGACGAATTCCGAGCTCTGGAAGCCCTGTTGCATGATCTTGAGTCCTCGCGCCAGCTGGATCTTAGATCGCAGGATCATCTGGCGGGCTTTGGAGAATGCTTTTCAAGCAAACTCGTGAAAGAAGCTCTGTGCCAGGCTGGAGTTAACGCCGCACACGTGGATGCCCGGAAATGCATAGTGACCGATGGGCGGCATGGTCAAGCCAGTCCGGTTTGGGATGTGACCGAGCAGCGACTGCAGGACTCCTTGGGGCCGTTGTTGGATAGCGGGCAAGTAGCTGTGATCGGCGGATTCGTTGCATCTACGCTCGACGGAGTTCCGACCACCCTGGGCCGCGGTGGGTCCGACTACACGGCGGCGATCGTCGGTGCGGCATTGTCTGCTGCGCGAGTGGAAATCTGGACCGATGTCGATGGCATCATGACTGCCGATCCAAAGCTTTGTTCGGACGCGCGCGTGATCCGCAAGATGAGTTTTGACGAGGCGGCGGAGATGGCGCATTTTGGGGCGAAGGTGCTGCACCCAGCGACGCTGGTGCCAGCCATGCGCGGAAATATTCCCGTCTATGTTCTTAATTCGCGACACCCGGAGGGCCGAGGGACCGAGGTCACCGCCAGGGCGAGCTCAGGAAATTCGGTCAGCGGGATTACTGCGAAACGGAAAGTCGCGGCTGTTGGGATCGCATCTGCGCGTTCGGTCGACTCAGAGTTGTTGCAGACTGTGTACGCAGCATTCGACCGGCACTCTTGTTCAGTCGACGTGATGGCTGTGTCGCACGGACGGATGTCATTGCTCGTGGATTCGACGGCTTCGCTGCCGGCGATCGCTGCCGATCTACGGGGCGTGGCAGAGGTGCGCTGGGAAAATCACAAAGCGTTGGTGTGTCTGGTGGGAGAGAACATCCGACGTCAGCCGGACATCGCGAGCCGCGCTTTCGGAGCTGTCTCGGACATGAACGTACGCGTTTTGTGCCAGAGTGCCTCGGATCGGACCATTTCATTCCTTGTAGACGAATCAAAAGTCGAAGAATCCGTGCAGCGGCTGCACGCAGTCTTCTTTCCTCGGCCAGAGCTGGCGCGCGATTGGGGAGGGATCTCGAGCGCGTTCTGCCAGGCGGGCTGAGCAGGTACTAACTCAATTGTCGAACTTGGCGGCTTTTGAAGCACCAGAGTCTGTCGAGACCGGCGCTGGCTCAATGATGTGCAAGCCGCACTCGGTCTTAGCGAACCCCGGCCAACGACCCGCCCGCTGATCTTCTCCGGCGCGGATGGCGCGCGTGCAATGCGTGCAGCCGATGCTGGGATAGTCCTGATTGTGAAGTTTGTTGTAGGGCACGTCGTGGTCGTGAACATAGCGCCACACCTGCTTCGATGACCAATCGACGATCGGATTGATCTTCACCAACCCAAACTTGGCGTCCCATTCAATTCTGCGGGCACTGGAGCGAACGGAGGTCTGGTCACGGCGAATGCTCGTGATCCACGCGCTCAGATCGCCAAGCTTGCGGCGAAGGGGCTCGACTTTGCGAAGGCTGCAGCATTGGTCTGGATCACGGGTCCACAGCGCCGCACCATGAGTGCGCTCCTGTTCCTCGGGAGAGAGCATCGAATATACCTTCTCGATTTCGACTCCGTACCGTTCCTCAAGCCGGTCCATCAGGTTGTACGTCTCAGGAAAGAGGAATTCAGTATCGATGGTGAAGAGCTGGAAATTTTTGCTGACTCGCGAGGCCATGTCGATCAGGACCATTCCCTCCGCTCCGAACGCCGACGAAATGGCAACGCGGTCGCCGAAGGTATCGAACGCCCAGGTCAAAGCACATTGCGGAGTCCACGTTTCGGCCGCTTGCTGAACTTCTGCGATGAGCTGTTGGGGATGTTCCACAACTTGTTCTTTCACGAGAGTGACTCCTCATCTCCGCCAAATGCTGCCATCGATGTCGCTTCTGAAAAAAGCGCGCTGGGAAGCGAACCCGCGTCGCTTGAGATGGAAGGCCCAAATCCTTGCGCAAACACCGCCGGATCACTGAAGCGCACAACATCGCCGACAACCAGCAGAGTTGGAGCGGCCAGTTTGGGAGACCGATGCAACTCCGCGATCGTGGAACGGTGGCTGCTCTGGTGTTGAGTTGTCGCCCGAGAGATGACTGCGCATGGCGTGTCGGGCGAGAGCCCGGCCGTCTTCAATTTCGCAGCGATCTCCGAATAGTTCTGCCCAGGCATGTAGATCACAAGCGTCGCCCCGCTTCCGGCCAGCTTGTTCCAATTCGCGGCTTCACTTCCTGAAGCCTGGTGCGCCGTAACGAACACAACAGCAGAGGACTTACGCCGGTGCGTCAAGGGAATCTGAGCCGCCGCGGCCGCGCCGAAAGCAGAAGTAACACCGGGCACAATTTCGCACTGGATCTCGGATTTGCGCAGCGATTCAATTTCTTCTCCCGCGCGGCCGAAGATGAGTGGATCTCCGCTCTTCAAGCGAACGACGTTGAGTCCCGAATCAGCCAAACCCACCATCAGAAAGTTGATCTCCTGTTGCGTAATGTTCTTCTTCCCACACCGCTTGCCGACGTTGTGAACTTGCGCTGTCGAAGGGATTAGTTCCAATATCTCTTCTGAGACGAGGTCGTCATGCAGCACCGCGTCCGCTGTTTTCAGGACACGGAGCGCTTTCACCGTTAGCAACTCCGGGTCGCCGGGCCCAGCTCCGACGAGATAGACTTTGCCCTTCATTGCCGTTCTCCTTTTGCAACCAATTCAGGCATGTCAGCCAGGGCAGCTTCCAGCGCTTCCCTGCTTGCCAGTGAGTGCAGCAATTCGAGCTTGCGATCTTTGTCGAGATCGCTGGCAAGAATCAGCTTTCGCGTCTCACCGAGTTCCGTGACCCACGAGGTATATGCGGGGCCAAATTGCTTTTCGAGCTGTTGTCGAATTTTCTGGGCCAGCGATGGACTTTGCCCGGCAGTGGAAATAGCGATCTGTAAATCGCCACGGCGCACGACCGCTGGATAGAAGAAATCGCAGAGATCAGGAACGTCGACCACGTTGCACAGCACTCCCCGGCGCTGCGCTTCGTGATAGACCCTTTCGTTCAAAGTGCGAGAATTGGTCGCAACGACTGCCAGAAACGCTCCAGCCAAATCGTTTGGGGTGAAAGCGCGCAACTCAAGCTCAATCCTTCCCTCACGGCCCCACTCGCGAACGGCGGGACTGGCCTCCCTTGCAACCACGCGGATGTGCGCTCCCGTCTCGATCAGTCCGCCAATCTTTGGCTCCCCGACTTTGCCCGCGCCCACGACCAGGCATTGCCTGCCTTCCAGCTTCAGAAAGATTGGAAACAAGCTAGTCACCGATTCCTCCTGCTTGAGGCAGACTGCGGGTTGTGTCTGGCAGATCTCGAGCCACTGCGGTCACGACCTCTCCGGCAAGAAATTCCCGCAGTTCTGTGTCGCTGTGTCGAGCGAAGAAGCGGCGCAGATTTTCGCCGGGCTCGCGCTGCGCAAGGTAACGTCCCAACAGCCGTTCGAGCGCGTCGGGAACTTCGGTGGCGGCGCAGCGATATCCGATCGGGCGCGCAGTCGCCTGATGGAGGCCAAGGGCGCCACCGACGCAGAAGTAGTAGGCGTCGACCATGTGGTCCTGAACCTTGATCTTCTTGCCCTCAATGCCGATGTCGGCGATCCAGTGTTGGCCGCAGCTATTGGGGCATCCGGTAACGTGCAGCTTCAGGTGCTGATCGAAACCGGGTAAGCGTTCCTCGAGTTCTTCAACCAGCCAGCGGGAGAAGCTCTTCGTTTCAGTGATGGCCAGCTTGCAGAATTCCGTTCCGCTGCACGCAACGGCTCCGCGCCAAAAAGCGGAGCCGCCAACTTTGAGGCCGGTATCGTCCAATTCTTTCGCCAGAGGTTCCGCGTTGAGAGTGGGTACGTTCACGACGAGCAGGTTCTGCATATTCGTGGCGCGCAACTCGCCACCTGCAAAGCGTTCGGCGAGATCGGCAGCGGACTGCATTTGCTCTGCCGTGATTCGACCGCGCAGGGCCACAGCACCGACGTATGAGAGACCTGCCTGCTTCTGTGAATGAATCCCCACATGGTCGCGGTAGACATCGTCGGGGGGATACTCTTCCACCGCCGGATCCAGTTGGAATCCAATGCGGTCCTGCAGCTCGCCGAGGAAACGGTCTGCGGTCCATCCGTGCCGCAGAAAGAGAAATTTCAGCCGGGCGCGCTCGCGATGTTCGCGCAAGACATCGGAATCGCGGAATAGTTCTGCAATACCCTTGATGACTGGCAGAACCTGATTCCAGCGCACGAATGCATTCAGCCGTGCTCCGAGGTAAGGCTCGGTGGAAAGGCCACCCGCAACACGCAAAGAAAAACCGATTTCAGGCTTTCCGCCAACCATGCGAGTGAGAGCGGTGAGGCCCACGTCGTTGATCTCAGGATAAGGGCACCACACCCGGCAACCAGTAATCGAAATCTTGAACTTGCGCGGCAGGTTGTAGAAATCAGCATTCCCTGCGAGCAATTGAGACGCTTCTAGCACTAGCGGCGAAGCGTCGACGATTTCGTCTGCATCTACTCCAGCAACGGGGCACCCCGTCACGTTGCGGACCACGTCGCCGCACGCACCGGTCGTATTCAGTCCGACCTGCCAAAGGCCGTCGAGGACTTCCGGCAGCGATTCGATCGTGACCCAATGGAGCTGAATATTCTGGCGGACGGTGAGGTCGGCGATTCCGTTGGCGTGGCGGCGAGTGAGGTCGGCGATGGCGCTCAGTTGGCGGGAACTCATCATGCCGTTGGGAATACGGATGCGCACCATGAATCTTTCCAACGCTCGCCCGACTCCGCCCTGGCCCCCGGTAACTCCCGCTCCGTCGCCCTGGGTATAAACGCCCCACCAGCGGAAATATGTCCCGATCCAATCAGGCGGGATCGACTCGAATCCTTCGCGCGCGAAACGCCGGATCTCTTCCAACCCATCCCATGGATTCATCGCGCGCTTTAGGCGCTCGATCTTCTGTGCTTTGGTTTCCTTCGCTGCGATTGTCATAAAAGTGGTATACGGAAAACAAAAAACCCACCGCCAGGGCATCTGGCGATGGGTTTATGAAGTGCCGGTGTTTAAGAAAGAATTCTTAAGTCAGCAGCCTCCCCGCGCCAGTGCACACGCATGCACAACAACAACAAGTACAACAACACACCGCGCGAAGATTGAAAGCTTCTGACATTCGAGTTCGAATTCTAAGTGGAACGGCCTGCGCCGTCAACAATCTTACGTAACCCGTTCGATTCATAATTTGGATGAGAGGAATCATAATTTTTTCAACCGTGCGCAGACAGCATCCCACCACTGTAGAATCAGCGACTTAGGACTCCGAACAACTGTTGAGTGATAATCTTTTGGTTGCTCGCAAGACCTCAACACAAAATCTGCAATGTAGGAAAAGGTCGGCTTGATGAAGCGTTCTCTTACCTCCTTATTACTCTTGCTGTCCCTCGCGGCTCTGGCGGTTTCCCAGAGTTCCAGCCCCGCCGATCGTTATAAGACAGCGCTGGATCGATTAGATTCGCTCACTCGTAAGGATGAAGCCGAGTGGCGCTTTAACACGGACGTTCCGCATCCGGAAGATCCTCTGGTGAGCGATTCCGACTGGGGCACACTTACGGTAAGAAATGTGTCGGGACCGGGCAGTGGAAACGCCAAAGAGGAGCGCTGGACGGGAACTCGCGTATTCCGCCGCTGGATTCAGATTCCCGAGAAGATCAACGGCTACGCGACGCAAGGGTCGCGGGCCTCGATCGATCTGCGATTTGGAAACTCCGAAGGCTTGAAGGTTACGGTCTTCTCCAACGGCGCGATTCTCTATCGTGGAAGCGACGACGATATTCTGCCCATACTCTTGACCGAGAATGCGCAGCCCGGACAGAAGTTCCTTGTCGCCGTTCGGGTCGTTGCGGGAGACGAGTCGCAATCCGGATTCCTTCACAGCGAGCTTACGATTGAGCCTCCGAAGACACGTCCCGACCCTTCGTTTCTGCGCACACAGATCCTCGCAGCGCAACCGATCATCGCGGCCTACGAAGATGCAAAAGCCGAGCGAGATCAGCAACTGGAGGCGGCCCTCAAAGCGATCGACTTTTCTCCGCTCGACAAAGGTGATCAAGCCGGATTCGACGTCTCCCTCACACAGGCGCAGGCCAGGTTGGCGGCACTCAGGCCATGGCTACAGCAATTCAACATTCGCATCGTAGGGAATTCTCACATCGATATGGCGTGGCTCTGGCCCTGGACGGAGACCGTCGAGGTTGTGCGCAACACGTTCCAAAGCGTCCTTGACTTGATGCGTGAGTATCCGGATTTCAAGTTCACCATGTCGTCCGCACGCACCTACGAGTGGATGCAAGAGAAATATCCCGACCTCTTCCAGCAGATTGAGCAGCGCGTGAAAGAAGGTCGCTGGGAGGTCATCGGCGGCATGTGGGTCGAACCCGACCTGAATATGCCGGACGGCGAGTCGCTGGTGCGACAGATACTGGTTGGCAAGCGCTATTTTCAAAAGAACTTCGGAGTAGACGTAAAGATCGGCTGGAATCCGGATTCGTTCGGATATAACTACCAACTTCCACAAATCTACAAAAAGTCAGGGATGGATTATTTCGTAACGCAGAAACTTCTCTGGGCGCACGAGTTCACCACGTTTCCTTACAAGCTTTTCTGGTGGCAATCGCCGGATGGCAGCCGCTTGCTTACCTACTTCCCGCATGACTATGCAGGAGGCATTGATGCGGTCCCGCTAGCCACCGATGTTTCGATTTGGATGCCGTCGATTTACGGCAAGACCATTCCAGACAAACCCGAAATGATGCACCTTTATGGCGTTGGCGATCATGGCGGCGGCCCGACTCGCATCATGCTTGATAATGCCGACAACTTGCGGGCTCCGGACGCGGTATATCCCAAACTCGAGTTCAGTTTCGCCCGCGACTTTTTCAGCGACATCCAGAAAAAGCTTCCGAGCATGCAGGTTCCCACCTGGGATGGCGAACTTTATTTCGCTTATCACCGCGGCGTCTTTACGACTCAGGCGGAGACGAAACGTAGAATCCGGCGCGCCGAGGAAACGGTATTGAACGCAGAGAAGTTTGCGTCGCTAGCCTCGCTCTACGGACGGCCATATCCGCAGGACGGAATGGAGTTGACCTGGAAGAATCTTCTGTTCGATCACTTTCATGACATTATGCCCGGCTCTGGAATTGCAGTGAACTATCTGGATGCCAAGCGCAACCTGGAAGATGTGGATCGCGCGGCCAATGATGTGACCAAAGGATCGCTTCGCGAGATCGCCGCCCACGTCAACACGCAAGGCGAAGGAGTTCCGGTGCTGATTTTCAATTCGCTTTCATGGCCACGCACAGAGGTAAGCGAAGTGGAAGCGCAACTGCCAGCCCCGGCCCAACAGATTGAAGTTGTCGATTCCGCCGGAAAACATGCGGAATCTCAGCTTCTCTCGATCGATCTGGAGACACACCGTGTTCGCTTTTTGTTGCTATCGAAAACTCCGGCCTTCGGGTACCAGACTTATTTCGTCCGAGCTGCGAATGCGGCGCCAGCGGTTCATTCCATGCTGAAAGCTTCCGGCGGCACGCTCGAGAATGAATTCATCCGTGTGACAATGGATCCGCAAACAGGCTGCATGACGAGCCTGTTCGACAAGCGAAGCGGCACCGAAGCTCTCGCGCCGGCCGAAACCGATACCGGCGGACCCAAGACTTCGATCTGTGGCGATCTATTGCAGACCTTTGTCGACAAGCCCAAAAAGTGGGACGCCTGGAATATTGACGCCGACTTCGAGAAGCAGCACTGGGATCTGAACAAAGCCGATGAAGTGAAACTCGTAGAGAACGGGCCGCTGCGGGCCGTTATCCAAGTCAAGAATCACTTTCAGAACTCGACCTTTGTGCGTGATATCACCTTGTACGCCGGTGTGCCTCGTGTCGACGTGAAGATGCAGGCGGAATGGCACGAGAAACACATTTTGCTGAAAGTCGCCTTCCCGCTGAGCGCTCACAGCGACCAAGCTGCATTCGAGATTCCGTTTGGGTCGGTCGAGCGTCCGACTACGCGTAATACTCCTGCCGAACAGGCGCAGTTTGAAGTTCCAGCGCAGCGCTGGGCCGACATCTCAGACTCCAAACACGGCTTCAGCCTGCTGAACGATTGCAAATACGGGTACGACGCAAAAGGAAATGTGCTGCGCCTGTCGCTTCTGCGATCTCCCGAGTGGCCGGATCCCCACGCCGACGAGGGTCATCATGAGTTCACCTATTCGCTGTACCCGCACGGTGGCGGCTGGAAGGATGCGCTCACCATCAGGCGAGGTTACGAACTGAACTACAAGTTGCTCTTCCTGGCGTTCGGAAAGCACGAAGGAACACTCGCCGCTGACCATTCGTTTCTGCAGGCGCAATCAGAAAACGTTATCGTGACCGCGCTGAAGAAGGCCGAGGATGAGAATGCGCTGGTGCTGCGCTTCTACGAATGGGCCGGGAAGGATGGTGAGGTTACAATTCAACTTCCTCCAGGAGCTGAGTCGGCGGCGGAGACTGATCTTATGGAGCGGCCAATCGGTAACTTAGCCGTGCACAACGGCGGAGTCACGTTGCACACGAAGGCATACGAGATCAAAACCGTGAAGGTGCAGTTTTCGAGCACGTCTCAGACCGCAGCGACGGGAAGAAATGACTGAGTCCAAAGCTCGAGGTCCGGTTCTCGGCGTCGATGTTGGCGGTACAAAGGTCGCCGTCGGACTTGTGGACCATGAAGGCCGCATCCTCGCACAGGACCGCAAGCCCATGGCGGCAAACGGCACAGCGGAGGCAGGATTGCAGGCCGTCGTTGGCGCGATTGATTCCCTGACCTCCGCGATCCCGGGTGGCATTCGCAGCATAGGCATCTGTGCGCCCGGGCCATTAGATCCGAAGACGGGGGTGGTTCTCAACCCTCCGAACCTACGGTGCTGGCGAGACTTTCCACTGGCCGACAGGATTGCGTCGATGTATCACGTGCCCGTCAAGGTGGACAATGACGCCAATGCCGCCGCGCTGGCGGAAACGCGGTGGGGCGCAGCGCGCGGATATCGTTATGTGTTCTATGCCACGATTGGTACGGGCATTGGGACGGGCATTGTTCTGGATGGCCGTATCTATCACGGCAAGACTGGTTCCGCCGGTGAAGGCGGCCATATGAGTATCGACTATCGTGGCCCAGTGTGCGGCTGCGGTAAACGCGGATGCATTGAAATACTAGCCGCTGGTCCGGCGATTGGTGCTCGCGCTCGGACGAAACTCGCAGCAGCGCTGTCTGGTTCGAGCATCATGGATCTTGCCAAGGGCGATGTCGCCGCCGTCACCGCGGAATTCGTGGGTCAGGCTTATGCGTCCGGTGATCCGCTGGCGCGGGAGGTTCTGCAGGAGACTGTCGAACTGTTGGCGCCGTGGCTCGGCAACGTCGTCGACCTGCTTGATCCGGACGTTCTCGTAATGGGCGGCGGCGTGGCGGCCATGCTGCAACCGTTTTTTGATGAAATCAAGAATCGCCTTCCGAGTTGGTGCGTGAATCCCCGCGTGTCCGAAATCCCGCTCTTGATGGCGCATTACGGAGCAGACGCAGGCATTTCCGGAGGCGCAGCCTTGTGCTCCTAGGATGTTGGTTAAACAGCACTCAATTTGATCACGAACCCAAAAGGTCTTCGAATGTTCTTCTCGCAATGTTTTCGACGCAGCGCTGCAGCATTTGTTGGCATCCTTTTTTCGAGCTCGCCTTTGCTTCTGCAGGCACAGAATCTGCCGAAAGCCCCAGATGCGCATATCTTCCCTCTCACGCCTACGGTCGGTCCATTCACCGAGCCGGCGATCGCAGTCAATCCGATGAATCCGCTGCAGGTCGTGGGCGTGTTTCAGGACAACGTACACGCCTCGTACTCGCAGGACGCAGGTCGCACGTGGCATCTGGCTGAGGGTGTAGATCCCAAGAACTATCGCGTCTCCGGCGACGTATCGGTCGCCTTCGACAACCAGGGACATGCTTTCGTCTGCTACATCGCGTTCGACAAGCTCGGCACATTCAACTACTGGGCGCATGGCGCGACCCGAAACGGCATTTTTGTACGCCGCTCGCTTGATGGCGGAAAAACATGGGAATCGGAACACGTCCCAGTAGCCGAGCAAACGAGTTCACCGGGAATTCCATTTGAAGACAAACCGTACATTGTGGCGGACAACAGCAAGAGCCGTTATGCGGGCAATCTTTACATTGGATGGACACGGTGGAGATTAGCCGACTCACAGATGGTGATCTCGCATTCGACTGACGACGGAAAGAGCTGGTCGGCTCCAATTGAGATCGACGCGCACCCTGGATTGCCGCGAGATGACAATGGCGCTGCCGAGGGATTCGCTGGCGTAGTCGGTCCCGATGGCAAGCTCTACGCTATTTGGAGTCAGGATGACGAGATCATGTTTACCACTTCTCGTGACGGGGGCCAGACGTTTTCTCGCGCTCGCCCAATTCTTAAGACCGCGCCGATCATGTTTGCCATTCAGACCCTCGAGCGGGCAAACGGCTTTCCACAAATTGCGATCGACCCGAAAAGCAAGCGCTTATACGTGACCTGGAGCGACTATCGCAACGGCGACATCGACGTGTTCCTGGCGACTTCCGACGACGGCGGCAAACGGTGGACGGCGCCGGTCCGCGTCAACAATGACCCGGTCCATAACGGAGCGGAACAATTCTTTCAATGGCTCACGGTCGATCCGACCGATGGCTCGATCGATGTCATATTTTATGATCGCAGGGGCGATCCTCAGAACAGCAAACAGATCGTGGTTCTGGCGCGATCCACCGATGGCGGACGCAGTTTCAACAACTATGCCTGGACCAACGAACCGTTTGAGGCCAGTGGCGTCTTCTTTGGCGACTATAGTGGAATTGCTGCCTACGGAGGTCGAGTGTACGGTATTTGGACCGAGAAGCCTCGCGCCCGCCCCCGAAGCCACAATCAAGCCGGGGGAAGGCAAAGAGGCAAAAGACGCGAAGGACGTCAAAGAGGCGAAACCGCAGCCGCGCGGAACGATCGTCAAGATTGGAACGGCGGATTTCTCGGTGCCAGATGGCGGTAAGTAACCCTTTCAGCTCGTGAACACCTGGAAACGGAAAAGGCGATCTCTCCGCGAGAGATCGCCTTTCGCATCACGAGATGAGGTTAGAGCGGCTGGACGTTCTCAGCCTGCCAGCCCTTCGGACCTTTGGTCACGTCGAATTGCACCGTCTGGCCCTCCTGCAGGCTCTTGAAACCGCCCGCCTGGATCGCTGAGAAGTGCACAAAAACATCTTCGCCATTCTGGCGGCTGATGAAGCCATAGCCTTTGGCGTCATTGAACCACTTTACTGTTCCTTGTTCTGCCATGTTGATACTGGTGTTCCTTTCCTTCAATTTACGCTGGAGAGATTCGGAGGTACTACAGGCAGGTGCTGGCTGATTAGGCGAGAACTGCTTACGACCGATTCGGTCCAACGCACTGCTGATGCTACGCCGCGCACCCCAGGTTAGCAAGCGAATTGCCGCGGCTGAATCAACTCACCTTGAGAAACCGCCTCCGTTGGTAGAAGTACCGCCCTCTTCCACTGCTTTCGACTCGCGGCTCTCTAACTCCGCCTGACGAAGTTCTGTGGCCTCCGCAGGGTTAGTCCCCGCCTTTAGGTTGCTCTTCTCCAGAAAGTACCGCCAGCCCTCATGCCGGTCCGCCGAGCTTTGTTCACTCTCGAAGTTCTTCAGGATGGTTTCTGCGTTCTGCCTTCCCTTCACAACCTCGACCACTCCCGCAGACTCGTAAGTGCGGACATTGTGACGAATAACAACGTAAGAAGCCTTCAGTTCGTCGTGTGTCAGATGCTCTCCCTTTAGTCGGCCGCAAACACGCCCTTCTTTGAGAGTATGCGCGTAAGCCGCGATTAGCAAGCTGATTGCGGTTGGGGAAACTAGCAGGTTTCAGAACGCACTTCTCGAATTCGCAGGGCGTCCGGTCTTAGCGAACCTCCGTCTGGTCCCACTCGGTCGAGAGTCTGCTTGACAGAGCTTTCATTTAAATGTTACATCTTGTAACGCTACAATGACTAACACATCGAAAGCGCGTCTAAAGAACATGGGCGAGGTGGAGCAACTTGTAATGGATTACATCTGGACGTACGGTCCATGTTCATCCGAAGCCTGCCGCGAAGGAATGGCCGAATCGCGCCCAATGAAGGACTCCACCATGCGCACCGTGCTGCGCCGGTTGGAGGAAAAGGGTTTCCTCACGCACGAAACGGAAGGCCGAACCTTTATCTACAAGGCCTCCGATGCTCGCCAGAACGTGGCCGTGCGCGCCGTGAAGTCGATCATCGATCGCTTCTGCGGAGGGTCCGCTGAGCAGTTGGTTCTCGGAATGGTTGACAATGCCGTCCTGAACCGCAAGCAATTGGAACGCCTGGCCCGCAAGATTGCTGAAAGAACGGCTGCTGAAAAGAAGGAAGGATAGCCATGACGCTCATCGCCAACATCCCAGCGTCTGCCAGTGGTCTCGCTGTGCTCGTCAATTCCGCCCTGCGCGCGATAGCCTTGGGCAGTGTGGCTGCCGTCGCGTTAGCTGCGTTTCGAGTGAAGTCCACTCCAGTGCGGCTTTTCACTTGGACTGCGGTGCTCTATGGCGCTCTAGCGATGCCTTTTTTGCAGTGGATGCTGCCAAGCCTGTCGATTTCTGTGCCAGTGGCTTTTCAAGATGGGATGATGTCGACTCGCTCAGATCCCGCGCGAGCTTTTGCTGCGAATAACGTTTCTTTCACGCTCGATCAAGCGGCAGTAGAAGGATCGTCCAGGGAGACTAGCGATCGGATTCCGTCCTTATCACATTCAGATCACAACGCATTGCGCCTCGAGACGTCCCGCCTCGGCACCGCTCCGAAAATATCGCCTTCCGTTCTATCTTCCCTTCCTTACCTTCCGTGGAGCGCCGTTACTGCGGGTGTCTATCTGTCGGTCACCTTGCTGCTCCTTGTACGCTTCTTCGCAGGGCTCACATTTAGCCGTAGGTTGCTTCAAGCTGCGCACGAAATCCACGAACCCGCGCCTGACTTCGCGGCTGGCCTGGCGCGCGCATGGTTCTGGTCTGAGTTCCCAACCGCGGGCCGTCGAGTCCGAAATCATTTCCGTGCCGCTCACTATCGGAGCGCTACGCTCCACGATCTTGTTACCAACTGGCTGGCGAGAATGGAACGACGCCAAACTCGACGCTGTGATAGCCCATGAGGTGTCTCACGTCGCGCGGTACGACGCTCTCACCCAGCGTTTGTCGTTGTTGCATCGCGCAATTTTCTGGTTCAGCCCGCTTGCCTGGTGGCTCGACCGTCATCTCTCCAATCTTGCAGAACAGGCCAGTGACGAAGCCGCATTGACCAGCGGCGCCGACCGCAAGGATTACGCCGCTACGCTGCTAGGTTTCTTCGAAGCCTTGCAGACCGGACCCGGACGGGTGTGGTGGCAGGGCGTATCGATGGCCAAAGAGGGTCAGGCGGAAAAACGCGTAGAACGAATTCTCTCCTGGAAAGGATCTGCCATGCGGTTCAAGAGATCGGTTGCAGTCGCGGTCCTCGCACTCGCTCTTCCAGTTGTATATCTTTCTGCGTCCGTTCACCTCGCCGCGCAAAATGGAGGTTCGCGAGCCATCCAACTCGCACAGAACCAGACGATCCCCACGCCCGCGCAAGAGTCTGCGCCTAAGGCGCAGCCCGACGTCGCAGCGGTGCCTGCCACCGCCCCCAGTCCGTATACGGCTTCATCCGCCGAATCTGCCCTTCAATCAGCTCCAGAACCCGCCGCTGCGCCGAATTCGGCTTCTGCGCCCTCGGCTGCGGGTGCTCCAACGAGCCGCGCTCCGAGTTATGCGCCCGTCGCTCCCGTGGCTCCGCTTTCGCCCGCGACGCCTGAAGCGTGGGACGGCCAATCTGCTCACTCTGGATCTTCCTACGGACATGGTTACTCCTACGGTTACGACGATGACGAGCGCTTCGTCATCGTTACCGGAAAAAGCGATTCACTCACTATGTCCGGCACAATGGAAGACGCTCGGCATGTCGATAAACTGCGAAAGCAGATTCCGGGTGATTTCATCTGGTTCCAGCACGACGAGAAGTCCTACGTAATTCGCGATCAGGCCACGATCGATCGGGCCCGAAAGCTTTGGGCTCCTCAAGAGGAACTGGGCAAGAAACAGGAAGCACTTGGCAAACAACAGGAAGCCTTGGGGAAACAACAGCAAGCCCTCGGTGCGAAGATGGACCAGATTCACGTGAGTGTGCCGGACATGACTGCGGAACTCGACAAGCTTAAATCGGAATTTAAGCAGCTCAACTCCGGCGCCACCATCGAACAGGTGGGCCAGATTCAGTCGGAGATCGGAGAATTGCAGAGCAAGATCGGCGATCTCCAATCGAAGGCGGGCGATCAGCAAGGAAAGCTTGGTGAAGAAATGGGAGTCTTGGGAGAAAAGCAAGGAAGACTTGGCGAACAACAAGGCGAACTCGGCCGCCAGCAGGCAGAACTGGCGCGAGAGGCTTCCCGAGAGATGAAGCAGCTTCTCGATGAAGCGATCGCGAAGGGTATCGCACAACTGGAACTGTGAGAGAAAGGAAACGACGGCGAAGTCGTTGCAATCGTTTCGATCAATCTACATCTCGGCTGGACAGCATTCACAGCGCCTGGGTTCTTGGTTTTCGCGCGGCAGTTGCTACAGGTTTTATCCATCACCCTGACACCTCCTGACAGGCGCGGCTGGTAAAGACTTCTCAAAACACATGTTTTTCGCCAGGCCGATCTGCGGTAATGTCACATCGGAAGTTCAATAAGCACGACCCCCCAGTGCTGTGAAACGCCGATCCGTGAAGTCTGCCTATTGCCGTAACGCCAGCGAACTGCGGACTGCACCGTTTGCTCTCCCAACTTTTGTTCACATTGTCGCGTGATTTCTCGTCGTTTTGCGCCCTTCAGTCCTGACAGTTGCGCAGGATGGGGTTCGTTCTTAATGGGAACGACGTTGGCAATGATTTATCCAACCTGGAAACAAAGTGGCAAAACTACCAGTGTCAATTCGCCCGACGGGCGGATAGCTTTTATTGAAGTTCGACTCGGACTTGAGGAGAGTGTCATGATTAGAAAATCGGCGGTTTGGCACGCGCAGCTCTCTGCCACGGAAACCATTGTGGCTGCCGGCAAACGCTCATTGATCCTTTGTGGACTGGCGCTCGCAGTTGCCCTCCCCTTGATCGCCCAGAATGCTGATTTGCAGGAAAAGCTGGCCGCCGTAAAGCAATCGGCCGCGGAGAATAAGCAGCGACTGCAGCAGTATCAGTGGACGGAAACAACGCAACTCACGTTGAAGGGAGACGCGAAGCCTCCGTCTCAGAGCATGTGCCAGTACGGTCCCGACGGGCAAGTGCAGAAAACTCCTCTCACTCCTCCCCCGCCACCGCCGAGTGGCGGGAGGATGAAGCAAAAAGTCATCGCGAACAAAAAGGCAGAGATGCAGGACTACATGGGAGACGTGAAGACTCTTCTGGCTCTCTATGTGCCTCCCGACCCTCAGAAAATGCAGCAAGCATTTCAAGCGGGAAAAGCGTCATTGAATCCGGCTGGTGGCATGGTGAATTTGATCTTCAAGGATTACGCCCAACCGGGCGATCAGATGACCCTCACCTTCGACCCTGCCGCGAAGAAGATTTCCGCCTTGAGCGTCAACACCTACATGGGACAATCGAAAGATGCGGTGACCTTGCAGGTTCAGATGGCTAGCCTGCCCGATGGCACGAACTATACGCAACAAACCGTCTTGAACGCATCCGCCAAACAACTGGTCGTGACTACGACCAATTCCAATTACCAAAAGCGGGGCGGTCAATAGCGCGAGTCCGTTGAAAACTGGGGAATAGTGAAGTCGCCCTCGCTGTTCGTCCGCGCGTCGGATTCGTGCAGGGCTATGCCGAGTCGACAATTTCCGCTCGCCGGTGCCCACCCACTGCGCGCCTTCGTCATTGGGCGGAGGATCATCGACATTGGCATTCCAGCCACCAGCCCCTTCTGCTAGAAATCCACCTCACTCTGATTCCATCATCGGAATCGCGCCGGCAACGTGCGTGGCCCGACGCTCGTTCGAGGTAAGATTCTTGTGCCCTCGTCCTGAAGCCCAGCATCATATGCTGCAAGGGCTTCAAGCGTGTGGTCATCTGTTTCCTTAGCTGAATCTCGGATGGTCGGAGAACATAAAATGGCTGGCACAACTGAGGTCTCGACGCCACTTACCCCCGAAGAACTGCGCAAAATCCATGCTTACTGGCGAGCCTGCAATTATTTATCGGCGGGAATGATCTATCTTCGCGCGAACCCTTTGCTTAGGGAACCGCTGGAACCGGAGCACATCAAACGTCGCCTGCTTGGTCATTGGGGTTCCGATCCAGGACAGTCTTTGATTTGGGTTCACTTGAACCGCCTGATTAAGAAATATGACTTGAATGTCATGTACATCTCCGGCCCGGGCCATGGCGCGCCGGCGACGCTCGCCAACTGCTATTTAGAAGGCTACTACTCGGAAATCTATCCAGACAAAAGCCGCGACGAAGCGGGTCTTCTCAAATTCTTCCAACAGTTCTCATTTCCCGGAGGAATCGGCTCGCACTGCACGCCGGAGACGCCCGGTTCGATTCACGAAGGCGGAGAGTTAGGCTACTCCATCTCACATGCCTACGGAGCGGCATTCGATAATCCTGACTTGATCGTAACGGTTGCAATCGGCGACGGGGAGGCAGAGACGGGTCCGCTTGCGACCTCGTGGCACTCGAACAAGTTCCTGAATCCGATTCGCGACGGTGCTGTCCTGCCCGTGCTTCACCTTAACGGTTACAAGATCGCAAATCCCACGATCTTCGCGCGCATTCCACATGACGAATTGGAGGCACTGCTAATGGGATACGGACACAAACCTTACTTCGTCGAGGGCGATGACCCGACGGTAATGCATCAGAAAATGGCGGCAACTCTGGAGCAATGCGTCCTGGAAATTAGATCCCTCCAGCAGCACGCCCGGTCAACCAGCGATTCGACACGTCCCCGCTGGCCCATGATCGTACTTCGTTCCCCGAAGGGGTGGACTGGGCCAAAAGAGGTAGATGGCCACAAGGTGGAGGGCACCTGGCGTGCGCACCAGGTTCCGGTGGCCGACCCAGTTACGAATAAACGCGATCTGAAACTCGTAGAAGAGTGGCTGCGCAGCTATAAGCCCGAAGAGATTTTCGACGCCAACGGAACCCTAATCGCAGAACTGCAGGAACTTGCGCCCTCGGGAACACACCGCATTTCCGCCAATCCGCACGCGAACGGTGGTGAACTACGCAAGGATCTCGATCTGCCCGACTTTCGTACCTATGCCGTCGATGTAAAGGAACCCGGCGCCGCCTATGCTCTACCGACCGATGTGCTTGGACACTTTCTGGCCGAGGTGATGCGCAGAAACATGAATTCCTTCCGGGTGTTCGGGCCCGACGAGACCGCTTCTAATAGGCTCACCGCCATCTATGCTGCGTCGAAGAAAACCTGGCTTGCTGAATACAAACCAGAGGACGCCGATGGCGGCGAACTCGACGTCTTCGGGCGCGTTATGGAGATGCTCAGCGAGCACACGCTGGAAGGCTGGTTTGAAGGCTACGTTCTGACCGGACGCCACGGCTTCTTCTCAAGTTACGAAGCGTTCATACACATTATTGATTCCATGTTCAACCAGCACGCTAAATGGCTGGAGAAATCGAAGAAAGAAATCTCCTGGCGCGCTCCCGTACCGTCGATTAACATCCTCATCACATCTCTCGTGTGGCGTCAGGATCACAACGGCTTTACGCATCAGGATCCCGGTTTCCTCGACGTGGTCACGAACAAAAGCCCAGACATAGTGCGTATCTACTTGCCGCCCGACGCTAATTGTTTACTGAGTGTTACGGATCACTGTCTTCGCTCGCGCGACTACGTCAATGTAATTGTCGCCGACAAGCAAGAACACTTGCAGTACCTCACCACGGAAGATGCCGTAACCCACTGCACGAAGGGTATCGGCATATGGGACTGGGCCTCGACGGATGATGGCGAGGATCCCGACGTGGTGATGGCTTGCGCCGGCGATATCCCCACCATGGAATCGCTCGCCGCCGTCGCAATTCTAAAAGAGCACTTCCACGATTTGAAAATCCGATTCGTTAACGTTGTTGACCTCTTCCGCCTCATGCCGGAGACGGAACATCCGCACGGACTCTCGGATCGCGATTTCGATTCGCTCTTTACCACCAATAAGCCCGTCATCTTCAACTTCCATTCCTACGCCTCGCTGATTCACAAACTCAGCTACCGGCGTACGAATCACGACAACATTCATGTACGCGGATACAAGGAAAAGGGGAATATCAACACTCCGCTCGAACTTGCCATTCTGAACCAGATCGATCGCTTTGATCTGGCGATCGATGTGATCGACCGCGTCCCGCGCCTGCGCTCCGTTGGTGCTCACGTTAAAGAATGGCTGAAGGGTCAGATCATCGAGAGCATTCAGTATGCTCACACTGAGGGCATAGATCGCGAGGAAATCCGCAATTGGAAGTGGCAGGGCTAGGCATGGGAGGAGAACTACCCAAGAACAACGATCTGATCCTCGCGCTCAACAGTGGTTCCTCGTCGCTCAAGTTCGGCATCTTTCGCCGCGGCACGAGCGACGAGAAGTCAGTATTAGCCGGGAGTGCTGAGAACATCGGGCGCGACAACGGCAGTTTAAACATCCGGTCGTCTGACGGCACTCCCCTCGTCATGCGTGAGTGTATTCACGAATCACAGATTCACGCCCTCCGCACCCTCGCCGCAGCCAGTCGCGAGCACATTCACCTGACCCCAGTCGCTGTGGGTCATCGCATCGTTCATGGCGGGCCCAATCTTCGGACACACCAACTCATCACTCCTGCGGTTCTGGACCAGTTGCGCGCGGACACCCATTTTGCCCCTCTGCACATTCCCCAGGCGTTAAGACTTATCGATGCCGCCCAGTCGATCTTCCCCGCTGCATCGCACTACGCTTGCTTCGACGATGCGTTTCACAAGACACTGCCGGATGTGGCATCGCATTTCCCGCTTCCAGCGAAATACTTCGACGCGGGCCTTCGCCGCTATGGCTTTCACGGACTCTCCTATGAATCGCTGGTGCACCATTTCGGCAAACGGCTGCCCCAGCGAGCCATTTTTGCGCACTTGGGCAACGGATCCAGTCTCTGTGCGCTTCGCAACGGGATATCGATCGATACCACTATGGGCTTCACTCCGACAGGTGGCATTCCCATGGGTACGCGTTCCGGCGATCTCGACCCCGGCGCGATCCTCTATCTGTTGCGCAATGAGAAGCTCGACGCCGACAAACTTGAATATCTGTTGAATCATCAGAGCGGTCTCTACGCTCTGTCTTCCGGCGAGAGCGATGTGAAGGTGCTGGAAGAGCGTGCACATTCCTGCGATCCAAAGGCCCGTCTTGCCATTGACATTCTTGCCATTTCGGTGCGAAAGGCGATCGGGGCCTACATAGCCCTGCTGGGCGGTGTCGACCTTCTCGTGTTTACCGGTGGTATCGGCGAGCATAGCGATCACATTCGAATGGCGGCGGCGGGCGGAATGGAACTTCTGGGACTCACCGCGGACAAGATTCAAATTGTTCCCGCACGGGAAGAGAAACAGATCGCGCGCCGCTGCCGTGAGTTGATGGTCGCCAATTCAGACTGAAGTCTTTTATGAACGATTGCCGCGCACACTCGGCACTGACGATCGTCGCCCCCTCCTCGTACCTCGGACACGATTGCTTTACGATAGGGGGAGCCTGAGGACCGACGACATTAAGCGCGACCTACTGGACCGCAATACCATCGAATAATCTATCGACGAACTCTCGCTCATAGGACCTACTTCGAATCCGGCAAACGCGAGCTCGTAAAGTCGACGCTCGAATACAAAGGAGCATGCATTATGGCAGCACCGGCCGATCCACTGACAAAGCAACCGCGCACCAAACGAACAGCGTGGAGCGCACTGGCGTCACATTACAAAGCGGCTTCAAAGCTGCGTCTGCAGCAGCTTTTTGCGGAGGATCCTGAGCGCGCTGAGCGTTTGGCGATCCGGGACGTCGGTCTTTACCTTGATTACTCTAAAAACCTCGTTACCGATGAAACACTCCGACTCCTTCTTCAACTGGCGGAAGCGTCTGGCCTGCGGGCACGAATCGGCGCCATGTTCCGTGGGGAAAAAATCAACGTCACCGAGAAACGCGCAGTTTTGCACGTCGCCCTGCGTGCGCCGCGAGATGCCACCTTCATGGTCGATGGAGAAAATGTGGTGCCCAAGGTCCATGCCGTGCTCGACCGGATGGCCGATTTCTCCAACCGCGTGCGCAGCGGGGAGTGGAACGGACATACCGGCAAGCGCATTCGAAACGTAATCAATGTTGGCATCGGAGGCTCCGACCTGGGTCCGGTCATGGCCTGCGAGGCGCTGAAACACTATAGCGATCGAGCCATGACGTTCCGGTTCGTATCGAACGTAGATGGCACTGATTTCGCGGAGGCTGTCCGTGACCTCGATCCTTCTGAAACGCTTTTTATCATCTCTTCGAAAACCTTCACCACTCTCGAGACGATGACCAATGCTCACACGGCTCGCGACTGGTCCCTCGCTGGACTAGGCGGCGACGAAAAGTCCGTTGCGAAGCATTTTGTGGCAGTTTCCACAAATGCGGCCGAGGTCGCCAGGTTCGGGATCGATACCGCCAACATGTTCGAATTCTGGGACTGGGTTGGCGGACGCTACTCGATGGACTCCGCCATTGGTCTCTCGACAATGGTCGCCGTTGGCCCCGATAATTTTCGCGCGATGTTGGATGGATTCCATCAGATGGACGAGCACTTTCGCACTGCTCCCTTTCCGCAAAACCTGCCCGTACTGATGGGTCTTCTGGCGATCTGGTACAACGACTTCTTCAAGGCGCAGACGGTCGCGGTCTTGCCCTATGAACAATACCTGAAACGCTTCCCGGCGTACCTCCAGCAACTCACGATGGAAAGCAACGGCAAGCATGTCACGCTTGACGGAAAAAAAGTTGCTCATGACACGAGCCCAATTTATTGGGGAGAGCCGGGAACCAACGGGCAACACTCTTTCTATCAGCTGATTCACCAGGGGACGAGACTCATTCCCTGCGACTTCATCGCGTTTGCGAAGTCACTCAATCCACTGGGTCGGCACCACGACGTGCTGATTGCTAATGTTTGCGCACAAACCGAGGCGCTTGCCTTCGGCAAGACGCCGGCGCAAGTCGAGGCGGAAGGCACTCCGAAGTGGCTGGTTCCGCACCGCGTGTTTGAGGGCAATCGTCCCTCGAATACGATCCTGGCTGAAAAACTCACGCCCGAAACTCTCGGAAAGCTAGTGGCGCTGTACGAACACTCGGTGTTCACCCAAGGAATAATTTGGAATATCGATTCCTTCGACCAATGGGGCGTCGAATTGGGAAAGGTGCTCGCTCAACGTATCATCCCTGAAGTGGAGAGCAAAACAGAACCTCAGCTTGCGCACGACAGTTCCACCAACAACCTGATCCGTTATTACCGGAAAGCGAGGCAGTTCTAATGGGATTGGACGTGCAACGGGGCATGCGGTCTGGGTAGGATGGGCGCCCACGTGTGCGGCGACTGCTTGACGGCGGTCCAGCTATGTAGTGTTCGACATCGCCGCAAGCGGCAGTGAGTTAGTCAACGATCATAGGAGTGGCACGCCCTCGCTGACGGACTTGTCGAGCAAACTGGCGAAGCCCTTGGCCCCATGCAAAAACATGCGCTCTGGACTGCCTTGCCTGTCGTTGCCAGCACAAGTCGTTCTGCAGCTGCACTCAAAAGCAGACTTGGTCGCCTGAGAGTTCACGTCCCTGCCCAAATCTAGCGTGATCTCAGCAGGCCCCAGACACGCGACCGGTGTCTTTTCACCATGCATGCCCACCCCTTTCGGATTTTTAGTAACCCAAACTGCAGGGGAGATCATCCAACAAAGCAAGGGTCATTCCAGAGAGCCTGGGGCTAATGTTGGCCAATTGGAAGAGAGGTTGGCATGAAGATGTTGAAAGAGACGTTGTCTGTCGTTTTATCGCTGGCGCTGGTACTGGGCGCAGTTCCGATCGGTGTCGCGCAGAGTCAAGCGCAGCAGGACCAGTCGCAGCACGATCAATCGCAACCCGATCAATCGCAGGCTCAGTCGCAAGAGGACCAGCAGCCTCCGGTCGCTCCCCCACCTCCAGCGCCGAAGTCTCCGGCCGAACTGGATCAGATGGTCGCGCCGATTGCGCTGTATCCCGACGAACTGGTCGCTCAGATTTTGGCAGCGTCGACGTATCCGGATCAGGTGGTGGAGGCTGACCGTTGGGTGGATGCGCATCCCGAGTTGAAAGGCAACGCTTTGGCGGACGCCGTCGACCAGCAGTCATGGGATCAGAGTGTGAAAGCGCTGACTGCTTTTCCTTCCGTACTGGCGAACATGGACAAGAATTTATCGTGGACGTCGTCGCTCGGCGAGGCGTATGTGAATCAGCAAGCGGACGTGATGAATGCGGTTCAGCGAATGCGGCAAAAGGCGAAGAATGCTGGCAATCTGAACAACAATGATCAGCAAAAGGTTTTGGAGAACAACGGAGATATCGAGATTCAACCGACGAGTCCGGAAGTAGTGTATGTGCCGGAGTACGATCCATGGCTGGTGTATGGACCCGGATTGGCGCCATGGCCCGGCTGGTATTGGTATCCGGGACTGTATTTCGCCGGACCGGGAATCGGATTTGGGCTAGGGTTCGGAATCGGATGGCTGGGAGGGTTTGGATGGGGGTGGCACCACTGGGGATTTGACTGGGGACATCACTACGTCTGGTTCGATCACCATCCCTATTATTCGCATAGCGCCGTGATTTTCAATCACAACGACTTCTATCGCGGGCGCGCCGGTTTCGCGGGACGCGGTGTTCCCGGTGGCCGCGGCTTTGAGGGTAACCACGGATTTGCGGGTGGGCGCGCGTTCACAGGCGGACACACTTATGCGCAGCCGCATAACTTCGGCACGCGATCGGGAGCGTTCAGCGGATTTGGCCGGAACGGATCGGCGAGGAGCTTCTCTTCCCGGGGAGCCTCGAGTTTCGGCGGATTCCACGGCGGTGGCGGCTTTCACGGAGGTGGGGGCCATGGTGGAGGTGGCGGACGCCGATAACTCTGGCGGAACACTGGCCGCGCAGAAAATTTTAGAACGGAGAGATTGCCATGGAAAGAGTGAATCGGATGTTCCAGGGATTGCTAGTCATCGCATGTGGAATTGGTTTATTTGTGCCGGCCAGTTTGGCCGAACAGCCGCATCAAAGAACATTTTCCTCGGCGCAGCACGCGGCCAATGCATTGTACGTCGCGGTGCTTAGCGGAAATCCGGGGCAGATTGTGGCGGTACTCGATGGAGACAAGGCAATTGTTTCCACGGATGATGATTTGGAGGATCAGCAGGAACGTGAAACTTTCGTAAAGAACTATCAGCAGATGCATCGGCTGATGCGGCGCTCGGATGGCGCCATGATCCTATACGTCGGCGCGGATAATTGGCCATTTCCGCTCCCAATCGTGTCGAAGAATGGACGTTGGTATTTCGACACGGAGAAGGGTTCCAAGGAGATCCTATTGCGCAGGGTGGGAGCAAACGAGATCACGGCCATTGAGACTTGTCACGCTCTCGCAGAGGACGGGAAAACCAGTGCGGGGCAGGGTGGGAGCCAAAATGCAATCGGGTACCATATGCCGGAAGACGAGGCGTTACTGCAGTACGCACACGCGCTAGTCAGCGGACAGGGCGACCCCGAGCAACATCCCTTCAACGGATATTACTTCCGCAAGATGAACGGGAGCGGAAGTGACGGAGCCGCGTATGTGGCCTTTCCGACCCAGTACCGGTCGTCAGGCGTGATGACATTCGTCGTCACCTATGACGACAAGGTCTATGAAAAGGACCTGGGGCGGGAGACAGAGAGCGTGGCGAAAGAGATGAAAGATTGGAAGAAGGATAAGAGCTGGTATCCAGCGGAGGAGTAAGACAGAAGCTCGGCCCGGCAAGCCACAGCCACCCTCGATTCTCAAGGGCCATGATGAGGATTTGAGAATAGTGCAAGAGCTGTTGCGACATTCAACGTGAAAGTCGTCCTAAAGTTCGTGAAATTAAACCGTGCGGATAGCGCGACGGCAACGACCGTCAGCCAAAATGGCCGAGCTGCGACCTTTGTGTCACTGCAACCCGCCTCAATAGATCACCTTTAACGAAAACTGAATTTGTCGTGACGTTCCCGCGGTCTTGCTGATCCTGCCAAACCCTGTACCCGCGATGAGGTTCGCAGGTAGCCCCATGTTGACGATGTTGAACAAATTAAATAACTCTGCGCGGAATTGCAGGTCCGCTCGCTCCGAACCTCTTTCGCTGCGGCCAATCGGAGTCGTCTTGATGAGCGCAAAATCGAAATCGTAATATGCCGGTCCGCGAAATGTATTACGGCCGAGCGTTCCAAAGCGCCCGGAGTTTGGTCCGGTCCCGCCCGCGATCCCGATGGGAACGGAAAAGAAACTTGCGTTGTTTGCGCCTCGCCCAAAATAATCGTCGCGCGAGCGGGTTGAACTGCCGGCGCTCGAGAGGTCCGGTATTCCGATCTGGTCCGGTCGGTCCGCACCAATCGTCCCCGCCCCCGTCTGCTGGATTCCCGAGTACACGGTAAACGGCGAACCGCTCGTAATCGTTGAGATGCTCAGAAACTCCCAGCCCTTCGTCAACAGCTGGGTTCGATCCGACTGACGTCCCAAATGCTCGAAATGCAAATCCTGGGCCGCGCTCAACGTGAAGGCGTTTGTCACGTCAAAGCTTGACGGCCCTCTTTCCGCTTGTGTATCGAACGGGTCTTGCGGACTAAACAGCGTCACAGCTCCGGTGGATCCAGTTCCTCCGGAAATGCCGCTGACATCATCCAGCGATTTGCCCCAGGTGTAGCCGGCTTGCAATGACGGACCGCCATGCCCAACATTTCCCGACAATGAAGTCTGGAGCGCGTTATACGATGAGTGCGACGTCGCTGTCATCACAGACTCGAATCCGAAACCACCCGTCACGGCGCCGCTACCGTCGAAATCTGTAAACCGCGCAAATTCCGCATCCGCTCCCGGATACGCGTTTGGATATGACATTCTGGGAAGGCGAAATGCCGATGTTCCAACATAGGCGACATCGGCCGTGAGCCCGCCGAAAGCCCGTTCCAGGCCCAGCGTCCAAGTCTGCAGGTAGCCATTGCCGAAATGCCGGTCGATCCCGGCCAGACTCAGCAGCGACAGCTGATCACTCGGCGACAGCGCCGCCAAATCCTGTTGGTATCGATTTACGTCCATCACCGTGTTCGCCGGGACGTTTTTCGGATTGCCGCTGGCCAACACGTTCACGCCAGCCGTGTTATAGACGGGCGGCAATTCGTTCGGTGTAATTTGGAATCCGTAGGCAATCTCTCCGTTTTGCGCCGCATTGACACGTGGATAAACAACGTAAGGTGTTGACCCTGTCAGAAGATTGTCCTGCCAGATATTTGGCGGAATCACTGTGATCGCTCCCCCCATATGCACATGCACTGCCTGCGGCGCATTCCAGTCCACTTGCATACGCGGCCCCCAGCCGTTCCAATCGGTTTGATAGGTAGGCCGCGGATTGATCAAATATTCCTGCCCAACGCCCGCAGATGGGAACGAATTCAGAAAGCTCGATGTCCGGTTCGCCCGCTCCGAAATTGGCGTGTAGAGCTCGTATCGCAGCCCATAATCGAGCGTCAATTGCGGATTGATTTTCCATGTGTCCTCGACGTAGGCGTTTACGTCATTACGATTGATGGCCGCCGGCCCAATGTGCGCGCCGTTCGACGAATAAGGTGGGGCCACTGCGATCGTGTAACCATACGGATAGCCGATCAGCAAACTGCTCAGTGTGTCTGGCAGCGGATCGCCGACTTGCACATTGTGCTGTCCGCTAGCGGAAGGAATGAACACTGGCGAGTAAACCGTTCCGCCGCCAAAATCATATTCGCCATTGGGACTTATGCCGAAGTATGTCGTGTCCCGGTTAAGGCGTGCTTCCGCACCCCACTTCACGGCGTGCCGCGGGCTTGTCCACGTAAAGTTCAATTGTCCCTGGAACAAATTCCCGAACGCTGACATCACCGAACCCGCCGCGCTGTTGTACGCCTCATACAGACCATCGTTGAACTTGAGAGCCGGATCGGCGTGGTTCGCGGTCACAAACGAAGGCGTCGTCCGCGTAAAACTCAACGATGTCGACCAGAGAAAGCGCGGTGACGTGGTGCGCGTGTAGGTGATCACTCCGTTCCGCTGCCGATCCACGTACTGCACGCCAAAGCTCGGATCGAGCAACGTTTGATCTGGATTTGTTGTCGGTCCCGTCAGATTGTCGTAATTGAATCGACCAAACAATTGTCCCTTTGAGCCCACCTTCTGATCGATGCGGATGGAAAACTGATCCGCAACCGTGTTTACGTTTGAAGGTGCAGAATAGGTTCGCGCACCATACGCGCCGGTTGGGTTGTTGGGGAGTGGATAACGGGCCAGCACGGTCTCGATTGCCGGATTCACCGGTACGTGCAGCGTGTCGGTGCTGCCGTCCGGATACGTCACCACATCCTGGCCCGCTCGCTCCGCGATTGTAGGCACGGCAAGTACCTGGGTTGTTCCAAGCACCTGCCTGAACCCCTGATACTGCACAAAATAGAACGTGCGGCCGCGTCCGTCATACATGTTCGGCAACACGACCGGTCCGCCATTCGTAAATCCGAACTCATTCCTACGGAAAGGAGGAATTCGGCCCGGGTCCGCAATCGACGGGTGATCGAAATAATTCCGTGCATCGAGAGCGGAGTTCCTCAAAAACTCGAAAAAGGAACCGTGAAATCCGCTGCTCCCGGATCGTGTCACGATATTGGTAAAGCCTGCCGCGCCTCGCCCAATGTCTGCCGGCATCCAGCCTGAGCTTGACTGCAATTCCTGAATTGCGTCGACGTCGAAATTTGTGAACGTACTCCCGCCCATCTCAGGATCACTAATATCAGCGCCGTCCATCGCGAACACGGCCTCAACGCCGCGCTGTCCGTTGATGGCAAACTGCTGGGTGAAATTCGTCTGCCCGTTCACGTCGGTCATCGTGCCCGCCGCCAACAGCAGAAGCGTGCTGAAGTCACGCCCGTTCAACGGCAACTCATTCACCTTTTGGCTGGAGAGTTTCTCATCGCTCGTCCCGCTGGCTGCGTTCGAAGTTGTGCTCGGGTTCCCATTCGAGACTCCCGCAGAGGTTTGCGGGTTGGCTGCAATCGACAGCACGTTTTGATCGGATACCGTCAACACCAATGTCACGTCAGCAATATCTATTGCCACTGGCGTTGTCGGACCTCGCCCGGGCAGTTGCACGCTCACGCGATTTAGCACGAGTCGAAGATCCGCAATGGCGAACCTTCCGTCGGTTCCTGTAATTGCGGTTAGATTCTTTTGGCCTGCGGGTGGGAAGACCGTTACCTTTGCTCCGGCCACAGGTTCGCCGGCAGCCGTGCGTACGACGCCGGTCCACGCTGGCGCAGACGGAGAACTCTGTTGTGCTTCAAGCGAAACTGCGACCATCAGCCCCAGCAGCAAACACTTGTTTATCAGTCGGAAAGTCTTATGAAAGGTTCGAGCTATTCCCTGTTCCTTTGCGGAGTGGAACTCATGCATTTAAACTTTCCTCGAGTGAAGAGGGTTTACGTACTTGTGACTTCTATGCCTTGGGAACGGTAGGGATTCAGGACATCTTCGTCTGATGCATCGGTGATCAAACGTGTCAGTCGGGATGCGGGACCCACCCGGTAAGGCAGAGATGTCCCCATTTTCCCAAGTGAAATGAGGCCAACCACTTCCGCTGAAGCCCCTATCATCGCTTGCTTCACGTACGCTTCTTCTCGGTCACCGACGGTTATTCCGACCTCCGGGTGCAAACTGCACATTCCGAGAAAACATAGATCAGCGCGAATGGATTCGACTTGACGAATCGTCTCGATGCCTGTCGTGACCCGTTCCTGTTTAAGAAAATTTCCTCCGAGCATCAGCACGCTCAACTTCGGATGATCCGCCAACGCCAGCGCAAGCGGTGGGCTGTTGGTAACAATCGTCGCCGAACGCTCTCTTGAAAGGTAGGAAGCAATTCTTAGATTCGTGGTACCTCCATCGATCAGCACCACCTGACCGTCGCGGATCATGTCAGCCGCCGCTCGAGCAATTCCGATCTTGCTCTCCATATCGATTTGTTGGCGAGACACGAAAGGAACGGCCTCGGCACGGCGAGGCAGGGCGCCGCCGTGTACCCGTTGGATCTTTCCCGAACTCGCCAATTCGCGCAAGTCTCGACGAATCGTGTCTTCAGAGACCCCATATCGACTGCTAAGGTCTGCGGCGAGGACTCGGCCTTCGCTGCCAAGCAGCTCCAGGATGTACTGGTGGCGCTCTTCCTTTAGAGCGATTTGGCCCGCCTCCGCTTCTGGTTTCAGTCTCGCCATTTTGCACGAATGCACTTGGTAGTGCACGTATATACGTGTATTATCCGCTTTATGCATGATAGCTCCAAACATAGCGGCTGCGACATACATATAGCGTGGCTGCCCTTGACCTCAACGACCGTCGCACCCGTACCCGGGTCAACGATTCGCATATTCGCGCGCCTGAGTTGACATCGGAGTGATCGAAAAGGTCAGAAGCGCCAATGACTCGCTGCTGCGGAGCATGACCACTAGGGCGCAGCAGATGTACGATTTCCTTGTTAGGCTGGAAAAGCAGGTCTGGGCGATTTGGCTCCCTGTCGTCGCTAGTGCCGCCTTAGCACTTGGCTTTGCGTTGGGTACGTGGTTCGCAAACGAACGGCAAGCAACACCGGAGACAACAAGCGCGGCTCAGGGACAACAGGTGCTGACGGCTCCAACTGACGTTCCGCCCCGAATCCTTCCACACGGACGTGCGAAACACCCTTAAGCGGAGATTCCAGTGCGAGGAGGCCGGGGCTATCTGAGGTAGGTTTTCACCATGTCGATCACCTCATCGGCAGCGTGCGTCTGCTCCGAATTCGGTTTTCGCTTTGGGTCAAGCACATGGTGCCGGATGTGACCTTCCAGCAGTTCAGTCATTAAGCTGTTGACTGCACCTCTTGCCGCGCTGATGATTTGCAACACCTCCGAGCAATCACGTCCCTCGTCGAGGATCCGCTCAAGAGCCTCAAATTGCCCGCGGATGCGTTTGCTCCGCAAAATCATTTTCTGTTTGTTCTTGATTGTATGACTCATTCGCACACGAATGATATCATGCCGAAGCTTGCACTATACCTATGGGGGTATGTATCATGAGTCATTCTTGTGTGCGAGTTCATCATGTGGCAGCGCATGGCCTTCGTCATAACCGTTGTGCTTCTGGGATTTAGTGGAGGCGTGCTCGCCCTTTTTGTTCGGGGCATGCACGCTGGACGGGGCGAGGTGGCAGGTTTCTGTTTTGTTTCTGCGCTAGCTGTCGTGCAGGCTTGGCTTGTTGCCGCCGAGATCGCCAAGGCCCGCCGGCTCTGCGGCAACATACGAAATGCATGCTATAGAGGAGCTCAAGCGAGATTTCGCACTGTTTCCCTCGTTGGACTGTGTGCAATCGTGGGGGTCCTTCCCCTGGCGTTGATTGGGGCAAGGTCGGGAGCACAGAGCCGATTCGCCACTGTCATGTTAGGTGGTGTGGTGTTTTCCACTATCGCGGCGTTGACCGTGCTGCCTGTCGTCATTGCGCGGATCGCTGAGTGATATTGGTTCATTTGCCCGGTTCCGTTATAGCGGTTTCCGCTCCTTGAGGGCACAGTTTGTGCTAGCTGGCCGCCAAGCGATCGAAATGGTTGAGTCTTACTTGGAATATTCGCTTTGTACAGCGGAGGGAATGTGCCTACGAGTTCGTCGCCCATCATCGAAAAGTCCCCAGCCAACCATTCGCACCTGAGCGAGACGCTCAAGGCCCCGAAGGAACCTGACCCTAGCGCTGAACACGAAGAGCACAGTCACGGTGTGGACTGGGCCGAACTCGTCCGCATAGCCTTCGTGGCATTGGCTGCCGCAGCGGTCTGGTTCCGGCTGTGGGAGCCGTTCCCGCACGTCAGTGTCATCGGCATCGCGGCTACCCTGATCGGTGGATATCCCATTTTCAAGGAAGCCTTCGAGAACATCGTTGAACGAAAGATGACGATGGAACTCTCGATGACCATCGCTCTTCTCTCAGCTTTGGCGATTGGAGAGTTCTTCACCGCTCTGGTCATCACCGGCTTTGTGCTTGCTGCTGAGATTCTGGAGGGTCTCACAGTTGGCAGAGGCCGACGGGCTATCCAGAGTCTTCTCGATTTTCTCCCCAGGACCTCCTTAGTCCGCCGCAACGATCAAGTGGTGGAAGTAGCGTCCGACCAGATTCAAGTTGGTGAAACGGTCATCGTAAAACCGGGTGGTCACATTCCAGTGGATGGCGTTGTTCTCGGTGGCCGCTCGTTTGTAGAGCAAGCCGCGATCACCGGAGAAGCCATGCCGGTTGAGAAAACACTTGGAGATATGGTCTACGCCGGAACCATCAATCAATCGGGCGCTCTGGAAATTGGCGCCCAAAAACTCGGGCGCGACACGACGTTCGGAAGAATTATTGAGGCGGTCGAACGAGCTGAGAAGTCAAGGGCTCCGATTCAGAAAACTGCGGATCGCCTGGCGGGCTACCTTGTGTATTTTGCGCTCGGGGCGGCGGTTCTGACCTTCGTCATTACGCACAATGTCAGGTCAACAATTTCGGTCGTAATCGTTGCCGGGGCGTGCGGCATTGCGGCCGGGACTCCTCTTGCAATCCTCGGAGCCATCGGCCGAGCGGCGCATCAGGGAGCCATCATTAAAGGCGGCCTCTACCTGGAAGCGCTGTCTGCCGTGGACACGGTGCTCTTGGACAAAACTGGGACGCTAACCTTCGGTTCACCGCAAATCCGGGAAGTCATTTCAGCCAATGGCTTCGGGGAACAGCAGATCATCGCCGCTGCCAGCATCGCGGAGCGCAAATCCGAACATCCTCTTGCCAAGGCAGTGGTGGCGCGGGCAACAGAACTTGCCATTCCGCCCGTGGAGCCCGATGAATTCTCCTACAGGCCCGGAAGAGGAGTCAGGGTGAGTTATCAAGGTGAGGAGATCCTGGTGGGTAGTTTGGCGCTCCTAGTGGAACATGGCATGACGAGGGGTTTGCCCCAAGATGGTAACGGCGCGGGCGGCGCGTCGGAAGTCTATGTCGCTCGTGCAGGGCAAGTTCTTGGGAGCATCCGAATTGCGGATGTGTTGCGGCCGGAAGCCAAGAATGCGGTTGCGGCAATGCGACAGATGGGTTTGAGAACTGTCCTGCTGAGCGGAGATACGCAAGCTGCGACTTCATCGGTTGGCCGCGATCTCGGAGTAGATGAAGCGGTGGGAGGACTCCTGCCGGAGCAGAAAGCAAAGTGGGTGACTGAGCTGCGTAGCAAAGGGCGGAATGTCGCGATGGTCGGTGACGGAATCAACGACGCTCCAGCTCTGGTAGAGGCCAATGTCGGCATCGCGATGGGATCGGGAACTGATGTTGCTCGGGAGAGCGCGGACCTGATCTTGATCGGAAGCGATCTCTCGAAGCTAGTCGAAACTTTGCGGCTTGCTCGACGCTGCCGCGGGATCATCATGCAGAATTTTGTGGGCACGCTGGTCGTGGACAGCATAGGAGTGGGAATGGCAGCCCTTGGCTTCCTGAATCCGCTACTGGCCGCCTTTATTCACGTGACCTCAGAGTTGGCATTCATCCTCAATTCCACGAGATTGTTGCCCCGTGGTACTGAATCCAGGCGATGAGTCGGGGGTTGGAGCGAATTTGAGTTGCGGGTATGCACTTTTCTCATGTGATCCGGAGTCGGAAAGTCAGAGCGCGGGTAGTCTTAATCACCCTCGCGATCTTGGTGACTTTAATTACCGCAATTTTCTTACAGTCTCGCAGATCACCGCAACCGATTGAAATGGACGACCTCTATGGCCTGTTGGATTAAGCGGCTTTCCGAACCAGAAACGGATCACTCGCGGTGAACGACGATCGAGATTGTCCATTGAAAACGAAGCGCCTCGTCGTCGGACAGATCACGATCTGTCGAGGCTGCTGTTGCGGCAATGTCGAACGTGGTTTACCCGAAGTTCCGGTCGAATGGCTGAAGAGCGAATGGCGGAAACGCGGACTGCTTAAGCGAGTTCAGCTGACTATCAGCGGCTGTGTTGGACCATGCGATGTGCCGAACGTGGTCGTGATCACGAGCTCATCGGGTACGGAGTGGCTGGGAAATATCGTTCAGTTCGACCAGTACCGAAGTCTCGTGGAGTGGGCTGTCCGCTGTCGGGATGCAGGCCAGATGTTACCTCTGCCGCACGAGTTTCGTGAATGCAAGATTAGCCCTTTTTCCTCGTAGAGCTTGGCGGAACCGTTGAAGAGCTTTCAATACAAGAGAGCGCCTCTAGTACTCAGAACGCAGCAGCCAGCAGTGCGGCATCCACACAGGTCAAGGCTTCCATGGATTCGAGTGTTCCTGTTGGAGGCACGACGTAGTGACCTTATGGTATCAATCTTCAAGAAGAATCGGAATCGAAACTAGCGAGCGAACCGCACGGAGGGGATCATGCGGCTACTATTGATCATTCTGTGGTTAATGGTCGTCGTCGTGCTGGGTTTTTACTCGGGTTTAGCCTATCACCACCACTAGTGCCGGCCAGCAAACAAAAAACATAAGCAGGCTGTGGGTACATACCTGGCTAGGTACAGCTTCGTTGCGTTTGTTTGGCGTTTTGGTATAGATTCAAACGAAGCTTCCATGGGGTAGCCGTCATGCGGTCGATAACGAAGCGGATAGCGTGTCTATGCCTGCTGCTGACTATCTGGTCAGCAATAGCATTCGCCACGCATCAGCACTCGGACGCCACGGAGTCCGCTGCGTGTACGGTCTGTATCGCGGCCCATTCAGCTTCCCCCAAAGCCACTACCAATTTGCCACGGGTGATGTTCGTTTCCGTGACCAGCGTTCGGCCGGAGCCAGTTTTGGCAAAGCAATGCCCGGCCGTCTTGGTGCTGTCTGTCCGCCCTCCTCCTAGCGTCTAGACAAAGATCATTTTCTCTGACGTTTTAGGCCCGGTTCGTTTTCCCGAGCGCCTGTCCCTTGATCTTTTCGACCAATTTTCAGGAGGAATCATGCTGGCTTCATACGAAAAGTCGCTCCGCGCGGCTTTTACAGTCCTATTCTGCATGGCGCTGGGTCTTCAGGCTTACGCTCAGTCAGGCTCGGGATCTCTTAACGGCACTGTCGTTGACCCTTCAGGCGCGGTGGTTCCGAATGCCAAGGTCGAGATTCACCAGCTGGTCAGTGGCTTTGACCGGACGATCACTACAGACGGTAAGGGGAATTTCAGTTTCTCGAACGTACCGTTTAATCCGTATCACATGACGGTGACGGCTGCGGGGTTCGCCCCGAGCGCTCAGGACGTGGAGATTCGGTCGGCGGTGGCAGCCAGCCTCAAGGTTAGTCTTCAAGTGACTGGCTCGTCCACTTCAATCACGGTCGAAGCTGGCGCCGATTTGGTGGAGAACGATCCAACTGGCCACACCGATGTGGATCGCGCTTTGTTCAATAAGGTGCCACTCGAAAGCCAGTCCTCCTCGTTAAGTTCGCTGGTCACGCTGGCTTCGCCTGGTGTGTCGGCAGATTCGAATGGTCTGTTTCACGGACTCGGCGACCACGCCTCGAACTCATTCTCGGTAGACGGCCAGCCGATTACCGATCAGCAGAGCAAGGTTTTTTCCAACCAGGTCCCTCTTGATTCGATCGAGTCGCTGGAAGTAATTCCGGGAGCTCCGCCGGCGGAGTACGGCGGCAAAACCAGCTTGGTGATCGTGGCAACCACTCGCTCGGGCCTGGGCTCAAAAACGCCGCACGGCAGTGTCAATGCTTCCTACGGATCGTTTGGCTCGTCGAATATCGGCTTTGACCTTTCTTATGGCGGGGATAAGTGGGGGAATTTCATCACGGCGAACGGGCTGAATACGGGGAGATTCCTGGACCCGCCGGAGTTTGTCGTGATCCACGACAAAGGCAACGAAGAAAACATTTTCGACCGGGTGGACTACCAATTCTCGACTAAGGACTCGATTCATCTGAATCTGGGCTTTAGCCGCTCCTGGTTCCAGACGCCCAATTCGTATGACTCGCAGAACGCGACGCCGTGGAACGGAGTTAGCGTCAGCAATAACGGGCTTGGTCCCAATGGCATCCCCGTCGGTCCCGCGGACCAGCGATCGAAGATCGACACCTATAACATCGCTCCAACCTGGACACGAGTGATCAACCCGTCCACGGTGTTTACCTTCGGCGGCTTCGTCCGACGGGATGGCTACAATTACTATCCGAGCAACAACCCATTTGCGGACCTCGGCCCACCGAATCTGCAGCAGCAGACGATCTCGCAATACCGGACACTCACGAACACTGGTGTTCTCGCAAATGTCACCCATCTCGTAGGCATCAACAACATCAAGGCGGGAGTTACGTATCAACAGACCTTTCTCACCGAAAACGAGAACCTGGGAATCGTCGACCCGAATTTCAACGCCCCGTGCCTGGATGCCAATGGTGTACCAGTTTTCGTTGGGAACCCCGGGTTGAATAATCCCAGCAATTGCGCAGGGGCGAGCTCCACGAACCCCGCCCTCTACCCGGCTCCGTTCGTTGCCAATCCCGGTTTTGATTCATTGCTCGGTTGCTTCGATCTGACGCGATCGACACCATCGCCGGCTGACGGCTGTGCCAATTCCGCCAGCGGCTTGTACGCATATCACGGGCATACAGACATAAAAGAACTCGCCCTCTATATTCAGGATTCGATCAGCATAAAGAACTGGTCCTTCAACCTGGGACTTCGTGGCGATCTTTACAACGGCCTTGTGGTAGCCCGCCAAGCCGAGCCACGCCTCGGTATTGCTTACAACATCAAAAAGACCAATACCGTGCTCCGAATCTCTTATGCCCGGACGCTGGAGAGTCCGTTCAATGAGAATCTGGTGCTTTCGAGCACTGGTTGCGCTAATGCAGTATTGAATCCCCTTCTAGCCTGTTCGCAGCCTGCCTCAGCGGGGGCGACGCCGTTCAATCCCGGTTACCGCAATGACTTCCATGCTGGCCTGCAGCAGGCGTTCGGCAAATATGCGGTCATAAGCGGAGATTACATTTGGAAATACACGCACAATGCCTACGATTTCAGCGTGCTGGGAGCGACTCCTATAACCTTCCCGATTGATTGGCACAATTCCAAGATCCCTGGCTACGCCGTCCGTGTGAGCGTACCGGATTTCCACGGATTCAGTGCCTTGGTGGTTTTCTCGAGCGTGGCCGCGCGTTTCTTCACTCCGCAGATCGGCGGCGCGGGTGCGGTTCCGTCGGTAGCTTTTAGCTCGGGAATCACGCCCTTCCGCATTGACCACGACGAAGTCTTCAACCAGACAACCCATTTTCAATACCAGCCCTGGAAGCGCGGCCCATGGCTTGGCTTCAACTGGCGATATGACAGCGGATTGGTGGCTGGAGCCACTCCCTGCTACGGTGTGGGGCCCGCCAATGACTGTCCTCAATCAACCACGCTAGGTGGACAGCCGGCGATCAACATGACGGATGCTTTCGGAACACCCTTGACTGCCGATCAGGAATTCCAGGCTGGTTTCACTTGCAACGGTGCGCGCGCTACCCCTACCGTCCCTTTGCCCTTTACCTGTCTCGCGTCCCAGTTCGGGTCGTCTCTGATATCGGTGCCCGCTCCGGGAACTGAAAATGATGACCACAAGCCTCCGCGCATAGCGCCCCGCAACCTGTTCGATATCGCCGTCGGTGACGATAACCTGTTCAAAGGCGAACGTTACAGATGGAGTCTCACACTGACCGCGATCAACATTACCAACAAGTACGCGCTCTATAACTTCCTTTCGACCTTCAGCGGCACGCACTACGTGACCCCGCGAGCGCTGACGGCCCAACTCGGGTTCCACTTCTGAGCCCTCGTCGCGAGAGGGCCTCGGCAGAACCATGGCTGAAGGCCCTCTTTCAATGAAGTGCAGCGGAAGGCAACCCGAACGGCTGAGAACTTGGACAAACATGCCCATCTGTAGTCGCCTGCCCAGCCTTCGATGGAGAAGAGGCGATGAGAAACTTGTCGCTTGGAAGGGGAAGGAAGAAGGCCGTTAGGAAATTTAGGATCCGTAACGGGCTTTGGATAATGGCTCTGATCACTGCTGGAATGATTGCCATGCTTGTGCTGTGGCTGCTTGGGGTTTTCCGCCTCGACGCGGACTGAGCTTTGAGGGTTCACAAACATGGTTGAATTTGTTGGAGGTGTTACTGCCGTGCTGAGGACTTCCGGCCGAGCCCTGGAGTCTGTCCAATGCGTTCACGTCTGGACTCAAGGAACTTGACCCAGACCTGACGGAACTCACTCCGTTGATCGGTGAGATCCGGTCAGATGTTGTGTCGTTCGAAGACAGCGCATTTTACGGGTTCGTCATGTGGCAACGTGTGGCCTGCGCGATGACCGTAGTGCCGCTGGCAATTGGTGGAGGTGTGCTCGCCCTCTTTGTTCGTGGAATGCATGCTGAGCGGGGTGCGGGAGAAGGTTTCTGCCTTGTTTCTGCATTGGCAATCATGCAGGCTTTCCTGGTTACCTCCGGGATTGCCAAAGCCCGCAGACTCGACGGCAACGTTCGAAAGGCATGTTTTAAGAGTACCCAAGCGAAATTTCGAGATGTCTTTCTCCTTGGACTGTGCTTTTCAGTGGGCGTCCTGCCCATGACGTTGATCCGGTCCAACTCTGTAGCCTCGCTACGTTTCGCAACCGTGATGCTGGGTGGCGTGGCGTTTTCCACTGCGCTGCCTTAACCGTGCTGCCTGTCCTCATCGCGTGGATGAAGAAGAAAAGGGTTCGCGAATCTCTTCATTTCTTGCATCCCAGTATTAACTATGCTTAACTATGGGAAGCAATCTGTAGTTAACGCGAGGTGGGGTCGCGCGTATGAGATTAGCCGTCCTCTGGGGCATTGTTCTAATTGAAGCACTCGCTCTTTTCTCGACGCAAGCCCTGGCGCAGGGAGAGACCACAAGTGCCATCGTGGGGCAGGTATCTGACACCGCCAGCGCCGCATTAACGGGCGCGAAGGTCACCATCACGAATCGCGAGACAGGGGCCACCCGCACCGCCAAGACCGACGACGCCGGGCGTTTCGACTTCCCCCAGCTCAAGCCAGGCACGTACTCAGTTCGAGTCGAAGCGCCGGGTTTCCAACCGCAGGAGAACGACAACGTGTTTTCGGGCCTGGGGCAGAAGCAGGCCATTGAGATCCGCCTCAAGGTTGCGCAAGCGAGAGAAACTGTCGAGGTTAGTTCACAGCCTCCTCTGATCAACCCGGAAGATGCTAATACTTCCACAAACCTGAACGGTCCGGCTTTGGAGGATCTGCCTAATCCTGGCGGCGACCTGACCTATCCTCTGCAATTTGCCCCCGGCGCTCTCATCAACACTGCTGGCAGTGGCAACGATTTCGTCGGCGGCACCAACGGGTATGGCAACGTCGAGTTCAACGGCCTGCCAGCCCTATCCAACGGCTACATCGTCGACGGACTCGAAACAAATGATCCCCTGACGAACCTCAACAGTGGCCTCTCCACGAACTTAGTGCTGGGATTGAATTCCATCTCCGAAGTCACCGTCAACACTCTTTCGTATTCCGTGGACCAGGGCCGCTACGGCGCGTCGCAGGTAAACTACGTCACCAAGTCCGGCACCAACCAGTTCCACGGGAATCTCTACGAGCTATGGAATGGCGCAGTCCTGAACGCGGCAGACTACTTCACCAACGCGACGCCCGGCAATCACAAGCCGGGAGCGACCGTGAATCACTTCGGAGGCAGTCTGGGCGGCCCGATTCTGCATGACAAGCTGTTCTTCTTCTTCGACAGTGAATGGGTTCGGATCGCATTGCCCATTGTCACTGCGACGACGGTTCCGACCACGGCATTCCAGCAATACGTCTTACAGCAGCTTCCGCTCGGCGGCACGGATTCAGTCACGGGATCGATTTACCCTGCGTCTCCGCAGTCGGTGCCGTTCTATCAAAAGATGTTCGCGCTCTATGGAAACACCAGCGGATCGCCCCTCGTAGTTCTCGGTTGTCCGTTCGACGTCGGCGGAGGTCCACTCGCGACTACCAACGATGGAAATGGCTGTGCAAACCGGCAAAGCGTCTCCCATTCCAGCGATGACCACGAACAAGTACAGACGGTTCGCATCGATTACAACATCAACGAGAAGAACACTGCGTGGTTTCGCTTTCAAGCCGATACCGGGCTGCAGGCGGCTTACACCGACCCGATCAATCCTCTGTTCGATTCCGTGTCTCCCCAGCCGCTTTACTCTTTCGCCGCCGGATATACCCACGTCTTCTCTCAGCATCTGGTGAACTACTTCAACCCGGCATTTTCGTGGTATGAGAGCCTCTTCGGTCCAGCGGATTTTCAGAAGACGCTTTCCGCATTCCCGATCGTGTTGCAGGGAAGCGGCGCCAATGCGCCCTTCACGACCGTCGGAGGACTGGACAATACCTGGGTTCAGGGAAGGCGCGCCTCTCGCTTCTTCATCAATGACAACTTGGCTTGGAGCCACGGCGCGCACGAGCTTCGCTTCGGAACCAACACGCGAATCTTTCGTCTCAATGACTACGACTTCGGCGAGGGCTCGGTCCCGACTGTTTCTTACACCACGCTGCCGCAATATGTTTACGGAGTCGCATCGACGGCCACGAAGACGTTCCCCACGTCCGCCAACGAGCCTTTCAACTTTCTCAACCTTGACCTCTACGCGCAAGATACTTGGAAGGTGACGCGCAAGCTAACTTGGACCTTCGGCGTGCGCGATACCTTCAACTCCAATCCGCTGAACCCACATCAGCAAATCGCCCGTCTGCGCGGGTCCTTCGCATCCATCGTCCACGACGTGAATCAGCCGTTGAATGCAGCGATTCAGACTGGCCTCGGACATGTTTTCGCGTCGACTCCGCTCGCGATTTTGCAACCACGTATGGCGATCGCCTGGCAGCTCGAACCGAAGACTGTGCTGCGCTCTGGCTTCGGCATCTTCAGCGACATTCTGCCCGGCAGCGTCGCCGACTTGGTCGGTGTCAATCCGCCCTATGTCCAGACTTTCCAAGGAGGTCTTCTCGGCACAGTCGGTGGCATGGCCATTCCGCCCGGTGTCCCCAACAGCGCCGTAGACGCTACCGTGTCCGCCAATCAAAGATTCGCTGCAGGCTTCCCTACAGGTCAGCTTTCCTGCGCTTCACCGCTGGCTAACGCCGGCACGTGTCTTCCTCCAGTCGCCATGACGGCCGTCCCCGATGGCACGCTCCACGCGCCCTACTTCATGGAATGGAGCCTGGGAGTCGAGCATCAATTCGGAACCAACGCCAGTTTCCACGCCCAATATGTCGGCACCCGCGCTGTGAACCAGCCCTATTTAACGCAAGTGAACGGATACCAAACGGTGTGTTCCGGATGCTTCGCCCCATTCCCTTACCTGCAGCCGACGGACGCGAGGTTCGGTGCGGTGACTCAGCTCTCCACCGGCGAGAACAGTCGCTACAACGGCCTTCAGCTCTCCGCAACGAAACGTCTCAGTCACGGTTTGCAAGGTCAGATCAACTACACCTGGAGCCGCTGCATGGATACGGTGTCAAACGGCGGCTTCCTGCAATTCTCCGCAGGAGGAATTCTCTCGCCCCTGCCCGGAGAACTGGCGCGCGACTCTGGGCCCTGCGACTATGACATCCGACACAATCTCAATGCTCAGTACCTGTACCAATTGCCAATCAGAGTGCGAAACCGCGGGTTTGGATACGCGCTAAATGGCTGGCAGATCTCAGGCACCATGTTTTGGCACAGTGGAATTCCCTTCTCGGTTCTGAGTACACCGTATTCAGCGAATGGAAATGGAATTGTGCAAGGCAGCGGTCCGCAGTTTGCCAGCATCGTTCCTAACGTCCCGCTCTATCAGCATCATGCAATCCCGGGCGTCACGCAATCAGGGACCCGTCAGTGGCTGAATTCCGACGCATTCGTGTCCGCAGTCGATCCCAGCACCGGGGAGTGCACTGGCGGAGACAGCCCTCAAAATTGCCAATTCGGAAACCTCGGCCGCAACGCCTTGCGCGGTCCCGATTTCTTTTGGAACGACTTTTATCTGACGAAGTGGTTCCCTTTGACCGAACACTTGAAAATGCGTTTCGATGCCCAGTTCTTCAACCTCTTCAACCATCCGAACTTCGGTCTGCCGAGCATGGTACTGGCAGGCATTCCGGGCAAACCGTCGACGCAGACTGGATTTGGTGCACTCACCTATACAACCTCTCCGCCGACCGGTCTGCTCGGGGTTGGGTTGGGCGGTGATAGCAGCCCCCGCATGATTGCGTTCCAGTTGCGCTTAGAGTTTTGAGTGCGAAAATATCTCCCTGTAGCAAGATCAACTCCACGCGGAGGGAAAGCTTGCGATCCGAACATAGGGGAATTACGGAGCCATCCTCTCCCTTTGCTTTCAATTAGTGACGGACCCTGAGTTCCCTGTCACGGCCCGATTCCGCCAGGAAGTCTGGCTCGAATTGAGGGCTTGCTGCTAGCCCGTCAGAGTGATTGGCTCCGTCGCGACTCGAAATACTTGCCGGCGACAGAGATGAGTTGCGTCATGTTTGATCCCAAATCTCGAACAGAGCTAGCGTCAGGGCGTGAGACGGCGACACTGCGTGAAATTGACCGTGGCCTCGGAGAGGCCGGACACGAAGTTCTCGCGGTGGCTCCCACCCGAAGTGCGGTGGACGAACTGGAAAAGGTCGGCTTCCGAGATGCGATGACTGTCTCCCGACTTCTGGAGGCTCAAGAACCACAGGGCGCGCTGCGCGGGAAGATCTTGATTGTTGATGAAGCGGGCATAGTTTCTGGTCGACAAATGCAGAGCTTGCTGCATCTCGCAGAAGATCAGGGAGCCAGAATCGTCTTTTCCGGTAACACCCGACAAATTCCCAGCGTCGAGGCCTCGGATGCGCTGCGTATCTCGGAACGGGAGTCTGGCCTGAAGAGTATTTCCCTTACTGAAGTACAACGGCAGACGAACTCCTTGTATCGCGAGGCCGTAAAGACCATGAGACATTCACCGGAGGAAGGGTTCGAGCAATTGGAAAAGCTCGGGGCCATTCGCGACGTATCGATCTTCGACCGAGGCCAAATTGTAGCGGAGCTGCATCGTGAATTTCGAGCCGAAGTACGCGATACGCTAGTAATTGCGGGCAAGCGAGATGCGCAGAGCCGAGTTGTGAGCTTGTTGCTCGACAAAAACGAAGAAAAACCAAGCACCGAGGCTTATCGGACCGTAACGGACCTACAAAATTCTGGACGGGATTTGCAAGTGGTTGATAAGGTTTGGCGTCCCCAACCACGCTCGTTTGAACTTGGCCGTGCGGCTACGCAGCTTCCTGCTTCGCTTCAGTCCACAGGTGGACTTGTTATCTTAGCCTGACCCCATCCGACAAACGAAGCTGGATGCAGCATTCACTGGCGGGCCGGAAGTCGCAGAATCACTAGACTTAGGATTGGGGAGTGGGGAAACCTAAGCCCTAAGATTTTGCCAATACTTCAACTTGATAGCGTTTTCCAAATAAATCCTCAACTTCAATTCGCACCGTCATCTCGTAAGGCTGAGGCATTTTTGTGAACGCCATTACATGAAGATCAATCCCTGAATATGGTCCGAGAGTGAGGGGGGTCTTGTTGCAAATTTCTTCCATCGCTCCGATAGGGGGTGACTGCTTATAATATTCGCTGTCCATCTTCTTCCAACCTGCATCGGTCTTGCGCCAAAAATCATAATTAAGGATCACGTTAGCCCTCGCACTCGCGTTATACAGTTCAACAACTCCTGCAAAAATTACCTCGCCACCCTTCACGGCAGGTTTTAGTGTGCACCACTCACCCTTTCGGGCTCGAAGCGTGAGAGAGGGTCTTCTGTCTCGGAGCGCAACGACTAACGCTATTATCGAACCAGCTAACGCAAACGATGAGATCACAATCGGTACAACGATTCTGAGTACGTCCGGTGTGAATAGTTGTCGCCATGGAATCAGCAAGCACATAAAGGGCATCCCAATCCTGAACCGATTGTACAATTTATGTAGCCGATCTGCTTCTTGGTTGCGAGACACATGGTTGATTTTCCTTTGCGATCTTCGTCGCCGCATCCAGCCTGCGTAGGCTGTGACCACCGTGGACGCTATGGATTCGTCTCGGTTGGGGAGTCGGAGCATGTCCGACTCGCTCTGGATGCCTGACTATTATGACACGGGAATGCCGCACATTTGCCCAGCGCAGCCGAGGGACGACCTTCTACGGCCACTTCCCTCTTCATTACGCCCGTAACTTGTCCGGGAATTGTTAGCGGTCTACAACCTGAGATAGGAGCAGTTAGGAGCAAAAGAATGGAAGATTTCGTGACGGCACTAATCGTTCTTGCGGTGCTGGCTCTACCTATTGCTTTCGTTTATGTGCTCTACAAGAAGTCGCAAGCAGAGGCCAAGCTGAATTGGTTCTGCCCATCATGCGAGTCATTCGCCCAAGGGGTCAAGAAGACATGTCGTGGCTCTGGCTGGGTGGAATTTGCGCTGTGGTTGTGCTTCATCGCTCCGGGTTTCATATACTCGGTTTGGCGATCCGCCGCTAAGGATAGGGCATGCCCACACTGCAAAGCCCGTCCGATGATTCCCGCTGATTCACCAAAAGCAAAACGGGCGGCACTGGCCGCAGGTGCGAGCTAGGAACCCTAGATCGGCGTGCGTAATATCCCCCCTTGATTCCTGCCAGAGAAATTCCTTTCTGTCCGCTCAGCAGGTACCGTTGCTGAATTTTAAGGTGTTGCGCCGGACACTCGCTACGCATGTGCAGGGCGTGGGCAGTGCGAAGGACACGCAGACGATGCTGCGCTACACCAAGCCGGACACCGCGCAGATCAACTACGTGCAGCTTGTCGAAGATTCCGTGCGATCCGCCGCGCGGACAAGCTGGCCGCGACTTTACTGGGCTGATTATGTTGGTAGTGCTCTAATTTGCCTGCTATTGCTAATCGCCATCATTCCCAACGTGACAAAAGGTCTGCTTCCCGAAGTTTTCAAATTTCGAGCACATCCAAGTGTGGTGAACTTTCGTTCCCGGAAAAATGTCGCTGTACTCGATGTAGATGTAAACGTAAACAAATTTCTGGCCAAACACCCATTCGTTCCATTGTTTCATATCGAGGCTGATTGCGTTGCCGGGATAGCGTTCCGATGTCTGGTCGGGGAACAGCACTCCGGGGTACAAGACTCCACCGCTAGCATCCGGGAACTTGCTGGGCTCAACTCCGAAAGAAGTGGTGCTTCCTATACGCAGATGTTTCGCGGGAGTTTTGCCCGTGTTTTTGACAATGAACGTATAGGGGATGTCGATATGCCCCTGCTTTATGATCGTAGGAATCACCACTTCAGGTTCCCCAGCTTTAGAGGCTGATATATCACTAACTGCGGTTACTCCTACCCAAGCTCTCTGATCCAAGCGGGAGGCAGCGATAGTAAAATCCAAGGCCGCTTTACTTTGTTTGTTGCCAGCATCGAGCGATTTCTGAGCATTGTCAGCAATTCGTTGCTCTTGCGTGACCATACCCTCAGCGGCTTGCCGTATTTTGTCGGCGGCATCAGACATGTCTTTCATCTTGTCGGCTTGTTTCCCAGCCGCAATAGCCAGATCGTGCGTATCCTGCCCGCCACTTCGCATTTCCCGCCACTGAAGAGCAATGAACAGCCCCGTGAAGAAAATTATTGCGAAGCTGGCACGTGTCCATCTGAGCGTAGACTCTTCAAATCCGCTCATCTGTTTCTCTGCGTCGGCCAAATCCTTTTTGACCTCGGCGAGATCGGTTTCGGATGCTGGCTGGGCTGGTACAGCGCTTTTTGGCTGGGCTTCACTGACTGGCGACGTACCCTCATGGGAGTTGTCGCTCTTCTCGGTGGAGGGGTCATTTTCGTTCATATAAGACATCACCACTGGGTTGATTTAATCTTGCTGTCACATTCGCTTGGTACACTGTACTCCGCTGCGTCTGTAGTTTTGCTGTTGATCTGGGAAGGTCAGCCGCCTGATGGGTGCCAAGCGCACTGGGGCAGAACTCAACGCAGCCTCCTGCGTTGTTACGAAAAAAGACTATTCTGAACCTGCGGCAGTTCGACAGGCACGGCGCACGCTTCGTCGTCGTTTGTCGCGTAGTTGATCCGGGTGCTGATGGGAAACCGACGCATCGGCGCGTCATAGGGCTTCAATAGCTCCGAGACGGTATCCACATCTCCCATTCCCGGATCGAGCCACAGGTCATAACCATCGGGATTAAGGATGACTGGCATCCGGTCGTGAATTCCTGATGTCACTGCATTCGGAGTCGTAGTCAGAATCGAGCAGGACTTGACCCAGTTCCCGCTAGGGTCTTTCCAACGATCCCACAGCCCTGCGAAGGCGAATAGCTTACAATCCACGATCTCAAAGCAGTACGGTTGTTTGGTCTTGCCGATCCTCTGCCATTCGTAGAAGCCATCCGCTGGGATGAGGCATCGACGAGATTTCGTTGCATCACGAAATGCAGGTATCTTCGCCGCTGTTTCCGACCTTGCGTTAATCATTCTTGCAGCGCCGGACATGTCCTTGGCCCAAGACGGAATGAGTCCCCAGCGCATGAGTGACAATTCCCGGCGAGGTTCCTTCGGACTCTGCCGGATGACAGGCACGGGTTGAGTTGGAGCGATGTTGTAGCGTGGGGTCCAGTCTTCTTCACCACACACACTATCGACGTGCTCCTCAATGATCTGCTTCCGTCTCGACAGTCTGTAGCGTCCGCACATCTCTTGTTCATTCTCTACGTCATTTGGAGCGAAGAATAGGCCGTCACTTTTTTGTCTTGGTCTTGACGGATGGTTTTGAAGTCATTGTCCATCTGCGCTTTAAATATCGTCCCAAAGCGATCAGATCAGGAAAAACTGTGGATACATTGATGCCCACATTCTCTAGCTCTGATTCGATCTGTTCAATCGCCGCCCCGCGTATCACGATCTTCGCCAGTCGCGCTTTCTTGCCGCTTATCAAATCATCCATCTTCGTAAGATCACGCTTGGTCCCGAAGATAACGAAGTGGCTGCCTTGAACAGCCAATCGACGGTCCACATGAGGTGGGTCGATAGCAGCAGGAAATTTCTTCTTTACTACCTCCCCCGCGAACGCACTTTCAAGGTCAGGAAGGTATGCCTCTGCCTCATCCCACTCCGACAACATCGGTCCTTCAATCTTCTTCTTCTTTACTTCCTTGTTCGCAGCATTCAACCACCAAGGATCAACAACCCATACCACCGCGTCAGTGCTTGATGTCTTGTCATATATGGAGAAGAACAAAGCCATCAGAGGGTTATCCGTCCAGTCCAACAATCGAGTCGGAACCTCGTAATGTTGCATCAGGAAATACCACTCGTATGACACAGTCGGAATTCGACCTTGAACGAGTTGAAGCCCCCTGCTCTGGAACTCATGCCTAATTTCATTCTCATCGGCGTGTTTGTACTCTGGCCGATGAAGTTTTGGTGACAGACCCCAAGACGCATCATGCTGCCCTCTAAACCAGAGGGCTTGCTCATCACCCTTGCAGTCTACGTCGATATCCTGCGGCCAATCCGAACGAATTTGGGAAACAATCGAAAGGAAATCAGATACCCGGCTGACAGGCCCGAAAGTTCTGATAGCCATGATTCATTCTCTTTCACAGCCTGTAGTTACATGAGCATTCCGAACGCGATCGTCGTAACGCCACACATATCGGCGTCAGAGATTATCACATGAACACGATAGCGAATACAAGGCGAAAGGTGTAGAATTCGTCCCGCTATGGCTCGGCGTCCTGATAACAGAGAAGCGGAGATGTTGAGTACGGAACACCTTGCGGAACTTCGTCATAGCCTCGCTCACCTTAGCTTGCCAGCCGTGCGAGACTTCTACGAGAAGGCATATCAGGACTGCCGCCTAATTTATGGGCATCTGCCAAGCCCTCGCCAGATGCAAACGCTTGTTCAGGTGTGGAAACAGTTGTGGAAGTGGCGTTAGGGCGAAGGAGACCGATGAAACCTCTGAACATTTTTCTCGATACTAACGCTTTTCGCTATTTTGGAATCGCCTTCGAAAACGTGTCGCTCGCACCAGAGGCTAGGGAGAGGATACTCATCTCCCCGCTCAGTGCATTCGAGATTTTTGCACAACTTGGTGACGACAAACCAGAGATTGCTGATATGGTCTTGCGTCAGATTCAAGCCCTTCGCAATTGG
>CAWFIV010000014.1:0-354364 GCA_963815925.1 uncultured Acidobacteriota bacterium | reverse complement strand
GTTCCATTTCATGACATCGCGCAGGAAACGCCCCAGGGGAGGCACGTTCTCGACTTCGATGTTTCCTGGGTAGTCGATCTTGGTGGCGTAATCACGAAAATCGGGCAGGCGCAGAGTCTTTCTGATCTCCGCGTTCGCGTGCGGACTCGCGCTCATGCGGTGCCGGCCTGATGGCGCGAATTTGGCAATTTCCGGTCGCACCCTTCCGCTTTCATCGAAGAGTTCTTCCGGCTTGAACGATCGCAGCCAGCTTTCGAGAATCCGTAGATGTTCCGGATTGCCCTTCACATCGGCCAGCGGGACCTGATGCGAACGCCAGAAGCCTTCCAGCCGATGTCCGTCGACTTCCAACGGGGCGCCCCACCCCTTTGGCGACCGCAATACCACCATGGGCCAGCGTGGCCGAGTTGCAATTCCGGTTTTCCGGCAGTCTTGCTGGTAGCCTTTGATCTCCGCAATGCAACGTTCAAAGGTCGCAGCCATCGCCTGGTGCATGCTGTCGTGCTCGGATCCCTCAACAAAGTACGGATTCCAGCCATAGCCACGTAGGAGATTTTCCAGTTCTTCGTGAGTGATCCGCGCCAGGAGGGCCGGGTTGTTGATCTTGTATCCGTTCAGGTGAAGTATGGGCAGAACAGCCCCATCGCGAATTGGATTCAGAAACTTGCTGATGTGCCATGAGGTCGCAAGCGGGCCAGTTTCGGCCTCGCCGTCGCCCACCACAGCGGCGACGATCAGTTCGGGGTTGTCGAAAGCGGCTCCGCAGGCATGCGAGAGGACATATCCCAATTCCCCGCCTTCGTGAATGGAACCTGGAGTCTCTGGGGTGCAGTGACTACCGATGCCGCCCGGAAACGAAAACTGTTTGAAGAATTCTCGAAGACCTTTTTCGTCGGTGCTCTTTTCAGGGTAGATTTCGCTGTAGGTGCCTTCCAGATAGATAGGAGCCAAAACTCCCGGGGCGCCGTGCCCGGGGCCTGCGAGAAAGATCATGTCGAGATCGTCTCTCTTTATGAGGCGACTCAGGTGGGTGTACATGAAGGCGAGGCCCGGGCTTGACCCCCAATGGCCGAGTAACCGATTCTTGATATGTTCTGGTTTCAGGGGTTCCCGTAGCAGGGGATTTGCCTGAAGATAAATCATTCCTAAAGCCAGGTATTTGCACGCGCGCCAATAAGCATCGATCCTGCTCAGTTCATCTGGGCTGAGCGGTGCGCCCGCAACTGTTGACCTTGCGTTGCCTTCGGCGCTCAGAGATCCGGCCAATTCTTCAATTCCTGCTAGCGATGCCATTTTCAAGTTCCTCACTCCTCGTTGTACAACTCCAAGATTTTGGGCTTCATCGAGCGCCCGCCTTTGTTGAGGTCAAACACTCATCCAAAAACCGATTGCTCGCCTTCGCTCAGTTAACAGTTTGAAAGCTCCAGCATTGCTCGCCGGCTCTCCGTTGCAACTCGCGTTGAATCTGTTCGATTTGCGCAGCATCGCTGGCACTGATAGCGACTTCCCTGGCGAGGACGATGTACAGCATGTCAAATAGTGTGTCAGTCGGGACGTTCAGCAGTTCTCCCAGCATGGCCTACCCCCTGGAGCAATTTGAAGATCGCTCTTCGTATTCGCAATCCAGCTGCCAGAAGTGGTTTGCTGTAAGTGGATGAAAATGCCCGCCTGCGAACTGGATCGGATGCTGCCCACACAGACACGCGATGACCTGCCAAGGGCACTGACCGAGTTTGGGCAGCAAGCCGCATCAGTGTTGCCGCCGGTCTGTACTAGAAGTGGGCACAAATCAATCTGCGATAGCTTCATTACGGCTTTTCCGCGGGCGTTTGCTGAATCTGAATGGTGGGGATCCGATCCGGCTTCGTCGTATCAACCGAGACGATTCCGAAATTCCCGTTCGAGTCGCGCGCTCGAATGGTTACCGTGGACTGTTCCCCCGAAACTCCCGGAACGATCTTGCCGTCGACCAATACGGAAACGCGGAGACCGGACTCGGGATCCCCAGGATTGATCTGTTCAACTCTTTGTTCGCTTGCTTGCTCACTAGTGGATCTCGAACTCCCGGTACTGGTTTTGCGTTCAACGAGGTGCAGTCTACCGTCCCGCGTGGTACCCGGAACATCGATGGAATAGGTTTCCACGACGCTGCGTTTTTCTCCGGAAGTGCTCTCAGACTCCTGGCTTACCACACGAGAGATTTGACCTAGCTTTCCTTCCGCATCGGGCCGAAACACCCTCTCCTCGATCTGGCGGTCTTTGGCTTCTTGCGTCGGAATATTTTGTCGTATCTCGCTCAGTTGCCACTTTCCGTTAACATCCAGAATCCATGTGGTCTTTTCAGTTTCCAGTGCACCGTTCGCGGCCCGCTTGCTGAGCTCGTGCGTCTTGAACGCTGGGGCTAAACCACCGTTGGGGCTGGCGAGCATGACCGTCGTGTTCGTTTCTTCCAGATCGTTCCCAATCTTTTTCGTCTCCACGATTTCGCGCTGTATTAGTTGAAGCCGCGCATTGACATCGGGATTGTAGGTCAGGCGCACTATCTTCGAGTCCTCGCCGGGCAGGATCTGTTTGTCCTCTTCCGTTACCTGCACGAGGGCTTTCCTCCCATTCACATCCCGAGCGAAGGTGCGCACCGTGGTTCTTAGGGTGGCAGCATCGATGGTCAGGGTTTCCCTTTCGATGTCCTGATAAGGTTCGAAATGTCCATCGGTCCCGCGGATCTCGACCGATCGCTTCTCCAACGTCCGGTTGCCATTCTGGCTATGGCTTTCGATGATGCGCACGGGAATACGTGTAGGAAGCAGATCGTCGCTCTTCAGGTCCGTCGTGGACTGCCACTGCTTGGGCAGCTCCTGGGCCGTTTGGGAAGCAGATACTTGAGCAGAGAGGCTTGGACCAAACAACAAAATGCTCCAATTGTCAGGATCAAGACGTAACTCAAATGAAAAGCCGCAGGCACCACAGAGGCAGTCGTGGTGGACATGCTTCTCAGTTGGCCCGCCACTGCATTTGAGGCCGTCGGTTTCCGTTCGTATCGGCGATTACCACCCATCGCATGAACAAATGATGAAATTCAGGCCTCTCGTGAGTCAACGGACTTAACATCGTAGAGCGCATTGTCTTTTTCCTTTCTTTCGCCGCATCGTCTTTCCTACTTCAATGCCTGGGGGAACGTCGGCAGAGATGCTTCCAGTGGCGACGTTCGTTCCGACAGTTCTGAGTCGATCAGGGACGAAATCTGCTCCCACACGCGCGGGTCATTCTCTATTTCGTGATGTCCCCTGTTCAGGTGGCGGGCAACCCAGGAATAGTTCTCGCAATTGATTTGACGATCCTGATATGCCATGTGAAAGTTGCCGATCATGTTTGTGCGTTTCGGATCAGAAGCGCGAATGCGCGATCGACCATGGATGAAACTCTTTGTCTGGTAGAAGTTGACCGCATTCCGAACGTTCGGCGGAATTAGCGCATCCTCGTGACCTGGTTTGTGGACACTGTCCACCAGGATCGTGAGGGACACTGGAACATCCAGTCGCTCCAACTCCTGCGACAACGTGACTGCCTGCGAACCGCCCCAACTGTGGCCGTAGATGATGATCTTGGCTCGGTCTTTTTCGTCAGAACTAACGAACCCATCTCCATCGGTATCCAGCAACTGCATGACTCGCCGAAGAGCGTGTTTCCGGTCGTGGTTCGAGAACACTTCTACATGCTCAATTGACGGATAGCTCTCACGCAGCCATGCAGCAAACTGCACCTCAGGATGATTCATATCGTCGTGCTTGACGAACCCTCCAACGAAACCGATGACGATCGCGTTCCGAACGTTGTTGTTCCGCGTCGCTTTGGGTTGTCGAACGCAGACCAACTGGAGCGCCGATTTAACGCCGTTCTGGGAAATGGACTCACCGCAGATCGCAGGCTCATTCACAGAACGAAGACCGATCTTGGCCTTTTCGCTAGCCGTAGACGACTGCCCAAAACAGGGGGGAACCAGGCATGTTGCGGCCACGACCATCCACAACTCTGGAAACTTCCGGAGTTCGTTCATAAACTTTGCTCGCTTTATGGTTTCGCACAGCCTGAGAGTGCCGCGTAGGAGCCTCTCCATGACAGCAATCGCACTCTGGCTGCCAAACCCGTATGTTGTAAGGCGCTCTTCAGCAATGACCTACGTGCGAGCTTCTCTTTTGGAGCGTGCCCGTATTGCGGCATTGACCATTGCCGGGCAGCCGCCGCGGCACAAATTTGGGCGCAGCATCACGGCGTCAATGAACTTGGACGGAACGAGGATTGGCAGACGAACTGCGTTACATCGGGCGTGTATCAGGATGGGATCGATTATGTTCAAAATCACACAAAACAGGTTCCGCGACTTCACTCTTGCCGAAGTTCTGCTAATGGTCGCGATTAATCAGCTCGAAGCCAAGCGGAAGGTTGGCGCGAATGAGGGAAGCTTGCCTGACCACTGCCACTTTTGCGCGAAAGCGGCTTAGGTGAATCCGGGCAGAGCTCGCGCGAAGGGTTGTATAAGGAGTCAGCCATGATTATCGACGGCGAGCAAGATTCCCGAGCGGCAGATCTGTCCTGCCATCACGGACTTTGAAGGGGAGGGCAATGGCCCTATATCTCATCACTGGAATCGCTGGGTTTAGGCAATGATCGGATGGAATTCTCCCGGCAGTACTCGCGAGCGGACGTAGGGGAAAAGCCATCCCCTCGTCGAGCGATAGGCCTGGGCAAGCTTCCAGTCACGCCCTTCCGGAGGTGTCTCGGGTCCAGGATCCGACAGCTTCTCAGGGAACCGGGGATAGATCGGCTCTGGCAGGGTCAACCCCTGGTTCGCTGGAAGTTCTGGGCCCCGTGTCGAATTCATCAAGAGGCTGTGGACGTTTACATCAATACGAAACTTCGGAACTGAAATAGCGTTTTCCTCGAAGAAGAGTAAGCGTCCGGCGGTGGCCGTCTGGACAAAGGTGTAATTGGGAGTCATGCTCGCGATGTGGACACAAGCGATAGTGTCCACTTGGAGCGATGATGGACACATGCACTCAACCGGTCATAGCGAAGCGGCGGTACCGAGGGTTGGAAGAGAAGCGGCGGATTGTCGAAGCGACTTTGGCGGAGGGAGCGTCGGTAGCGTTGGTGGCGCGAACGCACGGAGTCAACGCCAACCTAGTTTTCAACTGGCGCAGGCTGTATCAAGCGGGACGACTGGGAGGACGCGACGGGGCCAACCTGTTGCCGGTGAAGGTAACTCCGGAGAGTTCTCCTCGGCGGCCAGGTGCATGGCGTGAAACTCTGTCTTCACCATCCTCCTCAGCGGGCACCATTCACATCCAACTGCATGATGCGCAAGTGAGCATAGAAGGCGGCGCCGACCCGGGTTTGTTGCGCGTGTTGTTGGAGTGCCTGCGAGCATGATCGGGCCACCGACGAACACGCGGGTTTGGATCGCAGCGGGGGTGACCGATCTGCGGCGGGGTTTCACCGGGCTGAGTGCGCTGGTGCAAACCAAGTTGGAACAGAGTCCGTTTAGCGGTCAAGTGTTTGTGTTCCGCGGACGACGTGGTGATCTGATCAAGATGCTGTGGTTCGATGGAGATGGGCTGTGTCTATTTTCGAAGCGACTGGAGCGCGGACGTTTCGTGTGGCCGCAGACCACGAGCGGGACGATTTCGTTGACGCGAGCGCAGTTATCGATGCTGCTGGAAGGCATTGACTGGCGGCGAGCGGAACGCACCTGGGATCCGCAACTGTCGGTGTAACGCGCGAGGTTCTTTTGCACAACTTTTTTTCGCGGAGGAGATCGTAATGCGAAAGTCCATGCGATACTCCACGCATGTCAGTCACGACGCTTCCCGATCTGAATCTTCTTCCCGCGGAAGCGTTGAAAGCGCTGGTCCGGGCGCAGCACGAGCAACTGCTCTGGCGCGAAAGCGAGATCGAGCATCTACAGTTGCTGATCGCCAAACTGCAGCGCATGCAGTTTGGGCGGAAGTCGGAGAAGCTGGCGCGGCAGATTGAGCAACTGGAGTTACGGCTGGAAGATCTGCAAGCGAAACCAGCGGAGAGTCAGCCGGAGAGTAAGTCTGCGGCCACGGCATCTGCCCTCCTTATTAGTACTCCTGCAAAACCAGCCCGTCGGCCGTTACCCGAATATCTGCCCCGTCAAACGCAGAGGCATGAACCGAAAGAATCGGCTTGCCCGGATTGCGGCGGTGCGTTGCGTAAGCTGGGCGAAGACGTCAGCGAGATGCTGGAGTATGTGCCGGCCAGTTTCTCCGTGGTTCGCCATGTACGACCCAAGTTGAGCTGCACCAAGTGCGACCACATCGTCCAAGCGTCGGCTCCGAGCCGACCCATCGAACGCGGAGTAGCCGGGCCCGGACTTTTGGCCCACGTGCTGGTGTCCAAGTATGCGGATCACTTGCCGTTATATCGTCAGTCGGAGATTTACGAGCGCCAGGGCATCGAGTTGGAGCGCTCGACGCTGGCCGACTGGGTGGGCGGAACCAGCCGGCTGTTAGAACCGCTGATCGAAGTGCTCCGCCGCTACGTGACCGCCTCCGGCAAACTGCACGCTGACGACACGCCGGTGCCGGTGCTGGCTCCGGGGAATGGCAAGACCAAGACGGGGCGCTTGTGGACGTATGTTCGCGATGACCGTCCGGCGGGTGACCTGGCGGCGCCGGCGGTGTGGTTTGCCTACTCGCCGGATCGCAAAGGTGAACATCCCGAGCGGCATCTGCGCGAGTTTCGTGGCACGCTGCAAGCCGACGCCTACGCCGGATTCAATCAACTGTACGAAACCGGCCGCATCCAGGCAGCGGCGTGCTGGGCGCATGTGCGGCGCAAGTTCTTCGATCTGCAAGAGGCGTACGCATCGCCGGTAGCAAGCGAGGCGCTGGAGAGAATCGCAGCCCTCTATGCCATCGAGAAAGAGATTCGCGGACAGCCAGCGGAAGAGCGACGACAAGTTCGCAACGCCCGTGCCCGACCGTTGCTCGAATCTCTGCGCCAGTGGTTTGAGGCGACGCTCCCCAAGCTTTCGCGCAAGTCGGATACGACAGCGGCGATTCGCTACGCCCTCTCCCGCTGGGATGCATTGCTGCGCTATTGCGACGACGGGCGCATCGAGATCGACAACAACGCTGCCGAACGCGCCCGGCGCGCAGTTGCGTTGGGCCGCAAGAATTACTTGTTTGCGGGATCTAATACTGGAGGCGAGCGCGCCGCTGCCATTTACAGTTTGATCGGGTCAGCAAAACTCAACGGGATCGATCCGGAAGCGTACTTGGGCGAGGTGCTGACGCGTATTGCCGACCACCCCATCACTCGCATCGAGGAGTTGCTGCCTTGGAACATCGCCGCCAGCGTACCGTCGGCAATCCAACCCCGCAGCTTAGACAAAGAAGGTTAAGGTTATCGTGAACAACTCTGGAGGCATTCCGCTGTCTTAATCAGCGATGAAGAAACCCTATACCGACAAGCAAGGCCAGCACCTGGCGTTCATTTACTACTACGGCAAAATCCACGGGTACCCACCTGCGGAGTCCGAAATGCAACAATACTTTCGAGTCTCCCCGCCTTCCGTGCATCAAACGATCTTGACGCTCGAAACTCATGGTCTTATCGAGCGAACACCGGGCCAGGCTCGATCCATCCGTCTGCTGATTCCGCGCGACGAACTACCGGACTTGATCTAGCGCGACCAGCGCGATCTCGAAGAACCGTTCAACGCCGTCCAGTGTCCACAGCATTCCTTTGTGGACATTTGTAATGCTCCATACAGCTCGTCAACGCGGTCTACTCCGGACGCTTACGAAGAAGACTTGATACATCCAAAAACTTCTGACGACGAACTCCTGGAGTGCACACTCGCTGCCAAATGTAGGGGCACCGTAGTGGGCGGTTCGCCATTCTGCGGCTTTTAGCAGTCTGCGCTCCTACCCGCACTGCTCGAGTGAGCGCGTGCGATACGACTTTACTCGAGGTCCAGCTCTGAGTGATCGCCCGATGACAGAAGACTGGCATCTCTAATGCATCTAGCATGAACTATGAAACGCTTCGGTGATGGCCCTCTATACCGAAACGGATAACAAGTCACCAAGGTCAGCTCAGCGTTGCTCGTCTGGTGTAGCACTTCAATGTCGGTAGGTGCGACAACTTCTGTGCGATTCACCAAGTAGCGAAAACTGCCATTGATTGTTTTTACGGTGATGATGTCATTCGGTCGAATCTCTCTTAGCGATCCAAAGAACGTATCGCGGTGAGCCGCGATCCCCATATTTCCGGAGGGCCCCGGAAGAGAAGTACCCTCAATGTGTCCTGCTGCAACAGCAAGAATGTCCGGGGTCGCCCCTTCTTACTACTGCCTTCTACTGCTTTACGGTGCCCGCCGTGCGCTCTATTTTGTTGAAACTACGTTTTCGAGTAAATTCGAATCCCACTCTCTCCGCCAAGTTATTCAAAATAAGCAAGTTGCCAAGATTCCTAGGCCCACTCTCAGGGCCTCTTTCATCTTTGGAATGAGTGACATGTAGTGTCGCAATGCGCAGGGGCGTGCCGTTAAGGCTAAAACCGACTGATCGGGAATCAGTTTTTTCGATCGGCGGAGTACCATCTAATTTCACTCTGAAGCGAACCGAGCAGTGAGGGCTGGTGCGGCCGACTTGAATGGGACGAATCGTCCAGCAGAATGTGGAAGGCGCCGGTGCTTCCTTTGAGCAGGGTGAATGGACGTGGATTGTGGTCGAGGTTGGTGATGAGCCGCGCCAGCGTGCGGGCCGCTCTGGGTGAAAGCGGGCCATTTTTCTTAGACAGGCAATAGTATTTGACGGGCCCGGATGTTCCCGCGGTTTCTCCAATGGAAAATTGATAGCCGCGCGACGTTTGCGCGATGTGGATGGTGAGCGGGCCTGTTTGGCGATCGATGTTTGCGTCGAGCAGGGAACCATTCAGGTGCTGCAATACGCCGGCAATTTCGCGGAGATGAGAAGGATGCAGGAGTTCGAATTGGCGCGAAGGGTCGAGACGCCTCCACAGAGCGAGTAGAAGCATGAAAGCGGCCAGACATACCGGAACGAGCCAGTGCCACGTTGAGGCGGGGAGAACATGGGCGCGCGCGCCCATGACGGCGGCGATGGCGAGGGCCAGAGAGGTCCACTGCGCTTCGGAAAAACCTAAGAGGTGAGGACGGGCTGAGTCGCCGCGGAGGAATTCGAGGAAGAAACGGGCGATTCCGTAGGCGATGACGTAAAAGAGAAGGATCGAGCCCGGTTCGTGCGGATGCAGAAGAAGAAATACTCCACGGGTGGTGATGCAGAAGGCCGTGAGGGATTCGACGGCCTGAATAGGAAAGAGTTTTACGCCGACCAGGTGGTGGAGAAATCCGGCGTTGGAATGATCGATCCTGTAGCGGATGCCCCATTGTCTGGGACGTCCGTGACAGCATCCGACCATAAGACAGCCGATGCGGCCGCAGGCGAGGAACAGCCCCAGTCCCAGGACGAGAATGTCGAGATAGGGCAGCACCGGTTGGCGCGTTAGCCGCAGGAAGAGAGCGCAGGTCGCGATGACCGCGATTTCGTGATGGTAATAAATGATGACTTCGCCATTGGCGAGGATTTTCGTGATCATCATCAGGACATAAAACGTGAGGATGACCGTGCCAGTCATTCCCAGCAGCGTGAGTTGCGAAAGGCCGAAGTGCCGTACCAGCACCAGGGATTGTAAAAAGCTGAGCAGGAAGCCGGTGTAGCCGCAGAGTTGGAACAGGGATAGCGTAAGTGCAAAATCGTGCAACTCCGAACGGGCGGAGTTCACGGTTCGAATCAAGAACTGAGCGGATCCATCTTCTCTAACGATGTTCGACCAATACTTCATTGCGGAAATCATCTGAATTTCTTGATCTCCTCCGATAGACGAATATGATCTTGAACGACCTGCTGAAAGTAGCTTGAAAGATGAGACCAGCCCTGTATAGGGTCTTCCCCTTCGATGTATTGAATAACGGGCGGGTCAGGATCATTTTGATCGGTCCTGAAATACAGAAACTGATACCCTTGGTGAATTAGGAAGACGAATGCGTCATGAGGTAGGGTAATTTTGTTTCCGCATTCTGCCAGGAGTTCAAGTGCACTGTCACGGAGCTCCAGGAGCGCTGGAAAAAACGCATCCGAGCCCCTCAAGAATTTGCCCGCGCCCCGTCCCATCGTAACTAGCCACTCCACGTAGAGCCCGGGCATTGTAAGAGCGAACTTCTTTTCCAAAGCACTGATGTCCTCGCCAGTACAGCCCACTAATTCTTCCGGAGATGCGAGCCCCGCAGCCACGATATCGTGTGCGAGCCGCTGAATTTGGGAAACGGTCATCGGTTCTCCCCTACTTTCGCCCTGACACAACTCTCAGGTCGATCTTTGGATATTTCGCTCGAAACGCCGCAATGGCCAAGTCGCAGCCTGCACAAACCGATCTTTCCGAGTATAAGGATATTGTGCCCGTTGCCTCCGGATTGTCGCCGATAGTGGTTATCAGGTGTTCGAGAATCTTCTTCTCTGAGTCGAATTCCCGGGTATGGCCCACAATTAGGGTTGGAAGTTCAGGGGATGCGGGCACCGGTACAGTTCCCTCTCGCTCCGCTTTACCGCTGGCGCTGACCAGAGTACCATTTTTGTTCGCAACGTTATAATCCGCGAACGCCACGTTCCGACCCTTTCCTATGTCGAACTTCTCCCGATAGTCGGCGACCCGTGCATTGCCAACGGCAACATCGACGCCGAGGTCGCCGACAGCCACGACGCTGGGCTTAGCGTCATGTTCAACTTCAGGCACAGACTTGCCAGGAATCGCCCTTCCCGTTGTGGGGTCCAGCTTTGGCTTGGCCCTGCTCTTTGCAGCCGCTGCCATGTCTGCAAGCGGACCGAGTACATCGGTCATTTCAAAATCAGTTTTTTTCAGTGGTGCGTCGGAAACCTTCTTCCCGTCTTTGTTCAGCGGGAAGCAGCCACAATACGCGTCCGCTGGCGGTGGCGGTGTCATCGCCGCGCCATAGCCGGTCTTGGTATAGCTCGAGTCCAACTCCTCCCTCTTTTTGCCCGTGTCACAATAATAATTAGGGTCACACTGAACGGTCGATTGCGGCTCGTAAGGTACTTCTCTCGGATCCTCGCCCGGCATGCATTTCCAGTTGCACATGCATCCGAAAGATCCAAGACCAGTGGTATTCTGAACCCGCCAAGAATAGCCTTTCGGGCAGACCTTCTCTACTTCCTGGCAGCGCTGCAGCCTTAATCCTGACTTCAGGCGCGGGGCTGCATTTCTGCCGATATCGGCCAACTTTCCCTTTGTCCCCGTCCACAGCGCGGCCACTGCCCCGATCGCCGACACATCCGCGTCAGTTTCGAGAGCGTCGTAATTGCCGTCCCCTTTCATCTGCGGGACGGATGCCTCTTTTCCGCCGCTCTGCTGCACCACATGCGCGAGCTCATGCGCGATGAGCGCGTCGCCGATCAACGTGCCTGGCCGGTATTCGCCGGAGGCGAATGCCACATCGTTGCCGAGTGTGAAGGCGCGGGCCTGTAGATCCGACGAGAGTTTTGCCGCACTGCCATCGGTGTGCACCCGGACACCGGAGAAGTCCTGCCCGAAGGCGGACGACATCTTCGACTGCATGCGGGAGTCGAGCGCATTCCCTCCGCCAAGTTGCGACTTCACATTTGCGGCATCGTGTGCGGGCGCGGCTCCGCCGTCGCGCGCCTTTCGCTGTACCCCGCCTCCAATTGGCGGCTGCTGTTTATTCGTTCCCCCAACTTCGGAGGATGCGCTGCCGCTGCCAGCTTCGCCCGGGCCCGAAACCTGACTGGCGAATTCCCTTGGCACTCCTACGACAGTGCCGGTCTTCGCCCAGATGATCGCGGCACGTTCGACGTGCCTGACGATGGCGCCGATGGCCTCGCGCGCGCTGCGCGCCATGGCGGCTTCTGGAGCGTATTTACGAACGGCCTGCTCGATGTGCTGACTGCTTTGTTTCTCATAAAAGCTGAGCCATTTGGCGACGTAGGGGCAGCCTTTCGTGGTGTGATTGACCGAGGCTAGGGCGGCGTCGGCGACGGCGCAAGCTTCGGTGCGCAGAAGAGCGATGAACTGGCTCTTGCGCATCTGGCTTGGTTCGATTTTGGTTGCGTTGTCTTCGACGATGAGCGCGGCCGGCTTTGCGCCGGGGGCCGGTTCTTTTTCCGGCGCGGCCGGAACGGGAGTTGTGGCGGGACTCGAAGATGGATCAGCGGGGGCGCGCTGAATCGAAGGCTGGAGCGCACGAAGCTGTGGAGTGGCCACGCTGCGGTGAATTGTTTCTTCTTGCTCGCCCGAGCACTTGGAGCATGGTGCGCCTCCGCCACAGGCGCACTTGCGCTGAATCGCGGGAGCGCGGGAGGTGGAAACAACTTTTTCTGCGGCGCGGTCGGCTTCGACTTCGTCGGGATCGCCGGGCTGGCTGACGCGGAGTTTGGCCTGGATTGTACCCGATTCCATGAGCTGCAGCATTGCCTGGTTGCCGAGGGTCTGCTGGAGGCCGAGAAACGGAGTGTTTGCCGGCTGTGAGGGCGAGAGTCCTCTTGGCGTGATCCGGCCCGGCGAAGAAGATTTTGCCGGTGCTCGTGCTGTAGCTTTCTCGCTCATGGACGATGCCTGAAAACGTCGAACTCCGCGCCCGGCGCTAGCGCGTCACATTCCTGAGGGAACGAACTCGGTGCCACTCGACTGCGCGGTTGTGGCTGCCTGGGCACGGTGGCTTACTGCGTCGCGGTAATGCTGCGCGGTCGCGCCACTTCCGTTGTAGGCGCGAATCGCCTCCTCCCAGCTTTTGACGCTGCGCCGTTTTTCAAAAATCCAACGAACGGCGGCACGAATCCAGAAGTCATAGTCCAGATTTAAAGCAGGCTGGCCGGGCGCGTTGCTGGCGAAAAGATCGTTCACCGCCTCGGAGAAACCAGTTGTCTGTCCAGGCACTTTGTAAGACCAGAGAAAGACCTCCCAGTTCTGGTGCGAGAGAGGTTCGAGAACGCTTAGACGGCTTTGCTGGGCGGGAGTCAGTTTCGGCAAGCTGCGCAGCTGTTTCAATTCCGCCTGTGCCGCGGAGAGGTCGTGGGAGATATTTTCTAAGTGATGGGTGGCAACTAGTCCCGGCTTCATCTCACGGATCAACAGGATGAGCCCGGAGGCAGAAGTGTCGATGACCTGGCCGATGTTGAAGCGTGATCGGACGGGATGGATGGGGTGGCCGGGCGTGGGAACGTCAAGGTGCTGTCCAGATGTCCCCATCTGGCTCTCCTGAAAAAACAGGGACTTCACAAGATTGGGGTCGAGGGCCGAGGAGCTGTTACTGCCCGTGAAGCCAAACTGAGCGTTGTAGAAGCCGACCCACTGCTTGATGTTGGGATCGAAGCGGTTGATCATCGTTTCCTGAATTAATTTCCTGTTGAGAGATTGCTTGCGATGCTGTTGCAGGCCTTCCAGGCGGGGGACCTCGCCTGGCCGAGGGCCGCCTTTGCGCGCCTTTTCCTGGTTGATCGCTTGTTCCCCTCTATCGATTGCCTGTTCCTGCTGCTTAACCCCTGCGCTATATTGAGCAATCCCCGCGACCTGGGGCGAGTCGCTGCGCAGCAGCCGTTTCGGGATGTCAAAGGGGGTATTCGCATATGTGAATGGAGTTGGCAACTGGACGGTGGCAGTGGGTGAAGAATTAGACCAGGCCACAACCACGACCGACTCTCCACCATTTAATTGGATGGGGCCGCTGGTAAAAGGTCCTGCTACCGTGAAATGCTGGCCTACCATTTCCGAACTGACATCCTCCGGCCTGACGCGCCGTCGAATTTTTCCGGAGGTGCCGTGATTGGACTTGCTTTGTTGGGTAACGTGCGTGAGTTCGTGGGCGAGGAGTTTTTTTCCTGAGAGGCTGTGCGGAGTGTATTCCTGCGAAGCGAACACGATGTCCAGGCCGGCGGTGTAGGCGCGGGCATTGATGGAATGGGCGGAGGCGGCGGCTTGCGCATCGGTATGGATGCGCACGTCTTCAAAGTTGCGGGCGAATTTGGACTCCATGGATTGGCGCGTGGCGGGGTCGAGGGGCTGGCCGGGGCCGAGGGATTGCAGGAAATCGTCGCGGACGGATTGTTGTTGCTGCGAAGGCTGTGTGGATTTGCGATGGATGCCTTTTGCCTGTTCGACTTCTTCGACTTCGCAATTGAGGCACGACTTGCTGCCGTCGGGGCAGTTGCATTTGCGATGGATTGTGCCTGGGGCTGCGGAGGAAGCAGCAGGGCTGGCGACCTGGTCGGCCACGCGGTCGGCTTCGAGTTCGTCGGCATCTGCCGGCTGGCTTAAGCGTAGCTTCGCCTGGACCGCTCCGGATTCGAAGAGGCTGGCGACCGCCTGATTGCCGACGGCACGTTGCAGGGCGAAGGCCGAGCTTCGCGTGGCTGTCTGCTCCTTCGGATTTGGACGCGTGGGTGGCCGCGACCTTTCCTGAGGCTTTTCGGACGCGCGTTGGCGGTCGGGGTCCCTCATTGGTTATTCCTGCACAACTTTCAGTTCCCAGTGCCCAGTTCTCGGTTCTCGGTTTTCAGTTTCCGGTTGCGTGAATTGTCTTTTCCTCTCTGTTTCTTGCTTTTATGTTTTGGCGTTCTTGGCTGCTGTTTTGTCGTTTGTGGTGGATGAGGCTAGTGCTGTGGTTTTTGTCGGTGGTGCTTTTGCGGCGGACTGTTTGGGAGCTTTGGCATCCGCGGCGGCGGTTGTGGTCGATGATGTTCCTGGCGGGACGACTTGAATCGCATTCGGGTAGATGACTACGCTGCAATCGGCGTTGACGATGGTCAGGTTGTATGGTCCCGGAGTGACAGAGGTTTCCGCCATGACATTGAGATTGACCGCAGTAACAGTCTGGAGTGCGGCGGTTTGTCCCAGGACGGTGACCTGGATTCCGGGACCGAAGCTGTAAGTGACTTGCGGGCCGGTCGAGAGGTTGGCTCCGATTTCAAGATTTGCTCCGTTGACTGTGATTGCTACCTGGGTTGCGCCATCGTCAGGCACTTGCGGCACCGGGTTCGCCGCAGCGACGGCAGGACTGGTTGGAACTACGCCCTGGACCTGGGTCGTCGACCCGGCGCATTGCGGACTCCACCAGGCGTTACACAGGGAGACGACCACGCGGCGGCAGGAGCAGTTGTCGATCTGCTGGATGGTCCCCAAGTTGTCAGCACTCAACGTCACTTCGGCCAAACACACCCAGGGACCACATGTGCAATCGGGGCTGGAAGAAATGCCGCCGGTGATCAGGGAGCTGGCCGTTTGCGGAGTGATCGCCGGAGTTGCGTTCGCGTCACATGCGTTGCAGGTAGGGCAGGTTTGCCGCACGCCGATTTCATAGCCGTCGTGCCAGCGCGAATATTCGCAACTAGTATCGTCACAGCCGCAACCGATCGGCTGCACGCGGACAGGCCGCATCATAGATTGCTTATATTGCACTGCGATGTAAAGAAGATTCGTGGTGGCAGGCGGAATGAAAACCTGGCTGCACCACGGATCGGGAGTATCGACGCAAGGTTGTCCGGTAACGCCGGAGACGCCGGAGGTGCGCAGGTCAACGGTGCGGCAGCAATCAATGATGATTTCGTCGCCGTAGGGACCGAGGATGTAGCCTTGCTGAACTTTTACCTGCCAAGGCGTGAAGGTAACGGTGCCGTCGGAACCGGTGGTGGTTACAGGGCAAACCGTGGCGCCGCACACGACTCCCCAGCCGTGAAGCAGGCGGTTGTGACGGCGCATGCGGTCGCGGAAATAATTCTGCTCGAGCGTCAGGTCGTCGGGTGTGATGAGTTGACGCGGATAATAACGAGGGAGTTCCGCGATGGTGCTTTCGCAGGTCGTAGTGACGGTGCCGCCGCAACAATTTGTGTTTGCCATGATGACTTCTCCTTCGTCGATATTTACTTTCCGCCCTTGAGCCCAGCTGTGTTGGGACTCATCCAGGCCAGCATCAGCTCGTAGAGCAGATCGGCCGTATAGACCAGCGGGCGAATCGTGATGTCAATGTTGTTCTGCTGGGTATAAGAGGAGCCTTGCGACGGAATTTTGATGTTGGCCAGGGCGATGCAGCAGTCTGTTGTGGGGGCGCAGCATTGCAGGTTGGTGACGTAGCTGGCCAACATGCCGTAGTTCAGGACGCCGCCGGAGATCATGCTGGAAAGAGTAGAGGTCGTGGTGGCGGCGCAGAGTTTGCCATCGCATAGTTTTAAGCAATATTTTTCACGGATCGAACCGGGAGTGCAGAGCGACTGGTTGTCGCAATCTCCGCCCAGCGCGGGGGAGGGATCGGTGGGGCACTCGTGATAGCAGATGCAGAGATGTTTATAAACGCCGGTGTCGTTGCAATCGCCGTTCGGCACGGAAGGGACCGGGTTGGTTTGCACTGCGTTCGTGGCGGGGGCAACGGGCGCGGGTCTTGGGTTGGCGCTGCCGGGAGGGGGTGGTGGCGCGGGCGTCGGGGTTGGCTGTGGGAGGGGAAATGGGTCTGACGGATGGCAGACGATGATTTCTCTTCCGCACTTATCGATGCCGACGCCGGGCGAGACGACCACGCTTTGCTGATCGGAGCCAAGGGTGACGTTCAATCCGCAGACGACGCCATAGCCGGAGATCAGGCGATTTAATAGCCAGCGCTTCTCGTTGAAATAACTCTGCTCCATTTCGAAATGGAAGACGTCGAGCAGCTTGCCATAGAAGTAGCGGTTGCGGACTGGAGCGCACATGCAATCTGCCGAGTTAGAACTGGTTGCCATTTTGTCCTCCTCCACTGCGAAACTTACTTAAAGAAACTCTCAAGAAAGCGTTTTAACTAGTTACCCGGACTTCAACCCAGACGCATGTTGACTCCCAAGTGGCTGTCTGCGCCGACCAGACTCGGCTCCGGTCCAGCGAGCACGGAATCGACGCCCAACGGCTGGCCCGTTCCCAAGGACAGACTGCGGGATGGACCGGCCACGACCGTGTCAATTCCCAGACGGCTCTGAAAGCCGACGCGGAAGCGGGGATCGATCACACAAAGGTGATACGCGGTGTGTGCGGGTTTTTCCTGGTCGAGGATGGCCCGAATGTTGGCGATCGCCTGCGGGCCCATCACCTGACTGCGAAACACCTGGACGCAGAATCGATAGGCGACGTCGGTAAAGAGCGGGCTGCCAAATTCGTCATCGGTGATGAGCTGCGATTGATCGAGCACCGCCGATGTGCCGACGACCGCGCCCTGAGGCTGCGCGGGCGCCAGCATGGTGGTCCATCCCAGCATTGAGTTCTGCGTGCTCTCCCAGGTTGTGCCTCCGCCGGAACTTTCGGCGCAGGATTGACAGCAAGTATCGGAGCTGGGCAGCGACCACCAGGAGGCATTGAGTAGAGGTTCTTCGATGGTGGCTTCGACTCCGACGAAGAGGCGCAGGCTTTCGCACAGGCCGGTGGGCGTGCCGCGAAGTCCGGAGAGCTCGAAGATTCGCGCGATGATCTGGCGCTGTTTTTGTTCGCCCCAGTTGTCGTCGAGGTCGAGTCCCATGCAGCCGGCGAGCCAGGCGAGGAATGATTGAGGAGTGGCGTGAGGATCGAAAAGCGCGGCCAGGGAATCGATTTCGTGTTCGACGCCGGAGAACAAGCTTTCGAAAAGAGAAAGCAGACGCGCCAGAAATTCCTGGCAGTTGGCGCTGCTGTGGTAGATGGCGGGGAGATGCTGATCGTAACTCGGGTAATCGAATTCGACGCGCAACTGGCGGACATCGGGGCTGACGGTGCCATCGCCGGAGAACATCGCGCCGATCCACAGATATTTTGCTTTGCAGCCGCCGATGTAGAGATCGCTGACATCGAGATTGGCGGAGGGGTTGATCCCCTGCCATTTGGAATCGGAGAAGGGATTGGTGGACGTTGGATCCACCGTGGGCGGCTGAGACAGATCGCTGGAGGCGTAGGCGTAGAGATCGAGATGCGCGTTTTGCGGGTTGGGCGCGTTGGCGGGTACGGTTGTGGCCAGCGCTTGCAGACGATGCCACGCGACGGGCCGATCGCCGGCCTCGATGGGATGCTTGAGGTCGATCCAAAGTGCGCCGATGGCGCCATAACCGGTGCGCGCGGAAAGTTGGGTCGGGGGCAACGAGCCGCCGGCATGAACCCAGAGGTTGTGTTCGCGATCGAGCAGTAACGCGGCGACCGGGCCTTGATAGTCGATGGCGGTACCGACGTATTCGATGCTGTCGCCGGTCTGGAAACGTAATATGCGCTGGGCGGCGTTGTCGCCGACGTAGACGGCGTCCCCAACAGCAGCGATTCCCATGGGCTGCGTGAGGTGAACGTCTTTGATGACGAGCGGCTGGTTCTGCGCATTGAGGACGGGTTTGCCGCTGGCGTCAAAGATGTAAACGGCGGGAGTGGAAGTATCGACAACGAAAATCCAGACTACACCGTTCGAGTCGCGAACTGCGATGTCGGCGGGTTGCGTGAGCAGTCCGGAGGCTTGCACGTTTTGCCAGAAGGCTGGCACCACTTGGCCGATGGCGTTGAGCTTTTGCACGCGCTGGTTGCCGTAGTCGATGACGTAGACGTTGTTGGAAGAATCGGCGGCGAGGGTCCAGGGCGTGTTGAACTGGCCCTGTTGCGATCCGGGCTGATTTGCGCCGGCGTTGGTCTGGCCCCAGATCTCGACCAACTGGAAGGTTTCGAGATCGAAGATCTGAATGCGATTGTTTCCGCTGTCGGCGACGAACAGCGAGGGACGCGAGGGTGGAATTAAAAGGCCGCGGGGTGCGCTGAAGGCGGAGAGGCCGCTGCCCGCACCGCCCATGCAGGGAGCAGCGCAGACTGTGCCGTCGCAGCCGAGAATGCGGCGTACGCGATTGCCCGCGGGATCGCTGAAGAAAAGAGTTCCGGTGATATCGATGGCGAGTCCCGCGGGGCCGGTGGGAGTGGGCGCGGATTGAATCGCAGCCGGGAGAGTCCCGGAAAAAAGAGGAACGGAAGAGAGCTGAAGCGCGCCATCTTTGCGCAACTCGAGACCGCTGTATTTGAATCCGGGCCAGCGGCCTTCGCGGTTCAGGAAGAAGAAATTATCTTTGCTGATCTCCGACATTAGTCAACTCTCGATTCCCATCCAGGTGATTTGGAAACCCTGGAAGGTCGTGTTATTGATCGTGATGCTGTCGCTGGTTCCCTCTGCAACACTGACGACGATCGGAAAAATATTGACGGTGAACGATGTCGGGGAAGGCGCGGGAGATTGGGCGATGGTGATCCATCCGTCCATGATCCAGTAGTTGGTTTGACCTCCTGTCGCCGTTTCGGTCGCCATGTCATTCTGGAGAATGTTTCCGGATAGCCTTGCGGTATAAGCCGGCGTTGCTTGAAAGAGACCGGAAGATGTGTCGACGGCAGCGGAAAGAATAATCGGTACAAAAAAAGGTCCGTCCGTCGGCAGAGATACGGTGCCAGTAGAACTGGACTGGATGGGGTTGGGCGTCCACGATGTGGGTGTGTATGTGCCGCAGGCGACGCGGGGTTGTTTGGGCGGACGCGCATTTCTTCTTGGGACGGTCGATACAGGTTGATTCAACTGACAGTAGAAAATCTGCACTTGCGCCAGCACGAGAAACAGGGCTTTGTTGATGCGGTCTTTCAGCCTGGGATCGACGGGTTGGTGATTAGTCGGGTCGTCGCTGAGCTGCACCCAGCAGAAGACCGGCGCTTCGCGCAGACTGATGACGCCGGCGGGCATGCAGATTCCGGTGCGCGTTTCGGCAGGGACGAGTTGGCTGTCGTCGGGGTAGGAGACGGTCAGGTCGTAGAAGACGGGAGCGCCCGAGCCGTTGTCAGCCACCGGCGGAATAGGGAGGACTAGATTTTCGGTGAGAATAATTTCGCGGCCGCAGGAATCGATGGCATATCCGGGAGAGATGGTGACTTGGCGGTCGCCCACGTTGCCGACAACCTGAAATCCGCTGCCGACGCCGGCCTGATGCAGGCTTTGATTGTGCAGCCATCGCATCTCGCGATTGAAGGATTCGAGTGCCTGAAGATCGGAGGCGAACAAGCGCTCGCCGTTGAAGAACTGAATGCGCTCCAGGAATTGTGTCGAGCCGATGATGGACATGTTTCATCCTTCGCTAAGATTTCTTCGACGATCTGATCTTCGATCTGGTCTTGGACGACAATTTCTTGGACGACGCGTTCCTAGACAACATGTTCTGGGACGACATGGAACTCTGCACCGCGACGCTCGAACTTGTGGTTGGCTGCGAACATGCGCAGGCTTTTCCCGGCATCTGGCAGCCGATCCAGGAGACGTAGAGGCCCTGCTGCTGCGCAAATTGGTTGAAGTTGTTGGGCGTGACCGAATCGGAAGCCAGTGTGCTTTCGATTTCAGTCCGGGCAATTTCAAACTCGCCGCCGCCCGGGGGCGGACCCATCCCCGGCAGGCAGAGTTGGAAGGTAAAACCGATGAGCGAGACATTGGCGATATTGGTGACAACTATTGGTAAAAAAAGTTGCAGCTGCGAGCTCCACAGCGAACCCTGGAGCCAGGCGAAGTAGCAAGGAGTGTCGGTGAATCCTGCGGCAGAGGTGTCGATCCAGGTTTGCACTCCGGCGAGGTAAGCGGTCTCATTCGCGCTGTAACCCACGGTCCACAAGTCCCATGAAGTCTGGCCTGGGACAGTTGCGCCACTGGCGAGCCTGGGACGCGAGAGAGGCTCGGCGGAGATTGCGCCGAAGCTTGGATCGGGAGCGGGAATTACTGTGGCCTCCCCACCGGTTCGCCCGCTTCCCCCACCTAGATACATCAACTGGAAGATGGCGACACCATCCGACGGCGTCACGCAACTCGCTGGCTTCCATGTGAAAGTCAGCGTGCCGGGGCGGACAGAGCCTTTTTGTGTCCAGCAGACTTCGGTGATTTCGTCTGGCGGCAAGTCATGACCGGGGCCGAGATAGCGGACTAGCAAAGTCATGGGGGGCCAGCCGGATGGGACATTTGCCGGTAGCGGGACGGTTTGCGGGCATTCGAGAATCAGCTCTCGGCCGAAAATGTCATAGGCCATGCCGGTAGAAACCTCAACGTTGGAGTTAGTCCAAGTTGCAGTGAGACCTTCGGCAATGCCGTAGGCGTTGTGGATGGAGCGGTTGTGCCACCAGCGACGCTGGGCTTCGACTCCTTGCAGATTGCGTAAATCCTGCGCGCGCAACGTTTGGCCCTGCCAGTACTGCACTCGCTCGAGTTTCCGCTTCTCCGGTGTGGGCATAAAGTTTCCTTACAACACTGTGATCTGGTGCGCTCCCGCCTGGACCAGCCAGGTGGGGCCGAGACAGACGTTGCCGCATTGCGGCTGGCCGCCATCCGCGAGCAGCGCGAGTGACGTGATGTAGTCGACTCCTGCAACAGCGTCGATGACCCTCATCATTTCGGAGCGATAGACATCGCGGCCAAAGGGCCATCCAGTTCCATCGGGGCCGCCGATCAGAGGATCGAGAAAATTATTCAAGGCGGCGATGATTGCCTGCTGCAGGCTGGCGCGGTTCGTTCCGGTGATGGACTGCACAGCGGCCTGAACCGCGACCTGAAGATAAGTTGGGCCGACGACCTCGACGCGCGTGCCGATGATGCGCCGCGGACGGAGGTAGGCACGGACGGCGGACAGCAATCCGGGAGTTGGCATCGGGCTGCCCTCCGGCAGATAGGGCAATACGATCACGGTGATCATGCCGGGCGCGCTGTAGCAGGGGAAATCCGGATGCATGTTGGCGATCGCGGTGACGCGAGCGATGCGCGTGCCCGGAGTTTTTTGGGCGAGTTGCTCGTAGTCGGCGAGCGTGACCGCGCGGCCGCTGCTCTCGACCAGTTGATCGGCTTCGCCGGCGCTGCGGTCGATGGTTTCGGCGGCGGCCCCGCCCCATGCAGGCAGCGGATTGGTCACGGCTTGCAATTCGTTCTTGAGTTGGGTCCAGCCGTCGGGCACGGCGACGGGGTCGTAGAGAATGGCGTGGTTGTAGGGTGAATCGGCAAGCTGGTTGATGTTTTGCACAGGAAGATTTCCCGCTTGGGCGCGAGTCAGCAGGCTCGTGGCGAAGACCTGAGAATTGGCCGGGAGAGCGCGTCCTTTTTCGCCGTTGCCAAAGCAGAGCACGCCGGTGTTGGCGTTGAGGACGACGTGGGAATCTTTGCGGGTGGAGGCGTCGAAGTCGCGAACCAATTCCCACACGCTCCATGCACCGTCTTCCAGCGCGTAGATTTTTACGCTCGATGCTTTGACCGGCGGGTTGGGCTGGCTTAACTGCTGGTTGGCGAGACCATCCCCGAAGCCGACAAATGCAGCCTCCCAGCAGAGCGAACCGGGAACCGTGGCAGTGGGGGGCTGAAAACTTAGGATGCGGAATCGCGGATCGCTGCTGGCGCCGCCTCCGAAGGTGAGTTCCGCGATGTGCGTGTTTTGCGGGTCGATCGTCATGCGCAGAATGGTCAGCGTGTTGGGCGCGGGTGGACCCCCGGGCGAATAGTGGATGACTGCATTGGGATCAATTACCAGCGAAGACGTGGAGGCGACTGCTTGTTCGGCGAGAATTCCGTTGAAGACGACGTTGCCCAGCGAGGGAGCGGCGTCATACCTTCCGGCGGCTAAGCGGCAGCGGAGATAGTAATAAGGAGTGGTAAGCGCGCCGGCGGCCGATGCGGCCATGGCTTGTGGAACGCGGAAGGTGACTGGACCATCGAGTGTAAAGGCCCGCGTTTCATCCAGGACTTCTTCGCCGGCGGAATTCAGGGTAATCCACTGCAGCTGACCGCCGACGTTGGCTGGATACTCCCAGACGGTGCGAACGCCGTAGTGCTTCAGATCGTGGACGGGCGAAGCTTGCGCGGAGGGTGGCGCAGGTATTGCCGTTTTTGTGCAGGGAGTTTTTTCGCAGGGGTTGTACGGTGCGGGATGGCAGGACTTTTCGATCACGGCTAATTGATGCAAGATGCGCTCGCGCGCGGCGTAGCCGGAGCGACCATTGGCGAAGGTGAAGAAAAGCTGGGCCGGTTGCTGAACCGGCAAGGGCGCGGTCAAACCGAAGTAGACGGCCATGCCCGGTTGCGGCGCTGAGCCGAAGGGATTCATTACAGCCTGGCGGCGCCAGACGGGGGTGAGGTCGTGAAATCCAGCCAGGTCCTGGAATTGGATTGCGGCCAGCGTGCCGGGAGCTAATGTGCGTGAGCTCGGGATGCGATAGCCGGTGCTGACGCCGGAGGGATCGACGCCAGAAAATTCGAGAGTGGCCGGTAACGTGACGGGAGCGATTCCTGCAGCCAGCGTGAGGCTGAGGATTACGTGCGCGGGAGTCGGCGGCTGAGGCGCTGTGCCCACCAGCGCGAGAAATTTCAGGCGCTCGCGGTCGGATATCTGACTGAGCTGATAGATATCCATCTCCGCGATCCAGGCGCACAACTCGACCAGAGTGATGCCAGGGTCGGAGTAATTCTGGTCCGTCCATTGCGGGCCGTAGACCGGAATGAGAGCAGTAGCTTCGGCTACCAGATCAGTCCACGTACGGTCATCGAGATTGGGTAACAACAACGGCATTCACTTCTCCAGATTCAGAACTCTGCTGTATTCACGGGCGTTTGCTACGCGGTCGTATCCTTTTTGTCGGGCGTTAATATCCGTAATACTGCTTGGTTTCCGATCAACTGCTGCAGCCCGAGAATTTCTTTGGCGCTGCTTTGGGACAAGAGTGAGCGGAAAGACGGCGCGTCCTGCGGCTGGGCCGCACGAGTTTCCGAACCGAGATTCTTTTTTCCCCAACGCCGCCAGAATTTCGATTGCATTGTTTTTAGTCCTGAGTCCTGACTGCTTGTTCGTTTTCTCTAACCGCCGACGGGTAAAACCATACTTAGCGTGAACTGGCCGGCAACTACGATTTGTCCCGAAGGGACTTGCACCTGGTCGCCTTGCAAAACTCCGTCTACGTAGAGAGCTAATTCCTGGACGTAGTCCACGCCTTCGACATCTCCCAGGACCGTGGCGACGTCGGAGGAGTAGAGTCCGCGGCCCACATCCCAGCCGAGTCCGCTTGGCCCTCCGGTGAGGGGATTGAAAAAGTCGGCCAGGGCATCGAGCGCGTCTTGTTCGACGGTCCCAGCTTCCGCCGGATCGGAGGGAGCCAGCGTGGCTTTGACGTCGACCGGCAAATAGGTTGGGCCAACCACGCTGATGGATTGTGCGGCCGCGATGTCGGCGGGAGAGTTGGCGAGAAGATAGTTGAGAACGTTCTGCCGCAAACCAGCTGAAGGCGTGGGCCGAGGGTCCTGACTTTGCGGGATGATCATCACCGTGATCCAGCCGGGGCGGGTGATGCCGGAGGAGTCGAGATTGGGAAAAGCGCGGGCGACGGCAACGCCCGCCGAAGCCTGCTGCGCCAGCGCTTCGTAATCGGCGGGTACGATGGCGCGGCCGCGGTTGCGCAGGCTGGAGGGAGCGCGCTGCTGAAATTGCTGGAGCGTTTCGCCATCCGCACCGCCTTCGGCTGCACGGGGATTGGTCACTCCCTGCACCCCGGAGACAGCGCCCAGCAGTTGCGTGATGGTCAAAGCTGGAACATTTCCCGTCAGCCCCCCGCCGGAGAGAAAAGACGTGGCCTGGATCAAGGCGCCGAGCGGAGGGATCATTCCGGAATTGCCGTCGCCGAGGAAGAGCCGGCCCAGAGCATGATCGAGAACGTAGACCCGGTCGGTCGCGACGGACTCGAAGAAGTTCTGCACCTCGAACCACTGAATCCAGACGGCGATGACGTTCTTGGTGCTGTCGCGGACCAGATGAATGTCGCCGATGATGACGTCGGTTTGCGGACCTTCGGCGGCGAGCAGTGCTTCCAGTTCGGTGACGATGTCGGGATCGTCGGGCACAACCTGCACCGCGAGACTGCGCCACTCGGTGTTGGCGCGCGGGCCGCTGAGTTCCTGCACGGCGATCTGCTGGCCGGGAAGGATCGGAATTTGCTTGAAGGTAAAAAGCTGGCTGGGAACGCCGGTGCTTGTGCCTAACGGCGAGTTGGTGAAACTTTGCCACTGGTCGGCCCATGCCGCGTTGGTGTAAATCTCGTTGACCGTCGTCTGATTGGGCGGACCGTCTTCTTTCAATCTTCCGCGCAGCCAATACCGCGGATTATCGAAGCGCGCGAGGGGTTCGGCGTCGGCGGCGGGGATGAAGGTGATCATGCCGGCGAGCGCCAGGTCTTCGGTGCCATCCTCGGCCACGGCGGGCTGCCAGCCGCCGCCATTCCAGTATTCCCACACCATGTCCGGACCAGAGGTGACGCCGGGCTCTTCGTCGATGTCGAAGTAGACTCCAAAATTATTTACCGGCAATTGTTTGGTGAAGCCGAGGTAGACGCTCGGAGTTACGTCGCCCACAAGCTTGTACGGCGGGAATGGACTTCCTGGCCACAGCGCGTTACTGGTGTAGTCGGTGAAGGCGAAATCGTTGTAGGCGAAGACTCGCTCGAAGGGATAGGGGCCGTTTACCCAGGAATAACCGAACAGGAAGGAACCGACGATGGGCGGCTGCGGTACGGTGAAGGAAATACTGCTGGTCGTCGTCGTGCCGGTGGGGTAAGTGATTGTTTGCGAGTATGCGTAGAGACCGGAGACTAAGCGGACGCGAATCCATAGGCCCTTGTCGTTGTTTACGGTGGTTGCAGTCAGATCGTTGGGTACGGTGAAGGTGAGGATTTCATAGACGGTGAGATCTCCAGTGGTTTGCGGCGAGGATTCGCTTTGATACAAAAGCGTCCAGGTGAAACCGTTCCAATACTCCCAGTTCAGCGTATGGGCGCCTAGCGTATTGCTGGAGACAAATCCGGGAGCAACATAGATGGATACCGTTGCCCCGGGCTTGCTCAGGATTTCTGTCTGCTTGAAGTAGAAGGTGCTGCCCGGGGTTGGGTTGGGGCCGAGCGGATTGAATGCCTTGGTGGTGTCGAGAGTTTTGCTTTCGAAGTATGCCTTGTCGGGAGATAGTCCTTCCACTTTTACCATTATCGTGATGGCAGAGGGCACGCCCGAAAGTGGATATTGCGCATAGACCGTGCCGGTGATGCCGAGATAGGTTACGGTGAATTGGTAGGTGCTGCCGGTTTGCAGCTGCGTCGGGATGGTGACGCCGGTCGCGTTGCCCGAGCTGTCGACTGTCATGGAGCCCGATGCGATCACTTCGCCGCTGGAATCCATAACGACGACCGAGGCGGCGCCACAGGAAAGTCCAAGGGGCTGACCGCAGTCGTCGAATATGTTGATGATGGTCGGCCCAAAAATCGCGTCGACGTAGCTGACCGAGAGCTTCAGTTCCAGCGTCTGGTCGATCACGGTGAGCAGGCGTAGGGTTTCGGCTTCGGGCAGAAGTTGATTGGGATCGGGCAGCAGGGACTGGGTCAGGCGGGCGCGAATCCAATAGGAGTTTACGCCGTTCACGGTGGTCTGCGCGGTCTGCGCGCCTTGCACGTCGAGTTGGACCGAGCCGCTCGCGGTCAATCCGTTGGTCCCGTCGAATCCATCCTGCACGGGGTCGAGGCAGGTGGGCTGGTTCGAAATGAATCCGCGCCAGACTTGGCCGTCCCAGTATTCCCAGGCGATTTCTAATTCGGACGAACTCGCCTGCGAAAGATCGAAGGTAACTTTGAGGGTGGCGTTGCCGGCGAAGGAGAGGAACTTGCTGTGCGCGAAATAGAGAATGTGATCGACGGGCTGCATTCGCAGCGTTTGAAAAAGCGTGAGGGGCTGATCTGCCGCCAAAGCCGTGGAATGATTTAGATATTGATCGGTGCCCGGCCACAGACTAAAGACTTCGTTGAGCTGGGCGGCGGCGACGGCAGCGTCCTGCTCGGTGGAGAAGACAATCTGCTGGGTGCTGCCGGGTGGAGGCGGAGCGGCAACTTGCGTGCCTTCCGGAGCGGAAGTGTCGGCGGAGTTCTGGCCCAGGCTGAAGACAATGGGGACGCGCGCGGGCTGCGCGGGAACCAGGCGCAGACCGAGAAGATCGAGGAAGGCGAGCTTGTCCTTATTAGGGGCCTGGTTCAGGCGCTGCAGGACGGCATAGAGGAGCCTCGACAAAATCGGTCCGATGGCCGCGCCCGCGGACTGCGCGGGCGGGTTCCATTGCGGCAGGTAACCGTGCTGGCGGTCCTGAAAATCCGCAAGCAGCGCGTTCACGTCGCGCGCATCGACCGGAGGCGTGTTGAGCGGAATCAAGCTGCGCCCTCCTCCAGGAAAAATGGATAGACCAGGTTTTGCAGGGTGTTGGTGACGTTCACGAAGTAGGTGATGGCAATGAGCAGTGTGCCTTGATTGTTGGGATCGACGCTGACGTTGACCTGTTCGACGGTGATGCGCGGCTCCCACATCAGCAAGGCCTGCTGCACGCGCGTCTGTATCTGCTGCATCGTCGTCTGATTCATGGGGCCGAAGACGAACGACTTCAAACCTGCGCCGAAGGTGGGCCGCATGACGCGCTCGCCCCAGTCGGTGCTGAGGATGATCCAGATGGCCTCGCGCACATCTTCTTCGTAGGAGGCGATCAGAGTCGAGCCGTCGCTTGCCGTACAGGGCGGGAACGCCCATCCCACGCCCAAGAACGCTTTTGCTGAACTTCCGGCAGCCATAGTTAATTCCTTTTCATTTCCTTTTTCATTTTCGTATCCACTCTTTATCCCCCGATCATTACCGTGGGGCATCCTATTGCGATCGCGTTGGGTGGACCCACTTCCATGACCATGTCTCCCATTCGGGCCGCGGGGAGTCCTTCGATCAATACCGTCATGCTGCCGATGGCGACGACCCCGCCGACATGCGGCACGAGCACGGTGAGAAGCGGACACGCGTGAAAGTCGGAACCCGCGCGCCATGCCGGCATGCCGCCGATGAGCACGGTGGGACTGCCGGGGCCAGGACCGAGAGGCGTTCCGTGACTGGTTAAATCTGCAACGCGTGCTGCTGGAGGCATAATGGTTGTCCTTAGTTGAGCGTTACCAGATCTCCCTCCACGCTGACGATGCCGCTGGAAGAGATGTCGGTGCCGGCCGTGCTTTGAATCGCGACGTTCATTCCGGTGATCGTGACGTTGCCGGTGGGCGCGCTCAAGGTGATGTTGCCGGTTGCGGCTTGAATTTGAATTCCCGGCGGTGTTACGCCGAGCGTGATCTGCAGCACGCCGCCCACGGTCCCGATCTGAATCTGCGTGGGGCTCATGGTGATCGTTTGTTTTGTGCTGGTCGTGATGGTGATCGATTGCAGCAGATCGTCGAAGACTACGGAGTGGCCGACCGGGCTGTCCATGACACCGGTCATCAGAATTCGTTTGGTAAGAAAATCGGTGGGAGCGATCGCGGGAGGACGGTTCAGGGTGCTCCACAATCCGCCGATGACGTAGGCGTCGAGATGATCGTTCTTGTTGAAGGCGACCAGCACTTCGTCGTCGATTTGCGGGACCCAGAGAAATCCGCGGCCGTCCCCGCCACCCAGGCCGACGACACGCGCCCAGGGGTCCATGTCAGGAAAGGCGGAGATGTGTACCTGCACTCTGGCCTCGCCGAGAACGTTGAAATTGTCGGTGACCACGCCGGGAGCGATCCCGAAGCCGCTTTCATCTTCCTTCTTCGTTCCTGAGAACCACTCCATCAAGCCCGTCGACATGTCCTGCTCCTTGCTCTTTTCAATCGAAGATCCATTCACACTCTTTCTGCTGACTACTGGCGATTAACCTCCGACCGACTGCCCCTGCTGCACGCGGACCAGACCTCCTGGACCGCTGGGAACTGGAATTCCCCCGAACCAAACTTCTTTGCGCACTTTGAAATTTGTCTTATAGCCGCCGGAATCGAATGTATGCGTGGCCGAGGTGATGCGGTAGAGTCCGCTGAACTGGCTGCCCAGTCCGATCAGGTTCATAACCTTGCCCGGCTTGATGGCGGGATTGCCGATGGTGGTGCCGGTGCCGGTGAGGCGGTTATTCAGGCGCGGCAGCAATTCGGTGAGGATTTCGCGCAATGCGTTGGGGAACCCGGTCGGCTTGATGGAAAGGGTTTGCGAAGCCTCATCGCCGAGAATGGTGCTGATGTCGCCGAGCCCTGGATAAATCATCAGATCAAACGAGGCGGTGTCGTAATTCCAGCCGACGACGATTACGAATTCCAACTGCAGCGTGGAAATCCAGATGCGGGCGGAGACGCCGAAGACATCGCCGACGGTGGTGAGGCGCGGCGTGAAATCCATCAGGGACTGTCCCCATTGCAGCGTCACGCTGGGCGAGTAGTCCTGCAGCAGGAACTGGAAACGGAGAACGTAGCCTTTGGGCTCCTGGGTGTGGTCGATGTAAACCTCCCAGCCGTTGTCTTTTGCGATGGCGGTGAGGAAGTCGAAATCGGTTTGTCCGACTTCCTTGCGCACGGAGTGCTGGGCTTCCTGCGGGGCCAGAATATAGCTGACCAGACTCATGAGAGTGGAGAGGGCGGCGCCGATGGGATCGAGATCGGGAATCAGAAGATTGCCGGCAGAGACGATGGCGGCCACGACGGGATCGGGCAGAGGAATGGTGCCGATGGTGGGAATGTTGATGGCGAAGGCGCGGTCGACTTTGCCGTGGGTCAGGCGCTGCAGAAAGTCGTGCGCGGTAATGTGAATGCTGGGCATTCCACTGTTCGGGAATGAGGGCTCGACACCGGTGATCTCGCCGACAAAGACGACTTCCAGCGGGTCGGGCGCGTAACCGATGGAAAACGAGAAGCCATTGTTGACGGCGAGTAGTGGGTTATCGAGCCATTGCAGGTCCTGGTTGGCGAATGTGACCTCTACGCTGTCGGAGCCCTCGATGCCGGCGGTCCACGCGACGCTGCTGATGGCGCCGCGCAAAGCGGATGGCAGGTTGGTGCCATTGATCTGAATCGTGAACAACGGACCGAGTTGGGGATAACGCGCCATATCAGCTCAGCACGACTCCTGTACTGGGATCGGTGTAAGGCAGCGGGGGAACCTGGATTTCCTGCCCGGGCGTCAGGGAGCGCGGATCCACGATCGAGTTGGCCAAAGCGATGGGGCGCCATTTGGTGGCGTCTTCATAAAAATTTGCCGCGATGCCATTCAGCGTGTCGCCTTGCTTGACGGTGTAGGCCTTGGTGAAATCCGGACTTTGCAGATTGGCCTGGGCCACTTGCGTGGCCGCGTCCAGATACTCGTTGAAGGTCACGGTGAGGCGCGCCCGGCCGGGGCGGCCATCGCTGTAAAACTTGATGAATTTCTGGCTAACCTTTGCCAGCACGCAACGGAAGTCGAGGCTGCCCCAGGTGACCTGCAGAACGGGCGGGGTGTGCAGGTCGGAATTGATGGCGAGAAGATTAAAAACCTGCGAAGTTCGCGAACGAACATCGTCCTGCGTGTCGAAGGTGTCGAAGAAAAGTTCCATATCCAGCGTTTGCAGGTTGCCGTGAACGAACTGCAGAAGCGGCGAGGTGAGGCCGGGGATGGCCTGCGAGGCGTAGTTGTTGTCCTTGTTCATGCTGTACTCCTCGGGGTTAAACATGGCGAGGAGTCTGTCGCCGGTCTGCTCGTTCAGAATGTGGACTCGTTCGAGGGCCATGATTTTCGTCTCTTAAATTCGTCCCATGCGTTCGCGCGCCGCGACCAAGCGGCGATCCAGTCGCTGCAGCACGGCGTCGGTGATCTGACCAATGTTGATGGGGGGACCGGGTTGGGAAGCGCGGCTGATTGGTTTTGGTTCGGGGGATGGTTCGTTCTGCGTTCGAGCGAGGATACGCGGGCGTGGTTTTTCGATTACGACGCGTGGCTCAGCCGTTCGCAGCGATGGGAGGGAATCGGCGGAGTCGCCAGGACGCAGGAATGGTCTTTGCTCTATGCGGCGATGTCTCCGTTGCACTTGTGCGGGGATGTTCGTCAGGTCTGGTTCGGATTCTTGAACCTGCAGTGAACGGAGCGTTCGACGCGCGAACAAAGCTGCGAGGGGAGACGAAGTCCTTTCGCCATTTGTGATGGGCGATGATTCGCGAAGGAAAATGTTCGCGATGCGTTCGATGGTGCGGGTGCTTTGCGAGAGCGTGGCTTTGGTGAGTTTGTGGATGCGGTCCTGCACTACGGCCAATAGAGTTGGAGCGAGCACCGATGCTGGTTCCAGTATTGTTTGCTGCGAACGCAGCAGACGCGGATACTTGGGCGTGGGCGTTAATGCATGCGCGGCGGACCCGTGGAGCGGTGTTGGTGGAAGCGGAAGGATTGCGATTGTGGCGTGGGAGCGCTCGATGATCTGGCGAAGAAGAATCCACAACCGCCTGGCGGATGAAAGCGTCATGTCTTCGGGATGGATTCCGCGCCAGGTCGAGCGGCGGGCCAAGCGCCCGGTGATGGCGAGGGTCCAGCGGAGGTGACGCAATGCCGGAGCGACCGCGCATGTGCCGGAAATTCCGCGCCGGAGCTGCCAGCGGTGCGCCTTGCCGGGAATCGCTTTAAGAAAACGTTGCATCCAGTTCGCTCTCAGTGTTGCGTTCGTTCATGCGGCGGTTGATGGCCGAGATCTCTTTCACCCAGCGCAAGCGGTCGCGGTGCGGCAGGTTGACGATCGCCTCCGGCGTCCAGTGAAAGTGATAAGCCACGAAGGCTACCTCCTCGTACAGTGTTTGCAGGGGGTAGCCTAAAATCCCCCCTCGGCGTTCAGCTCCACCTGAAAGGAGTGCGAGCACTGCGGACAGACCGTCGGCATGCTGCTCTTGCCTTCGCGATTGATGCGGTTGTAGAGCTCCTGCAGGTAAGCCAGATCGCCGGCGTAAAGTCCTTCAATGACCTTCGGCGTGACTTGCCCGATGGAGCCCAGCTTGGTGATGACGCGGGCCAGCAGCACGACGACCAGATACGCCTGATTCGACTGGACCCGCGGATCCTTCAGCGGCAGGATTTCGTCGCCCGCGGTGGCCAGGCGCATCACGCCGTCTTTGTGCAGATTTCCCTGGTCGTCCACATAGCCGAAGGGCAACGTGAATTCGTGCTCGGTCTGAAACATGAGTTCCTCCCGCTCCATCGAGATGGAGCATCTTCGTTATGCGATCAAAGTTATCGCGAACAAAAAGCCGCGCCGCTAAGTTGCGATCTCGGCATACTCATAAGACATGGTGAGCGAAGTGATCGAGAGATCATTTCCCTTGGCGTTGTAAGCCGGCGCGTCCCATTTGCTGGGCCACATGTTGAACAGGTTCCAGCGAATCTTCTCCGCTCCGGTGTCGTCGAGCTGCACTACCGACCCGTGCTGGCGCTTGAGGTTTCCCTTTACGATCTGCAGGTGCCAGTTGTAAAGGTCCTGATTGTCGGTCATGCCCCACTTGAGCGTGATGTCGGGGAAGCTCGACTTGCCGGGAAATTTGCGGACATGGATAGGATCGCCGCCCTCCCGGTATTCGATGACCTCCAGGTGCGAGCCAAATGCGCTGCACTCCATGAATCCGGCCTGCTGGATACCCTGAATTTCAATGAGAAATCGAAAACTTTTGTATGGATCTTGTGTTGGCATGAGCCTTCTCCTATGAAGCAGATTCCTGCAAACTTGCGCCCGTGGGGTCCTGAATGACCTGGAAGACGATGAACTCGGCAGGGTGCGTGGGTACGACGGTGACCTGGACGATCATCTGGCCAAGCGCGACCACGGCCGGCGTGTTCAAAGTTGCGTCGACGCGTACCAGAAAAGCCTGATCGGGCGTGGCGCCGAACAAATCTCCGTCGTTCCACAACTCCAGCAGGAAACCGGTGACCAGGCGCTTGACCTGCTGCCAAAGCGTAATGTTGTTGGGCTGGAAGACGGCAAATCGGGTGTCTTCCTTCACGGTTTTTTCGATGTAGTTCAGCAGGCGGCGGACGTTGATGTAGGTCCATGCCGTCTGGTCGGGAGGCGCGATGGTGCGCGCGCCCCAGATGAGAATTCCGTCGCTGGGGAAGGACCGTATCACGTTGATGTCCTGCTGATTCAGCGGACCCTGGTCGGTATCGCCCAGCGTTACTTCCAGCGACAGCGCGGAGACGATGGGTTCGTTGGCGGGAGCGTGAGCGGCATCAAAGGTGTTGTCGTTGTTGGCGTAGACGCCGGCGGTGTGGCCCGAGGGAGGAACAAAAATCTGTCCGCTGCCGAAGGGGCTTTGGATGCCGATCCAGGGGAAATAAAGCGCGCCGTATCCGTTGTTGGAGTTCAAGCCCGCACGCTGGTTCAGCACGGGAGTGAAGGTGGCCGCGCTGGCGATGGCCTCAGAGGCGTCGAGAATGGCGAAGCGGGTCTGCATCTGCTCGCAGTGCGCGATCATGTATGCCTGAATGGATTGAGTGTCGGTCGGTTGAAAGTGCGAGTTGGCCGTGGGCCAGGTGGTGATGGCATCGGGAACGCAGAGCAGATCGATGTCGACTTTTTTGAGCGTGTCGATACCGGCCTGGTAAGCGGTCGCGGCAAGGGTCGACAGGTTGTCGTTCACTCCGGCCGTTCCGTTGACCGTGGTTCCCAAATTGGTGGCGGGGAGCGTGGCTGGAATATTGAGCGGCGACGGAGTGGTGTCGGGCTGAGCGGGAGCGACGACGTAGATTGCTCCCGAATTTACGATCGTGCCGTAATAGCGGCTGTGGCGCGAGTCCATCGCCAGATTAGAAAAGACTTCTGTGCCCGCAGCGGCGGAGACCACGGTCAAACTGAATTCCATGGTCGCGACGGTGACAACGCCAGCGGATACCGGATATGCGCTGGTGAGACCGTTGGTGATGGTGATGACGTTGGTGACGGCGTTGACGACGCGCACCACATCGTAGGAATCGGGGGCTGCTCCGTTGCTGAAGTGCACATAGCTGCCGGGCTGAATTCCCGTGATGGAAGCGACGCGGAGTTGCGTGGTCCCGGCGGTGAGATCGGCGCTCCGGAAGGTGGAGTTCACGGGATAAGAATTGGCCAGCGGAGACGCGAAGGTGACAGTGCTGCCGCTGATGCCCCCAATGGTGGCGTTCTCATGCGTGGTGGAGGGTGCTGGTTGCGCGATGGTGACGATGTCGCCGGGCTGGAACCCGGCAGCCGAGGTGAGTGGAGCCGTGATGGCGCCGGATGTCGCGCTCAGAGTGGTGCTCGCGGTTGGCACCGTGGTGGATGCGATGCTGGCCTGTGCCACCTGGGCCGTGATTGCGTTGCCCGATGTGCCTTCCTGCTGCGCTTGCACCGTGAGAGTCGGCTGCTGCGGATTGGCGGCCACCACGAGATTGGCCTGGTCCAACAGGTTGAGAGATGCGGCGACTCCATTGCCAACGCGTACGAAGACGCAGGTCTGGCCGCCTTCATTGAAAAATCCGTTCACAGCGTGGCAGGCATAGCTGCGGTAGGGCGTCTCGATATAACTGCCGAAGATGGTGTTGAACTGTTGAATGCTGGTCAGCGTGGTGGGCTGAAGCAGCGGACCCACTTGTGCCGGACCAACGATCGCCGTGACGTTGGTGCTTACCTGAGGCAGCGGTCCGGGCAGCGTAATTTCCTGGATGTACACACCGGGCGCTTTGTTGAAGGTCGAAAATGTGGCCATGAAGTTGTTCCTCCTTAAGTGTTTTGCCTAGAGCGGCGTCAGTTGAATCAGATAGTCACCGGGCACTCCTGGAATGGTTACGGGTTGGACCTGCGGCTTGAATCCTGTGGCAACGGCGCGAAGCTTGTAGTTGCCGGCGGCTATTTGCGAGAAGACATAGTGCCCGGTGCGGCGCGTGGTTTGCTGCGGAGCATTCGGCACCAGCGACAGCGGATCAAGCACATCGACGATCGCGCCGGAGACGCCCTGCGAAAGCGGGTTGACAACTTGTCCACCGAATTCGAGCAGGCCTTCGGCGGGAAACGACATTCCGGGCGTGAACGAAAGGCTTTCCGTAGTTACGATGAAATCGGTGATGTCGCTGAACACGGGCACGCTGATGGTGACGGTCACGGTCAAAGAGGCTTTCAGCTTGCTGCCCAGCGAGCTCCAGAATTCGGCGAGGTTCTTGAGCGCGTCGGGGTGCAGGGCGACCATCGGCAAAGGCGGCTCTTGCCCGACCAGACTGCCTTGCAGAAAATTGGCGGGAATCATCGGGTAATGCGAGAGCACGACCAGCACTTCGGAGAGCAGGCGCTGTTCCTGCAAGGGCAGGTCTGCGCCGCCGACCGGCCACGCGGTTGCCAAATAAGAGCAGGCCAGACGCAGCGCCGCCGGATGCGTGACGGTCTGACTGCCGGCGCGAGTGATGGTGGTTTGATTGGAGCGCAGGTCGAGATCTTCGCGCAGGTCGTAAAGAAATAAGTCGATGGTGGTCTTGGACGGCGCGAGTGTGTCGCTGGGACGATCGAAGATGATGTCCGCGGCGTGCAGCTCCGGGAACATGGTCGCGAAACTAGCGTCCTGAAGAACCGTTTTCAGGGTCTCGCTGAGATCGTCAATGTATGCGGCATTCATCATGATTCGATCGTTACCTGTGAGTGCGAATGCACGCTCGCGTTTTCGTAACCGCTCAAGCTGCTCCTTTGGAAAGCTCACCCGGGTTCCAGGAGCGCGCCAGTTTTTGGTGTTCGCGGTGGGCGGCCTGAATCAGGTGCGCGGTGCGGACTACGCCGCCGTCACTGGCCGCGAAGAATGCCGCGGCGAGCGCCATGTTCTTTATGTTGCCGCCTGCCAGCCGCACTTCGCGCGCAAGCAAATCGAAACGTACCTCGGGAGCGACCGGCGCTTCTTTGGGGAAAGCCTTTTCCCAGATGCGGCGCCGGCATTCTTCATCGGGAAAGGGAAATTCAACGATCGCCTGCAGGCGGCGCACGAAAGCTTCGTCGAGATTCTGGCGAAGATTTGTAGCCAGGATACTGGCGCCGCGGTATTCCTCCATTTTTTGCAAAAGGTAAGAAATTTCGATGTTGGCGTAACGATCGTGGGCATCGCGTACTTCCGAGCGCTTGCCGAATAGAGCGTCGGCTTCGTCGAAAAAAAGAATGGCGTTGCTGTCTTCCGCGGCGGTGAAAATGCGGTCCAGATTTTTTTCTGTCTCGCCGATGTATTTGCTGACGACCTGGGAGAGATCGATGCGGTAAAGATCGAGGCGCAGCTCGTGCGCGATGACCTCCGCGCCCATCGTTTTGCCGGTGCCGGGGCCGCCGGCGAAGAGAACATTCAGCCCTTTGCCGAGGGAGAGTTTGCGGTCGAATCCCCACTGGTCGTAAACAATGTCGCGGCATTCGCACTGGGTACAGATTTCTCGTAGTTGCGCTTTGGTATCGGGAGCAAGAACCAGATCGTCCCACCAATAACGTGGCTCGATCTGGTGCGTCAGCGCGGCGAGTTCGTGTCCGCATTGCGCGCGCGCCGACGCTGCCAGTTCATCGAGCAAGGGAGTGGCGCTTGCGCCGACCGGAGCAGCGGGGCTGACGCGGGCCTGCCGCCATGCGGATCTCGATTGCGCATTGGCCACGGCTTGCGTGATTTGAAATGGGGTAAGCCGGAAGCGGCCGGCGAGCATGGCCACGTCTTTCTCCTCCACTTCCGCATCCACGGCTGTGCCCGCGACCGCGAGTTCGCGTTGCCACCGCGCATTTCGTTCGTTGAAATTCGATACTTGAAAATCGACTGGAGTGACAATCAGCCCCGGAATCGACTGCGGCTCCCAGGCCTGCTTGCCGGAGAAAATGATGATTCCATCGAAGGCTGCGACACTCTCCAGCAGATCGCGACGGCGAAACGGGGCGTCGGCGGCGCGAAAGTCGTCCAAAGATGTGATGAATAGGACCGCATTCTGCAGCTGCGCCTCGCGCACGACCATGGTCCACAGCAGCGGGGCATTGGCCTGATCGGGCAGCCGGTCTGTTCTTGCGATCAGCAGCCGGCTGCTTAAACTGTTGGCCAGCGCCTGTGCGGCTTCTCGCTTCTCTGGGCCGCCGCGTCCCTGGAAATAGAAACGCAGCGCTTTGCCTGACAATCTTGCGTCTGTGGCCAGCCGCAGCATTGCATTCTTGGTTGCATCGTCCAGCGAGAGGTCGTTCCATTGCACCGAGGGTTCGACGAGTTCGCAGAAACTGGAAAGGCGATCGTCGAGCCCGGCCTGGCCCAGAAGCAGGTGTTTCATTTGTTCATCGAGCCTGAGGTAATGGGCCAGCGAGGACGGCTCGCTTTGGTTGGGGTCGGCGGCGATTTGCAGCAAGCGGTGGCGAATAAGCGGAGCGAGAGAGGAGAAACTGGCGCGGCGGTCCAGCTTCTCTTCAAGTGAAGAGCAGAGCAGATTCAGCGCGAGTTCCAGGGTTGGGCGCTTGCGGGTCACGTCGTCTTGAAGGTAGGCGAAAATCTTTTCGTAGCGGAGATCGACCTCCGGCGCCAGCGCCAGGAGGAGCACATCCGCTTCAAAGCTGCTGAGGTGGAAAGAGCGAACAATCCATTCGAGGGGAGAATCGGCGGGCACCCTACTGAAGTGGTCTTCCGCAGACTGGTGGACGAGAGGAAATTGCGCTGCGCCCGGCACCTGCAACAAGAGTCGGTTGACCTGCTCGCGGTCGATGAACAGGCCGCGAAACGAAGTCGACCCAGGGGACACCGCTTGCGTCGACCTCACGGCAAGATCGAGCAACTTGTCCAAGCGGGCCAATGCCGGCATCAGCGCTGTGACGGGGCGCGTCGCCAGTCCGGCTTGTTCCGGCCCGTGCAGTTCAATGACGGCAGCTGCCACTTAAATCCTCCCGCGGACGATTTAGAACTGCGTAATGGGCAAGTCCTTGCGATTGCCTTGCAGTATTTCCACCTTCTCCACCGGCACTACAATGGTGCGTCGGCGAATGACATCGATGACCGCGAAATAGCTAAGCTTTAGACCCGAATCGGAGAAGTCGATCACCGTTCCTTCCAATTTCTCGTCTGGCTCTGCCGGAGCGGCCAGCTCCTCGGCTGCCGGCAAGAAGGCATCAGAGATGGAAAATCGAACTCTGTCTCCTTTTTGCGTGAGGAGGCCTCCAGGAGCGGGTTTCAAGATCCGCTACCAGCAGCTGCACACAGTGCAGATGAAGCGCCATTTTTCGTTTCTTTGTATTGGAGAATGGAGGAAGCTTGCGTTCGAGGCGGCGAATGTTACGGGACCGAATGGAGATAGGCGGAGATTAAAGAAATATTTTCTTTTGCCGAATGGCGCCGAGATGGATGGCAGACGTGATTGTTTCGCTGCAATAAATGGCAGTGGCTTTGGCCGGCTTTGCGTGCACTTCCAGCGGTTTTAGTTCATCGTCATGCCCTCATAGCGTGATTCGCCAATGTGTTATGAACGAAAAGCGGAGCACTTACAAAACTTGCAGCACCATTTTCAGTAAGGTGAGTTTTACAGGAGTGCGCGGCGCGGAAATAATTTACGCGGCCGGGCCGTGGATGCGGTAGACGCGCATTTTGTAGTAGAGCGTGCGCTCGCTGGTTCGCAGACGCTGGGCCATCTCGCGCCGTGTACAGCCCAGGACATTGACGGCGGTTTCGAGCAGTCTTTTTTCAATTTCCTGAATGGTCTCGGAGTAAGAGATACCACGCTGTGAGATAGCCTTCCAGGCGGAAACGGCCGCTTCGGCGAGAAGATCTTGGTCGGCAGTCGCCGCTTCGGGTCCTGATTGCGCCATCCAGTCAGACACACCTAAGGAACTGCCCTCGGTTTTCAGGAACAACATGCGCTGGACTGCGTTTTCCAGTTCACGCACGTTGCCGGGGAAAGAGTGCGGGCGAAGCAGGCTCAGCAATTCCGGTTCAACTGTTTCGACCGGTCCATACAGAGAATCGTGGCGCTTGGCGAATGATAGTATGAGGGACGCCACGTCGTCATTGCGTTCGCGCAGTGGTGGTAATGACAGCTTTACTACATTCAGACGATGGTACAAATCGGCGCGGAAGCGGCCTTCGCGCACCAGCGGCTCCAGAGGACGATTACAGGCCGCAATGATGCGCACGTCCACGTGAATTTCGCGATCGGATCCCACTGGCCGCAGGGTCGCGCGCTGGATGACATCCAACAACTTAGGCTGAATGTTGCTCGGAAGATCATTCACGTCGTCCAGAAAAAGCGTGCCGTGGTGCGCGGATTGAAACAGACCTTTGCGGTCGTGCACGGCGCCGGAGAATGCGCCGCGCTGGTGGCCGAAGAGCTCGCTTTCCGCGAGGGCTTCGCTGATGGTGCTGCAATGCACGGTCACAAACGAGTGCGCGCCGCGCTTCTGGTCAAGCTTGTGGATGGCTTGGGCGAGGACCTGTTTGCCCGTACCAGTTTCCCCTTCTAACAGGACCGTTACGTCGCTGACTTTGGCAGCTTTCTGCGCACGGCGCATCACTGGCGTGATCGCTGGAGAGCAAGTGACGAATCCTAATTCCGCAAAAGAATCCCGCAGCTCATTATCTGAAGGGTCTTTGTTCACCATGCACCCCCAGCGCTTGGATTAATTTTCGGTCAGGGTCCGAAAGCGGGCCAGAATTAATGTTCGTGCCTGGGACTTAGGCAATGTTTCCGTTCGATTTGGGCCTAGAATCAACCCCAGGTTCGTTGACCAGGGTCTAACCTGTTCGCTCGTATAGTGCGGCGTTCGCGATCAGCGTTTCGTTTCTCTCTGAATTTTTTCCAGACTGCAGGTAGAGCGAGCGGCCCAGACAAAAATTTGCGCTCGGGCAACGGCCGAAGTCGAGCGCTCCGGGTTGGCCGAGAATCTGGTGAAGGCATTATCCACCGAAGGGGTTTGCGATGCAAGTGCCTGGGTCATCCTCGGCCAAGGGCAACAGTCCTTCGTCTTCTATGACGATTCCGGGAATATTCAGGGAGGTTGTGGGTCATTCTCCATCGATATCGTCATCCGTCGACGGGTAGGCAAAAACTCGACCTGGCTAAGCCTTACATCGCGAATTAGACGAGAATGTGCTGTGATCCGTTTGTGATCCGTTAGCACTGCTTACCACTGTCTTCCATCGCTTTTGCTGTACCCGCCGTGTTCTCCATGTTATTGAAACTACGTTATGAGCTGGATTCGAATCCCACTCTCTCCGCCATATCATTCAAAATAAACGAGTTATTGGTATCACCAGACCCACTCTCAGGGTCTCTTTTCCTATTTGGAATTAGCGACATGCAGTTTTGCAGCGCGTAGGTGTGTGCCGTTAACGCTAACACCGACTGATTGGGAATCAGTTTTTCCGGCACCCGCACCTTAACAATGGTTACGCCGTGACCAGCCATGGTAGCCAGGGGCAAACCGCAGATCGAGTGCTAATCCACCCGGACACCGAGAAGAGCGAGCTGTTGGTAACAACCACTTCGCCTACGTATCCGTCTCGCGAGCTCAACACGACGCCCATATCTACACAAATGACGGAAGCAAGTGCTCCCGTAGTCTCGAGTCGTGAAATTTGCAACGTACAGCAACCGAAGCGGAACAAGAGCTGGCTGCGCCGAAGGCCGAACCGGTTAGCCAGCGAGGGGGAGGGCCCTCCGAAGAGGAGCAAGGTCATAGTCTACGCCGGTTTCAGGTTCCATTGGGATGCCACATAATAGAGGTCAGCGGCACGGTTTACATCCGATAAGAAGTGTGGAAAACCTAAAGTGGAATAGGTGTAAACTGCTTGATCTCTGCCTACAATCGCCCATGGAAAAACTGCACAACTCCGCCACGAATGTGATCCTCGCTGCTGGTGGTATTCTCTGCCGGAATTCGCCTCAAGGTGACGAGATCCTGATCGTTCACCGCAAGCGATATGACGATTGGACTCTGCCCAAAGGAAAGCTGCAAGATGGTGAGTCCTTTCAGGCGGCTGCCCTCCGCGAAGTGAAAGAGGAAACGGGCTGTGTAGTTTGTGTCGGCGGGTATTTGGGAGTAATCGATTATCTGGTTAACGGCACACCGAAAGCCGTGTTTTTTTGGCGGATGTCAGTGGTTGAACAAGGCGAAATTTCAGATTATGAAGAAGTAGCCGAGGTCGTTTGGATCTCACCGGCGGATGCTGCGGACCGCTTGACCCACCCGAACGAAAGGGCATTTGTTCAGCTGCTGTTCAGTCAAGAGTACGTATCACCTGGCCATATTGTTATCCCGCCGGCAAGAGGATACCGCCGGTGGATTTTTCCACAAAGAAGCGATCATGCTCGCCTCCAGCGCGAGTTCGATTCCTTCCGCATTGAGCTGGCTTTGCTGAAAGCGCGAAGCCTTCGATCGGACAATTCTTGGGCGCTGGCAGCCGACGATCAACTGAAAGAAGTTGAACATTACCTCGAAACACGGAGGAACGTAGAAGGAGGCTGGGTGTGTCTGCATGCGGCGAGGAGATGCGCTGTTTATGGACTCAGTCCCGCCGAGCTAGCTCTACAAGCCTCAATGCTGCGAGCCGAGGCTGGAAAAATATCATCATGGCGCGGGGCCGAGATGAAGCAACAACTGACGGTAGACGAGAAGAAACTCACAGCCACTCCAATCGTCAATGCGATGGCGCTTCGCGACGAATATTCTTCCAATCAATACCACAAGATCTGGCTGATGGGGAATCAACTGACTATTCTGCTGATCGTTTGTGGTGTTGGCCTGCTTCTGCTGATTCCTTTGATCGCTTTCTTCACCCGTTACCCCAACGGTGCGATTAGCACAGCCGAAGGCGCCATCTCCCAATGGAGCTATGAGATGGTGAGCGCGGTGTTGTCTTTCGGATTATTGGGTGCGGCATTTAGTACAGCGCTGTCGCTCATCAATGCCACCGGTGAGGTCAAGATTCCGGAGCGAGTTGCCAATAGTTTCGTTACTGTTACGCGCTCGCTGTTTGGTGCAGGGGTAGGGCTCGCGGGCTACGCTCTTTATCATTCAAGGATCTTCGACCTTCACATCGGCGGCGGTGCGGATACGGGGCCTGCCGCAGCTCTGGCGGTTGCCTTTCTCTTCGGATTCGGGGGTGAGCGACTGATTGCTGGCCTTCTCGGAAAGCTAGCGAGCAAATCCTGATTCGGCTCGGATCTCAGGCCGCGCTTATTGATGTCCCACGATTCATCTGCTGATTGATCGGGGTCCGGCCCTCTCAAGTGATCACTGAGCCGTGATCCGTTTGTGATCCGTTAGCACTGCTTACTACGTAAGCGTACGGGCTGCACCGTATTGACGGAGGAGGTTAATCTCGGCGTTTGCGGGTGGCTCGGGAGGTGGGTGAAACGGGAGGATTGATCTCGTCGGTATAGATTTCTTCGGTCCAGGCGCGGTCGATAGCCTGGTCGAGACGAGTGAGCAGCTGGGCCAAGGTTTCGCCTCGGCGGCGGACCAGCATGGCCAGGCAATTATATCCGTCGGTGGCGGTGGCGACACAACCGACCGGGCGGAGTACGCCGACGGTGATTTCGCCATCGCTGATTAAGTTCGCGATGTTGGGCAGGGACAGGGGAACGACAGTGGAGTTCGTCGCGACGGCCTTCTGGCTTACGTTTCGGGATCGATTACGGGCGACAGGCTTGCGGCGACGTTCCATGGCAATAACTCCTCAATGCGGTTGATGGGATGATCGGCGATGCGAGATAGCACTTCGCGCAGATAGGCTTCGGGATCGAGGCCATTGAGTTTCGCCGAACCAATCAGGCTGTAGATGGTTGCTGCGCGTTCTCCGCCTGCATCCGATCCCGCAAACAAGTAATTCTTGCGCCCTAGCGCAACGCCGCGCAACGAACGTTCGGCGGCGTTGTTGTCGATCTCGATGTGTCCATCTTCGATGTAACGAACCAGCGCATCCCAGCGCACCAGCGCGTAGCGAATCGCCGTCGTCGTCTCCGACTTGCGCGAGAGCTTCGACAACGTCGCTTCGAACCACTGGCGCAGAGAGTCGAGCAGTGGCTGGGCCTGCGTCCGGCGGACTTCGCGGCGCTGCTCCGGCGGACGGCCGCGAATCTGTTCTTCGATCCCGTACAGTGCCCCGATCCGCACCAGTGCTTCCCGCGCCACCGGCGACGCATGCGCTTGTTCCAGATCGTAGAACTTGCGCCGCACGTGCGCCCAGCACGCGGCTTGCTGGATGCGACCGTTTTCGTAGAGCTGATGAATCCCGCGTAGGCATCGGCCTGCAGCGTGCCACGAAACTTCTCCAGATGCCGCCCGGGATGTTCCCCCTTGCGATCCGGCGAGTAAGCAAACCACACGGCGGGAGATGCGGTATCGCCGGCGGGACGGTCATCGCGAACATACGTCCATAATCGACCGGTCTTGGTCTTGCCCTGGCCCGGAGCCAGCACCGGCACCGGCGTGTCGTCGGCATGCAACTTACTCGCCGCCATCACGTAGCGGCGCAGCGCTTCCACCAACGGCTGCAGAAGGTGCGCACTGCCGCCGACCCAATCGGCCAAGGTCGACCGCTCCAGCTCCACATCCTGACGCGCGTAGATCTCCGATTGCCGATACAGCGGAAGATGATCGCAGTACTTACTAACCAGAACGTGCGCCAGCAGTCCCGGCCCGGCGCTGCCGCGCGCAATCGGGCGACTCGGCGCTTCTGCCTGTACGATGCAGTCGCACTTCGTGCAGCTCAGCTTGGTGCGTACCTGACGGATCACCACGAAACTGGCCGGCACGTACTCCAGCATCTCCGAGACATCCTCGCCTAACTTGCGCAACTCACCCTGGCATTGCGGACATACCGTTTCTTTCGGCTCGTGCCTGCGTGTTTGTCGCGGTAGATGATCGGGCAGTGTGCGGCGCGTGGGTTTCGCTGCCGTGGGCGTCGAAGCGGCGTTCACCGGAGCCGGTGCGTCGGGCTCTTGTTCGCTGCGCTTCGATTCCAGTTCCTCCAACCGCAGTTCCAACTGTTCGATCTGCCGCTCCAGCTTCTCCGATTTCCGCCCAAACTGCATGCGATGCAGCTTGGCCAGCAGCAGCTGCAGATGCTCGATCTCACGCTCCCGCGAGATCAGTTGCTCGTGTTGCGCCAGGATCAACGCTCGCAACGCATCCGCGGGAAGAACGTTCAGATCGGGGAGCGCCACCACTGACATGCGCGGAGTATCGCATGAACGCGCTCGTTCTCATCCCCGTGCGCACAAAAAAAGTTGTGCAAAGAATCTCGCCGGTTACACCGACAGCTGCGGCTCCCACGTCCGCTCCGGTCGCCGCCAATCAATGCCTTCCAGCAACATCGACAACTGCGCCCGCGTCAACGAAACCGTGCCGCTCGCCGCCTGCGGCCACACGAAGCGCCCACGCTCCAGTCGCTTTGCGAACAGACACAACCCATCGCCGTCGTACCACAGAACCTTGATGAGATCGCCTCTCCGCCCGCGAAACACAAACACATGCCCCGAGAACGGTTTCTGCTCCAGCTTGCTCTCGACCAGCGCGCTCAACCCGGTGAAGCCGCGCCGCAAGTCCGTCACTCCCGCTGCAATCCAAACTCGCGTGTTCGTCGGCGGTCCGATCATCCCCGTAGGCACTCCAGCAACACCCGCACCAACGCCGGATCGGCGCTGCCTTCGATCCGCACCTGCGCCTGCCGCAGTTCGATGTGAATCGTGCCTGCCTGTGGTTTCGGGAAGTCGGCGGACCCACGCTCCGGCAGAGGCGCCGGCAAACTCTCGCTCACGCGAACCGGCAGTAACTTCATGGCCGGCTTACACTCCCCAAGTCTCCCTGCCAGGTACAGCCGACGCCAGCCAAATACCTGGTTCGCGTTGATGCCATGCGCTCGCGCTACCCGCGCCACCGATGCGCCTTCCACCAACGTCTCTTCAACAATCCGCCGCTTCTCCGCGATACTGCGCCGCTGCCGCTGCGCCGCGACCAACAACTCACTCTTACTCGTCATCCCATCTGTAACTTGCCGGGAAGTGTCCATCTCCGCTCCAAGTGGACACCTATTCGAAGTGTCCACTTGTGCAGAATGACTCCCCACTCCCTACCTGTCCAGACGGTCTCAACCGGACGCTTACGTCCCTTCGAGAACAACAACAGAGATGTGGAGCCGAGGGATCTCGAGATGACCGACGACTGCTTTGTTACCGTGGATCGAAGCGCTATTAGCGCGTTCGGAACCCTGGCCTAAGCAAAACAGAGTAAGAGTGAGCAATAAACTCGAAAACACAGTCAGCCGTTTCATGGAAGTGTCATCCAGTTCCCTCGAAGAAGACGTGATAAATCCGAAACTTCCTTGGGACGAACTCACAGAATGCACATTCGCTGCCAAACGTAAGGCACGGGCAAGGGGTTGCCGTGGCGTGTGGTTTGCGACTCTTCAGCTACAGCCGTCTGCCCTTTTACGAGCACTGCCCAAATGGGGGCACGTGGAAACTGTCGTTATCACAGGCGGCTATCGACTTACGACCGCGGAGGTTTGGTGGGTGGTTTGCATCGTTGTCTGGCAGAGAGGAAAGCCAATGAGTACACCTGACGTGGAAGAGCAGATTCCTGTACAAACCCCGAACATTGAAAAACATAGGCTTTTGCGATATGCGCTGCTGATCGCTGCGGCGAGTTACGTGATTTTGTCGTCGTACTACATCTCCGATATGCGCAGCAGTTTGGCGTCCCTCGCCGTGGCCCAGAAAGCGGCGATTGCAAACCTGCAGCAGCGCCAAGCTGCGACAGAAGACGACCTCAAGGCGTCCAACGATGCCTTGTCACAGCAGCTAGGCATCACCGAGCGAGGACTGCAAGCGGCATACGCGGGTACGACGACCGAGTTGCGACAGAACCAACGATCCTTCGCGAGACGCATGCAGGACCAGCAGAACCAGCAGAATCAGCAGAATCAGGCAGTTGATCAGGTCACTTTTGAGGTGGCCAACGTGCAAACCGAACTGAGTGGGGCGAAGAAGGAAATCGCCGCAACCCGCACCGACCTCGAGTCTACGAAAGTGAAGCTAGATCGCGCGGTCGGCGATCTGACCGGACAAAGCAGTCTGATTGCCCGTACGCGCGAAGATCTAGAAGAACTCCGGCATCGCGGTGATCGCAACTACTACGAATTCAGCTTGTCTAAAGGCGAGCACGCAACCCAGCTTTCAACCATTGCCTTGCAGTTGAAGAAGACTGATGCGAAGAAGGGCAAATTCACGCTCAACGTGCTCGCTGACGACCGGGTGATTGAAAAGAAGGATCGGGGTGTGGCCGAGCCGTTGCAGTTTTACACGGAGCGCAACCGGCAACTCTATGAAGTGGTTGTCTTTACAGTCGACAAGAACAAAGTGACCGGTTATCTGAGTACACCGAAAACACCTGGCCTGACGGCCTCGAGGTAGCGTGCCTTACCTTCTGAGCAGCGCCCGCAACCGCAAGATCGGGGGCAATATGTCGGATCGATTGACCAAGGATGATCGCTCAAGGCTACTGCAAGGCGCATGGAATGGAATCTTACTTGCGTCGCGTTCTGGGTTGGGCTCATTTACTGGCTCACAAGGTAGCCAAACTTTCGTTGTCGGGAGGTGAGAAGGAGCCGCTTTGCGGAGTTTAACGCTGCAAGGCGAAGGATGGGTCGATTCGCCTCGCTATTGGTCATCTGACGGAAACTCTGTCTCGTGAGTCTTAGCACATCTGTCAAGCGGTTGAATAGACGTGCGAAGAGTCACCCATACCTAATTTGTCGAGGGACATAACATGAAGCACGCAATTTTTCGAGTAACAGCAATTCTTACCCTGAGCGCAAGCGTAATACTAGGTGGATGCCACAAGGCGCAGGTAGCATCCACTGTGCCGCCACCACCTCCGCCAGATGCTCCCACGGCTTCGCTCACAGCAGGTCCGCAAGCGATCGAGAAGGGGCAATCCACAACGTTAACCTGGGAAACCACCAACGCGAAAGATGTGAGTATCGAAGCGGATGGAATCACTACCGAGACATTGGGAGCTGTCGAAGCTCACGGATCCATGCAAGTTACGCCGGGAGACTCGACTACGTACAAGCTCTACGCCAAGGGCCCAGGTGGCACACAGACAGCTTCGACGCGAGTCACCGTCACTGTGCCGGCTCCGCCGCCAGCACCTCCCGCAGGACCCAGTGAGGACGAATTGTTCTCACAAAGCGTGAGGGATATTTATTTCAACTTCGATACCGCAGAAATTCGTCCCGACCAGCAGACTGCGATGGAACGGGATGCAGACTTCTTGGCTCAGCACGCGAACATCAGGCTCACCGTGGAAGGCAACCTCGTTTGAAAGCGATTGTGAGGCGTGCAACGCCACATAAATAAGGAGGGGATGCCGGTGCCAGCATCCCCTAAAAGTGAGCCGCGAGGACAGATGGCTCAGAGCTTGCGCAGGAACTCCATGAGACCTGGGTCGTCTCGCCACCTTTTCTTGATCCTGCGATGGCCACCTCCCGGATCGCATGCGGCCAAGGCCTTCGCCTTTGAAGCCAGATCGGTTTCCGCATAGATATTGGTGGTATCAAGCGAGACCTGACCCAGCCAGGCTCTGATTGTGTTCAGATCAACGCCGGCACGAAGCAGGTGTGTGGCCGTCGTGTGACGAATCGTATGCGGGCTAATTCGCTTGGTTTTAAGAGACGGGATGTTTTTCGTCGCAGCGTCCGCATGACGGGTCACGAGCGCGTGAATCCCAAAGCGCGTCATGGCCTCGCCGTATCGGTTGAGAAACAGCGGAGTGGCGGTGTCGCGACCCCGGATAAGGGGTTCGAGTTCCGCCATTGTCTTCTTCCAGAGTTCCGCCTGCGTCAGTTCCTTCAGTCCGCGGGACAAGAGCCCGCCGCGGCTGTGACTGATCACGTCGAATTGACAATTTCCAGGCTGCATGCCCGTGAAAAAATCTACCGCGTTCTGCGGCACACTTTTGGTAAGCGTATGGTGATTGAAGCCAATGACCCGGTTTCCGTAGGCTGCATAGAGGCTTGCAGCCGCTGCGCGAAACTGCTGCATTCCAATGAATGCTCCAGCGGTGGAACTGATGGTCCCATGAACGAACAGGAGCGACTTTCTTCCCTGCAGCGATGCCCAGTCTGTGAAAGGCGTCGCCGGGTCGGCCAGGAGTTGCCCGCTGTTTGCACCGCCGATAAAGCCCTCTGGGCGATAGTGATCTTCCCAAAGCTTGGCTGCGGCATAAACCGCATCTCCCGCAATTCCCGTCACGGTCAGTGGGCCCATCGGGTACTCCCCACAAGAGAAGCAAGCTGGGGCTTGAGGCCGACTTCGACTTTCGAAGTGGCATTCAGGAAAGAGCCGGCAAAGGCAATTGTGTGGCAAGGCCTGCTGCGGACAAAAGTGCCGCGTCCTATCTCGTCCATGAGACATCTCCATCAGGATTTGAAGACGCCGAGCCGAGTCGGAGAAGCTTTCGGCCAACCACTAGATACCAAATCAACAAGAAGGGAGCGGATGCAGACAGGGGAATGGCTCTCATCGATGGAGCAAAAACCAAGGTCAGGTAATAGTTCAGTCCGAACAAGTTTGCCAGAATCCCCATCCACGCCGCGAACTTGCCAAACACACTGCTTTGTAGCATGACGGCTGCAATGATCAACCCGGCAACGTTTACGAAGAGAAAACTGACGTAGGGCCCATTGCCGTAGTTAGCCCCGGAATTGTGAATCGCGAGCAACGCCTGCCCGGCAGCGAACAAACCCGAACGTTGAACGTCTGTAGTTGCGACGGCGTATTGATCACTGAGAGAGAGAAGGGCGAAGGCCTGATTCGAGGCGAAATAGACTGCGACTGCCACGAAGGTGAGCGCCATGGCTAGCGTCATAGCGCTTTTGCTCACGCGAAATAGGGCTGGGCAAAGGCCGAGAAAGATCAGCCCTACAAGGGCATAGTTCACCATGTCAAAGAGGTTGAGAAAAGCGAGTCCGATGAGCGGGTGAGTCCGAAGGAGTGTGAAGCAGTCGGCAGCGTTGGCGGGAAATGCCTGCGGTCCAGAATGAATAATTCCCGAGAGCCTAAGGAGCAGGAATTCTTCGGCTAGGTTTCTTCTGAATAAGAGAGCGGCAACTAAGGCAGCCCATCCGCTAAGTTTGTGCAGCAGCCGCCACCGGATGTCGTCCACCTGAAGATCACCACCCCGGTTCAACTCCGACATGGGATCACCTGTGCCGTGACCGCCGCTAGCGGCGCGAGTGGTTCGCGCATGCGGACCATGAGGATGCCGACCGTGATCATCCAGGCTGCCAGGGGGAAACCAGACGCGATGGCTAACGGTCCCCAGCCCGCAGGATTATAGAAGCGCATGAGGTCAGGGCTGCCGACAAACATCGAAGGGACGAAGGCGAGGCAGCCCAGGGCGCAAAGATAGCCGACCCAGGCGCTCCACCGAGGCAACGCGCGGCTGGCCACGCCAGCATAACCGGCGAGGGCCATGAGCAGGGCCATCAGAAAAAGGGCGACGGAGCCGTACATCAGGAACGTGCTCTCCAACATGGCGCGAATGATGACGCCGTTCGCAGGAATGGTGCGGGCATCAACGACAGTGGATGCCTGCAGCGCGTCCGCAACGAAAGTAAGCGTGACGTAGACGAGGCCAACTCCGAAAATGAGCGTGCCGAGCCACTCGTGCTGTACGTCAGCCTGGCGGAGGAGGTGACGGAACCCCGCGAGGAAGATCATGACCAGAGTGAGGATGATGAAGTCGAAAAAGACGCAAGTCACGACGTTCGTGCCGTAGGTAGCGGTGAAGTCGGCGATCTTGGCCGGGTCCGTGACGCCGGGATAGCCGGTCCGCACAAGGTAAAAGGGGAACTCGACAAAAAACACGGCGATCGCGGCCAAGCCGCAGCCGCCGCTCCAGCGGTAGATCTTCTGATCATCCATAAAACGATTCCTTTCTTTCAGCAGACTCTCACCACACTCCTGGCACCAGCCGATAGCGCGTGTGCGCGGCAAAATCTTCGTAACCGGGAAGTTCCCGGCGAAGAGCTTGATCTTCGTGAGCAGTACGCCAGATGAACAGCAGGCTGAGGATCCCCGACACTGCCAGCGCCCAGACCGATCCCCATATTAGTGGGTTTGCGATGCCCATCAGGATGGTGCCCACGTACATGGGGTGGCGCACGAAACGGTAGGGACCGGTAGTGATGACCGTCTGGCCGCGATCGGTCTGAATGCGGACGCTGGTCTCGGCGTAGGGATTGACGACCATCACCCAGCCAATCACGACTAGGGACGTCATGAACATCGCGGCTCCGATGTACATTAAAGCGAAGGGCATGGACGACCTATGGAAGCGCACGGCATCCAGGCCAGCAATGGCCGGGTGAAGCAACACCAGCGGCAGATAGAACGCCATAAAGATCTTGTCGAAGCGTTTGGTGTCTTTGCGGCGCCAGCGAGCTCGCTCTGCCATCAGCTCAGGGTTATAGCGCTGGACGATCAGGCCCAGAGCGGTCATGCCGACAACCGACAGGACAACGGAGACCCAGCCGCGCGTCCAATTCAGGCGACCGGCAGAAGCAAACAGCGTGCCGATGAACCAGACATAGATGACGCATACCTGGAACAGCCGATTGAGTGCGCTTGGTTTCGACCGCGGCGGTGCCGTTGTTCCCACAGGTGGTTCTGCAATGGATTGTTCAGGCATGGCGGCCTCCAGCGACCGGTATGCAAGCTTTCAAACCCAGCGGATCACCTTCGAGTCCGTGTCACGAACGCCGGATGGCTCGGCGATCTGATCGATCACGGCATCCATCGTGGCAATATCATCGCCTTCAACAATAGCGATTACGTCCGGCGCACCAAAGAGCGCATCCGCCCTCACCACCCCCGCAATCTTCCTCACTTCGGTTACGATCATCTTGGGAGCGGGATTCTCGGTGTCGATGAACACGTAGGCTTGCACTTTCATCTCATCTCCTAATTCGGCGAAGCCGCTGCGGCGGGGTGCAGTCTGAGGAACTCAGCCAACTCATGCCGAACGTCATCCCTGTGACCTACAAGCAGATGTCCTCCGGACGGATAGCCAACGAAGCGCGCTCCAGGAATGTGTTCTGCTGTGTAGCGCCCGCCCCTGAAGGTCCCAAACAGGTCGTCTTCGGCGCTGATCACAAGGGTAGGAACCGTGATCTGGTCCAGGTTATAACGTGGAACCGAAGGGGCAATCGCGGCGTCGTTTCTCAGTCCCATCTCACGCTGGCTGATAGGCTCGATGTTCCGCAGTATCTCAAGGACGCGTACCTGCTCCTCGCGTGATGCTTTCTCGAAGTCCGCCGGCGGAGTAGCAGCGATCGTCCTCATCACCGTGTCGCGCGCAAGCTTCGAAGACGCCCAAAACGCGAAATCAGATTTCAGAATTGCGTCCATCAGGAACCGGGCAAGCGCAGAAGGACGTGGTGGCGGCTCGTTGCCAGGACGAGGTGCAAAGGAAATCGGGAACAGTAGTATGAGGGCTGAGCAGCGATCGGGATGCCGAAGACAGAGCTGCATTGCGGACGGTGCGCCCATCGAGCCGCCCACCACAATTACCTTCTGCAACTTCAGTGCATCGAGCAGACAGGCATGGGCGTCGGCCTGAGCGGCCGGAGATGCGTCACTGGGGAGCGGCGTGCGCAGATAGCCAAATCGTGACGGTGCTACGACCCGGTATCCTACGAGAAGGAAATCTCGTGCCAAGTCGAGACTCTGATCAAAGCCGCCGCCAGCCCCATGGATTGCGAAGATGACTGGCCCTGTTCCTACGTCGGCATACTCGATTGATCCGCACGGCGTATGGATGCGTTTGCTGCCCGTCGCTACGCGGGCTCGGGCCGCGCGTATGTCGCGGCGATAGGCCACGGCAACGAGCCCCACCAACACCAGCACGACGAATCCAACAATCGCAAATATTCTGCGGATCATCATGTGCTCAACGCCGTTGCTGAAGGCGACCACGCAACTGGAAGCAGTTTGAGTGCGTCTGCGGCGAATGCGTTCCAGCGCTTCCTAGGGCCATGGACGACTTATTCCTCTCCTTCAATGCGATCGCGAACAGGGAGACGTAAATCGCTCCTTGCGGTACGCAGGATGCGAAGCACGATGCTCATCGGGGGCCTGTCCTCGGCAACCAGAGTTCATTTCTCCCTCCGCGCTTATGGCAAACGCGAGGCAGACTTACCCGGAATGCTCTGTTTTCCCAACCCGAAGCAGCCGTCGCCCCACAAGCCATAACCAGACGGGATATCCCAGCCCCGCAATGATCATAAAAACAGTGGCTACCTTTGGGAGAAACGGCACGACAACGATGTGTACCAAATCGAGGGCGTGCGTGATGATGCCCACACAGGCCGTCACCTTGCTGAACACACCACGCAACATGACAACCGAAATCCACACCGCTCCGATCTGCACCAAGATTCCGCCCATGTAGGCGCCAGTTCCGTGCCAGATGTCGGTGGCCAATACGGATTCTCCCGCGGCCAGGAAATGAGCTTTCATGGCTTCGTTAGTCGCGTCTGCGTATTTGTCACTTAGCGCCATCAGCGGCAGGGCGGTGGGCATCGCGAGCACCAGGGTTACGCCAAGAAAGACCAGGGCGGTCCCAATCGCCGCGTGGGTGCGTTCCGTGTCCTTCAAAGCCGCGAACAAGCCAAAGAAAAGCAGGTAGTACAGGGGCAGTACCAAGACAGTCGGAAAATCAAGACGCAACAGACCCACCACCTTGTTCTGCTGCAGCACGCGAAACGTTTCCGCGACGGTGGAGGGCGGGCCGCCCAGGACGGTCATCTGCACCATCGTTGCCAGGCAGTAAACGAGAAAGACGAACGCAGCAACTCCCCCCGCCCGGCAAAGAAGGTTCCAATTGAAAGCGGAGGATGCAGAAAACGTTTGGGGCCGCATTGCTGGCACGCTCGGACCTCATTTCAGGCCGCGCGAAGCATGCGATGCAGGCGCCGGCTCCCGGAGAGTGCCTCAATTCTCATCGGCGTGCACCCAGAGGAACAGTGACCACGATCACCCCACGGCGTGATTGAGACGGACACACTCGCTTTTCGTTCCCCTCCTCTGTAGACCTCTCCTGGTCTCTACGGGCCCGAAATTCGAACAGCGCGAGGAAAAGATGATGGACTCACGCAGACTCCGAGGCATACGCTGGCGGCCTAAGGGCAGCGATGAACCTCAGCGGATGACCGGCAAAACGGAGCTCGAAGCACGGAGAGTCAGGCCAGTCGGAAGTGGGCTTCTCGAGAACCAATATTCACGGGACCCGAATATGGAAACATCGTCTCAGGTGTGTTCACGCCGGTCCTAGCGAAACACTCGAAGTCGTTCTCGCTGATCGACTGCATCTCGGTGGGCGTCGACCGAATGCAGCGCAACTTCGAGCCGATGCGAAAGCAGGTCGAGGCGTGGCAACGGAATGAGCTAACCGATGTCACTGCCAAAGTGGTCATCTATGAAGCATTTGTGGAGGGCAGACTGGAGGCTCCCAAGCACCTCGCCCGCACTGTGCATGACCTGTACTTCTTATGTGGCGCAAGATTTATGTGGCGTTCGCCTCGGGATGCGCATAGGGACGCACCGTTCGCTGCGGCCAAGCACCACATAATTTGCCTCGCGGATGTGAGGGCTGCGCTGCGAGCGCTGTAAGGCGGCCGACCCACACAAGCCCATGCGCTCGTCTTCGGTCACGGCAAGGTGAAGGCAATCAGCGCATCACCGAGTGACTCCTCTGTGATCTTGGGATGGCCGCCAGCGGCGATAACTAAGTATTGTTTCCCATTCGTGCTGAGGCGGTATGTCATTGGAGTGGCATGTCCGCTGAATGGAAGCTGCGCCTTCCAGAGTTCCTTCCCGGTCTCAACATCAAAGGCGCGGATGAAGGGATCGAAAGTGCCGGCGATGAAAACCAGTCCGCCCGCGGTGACAATCGGCCCCCCCAGGCTGACCGATCCTGGCGGCACTGGGACCTGCTTGCCGCCAAAATCCTGCATCGAACCAAGCGGGACTTGCCACCGAAGCTTCCCTTCGCTCATATCTACCGCAGTCAGCATGCCCCACGGTGGGGCTGTACACGGCAAGTCCGATGGCGACTGGAGGAATCGGCGAAACAATCCATAGGGTGCCCCAGTCTGAGGGGCATAATCGCCATCTTCCGTGCGAAACTCGTCTCGCCAGAAATCAGAACGAGGAATGAGTTTTATTTTGGCAACGAAGTTGTTTGTGTTCACGACCAGGAGGCTATGTGGCGGATCAAAGGCGTAGCCGCTCCAAGTCATACCTCCTAGATTTCCTGGCACGGCCAGAGTGCCTTGAAGACTTGGCGGAGTGAAAATGCCCTCATTGCGAAGGCCGCGGATCCAGTTGCGGCAAGTCTCGCGATCCTGCGTCGTCGTACCCCAAGCATCGTCGACGGAGACTTTCTGCGGAGCGAGTGCCGGCGGAGCGACCGGGAAGGGTTGGGTGGGCGACGCGAACTCTCCGGGCACGTCGCTCTGCGGAACGCGGCGTTCCTCCACTGGAAACACCGGCGTTCCCGTATCGCGATTGAGCACGTAGAGAAGACCGGTCTTGTTGCCTTGAATGACGACTGCAACATCTTCCCCGTTGTGCCGCAAGGTTGTGAGCAGTGGCGGCGAGGCTGTGTCGTAATCCCAGAGGTCGTGGTGTACGAGCTGGAATCCCCAGACAATCTCTCCGGTCTTAGCGTGCAGTGCCACCACTGAATTAGCCCATTTGTTGTCACCTGGTCGGAGTCCACCGTAGTAGTCCGGGCTCGCGCTTCCGGTCGGAACAAAGATGAGGTCGCGCTGCACATCCACCGACATGATGGACCATGCATTGGCCGCGCCGGTGCGCCACTGCAGATCCTTTCCTTGACCGGTGGTTGCGTTTTCAGCATTCGGAATCGGGTCCCAACTCCAACGCAGCGCGCCGGTCCGGGCATCAAAAGCACGCACCACACCAGCAGGCATGGCGGCGCGCTGATTGTCGTCAATGGCCGAGCCCACGATGACAAGATCGTCGATCGCTATCGGGGGCGACGTCATATGATACCAGCCCGCGCGATATCCGAGCACACTGCGCAGACTTACCTGGCCGTAATTGCCGAAGTCCAAGCACGGCTTGCCGGTTGTGGCGTCGAGCGAAACCAACCGGGCATCCTGGGTAGCCTCGTAAACGCGGCGGCGGCAGGGCTGATTCAAAGATCGAACTGGATCGAGCCAGGTGGCAACACCGCGATTTACAAGTCCGTCTCCATAATCGAGCGTTTGGTCAATCATGGGATCGTAGGCCCACCGCTGTTTCCCTGTTTCCGGATCGAGTGCGATCACGCGGTTGAACGGTGTCGTGAAATACAGTGTCCCATCAACGAAGATGGGCGTAGCCTCAAATCCGCTTCGTTTTCTGTCGCGGCTGCCATCTGAGACGTCGCCTGTATGAAATATCCACGCCACCTTTAGTGTTGCCACGTTCTCGCGGTCGATCTTTGAGAGTGGCGAGTATCGCATTCCACCCGGATCGTTTCCGTAACTCGGCCATTCAGTATCTTTGGACGTTTGGCCGCTCGCGGATGAACTCACAAACGCCACCCAAATAGTGACGAGCAGTCGGAGCCTCTTCCGCGGATATCCGGCTTTGCCCATGGGCACATATGTTCAATGAATTGCTTTCCGAAAGCAACTCGCATGTGGCGCAACGCCTACGATTTACAGCCGTCGTGTGAGAGATTCAGCATTCCGACGGATCGCTCTTCACGTCGGGGGCGAATCTAACTGGGATAGGCTCTGTTCTCGTCGTGTCCCACGCAGGACCAGAGCTTCAAGAGTTGTAGTGCAGCCGGCGGAAACGCTGGCGGATACTGGGTGGATTTTCTTGGAGAGGAGAACCACCGTGTCCAAACCAATACACGCTGCACAAGGCGAGTCGTTACCCTACAACCACCACCTGCACCAGTTCCTGACCTTCCTCAAACACGAGAGAGGGTTCGCCGACGCTACGATTGTCAACCGCGAACGTTCGCTGAATCCCTTTTTAGGCTGGCTGGTCGCACAAGACGTGCCACTGTCCACAGTATCGCCGGTGGTGATTACCAAGTACTTCACCAGTATCGTGGCGGGCCGGTGGAAGCGGACCACCGTCTCGTTCCATGTGTACTCTCTGCGCTCGTTTTTTCGCTATGCCAGCAGTCGAGGTTGGTGCGCGGCGGGCATTGCTGAATCCATCGACGCACCCCGTGTCTACACGTACGAAAATCTGCCGCAAGGACCGGCATGGGAAGACGTGAAGAAGCTTGTCACCAGCGTCAACGGCACGTCGCCAGTTCAGATCAGGAGTCGCTGCGCGATCCTGCTTTGCTCGGTCTACGGCCTGCGCGTTGGCGAAGTCTGTTGCCTGCGTCTTGAGGACATCGATTGGGCGGAAGAGAGAATCTCTGTGCGCCGGCCCAAACAGAGGAAAGCCCAAACTTATCCCCTGACTACCGAGGTTGGGAATGCACTTCTGCGGTATCTGAAGGAGGTGAGGCCCCGGTGTCCCCACCGGGAAGTCTTACTGACACTCAGGCGACCATACCGGCCCGTTTCGGTTGGCGCTCTTTCCACGATGACTCGGAAGCTACAAAAGAGGCTCGGCCTGCAGCTCAAGCGATATGGCTCGCACGTGTTGCGTCATGCTTGTGCCACGCACCTTCTGGCCCAGGGTCTGACACTGAAGGAGGTCGGCGATCACCTGGGACACATATCCGTAGCGGCTACTCGAATCTACGCCAAGGTCGATCTGGTGGGCCTGCGCGAAGTCGCCGCCTTGGATGTGAGACCGCTCGTTGACTGTATCGAGCAGTGTGAAAGAATCGCCGCTCCTTTCTACAGCATCGGAGAGATCCAGGCCCTGCGGGATGTGGGCAACCTGGGGCTGGGAGGTGTCGCGTGAAGATCACCGATGCCGTCCACGAGTTCATCCTTTATAAGCAGTCGCTCGGCATGACCTACAAGAACCGGGCACTCAAACTGACCGCTTTCGCCCGCTTGGCCGGCCCCGTTGAAATCGACAGCATAAGTCCGGAGACGGTTCGCACGTTCCTTGACGCTGGCCGACCGGTGACTGCGGAGTGGTTCAACAAGTTCTCGGCCCTCAAAATGTTCTTTCGGTTCGCACTGTCACGCGGTTACGCGACCCGAAATCCGCTTCCGCTCTCCCAGCCAAAGAATCCGCGGCAGTTCCGGCCCTACCTCTACTCCATGGAAGAAGTGCGGAAGATGATCCGGGTCGTAGACAATCGGCATCGTGGGAACTGGCACCTTGAACCATACACCATCAGGACGTTGATCCTTCTTCTCTACGGGACCGGCCTACGTATCGGTGAAGCGATTCGCTTACAGCACCGGGATGTGCACCTGAATGACACGATCCTAACGGTGCGCGAAACAAAGTTCTATAAGACAAGGCTGGTACCCGTGAGCTTAGATCTCACCGGTGTCCTTCCGAGCCTATTTCGAGAGGAAGTGGAAAAAGCATGGCTCCTCAACCAGCGCTCCGTTTTTGGCCACGTACGATGGATGCCCTGTCACGCGTCTGACCGCAGAGCTGGCAATCAAACGCATCCGATATGAAGCCGGCGTGAAACGCACGGACGGTTTCTACTATCAGCCCCGTCTTCATGACTTCCGGCATACGTTTGCCGTCCGAAGGCTTGTGACCTGGTATCGAGAAGGAGAGAATGTTCAGCGTCTTCTTCCGCACCTGGCGACCTATCTGGGCCACGTAAGCCTTCGGGAAACGTCGCGCTATCTGACGATGACCAAGGAGCTCCTGGACGAAGCGAGCCATCGCTTTGAACTCTACGCGTCCCCAGGAGGCAAACAATGAAGAACGACTCCCTCCTTGGCCCCTGGATCAGGCGCTTCCTGTTGGAGCATCTGGTTGCAGAGCGAAATCTGTCGCGGAATACACAACGCAGTTATCGGGATACGTTGTGCCTGGTTCTTCTGCGGCTCGCGCTTCAGTCGCCGGCATCCGTTGATGCCTTGAACGTCGAAGACTTATCGGCGGATGCTGTGCGGAACTTCCTCGCGGGCATTGAAGAAGAACGTCGCTGCAGCGTCGCAACTCGCAACCAGAGGCTGTCAGCCATACACGCCCTCGCACACTTTATCGGCGAACGCAGCCCTGAGCACTTGATGTGGTGCGGGGAGGTCCAAAACGTTCCCTTCAAACGCACAGGAAAGAATCCTCTTACCTACCTGGAAAAAACCGAGATCGATGCGCTGCTCGGGTCACCTAATCAGCAAACCCAGCAGGGTCAGAAAGACCACGCGCTCCTCCTCATTCTTATACAACTCCGGCGCGAGGGCGAGCGAGGCAGCTGCGGTGAAGATCTCCGATCTCGACGGGGATAACAGACGCGGCGGTGCAGTGCGGCTGTGCGGGAAGGGTGCAAAAACAAGGCTCTGTCCGCTGTGGCCGCGAACGATGACCGTTCTGGCTCCCTTGATCGCAGGCCGACCGCAAGACAGCCTTGTTTTCCTGAACCGCTATGGTGCTCCGGTGACTCGCTTCGGAATCCATACGCTGGTCGAAAGGCATGCGAAGCAAGCCAGCGAAAGCGTGCCGTCTCTGGCGAAAAAGCGAGTTAGTCCGCACACGATTCGGCACACGACGGCTACGCACCTTCTACGTGCTGGCGTAGACATCAACACGATCCGGGCGTGGCTGGGACATGTTTCCATCGACACCACCAATGTCTACGCCGAAGTCGATCTTGAGATGAAAGCGAAGGCGCTGGCGGCCTGTGACAAGGGCCGGAAAGGGCACGAGAGAAAGATGTGGCGCAAGAACCCGCGCGTTATGGAGTTCCTTCGCAGTCTCTGAACCGAAGGTTATGTGGCGCTCGTCTCTGCCGAACAAGGCGTCTCTAGGTACGTCCCGAGGCGGACGCCACATAAATCTCTGCGCCACATAAGTGGGCTTATGTTGTCGACAACATAATACTTCGAGCCGAGGTATGAGGAATTCCGGCCGCGGACCATCTGGAGTCTTTCGAATGCGTTCACTTCGGCATTCAAGGAACTGGAACCGATCCCGCAGTTCAAGGCGACAGCGAAGCGGGGTGAGTTCCTGGAGGCCCGGTTCTCACAATCGTTCTAGCATGTCGGGCGGTATAGGGCCCGCCGCCCCAACTTGTTCGCACGTGTGAGACTGTGGATTCTTCCGGATGGCACCGCCGTGATCGATAGCCTTACACTGCTGTTGATGAAACCCATGTCTGTTTTCCTTGTTGTTCTGTCGATCGTCGGCTGGTGTGTGTCTACCCCGGCTCAGGCCGGCACTTTGAAGCCCGATGCGCTCGCGCGTTCCACGCAGATGATCGTCGTCACAACTCCGAACTGGAACACAGTCGAAGGACGGTTGCAGCGGTATGAGCGCGCGACTACGCAAGAAAAATGGCGTCCCGTGGGCGACCCAATCTCGATTGTGGTTGGCAAGAATGGATTAGGGTGGGGCATCGGCGTTATGGCGACCGCTGATGCCACAGTCCGCTTAGCAGCCGACCCGGTCAAGCGGGAAGGAGACGGCAAGTCGCCTGCGGGCGTCTTCGCGCTGGGCACCGCATTCGGCTACGATTCTGCGCCACTCCGGGGATTGAAGATGCCGTATCTGAACCTGACCTCATCGATCGAATGCGTCGACGACCCTGGCTCGAAGTACTATAACCGCATCGTGGACCGCTCAATCATCGCTCCCGACTGGAACAGCTCGGAGCACATGCGGAACGCCGGTGAGTCGTACCGCTGGGGGATCGTCGTAGATCACAACAGCACGGTTACGGGCGACGTGAACCCACCCGAGCCAGGAGGCGGCTCCTGCGTCTTTCTCCACATTTGGCATAGCCGTGACCAGGGCACGGCCGGATGCACGGCCATGCCACCAACCGACCTGGAAACCTTGCTTACCTGGCTCGATCCGGCACGCAAGCCACTGCTGGTACAACTACCGGAACCGGCATACGAGCGGCTGATCAATCGCTGGAAGTTGCCGAAGTTGACTAAAGCGCATTGAGCGGTAGCAACATCTCTACTGTCCCAGATCCTCGAACTTCACATTGAGAATTGGGTACTGTTTCCAATTCTTATAGTCGAAGTGCCACCACTCCTGTGGGTAAACCGTGAAGCCCTGTTTTTCCATAGCTTGGCGCAGGAGAGCACGTCGAGCGCGCTCCTCGGGCGTGCCGCCGGCGTAGTCGGCAAAGGCGCGATCGCTCATTTCGTCGTAGCCACTGGGCATCTTCACTTCCTTGCCAGTTTTCAAATCGTATAAGGACAAGTCCACGGCGCATCCGCGATTGTGCTTGGAGCCCTCTGCCGGATTAGCGACAAAAATCTTTTTGTCGTCGGGCGTGGCGTCCCAGAAGATTTTCGTGACGTACCACGGGCGGTAGCCATCGTGGATGATCAGACCGTATCCCTGAGCCTGGAGTTCGTGATGGGCGCGAAGCAATGCTTCCGCCGCCGGCCGTTGCAGGAAGGCCCGTGCCTGGGTGTATACGGGCGTACCCAGAAAATTGTTTGTGGTCGCATAGCGGATGTCGAGCCTGATCGTGGGATCCAGTTTGGCCAACTCCACCAGATCGGGTTTGAGGAAAGTCCCTTGCTCGTGTGGTGGTTGCTCCTTGAGCGCTTGTGCGCGCAACACCTCCACCGGACGCAGAGGCGTGATACGGAAACTGACCTCTTGCGCGAAGCTGAGTTGCAGCAGAACAAGGAAGAGACCGTAAAGACGACGATGGCGTTTTCGTAAGAAATTCATAATGACTCATTTGCAACTAAGACTATCGTGCTGAATGCGCCGTGCGCAGTCTGGCTCTTCGCGGATATCGTGGCTGCTTCTGACAATTTTCATGTCACGCCGTTCCCGCGCTCTTACGTCTCCAGGCTTTTCGTGAATTCGCGTACCAATTCAAACCCTTCCCGAAGTTCCATCGCCAGATTGCACTCCTTCGCCAGCGCATCGAACACCGGTTCCCATTCTGCTGGCGGTGAATCAAGTTCCTTGGGCACGTCGTGGGTCGCGCGTTTCATGAACGTTGCACGGACCGCTGCAGCGGTTTTGCTTTTGTCGAGCGTTTCTCCCCTGATCAACAGCACCATGTCGATAAGGTCCTTGGTTCTGGTGTTTACGCGCTCACCTCGCGGCAGCGTATACGCATGAAGCTTTTCCGCAAATTGCTGCTCCGCCGAGATGATAGGCAAAGACGGCGGCGCTACGCCCCCGAAGCCAAGCCAGTCTTCGCCGGTGACGACCTCCAGAGGCTCGAGCACTTCGTCTCCAACACCGACGTCGACGTGAAAGCGCGCAAAGTCTCGTCCATCCATTCGTGCCTGGACGGGATACCGGCTGCCCCCTTCCGGAGCGCCGTCCAGGTCCTCTCGAGCTTCTCCGACGAGGAATTCGAAATAGTCGTCAAAGGGCGTTGCCGCCGCTTCCTGGAGCAGGGCACGCACCTGTTCACCCCGCTCTTTCGCATTTTTTGAGAGACGCGTGCCATCGTGCAGCGTTAAGTCGATGTCCTTGGTCGTCCGCGCGGAATGCATTCGCAACTCCATGGCGTAGCCGCCCTTCAGCACCCATGGATACGCCGCCTTCGGTCCCTGCGAGAACATTCGTGCCAGGAAGCGGTCGAACGCCACTTGCCGGCGTAAGCGCTGCAGGTCAGTGCCTTGCTCGCGCGCGCGCGTCTGCAGCCGAGTTTCGAGCGCGGCACGAAAGGCGCCGGCGGTCTTGTAGGATTTCGCCTTGTCTATCACGCGGGCTGCCCGGCCAGTTCGCGAAGCGAACGTTGCAGTTTATCGTCCGGCATGCGATCGATTTCTTTCCTTCCGATGAGGCCACGGCGTAGGGCTTCGTCGACGGCGAGCTTCAGTTGGCTCCGGTCCACGTGTCCGCTGCGCAGCAGATCCACGATGGTTCGGAGCGGACGCGTCACGCGGATCCCGTGCATTTCCTGAACTTCGCCGGGGTCGAGGTGTGCCCGGTGAAGCACCAGGATCTCCGGAATCGTGCTGTTCCGGCGAAACGTTCTCGGCACGGTCATGTGCAGCTTCGAAGGCATGATGTCCGATAGTTCATGAAGACTGAGAGCCGTGTCATGGCTATAGGTGCCTTCCGGCACTTCTTGCCGATTTTGGGACCAGAGATACCAAAGCATCAGGTCCGGACGCTCCGGAGCCGGAAAATCGGCAAGGCGGTAGATTCCGCGGTGCTCGCGAATCCAGTTTCCGGCGTTCACGTGGTAGGAATGCGTCTTCTCGGCGAACCCCGATCGGGTGGCTTGCTTGGTGGTGAAGAAGCCCTGCTGGGATTGGGCGATTTCGTTGAGCCGTCGAGCGGCTTCTTTATAAGGTCCTGACATTACATAATCCCCCAACTTTCTTGGGGGATTATGCGCTATCGCTGTGGGCGCAGGCAAGAGGCCTCGCGTATCCCGTTGTTCCTGCAAGGTTTTACGGGGAGTCTAGCGATTCAACCGGAAGCATAATCCCCCAAATTTTTCGGGGGGATTGTGAGGTCTGGGAGACCCGCCTTCCCGTTTAAGGAGTAAAAGCCATGTTTCAAGAATTGATGCCGCTGCTTGCGCAACGAATCTTACTGCTCACCCTGTCGCGTGTGAGCGACGAACAGATTTCCGTCAACATTATCCCAAAGCCGCTGAAATCCGATCGGCAGGATGATGGTTCCGCCCTTACCACACCGCTGAGGGTCACCGGTACTCCCAAAGAGCTTGACGAGCACGTATACGCTCTATCACCGCAAAACGGCGCTGGAGAATCTGAGCGAGACTCTGGGGCAGGTTGCTGGCGATAAGCACACGCTGGAGCTGAAGTTGAGCCAGCAGGTGACACAAGGGCAATGAGCGACGAATTCTCGAAACTCAATTTGCAGGATGACTTCGCTGAGGCTGCGGGCGTTTCAGAGGCGTCAAGATGGACGCTGGAGATGCCCGGAGACCTCGTGGTGCTTGCAACTATGTCTCCGGCAAGTACGCCAACCGAACGATTTCAGGCGCACTTGCGGTGGACCAAGTATCCGGACGAGCCGCCGTCCCTGAAATTTCGGGACCCTAGTACGGGGCGTCTTGATTTGCCGCAGGCATGGCCTATCGCTCGAGGGTTTCGTCCACAAAGTCTGGACGCATGTGTCAACTGGTACTTGGAAGGATTTGCCCTCCACCCGGAGTGGAAAACTGATCCACATTTCAGATGGAATCCAAATGGCAATCATCTTCTTTTTGTGTTGCGGCAGCTGCAAGAGGAACTAGACGACCATTTCCAAGGAAGATTCAAATGACGAACTCGTATTTTTCCGAAATTGAGACTTGGCGCATTCCCGAGATGGCGATAGCTGACGCACTCAAAGAAATGGCAATCGACGGAAGTGAAGGCAATGAGGGAATCGTTCTATTTCTCGGCCGCGACACAGACGCGGTAGCCGAGGTGACGCACCTATTGAAGCTGCGGGGAGGCGGCGTAGAGAAATATCCAGCGCGGATCAACATCGATGCGGCCTTGCTCAATGATGTTACGGACGTGGCTATGGATAACAAGGTCCGCCTAATTGGTCAAGTGCATTCTCACGGACCCGGCTATGGGCTTGATCTTTCTCCGACCGACAGGACGTATGGAATCAGAACTCCCTATTACCTCTCGCTGGTGGCTCCGGATTACGCCCTCTCTGCGGCTCCCCTACAGAAGTGGGGGGTGCATGTCTTCATGGAAAACCAAGGCTGGGTACGGCTAAGTACGTCCGAAGCCGACCGCCGTCTCCAGGTACTAACGAATGCACGCGCTTCCGTGATTACTGTTGGAGGTGAGGATGGATTCTGAACTCGCGTACAGCCGACCCCAGAAAACGGCTACACAGCTCGGTGAGCTAGCTGAGGATCGGCACAGGTTCCTCCACAAGAGAATTCTTCTGACGGGAGAATCCTGGCTGCTGGCCGTACCGAATGGCCGAGGGTGTTTCCTCGATTCACTGCGTCTCGCGGTGAGGATTTGTCCAAATGTCGCCGTCTATGTCAGCGACGAGAACGACGATTTACGAACGGAAGCTCAGGGTCTTGCAGACCGCATCGCGTTCGGAAAGAAAGTGGAATTCTTGCAGGCGTCCCCGAATTTCAATCAGTTCGACTCGATCTTATCGATCGGCGCAAAGGCACATCCCGAATTGCCATGGACAACGATAAATTCCAACGGGTTCGTGGCGCGAGTGACATCTGGAGCTGCCGATGTTTCCGATCGATGCGACGTTTTCAATCCGATAGGGGCGCTTGCGGCTGCGTGTTTGGGCGTTGGAGAGGTATTCAAAAGGCTTATCCGCTTGAGAGCTGAGCGTGGTGAGATGTTGAACGGCTTCAGCTTCTCCCTGAGAACACACGCACAGGGTACCGCAGATTAATAGAACGAAAAGTCCTCAAAATCTACCCAGTACTTGCTGTTGGCGTGACGCTCCAGGTACCGCCTGCGCACCTCAGCAAACTCGGAGTTTGGTACGGGAAGAACATTTCCTACCAGCGTGACCCTCGACGCGCCGAGCGGTTCGCCGTCCGTGCTTTCCTGGGTAATCAGCAAGCTGGCGCGGGCGTCCGCCTGCAGATTCTGTGTATGCATGGCCATGGTGCTGATGAGGAAGATGGGACGGCCGTGATCGTCCAACCCGTAAGGCATTACAGACCCAAACGGGAATCCTGGCTGTTTACGCGACAGGGTAGAGAGACCGCCGACGCTGCCCAGATACACCAATGTGCGCGCACGTTCGGCGAACGTGGGCTCGGGGACTGGAGGCTGGTCACTCCCAGGTCCAGGCCCCGCATGTTTTCTGCCCGATGAGGTTGTGCGCGTCGGTCTTGAGTTCCACCCGAATGCATTTCCAGACTTCGAACGCATGCCGCAGCATCAGGTATTTCGCTTCGGTATTGATGACGGTGCGTTGCCACGGTGGCGCGATCCAGGTCGAGCCGATCTCGACCCGATGGTTCACGCGGTCGATATTCATGAAGCGGGTGCTGCCGATGGCGCGTCCGGAACTGCGTTCGACGGTGGCAAACACGATTGACTCCCCGCGTTGCTGCTCTTCAAAGGCTTTATCGATCAAGCGCTGGAAATCCGCGGGTGTTTTCATCGAGTAAGGAATCCAACGGAAGATGTCTTCTAAATCGTCTTTCGCAACTTCCCAGAAAAGTTCCGCGTGTTCGCGACGAAGCGGTTCGAGGCGGACCACGGAACCTTCCAGGGTCACGGGCCCAACGATATTCAGCGGTTCAGCGATCATGCGTTCCTTTCGCGGGTCAGAATTTCATTGCTGATATTGCACTGGATATGTCCGACTACTCCCGATTATCTTGCATCTTGCGGTCTTTTCCGGCATCTCACCTACGGCGCGGGATCACGGGATTTCCTCCTGCGAACGGTTCTGTTCGATAATGACGTAAGTGCTGACGCGCAGCGTTGATTAGCGGTGTTGACCTGAAATGATCTCATACGTCCAACAAGCGGCCATGCGGAAAACCCAGCAATGTTGTCAGGAGAACTTCGAGTGAAGTCGCATTGCCTCCCGTTTTCTCAGATCCCGCACACGACCAGGCTCTTCACGGATTTCCTGACGTATTCCCCCAAAGTTCAGCCGTTCTATCCCAGGCCGCCTCAATTTGGGGAGTGGTTGAAAGACGAAGCCGCGAAGATCTCCTACGGTGCGTCGCGCCGCGAGCGTGTCTCCGCGATTCTGGAACGCCAGAACAAATCATGGGACGCGTCTGGGAAAACGCTGGCCAATCTCGACCGCCTGCGCAAGGGCGCGGCCGCAGTCGTCACCGGGCAGCAGGTTGGACTTTTCGGCGGACCGATGTTCGCCCTCTACAAAGCGCTCACTGCCGTCAAGCTCGCGGAAGAAGCTACCGCAACCGGAGTGGATGCGGTCCCGGTGTTCTGGCTCGCCACCTACGATCACGACCTTGCCGAAGTGAATCACGTTTCGATCCCCGGACAGGACGGCGTTCTGCAGACGCTCAGCACGCCGAGCCACGATGTACCGGGAGCGCCCGTCAGCGCTGTTCGTCTTGGAGATGAGATTCTGCCTTTAGTCGACGAGGCCGCAAAGCTGCTGGGCGATTCCGAGGCGGCGCAGTTTCTGCGGGACACTTATCGTCCTGGAGAGTCTCTGGGCACGGCCTTCGCTCGGCTGTATGCACGCATTTTTGCCGAATGGGGCGTAATTCTGCTCGATGCTTCCGATGGCGAACTCGACCGTGTCGCGGTGCCGATTTATCGTGCAGCTGTCGAGCGCTCAGAAGAACTGGCCGGTGCGGTATTACAGCGTGATCAAGCGCTGGAAGCTGCGGGCTATCACCAGCAAGTCAAGGTGATGCCGTCGTCGGTGTTTCTGTTCACGCTGCAGGAAGGCGCTCGAACGCCGATTCATCGTCGTGGCAGCGGCGAAGCCGCGGAATTCGTGATTGGTGTTGACGCCGGGGCAGAGGAGCTTTCGCAGGCCGAACTGATCGCTCGGATCGAGACGCATCCGGAACAATTCAGTCCCAACGTTCTGTTGCGCCCGATTGTTGAGGATTACCTGCTGCCCACACTGGCGTATACGGGAGGCGCTGCCGAGACGGCCTATTTCGCTCAGGCTGGATCCGTCTATAAAGCGCTGCTCCAGCGGGTGACACCCATTGTTCCGCGCTTTTCGGCTACGATTGTCGAACCGAAGATACAGCGGTTGATCGAACGCCACGGAATTTCCGTGCCCGACGTGCTTGCCGGGCCGGATGCGCTGCGCCGCCAGCTCGCGGAGCGAGGACTGCCGGAAGACTTGCAGGCTGCATTCGAGTCCGCGCGAAAAACTCTGGACTCTCACCTATCCAGCGTCAAAGAGAAGCTGGTGAAGCTCGACCGCACGTTGGTTGACGCGGCAGAAACGGCTCGATCGAAGATCGAATATCAACTCGAGCGGCTCCAGTCGCAGGCAGCGCGCGCGGAAGCGCAAAAGAGCGAACTCGTGACTCGCCACGCTGAGACGCTAAGCCAAGCGCTCTATCCCGACAAAGGCCTGCAGGAGCGCGGCATCGGCGGCATTTATTTCCTGGCACGCTACGGTCGAGAATTTCTGCAGCAGCTGCATGACTCCATCCAGCCCGATTGCCACGATCATCAGATTTTGGAACTGTAGCAACTCAATGGGTACTTCAACCTCATTTTTGATTCAGCAGTGATTCGGCGGCTGAGCGAACTTGGGAGTAATTGGAGTCATTCGGCGAGCCGTGGATTTGCTGCGCGATGTTGCCCTTACGGTCGAGGATCACCAAATAGGCATCATCCGGTTCCTTGTAGGCAACCAGAATCTTTAGTCCTGCTTCGCCCTGCAGGATTGGAACAAAATGGTCGCGCTTATTTTCTGAAACTCCTTTTCGTATGCCCGAAATCACCATCCCGCGAAATAGCCGCGGAACATCTTCAAGAACCGGAAGCTGGTACAGCTCGAATCCCGGCCGCGTTCCGAACTCCGGCTGAAGCTTGTCAGCCCACGCGCTCGTCGGAACTTTCGAGGCCTTGGTGAATCCAAAGATGAGCACTGCAACCTTCCCAGCTGCGGCGTCGGGCAGCATGACCTTGTGTCCGGCAAAGCTTTCGCCCTCGATTCTTGGCATCGGCTGAGTACTCTGAGCAATCGACGAATTGAGCAGCGCGATACAGCACAGGAAGCGAAATAGCAACGACCAAGGCTTCCGGCGTGCCTGCATCAACGGGTTCAAGGCTATCGTCCGCATTACTAGTGGCCTGTCGCGGTGAGATCGTTACCCGTCCGCGGAACCCCTCAGGGGCTAATGCCCGCGTGATTATTGGCTCTGGGCGGCACGGCTGAAGCTGTGCCCTGCCCAAAACGATAAACAGATAGCGGTTCTAAGTAAATGATTGTTCTGCGACAGGCTACTAGGCCTCCGCGATGCCAGAGCGGGCAGGATCTTTTCGGATCATGAGCCACGTTACGGCAGCGCTTGCCAGAGACAAGCCCGTACAAATCAGCATGATGATGCGGAAACCAGAGACGAATGCCAGATTGATGAACTCCTGAATCTTCCTCTTGGTATTGGGATCAAGACTGTCGGGAACCTGCAAGCCTGCAAGTTTGATCTCGCTTTCCTGCAGTTGTTGCACGACTCCCGGGGCAAGCGACACGTGAGTCAGTTTCTCGTTCAGCTCAGAAGCAAATACCTTCACCATAACAATGCCTAGGATTGCAATCGCCAGTACTCCAGCGACGCGAGCGATCGCATTATTGATTCCCGAAGCCGCGCCTACTTTTGATTCCTGTACCGAGTTCATCACCACAGTGGTAAGTGGAGCGACTGTGACCGCCATGCCGAACCCAAGAACAATCAATGCCGGGAAGAATGTTCTCCAATAACTTCCTCCAACGGAGGGCACGGCGAACAGCACAAATCCCAAAGCGGCGATGAGCGGTCCGGCAATCAAGGGAACTCGCGGACCATATCGCGCCACCAGCCCGCCGGACCAGCGAGAGAGAAAAAATAAGAGCATGATCAGCGGCAGCACGGCAGCTCCGGCGGCGGTGGCGGAGTAGCCCTGCACCTGGATCAAGTTCAGCGGAAAGAGAAAAAAGAAGATGCCAACGGCGGCGTACAAGAACAGCGTAAGCAAGTTCGCGCTACTGAAACTGCGGCTCTGGAAAAGCGCGAGCGGCATCATCGGGGAAGGAACTCTGGACTCGACAGCGACCAAGGTAATCAGACAAGCGAAGCCGACGATCAGTCCCCCGGCCACCAGCGGATTTCGCCAACCCTGGTTGACGGATTCCATAAATCCGACAACCAGGCCACCCAATCCCGCCGTAGCAAGAATCGCTCCCAGCCAATCGACTCGGCCCGCGCTGGCGCTGCGGCTTTCCGGAATTCGCCAGAACGAAATGGTAATCACGGCTGCGGCCAGCGGGATGTTGATGAAGAAGACCCACCGCCAGGAAGCATGCTCCACCAACCACCCGCCCAGAACCGGCCCGATGGCAGTTGTGATGGACGTGAAGCCCGACCAGGTACCGATCGCTTGACCGCGACTCTTCACGTCAAAGGATGTACTGATAATCGTCAGGCTGCCGGGTACGAGCAGGGCCGCCCCGACACCTTGAATGCTCCTCGCAACGACGAGTTGGTGAATGCTTGCGGCCGCGCCACAAGCTGCCGAAGCCAGCGCGAAGACTGCGATACCGACGACAAATGTCAGACGCCGTCCAAACCAGTCTCCCAGCGAGCCTCCGAGGAGAATCAATGCTCCCAGAAACAGTCCATAGGATTCGACTACCCATTGCACGTCGACCACCGACGCATGAAAGGCCCCTTGGATTGCCGGGAGGGCCACATTGACCACAGTGCTATCGATGAAGGCCATGCTGGAGCCCAGAATGGTCGCGACCAGGATCCAGGCTCTGGCTTGTGCTGTGCAGGGAAATGCGGCAGGCGCGGATCGCATTACGGCTTCATCGCAAGGCGCTCTCATCGAGGCTATGGATGCCAAATCCGCCAGTTGGGTTCGAAGATCTCGAGGTCGTGCGGTTCTGTTGCGTCCGAGAAATGCGAAAGGCGTGGAGATTCTTGGCGTTACTTGCTTTCGCTGGTCGCGAGATAGGTTCCCAGCCCAATCATGATCGCTCCGGTGACTGTTCTCTGTCGGCGGCGGAAGGTGGCCGAGGCGCGAATGCGCTCGCCGAGCGGACCGGCCATGGCGATCACGATGAGATCTGCGGTCGTGTTCATCACTACTGAGAGGGTTCCCAGCGCCACGAATTGGAGGAAGACGTGGCCGCTGGCGCGATTTACAAATTGCGGAATGAACGAAAGGAAAAACAGGGCCGTCTTCGGATTCAGAACCTCGGTGGCCACTCCTTGCCAGAGCGGGTTGCGTGCAGGCTTGGTTTCTCGAACCTGTGAAATTGCGTCGTCTCTGGTTGCCTTTTCCCGGCGCGCGTCAACAATCATCCGCACACCGAGAAAGCAGAGATACGCCGCTCCGACATACTTCACCGTGGCGAACGCCACCGCCGACTTTGCCAAAATGATCGAGACGCCCAGCGCCGCCGCGAACACATGAACCATGCCGCCGAGAAACGTGCCGAGGGCGGAGAGTACTCCCTCGCGTTTTCCGCCAGCGAGACTGCGGGCGAGAACGTACAGCATGCCGGGTCCCGGCGCGATCGCCAGCAGAAACGCCGCCGTGAGAAAAAGAAGGAATCGTGTCGAATCGAACATCTTTGCGAGCCTCCGTTCAGATGTCTTTTCTGAAAACCATCGTTGCGCGAAACGTCTGTCAGTCTTTCATGATTGCTTTAGCCAGCTCTCGAGGCTCGCCAGCGACTCCACGCGCGGTAAATCTTTTTCGCGATACGCTCCGGCAACGTCGAACAGAACGGCCTGCATTCCCGCATTGCGCGCGCCGACGTAATCGACTGAATACACGTCTCCCACATATAGACTCTCCGCGGGCGAAGCCCTCATCTCGCGGAGGGCCACTGCAAAGATCGCGGGATGCGGTTTCTCGTGCCCCACTGTCCCGGAGTCCGTGATGCTCGCGAAACAATCGACAATCCCGCAGCGGCGTAGGACAGCATCGATCTTGCCATCGGCATTCGAGATTACAGCAATCGCGTATTCCTGCTTGATCCGTTGCAACGCATCGCGCGTGCCCGGGAGAATCTGGTCCCAATTCGCGGAGTTGTGCGTGTTTTCGACCAAGGTGTCGCGCACGCCATCGTCCAGGGAATTCAGTTGTTGCAGCAGATAGGTATGGAAGGTCCACCAGAAGCCGTGATCCACCTGGCCCGTCATCAGTCCTTGATCGAATTCGTGCTTGGTGCGGCGCTCCAACGCCTGCCAGGCGGCGAGCGTCGGATGGCGGTCCGCCGCCAGCGGCGCCAGCATTTTGGGGCGATTGGGGAACAGCAATGTGTTGCCCACGTCAAAGAAAATGAAGCGGCATTTTGCCATGCATCCATATTAACCAAGGTGGCGGCGAGCCGTGTGGCTCTTCCCGACCAGAACACCTTCCCACGCTTTGAACCGTGAATCGAACCAGAAAAAGATGTAATATCCAATTCTCGGCGCCCATGGCACGGGCGGCCGCGCCGGCTCAACTCATGGTGCTCCCTGCTGTAGGTTCGTTCATCGCGGGTTTCACCCGAACCAAGTGCGCTGTCTTCGTGGCTTATTCCATCGCGCGCGCGATCGCCGGAATGTCAGTCGCCCTGTTGGCTCGCGGGTCGCGCCAGGATGTGTACAACATCCTGTGGGCGGTGGTATTTGGATTTGCGACGCTCAACATTCTGAGCCTGGCTGCGCGGCGCCTGGAACCAACGCGCCGCGGCCTGAGTTTCGGGGAACTGATGGCGGTGATGGTGGTTCTATTATCGGTATTCCTTCTAGGCTGGGAAATGCTCAACCTCTTCCATATCTTCCCGATCAGGCTACGGTCCTGAAAACAAAGGACTGAGGTTTTCCACAGTGTTCCTATGGGAACGTTGTACGTACAGGGCTATGCGTACATAGCGATCTAGGGGCCGAAAGATGAAGAGACCTCCCCGCGGGCAGGGGCACGCCCCGCTACGGGCGAAATTGCGGTATGATTCGCTGAGATGGCGAAGAAGATTCCCAATTTCGAAGTAACCTGCCCGTGCTGCAGTGCGGTGCTCAAAATCGACACGGAGACGCGCGCGGTCATTGCGCATACCGCCGCCGTGAAGCCGAAGACATTCAGCGACATGGAGGCTGCCGCCAAGGCCATGCGTGAGCAAGACAGCCGCCGCGAGTCGATCTTCCAGCAGTCGGTGGAAGCTCAAAAGAATGCGTCATCGCTCCTGGAGAAGAAGTTTCAGGAGGCGTTGAAGAAGGCGAAAGAAAGCCCCGACACGGGCAAGCCGATTCGCGATTTCGATCTTGACTGATCGAGCCCCTATGAGCCGTCCTTTGCTGCTCGGCCACCGGGGCGCCCGCGGCCTCACGGCGATTCCTGAAAATACGTTCGCCTCGTTTGACCAAGCCCTGGCCGACGGCTGCGACGGATTCGAATTCGACGTTCGCCTGACGGAAGATGACGAAGCTGTGGTCTGCCATGACGAGAAGGTCTCGGGATTCAAGCTTTCCCGCACGCCTGCGAAGCAGGTTCCTCAATTGCCGCGGTTGCGGGATGTTCTGCAGCGCTACCGCGATGCATTTCTTGATATTGAGTTGAAAGTGAAGGGTCTGGAGCGGATCACTCTCGATCTGTTTCTCAGGCATAAGCCGCGGCGCGGATACGTGGTCTCATCCTTTATTCCTGCAGTGCTGAAGTCTCTGCGCGAAGAGGATGCGACCGTTCCGCTCGGGGTGATTTGTGAATTCGAGAACCAGTTGCGGCTGTGGAGCGAGCTTCCAGTGCAGTATGTGATCCCGCATCATGCGCTGGTCGAGCCGGAGCTGATCCGCAAAATAAAGGGCGCCGGAAAAAAAGTTCTTGTCTGGACGGTCAATGATCCCGCGGGAATGCAGCGTTTCGCAGAACAGGGAGTCGACGGCATCATCTCGGATGACACGAGCTTGCTCTGCCGGACGCTGTCGTAACATCTCGATCGCACGCATTGGCCCCGGCGTCATCGGTTCGCTTCGGCTGACTGGAGGGCTGCGGCGGCTGCTGGCCTGAGCTTCAATTGTCTCGGACGGCGGCTATCGGTTGTCGGTTTTCGTCATTGGCGCGGACTTCTTCGCGAATCATTCCGAGCAAGACAGATAGCACCGACGCGATGACGGGTCCGAGGAACAATCCCAGAAAGCCGAAAGCCTGGACGCCTCCGAGGATGGAGAAGACCAATACCAGCGGATGAAGTTGTACCTTCCCACCTACGACCCAAGGCCGGATGATGCTGTCGGCAGTGCTGACCACCGCGACCCCCCACACCAGAACGAATATGCCCTTCCAAGTCGATCCAATAAAAATCAAGTAAAGCCCGGCGGGAACCCACACCAAGGCGGCGCCGGCAACGGGCACAATCGAGGCAAACGCCGCACAAAGCCCGAGTAAGAGAGCAGATTGCAATCCTGCGATTGCCAGCGCGATTCCTGTCAGGAAACCTTGCGCCACTCCTACGGAAACAATGCCGTATACATTGGCGACAATGGTGTCGGATATGTTGCTGAATAATTTTCTTGCCTGACCCGGGGGCAGCGGGATGGATTCCTCCGCCTGTTGAATCCAGCCGCGACCATCCCGGAAAAGGAAGAACACCACCAGGAGTGCCATGAGGGATTGAGCAATGAGGCTGGCAAAATTGCTGAGGACTGACGCTCCCGATCCCAGGACCCAAACTCCGGCCTGTTGCACGTGAGACGTAACCACCGACCGAACGTCGTACTTGGAGAGATCGATCCAGCGCCCAAGGAATTTCAGGCCGCGCTCCGCCATGGTTGTCACAAACAAAGCGAATCCACCCTGCTCTGCACTCTGACGTGTCAGGTACTGGGCGGCGGTGACAGCCTGCTTTGCGACCAGCACGAGGGTGATAAAGACTGGCACGGCAAAGAGAAAGAGCAGGGCCAGGGTGGAAAGCAGAGAAGCTTTCGTGGACTTGCCTTTTGTCCATCCCAAGATTCTTTGATGGGCAGGGTAAAAGACCACGGCCAGGATGATCGCCGCCACAAATGGATAAAGAAACGGCCGCGCGATGATGAATGCAAATCCAAAAACAATGAGGGTCAGAATGCCCAGGAACCAAAGCGTCGTCGACTTCTTATACATGTTGCATTTTCCGTGTGTCGCGAAGGATACAGCAGTCCAGTGCAGCGCTGCCGGGCGCGGGCACGCTAGCGTCACGCCCGCAGAACAGGCACGAGAAAATGATCGGGCTAGCGTGCTAGAGGGTTCATCGGCCTTCTTCATTTTCATTAGGCGGGTTCGTTTGGGAACTGTCAGTTGCAACAGTCCGCAATTGCTGGGCGGATTTCGCCGCATTCTTCTTGTACGTACCCCGGCGCGGCGTTATGCGCGGGGAGAATTCGAACGCTTGGCTAATCCTGTCAAAGACGATCCGAATTTGAGATTCACAGAGCATTGACCTAAGCGCAACATTAAGGGCAAGAGCTACTTGGCGAAAAATGGCCGTCAGGTTGATTGACCGGCAGGCTGCGGAAAAACTCACCGTGAGCGCCCAGGAGGTCCCTCAGGCGCTGAAGCGCGGACACGTTTTGAACGACTGAGTGGCACGAGTGAACTCGTGCCCTTCCCAAGTCCGACCCAAATGCCGGGGATCGATTCGGCCGCGGATCTGCGGAAGAAATTGAGTTTTTCCGCTGGCTGTAAAGCGATGCGTTGATACGAATCCTTGCTCCGCGAACTCAGTTATGAGCGATCGATCCGCGCCAGATCCCCAAAACTGCCGGATTCGCGTGACGCCTTCACCAGGGATTCGAATCCCAGCCTCGGCCTGCGATATACTTCCGAAACCTTCAGCTTCCTACGATTGGGGACGTTTCCGCATGGCAGTTGGTGTTCGTACGCAGGACCTGCGCAAGGTCTATCACTCCGCTCCTCCGATGGGAGCGGCTGGCGGCTTTATTTCGCGCGGCGATGCGAAGGGATCGAAGCAGCCGAAGGCGCAGATCCCTGCCTTGGATGGACTCTCGCTCGAGGTTCATCCAGGAGAGATTTTTGGCCTGCTCGGGCCCAACGGCGCGGGCAAATCGACGACCGTTGGAGTGGTGACGACGCGCGTGCGACCAACCTCGGGCCAGGCTTGGGTTGGCGACTTTGACGTGTGGAAGGAGCCGGCGCGAGTCAAGCATCTGATCGGTGTCGTGCCGCAGCGGCCGAATCTGGATTTTTCTCTCACGGCCCGCGAGATTCTGGTGTTTCACGGCGCATACTTTGGGATTGGCGCCGCGCAGAGAAACGAGCGCGCCGATTCGCTGCTGGAAAAGTTCAAGCTCACTGAGCGCGGCAACCAGATGGTGCGGGGCTTTTCCGGTGGGATGATGCAGAGGCTGTCGATTGCCCGCGCCATGATGCACGATCCCGAGGTTCTTTTTCTCGACGAACCCAGCGCTGGGCTTGATCCTCAGACCCGGATTCTTTTGTGGGAGATCATTCGCGAATATCACCAGGCGGGGAAGACGATCCTGCTCACCACACACTATATGGAAGAGGCTGACTCGCTTTGCCAGCGGCTGGCTATTGTCGATCATGGCCGCATGATCGCCACAGGCACACCGCGAGAACTGAAGGCGTCGATCCCGGGAGGATTTTTGCTGCGACTCCGCTTTGGCAGGCAGACGGCCGATCTGCTCGATCGGTTGCGGGCGCTGGCTGGAGTGCGAGAAGTGCGTGCTTTGGAGGGTGCGTCCAAGGGCGTGCTGGAAAGCTCAGGATCGGAAAAGAACGTGGCGGAGCATGCCGGCGTCGATGTCTATGCCGATCGGGGCGGCTCGCTCATTCCTGAAATTGCCAGCGTGGCAGCGAATGCTGGGGCGGAGCTGTCCGACGTTCACATCTCCGAGCCGAGCCTGGAAAATCTTTTTCTGCACCATACCGGAAGGAGCTTGCGCGATTGAACTGGAAAACTTTTGGCGCGATGCTGGCGCGCGACGCGCATGTGGCGCGCCGCAATGCCATTCAACTTTTCATGCAGACCTTCCTGCAGCCTTTGCTGTTTGTGTTTATCTTCGGCAAGGTGATGGTGGGCAGCGGATATATCCGTGGCGAGTACAAGAGCATTCTGCTCCCCGGCATCATCGCGATCAGTATGACCTTCACCGGAGTCTGGGCGGTGGCCATGCCGCTCATCGCCGAATTTCAGTGGACCCGCGAAATCGAAGACCGGCTGCTCGCTCCTATCAGCGTGGGCTGGGTCGCGATCGAGAAAGTCATCGCAGGAATGCTGCAGGCACTGGTTGCCGGGCTGGTGGTGATCCCCCTGGCGTGGCTCGTGCTTCGGCCCGGAGTTGAGATCAGCATCGGCACGCCGTTCACCTTTGCCGTGATCATCGTGCTGGTGGCGGGTTTTTCGGCGTGCGGAGGCCTGGCGTTGGGATGCAGCATGAATCAGCAGCACATCGGATTGATGTTCAGCATGGTCATGACCCCAATGATCTTTTTCGGCTGCACCTACTTCCCGTGGAGTGCCCTGAACAAGTTTCCCTACCTGCAAAAAGCTGTGCTCATCAACCCGCTGGTATATGCCAGCGAAGGACTGCGTGCCACGTTGGTTCCACAGTTTCAGCATTTGCCAATCCTGGCGATCATCGGCGCGCTGTTTTTCTTTGACGTGTTGCTGCTGCTGCTGGGGCTGCGGCAGTTCGAGAAGAAGTCGGTCACTTAAGCGGTGGACGAATTCTTTCGGTTTGAGAAGGCGCGGGCAGCCGCTGTGAGGGCGCGGATATTGCGCAGGCTTTTTGGTTTGCTGAAGAACGCATTTTCTCTCGATTTGGCAGGGTTGACGGGCTGAAGAGGTTGCGGAAAAACCAGCTTCCGATGACGGAGGCATCCCGCAGGCGCTGAAGCGCGGTTGGTGTTGAATGACTTACGGCACGACTAAAGTCGTGCCCTTCCCAAAACCCGATGATACGAATCGTGAGTTTTCAATCTCAAACTCGCGAGCGATTTTACAGCCTCCTAAGGAGTGATCTTGAAGATCACGCCGCAGCCCGAACTGCAGCCATCGTTGCCGCCCCCGGAAGTTGTGCCGTAAAGATTGCCCGCGTTGTCCCGGATAAGCCCTGCTACAGGATATGCCCCGTCAGTAAAATCAAAGGAGTGGAGCATCGTGTACTTGCCCTGGCTGCTCACTTCGAAGACGGTTCCTTCGGATATAGATCCACCGTAAAGAGTCGCTCCGTAGAGGTTTCCAGCGCTATCAACGAGCAGACTCGATGCCGTCAGTGCAGGCTGGACTTCCTCGTCCGTGAAGTTATAAAGCACAGTCTCGTTCCCAGCCGGATCGATTTTGAACACCAAGCCGCATTCGCGGCAGTTGCCTCCGGTGGAGGCCGTGCCGTACAGGTTGCCCTGCGAGTCGCGCACCAAACCAGTTATCGGGTACGCGCCGTCGGTACTCCCAGTAAACGCGTGCAGGACTGTCTCCGTGCCGGTCGGGTCTATCTTGAAAACCACGCCGCAGCCTGCCCCATGGCCACCACACGTGAGGTCGCCACCATATGCTGTAGTGCCGTAGAGGTTGCCGGCAGGGTCCACGACCAGGACTACGCCATACGGATTGGAGCCGTCCACACCGCCTGTGAAGCTGTACAGAACGCTCTCTTTGCCGCTGGGAATAATTTTGTACACCGTTCCGCAGCCCTGGGCGTAGCATCCAATGCCGCCTATGTAGGTGGTGCCGTAAAGATTGCCCGCTGAGTCCGCGGCCAACCCCGCCAGCGGATATGAGCCATCCGTCGATCCGCCGGTAAAGCTGTGCACGATTGTTTCTTTCCCTCCGGCGCTCAGCTTGAATACCGTCCCGCAGCCAACGCTATTGGAGAAAGCAACACAACGCAGGTCGCCGCCATTCTGGGTCGTTCCGTAAAGGTCCCCAACCCCGTCCCTGATCAAGGGACCAACGGTGGGATTTCTGCCATCCGAGGTGTTGCGACTGAAGCTATAGAGACTGGTCAGCTTGCCCTCGGTGGTGAGTTCAAAGACGGTCCCTTCGTTCGAAATGCCGCCCAGCGCGGTAGTTCCGTAGAAATTTCCATTTACTCCCAGCAAGCCGGAAGGAGTGTTGCCGGTCTTGCGGAGGGGAAACTCGTAGAGCGTTTGGAAAGTCTGGGCTTGTGCGGGAAAAGCTACGGTGAGCGCAAACAGAACTCCCAACAACATCGCGCAAACACTGCGCCGGGCCGCGATTCTCTTCGACAAACGCAGGAACGTGTCAACATGAACTTGTGTGAGGGGAAGGGTGGGCATCGTTGTGACCTCTCTTCAACCGAGGAATAAAAGCTGTGCCTTAGGAAGACACAAGCGAGAGGGCGAGTATCCGTCTGCCGCGAATGGCTGTCAAGGTTGCAAGATTTTGCACGGTGTAAAGTTCGAACACCAGGCGGGTAGAGATGTCTGTTGGTCGACCGCAGCCTGCTAGTGCAGTGTCCCGGAAATACGCGATGAAAGTCGGGACTTGGTCTCGAGACTAAGCAAGGAGTTTCGTGGTGCAAACAAAATACACAGGTCCTTCGCTGCGCTCAGGATGACAACTGTGATTAGTCCAGGAACCTACGGGACACCACACTAATCAGCCGCGGCTTCCAGAGCTGAAGTGCCACGCGACGGCTGTTTCAGGAAGGACGTGCGCTCGGTCTCAAACGATTCCAGATTCGCTCCCAGATCCTGCTCCTTCCATCCAAGGACGGCGCCGATGCGCAACGCGGCCTCGCGGCTGCAGGATTCTGACCAGCACGCGCCCAGCGCCACCGGAACGCGTCGCAGCAGCACGTCGCCCAGGCTGACGGCGAACTCCTTTCGGTAAGCCTCGACTACTTCGGCCACGATATGAGACGTGTGCGGACAGATGGGAGCTCGCAGTTCGGCGCTCACCAGCGCCATACGGGCGATGTCCATGGCACGCTCGCCGTGCCACTCCATCATGCCGCGGGCCGTCTCTTCGCTGACGGATCCGGCGCGAGCAATGTCGAGAACTTCCTGATCAAGCATGGGATCGAGCGAACTCCCCGGCCCCATCGCAACCATGCTTGGCTCAGGGACATTGATGCCAATCTTGCGGGCACATTCCCGCGCCAAAGAAGCGGCGGTCGTGAGTTTGCCGCCGATGACCGAGATCAGCCGCGACGCTCCGTCCGGTGTATGGTCATGCAAGAAATGACGCCGCGTGACCGCTGACGCCTGATTCCCGGGCGAGTTCGGCAGAGGACGTACTCCCGCAAACGCATACTTGATGTCATGGTGTGAAATCTTTGCCTTGGGGAAAAGCTTGGCGATGGTACGCAACAGATAGTCAATCTCGTCGTTGGAGGGTGCAGTCTTGCCGGGATCGCCCGTGTCCGCAACTTCGGTGGTGCCGACCAGGATCTGTTCGTTCCATGGCAACACGAAAACCGGGCGGCCGTCCGCGGCTTCGGTGTAGAGCGCCGAGCTAGGGGCGCCCGAAAATCGTGGCAGGACGATGTGCGATCCGCGCACTCCGCCTAGCATCGGCTGGCTGGTGCGGACCGAGGAACGCTGGCAAATGCGGTCGGCCCACGGGCCAGTACAGTTCAGAATCCATCCCGCATCGACGCGTTCATCTTTGCCGGTGATGCGGTCGCGCAAGAGCACGCCTCGCGCCCGTCCCTGCGCCACGTCGACTGCCAGCACTTCGCAATGATTGCGGACGACAGCTCCTGCTTCGGCCGCCTCCGTCGCCCATTCGGCGACGAGACGTTCCGGAAACTCGCACTGGGCGTCTTCGTAATTGAGGATCGACCACTTACGTCCCGCGTCGAGCGCCCGCTCTACTCGCTTCAACTCCATCTCACTGAGCTCGGCGGATTTTCTGCCCGCAAGCCGCTCGTAGAGCCACAGCCCGGCGCGCACTTTCATGGCGCTGCGCTGGCTTTGTTCATTGAGCAGAAAGAGAAAGTGAACGGGGTGTACCAGGTGTGACCGCTCGCGCAGCAGCCGCTCGCGCTCGCGCACGGATTCGCGCACCAGGTTGAGCTCTCCGTGTTCCAGATAACGCAGTCCGCCGTGAATGATTCGCGTGGACCGGCTGGTTACGCCCGAGGCGAAATCGTTCTGCTCGACCAGCAGCGTGCGCTTCCCGGCGCGCGCGCATTCCCGGGCTACGGCCACGCCGTTGATGCCCCCGCCGATGATGACGACCTGGAAGTGCTGTCCATCCAAGGGCGGTCGAGGTTTAATCGCTAAACTCATCTGGTTACTTCATTGCGGCCACGGGATCGTTTGCCGGATACCCGAGTGTCCGGCGCGGACACGTCCACCTGTCCTATTGTGCCGCGGCGATGGTACGGCGACAAAGGTCACGATAGTCCAAGCGCTGAATGGCCAATTCCTAATCTGCCGCGATAAAGATATGGTGCCAAAAGTAACCCGAAGCTATTTCGCGAATTCGGGCCGGGCCGGCATTGAAGCCGGCCCGGTCTGAATCGACGCGGAGTTATGCGGTCTTGCGAGGCGCCTCCGATTCCGTTGCTTCTGCGAACAGCCGAATCATCTCGCGATTAAACGCGGGAATATCATCTGGCTTGCGGCTCGTGACCAGGCCCTGATCGTTGACTACTTCTTTGTCGACCCAGGTGGCGCCTGCGTTCTTCAAGTCTGTCTTGAGCGAAGGCCACGACGTCATGGTGCGCCCGCGCACCGCGCCGGCTTCGATCAGCGTCCATGGGCCGTGACAGATCGCCGCCACCGGCTTTCCGGCGCTGGCAAAGTGCTTCACAAACTCGACCGCCTTCGGATTCATGCGAAGCTGATCGGGATTCATTACACCACCCGGCAGTAGAAGAGCGTCAAACTCTTCCGCCTTTGCAGAATCGAGCGGAACGTCCACGGGCACGTCGTTGCCCCACTCCTTGTGGTTCCATCCTTTGGCTTTCTTGCCTGCCGGGGAGACTACCTTCGTAGTCGCGCCCGCTTCGTCGAGTGCTTTTCTTGGCTCCAGCAGTTCCGATTGTTCGAAGCCGTCCGTCACCAGGATTGCCACCTTCTGTCCCAGAAGATTACCGGTAGTCATCGAAGTTTTCTCCTTGATGAATATTTGATTTGACGTGCGTTTCCAAAATGAGCGGGAAGTGATTTGGTCTGTGTTGGATGCCGTAGGCTCAACTGCGGTTGGCAAGTAGCGCCTTCCATTCGGCAAGCTCAGGGCTGGCTCCGGCGGCGCTCGCGACGGTCTCAGGCGCCCGTGTTGCCGCGCATTGCCTCCTGCCTCCGCACTCATTTACATTGGTTGCCTCATGTCGAGCACAGGAGAACGTTTCGAGCGTGCAGTCGCCATCATGGAGCGGCTTCGCGCTCCCGGCGGCTGTCCGTGGGACCGGGAACAGACCTTCGACTCCATCAAGCCCTACACGCTGGAAGAGACATACGAGGTCCTCGAAGCGATCGACAATCGCGACTGGTCCGAACTTGCCGGCGAACTCGGCGACCTCTTGCTGCAAGTGCTCTTCTACGCCGAGATGGCGAAAGAACAATCTTCATTTTCCATCGACGACGTGCTTGATCGCCTCTCCAGCAAATTGATCAACCGCCATCCCCACGTCTTCGGCGATGTAAAGGCCGACAGTTCCGACGAGGTCAAAAGGAACTGGGAGGCGATCAAGGTCGAAGAGAGGAAGAAGCGGGAGGCGGCGAGTGCGGAGCAAGGTCCCGCTGTCAAAAAAGACCAGAAGCAATCGATCCTCGCTGGAGTTTCGTCCGCGATGCCTTCTTTGTTGGAAGCTTCGAAGCTCAGTTCCCGCGCCGCACAGACCGGCTTTGACTGGCCGAATGTGGAAGGGCTGTTCGACAAACTTAGCGAGGAAACCAACGAATTGCGCGAGGAACTCAAGGAATTTCCGGCTCCGGGACCGCGTCCGCAAGGCCGCGGAGTCGCCGGATCAGGACGAACTGCTGTGCCGGAGGCTTTGCAATCGCGCCTGGAAGGTGAGGTCGGCGACTTGTTCTTTGTGCTGGTGAATATTGCGCGATACCTCTCGGTCGATCCGGAGTCTGCTCTGCGCAAGACCAACCGGAAATTTAAGCGACGTTTTCAGTGGATGGAGGCGCGTCTGCACGAGTCGGGCCGCTCTGCCGATCAAACTCCCATGGAAGAATTGGAGGCGCTGTGGCAGGCGGCGAAGCGCCAGGAGAGCGATGAGCGGAATCGTGCATAAAGTTCGATCAAGGTGTAATCCAGAAACCCCGCGTTTTCTCCAGCAGGGCGAGGGGTTTGGCGCAGACCCGTGCGCTGGCTATGCGACAGGGACGCTCCACGCGAGATCCCTCGCGCAGCTGAAAAGCGCTGCGCTTCGGGACGACGCCTTCGGTCGAGGGCCATACGTTGCGTCGGAATGCCAATCGGAGGCGACGCCAACGTGAGCGCTGACTCCATCGTTCTGCGGCGTTGCCATGCCATCGACGAATTCCACGCCTGCGTCGCGCTACAAAAAGAAGTCTGGAATTTTACCGACGCGGAGCTGGTGCCGCTGCGCATGTTTGTCGTGGCCGACAAGGTCGGGGGCCAAGTGATGGGCGCCTTCGACGGCAATGAGATGGTCGGCTTCGCGCTCTCAGTCCCGGGCACTCGCACCGGTCACGTCTACCTGCACTCGCACATGCTGGCGGTACGGAAAGAACACCGCAACAGTGGCCTCGGGCGCCGTCTGAAATTGATGCAGCGTGAGGACGCACTCTCCCGCGGCATCGAGCTGATCGAGTGGACGTTCGATCCTCTCGAGATCAAGAACGCTTATCTCAACCTCGAGAAGCTGGGAGCTATTGCGCGACGCTATAACATCAACCAGTACGGCATCACGTCGTCGCCGTTGCAGGGAGGATTGCCCAGCGACCGTCTGATCGCCGAGTGGTGGTTGAAGTCGACGCGGGTCGAAACCTTGCTCGCGACTGGGAAAAATCCGCCGAGCACGGTCGAATCCCGCATCGAAGTACCGGCACAGATTTACGATTGGAAAGCCGCGCCTGAAACCCGCAGCCTGGCGCAACAGGTGCAGGAGCGCAATCGCGGTCAGTTTCTGCTGGCGTTTTCGCACGGGCTGGCGGTTCTAGGTTATGAACGTGATCTGGACGGAAACGGTAAATTTCTCCTCGGCCGCTGGGACGAGCCATGGTCGTACGCATCGGAAGGGTAAAGACGCAGGTTGCAGGGTTCCAAAGTTTCAAGGTTTCACGGTGAGCACTCCGAACATCGCGCGGGCCCGTGAAACGTTGAGCCTTTGAAACCTTGAAACTTTGAAACTCTGAAACTTTGAATATGAACATTGAAGCCATCACACTGCGCGAAATTCACATGCCGCTCGTCCACTTCTTCGAGACGAGCTTCGGCCGTACCTACAGCCGCCGCATTCTTCTGGTCACGATTCATAGCGAGGGGGCCGACGGATGGGGCGAGTGCGTTGTCGGCGAAGATCCCTTCTACAGCAGTGAATGGATCGAGAGTGCCTGGCCGACGCTTACGCATTATCTGATGCCGGCTCTGCTCGGCAAACGCATCGACTCAGCCCGCGAGTGCCCGGCGCTATTCGCCAAAGTGCGCGCCCACCGCATGGCGAAGGCCGGTCTTGAAAACGCGCTCTGGGATGTGGAAGCCACGCAGCGCAAGCTGCCTCTGTGGAAACTGCTGGGCGGCACACGTCGCGAGATTCCGTGTGGCGTTTCGGTCGGCATCCAGGATTCGGTCGAGCAACTGCTGGAGAAAATTCAGATCGAACTCCAGGCTGGTTACCGCCGCATCAAGATCAAAGTCAAGCCCGGCTGGGATGTGAACGTGCTGGAGCGGATTCGCTCGCGCTGGGCCGACATCACCTTGAGTTGCGACGCCAATTCCGCCTACACGCTCGATCAGGTCGAACACCTTCGCAAATTTGATCAATTCAATCTGCTCATGATTGAGCAGCCGCTGTGGAATGACGATATTTACTATCACGCACGCTTGCAGAAAGAACTGCGTACATCGATCTGCCTGGATGAATCCATTGTCAGCGTGCGCAGCGCCGCGTTCGCCGCCGAAACCGCAGCTTGCCGCATCATCAACGTCAAGGTAGGCCGCGTCGGCGGATTTTCGGAAGCGCTCAAGATCCACGATCTCTGCCAGGCTCACAATATTCCCGTCTGGTGCGGAGGCATGCTCGAAACCGGCATCGGCCGCGCGCAGAATATTGCGCTCTCCACGCTGGAAAACTTCCGGCTGCCGGGCGACGTTTCCGCTTCCAAGCGCTACTGGAAAGAAGACATCATCGATCCGGAAGTGGAAGTTTCGCCCGAAGGCATGATTGGGATCAGCGACCTGCCGGGAACCGGCTATCGCGTGAAGGAAGATCTGATTGAGAAGTTCACCGTGCGCAAAGAAACTCTAAGAGCATGACACTGGATTTCTCTGAGACGCATCTTCTCCGAGAAGCATGCCGGGCCGAGCGAAACACAGACACCGCGCTTATCGAGAGTTCCGCTGAGCCTTCTTAACGTCATCACCAGCAGAAGGTTGTGCCGCGTGCGCCAGCCTTTCCTGTTCCGTATTGAGCGCTTCCAGGCCTTGCGCGAAGGTTAGATTGTCCGGCATCTTTCGGAAATCGCTAAGGACCTCCTCCGACACCATGCTGAGTGTTTTGACCAGCAGGATCTTTCCAGTGATGTTCAACGACATTTCCGTGATGCCCCATGAGCCGTCGCCCAACCCCAAGTCGCCTTGCTGCACCCGGAAGTGGCCGCCCTTGTTGAGGTGCCCTATGATTCCCCAGCCGAATGTGACCTCGCGGAACAGCGTTCCGTCGATCCTAGCCAGGCGACGCGCGGTGGGGTCGATCAGCAATTCCCCCTCCATACCCTCCAATACTTCTTCCACGCGCGATGGCGGCGAGTATGCCGGGTTGGGCTTGAACTTCAGCTTTACGAGTTGGTCGCCGGGCTTGCCCAATCCCGCAGCGCTGTCTTCGGTGCCTGCATATTCGTAAAGGAAAGCATCGGGGAGCGCTTTGACCATGCGCATTGTGCGGTCTTCATCTTCCTTCTCGCGAGCCGCTTTCTTGCGAAGCTGTTCGGGATCCCCTGCCAACCACGCCAGATGATTTGTCTCGGCTTGCTGTTGCTGCTCCGTCAGTGGCCGATCATCGATGGCGATCATTCTCGCAGCAATGGCTTGCTTGGTTTCGACGTAGAGCCTGGTTTGCGAACCCTTTGGAGTCTGTCGTCGCGAGCGGAACATGTGCAGACTGGGAGGGTGAGTGGAAGCTTGGACTTCATTGGCGATGATGGTCCGAACAAAATCGGCGGCGGGGACGGCAGGCACCTTAGCTTCTTGAGCGGAAAATGCGGCGGGGAATGCCGCCAGCGTGGCAAGCAAGCTGGCTCTGAGAAGACCCCAGGACGCCCGTCTTTCCACGGCACTTCTCCCGGCACTTCGCTCAGCCCCGTGCTTGACGCAATACATCATCCTACAGATTAGTTTAGCAATCTGATCTGAGGGTTGCAGCGGAGAATCCGTAGGGTCGGATTACGCCGGTTTCTTCATGCCCGAACCCTGCTTGCCGCGCACTCTCCGAGTTGGGTATAGTCGATGCAGCGAACAAGGCCGTTCCAGTACCTGCCATTTCCATTTACCTTGGTAAGTGCAGTATTCCGCTTCCTGGAGGAGAACATCCATGAGTGCTCCGATGTCGGCAGATTTGGCGCAGATTGGCAAGTCGGTGGTCATCAAAGGCGAATTGTCGGGCAGCGAAGACCTATATGTGGATGGTCAGGTCGAGGGCAGTATCGCTCTGAAGAACAACAGCTTGACGGTTGGCCCCAACGGCTCGGTGAAGGCCTCAGTGGAGGCCAAGGGCGTGATCGTACAAGGCAAGCTCGAAGGCAACGTGCAAGCCAGCGACCGCGTCGAACTACGCAAGTCCGCGGTCGTGACGGGCGACATTTCCACGCAGCGCATCTCCATCGAGGAAGGCGCGTACCTCAAGGGCAAGGTCGATATTCAAGGCAAGGCCGAAAAAGCAGCGGGAAAGTAACTCCCGGCAGGCCTGCGGAGTGAGTTAAAGTGTTGGTTCTAGCATTGATGCAAGGTATCGGGGCCAAAGCCGCCTCCATCCAGGGGGCGCGCAAGGTCTGATGGCATCCGTCACACAGAACTTCATGAAGTTCTTTCGCGGCTCATCGAGCGGGGCAGAGGCGGCAACTCCACAAGCCGCCCAGAAGCTCACGCGCCGTTCCAGCGGCCTCGGGGAACTTTCGCGCGTGTGGGACTCGGAGACTCCGTTGTGCGTCCTCGATCTCGGCTCCACGTCTCCGTCGAACATTCGCTTCTTTACCGAACGTAGTCACAAGATTTACAGCGAAGATCTTCTGGTCGCTTCGACCGATCCCAGTTTGGTCACGAAAGACGAGCAGGGAAGTGTGATCCTCGATAGCCGGAGATTCCTGGCTGACAACCTGGTTTATCCCGCGGCGCATTTCGATGTTGTGCTGTGCTGGAACCTGCCGGACTACTTGGATGAAAGCCTGGTGCGTCCGGTGATGGGACGGTTGTGGTCGGTGCTGAAGCCTGGCGGCATGCTCCTGGCGTTCTTCCACACAAAAGATGCGGGACCGGATTCGCCTTGCTACCGGTTTCACATCGTCGATAAAGATGTACTCGAAATGCAGCGCATCGTGCTGAAGCGGGAAGCGCGCCGCGGACCCACGGGCGCGATTCACACCGCGATCAGCGACGGCTTCCGCCTGCAGCGCGTCTTCAACAACCGCCACATCGAAACCCTGTTCCGCGATTTCGCCTCCATCAAATTCTTCCTCGCTCGGGACAACGTCAGGGAAGTGCTCGTCGTACGTTAACGCCTTGTCATTCTGAGCGAAGCGAAGGATCCCATGCCTGACCGTACGAGCGAACCGCCTTGATAGGAGTTCTCTTATACGGTTGGGCGGCCGGAGCCATGGCGCGTGCGTTCCCGACCGCTGATCAAGCGGCTGGATCTGGCACACGTTCGTCGACTGTTGACTTCCAGGCGATCACTCCCATACGAAAAAGATAATGGCGAAAAATTTCCAGTCGCGGCGTCGAACCATCCAAAAGAGCCGACGAAAGAATCGTCCTCATCTCGTCTGGAGTGTAGGCGCGGCGCACTGACGCGACTCCGTCGAAGCGCGACACATAGCTGCGCATTAGCGGGAAGCCTGCGTATACCAGCGCAACATGCAGCGGATGACGAACCAGGTCGTTGATCAGGACCGCGGTGCGGCTGACGCGTAGCGCTTCGTTCACGAAGCGCGCAAGTTCGTCCGGTTCGAGGTGGTGCGCGAACAGGCTGCAGCTGACCAGGTCAAAGCTGTTGTCCTGAAAGGGAAGGGCGAGCGCATCAGCCACGACGGCGCGGTTTCCGCGCAGCAGGTGAGCATGAGCCCGATCGATGTCCGTGACGTCCAGAGTGATCCCTTTATGTACAAGTTGCCGGCCGGCAAGCTTGGATACCTCCCCGAATCCCGCCGCAACTTCCAGCAGGCAGAAACGGGTTTTTCCCGTAACCGATGCGACGCGCTCGATCAGGCTGCGCGTGGTGGCGATTCCACCGAACCAGCGGTTGATGCGGCACATGTCGCGCAGAGAGGCTTCCACTTCAAGGGGTGGGCAGGCATCGGAGTCTAGGATTTCCTGACTGCTGACTCGCTGCATGGTGAGAAAAGGGGTCCCCAAACTTCAGTGTAGACGCCCCAAAAGCCCGGCGTTGTAAAAACAGTGTCAGACTTCGGCCAACTCTTCTTCGAGCAATTGCTTGTTATACAGGTCGCTGTAGTAGCCGTTCAAGGCCAGGAGTTCGTCGTGGGTGCCGAGTTCGACGATGCGTCCGCTGTGGAGCACGGCGATGCGGTCGGCATTGCGGACGGTGGAGACGCGATGGGAGATAAAAATGGTAGTGCGTCCATGCATTACGTCGCGGAGATGGTTGAGGATCTTGTCTTCGGTATGAGTATCGACGCTGGAGAGTGCGTCGTCGAGAATGAGAATCTTCGGATTGCGAATCAGAGCACGAGCGATTGCGGTGCGCTGTTTCTGTCCGCCGGAGAGAGTGATGCCGCGCTCTCCGACCATCGTGTCGTAGCCTTCGGGGAAGCTTTCGATGTCCGCGGCGATGTTGGCGGCTTCGGCGGCATTGTGAATTTCCTGGTCGGTAGCGGAGTCCACGCCGAGCGCAATGTTTTCGCGAATGTGGTCGCTGAACAGAAACGTTTCCTGGGGCACGAATCCAATGTTCTTGCGCAGGGATGCGATGAGATAGTCGCGAATCGGTCGGCCGTCAATTAGAACCGTTCCTGCCTCGGCATCGTAGATGCGTGGGATCAGGCTGACCAAAGTGGTCTTGCCCGAGCCGGTTGGGCCGACGATTGCGAGGCTGGTTCCGGCGGGGATGCGGAGATTGACATCGTGCAAGACCTGTTTGCCTTCGTAGCCGAAGTTGAGTCCGCGAAATTCGATGTCGCCTTCGATCTCGCGAGTTTGTGCCCCGGGAGAATCCTTAATCTCGGGCTCCTCGTGCATGATCTCGTTGATGCGGACGAGCGAAGCGGTGCCGCGCTGGAAAATGTTGATGACCCAGCCCAGAGCGATAATCGGCCAGGTCAGCTGCATCATGTAAGTGCTGAACGAGACGAACTGCCCGACGCTCATGGATCCGGAGAGAGACAGCGTGGTCGTGATTCCCGGACGTGAGGTTCCGAGATTCGTGACGAGCGGGACGGTGGAGAGCCCATGAATAACCTCGCGTCCACCGAGCCACAACACCAGCACCACGGCGCACCCGAGCATGAGTTCGAGCGTGGGCCAGAGCATGCCCATGAGGCGAACGAGTTTGAGGCTCCTGCGGATATATTCCTGGTTTTCCGCTTCGAAGGCGCGGATCTCAGGCTCTTCCTGCACGTAGGCGCGGATGAGGCGTGCTCCGGAGAAGTTCTCCTGGGCGCGCGCCGAGATGTCGGAGAACATCGCCTGAATTCGTTCGAAGCGATCGTGAATGCGGCGGCCAAAAGTCTGAATGATGATGCTCACCGCAGGCAGCGGCAGGAACGTGTAGAGCGTGAGCCATGGACTGATGGAAATCATGAAGGCGAGCGCGCCGGTGGTGTAGACGATCGTATTGGCGGTGTACATGATGGCGGGCCCGAGCAGCATGCGGACCGCGTTCAGATCGTTAGTGGCGCGCGCCATGATGTCGCCGGTACGGTTGCGCTGGTAGTAGGAGTAGGAAAGGCCTTCGAGACGCGCGAACAGATCGTTGCGTAAGTCGAACTCGATATCGCGGGAAACGCCAATCACGATCCAGCGCGTCAGGAACTGAAAAATGCCTTTAGTGGTGGCAATGGCGAGGAGGACTCCGGCGTAGACGAGAAGCTTGTGGCGGGTCACGCCCTCGTGCAGATCGTCGGCAGCCTTGCCGAGCACTAAGGGAAACAGGATCCAGATGCCGTTGGTGAGGAACACGCAAACCGTGCCCGCAATATAAGGCCAGCGGTAGCGCTTGAGGTACGGGATCAGCGGGCGCAGACTTTTCGGCAGCATCGAAAGTTAGTAGATGAAATTTTAGCAGGGGCGATGCAAGGGTTCAGGGTGGTGCAAAAGGGAGTAAATCTTCACCAACCCCGTCAAATCCTCAGCGCATCTGATTCTTCGCAATCCGGCAGGTTACGAGGCAGGATTCGTTCGGCTTAGGTTCTCATTGGCGAATGTACGTCTTGCCCGCTCCGCTCTCCGCCCCTTAGAACCCAAGCATATTGCCCCAATAGGAGTCGTAGGACATATGAAACTCACCCCCAAGCTCTTCGCGGTCATCTCTGCTTTCACCGTTGGAACACTGGCTTTCGCTCAGCAGCCGTCCACAAACAGTTCGCAGCCCGGTTCCTCGATAGTTGCCTACATCTACGTTTCCAGCAGTATCAGTAGCACCAGTTCGCAAATCAACGGCTACAGCGCCGATGCTACCGGGCGATTGACCCCTATCGCGGGATCGCCTTTCCCTGGCTCAGTCCAATATATGGCGCTGAACGGAGCGTGGCTGTTTGGGGCGGACGCCTACACGAACATTGATTCGTTTTCGATCGCCTCCAACGGCGCACTGCAACAAGTCTCCACAATCAATGCATCGCAATACAACCCGTACAACTCCGGCGGCCCGGAAAACCTCTTCCTCGATCACACCGGAGCGACCTTGTATGACGGCGACCTCTATGCCTATGGCACTGGTGATAACGGCTACCAGAGCTTCACCATCGATCAATCCACCGGGCAGCTCACTTTCCAAGCGCTGGGCCCGAACGGCGGCGTACTGGAGGGCGCTCAGATGAGTTTTACGGGAGGCAACGTCTATGCGTATTCCTCGGGATGCTATGAGGGAAGTGGTGGAATCTTTGGCTACAAGCGCAATTCCGATGGCTCTCTGTCGTCGCTCAACATCAATCCATCCATTCCTGCTGGGCCGAATGGCTTGGATTATTGCCCCTATTACGCCGCTGCCGACACCGCGAATCATGTTGCCATCCCGCTCACTCCTCTAAACTTCTATACCCAAGCCGGTCCGGCTCAACTGGCAGTGTATACGCAAGACAGTGCGGGAAACTTAACCACCACCAGCACGTCCGCTAACATGCCCAAAACGCAGGTCACGGCCGTGACGGATATCTGGGCGGCTCCCTCGGGCAAACTGCTTGCCGTGTCGGGGACCACGGGTCTACAGGTTTTTCACTTCAACGGTGCCAACCCGATCAGGCCCTACACCCCACTCCTTACCAAGACTGAAGTCGACCAGGTCTTCTGGGACAATGCCAACCATCTGTATGCGCTGAGCGCCAAGGCGGGCAAACTCTACGTGTTCACGGTGACGCCAACGAGCTACAAGCAGGCTCCCGGTTCGCCGTACAGCATTACCAGCCCGCAGAACCTGATTGTGCTGCCGAAAACGTAACCTTCCCGCGCCCCACATCATCGGAGACTCCCATTCTTGCCGCATTTCGTGGCAAGGATGGGTGGCCGCCGATGTCTGCCGCAGCAAATCGCCCAGCGGAACCAAAGATTCGGGTGCTTAGCGCTCGAAGGAACCGCCACGCGGTCCCCCCGGAATTCAAAGTCCGACCCCGATGAACGCCTGGCGGATCTGCTCCCGAGAAGTTTTAGCGATTCCACGCAGTAGCAAGCCGCTTGGTCGAAGATTCTGGGACTTGCCAAGAGTCTTTCGCAAGGGAGTCTTTTTTCTCTATGGATACTCCCCGAAAGTGCCATGTGCAGGGATTAGTACCGACCGATAGAATCGATTCCATTCTCCCCTAAACTTCACACAGAAATCTTGATCCGAATTGAGGGCTGCATGAGGCGATACCTGTTCATCCTGATGCTTTTGGCGTCTTTGTTTTCAATGGCTTGCGGCGGTGGTGGCACCCCGGGCACGACTAAAACCGTGGTGACCACATATTCCATTGGGGGCACAGTATCAGGCCTCACGGGTACCGGGCTTATATTGCAGGACAATAGTGGCGACAACTTGACCGTCAAGGCGGGCGCTACGTCGTTCACCTTCGCGACGGCCCTCGACAGCGGCAGCGCTTATAAAGTTTCGGTGATGACGCAGCCTGTTGGTCAGACTTGCAGTGTGATGGGGGGGAGCGGAACGGCCGCCAGCAATGTCACGACGGTCAGCATCGCATGCACCAATACGATTGGCGGCACGATTTCAGGCCTGGTCGGGACCGGGCTGGTGCTGCAGGACAATAACGGCGACAACCTGACCGTTAAGGCGGGCGCAACTTCGTTCACCTTCGCGACGGCGATCAGCGGCGGCGCGGCCTATAAGGTTTCGGTTCTGACCCAGCCGTCGAGTCCGGTGCAGAGCTGCGTGGTGACTGCCGGGAGCGGCACCGCCAGCGGAAATGTAACGACCGTCAGCATCGCCTGCACGACGACTACGTACACGATTGGTGGCATGATTTCGGGTCTGGCAGGGACGGGGCTGGTGCTGGAGGACAACGGTGGAGATAGCCTGCCGGTGACGGCGAACGGATCGTTTACCTTCCCAACACCGATCGATAGCGGCGATAGTTACAACGTGACTGTGCAGACGCAGCCTGCCGGAGAGAACTGTGTGGTGAGTGCGGGGACCGGAACCGCTACGTCAGCCGTCAGCAACATTGGCGTCGCCTGCACGAGCAGCACGTACACCGTCGGCGGGACCGTTACAGGTCTGGCGGGGACGGGGCTCATGTTACAGAACAATGGCACTGACACCCTGACAATCGCGAATCCAAACCAAGTTCCTTACACATTCACGTTCGCGACGGCGCTCGCCGACGGCACGGCATATAGCGTCACGGTGTCGAGCCAACCAACCAGCCCAGCGCAGAGCTGCGTGGTGACTAGCGGGGGAGCCGGAACGTCCAGTGTGAACGTCACGAATGTTCAGGTTACCTGCTCGAATCTCGGATGGACCTGGGAGAGTGGATCGAACCTCACGAATCAATTGGGAACGTATGGGTCATCCACTGGAACGGTGGGCATCCCCGGTGCCCGATATCAAGGTAACAGTTGGATCGACGCCAAGCAGAATTTCTGGCTCTTTGGCGGGAGGGGTTTTGCCTCGGTGGGGACTACGGCCGCTGACCTCAACGACCTCTGGGAGTACAACGGCACCTCGGAGTTGTGGACGTGGGTGGGCGGGGCGGATGTGTCTGGTGCAGGTGGAACCTATGGGTCGATAGGGGTGGCTGCCACCACGAACTATCCTGGAGCGCGAGACTCGGCGGTGAGTTGGACTGACGCGTCTGGAAACTTCTGGTTCTTCGGTGGGCATGGTTATGACTCGACCGCCACTGCAGATAACCTCAACGATCTGTGGATGTACAACCCTACGGGTTGCTCCAACCCAACGGGCTGCTGGACCTGGGTGAGCGGGTCGGAGACAGTGGATCAGCTCGGAGTCTATGGAACACAGGGTGTCGCAGCTTCCACCAACATACCTGGAGCGCGCTATTCTCCAGTGAGTTGGATCGATAAGAGTGGGAACTTCTGGCTCTTTGGCGGAAGGTACGATACAGGGTCGACCGCCAACTACCTCAACGATCTGTGGAGGTACAACCCTACCGGCTGCTCCAACCCAACGGGCTGCTGGACGTGGGTCAGCGGGTCGAGCGCATTGAATTCAAGTGGGACCTACGGAAGCTTCGGACGGACTTCCTCTTCTAGTGTCCCTGGAGCGCGGTACTTGGCATCGAGTTGGACGGATTCGCAGGGTAATCTGTGGCTGTTCGGTGGGTTCGGTTTTGACTCAGTCGGCGATGAGGCTAACCTCAGCGACTTGTGGGAATACAACATCGGCTCGAACGTGTGGACGTGGATGGGTGGGCCGGAAGTCGCCGCTATAAACGGGACGTACGGGACCATAGGGACTGCAGACGGGGGCAACATTCCGGGCTCGCGAGAAGGGGCAGTTAGCTGGACCGATCCCAACGGGAATTTCTGGCTGTTTGGTGGGGTCGGTGTCGACTCCGTCGCCAAGGAATCCGGTGAGCTTAACGATCTGTGGGAGTACAGCCCGACAGCGGTCTGTCCCGACATTCCTCCACCCCTCACCATGGGTTGCTGGACGTGGCAGAACGGGTCGAACCTGATTGATGGAGTGGGAAGCTACGGCACCCTAGGTGTTGCCGATCCGAGTAACGTTCCCGGGGCGCGGGGAGTTTCAGCAAGCTGGACCGACCCATCTGGGAACCTCTGGCTATTCGGCGGGAACGGCCCCAGCAGTGGGGCATACCCTTCATTCAACGACCTGTGGAAGTTCGTCCCGTAGGTTGTCGGCAGGCAGATCGTCACTGCAAGGAAAGTCAAGAGCCCCACTCCAGCATCGCAGAAAGCGCGGCGTTGGAGTGGGGCTCCTTACTTCTTGGATTCCCCCCACTTTTGGGATCTCTCTTTAAGAGTCGTGAGAGCTTCCCCTCAGTGGGACTGAGGTTTCAGCGGAGCTACCGCGTCCGTCGGAAAAGATCGTTGGGCTGAATCTTGATTTTCTTTGGAGGGCAGCAGGTCTCGGCCGAATGCTTTGATGGTAACGACGCCGACGATCAAGCTCCAGGCGGTGAAGAATAGCCACGCCGCATTTGAGAGGAATGATTCACTCAGAGTCATGAGTGGTGCTCCGTGGTAAATCGCTGATGCCGGCGCGAGACGTCTAGTTTGCCTCGCGCCGGCACCGTGAACTCTCCCTCCCAGGCGGAGAGTTCGACTTTCAAACTACTCCGAAGGAGGAGCCGGCGGAGCTTCCTGCATATGCCGTTGCATGCGGGCTTCGCGGTTGGCTTCCATCTCCTTCAACTTCGCTTGCTGGTCGGGCGTCAGCAACTGGTAAAGCTCGTTATGAACGCGGGTTTCGGCGACCGTCAGCTGAACCTGGACTTGGGCTTTTTGCGTGGCCAGGGCCTGCACCTTAGTTGCATCGAACGGGCCTTCTACGTACTGACGAAGCTGCAGATCGATCTCGCGCTCCTGCTGGATCAGCGGCTTCATGGCCGGATGTTCTTTCTGCATGACAGCTTTCATCTGAGTCTTCTGCTCATCGGTCAGGTTCAGGGCCCGGCTGTAGAAGCCCATCATTTCGTCGTGCATGCCAAAAGCGTGGCCGTGCATGGGTGGCGGCGGAGGTGCGTCGGCGGCAGTCTGCGACTTGGCGATGGTGCTGCCCAGCAAAACGGCTACGGCGGCGATCAATAAACGGTAACGAATCGATTTCATGTGCGACTCCTGGAATTCTCCGGGATGTCCCGGGACTGCGTACACTGATGGAAACACGGATTGGGGGAAAAAGGCGGTAAAAAGACGGTCAACCCGAGTAAAGTTTTGTCAAAAGTGGGCGGCGAGCGTGATGTTCGGGATCCAAGAAATCACACTCTTCCTGTAAAAGATCCAAGAAATCCCCACTTCTCGCAAAGTGCGCGAGAAATGGGGCACCCGGTGAAGTCCTATGGATAGCCGGCCAGTCGCCGACGCTACTGACAATTCTTTACTACGGGTCGGAGTTGGCGGGTGCACAATAATGTTGCGATGGAAAGAATTCTGGTGATTGATGACGATGTGGAGCTCTGCCACCTCGTAGGGGAATACCTGCGGGCGGAGGGCTTCGCGATTGAGTGCGTGCACGATGGCGAGAGCGGGTTAAAGAAAGCAAATGCGGGCGAATACCTGCTGGTGGTGCTCGATGTAATGTTGCCCGGCATCAACGGATTTGAAGTGCTGCGGCGCATTCGAGCGACGTCGAGGCTTCCGGTTCTTTTGCTCACGGCGCGTGGTGAGGATGTAGACCGCATTGTAGGTTTGGAAATTGGCGCCGACGATTATCTGCCGAAGCCGTTTAATCCTCGGGAACTGGTGGCACGCATCCGCGCAGTGCTGCGTCGGACGCGTGCCGATGGCAGCGGGTCGGCTGCGACGCCGGATGTGGTGAGCGTTGGGGATGTGGAACTGGATCCGGCCACGCGCATCGTAAAGCTGGACGGCAAGCCAGTGGAGCTGACTTCGGTCGAGTTCAATTTGCTGGAAGTGCTGCTGCGCGAGGCGGGGCGGGTGGTGCCGAGGGAGCGGCTGGTGAATGCGGTGCTGAGCAGGAAGTTCTCGCCCTTCGATCGCAGCATTGATATGCATGTCAGTAAAGTGCGGAAGAAGCTGGGCGATACCGACAGCGATGAGCACATCAAGACGGTGCGTGGCGTGGGGTATATTTTTGCGCGTCCGCGGGAGAAGGCGAAGGCGTAGAGTTGCGGTGACAAGACACCGTCACTGGGGTTGGCTTTGTTGACGCCAGTAGAAAAGCTTTCTGACCGCAAGGATTGAGAAGGTTTCGCAAGGACGCAAAGAAGAGGCGGGAAGATCGAGCGAGTCGAGCATGAAAAGTCTATTTTTACGGATCTTTTTGTCTTTCTGGATGGCGCAGGTACTCTTTGTTGTGCTTGCCATCCTGGTGACGCTGGCGCTGCGTCCGCGCACCGCGACTTGGGAAGCTCTGCGCACTACGGTTCTCAACGACGCGGTGGCGGCTTACGAAGAGGGCGGCCAGCCGCAAGTGCGGCAGTATATGGACAACCTCGAGGCGACACAGCATGTCCGCGCTTATCTGTTTGACGAACGCGGGACTGAAGTCTCCGGCCGCGGCGCGCCAGACTGGGCCATGCGGGTGGCAGCGGGCGGACCGCGCAACCCCCGGGACGGATTCATTATTCCGGCGCCGCCGGTGCAGCGGGATTCGCGGGCGTCTTCTGATGGCAAGCACCGGTACACCTTGGTAATGGGGTTGCCACCGGGACCGAGAGTGTTTTTCGGTCCGCGCGGGCTACCGGTTCCGGGACTCATTATCGCGATTATCTCGTCAGGACTGATGTGTTACTTGCTCTCGTGGTATTTGACGAAGCCGATCGTGCGGCTGCGCGCGGCGACGCGACAGCTGGCCGCGGGCGACCTAACCGCCCGGAGCGGCGCTCCGACGAGCCAACGGCGCGACGAAATTGCCGGATTGATGCGCGATTTCGACGCGATGGCAGAGCGGCTGGAGCTGCTGGTAAAGGCGCAGTCCCGTTTGCTGAACGACATTTCGCATGAACTGCGTTCGCCGCTGGCACGCTTGAACGTGGCGCTCGGCTTGGCGCGACAACGGGCCGGAACTGAAAGTGCGGATATGTTGGATCGCATTGAGCTGGAGGCCAGCCGTCTGAACGAGCTGATTGGCAGGATTCTGACCCTGGCGCGTCTGGAAGACGGAGAACAGCGCGTTCCGCGGACTCCGGTGCCGCTCGGCGAGTTGGTGACCAATGTCGCGGAAGATGCTGAGTTTGAAGCGCAAGAACGACACTGTCACGTGCGCGCGATCATTCCTGAGGGAGATTGGGGTGTGCGAGGGAATGATTCTCTGCTGCACAGCGCGGTCGAGAACGTGGTGCGCAATGCCATCCGGTACACGCAAGAAGGTACGTCGGTCGACATCGAACTATCCAGCGAGGAACGAACCGGTGGTGCTGAGGCGGTGCTGCGAGTCAGCGATTCAGGGCCGGGAGTTCCTGCGGAGGCGCTGACCAAGTTATTTGAACCCTTCTACAGGCTGGATGATGCGCGCGGGCGGCTGACGGGCGGAGTTGGGCTGGGACTCGCGATCACCGAGAGAGCGGTGCGCTTCCATGGTGGGAAGGTGGCTGCCTTCAATCGTCCGGAGGGCGGGCTGATGGTGGAGATCCGGCTTCCGCTCATCTCGTCAGTGGTCGCGGCCCAGGAGCGGGACGAACCTGTTTCGTCAGCGAAAGAAGGCTAGAGGCGGACGTCAGACCTCAGACGTCAGCCCTCAGCCGTCAGACTTCAGACCTCAGCCGTCAGACCTCAGACTTCAGACCTCAGACCTTGGACTTCAGACCTCAGACCTTGGACTTCAGACCTCAGACCTTGGACTTCAGACTTGATGCCTCAGACGCCATCTCTTTGGTCTGAGGTCCGAAGTCCGAGGTCCGACGTCGAGCGCTGCGCTTTTCTCCCGAACCTCTCGTATACTGGAACTTGCTGAGGAAGCGGGCAACTCCGTGGCGTTCTTAGGGTTCCAATAGCGGTTGTGGGAGTTTGCTCTTCCCGCGCATTCCTGATACACAAATGGGTTGAGATTTTCCCGCGTATTCCAGAGTGCAGAACCCGGCCGGCGGGGCATCGAAGGTGTGTCTGCACCGTAAACCTCACAAACATAATGGAGATCAACCAGAGAATGTCGAAACGATTTGCGTGGCTGCTCGGGACGGGGATGCTGGTATCAATCGGACTGCTGGTAGCGTGCGGAAGCAACTACAATTCCACGTCCGATGGGTTGGTGCTGGTGGGCAGTCAGGGATCGGCGCTGATCGAAACCTTCAGCTTTGATCTGGGAACCGGAAGCGTGCAGTCGGTCAGCAATTCTCCGGAAGACACGTCGAGCCAAACCTGCGGTCTGCCTGGGATCCCTTCGTCGCTGGTGATGGCTCCGAACGGCGCATATGCGTACGCGATTATTAACGCAAATTCGACCTGCCCGAAAAGCGCGACCGGGATCTTGACATTCAGGGTGAATTCCAGCGGGACGACCACGGTGGTTGGGAGCCCGGTTGCGTTCGCCGCGGGGAAAAATATTACGATCCAGGGAACGAGTAAGACAGAAAATGTGCCTGTGGTTCCGGGCACGATGGTGATCGATCCGGCTGGGAAGTTCCTGTTTGTAGCCGACCGGACCACGACAGATGGCGCTGGGCTTTTCGTTCCGGGTGCGGTTTCCGTATTTTCGCTTGGGAGTGGCGGCAGCGTGACGGAGGTGGCGGGCTCACCTTTCTTCGTAGTAACTCCTACGACGACGCTCGCGCAGCAGGGGTTAGATATCACTGGCGTTGCACCCACTCCGACGGTCTTTCCGGCGATTGGCATCAACGGCGTGCAGAACTCAGTTTGCTCGACGGAGGCGCCACCAACCTCGCAATACCTATACGCCATCGATGGACTCGGCAACCAGGTGTTTTCGTTTTCGGTAAATACCACGTCGGGCGTTTTGACCCTTATCACGAGCCAGACATCCATTCCACCGGTTGCCACCGACCAGCAGCCGATGGGCATCGCCGTGGATCCTTGCGATCGATTTGCCTACGTCAGCGACAGCCTCACGAACAAGATCAGCGCCTACAACATCTGCAGCATGGTTTCGCCGATATGCTCTGCGGCGGACGGCCGTCTGATCGCGGTCGCCGGGTCCCCGTTTTCTCTCTCGGGAAGCGCGAACACTCCTGGGCCTCTGGCTGTGGATCCGTACGGAAACTACGTCTACGTGCTGGGCACCCTCTCGAATACGATTAGTCCGCTGAAGATCAGTCCGGTGTCAGGCGCTGTATCGTCGACGAATCCGGCAACGGTGGCTACGGGAGTCGGACCGCAGCAAATCGTGATTCGCGGAGACGATAACTGGATGTTCGTGACGAACTTCGGCTCCGGCACTCTTGGCGGCAACACCATGTCGCAGTACGCGATCACGCCTTCGACCGGGGGACTAACCGCGCAGCCGGTGATTGATACCGACAATTATCCGTGGGGCGTTGCGGTGAAGTAAGACCTCGGACCTCGGAATGTATGCTCAATGGGAGTTTTGCTAAAGTCCGACGTCTGAGGTCCGAGGTCAGGTTTTCTTACGTCGGAACCTTCAGAATCAAGTATCCACCCACCAACATAAAGATCAGGTCCGGTGACCATGCGGCCAAAGCTGGAGGCAGCTGGCTAAGGTCTCCCATGGCTTCGAACAGGCGCGACACGACCGTGTAGAGCACGGCGATTCCCACAGCGACAGCGACTCCGGTGATCGCTCCCTTCTTGGCAGCGGAAAGCGAGAAGGGGATGGCAAGTATGGCCATGATGAGGGTGATCAGCGGATAGGAAAGCTTCTTGTTCAACTGCACCCGCAAGCGCACGACATCGAATCCACTCTCTTGCAGATCGCGGATGTAGCGCCGCAATTCCTCGTAGTTCATTTCGGTGTATTGCTTTACTTCTTTCTTGAAATACGACGGAGTTTCCGGGAGATCGGGAAAGGTAGAGACGTCAAAGGGGCGATAGTCGCCCATGGCCGAGACGTTGAGCTCGCGCACCCATCCTTGTTCGTACACCCAGCGATCGAGGTTGTCGGCCCAGTGCACGCTGGCGGCGTGAATGCGGCGCTTGATGGTGAAGTTGGCGCGGTCGAGTTCGAACACAGTCAGGTTGGCGAACTGGTCGCGATCAGGATCGAAGAACTGGTAGTAGTAAATGTCGTTGTTCTGGCCGAAAATCCATTTGCGGTCGGGACGGAGATACGTCTGCGGAGGCTTGCCTTTGATCTGGTTGTGCAAGGCTTCCTGGCGCTTGTTGGTGTGCGGAAGATAGAACTGATCCGCGAAGAAGAGCCCCGCGGCCAGCATGCCCGCGGCCACGATCACCGGAGTGACGATGCGGTAGATGCTCGTTCCAGTCGCCTTGATGGCGGTGATCTCGTTGGAACGCTGCATCATGCCGAAGGTGACCAGGACGGCGAGCAGCATCACCAGAGGTGCGACGTTGTACAGCAGATAGGGTGTGACGTTAAGTACATATTCGGCGACGACCGTAGCGGGAACCTGGTTGCGAAGAATGTCCCCAAGCAACTCAAACAAGGTGAAGACTATGACCAGGACCAGGAAGGTGGAGAGAATCATCCCCAGGTACACGAAGAAGTCGCGCAAAACGTAGTCATCGAGCAGCGTTGGGAAGCTGGCGCTGAAGACGCGGCGCCGGGTGGAGGCGCGCTCAAAGGCATTTTCGCGGCGGCCCCGTGAGGTCAGAGCCGGCGTGCCGGAGGGATCGCGCTTCCAGATTGCGCGGAACGAAGCGAGCTCAAAGGGACGCTTCTCGGATCGCGACAATAGAAAAACCGCCAAGGCGAGAAACACGATGTCCGCTAGCCACGCGCCGAACCAAGGCGAAACTTTGCCTTGGCGAGCCAGCGAAACTCCGATCAGAGAGATCGTGTAGTAGACGAATACCAGCAGGATGGTGAGCACGAACCCGCCGGACTTGCCGCTTTTCTTCGACGACAGGCCGAGCGGGATGCCCACGAGTGCGAGCACCAGGCACGCGGTGGAGAGCGCAAAACGCTTATGAAAGGCGATGAGATACCAGCGGGCCGAGACGGGATCGACGCGCGCGGCCTTCTCCCAGAGCGCGCCGGTTTCCATCAGGTCGGCGGGTAGCGATTCATCCGGCTTGTTCTCGGCCGACGGGAGGTCGAGCGGGATGTCGGTCTGCTGAAAAGTGGAAATCTGATAATGGCTCGCATCTTTGGGATCGGTCTCGTGCTCCGATCCGTCGACTAGGTGCAGGTGAAGGCGATCCTGACCTTCGCTGACCACGATCGCTTCCCTGGCGAGTGTGATCGTGGGGTTGGTGGCGTCGCTGAGGTCCGCCATGAAAACGCCCTTCCAAACGGCGGCGCCTTGCGCGCTTTTCACGTCCTGCACATAGAGAACTTTCTTGGGGAATCCTTCGTAGAAAACTCGAGGCTGAATCTCGAAGGATACTTGCGAGCCTTTGAGGCGGTCTTCCAGATGACCAAGAGCGGCCTGAGCCCGAGGCGCGATGTAAAGCCCGTTGAACAACGCCAGGATCCATGCGGCCATGACGAAGAGCGAGAGGGAGCGCAGGAATGTCCAGATACCCATGCCGCTGGCGCGCATGGCGGTAATTTCGCTGTCGGCGGCAAGGCGGCTCAGCCCGATGAGGATTCCGACCAGCACGCTCATGGGCAGCGTGTAGGTGAGGGCGAGCGGGACAGTGAAAAAGAAAATTTCGGCGACGCTGGGCAGGGGGGCGCTGGCGCGGACGACGAGCTCGAGAATGCGTCCCAAGTCGCGGGTGAACAGCACAAAGGTGAAGATCGCCGCGCCAATCAGCGCGTGCGCCGTCACTTCGCGTAGGATGTAGCGGGTCAGAATCCGCATGTGAGACGCGCTTAAGGCGAGGATAGCATAGGCGGCCGGCTTCTCTTATGAAGGGCGGGCCTCAATCGGCGGTCTGGAGTGTTCGGTACCTGCCATTTGACCAGTAGTAAACGACCGCTGCGGCTTCAATCCACTCAACGTTGATGGAGTCGAGCTTGAGGCGGACCGATTTGATTCTTTCAAAGTCGGGATAGGTCCCGGGACGAAGGCAGGAAATGACCAGGTTGGCGGCGCCGCTCTGAGGGCCCTCGGCATGATCCAGAATCTTCACCGAGTAGGTTTCGGAGGCTCCGCTCTTGGAGAGCACGACGATCTTGTAGCCACGGTAGGCGTCGGACTTAGGCACGAGAACCGTCGCGTAAGCGAGGCTGTCGTGGCCCTCAAAGTGACCGGCGGCGATTCCGGGACATTCGCGGGGATGCGCTTTGGTCCAAAGTTGGTGGTCGTCTGCGCCGAGATCCGACAGCAGTTTGGCCCGCCAGCCGGGGAACTTGCCGGCTATCAAAGCTTGGGCGCCCGGAGGAATCAGGTTCTGACAGGCACCGTGAGCCTGCGCCACCGAAACCGGTGCAATTGCGAGAATCGACGCGGCCACGAGCGTGAGAAACCGATCCATAAAGATCATTGTAGGGAGTTGAATTCTCGTCGTCTAGGTTTCTTACGCGCAATAGCCGGGTGCCCCATTCTCGCGTTTTTGCGAGAAGTCGGTCTTTGACTTTTATCCAGCCTTTGGGAAGAAGCTTTGACGACTCGAGTTGGATCTGGTTTGGATCGGCGTGCTTGAACCGAGATCCGTGGCGAGGGCAAAACCCCCACTTCTCGCGTAAAGGTCGCGAGAAATTGGGCACCCTGCGGAACTCGATTTGAGTTCAGTACGTATCGATTTTAGAGGCGGGAGGAATTAACGTGGAGAATGATCGGCGGGGTGACACCTGGGCGCTGGTGGGTATTGCTGCGATTGTGGCCGTTGCCCATCTGCTCACCAACGGGCGCTATGGATTTCATCGCGACGAATTGCAGGTTTTAAGCGATGCGCGGCACCTGGACTGGGGATTCGTGCCGTATCCGCCGTTCACGCCGTTCGTGGAGCGGATTGGGCTTTCTCTCTTCGGCTTGTCGATGGTGGGGCTACGGTTCTTTTCCGTGATCGCGCAGGCAATCTTAGTGGTGATCACAGGGTTGATAGCTTGGGAACTTGGAGGAGGGCGGCTGGCGCAGATCACTGCTGCACTGTCGGTTGCGCTTTCGACGCTGCCAATGTTCGAGGGGACAGAATTTCAATACACAACTTTCGATAATTTGTGGTGGGTTCTGATCGCTTACTTCGTAATTCGCCTCCTGAAGACGGAGAATCCGCGGTGGTGGCTGGCGATTGGAGCGACCATCGGACTAGGTTTTCAGACGAAGTACACCGTGGGATTTTTTCTCGCTGGAATCCTGGGCGGAGTGCTGTTGACGCGCGCACGGCGTTATCTGGGAAGCGTGTGGTTTTGGGGCGGAATGGCGCTGGGATTTCTGATTTGTGCGCCGAATCTCATCTGGCAGGTACGTCATGAGTTCATCTCGCTGCATTTCTTGCAACATATTCATGCGCGCGACGTGCGGCAAGGACGGGCGAATGGCTTCTGGCGCGATCAGATCTGGATCTGCGCCAACCTGGTGGCCACGCCACTTTGGATCGCCGGGCTGATCGGCTACTTGCGCGACCGCCGCTACCGGATGCTCGCCTGGATGTATCTGATCCCGCTAGCGCTGTATGCGGTGGGTAAGGGCCGCGGCTATTACCTGGGGGGCGCGTATCCAATGCTGATGGCGATGGGCGCGGTTGTGGGCGAGCGCTGGGTGGCGTCGCTATCAAAGATTCCACGCCTTGCCGTTACGTACGTTTTCCTTGCCGGTGTCGTGGCGTGGGGATTGTTTATGAGCTTGAGCATTTTTCCATTTGCATCCAACGGCCCGCTGATGAAGTTCGCGCTGGAGAATAACGGCGACTTGCGCGACGAGATTGGCTGGGACGAACTGGTGCGGACAGTGGCTGAGATTCGGGATTCACTTCCGCCGGAGCAGCAGGGAAGCCTTGGGATCGCGGTGAGAAATTACGGCGAACAAGGGGCGATCGAGATTCTGGGCCCGGCCTACCACTTGCCTCCGCCAATTAGCGGGATCAACTCGTCATGGCTACGAGGATACCCCACGCCGTTGCCTTCCACTCTAATTGTGATGGGACAGTTGCGCGAAGAAGCGGACCGGTTGTTTACCGCTTGCCGTCTGGCTGGGCACAATGGGAATTCGCTCGGCGTGAAAAACGAAGAAAGCGAGGATCACCCCGACATTTTTGTGTGTGGGCCGCCGCGGTTGCCTTGGCCGGAATTCTGGAAGGAATATCAGGGATTCGGTTAACGTGGTTCGCAGGAAATCAAGCTCAGGGCGGTTACACGGGCCCGCCAGGCTCCCCTAACCGCTATTTAAGACTCTGTTGTCTCCGGATTCCCGTAATCCGCCTGGAATAATCTAGCCAGTCCGGATTATTGGCGCTGCGTGTCGCGCAACAGAATGACATCGGAGACAGAACTAAAACGCAGCAGGGCCAGAGCCTTGCCGTCGGGGGACCAACGGAAATCCTGGATCTTTTCAGGATCAGTGAAGTGAGTCAGATTCCTTCCCTTGGATCCATCCAAGGGCTGCATCCAGATATTGTCTTGCCCCGCTTCGTCGATCACAAAGGCGAGCGACTTGCCGTCCGGCAAAAAGCGGAAGCCGGCGCTGTCGGGCGGACCCTGAGAACGGAATACCACCTTCAGAGCGGGATCGAGGTCGAGGTTTCGCACGCCGGCGTCCAGACTGGCGAGCACGATCCGATTGGAGTAGGTCCTCGATTCAGGATTCAACATCTCGGTAAATATTGCCAGCGTCTTGCCGTCGGGGGAAAGTGTGGCCTGACCGGTGAGCGAATTGGGAGGATTCGCTCCCGGAACGGGTTCGGGTTTGCCGCCGCCGGAAGAAATGCGCAACACGCCGTTCGTGACTTGCTCGGTGTAGTACAGCCACTTCCCGTCCGGCGAACATCCCCAGAAGCTGCCGAAATCCCCGGAGCTGAGCGGCATCGGATCGGAGCCGTCGGGATTTGCCCGCCAGAGTCGGTTGCCGCTGCCTTCGCCGTGAACCATCCAATTCAAAGCAATCCAGCGATCGCCATCGCACGATACAGGAGCGCTGATCCAGGCCGCCGGATCGCTCAGAAGGGTCACCGCGCGGGTGCCGTCGGTGTGCTGCCGGACCAGGTGATCGCCATGCGAGATCAGCAATTGTCCGTCACCTGTCCAGGAGAAGCTGGGCAAGGTTTCACGGGCGGCGATGCCGGGCACGGGCGTGAGGGGCCCGTCCCCGGTGGAAGGCATGAGAACGAGTTGGGTCGAGGTTTCCTTCTGCACTGTTGCCAGCATGTGGCCATCGCCTGCAACCGATAGGGAGTTGTGGTCGGTCAGGTCGTTGGTAATGGGATGAAAAGCGCCATTCGGGTAGGAGAACAGCCCGATCTGTCCCTTGACCGACAGATGCTCTCCGCGGGGCACATAGATGACAAAGATTCCTCGTCCATCCGGCGCCCAGGCATCGCCCAAGATGATTTTGTCGGCGGGAGCGACGAAGGGCTGCATGCTCGCGCTCGCGAAATCAAAGAATCGAATCTGGCTGAGCGATTTGCTGTTCGAAGTCAACGTCGAAATGGCCACGCGTTTGCCATCGGGGGACCAGGAGAGTTCGGCGGCGGGGCCCCCTGGGTCAGATTCGATATGCAGCACTTTTTCGTTCCCGCCGTCGGCGTCGGCTTCCAGCAATCGCCACTTGTTCAGTTCTGGGTCGTTGTAGCGCGAATACAGGATGCTCTTACCGTCCGGCGAGAATACCGGGCCGCCATCCACATCTTTGGCAAGCAAGGTGGGTAAACCGCCGAGAAGCGGAGCCCGGAAAAGATTAAACGCCGATGGGCCGCCCGCGGTTTCCCGGAAATAGAAAGAATTGCCGTCGGGCGAGAACACGAGAGAAGCGAACGACTGTCCCGATGCCGGGAGCACTTGCGTGTCACTGCCGGTGGGAATATTCCGCAGCCACAGGCTTTCGTTGCCGTTATCGGATTGCACGCTGAGCAGAAACCTGCCGTCCGGAGAAATGGCGACATTCAGCACTTTGCCGGTATTGGTTAGCTGAGTGATGGAAAAGCTCTGAAAAGGAGCAGCGGCCGGGCGTCGCAAAAGAGTGTATACGCCGTAAACGGCGGCGGCCGTGATCAGCAGGCCGACGAGCAGAGCGGCACCGGTGGCAGTCTTGTGCCGCACAGCGACCGCAACGGCAGAGGACGATGCACTGGAGGGCGCCGACGCGTCAACGGGCGAACTCCCGGCACCGGACAATTGCCCGGCGGACGCGCTGACCGCAGGGACTGTCGAGTCACCGGAAGCAGGCGAGAATTCGCTGTTAGTGGCCAACGTACGCCCACTCGAATCCAGATCGCGCTTGATTCGCTGCAGATCCGTCCCCATCTCGACGGCTTGCTGGTAGCGCAGATTGCGATCTTTTTCGAGCGCCTTGTTAGTGACATCTTCAAGGCGGGGAGGTAGATCTGGGTTCAAGCGAACCGGCGCGACCGGGGATTTGTGGAGGATTGCATCGAAGATCGCGGCTGAAGTCTCGCCCCGGAACGGCATCGTTCCCGTGCACATTTCATAGAGCACAGCGCCGAAAGAAAAAAGATCTGTGCGCTGATCCAGCTCTTTTCCCAGCGCTTGTTCGGGAGACATATACGCGACCGTGCCCAGCGTAGTGCCAGGACTTGTGAGGTGCTGCTCGGTGGCTTCCGCGGTAGCTTGTAGTCCGGCGAGTTGAGAAGATTCGATCCGGTCGGCCTTCACCTTGGCCAAGCCAAAGTCGAGCACCTTCGCATGACCTCGCTTGGTAATAAAGATGTTGGCGGGCTTGATATCGCGGTGCACTATTCCGGCGGCATGTGCCGCATCGAGCGCATCCGCAATTTCGATCCCCAGCCGCAGAATCTCGTCCATTTCCATCGGACGCCCGCCGATCCTGTGTTTCAGGGTCACGCCTTCGAGGAACTCCATCGCGATGAAGGCATGGCCACTATCGTCGCCAATGTCGTGGATCGTGCAGATGTTGGGATGATTGAGGGCGGAAGCGGCCTGGGCCTCGCGTCTAAATCGCGCCAGCGACTGTGCATCTGCGGCCACTTCATCCGGCAAGAACTTGAGCGCGACGAAACGGTGCAGCCGCGTGTCCTCGGCCTTGTAGACCACGCCCATGCCGCCGCCGCCCAGTTTTTCCAGAACCCGGTAGTGCGAAATCGTTTGGCCGATCATACGTACCGCAGAAACCTCAGGTCGCAGTATGTTAGGGCGCTACTGCCGACGAAGTCAAAGAGTTCCTCTGTTCAGAGCGGGGGGCTTGTCGGCAAACCGGAAGCGATTCTGACCTTGGAGATGGGGCGGATGGGCTTTCGCCTGCGCGAGAAGACCGAGGAGGCCGTCTCCACATGAGTCGGGATGGGTCAGTTTGTGATGGGTCAGCTTGCTTTGAAGAACAGCGCGGCTAGCGGGGGGAGCGTTAGCTTGAGCGAGAACGGGCGGCCGTGCGTAGGGATTTCCTCGGCGTTCACTCCGCCGAGATTGCCCAGGCCGCTGCCGGCGTATTCGCGGGCATCGCTGTTGAGCATCTCGCGCCAGTAGCCGCCGTGGGGAACGCCGACGCGGTATCCCATGCGGGGCACGGGCGTGAAGTTGCAGACGACGAGCACGGTGTCTTGTGGCGATCCGCTCTTGCGCAGCAGGGAGACTGTGCTGGTAGCGTTGTCGTTGGCATCGACCCACTCGAACCCGGCGGGGTCGTTGTCGAGCACATGCATCGCGGGCTCGTTGCGATAAAAACGGTTCAGTTGCTCCATCCAGGTTTGCACGCCGCGATGAACCTGATATTGCAGAACATGCCATTCCAGGCTTGAATCGTGCGCCCACTCGCGCACTTGTCCAAATTCGCAGCCCATGAAGAGAAGCTTTTTGCCGGACTGCGCGTACATGTAGGCAAAGAGCAAGCGCAGGTTGGCGAATTTCTGCCACTCGTCGCCGGGCATCTTACCGATGAGAGATCCCTTGCCGTGAACCACTTCATCGTGCGAGATGGGCAGGACGAAATTTTCCTGAAACGAATACAGCATGCGGAAAGTGAGATCGTTGTGGTGATATTTGCGATGGATGGGATCGTTCTGGAAATAGCGAAGTGTGTCGTGCATCCATCCCATGTCCCACTTCAGGCCGAATCCGAGGCCGCCGACATAGACCGGTTTTGAGACCATCGGCCACGACGTGGATTCTTCCGCGGTGGTCTGAATTTCGGGATGTTCTTTATAGGCTTCCTGATTGAAGCGGCGGAGGAAGTCGATAGCTTCAAGATTTTCGCGTCCGCCGAACTTGTTGGGAATCCACTCGCCCTGCTTGCGTGAATAATCCAGGTAAAGCATGGAGGCAACGGCGTCCACGCGCAGGCCGTCGATATGGTACTTGTCGAGCCAGAACATCGCACTCGACATCAGGAAGCTGCGCACTTCGGCGCGTCCGTAGTTGAAGATGTGCGTCTTCCAGTCGGGATGAAATCCCTGACGGGAGTCGGCGTGTTCGTAGAGATGGGTGCCGTCGAAGTAAGCGAGACCGTGGGCGTCGGAAGGGAAGTGCGACGGAACCCAGTCGAGGATGACACCGATGCCATGCTGGTGCAGGTAGTCGACCAGGTACATGAAATCCTGCGGGGTGCCGTAGCGCGAAGTGGGCGCAAAGTATCCGGTGGTCTGGTAGCCCCAGGAACCGTAGAAGGGGTGCTCCATCACGGGCAGGAATTCGACGTGGGTGAATCCCATTTGGCCGACGTATTCGGCGAGACGAGGCGCGGTTTCGCGATAAGTGAGCGGACGGTTGTGATCTTCGGGAACGCGCATCCAGGAGCCGAGGTGAACTTCGTAGATCGATTGGGGTGCGCGCAGCGAATTGCGGGCGGCGCGCCTCTGCATCCAGTCATTGTCATTCCACTGGTAGTCCAGATCCCAGACGACCGACGCAGTGCGCGGAGGCTTTTCGTGAAGCAGGCCGATGGGATCGGCTTTGTCGACTCGGTATCCGTGGCGCTGCGACTCGATGTGGAACTTGTAGAGCGCACCCTTCGTGACGCCGGGGATGAACCCTTCCCAGATGCCCGACGAACCGCGAGAACTCAGGCGATGCGTTTTGGGATCCCAGCCGTTGAAGCCGCCGACGACTGAAATGGACCGCGCATTCGGCGCCCACGCGCTGAAGATGGCACCGGGTTGCCCATTGTGCGTGATGAGATGGGCTCCCATCTTTTCGTAGAGGCGATAATTGCTGCCCTCGTTGAAGAGGTAGAGGTCCTGGTCGGTAAGAAGTTGGGGATGGCTGCTGGTTGCCGCGGGTGTGGTGGCATCGGGCATCGTGGAGTCTTAGTGTACCGGAAGATCGCGGTCTTTTTCAGGATGTCCCGCGCGCTGTGCACTTCGACGGCTGTTCATTTCAGAGCTTCCATCGGATTTACCTTCGTTGCCCGGCGAGCGGGCAGGTAGCTGGCGAGCAAGGCAATGCCGAGAAATACAAGAGGCGCCAGAAGAAATGTTGGCAGGTCGAGCGTGCCGACCTTATAGAGCATGCTCGACATCAGTCGAGTGAGCAGCAGAGCAGCGATCAGACCCAGCGCAATGCCGGAAACTGCGAGGAGAAGTCCTTGGCGTACGACCAGGCGAAGAATGGTTGCGTGTTCGGCGCCAAGCGCGAGGCGAATGCCGAACTCCTGTCGCCGCTGCGCTACTGAGTAGGACAGCACTCCATAGACTCCGATCACCGCAAGGACAAGGGCCGTGGCCGAAAAAACGCCTAGCAGGAGCATGGTGAAGCGCGGCTGGGAGCGCGCGTTGTCCACGATTTCCTCGACCGTTTGAATGTGGGTGACCGGCTGGTCGGGATCGACCGCGGCGATCTGCGCCCTCGCCGCTGATGTAATGCTCTGTGGCGCGACGGCGGTTCGGATCAGCAGGTTCATATTGCTCCAGGGCAGCTGTGGGAACGGGAGATAGATCTGGGGCTGCGTGTCCTGATCAAGGCCCTTGTTCTTGATGTCCGCGGCGACGCCCACGACCCGCGCCGGAGCCGGCATGCGGCCGATGACGACGTTCTTGTCCAAAGCGTTCTGGTTGGGCCAGAACTGACGGGCGAAGGTTTCATTCACGATGATGACTTTCGGCGCCTGGGCGCCGTCGGCCGCAGTGAACTCACGGCCGCCACGCAAGGGCACGCGCAGGGTTTGAAACCACTGCGGGCTGATCGCTTCGATGTCGATAAAGGGGCGCTGAGGCAGAGGGACCCCGGACTGACCTTCGGGGAGGACGGGAGTGATGCGGATCCAGGCGAGCGGCAGAGCGGCCGACGTCGCGACCCTGCGCACGCCGGGCAGCGCGGAAACACGGCGCTGTACCTCGTCAAAGAACGCAATCTGCTGCTCCGGCTTGGCGTACCTCACGGTGGGCAGGGAGAGGTTCATTGTGAGCACATTCTGGGCGTCGAAGCCGGGATGAACGTGCAGCAGGCGTACGAAGCTGCGCAGCAGCAGTCCAGAGGCGATGAAGAGCAGAAGGGAGAGAGCCACCTGGCCTATGACGAGAAGATTCTTCATCTGCGAGCGCGCGTGGCCGAGGGAAACGCCGCGGCCTTCATCGCGCAGGGTTGTGTTTGGGTCGGTTCGCGCGAGCTGCAGAGCCGGGACGGTTCCGAACAGAATTCCGGCGAGAATCGAAATCATCAGCATGAACAACAAGACGCGGACATCGAGGGTGATCGGAATTCCCTGCGGGATCTGATCGGCTCCCCAGGCGATCAGGGCGCGAGTAGCGATCCAGCTCAACCCCATGCCGAGCACGGCGGCAACGAGCGCCAGCAGCATGCTCTCGGTGAGGAGTTGGCGCACCAGTATGCCGCGGCTCGCGCCCAGGGCGGTGCGGACTGCGATTTCCTTTTTTCGAGCGAGCGCGCGCGACAGCAGCAGGCTCGCCACGTTAGCACAAGCGATGAGCAGCACGACGGCGACGGCGGCGGAGAGCACGAATACTTTGCCGCGCACTTTGGCCACGACAAGGTCGCGCAAGGGCTCGGCGGACATGACGACTGCAGGATCGGCATCGGGGGCCGTTGGGTTCTGTTGTCGATAACGCTGGTTGAGGAGGGCAAGCTCGGCATTCGCGCCAGCCAGCGTCATACCGGGTCGCAGTCGCGCCGCCAGTTCGAGATAGCCGACACCCATGCGCAGCCGCTGCGGAGTCATCAGCGAGAATTCGAAGTATCGTGGCGTCCATATGTCGGCCGGAGCAACGAACGGGAATTGGACATTGCGAGGCAGAACTCCGACGACGGTGTGCGGAGTGGAATCGAGCGTAATTGCCTGGCCGACGATATTGGGGTCAGCATGGAAGCGGCTGCGCCAGATGGAGTCGCCGAGCACAACAACCGGATTGCCCTCTGGGCGGCCTTCTTCGTCGGTAAAGATGCGTCCAAGTTGCGGCTGCACGCCAAGCATGGAGAAAAAACTGGGAGTAACGCGAGCCACCGGAACCTGAAGCGGTTCGCCGGAGCCGGTAAGGTTCAGGTTGTCGTTGGTCCATGCGGCGACAGACTGGAAAGTTTGGCTCGCGTCGCGGACTAACTCGTATCGAAGCAAGGTGCCACCGCGATCTTTGACGTTGTCTTTTGCGGTCACGCTTACAAGTTGGTCTGGATCGCGATAAGAAAATGGCCGCAGCAACAGCGCATTGGTCACGGTGAACATGGCAGTATTCGCGCCTATCCCCAAGGCCAGAGTGAGGATTGCGGCGAAGGTGAATCCGGGGCTCTTGCCGAGCATGCGTGCGCCGAAACGCAGGTTGCGAAGCAGTGCTTCCATCATCGAGAAATTATAGGCGATGGGACGCTCTCGTATCCGGCGCTCGCTCGTGCGACTTCCCGGTCTGCTGCTCTGTGTAAAAAACGGCAGCCCAGTGGTGCAACGTGTTTCTCGGAGTGCCCTCGCCGCGGGAATCTGCGTGCTAGACTGAACGTCCAGCCATGCCGACGTTGCGCGTCATCCTTCTCTGGCATCAGCACCAGCCGTTCTACAAGGATCTGGTCACGGGAGAATATCGTCTGCCGTGGACGCGGCTGCATGCGCTCAAGGACTATTACGGAATGGTGAAGCTGCTGGACGAGTTTCCCAACGTCCATCAGAATTTCAATCTCGTACCGTCGCTGATGGTGCAGATCCAGGACTATGTTGAAGGGACGGCGCAGGATCCATTTCTCCGCGTGGCGGCCAAGCCGGCGAAGGATCTGTCATCGGAGGAGCGGCGTTTTGCGCTGCAATATCTGTTTCAGGCGAATCCGCAGAACGTGATTGGGCGCTATCCACGGTATCGGGAATTGTGGGAGCGGTTTCGCGAGCATGGCGATCATCCGGAACGGGCGGAGCGATATTTTCAGCCGCAGGATTTTACCGACCTGCAGGTGCTGTCGCAGATTGCGTGGTTCGACGAATTTTTTCTCGAAGAGAAGGATGTGGCGGCGCTGGTCGCCAAAAGTCACAACTATTCGCTCGATGATCAGAAGTTTGTGATCGCGCGAGAGCGGGAGTTGCTGGGTCGCGTGTTACCGGCACATACTGCGGCGGCGAAGAAGGGATCGATCGAGCTGTCGGCGACTCCGTACTATCACCCGATTCTGCCGCTGGTGTGCGATAGCAGCGCGGGGGCGGTATCGACTTCGGAACTGCCGTTGCCGCAGAATCGGTTTCGCCATCCGGAAGATGCCCGCGAGCAGCTGACTCGGGGACTCGATCTGCACGAGAAAGTCTTCGGCATTCGTCCGAAGGGAGTGTGGCCGTCGGAAGGCAGCGTTTCGGAAGAGGTGCTTGCCATCGCGCATAGCGTCGGTGTGAAGTGGATGGCTACCGACGAAGGCGTGTTGGGACGGAGCACAGGATTATTCTTCGCCCGCGATGGCAACGGGCGATTGCCGGGAAATCTCGCGGAGTCACTCTACAACATCCACCGTTATGAGAACGGGTCGGCGACGATGCATATGGTGTTTCGCGATCACACGATTTCCGATCTGATCGGGTTCGTGTATTCGGGAATGCCTCCGGCGGACGCGGCGCAGCATTTAATCGGGAACATCAAGGAAGCGGCCAGGCCGGTGCTGGCCAAAGGACGCGACGCGGTGGTGTCGATCATTCTCGACGGTGAGAATGCGTGGGAATACTATCCGAAGTCGGGGCGCGAATTTCTGCGACGATTTTATGACGGATTACAGCGCGAGCCCGGAGTTGAGGCAGTGACGATTTCCGAGGCGATTGCGCGGCACAAGGATTTCGGCAAGCTGACCTCGCTTGTGCCCGGATCGTGGATCAACGCGAACTTTAACGTGTGGATCGGCGCTCCGGAAGACAATCGCGCCTGGGACTATGTGTACAATGCTCGCCAGTTCTATGCGCAGAATGCGGCGCGAGCGACCGAAGCGCAACGCAAGCTGGCGTTCGAGGAGATCCTGATCGCCGAAGGCAGTGACTGGAACTGGTGGTATGGGCCGGAACATCACTCGGCGAACGACCGCGATTTTGACGAACTCTACCGCAAGCATCTTTCCAACGTATACCAAGCATTGGGAGCGGTGCCGCCGGACTATCTGGCGCAGCCGATCACGGGGGTTGAGGTGCGTCCGTCTTTTGTGCCGCAGACGGCGTATATTCGTCCGCGCATTGCCGGCGACAAGGTCCGATATTTTGAGTGGATGGGTGCGGCGGTTTATACGGCCGATCACCGCGCGGGCGCGATGCACGGCAAACAGTTCCTGTTGGATTCGGTTTATGCCGGCATCGATTCTACGCACGTCTACGGGCGGCTCGACTTTACGGGAAAGGTTCCCGCGGAAGATTTCGACCTGGTGGTGAACCTGGAATCCTGGGCCACCGGGGAGCCGCGTCCGCGGCGCATTCTACGAGTTGAGGCTTCGGTGCACGAGCAGAAGCTCACAACCTGGAAAGTTGAGAACGGATCCGAGGAGAAAATGAAGGCCTCGTCGTCGCAGCCAGACGAGCACGTGAAGCTGGCGCTGTTGCGGAATTTTGAATTCAAGTTGCCGCTGGTGTGGCTGCTGGCAACTCCGACTGCCGGACCGGTCGATCGAGCGGCAGAGCGCAAGGCGGGCGCGGTTGCGGTTGGCGCTACGAACAAACTGAGGCTTCGCTTCAGCCTGTGGCAAAATCGTCTGCCCGTGGATTCATTGCCGCTGGAAGGATGGATCGAGCTGCAGCTGCTGAGCGAGGGAGATTTGATTTTCGGAGCGTAACGGAATTCAGTTTGAACAACAAAACCGGAGGCTTCTTGCCTCCGGTTTTCAGTTGAAGAGCTCCTCCTAGTTGTTGCCGCCGGCGCTGGGCGCGGGGGCATGCTCGACTGAGGGCGCTGGCGCAGACTCGGGTGCGGGAGCGGGTGCCAGGGCCGGAGCAGATATGGCGCCCATCGTGATCGGCCGGTTCAATTCCAAAGTAAGTTCGGTGCCGGCGGGCAGGGTCGCGGAACGATGTTTGGCGAGCCAGTGTGCGGTGGTCGATCCGGCGCCGACCGCACCGCCGATCAGGACTCCCGGTCCGCCGCCGATTAGTCCGCCCACGAGCATGCCTCCGGCTGTGCCGCCGCCGATTTCCAGAGTGTCACGCCGGTCGATGCCGGATCCTTTGAACTGGCCTTCCTGATTGACGTCGGTGCCCTTCAGGTTGGTGTCCACGAGGGTCGCGTCGAGGAAGTAGCGCTCGCCGGTGGGAAGAATCACAGCCTCGGGAAGAATTCCAAGAGTCGGCTTACCGGAGATGCGCCGCGGCTCACTCACTTTCGTGACCCGGCCTTCGACGGTCGCTCCTGCAGGAATCAGCGTAGCCCCATTGACGATGACAGGTTGCGTCACTCTGGCCTGAAAGGGATCGCCGACGTGGTTGCTGAAGGTCGCAAGCGTGGTATCGAGTTTGACCATGAGCGCAGTCCCTGCGGGCACGGGAGGCGGAGTCTGAGCCGCGAGAACAGCGGCGAATAATAACAACATGCAGGGCAGAGCGATCCACTTCAGCTTGTTCACGAGAGGCCTCCTCAAATCTTAAGCACTATTCTACCTCGACTCTATTCCCCGGCCGAAGGGGACAATGTGCAGGTCGGACAGGGAACCACCGGAGATACGGGCACAAACGAGGTGTCCGAATAGACGAGTCCCTAAGGCGGAAATCGGCGGGAAAGAGTGTGTCGGGAGTCACACCGCAATCACAGTCATTCGATATAATCGAAAGTTTTGCAATACAGCTTTCAAGGTTTCAAAGTTTCAATGTTTCAAGATGTTCGAACTCAGCGTTCGCCAGAGAGACATTGAAACCTTGAGACCTTGAAACTTTGAAACCTTACTTCATCCTGAAATCATAAAGTCGAGGAAAGAGAACACCTATGTCAAACATTGCAGCCATTCATGCGCGAGAAGTTCTGGACTCACGTGGCAATCCTACGGTGGAAGCAGAAGTTTTTCTGGCCGACGGTTCGATGGGGCGAGCGATCGTTCCCAGCGGCGCGTCGACGGGCGAGCACGAGGCCGTCGAGTTGCGCGACGAAGATGCGAACCGGTTCGCGGGTAAGGGTGTATTGAAGGCGGTCGAGAACGTGAACGGCGAGATCGCGGAAGCGTTGGCCAACTGGGATGGATTCGATCAGCGGGGACTCGATGCGAGGATGATCGCGTTGGACGGCACCGAGAACAAGGGCCGGCTGGGCGCGAATGCGCTGCTGTCAGTTTCCATGGCGGCGGCCCGCGCGTCGGCAGTGTCGCTGGATACCCCTTTATATCGTTATCTCGGCGGAGCCGGGGCGAATACGCTGCCTACGCCGATGATGAACATTTTGAACGGTGGCGCGCATGCCGATAACAACGTCGACTTTCAGGAATTCATGGTCATGCCGGTGGGCGCGCCCTCGTTTCATGACGCGCTGCGCTGGGGCGTGGAAGTGTTCCATACGCTGAAGGGGGTCTTGAAGAAACGCGGATACAACACTGCAGTCGGCGATGAAGGCGGATTTGCGCCGTCGGTGAAGTCGAATGTGGAAGCCATTGAAGTTGTGTTGGAAGCGATCTCGAAGGCCGGTTACAAGCCGGGAGAAGAGATCGCGATCGCGCTCGATCCGGCGGCCAGCGAGTTCTTCCAGGACGGCAAGTATGTATTCAAGAAGTCCGACAAGTCGGCCAAGAGTTCCGACGAGATGGTCGCGTTCTGGGCGAAGTGGGTGAAGGACTATCCCGCGATCGTGTCGCTGGAAGATGGGCTGGCTGAGGGCGACTGGGATGGTTGGCAGAAGCTGACGAAAGAGCTCGGCGGGAAAATTCAGCTGGTGGGCGACGACATTTTCGTGACGAATATTCAGTTCCTGCAGGAAGGCATCGACAAAGGCGTCGCCAACTCGATTCTGGTGAAGGTCAATCAGATCGGAACGGTCAGCGAGACGCTGGATGCGATTGACCTCGCGCGGCGGAATGGATACACGTCAGTAATTTCGCATCGCTCGGGCGAAACGGAAGACACGTTCATCGCAGACTTGGCCGTGGCAACCGGAGCTGGCCAGATTAAGACCGGCTCGGCGTCCCGTACGGACCGCATCGCGAAGTACAACCAGCTACTGCGAATCGAGGAAGAATTGGCGGGGACGTCGCGCTTTTTGGGATTGAAGGCGTTGAACTACCACGGGTAAATAATATGGACTTAGCTAAGAACTTAGTCTATAATAATTAAAATGGAAGTAAACATTCATGACGCCAAGACTCACCTGTCGCGACTGCTGGAGCGGGTCGCGATGGGAGAGGAAGTCATCATCGCCAAGGCTGGCAAACCAGTTGCCAAGTTGGTGGCCATCGCTTCTGAGCGGCCGCGGTTCAAGCTGGGTTCAGCCAAAGGTGAGTTCGTCGTTCCGGAAAACTTCAACGATCCGCTACCCAAAGAGATCGAAGACCTGTTTTGGTAATGAGAGTTCTCATCGACACCCATGTCTTGCTCTGGGGACTTCAGGACGAGCGAAAGCTGTCTGAACGGGTTCGGACTCTCTTGCCGGTCGCGGACGTGTGGATCAGCGTAGCCAGCCTTTGGGAGATCATAGCGAAGGTGCAGGTTGGCAGACTCACTTTGCCTTCGCCCATAGGCGACTACTTGGCTGCGAAACTAATAGCGAATGGAGTCTCCGTCTTGCCCTTAACGTTTGATCATGTGAGGCGCCTGGAGGACCTTCCGCTCCATCATCGAGATCCTTTTGACCGCATCCTCATTGCCCAGAGCCTTATTGAATCGATGCCGCTCGTGAGCGCGGATCAGCAGTTTAAGAAGTATTCGGTTGAACTCATATGGTGACCAGAGGGTGCGATTGGCCGGCAATTTTCTCCTCAAAAGACTAGGAGACTGGCTCGATGAATCTGCGCGCATGGATGGGAATAGGGCTTCTCGTTGCTTATCTTGGCGGCGGATACCTCAGAATAAGGGCCCAGCGACGAAGTGGCGCCACACAGAGCTTCGGCCATCCAGTGCTCGATAACATCCTGCTTCTCATCGCCGGCCTTTTGCTGGCTGCCTCATTGGGCTTGGCGTTATGGTTGTTCAAGATTAAACCCCATAGTGTCGAGGCGCGCTTTTTCGCATATCTACTTCTTCTGACGCTGGGAGGCGCTTTGGCATGGTTCTGCAACAAGCTTCTCCGTCACACGAAGAGATGAAAGTGAGTGCTGTGGACAATTCATCCCGGCTAGATTGAACTTCCAAGGCGCTTCGCTTTCATAGTCATTTATGCAAGGAGCAGAACGAAAATTTATGTCTCGTCCTAAACCGCTGATTCTTACCATTCTCGACGGCTGGGGGTATCGAGCCGAAACCAAAGCCAATGCCATTGCTCTCGCGCGCAAGCCGATTTACGACCGGTTACTGCGGGAGTATCCCAACACGCTGATTCATACCAGCGGGCCGTTTGTTGGGCTGCCGGAGGGGCAGATGGGGAATAGCGAAGTGGGGCATCTGAACATCGGCGCCGGGCGCATCGTTCATATGGACATCACTCGCATCGATCTGATGATCCAGAACGGGGAGTTCTTTTCCCATCCCGTGCTGCTCGATGCGATGAAGCATGCCCGGTCCGGCGAACGGCGCCTGCATCTGTTCGGCCTTGTGTCGGACGGAGGCGTGCACTCGCAACAGGCTCATCTCTACGCGCTGCTGAAGATGGCAAAGCAGAACGGGATCGAACGAGTTTTCGTACACGCTTTCATGGACGGCCGCGACACGCTGCCCACCAACGGCGCCGGGTATCTCGAACAGCTACAGCAGAAGATGCGCGAGTACAACTGCGGCAAAATCGCCACGGTAAACGGACGTTATTACGCGATGGACCGCGACCGGCGCTGGGAGCGCATTGCCAAGGCCTACAACGCGATGGTGTTCGCCGACGCGGAGGGCGGCAAGCAAGCCGATCCGGTGCAGGGGATGAAAGATTCCTACAACAAGGGAGTGACGGACGAATTCGTGATCCCGTTCGTCTGCACTGACAGCAAGGGGCAGCCAGTCGCCACCATTCGCGACGAAGACTCGTGCATCTGCTTCAACTTCCGCGCGGATCGGGTTCGCCAGATTACGCGCGCCCTGGCTCGCAACAGCGGATTGAACGAAAAGGGAGGCAGCGACCTGCCAGGTGCGGCCGATCTCGATGCAGCGATTCCGCGTGATCGCGTGCCAAAGAATCTTAACTACGTTTGCATGACGCGGTATGACAAGAGTTTCAGTTTGCCGGTGGTGATTCCACCGGAGTCGATGGCAAACATTCTCGCCAACGTCATGGGCGGGATGAACATGCGAAACCTTCGCGTGGCCGAGACGGAGAAGTACGCGCACGTCACCTATTTTTTCAACGGTGGCGTGGAGACTCCGTTCCCCGGTGAAGAACGGGTGATGGTGCAATCTCCGAAAGTTGCGACGTACGACTTGAAGCCGGAGATGAGTGCCGCTGGCATCGCCGATGCAGTCGTGAAGGCCACGGAAGACGGCACGTTCGACGTGATGATTGTGAACTTTGCCAACGCCGACATGGTTGGCCACTCGGGCAAAATTGAACCGACCATCAAAGCCGTCGAAACCGTGGATGCCTGTCTGGGCCGCATTGAGGCTGCGGTGCGGGCAAAGGGCGGAGCGATGCTGATTACGGCCGATCATGGAAACGCAGAGTTAATGATCGATCCAGCGACTGGCGGCCCGCATACGGCGCACACCACGAATCCGGTGCCGTTTATAGTAGTTTCCGAAAACGCCAAGCAGTTCACGCTGAAGCCGAACGGATCGCTGCGCGATATCTCGCCGACGATTCTGGGAATGCTGGGGGTCGATGAGCCCAAAGAGATGACTGGGGCGGATTTGCGAGTTCCGGTGAAAGGCTGAGAGAGCCTTTCACCGCCAAGGCCGCAAAGAAAAGCCGCGAAGGTCGCAGAGAAAGAAGATCGCAGAGAAAGGCGCGTCGCAGAGAAGGAAATTCCGGAATCGCCCCAAGTGGATCCCGGAATCTTTCTGCAAGAACAACAAGCCTAGTTCGCGAGCAGCGCCGGCGCCGTCGCCAATAGTCCCGCGACCAACTCCAGGTCGTGCAAATCTTCGCGGCTGAAATCCTGGGCGAACTTCGGGTCCAGTCCTTTGCGGGAAATCTGAATCACTCCCACCACCGCCGCTTTTGGATCCATGATCGGAACCGACATGAGTTTCTGAATCGGCGATGGAGCGGCCGGTTCGTCATTGGTACCGTCGGGTTTGATGGTCTCAAAGATACTGGCGTGCTTGACGCGCGCAAAATTGTTGAAGATCTCGGCCTTCTTGCTCAGAGCCGTGTGCGCCGCCACCGCTTTGCTGGACAACGGGATCGAGCCGGTGGTCCGCAGGTACTCGGGGAATATGAAGCGCAACAAGCCGCCTTCCAGCCGCAGAAGTGCGACTTCGGTGTACTGCACACGAAAGATCTTGGCCAGGACCATGCACAAGTCCAGCGCCGAAACTCCCTGACCCAGCACCGATCCCAAGGGCAGCAAGTGCTCAGGAAGGACGACTTCTTCCATCATCGCGTGATCGTTATTTTGGGTCATAAGTTAGCCCACTCAATCTCAAGGTCGACGAACATAGACTCTATCGCACTTTGTGCGCCATCAGGTACTTCCCAAAGTAATGAAAAGAAGGACGATAAGTCCTGTGTTTTCAGTAAAAAGACAAACGAAAGTCCATGTCTTGCACAGGATCAGCCATTTCTTGCTCCGTCGCAAAGCAGCAACCGGTGACAGATTTTGTCAATCGCACTGCGGAGGAGGTTCGTCACCGGTAACCTCCTGGTATTGGGCCGGTTTTCATGAACAAACTCGTTTACACTTTCTGCTTATGAGCAATCCTATCCAACCCAACGTCAAGTTATTGAACGACGCCACCTATCGCGAAAATTACGCCAACAGCGTGCAGATGCGAGTCAACATCTGGGACTTCTTCTTGGTGTTCGGCACACTGCAGCAACAGACCGAGACTCACGTGGAGATCAAAAACTTCCAGGGCATCTATCTGAGTCCGCAGCAGGCGAAGGCGCTGCTGGGACTGCTGCAGCAGAATGTGTCGGGCTATGAGAGCGCGTTTGGCGAGATCAAACTCGATCCGCGGATGACGCCGCAGGGACCGGTTCACTAGGCGACTTGTCGACCTGCAGTATATCGACGCGTATCGCACCGCATTATGATGAGCGACTCGCTCCGCCCCAGCGCGCGGATTTCGGATCATCGCGAGCGAGGTTACCGATACTCGATCCGCGTCTCCACGGATAAAATGACTTCGACTTCGTCCATGCGATTGTCCAGTCCGCATCCGGCTGTGGTGTTTGCGGTCATCTTTGTAGTGATTTTTCTGCTGCATGTTCCGCTGCTGCAGCTTCCTTATTTCTGGGATGAAGCGGGATATTACGTTCCCGCGGCGCGCGACCTGCTGCTGACCGGAAGTCTGATTCCGCATACCACCGTTTCGAACGCGCACCCTCCGCTGGTGATGGCGTGGATTGCGCTGTGGTGGAAGGCAGTAGGCTTTGCGCCAATGGTGACGCGATCGGCGATGCTGTTAGTGGCGGCGTTCTCGCTGCTGGGAGTATTTCGGCTGGCCCAGCGCGTGGCCAATACGCAGGTCGCGATCGCCTCGACATTGTGTACGGCGCTGTATCCGGTGTTCTTTGCACAGAGTTCGCTGGCTCAGGTGGACCTGGCTGCGGCGGGCCTGACTTTCTGGGGTCTGTCCGCTTACTTGGAGGAGCGGCCGGTTGCAGTAGCGATGTGGTTCTCGCTGGCCGTACTGGCGAAAGAGACGGCGATCCTCGCGCCCCTGGGTTTGGCATGCTGGGAAGGTTTGCGTGCCCTTGTGCCGGAGCGATTGGTACCGCGGTTCTGGAACAGCCATGTGGGGACAGCCGCTCCCGGCTGTCCGGTCGAGCGAAGCTCGACAACTTCGGCGCGCCGCATCCTGCCGCTGCTGATTCCATTGCTTCCCTTGGCGCTGTGGTATTCCTATCACTACTCCCGCACGGGCTATGTCTTCGGCAACCCGGAGTTCTTTCGCTACAATGTTGCCGCGACTCTCAACCCCTTGCGATTTCTGCTTGCCCTGGTATTGCGGCTTTGGCAGGCATTCGGCTATTTGCATCTGTGGGTGCTGACGGTGGGCATGCTGCTGGCGATGCTGCTGCCTCCGGTGAAAGACTATGTGGGGACAGCCGCCCCCGGCTGTCCGGTCGAGCGAAGCTCGACAGACGTCGAACGCTTGCGCATCCCGATTCCAGTGCAGATGATTTTTCTCGTCGTTGTGAAAGTGTATGTCGTGGTCATGGCGTTGATCGGCGGGGCAGTGCTGGCTCGCTACATGCTGCCGGCAGTTCCGCTCGTGATCATTGTGGGAGTCTCAACGCTGCGCCGGCGGCTGCGCTATTGGCCTGCTGCTGTTGCCGTGGTTGCGGTTGCGTTCATTGCGGCATGGTTCTGGAATCCGCCCTACGGATTCTCCCCGGAAGACAATCTCGCCTATCGCGATTACGTCGTCTTGCATGAGAACGGGGAGCGCTTTCTGGAGGCACGCTATCCCATGGGGCACGTGCTTACCGCTTGGCCGGCTTCGGATGAATTGGCCCGTCCCTGGCTCGGTTATGTGACGCGTCCGGTGCAGGTAGTGCGCATCGAGGACTTCTCGCTGGACGAAGTTCTGTCGGCCGCCGATTTCCGTTCGCACTTTGATGTTGCTCTCGTGTTCTCCACCAAATATGAGCCTCCGCATCCGATGCTGGATCGCTGGAAGACCTGGGATGGGTTGAAGCGGAGATTTTTTGGATTCCATCGCGACTTGCCCCCGGCAGCGGCGGCGCAGGTTCTCGGCGGGAGAGTTGTGTTCTCGGAAGAGCGCAAAGGGCAGTGGGTGGGAGTGATCGAGATGGAGCGGGAAGAAATACAAAACGCGAGGAGCGTAGGACGGGAAAGCTCGCATCTCGAGAATTACTCCCAGTCGCAAGGGCAAGATGCCCTCCCGACAGCCGGCAAGATGCCGGCGCCACGGTAACTGGGCCCGCACAGTTTCTTCACTACCCCTGCATCAGATGGCAGGAGTGCGTTTTGATCACCAGCCAGACCTCGCGGCCGGGTACGAGTTGGAGGGAATCGCGGGCGGCGAGGGTTAGATGGACTTCCATCTCGACGCGGCACTTCACGCGCGCGGAAACGACTACATCGCGCTGAACGAGTGAGGTGATGCGGCCCGGGATCACGTTGCGAGCGCTTAATCCAACGGGCGGCGACGTTGCCAGAAGAATGTCACCGGCGCGGATTCCCACGCGAAGCGGCGCGCCCACGCCTCCGCGAACCAAGGGCGTCTCGAGCACCACTGGGCCGTCCTCTCCCGCAATTCGGCAATTCATCGTCCCGCGCTCGGGGCGGACGGCTTCCACGATTGCATCAAAAACATTCTCGAAGCCGACCAGTTGCGCAACCGTCTCCTGCAGCGGCGCGGCGATCACTTCGTGCGGTGTGCCTTGGGCCACGATGCGTCCGGCGTCGAGCACGATCACCCGCTCACCGAGAGCGAACACTTCTTCGCGGCTGTGCGTGACATAGAGGATGGGAATGCGGTGCGCCTCGTTCCAACTGCGTAGATCGTCGATGATCTTCGTTTTGGTCGCAGCGTCGAGCGCCGCTAACGGTTCGTCGAGAAGCAACAACGCCGGATCGGTTACAAGGGTTCGCGCCAGGGCCACGCGCTGGCTTTCTCCGCCAGAAATCTCGCGCGGGCGGCGCTGCGCGAGGTGAGGAATGTGAAATGCCCGAAGAATTGCGGATGTACGCCTTGTGCGCTCCGCTTGCGGCAGATGGGCGAGGCCGTACTGGACGTTTTGTACGGCCGTCAAATGCGGAAACAGGGCCAAGGTCTGAAACACATATCCGACGCGGCGCTTCGAAACGGGAAGGTCGACGCTCCGCGCGCGATCGAACCAGACCCGGTCGCCTATGGCGATTCGTCCATCATCGGGTGTGGTCAAGCCGGCCACGCAATCCAGCAGAGTTGTTTTTCCTGCTCCCGATGGGCCGAACAAGATGGTGAACCCCGGCGGGGCTTGGAACGCGACTTCCAGGATGAACTCGTGTTCCGGCGATGGCCGTTTCTTGTGGAGCGCAACTTCGAACTGGGGGGCGTCCCGCCCTTCGCTTCCATTGGAGGACGGCGAAGCTACGACGTCAGCCGACGTGATTGCGCGAGGCTCGTTCACAGCAGTTCATTCTAGGGAGGCTTGCGCATGTTGGCAAAGTCCGGCTGGAGAAGTGCGGACAGAAATGCCTCGACGAGCCGCAGGACCGGCAGGTCGAGAGGGATCCTTCGACTGCGCGACCGCTCGGCTTCGCCGAACGGTCACTTCGCTCAGGATGACAAAGAGTAAGAAGTGGGATGCGGCTTAAGCTTATTTCGCGGGTCCGATGACCCATGCTTTCCGGTTCACGCCATACACCACCGCCAAGATCGCAAAGCAGAAAGCGAGGAGCAGCAGCGAAGTTGCGTTCGCGGTCGCGTAGTTGGACGCCTGGACGCGGTCGAAAATATCGATCGAGACGGTTCGAGTTACGCCCGGAATGTTTCCGCCGACCATCAACACGACACCGAACTCGCCCATGGTGTGAGCGAAGCTCAACGCGGTGCCGGTAATCAGTCCGGGGACGGAGAGCGGCGCAATCACGCGGAAAAAAGTTCGCAGCGGGCTAGCACCCAGGGTGGCCGAAGCTGCGATGAGCTTGCGATCGACGCTGGCCAACGATGCGGCGAAAGGCTGCACCGCGAACGGCAGGCTATACAGGATGGAACCGATTACCAAGCCGCTGAACGTGAAGGCCAGCGTGTGGCCGGTGAGCGCGATCCACCAGCGGCCCAGTGGGCTGCGGGGGCCCAGCGCGACCAAGACATAGAACCCCAGCACAGTCGGTGGAAGAACGATGGGCAGTGCCACGATCGCTTCGATCAGAAACTTCCAGCGCCGGCGGGAGAAGGCAATCCAGTAGGCGATGGGCAGGCCAAGCGCCAGCAATATCGCTGACACCGTGATCGCCAGTCGCAACGTCAGCCAGAAGGCTTGCCAGTCGATTGCCATCAGAGTCCGTTCCGGCCCCCCGAGTTCCGCGATCGAGACGCCCACGGTACAGCCGGCAAAGCCTGCCCTTGAGCAAGCGATGCGCACGAAGGGTTGCCGGCGCTACTGCTACTTTTGCAGCATCGTGAATCCATACTTCTGAAGCAGGTCGGTTGCGTCTTTCGTCTTTATATAACTCAGAAACTCTTCAGCTTCCTTCTTATGCTGGGAATGCGAGAGCACCACTACTCCCTGCGCCAGCGGAGGGTAGTAGTCCGCAGGAACCTCCCAATACTTTCCCTTGCCGCGCATGCTCGGAGCGACGGCGTGAGCGAGCGCCACAAAACCCACCTGGGCGTTGCCCGACTCCACGAACTGCGCCGCTTGCGAGATGTTTTCGCCCAACACCAGGCGGCTGGTTACTTGATCGTACGTTCCAGCATGCTTCAGAGCCGCCACCGCGGCGCGGCCGTAAGGCGCGTGCTGCGGATTGGCAATCGCAATCTTCTTGACCGACGGATCGAGCAGAACGTTCATACCTCGATGTTCAACATCCAGCGGCGAATCCGCCGGAACCCACAAGACGAGCTTTCCCACCGCGTACTGATACAGGCTCGCTTCGTCCGCATCTCTATCTGCGATCAGCTGCCGCGGATAATCCATGTCGGCCGAGAAGAACAAATCGAACGGAGCGCCGTTCTGAATCTGGTGGGTGAGAGCGCCGGATGCTCCGAAGGAAAGCTTCACCTTCACCCCAGTCTTCTTCTGGTAGTTATCGCCGATCTGTTCGAGTACCGCGCTCAAATCAGCTGCTGCTGCCACCGTCAACTCGCGAACGCTGCTCTCCTGGGCCGCCGCAGCGGACAGGCCTATAAAAATCCATGCCGCAAGCAACACATGAGAGAACGCCGTCATTAACCTCGCTATAAAGCTCGCTGCGCGGATCACAGGCGCCTTCCATCCATCGAAATAATTGAAGAAAAAAGATTGTACAAGGCAGATGCGTCTGCGCGCTGTGCCAATTTCGGAAATCCATTTGTCCCAAAGTGGTCCGCCGGCAGTTGTTTACCGCGCTTTTATATTGCTTCGCCTGCGACCCGTTCCGATACTGGCAGGTGAGATTCATCATGCCATGCCATTCTCGTTTTTCATCGCGATGGTTCGTGCTCGTGTTGACTTATTTCGTGACTGTGCCGATCGTCCTGGGCCAAGGTGCGAAGCAGATCGTTCCTGAAAATCCTATTTCCGACTCAGACGCGGACCACGTAAAAGAGCGCAATGAATGGTTCTATCGTGGGCGATTAATCCACGGCAAGCCCGCTGCCGAACTGCGTCGCCGCGCATATCAGGCCAAGCTTCGGATGAGGACACAGCACGCTGACGCGCTGGATGCAACGGGCCACGTCAAGGGACAGATTTCGCTCTCGGCTGGATCGTGGGTACCGCTCGGGCCGATGCCCTTGGCATCGGACGCGACGGGCAACGGCACGCAGGATTATCACCAGGTATCGGGACGAGCGACCGCGATCGCCATCGATCCAGCCGATCCCAGCGGCAACACGGTGTACATCGGTGGCGCACAAAGCGGAATTTGGAAATCGACGAACGCTACGAACAGCAGCGCCAATAGCGTGACCTGGACTCCCGTTACCGACGGTCAAGCCACACTCTCAATCGGAGCACTCGCAATCCAGCCGGGCAACAGCAACATTACGACGAGCGTGATTCTTGCGGCCACAGGCGAGGCGGATAATTCTGCGGACTCCTATTTTGGTTTGGGCATTTTGCGATCAGCGAATGGGGGCGGTACGTGGACGCTGATTTCGACCGCAAACGCCGGCGCGCTTTCGTTTAGCGGTCTTGGCGGAACACGCATGGCTTTCAACACAGCCAACGGGCAGACGAACACAGTCGTTTCCGCCATGGCAACCACATCTGAAGGCGAGGTCGCCGGCGCGATAACCGCCAACACCATGCGCGGCCTCTACACCTCGCTCGATGCCGGACAGACTTGGACCTACGATGCCCTCGTCGATCCCGGCGGAGCGACGGACGCGACGTCGGCCACTTCCGTTGTCTACAGCGACGGGGCCGCGCAATTCTTCGCCACCGTGCGCTACCACGGTATTTATTCGTCCCCCGATGGAACGCACTGGACGCGCCTCGCGGTCCAGCCCGGCGCCGGAGTACTCACCACCGCGGCATGCCCCGCGCAATCTACTTCCAATAACTACGCGTGCCCGATTTATCGCGCGGAACTGACATCGATTCCCGGCCGCAACGAAATCTACGCCTGGTTCATCTATCTCGCCGCCGACGGCAGTCCGGTCGATGGCGGCATTTGGCAAAGCGTGAATGGAGGCGCGTCATGGACTTCCATCTCCGACTCGGCCCTTGCAAACTGCGGAGATTTTGATGGCTGTGGCGTGCAACAGGGCTCCTACGACCTGGAACTGCTCGCGGTTCCGAATGGTGCCGCGACCGACTTGTACGCCGGGGCAATCAATCTCTACAAATGCAGCATCACGACGCAGAATCCTACCTGCGCGGCATCGCCGTTCCTGAACCTTACCCACGTCTACGGATGCGACCCGATTGCCGCGCCCGCTCACGTGCATCCCGATCAGCACGCGTCGGCGTATATGATTCCGAACTCGGGTAGCGACTCCGGCAACGCGCTGATGTACTTCGCAAACGATGGGGGAATTTACCGCGCACTCAACGCATACTCGGGACTGAACTCGGGCTCCTGTTCCGGCGTGAATCTGTTCGACGATCTCAATCAGGATCTGGGATCGATGACGCAGTTCGTCAGTTTCTCGCAGCATCCCACCGATCCGAACACCTTGCTGGGAGGAACGCAGGACAATGGCTCGCCAGCAACCAGCCAGGCAACGACGAATCTCGGTTGGGTGAATGTGCTGGGCGGCGACGGCGGCTATAACGCGATCGATATCGGGTCGAATTGGTATGCCTCGAATCCCGACGTTCCTCCGGGTGGCCTTGCGGTGCAACTTTGTCCCAATGGCATCAACTGCGTCGACAGCGGCTTCAACGTGGTCGTCACCAGCAGTTCGGTTGGCGGGGACGACGGTGCTTTCTATTTCCCTTATATCCTCGATCCGCAGTCGTCCACCGCGATGCTCGTGGGCACTTGCCGCGTCTGGCGCGGGCCTCGTACGGGTGGCCTCTTTGCCGCGCTCAGCCCGAACTTCGACACGTTTGGAATGGGAACGTGTTCCGGAAGCGAAGTCAACCAGGTGCGGGCGATCGCTGCGGGAGGTCCGACGGACGATGCCGGATCTACCGTCCTCTACGCAACTACGAGCGGATACGGCCCAATCGACGGGCTCCTCTATACGCCGTCAGGTGGCCACGTTTGGGTTACTACCAACGCTTCGGCCGGGGTGCCTGCGTTTGCCGACGTAACGAACAACGGACCGCAGGGCAGCATCAATCCGAATCAGTTTCCAGTTTCGAGTGTCGCCATCGACGCGTCCGATTCCACCGGCAAGACTGCATACATAACTGTGATGGGCTTCACCGGTGGCACCGGGCACGTCTGGAAGACTACCAATGCGGGCGCGACCTGGACCGACTTTACCGCGAACCTTCCCGATTCACCCGTCAATGCGGTGGTGGTCTATCCGACGATGTCTCAGGTTTATGTCGCGACCGACGTGGGCGTTTTTGCCAGTTCGACATCCAGCGCTAGTTGGACTGAGCTTGGGCCGGACTCGAGCACGGGACAGCCAGGTTTTCTGCCGAATGTTGCGGTCACCGCGCTCGGCGTTTTCAATTCCGGCGGCCAGCAATTGTTGCGCGCGTCTACTTACGGACGCGGCATGTGGCAGTTCAATCTCGTGGTTACTCCCGACTTCCAGATTTCCATTCCGAATTCGTCACAGAGCATTTCCGTGGGACAGACCGCAGTTTTCAGCGGCACCGTCAATGCGATGAATGGATACACCAGCTCCCTGACCTTGAGTTGCGTTGCCGGAAACACCCCAGCGCCGGGCACATGTACTCCTTCGCCGGCCACGCTTACTCCTGGGATCAACACTCCTTTCACGGTCACGGCCAGTGGAGCGGTGGGCGACTACTATTTCAACGTCCAAGGTGCGGGTTCCGATTCGAATCACGTGACGCATCAGGCCAGCGCCGTGCTGCATGTGTTGAGCAGTGGTGCCGATTTCATGCTCAGCGAGCCCACTGCTTTTCCGACCGTCAACGTGGGGAGCACCGCCACCAGTGGACCCATCAGTGTGACCGCGACCACCGGATTCACCGGGACCATCAACCTGACATGTGCACTGGTTTCGGGAAGCGGGAGTTGCAGCGTGAATCCAGCAACGGTGACTTCCATTCCAACGACAGCAACCGTCACCGTGAACGCACCGACGCTGAACACGGGCAGTTACCAGCTCCTCGTGCAGGGAACCTCGACCAGCACGACCCACACTTTGGTGATCCCTTTTAATGTTGGGGACTACCAACTCTCGGGCACGCAGACGCTCTCGGTTGCGCTCGGTGCGCAGGGGACCGCGAACTTAAGCATCGCCGCGTCGACGTATTACAGCGGCAAAATCAATGCGACTTGCGACGCCAGTTCTCTGCCCGGAGCAACCTGCACGCTGGTTCCGGGGAATCCAATCGCCGTCAACCTTGATTCGACGGTGTCGCTGGCGGCAACGATCAGCGTGCCCGCTAGCGCCGCGCTGGGCACGTACAACGTCAACATCAATACTCAGGACACGACAGGAGCGCCCAGTCACACATTGGCGATTTCCCTGACCGTCGTGCAGAACTTCTCTCTCACGTCTTTGACCGCGAGTGAGGCCGTGATCCCGGGCCAAACGACCGGAGCGTATAACCTGACAGTCCAGCCCTTCGGAGCTTCCTATGGCAGTGCGGTGACACTCACCTGCGCCAGTGGACTTCCCGCGGGCGCTCAATGTCAGTTCAGTCCATCTGCGACCGTGACACCGGGGAAAACTCCGGTGTCGGTCACCATGACCATCTCGACCAGCATTCCAACTACATCGGGCACGTATCCCGTCACAATCACCGGAACGTCCGGTTCACTTTCCCACTCCGTGCAGGTGTCGCTCGTCATCAGCAATGATTTTCAGCTGGGAACCACTTTTGGCTTTCCGGCCAACGTGGAAGCGCAATCGTCCCAGACCGCCATGCTATCCATCACGCCCAACTACAGCGGGGTGATCAACGCCACGTGCCAAATCCCAAACGCGATGTTAGGAACGGTATGCACGATCGCTCCGGTAAATCCCGTGGCGATCACCACCAATGTGCCGGTCACGCTGACCGTAACGCTCGCCCTGCCGAGCGGCACCGCACCCGCCGCGTATAACCTCGGTGTCACGGTGACAGACTCGTCGGGCCAGCCCACTCACAACGTGTCTCTGCCACTTACCGTCCAGGATTTTTCTGTCACTTCGACGCCGCTCAGCCAGAGCATCAGTCCCGGCCAGACGACAGCTCCCTACCTGCTGACGATTGTCCCGAATCCCGCCACCGGCGCATTCTCGGGTGCAGTAACGCTGGCGTGTACCAATGGGCTACCTTCCGGGGCGCAGTGTGTTTTTAGCCCACCTCTCCCGATAACGCCGGGAAACGCTACAGCATCCGTCGCGATGACTATTTCCACCGCCGGCTCAACCAGCACCAGCGCGTATCCTGTGACGGTCACCGGAACATCCGGCACGGTTGCGCATTCCGTGGGCGTGTCCCTCATCGTGTCGAGCAGCGTTGTGAGCGAAGATTTTCAGCTGGCAGTGAGTCAGGCCTTCCCGGCGAACGTGGACGCAGGTTCACCGCAAACGGCCAAAGTGTCGGTCACGCCCACCTATGCCGGTTCGGTGAATGCTACTTGTGACGCGAGTGCGCTGCCTGGGGCTCAATGCACAGTCTCGCCAACAAGCCCGGTGCCAGTCATCGCGAACGCGCCGACGATACTGACTGTATCGCTCAACGTTCCGAACACGGCCGCGCCCGCGGCATACAGTATCAGTCTTACGGTTACGGATTCTTCGGGGCAACCCAGCCACACTTTGCAGCTGCCGCTGACCGTGATACCCGATTTCTCAGTGAGTTCGGCGACGCCCATCCAAACCGTTACTGCAGGACAAACCACAGGTCCATACCAGTTGACCGTTGGACCCAACCCTCCCGGTTACTCATTCCCCGGCGCAGTGACTCTTTCTTGTTCAAGCGGACTGCCCACGGGCGCGCAGTGTCTGTTCAGCCCGTCAACCCCGCAGGTTCCCGAAAATGCCGCGGTGAATGTGGTCATGACTATCTCCACAACATCAGCCGCCGCCAGTTTGCAGTGGCCCGTGGGTCGGCGTCCGATTTTCGAGGCACTATGGTTGCTGTTGCCGGGAATCGTGCTTAGCTTCAGTGTGGCGCTTCGTCCGCCGCGGAGGCGCAAGCCTCGCGTGCTCGCGCTGACTGCGCTTCTGTTGTTGATTGTTTCGCTTCTTTCGTGTGGCGGCGTCAGCACGGCTGGGAACGGAACCACTACGACCGGAACTACTCCCATAACGTACGTGGTCACAGTGACAGGAACGTCCGGCTCTCTGAGCCACAACACCGCCGTGACTCTAATCGTGCAGTGACACGGGAACCATGCAGTGACGGATGGCTCTCCTGCCCGCTATGATCGTTCCGACACCCAATTCAAAGGGGATTCGAATTGCCGGAGCCGCCCCCGCGCTCCGCTCACTATGCCCGACTCTCGCTACAACGTAGTCATCATCGGCGGCGGTGTGGTTGGCCTTGGAGTCGCGCTGGAGATCACGCGCCGCTTTCCGCGTTCGCGCCTGCTGCTGCTAGAAAAAGAAGACCGCGTAGCCCGCCACCAGAGCGGACATAACAGTGGAGTGATTCACTCCGGTGTCTACTACAAGCCCGGTTCCTTGAAGGCCCGCCTTTGCGTTACTGGAGCTGCGGCCATGATCGAATTCTGCCGCCAGCACGGCATCGCTCACAACGTCTGCGGCAAAGTCATTGTCGCTACTCAGGCGGACGAACTCCCGCGCCTGGAAGAATTGCGCAAGCGTGGAGAAGCCAACGGCCTGACCGGCCTGCGACTGATCGGGCCGGAGGAACTGCACGAAATCGAGCCGCACGCCACCGGTCTGCAAGCGCTCGTAGTGCCGTGCACAGGAGTAACCGATTACGCCCTCGTCTGCGAAAAATATGCGGAGCTGATTTCCGCTGCCGGGGGTACGGTTCTCACTTCAGCGGCGGCCAACGGGATTTGCCGGCAAGCGAACGAAATCGTGGTCGAAACCACGCGTGGCGCGTTTTCTACCAACTCGCTGATCAATTGCGCCGGACTGTTCAGCGACCGCATCAGCCGGATGGCGGGCGACGACCCGGGCGTGATGATCATTCCATTTCGCGGCGAATATTACGATCTGATTCCCGAACGCGCCTCGCTGGTGCGGGCCCTCATCTACCCCGTGCCCGATCCCCGATTCCCATTTCTCGGCGTGCACTTCACCCGGCGGATTTCAGGCGGAGTCGATGCTGGCCCGAATGCCGTGCTCGCGCTCTCCCGCGAGGGCTACCATCACACCGACATCAACGTGCGCGACCTCGCTTCCGCAATCACTTTCCCCGGATTCTGGCGCATGGCCCGTCAGCACTGGCGCAGCGGAATGGACGAATGGCACCGGTCGCTTTCGAAGCACGCATTTGTTCACGCCTTGCAGCGCTTGTTACCGGAAGTTGCCGAGAAGGACTTAGTTCCGGGCGGCTCGGGCGTGCGCGCACAGGCCCTCAAACCCGACGGCTCTCTCGTCGACGATTTCCAGTTCGTACCTTCCGGCAAAGTTCTGCACGTGCTCAACGTGCCATCGCCGGCAGCCACGGCCTCGCTGAGCATCGGCAAAGCCATCGTCGGTACCGCCGCCGACAGTCTCGGTCTCAGTTAGTAGCTTTCGAAAGTTCTCGCGAGCTCCGTTTATCTCAGCGGCTTCGCCGTCATTCATTCCAGACGTTATTGTTAGAAGAAAAATCAATAAGGAATATCCGAAAAGAAGCTCATCAGATTGTTGAGCTTCATGCTACTGTGCGTGCTTGAGGCGACTCAATTTCGCAGCGCAGATTCTTGCAGCAGTTGGAGCTTGACCATGAGAGCTTGTCCGAACCCCGAATGCGTTGCCTTTGGACGGATCGTCTATTCGGTTGCGACGCGTTGCCCGTTGTGCCGGTGGGACTTGAAATTCACTCTCCCTGCGAGCGAAACAGCTCCTACCAAAACCGACAGGCACGTTCCCGCGGCGCACTGATCTCGCTGGTTTCAGCAGATTACTTGCCGATATCTTCATTCCAGAGATCCGCGTGCGTGTCGATGAATTCACGCATCATGCGAACGCATTCCGCATCGTCCAGAACTGCAACGCTCGTGCCGTGTTGACGGAAAAGGTCTTCCGCGCCCTGGAAGTTTCGATTTTCTCCAATCACGACGCGCGGAATCCGGAAGAGCAACGCCGTGCCCGTACACATAATGCAGGGACTGAGCGTGCTGACCAGCGTCAGCTCTGCCCAGTCCCGTCGCCGGCCAGCGTTGCGCAGGCATACCGTCTCCGCATGCGCCGTGGGATCGCCGTTCTGCACTCGCAAGTTGTGCCCGCGCGCGACGATGTTGCCTTTCCGGTCCGCCAGAACAGAACCAATCGGCAGGCCACCTTCGCGCAGGCCGATCCTCGCTTCTTCCAGAGCCTCGTGCAGTAGTTCGTGATCGTTCATGATCCCCCGAGCCTTCGTGCTAGCGCAGCTTGTAGCGCTGCAGTTTCCCGGTCGCTGTCTTGGGTAATTCCGCGAAGAACTCAATGTGATGCGGCCGTTTAAAGACCGGCAGGTGCTCCAGTACGAACTGCTGCAGCTGCGATGCGATTTCCGAGGTTCCGGATTTGCCATCGCGTAGCACGACGCAAGCCACCGTCTTTATGAGCCCGTTTTCGTCTTTGCGCCCGACGACAGCAGCTTCCTGTACCTCCGGATGTTCGAGAAGCTGGTTCTCAATTTCCACCGGGCTCACCCAGATGCCGCTGACCTTCAGCATGTCGTCGGAGCGCCCCGCGTACCAGAAATATCCGTCGGCGTCCTGATAGTAGCGGTCGCCCGTGCGCAGCCAGTCGCCGCGGATCGTGTCCTTGGTCTTGTCATGCTGGTTCCAATAACACGCGCAGGCGGCGTCGGTTTTCACAAACAAATCTCCCATCTCGCCTTGCCGGACCGGTTGATTATTTTCGTCGACGATACGCGCCTCGAATCCGGGAATAATTGTGCCGCTCGACCCCGGTTTGACCGCGCCCGGTCGATTGGCAATGAACATGTGCAGCGCCTCGGTGGAGCCGATGGCATCGAGAATCTCAACCCCGAAGCGCTCCTTGAAGCGGTGAAAAATCGCCGCAGGCAGACACTCCCCCGCGGACACCGCGTGCCGAACCGAAGAAAAATCAGGATCGCATCCAGCGTCTGAGGCATGCGCCAGCAACTTCGCATAGTTCGACGGAACAGAAAAGAACAGCGTCGGACGGAATCGCTCGACCGCATCGAAAACGCTCTGCGGCCGCGGCGGACCCGGCAATAGGATGCTCGTGCCCCCCACCGCCAATGAAAAGTAGAGCCCATTGCCCAGTCCATAGGCGAAAAAGAGTTTGGCTACGCTGAAGAATCGATCTGCGTCCGTCGCCTTCAGGATCGCCTTGGCGTAGCGTTCGGCGCACACCACCATGTCGTGCTGCAAATGCACGCAGCCCTTTGGCCTGCCCGTACTTCCGGAAGAGTACAGCCAGAAGGCGGCATCGTCTTTGCTGGTGCGCGCGACATCGAGAGTGATGGAGCCGTCGCGAATCCAAACATCGAATGACTCTGTGGCAGAGCCTGCTGCGCCATCGACGACAATGATTGTCTCAACGAAATGCAGTCTCTCGGCAGGAATAGCTTGCAGCAGCGGCAGAAGGGAATCGCTCACGATGGCGACGCGCGCTCTCGAGTTGTTGAGCAGGAATTCGTAGTCGGCGGGCTTCAGCAGGGTATTAACTGGGACCGCGACCGCTCCAATCTTGATCGCTCCAAAAAAGCTCGCGGCGAATTCCGGTGTGTCCAACAGCAGCAGGAAGACTCGTTCCTCGGGCCGGACGTTCAACCTCCTGAGCGCATTTCCAACCTGATTGACCGATTCAAAAAGTTGGCGGTAGGTTACGCGCCGGTCTTCGCACTCGATGGCGATTTTGTCGCCCCGGCCCTCGGCGATATGGCGGTCCACGAAATAGGATGCAGCGTTGAATTCCTCGGGAAGCGGAAAGGGCGACGTGGTCATGGTTCCAGTTCGTTCGAACAACCGAAACGCCCAAGGCAAACAGCCGAGCAAGAAAGCTGCCGAATTCAGAACAGAATCAGCTGATAAGTTTGGTGCGAAAGGGGGGACTCGAACCCCCACGGTTTTACCCGCCAGATCCTAAGTCTGGTGCGTCTGCCAATTCCGCCACTTTCGCACTTCTGGGCTCAACTTTAGCTGCCAACCTGTGTATTGTAAATGCACTCTCGGAGACCGCGCCAAGGCCTCGATCGCCCCTTGATCGGCCACTTCAATCGCAGAACCGCCGAAACTAGCATCACGATTTTAGAACCAATTCCCGCCAAACTCAGCTATCATCAAACCACGAAGACTCCAAGTTGAGCGATCCAAAGCATTACAACCGGCGAGCCGCCACTCGTTTTTCTGCTGGCCAAGGCTTGTCGCGACAAACCTTTAGCTGGGTTTTTGGCATCTTTCGTGCGGGTCGCTGTGGCGACTGAGGGTGGGCCTAACGATCCGGGGCGCTTTTCGAGATTGGCAACCATGACGGAATCGAGCAAGGCTGAACGCCAGAATGTCTGGAGCGGTTGGCAGGACCGCATCTCCGCGCTCCGCAACGTGCCGGCGGTGCTCAAGATTGTTTGGGATTCCGGCCCCAGTGTGGTTATTTTCGGGTTAATCTCCCGCGTGGTGGCTGCGCTCCTCCCGGTTGTCCTGCTCTGGATCACGAAGCTCATTATCGACGCCATCGTGCATGCGGTTTCGGCGCATCAGTCCGTTCAGCACGGGTTCTGGTGGCTGGTTGCGGCCGAATTTTCGCTCGCGGTTCTCAACAGCGTTCTCGCTCGCACCATCGACTATTCCGATGCATTGCTCGCGGACAAGTACACGCGTTACGTCAGCATCCGAGTCATGACTCACGCGGCTGGACTGGACTTGATCGCGTATGAAGACCCGGTCTTCTACGACCGTCTGGAGCGCGCGCGTGTGCAGGCCACCGACCGCCTCGTCATGATTCAGGCGATTGGACGGTTGGTGCAACAGGTTGTCACCACCCTCACGCTTTCGGTTTCGATCATGTTGTTTTCTCCGTGGCTGATGCTTCTGCTCATCGCGGGTGTCGTGCCCGCGTTCCTGGGAGAAAGTCATTTTGCACTCCTGGGATATGCGAAGAACTTCCGCCAGACTCCCATCCGGCGCCAACTGGATTACCTGCGAGTGCTGGGGGGAAGCAAAGAAGCTGCGAAGGAGTTGAAGCTTTTCGGTTTGAAAGACTTCCTGCGCGAGCGCTTCACCGGCTTATCCGATCAGATCTATAAAGAGGACGTTGCGCTTTCGCGGCGAAAGCTGATCGCAGGCTCGCTGCTTTCCATGGTCGGAACCATGGGCTACTATTCCGCCTATGTTTATGTCATTTGGCGCACGGTTGCCGGCGTACTTAGCATTGGCTCACTGACGTTCCTCGCCGGAGCGATTCAGCAGGCCAGCAGCAACATTCAACAGATCTTCTCCACCTTGGCGGCGATTGGAGATCAAGCTCTGTTTCTCACGGATCTGTTGGCCTTCTTTGAGATGAAGCCTACGATTCGCTCCAAACCAAACGCGCTCCCGGCGCCGCGTCCGATTGTTCGTGGCATTGAGTTTCGCAACGTATGTTTCAGCTATCCGGGAAATTCCCGCCTTGTGCTCGATCACCTGAATTTCCAACTGCGTCCCAAGGAAAGGCTGGCGCTCATCGGCGAAAATGGCGAAGGTAAGACCACCATCGTCAAGCTGATGACCCGGTTGTACGATCCTACCGAAGGACAGATCCTGCTCGACGGCATCGATCTTCGCGAATACGATCTGGAAGATCTCCATCGCGAGGTCGGTGTCATCTTCCAGGATTTCATGCGCTATGAGATGACTGCCCGGGAAAATGTTGCGGTGGGACGCGTGGAGAAAGCCGAAAACTTGGAATTGCTGAAGTCGGCGTCGCACAAGAGCATGGCGGATGCTGTCATCGAGCGGCTGCCTCAAGGCTACGATCAAATGCTGGGGCGGCGTTTCGAGCGAGGAGTAGATCTGTCGGGCGGAGAGTGGCAGAAAGTGGCGCTGGCGCGGGCTTACCTGCGCGACGCGCAGATCCTGATTCTGGACGAGCCGACCGCGGCCCTCGATGCGCGTAGCGAGTTCGAGGTCTTTCGCCGGTTTTCTGAACTGACGGCTGGTAAAATGGCGCTTTTTATTTCGCATCGCTTCTCAACCGTGCGAGCGGCAGACCGCATCTTAGTTCTGGCGAACGGCAAAGTCGCGGAGGAAGGCACGCACGATGAACTATCGAGTCTGGGAGGCCGCTATGCCGAAATGTTTGAGATGCAGGCCTCCAGTTATCGTTAGGAATCATAGGGAATGAAAGAGGGCGGCCCAGTGGAAGTGGTCAGCGGAGAAGTGGAGGACTTCAAGTCTCCTGCGGCGAAAACGGAGTCGGAATCGTCCGCTTTGCGCGCGAACGCGACGGAACTGGCCGCCAACCTCGCATGGATTCCGGCGGAGCGAGAGTCGCATGTGTTCTGCGACCGCTGCCAAAGATTATCCCGTAGCCTCCGGCGGTTACTGGCCTCTGCTGGCTCGCCCTCAGAACCAGCAGCTTCCGACGACTTCCGCTCGCTGCAGGGAAATGCATTTTTGCTGGAAGGGGAGCGGCAGGAGCTTTGCGGGACTTTTGATCTTCCCACCAGAGTTCCTCAGGTTCGCGCCCGCGACGGCTCCGTCGTTCCCAGGATCGCGGCGCTGGCAGAAGATTTTCTGGTCACTACGTCTTACCATTTCAGCGAATCCGCCTTCAGCGTCTACATTCAGGCTTTTCAGAAAAGCTCTGTGCTCAAAATGGCCGAGCTCTGGATGCTGATCCCGGTCCTCAAGCTGGTTCTGCTGGAGCAGATTGCCGAGCGTGGCGAATACCTGCTGAAAGATTCCACCGGTTCGTACGGTCTGCAGAATCTGATCCGCAGCCTTCAGGAGATGAAGCAAACGTCCTGGAAGGTGGTCATCGAGCCTCTGATCCGGTTTGACAGCATTCTGCGTCAGGATCCCGCCGGCGCTTATTCCCGGATGGATCCGGAGAGCCGCGATCTGTATCGGTCGAAGCTGGTCCACATTGCGGAGCACTCCGACTGTACCGAGATGGAAGTCGCCACTCAAATCATCGCGTTGGCGCAGAGGGCGCAGCGACAGCGAAACGACGACCCGCGGCTCACTTTGCGTGAGTCGCATGTTGGGTTCTTCCTTTTGGCAGAAGGCCGGGCCATCCTGCACGAGAAGGTCGGCTACCGTCCGCCGGCTGCCGAGCGCTTGCGCAACTGGCTGCAGAGCCATCCCGACGAATTTTATCTGCCCGGGATCGCGGCTCTTACCTTGGCGATTGTGTCCGGTTTCTTGTTCGCGTTGACCGATCCGTCGACCCCTCTCGGATTTGTTCTCCTTGCCACCCTGGCGGTGTTGCTGCCGAGTTCCCAGAGCGCGGTCCAGATCATGAACTACATCGTGACGCTGGCGCTGCCGGCGCAGATCCTGCCCAAGCTGGATTTTTCTGCAGGAATTCCCGATGAGTGCATGACGCTGGTTGCCGTCCCGGCGATGCTTCTCAACGAAAAGCAAGTTCACACTCTGGTCGAGGATCTCGAAGTTCGCTTCCTGGGAAACCAGGATCCAAACCTTCATTTTGCCCTGCTCACCGATCTACCTGATTCTCCGCATCAACCGCAGGAACAAGACAATCCTCTGGTGGATCTCTGCTCAGACCTGGTCAGCAAATTGTCCGAGAAATATGCGGAACGGGGGATGGGATCCTTCTTCTTGTTCCATCGGCACCGCGTCTACAATCCGCGCGAACGGCTGTGGATGGGCTGGGAACGCAAGCGCGGCAAGTTGATGGACTTGAATCATCTGCTCTCCGGTCAATTCGACAGTTTTCCCGCCAAGATTGGCGATCTGTCGATCCTGCCCAATATTCGCTTTGTCATCACTCTCGATTCCGACACCGAATTACCCCGCGACTCCGCTCGCCGGCTGGTAGGAGCGCTGGCTCATCCTCTGAATCAAGCGATCATCGATCCGGAAATAGAAATTGTTGTTGCCGGATATGGCATCCTGCAACCGCGGGTTGGAATCAGCGTTCAGAGTACGGCGCGCTCCCGGTTGGCGAGCATCTATTCCGGCCAGACCGGCTTTGATATTTACACCCACGCCAGTTCCGATGTTTACCAGGACTTATACGGCGAAGGCATCTTTGTCGGAAAAGGCATCTATGAAGTGAAGACGCTGGAACGCGTGCTCTCGAACCGCTTTCCGCGCAATTCGCTGTTGAGTCACGATCTGATTGAGGGGGCATACGCTCGCGCTGGGCTGGTCAGCGACATCGAGGTCATCGAAGACTATCCCTCCCATTACAGTGCGCACAACCGGCGCAAACACCGCTGGCTGCGCGGAGACTGGCAGATCACAGAGTGGCTGCTGCCCAGGGTTCCGGATGAGTCGGGACGGCAGGTGCCGAATCCGCTGTCCGTCGGTTCGCGCTGGAAGATCCTGGACAACTTGCGCCGCAGTCTTGTCGAACCGGCATTCTTCACCTTGCTCCTGCTGGGATGGATGGTGCTGCCCGGTCCAGCCTGGGCTTGGACTCTCGCCGCCGTGGGCATTCTGTTTCTGCCGGCGCTCTGCCAGTTGGCGGTCGACCTTACTCATGCGCTGGTGTCGGGGAAAGGGGCCATCCTGCCCGATGCCTTCAATTCGTTTCTTAATGCCGCTGTCGCGAACCTTCTGACGCTCACCTTCATGGCGCACCAGGCCCTGTTGTCGTTAGACGCCGTAGCGCGAACCATGGTTCGTCGTCTGATCACCCGGCAGAGACTCCTGCAATGGGAGACGGCGGCGGAAGCTGAACTGTCCGGCTACCGCCGCACGATGCTCGACATTTATCTGATGTGGACCCCGCTTCTCGCTCTCGGGCTGTTTTTCTTAGTTCGGTTGGCGCGTCGTGGATCTGTCACCGCCGCTGTTCCCGTACTTATATTGTGGGCTTTAAGCAAGCCAATCGCCCTCTGGCTGAACCGGCCGAGCCGCTCTCCGCGCAAACAAACCTCCGCAAGCGATCGATGGCTCCTTCGTCTTGCCGCGTTGCGAACATGGCGCTATTTCGCCGAGTTCAGCACCGAAGAACATCACTGGTTGATTCCCGACAACGTTCAGGAAGATCCATTCAAAGTCGCGCCTCGAGTCTCTCCGACGAATCTCGGTTTTCTGCTCAATGCCAGGCAAGCTGCGTGCCAGTTCGGTTACCTCACGGTTCCCGAATTTGCTCATCAGACTTTAAGAACGCTGGCTACGGTATCGCAGCTGCAGCGGTATCGCGGCCACCTGTTCAATTGGTACGACACACAGTCGCTCACTCCACTGGTTCCCGCATTCGTGTCGACCGTCGATAGCGGCAATCTGGTGGCGTCCCTTTGGACACTTCAGCAGGGAAGTTTGCAATTGCTCGAACAGCCGCTTTTGCAGTCTGAATTGCGCGATGGCTTCCTCGATCATCTGCATGTGCTCACCAGCGCCGGTGTTCTACCGCGCCGCAAGTTCTCTGCCATTAATAAAGCCTTGCGAAGCCAGGACTGGCTGCGATATTTGCTGGATATTCCCGATGCGGCGCTGAAGGACATCCATCGCTCGGCTTCCCGTCCAAAGCAGACCGGCGACGTGCGCTGGTTTCGCGAACAAGCCGAAGAGCGCATCAGCCAAGCCAGCCGCACCGCGCAACTATATGCCCCGTGGTTGCTGCCTGAGTTTTCGGCTCTGGCCGACGATCCTGCGATCCGGCTCTACGCTCGCACCGGTGAAGCTCCCGCCTTGCTGCGAATGCCGGCATTCATTGACAATCTCAGTTCCCAACTCCAGGCAGCGATCGATTCCACGAATGACCTGAAGTTGAGGTCGCTCTATCAGGAGTTGCTCTCTCTGTTGCCTGCCGCGCGATCGCGCAACGCCGCTCTGATCGAGGACTTGAAAAAAATCGCCGACCAGGCCGGGAAACTCGCGGATGAGATGGACTTCGCTTTTCTTCTAAACCGCAGCCGGCAGGTGCTCTCGATTGGCTACGATCTCGAGAAGCAGGAGGTACATGCCGCCTGTTACGACTTGCTGGCCAGCGAGGCCAGAATTGCATTCTTCACTGCCATTGCGAAAGACGACATCCCGCAGGAAAGCTGGTTCCAGTTGGGCCGCACGCACACTCTCGTTCGCGGCATGGCCGGTCTGCTCTCCTGGACAGGCACGATGTTTGAGTATCTGATGCCGCCACTGTGGATGCGGATCTATCCCTCGACTCTTATAGAACGCACCGTAGTTGCGGCGGTGCGGGCGCAACGCGCCTATGCCGCCGACCTCGGGATCCCGTGGGGCATTTCGGAATCATCCTGTTTCGCCAGGGATGCGGCGGGGAACTATCAGTACCACGCTTTCGGCGTTCCTGAGTTGGCGATACACAAGGTCGACCAGGACGGGCCCGTGGTCTCCCCTTACTCGACGTTCCTGGCACTGGATATCGATCCTTCGGCCGCGCTGCGGAACCTGCGCTCGCTGAAGAAAAAGCGATCGCTGGCTTCGTATGGCTTTTATGAAGCTTTGGATTTTAATCGCGAACGGCGCAGTTCACGGTGGCGACGATTTGAATTAGTGCGCTGCTGGATGGCCCATCACCAGGGTATGAGCCTGCTGGCAATTACGAATTTCCTGCACGGCGAAATGGTGCGAAACTGGTTCCATCGCCAACCGCAAGTGCAGGCCACCGAGTTACTTCTCCAGGAGAAGGTCGCTAATCGCGGCCGCCGCCGCGCGAGCGCTGCGTGAGTGCCCGGCCGGTCTTATAGCGCGCTGAGCGAGACGCCGATCACGGCTGATATTTCTTAAAGCCCGCGCGCTCCATCCCGCGTTCCGCCTCCTGGTTTTTCATGAACGTATTCCAGACGAAACCGGTGCGCACATTCTCTGCCATCAGCATGGTAATTCCGACGTCGATTCCGACCACATCGGTGTCGTACCAGTTCTTCAACGGATTGAATGCGTTTACAAACCCATATTTGCTCCAGGCGCGCGGGTAATGATCCTTAATATTTCTCAGTACATGCATCACAGGTTCTGGAAGGAATGGCAGGGAACCGGCGGCGGCGCTGGGAACCACCGTTCCATCAATCGGGCCCATGGTTGGCGGGCCGCCCCAAATCACGTATCCCTTTTGCGAATCGGAAGCTGAGATTCCCCATAGATCTTCGCTGTAATCAGGAAACTGCTTGGCGAGTTCCAGACAGAACCGCCGGTGCGCTTCGGTCGCCAATTTCGAGTTCTGAAAGTAGTCGGCATACGCGTCGCGCTTGTGGCGGAAGTCAAACCAGGCTTGCGAATATTGATGCACAAATAGAGGAGCGAACGATCCGATGTAGCGAATGCCGTCGAACTCAAACTTGGTCCGCTTCCATGCATTCCAGGCATCCGCCGGCAAAGGATGAGTCAGCGACCCCAGGCCCAGCAAATAGATCATCATCATCTCGCTGTAATAATCCCAGCGATACGGAAGGAAGCCGATTTCCGGGCTCCAACCATGCGGCAACAGCGTGGTGTCCTCCGACAACCAACTCCAATCAACGCGATTGAAGATTTGGTAGGCCAGCAGGCTGATCTCCGAATGCTCTTCAAAATGCCGCCGGCACGTAAGAATGCCACAGAGCAGAATCGCCGTATCGACCGACGACACTTCGGAGTCCCACACTCGCTCGCCCGTATTCATATCCGCGAAATGGTAAAAAAAGCCTCGGTGCGTCGGCATGGTCTTCCACAGGAAGCGCAGAGTGAGCAGAACCCGGTCGCGCGCATCGGCAAGCGGAATGTAACCTCGCTGTTGCGCAATGCACAGCGCCGTCAGTCCAAATCCAGTGGCCGCAATACTGGCGACCACAGTGTTGGTATTGGTCAACACGTTGCATCGATCTCGAATCAGGCCCGTTTGCGGACCAGCCTGTTCCCAAAAAAACTGAAAATTCCGTTTCTCTAGTTCCTCGAGAAAAAGGTCGTCATCCGGGGAAAGAGCAGACGCGAGAAGCGGCGTGGAGGACGAAGGCTTTTCCCGCGTTTGTTCGAGAAAAGAAAATAAAGTCGGCTTGTCGAAGGCTCCCCACAAGCCTGCGCCCCCGATCTGCAAGAGAATATCTCGCCGGGAGAGGGGCGCTGCAGGAAGGTTGCTCTTTTCGTTCTCGCGCATCAGCGAAGGTTAGATGCTCCGGACAAACGCTTGGATTGAGATGCTTAAAGGAGAAGAACTGCTGCACATTCTACACAACTCAGTAGTACCTGCGATAACCAGAAAACCCCACTATCCGGAAAAGCGTCATAGAATGTTGGTGGAAAACTTGCGATGAGCCCTCGAAAGACGACCGCGATCTGGGTGGTCACCGTCTCCGTTGTTCTGCTGGCCGCCGTTGTCGCTGCTCTCCTGCACCGCCGGCAACCAGTCACCCTGAGAGGCGCCGTCCTGCAACAAGACCGTGACCCCAATAAGCAGTTGCCCCTTGCCAACGTCGAGATCGTTGCCACCAATGCTTTGGGAAGTGGCACGACCGTATCCAACGCGTCAGGCTATTTCAGTCTCACTCTACCCAAGGGGTTAAGACGTCGGCAACAGGTCCTGTTGCAGTTCCGACGGAAGGATTATCAACCACTGGACGTCGACGATTTTATAGGAGACAAGATTTACCTGGCCCGCATGGTTCCCACGCATCAGGAAACAATAGCCGAAACTCGTACGGCGTCGGTCGTCTCCAATGCTCGAATCCGGTATTCCGTGAAGGCTACAACCGAGGCGAATATTGGCAGCGCGGTGAAAACCTTCCAGGTCGTTAACTCAGCGAATGTGCCGTGCAACAAGCAACCTCCGTGCTCGCCCGACGGCAAGTGGAAAGCTTCGACCGGTTCTTTGTCTCTCGATGCTGGAGAGGGAAATGAGTTTCGCAACGCGAGAATTTCATGCATCGCCGGACCTTGTCCTTTCACGAAAATTGAGCGGGAAAGCCTGTCGCAGGACGGGCGCCGGTTCGACGTTTCCGTTCGGAACTGGTCCGATACCGCTACGTTCTTGCTCGAAGCCGAAGTAGTTCACCCCATGACCAGCGATATGGTGCGTGAAATGTATCCGGTGAAGTTCGGACGTGCGTTGAACTTCAGTCTGCCTCCCGCGGCCGAGGGGCCAAGCATCGAAGCCGACCTCGATGGAGAAGCCATCGTCTTTCCCCTGGGACCCGATCTCATCCTGCGATGGGCGAATTGCCAGGTGGGCATCGACAAAGATCAGTCGAAAACTTATCGCTGTGAAGTGAAGCCCGGCTACCAGGTTCGCTGATGCCGGAGTGTGCCAGCACTCGATTTCGCGCCGTGAATCGGTTTACTGCCCGTTAAAGAATTCTGTCATATCAGCGCCGGTTGCCGCCATTCCGGGGAACGTACTGATCCCACAACCTTCCAGAGTCAGTCGCAAAACGCTCTGGTGCTGGTACAAGGTCTGCGACTGGAATCCCGTCTTGGCGTTAGAACTGATGACGAGAGTCGCCACCTGCCCTCCGCCATGGTTCATGTCCGACTGATCTCCTTCATCGAAGGTAATCACCAGCAGGCCGCTACTCCGAAATGCGGAACTGGCGATCAGCGGTGCAATATTGGCTTGCAGCCACGCATCCGCCTGGCCGAGGGTGCCATTGTGCGCGTCGTCCATGATGTTGGGAACGATGAAGGAATACTGTGGCAATGTGTTGTTGGCAAGGTCTGTGGCGAATTGCGTGAACGGCACGATGTTTGCCGCCTGGGAACTATCGCTTTGTACGTCGGACAAATATGTGAACGGGTTGTGATGGCGTAAGTACAGGCCGTTATCGCCGGCGAGATAACCGGGCGAGGGAAGAGATTCCGCGTAAGCCTTCCAACTTTTACCCGCGCTTACCAGTTCACGAACAATATTGTCATCGCTGATCGTGCCCGAGAAATTGTCGTCCAGGGTTTCCGTAAGCCCAACTGTCAGCACAAAATAATTGGGAAGGGAAGGATGCGCATTGGCGAAATACTGCGTCGCGAGGCCGTATTGCGAAGCCAGGCTGTTGAAATACGGCATAGACGAATTGCCAATCACGTCGCTATAACTATGATTTTCCTCCACCACCAGAACGACGTGGTCAAAGGTAGGCTGTCCAGTTGGAACAGGGGTTTGCACGGGCGTCGTACTGGTGCTGCCGCCTCCGCAGCCGAATTGTCCTGCGAACGCGCAGATCGCAAGCGACGCGACGAAGAAATGGGGCGCGGGCAGGGATCTGTCTCGAAACGGCATCGCGCTCCTGGTAGCGCCGGCGTCCCGCCGGAAATCGCGCGAGAGCGACCGCTCTCGCACGTAGCCCTTGGATGTAGGGCGGCCCCTAAATGTTTGCGACAATTGGGCGCTCGAACTTCTATTTGCTCTGCTGTGCCTGGCCTTTCTGCTGCGTTAAATCCAGCCCAAACTGCGGCCGCTCATACGTTCCCGCAATATGCACGGACACGATCTCGCCTTTTTTCTTCTTGTTGAAGAAGGGATCCATGGCCTTCAGGAGCAGCGCTTTTACGCCGCTTGACGTCTTCGAGATTTTGGTGTCCACTCGCAGCCGGCCATGCAAATCGATCTTGTGATTGATTATGTTGTACGTTCCATGCATTCGGGCCGAAGCGCCTGGAATGCCAAAGGATAGGTCGGAGAAGTCGGCCGTTCCACGCGTAAGCGCGACTCGGCCCTTCAAGTCGGTGAGCACCGTTTCCGCATCTTCCATCTTTTCTCCCCGAGCCCCCGCGCTCAACTCGTTCACATTTTGCTGCGTCTCGGACTTCGTGAAGCTGCCATCGTCAATTCCAAATGTGGCCTGCAGTTTCACCTTCTTCAAAAAAGGATCTTTGCCCGAGGGAATCTGTACTTTCGCGACCAGGGCGATCGCTCCCGACATGGGCGAGCGACGTTCCGAAGTGAACAAGCCGAGTACGTCCTCGATGCGGCCCTGACGCGCCGTCAGATTGAGTAACGCCACCTTGCCCTTCTCCCCTTTCGCGCCCGCGACGCTGCCCTCCGCAACGATGTGGCTATGACCAAACCGTGCGTCGACTCGTTTCAGGTAAGTGTCGCCGTGCAGTGCATCGACGTATGCACGGAACTGGGTCGCAAGTCCGACCTTGTTTCCCCCGGACGTCACCTCGAAATCAGGAACGTCGGTCGTGCCTTCAACGTTGATGTGTTTCAGCGTGCCGCTGTACTTCCCCTTGGATGCGAGCGTTCCAGCGATGCCGCCGTATACCGACAAATCTGCATGTTCAAAAGTGTACTCACCGGAGAGCGGGGTCTCTCCCGGATCCCCCGTGGGCCACGCTCCGAACTTACCGTTCGTGATAATTTCTCCCGGCGGTTCGGGATTGTGCACTTTCAGTTGATAAGCAATCGGGCTTCCCCAACGCACATCGTGCAACACGGCTTCGGTGGCCTCAAAGCGCACTGGCTGCTCTTGCGAATCGTTCCGGGTAAAGTCGACCACTGCGCCATTGGCGATAAGTTCGTCGATAACTAGTGTTGAGTGCTGCGATTTGAAAGTCACGCCGCTGCCCAAGGGCGGAATGAACACATGCCCGCCTTCCGCCTTGATGCGCGGAACGCGCTGGGCGAGAATTCCCAGAAAACTTCCCTCAATCGTCAGCTTCTCAATGGTGATGAGCGTCCATTTCTCGGGACCGTGGTGGAACTCAACACCTTCGAGAACGCATCCCGGAACCGGGAAATACGTGGGGTGAAAGCCGCGGACCGTGACTTCGCTGTCGCTCGCTTCCGCCAGGTCTTCGATAACGGCCTTCTCGGTGAACGGCCAAATTCGGTTCCAGAACACTCCTGCGACGGCAGCGGCAAGACAAATCGTAGCCGCGACCGCGAGGATGACAGTCTCAGTCCGGGATGGTTTATGCGTCGTCTTATCGGGCCCCGTGCGTTTAGTTTCGGCATGCGTAACCACGGGGGAAGACATCACCACCCTTGGAGTCCAAAAGTGTGGGAAATGTTGGAAGCCTTCGTACCCCAGTGTGAGCCTTCGCTATACCAGCCCGGACCGTACCCCCACGACGCTGGTCATCCTCATCGTTACTCAGGAAGGAAGAAAGCAGAATTCTGGTCGGCGGATTCCATCGACCGAAACCGCGCCGACCGTTGTCCTACGACCATTGTCCTACATAGTGCTGATTCGAATGTAACGCCGCAAATCTGGGAGCGAGGTGATAAATATGTACCCTGCAAATAGCAGTCCCGCGGTGGTGAGCATATTCGCGATGCTCATAGCTGGTCTCTTCATGAGAACCTCCCTTCGAAATTCGTACCTAACGATCAGCATTCTTTGGATGCCTGTTGAACCGGCGAGGTAGCTTGCAGATTCGATCGCGATTGTGGACACCGCCAGTGTCCGGGGTTTGGCCCACCCGCATTTCCAATCACAAAGCTACAGGCAATCCGCACTCTAACTAGATAGCCCACCGGATGGCTGCATGAGGCTGCCACTCCTATGCTCAAAGCAGCCGAAGAAACATTTCACGTCGTAGGGAGGGATCCGATGAAGCAAAAATTTAATGATCGGTTGATCCTGTTTGTCAGCGCGCTCCTGCTAGGGTGCGGAACTCTCGTTTCTGCCCAGAATTCTGCCCCACAGAGTTCACCGGGTGCTGATAACACCAAGGTAAATCAGCAAGACCAGAATCCCAACGAGCCCACCGCAGACCAGCAGTCAAACAATCGTTCCGACCGGGATCTGACCCAACAGGTGCGACAAGCCATCGCCTCGGACAAAACCTTATCCACTTACGCGCACAACATCAAGGTGATTACCCAGAACGGCCAGGTCACACTGAAAGGGCCGGTGCGCTCTGAGGAAGAAAGACGCGCGATCGAAGCCAAAGCTGCGGCCATCGCAGGCGACGGCAAAGTCAACAGTGAGCTGACCGTCAAACCCAAGAGCTAAGCAATCATCGAAACTACTTCAAGGAGAGTTCAAAATGGCAGGAAAAAACACAGCCGTGTTCGGAATCTATCCGTCGTATACAGCCGTTGAAATCGGTGTGGACGCTTTGCGGGAGGCAGGCTTCCGCAACGCCGACATCTCCGCCTTATTTCCCGAGAATGCGGGAACCCGGGAATTTGCTCATCAGAAAAATACGAAGGCGCCCGAGGGTGCCACGACCGGAGCGGGAACCGGCGTGGTCCTGGGCGGCGCCATGGGCTGGCTGATCGGAATCGGCGCCATCGCCATTCCTGGACTGGGCCCGTTTATTGCCGCCGGACCAATCATGGCGGCGCTCGCCGGCGCTGGCGTCGGCGGAACCGTGGGCGGTGTCGCGGGTGCTCTCATCGGCATGGGCATTCCGGAGTACGAGGCCAAGCGCTACGAGGGTCGCGTGAAAGATGGCGGCATCCTGCTCTCCGTCCACTCCGACAGCTCTGATTGGACCAAGCGGGCGAAGGAAATCCTGAAGCGTACGGGTGCGCAGGATATCGCTTCGACCGGTGAAGCCAGCGCAGACGACGACACGCAAGATGTGCGCTTGCCGCGCGCCGTCTAACACTCCGCACAAAACGATGTTTCATACGCTCGGGGTTGCCGGCATCGGCCGTTTCAGACGGTCGTCCGGCGCCCCGATTTGCGGTCTCGGCAAACGCGGAGGTCAGGGTTTGGTCCGCTTCCCAGATTCAACGGCTTCCTCCAAATCGTCCATCTTCATCGCGGTCACGGCGACCATTGCCATGCTCTATTTCGGCCGCCAGATCTTCATCCCCTTGGCCCTCGCTCTCGTCTTTAGTTTCTTGCTGACTCCCCTCGTGGTTTTCTTGGAACGGTTTCACCTGGGCCGGGTCACTGCGGTGCTCGTCGTACTGGCTCTTTGTTTTGCAATCACGGCGGGATTGAGCTGGGGAGTCGCAGACGAGTTGCTCGAGATCACTGGGCACATTCGCGACTACAAAGAGAATCTCGAGCAAACCCTTCGCTCTCTGCATCCGAGCGTAGACGGATCCCTTGGCCAAGCAACCGCCTCCGTGCGCGAGTTGAACAAGGAACTGGCCGCCGCTCCCGGACAAGTCGCGAGCCAACCGGCCGATGGCGCGCCCCGGCCTCGTTCGTCGCGTCCCATTCCCGTGCAACTGACGGCGCCGCCCTCAAATCGGTTTCAGGATTTGCGCGATCTTCTCGGACCCGTCGCCGGTCCGCTCCAGACAACTGTAATCGTCGTGATCTTTGCGGCCTTCATGCTCATTAAGAGGGAGGACTTGCGCAATCGTCTGATCCGACTCGGTGGTCAAGGTCAGTTAACCGTGATAACTCAGGTCCTCGATGACGCGAGCCACCGCTTGAGCCGGTATTTGCTGCTGCAATTTCTGGTCAATGCCGCGTATGGCACCGTTTTTGGGGCGGGTCTCTATTTCATGCACCTTCCCCATCCGCTGCTATGGGGCGTTCTCGCTGCTCTGCTGCGCCTCGTTCCTTATGTCGGTACGTTGATCGCCGCTGCTTTTCCGGTGGCCATCGGCCTGGCGGTCTTTCCCGGATGGAAACATGCCGCGCTGATTGTTGGGTTGTTCGTAGTTCTTGAAGGGATCATTGCGAACTTCGTAGAACCGTGGCTGTATGGTGCATACACCGGAATCTCATCGCTCGCCATTCTCGTTGCCGCCGTTTTCTGGTCGATGCTATGGGGGCCTGTGGGATTGATTCTCTCAACCCCGCTGACGGTCTGTCTGATGCTGGTGGGCCGCTATGTCCCGCAGATGAGTTTTCTGGAAATTCTGCTGGGCGACGAACCCGTCCTGCGTCCCGAGGAACTCTTCTATCAACGCCTTCTGGCGATGGACCAGGATGAGGCTCGCAACATCGCCGAGAACGAACTCCGGGAGAGGTCGCTGGAAGGTCTTTACGAAACGGTGCTGATTCCCGCACTCAGGCTTGCCGAGGAAGATCGTCACACTGACGCGGTCGGCGAACGGACCAGCGAATTTGTTTCTCAAAGCACACGAGAACTCATCGACGATCTGAACGATCACGCCTGCCAACAGAATGCAGCCTCGCAGACCGCCGAGGGAACGACCGACGAGGGAATTAAGTTTTCATTGGACCGTCGGCTCTCCAATATACAGATCGTCTGCCTCCCCGCACGCGACGAAGCCGACGAACTCGTGGGAATGATGTTCTCCCAGTTGCTCCGACAGGCCGGCTACAGCACGAACTTTCTCGCAATCGGAACGGTGGAAGGAATGCTTGCAGAGGTAGCGCGGGGAAAATACCAGATCGCCTGCGTGTCTGCACTTCCCCCTTTTGCCGTGGGCCAAGCCCGTTCTTTGTGCAAACGCCTGCACGCGCGATTCCCCGCTCTCGCGATTGTGGTTGGCCTGTGGCATTTCGCGGGCGGCGTTGCGAAAGCTCAAGAAAGAGTCGGAACAGGGTATACCCATGCTGTCGCAACCACTCTGGCGGAGGCACTTCTGCAAATTCGCAGGTTATCGGAACTCGACGCCCCCGGCGCAGAAGAGCCCAACTCGGTCGGCGACGAGGATTCTCAGCCCAGTGAGGCGGCAATCTGACCAAAAGATTTTGTGGGCGAGAAACTACCGTTGCTGGGACAGGAACACGCTCTGACCGGCCACAACAGACCGGGAATAGCGGCATCGCGCCGCCGAGCGTCGCTTTCACTTTGCTGGTAACGCTACTGCACTTCGTTGAGCTTTTGATAGATCAACATCGCAACCAGTACGAGCAGAAATACCCCGGACCCAATGCTGAAGACCCGCACCGGAATCGTGAGACGGTTTACTTTGGTTAACAGCTCCGTCTGCTCGGTCTGCATGTGCGAATTCGCGTCGTCGAGAAAGAGTTGGTCGTCCTCGCGCATGGTGAGTGTGCTTTTGTAGATCAGCAGAACGATCAGCCCAATCGCAAACACTCCGAATATAACCGCGACCACAGTTAGCGTCATAAGCCACCTCGGCAGTTCCCAGGTACAACGGCTTTCCACTCACTGAGCAGGGTGCGCAGAACCCCGCGTCCAGTCCCGGGGAAGGCCCTAATGCCAAGATTATAGACCCGTTGGCAAGTGCTGGCGCCGAATTAATCCCACTCTCCCGAAAGCGTTCCAGGATCGGGAAGAATGCGACTTCCCTGCCCTGAACGGCATCCAACCCTGTGGGTTGTCTTCTGTCCGCAGCAACATCAATTCTTGTGGCGGAAACGACTTTTGCTATAATGAAACAGCTTTAAAGCCAAGGAGATACGAATGGCCACCACAACTGTCCCCGAAGTTACCAAGAAGGCTCCTCCGGTCACTCTAACCGCCAACGCTGTCACCAAGGTGAAAGAGATCATGGGCCAGCAGAACCCCGTTCCCGCCGGCTTGCGCATTGGAGTCGTGGGTGGCGGATGCTCCGGCTTTTCCTATTCCATGCAGTTCGAGAACGGCGCGGGAATGATGGACAAGACCTTCGAAATGGACGGACTCAAAGTGTTCGTCGACGCAACTTCGGTCATGTATCTGAATGGCTGCATCGTCGACTATGTCGAGACCCTCGAAGGCGCGGGTTTCAAGTTTGAAAATCCAAACGTGAAGAGCACCTGCGGCTGCGGATCTTCGTTTAGCGTGTAACCTTCTGATGTGGGGACAGCCGCCCTCGGCTGTCCGCCGTGCGAAGCGCGGCTAATCGACTCGGCCCTACTGCTGCTGTTGCGGCGGATTGCTCGGCTGCACCGGTTGTTGCCCGAACCCTCCGCCTCCGGAGCCATTATTCTGCATCGGTCCACTGCCGAAACTTGGGCTGTTGCCGAAACCGTTGCTGTTGCCGAATCCACTGCTGCCGCCGTTGGTCGAGCCGTTCTGCCCGTTCAGGTTCGGCGTGCCCTGCTGGCCGAATCCCTGCAGTTGCGGTTGGTAGGGTGTCTTGATCAAGAAGCCCAAATCCTGCGCCGGATCGTACACAAACGCCCAGTCCTTGTATTTCCTCTTGTGATTGAACTCGCGGATCGTCGTTTCTTTACTCGTGCTGGCCACTCCTACGATGGGACCGCCGATGATTTGGCCGGAACCCAGCTGATTGCTGTTGGAGTTATTGCTCCCCGGGCCGGACGAAGTTGATCCCGTCGCGTCCGCTGCGTTCCCAGACGCCGGTGCTCCCGGTTGCGACGAGTCCGATCCGGCCGGCTGCCCGGCGGCCGGTGTTCCTGTCGCCGTTCCTGTCGCGGTCTGATTCTGTCCAAACGTCGAATTGGAGCTTGCTCCAAACCCGCCGCTGTTTCCAAAGCTCGAGGACTGCGAAAATGGACTGGAACTGGTTGATCCGCCGTTCAATCCACCCGCGGCTCCGGCCGGAGTCGCGCCAGGAATAGTTCCGCCTCCCATGGCGCTAAGCGTCATCTGCACTTCGCCAAAGTGCAATAACTTGAAATCTTCGCACTTCCCATTCTTGCAGTTGAGAGGATCTTTGTACCGCTTCCGCAGAAACCGCAGGTTGTTGCTGCTCTCGAGGTCTTCGATTTTTGTCGGATACCGCCCGAATTTCTTGTAGTAACCGCGGACGGCCCGCGAGTATTGCACTCCGCGATGAATCATTTCTTCTTCACGGTCGCGCTTGATGTCGAAGGTGATCGTCGGAATGATCACTCCCGCTAGAATGACCATCAGGGCGATCGCCAGCAGCAGCATCAGCATAATGTAGCCGTCTTGGTTTCGCTGGGCAGGATTTTTTCGAGTTTGCGACTTCACCTTCATCGAATGAGCACAGGTTCAACGAGCACAGGTTTCAAAATTTCAGAATTTCAAGGTTTCTGTGCTGTCCTTGAAACCTTGAAACATTGCAGCTTTGAAACCTTTCATCCTTGTGTGAGCGGGATATTCTGCGGCGGACCGCTGTTTACCATGTCCTGAATCGAGACCGAGGTCGGCGTAATGCGAATGACTTTGTATCGCCGGTCCACAATTTCTCCTTCGCCCGCCACGAACACATCCTCGCCATTCTTTAAAAAGATTTTCTTCGGCTCGCCCGGTGAACTGGCGAACCCATAAAACCTCAGCGGGATCGGCGGTGCAGCCTGAGGAGCGGGCGGATGATAGATGTCAACTTTCGTAACATCGGTCGCTCCGCTAGAACCTGGCTGAGGAATCACCACATCCTCCGCCCGCGAGACAAAAATGTTTCTCCCGTTCCCTTCGTACACCGTCTGCTCGGTCGACGCCAGCAAGTCCAGCCGCAGCGTCGGGTCAAGATTCTCCACGCGCGGCTTCTTCCCAGCTTTTCCTCCCGCGCGGGTCGACAGACGCGTTGCCGCTGGTGCCGCTGCCTGTGCCGTCGAAGCAGGTTCCGACGGGCCCGTGAACATGGGGACGACCTGCCAGCCCAAAACCACGACCGCGATCACTCCCAGCACGGCTGCCCACATCGTCTGCTTCTTGTTTTCAAGTCCCAGTTGCACTTACGATCCCGCCTTCAAGTACGTTTCCAGTTTCACGCTCAACTTGACCGGGCCCTGTTGACTGCCGGCCAGGCTCACACTCTTGATGATAAAGAACATCTCGTCTCGTTCCAACGCGTTGATGAAATGCGCCAGCGAGTTGTAGCTGCCCGCGAAGTCCTCTTCGATTTCGACCGATCGCAGGCCCTCCACATCAGAATCATTTACCTTATTTTTTCCCTGATCGATGGAAACTCCGTTGGCCGCGGCGATTTTGCCCAACTGCGTCAGAATCTGCGACTCCTGGGAAGGGAACCGCTTCTTATAGAAATCGTTGATCTGGTGGCTTGCCAGATCGACCTTCTGTGGAAGATCCTTCAGCGGCGCCACCTGCCGGGTCTTTGTAGTTAACTCGGCTTGGAGCAGATTCAATTCCTGGCGTCGCGACTCCGCCGAACCGACGAGTGGCGAAAAGTACACCACGGCCGCTAGCACATCGATGCCGGCCATAATCGCCAGCGCCATCTTCAGATTCCTCCGCGTTCGCCGCAGATCCGGCATTAGCGCTGGCCTCCTTTTGGCGTTGCCGTCTTTGGCGTTCCGGTCTTCGGCGTCGTGGTCTTTGGCGTCACGTTCGTCTTGTGGGACGTTTCCGGCTTGGGCGTCGATTTAGGGGTGGGGGCTTCGGCGGATATCGGCTCCGGAATGTACAGCGCAGCGATCTCAAACAGTTCGTTGTCTCCGGTATTGGATGTCTGAAAACGTTCGCTGAGAACTTGTGTCTGCGAGAAGCGCTGCGATTCCTCCATGCGGCGCACCAGTTCGAGCGCGCGATCCCGGGAGTCGCCGGCCACAGTCATCTTCAGTCCCAGGCCGTTGTCTTCATCCTGCTGCGGAGTGATCGACTCCAGATGCACTCGCGGCGGCATTACCTTCTCCAGGCTTTCCAGAACCTTTGTCCACGAGAACGCCTTCTGCTCAATCAATTCATTTAGAAACTGGGATTCATCGCGGGTGGCGCGGTTCTGCGGCAGGTTCAGGACCCGCTCCGCATCCGCGCGAATCCGGTCGCGGTCGGCAATCATCGCGTGTTTTTCAGCAATGGCCGCCCGGTCACGGCGCGCGTTGATCCAGCCCGTAACGTCCAGCGCCAGAAGCACCAGAGTCAGCAGGCCGACCGCACCCACAGCCGTCCCCCAGCGCATCCAAAACTGCCGCGCATCCTCGTACGGCTGGCTCGCGAGATTGATATCGAGACGCATAAATTTAAATTTGTCATCCTGAGCAGCGCGTCGTTTGCGCTGCGAAGGACCTGGGCGAGCCGCGCGAAGCGTCGCGTAGTTTGCGACGCCATAATCGCGCGTTTGGCTCGCTTCCTTATTCCACCTCCGCTGCTAAGAGATTAGTGCTCCTACCACTCCCGCCATTCTCCAGCGTGGCACGGCGCCGCCCGCGCTCGCTCCCAGTTGTGCCGACGACACCAGTTCCTGCACCTCGGCTCCGGTCTGCGCGCGCAACGCAGGAGCCGCGCCGCCCGACTCCGGCAGTCCCGCTACAAAAATCCGCTCAATATTCAGGTGGTACGTGTCCTGAAAGAACACCACCGAAGGATAGACTTCTTCCGCCAGTTGCTCGCCCGTCATCGCGACGCCGCGCGTGTTTTCCAGCGTGCGGAACAGTTGCAATTGATCTTCATTCAGAATCGCGATGCTGGTGGTGTGCGCATCCACCTTGATCACCAGCGTGGGACGCTTGGCGTCTGCAGCGCCCAGAGCCGCCAGCGTGGAAGGCACCACCACACCAGGGTTGAACCCCGCATCGCGGAACACCCGCTCGTACTCTTCAATCACGCTGGCCATGGCCACCGCCGCCACCACTCGAACTTCGTTGTTGATCTTCTGCGCGTGGTAGGAAACTTTCGCTTTGTCCACGTCGAACGGCAAGGATTTCTTCAGGCGGAACCGCACCACGCCGAGCGCCTCTTCCTGATCGGAGGGAAGCGTGTCGAATTCCACCAGCATCACCCGCACCGCCGCATCCGGCACAACCGCAATCAAGTCTTTCGAATGGTGCGCGACTCCGCCCAGCGCCGCTTCGATGCCCGCGCGCACCGCATCTTTCTGCCGCAAGTTGTTTTCCACCAGGTCGGGAATCACGCTGCCTGGCGCCAGTTCGCGGGCAGCCGACACTTCCAGCGCGCTCCCGTTGTCGGTGAGGCGCCCGGCCAGTACACGGTCCGCCGCAATTTCGCAGGCCATCTTCGGCTTGGGTATGTTGGAGGTTGTACTCATTTCCCGAGAACGCCCCTGAGCGAAAATCCTCTGTAAATCAGAACCCGAACCCGCCGCAAATGCAATAGCGGAGAGAGCACTTGGACGTCCGACCCGTCATTGTGATCCCGACCACCGACCCGTGATTGTCATCCCGAGCGAAGCGAGGGATCTTGGTTTCTGCCGGTGCCCCTTCTCCGTAGTCGCGTACTAGCGTGCGCCAACCACGAAGGCGCAACCCGCAAATAGACCGACACTAAAGAACGTTTCAATCCCGACCCATACCATGTATTCACCGCGGTTCGGCACTGACGCCACTCGACGCCACGCCCTCCAAAAGTGGAGCGGAACTACAGTCGCGGTAGCAGCCACCGAAACCAAGCCAAGCAACATCAGGCACGTTTTCACAGATGTTTGCGTCGCTAATAAAAGACTGCCTAACGCGCTCAACCAGAGTGCGCCTTCCAGATGTTTCTTCCTCCGCATCTTTATCTCATTGCCTCAATGAACGTGACCTTGTTGATCTCTTTCAGCGTGGTCATGCCCAGCCGGACCTTGTCCAGGGCCGACTCACGCAGGAAGCGCATACCCTCGTCGCGCGCCGCCCGCCGGATTTCCGACGTCGGCTTTTTGCCCAAAATCATTTCCCGGATGCGGTCGCTCAAATCCAGCAATTCGTGAATCGCGGTTCGCCCGCGGAATCCCGTGCCCGCACACTCGATGCATCCCGGCCCTTCATACAGCGGAACCTTGCCCCACTGCGCCGGATCCAGTCCGCTGGCTTCGAGAACGTCGGGCGCGTAGTGCACCTCGGTGCGGCATGACTCGCAAATCAAACGCACCAGCCGCTGCGCCAGAATGCAGTTCAACGCCGAAACGAAGTTGTACGGCTCGACGCCCATGTTCAGGAAGCGTCCGATCACGTCGACCACGTTGTTGGCGTGCACCGTGGTGAACACCAAGTGCCCGGTCAGCGCCGACTGAATGGCGATCTGCGCCGTCTCCGTATCGCGGATTTCGCCGACCATGATCTTGTCCGGGTCATGGCGCAAAATCGAGCGCAGTCCGCGGGCAAATGTCAGCCCTTTTTTCTCGTTGACGGGAATCTGCGTAATGCCGCGCAACTGATATTCGACCGGATCTTCGATCGTGATGATTTTGTCTTCGTCGGTCTTGATTTCGTTGACTGCGGCGTACAACGTCGTGGTTTTACCGCTGCCGGTCGGCCCCGTTACCAGCACCATGCCGTAGGGCTCTTTGATGTAGCGGCGGAACTTGCGCAGGTCGTCTTCATCAAACCCCACCACGTCCAGCGTCAAACTCTTAAACTTCTCGCTCATCGACTCTTTATCGAGCACGCGAAGCACGGCATCTTCCCCGTGAATCGACGGCATGATCGAAACACGGAAGTCGATGGCGCGCCCGTTATACTTCACGCGAAATCGTCCGTCCTGCGGCACGCGGCGCTCGGAAATATCGAGCTCGCTCATGACCTTGATACGCGAAATCACCGTCGAGTGATGCTCTTTGCCGATCGGCGGCATGGCCTGCGTCAGCACGCCATCAATGCGGAACTTGATCACGACCGAGTCATCGCGAGTTTCAATGTGAATGTCAGACGCGCGCCGCTGCAGCGCCGTAAAAATCGTCGTATCCACCAGTCGGATGATCGGGCTGGTGTCGCCCGTCGCTGTCAGTTTGTCGATCGACAGCGTCTCTTCCGCGCCGGTATTCTCGTCTTCGCGAATGATCTGGAAGCCTTCGCTGGCCTCTTCCAGAACGCGCTGCGACTGCTCCGTCTTCTTCAGAATGTCGGAGATTTGTTTAAGCGTCGAAACCTTGGTGATGATGCGCTGCTTCAGCAGCAGGCTGATTTCGTCGATCATCATCAGCTGGCTGGGATCGGCGATGGCGATGGCCAGCTTGCCGTCGGTGGTTTCTTCCAGAGGCACGAAGTTGTAACGGAACATCAACTCGACGGGAATCTTTTTGAACAGCTCGTGATGCAACTCGAAGCCCGAGAGGTCGACGAATTCGCAGCGGTAGCGTCGCGCCACATCCTGCGCGCGTTCCAGGTCCGTGATGGGATTCCCCGTCGGGCTGATCGGCCCGCCATTTCCGCCATTCACGAACAACGATTTTTTATCAGCTGTTGCCATTCTCTACCTGCATTCGCGACTCAAAAAATCTGTCATTCCTAAAAAACGCTTGTCATTCCTAAAAAATGCTGGTCATTCCGACCGGAGGGAGGAATCTGCTTTCCCCTGCGGGTGCCCCATTTCTCGCGTTCTTTGCGAGAAGTGGGGCTTTTTGCCGACACTATCCCTGGCCCTTAGTGCACGCCCAGCGTGAAGATCGGCAAGTACAACGAGATCAGCACGCCGCCCACAAAAATCGCCATGACGATCAAAATCAGCGGCTCAATCAGCGCCATCGCCGCTCCCAGCGCCGTCTGCACATCTTCCTCGTAAAATTCCGCCACCGAGTTCAGCATGGCCGGCAGCGCGCCCGTGGATTCGCCCACCTCGATCATTTCCACCGCTAACTCCGGAAAAATCTTCTGCTCTTCCAGACTCGGCGCCAATCCCTGCCCTTCCCGCACCCGCGTCCCCGCCCGCATCACACCTTTTAAGATGCGCCGGCTGCTCATCGAGGAGCCCGCAGTTTCCATCGACGGCACCAGCGGCAATCCGCCTTGCAGCAAAGTCGACAGCATCCGCGAAAAGCTTGCCACCTGATGCTTCAACCGGATGTCGCCCAGCAATGGGATGCTCAAAATCACGCGGTCAATGCGGTCGGCACCGCTGTCCGTCTCTTTCCAGCGCCACAGCACGAATCCGACGATAATGAGCCCCACGAACACATATGGAGCATACTTCTGAGCGTTCTGACCGACGGCCAGCATGAAGACCGTGATCGAAGGCAGTTTCGCGTCCAGGCTGTTGAACAGGTCGGCAAATTTGGGCACGACATAGGTAAACAGGAACGTCACCATGATTAGCACTACGGTGACCAGCAGCGTGGGATAGATCAGCGATACGAAGAGCTTCTTGCGGAATGTCATCGCCAGCCGCTGGAACATAATGTACCGCGTCAAAACTTCGTCGATGTTGCCGCTCTTCTCTCCGGCCATCAGCGTCGTGGTGTAAATTTTGGGCACGACCCCTTGCGCCGCGAACGCATCGGAGAGCAGCTCGCCGCCCTTGACCCGGTCCCGTACATTTTCCAGAACCTGCTTTAATTGCGCGTCCTTCTGCCTCTTAATCAGCAATTCCAGCGAGTTCAGGATGGGCAACCCCGCCCGGATCAGCGTCAGAAACTGCTGGTTGAACACCAGAAACGTGCCCTGCTTCAGCTTCCGTCGCCGGCGCAGCGATATGCCCGACGTCAGCATTCCCTGGGGCTTCACCCAGTAGACGAGATATCCCTGCTGGGAGAAGCGGTCGCGCACTTCAGCTTCGGAATAGCCCTGCTCGATGTGCTGGTGGACGCGCCCCCGATCGTCCGCGATTTTTATGACAAACTCAGCCATTTGCCGACTTTTCTGCCACTTTTTTCGGAGGGGGACCCTACCGGCTCAGTCTAACATTCCCATTTACTATTCTATGCCGCCGACCACCCTGATATCGCCCCCTGCCGGTACGCAAGTAACCTCATATAGAGCCAAGAAACCACGAAGAAACCATGTCATTCCGAGCGAAGCCGAGGAACCTGCTTTCCCCGCCAGCTGCACCGACCCCTAGGGCTCCAGCCCCCCCTCCACCGTCTCAGTTCCCGCCGGAGGCCTAAAGTTAAACCGCCCATCCCCTAGCGCCACATCTTCCTTCATGTCGCTGAAGCGATATTCCGTCGCCGCTCCATCCACTTCCTGAATCACAATCCGCGCAATCTGATGATCCGGAGTAATCTCCAGCAAAATCTCACTCACCCGGTCCGCCAAGGCCTGGGGCACTCCGCGCAGAACCACATTTCCCGGCACCAGCGGAGCCACATCCGGGGCTAACGATAATCCTTGTAACTCCTTCTCCAGCTTGGTCTTACCGAGCAAAAACGCCAGCGGAGACCGTATATCCTCAAGCTTCTTCGCGGCCGTCTTCCGCGCCTGCCGGTCTTCCGGGACGTAAAACCACGCATCTCTCCCGTCGCTGACAAACAGCTTCTCCCTGGGAGAACGGTACTCCCACCGCATCTTGCCGGGTTTTTTCAGCCAAAGCGTTCCGGTCTCGGTCCGCTCCATTCCCGATCCGCGGTACAGCTCGGTGAACTCCGCCTCCAGCGACCGCAGATGGTTGTAGTGCGCATCCACCGCGGCTGCTAGAGACTTGACGTCAACCGCGCGGCCGGCGGCCGAGAGAACCGGCGCCGTGACACACAGCAAGATTGCAAAGCGAAGCCAACGAACTCTCATCTTGATCGTTTTTCACCGGGTACCTGCCCAGGTGTCAGGCGCCTCCCGCGGATTCGGGAGGAAATTGCGGGCAAGCTCAACGAGGGAACTCCTGCTCCACATTGTAAGCTGGCGTTCAAAGTATTGTCATGCCAACGCATTTGAAAGTCCTTCACCACAAAAGGACACGAAGTATCACGAGGGAACCCAGCAGAAGTTGCATTCCTGCGTGAATCTTGGTGTCCTTTTGTGGTTCATGATTTTGACGTCCACGATATTGCCGAGGCGCGGAGGCTATGTCAGAATCGTGCGTGCCGGAGGCTCCCCCGCCTTGCGTAGCGCCTGAGGATCGTGAATGTCCCGTGTCCCCTGCGTGGGCCTCGTTCTGGTTCTGATCGCTGCTCCTGGCCGGGCTCAGTCGGCCGCGAATACGCCTGCCCCGACTTCTGCTACGGCATCACCGGAAAACCTGAACAGTCCCATTTCCGCGATCGACGAGGCGAAAGTCCTTTACCGCAAAGGGGACTTCGACGGAGCCATTGCGAAGTACCAGTCGTTCCTTAAAGATCATCCCAATTCGCCTGACGCCCTTGCCGGCATGGTCCGGGTCTACTTGAAGCAGAAGAATGTCGAGGAGGCGGCCCTCGCTGCCGAACAAGGTCTCGCCCAGTCGGATTCACCCCGCCTGCGCGTCGCCCAGGCCGAAGTCTGGTTCCGGCAGGGCAAGATCCACGAGGCCGAAAAAGAATGGGTCGACATCATCAACTCGGGATATCCCGAAGCCCGGGCCTTCCTTGGGCTGGCGCGCATCCGCAATGCCATTGCCATGTACAAGACCGCGAAAGCCATGATCGACAAAGCCCATACTCTCGATCCTGACGATAGTGACATTCAGGAAGCATGGGTCGGCACGCTCTCGCGCCCCCACCGCATCCAGTACCTCGAAGACTCGCTGGCCGGCGAAAATAATTGGGATGCGGAAGAACGCGATCGCACCAAGAACTATCTGGAATATTTGACCGAGCGCGCTAAACAGAAGCGAGAATCCTGTCGCCTCGTGAGCTCGGTGACCGCCACCGAGACACCCTTGGTCCGGCTCCTCATCGACCCCACTCATATGCATGGTTATGGGCTGGCGGTCGCCATCAATGGCCGCAAGACTGACTTGCTCCTCGACACCGGCGCCAGCGGGATTCTCTTGACGCGTTCGATCGCCGAACATGCCGGCATCTCCAAAATCAGTCAGACCAAAGTGGGCGGCGTCGGCGACCAAGGACGCCGCAACGGATACATGGGCGTGGCCGATTCCATCAAGATCGGCGACCTCGAATTTCAGAACTGCTCCGTGGAAGTCGTCGAGGGCCGCTCGGTGGTGGAGGATCGAGGACTGATCGGCGCCGATGTCTTCGAAAAATTTCTCGTGGACATCGACTTCCCCAACGAAAAGCTCAAACTGAGCCAACTTCCGCAACGCCCGGGCGAAAGCGAATCGAAGCTTGCGCTCAAGAGTGAGGACGACGATGGCGGCGATTCCGATTCGCCAGAATCCAAGGCCGATGCCAAACCAAACGAGCACAAGACCGACGAGAACAAGACCGTTGATGGCAAGCCTGCTGCGCCTGCTCCCGGCCCGCAGGACCGCTACATCGCTCCTGAGATGCAGTCCTATACTCGCGTATTCCGCTTCGGCCACGATCTGTTAGTTCCCACCAGCATCGGAAAAGTTCCTTCCAAACTGTTTCTCATCGACACCGGCGCCATGATGAATGCCATTTCGCCCGCGGCCGCCCGCGAAGTGACCAAAGTCCACGGCGATTCCGACACGGTTATCAAGGGCATCAGCGGCAAGGTCGACAAAGTCTATAGTGCGAACAAAGCTGTTCTTTCGTTCGGTCACCTGCGTCAGGAGAATCAGGACATGACCGCTTTCGACACCAAGGCGATCAGCGATGACGTCGGCACCGAAGTTTCCGGTTTCCTGGGTTTCGTCACGCTCCGCGTTCTCGACATCAAGATCGATTATCGCGACGCCTTGGTCGACTTTCACTACGACCCGAAGCCCTGGGGTCGTTAGCCTTCCTGTCTCGTGGCCGGGCCAGCCGCTAACCCCCGAACACCGAGTACTGATGCGTGCCGCCGAGCCTGCGAAGAAACTTCGTTTCGCTCAGCACGTGCTCCAGCAACGGGTTGTGATAAAGCACGTACACGGCCCGCGGATGCGCTCGCACGCTCCGCTCCAGATTGGCCACCACTCGCCGCATTTGCGCTTCTCCAAACGGATTGAACAGAAAGACCAACAATGGGTCGTCGGGAAAAGGGAAGGTCGTAGCGTCGCCGCAGACGCTTTCCAGCGCGAAGCATTTCTGAGATTCGCTTTTGTACTTGCTCACATTCTCTTGCGCAACCTGATGCAGCGACGGCAGCAGTTCGACGCCCACGATGCGGCGGAAAGGATAATCCGACGCCATGAGCAGCGTGCGCCCTTTGCCCGATCCCAGGTCGATAAAAGTGAAGTCGCGAAGGTCGAGGTTCGTCCCAGCGGAAGTCGCTGCCTGCTGAAGGGCGCTGATCATCTCATGAAACGCCGCTGGCTCGGTGGGTTGGTACGCGGAATGAAACATGCCCAGCAGCCGGTCCCGCCATCCCACCGCCCCGCTGGTCGTGTTCACCCGGTAATCCCAGTCGTAGTCGGCATCGCCGAAGCGCTGCCGCAAGCGCTGCGGAGTCGAATCGCGCACGAATTCCCACAAAACTCCCGCGAGACGCCGCGTCGCCGCAAAGTATCCCTCATACGCGGCCGCATACGTCCACCACTGCCACGCAGTTTGCAACACGCTGATCGGGGGAGAAGAATCCATGAAGGCAAAATGAAAGCGTGGCGACGACCGACGCCGAACGACCGACGGAACCATCATAAGGGGAGCAGATTCGTCCCCGTCAAACGCGATGGTCGAAGTCACGCGACGCTGCGGCTAACTCTGGGAGTGAAACTTCGGCGGCCCGGGCTTGTATCCCGGCGGAGTGCCCTTGGTGATAAAGGGAAAATCGTCCGGGTCCTGGACCAGAACATGCCCCTCTGGACTCAGCAGGTAGGGGTGACCGTCAGGGTCCACCGGAAGTCCGGGAATATGTTCCGCCGCTGCGAGTTCCGACATGTTGTTGGGCAGACGTCCGGCGCTTTCCCGGAAGCGCGTAACCCCAGCTTCCAGATTGGTGATATCTTCGTCCACTTTGATTGCGCGAAGATGCTCCAGCGCATTCTGCCGGATGTTCGCTTCATGGCTGGTTTCATAAGTGGCGCTCCACAGCATGCGCGCGGTTGCGAAGTCGCCCGCGTGCATGGCCATTTGCGCCGCCAGGATTTTCATAAACGGATGTGCGTTCGGCACCTGCGATCCGCGTGCAAAAACCTCGCCCGCACTGCGGTAGTCCTTCAGTTGGGTGTAGTAAACGAAGCCGAGATTGTAGTAAAGCTCCCAGTTGTCGGGATTGTTCCGGATCCCATACTCCATCAACTTGATTGCGCGCAGTGGTTCGCCGGCCCCATTGGGCGGATCGGGCGCCAGAAAGCTGGCGCCAAACTGGTACGCGGGAATCAAATGCGGATCGAGCGCGGTCGTGATCTCCAGCAGCGGGGCCAGTTCATTGTAGGTATGAGCTTCGTCGAAATGGCGGTGACCGAAATACTGCACTGTGCGCGTCCAGTAAATGCAGGCCATCAGGCCGTCGAAGCCCATGCTCGCGCGCTTCACCACTTTGGGTGAGTTGACATAAAGCGCGTCTTCGATCGTCTCCTTCGGGCGGATTTGATCGATATGCCGCAGCAGCAGGACTGACGCCGCCATCGAAACCGCCAGGCACACCGCTGCAACGATGGTGGTGCGCTGCCGGGAGGTCTTCATTTCAAATTCCTGCGCTCGAATATCAGCACGGCCCCGCTCAACGCCATCGCGGTGTAGACCAGAGCATAGAGCGTGTTTTGCAGGATCAATTGCGAGCCCAGCGACTGCTGGTGTGCGACCGCGCTGATCACATTGAGTGCTGAAAAATTGGGTACCAGGTACGCCGCTCCCGTGGCAAACCAGCGGGTCGCCCCATGAGCCATCGCGGCGAATCCGCGCAGGTCGTCCGCGAAACTGCCGATCACGAACAACGAGAATGCGAACACCGCAGACAGTAACGGCGACGAAAATGACGAAAACAGCAGCGCCAGCGAACAGATAATAAGGAACTCGAGAATGATGAAATACAGTGCGACGAGGATCAGGGCGTCGGGCTTTGAAAATTTGTGAGTCACATACAACAGCGCCCCAAACACTCCAATCGCCATGAAAAATGTATTCACGACCAGCGTTCCCGCCAGGCCGAAGAACTTGCCGATGATGAACTCCCAGCGGCGCACCGGACGCGACAGCACCGTGTAGAGGGTTCGCTTCTCGATTTCTTTCGAGACCAGCCCGATGCCGATGAAGATCGCGATGACAATGCCGAAGAGCGAAACTGCCGTCAGCCCCAGGTTGATCACCACCAGTCGCTCGATGTCGATGGAAATCTGACCCACGAAAATGGCAGCGCCTGAAAGCAGCAGGGCGAATGCGATCAGGTTATAAAGCACGCGATCGCGCACCGCTTCCCGGAAGGTGTTATGGGCGATGTGAAAGATGCGCGGGGAAATGATGCGTGGGATCATGCCGTCGTCCCCGCAGTGGTTTGAGAATGCTGCAGCTTTTCCACGAAGTACGCTTCGAGTGACGTGCGCAGCGGAGTGATGGCGATCAGCCGAATCCGTTCGCGGCGCAGCGCATCAATGGCGGCGTCTTGCTGGCTCTCGGCAATCACCGCGCGCACCGTGTCTCCAGTAACGTGGCATTCCGCGCCCAGAGCTTTCATGGAAGCGGGAATCTGCGTCCCTTGCCACACGACTTCCACCTTGCCCTGCACCGTCGAAGTCAGGTCCTCGACCGCGCCCACGCCGCGCAATTCGCCCTTATGAATAATAGCGACGCGGTCGCAGAGCGCTTCGGCGTCGGAAAGAATATGCGTCGAGAAAAATACCGTCTTGCCTTCCTGCTTGAGTTGCTCCATCAGATCGCGAACTTCCCGCCGCCCGAGGGGATCCAAGCCCGACATGGGCTCGTCGAAAAACACCAGCTTCGGATTGTGCAAGATTGCCTGCGCAATTCCCGCGCGCTGCAACATTCCTTTGGAGAACTTCCGCAACTGCACCCCGTGTACGTCCGTCAGCCCCACCCGTTGCAACACTTCCTCCACACGGCGCCGGCGGTCTTTGCCGGGAACCCCCGAAAGCTGCCCGTAGTAATCCAGCAATTCGTGAGCAGTCAGGTAGTCGTAGAAGTAGGGCTGCTCGGGAAGAAATCCAATCTGCGCTTTCACTTCCGGATCAGTCCAATCCTGTCCCAGGATGCGAGCCGTCCCGGACGTAGGGAACACCAGTCCCATCAGCATCTTCAGCGTCGTGGTTTTACCGGCGCCGTTCGGCCCCAGGAAGCCAAAAATTTCTCCCTCTTCGACGCTCAGATGAAGCGGCTGCAAGGCGCGTTTCGGGCGCTTGCGCCAAAACCCCACCATGTAGGTCTTTTCCAGTCCGAGGATTTCAATTGCGGGCATTCTTGCTGAACTCTCGCACGATTTCAGAAAATATTATAAGCAAGAATAAGAGGCTTCCTGGTGCCGCAGCCGTTACGAGGGTCACTAAGATTAGCTGTGCACGCCCCGGAAGAGGCTGCCGCAGCCGATGGCAGGAGCCTCGAACGGGAGATCATTCTCAATTTGATCTGAGACTGATCGTTACTGAGTTACCGGAAAGGCGTCGCAGGCTACCAGGGTGTTTACCGGAGCGTCTCCAGCTGCCGCCATTTTGGATCGCAGAACACCATCATTGGTGGAGCAATAATCGTGATTGCCCGTGGAATTTGTAAGCATCGGCGAACTCCCGGCTACAAAAGCAGTGTTGTTGGGGGAGCCCGCAGGGGTAATCCCCGTCGCCAGGAATACGAAGCCGCTCTTCCCGGTACTTCCGGGTGTCGCGGACGACAGCACACTGTCAAGCAGACAGGCAGTCGTTGAAGAAGGCGTGCACGGGACCGCTCCACCCAGCGCACCGATGTTGACGGCGAACCCGACCGTAGGATAAGCCGTGTCGTACGTGATCTCCGAGCTTTTGATGGCCTGGAGCGATCCGACGGCCGAAGCTTCATTCGCCGAAATCCTCGCCTGCAGCAGGTTCGGAATCGCGATCGCCGCGATGACCAGAATGATCGCCACCACGATCAGCAACTCGATCAGCGAAAATCCCTTTGTCGAACGCATAGGACTCTTCTCACTTTGTGAATTTGACGTTCGGGGAGTGAATCACTAGATACGAAGCACGTTCCCGACCAATTGATTCACCTTCGCGGGAACTTTGGTAAGCCGGATAATCCTCTGCCGATCAATAGGTTAGTCGGGGAGCTAAATTCTGCGGGGCCGAGCGGTCCGCTTGTTTGCGGCGGATCCTGACAGAAAGTGTCATTCGTAACGACCGAGAGCAGCGAACCGGTGTTCGCTGCTCTTGAGGCTGAACTCGCAGAATCAGCTGCCGATAGCGAATTGCGCTCTATTGATTGAGTGGCTGGAAGGCTACGATGCCCGTTTCGGTGTTGGAGCAAACGCCCGCAGGGTCGACCCGAATAATCGCATCTTCCACGGCGCAGAAGCCGCGGATGCCGGTCTGGTTGATCGCCAGCGGAACCCCTTTCACCGCGTAGCCGATGATGACGGTACCAGCAACGGCTCCAGCGCCCGTCGTGAACGAATAGCCGCTCTTGCCGCTCCCTGGCGGATTGCCGTTCAACGAGAGCACGGAGTCGATCAGACACGCTGTTGTGGAACTGGGAGTACAAGGGCTAGCGCCGCCCAGGTTGGCCAGAGCGGCAGCGTAACCGATCGTCGGATATGCGCTCTGATAAGTGATTTCGCCAGTGGTGATGGTGCGAATCGACGCGACCGCCGACGATTCATTCGCCGCCATGCGGGCGCGCAACAAGTTCGGAATTGCGATCGCTGCGATGATCAGGATAATGGCCACTACGATCAGCAGTTCAATCAGTGAGAAACCCCTTTGTTTCCGCATCTTTGATATTTTCTCCCCAAGCTTTTCGCTTGATGAAATGTCGGCATGCGTTTTCAGTCGAGATCGAGTTTGCACCTGTATGGCCGCAGGCGCAACCAGCCTGGGGTCTCGGCTGCCTTACCCTAAGAGCCTTGTTTGCACCATCCAATCAAGACCGCTCTCAATTCTAACCCTTTCCCAGGCAATGCGCGCGGCATGTACACCTTTGCTTCGGCACAATTTCTATCACTTAAGTGCAAGAACGTGATCTCGGCTCGATCTTGCATTCGGACTTCTATTTGAGTGGTAAGACTATTTTCGAGTCAGAGCAAGCCCAGCAACAGGGCGGCGAGCGTGAAGCCCTCGTTACCTGTGTAATGCTTTGGCTGAGTTACCCGAGCCTCGTGAGCTGAGCATCCTCCTATAATCGGCCAATCTGGAGGACCCTCACTTGTCGACTGCACCCGCAAAGGCCGAACAGGCAACACCGGCACAGACTGAACCAGCGCAGACTGAACCGGCGCAGATTGAACCTGGCGGCAACGCTTCGTCTGAATCGTTGTTTGCTGCGCCCGGGAAGCAAGCGCTTCTTCTCTCTTTGCTACTCGCAGTATTCACTTTGGCGATTTATAACCAGGCGACCCATTTCTCCTTTATCAACTTCGACGATGACCGCTATGTGACCGAGAACCCTCACGTGCTGGCTGGGCTCACCTGGGACACTGTGAAGTGGGCGCTGACCTCCACCGATGAAGCGAACTGGCACCCCTTGACCTGGATGTCGCACGCGCTCGATTGCCAGTGGTTTCAGCTGAATCCCGCTGGACATCACCTTACCAGCATTCTTCTGCACGTGGTCAGCGCGGTGCTGCTGTTTCTTTTGCTGTGGCGCGCCACGCGGCGGCTAGGGCTGAGTTGCTTCGTGGCCATGGTATTCGCGTTGCATCCGGTCAATGTCGAATCGGTAGCGTGGGTTGCAGAACGCAAGAACGTGCTCAGCACCATGTTTTTCCTGCTGAGCCTAGGCGCTTATGGCTGGTATGCGCAAAAGCCGGACTGGAAGCGGTATCTCGCAGTCGCAGGCCTGTTCGTCTGTGCGCTGGCGTCGAAGCCGATGGTTGTGACCTTGCCCTTCGTGTTGCTGCTCCTGGATTACTGGCCTCTTTGCCGAATTCAGGGCTGGAGCGAACCCGGGGAGTTGTCCCCTCAGCAAACTGGGCTTGGGAAGCTGGTGATTGAGAAACTGCCTCTCTTCTTACTCTCCGTTGCCAGCGCCATGATCACCATGCGCGCGCAGCGGGCCGGGGGTGCGATTGCCGCGTCGACCTTTCCTCTTGCCGTGCGCCTGAAGAACGCAGTCGATTGCTACCTCTTGTATGCGTGGAAGGCAATATGGCCAGCCAAACTGGCTCCGCTGTATCCTCATCCCGGTTATTCGCTGTCCATCTGGAAAGTCATCGTTGCCGTGCTGCTTCTCGTCGCGACCAGCGCGCTCGTAGTCCGATTCCGTTCGCGCGGATATCTGTTGGTGGGTTGGCTGTGGTTCCTCGGAACGCTTGTACCGGTGATTGGAGTCGTGCAGGCGGGCAACCAGGCCATGGCCGATCGCTACGCTTACATTCCGCTGATCGGCCTCTTCGTGATGTTTGCCTGGGGTGCGGCGGACCTTGCGAAGCGCACAAGGCTAACCTTCCCCTGGAAAATCGTGGCGGCTATATGCCTGCTGGCAGCGCTCTCGCTTGTCAGCTGGCGCCAGGTTGGTTACTGGCGAAACAGCTCGGATCTGTGGGCGCACACTCTGGAAGTCACCAGCGACAATTTTGTTGCGGAAGACCAATATGGCGGAGCACTCGTTCAGCTCGGTCGCATTGATGAAGCTTATCTGCATTTTGTGCGAGCGGCGCAGCTCGCGCCGACCGATCCTGTTTCACACACCAATATCGGTTTTTATCTTTACCAGCACGGGCGACCGGCCGAGGCTGTACCAAATTATAAGATTGCTCTCAGTTTGACCACCGACGCCCGCGTGCGAGCGACCACCTATGCCGATCTGGGCTCGGCCTACTACGACCTGGGCGACTATGTCAGGTCGCGATCCAGCTTCGATCGATCCATTCGACTGAATCCCAACCGCGCCAACACTTGGCTGGGTATGGGGCTGCTTGCGGAACGAGAGGACAACCTGCAAGATGCGATTCGTGATTTTGCCCTTTCCGTAAAACTACAGCCCAGCGCCGAAGGTTATTTGGGACTCGGGCGCACTCTCGCCCAGACCGGGCACAACGCGGAAGCGCTCGCCGCCTACGGACTGGCGCTGAAAATCTCGCCGGATCTTGCCGAGGCCCAGCGAGGCGTCGCCGCCCTGCAGCGATAAAGATTAAAGACGATAAAAGATTAAAGAAGAGATTGGGGTCCAATCCCCTCAAGTTCTTTCTCGAGGCCACCGCGGAAGACGCAGCGGTTTCTCGTTCCGTCTGGCGGTTTGATTGTGAAGGATACGCACAACAGGAAGTGTTTGTACAATCACTCTTTTGCGATCGACGAGAGCAAAAAATAATACGGAGCAGCGAGCTTGCGCTCGCTGCCCCGTGGCTTATACCCTCCCCCAGGTACTCGCCAGACTTAGCTGTTACTGGTTGAGCGGCTGGAAGCCGAGGACGCCGGCTTCAGTGTTGGAGCAAGCACCCGCTGGGTCGACGCGAACCACTGCATCTTCCTCAGCGCAGAACGCGCGGATGCCCGTCTGGTTGATCGCCAGCGGCGTGGCCAGGACGGTGTATCCAGAGTTGACGCCACCCGTGACGGTACCAGTACCGGTGCTGAACGAGTAGCCGCTCTTGCCGCTACCTGCCGGGTTGCCGTTCAACGAGAGCACGGAGTCAATCAAGCAAGCTGTGGTGGAGCTGATGGTGCACGGGCTAGCTCCGCCCAGGTTGGTCAGAGCCAGAGCGTAACCGACGGTCGGATACGCACTCTGGTAAGTGACTTCGGCAGTGGTGATGGTACGAATGGACGCGACAGCAGACGACTCATTGGCCGCCATGCGAGCGCGCAGCAAGTTAGGAATCGCGATAGCTGCGATGATCAGGATGATTGCCACCACGATCAGCAGCTCGATCAGTGAGAAACCTTTTTGTTTCCGCATCTCTTTTTTCCCTCGTTTTGGTTCGTTTGAAATCTTCTGGTCACGGATGACGCAGTCGTTCACGATATTTGCACTTGCTTCGCCAAATCCGTTAGTTACCGAAGTTCGTGACCGCCCTTCTCGAAGGGCTTTCTTTTCAGTGGGAGGTCAAACTTCCGTCTCTCCAGATTTGTAGAAACTCAGCTTCCTCTGGCAAATTTCGGCGTTCCGCCTGACAATTCTTGTCAATTCAGAACTGAAACCGTTCCCACTTTGGAACGCAGCTCCCGCCGCTCGCAATCGGATTCCAATTCCTCGCCAAGAAGTGGGTAAACAACCACGCGACCGATTCGAACGCCGCCGCGTAGAATGTTCCGGCGGAGCGTCCTACTATTCCATGAAGCCCGAAGAATCTTTTCAAGTTGAAGCCGAGATCGCGCGCGCCTGGACCCTGCCCGCATCCCTTTATACGGACGCGAGCGTGTTCACCGCAGAGCGCGAGAAAATATTCTCGCGAACGTGGCAGGTTGTTGGACACGCCAGCCAGGTCGCCAATCCCGGCGATTATTTCACGACGGATCGTATCGGTGAACCTCTGCTGCTGGTGCGCGGGAGTGATGGAAAGCTGCGCGGTTTCTACAACGTTTGCCGCCACCGCGCCGGACCTCCGGCGGAAGGATGCGGTTCCCGCAAACTCTTTCGCTGCGGATATCACGGATGGACCTATGGCCTCGACGGCGCCCTGATCAGCGCCACCGAAATCGAAGGCGTCGAAGGATTTTGCCTTGAAGACTTCGCGCTGAAGCCGGTCCGCACCGAAGAATGGTTCAACTTCGTCTTCGTGAACCTGGACCCCGAGGCACGGCCTCTACTTGAGAGTCTGGGCGAGCTGCCGCAACACGCGGAGAAGTTTCCGTTTGCGCAGATGAAGTTGTTCGAGCTCCGCGCGTATGACATGAAGTGCAACTGGAAGACTTATGTCGACAATTATCTTGAGGGATACCATCTGCCGAGTGTGCATCCCGGGCTGAATCGAGAACTCGATTACAACGCTTACGTCGTCGAGCCCTACGCGCGGCATGTGCGCCAGTTCAGTCCTATTCGCGGCGCGCAGCCAGGCGATGCCACGCCGCGCCGCTATCCCGATGCGCGCGAAGATTTGACCACCGACTACTTCTGGATCTTTCCCAACTGGATGCTGAACTGCTATCCCGACAACGTTTCTCTGAACATCGTCCTGCCCGTTGGGCCCGAGCGTTCACTGGCGATTTTCGAATGGTATCTGCCGGAGAAGGATCACAGTACTCCAGCAGCCAAGGCATCGGTGGAGTTCAGCGACCAGATTCAGATCGAAGATGTGGGCATCTGCGAAATCGTGCAGAAGAATTTGCGGTCGCGCAGTTATTCCCGCGGCCGCTTTAGCGTGAAGCAGGAAAAAGGCGTGCACGCCTTCCACCGGATGTATGCTGAGTGCATGACGGAGTCGAAGTTGTAACACCGGCTTCCGCGGCATGCCCCCGCACCCTCTCACCGTCGCGTTACTTCGTTCCCAGGTGGCGAACGTCGTCATCGGGACGATTTTCGTCTTTGTGGCGTCAGCCGCTTGCCTAATCGCCGTCATCCGCCGTCGTGGCGAGTTTCGGATCCTGATCTGGTTCGGATTGTTTATCGGGATGTACGGCGCTCGCCTACTGGCCTTCGCGGCTCGGGCGCTGGGGCTTGCGCCGCAATCGCTACTCGATTCTCTGATCGCATTCGTTGACTGGCTGCTGGTGGTTCCGGCATGGCTCTTCTGGCTTGAACTGAGCATCGGTGCTCTGCGGCGCTTCGTGTTATGGGTCACCGTACTGGGCGCAGTGATCGGCATTCTTGGCCTAGGGGCGTTCTATACGACGGGAACTTCCCAGAGACTTCTTCGCTACAACGCGTTCCTTGCCGTCTGCATGCTGCTGGTCCTCGGAGTCGTGGTCGAGGTCCCAGCCCTTTCCAGAAAGTTCCTTGTGATCCAGAGCCGCGTGCTGGTGGTGGTCGTGCCGGCTGTAGCCGCCGTGGCCCTGTACATCAATCTCTCTTGGTTCCTGGGGTATCGGCCGGCAATTTATCTGGAGCCCCCGGCCTTCATGCTGTGGGTCGTCGCGATCGGCTACGTCGCGGCGGAGCGAGTCTTCGCCAACGAACACCGCCTGCTGTTGATCGAAAGCGAACTGGAGACGGCCCGGCAGATTCAGTTTTCGATTCTTCCCAGCAGGGCGCCCACGGTCAAGAATGTTCGCATCGCCGCCTCCTACGATCCCATGAGCGCGGTGGCCGGCGACTTCTACCAATTCATCCCAGTCGACGTGCATCGGGTGGGCATGTTGCTGGCGGACGTTTCCGGTCACGGCGTTCCGGCCGCTCTGATTTCGTCGATGATCAAAGTGGCTACGCAGTCGGTCGCCATGTTCGCCGATGATCCCGCCCATGTGCTTCGCGGCTTGAATCGCATTCTCTCGACCGAACTGAAAGGTCAACTTACTTCCGCCGCGTATTTATGGATTGATACTGAAAACCACACGGCACGATACTCGGCCGCCGGACATCCTCCGCTCTTGTGCTGGAGAAGCGCGCGCGGAACTGGAACGCATCGAGAGCAACGGCCTTTTGTTCGGCGTCAGCGACGACTGCGAGTATCCCGTTTGCGATTTGACGGTTGCGTCTGGCGACCGCTTCCTGATTTATACCGATGGGCTGGTCGAGCCCGAAAATGCTCGCGGCGAATCCTTCGGCGACCGGCAACTCGAATCGGTAGTCCGCCAGAATCTTTCTTTGCCCGCTCCCGAGCTGCTGCAGCAATTGCTTTCCGAACTGAGGAAGTGGCGGCCGCCAGCCGTCAGCCAACAGGATGACATCACGCTCATCGTGGTGGACGTGGTCTAGCGGTTCAGCCTTCTGACATTAAGTATAAAAATGTACGTACAATAGTGGTGTACTCTGACGGTTGAGGTTCATGAGGTTTGATTTTCGATCTGGATCGTCGTCCAGGATGGCATTTCCCGGGCCGGAAACGGCCCTAGGAGCGACGATCTCATTCCAAGGTGAGTCTCAGGTCATCGCGGAGGAGATCGTGCGTCTTACGGCCTTGCAGGGGCCCTCTACGACAAATCAATCACTTACACGAAGCTTCAACGACTTACACCAACCTTCAACCACTTAGCAGGTTGCTTAAAAATCTCCCAGGCTATTAGGCAGTGCCTAGCGGCTGAACCCGAGCTGACTTCGTAGGACTTCCGGCATCGCTAAAGAGACTGCGCAACAACGCGATCCTGCAGAGAACATCGACCCCAGGGGCTGAAGAGAGTGCGTGAGGACTGCTCTTTCGCCCCTCTGGGGCTGGATCATTTCCCACTCGCGCCCCACGGCTTTCGCCGTGGGCTGCATTCTTCCGCCGCTACGCGGCTGAAAATCTCTGGCGTCGTGCCACTCCGAATCTACAAGACCAGTTCTCACGCCACTCTGAAGCCCACATCGATTCCACACGATTTACGCGGCGCTCGAAGGGCCGCTCTTCCACGGTGCTACAAATGTTTGTTGTTTTTCTGCAGCCTGTGAAGCGACGGGCTGATGCGAATCATGACTGCGCAACGCCAGCCTGAACGCGCGCCACTTACTTCAACCGGACCTCAAACACGGTGCCTCCCTTGTCGGTGGAGGAGTAATATACGCCGCCTTCGGCGCACGCCCCGAAGATGTTTCCGCTGGGGGTGAAGAGCAATCCGCCCCAGGGAAACTTTCCGTCGGTGCCGTGGCCGAAGCTATGCAGCAGATGTTCGGTCCACGTACCATTGCCGGGAGTCAGTTCGAACAACGTGCCGTCGCCATAGCTGCCGCCCTGCTCCGTCTCTCCGAAAAGATTGCCGGTCGCGTCCATGAGCAATCCACCTTCAGGAAACGTGCCGTCGGTGGAGTTGGTGCCAAAGCTGTAGAGGATGTGCTCCGTCCAGGTCCCACCACTGGAAGGCGTCAGCTGGAAGACGGCACCAAGCTGGTGGGCGCCGCCTTCGGCGGTTGCGCCATAGAGATTGCCGCCAGAGTCCAAGATCAGGCTGCCCACGGGATCCGTGCCGTCTCCAGCGGTGGAGTTGAAGCTGTAGAGCGACTTGAACCCCCACGCGCCCGTGATTTTGGGGGAGAGCTCGAATATGGTGCCGGCGTTTGACGTGCCACCCTGGGAGGTTGTGCCGAAGATGTTGCCGGAGGAATCGAAGATGAGCGCCGCGTTAGGAAACGATCCGTCGATGCTGTCGGTCACGAACGCATACAGAATCCTCTCGCTCCACAATCCTTTCTTGGGGCTCAGTTCGAAGACGGTGCCGGCGCCGTTCCCGCCGAGGAAAGTCGTGCCAAACACGTTGCCGGACGAATCGACGACCAGACTGCTTTGCGGATTATCTCCCCGGTAGACTTCTTTGAAGCGATAGATGATCGACTCCGTCCATGCGCCACCCTGTACAGCCGGTGGCCGCAGTTGGAACACGATCCCGCATCCTCCCGGGCAAAAAGTGTTTCCGCCTCCATACTGCGTTGTGCCATAGAGATTGCCAGCAGAGTCAAAGACCAGTCCGGCCGTAGGCCCCCAGCCATCGGTTGCTGCGCCAAAATTGTGCAGAACGGTTTCGCTCCAGGTTCCGTCCTTTTGCGGCGACAGCTCGAACACGACACCGGCGCCATAGACCCCGTTGTTATAGGGTCCGCCGGCAAAAGTGGTGCCGTAGAGATTGCCGGACGCATCGGAGATCAGGCCGCCATACACCGTGTTGCCGTCAGTGCCGCTGCCGAAATTGTGCAGAGAGCCTTCCTGTTGAGCCGCAGCATGGCCGGGCGCGAGCAGGCCCGCGGCCAGAACCGCCCAGGCTGCCTTCCAAGCGAAAGGAAATTTGTGCATTTGCATGTTCACTTCTCTCCCGCGATAGAGTGCTCGAAGCACTATTCTTGCGCGAAGGGAGCGAACATCCCACGGGGCGGGAATGGTGTCAAGATGCAGGATTCTGCAACCTGGCTTTATGCGGAGACGAGGAAACTCTGCTTCAAGTTCTTCAAGGCGTCAGTTTGAATACGACTCCAAAGCCTTGGCCGCCGCCAGAGGCGGTGCCATAAAGATTGTTCGACGAGTCCCGGATCAAACCGGCGTATGGGCTCGCTCCATCCGAGCCTCCTGTGAAGTTGTGAAGCACGGTCTCTTTCCCGGTCGTGTCCAACTCGAAAACTGTCCCGGCTCCATAGACACCGCCTCTCAACGTCGTTCCATAGAAATTGCCAGCAGGATCGCGGATTAAGCCAGCATTGGGATCCCATCCGTCGGATGGTTGCCCTTGAAAGCTATGCAACACGGTTTCGTGGCCAGAGCTGTCGAGCTTGAATATCACTCCACAACCCCACGGGGCAAAGCAACTAAGGTCACCACCGAGACCGGTTGTTCCATACAGGTTGCCCGCACTGTCCTGGACCAAAGTCGCGCCGGCCTCTGAACCGTCCGTGCCTCCGGTAAAACTGTACAGAACGGTCTCGTTCCCGCTGCGGTCTATCTTGTATACGACACCGCAGCCGAACGTGCCGCAGCCGCCGGTCAGATCTCCGCCGAGGTTCGTCGTGCCGTAGAGGTTGCCCTGCGCATCGGCGATGAGTCCCGAGAGGGGCCAAGCCCCGTCTTTGGCCCGAAAGCTGTGCAACACGGTCTCTTTGCCTGTGGTGTCAATCTTGAACACCGTTCCGCGGTTGACAGCGCCACCTTCCCAGGTTGTGCCGTAGAGATTGCCGGCTGTGTCGCGGAGCAAAGCGGCCACCGGTCTTGCGCCATCCGGTCCCTCAAACGCATGCAGCACAGTCAGAGTCCCAGCCGCATCCAGCTTGAACACCGTTCCGCACCCGGCGCCGTCACCGCACTTGGAATTGCCGCCGATCTGGGTGGTGCCGTAGAGGTTTCCCTGCGAGTCTCGAATCAAGCCTGCTTCGGACTTTCCTCCTGACGTTCTGGCGAAGGTGTACAACACTGTTTCCTGGCCGGTGTTATCCAGCGCATACGCCACTCCACAGTCATTCGCGCATCCGGTAGCGCCGCTGGCGCCACCGTCGAAAGTGGTGCCGTAGAGATTGCCCTTGGCGTCCTGTAGAAGAGGCGCGAAAGGAGCGGAGCCCTCGCTGTGGCGGTCGAAGGTGTGAATCACACTGAAGGTCTGCGCCTGGGCCGCACTCGAAATGGCAAAGGATCCAACTGCCAGTGCTAGCGTCAGCGCAAGCGCCTTCGGTCCGGACGGTTTCGAAGCGAGCCAGTTTTGCTGCGAGGGATTTGTCATACGGCACACTCCTAATTCAATGCGAAACGATGCCATCGCTCCAGCGAGCCGTCAAGGAGCCTTTCGGCCTGCCGTGGAAATTTGTGAAGTGGTGCGAGTTCGTTTCGTGTCCCAGAAATACGCGGCATCTTGAAAGGGCCCGATCAAAAATAATAGCCGCGGAAAACTCAAGATTCCTCCACTACGCTCGCCTTCGCTCGCTCCGGTCGGAATGACAGAGTTAGTTTGCGAAGCTGCGGAACGGTGCGCTGCGAGCTAGAAGCTAGAAGTAGAAGCTAGAAGTAGAAGCTAGAAGCTCTCAGACTTCAGCAGCAGGCAAGTAACGTCGTCGTGTTGAGGAGTGTTGCCGACGAAGAGATCGACTTCGGCCATCAGGCGCTGGAGCATTTGGGCGGGCTCGTCGGACTTTCCCGCATCGATTGCGGCGAGCAAGCGGGCCTCACCGTATTCGGCCTGCTGCGCGTTTTCAGCTTCCACCAGTCCATCAGTAAAAATGATGAGCCAATCTCCCGGCGCGAGGGTGATGGTCGCCGATTCATACTTCACGTCGGGCTGAATTCCGAAAGGGAGGCCTCCGACGTCGAGGCGCTCGATCTGTCCGCTGGCCCGCCGCAAGATGGGATTGTTATGACCCGCGTTGATGTAGTCGACGGTGCGGCGCACTGGATCGTATTCCGCGAGGAATGCGGTGGTGAACCGCAACCCGCCCTGGCTGTTGGAGCACGCGTAGCGGTTCATGTTAGACGCCAACTCCGGCAGCGCGACTTGCGCGGTGGAAAGCGTTTTAAGGCTGGCCTGAAATGTCGCCATCAGCATGGCCGCGGGAATGCTTTTTCCGGCGACATCGGCCACGGCGAGCACGACACGGTTCTCTTCATTCGTGCGACCGGGGCGCGGGAAGACATCGTAGTAGTCGCCGGCCACGGTGTTTGCCGGGCGCGTCGCGTAGGCGATGGCGAGTCCGGGAATTTGCGGAGGAACGCCGGGCAGCAGCCAGGTCTGAATCTCACGCGCGATCTGCAGGTCACGCTTCATCACCACGCGATCGGCAATCTCGAGCATGAGCAGCAGGAGAAGGAGCAGAGCCGCCCAGAAGTGCAGATCGAACTCGATGGCTTCGACGTTGCCGCCCTTCCCGGTGTATTCGATTGCAGTGTGCGGGATCACGAGCAGAATCAGTGCCAGCAACAAAAGGACACGGCGCGCGGGCGAGAGCTTCTCAATCACTGCCCAGAAAAATTCCTTCGCCACATGCAGGTGGCGCCCGCGCTGGGTAAGGCCTTCGGGAGTTTTAGCTTCGACGTCCCTGGAGTAAAGACGATAGCTGGTGCGGGCTTCGGATTCGAACTGCGACCAGAGTTGGCTGACTTGGAGGCCGTCCGTGACCCGCCGCCAGAAATTGTGCAGCCGCACGCCGAACGTTTGGGGCTGGCCGGGCTGCGGGGCGGGCTGGGACGCGGTCACCATGGAAGTTCGTATTATGAATTCTTGATTATAGAAGATTGGACGGATCAAGCCGGTTTGTCATCGTAAAGCGGCCTTGTCATAAAGCGATCTTGAAGCGATCTTGTCATCCTGAGCGAAGCGAAGGGCTGGATCGGGAGAACGCCTTGCGGCTTTCGTGGTGCTCAACGTTGCAGCGGGGTCCTTCGCTGCGCTCAGGATGACAGTTATTTTGAATGCGCCATTTTCTTTGCGAACTCAGTGCCCTTGGCGGTAGAACGTCAGAACAAATTCAGCTGCTCGTCGAAGGCCTGCACGGGCCACTTCGTGGCGAAGGCGGAACGCTGGTGAAGACGAGCCATATTTTGTAGCCCCAGACGAATACTAACGGCGGTGCAATGCCCCGGTATTTTGAGTGTAAGCAAAGGAGTGGCTTAGCGGAACCCGGAATAGGGGTGTAAAAACGATGGGTTTTCCGCCCTTCTCAAGATAGGATGGAGGGCGGGCAGTACGGTACCAGGGTACGAAGATTGGATGAAGAAGGTAGAGGAATCTGCTCCTCTCCTAAAATTCAAAATTTCTGATCCAAATAGCCTAGAGCAGGAGCGAGTTGACTCTGGATATAGAGTCTGTCGCGTGTCTCCGTCGCTCCAGTTGCCCCTCCATGCAGCTTGCCCGAAGGGTCTTGCAGGCTGACGAGGATGTCTCCTTGTTCATTGAAAGCCGCGACGTGGCCGAATTGCTTAGGCAGGGGCCAGAATGACTTCGGCAGTCGCACGAGTAATTTGCGCAAGGCCGGATGCGCTGCCAGTGCGTCCATTCCGGAGGTGCGCATCTGTGGCATACCGAACCATATCCTGCCATCCAATCCGCGCGTGATGTTGTCCGGGTAACCCGGCAGGTTGTCTAAGAGAACGGTGGCCTGAGGGCTATGATCAATGTCTATCTGGTCGGCCTTCACCGCTATTTTCCAAATTCGATAACCGGCCGTCTCGGCGACGAACAGGAATTGCTCGTCTTGGCTCAACTCCACCCCGTTCGAGAAATGAAATCCGCGTGCAACCACTCGTCGGGCGCCCGTGGTGGGGTCATATTCGAGCACTTGGCCTGTGTTGCCATGCTCTAGAAGATCGAACAGCACACTGTTCTGCCCAAAGCGAGCCGGTGGAAAGCGAGTGGTAGCAACGCTCACATAAACATTCCCGTTACTCGCGACAACAAGCGAATTGATGAAGCCGACAGACCCCGGTCCGCCAGTGCCATCAATGAGAGTCTGATATGTGCCATCCGGATTAATTGCCAACAGACCTTTTTGCGCGTCGGCCACCAGGAGCCTGCCGGTTGTATCGAAGGCTAGTCCGAGAACACGGCCGCCCGTGTTGGCAAAGGCTTCGACGCCGCTGAGATCAGCATTGAATCGCAGCAGCTTGCCCCCGATAACGCCGGTGTACAGCTTGTGGTCCCTGCCGATGACGATGGTTTCGGGGCCAACCTCTCCATTTAGAGAACCGAGAACCACAGCGGAGAGCCGCTGATTCCTCGCAAAGCGGCCCGTGTAACCAGCATTCGTCGGCGGTTGCCAGGCGACCGGTTCAATTGGCACGGGCCAGAACGCGAAATATGCCGCTGCTGCAATGGCAATCACTATGATTGCTCGCAGCAACAGGCGTCTAGGTCGCTTAGCGGCCTTCGGAACTTCTGTAAGTCGGAAGTCCGACAACTTCGCTGGCGCCGCGGCGAGGCGGCCGGAGGACAACGGTCTAATTGGATCCGCCATATATTTGCCCTGGGCTCCTAATTCGCGTACAACTTCGGCTGAAGAAAGCCAATGGCCGAGGCGCGCTGACTCTGTATATAGAGCCCGTGTTGTGTCTCGGTAGCTCCCATTGTTAATACCTTTCCGCTGGGATCTTGCAGGTCGACTACGATTTTGCCATTCTCGTTGAATGCGAGTACGTGGCCATATTGCTTCGGCGCGGGCCATAATGATTGCGGCAGGCCCATGAGGGCTTTGCGAATCATTGGACGCCTCGCCAGCTTGTCCACGGCAGGGATGCGTGGGTTAGGAATGCCGAGCCATATTCGCCCATCCAATCCGCGCTTTAGGTTGTCCGGGAACCCCGGCAGATTATCCAGCAATACGGTGGCTTGCGGGTTGGGAATCTTTATGTCTATTTGGTCAGCATTGACAGCGATTTTCCAAACGCGGTAACCGGCACTCTCGGCGACGAACAGGAATTGTTCGTCTTGGCTGAGCTCTATCCCATTGGTGAAATAAAAACCGTGTGCCACGACGCGCCGCTTGCCGGTCGCAAGGTCGAACTCGAACACCATTCCTGTTCCGGAATGCTCAAAGACATCCAACAATACACAATTCACGCCCCAAACCGCAGGATGGAACCGGGTGTTTGGAACGGTCGCGTAGATCTTGCCATTGCTCGCTATAGTGACGGAATTAAACCAGCCAACGGAATCTGGCCCGGTACTACCGTCAATCAAGGTTTGGCACGTGCCGTCCGAGTTGATGAGCAATAAGCCTCTCAGCGAGTCAGCTACTACTAGCCTCCCCTGGCCATCGAAAGTGAGACCTAGTACCCGCCCGCCAGTGCTGGCAATCGTCTCACTACCGCTACCATCGGGGTTCAAACGCAATATTTTGCCGCTGAGAACGCCGGTGTACAGCTTCTGATCTTTACCAATAATGATGGTCTCGGGTCCGCGCTCGCCATTCAATGGCAACAGGGTCATCGCCGACAGCCGCTCATTCCGTGAAAACCTGCCGGTAAATCCGGCATTCGGCTCGGGCCGCCACGCCACCGGGTTGATTGACGGACGAATTGCTCTGGCTGCTGTGCTCATGTTTTTTCCCCAACTTTGATGGCTTTCTCATCAGCGTCATCATCACGAAAGATGGATCTTTTATTCGCGGCAAATACTATTGATAGATCCCAGAGCTGGACAACTGGTAAAAGTGCCAGTCGTATCAATGGCATGACCTACAGGGGCGAGAAGACTTGCAACATTTTGGATGAAATGATGCGCCATCGCGGGTTCAGGGATGCTCAGTGACCCTGCGACGCGGGTTTTGAATGAAAACTCGGAGCCGCGTTTTTATAGAATCAAAATCCTGATCTGACGCGGAGCGAGGGGGCTCCGGTCTAGGCCAGATGAACGTCAAAATCGCTTTCAGGTGAGGGGAGGGAGCATTTTGCCGTCTGTATATACCACCCCGTCAAGCGAAGCCGGGGACGTTATTCCATAGACGACGTGAGTGTTACTTCACGCCAACTCACCAGTATTGGAGCGGCTTTTGAGCCGCCTGTGTTAGAATCGCCGCGCTTTCGTAGTCAAACAGAATTTTCGGCTAACGCCAGGGAGAATGCTGTGATGCGAAGCATTAGACTTTCTTTTGCGGGGACGATTTTTGCCGTGATTGCCGTAACTGTTTCGGTGGCGGGCAGCGCATTCGGACAGGGGACCGTGATTCATTGGTTCAACAACAATAATGGGTACGACCCGATCGCCGGCATGATCATTGATGGCTCTGGCAATCTCTACGGAACCACGTTCTATGGTGGCATTAACGGCGCCGGGACCATTTTCAAACTAACTCCAAGAGACGGAAGCTGGGTGGAAACCCTGCTGTACAGCTTCAACGACGTTGGGACTGACGGATTCTGGCCGAATGCGCGATTGACCATCGATTCCAAGGGCGATCTCTACGGAACCACGTTCTTCGGCGGCTCTTTCGGCGTTGGCATCGTGTTCGAACTCATGCCCAACGGGGAGGGGATCTGGACATATAAAACGCTGCATAGCTTCGGCGAGAGCGGAGACGGAACCTATCCCCATGGGGGCTTGGTGGTTGACGCCAAGGGTAATCTCTACGGCACCGCAGCGGGCGGCGGCAGTGATAAGGATGGCATTGTCTACGAGTTGATCTCGAATGGCCACGGCAGCTTCACGGAAAAGATTCTGCACAGCTTCAGCGGGGCCGATGGCGCCAATCCCTACTCCAGCCTGGTCTTGGTCTCGGGTAGTCTCTATGGCACAACTTACTCAGGCGGCAGTTCTTCCGCTTGCACCGACGGTTGCGGCACGGTCTTCGCGTTGAGTCCGGCCGGCAATGGCAGCTGGGTCGAAAGCGTCGCGCACAGCTTCAACAACGAGGATGGGGCGAATCCCGACGGCGGCCTGATCCGCGACTCCTCCGGCAACCTTTACGGCGCGGCCTCACAGGGGAATTCGGGCAACCTGGGCGCAATCTTCGAGTTGACCCCTGCAGATGGTGGATGGCAGGAAGTCACCCTGCATACCTTCAACCAGGCCGGGGACGGCGTCTACCCATTAGGGCCCCTGACCTTCGATGCCTCGGGCAATCTTTATGGCGCCTCAGAGGAAGGCGGCACGAACAACACTGGAGCGGTGTATGAATTGACCCCCACGGTGGGAGGTGGCTGGAGCGAGAAAGTTGTCTATAGCTTCGCCAACGGCGCTAACGTCACAAATCATCCGGGGCCAGGAATTGTCTTTGACAAGGCCGGTAATCTTTACGGCACAACCTTGAGCGGCGGCGATCCCATATGCCTGGGCGGTTGCGGAGGGATCTTCCAGGTCACGCCTTAATCCCGGTACTTCAACAATCCCGGTACTTCAACCGTCTGGCCACGGGCGGGACGCCACCCCGCCTGAAGCCGCGGTTCTTCCAGTAAAGTCGATTCTCTGACCTCGGTAATCTTGCTAGACGGGGCTTCGTCCATGCCACAAAAGTCCCGGCTCATGGCGAAAATCGAGTCCGTCTCCCCGATTTTGATTCGGGCCCGGAACACGTATGCGAGATGGTCGATGAGGCGCGCACAAGGCGCAAAAATAATGTCAGAGGAAGAACGCTTGCTCGGGATGACAATCAAACTGACTAATACCCCTTTTTCCTTGACAGGCGTCTGATCCCGCAACATACTGACCTCCCCCCGACCTTGAGTCTGGCCAGAACGGTCAGCCTTCGCGCTAACCCCGTCTTGCCCCAGGAGTTCCGATGGCCACTTGCGCGCGCTTCGTCTACCCGGTCCTCGTTATTATGCTCGCGCTTATTGTGATTACCCTGCTCGCCGCCAGCGTGACGCAGGCTCAGACTGGCGCTTGCAAGACGGCACCTTGCGTTACCGGTTATCACAACGATCCGATGCGCGACGGCGTCAATTCGCACGAGACCATCCTTAAACCCACGCTCTTCCCGAGTCAGTCTTCCGCGAACTTCGGCCTGCTGACTCCTGCGGCCGGCGGCGCCACCGGTGCCGTGGACGGCTTGGTGTACGCTCAGCCACTTTATCTGTCTGGAGTAAAGATGGCGAAGACGTCCGCCTGCTCCGGCGTGCAGAATCTTGTTCTGGTCGCAACGGAGAACAACTCCGTGTATGCCTTCGCGTGGACCTACACCCTGAGCGCCTCGGGATACACGTTCTCGCTCACGCAGTGCTGGACGCTCAATCTCAATCAAGCTGGCGAATTTGCCATTCCGTTCACTGCCGCACCCATCGTCGGCGAGTTGGATGCCCCCTGCAATACCATCGTGCCCGAAGTCGGCATTACCAGCACTCCCGTCATCGATACTTCAGTAACTCCACCGGTGATGTACGTAGTAAGTGCGCATCAGACCGCAAGCCTTACCTACACGTACCGGCTGCACGCAATCAACATGAACTCCGGTACGGAAATACTGAATGGAAGCAGCGCTCCCTACGATTTGTCTGCGGTTTTCCCTAGCGGCGTCAGCCCCATTCAGGAGATGCAGCGGCCAGGGCTCGCACTGTTCAACGCTTCTGCTGCAACAGTAAACATTTACGTCTCCTTTGGCTCTTACTGTGATGTGCTGCCGTACAGTGGCTATTTGGCTGGCCTCACTTATAACTACAGCACCAGAAGCTTCTCTCCGGTCGCCGCCAACAACTGGGTGTTTGACACAGAGGGGGGCGAAAGTGAGCAGTCTGGTGGGCTCTGGATGTCAGGCGCAGCCCCGGCTGTCGATAGCGCCGGAAATATTTATATGACCACCGGAAATGGAACATGGAACGGCACATCGTTCTTTGGAGAAAGCGTGGTGAAAATTGCGACGACCAGTTCGGGGCTGGTTCCGGTGGACTACTACACTCCCAATGACTTCGCGCAGCTGAACGCGGTTACGTCAGCCGTTACACTGTGTTCTACCTACGCTTCCAAGGAGTGTCCGCCGCAAAATCAGCTGACTCTGCCGAAGAACAGTGAAGACTTTGACCTTGGTTCCGCGGGCGTCACTCTGATCGCGCCTGTGGGAATCGCCGGCCCTGTGTGTGGTTCGAACTCTGAGCTGGTTGCTGGCGGGAAAGAAGGCGTGATTTATGGTGTCTGCTACAGCACCCAGACCGGATCGGCGCCGCAAAACGTCATGGGCGGATTGGATGGTTGTGGCTACCTGTGCACGACTGCTTCGAATCCCGCACTCAGCGGGTGCAGCGAATCGGCGGATCCGGGAAACGGATTCATCGCTCAATGTTTGCAGGGCGCGAACGCAGGCGAAAATCAAGCGAATGGAACTCACACTATTTTCGGTGCCTCAGGACTTCGAGGGAGCGTGGCGTTTTGGCCGGGTAGTGCATCCATGCCAGAAAATTACCTTTACGTTGCCGGCGCGAATGCCCCGCTGGTGGCCTATCAGGTAAACGCCAATACAGGCTTACTGAACGTAGATGGCAGTACGGCGCAGGTCCCGAAGACTTACCCTACCAGCACCATTCCATCGGTGTCATGGGACGGAACTCACGCCAGCTCGGCCCTGGTGTGGGCCATCAATTACGCCGGTTCCGGCGTGTGGAAGCCGAACACCAATTCTTCGACGGCTGCGTCGCCCGCGGCTCTGATTGTCTACGATGCCATTCCGAATGCCACGACGCACCTTCTGAAAGAAGTCTGGGAAAGTTCTCAGACGAAGGGGAACAACGGCGCGGGCGCCGTGAAGTTCACGGTTCCCACAATCGCGGGTGGACTGGTATTCGTGGCTGGAGGCATTCCGGGTTACGCCCCCGGACCTCCGGGGGGAAAGGGCGTGAACTGCACGGCGGCGGCACTGGTCACGAGCGGCACTCCGAAAGTTTGCGGTGGAATGTTGTCGGTGTATGGAAAGTTGCACCGCTGATCGCGCTGGCGAAGCGGGCATCGCAGGCGGGCCGTGGGGTGGAATGAGCCTCTAGTTCGGTAAGTTCTCCATGGCCAACAATTCCCCTGTCCCGTGCTGACTGACTCTGCAAAATTCTTCCTTTTGAGGAAAGCAACTCGGATTCTTTGTTGCTATGGCACACTGGTTCGCCGACTCGTAGCTCGTAAATCTGCCGTATTCATAGTGAGTGCGAAAGTCTTTTTCACCCGACACCGATACCAATTCTCGGACCACATAAACGCTTTTCATGCAGGCGATTCTCGCTTGACTTGACCCTCAGATCAATACCGACATTCCGTGAGAACAGGTTAGGCCCTTTCCCTGCTTCTCCTTCTTCAGTGTTGTAGGGCCGGGACCCGAGCCCGTATATCCGATGCCAGCGGGCTCTTTCGGACCATTTCTCTCCTGCCGCGACGACGGGGTCAACTACGGTCTTTCGCCTACGTGCGTAAGGAAGACGGTGGCGAAATACCCAATCGCCATTACGTTTTTCTGGGCGAATTGAGCAGAAGGGAGTCTCAGGTGGCGAATGTGAGAGGGCAATCGGCAGTTGGGGGCAACCATCTTTCTGAGGGTGAATCTCAGTCAGCGCCTGGCTTGGGGCGGAAGGGTGGCGTAACGCTCTAGAAGAAAGCCGGTCATGAAGGGTGGCCCCTGTGGCCGAATGGGCGAAGAGAATTTCAGTCGTGTTTTTGACTGTTGCCCGCGTTCTGCAATTTCTGGAACTCGAGCATATGCTCGGCAGCCTTTTCGCTTTTTCCTTGCTTGCGGTAGAGGCTGGCCAAACCGAAGTGGGCTTGAGCGGCGAGCGGGCCCTCTTTTTCGATGCTCAGCAGACTGGTCCAGGCTCTTTCCGCCGCTGTGGAATCTCCTTCGAGCGAGGCAGCCTTACCGAGCGCGTAGAGAGTTTCAGGCATCTCCGGCTGCAATTTGTCGGAGCGCTCCAACTCGATGCGCGCTTCGTGCGCCTTGCCCTGCTGCAACAGAGCGTCTCCCAGTCGATACGCAGCTTCGGCATTGCCGGGCTGCAACTTGACCTCGGCACGAAACTGCTCTTCGGCCTGCGGCCAGCGGGAACTCATCGCAAATACTTGTCCAAGTTCCAGGTGAAGATTGGGAGTGTCGGGGCGCTCTTTAAGGGCTTCTTCGTATTGTTTCTCAGCCTCACCCATTTGCCGCAACACGAAATAATTTTCCGCCATGGACTGGTGAGCTCGCGCGGAATCGGGATACGCGGCCAGAAGGGTGTCAATCGATTGCTTGGAGAGCAATCCGGCGGCGCGGCCCAGATAATAGAGCAGGTCCGGATCGTTGGGCCGCTTCTGCAACGCTGCCTGCAAATTCGGAATCGCTTCGGCGAATTGACCCGTCTCGACCTCGGCGATCCCGAGGGCAGCCTGTTCGTGGGCACGATCCAGATGCGGAATTGCTTCCGCTGCGTAGCCTTGGGCCAAGAGTGCGTAGCCGAGAAGTTGGTGGGCGGGAATGAGATTCGCATCGAGTTCAAGGGCATGTTTGAGTGGGACTAGCGCGGAACCATACTCGCGTTCTTCCATGAAAGCTTGGCCAAGGCTGACAAAGCCGGTGGCGAAGGAGGGTTCCAGTTCCGTCACGGTGCGATATTCGCGGACGGCCACATCGAACTGCTTTTGCTGCTCCGCACGCCGGGCAGCATCCCAGTGCTGGGTCGCTTCGGGAGAAATCGCCTGCCAGCCGAGCCAGAGTAGAAGAGTCGTGCGAATCGTTACCGCATGCATCGTTCCTGGGAAGATCATTCCCGAGAAGATCGTTCCCGTGCGAATCATTCCCCTGCAAATCATTATCGTGCAAATCATTGCCCTGCAAATCATTCCGGTACGGATCATGGACGCTCCGGTTCGCGGATTTCAAGAAATTGGTCGGCCCGCACATCATTCAATACCTGGTGCGTGCCGGAGGGCCAGAGCACTTCTACCTTTGCGGTCTTTGCCGGCCCCAGTCCGAAGTGGAGACGTTTGTCGTTGGCGGACTCATAACTTCCGGCGGTAGTAGCAAAACGAGTTTGTCCATTCACTTGGACGCGGGCGCCGAGGCCGTCGCGATTGCTGCGCGTGCCACGCAGAGTAATGGTGAGCCAATGGCCAGCGCTGCCGCGATTCATAAAGACTTGCGGAGGACCGCCCAAAATGGTGGTCACCACGTCGATGGAACCATCATTATTTATGTCACCGAAGGCGGTACCTCGAGCGGCCCACAGAGCCTGGGTTCCAGAATCGGCAGGTTCAAAACGGCCGCCGTGATTCAGAGCCAGCAGCGGGGGTTCCAGATAATGCAAGGATGGATCAATCTTTTCCACGTTGTCGAGCACGTGGCCTTGTGCGACAAAGAGATCCTTCCGCCCATCATTGTCGAAGTCTTCCAATCCCACGCCCCAGCCGGCCGTGACACCGGACAGCATGGTGATGCCGGTCTGCAGTCCGCGATCGCTAAACGAACCGTGTCCATCGTTGTGAAACACAGCGTAGGTCTGTCGGGGAAGGGTGGTCACGATTACATCGGGAAGGCCGTCGTTATCGTAATCCTGAAAAACAACACCCATGCCGGAAAGCGGGCCGCCGTCCGCGTTCAGCGCGGCACCAGATTCGAGGCCGACTTCGGTAAATGTGCCGTTGCCGTTGTTATGAAACAAATATTGCTGCATGCCGTCGTTGGCAACATAGATGTCGGTCAATCCGTCGCCGTCGTAATCGGCGAACGCAACACCCAGGCCGTGTCCCTTCTTGGCGGCAATTCCAGAACGCTGGCTGACGTCCTCGAAAGTGCCGTCCCCACGGTTGTGATAAAGGATATTGGTCGTGCGGGGAAACTCCCCCGGCGGGCAATAGGTGTGGAAATTGCCGCCGCAATCTTTACTATGCTGCGTATCCCATCCCATGTAGCGCGTGACGAACAAGTCGAGCTTGCCGTCGTTGTCGTAATCGAAGAAGCCGGCGGAGACGGACCAACCGCCTCCTGCGACTCCCGCTTTGGCGGTTACGTCGGTGAAAGTTCCATCTCCGTTATTGTGATAGAGAATGTTTTTGCCGTAACTGGTCACGTATAAGTCAGGGAATCCGTCGTTGTCGTAGTCGCCGACCGCGACGCCCATGCCGTAATTGCCATCTCCCGCGTTGGCCAGGCCGGCCTGCTCAGTCACGTCGGTGAAGCTGCCATCTTTATTTTGACGGTAGAGGCGATTCCAATAGTGAGGGTGATGCCGGTCAAAGTTTTCCGGCAGCTGCATGGGATTGCTGAAGTGCCCTCCGTTGACCAGAAAGATGTCGAGCAGTCCATCGTTGTTGTAGTCCAGCAGAGCGACGCCACCGGGCATGGTTTCGATCAGATATTTTTGTGGCGTGGGAGAATTCTGCAGCACGAAATCGATACCACGGGGCAACTTGACATCAAAGGCGGGTGAGCCACCGGGAGTGGAAGTGGCCACTAGCGCGATCGCGCAGACGAACTGTAAGCATCGGTTCAGCATCGCGCAACGCCCTAGATTCGTTACTATGCCACAACATCCGCCTGTTCTGGCTGCTCAGAAAAAAAACTTGAGAGCAAATTGAATCAGGCGAGGATTGGTGCCTGGAGCGGTACTGGTCACGAATCCAAAGTTCGCATTGTTCGCAGTACAACAGGTGGTGTTCGGCGGAGCAAGTTGAGTGCGATTGAACAAGTTGAAAAACTCCACCCGGGCTTCAATCCCTGAGCGGCCGTCACGGCCAAAGAGAATTCTTTTGAATATGGCAAAGTCAAAGTTCACCACACCATCGGAACGCAAGCTGGGATCGACGCGTGGTTCGTTGCCAAAAGTGAAATCCGCAGGTGCGACGAAGCAAGCTGCTTGGAACCAGTCGTTGAGGCGGGAGGGACTGTTGGCGGCCGCTTTGTTGCAGCCTGACGCGAGATTGGGGCGCGAGCCAGCTCCAAACAAGGTTGCATCGTTGGCTTGTCCGTTGGTGAACACGAGAGGAAATCCTCTTTGAAACGTGGTCACACCGTCGATTCCCCATCCGTCGATCAGGTTGTTGAGAGTGCCGCTCAGATTCGCAAGATATGTCTTGCCCTGTCCAAAGGGCAAATCGAGCACGTAACTAATGGCCAATCGCTGCGGCACATCCTGCGACGACAAGGAGCGTTCGTTGCGCAGATTATTGTTGTCCTGAATCGCGCCCACTCCGGTTTCGAGCCACGACGTAAGGGTGTCAGTGTTGCTGATGAGTTTGGAATTGGTGTAGGCGACGAGAAGGGAACCGGCCGCGGAAAAACGTCTTTGAGCGGTGATCTGTAACGAGTGATAGGTGCTGGCGAATGAACCTTGTCCGGCGAGTTGCACGCTGGTGTACTGCGGGTAAGGGCGAAGGAGTTGGCCCACGGTGGTCGCGGGAGCGCCGAGTGCGAGAGCTTCTCCATTCACAAAGAAAGGATTGGGTACCGACTGCAGGAGGCCGACCGCCGCCCTACCACCGGCGGCGAATTGAGCAGCCGCCTGGGACAATAATGCATCGGAAATCTGGTTGGTCTGCTGAGAGTACTGTTCCAGATGCGTTCCCTTCGAGCCCACGTAGGCGGCAGAGAGGAGGAATCCAGCCGGGAGTTCGCGCTCGATATTCAGATTCCATTGCTGGACGTAGCCCTGGGGATGATAGAGATGATTGACTTCGGTGATCGACTGCACGACTTGCGTTAGAAATTGCTGCGTGCCGGCGGTTCCGAGGCTGCGTCCGGGAGGCGGAGAGATTCCATTGGGGAAGGGAAGAGAAATCGAGTTGTAAGGATGGGTCCCGTCAACCGTGCCAGTGTAAGTAGTTCCGGGAGCATTCACCATGTCATTGATGGGATTCAGTGCGAAGGAAACGTCATTGGGAATCCAGAAGATTCCGTAGCCACCGCGAATCAAAGTCTTGGAGGTCAAGCTGTAAGCAATTCCGATGCGAGGCGCAAAGCTGTCTTTGGCGAGCGGCAAGTTGCTCCGCGTTCCCGGGGGCAACAGGAAGACATCGCCCCAGACGGTAGACGACCCGGATGGGAGGTATTGATTGATATAGCTGTGCGCGCTGGGATCGAAGTAGGAGAGCCGATTGTAGCGCTCGGTCCACGGACTCTGTAGTTCGTAGCGCAGCCCCAGATTGAGCGTTAACCGTTCCACGGCATGCCACGTGTCGTTAAAGTAAGCGGCAAGGTATTCCTGTTTTCCGGCGGTGAATGCAGGGACTACGGCTTGCGCGAAAAAATGATTTTCGAAGTTGCTGTAATTGTCGGCATATCCCAGCAGAAAATCGGCGAAGGGAAATCCGCTGAAACAAGGCTGGCTTGAGGCGCAGAAATCGAAGGCGCCGCTCGCCACGTTGGTCTGCGCGTAGTTGTCGTACCCAACCTCATACTGAAGGCCAAAGTGGTAGCGGTGATGCCCGCGCATCAGCGTAACGCCGGGAGAAAGATTGTATTGCGTATCGCGATCCTGAATGAAGCTTTGTCCCTGGGTACACATGACGTTGTCGGCGAAATTGGCGACGCACGGAGTCGGCGGAGTACGCATGATTGCGGGCACGACCTGGTTGTAGGCCGCAGGCCATCCGATCGCGGTCAAATTAAAGTATGCGTTCTTAGGGGAGCGGTTGTACTTAAAGCGGCTAAGGCTGGCGTTGAAGTCGAGAATTGTTGCGGGACTGACGTTGAAGTTGTAAGCGGCCACGACAGCGTTCGTCGAATACTTCTCGGAACATCGATCGGCGCACAGCCCGCTTCCCAGCGGGTCGATGGGCAGATCCATCACGCTCCAGTTGCTGAAGCGCACAAACAGTCTTTGCCGGAGGGTGATCTCCTGGTCAATGCGCGCGACGATCTGATTCTGATTGCCGCCGGTGGGGCTCACAGTGTTGAAGTTGTTCACGGTTCCGGACGGGGTCACCATGCCTGCTGCGTTGGGGGCGGGCCACAGGTCCAACAGAGCCCTTGCAGTCGGATTGATCCGCGCGGTGGGAATAACGTTCCCTGAGAATGGGACCGGAACTACGCTGCTTCCCGGACAGGCGCCCTGAGCATTGACTACACCCGCGCAGGGATCCAGAATTGGAGCGCTGATCATGGAAAAATTTCCCGCCCGCTCCTCATTCGTGGGAACGGTCGTGGTGAATGGCTCCCCGGTTCGGAGCCGAAACCCTTCCCAACTGAAGAACCAGAAGGTGCGATTGCGTCCGTTGTAATTGGGAAGGCGCAAAGGGCCACCAGCTTCCGCGCCAAACTGGTTCTGTACCCAGGGTGGGCGCGGCTTTCCAGCGGCATTCAGGAAGTAGTCGTTGGCGTTGAAGATGCGGTTGCGCAGGTACTCGTAGGCCTCGCCGTGAAGGTAATTCGTTCCTCCTTTGGTGCTGAGGTTGGTGACTCCTCCAGCAAAGCGTCCCCATTCTGGGCCCAGATTGCTGGTCTGAACTTTGAACTCCTGAATGGAGTCTTGCGTCGGGATTAATACCGGCAGGTTGATATAGCCGATGTTGAGCGGCTGGCCATCGAGATATTCGGCACTCTGATTTCCAAAGGATCCGCTTACCTGGTAATTATTCCATCCGAAGGGATTGACGCCGACCGGAGTGCCGGTGGAACTCCCTTGGGGAATGACCGACGGTGCCAGAACAATCAGATTGAAAACGTTGCGTCCATTGAGAGGAAGTTCGTTGGCTTTGCGTTGTTCGACCACGGTTCCCACTGTCGACGATTCGGTATCGAGGGGGGATGACTCGCCGGCCACGGTTACGCTTTCGGAGGCCGAGCCCAGCATCATTTCAAAGTTCATTTCAACCGCGTCCTGAACATGCAGCACGATGCCGGACTGAATGACCGCCTTGAATCCAAGTTTTTCGACCTCAATGCGATATCTTCCCGGGGGCAAGCTCGAAACGTAATACTCGCCGGTTTCATTGGTAAGGCCCTGATAGCGAATTCCAGTGCCCGTATTGATGACGGTGACGGTTGCTTCAGCAATGACGGCCTTCCTGGGATCGGTAATCCTTCCGGTGAGCGAAGCGCTTGTGGATTGGCAGCGAAGGGCAACGGAAGAGAGCAGAACAGAGAGCAGAACAAAGAGAAGCGTTGGGAACAGCCTGCGCATGAAAGCCATGAGTTGTTCTGCCACTCGCTCCATCGATCGGTCGAAAGGTTCGTAAGAACGAAAGAAACGTAGCACCCACGAAGCCTGGGGCGAAAGGAAAATGTCCAGGTGGTTCGATCCAAATAGATACGTGCGAAGTCGCAAATCTGTACCAGTTCTTGGGAAACATTTTACGGGCTATCGAAGTGCTTTTTGTTCTGGAAAACGGTCAAAGGTCTGATGTATGTTCGCCGTGGGTTCTGGATCGTCGGGCAGACCATGTGGGGTCTGCCAGATTTGTTGGGTGATCCTTTAAGTTTGCAGCCCCGTAGCTGCAAGTTCGACAAATGAGCTCTCCTCCGAATGGGCGCGCAATAGCATTCCCCGTGGTCTGGGGAACCGGGGCACGCCGGGTCGCGCAGCCGCAACTCGCGGAGGTCTGCTCGCCCAGCGACGAAGAATTAATGGCTTGGATGCAAGCCAAAGATTCCAAGGGGCTCGACCTGCTCTATTCCCGCTATTCGAGATTAGTGTTCGGCATTGCGCTCAGGATCCTGAATGATAAGAGCGAAGCGGAGGAAGTCGTCCAGGAAGTCTTCTTTGGCGTTTATCAGAAGGCTCCGCTATTTGACCCGGCGAAGGGGAGTGGCAAGGGATGGTTGGTACAAAATGCGTTCAGCCGGGCGCGGGATCGCAGAGCGCACCTGTTGCGCAGGGGATTCTACTCTGGTACAGATATTGAGTCTCTGGACGATACATTACCAGGGAAGGATGATATCGAGCGGGAAGTTGGATTGAGGCTGGATTGCTCTCAGCTTCTGGCGGCGTTCGAAGATCTGACGGAGATGCAGAGGCGTACGCTCGAATTGTTCTATTTTCAGGGCATGGAATTGAGAGAGATCAGCGAGCGGCTGCACGAGCCGTTCGGTAACGTGCGTCACCACTTCTATCGAGGTCTCGAGCGGTTGCGCAAGAGCCCGGCGGTAAAGAGGCTCCGGGAAACACACAATGAATAAGAACGAACGACTGGATAACCACCAGAAGTTCAAAGAATTAGCCGCACTGGCGCAGCGGGGAGCGCTCAGTCACGACGAGCGGATGGAACTCAACCGCCATCTGCGAATTTGTGACTCGTGTCAGCAGGCGTATACGGAATACGCGCTCATCAGCGCGGAGGGCATGCCTTTTCTGGCGGCTGCCTACGGCTATGGCGACGAAGAAGACTGGGATGATGGTCCGTCGCGCAACAAACTGCTCGCCCGCGTTCAGAACGAGGCGGGGGATTCAGAACCATTCGACCGCACCGGTAAGAATGCACGAGTGCTGCAGATGGGGAGTTCATTCTTCCCAGGAAGGGCGGCGGTACGGTGGGCCGGCCTGGCGGTCGCAGCGTGCGTGCTGGTAGCGGCGGGAGCGTATCACTTGGGCAGCAGCGTGCGCTTGACTGCGGAACAGATTCCGCCCACGCCCTTTGCGCACAAAGTTGATCCGGTTATCGATAAGAAGGCATTCAACGAGGTGGTTTCGCAGCAGACAGCGCAGATGTCCCGGCTGCAGGTGCAGGTTTCGACCGGTCAAGTGGAAGTGTCCCGATTGCGGGACGCGCTCCATGCTGCAGAAACTCGATCCGCCGCCCTGTCCGCGGCGAAAGCGGAACAGGACGACGAATTCCGCCGAGTAGCGGAGCAACGCGACAAGCTGGCGAGCCAACTTCACGACGCCGAGCAGAATTATCAACTCGTACAGGCCGAACTCACCACACTCCGCGCTGAACAGGATCGCGTCCTGCTGCATACGACCTCCCTGGAAACGAGGGTGGAGGAGCTTACCGCTTCCAGCCGCGATCAGGAACGCAAACTCAAAGACGATGAGCAGTATCTTTCCTCCGACCGTGATATTCGCGAACTGATGGGGGCGCGCAAACTTTATATTGCCGACGTTTTTGATGTTGACAGCGGCAGCCGTACCCGCAAGCCCTTTGGCCGTGTTTTCTACACGCAGAGCAAGTCGTTGATCTTTTATGCCTTTGATCTGGATCGGCAACCCGGGGTTAAGACCGCGAGCGCATTCCAAGTCTGGGGGCAAAGAGACGCTGAATCGGGCCAGAAGATTCACGCCACCAATTTGGGGATCTTGTATATGGACAGCGAATCGAACCGCCGCTGGGTTCTTCGTCTGGACGATCCGAAACAACTGGCGGAAATAGATGCCGTATTTGTTACGGTTGAGCCCAATGGCGGGAGCCGGAAGCCGACTGGCAAGCCATTCCTGTATGCGCTGTTGCGCCGAGAAGCGAATCATCCTTAGCAGCGGGCGAAGTGCGATTCCGCTTTGCTTGTTTTGAGCATCGGTGCATCCTAAGTCACCTCCTTCCAAAAACCAATTTAACGCGATTGGTACAGTTCCCGCTCCGCGCTCGTAAACGTCATTAGGGCGCTTCCACAGACTCATTGGGGATTAGTGCAACCATGTGATGCTGGGGCGTCGATTTCTTTTTCACTCCAACTTGTGGGGGAGATTATGTCGTCACGTCGCTTTTGTGCAGCGGTATTGTCGCTCAGCGTTTTTCTCTCCGTCGCATCCTTGTTCTCGCGTGCACAATCCACCTACGGATCGGTCTCCGGCACGGTGTCGGATCAATCGGCGGCAGCGGTTGTCGGCGCCTCTGTGACTCTGACGAACCTTGGTACTTCGGAGAAGCGTTCGGGGACCACTGGCGACGACGGCCGCTTTACATTCGTGAACCTGTTCCCAGGTCAATATCGGGTCGACGTGGAAAAGCAAGGATTCAAACACTTTGCCCGCTCCGGCATTACTGTCCAGGTGCAGCAGGATACCCGGGTTGACGCGGCCCTTACGATTGGGCAAGTGAGTGAGACGGTCGAAGTAAACGCGGATGTGCCGTTGCTGCAAACCGAGTCCTCTTCGTTGGGCCAGGTGGTGGAGCAGCGCAAGTCCGACGAACTCCCGTTAAACGGACGCAATATTTTCAACCTCATCACCGTCTCTCCTGCAGCTGTTGCACAAGGCGGATCTGGCGGCTCGCCGGTGGGACAGAATCCGTTCAGCTGGGGCAACTATCAGGTTGGAGGCTCGTTCGCGAACCAGGGAGCGCAATATCTCGACGGCCAGCCGCTGAACATCGGCTACATCAATTTGCCCATCATTATTCCTACGCAGGACTCGGTCGGCGAATTCAAAGTGCAATACAACAATCTGGGCGCCGAGTGGGGCAAGTTCTCCGGCGGCGTCGTGAACCTCAGCACAAAGTCGGGAACGAACTCATGGCACGGATCGGCCTACGAGTACTTCCGCAACAAGGTTCTGAATGCCAACGAATACTTCAACAAACAAACCCAGCTGGCGACTGGTTTACCGAATGAAGCTCCGCCCTGGACGCAGAACCAGTATGGATTCCAGGTGGGTGGGCCGGTCATCAAGAACAAAACTTTCTTCTACGTAAGTTGGGAGCAATACCGGCAGCGCACAGGATCTCCATTTACCACCACGGTTCCCCAGCCAGCGATGCTGACCGGAGACTTCTCGTCTCTCTGTACCTTGCCCGTGACCCAGGGTGGAGCGGGGGGAACTTTCACAGGCGGTTTGTGCAGTGCGGCAGCAGGGCAGCTATACGATCCCTACAGTGTGAACGTGGCAACCGGGGTGCGCCAGACGGCGTATGCGAACAATCAGATACCCAGCTCTGAATTCAGCCCAGCGACAACCGCCATGTGGAAGAAATATTTCCCGGCGCCGAACCTCGCTGGAGACGTAAATAACTTCCTGAGCGCGGCCCCTTCCGGGGGCAATACGAACGAATTTGTGGCACGAGGCGATCAAAACATTGGCAGCAACAGCCGTCTGTTTGGAAGGTTCGCTTACTTCGGATTGACGGACCTGCCGTCGAACCCGCTGGGAACTGGACTCTGCCTGGATCGTTGCGCAGAGAAGTATCACACCAAGATGCTCGTCCTTGGTTTTAACCACGTATTCACGCCCAATACTATTCTTGACGTGAATTTATCCGGCAGCCGTTTTGTGTATAGCCGGCAGCCTCTGCTTGCGGGTTTTGATCTGACGACTTTGGGCTGGCCGGCAACGTACAACTCTCCGCCCAGCACGATGCGAACTCCTCCCACCCCGGCGTTTCCGTTCCCGAATGACGTCGGAAAGTCGCAGGGCAACAGCGCCATCGGCGACCATAATACGCAGTACAACATCACTCCCGCGTTCACGCTGATCCGCGGCAAACATACGATTCAGGCTGGCGGTCAGTTTGAATACGGTCTCGATAACTACTTCCAGACCAATATTGCCAGCGGCGCATTCGCTTTCGGAGGCAACTGGACAACCTCGGCCGGCGGCACCGCTCTCGTCACGAATCCTAACTTTGCCTTTGCCGATTTCCTGCTGGGCCTGTCGCAAAATGAAGGAAGCTTCGTGAACCAGACCGAAGGCGTTGCCCAGGTTCCTGCCCAGACCAAGGGCTTGCAGGTGTACCGCGCATTGTTTGTGGATGACACCTGGCACGTCAGCAGCAAGCTCGCGATCAACCTGGGCCTTCGCTATGAGCTGCAGGGGACCTGGTCGGACGCCTACGGGCGGTTGAGCTACTGGAATCCGTTGGCAACCAACGCCACGGTCACAGGGTGCAGTGGGGCCGGAAGCAGTTGCCCGGGTGATGCGTTCCTTGTCGGAACCGGCCGCAACTCGAGCGGCAACAACATCCCAATGGATAAGAAAGCATTCTCTCCACGGGTGGGCTTTGCCTATGGATTGGATCAGAAAACGGTAATTCGCGGAGGATACGGAATTTTCTATATCCCGAACTACGTTTCGTTCGGGCTGAACCCCGACAATGACGTAGTCAATCTTGCCAGCACTCCGCTCCATGCAACGAACGATTCATTTATAACGCCCGCCGCCATGTTGGATGGAGACGGTTGCTCGTATAACTTCACCGGGACGTCGGTGTTCCCCTTGAGAGGGCCAAACGCATTCGGCTGTGCCCAGTCCGGTCCATTCGGGAATGCTGGAATCATCGCTCCACCAGGACGTAACTTCACCGGTCTGGCCACTCCCAATGTATCGAGTTTCGTGGCGGCGAACGGCAGCCCCACTCTGGCTCCTTACTATGGAGTCGGCGGAAACGGCAATCCGAAGTATGGATACGTGGAACAGTGGAATCTCGACATCCAACGCCAATTGCCCGCGGGATTCTTTGCCGATGTAGCATATGCCGGCTCGCATGGAGTACACCTCCAACAATATTCGACCAACGTAGACCAGCTCCCTGACACCTTGTGGTCGCAGGCAGCTGCGCTGACCACGCAGGTCGCAAACCCAATGGCTGGCACAAATCCTAATCCATCCCTAACCGGGCCTACGGTTGCGGCTGGGCAGTTGGAGCGTCCATACCCGCAATATAACGGTCTTTCGTTGGGAGGCTACGGTTGCTGTGGCAGCAGTTATAACTCGCTGCAGGCTACGGTGTCGCGACGTTTTCAGGGTGGCGGAACGTTGCTGGTCGCCTACACCAATGCGAAACTTATGACCAACACCGACACGCTGACGAGTTGGCTGGAAGGGCCAACTGGCGGCGTCGGCGGCGTTCAGGACTGGAACAATCTGGCGGGAGAAAGATCGCTCTCCTCGCAAGACGTTTCCCAGCGCCTGGTGATCAGCTATGTTCTCGATCTTCCCTTCGGGCATGGCAGAAAATATTTGTCGAGCATGAGTGGATTCGCGAACGGAGCGGTTTCCGGGTGGGGGATTGATGGCATCACCACCTTCCAACGCGGCTTCCCGCTGAAGATCACGTATTCCGGGTCGACTCCGCTTGAAGCGGCAAATCTGGGAGTGGGAAACATACGGCCGGACGTAGTTTCCGGGTGCAGCCGGCAAGGTCCGCGGAGTCTGAGCGAATGGTTTAACACTTCGTGCTTCGCCGCTCCACCGGACTGGGGGCCGGGCACGGAATCGCGAGTCGACCCCGTACTCCGCGGCCCTGGAATCAATAACTGGGATTTCGCTGTTTTCAAGAGAACAAACATCGGCGAAAGAATGGGGATTGAATTCCGGACAGAGTTCTTCAATTTGTTCAACCATCCGTATTTCTCGATGCCAGCGACGGGCTTTGGGGCCGCGGGATTCGGGGTTGTCAATTCAACTGTGCAAGGTGGAGTTGCTGCTCCAGAGCGCTTGATACAGTTTGCGTTGAAGTTTATCTTCTAAGCCGTTTCTTCAAATAGCCGGATTGGGCCATTTGCCCAATCCGGTGCTACGCCTAGGAAGCCGACAACCGCTCTCAGTTCATTGACATCCAAGCCGCAGGTCCAAATTGAATCTACGGTGAGGAGTCTCCAATGTCCCGAACATCAAGAATCTCGTTGGCAGCAGCATTTGCCGCCGTATTGGCTGTTTGCGGTGTAGCCGCGCAACAATCGAGCGATCCCTATTCATCACACACTAATGGCGCGAGTGCCACAAAAACGTCCGCAGGAACAGCAATGGCAGATACCAATTTCATGAAGGCAGCCGCCGAAGGCGGAATGGCCGAAGTAGATCTTGGCCAACTCGCCGTGGAAAAGGCTTCCAGCAGCGACGTGAAGAAGTTCGGGCAGCGCATGGTGGATGATCACAGCAAAGCCAATGACGAATTGAAGCGGCTCGCTTCGCAGAAGAACGTCGACCTGCCGCAAAACTTAAGCGCCAAAGACAAAGCTACCAAGGCGACGCTCGAAAATCTCTCCGGTGAACAATTCGATCAGGCGTATATGAAGGACATGGTGAAGGATCACAAGAAAGACGTGAGCGATTTTCAGCGGGAAAGCAGGGCCGCTCAGGATCCGGACGTCAAGAAGTTTGCCGCCCAGACTTTGCCAACCTTGGAGGACCATTTGAAACTGGCAGAGTCTATTGCGTCACCAGCGGGCGCGCGAGCGTCGTCTCATTAATGCAGGTTCGGGCGGGGCAGAATGCGGCAGCCCCAGAAAGCCCTTGTTCTGATTTATGGTGGAGCGCAACTTCTCCGTGGGTGCCGGACATGACGCTGGCCATGGCGGCTTCCGTGCTGCTCGGATGGCGAATTTCTCTGCGGGACGAGACCGTGGGCGAGCAATGCGATTCCGCCACTTCGGGCGATATTCGCTAAAGCGGAAGTTGCTCCACAGTTGGGAAGTGGTGCTGTTCGCGCCCGATTTTGCCGTCGTACTTGGTGGTCATCTTGAACAACTCCAAATGACCATCTGCGGCGGCAAGCCGGCACTGATCGCGCAGGCTCTGCATTTGGGTGGCGTCAAGGGGCTGAAAGTTAACCGCGACCCGCAGGTTCTGATCGAGCACTTGCAAGCTGTCGATGCCACTAATCGTGGTGGCAACCGGCAGGCTCATGGCAGGAAACAGAAGTCAGCGTTCTTTAATTATTTCGCGCGAATCCTCTCGGAAGTACACCGAGCTTGTGACATTTGTCGAAACTGCGCGCATCTGCGGACTGGGCGATTCTGCGTCAGGCGCTTGCAGGATGGATGATGGGTGGAGGTCGCGATGGTGGCCCCGGCTCTATTGATGACCAGTGTCGCTCACGCGCACTGGGAATATTTGCCAGCATGCTTATCTCCAATACCACGACACACCGGCTTGCTAGCGCCAGTCAGATTATGCGATCGAAGCCTGAGCGCTCGGCTCATCAACTCTTTGAGCTTTTTGCGAGCGCGCGCCGATTGGGCTTTGACGGTTCCATTTGGTATTCCCAAAATCTCAGCTGTCTCGCGGATGGACAAACCTTCGACATCCCTTAGCTGAAAGGTCCTGAGCAAAGTAGGAGAAAGCTTAGCTGTCAAACCTCGCAAGTGGTTGTCGAGTTCAGAACCGCAACACTCCTCTTCGGGTGTGGGTGCTTTATCCGCGACTCGATCTGCTAGTGAAAGGCTTTCGGAAGTCTCCCCGATCGGCGCGTCTAGCGAAACGTGGATATGGCGTAGCCGTTTGCGTAGTTGCATCCGGGCAGCATTGTGCACAATAGCGGTGAGCCAAGTAGACATTTGGGACCGGCCCTGAAACTGTTTCAAATGCTTGTGGGCGGCGAGAAGCGCGTCCTGCACTGCGTCTTCGGCATCGGCCCGGTTGCCCAGAACGCGGTATGCGGCTTTGTGAAGGGACGGTAGACGACTCGACAAAATGTTGCCCAATTCGTGTGCCGCCGATCCTTTGCCTAGGGCTTTGAAACACTCTGTACTCGCGATGGATGCATTTGCGTTTTGCATGTCGTTTCTTTCTCCTCGTGAAAACGCGGGACTGCAAGTCCCAATCAATCCGCAGATCATTCGCCATCAATGGCTCAATGAGCGCATCACAACAGAAGCGTGGGAGACGAACAATTGGACGATGGTATCGGCGATACTTTCGTATGAATCGACAAGGCCAAGAGAATCGGCAATGGAGTGAAGCTCTATGCGGTCTAAGGAGTGGGAGGAATGCAGGCAAATCTGGAGCGGAATCACGATTCCTGCCAGCCTAGGCAGCCCGGGTGCGCGAACGGCAAATCTCACCTTCGCCCGGCACGAGACAGCGGCATCCTCGGGTGCGAATCAGGGCTCTCTGGTAGAATTTCCTCAACGGTGGGGCGTCATCCGTCAAGTGTGCACAACGAAGCATAGCTTTGAGTGCACGGACTTGGCGTGAAATGGGGTGACCGCAAATGCTTCACGCCACACCGATCGTCTTCGTTGTCGACGACGACGTCTCCGTGCGCGAGTCTCTGGAGTTGTTGATCCGCTGTGAAGGCTGGCAGCCGGAGACGTTCGCGTCCGCTCAAGAATTTCTAGCCTGCCCCCGAGCCGTGGTTCCAAGCTGCCTGGTACTTGACGTTTCCCTTCCAGGCCTCAATGGTCTCGACCTCCAGAAGTGTGTCGCCGGCGAACGGCCGGACATGCCGATCATTTTCGTCACGGGATACGGCGACGTGCCCATGACGGTCCAGGCCATGAAGGCGGGGGCTGTCGAATTCCTGACGAAACCCTTCCGCGATGACGTGTTGTTGCGGGCCATTCGGCAAGCGCTCGAACGCAGCCACGTTGCGCTCGCGCGTGAGGCGGAGATGCGGGCACTCCGGGACCGTTATGCGTCACTTTCCCAGCGCGAACGACAGGTCATGGCTTTGGTGGTTTCAGGCCTGCTGAATAAGCAGGTCGGTGGCGAGCTTGGGATCAGCGAGATCACGGTAAAGGCACACCGGGGCAAGGTGATGCAAAAGATGAAGGCTAACTCTCTTGCCGACCTGGTGAAAATGGCCGCGAAGCTCTGTCCCGCACCCGCAACGATTGCGGCGGCGTAACGGCCACGTTCGCCATTGTCGTTATTGGGGAAGATGCGGAATTCGGAGACGCTGTACTTCAAGTATTTGCCGGAGTAGGCAAACTTTCCTTGAAAAACAGCCGGATAGTGACCGGGCGGGTGCCACGCCAGCATAGAAACCTGCGTTGCGGGCGACCCTATGGGAGGAGCACACCATGAAGAAGACGACAGCGCCGATTTCCCTTGCCGGTTCCCAGCTTGGCGACGTACGTCATGTCTGCGCGTTTTTCAATAGCGATGAGGAGGAGTATCGCGTGCTGCTTCCGTTCATTAAGGACGGGTTCGAGTGTGGCGACAAGGCGGTTCACGTGGTTAATCCGGATCAACGTCACGACCATCTGCAACGGTTGGCCGCAGTTGGGATCGACCCGGCATCTGCCGAGCAGAGTGGACAATTAGAGGTCCGAATCAACACCGAAGCCTACATTCGGGACGGCCGTTTCGATCAGGATCGGATGCTGGCAGCGTTCGAGCAGATGGCCAGCGGCAATGCCAACGGTGGATTCCCGCTGAGCCGCATTTGCTGCCGGATGGATTGGGCAATTGAAGATCAGTCCTACATTGACGATCTGGTTGAATTCGAATCGCGTGTGAATGATGTGTGGCGTAGTCACGACGACGCGGTGATCTGCACCTACCATCTCGACAAATTTGGAGGCGACACGGTGATCGACATCATGCGGACGCATCCGATGATCATCCTCGGTGGCCTCCTGCACCGGAACCCGTTCTACGTGCCGCCCGAGGAATTCCTGCGCGAAGCGCGCCAGCGTCGGGCCATGCGGCCTTCGTCATCCTCCGCGGCTGCCTGATATGCCAGTCCAACCCGAACTCGCTTCCGGAGAAGTGAAGCAGCTGCAACGGTGCATTAACGACCTGATCAGCCTGCTTGCTCTTCCCGCCATCTGGAGTGGCGGCGATCCATCCCAGATTCTCCATACCTTGCTCGATGCGCTCCTGCGCATGCTGCGCCTGGACCTGGTGTCTGTGCAACTAAAGGGTCCGGCCGGCGAAGCGCCGGTTGAGATCGTTCGGATCGCCGAACTACGAGGACCGATGCCTCCGGTGCACGAAATCTGCGAAGCGCTCGGCCAGTCTTTGATAAACAACTCGCGAAAATGGCCTTCGCCGCTTCGGAAGCTTATGGGTGAGGGAGATGTTTCGATCGTGCCTTTGCCATTGGGGTTACAAGGCGAACTCGGCGTAATTGTGGCCGCGGCTGAGCGGACGGATTTTCCCCGGCAGACGGAGGCTCTTCTTCTCAACATAGCAGCCAATCAGGCAGTCATAGGCCTGCAGGAGGCACGGCTCCTGAGTCAGCAGAAGCGTGTGGCCGACGAACTCGATCGGCAGGTTGCGCAGCGAACTGCGGAACTTGCCGCGGCGAACGAAGCGCTCAAAAAGGAGCTTGCTGAACGCACACTGGTAGAAGAGAGGCTCCGCCGGGAGGAGAGTGAACTAAACCGCAGTGAGGTGCGGAAGGCGACCATCCTGGACTCGGCGCTCGATTGCATTGTGACGATCGACCACGATGGGCGCATCACGGAGTTCAATCCGGCGGCAGAGCGTACTTTTGGGTACCGGCGGGATGAGGTCCTGGGCAGATATATGGCCGACGTCATCATTCCACCGGCGCTCCGGGAGCAGCATCGGCAGGGGTTTGCCCGCTACCTGGCCACCGGCGATGCGCGAGTCCTTGGAAGACGAATCGAGATGACGGCGGTACGCGCTGACGGCAGTGAATTCCCGGTGGAACTCGCAATCACGCGCACCCCGCTGGACGGACCGCCGTCGTTCACCGGCTACCTGCGCGACATCACCGAGCACAAGCGGAACCAAAGCGCTTTGCGTCATGCGCACGCGCAGGTCGCGCGAAGCGAGGAGCGTTGGCGCTCAGTTTTCGAGAACTCGGCAATCGGTGTTGCCCTTACTGACCTGGATGGCCGATTCCTTGCCGCCAATCCCGTATACGAGCATATGTTGGGATATGCCGAGGAGGAATTGCAGAACCTCTCTTTTCTCGACATCACCCATGGGGAAGACGTCGAGGCGAGCCGGACGCTCACCGCGGAACTGTTGGATGGAAGGCGCCAGCAGTTTCAGATTGAAAAACAATATCGGCGGAAAAACGGCAGTCTGATGTGGGTACGCAACAATGTTTCTCTGGTGCCGGGCACGGAGCGGATGCCGCGATTCCTTATGGCGCTATCCGAGGACATTACAGAACGCAAAGAGGCCGAGGAGCGCTTACGGGCGAGTGAAATCAATCTCCGCCAAATTCTCGACAGCATTCCTGGATTGGTGTACGCTTTAAGTCCGACCGGCCAAATCGAACTTCCCAACCGCCGGCTCCTGGAGTATTTCGGCAAAACGCTCGATGAATTAAATGCCTGGGCAACCAACGATGCGGTCCATCCGGATGACCTGGCGCGCGTGATCGCCGATTTCACGCTTTCGATCAAAACCGGAACTCCCTTGGACAGTGAACTTCGCTATCGCAGGGCTGATGGTGTCTATCGATGGTTCCAGGCTCGTGCCCTTCCCGTGCACGACACAGACGGCAAAATAGCCCGCTGGTATTGCCTCATAACCGATATCGAAGACCGGAAGCGCGCCGAGGACAAGTTGCGCCGCAGTGAGACGCTCCTCGCACAAGTCCAGAATGTTAGCTTGACCGGCGGCTTTTCCTGGCGTGTGGACACGGACGACTTCACGTTCTCCGAGGAGGCCTATCGCGTCTTCGAGTTGGAGAAGGGTACGCCGGTAACGCTCTATCAGATCGTCAGCCGAGTCCATCCCGAAGATATCCCGTTGTTGCTCGAAAAAATGGCTGCGGCACGAAGTGGTGGTGGCGACCACGATTACGAAATCCGGCTGCAGATGCCAGACGGCTTGGTGAAGTACGTGCACACAATCTCGCACGGCGTCCGAGACCACGAGGGGCGACTTGAGTACACCGGGGCCATGCAGGACATAACCCGGCGCCGGCTCTCGGAAGAGGCGCTCAGCAAGGCTCGATCAGAACTCGCACATGTCGCAAGGGTTACCAGTCTCGGCGTCTTGACGGCCTCGATTGCACACGAAGTCAACCAGCCGCTGTCGGGCATAATCACCAATGCGGGCACCTGCCTTCGTATGCTGGCCGCCGATCCACCCAATGTCGAGGGCGCGCGCGAAACCGCGCGGCGCACGATTCGCGATGGCAATCGCGCTTCGGAGGTGGTCACACGATTGCGTGCGCTCTTTGGCAAGAAATCGGCCACGATCCAGTCGATAGACCTGAATGAGGCTACACGAGAGGTAATTGCGCTGTCCTTGAGCGAACTTCAGAAAAACCGGGTGATCCTGCGGCCGGAACTTGCCGACGGCCTCCCGCTGGTTACCGGCGATCGCGTCCAGCTCCAGCAGGTCATTTTGAACCTGCTCCGCAATGGTTCGGATGCCATGAGCGCCATCGATGATCGTCCGAGGGAGCTACTGATTCGAACGGAACCCGAGGACGATGATCGGGTGCGCCTCAGCGTGACCGATGTCGGAGTTGGCTTCGAACCTCCAGGTGCCGATAGGCTTTTCGAAGCCTTCTACACGACGAAGAATGACGGCATGGGAATCGGATTGTCGGTCAGCCGTTCTATTATCCAGCGTCATCAAGGCCGCCTGTGGGCCACCCCAAATAACGGTCCGGGAGTTACATTTTCGTTTTCTATCCCCTGTAAACCAGAGGGTCTAACGAGCGATGGTAGCGATGGTACTGGCGCCAGTTCCACACCCTCCGTGTCAGATGCTGCATGAAATACCGATCGCGGTTACTCAGTCGCAACTGAATTCGCTGGCGAAACCAATACTAAAGTCCAATGGACGCTCTCCCACGCGAGGTGCATTGTTGGGACATGGAATTGGGCCCCGACCGGCGTGCTACGGGACGTCCACTGGTATCCGTCGTTGATGACGACGAGTCTGTCCGCGAATCGCTGCCCGACCTCCTTGGCGAATTCGGCTTCGCTGCCCGTACATTCTCATCCGCGGAAGAGTTCCTTACGTCCGACTGCGTTGACCAGACCCGTTGCCTGATTCTCGACATTGCCATGCCGGGAATGAGCGGACCGGACCTGCAGCGAGAGCTGAAGGTTAGTCGGCGAGAGATTCCAATCATCTTTATCACTGCCAGCACAGAAAAGACGATTCGCCCACGACTCCTCGAGCAGGGTGCGGTCGAGTGCCTGTTCAAGCCATTCAGCGACACGGCCCTTCTCGAGGCCGTTAATTCGGCACTTCACCCGAAGTGAGAGTTTCGCACGGTTTTGTCGGTGCTCATCATCGTCGAGCCGCCACGAAATGGGCGCCCGTAAATCTCCGCCAGAATTCTGCGCACTCTACTCGGGAGCGCAATACCAAGGTATCGCCAATACCATCGTCCAATTGATTCGCTGCCGTTCCTCGGTTGTAATTGCTCCATTGCAGCAGATTCCGCCGGACGATCAGTGTAAGACGTGCGAGGCGTCGGACTTTTGTGGATTGGAAAATCTTCCTTCCGCCCAAACTAAATGGAGCACGGGCCGACACTGCGCTCCCTCAAGCCGATATCTAAAGAAAGGATGACAAAAAAATGCCGGAAGTGACCTGGAAACCTCACGAGAAGCACGGACAGCTGACGACGCAAAGCGACCTGCCCGACAGCGTCTACGCATTCCCGAAGCAGCGTAAAGAACCACTGACCGACGCACAACATGTGCGCAACGCGGTGGCGCGGTTCGATCAAGTCATCGACGTCTCCGATGCCGACCGTGCTTTGGCGTTCGCGAACATCGAGAAAGCGGCAAACTACTACGGCGTCAACCTCGCAGAAACGTCATGGCACGAGCTGGGCGTTCATCCTCAAAAGAGTAGAAAGTAGGAAGAGAAGCTGCCGCGAAAGGCGCTGGGACCGCGAACTCCCAGTGCAGACACGATAAGCGCATCGTGAGATGAGGACCAACTCGTTTTTTAAAATCTCAGCTCACGCCACTTTGGGATATCTATGATGTTGGTGAATGCTATGCCCAGAGAGAAGTCGATTCGATCCGGTTGGCGATGTGATAGTTGCGGTGAGCTTGTGGCGGATTTGCAGGCAGGCTGGGTGGAGTGGCTTGCCGCAGAGGACAGTAAGGGAAAACCGCAAGTCAGCGGTTTGCGGTTAGTGCACCGTCGCAACACGAGCCCAAGACGGCGAGAGCCATGCGGCTGTCAGTATAATCCGCGGGACGAATTTAGAAAGAACCGGGGCATCGTCGAGGGATTAGCTCTTGACCGGTTCGCGGGCCCCGATGGCCTCATGCTACTGCTTTCGATGATTGCGGAACGTGAACTTCCGGCGCAGGAACTGATCGAACTCGCCAAGCGAGTACAGATCCCGGGCTACGAAGCGGTGCACGAACTGGTTCCCGATGCTGTTAGCGAAGGAGTGATAGCGCCCTCTATCTCGTCAGGCTTTTACTTGCAGTGCGAGATCTGGGATGTGCTGGAGTGGGCGAAATGCCGAACGCCAGCGAAGACGAGCCAATATTGAGCGCCGGAATATAAGGAGATGAATCATGAAAGCAATTGTTGTCCACCAATACGGCGGTCCTGAAGTACTGAAGTTCGAAGAGTACCCTGACCCGGTTCCGGGTATGGGCGAGGTCTTGGTGCGGGTCGCCGCTGCGAGCGTGAATCCGATCGACTACAAACGGCGCGCTGGATTAACCAAGGACTTCTATCCCCTCCAGTTCCCGGGCCTTATCGGAGTCGATGTGGCGGGGACTGTGGTCAAACTTGGGCCGGGAGTGGAAGGCTTTTCCGTTGGCGACCAAGTGTTCGCCATGGCGGACAATACTTACGCCGAACTTTGTGTTGTAAAAGCCGAGGTCCTGGCGAAAGTCCCCAAGGGGCTCGATTTAATCCAGGCGGCAGCGTTGCCGCTCGTGACGACGACCGGCAACCAACTCCTTTCGGCGACAGGCATCAAGGCGGGCCAGACGGTTCTGGTCGTAGGTGCTGGAGGAAATGTCGGTCGTTCTGCCGTATTCACTGCAAAGCAACGGGGAGCAGTCGTGATTACGGGGGTGTTGGCGAGTCAGATAGATCAAGCGAAGACCATCGGCGCGGATCAGGTCGTCGCAACCAATGACGACACCGCAATTGCGAATCTACCTCCGCTCGATGCGGTGGCGGACACGGTCGGTGGAAGAACCGCCGAGAAACTGATCGGCAAGGTCAAGCCAGGTGGAGTGTATGCATCGGTTGTAGAGGCGCCGCAGAACGCCGCGAAGTACCCGTCTGTAAAGGTGGTGCACGTATTCTCGAAATTCGACAGGAAGACGCTGGAGTTCATGGCTGAAGCCGTGCGAGATGGAAAACTGATAATCCCGATTAGCCAGAAACTGCCACTCAGGGAAGCGGCCGAGGCTCAAGCAGAGGCAGAGAAGGGTGGTGCCGGGAAAATCTTGCTGGTGGCTTGACGCTATTTTGAGATCAGAGAACACGAAAGGAGAACCGGGAAATGAAAAAGGCTCTGCGCGGAATCAATCCCGCTTCGAAGCCAAGTGGCGATGGCTGTGTGGAGTGCCTGGCATCACCGACAGGTTGGTGGTTCCATCTTCGTCGGTGTGCGGAGTGCGGGCACATCGGATGCTGTGACAGTTCTCCGAGTCAGCATGCGTCAAAGCATGCGGCGGCAACCGGGCATCCGATCATAGCCAGCTTTGAGCCGGGTGAGGATTGGTTCTACGATTACGAGATGCAGGGGATGATCAAAGGCGTGAAGTTGCCTCCGCCGCACGCGCATCCCGCAAGTCAGCCTGCGCCCGGACCCGCAGGAAGGGTGCCCGCCGACTGGGAATCGCTCCTACACTAGCTGCCCGATATTTTTGATTTCGATCCTGCTGGCGCGATTGTGGAAGGGTTGGGTTTCATTGCGGTTACGAACCGCGCTCTTCGATAGCCCCGACCATGTGCCGCTTTGCCAGAGCCTCAATTTCAGGCTCGGTCACTGCCGAGAGGTCTGCGCTTTCGGTAGTGATGACCCGTCGAGAAATATCGGGATGATGGGTCTTCAAGTATTCCTTCAAGAAGTCAGCGGCATTGCTTTTTCCGATGGCGTGACCGATAAGGACGATCTCGTTCGCCAGAGTGAGATCTTTCGCGATCTCCTCATAAAACGAATCCTCTTCTGGCACGCGCTCGCCACGATAGTGCGCTTCCTTTCGATGAATCAGATGATGATGGAAATTGAAAGGATCGTAAGGCCGCACCGTGTGATCGTCTGCCGGACGGCTTCCACCCAAATCTCGATAGACGTGGGCAGCGTGGTGGTCGATGACGACAATCATACGGCCGGGCTGGACCGGCTGCTCTGTGGGCGTACCCCGTCCAGCGTCTTTTAGGAACTTACGCAGCCGGGAAACTTCCTCTACGCCAAGATCATGGGTGTTCGGCTTCTTGAAAAAGGCGCGTTGACCGCCGACGCTGAACACAAATTCGTCGTCTCCATGCGGTTGGACCTGACCCAGATGCTCGACCAGTTCGACGGCCTCGCTCCAACTTAGGTTATGGGGTAGTTTGCCACTGAGAAGATTCTGGTACAGCGCCTCGAGGTGCTTGCTCATCTGACCAGTATAGTATTGCGCTGTTATAAAGCGGAATACTGATCGAAGTTTTGGTGGTGTCGTAACACTGACGTCTCTGAAGCTTACGGCGCCAATTCGATGCGGTGTTGCCCGGTGACCATGCGAATCCAACAAAGTCGCAAATGATGACGAGAAAGGCTCCGCACCGGTCGAACTCGCCCAGTTCCGAAACATGAGGACGTTCGAAACCCGCACAAAGAACAGAGATACAACCGATACCATCGTCCAATTGTTTGAAGCCCACCCCTTCTGCTTTGATAACGTCATGCGTCAGGTTCAAAATCGGAATGCGAATCTCGGGAACGTCTCGCGTTCGATGGAATCATTGCGTCTCGAGGCGGTATTCCGCTGATCGATCAGGGCGCGATTATCGGCGCAATCGGTTGTTCGGGAGGCACGGATTCCCAGGATGAAGTCGTGGGCAAGGCAGGGGCGGCAATCATTAACAGACTCCCGGCAAGGATCGAATGATACGGATCTCGGGAAAGCCAGGGAGCGCCGATTGCAAACGCAGGCTGTGGCTCACGGCTTGCACATAATCACTGCGCAACCAGACAAACCTTAACCGGTGCGAATCGAACCTCGATGCGCACAGACAAATTCTGAACGTAAAAATGAGGAGATGAACTATGAGTAACACGCCAAATCAAGACCAGAACTCGGTCGTTGCAGTTTTTAGCCAACACTCCGGAGCAGAAAATGCCATCAAGGGATTGAAGGGTGGCGGATTTGATATCAAGAAGCTGGCCGTCGTCGGCCGCGACTATCAAACGGAAGAGGATGTCGTCGGTTTTTATAACACAGGCGACCGGATGAAATACTGGGGAAAATGGGGCGCATTTTGGGGCGGCCTCTGGGGCATGCTTTTCGGCGCGGCGTTCTTGATCGTTCCCGGCGTTGGCCCCGTCGTTGCTGCCGGGTCCATTGTCACCTGGATCGTCGCGGCCTTGGAGGGCGCAGTCGTCGTAGGAGGGCTCAGTGCCCTGGGGGCAGGGCTCTACAGTCTCGGCATTCCGAAAAATAGCGTCTTGCAATACGAGACGTCGGTCAAAGCCGGCAAGTTCGTTCTTGTCGCCCACGGAACCGCCGAGGAGGTAGCGAAAGCGCGCGACCTGTTGAAGAACTCGGGCGCCGAGCAAATCGACACCTACCAGCCCTCGACCGAAGTGGCGCGCGTGGCGTGAGCCGGCCGAGTTATTCGGGGAGTAGTTACAACTCACTTCTCAAACCTGCCACAGTGGCCTTCATTAGCGAGGCCACTGTGGTTTATCGCACGCAGCTTGTAGGAAAATAGGTGGCGCTCGCCGGACCCTCACCGATCGCGACCACGATCACTTTTGGACCGGCGCTCCCGCCGGGTTTGAGGGAGATCTACGATGGGGATCTGCGTTTCCGTCAACCACCTGCTGAGCGGCCGAGGATTGAATAACGTGAGATGGCTGGCGCCAAGCTGTATGGGTCCGTGGCACCCACTCGCCGAAATGCGCGGGGAGTGGGGCAGCCGTTTTCGTAGTACCTTGGTGAGAAATCATGGGGGAAGGTGTGCGGGCTGCCCCTAAAAACCGCCGAACGTAGTTTTCATCGATATTTACGCCCTTCATTTCTCATGCCGCTGAAACAACTTTCTTCTTCGCACTGAGTGCCGGTAGGAGAAGTTTCAGAAGCGCTTGATCAGAGAACGGGTTCTGGCCTGAGATCAGCTCGCGATCTTGAAGGACATAGCTCGTCCATGGAGCGAGCACACTTACTTCACCGCCCGCCGTACTCAAGGCGAAGTCCGGGTAGAAGAGAACCTTGCCACCAATCTCAAGCGGTTCCCGCTGCTGCTCTTCCGCTGTCGAAAAGATAGTCATCTTGTATCCGGCATAGATCCAACCTTGAGCCTTTGCCCGCGCTCCAGCGGCATCGCCCACACTCAGCGCGGCGACCACCTCCTTCGAATTCGGAAGAGCCGAGAGAAGTGAAATCGGGCCATGGCAGAGCACTGCCGTAGGCTTGGATGTTTCATGAAAGTGTCTCATCACGGTGCCAGCGTCGGGATCGTCGAGAAGATCAATCATCGGGCCGTGGCCGCCGGGGACGAAAACAGCGTCATATTGATCCAGGCCCGATGCGATAACATCCGCGATGCGGGTTGGATCTCTGAGCCCAGTCAGGCCGTCGCGGAATGTCATATAGTCCTGAAGCTTGGCCGCGTCCCCGCCGAAGAAATCGGCGACCTCCGAATGCACATCAACTTGGGGTGCGTTGCCCTTGGGGTTGGCGAAAGTGATTTCGTAACCCTCCTTCATCAGGGCGCGGACCGGAACCGTCAGTTCGTTGAGATAGTAGCCTGCGCCGGTGTAAACCTTGCCATCTTTCAAGGGCAGGCCGCGACCGCTCGACATTAGCACTAAGACTTTTCCTTTAGTTGTCATTTTGTTCTCCTCTTTGAAATCGAATCTATTTCCTGAGTTGCTCTTTTCAGCGGCACGTCAATTAAGCCAGAAGCGCAACGACGAGTCTATTGGACGAACGTATCGACAACACCAAGGTATGGGCTCGAAATATGGCAGCTTTTAGTGGTGTGGGCTGGCCGATCTCTCTGGCACCAGGCAAACCCCAGGTTTTTCTGTTACAATGTAGTTACGTTGCTACATTGAGGGACCCGTAACCATGGCCATTACAAAGCTGTCGAGTCGGGACTTTAATCAGGACACAAGCAGGGCAAAGAGAGCCGCTAAGCGAGGTCCCGTTTTCATTACCGATCGAGGTCGTCCGTCCCATGTGCTGCTCACCGTGGAGGAGTATCAAAGGATTACTGGAGGGCAGAAGAGCATTATGGACTTATTGGCGATGCCAGCTGCCGCTGAGATTGAATTTGAGCCGCCTCGTCTGCGGGGAAACCTGCATGAGCCGGCGGACCTAACCTGATGTACATCCTGGATACCAACGTAATTTCAGAATTAAGAAAAGCGAAGAAGACGCATCCAAACGTCAAGAAATGGGCCGAACGCGTACCCTCCGCGAGTCTCTACATCTCTATCATTTCGGTACTTGAACTGGAGATCGGAATTCTTCTCGTCGACCGTCGCGACAACCAGCGAGGCGCGATCCTTCGTGCGTGGATGGATCTTCACGTGTTGCCTGCATTCTCAGGCCGTATCCTTGCGATTGACACCGATGTCGCCCGGCGGTGCGCGACGCTTCACGTACCGAACCCTCGCTCCGATCGTGACGCCCTCATCGCAGCCACAGCACTCATCTACGGCCTGACCGTTGCGACCAGGAATGTAGCCGACTTTGAGCGTACGGGAGTCGGAGTCCTCAACCCTTGGGAAGCTTGAGCAGGTTTTCAGGTCAGTCCGTCGCCCAATTCGGTTATGTAGCTTATGGCTGCGGGAATCCAAACATCAGCCACGACTGATTGGCTACCCAATGCGGGTACAGCTCCGTCATCTGATCAAACAGCGCCTGGTCGGACGTCGCGGTTTTCTGCAGCCGATCGAAGTCCTCGAGGTAACGCTTGGTTTCCTGGATCGTCGAGGGAGTGTCGGGTGCGCCAGTTTTCTTGTGACCGGCGACAACCATCGCCGGATTGAGCGCCGCTAACCGGTCTAATGCGGCGATCCAATTCTTGCGGCTCTCGGGGGTGGTGTCGCCGACGTACATTCGGCATTGGTTGTAGACAACGTCGCCCGCGACGATCAGGCCGATCGATGGAACGTAGAGAGACGTCGAATCGGGACTATCGGTGCGGCCCTGCTCAATAATGCGCAATTCGTGACCCTCAAGAGTGAACGTGTCACCCTCATAGGGCTCAGGCGGAACCAACTTGGTGGCCACTTGTCCAGGAAACATCCGGCGGGCTAGCCGCTCCACCGTGGGGGTGAACGACATCTGCATGGCGTTCAAAGTCTTGGGCGTTGCTATCGCCCGAGCGCCCGGGAAACGGTCGAGGAGAACGCTCAGACCGTAAAAGTGGTCGAAATGGGCGTGCGTTATATAGATGGTCTCCAGGTTGCGGTTGTGCAGGGCGATCCAATCGGCGAGGGCCTTTGCCTCAGCCACGGTCCCCATTGCGTCCACCAGCACCGCGTCGTATTCGCCGAAGATCAAAGTCGACGTGATCGGGTCAAAGCCGAGCGCTTCGCCGAAGGGCTTGGGCCGCTCGCCGACCATCGTCTTTCCCGGAGCCGTAAAAACGTTCACACTTAATGTGTTCGACTCAGGCGTGTTCGACGCGACCGGCGGGGTCACCCGCGTGATTTCTTTTCCATTTGTACGGTCCATTTGGTATCCCTTTCGATTGCTTCCGGAAATGCAGGTTCTGATTGAACGTGCAGCGTGACGTTATAAAAGCAGAAGTGCGGGCTTTGAACAATTGGACGATGGTATCGCTACTTGGACCCGACCTGCAGCACGATCTTGCCGGACTTGTGTGGTGCGCCGGCGAGCATGCGTTGCGCCTGGCGCGCCTCCGAAAGCGGTAGGATTGAGCCCACGCGCGCCGTGATTCTGCCTGCGTCAAATAATGTTGTGAGTGTATGCAGGCGCGCGGTGGTCACCTCAGCGTAGAAGAAGATGGCCTCTGTTGGGAGCGGCTGCGCCGAGACCGAGGTGACGACTTTGCCTCCGGCTTCAACGCAGCGACGCAGCGTTGAAGCGTACTCCCCCCGACCGTGTCGAGGATAGCATCCACCTGTGGGAGGTCACGCTCGAATGCGGGCTTACTCGAGTCGATGATGGATTTCACGCCCAATGATCGGAGCAGGTCCTCATCGTCGAGGTGGGCGATGGCAACGACGTGGATTCCGGCGTCTGCGGCCATTTGTACGGAGTAGGCCCCGACGTTCCCCGCGGCTCCGACGACCATTACCGTTTGTCCGCGCATCGCCTATGCATACTGGAACAGCATTTGCCAGGCGGTCACCGCAATGACTGGAGCCGATGCTGCTTCTATGTCGTTCAGCGATTGCGGTTTGCCAGCGACCGTCCCGGCCGTGGCCACGGCGAACTCGGCCTGGGCGCCACAGAACTGCGGATTGGTGATGCCATAGACTTCGTCGGCTGGCGCGAAGACCGTAACGCCGGGGCCGATCCTCTCGACGACACCGGAGAAGTCAGAACCAAGGGTGAGGGGAGGTTGCGGGCTAACCTTGCTCTTCCCCTCACGGATGATCGCGTCCCAGGGAGCGACGCCCGCGGCCATCACGCGCACCAGAACTTCGTTCGGGCCCGGCGACGGCATCGGCACATCCTCGACCACCACGACGTCGGGCGGTCCGAAGCTATGAATCCTGGCTGCTTTCACGGCCAATTCCTCCCCGGACCGAGCGTTATCCGAACGTGAGGGTAGTGCTCTGTCCGACCTCGATAATGTAGCCGTCAGGATCGCGGATGTAGCAGCGAATCTCGCCGTACTTGGGAATCGGCGGCGTGATGAACTCGGCTCCTCGACTTTTCCACAATTCGTAGCATGCTTGAATATCCGCAACGCGGAAATTCATAAAGCTGTTGATGTGATTCGGGTCGGGGACGCTGAGCGTTACTGTTGGCTTATCGGGAGTCGGCCCGCCGCCAACGTTCAGAATCATCCAGATATTCGCAAGCTGAAGGTACGGGGGCGCGTTGCCGTCACCCATGGTCAGAATGCGGGCGCCGAAGACCTTTTCGTAGTAGCGAGCCGATCGCTCGACGTCGGCGACGGTGAGAAAATGCGCGATGCTGATTCCCTCCCGCGGGGGCATCTCGTAGCTCTTCTGTTCGACTTGTATCGCGTTCATTGTTGGCTCCTTTCGAGCACCGGCCTAACGTGCGATTTGGCCCAAGTAATATCCGAGCCGATTTTCGACGTCCCCTGGCTTGTGGAAGCCGCGCGCCATCAGCTGTTTGATCCCATCTTGGGCAGCAGGTCGCCCTAGCGAAGCGATGCACGCATCCCACCCGGCGCCGAGTTCGACGTCCGGAGGCAGGCTGGTGTTGACGAGGCGCTTGGTCTGAGCGATCGCCCATTTGTCGAACTTGGAGATGCGGGTCGCGAGCGCCTCTACGAACGCATCTAGATCGGCGTCCGGCAGTGCGCGGTTGATGTAGCCGTAGGCCTCGGCCTGGTCTGCTCTGATGTCTTCCGAGCTCAAGAGCACCTCGAGAGCGCGGTTTCGGCCGATGAGTCGGGGAAGCCGAGCCATCGGGCCCCCGCCGGCAACCATCCCTACGCCGACTTCCCATTGCGAGATAATCGCTTTCTCGCGGCTGGCAAAACTCATGTCGCAGGCCAGCGTGATCTCGCTGCCGTTGCCAGTCGCACGGCCACGGATAAGGGCAATCGAGGCGACTGGTAAGCGGGTCAGACGCGCGAGAAAGTCCGGCCAAGGCGGCAAGCCCGTGGGACCAGGCGGCAGTGTGGTCAGGTCTTCAAGCTTGGCCGTGAAGTCGGAATGGTTCAGGAAATAGTCGTCGACCGCGCTGTCGAAGACCACGACCCTGACGTGCTCGTCGGCCTCGAGAGCGTTCATGACCGCCTGGAACTGCTTGACCATTTCCGGACCCATGACGTTGATCGGCGGGTTGTCGATCGTGACGCGCCAGTAGGCGGGCGACCGCCGGGCCAGGCGAATCTGTGCGGAGTTTGTAGGTGGGTTCATCGGTGTGAGTTTGGCAGGCGCGTTCATAGTCGCCATGGGATTTTCCTCGGTATTATGAGTCTCGGAAACCGGTTGATGAAAAGCCGACAATAGGTGTCGGCAGTTCGCAATTCATTCGCCGCAGCGCACGCACACATAGCCGACGACAGTCTCAAGGATTTGGAACTTCGATCCGAAATTGTCGCCGGGGTGACATAAACTACCCGGCGGCATAAAGCTGTCACCATTCAGCCAGAATAAGATCGGGCACGCAATTGGACGATGGTATTGCCCACACTTTCGTATCGACTGCGCGATCTTCATTCCTGAGGCATCCGGCTTTTCCGCACACTCTGCCGGGGATTCATGACCTCCCATTTCCTGCTAATTCATCGATCGACGCCGCCATCGGTTCGGCCAAGATTATGCGGATGTCGCCTTCGCCAGCACAGTTCCGCGCTTCGGTAGCGGCAATACCATCGTCCAATTGCTTCTCCTTCAAGCTTCTGGTGTGATGCCCTGATCGCGGCCGATGCAATTGGAAATGCGCAGCGAACGACGGGCTCGATGATGTTTCTGGAAAACTACGCCACATTGGTGCAGGGGATTGGTCGGTTCTTCACGCGAGAAGTTCGCGAGGCGACGGGAGGAAGCTGCCTTTGAGAGGGCTGGTGACCACATGTGTAATCGGTTTGAACCCCTAGAACGAAAGGTTATTTATGTCAGGTAACAAAACAGCAATCATAACCGGAGCATCGGGGGGGATTGGCGCGGGTTTGGTGGAAGGGTTTCTGCGAGAAGGGTATAACGTCGTCGCAACCTCTCGTGAGGTCCATCGAACGTTAACTACCTCAGGCAGCCTGGTTCTGCTCGACGGCGATATCGGTAAGCCGCAAACGGCTGACGCGGCTGTCGAAGCAGCAATCAATAACTTCGGAACTCTCGATGTTTTGGTGAATAATGCTGGCATCTACCTGACCAAGCCTTTTACTGACTTCACTACCGAAGACTTCGACGCCCTTATCTCCACGAATCTGCTTGGATTCTTCTACATCACTCAGCGTACCGTGAGGGAAATGCTGAAACAGAAATCGGGGTGCGTTGTGAGCATCACGGCGGCACTTGCGGATCGGCCAATCGCCGGCGTGAACGGCTCGATTTCGATGATCACCAAGGGTGGGTTGAATTCAGCGACCCAGAATCTCGCAATCGAGTATGCAAGAGATGGCATCCGCTTTAATGCCGTAGCGCCTGGCGTTGTGGACACAGCAATGCACCGCAATGATCCCAGCCAATCGACGTTGCAGCCGACTATGGAAAAAGCGACAGTAAAGGATATTGTTGATGCCGTTCTTTACCTGGTACAGGCGGGTCATGTGAGTGGAGAGGTACTCCACGTGGATCGTGCCGCTCCCGCTCGTCGTTGGTAGCTGTAAGACAAATCAAAATCGTTGCGGGCCGCTGGCGCCGTGCAGGAGCCAGGGGCTTCGACGCTGTGTAGAGTCTGGGGCCATCGAAGATAGGATGACTTGACGAGTCGTACACTCCGCTTCGGCTCAAGTATTTACGCTTATCACGATTGTGGGATCAAGAATGAACGATCAAGAAACGAACGGGCAATATTCTGCGGCGCGAGATCAGGAGATCCGCGCGGCACTGGATCAGCATTGGGCGGCGTCTGATGCCAACGATTTTGAAACGGAGCACCTCATCTATCACGAGGACGCGGTGCTGGAGTACCCGCAGTCAGGCGAGAGAACCCGCGGTCGACGCAACATACAAGGCCAACGCGCTAGTCAGCGGAGCAAAAAGCGGTTTACCGTCCGACGAATCATTGGCGTCGGTGATCTTTGGGTCACCGAAGTCATCGTGACATACGACGGCAAGCCGTCCCACACCGTGAGCATCATGGAGTTCAGGTGCGACAAGGTTGCACGGGAAACGCAATACTATGCGGATCCGTTCGCGGCTCCCGCTTCGCGCGCCCAGTGGGTCGAACGGATGGACACATAATCTCGAGGCGGGAGAGTGGAGGGACAAGGTATGGATTGGAAACGGTTGGTCCAGTTTGCGCTGTTGGGTAGCGGTGATTTGGAAAAATATGCCATCCTGCTGGTACGCGTGTCGATCGGGTTGTTCTTCGCCATCTCCGGGGCAAACAAATTGTTTATCGCCGGCGGTACGAAACCTGTTTATGAGACGCTCGTTAAAGCCAGAGTCCCGTTTCCCCACCAGACGGCTTATTTCGTGTCGGGTGTCGAGTTCGTTGCCGGATCCTTGGTGACCGTGGGGTTTCTTTCAAGCCCGGCCTGCGTGGCTCTATTGATCGATATGACTGTCGCCACCCTGACCAGCGCGCTGTCCACCCTGCCTAAGGGACTTTCGCCTCTTAACTGGCTCGACGATTTCCTCTACCTTCCGGAAGTGCTGTACGTGCTCTTCTTTTTCTGGCTGATCTGCTCTGGTCCGGGAAAGTTCAGTGTTGATTACTGGCTCGCCGACAAGTTAGCGGCTTGTTGCTAGACAGGGAGCTGGGTGGGGATTCACAGAACCTTTGAGCCGCCCGTTGCATTCGAATAAGGGGTCGCCAACGACGCTGGACTTCGACGAGGTATAAATGCCCAGATTGCTTTCAATAAATGTCGGCCTTCCACGCGACGTGACATGGAACGGCAAGACGGTCCGAACGTCAGTCTGGAAATCTCCAGTTGATGGCCGGCGAATGGTGCGCAAGCTCGATATCGATGGTGATGCGCAAGCCGATCTGGCGGGTCACGGAGGGGAACAACGCGCCGTATTCGTTTACCAGATGGATTCTTACCATTACTGGGAGCGCTTTTTGAGCCGCAACGATTTTACTTTCGGCCAGTTCGGAGAAAACTTCACTGTTGAGGGACTCCCTGATAACGAGGTCTGCATCGGCGATCGATACCGCATCGGTGGTGCTGAATTTGAAGTGACACAACCGCGCGTAACATGCTACCGCGTCGGTATTCGCCTGAATGAACCGCGGATGCCGGCCCTGCTCGTAGCGCATCACAGGCCGGGGTTCTACTTTCGCGTGTTGCAGGAAGGAGAAGTCGGGGCAGGCGATGAGATCGTAAAAATTGCTGACGGTCCAGAACGCATCACTGTGGCCGAGGTCGACGCCCTCCTGTATTTGCCAGGACAGACCAGCGAACAACTGGAACGCGCGCTACGGATGCCTGCGCTTAGCAAGGGTTGGCAGAGTTCGTTCCAGGCAATGCTCCAACAAGACTTGAGTTCCAAAACTACGGTGGGGAATCCGGGACTCGCAAATGAGGAACAAGCGCCAGCATGGCCGGGCTTTCGGCAGATGAGAGTCGCGAATATTAATAAGGAGAGCGATAACGTTACTTCCTTCATTCTGTCGCCAGTCGATGGGCAGCCTCTTCCCGTCTGCCAGGCAGGTCAATTTGTCGTCTTGCGGCTGCTCGTCGATCCGGGTAAACCGCTCGTTCTTCGCAGCTATTCGTTGTCTGATCTACCGGCTACCGATCATTTCCGCATCAGCGTCAAGAGTGAATTGAACGGCATTGGAAGTTCATTTCTGTGCAAGCGTACGCAATCAGGCGATCGATTGGACGTTAGTGCGCCGCGAGGAAGCTTTACTCTGCGTCCGAGCCAGGGTCCTGTGGTCCTACTGAGCGCTGGCGTGGGCGCAACGCCCGTGATGTCGATGCTGCACTCACTCGCCGCTGAAAGATCGCAACGGGAGATCTGGTGGATCTACGGAGCGCGCAATCGCGTCGACCATCCATTTGCAGAAGAATCGCGTTCATTACTGAAACAGCTCTCTCGCGGGCGAGGATACATCGTGTACAGCAGGCCCGCTGCAATCGACCAAGTCGGAGCAGACTTCGATGCTCCCGGGCACATTGACACAGCTTTGCTGGAGAAAATTGGCGTGTCACGGGATAGTGACTTCTATCTGTGTGGTCCATCTTCATTCTTACAGAACATGCGCGATGGGCTGCGGAACTGGGGTGTGCTCGCCGAGAATGTGCACACGGAAATCTTCGGTTCACTCGAGGCGATTACTCCTGGTATGGCGCAGGTTGTTCACACTCCTCACCTGCCACAAGGAGCGCCCGGATCTGGCCCTCCAGTCTCATTCGCGCGCAGCGGGATTACCGCCGCTTGGGATCCGAAATTTGCGAGCTTGCTTGAACTGGCGGAAGCGTGCGACGTTCCGGTCCGATGGTCGTGCCGGACGGGAGTCTGTCATACCTGCATGACTGGTCTGATTTCCGGATCGATTATCTATAACCCTGAGCCGCTGGAGAGGCCCGCTCTCGGGAATGTGCTCGTATGCTGTTCTCAGCCAAGCGCAAGTGTCACTCTGGATCTTTGAGAGAAGGGAATCTAATCATGCGTTCTGATATTGTGCCCGGCGGCATTTTCCCCGACTACGAACTGCCCGATCACACGGGTAAACTGCGCAAACTCAGCGAACTACAGGGCGAGGATCCGCTAATCCTTACACTCGCGCGCGGCCACTACTGCCCAAAGGAGCACCAGCAGCATTTGGAACTGGCTGCGTTCTATCCGAAGATCGCGGTGGCGTACACGCAAATCGCCACGATCGCCACCGACGATCACCATACTCTTCAGGAATTCCGCGCGTCGGTTGGAGCCGTGTGGACATTCCTTTCGGATCCCGACCGAACAGTTCAGAAGGATCTCGACCTCCAGGAGTACACCGACCCCGAGCACAATCCGATGATTCCGCATACGCTCGTGCTCAAGCCTGGCCTCGTGATCTACAGCATCTATAACGGTTACTGGTTCTGGGGCCGCCCGTCGATTGCCGATCTTTGGCACGACCTGCGCACCGTGACGAGTGAAATCCGCCCCGACTGGGACCTGAGTACTCCCGGACTCCGCGAGGCATGGAATGCCGGGGACTTCTCGCGTTTTCACGGCTGGCGCAATCGCGCCAAGACCGAAGATGCATCGATTGCGCGGAACAAATAAGGTAGCAAATAAAGTCATCAAGGAAAATCTTTGTGATGGGCAAGGAAAAGCAGCACCCCGAGGGCAGTCAGCTAAATCAAAAGGTATGAGCCTCTGGGAGTAAGCTCGGGCACGACGGGGATCTGTACTCTTGAGTGGCAGTTTTGAACGTTGAACACAAACGGTTTCATAGCTTAGACAACGAAGGATCATCTTATGAGCACTAACCGCGTGGTGCAGCCAGGCTCCGCAAAGGTCGTGCCGCTGACGAGTGAAGCCCCTATTTTGAGCATTTTTCAGCACTACGGATGCGAATCGACTCCGTTTATCGGGACGGAGAACGCTTTTTATGATCGGCATTTGGTCTTTGACCGAGCGATCGATCCCAAAGCAGCCAGTGCGCGTGAGCGTTTTGAGGCGTTCTCCCATTCCGTGCGAGACATTCTCGCCCAGCGTTGGGTGCTGACCAAGAACACTTATGAGCGAGAAAATGCCAAACGCATCTATTACCTCTCCATGGAGTTTCTCATCGGACGCTCGTTGGCCAACAACATCACCAACCTGTTGTTGGATCCGCTTTTACCGGACGCAGCTCGAGAACACGGTATTGACTGGCTGGAATTAATTGAGGAGGAACCAGATGCTGGGCTGGGCAATGGCGGCTTGGGACGCCTCGCGGCGTGCTTTCTCGACTCGATGGCGACCATGGAACTTCCGGGCACTGGCTATGGTCTCCGCTACGAGTACGGCATGTTCAAGCAATCGATCGTCGATGGCTGGCAAAAAGAGAATCCCGACAACTGGCTCCGCTACGGCGATCCCTGGGAGATAGCCCGGCTTCATGAGAGGGTGGAAGTCAGGCTGAACGTCTCATTCAAGTTGCAAGACGGTAATTTTCAGGTCATCCCCGACCGGCCTTCAATCCTGATCGGTATCCCGTTTGATCGTCCCGTGGTGGGCTATGGTGGAAACACGATCAATACGCTGCGGCTCTGGGCCGCGGCAGCGTCCGATTATTTCGATCTGGAGAAGTTTGACACCGGAGATTTCGTAGGCGCGCTGGGCGAGACTCTCCAAGCGGAGTCGCTTACGCGCGTGCTGTATCCCGACGATTCCACGGCGAAGGGGCAGGGGCTGCGCTTTCTCCAGGAGTATTTCCTGGTCGCGTGTTCCATGGCCGATTTGGTACGCCGTTTCCAGCGCCACAACTCGGATTGGGAAAAGTTTCCGGAGAAAGCCGCAATTCAACTCAATGACACGCATCCTTCCATGTCCGTCCCTGAACTGATGCGAATCCTACTCGATGACGTGCACTTGGGTTGGGACCAGGCCTGGGATCTGACGAAGAAGACGCTCGGGTACACCAATCACACCTTGCTGCCTGAGGCTCTGGAGAAATGGCCGGTGGCATGGTTTGAGACACTGCTCCCTCGGCACCTGGAGCTTATCTACGAGATCAACCGCCGGCTGCTCGATGAAGTTCGGGTTCGCTTCCCGGGCGACGAGGGGCGCGTGCAGCGCATGAGCCTGGTGGAGGAAAGCAGCCCGCGCAAAATCCGGATGGCTAACCTTGCCATTGTTGGGTCGCATAGCACAAATGGAGTGTCAGCTGTCCATTCCAAGCTACTGCGAACCACGACGGTCAAAGATCTCGCGGAAATGTTTCCCGAGCGTTTTAGCAACAAGACCAACGGAGTGACGCCCCGGCGCTGGTTGCTCGAGGCCAATCCCGCGCTGTCCCGCGAGATCACGGAAGTCATCGGAGATCGCTGGATTACGGATCTGAGTCTACTCAAACAGCTTAAGCCATTCGCGGAGGATGCCAATGCTCGCGAACGCTTCCTCAAGTCAAAGCGAGAGGCCAAAGTGCAATTTGCCAATTGGCTCAAGTCAACGTCGGGGCGCGTTGTGGACCCGGATTCGATCTTTGACTGCCACATCAAGCGTATTCACGAATATAAAAGGCAGCTAATGAATGCGCTGCGGATTGTGATTATTTATAACCGGCTGCGGGCAAATCCCAGCATGAAGATGGTGCCTCGGACATTTTTCTTCGCAGGGAAAGCCGCGCCCGCTTACAAGCTGGCCAAGCTCATCATAAAGCTCATCAATAACCTGGCGGGTACGATTGACTCCGACCCGGTGGCGCGCGGGCGGCTCAACGTCGTCTTTATCCCTGAATACAACGTTTCGTTGGCGGAACGGCTGATTCCCGCCAGCGACGTCTCCAACCAGATCTCGACCGCCGGCTACGAGGCCAGCGGAACCAGCAACATGAAATTTATGATGAACGGAGCCTTAACGGTCGGAACCCGCGACGGTGCGACCATCGAAATGGCAGAGGAAGCCGGAGAAGCGAACATGTTCCTGTTCGGGCTCACCGTGGAGCAAGTCGAGAACAGCCGCGCCTGGTACGACCCGCACTGGCATTATGACAATGAACCCGAGACTCGATCTGCGCTGGACCTCATTTTCTCTGACCACTTTAGCCGCAACGAACCTGGAGTATTCGCTCCCTTGCGCGATATGCTGCTGACCCAGGGAGATCACTACATGCATCTAGCCGACCTGACCTCGTATTGTCAGGCACAAGACCGGCTCGGCGCGCTCTATGCCGGACCCGGCGCCTGGGCGCAGAAAGCAATCTTGAACGTCGCCAGCTCCGGGAAGTTTTCGAGCGATCGCGCGATTGCAGAATACGCAAGCGAGATTTGGAAGGTGGAACCATGCCCAGTAGTTTAGAAACACAGTCGCTGACAGGTGAACCGAACATTTCGCCGCTGGCGGGAAAACCGGCGCCGAAGGAGTTGCTGGTAGACGTGGCTCGCCTGGAGAAGGAATATTTCGAGCGGCGTCCCGACGTGAATGATCCAAACCAGCTGGTCAGCTTCGGCACCAGCGGACACCGCGGCTCGCCCCTGCGCGGAACGTTTAACGAAGCACACATCCTCGCAATTACCCAAGCGATCTGCGAATACCGGCGCCAGCATGGAACCGACGGCCCACTCTATATGGGGAAAGACACCCACGCCGTCTCGGAGCCCGCGCAGCGCACCGCGCTCGAGGTGCTGGCGGCAAACAACGTGGAGACAATCATTCAGCAAGGCGACGGGATCACTCCGACGCCGGTTGTTTCGCGAGCGATTCTGGTTTACAACTGTGGCCGCCAGAAGAAAGACCACCTTGCAGACGGCATCGTAATTACGCCATCGCACAATCCGCCGGAGGATGGAGGCTTCAAGTACAACCCGCCCAATGGCGGCCCGGCCGATACCGATGTGACCCGCTGGGTAGAGAATCGCGCGAACGAACTGTTGCGAGCCGGGAATGCAGGGGTGAAACGAATTCCGTTCGCGAAGGCGATCCGATCCGCGACGACTCACCAGGAAGATTTTGTCCTGCCGTATGTTCGTGATCTTAAGAATGTCGTTGACATGGATGCGATTCGTGGCGCCCGCCTTAAACTTGGCGTTGATCCATTAGGAGGAGCCTCGCTGCCTTATTGGGAGCCGATCAATTCCATTTACGGGCTGGATATCGTCGTCACCAATCCAATCATCGACCCGACATTTTCGTTTATGACCGTTGACCACGACGGCAAAATTCGCATGGACTGCTCGAGTCCCTATGCGATGGCCAGGCTGGTGGGTCTGAAAGATCAGTACCAGGTAGCATTCGGGAACGATACCGACGCTGATCGGCACGGAATCGTGACTCCGGCTGCGGGCTTGATGAACCCGAATCATTACCTCGCCGTTGCCATCCGCTATTTGCTCACGCACCGGCCCCAGTGGCGTAACACAGTTGCGGTGGGAAAGACGCTGGTGAGCAGCAGCATGATTGACCGGGTCGTCAAGAAGCTCGGCCGCAAGCTTCGCGAAGTGCCGGTGGGTTTCAAGTGGTTTGTGCCGGGCTTGGTCGATGGCTCGTACTGTTTCGGCGGAGAAGAAAGCGCGGGAGCGAGTTTTCTTCGTCTTGACGGCACTGTATGGACTACCGACAAGGACGGGCCGATCATGGACTTGCTGGCGGCGGAGATTACCGCGCGCACCGGCAAGGATCCCGGAGAACATTACCGCGAACTGACGGCGGAGTTCGGCATCCCGTACTATACGCGCATCGACGCGCCCGCCACCCCCGAGCAGAAGGCAAAGTTGGAAAAACTTACCCCGGACGCGGTACAGGAATCAGACCTGGCGGGCGAGCCAATTACCGCCAAGTTGACCACAGCTCCGGGCAACGATGCTCCAATCGGCGGCTTGAAAGTTGTGGCGGAGAGCGGTTGGTTTGCAGCGCGACCCTCCGGTACCGAGAACATTTATAAGATCTACGCCGAGAGTTTCAAGAGCCAGACCCATCTGAGCGCGATCGTTCGTGAGGCAGAGGAGATGGTGAATCATGCGCTGGGTTCGTCCCCGGTTGTCCCTAAGCCGGGAGTGCGGCCATGAACGGCAACGGCGGGCTCACAAATGTTCCGCTGTTTCCGCTCGAATATCGCGCGTCCGGCTTGCTGATGCACGTCACTTCTTTGCCCTCGCCGTATGGCATCGGCGATTTGGGATCGCCGGCCTTCTCGTGGATCGATCGTCTCCATGATGCCAGCCAAGGGTGGTGGCAGGCGCTACCACTCGGCCCGACTGGTTACGGAAACTCGCCGTATCAATCCATGTCGTCGTTTGCCGGCAACGCGTTGCTGATCAGCCCTGGCTCCCTCATTTCGGACGGCCTGATACAGGTGAGCGATACTCAGCCTCACTTTTCGGCGGACGCGGTTGACTACGATTCCGTTGTCTCATTCAAACGCCAACTGCTCGAAACGGCGTGGGCGAACTTCAACGCCGGAGAGCCTGGAGACAAGGGACTGCGGCCGGCTTATGCCGAGTTCTGCGCCAGGCAAGCGCATTGGCTGGAAGACTACGCTCTGTTCCGGGCGCTAAAAGAAAAATATCGCCAAGCGTATTATCTGGAGTGGCCTGCAGAGTTGGTGCAGCGCAGCCCGAGTGCTCTCGCCGAGGCGCGGCGAGAGTTAGCAAGTCAAATCGATCAGGTTCGCTTGGCACAATTCCTGCTGTTCCGCCAAGCCGATCAACTCAAGCAGCATGCTCATGCTAACGGCGTGAGCCTGATCGGCGATCTGCCTTTCTTTGTTTCCCCTGATTCCAGTGATGTTTGGGCAAACCCCGAACTATTCCTGCTCGATGAGCAGCATCGGCCACGCTTCGTCGCTGGAGTTCCTCCCGACTATTTCAGCGCGCACGGTCAATTGTGGGGCAATCCCGTTTACAACTGGGATGCCGCGCGTTCGACTGGTTATCGGTGGTGCATCGATCGGTTGCGCGCTCTGCTGGCTCACGTCGATGTGATTCGCCTGGATCACTTCCGGGGCTTCGCGGCCGCGTGGTACGTTCCCGCGGGGGCCCCGACGGCTGAGTCGGGGCAGTGGGTGGCGGGTCCGGGAGCCAGTTTTTTTCAAGCCGTGCAAACAGAGTTGGGCCGCCTGCCATTCATCGCGGAAGACTTGGGTTTGATTACGGCTGACGTGAAAGCCATGCGCGACCAGTTTGGTCTGCCGGGGATGCGCGTGCTGCAATTCGCCTTCGATGGTCATGCAGACAATCCATATCTGCCGCACAACTTTGTCCACAATACGGTCGCCTATAGCGGCACCCATGACAACGCCACGACCCGAGAATGGTATGAGGAGTTGCCCGACGACCAGCGGCAGAACTTCTGGAGATACCTGAAGCGTGCGCCCGGGACCAGTGCGGATGCCGCTCCGGAATTGATGCGGCTGGCATGGTCGTCCCCAGCGGCGCTCGCGATTGCTCCGTTGCAGGATCTGCTCAACTTGGGAAGCGAAGCTCGTATGAACGTGCCTGGTCGTGCCGACGGGAACTGGCGTTGGCGCGTCCGAGAAGACATGCTATCCGCTCAGGCTTTTCAATGGCTGCAGGATTTAACGGAGAGTTCCAAGCGCTCGGTCAGTTCTGCGACATCCGTCAGGGGACAAGTGGACCGCGGACGGGCGACCGCACAAATCTAGAAGCAGACGGGAGGTTAGCCTGGTGATTCAAGTTGCCAAGAGTATTCTCCTGGTGGTGAGCGCGCTGTTTCCGATCGTGGATCCGATCGGAGGCAGTCCGGTCTTTCTGCTGCTCACGCGGGACTACCCAGCCGAGACACGACGGGTGCTGGCTCGCCGCATTGCGGTAGATAGTTTCATACTGCTGATCGCGTCCTTTACTCTCGGGGCGCACGTACTCGCCTTCTTTGGGATTTCGCTTCCGGTTGTGCAGGTCGGCGGTGGGCTGATCGTGATTTCAACGGGCTGGGCCATGCTGAATCAGAAAGACGGGGATGACCGGCCGGCCAGGCGAACGGTCACTTGCGCTGATGCTCTGAGCCAGGCGTTCTACCCGTTGACGCTTCCTTTGACCGTTGGTCCCGGCTCCATCTCGGTTGCGATCACTTTGGGCGCGAATGCTCCGCAGCGCCTGGGCGCAAACCTGCTGGAAATTCTCGCGGCGGCGATCGGTTCCGTTTTTGTGGCAGTAACCATCTATCTCTGTTACGGCTACGCCGATCGGCTCGCGAACAAAATCGGCCCGACCGGGACAAACGTAATTCTAAAACTCACCGCGTTCCTGCTGGTGTGCATTGGCGTGCAGATCTTGTGGAACGGCGTGAGCAAGTTACTCAGTTCGTTGCCGCAGTTGGCCGGAGCTGTAGCACTTGCGCGCTGAAAAACGAAGCGAGCCATTGGAGCGGATGAAGGAGAGGCAAAGTGATCAAGTCAGGGGTTGACGTGCTCGCCAAAACGGGTGGTCCGGCCCAGGCTGCCAATACTGTGGCGGCGCCACCTACCCGGCGTCCGACATGGGAAGAAGTCGAGGGCAACCCTCTGCCACTTGGCGCCCACTGGATCGAAGAGGAGCATGCGTTCAATTTTGCCGTTCACTCCGAACATGCAGAGAGCGTCACTTTATTGCTCTATTCGCCAGCCGATCTCGTGAATCCTCTTCTCAGGCTTCAATTGGATTTTTTGCACAACAAGTCGGGGCAGATTTGGCACTGCCGCGTTCCGCGCGCAAAGATTGCTGAGGCTCGCTATTATGCATACTCCGTATCGGGAGAGACGATTCCTCAACTGCATAGTTTTGATCCGCAGAAGGTTCTGCTTGATCCGTACGCGAAGTGCATTTTTTTTCCGCCTGGTTTTGATCGAAACCTGGCCATGCGAGAAGGATCCAATGCTGGTAGCGCGCCTTTGGGAGTCCTGTTTGATCGCAAGGCGACATTTGACTGGTCGGGGGATCGGTCTCCGTATCATGAGTCGGATGCAGTGATCTACGAACTTCACGTAAAAGGCTTCACGAAGAACCCAAACTCAGGTGTCGACCCCTCGCGTGCCGGCACATACGCTGGTCTGGTGGAAAAGATTCCCTATTTAAAAGAACTTGGGGTGACGGTGGTAGAACTGATGCCGGTTTTTCAACGTGACCCACAAGAAGGCGACTACTGGGGCTATATGCCTTTGAATTTCTTCGCGCCCCACGCTCAGTACGCGAGCACACGCCGTGATGACGAGCTGCGCGTCGAATTCAGGAATATGGTGAAGGCCTTTCATCAGGCGGATATTGGCGTGGTGCTCGACGTCGTATACAACCACACTTGCGAAGGCGACTACAAAGGGCCGATCTACAGCTTCAAGGGTCTCGACAGCGCCAGTTATTACATTCTGTCCTCCGATCCCGCAAACCCTTACGCCAATTATTCCGGGACCGGCAATACTTTGAATTTCGGCCAGGCGCAAGTGCGCAAGATGGTGATTGACAGCTTACGTTATTGGAAGCGCGGGATGCATATCGACGGCTTTCGCTTCGATCTGGCGTCGGTATTCAGCCGTAACGCGGATGGGTCGCTCAACTGGGGCGAAGCGCCTATTTTCAGTGAAATTGCCGCTGATCCGGAATTAGGACGGGTGCGTTTGATTGCGGAGCCTTGGGACACAGTCGCTTATCAGCTCGGGCGAGGATTTCCCGGATTGACCTGGCTGCAGTGGAACGGCCGGTTTCGCGATGACGTTCGTCGTTTTGTGAAGGGCGATCCAGGGATGGTTCCCGAGGTGATGCGACGTATCTATGGCAGTGATGATCTATTTCCAGACAACCGCGCCGACGCTTATCACGCATATCAGAGTGTGAACTATGTGACGTCCCACGACGGCTTCACGCTGTACGATCTCGTCTCGTACAACCACAAGCGCAATTGGCAAAACGGCAATAATAATCTGGACGGCACGGACGAAAACTACAGTTGGAATTGTGGGCGGGACGGGGATGAAGGCGCGCCCTTGGCAGTTCGCGCACTGCGCCGGCAGCAGGTGAAGAATTTCTGCTGTCTGCTCTTCTTATCGAACGGTACGCCGATGTTCCGGGCTGGGGATGAGTTCCTGAATACCCAGTTTGGCAACAACAATCCTTACAACCAGGATAATGAAATCGGATGGCTGGATTGGGCTCAACTCCAATCCAATAAAGACATTTTCCAGTTCTTCAAGAAGATGATTGTGTTCCGGAAAAATCATCCCTCGCTGGGCCGGAGCAGGTTCTGGCGGGAGGATGTTTCCTGGTACGGCGTCGGGCCCATGGTCGATTTTTCTCACAACTCGCACAGCTTGGCATTCTGCCTGCACGGCGCTTCTCAAGGGGATGACGACATCTACGCCATGATCAATGCGTACTGGGAAGAGTTGGAGTTCAATGTGCAAGAAGGAACAGCACAGGAGTGGAAGAGAATCGTAGACACCTCTTTGCCCAGTCCGGATGATTTCTCGGACGACGGAATCCCTTTAGAGCGGGCGAAATACGTACTGGCTCCAAGATCGATTGTGGTCTTATGTCGACCCAAGAAAAGCACCACTCGCGAGGTTGATTGAGCACGCCATCGGGCAGCATTATCGTAGGTGGCGATTAACAAAAATGCCGACAGTCTGGCCAACTCGGCCGTCTGCAAGAATTTCGCGCCCGCCAGATCAGGCAGTCGTATGAAATCGGTACGTGTTTACGATCCGCGGTGCTCGCAAGGACCCACTTATGCTCGGTGTCGACAGCGGTCACTTTCGCCCTGGCGACGGTTGTATTCGGTTGTGTGCCCAAGATGTTGCGGATGGGCGATGCGATCTGGTTGGGTGCCAGCGCTGACATTGCGACCTGATAGAGGAGCGGCTGAAACAGTTGGTGGTTCGCCCGATCAGGCAGTACCATCTGCACCGGAGCATCGTAGTGACTTCGCTGCGGCGAGCCCGGCAAAGCGCCGCACACGCCAGATTGTCGCGCAACTTCTGCCTGCAGAACGGCCGTATGAGCGCAGAGTGAACGGGCTTATTACTGGAAGGCTTGCAACTGACTGAAAAGGTTGGTTGCGGGGGGTGGATTTGAACCACCGACCTTTGGGTTATGAGCCCAACGAGCTACCAGACTGCTCCACCCCGCAGTTCGATCATAGCAACCATGTAGGGTGGCGTCAAACCTCACTCACTGCAGTCGAGCGGTTGCACGTTGGCGTGGGTCGTGAAGCCGACTCGCAGGTTGGGCGCACGAGGCGCGTGGTTCTCGAAACTTCGGTTGCCTGCGACTACGAGTTGCGTTTCCGCGTTGTGCACCCTCTTTCCCGCCTTGCTCCACATCTCACGGCTTTCAAGAAACGAGGGCATCCTATTGACGTTGCCAGCATCCAAGCGGTATTGCCTGGACTCTCGAACTGGTCTGTTTTGAGTCGCCGCGGTCCAGCCAAGCTGAATACCAATACAGGAGAGTGCCTATGGCAAAGAAAGATGTCCCCTCGCCGCGTCAAACCACGATCAGCTCGCAGCCCCGAATTCACCAGCGTGCCGCAGAGATTCAATCCTATGGGACCGTCTCGCATATCCTGCCTCTCGAGTTGGAGGAGCCGGTGCGACTGGAAATGACCGAGCAATTGAATCTGTTGCTCGCCGACACCATGACTTTGCGCGATCTTTACAAGAAGTCGCACTGGCAAGTCGCGGGGCCCACGTTTTATCAGCTTCATCTTTTGTTCGATAAGCACTACAACGAGCAGGTGGAGATTGTCGACGAGATTGCCGAGCGGATCCAACTACTGGGTGGAGTCTCGCTTTCTATGGCCGCCGATGTCGCCGAGACCACGCGCATTGAGCGTCCGCCGCGCGGCAGGGAAGAAGTCCCGGTCCAGATCTCGCGCCTGTTGGATGCGCATCAGATCATTATTGGGCATTGCCGGCAGTTGGCCCGCCGCGCCTCAGAAATTGGGGATGATGGCACCAACGATTTGGTCGTGAGCGATGTGCTTCGTGCCAACGAACTGCAGGTGTGGTTCCTCAGCGAGCATCTGGTCGATGTTCCGCTGGTGCACGCGGCGGATCCAGGAGTGCGGAAAGCTGGCTGACACGGCGATCGAATAAAACGGCGGGCCCTCCTTGCGTGAGGGCCCGCACCAATTTGTACTGAATCGACTTTGAACTGGGTCGGCCGCCCAACGAGTCGATCGTCGATCACACTCACGCTTTCATATTGTCGTGGTCGTAATACTCGTACCCCGACATTGGCTTCTCGCCGCCTTTTTTCCAGATGCGAGAATCTTCCGGAAGCCTGTTCAGCACGCGGGCCATTTCGCGAACATGCATGGCAACCGTTCCGCAACAGGCGCCGATGTAGTTGATCCCCAGATCGCGAGCCTGCAGAGCATAGTCCGCCATGTCCTTGCGCGTGAGTTGCAAAGGATCGAGCGCGTAGGGAAACTCCGGAAGGCTCGTAAAATCTGGCTTCTCTTTCGGCGTGCGATAGGCGACGGGTTGACACGCCAGGTATCCAGAGACTGCCTTACGCATCTGCTCCATTGGCCCCAGGATGTGTTCCGGGGGACGCAGGCAATTCATGCCGACGATGTCGGCTCCCGCGTCGAACAATGTTTTCGCTGCATCGGCTGCATTCGTGCCCTCGGCAGTCTCATCTTTATTTTCAAAACAGACGGTGACCATCGCGGGCAGGCCGGTCTTCTTGGCGCGCTCCACCGCAATCAGAGCTTCGCCCAGCCATGAGAAAGTTTCCCCGATAATGAAGTCAACGCCTTCGTCGACCTGTACCGCCAGTTGCTCGTCGAAGGTTTTGCGGACACGGTCAGCCGCGGAAGGACTGCCGGGTTCGTACATCCAAGTGAGGCTGATGTTGCCGGCGACCAGACATTGTTCCCCAGCCACCTCGCGTGCTACGCGGACCGATGCGCGATTGAGATCCTCGAGCCGATCCTCGAGTCCCACGGTGGCCAGCTTGTCGCGGCTCGCGTAGAACGTGAGCGCTTGCAGCACTTCGGCGCCAGCCTCGCGGAACTCGATGTGCAATTCGCGCAGAGCGTTGGGATACGTCAACGCGACTTCTGGCGTGAATGGGCCCGCTCGTACCCAACCGCGTTTTTCGAGCTCCAGCAGGTAGCCACCGTCGCCCAGCACCGGACCGTTTTTCAAGCGTTCGAGAATGCCTTTCTTTTTCATGCTTGCTCCTGAGAAGTTCTAGTCGTCCACATATTCGTACTCCGCTTTGATCGGTTGACCTTCGGCGAACCGGTTCGGGCGGAATGCGCTGATGTCCACCGAACGGCCGTGGCCGTCGAGTACAAGTTCGCTCATCACCAGGCCGATCGCAGGAGAAATCTTGAAGCCCATGCCGGAAAATCCCGCGCACACGTACAATCCGGCAATCCCCGGCGTCTCGCCCAGCAGCGGTCGTGAATCTGGCGTCATGTCATACACGCCCGTGACGCCGCGCATGACTTCCGCATTCGCCAATTTCGGAACGCGGCGGCAGGCGCGCTCAATGATTTCTTCCAGCGAATTGTCAGAGGCACGCTGCGGAAAATCGTCCGGATCAACCGGGCGCTTGCCATAGAAATCACCCACCAGGAATTTGTCGTGCGCGTCGGAACGGAAATACGTTGCGGTCGCCGAATCGATACAAGCGCAGCCCCCGCCTTTCATGTCCGGCGCGTTGCGCAGGATTGCGACTTGGTGAAATTCGCATTCGATGGGGAGATCGCAACCTGCCTGCCGAAACAGCGGACGCGTCCACGGGCCGGTCGCGGAAATGACGATGGGAGATGAAATCGTTCCCAGGTCTGTGATGACGCCTCGAACGCGACCGGAGTCGACGGCAAATTCGCGGGCCTGGGTGCGGGAGAGATAAGTTACGCCGAGGTCGCGAGCGGCCGCGAGAAAGTCTCCGGCGACTCCAGCGCCATCGCCGTAACCGGAGTCCGATTCGTAGGCCGCGAGTTCCACTTCGGCTACGTTCCAATCCGGTTCGAGCTCTCGCAAATCATCCTTGCCGATGAGTGCAACTTTTGCCCCCTGGCCCTGCTGCATCTCGACGTTTAGTTTGAGGCGCGCCATCTCGTTGGGATGAACGATGCGGACGAAGCCAGTCTTGCGAAAATCTCCGGGCTGACCCACGATTTCTTGCCAATTTTGAAACATGCGCAAGCTGATCAACGCCAGTTGCACCTCTGGCGGGAAAGCTGTAATGCATGCGAACCAGCGCCAGAAGAGCGCCCACTGCCTCCTCGGCCGACGTGATCTTTGTCGATGACGACAATCTTTCCTGCCTCTCGCTTGGCAAGATGAAACGCGATTGAAGCGCCCATCACGCCTGCGCCCAGGATCACGACGTCAGCGGTCTTCGGCAAATATAGAGTGCCCGTTTGCAGAGCTCACGCAGCGGCCTCCTGCAATCGTCCTTTCTTCCAGTCTCGCAAAGCTTGATGCGCCGCGTTGCGACCGGGCGCGCCCGTAACGCCGCCTCCGGGATGCGCGCCCGCTCCGCAAAGATAGAGTCCATCAATCGGCGTGCGATACTGCGACCATCCGGGCACGGGCCGCATAAAGAAGAGTTGCTCGAGTCGCAGATCGCCGTGAAAAATATTTCCTTCTGTCAGACCGTACGTGCGCTCCAGATCAAGCGGAGTTAATACCTGGCGCGCTACGATTGCTTCGGGAACATTCGGCGCGTATTCGGCGATCTTCTTGACGACGCGATCGCCCAGTAGATCACGCTTCTCGTCCCAATTGCCTTCCCGCAAGTGGTAAGGCACGTACTGCACAAAGCAGGTCAGAATGTGCTTCCCGGCGGAGCGCAGGGACGCATCGGCATTCGACGACACCACACAATCAACCCACAGTTCTTCGGGAATCTCGCCGAACTTGGCAATGTCATAGCAGCGCTCTGCGAACGCAAGCGACGGAACCAGCGTGTAAAAAGTCCGTTCGAGCGCGGTTGCCTGGGGAGAAGTGCCGGTGAACCGCGGCTCTTCGTCCAGGACCATGTTCACTTTGGCGCATGGTCCCTGCATCTTGATTCCACGCACCGCGAAAAGGAACTCCTCCGGAAGATCCTTCGCGTCCAGCATCCCAAGGAATGTTCGCTTCGGGTCGGCATTAGAAAGCACCATGCGGGCGCGAAGTTCGGTGCCATCGTCCAATACAACACTTCGTGCCCGTCCGCTGCGAACATCGATGTGAGCAACCGATGCGGAGGTGCGGATCTCCACGCCGAGTTTTTTCCCCGCGGCAGCCAGTGCCTGCGTGATCGATCCCATACCGCCCAGCACGTGCCCGTAAAAGCCCTGTAGCTCGTGTTCACCGCCGCTCAGCAGGTGAAAGAGCAGGCCGATCGCGGTTCCTGGCTGGTACGGTCCTCCATGCTTGCCATAGACGTTGTTGGCCAGAAACATCGTCTTCATTTTTTCGGATTCGTAGTTGTGATCGAGGAACTCGCCCAGGCTGCCGGTGAGGAAGGAGACGAGTTGCGAAATCTCGGCACTGGAAATTCCGCGAAACCGTTTGCCGACGCGGAACAAATCGGTCCAGCCCTTCATGGTGGAAGTGTCCACTTCTGGTGGAGGTTCCATGAAAAACGGCTGCAAGTATCGTGCCAGCTTTTTCAGCTGATCGTCGACTTGCACAAACCGCGCTGCATCTTTTGCGGAAATCTTTGAAAATTCTTCCTGCGCCCGATCGCGATCGACCCACCATGGCACCACGTGTCCGTCAGGGAAGGGAACCTGGATCGCTGGGTCGCAGGGAATCATCCGTAAGCCGTGGCTCGCCAAATTCAGTTCAGAGATCACTTCCGGTCGGAACATGCTCGCGATATAAGAGGTGGTCGACACTCTGCAGCCGGGCGCGATTTCCTCAGTCACGCAGCAACCACCGACGATCTCGCGGCGCTCGAGGACGAGCGTCGACAGGCCTGCGCGCGCAAGATAAGCGGCCGCCGTAAGCCCGTTATGACCTGCGCCGATTACGATGGCATCGTAAATCGATCGCGCTCCGGCTTTGTAGGATTGACTAAAAGTCACAAAACGTCTCTGGAATCGAACTACACTATCGCAAGTGCCAGCAAAAATGAAGTTGAAATCGTCGTCGGCCTCCTATATGCTGGCATGACTGTAAGTCAATATCTATGCCGGGAATTGCCAGCAATCGCTCCGCTCCGCCGCTGTATCAACGCCAGGCCCCAACGCGTCCCCGTTCCGAAGCCAAGCGCGGCCGCATCATTGAGGTCGCAACCCAGCACTTCGCGGAGCATGGGTATCACGCCGCCCGCGTCGGCGACATTGCCATTGCACTCGGCATTGCCAAGGGATCCATCTTCCAGCACTTCGGCAGCAAGGATGGGTTATTCTTCGAGGTCTACAAGCGAGCGGTCCGCTCCTTCGCCAAGTATCTCGATGCGCCTGCCGAGATCCGTGCTGCGGGCTTCTTCGAGGTCCTTCGTTACTGGTTGGTCCGCACGGAGCACCTGGTGCACGAAGACTGGATTCCTTATCGCATTTCTCTGCTCGGAAACTACGGGACGGACTTCGTGTTGAAGCGGGAGATAAACCGCTTTCTCATGAGCGAGGATCCGTATGGCACGGTGGCTTTTGTCCGCTTCGGATTGGAACGCCGCGAACTGCGCAAGGATTTGGATATCGAGATGATCGTTTCCATCCTTGACTGGATGATGGAGCGATTCCAGGATGCGTTACTCACAGCCGAGCTCGATCCCGGCCTGTTCCGCCGCCAGGGAGAATTGGCGGAGAAAAAGGAAGCGAGGATTCAGCAGTTTCTGGACGTGTTGCAGCGGGCGATCGGGGAAGTCGCAGATACAGTTCCGAGCCCTCGTCAGCGACCTCGCGTGAAGCATCGACGGTAAAATCAGAATCAATTCGAAAGTCGACAGATTCAATTGAGAACTTAAACATGCAAGCTTCCATCGAGCAGATTCTTTTCAGCTACAACGATCGTGCGCCGCTGTCGCAGGCTTCGACCATTCCGGCGCCGTGGTATGTGGATCCGCGTATCGCCGAGCTCGAGCGACTCAATGTGTTCAGCAAGACGTGGCAACTCGTGGCTCGCGCGGACCAACTGCAAAAACCAGGAGACTTTGTCGCCACGCGCGTCGCGGCAGAGCCGATCGTGGTGGTTCGCGGAAGCGACGGTACCTTGCGCGCTTTTTACAACGTCTGCCGCCACCATGCTGCCGCAGTGGTAACCCAGCCCTGCGGTCACGCGGAGATTTTGCAATGCCCCTACCATGGCTGGAAATACGGTTTGGATGGATCGCTGAAGGGAATGCCCGAGTTTGACGGTGTCCAGAACTTTGATCGCGGTGAGAATGGGCTGGTTCCCATTCGCGTGGAAACCTGGGAATGTTTTGTGTTCGTAAACCTCGATCCTCAGGCTATGTCCTTGCAGCAATTTCTCGGTGGAATCGTGAAACGAGTTGCGCCGCTTGGAGTCAGCAAGCTGCATTACTTCGATCGTCGAAGCTACGACATTCACTGCAACTGGAAAGTCTATGTCGATAACTACCTCGATGGCGGCTATCACGTTCCCCACCTGCACAAGGGATTGAACTCGGTTCTGGATTACAAGCAGTACACCATCGAGAACGAAGATCGCTATTGCCTGCAGTCGAGTCCCATGGTCGCTTCCGACGAAGATGCCGCCACCGGCGCAACCCGCAAGGGCGATCACGCCTGGTATTTCTGGCAATATCCGAACCTGATGATCAATTGCTACGAGGGATACATGGACACGAACTATGTCATCCCCGTGGATGCCGATCGTTGCTCCGTGATTTTCGATTTCTATTTTGGCGATGTTAGCGAAGCGCGACGTGAGTACAACACGGAGTCGGTGAACGTCGGCAACCGCGTACAGGACGAAGATCTGGGCATTTGTGAGGATGTGCAGCGCGGATTGAAGTCTCGGGCCTACGGGGCCGGGCGGCTCTCCGTGCGGCGGGAAGCGGGCGAACAATTGTTCCATCAATTGCTTGCGGCTGATTTGAAAAGCGCGTTGCCTCGATCGTAGAGATGCAGCTTGTTACATCTGCTGTCCTTGAGAGCGATCGCATTATTGATGATCGCGCGGAATCGTTTCTTGCCAGGTCTTGGTTTTGAGCATCTGCCCATCTTTCAGTAACTCGCGCGTGTACTTGTAATACAAGTTCTTCTGATCCGTGGTGACGAGCAGATGCCCGCGCCACACCAGAGTTCTTCCCTTGAGCGCAAAAATGCTCTCGGCTTCACCTTGCACCGAGCAGGTTTCCGGATGAGCGTCATCGCCTTCGTACGTAAGGCTCTCGAAATCATCTTGCTTGCCCCACGGATATTCATATCCATCCTTGCCTTTCCAATGGACGGTAGTTTTCTGCCGCGCCTCATCGCGTTCCACGGTCCACTCACCAGGCCAAGGGAATCCTTCGTTCTTAATGTCGGTGCGCTCTTCGGAAGGCTGGGGCGGCGAGAATTCCGGTGCCGCAGCCCCGTGTGTCGGAACGACCGGAAGCACAACCCGAGATCCGTCAGCCCCGCCCAGTCCCAGCGATGTCGTCATCGCATACGGTGTCGGAAGCATCATCGGCCACAATGCATTTGAAATCGCGATCCGAATGCGATGTCCTTTCGGAAACACCCACGAAGTCAAATGCATCTCGATGTCCAGCGGATAAATCTTTGCCGGTACCAGATCACGCGGTTCGCTCATCGACTCTCGCTGCGCCCCGTTCAGACCCGCGCCTGTAATTTGCGTGACCGTGCCGTCGGGAGCGACGTCAGCTAACCGCGCGAACCAATCCGCCAAAGGCGCGGTTGCCGAAGCGCGCAACAATGCATGCGGCCGTCCCAAAATTGCGACCTCGTTCTCCAGTGGAGCGGAATCGTAGACGAGACTAAATGCGTCCACCGGCCGAGGATCACTCAACAACTCGCCCCACCAGAAGCCGGCTTCTACGCCAACCGTGGGAATATATTTCAACTGATGCGTGGTCTGCGTGCCGGCAGAGTCTGCCAGCGTGTGATTTCCCTGCAAGAACAGCGAGGTGTTGATCACGTCTTTCGGAGGCCAAGCATCTTCCTGTCGCCATTCTCCGGGCACAGTCTGCAGGTTCGGATCCGGCGGATGCCAGTGCTGCATGTAAATCACCAGCCGCGGATCCTGCTGAACTCCGGTATCGCGTCCTTTCAGCCAGTAGTCAAACCAACGCACTGCCTGATCGCGCCATTCGACCTTCGGCCCGAAGTCTGGTTCGTTAGGATAGGAATGATTCCACGGGCCAACGATCGCTCGAATCGGCGCCTTGGATTTCATCAGCATGTCGGCAACATTGTCGCGATATCCGTCCTGTAATCCACCAATCAAGAATGTGGGAATCGTGATTTCGCTCAGAGGCCGCACGCGATCGCGCCAGAAGGGCCCGTCATGCTGATGCTTCAAATAAAGCAGGGACCAGGGCGCCGAGTCGAAGCGCGGTCCCAGGACTTTTTCGTCGAGCGAATAATCCGGTGCTCCCACCCAACCCTCAGCCATGTCCATGTTTAGTTCAAATTCGTCGACATGCGCCATTCCATCGATGTAGTGGACGTCGTCGTGGAACAGTTCGGCAGTTGCGTGCAACGCGAGAATTGCCTTTAATGCCGGCGGATGCCGCATCGCCATTTGCATCGCCGTGAATCCTCCCCAGGAAATACCAAACATCCCGACATTGCCGTTGCACCAAGGCTGTCGCGCCAGCCACGCAATCACCTCTTCGCCGTCCACTTGTTCTTGCTCGGAATATTCGCGCTCCGGAGGAACTCCCTCACTCGCGCCAAATCCACGAATATCGACGCGCACTCCCACGTACCCGCGACGCGCGAAATAAGCGTGTTTGGGATAATCGCCCGCGGCCGTTCCGTCGTCTTTGCGATACGGCAGATATTCGAGCAGGGCCGGGAACTTCTCTCCTGGCTTCGCGCCGTCTGGCATGTAGAGTGTCGCGGCCAGGCGAACGCCGTCTTTCATCGGGATCCACGCCTGCTCCATGCGGACGCCGTAAGTAGGAGGAGATGGCGGATCAATCGCGAGCGCTTGAATAGAACAAATGAAAATGGAGCAGAGAATCCAGACTCTCTTCGTCAAATGCGTCTCCGTGGTCGGGGCACCCCATTTCTCGCGTGTATTGTGCGCGAGAAGTGGGGAGGCTGCTTGGGCGCTATTCCTGTTCACGCCGCATCGCGCGCAAATCGATCCCCAGTTGTTCCGCTTTTTTATACAGGTGACTGCGCTCCAGGCCAAGGGTTTTCGCTGCCAGGCTCACATTCTGATGGCTGCGTTTCAGTTCCGCGAGAATCGCCTCGCGCTCAAACGATTGCACGCGATCAGCCAGCGCGCCAGTCCCGATGTCGGTAGCGGTGACTTCCCCCGCAACGGTCTTCGGCAGGGCTATCTGAACCGTTGCCAGGTCCACTTGATCTTCAGTGGCCAGCAGCATCAACCGCTCGACCATATTGCGCAGCTCGCGGACGTTGCCCGGCCATGCATGCGACTGAAGGGCCTCAATCGCGTTGGCGGTGAACGGCAACGGCTTCCACCCATTCTGCGCGCACACTTGCGCCGCAAAATGTTCCACCAGCGCGGCAATATCGTCGCGCCGCTCGCGCAAGGGTGGAAGCATCAGCGGGAAAACGTGAATACGGTGAAACAGATCTTGACGGAATTTCTCTTCGCGTACGCGCGCTTCGAGATCGCGGTGGGTCGCGACCAGAACGCGAACGTTGACGCTCACCGGTTTGTCTCCGCCGATGCGCTCGACTTCTCCTTCTTCCAGCACGCGCAGCAGTTTTGCCTGCATGTTCAGAGGCATATCACCGATTTCGTCGAGAAAAATCGTGCCCTGGTCGGCCTGCTCAAACTTGCCGATATGCCGTCCGGATGCTCCCGTGAACGAACCCTTCTCGTGTCCGAAAAGTTCCGACTCAATCAACTCCGCCGGTACGGCGGCGCAATTCAGGGTGACAAAAGGCCCAGCCGATCGCGGACTGCGTTCATGAATGGTTCGTGCGACCAATTCCTTTCCCGTTCCGGTCTCGCCGAAGATGCAAACCCGCGATTCGCTGGCGGCCACGCGCTCCAGTTGGGCCATCACGCGCCGCATAGCTTCACCCTTCCACACGATCTCGTGTTTGCCCAGCCGCTGGCGGAGTTGCCGGTTCTCGCTCTCCAGTCGTTGCAACTTGAGCGCGTTGTCGACCGTAAGCATCAGTTTGTCGGAGGAAATCGGCTTCTCCAGAAAATCAAGCGCGCCGAGGCGTGTCGCTCGCACCGCCATTTCAATGTGCGCTTGCCCCGACATCATGACCACCGGAGCCGTTACTCCCTGCTGCTTCAGATCCTCGAGCAGCGTCAACCCGTCTTTGCCGGGCATGACCACATCAGAGAGGATCAAGTCGAAGTGCTGCGCTTTCGCCAATTCCAGGGCCTTGGCCGCGTTGTCGCACACCGTCGCTTCGTGTCCCGCCAGGCGGAACGCACGCGAGAGCGAGGCCAGCGTGTTAGCTTCGTCATCGACGATCAAGAGATGCGCTTTGAGTGGCAACCGTCCTCCTGTTTCCGTAATTCTTTGTGAAGTTACGCGCCCTGGGTCGTTTAGGCTCTCGTCGTTTGTGACATGTCGATATTATCTGGCAGTTCGATCACAAATGTCGTTCCCCGTCCTGGTTCGCTCTGCACGCTGATCCTTCCACCGTGGTCGCTGACGACCGACTGCACGATCGCCAATCCGAGCCCCGTTCCATGCTTCTTGCTGGTGTAATAAGGAGTGAAAATGCGCTCGCATTCCTCGCGCGTCAAGCCTGAGCCAGTGTCGGAGACTTCGATGATCACCTTGCCATCGTCCCGCCGGGTACGAAGCGCGAGCGCTCCGCCGTCGGGCATGGCGTCCATCGCGTTCAGCACGAGGTTCGACAGTGCGCGGTGCAGCAAATCCGGATCGGCAGCGATTGTCGGAAGACTCTCGTTCAACTCCAGCTTGCACGTGATGGGCGCGCGTCCCGGCGCCTGCAGTTGCGCCGAATGGAGCTGCATCACTCCTCTCAGGATTTCATTCACCTGCACCCGCTGCAGTTGAGGATGCGGCATCTTGGAAAAGTCGCTGAACCGTCCGATGATTGCCTTGAGGTTCGAGATCTCGGCGAGCAGCGTGCTCGAACTCTCGCGGAAAACTTCGTCGAACTGATCGGGACTCTGCGTTCGTGCGCGCATCAGGTTTTCGACCGTAAGCTGAAGCGGAAACAGAGGATTCTTCAACTCATGGGCCAGGCGCCGCGCCAGTTCGCGCCAAGCCGCAACTCGTTCCGTCTGCACCAAACGTTCTTTTTGCGCCAGAAGTTCGCTCGTCATGCGATTAAACGAGTCAGCGAGTTGCCCTACTTCATCGGCACCCGATACTTCAACTCGTGTGTCCCAGTTTCCCGCCGCCACGTTCTGCGCCGCGCGGGCCAGTTGCACGATGGGGCGAGTCACCCGCGCTGCCACCCAACTGCTCAGCAAGATCGCGAGAATAATTCCGCTGCCGCCCGCCAACAGCGCCGACGCCGTGATGCGCCGCTTCAGTTCCACATACGACCGCCGCGAATTGCCCACCAATAAAATTGCCAGCAGTGGACGATCCTTGCCCGCGCCTCGCAGGGGAATTGCGTGAAAGACCTCATCTTCGGCATGATCGGAGGACCAGGAAACGATTCCAGTCATTTCGTGGTTGTACTTTTGCACCGCTTCCACCAGAGGTTGAAATTTTGCCGACGGCCGGGAACGGTCCGCAACGTTTCCCGGCGCTCCGGGATCCAGGAGGGAATTGGCGGAAAAATGATCGCCGCGGTTCTGGTAGAGCAGCACGCGCGTATCCGCCGGCAAGTCGAGTCCAGAAAGAAAATTCGTGTCGAGCTGGCGTCCGCCGACCACGTACACAGGATGCTCGCTGATGCGAGTCGCACGCGCCGCAAAAAGTCCTAATGCGGCGGAATCCTGCAATTCTTCGCGCTTCAGAAATGCGCCCTGCCCGCTTGAAGCCGACAAACCGTCAAACCCGGGATCGGGATATCCAAACTTCGCCGGCCACTGCGCTGAAGAAATGATGCTGCCGTGCTCGTCCAGAAATTCCAGGAAATCGAGCTGGTACCCTTCCGCCATCTGCCGGGCTAGATCGAAGTAGGCGGCAGAATCGGAAGACGTGCCATTCAGCGAAGCCGCCATCCGGCTCACGGGTTCGGATGCCGCGATGGCTGCCACGCGGCGCGCGACCTCATCCCCGCGGCGCGTGAACTCGCGCTGAAACTGCGTGACCAGCGCCGCCGTGCGCTGATCTTCGGCTTTCTCAAACGCATTGCGCGTCACGCCGAGCACCAACAAGGCCACCGCGGCCACCGACAGAAACACGGTCAGGGCGAAGACCGCCAGAAGTTTGCGACGAAAGGTCATGATTTGTTGATCGTGGTTTGTCGAAATGGTTTGCCGGTCATGGTGTGTCGATCATTATTCGTCGATCATGATTTACACGTCATGATTTGCCGATCATGGTTTGCCCGCTTCCAGCCAGGCATCCCCCAGAGTCAAGCTACCGTCCGGGCGTAGAACCCAATCTTTCAAATTCCCTGATGCCGCGTAGGACACCGGCAAATGAAACAGAGGGATCACTCGCCGCGTCGCCAGCAGTGCCGTCTCGGACGCATAGAGATCCTCCACGGAACCGCCCTGTTTTCCGGAGGGAACTCCGACAAGCGCAGCCACGCCCGCGAGTGCGACCCACGGATCCGCCGCCGTCAACGGAATTCGCACCAACTTAAGATCAGCCGTGCCGCTTGCCACAGGCTGAAGTGACAACCCGGCATCTTTGCCGTTGAGGGCGATGCGTTCCACCAGCAGGCGGGCCATCGGATCGGTGCCATCGTATCCGATGGTCCATGTCGGGACGGTTCTAACTTGCTCGCGCACATGACGCGCCCGCGCCAAGTCCGCATCCGCCGGAAATACGAATCCATATCCGCTCATCCAGTTCGGTAGTATGCTGGCCGCCGGCTGTCCCGCGCCCTGCAGCAACACACTCCGGATCGATCCTCTCTCGATGCTCAATGCCAGTGCTTCGCGCAGGAGCTTTTCCTCCGGCGATGCCGCATCGCGGGTAAAGAGCAACGCCAATAGTTCCAGGGGAGCTGAGTTGGCCAGGCGGTGCCCATCCTGGGAGATGCGATGCGTTTGCTCCGGCGCTACCTCCACCAGATCTGCCTTGCCCACTTCCAACGCAGTCATCTGGTCATGAAAACTCTTGCCCATCTCGATCTCGATAGAGTCGAGGAACGGACGCCCGCGCCAGCAGTTCTCGTCAGCCGCCAAAGTCAATTTCCTCCCGGGCTGCGAATCGGTAACGTGAAACGGACCTGTGCCGCTGGGTGCGCCTTCGGAATTTCTTTTCGCAATCGCGTTTCGCGGCAACGCCAGTTCCGCCAACAATTCCGTATCCGAGGTCTCTCGCTGGATCACCACCGAGTCGGCGTCGGCGCTCACGTTCCACGGCGGGTTGGCCGCGCGCAACGAAGCTGCCGCGATTTCTGCGCTCAACGGTGTTCCGTCGTGAAATGTCACTCCACGACGAATTCGAAACTGCCAGCGCTGGTTCCCTGATGAAGTTTGCCACGACGTCGCCAGCGAAGGCTGAATCCGTCCGCTCTCGTCCACGGTTACTAACGTATCGAACATGAGTAGGGTGAGACTGCGCCGGCCAACAGAGTCAGGCTGCGAATTGTCCGCAGGATCGAGCGACGTTGGCGCAGCCCGCATCGACGCGCGCACTACACCGCCGTATTGCGGACGCGTCTCAGCCGCCGCCATCGTGCACGCGATCACGCTACTGACTACAAGCAACCGCCAGTCGAAACGCTTCATAGCTTCCTGTCTCTCGATTTCTTGCAATCGCAATTGCAGTGTCGCCTTTCGATTCCGTCCACAACGCCGTCACAACTCCGGCGGTGAATTCGACAGCGGCACTCACCGCAATAGGATCGCGGTCCGGAAATTCGTATGCCCGCACGGAATCCCCGTTCTCTTCGTGGGGACTCGTGGCCAGTACCTGCCAGCCCGCGCCGCAGGATGTTCTCACGCTGGTTAGATCGCTGCCCCACTCGGCCTTGACCGTCTGGTCGCTCATGCCGTCGACCACGTGCAAGTGCCCATCCGTCGCGCCGAAGAGCCAGAGGACATATTTCTCGCGCGGCAGTACCGCGGCCGAGTAAAACTTGGGCACGGTTGTGAACTTGCCCAAACCCGGAGTTAAAGCGCCGGTGAAGAAATTCCGCGTCGAAGCGAAGAACGCTCCCATCGGTGAAATTGCCACCGTATTCGATCCGGCAGTCGGAAACACTGACGAGGTTCCGCCGCTCAGCGCCGCCGGAACCAGCGGCCACGGATCGTCTGTCTCGCGACAATTCAGCGCCAGCGACATTCCTGAGGAACTGCGGCATATTACACCGGGAAGGTAAGCATCCAGCAGGTGATCTCTCGCCGGGGCCAGCCTTCCCCGCAGATCCCGCGGCCACCGCCGCGCATGTACGATGCCCAGAGCCTGTTCCGGTTGCCACTTTCCGCCTTGCCAGCGCAGTAACGAGATTTTTTCCGGATCCAGTACCGCGATCTGTGTAGGAACCGAACCTTCTTCGAGCACGGCAACATCCAGAATCGGATCATCCTGGGTCCACAATGAAATCTTTCGCAGGCTGAGTGGCACCGAGTCGTGCGTCGGCGCTGCTCCCTGCGCGCGCGGAGCCGATATCATGACAACCGCCGTTTCACTAGCGCCTTGTCGGATCTCCGCCACCCAGACGTACGACGTAGCATTTTCCGAGAGCACAATCGCAATCGTGGCGGCCGCCTGCTCCGGTGGCGCGAAGCGAATGCCGACCCCGTTGAGCGCGCTGCGCAGACCGTTCTGAATGATTTCTTGATCACGCTTGCCGAGAGACGATCGGTTCTCCACCGTCAGAGCTGCCGCTCCGGGCCCGGTCACCGCAACAATCTTCTGCGCCAGTTGCAGTTCTGGTCCGCTCCAATCCGCCGCACGCGCAACGGTTGTGAGCCCAGGCAGCATGCACAAGAGAACGATAACGCGGGAGAAACGCGAGGCGCGCAACACAAAGTGCACTGAACTCGAGATGACGTTTGGGATGCCCGAATTATAAACCGCTCCGCGCATGAGACCGGCCTCTTGCCCTGTACTGTTTGGACACCGCAACCCATGTGGGGACAGCCGACTCGGCGGTCCAGCCAGGGCAGAGCCCCGCGGCACTCTGCTAGGTCCCCACCCTGCTCACGGCCTTCCGCGAGAGGGTGGGGACGCTGAGTTTGAAACTATCTCGGCTGTTCCTCAGATTGTTCCGCCTGTGCCGCCTGACCCACCGGGCTCATCCCGCGCAACACATCGTTTGCGAAGAAAAACTTGCCATCCGCCGGAACCATCATGATCTGCAGTTTGTCCGACAACCGTTCGGCCACGATCTTGTTGATCAGCAGTGGATTCTGTTTCAAGATCGCCGCCTCGCTCGAGAGCCGCTCCGCATCTGCAGCCGCCGTAACGCGAATCCGATCCGCTTCGGCTTCGGCCAGCATCTTCCGGCGTTCGGTTTCCGCTTTGCTGTCGATGACTTTGGCCTGCGCCGCCGCCTCCGCATTCTGAATGGTCGCTTCCTTCCGCGCCTCGGCTTCCAGCTTGCTCTGCTGAATCTGCTTCTCCTTCAGTGGGAGCGTGTACTGCATCGCGTCGGATTCGCCCTTCGCCTGCAGCACATGAACTTGCGCCTCGCCCTCCGCCTGCTTGATCTGCTGCACTTTGGTCGCTTCGGCTTCGAGTTCCGCGATGCGCACCTGCTTCTGTTTCAATTCGGTTTCCACACCCATGCGGTCGTTTTCCTGCTCTTTGAGCAGCAATGTTTCCAGACCCTTCGCGTACTCTTCCGGCAATTGAATGTCTCGCAGCATCACCTCTTTCACCACGATTCCATCCGCCGCCAGCTTCTGCGTGATCATGCCCGCCGCCTTCTGACGCACTTCTTCCCGCTTAGCCGAGAAAACATCGCGCACCGTGTAGTTCGGAACCAACTCACGCCACACGCTGGCCACCACCGGCGGAACGATCTCCTTCTCCACCGGACGCGGCAGGTTACTCTGAATGTAGTCCAGGCGCTTGGGGTCGAGCCGGTAACGCACCGTGATCGCCAGCCCCAGGGTTAGTCCTTCTTTGGCCTGCACGTCCAGCAACTGGGATTTCGACGAAACATTCGCCGCCGCGTTCTTTCCGTCCTCCGACATTCCTGTCGTAAAGACCTGGTCCCGCGTGTCGAATAGCGCGACGTCCTCGACCAGCGGCATTACAAAATGCGTTCCCGGATAGAGCGTCCCCGGGACCGTCCCGCTAGTCTGGCTGACGCGGACTCCGGCCATTCCGCTCGGCACCACCACAATGCTGAAGGCCAGAAGGATCGGTCCCCACGCCAGAAATGCCAGCGCCAACGACGTTCGCCAGCGCCACTCCGGCAAGGCTGGCAGCGTGCCCGTGCCTGGTATGGCCGCGGCACGCCGGTACAGCAGTTCGCGATACAAGTCATAACCCAAAATGCTTACAGCCACGAGGATCATCCCGAGGCCACCGGCCATCAGCAAGTACCTCAACGCCAGCATCGTCGTTCTCCTTTGTGAGTTCTCACTCAGCGCTTCTGCCCTGGTTTCCCCGCGCCCGTCTGCCGGGCCAATTTTCCCGAAGCAAAGAACAGACGGAACACTTGCCCGAAGATCAACTCTTCCGCCAGCAACGCCACCGCCAGCGAGAAGATCATTCCTGCCACCACTGCCATGAATGTGATTGCCATTTGCATGATGTCCTCCTGAGACTTCTGCCTTTCTCCAAACTCGTGCGAACTATTGGCCGGCGTCCTGCTCGGCGACTTGTGCCGCCGCGACAGTCGTGTCGTCGTCGCCGCTTCCGAAGATCTGCGCCACTTCTTCGTCGCGCTCGCCGTGAATCTCAACCACGTCGCCGATTTGCAGCATGGTGAACAGCCGTTCCATGTCGCGATTGCGCAGCCGTATGCACCCGTGCGAGGCCGCGTGTCCGATGGATCGCGGCGCGTTCGTCCCATGAATCCCGTATCCCTTCTGGCTCAGTCCCACCCATCGCGTTCCCACGGGATTGTCCTTTCCGCTCGGGATCACCGCGCCGGGACGGTAGTAGGTGGGATTCTTCACTCGGCTGACGATCTGAAATTCGCCGGTCGGACTGGGACTCGCGGGGGCTCCGACGGCGACGTTGAACGTAGCGAGCACGGTTCCGTCTTCCACCACCGCAAGTTTGCGGTCAGCAATGCTGACGACGACTGTGCGCTCAGCGCGAACATGAGCTGGATCTGGCGTCTGCGCGATCGAGGGATTTGCCGGCGCAAGAATGGATACCGCTACGATCGAGGTTAGGAACCAGCCAAAGTTCGTTCTGCCCGCTACGTGTCCCATATCCGCCCCCTCGTTATGAGCTGCCTTGCACTCATGCCAGTGGCAGAATGAGGACCAAAGCGCATCTAATTGAAAATGAGGATGTTAAATCCAGAAACGGGTAAGATTAGAGTGTTCCGCGGAACACGCTGTGTCACCCGAAACACAGTATTCTGGGACTCGCAGAAATGGATTGGGGTGACTTAAGCCAGGTATTGGGGAGGTGGGGAGGGCTTGATTTCTCAAGCCTTCAAGCGCCCGGCCCTCGCCGTCTGGGGTAACGGCTTGTGGGGTTCTGTGGGTAGGGCCGGGCGATCTTTATAACTAGAAGGCCTAGTTCAATTGTGCCTATTTAAGCCCTGTCGCCCTTCAATTTCTGTGACGGTGGTCACAGTTCCGCGTGATTGAAAACATGCTCCCGGCGAATCGCGCCTCGACTCCGCAACTCGCCGTCAGATTCTGTCGGCGCACACCCGCCTGTGATCAAAATCACCGCCTGCCGCCGCTGTCCTCCTTACACTGTCCCTTGAGCGAGCCGGAAGTGCTCATTTCATTCTGGAGATTGATTCATCATGGCCTACGTAATCACCGACAATTGCATCAAGGACTCCCTCTGCGTCGAGGTTTGCCCCACCGATTGCATCCATCCCAAGCAGGACGAGCCCGCTTTCGAGACCGCGACTCAGATGTATGTCGATCCTGAGGGCTGCATCGATTGTGGCGCCTGCATTCCGGCCTGCACCTCCGACTCGATTCACGCCCTCGAAGATGTCCCCGAGGACAAGAAGGAATTCATCGAGAAGAACGCGGCCTTCTACAAACACTAGTCTTTGCCGGCTGTGCCGTTCCACTCCGCAATTGCCGGGCGTTGGATACAAGGTGAACCGGCCCTCTCCAAACGCCCGGTGATTGCCTCTGCGGTATCCCTACTCTGTCGTGCCGTTGACTTCGACCGCCGCGCCCCGCTATCGTTGCGCGCAATGAACATCGTCAAAGCGACGCGACAGTTTGAAGACTGGCTCGGCCAGCACACCGACATTGTCAAGAAAGATTTGCGCCTCAAACACGCCAACATGAAGGCCGCGGTCTTTCCTTTTTTCCGAGCCACGTTCTACCGCTGGGCGCAAATCTGGCCAAAGGTGTGTCCCGATCTTGCCAAGTCGCCGCAGGTCCTGGCCGTGGGTGACCTGCACGTGGAAAATTTCGGCACCTGGCGCGACGCCGAAGGCCGTCTGATCTGGGGTGTCAACGACTTTGACGAAGCTCATCCCCTGGCGTACGCGAACGATCTTGTCCGTCTGGCCGTGAGCGCTCATCTGGCATCGGAAATCGGCCACTTGCCGCTCAACCATAAAGATATTTGCGATTCCATTCTCCAAGGTTACCGCGAAGGCATGCGCGACGGCGGCCTGCCCTACGTTCTCGGCGAGAACCACGAGTGGCTGCGTCAGATTGCGGAAAGCGAACTCCGCGATCCCATCCACTTCTGGGCGAGAGTGGATGCGCTGCCCACGGTGAAAGGCGATGTTCCCATCAGCGCTCTCGAAGCGCTCGAACACCTCATGCCCGTCCGCGATCTCCCGTACCGCCTCGCCCACCGCGTGGCTGGTCTGGGAAGCCTCGGCCACGCCCGTTACGTCGCGATTGCCGACTTCCGTGGCGGAAGAATCGCTCGTGAGGCCAAAGCCCTGGTCTCCTCCGCTTGCTACTGGGCGAAAGACAGCGCAGGCCCTCCGGAGATCCTGTATCAGGCTATCATCAGCCGCGCAGTTCGCTGCATGGATCCCTTCGTCCAGCTGCGCGGACGCTGGATCATTCGCCGCTTGAGCCCCCATTGTTCCCGCATCGAAATCACCACCATCAAGGCGCCGGGCCAGGAAATGCGCTTGCTTCGCGCGATGGGATGGGAGACCGCAAACATTCATCTCGGGACCAAGACCGCCCGCAAGCCCATCCTCAACCATTTGCAGAAGCAGAAAGGGAAATGGCTGCACGCCGCCACACAGGAGATGTTGAATGCAGTGCGCGAGGATTGGAATGCCTGGAAGAAAGATGGCTACCAATAAAGAGCCGCGCGCGGGTTTTGTGGCGGCGCGTTAGGCGGCCCCACCATGCGCGGCGCCCGCCGCCGCGGCTATACTCGCTGCCGGCCGTCGCAGCGGAGCCAGGGCCACTCCGCGCTCGCGCTCATAGATCAAAGTCCACTGGGTGGCGCAGTCATCACACAGCCAGTAATGCTCGACACGCCGCTGTTGCTGTCGCGCTCGCACGAACGGAGGCACCGCCGATTCTCCTGGCTTCGTCAGTCGGTCGGTCTCGACCAGGAACAATTTACCTTCTCTCAGTTTCAGGAACGGTTTGCCACACTGCACGTTGGCACATCGGCTAAGCATTTTCTTACTCCAGGAATCTTTGGCGAGCAACTCCAACAGATCAACAGCACGTTGCCTGCCACGGAACTTGACGGTGTACCACTGCGGGTTTCGTCGGGGAGTGCTGCTATCGATTGCCTACTTCTTCCCGTTTTGCCGACTAATCGGCAGCCACCGCCGACATCTCGTCCGGTTTCCTTGCTTGTGATCTGTTGAGCCAGCTACCATCAATCGTATGCCCAAGGTCCTGCTCTGTCCGCCGAATTATTTCGATGTCGTCGATCAGAAAAACCCGTACATGTCGAGAGAATCCGCAGTGGACCGAGTCAAAGCACGCAATCAATGGGAAATGCTCTGTAGCGTTTTGCAACAGAATGGATGCGAGATCGAAATGATCGACCCAGTCGAAGGCCTCGAAGATATGGTCTTCGCTGCGAACCAGGTTTTCGCCGGCGAGAAGCCTGGATACGGGAAGTTTATTGTTCCCAGCCGTATGGTCTACCCATCGCGTCATCGCGAAGTTTCTTTCTATGTGGACTGGTTTCGGGCACGCGATTACCAAATCATCGAACTCGATTACGGCGACGACTATCTAGAAGGCCACGGCGACTTGCTATGGCACCCAGACGGCTCTCGCATCTACGCCGGATACGGTTTTCGCAGCACGCTCGGCGGTGTTGAAAAATTCACCACCGCAATGTCTAAGATAGGAATCCCCGTAGAGCCGTTGCGTCTGGTCGATCCCTACTGCTATCACCTCGATACCTGCTTGTGCCCGCTGAACAACGAAGCGGCTCTGATTTTCCCCGGTGCGTATCCCGCCGAAGCACTCGCATCCCTGCATAGATTATGGAAGCGGGTTCATCTGCTCACTGCGGATGAGGCTCACCGCTTCATCGGCAACGGAATCGTCATCAACGGCAGCTACATCACGCCCCGCATAACTCCTGTAGTAGAGGCGATTCTTCATCAGGAGGGATTGACGCCCGTCGTGGTCGACACCTCCGAGTTTGAAAAAGCCGGCGGCAGCTGTTTCTGTATGAAAACATTCTTGCCCTAGATCTGGTACTTCTGGATCCGTACTTCTGCACCACGCGCAATGACCGCAACCAATGGCGATCTACATGGACGGCTGACTCGCGTCGCCCGCATTCCGCAACTGCGAGCGCTGGCATGGTTCGGCGACATTCTCTACGCATCGCGTGGCTACCACTTGCTGCGCGCGCAGATTCAAAACTCATCCGGCACCCTCACGTGGCAGCTCGTGGCCCGGTTCCGCCCTCCGACGCGCCGTCTCTTTTCGGTGATGAACGGCCTGACTGCGCGTTTATTCCGGGACGGTTTCCACGCGCTCGCGGTGCTGCCCTCGGGCGGCCTCATCGCCGCCGTGCCCGGAGTGATCGTCACCCTTGGTCCCGGTGAAACTGAATTTCGTCGCACCCACAAAATTCTTCGCGGCACGCGTCCCCTCCACATCACCGCCGTTCCCAGCGGCGCAATCTATTGGGGAGAATATTTTGATAACGCCGAGCGCGAGAAAGTCCACATCTACGCCTCGACCGATGCCGGGGCCACCTGGAGTATCGCCTACACATTTCCGAAGGGGGCGATCCGTCACGTCCATAACATCGTCTACGATCGCTGGGAAGATTGCCTCTGGGTGCTGACGGGAGACTACGGCGACGAATGCCGCATCCTGCGTGCCACCTGCGATTTCAGCCGCGTCGACGCCGTGTTGCAGGGCCAGCAGCAGACGCGCGCGGTCGCCGCGATTCCCACCGAAGATGGACTTTATTTCGCTTCCGACACGCCGCTCGAACCGAACTACATTTACCGGCTCGACCGACAGCAGGCGTTGCAGCAGGTGGCTCCCATCAGTAGTTCGTCGATCTACGGATGCCGTGTCGGATCCCACGTGTTCTTCTCCACCATGGTGGAACCGAGCGACGTGAACACCGATCAGCATGTCCGCCTCTATGGCGGCACCGGCGCCAGCGCCAAAGACTGGCACCTGCTGCAAGCGTGGCAAAAAGATCCGTGGCCGATGGCCCTGTTCCAGTACGGCAATGCCTTCCTGCCCGACGGCGGGAACACCACGCCGTTCCTCGCTCTGACCACAGTGGCCGTCGAATCCGACGACATGGTCACCGCGCTCTACCTGGTCGCCCCATAAGCCAAGTCACAGAGAAGTTTTACGTAGGGACAGCTCAGAAATGTGGGGACAGCCGCCATCGGCTGTCCGTCGAGCGAAGCGAGACAATGGGAAACCACCGAGCACCAAGATTCGTGAGAACTCCACATTGCCCGTGGTATGCCCGTAATATGAATGAGGAATCGTTCCAAGCCCCTTGCCCCGACTCGCCTACTACCGACGCATCTTCAGCGCCTACACCCTTGGCGGCAAAAGCCATCTCACTTTCTGGCACGAAACGCCCGCCGAAAATCCGAATGCGAACACAACGGAACTCGGCGAATACTACATGCTGTTCGCCGAGAAAGCGAACTACCAGGGCGCTTACGATCCTGCCGGAGTTCCGCAACTCGACTATCACGGCAAGATTGGCCTGCAATACAATCCCATCGCCATCGCGCAATACGGTTTGGGAAACTTCAACCTGTACCGCCGCACGAACGATCCCGAGCGCCGTCGAAAATTCTTCGTAGTCGCCGACTGGCTCTGCTCACATCTCGAGAAAAACGCGCAAGGGCTCTCCGTCTGGAATCATCACTTTGACTGGGAATATCGCGACACGCTGCGAGCGCCGTGGTACTCGGGGCTGGCGCAAGGGCAGGGAATCTCGCTGCTGGTGCGGGCGCACAAGGAATGTGGAGATGTGCGGTATCTGGAAGCCGCGCAGCGCGCTTTGGCCTGCTTCTATGTGCAGACGAAAGACGGAGGCGTTGCCTTCACCGACGAATCCGGCGACCTGTGGTTTGAAGAATACATCGTCTCGCCGCCCACGCACATTCTCAACGGATTCATCTGGGCGGCCTGGGGACTCTACGACTATTTTCTGGCCACAAGAGATAATTCCGCCCATGGGCTATTTGCAACGGCGGTCCGGACGATGCTGCACAACCTCGATCGCTACGACTTGGGATTCTGGTCGCTCTACGAGCAGTCCGGCACGCGCCTGCTGATGGTGGCCAGCCCCTTCTATCACCAGTTGCACATCGTGCAGTTGCGAGTGATGCATCGCCTGACCGGAGAAGATAAATTCGCGAGTGTCGCGGACCGTTGGGAGAGTTACACTCGAAGCCGCCTCAACCGCACCCGCGCCCTCATCTACAAGAGCGCGTTCAAGCTCTGTTACTACTAAATTCGCCTCGCGACTGTCCGGCTGCGTTACTGATGATGAACGGCCTCTTGTAGAAGACTGAGCCGCGCCGCATTCGCACACTTGTGAACGCGGGGCCCAGATGGTATGTTGACCCGCGTGGAACCTGACTCTGACGCAGACCTGATAGCTTCAATCACGCCAGACGTAATGGACTGCCTCGAGCGCTCGTCATTTTTCGAGAAGCTTGACAATCTGCTTTGCCCGGAGGACGAGTCGAATCATTGCGAGCATTGCTGTGGGAACTATCGGATCTCCGAATCCATCCTAAAAACATCTGGATTTGAGCCGTCCGAGTTCGAGGACATTTTCGGAGTACTTAGAGCGAAGGGTGGATTCTGTGACTGCGAGATTCTCTATAACGCATCTGAGTCGAACCGACTGAAGGCCCGATATTGGCGCGAACGGGCACTCGGTGGAGAATCACACAAGAGCCGTCCCGGAGGCTCCACGGCGAAGTAAAATAGGCGCCCGCCCCCTACTCGTGCCGCAGCGCCTCAATCGGATCCAGCCTCGACGCCCGAAACGCCGGAATCATCCCGCTCACCAAACCCACCGCGCCCAGAATCAGCGTCGAAGCAATCAGAGTCCCCGGAGCAATAATCAGCCGAATGTCGCCGGCCTCGCCGTTCTTGGCAAACGCGCTATATAACGTGAGCCGTCCAACGGAAAGCGCGACCGCGTAAGCCAGGATCACGCCGAGCACGCCACCAATAAACGTAATCGTCAGCGCCTCCGCCAGAAACTGCATCAGGATGTAGCGTCGTGGCGCGCCCAGTGCCTTCTGCACGCCAATCTCCCGCGTGCGCTGGGTGACGGAAACCAGCATGATATTCATCAGCCCAACGCCGCCAATGCCGAGCGTCAGCGTTCCAATGAATCCCATCAATATCTTCAATCCGATCGTAATGATCTCGAACTGGTGCACCTGCGTCATCAGGTTGAACACTTCCACGGCCTGCCGGTCGGTCTGGCTGAACTTATGCTGCGTCGCCATGATGCTTCGCACTGTCTGCTCCAGGCTCTCGTACTGCGGCATCTGGTAGGTGAACCAGATCGTGTCCAGATAATGCGTGTTCTTCAGATCGCTCATCGTGCTGAAGGGGACGTAGACCACGCGGTTAATATCGTCATTCCCCTCCTGCATCTTCGCCGTCAGAACGCCGACCACTTCAAAGCTGAGCCCGTCCAACCGGATGTACTCGCCGACCGCATTGCGTCCGGAAAATAGTTTTTCCTTCGCCTCCGACCCAATCACCGCGACGCGCGCCCGCTGGATTTCATCCTCCGGGTTGTAGAAGCGCCCCTGATCGATCTTCAGAGCCCGAACGTCAATCACGTTGGGATAATTGCCGGTCACCGCCCAGGTGAACACCCGTGTGTCGTACTGAACGCTCACCTGCTTGCTCACTTCCGGGGTGATATGCGTGATCTGCGGCAGGTTGGACGTAAGCGCATCCACATCATCCTGCGTGAATCGCACGACGGCACCCGCCTTCTGACCGCCCGCCTGCATCGACGTGCGGCCCGGCACCACGATCACCAGCTTGGTTCCAAAGTTGGCAAAAATGTTCGTGCACGCCTGTCCAAAGCCATCGCCATACGCGAGCAGCATCACGACCGTCGCGATGCCCCACGCCATGCCCAGCATGGTCAGCGCGGTGCGCCGGCGATTGTGCCGCATCGCTCCGTAAGCTTCATGAAATAGATCGTTGAACATAGGGGATCTCTTAGAATCCCTCCTGCCGCAACGCTTCCACCGGCTGCAACATGGCCGCTTTGCGCGCTGGATAAAGACCAGCAATCACACCCGCCAGCGTCAGGCTGCCAATTGCCAGCAAAGCCGACATCGGCACCAGCTTCGGCGGATCAAATCCGCCAGGCCCCTGTATGTTTCCCATCAGCCCCATCAATCCTGCCGCCAGCGCCATGCCGAGCATTCCGCTGCCCAGCGTGAGCAGCAATCCCTCCAGAAAAAAATGAAATAGAATGCTGCGGTTCGTCGCGCCCAAAGCCTTGCGCAATCCAATCTCATGTGTGCGTTCACTGACCGCGACCAGCATGATGTTGATCACGCCAATCGCTCCCAGCGCCAGCGTCACCATCCCCACCGCTCCCAGAAACATGTTCATGACATCGAAAATCGTGCCCACCATCTTTGATTCCTGGATCGAGTCCCAGCCATCGAAGGCGTTTTCGTCGTTGGCATCGAACCCGTGATTGCGGGCAATGATTTTATGGACGTCGTCCTCTGCCAGCTTGTGCTCCGCCGTCGTGTACGGCTGATATTCAATGTAGGAGATCGATCGCTCATGGTTTTCCCCCTTCAGCGGGAAATTCTCCGCCATCACCGTGAAAGGGATGTATCCGCGCATGTTCAGCCAGGTATTGTCGCCGCGGCCCAGGTGCGGCATGCTGCCCACTACTTCGAACCGGATGCCGTTGATCAAAATGAACGCGCCCAACGACGGCCGCCCGGGGAACAAATTCTTCAGCAGCTCGTTGCCGAGGACGATGACATTCCGCTTCTGGGTTTCGTCCATTTCATTCAGCCAGCGCCCTTCCTTGAGCGGAAGATAGCTGATCTCGTTCAGCTGCGGCTCGACCCCCAGAATCTCAACCCCGGCCGTCGCGAATTCGCTCACCTGATGCAGGTCAGAACGAGAGAGCATGGGGGACGCATTGCCGACGTGTGGCGCTTGCGTGCGGATATCCACATAATCCTGGTAGGTGAGCAAATACGGCCGCGCCGAGTTCATGCTGCCCTGTACCGCGGGCGCGCGCCCGGGAAAGATGAACATGATGTTCCGGCCGAACTCGGCCAACTCGCGCTTATTGCCCGACCGGAAGCCTTCCCCCACACCCACGAGTAGAAGCAGCGAGCCCACGCCCCAGGCGATGCCGAACATGGTCAGAAACGACCGCAGTTTGTGTGCCCACAGGTTGCGGAAGATCTGCCCGAAAATGTCGAAAACCGTGCGCATAGTAAAGAAGACGGTGGATCTCTTCGATTGTTACATGCCCGCCAAGTTAAATTTGTGACGATCCTGACCGCCGCGTGGCGAGTTCCATCCCGGGTCAACTTTGCAGTTGGATGCCGGCTGGGATTCCGATGGTGGTATGTCCTCTTATAGATACGGAGAGAACACCAGTGCAGTTCCGTGTAGGCGCATCATGGTGCGCACGATAACGAAGAAGGGTCCAAACGAACCGAAGCCTCCAAAGCGACTTTCGCACCGTCCCACTAACTTCGGCAGTGAAGGTAAAACGCAGAATAGCCTGAAGTTACGCTCGGATTCTGGACCGGATTCTGGATTCGACGAGCACAAACCTCGCGCTTCCTTTCTACAACAATGCCCGAAGCCATCCCGCACCTACCCCAAAGGCCCGTTGATACGATAGCCTCTAGTTTCGCGTGAAGATCCTCTACGTCTCACAATATTTTCCGCCGGAAATGGGTGCGCCCGCCGCGCGCGCCTCGGAACTCGCTCACCACTGGGCGCAGGCTGGCCACGAAGTTTCCGTGCTCACCGGATTTCCCAACCATCCCACCGGCGTCGTTCCTCCCGAATGGCGCGCCCGGTTGCGCCGGTTGACGTACCACGAAAAAATCGGCGGCGTTGAGGTCTTCCGGACCTGGCTCTGGCCCCTGCCCAACCGCAAGTCCCACGAGCGCATGCGGAACTACGCTTCCTTCTGCATCTCGGTCGCCCTGCGCGGCATGACCATTCCGCGTCCCGATGTGGTCATCGCCTCCTCGCCGCAGCTCCTCGTGGGATTGTCCGGATGGTGGATCGCCTTCTCCCGACAAATCCCGTTCGTCTTCGAAGTGCGCGATTTATGGCCAGAATCCTTAACCGCCGTGGGAGTCGGCGACGAAGATTCTCTCCTGCATCACGCGCTGTCTGCAGTCGCGAAATTTCTTTACGAGCGATCCGATCGCATCGTCGTCGTCACGGCGGCATTCAAGGAACATCTGATGCTCCGCTGGCGCGTTCCTCCCGAGAAAATTGCCGTCGTCGAAAACGGAGTCGAAACGGACCTCTTCGCGCCAGCCTCGCAGTCATCCAACCAAGCCAAGCGGCGGGAACTCGACGCAGACGGGAAGTTCCTGGTCTGCTACATCGGCACCATGGGGATGGCGCACGGCCTGGAGACTCTGCTCGACGCGGCTGTCCAACTCCAGCGCCAGAATTCGACTGCGCAGTTTCTTCTAGTCGGCGAAGGCGCGGAAAAACAGCGGATCAAATCTCTGGCTCAATCCCGCGGATTAGCCACCGTCCGCTTTCTCGATCAGCAGCCCCGCGAGAAAATCCCTGCCTTCATCTCCGCGTCCGATACCTGCCTGGTTCTTCTTAAGAAAACCGATGTCTTCAAAACCGTCATTCCCACCAAGATGCTCGAGTTTATGTCGTGCGCGCGCCCCGTCATTCTTGGAGTGGATGGTCAAGCTCGCCAGATCGTCGAAGCCGCCGGAGCCGGACTCGTGATCGAACCGGAAAATGCCGATGCGCTCGTCTCGGCAATCAACCAGCTATCCGCAAATCGCGAACTCGGCTTAGAGTTGGGACAAAAAGGAAGGGAATATATTCTGCAACATTTTTCACGCGTCCAAACTGCCGGGAAATACATTGAGGTACTTCAGAGCCTGCTGCGCACGCCGTAGACGCACGAGTCTCCCGGGAAGAGATGAAGAATGAGAGATGAACCGGAGTCTCGTGGAGCACGTCAACCGAGTCTGCCGAACTGCAGCCGCGCCGTGGCGGGATGAGAAAGCCCGGCACGGCAGAGTGTGTGTGAGAACTCGTCTAGTAGATTTGGAGTGGCACAACACCATCGATTTTCAGCCGCGAAGCGGCGTAAGAATGCAGCCCACGGCGAAAGCCGTGGGTGCGAGTGGAAAATGATCCAGGCCCGGAGGGGCGAAAGAGCAGTTCTCACACACACTCGGCAGTGCCGGGAGTGGTGCACACAGAAAAATCAGCTAAGTCCCGCCAGGGACGGCACACCCGCGCGCCAGCGGTAACGTGTGAACCCTACGGATGCACCGCGTAAATCGAGACCGCGGTCGCCATCGCTAATGCCGCTTCCGCCGTTCGAGCCGCTGCAATCTTACCGCCGCTCACCGGAATGAACAAAATATCGTCCGCTTGCAGCGTGACATCAGGGACCTTGGCCTCCAGCATCTTCTTGATTTCCAGTTTCTGCTCCACCATCCCTGTCGGACCTTTGTGAATGATGCGGGCCGCACCCAGCTTCGCCGTGCGGTTCGTGCCCCCGGCCAGAGCCAACGCCTGCAGCACCGTCAACGATCCGTTGTCCACCAACAACCCGGTGGGTCGGCCTACGTCTCCCACCACATAGATAATCGGTGCTCGCGGAACATTGATCGTGTCGCCGGGCTGGATGTCGATGTTGCCGCTCAGATCGTCCGCCAGATTCCGCGGCAGATCAATGCGGATGGGCTCCGGCTGGTTTCGCCGGATCACTGCGATCTTGCGCGAGGCGGATGAAGTGAATCCTCCAGCCTCCGAAACCACCTCGTAGAGTTTGTGATCCGAGACATCTGGATAGATCCCAGGCTTCGTCACTTCGCCGAGAACGGTGACACCCTGGGAAGTCGCTTCATCCACAAAAAGCGTGACGTGTGGACTGCGCACGAATCCGCCATCCGAGAGCCGCTTCTCAATCAGTGTCTGCGCTTCTTCCTGCGTCAGGCCGTCCACGTGGACGTAATCGATCAACGGAAGATAAATATCGCCGGAGTTGCTCACTCGCACCTTGCTGGTCAGTTCCGGGACGTTATACACGTTCACTTCCAGCAAATCGCCGGGACCCAACTTCACCAGCGCCGATAGGTCAGGGGAATCTTTCGCCGCATCCTGAGTCTTCGGAGTTGCTCCCGACGCACTCACCGCCGCTTGCGACATTGGTTGCCCTGCCGGAAGCGCCGCAGGCTCGCTGTTGTTTTTGTCACTCTGTGGCGTGCTTGCTGATTGCTGCGCGGCAGCGCCACCAACCATCAAGAAAATCGCCATGATTGCAAAGCAAACGCGACCTTGAAGAGTGAATCTCGAAGTGCCCGACTCCATCAAAGGACCCCTGAAGTATTGAGTGAGAATTTGATGAGCAGTTTAGCACAGCAGTGCAGGTTGTACCCGACGATCCGCTTTGCCGGGAATTAGTTTTCCACAGCTTTTTGCTCAGGCGTGATTGAAGTCCTTTTTTGCTCCTGCTACAGTCGGAAGACTCTCGAACATCAGCAGGAATCTGTTCACTAACTATTAACCGCGGCTCAGTGCTGCAATACTTTCACGAAGAGTGTGGAGCGGCGTACGGTCTTGCGCGGCCGCTTGCCGAAGGTGGCATAGTTGACGGGCGTCTTCCTCGGGACATTTGTCGTAGCACTTCTCTCGGCGTTCATCCTGACGCGGTATGTGCGCGATTTCGCAACCGCCCATGGCTGGGTCGCCGTTCCTAGTCAGGAACGCCATCTCCATTCCAGTCCGCTCCCACGTCTCGGCGGCGTCGCCATTTTCCTGTCCTTTTCCTGCTGCATGGCACTGGCGACATTGTGGGCTACGCACAGTCACAGTTTCCACTCAGCCTTTTCCTTGCGAACTCTGCTGACGATCCTTGCCCCCGCCACACTCGTTTTTCTCCTGGGTGTGTATGACGACGTTCGCGGCGTCGGTCCCTACTTCAAGTTCTCGGTGCAGGGTATCGCCGCAACCATGCTGTTCATCGGTGGCTTGCGCATCGTCAACATCCCCGTCGTGTTCGGCGATCACCGATTGCCCTGGTTTGTCGGCTTGCCTCTTACCGTTCTGTGGGTCCTGGCCATCACCAACGCCTTCAATCTGATTGACGGCCTCGACGGTTTAGCCGCAGGCTCCGCCTTATTTTCAACGCTTGTCGCGTTCGTCGTGGCCCTGCTCAATGGGCCATCGTTGGTCACCGTGATGACGATCGCGCTGGCCGGCGCGATCCTCGGCTTTCTGCGCTTCAATTTCAATCCGGCAACAATTTTCCTGGGCGACTCCGGCAGCCTCTTCATCGGATTCCTTCTTAGCGCGCTCGCCTTGAAGGGAGCTCAGAAGGCTCCCACCATCGTTGCCGTCGCCATCCCCGTCGTCTCGTTTGGCTTGCCGATTCTGGAGACTTCACTCTCCATCCTTCGTCGCCTCATCAGCGGACGCCCCGTCTTCACCGCCGACCGCGAACACATTCATCACAAATTGTTAAAGCGCGGCATGACCCACCGCCAGGTCGTGATTCTGCTCTACGGCGTCTCGGCCATCTTCGCCATGCTGAGCTTGTTCCTGCTGTGGCCGACCGGAAGTTCGCTGGGCCTGGTTCTCGCCGTGTTAGGCATCGGCATTTGGATCGGCGTGCAGCATCTCGGCTACCTGGAATTCGGCGAACTGGCGCGTGTCGCCCACCGCACCTTCGATCAGCCCCAGATTTTCGTCAACAACCTGGCTATCCGGCGCGCGACTGAAGAACTTAAAGTCGCGCGCGACTATGATCAGGTTCGACGCATTCTTATCGCGGCTTTCGGCAGCAACGACTTCGACAGCTTTGAACTGAAGGTCGATTTGCTTGCAGGAGAAGCGGTTCCGCATGACACCTCGGACCCTTCGTCGACGCGACGCGGCGCAAGCTCATTCCGATGGAGTAAAGCCGGCGCGCCCAAACCGCTGGATCCTTCTGCCGTTTGGACTGTCGCTCTGAACCTGCTGAGTTCCTCCAACCGCCACCGCGGCACGCTGACTGTGCACCGCTTGTACTCGTCGCGCGATCTGCAACTCGATATCAATCTGCTCGCCTCGCAGTTTCCCACCGCGCTTGCAGACGCCCTCGACCGCACGCTCGCGCATCCCGCGCAGGTCATCGCTTTACCCGATCAGGGTTCTTCCTTGATCGAGGCTCAGGCGGGATAAGCAAAGGCAGGATAAACGAAGGCAGGATAAACAAACCGAAAACTTGGAAGCCGTTCGAACGGGAAGTAAGCGCAGGCAGAAGTGCACGCTTTTGCTCGAAGACTTCAGCAAAGGGAAAAATAACAGCCGCTACACGATCTCCGAGCATCGCGCAAGCCACTGCACACAGCTCAAAGACGAAGGTTCAGGGGAGAGCGTTTCTATTTACAGTTTCGCGCTGGCGTAGGAGTTGATTTCGCAGTTCAGGCAAACTTCTTCAAAAGCGGGTGCGGTCCATTCCATGATATCCCCCAGTCAATCGTTCGGCGGGTGAACCGCGAACGTGAAGTTAGCATAGCCCACCCTGCGCGTGAAAATCAATACTACCGAGCCAAAAAAAATCCTGTATACCGCCCTCCACAAGGCTTTTCGTGCTCCGCGCGCTGAAAATAGTGCAAGATTCTGCATACAACTGGCCGCTACAGCATTTTCGTCCCCTTTTCCACATGGGGAACCACCCCCGTCACTTTCTGCCCCGACGCTCTCTGTTTACCTTCGTTGCACCGTGACAGAAGCGAGGATTCAGCAATCATGTTTCGCAAGACGTTGTATGGCTCGACCTTTAAGGACGTTAACTTTGTCCCTTTGCAGTCCGCCACATTCTGCGTGCAATGTGAGCTGATCAGCACCAACAGCAAGCCCTATTGCCTGGCCTGCGGAAGTCATGCCTTGCTTGGTCTGTCGCGCGTGCTCGGCGGTTCGCTGCGCAACCAGCAAACCGCGCACCTCATCACCGATATGGAGCTGAATAACCTCGTGCGCGATCTGCTGCGCACCGTGCCTGATCCGGATTTTGTCAGTCTGGCGGACCATGCACGCATGCCATCACTCGCCATGCGCAGCCAGCTTCGCGTCGCCAACGCCGCACATCCTGCGTCGGGTTTTCGAGCCGTATCGACGGAAGAAATCGAGATTCATCCTGCCGAACTTGACCTGGAACCCGCCATCAGCGCCATTACCGAACGTGCTCAACATCTGACCGGAGCGACCGGAGCCGCCATCGCCCTGCGTGCCGGGGACGAAATCGTTTGTCGCGCCCGCGCCGGCCGCACTGCGCCCGACCTCGGCGTTCGTCTGCAAACCGACGCCGGCATCTCCGCCGAAGCAGTTCGTTCCGGCGAGATCATGCTGTGTCACGATGCCGAGCGCAATCCGCGCGTGGATCTGGCGAGCTGCCGTCGCCTCGGAGTCCGCTCCATTCTCGTTTCACCACTGCGTCACTACCGCCGCACCCTCGGAGTCTTCGAAGTCCTCTCTTCGTCTCCCGGCGCCTTCGACGACAGCGATGTCGCCACCATGCAGCTGCTTTCCAGCATGATGGTAGCCGCCATCTCCCGCATCTCCAGCCTGCATCATGCCGAAGCCCTGCGCCGCGCCGGCTAGGGAAGTTTGAAGAATTTTGCTGTCCTTAGCGTTCTTCGCGTTCTTCGCGGCTCTTCTTCGCGAACTCTGCGGTCAAAAGCTTGCCCTTATATTCATTTCGGCTGTAGAGCGAGCGCTTCCGTTTCGTCCGCCCAGAGAATCCGAACCTGTTGTCCTTCCGAATTTTCTTCCGAGCTTACTTTTCCTTTGATCCCGCGCTAATATGGAGCCAACAGGAAATTGGGCCCGTCCCCCATGGCAGCTACAAATTCGGTATTGCAAACGGTTTCACCCAACCGCCGCAAACGCGTCCGGCACAAGATCCAGACCCCGGCCTACGCCACCTTCACCCCGGAATCCAAAGGCGCGATGCTCGATCTTCACGAGATCGTCGACATCAGCGAAGATGGCGTCGCCATTCAATGCCACTCTCCCCTTGACTTGGAAAAGCGCCTGGACCTGTGCCTCGATCTGGCCGATTGTGCCGAGCACATCTACACCACGGGGAAAGTCGTATGGTCGAATGACTCGGGCCGTGCGGGCCTGCGTTTTTCCGAGCTGTCGCCCGAGTCCCTATCCCGGCTTCGCGAATGGCTCTTCGTCAACGTCATGGCCGGAGTGGCGAATGGTGAAGTGAGCTGCGATCCTGAGATTGCAGCCTCTCCCATTTCTCGCGCAGAAGCTCCTCCGCACCCCAGTTACACCGATACTCTCGCGGTCGTCACCGTCGTGCAGCGACAAGTCGAAGCGCTTGGTCCCGATCTTTCCGCAGCCCTGCAGTTGATCGCAGAGCATGCGCAAAGCCTGGTTCATGCTTCGGGAGCGGCCATTGCGCTCGCCGATGAGGATCCCGATTTTATGGTCTGTCGCGCCAGTTCCGGCCCCGATGCGCCGCCCATGGGCGCGCGACTGCAGATCGGATCCGGTTTTTCCGGCGAGTGCGTGCAAAGTGGAATGCTTCTGCGCTGCGACGATACTGAAATCGATCCCCGCGTCGATCGCGAAAGTTGCCGCGCGCTCGGCGTGCGTTCCATTCTTGCCGTCCCCGTGCGAGCGGGCGAGAAGTCGATTGGGATCGTGGAAGTTTTTTCGGCTGAGGCGGGCACGTTTTCGGACACGGATAACGGTGTCGTCCAACGCCTCGCGGAAACCGTACTCGTTGCCGTCAACCGCGCTTCTCGATCCGAGAATAATCCGTCCTTGGTCGCCACGCCCCCCGACGTCAGGTTCGCACCCATGCCGGGCAGTGTGCTCTTCGCGTCTTCTCCAGAAGTAGAGGAGCAAACGGAGACTTCCGAAGACAAGCCGGGCGGCATCAGCCTGCCCCGTTCGCACCTCATTATTCTGGTCGTCGCCGCTGCCATGATTTTCATGGCTCTTGGCTACAATCTCGCTCCTTGGATTCAGAGCAAGCTGCAGCAGCACGGTCGCACCCCGATTCAGACCGTGTTGGCCTCGTCTCAGCCGCCCAGTTCCGCCGCAGCACCCGTGGCTCCATCCGCTCCAGCAGTCGAGACTGCCTCCATCGAGCAACTCCGGCAAATGGCCGAGAACGACGATCCGGCAGCCGAGAATGCCCTGGGACTTCGCTACTTTCAGGGCGATGAGGCAAATGGAATTCAGCGCGACGAGAAGGAAGCGTTCCGCTGGTTCCAGAGTGCTGCTGACCATGGCAGCCTTCCCGCGCAAGCCAAGCTCGGAGCGCTCTACTGGGGAGGCCGCGGCGTTGCGAAGGACGTGAACCAGGCCTATTTTTGGACGGTCCTCGCGCGCGCCCGCGGCGACAAAGAGAGCAAGGATCTGGCATCAATTCTAGCCTCCAGCATGACCCACTCTCAGGCCGCGGCCGTCGAGCAAGAAGCCAACGCGTGGCTCCAGCAACACATGGCAAGCTGGAAGCCAGCCGCCAGCCGCTAAACTAGGGAGCGGGCGCCCCCTCCCGCTGCCTTTGAACTTGATTTTGCCGTTGCAGTTGGTTCTGCGCTGTCACCGACCAAGGAATGGATCACGCCCAAGCCACGCCTCCACCATGTCATCCTGAGCGAAGCAGAGGATCCATGCACTCCCGGCGGATTGCATAGATCCTGCGCTTCCCATCCAACGCGGACCTCAGGATGAAATCGCATACGTCTCGCCATCGAGCCGCGAAGCGGCAAAAGAATGCAGCCCACGGCGCAAGCCGTAGGTGGTGCAGTGGGAAATGAACAAGCCCGGAGGAGCGAAGAAAACGACGATTTCGGCTCGGCGGGGACAATACACCTCGGCCCCCGATCTTCGGCTCTCCCGATAACCTCAAGCGCTAAAATGTCCTCAGAGGCTTCTGTGTCCACCCTCCGCGACATCCTCGACGAACGAGTCCGCGAAGCCGACCCTTCTCTCTACGAAAAACTCGATCATGACCGCGTCCGCTGTTTTTCCTGCGGCCACTGCTGCCCCATTCCCGAGGGCCAGCCTGGCGTCTGCAAAGTCCGCTACAACCAAGGCGGCACGCTCTATGTTCCCTGGGGATACACCGCCGGAATGCAATGTGACCCCATCGAGAAGAAGCCGTTCTTCCACGCGCATCCCGGCGCGCTCGCCTACAGCTTCGGCATGCTGGGCTGCGACCTGCACTGCGGATACTGTCAGAACTGGGTCACATCGCAAGCTCTGCGCGATCCGAACGCCGTCTCCCCGCCGATTGACGCTTCTCCCGAAGCTCTTGTGCGCGACGCTCTCCAGCAAGGCGCGAAAGTTCTGGTCAGCACTTACAACGAACCGCTAATCACCAGCGAATGGGCGGTTGCGGTTTTCAAGGAAGCCAAAGCCGCCGGTCTGCTCACCGGATTCGTCTCCAACGGCAACGGCACTCCCCAGGTTCTCGAATACCTGCGCCCCCACCTCGATCTCTACAAAGTCGATCTCAAGAGTTTCGACGATCGCCACTATCACGAACTCGGCGGACGCATCGGCCCCATCCTCGACAGCATTCGCCGCATTCACCAGATGGGATTGTGGCTCGAAATCGTTACGCTGCTCATCCCCGGCTTCAACGATTCCAACGATGAATTGCGTCGTCTCACCGAATTCGTCGCCAGCGTCTCGCCCGACATTCCCTGGCACGTGACCGCCTTCCATACGGATTACAAGATGCAGGGAGACGATCAACGCGACACCACTGTCGAAGACCTGCTGCGCGCCGCTGAAATCGGCCGGGCTGCTGGCCTGCGTTACATCTATGCCGGCAATCTTCCCGGCATGGTCGGCGATTGCGAAGACACGCGATGCCCGCAATGCCGTGAGACCCTGATCCGCCGCTACGGATATCTCATCCAGGACTATCGTCTCACTCCCGACGGCCGTTGCCCCAAGTGTTCCTGCCCAATCCCCGGCCGTTGGGCCGCTCAGTTCGATCACCAGATCACCGACCGTCCTTTCTCTCCGCATAGACGCTCCCGTTTATTTACAATCACAAGTCGTTGACCGTCGATCTATGTGGGGACAGCCGCCTTCGACTGTCCTGAGCGTAGTCAAAGGGGCTGTCGGTAGTAAAAATGGTTTCGAGGGTGCCCTATTTCTCGCGCGTTCTTGGCGCGAGAAGTGGGGATTGTCGAGCGCTCGCAGTCCGCGTACTCTCAGTCGTTCATACTATGTGGAGCATCCGCACCCTCAGTCTCGTAATTCTGATCTTCCTGGTCTCTTGTTCCCCGCGCGACTTCCTCACCCGCCGTCTCGCCACCGACTTGCTCTCTGCGTCCGACGCTTTCAAGACGCCGCAACAGTTCATCCTGCAGACTGGGGTCATTTCCAACAAAGACTACGTCTCGCCCGAATATCTTGTGCTGCAGCATCGCGGCTGGATTTCGGCGACGACCGCGCCCTGCTCCGCCGGCATGTCGCCCCCGCCATGCTGGGATGTGCTCCTGACTCCTTCCGGCGTCGACACGGTTCGCACGTTGCTTCCTGCCAACGACGCGGATAAACCCTCGCTTATCATCCCCGTGGCCAGAAGGGAACTGGTCGCCGTCACTGGCATCAGCAAGCAGGCAAGTTCCGCCGACGTCGACTTCACGTGGCGATGGGTGCCCTTGAACGAAGTCGGCGCTGCTCTCTACAACGGCGATCTACACTACAACTCCACTGTCGCATTCCGGGATTATGACGATGGCTGGCGAGTTCAGCAGAGCGATTTCCACTCCGGACAAAGGCTCGACGACGCATTCAAGAACGCTGAGCCCGCTCCGTAAGCAACGCCGTTACCGATGCTATGACGGGCGCCATGATCTGAAGGACAGGCGATTGAAAAAACGTGATTGAAAGAACCTGTTTGAAAGAGACCTGCTTGAGACAGGCCTGCTCGAAAAACTAAAGATGAAGATCGCCGCACAAGCCGCGCCCGGCTGGATTACGTTCGCCGCGCACTGGCTCACTCCGCGCCGCATTCTCGCCCAGGCAATCGTCCTCGCCATTTGCCTATGGGGAGTCTGCGCAATGGACTCCGCGACTCCCGGCCCCTTCGACCGTGCCGGAAACATCAAGTTCCAGGACTTTCTGCCAATCTACATTTCCGCCCAACAGATCGCGCAGGGCCGCGCTGCCGAACTCTACGACCAGCGGGTCACAGCGAACGTAATGCAAGCAGTGGTCGGAAGACCGATTGACGTGCGCCTGCCCTACCTCTACGGCCCGCAAGTCGGACTTTTCTTTGCGCCTCTGGCAGCGTTGTCGTTCTCAGTCGCGGCCCGATTCTGGGCCGCTTCAAGCCTGATCATCTTCTTCGGCTGTGTATATCTCGTTTGGAATTCCTGTCTCAACCTGCGGTCTCACTTCGCAGTCGTAGCGATCTGCGCCGTCGCCTTTCCTCCGCTGTTTCATCTCTTCGTCCGTGCCCAGACTTCAGCTCTGGTGCTGGCCTGCTTCACCACGGCATTCCTCGCATTCCGCACCAATCATTCATGGCTGGCTGGAATCGCCCTGGGGTTTCTCGTCTTCAAGCCGCAATTTCTCGTTGCCATCCCTCTGGTCTTGCTGTTTGCTCGCGCGTGGAAGCCCCTTACCGGTCTTCTTGCCTGTGCAGCGGTGCAACTCGCATTCACCAGAATCTATTTCGGCCCCACCGTAATGCGCTCCTACTTCGACACACTCTGGCACATGTCGCGCGTGATTGGCGGCTTGGAACTGAGCCTCGCGCCCATCCAGATGCATTCCCTCCGCTCCTTCTGGACGCTGCTTGTCCCCTGGCCCAACGCCGCAATCGCGCTCTACATCTTGACCTCGGTCGCGGTCATCGTCCTCGCCGCAACCGTCTGGAAATCTTCCGCTCCGCTTGCGATTCGCTTCTCCGCTCTCACTCTCACAGGGGTCCTCGTCAACCCGCACCTCTTCGTCTACGATCTGCTTGTGCTCGCGCCCGTGCTGCTGCTTCTGGTGGACTGGACCCTGCTCAACGCGCAGCACGCGCTTTCTCGGCCGCTTCAGTTGTTTGCGTATCTCGCGTTTATCCTCCCACTGGTTGGCCCACTTTCTCGGTGGACGCACGTCCAACTCTCCGTCCCGGCGTTTGCCGCCATGTTGTGGATGCTCTGGCGTCTCTCCGCAACCCCGGGTCACAAACTTGCTCCCAGCGAATTCGAAGTTGTATAAAGCTTCTTCTCACCGGGGACCTATGCCAATCCGCAAAACTTGGTTCAGCAAAACTTGGTCCATCGAAACTTGGTCCATCGAAACTTGGTCCATCGAAACTTGGTTCATCGCAGCCATCGTGATGGTTGCAAGTTGTTCGCTGCTCGCGGCTGCGCAAAACAAGCCTAAGCTCACTCTCGACGAGTTCTTCAACTCCGTCAGTTTTCCCTCGGTTGAGATTTCGCCGGATGGTCAATCGGTCGTGATCGTCACCGAGCGCGCCGACTGGGGCCAGCAGATCTTCCGCGACGATCTCTGGCTCTATCACGACAATGGCAAGTCCGGATCCCTGATCCAGTTGACGCAATCCGGTCACGATTCGGAGCCAAAATGGTCTCCCGACGGCAAGTGGATCGCTTTTCTCTCCGAACGCAAGCCTTCCTCCACACGAGCGGGTGACTCCGATTCCGACTCTGATTCCAAAGACGACACCGCGCAGCTCTACCTCATCTCTCCCAACGGCGGCGAAGCCTTCCCCATCACTCAAGGAGATGAAGAACTCCACGCCTTCGACTGGTCCCCTGATTCGCAAACCATCTACTTCGCCACCCGCCAACCCTGGAGCAAGACGCAAAAGGACGATTACCGGAAAGAATGGAAGGACGTGCAACAGTACCGCACCGCCGAGCGCGGTGACGCGATCTTCGCCCTCGACCTCAACGCAGCGCTAGCCAGCCACGCTGCCGCGCCCGCGAAAGCCGACGCTTCCAAGACGGACGACGACAAGGAATCAGACCTCACGCCCGGCGCCATTGAAATCGCTAAGACTCCCTTGCGCATCGATCATCTTCTGATCTCGCCCGACGGCAAGAAACTGGGTTTTCTTACGAACGCGATCAACCAGCGCCAGGAAAAATACGAAGACGTCGAACTCTACACCGTCGATCTGACAACAGCCAATGTGGCACGCGCGAATGCAGCGAGAGAAAATGTGGCACGGACCCGCCCTGGGCGAGAGTCGAGTGGGCCCTCGCCCGCGAATGCCGGCAGCACAACGACTGCTGCCCTGGTCACACCCCGCCGCATCACCCACAATCAAGCCGAAGAGGCGCACCCCCGCTGGGCCAATGACAGCCGCCACATCTTCTTCAGCGTGGAAGTCGGCGACCCCTTCGGCCCCTACCGCGACCTGCAACCCCATCTCTATTGGGTCGATATCGAATCTGGCGTCGTCGAACAGTGGAGCAAGGATTTTCCCGGCCCCGTCGAGCATTATGCCGTTGTAGGGGCGGACGCATTCGTCCGCCCCGCGAGCGAAGCGAGCGCCCCCCGGACGAATGCGTCCGGGTCTACGCTCCTGATCTCCGCGCGCCTCGGCACGGAAGTACGGGTGTATTCCACCACCAAGCCCGCCGACCCTCTGCATCGCGTCAGCGGATGGCAAGGCACATACGCCAGCATTTCCGTCGCTGCCCACTCGCCACGAGTCGCATTTCTCTACTCATCGATGGGCAAGCCCGAAGAAGTCTACCTCGCCGACAGCGCCGACAGACTCGATCAGGCCGGCGCCATCACGTCCTTCAACAAGCTCTTCACCGAACGCGATCTCCCGCAGGGCAAGCCTTACCAGTGGAAGGCCGACGATGGCACCACCGTCGAAGGCATGCTCATTTATCCTCCCGGGAAGTTTGAAGCCAAGCACCTGCCCATGCTCACGCTGATTCACGGAGGCCCCGCCGACGCCGATGGCAACAGCTTCGCCGCCGACTGGTACGAATGGGCCGGGCTCGCCGCCACCAACGGATGGCTCGTCTTCCGTCCCAACTATCGCGGCTCCACCGGATACGGTGACAAGTTCCTCGAGCAGATCGTTCCCCAGATAGTCTCGCGTCCCGGCAAGGACATTCTCGCGGGCGTCGACGCGCTGGTGAAAGATGGCATCGCCGATCCCGATCACCTGACCGTCGGCGGCTACAGCTATGGCGGATACATGACCAACTGGCTCATCACCCAGACCACGCGCTTCAAAGCCGCGGTCACCGGCGCGGGCGCCGTCGAGCACATCGGCAACTGGGGCAACGACGACACCACCTACGACGACGCCTACTTCTTAGGTGGACGTCCCTGGGAAGCCCAGCAGCGTTATCACGATGAAGCCGCCATCTTCCAAATCGACAAAGTGAAGACGCCCACCCACATGGTCGCCGGCGCCGACGACATCCGCGTCGCCGTGCTCGAAGACTACTTGCTCGAGCACGCGCTCTACTCGCTTGGCATTCCGAACAAGCTGCTGATCTTCCCCGGCGAAGGACACAGCCTGGCGAAGAATCCCTGGCACGGCAAAATCAAAGTAAGAGAAGAGTTGAACTGGCTGCAAGAATACGGCGGCGTGCCCGCGCCTTCCAGCGGCATGCCAGCGTCCAACGGCGTGCCAGCTTCGTCAAACTGATCGCCACTCACCCAGCGCCACTCACCCCGCCTTGTCATCCTGAGGCCCGCGATTTAGCGGGCCGAAGGACCCATGCACTGGTCGGCAGCGTCGATGCTGCCAGCAAGGTGCACAGGTCCTTCGCCCTGCTCAGGATGAGAGTACTGCTGACGACAGTCTTGCTGAGGATGACAGCTACGGAGATTTGCGGGGTATGGCCCGTGACCGTGTTGCGCCCCGCGCAAGACATCCGGCACAACCTTCCTGTAAAATCAATCTGGACGGAAGAGAGTCGAGACGCAGCTTCAGAGTCTTCCCAGTGGATCCCAGTCACGTTCCGGGTTAAGTTTCATCCCATCCACCAGCATCCGCGCTCGCTACGAGGCGGATCGCGCTGCGCGAATATTGAAGAAACCAGGAGACTTCTCACATGGCAGTAGGAGCCAAGATCGCCAAGACAGCCGACCGCAAGAAGGTCATGGATACCACCAAGAGCACGGATTGCCCCAAGTGCGGCAAGGCCACGCGCATCGTCAAGCGCGTCAAAGACCGCGAACGCGGTATCCCGGGCGGAGTCTATATCTCCTGCTCGGCGTGTGAGTTCTTCGAGAAGCTGTAAGTAGGTTCAGGTTTGCATCGGCCGGATCGGGTAGCACTCACTGCTAGCCTCTTCGGCCTTATTTTATTCTAAGGCGCATCCTCGTCGAAATCTACAGGCGCTTGATCCTCAATGCCGTCCAAAGCGTCTGCGTTCAGCTCGTCCACGTAGCGGTTGATCAGTTCGATATTGCGCGCATCACGTTGTGCTCGCGTCCCGTCTTTTTCTTTAAGGCAGATTCTCATAGTTCATTAAATTTGGCGGTCGGTGATGCGCACCGCACTACTTCGTCACTATATTGCGGCGCAGCATGTCGCGGAATTCGGTGCTGTCCTAATAGAGACTCCATTCAGCGCCTCGCTGAAGGCACGCTTCGGGATGGCAACATATGCGCGTGGCTGTGGCATGATCACGAATACCGACTTCGCTTCTCCCCAAGCCATATACGCGGACCATTCCAATTTGGATTCTGCGTGGGGATTGTGGAATTCAAGTCCTTGTTCCGAAACGTCTAAAGTGATAGGCGCTTGTGCCATAGGGTTATTTCCAAATTGTCGCCAAGCGGAGAGTCTTGGGGCGAGCAACATGTATGAGAGCCATAAGATGCCGAAGATGACCGTGAAGAATGCTGTGGTCGTTGTTTCGCCGCTTCGATCAAGGAGAAGTATCAGCAAAGAAGTCAGCGATCCGCCAGCGACCAGCAAATAGGAGGCCCACCTCACCCACTGCTGCCATTTGCGCCGGTTTCGCCACGCCAGCATTCCTTGGTAGAAGTCGTCGGGAGTGAGTTGATATGAGGCGCGCATGGCCGCGGATTATAGCAAGGGATTGGAGTGGATCTACCCGCTGATTTGCCCGAGAATCGCTCTCGCTTCCGCCGCAGGATCTGCAGCTTCCGTGATCGGACGCCCGACCACGATGTGGCTGGCTCCCGCCGCAATCGCTTCCGCAGGCGTGACGACACGAACCTGATCGCCAATGCAGCTTCCCGCTGGACGTACACCTGGCGTTACGATGGCGAAATTGTGGCCCAGTTCAGCGCGCACGGTCGAGGCCTCGCGCGCCGATGTGACAATGCCCTGGCACCCATTCGCGAGCGCGATCGTGGCCAACCGCACTACGCTGTCTTCCACCGTGCCGCGCACGCCGATCTTTTCCAGATCGTTCCCATCCATGCTGGTGAGCACGGTCACCGCGAGCACGATCAGTTCCGGCCGCGCCTTCGCCGCATCGACCGCTGCGCGCAGCATTTTGGCGCTGCCCGAGGCGTGCACCGTAAGCATGCTCACGCCTAGCTTCGCAGCTTCGCCGACGGCCGCGCCGACGGTGTTCGGAATGTCGTGATACTTCAGATCGAGAAACACACGTCGACCCGAGGCCACGAGATCCCGCACCACCTGCGGACCTTCCGCCGTATAGAGCCGCATGCCGACTTTGTAGGTGAGAGCGGAATCTCCGACCGCCGCCACAATCTTCTGTGCGGCGGCGGCGGAGGAAACGTCCAGCGCTACGATGAGCCGCTGGCGCGGATCACCGCTCTGCAGAGCAGTGTCGCGCAAATCGTCGCTCCGGTAGCTCGAGCTGCCGTGCGGGACGCTGGGTAATGTTGTCGGCATCCCAGCCAGTGTATGACGTTTACGGGAGTTTTTCTACAGGGGGATGGTTAGCGGCGACCGTCTGGTAAACGGACCTCTGCTCGTTTTTCTGGCCTTGGGGGTCAACCAGATCCAGGCGCACGCGTTGCAGGCCGCGCGACTTGAATTGCAATGCTTGGGCAGCCCCAAACGACAGGTCGATAATGCGACCCGGAACGATGGGCCCCCGGTCATTGACCCGGACTACGACCGACCGGCCATTGTGCAGGTTCGTGACCCGCACATGGCTTCCCATAGGAAGCGTCAGGTGCGCGGCGGTCATGTCGTACATATCGTACGGTTCGCCGCTCGCCGTGGGCTTGCCTTCGAAAATCTCTCCGTACCAGGACGCGGTCCCAACTTGGTACGGTTTGGTCTTACTGACCTGTTTGCGGATCTCGGGTTGCGTTTGGACTGAACTAAGCGGAGCCGCTGTCGCCTCCGAGATGTTCGGTCCCTGAGCCGCTCCCAGGCCGACGATCATACCGGCGATCGCCAGTCCATGAGCTATACATCTTCGCATTCAGTTCTCCTCGCATACTCAAAAGTGCCTTTGGCCTTAGGCTGTGTTTCGCTGCAGTTTGTAAATGCTAGCGGCGTGCCAAACTCGTGTCAAGGCGTAATGGCCGGTCGGACGATGACCTCCTAGTAATCGATGTCGAACGTAACCTATTGGTAATTTAGGGACATCCGGGTAAGGCCCTTTATTTAGGTGAGGTTACGCATTTACTAAAGCGTAAATAGCACGACAGATGTTGCAGGGTAGAATTTACAACCTCATTGGAATCAATGGCTTACAGTTTTATCCGGCGCAACCTACATGGAATCATGTACTTGCAGTGTTGCCTCCGGAGCCAGCACCAAAGATTTTTTTCCAGCAGCTTGCTCCGAAAGTAACTTCCAACTGGTGACGATGGGAGATTCTGGGCCCGAACCTGCGTTAAGATCGGACTCAAAAGAACGGAAGTCCATGGCCGAAAAACCACCTGTCATCCTCACCATTGCGGGGTTCGATCCTTCCTCCGGAGCCGGGGTTACAGCGGATATTAAAACCATCGCTGCACACTCATGCTACGGGGTGGCTTGCGTCACTGCGCTTACCGTGCAGTCGACTTCCGGAGTGAAGCGAGTTGAAGCGGTTGACCCGGCTCTCGTCACCGACACTTTGGAGGAACTCGCGTCCGACGTTGAAATCGCAGCCGTTCACATCGGCATGCTGGGATCGGGGAAGGTCGCGAAGGCCGTGGCTGACTTCCTCGCCGGTCAGCCCTCAAGTCAGCCCTCCCGCCAAGTGGGTGGTAGTCCTGTGAGCCGACCCGCTAAGGCCAGGCTGCCCAACGTCGTCCTGGATCCAGTCCTGAAGTCCTCTTCGGGTGCGGACCTTCTGGACGCTGCCGGGACCAGATTCCTGGTCGAGAGACTCATTCCCTTGGCGGATGTCGTGACCCCCAATGTCGACGAAGCAGCTGCTCTTACCGGCCTAAAGGTCACCGATCTCGATGAAATGAAAGCCGCTTCCGCCAAACTTCACGAAATGGGTGCCGCGGCGGTCGTCATTACTGGAGGGCACCTCGATAAGGCCATCGACCTGTTGAGCTTTACCACCAAACGCGGGATTGAACAGGAAATCTTCAAGGCGGAACGGCAGCGTTCCAATTCGACCCACGGCACCGGATGTGCTTTTGCGACCGCGATGGCGTGCCACTTGGCGCTCGACCGTGGATTGGCAGAGGCTGCCTTGCTGGCCAAGACCTATGTCTCCGCTGCAATCTCCAACGGGCATCCCCTAGGCCGCGGCACTGGCCCTGTCCACCATCTTTATAGGATGAGCCAGCAAAGGCGCGCCGCCGGCTCGGGGAGTGAGTCGTAGAACTGTGGAAGAGCGGCGCTTCAGCGCCGCGTAGAGTGAGGGGAAATTAAAGGGCGTCAGCCCCCCGGGTTTTACTCGCGATCCGAAGGCTCTTTCAGCAGAATTCCCGCGACAAACGAGGCCGTCGCCGCCAGCAGCCATTCCGCACGATAGAATTGAATCGCCTGCCAATCCACGAACGTCTTCGCCGTGAGCAGCCCAACCAGCAACGCTCCCGCAACACAGGCCAGTCCGATCACGAACGCAATCAACGATGCCGTGGAAAGGCCGACCCAGCTCTTGATTTCATGGAAGTGCAAATAGCGGAGCCACGCAGGAAACCTGACCTTTCTCCACGAAAAACCGGTGATCAAGGAACTGACTCGGGCAACGCCTTGCTCCCAGTATCTAGCCATCACCGCTGCATCCGCTTTCGCGGCGGGACTGATCGCTTCGTGCCGTCGGCCGCCGCAGGTGTGGCAAAATCGCGATCCGAGCAAGAACTCGGTGCCGCACCGCGGACAAGTCTCGGCCATGGTGGGGATCGGGTCGTGGACTACGACCGCTTCCGACACCGCCGGGGACGGTGGACGCCAGAACTCCTGCTGCGTTTCTTGAACGACTTCTGACATATAGGTCCTACGGAGAAAACCTTAAGGCTCTGAAGGCATTCCGAACGCCAAAACCTGAAAGGCTCTAAATCGCCTACGGACAGATACTTACAACTTTCTCAAATGATCCCCAATGCATCGCGCAAGCAATAATTACGCGCGCCAGCGAGTAAAGATGCGCCGGTTACGAAAGCCCTTGGACTGACAAACGTTAATCGCTAATCGTTAGATCGTTCCGGAACCCGGCGTCAAGTCCGCCGTCCCTCGCGTACGCAGCCGAATTATAGGGTGCTTCGCCCTCTCAGACAGGTAGCGATAATGGCACGTAGATGCCGTTCGTGGTTCAGGCTCTCCGTGTTGCGTTCGAGCCGGCAGCTTGAAGCACGTCTCAGCGGGTTCGTTTAAACTAGAGGACATTCCCTTTGTGGGACCGCCGACGAAGAATCTCGCGATGAAGCTTCCTCCCAGCGCAATCCTGTCTTTGCTCGTGTTGTTAGTGTGCGGCGTTCCCGCGTTTAGCCAGTCGCCGGGTGCGAGCTTACCCCACGGCGCACCCCGAGATCCCCAGAGCGACCTCGCCTTCGACCATTTCTACAACATGGAATATGACCGCGCGACGCAGGAGTTCGAGAAGATCCTGGAGAAGCACCCCAACGATCCTTTTGCCGTGAACCATCTGCTGACCGCGGTGCTCATGCGCGATCTCTATGACACGGGTGCGATGAACACTGGTGACTATGCAAACGACAGCTTTATCGGCCGTACCCCTCGCCCCACCGACGCCAAGATTAAGGATCGCATCGTGGGCCTGGTCCGCCGCGCCGAGGACCTGGAGGAGCAGGAACTGAAGGCCAATCCGAAAGACATCAACGCACTTTACTGCCGCGGCGTCACCCGCGCGCAGTTCTCCGTCTATACCGGTCTGGTGGAACGGGCGTGGTTTTCCGCCCTGCGCAATGCCGTTGGGGCGCGCCACGACCACGAGCGCGTGCTCGAACTCGATCCCGACTACGTCGACGCCAAAATGGTCGTGGGCACTCACAACTACGTGATCGGCCGGTTGCCGTGGACCGTGAAGGTGGCGGCGAGCCTCGCCGGGCTAAGCGGGTCTTCGGAAAAAGGTCTCGAATATCTTCGCGAGGTCGCCAAGAGCGACGGAGAGAATTCGGCCGACGCCAAAGTCGTGCTCACTCTGTTTCTCCGGCGCGAGCATCAATATGACGAGGCCCTCGGCTACATGAACGATCTGTCGGCGAAGTACCCGCACAACCACCTGTTTCCCACAGAAGTCGCAAACTTGCAGCGCGCAGCGGGCCGTCTCCAGGAGGCGGAAGCGACCTACCGCAAGGTCTGGCAGAACGGTCGGGAAGGGAAGTACGGGACGCTGCACTACGAACTGGCGGCCTGGGGGTTGGGAGAACTCTTACGCAGCGAAAAGAACCTAGCCGGTGCAGCCGCCGCTTATGATCTGGTCAATGAGGCTCCCAACCCGGATCCCGATATTTTGCAGAAAGCCAACCTGGCGGCCGGAGAAATGTACGACCTGCTCGACAAGCGCGACCTGGCCATGAAGAAGTACGAAACCGTGCTGGCCGGCAACGCCAACACCGGACCCGCCGACCAGGCCCGCCGTTACATCAAAGAAGCCTACCGGGAATAATGAGCAGTGAGCAGAGTTATGTGGGGACAGCCGCCTTCGGCTGTCCCGCATGCATAATCAATGCATTGATTAATCAATTAAATGGAGCTCTTGTTTTATGAACCGGCTCGTTGACGCACACCTTGCCCGCACCCAGTTCGGTCAGATCATGGATCGTGCCGTCGAAAACAACGAGCGCTTTGTTGTGGAACGTCGCGGTGAACCTGCCGTCGTGATCATGAGTGTCCAGGACTTCATTCGCACGGCGGCGCCACCTCCGGACTGGCTGGAGAAGGCTTGGAGCGGCGCCAAGAAGAGAGGCCTGGACAAGCTCTCAGCATCCGATATTGATGCAGAGATTTCCGCGTATCGCCGCGAGAAGCGGAAGTGATTCGTGTCGTCATCGATACAAATGTTCTCGTGTCGGCCATGATCTCTCCGACAGGGAATGAGGCCTTAATCGTTATGGCGATAAACCAGGAGTTGATTGCGCCATACTTTTCGATCGAGATTCTCGCGGAGTACTCTGACGTGCTGCTGCGGCCGAGATTTGGGTTTCCGTCAGACGAAGTGGGCGCCGTTCTCGCCTGGATGCGGCGCGTTGGCCACCTCCTCAATCCGACCTCAGTCGAGCGCGTCTCTCCAGATCCGGACGACGACAAATTCATTGCTTGCGCTTTCGAGGGAAAGGCCGACTTCCTCGTGCCCGGCAACACGCGGCACTTTCCGAAACCCGATTTGAAAGGCTAAAGGTGGTGAATGCGACTGAACTGCTGGAGTCCATCACGCTTGAACTGTAAAGAATGAAGAAACCGATTCGGGCGGGGCCGACTGGAACTTTCGGCTTACAATTGCGTATCCTCATAACGGAGGCGGAGCCATGTACTGCAACTACTGCGGAAAACTGATTCAGGATGATGCGGCGGTGTGCGCCTACTGTGGCGTCCGCGTCGGTGCTTCGCAAGCCCGCACCCGACTGGTGCGCCCGCGTCTGGGCCGCAAGGTGGCCGGCGTTTGCCTTGGTTTTGCTGAATACTTCGACATCGACGTCACTGTGGTGCGGGTGGTTTGGCTGATCACGGCGATCATGACCTGCGTCGGCTTCATTCCGTACATCATCGCGTGGATCGTCATGCCGGAAGAGCCGCTGCTGCTGCCCGCGCCCGCGCCCGCGCAACCGGTCACGAACCCGTAGTCTCCACCGGGCCACGGAGCGGCGGACGCATTCGTCCGCTCGCAATGTTCTGCGGTGGCCCGGAGGATTGCGTCCAGCCCTACGTGAGCGGTGTCCCGGCGCTTGTGATCTAATTCCCACATGAAACGCGTCTCCTCCCAGCGCATTAAGAGCGACGATGCCGAGATCGTCTATTGGACCCTCGGCGATGGCCCTCCGGTCGTCCTGCTGCATCCATTTCCTGCTAATCATGAATTCTGGCTGCCCGTCGCCGAGACTCTGGCATCGCGATATCGCATTGTCCTGCCTGATCTGCGCGGGCATGGCGAGTCCGGCATTGGCGAAGGCCCGGCCACGATGGAGAAGCATGCCGCAGACATCGCTCACATCTTGGACGACGCAGACATCGGCCGCGCTCCGCTGGTCGGCGTCTCGATTGGCGGATACGTGCTCTTCGAGTTCTGGCGAAAATATCGCGGGCGCGTTGCTGCCCTCGGGTTGTGCAACACCAAGGCTCCCGCCGACGGTCCTGAAGGTCGCGCCGGACGCCTGCAGGCGGCCAACGATGTACTCGAACGCGGCACGGAACCATTTTTCGAATCCATGGTTCAGAAAGTCATGGGCAAGACCACGCGTGAGATGCGCCCTGACCTGGTCGAGGGCGTGTTGCGCATGATGCGCCAGATGTCGCCCGAAGACGTTGCCCAAGTGCAGCGCGGGATGGCCGCGCGTCCCGACTCTGTCGACACGCTAAAGACCATCAACGTTTCCACGCTGATCGTGACTGGAGACGAAGACCAGATGACCGGAGTGAACGAGGCGGAACTGATGCGCCGGTACATTCCCGCCAGCCAGATGCGCGTCATTCCAAAGGCCGCGCACTATTCTCCGTGGGAGCAGCCGCAAGACGCAGCCAATGTTTTACGCCAGTTTCTAGATTCAGTCAGCAGCGTCACCCGCTAAGCTGCCCTCGCGCCACCTTGCGCCCGAACGCTGCCAGGCCTGCGATTGCCGCCGCATTGAGGACGGCTTTGCCGATCCAGTCCATGCGCAGAGCTCCGCCGACTTTGAAGACCACGAACCCGCCCAGCATCGAGCCAAGTGTCCCTGCGAACACGAGAGCGAAACGATGCGCGTCGCTCCAGTCCGTACCGGATGTCCATCGCGTTACCAGAAACAACGTGAACGTTGACCACGCCAGGCCCATCGCGAGCGCAACTTCGAATGGAACGGCCGGCAGGGAACCGTAGCCAAGCAGCACAAATGCCGCCCAAGGCGTAGCGAGAATCGTCACGATCCATCCGACCATCCATGGTGATGGTGCTGCATACGAACGCTGATCGCGCTTCCCCAATTGCGCCGACGGCCACAGATACGCGGCGACGACGAGCAACACGATCGTTGCGCAGCCCGCCGCGAGATAAAGCGGCGGCGGACTATAGGGCGGCAAGTGAAAGATTTTCACGCGAGCTCGCTGCGTCCATCCGTACCAAGCAGCGAAAGCCCCCACGATGAATGCGACGCTCGCGATCACCCTGCCTCGCGTGCGCAACCACAACTTGTTTCGCTGTGCGGGGTAAAGCAGTTCCGTAAGCTGCACGGGAACCAGCACCACCCAGACACTTTCGTAGCCCAGCGCCCACAGGAAGTAAACCCAGTTCACGCCCCACACGCGCCCATACGCCAGTTTCGCAAGGCCGACCAGCGGTGCAATCGAAGTCTGCTGGATCACCCATTCTTCCGCGACCGCCAAGGCAAGGCCGAGGCACAACATGCTTGGCCAACCTTTGTTCCAGCGCCGCACCCATTCCCGAATGAGCAGCGCTCCGCAGCCCCACGTCAGGATTTCTGGGATCAGCACAAAGATGGTGCTGATCCGAATGGCTCCATAGAGCAATTCGGAAATCACCGGCGCCAGCAGGAGCAAGGCCACGATGGGCGCGCGCGGCCGCGTTATCGACGTTGATTCTGCTGGGCGCAATGAGATTTCGGTCTCGGGCATGGGCGGGATCCTTCTGATAGAATAAGTTTACTAAAAAGTATCTTATATCTAAGATATATGGCAAGCAAAAAATCTCCGCCACGATCGGGACCGCCGTCGCCGCCGCCGCAGGACTTAATGGGCCGCGAGCTCAGCAACGCGGTCATCTTCTTTCACGAAGCCGTGGCCAGCCATCTGGGCATGAGCACGGCCGAGTGGAAGTGTCTGGGTCTGCTTGACCAGCATGGCGCTTCGACGGCGAGCCGTCTGGCCGAGTTGTCCGGATTTACCACTGGCGCGATCACCGGGATCGTCGATCGCTTGGAGCGGGGCCGCTATGTGTGCCGCGAGGCTCATCCCGCCGACCGGCGCAGCGTGATCATCCGGCCAGTGCAGGTGAAGGGGCTCAAGGAAAGGGTCGTTCCGATCTTTCAATCTCTCGGGCTGGCAATGGCGGAGATCACTAAGCGTTACAGTCCCGCGGAACTGTCAGCCATTGCCAGGTTTTTCGCCGACACTACCGAGACCCTCCGCAATGAAACCACGAAACTGAAACACTCGAAGGACCGCCCCCTGAGAACACCAGAGTCGTGATTCCGCGGGTTTTCGAATTGGACTAGAATCGTGACGCCATGAAAAAACTCGTCATCGTTCTTGTCGCGCTCGCGCTGTCCTTCTGTGCCCAGGGTCAAAGCGTTCCGCGACCGCACATCCTCGGCATCGACCACGTTTCGTTTTATACCACCGTTCCCGACGGCGTGAAGAAGCTATACGGAGATCTGCTGGGCCTTGCCTCCGCCGATCCGGTTGAACCCGGCGGGACGTTGCGCTACCTCGTGGGCATGCAGTGGGTCGGGTACAGTCCCGCGCCCGATCCTAAATCCGCCGACCGCATGGATCATGTGGCCTTGCGAACCGATAACATTGCGGCCATGCGAAAATATTTGACCGCGCAGGGAATCAAGGTTCCGGAAATTCAGGGACGAGCCGACCACAGTCTTTTCTTCTTCGTAAACGATCCGGAAGGGCACAAGATTGAGTTCGTCGAGCGAGGCAAGATGGAGGCCGGCGCGCCAACCACGACCGCGGTCTCGCGCCACATGATTCACGCCGGATTTCTGGTCTACCATCAGGACGCCGAGGATCACTTCTATCGCGATATCCTCGGTTTTCGTCCCTACTGGCACGGCGGCATGAAGGACGACGTGACCGAGTGGCTCTCCCTGCAGGTGCCCGACGGCACCGACTGGATCGAGTACATGCTGCATCAGCCGGAACATGCCGACCTGCGATTGACCGGGGTGATGAACCACATTTCGCTCGGCGTCGTGGACATTCACCAGGCGCAAGCGATGCTGGAGTCGCGCGGTTGGAAACCGCACGGCGACGAAAAAGCCCAGATGGGCCGGGACGGCAAGTGGCAACTCAACCTGTACGATCCCGACCTGGTGCGGGTGGAACTGATGGAATTCAAGCCCGCGCAGAAACCGTGCTGCAGCGATTTCACCGGGCCGCACCCGTCGGAATAGTCTCAATCTGAGATTTGTACGTACAATGTTGTACTGGGTAAATGTGTGTTATCAAGCGGGCGATTCCGGTGCCCTGCTTTTGCGTATCGGAACGCCGTCTACAATGCCATTTGCGGAGCCGGAAACGGCCCTAGGAGCGACGATCGTCGCCAGGATGAGGGGTCAGTCCGTCCGCGACGCGATCGTCTTTCCAGGGGCCTTGTAGGCCCGTTCTACGAATTCTCAATCACTTACACGAAGGCTCAACAACTTACGAAGATTTCACCGAACTTTTCCCGGGCAAAGCGCTGCCGTATGAGCCTGGCTGATCAGCGCCGCTTAGATTTGTTAGAATTCCTCTCGCCATGACAACGATTGATACATCTCTCGTCAGTGCGCAAACCGTGAACGCTAAGGGCGACGGCCCGGCAGTAGACATCAGCAGCGCAACCAATCGCGTTTTTCTGGTAACCCTTGCGATCACGAAGATCATCGAGCAGGAATCGCTCGACCTCAGCGTCTTCGGCTCGGCCGACGGAACGACTTGGGGCGCGAAGTCGATCGCCGCATTCCCGCAGAAGTTTTATTGCGAAGAGTCGCCGCTGCTGCTCGACCTGACCGCGCATCCCGACGTGCAGTTCGTGCGAGCGCACTGGGAAGTCGCCCGCTGGGGCCGTGGCGTTGAAACGCCGATGTTCGAGTTCAGCGCGACCTTGAAAGAAGTTCCCGCCAACATTCTCAAAGAGGCCACGGCGGAAGCCAAGGCAATGGCATAGCACGCGTAGCGGCGGACGCATTCGTCCGCCATATTGGATCCCGCGGATGTTTCCCGCCGCCCGGACGAATGCGTCCGGGGCTACGTGGCCGGTGCAATCCACTAATATTGATCTCAGCATGAAAAACGGTTTCCAAGTGATTGTGCGGCCGGCGCGCAACGTGCGCGGCAGTGTGCGGCTGCCCGGCGACAAGTCGATTTCCCATCGCTACGCCATGCTGGCAGGCATCGCTGAAGGGGCATCGCGTCTGGAGAATTATTCGACGGGCGCCGACTGCGCCAGCACGCTGGGTTGCATGCGCTCTCTTGGCGTGGCGTGGGAGCGAAAAGCCGATAACTCGATCGAGATGCAGGGACGCGGCTTGAGGCTCACGGCTCCAGTGACCGCGCTCGATTGCGGCAACTCGGGTTCGACGATGCGCATGTTGAGCGGCATCGTGGCCGGGCAGAAATTCACCAGCGAGATGATCGGCGACGAATCGCTCTCGCGACGTCCGATGGCCCGGGTGATTACGCCTCTGTCGGCCATGGGCGCGGAGATTGAATCGCATGAGGGCAAGCCGCCGCTGCGCATCACGGGCGCGAACTTGAAGGCCATCGATTACACCATGCCGGTAGCCAGTGCACAGGTGAAATCGTGTCTGCTGTTCGCAGGATTATTCGCCGATGGCGAGACCCGGATCGAAGAGCTGCTACGCACTCGCGATCACGGCGAAGTGGCGTTGCGCGCCTTCGGAGTAAAGCTCGAACGCAAGGGCATGGGCCAGGGCAGTGGCGGAAATGAAGTGCGCATTCGTGGCGGGCAGGGTCTCCGAGGGATCGAGGCTCGCATTCCGGGCGATTTGTCGAGTGCGGCATTTTTTTTGTGCGCGGCTGCGTTGTTCCCGAACTCGCAACTCACCGTGCCCAGTCTGCTCATGAATCCCACGCGCGCCCGCCTGCTCGACATCCTGATGCAGATTGGACTGCGCATTTCCGTGACGCAGCTCGAAGAGATTCATGGAGAGTTGGTCGGCTCGTTGCAAGTCGAAGGCGGCAAACTCACGCAAGCCACGATCGCGGGCGCCGATTCAGCGGCGTTGATCGATGAGATCCCTGTGCTCGCGGCGATCGCTCCGTACACCGAGAAGGGAATTGAGGTTCGTGACGCGAAAGAGCTGCGCGTCAAAGAATCGGACCGTATTGCGGCGGTGTCCGCGAACTTACGCCGGATGGGCGCGCAAGTCGAAGAGTTTGAAGACGGTCTCAGGATTCCCGGAGGGCAGGCTCTCCACGGCGCCGAACTCGATTCCTTCGGCGATCACCGCATCGCGATGGCATTTGCGGTCGGGGCTCTGCGAGCCGAGGGCGAAACGCTGATCCGCGGGGCGGAAGCGGCTGCGATCTCGTATCCCGCATTCTTTGAGACGCTGGAAGAAGTCGCGGAACGCTAGCCGCGTTTGCCTCTCCGCGCGAGATCCCTCCCTCCGCCTGTAATGCGGCTTCGCTCGGGATGACGCCATCGTAATTCTTGCAGCTATCAGTAACGACCCCCCTCCATTACTACAGTCATCTGTCTTCTCTAATTGAATCGTAGAAAATGCTCAAGAGCCGGAGCGGTTGTGCGCCAGTGGCTTCGATTCGGGGGTATTTGGAATGCGGTTCAAGCTGATCCTATGCGTCGTGACGGCACTCGCATCCTCGGCATTCGCCAGGGACCCGAAGCCATATCAGACGGGAACATTGTTGCAGATGGATTCGGTGCAGTGCGGCGTGGCTGGGAAAGATGCGGCCGACTTCGGCAACAAAAACACGCACGATGTTCTTTGCCAGGAATATGTCTTGCAGTCCGAGCGCGTGATTTATCGTATCCGTCCGCGCGATGAGAAGCATCCCGCGCTCCTGCCTATTGGCGAGCGGGCGCAATTCCGCTGGCAAAAGAACAAGATGCTGTTGCGTCTGGAAAGCGTCGAAGGCAAGGAGCATGAGTACTCCGTGGTGTCGATGACTCCTCAGTCCGATGCCGCATCCGCCGATGCGAGTCCGGTGCGGCTGAATCATCTGCAATAACCGAATCCGAATCGACGAAGCGGTGCCGATTGACGGCCGGGAACCGCCACATTTCTGGCAAAAGAGGCGAGAAATGGGGCACGAGGGCTCCGGATTCTTGAAACAGAGCATCCGTTTGTCTATCGACATCGGTCACTCGCGTTTGTGATTCGTGTCACGGCACAGATTTTGTCCCTCCGTCACGCTGAGGAGTTCGCAACGCGGAACTCTTTCGCTTACAGGGACTGGTTCAGGTGGATGCTCATCCACAACGCTTCGTAAATCCATGGGTCGTCACGGTCTCGGTGATGCTGGCGACCTTCATGGAAGTGCTCGACACGACCGTCGTCAACGTCTCCATCCCTCACATAGCCGGAAACTTGGCAGCGACCAACGAAGAAGGCACGTGGGTCGTCACTTCCTACCTGGTCTCAAACGCGATTGTCCTGCCGATTTCCGGATGGCTTGCCAACCACATCGGACGCAAGCGGTTGCTGCTGACTTGCGTCGCCGGATTCACGGTAACGTCGCTCTGCTGCGGCCTCGCCACTTCGCTGACGCAGCTGATCATTTTTCGTGTGCTGCAGGGCCTGACGGGCGGCGGACTGCAGCCGCTGGCGCAGGCGATTCTTCTCGAAACTTTTCCCAAGGAGCGGCATGGGCATGCCATGGCGGCGTTCGGCATTGGCATTCTGCTGGCACCGATTCTTGGTCCCACGCTCGGCGGATGGATCACCGACAACTACAGCTGGCGCTGGATTTTTTATCTCAACCTGCCCGTGGGTGCGCTCTCGCTGTATCTGATGAACAAGTTCGTCTTCGATCCGCACTACGTGAGGCGGGGCGCGCGGGTGGATCTTTGGGGAATTGGGTTTCTGGCGCTCGGCATCGGATCGCTGCAGATTGTGCTGGATACGGGTCAGCGCAAGGATTGGTTTTCCTCGCAATACATTCGCACTTTCGGTGCGCTGTGCGTGATTGGATTGGGGTCGCTTCTCATCCGCGAGTTGATGACCGATCATCCGGTGGTCGATTTGCGGGTGCTCAAGAATCGATCGTTCAGCGCGGGCGTATTTCTGATCAGCATGCTCGGCTTTGTTCTCTACGCCAGCCTGGTTCTGCTGCCCCTGTATTTGCAGACGCTCATGGGATATCCCGCGTACAACTCAGGCTTGGCGCTCTCTCCGCGCGGAATTGGCGCGCTGCTGTTCACTCCGTTGGCGGGACACCTGACTACCAAGACCGACCCACGGCGATTGCTATTGGTGGGCATTGGCCTCGGTTCAGTCACTATGTTCCAACTATCGGGACTCAATCTGCAGGCAGGATTCTGGGACATTTTCTGGGCCCAGGTATTACAAGGCGTTTCGCTGAGCTTTCTTTTTATTCCGTTGATGTCGTTGGCCATGTCCCACATCTCGCAGGAGAAAATGGGAAATGCGACCAGCATCTTCAACCTGATGCGCAACATTGGGGGCAGCGTGGGCATCGCCTTGATGACCACGTTTCTTGCCCGGCGCGCCCAGGTACATCAGAATCATCTGGTGGCAAACGTCACCGCTGGAAGTGGGCAGACTGCCAGATTGTTGCAGGGCCTGCGCGCGAATTTCATCGCGCATGGGATCGACAGTGTCACGGCGTCGCGCAAGGCCATCGCCGCGGTTTACGGCATGGTACAGCAGCACGCGGCCATGCTCGCGTTTGTCGAAGCGTTTTGGGTGATGGGGGTGGTGTTTCTGCTGATGCTGCCTTTCTTGCCTCTGCTGCAATATTCGAAGCCGACGCGTGGCGCCAAGCCCGCGCCTGAACCGCAGAAAGCTGTCCCGCCGCGGCACATTCCCGAGGTCTTGCCCGACTCTCTCGAGCGTGAGATCCACGACGAGGAGCACGACCTGGTTCTGCACTAGCTCCAGGATCTGCCGTCGATCGCACAACTTGCTTGTCGCTTGAGGGTCGAATAGGCGCTCTTTGAGGATATTCTGTTGGTGAAGAAGTCTATTGCTCCCGGCTTGGAAGATGTATGCCTTCCCGGGGCAGCGGCTCAGTTTGAACTGAGCCATTACCCGGATCTGCTGTCGGTCCACCCACCTGTTTTCCTTGTCTGAAGCGGGCACGCCACCCGCCGTTATCGCTACTGCAACAACGCCGGGATCAATGACCCATTCCCCGCGTTATCCCAAATTTCCCCGCCCGTGTACGTAACGGCGCCCGTGTTTGGATCAAACAGATAGATGGGATATAACCAGGGACTCGCCTGGTTTGGCTGTTGCGTATAAATCAACGTATCGTCCGGAGAAAAGGCCAGAAAGTATCCCGGCACATAATTATTCGTGTTGGCCAACTTTTTCGCGGAGGGCTCGATTTTCGTGATGTCCGTCAGATCGGGGGCTACCTCGATCAGATCGAACTTCCCGAGAGGATCCACAAAGTTCCCGATCGCGTATCCGCACGCCTCCAACATCGTGTCCGTACAGGAAAACTCTTGCGCACCGTTGAGCGAGTACACATTCACCGAGTTCATGCCATAGGTCTGGTTGCCCGGGTTGCTGAAATACACGAGTGAGTTTGGCGCGATCGTGACCACGTCCTGGCCTTCATTTCCGTCCGCCCACGAGAAGAATTGTTTGTCCGGGCCGAGCGCCCCCGTCGTCGAGTTCACCGACCGCCGGTAGTAGTTCGCCGAAAGGTTCGCAAAAGGATAATTACAATCCCAATAGTCGTAGAGGACCGTACCCGCCGGATTGAAACCGTATAGATAGAAAAAGGCCGATGCACTGAGAAGGCAAGGTCCATTCACTTTATATTTGGCCGCCGCCGCCGATTTCGTAACCATCCCGGTATTTGGATCAACCGTGAACTCGGAAATCTTGGCCAGCTTGTAACCCTGCACGCTGTACATCGACTCTGCCGCATACGCGAGCGTTCCCTGCGAATTGATCACGAAATCATAGGTGGTAAGACTCCCATCGGTGAGATTCAGAGCCTGCACGGGGGGCAGTTGCGGTATGCCCGTACTGTCGGTCGCGTAAACCCAAAGCCACTGGACGTTGCTGCTGTCGTTGCCGGTGACGTAGATGAAGTGATCGTTCGACGAGGGCAGGAATACCGTGTTCGAAACCGACTCCAGCGTTACTCCCGATCCCTCCTCCGTCGGATTCCCGGTGGTCGGGTCGACGTCATACGTGTATACGGTGGATCCCACCAGCAGGTAAGCCACTTCTAACGCGGAGGAAGCCGGCTTTAGGGTTGCGCTTTGAGCGCCGAGGCTAGAAAACAATAGACCGAACGAAATGGCAAGGATAGACGAGTAGCCGCGATACATGGGGTGGAACTCCTGCAACGAGGTCCGGTTCAGAGATCGGGCCGAGGCAAGGCTTAGAGCGCCGCCAGGCCGTCAGGGGTTTACACCAAGCGCAAATAAACTCTATCAACCGCACCCCCGGGCGGCGCCAAGGACGACAAACTTGCTGTCACGATTGACGTAGCCGAGCCTCCTGTCGAGACCCGAGGAGGAATGCAATCGGGGAAAACCCTGAACCGCCTACAGGAATGATGGGACCAACGGCTGCGAATGGAGCAGCATCTGATCCGGCGCTCGTCCGAATTTCGAAACTTCTCAGAAGGGTTAATCAGGTTTGTTGTATGTCCCGCAATCTCGGAACGGTTTTGCTTGCCATTGGGGCCTGCGCCAGCACAGTTCTGGCATCCGCTCAGGCTACGTCGTCACCTACTGAAGTTAACAATTCCGGTCAGGCCAGCTCTAACCCGGTTGCATACGTATACCTTTCGAATTCTCCCAGTAGCGGAGTGAGCCAGATCAACGCCTACGCCGCAAGCGCCGACGGCGCCCTGACCCCCGTCAACGGATCGCCATTCAGTTCGCCGGCCGGTGGTCTTGCAGTTAACTCTAAGTGGCTCTTCGGAAGCGATGGCACGTACATTTATTCCTACGCGATCGCTTCCAATGGCGCTATCACCCTGGCCGATACCTTCAACCCGGGGTTTGGCCAAGGCATCGGGGCGCTTTTTCTCGATCACACAGGAACGACGCTGTATGCCGATTACTACACAACGAACAACGAGGAACTGGCTTACGCCATTGACAGCTCGACCGGCCAACTCACTTATCTCGATAATGTTATGGCAGGGCCGGGTTTCGGCTATGTAGAAAGCTTTGTGGGGAATGACGAGTATGCTTATGAATCGACCTGTTATCACTTCACGCCGTCCATTTATGGATTGCAGCGGAGCAGCGATGGCGCGATCACAATGTTGGATGTAAATCAGGTTTATCCAACTGCACCCTCGGGCGATTTCTATTGCCCGTGGTCCGCGGCGGCCGATCCCACGAATCACCTGGCGATCGCTGTGCAGCCGCTCAACGGCAATTGGGTACCCGAGGGGCCATATCAACTGGCTACCTACACTGTTAACAGTGCGGGCCAGCTGAGTACGACAAGCACGTACGAGAATATGCCCGGCACGGCAGCGGGAGGCGCCAACGGAAATAACCAGAGCTATGTCTCTGATTACTGGATGAATCCTGCGGGCAATCTGCTGGCTGTCGCGGGAACGAGCGGCCTGCAGCTGTTCCACTTCAACGGGGCGAAGCCGATTACGAGGTACACGAAACTGCTGGTCACGAGTGAAGTAGACAAGGTGTTCTGGGACAACTCCAACCATCTGTACGCGATGGGCTATGCGGCGGGGAAGCTGTGGGTATTTACCGTAACTCCGACCAAGGTGAGCCAGGCGCCGGGATCGCCGTACAACATTACGAACCCGGGATCTCTGATCGTTCTGCCGAAATAGTCAGGTGAGGGCGGATCAGGGATGAGTTGAACGTACTGCGAGCGAGGGCCCATGTCTCGACGAGCGAGATGCGGGCCGTCTCGTCTTACTTCTCTACGAACTCTTCAATCTCCATATACGCACCATTTCGGTTCAGCAGAGTCAACACGGGCGGATCATAACAAGCCAAGGATCCCGCGAGTACAGTCGCGCTGATCTGGTACGCAGCAATGTCCTTACCGGCGTAATCGACGACTTTGACCACGCTCGGACCTCCCGGAGCAGAGAACGAGACTGCCAATCTGTTCTGAGAAACCTGTATCTGCTCTGGCAGTAAGGTCGAATCGCCCGGATCGATCCGGAATTTGCGAACGACCTGTCCCTTCGGTGAAATCACGAATATCAAGGCCGGAAATGTCCGGCGCATCAGGTATACGTTTCCATCTGAACCTCTAACTACTCCCCCCAAAGACACAGCAATGTTTCCATATAGTCGAGGGTCATGAACGCTCGGGTCCAGTGCTTCCGCCTTCTTTCGCAGATCTTCGTCCTCTGGTTCATAAATCGACGCAATGATCTTCCCATTAGAACCGAACACTGCTGTAAACGGGGCGCTATCCTGTTGCCCCGTCGTCCCAGCTATCAAAAACTCGCCAGACTGAAAGACTGCCAGGCTAGTTGGAAAGAAGTCTTCCGATAAGATTTTGGTTCTTGACCTCACTGCGCCGTCGCTCCCAAAACGGATAACGTAGACTCGGCCACGGGAGTGAACGTGTTCGCGTGACCAGGCAAGCACATAGAGTTCGCCCTGTGCTCCGACAGAGAAGTCTGATATTGAAAACTTCGATGTGGGATCATCGAGCCCGAAAGACCGGACCGGATCGCCAGCAGTCGACATCTCCTCCACAGGTTCCGCGCCCTTCGTGCCTGATTCGAATCTCCTTGCATACAAATTTCCTACGGCGTCACACGATATTCGATTGAAGACCGGGCCCAATAGTTGCGTTCGACGCGGAGCGCTGGACATGCTGAGCGCACGAACAGTCGAGACGGCGGGAAGGGCCGATGCGGAATCTGGTGCTTTAGGCATTTCCTGTGCTAAAGCCGTCGAAGTAAAGAACAGAGAGACGAGTAACGTTGCGAGTCTCATTGCGTACCTCCGGAATCTATCCGAAACCCCGAGAATCCCTTCCAAATGTCGAGCCGGTCATCGAGGAGCACGTCGGACCGAAATGCAACGGGACGTACCGCAGATAAAGCGGGGCAGGTACTTCTGAGCGTGCTATTGTGAGGGCCCCCAAGGTGGGAGGCTGCCTTTGCATTTCGTTTCTTGACGTCGCAACCAGCGCCGCAGTCCCCCCTCCTCCGCAGCACTCATCTACGTCACAAACGTCGTTCGCAGTCGTGATTTGCTGGTCACAACACTCGCCGAATCCTTCATAGCAGTAATCGGTATCGCGGCCTCCATCTATGCACTCTTGGCTGTAGCAGTAACTGTCGTTCTGTTCACAGTAAATACGCATTGCTATGAATGGCCGTTGAGCACAGCCTTGCGCTTCTGCCGTTGGGGCAAGAAACACTACCATCGCCATCAGCAGTACACCTGGAAGATGTCTTTTCATTGTCCCTCCGAAGGTTCTCGCGAAAGGGAAGAGATATTCGAGCCCCAGGGATAGAAACCCACGCGAACATAACTCTCAGCGCGGAACCGCTTAAGTTTCCTCGTACAGCGAATATGCGAGCTTGTCAAGTAGATATTTGACAGGGTAGTGCCTCAGTTTGAGGCACCACCTTTGACAGTAGATATTTGACAAAACCCCGGGGGCAGTCCCGAGTCCCCGCGTTTCCCCCCATGCTTCCCGATTCCTGATCCGAGGCCGGAGACGACTTCATTACGGGAAGAAAACTGGAAAAGTGTGAGAGCCGGGATCGTGCCGGGATACTTAGCGTTCCACCGCAGAGCCAAACATAGGGTTCATCGCGTGGACTGGCTGTCCACATCGATTACAAAATTGTAGGTATTGGTGGCGCCGGCCTTTGAATTCCAGCTACCCTCTGCGGCGAATTGGAACACAGTTCCGTGGGCGAAATGATAATTGATCTTGGCGCCGGACCCGCTATGTATATTTACAGCATTGGCCAGAGAGTTCGGCATCCCTTCTGAAGGTAAGGAAAGACCCTGTGGGTATAAATCAAATGATGCTTCGGATTCCCCGGTACCCACGGTGATCGTGATGTGGATTGTGCCTCCACTCAAAAACCGGGTGGCATCCAACGTGATGACCCGGTAACTATGTTTTCCACGCCCGGGCGCGACCAGTGTTCCTTGTCCGGAAGCGGTTGAGCCGGGAATCAGTTGAATTGTTTCAGGTGTTGCGTTGGCGACGAGATCATCACTGGTGAGGACCTTCGTAGGGGCAGCGCCTTTCTGCTGGCGATTGGCGCGCGCGGCATCGGCTAACGACTGTCCGTAACTTATGCTGCCGAGCAGCATAACAACCATAATGCACAAACCTCTTAAAGTGACGCGCTGCATAACGCTCTCCGGCGGATGATTTGGCAAGATGATACTTCGGGGCGACATCCGACGGTAGTTACGGACGTACCGCAAATGTTCAGTTCCAATGAACGCGAGCCCAAAACCGGCCCAACCCAGAGCGAAGGCTGCGTCAGCAACCTTCGTCTCCGCGCCCTGCGCCTGTGATAAAGTATTTCCCACCGCAAAGGCTGGCTATGGGAGCTGGCCGAAATCCACGCTGGTTTTACTTCCGAAGGAGTGATGCATGACAACCCTCCGCGATCTCGTGAAAGACCGCAAGCTCTATTCCGTCGAAGCCAACCGCAGCGTGCTGGACGCGGCGCGCTACATGATGGAGCACAACATTGGCGCGCTGCCCGTGCTGCGCGATGGGCAACTGGCGGGCATCCTCTCGGAACGGGACATCATGAACCGCGTCGTGGCTGTGGGGCGCACGCCGGGAACGACCGCGGTTTCAGAGGTCATGACGGCGAACCCGCGCGCTGTGGCCGCTGACGAGAGCATTGAGGAATGCCTGTTTATCATGCGGGAGTTCGGATTCCGCCATTTGCCGATTGTCGATGGCAAAGCTTTGAAGGGCCTGGTGTCGCTGCGCGACGTCCTCATGCACCAGACGGCCGAGATGGAGCGCCAGGCGCGCAAAGCCGCGTCATGAATTCCGCCTTCCGCGATTCGGTTTCCGGATCTGCACCGAACGCCGCAAGTTCTCTAGTGTTTAGCGCATCGAGTGCCTGCAGGCGCGACGTTGTCCGACTGTCGTAACTCGGGAGATGGGCCGGCCTGACTTAATTGGTCGGCGAGGTAACGGTCAGGCTGACCGTGGGACTCGAGGTGATCGTGCCGCCGTTGCTGGAGATCACACCATTACTGTCCACTCCAGACACCACGAAGGAATAGGTGTTGTTCGGAGTGATTCCGTTGGGGGTGGTGGTCATATTTGAGGTGTTGCCGCAGGCCGGCATCAGAAAAAGGGCTCCGCTGATCACAAAGAGAGCCAACAGTCCCCAGGCCTTTCGCGATCGCTTCCCACCAACCGCAGCGCCCAAGCCGGCCAGCGACAGCATGGGGATAGGCAGCCACAACGCGTAGAAGGCTCGCGGATGCACGAGGGCACTCGTAGTTATGGGACCGAAAGTGCTGATTGAGATGTTGGACGTGACCGGGTTCGCGCTCGTTAAAGGCACGACCGGTGGATTGAAGGAACAGGTCGGAGGAAGGGTCACCAACGGGGAAATGGAACTGCACGAAAGCGTGATCCCGGGGCTTCCTGGCGGAGTGATATATCCGTTGATGGGATTAATGCTGACAACCCCCTGGCCACCGCTGCCGGCGGGCACGCTGCTGGGAGTCACCGGTCGGTCAATGGTAATGGTGAACTGTGCGCTGACCGCGAGCACGGTCAAGGTCAGAGGCGCCACGGACGTTGTCTCTCCGGTCGACGGCGCGTTACCGGTGATGACGATGTTGTAAGACACGGTACTGGTGTCGGACTTCGTGGTGATGGTGGCGGATGCGCTGGTGGGCGGAGTGACGGTCGCGGGACTCACGGCGCACTCGGGAGGATCGGTTGGCGTCTGACCGGTCGTGGTTGCGACTGTACAGCTCAGGGTGACAGTGCCGCTGAATCCGTTGACCGACCCCACAGTAATGTTTGCCGACGAGGTTCCACCGGGGGCGATCGCAACTTCCGACAGGGACGGCGCCTGCAGTGTGAAACTGCCCTGAGCCGAAGCCAGCGATGGCAAAGCCAGAAAGACGAGGAGGCACCAAGCCGCAACGCCAACCTGGCTGCATGGCTGGCCGCATAAGAAGATAAATTTGGACCGCCCAGATTTCGAACAACCGGACTTCGACGACTCGGATTTCAACATGAGCAGGTTTCGGTTCAAGTAGCTTCGATTCATGGGACAACCCAAAGGCTGCCCGGTCCCCGCGCAAAGCGCAGCCAGTCGGCCTGGCACGAGTAAGCAAAACGATCTGCGCCTTATTTTACCGCGGACAATTCCTCAGGGATCACTCGACACGGTTTCCCGGAATTCTTCCCACGGAATCTTCCATACTACCATCAAGGCGGCCGACTACCGACGTACTACGGCACCGTGACTATGATTCCCGTACACGGCTTGGCGCCGTGCCTGCGGTAACTGTGTTGTACGGCGGAATCAAAGTAGATCGCGTCCTCGGCTTCCAGAAGGAATTCTTCGCTGCCAATTTTGAGGGTGAGCGAGCCCTTCATCACGTAAAGAAACTCCACGCCGGCGTGCTGGTGGGGCTTGAGCTTTTCTGCGGGGACGTCCTGAAAATCGGCGAGGAACGCGCTCAGCTTGCGCTCGGTGGCGCGATAGTCGAGGCACTCAAAGTAGTACTGCACGTCGGCCATCCCGGGCTTCTCGGGAAATCGGACGCGCTCTTCTTTTCTCACAACCCCCACGACCCTGCGCTTGCGTTCGTCGGTGAAGAAGTAATCGAGCCCAACTCCGAAGACCATGGCAATGCGCAAGAGGGTGGGCAACGTGGGAAACAGCTTTCCTCTCTCCAGCTTCGAAAGCAGCGCTGCCGAGAGCCCGGTGTGCTGGCCCAGTTCCACCAGTCCCATGCTCTTGCGCAGACGCAGGGAGCGGAGTTTTTCACCGATCGAGTAACGCCCTAAGCCTTCGGCAATGGTGTTGGTCACGCCGCTTGTCATTTCTCGATAATAAAATAATTGTTCGCAGCAGTAAATGACGACGCACCAGTGAATGACAGCGGGCAAGAAGAGCCATGTCCGCCCGACATGGCTCTTGTTCTTCTAAGTCTTCGCCGATTCCGGCTACTGCTTTTTCTTGTTGAACAGCCCCATGACGTTGTTGACTGGGTTCTGCTGCTGGTTCTTGTTGCCCGAGGCCAGTCCTTTCAGGAGTCCGGTCGCGATTCCGGTCGACGTCAGGAACGAACTTCGGGTCCGCGGTCGTCCCGGCGACCGAGAATGGAATGCCCATTCCTTGCACCTCGGCATTCATTTTGAACGCGAGTTCGTTGGCGGGACTCACGGTGCCCGCGCCGGTGACCACTCCGATCGCAGGAACATTCAGATTGATGTTGTCGGCCTTCGTGCCCTCGGGAGCGACGCGAACATCGGAACTGAAATTCTGAATCGTCGTATCGTTTCCCGTTTTCTTGCCCGATAGGGCGGAAATGGCGGAAAGTTTCGAACCCAGGTCGAAATTGGCAAGCGTCGAATTGGCCAGTTTGATCGTTCCGACCGTAACCAACTTATCAACCGGACCTGTGATCGCCATGGTCGTATCCAGCGTGCCGCCTTTTAATGTTGACTTGGGAGGTAATATCACGCCCAGCGCGGGCAGCATGGCCTCCAAGTCGTCGACGGGCATGCCTTGTCCGTTTACTTTCATGTTGATTGCCGTCACCTTGCCGTGAGCGTCGTAGGTTCCGGTAAGGTGCGCGACCGCCTTGCCCATGGAGATGTCACACTGCTGGATCGTTCCGGTCTGTTTGACCAAATCATGGTCGACCGTATAGTTGACCACAACGGGTCTTCCCGCCGGGGAACCCTTCTTTACGACCTGTAAATTCGTGGCTGTCAGCTTGCCGCTGGTTTTAGCGGTAGTGCCGTTGGAAGTGACGGTGCCATCGTAATCCGCAATTCCCGAGATGCCCGCGGCGGGATCGATAATTCCGGATGCTGCAATATTCAATTTCTGGATGGTAACTTTCGATTCGAGCGGCGTGCGCGCGGCATTGTCGGCATTGATCGGTCCGGCCTTGCCATCCAGTTTCAGACTTCCGCCGGCCGGCAATTGGGCCGACATTTTGAAGGGAAAGGAAGAAGTGAAGGAGAAGTTATCCACTTCAATATCAACTTTATCGTAAACATGGGGCTTCATATCGGATCCTGCGGTCGAAACGGTGAGTCGGCCATTGTCGACGTTCAACTTGGCCACCGACAGATTCGGGTTCGTGCTCGGAGTTCTGGCCGCCGGTTTGGGAGCGGACGCATTGTTTCCGCCCAGGCTCGAGAAATTCCATTTCTCGCCGTTCTCCGATTTCACCAGGTTGATCTCGGGCTGGTTGAGGGTCAACTCGGTAACGTTCAGCGTCTTCGAAAAGATCAGCGGAACCAGTTCGACTCCGACTTTGAGCGATTTCGCCTGCACAAACGGCGAGTGGCTGAACGTGGGATCGTCGGCAATGGAAATGTCGTCGGCGGTCACGCCGCCCGAAAGGAGGGAGAGTGAGAGATTTCCCACCTTGACCTGACGTCCGAGCGCGGCGGTAAGGTCCGATTCCAGAGTTGGCCGGAAGGTATTGGCGTCGACGAAAAAGGGAATGGCGATGGCGATGACAATGAGCCCGCCAACAATGATGGCCAGGATTTTCAGGATTCGTTTCATGATTTGCACCTCCTACCAGAACGGCGACTAGCGGTTGTGTGTGCGGCGGGAATCGCTCCCGCCGAGTGTATCACTGCGGGTCCTGCAAGAGCTCGGGCGACGGAACGGTTCCCGTGTCCATCTGCAGTTCCCGGGCGGAGCGATGTTGGTTGTCGATATTCACCGCCGCTTCCAGTTCTTTCTTCGCTTCTTCCTTGCGCCCCATGTGCAGCAGCACCTGCCCATGCACGTAATGAACGTCGGTGCGCTCGGGGTCGAGCTTTTGCGCCGCTTCTGCTTCGACCAGTGCCGCCGCGTAGTTGTCTTGATGCTGGTAAATCTTCGCCAGCCCAAGGTGGGAGTTGACCAGGCGGGGATCGCGGCGCAGCGCCTCGCGGTAACTCTTCTCGGCGTTCTTGTCGTCCTCCATCAGCCAGTAGACGTCGCCCAACTGCTCGTAGTCGAGGGCAAGATCCGGTTCCACGGCAGCGTCTTTCAGAAATTCGTCGCGGGCCTGCGGATAATCCTGCTTCTTCCGGTAGGCATACCCCAGGTTGAAATGCACAAACGGGAGTGACGGATCCGCTTGTTCGGCCGCTCGAAACTCGGCCAGTGCCGCATCGTACTGGTCGAGGTTGAGATGATATTTTCCGATAAAGAGATGGTAGGCCGGTGAGCCGTCGCCCAACTTAATCAACTGGGTAGTGGCGCGGTCGTCGAGTTCCTTCTGCCCGGCGCGGTGGGCGGCGTTGGAAAGCACGTAGAGATAGGGCAATTGCCCCGATTCCTGCGCCCAGAGGGGTTCCAGCGTGGTTGCCGCAGCGGCCCAGCGTTCGGCGAAAAAGTAACAGAGTCCCAGCAAATATCGAGGCTGCGCGGCATCGGGCTGGTCGCGTACCACCGACTCGAAGGGCGGAATCGCCTTGAGATATTCGCTTTGCCGGTAGTAGGCGAGTCCGATATTGAGCCGGATTCCCGCGACCTGCGGCATCAGGTGTTCCGCTTTCTGCAGCGCTTCCAGAGCCTGGTTCCATTGCTTCCGGCGCATGTAGACGACGCCGAGATTGGCGTAAGCTCCGGCGGCTTGCGGGTCGACCTGCAGCACTCCGCGGAAATCCCGCTCGGCGTCGTCGAGCCTTCCATGAGCCAGAGCATCCTGTCCGAGCTGAAAAAGTTTTGCGGGATCGGAGGGAATGGCGTTGGCGGGCGCCACTGCGGAGGCGCCTTTGTGCCCATTTGCCGCGGGCGCGGACGAGTTCTGGCTCGCGGGAAAGGCCATCGTCATTCCCGCAAGCAGAAGCCAAACCAAGCAATGCGATGTGATTCGAGCGCTTGACACTGGTATTACTCTCTGCTGTAGTGTCCGCCAGCGCAGGCTTTTAACACAAGCGCAGAACGAACGCTGAAAGCGTAACTGAAATGCTTTCCAGACTGTGGCGCCACTCCGATTCGGCGCAGGGGCGACAATGGTAACCATTCGTGATGTGGCGAAGGAAAGCGGTTTCTCCTCGACCACGGTGTCGATTGTGCTGAACAACGCACCGTTGGCCCGCTACATTCCCGCAGTCACGAAGCAGCGCATCGAGCGCGCGGCGCAGAAGCTTGGATACCGTCCCAACCAGTTTGCCCGATCGTTGCGCAGCAAGCGCAGCCACACGGTCGGCGTCATGGTCTTCGACATGACGGATCCGTATTGCACGCTGGTGCTGCGCGGCATCGAAAACACTCTGTACCAATCGTCGTATCTTCCCATTCTCACCGATGTGCACAATGAGCGCAGCCGCTTCGAGCGTTATCTCGAGATGCTGCTCGATCGCCGCGTGGAAGCCCTGATTGTTCTGGCGAACTGGCTCTTTCTCGATATTAACCTGCTTGCCGATCTGGAGAAGAGCAGCATTCCCACAGCGATCATCGGTTGCGAACTGAAGACCGACTCGATCAGTTCCGTCATCGTGGATAACGAAGTTGGCGGCCACATGGCACTCGAGCACCTGCAGGCTCTCGGCCACCGAAAAATCGCATTCATACGGGGACCCAAGGCGCTCACCGACAGTTCGCCGCGCTGGCGTGGCATCCGCAACTGCGCCAAAGAATGCGGGATGGAACTCGACGCCCGTTTGATCGTGGAATTGCCGGAGTCGCGCGATCCCATGTCGAGCTTCGAATCGGGCTGCAAACTGACTGAAGACCTGATCCGGCAGAAGCGGCCATTCACGGCGCTGCTTGCGTTCGATGACATGAGCGCGTTCGGTGCGATCCGGGCTTTGACGCGAGCCGGCGTACGCGTCCCGGAGCAATGCTCGGTCATCGGTTTCGACGATGTGGCGACGTCGGCACTGTACACGCCATCGCTGAGCACCGTCCGTCAACCGATGGAAGCGATGGGAGCGTCGGCCGTGGGCGTGGTGGTCGACGGCATCAACGCGGTGCTCGAAAAGCGGGAGATCACGGCCATCCATCGCAAAGTGGCGCCTGAGTTGGTGGCGCGGGAGTCGACGCGCAGCCTGCTGTAAAGTTTTTAGCGTAAACGTTTTCGTACAGATCTGATTTCCGCATAGCACGAATCGATTTTGCAGAAAAGCGTGTGATCCTGCGCACAGCGGCATCGCTTTTTTCTTGACAGACGATGCCACCTAAACGCACTATTCATACGTTTTAATAACCCGTCTTGGGGTCTCAACCTATTCGGGGCGTAAACGGTATTCGAATCGACGATCCGAGCAACGATGCTCGGAAAAGCCAACGGCAAAACCAACTGAACTCGTGCGCGGTCCGCGCCCTCAGAGGAGTTTGATCATGAAATCTTATCGTGTGATGTGGTTGGTGGTCGCATTGGTTCTAGCAGTTGGCGGAGTTGCCATAGCGCAGGACACGGCGTCCATCACGGGAACGGTGACCGATCCGAGCGGCGCCGCCATTGCAGGTGCGCATGTGGTTATCAGCAGTCCCGAACACGGCGTGAACCGCACGGCCGCGAGCAATGGTTCCGGAGACTTCCTCTTCGCCGCCCTTCCCATCGGCAGCTACGATATCAGCGTCACCGCGGAGGGCTTCAAAAAGTATCAAGCCAAGGGCGTCACGTTGAACGTGGCGGACAAAGCCCGTGTCAACGTCACCATGCAGGTCGGTGCGGCGACAACCGAGATTGTGGTGGAAGGCTCGCAGGTCGCGGAAGTAGAAACCCAATCCTCCGACCTCGGCGGAACCGTGTCGGGAAAAGAAATTTCCCAGCTGGAACTGAACGGGCGGGACTTTAAGCAACTCATCACCCTGGTACCCGGTGTCAGCAACCAAACAGGTGCCGATGAAGGTGGCGTGGGCGTTACCGCCAACACCCAGTTCAGCGTCAACGGCGGCCGGGTGGAATACAACAACTGGGAACTCGACGGCGGCGACAATCTGGATAACGGCAGCAACGGCACGCTGAACGTCACTCCCAGCATTGATGCCATCGGCGAGTTTAAGGTCCTGACTTCTAATTATGGCGCGCAGTACGGCAAGAACGGATCGGGCACGATCGAAGTCGAGACCAAATCCGGCACCAACGCATTCCACGGCGATGCCTACGAATTTGTGCGTAACACCGCTTTCAACTCGGCCGGATGGCAGCAGGGTGGCGTGGCGCCGGCCTATCACAAGAATGATTTCGGCTACACCTTGGGGGGGCCGGTTTACATTCCGGGCGTGTACAACAAAGACAAGACGAAGACGTTCTTCTTCTGGTCGCAGGAATGGCGCCGGGATCGAGTTCCGTACACGTTTGGACCGCAGTTCGTGCCGACGGTAGCGGAGCGCGGCGGCAACTTCAGCGACGTGTGCGCGCTGGGCCCCGCCGACTGCCCCGTCGATCCGACCACGGGGAATCCTTATCCCGGGAATCAGGTGCCGGTGAATCCCAACGATCCGAACGTAAACGGACTGCTCGCACTCATTCCAGATCCCACTCCAAGTTATTCCAATCCCACGATTCCCGGACAAGCGGCGTTCTACGAAGTTACCTCGGAGCCGACCAACTGGCGTCAGGAATTGCTGCGTCTTGACCATAACTTCACCGGCAACGAACGTCTTAGCTTCCATTACATTCACGATTCGTGGAGCACGATCAATCAAGTTCCCTTGTGGACCAATCAAGGAAGTTTTCCCACGATTCAGACGAACTTTACCGGTCCGGGCGTGAGTTTTGTCACCCGTCTGGCCTCGACATTTTCTCCGACGTTGCTGAACGAATTCGTCTTCAGCTATACGACTGACCACATCGGATTAACCGACCTCGGCAACTGGAAGAGGCCCGCCGGTAGCACGTATGGAGCGATTTTCCCAGGTGCGGACCGGGGCGTGATCCCTGGTATCAACCTGCAGGACCCGGCTGGCGTTTACGGCAATTTTGGCGAAGATCCCGGCTATATTCCGAACGGTCCTTACAACTCCAATCCCACCTACAGCTACCGCGACAACGTGAGCAAGTTGGTCGGCAAGCACAACCTGCAGTTTGGGGCCTACTTCCAGGCCGTGCAAAAGAATGAACTCGGCGGAGAGCTGGCTGCGGGTTCTTATCCGGGTTACATGACGTTCAATCCAGGTGCCGCACAGGTCACGACCGGGAATCCGTTTGCGGATCTGTTGCTGGGGTACATGTCGTCGTTCGGGCAACAAAACACAACCGTCAAGTACTACAACCGCTACAAAATGCTTGAGCCCTACTTCAACGACGATTGGCGTCTTACCGATCGCCTGACTCTGAATCTGGGATTACGCGTCAGCTTGTTCGGCACTTACCGCGAAAAAGAGCATCAGGCGTTCAACTTCGATCCGGCGCGTTACGTTGCCGGCCAGACTTCGGTAGACGCGGGTTCCGACATTGTTTCTTTCCTGACGAAGGACAATCTGGCGCCATCGGTCGCGGACCTGCCGAACGGAATCGTGCAATGCGGAGTGACGCCCGGCGTACCAGTGGGTTGTATGACGGGACACTTGTTCAACCCCGCGCCACGAGTCGGTTTTGCGTGGGATCCAAAGGGAAATGGCAAGACGGCGATTCGCGGTGGATACGGAATCTTCTTTGAGCACGGCAACGGCAACGAGGCCAACAGCGAGTCGCTGGAGAACTCTCCGCCTCTGGCGTATGCGGCCCAGCAGAATAACATCGTGGGCTATACCAATATCGGAAGTGGGGCTTCTCAACCGCAGTTTCCTTTGGGCGTGACCGCCGTCCCGACCAAGGCACAATGGCCTTACGTACAGCAATGGCACGTTGATGTACAGCAGGAACTCGCGCGGAATACGATTGCCACCGTTTCCTATGTCGGGAGCAAAGGTACCCGGCTCACACGCGAAACCGATCTCAATCAACTCTATCCGGCATCCCCGAATCCTTATACGGCGGGGCAGACCTTCAGCGGAAGTGAGTGCTCGGCAAATCTGGATTCGTATTTTGTTCCAACAAATGCCGTGACGCCGAGCGGAAAGCCAATCCCGTATACACCTGGTGTCAACGGTGGCCCGCCATCCGGGGCGGCGGTCAATGTTGCGGTCGCCAACGGCTGCGTGCCCGCGAGTGCTGATCCTTTCCGTCCCTACCCGGGATACGGCAGCATCGCGCATCTCCAGACAGCCTCGTCCTCAAGCTACAACGCGCTGCAATTCCTGTTACGGCGCAGTGCGGGCGGCCTCGAATTGGACCTGGCTTACACCTACAGCCACTCCATCGATGATTCCTCAGACCGTTTCGACGGCAGTTTCACCAATACGTATAGTCCGGCGTCCAATCGTGCCAGCTCCAACTTCGACGAACGCCACGTCCTGAATGCAAGCTGGGTTTGGGATGTTCCGATCTTCAAAAGTCGTGGAATAACACATGCTCTGCTGGGCGGGTGGCAATACTCGGGTGTGATGAGCTTTAATACCGGGTCCCCCTTCAGCGTGATCTACAATGCGATCGATAATGCCGGAGTCGGAAACGGGCTCGGCTCGTCTGCCTATGCCGACATCATCGGCAATCCCAAAGCGAGTCCGCACCCGGTCAACACGAACGGGCGCCAGTTCTACAGCCAATCAGCCTATGGGACTCCGACGGCGCTGACCTTCGGCGATTCGGGCAGAAACAGTCTGACCAATCCGGACTTCATCAACTTCAACATGGCTCTCTACAAGCGGTTTGTTATTAAAGAGAGCAAGGCGTTTGAATTCCGGGCCGAGGCATTCAACGTGTTCAATCATCTCGAGTGGGCCCCGATTGCCGGGCAGTCCGGATCAGCCGCCAATATTAATGGTTCCAGCACCAACGCCTTTACCGCACCGCCAACCGCCAACTTCCTGTATGCCGGCGGCGCACACGAAGCGCGTGTCCTACAGTTGGCGCTGAAATTCCTGTTCTAACAATCCCGTGGCAGAAGCATAAATCCCGGCCTCGCAAGAGGCCGGGATTCTTTTTGCGACAGTCACGTGTTTGCGGCAGTCATGTGGAGACGGCCGCCTTTTGCCATCCAGCCATCGCGAAGCGCAGCAGCAGGGCAAGAGCACAGCCGAAAGCACGAGGCCCGGGTTCGAAGCTCGAAGCTCAAAGCTCGGAGCTAGAAGCTACTACCCACCGTTTGCCGGGCGCTCACGGCTTCCAGCGCGCGGTCCAGATCTGCGATCAGATCGTCAGCATTTTCGATCCCTACCGATAGCCGGACCATTTGCTCGGTCACGCCCATCTTCTCGCGCTGCTCGGCGGAGATCATGGCGTGCGATGTCAGTACCGGGATGGACACCAGCGACTCGACGCTGCCCAGGCTCGTCGCCAGAGTGAACAGGTGCATGGCCTCGCTGACCCGGCGCGCGTCTTCGCCTGTGCCCTCCACTTCAAATGTCACCATGCCTCCGCCCCCCTTCATCTGCTCGCGCGCGACGGCGTACTCGGGATGGCTCTTCAGAAACGGATAATGCACGCGCCGGACTTTCCCGTGTTGCTCCAGGAACTCCGCGACGCGCAGAGCATTCTCATTCTGCCGCGCCACACGGACCGCCAGCGTCTTGAGGCCACGGATCAGCATCCACGCCGCATGGGGATCCATGCAGTTGCCCAGCGTGGTCCGCGTCTCCCAGATCTGATCCATCAGTTCTTGGCGGCCGCACACCACGCCGCAGGTCAGGTCCGCATGTCCGCTGAGATATTTCGTGCCCGAATGCATGACCAGGTCGATGCCGTACTCCGCTGGGTGCTGGTTGATGGGCGTGCCGAACGTGCTGTCGATCATGCTGAGCAGCTTGTGCTGCCGGGCCAGCGCCACAGCTTTTTTTAAGTCGACGACGCGCAATGACGGATTAGTCGGCGACTCCAGATACAGCATCTTCGTGGTTGGCCGGATCGCCCGCGCATGCTGTTCATAATCGTTGGTATCGACGAACGTCGTCTCGATTCCCACGCGAGGCAGCCACTCCGAGAAGAACTTGGTCACGCCGCCATAAATGTCGCGCTGCGCGATGATGTGGTCTCCCGCCTTCAGGAACGCCAGAATCGTGGTGGTAATCGCTCCCATGCCGGAAGCGAACGTGCGCGCGGCCTCGACACCCTCGATCGCAGCCACGGCCTGCTCGGCCGCCGTGTTGGTGGGATTGCCCCAGCGCGTGTAGTAGCGGTCGGTCGTGGTGACGCGCTGCTGTTCATCGTTGTCGGTGACCTCAAAGGTCGAAGTCTGATAGATGGGAGTGCCGACAGGACCGTTCTTCTTTTGCAGGTCGGCGCCCCCGTGGACAGCGGCGGTTTCAGGACGGCGGACGTTCCGTTTCATGGGCTCCTCGCGTCTTCCAGAGTAATTGCGGAAATTCGGCGGGGCAAGCGAAGACGGCTAGCGACAAAAAGCTCTTGACCGCAGAGATCGCAAAGAACCGCCGCCAAGAGCGCAAAGCAGAACGAAATCAGCGGCGAAACCGAGTCCATCCCGCGAAGTTCGCAAAGGAATCGCAGAGAGCGCAACGAAGACCCTGGAGCCATTTATAATGCGGCATTCCATCCTCACTTATGGATCTGGGCCTGAAAAATCGCGTAGCCCTGATCGCCGCGTCCAGCCAGGGACTCGGACTGGCGACTGCCGAAGCCTTTGCCGCCGAAGGATGTCGCGTCGCCATGTGCGCGCGCACTGATCAGACGCTACAGGCGGCGGCAGAAAAAATCAGAAAGCAGCACGGCGTGGATGTCTTCGCCGAAGCGTTCGACGTCGGCGATCCTGTCGCGGTCGCCCGGTTCGTCGCAGCTGTGGCTGGTACGTTCGGCGGAGTCGATATCTGCGTGACCAATGCGGGTGGCCCGCCGGCCAAGGGATTTCTCGCTGCCACACTCGAAGACTGGCGGCATGCCATCGACCTGAATTTCCTCAGCACGGTGTATTTTGCTCGCGAAGTCATCCCACACATGCAGAAGAAGCATTGGGGACGAATCATTACGATTACTTCAATCACCACCAAGCAACCGGTGACCGATCTTGTGCTGTCGAACGCAGTCCGAGCCGCGGTGGTGGGATTGGTAAAGAGTCTGGCGAACGAGTTCGGCAAAGACGGCATCCTGGTGAACAACGTTGGCCCCGGCTTTACGGCAACCGACCGTCTGAAGGAACTGGCGAAAGCGCGCTCTTCGGCGTCGGGCAAGAGCGAGCAAGAAATTTTCGATGCGTGGGCTGCCGATGCTCCCCTCAAGCGCCTGGGCGAGCCGCGGGAATTGGCCGAGACGATTGTCTGGCTAGCGTCCGAGCGCGCGTCGTACGTGACGGGGCAGACCGTGCTGGTGGACGGCGGCATGTATAAAGGGTTGTAGAGACGGCGGGTACGCAGTTCCAGACACGTATTTGTTTTTCTTTGCGTCCTGGGCGGCAGTTCTTTGCGAACTTTGCGATCAAGGCTTGGACCGCAAAGCACGCAGAGATTTCGCAAAGGCCGCGAAGAAATTCGGAACAGCCTGCTAGACCGTCGCCAACGTTTTTTCCTTTTTCTCGGAGATCTATGCGCATGATGAAGGCGTCGACGGCGGTGGCAGGGAATGGCGGCGGTTCGATAAGCAGACATTTCAGAACCTGAAGGATCCATGAGATCGCTAACTCTCTTTGTACGATATTCGTCTCTTCTTCTTATCGGCTTTCTGTCGATCTATGCCGTTGGCCAAGCACGGCCTTTCCCCGGTCCCGACGTGCAACAGATTTATCAGCGTCTTCTGCCGCAGATCGAAAAAATTCCCGCCTTCGATCATCACGCACACCCCGGATATGCCGATGATCCCGATGTCGATGCCATGGCTTCTCCGCCCAATCTCAGCGAGGCGCTTCGCACGCGTGACGACAATCCGGAACTTGCTGTCGCTGCCAAGGCTTTGTTCGGTTATCCGTATAGCGATCTTTCTCCCGAACACGCGAAATGGCTGCTCGACAAGAAGGCGGACCTCAAGAAGCAGCTCGCCGGGACGGCTTACTTCAACTCGATTCTCGACGACCTGAACATCGAGACTTCGGTCGCCAACCGCGCTATGATGCCCGGCTACCTCGATCCCAAGCGTTTTGTCTGGGTCTTCTTTGCGGACTCGTTTATGTGGCCTTTTAACAACGAGCGCGAATCGGCGCGCAATCCCGACGAGGGCGTCTACATTCCCCTGCAGGAAAAGATGCTGCACCGCTGGATGCAGCAGGAAAATGTCAGCAAGCTTCCCGGCACGTTCGCCGACTACCTGAAGTTCATCAGCCGGGTGCTGGAGGACAATTCGAAACGTGGTGGTATCGCGATGAAATTTGAGGTGGCTTATCTGCGCCCGACGACCTTCGGCGATCCGACGCGTGCCCAGGCCGAAGACCTGTACCAGCGCTACGTCGGCGGAGGGATCCCTACCGAGAGGGAATACCGTACGTTTCAGGACTACGTTTTTCGTTATCTGGTCACCGAAGGTGGCCGCCTGCACTTGCCCGTACACATCCACACTGCGGTCGGCATCGGTGACTATTTCAATCTGTCACAGAGCAACATCATGAATCTGGAGAGCGTGTTGCGCGATCCGCGCTATGCCTCCACCACCTTCGTCATGATCCATGGTGGATACCCATTGGAGCGCGAAGCTATCTGGCTGGCCGCGATGAAGAATGTCTATCTCGACTCATCCTTTGGCGAACTGGCTCAGTATCCGTCGGCGTTCAAGGAAACGCTGAAGATGTGGCTGGAAACTTTTCCCGACAAGATCACTTTCGGTACCGACTGTTTCCCTTACAATCAGGTGCTGGGGGCGGAAGAGAGCTACTGGCTGGGCGTGCAATCGTCCCGCACCGCACTGGCGGCGGCTCTGTCTGAGATGGTTTCGGAAAATGAAATCACCGAAGTACGGGCTCTTGAACTGGCCCACGCGTACCTGCACGACACGGCGGTAAAGTTGTACAACGGGCGAGTGCACTGAAAACCAGCGCTCCAGTGCCGAAAGAGTCGGAGTGCATCCGTCGTTGAGCGAAGACGAGAGTCGAATGCTCCTGCGTGGAAGCCGCGAAGCGGCGGAATGTGAAAGCCCGGCACGGGTGCCGGGTAGAATCGGAAGTTGGGAACCGAGTCCCGAAGGGACGGCAGATATCTCATGGCGAAATCAAAGTCTAAGTCTCGCCCGAAGTCCAAAACGAAGACCAAAACGAAGTCCAGTGCGACGAAACACTCCCGCGCCAAGCGTGCCGTCACCAAACACGCGGCTGGCACCGCCGCGCTGCAATATATTCCCTGGCATACGATTCCGCTTGAAGAACTCAACCCGCTCTTGCAACGCCAATTCGTGGTCGGCCAGGAAATCATGGTGGCACGCGTGCTCTTGAAAAAGGGCTGCATCGTTCCTGAGCACAGCCACCACAACGAGCAACTGACTTACATTCTCGACGGCGCGCTCAAGTTCTGGATCGACGGCAAGGAAATCGTGGTCCATGCCGGCGAAGTCCTCTGCATTCCCGCGCACATGCCCCACAAGGCCGAGGCCGTGGAAGATACCGTCGACCTCGACGTGTTCACTCCTCCACGCGCCGATTGGATCAACAAGAGCGACCAGTATCTTCGAGGGGAGAAATAAATCCGGCCCATGCCTCCTCTCACCACTGCAGCGCCTGACGTGCGTCAGTCGGATTTTCGGTTTCGTTGCATCGCTTGTAGCGACTTGAGCGAGAGCGCGAGCCAGGATTTCCGCTGTGTTCACTGCGGCGACTTGCTCGAAATCACTTACCCGCGTTGGAAAAACACGAGCACCGAAGCCGCGAAACTGAAGTCCACTTGGCGGGAGCGGCGATTATCTCACGCGGATGTCGATCTCAGCGGCGTCTGGCGCTTTCGCGAGTTGCTGCCATTCACAAACGATCAAGCGGTCATCACCTTGCGCGAGGGCAACACGCCTTTGTACGAACTTCCGCAATGTGCGCGCATCACGGGGGTGCCGCGCCTGTTCGCGAAGCATCAGGGATTGAATCCCACCGGCTCGTTCAAAGACGCTGGGATGACGGTTGCCGCGACCTTCGCGCGTCTCGCCGGATTTCGCTGGGTCGGCTGCGCTTCGACCGGCAACACGTCGGCATCCATGGCCGCTTATGCCGCGCGTGGGGGGATGCGAAGCCTGGTGCTCGTTCCCGACGGGAAGATTTCCTGGAGCAAACTTTCGCAAGCGCTCGACTACGGGGCGGTCACTTGCCAACTGCGGACTGACTTTGATGGCTGCCTGCGCCTGCTGCAGGAACTCGTGAAGCGTGCGCCCGTATATCAGTTGAACTCGATCAATCCGTTTCGCCTCGAGGGCCAGAAGACTCTCGCTCTCGAATTGCTGGAACAACTCGACTGGCAGACACCCGACCATATCATTGTCCCCGGTGGCAACCTGGGAAACAGTTCTGCGATTGGCAAGGCGCTCCTCGAAATGCGCGACCTGGGCTTGATTTCGCGTATACCGAAGTTGTCAGTCATTCAGGCGGAGGGAGCGAATGCGCTGCTGCGTACGCTCCGTGAAACCGACGGCAAAAAGCTGGTCAGCGTGCAAGCCGAAACTCGTGCTACTGCCATTCGGATTGGAAATCCGGCGTCGTGGAAGAAAGCGGTTCACGTCCTCAAGGCAACGGGCGGTGCCTGCGAACAAGTGACAGAAGTCGAGATCGCTCAGGCCAAGGCCGAGATTGGCGCGGAAGGCATCGGGTGCGAGCCCGCTTCGGCCGTTACGCTGGCGGGATTGAAAAGGCTGGTCACGCAAGGATTCGTGAAGCGGGAAGAGAGCGTAGTTTTAGTGCTCACGGGAAATCTGCTGAAGGATCCCGACTTCACGATGGAGTTCCATCGCGGCGACTTGTTGAAAGACGCCAGCGTAGCGTTGAACCCTTTGCGTCGTCCGCCGATTGTTCTCGATGCCACGCTCGATGCGGTGATTGGAGCGCTGGAGAAAGCCGAGAAGTCCGAACGGTGAGTAGCGACGCCGCCATATTGCGCGGGCGAGACGCCCCCGCTACAGCCGGCAGGGTGCCGGTGCTACGTTGAAACATTAAAGATGCCATCGACTCGCAAGAAGCTTTCCCCACTTCGGATCGGCCTTCCCGCGACGTCGGCCAACCTTGGCCCGGCGTTTGATGCGGCTGCGCTAGCGATGGATTTCTACATCAAGATCGACGCACACTCGGCCAAGGGATTCGCGATCGCCGCGACTGGCCGCGACCAGGAGATCTGCAGTCAACTCGAAGATCATCTCATCCTGACTACCTATCGCGAAGTGCTTCAGGCAGCTGGCCGGGAAATCACGCCTCTGTCTCTCCGCATCGCGAACGACATTCCGATCGGCAAAGGCTGTGGGTCTTCGGCGGCTGCCCGGCTGGCGGGCATCGCCCTCGCGGTGCATTTTGGACGCTTGCGCTGGACCGATGCGCAAATCGTCGGTGAAGCTTCGCGGCGCGAGCACCATCCCGACAATGCCTCCGCTTGCTGGATGGGCGGTCTCACGGTTGCGCGAATGTCGAAATCGCCTGATGCTGGGATAAGAGATGCTGCGGCCGAGGCCCAAGTCGTTCGCGTGCGTCCGAAAGGGAAGTGGCCGTTGTTGCTGGCGGTCCCGGAGGAGAGCCTGTCGACGCAGGAAGCGCGTCGCGCCCTGCCTGAGCAGTATTCGCGAGCCGACGCGGTCACAAATGTGCAGAATTCCATGCTCCTGCTCGCAGCGTTCACGCAAGGACGCCCCGACATTCTTTCCGCGGCGCTCGACGACCGTATCCACGAGCCCTATCGCGCGGCCCTGTGCCCGCTGCTTCCCAGTCTGCAACAACTGAAAGGTAGGGATGGAATTCTCGGCGTGGCCCTCAGTGGGGCTGGGCCTTCGGTCCTGATTTTTCTGGATACTCGAGCGTCGCTGCAAAAAGCGCGCAAGGTCGTTGCAACGCATCTCGCCCAAAGCCGGCTTGCGTCGGAACTGATTCCCACGTCGATCACTTTGCGCGGAGCGCGAGACTCCTCGCGCCGCTCCTGATCAAAATGTAATCGGATTACATTGGAAGAGAACTGCGGCGGGTTCGAGCGAGTTGCCTAGGTGAGGAGTTCGCCGCAGGGGCTGGTGCATTTAAATCCCGCTAACGGCTGGCCGGCGGGACGATCCCGTTCATTCGCAGGTAGACCACCATCTGGCCGTAGTGGTCGTATCCGTGCCAGGACACGCTGGTGGCCAAGCCAAGCCTTGACACCATTCCCTCACCGAACGGACTGCGTACCGTCTGGGCAAGGTTCTTCTCGTTGATGGTCGAAATGGCCTTGTGCACATAGGCGAACGAGTCCTTCAGATATTTCAAGATGTCGGCCTTTGTGATGATCGATGCCGGACCGGCTTCGCCGTTGAGGTCGACGGGTGGCTTCTCCTGCAGGATCGCAGCACCCAGTTCGAAATTCACTGCAGCCACGTGCTTGATTTGTTCAGCGAAGGTGCGAACGCCTTTGAACTCGCCGTTGGTGGGAGCGAATCCGTATTTGTCTTCCGGCATGGCGTCCGCAGCGGGAGTGAACTCTTCCTCAAGATTGGTGACGGTCTGGTTCAGGATCTGGGTGACGGTGCGATGGTCCTGCTTGGGCTTCGGGGCTTGCGCTGCCGCTGCCACCGTCAACACCAGCAAACCGCACGCAACTCGTTCCAGTCGTCTTCTCATCCGATTCCCCCTGGGTTCAGTCCCTTACTACCGCCGGAGCCATTTTCAACTCGGCGGCTGTCAACCGATGTCGCCGGATCGTCGTCAGCCCGATCACCATCGCGAGCGCCGACCACGCGAGAGCGTCGGGCACACCTTGACGCGCGGCCAGCCATCCCCAAACCGCGCTGCCTACCGCCATGCCGCCCTGCAGCACCAGCAAGTACATAGAGAGCGCCCGGGCCCGCATCCACGACGGACACATGGTCTGGGCCACAACGTTGAAGCAGGCCAGAATGCCGATCCACGCGGCTCCCGCCGTAAACAATACCAGACATAGCTGCTCAAATACATGCACTTGTCCGGCCAGGAACGTCATCACGGCGAATACAACGGTCGCCCCCGCGACCAACCCATCCACGGAATAGCGGAGCCTTAACCGCGGCAACACTGCCGCTCCCGCCAGCGCCCCAACTCCAAAGCATGTCAGTAGGAATCCGTATCCTTGCGCGCCGTGCGGCTGACAAATTACCGGAAGCAAGGCCAGCAGGGAAGTGGCGCCTATGCTGAATGCCCCGGTGCGAATCAGCACCGACCGAACTTGAGGAGCGCCGCGCACGTAGCGAAATCCTTCGGCGACGGAGTTCCGTACCCGCTGCCTGGGCAGCGGCTCACGGGGTAGCTGCTTCCATTTGCAAAGAAAAAAGATTACGCCAAAGAACGACGCCGCGTTGAGCAAAAACGACCAGCCCGAGCCCGCCGCCGCGACTACAAGGCCGCCCAGCGCCGGACCAACGGCGCGAGCCACATTGAATCCTGCGGAATTGAGCGCCACCGCCGAAGCGTGCTGCACCGGAGAAACCACGTCCGGCGTAATGGCCTGCCAGGCTGGATCGTTCATCACCGCGCCTAGTCCCAGGAGGAACGTGAAAACCAGCAGCACCCACGGATTCACCGCATGCAGCAGCGTCAACACCCCCAACGCCGCAGACGCCGTTACCATCGACGCCTGGGTAAATAACAAGAGCCGCCGGCGGTCGACCATATCCGCCAGCGCGCCGGCGGGAAGCACCACCAAAAATACCGGAACTGCCGCTGCCGCCTGCACCAGACTCACCATCAGCGGTGACGTCGTGAGTTCGGTCATCAACCAGCCCGCTCCCACGTTCTGCATCCAGGTCCCGGTGTAAGAGATGACTGCGGCGATCCATAACGATCGAAACAGCGGTTCTCCTAAGGGAGCCCAAGCCGGGTCGGCTCGCGGAATGCCAGCACCGTGAATCGGAACTGAAACGTGATCAGCCAAGCAAACGAATTCCTTCGTGAACCGGAGGCCGCCCTGAGCGAAGTCGAAGAGTGTCCCCTGTAGTTAAGGTTTTGCTGTTAAGGTCTGCGCAAACGGCCACAGCGAATCCTTCCAGGCCCGAACCATATAAATGACAACGCCGGTGAGCAGAATGACCGCCGCGTAGCGCATTTCCTTCTGCCAGTTCTCGCGATTAAACAATATGAAGAGAAACCCGGCGCTCGCCAGCAACGCCGGTAACGGATAGAGCCACATGCGAAACGGCCGCCGCATCTCCGGCCGCGTAATCCTGAGCACAATCACTCCCACGGCCTGCACCAGAAATTGAAGAATAAGGCGGATCACGACGAGCGCTGCGATCGCATCCTTCAAGCGAAGAAAACAGAATGCCGCCGCCACCACGCCAAGAGCCAGCAGGGAGATATGTGGGAAGCGATGCACGGGATGCACTTTGGCGAACGCTTTGAAGTAGTTGCCATCTTTGGCCGCCGCATACGGCACCCGGGAATAGCCCAGCATCAGCGAAAAGACCGAAGCAAATGCCGTTACGATGACCAACCCCGTCACCAGGCGCGCGGCCCACGCGCCATATACCCGCTGCATGAACAACGACACAACATACAGCCCGGTATTGTTCTGTCCTGCCTGCAGCATCTCGCGCCAGGGGACGACGGCGAGCACGCAGACATTCATCATGAGATATAGACAGGCGACCAGCAGAATAGAAAGCAAGAGAGCTCGCGGAATATTCTTTTCAGGGTCTTGAATCTCATCGCCCAAAAAACTTACGTTGTAATATCCCCAATAGTCATAGGTCGCGATCAGCATCGCTCCGCCGAGCCCGGTCAGGAATTTGTGGGAGATCGTGAATGCGCCCGGGGGGAAATCGAAGGCCCGCGCGGCGTTGAAGTGGGTCAGCCCGGCGAAGATGATCCAGCCAATCGTCCCCATTACGCCAAACCACAATATTTTCGACAGGCGCCCAATGGCCGTGATGTTGCGGTAAAGCAGCAGCACCGTAAAAAAACAAATCAAGACCGCGACCGCCGTGCCCGGCGTGACGATCCAACTTGCCTGTAGCGTTCCGACCCAGGGAACGTGCGCCGCCGCCTCATGGTGCGCGACGACCGTGTCCAGTTCAGGCCAGTAATATGCTGCGTATCCCGCGAGCCCGATGCACCCAGTCGCGATGGATAGAGGTGCAGAAAATGAAACCTGCCAGATAAACAGGAACGAAACGAGCCGCCCCCATTTCTGCGGCCCATACATCTCACGCAAATAACGATACGATCCACCCGAGGCCGGCAGCGCCGCGCCCAATTCCGCCGATACCAGCCCATCACACACGGCGAGGAGCGCGCCTGCGACCCATCCGAGCAGTGCCTGCGGGCCGCCCATAGCGCTTACCACGAGCGGCATGGTGATGAATGGCCCCACGCCGATCATGTCGATCATGTTCAGCGAGGTTGCGCTCCACAGCCCCATCCCGCGGATGAGGCTGGGAGAACCCGCTTCCGGTTTTGTCGGGGAACCCATGCGTTGGTTGGATCAAACGCCCCGAATCTTCCTTGGCGTTTTACTGGCAACTGGGAACTGCCAACTGCTACTGCTTCTCGTGACCAGCGCTCAACAGATTCACAAACAGCCGCACCGCGCCCGGTACTCCCGCCGGTAACTGCCGGAAGAACGCATACCCCGTATAGATGTACGTTCCCTTGCCATACCGGGCGCGCAGCAACCCGCCTTTTTGCGCATCTTCTCCGGGGTCGTGACACGACAGCAACGGTGTGAAATGCTCATCCCACTTGTCCATGAAGTAGAGGCCACGCTCCTGCACCCATCCATCGAAATCCTTCGCAGTGATTGGGTTAGGAGTACGGAATACGGAATCGTCCGGCGCCAGGATCGTCACCGGAGCTTCCTCCACTGAAACCCGCGCCCGGCTCAGTTCCGTCGAATATGGAGTGAACTTTCCTCCATTGAAGTCGGCGACACCCGCGTTGTACTGCACCACGAGCGTTCCACCAGCGGAAACAAAATCCAGCAGCTTCTTGTTGTTCGCGACAACATCTTTCTGGGTGTCGTAGGCACGAATTCCCAGCACGATGGTTCCGTACTTGCCGAGATCTTCGCTCGCAATCTTTTCCGCAGGAACCAGCGTGACGTCCATCCCCGCCTGCTTCAGCACGGTGGGAATGTCATCGCCCGCGCCCATGATGTAGCCCACTTTCAAATCATGCGGCGCTTGCACATCGACGATGCTGACGCGCTGCTGCGCCGGCTGGTAGTAGTAAAAGCTACCCAAGTCCTCGCGCGTCACCAGCGTGTAGCCTTCGCCATACTTCGCGCCCTCGGATTCCAGCGTTGCCCGCACCGCAGTTCGCCCCTCCTGCAAACCGGTGGTGAAGATCTTGAACTGGAAGTCCTGCTTCTCTCCGCGCTGCTTCAGTTCCACGGCAAACTGCGCGGGCTCCGATCGCCAGCCTGCGGGCAACTCCAACCGCAACACACCGTGTACGTCGCGTACCAGATTGCTGGTCACGCCGACTGCGACGGTGGAAGTCGATCCATTGTGCGTGGAGATCACCTGCGTCCCGGGTTCCAGCATCACGGAAAATGCCGGAACAATCGCTAGCGGACGTGCGTTCTCCTTCCCGTCATCATCGATAAACGGTGTAATCACCGAAGTTGTGATTCCGTTGCGCGTCTGTGCCGCGCCCGTGCCTGATGTGTACTCCACGCGCGCGCGCAGGGCAGGAGGCGGGAAGGGAAGCGTTGCATACTTTTCGTTGTCGATGTGATTCACGGCCTCGGTCTCGGGATCATTCCGATGCCAGTAGGGACGTGTGTACGCCGCGTCCTTCGGCACGCGCAGCCGAAAATTTGCATGCAGATCTTCGCCGGGGCTCACCGTCTCCGGCCGCGTCTTCCCGCTGATCGTGTTCCAGCCTTCCGGAACTTCCAGCTTGACGTGATCGATCACCAGCGGCAATTTCGATCCGTTGTGGAAAGTCACGGCCACCAGGAACTCTTGTCCTGGCGAAACCGTGGTTTGTGCGTCCGCCTCTTTCGGAACCTGCGCGCCGGGTCGCACGCTGGAAACAACGTTCGCCGTGAGGGTCACGCCGAGCGCCAGGTTCAGCGCGCTCTCGGCCTGCTGCTGTTTCTCGGCGAGCCGCGTCAGCAGTTCGATCTTCGCTGCAGCACCCAATGAGCTTCCATCCACTGCGCCGCTCACCCGTCGTAACTCCGCTACGAGCTTCGTAAGCGGCGCAGTCGCAGTCGCCGGTTTATTCCCTTTCGCAGCCGCACTCGCCTCAGAGACCCGCTTCGCAATCTCGATCACCTGCTGCCTTAGCCGTGGAACCTTCTTCTCGTCGGTGCCCAGACTCGCCGCCAAGCCCGTCCATGTTGTATCTATTCCGTCAAAGAAACTTTTCTCGTGCCCGTCTTTACCCACGGTCGGAGGGATCGCCGAATCCACGAGCCGATAAAACGTAAACCGGTCTCCGTCGTCCACCGTCCAGTTCGCTGCGCCCTGCGATTCCTGATGGCGCAGCCCTTTCATGGCGAACTGCACATAGGACATCCCCAGAGCGTCGCTTTTCTCCCCGGAATTCAGCTTCAGAGTCCATTTGTCGTCCTCACACGTCTGGGCTCCAAAGGAACAAACATTGCCGATGTAAAACTTCTTCGCCTGCCAAGGTTCCAAGCCTTGCGCGATCTGTTCGGGAAAGCGCTTGGGATCGGCCGCCGCGCGGAACGCCTCTTTGGCGAGAATGCTCGACGCCTGGTGATGCCCGTGCCCATCGCGCTCCGTGCCGGAAAACCGCGCCACCAGCACATCGGGACGGAAGGTTCGAATGACGCGCACCATGTCGGCCAGCGCCGTATCGTGTCCGCCCCACTTCTGAAAGGTTTCTTCGGCGCTCTTCGAAAATCCGAAATCCGCCACCCGCGAAAACCGTTCCTGGACACCGTAGTGCTGATCGGACGCGAGCAGTTCCTCCGCGCGCAGCACGCCGAGTACATCCGACAAATTGCTGCCGATCTTGTTCTGTCCGCCCTCGCCGCGATTCAGCGTCATGAGCAGCGTGCTCACGCCGCGCCCGCGTGCTTCCAGCGTGAGCATCCCGCCATCTTCGTCATCTGGATGCGCAACTACCTGCATCAGCCGCGCCGTCGTGCCCAGCCGTAACAGTTCCAGCCGCAGTCCGGCCATACCCTCGTTCTGCGGAATCTCCGGAGGAACACCCTGATACAACAGGCCCGGAGGGTCGGCCAGAACGTCAAATGTAGTCGAGGCCGGCGCGGCGGCGGGTTTCTCGGCCGGACCTTGAGCCGTTGCCAGAAGAGAAACAATGGCTAGGAAGCAAACGAACTTCACGCCGAAAAAGTGCAGACTTTGCAAAAAAAAGGAAGCGCGGCGCCGACCGGGCCGCAGCAGGCTAAGGGTTCCGGAATGTCTCACGCTACAAGGATGGGGCCTAGCCCCGGTTTGACGCAAATTCTTTCCGCAGGGGCTGAGGCCAGCACCATCTGCCCAGCTACGGCCTCGCTAAAAAGCTCGCGAGAAAATGCGACCACAGGGGCTGAAGCCCACCCCCGATTTCACCATGCTTTACGCGGCCCTCGAAGGGCCGCTCTTCCACGGTAGTGCATGCTGCTGTTTCGCCGCTGACCCTTGGATGGGTGGCACTCCACCAGCGTGAAAAGGCCGGGAGCCGGAAGCCGGGGCCAAGTGCCGGGAGCCGGTTCACACGTCACACAACGCAACCGCCTTCCGCAACGACTCTCGCGGATCTCCAGTCGGCTCGAATTCATGCGCCACATAGCCCTTGAATCCGGTGTCTGCGATTGCCCGCATGACTCCGTCCCATTGGACTTCCTGGGTCCCGTCGAGTTCATGGCGCCCCGGCACACCGCCGGTGTGGAAGTGCCCGATCCACGGCATGTTCACGCGGATCGTGTCGATGAGATCGCCCTCCATGATCTGCATGTGATAAATGTCGTAGAGCAATTTCACATTCGGAGAATTTACTTCCCGCATTACGCCCACGCCCCACGCCGTGTGATCGCACATATAATCCGGATGATTCACCTTGCTGTTGAGCAGTTCCAGGCAGATCGTGACGCCATGATCTTCCGCGATCTTCTTTACCCGATTCAGTCCGGCAACGGTGTTGCGCGCGCCTTCGTTGTCGGACATCCCGCCCCGGTTGCCGGAAAAGGTAATCACATTCGGAACGCCGGCCTTTGCCGCCCTGGGAATATTCGTGCGAAAGGCTTGCTCGATCGCCGCATGATTCTCCACGCGGTTCAGAGCCTTGGCGATCTCTCCTCCGCCGGTGTATCCCATGGTGCAAACCAGCCCGTAGCGCCGCGGAATTTCATACTGTTCCGGCTGCAGAAGATCGACGCCCCGCAGCCCGATGCTCGCCGCATACTCCGCCAATTGATCTACGGGAATGTGGGGATAGCACCACTGGCAGACCGATTGATGAATGCGTCCCTTGCGCGCCGTGGTTTCGAGGCCAGTCGAAAGCGAAGGAAGAACTGCAGCCCCCGCGCCCATGACTGAAGACCGTAGAAGAGCCCGCCGCGTGACCGTCCGCATAAGAAGTTACGGAATGAAGAAGTTCCTGGGAACGGAGTAACGAGTATTGGTCTCATGAGCGGTTCCCAGGGCAAAGAGAGCCAGGCCCTCAGGGGCTGAAGCCCACGTTTTTACTGGCCGGTAGCCGCACGGTTGAAACCGTGCCCTTCCCAAAGCCATTTATGAGACCACTCTGAGTACCGAGTACTGGGTACTGAGAAGTGGTTCTACTGCCGCCCTTCCTTCAACACCGCTTGGCAGTTACTCGAGGCGGTCAGCACTTCATCGAATGCCGTTTCCTTCCGCAAGTCCTTCAGCAGCGGATCATCGAGCAGCGCCGAGTTTGCGCAATAGTTCTGTTGCACGGCCGCCTTTAGCAGCCGCAGTGCGGGTTCTTTCTGCCCGCAGGCCGCCATCAGCGCGCCCACGTGATACCAGGCTTCCGGGTCCGACTCCATCATGACCGACGATTCGGATTCACGCACGATTTTCGCCAAGTCCGCCGGACGCGGCTCCGCGGTGCAGGCCTCCATCAGGTCGCGGTGATAAATCGATGCCTTCGCCATATTCCGGGCCGCCGCTCGCGCTTCCGGCATACTCCCCTCGGCAAGGTAGACATACGGAGTCACCCACGCTGCCCACTCCGTCCCGGGATCCAGATGCACGAAGTCCATCGCGCCGTCGGTCTTGCCCATCTCTAGGAACGACCATGCGCACGACCGGAAGGCGAAATCCCCCGGGTCGAGTTGCCGGGCCGCCTTGCACTCCTGCATCGACTGATCCAGCATCCCGGCGTAACGCAGCACGTAGCTGAGCGCGAAGTGGGCATCCGCGCTCTGCGGACGCCGCCGCACCAGATCGGTCGCCGCATCGTAGGCGCGCCCTAAATCGCCGCGTTCCACGCGATTGTTAATCAGGTTGCTGGCCGCCATCACGCGATTCGGATCGAGCGCCAAGGCCTTCTCATACGCAATGTTGGATTGCTGGAAAGATTCCTCGCCGCCTCCGCCATAAGTTGAGTCGAAGTTGTATCTCTGACCCAGAGCCTCCCACGCCGGTGCGTAGGTTGGATCGATTCCGACAGCCCACTGCAGCATTTTGATTGCTTCTTTGTTGGGCTTGGGATCGTGCGCCTGCGCCGCGCTGCGCAGATAAAAGTCGTAAGCTTCCTGGTTCTTGGGACGCGATGCGGTTTCAATCGCGCCGCCTCCGCCGCCTAGAACGGGCAACAGTCCGTGCTCAATCTGGTTTTTCAGTTGTTCGTGCAGTCCGATCAGATCGTCGGCCTTCGCGGTAGCCGTTCCCTGCCACACCACCCGGTCGGTGGGCACGTCAATCGCTTCGAGCGTCACCTGCAACTGGTCGCCTTGCTTGATGAAGTGGCCTTGCAGCAAGCGTCCCACGCGCAAATCTTTCCCCACATTCTTCGGGTCAAGATCGGGCGCCACGTATTTGCGCGTTACCGAGGAAGGACGCACCTCAAGCGTGCGCGAGTAGGTCAAGACGCTGGAGAGTTCGTCGGCCAGCGCAAATCGCAAGTAGTCGACGTTCACATCGTCGTTCAGGTTCTGCAGCGGCAACACCGCAATGGCATTTCGCACCTCTGCGTTGGCGACTTCCCGGTGCTTGAACCACCACGCGCCCACGGCCGACAACACTGCAACCAGCAAGGCCGCCGTGCCCAACAGCGCATAGGTCAGCAGCCGCGAATCCCTGCCAAAGGTTCTCGATGCGGCGCGAAGCATGGCCGTGCTGCCGGTGACTGGCTTGATGGTCCCCGATTCGGCTTCGCGCTTCAGCAGCGCCAGATCCGATCGCATCTCCGCCGCGCTTTGGTAGCGATGCTTGCGGTCCTTCTCCATCGCCTTGCCGATGATGCCTTCCAGCTCAATCGGGATCTTTGGATTCACATCCCGCGGCGGCACGGGCTTGGCGTGCAGCACTGCGTCCAGCGTGACCAGAGAGTTATTTCCAGTGAATGGCTTCTTGCCCGTGGCCATCTCATAGAGCACGGTGCCAAAGGAAAACAGATCGCTGCGGGCGTCGATCGTCTCGCTGCGCGCCTGTTCCGGCGACATATAGACCGCTGTGCCAGGGATTACTCCGACGGCGGTCAGCGACTGGTCGCCCCCGTCCTCTTCGCTATGCACGAGCTTGGCCAGCCCAAAGTCGAGTACTTTTACCTGTCCGGTGGGCGTAAGAAAGATATTGGCGGGCTTAATATCCCGATGGACGATGCCTTTGGTGTGCGACGCGACCAGCGCGTCCGCCACCTGCACCCCAACGTCGAGAACCTCCTCCAACTTCATCGGCTGTCCCGAGATGTGCTGCTTCAGGCTCTCCCCGTCGAGCTTCTCCATGACGATGAAGGGATGCCCGTTATTGTCTTCAATGCCGTGGATCGTGCAGATATTAGGGTGGTTAAGCTGCGAGGCCGCGCGCGCTTCGCGGGTGAACCGCTCCAGCGATTTGGGGTCACCAGTGAGATTTTCGGGAATAAACTTCAGGGCAACATGCCGCCCCAGCTTGAGGTCTTCTCCCTCGTAGACGACGCCCATACCACCGCCCCCTAGTTTGCCAAGGATGCGGTAGTGGGATACTTGCTGGCCGATCATGAAAGCGCGCGACCTTGCTCGGCGGTAATGTTAGGCCCCCAGCCGAATCCGGTCAACTCCCTTATTCTCCACGGCCTACGGCGCGGATAGCGCGTTACAGGCGGAAGACCACGGATGTATGCAGCAGCGTGGAAGAACGCTCCTTTAGGGCCGCGTAAGCCACGTGAATGCATTCGGGCTTCAGCCCCTGGGGACACTGTTCCCAGGAAAGCGCGCTTTTTTACACCCTAACTGACTTCGGCGTTCCCTATTGTTTTGTCGTGGCTTTGCACGCGGAGGGAGTCCTCTCATCCGATACTTCCTTCGCCTTATCCGCTTTTGGGCCGCGCTAACGTCAATTTCCCGAATTCTTCCGCACTACGTCCTTACGGTCAGATGCCCGTCCACCCAAACGCGGTTTACCCGAATATCATCAGAGAAGACGAGCGCGATCAGCGCAGGAGGCGACTTCCATGAACGCTGTTCCAAAGACTCCCTGGCCCATTCCTCCTCTCGATCATGAGGCGGTCCGCCGCCGCGCCGAAGAGATCTACATCCGTAATGGACGCGTCCCCGGCCGCGATGTCGAAAACTGGGCTCAAGCTGAACAGGAAATCTTGCGCGAAATCGCCGTCCCACCTGCGCGGCGGACAGCCATTATCGTCAGAGTCAACGGAGTCGAATACGTCGGCGAGTACGACCCCACCACCTGCGACGGCTACCAGCCCGGCGAGTTCGGTCCCGGCGCCTCGGTTCCGGTCCGCTTCGACGCCGACAAGATGTTCGTGCAGCGACCTAATGGCAGGATCCTTGAAACCACCGTCGTTAGTCAGACGGACGCAAAGCGAACGGACGCAAAGCGGACAGACAAGGTCGGCTGATCGAACCCGCTTTCGAAACATACTCGCCTGAAATTCTCTTGCGGATTGATGCTGACTCCCGTTCGCATTTTCACTTGATATATTGCTAAAGATGCTGACCTTGTTCGCTCCCAAGCCAAAGCCGCGAGTTGCGCGGAGTTTCACCTGGAAACTGCAGCATCTGGGAGCGCTTGGTCTTTTTTTTATCGCCGTTCTGGATAGCTCGCCGATTCCGACCTTTGGCGCCCCCGACATCCTCACCGCGGTTTTATCCGCAAGACATCGCAATCCCTGGTATGAGTATGCCGCGACGGCCACGGCAGGATCGGTCGTGGGCGCGTTCATTACATTCCGTCTCGCGCGCCGGGCGGGATCCGCCTACCTGGACAAAAAATTCAAAAAAGGCAAAGTCTCGAAGTTTCTGGGGATGTTCAAGAAATGGGGAACCGGAACCCTGGTTGCATCCGCGGCCGTGCCGCTTCCCACGCCGACCACCATGTTTTTCGCGGCGGCGGGCGCCTCGAACTACCCTCTTGGAAAGTTTCTTATGGTGGTGAGTCTCAGCCGCGCAGTGCGCTATTCCGCCATCGCCCTGGTGGCGGATCGCTATGGCCGCCACTTCGTCCGCGCGCTGCGCCATCCCACGCAATATTGGGGATGGTTCTTACTGTTCGTTGCGATCACGATTGCCCTAGTAGTTGGAGGAATTCTGATCAATCGAAGCCTGGAACCCGCCGCCGCAAAGTGAAGCCGAACGCGTGCAGGACTGTGGCGGAGCGGCGCTTCAGCGCCGCGTTACGAGACTACGATAATATCGGGCTTCAGCCCGTTGGTTTTCACTCTTCGAGATACAGCCCGGCGGAAGCTCCCACCCACTCCATATTCTTGTTGTGATCTACACCCATCATCAGCCCGCGGCCCATGCGGATGATCGTCATCACGGGCACCAACTCTTCGAGCCAAATGTACATGACTCTAACCTCTGCTTTGGTCCCGCCAAACGGAGTCGCAATCACCGGCTCAAAATGCAGCCGCTCCTGCAAAATGTAATCAGGCCGCTTCTCGGTGGGAATTGCGGCGATATCTTCCTTCGTAGGAGCAATCACCACGCCTAGCCCGGCAAACGAGTACAGCGGCTTCAACGCATAATTCTCCAGATCCGGCGGAATCTCCTCGAGTTGGTCAAGAAACCACGTCTTCGGCACCGACGGATGTTTCAAGTAGGGGATGGAAAACTTGCTGATGCGGAAATACCAGTTCGGATGCCCCGCCCACTCCACATCCAACTCATCGCGCCAATCGAAGGCGAGCTTGACGTTCTTGCGCTGGAGTTCATCGACGATCGCGCGGTTGTAAATTCGCTGGATCGGAATCCGCTTCACGCCGCGCTCATAGTAAAGCCGCGACCCATCTTTCTTGATGTCCACAATATCAACGGTCCGCACCCCGAGCAACTTCTCGGTCAGCAGAAAATCCGGCAGCGTCTTTTGCTGTGCTGGATCAATCTCCATCAAAATTACGTTCTCCGGATCGTGCGAACCAACGATCGCGCGCCGAAGCAATTCTCGGTAAGAAGAAGTCTCCAAGCCGCTAAGTAAGTACTTGAGCCGTCCGGAAGCCGGAAGCCGAAAGCTGGAAGCCGAAGTCTGAGGCCCGAGGGCCAAAGCCATGTTTTCCAACCCGTACGCCTCGATATACGCATCCGCCAGCGGCCCCTGATACGCGTACAGAGAAGGGAAAGCCTGCAACTCCACCAGCTTCGGATGGAGTTCGCCGGCAGCATCGCGTACCAGCCCGAAATCGACCTGCACGAACATCGGATGATCGGGCTCATTCGGAACCTTGAATTCGGCAGGAACCGCCTCATCCGACTTCGCAAGATACGCGGGATTGTCGACCAACTGCCGAATCAGTTCCTGCCCGTCCGAAGCCATTCGATCGACCAGCGCCTTGGGAAAAAAACACGGCGTCTCCGACAACCGAAACTGCACATGAGTTCCGCAGACATCATCCACGCGCCGCAAGAACGTCTGATATTTTTCCGGAGTGAAGCCGTCGTTGAACTGCTGACGCGAGGAAGGAATCATCAGAAGCGCCAATCACACATAGCGCCGGCGACTCGCCGGCTGTCGCGAGGGCGCCCTGCCCTCTGACTTCGACTATTAAAACTACTTTGTCATTCCGACCGGAGCGAAGCGAAGTGGAGGAACCCACTGTTCGGCGATGGCGCCCCAATTATCAGCCAGAAGCTGTCCGCTAAGCCTCCACCAGAAACTTCCCGTCCCGCATAATCTGCTCGTCGTCGACCCATATATTAAACTTCCTGCCGACGACATCGATATGCGTTGTCGAATCCCATTCCGCGCCGGTGTGCGCCCCATACGGATTCCCGAAGGCAATATGCACACCGGGATACTTCTCATCCTGCAGAATCTGTCCAATCACTTCTTTCAAATCGATGTTGGTCCCAATGGCAAACTCGCCCACGCGGTCGCTGTTCTCGTCGGTGTGCGTGTACTTCCAGAAATCGCTTTCCAGTTCGCGATTTTCCGAGTGCGCCTCGGTCAGCCGGTTCGCCTTCATGCGGATGGTCAGCGGATTCGCTTTCAGATCGCCAAACTTCGCGCACAAGTAATCTCCGACCACGCCATCAATCACGAACGTTCCATTTACTTCGCCCGGCGTGGTAAAAATCTCCCCGCCCGGCAGGTTGCCCCACTTCTCCGGAGAAATAATACCGCTGGTCTTCAGCCACTTGTAATTGGGATTCAAATCCGCCGTCAGATCGGTCCCGGCTGCAGTTTTCGCCGTGATCTTCGAAGCCTTGCGCACCATTTCCACCACTTTCTGGCTGAGGCGATCCACGCGCGCAAAGTCTGCTCGCATCCCTTCCAGCATGATCTGCCGGTTGATGTTCACCATGTGCGCGTGGCGAATCTTGCGGCGGTTGACCACGTCGGTCATCTGAATGCGCGTCCGCAACTCGCGGGTTTGCGCCTGCACGGCAAAAATCGAAACCTGGCTGGTCTCGAGATCGTCGAGAATCGATTGCGGCAAATCCGTCAGCGGGCGTTCCGCCAACTCTTCCAGCACCCACGCATGATAGGGCGCGCCGATCTTTTCCAGTTCCCGCACGATCGCCGCTGCGATTTCAATCGTCGCCTCGTCGGTGATGACGCAAACCTGTTCGCCTGGCTGCACGCGCAGGCAAACATTCACTGCGTTGAATGCCCCGGAAGTATACTCCGGATCGAATGAAATGGCGTTCAGGCGGGTGCCCCATTGCTCCCGCTCTTTGCCAGAAGTGGGGATTTTGGTTGGGTCGGAAGAATTGACTTGATTCACAGAAATACTCATTAACCGACTTTCCGTACGGAGCCCGGCTCTTCGTCGAGCCCGGCTTCCGTCTCCTCGATAATGTAATCCACCACTTTCTTCAAGTCCCCAGTCTCCTGGAAGACGCGCAACTGCCGGTCAGCCCCGCTGCCTTTTTCCAGAATGGTGTGGATGTAGTTCAATTCTTCACGCGAGCCCAGTTCATCGACCACATCATCAATGAACGCCAGATATTCATGAATCAAATCCCGCGCCGGTACTTCCGTCTGCTTGCCGAAATCAATCAGCTTGCCGTCGAGCCCGTAGCGCGACGCCCGCCACTTGTTCTCCATGATCAGCGCGCGCCGGTACAACCGGAATCCCTGATTCGCTGTATAAAGCTTGTACAGTTTGGCCACAGTCGCCTGAATCAGCGCCGCCAGAGCGATCGTCTCATCCGCTCGCATCGGAATATCGCACACTCGGAATTCGATCGTGTTGAAGAACGGATGCGGACGGATATCCCACCAGATCTTTTTCGCGTTATCGATGCAGTTGGTCTTGATCAGCAGCTTGATGAAATTCTCGTATTCACCCCAGCTCGGAAAGTAGTCCGGAATATTCGTCCGCGGAAACTTGTCAAACACCTTGCAGCGGTAGGATTTCAGGCCGGTATTCATCCCCAGCCAGAAGGGAGAGTTCGTCGACAACGCGAGAATATGCGGCAGAAAATAACGCGCATGATTCATCATGTGGATCGCGGTCTCGCGATCCTCGATCCCGATGTGCACGTGCAGCCCGAAAATCAGGTTGGCGCGCGCGACCAGTTGCATGTCTTCGACGATGTTCTTGTACCGCTCGTCGGGATGAATCTCCTGTGTGCGCCAGTCGCCAAACGGATGCGTCGCGGCCGAAGCCAGCCGCAGCCCATTCTCCTTGGCGAGTCGCACCATGTTGCGTCGGAGTTTCTTGACCTCGTCCCGGGCATCTTTAATATTGGCGCAGACCGACGTCCCCACCTCCACCACCGACTGGTGCATCTCGGCCTTCACCCGTTCCTGCAGAACCATCCGGCCCTTGTCCAGGAGTTCGGCATGAATATGCGACCGCAGATCCCGCGACTCGGGATCGACCGTCTGATATTCCTCTTCAATTCCGATCGTGAAAGTAGGCTGCATTGATTGCGTTCTGTGCCTCTTTCGATATCTTGAAGCCTGGTCATTCCGGCTTCATAACGCTTGTCATTCCAAGCGAAGTCGAGGAACCTGCTGTTTGGCCCAGCGTCCCCCCGCTGAAACATCCTAACAGTATAACAATGCTCAAATGCCGCTCCGGGCACCGCGGTAACTCAGTCCCACTCCCGGTTTTCCTTGACCCGCGCCCGCACAATCTTCTTCACGAGCGCATCCGGCAGAGGCTTGTCGGAAGGAAACTGAATCGTTCCTTTCGATGTCCGGTAGCCCTTCAGTTCCTTCTCAAACCGGTCGAGCACTCCGGACCCAGTCGGAAACAAGCTGCAGTGATTCTTGAACGCAGCGTAGCCGACGAGCATCCCGTTGAACTTGAACATCGGAATCCCGTAGCTGATGACTTCGGTCGTTTCTTTGGGGACCACGGAGCGAATTACGTCGCGAACGTGCTTCAAAGTGCTCCGAGCCGGCTCGGGAACGCCTGCCAAATAGTCATCCACGTTCTTTGCTGTTTTGCCTTTTCGCATCGCCGACCTCACGCGTTTGTCATCCTGAGCGAAACGAAGGACCCATGTAACTTGCTTGCGGGGGATCAGCTGGCGGCGAGTTGCACAGGTCCTTCGGGCCGCAAAAGAACGCGGTCCTCAGGATGACAAGGGCCTCTGGGCTTCTTATTTTCCCGCCTTCCGCTTTCGCGCCGCTACCCATTCCGGCGCACCTTTCTTTTCTGGTTTGCCAGCAGAAGTCCCCGCCAAAAACTCCGCCCACCGCAACTCCTTCACTGGACTCTCGCCGCTCAGCGCCATCTTCACTGCCATCTCAGCCACGGCGTTTACGATCCAATCAAAATTCTCCTGCCCTACGGAAGTAATCTCCGCATCGGGCGCCGGATTCAGAAAGTCAATCGCATACGGCACTCCACCCTCCACAGCAAACTCCACCGTGTTCAGGTCATAGCCAAGTGCCCGGCACAAAGAGAGCGCGTCTTTCTCGATGCGATCGCGCAACGCCGGCGTCGACGGCGGCGGATTGCCCTTCACATACCGCTCATGATGCGGCGCCTTGGGGTCGTACTTCATGATGTGCACTTTTTCCTGCCCCACCACATAGCAGCGGTAATATTCGTCAAACTCCACGCCGTGCTGCAACGTCATGCACAGGCGGCCGGTCTGGTTGTAGTGATGAAAGAATTCCTCGGGATTATGCACGTGATACACATGCTTCCACCCGCCGCCCGAATAAGGTTTCAAAAATGCCGGAAAGCCAACATAGTCAAACAGTTCCTGCCAGTTCAGCGGGAAAATCAGATTCCGCATCGACTGGTCGGTCGTCCCCTCGGGATGCTTGTTGTGCGGCAGAATCACCGTTGGCGGAATCGCCACGCCCATCTTGTAGGCCAGCGCGTAATTGAAAAACTTGTCGTCGGCCGTCCACCAGAAAGGATTGTTCACCACAATCGTCCCATGAAGCGCCGCGTTCTTCAGGTAAGCGCGATAGAACTCGATATCCTGCGAAATCCGGTCGATGATGACGTCATACTTCTTCGGCTCATCCATCCGGATGCCGCCAATCTTCACAAATTCCGCCTCGACGCCGTCGAGCTTCATCGAGTTGATCTTCTCCACCAGCGCGGGTGGGAACGTGTTTTCCATCCCAAACAAAATTCCAATCTTCTTCACGACATTCTCCTATTTGTCATCCTGAGCGAGGATTGCAGGTTGCGCGAAGGCGCAACTTGCAGCCGGCAGTCGAAGGATCCCTGCATTCCTGGCCGTATTCCGATCGTATTCCCACGGCGCCCCCAGGGGCTGGAAGCCGCTTCCTTGGGACGGCTTAGCGGCACGGCTAAAGCCGTGCCCTTCCACAAACCGGAGGTGACCGCCAGCGACCGCTAAAAGTATTTCCCCGCCATCCTCAACCACAACGGCCAATCATGCTTCGAGTTATCCCCCCAAACGTCCAGCCAGTGAGGAATCGCCTTGGCATTCAAAATCGCCGACAACTTTACGTTCTGATCCAGACACATATCCCAATCCGCGGAGCCCAGCACAATTTTCATCTGGCGGTAGCGGCTCAAGAACCAGTCATCCGTCATGTTCGGCAGATAGTCCGGAGGATTGTTGAAGTAACAATCATTGTCGTAATACCCGTCCAGAAATTGATGGATATCGAATGCCCCGCTCATACTCACGCAATGCGTCACCACATCGGGATGCTTGAACGCGAAATTCACTGCATGATAGCCGCCAAAACTACACCCCGTCGCCGCCAGTTGCCATGCTTGATTTTTCCACCGGATAAACGGCAAGAACTCATGCAGGATGTAGCGCTCATACTGCAGATGGCGGAGCACACGCACTCGCGGATGCACGCCCTTGTTGTACCAACTCTCCGTATCCACACCATCGGGACAGAACACCTGCAGTTCCCCGCGCTCAATCTTCGGCGCGAGCGTTCCAATCATTCCCCGGTCCTCATACTCGAAAAACTTCCCCATCGAGGTGGGGAATACGAGCAGCGGCATGCCCGAGTGGCCGTAGACGAGCGCCTCCATGTCACGGTGCAGTTCCTGACTGTAAGCTTTGTGATATTCGCGATTCATCGTGAGCCGGAAACAGTCCCCTATGCTGTTGAGACGTTGCCAGCGCCTCTTGTCGCAGCCGAAGTATCTTACCCGATGGAAGTATAAGACCCTAGAGCGGAGGGGGCGCTATGGATGGCGAGAAAAAGCATTCACCGCGAAGGAGACAAAGGAGACGAAGGATCAAGAAGGAGATTGATTTGGCGTTTCCTTCGTGTCCTTCGTGGTTGATGCTTCTGACTGCTGCCCGCGCAAAAAAAGGCCGGCTCGAAAGCCGGCCATGATTTGACGATCTCCGATCACAGTAGCGCCGCCGCTTCGCCGGCAGTAGCGGAACCCGTGATCAGAAGATCAGCTTCATTCCAAACAGCAGGCGGCGGCGTCCAATGCCGTCGGTCGTGGTGTTGCCGGCAAACGTCAGCCCACCGTTGCTGTTGTAATCCGTGTTCTGGAAGCTGCCGCGCGTGACATCATCCAGAATCGGATCGGGCACGCCACGGAATTGCGTATTCATAACGTTGAAAGCCTGGGCCTGGAATTGCGCCGTCAGCTTCTCCGTGATCCGCGTGTTCTTGAAGAACGCCAGGTTCGCGGTGCTGATGTCCTGCCCGCGAAGCGTATTGCGTCCGACTCCGGCATACGGCGTGCCGTAGACGATTGCGGCGGACGGATTGTTCTGAATCCAGTGCACGGCGTTTACGCTGGTTGGCAGTCCCGTGACAAAGTCCGTCAGGCTGCACGTCGAAGCTGTCGTGCCCGTGCAGTTGTATGTGCCAACCGTAGCCAGCGGCGCTGCCGCGTTCGCCACGATCGGACGGCAGGCGTCGTAAGTACCGCCAAAATCGCCCATCGGATCGCACAAGCTCCCAGAGACGTATCTCTGGATCGTCGTGTACGGCTGACCGCTGGTGTAGCGATACGTCGTATTCGCCTGCCATCCGCCCAGCAGGTGTCCCACAAATCCATGCTGTGCCTTGTAGAACGGCAGGTCATACACGACTGCGACGCCCACAACATGCGGAAAGTCGATACCCGCGTTAGCTCGTTCCGGCGCGCTGGTATCGAATGGATTCTGTGCGTACGCCAGCGTATTGCCGCCACCCACCGTGCTGAAGACCTCGCTCGCGTTGTCGATCGTCTTGCTGTAAGTATACGAAGCGGTCGCGGTCAATCCCCGCCAGCTGGCGATCCGCAGTTCACTTTGCAGCCCGTTGTAGTTTGACTGCGCCGTGTTGGCATACTGAATCACGTTGGTGTAGTTGCAATTCGCATAGCCGCCGGCGAATCCCGGAGCGGATGGATTGCTGCAGGGAGTCATTCCGGCAGGAATCACATTCTGGAAGCCCGCGTTGATGAGCGGCGTCAGCGCCGGATTTCCATTCAGTTCCTGGAACTGAGCGATGGCGTGATTCCCTACGTAGCGAACCTCACCTACGATCCGCGGCGTGAATGAGTACTGGATGCCGAGGTTCCATTGCTCCGTGTAGGGATTGCGGAAGTTCTGCGGGACCTGCGTCTGGTTGGCGAGCCCGGGATTTCCTCCCGCCGCCAGCGGCGCCAGGAAGGGAATCACCTGCGTGCCGAAGAGTCCATTCGACGGTACACCGGTCGGAGTTCCGCCCACGATCGGTCCCAAGGTGGCGAAATTCACTTTCGGCGCCGCCGTGGCTACGTTCAGAAACATGTTGTAAAAGGCGGGGTCGTACGCAATGCGGAATCCGCCCCGAACCACCATCTTATCCGCCCCGAACACTCCACTCAGAATGCGCGGCGTCCAAGCGAACCCGAGGACTGGGGCAAAATTATGCAGGGCTTGCGGAATGCTCGGCACCGTCGTCTGGCTCAGCGGCAACGAAGTGGTCCACAATGGATTTGATCCGGTTTGCTGTTTCACGCTGTCAGAGTGCAGGAGGTTGATCGCCTGCTGGTACCAGTCCCAGCGCATCCCCAAGTTGAGTGTAAGGTTGTCCTTGACCCTCCAGTTGTCCTGAACATAGAAGCCGAGGTCCCACTCGCTGAAGGGCAGAATTGGACTGCCTAGCGCGACCTGGGTTCCGAACGGATTGTTGGCCACCATGTCGCTGAACGAGGTGAACAAGAAGATTCCGTTGTTGCCCGGAAGAAACACGTTCGGCGAACGCTGCTGATCGACTTCGCCACCGAATTTGATGGTGTGTTTTCCCTTCAGCATCGACGCATTGTCCTGCAGTTGATACACGTTGATGATGCGTCCTTGGGGGAAGCCGGCGGCAACGCCGAAGCTCACGCTGTCCTGCGGCGCCGACCCGATCATCGCGATATCGGCAGGGCAAGCCGTCGGAGTGTTGGAATTACAAGTGGGGAACGATTGTTCCTGAAAGAAGCTGCTGGCGCGCGAGTAGCTGAAGCGAACCTGGTTGATGAAGGCGTTGCTGAAGCTTCTCACCCAGTCCAGGCCGATCTGCTGGCTCAGTCCAGGAACGGTCTGCCAGTCGCCCACCTGAATTCCGTTGCCGAAGTTCACGCCTCCGCTATACGTCTTCTGGTACACATACCGCGCGAAGAAGTTGTCCTTCGCCGAGAGCTTGAAGTCGACGCGTCCCGTCGCCTCGTAATCGTTGAACGGCCCCGGAACGAATCGCGTCATCGAGCCGAATTCAATCGGAGTGCAGCCGTTGACTCCCGCCGTGGCGCAGGGAAACGCAAACCCCGTGGTGGGATCAATCTGGTTGGTCACCAGCACATTCTGAATGTTCGTAAACACCGGATTGCCCGCCTTGACTGCGTTTGGCCCGATTGTGTTTTCGATCAGATTGATCGGGCTGTTGGGAAACGCCGCTGCTAGCTGCGCGTCTCCGTTGGGCGTCGGCACCAGCCCGTTGGCGGTTGACGCCGGAGAACCTGCGAAGCGCTGACGTTCAAAATTGGCTGACCCGAAAAACCAGATCTTGTCCTTCTTGACCGGTCCGCCCACCGTTCCGCCGAAACGATTGTCGACGAATCCAGGAACCGTGGGAACGATGCAGCCATCCGCCGCAGTCTGATTCGGTAAACAGAAACCGAGCAGAGGATTCTTCTCGTTGTTCTCCAGCGAATCGAAAGTCGAACCTTGCCAGAACTCGTATGCAGTCCCGTGAAACTGGTTGGTCCCGGACTTAGTGATGTAGTTGACCACTGCGCCGGTATTGCGGCCAAACTCGGCGTCGTAGTTGGTCACGACCTGCAATTCTGCGATCGCGTCCTGATTGCCAAAGAAAATCGAAGGGCCGGCAATCGAGTTGTCGTTGTTGCTCTGGCCGTCGATCTGAAAATTGTTAGCGCGAGCTCGCAGTCCGTTCACCGACAGTTCGGCGCCGTTGTTGTTGCTGAAACTGGCGTCGCCCGCCGTGGCCACGCCCGGCAGGAACAGCGCCAGGGAATCGAACGTATTCCCCATTGGCAGACTGGCCACTTTTTCTGAACTAAAAGTATCCGAGATCTGATCGGTTGTGGATTCGATCAGGGGCGCCGTTGCCTCCACCGTCACCGACTCAGTCGAGGACCCAACCGGCAGGGTTACGGTTCCCAACCCCGTGTCCTTCCCTACGTCCACGACGACATTCTTCGATTCGAGCGCGCGGAAGCTCGGCGCTTCAATCTTCAGGTTGTAGGCTCCGGGCGGCAGGTCGCGCAGCGCGACAATTCCGGCCGAGGTGGTTTGGGTTGTGAAGACTCGGTTCGTCGCCAAATGCGTAACTGTGACTTTGGCATTTGGGACCACCGCCCCCTGCGGATCCTGCACCACGCCGGAGATACTTCCAGTCACAATTCCTTGTGCCAGTGAAAACGTGGCGCCGAAAAGCAAAGCTACGAGCGCCAAAGCCACACCCATCTTTCTGCCAAAAACGGATTTCATCACGATCTCCTCAGTACCGGCGGGAGCTGCACCCAACTGTGTCTTGCTCTGTCTCGTGTTGAGTGACAGTTCCCCACAGAAATTCGGTACGCAGAGGAAAAGGCAAATCTGTCTCCATAACATTCGCAGCGTAAGTGACGCATGCGCCGGAGAATTCGAAAATGTCTTGAGTTATGTGAACCCAGGGTCACATGGTTTTTGGGAGGACAATTACGAAAATTGGTAGGCACTGGCGCCAGCACGTCATCGGGAGTGTCTTCACGCTGGGAATGTTAAGTGCTTCTGTCAGGAACGATGGTGGCTTGGCGGCAATCTACGCTCGAAACCAAAAAAGCCCGCTCCTGGCGAAGCGGGCAGCGATTGGGGGACGACAACCATCTAGAATCCGTTCGAGTAAACCAGACTAACCCCAAGTCAATTTGTAAGTGTCTAAACTTCGTTCTTGTCCTGTTTTTGTAAACTGCCCTCACATTTCCGCATTTCGTAAATCCCGTGCCGCTTTTCAACTGTCCTCGATATTCGTCTGTGTCCTGTGTCCTTTGTGGGCAAGCTTTTCATTTTCGCGCACCTGTTTCCGGGTTCCTCATTTCTCGCGCCTTTTGCGAGAATTGGCGGTCGTTTTTCTTTCAGGGAATGTCGAAAATGTAGAATAGGAGCGCTTGTCTTCTCCTCATCTCACCGAAGCTGACGTTCGCCGCCTTCTCGATCCCTCTCAACTATGTGCGTCCATCGAGTCCGCGTTTCGCGATCGTTATCCCTCGATCAGCCTCCCGCCCCGCACTCATGCCGAACTTTCCCACGGGATCTTCCTCGCCATGTCTTGCTACGATGGCGCCGCGAACACCCTTGGCATGAAACTCGTACTGGTGCGCGATCAAGCCCACAATCCTTCCGCGAATTTCGCCGCCGGCCGTGTCCAGGCAACCTATCTTCTCCTCGACCCGGAAACCGCCCAGCCTCAACTCACCATCGCCGCGAACTATCTGACCGACCTCCGCACAGCGGCGACCTCCGCCGTCGCCACAAAATATCTTGCCCGGAACGATTGCTCGACTCTCGGCATCTTCGGAACGGGACGTCTCGCCCGAGCACATCTTGCCGTGCTTCTCTTAGTGCGCAACTTCCAGCGCGTGCTCATCTGCGGGCGTAGCCTCGCTCGCGCCGCGGAATTCATAAAGGAAGTCTCTGCCGAAATACCGGGGATTGAGATTGCGATCGCCAATGCGAGTACCTGTGCCCTCGAATCCGAGGTGATATGCGCCTGCACATCAAGTTCGGTTCCTGTTTTCGATGGCCACGACCTTCGGCCCGGCACTCATCTCAACCTGGTCGGAAGCTTTCGCCCTCAAGCTCGCGAAGCAGATACCCGCACGATCCAACGATCACGCATCGTGGTCGACACGTATTCTGCGGCTTCCGAAGTTGGGGAGTTGTTGATTCCGCTGAAAGAAGGCGCGATCACACGCGAGCATGTGGCCGCGGACCTGCATGAATTAGTTAGTGGGAAAAAGCAGGGAAGGCGCAACTCGGAAGAAATCACTCTGTTCAAGAGCGTAGGCTGCGCTCTCGAAGATCTCGTCGCTGCCGAACTTTTGCTGGCAGTGCTCTCCGCGTCAGAAGTTCGACCCGATTGATGCCGCGCAATGTCGCCAATCCCAAGACGTGATAAGGCCCGCGTCCGGCCCAACGCCGACGGCGCGCGAAAAAAACTACCTTTTGTACCAGAAGATCGCCAGTGCCACCAGGACGACCGTGATGATCCACAGAATGATGTCTTTACTGCGGCTCTTTTCCTCTGCCATGCTGAGCAGTACACCACACCTCAAGTCGCGGTTCAAGTCCCGGGTTAATTTCCCTGTTTCCCTTGCTGGTTACGGTTTTACCGTCGCCGTGCCCGTCCCGGCCCGCTTGTAATTCGTGAACTTTACGATCTCGCGCACATGAATCGCCTGCACCTGAAAATGCAGCGTGTCATCCACGCGCGCGTAGGCCGGGAACCACATTCTATCCACCAGTTGCCGGTAGCCCACAAAAGTCGGCCGGACATCGACCGACTGATTCTTCTTCTTGCGAATTGCTTCCGGCACGCTTTTCCCGCACAGCTTCACAATCTGAAAGTCACGATTGTCGACCCAGATCCGCCCCTGAAAGTACCGCTTGTTCTTCTCTTCCTTTTTCGGCTCTATGTGGAACACATACGTATCCAGATCGTCGACATGCTGCTGCCCCGCATAGGTCAGGTTGTACTGCGGCACTTCATCCGTGGTAAGCATCCACTGCATAAACACGTGGATGTCGTCCATATCCTCGGCCGACAACGAAATTCCCCGTAGCGTCGACTGCTCCGCAAACGACACGTTCTCCAGGAGCTTTCCCTTGTCGTCGTACGACACCGTCGTGATCTGGTGAAACTGCCCATCGACCTTCGTGCCATCCATCGTTTGCACCAGTACGTCCTGTGTGTAAATGTAGTGCGTCCGCGCGTCTTTCACCTTGGTCTCTTCGGCGGCAAATTTCTGGATCAGTTGATCCGCTGTCATATTCTTCGGGGGAGCCATATCCAGCACACCATTCCCGTCGGCGCAGTCGGTCTGCGCCCTCCCGCCCGCCGTCATCCCCAAGAGCGCGACCGCGAAAGCCTTCGCCAGGAATCCGATCTCTCGGCGCCAAGCCATGTTCCTCTCCTCCCTCGCCTTTCCTGCCTTCGACAGCGGAACCATACACCGCAACTGCGCACCGCGCAACGCACGATTCCCGAGAACTTAGGTCACGCCGAACCCGCTCCCGGCGTGGCTTTTGACCCTTTTCCCTGCCTTCCCTAAATGTGCAAAGTCTTGCGGAGTCTCCGCTGATGCCATTCTAAGCCACTCATTCCACATTCTTTAAGATGGAAGCGAGGTTGCACCATTCCATGTGGGTTCGGACTCAACACTATGAAAATCAAAATGCTTTCGTTGTTCATCTTCTTCGTGGCACTGGGCACCACCACTGCTCTCGCGCAGAACGGTGGAGTGCTGTCCAACCAACCGGTTGTCGTCGAGCCTTCCAGCCACCCGCAACATGCCGAGGTTCACGACCTTGCTGCCGAACAGAGTCTGGTCGGCGGCGGCTCCGTCAGCTACGCCCACGGAGAGCGCCCTCTCTGGGAGTTCGGCTCTCCGTATCCCGAGCCCGCGCCGCTGGGCGACGTTGCCCGCGCCTACCGCAAAGAGAAAATGAGCGCCAAGAAAGCCGAGAAGGTCCTCGAGAAACAAGGCTCGTAGCTCCTGATCGAAGGATTGGCCCCGCCGGGCATGTGCTCGGCGGGGCATGTGGCGCGGACGCCCCGTCCGCGAAACCCTCGCCCGCCACAAAACGCTTGCCCCGCCGGACGCATCAGACAATAAGCATCCAACACTAAAGTAGTTAACATTGCATTACGCGAACGCTCGGCCATCGGCGGATTCCGTCCGCTCTCTGTCCGCCGGGATTCGCTGGAGTGTACACTGCCCAAGGGAGGAAATGTATTGATGAAGCCCGGCAAGGCGGACCTTGTCCGCACCTGTGCAGTTCTTCTGTTTCTTTTGGCCACGGTCCCGGCCTATTGTCAACGAGGGACCCTCGATCTGAATGTCGGTGCGACCACCGACCAGTTCGGCCCCCTGCCGAAAGTTACCGGCACGGTTATCGACATCACCGGACAATTCGCGGTGATCAAAGCATCCGCCAAGACTAACCGCCCGGCCATTGTTGCCGGCGGTGAAGTTCGCACTCCTACCGAACCTTCGAATCATTCCAAAGAGTACGCGGTCTACGGAGGCGTGGCTTGGGACGTTCATAACTTCACAATCGGAGTGGATGGCGAAGTCCGCAAGATCATCATGCCTCCTGCCACCCTCGACAATCAGGTTCTGAATCGCTACAACATGAACCTGCTCGAAATCCCTCTGGTGGTGAAATACAAGTTTGGACCCGACAAGCGAGCCTTCGTCCAACTGCTGGGCGAGCCCGAATTTACTCCACACTATAAAAGCACTTCTCTGATGACAGTGCCGTTGCCCAAGCCGAGCTTCGATCACGGCTATACCTTCCGCGGCAGCGTGGGATACAGCTTCGGCTGGTGGTACGTGAAAGGCACGTACGAAACCCGCTTCTTCAAGTTTGCCGAGAACCAGGGCAATCCCAGCAGCCTCTACAACTGGAAGAGCAACATGGCCACCGGAGGCATCGGGGTGCAGTTCTGAGATAGCCCGCGAGAGTGGACACTCCTGATGGTGTGGGGCGGACACTCCTGTCCGCCAGCCAGAGCCACAGATTCGTAACCCACGCCACGGATGTGTCCAGAGATGTGAGGAGGCAAGGTCCATGTGGCGCGGGCGTCCCCGCCCGCGAACTGCTGCAGCGGTTCCAGCAACTCTGCCCGGAGACTCCGCCGACACATCATTCCGCAGTCCCAGGCCCTTTGGCCTATCCCGCCCACTAAGAATCTTCGCCACCAGAAAAGGCAAACACATCTTCCCCGACCTACTACAGTAATGATCGGCAAGAACCTCTCGTGCGAACCGATCAGGTGCGAGGTGATCGTGTGGCAGGTGGTCGTGTAAAGCTGCTCGTGTGGAGCGGACACTCCTGTCCGCTGCCTTTGAGGTTGCTGAATGCGCGGGTGCCCCCGTCCGCGACCCGCGAATCTGAAAGAGAGACTCTTCATTCCGAGCGCAGCGTATAATTCTCGGCGAAATCATCGCCGAAGTCGCGGAACCTGCTTCGTGGCTGGCTTCCTTATTAAACTGACCCACTACCGTAAACTCTCTTCCTTTGCTTTCAATGACTTAACCCCGTATAATCCCCCACAGCACCGCTAAACCCCAAATCTGCACCATTCGTTGGGATATGGATGCGCCATTCCCAAGCGTCCCAATAGGATAGGTGCAGTCAGACACCCAGGGAAAAGTGTAGGCAGGATCCCAGGTCCATAGGGCTGCGGAGCCGTTCCCGGGCGAGCGTCAGGTTTGGATGATCTTCGTTGTACGAACTTCCAGGTTCATCCAAAGCGAGGCGAAGAAAGACGCAACGTGCAGGTTGTGGGGTAGCTCTAATCGTTACAAGTTGGCGCTATCCGAATGAAACAGAAGGTCATTCTCAAGAGTTTTGGCGAGAAGCCAGGAGCTAGAAGCTAACATGCGCAAGCCGATCAAGTACGTAGAAAAAGCAGCTGTCATCGCCGCGAAGGGAACTTGGGCGGTATTCGAACGCTTGAACCGCATCAAGCCGAATCCGTCGCCCACGCCGAAATGGTCGGAAAAGCCGCTGCTCAAGTCGTACGAAAAGTCGAAGCCTCCGCTAGGCTGGCCCCGGACGACCGATTCGCTCTGCCCCAAGTGCGTGCCGGAAATCCGGCAGCAGATTCTCGACGGGCATTTGCCTCATGAAGTGTTGATGAATGAGAAGGTCGGCGAGATCAAGGCGCAGATCGTCGAGCGCGACGGCAAGATCCTGATGGTGAAAGATTGCCCGACGCATGGCCACTTCGAAGACGTGATGTCGATCGACACCGCGTTTTCGCAGCATCTTGAGGAAGTGTTTCCCGGACGCGACATCCTAGCGCACAACGACGAGAAGTTGCATCATCACGGCTCGTCGACCGTCAAGTACGGACGCGGTTCGGTGCTGACCATCGATCTCACCAACCGCTGCAACATGATGTGCGATCCCTGCTTCATGGACGCGAACCAGGTGGGCTTCGTCCACGAACTGACCTGGGAAGAAATCAAGACGATGCTCGACAACGCGATCACCATCAAGCCGCGGCGGCAGATGAGCGTGCAGTTCTCCGGCGGGGAACCGACGTTGTCGCCGTACTTCCTGGACGCCGTGCGCTACGCCCGCAAAGTCGGATACAACTCGGTGCAGGCTGCGACCAACGGCATCGAGTTCGCCAAGAGCTTTGAATTCTGCCAGCAGGCTGTTGAAGCCGGCATGCGTTACGCCTACCTGCAGTTCGACGGCATCGGCAACGCAGCCAACGCGCATCGGTTGGTTGGAAACTTGTTCGATGTGAAACTGAAGGCAATTGAGAACCTGCACAAGGCCGGCGTGGAAATCGTTCCCGTCGTCACCATCGTGAACGGCATCAACAACGAGCAGGTGGGACGAATCATCAAGTTCGCGCTCGACAATCCGAAGACGATCAGCTTCCTCAGCTTCCAGCCCGTCAGCTTCACCGGCCGCGACGAAGCAGTGACCGACGATCGCCGCGCCGCGCAGCGCTACACGCTGAGCCACCTCGCCCACGACGTTAAGAATCAAACAGGCCTCGGCGAGCCCACCCGCGACTGGTTCCCCATTAGCTTCATGGGAACGTTCAGCGATTGGGCCGACCTGATGCACGTCAACGACGTAAAAAACGACTGGGGCCAACTATCTTGTGGCTGTCACCCGAACTGTGGGACTGGCATGGCGGTGATGATTGATAAGGAAACTAAGGAAGCTGTGCCGGTGACTGCGTTCTTGCACGGGGATCAGCTGGCGAAAGATATTGCCAAGGTCAACGATGCGTCGCGCGGAAAATTTCTGACTGGGCTTGGAATGGCGCTGTGCCTGATGAAGAATTACGATCCATACCAGGCGCCGACGCACTTCAAGTTGATGGACCTGCTGAAGAAATTCGACAAGAACTATCACATCACGGGAAAGAATTACGGCAAGGTTGGTCCGGACCGGACGATCGACGACGTCATGAAGCGTCGTACGACGGATCGCTGGAACTTCCTGTTCATCGCGGGAATGTGGTTCCAGGATCTGTTCAATTACGACTTCCGGCGGACGGAGCAGTGCATTATTCCTTACGCGACGCAGGAAGGCGAGATTTCGTTCTGCGCTTACAACACGGGTGTGGGATGGCGGAACATCATCGAGAAGATGCACATGACCGCGACGCTCACCAAGTGGTACGAAGAGCATGGACGGCACGAGATTTTCGCGGGCGGCAAGAAAGTGAAGATGGAAGAGTCGGAAGGCGCGTACCTGAAGCTTCGGGATGATCTGGTCACGACCGAACTGCAGCATGATCTCGACAGCAGGGGCATCGCAAAGAACGCCCGCGAAGAGAAGGTGCGGGCTCGGGACGCGAAGCAGAAGCAGACTGCCGATGCGAAAGCCGAGGCACGCGGGCCGCAGATTAATGACGAGGCTTACAACGCACGCATGGCTGCGATGTATCGCGAAGTCGTGCTGAAAGAGAAGCCGGTGGTCGCCGAGAACGGATTCATTCCGCTCGGGGCGCTGACGAAACCAAACGGGAATGGTAACGGGCACGCGGCTCAGGCTGAGAAGCAGGGGATTGCCGAGCCGGTGGCTGGGGACTAAGACAGCTGTTAGCTCTTAGCCCTTAGCTCTTAGCCTTTGGCTCTTAGCTTAGGAACTTGCGGGCCGCCTTGGGGCGGCCCGTTTTCTTATTTTGGCTGCTGTGCGGGGGATCCTTGACGACATCGCATCTCGTTGCCAGCATTCGTCCGATGATGCTTGACGTTCTGGGTCGCGAAGAGAATTCCCATTCGTAGAAAAAACATATTTCGCATCTGTCGGACGAAAAGCAGATTCCTCCTCACAGAGCGGGCAACCGGTGTGCTCCCGCAGGAAGCCGAGCGTTGCTCGGCTTGTCCGGGTCAAAGACCCGGACCCACACTTGAGCCCGGACCCACGCTTAAAAGCCGGACCCATGCTGCGACGCAGATCCACATTCATCAAATCCCCCAGTCCGCTAGCGGGAAAGGGAGACCGCGGGTGGCGGGGTGGACGTTTGGAATGCGGGGAGGGCTACGCTGATGGTGGTGCCGGTTTTGAGGGAGCGAATTTCGAGGCGGCCTCCAAGCTCGCGCACGCGTTCGCGCATGCCGCTGATTCCGACTCCAGCGGTGCCGAGAGAAGCGTTGAAGCGTTGCAGGCGCTCTTCGGGGATACCCTTTCCATTGTCGTCGACTTCCAGCATCAGTTGATCGGTATCGCGCGTGAGGCGGACGGTTGCGGCGGAAGCTCCGGAGTGGCGATGAACATTGGTGAGGCTTTCCTGCAAGACGCGGAAAAGGACGAGTTCGCAGTCTCTGGGGGGCCGCTCCATTTTTTCCGGAATGTCGCATTGCACAGGAATGCCGCTGCGGCGGGAAAATCCTTCAACAAACCAACGCGTGGCGGAGGCGATGCCGGCTTCATCAAGCAGGGGCGGGTGCAGGAGGTAGGAGGTGGTGCGGACTTCCTGCAGGGCTTCGTCGGCAAGCGCGTTGAGATCGTCGACCAGGCGTAGGAGATCGGGGCGAGCCGCGGAGATCTGACGGATCAAGGCAATCGACATTTTCATGGCGGCAAGGGTTTGTCCGGCGCTATCGTGAAGTTCGCGGGCAATGCGGCGGCGCTCTTCGTCCTGCAGCGTCATCAGGTGGACGGACAGCTGGCGGAGGCGTTCTTCTTTTTGTTCGCGTACACGGATCTCGGATCCGAGTCGGGCGAGCGCTTGCGAGAGTTCTTGAGTACGTTCGTCCACGCGCTGCTCGAGTTCGTCGCGAGCCTGGCGCAGTTGTGCTTCCGCACGCTGGCGCTCGTGGGCCTCACTGGTGAGCGCGACGATGGTTTCGTTCAGACGCAACTGCTTGCGCCGGTTGGTTTCGCCGAGCGCGATCAGAACGCCAGACACCAAGAAGCAACCAACAATGGCGTGAATCTGGGACTGTCGGATTACCGACAGCGAGTGGCGAGGATCGGCAAACCAATAGATGATTCCGAGGAAGCCGAGAAGGCCGCTGGCGATCGCCGGCGCGTATCCACACACAACCGCGCAGAAAGTTACGGCGATATATAAGGTGACATAGAAGGCGACGTGTCCAAGAAGGGGATCAAGCAGCCACCGGAGCAAAATGGCGCAGGCGGCTGCGGCGATCGCGATTGTATAGCGGCCGATTACGCGATGGCGCGGAAGCGGCGTGAGGATTGTCAAAATGCGCGCGGGGAATATGCCTGTCATACAGCGTCGCCACTACAGCGATGTGGGTTGAGACACCGCGACCGGTACGGGCGTCACGGTGCGTTAGTTCGATTCGTGAACAGGAATACCCAGAGCCCTACTCTAGCAGATGCGGGTGCAGGCCGGTCGGTTGTATTGGGGAAGGGTGCGGAATAGCCGGAGCCGATTCTTCCGGGGGCGGAAATTAGGGAAAGTTTTGAGAGAGCAGGCAGCCGAGCGTTGCTCGGCTGTCCGGGTCTGAGACCCGGACCCACACTGAATCAAAATCAAGACCAAGACCAAGATCAAAATCCCCACTCTAACGTCGCAAAAGGCGCGACGTTAGAATAGGGCACCCAATTCCTTCTACTACTATTCACTACTTTTCTTCTTCTTCTTTCTTTACTGCGAGCAGGTGGGGCTGAATTTTGTCAGGGCATTGTTGGCGGCGGTCAGGTTGCAGTTGAAATTGACGCCGGTGGAATCCGTGTTGCTATAGCGCTGCGACGAAGATTGGTTTGAGTTGCCGAGGAGATTGAAGCTGGAGTCGAAGATCAGCGTGTCCTGGTGCTGGCCAGTGTTGGTGAGCGTGCCAGTGTAGGTTTGGACGCCACCTTGTGTGGTCGTGTTCTGTACGTTGTAGCTCTGCGAGGCCTTGGTGAGCTGGTTGAGGTCGCCGTTGGACTGCGTAATTTGCGAGATGTCGAGAGTGAGCGGGAACTGGAGGTTATGGGTGTAGGTGACGGTCGGCTGTCCGGCGGTGGCGACGGTGGTGGTGTCGATGATGTTCGTGTTCTGAATGATGTCCTGCGCGAAAGCGGTGCTGGTGATGTTGAATCGTTGATTGTTTGAGAAGTTCACAGCTTCCGAGATGGTGGTGGTTACTTTTCCGTGAGAGGTATTCACGTATCCAGCGAGCATAAAGGGGCGGCTGGATGTGACCCTGACGGTTCCAGTGATGGTGTTGCCGACATTGAGATTTTCAGTGACGACCGGAACTGGGGCCGCGGTCAGAGTGTTCTTGGTGAGGGCTCCGGTAACGCTGGTCGAACCTGAGTCGAGATAAAGCAGGAGCGATGCAGTCGCAGAAAAATAGTTATCGGCGTTGAAGACGCTGAGAGAGACGGTATGTTGCTGGCCGTTGCTCAGCGTTGCAGCGAACGGCGTCAGGTCGACACGGTAGGGGACGAAGTTCATAGTCTGGACGCCAGGGATGGGGAACCAGAGCCAGGGATCGATGCCTCCCGTGAAGATCCATGGGTAGATGGGGGCGACGCCGGCGGGAGATCCGTCGATGGTAATTTCGGTCTCGCGGAATCCGGTGTTGCCGCAACTGAACAATTCACTGGAGACATCGTTGGGGACGCAGGTGTACCAGAATTCGTCGTCGTTCTGGCTTTGCGCGTAGACATCGAGATAGGCGTTCTGAATGTTGGTGGGCAACGTGAAGGTTCCGGAGAGCGTGTTGGTGGTGGAAGAGAGAGAGACGGTGCCTCCGGTGGGTCCGGCGGAGAGAGCGAGCACTTCATTCGCGGTGACGGGAGCTGTCTGTCCCTGGGCGAGGGGATAGAACTCGAGCGTGGAGCTGGCGAAGATGATTCCGGTGTAGGTGGTGTTGACGAGGTTGCCGATGTCGGCGGTGCCTTGCTGCGACGTCATGAAGATCGGCGAATAGTCGGTGAGATCGCTTTCGACGTGCCACGAAGGGCCAAGAGTGGGCGAGGGCTCGGCCGTGGTGCCGAAATAGATGTTGGTCGGTCCCAACCAGAAGTTAGCGGTGCGGTCATATTGGACGCCGGCGGTGACGTTGATGTCGGCGGTGAAGACGACCTTGGCCCAGGGTCCGGGGCAATCGGCGGGTGGCGTGTAGGTGAACGAGTAAGGGTTGAAGTTATCGAACTCGGCATTGCTCAAGATTTGCACGACGCATGGTGTCGTGGAGGGGCGAGGAATATTGGGATCGGCGGTGACGGTGTTGGATGATCCGATGATGTAGGGCCCGGAGGCGAAGGCAGCGGGAACGAACGCCGCGGCGAGAAAAAGCGCTAGAAAAGTGGGCAGGTGGCGAGATTTCGAAAGAGACACAGGGGAACCTCCTGAGAGATGGTGGAAGCCGCGCCGATCAAGGGTTTCGTGGGAACGGCGCGGGAGGAAATTTTGGCAGCTTGGGGGGAGTGTGTCAAGCGCCGGGTCAGACGCTCCTCCATTTTCCCCAAGAATTCGAGACAGAGAGTATTGGCGCATTTGGCAGCCGAGCTTTGCTCGGCCTGTCCGGGTCTGAGACCCGGATCCACACAAACAAGCGACACGACAGGAAATGTGCAAATTGGTGACACGAAAATGACAAACACCTCGGATGTCGGACCTAGGATTCGTGGACAGGCAGGTTCGAGAACAGGAACCGAACCTGCACGGACCTGTCGGCCAGCCGGGTTCCTAATCGATGGTCAGATCTGGAACCCCTAATCACGATTCAAAGGAGATTTTGCATGTCAAGTTCTGTTCGTCGCGTACTCTCTCTTGTCGTATGCTGCGGGCTTGTGCTGATGTTGTGTGGCGCTGCCCTGGCTCAGTCGTATTCACTCTCCTACCTGACTTCGAATCAAACTGGGAAAGCAAAGCACATGGATCCGTTGCTGCAGAATGCGTGGGGATTGGTTTACGCACCGGGTGGGCCATTCTGGGTCAGCGATGAGGCGGATGGCTGGTCCACTCTGTATGACGGCAGCGGGAATCCGCAGAGCCTGCAGGTGATCGTGCCGTCTTCGTCTGGGACAGGACCGGGATCACCGACCGGTATTGTGTACAACGGGTCGACGGAATTCGCCATTGACACTTGGGTCTCGGTGTTCTTGTTTGCAACACTCGATGGGACGATTAGCGGATGGTCGGGCTTCAGTCCGAGTGCAAGTCTGATTGCTGTAAGGCAGGCCGGTGCATCGTACACCGGTCTGGCGATCACGAATTATGCGTCGGGGAACTCTTTGTTCGCGGCGGACAGCGCGAATAATAAGGTGGACGTTTATGACGGGAACTTCAACCTGGTGAAATCATTCACCGACACGACGATTCCGGCGGGATATGCGCCGTTTGGAATTCAGGACATTGCGGGTCAAGTATATGTGACGTACGCGAGGACGAGCGGTGGTCCGGGTGGATACATCGACATCTTCGGAGAAGATGGCACGTTCGTGAAGCGGTTTACGCAGGGAAAGACGTTGAACCAGCCGTGGGGACTGGCTGTGGCTCCGAAAGATTTCGGGACGCTGAGTGGAGCGCTTCTGGTTTCGAATAACACGGCAACGGGAAACATCAACGGATTCAACCTCAAGACCGGCAAGCTGATGGGCACGATCAAGAACAAGGAGGGAAAGGCGATTGCGATCAACGGACTGTGGGGACTTGAGTTCGGTGGTGGATCGACCTCAAATGGCAAGACGAATCAGCTGTTCTTTACGGCAGGTCCGAGCGATACAAACGGGTATTTCGGTGTGATTAACTTCGTGAAGTGAAACTTCGGAGATGTGAACTGAGGCCGCCTGAAAGGGCGGCCTTTGTGTTTGAGCGCTCAAGTCGAATGGTGAGCACGAGACCGCCGAATGAAACGGTGGCGGCGCAATCGTCGAACAATGGTCGGGTTGCGGGAGGGCGGACCAATGGGTCCGCCTTGCGTGTCAGGGACGGTTACCTGAGCTCGAACAACAATACGTCACGCCGGCAAGAGTCGGTGCCGCGGCCTCCGACGGTCACGTTGGTGTCGCAAGTATCCTGGTTCAGTCCGCTTCCGAATCCCTTGTTTTTGTTGTACATCTGATAGTCGGAGGAACAGATAGCATAGTGTCCCAGGCGGGAGATCGGGCAGCCCGCAAATCCGCTGGACCACGTCTTGTTGAAGCGAACGGTTCGCTTCGATCCATCCCAATTCACGGCAATCAGTTCGTCATCCCAGAGACCTTGTACTGAGAACTCGCCGGAATCCCACGACACTTCCAGGAGGTAAGGAGTTTTCTGAGTGGTGGAGGCATTCTGGTGAGCCGCATGTTCGTCGGATCCCGGACTGGATGTGGATGGAGTAACGGGAAGGTCGCGGTGACCCATCATGGATGTCATATCGGTAAACGGAAGAATTGCAAGATCTCGCATCACCGGAGCCTTGCCGGGAGGTCCGAAGGCCCAAAAACAGACTGCGAAATCGCACGCCCAATGAGACCAGCACTGGGTGCAGGTGTCGTTGACTACGTTCGAGTCGACATCCCAAAAGACCTTGCTGGTCAGGCTTGTGCCGTTGATGGCGAGAACGGCATACTGGCCGCTGCGGTCCAACTCCACGTTGTGCATCCCGCCGGGCCATGTGGGCGCGGCCCCGCTCACCCAGGAGATAGGAATTGGGTTGGACAACCCCGTATTCCATCCTGCGCTCACTTCCCACTTTTTGACATTCATCCAGCGGCAGCCCTTGGATGCGTTCCAGACGACGACGTAGGGATCCACATCCTGTTCCGGGCCCATCATCGCGACAAAGGTTGAATCATCGGAACTCAGTGAGGTGTCCTGGACGTACCACTGATTCTCTGCCGCCAGCCGTCCGTCCAAACATTGAGGACCGTCAGGATCAAAATATCCTTGCCCCTGATTAAAGGCAGGATCTCGGGAGATTCCAAAAGTAGTGCGATCGATCACGAACCGGTAGAGATAAGGGCCGGAATAGTTATAGAAAGCGCTCGCGTCCTCGGGGGTATAACCGAATTGCAGATTGCCTGCGCCGATGTGGTTCCGGCATCCATGGAAGGTAGCCTGAAACGCGATGGGATCAAAGTAGAAGAGACAGGGTGCATTTCCCTCGGTTGTGACAAAGAACAAAGATTCATCCGACGAGATAAGGTTGGCCTCAGCCGACCAAGACGTTCCGAAAGACATTCCGGGATCGGCGGCTTCAGTATTTCCATCGGTGACGCGCAAGATGCGATTCCCGTATGCGGGGTCGAGCACAACCGTGCCGGCGCCGCTGTGTCCGCCGTAGTAGTTGGGGTCCGATCCGAGCTGCGGGGGAGCGGCTGGTGTGATGATCTCAAAATCAGTGCGGGAGCAGGGATAACCGGGCGGACCACAAACCGCATTCGCAGCGGCAGCGACGGCCAGGAGCAGATTCTGCTGCGCAGTTCGGCCGTTGTTGTCGGTCAATTGTGCGACAAACGACGACTCTTCTGCGACGCTGGGAGTGCCGCTCAGTATGCCGCTGGGAGCGTTTAACAGGAGACCCGTCGGCAGCGAACCGCTTGCGATGGTCCACTGATAGGGTGGTTGTCCGCCACCGGCTTGCAGAGTTGCGTTGTAACTTATTCCGGCGGTTGCGGGAGGAAGTGCGGTTGTGCTGATTGAGGGGGCTGAGGTGGTTACACTTACCGCAGCAACAGCCTTGATCTGGTTGTTTGCCACCGCAGTAGCGGCAATCGTGATGTCTGTTGTGGAAGCCACCCGTGGCGCCGTGAACTGGCCGCCCGAAGAGATGCTGCCTGCGCTGGTCGACCAGACCACGCCCGGCTGGTCTGTCCCACTGACAGCGGCGGTGAATTGCAGTGATCCCCCGGAGACAACCGTTGCGCTCGCTGGAGAAATACTAATGCTGATCGGACTGCTGACTGGATGAGGTGGTCCCGCCGCAGAAAACCCGGCGCACCCAGTCCAAGTTTCAAGAGCTGCCATAAGCGAGAAGAGTAAGTAAGGAATAACGAGACCGGAGCATTTTGGACGGTCCCTCATTGAAGGCGTCATGCCACTTACATCGGCAAGCCGGAGAAATGAAGGCGGCGGCCGCGATGACGTAGGTAATCTTCCAGGGACGATTCACAGCGGTTTTCGAGTCGGACGCGCCAAGCTATCGACGACGGCTCACTTGCACGGGAGAAGTCGGCAGATGAGACCGGAACCCAGAAGGGAAAAAGTGGTCGGATCCGGTTTCTGGGTTTCTGAGAGATTGAAAATCTTGGTGAGCGCGGCAGGACTCGAACCTGCGACCCATGCCTTAAAAGGGTCGCCAACCCAGTTACAAACAATAACTTGCACGTCCAGCTTACTCCATGCACGACACAACAAAATCAATGAGATGCCAACAAGACATCGGTCTGGGTGCCCGGAGGGTGCCCGGAATCCGGCCTCTCGAACAATGTCGCTTCGGTTTATTGGATCCTTTGTAACGCGAAGGATCCGTTTCGCCGAACCATCCAGCATCCGGCTTTTTTCTGGGCTTGCTTATTTTGTAGTTTGAACGACTTACGTGACTCTGGTGGCCGCCTAAGTCCTTGAGAAGTCGCTAGTGACGTTATGACCTTGGGTTGAAATCGTGGGCTCACAAACAGCGGGACCGACGGTTTCACCTCGATATGTGGAGCAAGCTCCCCATCTTACCGCTGTCATTTATTACCACACTTGTGGTATATTTCTACCACATGCTTGAACTTCGCTCCAAGGCGCGCCAGCAACTGCTGGTTTATTATTTCACAAACCCGACGGCCCGCCACCATCTGCGGGGCTTGGCGGAGCGGCTGAGCATCGATCCGTCTAACCTGTCGAAAGAGCTGGCACGCCTGGAGCACGACGGTCTATTTCGGTCGGAAGTGATTGGCCGCCAAAAATATTTTCAACTGAACCGGGAGTACCCGCTTTTTGATGAAGTGCGCAAGATCGTTGCGAAAACTATTGGTGCGGCTCCCATGATTGCGCAATTCCTCAAGAAAATTGACGGAATAGAAGAGGCTTATCTGTACGGCTCGTTTGCAAGCAATCAGCAGGATGCCGCCAGCGATATTGACGTGCTCGTAATTGGTGCCCCTCGCGAGGAGGTCTTATCGCAGGTCATGCGAACTCTTGAGCGGCGACTTGGGCGCGAATTGAACTACACCGTTCTGACGCAGAAGGAATTTGGGTCGCGCCGCGCTCGGAAGGATGCGTTTCTGGAAAGCATCTGGCACAATAAGCGTATCCCGCTCGTAGCTTCAGATGAAGAAACTAAAACCGCACACCGTTGACTGGGCGCAGATTGAACGCTTTCTTACGAGCGCGGACAAGAAGCTCGCCTCGGCTCACAAAATTCTCGCTTTTGATGAAGAAGCTTGTCTTCAACAAGCTTACGAAGCAATGCTGAAAGCTTCCCTCGGGTTCATGTTCAGCCATGGATTCCGTGCGAGAAGCCAGCCTGGCCACCATATCGCGATCATCGATTTCGTGCGGTCGCGCGTCGACAAGAAACATGCGGGTCTGCTGATTGTGTTTGATCGTCTGCGCCGGAAACGCAATATGGCCCTTTACGATGACACCGGATTTGTTTCTCAACATGATGCCGAGCAAGCTCTCGAATCGGCCAGCAACTACTTGAAGGTGATCCGAGTTGATATCGCAGCCCGAAAGCCTTAAGTCGAACCCTACCCTTCACTCCCGCAGCCGTCAAGCATCACGACCGCTGACGCGGCGCGCATAAAACGCGCGTCCTTAACTGGTGCTCCGCTGCGGGCCTGAGCGAACATATGAGAGGCTTTGCCCTCTCTGCACTAACTCCTGATGGGCTGCCGGTTAATGCCGGTGCGCTCGCACGACAAACCGCCTCGGCGCTGGACCAACAAAATAAAATGGGTAGCAGGTCACAAGCGTGAGCATGTTTTCGGTTGCCGAAGGCCCCAGAACTGTGGTGTCGCCGGGCTCGACGACCTTCGCCCACTCTACGTCGTAGCGAAGTAGCCCAGTTGCCGTCTGCAGCTGAATCTCGTCATTTTTGCGGATGTCTTTTAATCCGCGGAAGAAGGTGTCGCGGTGCCCGGCGATTCCGATGTTCCCGTTCTCCCCTGGAAGCGGAGTGCGTTCGATATGTCCCGCACCCAGCCGCAATATTCGCGAACTGGTCCCTTGTAAAACTGCGACGGAAATTCCCAGCCTCGGGATATCCAGACGCCCCAGAACGTCGCCTGGTCTGATCGTCGGTTTAGGCTGGAGTTCGTGCGTTTGTTTTTCTAACTGAATCTGGCTTTCGAGGGACCGTTTTGCAGATGCCTGATAGAGCCTAGCATCGAGCAGGGTGAAACCTACGTAACCCAGCGCGAGAATGCCGGTAATGAAAAGGAGCCGCTGACTCCAACGAAGAAGCCTTTGCATGTGCGTCGGGACGATCCCCTGTTCAGTCGTGAGTTTCATTGTCAGTGACTGTTGCCGCCGGCGCTGAGGGTGCGAAGTAACCGGTTCGGGTGCGAACCGACAAACGTCCATAGCCCGGAGCGCTGGCTTTCACTTGAATGACTCGATACCTTCCGTCGCGCCTTCTGTTCGTGGGGACGTAGGCGATGGTGTACTGGTTCCGGATGTCGCGAGCAATGCGTTCACAGGTGGGTGTCACGTCGGCTAGTGATTCCGGCAGGAACGACTCGCCGCCGGTTTGCTTCGCAAGGCGCTTGAGCACGCCGGGATTGCGATCGGCGTCTTGGTCATCAAAAATGCCAATGGTGTAGATGATTACGCCCGGCTGCCCGGCCAGAGCCATGATCTCGGACAGCTTATGTTTGCTGGCATTGTCGCCGCCATCGCTAACTACGATTAGCACCTTCTTGTCCCGATCCCCCTTCTTCAAGTGTTCGAGAGCGACGGCCACCGCATCGTACAGTGCTGTTTCGCCATCGGCCGCGACTCTGGACAGAGCAATTTGCAATTGAGCAATCTGGTCTGTGAACGCAGTTTTGTCCGGAAGACCGAAAGAAACCTTTTCATTAAAATTGACTACGAACACTTGATCTTGTGGGTTGCTGGAGCGAGCAAATGCCAGCGCAGCGGCGCTAACGTCTTGGCGCTTCGGTTTCATGCTTCCACTGTTATCGACCACCAGGCCGACGGTGACCGGGATATCTTCGTGGCTGAAATACTTGATCGGCTGAAGTACTCCATCCTCGTAAACTTGGAAATTGTCTTTATCGAGTCCCGAGACCGGAATGTTCTTATGGTCGTGGGCGGTTGCTCCCAAGACAACCATATTGACGGTCACTTTAATGGTGTATTCATCGCCCGAGCCGCTTGGCTTAGGGGCAAGTTCTTGCGCCAAAGCCCAACTCGGTAGCGCAACGGGAAGTGTAATCAATACGAGAAAAGCGACCAGGCAGGGGGAGAAATGTGCCGTGTCCTGCCGCCTCAGTTTAGCTTTTGGTGTCAGCGCGGATAAGTAACGCTCGGGCATCCTTGTTTCTTTCATCTCATCTGACGTCATGCCCCGAATAACCGGAAAGGCGCAATACTTGCGCCTTCCGGCATCCGGTCAACGGACACGGGTGGGTCTTCCAATGAGATCCATCCGCTGCTTTTGTTCAAACGCCTCGCTTCGAGAAGGCCGAAAGCGCAAACCCGGCGCTAATCATCAGCAGCCCACACAGTCCAATCAGGGGCAGCGGGCTGGCGGTGGCAGGCAGAGGATCGGCGGCAGCCACTGTCGTTGGTTCAGGAGCAGCCGCGGGTTCAGGAGCAGCCGCAGGAGGTGCTTCAACCACCTGAGCCAATTCGACTGGCTCCCCGGTTGGGGCAACGGCCTCGATTGGTGCGGTGTTTAGTGTCTCGATCGGAGCGGTTGCGAGTTCGACAGGGGTCGCGAGCACGGGCGTATTCATTTCCTTCGCCAACTCGATGGCTCTCGGCTTTTCGTATACAAATTCCTCACCCCATGCGCGCCCGGGGTAGAACCATGCTCGCAAAGCTTCAGGCTCTCCGGCGGGTCGCTCGCGAAACGTCATTACCGTTCTTTCAGTCGGCTTCAAGCGGTAATTTGGAATTGCGAGTATTGTCGTCAGTACTTGGGTTTCGTCTTGATTGAAAATCTGGACGATGTGACGGTCGGATTGTGAGTCGAGAATCTTGAAGACATAGGTGCCGGCCGGGAAGTTATGCTGGCCCACGCCCGGAACTTCGAAGGGACCGCTGAAGGTGATAACGGTCTTCCGGTTCCAGTCATCCGCCTTTGCGGTGGGTACGACGAGTAAACAGAGAACAGCGAGGCTCAGTGCGATTCCTAGCCCTTTAAGCAGTTTCATAATCTCTCCTGATAGTTTTCTCCGACAAACTCGCCCGGTGGTGGTTGTGCAACAAGAGCTCTTTATGTTGTCGGCTTCACAAGAGATCTACAGCCGGAAAGTCCGGCTTGTTTTTTCAGAACCGTGGAAAGTTGTTCGAGGGCCAGTATCGAGGATTGGCGAACCGATTACTGGTCAATATTGATCGGAGTGTAGCTGCGGGGAAGGTTTACGAAGTAGTGCCAGCCGCGCCTCACCGGCAGGCACTGCTTGCGATTTCAGAAAGTGCAACGTTGATCAGGTCAGGCACTTGCTGGATCTGATTCGGAGAGCGGCGCGACTCTCGTTGCAACCAACACCTGCAACAATGTAGCCGTGTTACGGACGCTTCCCGAAATGGTGATGAGTACCTCGGAGACAAGGGGGTGATGCTCCGAGAGCAAGTCGAGACGATCACTTACGCCGTGCAGTTGCTGTGCTTCTTGCAGGATCGCATTCAAGGGCATGGTGCGCACCTTTCCTGAGAGCCTAAGGAGAGAGAACTTCAGATGGGCTGACTTAGCTCAGGGAACCTGAAAGAGGAGAAGGTGGTAACCACCTCAGGTTCATCATAGCACCTAAAGAGTCCCGGCATGCAACTCTCCACGATAAAGCACAATGCCGTTATTCGGATGAATCTTTCTGGCGCGTCGCCTTCACGCCCGAGAGAATCCCCACGCCTAAAAGTATGATTGCGCCCACGACGATCCAGTGCGTGGGCATGTGCATCAAGTGCGCTCCGTAGATCAGTCCGCAGATCATGATTGCGAACCCAACCGCGTAAATTCCAAAAGACATGGCATCTCCCTTTTCAAGTTCACTGTGACAACGTGCGCCCAACAGTTCGCCCGCTGGTTTGTGCTGCTAAGCCAGGCGCCCGCTGTCCTCAAACATCGATCAACGCCGCAGCCGCTATTGCGATGAACTGGCTTTCTGATTCTTGACCTGAAGATCGTTTACAACTTGCTGAACGTTCGGCACTGCGACCGCTACGCTCGCTGCGCGCGAGCGCATGTCTTCTGAGCTCACTTCTCCGGTCAGCGTGACTACTCCGCTCTTCACTTCGTATTTCACGTTATCGTGCATCTTGTTCTGGATCAATGCGGCGTCCAGATTGTTCTCGATGCCTTCGTCCAAGTCGGAGTTCACAGCTTTGGCTGCCTTTTCTCCGCCCACCGGAATCACTGCAATCTGATTCGCGACGACCTGTGCGCCAGAAAAGGACTTTGCCATGGATTCCGCCCGGTCCTTGTCGCTTTCACTGGCAACTTGCCCGCCTAAGGTCACGATGCCCTTATCCCGATCCTGACTGATGGAGACGTCTTTGAGACCTGCCTGATCAAGCGACTTGCGAATGCTGTCCGACACATCAGCGGACTTCGCGGACACTCTGGAACAGCCGAGCGCACTTCCCAGTACGAGCAGCGTGAGCAGGGTAAGGAGCAACTTAGTCGTTTTCATAATCTTCCTTCTAACCCGGATCTAATTTGAATCGGGGAGAAACCCAGACTCGCTCATTTGCTCCAACAGTGCTGTGCAGAATCGCTCACTTTGCTTGGAATATGCTCCCGCTTCGAACTGTGATGACCGTTATCGACCGTACTCCCATAAACTTTCCCGCTCGACGCCACAACGTTTACTCGCAGGGCGATCAATTGTGCTCAGTATCCCAGAGTCGGATGATGCACACTGGCGACTCAATTAGGTTTCCACGACACGGCAATCGTCGTGAACAAACTTGGTTTTGTGGAGGATACGATGAACTTTGATTGGACGGATCCGAGGTGGATCGCTCTCGCCGCTGGAGTGGTTGTGATCATCGCAGTAGTTTTCTGGCTGTACGTGCGAAAACGCAGAGGAACGACGGCGGACTTGCGGCAGAAGTTTGGCCCCGAGTACGACCGAGCCGTGCTGGCGCATGGTTCGAAAGCAGAAGCAAAATTAGTGGATCGCGAGAAGCGAGTTGAAATGCTCAACATTCGCGATCTTGATGCTTTGGAACATGAGCGGTATTCCAAGCAGTGGCAGGCCGTGCAGTCGCGCTTTGTCGATTCCCCGAAGGGGGCCATCGTGGAGGCGGACGACCTGGTTTCTTCTGTAATGAAGGTTCGGGGCTATCCCGTAGCCGATTTCGATCAACGCGCCGCCGACATTTCTGTCGACCATCCGCGTGTCGTGGAGAACTACCGGTCGGCCCACCAGATTGCGATCCGTGCGGGAAAAGAAGGAGCAACTACCGAAGAACTCAGAACAGCGATGATTCACTACCGCTCCCTGTTTGAGGAACTGGTGCAGGTGCCGACAGTTGCGGAAAGAAAACAAGTCGCATAGCCATTGAACTGAAGAAAGGGGCAAATGATGAAACCAAGCACACAGGACCGCACCGAGGGTAAGGTCCACGAAGTAAAAGGCAAGATCAAAGAAGAGGTCGGGAGGGCGACGAACGATCCCGAACTGGAAGTCTCAGGCAATGCGGAGAAGAAGGCCGGCAAGGTTCAGAACCTGATCGGCCGCGTCGAAAAAGCTGTCGGCGAATAGACGATCAACCTGGCCGGCAAAACAACCTTCCTGCCACAAACGGCCGGGAGAACGGCTGAACACAATGACTTGCTCCGATAGCTGCGCAAAAATTAGGGATCTCGGTTTCACAGCGTCGAGGCACATAAAAATCTATGGCCAGCGCTTTGAGATTGTTTCCGATCCTTTTGACGAAGGCGGTTGCATCGCAGTCCACGCGACCAGCGGAAGTAATCCCGAAATCCGCACTCTTCGGCTTCCGGCTGCGATTCTTGTAAGTCACGCAGATCGATTTCTGAAGCGCTCGGCTTGACCGGCCCAACGGTGATCACAAATAGTTTTACGAGACTGACATTTTTGACACGGAGAAATCATGATCACGACCAATGAGCAGACTAAGTGTGCACACCTTCCGTGCAAGTGCATGGCGCAACCTGGCGACGAATACTGCGGTCAACCCTGTAAGGAAGCGGGATCCAGTGAAGTCGAGATCGCTTGCCAGTGTGACCATGCAACGTGTCCTCTAACGGTATGAGAACCGTGGCCGCGGTTGAGGTTGGAAGTTTCCCAGGAGAATTTCAAATGAGCCTCCGCCGAATCATGATCTTGCTGTTGGCGGTGCCTCCGAGTCCGACTCCGTGACCGACAACAGCTTAGCGGCGGCAGGAGTCATTCGCTCTCCAAGTCCAGGGCGAAGTCTAGAACAAAGGGTCTTACCTGTGTCATCGGCGGATCCCTCCAAGGGATTCGTCATCGAGTTTTTCGAATGGTTCGGCGATCTGGGGATATTTTCCTGGCGCGTTGTGCGGGCGGCGGTGACGCCGCCGTTTGAATTCCGCGAGCTGTTTCGACAGCTCGACGAAATCGGATCAAAATCCCTGCCGCTGGTTGCCTTGGCTGGAGCGGCCACCGGCGTTGTGCTGTCTTTAGAAGCTCGTTACAGCCTGACTCGGTTCGGGGCAAAGTCGCTGCTTCCCGCCGCCATCGTGTTCTCGGTCATTCACGAGACCGGTCCGATCATTACTGGGCTGGTGGTGAGCGGGCGAGTGGGCGCGGGCATTGGCGCGGAGTTGGCGTCGATGAAAGTCACCGAGCAGATCGATGCGATCGAGGTATCGGCGGTAAATCCATATCGGCTGCTGGCGGCGACGCGCATCGTAGCTTGCATCCTGATGCTGCCGCTGCTCACGCTGGCTGGCGACGCTTGCGGCTTGCTCATGGGCTGGGTGGCACAGGCTCTGGTTGAGCCACTCTCGCTTCATCAGTTCATCAGTACCGGTTTTAGCGGCGCCAGTTTTAACGACCTGCTGCCCCCGACGTTCAAGACAGCGGTGTTCGGCCTGATTATCGGGCTGATCGCGTGTTTTCAGGGAATGCGGACACAGGGAGGTGCTGCGGGCGTCGGCCGCGCGGCCACGAACTCGGTGGTGCTGTCCTCACTGTTCGTGATCATGGCCGATGTTGTGCTGGTAAAACTCATCCTTATATTTTTCCCGTAAGCCATTTGTTCGTAAGCATTGATCTGAAGCT
>CAWFIV010000013.1:0-198394 GCA_963815925.1 uncultured Acidobacteriota bacterium | reverse complement strand
CGAGCCTATAGGCGATGAGGAGGGCAAGTAGCCAGCCCAGCCAGGTCATAAATAGGAGTTCCTTCCATCAGCCCGGATTCGCTCAAATATTACCGTTTTTGAAAGAAGAGAAACACTTTGGGAGAACGTGCGAGAGATAGAATACGGCGCATGGACGAACATCAGGAACAATTCCTTAGGGATGAGTTTTTCAGCCTTACCCTCATGGCTACGGTACAAAGGGCACATGTATACGTGCCGAATGCTGATGCTAAGGCGAAAACGCGTTTTCAGAAAGCACTTCGTTCGTCGCTGGAGCTGCTGGAGCCTGCGTATCGCGACGTTATTTCTGAGGAAGATCACATGCGAAATATCGTTGCTCTATCAGAGGGGCTTTCTAAAGACCACGCGGACGTGCTGGCGGGTAAGCGATTTCGAGTCGGGACGGCCCAGAAGGCCTTGAACCTCTACCTGAAGTATCTTTGGTGTATCGGCAAAGTGCCTGCCCCGCCGCATTGCCCGTTTGATTTTGGCGTTATAGCGAAGTTGCCGGAATGTCGCGGTATAAGTTGGACAGCATTGGACGACCCAACGCAGTATCGAGAATTGGTCACAGCAGCGAAGACAAAAGCTGGAAGTATGTCTCTCGCTGTATGGGAGCTTCGGACGTACAACGGCCCGGCTTAGGAGGCCGGGGAAGACCGGGGACTGCCCCTAGTTTCGCCCCCGACAAAATGGTAGCCCGCTACGAAGGGCAGGAATTGAGCTTAAGATTGACCCGCAATCTTATCCCAACGGGCGCTTCGCTCGTCTGCATGTGCCTTGAGGGAAATCCCACCGAAGGTGGCAACCTTCGTAATTCGGGCGCTCCACATTAGGTGCTTTTCAAATGCAGGACTTTTCGCGGATCATGAACCACCCGGCAGTTGGAGGTGCCTTCGATGCCAGAGAACGTGACAATTCGGACCTCCTCTGACATCGGTGTTTGCAGGATCAAGGTTTACCTATTAAACCTTCGGTTCCCGCGTACCAACGCAAGCTCTGTTTTGGCAGCGACGATCAGATCTTGGAATACTCGCGCGCCGTACGGATCTCTGGCCCCAGCCCGCCTGATTATGCTTGGCAAATTGCGTCTCAGCACGAGGTAAGTCCGGTACATGTCTTGAACAGATGGCTGCCGAGTCTTTCGGACGAACACGTCACAGAGCGCCCCAAAAACTCCTCTAACTGTTCCACCGTGAATTCGGACATCAGTCCCGTTCAGGTCGCTCAGAGATTTGTTGATCCGGTGCGGAACAGTTTCACAAACATACCAATTTTCGCGACGGTTCATAACGCTCTGGGCAACTGCCAGTCCCAGTTCAAAGGGCATGTTGAACCTGGGCACGCGGGGAGCTCTTCTGTCCAATTGAACACGCGAGAGGTCATGAATCGAGTAGGCGCACTCCTCAATCAGCTTCAGGATTCGCTCAAGTCGCCGGCGGCTGGTAGGAATTTCTAGCGTTGCGCGGGGAATCAGGCCGAACGCGGTCAGGCCCACGATGTAAGCCAAATACAGGTTCTCAAACGCGCTATCGTAGGGGATATTTAGGAATACAGAATACCGCTCACGCCCTCTTCGAGGCTCTCTTTGCGGCATATTTCGATGCTCGTCTCAGCCTTCCATTCGTCTTTGACCGCCCCCGAGCTTTGCGCTCCGCCAAAAGCTTCTGAACACGTCGCACTCGGGCCAGGGATACCCCAAGGATGTGTGCGGTCTCCTCGATCGTTGGGATCGGCGTTTCAATTGTCACTTGGCGGCTCATCTCAATTTCGACTTTAGACCGGAAGGCATAGAAATGCAACTCGCTTAAGTACCTCCTGCCTCGGCCTCGACTCCGGTCTCTCTGCTACTCATCTCCCTCGTTATCAAGCCTTGAATGCAAAGCTGCAAAACCCACCCCAAATTCTAGGTGCAGCCTTCGGCTGATCTTTAAGCCACTCCACATTCGTTTCATGGGCGATTGTTGAGCTCCGTTCGGCTCCTTCTGTCAATCCCGCTTGTGCAGCTCCGCGCGGCGCAAAAACCAAATGCGCGCCGTGCTCGCTTCCGCGCCCCTTCGGGCTCCGCTTCGCTCCGGGGATTGACAGCGCCTCTCTCCGCTCAAGTCTCGCGCCATGAAACGAATGTTTCTTTCTTGGCCGAAAAGGCCAAAAAACTCGAAAGGAGATGCACCAGCCATGCTCGACACCGTAAACAACTTGCTCACGAACCAAAAGATTCCTGCCATTGACGCTCTACAAATGTCGGATCTGCTGCACTATCTATTCACGACGACGTTAAAGGACCTTCGGATTCGGGTTGCCGAAATCGCATACCGATACGACCACGATCACCCGAGTGCCTTGGATGTATTCCTTGCCTGTACGCTCCCGTTAGCTGAGAGGTCAGCGCGTTACCGGGCACACAGGTATTTCAGATGCCCCTCTGACTGGCAGATCGAATTGATGTACGACGGAGCAGTCTCAGCAATGATCGATACATTCCAACGCAACCGCACCATTTATCCGGGAACAGACGCTTTTCGGCGCTATGTTCTCCGCGCGATAGTACGCGGTACCGTGCGCTCATATCGTATGAGGGAAGAAAATGAAGGCGTCCGAACTGTAGCTGATCTCGCGGCCGTTCAGAGCAGCGACAAGCCTGCCCACAATAAGGTTGAACAGCACATGATCGCACGACAGTTGCTCAGGGAAGTAACTAGCTTTCCGCATCTTCGGGACCCACTGCGGGCAACGCTCGAATGCATTGCAGCACTTGGCCCCGACGCCCTGAAGAAACACGCACTCACCGATTCAGGTGACCCTGACAAATGGACACGGCAGAGAGATACCCGTCCGATCCTCGATCCGGATGCTATCGCCGCAGCAATGGGAACCACACGGGCGGCTGTGCACCGAAACCTCAAGGAAGCCAGGCTGATCCTTCGGGACGTCTTCAATGCCGATGGAAGATTGTTTCTGACTGCCTGAACATCTTTTGGGGCACGTGACAAACGTGCCCCAAAATTAAATCGCCGCGGCGCCAGGCCTCGTTCCGAGTCCTGGCGCGTTTTCGTTTCCACCCTACCTTCGAAGGAGAAAGAGACGATGGAGAGTGAATTTCAGCAGTACCGCTTCGCCCGGATCGAGGCCGAGAATATTACGCGTGCGCGGCTCGAAGCACAGTTCAAGAACGGTGTCACGGATATCAGTGAGCTTGAGAACGCAATTGCAGAGCTACTAGCAGCCGAACCCAAAACTTGTGTGCCCTGGCGCCGGTCGGAGATGGAGCAAATCGGTGCATACGACGGAATACGCTTGGCAGCACTCGAATTCTATTGGTCACGCCGACAGGAATTGCGACATATCAGGTGGTCCATTAGGCCGGTTCGCGCATAAGGACTAGCTGCTTCTTTTCACCAATGCAGTTTCGATGAAAATCAGGCGGTGCGTTCTTCCTTTCCAGTACTGCCCGGAGGAAGAGCGCCAGTGTGCCCGAAAGAGAAGCGGTATTGCTGCTGACTAGCAGTACTCCCTTTAGACGAACGCTTTCGGCGGGAGGGAAGTTTAGCAGGAACTTCACTTTGGGGGGAGCCTGGCTGCTTCGGGCCGCGGGTCGCGACAAGCGCCCAACGGACGGTCGACTCTCATGATTCCGACCGGTTGAGGAGGCGACGGTCTTAATCATCTTCTGGCGAAGCCATACGGCAAATTCACATGGATCAAATCGAATGGATCCGCCAACTCTGATGTGGGAAATTTTGTTGCTAGCGACGAGGCTGTATACCTGACGCACACTAACGTGCAGAACTTTTGCTACGTCCGATACGGTGAGCGCGGTCGTTCTCTTCTCGAGAGAATCGGCGAGGTTCATACTGACCCCCGGCTGGTATGGCCGATCTTTCAAATCGCCAGAGCGGGCGATGGTTTGTAGATAATACGTTCGGTTCGCGTGCTTAGTCCAGAGATTTCCGCATAAAACAACTAATTCAAAGCCAAAGCCGAGGCGTGCTCTCGCACGCCACTGTCCTGGAGCTCGTGAAAAAGTTTTACGAAACCGCAACAAAGCACTCCCGATCGGGTTTGACGGCCGGTGTAGAATACTGCAACTAGCCTCTTCGTCCCCAGTGGGTTCTCAGTTGTCACCGTTCGAGGCCATCCCGCCTTTTGCACCAGATCTCAGCCTGGAGGTTAGGACTATGTCTGCCGTAGCTGCACGTGTGTTCCGCTCAGTCTCAAGTGGAACGTGGTGCGTTTCGAAGACTCTCAACTCGATCCTGCCGAACACAGAATTGCCGCGCCCGGCCTGGGCACCGGGCCGGCTGCCGAAGAGTTGGCAAAGGGCTCCTATGCCGACTGGCGTCCCGAGGAAGACCCTGTCCCTATGCCCGGAGTGCAATAGAGAAGCGGTGGAGGCGGTGATCAATGGGGAAATGCCTGTCACAGAGTTCAGAGACAGGCCAGGAATCATCGAGGCCGATATCGTCGAAGAGGCTGGACGAATTCTGATGCGGAAGGCATGCAAGAAGCACGGCCCATTTGAAGACGTACTCTCTAACCATCCAGCCTTCTTTCGAAGAATGGAGAGCCTCGCCTTCGGCAAAGACTTTGAATGCTCCGATGATGGGCAGGTGCACAATCACGGCGCGAACGGAATCAGGCGAGGCCGCGGTACCTATCTCATTGTTGATTTGACGAATCGCTGCAACATGGTCTGTTCACCGTGCTACATGGACGCGAACGCCACGAGCTTTGTTCATGAACTTGACATGGAGGCCGTCAAGGCAATCTTCAAAAGAGCTGTTTCCTTCAAACCTCAACGCGAAATTAACGTGCTTTTCTCGGGCGGCGAAGCAACCCTCTCTCCAATCTTCCTTGACGCGATCAGACACGCGAAGAGCATGGGTTTCCACCGACTTCACGTCACCACGAACGGCATCGGCTTCGCCCAGGAGAATAACTTCGTGGTTCAGGCGAGGGAGGCAGGGCTCCATGGTGTCTACCTCCAATTCGACGGAACAACTGAGGAAAAGAACAAACATCGCGGAATCGGGAATTACATAGAATTCAAGCGTCGCGCGCTCGAAAATATCGCCGCAGCCGGCATGAAGACTACCCTTCAAGTGAGCGTCGTAAATGGTCTCAACAATGACGGGATCGGAGACATCGTTCGATTCGTGGCGGAAAACGTTGAGAGAATTCATGGCGTCATCTTCCAGCCGATAATGTTTTGCGGCAGAGATGAGAACGTAGCGACGGACGAGCGGTACATCCGCCGCTACCCGGTTTCGCAAATCGCGTACGATCTGCAATCTCAAACTTCGATAGGCTGGGAACCTCTACGTGATTGGTTTCCGGTCTCCGCGTACGGAGCATTCGCGCATTTGTGCGATGCCTTTAACCCTGGTGCCGAGCTGGGGAGCCTCTTCAACGACATTCATCCCGACCACGGAATATTCAGCCCGGTGTTGGTGAATGCACTCACCGCGGAGATGATTCCGGTTGGCGCGTTCTTTAACGTGGAGCAATTCATTCGTGATGTCGTGGAGATAACGGATTCTTGGAGAGGAGAGGGTATTGCAAGGTCGCTGCTGTCCTTGTCGGTCGTCCGCAATTTTCATCCTGACAAGGCTCCGGCCGGTTTTGGGCTTCGCCAGATTCGGGACCTGCTTGAGGATTGCTTTTATCGGATCGCGGGCAGTGGGGAGCGCTGGTCCCAACATGCGTATTCGTACAAGGGTCCGTGGAAGCTGGTTATGGTCAGCGCGATGATCTTTCAGGACCTCTACAATTACGATCTTTCAACGATATCTGAATCGACTACTCCAGTCGCAACACAAGAGGGTGAGATCAACTTCTGTGCTTACAATGGCGGCCGCTGGCGCAAAGTCGTTGAACACTTGCATCAAACTGCAACATTGGCGTCATGGCACCGCACGCATCCTCGACATGAAATCTACGCGAAGGGAAAGTATGTCGAGCTGGGCGAGGGTCCGACGCCGGCCAACCTGGTTCAGATCGAATCAGGACGCGTGACGGTTCAGTCATAAAGAGGTATTTGTGGCGACTACGGATATCGACGGCAAATTTCTCGAGATCGTCCCGCCCGAAGTCGGCGAGGTCCTTGACTGGTACGCCTCGGAGCATGGCCGGCAAGTTCCAGCGTCCGAACTGAGTGGATTCGCCGGCAACTTTCTCGGCGCAATGCTTGACGACGGTGCGGTGTTTCCGGTGAGCTCTGCCGTCTCACCTGCTCAGACCCTTGCGTTGGTACTGGTACACCATCAAAACAACAGCAAAGATCCGGGCGCCTGGCTCAACCTGGGCATTGCTCTGCGCCGCATGGCCCTATACCGAAGTCAGGATACCGATCCCGTTAATCGCCGGCGCCTGCAGCTCGCGTTAGAGGCTTTTGACTGCTCCCTGGGCTTGCAGCCGGACAATATCGGGAAGAATGTTCGGGCATGGACGGGCAAGGCTTTCACTTACCACCAACTCGGCTCATACCACGAGGAGGTGTCTTGTTGTGCGCGCGCATTAGATTGGGACAGCTCGGACCCGAAGCTCTGGCTTTTCTACGGCTTCGCCCTTAAAGCAGCTGGGAGGAAATCTGAGGCGCTCTCAGTGATGGATACCGCGTACGAGTCCTACTTGGCGGCAGGTGAGCCGGAGGACCTACGTGACGTTTTTGCAGGTGTACGTACGACTTTGCCGAGGTGCTAAAAGGCGGTTTGATTTATGAGCAGGATCCATTCTGATCGATTGATTACGAAGCGACTCCACGCGGGTTTCGCTGCCGGTGCGAAGAAAGCCCTAGAACAACTAGGTCGGGTACCTCAAAAACCGATCGCTATCTCTCCCGAGATGTTCGATGTCGAACCGCTCGCCTTTCCTGTTCCGCCTACCCTGGATCGGGCACTGGCCTACCGCGGAAGTCTTCGTTTCGTGCACTTCGGGTATTCCGCAAACAACGGGCAATTCGAGTACTGTGATGGAGGGGATGATATACCCTCCACTGGCGAGAGCGTGTGGAGATGGTTTCTGGGGCACTCCCTGATCTCTCCCCATCTGCCCAAGAGCAAATATCCTACCCTGTATGGAATCTTCCCACCCGGACAATCGCGTCCCACGCTTGAGGAGATCATGACGGCGAGGGAGCTTTCCATCCCTGCACAGGACCTTCCCGAACACCATTACTTGCTGTTGGATCGGGAAGAGCTGAAGGCATACGTTGCCCGACGGAACGAAACCCTAATTTTCTTTGCGCTCGCGCATTCGGATGGCGAGGATCCACATACAGTTTTCGTCGACGACCTGCTGATGAGTCCTGGTACGGAAGATTACAAGGCGCCACCCTCCGACGATTGCGTGGAACAGGTGCGGCGGTTCCTAGATGCTCAGTTGGCAGCATCCAGGGTGGACTGAAGAGGTCCCTGTTTGTGTGGAGTGACCTGTACGCTGCTGCGCAGCGGGTTGAGAGTGACACGTCACCCCAGGATGGGTGCTGCACGGTAACCTGCGGTTAGCGTGCGCGAACTTGTTGGAAACAACAGAGGTAAACGAAATTCTCGGGTGTACACGGGAGGTAAGGCGAGGCGCGAAGTTACCACGCGCGAACTTATTGATTCAACGGGCACGACGACTTAGCTGGGCGATCAGCTCAGGGATGGTCCTATGGTTAAGCCGTCTCTCAGAACCAAGTCCATCGGGACGAAAGTGACAGATGAGGAGTACGCGGAACTTGAGCGTGCTGCCCAGACGGGCGGCAAGACTCTGGGCGAGTGGTGCCGGGAAGTCATGTTGGCGAATGTCAACGGCCACGCGCCGAAGGAGCAGCCGCACGGTGGCGAGGAGTCGCAGGCTCTCATGGCCGAGCTTGTCGCATTGCGAACCATCTTGCTTAACGTGCTCTATAAGCAGGCTAACGGGGAGAGCCCTGACGGCGGAAGAAATGCAGCGGCTGATTGAACGAGCGGACGCGGACAAACTCAAGAAAGCTGTCGAACGCCTGCGTCACGGTTAGCAAAGTCGGGCTCAACCCGACTAGCCGGTTTACCTGGCGAATTTTTCTTCCGACTTTTTGCCCGACTTCGGGTTCCTTATAGTCAGCGGGGATCTCAACGCTCCGTCTTGTGGGGTGAGTGCATGAGCAGGCTCTGGGGTCGCGCGGAACGTCCGCACGGCTGGGTTACTTCGATCGTCCATTCGCCGTCCTGTATCGGCATGTGGTGGGTTTTGGTATCTGGATGTACATGAACGCAGAGGTCTGGACTCCTCTGCAGCGCTACTACTGGAACGAATACCTCAATACAGAAATGTACCGGGGTCCACGGGGTGAATATTCGCTCCTTGAGACAGTGGATCATCGCGGACAACGCCAATTGGCCACCGAGTCCGACGTTGTGCCCTCCGCCAGACATGGGCGCCAATTTGTTCCCGTTCGTCCTGTCAACTCAGGCGCGACAAGCGGGCGCCGTCGATCTTGTTGTGGACACCGTTCATTTCGGAAGCGCGCAGATGCACCGAGTACTCGCGCAATCGTTTACAACAACCAGTCTGTTATGGAGTTCACCTGGCCAGCCTGGGGAGGTGGACTCTCGGTGTTATTCTCGGCATGGGTTTGGTAATTCGCCGCCACTCGTCGCGCCGCAATGTGCGGGAAGATGGCCAGGAGGCTCAAAGGCCCGCAGATTTTCACGGTTAAGGAATTCAACCAGTGGAGCAGAGCTGACGGCATTGGTTTCACGACGACAACGGGACGTGAGATGGTACGTATCCCTCGCTCCTTCGAGAGCAGCCACCTGATGATCATGGGCGACTCAGGCACCGGCAAAAGCGCTCTTCAACGGCAACTACTCATGCAAATTATGGAGCGCAAGGAGACCGCCATCGTTTACGATCCGGCTCTTGAGTACACTCCCCAGTTTTACCGCCCAGAGCGTGGAGACCTGATCCTGAATCCGCTTGATGTACGTTGCCCCTACTGGTCGCCAAGCGACGAGGTAGTACATGAGGCAGAAGCACTAACATTGGCCACTTCATTGTTTCCCGACAAGCCAAGGGAGAACACGTTTTTCGTAGACGGTCCACGGAAGATTCTTGCCTACCTGCTCACGCTGAAACCGTCGCCAGACGAGCTTGTCTGGTGGATGAGTCATGAAGACGAACTGGATCAGCGATTAAAGGGCACAGAACTTGCAACCTTCATCTACCGCGGTGCAGGCCCGCAGCGCGGCGGAGTCTTGGGCGCACTGAATATGGTTGCCGACAGTTTGAAGATGTTGCCAAAAGAAAACGACACCAAACGGCGCTGGACGACAGTGGAATGGTCACACCAGCAGTCCGGTTGGATTTTTATCACTTCAATCCCGCGATTCCGCGAGAGATTGCTTCCGCTCACCAGCTTATGGCTTGACACTCTGGTACTACGTCTCATGAACCAAGGGGAACCAAGCTCGCGACGGGCATGGTTCGTTCTCGACGAACTTGCCAGTTTGCAACGACTGCCCCAGTTGCACACCGCCTTAACTGAGAATCGCAAGTCCAACAACCCGGTTGTGATTGGCTTCCAGGGCCGTAGTCAGCTTGAAGTGCGATACGGCCATGAGGCAGAGGCCATGCTTTCGCAACCTGCGACGAAAGTCTTCTTGCACACCAGTGAGCCGCGCGCGGCGAAGTGGATCTCGGATACGATCGGCGAAGTGGAAGTTGAGCGTCTGAAAGAAGCAGTTAACAAGGAGCAGTTTCCATATTGGAGGAGATCGAAAAGTTATTACTCCGAAAGACGCACGGAGCCGCTGATCCTGCCTTCGGAGATCAGTGGCCTGCCTCGAATGCACGCTCTCATGAAAGTGGACAATTTGGTTGTGCCATTCAGCTTTCCCTATATTGACGTAGTCAAAGAACAGCCCGGCTTCATTCCACGCGAGGAGGCGCCGCGAGCCGCCGTAACCGACATCGGAAAGCGAGCGCCCCAGCCGAGCCTGCCGTTGGTGCAGGAGATCGCTCCCGAAAAACCCAGGGGCATCGCCGCTGGGCAAGAACCATTCTTCGAGTAACGCCATGCTGACCATTTCGAAACCCTTGAGCGCATCGCAAGCTGAGACCTATCACCGTGAGGAGTTTGCAAACTCCAAATCGAATTACTACTCCGAAGGCGATCGCATAAACGGCGAGTGGCACGGGAAGCTCGCAGACCAGTGGGGCCTGCATGGCGAAGTGCAGGAAGAGCAATTCTCCCGACTTGCAAACGGGCAGCACCCGATCACGGGCGAGCAGTTGGTCCGTCATAAATCGGCACGTGAATATGTAAACGACCGCGGCGAAACGATCAGGACGATGGAACATCGTGCAGGATGGGATGCGACATTCTCAGCACCAAAGAGTGTGTCTGTGACTGCGCTCGTTGGCGGTGACGATGAAGTGCGGCAGGCGCATCGCGAGAGCGTGAAGATTGCTCTAGACGAGCTCGAAAAATACGTGCAGGCCCGAATGGGTGGTAACTATCCGGCTGAAACTACCGGCAAGTGGGCTGCGGCAATGTTTGAGCATGACAGCGCACGCCCTGTTGACGGATATGCAGCGCCACAACTGCACACGCACGTTGTCTTCTTCAATGTCACTGAAACCGAGAAGGGCGAACCGCGCGCGCTCCAACCGCACGAGCTTTACCGATCTCAGCAATATGGGACAGCGATCTATCGCTCGGAACTGGCGCTGCGCTTAAGAGAATTGGGATACGAGATCGAGCACGGAAAGAGCAACCAACCTGAGATCAAAGGCTACACCCGCGAATACCTGGAAGCCTCCAGTCCACGCAGCCAGCAGATCAAGGAACATCTTGAGCAACAAGGATTGAGCGGAGCAGCCGCAGCGCAGATCGCGGCCCACCAAACACGCGACAGCAAATCAACGTCGATCACACATGAGGAGATGCAAGACAGGCATCGAGAAATGGCGGCACGCTTCGGCGATCAGCCGCAGCACGTAGTGAGCGAGGCGCAGGCCCGCCAAGTCGAGGAACAGAGTCCGGAACAAAAGCACCAAAAGATCGAATCCGCCCTCAACTATTCGAAAGAAAAAAATGTCGAGCGCCAAGCTGTTGTCGATGAACGCGATCTTTTGCGGGACTCGCTGAGGAGGTCAATGGGGTATGCGAGCTTCTCCGAGGTGCGCGAGGGCTTCGAACAGCGGACTACGTCCGGCGATCTGATCGAGAAAGAGACTAGAAGCCCGGCGCGCGCATTTACGACTGATCGGATGATGGAGTACGAGCGCGACACAATCGCGGTGATGCTAACTGGGCAGAATCAATTTGAGCAGCTCGCGAACTCCGAAACTTGGCGCGAGGTAGATAAGAGGCACTCACATCTGAGCGCAAGCCAACGGGCCGCCGTCGAGAAGGTACTTTCGAGCCAGGACAAGGTAGTTGCGATTGAGGGCGCTGCTGGCGCGGGTAAGACCACCGCATTGTCTGCGATTCGTGAGGCCGCTGACCAGGAGGGCTACGAAGTGCGAGGCCTGGCCCCAACGTCACGGGCGGCTCACAAGCTGGCTGAATCTGGCATCGAATCCGGCACTCTGCAGGGCCATCTCGTCCGCGAGGAGCAGGGTGACCAGAAACGACTGTACATACTCGACGAATCAAGCCTGGCAAGCACGAAGCAGATGAATGAGTTCCTGCATCGAATGCGCGACGAGGACCGCGTGATCCTGGTAGGTGACAAGCGGCAACACGAGGCAGTCGAAGCGGGCAGGCCCTATCAGCAGCTGCAGGAGGCCGGGATGCAAACCGCGCGCCTCGATGAGATCGTCCGGCAGAAAGACCCGGCATTAAAGGAAGTCGTTGAACAACTCTCACGCGGGAACGTTTTTGACGCGATAAACGGTCTTGATGCCCAGGGCCGGGTTCACGAGATCGTTAACCGCCAGGAGCGGCTGACCGAAATCGCGCGTGAATACGCTCGGGAACCCAAAGGAACGCTCGTGATCTCGCCGGATAACGAATCCCGACACGAGTTGAATAGGCTCGTCCACCGTGCGATGCAGGAGCGCGGTGATGTGCGGAGCGAGGAGCATAAGCTGCGGGTCCTTGATTCGCGACAGGAAATGACCGGCGCTGATCGGCAATGGGCCAGTCAGTACGAGGCCGGGGATGTGGTCCGGTACTCCCACGGCAGCAGAGTGCTGGGTATCGAGCCTGGCGAGTACTCCCGCGTCAAGGGCGTAGATGCCAAGCAAAACCGCATTACCGTGGAGCGCGAGAGCGGTGCGCAGGAGAGCTATGATCCTCGACGACTCTCTGGCGTCGCCGTGTACCAGGAAGTTGATCGAACGTTCTCCGAAGGCGACCGCGTGCAATTCACCGCGCCATCGAGAGACCTGCATGTTGCCAACCGGGAGCTGGGAACAATCCAAAAGATCAGTGATGCTGGTGATCTCGAAGTTCGAATGGATTCCGGCCGTGACATTACTTTCAACATCCGTGAACATCCACATCTCGATCACGGATATGCCGTCACCAGCCACAGCAGCCAGGGCCAAACCGCCGACCGAGTATTGATCCACGTCGACACAGACAAGAGCGAGCTCCTGGTGAATAACCGCTTTGCGTATGTGTCCGTGTCCCGCGGGCAGTATGACGCACAGATCTTCACTGACAATCGCAGCGAACTCGCGCGGGACCTTAGCCGCGACCTGTCGCGTCCAACCGCAACCGAGCCAGAGCAACGGCAAGATTCGGGGCAGGCCATCGAATCTGGAATCGGCGGTAAATCTCAAGAACCCGAGCAAGAGCAAGCGCACGGCATTGGGCTTGGCGTGGCATGAAGGCCCCCCAGCCGTTCAAGGGAGTCGGGACTGGTGCCATCGAGTTTGCTCCGATGCTTATCGTGTGGTGGACGGCAGTACAGCTTGGCGCGAGAATTTATGTTCTACACGCCTGCAGCACTGGAGTTGGCCCGTGAACACGAAAAGACGAAAATCAACTAAGGTCGAGATTGGCTCCGGCAATGTGTTTGCCGATCTTGGTCTGAAAGATGCCGATCAGCTGCTGGCTCGTTCGCAAATAGGATTTCACGTCTACAAAATCCTCCAAGAAAAGAAACTGAAGCAACCCGAAATAGCAAATATTCTGGGCATTGCTCAGTCCGAAGTATCACATTTGATGAACGGTCATTTCAGTCGTTTCACCACAGACAAGCTGCTCGACTTTCTCGGCAGGCTCGGCCGTAAAGCGACTATCGAAGTGCGCCCTCCTTCACAAGGGTGAACCTTACTGGATAGTGACTCTCCGTCCGTCTCATGTTCTGGCGCAGTTTCCCGGCGACAAGAACTCCTCCACACAGCCCCAGTCGAAGAGAAGGTGGCGCCATTGAGATCACGAGCGTCAGCCGTTGCGAGATTAGCGGGCGTAATTCTTGCACTGTGCTAACATAGTACTCGTGATCGCGACAGCGCAGAAGATTTGTAGGCGGTTTGGAGGCGGTTCATCCAGAAATCGCCACCAATGGACGTACTTCTTGCCAGCATCGCAATCTATGCACTTTTCGCAGAAGCCGCATCTGGAGCGGATTTCAGCGAAGTCCTGAATTTTGAGCGTGGGGACGTAGTTCAGTTGGTTAGAACGCTGCCCTGTCACGGCAGAGGCCGCGGGTTCGAGTCCCGTCGTCCCCGCCATTATTTTGAATGGTTTACGCATTTACCGAGCTTGCTGTCTGATCCACAATCAATCCACAGAACTTGTCCTGCGCACTGATTTTGTTGTCGTTGTCGCCTTGCGTGTAGAGGTCGAGCGTCGTTTGCACCTTCGAGTGCCGAAGCATCACCTGCACGGTCTTTGGATCAACCTTCCCCTGATTCACAAGCCAATTGCTGAGGCTGTGACGGAGATTATGAAGTCCGAAGCGGTGTCCATCTGGGATTCTTACGCCAGCCGCGACAGCAGTCTTCCGCAAGTGACTCCTGTCGAACACCGATGCGCAGATTGGGACCGAACCGTTCTTCGTCCTTGATGGAAAAACGAAATCGCTGTCAGTGGTGTAGGCGCTCGCTTTTCTCCAAACGCGAAGGTGCTGTGTCAGTATCGATCCGAGTGCAACTGTAGAGTCCGACGCTGCCGTTTTCGGCTTACCGTCTCTGCCTTTCCGCCATCGCTTGTTGACTCGGATACGATTTTCCTTCCACAAGATGTCCGACCACCGAAGCGACATCACTTCGCTTGCACGAAGTGCGGTCGCCGCTACGGTCAACACCAGCGTGAAATGCAGCAAATCAGTCATAGATTTCAGGATCGTTAGCGTCTGCTGGGGTGTGACGATGATCGCCTTATAGGCGGACTTCACACCTTTGAGACGCCAACCGCTACACGGATTCGAGGAACAGAGTTCTTCGAACATGCCGTATTCGTAGACGGCGTGCATGATGCCTTTAATCTTCCCAATTGTCGGACCGCTGTAGTCGAGGGTTTTCAGCCACTCCCGGACGTCCTTGCGTTTGATGTCATCGGCAACAGCGTTTCCCCATTCCGGGATCATCACCTTCTTAACGTAATGGACGGCGGCATCGTCACGGGTCTCCGCATCGAGATAGCGCAGTGCAAGCACGCCGAACATGCCTGCATCGGCGCTGTGTTTGTTAATCTCGGATCGAATCCCCATCTCGTCAACCTTCTTCCATGCGTCAGACTCGGTTTTCAGTTCACTTGCATTGCCGACGCGCTTGGTGTTCTCGACTCGCTTCCCATTCTTTACGGTGCGATATCGCAAATACCAAACCGGCCCTCCCTTTCTTTCGACCTTCCTTAAACATCCTTGTTGGTAACTCATCTGGTCTCCGTTTCCGAAGACCGCCCTGCTGCTATTTTGGAGCTATTGCTGGCGGACTGCAACACCAAGGCTGTCAGTTCTGAAAGGCGGAACAGCCACCACTTGCGGGACTGACGGCCCATTGGATAGGCAGGTATTTGTCCGGTGCGAGCTAGGTGCAGCAGGTGCTTTCGGGAACAGCACAGAAATGAGGCTGCACGTGCTGCGTCGACGAAATACTCTTCATGCGTGGGCACGCCGCACTTGGCGCAAAGAGGTTCTGCTGACGGATGTCCGGGCAGAGGCGTGCCCGATGTTCCCGCTTCTAATCGAGTTGCAACCGCCGAAAGTTGATGACGTTTTCTTGTCTCCACCTAGACCGTTCACTTTCTCTTCTTCCCAATGTTGGTTGTGAACCGTCAAAGTCTCTCTACCGCTTTGATGACTTCCAACGAGCCGATGGTACAGAGAATGGATCGCTTTTCCGGATGGACGCAATTCGACGTCGTTCACACTCAAGTTACAGAACGAAGTCGGGGAACAGAAGTGACAATTCTTCTCAATGAGTTCTTTGCGGCGCTGCATCGTTCGCGTGGGGAAATTACAGCACTTCGAAAAGCCTCAAATTAGCTTCCGCCTGAAAAGCCCTGCCCAAGCGTCGCGAATACGCCGCCGTAGAAACGCCAACGACCTTTGACAGCGAAGGTATGAGGGGCGCGATGTCGAACAGATGAAGCCATCCGATCAATCAGGCTCAATCGTCCCGATGGGATGCACGGGCCTGTCGTGGTTGTCCATCCATCCGAGCAGCTTGGCGGTGAGATAGCTCGGGCCGCCGAACTTATCCGCGTGATCGCTGCACGAAAGCTTCCAGCGGCGACCGCTTTTCAGGGGCCATGCCAGTATCCGCGTCGCGGGGCGGTTGCACATCCCGTATCCGTATTCGCACTCCGGCCTTTGCAATTCCCCGTCATCGGTTGTCTTGCGGTATTTGTCGTCCGTTACGAGCCGGACGAGGTTAAGCAGAACGGCAAGACGGTTCGTGTATGGAAGGGGCTTCGAGCCAAGAGCTTCGTCGAACGAGGATTTGTAAGGAGCGATCCGAAGGACTTGGAATGACCGGGGATAGAGGTTACAGGTGGTTACACGTGGTTTCCACCATGATGCGTAGCGAGAAACCGTAAACACGTATACGTATACATGGCAGAAAACACATGTAACCTGCTGTAACTCTGTAACCGAGTGTTGACTGGTACGAAGCAACTCAACTGAAGGGTGGGTTCATCATCGTGGACGTGGACTGTTACTTCTCGTGGTTGGGCGGACATGCTTGCCAGCCGCAGCCGTGCTGGGGAAGCAGGGACAAGTCCCCGGACCTAGGAGAGCGTTGGCGGACTATTGAAGTCCAATTCGCGAACTTTCAAACCCATTTCGTGGAGCGGAATTCTCGCTGTTCCGGCAGGCTTGATCAATCTGCCAGATTCACGAAATTGCCTTCTTTGGTGGAAAAAACGGCTCCGGGTTCTACTGCGCCAAGGCTTGAATCATGGCGCAAAGGATTCGACGCCCTGCGGAGGAGAACGGATACATGCACGCACGACCTGAGATTCGCGAAATCCTAATTGCCGGAAAACTTAGGCGGTGGGCGCTGATCGGGCAGCACCCGCACGCATACCCAAACTGCTCGCCCTCACGGGCGCGGAGGAATTTTTCGAGATTGTTTTCCCGTTACCCGCAAATCGCCCAGCGTCTAGGTTTGACCGCGATTTCGCCGTACCCAACTATTTAACGAAAGGCGGACCTTCAAGAACGATGAAACAACACCAGTGCTGCTATTACAGATGCGCCCGACCGGGGATGATCCACATTGGGCCAAACGGCAACTCGGACAGCGAGTGGATTTGCGCCTACCACCGCGACAGATGGAATGCCGACCGATCCCGTTTCATCGCGGAGGGTCTTCCGTGCCAAATGGAAGAACTTTGATGGAGGCGAAATAGCATGAGAGTCAAAATCGTGGGATTCGGACACTTCGTCACCGACACGCGCTTCAAGTTCGAAGGAACTTTCGCGAAAGACCTCAAAGCCGGGGACGTCCTCGGATACCTCGATCCGGACACTATGGAACTGGTCGAATCCCCCGAGATCGGCCATCGCGTCGTCATGGTCGTGTCAATATCGCTGGAGGATTCCGAACTTGACGAAATGTACGCGATCCACGACGACAGGCCCGCGAGGGATAAGTAACACGCCGCTGTAGCTTCCGGTGCTACAATCCCGGCGTGACGCGCCCGCAGGAACGGCAGCTCGCGATCCTAAAACTTCTCGCATCCCATCCCGATGGTCTGACCAACGCCGACATCGCCGCCGAACTCGACCTCTCCTATCGCGACGTGGAGCGGAACACCTGTGAGCTGCACCGACGCAACAAACTGCGAAAGAATGGTTTTGGTGCGCACGACAGGATTCTCTGGTGCTCCAAAGTGCGCCGCCGATCTTAGTTCGTAAAACGTTCGCCCTCCACGCCTTACCACAGGTCGCAAGCTATTCATTCCACCCGGCTTAAAAGTGGCCGTTTTTTATTTTTCGCCAGTTTACTAGCCACATGAACAAGAAATTCATTCCTGTATCCTGCGCAGCTTATCCCGGCAGCAAGGTGCAGTTCGTACAGCGTGCCGCGAAGTTTTTCCGCAAGCGGCGATGTCAAACGCTGCTTGAACCATTCGCGGGAAGCGGCGTGGTCGGTCTGTCTCTGCTGCACGCGGGGATCATCGAAAAACTGATTCTGGTGGAGAAGGACGAGAGAGTCGCGTGCATCCTTCGCGGTCTAATCACTGAAGCGGACTTGGCGGAAAGAATCGAACAATTCGATTGCACGCGAAAGAATGTCCTGCGGCTTCTCGCCACGGAGCACTCTGCGATCCGCTATCTGGTGCAAAGCCGAACTGCTTACCGCTGTAGATTCGGTCGCTCGCAGTTTAGAGATGTCACGTACCGATGGTGTCCGGAATACATGGCTGCGAACATTCGTCGCGCATACGCAATGCGGGATCGCATCACGGTAATTCCCGGCGATGCGTTCGCGGAAATGGCGAAGCATTGGAAAGACCCGGCGGTCGGAGTCTTCGCCGATCCCCCATACAGCGCCGATCCGCGAAGCCATGGATATGAGTTGTACAAACACCACAGGCTTAACCACCAGAAACTCTTTTCGATGCTGCGGCAATGGCAAGGCCCGTGGCTGATGACTCAGGACAACACTCCCGCAGTCCGGCGCTTGGCTGCTTGTTATGCGTTCAAGACGAAGCGATTGTCGATGTGGACTTGCACCAACCGCAAGAAACACGAATTAGTAATTTGGCGCGACTTCATTCCAACGCTGCAAAAAGGAGACAACTATGCCCACGACCGCATCAGCTAGTGTAGTGCGTCACAAGTAACAACCTTTATCTATCCGCGCGCGTCTTATGATGGAGGAGACGCTTGCGGATGCGAATCGCCCCAGCCATTACGTTGAGTGCGGAGGAAAGAACGCAGTTGGAATCCCAAGCCCGGAGCCGATCCCTTCCGGTGCGGGTGGCGGAGCGTGCCCGCATCGTGTTGCTTGCAGCCTCCGGCCAACCGGACAAGGAGATCGCCGCCAGCATGGCGATCACACCGAAAAAAGTTTCCCGCTGGCGCAAGCGTTTCCTGGCGCTGGGCGTGGCGGGGTTGCAGAAAGACGCGCACCGGCCGGGACGCAAGCCCACCATCGGTGCCCGCCTGACCAAACGCGTGGTGACTATGACCACGCGCCAGCAACCCAGCAACGCAACTCACTGGAGCACTCGTACTATGGCTGCGGCGGTCGGCATCAGCGAAGCCAGCGTGCGGCGCATCTGGCGCGCCCACGGATTGAAACCGCATCGCGTGGAAGCGTTCAAGATCAGCCACGATCCTGCGTTCGCCGAGAAACTGGAAGACATCGTTGGCCTCTATCTCAATCCGCCGGAGCACGCGCTGGTGTTGTGCGCCGACGAGAAGAGCCAAATTCAAGCCCTGGATCGTACCCAACCCGGCCTGCCGCTGAAACGCGGGCGCGGTGCCACCATGACCCACGACTACAAACGCAACGGCACGGCCACTTTGTTCGCCGCTCTGAATGCGGCTAACGGCGAGGTCTTTGGCCTTTGCCAGGAGCGGCATCGCCATCAGGAATGGCTCAAGTTTCTCCGCCTGATTGACCAGACCATCCCCCCCGACCGGCAGCTGCACTTGATTTGCGATAACTACGCTACCCATAAGCACCCCAAAGTGCAGCGCTGGCTGGCACGGCATCCGCGCTTTCATCTGCACTTCACTCCCACCAGCGCCTCCTGGCTCAACATGGTGGAACGCTTCTTTCGCGACCTAACTCAGAATCGGCTCCGGCGTGGCGTATTCCGCGACTTGGAAGAACTCATCATGGCCATCGGCACCTACATCGACCGCCACAACGAAAGCCCGAAACCTTTCATCTGGACCGCGCGGGCCGCCGACATCCTGGAAAAAGTGAAACGCGCTCGCCGCACCCTGAATAAACGTCGATCTGTTTGACGCACTACACTAGTTCTGTTGCATCGCAACAGAAGGTTACCGTCGCACAACTGACCGCACTTAACAACTCGCAGCTCCACGCGCAGGCGCAGAAGGCACGCGACGAGTTCTTAGGCAAATGCGTCGGCACACAAAGCTATGCGAAAGATGTGTTGATTCCGTATTGCGAAGAAATCATCAAACGTTACAAGATGCAAGGTGTGGCGGCGAAGGATCGTCCTAACAATCAGCCCACGGTTGAGAAATATTTCAAGTCCATCGATCTCAACTACAACACGGTGCGTTCGTGGATTCGCCGCAAGACTCTCACGACCGACATGTTCACGCCGGAGTCAAGCGCGAATCGGAAAGGCAACAAGTCTGGAAAAGACCCACACTTGACTCCGCTGGAAGCCAAGCTGCTTGGCACCGCTACCGCTGGTCATGACTTGGTGAAGGCGATCAAAGCCAACGGCAACGTGGAAGATGCGATCAGGCAGTTTGAAGACAATGCACCGACGCCTGAACGCATCGAAGAGTACATCGAACGCCCGGTGACCTCGCTAACCAGCGACTTGGAAAAACTTCCGACTGGCACCCTCTTGACTGTCGGCGGAAAAGAACTCGCGGTCAAGAAAATTCGCGTCGCAACGAAAGGCGATGGCGAGACGCATGTGCTTCTTGTGTTGACGCAGTAATCCTTTGCCAGAGGTACATGTTGTCGCGGACTCCGAGGCCCTCCCCTTCACGAAAACATCCTCGACGTGCCTGATCGACCCGCCTTACAGCGAAGAGGATGCAACTCGCTGCGGCGTACCCGCTTGGTTTCCGCTGGCAACGTCATGAGGCAACTTCCTCGTGTCTTGAATCCCGGCAAATGGCTGCTCTGGCTGGACGAGAAGTTCCATCGGTCGACACTCACAAGTGGCACTTGCAGGGGTTCGTTGTTTTCGTTTGCGGGGCGAATCGGCGAACCCGTATTTTGTCGATGTTCCAGAAGCATAGACCAGCGATGATCGCACAAGGGTCGCTGCTCCCGCACGAATTCCGTCTCAACCGAGATGACATGTATGCCAAGGGAGAATGCGAGTCACTCACCGACTCTGCCATAATCTCTCCCATGTGCGGACGCTACCGATTGTCGCGGCGAAAGCAGATCATCGAGGAGCACTTCGACTCTGCCGATTGGCAAGACGACTGGTCGCCTCGCTACAACATCGCGCCGACCCAGTCAGTCCCGGTGATCCGCCAGCATCCCAAAGAGCCTGTTCGTCAAATCTCCACCATGCGATGGGGGCTCATACCTGCTTGGTCAAAAGATGCTTCTGGTGCTGCCAAAATGATTAACGCAAGATCGGAAACGGCAGCCACCAAGCCTGCGTTCCGCGATCCTCTCAAGCATCGACGGTGCTTGATTCCGGCAGACGGCTTCTACGAATGGGTGCGACCTGCAAGTCGCTCTGATGATTGTCCGGCAAGAATCACATGACCGGACCTGCCGTCCCATCGGCAGTACCCTAGGAGGTCAGCGGTTCGGTAACGAGCCGTCAAGAAGCCCTCTGACAACGTAACCGCAGTCCATTGGGCTGCTGAGTAAACCGTGAGGTGAACTCAGGTCTGCCAGCATCGCGGCGGACAGGGGCAAGGGTGAGTGATATGGCCAGCATATGCGAACTCTCAATGAGCATCGTGAAGAATGAAGGAGCCTCAAGATGCTGACAGGCTCTGAGGTGCAGCGGGCACGGAAGCTCCATTCTCTTCCGTCATGGGCAAACAACGCTGCCGGTGTTATAGAGAGGGCCTAAACCACACATGTCATCGGAACGGAACAGGGTAAGCCCGTACTGCTCCCGCAAGGGTAGAAAAGCCGCAAGGCTGGACGACAGCAGTGCGGGTAGAGGAGGAGAGAGCAAGCGAATGCCACCCGGTAATCGGATGGATACAGGCCCTTGTGGTCTGGCGCGAAAGCGAGCTGACTTCTCTCTGGTCTTCGATCACGAAAGAACCTGATTAACCAGCATAAGGAGGCAAGCAGATGACGACGGAGGAATCCGTTGGTGCGGCATCCCACACTTCGCTCAACTGGCGTCAAGTTGATTGGCACGCAGTGAACCGAAATGTGCGCAGGCTCCAGGTGCGTATCGTGAAGGCAGTCGAAGTAGGTAGATGGGGTAAGGTGAAAGCCTTGCAACGAATACTCACGCACTCGCGCGACGCCAAGCTGTTGGCCGTTCGCCGAGTGACTGAGAATAAAGGCAGGCAAACGTCTGGTGTGGACGGCATTACATGGAACGCACCAGGACAGAAGATGGCAGCTGTAAAAGCTCTGAGGAGCAGAGGCTATCGGCCACTGCCACTCAGGCGCATCTACATCCCGAAGTCGAACGGCAAATTACGTCCCCTCGGTATTCCCGCGATGAAGGACAGAGCGATGCAAGCACTTCACTTGCTAGCACTCGATCCCGTGGCGGAAACAACAGGCGACGTAAACTCGTATGGGTTTCGCAAACAGCGTTCTTGCGCCGATGCGATTGAGGGCTGCTTTGCAGCGCTCAAACATCGCAACCCGCACTGGGTGCTTGAGGGCGACATCCGTGGCTGCTTCGACAACATTAGTCATGAGTGGCTGATGGCCCACATCCCAATGGACCGGGCCATTCTCCGCAAATGGCTAAAGGCGGGCTACATGGAAAAGTCGATCTTCAATGCGACCGAGCAGGGTACGCCACAGGGCGGTATCATTTCGCCTGTTCTGGCTAATCTTGCGCTTGATGGTCTGGAGCGGCGTCTGCGGGAGAAGTACCCGCAACGCGGCAAAGGATCGGAAAAAGGTCGCTATGCTGGCGTTCATCTAATCCGCTACGCTGACGACTTCATCATCACTGGCAGAACGAAAGAACTGTTAGAGCAAGAGGTGAAGCCGCTGGTAGAAGAGTTCCTCCGTGATCGCGGATTGGAACTCTCAGCGGAAAAGACGCGAGTTACCCACATTGAAGAAGGCTTTGATTTCCTCGGACAGAACTTGCGAAGGTACAGCGACGGTAAGCTGCTAATCAAACCGTCTCGCAAGAACATCCATGCATTCTTGGACAAAGTGCGAGGGGTCATCCGAAAAGCGCAGGCGATGGCCGCATGGCAATTGATCACCAAACTTAACCTCGTTATACGTGGTTGGGCGATGTATCACGGCCATGTGACTAGCAAGCGCATCTTCAGCCGTGTGGATTATGCCATTTTCAAAGCCTTGTGGCAGTGGGCCCAGAAGCGGCATCCCTGCAAAGGGAAACGCTGGGTCATGCGGAAGTATTTCGCACGACGCGGCGGCCGTGGATGGTGCTTTTTCGGTGTGAGGAAGTATGAGGACGGGCGAAAGGAGAATGTGTGGCTGTTTCATGCAACCTCCCTGCCAATCCGTCATCACGTCAAAGTCAAACGGGAAGCGAACCCATATCATCCTGAATGGGAAATGTACTTCGAAGCCCGCGAGAGTCAGCACATGGCCCGCACGTTATGGGGGCGTGGTACGCTGCTCTATCTTTGGCGCATCCAAGTTGGGTTGTGTGCTGCATGTAGGGAACCTATCACTCGGGAAACGGGATGGCATACCCATTACGTGGTCCCAAAAGTGATGGGTGGACCACACGGCGCAACCAACCGCCAACTTCTTCATCCTTACTGCCACCGGCGACTTCACCGCCGACTCCGCCGCTTCAACAGCCGCGTTTCTCACGAAGCGTCATGAAGGCTTGAGCCGTGTGAGTTGGAAACTCTCACGCACGGTTCTTAGAGGGGCGGACAGTGGCAACGCTGCCCGCCTACTCGACAAGCGAGACGGCAAAACCAAGCAGCCGTACTGCTTTGAAGTGAACGACGGGAAGTTATTCGCGTTCGCGGGATTATGGGATGGCTGGAAAGACCGCAATGGCAATTGGATAAGAACCTGCTCAATTCTGACCACGACTCCAAACTCTGTGACCGCAGCCGTCCACGACCGAATGCCAGTTATCCTCGACCAAGACAGCTATGACCTGTGGCTCGATCCGGGGATGACCGACGCGAATGTCGTCTCTGAACTATTGAAGACATTCGATGCCCGGCTGATGCGGTCCTTTCCTGTAAGCACGCGGATCAATCACGTCGCCAACGACGACGCCGAATGCTCGACGCCTGTCGAACTTGCTACGACTGTGCAATCGAGTCTCTTCTGATGTCCCTGCTTCCGAATTCCGGCTTAACTCGAACAGAGTGGCATCAAAATTGGTTCCTATCAACTGACTAGCGAATCGTAATGACCGTGAAAAAGGCGAAAATCAACGGTGTCGACGGAAGCACGGACTAGCCGCAACAATCTCTTGGATTGCAGTCGGCAGCTTTACTGTCCAGTGACCGAGTCGCCGGATTCTCAGCTTCCTCAGGGGTGGTCGGTGTACAGTTGAAACTGCGCCCACTGCGTGCAATAATCGCCATAGCGAATAGAAGGCGAAACCGCATTGGAGGGAGATATGCAGGCAACACAAGACTTGACCAGAGGACAGATGTTGATGATGCTCCTCGCCGCTCCGGGCGTGCGTGGCACGCCGCCGCGCTGCCTAAGCCGCCGGGTGATGTCGATAGCATTTGCCAAACGGTCGGCGCATAGGTCAGTCGGAAAAGAACACATTGGAGGGGGGAATGAACGGAATCGTCAGATTTCTCGTTCGGATGATCGTGCTGAACATCGTGCTGGTGCCCATCATGGTGCTGGGTCCGTTGCTTTACGTGATCCCGTTCTTCTGCATTGTCGCGAATCCGCAAGATGACTTCTCAGGGCTGGCGCAGCTTTACTTTTGGGTCGGACCGCTGTCGTGCGCGTTCTGGATGTTGATCTCGTGCCATTGGCCGACCGTTCGCAGGGCGCAGCGCGAAGGTCGGCTAGCAACTTGGCGCGAGAGCGAGGGAGGCATGCTGTGTACCGTCACCAAACGGTTTGAGCGGCAAGAGAAAACAGCGTGAGGACGGGCACCTGATTGGCGAGTTCGTGGATTTTGTGCGCCGCGAGGATTCGGGCGTGCTCCCGGCAATGGGTGCGATTGCAGCAACCGCGACGCCCAGCGATGCCGCTGAGTTCCTTGTCACGACCAAACAAGGTTTCTGCCGCACGCACACCCGGCTGCGCCAGTTGGCGAGTTGCTTCGTAGATGGGAAGCCTGTCCCAAGGCAGCGCAAGCCGTACAGGACGAGGTATGCAAGATGGAAAAGACCATAGACGAACGGGAGTCTGCGTAGAAGCAAGTGAGCCAGCCAAACGAGGAGCTTCTTTAACTTCTTTGGCTGGCAACAAAACCGCAAAAATCCGATCCACACCTGATCCACAACTCTCGAAATTTGGCAGGTTTTGCAGGGACTTGGGCGGTCTTCTAAGTTTGTAAGTCCCTGTAAATCCTAGTGGAGTCTCACTGTCACGGCAGAGGTCGCGAGTTCGAGTCTCGTCGTCCCCGCCATTCTTTCTAAAGGAGTTATCGGACGTGACACCGAAAACTCCTACCCACAATCCCACCCACAGCCTCTACTGAACGCTCCCCGATTCGAATCCCACGGCATCGAGAAACTTTTCCTGAGCCGCGATCATCTCGTCGAGGTCTTCCTGCGTGTACAGGTCGAGCGTGGTCTGAATCCGCGAATGCCCCAAGATTCCCTGCACCGTCTTTGGGTTCTCCTTCGCCTTGTTCACCAGCCAGTTCGACAGGCTGTGTCGGAGGTTGTGGAGACCCCAGCGATGTCCGTCTGGGATCACAACCCCAGCCTTCTTCGCTGCTGGTCTTAGGTGAACTCGGCAGAATACCGATGAGCAGATCGGAATCCTGCCCCTCCTCTGAAGAGACGGGAAAACGAAGTCGGCGGGTCTGGCGTACGGCGTTTGCTTGTGCCATTCGCGCAAGTAGTGGGTCAACACCCCACCCATCGGTACGTCGCGTTCCGAAGATGGTGTCTTGGTGCTTCCGTCCACGCCTGACTTCTTCCACGCCTTGACGATTCTGATCTTCCGCTCTTCCCACAGGATGTCAGCCCAGCGGAGCGAAAGCACTTCCGAGCTTCGAAGTGCCGTCGCTGCTACCAAGAACACCAGAGTGAAGTGCAGCATGTTCCCCATCACAGAACGCAGGATCAAGAGCGTCTGAGCCGGGGTGATCTTAATCGCCTTGTACGTAGTCTTGGTGCTGGTCGCCAGCCCCTCTACCGGGTTCTTCGAGACTTTCTTGTGAATGATCCCGATCTTGAAAATTCGATTCATGGTGCCCCGAATCTTCGAGACTGTTGTCCACCCGTAATCTTCCTTGTTGTGCAGCCGATTGAACCACCTCTGGATTTCAAGCGGTTCGATGTCCTCTGCAAGCTGACCGCCCCACTTCGCGACAAGGATGTCACGAACGTAGTGCTGAAGGATGGGTTTTGTGTTCTCAGACTTCGGACTGGCGGTGACCTCTGGGTCGAACTCGACCTTGAGATAATATTCCGCAAGTTCGTTGAATCTGATCCTGCCTACTTGTGAGTTGCCGGAGTTGATCCTGACCCGCAGCCCAAGACGATCCGCCTCAAGCGACGCGTCGTCTTCTGTAGGAAAGTCCTCGACCAGACCTACTACAAGTGGCGTCTGCTCTACGCCGTTGATCCGGTAGCGAAGCACCCAAGTCAGTCCCTTCTTCTTTTTCACTTTTTTCAAACTCCCCCGCTGGTATGCCATTTAATGGCCTCCTTTGCGGGGGCTGCCGCCGCCCATTCTACGACCAGATTCGACGCTCGGGGCAACAGTGATCGGGACGCTGTTGCTAAGAACCCATGCGCGAAGCTCGCTGAGCAGGTAACGCCAAGTTACGCGCCGACCAAAGCTGATCGGGTGCGCGGGGATCACCCCATGCCGAGAAAGCCTTTGGATGTCAGAGCATTGGGAGTGGAGGGAGCACCTTGGACAGATTCCACGACGAACCGGAATACCGGCTTCCGATGCCGGCGCGCTATGTGATCGACAAGCAAGGAGTCATTCGCGTTTCCGATATCAATGCCGATTACACGATTCGGCCTGAGCCCTCAGAAACTTTGAGGCAGTTGCAACGACTGGCGGGTTGAGTTCGCACGAGTCGGTCGAGCACAATTGACGACCGCTTTAGCTGGTCAGGAGGCGGACGCGAAACGCTTTTCGTTCTGTGTCATAACCATAGATCTCGTCGAAAAACCGAATCTGATTTTCCTCGTTCACCGTCGCCGTTCATCCCGCGGTTAAAGGGTCGTGTGGGTGTGCCGGAGTTCGCCCGTTGACACTGGAGCGCGGAAATGAAACGATCGCCGCCGTCGAGTTGGAGGTTGATTTTTGCGACGACTCAGATCATGGCGTGCAATCGTCGTGTTACTTGCGCTGGCATCGGCCGCTTCCGCCACGCCGGTTCACCTGCGATGCGAATACTTGGAGAATCCTCTGGGCATCGACGCGGCGACGCCTCACTTGTCATGGCGGAGCGACAGTCTCGAGCGCAACTGGAAACAAGTTGGATACGAGGTGTTGGTAGCCGGCAGTGACGAAAATCTGCGGGCCGGAAAGGCCGACGTTTGGGACAGCGGTCGAGTGGATTCCGCGGAGTCCGTTGGAATCGCGTATCGCGGAATCGCGCTGGAATCGCGGAAGAGATATTCCTGGAAGGTTCGGGTGTGGGACGCGACGGGACGGGTTTCGGAGTCGGCAGAAGGAGCCTGGTGGGAGATGGGCTTACTACATCCCTTGGACTGGAAGGCGAAGTGGATTCGCTGGAACAATCCCGAGGATCAGGCGGACCGCCAGGGGATCCGCTGGGTTTGGGTGGCAGGAAAGAATGCGCTCGCCGCGGTGCCGAAAACAGCGGCTGCATTTCGGGTCACCGTCAAGTTATCCGAGAAACCGAAAGATGCGGTCCTGCTACTCGCGACGCGAGGCGACTTCGTCGCGAAGGTGAACGGGCATCAGGTTGACGCCAAGAGCCGATGGACCTCGTTCGACCGGAGGGATATTTCGGACCAGTTGGTCGTGGGGAAGAACACAATTGAAGTCACGGTCACTGCGCCCGAGCCGCCAGACTTCGGACCGGGAGCCGGGGCGAAAACAGCCATGGCAGCCCTAGCGGCGCTGGTGAAGATCATGCGTCCCAACGGCCGCATTCTGCGCTTTCCAACCGATGGCCACTGGAAAGCGAGTCTCGAAAATGTGTCGCATTGGAAATCGGCCCACGTCGTAGCTGATTTGACCGACCAGCGACTGGGAGATCCGGGTCAGCTGCCCCAGCCCGCTGCGTACTTTCGACGATCCCTTGTGTTGTCAAAGAACGTACACAACGCGAGGCTCTATGTAACGGCGCTGGGCAGTTATCGCGTATTTCTGAATGGTGGTCGGGTTGGAGGCGACGTAATGACGCCTGACTTCACCGACTATCGCAAGCGGGTCCTGTATCAGACCTATGACGTGACTAGCCTGCTGGCGAACGGTGAGAACGTAATCGGTGCGCTGCTGGGGGACGGTTGGTATGGGAGCGGGCTGACTTGGCTCGGAACGCACTTCTTTTCTCCTCCGGACCGCTTTTTGGCGCAACTCGAACTCAGCTACACAGATGGTAGTCACGAAACGATGGTGACCGATGAAGCGTGGAAAGCGTCCGCGTCGCCCATTCTTCGATCGGAAATCTATGCCGGGGAAGTGTATGACGCTCGCCTCGAACAGCAAGGGTGGCAGCAGGCTGGGTTCGACGACTCCAAGTGGAAGGCGGCAGTGGCCGGAGACGCGCCTGGCATTGCTGTAACCAGCCAGATCAGCGCGCCCGCGCGCGTCATCGCTACGCTCGATCCGAAGAGCATAGCTCCCACAGCAAACGGCGCCTACATCTTCGACATGGGCCAGAACATGGTGGGATGGGTAACGCTGAAAGTGAAGGGTATAGCGGGCACCAAGGTCCAACTGCGATTCGCCGAGATTCTGAATCCGGATGGGACGATCTATACCGCAAACCTTCGAAGTGCGGATGCCACCGATGTCTACACCTTGCGAGGCGGCGATGAAGAGACCTTCGCTCCCCACTTTACTTTTCACGGTTTTCGCTACGTTGAGGTGACGAGTTATCCCGGAACGCCAGGTCTCGATGCGATCGAGGGAGACGTTGTCAGCAGCGTAAGCGGCGAACCGGTAGCCAAGCTTGTGACATCGAGCGACCTCGTCAATCGTATGTGGAGGATCGGCATCTGGGGCCAGCGCGGAAATTTTCTGAGCATCCCAACGGATTGTCCGCAGCGCGATGAGCGTTTGGGATGGATGGGAGATGCCGGAGTCTTCTGGCGAACCGGAAGCTACAATTTCGACATCGCGGCGTTTTCTCAGAAATTCATCCAGGACATCGTCGACGCCCAGAGTCGGCAAGGCGCATTTCGAAATGTGTCCCCGAATACTCTTCCTTCCAGTGTAGATGAGCCCGAAGATGCCCCCCTGGACAGCGATTTGATAGGGGCGCCGGGCTGGGGTGATGCCGGAGTGATCGTTCCATGGACAACCTGGGTGCAATACGGCGACAAGGCGGTCATTGAAGAAAACTGGGATGCGATGCAGCGCTGGATGAGTTTTATCCAGAGCCGGAATCCGAATTTCCTCCGCACAAAAGGTGTTGGCCCCAATTTCGCGGACTGGCTGGCCCCCGATGAGAACACGAACAAGGATCTCCTCGCGACCGCATACTGGGCCCTGATCGCGAACATGATGTCGCAGATGGCGCACGCGATCGGTAGGGACGCGGATGCGAAGCGGTACGACGATCTTGTGCAGAGCATTAGGACGGCCTTCCAAAAGGCCTACATAAAAGAAGACGGAACCGTGGGAACGGGGACCCAAACTTCGTATGTAGTCGCTCTCTACACGAAGATGGCTCCCGCGACGCTAGAGCCACAACTGATAGACAAGCTTGTCAAAGACATCGAGGCGCGCAACGGGCATCTTTCCACGGGATTCTTGGGCACGCCCTTCCTTCTCTTCACGCTCGCCGACCATGGGCGTAGCGACGTTGCGTATCGTTTGTTGCTGAACGATACGTATCCATCCTGGGGCTACATGTTGGTGAAAGGCGCCACCACTTGGTGGGAACGGTGGAATGGAGACACCGGCGATCCATCAATGAATTCCTACAATCATTATGCGTTTGGCTCAGTCATTGCATGGGTCTATCGTTACGCTGCCGGAATTGATACCACACCCGATTCGCCGGGATTCAAACAGATCGCGATTCATCCGCATCTCAACCCGCGGATGACTTCAGCGCGGGCGGAATATGAATCGGTTTACGGAACGATTGTCAGCGATTGGCAGGGAACTCCCGCCGGTCCTTTTTCTTTGAAGGTTACGATTCCAGCGAATACGTCGGCCAAGGTTTTCTTGCCCGTGATCACGGGAGCGCACTTGATCGAAGATGGCAGCCCAGTCGAGGCGCAGACGGAGAGTGGCTCGTATATTGTGCAGATCGGCGCAGGTTCCTACAACTTTGAAGTGAAGTGATTCATTGGCTGCTCGTACGCCGCCGGCCGCACGCGGCAGACGCGCAAGTCATTCTCAAGCCCGGGCCTTGTCGATCATTTCAGCCCAGACGCCTTTGGATCGAAGGATGAGTTCAACGGTTTCGCGAATTGCGCCGTGCCCGGCCAGGGCCTTCGTGGTGTAATGCGCCGCCTCCTTTACTTCTGGCACGGCATCGCCAACCGCCACGGCAAGGCCGGCGCGGCGCATCAACGGTATGTCGGGGAGATCGTCTCCGACATACGCCACTTCATGGTCGCAAGCCTCAGCCTTTCGAAGCACGTCTTCATAAGCTGGTGTCTTGAAAGGCTGCTTCATGTAAACGAACTCCATCTTCATTTCGTAGGCGCGGCGCAGGAGTGCGGGACTCTCGCGCCCCGTGATACAGCCCGTACGCAGGCCGGCGGTTTGAGCCAGCGTAAGTCCCTGACCATCGTGCGCGTCGAATGTCTTTATCTCAAGAGCTGTGCCGTCGGTTTGAGAGAGCAACGTAACGCGGCCATCAGTCATTGTGCCGTCTACGTCCATCAGCAGTACGCGAATACGGCTCGCGCGCTTCCTTAAGGCAGAAGATATTTTGGGCAATCTGGTCAACGGAGCCCTCCGAGACAACAATCGAAGATAACAAAAGAGTTTACGTGAAGCGCCATTTCTTCGCATTCGGGCAGCCAGGGCCGCCCTATCGGTCATTTGCCGATCTTGGCAACCATCGAACTAGCGGTGATAAACTTGTCCTCATGGCCGCCAAGAAAAAAGCTAAGAAGAAGATTTCCGCGAAGAAAAGCCGCACTGCAAAACGCGCTCCGAAAAAATCCGCGAAGAAAAAGGCGCCTTCGCGAAAGAAGGCCGCGAAGCGCTACAAGCCTGCCGCTCGAACCAGCAGGGCACCGAGCCAACGCGTCAGGGCGAAAAAGCAGGCGATTGAGCCTGAATCTTTCGAGTCACGTAGGGTCCCGGCGCTCTCGGGGGATGCAGATTCGCAGGGCTTGTCGGAGGTCGAACGGGCCGACTCAGAGAGCGTCGGCGAGCTGCTTGACGAGGGGAACACATTCGAGGCGGGGGTTGTGAGCGGTGTGGAACAGGCTGACGACGCCGACGGGCGGGAAGTTCGAACGCGTGAGTTTCCCGAGGACGACGTGCCTGAAGAATATCTCGACAAGGATTAGCCAGGTTCCAGATAACGACTGCGGGTTCTCCAGAGTCATACCGGTCTGTTGAACTACACGATTCCCACTCATTAACGAGCGTGTGGTTCGCGGGGTGGCGTTCTTGGTGAAGCGCGGTCGCGGTAGGTAGACGGACAACTTCCTTGCTCGGCTAAAAGGCTCTCTAGTGAACTGGGGTACGCTCTGACGTTTCCGAACTGCCCCTCCGGCAGTTCATGAGAGGGGCGGGTGTTCTCTTCTCGGGGCATGTCAAACGGTGAAATCTGAGGTCATGAAATGGAGCCCAATCCAATTCTCTTCCGAGATCTGACCTACATATTTGTGGCCGCCGTATTTGGAGGCTTGCTGGCATGGCGTCTTCGTCTGCCCTTGGCTTCGTTCTCGGTGGAATTGCGATCAGCCCTTTCACTCCCGGCCCGCATCTCTCAGATTTGCACTCTTTTGAAGTCAAATGGCGGGATTCTCGGTTGCACTGGGCGCATTTCTTGCCGGCATATCCATCAGCAGTCTGCCGGACCTTCATGATGCGCATACCCAACTGGTTCCACTACGCGATGCTCTGGTTGCGCTTTTCTTTGTTTCGCTCGGATCTCTAGTCGATCCCCATGTGCTCCTGCAGAGTCTGCCACTCCTGGGAATAATGCTGCTACTGATCGTGGGAGGCAAGTTTCTGGTTTGGACCATGGTCGTGTGGCTCTTTCGGTATCCCATCCGGGTCGCAATCGCGGTGGCCGCCGGACTGACGCAGATCGGTGAACTTTCATTCGTGGTGATACAAACGGCGCGTTCCGCGGGCATGGTCGCCGAAAACGTCTTTAGCACGGTTATTGCGGCATCCTTGATCTCGATATTGCTGAATGTGTTTATTGTGCGCGCCGCGTTTGCATGGATCGGCCGTATGCTTCCTCAAGAAGCCGCGCCTGCAGTCGAAGACCCACCTCCTGCGACTCCCTGAACGCAATGCGATCTGCAGGATCGTACCAATGGTATAGTGGTATGACCGCCCGAGCCTCCGCATTTGCTTAAAAAGCGGAAATCAATTTCCAATTCGGGCGAAGAAGAGTCGGCCCGGCCTGACGCGCGGCGCCGACTCGGAAGAAGGACCTCTCATCATGGGAATCGCAACGATCAATCCCGCAACAGGCGAAGTCGTCAAAACGTTTCAGCCGCTTTCCGAGGCCGAGATCGAGAAGAAACTACAACTCTCGGTCAAGGCGTTCAAGGCAGAGCTTAAGACTCCGTTTGCTGTGCGCGCCAAGCGCATGCTGAAGGCGGCCGAGATCCTGGAGCGCGATAAGGAAAAGTTCGCCCATCTAATGACGCTCGAAATGGGCAAAACTTACAAGTCGGCCGTTGCCGAAGCCGTGAAGTGCACCACAGCCTGCCGCTATTATGCCGAGAACACCGAGAGATTCCTGGCCGACGAGCCGGTTGAGACGGGCGCCAAGAAGAGCTTTATCCGTTATCTGCCGATTGGGCCGATTCTCGCCGTGATGCCGTGGAATTTTCCCTTCTGGCAGGTCATCCGCTTCGCGGCCCCGGCATTGATGGCGGGTAATGTTGGACTACTGAAACATGCCTCGAACGTGCCCCAGAGTGCGCTGGCCATCGAAGAGATCTTTCTCGAAGCAGGATTTCCGCAGGGCGTTTTTCAGACGCTGCTCATCGGTTCCGGGCGGGTGGACGCACTGCTGAACGATCCGCGAGTCGTGGCTGCGACACTGACTGGCAGCGAGCAGGCCGGCATTCAAGTAGGAATCGGCGCTGCCAAGCGGATCAAGAAAGTTGTGCTTGAGTTAGGCGGCAGCGATCCATTTATCGTGATGCCCAGCGCCGATCTGGATGCCGCGGTAAAGACGGCAGTCGAAGCGCGCATCCTGAACAACGGGCAGTCCTGCATTGCGGCGAAGCGTTTCATCGTTGCCGAACCGATCGCCGCGGAGTTTGAGAAGAAATTTGTCGAGCGTATGGAGAGTCTCCGCATTGGCGATCCATTTGATGAGAAGACCGAGCTTGGGCCGCTGGCTACGGCCGATGCGGTTACTTCGCTCGATGCCGATGTGCAGAAGACAGTGAAAGCCGGTGCGAAACTGCTGACCGGAGGGCATCCGCTGAAAGGAAAAGGGAACTTCTATGCCCCCACGGTCCTGACTAACATTCCGAAAGATTCGCCGGCGTATGGTGAGGAATTTTTTGGTCCGGTGGCGTCGATCTTTCGGGTGAAAGATCAGGACGAAGCGATCCGCATCGCCAATGATGTGCGTTTCGGGCTAGGAGCCAGCGCGTGGACCAACGACGATGAGGAACGCGAGCGCTTTATCAACGAACTCGAAGCCGGGATGGTGTTTATCAACAAGATGGTCGCTTCCGATCCCCGCATCCCGTTTGGTGGGGTGAAGCAGTCGGGTCACGGGCGCGAACTCGGAGCCGTGGGCATTCGCGAGTTCCTGAACGCGAAAACGGTCTGGGTGGCATAGAGCAGTTGCCAGTTGCCAGCCGTCAGTAGCCCGTAGCGAACGATCCGCCTGGCAATTGGTTTCTCTATGGAATCGTCGGTCGAAGTGCGGGCTCAGCGCTTTCGCACTCTTCGGTTAGTAATTCCTTCCACGGGCATTCATCGGGTGCAAAGCGATGGACCGCGGCTTGCACCTTGTCGCTGTTTCCACTCTGGCGGATCCAGACCACGCGGTAGCGTGCTTTCTTGCCGGCGTAGAGAATTCCAATCACATCGCCGGACCTCAGTTCGGCATCCAGACCGACGATCAGCGCTCCGCTCAAGCTGATGTCCCGGGCTCGAGCTTCCTGCAGGAAGCGGTCGCCAAGCGTGTCGATGCCCCAAACGGTGAGCCCAAGGTCAATATCGGTGCGCGGCTCGCGCCGCCGGTCGTTGCCTCGGCCGTCCATGCTGCGCAGGGTTCCCATGCCTTACCGTAGCGTCAGGTGAGGGGGCTTGTAAGTGATTCGGGAACTGCTAAAAGAACGAAAGTCGCGGAGGCTGTTTCATTTCGGCTACAGATCCAAAATGGGAATGCGGTCGAATCTTGGGGAGCGTAGGGCGAACAGACCGCGTTACTGCTGGAGTGTTAGGGCGCTCAACACGGCTTGCTGCTTCGCAATGAGAGTTTGCACACCCTGACGCGCGTAGTCGATCATCTTCGCCAATTGCGCATCGTCGAAGACTTGATGCTCCGCGGTCGCCTGCACTTCCACCAATTTGCGACCGGCCGTCATGACGAAGTTCATGTCGACGTCGGCGCGGGAATCTTCCTCGTAGCATAGGTCGAGCAGGATCTCTCCGTCGACAATTCCCACGCTTACCGCGGCGACAAAATCCTTGAGCGGAACCGAAGTCAAAGTTCCGGCGTCTACCAGCTTTTCGAGAGCCAGCCCCAGGGCCACGAATGCGCCAGTGATCGACGCGGTGCGCGTGCCTCCGTCCGCCTGAATGACATCGCAGTCGATCCAGATGGTGCGTTCGCCGAGCCGCGTCAGATCGGTGACTGCCCTGAGTGACCGGCCGATCAGACGCTGGATTTCATGGGTACGTCCGCTCTGGCGGCCCTTGGAAACCTCGCGTGGCGTGCGCGTCAGAGTTGAGCGTGGCAGCATGCTGTATTCGCTCGAGATCCATCCCTTGCCGCTGTTACGCATGAACTGTGGGACCGTCTCCTCGATCGAGGCGGTGCAGATGACGCGGGTATTTCCCACTTCAATCAGGACGGAACCTTCCGCGGTGGTAATGAAGTCGGGTGTGAGGACGAGAGGGCGAAGCTGGTCGGGCGCGCGATTATCAGAGCGATAGAACATCATCCGGGATTGTAAACGATTGGACCTCGGACTCGAACCTGAGGACCTGAAATCTCAGACGTCCATCCTGACTCAGGTTTGCCTCGGGCTGAGGTCGCATGTTCGAAGTCGGCAGCCCTTACTCTGCAAGTTGCAATTGAGCGGCGAGTTGATTCACCGCGCTGACGTCGTAGTACGAGGAAAGGTCGGCGTGACCTGCAAGACTGTCGCGATCTTTACCGTCAACCAGAATCTTCACTTTCAAAATGTCCGGCGTGTTGACCGACACTGTATGAATCAGCGATGCGACCGTGAGTTCCTCGACGAGAACGCCCGAACGGTGAGTGTCGGCAAAGGCGGAGTTCAGGTCGATGACTGCGACCCCGGGATCGACGAGAAACACGCTGCGAACATCGGAGCCGGCTCCGAGAACGTGGGGCGAGGACTTGTCGAGGTAAAGCGACACCAGAGCGCGGAGCAACTCTTCGGCCCGCTGTTGCCGTCCTGAGGGCAGCGGAATCTGGGCCGACTGCGCGCGCAGAGTGCCATCCTCGTCGTGAGCTACAAAAAGGGTAACCCGCTCGGTGGGACCCGCAACCGGAGGAGCCAGGGGACGAGTGTCCGTAGAGGCGACGGGTGTAGCGGCAGTTTTTCGCATGTGCCATGCGTACATGCTCAAGCCCATGACGGCAATGAGCAGTACGGAAATCGCAATCAGCAGATGGCGAGGAATCATGCTTTGCACCTCATCGGGCTGCTCCCAGTTGATCGCGGCTGGCGGCGATCGCGGTCGCTACCGCGCTCGTGACCAGTTGCTGGTAGTCAGGCGCCGTCAGTTGTGAAGTATCGGACCCCTGTGGCGCGACTTCGACAGCGATGGCCGGTCCCGTGACGTTGTTAAGCGGGCGGAGTGGAGCGGTCAGTTTTCGCACCGAAATCTGGCGCCGCTGCAACTCGGCGGCAACCGCATTCGCAGTGTTCTGGCTCAGGGGTAGCGCAGCGCGCTGTGCGGTTGTCCACGAACGGAAATTCCCCCGGTCATCCTCGCCGAAAGGAAGCAGCGCGGTGTAGACGTGGACACCGTGACCCGCGGAGGTCGCGTGCACGGCAATATAAATGGCGGCGCGATCTGCATTCGCAATCACTGCTCGCTGGTCAACCGGCAGGTTCGCATCGGAATCGCGCAACACCAGGGTGGGTATTCCGCGGCTTTCAAGCTCCTGGCGCAGGCTGCGAGCCAGCGCGACGGTGACATCCTTCTCCAGAAGCGAGTTACTGAGAGTCTCGCCGTGATCGTCGCCGCCATGACTGGCATCGACTACCGCGAAATAGCGGCGCGCGACCGGCGCCACCGGCGGAGGTGTGCTGGGTGAGGAGGCAGTCGGTTCGGCTTGCCCCGGCGCGACCTGTGTTCCCGGGGTAGAGGGAGTTGAATTTTGCGCAGCCGGTACGGAGGGGGGAGCGATCGTGACCGTATGTCCATCATTGCTGAAAGTGGCGATCACGGGGACTGAAGCGTTCACCGTAACCACTGCCGCCCCATTGCTCTCGCTGTAAATGGCCGAGGGAATCGCCTTGCTGCCGAACGTGAGAGTTGGCGAGGCGGGCGCAACCAGCGGCTCGCGAGAGAATGTCATGCGCAGCGCACCCGGTTCGGTGGCGATGGCCGGGTTCACAGGCGCGGTGAAGTGGAAGACGAGCCGTGGCGGATTGTTGCTCGAGAGCGAGGCAGTGAAATGGGTCGCGACGCTGCCAATGAAGAGCCGGGCAGATTCTTCATGCAAGGTGACAGGTCCGCCTAAAAAGCGTGGCAGCAACGAGTCGAGCGAGCCGATGGGCACGAGTCCGCGATTGTGTTCCATCAGGAATTTTGCCGTGAGATCGGCGTCTCGGCCCTGAACGCGGGCATGCGTTTTACCAACCTGAAACTCGCTGTCCACACTGTTGTAGCGCAGTCGCCAGTGCGAGCCCTCCGACTTGGCGTTGACTTTGCCCAGAGGTTCGAGGACTTCGAGAAGGCCTACATACGGGCGGCCTTCGCGCTGCACTATGGGAAGGGAGTAGTTGGCCGCCACCGAATAGACAGTGAGGTGTTTATCGGCCGGTGCACCGGACAACAGAATCGCGGACGCCAAAATCGCGCTGACGATCATTAGCCCACTCGCCGCAACGATTCGTGTGCGGATCGCCGACGGGACGCCGGCGCTACCTTGGGGTTCAGTCCAGCGCATAGGCGGTTAGGCCACTCAACAATTTGGGGTAGAAATCGGTGGACTTCTGCGGCATCACTTCACCGGCGAACGCGACATCGCGCACCTGCTGTACCGGGCAGGGATTCATAAGAAACGCGATATTGGCCGTACCTTGGCGAACCTGCGCCAACGCCTCGGCAGCATCGCGCAAATAGGACAAGTTCTGCTGGTTGCGAATCGACTCTTCACTCAGCTTCAGCACTCCCTCCAACAAACACCTGTGCAGTTGTACGACATCCAGCGCCTGCTGGCGGGCTGACAGACCGGCAAAGAACTTGGCTCCAGCGGCCTTGGGAGAGTGTAGGACGAAGGCGCGGTTAGCAGTGACGGCCAGCAGAGCGGTTCCGTTGCGGCCCCGTTCGCGCAACAATTCTGCCGCGCGCGATCCGTCAATCGCGGCGTCGACCTCATCCACCTCGAAAAACACGCGGCTGGAGGTTTGAAAATCATCTGCCGAGAACGACTCGAGCGAATGCACTACGCGGTGTGTTGGGAGCACCAGGAGGCCGGGATCGTTCATGTTGACGAAGGTCATCATGACAAATTCACAGGGAGCCTGTGGATCTGTTTGCCCGCCGGCCGTGGGGCGGCATTCATTGCGAAAGTTGAGCGCGGTTTCATAGCGGTGGTGCCCGTCGGCGATTACCAGCTTCTTGTCGAGCATTTGCTTCTGCACCGCCGCGATCACGACGACGTCTGAGACTTGCCAGACGCGGTGCGCTACTCCGTATTCATCGGCGACATCGATCGTCGGCGCGGTGCCCGGTGCGGGCGCCAGCAGCGAATCGACCTCGCCGGAGTCTTCGTACAGCAAAAAGAGCTGTTCGTAGTGCGCGCGCGTGGCCCGAAGCAGGTCGAGCCGGTCGGCTTTCGGCTTCGACAGAGTTTGTTCATGCCGGTAGACCACCTTGGCCGAATAATCTTCCACCCGCCCCAAGGCGATGAAGCCCCGGCGATCGAATTTGATTCCCGAGGGCGCCGTAAAGCTCTGGGAATATGTGTAAATGGAAGGCGAAGAGTCTTGACGCAGAATCCCCTGCGCGCGCCAATCGCGGGCATACGCGGCAGCCCGAGCATAGACATTGTTATTGTTATTCGGTTCCCCAGGCTCGCGATGGCCCAGAATGATTCGTATCAGGTTATAGGGGCTGGCCGCGTAGTAACGCTCCTGCATGGCCGGGGTAACCTTGTCGTAGGGCTGGGTAACCACCTGCGCGGCGGAAACCTGCCGCAAGTCGTAGCGGAGGGCACGAAATGGATGGATGTCTGCCATGGGAAACTTTTGATTGTAACAAGTTAGCGGCCGGCACCGGCAAGAGCCGATGACCATCCTGCAGACAACCCCTCACCGTCAAAAGACAACCAACAACCAGGTTCTGGAATTTGTCTGCAAGTTTTGACAAAATCCCTGCTCCGCGGGGCCAAAGCTGTGCTAACATCCGCCCCAACGAGGTATTTATGGCCCGCCTACAGAATGGGCGTTGGTCATCTCACCTGATGGCCTTAGTTCGATGTGGCTGTCTGGTTCTTCCCTGGGACCTGACTAAACCCCGGTTGCGCAAAAATCCAACAGCCGTGCCCGCGCTGGCGCTTATTTTCCTCATCTTCGCTTGCCTCGCTGGTCCGTCATTCGGCCAGACGGACGTAAATGACGTACACATTACGCCGCGCGAGGTGGAAAAGCCGCCGGAGCCTCCGAAAGTAAATCTGGTCGCATCGACCTCGGGCCTGAGCGCCCACGTACGCCCGTTGAAGGTCGACGTAGATCTGGTTTTGGTCCCGGTGACCATCACCGACCCCATGAACCGCCTGGTTACGGGGCTCGATAAAGAAAACTTCCAGCTTTTTGAAGGCAATTCTCCCGAGGAGATCCGGACCTTTTCCAGCGAAGACGCGCCGGTCTCGCTGGGCGTGATCTTCGATTCCAGCGGAAGTATGACCAGCAAGATGGACCGCGCCAAAGATGCGGTCGTCGAGTTCTTCAAGACAGCCAATCCGCAGGACGAGTTCTTCATGATTACGTTCTCCGACGAACCGGAGACCGTGAGCGACTTCACCAGTTCGGTGGATGAGATCCAGAACAAGCTGGTGTTCGCCGTGCCGCGGCATCGTACCGCCCTGCTCGACGCCATTTACATGGGTATCAGCAAGATGCGCCAGGCGAAATATCCGAAGAAGGCTCTACTGATTATTTCCGACGGAGGCGACAATCATAGCCGCTACACCGAAGGCGAGATCAAGGCACTGGTGAAAGAGGCCGATGTGATGATTTACGCCATCGGCATCTATGACCGTTATGCTTCCGCCATGGAAGAACGCCTGGGCCCCCAACTGCTGAGCGACATTACGGAACTCACCGGAGGACGGGCGTTTACGATCGATAACCCCAACGACCTGGGGGACGTTGCGACCAAGATTGGAGTGGAACTACGGAATCAATACGTTCTGGGCTACCGTCCAAAGAAAGTCGTACGCGACGGCAAATGGCGTAAGATAAAAGTGAAGCTGCTGCCACCGAAAGGATTGCCGCCTCTACGGGTGTATGCCAGGACGGGATATTACGCGCCTGCGGAATAGGGCCGCTGGGGTTCTTCTCTTCACGATCGTGACTTTGGCTGGTGCGCAATTGGCGCCGACTGCCTGGTCGCAGGCTCCTAACTCTCAGAACGAACCGAAGCCAGTTGCTCCTTCTGCCGCACCGGCTGCTACCCCGGCGTCTTCCCGGCAAACCCCCGACAAGCAATCGGCCAAGAAGGATGAACAAGACAAGAATTTGAATGACCAGGGAGTCTTTGTCTTCCGCAAAGACGTGGACGAAGTCCTGCTCCACGCCTCGGTGATCGACGACAAGCAGCACATCGTGACCAATCTAGATCGCGGCGCATTCACGGTGTTTGAAGACGGCAAGCCGCAGAACATCATTTCGTTCCATCACGAAGATATTCCCGTGTCGATGGGCATTATCATCGATAACTCGGGCTCGATGAGAGAGAAGCGGAACAAGGTCAATCAGGCTGCGCTGAACCTGGTGCGGTCCAGCAATCCCAAGGACGAGGTTTTCGTCGTGAATTTCAACGACGAATATTATCTCGATCAGGATTTCACCAACGACCTGCTAAAGCTCAAAGAAGCGCTGGAGAAAATCGATGCCCGCGGCGGCACCGCCCTCTACGATGCCCTGGTTGCTTCGGCCGAGCATCTCAAACGATTTGCCCGTCTTGAAAAAAAGGTACTTTTTGTGGTGACCGATGGCGAGGACAACGCCAGCAATGAGACCTTGGAGCAGGCAGTGAAAAACCTGCAGGAAGAGAATGGGCCGTCGGTGTACGCCATTGGAATCTTGGGCGATGAAGAGCATCCCAAGCGCGCCAAAAGAGCGCTCGATATCCTTGCGCAGCGTACCGGCGGGATCGCATTCTTTCCCAAAACGCTCGACGAAGTGGATGAAATCAGTAAGACGGTGGCGCACGACATCCGCAATCAATACACGATCGGGTATAAGCCAACCAATCCGCGCGGCAATGGCGGCTTCCGCCAGATTCGTGTTGAGGCGAAGGGCAAGGGCCACAACAAAATGACGGTCCGCACCAAGAGCGGCTACTACGCCGGAGCGCAGCCCGCCGCCGGGGCGGGCAAGTAAGTGGAGCTCGTTTTCACTGCCCGAGTGGCTGAGCGGGACGGATGTCTGCTCAGCTCTAGCCGCGCGGAGGCGGTACGTGAAAGCCCGCCACGGAAGTGCCGGGTAATCGTTGCGAAAAACGATTAAGTCCCTCCGGGGATGGCACCGCTTTTCTGCTCGTCAGTGACCGCCCTGCTCCAGCAGTTGCGCGGCCGATTCAATCAACGACGACTCATCGTCCAGGGCTTTGGAGACCCTTACAATTTCCTGCTCTGCTTCGGTGTACCTTTTCTGCTCAATGCCTTCGCGTACTCCAGGAACCGTTTTAACGCCGTATCCACTGTAAACGCCGGGAGCATAGAGCAAATGCTTGTACCAGGGGCGGCGAGGAATCCCGTCATCATTGGTCAGCTTCCGTTCGCTTTCCATAAGTTGCCGGTTCAACGCCTGAAGCGAATCGACTTGGCGCTCGCTTAGCGCGGCTTGTTGTTGCGACAACGCCTGCCGATAATGTTTTGCGCTCTTCGCCAGAGCGTCACTTGCGTTCTCCATAGGGGCGAAATTCAAGTGCGGCGGAATCTCTTCGCGGACCGGTGCAACAGTGGGCCGCCTCGGATCCAGGGTGGCTTTAAATACTCCTTCCTCCAACTCCCGGTTGCGCTCCCGAATCTCATCCTGCTTATCCGCGAGCAATTTCTCCAGATCCTTGGTGTATTTCTGGACGGTGTCGGCGAAGTCCACGAAGTCCAGCGGCAAGATTTCTGCGTCGGCCAGGCGCATCACCGATGTGCCCACCGTCTGCGACAAGGCGCGGCCATAGACAAAGTCATAATCGGAGAAATGCATGTACCAGTAAAAGTCGTCGTAGATCGAGTGATAGATGCCTTGTTCATCCTCGCCTCCGTATCCCAGGTCAAGAGTAGCGATGCCCAGGTGATCGAGGAAACCGGTGAAGTCCGTCCCCGAGCCGAGTGCTTGGATGCGCAGATCTGCACGCTGCCGCAATTCCTTTCGATCGTCGGTGGATTTTGCCTCGGCAATCTTCGACAGTTGCAACCGTTGCCAGACCGACATTTTGGTTTCCGGGTCTTCGATGTCGCGGGCGACGCCATTGATGAATTGTTCGAGCGTATGGGACCCTCCCATGCCGAGAAGGCCTCGATCGTTGCCATCTGAATTGATATAGACAGCGGCGTGCTGGCGCAATTCTTCGGCTTGCGCTTCGACCCATTCCGTCGAACCGAGCAGCATGGGCTCCTCGCCGTCCCAAGCCGCATAGATGATGGTTCGCCGCGGCTTCCAGCCCTGCTTCACCAGAAGCCCAAGAGCACGAGCCTCTTCAAGCAAGGGAGCCTGCCCCGAGACGGGATCCTCCGCACCATTCACCCATGCGTCGTGATGGTTGCCGCGAATGATCCACTCGTCCGGCGCAACGTTGCCAGGAATTTTGGCGATAACGTCATACACGGGTTTCGTGTCCCAGTTGAATTCCACTTTCAAGTGGACCATCGCTGGCCCCGGTCCCACGTGATATGGAATCGGCAGGCTTCCACGCCACTCGTTGGGTGCCATCGGCCCTTGGAGCGCCGCCAGCAGAGGCTCCGCGTCACCGTAGGAAATCGGTAGCACCGGAATTTTCGTAAGGCTCTTGGCATCTTTCAGCGCCAACCGCTTCGCGCCCGGAATGGCGCCGATGCCGGGAGTGAGCGGGTCTCCGGGACTCGACGATGCAAAATCCATCACGCTGCCGCGCTGCACACCGTCCGGATTGCGCATGGGCCCTTGGGGAAACACGTTGTCGCGCGTGTAACCGTCATCTTTCGGTTCCGAGTAGATCAAGCATCCGACGGCGCCGTGCTCCGCCGCGACTTTGGGTTTCACGCCGCGCCACGATTCGTAATATTTGGCGATTACAATCTTGCCCTTCACGGATATGCCGAGCCGGTCCAGCTTCTCGTAATCCTCCGGCAGGCCGTAGTTCACGAAGACGAGTGGTGCTGTCACGTCACCGTCGATGGAATAGGCGTTATATGTGGGTAGCTGTTCGGATTTCTGGTTCGACGTAGGATCGACCGCCAGCGCCGGTTCCTCCAACTTGGCCGTGAACTTCGTCGGTTCGGTCATTTCCAGCACGCGGACTTTAGGAGTCGGGAAAAGAACGTCGAAGGTCTCGATGTGCGCGTCCAGCCCCCATTCTTTGAAGTGGGCAAGAATCCACTCCGCGTTGTCCTTATCGTATGGCGAACCGACGTGATGCGGCCGCGCGCTCAGCCGCCGCATGTATTCCTTAAGATTCGCTGGATCAGGGATCGCTCGAAACTTCGCCTCCCAGTCGCGTTCGGCCTGACTGGAGCGGGTTGAGTAGCCAACCAGAGGCGTAGCGTCGGCGGCCAGTGCGAAAGAGGGAACAATCAGGTTGAAGATCAACAGCCCTGCGGCGAATCGTCGCATGCGAGCCCTTTCTTGTTTTGAGTGGGGGCAATTATAGCCTGAACAGAACCAGGGCAGGCGATGGCTCAGATCGATCAGGTGGTCCCAGGTTGTACTTTGCGAACTCCGCGGCATTTCTCCGCGTTCTTTGCGGTTAGAAGCTTTTTACTGCAGAGTGCTCAAAGAATTGACGATCCTGCACGATCCCCCGTACCCTGTAAGGTGACTTCGAAAACTTCTGAAATGTCCCACCTGCGCGTTGCCGACGACATAACCCAACTGGTCGGCGAAACTCCCATGTTGCAGTTGAAGCGGCTCGTTCCGGTCGGATCGGCAGATGTCTTTGCAAAACTCGAGTATCTGAATCCCGGCGGCAGCGTGAAAGACCGCGCAGCGATCGGAATCATTCGCCGCGCCGAGGAGGAAGGAAAACTCGCCCCCGGCGGAACGATTGTCGAAGCCACCGCCGGAAACACCGGCATCGGCCTGGCCCTGATCGGAGTCAACCGCGGCTACAAAGTGAAATTGTTCGTTCCGGAGCGCTTCTCCGAAGAAAAAGTGACGATCATGCGGGCTCTCGGCGCTGAAGTATCTCGCACGCCCGACGCCGATGGCATGCAAGGCGCCATCCAGGCGGCCAAGAAAGTGGTGGCGAGCGATCCCAAGGCGTTCATGGCTGGACAGTTCGAGAATCTCGCCAATCCCGATTACCACTACGAGACCACGGCGCACGAAATCTTCGAGCAGATGAATGGCAAGGTAGACGCCGTGGTGCTCGGGTGCGGGACCTGCGGTACGTTCTCAGGAATTGCCCGCTATCTAAAAGAAAAATCTCCTAGTGTGCTGGCGTATGGGGTCGAGACGCAAGGCTCGACTTTGGGCGGAGGCCAGCCCGGCCCGCACAAAGTGGAAGGCATTGGCACCAGTTTCATCCCGAAAACGTTCGACAGTTCGGTGTGCGATGAAGTGATGATGGTGACGGACGACGATGCGTTCGGCATGGTGAAAACTCTGGCAGCGAAGGAAGGCGTGCTGGCGGGATCGAGCGGCGGCGCCGCCGTGTTTGCATCGCTGAAAGTTGCGAAAGCGTTGGGTGCCGGGAAGCGCGTTGTGACCATCATTCCGGATTCAGCGGAAAGGTATTTGTCGAAGAAGATTTTCGAAGGTGGCATTTAGCGACGCCCCGGAAGTATGTAAAGTAGGAACTGTCATCCTGAGCAACGCGAAGGACCTATGCACTTGCCGCGAAACTGCATAGGTCCTTCGCTGCGCTCAGGATGACAGAGTTTGTGCTGGTAAGAAATATCATGAAAAAAATGAAAGAGCCAGGTTTTGCCACGCGCGCGATTCATTGTGGGCAGGAGCCCGATCCTTTGACGGGTGCCGTCACGGTGCCGATCTATCCCACCTCGACCTATGTTCAGCAGGGAATCGGCGAGCACAAAGGATATGAGTATTCCCGCGTTTCCAATCCCACGCGCGCGCGGCTCGAACAGAATCTCGCTGCTCTCGAAGGTGGTGTCGCGGCGCGTGTGTTCGGCAGCGGCATGGCTGCCATCAATGCGATCGTTAGCATGCTGAAGACTGGCGACCACGTGGTGTGCGGCAATGACCTGTACGGCGGGACGCCGCGCCTGTTCAACAACGTGATGACCGGATTTGGTCTCGAGTTTTCGTACGTCGACACTTCCGATGCCGCAAACGTCGCACGCGCCATCCGCAAGAACACGAGGATGGTTTATGTGGAAACGCCGACGAATCCTCTGATGCGGTTGAGCGACCTCGCGGCGATCAGTCAGATCTGCCGTCAGAAGAAAGTATGGCTCGTGGTCGACAACACGTTCATGTCGCCATATTTCCAGCAACCGCTCGCGCTGGGCGCGGACATGGTCGTGCATTCCACCACGAAGTTTCTCAACGGTCACAGCGACGGCTTGGGTGGCGTAGTTGTCTGCGCAAAACAAGAGTACGCCGACAAACTCGCGTTCCTGCAGAAGGCCGCGGGCGCGATTCTTTCGCCCTTCGAGTGCTGGCTTGTACTCCGCGGAGTAAAAACGCTGGCGGCGCGCATGGAGATTCATGACCGCAGTGGCCGCATCGTCGCCGACTTCCTCTCGAAGCACAAAAAGGTGAAAACCGTTCTGTACCCAGGCTTGCCGGATCATCTGCAGCACGCCCTCGCTCGGCGGCAGATGAGCGGCTTTGGAGCGATGATTACCTTTGAGACCGGGTCTCTGAAAAACGCCAACAAAATGCTAAAAAAAGTGCGTGTGTGTTCTCTCGGCGAGTCGCTGGGCGGCGTCGAGACGCTCATCTCGCATCCGGCGACCATGACGCACGCGGCGCTCGGCGCGAAGGGCCGCAAGGCCATCGGCATCACGGACGGCATGGCGCGAATTTCCGTTGGGATTGAAGACGTGGACGACATTCTCGAGGATTTAGACCAGGCGCTAAACGCGATCTAACAAGATTCATTTCCACCGATCAAGACGGATCGTTGCGAATCGACTTTGTTTCCAACGGGAATATCTTCGCTCGTAGCCAACGACCCTATATCTGCCCCCTTACGTCCGCCTCAAACCTGCGTGATCGCGCTCGCTAGTACAAATCCCCTAAGGTAGTTTCCGTAGACAATGCCAAACCGCTACAGCATCACGGATGGCCTTCGACAGCGACTTGTTTGAACTGAGAGGGTTTTACTCCTCATGCGTCGATGCGTTGCCACTTCGTCTATAAATTCAAGACCGATGGAGGAACTATGCGACGAAGTATTTTTGCAGCGATCCTGTTTGTGATGGCGTCCCTGGTCGCATTCGGACAGAGCTCGACCCCCAGCGACTCCCAGGATCGCAAGGAGGTACAACAGATCGATCGCAATGCTGCTCAGCAAAAGCAGGATGCCCGCACGGACCGAACTGACTTGGCACAGGACAAAGCTGCCATGCAGCAGGATGTGAAGAATGGTGACAAGGCTGCCGCGAGCAAAGAGCAGAAAGACGCTCGCCAGGACAAGAACAACCTGAACCAGGCCAAGCAAAACATCAACCGGGATCAGCGAATGGCACGTCAGATCAGGATGAACGCTCCGCACGGCGGCCACCGCTGAGGTATTAAATCCTCCCTAATGTAGTAGGGCAGCGAGACACATTCTCGCTGCCCTTTTTTCGAAACGACCGTCTATTTCACCGACTGCCCAATCCATTGGAGGTACCCGGGACTGCCGTCTTCGATACTGATGGCGATGCACTCCGGGAGTTCGTAGGAGTGCAACTCCCGAATCGTATCGCGAACTATCGCGAATCTCGCAGACGTTGTCTTGATCAGCAGCAACCATTCCCGGCTCGATTCCACCTTACCCTGCCAGCGGTAAATCGATTCAACCTGAGGGACGATGTTTACGCAGGCGGCGAGTTGGTGCTCGACGAGATGGCGGGCGATTTTTCGGGCTTCTTCTTCAGACCCGGCAGTAGACAGCACGATTCGTTTGTCAGTCATATAAAATCAGCGGTCAGATCTCAGCCATCCGCTTGTCGACGGAGAGATTAGCACTTCGAGCGACGAACGAGGTCGAAAATGCTAACGCAAATCAAGTTCGGCACATCAGGCTGGCGGGCCGTCATGGCCGAGGAATTTACGTTTGCCAACGTGCGGCGTGCTGTGGGCGGTATCGCACGCTACGTGGCTTCGCAGAAACCGCAAGGGGCGCGAGTCATCGTAGGGCGCGATCCGCGGTTTCTAGGCGAGACCTTCTGCTCGATGGCGGCGGAAATCCTTGCCGCACATGGAATCGCCCCGCTCGTCGTTGCCGAGGCTGCTCCGACTCCCGCATTTGCGCATGCTGTCGTCCAAAACAACGCGGACGGTGTAATCAACTTCACGGCCTCACATAATCCCCCTGAATACAACGGGATCAAATTCTCCACTCCCGACGGCTGTCCCGCATTGCCGGAAGTCACCAAGAAGATCGAAGCGGAAATTGTTGCCGGCGACAACGCTGCTTCGAACAGAACCTTAGCAGCGTTTCCTGCCAAGCAGGAAACGCTCGACCCAAAGTCCGCCTATCTGAAAGGGCTTTCTGAAATCGTCGATCTGGAGGTGATTCGCAAAGCGAACCTCCACGTGGCATTCGATCCCATGTGGGGCTCGGCCCGCGGATACTCCGATGAACTTCTTCGCAGCGTCGGCGTGCATGTAGCTACTGTGCACGACTACCGCGACGTTTTATTCGGTGGTCACGCTCCCGAACCAGATGACCATCTGCTGGAAGATTTACGAAGAAAGATGCGCGAGACCGGCGCTCAGATCGGCATTGCGACCGACGGTGACGCCGATCGCTTCGGCATCGTCGACGGCGATGGAACCTTCCTCCAGCCTAATTATGTAATCGCTGTGCTCTTCGACTACCTGGTCGAGAGCCGCGGTTGGAAGAACGGTGTCGCCAAGTCCGTCGCCACCACCAACCTCATCAACGCACTGGCGCACCACCATGGCGTCCAATTACACGAAACTCCGGTGGGCTTCAAGCATATCGGCGAACTCATCATGCGGGACAAGATCGCCATCGGTGGAGAAGAAAGCGCCGGCCTTTCGATGCGGCATCACGTGCCCGAGAAAGATGGAGTGTTGGCTGGACTTCTTTGCTGCGAAGCTGTCGCCCGGCGAGGAAAGTCACTCGGTGAACAACTGAAGGCGGTATGTAACCAAGTTGGTTCCTACTATCCGGAACGGCAGAACTTCCGCTTGACGCCCGAGGTCAAGGCGAAGTTCACTGAGAAGCTGCGGCAAGATCCGCGGGAGTTCTGCGGCCACACCGTCAGCCAGGTCGTCCGAATCGACGGATTGAAGCTGGTGTTCAGCGACGGTTCTTGGGTCTGCTAGCGTTTGTCGGGCACAGAACCTGTAGTGCGTGTCTACACCGAAGCGCGCAGTGAGAAGGGGCTGGAGAAGCTGAGCACGGCCGCGAAGCATTGGATTTTCGAGTAGATTTCACGATGAAGTCTTTTCCTAAAATCACGCGATTCCCTGGCCCGGAAGATGGCTTGCGTGCCGTGGTTGATCGCGCGCCGCAGGCGGAGGCCTTTGCGGCTTCGTGGATTGAGCGCATTCAGCCCGCGGCGACCCGCGTCTATGCCCTGCGCCGCCGCATTGCGACAATTGCCGTGACCGTACTGACGGTGTCGCTGTTTGTCCATGTTATGTTCGGCGCGAACGGAATGGTCGTCTACAAACAGAAGCGTGCCGAGTATGAAGCGCTGCGTAAACAGATCGTCCAGGTGCAGCAGGAGAACGAACGCTATACCCAGCAGATTCAGGGCTTGAAGACTGATCAGAAGGCCATCGAGAAAGAAGCGCGCGAGCAACTGGGCTACGCTAAGCCGGGAGAGTATGTATATGTTCCGCCGACTCCTGCGAAGCCGGCCACGCTGCCCATCACTCACTCCGCGAAAAAATAAGGTTCCGCCTTTTACTGACGTGCAACTTTCGAGTAGTTACCCTAAAAGCCCTGACAATCCCTTCGTTCCGCTGTGGTATATTTCGCTAGCCTCATTTCACAATCGAGCGGGGATGGCTGTTTCCGCGAGGGAAAGCACGATCTGCTGGGTACGGTGGGTGATTGCGGCGTGGGGCCGCAATCTGAACTTCCAAAAGGAGAGGATCAGGCCATGAGAAAAATTCTGCTGATTTGTCTTGCGTTCAGTTTCGTATTCGCTATGTCGGCGATGGCGTTCGATGACATGGGCAAGAGCACAACCGTCAACGGATGGCTCGTCGATGCCAAATGCGGCGCCAAGGGAGCCAACGCGGGAGCCGAGGCGTGCACCAAGAAGTGTGTGGCGGCCGGGGAGAAACTGGTTATCGTCACCGATGGCGATTCAAAAGTGATCGCCGTCGACAACCAGGATGCGGTGAAAGAACATGCGGGCCATCACGTTACCGTGAGCGGCACCATGTCGAAAGATTCCATGCACGTGGCCAGCGTCAAGATGATGTAATTGGGTTCGAGGATTGACGTAAGTGTAGGGCGGCGAAGCCGCCCTTCTTTTATGTTTATGTGGCGTGTAACTGTGGCGCGGGCGCCCCCGCCCGCGTTTGTTTCGTCCTACCGCACAACCCCTTCCAGCGGCGAGCTCGCCGTGGCGTATAGCTTTCTGGCCATGCGCCCCGAAAGATACGCCTGGCGCCCCGCCAGCACCGCATGGTGCATGGCTTCGGCCATCAACACCGGATCTTGTGCGCTCGCAATCCCAGTGTTCATGAGCACGGCATCCGCACCAAGTTCCATCGCGATGGCCGCGTCCGAAGCGGTGCCGACTCCAGCGTCCACAATCAAGGGCACGCCCGTGATCATCTCCCGCAGAATTCGGATGTGGGCCTGATTCTGAATTCCCATGCCGCTGCCGATCGGCGCACCCAAGGGCATGATCGTGGCCGCTCCGGCATCAATCAGGCGCTTCGCAAAAACAATATCATCCGATGTGTAGGGAAGCACCGTGAAGCCCTCCTTAACCAGCACACGCGTGGCTTCCAGCGTCGCTTGCACGTCCGGATAAAGCGTAGCTTGATCGCCGATCACTTCGAGCTTGACCCAGTCGGAGAGCCCGACTTCGCGTCCCAGTCGCGCAGCCCGAATCGCTTCGTCCGCGGTGTAGCAGCCGGCAGTGTTGGGCAGCAAAAAATATTTCTTGGGATCGATATAGTCCAGCAACGATTCCTTGCTGCGATCCAGATTCACGCGCCGGACCGCGACCGTCACCATCTCCGCGCCGCTGGCTTCGAGCGCGCGCGCCGTTTCCTGAAAGGATTTGTATTTTCCCGTGCCCACGATGAGGCGCGAGCGGAAGGAACGTCCGGCAATGATCAATGAGTCCGACATGGAATCATTGTAATGAAAGCAACCTGCAAGAGTACACGGCCCTGCAACGTACAGTATTTTGCGCATGCCTGCTATCGATTCTTTGAGCGGGTCGTCTACATGTTCGAGTTCTTGGGAACTACAAGCCGGATAAAGGTTACACATCGATGATCACACGACGAGAAGCAGTTCGCCTGTTGGGTGCGGCCTCGGCCGTGGCGTTTGCGTGTCCGAAAAACAGCCTCGGGTCTGTGATTTCGACAAATGTCCTCGCAAAAGATGATTCCACTCCACCACTCGCGCCCGGGGCGCCAATGTCGCCGGAAAGGCTCGCAGTGGTTGAGACATTCAAGAAACAGTCCGATGGGCTGGAGAACAAGTTCGAGGCGCGCTCCTTTAAAAGCGACTGGACCATGCCTTATCGTTTGTTTCGGCCGGCAACAAACAAGAAAGTCCCGCTTGTTTTGTATCTGCATGGAAGCGGGGGACTGGGTGACGACAACCTCAAGCAGTTGGGCCTCGGCAATATCTTTGGAACACGAGTCTGGCTGCTTCCAGAGAACCAGCAGCGCAATCCATGCTACGTCGTGGTACCTCAGACCGATCGGGGATGGGCCCGGTATGACTTGTCGCAACCATCCGACGGGCCCGCGAAAATGCTCCCGGGCTTGGGGGACGGCGCGCGGTTGGCGTTGGAGATTATCTCCGCCTTATGCCGCGAATTTCAAATTGATGACCATCGTATTTATGTAACGGGGCAATCCATGGGCGGCGCAGGGACCTGGCACATGACTGCACAGCGCCCGAAGCTTTTCGCTGCCGCGGTGGCGTGTTGCGGCAGTCCCACCATGGAGGATGCCGTGCAGTCGATCGCCACCCCACTCTGGAACTTTCACGGAGATGCCGACCCAAGCGTTCAAGTGACGGTATCGCGCGACCGGATCGCAGCCCTACGGAAAGCGGGCGGGCATCCTCTCTACACCGAGTACGCGGGAGTTGGCCACAACGTATGGGAGTGGGCCTACACCGAACCGGAATTGATCAAGTGGATGTTCTCCCAGAGCCGCAGCTAACTCACCGATTGTCGGAAAACAGCGAGCGCAGGAAGTTGAATCGGGAGCAAGGATTCACGAGGGGGCACCGATGTCATCCAAATCGAAAATATATCGGTTGCTTTTGATCGTTTTTGTCGCGTTCCTGACGACTACCACGCACGTCTCAGGCCAGACCCCAAGAAAAGTAACTCAGTTGGCCGATGGCGTGTATGAGATCGAGCATCAAGACGCTCAGGACGGTTTCGCGAGCGGGAACACTACGCTGATTATCGGCACCAGGCAGGTTTTCGTGGTCGATACCTGCTTCCTGCCGTCCGCGGCTCGGGAAGATATCGCGCAGATCCGCGAGTGGACGGACAAACCGGTCAGCTTCGTCCTCTACACGCACTTCCATAATGATCACAACCTGGGGAACCGGGCTTACATGGATGCGTTCCCCGCGCTGACAATCATCGCTCACAGAGAAACAAAAAAAGATATGGACATGTTCGGTCCAGGTTCCGAAAGCAGGGAGGCAAAAGAGACAGCCTCGCTGCAACAGATGCTGGATACGGGAAAGACGAAAGATGGTACATCCCTGACGGCTGAGGAAAAGGCGGAAGTGAAACATGCGCTGGCACTCCGCGCGCCGGTGATGCAGGAACTCAAGCAAGTCACGTTTCAGAGCGCGACCCTTACCTTCGAACATGATTTCTCAGTCGACCTAGGAGAACGGGAAGTCGACGTCAAGTTCTTAGGACGAGGCAACACGGCCGGAGACGCAGTGGTCTACCTGCCGAGGGAGAAGATTGCGATCGTGGGTGATCTCGTTGTGTATCCAATCCCCTATATCTATGACGGCTACCCCGCCGAGTGGATTCAGACGATGCAAAACCTGAGCCAGTTGGATGCCGGAACGATTGTTTCGGGACATGGCCCCATCATGCACGACAAGACATATCTCTTTCTAGTTCGAGACCTATTGAAAAGTGCAGTAGAGCAGATGAATGCCGAGCTAAAGCGAACGGGTCCGGCGATGTTTCAAACTCTCGACGGAATGAAGGGCGGAGTCGATTTGACGCCCTTTCGGCAACGCTTCGCGGGCAATGACAAAGATCTAGCCATGGTTTTTGATGACATGTCCACAAACCTGGTAAAAGTCGTCTTCGAAGAGGCTAGTCTGCGTTGAAGGTTTCTGCGTAGAGTTGCAGCCGATGGTAAGCGGCGATCCTGATTGCCTACAGGACTGTGGTTTCTTCCGCCTGCGCATACAACTCATCGATCTGGCGCTTGTAGCGTTCTTCGATCACCCGCCGCCGTAACTTCATCGTCGGCGTCAGGGCACCATTGTCGGCGCTGAATTCGTCGGCCACCAGCAGCACCCGCTTCAGTTTTTCGAAGCGTGCCAAATTCCCGTTGATGCCTTCCACGATCCCTTCATAGACTGCCTGTACCTTCGGATTCGCAATGAGTTCCGCGCGTGAGGCGAACGGGATATTGTTCTCTCGCGCCCATTCTTCCAGCAGAACGAAGTTGGGCGAGATCAGGACCGCGGGAAACTTGCGCCGGTCGCCGAGGATGGCAGTGGTCCCCACCAGCGGGCTGAGTTTCAGCGAATTCTCAATCGGCTGTGGCGCAATAAATTTTCCGCCCGATGTCTTGATCAGATCTTTCTTGCGGTCGGTCACCGAGAGGTATCCGTCGGCATCGATGTTGCCGATATCCCCGGTCTTGAACCAGCCATCGACGAGAGCCGCTTTTGTTTCTTCCGGACGGTTCCAATAGCCTTTGAACACAGACGGCCCTTTCACCAGGATCTCGCCGTCTTCGGCGATGCGAACCGCAAGATTTGGCAAAGTCATTCCCACCGTCCCAATGCGGTGGTGGACCGGCGTGTTTACCGCGATCACCGGCGACGTTTCCGTCAGTCCATATCCTTCGTGAATGCGAATACCGACGTCGGCGTACCATTCTGCAAGTTCGCGACCCAGCGGCGCGCCGCCCGAGATAAACGTTTCCACTTTCCCACCCATGCCCTCTCGAATTTTCGAGAAGACGAGTTTGTTGGCCAGCTTCCAACTGCGCGATGTGGGAATCTCGCCTGCAAGAATCTCCGGCTTATGACTTCGCCCAACCGAAAGAGCCCAATCGAAGATCGCTTGCTTGGGTTGCCCCTTTGCCTTCTGCTTTGCCTGCGCATATATCTTTTCGTAGACCCGGGGCACTGCAACAAAAACAGACGGCCGCACTTCCAGCAGGCTCGCCGGAAGCCGATCCAGAAACGGGCAGTACGCCAGAGTTACTCCGTGATACAGCATGGCAAAATCCACGTGCCGCGCGGTAATGTGGCACAGCGGCAGAAACGAAATGCTGGTCAGGCCGGGCCGCATGTCGAACCCGAGCAGGGAGCACTGAATGTTCGACGCGATATTTCCGTGGGTCAACATTGCGCCCTTGGATGTGCCCGTCGTTCCCGAGGTATAAACGATGGTCGCCAGATCGTCCGCAACGATGGAGCGCGCCTTGCTTTCGATCTCCGCGCTCAGGTTTTCTGGACCCTGCAGCGTGATCTGGTTCATCGTGACGCACTTGCTCGCGAACGGCACGAGGTCGCCGTTGAAATCCACCGCGTCCATGACCACAATCTTTTCGATCTGCGTCTGATGCAAGATCGACAGAATCTTATGCAGTTGTTGATCCGATGAGAGAAAGATGATTCGGCAGCCCGAATCGTTCAGAACAAATGCGGTCTGCTCTGCCGTGAGCGTGGTGTAGAGCGGGACGGTCACCGCTCCGAGCAGTAGGCTAGCCATATCTGCCATAGGCCACTCGGGGCGATTTTCGCTGAGAATGGCAACGCGATCGCAAGCTCGAACTCCGCAGGAATGCAGCGCGTGCGCGGTTCGGGCAACGCCAATCCCAAACTCGCGTGCTGTGACCGGCAGCCACTTCCCGGCCTCGCGGTACAGCATGATGCGGTCCAGATTGCGTTCGACTGCCGCAAAGAATATATCGTTCAGGGTAGCAATACTCATCGGGTCTTCGGGGGCGGGTACGGCAATTGGTCGGGCCCGCAACCGGCTCCGAACAGAACTTTACTGTCTCGACCGAGGTTTGAGCAATGCGTACTGTCACACCCCCTAGGTACTTCCCGGTTTACCGCGTGACCCGTGGCAGGGTATGCTGGGCCATCACTCCTGTGGGAGGGGTTCAAATGCATAGAAGACGATTAGGGACTCTGGCGGCGGGATTGTTACTCGCTGGTCTGCTCACGACTGCCAGATCCCCCATGTTCGCGCAAACGAAGAAGGAGGATTCGAGCATGCCCAAGGTGGGCGATATGGCTCCTGACTTCACCTTGAAGCACTTTGATGGCAACAACCTCAAAGAAGTGAAGTTGAGCGACTACCGCGGCAAGAAGAACGTCGTCCTGGCGTTTTACATCTTCGCCTTTACCGGTGGTTGAACGCAGCAAATGAAAAACTTCCAGCAGAACCTGAAAGCGCTGGAAGCCGCCGACACCCAGGTCCTGGGTGTGAGCATGGATAGTGCCTTCGCCAACAAAGCCTTTGCCGACCAAATTGGAGTGACTTTCCCCCTTCTCAGCGATTGGGGTGGAAAAGTAACTCGCGAGTACGGCATCTACAAAGACGAATATCAGGCCCCCCGCCGCGTCAACTTCCTGATCGGCAAAGATGGAAAGATCATCGAAGAGCAAGTGGACAAAGACGCCATCGATCCTAAAAAAATCGTGGATACCTGCCAGCGCCCAACGCTGAAAAACTGATTCTGTCACCCTGAATTGGTGGATGGAACTGTCGTCCTGAGCGGAGTGATGTCACTCGCGAAAGCGAATGACATCACGAAGTCGAAGGATCTCTACCTTTTGCAGAAATGCTGCTGATAGAGATTCTTCGCTTCGCTCAGAATGACACTCGTCGTAGCTGATCCAACTCCGCTCCCGCCAAGCACTTCGGTCACCAGGGAAACTAAACCGTCTCTATTGGGTTTAACCGTATGTCAGTAAGATCAGTACATACGGATTTCTATTCCATCGGGGGCATATGAAAACACGCAAGTTGTGGACCTGGATGGTTCTACTCGCGAGCTTTGCATTCGTGCTGCAAGCTGCGACCATCGCGAAAGCGCAGGATCAGGACAACGGAGATTACCAGAATCAGGTTCAGAACCAGGATCAGGGGCAGGCTCCGGACCAGGATCCTCCCGGCCGCGTCGCGCGGCTGAACTTCTCAGAAGGATCAATTTCATTCCGCCCCGCGGGCGAAGACGATTGGGTCAGCGGAGTCCCCAATCGGCCGATGGTCACAGGCGATGACCTGTGGTCTGACGAGAATTCTCGCGCTGAAGTTCACATCGGTTCCACGGCGATTCGTCTGGGCGCGAAGACTGGAATTACCTTCCTCGCCTTAGACAACCACTCCACGCAGATCCGTTTGGCGCAGGGCTCGCTGATTCTGCGCGTTCGTCACGTCGACGACGACGATTCCTACGAAGTGGACACGCCGAACCTCGCCTTCACCCTGTTGCAGCCCGGCGAATATCGCATTGATGTCAGTGAGGACGGAAGTCGCACCATCACCGACGTCTGGCACGGCCGTGGCCGCGTTACCGGCGGTGGGTTGACCTACACCGTCGTGGCCGGTCAGTCGGCCACGTTCACCGGCAATGACCAGCACCTCGACTACGATCTCTCCCAGTTACCCGACAGTGATGATTTCGACAGCTGGGCCTTTGATCGCGACGATCACGAAGATCACGCCGACTCCGCGAACTACGTTTCGCGCGAGATGACAGGCTACGAAGATCTCGACCAATACGGTGACTGGAGCTATGTGGCAGGCTACGGTCCTTGCTGGCGGCCGCGCGCCATTGTCGGGGGCTGGGCACCCTATCGCTTCGGACACTGGGCCTATGTCGGACCATGGGGGTGGACGTGGGTTGCGGATGAGCCTTGGGGATTCGCTCCGTTTCACTACGGCCGATGGGCTTTCGTCAGCAATGGTTGGTTCTGGGTTCCGGGGCCGGTCGTAATCCGTCCTGTCTGGGCTCCGGCCCTGGTAGCTTTCGTGGGGGGCGGGCCTGGTTTTCACTTCGCGGCCGGCGTTGGCGTGGGATGGTTCCCGCTCGCTCCCGGAGAAGTCTTTGTTCCCGGATATCGCGTAAGTCGCGCCTACGTCAACAACGTAAATATCACCAACACGACAGTGAGTGTCACGAAGGTGACCAACGTCTACAACACGGTGATCGTGAACAAAACCACGACGGTCAACAACATCACCTACGTCAATCAGCACGTGAATAACGGCGTGACCGTTGTCTCGCATGACACGTTTGTCAATGCTCGGCCCGTTGCCGGGAATGTGATGAAAGTGGATCCGCGGGAACTTGCCTCCGCGCCAGTTTCCCACGTAGTGGCCGCTGAACCAGTCCGCGCCAGCGTGGTTGGCGCTGGACGCCCCGTGTCGGTGAAGCCGCCGGCAGCGGTTATCAGCCGTCCCGTGGTTGCGGTCAGGACGCCTCCTCCACTTCCGCACCCCATCGAACAGCGGCAGGCTGAGGCCGGAGGACACTTGAACCAACAGGCACTGGTTCGCCCAGCGGGCCCAACGCAGCCCGCACAAATGAATCAGGGCGGACGGACGCAGCCAGCGCAGAACGAAGGCTTCAAACCGTTCACACCGGCCAACAGCGGAAATAACCAGGTCCACCAAATGCCGCAGACACAGCCGCGGACTTACGAACAGCAGGGAACTCCACAGCCCGAGACCCGGACCGCGGAGCCGCCTGCCAACCGCCAGTTCCGGCCGCCGCAATCGGCACCAGCGCAGCAGGAAACACATCCCCTGGTGCGGCCAACGCCTCCGGTGCAGGAGCGCAGTCCGCAACAGGAGCAGCAGCAGGAGCAGAAGTTCAATCAATGGCACGAGCAACGACCAACTTCTCCGCCGCCGCCGAAGCCATCCCCCAAGGCTCCAGCGCCGAAACAGGAGAAGCCGCCCAAGAAGTGACGTCGATGCTGACGGTTTTCTTGCGGTGTGATAGGGTTCGCGTGAGATGGCTCTGCGGATCCAGAAATCGATAAAGACGGCGCCGGGCAAGGGTCAGACTTGCCTGGCGCCATTTTTTGCCCCCGAGCGACCTTCACCGAAAAATCATCATCGAAAGAGCGAGACCGAAGCAGAATGACCGAATCCAACCGGAACAACTTTAACTGGATGGATGTTCTGTGGCTTGTGCTGCTGGCCGGTCTCGCCGTCTTGCCGCCCGTCCAGGAGTACCATAAACAACTGATCCTGCTTGCCTTCGGTATCCTCCAATTGAGCGAGGGCTGGCTGATCGCGCGTGTGCCTCGCCGTGGTCCGGCCTATATCGTTCTACTGAAGATAGCGTTGGCCACTCTGTTGGTCGATCACACCGGCGAAGTTCCCATCAACAGTTATTACTATCCCATCTACTACCTGCCTGCCGTCACTGCGGCGGAGTACTTCGGTCCCTGGGCCACCTTGTTGTGGACGTCACTGGCCTCCGCCGCGTACTGCTCCTATCTTTATCCCGCGTTGCAGGAGTTCGAAATCACGCCGGAGGACTACGGGCGGCTCGCTATCCGCATCGTCTTTTTCTTCCTCGCGGCGATGGTGGTGAATCGTTTTGTCCTGGAAAGCCGCCGGCAGACCCAGCGTTATCAGGATTTAGCCGAAACCCTTGCCGAGACCAACCGCCGCCTGGAGCAGGCGCAGGCCGATGCCCGGCGTTCCGAGCGTCTTGCCGCGCTGGGCCAACTTTCCGCCGGGCTCGCCCACGAGATTCGTAATCCCCTCGGCGTGATCAAAGGCTCAGCGGAAATGCTCACTCAGAAGCTCGGAACTTCCAACGCGCTGGCCACCGAACTTGCTGGATACATCTCCACTGAGACCAATCGCCTGAGCGCGCTGGTCACGCGCTTTCTCGATTTCGCCCGTCCTTTGCACGCCGATCTCACGCCGCAAGACATTACCGCAGTCCTCGATCGAGCTCTGAATGACGTCGCCCAATTCTGGAAAGGCGCACTGGTGCGCGTGGAGAGAGACTACGAAGCCAATCTCCCGCTCGTGCCGCTGGACGAAAGCCTGTGTGAGCAGGCATTCGTTAATATTGTGCAGAATGCGTACGATGCCATGGGAGCCACTGGCGGCAAGTTGCGCGTCCGGGCTCAGAAATCGCGGGCGAACGTTCGCGACGGCGCTACTCTTGATGGCATCGAGATCACCATCGAAGATACCGGGCCTGGCATCCCCTTTGAATTGCGGGAACAGATTTTTAATCCCTTCGTCACGACGAAGAAAACCGGTGTGGGCCTGGGGCTCTCTATCGTGTCGAAGATTATTGACGGCCACCACGGCACAATCCGGGTGGAAGACGCAGAAAACGCCGCGAGCGGTGCCTCCAGTTCCGGAGCTCGTTTTGTGATCTTTATTCCCGCGGCTGCCGAAAATGCGTTGGTCGGAAAGAGTGCTCATCTGGTGATCTCTTGAGACTTCGCGAACCGAGATTCTGTGGACCGAGGATGGTGCGCTCATGCCGGCAATTCTGATTGTTGAAGACGAAGCCAAGATGCGCCGTCTGCTCGAGTTGAATCTCGGCGAGGATGGATTCACCACCTTCTCCGCCGAAGACGCCGAGACGGGTCTCAAATTGCTGCGTGAGAACTCCATCGATCTCGTTTTGACCGACCTGAAACTCCCCGGCATGAATGGCCTGGAGTTCCTGCAAACCATCAAGCGCCAGAACGCCGCTCTTCCCGTCGTGGTGATGACCGCCTTTGGCAGCGTCGAAACTGCCGTCGAAGCCATGAAGGCCGGAGCCAGCGATTACGTCCTCAAACCGTTTTCGCTTACCGAAATGCGGATCAAGATCCACAAAGAACTAGACGTCCGCAACCTGCGGCAACGGCTAGAGCAGCAGACTGAAGAGAATCGATCTTTACGCGAGGCATTGGGCAAGCGCTATGCGCATCCCAACGTCGTGGCAAGAAGTCCGAAGATGCAGGAAGTGTTGGCGACCGTGGAGCGCGTAGCGCCCACGAACGCAACCGTGCTACTCGGCGGGGAGAGCGGTGTTGGCAAGGACTTAATCGCGCGCGCCATCCATGAAAAATCCCGCCGCGCAACTGGCCCATTTCTCAAGATCAACAGTACCGCCATCCCTGAGAATCTTCTGGAAAGCGAATTGTTTGGCTTCGAAAGAGGGGCCTTCACCGGCGCGGTCGCCAGCAAGCCCGGCAAGTTTGAACTTGCCGACAAGGGCACCCTCTTCCTTGATGAGATCGGAGACGTGCCTCCAGCTACACAGGTGAAACTCTTGCGCGTGCTGCAGGAGCGGGAGTTTGAACGCCTGGGCGGCACGCGCACGGTTAAAGTCGACGTGCGCCTGATCGCCGCCACCAACAAAGATCTTCGCGAGGCCCTTGAGCAAGGCACGTTCCGTGAGGATCTCTATTATCGCTTGAACGTCGTGCCCATCGACATCGCCCCACTGCGTGAGCGGAGGGAAGATATTCCCGATCTGGCGAACCTTTTCATCTCGCGCTTCACCGGAGAATCCGGCAAGCCCATCGAGGGCATTACGCCGCAGGCCATGCAGATTCTGGTGAACTACCATTGGCCCGGCAACGTGCGCGAGCTGCAAAACATCGTCGAGCGAGCCTGCGCGCTGGCCAAAGGGAACGTGCTGGAGCAATCCGATATTCACCTGGATGTGCGCCCCGCGAAAGCTGCAAATGATGGTGCGGGATTTCTGCCCGATGGCATGACGCTCGAGCAATGGGAAGACGAAATGGTGCAGGAATCTCTGCGCCGCGCGAATGGCAACAAAAGCCAGGCCGCCCGCCTGCTCGGCATCTCCCGCAACGCCCTGCGCTACCGGCTCTCCAAAATCGGCATCTCCGACGAAGGCGAAAAAGAAGCCCAATAACGTCTCATTCCAAAATGTTCTACCACGAACGATACGAAGTCGCCCAAGACACACACCCTCGACAATGGTAAGGTCTACCTGTGTCGCGCACCGATGGTTTGACGGTGCATGCCAGCAGGAGCGAAATATGAGAACCAGACTAGCCGGGATCCTGACGTGCATGTTGATAGCGCCCGCCGTCTTCGCCCAAACGGTGAAGGGCGACTTCTTCAAAACTTCTGATGGCGTACGGATCCACTATGTTGAAGCAGGAAGCGGACGTCCCATTGTCTTCATCCCCGGATGGACCATGCCACTCTGGATCTGGCAGAGGCAGATCGACGAGTTCTCAAAGAAATATCACGTCATCGCCGTCGATCCCCGTTCGCAAGGCGAAAGTGACAAGCCGACTTCGGGCCACCTGCCCGAAACTCGCTCTCGGGACTACAAAGAACTGGTCGACCATCTCGGCCTGAAGAAACCTGTCCTGGTCGGCTGGTCGATGGCCTGCGGCGAACTCGTCAAATATGCCGAGCAATTTGGCACCGACAACGTCCGCGGGATCGTTCTCGTCGACGGTTATCTGTCGGAGAAGCAGAACGCAGAAATGTTCGCCGCCCTGTCAGGATGGATGAACCAACTGCAGTCGGACCGTCGTAAGCAAGCCGAGGGCTTTGTCCGGAGCATGTATAAGAAGCCGCAGCCGGAAGACTACGTGCAACGCCTCATCGATGCGTCCGTTCAAGTCCCGGCAGATACCGCCGTGGTTCTGATCTACAACATGATCGCGGTGAAAGATTTCTCAACCGGCCTGGCCAAAATCAATCGACCAGTGCTTTTCGCCTACCAGCCGGAGTCTCAGCCCAGTGCAGACTTCCTCAAATCGCAGCTTGGCGACAAACTCCGTCTCGAACGCTTCGAGGGGGACGGCCACGCGATATTCGTCGACGATCCCGTCAAATTCAACCAGGTGATCGAAGATTTCGTGCAAAGCTTGCCCAAGTAATTTCGTGGCGGACGGGGCGTCCCCATGCGGACACCCAAGTCCGGTTTCGGACAGGTCAATCGCCACTATCCCCCGGCTAACCCAGCAAACGGCGCAACTTAGCCCGGATGCCTTTGGTCGCAGAAATGCCTGCGTAGGCTCAGTCTGCAGAACGATGAGGTGTGTCGATGGCTTTTCTGAACTACTTGCAATATGCGATGCGCCAGCTCCGCAAGACTCCCGGCTTCACTCTCGTCAGCACGTTCACCCTGGCCCTCGGTATTGGTGCGAACACCGCTGTTTTCAGCGTGATGAACGCGGTCCTGCTTAAATCCCTGCCTGTGGCTGATCCCGATCGCGTGTTCTATCTGAACACTTCGGGTGCTCCCAAAAGAACCGGCACCATCGATTCGCACGAAACGTTCTCCTACCCTGTTTACGATGCCCTGCGCCAGCAACGCCGCCGACTGGAACAAGTCATGGCATATGTGCCGCTTTCCGGAGATAAAGTCGCCGTGCGTTACGACGCTCAACCGGAGCAGGCGGAAGGCGATATGGTCAGCGGCAACTTCTTCTCCGGGCTCGGTGTAAAGGTGGCCCGAGGGCGCGGCTTCACCGATCAGGACGAGGCCAGCCACTCCTCCATTGCGGTGGTCAGTTACAACTACTGGACCCGACGGTTCTCGCGCAGCCCGGATGTCCTCGGGAAGACTATGTACGTAAACGGAGTGCCTATCACGATTGTTGGCATCGCGGCTGAGGGTTTCGAAGGCGCGGAGCCGGGCAATTCAACCGATTTCTGGATTCCATTGCAAAACCGTGCAGAGCTGAACGCCTGGGGGAATCCGCTGGAAGACGGCAAGACCTATCACGAGAATGCGAGGTGGTGGTGTCTGCGGATGCTGGGTCGTCTTGCTCCCGGCGTTACCCGGGCGCAGGCAACCGCTCAACTGCAATCCACATTTCAAGCCGCGGCCTATGTCGGCCTGGGCAATCCTGAACCTGGAGAACAGCGTCCTGTCCTGAGTCTTCGCGAGGCCAAGAATTTTCCCGGCTACGAAGAACAATTCGGCAAGCCGCTGAGGATGTTGATGGCGATGGTCGGGCTTGTCCTGCTGATCGCATTCAGCAATGTCGTGATGCTGCTGATGGCGCGCAACGCCACGCGACAACGGGAATTCTCGCTGCGTCTGGCTCTAGGTGCCGGACGCGGTGAATTGTTTCGACAGTTGCTGACGGAATCCATGTTGTTGGTGGCACTGGGAGGCGGGATGGCATGGCTATTTGGCGCTTCAGCAACGAAGGCGCTGGGTGCCTGGGCGCAGATTGAAGCAAGCCTCGCGCCCGACCATACCGTCCTTGGATTCACGTTGGGCATCCTCGTGTTGGCTGCACTCTTGTTCGGATTGGCACCACTGCGGCTGGCGCTCTCGGCGGGGCCGGCACTTGCATTGAAGACGTCGGCTGCGACCTCCAATACAGATGCGGGCAAAACCCGCACAGGCAGAACGATTGTCGCGCTGCAAATGGCGCTTTGCCTTGTGCTGTTGGTCGGTGGTGGGTTGCTCATCCGCACCCTGCGCAACCTTCGGCATATTCCTCTTGGCTTCTCCACTGACGGGTTGGTCGTGTTCGGCGTGAATCCACAAAACATTCATTCCGTTCCCGAAGGCATCGCGTTCTATCAGGAACTGATGCGCAAGCTGCGCGTGTTGCCCGGCGTCGAATCGGTGACCATCATGGAGGAACGACTCGGCTCGATGTGGTCGGATAACTCCGACATGATGGTGGACGGCAGATTGCCGGATGGGAATGGCGAGTCCGGATGGGTGCGCAGCAACGTCGCGGGTCCGGATTTCTTTCACACGCTTGGAGTGCCAGTCCTCGAAGGCCGAGACTTCACCGATTCCGATACCGCAACCTCGCCCCACGTTGGCATCATCAATGAACTTTTTGCGAAACGCTTTTTGCCGAATCAGGATCCTCTGGGCCACACGATTGGAACCGACGATGGCAAGTTTCAAATGACTATCGTGGGCGTGGTCAAGGACCACAAATACCGCAGCATCGACGAAGAGCCGATTCCCATGGCCTGGTACATGTACGCGCAGATTCCCATCAGCGGCAAAATGCAAGTCGAATTGCGCGTTCATGGCGAACCGTTGGCAATTCTCCCTGCGGCGCGCAAAGCGGTGCAGCGGATGGACCCCAATCTGCCGCTCATCCAACCCATCACCCAACAGGCGCAGTACGAGACGACTATCTCGCAGCAGTTGCTGTTCGCGCGGTTGGCGGGATTCTTTGGCTTGCTTGCCGTTTTGCTGGTTGCCACAGGCTTGTATGGAACTCTGGCCTATCGCGTCAACAATCGCACCGTCGAAATCGGAGTGCGCATGGCGGTGGGTGCGCGGCGCGGACAGGTGGTCTGGATGGTGCTCCGCGACAGCCTGATATTGACAGCTGCGGGTGTGGTGATCGGTGTACCGCTGGCCACCCTGGTCGCAAGAGCGCTTACTTCCACCCTCTACGGAGTGAAACCGTATGATGGCTTCAGCTACTTGGCGGCCGTAGCTGGCGTGGCATTGGTAGCCGTCGTCGCCAGCCTGATTCCAGCGCACCGAGCCGCAAGTGTTGACCCGCTGACGGCGTTGCGGACCGAGTGATAACCGTCCCCCCGCGTTTTTCTCGACTCCCGAGCTCACACCTTTCGTGAATCAGGACTAGATTGAATCGGGTTTGAGCCCGCCACTTGCCAACTAGCCGGCCGAATTTCCTCTTACCCGGGATCTGACGGGCGGTCAGGCCCCAACTGGCCGAAAACCACCAGCCTTGGCTGCGGTCGGCCAAGTTCATCTAATCCACAGCTGTCGACTGTTGAGTCCGCCTCGCTCCTCATTGAAAACAAAGAATTTCCAGAGCTCCTACACCGTCACTTTTGGCATCGCAGTTGCCTCTCACTTTGGTAGGGAAATTCATCAAATATGAGTGCAGATTCTGTCGGGTCCGGTTTGAAGAGGTGGGTCATGGAAAACCGATTCATTGCAAGCTTGGCAGTCTTAACTTTGGCGTTATCGGGCGCGTTTACGATCAGCGCACTCGCGCAGACGACCGACGAAACTCCCGCGCCCTCGGACCAGCCGAGCGCTCCCATGGAAATGGGTCAGCCCGCGCCTAATGCGCAAGCGCCCGATGCTCAGCCCAACAATGCTCAGTCGAACGACGATCAGAATGCCCAACCGACCGAGGCGCAGCCCGGTGGACCGTCGGGCGAGGCTCCGGCGCAGACCGATCAAGGTGTCGCGCGCGTCAGCTTGATTCACGGCGATGTTTCTACACAGCGTGGCGATTCCGGCGACTGGTCGGCAGCAGTGCTGAACCAACCTGTCATGACCGGGGATAAAGTCTCGACGGGCGACAATGCGCGCACCGAGTTGCAACTCGACTTTGCTAACATCGTTCGCCTGGGGCCGAACTCCAAGGCCAATATCGCGAACCTTACCAAGAAAGACATTCAGATTCAGTTGGGGCAGGGCATTGCGAACTATACGGTTTCCAAAGACAGTGAGGCCGAGCCGGAGATCGATACTCCAAATGTGTCCGTTCATCCCGCGCATCATGATGGCGTGTTCCGCGTCGAAGTACGGCCCGACGGCGACACCATCGTGATCGTGCGTCAGGGCGAAGCGCAGATTGCCACTCCGCAGGGCAGCACCGAACTTAGTGCCGGCGACATGGCTACGATTCGCGGCGACGCCGACTCCGCGCAGTACAAAATCTCGCCGGCTCCGGATCGCGACGATTGGGATCAGTGGAATAGCGATCGCGATCACATGATCCGCAACGCCAGTTCCTGGCGTCACACCAACCGCTACTACACCGGAGCGCAAGATCTTGACGCGTACGGCAGCTGGAAGAATGTTCCCGACTACGGCGATGTCTGGGTTCCGAACGAACCAGATGGCTGGGCTCCGTATCGCGATGGCAATTGGACGTATCAGCCCTATTACGGCTGGACTTGGGTTGGCTACGAGCCTTGGGGTTGGGCGCCTTATCACTACGGCCGCTGGTTCCCCTATGGCGGAGCGTGGGCATGGTGGCCTGGTCCGGTTTATGGCATCTATCGTCCGTTCTGGTCGCCGGCGTATGTTTCGTTCTTCGGCTGGGGCGGCGGATTTGGTTTTGGATTCGGATTTGGCGGATGGGGCGGCTTCGGTTGGCTCCCCATCGGGCCTTGCGACTATTTCCATCCGTGGTGGGGTGGATACCGGGGCCGCTTCGGGGTGGTTGGTTTCCATGGTGGATATGGACGCTACGGCGGCTTCGCGCCGCTGCACGGTGGAATGCGCTACTCGAATCTCGCGAATCTTCACGACGCACGCGTTGGGGCAGCTCTTTCGACGGTGAATGCGGGACACTTTGGCGCCGGCCGCGTAACGGCCGTGCCGGCAACCCGCGCACAGTTGAGTGGAGCGCGGATGATGGCGGGTAATCTACCCGTGGTTCCTTCGCGCGCCAGTTTGTCGGCGAGCGGGCGAGCGGCGGCTCCGTCGACGATTCGCAATGGCGGGTCGCAGAGGTTCTTCGGAACTTCACGCAGCAACATGGCGCGTCCGGCGTCGTTCCAGCAGGAAACGGCAAGTCTGCGGCAGACAATGCAGCAGAATCACGTTGGAGCCATCCCCGCTGGAGGCCGCGCGAGCGCTGGTGAGTCAAACGGATTCCGCGGCGCGACGGCGAGCAGCAACCTGCAGCGGCCGAGCGCGGGCACTGTCTCGCACCGGGAGACGAACAACTCCGCGAACCGGAGTGCCGGAAGTTCGGCGTTTTCGGCGCAGAACGCAAGCCACGGCAGTTACCGTCCATTCACGCCACCGAGTACCAGCAGTCGGCCGTCGATTCCCGCAAGTTCAGCACGCGCGAATATGGGTTCGGAAAACTCAGGCTCCAGAACAATGGAACCGCAACGCACCCAATCTGCTTCCACGGGCAGTCGGGACGGCTTCCGGCCATTCACGCCACCGTCGAGCAGCGAATCGTCCCGAGGTGCGTCGAGCGCGCCTGAAAGCCGCGGCAGTGGCAGTTACTGGAACCGTACGGCGCCGAGTTCGATGCCATCGCGTGGAAGCAGCGCGTATTCGGGCAGCTACGGCGGATCGTCCCGCCCGCAGTTGGATATGCGGCAGCCGATCGCGCGGGGTCCGTCGTACGGCGGATATTCACGCGGTAGCTATGGCGGATACGGCAGCTATCGTGGCGCTCCCAGCTACGGCGGATCGCGCGCTCCCAGCTACGGTGGCTCGCATCCTGCGCCGAGCTATGGTGGTGGCCATTCGAGCGCACCCAGCGGCGGCGGCCATTCCTCCGGCGGTGGACATTCGTCTGGTGGTGGTCATTCAAGCGGAGGAGGCCATTCCGGTGGTCATCGCTAAACGAGAAGACGTCGACGTACAGAACGAGTTGCTGTAAACGAAGTGAAGAACAGAGGCGAGAAGGGGCGTGCTAAACGGCACGCCCTTTTTCTGTGAAGAAAGTTTCAAGGCTTCAAGGTTTTGACTTTGAAACGTTGCGACCTTCGAAACTTTGAAACCTCGCCCTAAGGCCTTGCGTACGCAGGACTGTCTGGTTCCGGGCGGTCATAGTCGCGTCCGTACTTGTTCTTGTGGGCGAGTACGATGTCGGTTTCCGCCAGGACAAAGCTTCCCAGCGAAGTGTTCCCGGCAGCCACGGTGATCTCGTGGCTCAACGCGCTGAGAGTTTCTGGTGCGACGCCGGAGTGAAACACCTTCACTTCATAACGGCCCGGAGGAACGTTGGAGATGCTCAGATCCCCGCGCGCATCCGAAATGGCGTAGTACGGCGTAGCCAGGGCGATGACCACGGCGCTCATCTGCTCGTGAATGTTGCAGAAAATGAATGAAATGCCGGGCTTATCAAACTGAACGAACCGGGTCGTGCCGCTCTCGTAGAGTCCGAGATCGAAGCGCTTGCCCTCAAAAAGCGAAAATACGTTGTGGAAGAACGGATCGTGATTGGGAAATTCGACCTTGCCGCCAACCGGGATCACCAGCAAGGAAGGCTGAAAGCTTTTGTTCTTCTGCACCAGCTGCGGAATCTTGGAAGCATCTTGCCGGGGAGGTTCCAGGGTCGTGCCGATCGGCGTCAGCCAGACGACAGCTTTCGAAGCATTCGCCAAAGGATGACCATTCATGTTGAGCTGCACTCGGCCCTTGAGCGTTTGCTGAGCCGGTGCCGAAATTGTGGTCAGCAGCACAACCAACAACCAACATCGTGGATGAATGATGAGCATTTTCAAAACAGTATCCCCACGGAGAGATTAACCTGATTGGTCGTGCTGGCGCTGCTGTAGATGGGGAAGGTATGCAATCGACGAAACTCCGCGGAAAGCACGAGGTCCGAGCGGGGCCGAAAGACAACATTTCCCAGAGCGCCGCGATTCCGTCCTAGAATCTCCCCAAAATTATTCTGGTCGGTAGCGAAGCCGCGAATATCGCCGGCAAACGCATCGTCCTCGGCAAACACGCCGTTCAACTCCAGCTTGGGAGTCAACTGAAACTTCAGTTGGCTCCATCCTCCGGCCGTGTCGAGCCCGCGGATCGGAGTGTAGGGTGACGTCGGAACGCCGCCGTACACGATCGATGTTCCAATCGCGCCGCCGAGCCCACCAATGCCGCGCCCACGATAAAACTCGCCCGAGAGGCCCAGGCGCGGAAGAATCGGAATCTGCCAATCTGCCATTCCCGCCCAAGCGTCGACGTAGCGCCCCCAAGTCCAGTTCTGGCGGCCGTAATAACCGGCGACGCCTAGAGTAAGGGCATGTTCCCGCACTGGACGAGACCATGCGGTTCGTACGGCGTAGGCGGGCTGTCCTGACATTTCCCCCGCTTGCGGCGAGCGGTAGAAAGAATTGGCGGGGTACTCCCAATCGAGATTGTCGAGAACTCCGCCTTGCACCGTGAATGTCTGCTCGTCGGAAAGCGAGAAGCGGTGTTCCACTCGCACTTGGGGGGTCCACCCCCACAGATTCCCGGCAAAGGCGAATGCGGGCGTGGCCAGCGATGCGAAAGAGGTGGGAGCAAGAGGCGAGATAAAGAGAGAATCCTGGCCAGCAATCACAGAGGTACTCTCCCAATCGAAGCGTATGTCGGCGGTCTGCAGCCGGACGATTCCAAAATTGACGCCATTTCCGGTTGCCGGAAATCCTCCCGCAAAATCGAGCTGAACATCAGCCGAGGTCTTGGCCCCGCCGACGTTTGGTCCGAAAATCTCAAAGCCGATTTCCGATTGCCGCAGAGTCGCTCCAACAGTCGATTGGGGTGATCCGAGAGGAGCGGGTTGGGCGTAGCTGGGGAAGTCCAGATTGTCGGAGCCGCCGACATTGCGAAAAGCATTCATCAGAACGATACCGTGCAGCCGTGCCCGATACTTGGAAGCGCTTTCGACTTTGGTCTGATATTGTTCATCGATTTTCGAACCCATCAGCGAAGTGGATTCTTCCAGCTTCTGTACCCGGTCTTCGAGCGGAGGTAAAGCTTGCCCGGTCGATGCGCTGATGGTACCGGATGCCGCGCCGGAATCCTGGTCTGCCGCTTTGGCCGCTAGATTTGCAGAAGGTTCGGCGGCGGGCGTGGGACGTTCCAGCAGCGCGCGCGTTTGTTGCAGGTCCTGCCGTAACTGATGCATCTCGGCGCGGGATTCGGCATTTTCAGCGCGCATCTGCTCCACCAAACTGCGAAGCTGGCGGACCTGATCCTGCAGGTCGCGCACCGCATTCGCGGATTCACCGGTTGGAGCGGAGCCAGCATTCGCGGGCGTTTCCTGCGCCCCGCCGAGTGTAGTGAATACGACGAAAGCGGCAACCGCCACTGCGGCTCCGCGCAAGACCGCGATCCTAGGGCTCTTCACTCCGTCCTCCTACACTATCCCGGGCCGGGCACTTGCAGAAGAGACGGATGTGCCTATGATCCAGGATGCGAAATGGAACTCTGCGTGGTGCTTTCCCGCTGCGCGGAGACAAGCGATGGCAGATCCAAGCCGCCACTGGCGCTGGGGGAAGCTTCTTGTTTGCGGCCTGGTATCACGATACGGAAGACTGTCGCATCTTGCGCCGTACGTTCCACCGCGATCTGGCCACCGTGATCTTGAACGATCTTATGCACGACCGCCAGTCCTAGGCCGGTGCCATTCTCTTTGCCGAAGCTGACGAAGGGATGAAACAGTCTTTCCCGAATCGACTCCGCAATACCCGGTCCGTTATCAGCAACCGAAATCGTGATGGTCCCCGCTGCCTCTCCCGCGGTGATTTCTACTTTCCCGCCCAGCGCAGGAGCGGCCTCGCAGGCGTTCAGGAGCAGATTGTATAAAGCCCGCTCCAGTTTGCGCTGGTCAAACCATCCTGAAACTTGCGCCCCACAGACCACATCAATGGAGCGATTGTGATGCCGGGGATGCAAACGCACCGCTAGTACCGCACGCTGGATGGTCTCCGCAACATTCGCGTTCGCCGGGCTGAGCGATTCCCGCGTTCTGGCGAACTCCAGCAGGGAATCGATCAGGTCCGTCATCAGATTCACACCACTGCGAACTTCCTGATACAACTCTTCGCGCTGCACCGAAGTGAGGTGACTATCGCACAGAAATTCGGAATTGGCGACGATCGCTGCGAGGGAGTGGCGCAGATCGTGCGAAATCGAACTGGCCATGCGCCCGATCGTGGCCAGTTGTTCTGACTCCAGCAAGTCTCGCTGGGTCTTGAGAAGGCTGGCGCGCATGCGGTCGAACGCGAGGGTCAGTTCGGCGACCTCGTCTCCACCGCGCGGATCGAGCGGATGATGGAAGTCTCCGCCTTCGAGCGCGCGAACGCCCGCGACCAGGCTGCCCAACGGGCGCGTGAACGTATGCGAGACGAAGAAGACCAGGCCGCTGCCCACCAGAATCGCAGCCAGACCGAGCAGCAGCAAATACCGGTTCAATTGATCGACAAACTTCGTGGCCTGATCGTAGGACCCAAGAACGCTCAATCGCACTGGCGTCTGTTGCGAGCCTGACAGTACCAGGGACGTGGCCAGAAACCGTTCTCGACCGACCTCGATGTCCTGTGGATCGTCATGGGCCGAGCCTGCGATCAGATCTTGAATGCTTCGCGCTTCCGCCTGCGCAGGCATTAGCGTCGTGGCGACAATCTCATTTCCGGATGAGAAGGCCACTTGGCTGCCCGCCACCTTGCTAACCTCTTCCGCCAGGCGCTCGTTGATCTCGTACCCGATCACGAGAAATCCGAGTAAAGTTCCGTCAGTCTTTGAGCCGCGGTAGATGGGCTCGATAAATGTCTGGTAGAGGTGATGGTCCCCCAACCACCAGTGGCTGGGTTCTCCTCGATCTTCATCAAGGGATTGCCGGAAATACTTTTCGGCCGCTTCCTTCGTGAAGCCGGGTGTCTTGGTATGCATGGCCACGACTTGTCCGCTGCGATTGACCATCACAAAAAGATCGCCGGCAGCAACCTGCCAGACCTGTGGCGCTGCGTCTTCGATGGTGAGGGGATGGTCACTCGTCATAATCGCGCGCGTGATGGGAAGGTCCGCCAGTAAGGAGACGTCGCTGGTCAGCATGGTTTCCCGCTCGTGCCGGAAATCCTGAAAAGCTGCCACAGAATTACGCAAGTTGACCGCAATACTCTCCCGCACGTTGCTACGTATACTGCGCTGCACCAGAAGCAGGCTCGTCGTAGTGAGGCCGATGGTGATCAGCAGCATGGAAAGCAGAAAGCGAGTGCGCAGCCGCAAGCGGGGAACAAACGCTTTGGCAGAGTCGGTTTGCGAAAAGGGCCGCGCGGATTCTGGGGACGGGTTCACGGGAGTTAGCGGACGAACTTGTATCCCATGCCATGAACCGTGCGGAAATGTACCGGGCTCGACGGGTCCCTCTCCAGTTTCTGGCGGAGTTTGAGGATGTGGTTATCGACGGTGCGCGTCGATGGGTAGTTCTGGTAGCCCCAGACTTCATTCAGCAATTCGTCCCGGCTGATAACCCGGTCGGCGTTCTGAACCAGGAAGTGGAAGGTCTTGAATTCCTGGGCGGTCAAAATGACGATCTTCCCATCTCGCTTGATTTCCATCTTCTTGAAGTCTGCCGAGATGCCATCGAAGGCGACGATCTGAACGTCGGCTGGACGCGAAGTGTGTCGGAGAGCCGCTCGGACGCGAGCCAACAACTCACGCGGGCTAAACGGCTTGGTGACATAGTCATCTGCTCCCAACTCCAGCAACAGGACTTTGTCCGACACATCGCTGGCCGCGCTCAAGACGACGATAGGCAATGTGGGTGCTGTTGCCTTGATCTCTTTGCAAACATCGCTGCCGGAGACCTTAGGCAAGCGCAGGTCGAGGACGATCGCCGCAGGCGCGGACGATTGGACGCTGTCCAACGCAGATCTGCCGTCCGACTGGGTCTCGACCGTATATCCCTCAGTCTCGAAAAGTCTGCGCAGCGCTTTCTGAACCGCCGGATCGTCTTCCACCACCAGGATGCGTCCGGCGGGCCTAGCTGAAGCCGTTGGATTTACCGCTCTTGCCGTGCTGATCGGTATTGCAAGATTCCCCATGAAAGCTTCCCCATCATCAGAATTGTCGGGTGTTCGGGGGCTTCCGGTCCCAAACGGGCCCCACCCGGAAGTGGCTCGACCCCTGAAGCTTACAACGGTTTGGCCGCAAAACCAGGGCGAAGTCGCCGGTTTTGACATTTTTTTTACATTTTCACGACGATGTCAAAACCGGTTGCGGAAGGCCAGTTGCCACGGAAATCGACCTCGAATCCGGCTTTTCAATCGAACCGGGTCCAGCGCAAGATTCTGCGAGCAATTCCGGTACTCGGTCTTCAGACCTCTGTCGTAGAATTGACTTCTTGCCTGTCCTCTCCGAGCTAGACGGCCTCGTGGTGGTGCTGGTGCGCCCGCGCAATCCTCTGAACATTGGCGCGGCCGCTCGGGCTATGAGTAACTTCGGCGCCCACGGGTTACGCCTGGTGAATCCTTACGCGCCGGGCTTTCGCGAGGCCCGTTCTGCGGTAGGAGCCTCGGACATACTGCAGACGGCCAAGGAGTTTGGGACCGTGGCCGAGGCTGTCGCCGACTGCGCCTTGGTCGTAGGAACGACGGCCGTGCGCAACCGTGCCTTGCAGCAACCGGTGCGCCGCCTCGACGAGCAATCCGGCCGCACGATTCGCCAGCAACTTCGGACCGAGCGGGTTGCCCTCCTGTTCGGCTCGGAAAAAATTGGGCTCACCAACAAAGACTTCAGCCATTGTCACTGGCTGCTGAACATCCCGACCAAGGAAAAGAACATCTCGATGAATCTGGGGCAGTCCGTCGCAGTCTGTCTGTATGAATTCGCCAAGCGCGAGGCTTTGGCGCCAGTCCAGGAGGAATTTCAACCGGCGACCGCGGGCGCGACCGAACAGATTACCGAGGGATTGCTCGAAGCACTCCGCATCAGCGGCTATGTGAAGCCGGGAACGGACGCCATGTTCGAGAAGAAAGGCCGCCGCCTGATCCTTCGCCTCAAGATGGAGGCCTATGATGCCAAGTTGTTTCTCGGAATGATCCGGCAGATCTTGTGGAAATTGCGTCTACCCAATAAGGGCTAGCCCGTCACTCGTTCCGGAGTGACCTGCGTCGAACCACGCTTGAAGCGGAATGTTAGAAGCCACGCGCTGGTCGTCGGTTGTCCGTCGACCTCGGGAGGAGAGAACTCCCACTGTTCCGCCGCCTTCATGGCCAGTCCGGCAAAATATTTGCTTGGTCCAGCCGACTTGAATTTGGCCCCGATCACTCTTCCCGACGGGCCCACATCGACGTGAACGCTCACCTTGATCGTGCCATTGATCGTGTTCCGCGCACTCGGCGAAACTTCAGGGAGAACCTGGTGGACGACCGCACCTCTCGATGTAGCCGCCTTTCTTGGAGCTTCCACAGGTTGGGAGACAGAAGCTTCCGGCTTCGGTGCCAGCGCGGGTGTCGCAGTCTCGGGCGCGGGAACATTCGCACTTCGTCCGCGAGCGAAAAAAATGATGGCTGCAATCAGCACTGCGGCCACCAGCAACACGGCGGCAATTGGCCCACGTTTCACTGTGCGCCGCGGAGACGGGGGCGCTTCCGGTTCCGCCGGTACCGACCGCGCTGCCGGCTGCAATCGCGCCTGAATATCTGCCAGAGAGCATCGCCGCAGGGGATCAAGATGCAAGCACTCCCGAGCAATACCGCGAAACGGCTGAGGAAGAGCCTGCGGCAAAGTGGGATCGCTCTGCGCCGACTCTCCGTCGAAAGACACATTCTGCGTCAATGCTGCGACTAACGTGACGCCGACCGACCATACGTCGCCCGCGAACGAAACGATTCCAGTCGCCCTCTCGGGCGCATCGTAAACATCGCGCCGTCGCTCCTTATGTGTTTCCCTTGATGCCGTGATCTGATCTGCCGAGAGCTTCAACAGGTCGCCGGTCGCCAGCACATTCGAAGGCATGACGCGTCCATGAACGAATCCTTTGCCATGTAGAAACGAAAGCGCATCAAGCAGAGGAGGGAGAAGGTCGGTCACTTCAGCGGGCGCCAGCGCCCGCTGCGGAAGGATTTGCGACAGATCCTCTTCGGCGAACTCCATCACCAGGTAAAGAAGAGCAGTGTTGTCGAGGCGGCAGCGCCCGCATTCAAACAGCCGCATCAGGTGAGGATTCGAGAGCTGAGCAGCGCCGCGCCAGCGTGAAAGTTGCTGGTCTGCATCCGCGGGGTCGGCGGCGATCAACTTGATGGCTGCCTTCTGGGACGCTTGCCCAGGTCTCTCGGTGAGAAATACAGCGCTGTGGTCGGAGCCGCCCAGCCACTGTCGCAGCGGAAATTTCCCTTCGACCGAACGGCCCTCCCACGATTTCCACGTCCCAGGATCGCTCATACGCTACCCGCGAACAGACATTCTATGCCATCGGCAAAAAGCCGGCATATACAGTAGTTCCTTGTGCGTGCGATTTAAGACGGGTAATTCGGCTCACCTGCTCTTATAGCTGAAAGTCACCTTCGTTTCTTCGTCGAGGACCAGCGGCCGGACGAAGCTGAAAGACGTTCCGGCGCGCGGCACATCCATGGGCACGGGCAGCACTCCCGCCACCTTGCGCTGTAGGTTCATGACGTTGGCCGAGGCCGCAGCCTGCTGCGGAACCTTCTTTCTTGGCTGCTCGAGTTCGGAGTAGCTACGTCCCTGGAGCGTAGCCGATTCGGCCTGTACCTCAACGGTTTCTGCCACGCTGCCGAGGCCGAGGGCAAAGCTGAACGTGGACGGCGTGGCGGCGTCGTAAACGGCCTCGCGGACAGTTGTCTTGAACCCAGTCGCTTCGGCTTGGATTCGAATTCTCCCAGAAGGCAGGTTGGAAATGACCCACCGCCCAGTCTGATCGGTGAACGTCGACATGGAATAGCCCCTTTCCGGCTGTGTGATCGTTACTCGCGCATTCGGAAGGACGGCACCCGAGGGATCTGCCAGAACGCCGCCGAGTTGTCCCGGAAGGAGCGACGCGATCGTGACATTGCTGGCCTGTTCGTCGCGCGACCCATCGCCAGCATAGGCCACGTTGTTCTCGCGAAATGCCGGAGGCACCAGATTGGCGGCAAGAACATCGCCTCCGAAATTTTTCACCTTGTACTGCTCGGGCAGAAAGACTTCCCAATTTAGAAGACTGATCGGGATGTCCATGTTCGGAAGGCTGAGCTCGGCGCCGCCTTTCTTTGCAAATGGCGCTCCGGAGTGCATGAACACGAACGATACTTCATACGATCCTGCCGGATGGAATCCCGGCCGCAGTAGTGGCACTCGGCTTCCGTCGGGACCTTGCACCGGCTTCACCGGCTCGCCGCCCACCTCCGCCGAAAGAATGCTGACTCCGGCGGGCAGAGCGACCTTCAGAAACGGCTGCGCCTGGTTCTTGAGAATCAACTTCACTTCGGTGAGCGACTTGCCCTCCGAAGTGACCAGAGTCGTAACCACGGCGCTCTCGGCGACCGCCGCGAGCACGCTGCCGTCCGGGAACCGCACCCACTGGAGAGCCAGGGTGGGCGTTTCGCTGGCCTGCTTGTGATAGCGGAAGGCGGCCTGCGGCGAGAAATGCGCCAGGGACCGCAAATACGGATTCACCTCTTTCACGTCCATGCGCTTCAGGCCGCCACCTTCCGCGGCCGTCAATTCCATCGTGCCCGCGCCCTCCACCAGAACTTCGCCAGTCTCGCGCTGCGATCCCTTGAAGCTGACGAACGGTGCGTCAGCCTTCTCGCCGCTGATCGAGCGTTCCATCGAGATCAGGAACTGATGGCCCCGCTGGCCGGGCGCGTTGACCTTCAGAGTCAACAATCCGGCATTCGTTTCGGTGGAATCGAGCGTCGCACCGGTAACGCCCGTGACTTCGTATCCCTGAGGCAACTGAATTTCGAATTGCTGCGGTTCGCCTCGCACCACCGTGACGTCGGCGAGCACGGCGATTCGCATCTCCGCTTCGCTCACCGATATGAGTGTCTTCGTATCGGAGAGGAATCGCACCTCCCGCGGTACGACTGGAGTGACCGCCTCGCGTGTGGCCCACCAGAGGTTCGCGGCTTGTCCCGGAACCAGCGTGGCTTCAATCGCCGTGTGTCCGTTCTCAGATTTCCGGCTGGTGATAATGCCGGAACTGATGTAGGCGGCGGTGTGGTCTCCCGGAATCACAAGCGCCAACTGCACGCTACCCGCTGCGGGCGCGAGCAGACTGAAAGAGGCGCGTCCAGCTTCGATTCTCAGCGGCAGGCCCGTGTCGAGCGCGACGGAGAATTCCCCCGGTCCCGTCAGTAACGCCATGTGCGTGCCATTTTCCTGGAGCAACGGAACTCCCTTACCGTTCTGGTGTGCGTCGAGCACGGTCATTCCCCTCGTGAGCGGAACTTTGCTCACGCCTTTGCGGAAGACTTCTCCCTCGAGTAGCACGCTGCCGCGCACGCCGTCGTCCTCCACCCGCAGTTTTATATCCGCGTGCTTGATCGAGTAGGGAAGGGGCGCCAGGTCAGGCCTCTTCGGAGGCTTTGCCGCCAGTTCCACCAGTCGGTTGTATTCGTCCAGGGATAACGTGACGTTGCCGGAATTCGGCAAGGGAAGCGTGGTTCGGTCTTCCGCGGCATGTACAACCACCGCACACACACAGCAAAGGAGCAACACTACGAATGTGTTCTTCATCGCACACCTCCCTTTTTGTCGCGCTGAATGCTGAACTCGGCGGCCGGAGACTGGTTCTCGCCGGTGAGTTCCGAAACCAGGAATATCGACGGACCGAACGCGGGAAACGCAACCTCGACTGGCAGGATTCCACTCACCTTGCCACCCGTCGACTTCGCCTTGAACGTTTCAAGCAGCGCTTCGGTCGCATCCTTTTTTTCCTTGTCATTGGCGCCTTGCGACTGGGCGAATTGCTGCAGCCGATCGAGGGGTTGGGGACTCGCTGCTGGCGCACTCACCGTCACTCCTCCACCGATGCCACCGACAATCCCGCCGCTCCCTGTGCTCGCGGCCACAAGCACCGCGGAGACAGGATTCACATACTCCTGCGTGCGAAACGCGCCCGGCTCGGCTGACAGCTTGAACAGTGGCGGGTAGTAGAGCAGCAGTCCAGTGCGCGAAATGGGGAGATCCAACGCGGGGAGCGTGACCTTCTCGTGGCCTTTTTCTTCCCACGCCGCCGCTTTCGCGAGGTACAGGATCTCGACCGCGAAGGCCGGTGCATCGTCTCCGCCCCGCGATTTCTCCAGCGGCAACAACAGGCTGCCATCCGGCGACTGTCCCGGCCGAACTGGCCTTCCCGCGAGCGTTACGCTCCACACCGTTGCCCCAGCCGGCAGCGTGACCTTTACAAAGTTTCGCTGGTTGTTGCGGATTGCGTAGCGCGCCTGCACCAACTCCTTCCCGTCGGCACTCATCAGCACCCGGTAGCGAGCTTCTTCCACGTTCGCCATCAGAACGGCTTGCTGGTCGTAGCGCGCAACGTTCAGGCTCAACGATCGCGTCGCGCCCGCCTCGCCTGATCGCGCGCGAAAGGCCACCAGTGCTGGAGACTGCCGGTTCGCTACCATCCCGCCCAGATCGGTGGCGTCGGCCTCCTCCAGCCCTTGCGTCTTCTGATCCTTGATTTCACCCGCTCCCAGAATCTCCACGGCCACTCCGCCAGTGTCCCGTTCGGTATCGAGAAGCCGCATCAGGGGAATATCGATGATTCCATCTTTTGGAAGCCGGGCCTCGCCGCTGATTACAAATCGTGCGTTGTGCTCGACCGGTTCCAAAAACGTGACAGCCAGTTCGCCGTTCTTCATCTCCCAATCGGCCACCATCGCACCGGAAACCTGATTGATCGTGATTTGTTCCGGCAACTGAATTCTCACTTCGCGAGCCGCTCCCTGCAGGACCTCAAAATTTGCCTCCGCATAAATCGAAGTCGAGTCCTCGCCCAGGCTGGTCAATTGCGTCAGCGAGGCGCGCAACCGCAGAGGCAGTTCGATGTGGTGATCTTCGGTCTTTTTCCGCCAGGTGAACGTCAGCGCCTCATTACCGCGTCCATACGCCAGCCACTTGGTTTCCCCTGGGGTCTCCGATTTTTCGGAGAGCAGGCCTCCGCCGATTCTCAGATCGATTCCCTGCCGCGGCAGCAGCACCACCGCCCGCGTAACCCCTGATTCCGTGGAGGGCAGGGAAATGCTCTCGTCTCCCGCCGACGACGTCACCGGCACGTCGACATCGAGCAGCAACTCAAAGCGTCCAGCGTGCGAAAGCAGTGCCGCCAGGTGCGTTCCGCCCTTACCTTGCTGCGCCGGAACCAGCGAAACCTGTTTGCCGTCGAGACGAGCTTCCCGCACGAGCAGCCCCGCTGGCACAGGCACGCGTACCCATCCATCTTTCAAAACGTCGACGGTAAGACTGGCTCGCCCCGCGGCCACGTCGCTGGTAACGTGCAGGTCGTAATCAACCTTCGTCAAGGTCGCGTCCAGCGGAGGCGGTTCCGGATCGTGCTCGACCGGATATGCCTTTGCCCGCAGAACTCGATATTCATCGACGGGAATCACAACCCATCCGGAAGTGTGGGAGGACTCGTCGGGTTTCTCTTGCGCTCGCGCGGCGGCTCCCCAACAGAGAGAAGCTATGAGGATGCAGGGAAACAACGGTCTCAGAGTCAATCGTCTGACTTGCGGAAACACGGCGAGAATTGACTTTTTCATAGTTCAAGCCTCACTCCAACGAATCTGGGGATGCGCAACTTTCTCTGGGGGATGTTTGGGCCTCGGCGCGCATGCAGAGTAAGAATGCTCGTGGGGGGAAGAATTGCAGCTCAAATCTCGGTAACAGTTACCAACGACGTGGGGGCTCGCCCAGTGGCGGCTGCGGGACCGGTGATCCCGAGAAGATGCAAAAAGACACGCCGCGCGTCTGCTGTACCATAGCAAGTCGAAACTATTTCCATGGCTCACCGAATCGTAGGACTCGATGATCTGCACTCCGCGCGCACCCGCCTCGACGGCGTCACGGTCCGTACCGCGCTAATCGAATTCATGTGGGGACAGCCGACAGCTGTTGGCGGGGTGCCTCATGTCTCGCGTCCCTTGCGAGATGTGGGGACTTCTTCGCACGACGCCAATCGCCGCCTTTTCCTGAAGCCGGAGAACCGGCAACCGATCGGCGCGTTCAAGCTGCGGGGCGCCTACAACAAAATCGCGTCACTCTCCGAAGCGGACCGAAAACGCGGCGTGATCTCCTATTCCAGCGGCAATCACGCGCAAGGAGTTGCCTATGCTGCCCGAGCGCTGGGCGTGAAGGCTGTCATCGTCATGCCCGACAACGCTCCCGCGATCAAGCGCGAGGCAACGGCGGCACTAGGTGCCGACATCGTACTGGTAGGTCCCGGCAGCACTGAACGCCAGCTCAAAGCGGAGGAACTGGCCGCCCAGCATGGTTACATCATCGTGCCGCCCTACAATGACGAATACATCATTGCCGGCCAGGGAACGATCGGACTCGAGATTCTCGAAGAGATGCCCGACGTTGAAACCGTGCTCGCTCCCGTTGGCGGCGGAGGTTTGATCAGCGGCGTGGCCGCCGCCATCAAGTTGAGCAGGCCATCGGTGAATGTCTTCGGCGTCGAACCAGAACTGGCGGCCGACGCCCAGGCAAGCCTGCGCGCCGGAAAAATAGTTCAGTTTCCGGCGGAGCAGGTTACGCGCACGATTGCCGATGGACTACGCACGCAAAGTGTCGGCCCCATCAACTTCGAACACATGCAGTGCTTCGTCGACGGCATCGTTACGGTTACTGAATATGAAATCTACCAGGCGATGAAAGTGCTGTCGGAGAATCCCGACACGGAAGCCGAACCAAGCGGCGCAGTGGCTACCGCCGGATTCCTCTTCCGCGCCGATGAGCTGCCAAAAACAAAGTTGAACGTTGCCATCATTTCGGGAGGAAACATCGAGCCGCAAATGCTGGAAGAATTGCGACAACGATAGAGATTGCACGCAACGTCACTACGGCCAATAATCATGCATATGAAATTTCGAGTCATCTTTTTCGCCGCTTCGCTTGTGCTCGTCGTCTCCGCCACAACGATTGCTTTCTCGCAGGCGCAGCGCGGCACTCTGGTCTTCGAAGAATCGATTCGCGTTTCTCCTTCCTCCGACGCGGCCAAACTCGGCGAAGCGGGCCGTGGGCACGAACTGGTCATCATTGAAAACGGCCAGGAGTGGACCCACGTGGAAGCCATCCTGCGCGAGCCAAGAAAAGACGCCGATGAAGATGATCCCGAATCCGAAGGCAAGACCATCACCGGATGGGTGCACAGCAAAGCCCTGGTCAGCCTGTCGACTCCTAACGGCGACAAGATTGTCTTCGGCGAGGCCGCCGATTCTGAAGATCAGGCAAGCCGCCGCCGCGGACGCCGTGACGCCGCGCAAGATGCTATGCGCCTCTACTTCCGCGTCTACGATTTATTTCCGACGTCACCGCTGGCGGCCGAGGGACTTTATCGCGCCGCGGATATCCGCTGGCAGATAGATCGCGCCGATGTGCTCACGCGTCCCTCGGCCCGCGAACGCGATTCTTATATGCGCGGCCAAATCAACGAAGAGTGGATGAAACTGGTGATCAAGAAATTTCCCGGCACGAAATCGGCCGATCTCGCCGCCTTCCATCTCATCGAAAACAAACTCTGCGGAGATTGGCAAGGCGCGTCGAAGTGCCCGGAAAAAGAAGCCGACATGTACGAGAAGTACGCGAAAGAGCATGAGCAGTCTCCGGCCGCGCCGGAGGCCCTTTATCAAGCTGCTTGGCGCTATTCCGCTCTCATCGAGATCTACAAAACCGAGGCCAACCAGAAAAAATCCGAACAATCGAAGAGTCGTTCCCTGGAACTGGCGCAAAAAATCGTGAGCCAGTACGCCCAGGGCGACTGGTCGTCGCGGGCTTTAACGCTGCTTTTCTACGTCCAGCAAGGCATCCCAACCTTCGGCAACGCCACCGACTAGCGCTACTTCGCGGGCTAGGTTATTGCGCGCGCGGCGGCGGATGCTTTACATTCAACAAGCGATACCATCCTTAGGAAACGCGGCGGACTAGCCTTGCCAATTTATCAAGCGGTTGTTCTTGCGATCGTTCAAGGACTCGGGGAATTCATTCCCATTTCCAGCTCGGGGCATCTCATCATTGTGCGGCGGTTGCTGGGCTGGAACGAGCTTTCTCCGGCGCACGAGTTGAGCTTTGATGTTGCGCTTCACTTCGGAACTTTGCTCTCGGTGCTCTTCTACTTTCGCCGCACATGGTTTCAGATCATCCGCGCGGCGTTTGGCGGAAAAGTTGTGCGCTTCTCCGAGTCCGGCGCGTCTGATGCAAATCTTACTGCCGAAGAGCAAAAAGAAGAGCGGATGCTGCTGTGGTTTCTTGCGATTGCGACGATCCCAGGCGCCATTGCCGGCAAACTCTTGGAGCATTCTGCTGAGGATTACTTCCGGGAACATATTTTCCTGATCGCCGGCGCCTTGATCGTCGTCGCGCTATTGATGTGGCTGGGCGAAAAAGTCGGCAAGCTGAATAAACCCCTGACGCGTATAACTCTTGTCGATGCACTCATCATTGGCACCGCACAGGCGTTTGCCCTGATTCCCGGAGTCTCGCGTTCCGGTTCAACCATCACGGCCGGGCTGTTCAAGGGACTCACGCGCGAAGCGGCGGTCCGGTTCAGCTTCCTGCTTTCGACGCCGCTCATAGCTGGAGCGGCGCTGCTGAAGGCGCACGAGCTTCACAAACAAGGTCTGCCGCGGGGCATGCAGATGCCAGTTCTGGTCGGAATCATTGTCTCCGCATTAGTCGGTTACGCCGCGATTACCTGGCTGATCCGATACTTGCAATCGAACAGCCTGCGTTTATTCATCATCTACCGTATCGTCGCAGGAGTGGTCGTGATCGCGCTGGCATTCGCGATGCACTTGCAATAGCGGGCGGAGAGGTTCGCTGCAAGCCCTATTATTCTGTCAAACCTCGCAAATTGAGGATGTTGCAAAGAACGTCTCTACTTGAATACTAAGCCCTGATTTCCTGCATTGTCGGATCTCGCCCTTCTTGGCATAATGTAAGGGCTCTGGCCGATTACGGCACCGAGGATGTGGTGTCTTCGGTGCTTGAGTCTGGCCCACATGGATTATCTGGCAAGCATATTTGTTCCCACCGGGAACCGTCGGCTCAATGAGCTGGTCGGATTCCTGATGTGCGTCTCCGCGCTCCTTCTCTTCCTCGCACTGGTTTCGTATTCTCCACTCGACCCATCGTGGAACAGCGCTTCGGTGCTGACTGGTTCGCATGCAGCTCGTAACTGGATCGGCGTCGTTGGCGCTTTCACCGCCGACATGATGCTGCAGTTTTTTGGCATCGGCGCATTCCTGCTGGTGATCTTCCCCACGATGCTGGGTGTGCGTTGGTTTCGCTCGATGAAAGTGCGGTCGCCGTTGGCGAAGTGCCTTGGCGGAATCTGGCTGGTGATGTTCGTTCCTGCCATGCTGGCGCTGTTGCCGGGACATTTGCGCTGGATGGGCGTGATTCCGATTGAGGGCCTTCTCGGCCGCGTGGTCGGCGACGTGTTGATTCACTACCTGAACATCGTTGGCGCGTATATCGTCTGCGCCACCGTGCTCGCCGTGGCGTTATATCTCTCGACGGCGTTCTCCTTCTCGGCGATTCGACTTTGGGCTCCGACGCGATTCGCCTTTGTCACCGCGTTGTGGAATCGCTACAAGGATTGGCGGCAGGAGCGCGCCAAGAGGCATCAGCAGAAAGAACTCGAACAGCGACGGATTTCGAAGCCAGTGGTGAAAACGCAGTTGATTCAATCGCGCCCGACTTCACCCGCGGCGCAGTCTCCCGCTGAGCCACGGCGCACGGGAATTGAGCGCATGATGGCAGAAGAAGACGCGCCCAAGGCTGACATGAGGTCTGCAGCGGCAACCGGTGGCATTTTGGCCGAGCCGATTGCTGCGGACGCGGCGAATTCGGCTGCCGATCCGGAAGTTACCGAGCGCGCCGACAGCGGCAACAAAGCCAAGACGACGATGCCGAAGATCGCCGGCGGATACAAACTGCCGTCAAGCAGCCTGTTGCAGCGTCCCGACGAACAGCAGCAAGTGGATGCCGATGAACTCAAACTGCTGGCGCAGGTGCTGACCGAGAAATACGCCGAGTTCGAGATTCATGGGCAAATCACGCAGATCAATCCCGGCCCGGTTGTCACTACATTCGAATTCAAGCCCGAAGCTGGCATCAAGTACAGCCGCATCACCAATCTTTGCGACGATCTTTGCCTCGCGTTGAAAGCCGAGAGCATTCTGATCGAGCGCATGGCAGGGAAGAGCACGGTCGGAATTCAGGTACCGAACCGGCAGCGAGAGATCATCTGGCTGCGCGAGAACATCGAGTCGCAGGAATTCATGGGATCGAAATCGAAGATGACGATCGCCATGGGCAAAGACATCAACGGCCGAATCGTCACGGCGGATCTGGCAGGAATGCCGCACCTCTTGATCGCCGGATCGACCGGAGCAGGCAAGAGTGTTGCCATCAACGCGATGATCATGTCCATCTTGTACAAGGCGACGCCGGATCAGGTCCGCCTGATTCTCGTCGATCCGAAGCGGCTGGAACTGGGTAACTATGAAGGCGTTCCACATCTTTACACGCCGATCATCACCGAGCCGAAACTCGCGGCCAACGCGCTGCGCAATGCGGTGCGTGAGATGGAACGGCGACTGAAGCTGCTCGCGGCGAAGGGCGTCCGCAACATCGACCAGTACAACAAGCTGTTCGATCAGAATGGAACGCCGAGCCTGTTTGATGAAGAGTCAGACGAGAAGCCGATTCCTTACATCGTCATCATCATCGACGAGTTGGCCGATTTGATGATGCTTGATTCCAGCAATGTGGAAGAGTCAATCACGCGCCTGGCGCAGATGGCACGCGCCGTGGGAATTCACCTGGTGCTAGCGACACAGCGGCCTTCGGTCGACGTGATTACGGGATTGATCAAAGCAAACTTCCCGGCGCGCGTTTCGTTCCGCGTGGCGACGAAGGTGGACTCGCGCACGATTCTCGACGCGAACGGGGCGGAAGCTCTGCTGGGCAAAGGTGATATGTTGTATCTGCCATCGGGTTCGGCGCGTGTACACCGCTTGCACGCCCCCTTTGTCACGGAGAGGGAAATCGCTGCAGTAGTCGAGTTCTGGAAGTCACAGGGCTTGGCGGAATATCAGCAACAATTCCTGGAAGCGCCGAAGGGCGAGCGCGAGGCCGGATCGGATGGAGCTAGCGGAGAGTCAGGCGCCGAGGGCGAAGCGGAAGATGATCCGATGTATGGCGATGCGGTGAAGCTGGTTGTCGAGTTCGGCAAGGCGTCGACTTCGTTGTTGCAGCGACGTTTGCGCATTGGATATGGTCGCGCGGCGCACCTGATCGATCTGATGGAACAGGACGGAATTGTCGGCGCCGCCGACGGTCCCAAGCCGCGCGAAGTGCTGAAGCGTCCCGACTGGATTTCGGAGATCGAAGAGACTGCGCGGTAAAGAACCTCAACCACGAAGGACACCAAGATAAACCCTTCACGATTTTTCCTTCGTGAAACTTCGGTTTGAATCTTCAGGACCATTGGAATTGGCGCGTTAGTTCAGTCCAACCCAATCCGTGAATCGCCCTTTCATGCGCCGCAACCAGTCAGGCAGCCAGCTCTTGTAGCGGAGCAGGACGGCGGCGTGAACGCTTTTGGGTGTCTTTGGAGCAGACTTGTTACTGAAGACGAGATAGTAGATTCCTGCTCCCGCCGGAATCTCGGCTTGCACATTCCCCTCCGCTACCTTGCCACTCTCGTAGATCGAACTAGTCGCATATCCGTTCTGCCAAACGGTAAAAGCGGGCTCGGTGAGGACGTAAACCTCGATGTCGTTGTCGCCGTCCTTGCTCGTGTCTCTGGCTGAGTTCTTACGGCTCGCCGCATCTTGACTGCCTGCGGCGGACTTAAATTGGCCAACGATGGTTACATTGACCGAGCCTTCGGGCAAGGCAAACTTGTAATAGCGAAAGGTGTGCGGACCGAGGGAAAATGACGAATCGAGAATCGGCCGGTCCTGCTTGAAACCAACAACCTCCTGTACTTGCTGGGCGAATGGATTGTCGCTGGCCGCGACCCAGACGACGAATACGAACACCAGCGCAAGGAAGATCCAGAACAGATAAGAGCGGCGCTTTGGTCGGAGCTTGGGAGGGGCTGACGAGGCGGAACTCTTAACGACTGCCGCTGCCTTCGAAGAGGAACTCACCGGTTTGCCGCACTTGAGACAGAACTGCGCTTCGTCGGGTAAGGTCGCGCCACATTTGGCGCATCCCAACAAGACTTTGTGGCTGGCTGGCGTGGTGCTATCTGCGGGCATACTCACCGGCTCCGCGCACTTTAGACATCAGTCCGTGGTGCGAACAATCAGCAGGATTTTGCGGCGCACGTTCTGCACAGGATGACCCGATGTTCAGATGCAGAATTGCCAGCCGATATTAGCACAGGTTGCGCCGGTGATCTGTCCGCCGCTCAGGTCAGAGGCAGCGGAACCGCTACCCGGAATTGGCTGCGCTGCCATCGAGGCCGAGTTGATCGGCGATGGGCTTCAGAGCTTCAATGCAGAAGGCGATGTGCTCATCGAGATCGACTGCCAGGTCGGCAGCTCCCGCAATGATGTCGTTGCGGTTCACCTTGCGAGCGAAGGCTTTGTCTTTCATCCGTTTTCGAACGGACTTGGAGTCTACTTCGGCCAGCGACTTTCCCGGCTTGATCAAGGCGACGGCGGTGATGAATCCGGCAAGCTCATCGCAGGCGAACAGAGCCTTTTCCATCGGCGTATCGCGCGAGACGCCGCTATACTCGGCGTGCGACATAATGGCGCGACGAATTTCATCGGAGTATCCGCGCTCTTTCAGGATCTCGTTCCCCTTATAGGGATGCTCTTCGCGAGTGGGCCAGCGTTCGTAGTCGAAGTCGTGAATCAGACCGACCAGGCCCCAGAGGTTCTCGTCATCAGCGGAGCCGCTTCCAAACTTGCGAGCGCAGGCGCGCATGCAGGCTTCTACTGCCAGGGCGTGCTTGCGCAAACTTTCTGATTGGGTAAACTCCGTCAGGAGTTCCCAGGCTCCTTCTCGGGTGGGGATTCCACTCATATTCTCAAAGTCTCCACATCTTCGATTGGCTGATCCCTGCGACAGATCGGAACTCTCCTCCCACTTTCGCTCACTGCATGTTGCTCCGGACTTACATCAAAAGATGATCGGCGGCATCGATCCGAATGAGGCCAATGCGCGGGGTATTCCAAGTCCAGAGTTATTCCAAGTCCAGAGTAGTGTAGACCGCTACCGGTAAGATTGGCGAAAAAGAGGAAGGTGAATGAAGCCAGGTCCGGGGTCCTAGCTTCTGGTGCGCGGTATCCACAGCAACGGGGATGTTTCCTGTGCCTTAATGTTTGCGAGGCAGGTTCTAGGCGGCCACCAGGTGGTTCCGGACGGCGTACTTGACGAGTTCAGCGTTGCTTTTGGCGCCAAGCACTTCCATCATCCGGTACTTGTGGTAAGCCACAGTGCGGCTCGACATGTTCAGGATGCTGCTTACTTCCTTCATGACTTTTCCTTCGGCCAGCAACTGCAGCACTTCCCGTTGCCTTGGAGTCAGGCGTGCGTCTTCATAGACGTTCTTGCGATCCTGAGTCCGCAAAAAGTTGATGGTATCCCGGGAAAGGGCCGCGGCGAGGTAGGACTTGCCGCGCAACAGGTCACGAACGGCGAGGACCAACTCGGCGGCGGCACATGTTTTGAGGAGATATCCATGGGCTCCGATGCGAAACGCTTCGGCGGCGATTTCGATGTCAGGATTCATGGTGAGGTAAAGAAGTTTGACGCGCGGGAGAATTTCCTTTACCTGCCGGCCAGCGTCGAGTCCATTCAGGCTTGGCATGGCAACATCGACGACGACTACGTCTGGCTTCAATTCGCCGGCCGCTCGCACCAAAGCGTGGCCGTCGCCGACGACGCCAACGACGTCAAACTCCGTTTCGAGCAGTCGCTTGCACAGTTCAGCGACCAGGATGTGGTCATCGGCAATTAAAACGCGGGCACGGCTATTCATCTCTTCCCCCCATAGGACGAGTAAGCTACTGGAACGTAAATCAATTCTTCATCCGAAATTCGTAGACACGTGAGTAACCTGGAAAATGTGTTTCAAGCAGCCTTGACAACAGCTGCGCTTTCCTCAAGGAGACGCAACTCGCCTTCGGAAAGAGTGAGCAGGGTAGAGCCACAATCGAAGCAAACCATCAGCTTCGGGAATGCCCAGACTCCGGGCATCTCCAGTCCCTGCAGACCCGGGAAATGGATGTTCATCTCAGAGCGAAACTCCGTCTGTTTGTCAGATCCACACGATTCACACGCCATAACGCTTATTCCCCCAGTTTTTGCCAGAGTCGAAGGGATCGACTCCGAAAGGTCGCTGTATCTCTGTTTGCCTAGGGAGATAGGGATTTGTGCCAAAGCCAAAAAATAGTTTCTGCGAGGTTTTGGTTGTAGACTTTTGAAGGCTTGTTCGTTTGCGACCTTGCCAGGAGTGTGGGCCTGGATTCGTCAATCCCAAGAACTGGGCATTCCGAGATGTTGTCGTTGGAGGAGCTGCGGCGCCTGTCTGACGAGGAGCTCATGGTCCGCCTGCAGGCGGGCCAGAGCGACGCTCTGGCTGTCCTGTTTGACCGCTACCGGAAGTTGGTCCTCAGCGTTGCGCTCAAGATTGTACGCGACCCCGGCGAAGCGGAAGACGTTACCCAGACGGTGTTTCTAGATGTTTTTCGTGCAGTGGCACAATTTGACCCCCGCAAAGGCAATACTAAAGTGTGGCTGATGCAGTATGCGTATCATCGCGCCATCAACCGTCGGAAGCATCTTGAAGGCCGGAAGTTTTATCGCAATTCGGACTTGGAAGAAGGCGTGGAGCCCCGGCCAAAGGAGGCTCGGGCTATCTTGGGTTTAAGTGTGCCGGAAACGAAGGCACTGGTTCGCCAAAGCATGAAGGCTCTTTCCGATCCGCAGAAGAGGGTGATCGAACTGGCGTGCTACGGAGGACTGTCCATGCGGGAAATTGCGGAACGGACGGGAGATACGTTCGTCAATGTCCGACATCACTATTATCGGGGTCTCCAAAAATTACGGTCGTTCATATCCGGCGGCGACGACAGGAAGTCGACCGCACCGGGAGGAAAGTGTGCCTGAGGATCCGCAGAAAATGACACTCGGGCACGAGCAGTATGAAGCACTTTGTGCGCTGGCCGCCGGCGGATTGCTGGAGGGCGCGGAGTTGGCTGATTTCGAGGCCCATCTGAAGAAATGCAGCCAATGCCGCGCGGACTACGAGGAGTTATTGATTCTCGTCACTCGGGAGTTGCCGCAAGGCCAGGGCGTATTGCGGCAGAAGCTGGCAGAGCTGAGAGCGAAACCGCTGCCCGGTTCGCGGCAGCGCTTCCTTCGCCGGGCGCGGGCCGAGGGCGTGGTTTTCTCCGACGCGGTGGACAGGCCCGCTCGATCGGGGTGGTACCTTCGTCCCGTACCCTTGGCGGGTTCGGTGGCGGCGCTGGTCTTGGCTGCGATCAGCCTTACGGCTTACCATTTCGGCGGGCTATCCGGAGCCGCGCCGGCGGGAGGCGCCGCGGCGGAGCAAATTGCAGAGCTACACCGGCAGAATACCGTGCTTACCGCAAGCTTGTCTCAGTCGAACCAGTCGATCGCGGCGGAGGAGCGCGAGATCCACGATCTGCGAACGCAGTTGGCAAATGCTGCCGCTGTCGCCGCAAACCTGCGACGCAATGGGGGGCAGGCGCAGGGAGACGCGGTGGGGTCCTCCAGCCAGAACGCGCAAGTACTCGACGAAACCCGCAACCAGGAGAGACTACTGGCCGAAGCCAGAGACGATGCGGCTCGCAACAGCCAATTGCGTCTCAACGACGAAGCCGCTTTGGTGGAGCAGCAGACTCGCATCACGGAACTGACCAACAAGCTGCGGATCGCCAGCGCTACCCTAGATACGGAACGGCAACTTGCGGCGGCAGGTAGCGATGTCCGCGAGCTCTTGGCGTCGCGCGAGTTGCACGTGATTGATGTGCGCGACACGGACCCGGAGGGTAAGCCCAGCGACGCGTTTGGGCGCGTGTTCCTGACCGAGGGCAAGTCGCTCACTTTTTATGCTTTCGATTTGAATCAACAGCCAGTGGCAAATACGAAGCGTGGCTTCCAAGTCTGGGCGGAGTCCGGCTCAGGGAAGAACTCGTCGCGCAGCCTGGGTTTTCTACACACGGACGCCAAAGCACCGGGACGCTGGGTGTTGAAAGTGGAGAATCCGGAGCTTTTGAAGCAGATTAGTGGCGTATTCGTCACGTCGGAGCCCGCAACCGGCAGCAAAGATCCCAGCACGCAGAAGATGCTCTACGCCTACCTTGGCGAGGCCAACCACCCATAGCGGCCTGACTCGCGAGAGTTGCCCTGAATCCAAGTAGTAAACACTGCACGATTCGCTACGCATCAGGGACTTGGCCTGTTTTTGCGGGTATTTGGCGGGCTATCTCTGGTTTCGTGCGCGGAATTCGCGGGTTTCCCGCATTTTGACCTTGACTTCCACAGGGCAGATGCCGCAGATTGACGAAGCAGTCGGAACCTGTTCCCCCAAGCGGTTCCCGCATTTAGGCTGCGAGGAGTAGCCCGCTCTGGCACTCCCACAACCCGATGGCCACGACACTTGCCCCGGTAGATTCACGGGAAGTCGTCCGATGCGATCATTGCCTGCTGGTCCAGTTTCGCACTTCCAATAACAATTGCCGACGCTGCCACGCGTCTTTGGACGAGGAACCGGAACCTGAACCCATCCTGGTAGTGCCACCGATGATGATGCCCGTACCCACCGGCAACGGGCGCGGACATCTGAACTTGGCGACCTCCATCCGCTCGCTGCGTTTGCGGAGTGGATTGAGCCAACGACAACTCGCGGGACGCATGGCGGTGCCGCGCACCTACGTTTCTAAAATTGAAAACGAGAAAGCCACGCCTACGCTGTCCTCCCTGGAACGGCTGGCGCGTGCACTGGAGGTTACTGTGCCCGATTTGCTCAGCGGTGGGGAGCGGACTCGCCAGGAAGAAGTCAACGAACTGATGAAAGATCAGTTCATCGCGGAGTTATTGCCATTCGTCTCGCAGCTGAACGGGATGCAGATGTCGAGCATTCTGACGCAGGTGCGGGATCTGACGGTGAGGCCGCGGAGAAGCGCGTAAGGCAAGTTTCAATGTTTCATCAGGTTCCACATCTTGAAACTCTGAAACCTTGCTACCTTGAAACTTCGATTTTATCCGGGCAACCAGCCAACACGAACGCCGGGACCGAATTCTGGGTTCCGGCTTTTTTCTTTAGATGTTCCTCTACGTTTACACCCGATTGCACGATCCAGCCGGTGAATCCTCAGTAGATTGATCGGCATCTATCCAGCATGGACCATGAAGATGTAGGTGGAGTGTCTGTGGTGTCCGATCCGTACGTTTTGTCGCCTGTGACCTCGGAAGGCGAAGGACTCGATGGCGATCCCCGACCGTTGGCGATGGGCTCGGTGCCCGCTGCGTCCGACGATTCTCTGCTCGACGCTTATTCGAGTGCAGTGACCGGGGCGGTTGAGCGGATTAGCCCCTCGGTCGTGAATATTGAAGTGCATCAGGCTTTGCCCGGGAGCGGCATGGGGCGCGCGCGGTCGAGCGAGCCAAGGGAACGGCGTGGCGGGGGCTCGGGATTCGTGTTCACGCCCGATGGGCTGATCCTTACCAACAGTCACGTGGTGCATGACGCGGTCCGCATCGCGGTGACCCTCACGGACGGACGCCGCATGCCGGCGACCGTGATCGGCGATGACCCGGCGAGCGATTTGGCAGTGATTCGTGTGGAGCGGCCTCACTTCGAGGATCCCAGCCTGATTGCGGCTGCGCTCGGCGATTCGCAGAGCCTGCGCGTGGGACAGATCGTGATCGCGATTGGGACTCCGTATGGGTTCCAGTCGACGGTAACCGCTGGAGTCGTAAGCGCGCTAGGACGGTCGCTGCGGTCGTATTCGGGGCGTCTGATCGATGACGTCATTCAGACCGACGCATCGCTGAATCCAGGCAACTCGGGTGGACCGCTGGTCGATTCCGCCGGGCGCGTCGTAGGTGTGAATACGGCAACGATTCTGCCGGCACAAGGGATTTGTTTTGCGATCGGCATTAACACGGCTAAGTTTGTGGCGAGCCGACTGCTGCGCGATGGACGCATCCGGCGCAGCTTTATCGGCGTCTCGGCGCAGACGGTGCCCGTGCACCGGCGGGTGGTGCGATTCTACGATCTGCCCAAGGAGACGGGCGTGGTAGTAGTCGGCGTGGAAGAGAACAGCCCGGCCAAGCGGGCGGGTCTGCGCGAGGGGGACATCATTGTCGCGCTGGACGGTCAGCCGGTGGCTGGAGTGGACGACTTGCATCGCGTATTGACCGACGTGCGGGTGGGAGTGAGTTGCTCCCTGACCGTGTTGCGCTGGACGGAGAGGCTGGAGTTGAAGGTGGTGCCGGAAGAGGCACGATAAGAAGTTATGCGGCGCGGGCGCCCCCGGTCGCGCTCCCGTTAGATCGGTTCGCTCCCGAACAGCCGATGGCGGCTGTCCCCCCTTCCATTTGGCTGGAGCTCCGCTCCACATCCACCAAACTGTTACATGCTCCCTGTCATTGCGCGGGCCTTCCTCCTGTGGTAGCCTCATATCGGGATGACCACTTTGCACGACAAAGTACCCACGGGGCTCGATCGCAAGGAAACCGAGGTTTATCGCCGGCTTGATCCAGAACGACTCCCCAAACATATCGCCATCATCATGGACGGCAACGGGCGCTGGGCCAAACGGCGCCACATGCCGCGCGTGGCCGGACATCGCGCCGGTGTTGCGGCGGTGCGTTCCACGGTGGAGACGGCGGCGCGCATTCATATTCCGGCGCTGACGCTCTATGCGTTTTCCGAAGAGAATTGGAAAAAGCGCCCCAAGAGCGAAGTCGGATTTCTGATGGGATTGTTGAGCCGCTACCTGAAGGGGGAAGTTCCCACGCTAAACAAGAACAATATCCGGCTGGAATATATCGGGCGCGAGCACGAGCTGCCGGAGGATGTGCAGGAGCGCATGTCGTGGGCGCGCGAAGCAACCGCCGGTAACACGGGCATGGTGCTCACGCTGGCGCTCAACTACAGCGCGCGCAGCGAACTGGTGGACGCGTTCCGTTCGATGGTGCAGGCGGCTTCGCAGAATGGTGGGATCGAGCATCTGCACATTGATGAGGACCTGATCGGGCAGCATTTGTATACGCGGCATCTGCCGGATCCGGACCTGGTGGTTCGCACCTCCGGGGAAATGCGGCTCAGTAATTTCCTGCTGTGGCAGTTGGCTTATGCTGAGATTTATGTGACACCCACTCTATGGCCGGATTTTCGCGGGGTGCACTTGCTCGAGGGCATCGCGGAGTACCAGAAGCGCGAGCGGCGCTACGGCGGATTGAACCATCCCGAGTCGAATCACGGCGACGGGCACGCGCTGGTTTCTTCCAACTCCGAAACGAAATCTTAACCACAGAGGACACGTAGGACGCAGAGGAAAACCCTCTGTGATCTCTATGCAAAATGTAAGGCTGATTTAGGCTCTGCTGACAGAGTCGTTTCTTGCTACCACCCGGTTCTCTCCCGCAAAGAGGTGATGTGCGCCACATGATGGCGTCCATGCCACGCATAGAGGGCCAGGGTCTTCTCCAGGGTCATTGCTCCCATCTCAGGATGGCGGAAGGTGCGCTTCCAGTCTTCCGCGCTCAGAGAGCGCAGCAATCGTATCCAGCGGTCGTGTAACGAGTCGAGCAGCATCAACGAAACATCCACCGGAGTCGCCTTCGTGTCTGCGAGATCGGCCCAGCGATCTTCCGCATAGGGCTTGATGGTCGGTTCGTCCTCGGTGAGCGCCAACTTGAACCGGATGTAGGAATTCATATGGCTGTCCGGCAGGTGATGGACGACTTGCCGCACGGTCCATCCCTCTGGACGATAAGGTGTGTCGAGTTGAGCGTCAGACAGTCCTTTGACCGCGGTGCGCAAGTTCGCTGGTGTGTTGGCAATATCATCCAGCGCTGTTTGTTTTTGTGTTTCGTTCAGTGGTCCGTCAAAATGGAACTTGCCGATGGGGAAGCGCAGGTCGGTCATCTTCTTCTCCGTTGAGAAAATGTACTAGACAGATGAGCGACCTTGCGCGAAGGGTGCAACCGAAGTTGATCCCAACAGATCGATGCGGACACATTCGTTCTCCTGCCAAGAACCCCGCTCGACAACTACAACCCCTAGTGCGTGTCTGTTCGGAACCCCATTCCCTCCGGCTTTGAATTTCGGTTCCTAGCGCCCCAACGTGACACTCGATTGGTGCATCCAAGATGAGTTCTAGGCTAAACTCTCTCTGCTGTTGAGTTTGCCTACTCGGTCCCCGGCGGCTACGAACTGCCCGGGAAATTGCCTGCGAGGGGAATTATGCCATCGTCGACCTGGTCCGGACACTTAACCTTCGGCCTCATCTCCATGCCCGTCCGTCTTTTCTCGGGCGCGCGCAGCAATGGCATTTCGTTCAACATGCTACATCGCCCCGATAAGTCGCGACTCAAGCAGCAATACGTTTGTCTGGCGGATGGGCAAGTCGTCGAGCGCGCCGACATTGTGAAGGGCTACGAGTTTCGCAAAGATGAATACATCATCATCGAGCCCGATGAGATCAAGAAGATCGAACCGCAGACCGCCAAGACCATGGAGATCCTGGAATTCGTGAAGGCCAGTGATGTCGACCCAGTGTATTTCGAGTCGTCCTACTACATGTTGCCGGAGGAAGCCGGACGCCGGCCTTACGCCTTGCTGACCAAGGCGCTTGAGGAAAGCGAGTACGTCGCCATCGCCAAGATCACTATGCACAACCGCGAGTACACGGTGTTCCTGCGCCCACATGAGGGCGGCCTGATGCTGCACACCATGTACTACGCCGAAGAAGTGAAGAAGGTGGAAGGCTTCGGCGCTCCTGATGTGGAGTTGAAAGACGCGGAAGTGAAAGTCGCGCACCAGTTGATTGAAGCGCTCGCCGACGAGTGGGATCCTGAGAAGTACAAAGATACATTCCAGGAAAACTTGAAGAAGCTGATCGAAACCAAGCTCGAAGGCGGAGAAGTGGCCGCCGTCGAAAAACCGAAAAAGCTCGCTCCGGTGGTCGATCTGATGGCCGCTCTCAAGCAAAGCCTGGCCCAGATGGAAGGCAAGAAAAAGCCCGCAGCCACGATAAAGTCCGAGGAGCCCGTCGTAGAGAAAGCGAAATCGAAGCGCGCCCGGTAAGAGCGACTTCCGCGATTCGGCTGCCGGCTTCCGTAAGTGCCAGAACCCCGTGTCCACAGCCTCCTGATTTTCAGGTACCGGCGGATCGTGCATCAGGCATCCCTACAGTTCTACGCTGCATCCCTGTGCTGAGTGAAGTGGAAGCTGGATTCCCGCCTAGCGCGTGCGGCTCACAATCGTTACAATGATCGCTTCGGTTCAATCATTCGAATCACAACTTCTTCTTCGGGGTGCTGATGAATTTCCGACGTGTGGGCTGGGTGGGAGCGGTCGCGCTGGCAGTGTTTTTTGAACTTTCCTGTGGCCAGGTGTATCGCCCGGTTGTCATTCCCATCAACATCACTCCTCCTAATTCGTCGAACTTCCACGCTGTCTTCGGCATCAGCGCCAACGTCCCGTTCAATCCCGGCACGGCGCTTCAGATCGACGTTTCGGGAGATACTGACATTGGCCAAGCCAACATGGGCGTGAATCCCACTCATGCCGCCATTCTTCCCAATAACTCTCGAGTGTTCGTGGCGAGCGCGGGCAGCCTCTTCGCAGGGGATGGCGATCTCGTTTCGTCGTTTTTCCCGGCCGGGGATAGCTCGACCGCAGCCGGCTTGGGCAATCCAATTATCTTTACTCTGCCGAATACCGGCGCCGGACAATCATCCAGCATCGTGGCCATCAGCGAAGCCAGTAATCTGGTGACGATTTCGTTGAGTTCCCCACTCTCCACCGCTACAGTTGGAGCTCAGATCTCCGTCTCGGGTGTATCCATTCCCGGCTATACCGGAACCGGCTATAACGGAAATTTCCCGATTTCGTTCGTGAACGGAACTACGGTCCAATATGTAAACGCCGTGACGGGGCTTGTGCCGGGCTCCGGCGGCACCGCAACGGTTCCCCTCATATGTTCTTACCTTCCGGATTTCGTCGCAACCTCGCAATCGACTGCAGCATATGTTTCCAACTTCGGAGCCGAAGGCGGCCCCAACTGCAATTTCAGCAGCACCGACTCTGTTGCAGCCCTTAATCTCTCGGCAGATATTATCGGCACCATCGCCTACCTCCCCGCTGCTTCGCATCCCGTTGCGATGGTCGAAACGCCCGACGGGATGAATCTGTACGTGTTGAATCAGGGAACCAACACGGTGATGGATCTGTCTCCCATCGACTTGTCGACCATCGCCACCATCCCGTTCGGCAACTTGCCGGCATGGGCGGTGGCGCGTCCGGACAGCCAGCGTGTTTACGTGATTACCCAGGGAGATGGGCAGCTCGCGACGATCGATACGACATCGAACACCGTCATCTCGACCCAATCGGTAGGAGGCGCGGGCGCCAACTATGTGCTCTACGATAAGAGCCGGAACCGCCTGTACGTGACCAATCCCACCGCGGCCTCGGTTTATATTTTCGATGCCACCGGTTCAGTACCGGTACCGATTGGCAGCGGTCCCATAATGGTTCCCACTCCTTCGCTTCCGGCGAAGGTTGCGCCGTGCACGACATGCTCCAAGGTGATGCCGGTCTCTGTGGCCGCATTGCCGGATGGCACGCGGTTCTACGTGGCCAGCTATATCACAGCGGCTGCGGGAGCGGCCTGTCCCGATCCGAACAACGTGGCTGCGAAGGGATGCGTGATTCCACAAGTCACCGTTTTCGATGCCGGCACTTTGTCGGTGAAGACCTCGATTTTCCCGCTGCTGGTTCCGATCGTCAATCCAGTGTCGGGGGTGCAACCCTTCGCAACCGCACCGGCAGCGTTCTGCACTCCTGTTTCGCCTTACAGCCCGGCCTCCGCTCGTTTCCGCATGTCCGCGACCGCTTCTGCAGACAGCACGCGAGTTTACGCCAGCCTCTGCGATGGTGGATCCGTTGCCATCGTCAACACCACGACGAGCACTCTCGCTACCGGCGCGAATAACTCGTCAGACGTTCTTGTAACCGATCTGGCTGCTCCCTTCAGCGCAGGACCCGCGGCTTCAAACGGCGAACCGCCGCCGCAGAATCCCGTCTTCCTGCTGACCGGGCAATAGAAGGTGGCCGAGGGCTTGTTGCCGACGGCCACGAAGCACGAAGAAAGACATGAGGTGTGATTGCTACGCGGTCCCGCGGCTAGACTTTGGCGGGAACTTCTTCTCTTACCGCTTCTTTCGCCACGTAGTGCGAATCGACGTACTCGTCGAGAATCGCGATAAACTCCGGCACGATGCGATCACCCTTCAGCGTCGTGAACAGCCTTCCGTCGACGTAAACAGGAGCCTTCGGCTCCTCGAACGTGCCTGGCAAAGAAATGCCGATGTTGGCGTGCTTCGATTCGCCAGGTCCGTTGACGATACATCCCATGACTGCCAGCTTCATCTCTTCGACGCCGACGTAACGGCCCTTCCATGACGGCATCTGTTCGCGAAGATATGTCTGAATCTGCTCCGCCATCTCCTGAAAGAACGTGCTGGTGGTGCGTCCGCAGCCCGGGCACGCCGTCACTTGTGGCGTGAAGCTGCGAATGCCCATCGACTGGAGAATCTGCTGCGCCACGCGGACTTCTTCTGTGCGATCGCCACCCGGTGCAGGCGTGAGCGAAACTCGGATGGTGTCGCCGATGCCTTCCTGCAGCACCACGCCCATGGCTGCACTCGAGGCAACGACGCCTTTCGCGCCCATGCCCGCTTCCGTGAGTCCAAGATGCAGGGGATAGTTACAGCGCGCCGCCAGCGCGCGGTAAACATCGATCAAATCCTGCACACCGCTGACTTTCGCGCTGAGAATGATCTGGTCGGGGCGCAAGCCAAATTGTTCCGCCAGTTGCGCCGAGTTCAGAGCGCTGACCACCATCGCTTCCATGGTGACTTCGCGAGCATCTTTCGGCTCGTCGAGCTTGGAGTTCTCGTCCATCATGCGCGTCAGTAGAACCTGGTCGAGCGATCCCCAGTTCACGCCAATGCGTACCGGCTTCTGATATTTCACCGCGACTTCGATCATGGTGCGGAAATTCGAGTCGCCTGTCTTTCCAATGCTGGCGTTGCCGGGATTAATGCGGTACTTAGCCAAATCGCGCGCGCATTCGGGATACTTTGTTAGAAGTACATGTCCGTTGTAGTGGAAGTCGCCGATGATCGGCACACGGACGCCCTGCTTATCGAGTTGCTCGACGATGTGGGGAACGGCCGCAGCCGCCTCGTCGTTGTTCACGGTCACACGTACCAGTTCCGACCCGGCGCGCGACAGCGCCGCCACCTGCTGCACCGTCGATGGAATGTCCGCGGTATCGGTATTGGTCATGGACTGCACCACGATTGGTGCATCCGACCCCACGCGCACACTGCCGACAAGGGCGGTCACGGTCTTTCTGCGTTGAATATTGGCCATATGGGAACTTTTATTTTATCACGCAAAAATCCAGGCCGAAGCGCTGACCCCGCGCTAAACGTAAGTCTGTCGGCGGCTGCCCGGTCTCCGCTTTCACAACAGGAAGGCCGTCCAGGGATGTGTTCGCGATTGTTGGGCTAAACCCATGATTTCAGACGATTACCTAGTCTGCGGAATCATGATACGCGTCCAACTAGGAAATTTTGTAGACTGAGGCTACCCGTGCTTCTAACGCCACCGGGCGCAAATCATTGGTGCCTCGCTTCCGAACACCCGATCTCTGGCCACGAATAGCGACGGAAGCTGCAACGTGCAGCTCCCAACTCTCACCATTCTAATGTCCGACTATGGAGGTTCCTCGTATGAGTCACCGCATCGAAGCTTCCCCGAAAGGGAAAAAAACTCAAGCCCTCGCCAGCGCCAGTTCCGCCCCTGCGTGGCCCAGCTACACAGGAACCTCTCAACTGGTGGGAACCAGTCCCAGTGGCCGGGTGACTGTGTATGTCGATCCAACTCTTGGCCAGCCGGGATTACAGAATGCCCAGGATCTGCTCAACGATGCCGACCGCGTCGCGACCGCCAATGACGCCATTTTCGGCACCACCGGGGGTGCGGTCAGCGTCATCGTTTTTGCGCTCGGTGGCGCCACCGACGGCACCGGCGGCGCCGACCACATGGGATGCGATTACACTACGGGCAACGCCATCGAGGTCGACGCTTCTTTCGGGAACTCGGTCCGCGTTTCCGCGCTGTTTGAAGCCGAACTGAGTGAGTGCTCGATGAACGGAAACCTCTGCGGCCTCAGCACCGGAGAAGCGCTTTCGCGCTGGTGCGCCGCAGTTATCGGTAATAACGCGCTTGCCGATTTCGCGACCGCTCCGCAGTGGGTACAAGATGGCGAGCCGGATTTTGTGGACAAGACGGATCCCACCGACCAAGACGCGGACAGTATCGGTTGCGGCATGGCATTCCTCTCCTGGCTGATCAATCAGGGCTACGGTCTGGAGAAGATTGCGCCCGCCATGGTGAGTCTGGGTGACGCCGGAACTCTGGCCCAACTCTACGCTAACCTGACATCGGACGCGGCCTCCAACGCCTGGTCGAATTTTCAGAATGCGATCCAGGCCCTGCCGAACGGCGTGACCAGCGACGATCCTTTCGGCGGATTGGCTAACCCAATGCAAATGGCTCATCTGTCTCAGCAGACAGCAGAGCTGGTAGGCAGGATTTTCGCAGCCATGGTCGCTGACCTGGCCGCAGGACGGCAGCCGGAACAGCTGATGGCCAGCGTGCGCGCCGCCATGCTCTCTGTTTCTAACGCGAAAGCCCCCACGGTGTGTACGTCCAAATCGAAGCGCTTGCTTCCGCCAGCCAAAGGCGCGTCCGGAACAGGGCAACACCGTCGTACCACCAAGTCGGCATAAACAAGTTGGCAGAAAAAAGCCGGCGGCTGAGGAATCAGCCGCCGGTTTCGTCCGTTTCTTACTGTGCCGTGATGTTCCTCGACTCCGAATAAGAGTTCCCACTCGCATCCCACGCCTTCACTGTGACCGAGTGCAATCCCGCTGCCACTGTGAATGCCCTGTCTACATAGGTGGCGCCGCTGGTGTCGTTGTAGATCAGGCTGCTGTCGACGTAGACCTGTATCGCCGTCATCTGCGCGCCAGAAGAAGCAGCGTTGGCGAAGACATGCAGCGAGGTCTTCGTCGTTTCGTTCTGGGTCGGCAAACAAACATTCATGGTTCCAGCCGAGGCCGGGCAGGTTTCTCCCGGCGTTCCGCTGTAGATGGTGATGTTGCGGTCCGAAACGAAATTTGCTCCCGAGCTATCCCAGGCCTTGGTCACCACGAAGTGTGGCCCGTTCGACATCGACAGCGGTTCGTCGAGAGAACTGCTAGGCGAGTTCACCACCAACTTGTTGTCCACGTATATCTGCATCGCAGTCACCCGATGGCTGGTGTCTCGGGAATCGGCGATCCACTGTACGGGAGAGTTGGAGTAGATGAGATTCTGCGGCTCACAGACAGTCACTGATGGCGAAACCGTGCTCGGAGTGCAGGTCGCTCGCGGCGTTGCGTTCAGGAATACTCCGACCTCCAGATTCGCCGCATTGCCTGCGCCGGGGCCAGCGAAGTCGATCTTGCCATCGCGGTTGAAATCGGCGGCCACAAGGGCGTCCAGCCCGGAATTCGGAACCAACAACGGTGTGCTTTGATAACTTCCGTCGGGATTGCCGAAGTAGATCACCAGATCGTAACTGCCCAAACCGACGATGTCATTGATGCCGTCGCCGTTGATGTCCGCCGCGGTGACGCCGTAGAAGCCGATCTCCGAGCCTACGCTCATGCTCGCGGATTTCGTGAAAGTTCCGGAGCTATTGCCCAGAAGAACCTCCCAATTCGCGCAACTCGCGCCCTTTTCAGTCGAGCACGTGTAATAGCTCGCCAGCAGATCCGTGATGCTGTCTTGATTCACATCGACCGGGACAGCGAAGATGCCGTCTGGAGCGTTGGCGACCTCGACTGTGTTAAAGGTGAAGTTGCCCGTATTGAACAGCACGTAGATGTCGTAATAGTCGCTTATGGAAAGATCCGCTTTGCCGTCGCCATTGAAATCGCCCACGAGAACCTGGGCGAGATCATTTCGGGAACCGACCGTAATCGATGCGGCTTGCGTGAACGTACCATTGCCTGCCCCTTTGTAGATAAGCAGTTGCTGTGAGGCCAGAGCCAGGTCGAGTTTGCCGTCCCCGTTGAAGTCAGCCGTTGTGAGAGAACTGGCGCTAATGTTCTTCGTCAGAGTGATAGTTTGTCCGGTGGTGAAGGTTCCGTCGCCATTACCCAGTAGGATCTGGATTACGTTCTGTTCGGAGCCGACATAGCCGGCCACGGCGACATCGAGCTTGCCGTCACCATTGAAGTCGCCGACGGTCATCGCGAAAGCTCCGATGCCTTTCGCGGCATTCAGGGGGTTTTGAAATCTGCCATCGCCCTTGCCGAGCAGCACAGAGATTCCGTAACCATTGGTTCCTTGGTTATTTCCCACAGCCAGGTCAGGAATTCCATCGTTATTGAAGTCTCCCTGGTCGACCATCTCTCCATCGAGTCCGGACGATGTGTAGTGAAACATGAAACTATCTTGGGCGAATACGAGGCTGGAGGTGAAGACGAGCGCAAGCGCCAAAATGGCGGATTTTGAGCGCAGGAATGCAAGGGAACGGCGATAGGCCAGCATACAGAATGGATCTCCTGAGTGGGCTTAGAGCGGTCGGCCGGATTTGCGCCAACATCAGATTCCGGCGCCAGCCAAAAGGTTGATCAGGTTTCTCCAGTAGAGTTGCCGGCGCAAGTTCTACGAATACGAAAAGGGAAGGGAGCCAGATTCGGCTCCCTTCCCTGATGTCACGAGTTCGTTGAAGATGTGAGCTAAGGCAGCCGATCCGCCAGACCCGGAATCGTCTTCTTGAGGTCGTTGTAGATCACCATCACAGCGAACAGCACGAGGAAAACGAAGGCAAACTGATAGACGCGCTCTTTGATGTTCAAGCTGATGTCCCGGCGCATCAGACCCTCAATGAGCAAGAAGAGAATGACACCGCCATCGAGAATCGGAATGGGCAGCAGGTTGAAGATTCCAAGATTCAGGCTGATGGCAGCGGTCAGCTCCATGAGCGGGGTCCAGCCCTTGCGGCGGGCAGCTTCGCCAGCGGCCTGGCCAATCCGGATCGGCCCTTCGATCGATTGCATCGAAATCTTGCGCTGCACCATCTTCTTGACCAGTTCCAGGATCAGCAGCGCGTTCTGACGGTTCTCGTGCAGCGATTTGCTGAAGGCGGCCGCAAAAGGCAGGGTCTTCACCTTCATTTGCATGGTTCCGATGCCAATGCGGTACCGTTTTTCCAAAAGCACGGGCTGCAGGGTAAATGTTTTCTGTTCTCCGTTTCGGAGCACGGTCAGGGTGATCGGTTTGTCCTTTGTGACTTCTAGGCTCTCAATCATCTCTGCCAAGGCGGGCACTGGCTTGCCATCGAGCGAGACGATCTTGTCTCCTTCTTTCAAGCCGGCCTTTTCCGCGGGCATGCCATCTTGCACATCGGTGATGGTAACCGTGTCTTCCTTCGGTGCCCAGCCCGCGTATCCGATCTGGTCCGGACCTGCGGCCTCCGGGGTTACGGTTTTTTCCAACGTCTTGCCATTGCGTTCCACATCCACTCGAAGCGGTTGCCCGGGGCTTAGCGCCTGCTTCAGATCGACCTGTTCCCAGGTCGGATTTTCCACGTCATCGACACGGACAATCCGGTCGCCGATTTGAAAGCCAGCCTTGGCGGCCGGCGTGTCCTTCGCCACCCATCCGATCACCGGCACATCGTCGTAAACTGCCGGATATTCGAAATGCACCATGTACACGATGGTGAGCAGAACGATTGCCAGCAGGATGTTCATCGTCGGCCCGGCAATCGCGATCAGAAAGCGATGCCAGCGGGAGTGATTCATGAACTCGCGGGGATCGTCGGAGCGCTCGTCCATGGGATTCTCGCCGCTCATCTTGACGTAGCCGCCGAGCGGGATTGCGTTGATGCGGTAGTCCGTTTCGCCTTTGTGAAAGCCTATCAGGCGCGTCCCGAAGCCGATGGCGAACTGCTCCACCCGCACGCCCAGCCACTTGGCCATCGCATAGTGGCCAAACTCATGGATCAGGATCATGAAGCCCAGAACCGCAACCACTGCTACGAGTGAAGTGAGGAAATCAGACATAATCGAGATACGTACGCTCCAACTCTTTAGATTCCGAAATTATGCGAAAGATGTCGCCCGGGGGCGTTCAAATTTCTTCCCGTCTGCGACTCGCTGCCGCGCGAGGAGGCGGGCCTCGGCGTCCGCTTCCAGCACTCCGGCAATCGATTCCAGCTTGCCAGGATTTGTCGCATTCAGGACGTCTTCGATGATCCTGGGAATATCATTGAAACCGATGCTGCCTTCCAGGAACGCCGCTACGGCGACTTCATCGGCAGCATTCAATGCCACAGTTTTCGCGCCGCCAACCTCGGCTGCCTCGTAGGCCAAGCGCAGACAGGGGAATTTTTTCAGGTCTGGCGGAGAGAAGTCCAGATGACGCAAGTCACTCACCGCAAAGCGCATATCCGACTGAATTCGCTCGGGATATGTTAGGGCGTATAGAATCGGAAGGCGCATGTCAGTCACCGAGAACTGAGCAAGTATGCTGCCATCCACGAACTCGACCATAGAATGGATGGTCGACTGCGGGTGGACAATAACTTCCACTTTTGTCGGCGGCATGTGAAATAGTCTGCACGCTTCGATCACCTCGAAACCCTTGTTCATCAGCGTTGCCGAATCGATCGTGATTCGCCGCCCCATCTTCCACGTAGGATGGTTCAACGCCTGCTCGACGGTGACTTTCGCAAACTCCGAGTGTGGCGTGTTGAGGAAGGGGCCACCGGAGGCGGTCAGCCAGATGCGCTCGACTTCGTCCATGCGCCCGCCGCGCAGGCATTGATGCACCGCATTGTGCTCGCTGTCGATGGGAAGTAAGGGCTTGCCTTGCTTGCGCGCTTCCGCCGTAATCAACTCGCCGGCCGCGACCAAACATTCTTTATTCGCTAGACCGAGAATCTTTCCGGCGCGCACAGCCTCGTAAGTCCCTTCCAGCCCGGCCACGCCGACGATGGCGCTGACCACAAAATCTACTTCGGCGTGTGTCGCGACCCGCACCGTGCCGGCCGCGCCGTGGATGACTTCGATCTCGCGCAGCCCCTCTTTTTTAAGGCGCGCGCGCAAAGCATCGGCGTCGGCCTCCGCTGCCATCGAGATCACCCGCGGCCGCCAGCGTCTTGCCTGCGCAAACGCCGCCTCGAGATTCGATCCCGCAGCCAGAGCCACGATCTGAAACCGGTCGGGATACGACTCGGCCACACTGAGCGTGCTGCGCCCAATCGAGCCCGTCGAACCGAGGATGGCGATACGTTTCATGGTTAATACAAGCTCTTACGGCAGAGGTGACACAGACCCTTTATTTTACGCGTTTTCGGCTCAGGCTGTTGGGAAGGAAATCGGGCGATTACTGCATCACACGCCAAGCCGTATAGAACCATAATACCGGAGCGGCAAACAGCAGGGCGTCAATGCGATCGAACATACCGCCATGCCCGGGAAGAATGGCTCCCGAATCCTTCACTCCCGCGCCACGTTTGATCAACGATTCCACCAGATCGCCCAGCTGTGCCGCGATGTTCAATGCGACGGTCAGGAGGATCACCGGGCCCATGGCGGGTTGCTCGAGTCCGAACAAACCATCTCGCCGCTCGATCAGACCGACGCGCAGCAGAGCGGAGCTTAGAGGGAGCGCGTACTGAAACAGCAACCATCCCACGCCGACGCTGGCTGCGAGCGATGCCGCCGCGCCCTCCCATGTTTTTTTCGGGCTGATGCGCGGAGCCATTAAATGCCGCCCTATCGACTTGCCCACGAAATACGCGAAGATGTCTCCCGCCCAAACCACCAGCAACAAATACAACAAATAAAATGCGCCCGCCCACTGCTGACGAAGCTGCACAAGCATTCCCATCGGTAGCGCGATATATGTGAACGCGAACGTTGAAGCCGCTGCCGCTGGATATCCGCTGCGCAGGTCGACCCGCCGCATCAGAATGCTCAACGCCAGAAACGGCACGATCGCCGCCGAAAATCCCAGGCAGTACACAAAAACCGCCGTCGACAGGAGCGGCTTTTCGTTTCCCACGTTCAACGCCAGCAGAAGGAAAAAGACTCCGACGAAAATATAAGTCGGCATCCGCAGCGGTTGTACGCCGTACGATTCTGTCAGCTTCAGGAATTCAAAGATGGTGAGCAGGGCGACAATCGCCGCTACGACCGCCAACACGGGTACCGGCGCCCGCAGGATGAGCGCCAGCACAATCGGAATGAGGACGACCGCGGTCGCGATGCGTTTTAACAAGTGAAATGGGTGGGCGCTGTGACGGAAACGCCATTATGATCTTTGCACGAATTCAACAATTTCACCACAGAGGACGCGTTGCGCAGCAACCGAAAACCGCATCATGTAATGCCAAGTTTCCACAAAAAATAACTCGTCGCCTCGCGTAGCACGGCTACCTCGCGCTGCCAGGTAGTGCGAGGCCGCGAGTCGGGGCGCGGGGCAACGTACACAGGAGCGATGCCCTCGTGCTCCAGAAGTTTGCGGATGCGGAATTCGTGGTAGGCATCGCTCACCGCAACGCAACTGTGCAGTCCGTTGGCTCGCATGATTACGCCCACGCGGGCGGCTGATTCCGACGTGTCGCGTCCCTGAGTTTCAGCGATCAGGCTGCGTTCGGGGATGCCGTGGCGCATCAGGTAATCGCGCCCCACTCCTCCCTCACTGAAGGTTGGATCGGCAGCCGCTCCGCCTGTCGTGATCACGACTGGGGCCACACCGTGGTGAAAAACATCCAGAGCGTGATCGAGACGCGCCCGCAGGACGGGAGACGGGTGCCCAGAATATTCGGCGGCGCCGAAAACGACGATTGCGTCGGCGGGCCGAATCTCTTCGAGAGACGCCGTGCGAACAATCTGAACGGCTGTGATCGCCAGGAACAATACCACCGCGAACACGGACAGAATCAACAGACGAAGCCACCAGCGCGGGTGCGGATGCTGGTTGGCGTCTTCATCGGGCATTCTCTAGACAATCATCCTTAGACAACCATCCTCAGGCCTTTCAGCCCTGGGCGAAAAACTTCGAGATGTCGTCGGCGGGAATCGCGCCTTCACGAATGATGCGCCACCGTGTAACTTCGTCACTGAGATCGATGATGGTGGAGGCAACGTCTCGTGGAGAAGAGCCACCGTCGACGATGATGTTGATGCGGCCCTCAAGTTGTTCACGCACTTGCTCGGCGCTAGTGCACTCGGATGCGCCGCTGAGGTTCGCGGAGGTCGCAGTGATGGGGATCGCCGCCGCCGTCACCACGGCAAGGGGAATCTTCGCATTGGGTACTCGCAGAGCGACGTTGCCGGTGTTGGCGGTGACTTTCAGCGGCAAGCGCGACCCGGCCTTCACGATAATGGTCAGCGGTCCAGGCCAGAATTTCCGCGCGAGAGCATAGAACTCTTCGGGCAGAGGCTTGGCCAGTTCCTCCGCCTGGTCGGTGCTTTCAATCAGCAGCGACAGGGGCTTGTGGCGCGAACGAGTCTTGATATCGTAAACCTTATCGACCGCCCGCAGATTGAATGGATCGGCGGCTAAACCATAGAAGGTGTCGGTCGGCATGCCCAGCACTTCGCCGGAACGGATCTGGTCCGCGGCATATTTGACCAGGGACGATTCAGGAGTATCGCAATTAATTTTAAGGATTTCGGCGCGCACGGCGCTCCCTTCTCGATTGGATACAGGTTTAATTTATTTCGACCGCGAAACCTATCATAATACGGCAAAAGCGCCACGTGAGGGGGCGGCGTATGATCAGTAGCGGGTAACTTCGATCCTTGAAACACGAAGTGCACGAAGCGGCACAAAGGAACACCCTCGATTTATGCCTTTGTGACACAACATTCCTGTTGTGATTCCAGGGATTTTCCTTCGCTGACGGCATGCATTGCAGATGACCCGAACCTCAGAATCCGCGCCCAACGCTCACCGGCTCCGACAGATTGAGGGCCGCCATAATGCTATGGTGAAGGAACTGCGGCATGCCTTCGCGCACGCCGAGCGGACGGAAGACGGAAGCTGTGCCATCGAAGGTGTACGCATCGTGGAAGAGGCTATCCGCAGCGGACTCCGCTTTCGAGCAGTCTTTTTCAAGGAATCGTCTCAGAACTTGGCCGAGCGCCTGCTGCCCCAGATCGGCGCCAATGTCGACACGCTGCAACTTCCCGATAAGCTCTTCGACAGCACCGTGCCCACCGAAACGCCCCAGGGCGTTGCAGCCCTTGTCCGGCTTAAGGAATTTACGCTCTCGGACGTGCTGGAGCGGCTGCAGGTTGGCCCGATCATCGTTCTTGCGGGGCTGCAGGATCCCGGCAATTTGGGAACCATTTTGCGGTCCTCCGAGGCGTTTGGAAGTGCGGGAGTGGTGCTTGGCGAGGGGACGGTCAGTCCTTTCAATTCGAAAGTGATCCGCGCCTCAGCGGGATCCGTGTTCCGGTTGCCAGTCGTTCTCGCAAAGGCGGCAGGCGGACTGGAGGCGATCTCGGAGAAACTACGCGCGGAGAGCGTGCGATTGATTGCAACGTCGTCGCACAAGGGTACTCCCCTTGAGCAGGCAAATCTCACCGGACCTTTCGCGCTTTTTGTCGGAAGCGAGGGTTCAGGGCTGGCTCGCGGGGTGCTGGCGCAAGCGGATGAGTTGGTGGCGATCCCGCACACTCCGCAGGTTGAATCCTTGAATGCGGGTGTGGCGGGGAGCATTTTTCTCTACGAAGCTGCGCGGCAGAGACGAGCACAAAACACGTAGACCCATGTCGAGCCGGATCAACAACTCCTCTTGGGGGGACGGACCCTTCGGATTCGCTCAGGGCAGGCTTCTGCGTCCGTCGCTATGTGCGCTGATTAGATTTCCAAGATTACCGGCATGATCAGCGGGCGCCTTTGGGTTTGCTTGGAAATGTAGCGCTTGAGGTCGGCGCGGATTTTTTCTTTGATCACGCCGTAGTCGCCCTTTTCTTCCTCACTGGAGTGTGCCAGCGTGTCTTCGACGATACGCTTGGCACCCTCCATCAGGCCGTCGTCGCCGGGATTGAACCCACGAGTCACGATTTCCGGCGCCGATTCCGCCTCTCCCGACAGCTTGTTGATGGCGATGATGGGTAGCACGATGCCATCCTCGCTGAGGTGGAGGCGGTCTTTAATGATCAAATCTTCAACCACATCGGTGCGGTTGCCCGAGTCGATGCAGACGCGGCCCACTTTGACGCGGGCGGCCTTGCGGGCGCCCAGTTCATCGAATTCGAGAACGTCGCCGCTTTCGATCAACATGACTTTGCCGACGGAACTATGCATGGCTCCTGCCATTTCGGCATGCAGCTTGAGTTGACGATACTCGCCGTGGATGGGAATGAAGTAGCGCGGCTTGACCAAATTGATGATGAGCTTGAGTTCTTCCTGGCTGGCGTGTCCGCTGACGTGGATGGGCGGTGAGGTTCCATCTTCGTAGATGACGTAGGCTTCGCGGCGGAAAAGGTGATCGATCATCCGGTAGATGGTTTTTTCGTTGCCCGGAATAATGCGCGAGGAGAGAACAACCGTGTCTCCCTTTTCAATTTTCGCGTGCTTATGGTTGTCGACTGCGGCGCGGGACAGCGCTGACATGGGCTCGCCCTGGGTGCCGCTGATGAGCACGCAAACTTTTTCCGGCGGGAAATTCTTCATCTCGCCAGGATTGATGACGAGACCGTCGGGGACTTCGATGTAGCCGAGATCTTCGGCAATCTCGGCGGAATTGTTCATGGAGCGGCCGAGGAAGGCGACTTTGCGTCCATGCTCGTGGGCGAGTTGCACGGCGAGATTGATGCGGTGAATCGACGACGAAAAACAAGAGATAAAGAGACGGCGCTTCGTGTGGGCGAAAACTTCGTCGAACTTGCGCCGGACCGCGCGCTCGCTGGGCGTGTATCCCTTGCGCTCGACGTTGGTGGAATCCTGAAACAGCGCCAGCACGCCGGTTTTGCCATACTCGGCAAAGGTATGCAGGTCGAACAGTTTGTTGTCGGTGGGCGTGGGGTCGACTTTGAAATCGCCGGTGTGGATGATGACGCCGAGCGGGGTGTGGATAGCGAGCGCGACGCAATCGACCAGGCTGTGCGTTACCTGAATCGGGTGGACGGTGAAGGCTCCGGCCTTGAACCGCTCGTTGGGGCGCATCTCGCGCAGGTCGGCGTCATCCAAAAGGCCGTGCTCGTCGAGTTTGTCTTCGACGTACGCTAGCGTAAATTCGGTTCCCCAGACGGGGACGTTGAGTTCGGAGAGAATCCAGGGCAGACCGCCGATGTGGTCTTCGTGGCCGTGGGTGAGGATAATTCCGCGAACGCGCTGGCGATTCTCGATCAGATAAGAAATGTCGGGAACCACGATGTCGACGCCGAGCAACTCGGCTTCGGGGAACATGAGTCCGGCGTCGATGACGATAATGTCGTCCCCCCAGCGAACGGCCATGCAGTTCATGCCGAACTCGCCGAGGCCCCCGAGAGGGATGATTTGCAGTTTTCCAGTGGGCATTGAGTAAGAATGATGCTAGCACAGGGAAGGACTGGTGAGCGGCGACGTGGAAGAGCGGCCCTTTAGCGCCGTTCAGAGACTACACGGATGGGCTGTAGCTTTGGTGGAGGCTTTCTGGGCGACGATCGAATCCGACCACCGCGGCTAAAGCCGGTTCTGTTTTGCTCTCCGAACGCGGCGCTGAAGCGCCGCTCTTCCACGCTGCTCCTAGGTCCGTGCTGCTCCCACGTCGGACTGGCAAAGATGGCGCAAGGCGACTGAGAGCTGATAACGGATAGCCGCGATCTCATAGCTGAAGCTGGGAGGGTTTCACCCGATGGCTTTCCGGCTCATCGTGCGTTATCGTGGAAGGAATGGCGGATGGGCGCAAATCGTGGCTGCGGCGGAGCATCGAGGCGGGGATGGTGCGCGGTCTGACGCGCGCTTACTCGACGGTTCGCGTCGATCCGGGGAAGTTCTTGCTGCAACTTCGCGCGGCTTACCGTATGCCGATTAGCGGGTATCACGGCGTGTATTCCCTGGAGATCGGCGAGGTCGATGCGGTGGCCGATTCCGTGATCCGCAGCGGAATGAAGGTGGCAGCCGTCGAAGGCGCCGGATTTGGTTTGGGCGGCTTGATCACCATCGTGCCCGATCTGGGCATCCTGTCGGCGATTACGATGCGCACTATCGAGAAGCTGAGCCTGGTCTACGGATTCGAGTTCAAAACCGATGATGACATTGCGGAGCTTTGGGTTGCCGCCGCCAGCGCGGCGGGAGTCGATATCAGCCGTGAGTTGCTGGAAAAAGAAGTGGTCAACAAATTTGTGCCGCGCGTCATCCAAAGAATTGCGGCGAAGGCCAGCGCCGAAGTGGTCGAGAAGTGGGCGGGACGCGTGATTCCGCTCGCCAGTTCGGCTATTGGTGCGGGACTGAATTACTGGTTTGTGAAAGCGTGGGGAGAACGTGCGAAGCAGCATTTTCGGCGGCGGCATCTGGCGGTGCGTCAGCGTGCGCAGCAGACAGCACTGGCAGTGCACAATCCGTCGACTCTTCCGACGACGAGCCGCTAGGCGTGTACTGAGATTGTCATCCGGAGCGTAGCGAAGGACCTATGCAACTTGCCTACGCCATCTCGGTGTCAGCAAGTTACATAGGTCCTTCGCTTCACTCAGGATCACAGTCGTTGTTGGTGGTCGAGAGGGAAGTCGCCGTTGTGACATTTGAAGATGCATACCTTTTGCTGTTCCGCCATTCTCTTTGATTTAGACGGAGTTCTGGTCGACTCTACTGATTCCGTGGACCGCGAGTGGCGCGAGTGGGCCGCTCGCAAGGGTGTGGACGGCGATGCCGTGATGGCGATTGCCCATGGGGTACGGTCGTATGAAGTAATCCGGACCGTGGCGCCGCATCTTGATGCGGAGGCAGAAGTGAAAGAACTGGAGAACCGCGAGGCTGATCATCAAGAAGGCGTGCGCGTGATGCCCGGCGCCGTGGCGCTGGTGCGGTCGATTCCCGAGGGACGCTGGGGCGTGGTAACGTCGGGGACGCGTCTGCTGGCCAGCGCGCGTTTGCGGTTCTGCGGATTGCCGGTTCCGAAGGTTCTGGTTACGGCGGATGATGTGGTGGATGGGAAGCCGCATCCGGAACCGTATCTGAAGGGGGCGGAGCAGCTGGGATTTCCTCCAGCAGATTGTCTCGTAATTGAAGATGCGCCGGCGGGGATACAAGCGGCGCGAGCTGCGGGAACGCGGGTGATTGGTATTACGAGCACGTATGATGTGAGCGTTTTAGGGCACGCGGATGCCGTTGTTGGGAAGTTGGAACAGATTCGGGTTCGGTCGAACGGGGCGGGGAAGTTGGCGATTGAGGTGAGACAGAGCAATTGCTAACCTGCGGAAAAACTACCGGAGCCAGTCTTCTAACTCAATCCCCCGATCGGTTTTTTCGTCGCGGTACTTCACGATGACTGGGGTATAGAGTGAGAGATTCCATTCGGCGGCGGCGCCTTTTTTCACGGCGCGTGAGCCGGGGACGACTACGGCGTTTTCGGGGACTTCCAGCGGAGCGTCTGCGGTAGCGCGGTAGACTTCACCTTTCACCAAATCGTACAACGGCGTGGACCGCGTGAGAATCGTTCCTGCGCCCAGGACTGCTCGTGCGCGCACCAGCGTTCCCTCATAAATCCCGCAATTGCCGCCCACCAGCACGTCGTCTTCGATGACGACAGGGGCCGCGTTGATCGGCTCGAGAACACCTCCGACCTGCGCGGCTGCGCTCAGGTGGACACGCTTGCCGATCTGGGCACAGGAGCCAACCAGGGCGTGTGAGTCGACCATGGTGCCTTCGTCGACGTAGGCGCCAACGTTGATGAACATGGGCGGCATACAGATGACCGACGGGGCGACGTAGGCTCCAGTGCGGGCGGACGATCCGCCGGGCACGACGCGCACGCGATCGGCGACGGAGAATTGGCGGACAGGGAAGGTATCTTTGTCGACGAACGAGAGGCCGGCGGTCATTTCCAGAAGAACGCCGAGACGGAAGCCCAGCAGGATGCCTTGTTTGACCCATGCGTTAACGGTCCAGATACCGTCGACTTTTTCGGCCGCGCGGATTTTTCCTTGCGTGAGCTGATCGCGGAACTCCAGAAACGTCTTGCGGGCGTCCGGATCGTGTTCAACTTCGCCGAGGGATGCGAGGCGCTCGATGGAGGATTTCAGGGAGGACATGGATGGATGATTGTTGATGGTTGATTGCTGATTTGTCAAAGCGGAGGACACCCGAGGTCCCCACCGCCGCGGTTTCCGCCATTGAGCCCTGTACCGTACAGGTTCCCGTTCGTGGCTTGGACCAGCCCGCTGAAGGAGTTTAATCCGTTCGTCCCCGTGAAGCTGTCTAATACGGTGAAGGTCTGCGCGGTTGCCACCGTAGTGGCCATCGCGATCAACATGACAGTTGTGAATATGAGTGCCGCACTCGCGCGAAACGATTTCAATTTCATCTTGTCCTCCTGCCACGTCACTGTGGCATGTCTGGATTTGTTCGCCTCCCGTGGAGACGGCTTTGTATTCGCTGTTGCTTATGGCTTGACCCGGAAGATCTTGTTGCTCGTCAGCGTGCCGCTGGGCGTCGTCACCGTGACAAAACCTGTGGTTGCACCTTCCGGAACAGAAACCGTCAGGTAGGTGTCGCGAACCACGGTGAAAGCAGCGGGAGTTCCGTTGAAGGAAACAGCAGTTGTGCCGGTGAATCCTTGGCCGAGGATTTCGATGGGCCTTCCGACCTTGCCCACGGTGGATACGAGACTGACAAACGAGCCCAGACTCATGTCGAGCCTGTAAACAACACCATTGGTCGAAGCCCCTCCATCCCCCGTCAACCCATAGAGCTGGCCATTGGTGTATTGCATGGGGGCAGAGGATGGGTTTGCGCCATGCGTCCAATCGAAGCTGTGGGGAATAGAGTAAGAGCCTGCTGGGGTGATCCGAAAAATGATTCCGTATCCCATGCCCACGTCGGTAGTAGTGGCACCGTAGAAGTATCCATCGGTGGCTTGAATCAGTCCCGCATACGAATAATAGCCGTCGTCCGGATAATTAGGGTCGGGAAAATTGTGCAGTACCGTGAGGGCTCCTTGCGGCGTTAATTTGAACACGACGCCCAGACTGTTAGTGCCGCCTTGGAGGGTGGTCCCGTAGAAGTTCCGGTCGCTACCTTGAATGACGGGGCCCTGTGGTATGCTCCGTGCGTGAAATCAAAGCTATAGACAATGGTCACGATTCCCTTAGGCGTCATCTTAAACACGGTGCCACACGTGAAATTTATGGGGTTACCGCAGTCGTTCGAGCTGCCGCCCCATTCAGTCGTGCCATAAAAGTTTCCATCCGTTCCCTGGACCAGTGAGGCCATGGAAGGTCCGGGAAGCGAGCCGAGCAGGGCAAAGACTCCTGAGGGTGTGATCTGGTAGGCAGTTCCAATGTTGTCTGCACCCGTCGTGCCGTAGAAATTTCCGTCGGCACCTTGGATAGGTGGTCCCTCCGGAGAGCCATTGTCCGTACTGCCAGTGAAGCTGTAGAGAGTGGTCAGGCTCCCGCTCCCAGTAATTTTGAAGATCGTTCCGTAATTGTTGGCGCCTCCGCCGGAGGTGGTCCCGTACAGGTTCCCGTCCCTTCCGAGCGTCAATCCGTTCTCCGGGCCAGAACCGTCGGCACCATCGAAGTTGTGTAGAACCGCTAGAGTGCCTCCTGGCGTGATCTTGAAGACCGTGCCGCAGCATGGCCAGTTTTCGGTTCCTCCCCACACTGTTGTCCCGTACAAGTTGCCGTCGCGCCCTTGGGCTAGCAAGCCGTTGGGGAGAGCGCCGAGAGGGGCATCGAAGTTGAACAAGCCAGTGTAGGTCTGCGCGCTTGCGCCGTGGTGGCCACTAGGACCAAGAGCGGTAGCGTGGTAAGAATGAGCGCCGCACTCGTGAGAAATGATTTCAATTTCATGTTGTCCTCCGGCCGCATCCCTGTGTCTTGTCACGATTCGTTGCGGTTTGGGTTTCGCGGCGGCCCGGGGAGCAATGACGAGTGCAGGAGTCAGGTCGAAGAAAACCCGATATATCCGAGTTGCCTTGTTAGCTGATCTGGGTCTTGCGGGCCGACTTACGACGAGAGAAGGTCTCGGAACATCAAGACCAAAGTACGCGTCCGAGTTGCGCTCTCCGATGACCGGCATCACAAGTTGGAGTGATGGAAAACACGGTTTGGCAGATCGAACTCGAAGCGGTTTATAGCGTTGTAGGTCGAGTACGAGACGGGGGCAGGCGGCAGCAGTCTGGCACCGGAGCCAGCCATGATGACGCTAATGCTTGGGACCGCAGGGGGTATTCAGGCCGGGAAAAATTCCCAGCACTACCTTTCATCGAAAAGAAGGCGACGACGACAACCTGCATACTGGTAAGAGACCGCGAGGTTGTGTGTTGATATACGTACAACGGTTTAGCAATTCTCTTCGTCGACGCGGAGCAGCCCCAAGGGGGCAACAAAATTCTTGAAACTCCGCCTTCCGCGGTCGCTCCCAGTGCCGCCGGCCGGCTGGGAATTATGACTTTCAACTTCAGCATTGGCATCGATCAACTCGCTGCCGAAAATTACGACTGCCAGATTACCATCCTTGATCCGACCGCACAGAAGGCAACGTTCTAACTAGCACCAGTTCTGATTGTTCCTTAACGACCTGCCGTAGCGGCGCTTCGCTCTGATGCCTCCACCTCTCTGTGAGCCCATGCGGAGTCGCATCGCCTAACGGTGAGCATCCGCCCGAAGCCGGCGGGTTTCCCGTCTCATATCCGACTAGTGACCGGCGTCACTGCAATCATTCTTGATCTGTGGCGCAATGGACCGTTCTCTCCCGCGTTCGTGCGGTGTCCGCGCACAGCTACCCTTTCCGATTGAGGTGGGAACCTCGAAAGGCGTCATATGCAATTTTCAAGACGCTTGCTGCTTTGCAGCTTTGTGATTTTCTTGTGTCTGCCCGCATTGGCGCAGAAGACCGATGTCAATCGTTACACCCTGTTTACCGGGTTCGACTACATGATTAGCCCGGCCCGCAACCTCACCGAACGCGGCTTCGAAAGCGATTTCGGCGTGACCGTGAAACCCTGGCTCAGTCTGGGCGGCGATTTCGGAGCGCTGGGCAGCGATGTCATCAGCGGCGCTGGAACGATTAACGGGAGCGAGACCATTTTTGTGGTGCTGCTGCCTCCAGGTGCGGCGAGTCAAATCAACGTGCCTTTCAAGTCGACGACCTACACCTTTGCCGTCGGTCCGCAGGTCTATTTGCGCAAGTGGGAGAAGGTCACCTACTTCGCCCGTCCCGGGTTCGGGGGAATCCACGAAAATGCGAGTATCGATTTGTCGAAAGTGGCGCCAACATTGATGTTCCTGGGGATTCCTGTTCCCAGCTCTCAGCAGAGCGATACCGAGCTGTTCTTTGGTCTGGGGGATGGCTTCGACGTCAATGTTTCGCGGAAGGTCGGCATGCGCTTTGCGGCAGACTGGGTGAATACTCATCTGTTTTCTAACCTGCTGACGCCGCGGCAGAACTACGTCCGTTTCTCCGCGGGCCCGACTTTTCGGTCGGGCCATTTGAAGTAGACGCAGCACACCGGAAAAACTGGATCCCGTCCAGTTTTTCACGGCGCAACACCTTCCTTTTACGGAGTCAGGAGGACCCCTGACCATGAAGGTACATACCCTCAACGACATCTTCTCTGCCATCGTGGAGCGGCGGCAAGAGCGAGTGATGCTGGTTCGCGAGGCATCCGGATGGGTTCCCATCAGTTCACAGGAGCTTTACCGAAACGTGGCCGGAATGGCGCGGGCGCTGAAGAAATGGGGCCTGAGCAAGGGAGACCGGCTTGCCATTCTGAGCGAGAATCGGCCTGAGTGGACGGTAGCAGACTTCGCGGCTCTTTTGTGGGGCGTGGTGGTTGTGCCGATTTACTCGACGTTGACCGCTCAGCAGACGGCCTACATCCTGTGCGATTCAGGGGCGAGAGTCGTTGTCGTCTCCACAGAGAAGCAACTGAAAAAAGTACTTTCCATCAAAGATCAAACTGCCGTGGAAAAAGTGGTAGTGATGGACCCGGTTGAAACCGACGACGCGATATCCATGCGCCGGTTGATGGACGAAGGCTCCAGGGAGCCAGATGCGGAACTGGAAGCGCGTGCGCGCACGATCTCTGCCGACGATCTGGCATCCATCATTTACACCTCGGGAACCACGGGTACCTCAAAGGGCGTGCAACTCAGTCATGGCAACCTAGCCTCAAATATCTCGCACTCGCTTGGAGGGTTCGAGGTTGGGCCGGGACATATCAGCGTTTCTTTTCTGCCGCTATCGCACGTGACGGCGCGTCATGCCGATTTCGCATTGCTCTACCACGGAGTAACGCTGGCATACTGCCCATTCATCGAAGATCTACCTCAAACTCTACTTGAAGTAGCACCCACCATCTTCGTGGCTGTGCCACGGGTCTACGAGAAGATCTACAGCCAAGTCGAACAGAAAGTTAAAAGCTTTCCGAAAAGCGCGATTTATCGCTGGGCGCTTTCCGTGGGCCGTGCCCATCGTGGCAAGATTCTGGCCGGCAAAATACCGAGGGCGCCTGGCTGGAGGCTGGCCAACAAGCTGATTTATTCGCAGGTGCGTGCTCGCATGGGCGGCAGAGTGAAAGTATTTGTCTCCGGCGGCGCGCCCCTGGGAAAGGAACTGGCGCAGTGGTACGCGAGCATTGGGATTCGTATCCACGAAGGCTATGGGCTGACCGAAACTTCACCCGTAATCGCGATTAACACTCCCCGCGCCCACAAAGCTGGCACGGTGGGGCGTCCGTTGCCCAATGTGGAGGTCCGGATCGCGGAAGACTCGGAAATTCTGGTGCGCGGTCCTTCGATTTTTCGCGGTTACTGGAATCGACCGGAGGAAACCATCAACGCCTTTGCGGATGGCTGGTTCAAAACGGGAGATATCGGCAATCTGGATGACGAAGGATTTCTCTCGGTCACCGATCGAAAGAAAGATCTACTCAAAACGTCGGGCGGAAAATTCATTGCGCCGCAGCCGATCGAGAATTCCATCAAACTCAATGCTCTGATCGGAACAGCTGTAGTGCTCGGGGACGGGAGGAAGTTTGCCTTCGTGATCATTTCTCCGCACTTCCCTGCGCTTGAAGACTGGGCGCGCGCGAACCATATATTGTTTTCTTCCCGGAAAGAACTGGTAGCCAATCCGAAAGTTAAGGCGCTGTACGACGGCATCGTTGCCGAGGTGAACCGGGGCCTCGCCCGTTACGAAAAATTGAAAAAAGTTTTGCTGGTGGCCGAGGAATTCACCGCAACCGATGGCGCGTTGACCCCGACCTTGAAGCTGCGTCGCAAGGTCGTCGAGGAGCGCTATCGCAAACAGATCGACGACTTGTACAGGGAAGCGGAAGAAGCCTCCACCTTGGTAACGCGGGAACTGTGAGACGCAAGAAGCCGGTGTCTCAAACTGCCGGACGAGCGCTATGGCCCAGAATGGATGGCTAGTCCAACTCGGGGCGCAGACCGCAGAGGCTTTTGACCGATACGTAATCGGGGCCGAAATGGCGGCTGAACGCGGGCTGCGCGAGGGTGATCCATTTCTCTGGTCTGACGTGGTTTCCGAGAGATCCCAACACATTCGAGAAGGACGGATCGTGGCCGAGTTCTGGGCTGGCCAGGGCCCGGAGAAAGTGCCGGATGGTCTGATCCATGACTGGATCGGCGCCGTTTTAGTGCCCGGTTCGACCATCGAAGACACGTTGGCGCTGATCCAGGACTACGACAACCACAAGAATATCTACAAACCCGAGGTGATGGCCTCACGGCTGATTCGTCATCACGGCGACGATTTCCAAATCTATCTGCGCCTTCTGAAGAAGAAAATCATCACAGTAGTTCTCGATACCGAACACCAGGTGCACTATCTTTCGCTGGATCGATCACACTCGCTGTGTCGCTCGTACACGACGCGTATTGCGGAGGTGGAGGATGCCGGGGGGCCGAAAGAGAGAACGCTGCAGCCGGATACAGGTCATGGATTTCTGTGGCGCTTGTATTCCTACTGGCGATTCGAGGAGCGGGATGAGGGTGTCTACATCGAGTGTCGGGCGATTTCGCTGACGCGTGACGTGCCCTTTGGACTCGGATGGGCGATTGAGCCGATCGTCCAGAAACTTCCGCAGGAGTCTCTGACCAAGACGCTAGAGGCTACGCGCACCGCGCTCCAAGCCGGGAAGAAATAGTGCGGGTTGTTTGCGGATGGTTCGCGGGTGATTCTCGCGCGAGGCTTGCGTCTGCGGCGCACGCGTTACGGCGCGGGAACGAGGGCTTCCGCCTTGCGAATTGCTTTCTCGTGCAGTTCCCAGGATTGGATGGCTCTTCGACATCCTTCTCGGGCGAGGCTCGTGCTGAGTTGTCTTTCGGCCTTATCGAAGGTTTCTTCCGCGTCCATTCTTGCACGGTAAGCGGCGTCATCCGCTTCCTTGACCTTTTTGGCGCTGAGACTGGACTGCGGGTCGATGGTTGGCGATGGTGGCGCCGGCTGGCTGGGCACGGTTGCGGCGACGGCCCCCCGGCTGACGAGTGATTGGTAGGCAACGCTCAGAGAGTTGGGCCAGCGGTCTTTGACCGCCCGATTCGATTTATCGAGGGCGGCGTTGGCCTGGTCGGCAGTCTTGCGGACTCGTTTCTTTTCGCGCAGCCATTTCATCACCGACCACGACACGGCCTCCGTCATCAACGTTTTTGCAGCCTCGACTTCCGGGATCTTTTCCATAGGACCTTCCTAAAGAAACAGAACATAGGGCGCCGGCGTAGAAAAGTGATGGAGGTCACATCTACTATTGATGCGGCGCACAATTTCATCCCAGCGCATTGACTGTCTACCATTGTCGATACTATAGTTTTCGTGTTGCTGCAATGCAGCATATATGGAGGCAATTTATGCCAACTCATACCAAGCCCCACGAGGAGCACTCGCCTCTCGACATTTTGACGGAACTGGCGGTCGAAGGAACATCCAGCCTGGTGGAAGCACAGCGCGCTCTGCTCAACCTGGCACAACAAGAAAACGACATCATCCTGAATGGAGTCAAGGAACGGATTGGCGGCTTCCTGCCGGCAGTTGCCATGACTGACCTTGTGCGGCGCAGCCTCGAGACTCTTCTCGGGATGCAGCAAGAGTTGCTGACCACCACAAGCAAGCAGACACTGCAGTGGCTGGAGATGGAGAAAGCAGGGAAAGGCGAGCGTGGCACGCGAATGGTCGAGTTTGCCCGCGCGGGCGTGGAGACGTTCACTCGGGCGCAGAAGAAGTTTCTCGACGTAGTCGCGCAAGAGGCCGCGAAGGCGACTAGTGGCCTGTCGCAGTGAATTCGTTAGTACGTAGGCGCCGAGAAGGGTCGGAGTATTTCCACTGGATCGGGCGAGCGTTGGCAGAGTAGGCGTTGATGTAACGACGGAGTTTGCGAGCCAGGTCAGGTACCGAGGTGAAGATGCCGCGGGCAATGACCTCACGTTCGATCTTGGCGAACCAGAGCTCGACTTGGTTGAGCCAAGAGGAATACGTAGGGGTGAAGTGAAGCTGCACGCGAGGATGCTGTTGCAGGAAGTCGCGAACGAGCTGGGTTTTGTGGGCGGAGAGGTTGTCGAGGATGATATGAATCTGCTGCCGAGGCGAACACAGCGATACCACTTCTGCGAGGAAGGCAACGAAGTCGCGACTGGTATGGCGGGCCGTGGTTCTTCCGTGCACGCGGCCGGTCTTGGTGTCCAGCGCGGCATACAGAGAAAGCGTTCCATGCCGAAAGTACTCGAAGCCGTGACGCTCGGCTCGTCCCGGCGAAAGCGGCAGCACGGGATCGAGCCGATCCAGGGCTTGAATGGCGGTTTTCTCATCGACGCAGAACACGGCGGCATGTTGCGGAGGCCGCAGATACAGGCCGATAATGTCGGCCGCTTTGCTTTCGAACTCCGGATCGTCGCTGGCCAAGTAACGCTCCAAGCGGTGGGGTTTGAGACCGGCTTCTTTCCAGACCCGATGCACCACGTCTTTGCTGACACCCAGCGCGGTCGCCAGTTTGCGGCAACTCCAATGGGTGGAACCGTCGCTGGGTTTCTTGCGGGTGGCCGACAGAATCCGCGCCCGCAAAGCCGGAGTCAGAACCGTAGCCTTCTGGCCGGGATGATAGGTATCGAGCCCGTCGAGCCCGGACTCGAGGAAGCGCTGCTTCCAGCGGATGATCGTGGGAGCACTGGTCTGCAGCCTGTGCTTAATGGTGTTGAAGGAAGCTCCTTCTGCCAGCATCAAGATGAGCTTGGCGCGAAAGACGTAGCCGGCCGGCAGGGTACGCGATTGAGCAATGCTGCTGAGTTCCGACCGTTGGTTGCTGGTGAGGGACACTTCGCTGTCTGTCGCCATACCAACTTAGAAGCATAACAACTAGTAATGGTTACTTTGCGACAGGCCACTAGCGGCAAGAAGGAGCACGACGTTAAGGCTGGGAAAAGGACTGAGCTGGCACAACTCGCGCGCGAAGCCGGAAAGGCATTTATCGAAGCACAGAAGAGATTACTCGATGTGATGGGCCAGCAGATGAATGTTAACCTGGAGGCGACGACTCGGACCCTGCAACTGGTGTCGCCGTCCCGCCTGGTGCCGATGGCGAACTTCACCGGCGAAGGCGTGCGGAGCTTCGTGGACGCGGAAACGTCCCTGATTGGATCGCCGATTAAGCCGCCAAAGAAGGTTGTCGGTCATGCGAAGCAGGGGCGAGGCCGTGCCGTTCGTCAGCACAAGGCCGTGCTCGTATAAGGTCCGTTCTCTTGAATCGTGTGCTCTCAACCGGTCGCGGCTGACGTGGGGGTTGGTGTAAGGAAGCGGTCCAGCATCGCTTGCTCCCATTGCACCCACAGGCGACCGGTGTAGAGCAATGCGCTGCACTGCAGTGTGATCCAGTCCCGCGTCGCAAGCGGAGAGCGGAACGCGGATCGATTGGCAAGCCAATGCTGGGCGACATGACGCGCCAGGGGGAGCCCCATCCCTGTGTCGGACCCAACGATGTCGCCCAGAATTCCCTCGAGCGTGAACATTACCTTGGACAACATGATCAGCGAGCCGGGAAACTTGACGCCCCGAATCGCGACCCGTTCCAAGAGTCGCATGGAGTCGGCCCCGCTGGGCATACGGGTCGGCGGCATCTCGTCAAAGAAGCAGGCCACTAACTCGCGGATCATTCGACCGCGTGGCGAGGTCATGCCAATACGGTGATGACGGAGGGCCGCGATGGCGTTGAAAGTACCTACCGGGTCGCGCAAGGTGACCATCAAAAACAAGAGGGCGAGATGCCGGCGCTCTTCGCGTCCCAATCGTTCTCTGAGCGCCCAGTCGAGGATGGTCAATTCGCTGGTCCGGTTGTTGTAGAGCAAGTTTCCGGCATGAGGATCGCCGTGGAAAATGGCCTCGGCCGCGGGCGCAAAGAGAGGCACCACGATGAGGGCCTCGACGAGTTGCTCCGCCAACTGTTGTCGGCCTGAGAGAGGCAGGCGCGCCGCGGCACTCGTCACCTTCGTTCCTATCTCCTCGGTTAGCGCGGTGATGGTCGGCGTGCACAGAGGCTGGATTACCCGCGGTACTCGAACACCTGGGATGGACCGATAGAGAGCCGCCGCTTCGAGCAGCGTTTTTTGTTCGCGAACGAAGTTGACCTCGTGCCGGAGCAGGCGGCGAACTTTTCGAAAAGTATCGGGAATGACGTCGGCGGCAAGCCCATAATTGTGATGCTGGTCTCCGAAGTATTGGGCTAGCCCCTGGAGATAGTCCATGTCTTCGGCGAAGTAGCCGGGGACATGAGGCTTCAGCACCTTGAAGACGCCGCGCTCGCGCCGTCCGCTGTCAGGATTTTTCCAGGTAAAACGCACGACCGCACTCACACTTGCTTCGGAGAGAATCCTTGGAGCGATTTCGACGGCGAAGCGGCTGAGCCGCGGTCCGAGATTCTCTTGGATAATAGAGCGCACGTCTTCCGGTTTGACGTCGCGAATGCCGTTCTCCAACTTGGCGAGCGCTTTGCGCAGAGCGGGACGGAGATGCTGATTTCGCGCGATGACCTGACCCAGTTTTTGCAATCCCGGCACCTGGGCAATGAGGCGGAGCAGGCGGACTTCGGCTGATGTCCCGGCCGGAAGTTCGATCTGTTCGAGAAGCTTCGGAGCGAGGCGTGCCGGCGAGAGGCGCGCCACTACGAACATCATGGCGTCCCGCACGGGCGCGCGCCAGTTAACGTAGGCTTGCGGAACCAGGGCCTCTACTGGGACGATCTCATCCACGATCCATCGCGCCATCGCATCCCGCACGGACTGTCCGGCGGGGCTTCGTAGTCCGGCTTCAATGGCGCTGATTTTTTCGGCGGTTGTTCCCTTCGGCAAGAAATTCTCGAGAGCGGCGCGCAACTGGCCGGGGGCGAGCTGGCGAAAGCCCGCTGCGATGGCGGACGCATCGAGCATGGGGACCTACCAGGACAAACTATGGGCGCGCGCGCAGGGGTGCGCAGTGACTGTCATCACGGGACGATTGGAAGTTCTGTGAGATAGTCTGGCGTGGTTCGGAGCTGTGAAATCCTTGGCCACTCTTAACGAAGTGTTTTCCACGCTGTCGGTGCGGCGCCGTTATGAAGTTTGGTTTGTGCGTATGGGATTGGCGGACGGTGGCGGGGCGTGGTGGTTCCGTTATTTGCTGATGAATCCCGGGCGTGGGGGCTGCGCCGGAAACCCGCGGGGGTTGCCGGTTCAGGTCTGGGCGACGTGGTTTCCGGCAGGTGGCAATCCGCAGAGTTTCATTCAGGGATTTCCCCTGGGAGGAGTGGACCTCAGCCGCAAGGGACAGACTCCATTTCACTTTCGAGTGCATGGCAACGGGATGGACGAGGATTCCTGCCAGGGAGCCTTGCAGGTTGAGGGGCACGCGATCTCCTGGAACCTGCGTCACCGTTCCACTTTCCGCGTGACGCTGAGCAACAAAGGCTGGATTGGTTTCTCGCGCACGCCGCACTCCGATGCACTCTTTTCAGGACAGATCACATTCGACGGCCGAACCTTTGCCGGAGATCCTTTGGGATTCGGTGTGCAGGGACACAACTGTGGATACCGGCATCGCAACCTGTGGACGTGGGCACATGCGTACTTTGCTCCGCCCGGAAAACCAGCGACTACTCTGGAAGCATTAGTATACGAGATGCCGTTCGGACTGCTCTTTCGCAAAGCCGTGCTCTGGCACAATCAGCAGCCGTACATCTTCCCGAAGCTCCGTGAAATCGTCCGTGATCCGGAGAATATGCAATGGAAGTTCAGCGGTATCGAGCGAAACGGGATGCGCCTGAAGGCTGCGTTCGACGGTCGCGGTTCGAGTCTACATCGTCTCCCTTATCTGAAGACTGATTGCTCGGGCAGTTTTGAAGTCGCAAACAACAGCCTGGCGTCGGCGTCGATTCTGCTGGAAAGTGCGGACGGAGCGCGAGAGAGATTGGAAGCGGCCGCCGGCGCGGTGCTGGAGATGGTGGGGTGAACTACTTGGCGGACTGAGCCGAGGCCAGGCGCTCGGCGACGACGGTGTAGGCCGCCGGATTGAATGCCATTCCGATGTGCGTGCCGGGAACTTCCACGTCCACTTCAGGGTTCATCGTCATGCAATAGCGCCAGTCCACGATGCCATCATGGCGCGTATAAATTGCGGTTTCGACGACCGAGTCGGGAACCTTCCGCCAGAGCGAGTCCAGGAAATTGCAGGTGCATCGTCCGGTATAACAGTCGGGCAGTACTCCGCGGCCGTGTTCTTCGAGAATCCGGAGGCGAACGGCTTCGGCGGCATGGAGAACGGCTCGATTGGCGGCCGTGCCACGGATGGGCGCGGCGAGCGTGGTCACGGAAGCGACGTCCTTGGGGCGTTGGCCCGCCACGGAACGGGCGATGACTCCTCCCAGGCTGTGACCGATCAAATGAATCTTGCGTCCGGTCTCAGCTAACGCTTTTTCGATCGTCTGGTTCAGGCGGCGCTGTATCAGCAGGTTCGGACACTCCGCGTTAATCCCGATGCCAGAGAAGTAGGGCCGGTATCCAATGCGCCCCAGCCAGGCATGAAGTTCCGTGAGATAGAGATCGGTGCCAAGAAATCCGGGAATGATGACCACCGCGGAGCGATCTCCACGGGGTACGCCGAAGCCGTAGTACACCGGGGTTGCGTGCAGAATGAGAAGCTCAGCCCCGAATAGGGCTTCCGTCCAAAGAGAAGTGTCGGCTTCGGGATAGCGCCGCAGAGTGGACGGGCGCCGCTTCGTCATGGAAGGACGCGCTGCAGCTTTTTTCTTTTTGCCCGGCAAATTGGTCCCAGGGTCCCCCGGCCCCCGCGCGTCGAGGCACGGACAGGCGCATGCTGCACTGCGGTATTGTACTGCTTTTGCCGCCGATCCTGAAGACATTTCCGCGCTTACGGGTTGGCATGGAGATACGGGTAGGGATGGCGTGGGACAAGGAAAGATCAGCGCCGCGTGCGGGGGTGACGCGCTTTGCGCGCCGGTTTTCCCAGCCGGGCCTCGAGTTCCGCCACGCGCTTGCGCAGGGTCTCGACTTCCGATTCGTCCGCGGCTGGTGCAGGCGAGGATGCGCTTGCGCCGAGGAACCGCTTCATCATGTCCACCGGGGAGAGGATTGCCGACTGGACTTCGCTTAACCGGTTCTGCACCGCATCCTGCAGCTTCTCGTAGGTGTCGAAGGCGGATTTCAGGTACCACATGAGGAATTCCTGCCGCACCTCATCGGACGCGATGATCAATTGCCGGAGTAGTTCGAGGGGCAGTCCGGTTGGCTTATCCTTCGCATCCTCGGTGATGATTTGGGTCAGGGTCACCCGAGTCAGGTCCCGGCCGGTCTTCGCGTCCACCACGCGGACCTCATGGCCGGCGCGAACCAGTGCGGCCAGATCGTCGAGATTCACATAGCGGCTGCCGGCGGTGTCGTAGAGCCGGCGGTTTCCGTATTTCTTGATCAGGGTCGCGGAGGGCTTCATGAATTCCTGCCGATGTTGCCATGCACAAGAACGCAGGAATATCTTGACATAACCACGCTCATTTCGTATAGTTTGACTGATGCTGCAATGCAGCAATCGGAGGTCCTTATATGGCCCCAGCAGTAAAGCATGAATCTCCCCGCACTCATTCGCGAGAGTCGACGGTAGTTTCGCTGCTCTCGAGTTGGGCGCAACAGGGCGCGCAGACTCTTTTCGCCACGCAACGGATCCTCATCGATCTGGCAATGCGGCAGAATGCAAGCGTCATGCACGCCGTCCGCGAACAGCTATCCGACCCCCTGCACTCTCCCACTGCCATCCTCAGCGAAGTTGCCGGGGAAGGTTTGACGAACTTCCTCGAAGGACAAAAGGTGCTGCTCGATCTGGGCAAGGAACAGAACGAGCTGTTCATGACTGGCGTTAAGGAACGTGTTGGAAACTGGCCGGCAGCCCATGCCATGACCGACCTGCTGCGGCGCAGCGTCGAAACTTTCATCGATATGCAGGAGGAGTTTCTGAAGATCGCCGGCAAACAGACTCATACCTGGGTAGACGCGGCCAAGGCCGGCAAGCCGTACCAGCCTGAACAGTTTGTCGAGCTGGCGCGCGAGGGCATGGAGAACTTCGTCAAAGCTCAAAAGCAATTCCTCGACGTAGTCGCCGAGGAAACTGCGAAAGCGACCGGAGGGAAACACACCAACGGTGCTGCCAAGATGAAGCAAACCGAGTTGTCAGAACTGGCGCGGAAGGCCACCGAGTCATTCGTGGAAGCGCAAAAACGGTTGGTCGACATCGCCGGGCAACAGATGAATGCCAACGTGAAAACGGCGGGCAAGACGATGAAACTCCTGCAGCCATTCCCGTCTCTTCCCTTGAGCGAACTGACGCGGGAGGCAGTGAAGAGTTACGTCGAGGCCCAGAAAGCCTTGATGGATGTAATGGTCAAGGCTCCGAATGCTGCGAAGACGACGGGAAAGGCGGAGCGTCACGTCAGAAGGCCGGTAAAAAAGGTGAAGGTGGCAGCGGCCGTAGCCTGACCAACTGGCAGAGATTTCCTGCGGTCCAGCGTTGGTTTTGACGAGAAGCAGGGCCACGAATATGCGCCAACGCGATCTGGCCGATTGCCAGGTCGCGTTGGCGATCTTGCTGCGTCGTCGAGCGAAAAGCAATCGCCGTCGTTCGAGGAGGCGACACATCATGAAGACTGCGGTTGACTCCTCATTCATTTTCCATACCGAACGAACCCTTCGACAAATCGTAGCCCTGCCCTTTCACCGCTGCGATGGTCGCGTCAGGGTCTTGCGTATACACATCAAACCCAAACACCAACAGCATATTAATCAGTGGAAAAGTGTCTGCGACTTTACCGTCCTTGACAATGGTGGCCGTCCCGTCCACCAGAACGTATCCATTTCCGCTCGCGGGCGGCCCGATGTCGATGCGCAACCTCCCCGGCAGCATCGCGGCTTCATACCATGTCTCTGCCGTGCTCATCCCGTCAGGTTTATAGGTCGTGTTTTTCTGCGTGAATGTCAGCGTCTTGTACCACGATGCCTGATACCGCTCGTGCATCGCGCGCAAAAGTGCATGGCTCGTGCGGATGTCTTGCGCATGAGCCAGCGGGACCGTCAGGACTGTTGAGATAAGGAGAATTCGCTGGAATCCATTCATTGGGTCGCCTGGTGGAAGTGATCGTACTCCATTTTTATTCTGCCACGGCACCATAGACAGCCTGGAACGACAAAAGGCCGCCCTCAGCACATCTTGTCGGGGAAGAGAAAGACCGTCCGGGCGAGATCGGATTGCAACGTCCCTTCCTGATAGTAGCGAGTGAGAATTCCGTTTTTCCAGACCAGCAGGTCAGAATTGCGGACAGCAAACTGTTCCCAATTGTCGGTCGCCGAACGAGCTATGCGCTCCCGGATCAAAAAGAAATACGCGAGCGTGATCGTCTCGTTATAAAGCTGAGACTGCCCCCGCGCGGTCGCGTAGCGCTTCAGCGCAGCGGCAAATTTCTCCAGAGCTTCCAGAACCGGATACTGCGAAAGATATGCAAATGCCAACCGCACATGGTCCGCATGATGGAAGGAATCATCAGGAAGAGTGTCAGTTTCGAATTGATGGATCAGTTCGGCGTCCGTCATGGTGCAAATCAAGATCTGAAAAATGGAGGACTGCAAAGGGAAATGTGGGGACAGCCACCCTCGGCTGTCCGCCGGACGCAGCCCGGTGGTGTTGACTCTAATTTCCCTTGCCAACGGCAATCGCAAACGCGGCGGCTGCGTAAATGACAAGATTCCCAATCCCATACATTCCGTGCAGTAAATGAAGCAAGATCCCCATGACAAAGACTGCCATCAGCAACCATGCCCCGCGAATGGCCGTCTGCGGAATCAGCAACAGAACGCATCCAAGAATCTCGCCAAATCCCAATATCAACCGCACAAAGCCTGGCATATGAGTCCGGGCAAAGTCATGCGCCGCGCTGGGCAGCACGAACATCACCGCTTCGATCAGGACCACGATGCCGAGGGAATACTGCAGGGCGATCAGACCGCACTTGGCTTTGATGAAGCTCATGCACTTCCTCTCTGTTTTTCACCAGCGCGCTTGCGCGGCGATTTCGCCTTGATTTCCTTCAGTCGGTGGCTCGCGCTGGAATCCAGATCCAGTTCATAAAACTTCTTCAGCTCGCGAATCCGCTCCAGCGATGCCGGACTGAACGGCGTCTTCCCGTCAAAGGCATGCAACACGATGCCTTCGAGCACGTCGCCCAGCGTCATATCGTGGTATTCCGCGAAAGCTTTGAGAACTTTCAAAATCCGTTTCTCGATACGCACCCCGGTCTGCACGCGTTCGATTTCCAGTCTGGAGTCGTCCGTCATGGGTACCAATGTACCATGGTAGCTTGGTATTTCGCAAGCCACCCTCCTCGCGCATTCTTGCTCATTCGGCCTCGACTCCTCTGCCCTCCGAATTGATTTGATCCCCAGCCCAATTCTTAGTACCGTTTTGTGGATACCGTTTCGCAGACCGAGGTGTTACGTTGCCAATGACCGCCGTCGATTCGATCACGCCCGCTATCGAACACGCCAAACTGCAGCTGTTCAAGCCCTTTCGTATCGCGCAATGGACGAAGCTCGCCTTTGTCGGTCTGCTGGCTGGAGAACTCGGTTCCAACGGTTGCAACCGCTCCAACTTCCAACTGCCCACGTCTCCAGGAACTGTCCCGCATGTCGGGCTTCCGGGTTCTCTGGGCGTCGATCCAGCGCTGCTGGCTGTTCTGATTACGGCCCTCATCGTCGCCGTGCTCGCCATCGGAATCATATTCATGTACATCGGCAGCGTCATGCGCTTCGTCCTGTTCGACAGCATCATTGCGAAAGAGTGCCACCTCCGCTGGAGTTGGTCCCGTAGGCTTAGTGCGGGATGGCGCTACTTCGTCTGGCGACTGCTGTTTTCTCTCGTCACCTTTGGAGCGATCATCGTGCTCATCGGAATCCCCGTCGTCATTGCGTTTACCAAGGGATGGTTCCGGGCGCCCAAAGAGCATCTGCCGGCCCTGATCTTAGGCGGAACCATTCTTGCTCTGGTGTTCTTTCTTTTCGTGGTGGTCGCGGCCGTCGTTCTTCTGCTGACCAAGGATTTTGTCGTTCCCCAAATGGCGCTCGAAGATATTGATGCCATGGAAGGTTGGAGGCGGCTCTGGCCTATGCTGCAAGCCGAAATCGGATCCTATATCGGCTACGTCGCCATGAAGATCGTGCTCGCCATAGTCGTCGGCATCCTGATCGGAGTTGCCTCGGTTATCTTGGGCCTGATCTTCGTCATCCCCACCGCTGGTCTCAGCATCCTTGCCATCCTCACCGGCAAATCCGCGGGACTGACCTGGAACGTTTACACCATCACTCTGGCCGTCGTCATCGGATGCGTCTTGCTGGGGATCTTTCTTTATCTCGTTTCGCTGATCTCCGTGCCCGCCATCGTTTTCTTTCCCGCGTATTCCATGTATTTCTTTGCTGCGAGATACCCGCGCCTCGCGGCCGTTCTCTATTCGCCCTCACCTGCCACACAGTTCCCGGCAGCAGCACCCGGTGCAGCGCCCCTATCGCCATAGCCCCAGCCGTGGCAACCCGGTGAGCGGGGTTTGCAAATTTCTTCATCTTGACGCCCAGCGATACGAATAGGATGATCGCTCCTCGTTCCTCGCGCTTTCGACCCTTGGGGACGTTCCTCAGGGCGCTTCAAGCGAGCGGATTCCGCGAAACTTCGTCCTCTGGTCGTGTCGGAAACGTTCATCGAATGAGGTCCCAAATGAAACCTCGATTCCTCCTGATATTCCTCCTCTCGTCCATCTTTCTTTCCGCTCTTGCACCCGCCCAGACTTATAGCGAAAGCATTCTTTACAGCTTCGGATCTTCCTCGGGTGACGGCATTAATCCCTGGAGCGGCCTGGTCATGGACGGCGCGGGCAATCTCTACGGCACGACGAACGTCGGCGGCGACTTAAATTGTCCCGCGATAAACTTCAACTTCGACGTCGGCTGTGGCACGGTGTTCAAGATCGATACTCTCGGCAACGAGACCATCCTGCATACCTTCCATGGCGGCAAAGACGGCGCTAATCCCGTCAACTCCCTGACGATCGACGAGGCTGGCAATCTCTACGGCATCACCCTCTACGGTGGTTACAAGGCTGGCCAAGGGGGAACGGTCTTCAAGATCAGGCCCTCGGGAAAATATTCCATCCTGCACGCATTCACCGGCGCGCCTGACGGACAGAATCCATGGGGAAGCCTGACGCTCGACGCGGCGGGCAATATTTATGGAACCACATCTCTAGGGGGCAATAGTGTCTCCACTCCCTGCAAGCCTCGGCGCGGAACTCCCGGCTGCGGCATCGTCTACAAGTTGAGTCCGAAGGGAGTGGAGACGATTTTGTATAACTTCAACGGCGGTTCCGACGGCGCGTTCCCGAAGGGGAATGTCGTCCTTGATTCCATAGGTAATCTCTACGGCGCTGCTACTGAAGCTGGGCCCAACAACTATGGATATCTGTTCAAACTGTCCCCTCAAAACGAATTGACGAACCTGTATTCCTTTTGCTCCCAAATCAACTGCGCCGACGGGACCCTCCCCTCATTCCTCACGCTAGACTCCCAGGGGAATCTCTACGGCATCGCCGGTGCGGATGGCCGCTCCATGAACGGTTTTGGCTTTCCCGGAGCCATTTTTGAGCACAGCCCTGCTGGATTAGAAACCACTCTGGCTACATTTTGCATCGGGTTCACCTGTCCCAATGGAAGCGGACCCTATGGCAACCTGCTGCTCGACGGGGCAACCCTATATGGCACAACCTATGAAGGCGGCCAATATGAAGAGGGGACTGTTTATGAGCTATCGACCGCTGGAGTCGAAACCCTGCTTTACAGCTTCGGTTTCAGCGAGCAAGCCGGGATGCAGCCCCTCTCCGGCGTGATAGCCGATCAGGCGGGAAATCTCTACGGCACGACTCTTGGAGGAGGCTCCCAGGGCAAGGGCGCTGTCTTCAAGCTCACGAAGAACTGAATTTGCATCAGGCCATCGCTTCAGAAGCTGCGGAAAACAATAACCATATGCACAACCGTGGACGAGCGGCCCTTCGACGGAGGGAAAGGGAAGTGGCGCAGTCTGACGATTCTGTGGGGTTCTGGAACTGCGCCACCCAAGGAGGGGAAATTCCGAAGCGAAACTTCCCCGTACCGAAGCACTCTGTTCTCTGAATTCAACACCAGCCTCCGAGTCCTTGGAACTGTCACATTTGACAGGAGGCGAACAATCGCGCTCTCGTCCACATGCCGCTTCGCTTTCTGACCGCGAAGCCATTCAATCGTGGGTCGCCGAATCCTTGATCACAAGCCGGTCGACCGTCAGTTCACCGATGCTTAGCCTGTCGATGTGAGCACTGCGGATGGCGACCTTCCGAATCACCAGTGCGCCGATGGCAACAGCGCCGACGCAAAGGCGACAATCGCAGCGGCGCCAAGAGCCAGGCCGCCACGGGCGATTCCGGTGTTTGCCGATGGATTTCGGGTTCGGTTGTTCTCTCTGATCATAGAGACCTCCAGGCGGGAAATGTTGGGAAGACACTGCGATGCTGGGGAGTTACTCGGAATGCGCCGCGTTCCATTGGCCCAGTCCATGCTCGTCGCGATATGTCCCAGAGATCGTCCTGCCTTGGACCCTGCCCTCGACGCGAGGGCCGTCCACTCTGCCGCGAAAGGTTAGCACCGTGTGGGTCTTCGTCCGAAACAGGATGTGTTGCTGCTGGATGGTTCCTTCCAGTTCTCCTTTTTGGCCCGGACCCTCGTAATGACCGGTGATAACGCCATCCTGTTGCGTGAGTTGCATGATCTGCGTGCGGCGCCTGCCATCGGGCCCTTTCGAGTGGATCGTCCAATTGCCAGCGACGTTGGCCGGCGGCTCCTGCGCTACCGCGATATTGCGGACCGCCACCAGAAAAAGGCAAAGAAGAACCAGTTTCGCGTTGTGTTTCCTCATGGCGTCATTGAGTCGCGGATCTTGCTGCCCGACTTGGCGGGATTATAGACACCCGCTCGACCGCCGTCCAGAAATCCGCTGCAAGAATTTGGCTGCCGCACGGTTGAAACCTGGCCGATGCACGCGGGCGGCTCCACGCGAAAGATACGCGAAAGATAAAAGATAATTGTGGACGAGGTGCCAGCGTCGCGTCCAAACTCGTCGCATCCGCTCAGCAGCGCAATCCCGTGGAGAACGCAATTCATGACGAATCCTATGTCTCAACCTCAAAACTCAACTCGTCCGATCGATCTGAGCCAGTTCTGGTCCTCTCACCTTGGCCTCACCCTGGTCACGATCTCATTGGCCGTCCTTGTTTTTGTAATCACACCTCTCCGCGAAGGTGGCCTTCCCGGGCGCCTTTTCTTCGACCTGATCGTCCTCGTGTTGATGATTTCCGGCACTCTGGTCATCGACCAGAGCCGCAGGGCCAGAGCGTTTGCCATCGCCGTTGTCCTGGTTTGTGCAATCGTCCTCGGGGTCGGTCGTGTCCATCCGACTCACTTTCTCCATCTTTTGGGTAGCGCTTGGGTGATCGTTACCCTGCTTCTTTACGTCCGTATTGTTTTGCTCGTGATGTTCAACAAAGGCCCTTTGACCTGGAGCCGCATTCAAGGAGGCGTCTGCGTCTATCTGCTGATCGGCATGCTGTGGGCGTCGGCCTTTGAGTTTCTCGAGCAGCTTCGCCCGGGTTCCTTCTATTTTGCTTCCGCGCCTATCGACCTTGATCAACTCACATCGAAACTCACCTATTTCAGTTTCGCCACGCTCACCACCGTGGGTAGCACAATCGCCCCAGTCGATCCGTTCGCTCGCTCGCTCACCATCGCCGAGGCGGTGGTCGGCCAGCTTTTTCCTGCGACCCTCGTCGCCGTACTCGTGGCCATGGCCATGCGGACTGGCACAAAGTCCTGACCCTCCCTCCGCGATCATCGATCAGGCATGCACTGACTGCCGCGCCCGAAACCCGCTCTGAGCGTGACGGCAGGTTGTCGCCCAATATATATCGTGTTACGATATATATGGCGGTCGTCCAGGAATATGTCGCACTGCTGTTGGGCGCGCATTTTCCAACGGACGTCAAGGAGAAGCGCGCATGGTAGGGCTACGATTGGTGCGCCTGATTGAAAGGCATGCGGAGAGATTGGCACGGGGGGTCGCAGAACAGATCCGGGCGGCGGAACGGACTTCCAACTTCCGCAAGATCCCGGCACAGGACTTGCAACTGGCCGCAGTCGATGTTTATCGCAATCTGGGAGAATGGCTGTTGCAAAAGACCGAAGCGGATGTCGAAAACCGGTTTCGGGCCATCGGTTCGCGCCGGGCAGTCGAGGGAGTCGGCCGGCATCAATTCGTGTGGGCTTTGATGCTCACTCGGGATCATCTGTGGCGTTTCCTTGAGCAGGAAGGTTTTGCCGACAACATCGTGGCACTCCGCGGTGAACAAGAGTTACGCCAGATGCTGAACCAGTTCTTCGATCGCGCCATCTACTATGGGATTCTCGGATATGACGAGGCCAGACGGAATGCCGATCATCCCAAGAGTGATTTAGCGAGAGCCGAAGAGCTAGCCATATCCATTGGCCTGATGTCCCAGCGCAATACGACGTCCAAAACGTTGTAGGCCGACGTGCTGCGAAATTGAGCCCCCGGCTCGATGAATACTTTCCTGGCTCGCATCCGATGGAATGACTTGTTCAGCGAGTCCGGTGTCGGTCATCGCCCCTTACTGTTGTGCCATCTCTCTCTGTGACACTCATCGAGGGTCAAAACGTGAAATGGCTTGTTCTCGACAGGTATCCTCAATCACGATACGCTTACCTCTAAAGTGGAGAACTTTTGGCAGACCAAGTTTGGCAACATGGTTTGAAGATGCGTGTGTGAGATAATTCAGGCCCATTTGTTGGTCTTCCTCCCCCCTCGACCAGGCAGGCAACCTGACGCCCCAAAGGAGCAGCCCATATGTTACTCAACTCATCTCTGCGCAGCAGTGAAGCTGTCCGGCTTGCAATCCTCGCGATCGTTTCAGGTTTTCTGGCGCTCGCTCCGGCGGTGTCCGCAGGCCAGTCCTCCTCAGTCATTACCTTCGACGGTCCAGGAGCTGGCACAGGGTCTGGCCAGGGCACGAGGGCAATTGGTATGAACTCCAAGGGGACGATCGCAGGAACCGTGACCTCCAACAATTGGAAAACTTACGGATTTCTTCGTCAGACAAATGGCAAGATAACCAAGGTGGAATACCCCGGCGCGCAATACACCAGCGTTTATGGGATCAACGATTCGGGCACGATTGTAGGCTCATATTCCAACCCCCATGACCAGGTCTTCTTGCGTACTGCAGACGGAAAATTTACCTCTTTTGTCCCGTCAAACACCCAGTTTCTGGAAGGTTCCGCATTCATCGACAACCTCGGCAATGTTGCCGGTACCATTCTCACCCAATACGATTTTTTCGAGTGCTATGTTCGCACGTCAGACGGCAGAATCACCCTCTTCGATGGGCCCCTCGGGTTTGACTGCGACGTTACTGGCATCGTCAACGGAACGGTGACGGGCTTCTACGGCGCTCCGACCGGTTATTTTGCCGCATACCTCCGTGCGCCTGACGGAGCTTTTACTGTGTTCCTGCAAAACGTCCAGGTCGCCGGTGTGTACCTAAACCAGAGCGGGACCGCAGCGGGAGCATTTAATCTTCCGGGTGGAGGTGGATCGATGGAGGGGTTCCTACGCGCGACAGACGGCGTCCTCGATTTCTTTACGGTCCCGGGCTCGGTTCCACTGAACGTGAATGGCATCAACGATAGCGGAGCTGTGGCTGGTAACTGGGCCACCGATCCCGAGTTCAAGTCCGGCGCTCACGGCTTCCAGCGCTTCGCGGATGGCACGATAGACACGTTCGACGCTCCGGGAGCGGGCACTGCCGATTTCCAGGGAACCTATCCGAGCGCGATCAACAATGCTGGAGCTATCGCGGGCACGGTGGTTGACTCCAGCAATGTATCCCACGGATTTCTACTGACGCAGTGACTCGCCGCTGGCCGACGTCAATCGAGTGTGAGCCGAGAACGTGCTCCGGGAATTCCGACCCGCCACAGCAAATAGCTGGTCGCTTCAGAGCGCGTGAATCAACTGCATATTGAAAACCGGCGCGAGGTGCCGCGCGGGAACCTCGCCTGTAAGCACCAAAAGCACGCCAAGCCATCTCTCGGTTGTTGAGATCGTTTCAGCTCGCTGCTCCGCCAACGAAAGGGCTAAAGAGGTGTCAATTTGTGACCGGCTGTTCAGCATCGGCATGTCAGTTGATGAGAAATCTCGATTACGCGCATTGACTAACAATCTCCATTGACTCCAATCGCCAACGCCAAATCTGAACGCCGGCTCTCCGGTTTTCCACAGGTTTGCACAAAGAAAAACCTTTCCTCTGTGACCCGCAACCTTGACCGAGCCGATAGAAAGCGCACAATGAACTCATGCGCGCAGACCGCAACCCATCCGGCAGGCGATCTTTCGTGGCTTTCGGCTTCGGCGCCGCTAACTCCTTATTCCGCAGGATCTTACAAATAAGTCCTTTCAGTTCAAGATTTTGCCGCGATCAGGACGGATATCCCCTCGATAACCTCAAAGGAATCAGGATTTTGCACGAAGAGGTGAAAAAAAATTGCAGGCAATGCTCCGAACCTCAACCCATCCCTGAAGGCTCCGGGTCGTCCCCACCATATTGTTTATAATCTCCCTTCCATCCTCAGGACCTAAAGGACTCTCTTGGCACTCGACGACCATATTTACGACCTGCGGCGCGAGAAGTTGAAGCAGATTGAGGCGCTGGGACAGGCCACCTACCGCAGCAAGTTCGAATTTACCCACACCCTTGAGCAGATTCTGGACGAGTACACGCCGAAGACTGCCGAGGAGTTGGAACGGTCACGGGTGAACGTCCGCGTCGCTGGACGCATTATGGCCGTCCGCCTGATGGGCAAAGCCGGATTCGCTCACCTGCAGCAGGGCGGCAAGCGCCTCCAAATTTACGTCAAGAAAGATGCAGTCGGCGAAAAAGGATTCGAGCTCTATAAGTTGCTCGACCTCGGCGACCACATCGGCGTCAGCGGATATCTGTTTCGCACGCGCACCGGCGAACTCAGCGTCCACGTCGAAGAGATCACGTTTCTCAGCAAAGACCTGTTGCCGCTGCCTGAGAAGTGGCACGGTCTGACCGATGTTGAACTCCGCTACCGCCAGCGCTATGTCGACCTGGTCATGAATCCGGAGGTGCGTGAAGTTTTTTTGAAGCGCACGAAACTTCTGCAGTCCATGCGCCGCACGCATGGAGTCACACGGATTCATCGAAGTCGAGACACCGATGATGCAGCCCATCGCCGGCGGCGCCGTGGCGCGTCCGTTTGTCACCCATCACAATACGCTCGACATGGATCTCTACCTTCGCATCGCGCCCGAACTCTATCTCAAGCGGTTGGTCGTCGGCGGCTTCGATCGCGTCTTCGAAATCAATCGCAACTTCCGCAACGAAGGCCTGGGATGGCGCTGGAATCCTGAGTTCACCATGCTCGAGGCCTATCAGGCCTACACCGACTATCAAGGCATCATGAACGTCACCCAGGAAGTCATCACCGAAGCCGCGAAGGCCGTGAGTGGCGGGACGAAAACGAAGTGGGGCGATCAGGAAATCGATTGGGCCAAGTGGAACCGCATGACCATGCGCGAAGCCGTCATTCATTATTGGCCACAAGCGGCCGGCGTGAAACCCGAGATGAGCGACTTCGCCAGCGCTGAAGGCGTGAAGAAGTTGATCGAGCGCTTCAACGCAGCGCATGCGCACATGGCGTACGAAGCGAATGCTCCGGCGGGGAAGAACATCGCCGCTCTGTTCGAGGCCGCGGCCGAAGAGCATCTCACGCAGCCCACGATCATCTACGAATTTCCCACGGCGGTCTCTCCGCTGTCGAAGCAGAAGCCCGACGAGCCCGACTGGACCGAGCGCTTCGAGATCTATGCCGGGCAAATGGAGATCTCCAACGGCTTTAGCGAACTCAACGATCCCGAAGACCAGCGCCGCCGCTTCGAAGCGCAGCTGAAAGAACGCGAGCGGGGCGACGATGAAGCCCATCAGATGGACGAAGACTACATCCGCGCCCTCTCCTACGGCATGCCCCCGGCGGGCGGCGTGGGCATCGGCGTCGATCGCCTTTGTATGCTGCTCACCGACTCGCACACGATCCGCGACGTTATCCTGTTCCCCTTACTCCGCCCTGACAAAACCGCAACCGCAGAGAACACAGAGAGCGCAGAGGAAAAGCCCAAAGGCTAGGTTGTGGAAGGCGTCATCCCGACCGGAGCCGCTTTTCAGGCGAAGGGAGGGATCTCGCGTGCAGTCCAGTACCCTCGGGTATTAACTCCTAGTACCTAAATGCACTATTAGTGGTGCATCGAAATTCCTATACTTCCCTCATCAGTTTGGGCTCTGAAATTGGCAGCGCTGCCGTAGTGTCCGTCACGCCTTGCAGGACACTGGGTCGGTAGCGCTTTGCCGTCTTAGGTCCGAACTTACTTCGTCTTCTTCCCCGAAGTTATCGCGTTCGACGTGCTATTCGACGAAGTCCGCGGCGGTTCGTACGGCGGCTGATCTGGACTGAAGTTCGTGCTCAGATAGTCGATCAGCGCGTCGTGATCACTGGCATCGACGACCGCTCCCCACTTCATCATCTTGTCGACTTCCTTCGTCCATGCAGCTTTGCTCAGTCGCTGCTGCAGGATGATGCGCGCTTCATGACACTCGAGGCACGAAGTCGTCGCCTTGGCCTGCATGAGGCCCGGCAGGCAGATCTTCGGTGGGCTTCTGCGCAACCGCCAAGGGTGACGCGAACATCATTGCGGCGACCGCAAGAACGCCGAGCAACCATCGTCGCCGACGCTACCACTCGAGATTCCTCCAAACGATTCAACTTCGAATCTATGCCACATGGATCTTCACCTGATCGACAGCATTGTACAGATAGCCGCTTGGATTCCATGAGGGAGTCGGCGGGCTGCGTTCGTCCCTGCGAGTCGGTCGCGCGAGACAGGATTGTATAGTCGCCGCTCTTCGGTCTTCCACTCGTAGCTCCATAGGCGCCAGGCATAGTGCGCCTGATCGTGGCCAAGCACAGCTGAGTTCCAATTCGCGCCGCCGTCCGTGGAAACCTCGACCTTGACGATGTCGGCCTCGCCCGCCCACGCCGCGCCGTGCACCGCGACTCGGGCCGCCTTGACACTGGCGCCATCGAGAGGCCCGGGATGACCGACTTCACGCTCAACGCCGTGAGCGGGTGAGTATCTTCGGGCTTCACCGCATCGCCGGGTTTGACTGGCTGATTCGGCAAGCGGTAACCGGGGCTCATGAAGTTGCCAACGAACTCTGCATCCAGCACTCTGATCTCGGTCAGCCACTTGCATGATGCCGCGCCAATCCAGCCGGGCACGAGCGCACGCGCCGGGAAGCCATGATGCTTGGTTAGGGGCGCGCCGTTCATGTGTGTGGCGACCAGAGTGTCGGAGTCGAGCGCTTTCTCGATCGGAATGCTGCGAATGAACGGGCGGAACTTTGCCCGGAACCTCGTCGAGTCCGTGAAACATGACGTGCTTGCCCGTGGGCTTAATTCCGGCGCGTTGCAGAACGTCGCGCAGGCGCGGACCCGAGAAGCGCGCGGTGCTGACCGCGCCCTTTGCCCCACTGAATGCCGGGAACCTGCGGACGGATGCAAGCTGCGTCCGTTGCCGGCGCATTCGAGCGTGTTGACCACGGAATGCGTCTTCGAGCTTGAAAGTTCGGCGAGAGTCAGGGTGAATGGCTTCTCAACTTCTCCACCGACCGTTAGGCGCCAGCTTCTGCGGTTAAGTTCGCTCGGTTCGTGCATGTGGTTGCGCACGAAGAAGTGCGGGACCGGCGTGAGCCAGGTATTGAAGTACTCGACCGGAGTTTCCAGATCGACGAAGCGGAAGGAGCTAACGATCATTCCGTCTTCGCCGGGAACATCGATCGATCCGCTCTGCGCCGCGCTTGCCGATGGACAAGAAAGACGGAGCAGCGCCGACAGCGAGCGCGGCGCCGGAGATCTGCTTCAGGAAGTTGCGTCTCGAGTTCATAGCATGCAACCAGCCGAGTATGCCACGATATCATCGGCAGCGGTCATTAAGTTATCACCGCCGGCCCGGAAAAGGAGAGTAGTCAAAACCGGGCCGGCGATGTTTTCGAAGGGATGGTTCCCTTCGAAACGGGGGAGGGACTCGAACCGCTGTTAGTCGAGCCGAGTCAGAAGATGTAAATTGTGTCGAACTGCAAGCGGGTGAGCCACGGCTCAGTAGTGCCGAGCGGACGGCCAACCAGGGCGGTGAAGCCTAACTGCACCCTCGGATCGAACTGGTAAAAGGTGGTGAACCGGTGCTGCGTTACATTCGTCCCCTGACGAATGTCGCTGTAGTTGAAGTTGCCCAGCACCGCCTCGCGCTCGATGTACATGCGGGTGTATCCAATCTGCAGATCACCCTTCTTCTCCAAGCGTCCCACATCACCTTCCGCCCAGTATCCACGGCGATAGTGCGAGTTGCAGGGTGAATTGAGCGTCTGCTTGTAGGCGGTCGTCGCGGTGTTCGCCGGAGCGGCCGCAATGTTCGGAAGGTTGCCGCAGGCCTCGGTATTCTGAACGTAGTCCCCAATGAACGCGATCGGGATACGCGGATGTCCGGTACTGATGTCGAAACGGGCGATGGTGTCGAACAGGCCAAACTTTGAGGCAAACTGGGCGTTCGAGATGGACGTAACGCCCGTGGGATAGGCGGTTTCACCGACGGTGATGATGGTGGAGGCCGTGGTCGTATAGGTGGAGTCCTGAACGGGGTTTCCGGAGGCCAGCGGGAGATAGCCGGAAAATGGAGTTTGCGGATTCTTCGTGCTGGCGCGTGCGAGAGCCAGGGCGATGGAATCGGCGCCGCGGTAGTCATAGTAGCCCGCATACGCGCTGAGATTCATCCATGACGCAAGGCGCCAATTCGTTTGCAGTTGGCCACCGTAAGTGATGGACTGGGTAATCCTCTTGTCCGTCGATGAAGTGCCGGCCATCTCGGCGAAGGGCAATTGAAAACCGATGAACGCGATCCGCTTCAGCGCGGGCGTGTCCAGGGTGAAGGCCAGCGTTTCGGCGACGCCTTCAGGGTTGATGTCCTTATCCCATGTAAGTTCGGTGTTGTACCACGGATAACGGAATTTACCGCCGACGAGCGTGAGGGGCTTGAAGTCTTTCGGCCTGAACTCGACGAAGGCCTGGTCGAGCGCAACCGCCTTGCGCGTGTAGAAGCCGGTAAGGGTCTGGTTGGTCGAGGTGGGGTCGTTGATGTCACCGCTGGCGAGTGTGAGGCCCGCGCGGAATTGCTCGCCGAGCGTGGCAACCGCGTTAAAGCGGGCACGAATGCGGGCGCGCATACGATCCATCGATTCATCCGTTGGGCCGCCGAAGAAGGGCTCACCACGAAGCCGCACATCGCCGCTGAAAGAAATGGGGCCCAAGCCCTGGATTTCTCTTTCCAGATTCCGAATGCGTTCATCGGAGCTGCCGGCATTTTGCTGACTCTTGACGGTTGGCGTTTCCTGGAGGTTGGCCATGGTGGTCACGGTTGTGTTCGCAGCAGATACGGCCGGCACGACGGGTGCTGCAGAGAGGCGTGCGGATTGAACGGGCGCCTGCGGTGCCTGATTCCTGCCTTGCAATTGCGCCTTCAACGCCTCAATCTGCTGCTGCTGGGCAGCAAGGGCAGCTCTCAATTCCTGGATGTCGGCCGCGGTGACTGGGGCGGGAGCCGGAGCGGGCGCTGGCGCCGCGGGTCCGTTTGCGGCAGCAGCGTTCGCGGCGATCTCAGTTTGTGCCCTACTGCCAGCCGTCAGAGCCGCTAGCGTGAGGGTCGTGATGAGCAGGTTCTTGATGAGTCTCATGGAAGTACAGTCCTCTCCTTTTTGGATCGTTTCCTGCACTGCTACTTCGGGGGAGACAACGGGTAAGGCTCATCCGCTACATCGCGGTGCGGATTGGCACGGGACAGCATCACCGTTCATCGGTTCATGTCAGTTTCCCTTTATAAGTTGCACTATAAACATAGTAGACATACTTGTAAATAACTTATGCCTCTTTTTTCTTATCTGCCCAAATCAATTTCGGAATAGCTCGGGAATCCAGTCCGAGCGTCTAACTGGCGGGCGTCAACCCCCATTTGTTCTGGAGATGGCGTTCCATCCCTTTGAATACGACGCCATCGACCACGTAACCGATGGCAATGATCAAGACCATGACGGCGATCACAGCGCTCATGTCATTCAGGTCGCGGCCCATCATCAACACCTGGCCAAGGCCAAGACTCAGATAGAGCATTTCGGCCGTGATGAGCGAGCGCCAGGCGAAAGCCCAACCTTGTTTCAGGCCAGAGACGATGAAGGGGAGACTGGCCGGCAACAGAACGTACCAGAAGAGCTTGAGGCCGTTTGCGCCGAGGTTGCGTCCCGCCTGGCTGAAGATCTTCGGCATCTGCTTGCGGCCGTCTTCCATCGCTAAGGTAACGGACAGCAGCGAGCCCATGATTACCACGAACAAGATCGCGTTCTGATTGAGGCCGAACCAGAGCAGGGCCAGCGGCCACCAGCAGATGCTAGGCAGGCTTTGCAGACTTACCAGCAAACCGCCCATGGTTTCTTCGAGGAATTTATTGCTGGCCACACCCAGGCCGAGGATCATACCAAGGATGACGGAAATGGCGTAGCCGATCAGGACGCGCTGCATACTGACTCGGATGGCGATCAAATAGGAATGATCCTGAAATCCGGCATAGAGCGCTTCGCCGACGCCCCACGGCGTAGGAAACAGATACGGTGGCCAGATCTTCAGTTCGGCGAGCAAGGTCCAGAGGCCGAAGAGCGCGGCGTAGAAGATGATGTAACGGGCGGCGCGTTTCATATTCCGGACACCGCTTCCACGGGCGTCTTCACATGTGGCTTCACACCGTCGCTGTATTCGGATTCGAGCGAGCGGTTAATCTCGTCGCGCAACTCGCCGAGGATTTCGCCGGCGGCGCGAGCGACCCTCGGATCTTCGAGATGGCGCGGCCTTGGCAGTTCGACCGGGAATTCACTCTTTACGCGCCCTGGGCGGAAGGTGAGGAGAATGACGCGATCACCGAGGCGAATCGCCTCGCGGACATTGTGGGTGACGAAGATGATGGTTCGTCCGGTTTCGCTCCAGATGCGCTCCAACTCATCGTGCAGCAGGTCGCGTGTTTGGGCGTCGAGTGCGGCGAAAGGCTCGTCCATCAGGAGGACGTCGGGTTCGGTGGCGAGAGCGCGGGCGATGGCGACACGCTGGCGCATGCCGCCAGAAAGTTGGTGGATGTAGCTTTTCTCAAACTTCGCCAGGTGTACGAGGCGCAGGTAGTAGCGCGTCTTTTCTTCGCGCTCAGCCTTGGGCACGCCTTTCATTTTCATGCCGAATTCGACATTCTGTCCGACGGTGAGCCAGGGGAACAGACCGTGCTCCTGAAAAATGAGGATGCGGTCGGTGCCCGGACCCTGCACGGGCTTGCCATCGACGAGGATCTGACCGGAGGTTTGCTGATGCAGTCCCGCGATCAAGTGCAGCAAGGTAGACTTGCCGCAGCCAGACGGACCAACGATGCAGACGAACTCTCCGGCGCGCACCTGAAGGTTGATGTGGTCAAGAGCGAGGAGGCGTTCTCCGCTCTGTGTGTGGTAACTCAGGCAGATCTCGCTGAGTCCGACCTTGGGAATCTCAGGCAAAACTACGCGGGGGGGCCGGCTGACCGAGACCGGACTTGTCTTGCCGGAAGTCCTACCGGAGTGAACCGGGAAGCGCGGGTCGAACCCAGGAACGGCGGGAATCGGGGATTGCTCGGGGAACTTCTGCACGTTCGTGCTCATTGAATGGCCTTTCGTCCCTTTTCCGCTAGGACCTGGTTGAGGAGTGAGAGATCGTAAAGGCCAGAGAGATTGGGCATCTGCCGGCCGAGGAACCCGTCGTCAAACGCCTGCTGTGCAGCGGTGGTGAGAGCCGCATGGAGCGGATCGTAGGTTACCTGCATGCGCGAGAAAGCTTCGTCGAGAACGGAGGAGGGGAGGGCCTTGCCGGTCTCGGCGAGAATCTGCTGGTTCAGGAGTTTCTTCGCTTCGGTTTGGTGAGCGTTGATCCAATCGGTGAGTTCGAGGTTCGCGCGGATCCAGTCCTTTACTAGATCGGGATGAGCCTTGAGGAATTTGGTATTGACGACGAGAAGGCCGATCACGAATTGCCCGTTGGGCCACAGCGAGCGCTCGTCGACAAAAAGTCGGCCGTTGCCTTCATGAATCAGTCGCGTCGCCCACGGTTCTGGCGCCCATGCGGCGTCGAGGTCCTTCCTGAGGAAGAGTGTCAATTGGTCGGGGTTGGCCATGGGGACGATCTGCACGTCGCCACCCTTGTCGTTGGTCTTCATGCCGTGGTTCTTGAGCCAGTTGCGCAGGGCGACGTCTTGTGTGTTGCCGAATTGCGGAGAAGCGACCCGCTTGCCGTGGAAGTCCTCCGGCTTGCTGATGCCGGAATCGTTGCGCACAATCAGGGAAGCGCCACCGCTCGCAGCTCCGGCTATTACGCGCAGGGCTTCGCCGTTGGAGCGGACGTAGCCGTTGATCGCCGGGTTCGGCCCGACGTAAGTCATGTCAATCGCCCCGGCAAACAGGGCTTCGATGGCCGAAGGACCGGCGTTGAAACTCGTCCACTGAATTTTGACCTGCGGGCCCATTGCCTTGTCGAACCAGCCATTGGCTTTTCCCACCATCGCCTGCGCGTGCGTGACGTTAGGGAATGCGCCGACACGAATCGTGTTGGACGTTCCCTGCGCGTACCCGGATCCCATTGCCGCCAACCAAACAAGCAGCCCACCGAGGAGTCGTTTATTCACCCTTGTAACCTCCAACGACCATGGGGAGGACGCTGGCCGGATCTTTCTTCGGATTTTTCTGGCGCCGGGAGTTCTTGCCCACTCGCGGGCCGTTCGGAGCGATCAGGTCGGCGAGAGTGGTGTGATCGAGGATGCGAGCGGCAGCGTCGCGGACGTCGAGAAACACCTGGTACAGGGCGCGGTGGGGAAGATCGCGGTCAATCAGTTCCCGCAACTGCTCGGCATCGCCAAAAGGCGCGAGCGGACCGTCAATCAGGCGAATAATCTCGCTGAGGTGAATCTCGGCGGGGTCGCGACGTAGCTGGTAGCCGCCCTTGGCTCCGCGCACGCTCTCGACCATGCGGGCGTTCTTGAGTTCGAGAAGGATCAGTTCCAGGAATTTTTCCGGGAGCACCTCTTCGTAGGCGATGTCGCGGATCTTGATGGCCCCCTGATGATGATGACGAGCGAGCATCATCATGGCCTGGAGTGCATAAAGACCCTTCTGGGAGATTTTCATGGGCGCATTATTCCATAAAGTCCATGTAAGTAATAGACTTTATTATCGTGGCTGACATTGCACCCGAAATTCCATCGTGCCGGGCGGAAGAAAAAATTTCGCGCCGTGAAATCAATCGCTTAGCGCTGCGCGGACCGGCTGAGGAAAACGGGGTGTGCACAAGATTGCAGTTTAGAGGCAGGGGAAGTGTCGCGGCACTGGTGGAAAAGATGGCAGGCCTTGCAGGTTCTTGCATACTGCAGCATCGGGGAACAATCGTTCAGAATGCGAATCAGCGTACAAAACTGCGGCGGGCGGTTTGTTTCGCGGTAGCTATGGATTCAACTTTGAGATCCAGTTCTGTACGACCGACATCGGCGCCATTTCTGTCTTCAGTTGCGTATTGACGAGGAATTTCTCGCCATCTTTGCTGACGGCGTAAGAGAACTGCTCTGAAGTAGCGACCATTTCGCGAGGATTGGCCTGGAAAAGCGCCACCGGGGTACCCGCGTCAAAACTGGCCCCGGTTTTCACTGGGACTGCCATGATTTTATTGTCGCTGGAAAGGTAGAAAAGCTCTTTGCCGTCGCTCCGCCACTTGGGCTGATCCCCTCCTGCGTTCGAGACCTGCCACTTGCCGTGCGCCTCGGGAAAGGAAGTAACGTAAATCTCCCATCGTCCGTTCTCGTTGGAGGAGTATGCCACCCAGTTGCCATCCGGCGAGAACTGGCCGTTCTTGATAGTGGAAGTAGCCTTTAGAAATTGAGCGGGGTGGAATTCTGGAATCGTTACGTACCAGAGGTCGGGACCACGTTCGTACATTACATACTTTCCATCCGGCGACCAATCCGAAGGAAACCGGTCTGGACCCTCCTGCGAAATGTGCGTCTCCTCTTGCGCTCCATTGGTGTCCTTCAAATAAAGGTCGAACGTGACACCGCGGTTCGACGCAAAGACCATTCGCCTACCATCGGGGCTCCAGATGGGCACCGAGTCAATTGCCGGATCGAAAGTCAGCCGTCTTGCGCTTTGGCTTTCAAGATCGTAGGTCCAGATGTCGGTATTCTGGCTGGCCGGATCGGTGGTATCGGATGCCACAGACTTGCCGTCGGGCGCCAGCGTCAGGTTGCCGTAAATGCCCGGAGTCAGCGGAACTCCAATCTCCTGGCCTTTCCGGTTGAACCATAGAAACTGAGAAGCTCCGGTGTCTCCAGCTTTTTGGGCTACCAACAGGTGGCCGTTCGCTGCCGCAAATACCGCCCGCGAGATTCGCGGCGAATATTGCACGCCCGTGAGAATTGGAACAGGTTCTCCGATCAGCTCATATTTTTTCGTGTCGAAGTGTTGGGCGAAAAGGGTCTGGTCGCGGTAGAACAGCAGATACGGTGCGGCATAAACGACGTTGGCACTCGCTTTCGTCACCAGTCGCTTCTCGTTTGAATTCAGCGAACCCAAATAGATCGAAGTTAGGTCCCTTCGGCCGGAGAGATGGATCGCGGAATACAGATAGTGGACTCCGTCAGGCAGGAAGAGCGGCCAGCGATGGCTGTCTTCGGTCAGGCTCTTGTCGGGAACGGTGATCTGAGTCGGTGTTCCGCCCGATGCTGAAATTCGGTACAGACCGATTCCCAGGTGACCGCTCGGCGTGAACAGGATGTCGCCGTCTTTGTTCCAAGTTCCGCCACGACCTGTCTGCGCATCGCACAATGTCTGTACCGGGCCGCCGGCCAGATTGAGCTTCTTGAGTTTTCCATCCGCGAAGAATCCGAGCGACTGTCCATCGGCAGACCAAAACGGAAAGCTGGCGCCCTCCGTGCCCGCTAGACTCGTCGCTTCCTGCGCCCCAGGTTCGTAGATCCAGAGGAGGTTATTACGTTCGGATTCTCGATGACCCACAATCGCCACGGTATGCCCATTGGGAGACACAGCTACATCTCGCGCCGCGAACGGAAGTGGCGCCGAGAAATACGTTGTCGGTTCTATGTTCCGGGATCCGCGCCACCATAGGGTGAAGGCGATCAGCAACAGAGCCAGTCCGGCGGCGATTAGCCATGCCAGTAGCTCGCGGCCTTTGTCCGGTTTGTCCGACGGCTGAAGGATTGGTGTTCCACTCTGAGCGATCCACTTCAATTGCAGCGCGACGTCCTGTGCCGTCTGAAAACGGTCTTCGGGATTCTTTGCCAGGCAAGCGCGAATGACGTGCTCGAACGCCGGCGGCGTGAGTGGCTGGATGGCAGAGATTGGTTCGGGGTCTTTTTCAAGGATGGCACTCGCCACGCTGATTTGACTCTTGCCCTCGAACGGTCTCGCGCCGGTCGTCATTTCATACAACACCGCGCCGAGCGCAAAGATGTCCGATCGGGCGTCGGCTTCTTTGCCCTCGATCTGTTCCGGCGACATGTACTGGATGGTGCCGATCATGCTGCCGGCCGTGGTGAGCGGAGAGACGGGACTGGCCTGGCTCATCGTCCGGGCGCCGGACAAAAGGGGCGCGCTTGAGACTCCGCCGGAAACGCCGGCGGCCGCGGATTTTGCCAGCCCGAAGTCCATCAGCTTGGCGCCGCTCGTGGTCAGCATGAGGTTTCCTGGTTTCAGATCGCGATGCACGATCCCTTGCCGCTGCGCCGCTGCCAGCGCTTCGGCGAGTGCGATCCCGATTTTCAGAGTTTCATTCAGCGGCAAAGCACCTTTGCGAAGTCGCTCAGCCAGAGTTTCCCCTTCGAGAAACTCCATGACCAGATAGTCAGTATTGTCCTGCGATCCAATGTCATACAGATGGCAGATGTTGGGATGGTTCAGGGAAGAAATGGCGCGAGCCTCGCGCTCCATGCGCTGCTTCAGCTCTGGGAAAGAAGAGAGATGAGAGGCAAGAACTTTAATGGCGACGACTCGATCGAGGCGAGTGTCCTTCGCGCGATACACTTCCCCCATGCCGCCCGCACCGAGCGGCGATTGAACTTCGTAGGGGCCCAGCCTGGTGCCGGAAGTGAGCGCCATGAGTGGGCGCCATTATAAGCCATGTGATGAAGAAAGAATGGATGGAGGAAGACCGGACGATCAGCAGTCTGTCGATGGAAATGAGGATCAAGCAGAAATGCGAAGCACCAGCACCGTGATGTTGTCGGGGCCACCACGCTCCAACGCCAGATCCACCAATTTCTTGCACGCTTCCGCGGGCGAATTGGTCTGGACGAGATGGGCGAGTTCTGGGTCAGGCACGACGCCCCAGAGGCCGTCGGTGCATAGAAGAAGCGTATCGCCGTCTTGCAATGGGACAGGCTGTTCAGGGGTGTGCGGCACAATTTCGCGTCCCGAGCCTAAGGCAGCGGTCAGAATATGGCGCTGGGGATGCGACTCGGCATCTTCGGAGCGCACGATGCCGGTCTCGACGAGACGGCCGACATAAGAGTGATCGCGGGTAAGGCGGGTAATGCTTTCTCCGCGAATCAGGTACAGGCGGCTGTCGCCGACATGGGCGAAACTGAGCTGGCGATCGACGATGGAGAGAGCCGTGCAGGTCGTTCCCATCCCGTAGAACTGGGGATGCTCCATCGCATAGCGCTGAATATTCTGATGGGCGGTTTCGAAGGCCGCGGAGAGCGTACTTTGTGGATCGCCGCCGAAGTCGTTGTCATAAACGCTGCGCACGGTTTCTACGGCGAGGCGGCTGGCTTCCTGTCCGCCTTCGTATCCACCCATGCCGTCGGCAACGATGGCCAGACGCCCTTTGCGGCGAAAGTCAGAATCGGAGTCGGGCTCCCAGAAGAGGTAGGAATCCTCGTTGTTGGAGCGCTGGCGGCCAACGTCGGTCAGGCTCGCCGCTTCGATGCCCGGCTTTGGGGTTTTCAAGTCAACAGCCATAGATGAGCAGCGAGCTCAATGCTTGAAACATTCGCGCTACCTTGCCAGGACGGATCTCCAACGCCCTCAAAGTCCATTTTAGGCACCGGTCATTATAAGGGAAGCCCATGAGCTACGCCTTCCGCCGCAGGCAAAAAGGGCTCCCACGGGCGGGATTGGGTAGCCTATCATTTCTGGAGGCAATCTGGTGATCGAGTTCGCTTTTGTTCGGAAAAAAGAAAAAGCAGAGGCCAGCACAATCCCTTTGCGGCCGTTTCATGAAACACTGAAGACATTTTCCACGATTGAGTCTATGAGAAATCTGCTGATCACTTGCGCGGCCGTGTTGCTGACGGCGTCTTCGTTTGGACAGGGGAGCCGGCTGTGGGTGCTGCGGGTGCCGGGAGAGATGGTGGAGTACGATGCCGCGACATTTGCGGTGAAGCAGACGGTGAAGCTTCCGGCCGAGGCAGTGCAATCCCCGGGAAATATTTCGGTCAGCCGCACGGGGCAGATTCTGTTTGCTTCACCGGTATCTCTTCCGCTTTCCGAGGAGGACGCTGCAGCCCCGCACAAGATCTGGGTTTGGAATGGACACGCCGCCACCACTCTCGACGCGGGTGTGAAGCGGGAGGTCGCGAACGCGGGATCGAATCAGGCCATTAGTGAGACCGCGCCAGCCGCTTATCTCTCGGCGGAGGGTGCGCATGTGTTCTGGTTCGCCAATGAGGCGCGGCGGCTGCAGCGCGAGGGAGTGGATCTTTCGACGACGACAACCTGGCAGGCCTGGCGGACGGATCTGACCGGCGGAAGTCGAGAGGACTTGGCCACTTCAAAATTTCCAGAGTGCCGCTGCGCGACCGGGGCCTGTGACGAGAGTTGTCCCTACGGAGTGGCGTGGGCTCCGTACGCGGGCGTCGAGAAGTCTTTCCTGATGACGCAGTTCGTCGCGGGACAGACCGGCCCTGCTTACAAAGCCAGCACGAGCTATCAGGAAGGGGACGGCAAGTGGACTGCCACAACTTTGGCCGAGCCTTTGCAGCGTGTGCTCGACGCATCCCCGGATGGAAAAACGATCGTCGAAGCGATTCCAGATACAGGCTGCTGCGGATGGTCGAATCAAAGCAACGATCAGACGCTGCTGCTGACGAACGGCAAGAAGATCACCTTGTTTGATGAGCAGGCGACGTACAAGAACGTTGACTACGATGTCAGTTTCTATACCTCGAACGCAGCGCTGTCACCAGATTTGGGAGCCGTGGCCATGACCATTGTCTCGACCGCACAAGCCAACAAGGCGATCCAGTTGGCCGAGGACGGAGAGGCGAACCCGGAGGAGTCGCAGCGAATTCGCAAAGCCTTGCCTGAATCGCCCGTGGTGGAAGTGAAGAGCGTCGATGACAGCCCGAAGCGTTTGGCATTTGTCCCACACGCGACGCTGGTGGGATGGATGAGCGCGAAGGAGATTCTGATCATCGAAGATCACGTGCTTGTCGTCTACAACGTGGGGACTGGGGCGCGACGGAAGTCGAGTGTGCGGGTAGAGGATGCGGGGAGAGTGTTTCTGAGGTGACAGGGTTGTGAACCACCGGACAATCATTCTTGTGATCGTCGCCCTTCTCGAAACGGTGACAACGTCGGGATACCCGGCCCCAATGCTTTCGATCAAGAGTCTTGTCGAGTCCGCCGATTTGATCGTGGTCGGAAGGGTCGAGCGCATCCAGCAGACCGGAATCGGCCAGGTGGCGTTCCACGACCGCTCCTACGCGAAACTGGATTTTCGAGCAGAGATTGCGGTCGACCAGACGATCAAAGGCGATCCTGCGCCGCCCAAGTTCGTTTTTAGTTATTCCACGCCGGGAATAGACAGCGTCGGAAACGTGGCAGAAGGCAGCCTCGCGGTCGATACCTACGCAGTGGTGTTCTTGAGGAAGACGCCGACAGGCTACGCATTCGCCAGCCCCTACACTCCTTCCCTTCCAGCCAGTAGCACGTCCTGTGAGCCGGTTTGGGGAATAGACTTGGGAGCGGACGCATACCGCAAGGTGCTGCAGAGGGTGTTGGACCTGGTGTGCACACGATCTCGCATTGAAGAGAAGCGCCGTGCCGTGCAGTGTCTTAATTGGAGCGAAGATTCTTCCGCGGCTCCATTCCTTAAGGCGGCAATAAGCCTTCCCGACGTAAAGGCCGATCCGGTATTGAGAGCCACCATCATTAGCTACCTTTTGCACTGGAGAGACTTCACCGTCTTGCCTTTGGCAGAGGATGAGCTGTTACTACCGTCCCAACAAACGGAAGGCTACCTCAAATCCAATCTGCTGTTGGCCATGTCTGGGCTCGATCCGAACATATCGGTTCCCCTCCTCACGCGAGCGCTGAAACTACCGAAGCCCGAGGCAAGGGTTAGTGCAGCACGGTATCTTGAATATACAAATTCAGATACAGCACTGGATGGACTCTTGTCGGCTTTGGATGATTCCGATCGCGAGGTTCAATTTGCCGTGATGCAATCTCTCGGTAATCTTACAAATCAGCACCAGTGGCGCCCCCGGACCACGGAGGCCGACGCCACGTGGTTTGCCTGCCTCCAACATTGGCGCGAATTTGAAGAACTGCGCCTACGCGCGCGGTTATCTCCGAAATAAGAATGGCCTCCGTCGCCCTGCTCGCGTAACCGCCGCTTCCCTGCGATCAAGCGAGTGTGCGGATTCTCTTCCGATGCCCCGTGCGGTAGATCGTCCAGCCCACGAAGTTCGCTCCGACAATGACCACCGCGACTTTCATAAAATATCCCACCTTGCTGGCGACCGGTATTACCGGTTGCACCGACAGCAGAACAAAAAGAAGAGTCACGAGAAAGCCGGATGCGGCTCCAAGGCGTAGCCACGCTCCCGGACGCAATCCTTTTTGCTTCGATGAGATCAGCGGGATCGCGAACTTGACGAGGTAAGCCAGCCCATAAAACGTCCAGGCCCAAGTCTGCAGCAACACGAACGATTCCTGGCTGCCGCTTCCGATGAGCACAGCAGTGCTGGATGCGAGCGCCACGGCTCCCATAAAGAGAACGGAGTTCACCGGCGTGCGGTATTTGGGATGGAGACGCGTGAACCAGCTGGGCAGCAAGTGGTCCCATCCGGCGACCATCGGCAAGCGCGTGTTGCCGGAAAAATAGAGAGTGTAGCTGCAAAGATAATTCAGCAAAAGAAACAGGATGGCGATGGAAGCGATGGGGCCGATCACGCCGAAGGCAGAGAATCCGGTGCGCAGAGCTTGTGGTATTGGGCCAATCACGTCGATCGCATCGGGGGAAACGAAGGCAAGGATCGCGCTGGTGCCGAGTATATAGAGGATCGCGATGATCGGCGCGGTAAACAGGATTGAGCGGGCAATGTTCCGTGCGGGATTGCGGGACTCTCCGGCAAAGATTGCGACGGTCTCAAAGCCCGACAAGGCTCCGAATGTCATTTTGCTGAAGATGCTGAAGCTCAACAAAGTGATCGGCGGCAAAACTAGCGGGAGCGGATGATAAGCGGGCAAATGACCGTGCCAGACGTGGAAGCATGGTAAGAGAATGAGCACCGTTAGAATGAAAACGGTGACAATGCTGCCGGCATTGCTCACCCACTTGCCAATGCCGAGGCCAAGGCGCGCGACCAGCATCATGAGGGCAATCAGCACGACGGAAGCGGCGACCAGTGCTGACTGGCTGGTGGCGATCCATGCGGCGCGAGGCGCGGCATAGGAGATATAGGTCGTCGTCACCAGCGCGATCTGCGACACCTGTACGGTCTGCATGAGCCAGATATTCCATGCCGTGAGAAATCCAACGCGATCGCTGAACGCCAGCCGCGCCCATTCGTAGAGACCGCCTTCAAGTGGCATCAGGCGATTCAAGTGAGCCACGACCAGTGCGTGCGGCATGAAGAAGAGAACAATCGCGAGCAGCCACAGCACGACGTGAGCATTGCCGGCCTTGACAGCGGTCCCAAAGAATTCTGGGACGATGATGATGAGGATCTGCGCGAAGATCAGATCGGCGATGCCGAGCTCCCTGCGCAGAGAAGAACTGTGCGCCTGGACTTCAGCCTCGGCCGCTTGCAGGGACGGATTGTTCTCGGTTGACAAGTGAAGTTTCAGGAATTAGAGATCAAAATCTCCACCCGGTCGCAAATGACGCGACAAAGGTGGGGCACCGGGGGTATTCATCATTACCCGGCGCTCATTTCTTCTCTGCGGGTTTCAGCAACAAGTCCTGATAATCGAAGCTGAAATCGGCCAACGGCGAGACGGCGGCCATCTTCGCGCTGTCGATGCTGCCGTCAGGATTTAGCGCGAAGGTCACAAACGCGTCTTCGATGGTGCGAACGCGCCAGTGAGCTTTGAAGGTGTCGTACTGCCAGTGCAGCAGGTCGCCGATCATGGTCGGGGTGTGATCGAAGGTGATCACTAGTCCGCCGTTTTCCATCTTGATGGTGATGGGCCCATACCAAGCGTCGTTGTAGACGCCAGTATATTTTTCGAGAGGCAGAGATGGTTTGGAGTCGGCGGCGCGGCCGGCTGCGGCCTTCTTCATCGTCTCCACCGCGTCTTTTTCTTCGGTATCTTTCAGCGTCTTGAACGCGGCGATCCAGTCGGCTGGCGGCAAGTGGAAGTAGTAGTCGAGCACGTGATAGAGGATGGAATCGAACGCGCCGCCTTCTTCGGCGTTGGTGAGCACGACGACGCCAAGATTTTCTTCAGGGACCAGCATGACGCGCGAGACGAAGCCTCCGACGCCGCCGGTATGGCCAACCAGCTTGCGGCCGTGATAATCACGCAGTCCCCAGCCCAAAGCGTAATCGGCGAAGTTCGCCTTCAGGCTGGCTAGCGGCGCCGGAGGATCGCCGACAGGGAGAATGGTTTGCGGGGTCCACATTTCTTTGGAGCGTTGTTCGGTGAAGAGGTGACCGTCGCGGTCGACAAACTTTCCCCGATTCAATTGCAGTTGCGCCCACTTCGCCATGTCGGCAGCACACGAATTGATGGAACCCGCGGGGCCGGCATTGTCGAGATCTCCGAAGGGAATCACTTGCAGTTTGCCGTCGACGTTGGAGTGCGGGAAGGCGTAGTCGTCGCCTGGCTTGAAAGCCGTGTTGCTGACGTTGGAGTGATTCATCCCAAGCGGCGCGAAGATGCGCTGGCGGATGTAGTCGTCCCAGGGAGTGCCGGTAATGGCGGGGATAATTTGGCCCGCGGTCATGTAAAGAAGGTTGTCGTAGGCATAGTGGCTGCGAAAACTGGATTGCGGTTTCATGAAGCGCAGCTTGTAGATGACTTCCGCGCGCGTGTAGGTCGTGTGCGGCCAGAAGAGCAGGTCGCCCTCGCCGAGTCCCATGCCGCTGCGATGCGTGAGCAGATCGCGTATGGTCATCTCGTGCGAAACGTACGGATCGTACATGACGAAACCGGGGAGCCGCTGGTAGACAGGATCGTCCCATGAGAGCTTGCCTTCGTCGATGAGCGTCGCCAGCGCGGCCGTGGTGAAAGCCTTGGTATTGGAGCCGATGCCGAACATGGTGAACTCGTCGACCGGCGTGGGATCGCCCATTTTGCGGACACCGTAGCCTTTGGCGACGACGATCTTCCCGTCTTTGACGATGGCGACGGCCATCCCCGGGACGTCGAAGTTTTTCATCGAGGAGGCGACGTAGGCGTCGAGATCGGACGGTGGGGCGGCGGGCGCCGACTGCGCGATGGCGGCGGCTACGAACATCACGGCGATGAATACGACCAGGAACGGTTTGAAGCAGGTCTGTAGCATGTTCGCTCCGAATAATGGTGACGTGCGAGAATTGCGACGCGGAGATTAGAACACAGATCGGGCGCGCGGCGCCGGTTTCCCGCGTGAATGTGCCTGTACAAACCAGCGGGCTTCGTATACAAACTCTGAAAGCGTGTGTGGCGCGTCGCTATGGGGGCCCGGTTCCTTGTATCTCAAGCCGAAAACATTAGACGAGGCGGTTTCTCTGCTGGCATCTGCGGGCGGACAGATTCTGGCTGGGGGGACGGACTTTTATCCAGCACTGGGAGAACGGTTACCGCAGGGGAGAGTTGTCGACATAACGTCGGTGGGTGAAATTTGTGGCATTCATGTTGAGAGTGAGTGGATTCGAATCGGTGGCTTGACCACCTGGAGCGAGGTGATTCGGACACCGCTGCCGCGCTGTTTTGACGCGCTCAAGTCGGCGGCCCGGGAAGTTGGTTCGGTGCAGATTCAGAACCGCGGCACAGTCGCCGGGAATTTGTGCAACGCTTCTCCGGCAGCGGATGGCGTTCCTCCGCTCCTTGCGCTGGATGCGGAAGTGGAACTGGCGTCGGTAGCGGGAGGACGGCGAATGCCTCTGGCGCAGTTCCTTGTGGGCAATCGAAAAACGGCGCGGCGTCCGGAGGAGATTCTGGCGGCGGTGCTGGTTCCGCGGCGCATGGAAAATGCTACTTCTTCTTTTCTGAAACTGGGAGCGCGCCGGTACCTCGTAATTTCCATTTCCATGGTTGCTGCGGTTGTGCAGGTGGACGAGGCTGATTACGTGGCCGAGGCGCACGTGGCTGTGGGATCGTGTTCGGCTACGGCGCAGCGGTTAGTGGATTTGGAGCGGGATCTTGTGGGCGTGCCGGCGAAGGCGGGCATCGGTTCGGTAGTAAGAGCCGCGCATTTGAGTTCGTTGTCTCCTATCGATGACGTACGCGCCACGGCTGACTATCGGCGAGACGCATCATTAACTCTGGTGCAACGAGCGCTGGAAGCCTGCGTTGGGAGCCGCTGATGGCGACCACTGAGCATATTCAGGTGGCGCCGACGGATCTCATCTCGTTCTCCGTGAATGGTCGCGCTGTGGAGGTGCGGGTCTCGGGAGCGCGGCGGCTGTCTCGAGTGCTGCGCGACGATCTCGGACTCACGGGCACGAAAGTGGGATGTGATGCGGGCGACTGCGGTGCCTGCACGGTTTTGCTGAATGGGGAGCCGGTGTGTTCGTGCCTGGTGGCTGCCGGCCAGGCGGACGGATGCGAGGTTACAACCGTGGAGGGCCTCGCGACGCGCTCACCACTCTACGGCCGGCTACAACAGTCTTTTCTTTCCCATGGCGCAGCGCAATGCGGGGCGTGTACTCCCGGAATGCTGGTGGCCGCGACTGCACTGCTGGAGAAGAACTCGAAACCCCGCGAGAACGAAGTGATGGACGCAATTGGCGGCGTGCTCTGCCGTTGTACGGGCTATCGGAAGATTATCAGCGCGATTTTGGAGGCCGGAGCGACCACCGCTTGCGAAGAATTGCCGCCGGCGGCGGGCGCGGCAGTCGGAGCCCGTCTGGTCCGGCTGGATGGCAAAAAGAAGGTCGCAGGCACCGACATTTTCGGGGCAGACGAAACTCCCACGGAGGCTTTGAGGGTGCACGTCGTGCGCTGTCCGTATCACCGGGCGCGGTTTCAATTTGGCGATCTAGATCGATATGTCAGGGCGCATCTTGGAATGGTCTTGATTCTGACCGCCGAGGATGTGCCTGGTGTCGATTGCTACGGCGTGATTCCGCGCTTCGCCGATCAGCCCGTGTTTGCGCATTGCGAGGCGCGCTTCCGGGGAGAAGCGGTTGCCGCGATCGTGGGTGAGCCGAGTGTGCTCGAAGCTCTCGATCTAGCCGATTTCCCGGTTTATTGGGAAGAGTTGCCCGCCCTGAAAACGATCGATGAGGCGCTCGCGTCGGATGCTCCTCGGCTCCACGCGCACCGAGAGGAAAATATTCTGGTCCGCGGGCGCGTGGTGCGGGGAGACGTGGAGAAAGCGCTTGCGGACGCCGATGTCGTCGTGGAAGGTGAGTACGAGACGGGATTTGTGGAGCACGCCTATATCGAACCGGAAGCAGGATTCGCGAGGCGCGTCGGAGAGCGCATCGAGATTCAGGCTTGCACGCAGTCTCCGTACATGGATCGCGACGACATCGCGAAGATTTTGGGGATCGCTCCGGAGAGGGTGCGGATTATCCCGACCGCGGTCGGCGGAGGATTCGGAGCGAAGCTCGATCTCTCGGTGCAGCCTTTCCTTGCATTGGCGGCTTGGAAGTTGATGCGCCCAGTGCGCTTGGTGTATTCGCGGACGGAATCGATTGTCTCGACCACGAAGCGGCATCCCGCGCGGATGCGTCTGCGTGCCGGCGCTTCGCGCGACGGTAAGATCACCGCTCTTGATTTTGCGGCGGACTTCAACACCGGCGCGTATTCATCATGGGGACCCACTGTGGCGGGACGGGTGCCCGTGCATGCGTCGGGCCCGTACGTCGTTCCGAACTATCGCGCGCTAACCCGCGCAGTGCATACCAATATCGTTCCCGCGGGAGCCTTTCGCGGATTCGGCGTGCCCCAGGCGGCGATCGCGCAGGAACAGTTGTATGACGAACTGGCGGACCGGGTCGGAATGGATCGCCTGGAATTCCGAATTCTAAATGCACTCGACGATGATTCTCCCACGGTGACCGGACAGGTTCTGGGCGAAGGCGTTGGAATTCGCGCATGTTTCGAGGCACTGCGCCAGCGGTGGCAGACAGCGCGGGCAGAAGCCGCGGCATTTAACGAAAAAACAACCAGCACGTTACGTCGCGGAGTTGGCGTGGCGGGCATGTGGTACGGGTGCGGCAATACGTCGCTGCCCAACCCATCGACTGTGCGCGTTGGATTGAAGTCAGACGGTCGCATCGCCCTCCATCAAGGTGCAGTAGATATTGGTCAGGGATCGAATACCATCGTCACGCAGATCTGCGCAGACGCGGTGATGGCGCCAGTGGCTCAGTTCGATCTGGTCTCCGGCGACACGGCGATTTCTCCCGACTGCGGCAAGACCTCGGCTTCGCGACAGACGTTCGTGACCGGCAAAGCGGCGCAGATGGCGGGGGTGAAGTTACGCTCAGAGATTCTGAAGTTGGCGGGAGCGTGTGACTGCGCGGCGATCGAATTCGCCGACGGTGGCGTGACGGTTGTCGAAGATGGCGAGCCTAAGCCACTCGACCTGAGCGAGTTGCCGCTCGATCAACATGGATACGTAATTACCAGCGAGGCGACGTTTGATCCGCCGACCAGTTCGCTCGACGAGAATGGGCAGGGGACTCCGTACGCGGTGTTCGGTTTCGGTGCACACATGGCTGAGATTGAAGTCGATGTAGAGCTTGGCACCGTGCGCGTACTCAAAGTGACAGCGGCGCATGATGTGGGACGCGCGATTAATCCGACGCTGATCGAAGGGCAGATCGAGGGTGGCGTGGCACAAGGCCTGGGCATGGCGCTGATGGAAGAGTTTTTTCCCGGCAAGGGTGAAAACCTGCACGACTATCTGATTCCGTCGGCTGGCGATGTTCCTCCCGTGGAATCGATTCTGATTGAAGATCCATCTTCCGTAGGGCCGTTTGGGGCGAAGGGAATTGGCGAGCAGGCAGTGATTCCGACGGCCCCAGCAACCCTAAACGCGATTCACGATGCGATTGGAGTTCGCATCCGCAGAGTTCCCGCAACGCCTGACCGCGTGCGGGCGGCCATTCTTGCGAAAGCCAGTGGAGGGTCGCGTGGCTGACGACGCCATCCGCTGCGATGCTTGTCCCGTGCTGTGTTACATCAAGCCGGGCCGGACGGGATCGTGCGACCGCTACGGAAATCATGACGGCAAACTCGTGCGACTCGATCCGCATGTTGTGCTGGACCGAGCCAACGAGCGCGGCGATTCTGTCGTGCCCTTTCTGGAGCGCAGCACTGACTGGGACGGTACGCTGGTCAGTCATGGAGAAACCTTTGTGACCGCGATCGGCGCAGGCACGACGTATCCGGACTACAAGCCGGCTCCGTTCATCATCTCTTCGCAGGTGGATGGTGTGGACATGGTCACTGTCGTGACCGAGGGAATTTTCAGCTACTGCGGCGTCAAAGTAAAGATCGATACCGACCGCCATCTCGGAGCGGAATGCAGCACGGTCCGTGCCCAGGGAGAGGCCGTCGGACATGTGACAACAAGCGAGTACGGATCACAGATGCTTTCGCTTGGCGGTGTGCGGCATTTGACTGGGGGCAGCCGTCAGGAAGGCACGGCCACATGCGATGCACTGCTGAACCTGTGCAATGGCAGAGCCGTCGAACTCGAGATCGACGATGGAGCGAATGTTGTTGCGCAGGCGGGTAAGCCGCCGATCGTCGATGGCACGCAAGAGGAGCGTATGCGCGTCGGATGCGGCTCGGCCACGATTGGGATGTTCGCGAAGCAATGGTTCGGCAAGGTCGACGATGTGGTGGTGGTCGATGATCACATCACGGGCGTGCTGTCGGAGCATCAGGCCGGCAAGTTGCTCGGCGTGCCTGAAACTGGCATTAAGCTGAAGGGCAGACGGTCTACGCCAGGACGATACTTTCAGGTCGCGAAGTCCGGCACCGCGTGGGGCGGGACGGATATCGAGGATCCGCTGACGATTCTTGGGAAGTTCAATGCGAAGAAGGCCTGGGCGGGTCTGCGGTTGCTGATGGTGAGTACGACCGGAGGGCACTCTGGCTATTTCGAACTCGACGAAGATCTAAGGCCCCGCGAGAGAGAATTGCCTGCAAGGTTGCGCGAGTCGATCGCGCGCATCAAGGAAAATTGCGAGCCGGCGTTATGCACGGTGCTTTTCATGGCTGGAGCGGGAGGATCGTTGCGGGCAGGGGTGACTGAGAACCCGGTGAAGCTGACGCACTCGGTTCGCGACTCGTTGACGCGAGTGACCTGCGGAGGCGCGCCTGTCTATGTTTGGCCGGGCGGCGGGATTACATTCCTGGCTGACGTGAGCCGCATGCCGCAGAATGCATTTGGATATGTGCCGACTCCGGCGCTGGTGGCGCCGATCGAGTTCACACTGAAGCTTACGGATTACGCGGCGCTTGGTGGATATGTAGAGGATGTGCGTCCCTTAAGTTCGATTGCCGAGAAGGAAGAGGGACGGAAGCGGATGACAGCGCGGATGGATAATCCGTGGCCTCTCGAACCTGCGACCGGAAAGCGAGAGAGGAAGAAGCGATGAAGCATCGCGCGCAAGTCCGTATGTTGCCAGACGGGCGACGTCTGCATCTTCACGATGGTCCGATCGACCTGATCATTGAGGCGTTTGGACAGCCTCACGGGGTTGAAAGCGCCTATCGGGCGGCCGCAGCAAGATTTGTCACGGTTCTCGACGAGTTGTGTGGAGAACTTTCGTATTTGCGTCGACCTTGCTTGCCAGAAGCCGAATGGCCTCAGGGCGCGGTGGCGCGAAGGATGGTGGCGGCTGCAGTGCCTTACGCCGCGGAATATTTCATCACGCCCATGGCAGCGGTGGCCGGGGCCGTGGCCGAGGAAATTCTGGCCGTGATGTTTTCGTCGTCGGCCCTTTCCCGCGCCTACGTGAATAACGGAGGCGATATCGCACTGCATTTGCGTGACGGTGAGAAATTCGTGATCGGGATGGTGGAGCGAGCCGATCGTCCTTCATTGCTGGGAACAACTAAGGTGCATGGGAGTGATCCGGTGCGAGGCATTGCGACGAGTGGCTGGCGCGGTCGCAGTTTTTCTCTGGGGATCGCCGACGCGGTTACAGTCTTGGCGGATCGCGCCGCGGCTGCCGATGCCGCCGCAACCATCCTTGGCAATGCGGTCGATCTGCCGGGACATCCTGCGATTGTCCGCATTCCGGCGTGTGAACTGGCGCCCGGCAGCGATCTCGGGGAAAAACTCGTGACTCAGAATGTGGGCGAACTGAGCGCGCACGAAGTGAATCAAGCTCTAGATGCGGGTGCACAGACTGCCGAACGATTGCTTAGAGTCGGGCTGATCCGGTCAGCCGCGCTGAGTCTGCAGGGAGAAACGCGCGTGGCTGGAGGCATTGGAGCCGCGAGCATAGTCGCGAATTCCACACATGAAAGGATCCTGGCACATGCCTGACGTGGTGATCAGAAAGAGAGTCACCTGCCTGGAAGAGATCCTTCATGAAGGAGGGCCAATCGCGGTGAAGCCCCTTCGCCGCGCGGCGGCGATTGCGGTCATTCACAACCCGTTCGCGGGTTCGTATGTCGCGAACATCGAGGGCTTCATGGACGACCTAAAGCCTCTTGGTCGAGATATGGCGCAGACGTTGATCGCAGCCCTCGGCGGAAATGCGAAGGTGGTTGAGGGCTACGGCAAGGGCGCGATTGTTGGGTCCGCGGGTGAAATCGAACACGGCGCGTTGTGGCATGTGCCCGGTGGATACGCGATGCGCGAAGTGCTTGGTGGCGCGAAGGCGATCGTCGCTTCGACCAAGAAAGTCGGTGGACCGGGCACGCGGCTCGATGTGCCGATCACACACATCAATGCGTCGTACGTGCGCAGCCACTTTGATGCGATGGAGGTGGGCGTGAACGATGCGCCGCGTGCAGACGAAATCCTGTTGGCCCTGGTCATGACTACGGGCCCGCGAGTTCACGCTCGCGTGGGTGGACTCAAGGCCTCGGAGATCAAGGGAGAAGACGGACTGCGATGAGGAAAAGAGGATGAAAGCGAAGCTCCGCAAAATTGCGACGTTTGTGGAAGAGACGCACCGCGAAATGGATCGCGAGATCTCGCCGCCGACACGGCGTGCCGCGGCCGTGGCTGTGATTGAGAACCCGTTTGCAGGGAAATATGTCGACGATCTTTCGGAGTTGATGGCGATCGGCGAGGAACTCGGAGAATTGCTCGCTGCGCGGGCGATTGCAGTACTGGGAATTCCAGGCGCGTCGGCAGAGAGTTACGGCAAGGCGGCCGCGGTGGGCGAGAACGGAGAACTCGAACACGCTGCTGCGATTCTCCATCCAAAGCTGGGGACGCCGGTGCGACGCGTGCTCGGCAAGGGAGCGGCGCTGATCCCGTCTTCGAAGAAGCGCGGTGGATTGGGCGTCGCTCTCGACATCCCGCTGGGGCACAAAGACGCAGCGTTTGTGCGCACTCACTTCGATGGCATGGAAGTGCGGCTCAACGATGCGCCGCGGGCGAACGAAATCATGGTCGCAATTGCCGTAACCGACAGCGGGCGTCCGCTGGCTCGCGTCGGCGGGCTGACGAAGGATCAGATCAAAGGCGAAGACGGATTGCGTTGATCGGACCGTTCAGTGAGCTGTTGACGCGCGCATCAGAAAAGAAATGCCGTCCACTTTGTACAACACCTTGCCGGGAGAATCTGGCGTGGCCCGGACCTTTCCCGCTCGCATCACGTCGAAAGCGCTCACGAGTTGTGCAAGTATCGCGGGCTGCGCGACCGGGATATTATGCGCCCCTAGCACGATCTTGATCTGCGGTGCCAGTGCGGCGAGGCGGCGAATCGATTTGGCATAGGCATCGAGATCAGTCTCCGGACGGAACAGCCAGATCGGTGCAGGATAATACGTGTCGCCGGTGAACAGCAGGCCGTTGGTGCGATCGATCAGCGAGATAGCATCAGGCGTGTGGCGGGGTGTCGCGATAATCTCCAGAGTTCGTCCGCCGAGATCGATGCGCTCACCGTCGTGCACGTATTTCGTGATCTTCCACGGACGTGTTACGTAGGCCTTTGCATCGAAACCCCGCGGGAGTGTGCCGCAGATCTGATCCGGTGTGACTTCCGCCTGTGCGTCTTCGCGTGAGCCCAGCGCGTTCTTCCGAGTGAAGTCTGTGTCCATGCCGTAAATCGTGCTGAATACCCAATTGCCGCCCACGTGATCATCGTGGGTGTGCGAATTCAGAACGATAATCGGCAGCTTGGTGAGCTCCGTGGTGACTCTCTTGATATCGCTGATGCCCATGCCGGTGTCAAACAGCAGAGCTTGCTTCTGGCCGACGATCAGGTAGCTGATTGTTTCTTCGGCTTGATGAGGCTCATAGATCGCGAAGACCCGAGGCGCCGGTTTGTAGACTTCGAACCAAGGATCGGAGACGGCGACGCGCTCGAGAATCTTGTATTCGGGGCGGGGCAGCGCGCGACACCATTCCGGGATCGGCGCCTGCGCGAACAGCGAAGTCGATACCATGGCGAACCAGACAGCGAAAATCGTTCCGCGTCTATGCACGCACAACCTCCGGGATTCGCGTTGCCGGCGGCGTGTTGCGGCTGCGCTGGATGCTCACGGTGCCGTCGGTGATCACCATACCAACGCCGGCCAAATCTCCCTTCTGAATGCTGTCGAGCAAGTTCTTTCCCGCGGATTGCTGCGCGGTGTCGAGGAACACGAAACTGGCTTCGCGTCCGGGGGCGATCAAGCCGCTGTTGAGATTACGCATCTTCGCCGTATTTCCAGTCGCGAGGCAAATCGCCACCTCGGCCGGGATTTCTCCTAGCGACGACAACATTGAGATCATGCGCAAAATGCCCAGTGGTTGAACTCCTGAGCCCGCGGGCGAGTCCGTCCCCAGAATCACGCGGTGGAGTTGCTTCAACTCTTTCGCCGTTCGCAGTGCGAGCAGTCCAGAGCGCTCGTTGCCGTTGTGAACTATTTCAAGAGCGCGAGGCGATCGCTCGCACAGCGCAACAATCTGATCGTCGGGAAGCGCGGTGTGGCCGCCATTGATGTGACCGATCACGTCGGCATCGGTCTCAAGCACCATATCTTTATCGATCAGGCTGGAGCCTGGGATCGACGGACCGCCCGTGTGAATCGTGCTCTGGATGCCATATTTGCGGGCCCAGGCCACCATGCGGCGGCCCGTCACGCCGTCTTTCACGCTCCCCAGGCCCACTTCGCCGAGAAACTTCACGCCGGCAGAAGCCAGCTCCTTGAAGTCGTCTTCGACCATGCCTTGTTCCAGGACAGGCGCTCCGGCGAATACTTTTACGCCCCCAGGCCGAAACGCCTGGAAGGCGCGCTGCGCAAAGATCGCCATGGCTTTCAGGCCAACGATATCTTTCGGCCGACCAGGTGTGTGAACTTCTCCAGCCGAAACCATGGTGGTCACGCCGCCGTGCAAGCAGCTATCGATCCAGCCCAGTTGATTCTGGCGGGGCGTCCAGTCGCCGCAAACAGGGTGCACATGGCTGTCGATCAATCCCGGCGCGAGCGCGGTGCCTTTGGCGTCAATCGTAGTGGTGGCTCCGGCGGTGTCGATGTCTTTTTCCTGGCCGACATCGCTGATGATGCTGCCGATGGTGACGACCGTGTCGGCGTCGAGAATCGGACGGTCGAGATCTCCGCTGAGGAGCAGTCCGATATTGCGAATGACGAGTTTGTTATCGTGGCTCATGAAGTTGTTTCTGGATTGCCGGGCGATCCGCAAATCATACGCGACAGATCAGTCGCCGTGAAGTTGCTCAACGTTGTCACGGCCAGAACAATGGTGTTACGCTCGCCCTTCGTGAAAGGAGAATCATGGTTTCGCAAGACTTCATCTTCTGGGAAGTGGATGTGCAGGCGGACTTCATGTTGCCGGGCGGGAACTTATATGTTCCGGGCGCGGAGAAGTTGCTACCTAAAATCCGGCGGCTGACCGATGCGGCACGCCAAGGCCAGGTATTCCTGGTGTCGCATGGCTGTTTTCACTCGCCGGACGATCCCGAATTCAAGATTTTCCCCCCGCATTGCGTGAAAGGGACCGCCGGATCGGAACTGGTGCCCGAGGCTCTGGCGGAAAAAGTTGTGCGGATTCCCAACGAACCGGCTGCGAAATTGCCGGAAGATTTATCCCATTGCCAGCAGATCCTGCTGGAGAAACAGACCCTGAATATCTTTGAAAGTCGCCACGCGGACGCGCTGGTGCAGAGGCTGGGCAATCGTGCCGAGTTTGTGGTCTTTGGCGTCGTGACAGAGTATTGCGTCAGCTTCGCCGCCAAGGGCTTGCTCGAACGGGGACGGCGCGTAGCCGTAGTCCAAGATGCGATTGAAACGTTGAAACGCGAAGACGGAGACAAGGCGATCGCTGATCTGCAAAGCCTAGGTGCAAAACTGACTACAACGGATCAGGCTCTCAGCGCGCTCGAGCACTGAGAGCCGCTCTGTTCAGAACCTAATCCCGTTTAGTGGCCGTGACCGTGATCCTTATCGTTGTCGCCGTGGTTGTGACGCCATGTCCAGTACTCCTTCTGTTCTTGCGGCGGAAGTTTGCGGAAGTCGCGATTTGGATCCCGATGATATTCTTCGGCCCACCGATGATAGTAAACAACCTCGTTATCATTCCACGTGTGATAGTCGGTGTAATAAGGATCATACACGCGGTAATAATGGTGTTCGCTGCAGGCCATGCCAGCGACTGAAGATGCGAGCGCCGCCGCGAGCAGCAGCGAGCGCAGGGGATGAGAACCACGATTCATGCCGTTTTCCTCCAACAGAGAAAACACTCCACAGGACGATTTGTTGCTCGAATGCCGGTTTGCGGTTTTGTGGAAAGTCACAGACTTTGGAGAGCGCATCCGACGTCTCCCGAGACCCGTTAACGTTTCCTTCCGAAAAGTATTTCCTTTTGTTTCGAATACTTCCCAACCGAGTCGGATTGTAATAGACTTAGCCGTAGGAGAATTCCACGTTGAGCGATCCCTTGCGCGCGTTGCTGGCTTTACCTGAGCAGGAAAGAATCGAGCGGGGACTGGAACATACGCCCCGCGAGATCGCGCAGCAGCCCGACGCCTGGATCAATACCTACGAGCGTTCCCGCGAGCATCGCGTCGAGTTGAATGATGTTGTGCGCCGCGCCGGAATCGGTCGTGGCAGCACTTCCTCGCCGACGGTCTATTTGGTGGGCGCTGGCACTTCGGATTACAGCGGCCGCGCGCTGGCTCCCTTGCTTCGCCGGCGCTGGGGTTGCGACGTTTGGCCGATTCCCAGCACTACTCTGCTAACCGAATTCGAGGAATATCACCGTCCGGGCAGAGAGTATTTCTGGATTTCTTTTTCCCGATCGGGAGAGAGTCCGGAAGGCGTCGCGCTCTTGCAGCAAGCGCTCGATCGGCATCGAGAAATACGACATTTAGTGATTACCTGCAACCAGCAGGGCGCGATGGCGCAACTCTGCGCACGTCACCCGGATCGCGCAGCGACGCTCGTGCTGGACGATGCGGTGAACGACCGTGGCCTCGCTATGACCAGTTCGTTCACCAATATGGTGCTTGCGGGACAGTGCGTAGCGCATCTGGAGGACCTGGCTGAGTTCGGCGACGTCGTGGCGCAAGTGTCAGAGGCCGGCCAGAAATTTCTGCCCGCTGCAGCTGAAGTTGCGGAAGCCATTACGCTGCTGGGCTGCACGCGCACCTGTTTTGTGGGCGCTGGAGCCCTGCGGGCGGTCGCCGACGAAGGTGCGCTGAAAGTAGTCGAACTCAGTGCCGGGAAAGTCACCACCCTGGCAGAAACGCCGCTTGGATTGCGGCACGGCCCGTTGTCGAGCGTCGACAGCCAGACGCTATTCGTCGCTTTTCTCTCCAGCGAGTCGCGGCGCCGGGGATACGAGTTGGACCTGCTCCGCGAGATTGATCGCAAGCATCTCGGCCGGGTGCGAGCGGCGGTAACCACTCGGGCTGACGGAGATGTGTCCTCCTTGACGGACTATCCGTTGTCGTTGAATTGTCCCGCGGACTTTCCCGATCTCTACCGGCCGGTGCTTGATGTGATGTTTGCGCAGATGATCGGCCTGTTCGCATCCATGCGCTGCGGTCTCAAGCCCGACCAGCCAAGTCCTGGTGGAACCATCACGCGCGTGGTGGCACCGATCAAACTGTATTGATGATTTCTCAGCGCAACCTGCGCGGATGTACTCATTCCGCTGGATGATTTAGTTCGTTTGCCTGCGGCACCAGTTGGCGATAAACGTAGTCTGCCTCATTCGCTCGTTAGGTTGTAACCGCCTCGGCGGTTGCAGGTTCGTACGGGCAGAATGGATCTGTCCCCAACGCATCACCCGTGTGCGCGAAAGCCCGAGCACGCGATCCACCGCAAATATGGCTGTATTCGCAAGCGCCGCATTTTCCGTGAAACTGATCAGGCGAGTGCAGTGCCTTGAAGACTTCGGAATCGCGATAGACGTCGACCAGCGATCCAGTGCGAACGTTGCCGCACCGCAACGGCAGAAATCCCGAGGGATAAATATCTCCCAGGTTCGAGACAAATACGATCCCGTGGCCGTCGCGAATCTGAAATCCTTTGTAGACGGATGTGGCCTTCATCTCCGGCTTGGCCATGCCCGATGCCCGCATCTTGTCGATCGCAATGCGGCGATAGGACGGCGCTTCCGTTGTCTTGATGGCAAATGGCGAGTGGGGAGACAGATCGAACACCCACTTCATAATGCTTTCACCTTCTTCGGGAGAAACTTCGTTTAACGCTTTGCCCCGTCCCACCGAGATCAGCATGAACAGGCTCCAGCGCATGACGGGGAAGCTGGTCCGCAGAAGTTCGTAAATGGCGGGAAGGTCGTCGGCAGTTTCTTCCGCAACCAGAGTGTTGACCTGGATCGGAAGGCCGAGCCGTCCACAGTGGCGGCCCGCTTCCATCGTGCGCTCAAATGTTCCCGGGACGGCGCGGATGGTGTCATGTTTTTCGGCGCAGGAGCCATCGAGGCTCAGCCCCATGCTTTGAATTCCATGAGCCTTCAGCTTGCTGATGGCCTCGTTGGTCAACTCAGAAGTAGCGCTCGGCGTAATTGAAACTTCCAGCCCGAGCCCGTTGGCGTAGTCAATGAGCGGATAGATATCTTTGCGGCTCAGAGGATCGCCGCCCGTCAGAATCAGGTGGGGCAAAGGATCTCCAAAGCCGAGCAGCTGATTCAGAAACCGCTTGCTCTCGTCTGTGTTGAGTTCGAGCGGATGCGCATTCGGCATGGCCTCAGCGCGGCAATGTTTGCAGGCCAGACCGCAAGCCTGAGTCATCTCCCAGTAGACCAACATTGGATTTCGGGAAAAGTCGTGAGCCAGTTTGCCCATTCCAGGATGATTACCAGTGATCCCCATCACGTTCCCCTTTCGGCAAATAAGTCTGAAAGAACACCCACAACCAGCTTCAGATTACTTTTGGCCATGGGAAAAGGCTGTGATTAGGATCACACGGGCAGGTGACTGATCTCGCAGGAAAGCAGCGGTAAGTGGGTCTGGACCACGACTCGCGGGGAAGAGGCTCGGGTTGCGCTGGGATGGAAAGAAATGAATTCGGGAAGTTTACCCTTTGAAAACTCCCTTCCCCCCTCCCCCGGTCTATTGGAATCATCCATTTGGGGAATTCGAGATTTAATCTATAGCCTGCAACCACTTGGGCGCAAAATCTTGAGCCACTGTACGCTCCCAAGTTATCGACGTGCTCAAGGCACAGATAAAAGGAGACCGGCAATGAAGAAGGTTAGCACCGTAGCAGCGCGGCAGAGCAGGAATATTTCTCAACAGAAACTGACCATCGGACTGGATCTCGGGGATCGCAACAGCTGGTACTGCGTGGTGGATGAAGCCGGACAGATACAACGGGAACAGCGAGTCCATACGAGTGCGAAAGCATTGCAGGAAGTCTTCGGGGCAATGCCATGCAGCCGGATCGCACTGGAAATCGGGACGCATTCACCCTGGATCAGTCGCTTGCTCAGCGAGTTGGGGCATGAAGTGATCGTGGCCAATGCGGCGCAAGGTGCGGCTGATCGGGGAGAGTCGCAAAAAGATGATCGTTTGGATGCGCAGACGCTGGCGCGGCTGGCGCGGATCGATCCCGAGTTGCTGTATCCGGTGAAGCATCGCAGCGTGCAGGCGCAATCCGATCTGATGATGATTCGGGCGCGGGCAGGGCTGGTACGGGCACGAACGGCGCTGGTCAACACGGCGCGTGGGCTGGCCAAGAGCTACGGCGAGCGCTTGCGCGGCTGCAACGTGCGCAACATGAATCCGGAGAAAGCCGAAGGGTTGAGTCCGGAACTGCAAGCCGCACTGGAACCCCTGTTGAACGCAATCGAGTCGCTGAGCGAGCGCATCGTGGAATACAACGATCGCATCGAGAAGCTGGCGCAGCAGAGTTATCCGAAGGTGGCGCTGCTGAAGCAGATCAAGGGCGTGGGCACGCTGATCGCGCTGACTTACCTGCTGACGCTGGAAGATCCGCATCGTTTTGGTAAGAGCCGCGACGTGGGCTGCTATCTGGGACTGCAGCCAGGACGGAGAAACTCGGGGCAGAGCGAGCCGCAACTGCATATCAGCAAGGAAGGCGACCCGTATCTGCGCACGCTGTTGGTGCAGGGAGCACAGCACATCTTGGGACCATTCGGCATCGACTGTGACCTGCGACGCTGGGGACTAAGGCTGGCCGAACGCGGCGGGAAGAGCGGGAAGAAGCGAGCCATCGTCGCGACTGCGAGAAAGCTGGCGGTGTTGCTGCATCACTTGTGGGTGAGCGGAGAAGCGTACGAACCATTGCACAACAGCCAGCAAAAAGCAGTGCCGGTGACAGCATAAAAATCGAAATCTTCTTGGGAAGGAAAAAACAAAAGCCAAAAATGCCGAGTTCCGGTGACTGCGACTATGGCCTGGCCCAGGTCCCACTCTGCAAGAGCAGAACCACAGGGCGCCAAACAGATGGCAGCACCGGCTGAAACGAGAACGCCCAACATGCACCGAGCGAAACGAATCGCTCCTCGAGAGTGCGGATGGAAGCATGGCGACAGTGGCCACTCGGCAGAGGAAAAAACCTTGTCCAACGAAAACACAAAACAATCCTCTTGACTCCGACCGGCCTTCTCATGGAAGGCCTTAGCACTCAAATTTCAAGTTCTTTCGATTTCACTTCACATCTGAAACGTTCTGAGAATTAGAGCAAAAAATTGCCCGGGTCTAGGGGTGAGCACTTAGACCCGGGCTGCTGTTCCGTTATCGTGGCGAACCGAGGAGGGGGAACCTGGCGAGCTGGCTGGGCCAGAGCTGGCCAGTGAGCGGATCACTCACCCTCGATTCTATGTCGCGTGCCGACCGGCAACGCGAGGTTCGCAGTTTCGGAACAGCGATCTTTTCTAGCCGACCACTACTTCTTCTGCTCGGCGCGAATGTAGGACACGACCATCTTTACCTGGTCCGCTGTCAAACCTTTGGTCTCGAACGCGTGCGAGGCTTTCTTGTCTTTGCCGCCATTGGCGATCATGTCGGTCAGATCGGCATCGGAGGCTTTCTTGGCATCGTCGCCAACCAGGCTCGGAATCTTGGCTGCGGGCTTGCCGGCGAGGTCGGCGCCATGGCACATAGCGCACTTGGTTTTGTAGAGAGACGCGCCGTCATCGGCGGCCCAGGAGAGGTTCGGCAACGCGAGGAACAGAGCCAACGCGATCATCACGATCAGGATTACGAGCTTCGACATCTTCATGATTGCTTTTCCCTTTCAGAAACTTAAATTTGTCTCGCCTCATGTTCCGCGCGGAAGCAGGTGAATCTCGCGGACGAGTTTCGGGACTCGGTAAGAACGAACTAATCGTCATGAAGTTTCTATGAGAAGGCGCAGTTGGTCAGTGATCGCGATCACTTACGGTCGTGATCGTAATGCAGCCCCAAGTCGATGTGGCACAGGGAGATCGCGTGAAATGACTCGCGGCCCGCGCGATATGCCGCACTGATGAGGTCTAAACATCTTGTTGATTAAATTTTGAACACATTTATGGCGCTCGGTTTGAGGACAACTCCATGAAAACAAGGCTGATTGTCCTTCGGGTTCTGGTGCCGCACTTTGGCAAACGGCTTGCGCTTCCATCGTTGCAACTTGCGCTCGAGGTGCTCGTTTTGGATCCTACACTCATGGTGATCGGCCTGAACCACCGCACCGCTCCGCTGGCCATGAGAGAACGTTTCTGGATCAGCGAAAACCGGCGCTACGAAGTCCTGCAAGAACTGAAGAATGCGGAAGGCATCGAAGAAGTCGTCGTCCTTTCCACCTGCTGCCGCACCGAATTCCTGGTTTGGGCCAGCGAGCCGACCCTGGCGGCCAACTCGATCCTTCAATTCCTGGGTACCGAACACGGATTGAAGCTGAGTGAGTGGGAACATTTCTACCGCCTGCTTGATGAATGCGCATTGACGCAGATCTTTCGGGTAACGTGTGGACTCGACTCCCTGGTGTTAGGTGAGCCGCAGATCGTATCGCAGGTCAAAGCCGCATGGGAACAGGCGCAAACTGTAGGTGCCTCCGGACATTTCCTTAATGCCATGCTCGAGAAAGCGCTAAGCGTCTCCAAGCAAGTGCGCAACGACACTGCGATTGGCAGGCTATCTTCGATTCCCACGGCGGCGCTTGATCTCGCCCGGGATATCTTCGGCTCGCTGGAAGGCCGAAAGGTTCTGTTGCTGGGAACAGGGAAGATGAGCGAACTTTCGGCCCGCCACATGGTCGAAAATGGCGCCGGATCGGTTATCGTCATCGATCAATCCCCAACACGCGCGGCCGAACTGGCGGAGAAGCTAAGCGGAACCGCGGCGACGCTGGCCGATCGTTGGAAGTGCATGCTGCGCGCCGACATCGTGATCAGCGCGACAGGTTGCCCGCATGTCGTCCTCACCCGAGAGGAAGCCGAGCGCATCGCCATTGAGCGCAATCGCGTGGCGCTGGTCATCCTCGATATTGGCATGCCGCGCGACGTTGAGCCGGACGTGCGACGAGTGGATGGAATTCTGCTCTATGACCTGGAAGGCCTGGAGCGCGCGGTCCGGGGCAAGGCTGCGGAACGGACGGCGGCCGCCATCGAAGCGGAAAGAATCGTGTCTGTGGAGGCGCAAGCCTTTCGCAGCAAGCTGCAGGCGGAGACTGTGGTGCCAACCATCGTGGCCCTGCGCCGACGCCTCGACCAGATTTGCCGGCAAGAGCTGGAGTCCTTCATCGAAGAGCGCGGGCCGTTTACTCGGGAGCAGGATCAGTCACTACACGCAATCACAGCGCAGGTTATCCAGAAGATTGCCAGCTCCCTGGCCCGCGAACTCAAGGACCTTCCAGTGAAGGAGGAGCAGGAACAGATGACCGCAGCGGTCACTCGCCTGTTCCACCTGGAACCGCCGAAACAGGCGCTTGCCGGCACCATATCGGAGAGAGCGAATGAGCGAAGCAAAGACCTCCCCATCGCAATCAACTACTAGTCCCGTGGCGGCAGGCACATGGACCGGGAAGCAGGCATACTTGCTGGCAGTGTTTTGCCTTGTTCTGGGTGTGGCGCTGGGATATCTGTTTCGCGGATCGGCCTCGGTTAACATCGCGCAAGCCGCAAGCGCAACCACCACACAGCAGGGAAGTGTCGCCCAACCGCAGCCGGACGCCAACGCGCAAGCTGCCGTCGCGCAAGCCGCTGCTCCGCTGCTTGAAGCCGTGAACAAAGATCCCAACGACTTCGATTCCCTGGTAAAGCTTGGAAACCTTTATTACGACGGGCGACAGTTCGCCAGCGCGATCCAATACTACGAGCGGGCGCTCGTGATTCATCCTGACAATCCAGATGTGCGCACCGACATGGGCACAGCCTATTGGTACACCGGCAATGCCGAAAGGGCTGTTTCGTCGATGGAGATTTCGCTGAAGTATCGTCCCGGCCATCCGCAGACGCTGTTCAACCTGGGCTGGGTGCGATGGCAAGGCAAGCAGGATCCCAAGGGCGCGATCGAGGCCTGGGAACAATTACTGAAAGCAAATCCGGATTATCCGCAAAAGCAGCAGGTTGAACAATACATCGCCAAGGCGAAAGAGCACGCTTCGCACGGCTAGAAAGTTTGATCACTGGCGCTCCATCATAACCGCTCATATCGGCGCCACGGGGCTTCCCCAAAGGGAAGCCCTTTTTTTCTGAAGAACCTTCGGAAATGACTTATCCGGATGTATTTTCGGAGGGCACGGAATCGGGCGCTGCCTCGTCTTCGCCGGCCGGAACGAGTTCAAATTTCTTCAGTTTGTAGCGCAGTGCGTCGCGGCTGATGTCGAGCAGGCGCGCGGCGTGCGTCTGATTTCCGCTGGCTTGGCGCATCGCCAACTCGACCATGGCCCGCTCCACTTCTTCCAGTGACGTACCCTCTTCAGGAATATAAAGCCGCGGCAGCATGCGGCCATTCGGGAGTTGCTTGCCACCGCCGTCCGCCGCGGCGCTGCTGTGTTCGAACGCAGTCATTCCGCTGCGGGCCGCTTCGCCGACCGCGAACGGCATGTAAACCGGCCGCAGAATGAATTCGTCTTCCAGAATCATGGCGCGCTCGATCGAATTCTTCAGCTCGCGCACATTTCCGGGCCAGTTGTGCGCCAGCAGTAACCGGCGCGTCTCAGGGCTGATGCCGCGGATCGCCTTCTTGAACTTGCGGTTGTACCAGTCAATGAAGAAGTCGACCAGCGGAAGAATGTCTTCCGTACGCTCTCGCAGTGGAGGAATGAAGATCGCGATAATCGCTAGCCGGTAGTAAAGATCCTGTCGGAAATGGGCTTCGCGCACCGCCTTCTCCAGATCGCGGTTGGATGCCGCGATGACGCGCACATCCACCTGCATGTCGCGCACCCCGCCCACGCGCCGGATCACCTGATCTTCGAGCACGCGCAGCAGCTTGGCCTGCAGCAGCGGAGAGAGTTCTCCGATTTCGTCAAGGAAGAGCGTGCCGCCGTTGGCGGTCTCGAACAAGCCCTTCTTCATCTGTTTGGCGTCGGTGAAGGCGCCGCGTTCGTGGCCGAACAGTTCCGCTTCCATCAACGTTTCTGGGATGGCGGAACAGTTGATGGCGACGAATGGACCGTTCTGACGCGAACTCTCGTAGTGAATCGTCTTGGCGATCAGATCTTTGCCCGTGCCGCTTTCGCCCTGGATGAGAATCGTCGTGGCCTCGCTGGCAGCAACTTTCTGCACGAAGCTCATCAGTTCCATCGTCTTCGGCGAGACCGCTACTACCTCGTGATAGCCCGTATGCCGCCGCACCTCGCCGCGTAACGATTTCACTTCGGTGCGTAACCGCGAAGCTTCCAGTGCATTCTGGATGGTGACGTGTAACTCTTCGAAGTCGAGAGGCTTGCCGATGAAGTCATAGGCGCCCAGCTTGAGCGCCGTCTTCACGTCGTCCAACTGCGGATCGGCCGTGATCATGATGACCGCCGGAGCTTCAGGGCTCTTCTTGATTTGCTCCAGAACTTGAATGCCGTTCAAGTCCGGCATGCGCACGTCGAGCAGAATCAGGTCGGGAGATTCCTGCTGCACCATGCGCAGCCCCGGTTCGCCGGCGACCGCTTCGGCGACCTGGTAGCCCCACTCTTCGCACTTCTGTCGCAAGGACCAGCGCACCAGACGCTCATCGTCAATGATCAGGATCTTCTCCGCAGGCATGCCTGCTTAGCTTACTACGGAAGCGACGGGGACGGCACGTTTGAGGCAAATGAGGATCCTTGGATTTGGGCCCCAGAAGTCGATGCATTATGAGAGAGCGGCCCTGATGAGTGGAATATACCGTGGGGATACCAGAATCAGAGGAGAACATAGGCAAATCGGCTGAACAATGGCACTTTACCTTGAGGGAAAGACTCCGTTGACGCGAATGATCTTTCCCCCAAGGAGGCAACTGCATGAGTCGCGACATCAAGTATATCGGCATGGACGTGCACAAGGAAGCGGTGGTAATCGCTGTCCTCAATAGCAGTGGCAAGCTGGTGATGGAGTCGATCGTGGAAACCAAAGCCAGCAGCATTCTGCAGTTTATCCACGGTCTGCGAGGCGAGTTACATGTGACCTGGGAAGAAGGGACCTGGGCGGCTTGGCTCTACGATCTGCTGCAACCCCAGGTGAAGCGAGTGCTGGTCTGCGATCCGCGGCGCAATGCCTTATTAAAGGAAGGCAGCAAGAGCGACAAGATAGACGCGCGCAAGTTGGCCGACTTGTTACGCACGGGAATGGTGCGGCCGGTCTATCACGGGGAACACGGACTGCGGACGCTGCGCGAACTGGGGCGCAGTTACCAGACCATCAGCCAAGACCTGAACCGCGTGATGAATCGGATCAAAGCTCTGTATCGCGGCTGGAGCATCCCGTGTGCGGGGACCCAGGTGTATGCTCCGCGTTATCGGGAACAGTGGCTACAGAAGATCGAGCATGTCGGCGTGCGCCGGCGTGCCGAGCTACTCTATCAACAGTTGGATGGATTGCAGGCGTTGCGACGAACCCTGCGTCCCGAGTTATTGGCGGAGAGCCGGAAACATAAAGCCTCGAAACTGCTGCGCCAGATCCCCTGCATCGGTCCGATTCGAGCCGCCCGCCTAATCGCATTGCTGCAGACGCCGCACCGCTTCCGCAGCAAACGGCAACTCTGGACCTATAGTGGGCTGGGCATTGAGACCCGCGACAGTGCGCAATATTGCTACGTGCACGGACAACTGCAACGTACGAAAAAACCACAACAGATTCGTGGGCTCAATCGGAATCACAACCACGAGATGAAAGAGATCTTCAAGGGAGCCGCAACCCGAGCCAGCTGTGGTGTGGGTCCGTTGCGCGACTTCTATCTAGCTAGGATGATGGTTGGCACTTAAGCCAACGGTTGGCTTGCGCAGCTTCGCAACGAATGGTGTCGGGACCGCTGGCATGAAACCACTCAAGGCAGACCAGCAACTGCCCGAATCCCTGTCTTACTCTGTGGCGCTCCAGGCGTTAAGATCAAAATCTTCTCCACGAAGACGAAGGGGCCTGGATGTAAGCACCGAGCGAGGTCCCACGGAGAGGAGTGGAGAAGTGTTTTTACTTGACATCCTCTCTCATAGGATGAGTGATATGGTCGATGTCAACAACAACAGTGCGAGACGCGCCGTCCGCTGTGCGCCAACTCCACCGTGACCACGCGGTCCACGTGGTCATCACGTGCCATTTCGCCCTTGAGTTCTGGATGAGCTCCACAAAAGGTCACAGGATCTCATTCCGCCAGCGGGAATTGCGTCGTACCGGCTTTTGCCCTGCCAAAATCAGCGACCGCCTACGATTTTGGCTGCAGATTCATACGCGCGCTGATATTCCTCGTGATAACGGGCGTAGTTGGGATCTTCCGGATCGTAAGCGACGAGCCAGTCCTGCATATAGATTTCGAAAACCTGAGTGTGCAGACTGAGGGCGAAAGGTAGCAGATCGACCATTGAACCGACCTTGCCGGATCGATCTGGATTGGTCTCTTCCAGCGTCTGCAACTCCAGCGGAACCTTGCCATTCGCTTCGCGGAAGATGTGGCACCAATCGACCGCGCACGGTTGACCGGCTTTATCGGATCGGGGATCATCCATGGATAAAGCCTGGCTGCCGATAGCGATCTTATCCTGCACGGCGCGTTCGGCCACGGCATCGACGAAATCGATATTGGGCGGCTCGCCGAAGGTGTTGATTCCCACCATCAGAGTCCTGGGAGAATTCAGCGAAGCTTCGTAGTCGAGCATGTCGAAGAGATATTTGCGCCAGATCTGTGGAGTGAAACCTTTGTCGCGTAATGCGTACATGCACACAGGATACGTCTCGCCTCCAATGCCCAGCCCGAAACGGATGTAGCCGACCGCCGGATTGTCGCCGAAGTGCTGAACGATCTCCTTCATCAACTGTTGGTAGTTGTCCATGAAGCCTTTGTCCCAAAAGACCGGGACCTGCCCGCCATTCTCGCAAGTCACCGATTGCGCCTGCTTGAAGACGTAATCCGGCGTGACCTGTACCTTCGCGCCATATCCGACTGCCCACGCAATCAGGTTCACTTCCTTTCCCGCTTTGATCCACGGCTCCATCTGCTGCTCGACGCCCGAGAAGTCATAGCGCGGCGATGCGCCAGGACCCTGGTCGATCCGATTCCAGATCAGATAGAAGTTTGCCCCGCAGACCACCGGATTGTGCAAAAGATATTCGTTGGCCTTGGCGTTTATCTTCATGCCGGGAAATAGAATCGCGAACAGCCCGTGCGGAGCTTTGGGCATGGAAACGCTGGAAACATTGTCAGTGCAACTGGGAAATGAGGAGGCGGCCTTTGGCTCTTTCTGGCCAGCCTGGGTCTGGGCGTCGGCCAACGGCATTGCGAGCAGCACGGCGACAATCGCCAAATTGCTGATATTGATTCTCTTGATCATTCTCGTCTTCGTTTTCATTGCGCCTCAATCCATCTTCTCAACATCCGCAACCCCAGTCTTCAAAGCAGGCAGAAGAGGCCGCTACGCTCAAAACCCCTCAATAAGCGTTATCGCGACTCTTCACCAACGGCCAGTTGCTTCAGGTTTCGCTTCTCAGCGGCCTCAAATTCTTTGGCAGGAGTGATCGTCATTACGACCCTAACCAATGCCGGCCGCGGCCCAAAAAGTTCTTCGGCCTCTTGCACTCTCATACCGCGACTCAAGAGACTTCACGGGATCTGTACCGCACCGTTTTCCGCGGACATCAACTGCCCCTCTTTATCGCGCACCACCAGACGCACCAGATAACTTCCGGGCTTAACATCGAAACTGGCCTTCATGGTGATTCCCGATCCTAATTTGTATTGCAGCGTTTCATCTTTCAGACGCATTTCCAGGGTTCGCTCACTTCCCTTGAGGAAGGTTCCATTCCGGTCGAACAGCGCCGAAACCACCGTCAAATCATTGCAGTTTCGGCCGTCCGCCTTACGATAGCGTAATTGCTTGACGTCGATATGGGCCAGCACCATGAGCTTCGCATCGGCCTCACTGGACTTGAAAAATTGAGTATGCAGGCCGACCGGGAGGTCGTGCATCTCTTCCTGGGAAAAAACCGCGTCTTCGATCTCCCGCTTGGCCTGTTCGGAACTATCCTCCGCATGTTTGGGAGCATAATAGCCTCGCCGTGCCTGCAGCGTGATCTTTGCCGGATTCTTCAGCGTGACTTTCAAGCCATGAAAGCGGCCGTCGAGTTTCAGATTCTGGGGCGAGAACCCGAGGACGTAGTAATATTCCGGCGCGCTGGCGACTCGGCGGAGTCCTTCGTCCAGATCGTTGTTGTTTTGAAAAAAGGTCCCACCGGTGCTATCTGACAGGACGGCCATGATGTCAGAGTTTGCCGACGCATCGGCCAGGTGGTACTGAAGCTTGTTGGCCGATACGAAGGCGGCATTCGGCCCAGAGCTTCCCGCGCTCGAGGCGTCGCCCCCAGGAACGATGGTATAGAGCCCGCGTGCGTCCAGCGCGCTGATAATAACTTGAGAGCGCAAGGCGCGATCAATAATCTCCTGGTATTCGAATTCCAATTGCGGCGTCAGGAAGCCGGGAGAGACCAGCACGACGTTGCGTTGCCCCGGCATGAAGGCAGTCCTGCGAACGACATCCTTCAACACTCCCAGCGCGAGGCGGCTTTCGGTTTCACCGTTCGTGATCGCCTCGCTCGCCCCAGACAGCACCATCGCCTGCGCCTGCTTCAGATATGTCTGATCTCCGCCAAACGCACAATCCAGCGCGTCCTGCGTAGCCACCGAGAATGCCTGACTGTCTTGCTTGTTCTGAATCAAGTCGCCCATGTAATAGCTGATATCCGGACATTGCGCGACGCCACTGCCGGTGACGGGTCGCGGTTGAAGGCGCAGCAATGTGGCGTGCAGCTGTGCACGGTCGTCGGTGAAATCGAGCATGGTCTGTCCGGAAGTTGAAAAGATGGCAACCCGGTCGGTCGGCAGCAAGGTAGCCAGATAGCGATCGGCGGCAGCGCGTGCCTGCGCGAGATCGCCAAACTGAATATGCACATCGTCAAAAACGTAGGCGATGAAGCGCTCGGGCACATCCGGCATTTTTCCTTGGTCGGGCGCGGATGGTGCTTCGCCACTGCTGGCCTCGCTGGTCTTGCTCTCCTGGACCACCTGTGCACCGGGCTGTTCGACCGAGAACTGCGTAATCACCTGGGGCTTGCGGTTGTCGAACACCTGAAAGTCTTCCTTGTGGAGGTTTCCAATCGCGTGCCCTTTGGAGTCGCGGGCCACCACGCGCACCAGCACCAGCCGGACGTTCACCTTGAAGGTGGTAGGTGCCTCGTGCGAATTCAATTCCGCGGAGTTGGTTTGGTCGGAAGATGGAACTGTAGGCGTTTGACCTGCGGAGGATGGAACTGCAGGCGCCGGAGCTGCGGGAGCCGTGGTCGCCGGAGGAGCGGGCTGCTGCTCGGTCGATTGCGCGCGGGCAACTTCCACGCAGCAGAGGACGAAGACAAACAGGACTGGCGTCAAGAGCACCGTCACCGCGAGGGGAAATTTGCCCCCGCGACGATGGTACCTGCCCGGTAGCTGGGGCGCAGACATTTCTGTGTAGCTTACTACGGATGGACGTAGGCGGCACAAAAGGGGAGCAAACCGAGACTGTTGGATTCTGAGCCGCAGCGGTCAACGAATGTAATGAGAGTTTTCGACAACCACCTTTCAGGTTCCTTTCATATTCATCGTCTAGTGTTAACAAAGTGGTTTTGTGGCTAGGCAGAATGCTCACATGGATTTTCCGGGAGGTCTCATGTCGATTCGGAACCTGTTTTCATGCCTTCTGATCGTGGCAGCTTCTTTCACTGTTAGCTCGCGCGCTTTTGCTCAAGGCGAATGGGCGATCGAAAAAACGTTTCACGTTGGCGGGGAGGGCGGCTTCGACTACATCACCGTCGATGCCAACAGTCATCGTCTTTACGTCCCACGCAGCACCCACACGATGGTCATCGACGCCGATTCGGGGAACACGGTTGCCGACATTCCCGGCCAGAAGCACAACCATGGCGTTGCGGTGGCTCCCGAATTTGGGCGAGGATTTATCAGCGACGGCGCCGGCTCGATCGTGATCTTCGATCTCAAAACCAACGCAGTCCTGGGAACGGTGTCCGCGAAAGATGATGCCGACGGCATCATCTACGACAAGAGCACCGGCCTAGTCCTGGTCGCGTGCGGCGACGCAGGCATGTTGATCACCCTCAAAGCCGATGCCGATCCCAAGACGGCGGTGATTGATGCGCCGATTGAACTGGGCGGCAAGCCGGAGTTCCTGGCGGCGGACGGGGCCGGCAAGGTCTATGTCAATCTCGAAGACAAGGACCAGGTCGCTGTGGTCGACCTTAAGACTCGGAAAGTGCTCGCGCACTGGCCGGTCGCTCCCGGTGGTTCTCCCGTCGGCTTGGCCATCGATACAGTGACGCACAGGCTCTTCATCGGATGCCGCAAACCGCAGAAGATGCTCATCATGAGCACCGACGACGGCAAGGTGGTTGGCGATCTTCCCATTGCTGCCGGCGTGGACGCCACGCGCTGGGACGGTCATCAGGCATTCGCGAGCACTCGCGAGGGCAAGCTCAGCGTGGCCGAAGAGAAGGCTGGCAAGTGGGAGACGGTGCAGACCGTGACGACTGGACTTGGCACCAAGACCATGGACATCGATAAGGCGGCACACAAAATCTATTTGCCGACCGCCGAGTTCGAAGAGGCCAAGCCGGGGGCGCGTCCGGCAGCCAAGCCGGGAACCTTTATGATCGTCGTCGTGGGGCGACGGTAGCGTGCGAGTAACGATTTAGCTTGGTTGATACGCAATTAGACGCAAAGCTGTCTGCGCGTCCGTCAATGATTGATATGGAGACCATTAAACTCAGAATCACGGTTCCGGCATTTTAAGTGCATGCCAATTGAGCCAATGCCGACCCGGGCGGCAAGCTCGATTACGCTAGTCACTGGGGATGGTTGTCTCTTCGCCAAGCGCTATTATTTCTGCGCTACGATGGTGCGAGAGAGACAATCACCATGCTGGACATTTTCCCTACTGTCGCTTTCTCGGTGTTTTTCTGGTGCGGCTTTGTCCTCAGCACCCTGCGAAGCAGGCGTCGTCTTGCGACCATCGCCGTTTGTTTTGTGTTCGGGGTGGTTGGGCGTGTAGTGCCCATCGTAATCTTGATGTGGCTGTTACCCCGGAGGGCAGAACATCTCGAATACCTCGTCGGCTACTTCTCAGTCTTGGTCGCCATCACTGCTATGTGGTCTCACGCACAACGCACCAGAGAGCCGGAGACGACTGAGGTGCGTTCTTGATCTTGCCAGCGTCCCCAACGGTCAGGATCTGAACTGTTGCGACCGCATTATAAAAAGGGCGCCCCTTTAGTAGTAGGTTGTGATTGTTCGCATCATGACCTACAGAAAGAAGCACCCTCGTGAACGACGAAAAGTATATTGGGCTGGACGTGCATCAAGCAACCATCGTGGTCGCGGTGATGGATTCCACGGGTAAGTTAGTGATGGAGTCCATTGTGGAGACCGAAGCGGCGACGATTCTTCAGTTCTTTGCCGGCTTGCGCGGAACTTTATCGGTGACCTTCGAAGAAGGAACCTGGTCGGTCTGGCTGTACGATCTGCTCCATCCTCATGTCGATAAACTGGTGGTGTGCAATCCTCGCAAGAATGCTTTGCTCAAGGATGGGAACAAGAGTGACCGCATCGACGCGCGCAAACTGGCCGAGCTGTTACGCGGCAATCAGCTCAAGTCGGTTTATCACGGCGAGACCGGCGTGCGCATGCTGCGCGAGCTGTCGCGAAGTTATCTGACCATCGTCAAAGACCTGTCGCGGGTCATGAATCGGATAAAAGCTTGACGAGGCTCGCTGCCGGGTGTGCAATGCCCAATGAAAAGGAGAACCGATGAGCCGATTCTTGAGTGTTTGCTTGCTGGCAAGCTGCGGGGTAGTCTCGGTACTGGCGGCGTCTCACTCTCCGCAGAGCACTTCGATGGCAGGCGACCGGGCGAATGCTTCGAAGGCAACCATCGAGGGCTTGGTTCGGGATGTTGCCTGTCCCATTCAGAACCTGGATGGAACTGCGACTGACCTAAGCCTCAAATGCGTGAGGGAATGCGTGAGGGGTGGTTCGCCGCTCGTAATTCTGACCAAGGATGGTCACTTGTACTTCCCCATCTCCGACAAAATGCCTGACACGGATCAGCGGCAGAAACTGATGCCATTCGTTGGCAAATACGTGCGGGCTAGCGGAACCGTATTTGAGCGGACAGGGACGCACGCGATTGTGATCACGGAAATTGAGGAGATGAAAGAGATCCATTTGACGATAGAGGAGCAGTAACTCAGGCTCACCGAGAACAAAACGGCTGGATGCTATTGTGGGAGCAAGTCAACTGCTGTAACCGGCAAGGTCTATGTCGTTCCGGCATCTTAAGTGACAATGGCGGGATGATTTCGGTTCCAAAGCTATCGAGTTATCCCACCCCGGAAGGGTCCGATCGTCAGTCACTGTCATTGCTGAAGCTCAAGAAGCCCCAGAGCCAATTGCGTGCTATCGGTTTCAATCATGACTGCGTGTGCGTCGTCCACTAAATAAAGTGCGAAGTTGTCCGAAGCGGTGTACGAAGTGGAATTGAGGCCGGCGAGAATGCCGGTGAGGATTCCGCTCGGGGTGCCAGTGACGCTGCCGGATACGGGAGAGTCTGCTGCGCCATTGCCGAAGTCCACAAATCCCGTCAAGGAGTTGGTTCCGGTACCCGGCATACTCGTCACTTGACCGACTGTCGCGTTTGCGCCCAACACTCCGAGATTACTGCCAACCTCAATGGCATTTAGCCCATAGCTTCCATTCAATGAAGCGGCGCTGAAAGCACCGGTCTGCTGCAGCAACGCCCGACCGGCAATCATGTCCCCCGTGTCGCCAGAGAGAAGAAGAGCCCGTCCGCTTCCTGTTAGGTAAATCTGCAGTTGGCTAAAGATACCGCCATCCGACAGGTCCGACAAGGTTACGCGGCCAGTGGGATCGACCGTGTAGGATCCCGCAAATGGGATCGGGCTCTGCACGGTTTTACCGGTGAGGTCATTCCCATTAATCGTACCGTTCAGGCTGCCGTCGGCGTTGGCGGTGAACACGCCAGCCGTTTGCAGCGGTCCATTCCTGTCCTCGCCGGAAGCGCCGAAAACGTAGCTGGAACCCGCGATCGATGCGAGACTGAAATTTCCCTGGCTGGTCCCCTGACTCAGTGCCGTTCCTCCTAAAGTCCCCTCGAAGGCATCGCCGCTAGTCTCGACAAGCCGGATATGAACTGCGTCAACGATGTAGCCGGCCAGATATAACGATTGAAACGCAGACGGTGTACTCGGGGTTAGCTGAAATACAACTCGACCAAAGCTATCGGGCCCGGATACTTTGCTGGCTGCAAGAGATTGCGCGCCTGAAAAAGTGGAGTTATCGTTGATATCCAGAATACTGCCGGTTCCCGAAATACCGCCCGGACTGTCCACGTTGAGGATGCCTCCGATGCCGGCTGGCTGGCCATATAGATCTAAGCCGAACGTCGAGAATGCATACCCGCCCGAAGGGGCTGCCGTGCTGGTTTGCAATTCCAGAGTGCCGCTTCCAATCGCCCCATCCACTTCGGTCAGCAGCACCTTCGAACTGGAAACCATCATACCGGTCAAGGTTTCTGTACCGATGTAACCGACATTGAAATCACTTGTCGTGAGAGTGAGCTGAAGATTGCCGTCGGGGATGGTCTTGTAGCTGCCGCCCGCGATCGGATCGAACAAGGGCAGATACCCATCTTGATTCAGTGCGTAGCTGATGAAGTCCTGCTCGCCGCCCGTGATTGCGCCATTCTCGGCGGTGATGACGCCGGCAACAAAATTAGCTTCATTCCCGATCGGCCCGGAAACTTGAAAAACGTAAGTGCCGTTCGCCAGCGTAGGTGCCACATTGGTGATGGCGACGCTGGCAGAGACCGACTTCGTCGGGTCGGTCACGGAGGTCGCGGTCACCATAACAGCACTGCCGGAGGGAATCGCGGAAGGCGCCGTATAAGTGGTCGATGCCTCATTCGTGGTTGTCGTGGGATCAAAGGAGCCGCAGGGTGAACTGGCACAGCTCGCGGCCCACTTCACTTGCGGATTCGCCGAAATGTCGTTCGTTATCTTCGCACTGAACAATGACTGAGCACCGACCTGCAAGGATGCAGGCGGCACAGCCAAGAAGGCAACCACTATTGGTTGCGGCGGGGTGATGGTGATCGTGGCCGACACCGATTTGGTGGTGTCTCCCATCAAGGTGGCCGTCACGGTCACGGTCGTGCCGGAAGGAATTGACGGAGGAGCGGTGTAAGTATTGTTGCCCTGATTGGGTGTCGAGCTGAACGTGAACGATCCACACGCAGTTGCGCTACCACACGTGACCGACCAGGCAACCTGGGTGTTCGAATCGTTGAGAACCGCCGCGTTCACTGTGGCTGAGGCGTTGACCGCCAAGGACGACGGAGGGGCGATAAGGAACAAAATGGAAATTGAGTTCGATGGGGGCGTCTGCGAGGATAAGGGCGAGAGGCCGCCCATACTGCATTCCATCGATGAGGCCACCGTTGCAAGACAGATAGTGAGGAGAACCGTGTGGCGACGTGGCATGACGCGACTCCCTTCCGCTCAATCTTTCTCACCGCGATTGTCGGCAAGTCAACTGACGGGGTCCCGATCGTTACCGGTCACCGACCGTGGCCCCCGCCACCACCTCCATGAAAGCCTCCGCCACCACCTCCGCTGTGGAATCCGGCACCGCCTCCGTGAAAACCACCGCCGTGGAAGCCGCCTCCGACGCCTTCGAAGCCCCGTCCTGAGCTAGCCACACCAGGTCCGGAGTGGAAGCCGCGTCCTGTCGAACCCGGTCCGTTGTAGATACCGTGCGCATAACTTCGCCCTCCCACGTAGTGGGAGCCCTGGCCCCAGTTGCGGGCGTCAGTACTGAAGTGATGGTAGTAGTGCCCGAATCCGTAGCGTCCCCAACCGTATCCGTACCCGAAGAACGGAGCCTGATACACCCACCACGGGGAATAGAAACCCCAGCCAAACGGGCTATAGAAAATCCCGTCGCCCGGAATGAAAGTGAAAGCGCTAAACCACGGATCCCAATACCAATCGGCTCCCCACCAGCCTGGGCCGCCCCATCCATTCATGGCGTACATGCCAGCCGCATCGACGTTGGCTTCAGCCAGATATCCCGATCGCAGACTGCTCCAGCGAAAAAGATCGCCTTCCTCATACGCCTTCTTGTTGAATTTTCGCGCTTTCGACAGATCATTGCTGGCAAGCGTAACTTCGCGGCCGCCTTTTACATCGACATGTTCACGGCCCCTCTCGACAAACGCCTTGCCGTCGAACACGCGCAGCTCTCTTTGGTTTCGATTAAAGTCATACAGCCCGGTTTTTAACAGCTGCGTGGCTGTGCCATCCTCGTCCACGCGAAGGCTGTTTTCGGGATGGATCTCGGCCACCTCGATCATGGCGTGACCTTGGTCGACCTCAACTTCTGTGTCGGTAAGACTGGGTGAAATCATCTTTACGGAACTATTGTTTCCGATTCGCAAAAAGACGCCCGGTGTCAACAAGACCTCAGCCTTGCCTTTTTCAGTGACTAATGATTCGCCCGGCTGCAGCTCTGCCGTTCCGATTGACTTCGAGTTGAGATTCTGATCGCCGATCGAGGCGTGGCCTTCAACGTAATTGAGAGTTCCTGGTACCGCTGTTCTTGCGCTCGTAATATCAGCCCATGCGGGCGCAGATAGAATCGCGGCCATGAAGAAGGCCAGGAGCCATTCTATCGGCGCTCCTATCTTCAACCTTGGCGCTTTCATATCTCACCTCCACAAAACTTCCTAGTCAGTTAGATGAGGCGGGCGAGATCGAGAGCGCCAATACTCGCCTCGCAAAACCCGAAAGTTCAGGAAAACTTCAGGATTCCTAAAGTCCCCTGACAGATTTGAGATTTCTGAAAGAAATGAGGCCTTGGAATTCTGAATTGCGGTGATTAGTCGCTCGTCGCTGCGGCGACTGGGAGTCTGATCGAGAAGATCGCTCCAGTGGGGAAAGAGATTCTCACAGTAATGGTACCTCCATGGGCTTCGACTGCCCATTTGGCTATGGGCAATCCGAGCCCGAAGCCGCCTGAGTCACGCGAACGGGCTTCGTCGAGGCGGTAGAAGCGGTCGAACACACGCTGTTGGGCACCCTCGGGAATCCCCGGCCCTTGATCCTGGATGGCGAGTTCCACAAACTGCACAGGCACCGTGTCCGAGCCAACAACATGCAAAGAAACATGAATGCCACTGCCATCTGGGGAATACTTCACCGCGTTATCGAGGAGGTTGACAAGGGCCATCCGCAGAAAGGCGCGATCGGCGTGGACCAGGGCTGCTTGGTCGCCGGTCACTGAAAGAGTCTGTTTCTTATCTTCTGCCAGGACACCAACGACCGCGACCGCCTCTTGCACGAGGTCCATAAGAGCGAAAGTGGTTTGCTGCAGCTGGATCGCTCCCGAATCAGCGTGTGCAATGGTGAGTAGCGTGTCGATCATGGCAGTGAGTTTGGCGACTTCTTCCAGCATGCTTCCGATGATGTCGCGATACTTCTCGGCATCGTGCTCCTCCTGCAGGCCCACTTCTCCAACACTGCGTATGGCTGCCAACGGCGTCCGGAGTTCGTGCGAGACGTCCGACGTGAAACGCTGCAGCTTTTCAAAGGATTCCTGCAGGCGCTCAAGGAGCCCGTTGAGCACAAGCGCCATGTGACCGAGTTCGTCCTCGGGGTTCTTGACCGGGATGCGTTCATTGAGGCGGCGAGCGGTAATGCGCTCGGTGAGCCTGGCCATCTGTTCGAGAGGGTCAAGAACCCTGATAGCGAAACGGTAGCCGGCAAAACCGGCAGCGATCAGCGCGATCGGGAGAACAAGAGAAAGCAGGCCAAGTAACTGAAGCGATTGGAGTCTCAGTGGCTCCGTACTGTACGCCAAGCGGATCAGAACTGGAGTTTCGTGCAGAACATGAACATGACTGATCACCAAAACCGGCGTCCCGTCGGCGAGGAGGAGGCTCCGCGGCGAAAAGCCACTCACACCTTCAGCGGGTAGAAGCCGGTCGCCCAGTGTGTTTCCATCGAGTTTGCGATTGCGAAAAAGCACGTGCCCATATGCATCAAGAACCTCCAACTGCCGGTCGAGCAAGAGTCTTGATTCGGGGCGATTGAAGTAATCCTCGTGTAACGAGAGTTGTCCGTCTGCGGTGAAGTATAGGAGGCCCTGGACGGTCTCCATGTCCTGCACTTCGGCATGGTAAAGCTGTTGCTTCAACTGCCAATACTGAAGAACACACGCACAGCAAATGAAGGCGGCAAACAGGAGACCGAAAATGGCAACATACCAGAGGGTGAGGCGGCTTCTGATATGACTCATCCGGATGGTCACTTCTTCGTGTCCTCCAGCCGCATCACAAAGCCTACGCCACGAACCGTGTGGAGAAGCTTGATTGGCCAAGGATCATCGATCTTTCGGCGGATGCGGGCAATGTGCACGTCAATCACATTGTCCATCGAAGTGTAGCGCAGGGTGGTCTTCCATACATCACGGGCGACCATCTCCCGGGAAACCACCGATCCACTATTGAGCAGGAGATATTCGAGCAAATCGAACTCCCGTCCGGTGAGCTCGATTACCCGATCGGCCCGCGTCGCAATTCGCCCGCTGACATCCATCCTAAGATCCGCCAACTGCAACACCGAGGCAGCCGCGGGAGTAGCCCTGCGATGAAGTGCGCGCACGCGGGCCAGCAGTTCGGGGAAAGCGAAAGGTTTGACCAGATAATCGTCTGCGCCCGCATCCAGGCCGCGTACACGGTCGTCAACAGAGCCCTTCGATGTGAGGGCTAATACCGGCATCTTGAATCCGTCGCGACGCAGTTCACGGAGGGTCTCAAGACCACCCATCCGCGGCAGCATGATGTCCAAGAGAATCAGGTCGAAGTTGTGATCACGTAGTTGTTCGAGCGCTGATTCCCCAGTATAGGCGACACGGACTTGATAGCCGCTGCGAAGCAGGCCCTCGGCAATTGCGTTCGCCAGTTTGTGCTCGTCTTCGACAACCAGAATGTCGAGCGCTCCTTTGGCGTGAATATTGTCTGCGCCAAACATGACTCACACTTTACAGCAGGTCGCCAGGCACTGCAGCCCGCGGAAATGAAAAGTTCAGAAATACTTCAGGATTCCTTAATGCTGTCATATGTTGAGCTGAAACATCAGAAGAAGTATTCGCCTTGGCTCGACTCGCGTTGTCTGTATGCGGTAAGCGGCTACGTTGATCGGCTTCGGCGCACCTGCCTGTGCCGGAAGCTGGAGGTTCAGATGTCTCACTTGGACCGACCTCAAGCCCGAACTGTCGTGGATTGGGGAATGACTCCTCGCGTGATAGCTGTGTCCGTAGTGGTCGGGTTCGCGTCTTTTCTTGTGACCGAGTTCATGCATCACTTCCTGGTCGCAGATATTGGCCGTCACTGGGAACGACTGTTGGCCGAGGGTGTTTCGGCGATCGTCGTTGCAGGATTGACCGCCGGATTCTTGGAAGCGGCCAACCAGCGACAGGAAGCCGCTCTGTTGAGGATGCAAGTGATCTCTGAAATGAATCACCATATTCGGAATGCTTTGGGAGCTATCTCCTTAACCACGGACTCGATCCAGAACCAGGAATCCGTTCAGGTCATTTCTGAGAGCGTCAACCGGATCGAATGGACACTTCGAGAAGTGCTGCTGCGAAGGAAGCCGATTTCAGAGGAGCAGATTGATCAACTGAGATACACCCGAACCAACAAATCCCATCCGAGAACCCATGCAAGCCAGGAGAAGACCAATGAATAAGGTGAGAGTTCTTTGCGTGGAAAACCACACAGAGTATCTCGATGCCCTGAAATACATGCTGGAGATGGCTGGCTATGACGTTTTGTCTGCAACCACCGGAAGCCAAGGTCTCTCGATGCTGATGAAACAACCGATCCAGGGCGTGCTCCTCGAGTACGACCTGCCAGATGCGCCTGGCAGCTCGGTTCGCGCTGAAATGAAACGTATCAAGCCTGGAGTTCCGGTTCTTCTCTTTACAGGGGTAGGCAGTCAGACGCCTTTTCTACTTCGATTCTTCGCTTCCTATCTCCGAAACGCTGAAAAGCCGGAGTGGGCGTTTCAAGATCTCGATGCGTAGGTGCGCATGCCGAATCGCTGCGATCTGTGGGGTGCCGATGTTGGCCCAATCATTCCCTCTTAGGATTCTCCTCCGCTCGATCGGAGTCAAGGAATGCGCTGTGAGAAAAATTCGTAAAGCTAGGAAAGGACAATGGAGCAGGTAGATGTTGAACGGTTGAAACGAAAGCTCGAATTCCAGCGCCACGAGACCCGAGAGTTCCTCCGACACCTGGACCAGGAAGCACAGTCCCTGGACGCAGAGGCAACACAAGACAGCGGGGACCGGTGCTTCATCAGTCTGTCAAAGGAGTCTTTGTTCGAGCGGAGCAGCCAGCGAAGAACGGTTTTGGGCTTGATTGAAGCGGCTCTCAACAGAATCGCCGATGGCTCCTTCGGAACCTGCGTGGGGTGCGGCGACCAAATTCAGGATCAGAGGTTGCTTGCATTGCCATGGACGCAATTCTGCCTTCGTTGCCAGGGCGAACTCGAAGCGAAGATCGGAGCTAGCCTGTCGACCCGGACATCGATACCAGCAAGTACGCCGTCGCGGCGTGCGGGATAGCGGATTCCTACGGTCGACACGATGATGTTGTTCGAACCGAACGTGAAAGAGGGTAGTTAGGGTGGACAGAACAGCGACGGAACGCGTGCAAGGAGAAAGCCAACCTAGACAACAAGCGCTCGTCTCGACCGCAGTTCAGTCGGCCTCCAGACCCGACCCCACGCAATACTTCGGCACTCCGGCAATCGGGACTTCGAGAGCAGCAGCCGCCGCCGGTGTACCTTCCGTCGGCCCGCGGAACACGATCACCGACCAGCGTCGGCGCAGATTTGTTTGGAGCTGCGTGGTTGCCTTTCTGACGGCGTGGTTCATCGCGTTCTTCCGTTTCTTCCTGCCGCGTGTGCTCTTTGAACCGGCTACCGTCTTCAAGATTGGGTACCCAGCCGATTATGTGCTCGGTATCGACGAAAAATATCTGCAGAAGTACCGGATTTGGATCGATCGAACACCTGATCGGCTCTTTGTTATTTACGCGCGCTGCACCCATCTAGGGTGCACTCCTGATTGGAAGCCAGCCGAGAACAAATTCAAGTGCCCGTGCCACGGCAGCGGCTACGACAGCGAAGGAATCAACTTTGAAGGTCCGGCTCCGAGACCGATGGATCGTGCCCAGGTGGAAATAGCGCCAGATGGCCAGATTGTGGTCGACGTGGGTCATCTCTACTCGTGGCCCAAAGGGCAGCGAGACCAGTTCAACGACCGAGGGGCGTACCTATCCGCATGACGTGGTGTACACAAACGAAGGCTTAGAGGTGGGGTATGAAAAAGTCGATTTTGGCCTGTGTGCTTCTGATGGGTTTCGTACCGATGAAGGCCCAACAGCGCGACTTACACTCTGAGAAGATATTTCACGAAAAGATCCCAGCACAAATCTCTCTCGCTTCTGCGGTGGACACTTCGGCGGGGGGGCAAACCGAAGTCTGGCGACTTGACTCGGGTGAGTCTACTGCCAGGCTATTTCTGGGATCACGGGAAAACCGACGTGCGTTCAATATTGGGGTTGCTCGCGTAAGCGGAAACGTTCTTTTGGATCGAGCAAAGCCGTCGAACTGCGAGATCGACCTCGTGCTTTATCCCGCGGATGCAGGTGGCGCGGCTGGTCTCGATGGAAAGTTGGCAAGTGGTCGAAGTCCGGTTGCCGTCGACTACAGCGAGCTGATGTTCAAATCGCAGCGCATCGAGCGCACCGCCGGTAGTGCACTGACTGTGGCCGGCGACCTCACTCTTGTTCGCGTTGAGCGCAGCGTTGATGCGGCCCCCAATGAAGCCTACGCAGGCCCAACCTACGGAACCCCTGTGGTCCACGTCATCAAACGCCGAGCCACGTTTGTGCTTCGCAATGTACAACCCGACCGGGGAGCATCGCCCAGCGACGCATTGGAGCTCTCGGCATCGACATCGATTTCGCATGAAACCCTTCCCGGCCTCCGATCTGCCATCTTGCACACCAACTGGCCAGTTGTGGTTGTCGATGAGAAATGTCAGATGCCCGCGAGCGTGGGCGAGGACTATGCGGGTCCTTCCTGCACTGGGAAGACGGTCTCGGTGACATCTCAACCGCTAGCTCCTACGGGCTTAGGGGAGGACTACCACGGTTTTGAAGGGGCGCCCCCGACGGGCAGCGGCGTCACCATCGACTTCGATCTAGAAATGGTTCCGGCCATCAATTCGCTCTCTCAACGTAGGTTATCGGGAGGCAGCGGGCAGATGTGAAAAAAGGGGGTCAAGGAGGCTATTCCCAACTAATGATTACTAATGGAGGACACATGAGAAGGTTCATTGCAGTTGCCGTTACGTGCTGGATTTGTTCTTTCGCTGCGCCAGCCCGAGCTCAACAGATCGACGTTGCTTTCGCGGGAGGCTCACTCACTTCTCCCGGTAACGGTTTCAACGAGGGTCTGCCTGCTGAGGGCGGTGGTGCGTTTGTCGGGTTCAATGGAGATGTTCTCTTCAAGCCTCTGCTCAAAGGAAATGTAGGAGTGCTGGCCGAGGTGGACTGGAGAGCCAGCCAAGGCTTATACGGCGGCATAGTCCCCTACCGGCCACTGTTCTATGACTTTAACGCCATGTATGCGCGGCGGTTCAATAAGTATTTTGGAGCGGAGGTGCTGGCCGGAATCGGAGGAGAAAGCATTCGCTTCTACTCGAACAGTTACAGCAACTGCGACATTTATGGGAACTGTACGAATTATGTGAGCAGCAACCATTTCATGGGCGACTTTGGCGGCGGCATTCGCTTCTACCCGTACGGAAATTTCTTTGTCCGGCCAGAAATGAGACTGTACCTCATAAACAACAACGAGGAATTCAGTTCGAGCCACCCGATTCGCTATGGCGTCTCGATTGGGTACGCGTTTGGTGGGAGCAAGTAGAGGCGTTGAAAATGCGGAACCGAATTGCAGGAAAAACATCGGAGGTGATGGCACGAAAGCGAAGGTGATCGTGCTCTTTATGGATGGCAGGATCGTCTTCCTAGCTAGGGATCTATCCCTAAGAGGATGGTCCTGCTTGTTCCTATGACATCGTCTGACTTTACAGAAGCCGGGCGCGCGCAAATGCGGAGATCTCTATACTGCAGTTGGGGCACGCGATGCAAAGCGAGGACTACGAAAAAGAACGAGCGCAGAAGCGAGGCGGCGACGATTGACATAAGCCAGGAGGTATTCAGTATGAAGCAGTTTTTGTTAGTCACTCTAATCGTGTTTTCGACGCAATTGCTTGCGCAGGACAAGATTCCAGTAGGAACCATCCTGCCGGTTCAGTTGAACTCTTCACTGCGCTCCGATAAGGCTCGAGCGGGAGAGAAAGTCAGTGCCCGAGTGATGCAGGATGTGCCATTGCCAGGAGGGCGCAAGATTCATGCTGGCGCCAAAGTCATCGGACATATTGTTTCTGCCAGACCTGCGGTCAACGGAATGATGGCGGACCTCTCGTTGCGCTTCGACACCCTGGCAATGGGGAGACTGAGTGTTCCGACGATTACGAACCTGAGGGCGTTGGCGACCATGATGGATGTGTCCGAAGCACAGATTCCGGAAAGCGGCCCGGATCGAGGAACTTCCGAAAACGAATGGACCACTGACCAAATCGGGGGTGAGGTCGTATATCGCGGAGGTGTTGTAGCGCACGGCTCGAATATCGTTGGGAATTCTGTGCTGGGCAGTGGCGTGCTGGTCCGCTTGAGCTCAAGACCCGGCGCAAAATGCCGCGGCGAGATGGCTGGGAACGATCAAATGCAGGCGTTATGGGTGTTCTCTTCCGATGCCTGCGGCCTTTACGATTTTCCAAACTTGACCCTTGCGCACGCAGGTCGAAGCGATCCGGTTGGTCAGATCAAATTGTTATCGGATAGGGGAAACGTGAAAGTACCAGCAGGCAGCGGAATGCTCTTGCGCGTAATCGGAACCGCGCACTGAAGTTGCTCTCGATTTGTACTCTTTATCCGCGATTCGGCAGGCGAAGGAGGTTCGCAGAATCAGCGAAGGGCAACGATATGAAACGTATGAAGCGTATGAAGCGAGTCTTGTTGCTTGTGTGTTTGATTGTTTCACTTGTGGAACTGGATTGGGAGCGCTACCGAATTTACTTGTTGTCTTCGATAGCTTCCTTGTTGTTCGTGCTGGGCAGCGAGTTGACGCGGCGTCGCAGAGTGCCACAAGTAGCTACTGAACGAGCGTTCAACGCAGGCGGCGTTCCCCCGAAGGCTCACGTTGGCACGCGTTGAGGTGAATGGTGAATCCGCATCTCCCGTAGTGATGCCATGAGTTTCAAGAATACAAGACTCAGACTTTCGTTTTTTGTGCTGCTCGCGGTTGTTAGCCTCGCCGGCTGCTTTAACGAGAAAACCCGCATGGCTCCTTCGCCGGAATGTTCTGCGCGGTTTTGCGGGTGCATGGCCAAGCAACTGGCTCTATACGCAGGACGTCTTTGTGGTCGAAATCAATGGCATGTATTACCTGTGCAATGCCACCTATCCCGGCGTCAACATAGCGCTCAACGTCACCCTGTAGGTGCCGATGACTCTCACGATTGGCACGGGAGACTTCCCGCACCTGCTAGCTGCGTAACGACTGCGGCGAATATTCCGCCAAGGCTCGTCCACAGGGGCACTCGTTTGTGTTCGGCGGCTCCTGGACGTTGAGAATCCGGAAGCCGGCTGCTCCCAAGGAGCCTTAACCAGACTGCTTCCGTCCGCAACGTGGCCTTGCAATGACTTGTCGACGTGAGAGTTTGGGAAGGCGCGTTCCCTGCATGACCTGCACAACCTTCACTACCGTCACAACTCCCTGCGCTTTTGGCAATTGCAGCTTGTAGCAGTGGCCGCAGGCAGGTACTCCAGAACCGTCAGGAAGCACTTCGCTGGCGCGACCCAGTTCGTGCACGCGAGACTGCGTGGCGTTTTCAAGCGTGAGCCCACTTCCGGCATTGCCAAAGCCGGCAGGTGGACGACTAAAGCTGCGATCGACGAAGCAGTACCAGCCCCAGTTCTCACCACCGCGCTTTACCAGCGATGCAGCTCTCCGGGAGCGGCTGACTTCGCCAACAAGCTCTTGTCCGCGATGTGTTTTCAGTTTGGTGGACACCTTGGAGAAATCAGACGATAAACCCAAAGTTGCGAGAAGTGGGATCTCACAATTCACCGTAAATCGAAAATGGAAGCGCCACTTCCTGTCAAAGAAAATATCCGTAAGTCATTGATAATGCAATTTGTTAGTTTAAATTCTGACTCATTCGAGCCATATTTGTTTGACAACTTCACATATTGTGAAGTATTATGAATGGGTGCATATCGTCACGCGTAGGCACCTGAGCGAGGCGATGGAGCACTACCCGGATGCGGCGAACGAAATCAAAGCATGGGTGGGCATCGTCGAGGCCGTCCGGTGGCACAATTTCGCGGAAGTACGCGGCATGTTTAAGGATGCCGATCCCGTGGATGGCTACGTGATCTTTAACATTAGACAGAACCGGTACAGGCTTATCACCGTCGTCCACTATTCGAAGACGACGGACGAAAAGCAGACCGAAGGGCATGTCTACATCCGATCTTTTTTGACGCATAAGGAATACGACAATCGGAGTAACTGGGATAGGAGGTTTGGAGCAAAATGAGCATCGTTCTTGCAAACCCTGCGGAAATGATTGCGCAAGGCGCTCCCCGCGTCATACACAATGACACGGAACTTGAAGCGTATACTAAAGCTCTCTACCAACTGACGGTGCTGGAGAGCCCCTCCAGTTCTGAAGTTGAAGCAATCGAACTCCTAACCTTGCTCGTGGAACGTTACGAGCAGGAGCATTACTCTATTCCAGCGGCTGATCCTGTCGCAGTTGTTCGGTTTCTCATTGAACAGCAGAGTCTCACGCAACGAGACCTGGTTCCTCAATTTGGTTCGGAGAGTGCGGTTTCGATGTTTTTGGCAGGGCAACGGAATCTCACCATAGAACAAGTGCGGAAACTGACGGCTCGGTTCAAACTCCCCGCTGATGTTTTCATCGCAAAGAGCGCCGCAGGAGCAAAAGCCTAATACGAAAAATGGGTGCCTTCGACTCTGAAACCGGCGGAGTCGCCTATTGTCGAAGGCTGCTTCCGAAAGCCCCGCTTTCGGCGAGCAAATTTGTACGATAATTTTTCAACGCGATCTCGGCGCGAGACGCCGCGACCTCATCAGTGGACTCGAACTGACGATCACGCCTTTGGTACGCAATTCCACATCCAGGCGCCGATTTTCCGCTGCATGCTTGGAGATCCGCAGGGGGTGCGCTGAATCCCTCCGGTGTCTGTGAGCCTGTTCGTTGGGGCGTGTTGCTTGTTTGTTGTGCAGCACCCGCTTCTGGACGAAGGGAGCGCAATCCAAGATCGGCCTCAACTGCGGCGCGTGAGTCGTGGAAGTACGATCAGAATCAATCCATAGAACAAAAGTGAAACCACCAGCGACGCGGCATTGCCAAAGCGCAAATCTTCAAACAGAAGCTTCAGAGTTCCAAAAGCAACTGCGGCGTAGGCTACCCATCCCAGTTCGAGGTGCTTCCAGCGAGAGCCAAGAAACCCCAGGGAGAGAGCCAAGGCGCAATTCACTACGGTCCGGACCACGGAAAGGCGCGAAGCGTTCAACTCGACGCGGCCTGCGGCCAGCCCCACCATTGCAACGACGGCGAGGGCCGCTGCCGCGAAACCTACAATAGCCTCTGGAATCACAAAGAGAAATCGTCGTCCCGGTTGATCTTGAGCGTCATGTGCTGCTTGCGCTTTCTGAGATCCGAGGACGTAGCAGAGCGCGGCGGAAACTGTCAGGATCCAAACTCCGGAATTGGGTGGCCCGGGTATGGTTCCGGCCAGCGCGCTGGCAGCCCAAGTCGGGAGCCCTGAGGCGATGGTCGCGACTGCGAGATAGAACGAGGCGTGCATGCCCAGGCTCAGCTTGCCGTTTCGGGAGTAGACGAAAGCCGCAGCCACCGCAGCCAGGCACAAAAACGGCACGCGCAGGGTTGGGGAAAGAAGCAGATAACTGCCGACCAGCAGAAGTGCCGCCGCATAGGTTGCGGAGACGCGCCGGTTTCGCGCAAACGCTTCGTCGGAGAATCGAGATAGCGTTCCCCAATAGCAGACCGCGGCGAGCAGGAGGGCGAAGACACCGAGTGCAGGAACATCGGAGGCGTGGCCGGCGCGTGTCACGCCAAAAGCCGCCAGCAGAAAGGCCAATATTCCCTGGCTGATTTCAAAGATGGTCATCCGGCGGCGCAGTCCGAATGTGCGAATTCCTATGCTACCGCCATAGATCGCAAACAATGTCAGGCACAGCAGGATAATCGTGGATGGAGACGCGGGTGAATATCCCTCGGGTATGCCGTCGGAAGAGGTCATGACAGAGACGAGCAACCACACTGCGAAATCTGCAGCGATGGCGGGCACGGCCCGCAAGCTCAGACTGTGGTCAAGACTGATGGCTTCGGTGACCAAGGCCACGGCCAATAAAGCCGCTGCGAGGGGTACGAGTTCATGGGTTGCAATGATCAGTGCCAGGGCCGTAGTCACTGTGGTCAGAGTCGCCACCCATGGGATTACCTGCAGGTTGTGGCGCCAGGACAGCGCCAAGGCTAGCGTCACGAAGGCGACCAGCACGATCGCAGTGAAGGTAGGCGTAAGGACCTTGAAGACAACGGTAGATTCCCATAGCAGTGGCGAGAGAATGAGGGCAGACGTCATCGCGTAGGTGACGCTGGCGAAGCGGTTGGCGACGTGCGTGTGGACTGCCCACACCATCCACAGGGCCGCGTACACGAGCGCCACAATGAGTATGGGAAATTTTGGAATGGTGCCGGATTCGGCGATGGCACGGAGTAGGTAGGCTCCAGCGATTCCCAAGACAGCTTTGCCGAGTACGGGCACGCCGCCGGGTACTGCTGCCGGAGGAAAACCGTACCAAGTGGCGGGAGGGCGCGGTCTTTGTAGAGCGTAGTCGGGCGGTTCAGCAGGTGCGGGAATAGTCGCGTTCGCTTGGCCTTCGAGCGCGGAAACGCGGCGTTCGAGTTCGTGCACTCGCTGATTGAGGCGTTCGAGATCGGATGCGCTGTCGACAGCTTGCGGCATGGGCTACTCCGCATCGGCTCCGCTGAAGTGGGGCTAACTGGTTCCGCGCGCCGGAGTTGCAGCGGAGGCAGGGATCGAACCCGCGTCCGGCCAGGGCGGCAGGAGTTTGACCAAGATCCAGAGGATAGGGAAGGGAAGAATCATGAGCGCGATGGCGGTCAGCAGGCCTTCGCGCGTAGCAAAAGCCATTTTATAAGTGGTGTAGCCTAGGAAACTTTTGGAAAACAGTTGACCGCCGATGACGACGTTCCAGCGCATAGCTAAAATTCCGATGACGGTGAGGGATCCGGCGAGCGCATAGATGCGTTGGCGGGTCCTTTCGGACAGCTTTAGGATCTGGGTGAGGCCGAGCAGGACGATGGGGGTGACGGTGCCGAGGAGAATCTGGACAATGACCTGCGACGTCCAGAGACGAGTGTGCACCATGAAATCGAGGCTGCGGAAGGACTCGTCTGCTTCGTAGATACGATGCACGAGGTCGAGCATCTCGAGGCTGAAGTCAATGACGAAGATATAAAAGAGATACTGCGCGATGGTGTCGAGGCAGCGAATGTCGATGGGTCGGCCGCGCAGACGTGTGGAAGCCATGTAAATCAGCATGACGGCGGCGATGCCTGAGACCATAGCCGAGAAGATGAAGACGATGGGCATCAGCGGAGAGGACCACCAGGGGTTGGCCTTGACCGATCCAAAGATGAAGCCGACGTATCCGTGCAGGAGAAACGCAGAAGGAATTCCGATGACGGTGATGAAATAGCCGAGCCTTTCGTCGATGTGCAGCGAGCGCTCGCTGATATTGGAGGAGCCGAGCGTGAGCACGCGGTAGAGCAGGCGAGTGACTCCTGTCGTGGTTTGGGATTTCACGACGATGTCGCGGCGGTAGTCGAGCCAGATTTCCAACAGCAGCACGGCCATCAGGTACCAGAGATAGACGAAGCCAAACATGGCCATGGCGGAGGACCGGTGCGGAGTCAGGTACATCTCGAGGGAACGCTCGGGATGTCCCAAATGCAATTGCAGAGGAAGGGGAGCGACCAGCAAGAAGGCGAGAGCGGTAAGCAACGCGAGTCGGTAGGTGGGCTTGACCGCGTCAACCTGAAACACACGTTCCAGGGAAGCGAGAATGAAGGCACCGGCGACCAGTCCCGTGATGAAGGGATAAAGAACGATGAGGACGCTCCACTGGAGCTCCACTTCGTTCGGATACATAAAGCCTTCGACGGGAATTTGCACGAGCCTCCTTTATCGAACTGAGCCGTCCATGCCGTTGTAAAAAACTTTTGCCCCGGTTGCCATGTGGGGCTTCAGAACTTGCACCGTATGCGTCCGCAAGAATTCGTGAATGGGATCTTTCGGATTCTTGAGATCGGCGAGCTGGCGGGCGCCTGTGGGGCACACTTCGCAACATGCCGTCGTCAAGCCCTTAGTGATCCGGTGATAGCAGAGCGAGCACTTCTCCGCCGTGTTGGTTTTCGGATTGATGAAGCGACATCCGTAGGGACAGGCTTGCACGCAATAGCGGCAGCCGAGGCAGTAGCTCTTATCGACGAGCACGACTCCATCGGGTGTGACGAAGGTTGCGCCAACAGGACAAACCTGGGTGCAGGGAGATTCAGCGCAGTGGTTGCATAGTTTGGGTACAAAGAAGTTCTTGCCGCTCGCGTCCTGATTCGGCGGGAAACCCTGCTTGCCGCCATCGGGTGACTCCACTTCCGGCTTTTCGATGTTCCAGTCAGCGACGTGATAGCGCTCGACCCATGTACGGAAATAGCCTGCAGGGACCTCGTTTTCTTCGGCGCAGGCGCGGACACAACTTCCACAGCCGATACACTTGGGAATGTCGATCAGCATGCCCCACCAGTGGTCCGTCATTTTGTAATTGGGCGAGGCCTCGGGGGTGCCGGCTTGCACGTATTGCCACGCGACAGCAGCAGCGGGGAGGAGCATGAGGAGACGGCGGCGGGTTAGGTCCATTACTTTCTTGCCTCCGTCTTTGCCCCGGGCTGGTCTCCAATTTTGGGGCGATGGGGATGGTGGCAGGTGTCGCAGGCGAGGCCTCCGGAGTGATCTGCGGTTGCGACCTGGGGGAAACCTTTGGGTTTGGCGCTGTTCGCTTCGTGGCAGCGGGCGCAGAGCACGGCCGTGTCGAGCTTCGCCGGCTGAACGGACGCGGGATCGTCGGCGTGCCTAGATTGAGCTCCGTGGCAGGCTTCGCAGGGGACGATGACATGCTTCCCGAGCTTTTTCTGATCGACGACGTCGGCATGGCAGCCCTCGCAAACGTCGTGGCCGGCGAAGGCCACGGGCCGGGCGGCGATTTCAGCGATGGCAGCTCCCCGGAAGTGTCCGTACTGGCCGAAACTGCGAGGGACGACGAGGGCGCGCAAGCCGACGAATGCAACCAGTGCGATTGCCATGACAGCCGCGAGCCGGACGAGGTGTTCGATGTCCTTGAACAAGGTGTGCGCCATGCTCCAGGCGCGAGCTGCGCAAAAATACGCAATGCTCTTGGATACCTAGGATTCGAGCGGGTAACGATGATCCAGATCACAGGGCCCCGTGACGGGGGTCACGCGACAGTGGAGCTGGGCACCTGAAGGCTACCCTTGTTAGACCGGGAAAAGCCTGCGACTTCGACTCTCACGCCGATCTCGCATCCTCCGGCTCGCAGATGTCATTTACGACTAGAATGCTCCAACTACGGAAGGGCTCAAGGGTACTGGCGGATTTTGCTAGCGCAGGCAATGATCGTGAGGTCTGGCGGCTTCCTCAACTGGGTTGGTCGCAGCGATAGACTCCGCAGAGAGGTCTTTGTGAAGGCCCAAGTTGGCCTCTATCATCACAACACCAATTTTATCGACTTGCGCCCTCCCTACGTTACTGCTCCGCTTCCGTATGGGTCTGTGCGGCGGTGTTCTTCACATACTTGTCGAACCACCGGAGCATCTCGTAGACCTCTTGTTCGTTAGACTCCATCGCGCTGTACAAGTGTGGCTCGTGGGGGAGGAGGACCAGACGGGTCGTACCTCCGTTGCCGCGAATGGCTTCATAGAGCATGGTGGATTGGAGAGGAATCGTGCCGGGATTTGCGTCTTCAGCGCCGTGCATGAGCAGGAGCGGTGTCTTGATTTTATCGGCGACGAAGAACGGGGAAACCTGCCGGTAGACGTCCGGCGCTTCCCAGACGGAGCGGCGCTCGTTCTGGAAACCGAAAGGTGTGAGCGTCTTGTTATAGGAGCCGCTGGTGGCGAG
>CAWFIV010000012.1:0-110190 GCA_963815925.1 uncultured Acidobacteriota bacterium | reverse complement strand
AGAAAACTATGCGGCCGCTCGCAGTTGAGGACATAATCGACCACTTCACTGTGGTCTGATTTTCCTTGGCTCACCAGGCTAAGGGAGATCTCATGGCCGCCTTTGGTCGTAATCAGAGCGTTGGTTTGGGCGGGCTTGGCACTCGTCGCTTTGAAAAACACGAGTTGCGGCTCGGCATCGGAGTGTTCGACCTTAAAGGCACCCGGGTCACCCAAGACAACGGAACTCACTTCCTCCAGCACTCGCACCGAGCTGACATATCCCGGCCGCACGTGCAAGACTACGACCTGTTCCGGGGCAATACTTAGGTTTACGATTCGGGCTTGCGGTAATTCGGTTTGCGCCGAAGCCAAGGGCAATGGCAGCAAACTGATCGTTATCAGATGCACCAAACTCAAACATTTGTTCATCTCACATCTCTTTTCTGTGCGGTGTTCGTGCTTTTGGGTTCAAAGCTCGCTTCGCGAAGGTAAGTTCTTCTAATTGCTGAGACGTACGCGACGACGTCGGGACTTCGGTAAGCAAGCCCCCGCCTGCCGATCTTGTCTTCGCCGGTGTAATAAGCAGCGACCACGAGCCTGAGGTCGTTATGAAACTGTCGAATCAACCAGGCGAGATAGCGCACGCCGCCCGAGACGTTTTGGTCGAGGTTGCAGGGGTCGGCGACTCCCAGCCGCTTGGCAGTCGCAGGCATCAACTGCATTAGCCCCACAGCGCCTTTCGCAGAGATCACGCAGGGCTGCCAATTCGATTCGCGTTCGACAATTGCATGTGCCAGCGCAACCGGCACTCGATAGTGTTGCGCGTAGGCTGTAACGTAGTACTCAGCTTCAATCCGCGCTGGTGCCCTACCTGATTGCGCGCAGCAAATCGAAACGGCGCAAAGCAATTGCGCCAAGATGAGTGCCGACTTCATGCCGCACTTCCTCGCAGAGTTTCTGCACTGTACTGCTGCGCGTCGTAGATCAGGCTGGCAAAGCCGTCGCGTAGAAGCAGTTTGCGCCGGTCGGCCTCGGTCTTGACCAGCAAGGGCAGTAGGGTGTCTCTCATCTCGGCTGTAATTTGTTCGGTGCCGAGAACTTTGAGCGCCTGCGCAAGATCGAGAATTTCCGAGACGGACGGCGGTTTTTCCATGCTCCAGCCGCGCAAGGCCTTCGCGAGTCCCGCCATGCCGGCGTGAAACTCGCGTGTGGAATCCGGCGTTCTCAGCGCCACAATCTCTGCTTCGCGTTCGGCAGTAGGGTGTTCAACCCGAAGATAAAAACTGCGCCGTCGCAGCGGATCGCCGATGCGCCGCTCCTCGTTGGATGTGAGTACAACAAAAGGAACGCTCCTGGATCGAATCGTCCCGAGTTTCGGAATACTCAGCTGCCAAACACTTAGGAGTTCCAACAACGTGGCTTCAAATGCGTGATCCACTTTATCCAGTTCGTCGATCAGCAAGACGCAAGACTTTTCATACTGCAGGGCGCGCAACAGAGGCCCGGCAGTGAAAAACTGCTGGCCATGCAATTCGGTCTGCAGGGCTTCCCAATCAACGCCGCTGGACTTCGATTTCAACTCGACGCAAAGCCTCTGCAGCGACTCGTCGAATTTCCCAATGGCTTTCTCTTCATTGATGCCCTCGTAGCACTGCAGGCGTTCGACAACGGTTTCCGCCGCATCCGCGACAGCGTATGCCAACTGAGTCTTTCCGCTGCCGGCGGGTCCTTCGAGCAGCAATGGCTTCTGCAGTCTCGCCGCCAGATACACGGTTGTAGCGGCAATAGAATCGGCGATGTAGCCAGTGGCCCTCAATCGTTGACTGACTTCTTCAAGAGATGAAAACACGGTTCGTTCCTTTGCCCGAGGCGGCTTGCTCGGTCGCGAGCGTCTGAAACGTAGACCGGAATGAGATTTCGGTCAAATCCCGAACGAATTCGGGGCGCATTGACTGAATCAGGAACCTCTACTACAACGCCAATGACAGGTCCGCGGTTGGAAGAGACAACTGCGGGCGGCGGGTCCCACCGAATCATGATGGGCCTAGCCCAGGAAATACCATGAATACTCGATCCTCCTTAGCAGTCGAGCTTGAGAAAATGCCGCGCGCGTTGCGGGCGTCGGAACTCGCAAAGATCCTTTCGACTAGCAAGATGACCATCTATCGCCTTGTGGAACAGGGCGCGATTCCTCATTTCAGGGTGGGTGGCCTCATCCGTTTTGACCCACAAGCGGTTGCCGATTGGCTTCGTCGGAAAATGCCGATGAACCAAACGGCCGCCTAGGCATGTGCCCCGTCCGACTCGGATGTCGGTTTCGGGAAAGGAAACGTGGCATTGACTTTCCGCAGTGCTTCCTTGTCCCGGGCGGGTTTGAGATAGCGCATCGTTGATTCCAAATCTTTGTGTCCCATCCACGCTTGAACCGTTGTTAAATCAACTCCGGCGCGAAGATGCATGGTGGCGAACGTCGCCCGGAATTTATGCAGAAACCAGTTTTGGCAGTATGCTCCCTTGGCACAATGCCCTTGCCCTGTATCGCAGAGGCCGCAATTCAGACCGGCGCGCCACGCTACACTTTTGCATTGACGGAGGAAGTTGTGTACGATCCCGCCATTGCTGGTCGCGAAAACCAGTGCATGATTCTTGGGTACCGTCGCTTTGTGAAGGCGCAGACTGTTCAAGAGGCGGTCAGGAATCGGAACCTCGCGCTCCTCCCAATCTTTCGGAATGAATCCCAGTTTTGGCTTTGCCTTCACCCGAACCACGTGATTGTCGAAATCGATGTCGGGCCACGTTGCGTGCATGACCTCGCCTTCGCGAAAACCAGTCATCCAGAAGAACTCAAACAGTACTCGCTTCCAAGAGTTGCATCGGGCAAGAAACGTTTCGATCTCCTCACTGGTGTAGACCTCGGGTTCGGTTTCCGTATATCGCGGCCAGTCGCGCTTGCGGATTAATTTAGTAACTCCGTTCGCTTTGAGCATCGAGACGACAACCTGCACCTTCGTCCAGATCGTGCGTCGGGCAAGACCTCTGTCGGACAAAAAGCCCATAAAGCTCATGACATCGGTACGTTCGACACTACAAAGCTGCTTTTCACGACACGATTGGCGGAAGTATTCGAGAGCGGTCTTGTACTGGCTGTACGTTTTCGGCCTGTGGTGTTGGCGGGTTTCCTCGAGGAACTCGCGGCAAGCCTCCGACAAGGTTATTCCGATTCGTTTCTGTTCGCCGACGATCTCGATCCCGAGCACCTGGTTCCTGAGAACTTGAACTTTTCGCTCTGCCGCCGCAAATGCTTCGCTTGGACTCTTGCCCACCGATTCTCGATATCGTCTGCCGTCGCGATACCATTCGATGTAGTAAGCACCTTCTTTGTGGAGTTCGGGCCGGCCCTCGATCAACACGTAGTCTGGGCGGATGCGGCCATTGCCGTTGTGGACGACCGGACAGAAGCGCCACTTCTCGGACGCGTCGCCACGCAGCTTCACGTACTTGGTGAGATTGACGCGCCCCGCATGGGACTTGCCGGTTCGCATCATAGGCCCTCCAAATCTGGTTTGGAGAAATTAGGTGCAAACAGAAATTCGGTCAAATTCCTCGGGCACCGCTTCGGCCGCGCGATCTTTTGAAAAAAAATAGCGCGCGAGAAGAAGACAATGAATTGTGGTTGTTGGTATTGGACGCTGGCTTTGGCTCCAATACGCTGGTGACGGGCGAGCGCTTGCCCGGCGTCGCGAGAGTTCGCTGTCAGGGTAAAAGGATGGCAAAATCGCATCGCATACCGCTCCTCGAATGGGGTTTTACGGTATGGATGACGGTATGGATGGCACTTAACTCATTGAAAACAAAGAACTGGCGGAGAGAGTGGGATTCGAACCCACGTTACCCTTTCGAGTAAACACGCTTTCCAAGCGTGCGCCTTCAGCCACTCGGCCATCTCTCCGGCGTGATCGGATGGAAGGAACGACTCTTAAAGAAGCTTCCTGCCCAGCCGCAAATCCTGGCGATGGCGGCTCTTTTCGGGCTCCTCAATTCTATGGGTGAAGACGTCGAAACCGCAACTTGAAAGGAGGAATGCAAAAAAGAAAGGCAAAAGCAGGATTGAGAAACGGGGAATGCAGGAATCCAGGAATCAGGAATCAGGAATGAGCCTGCAGAAGGGAATGCAAAACATCTCGGGGCACAAGCCTATGAGAGTTTTGCTGAAGAATCCACATTCACCGGCGCGGCCGGTCCAGACGCAGAAGGACTTCCAGAAGACGAGGCGCCTGCAGCCGCTGCGTTCGCCGCATTTCCGGCGTCGGTAGCTGCCGGCAGCGGTGGCACTTTCGTATTGTCGACCACGTGATGATTCAGGCAGTAGAGTGCCAGTTCCAGGCGGTCCGCTACTCCAAGCTTATCGTAAACTTTGCGGAGATAATTCTTCACGACCTGTTCGGTCGTGCCGACGCGCAAAGCAATTTCTTTGTTCTTCATGCCCTGGGTCACACACGAAACAATCAGAGTTTCCTTGGGCGTCAGTTGCACTTTCGGGCGGGCTCCCGCAGGACGGCTATTCTGGTTGCGGTAGGCTTCCATCACCCAGTGCACACCGCGGCTGTCGAGCCAGGTTTCTCCGGCCACGACCTTGCGCAAGCATTCCACCAGGATCTCGGGCTCCACTTCCCGTGACACGATGCCGTGCGTTCCCCGCCGGAACAAATCCAGTGTCAATTCTTCATCGGAAGCGCCGGGAGTGACCACCACGATGCGCAGCTGCGGGTGCTGGCGGAGCAACTCGGCAACGGCTTCCACTGGATTCGGAGTCAATGCCGCTTCGAGAATCAGGACATCGGCAGAAAACTTGGCAGCTGCGGACTGCGTTTGTGCCAGCGTCTCCGCCTGGCCTACCACGCGAATGTCATCTTCCAGCGCGAAAACTTTGCGCAAGCCGGCGCGAAAGATGGCCTGCGTATCGGCCACGATCACGCGGACGAACTGGCCGCCGTCCTCGCCTGCTCCGAAATTTTCTTCCACGCTCACCGGAATGGTAGCCATTCAGTCCCTTGCGCCTACTCTCGTTCGAAATGGTACTCGTCAATCACGACGCCGACGCCGCGCCGGCCTCGATCTTCAAAGCTGCGCACGACCCGGCCACGGCAATCGATTTGCACATCCCGCCGCGCACCAAGCACATCGGCGGGCAACAGGATGGTGAAGTCCACGATCGAGCCCACCGGAACGTCGTTGTCCATGGCAAACAGGACGCCGTTCGCCGAGATATTCTCCGTCTCCGCCGTGTACGCGCTACCCTGGCTCTTTACCGACGCTGTGAGGTGCAGCGGAAATCGCAGCGCACTCTGCATGTCTTCGTACTGACTCGTGCTGGCTGGCGTTTCGGTCATCGGTGCTGTGCCTTCTGCTGCCACGGTGAGAAGACCTTCCTTCCGGAATCGCGCTCTGTTGCTTTCCGGACTCTCTTCCAACTCAAGGGCAGCGTACACCCGCAAAAAGGGCAAACAAAGTTACCGAAGTCATGGAACAAATGGGGCTAACTGCTTTTCTTTGAATGGATTAGGCCGGATATCGAAGCGCGAATTTCAGCCCAAAACAGCCTGCTGGAACCCGACAATTTCGGGTCAAATCCGGGTGAAATCCGTGTGATTCGAGGAGAGAAATCGGAAACAAAAAGATGATAGAAAGGCCAGCGTTCGAGCGCTGGCCTATGACCGGCTGAGTGCCGAGTGCGTCCTAGAACTTCGTCACTTCGGTGAAGTTGAACTCCTTCACTTTCATAGCCGGCACAACCATGTCGAATGACTCTTCGCCGCAGGAACGTAACGGCACGCTCATCGCTTCCACGTTCGAGAGCATATGGATCAGGCTTTCATTAAAGCGGAAATTGCGCACTCCGCCCTGCACACGTCCGTTCTCTACGTAGAAGGTGCCGTCGCGAGTCATCCCGGTCAGCATCTTCTCAAAAGGTTCCACTTCGCGGATGTACCACAGCCGCGTGACCAGCACTCCACGTTCGGTGGAAGCAATCATCTGCTCTACGGTCTGAGGATCGCCCACCGGGGCAAAGACGATATTCAGCGGCATCTCTCCCATTTCGTTCGGTAACGCGAAGCCGTGGCCCGTCGCCTCAATCGGGCCAACTTTGTCTTTATATTCCGAGCGCTTCATTCTTTCGGCGGTCGCTCGCGCATAAACGACACGCTGGACGATTCCGTTTTCCACTAGCGCTACGCGCTGCCGCTCGACGCCTTCTCCGTCGAACGGAGACCCGGTTTGCAGCGGATGTGCCACATCGTCCCAGATGGTGATGTTGTCGCCGAACAGCTTCGTACCAATTCGTCCCGTGAGAAAGGAGCGTTGGTCGAGAATCGCCATGCCCGAGTAATCCCAGAACATAAATCCCACGATGTCGAGCACTGCGGCAGGCTCGAGGATCACCGTATACTTCCCCGCTGGAATCTCCCGAGGCTGCGCCGAATCCAGCGCCTTCTGCGCCGCAACTTCGGCCAGCTGCAGCGGATCCAGAGTCGCGACATCGGGCGAATTCGCCTTCTGCCATCCGGAAGAATCGGCGGCCAGCATGGTGATGGACACTTCAGCGGACGTTTGGGTATGCCAGCGCGTCAACCCGCGTGAGTTGAACACTCCGTCCAAAGATTCGGCGCTGGAAAAGACACCTGCGGTCGTGAGCTTGTGCCGGTCCGCTACGCCAACAATCTTCGTCACGCCCTCAGCCCGAAGCTCGGGAGTAATGGCGGCAGTGTTTTGAAAATGACGGGAGGGTGTGGCGTATGCGGCGCGGGTGCCCTCGCCGGCGCTGCCGGAAGCTTCGCGGCCATCAGGCATAGGCAGCAGGTCAGGATCCGGATGCTGCACGCGAGCCAAACTCTCCGCTGACCGCACCACTTGCCGCAAGCTCTCTTCGTCAAACTTATTGGTGAAAGCCCGCGCCGTCTTGCGGTTGAATACAGACCGCACCGAGACGACATAATTCTCTTCAGCTACGTTTTGATGAATGGTGTTGTTGGCGAAACGAGTCAGCGCAAAGTGTCCACCGGAAAAAAGCACTTCGACCTCATCGGCGGAAGAGAGCTTCTTGATCCGATCGAAAGTATCGCCGGCTTGTTCGTGAGTCAGCATTCAGGTCGCTTAGTTAGCAGCTCTCCGTTCCTCTGTGTACTCTGTGGTGAACTAGCTCTTAAACGCAGTTCCCACTTTGATCCCTCGAAAGCGCGACGGTGCCGCCCCGTGCCCGGTCCCCATCACCTGCTGGGGCTGTCCTTTCCCGCAATTCGGAGTTCCCCACAAGGTCCACTCGTCGCGCGAGCAGATCGCATCCAGCGAATTCCAGAATTCCGTCGTGATTCCTGAGTACGACGGATTCTTCACCATGCGCACGCGCTTGCCGCCCTTGATCTCCCATCCAATCTCGGTCCCAAACTGAAAGTTATAACGCTTGTCGTCAATCGACCACGAACGATTGGTCTGCATCAGGATGCCGTGATCGGTGCCGGCAATCAGTTGTTCCAGACTCAGAGGCTTCTCGCCCGGCAGCAGGCTGATGTTCGTCATGCGGATCATCGGCAACCGATTCCATCCTTCGGCACGCAGCGTACCGCCCGACCGGTTCGCGCCGATGGTGTGCGCCGTCTCGCGTGAACTCAGGTAGCCCGTGAAAAGGCCATTCGTGATAATCGGCGTACACTGCGCCGCCACACCCTCGTCATCAAAGCCAAACGTTCCCAGTCCCGGACCATGCTCTTGCCGAGCGTCGGCCACCACATTCACCACATCACTGCCGTAACGCAGCTTGCGCAGCTTGTCCAAAGTTAGAAAGGAGGTCCCGGCAAAATTCGCTTCCATCCCAAGCACGCGATCCAGTTCAATCGGATGTCCCACGGACTCGTGAATCTGCAACCCGAGCTGTGAGCTGTCAAGAATGAGGTCGAACTTTCCTTCTGGACACTGATCCGACTGATGCAACGCGACGGCCTCTTCGCCGATGCGCCGGGCATTCTCCGCCAGTTTCAATTCATCGATCAGTTCATAGCCTTTGTTCTGCCACTGCCCGCCAAACGAATTCGGATACGACCGTTTCTGGATCTCATTCCCGGCAAACGCATACGCCGCGTATCCCGCGCCCGTCGAGAGCTTGGTCTGATGAATGTCAGCACCCTCGGACGACACAAACCACTGTTCTTCGCGGCTAAAGTTCAGGTTCGCCTCGGCCAGCGTGATTCCGGCCACCGAGCGCAGCTCCGCATCAATCTTCAACAGCAGTTCGATGTTCTGTTCGACGGAAACCGTGAAAGGATCGATCTTGTACGGAGTGCTCCACTCAGTCACGGCAGGCTTTTCCGGAGCAAGCTGAACGTTCTCTCGCTTCACTCGCGATGAGGCTCGCGCAATCTCAACTGCCCGGGCCGCCGTCGCCTCAACTGCGCCTTGCCCCAACTCGGCGGAGGCAGCGAATCCCCAGGCGCCATCGGCGATCGCGCGCACGCTTATGCCCACGGACTCGGCGTCAGAGGCGCTGCCCACCTTCCCATTCTTGGTCGTCAGAGCGCGGCTTCGCTGCGCGACCACGCGCACGTCTACGTAGCTCGCTCCGCGCAGCGCGGCGATGTTCAGAGCCCAGTTGGCGACATGCTTCATAACAAGCATTTCAATCTAACACACCGGAGCACACCGCTTTCATCCCGCGCCGAAAAGGACGCCAGCGCCCTCTGTTATCTGCCGCACGCTCTCCTGTGACGCCCATCACTGTTCCTTGCCGTCATAGGCCATCCAATAAGGACGATTCGTACTACGTCAGCGGCCAGGCCGCTGCCGAAGGAGCCTTCCAATATGAGCCTTTTTATTTCGGACGATCGCACCAACAGCGCGACCGAAACTTTTGAGCAAGACACAGCCGAGCAATGCAGCGCGCCTCCAGCCGATTCTCAGTCCAGCAAGAAAGCAGACCTGGCCGGACCCGGCATTGGCGACTACGCCGAACTCGAAACAATCCTGCCCGGCGACTACCATCCGCTTCTTTCCCCCAAAGAAACCCAGAAAGCAATTTTTCATCTGAAGCGCTATATCGAAGACAACCTATGTAGGGAACTCGGCCTGATGATGGTGCAGGTTCCTCTGATCGTCGACGCGGAAAGCGGCGTCAACGACATGCTCGATCGGGACGGCTCGCGCACGCCTATTCAATTCCACATCTCGAACGATCGCGACAAGCATCCCATCGACGCACAAGTCGTGCAGGCCGCGACGAAATGGAAACGAGTCGCCCTCAAGCAGTTCGAATGCCGCCCCGGGGAGGGCATTTGCACCGACATGCGCGCCGTGCGCAAAGACTACTTCCTCGACCACGACCACTCCGCCTATGTCGACCAGTGGGACTGGGAACGCGTAATCACCCCCGAGCAACGGAATCTGGAATTCCTCAAGACGATTGTGCGCAAGATCTGGACAGTTCTGGTCGGCGCCGAGAAATTCGCCCTGGAAATGTTTCCCGATCTGCGCCAGCCGCGCTATCCCAATCTGCCGGAGGAACTCACGTTCCTGCACGCCGAGGAATTGCTCGCCATGTATCCCGACCTCCCACGCAAACGGCGGGAAACGGTCATCCTGCAGAAGTATCCCGCCGTCTTTATTATTGGCATCGGCTGGCCATTGAGAGACGGCTTTCCTCACGAGAACCGCGCCGCCGACTACGACGACTGGGTCACCGACACCAGCCAGCAGACCTTGCGCGAAACCCATGGCCTGAACGGCGACATTTTAGTTTGGAACAACGTCACCCAGCGCCGCCACGAGCTCAGTTCCATGGGCATTCGCGTGAACGCCGAAACCCTGCGCCGCCAGCTTGAGATCGCCAACCTCCTCGACAATCTCAAGTTCCCCTACCACCAGGGCATCATCAATAACGAACTGCCGCTCTCGATCGGCGGAGGCATCGGCCAGTCTCGCACACTGATGCTCCTCCTGCGCAAAGCCCACCTCGGCGAGGTCAGCGTCACCGTGTGGCCCAAGGTGTTGAAGGAAATGTGCGCGAAGAAGAATATCTTCGTGCTGGAGTAAGTCAAGTCCGGTGTCGTGGAAGGACGAGTGCCGGAAGGCAGGTGGGGGTGGGGCAAGGGGATGCGCTTGCCTTGCCCCGACCTGTTCTGAGTATAAGGTCACGCCGCGGCAGGCCCGAAGGGCCGAAACAATTTAGCCCAGCGCTTTTAGCGCTGGGTATGATCCACGAAGATCGGAACAAAGTCCCGCAGGGACGGCACGATGTCACCCTACGGCGTGGCGTGCGCCTTCGCCAACGCGTTCCGCACCGCCTGCAATTCTTTCAGCACGCCCCGCAGTTTGGTCGACTCTAGCGCATTCGCGCCATCCGACTTCGCTTCTTTCGGATTGTCATGGACTTCCATGAACACTCCATCCACTCCAGCCGCCACGGCCGCACGCGACAAAACTGGAATAAACTCGGGCTGCCCGCCGCTCACTGCCGGGCCATCGCCATCGGACTGCGATGATGGCAACTGCACCGAATGCGTCGCATCGAAAACCACCGGCGCAAATTTGCGCATGATGGCGAGCGACCGCATATCCACGACTAGATTGTTGTATCCGAAACTCGCCCCACGTTCGGTCAGGAACACTTGCGTGTTTCCCGCGTCGCGGCACTTTTCCACCGCATGCCGCATATCCCACGGAGAAACGAATTGACCTTTTTTGATGTTCACCGGCCGGCCGCTAAGTGCTGCCGCCACGACCAGGTCGGTTTGCCGGCTGAGAAACGCCGGGATCTGCAACACGTCCGCCACTTCCGCAACCTTGCCCACATCTGCCGTCTCATGCACATCGGTCAGCACCGGCAACTGCAGCTCGTTCTTGATCTTCTTCAGAATGCGCAAACCTTCTTTCAAACCGGGCCCACGAAAGCTCCGAATCGACGTCCGATTCGCTTTGTCGTAACTGGCTTTGAAAATGAAGGGAAACCCCAACGCCCGCGTTACGCCCTTGATGATCTCCGCCATCCGCATGGCGTGCTCTTCACTCTCAATCACGCACGGCCCGGCAATCAGAAACAGATCGCCAGAGCCAACGTGAACGTCTCCGACCTGGAAAGGATTGCATCAATGCTACCACGCATCTAACTCTCACCACGGATGCACAGAGTCACGGAGAAACCTTTCTTTCTTCTCCGTGACTCCGTGGCCCTGTGGTAAAACTCTTAGCTCTCGCACCTTCTCCGGACGGTGGAACATCTCCACCGCGGCCGTTTCCTTTTCCGCGCGCCGCTTCACCCCATACTCATACGCCGCGCCGATAAATCTGCTAAACAACGGATGTGGCTCCAGCGGCTTCGACTTGAACTCCGGATGAAACTGGCACCCGATGAAATGAGGATGATCCGGCAATTCCACCATCTCTACGTAAGTCCCGTCGGGCGTCGACCCTGAAATGCGCAGTCCCGCAGCCGCCATTGGCTCTTCATACTCGCGATTGAACTCGTAACGATGCCGGTGCCGTCTCGCTGATCTCCAGCTTGCCATAAATCGAATAGGCCAGCGTGTTGGGCTCGATCTTGCACGGCCATGCGCCCCAGTCGCATCGTTCCGCCCAGTTCCTCCACCCCACGCAACTCGCGCAGCTTGTAGATCACGCGATGGGGCGTCGCCGGATCGAACTCGCTCGAATTCGCCTCCGCCAGCCCCACCACGTTGCGCGCAAATTCAATGCAAGCCGTCTGCATGCCCAGACAAATGCCAAAGTACGGAACCTTCTTCTCACGCGCATACCGGATCGCCAGCAGCATCCCTTCGATGCCGCGCTTGCCAAATCCACCGGGCACCAGAGATTCCGTCATAGCCTTCCAGTTGCGCCTCGTACCCATCGCCGTCCGCGTCTTCAAGACCCTCGGCTTCAATCCAATTGATCTGCAGTTTCAGGTTGTGAGCCAGCGACCCGTGCACCAGGCTTCCTTCAGCGATTTGTACGAGTCTTCGTACTCGACGTACTTCCCGACGATCCCGATCGTAACCGTATCTTTTGGGTTGTAAACACGATGGACAATGTCCTCCCACTTCGACAAGTCGCGATCCTTCGCTTCCAGATGCAGATTTTTCAGCACCAGCGTGTCCACGCCTTCATTGGCGAACACCAGCGGCACTTCATAAATCGACGCCACGTCCTTCGCCGTGATCACCGCCTCATCGGGAACGTTACAGAACAGCGCGATTTTCGACTTGATGTCCTTCGCGAGAAACCGGTCGGTGCGACACAACAAAATGTCCGGCTGAATTCCAATGCTCAGCAACTCCTTCACCGAGTGTTGTGTCGGCTTGGTCTTAAGTTCCTGCGCCGCCGCAATAAACGGCACCAGCGTGACGTGCACGAACAAAGTGTGTTCGCGCCCCAACTCCTGCCGCATCTGCCGGATCGCTTCCATGAACGGCAGCGACTCGATGTCGCCCACCGTTCCGCCAATCTCAACAATCGCGACGTCGACGTCCTGCGCGACCTTCTTCATCGCGGCCTTGATCTCGTTGGTGACGTGCGGAATCACCTGTACGGTCTTGCCCAGATAATCGCCGCGCCGCTCCTTCGCGATGATCTGCTCGTAAATCCGGCCGGTCGTCCAGTTATTGTCGCGAGAAAGTTTGGCGTGCGTGAAACGCTCGTAGTGACCGAGATCGAGATCGGTCTCGGCTCCGTCGTCGGTCACAAAGACCTCGCCATGCTGAAACGGCGACATCGTCCCCGGATCGACGTTCAGGTACGGATCGAACTTCATGATGTTGACCTTCATTCCCCGGCTCTCCAACAGGCAGCCAATGGACGCTGCGGCCAAACCCTTGCCAAGTGAAGACACAACTCCGCCCGTTACAAAGATGTACTTCGCTGGCATCTCTTCCTCGCTTTGAATTGTTTTTGAAAAATGGTGCAGGTGGGGTGCACGATCAATTATGCCAGAACTGCCCTGTGGAAAGAAACGGCAGAATTCGGCGCCGTGATAAATTTACGGCGTGCGTCGGATGATCCCAATCGTCGCCGTTTTTTTATTCTCAGCGGTCGCCACCGCTCAGACCACCGTCTCCTTTCCCAGCGACGATGGAGGCCTAGTGTATGCCGATGTTTACGGAGAGGGCGACCGGGCCGTCGTCCTGGCCCACGGCGGCCAATTCGACAAGGACAGTTGGAAGAAACAAGCGGAAGCCCTCGTAGCGGCGAAATTTCGTGTGCTGGCGCTCGACTTCCGCGGTTACGGCAAGTCAATAGGCCCCGGCGATTCCGACCCAATGGACGCTCCCCTTTATAAAGACGTCCTCGCCGCCGTCCGCTACCTCCGGAAGACAGGCGCAAATAGCGTATCGGTCGTGGGCGCGAGCATGGGAGGATGGGCCGCCGGCGACGCCTCCATCAATTCGCAGCCAGGTGAAATCGATCGCGTAGTATTTCTCGGCTCTGCACCGGGCGGCCCCGCCGACAAACTGAAGTCCCCGTCCCTGTTCATCGTAGCGCGCGACGACGCCAGTGGAGACGGTCCCCGTCTCCCCGGAATCCGCGATCAATACGACAAGGCTCCCCAACCGAAAAAACTGATCGTTCTCGAAGGCTCGGCCCACGCTCAGTTTCTCTTCCAGACGGATCAGGCCGACCTCGTGATGCGCGAGATCCTGCGCTTCCTGTCCGCCAAGTGATCCTCCGGACGAAAAAATCCGACAGCACTTTGAGGTTTGGCCGGTGTTTCCTTCGTGATCCTTCGTGCCGTTCGTGGTAAAGGTTTTCGAGTTGGCGCGACGAGAAAGTCCGACCGCGTGTTGAAACTTTTTGATAATGTCCCCTCACGAACTGAATAGAAATGTCCCCATAGACTGAGACCTCCAGCCACAGGAGGTCTCGTTGAAGAGGACAGGCATGAGCAGCGGTGAGCTGGAGCGGGTGGAGGTAATGGGGCGAGTCGACAGTGGGGCACTGAAATTGAAGGATGCAGCTGCCATGCTGGAGTTGAGTTATCGCCAGGCGAAGAGATTGTGGCGGCGCTATCGGCAGGTGGGCGGCAAGGGCCTGCAGCATGGGAACGCGGGCCGGCCCTCCAATCGGAGTAAGCCGCTGAAACTACGGCGACGGGTGCTGAATTTAATCAAGAAAAAATATTCCGGCTCGGAAGAGGAGCGATTCGGGCCGACGCTGGCGTCGGAGCACTTGGCGGAAGAAGACGGGATCGCAATTGATCACGAAACCTTGCGCTGTTGGATGTTGGCGGAAGGATTGTGGAGCCGGCAACGGAGGCGAAAGAAACACTGCCAACGAAGAGAGCGCAAATCGCACTTTGGCGAACTGGTGCAGTTGGACGGGAGCTTTCACGATTGGCTGGAGCAGCGTGGGCCGCGGGGTTGCTTGATGGACATGGTAGATGATGCCACCGGCAAGGTGCAGGCTCGAATGGGGAAGGAAGAGACGATCTGGGCGGCGGTCGAGGTATTGCGGGCGTGGATTGGAAATTACGGGATACCCCGCGCGCTCTATACCGACTGGAAAAACGTGTACAAGCGAAAAGCCACGCCCGCGGAGCAGTTGCGGGGAGAGGTCCCGGTCACGCAGTTTGGAGGCATGTGCCAGAAGCTGGGCATTCGCATCATTGCCGCCAGTTCACCTCAGGCCAAAGGTCGCGTGGAGCGAATGAACGGGGTGCATCAGGATCGCCTGATCAAGAAAATGCGACGGAAGGGGATCGGCAGCTACGAAGCGGCCAACGCATATCTGGAAAAAGAATATCTGCCGGAGCACAACCGACGCTTTGCCTATCCGGCGGCGAGTCCGGAGGACTATCACGGCCGGAAGCCGACGGCCCGCGAACTGCGGGAGATTTTCCGCTTAGAGACCGAGCGCGCGATCAGCAATGACTGGGTGATCCGCCACAATGGTCGTTCTCTGCAACTGCAGCCTGGGCAGCGGCGCTATGGACCTACGCAAAGCAAGGCCCTGGTCTGCGAATGGGAGGACGGAACGATGCAGGTGTACTACCGCGGGGAGCGGATAGCCTTTACCGAACTGAAGGAGCCCATACGAAAAACCACCCGGCCCATGCCGGCGCCCGTCAGGCCCATTGTGGTGAGGAAACCTAAGCCAGACCATCCGTGGCGGCAGGGTTATAAAAGCATGAAGCCACGAGTTCCAAACCCGGGGATCGCAACGCCTCTGGTTGGAATGCGCACTTCCGCTTCGCCCTAACTACAGGGCTTCGCTGCAGTGCGCATTCCAACCAGAACACCACAACACAAAAAGGGGACATTTCTAATAAGTTAAGGATGGGGACATTTCTAATTAGTCTTGACACAAAGTCCGACCGCGTTGACTATCTCCGCGAGGTCAGCGAGAATACTTGCGGCAGTCCGCAACGGACAGCTCGTAGTTTCCCCCAAACAGTGGGCCTGTGGCGCAGCTGGGAGCGCGCTTCCATGGCATGGAAGAGGTCGTCGGTTCGATCCCGACCAGGTCCACCAAGTCCTTCAAAAATCAGAATCCCAAAAATCAGAATCCCAAAAATCAGACCCCAGCCGTTGCCAGCGGCTGAGGCCCCGAAATAATTCCAGTCCCACCTACTGATACGTGAGCGTCAAATTATCCAGAGAAACGTTGTACGAATCCTGCTTGTAATTCCCGTCCATCTGGTAATTCACCGTCAGGCCATACCATCCGGGGCTTGCCCCCTTTTCAAACGTCCAATTGAGTTCCGTCGTCTGCCCGTTCAGGGTGATCGACTGATACGTTTCATGGTTATCCGACGTCCGCTGCACCTTCAGCGTAACGTGGTTCCACTGGCCGCTCTTCGGATAACACGGAATTCCCGTCGGAATCCACTGTCCCTTGGAGTTATCCCAGATATCCCACTCGTTCCCGCTGGCAATACGGCACTCATGTCCGAAGATAAATCCCATGTCGCTGAAGAATTGATTGATGTCGAACTCCAGCGCCTGCGCCATCTCCAGATTGTCGCCGTAAAAATCCACATCGTATTGGAAGTTGTACAAAGACTGGAGTTGCGATTGATTCGGATCAGGCATGCCTTGCGACGAGCCCTGTCCGATCAAATGGTTATTGAATAGGGCGTCAGAATACGGGGCCGTCCCTCCCACATTGAAGATGGTGGCATTCCCGCTCAGCGAAGGCGAGTTCGACCCCAGTGTCATCGAGAACGCAATTCCGTCGCACGGAGAAGGCGAGCAGTCCACAAAACTCGGAGGCCCTTGCCCGTACTGGCCCCATCCGCCGGCGCCCTGCAAGTTCGACAGGGTTCCGCTACTCGTATTGCTGCTCGGCGCCGGCGTGGATGGTGGAGGCGATGATGGCGGCGGAGGAGAGGACGGCGGGGGCGACGTCGGCGCAGGAGTTGGCGAGGCGGCCTGCGCGACTGCGATCTGCAACGGTTGTTGTTTTGAAGCTCCGGATGCGTCCGAAACGGAAACGGCGAAGTTGAAATTTCCTACTGCCGTGGGCGTCCCGCTAATATTGCCCGTCGAATTATCAAGGTTTACGCCCCCTGGCATTTGGCCAGAGGTGACCGCATAGTTGTAGGGGGCGGTTCCGCCACTCGCGGTGACCGATCCGTTGTAGGCGGAACCTTGCGTTCCCCCCGGAAGATTGGACGCAATGCTTAAATTCGCGGGGGGAGGAGTAGTCGGGCTCAAATTGGCAGGTTTGGTGCCGCCTCCACAAGCGGTGAATGCAACGATTCCAGAAAGGCTGGCGGCAAAAACTGCCCGCTTCCAGGCAAGAGTCCGGTGGGCGCGCCCCGTCGGCGCGGAATGACGGATACAAGAGTTCATCGTCAACCTCTAAAGGGAATTTTGGTTGGGATCTTGAGCGGAAGATTCCCGTGGCAATCGTCTAGCTGGGGCGAACCCCGTAGACGGCCATGGCCAGAAGAGGTGCTTCAGGCTTACCACACCTCGGTGCTGCTAGCGCGTGCTTCTCCGTATCGGTTTCCAGTCACAGGTACTGGATCACATCCCGGCGCAATACCGACTTTCACCTAGTGGAGATACGGAAACAACAGTATAGCCACCCCGCCATTCAGTTTCAACGCGAAAACAAGTTTTCGACGTAGAAGAAAAGTCATGGGTATTAGAACCCAATCGGCGGTCCTGAACGATTGAGGTTAAGTCGCGCAACCGCCGTCCGATCCTCAGAATATGAACGGCAAAGCGCCAGATGGCCCGTCGAGTTGCACGGCTTTTTGGGCGAACTCAGTGTCTAGTCGTCGAGGTCATCCGGGTCGTAGGTAGATGTATCTTCGGCGCCCACCGGACAGGTTCGCTGCGTCAGCACGAGCGGCGGCAGTGGCGTCTGCGAATAGTTAAAGGCGTCCTGCATGTCATTCGCGATCGTGTCCGCTCCTCCCAGGTTCGGCAGGCCGAATGTTTCCTCCATGAACCGCAGCACGCTGGCAAACTCGATTTCTGTGTGATACACGCCTTGAATCGCCCAGGGACTGATGATGAGCCACGGCACTCGTATGCCAAGGCCATATTGATCGCGATAGGGCGGTGGAACGTGATCGTAGAATCCGCCGAAATCATCCCAGACTAAGACGATCACAGTACTGTTCCACTGCGACGCCGGACCCTGCATCACGGCATTGATCTGCTGCACCGTCCAGTTCTCGCCCACGCAAGCGCTGTCGGGTGGGTGATCGGTATCAATGCTCGGCGGCGTGACCCAACTCAAGGCCGGCAGATTTCCCGCCAGCGCATCCGTAATGAAATCGGATTCGGTCACCACTTTCGTGGTCCAATCCGCGCTGTCGAAGATCTCGCTAAAACTGCGATACGGATTGTAGACGTAACCGCTCTGCCCGTTCACCGAGGTGTAGGCCTTCCACGACACGCCGGCCGCGTCCGCCAAACCAGCCATGGTCGTCACGCTAAAACACGGAAATACGGCCGACACTACGTAAGTGCTGCTCATTGCCGGAACGTTTGTGCCCGCAACTGCGTCGCATCCCCATTGCGCCTGGATGGAACTGCGCGGATTGTCAATCGTGGTCTGGCTGCTGCCTGACACCAACATCAGGTGCGCCGGATACGATCCCGACTCAACACTGCTGAAGGCCGCATCCGCCAGAGCATAGTTCTGCGCATACGCCCAGTAGTTCGGAATGCCCGATTGATCCATCTGAGTCAGGCACAGATTATCTCCATTGACCGAGCACATCGTCTCCAGGTCCCAGCGGTCCATGCGGCCGGCGTCAACGTTGCTATGGCTGTCCTGCCATTCGTGGCCCATATCATGCGTCGGCTTGTCGGGCGTAAGCCCCAGTGGGACGACCTGGCCGGTGCTGATCGTGGCCGTAGTCGCGCCATTCGCCCCAGGGAATGTCCCGAAATATTCGTCGAAGCTGCGATTCTCTTTGACAAGAAAAACGATGTGCTGAATCTTGCCGAACGAAGTGTTCTTGGGCGGAACACTGATGTACGGCGTGAACTGATTCCACACCGTTCCGTAGCCGGGGGTATTTTTGTAGGTGGCGACGATCATCGCGGACCCCGTCCCTTTCATGGTCACGAGTCCGGTTTTCGACACGGTTGCCACCGTCGGTTGCAGGCTGGTCCAGATCGCAGTCTTTGTAACCGATTTTGCGATTCCACTCTCCTGGTATTGATACGCCTGCAATTGCTTGGTCTTCCCCGGCGCCAAAACGACTTGGGGCGGAGTGACGACAATCAACTGTGCCGCTGATATTCCGGCGAGCAGCCCGATACAAAGCAATAGTGAAGCTAGCCAGTACCTCATGACTCTCCTCCACGGGCATGATCACGTGGCGATCCGCGATCTTGCCTAGTCTTCCAAGTCGTCTGGATCGAATGGCGGGGTGCCTTCCGGCGCTGCTGGACAAGTTCTCTCGTTCAGCACCAACGGCGGCAACGGTGTCTGCGAGTAATTGAATGCGTCCTGCATATCGTTGGCGAACCTGTCCGCCCCTTTCAGGCTCGGCAGTCCGAATGTCTCCTCCATAAACCGCAGCACGCTCGCAAACTCGATTTCCGTGTGATACACACCCTGAATCGCCCACGGGCTGATGATGATCCACGGCACCCGGATGCCAAGTCCGTATTGATCCCGATAGGGCGGGGGAACGTGATCGTAAAGCCCGCCGAAATCGTCCCATGTCAGGATGATCACCGTGTTGTTCCATTGCTCGGCTGGACCTTGCATGATCGCGTTAATCTGCTGCACCGACCAGTTTTCCCCAATGCACGCGCTGTCGGGCGGATGATCCGTATCGATGCTGGGCGGCGTAACAAAGGACAGCTGAGGAAGATTTCCTGCCAGCGCGTCTGGAATGAAGTTCGCCTCGTCCACCACCTTCGTCGTCCAATCACTCCCGTAGAAAATTGAACTGAAGCTGCGAAACGGATTGTAGATGTAGCCGCTCTCCGTCGATAACATCGTGTACGCCTTCCAGGAGACTCCCGCGCGGTCCGCTAGGTCCGCAATGGTGGTCGCGCTGAAGCAGGGAAACTCGCTGGACACGGTCTCGTTCGCCTCCAGGTAAGGCACCTGCGTCCCGGCGATCGCGTCACATCCCCATTGCGCCGGCTCAGTGCTGCGCGGATTGTCCAGCACGCTCTGTTCGCCTCCGGAAACCATCGCCAGGTGTGCCGGATACGATCCCGACGAAACACTGCTGAACGCCGCGTCCGCCAGCGAATAGCTTTGCGCGTACGACCAGTAATTCGGAATGTCCGATTGATACAACTGCTTCAGGCATTGCATGTCGCCGTTGACCGAGCAAGTCAACTCCAGGTCAAAACGGTCCATGCGACCACCGTCAATGTTTCCGTGATTGTCCGTCCATTCGTGACCCATATCGTGCTTCGGCGGATCGGGGAGATGGCCCAAGGTTACGACTTGCCCCGTGCTGATCGTGGCCGTCGTTGCTCCGTTGGCTCCGGGAAACGTTCCGAAGTAAGAATCGAAACTGCGATTCTCTTTCATGATGAATACGATGTGCTGAATCTTCCCGAACGACGCCGTGCTTGGCTTGGTATTGATAAATGGCGTGAATTTATTCCAGACCGTCCCGTATCCCTTGTAACCCTGGTACGTCGCTTTGATGAGAGCCGAACCGGCTCCCTTCATCGTCACCAAGCCGGTCTTGGATACCGTTGCGATCGGCGACTCGATGCTCGACCACGATACTTGTCCCGTCAAATCGGTGACCGTCCCATCCGAATAGTAGCCATAGGCGTGCATCTGCTGAGTCTTCCCCGGCGAGAGCAAAACTTCCGGCGGTGTGACGACGATGATCTCAATGCGATTCGTGACGGCGAAGATATTGGCCGTGAACAATAGCAAAACAAGAAGGTATTTCATCCCATCTCCTGCGCAAGTCGAGGTCGATCCTTTGCAACTGTTTACCGGGTCCCAAGGCACTCACGAACGCACGCAGCCACACCCTGGTTGCCTGTTTCATCTGAGCGCTCGAACCGGAAAAAGGGGGAAGGGTTACACCGCCATTCTAGGACTCGCGAAAGTTTGAGCGCACTCATCGGAGTTGTCAAGATGAAAGGCCGATTTTCCATGAGAAAGCTCTTGTACAGCGCGTTTCGCGTTGTATTTCTTAGAACATGTTGCAAGAACTTGCACAGTTCCCGGGGGGGGTACGCACCTGTGCCGACCTACCTCTCCCTCGTTTTTTGCTTCGCGGAAACGAATTAGCAACTCGCTAGGATTCAGGCTGCATGGCCGAATACAGGAGGAAATCCGAACCTGGTTCCGGTGGTCACCAATGGTGAGGTCTCCGTGGCCAGCTACGCACAACTGAAGATCTTCGGGATCAAGCCGGTCAGCAAGAAGTAAGTAGGATTAAGGCCGGATGTCAATCTGCGTCCCATCCGGCACAGCGAGCCAGATCTCATCGATCTCTTGATCGGTCACGGCGATGCACCCATCCGTCCAGTCCTTCAATCGATGTGATGCTCCCACCCACTTGTACCCGTTCGGCAGGCCATGCACAAATACATCCCCACCCGCCGAGACGCCTTTCTGCCGCGCCGCCTCACGATCGTGGCCGTTGGGATATGAGATGTGGATCGCTTTGTAAAACTTGCTATGCGCATTGCGCGAATCCAGTACGTAGACGCCTTCGGGAGTCTTGTGATCACCCTGTCGGGTCTTCGCTCCCACCGGGTCTCCGCCGAGTGCAACTTTGTACGTCTTGATCACCTTGCCGTGGCTGAGAAGCTGCAGCGTGCGCTCCTTCTTCAAAACCACAACTCGGTCCGCATGCAACCCGTTTTCCGCCGATGGTTTCTGGACGAATCCGCACAGCAGAAAAACCGCAAGCCCAGTGAGAACTCGGATGCGCATGCGTGGGATTATAGCGGCGCAGTTCCGCACGGTGCTACGCTGATGAAGTGAGGTCCGCGAATCTTTCCCAACTGATGTGGAGACAGCTGCCCTTCGACAGGCTCAGGGCAGGCTCTCGGCTCTCCAGCCAGCGCCAAGCGCGGCACCTCGGCACGAACTCATTCGCGCTCCTAGTGACGTGTGCGGTCCTGCTCCCAGTTCCTTGCGCCTCGGCCGCCACCTGGGCCATCCACGCCCAGCCAGCGCAGCTGGTCAACGGCGCTCCGGTACTGTTCCAGGTGAAGCCTCCCACCAGGCTCGACTCCCTCACCGGCGCATGGCTCGGCCACTCGCTCACGTTCAGTTACGACGAGTCCACAAAGACGTGGTTCGCCCTCGCCGGAGTCCCCTTCGAGACCACGCCCGGCAAGTACCCGCTCGCACTTGCCGCCGAACGAGCCGCCGCCAAGACTCCCTCGACCTTCACCAGCAAGTTCGCGGTCGCTCGCGCAAGCTATCCACAAATCAAATCGCAGCTCACGGTCGAAAAGAAATTCACTGAGCCGACGCCAGAGCAGCAAGAACAAATCGCGGAAGGCGTGAAGATCAAGCAGGACTATCTCAGCCGCGTCACTGCCACGCGCGAATGGGACGGCAACTTCGCCGCTCCTGCCGACGCCGCTATCTCCGACGTCTACGGTTCGCAGCGCATCTTCAACGGCAACGCCCAGCGCCCGCACTGGGGACTCGATTTCCGCGTCCCCACCGGCACGCCCGTCGCGGCTATGAATTCAGGCACGGTGCTGCTGGCGCGCTTCCTGTATTTCGAAGGCAACTGCGTCGTGATCGACCACGGCCAGGGACTGCTCACCCTCTACTTCCATCTCTCCGAATTCAAAGTGAAAGAAGGAGATACCGTGAAGCGCGGTCAGGAAATAGGTCTCAGCGGCGGTACCGGACGCGCCACCGGCCCCCACCTCCACGTCGCAGTCCGCTGGCAAGGCACCTACTTGGATCCCGCCCGCCTGATCCAATTGCCGTTGCCGTAAGGTGTTTTGCGTGGGAATTGCTTGTGTGGGACCGGGTCTATTGACCCGGTCAGGCCGCGCAAGCGGCCTTCCGGCCGCTGACCGGGTCAAAGACCCGGTCCCACACAACCGTACTCCGCTACGCCGAAAACTTACTCCTACCCCGCAACGCGTCCTGCAGTGCTTCTTTCACTCCCAAATTCCGAATCAGCCGGTGCAGGTAATTCGGATGCACTCCCAGAATCGCCGCCGCCTCCACATAATTTCCCCGCGTCTGCTCGACCGCGTCGAAAATGAGCTGCTTCTTGAACTCCTTCATGCTCGCGTGATACTTCCCCTCGTGCATCTCGGCTGCAGACTCCTGCTCCAGCAGCGACTCCGGCAGGTCCTCTAACAGGATTGAGTCCGACGATCCCATCACCAGCGCGCGCTCAATCGCATTCTCCAATTCGCGGACGTTGCCCGGCCACTCATAATTCACCAAGGCGGCCATGGCTTCGCGCGACACCGGCTTCGGCTTCACCTTGCTCCGCTTGGCATACTTCTGCACAAAATGCCGCGTCAGCATCGGAATGTCTTCTCTCCGCTCGCGCAGCGGCGGCATTGTCAGCCGGACCACCGCCAACCGGTAGTAAAGATCCTGGCGAAATAGCCCGGTGCGCACGGCCTCGTTCAAGTCGCGATTCGTCGCCGCGATCAGCCGGATGTCGACCTTAATAGGATGCGTCCCACCCACGCGCTCAAATTCGCGCTCCTGCAGCACTCGCAAAAGTTTGACTTGTAATGCCGGAGCCAGTTCTCCAATCTCATCCAGAAAAACTACGCCCCCGTCGGCCACTTCGAGCCTGCCCTTCTTCAGCGCAGCTGCGCCCGTAAAGGCGCCGCGTTCGTGCCCAAACAAATCGCTCTCCAACAACGTCTCGGGAATCGCTGCGCAATTGATCGCGACAAACTGCTTGTTCGTCCGGTGACTGTTGCGATGCAGGGCTCGCGCCGCCAGTTCCTTGCCCGTTCCGCTTTCTCCTTCGATGAGCACGGTCGATTCCGTGGGCGCGACCCGGCCGAGGAATTGAAAAATCTCCTTCATCTTCGCGCCTTCGCCCACCAGGCTCTGTTCCTGCCGAACCTCCGTCGTAAGTCGCTGGTTCTCCTGTTCCAGCCATTGCAGCCGCCGCGCGTTATCCAGAGCCACTGCCGAGATCCCGGCAATCGCCGCCAGCAGTTGCAGATGCTCTTCTTGAAACCGGTTCGCCGAGTTCGTGTTGTCGAGGTAAATGCATCCAATCACCCGCTGGAACACAGTCATCGGCACACACAGCAACGAGCGGACTTCCGACGCCACCAGGCTCTCCACGTCGCGCAGCGCTCCACTTGCGGCCACATCCACACCCAGGATCGCGACGTTCTCCGTCATCACCTGCCGCGCAATCGTGCGACTGACGCGCACCAGTTGCAGATGCCCTGCGTGCCGAGTCCTCGCGTACAGACAGTTAAATTCCTGCCCCGGCCCGTCGGCCAAAAGAATCGCGCCCCGCCCGGCTGGAATCACCTCAAAAATCAGGTCCAGCAATTGCGCCTGCAACTCTTCAAGACCACGAATCGCGTGCACCACGCGGCTGATCTTCAACAACGCATTCAGATTGCGCGCCACCTGCGAGGTCACCGGCAACTCGCGTAGCAGTCGGTCCGGGTGCAGGTAGACAACTTCTCTGGGATGAATAACTTTGGTCTCGGCCGTGGGATGGCCGTCATCGAACTCAACGCCACCGGCCGGAACCGCCTGGTCTTCTTCTTCCAGCAGAAACAGAAACACCGAGTCGCCGGTCGCGATTTCGTCTCCATGGTGCAGCCACTGCTCCTTCACGGCCACGCCGTTGACCAGCGTCCCGTTGCGGCTGTCCAGATCCTTGACTTGAAAACGCCCGTCTTCATCCTGCCGCAGCCGGCAGTGCTTTCGCGAAACCGAGGCGTCGGGCATTGCGACCGCGTTCGTCGGGTCGCGACCCAGTATGGCTTCACCATCGGGCAACGGAATGGTCGAGTCTTTTAAAGGGCCGGCAATCACCAAGAGTCTAGGGCGCAATCAGGGTCTCCCACTCCGTGTTGAACTTCTTATCACAGCCCCGGTCAAAATGCATGCCCGGAGTCAACCTTTTCCAATATCCGAACGGCTAGGGAAACTATCTGATCAGATAGCGTTTTCGAGTCCCGAAGCGCGAGCAAGCGGCCGTACCTGAGCAGCCGATGGCAACTCTAAGAGGTTGTAGTTTATGGAGTTAGATTTGATTCGCGGAAGCGCAGTCCACCCTCACGGCGGATTGGAACCCCGCATGCAAACTAGACAGTTGCGGGTATCGGCAAAAAGCGATGGGGGAAGCGCTTTTCGAGTAGCACTAGCCGAGATCGCTAGTCAGAAGCTCGGGGGACCCCCTCATCGAGCTTCTGACTTTTTTCTTGCCCGCAATCAGTGTTTCTCTTCGTCAGTATTTGCCTTGGCTGAAAGCACGTTTACTCCAAAAACGCACGATCCGTATCAGGGCATCGCTTCAGCGATGCCATCTTGCGCGCGATCAAAATCGGCTTCAGCCGCTGCGGCGCCCCCGAGAGCTTCTTCGAACTCACCCCGGTTTGTGAGCTCCATCACTGACCGGCCCAACCCTTGTCGTACAATGCAAGCGTCATGATTGCCAAAGACCTACTGGAAATTTTAGTTTGTCCGGCGTGCAAGCAGGAGCTCGAATACCGCCAGAACCCGGAAACTTTGAAATGCAAGCAGTGTCGTCGAGTCTATGCGGTGAAGGACGATATCCCCATCATGCTGGTCGATGAGGCCACGATTGAGCCCTAGTTGCCCGCGCCAGAGGGTCTGCGGCTGAGAGAAATTGATGATCGGTGATTGACGATTGTTGATTGAAACCCACCAAGCTTCCCACCCTGTTCTCCAATCATCAATCGGAAATCATCCATCAACAATTTCTTCGGAAACGGAGACCCGTGTCATCTCAATATTTTTCCTGCTCCCAATGTCATAAAAAATTTCCCACGCACCAGAAACTGTTCGATACCCTCAACGATTTCTCCAAGAACTCTTCCCAAGACTGTCCGGCCTGCGGAGTCCCGCGCGAGCTTCACGTGAATCTCGACTTCCAACTGGGCGCTGGCGACGGGGACTTCAAGGTCGTCTCCGCCTTCCTCCCCGACAAACTCGAGTCGTGGCTTGGCGAGGAGCAGGAAGAGGTCACGTTCTACCCGTTCCTCGTGCTGCTCGAAGGCGGGCCGGAAGCCAAACAGTTCTGCTGGATGCCCTACTGGCACGTCACCGGAAAAGAAGCCCGGTTCGGCCAGCACGCCGTCTGCCTCGATCATGCCCAGTTCGACAGCCTGATCGCGCAGGCGCAGGAGCACGTGATGGCGCCGGTGTAGACGCCCGACCGACATCGGTAGGGTTAGCCTCTGGCAAGTCGAGATGCCGCCATTTTGGCCAGCGCCACATTTCAGGCCGAGGGAAGGCCAGCCCTGAGCGAAGCCGACGGGGATCTCGCGCGGATCCTTTGGCCATCGGTGGGCGGCGGGTCAAGTGAGGGAGTGTCTCAGCCCTGGGACTGCGTCTTCGCCGTCCTTTAACACAATATTCACACTCCCGTAATACGATGTCCGAATGCCGCAGGAGCCTTTGCGCATCGAAGACGTCGCCGGGACGCCGTCTGGCCAGCGCGTGTTGCGCCTGACCGGTCCCATCCTCATCTCCAACTTCTTTGAATTTCAAGCCCTGGTCCGCGGAAGCGCCGAACATACTCTCATCCTCGACCTGACCGAGGTTCCTTACATTGATTCGGCCGGCATCGGGGCTTTGGTAGGAGCCTATGTCAGCCGCCAGAAAGACGGCCGCCGCCTGGCACTGGTCGGAGTCACCAAGCGCGTGCGCGATACCATGCAGGTCACTCGCGTCGAGCAGTTCTTCCCGTTTTATGACACCCTCGCGGCGGACCAAGGCTGATCGGCGTCAGCTCCCCGAAACGCCTGAGACACGCCCGACACTATGATTCTGAAGGCACAGATTGCCTCTGTGTTCTCTATCTTCATCTCTGTGCCCTCGGTGGTCAGGATTTGGGGTTTGGTAGGTCGAATCAGCCGCAACCCGACCCAGGGACGACGTTCTTTGTTGGCCCGTCGTCAGCAGACGACACATTGTGTCAGTTTTGAGATTACCTGTTGGGTACAAGGGTAAACTTTTGTCAGCCATCCAGCCCGCGCGAACGCCGCAACTTTAGACATCCACAAGGGTTAATTGACCTAAAGGGATTAGGGGACCGAAATAGGAAGAAGATGGTAGTTTCGGCACCCGGATTGCATGCAACTTCCACAGCTGCCGATGAGTCTAATACGGCAAGAGAGTAGAAGGTCGGAGTCGGAGGTGATGACGGCCATGTTCAACGAGAAAACGATAAACGAGAGAGTGACGAACGAGAAGATGTTCAGCGAAAAGAACGACAAAGACCGCTTCACAATGACCGAGCTGGCAGCTCTCCGGAACGATCTGCTGCAGGGTGGCATGATCGATTCCTACGAGGCCGCCGAACTGCTTCAGGTGTTTCTGATGGGCCGTGGCTATGGGGTTTCGCCCAAAGCGGCTCTGGATGCGGCAGGCCGCGTCGAGATGGCGGGATGTGCCATGCCCGTCCTGATGCACGAGCTTGAGAACTTGGCGATGGTGATGTAACTGGGCTCCGCGTGGCGGGCCGGTGACCCCGCAACGCAAATTGAGATTCAGCCTTCCCGCTGTGTGAGAAAACGCAACAGTTGGGTTGGAAGGCGCGGGGATCGAACCAAGGTTCCCCGACTTTGACATTCTGGATCGGCGATCGCAACAAGACCGAACGAACCAGTTCCACGACAGGACAGCCGGGCCAACCAGCCCGGCTTTGTGGTTTTCTGGAGGGTCATCGTGTTAGCGGCCTCCAGGGTCACGATCGCCGGCATCATTCATTTTCACTGACGCGGTTGCAGATTCTTCCCCAAGAGAGATTTCCACGCCTCCAGCCTTTTGTTGAGAAGCATGACCCTGGCCTCGTCGCGCGAGAGGCCGTTGGCGTTCATCACTTCCTCGATGGAGGGCAGTTGCTGTTTTTGTCCTTGGTACTCCGGGGGAAACCGCCAAGCCACGTCTGGTTTACTTAGGACGTCAGATATGTGGATCAAAACCGTGTTGTACCCGCCGCTCTCCTGTGTCATTTTCTGAAAAGTGGCCTTGCGTTCTGCCTTCAGCTTGTCGATGATATCCGCTATCGCCACATGCCGCATGTAAACCGAAGCTAGCAGTTTGATCGTGTCCCCCAATGCCTGATATGCCCCGCGGCGCCAAGCGAAGAGCTCGTTAACAAACTCGGGCTCGCCCTCAGCATGGCCGTCGGAAAAGATGGCGGCGTGGACGCCTGCCTCACACGTTGAAGGATCGTTGACCTGGGCTTCAATGCTCTTTCCGGGGTCAACGTAAGAACCCCCATCGATAAGAGCGTCGCTAATAATTGTCAGGCCACTCTTCGGATTGCAGCCCACCGTGTAGGCCACCATTGAGCTCGTACCCTGATTCCTCAGCACTCTTCTCCACGAATGCGCGTCAGCTTGGAGAGAACTGCTCTCCACTATGCTGGGAACCTGAGCGAAACCGCTCCACGGCAGCAGGAATGCAATAACCACAACGAATAGCGCAGATCTCATCCGGGCTTTCTTCATAGTTTACTCGCGCAGCCGTAACGTAACTTCATTACTGCCGGGTGCCCCATTCTAACGGCGCGCAGTTTGCGACGTTAGAGTGGGGATTTTGACTTTCCAGTGCGAAAGAAAATTCCCGACCAAAGCAAAGCTTGAACGGGGCTCCCTCAAGGGTCGATATGATTGTGATCGTCAGGGCCACGCGCCGACGCCCGACTCATCCCGCACTCATTCAATCCCTATCTCTGCTCCGGTGCTTCAAGCGGATGCGGCGCGCTCAGATCTGCTTCCAGCGGCAATCGACACACGCAGGCTGCAACTGAAACGAAGGTGCGGGATAGCGACTGCATCGTCACCCTTGCTCGGGACGGTTGGAACTTGGCGTTCAAATACGACTTCCTGTACCGACTCTAACGCCTTCGCTACCGCCGCAGCGTCCGCACATTTCCCCGCTTCGGCTTCAACCAATTCGGAATCGAAAGGGTCGGCGCCGTGACCGAGATTAATAGGGGCGGGCCATGTGGTTCCATCTTCGAAGAAAACGCCAGTCACTCCTAATTGAGCCTGCATATCGGCAGCCCCGGCGTACCGAGCATCGAGGACAACCGACTTCGGGTAATGAGGGTTCGATGCGTTTCGGGGCGTCACCCCCGTCAAATGAGGGTAAGGTGCGCCTTTGGGCGGGATGTCCTCCAGCCGAAAAATGCCAGCTCTCGATGCGACAGCCCTACCGTGAGGGGGAATGCGGAGCTCAAAACCAGCGCCGCTAACGCTTCGAAGGCCGCGGTCCATCTCGCTCCTTAGCTCAACGCATCCGGCCGGTGCTATATCTACACGATAAATTACAACACCGACTACGGGTTTGTCGGAGGTATTTGAGAGCACAAACTGGATTTCGCTTTGGCTGTGTTCGAATCCCACAATATGCACAGGGTATTCCCCTGCAGCGGTGCATAGATGGCAATTGTCAGCACCGGATGGGCATCGGACCTAGCTGAAGATCCCGCCTCCAAGAGCCGCCTTGGTAGAACCGCGAAAATGGCTAGTCAATTCATCACGGCCTCCTGCAGCGGGAGTCACGACACAGTAAAACTGTTAAACAAAAGGGCAGACGGAAACATGGGGCCCCCGTTTTCCCCAGGAGTTAACGCACCCACTCTCTCTCTCTGCCCACTGGGTGCGATGACAGCCTTGACGACGGGAACCAAATTGAGATAGTAAACCTTGTCGTCAATATCGTAGAGGACCGACCAGGCGAGCTTTTGGGGTGCCTGCGCTAGCAGCGTCCGCAGCACCTCCCTAGCTTGTTCGTTCTCGCACGAAAATTGACAGGCGTTCTTACGAGGACGTTTAGGGGATACTGCATCGGTTTTACTTGTTTCCCAGAAGAGATCGTCAGGATATCGCAGATTCCGCCTCGGCAGTTTGAGACAGTGGTCTTGGAGATCGTGACCGTCTGGGGGCAGCCAGCCCCGCCAAAATGTTCAGTCGATGCCTAGCGGTCAAACCTAGGACTGGCACGTTTTCTATCCCAAGTCTCCTTCCCCAGGTTTCCTTCACCTGTTGTCACGGGAACTGAGCCTTCATTCTGGCCCAACTTCAAAGATGCGGAGTCTTCCCGCTTCTGCGGCGTTCGTGTCCACGACCTTAGGCCCAATGAAAGTAAAGCCCGTTCTGCCATCGAACGCTGCCATCAAATCGGGTATGCTCGGATCCACACGGTAGCTGGACAACATTTTTCCCGTGTCGCCGTGATAAATTCTAACGAATGTCGCAGCAACCTCAGACGGCGCATCAGATTTCCACCGCACGAATAAAGCGGCTATTCTGTCTTTGGCTACTTTTATCTCTTTCAATGAACTACCTGAAGGCAATTCCAATGCGAAGCGATGTATCACCGTACCACCGGGGGAAATGACGAAGACCAGCCCGCTGTTTCCGTAGCGCATCACGTACGCGTTGCCGTCATCCCCCGTAGTTATCGTGGATGCCACAAGGGACATTTCGAACTCTGGATCGCGCCTAACGTCTCCGCGGACGGTGGTTCGCCTTTCTTTTTCAATGGGTGCAACATCGCCTTCCAGATTGATGTCATCCACCAGGTGACCCATGCTGTTGATCACGACTAACCTCGGTATCGAGTCCCCCGAACCGGTTGCCCCATGCACCCTGCCAGCGACAATGAATCGATCCGCAGCCAGCGGCACGATCTGACCGGCCTGAACATCGGAGTCAATCTTATTTGCGGACAGAAACTTCCCTTCCGAGGTAAAAGCGACCAGGTGCATCGACTCCCCCGACGCTTTCCCCTGCCTCGCGAGCACCAGGAACCTGTCTTCTGACACACAAAAGCCTCCGATCGTGGCTCCCGCAAGTCCCGGCACATGAACGAGGCTGAAAGAGGCTACGTTCCTGCCGGAGGGACTGATCTTGCGGACCACGTCCGCCGGCCGGTGGTCGTTACTGTACCGAATGTAGATGTATCCGCCAGCATCGGTGACTATCGGCAAGACAAAATCCGTCCCCCGCTCATCTCCAACAGAGATCTCGCTTTTGACAACAAGGTTTTCAGGCTCTTGTACCGGAGTGGGTCTTCCTGCGCGCAACAGCGCGATACCTAGAACGCACGAACATAGCAGACGGCCAATCATAACTCAGCCTCCCTCGACGGTATCCCGCCGTTCTTGGGGGCGGGGGACTTGGCGCTCTTGGTTTGGTTTGTTGTTCGGGGGGCGCCCTGAGTCGACTCTTGTCTCGTAGACCCTTGTTTTGCTGTCGCAGCAGGGCCGCTAGGCAGTGATGGTCTCCGCAGCAATGAGGAACATCCTGGACAGTCGCCACCCTCTGTCGCCGAGTCAAACGCTTTTTGAGATTGGCCGCAACATGTCGGAATCTGATAGACGCACTGAAAACTGGACGTTTGATTTGAGGTGTCACAATTATTCACGCTATATTGGCCACTGCATTTGCCAACAACGCAGCTGTGAGTCTCAGAGAGAACTACTTGGGGACAGGTGAAGCTTTGACCGTACGCAACGGCTGCAAAGGCAGCGTGAATTGCAACCACCGCGAGCATCCTCGTCGACCACCCTCTATTTTGTCTCCGGAGCATTACACCCTCCTCATTGAACTTTCGCGGTCTAGCTTCTCGTCTAATGCTGATACGTTGCGTTAGTCCGCGGCGTGGCAATCCTGAAAAAAACGTCGTACGTCAGGCGACCGTCTTTGGAGTCGCCATCTTGCGAATCGAGATTCAACGCCGCGTCGTAGTGGAACCAATTGCCATACTGATCGAAAAAGTGTTTATCATCGCGATAACGCAGGCTGATCGAGTACACTCCCAAATCCGGAAGGGTGTGCAGCTCATTGGGCTGGGAGACACCGTCGTGGTTAACATCAACCCACAGCAGCAGACGCGAAAACACAGCGTCTCGCTTGTCGATAATGCCGTCGCCGTTGGCCGCCGTTCTCCGGTTTGTCAAACTCGGCCAACGCAAGGAAGCCATTCGGGCCTGCTGAATTCGGCTGTTCGGTGACATTCCCAAACAATTCTTTGCCGCTGTCGATCACTCCATTGTGATTGCGATCCAGTGCCAGGAAAGCATTTCCGGAATCAGCATCGGTCCACGCAATTTGAATAGGGTGCCCGTCTCCGAGAATGTCAAAGAACACGCCGTTTCCCGCCGAAGTCAAGTGAAAGCCGTGACCTGTGGTGTCAACGATGATGGGGCTCGAGTTATTACACCCGCAGGTACCGTAATTGCAAGTCAAACCGTAGTTGGAACAGATGTCAGGGTTGCCGCAGCAGCCGCCGCAGGATTGCCCATGTCCCTGGGCCGCCAACGCTGGCAGAAGCAAAACGGCCAACAGACGCCACACAGGCCGACTTCGACGAAGCGGTAATGTGAGACAGGAATATCCTTCGAGCAACGCCACGGCAGCCCTCCCTAATTGCAGTTCAGTGTTAAAGCAGCCTCAACGCGCAACCTTAATTGAAGCGGGGCCTAGATGCATCACAGCGGGATTCCCGGGGGGGCGATAACAGCTGGTGTGGGAGAAGAAACGCGACGGAAAGTATCAGATCCCTGAAACTGCGGTTACCTTTTCTGATCCCGTTACAAACGACGAACACGGGGCACAGGCGGGCGTTGGCGAACTGCTTGGTTTTACGGCTGAAAACCGCGTCGGCCCCAAGCGGCCCCACTAACACGCCCCCCCGCAGTTTTGCGGTTGTCTGTTACGAAACGCGAACAGCGACTCCCGCCCGTTCGGCGGATGACCTCTGTCCATCCGCCAAGATCGGGCTACGCATGTAACGATGATCAAGTGCTTCGCGAGCTTTCACTTAGCCTTGATTCATTACGTAACTGTACGTACACATTTGCCCTAATAGGAACACTGTGGAAAACTTCCTTAGAAACGCGCCAACTCATTCATAACGCAGGCTTTCGATTGGGTCGAGTTGCGCTGCGCGGCTGACGGGCAGGGTGCCGGGATTTGGTGACAGAAGGAACGTACACGAGTTTCTCGGAAACGAAGGCGACTGGGCGGAAGCGCTTGGCGATCCCTCACCTCATCGTGACTCGATCGCTCTCAGTTCCATATTCGGCTGCAACGTTGCCGGATTTGGTCTAACCGGCTTCTTCCGTACTTGCGAGTTCCCGTTCAGATCGAAAGCGTATAAAGTGTCGTCCTGCGACGCCACGAAAACCACTCCGTTCACTTCCGTCGGCGCCGCCGTAACCGTGCCCCCCGTCGTAGCTCCCCAATAAACGTTGGCGGTCACGATCTGTGCAATCGCATAGGCAGTGTTTCCGATGCCAACGTAGGTGAGCCCGTTGGAAAAGACTGGTGGAGATACCTCGACCGCGGTCGTCGACGAAATCGTCCATATCTGGGCGCCGCTCCGGGCATTAAGCGCGTAGAGAATGCCCGCATCCGATCCTACGAAGACCGTCTGGTTGAACACCGCGGGCGACGATTCGAATTCGTTCGTCCCGGCAAACTTCCATGCCTGGAATCCGGTCTTGGTCTCGATTGCGTAGAAATTATTATCGTCCGATCCCACGAATACGAGCGCTTCCGCCACCGCAGGCGACGAGAAGACCTTGCCTCCGGTCGTGAATTTCCATGCCTCGGCGCCTGTGGTCGTGTTGATCGCATACACGCTGTTATCGTATGAACCGACGTACACGACTCCGTTCGCCACCGCCGGTGAACTCAGCACTGCTCCGCCAGTTGTAAACTTCCAAACTTGGGCTCCCGTGGTCGCATTGATCGCGTACACGCTGTCGTCCCCGGACCCGATATAGACCGTGCCGTTCACCACTGCGGGCGATGAATTCACCGCCCCACCAGTCGTAAACGACCACACCTGTGCTCCAGTTGTGGCATTGACGGCGTAGACCTTGTCGTCTGTCGAACCGATGTACACCGTGTCATTCGACACGGCCGGGGACGAATCCACGATGCTGTTGCCCGTCTTGAACTTCCATTGCAAAGCGCCGGTCGTGGCGTTGATGGCATACAGATAGTCGTCCGCCGACCCCACATAGACGAACCCGCCCGAGACCGCCGGTGACGATGTGAGCGCGCCCCCGGTCGCATAGCTCCAATCCAGATCGATCGTTCCCACGTTCGTTGTGTTCAGCACGTTCTCGTACGGATTCCTTCCCTTATGCTCTGAGGAGTAACGAAACTGGGCCCAGCTTGTCTGCACCGTGAATGTGGCTTGCGCAGACGTTCCCGTGCTGCCGCGCGCAACTGCCGTGACATAGTGAGTTCCGGGAAGTGCCGACCCCGGCACCGTGATCGTGATTCCGGAGAATGACCCGGTCGCCCCAGCCACGGCCAGCGCCAGGTCCGTCGTATCAAAGTAGATGTCGACCGCCGTGTTATCGGGAAATCCTGCGCCCGAGAGTTTGAAAGTTGTTGTGGGCGCGCCCGTGTTGGGAGAAGGCGTCAGCGTAACCGCCGCCGAAGCCAGCCCCGCCCACAGGACGATCAATAACGCGATTCCGCTGAATTTATTGACCAGTTCCATAAGAACCTCCAGACATGAAGCTCGAACATTTCGCTGCAGCTTTTGCCCGTGCGTGCCATTCCGGAGCCCTTTGGTGGGGGAACGGAATACTGAAATCGCGCTATACTATGGCGGCCTTGCCGCCCCCCAGGCAAGCGACAAGTCGGGCCCCTTCAGGTCAATTCAGGTCATTTCCCTTTATGGCATCCAATCCCGATCCAATCTCAGGCAAGCGTCTGGATTCGTGGAAGGAGATCGCCGCCTTCTTCGGACGCGCCGAGCGCACCGTCAAGCGCTGGGAGACCGAGCGCGGACTCCCCGTGCACCGCGTGCCCGGTGGTGGACGAAGCGCTGTTTTCGGTTACTCGGACGAATTGGCCGGTTGGTTGAAAGGACGAAGTCAGGAACTGGATTCGGACGACGCGGCCCCGGGCCTCCCCGAGCCCAACCCGACTCCGACCCAGGTCGTCGAGAGCGCACGCCAACCTTTTCCGATCCACCCGCGCGTTCTGACCAGAGGACGAATGCTAGCCTGGTCGCTGCCGCTCGCTCTCGCCGTTGGGCTGGTGATATTTTTCTCCCTCGGCCACTCGCCGTCCCGCTTCAAGGCCCTTGCCAGCCGGCACTCGCCGAACGCCCAGGCTCAGGACCTCTACCTTAAAGGACGTTATTTCTGGGATCGCCGCACTCCCGAAGACTTGAACAAGGCCATCGATTACTTCACACAGGCAATCGTGAAAGATCCCAGCGACGCCCAAGCGTATGTCGGGCTGGCCGACTGCTATAACCTGCTGCGCGAATTCGGCGCCATGCCGCCCAGTGAGGCGTACCCGCGAGCGCTGTCAGCCGCCCAGCGTGCGGTCGAACTCGACGACACCTCCGCCGAAGCTCACATCTCGTTGGCCTTCCCCAGCTTCTGGTGGTCCTGGCAAGGCGCTACCGCGGAGCGCGAATTTAAGCGTGCACTCGGGCTAAACCCCAACCTCGTCCGCGCGCACCACTGGTATGCGACTTATTTGTGGGGCGTTCACCGCTTTCCCGAGGCGCTCGATCAACTGGAACAGGCACGTCGGCTCGATCCCGCTTCCAGCGCTATTCTTGCTGATAAAGGAATGCTCCTCTGGGATGCTGGACACCGCGAACAGGCCGTCGCGCTTCTCCGGCAACTCGAAAACACCGTGTCGTCGCTTTCCTCCACCCACGATTATCTCGGCCGCATCTACTGGCAGCAGAAAGACTATGGCAGGGCGCTCGCGGAGTGGAGACGCATGTCGGAGTTACGCCATGATCAGGACGGGCTGGCTCTGGCCGACGTTCGCGAAAAGGGCTTCGCCGCGAATGGGCTGCAGGGTTTGTATGAAAGTGAACTTGCCGTCCTGAAAGGTCGCGTCGACAACGGCCTCGGTAACGCCTACGGGCTCGGCGAAACGTATGCAGCGCTGGGAAACAGACAAGAGGCTTTCGCCTACCTGAAGATGTCTTTCGACCGGCACGAGGCCGCCATGCTCCTCGGCGATCCCATTCCCGAATTGCAGAACGACCGCGAATATCAGAAGTTTCGGTCGCAGGTGCGGGAGCGCCTTGCCCAGTGAGTTTGATCGCCGGTCGCGGCGCGTCGGCGCAACTGAACCACGCATCATGACCAGACGCGGGCCGAACAACAATACGATCGCTATCTCTGCTCCACGGCTTCGGGCTTTTAGGCAGGATGCCTGGAGGCGAAGCAACCGGCCAATGGTATTGGCAATTGTTTCGTTCCAGTGCGAGTAGTGTATAGCTGTTCATGACCCCGCGCGACTATCAGCCGATCGGCCAGTCTTGCTGAAGCCGCGACCGTAACCGCTCGCCAATCTCTGCTCGTCGACCGAGGTGGGCTATCCATTTGCTCTGATTCGTCAAGCCAGTCTTTGGCTGAGACCCACGCCAGCTCGGGACCGAACAGCGTCTTCACCGCTCCCATGAACGCGTCGAGTTCCCCCTCTGCCATGTGTATTTCATCAGAGTAAGTCGAACTGTCAAACGATTCTTCCGTGTTCATGGAATTTTCCCCTTCAAGCCTTGCGATCGACAAATCTGACCACGCGCACTGTAGCCGAATCAATTGGACGAAGGTATTGGCGAAACTTTGCTACCGCTCGAAAAGAGAGAGACCTCCCGAATTCTACTTTTCGTTGGCCGACCGCACGAATTGGGAGAACTACAAGCCCAAGTCGCTCAGGCCTGGGTGATCTTCCGGGCGCCGCCCAAGAGGCCAGTGATATTTGCGATCTGATTCCGAGATGGGAAGATCGTTGATGGACGCAATCCGTGAGGCCATGAGCCCGTCGTCATGGAACTCCCAGTTCTCATTGCCATAGGACCGATACCACTGACCCGAGTCGTCGTGCCACTCATAAGCGAACCGCACGGCGATGCGATTTCCCGTAAACGCCCACAGTTCCTTGATGAGCCGGTAATCCAATTCTTTGCCCCACTTGCGAGAGAGGAATGCGATGATTTCGTTCCGGCGGTTGATGAACTCCGAGCGGTTCCTCCATCGGGAATCGATCGCGTAGGCCAGAGCTACCTTTCCGGGATCGCGAGTATTCCATCCATCTTCCGCCAGGCGCACTTTGTGAATCGCGCTTTCACGGGTGAAGGGAGGCACAGGGGGTCGGATTGGCGTCGTTCCACTTGACATAGCTTTGACCGTTCTGCCGCAGGAACACCATCGGTGAACGCGACCGCAGTGACGCACGAGGTCGTCTCTCGGTGCTTGCCACGCGGTGAAACGGTGTCAAAGCGAACACGCGATCGACCCCTGCCACCCGTCTAGTCTTCAAAACTCCGGGCTCCGCCCTGCATCCGGTTCTTGACCAGTTGCGTCCACACAAACTTGATGACTCGCGCATCGTTATAGCAGTAAGCAAGGTTATGGTTCAGCGTAGAGAAGCAATGTTGCTGGCAGGTCTTCTTCATCGCCGCCAACTGCGTGGCTTCGAACTTGTGCGCCTCGATATTTCCCCAGTCGTAGGTTGATGCGTACATGGGGAAGCAGGGAGCCACGGTCCCGTCCGTGCGCACGATGACGTTGTTTTGTCCGGCGCGACAGTTCCACTCGGCAAAGTGGAGTTCGCCATTCGCGTCCTGCACGATACCGGGAGTGCCCACCAGCCGTTTCGCGATGTCGCCGTTTGTTCCGGTTCCGTCGCCGTTCCAGCCCAGACGCTTCAGATTCGTTCCGCTCGCCATGCGAATGAAGGCCTTGATCTCGTGCAGACGCTGCACAGAATTGACCATCTGATATCCAGCTCTGTTTTTTTCGATCAGCCAGTCGACCAGAGAATCAATCTCCGGCCAGTCTTCCGGCCGGATGTAGGTGGGATTGTCGTTCAGATGCTTGAAGTGGTCATCCTGCTCGAGCATCGGCGTTTCATTAATGTGATAGTCGGTGGCGATGCGGTGGTCGTGCGCGTACTCGGTGATCTGGCGGACATCGTCCACGTTATTCCGGCAGATATTCAAATTGAAGAACACCATGTAGCCATACACGTACTGCTTCCTCATGATGTGCTCAATATGTTTTCGTACGGGCACGACGGCTTTCGGCAGGCTTGTTTTTTCGTCCCATGCGTCGAGGGCGAAGTTGAAAATGCCGACGCCGGCATCGCCCAGCCGATCAGCGACCTCAGGACGCAGTAGACGACCATTGGTTCCGACGTAGATCCAAAAGCCCTTCTTCGCGGCGTAATACACCACTTTGTGCGCAAAGTCCGGACGCAGCAGCGGTTCGCCGCCCATGAGTGCCAGCACGCGGCATCCATGGTCGTAGAGCCAGTCAATGGAGCGCCGCGCGACATCCTCGGTCATGCCTTTGACCTTGTTGTTGAACGCCCAGCAGTACCAGCAGTCGAGATTGCACTTGTATTCGACAAAAAGATACGCGGTGATGGGATGAAAGTCGCCCGGCAGCACGCGCGAACGAATGTAAGGGAATAACCATCCCCGCATCGTCCGGTAGGCCTGCGGCCAAGTCCAATCGCGCTTCTGCAGGGGAACCGCAGGTCCGGGATCCAGAAGCTTGTTCGGATACTGCGGAAAGACGGGTTCGGGCAGAATCATACCCCGCGGCTTGGGCACTTCGACTGGACCAGGCGCCGAGTGCATGAGTAAATCGTGGATGTCTACATCGATCCGGAATTTTGGGGCAGTGGCCATAGTATTCCTCCATGGCGATACAGATTAGTTGCCCGGGAAGCACCCAGGAGGAATGGCGGCGCTTGCTAATCCGCCGCCATTTCGTGAGTGTCCACTTGCCACGCTGCTGGTTCGGTTGGTTGACCTTCGGCTCCGAGCGTCTCGCTGCGCAGTTGCGCTTCCAGCGCCGTGAGTTGCGCTTCGATGTCCTCAGCGGCCTTTCGCTTGCGGATGACCTCTTCCCGATAGCGGCGCAGGAAATAGTCAATGGTCTCGACGCGAATCTTGATCGAGCCCGAGGGCTTGTTCTCGTCGAGATCCTTAAAGCAGAAGTATGGCGTGCCGGACTGCTCAATGATCCCTTCAATCACGCCGTAAATGGGAGCATCGTGTCCGCACTTGAAACTGGAGACCTCGAGAGCCACCAGATTCGGATGCCGCGCCGTAAACTTCGCAGCCCACACCTTGTGGTTCGTGCTGCACGAGTACGAGTTCTTCCATGCGTCGGTAATATCCAATGGATGACTGATCACGCCCGCCCGAACTTCGTCGCCGAATAGACGCTCCAGCATGTCCTCATCGAGAGGCAGCGTATTCTGCGAGAAGATCGGATAGCCCAACTTCTGGAATTCTTCCATGATCTCGTGGTTTAGTCCGGGATCATGGTGATAGGGGCGGCCTAACATGACGATGCCGATGCGATCCTCGCGCTCGAGCTGGTCGAGAACTTCGCGCGCCTTGCGACGGATGCCGTCTTCATAGTCGGCCAGCGCTTTGTATCCAACCTCGACTGCGCGATCATTCTCCTCTTGGGACAATCCAAGGATCGGCTGCCACGCCTGCAGCATCTGGTGCGCGAACAGTTTGCGGTCTGCAAAGTTCAGCACCGGATCCACATACTTGACGTTGTGTTCCGCAAATACGTCGTTCTCTTTCGTGAATGCCGCCTTCACCGTCTCCGGGGTCGCAGTGACGGTCGGACACGCATTCGCGCCAACGATCTTGACAAGTGGCGACGTCAGTACGTCGTACATCGGGAAGAAGATTACGTTCAGCGGCTTCTTGCGATGCTTTTCCTGGATCAGGTTGTAGACGTGAGAAATGCCAATCTTGGCAGGGAAGCACGGATCAATCGCGCCGCGGCTTGCCCCTGCCCGGTACAGATCGGAACTGGTGTAGTCGGAATAGATGATGTTTTCCGGTTGTACGCCCAGGCTCTCGAGGTATCCGTTAAAAAGCGGAGCGTACGTATAGATATTCAAAACGCGAGGAATGCCTACGCGAAGCTTCTTGCGGCTTTCCATGAGCGGGATGCGCTCTTTGGCTGCCTTATTCCAGAACTTTGCCGTGGGAATCGGGTCGGCTACGCTCTTCGCATTCACTGGGCGGAAGACTTCGTGGGCAGCCATGTCTACAAAGTTCGGGTGCTTGTCCTTGATTTCGTCCAGGCCGGCCTTGATGTCCTTCATGTCGTTGACATCTTCCACCAAGCCCTTTTCGCAAGTGGCGATGATCAAACGCTGTTCCCCATGCATCAGCGGGACCTTGGTGACCTTCTCAATGGGGACGACGCTCAACGCATCCTGCGGCGCGGTTCGAATGTCGATGAAGGTGCGCAGGCAATTGTTCTTGCAGAAATTGCAGCGCGTCGCCTCGTTGCGCGTGGTGCGGTACTGAATCTTCCGAACGGCGTCTAAACCAACAAACGTTGTTTGCTGGCCCATTCGCCACAGGCGCAGAGATTCCGCCGCCGCGCCGATCGCGCCCGACTCACCACAAAATTCGTGGACAATGATCTCCGGCTTCTTACCGGCCGCGCGGAAGCTGTTATGAATGAAATCGACTTCCGCTTTCACCACTGCCATGTTGTTCTGCGTGCCGCCTTGCAGCACAAAGCGTGTGCCGAGCGCCGCGAGATTGGGAATGCTGGCGACGTACAGGAAAACGTTCTTGGGAAGCACCGCTGCCAAACCTGCCAGGATTTCCTCGGCTCGCCAGCCCTGACGCTGGAAGTTCACAATGTCCGACTGCATGAACACCGCGCAGCCGTAGCCGAAAATGGGCATGGATTGGGCTGAAAAAGCCAGATCTGCATATTGTTCGACGCCTAGCCCAAATCCTTCGGCGGTCGATTGCAGAAAATATCCGTTACCCGCCGAGCACTGCGTATTCAGCTTGAAATCTTTTACGCGGCCGTTGTGCAGGATAATGATTTTGATATCTTGCCCACCCACATCGACGATGACGTGCGGATCCTCGTAGAACTTCAACGCCGACTCGGTGTGAGCCACGGTCTCGACCAGCGCCACGTCGGCATGCAAGACGTCCTTCAGAATGTCCTTGGCATACCCGGTGGTGGCGACTCCGAGCACCTCGAGTTTGGCATTCTGCGCTTCGACTTGTCCGCGCAGGTTCTCGAACATTTCGATTGTGTCCTGGATGGGATTGCCGTTCGAGAGTTGGTAGGCCTTGCACAGGATGTCCCCACGATCATCGAGCAATACGGCTTTCGTGGAAGTCGATCCTCCATCGATGCCTATAAAGCCGCCAACCGTCTGCCCTTTTTGAAACGTAGCTGGAATGAACTTCTTGCGGCGGTAGGCTTCCTTGAAACCGTCGAGCTCCCCATCTTTCGCAACCAGTCCTTTCGCTCCGGACTTAGCTTTCTCCTCTTGGCGTCCAAACTCGATGTAGTAGAGCAATTTCTCGTAGCCCTGGTAACAGCCGACGCAATCTTCTTCACTCTTGCCAAACTCAATTGCGCCCAGAGCCGCGAAGTACTGCGCGTTGTTTGGAACTTTGATCAGATCTTCCGGCTTCGTTCCGTCGGGAACCGCAACTTTTCGCTCCTGCCACATGCGAGGAATATTCGCCTGCCACGCCTCGCGCATCCCCTTGATGAAGCTGTTGGGACCGCCGAGCAACAAAACATGGGGGCGCAGCGTGTGTCCGCGCGTTAAGACGCTAAGGTTCTGCAGCACGATGGCCTCAAAGAGCGAAGCCATCAATTCATCTGGCGGAGTTCCTACTTTCTGCAGGCTGTTGATGTCGGTCTCGGCGAACACGCCGCATTTGCCGGCCACTTTGTGCAGTTTGACTCCGTGATAACCCTGCAATGCCAGTTCGGCCGTGGGAATCTTCAGCTTCGCGTTGATCTTGTCGATGACAGCGCCAGTCCCGCCCGCACACTTATCGTTCATCGACGGAATCTTTTTCTTGCGTCCCGTCTCATCGTCGTCCTTGAAGACGATGATCTTCGCGTCCTGGCCGCCGAGTTCAATTACCGAATACACTTCAGGATGCAGCTTCTCAACAGCTAGTGATACAGCTGTGACTTCCTGCACGAATTTCGCGCCAATCTGCTCGGCAATCCCGCCACCTCCAGAACCGGTCATGAACATGCGCGTGTTATGGCGGTTGATCCCGACCTCCGCCTCCATCCGACGCAGGAATTCCAAGGTCTTCTCCGGTTGCTTGGTTTCGTGGCGCTGATAGTCCTGCCAGAGAATCTGATCGGACGTGGCGTCGACCACCGTCGCCTTGACGGTAGTCGAGCCTACATCAAGCCCTACGAGGAACTGCGTGTGATGGTCGTGCGGCTTTCGATATGGCGCCGCGGCAATCTGGAACAGCTGAGGCGCTTTCTGATCGTGTTCGGCAAGATGGTCGTGCATTGAATTTCTCCGATCAAGGTCTAGCGAGAAATATGGGACCGGCAGCGGCAGTCGCTGCCGGTCCTATCGGTTACGCGGCGTTCGGAAGTGCGACACCGGGTACGCGCGCGCGACGCCATAGACGACTGCTCCTGTCCATGCGATCGCTAACGTGCAGGACGAACCGAGCCGCGGTGCCCGCAACCCCTTCGCGATGCGGAACGTGGTAGAACGGCCGCTTCAATTCGGGATGCTCGGCAATGTACTCGCGAATCTCGTCCAGGCTCTTGCCGGTGGATTTCAGACACTGTTCGAACTCCGTTTTGGCTTTGACCTTGGCCTCACCGAGCGCCATCTGCACGCGGCTGTGTGCGTTGACCTCACCCTCGCCTGAGGTTTCGATCGGAAGGAAAATCATGTCCTTGAACTTGTTCACCACTGCCGACTGTACACCGTCCGATTGCGACGACGGCATGCACCCGAACGGTTTCAGCGCCAGCACCATGTGGCAGAGGTGGTGAACGGTATAGTAGACGTTCTTCCCGACCTCGAGATGACCTTCTCCGCCACGCGCAAACTGGTTGTAGAAAGGATGGGCCATCTCGGCTAGTTCTGTCTGTGGCACCAGATGATGCGTGATCCCGCCGAGATGCTTGATCGTCCGATGATACAGGCCGTTCCACATCCACTCGCCGATGCCGATCCCGACCAGTTTCTTGCGCAGTCCCAAATCATTTGCCAGATGCTTCTTCAACTCCCACCATTGCGGATTCCGGTGCGGACGATTCACCGGCCACTTCGCTTTGGCGTGCGCCTTCGCCTGGTACATCAAGTACGCCACCCAAGTGGCGATCGGCTCAACCAGTACTTGTGCGCCTTCCCGCTCGAGGAAGTCGAACATGTGGAAGTTTCCATCGCCTTCCGTGAGCTGCGCCCAAAATTCGCCCGTGATCTTCACCACCGGCTTCACCTTGGTGCGGTCCACTTCAATGCTGTCCATCTTTTCGCGAGCGGTGGCCAACGCAGTGAGATAGTCTTCCCCCCTCAAGTGCTCGTTCATCTTGCCGAATACGTTGAAAGTGTTCCGCAGGATTTTATTGCTCTTGAATTTCGGCTTCGCCCAGTTTGGAGCCCGCTCCTCGATCTCAAACGACGTGCGATTTTTCAGATCCTCGCAAAGACCGTCTACGGTTTCGCGAAAAACGCGATCGGTCTCGCCCTTGGTCACTTCAAACGGACGAATTTGGTAGATCATGTCGTTGAACACGTCACCCAGATGCATGGCGTTGAGCATGCCGAATCCAAAGTCGATCGTGAACTTCAATCCCGGCTCGCCCGAGGCAGCCTTGATGCCGTCGCTGTCCTTAAATAGCAGTACGCGGAAGCCATCGAAGCCCGCGTTCTTCAGCGCGAAGCGATATTCCGCTTCATACATGCCGAAGCGGCACGGGCCGCACGAACCTGCCGTGAAGAAAACGTAGTTGTCCAGAATGTCCTTGCGGGGAATGCCTTCCTTCTCCAGGAACTGGAGATATTGCACGAGATTGCCCACCGTGAAATACGTCGGATTGCATTGCCCATTGTTGCCGTATTCCTTGCCGGTCTGGAAGGCAGGCACGTCGGGCACCGGCAATTTCTCGCAGCGATATCCACAGCCTTGGAATACCGCGCGAATCAAGTCCTCGTGCTTCCAGGTGAAGCCGCCGAACAAAATTGTCACCCGGCTGCGTTCCTCGGCCGTAAACGCTCGCTCGACCGGACGGTGGAAGTGACCCGGCTGATCCAGTCCGGCAATCTTCCGCAGACGCATACGTTCTGCTTCCAGGCGCTTCTTGATTTCCGAATCATTTTCAATCTGGACGAAATTCGTCGCCATAACATCCTCCGGCAATTCTTGGAATTGGAGCGAGGGCCCTAAAAAGTTGCGGAAAAACAACAAATATTGACACTACCGTGGAAGAGCGGCCCTTCGAGGGCCGCGTACTGCGTGAGGAACCATTGCGGGCTTCAGCCCCTGTGGCGGAACGTTGTCGCAGGAGCGTTTTGTTTCGCGAGGTAAACGCGATCGCCGGTTGGTCAACTACTGGCCGCTTGGGCCGCCGCATCGCGGTGTTCACTGAGGGCAGGGGACCACTAGCGGGACAAGAGGACATCCCGGGTCCGACCGACTTTACATCGAACATCATCCGAACTCCAAAAAGTGGCTAGGAGGTTCGAAGTATTACACCGGCGGGACTGCTGCTTGGGAGTCCCGTAGGCGCCGGATTGAGCAAGAATCGTGTTTGGGATGCAGATAGCCTGCGAGCCTGTTGCCAGGGCTTTTTCTAAATCCCAATCACGGGTGAAGCGGGGCCGTTGAGGATTTGTTTTATCAAAACTTCCGCTTCGAGATCAAGCGGGCTAGTCCCAATCGTTAGCGCGGGGAAACCAATTGTCAGCAAAGATTGCGGCAAAATCCCCTGCCCGGCGCGGCTTTACGGACTGACGCTGACCTGCTTCCCGGAATATTGTAAAACTTTGTCAACGTCTGCCGGATTCACTCCCACCCCGTGGTTCTCGCTGACGAAAACGATACGAAACGTGCGGTTCTCCAACATTCCGGGAAACTGTCCTTTGCGATCGCCGATGGTCAGAGTATGCGCGGCCTCGTCCCAGTGCAGCGGGATCGTCGCATAGACGCCCTTCTCGTAATCGTAATTGTCATTCTCATCTTCGTAGAGCGTGAAGTCCCCGTTGGCGCCGCGGTAAATACGAAGCTCAATCGGGTCAGCGGGCTTCTGCGTGGACCACTCTTCTTCCGGTCCCAAGGGAAGAATCGATCCGGCGCGGACGTACAGCGGCAGGCGGTCCAACGGCGCGATCGCGTTGACCGTCTGTCCTCCTGCGGATACGGAGCCCGTCCAGAAGTCGTACCACTTGGCGATGGGAAGATAGACTTGCCGGGTCGTTGCGACTGGCTCTGTTACGGGATTCACCAGCAAGTCTGGACCGAACATAAACTGATTGCCAATATTCTGGGCGCGAGGGTCGGTGCGGAAGTCCATGACCAGCGGACGCATCGGCGTGTAGGCTTCGCTCGTAGTTTTCCATGCCAGCGAATAGATGTAAGGCAGCATGCGATAGCGCAGCCGGTCGAAATTCACCAGGATCCGCTGTGCCTCAGGCCCGTACGACCACAATTCGTTTTCATCTGGATTCCGCGTGCCATGCACTCGCAGGATTGGATTGAACGTGCCGTACTGGAACCATCGAACGAACAGTTCGCGGAATGCCGGGTCAGCAGGGCTGCCAAACACGAATCCGCCGATGTCGGTGGTCCAGTAGGGAATTCCTGACAAAGCGAAATTCAAACCGGCCGGAACCTGCCGCCGGAAGCTTAGCCAGTCTGAGTTGATGTCGCCCGACCAGGCGGTAACTCCGTTTCGCTGCGATCCCGAGAATGCGGATCGCGATAAGATGAACACCCGCTTCTTGTCGGAAGCGCTGCGCTGGCCCTGATACACGCCTTGTGTGTCGAGCAAAGGATAAGCATTGACGTAGAGGTTCCCGCTGCCGGCCGCAAGTTTGTGGTTCAGCAGGATGTTCTCTTCCTGTCCTTCCGTTTCCGGCTCAGTCGTATCCATCCACCAGGCATCGGCTCCAATGCTGAATAAGCCCTTGTTTACGAGGTCCCAGTAATACTTGCGTGCCTCGGGATCGGTGGCGTCGTACACCGCCATCGCATCGGTGTGGTAGGGCGGCTTCGCATATTTGAACTTGTCGACGAACCAGCCCTTGCTCTGCATGTAGTCATAATTCGTCGATCCGGGCTCGAAGAACGGCCAGATCGAAATCATGAGGTGGAAGTTTTCGCTGTGTAGCTGATCCACCATGGCTTTCGGATCGGGATAATTCTTGTTGAAGACGAATTCCCCCTTGCGATTCCACCAGAACCAGTCCTGCACGATGTTGTCGACCGGAATGTGCAGCTCGCGGTACTTGCTGGCCACGCCCAGAATTTCATCCTGCGACTTGTAACGATTCTTGCACTGCCAGAAACCGTAGGCCCACTTGCCGAACATGGGAACCTGTCCGGTGAGCTCTCGATAACTGGCGATGATTTTGTCGAACTCGGGACCGTAGAGAAAATAGTAGTCAATGACGTCGGCGACTTCAGAACTGACATACAGATAATTGGCGAAGCGGTTGTTGAAACGGCTTCGTGCCATGCTGTTCCAGAAAATTCCGTAGCCCTTGCTCGATAGCATCAGCGGCACGGAGATATTGCTGTTCTCTTGCGAGATGTCGACTGATTCTCCCCGGTAATTCCACACTCCAGCCTGATGCTGGCCCAAGCCGTACAGACCCTCGTGAGAGCCGTAGATGCTGATAAAAGATTCGGCACGGTAAGTGTCTTCTCCATTCACCTTCTCGGGCGTTAGCCTGCGGGATGCTTCCTCCAGCAGCGATCCGCCACTGGCTTCCGCGTAGTTGATCGCTCCGTCCTTTTTCGTGACCGTAACCTTCAGCAGGGAAGTGGTGAGCGTTACCGCATCGTCGCTCGACTGCATCGTCCATTGCGCAGCCGGCCAATTCTCTTTGATGACGACGAAATCCGTTCGCTTGGGGAAGGTAGCCGTGGCCGAGTACAAGACGCGAATCACCGAGGCCGAGCACACTTGCACTCTCAAAGTGCCCGTCCCCATGGTAAACACTGCTCCGTCCGCTTCCTGCTGAACCTTCTTGACGGGGTTCATCGGGGTCCACTGCGCTTGGACCGTGGCACAGCAGAACAGGCAAACGAAAAGTCCAGCTACGAATGCATGGAAGAACCGCGACAAAAGTCTGTTGATCATGATGAATTTGTGTTCCCACACACGACGCACACGGTGACTCTTTTCCGAACCGACTATGTTACTGAAAAAGAGCATCCCCGAGATAAACGATTTTCCGGCAGTTCCGCGATCACTTGGGCAGATTGACTTGGAAAGAATGACCTTCGGGGAAGCGGGAGACGCGAAACACTGCGCCTCTGCAGTTCCAGCAGTTTAGGAAGCTGATGCCGGACGGGTAACGATCGCCAGAAATATGTCAAAAACAAACAGGGCAATGGCGATGTCATTGAACAGTGTGGCTTGGTGGAGTTCGGGCCAGAACTGGTTGGCGGCCCAGAACAAGAACGCACACGCCAGAAGAAACGCTTTGATCAGTTCCGAACGTGCGGGCTGGCGTGTAGCCTCATACAACAAGCACGCGCAGGCAATCATCGCTAGCGGAATTGCCGCCAACAAATCATGCGCTTTCGCTGGAAAAAGTCCGGGAGCGATATCCCATAGCAGCAACACCCCGACGCTGACGAGCGTCACGATGCAGAGGATCACCGGTAACGACCGGTGATCCGGGCCAGGATGAGTCGACATAGAAGACGGTTCCTCGAGTGGCTAAGAGCCTCGGAACTGATCCTTAGCCGCAAAGGACAATACATGTCGCTAAGGTACGCGATAGAAGTTGAATTCCTTCGTGAACCTTACGTGTCCTTTGTGGTTCAGGTTCTACAGGTTCTGCGGCGCGCCCCCCCGGGGCCGCGCCGACAGCCCTACACAGCGTGCCAGCCAGAATCGATGACGAAACCATAAATGCGTCTCTTGAACCCAGTCCAATACAAATTTCTTATCCCAATCATCAGAAAATCTCCCCCGATGCTCGCAAAAAGATCCGTAACTAGGCGTGTTTGCCTCCATCTAGCGACGTGACCACGATCACGGGTCTAAGCGGTGACAATCACTGTTCGCTCCCCTCCCTAGGGCTAGCCTTAACGACGAGTTCCTGTGGCAGCTTCCTGCCTGCCGTCCTTCGCCGGCACAAGAACACAGGGTCCAATCATGCCCAGAAGACTTGGCCCGAAGCTGATTCTCTCCCTCACAGTACTGATCGTTGCCATCAGTGGCGTCAGCGGATACCTCAATTTCCGTACGCAGAAGAAGCAGCTCGAGGGAACGATGATCCTAGGTGCGGATCAGCTTTCTCGCAGCATTACGGGCGCCACCTGGCATGCCATGCTCGACGATGATCGCAAGGCGGCATACGAGATCATGCGCGTCATCGCCGATAAGCAGGGAATCGACCGCATTCGAATGTTCAACCGGGAAGGCCGGCTCGTCTTTTCGACCGACGCCGACGAGCGACCCGGCGTAACAAGCCTGTCCAATGAAGTTTGTGCCAGCTGCCATACCCAAGGTAAGGCTCGCAAGCAGCCTGCCGAGGATCCTCGAGTTCGTTACGCCACTTCGCCCGATGGCGTGAAGACCATCAACATGGTCGCGCCCATCTATAACGAGCCTTCCTGCAGCAATGCCAGCTGTCACGCGCACCAGGCGTCGACCAAGGTGCTCGGGGTGGTCGATGTGGCCTTGAGCCTCGATCCGGTGCAGAAGCAGACCAGAGTGATCACACTGCAGACCATTGTCTTGACGGCGTTGGAGGTGGCGATTGGAGCGGCATTCGTCATCTTGTTCACCAAGCGTTTCGTTGCCACTCCGATCGAGCAATTGATCGAGGGGACGAAGGCGGTCAGCGCGATGGAACTGGACGAGCCTATCGAAATCACTCGCCGCAGCCAGGAAATCGATGAACTTGTGGACTCGTTCAACCGCATGCGCGAGCGCCTGAAACTGGCCGTAGCCGAACTGAACGACATGCAGCAGACATTGGAAAGCAAAGTTGATGAGCGCACTCGACAGTTGCAGGTGGCGCAGCGCAAGCTTGTCCAATCCGATCGCCTGGCCACGCTCGGCCAGCTCGCAGCCAGCGTGGCGCACGAGATCAATAACCCTGTCTCCGGGGTGCTCAATCTTTCCATGCTGCTCGAACGCCTCATGGCGAAAGGCGAATATCCGCCCGGTCGCGAAGCGGAGTTCCGCAAATACCTCAGCCTGATCTCGACCGAAACTGCCCGCGTTGGCCGCATTGTGTCCGACCTGCTGGCATTTTCGCGTCGCTCCAAACCGCAGCGCGCACCCGCGGATCTGAACAAGCTCGTGCGTACTACGCTGGGTCTGGCCGACCACAAGTTGAAGTTGATCAGCGCGGAAGTTGTTTTAGATCTTCAGGACAACCTGCCGCTGGTTGAGTGCGACTCTTCGCAAATTCAGCAGGTCATCCTGAATCTCGTTCTGAACGGTGCTCAAGCCATGCAGCCGCGCGGAGGCGGCAAACTTACCATCCGCACCCGCGAATTAGCCGACCAAACTGTAGAGCTCTGTGTGCGGGACACCGGCGAGGGCATTGCCCCGGAAAATCTTTCCAAGATCTTCGATCCCTTCTTCACCACCAAACCCGAAGGAAAAGGAGTCGGACTCGGCCTGGCCGTGCTGTATGGAATCGTGCAGGCTCATGAGGGTGAGGTTGAGGTTACCAGTCAAAGGAACGAAGGAACGACGTTTACGGTTACGCTCCCGCTCAAGTCGCAAAATACTACGCCGGAGTCGCGGGAAGTGCAGGTGCACACTGTGTGAACGGACTCTACCTCGTGGCGATCGGGAACATTCCGGCCAACTCATTGGACTGGGCCGAAAGTGCGGCTGCCGACTGGTTCCCGCTTCCCATTCGCCGGTTGCCCTCTTTGTCGATTCCGGAAGGTGCGTATGATCCCAAGCGTCGCCAGTACCAGTCGGTGGAACTCATGAAGAGGTTGAGCCAAATCGCGCCCCGCGACGCTTCCCGAGTGCTGGGCGTGACTGATGTTGATTTATCCATTCCTATGCTCAGTTTTTTGTTCGGGCAAGCGCAGTTTGACGGCCCCATCGCCGTGGTCTCAATGTGCCGGCTGCATCAGGAGTTTTACGGGCTCCCTGCTGACGACAGCCTGCTGCGGGAGCGCACCGCCAAAGAAGTTCTGCATGAGTTAGGACACACCTTCGGTTTGGTCCACTGTTCCGAGCCGACCTGTGCGATGAGCCTGGCCACGCATATCGAGCTGGTGGACGCAAAGTCCGAGCAATACTGTGCGCGATGTGGCATGCGTCTGGTGCAGAGATTTACTTCAAGCGAGGTAACTGTATGAAGAAAAATTGGCCGATCTTGGTAGTAGACGACGAAGACGTGATGTGCGAATCGATGGGGGCGTGGTTGCGCGAAGATGGCTATCACGTCGACACCGCCCCCAATGGGCAAAAGGCGCTCGAACTCGCCAAAGCGATGGATTACGCGATCTGCTTCGTCGATTTGAAAATGCCCGGCGGTATGGACGGCATCGAGACCATGATGGAAATCCACCACATTCGCCCGGAAGCGTCAATCATCATCATTACGGCGTATGCGACCGTCGATACCGCCATTCAGGCGATGAAAGAGGGCGCGCAGGAATATATCGTGAAGCCTTGTAATCCGCAGGAGATTTCGATGCTGGTGTCGCGCATCCTGAAACTCAAAAAATTGCAGAGTGAGAACGCGATCCTGCGCAAGAAATTAAATCGACACTATCGCCACTCCGACATCATCACCAAAAATCCGCGGATGGAAGAGATTCTAGCTCTCACCCAGGACGTCGCCAGCCTGCGTAGCACGGTCCTGATTCGTGGCGAGAGCGGAACCGGAAAGGAACTCGTGGCACGAGCCGTGCATTTCTCCGGCAATCGCGCGGACAGGCCTTTCATCGTGGTCAGTTGTGCCGCTCTCACAGAAACATTGCTGGAGAGCGAACTATTCGGCTATGAAAAAGGCGCGTTCACCGGCGCCAATGCGCAAGTGAAAGGGAAGTTCGAACTGGCCAACGGCGGAACAATCTTCCTCGACGAAATCGGCGACATCTCTCCCAAACTGCAGGCCGATCTTCTCCGCGTCTTGCAGGAACGCCGCTTCTATCGCGTCGGAGGAAATCAGGAAGTCGAAGTCGACGTCCGAATTATCGCCGCCACGAATAAGAATCTTTCCGAGGAGGTCCAGCAGGGCAGGTTCCGCGAAGATCTCTACTATCGTCTTAATGTGATCGAGATTCGCCTGCCACCCTTGCGTGAACGTCGTGAAGATATTCCCCTGCTGGCAGAACATTTCGTGCAGCACATCTCCTCCGCGCTAGGCCGAGATGTGAATGGCATCTCAGCGGCGGCCTTGAATGTCCTTATTTCCTACGACTGGCCGGGGAATGTTCGCGAACTCGAAAATGTGATCGAGCGCGCGATCGTGACTTGCCGCAACGGGACCCTCGACGAGTCGGACTTTTCATGGCTCCAACACAATGTAACCTCGCCGCAGAATTGGGAAGTTCCTGACGTTCCTCTTGGCGAGTTGGAACGCCGCGCCATTGTGGCCGCGCTCGAACGGAAGCATGGCAACGTGAAAGAGGCGTCCAGTTCGCTAGGTATCGACCGTTCGACGCTCTACGACAAACTCAAGAGATACGAGATCGTGCACTGAGTTACGAGGCGAAACTAGGTCTTGCACCGAGCTCAGACTGATTGAGACCAGACGCCGCATTCGCGGGCACAATGTCGGAGACTACGTCCAACCGCATCATCTCAGCTCAAGCCGCGCAGCGGCGGCATAAGAAAGCCCGGCACGGCAGTGCCGGGTGAGGGATGAAAGACGAACGAGTCCCGCAAGGGACGGCACCGCTATCACACCTCCAGAAAAGTGTCCGCCAGCACAGCGTCCCAATCCGTGCCAGGCACGGCATCCATCAAGCCTGGCATGAGCATTCCACCATCCGCCAGCGCGGGAGGCGTATTCGGCGCGCGCAATTGCAACTGCAGCCGCTCCAGTTCCCGCGAAACCCAGCCGTGAACCTCGGGTCCGCGGAGAAGATGGCGCAGTGTCATCGGATCTCGCAGATCCAGCCGAGGTCGTATCTTGAGATACCAGCCTTCCTTCGGGCCGCCAACGCCGACGACCGTCCCTTCGATCGGCGCGCGCACTTGAATCTCGTTCCCATTTTTCGCCATGCGCCACGCGGTCTGATTCACCTCGATCTCGGTGCCGACCTCGGGCATCTTGACGGCGTCGGGTTTGCCGAGCAGATGTTCGGCGAATTCATCCAGCCCGATCGTCAATGTGCCGTCCTCGGCTGGCTTCACCCAAGTATGTCCCCGGTGATAGAAGCGATCGTCGGAGTAGTACAGCCCAAGGGAAGTCGCCAATCCAGTCGCGGGCAACACCGCAAACTTCGAGTATTGATCGCAATGCCGGCAATCGAAGGCGTTGTCGCAGGTTCGCGAAATTACTCTGCCTGCCAGTTCGTGCCGGCAGCGGCGATCCGACTCCGGCAACTCGGCAAAGTCCGACTTCCAGCACAACTCGATCGCGCGATGCGTCCGAACATCACGAACCGTGCGCCACGCGGCCGACGCAACAGTCGTAAAAATCGTCACCACCACTGCGAAGAACAGACCTAAGAAGACGATGTGACCAACCGTCCAATGAAATCCATCAATCCCCGGAAACATGGGTGTCCTCTCCTTTGGGTGGCGTGAACATCGGCAAATAGCGGTATGACAGCGAATAGACAATGACACCGTAAGCGATTACCCCTCCGAAGCTCGCGACTTCCTGCCAACTCGGTGTGTATTGCAGGAACTCGTCGAACGGCAGCGTCGGCACGGCCAAAGTTTGCACGGTGAGAACGAAGCGGTTCAGCAAAACTCCCATACAGGCCAGCGCAGCAGCACTGAGAAGCCATCCTCGCCGGGCGGCGGTCCTGCAGTAGAGCAACAGAAAAGCGGGAAGAAGTCCAAAGAGCACGATCTCCGAAAACAAGATTGGCGTGCCAAATGGCTTATGAATGTAGTACTGCCAGGGAGCAAAGCCTTCGGCCGGCGATGTAATGTTCAACCAGATCAGCGTATCGATTGATTTGGCGGCGACATAGATCGCAAGCAGCACTCCAGAAATAAATCCCAGCCGCCGGAAGAGATCCCGAGGCACGAGCCGTCGCCCGGTCACTTTCTCGACCGTCGCTGTCACCAGCATCAAGAAACTCGGTCCGGTAGCGATGGCCGACAAGATGAATAAGAAGAATGTGGACGGCCAGATGAAAATGCCGGTTCGAAATGCGAACGGACGGCCACGCAACACTCCGTAGAGCCCACCCAGCGATCCCTGATGAAAGAACGAGAGCAGTGTGCCTACGCCCGCAAGCACCGGCACCAGTTTGTGGAGTTGATGTTCAAACACCAGAAACGAGGGCAGCTTGCGGAGTTGCCGGTTGCGCAGCAGGAGCGGAATATATTCCAGGCAGAGCACCAGCAAATAGCACGAGATGCAAAACGTAACTTCGGTGAGCATCGAGTGCGTATTGGGATGCCAGAAAGTGAACCACGCCCGCAAAGGCTGGCCCACATCGATCATCAGGATCGCCACCGCGCCGCTATAACAGATGAAGCCGACAACCACGGCCGTGTTCAGGATCGGCCTGAGCTCAGCCCGCTTCAGAATGTAAACGAGAAATCCCGTGAAGAACGCGCCCGCGCCGAGCGCAATGACCCCGAGATCAAGAAAGATCCAGAGTCCGAAAGCGAACCGGTTGTCCATGTTCGTCTGGTTCAGTCCGTAATACAGGCACAAACCAGCCGCGTAAACGCCTACAGCCAGCACAACGGCCCAGGGAGCCAGCCAGAGCAGGAACCGTGAGAGCGAGGTGCGCTCTTCACCCCGGGCGATCCATTTCTGGTCAGTCAGGGGGCGGTCGGTAAGAGCAGTGCTAGCCATGTTGCACCTCCGAGGCTGCCTTCGTAGGAACGCCCGAATTCGACTCCGCCAGCGCTCTCACCCATGCCTCCTTCGACTTGTAATAAACCTTCGGCTCCGTGCCGATGCGCGCGAGCAAACGGAATGCGTCTGGCGAGCGCGACTCTTGCGCCGCCGGATCGTTTGGGTCGGCCAGGTTGCCAAACCGAATGGCTCCGGTCGGGCAGGCTTCCGCGCAGGCCGGAACATAGTCGGCGAGATCGATCTCCCGTTTTCCCGCGGCCGCGGCTCTCTCTTTCGCCGCGTGCAGCCGCGCGTGGCACAGATTGCATTTCTCCACCACCCCGCGCATGCGCACCGCGACTCCGGGATTCAGACTCTTTTCCATTCCCGCGGGCCACGACGGATCCCACCAGTTGAAGTAGCGGGCATGATACGGGCAAGCCGTCATGCAATAGCGGCATCCCAGGCAGCGCTGCGGCATCTGCATCACAATGCCGGTGGCCTTATCCACTTCGACCGCCTGCTGCGGACAGACCTTCACGCACGGCGTGTCGTGCTCGCAGTGCATACACATAATCGGGATGAAGGCTTCGCGCCGCGCGCTTCCGTCCATTCCATTCGAAACTTTACGCACCAGCATCGGCGTCAAGCCGGTTCGAGCGCTGGCTTGCGGAAGCGATGGGATATTATTTTCGGCCGCGCAAGCCATCATGCATGAGCCGCAGCCGGTGCAGCGGTCCAGATCGATCACCATGCCATATCGGGCGCTCATGCGATCCTCGTTTCTGGCGCTTCCCGTAAGCTCGATTCGCGGTAGAGTTTCGTCGCCAGCGGAGGCAGCACTGGCTTGGGCCAAGCCGCAATCCAACTCTCAGATTTCGCAGAGGGCGTAATTGCCGGCCACGTCTTCAACTCGCATCGTAGGGTTTCTGGATGCATAGACTCGCCGACCCAGACCGCGCCCGCTCGGAGTTGCTCTTCTAACTTCGAGGCGGAGGCAAACTTAGTGACGGGGGTGGTGTCGTTCAGTTGAAGAGTTCCTGATCGCCCATGGAAGAGGTCGTCGCAGCGTGTATGAATGATTTTTTCTACCGTGGTCAAACTGGAATCGACACTATTCAGAAACTGCGAAGCACTTTGGATTTCCGGCGGAGCTTTGACCAGGCTGGGAGCCATCGCGTAGGTTTCAACGGCCGATGTCGGCGCCGCAGGAACGTCGGTCGACTCCTCCAGAAATCCCGGAGCAGGCAGCAGCCACTCGGCTCTGCTTGATCCTCCATCCCAGGCAGCGAAACGGAAGACTTCCGCGTCCGTCTGCGGAACGAAGCTCCACGGCACAGAAGGATCGATCAACACCGCTCGCGCAGAGGGAATCGCAGCGTTGGCGGAAATGTAAGGCGCTGCACGCTTCGACCTTCGCACGATACCGCCGCGAGATCCGACAGCGCCCAGAACCACATTCAAAGCAGCAACCGCAGGATTCTCGTCCGCCGCAATCGCAATCGCTGGAGTGCGAGCGACGATGGTCCGAGCGAGATCGCGAATCGCTTCTGTGCTGAGTCCGGTCTGGCTGGCAGCTTCGACCACCGCAAGCGGCGGCATAGGCCCATGCGCCCGTACTAAGTGATCTTCCAGCAGGACGCCCGCGATGCCAGCCGCCAGTGCCGATTCCGATCCCGGCTGAACAGCGATCCATTGCCACGCTCTTGCTGCGGTTCGCGAGAGCGAGTCTTCCACCTGAATCAGTCTCAGCTCCGGATCTGGCCTGCCGGACGCCCGCTCTGCCCATAGCCGAGTGAATCGTCCCGGACTGCCCCAGCCGTCCAGCAATGGCGCTCCAAAGCTGACCACGGTCTGTGCGTTCTCCAAATCGTATCCAAGCGAGGACTCCGGCACCCCTGTCCAACTGGCATAGGGTGACAGCGCGCGAGTCTCGGAATTGAGCACAACGCGATACTCTCCGCCCTGTTTCTGCGCGAAGGTTTGCAACACCAACGAAGCCGCCCGCCCAGGATAGCTATCGATAATTACAACTGGCCCCTCGCCGCAAGCTTTCGCAAAGGCCGCTCGCGCTTCATCCCAAGTAGATGTGCCCGCGCGGTGGTGAACGGTCTTCAACCGCTGCGGATGCCAGTTCAGCTGATGGGCCCCGTACCCAAGCGGGCAGAGTGCCCCGCGGCTGACCGGATGCGTACTCAGCCCCGCAACGCCGACCGGCCATCCTGCCGCCATCCTTACTTTCATCCCGCATCCATTCAGACACAGCGTGCACGACGATAGCTTCACTTCGACCGGGCCGCGCGTGGGTTGCGGAATCCACGGCCAGTTTTGACTCCAGATCGAAGTATCATCGAGCAACTTCCACGGTACTGGGGTGACCATCAGACCCGCCGCGGCTCCCGCGCTCCATACCAGCAGATCTCGTCGTGTGACCTTCATACGTCTCCCTTCCCGTTACTCATGACAGCCCAGGCAACCCACCTCCACGTTGTGCCGCCGGTGGCAGTCTTCGCAGTCACTCATCTTCATGCCATCATGCGGCGCACGCCGCAGGCGCGAAATCGAATGTCCCCAAATGTCGCGACTGTATCCGCTGATGCGGTTCACCTGGTACACGCGCACCTGGTCCGATTCGCCGTACGTCGAATGACATTCCGTACAAACCAATCCCGCGCGATTCACATGAATCGCGTGCGAGAACCAGACGTTCGCTGGCTGCCGTGAGTAGATCAGCCATGGCGTCTCGTGCCCCGGTTTGATGTAGTTGTCTACCAGCGTTGCTTCGGCTTTGCTCTCGCCGATCCGTTCCGAGTGGCACGCCGCACATTTCTCCATGGCTGGAACTCCCGCGAAGACTCCGTCCTCACGAAGAGCGTGGCATTCGTTGCAGTCCGCCACGCCTGACTTCTCGGCGTGCGTCTTGTGCCGGAATTCGACGGGCTGCTGTTTCTGCACATACAGCATGCGCGGAAATGCCACCCACCCGATCATCCAGGCCGCCACGACTCCGAACGCGAAGACGAGAACATTCCGGCGCATCATTCCTCCGCTGTCCAGCCTCTTTTGGAAAAGAAATGCTGGAACAAACACACCAAATCCGGCCGGGACAACAACTGCGCCACTCCTCGTACAGGTGATCCGCCATCCCCTCCGGGCGCCTGCGTCTCGTGGATTTCGTCCGACAGCCGTAGTCGTTCCTGCCCCTGCCACGCGGCCGCCTGTGGTCCTGTGACTAGCCCGGACCGAGTGCGGCCAGGCAGTTCCCAGCCCTCGAACAGCCAGCCTGCGCCGTAGGGATCGGCGGTCACCTTGCCGGGATCGCTGCGCAACCGGCTATTCACCTTCTGAATCATCAGCGGATTCGGAAAGCTCATCGGCCACTCCACTCCGTGGATCGTGAGCGCCAGGGCCGGACAATGGGTTCCGCTCGTCGTGACGAACGTGATGCCATCGACGTGTCCGGCCACATCCGCCAGAAATCCGTCGATGCCGATGTGGCACAGGCCGGAGTCCTCAGCGTCGAGCCAGAAATGGTTCGCCGCGTAAAGTAGGTTTCCCGGAGGAGCGCTCGCATGTGGCCTCGCCAGCAATAAATATGAGCCGCAATAGCGATACGTATTGCTCGTGCAGCTGGAAAGTTCCGAATCGCTGAAGGGGACGAGTTTCGTGACCGGCGAAACGCCGCAATACTGCACGCGAATTTCTTCCAGATGCGGGCAGCGCTCGTGTTGCACTTCGTCCTTCCCCGCCAATTCGCACTGCGTGTAGTCTCGCGACGTGCAGCGCCCGCCGTCGGCTGCTCCTGGGCCGTCCAAAATCAACTTCTGCACCGGAGCAGCATGGCAATAGCGTGCTCGACCTTCTTTCAGAAAGGGGCAGGCCATAATTCACTTCCGCAATTTCTCGTCTGAGGCCTTGGCGTCGGAAGGCTCGATTTTCTCGCCCCCGTCTGCCATCGTCAGCCCCAGCCCGGGTTCGTACATACTGTGCGATCCCTGCAACATCGCGCGGAGTTCTCCATCGAGTGCGTTCAGATCGAGTTTGTCGTGTTCTTTTGCGGTATGCACCTTGCGAACCAGCATGTCCCAGCACACGGCGGCAAAAACCAGCACGAGCGCCACTAGCGTAATGATGCCCAACGCGAAGTTCGTCATGTTGAGCCAGAATGTCCAATTCTCTCCAGCCATATCGAGTAACCTCCTTGCCGATAAGCCCTCGGCCACCCTCTAAATTGCAAGTGGGATGCCATCAAGTGAATTCAATGACATGCAAGAGATTGAGCCGATGATTTGTGGGAATCACCGACGTCAATGTCGGTTTCCCCGACAAGACACAAACGCGAAATGCCGACGGGGCTCCGCACTCAGGTGCACACGGTGGTGGCGACCGAAGCGCGCGAGGAAACCCTGCCACCGCCGAAATCCAAAGCGGAAAAGCCCGCCCTGATTTCGTGCACTCGACGCGGCCCTCGAAGGGCCGCGCTTCCACGGAGGTGGACGCGCTCGTGGTTTCAGCCCCTGCGGACCGCATCTCGTCGGCGATCCCAACAACCTGTGCGCGCCATCGCATTGATCCGTGATCCTGATCACACGCCAGCCGCTTCGTTCTCGTTACAAACGACTTACGAGCCGCAATTCGCGATCTCACGCTGTTTTCGCGGACGGCCTAATCGTTTCGTAGTAATGATCACGCACCAGCTGATTACTAGAATGGCAACGCCCATGAATCCCAAGTGGAACGGCCAGTTCTCCTGCTTTGATCTCGTCGCCAAAACCAGCGAGCATTCGCGCAGCGTGGTGCAAGTGGGCGATATCGAAATCGGCGGCAACGATTTCGTTGTGATGGCTGGTCCCTGTGCCGTCGAATCCGAAACTCAGCTGCTCCAGACCGCCGAGGCCGTTGCCGAAGCAGGTGCACGCATTCTGCGCGGCGGCGCCTACAAGCCGCGATCTTCTCCCTACGCTTTTCAAGGTCTCGGCGTGGAAGGTCTCAAGATTCTGCGCAAAGCTCGCGAAGTCACGGGACTCGCCATCGTCACCGAAGTGATGAGCGAGGAAGATGTCGGCTTGATTGCAGAGTACGCCGACATCATGCAGGTGGGCACGCGCAGCATGGAGAACTATGCTCTGCTCGAAGCTCTCGGAGAATGTGGTCGCCCGGTTCTGCTGAAGCGCGGCATGACAGCTACTCTCGAAGACCTGCTGCGTTCTGCGCAGGTAATCGCCGTCGCCGGCAATTCACAAATCATCCTCTGCGAACGCGGTATTCGCACGTTTGAAACGGCGACACGCAACACGCTCGACATCGCCGCTGTACCGGTGCTCAAAACCGTTTCCCATCTTCCTGTCATCGTCGATCCCAGTCATGCCGCAGGCGTCCGCGCTCTGGTCCCTGTATTGTCACGCGCGGCTGCCGTCGTGGGCGGTGATGGATTGATCGTGGAAGTCCACCCCTGTCCGGAACAAGCTCTGAGCGACGGAAATCAATCACTCACCTTCAACGAGTTTCGCCTGATGATGCAGGATCTCCAGCCCTACCTTGATCTCGAGCATGAAGCTCGGCAACTGCGTCCACAACTCCTCGCTGTTGGGGGAGCAGACTAGTGGCGTCGCGGTCCATCCTTATCTTCGTTGTTGCTGTATGCCTGCTGTCGCTGTGCCTTTTCGCATTCACCGGAATTCCGGTCAAAGCTTCCTCCAACGCTGATTCACCATCCTTTCTATACACCGCCGCACAGAACTATGACCCGTTGGCGTGGATGCACGGAGACGATCGCTTTAGCTCGGGCGCGACGATCTTCGTTCACGACGCAGAGGGCAAGCATCCGCTGGTTCCAGCTTTCGCCGCATCCGCCGACCCGTCAGTCTCCTTCGACGGTCAAATCGTTCTTTTCGCGGGCAAGCTGAAAACCGAAGACCCGTGGCAGATCTGGGAAATCTCACTCGCGGATGGAACGCCGCGCCGCATTACCTCGGGCGCAGAAGATTGTGTTCGCCCGTTCTATTTGCCCGAAGATCGCGTCGTATACGCACGCCGAACCGCTGGCCGATTCACGATCGAAACAGTGAATCTCTCTGGAGGAAAGCCACTGCCGTTGACGTACGGTCCGGCCAATTTCTTGCCAACCGATGTCCTCCACGATGGCCGTATCCTGTTCGAAGCTGCATATCCGCTGGGTGGAGATGCGGTTCCGGAGATCTACACCGTTTATTCCGACGGCAGCGGCGTCGAGTCGTATCGCTGCGATCACGGCACACCGCGGCGCTCCGGCAGGCAAGTGCGTTCCGGAGACATCGTCCTGGCCACGAGCCATGGCTTGGCTCGATTCACATCGGCGCGGGCCCAGGCAGTCAACATCTCTGCGCCCGCCGGAGACTATGCCGGAGAAGTAGTCGAAACTGCGGCCGGAGACTGGCTCTTACCCTGGCGCTCGTCCTCGACTTCACCGTTCCAATTAATGCTATGGACACCAGGCTCCGGGCCGCTACGCCCCGCGATAGAAAAAGAAAACTCCGACGCGGTTCAGCCCACATTGTTAGGTGAGCGAGCGGCTCCCAACCGCCATCCTTCAGGATTGCACGACTGGCCCAACGCCAACCTGCTTTGCCTGAATGCCTACACCTCGAAATATCCATTCGCTGCCCGGTCCATTCAATCGGTTCGCATGTATACGCGCGATGCTAGTGGCAGCACCCGCCTGCTGGGCACCGCGCCAGTCGAGCGCGACGGGTCTTTTTTCGTTCAGGTTCCCACCGATCAAGCATTGCAAATCGAATTGCTGGACGCCGCCGGAAAAACCCTAAAGCGCGAAGCTGGATTCTTCTGGATGCGGCGCGGCGAGCAGCGTGTCTGTGTCGGCTGCCACGCCGGTCCGGAAACCGCGCCTGAAAATGCCGTTCCCATGATTTTGCTGAAGTCCACAACGCCGGCGGACATGACCGGTTCCGCACAGAATGCCTCAGGAGGTCACTAGCATGACGAAACGAATTCTTGGATTTCTTCTGCTGGCGTCTTCCGTGTTGGCGCAATCGCCACAAGCAGCCGCTCCGGGCGCTATCCACTTCGAAGACGCCACCGCCAAGTCCGGCATCCAGTTCACGCACAGCTTCGGCGCGCAGCAACTCGGATCACTACTGGAAAGCACCGGTTCCGGCTGCGTCTGGTTCGATTACAACAACGACGGTCTCCCCGATCTCTACGTGGTCACCGGCAAGCCCCTCGAAGACGGGATGCATCCCTACCCGCTCAAACTGCAGCCGGCGACGCCGCCTCACAACCATCTCTACCGAAACAATGGCGACGGTACTTTCACCGACGTCACCGACCAAGCGGGCGTAGCCGCGAATATCTACGGAACCGCCGCGATTGCCGCCGACTTCGACAACGACGGCTTCGTCGATCTCTTTGTCACCGGCTACGGAAAGGCGATTCTCTACCACAACAACGGGGACGGCACATTCACCGACGTGACCGTGAAGGCTGGCATCAAGGTCGACGGATGGTCCATCAGTTCCGCTTGGCTCGACTACGATCGCGACGGCTGCGTCGATCTGTTCGTCGGCCGCTACGTGAAGTTCGATCCTAAGTACCGCAACTTCTATGCCGCCGACAACTATCCCGGGCCGCTCGACTACGCCGCCGACACTAACCGCCTCTATCACAACAATTGCGACGGAACATTTACCGATGTGACTGACAAGTCCGGAATCGGCGCCTACAAGGGCCGGACCATGGGCGTGACCGCCGCCGATTACGACGGCGATGGCTACCCCGACATTTACGTCGCCAACGATAAGACCGAAAATTTTCTCTTCCACAACAAGCACGACGGCACCTTCGAAGAAGTTGCTGGCGATCTGGGAGTGGCTTACGGCCAGAATGGCGAGAACACATCGGCAATGGGCCCGGTGTTTGCCGACATCGATGGCGACGGGCGCCTCGACCTGTGGGTCACGGATTCCAAGTACAACCGCCTCATGCACAACGCCGGACCGAGTGGATTTGAAGATATCGGTCCGAGTTCTGGAATCTCGCAGGCCACCGCGCAGTATGTCAGCTGGGGCAGCGGCATCTACGACTTCGACAACGACGGCTGGCCCGATATTCTGATCTTCCACGGCGGGCTGATTCATCTCGTGCCGCAAGAGCAGTCCCTGTTTCGCGGTCTCGGCAACGGCAAGTTCGCCGACGTCTCCCGCGATGCCGGGCCGGTGCTGGACGTGAAGACGGTTTCGCGTGGAGCTTGCTTCGCCGACTACGACAACGACGGCAAGATCGATGCCTTCGTCGTAAATCTTGGCGCGCCCGCCACTCTGCTGCACAACGTCACGCAGAACAGCAATCACTGGCTCACGATCAAGCTGAAGGGGAAAAGGAGCAATCGCGACGGCATCGGCGCACGTCTGGAACTGCTGGCCGCCGGTCGCAAGCAGATCGCAGAGCGCGTCGCTGGATCAAGTTATCTCTCGCAAGACGACGGCCGCATCCACTTCGGTCTGGGCGTCGCCACGAAAGTCGACAAACTCACCATCCACTGGCCCAGCGGTCAGGAACAGACGCTGGAGAATCTCGCCGTGGATCGCATCCTCACCGTGGAGGAACCGTAGATGCCGGTGCGGACCATATCCAGCACGAGCTTTCGGCGGATGGTGAAGGTTGTCGCCATTCTCACCGCAGCTTTGCTGGCAATCGCGGCCACGCCTCCAGGCAAGCAGTCCGCATCGATGCCAAGAGACCGCTATCTGTCTCCGATCGAGATGGTCGCGTCCGCGGACGGCCGTCTGCTTTACGTTGTCTGCCAGGACAGCGACGAGGTTCGAGTGGTCGAAGTGCAAACCAGCAAAGTGATCAATACTGTTCCCGTTGGCCATGTGCCTCGTGGAATCGCACTCTCCCCGGACGGCCACCGTCTGTACGTCACGAATGCCTGGTCCGACACGGTGTCGGTCATTGATACAGCGTCACTGCAAGTCGTGCAAACTCTGACTACTGGCTCGGAACCGAGCGGAGTTGTTTCCGACAGCGGCAGTGCCTCGCTCTACGTCGCCAATCGCCTAAGTGGCGACGTATCCGTCATCGACCTCAAGAGTGGTCAGGAAACGAAGCGGCTCCTCGCCGGCCGCGGCGCAAGCTACTTGGCTTTGTCTCCCGACGGGAAACTCATTTATTGCACGCACATTTATCCCAATCCCGGAGCTTTTCGTTCGCAGCCGAATTCAGAAATCACAGTCATCGACACGGAGAGGCAGGTCGTAGTCGAGCGCAAGCCCCTGCATAATGTCGCCGGAGTATTTCATGTCGCGCTATCGCGAGATGGCCGGCTCGGTGTGGCCGCGCAACTCCGTCCCAAGAATCTGGTTCCCCTGGCGCATGTCGAACACGGCTGGGTCTTTGGTGACTCCCTGACCCTGTTCGGCGATGACGTTGGAGGAACTGTCCAGATTCCTATCGACGAACTCGATCGCTACTATGCTCTGCCCTGGGGAGTCGCCATCACGCCCGACAAGTCGAAAATCTTTCTCACCACTGCCGGATCCGAGAGCGTCACCGTCATCGGCATTCCTCAATTGTTGAACACTGTGCGTACGCACAAACAGCCGTTCGTCAACGATCTTTCGGCCTCAGCGGACTACGTGCTGGCAAGGATTCCGGTGGGGCACAATCCCCGCGGAGTGTTACTCTCGTCCGATGGCAAGCGCCTTTACATTGCGAATCGCCTCGACGACAACATCGCCGTCATCGATACGACCACGAATAAAATTGTGTCGACAATCGATCTCGGCGGGCCGAGGAATGTTGATGCCCTCCGCCGTGGCGAGCGCCTCTTCTATACCGCCGACTTCGCGTTTCAAGGTCAGTTCGGTTGCGCCAACTGCCACCTCGACGTTACCATCGACGGCCTGCAATGGGATCTCGAACCCGATGGCTTCGGGAAAGACATCGTTGACAATCGATCGCTCGAGAATCTCGCCGGCACTGAGCCCTTCAAATGGAACGGGGGCAATCCCGACATGCCGACCGAGTGTGGTCCGCGCACGGAAAAATTCTTCTTCCGTTCGCAAAGCTTCAACTCACGGCAGCTGACTGACCTGGTGACGTTTGTCTATTCACTCCCCTATCGCCCCAACCGCGCCCGCATTCCCAACAGAGACTTGACCCCGGCCCAGGAACGCGGCAAAGCGATCTTTGAACGCACGAAGTACAAGAATGGCAAGCCGATTCCTGAAGCGAATCAGTGTGCGACCTGCCACAGTGGACCCAAATACACCAACCAAAAACAGGTGGACGTCGGCACGGGCAAGCCCACCGACCGCTCACCAATCATCGATGTGCCTCAACTTTCCAACGTCGCCTATTCCGCGCCCTATCTGCACGACGGTTCGGCGCGATCGCTCGAAGAAATTTGGACCGTGTTCAACCCGAAAGACACGCATGGCGTGAGCAACGATCTGACCAAAGACGAATTGAACGACCTCATCGAATACCTGAAAACGCTATGAAGCCGAAATCATCAAGTCATTGTCATCCTGAGCGGAGCCGCTTTTCAGGCGGAGCGAAGGATCTCCTGCGTGTCCTGACCCTGATGAGCGTGGCGTTGCTACCGTTGCGAGCCGCCGCGCAGGACATGCCTCTTTTCCGCTGGGAGAATTTCACCACGGCCAACGGCCTGCCCGACAACCACGTCTTCTGTGTGCTTGTCGACGGCAAGCGCATCTGGGCCGGCACGGAAAATGGCTTAGGTCTGTACGAGAACGGCACGTGGAAAGTTTTTCGCCCCGAACCGGATTCGAAGTCACAAAGCCTGGCACATCAAGCAGTCCTGTCCTTAGCGCTCGACAAAAGCACGGGCGACGTTTGGGCGGGCACCATGGGCGGCTTGAGCCATATCTCCGCCGGACGTATTGACAGCTTCACCCAGCTGAACTCCGGCCTGAGCAACGACATTGTCTACGGCGTCGGAGTGCAAGGCGATTTTGTATGGACCGCGACGGCCGCAGGCGCCAGTCGGCTGAATACGCACACCGGCGAATGGGCTCTGTTCAACGAACGCAATACGCCCATGTACGAAATCTGGACCTACTCAGTGAGCCCCGCGGAAGACAAGGTCTACTACGCGGTATGGGGAGGCGGCGTTCTCGAATATGACGTCAAGACCGAGCGCTGGAAGGACTACAACGATCCCGACGGCGAGACCGAACTCGTGTTGATGAAAGATCAGGGCCTTATCCACGAGGTTACGTCCTCGGTTAGCTACGTCGACAAGATCCTCTGGGTCGCGACCTACTTCGGAGCCAGCCGCTACGATGGCCGCTACTGGCATAACTTCCTGCAGAAAGACAGCGGCCTGCCCAGCAATTTTCTGAACCAAGTCAAAGCCGTCGACGCCAATCGCGCCTGGTTTTCCACCGACAAGGGCCTGACCTACTACGACGGCACAAACTGGGCGGTGTACCGTCCCGCGCTCGACACGCATAAGCCAGAGATGCTCGTGCACGACGCAGCGGGCGCCGTGAAAAAAATTTCGGTGCAGACTGCCCCGGCCCATAACTACATTCTCGGCGTCGACTTTCAGGGCGACGACATCTGGGTCGCGACCGCCAAAGGACTCAGCCACGGCATTCGCCAGAAAAATTCCGCTGAAACAGCACAAGTTTTGAGCACGCATAAGGCGGCACGCAAGAAATGAATCCACCAGGAGCCAAGCACATGAATATTCAAGAATTATTTGCGGAAGTGGCCACAGCCCCCGTAGTAAAGCGGGCGATCACTAATCACACTGCACTCAACGAAGCCTACGACTACGGCAGCGCCTTCTCCCGCGGCATGCGGATCGATCTGAATGGCCTTACCATTCTGCTGATCTCCGGGACGGCCAGCATCGATGACGCCGGCCGCACGGTCCACGTCGGCGATCTCCGCGCCCAACTCCGCCGCACCTTCGACAACATCACGAAGTTGCTGGCTGCGGAAGGCGCGACCTGGCACGACATCGTCCGCACCACCTGCTACCTCCGCGACATCGAACGCGACTACCAGGCCTTCAACGAAGAGCGCACCGCATTTTACAAAGAGCAGTACCTCGACCCGCTGCCGGCATCCACCGGCATTCAGGCAATTCTCTGCCGCCCTGATCTGTTGATCGAAATCGAAGCGATTGCCATGTTCCGGCGCGAAACGCCTTCGGAGTAGCCATGCGCCTCGCCAGTATTTCCGTGATCGTCGCCGTGTTAGCTAGTACTGCGTGGGCCCAGACGTCCGCTCCTTGTGCGTGCGGCCATAATCCCCCGGGCCCGCCCGCGGCCCGTTCCCTCAAGCCCTACACCGGCGCGCCGGAAGATCTGCGTCCATTTTCGAAGTACACCACGCCCTACCACGAGTACTATCAGGATCTCGTCGAATACAACGGCGCCGCCCGCGACATCCCCGATCCTGACCTGAAGACTCTCGATGAAATCCGCATCGGATTTCTCGCGCCTCTCTACGACCATCCCGACCAGGTCTTAGGCAATCGCATGCTTAACGGCGCGACCATGGCAATCGACGAAGCCAACGCCGCCGGCGGATACGGTGGCAAGCCATTTCGCCTGATCACTAACAATGACTACGACAACTGGCAGATGAGCAGATCGGCAACGGTTGGCCCCACAAAAGATTCTGCCATCTGGGGCGCGGCCTCGAACGATGCTGTCCGCATGATTTACGGCGACAAAGTGTGGGCCATGTTCGGCTCCATCAGTTCCGAATCTACCCACATCGCCCTGCGTCTCACGTTGAAAGCCGAGACTCCCCTCGTGAACAGCGCGTCCACCGATCCCACGATTCCCGAGACGGCCGTCCCGTGGTATTTCACCGATATTCAAGACGACCGCCTGCAGGGCTACACGCTCGCGCGCCACATTTACACCGAACTTGGTTTCAAGCGCGTGGCGATTCTGCGCGTCAACGATCGCTACGGCCGTTTCGGAGTGCTCAAATTCCGCGATGCCTCCCGTCGTCTCGGCCATCCCGTGGTGATCGAGCAGAAATTCATGCCCGCCGACACCGACTTTCGCCGCCAACTCCAAGTCATCGAAGATTCCCGCGTCGACGCCATCGTCCTGTGGACCGACATCGGCCCCGCCGCCATGATCCTGCAACAGATGCAGGAACTCGGCATGAAGCAGCGCGTGTTCGGCAGTCACCGCACCATCGGAGATGAACTCATCAAGCTCGCCGGGCGCGCGGCCGAAGGTTTCGAAGCAGTGTTTCCCTACGATCCGACTCGCACCGATCCCGCCTGGCAGGAATTCACCGCACACTATGAAGCGCGCTTCCACGAGAAACCCGACCACTTCGCCGCCCTCGCCTACGATGCGATGCGAATCCTGCTCGACGCCATCTGCCGCGCGGGCCTGAATCGCGGCCGCATCCGCGACGCCCTTACCGCGACCGAAACCTACAAAGGCGTTACCGGCGACATGGTCTTCGATCCCAACTGCAAAAACATCGCGCCTCTCTTTCTCGCTCGTGTGCACAACGGCGTCATCGAATACCGCCGCATCACCATGGACAAGCCCTACGCTCGCGTCGGTGAAAGGGGCGTTCATTACTCAGGGCCATCCTTGCCTGATAAAAAGACGAGCGATCTGAAAATCGGCATCTTCGGCCCCCACGCGGACGAACTCGCGCGATCCCCTGAAACCGCCAAAATCCTCCGCGCCCTGAACACCCCAACCCGGCACCTCTTGCTTATCGCCATTCCTTCCGAAACGTCATGGGGCAAAGCCTCCAACGATCTGGTGAATGCTATTTATCAGGAGCACGTCCTCGCTCTGGTCGCATTGGATCGTCCCTCCAGCCATCTGGCCGAGCAGATTGCCGTGAAAGCCTTCGTCCCCGTCGTCGCCATCTCTTCCGATCGGGCCCTGACCTCGACCAACATTCCCTGGATCTTCCGTCTTCCCCAAGGCACTCCCCTTGCACAGGCTCTGCGAACCGTGTCGGCAGCGATCGAACAAGCTGGGCCGAACCGAGCCACTATCCGCGAATCTCTGGCCTCCGGAAAGCCGCTGGCCGGAGTCCGTTTTGAATCGACCGGAGAACCCTTGGAGCGGCACCTGGCGCATTGAAAATCACCTGGTCGCACCTGCCGCGGGGTCGCGTTTTCAAAAGCCCGCAAATCCCACGGACGCCTTTCCTGGCAGGCTTCACCCAGTGCGCCAATCTGATTCTCCACTAGAATTATGTCCGGAAACAGAAATAGGTGGCCGGGCAGTACGCCAATCCCATCGAACAACAGCCGCCAAAGCCTGCCCTGAGCAAGGTCGAAGGGCGGCGGCGCGGGAAAGCCCCGCACGGAGTGCCGGGTCAGAGTAGCGAAGGTCGCGAGTCCCGCAGGGACGGCACCCCGCCGTGATTTAGACAAGCCTATCGCGAGTTTTGAGGTTGTTTCAGTACACTCTTTCGAGAGAGCGCAACAACTTAAGATGGACGGCCAGATCCGAAAAGTTCGAGTAATTGATTCCCATACCGGCGGCGAGCCCACTCGGTTGGTGGTTCGCGGTGGCCCTGATCTTGGCAACGGACCGCTGGCCGAGCGGCTCGAGCGCTTTCGCCGCGAGCACGACGATTTTCGATCCGCAATCGTGAACGAACCGCGGGGCTCAGACGTCATCGTCGGAGCCCTATTGTGCGAACCGATGGACCCAGCCTGCGCTGCTGGCGTCATCTTCTTTAATAATGTCGGGTATCTGGGCATGTGCGGCCATGGAACCATCGGTCTGGTCGCGACGCTCTCCTACATGAAGCGAATCAGTCCAGGTGAGCACCGGATCGAGACTCCCGTCGGAACAATAACCGCCATCCTTCACCCGAACGGGGAAGTGACGGTAAACAACGTTGCCAGCTATCGTCTCGCCGCCAACATAGAAGTCGACGTGCCCCGCTATGGCACAGTGTTCGGCGATGTCGCGTGGGGCGGAAACTGGTTCTTCCTCGTGCGCGGTCACAGCCTCGATCTGTCTCTCAAGAACATCGAGCAACTGACGGAATTCACCTGGGCAATCCGTCAGTCTCTACGTCAGCAGGCAATCACCGGAGCCGGAAATCAGGAAATCGACCACGTTGAGCTGTTCGGACCATCCGATCGGGCCGCGGTCGACAGCAAGAATTTCGTTCTCTGTCCTGGCAAAGCCTACGATCGTTCCCCCTGCGGTACCGGAACCAGCGCCAAACTTGCCTGCCTCTATGCCGACGGAAGAATCCGCGAGGACCAGGTGTGGAAACAAGAGAGTATCGTCGGCAGCATCTTCGAAGGCAGCGTCAAAGTTCGCGACGGGAAGATTTATCCGAGCATTAAAGGCACTGCTTTCGTGAATTCAGAATCTTACCTGGTGCTCAACCCGCAGGATCCATTCTGCATGGGGATCCGAGCGTAACCCTGCCGATGAACGTTCACGATTTCATCAGCCACTTCGAACAATTCTTCGGCAGTCATCCCCGGATCTTTCGCGCTCCCGGACGCGTTAACCTGATCGGCGAGCACACCGACTACAACGATGGCTTCGTCATGCCGGCAGCCGTCGGCTTTTCAACCTATGTTGCAATTGCCGCGCGGCCCGACCGAAGACTGGTAATCCACTCGGAAGAATTCCCTACCAATTTCGAGTTCGACCTCGACCACCTGCCCGAGAAGCGTACCGGCGCATGGTGTGACTACATACTCGGAGTCACGAGCATCCTTCAACAGCGCGGGGTCAAGCTTCCCGGAGCCAATGTGCTCGTGCACGGCGAAGTCCCGATTGGCGCGGGGCTCAGTTCCTCCGCAGCAGTCGAGGTCGCCTCAGCTCTTGCTTTCATGAGCCTGAACGCGACGCAACTACCCCTGCCTGAAGTTGCCAAACTCTGCCGTCAGGCTGAGAATTCTTTCGTCGGCGCGCGCGTCGGCATCATGGACCAGTTTGTCTCTTGCATGGGAAGAGCCGGCCACGCCTTTCTTCTCGACTGCCGCTTTCTCGAGTTTCAATTCGTCCCCATCCCTGAAGGCATCCGCCTCGTTGTCTGTAACACCATGGTGAAGCACGATCTCGCCACTGGTGCTTACAACACTCGACGCGAGGAATGCGAAGAAGGAGTGCGGTATTTTGTCAGGTGGGATCCAGCAATTAAAGCGCTGCGTGACGTGCCGCTTGACCTGCTCGATCTCCACGCCAGCGATCTTCCCGCGACGGTCGCCAAGCGATGTACCCACGTGATCCGCGAAAACCGACGCACTCTTGATGCGGGCGGCGCCCTAACGGACGGCGATCTGCCTCGCGTGGGGAAACTGATGCGCGAATCGCACGACAGCCTGCGAGACCTCTATGAAGTAAGTTGCAGGGAACTTGACATCATGGTCGACGCCGCCGCAGGCCTCCCCGGCTTCATCGGTGGACGCATGACTGGAGGCGGCTTCGGCGGATGCACGGTCAATCTCGTGCGCGAAGAAAACTCCGAAACCTTCGCCAAACAGATCGCCGAACGCTACCAGCAAGCAACCGGGATCCACCCGCAGATATACCTATGCTCCGCCGAAAACGGAGCCGGAGAAGTTAGCTAGATCCCGTCTGATTTTCGGTGTTCGGAGACCACCCTTGCAGTTTGACCAGCCAGTTCGCAGGCTCCGGCAGAATCGCAAACTTCGGCAGATCCCCGCGCACCATCGCCACTTCGTCGCAGCAATGAAACCGCGGACACGCGTGGCAGTCTTTGTAGATTTTGTCAGGAAGATCCTCTCGCTGCGCGACCGAGAAGCCTTGCCCCGCGAAGAAATCCGGCTTGCGCGTGAACAGACAAATACAATCCACGCGATGCCGCTTCGCCTCTGCTAGCAAGGACTTCACCAGACGGCCGCCGCCGCCCTTGCCCTGCGCCCACGGAGCCACCGTGATCGACCGAATTTCAGCCAAGTGCGTACCGTAAAGATGCAACGCCCCGCACCCGATGATGCGGCCTTGGTCTTCGAGGACGACAAAGTCTCGCACGTTCTCGCAGATCTCCGGCAGCGTGCGCGGCAGCAGCGTGCCATCACCCGAGTATCCCGCAATCAATTCATGAATCTGCTGTGCATCCGGCAGAATAGCTTTACGCGTGCGCATGGGCCTCCTCGCGAAGCGATTCAATCCGCTTCCTCGTTATTTGAATTGCCTGCCGTACCCGGCTCGGGGCCGTGCCGCCTGCAACATCATGAACCGCCAGCACCGACGCCAGTTTCAGAGAGTGATAGAAACTCTCATCAAACGCCGGACTCAACGATTGCAGTTCCTCGAGCGAAAGATCCTGAAGCTCACAACCGCGCTCGACGCACAACTGCACCGCTTTGCCGATCCGTTCGTGCGCCATCCTCGAAGGGACGCCGCGCTTCACCAGATACGTCGCACCCGCCCATGCATTCATAAATCCCGACTGCGCCGCCTGACTCATACGCTGCTGATTGAATTCCACTGCCTTCATCCATCCCGCTACCAGGGGCAACATCTGCATCATCGTGTCCGACGAATCGAACAGTGGCTCCTGCGTTTCCTGCAGATCCTTGTTGTACGCCAGCGGCAGCCCCTTCACCGCAACCATCAAGGCCGTGGCATTTCCCAGGATTCGTCCACTCTTGCCCCGCACCAACTCGAGCAAGTCGGGATTCTTCTTCTGCGGCATCGCGCTGCTGCCGGTGGAATACGCTTCTGGCAGAATCAGGTAGCCATACTCCTGCGTAGAAAACAGAATCATCTCCTCCGCCCAGCGGCTCAAGTGCATCGCCAGCAGCGACAATGCGCTGACAAACTCAATCGCAAAGTCGCGATCGCTGGTAGCGTCGATGCTGTTTGCTGTTGCGTCATCGAATCCAAGAGCATCGGCCATCAGCGTTCGATCCAGCGGCAACGTCGCACCCGCCACCGCACCGGATCCCAGCGGACACACATTCAACCGCTTCCGGGAGTCCGCCAATCGATCCGCATCCCTCAGGAACATTTCCACGTAGCCCAGCAGCCAATGCCCCAACAGAACCGGCTCCGCCCGCTGCAAATGGGTATATGCCGGCATGGCCGCATCCCCAGCCTGTTCCGCACGATCTGTCAACGCCGTGCACAGTTCAGCAAGTTCCTGCCGCAATTGATCGATCGTCGCCCGCACGTAAAGTCGCAAGTCCGTCGCGATCTGCTCGTTCCGGCTGCGGCCACTGTGCAACTTGTAACCAGTTTCCCCGATTAGAGCGACCAGTTGTTTCTCGACAAAATGGTGGACGTCCTCCGCCTCATCATCTTCGAGAAACGCCGCCTCCGCCGCCGCCTTCTCGCCAATCTGCCGCAGCCCTTGCAGAATGCCGATCAATTCATCGGACGACAAGATGCCTGCCGCCTTCAGCGCCCGTGCGTGGGCGTTGCTGGCCAGCAGCTCGCACTTCAGCAATCGCCGATCGAAGCTGAACGACCGCTGCCAGCGCTCGAACTCAGGATCCAGTGGCTGTCGGAATCTTCCGGACCACATCTTCATCGCGCGACCTCCACGCGAGCCCGCGCTCTCGACCGCGACGGCAGCCCAAGAATGCGTATGAACCCCGCCGCATCCTTCTGGTCGTAACTGTCGCCCATCGTGAACGACGAAAGGTCTGTGCGGTAGAGCGAATGTTCCGACTCACGGCTGACCACCGACACGTTCCCTTTGTAGAGAGACAAGGTAGTGCTGCCGGTCATCTCTTTCTGCGTGCTCTCCACAAACGCATCGAGCGCTTCGCGCAGCGGCGTGAACCACAGCCCAAAATAAACCAGCTCCGCATACTTCAGTCCAATGTGCTGCTTGAAGTGCGCAACCTCGCGCTCCAGGCACAACGCTTCCAGTTCACGATGTGCCGCAATCAGCAGCGTGCCGCCCGGCGTCTCGTAGCATCCCCGCGACTTCATTCCAACGAAACGGTTTTCCACCAGGTCAATGCGCCCAATGGCATTCCGTGCCCCAATCTCATTCAGCAGTTCGACCAGCGATACCGGGTCCATTTCCATTCCATTCACGGAAACCGGAATTCCCTGGGCGAATCCGATGCGCACCTGCTCTTCCTTGTCCGGAGCCTCTTGCGGCGAACGCGTAATCTGCCACGTCGTCGGCAAAGGCGCATTCCCCGCATCCTCCAACTCGCCGCCCTCATGACTGATGTGCCACAAGTTGCGGTCGCGGCTGTGAATCTTCTCGCGGCTTGCGGCCACCGGAATCCCGTGCTGCTCCGCGTAATCCAGACAGTCCTCGCGCGACTTCAAGTTCCACTCCCGCCACGGCGCGATGATCTTCAACTCCGGCGCGAGCGCCTGATACGTCAGCTCAAATCGCACCTGATCGTTCCCCTTGCCGGTGCATCCGTGAGACACGGCGGTCGCGCCTTCGCGCAACGCCACTTCAACCTGGTGTTTCGCAATGACGGGACGCGCCAGCGACGTTCCCAGCAGATACTTGTGTTCGTAAACCGCCCCAGCTTTCAGAGCAGGGAAGACGTATCCCGTCAGAAACTCTTCCCGCAGATCCTCGACGACTACCTTACTGGCGCCGGTTTTGTAGGCCTTATCGACCACCGCTTCAATGTCATCGCCCTGGCCCACATCGCCCACCATGGCGATGACGTCATACGAATAGTTTTCCTTCAACCAAGGAATAATGATCGATGTGTCCAACCCACCGGAATAAGCGAGTACAACTTTCTCAGGCATGAGCGCTCCTAACGGGCAGACGCACCGCGCCGCCCAGCAATAAATAAAGAATGGATTTCTGCACGTGCAGCCGGTTTTCCGCCTGCTCGAACACAACTGAATTCTCCGAGTCCATCACCTCATCGGTAACTTCCTCGCCGCGATGTGCGGGAAGGCAGTGCATGAACGCCGCATGCGGCGCGGCTTGCGCCATGAGTTGCGCATTCACCTGGTACGGCGGAAAGATTTCCGCGCGCCGCCCGGTTTCCTGCTCCTGCCCCATGCTCGCCCACGCATCGGTATAAATCGCATCGACCCCGGCCACGGCCTCCTGAGGATCGGTCAGCAAATCGATCTTCGCGCCCGTCTGTTTTGCGATCTTTCGCGCATCTGCAACCAGCTGCGTATTCGGCGCATAGCCCTTCGGCGTCGCAATCCGGATCGATGATCCCAGGCAGGCGCATGTCAGCATGAGCGAATGCGCAACATTGTTGCCATCCCCAACGTACGCCAGCGAGATCTTCCTCAGGTCGCCGTACCGCTCCTGCAACGTGAAGTAATCCGCCAGCGCTTGGCACGGATGCTCCAGATCGCTCAGCGCATTGACCACCGGAATCGACGCGTAGCGCGCCATCCCTTCGATCGTTTCCTGCGCGAATGTCCGCAGCACGATTACGTCCACCCATCGCTCGAGGTTATGCGCGATGTCGCTCAGAGTCTCGCGTGCATCCAGTCGACTCTGCGACTGGTCCACGAACATTGCCGTGCCGCCCAGGCCCGTCATCCCGGCCTCGAATGTCAGCCGCGTTCGCAGCGAAGGCTTCTCAAAAAACATCACCATCTGTTTCCCCGCCATGGACCTTTGAAACACGGACGGGCGGGATTTCATCAGCTCCGACAAATGGAGCACGGCCTGAACCCCTTCCGGTCCGAGATCGCGCGTCGAAACCAGGTCGGGGCACCAGAACGTGCTGGGAAATGTTTCCGGCACGGCCGGCACTCTGCTTTGCAATGGACTATTCAACTCTGACTCCTGTCCTGAAACTTCGTTCCGGCGCTCATGCGCAAGTTACTTCTGTCCCACAATTCAATTTCATGCGGTAAAACTGCGGCAGAGCTTCGGCTTCTGCGGCCGGCAGAATCCGCACCCGGCCCACTCCCTGCTTCAAGGCCTGCTTGCAGGCTTCCAACTTAGGCAACATTCCGCCGCTGATGACGGCTTCGTTCACCATGTCCTGCACCTGCCTGGTGCTCAGCCACGGAATCACGGTTCCTTCCGCGTCTTTCACTCCCGGTACGTCCGTAAGAAAGATAAGCGCGTTCGCGTGGCAGGCCGCGGCACATGCGGCAGCCATCTCGTCGGCATTCACGTTGTAATACTCACCGTCTGCTCCGAGCGCGAGCGACGCCAGCACCGGAATCCCTCCCTGCTGCCATAGCGCTTCGATCCAGCAAGGTTCCGCAAAGCAAATCTCACCGACGAATCCCACGTCATTCCCGCGAATATGTTTCCGCCGCGCGCGAAAGCTCATGCCATCGCCGCCGCAGAATCCCACCGCAGGCATGCCCGCTGCCTGAATTGCCGCCACCAGTTTCTTATTCACCATCCCGCCCAGCACCATCAGCGCAACGTCGCGGGTCTCGGCATCGGTCACACGCAGTCCGCCGATGAACTCGCTTTGCTTGCCGAGTTGTTTCAGCACACGCGTCAGCGCAGCGCCTCCGCCATGGACCACGGCTACGCGATGGCCATCCTGCGCCAGTTCTGCAATTGCGCGAGCGCACTTGCGAAGCGTGAGAGCATCTTCAAGCGCGGCTCCTCCGATTTTGACTACGATCGTCACAGCAATCCCTCGTCTTCGGACCATCCATACATCAGATTCATGTTCTGTACCGCCTGACCTGCCGCGCCTTTCAGCAGGTTGTCGATGCAGGAAATCAACACCAGCCGCCGCCCGTCCTCTGCCAGGCAAAATCCCAGATCGCAGTAGTTCGTCTGCAGCGAAAACTGCACCTGAGGAAGCTTCGGCGTCTGAAATACTCGCACCCAACGCTTTCCCGAATAAAAAGTCCGGAAGCACGATTCCACTTCCAGAGGCGTCATCACGCGATCGAGATGCACATAGATCGTCGACAAAATTCCCCTCGGAATCGGCAGCAGGTGCGGCGTAAAGATCAATTCCTCCGCGCCCAGTCCGAGTTGTTCGACAATCTCACCCATGTGCCGGTGGTTAAACACCGAATACGCCGACAAATTGTCAGCCACCGATACAAAGTGTGTCTTCGCCGTCGGTTCCTTGCCCGCGCCCGACACGCCCGACTTCGAGTCAGAGACGATGCCGCGGTTCCGATCCACCACGCCCGCCTTGAGCAGCGGTGCCAGAGCCAGAATCACCGATGTCGCATAGCATCCCGGATTCGCCACCAGCGTGGCATTCGCCACGCGATCGCCATTCAATTCGGGCAATCCGTAGACCGCTTTCTCCGTCAGTTCGGCCGCGGTGACTGCATCCGAGTCCTGAAAGTTATAGATCGCCCGATGCTGCTCCTGCTTCAATCGCCAAGCGCCGCTCAAATCGATCACGCGCAGGCCATGTGCCAGCGCCTCCGGTACGAGAGCGCGCGATGCCTCGTGCGGCGTAGCCAGAAATAGCAGTTCCACTCCCTGCTGCTTCATCGCCGGCCACGAGAGCGAGTGCAGCGGGTAACCGCCGTTGCCCGAAAGCGCCGGAAACACTTCCGCCAAATCCGAAGCGCCGCCATTGTCCGCCGAGCGCCGCAGCAACACTGGCTTTTCCAGTCGAGGATGACGCAGAAGAATCCGCGTCAACTCCAGCCCGGAATATCCGGTCGCTCCCAGCACCGCGGTCTTGAGTTTCGCGCTCATCTAGCCCAGCATTTCCTCGATCCGCCCCGCCAGCTTTCGTGCATCATCCTTGTCGGGACAAACAATCAGGATCGTGTCGTCCCCCGCAATCGTTCCGACCACCTCGGACCAATCCGCTTCGTCCAGCGCCGCAGCTACCGGCTGCGCGCTGCCCACAATCGTCTTGATGACCAACTGGTTTTGCGCCGAGCGAATATCCAGAACAAATTCACGCACCAGCCGCGAAACCGGAGGCAATGCGATGCCGGCCCCATTCTCACCTTGGGGCAGGGAATACCCGTGCGAGGTTTTACTGAGATTCAGATCGCGGATGTCACGCGACAGCGTCGCCTGTCCGACCTTGAATCCGCGCTTGCGCAGGAGCCGCTGAAGATCCTCCTGACTGGCGATGGAGGCGTGCTTCAGCACGTCCAGAACTGCCCGTTGTCGTAGTGTCTTATTCATCACGAATAAATATTCATCCTAGTGAATAAATATGTCTCTATCTTACGGACTCGACACCAATTGTCAAGAAAAAAGGACCCCGCCGGTTACTTTTAGGAGCCCGGGCCGCAGCGTCGCAGAGTCCAGAAAAACGTGCCCGGAAAAACGTACGGAGAGCGCCCCCGCTTGGTAGACTACTTCGCGGTCACGAAGCGCGCTCCGGTCGAGCGCCGGAGAAACGAATGAACCCCAAGCCCACCCTGATGGCCGAGTTGATCGCCGAATTCCTCGGCACGTTTGTGCTGATGCTGCTTTGGCACAGGGGTGGTCGCCATGGTTGTCCTGTTTCCGTCGAAGAACGCTGGAGAGACCATCCACGGCGGCTTCACCAACATCACTCTGGGCTGGGGACTCGCGGTCACGATGGGCATTTACATCGCCGGCAAAATTTCAGGAGCGCATCTGAATCCCGCCGTCACCCTGGCGCTCGCCGTCTTTCGCGGTTTTTCGTGGCGCAAGGTTCTGCCCTATTCGCTCGCGCAAACCATTGGCGCATTCGCCGCCGCCGCCCTCGTGTATTGGAACTATCTGCCGGCCTTTCATCAGACCGATCCCTTTCTCGATCACACCGCCGGAGTCTTCACCACTTTCCCGGCGTTCCCCGCAATCGTGCAGGCGGGCTTTCTCGATCAGTTCATTGGCACTGGTTTGCTGTTGCTCCTGATCTTCGCGATCACCGATGAATTCAACGTCCCCCCAGGAGCGAATCTCGCGCCGCTCATGATCGGCTTGGTTGTGGTCGCCATCGGCATGAGCTTTGGCGGCATGCACGGCTATGCCATCAATCCCGCGCGCGACTTCGGTCCTCGCCTCTTTACCGTGGTCGCCGGATTCCGCAACAACGGCCTCACCGACGGATCGCACGTCTGGTGGATTCCCGTCGTCGCTCCGCTGCTCGGAGGTCTTGCCGGTGCAGCCCTCTATGACTTTGGCATCCGGCGCTTCCTGCGCCCCTCGCGACCGTGACACACAGAAACCTCGAGGAGATCCCGTGCAATACGTTCTAGCGCTCGACCAGGGCACCACCAGTTCACGAGCTCTCTTATTCGATCATGAAGGAACCGTTCGCTCGGTCGCTCAGCAGGAGTTTGATCAGATCTTTCCCCAGCCCGGATGGGTCGAGCACAAGCCCGATCAGATTGCGTCCTCGCAAATCGCCGTAGCCCTGCAGGCCATGGATCAAGCCGCCGCTCAACCGCGCGACGTCGCTGCCATCGGCATCACCAACCAGCGCGAGACGACGATCGTATGGAACCGAGACACCGGCGAGCCCGTCTACAACGCCATCGTCTGGCAAGACCGCCGCACCGCCGATTTCTGCGAACGCCTCCGCAGCGAAGGTCACGGCCCCCTGATCCAGCAACGGACCGGACTGCTCATCGATTCCTATTTCTCCGCCACGAAGATCACCTGGATTCTCGACACCGTTCCCGGCACGCGCACTCTTGCCGAGGCAGGCAAACTGGCCTTCGGTACGGTGGACTCCTGGCTCCTATGGAAGCTGACTGGCGGCCGCGTCCACGCTACCGACGCCAGCAATGCCTCGCGCACCATGCTCTTCAACATTCACACCGGGGATTGGGATCATGAACTCCTCGATCTGTTTCGAGTCCCAATTTCACTGATGCCCACGGTACGTTCTTCCAGCGAGATCTACGGCGAAGCCAGCGCCGTGAAGGGACTGGAGGCGGTTCCTCTTGCGGGTATTGCCGGCGATCAGCAAGCCGCCTTGTTCGGCCAGCGCTGCATCCGTCCCGGTCTCACCAAGAACACATACGGTACCGGATGTTTCATGCTTCAGAACACCGGCCGCCGCGCCGTCCCGTCCTCAAACCGCCTCGTCACCACCGTCGCCTGGAAAATAAAAGATGTGACCGAGTACGCTCTCGAAGGCAGCGTCTTCGTCGGCGGCGCGGTCGTTCAGTGGCTGCGCGACGGACTGGGTTTGATTCGGAAATCAGAAGAAGTCGAAGCCCTGGCCAAGTCGGTTCCCAATAACGGCGGGGTTTACTTCGTCCCCGCCTTTGTGGGATTGGGCGCGCCCCACTGGGATTCCTACGCGCGCGGCTCGATGTTCGGGCTCACCCGCGGCACCACCGCTGGCCACCTGGCACGCGCTGCCTTAGAGAGCATTGCCTACCAGGTCGCCGATTTGCTCGACGCGATGCGTCTCGACTCAGGCGACTCTGTGCAGGAACTACGAGTCGACGGCGGAGGCGCCGCGAACAACAGCCTCATGCAATTTCAGTCCGACATTCTCGGCGTTCCCGTCATTCGCCCCGCCGTGACCGAAACTACAGCGCTGGGCGCTGCGATTCTAGCTGGCCTCGCAGTCGGATTCTGGAAGTCAGATCCCGGAAGCTCCGCGACGAATGACTGCCGCTTCGAACCGCGAATGCCCGCATTGCAAGCCCGCACACTGAGAAACCGCTGGAACGAAGCGGTAGCAAGATCGAAAAACTGGGAACCCGGTTCTCAGTAGCGCCGGCATCCTGCTGGATGTCCTTTGGGCGTCCCGCCCGCAGCGTGTGGAGCGTCACGTCCCCTCAGGGCTGATACGAGAAAACGGCCCCCTTGCTAATCGCGGGCAGCGTGTAGGTAGTCCGATCTCCGTGACTCTCTCCCCGAACCGCCTGCATCTCGCCGAGAAAGGGAAGGAAGGACCCAGAGCTATCGCCCTTCGTCACAACGCTCACCTCGACCCCGTTCTGCACCGTCTGCACAGGATTCGATCCTCCGCGTAGCCCGGCAAAATTCGCAAAGAAAACATTGACGTGCCCATCCGGAGTCCGCGCGATCGACGTCGCCACCTGCGTTCCCGCCTTGATCAGCACGCTGTCCCCACCGAGCAAACTGTCGAAGAATACCTGCTGGGAACCCGGCGTCGCCTTTTCGAAATCTTTTTCCAGCGCCGTGTTGTAAGCCCGCCCCGGACACTCCGCGAATCGCACGAGACTGGACGAACTGCCAATCCCAGTAGCGTCCGTCCCCGTGATCACCAGCCTCTTACCCGTACCCGCGAAAGCCTGCAGCGCACTCTTTTCGCTCTCCCCCAGCACCCGCACATCCGGCAAAATCAGCGTCGGGCCGCGGAACTCCGCCAGCGTTCGCGGAGTCACAATCTGAAACTCAAGATGCTTCTGCATCAGTAAAATCAGAATTCCGCGATACGAAGCAATGAAATCCTTCGCGTAAAAATTTCGCGTTTCGGGCGAAAAGTAAACTCCAATCGGATTCACCGGCGATCGGGGCAGATAGAACGTCTTTTCATGCGCCGCAATCCACGAAAAGATTTTCTTTCGCGTCTCCAGATCGTTCGACCCGGCCATCGAATGTCCCGGCGCATCCCAAAAATTCGCGCCCGCCATGACCTGCGACATTGCCAGATTCATCATCGACTCGCGAATCATGGCGTCGCTCCCAGCCACCTTCTTATCGCCATCCCACGAGTAATTCAGAATCCACGTCGCCTTCCCCTGCGCAAACGCCCGAAACGAATGCATTCCCACCTGATAGCGGAACCAGTCGAGTGGCGTGCGCGACGACGCCATATGGTCCCCTTCGCCAAACTCATACTCGTGCGCAATCGCATCCACCACCCCGTACAGGCTGTAAACATCCGCCCCTACGCGCACGGCTTCTTCTTCAATCCCCGGATAGATTTCCGGTATCGTCTTGATCTTCGGATTGACCGACTTCGCGGTGCGGTCAATCTCGCTCAGAAAATCGGCGAAAGTTTGAATCCGGAACGTGACCCACTTACGAAACGCTGGATCGGAAAAATCTCCGAGTTTAAGATCATGCTTCGCGTCCAGTCCCGTCTCCCGCTTGAATGCCGCGACGGTGTAGTCATCAAAGCTGGCCCACGTGTCTTCCCAGCCGTCAAAATGCGTCATCCAATACGGAATATCGATGTAGATCCCATCAATCCCCGTCCCTGCAATTTGCCGCACGCGCTCCATATAGGTCTTCCGCCACTCGGTGGCATACGGACTCACCCACACATCCTCGTCGCCCGGCCTGATCCAGAACGCAGAGCCGCCCCCGAAAATCGCCGGCTCGCCCGTGATCTTTCTCTGCAGCCAGTCAGGATGATCCTTGGCCAGCGTGTGCGCCACTTTATCCCCATGCGCCGTGATGCACTCCGTCCCCGCAATGTAGACAAACGCATAATTGCGCGCCTGATGCGCCGCTTCCGCCACCTCGCGGATGGCCTTCAACTTTTCTTCTGGATTCAGAAAGCTCTCGTACCGTCCGGGAATATCGTTGTCGACTTCAATCCCGAACACCCCGCTTTCCTGCGCGTTACGGACGATCTTCTGCGCATCGCCGCCCTTCAGCCCGTAGGCCCCAATGCGCACGTAATTGGTCCAGTTCTGTTTCTCGGAATCAGGTGCCGCGACCAGCCCCAGCGCGAACAAGAACAAAGAGAGAAATGCGATTAGAGCTTTTCGTATCATAGCCGCCCCTGAATCCGTATTCACCAACCCGATTTATTCTTGCCCCGATCCAGTCACACTGACTCCTGCTCGCTCGGCGGCAAGATTCGTGCCCTCCACGGGTTTGAGCAGGCTCTTTGAAAACCTGATTAAGCCAGCTTCCAAGTGGTCTTGAAAGGGCGCGGCTTGAGCCGTGCCGTTAGGACCCCGCCAAGAATGCGGCTTTAGCCGCTGAGGCCTGCCGTCCCGTCTCGTTCCGATGGCAAGCCCTTACTCACAGCTTCTTCAGAACTCGAATCTCAATCCAAACTGGAAGGATCGCGGATTCTCGAGTACAGTCCCGTTCACGTTGTCACTGGTGATTGTCCCGAAAAGCGGATCTCCCACGGCCGAATTCGGGGGCGCAAAGCGCGGGTGGTTGAGTGTATTAAATGTCTCCGCCCGCACCTCGATCCGCATCCCTTCTTTGGGCACAAAGGACTTGTAAATATTCAGATCCATGTTGTGGATGCCGTCGGTGCGCAGCCCGGAAAAGTACCGTGGAGCATTCCCAGGAACCTCATCGCCGGGGTCGGCAAAGCAGTTGGCGTTCAGAAAGGGGGCAGGATTCGCATTTTGCCAGGTCAAGGCGGCCGAGTGCACGCTAGTCCCAGTCTTAAGTTGGGAGCACACAACTTGGGGGCGCTGGGTGCCGTTCGCCAGACGGGCATTGGACATGCCGAGAGCCAGCGGTTGTCCCGATTGCTCAGTGATGATCGTCGCCAGCGACCAGCCTCCTACAACGGCGTCGACCGCTCGGTTCATATTGCCGCCGATCCATTGGTTTCGCCCAATCGGCAGATCCACCACTACAGCGAGCGCTAGCCGCTGTGGTGTGTCGTTCCCGCCAATGCTGCGTTCCAGGGATAGCCGATCCAGTTGTTGCGGAATGCCGGCTCCGAGCGCACCTACCCAATTGTTCCTGCCCGCCGACGAATCGTCTGTTATCTTCGAGATCGTGTAGCTGCCTTCAAAACTGATGTGATGCGTAGTGCGCTTCTGGAATCGAACCTGCAAAGCGTTGTACCACGAACTCGCTTCCTCCAACATCAGCGCTTCAAAGTCGCCGTTGAATTGCGGATACTGGTTCAACAGAGTCCCCAAGGGCAGCGTCGTTTGGCCGTAATTCGAATTTGGTTCGTTGAAACAGGGATGGGAAGCGGTCGACGTGCAAGGGGCGTTAAACATGGAATAGAACGGGTTGCCTACTTGCGTCTGAAGAAAGTTGCTTACGCAGCTATCCTGGCTGCACATCGCATCCGTCGGCGTCACCGCCGCGGTGATCTGCGCCAGCAAATTGGAAGTGATGAACGCTCGGTTGTTTGTGCCGGCCCAGGGAAGATGCGTACTTCGGTTGGCGGAGTAGTCCACCCCGAGCACGATTTGGCTGGGGAGCATCCTCTGGATTCCCAGATTCCACATGTAAATATTGGCGTCTCGCGCCGCAGTCGTGCCCAGATCATTCGGGTTCTGATAACCCCAGTTCGCAAACTGGCCGTACTGCGTGCCCTGCGGACCGGTAAAGCCGCCCGGAAACGGATTCTCGAGAGTGGCGGATTGAGTAGCGAAATTATCGTTCGTAAAAAATATGTTCGCGGTTTTGCGGAACGCTGACCCGGGATACTGAAAGTTTGTGGCCGGGCTCATTCCGAAATAGATGCCCGCCCCGCCACGCACCACCGTCTGCGAATCGAGTTGCCACGAGAAACCCAGCCTCGGCCCAAGGTCTTTCCAGTACGTCGGAACCGTTCTCATGCTCGACGTCGGGAATTGCGTTGTGCCGAGCAACTGCATCGCCGACGGGGAATTCAATCCCACCGACTGCATCGTCGCCTGGGTGCTGAACGTGCCTGCCGGGGCCGTCGCCGGGACAGAATTCAGTGGAATATTGACACCGCTGTCGGCGGTGAAATTACTGAACTCGATCTGGTTCCCGCGCGATGTGTAAGGTGAACTCCACTGATAACGCAAGCCTAGATTGACCGTGAGTTTCGGGGTTACTTTCCAGTCGTCCTGCACATAAAACCCCGTCTCCAGCGACTTGTTCGCAACCGAAGGAGTCACCACCAGTTGACTGGAGCCGTTGATATTATCGCCGTAACCGAAAGCCAGGCTGGCGTAGGGATTGCCAGTTTGGTTCCCGCTCGCATCGGTGTTGCTGTTCGGCGTTGGCGATGTAGTGTCATCCGTAAAGGTCATGAAGCCGGTCGGGTAATTCGGCTGCCAGAAATTGTTGTAGAAAATTCTCTGCTCGCCACCAACTTTAATCAGGTGCGCCCCTTTGGAGATCACCAACTGCGTGGAGTAACTGACCAGGGTGTGGGCAAAACTAGTGTTGATGCAGCACTGATCGTACAGATTCGACCAAGGGGAGTTTCCCTGCATCAGAAAGGTCGGCATCTTGTCGATCCCATTGGCCGTTTGGAATACCGATGGCAATCCCTGAACCCCCGCCGGCAGCGAGGCGTTGAAACTGGAGATCGTCGGAATACTCGGGACCGACAGTTCGTGAACCCGGTCGACTCCCACATGGCTCGTCCAGACCGTCCGCGGGTTGATGGTCCAGGTATATTCCAGCGAAGCGTTTTGTGCCACCGTCACACCGCTTCCGATTCCGTCATTATCGAAGCCGTCGCCTAGGGTCAGCGGAGTCGTATAGTTGCTCCAGCCTCGGCTGTAGCGGCCGCTGATGCGATTCCTGTCGTTGAACTGGTGGTCTATCTTGATGTCGAACTGGTAATCCGGAGCCGACGACAACGTCGTGTAGTTGTAGTTGTTGAACGCGTTCGTGTTGCTGGGTTTCGGATAGAGATTGAGGACAGCCAACCCGATGGGATTAATTTCGCTATTTGGAATTTGATTCGCAGGACCGATCGGCTGCTGACTACAGTCAAAGCCAACCTGCGGTCGGATCACGTTGCTCGGCGTCCCGCAATTTACGTTCGGATCGTAGATGTTCTGGACGGCCCCAGTAGCGGGATTCACTTGCGAGAAGTCGCCTTGCCGCTCCGCCAGGGTCGGTACGTTCACAGCTCCGCTTTGCGAACTGGAGCTTGCAACCTTCTCGAAATCGACAAAAAAGAACGTGCGGTTCTTCCGGATCGGGCCGCCCAGCGAAAAGCCGCCCTGATCGCGCTTGCTGTCCGGCTTGGGGCCGACGTTGGCGGGGTTGAAAAAATCGCGAGCGTCCAACTGTGCGCGCTGCAGGAAATACCAGCCACTGCCGTGAAAGGCATCCGTTCCGCTCTTCATCACCATGTTTACTACTGTGCCGCCGTTGTTGCCGAACTCGGCTGAGAAACTGTTGTTCTGCACTTTCATTTCCTGCATGCCCTCGACCAGGGGCTCGTAGTAGACGTTGGAATTTCCTCCCTCCCCTTGTTCCGGCGCGCTGATCAGGGCGCCGTCCAGCCGTATCTCAGCCGTCGCGTTGCGCTGCCCGTTCGAAGTGAAGTTTGTTCCCGACGGATAGTTATCACTGGTGCCCGACCCTGCCACCTCGGTCACACCCGCCGCCAGGAACGTCAGCCCAAAGAAGCTGCGGTTGGCCAGAGGGAGTTCGTGCACATATTCGCTGCTAATGTCCGTACCCAGGGTCGCACTCTCGGTGTCCAGCAAGGGAGCGGCGGCGCTGACTTCCATCGTCTCGCTCACCCCCAAGGGATGCAGCACAAAGTCCACGGTGGTCTGTTGGTCGACCTGCAGAACGATGTTCGTCTTTTCCACCACGCGAAAGCCCGACATTTGCGCTTTCACGCTGTAGGTAGCAGGACGCAAGCCGGTAAAGAAATACTCGCCGTGCTCGTCGGTGTGCGCGGTTTCCACGATGTTTGTGGCTACGTTGGTGATCGTGACCGTTGCATTCACCATCATCGCCCCGCTCTGGTCCGATACCTGGCCGCGAACCTGCGCCTGATACGATCCCTGCCCGTAGGCACCCGTCGCCAGCAGCAGAGGAATCCCTAATAAGAAGAAGAGAGCGGCAACCGAAGCTCGGCTGTGACGGCAGACACGCATGGCAGCCTCCTGAACACTGGCTTTCATATGATTACGAGTCAAAACTATTACTTTCGTTTATGGTGAATGTCAAGTCAAATCGCACCCAAAGTGGAAAGCCGCGAAACGCCGCGCCAGCCAACCGTTTGCCCTCGGTTTCAGTCGGAAGGCAGGACTCGCCCCGTCGCTTACGACTGCTTTCTTCTTGTTGCCAACCGCGGTCGTCCCGTAGTCTGTTGGGCTGTCGAATCGCCAAAGTTTCCCCAAGGATATTTGGAAATGTCACGTCTTCTTCTTTTATGCGGGTTGTTGTTAGGAATTGTCGTTTCTCTTGCGTCAGGTCAGGCTTCTCGGGCCGCACACTCCTCGCCGGCAGCCGTCAGCATCACTCTTTCCAACCACGCAATTTCCGCGACGTGGTTGGTTCGCGGCGGGTCGCTTCGCTGGCAGAGTCTCACCAACAACTTCACGCGAGCCACTCTGCCGCTCGACGGCAGTGTCTTTGCGTTCGTTCCCAAGGAGGGTCCCCTCCTTCGTTCCGCCGACTTTAAGATTGTTGCCACGCCTGTATTCCGCGATCTGCAGCCGCTTCCAACCGCGTCGAGAGCTGCGGACCGCTTGCCCGGACGCGAGTTGCGGGTTGTGCTCGAAGACCCCGCTTCAAAGATGCGCATCATTTGGAAAGCAATCCTGCGCGAAGGCGCCAACTACATTCGGCAGGAGGTCACGATTCGCGCGCTGCACGAGCCGCTTGCTCTCGCGCAGATCAGCCTGATCGATGCAGTCGTGCCCGGCGCGGTCGTCTCGGGCCAGGTCAAAGGATCGCCCGTCACTGCTGGCACCTGGTTCCTGGGATTCGAGCATCCGCTGTCGGAGTGCCGAGTACGCGCCGATCGCGCCACCTGCTGGCTCTCCCGTGAGCTACCAGTGCAGTCTGGCCTGAGCGTCACCTACTCGTCCGTGATCGGCGTGACTCATGCGACTCAACTGCGCCGCGATTTTCTAAACTATGTGGAGCTCGAACGTGCGCATCCTTATCGAACCTTTTTGCACTACAACTCCTGGTATGACTTGGGATACTTCGACCGCTACAAAGAGCAGGATGCGGTCGCGGTGGTTCAAAAGTTCGGCGAGGAGTTGACCAGGAAACGCGGCGTCAAGCTCGACAGCTTCATGTTCGACGATGGCTGGGACGATCCCTCGACTCTCTGGAAATTTAATCCCGGCTTCCCCGATGGCCTGACTAAAGTCGCGGAAACCGCTAAGGCGTATGACGCCGCGCCTGGCATCTGGCTTTCCCCATGGGGCGGCTACGACAAGCCGAAAGAGCAACGCCTTGCATCCGCGCACGCACAAGGATTTGAAACCAACGAAGGTGGTCTCGCGTTGTCCGGGCCAAAGTACTACAAGTATTTTCGCGACACCTGCCTGGAGATGATCGCCAAGTACGGCGTGAACCAGTTCAAGTTCGACGGCACAGGCAACGCCGACGAGGTGATCAAAGGCAGCGAGTTCGACAGCGACTTTGATGCCGCCATCCATCTGATCGGAGACCTGCGCGCGAAAAAGCCGGACCTCTACGTCAACCTCACGACAGGAACACATCCCTCGCCCTTCTGGCTGCTCTATGCCGATTCCATCTGGCGTGGCGGCGACGATCACAGCTTTGCCGGCGTCGGTACCAACCGCCAGCGCTGGATCACCTATCGCGACTCGCAGATTTATCGCCACGTCGTCGAGGATGGCCCGCTGTTTCCCATCAACTCTCTCATGCTGCATGGTTTGATCTATGCGCGCTACGCCGAACGGCTCGGCGATGATCCCAGCCATGATTTTTCGGACGAAGTGCGTTCGTACTTCGGCATGGGAACGCAGTTGCAGGAGATGTACATCACGGCCACACTGCTCTCTTCACAAGATTGGGACGTGCTGGCCGAGGCCGCCAAGTGGTCACGTGAGAACGCGCAGACGCTGAAAGATTCGCACTGGGTCGGCGGCGACCCCGCACGGCTTGAAGTCTATGGCTGGGCATCATGGTCGAAAGAGAAATCAATCATAACGCTGCGCAATCCCAGCGACCAGCCGCAGGGTTTCACCGCAAATCTGGCGACATTGCTCGAGCTCCCGGCAGGATCCGCGCGCGCGTTTACCGCCCGCAGTCCGTGGAAGACCGACAGCGCGAACGCCGCTGCCACCATATCGACCAAAGAGCAGCACCGATTTCATCTGCAGGCATTCCAAGTCCTGACGCTCGAACTGGTGCCATCGCAGTAGGTCGCAGTCGGATTATGTGGGGACAGCCGCCCCTTCGACTTCGCTCAGGGCAGGCTTCGGCTGTCCGCCGGGCACAGCCCGGCGTTTTTTGTAACCGTCGCCACGGCCCGAGCATCCTATTGTCGTTTACGCCCTGGTCTGATTGAGTTCCTATGAAAGCCGCAGTCCTTACCTCCCCGCAACCAATTTCGCGACGCCCGCTGCGCATCACGGATGTACCTGATCCGCAACTCACGCCTGGCCACGTTCTTCTTCGCGTGCGCGCCTGTGGCGTGTGCCGCACCGACCTGCACATCGTCGAAGGCGAACTGCTTCCCCAGCATCCGAACATAATTCCGGGCCATCAGATCGTTGGCGAAGTCGTCGGCGGCGCCAACAAAGAAATTTCTGCCGGCTCGCGAGTCGGCGTCTCGTGGCTCGGTGGAACCGACGGCACTTGCTCCTACTGCAAGCGAGGCGAGGAAAATCTCTGCGACTCGCCCACATTCACCGGGTATTCAGTTCCGGGCGGCTACGCCGAGTACGCGCTCGCGCGCGCCGACTTTGTTTATCCTCTGCCTGAAGCGCTCGACGATCTGCACGCCGCGCCTCTGCTCTGCGCAGGCATCATCGGTTTCCGCAGCCTGCGCGTGGCTGGTGTTGCGCGGGGCGAGCGCGTCGGATTATTTGGGTTCGGCGCGTCGGCGCATCTCGCCATCGCGGTCCTGCGCTCGTGGAATTGTGATGTTTACGTTTCTACTCGCGGGCAGTCTCATCGCAATCTGGCGGCATCGCTGGGCGCCACGTGGGTGGGGAGTGAAACGGAAAAGCCGCCCGTGGAACTCGACCGCGCGGTGACGTTTGCGCCTAGCGGCGACGTAGTGATCGCCGCACTGGCCAGTCTACGCAAGGGTGGAGTGGTGGCGATCAACGCGATTCATCTCGATCGCATTCCTCAGTTCGATTACGACAAACTGCTGTGGGGAGAGCGGCAGGTGCGCAGCGTGGCCAACATGACTCGCGCAGACGCACGTGATTTCCTTGCGCTGTCCGCGCAAATTGGACTCAAGCCAAGGGTGACCGTGTTTCCACTGGATCAGGCGAACCAGGCATTGCTGGCGGTGAAGAACGATGCCGTAGATGGCGCTGCCGTGATCGTGCCTTAGCTCAGAATCACAGGTTAAGTCGGCTCGTACAAAAGGGATACGGGAGTTTTCCACAGTGTTCCTGCAGGAACAGTTTTATTGCAGATATGTACGTACATAAATATATGAAGTCATTTTGGGTCAATAACTTACGATATTGAGGGACGGGCAGGACCGCGCGATGGTGCTTCCACTGCGCTGCGGCGCGCGCCCTGCGCTCGGAATCACCGCACCCCACTGCCGCACCGGCGAAATTTCAGTTGTGCAGATACGGCTTGTCCGTTGGGTCCATGCAACTATGGGATGATGACCGCTCGCCGCCCGTGCTGTTCCCGACGCCAAGCATTCTCCACTTCACGTAGCGGCACCGTCTCCGTATCGATGCGCAGTGCACCGCAAGCAACATTGGACATCAGTTTCCGAATGGCTTCGATCCACATCTCGGGTGAGGCAGCGGCGTTGCCAGATCCGGCTCCAAGAATTTCCAACCGCGAGCTTCGTAGCACGGCAGCGGCTAGCGAAATCGTAGGCCCCGCGCTCTCGCCAACCTCAACCAGACGGACTCTGGAGGACGCCGCCTTCAAATCGCTTCGTGCAATGGCGGCAAGAAGAGCCTCGGTGGTAGGACCCCAAAGGTAGTCGATAATCACATCGAAGCCGCTGTCACCAGCTTCGCGAACGAACGCTTCGGTGAGATCCTGGCCAGGCTTGTCGAGGTGGATAGTCGTGTCGGCTCCCAGGGCGTGCAGTGTATTCAGTACTTGTTCGTTCCGTCCGGCGGCGATCACTCGTCCAGCGCCGAGGAGCCTGGCCGTTTGTATGGCAAGCTTGCCCGTGACTCCGGTTGCACCCAGGATCAGGACAGTCTCACCCGCTGTGAGTTGCGCCCGCCAGGCAAGTGTTCCCCAGGCAGAGAGGCCGGGATTTACAACAGCGGCGGCGACATCGTCGCTAAGGTTGTCAGGAATCGGAAAACAGCGCGACCGCGACACCACGGTGCGTTCTGCCATGCTGCCGTAAGGCGGTCGGGGGGCGCCGAAGAACACCCGCGTACCGTCGTTCAGGCACCCGACCCCATCGATGCCGCACACGGCGGGCAGCTTGTGGTACGCAGCGTAGTGCGAGCCGCTCGCCATCTGCTGGTCGATGGGTTTCAGCGCGGCGGCGCGGACGTGAACGATCACCTCGTTCTCTTCCGCGATGGGCTCGGGAAACTGCTCGAAGTGAGGTGGCTGATTGAAGGTGTGTAGCACAGCGGCGTTCATACTCGCGTCCTTTCACGATGCCTGAATTTATTTCGATCAGTTCATTCTTCGAACCGTGGGATGGCTCCCTTTCTTGCCTTTCCCTCATCTGCCCCATACTCTAGCTAGACTCAGGTTGGCCTGCTAACGGGAAAGTGGCGATTTTTGTCTGGAAAGGGTCAATCTCGCAGATTCATGTTCTCAGTCCCCAAGAATGCGGAGGAACTACGCCGCCTTGCCGAGAGCGACGTGCCGGTTCTGGCATTTGCCTTCAAAAGGCGCGCGGCTGAGGATTGGGCGCCCGAGCACAGTCACGCACGTGGGCAGTTCTTCGCGCTGACCCGGGGACTGATGGTTGTGGAAGCGGGCTGTGAACGGTGGATGTTTCCCTCGCAACGTTGTGCCTGGATTCCCCCCGATTGCCTGCACAAGGCACGTTCGGTGGGAGGCGTTGCCGGCTCCATGGTTTACCTGTCCGCCGAGATGTGCCGTGGCCTGCCCAAGAAGCCGTGCTTATTTAGCTCATCCGGGTTATTGTTTTCCATCGTTGATCGAGTTCTCGCGTGGAATCCCTGGCAACCACTCGACCCGGCACGGAAGCGCCTGATCACAGTTCTTCGAGATGAGATTGCGCAGCCTGAACAACAGCCTTTGCGTTTGCCCCTGCCCAGAGAGGAGAGGCTGGCCAGAGTTGCTCATGCTCTGCTGGAAGAGGTTGGCGACGAGCGCGGGTTGGACGACTGGGCACATTTTGCTGGTATGTCCCGCCGTGCTTTCATGCGTGCGTTTTCCGCTGAGGTCGGTATGTCGTTTGGCCGCTGGCGGCAGCAGGCACGGCTGTTTGCTGCGCTTGAAATGCTTGCCCAGGGCGAATCCGTGACGAGGGCAGCTATTGCAGTTGGTTACGACAGCGTCAGCGCGTTTATTGAAATGTTCCGCAAGATGCTGGGAACCACGCCACAGATCTACTTTCGAAGTAAGCAAGAACCAGTGCCTAAGTAGTGTTTGGTAATCATGTCACGGGCCCAATTGCTGCCGCGTTGGCCGATTCTTTTTGGGTGACGAGCCAAGTGGAAGTTAACCTGGGCCAGAAGTCGGTTTCGAGGACACGTTTCGGGATCGAAGAATAGTACCTCTCGCTATTTTCATACGCGGATGAGCCTGTTGAATCACGCAGTCGCTCCTTCGTGCTCCAAACAATCCCGCCAAACGTCGAACACTGGCCATGCCAGACAACCCGCCATTAGGGAGACGTCCTCGTGACGGCCGGCGGGACGCCGGCGCTACTCTAATACGGCTCCGCTTTAACCCGGAGATACCATGACGCGGCGGCGTTTTGACCGCGGCTACTTTGCGATGGCAAAAGCGGCGATGAAGATTACGCAGAATGCCGCCGCTTGCGTCAGTTCGCTCCAGCCGAGTTTCCGCACGACTAGCGGCGAGGGTTTCTGGATGAAGTAGTACCACCCGCGGAACAGGAGTGGGGAAAAGGCGATCGAAGCGATTGCGGGAATCAGGCCCGTGAGGCAGGCGAGTGTGACCAGCACAGTCATGAGCAGTTGTCCGACAGCGAAAGCCCAGCCGCGTTTGAGTTTGGCTCGGAAGCCTTCGATGCGCGCGGTGTGAATGCGGAGTTGTACATAGTGAATCTGGTCGCCGGCGAAGATCAGGTTGGCGATCCATACGATCCAGGCCATAGCGCCGAACCTCCCCGTGATCACGTAGTACGCGGCGGGGCCAGAGGCGGTCAGGCCAACCGTTCCGACAATCTCGGAGAGCATGCGGAAGCGTTTGGGGGAGTGTGTGCTCCTGGGCCGCTCAGCTTCGCCCTCTCGACTCGCTCCGCTCGCTCGGGGCAGGCTTTCGCGGGACGGCCGAGGCGGCCGTCGCCACATGTTTTTCAGCAGCGCCTGTAGTACAAAGGCCGCCCCTGCGACCGCGCCAATCACCCACAACAACGGATTCTGCCGGGCCCACAACAATGTGCCGAGAGTGACTGCTGCAACCGCGCCTAAGAACGCAATTACCATCGCAACGGAACGCCGTTCGTCCGCAGTCTGTGCCCGAAGGGCAGAGGTGCCGAGCAGGCTCTCCACAGGAGTTCTCAGGCAGAACAACGCAAGGGTCGCCACCAGAAGCAGCAAGGCCGGAACAAAGTGGCTGGTCTCGCGGAAGGCGACGCCCGCGCCCGTGACCATCGGTACGAGTAACAATCCCCAGGCCCCGTGCTCGCGGGGAAGGATCAGCGAGCGCGCATGTTCGCGGCGGGGTCGTTCGCCGGCCACGTCTGCGCCGAGAAAAGATACTTTGATGTCGCCCAGGCTCAACTTCCCATGGTTGGAGGAACTCAGGCCTGGGGTGGGTGATCCGAGTACGTTGGTGACCCGGACTACCCAGGCCTGCTGATCTTGCGTGAGTTCTGTCTTTGCTTCCATCATCGCCATCCTGCCATATGAATATGCTGCATGCCCTTCACCGCGTGCATGTACTGCGCGCGCTCAAAGGCGCCGGGATCGGCACACTTGAGCTGGCTCATGCTGCCTTGCATCTGCACGACGGATTCGTATTCGTGCTCTTCCATCCAGTCGCGCAGTTCGCGCTCAACGTGGCGGAGATGATTGACGCCATGGCGCATCAGGGACGAGCACATCATGGTGATATTGGCGCCGACCATGAGCAGTTTGACCACGTCTTCAGCGTTGTGCACGCCGCCCGTCGCCGCCAGGCTGGCCTTCACGCGACCGTAAAGAATGCCGATCCAGGTGAGCGGCAGGCGCAGGGCTTGCGGCGTGCTCAACAGAACATTCGGACGAATTTCGAGTTCTTCCAGATCGATATCGGGCTGATAGAAGCGGTTGAAAAGCACCAGTGCGTCGGCGCCAGCGCCATCAAGACGGTGGGCCATATTCGCCATGTTGCTGAAAAATGGACTCAGCTTTATCGCGACCGGAATAGTGACGGTGCCTTTCACCGCCTTCAGAATCTCGAAATAGGTTTTTTCAACGTCGGCGGCCGAAACGTTGGGGTCGGTGGGGATGTAGTAGATGTTGCATTCGATCGCATCCGCACCGGCGCGTTCAATCTCTCCAGCGAACTTAGTCCATCCGCCCAGCGTCGATCCGTTGAGGCTGGCGATGACGGGAATGCCGACCGAGGCCTTGGCTTTGCGGATGTGTTCGAGATAGCCTTCCGGCCCGGTGTGAAATTCGCTGGGCTGCGGAAAATAGGTGAGTGACTCGGCGAAGCTCTCTGTGCCGGCGGCGAGGTGATAGTCGAGATCCGCTTCTTCCTGCCGCAACTGCTCTTCAAACAGCGAGTACAGCACGACGGCCGAAGCGCCGGCTTCTTCGAGACGGCAGATTCCATCCACATCGCGCGAGAGCGGCGAGGCAGACACCACGAGCGGCGAGCGCAGGGTCATACCCAGATAGGTGGTTCTGAGATCGATCATGAATTCTCCTCGTGCCTTACCTTCTTACGAGCTCTTCTTAATGCACCTTCTTATACGGCCTTCTTAATTCATCTTCGTAAGCAGCGCGGCTAACGCGCCGCTCCAGTCGGTACCGGTTTCTCTGCAGCGGGCGCGGGCTTTTCCGCTGCGTCCTTGGCAGCCGGAGCCGGTTCGGTTTTGCGGCTAGCCATGTATTCATACATGCGATAGCGATTTTCCACGTCCTGCTGCGCCAGCTTCCACAGGCGTTCGGCGTCTTGCGGCTTGCTCTTGGTGAGCATCTTGAAACGCGTCTGCTGCAGCATGTAGTCCTGCACTTTGCGGGAAGGCGCGCGTGAATCGAGCGTCAGCGCATTCTCGCCCGCCGCGCCGCGCTCGGGGTTGTAGCGATACAGCAGCCACTGGCCCGACTCGACCGCCACTTTCTGATCGGTCATCGCCGTGGTCATGTCGATCCCGTGGGCGATGCAGTGCGAGTACGCAATGATGATGCTCGGCCCATCGTAGGCTTCGGCTTCCAGAAATGCCTTGAGCGTGTGCTCATCTTTCGCTCCCATGGCAACACTGGCGACGTAGACGTTGCCGTAGGTCATGGCCATGAGTCCAAGGTCTTTCTTCGGACCAGGCTTGCCGCCGGCGGCAAACTTCGCAACCGCGGCGCGCGGCGTCGACTTCGAAGCCTGCCCGCCGGTGTTGGAATACACCTCGGTGTCGAGGACGAGGATGTTGACGTTGCGCCCGCTGGCCAGCACGTGGTCCAGGCCGCCGTAGCCGATGTCATAGGCCCAGCCGTCGCCGCCGACGATCCACACGCTCTTTTTGACCAGCATGTCGACGACGGAAAGCAGTTGCTTCGCGTCGGCGGAGCTAACTTTCGCCAACCGTTCTTTCAATACATCAACGCGCTGGCGCTGCTCGTAGATGTCCGATTCGTCTTTCTGTTTCGCGGTCAGGATGGCAGTGACCAGCTCTTCGCCGACCGATGCGGCAACTCGTTTCAGCAGTTCGTGTGCGAACTCAGTTTGCTTGTCGATGGAGACGCGGAATCCCAGCCCGAATTCGGCGTTGTCTTCGAACAGGGAATTGGACCAGGCCGGTCCGCGCCCGTCGCTGTTCTTGGACCACGGTGTCGTCGGCAGGTTGCCGCCGTAGATCGATGAGCAACCGGTGGCGTTGGCCACGATGGCGCGGTCGCCGAATAGCTGCGAAACCAGCTTCAGATAAGGAGTTTCGCCGCATCCCGAGCATGCGCCCGAGAACTCGAACAGCGGTTCCTGCACTTGCTGCTGGCGAATCGTCCCGACTTTGATCTTTCTGCGATCGAGTTCCGGCAGTCTCAGGAAGAAATCCCAGTTCTCGCTCTCGGGAGCGCGCAGCGGCGGCTGCGGCACCATGTTGATCGCCTTCAGCCGCACTTCACTCTTGTTCTTCACCGGGCAGACATCGACGCAAACGCCGCATCCAGTGCAATCTTCCGGAGCGACCTGGATCGTGTACTTCATGCCCGCCCACTCTTTGTCACGCGCCTCGCACGACTTGAACGTTGCGGGGGCACTCGCCAGTTCCTTGCTGTCGTAGACCTTGATGCGGATTACGGCATGCGGACAAACCATCGCGCACTTGCCGCACTGGATGCAGATCTTCGAATCCCACGCTGGAATTTCCAGAGCCAGGTTGCGCTTCTCATATTTCGCGGTGCCGGTGGGGAAGGTGCCATCGCACGAGAACGCGCTGACGGGAAGTTCATCGCCGCGACCCGCATAGATGGTGCCCAGAACGTCGTGCTCGAACTTCGGAGCCCCAGGGAACGCGGCCGGGATTTCCGTCTTGCTCGAGACCGCGTCGGGAATCTTCACTTCAAACAGGTGAGCCAGCGTGGTGTCGACCGCTTGCATATTCTTCTGCACCACGTCTTCGCCCTTGCGTCCGTAGGTGTGGCGAATGGACTCGCGAATGGCTTCGATGGCTTCGTCGCGCGGCAGAACTTTCGAAATCGCGAAGAAGCAGACTTGCATGATCGTATTCGTTCGCGACCCCATGCCGGCATCCTGCGCGACTTGGTAGGCGTCGATCGCGTAGAGTTTGGCTTTCTTGGCGATGAGCTGGGTCTGCACTTCGCGCGGCAGATGATCCCAGACTTCGTCTTTCCCGAACGGACTGTTGACCAGGAACACGCCGCCAGGAACCAGCGAGCTGAGCATGTCGTAGCGCTCGAGGAAGATCCATTGGTGACAGGCGATGAAGTTTGCTTTCGAAACCAGATAGCTGGAGTGGATGGGCTGCGGTCCGAAACGCAGGTGCGAGACCGTCATGGCGCCGGATTTTTTCGAATCGTAAACGAAATATCCCTGGCCATAGTTGTCGGTGTTCTCGCCGATGATTTTGATGGAGTTCTTGTTGGCGCCGACCGTGCCGTCCGCGCCGAGGCCATAGAACAAGGCGCGCACCACGTTGTGGGGTTCGGTCGAGAACGTGGCATCGTAGTTGAGGCTGGTGTGGTTGAGATCGTCCTGAATGCCGATGGTGAAGTGATCTTTCGGCATGCCTTGTTTTAGGTTGTCGTAGACGGCTTTGACCATCGCGGGAGTGAATTCCTTCGAGGACAGGCCGTAGCGACCGCCGACGATTGCGTAGGAACGGACGCATTCGTCCGCCCGGCGAGGCGAAGTGAGCGGCCCCCGGACGAATGCGTCCGGGGCTACGTAGCCCTTACTGATTCCTTCGTGTATTGCGTTGACTACGTCGAGGTAAAGAGGCTCGCCGATCGCGCCCGATTCTTTCGTGCGATCGAGAACTGCGATCTGACGGACGGTGCGGGGGAGGGCTTCCATGAGCGACTTCACGCAGAAGGGTCGATACAAACGAACTTTCAGCAGGCCGACTTTTTCGCCGCGGGCGGTCAGGTACTCGACCGTCTCGTGCGCCGCCTCTGCGCCGGAGCCCATCATGACGATGACGCGCTCGGCGTCAGGTGCGCCGACGTAATCGAACAGGTGATAGCAGCGGCCGACGATCTCGGCGAACTTGTTCATCGTCGCTTGCACCTTGGCCGGAGCGGCATCGTAGTAGGCGTTGGCGCTTTCGCGAATCTGGAAGAACACATCAGGATTCTGCGCGGTGCCGCGCAGCACCGGATGATCAGGCGACAATGCGCGCTGGCGGTGCTCGATGATGCGGTCCATATTCAGCATGGCACGCATATCGTCCTCATCGAGCATTTCGATCTTGTTGACTTCGTGCGAAGTGCGGAATCCGTCGAAGAAATGCAGGAAGGGAATGCGGGTCTCGAGCGACGCGGCATGCGCGATCAGAGCCAGGTCCATAGCCTCCTGCACGGAGTTCGAACAGAGCATCGCCCATCCGGTGGCGCGGCAGAACATCACGTCGGAGTGGTCGCCGAAAATCGAGAGCGCATGCGTGGCCAGAGTGCGGGCGGTCACGTGAAACACGGCCGGAGTCAGCTCACCGGCAATCTTGTTCATGTTAGGGATCATGAGCAGCAATCCCTGCGACGCGGTGAACGTGGTCGACAGCGATCCGGTCTGCAGGGCGCCATGTACAGCTCCGGCGGCGCCGCCTTCGCTCTGCATCTCGACGACATGGGGCACGCTTCCCCAGGCGTTGGGCACGTTCTCCGACGACCACTGGTCCGCCCACTCGCCCATCGGCGACGATGGAGTGATCGGGTAAATCGCGATCACTTCGCTCGCGCGGTAAGCGACATTGGCGACGGCTTCGTTGGCGTCCATGGTCTTGAATTTGCGCTTCATTGGAATCCCCCACTGAAAATATCGACCGCGGCTGCTTGCCGCCTTAACCGCTCCGATATGTTCAGGATGCATGCTGCGGGCTGTGTATGTCGGGACTTGGGTTCACAGCGGGGTGTGATTAGAATCACACATAGGCCCAAGAAGGGAATTATCGCCACCCTCGGTCCGAACTTCGGTACATGGCACAACCTATTGTCAATACTTGGTTTATGGCTTGGTGCTGCACCCGGGTCTATTTGAGTCTAGTGGCATACAAACGTTGCAGAACGCCCGTTTCTGGACAGTTTCCGTGTTGCTACCACTTGCCGCGGTTCGTGAGCGCTATGGCGATGTTCGGTAAACTATCTCATTGAGGCTCTGCCCGCTCCAGGGCTTTCAATGACCAGGTCTCTTTCGCAGCCGTAGGATTTGTTCAAGTGATCGGCCAGACCATCTCGCATTACCGCGTCGCCGAACGGCTCGGCAGCGGAGGGATGGGTGTGGTTTACAAGGCCCAGGACACACGGCTCGACCGCTTTGTGGCTCTGAAGTTCCTGCCCGCAGACTTGGCCAAAGATCCCCAGGCCTTGGAGCGATTCCGCCGGGAGGCCAAGGCCGCTTCCGCATTAAATCATCCCAACATCTGTACGATTTATGACATTGGTGAGCACGAGGGCCAATCGTTCATCGTCATGGAATTCCTCGAGGGGATGGTGCTCCGCAAGTGTATTGCCGGTCGTCCCCTGGAGTCGGACGTCATCCTTTCACTGGCCATCGAGATCGCCGGCGCCTTGGAGGCGGTAGACGCGGTAGGCATCGTACATCGGGATATCAAACCCTCCAATGTCTTCGTGACGCAGCGCGGGCACGTCAAGGTACTTGACTTTGGCCTGGCGAAAATCACGACCCGCGTTGACTTGCATGATGGTGACAAGGTCCACGAAGCCAGCACCGTAACAACTCAAGATCTCACGGATGCGGGCGCAACCCCCGGCACCCTCGCCTTCATGTCTCCGGAACAGGTGCGTGGCGAGGAACTGGATCACCGTACGGACCTGTTCTCGTTTGGTGTCGTAATTTACGAAATGGCGACGGGGCGGTTGCCGTTTGGACGCAAGACCGTCGGCGCAACTTTCGCCGCCATACTGCACGAATGGCCACAGCCCGCAAGCCACTGGAATCCCAAATTGCCCGCTGGACTGGACAAGATCATTTTCAGGGCGCTGCAAAAGGACCGGTTACTGCGTTATCAGCGCGCCTCGGAGGTACGCAGTGATCTGCGACAGTTGAGCGCAACCACCAAATCGGCCGCGACAGTATCAGCTGACCCGAAAAGCATCGCCACCCTGCCACCGGAAACAGCCGTATCCCGGAAGAGCCGGTGGAAGCACGCACTTCCGATTGCCCTCACGCTGCTGGCTTTGCTGGGAGCGATCCTGCTTGGTCTGGCGCACCGGCGTACGCCGCAAGCATCCAAGCTCAACGACAAAGACGCAGTTGTGCTCGCCGACTTCGCGAACGCCACTGGGGACCCAGTTTTCGACAACACTTTGAAGCAGGCGCTTGCCATTTCTCTGCGGCAGTCGCCCTTTCTGAATATCCTTCCTGACGCCAGAGTTGCCGCAGCCCTAACCATGATGACTCGTCCGGCAAACACTCCACTCACGAGCGATGTGACGCGCGAGGTTTGCCAACGTACGAACAGCAAGGCTTACATCGGTGGTTCTATCTCCGCAATTGGTAAAGACTATGTCCTGGGGCTGAAGGCGACATCTTGCGAAACCGGTGACGTGCTCGCAGAGGAACAAACAACGGCTGATCGCAAAGAGCAAGTGCTCGGAGTATTGGGGAAGTCAGCCGCGAAGTTGCGCGCAAAACTTGGCGAGTCGCTGGCCTCGGTCACGAAATACAACCGGCCCCTGGACGAGGCGACAACCTGGTCTCTGGAGGCTCTGAAGCAGTACAGCGAAGGGCGAAGAGTTCAATTGGAACAGGGGGACACTGCCTCGCTTCCTTACATGAAAAGAGCGAGCGAACTGGATCCGGCCTTTGCAGTTGCCTACGCCGCGTTGGGCGCCTGCTACAGCAACCTGAACCAAGCGACGCTGGCAAGAGAGAATTTTCAGAAGGCCTACGATTTGCGCGACCGCGTGACCCAGAAGGAGAGCTTTGCCATTGAGGCTTTCTACTTTAGTTATGTAACCGGTGAAATCGATAAGGCCAATCAGACCTACACCGAATGGGCACGCACTTATCCCGGAGACTCCATCCCACATGACAACCTGGGAGCCAGTTTTATCACGCTTGGCCAATACGACAAGGCAGCCGAAGAAACCAACGCAAGCCTCCGCCTTGAACCTGACGACGAGGTTGCCTACGGGAATCTTGCCGGAGATTACCTGTCTCTGGATCGGATCAAAGACGTTAAAGCCGCGTTGGACGAAGCAAGCAAGCGCAACTTGGATTCTCCATACCTTCGCCTTCAGAGATACCACTTGGCCTTTCTGGAAAATGATCAGCCGGCGATGGAGGAGCAGTCCTCGTGGGCGAGGGGAAAACCCGGAGCGGAAGATGGGCAGCTCTCCGATGAGTCTGACACGGAAGCCTATTACGGGCGCATGCGGAACGCGCGAGAGCTAACGCGACAGGCGGTGGAATCGGCCAGGCGAAATGGAAGCGCCGACACGGCGGCACTCTGGCAGGTTAACGAGGCCTTGCGGGAAGCCGAGTTCGGCAACACGTCCTTAGCTCGCAAGGCTGCTGCCGACGCGATGGCTTCGAGCTCCGGGTCCGACATACAGTTATTAGCGGCGCTGGCCCTCGCACGCAGCGGTGACACAGTGCAGTCCTCGGCGCTTGCCGACAAAGTTGCTGCGGAATTCGATCGTGACACGATGATTCAAGCTTACTGGCTCCCAACCATCCGCGCCGCTATTGCGATCGATCGCGGCGATCCGCGAAAGGCAGTTGAACTGCTGAGTATGGCTTCCGAATACGAACTCGGGCAGCCCGCACAATGGCCATCTCATGGAACTATGTACCCGGTGTATGTCCGAGGAGACGCGTATCTACGCGCGGGCGACGGTGAGCTGGCTGCTGCTGAGTTCCAGAAGATGATCGACCATCGCGGCATCGTGGCGAACTTTCCGCTGGCGGCACTCGCCCATCTGCAATTAGGTCGCGCCTACAAGCTGGCAGGGGATGTCGGCAAGGCCCGTGAGTCTTATGCAGCATTTCTTGTGGTTTGGTTGAACGCCGATCCCGATCTCACGATACTGAAGCGAGCGAAAGCGGAGTATGCAGAGCTGAAGTAGCAGACTAAGCCGCTTCTCCAAAAGACGAGAATTCCAACTTAGGTTTAACGCTTACGGGCCAACCCCTCCGCTGTGGCAGTCGGAGCAGCTGACTTGCGTCAGATCTCCGATATCCACCGGGTGCTTGAAACTCGGTATCGCCGTTGCGGCCAGATTGGTCGCTCCATCCGTCTCGGACAGGAGCGTGTGGCACTGGTTGCAATCGCGGCTGATGACGCGGCCGTCGGCGCTGACGTGCTGGCCGTCGTGACAGCGGAAGCATCCGCTGAAGTAAAAGTGTCCCAGATTGTTGGGGTGAGTCTGCCAGTTCAACTTCATTTCCGGGAAGGTCGTGCGCTTGAAGATCGCCTGAATCTCGGTGACGGCATTGCGGATCTCCAGCTGTTTGGACTTCGCGGCGTAGGAATATTTCTTATCGTAGAAGTCCTGGATTCCGCTCGCGATCCCTTGCATGGCGGCGTCGGTGGTGGCGTAGGTTCCCGTAAGGACGGTGACGGCTTCCTGCTTGATCGAGGGAAGCGAAACGTCTAGGCGGCGCGCCAGCAGGGACTGATCGACGGACTGGTCGGGCGACACGTAAATGTGCGTAGGACGATTGTGGCAGTCCACGCAATCCATGTGGTGCTTATCGGCCTTGGCGATCTGGTCTCTGCTCAGGGTGGAATCCTTCGCGTAGTACTCGGTGACGCGGCCTTGCAGGTCTTCCACGTGAATGTAGGGGATGACCTGGTGCTTTTCGTCGGCTGCCACATAGTCGATCTTGTTGCCGATGTTCATGTGCCAGTGGATGCCTTCGGGTGCGCCCGTGGCCGGATCTCCGCCGCCCGTCTTGATGATCATCCGGATCTGGCGCATCGTGTTCTGCTCATCTTCGGCGTAGTGAGTGAAGACTTTCAGCTGTCCACCGTAAAACTTCTTCGGCCAGTGGCACTGCTCGCAGGTTTCCTGCGCGGGGCGCAAGTTGTGCACCGGCGTTGGGATGGGCCGCGGAAACGTATTGAACAAGGCAGCATAGACCTGCCGGCTGCCGGAAAGTTTCGACTTCACGAACCAGGTTGCGCCCGCTCCGACGTGGCATTCCGCGCAGGCCACGCGGGCATGCGGAGAAAGCTGATAGGCGGTGTATTCCGGGCTCATCACCGTATGGCACAACTGTCCGCAGAACTGTACGGATTCCGTGAACTCATACGCCTTGTAGCTGCCCGCGGTGCTCACCATGACGAACACGATCAGGAACGTCCCAAACGAAATCACCGCGCTGCGCTGCGCAGGATCGTTCAAATCGATGCGCGGGTAGAAGGCGGTCGGCGCGACTTTCTTGCGCCGCTCCAGCAGCACTCCAGCCAGCATTAACAGCAGACCAAACACGAGGAAGGCTGGCGACACCATGTACGCCAGAATTCCGATGTACGGGCCGGGTTTGGTGCCGATTTGATCAATCAGGACGAAGATAAAAATGTTGGCGAGGCTGACGATGGCCAGCGCCATGCCGGCGAGGCTGACGGGATTGCGCAGCAACATCCGCAACTTGTGGCGCGGCTCTACCTCCGGTGGTGGAGTGTTCTCAGTGGCCATGTTTGGTCCCAGTTGGTTCGGCCTCTTCTTCTTCGGCCACAGGTTCGGGCTCAACCGATTCCGCGAGGCTCGTGACTACCGCGCTGTCGAGCCCGTGCTCTTCATGATAGTGGTGCAAGGTCATTTTTCCGTCCCACCACGCCCAGTTCATCGGATACACGTCCGGGTCCAAGAATACTTGATAGAAGTGCCAGACGATGATGGCCAAGGTCGCGAGCACCGCTTCGTAGAAGTGAATCGCGGTTGCGACGTCGAGCCACCAGCGCGGCATATGATTGCCGACCAGAACCTTGGCCCACAGCATGATTCCGGTCACGGCCATCACGATCATGCCCCACACCAGAGCCCAGTACTCCGCCTTTTCCGCGTAGTTGAAGCGGGCAAACTCCGGCTTGCGCGAAGTCAGACCCAGATAGTAGCAGAGATTCTGCCACGCGCCCCGGGCATCGTCCAGCGTGGGGAACAAATCGAGTACCAGCTCTCGCCCGGCGCGGGTGAACACGACATCGAAGATGTGATACACGCTCACGCCCATCAGAACTAGCGCTGCGATGCGATGAATGAGGTGCCGTTTGGATTCGCCTAGGGAGAGCATGGCAGCGAACCAGGAATCCGGGAACTTCAGGGCGAAGCCGGTGAGCACGAGAACGATGAAACTGGTGAGCAGCGTGGCGTGCTGCAACCGGAAGCGGAGCGGCATGCGCATGACGAAATCATGCTGCACTTTGCGCCGCGCGATGAGTTTTGACCGCCAGATGATGAAGTTGTGCAGCAGCATGCCGCCGATTACGGCGAAGATCATGCTCAGATAGAAGCGGCGAATCCAGCGGATGGCTTTGCTGCCAATGTCGGCCGAGAGCGGTGCGCCCACGTGCACCTTGGCGGCCGCAAACTCAGCCGTCGCGCCGGGATGGCACTGGCCGCAGGTGTGGGCCAGGTTCGCCTGGTTGATCGTCGACCGCGGATCGCTCGAGGGCAGAATGCTGTGCGTGCCATGGCAACTGGCGCAATTCGCGACGATTTGCGATCCACCGCGCGCCGCCAGTCCGTGATAGCTGGCCAGATAAGTCGTTTCGCGGCCGCCTTCTACCCCAAATTCCCGCGAAAGCCGCATGCCTTCGTGGCAGCGCGCGCACGTCGCCTGGCCCACGTTCTGCGCCGAAACCGGAGAGTTCGGATCGTTGTGCGCCGTGATGGAATGGATTCCGTGACAGTCGGTGCATACCGGCGCCTGCCAGTTGCCTTTGGCGACGGCTTGTCCATGAATGCTTTGCTGGAACTCTTTCGAGATCGCGTTGTGACACTGCCCGCAGGTTGTCGGCACATTGAACTTGAAGATCGGCGACTTTGCATCCTTGGCGTCGAGGATCTCGTGCGTGCCGTGGCAGTCGGTGCAGACGGCAGCTTTCTCGGAACCGGCGGCGACCGCGTGTCCGTGAACGCTGAGTTCATAGGAAGCGACCATCTGCGCGCTCTGCCCGCCATCTTGCATGACGAATTTCTGGCTGTGGCAGGCGCCGCAGGTGGCGGGAATGTTGGTGTGATGCACGCGCGACTTCGGGTCGCTGGCGGGCAACAATTCATGCGGGCTGCCATGGCAATCGACGCAGGTGGCCGCATTGCTGTTGCCTCCCTGCACGGCCTTGCCGTGGAAACTTCTGCTATAGGCCGCCTGTTCGTCGGCGTGACAGGTCGCGCAGGTGATTTTCAGGGGAGTGGTTTCGTGCGCCGCGCTCTTGACATCCGTGTGGCAGTCCACGCAGGTAAACATGCTGCCGTGGATGGAATCTTTGAACGCCTGGGGATCGACATGCAGGCTGACCGTTTTGCCATTGACGTCGTGCGACAGGCTAGCATCGCTATGGCAGGCCAGGCACTCTTCCGCAGTGGGTTTGGGATCTTTTTTGCCGGATGGTTGCTTGTCGGCTGCGAAAACGGTTCCGGCGGCTAATAAGAAGAGGGTGAGAGCAACTCCAGGCGCAAAAATATTCCGTATGGTTCGCATGGACATACTCTCACCCGCCAATCTTTCAGAATTGAATGACTCCTGGCAGCCCAAGCGGGCTGCCATTGCTTTTTCGTTACTTCGCCAAACTGCGGACGTAGGCGACCAGGCCCTTGATATCGGCGTCGCTGATCTTGCCACCGTAAGCCGGCATCTTGCCCTTACCCTTGGTGATGATGTCGGTGAGCTGCGCGTCCGTCTCGGCTTTCACTTCCGGAGATGCGAAGTCACGGGTTCCCATCTTGCCGCCCTTACCGTCGGCGCCATGGCACATCGAGCATTTTGCTTTGAAGGTTGAGGCCGCATCTTGTGCGACTGCCGGTGAAGAGCAGATCGCGATCAATCCACCCGCCAGCACGGTGACCAGGCCCATACGAAAAGAGATAAGTTTCACGTTGCTTCCTCCTGAGGAAGATTTTTGTCACTGCACGATATCACGGAGCGAGGGTAGCCGTTGTTTTGCTTGCTACCTCTCTGGGAGCACTTGGTGATGATGAATCGTGCTCTCGTCCTGCATCCTGAGAACTCGCTCGCAGGCGTAGGATCACACGGCAGCTGGACTGAACCTATGTCAGAAGTCACGGCGCCCTGTGACGTAGATCACGGGCTTTTATTGCCACCGATTGTGACGGATATCACGCGATCACGTGCGATCCCGCACTGCGCCTTTGACCTTCCAAACCTACGATTTCGGCTATGTCCACGGTGTCCAATGCTCCGGTTCGCGGAGCCTCCAGGTCTCGCCCGGGCAGCCCTTCGCCTGAGGCCGGGAATGGGTCCGCTTTGCTATCCAGCACGTCCAGTCTGCAACGCCGGCCCCTGCAGGTGACGTGGGAAGTGACGCAAGCCTGTGAATGGAAGTTGCCTTCGGCCCGCGCCTCGGCGCGACCCGCCCGCTCTGCCCGCGGACAGAATCAGTTCTCGACCGCTGAAGCGTTTCATCTGGTGGAAGAAATTGCAGCCATGCGCGTCCCTCTGCTGGCGATGACGGGAGGCGATCCGCTGTTGCGCCCGGACTTATTTCCTGTGATTGAATTTGCCGCGGCCCGTTCCGTGCGCACTTCACTCACGCTGCGCTCTACCCCGCTGCTGGATGCGAATGCGATCGCGGACTTGAAGCAGTCGGGGTTGATTCGGGTGGCGTTCTGGCTGCATGGTTCGACCGCCGCGCTGGATGACGCTTCTTGGGGCGTGGCGGGATGCCACCGGCGCACGCTCGATGTCATCGGAACGTGCCATGAATTGGAACTGCCGGTGCAGATCAATACGATCCTTGAACGCCGCAATTTCCACGATCTCGATCCCATGATCGAGTTGCTCACGCGGCTGGACGTGGATTTATGGAATGTCTTCTTCTTCGTGCCGTCTGGCCTGGAACAGGCGAGTGAACTGCTGACCGCCGAGGAGCACGAACTCGTGTTCGCCAAGCTCTACACGGCTTCGCAAGTCGTTCATTTTCAGATCAAGACAACTGAAGGCCAGCACTACCAACGCTATCTTTTGCAGCAGCGTGCGCGGGAATCGCGCGGGCGCATGACGGAAGCCGATGCCGTGACGCTTTCGCCCCGGCGCGTGAATGAGGGCAAGGGATTCGTGTTCATCAATCACCGGGGCGAGGTGTATCCCAGCCGCTTCTTGCCGCTCTCCGCGGGCAACGTTACAGCTCAGTCGCTGGCCGCGGTCTATTCCGATTCGCCGCTGTTTGTTTCGCTGCGCGACAGCGCCAAGCTGAAAGGCAAATGCGGCCGCTGTAAGTTCCGCACCGTTTGCGGAGGATCGCGCGCCCGCGCGTTTGCCGTGACCGGCGATGTTTTCGCAGCCGATCCGGGCTGCGCTTACCAACCCTAGAGTCGAAGGCTCGAGTAGCCTTCACCACTTAGGACACGGGGGAATGCAGAGGGCTTCCCTTGAATTTCTCGGCGTTCCTTTGTGCCCTTTTTGGTAATCCTTCGATCGCGACCACCCCTGCTACAGATTTGCGAAAGCGTGATTGAAATCACCCTCAGGTGTGATCACCCCCCCGGCACCCCCCCGCGGTTCCCACTCGCAGGAACAGTCCTCAATGAATGGCGCAAGCGCCAGCCCGACCTGCAAGTCGCGGAGGGCAATGCCGGCCGCGGAAGCGGGATGCGGCGGGACCCGCGTGCCTCAGATCACGCCACAACGTGATTCCAATCACACGTTTCATTCTGGAAATCTTTCAAAGTCTGGACAAATCAGAGAGTGGCGGGAGAAACTGCGCCATCTCGGTGTGACCAGAATCACTGGTTCCTGTGACGAAGTGTACGGTGTTCCCCGACGGCCTCTGGCATTCTTACCTCCAATCGAGGTGCCTTATGGCTCAAGACAATCGTGACATTTTAGAAGTTCTACGGTTCGAGCTGAGCTTCCTGCAAGACGGAGGCTACGGACGCTCTCCTCACGCGCCCTGGCGGGCGCCCGCGATCTTTGAGGATTCTCCCATTTGCCCGAACTTCTGCGATCCGTCCCGGCCGCATCTTTGCGAGAGTTGCCTGCTCGCGCAGTTTGCTCCCGCGGACCGGCGGACTGAGGCTGTCCCCTGCCGCTTCATTGAACTTACGGCCCACGGCGAATCGGTGGAAGATTTGTATCGCACCGGGACGCAGGCGGATATGGAAGAAGCTTTGGCCGAATGGCTGCGCGCGCAGATCGAGAAGATCGAGATCGAGCGTGGTCTTCGCCCCAGGCAGGGAGCTGCCTGATCCGCGATCCCCACGAATGTAACACGCCGTTTTCGTCGCAAATCGGGTTCAGAACATTCCCCAAGGAGTAGAGAAGATCATGAGTGAAGAGCATGCCTATCGAGTAGCCGCCTGGTGGACATCGGGCCGTACAGGTTTGGCCAAATCGGATTCCGCACCCAACGCAATCCATTTCACGGCGCCCACCGAATTCGGTGGCCTGGAAGGGCGCTGGACGCCCGAAGAACTCTTGCTCGCCGCCGTTGCTGGTTGCTATACAACGACCCTGCGGGCGATTGCTGGCAGCGCGCAGTTCGACTTTACCGATCTGCAAGTGGAAGCCAGCGGCACGGTACGCAAGGTCGATTCGGGCTACAGTTTCACCCAAATCGTAGTGCGACCGAACCTGAAGATCGCGTCAGCGGAGCAACGGGATCGCGCGCTCGACCTTCTGAAACGCGCCGAGAAGCTATGCCTGGTTTCGAGGGCCCTGGGCACCAACCTGACGTTCGAGCCGCAACTCGAAATCACCAAACCCGCGTCGATTGCGTGAAAGATTTCCCGCCGCGGTGGCGGCTAGAGTTCCAGGACTGCTGAAACGGACGAAGGATCGTCCATCGCACTCAGCCGGAAACCTACCTTCTTGAATATTGCCTGCGTGGCCAAGTTGTCTCGCAGGATTTCTCCGGAGAGCCTCTGGATTTTTTCCTCGCGGGCCACGCGGGCTACCGTGGCGAGGAGTTCAGTGCCCAATCCGCGGCCATGCCAACGATCGGAAACCAGCACAGCCGCCTCGGCATCGGCGCGGCCGATGGCGCTGAACCGGCCTACACCTAATACTTCGTGTTGACCGGTCTCAGGATTGACATGATCAGCCACCAGCGCGAATCCGCGATCGTAGCTGCCAAAACAAATCCGCACCAACCGCTCGTGCTCAACCCGGGTGCTCAGGCTCAGCGAGCAGAAGTAACGCAAGTAGACGCTGCGCTCGGAGAGCGTCATGTGGAACTGCACCATGAGCGGCTCATCCTCGGGACGAATGGGACGAATCGTCACCGGAGTTCCATCTTTCAGTTTCCATTCGCAAATGTATTGCGCCGGATATGGGCGGATGGTGGCCCGCGGCAAAAGCTCGGGCGTCACGGTCGAATCATGCAGCACGACGCGCGCATCGAGCGCGAGTAATTGTTTGGGCGACGCCAGCAGCGGATTGATGTCGACTTCCTTGATCCAGGGTTGCTCCATCACGAGCTGGCTGAAGCGCACCAGCAAGGCCTCAAGCGCCGGCAGATCCACCGGCTCGCGCCCGCGCACGCCGCGCAAGGCCGAGTAGATTCTGGTCTGCTCCATCAGGCGCTGCGCCAGCGTGGTGTTCAGCGGCGGCAAGGCAAGAGCGCGGTCGCGGTAAACCTCCACCATCACGCCGCCGGAGCCGAATAAGATGACCGGACCGAACTGCGGGTCGACGCTGCTGCCCAGAATCAGTTCGTATCCGTCGCGTCGCACCATCGGCTGCACCGTAACTCCCGCGAAATGTTCTGCTCCTGCTTTATCTGTGACCGAAATCCGAATCGCGCGATAGGCTGCGCCCACTTGCTCCGGTGTTTCCAGTCTCAAGCGAACGCCATCGACGTCCGTTTTGTGGGCGATGGTGTTCGACAAGAGCTTCAACACCACCGGATACCCGATCCGTGCGGCGCAAGCCACAGCCTCGTCTTCGTTGGCCGCCGCCTGCGTGTCCACCACCGGAATTCCATAGTGCGCAAGCAACTGCTTGGCTTCAAACTCATTGAGCAGCGTGCGCCCGCTCGCGCGGGAGTTCTGCACGAACTTGGTGACCTGGCTGCGCGCGCTGGCGGCTGCCTGCGATCCCTCGACCAACGCCGGAGTTTCATACAGCCCGCGCAGGTTGTAGGTGTATCGCCACATGTAGGTGAAGGCGCGCGCGGCGGTGTCAGGATAAGAAAATGTAGGAATGCCGGCGGTATTCAGGATTGCCGTTCCTTCCGCCACACCGTCGCCGCCCATCCAACTCGCCAGCAGCGGCTTGCCCGAGACGTGCGCGAGAGGTTTCATCCGTTCGGCGACTTGCGTCGGATTCGCAAGTCCCTGGGGCGCGATGATGGCGAGAAGCCCGTCGCTTGCGGGGTCTTTCGATGCGATCTCCACCGCCTTCACGTAGCGCTCCGCGTCCGCATCGGCCAGCACGTCCACCGGATTGCTGTGGCTCCAATGGGGCGAGAGAAAGCCATCCAGCGCATGCAGCGAGTCCGCAGACAGTACCGTCAGTTCTCCTCCCGTGGCGATCAGCGAGTCGGTCGCCAGGACTCCCGGACCTCCCGCATTGGTTACGATGGTCAAGCGCGGCCCGCGGGGGCGGGGCTGCTTGCTCAGAGCCTCCGCCATATAAAAAAGGTCGGCGAGATTCTGCACGCGCAAGACGCCGCAGCGGCGGAACGCCGCGTCCAGCACATCGTCACTTCCAGTGAGTGCTCCGGTATGCGAAGCGGCAGCGCGCGAGGCCGCATCCGACCGGCCGGCCTTGATTACGATAATGGGCTTGCTCAGCGCAATCTCACGCGCTGCGGAAAGAAACGATCGCGCGTCGCCCACTGACTCCATATAGAGCAGGATGCTCTTGGTGTGCGGATCATCGCCAAAATGATAGATGAGATCGCCCCATCCGATGTCGAGCATCGATCCCGTCGAAACGATGGCGCTGAATCCTACTTGCTCGCGGTGGCTCCAATCAAGAATCGATGTCAGCAGCGCCCCGCTCTGGCTGAGAAACGCAACGCTGCCTTTTTGCGGTAACGACTTCGCGAAGCTTGCGTTCAATCCGATCGATGGATTCATGAAGCCCATGCAATTGGGCCCCAGCAATCGCATGCCTCCCTGCGCAGTCCGCCGACTCAAATGTTCCTGAATTTCTTCTTCGAGCAGAGCGCCGTCGTGTCCTTGCTCGCGAAAACCTGCCGAAATCACCACGGCCGATTTCACGCCAGCATCCACGCATTCTCCGATGATCTGCGGCACCGTCTGCGCCGGCGTCACCACGATGGCGACATCCACCCCACCATTAATGTCCCGAATGTGTTTGTGGGTCTTGAGGCCCAGCACTTCGTTGTGGCTGGGATTGACCGCATACACCTTGATAGGAAACTTGCTTTCCAGCAGATTCGAAACGACGCTGCGCCCAACGGTTCCAGGGCGATCCGTGGCTCCAATCACCGCCGCCGAGCGAGGCAGAAAGAGCGAGTCGAGTCCCGCGCGCGCGCGCGGCGGAGCAGTATAGATTTTCCCAACCGGCGATGCTACGGGGGCACGGAGTCGTCTCTCGATACTCCGCTCAAAGAATGTCTCCCGCGCGCTTGGACTGAGTTATTTTTTCACACAATTGGCGACTCGAGAAGCGCCCGACGGACCAACACAACCGCCATCATTTCACAGTTTCTTCCGCACGTCTGTGATCGCAATGTACGTGCGATCACGAGTGCTCGTGATGGTGATCACAAGCAGAAATGCGGTGCTACAATTTCTTAGAAAAGGGAGGTGCTCAGTGCGCGCCCCTTATGGACTAAATATTCTTGATAATTGCCTCACGTGCCCGGTGAGGGAGGAACATCTTTTTTGCAATCT
>CAWFIV010000011.1:0-857483 GCA_963815925.1 uncultured Acidobacteriota bacterium | reverse complement strand
GCGATCACGCGTGAGTTTGATTTGCACGTTGCATGCAGGAACATACGGTCGTTTAAGATTTCGGACAAATCAGGATGTCTGTTTGGGCTGCTTTCAGAATCGCGTCGCGGGCCTGCAGCCTACAGCATGAGTGTTTCGAATCTTTCGGGATTTTGCGATGCCATTGATTTCAAAGGACGAGCTTCGCAGGCGGCGCGTGCTGCAGAAGAGTTATGGGATGAACAGATGTTTGAGTTTGGTGCATCTTACAACGCCAGTGCTGTATCGGACGCGGCCCCTGGTGAGTTGCAGGTACATTGTCGGAGGTCCGGCGGGTTCCGAAACAGAACTAGCGTTTCTGGCCAACCAATGGACGTCGATAGTTCGGTGGCCATAAGCGCGTTTGAACTAAGCCGCTAGCGCGGCGGACGCTACCGCGTGGTCGTCGCCAGCATTGTTGCCCGTGTAAGGTTTTGGGTCACAAGGAGGTTACTGTGACCCGACTCAGGAAGCTGATGCTGGACGAGCTCCAGCGTCGCAACTACGCTAAGAACACTGTTCGTGCCTATATCCACGCCATAGAGGATTTCGCGAAGTACTTTCACCGTTCGCTAGATCGCCTCGGCCCAGAGCATATCCGCGAGTACCAGGTTCACCTGTTTCGCGACTGCAAGCTTTCGCCAGCCACGATCGAAGGTCGTACCGCTGCTCTGCGTTTTCTCTTCGTCAAGACACTCAGACGGCCCTATCTTCCCGATCACATTCCGTTTCCCAAGCGTCAGAGGCGGATGCCCATGGTACTGAGTCAGGAAGAGGTGGCGCGACTCATTGCTTCCGCTCGAAACCTGATGCACCGCACCATGCTGATGATGCTGTATGCGACCGGCCTGCGCCGAGCTGAACTATGCCACCTCAAGGTCTGCGATATCGACAGCGAACGCATGGTCATTCATGTTCGCCAGGGCAAGGGTGGCCGTGACCGCGACGTCCTGTTGACCCCGAAGCTGCTGGAGACCCTGCGCGAGTACTGGCGCTGGATGAAACCAAAAACATATCTATTCCCCGGCACGGTCAACAACTGGCGGGCCGATGTACCCATCACGGAGAAGATTGTCTGGACTGCCGTGGCCGAGGCCGCGAAGCATGCTGGGGTGAGCAAGCATGTGTCTCCGCACACGCTCAGGCACAGTTTCGCTACTCACATGCTCGAAGCCGGCGCCGATCTGCGCACGATCCAGGTTCTGCTGGGTCATGCCAAGCTCGCCGACACCACTGTCTACCTGCACTTGTCCCGGCGTCATCTGCAGGCAGTTCCCAGTCCGCTGGAAACCATCGAGGTGTCTAGTCCCGACCAGGTGAAGCGTTCTAGGAGGCTGATCAGGCGATGAGTCGGCCCACCGTTGAGGTGGCCGATATCGTCCGAGCAGCAGGGAACAGATTCTGGGAGCATCACGGATCACATCTTGCATGGCAGCATCGCAAGGTTCTCGACGCCATCGTCCGATGTCGAACTGCGGCGTTGGGCGGTCATCGTGATCAGTGTGTGCGCTGCGGCCATCAGGCTATCTCGTACAACTCATGCCGAAACAGGCATTGTCCCCGATGCCAGGGAAACGCACGCTCCCGGTGGCTAGCCGAGCGTAGAACGGAGCTGTTGCCCGTCTCGTACTTTCACATCGTCTTCACACTGCCGCACGAACTCTCCGCTCTAGCCCTGCAGAACAAGCGACTGCTTTACGATCTGCTGTTTCGAGCGAGTGCAGCGACGCTGCTCGAGCTCGCCGCCGACCCGAAACATCTGGGTGCGGACATCGGGTTTCTTGGCGTACTCCATACTTGGGGACAGAACCTTCACCATCATCCGCACATACACTACGTTGTTCCTGCTGGCGGTCTTGCACCCGACGGTTCCCGATGGATCCCCTGCTCGAGACGATTCTTCCTGCCCGTCGCCGCGCTGAGTCGCGTCTTCCGGGGCAAGTTCGCAGCCGGACTGAAGCAACTCTTTCTTCAGCACAAGCTCCAGCTCCATGGCTCACTCCAGAGTCTTGCTGAGCCCCGCCGATTCCACGCGTTCCTGCGACTCCTCTTCCGCGCAAACTGGGTGGTCTACGCCAAGCCACCCTTCGGAGGTCCCGAGCATGTTCTGAACTATCTCGCCCGCTATACGCACCGCGTCGCCATCTCCAACCATCGACTGGTGGCTTTCCAGAATGATCGAGTCTCGTTTCGCTGGAAAGACTACGCACGGGGCGGTAAACAGAAGATCATGGCGGTTTCCGCAGATGAGTTTCTGCGACGATTCTTGATCCACGTTCTCCCGAAAGGGTTGGTCCGCATCCGCCACTTCGGACTTTTCGCTAATCGCAGACGTGGCGATATGCTGTCACGCTGCCGCAATCTGCTCAGCGCGCACTGCCCAAGCGAGGCTGACACAACAACCCATCCGCGCTGTCCGGTTTGCGCCGGTCCCATGTTCACTATTGAACGGCTGACCAATAGCCAGCTTTATTTCCAATCGGCCCTGACCATGCCTGATTCCCAGAGGTGCAGCCTTGACTCTTCCTGAGCTACCGATGGCGCAACTTGTTTCGATCAACGTCTGTTATAGGTGTGTTCCAGCACGCCATGCCCTCGTCTGCGCACGCACCGACGGGAGTCCCTCAAAAACCACCCTTTCTGTCCCAGGTCAAGACTCCAATGCGATGTTCAAGAACAACGCCGTCTCTCCCTTCGTCTCGGTTGCTCGCTTTAAAGACGCCCGGCACGCGGCACGGAAGGATTGAAATCCCATAGCCCACCGCGTCCGCCGCAAACGCCAGCGGCTCAGTTCAAACGACCCTATCGAAACTGCCCCGACCACACGGCCCCCGCACCTCCACACTTCTTCTTTCGGGGCAGTCCCGATAGGGCCCTAACGTTTATCAGGAGTCATCACGACGATGGTCTTTCGCCGACAATGAGAGCATTAGCCTGTTTTCTTCAATTGGGAACGCCTGGTCAGGCGGCCCATTCATCGAATCGGCGCATGATCTCCATGAGCTTGCATCCCAACAGGATGAGAGAGCCCCACAATATGAAGGGGACGCCATAGAGTAGGAGATGCTTGCGCGAACGGGCTAACTCAAAAACCCGCACCTTCACGATGGCGTATACGTTCGCTGAGAGATAAGCAACGACCAAACAGCCCACTACCAAGTTATGCATCTTGTTGCTCCTTCCTTTACCGTGGGAGTTCCGCGCCAATCGTAAAGCTCGCGCCGAACACGATGTTTCCTCTTGGGCGGAGCGCGCAGTGGCGACGACTGAGCCGCCGCCACTGCGTTCACTATTGCATAAAGTGCGCAACGGTATGCGAGTCATTGAAGACCGTTCTCGATGCCAGCTTGCCCTCTCCGGACGGTGCACGCCTTAGAGTTGAGACCAGCCGCCATCGACCGGAAGTTCAGCGCCGGTCGTGAAGAGGTGTGGGTAGCGCTGCGCCTCAATTGGGCCTGAGAACTTCCCTTGCGCCGAGGCGAAGGATTGCCCTGAGACGTCGGTTCCGAGCGCCTAAGTTATGAAATGGTGAATTGCCTCGTTGGCGTTATCTTGAAATGAAGTATTTTTCAAATCAGTAAAAAAAGTGCTCTGGTCCACCATGGCCCCTGATAACTTACCCTCTTTACTGGCATAAAAAACGCCGCTTTGATACCGCTCATCCGAAATGGCATCTACAAAGCGTTTTGCACCTACATCCAGCGTATGCACCATTTCGCCCATCAATGGGAATACGATAGGCATCATCACAAACTTCAACATAAACCGCATCGGCGGGGGAAGACTATCTGGCGCCTGAGTTCCTTTTGTATTTCCTGGGCTCACAACAACAAACTTGAGCTTAGGATATTTTCTTGCCATTGATAACGTCCACATGGTTTCCGCATACTTGACATATGCGTATGCTTGCAATGCGTTGAACTTCTTACCAAAATATGATCCATCAAGAACAGCAGCAAACTCATCTACAGAAGAAGTCCTCATTGAAACTGGTTTTACTCCGAGCATCTTTACGCCTGGAACAGCTTCCGCACTGACTGATAGGACTGTTTTCCTCAACTTGTCCCGTTTAATCAATTCCTCCACTAGAATTACATTGCCTAAAATATTCGTAGCAGCTAATTGATTCATGCCGGAAGGTGTAGATTTCGCAGCCGTTTTCCCAATTACTCCACCTGCATTTAAAACGATGGCATCAATAGGTTCCTTTATTTCTTCTACAGCCTTTCTTACTGAATTTGCATCCGCAACATCCCCAATAACAATTGCAAAAACCTTTTCCCCCGTTTTCTCCTCAAGGTCTTTTTTTGCTGCCTCTGCTCTCGCACGATTTCTGCAAAAAAGAATTACCTTTCTTGTTTCTTTTTTCAAGGCGAACTGTCGGGCAGTCTCTTTCCCAAGCCCAGCATTTGCTCCGGTTATCAAGATACTTTCGGTCATGTTTCTCTCCTTCTTAGGTTGTTAGTTACTTGGGGAATGGAGCAATCCGACAGTCAGTTGATGATGGCCAATGAGCGGGGCCTGAGCCACCTCGATGCCCTCCGAAGTGAGCACGCGCTTCTTACCTGGGACCATCCCTGCATTGAGCAGTAAGAAACCGATCGACCGACCTCGCTTACCCAACTCGGCGAGGGCGGACTGAACGCTGGACGGCGCGTCCAGATCCAGTTCCAGCGGCGTAAAGACCTGTTTCTTGGTCTCAGCCGCGAGTTGAGCGGCCGCTTGCTGGGCTACGGCCAGGCTGCGCCCGGTGACGATGATCTCGTGCCAGCCCTCTTTGGCGAGCAGGCGGGCTGCCGCATTGCCGAGCCCGGAAGTGGCGCCGGTGACGAGCGCGATCGAATGTTCCATGGGCGTCTCTGGTATTTACTGTCTTGCAGCGTTACATACGCAAGAGTACGATACCAACAGATGCAATGCAAGGAGTTTCGTACTCGATGGTAACTAATGTTGCGAAAAAGCGTCTCCCAGGACGTCCAAAAGGCTTTATCCCCGGCGAAGCACTCGACCGTGCCGTTGAGATGTTTTGGGAGCATGGGTATGAAGGAGTCGACGTGGATCGGATCGCGCGCGCCGTGAACGTCACCAAACCCGCGCTATACCGAGCCTTCGGAGACAAGTCCACCTTGCTGCTCAAGGCGGTCGAGCGCTATGCGCTGATCTATGGAGCTCCCAAAATGGCGGCATTTCAAGCGGAGCCGGACATCCACAAGGCCGTAACCGCCTTTTGCGAGGCTACCGTCGACTCCTGTACTGGCGAGGCTCGCAGCGGCTGCATGATGGCCGCTGCTGCGCTGGGACAGTCGGAGCGGGTAACGGAGATCCGTTCCCGGCTCAAGAGGGGCCTGACCGGATCCGCTGATATTTTCGCGAAACGTTTCGAGCAGGAGATAAAGGCGGGGCGATTGACTCGCACACCCTCTGCCAAGGTGCGAGGCCGTTTGCTCGTTGACTTGCTGCAGGGTTTGCAGCTTCGCGCCAAGGTTGGTATCACTCGCGAGGAATTGCTGGAAGACGCCCGAAGCTATGTGCCCCTGATTCTTGGCCAGCAAATCTAACGCACGTCTCGGGGGCTATGCGTCTGGACGAGTGCCAACCGCCGCTGCGCTCACCGATACCAGATTAGTAATGATAAGTCTTAGTGCTGTATCTGAAGCGCCCACGAGCGAAGAGTTGGGAGTTGAGACGCTGTGGAGGGGCGCTTCAGATACAGCGACTTGAAGGAAGCCGCCCCGGGGGACTATGGGATTTGTATTTGGATGAGCCGGTCTTGATCGTTTGCGAGTGTGCCGTTGCGGTCAGAGCGCTTGGGTTTCAGTAGCGGCTCGCAGAGAGAATGGGTGTGGGGCGGCGCATCGGAGAGTCTGGATCGCAGCACCATACTGCATTCTGACAAGTGCGAGACAGAGAACCAGTGTGCGTGCCGATGCACGAGCGAGATTCGACGTTGGAGTTGTGGATTCAGGCGGCGCACCGGCTGAGATGAGGCGGGGATCGGAGGAGCAGCTGCGCGGCGGAGAGGCGTTCGACCACTTGCATGGTTCCGCCGCAAAGCGGACATTGCCACAGCGAGTGAATGGGCAGCGCCGGCGAGTCGGTGCCTGCTGCGGGCTGATCGGATGGCTGGAGCAACCGCAAGCAAAGCGGAAGGAGTTCCGCTCGCCGTCGGTTCGCGAGAAATCCGAAGTTGCGGATGCGCATAAAGCCGCGCGGCAACAAGTGAAGTAGGAAGCGGCGCAAGAACTCATCGACGGGCAGAGTCATGAGCCGTTTCTTGTTGCCGTGAGCGGAGTCGCGCCAGCGAAAGGTTACGTTGCCCTCGGAGAGAGCAACCAACCTGCTGTTGGAGATGGCGACGCGATGAGTGTAAGCACCGAGATAGCGCAGTACATGTTCAGGGCCGCCGAAAGGCCGTTTTGCGTAGACAATCCAGTCGTGACGGAACAGTACCCGCAGCCAGGAGGCGAAAGCGCGCGGCTCCGCAAGGGGCAAAAGATGTCCGTGGAACTGGAGTGCGCCGGCATGAAAGGCGGTCTTGAGTCCGGCGACGAACTTACCGCGGAAGACACGGCTTAGTACTTTGATGGGCAGGAAGAAGGATCGGCGGGAGGAGATCCAGCGGGAGTGATCCGGAGCGAGACCGCCGGCGGCGAGCACGCAGTGGACATGGGGATGATGCTGCAGTCGTTGGTCCCAGGTATGGAGTACGCTGAAGAAGCCGATCTGCGCACCGAGGTGACGAGGATCGCTGGCGATTTCCAGCAGAGTTGCAGCACTGGCGTGAAAGAGTAGGTTGTAGATCAGCCGTTTGTTCTGCAGCGCGAGCGGAGCGAGTTCCCGCGGCAGCGTGAAGACGACGTGCACGTAGCTGGTGGGCAGCAACTCTCGTTCCCGCACTTGGAGCCAGTGCAGGCGTGCATTGCCCTGACACTTGGGACAGTGCCGATTGCGACACGAGTTGTAAGAGATGGCGGAATATCCGCAGTCCGAGCAGTGATCGCGATGCCCGCCTAGCGCGGCGGTGCGGCAACGAGCAATGGCCAGCAAAATCTTCTGATGCTGCCAGGTGATCCAGCGGCGACTGCGCTCAACAAACAACTGCCCCGCACAACGAACGATGTCGGCCACCTCCAGAGGAGGCTGGTTCATGCGCTCGGCGTCGGCTCTCCTTGTTTTCGAATCGTGAGTGCATCTAGCGGACTGCCAGTGGCGCTGAGATGTCGCCGGGAGAGATGCAGATAGATCGTGGTCTCCTCCAGGTCGCGATGCCCGAGCAGCATCTGAATGGTGCGCAGGTCGGCACCGGCTTCGAGCAGATGCGTGGCAAAGCAGTGGCGCAACGTGTGGGGATGAATGTGCTTGTGTTCAAGCCTAGCGCGTTGGGCGGCGTTCTGACAGGCAGTCCACAGGACCTTGGTGGTGACCGGATCACTTGCGGTATGCCATCGGTTGCCGGGAAACAACCAGTTCGTCGGCTTGTGCCTGAGCCCGCGCCAATAGACGCGCAGTGCATCGAGCAGTTTCGGGCTGAGCATGACATCGCGGTCCTTGCGTCCTTTGCCGCCCCGGATATGGATGACCATCCGCTGGCTGTCGATATCGCTGATCTTCAGGTGTGCCACTTCTGCGCGACGTGCGCCCGTGGCATACAGCGTCATCAACAGGATGCGATGAAAGGGAAACTCGGCCGCGTCAATCAGACGCGCGACTTCGTCCTGGCTGAGTATCTCGGGCAAGTGCAGAACCTTCTTCGGATACGGCGTCTCTGCAATGCTCCAGCCTCTCTTCAAAACCTGAATATAGAAGAAGCGTAAAGCAGCCAGTCGCAGGGTCACAGTGTTCGGGCTCAACTTCAACTTAGTGAAGAGCGCTGCCTGATACTCGCGAATGTGTTCGGGCCCAAGCTGATCGGGCCGGCGGTGGAAGTAGCGGCTGAAGTGCTCAACCGCGTGAAGGTACGAGCGGATGGTTGAATCGGCGAAGTTGCGGCGTCTTAGTTCTTCCAGCATGATCTGACGTAGATGGGTCACAGAGAGTTCCTCCTCTGCGACACAAACTAGCTCAGATCACCTCGACCGTTGGCCAGCAACACGCGAATGCGTCCGCCGCAACGCGGCTTCGTTCAAGTCGGCTAGTGTTTACCGATGGAGAGAGGCGGCGATAGCGATTGCTTCTTCTGCCTGAGTCAAGACGGAGTGGATGCAACACTTGATTGCGGCGACTTCGACGCCGGCCAGAAGTCGCGTTCCGGGAGGTTTGGGAATTACATTGGCTGGGTGCCGACTGCGGGCGAGTCATGGCCGACTCGTGACCGAGTTTGCAGGGAGCACGCTTGGGCAGGCGCAGCCGACGCACGCTCCCGCCGACTCTTCGTAGCAGAGAACCGCTCGTCTACTGCGCCGGTTGGTTGCTTGCTGTCGGTTGGTTCAGTTCCTGTTGCAACTGCAATAACTGCCGCAGTTGCTCAACATTGGTGGAGTTGGATGTAGGGACGCCCCGCCCGCTTGGTTGCAGGGGACCCTGACTAGCCTTGGGTGTCTGCTCGAGGACCACGTAGATCGGAGTATCCGCCGAAATCGTCACCACGATGTGCTGGGTGATCGCTAATCGGGAAACCTCCTCATCTCCAGCCTCGCCGACATTGTTGCTGACGCGCTCCCGCATTAGGTCCGACTCGCTTAGCGGCTGGTTCAGACTGCCTTGACCCACCAACATCGCCCCGGCTTGCCCGATTCCTGACAGCGACCTGACTAGGACATTCTTTCCCGTGTTCTTCCCCTCCACTTTTCCTTTGAGCGGCCGCAGGTATAAATCCGTGGCGGCAGCCTCGATGGGAACGACTGCACCATCCGGCATCAGCAGAGAATCAAACTGGACGTCAACGTAACCTGAACGATCTCCGTTACGGATGTGGCCAACCGCTTTTGCTCCCGCAGGGATAACAATCTCTCCATCCCGCTCATAGTTGTACTCGATCACAGCCAGGACAGGTGTTCGCACCGCGGTACTAGCAGCTGATTCCAGACGGGCGCGCAATCGAGTGCCAGTCGCCAGACCCAATCCCAGTTCCGGCGCTGAATTATTGATGTCCCGGACCTGAGTGCTGGCTGAGTTGGCAGAGACGTTTCGCACGTAGATCAACGAAGCCTTCTCCATGGCCTCGCGCTCTGCTTTACCCAAGTCTGGAGCCTCGGCACCGCCAGTACCCGAGCCTGCCTGATAGGGTGGCGCTTGCCATGCCTGCTGCTCTCCGAAAGGCGGTATCGATCCCAACGTTCCAGCCGCGCCCGCCCCCGGCGCCCTCGCCGCCGACTTGGTTGCAGTTCGCTGTAGATCTCGTTCGTTGAGGAAGCCTTCATGAGATTCCTTTGTGACGGGCCGGTCAGAATCGGTGACCGGAAACAGGCTCTTGTCATTGCTTGCGTTGCCGTTCTCCAAAGCCAAGTCATCAGTAGCACTGGTAGCACGACTCTTCACTATCTGCGGCGCTCCTCGATGAGGCATAGATGTAGCAACGAAGATCAGCAGGGCGATGACGATCGCTCCAGCTCCCATGATTACGAACCGGTTCTGTTGGATCTGCTGCTTGGCTCTCTGTTTTGCTCTTGTCGCGACCTCCAGGAGTGGAATGGGCGCAGGCGCAGGGGGGAGTAGCACGTCGTTGAGGACTTCATCTCCTGCTGGTTCCTGAATCGCTCCGGCGTGGCCGTTGTCGCCGTGTCCGTTGGGACGAGTCACTTTGCACCTCCCGAGACCGGAGCCACAAACGCAATCGGTGCCAGCACAGGACGATCGACTTCTTCTGCCTGGGCCACCGCAAGCAGGAGCCTTTCGCTGGACTCCTTGAAAGTGGGGCGATCGAACACAACGATGCCATCGGCTCTCGCCCCAGGTCCCAGCCTGCGCGAGGTGATCCAATAATCTTTGATCGCCACAGGCTCAGCTTTAATCGCTTTTCGATGCTTGCCTTTTGATGTCCCCGAAAGCTGTATTTGCGGCGGCAGTACTTCAATGGTCCGTGCAGAAGAGTTCAGAACGGCGAACGGGACGGCCATCTGTTGCTCCTTCTCGAGCGCCTGCCCTACCGCGACCTGCAGTTGCTTTCCTTCCCAGTGTGGATTCTCAATCCGCTCCGCCCTGAGCAAATCCTCTTTCGGGCTGCCGATCTTTTCTTGGGGAGTACTGGCTGGATGACTCTTTGTAGCAACGTCCTCTGTTGTTTCCCCGACCACAAAGATGGGATGAGTCGATGCAATTAGGAAGCTGCGGGGGCGCTCACAGTAGAGAACGTAGTCCACGGGTTCGCTGCGGTCTGCCTTGCCTTGGCTCACCAGGCTCAGTGAGATCTCATGGCCCCCTCTGGTCGTGATCAGGGCGTTGGTTTCCGCAGGTTTCACGCTGGTTGCTTTAAAAAACACCAACTGCGGCTCAGCATCGGAGTGTTCAGCCTTAAAGGATCCCGGATCCCCAAGCACGACCGAACTGACCTCTTCTAGCACTCGCACCGAACTGACATATCCAGGCCGGAGATGCAAGACCGCAACCTGTTCCGGGTCGACATTCAAATTCACGATTCGCGCCTGCGGAAGCTCAGCTTGCGCCAGAGTGATGTGGTGGAACAGGAGCCCGATCGTTATCAGATACACCAAACTCAAACAAATTTTCATCTCACATCTCTTTCCGAACTGGGATTCGTGGTTCTTGGATTAATTCTTGTTTCGCGAAGGTAAGCTGTTCTGATCCTTGCTACATAAGTGACTACATCGGGATTCCGATAGGCGAGGGTTCGTCTGCCAATTACGTCTTCGCCGGCATAGTAAGCGGCAACGACAAGCCTCAGATCGTCGGGAAAAAACCGCATCAGCCACGCGAGGTAGCGGATGCCTCCGGAAATGTTCTGTTCGAGGTTGCAGCGGTCTCTAACTCCCAGCCGCGTGGCCGTCGCAGGCATCAACTGCATCAGCCCTACCGCGCCTTTAGGTGAGACCGCGCATGGTTGCCAGTTCGACTCGCGCTCGACAATGGCACGCACCAACGCGACGGGCACTTTGTAACGTTGCGCGTAGGCTGCGACGTAGTACTCGGCTTCAAACCGTTCCTGTGGTTTGGTCGTTTGTGCCCAGCAAATCGAAATTGCTGAAAGCACTTGAGCGAAGATGAGTGCCGTCCTCACGCTGCTATCCCTCGAAGAGCCTCGGCGCTGTACTGCTGAGCGTCAAAGATCAAACTGGCAAACCCATCCCGCAAGAGCAGCTTGCGTCGATCCGCCTCGGTTTTAGCCAGCAAAGGCAGGAGAATATCCCTCATCTCCGGCGTAATTTGTTCACTTCCTAGAACTTTGAGTGCCTGGGCGAGATCCAGAATTTCCGAGACCGAGGGCGGTTTCTCCATGCTCCATCCACGCAAAGCCTTGGCGAGCCCCGCCATACCGGCATGGAATTCGTGCGTGGAATCAGGTGTTCGCAGCGCCACAATCTCTGCTTCGCGCTCCGCGGTGGGGTGTTCAACACGAAGATAGAGACTACGTCGGCGCAGTGGATCGCCGATGCGCCTCTCTTCGTTCGATGTCAACACGACGAAGGGAATGCTTCTGGCTTCGATCGTGCCCAGCTTCGGAATGCTCAACTGCCACACGCTGAGCAATTCGAGCAACAAGGCTTCAAACGCGTGGTCTACCTTGTCCAGCTCGTCGATCAGCAGGACACAAGGCCTTTTGTACTGCAACGCGCGCAGAAGTGGGCCTGCGCCGAAGAAGTGCAAGCTGTGCAACTCCGTCCGCAGGGATTCCCAATCAACGCTGACAGACTTGGCTTTGAGTTCAACGCAAAGCCTTTGAAGAGGCTCATCGAACTTGCCGATGGCTTTCTCTTCGTTGATGCCCTCATAGCACTGCAGACGTTCAACTATGGTGTCGGCTGCATCCGCAACCGCATATGCCAATTGAGTCTTTCCACTACCGGCAGGGCCCTCCAGTAGCAACGGCTTTTGGAGTCTCGCCGCCAGATACACCGTAGTCGTAGCGACCGAATCGGCGATATAGCCTGCAGCGTGAAGCCTTTCGGCGAGTTCTTCGAGAGATGAAAACACTGCTGCTCCGTTCTGTCCGACCTCAATTCCGGTCCTGAACGTGAACAAGCTAAGCCCGAATGAAATTTCGGTCAAATCGGCGTGGTTCCTCGCCTGAGGAAAGCTGCTGCAGCCCTTATGCAAGTTTTGACTGAATTCTCGATTTGCTCTACAAGCGGTGCATATGGAGGTCCGTTGTGACAGCGAAAACCGGAAGCAACGAGAAGCGATTCTTGGGCACAAAGGCGGCAGCCGAATATTCAGGCATTCCAGCCAGCACGCTGCGCGTATGGAGATCCCAAGGTGGAGGACCGAGATTCTACAAACCCCGTGGACGCGCGCTGTATGATATAGCCGATCTGGATGAGTTCATCCGATCTAGCGTCCGTGTTTCCTCTGTGCGCGCAAGCAGGGAGGAACGGAATGTCTATCTACCCACGGGGTGATGTCTGGTACTACCTCTTCTATATCAATGGAAGGCGTTACCGCGGCAGCACCAAAACCAAGAACCAGAAGCAAGCAGAGCGAGTCGAGGCTAGAAAACGGGTTGCGGCAGAGGCAGGAGAGTCTTTGCGGCCCAAACGAGTACCGCTGGTGCGCGAGTTCGGTAAGCAATTCGTTGAGTGGCTCGACAAAACGACGCTCGCCGAGAACACAAAGGCTGATTACAAAAACGGCCGGCGTTTGATCCTGAAGACCCCGTTGTCCGGGATGCGAATGGATCAAATCACGGCCGATGACGTTGAGACCACAAAATTTCACGAATCGCCCCACAGCCGGAACTGTGCCATTCGGACGCTGCGCCGTATGTTGGGTAAAGCCCGTGATTGGAAGGTGCTTCGTGAAGTGCCAAGGATCAAGACGGTCAAAGTCTTCCCCAGGGACCGAATGGTCACTGTCGAGGATGAGAAACGACTCTTGGCAGCATGCAAACGCCCGTTGAAAGATGTGCTGACCATCATGCTGGACTCTGGACTGAGAAACGGGGAAGTCGTCAGGATGCGCTGGGAAACGATCAACTGGGAAGGCGCCTTCTATTTCAACCCCAGGGGCAAGACACGCAAAGCTCGTCGTCCCGTGCCATTGAGCGAGCGCGTTCTTACCCTGCTCAGAGACGTCCAGCACGAACAGTCACGTCGACGAGAAGGTTGGGTCTTTCCTTCTAAGAAGTCTCGCTCGGGCCACATCGGACTGAGCGGACTAGAGCACATGTTCAGAAGCGTTGCTCGTAAGCTCGAAATTCCGGATGCCCTGAAACTGTACTGCGCGCGGCACACGTTCGGCACAGTCGCCATGGCAGAGACCAAAAATCCGGGACTGGTGAAGGAAGTCATGGGGCATGAGAGTCTCACGACGACGATGGGCTATCTGCACCCGGAAACGGCGCAGATCAAAGTCGTCATCGATCGCTTGAATCAGCAGAAGTATGTGACGTAGCAACAGCCACAAAAACAGCCACAGCTACCAAGAGAGTACCGAAGGGAATGGATGGCGGGTCGATGCAAGTGCTTGAAAAGATGGTGAGCGCGGTAGGAATCGAACCTACAACCTACTGATTAAGAGTCAGTTGCTCTGCCAATTGAGCTACGCGCCCACGGTGGGAAGTTGGCGGGTGGGACAAACAAAAATTATAGCATCCGATTCGCATTCGGCGGCGAAGGATGCGGCCAGAATTTATTGCGGTTCTCGACCTAACCTGTTTCTCCTTCGTCTCGTTCTCGTTTCGTCTCGCTCCCACTGCCAAACTCAGACGTCTCCGCCTTTCAGGCAATTGCATTTCCTGCGAGTCTTCTTATTTTTTCGGATGCGCCCAAACTGATTCACTCCTCGGGAGTGAATCTGGCCATGTCCGGACGTGCTCGCGCACGCTATGGAGCCTGCTTGCGGCCTGCGCTACACTACCCAAACAACTTCTCTGCGTGCTGTCGGTAGATTTGACAGGAGGTCCTAATGATTCTCAGAAAATTTCTATGCCCGGCAGTTGTACTTCTGTGCTCCGCCACCATGCTGGCGCAGAACACTCCGCCGCCAACGAATCCACCCACGCAAAACCAACCCATGCACCGCGGAGGCCAAGAGCCTTGCTGGCAGCAGGCCGGCATCGACAAGTCCATGATGGAGCAGGTCTGGACCATCGGGCACCATGCCCATCAGCAGGTCGAGAGCATCTGCTCCAACTCTTCTCTCACGCCGCAACAGAGACAGCAACAGGCGCGAGAGATCCGCGAACAGGCGATGCAAAAGCGAGACAGTCTATTGACGGCGGATCAGCGCAAGGCACTCATGACATGCCAGCAGGAAAGAGGCGGTCATGCGATGGGTAGTGGTCCTCATGAAGGAATGCACGAAGGGATGGGTGGAGGATGCGGCGAGATGTCGCACAACGGATCGCGACCGGGAGGTTCCCCGAACGCTGCGCCTGGCAATGGCACCAATCCAACGCAGCCAAACCAGTCTTCACCGCAGAATTAGTGGCGTGCGATCGAATCGCGCGTAGGCATACTTCGACCTTGAAATCGCCACGGCAAAGCCCGTGGCGATTTCAATTTACGAGAGGCTAGGAACGCTGACGAGCTTCCGCGGCAGCCAGCCCTCTGGCATCGCTCGCGGCGGGACGGCGCGGCGGCAACTGGTCCGCCGCGATCGGAGGTCGATGTTCTACCGTACCGATCACCGGCGCTTCGTCCATGCCATCAGCGTAGGCCATGGAAGCAAAGCGTTGCTCACTGCACATGCGGTCGATCATCCGCTGCTGTCGTCCACTCAGAACCGCGTGAGGAAGGATGGGGAAATTGCGAAACATCCAGAGCAAATAAACGCGCTGAAGGAATGATGGCATTACATAGCGCGGTCCAATGGGTGTTTGCACTTGCACCACACCAGCCGCGAGCTTTTCGATCCACATACCGGGCCCACCTGGGAACCTGAAATTGGCCAGAGCAATTCTAGGGCCGCCATTATTGCACCACGAATAAGGCAATGGAAAGCCCTTTTTCAAAGAATTGCGAATATATTAATCGAACCCCGAGTCAGGCTACCACTCGATAGGACATCTTCCGAAGAATTCCCATAGCAGACCTGCCTGAAAGAGACCTGGACGCTTGTCAGACGATGGCTTCAGGAAGGATGTCCATGCGGCGGATCTGCGCCGCCACTCCGAATTCGGGACCCTCTTCTTCAACCCGGACGATGGTGGCCTGGCAGCATACCCAACACTTTTCTCCAGAGGTCAGCTCGGGGGGAAGAATCAGGACCAGTTCGACATCGGTGCCCTTTTCCATGCGCGACTTAGTGTAGAGGAAGACGCCGTTGGCGCTGACGTCGCGGGTTAGTGCGCTCTGATCTTCGCCGTGAGAGTTACGGACACGGGCGGGAACACGGGTGACGATGCGTCTTCCGGATCGGCGTTCGGTGTCAGCCTTCATAGGCGGTCCAAGCGACCACCTACTTTACACCAATGACTCGGCTTCCGCTATCCGGCTCTGGGCTGCCGGAAGCCGGAGAGCGGGCGCCGGAAGCCGGATTCGGACTAGATGTTCGGCCGCTTGGAGCGCGCGGCTGGGACGACAAGGGCCTGCTCCATGGTGGGCACGTTCGTGCCGCGGAGCTTGGCCTCAACTTCGTGCAGCTTGTCGGTCTGTTCCGTCTGATAGTAGGCCTGCACCAACAATTCCAGTGTAAAAGGATTTTCCTGATCTTCTTCGAGCTGCGCTACGGCATCCTGGTATTTTTTCTCGTCCATCAGCAACGCACCAGCTGCGCCGTGATAAGAGCTCTGGATCACACGGTTGCGGGTGCCATTGGCCAAGGCTTCCAGCTCATGGAGAGAGCTTTCGGTCAGTTGTTGATTGCCAGAGCTTGCGGCCCGCACCGTGCGGATTCGCAGGATGCGCGATAGCTCTTCATCGCGGTCTGAAGGCGAAATGGTGGCTTGATGGTGAAGCGCTTCCTCGGCCGACTTCAGGTGCTTCACGGCAGCGTTGTCATTCGTCTGATATTCCGCCAAGTGCCGGTAAGACTGTGCTTCCTGAAGGCCTTGTTTCTTGGCGTGAGCGGTTTCAGCGATCTCCGTGTACTCCTTGTCGGCTTCGCCATAATTGCCGTCGCGGACGTAGGTCATTGCCTTCTGCATGCTGTAGGTAAGGCGATCGGCTTCGTTGTGGGCGAAGCGGATGGCTTTGTCGTATTCGACGCGAGCCTGTTCCTGATTACCCATGAGCGCGTACGTGTCACCGAGGCCAAGCTGCGAGGTCACGAAATCGGGATCGATCTTGAGCGCGGCGCGATAGTGCGTGAGCGAGCCTTCGAAGTTGCCGGCCATGCGGAGCAGTTCTCCGTAGGAATCCTGTGGATTGGGCTCCTTCGGAAGCAGGGCGACGTAGCGATCCATGGCGGCAAATGCCCTGTCAAACTTGCGGTTGCGGGCGTCGACATAGGCGAGATCATTCAGCGCTGGAGGAAAATTCTTGTCGATGGCCAGCGCCTTTTCCATCATGTGCTGCGCCTGGTCGTTGCCGTTTTCTCCCATCAGCCAATTGCCCGCGAGATAGAGCAGATGCTTGTCGCGCGGATACATTTCGAGCATGTCGTTCATGGCGGTAATGCCGCCGAGGAAGTCACCTTCCTGCACCTTCGCGATCCACGCGACCATCAACTGCTCACCGGGACTTGCCTTGGGCGCGAACTCCTTAGCCTTGGCGCGAGCATCGCTGACTTCCTGAGGATTGCTGCTGTTAAAAGCGATCCAGGCCCAAGCCATGGCAAGAGCGGGATCTTCCTTCACAGCTGCGCGCCAATCGTCGTTGCAGCGCTCCAGATAAAGATTCTCGTAATCAGTAATTCCCTTTTCATAGAGCGCGCGCGCCTGAGCGGACGACGTCGTGACTGGCAGCGTGGAGGATTCACCTTTGATGTGGTGCGCAAACAACGGCGCGGCGAGACACAGACCGAGAGCGAAAACAGCGTACGTTTTCATCGAGCGGCGCATCGAGATCTCCGAAACAGAGCTTTAGTGGGGAGGCTGATTACGAGACGAGGGTAACATCGGCGTAACCGCGCTGCGAGGTGACGAAAGGAGTAGGAACGGTGGGACTTTCAAGGTTTCAAGGTCTCGAGGTTTCGGGTCGAAAAAGTTGTTTGGACTCGATGTGCGTTTTGTTCCGGTTTGGGATTGATTACTCATTGATTTAACCCCCACCCCTCCCCCTATCGATCCATCGGAATCATGGGGTTAGCTGAAAATCGTCCGGAAGATCCTGGGCCTCAGTCAGTTGCGGGCAAAATCTTGGAAACAAATGACTTAGCGTCCTCAGCCTCCGCGGCTAGCCGGGCGCTGGCGCGGGTCTATGATCCACTTTCCTACGGGCTGTGCGCAAGGTCAGATGTCACATGGGGGCTGTGGATTTTCGGGTTCTTTCGCCCCTCCGGGGCTTGTCAATGTGCCCGGATTGTCCCACGCCTTGCGGTGTGGGCTGCATTCTGTCGCCGCTTCGCGGCTGGGTGGTGCCTCAATTTTGAATATAAGAATACGCTCTCATTCCTCGCGGCAAGCGAGTGACAGAAAAAAGCCCCTGCCGAAGCAGGGGCCCTTTATGCGAATCCGATTCAGCTAGAAGGTGAACTTCGCTGCCAGCTGGATGCCGCGCGGGGCGCCGCCACCCAGGAACGGATTTCCGATACCTACGTCACCGGTAGCCGTGATCTGATAAGCGCCGTTCCCTACTTCACGGCCATTGCTCGGGGGTGCAAAGCCGCATCCGCAGGCAATGTTGATGTTTGCCGCCGGATCAGCAATGAACGCAGGCAGAATCGGATTGGCAAAGTTCGGGTGATTGAGGATGTTGAAGAAATCCGCGCGGAGTTGCATATTCAACCGCTCTCCAAGGGCAGTGTTCTTGTAGATGGCCAAGTCCCATTGCTTGTAGGTGGGTCCGGTAAGGACATTGCGGCCGAGCGTTCCATAGTGACGGGTGCCGGGAACGCAGTCGGAGGCGAACCCTGAGTACGAACCGTTGTTCGTACACGGCATCGCGAACGAACTGAGCTGCAGGAAGTTTGCTGGATTCCGTTTGTCGTAGACGATGGGGCCGACCAGGTCGGGACGATCGTATCCGTCGCCACCGCCGCTGTAATCGTCTTCAGCGTTGTAGTTCAGCGTAAAGGGCTGGCCGCTCTGCAGGTTCAAAGAGCTTTGGAAGCCCCAGCCGTTCTTGAGCTGCTTCATGCTGCCCCCCATATGGGGCAGATCGTATCCGGCAACCCAGACGAAGCGGTGCGTCAAGTTGAAACTGGAAGGACCGTACTCGGCGTTAGGGTTCGTGCTGTTCTGCGGCTGAGCCGCGTTGGGGATGAAATCCTCGCCGTCACTCGAGTTGTCGAGCGACTTGGAATAGACGTAGTTCACGACAGACGTGAAGCCGTGGTAGTTGGTCACACGCAAGCTGGTTTGGATTGAGTTGTAGTTCGACGCCCCGGTGGAGTTCTCCTGGAAAATGTATGAGGCTCCGTAGGGGAATCCGTAGTTTCTGGGCACCGTGAAATCCTGAATGCCGCCGGTCGTGGCGCAAGTGGCAATCCCGTTTGGACAATCGGCAGCCGTAATGGCTGCCTGGCTTGGCTGGTTCAGATCAAAGAAGCGGAACAGATGATGCCCTTGCGATCCTACGTATCCTACTTGCAGCACAACGCTGTTGGAGAATTGCTGCTGGATGTTGACGTTGTAGTTCTCCATGTAGGGCGTCTTGATGTTGCGGTCGAAGGAAAAGATATCGCACTCCACGCTGCAGCCCGGAGTGCCATACAACGGTGTTCCAGACTGGTACACACCATTGGCGTTAACAGCAGACGGATTCAGATTCGCCATCTGAATGGGATCCGGGGTTCCAGTGAAGTTGTTGTATGCCGGACCGGGAGCGAAGAATGTCGGGTAGGGCAGATGGCCGAGCATCATGTCCTGCGAGAACCCGTCAAAGAAAAGACCGTATCCGGCGCGAACGACCGTCCTGCCTTTTCCTGTAACGTCCCACGCGACGCTAGCCCGGGGAGAGAAATTTGTCTTGATGGGATTGTAGAGATTCGGCAACCCTCCGGGGCCAACCTGCTCGAGAAGTCCCGTGCTGGGGATAAAGTCTGAAAAGAGGTGATTGCGTTCGGCAACCACACCGTTGTAGTCCCAGCGCAAGCCGTAGTTCAGCACCACGCGGGGCGAGACATGGAAGGCATCCTGGCCGTAGAACCCGAAGCCGTTCTGGTAGGTGTGGCGCAAGGTGTTGCCGGTGTAATCGAACGTTCCGAAGCTGCTCGTCGATGGAATCATCTGGAGTAAGTCTTCCAGCGAGCCGAAGCGAAGCCGTCCGCGCGAGTACTTATTGAGGTACTGTTCAATGCTGGTTCGACGGTATTCGCCACCGAATTTCAATTCGTGCTTGTTGATCTTCCATGAGAAGCTGTCGATGACCTGGTTGTTGGTGTCGACGCGGTGTCGCGGATCTCCTGAGGTTGCCCCCACCTGGGAGAAGAAAGCCGTACTACCGGTCGGCGTAGGAGCGAGGAGGAGGATCGGGAGTCCCGAGGAATGGCAGCCCGAGAAAGTTGAGGGAACGTTACAAAGGCCGATCGTGCTGGGATCGAAACTCTGATCTTGTGGGAAGAAGCCTTCTGCGAAGCGATTCCAGCCATATCGAAGTTCGTTGACTTTATTTCCGGAAAAGACCTTGACGTAAGACAGAGACACCAACTGAACTCGCGTTGGGGTGACCGTGTCGTATCCGGGCAGCTGTCCGCCGGTTGCGTTCAACGCCAGGGGGAATTGCTGGGTACTATCACCGAAAAAATATCGACCGCTGATGTTGTTGTTCGCATTGAAGGAGTGGTCGATCTTGGCGATGACGCTGCTGAGATTGTTGAAGGATGGTGCAATGGCCGTATAGTCGGGGGCGAAGCCGGTTCCCTGGAAGCATCCCGCATCCATGGAGACCGCTCCAGGGATATAGTTTCCGGCATTGTGAGGCCAGAAATTAATAAGAGCGGCACCCACCGGACTGACAGTCCCGCCCGATGCCGTGACGTTTGCCGTCGCCTGCTGGATAAGAGCCTGAGTGGGAACACAGGCTAACGATACGACGCCCACGCTCTCCCTCTGCCCTTCATAATCGACGAAGAAGAAAGTCTTATCTTTCACGATCGGTCCGCCGAGCGACCCGCCGAACTGATTATTGTGAAAGGGTGCCTTCGGAGCACCTGCGCTATCAAAATAGTTACGAGCGTCGAGAGCGTCGTTGCGGAAATATTCAAAGAAGCCGCCGTGGAAGCCGTTGCTTCCGCTCTTGGTAACGATATTGACAATGGCGCCACCGTTGCGACCGTACTCCGGCTCGAAATTGGAAAGGACTCGCATGTCGGAAACGGCATCGATTGGGAGAATCGCGGACGGCGTGCCGAATACACCGGCTTGGTTGATCGCTGGATCGTTGCGGTAGCCATCGTTCATGTCTGTGCCGTCGAGAAGGTAGTTATTCGAGCGGCCGCGGGCTCCGTTCATGCTGAATTCGCCGTAAGAGCCGGGAGAATCGGAAATCTGGTCGGGCGATCCGGCGACGCCAGGATTCAGAAAGATCAGCTTGGTATAGTCCCGGCCGTTGATGGGAAGGTCCTTCACGGTATCCTGAGTGAGCACACCTCCGAGATCGTTCGTCGTCGTTTCCACCAAGGGCAATTGATCGGCGGAAACTTGTACCTGCGTCGAGATTTGTCCCGTCTTCATAGCGGCGTCGACGCGCCGCTCGCTGGCAACGTCGACGGTCACGCCGTTGGCGACGAAGGTCTGGAAGCCTTGCTGGACCACGGTCACCGAATAGGTTCCGATGGGCAGTTCGGGCATCGAGTAGCTGCCGTCGGCACTGGTGTCGGCGGTGCGCACCAATCCCGTGCCCAGGTTCTTCACAGTCACCTTCGCGCCGGCAATGACGGCACCGGTGGGATCGGTGACGGTTCCGAGGATGGTCCCGCGGAAGGTCTGCGCCGACAGGCTGACTGCGGCCAGAAGAACAAACACCAGACTTGTCGACACCAGGAAGATGCGCGCTCTCATGTGGTCTCCTTGAAACGGTTCAGTTTTTTGGAGGAGTGGTGGAACTTTGCGGGAGGCCGATGACTTTGGTCACCGCTGGGAAAGCTTGCAATTCCTTGCATACTAAGAAGTTGCGTGCCCCGCCCGCAAAAGTCAGCTGAGAAACATTATCGAAAGGCCATGGCCAGAGTCAACCATGGAGTTATGAATCGGAACCATAGATTTTACGAATAAGGCATGGAGGAAGAGCTGTCGGCGATTCAGCGATCGGCGGGTGCGGAGCTCCTATGGTCAGCGCGAGACGTTCGCTTCGCCTGAGAAACGGCTCCGCTCCGCTCAGGATGACGCCCTAAAGACTGGACTTCCGAGAATGACTTGGCTTGCTGAGTGCTTAGAAGGTGAAGGCTACGCCGCCGCGGACGGAGCGGGCGGCTTGGACCATGTAGACGGTCTGGCCATCCTGACCGAGGACAGGAATATATCCCTGGGCAAGGAGGTTGCGCACGTCGATGATAGCTTCCATGTGTCCGCCCATACTGGGAATCGGCTGGCGGACAAAAAGATTGAGGTAGGGATCGCTCTGCCCGGGGGAAGCGTTGAACATGTCGACGGTGGTCAGAGAGGGGCCGTTGATCCAGCGATACGAGGCGATCCAATGCGTGTGGGTGCGCTGCAAGGTTCCGCTCAGTTTGGCGGAGACGGCATGACGGCGTTGGGTAGTCATCCACTGCTGGGCGTCCTGCAAGGAAACGTCGGGACGCGAGAGATCTAAAACGTCACCGAACGCGTAGTCCATCGTTCCCGTGAGATCGGCTGAAAACTTATGCTGCAGCACGATGCGCATGCCGCTGGCATCGAGGGTGCGGCCGGTGTAGCTGAACGTGCCCGAGGAAGGATCGGGTAACAGGAAACCGCCGGCGGCTGTGGCTTGACCGGTTCCGGTCAGAGCAGGATCGCCGACGCGGTCGGAAAAGACCGCTAACTGAACGTTGGTATTGCCGGCGCGGTGCGACACGCTGAGCTCGTGATGATGAGCGCTCTCGATTTTGGGAGCAAAACTAAGCAGACTGACACGCGGATTCGACTCACTTAGATCCGCGGGGGCAGAATCGAATCCCTTCTCGCCGCGCAGGTCGGGACGCGAGGTCGTGTACGCGTATTCGAGAACGGTGTCGGGCGAGAAATGAATGTCGGCGGAGCCGTAAGGACGAAACGCAGAAACGTGCCCCAGAAACTGGATGGTCTGAAGTTCGCTGCCGAAACGCAATTCCAGAACATCACCGATGGCAAAGTTATCGTTGGCGGAGAGGGCAAGCGCCTGGAGAGCCGCGTTATGCAGCGCGGGATCGGAAGCGACGAAACGACGGACGGTCAGAGCCATGCCCGGTTGAGAACCGTTCATGAGGCTACGCGAGTAACTGGTGCGCAGTACGGCGGCCGGTAGACCGTCGCCGTAACCGACGTCGCCGCTCAGAGCGAGATGTCCGTCGGAGAAAATGGAGCGATCGAGGGTGAAGCCGGTGCTCATGTCCGATCCAGTACCGTAGCCGGCGCCGGTGGAACCGGCAAGGAAAGAAAGAGTCCCGGTCATGGGGTGCCTTTCCTTTTCGGCAGGCGCGATGGGATCGTCGAAGACGCGAAGGATGGGGCGGTTCGCCACCGAACGCAGAGTCCACTTCCAATCGTCATCATCTGGCAGCGAACGAGTAGGGCCGAGCTGCATCATGCCAAGCAGAGTGCTCAAAGTGACGTTGACGTTAAGGCTGGCGCCCGGGCGGAGTCCGACCTTCTCGCGCATCGCGGGGAGGAAGGATGGCGCAGTGACTTTCAGACTGTAGAAACCGGGCAATAGACCGGTGGCAGCGTAGAACCCGGTCTCATCGGTGAAGACGGTGAGGGTGCGATGGGCCGCGCCAAGAATCTGCACGACGGCGCCCATTTGCGGAGTACCCGAGACATTGCGGACGTATCCCGAGATCGCTCCGGGCTGTTCTCCAGCCCAGACAGGAAGCGATAGGCCTAACAGAATTGCCCAAGTTCCGAGCTTACGCAGTTTCACTCCATCCCACCCCTGGGGGAAAAATCGCAGGGAGTTACTCTACGGCAAACACCGCCGAAGGATCAATCGTTTGCTTGGAAATGTTGTCGCTTATCTTAATTTGAATCTTGTACGTGCCGGGTTGCAGATTCGCGGCCCGGATGGATTTTTCAAGCGTCACCTGATCGCCCAAATTGCCCATGGTGTCGGTGTTGTCGAGTTGCTGCACTACCTGCTTGTTGGTTGCGAGATTCGTGATGTTGTACTGGAACGTGGCGGAAGGCTTGTGCGTCTTCTCGTCCACGCCGAGATTATAGACCTGCATCCAGAAATTGAGCTTCTGATCTTTGTCGCGTTTGAACAGGGCGGGCTTGCCGTTGGCTGGAGCCACGCGGGGCCGGACTTTGGTGGTGCCAATCACAAACATTCCGGTGCCGATCGCCTTGGTGGGAACGGGTTCCATATCGTCGGCAATGATGAGCGTCGAGGTGGCAAGCTTGTCGTCGGAAAATTCGGGAACGATGATACTCTGCGCCCAAATGCCTTTGCGATCGCCATTCACGTCTTTGACTGCAATGTTGAGTTTGTAGCGGCCGGGACGGAGCGGCAGGGCCTTCCAATAGACCGAAGCGTTCTCCGCAGTACGGGGCAGCAGTTCCGCGGGAACATCGACCTGCACGGTGTCTTCGAAGGTCTGAACCACCTTGCCAGTCAAAGTTGACAGGCGGGCAAAGATATTGACGGTTCCGCGCTGCACCCCGTCTTTGTTGACGAAGGTGATGTCGCGATTCTTCATCTGGATCGTGACTGGCACCAGAACGGTGTCGCTGGTGACTTTGACGAGGTCATAGCGCACGTCGAAGGGCATCGGATTGAGGATGATCTTCGAGTTCACAGCCTCTTCCAGATCGGTGAATTTAACTTTCGGAGCGGCCTGCAGCTTGGCGAATTGCTCGAGGCGATCAAACTCCTTGGTCTGCAGCATCGAGCTGTCGGGACCTGCGCCCAAGCGCTCCAAGCCGTTCCCCTGGAACCGGGCGGTCTTGCTGGACATGCCCATCTGTTCGTAGAGCGTCAAACCGGCATTCGGAGTCATGAGCAGTGCATCCTTTTCCGAGCGATCGAGCGTCATGTGGAACTCGCCGCACATGCAGGGATCGACGAATTCGATGATGACTTCCTGTCCAATGCCTTCGATGTAGCGATAGCGCCAGTCTTCAAAAGGATAGGTCGATGTCTCGCCACCACCCTCTTCCATGGGGCGTTCATAGGTTCCGCCCGAAGGATGCGATTCGATTTCATCGGGCTTGCCGAACACGATGTAAATGCGGCCGCGATCGGTTTTCCATCCCGGCACGCCTGCCGCGAAGTGCTCGTTGGCGTAGGCAATGCGCTGGTAGTGCTCTTCCTTATATTCGTTTTCTTCGGTGTCGGGGGTGGGGTCGCGGCGTTGCCAGAAAGCTTCGATGAAATTGTCGCGTTCTTCGTCGTTGGAAAGTTGCTTGAAGGCAGCGCGTTCTTCGTCGGTAATGATATAGGCAACGTCCTCGTCGAGCCACTTCTTATAGGGTTTGCTCAATTCCTGTTTGAGCGCGCGCCGGTTTTTTGCCTTCTGTTTCTCGTCGGGGGGGCGCTTAAGGGGATCGACGGCATCCGCAGGTGTGGCCTGTGCGGGCTGAGTCTGGGCGGTCGCAGGGGTATCTTGGGTGGTCTTGTCGCTCGGTTTCTGATCGGGTTGGTCCTGGGCGACGGCGCCACAGACCGACAGACCTAAGAATACAAGCGAAATTCGGAGAAATGCTTGGTACGAATCAACCCGGAACATGAGAGGGACTCCTGCCAGACAGCCGTCTGCTTATTTTAGGCCTCTTCGCCGTGTGAACGCAAGGTTAAGTCGTGCCCCGAGAACAAGTAAAACCGCACTCCAACCTCACCTATAGAAGCTTCGGAGGTCTCGCCGAGTTGCCCGTGCAGGGTAGTAAATCTATAACCGCCCAAAGGGCGGGTAGGGCTATAATGATAGGTTCCGGGGGGCAGTCTCTATCAGTTCCCACGCGTAACGGGTCGCGGCCACTTCTCCAAATTCCTGATCGGGAACTTTCTCGGCACCAGGATCGTAACAGACAGTGTGTTCCCGTCACCCTAAAAGAGTCAAAGAGGGCGGTTTGGCATAACTGCGGGCCACCACAGGACTTGGCCGACGTGGGAGATAAATAACCCGGACAGCGACGGGAATCATGAAAGCTTGGAAAAAAATAGCAATCGGGGCGGGAATCGCGGTTTTGCTCGCAATCATTGTCGGCTTCACCGTTCATCAAAGCAGCAAGAATGTAACGACGGTGCAGACCGGGAAGGTGCAGCGGCAAGATCTGGCCACCGTGGTAAGCGCTTCGGGAGAGATTAAACCGAAGACTTACGTCAACATTGGCGCGAACGCATTCGGCAAGATCACCCACTTGTATGTCAGGGAGGGCGATCACGTAAAGAAGGGACAATTGCTGGCACAGCTGGAAAACGTGCAGTCCTCGGCCGATGTGAATGCCAACGAAGCCTCGTTGCAGGCGGCGCAGACAGACGCACTCGCCGCTGATGCGGCGCTAAAGACGTCGCAGGCGGACTTGCAGCGCGCGCATGCCGACTACGACCGCAACAAGCTGGATTGGGATCGAGCACAAAGCCTGTACAACGACGGGTTAATTTCCAAGTCGGACTTCGACAGCCGGAAGAATGCATGGGCTACGGCCGACGCTGGCCTGGTGCAGGCGCAGGCCCGCGTAGCGCAGGCGAAGGCGCAAAACGACTCGGCGGGCAAGCACATCTCGCAGGCCCAGGCGACGCTCACTCACTATACGGACTTGCTGCAGAAAACGACGTATCCCGCACCGTTCGACGGCGTGGTGACGAATCTGCCTGTCCGCGAAGGGGAGACAGTCGTCATCGGCATTCAGAACGCGCAAGGAAGCACGTTGATGACGATTGCCGACATGTCGGTGATTACAGCCGAAGTAAAAGTGGATGAAACCGACATCGTGAATGTGCATCTGGGGCAACCCGCGGAAGTCACCATCGACGCGATCCCGAAAACCATCTTTCACGGCACGGTTTCAGAGATTGGGGACAACGCGATCGTGCGTTCCAGCGGAGTCTCGACTTCTCAGCAGGCTACGGCCAGCGAAGAAGCGAAGGATTTTAAAGTCGTCGTAACCCTGCAGGATGCTCCCGGAGATCTGCGGCCCGGCCTTTCGACCACGGCGAAGATCACGACAGCAACCCGGAGCAACGCGATTTCGGTGCCCATTCAGGCCTTGACCTTGCGCAGCAAGGATCAGATCGATCAACAGAATAATACGCCGGGATCGGTGCATGCCGCGGCACCTGCGGTGAAGGAAGTCGCATCCAAGACGAAGAAAGGCGATGACATTCAGGGAGTTTTCGTCATCCGCAATAAAAAGGCGATGTTCGTACCGGTAACTACGGGAATCACAGGCACGACGGATATCGAGGCACTGGATGGCCTGAAAGAAGGCGATGAGGTCATTACAGGCAGTTACAAGGTCTTGCGCACTCTGCGTCCAGGAAGCGGCGTCAAGATCGACAATAGTGTGCCGAAGAAGGAAGATGAATCATAACCTTCGGCAGATTGGTACGTCCAAAGGGAAAGCCGGTCGTAGTCTGTTAAGCGGTGTCTCAGAAAACGGAGCCTGGTAGCTAGAAATACTGAATCCAAAATCTGGAGAGGTCAGTGGCACCGGACAGAGTGAGTGAAGACCAGGAGAAAAACATGGCAACCGCAGAAGTCATCGCTATGGCCCCCACCGCGAACCTAGCGCCGCCCGAATCATGCATGATCGCGGCCGAGGATCTCTGGAAAACGTACGACATGGGATCAGAGCAGCAGGTTCACGCTTTGCGCGGCGTCAATTTGCGCATCCAGCGCAATGAATACGTCGCGATCATGGGACCATCCGGTTCGGGCAAATCGACTTTGATGAACCTGATTGGCTGCCTCGACACGCCATCGCAGGGGAAATACTGGCTCAACAGCCAGCTAGTTAGCGAATTGGATGACGACGAACTAGCACGCATCCGCAACAAGGAAATTGGATTCGTATTCCAGACATTCAACCTTCTGGCTCGCGCGACCGCACTCCACAACGTGGAACTGCCCTTGATCTACGCGGGTGTTCCCACCGAGGAGCGGATGGAGCGCGCCAAAGGCGCATTGGCTGCCGTGGGCATGGAAGCTCGCATGAGCCACAAGCCGAACGAACTCTCCGGCGGTCAGCGGCAGCGCGTGGCGATCGCGCGAGCCCTGGTGAACAAGCCTTCGATCATTCTGGCGGACGAACCCACGGGCAACCTGGATTCTCAGACCGGCGTGGAAATCATGGCGCTGTTTGACCGTCTGCAGTCGGAAGGCAATACAATCATTCTGGTCACACACGAAGGCGATATCGCGGAATATGCGCATCGCGTGATCCACATCAAGGACGGCGTTATTGCCAGTGATGAAAGCAAAGGTCCTGGGCACCGCAGATAAGGGTGCGGACTTTCGATTTGAAGATCACGCTCAGCCTCACGGCTGGGCGTTTTGTTTGCCGAAGAGGCTGCTGAAAACCCCGTCTGCGAAAGGAAAAGTCCCTCAGGACTAAAGCCCGAAGCAAAGCAAAGCACTTACCGCAGCGCTCGAAGCGCTGCGCCACCCAAACGCTCGATCCAATTGAGTTTTTCCGTCACCAGCGAAGCGATGCCCTGATTCGAATCCCGAGTTTTTCAGCAAGATGACGCTCTGCCTCATAGCCTCATAGCTGGGCGTTTTGCTTGGCAGAAGGCCACTGAGGATTCGGGATGGGCAAGTGGAGGGGAGGTCCGGGCGCGAGTCTTGCCGCCGCGAATGCGAGGGCGACGGGCCGTCGCGACGGCGGGCAAAATGCCGGCGCTACTGGGCGTGGGACGTTGCCATCCCGGGTGTATTGAGTTGCGATTCGGTTGCAGGCGCAGAATCGGCAACCATGACGCGGTCGCGGCCTTCCCTTTTCGCGCGATAGAGCGCGGCGTCGGACGCTACGATCAGGGATTGCGGGGAAGTGCCGTGCTGAGGAACTTCAGCGACTCCCAGCGACGCGGTGATGAGGCCGAGAGATTGGCCGTGGTGCGCCACGGTCAGCTCCCGCAATCGTGAGCGGATTCGCTCAGCACGGGCTTGCGTAGTCTTGAGATCGGCGCCGGGCAGAAGGATCATGAACTCCTCGCCTCCGAAACGGCACACGATGTCTTCGCTGCGAACGCTTTTCAGCAGGAATGCGGCGGTCTCGCGCAACACGGCGTCGCCCGCGTCGTGCCCGTACGTATCGTTGAACAGCTTGAAGTGATCTAGATCGAGCATCAGGACGCCGAGTCCCTGCTCGGACCGCACTGCCCGCCGGGTTTCCCGTTCCAGCATCTCTTCCAGATAGCGGCGGTTGTAGAGCCCAGTCAAAGGGTCGCGAATCGACTGGCTGCGTAGCGCTTCCCGAAGCCGGATGTTCGCCAGCGACAAGCTGACTTGCTCGGCAAACATATTCGCCATCAATAAGACGGGCTGCGGCACTTCGCCCGGATCGATCATTTGGAAATGCAACACTCCAGTCTTTTCCCCATGCGACAGGAGGGGAAGACAAAAATGACGGTACTCGCCGGAGGTCGCGTGCTTGCACGTGGCGCTGCGGTCGCCGGAAGAAACGGTATGCAAGTAGCCAGTGTTTAGAGCCCAGCACTCTTGCGGCCCGAAACCATCGGGCGCCAGATCGCAATCGGACCACTTCACTTTCATTTCGAGTTTTTGACGCGAAGAATCGAAGAGTAAGACCGCTCCGCGCAGTTCGGGAAATACCTTCGGAGCCATTCCGTCCACTACTGAGAAAGCTTCGTTTTCATCGCTGCAACTCTGCAGCAATTCGGCCATCTTGGCCAGGTTAGTGGCGCGGTTCGATCGTTTCTTCAGCTCGAGCATCATGCGTTCGGTCTGCTGGTTTAACTCCTGCTGGGCCAGAGCCCGCTCGCGCATTTCCGATTGCAGGCGGATGTTGGCTTCCATCAACGCAGCCGTGTGTTGCTTGACTTGTTCCTCCAGGACCTGCTGATTGCGCATCTGGTCGTCGATGTCGGTGCAAGCTCCGAACCATCTCACAATGGCGCCCGAGGAATCGCGCATAGGCGTAGCGCGGACCAGATGCCAGCGATAGCCTCCTGCGGCGGTACGCAGACGATATTCGACGTCGTAAGATGTGCCGGTGCGACGGGAGTTCTCCCAATTTGTGAGGGCCAAGGGCAGATCATCGGGATGAAGCAGGTTTTGCCAGGCCGATCCCAGGACGTCCTCTTTGCCGAGTCCGGTCAGATCGTAGAGGCGCTGGTTGCAGTAGTCGAGGCCACCTCCGGGAATCGCCGTCCAAACAATCTGAGGAATCGCTTCGGCCAGCAGCCGGAAACGGCCTTCACCAGCGCGCTTGACCAGGGCGCGAAAAGCAAGGAAAAGTGCGGCGTATGCACAAAGCAATGCGACGACGATCAAGGGTGCGAGGAGTCCGAAACCCGGGGTTCGATGAAGGATCATTCCGTTGGCCGTGGTTCTGCTGCTGAATGCTTAGGTGAGCGGATTGGACACTTCAAGATCGTCCTGATCCGCTAAAGGAGATATCGGCATTTCGCGGGGCATTGCGTATTAGAAGTGGGTAAGGTTTGAGCGAAGAGGACGAGCAGCACCGTGTGAAATTGGCACAAATGAAAAGAGACGCAGCAGGCTGCGTCTCCAAGAGGAATTCAGTTTAATGGCCTAAGGGTTCGTGCTGACCGTTTTGACCGCGGCCGTGTCAGAGGGCGAGCCGGGGCCGGCCACAAAGAAGTTGTGGTCGTACATGTTGCGATAGATGCGTCCGGTAATCTCTGCAGCTTTCGGACCGAAAGTGGGACGTCCGCCTTCGAGGAAGACCACAACCACGACGCGACCCACGCTGGTGTTGGCGTACGAAGCGAACCAGCCGAAGCGGGTACCGGAGTGAGAACAGGTTCCCGTCTTGCCGAGAATCTCTTCTTCGTTGAAGTTGAGACGAAGGCTGCGGGCGGTGCCATATTGCACGGCTCCCGCCATGCCGTCGGAGAGTTCAGGAATCACAGGGGCGATATCGAGCTGACGCTTCACGCGCGGCTGGAATCCAGCAACCTCTTCCGGAGTTGTCGGATGCTGCAAATAGTAGAGCGTTCCGCCGTTCGCGATCGCGGAAACCATCGCGCCCAGTTGCAGCGGGGTCATGGAAACACCTTCGCCAAACGAGCACATCTTGCCGACGCCGCCCAGCTTTTCCGGGATCACTTCATCGGGATAGCTGCCCAGTTGCTCGCCGGGAATATCGTATCCCGCAAGTTCGCCGAGTCCGTATTCGTGCGCGTAGTAGGCGACTTTCTCGAAACCGAGCTTGCGTCCGAGAGCCTCGAAGTAAGCATTGTTCGAGTGCGCCAGCGCGGTCGTTAAATTCATGCGGCTGTGGCCGCCGAGAGAAACTTCAGTTTCTTTGGAGATCAGGCCTTCGCTGAGTGCGGCGAGGGCGACGGAAAGCTTGATGGTGGAGCAAGGCTGCGCGCCGCTGGAAAGGGCCAGCTTCTGGTTGACCATGGCCAACACGCGTCCGCTGGTCGGCTCGATCGCGACGACAGTGCCATTCATGTTGCCCAGCCCATCGATGGCGGCTTGGCGCACCACGGGATCCTCGCCAGTCGTGATGTCACCGGCAGTAATGTCTTCGGCGAACGAACTCATACTGAAGCGCTCGTAGTAATGATGGTGGGGCGTAGTCACCGAGGCGTGAGTGAGGGTCGCGCTGCGGCTGCGCGCCAGGTGGTGAATTCGGCGGCGGGTGCGCTGGCTCTCACTGATCTTGGGGGACTTCGATTTTGTCGGCGTATGCGTGCTGGTGCTGATGTGCGCCGCCCAACTCGATGCTGCCAGGGGCAAGCAAGTCAGAAAGGCCACCAATAGACGAAGAAGGCTGCTTCCTTTAGACATCTCGTGATTCCACTCCCCGGATTGCTGATCACTACTACGATGCACGCACGGTGCCAGCGGGTGGTAACACCGCCAAATCGTTTCGCTGCGCTGATACTACGGCAGTTAGCGATCTGAGGCAACGAAAAAGTTTCGATCCGGTGAAACATTAATTTCGATTTAAACCATTGTGAAACAAGCACATACGATGGGATTACCTGCGGTCAGTCCCCTTCAGTAACGCGTTACCTGATTACTGGAAAGATACTTCCCTATGTGCAAGATTTTTCCGCTCCTCAAAGGCTCCGGTCGCGGATACGTCGTGGAGCTGTTCCCGGCCTTGCGGAAAAAGCCTGGAGCGCGGAGTTCGCAAAGAAAATCCGCTGAGTACGCGAAGAACTGCTGCGATTTGAGAGGTTGCCGCGGCGGCCGCCAATCCGGTCGGCCCTGGGCGACTACTTGGATCGCGCTCTGTCTCAACTTTTCGTTCCTACATCACGTCGTTGCGCTTGCGCAGGAACGCGGGAACGTCGAGATCGTCCTGCTCGAAGTTTGTGACGATGGCGCCGCGCAGATTGTCTCGCATGGCGTCAAGCGAAATCACGTCTCCAGCCAGGTGATCGGAGGCTTGTGACATGGGCGCGGGAGGCGCATCATCCACATACGTGCGGTCCTCCGTGATCGAGTCTTCGGGTATGGGCGACTCCATGATGTGCTTCGGAGGTTCGGGGATGAAATCGCGCGAGCTACGCTCTTCGGGGAAGTCCATCGCATCTTCGTGGGCGGAGGCGAAAGACGTACGTGTTTCCACCGGGCGATAGCGCGAACTGGGAGCTTCGCGGAAACCGGTGGCGATCACGGTAATCTTCACTGCGTCCTTCATCTTTTCGTCCATCACGGCGCCAAAGATGATGTTGGCATCTTCGTGCGCGGCGCTCTGAATGATGGAGCAGGCCTGCTGCACTTCAGCCAGTTTCAGGGACGACGATCCGGTGATGTTGATGAGGATGCCGCGAGCGCCGTCGATCGCTCCCGCTTCGAGTAGCGGAGATGCAATGGCTTTTTGCGCGGCTTCGATCGTGCGCTTGGCGCCGCTGGCCGAGGCGGTGCCCATGACGGCGTATCCCATGCGCGCCATGATGGTCTTCACGTCGGCAAAGTCGCGGTTGATGATGCCGGGGATGGTGATGATGTCGGAGATTCCCTGAACGCCCTGACGAAGAATGTCATCGGCGATGCGGAAAGACTCGAAGAAGCCGGCGTCTTCGGCAACGGCGAGCAGCTTTTCGTTGGGAATCACGATGGTGGTGTCGACGGATTCCATCAGTTCGGAGATGCCGCGCTCGGCCTGTTGCATGCGGCGTTTGCCTTCAAATGAAAACGGCTTGGTAACGACAGCAACGGTAAGCGCGCCCATCTCACTGGCGAGCGAGGCGATGATGGGAGCGGCGCCGGTGCCGGTGCCACCGCCGAGCCCCGTGGTGACGAAAACCATGTCGGCGCCTTCAAGGGCTTCGATGATCTTGTCAGAATCTTCGAGCGCGGCTTTGCGGCCAACTTCAGGATTTGCGCCCGCACCCAGGCCATTCGTCAGTTTCACGCCGAGTTGCAGTTTGACGGGCGCGTGCGACATGCGCAGCGCCTGCAGGTCGGTATTGGCAACGATGAACTCGATACCCTCGACGCCGGCGTCGATCATGCGGTTGACTGCGTTGCCTCCGCCGCCGCCCACGCCGATGACTTTGATCTTGGCGTCGTTGCGGGCCTCTTCGTTGAAGCTGATACGAATGGAATCTTTGCTCATTGTGTCCACCTATTCGAAAAATGTTTCAAAGTTTCAAGGTCGAGCGTTTGGGTTTTTCAAACCTTGAATCGTTGAAACTTTGAAACCTTGGCCTTGAAACCTTGTCTTACGCTCCCTTACCCACCAACAGCGCTTTCAATCTCGCTCCCCAGCGATCTTCCTGCAGGCCGCGGGCGATGCGGGCACGCTGGCCGTAGTTCACCATACCGAGAACCGTCGCGAACTCTGGCTCAGATAATGTTGACGGCATCCTGGCCAGCGGCGTGGGCCACGAGAGGCGCACCGATCGGCGCAGAACCGACTCGGCGACGTCGAAGATTCCGGGCAGGCGCGAGGCGCCTCCGGTGAGCACGATGCCGGCGATGCACATATCAAACATGCCGCTCTGGCGCAGGCTGTCGCGCATCATTTCGAAGAGTTCGCGCGCCCTCGGTTCGAGAATCTCGGCGACTAAACGCTGGGGCATAAGCCGCGACGGGCGGTCGCCCACGGACGGGACTTCGACTTCGTTTCCTTCAGGAATCAGCGTCACGATCGCATTGCCGTAGATCTTCTTGATCTTTTCTGCTTCGGCGAGCGGCGTGCAGAGTCCCACCGAGAGGTCGCTGGTGAAATGGTCGCCTCCAACCGGGATCACTCCAGTAAAGGCGACGGCTCCCTGCTGAAAGACGATGAGGTCGGTGGAACCGGCGCCGATGTCGGCGAGGCAGACTCCAAGTTCGCGCTCGTCGTTGCGCAGCACGGAATCGGCCGCGGCGAGAGGCTCAAAGACCGTGTCGTCGACGTGCACGCCGGCTTTGTTCACCGCCGTAATCACGTTCTGCGTCGCGCTGGTGGCAGCGGTCACCATGTGGACGCGGACTTCCAGGCGGGCGGCCATCATGCCGAGCGGATCGTGGACTCCGGCCTGATCGTCGAGAATAAATTCCTGCGGGAGGAGATGGAGAATCTCGCGATCGGCGGGCAGGGGGATGGCGCGAGCGCGATCGACGGCCTGTTTGATCTCGTCGCGTCCGATTTCGCGCGGACGCGTGCCCAGGCTGATGCCTCCGTGACTGTTGATGCCGCGCACGTGCGCTCCGCCGATGCCGACGATGGCGTGCTCGACCGGAGCGCCGGCAATGTCTTCGGCGGCTTCGACGGCCTTCTGGATTGCAGCCACAGCCTTGTCGAGTTCGACGATGACGCCTTTGCGCGAGCCGCGGGACTCGGCCTCGCCATGCCCGCGATAGCGCAGGCCACTGTCAGTGGCCTCGGCCATCAGAGCGCAGGTCTTGGCGCTGCCTACGTCGATCGCGGTAAGAAAACTTCCCTGCTGGTTCGCCATGCCTTATGAATTCCTCGACGTCATTAGTTAATCTGAGCTCGTATTCGATTGCTGTTTTGCTATAGCTGGACTCGGTTTCGAGCCTGCGGCATTCGCCGCGGGAATCACCGGCTTCGTCGCATTCGGCTTCTGCGATGCCACCGGCGTCTTAATCGCTCCAGCTTTCGCGCCCGATGCAGAAGTCTTCACCACGGCCTTCTTCGGCGCTGGCGTTTTCGCTTTTGCCGCGGTTTTCTTTGCCCGCGGCTTTGAAGTCGGCTTCTTCGCAGCCGCCGATTTCGGATCCAGTTTCTTCTCGGTCAACTCGAACGCGGGTTTGGGGAGTGTCTGGTCGTGCGGATTCATCCGTGTAATGAGTGCCGCAGGCTTCACACCCGCTGCAGCTGCAGCCTTCGCGGCTGACGCTGCCAGCGCAGGTGGCTTGGAACGGCCTTCCATGTCGGGATTGACGATCACCTGATTGTCGTAACGGAGATTCACCGACTCTAGTTTCTGGAACTGCTGCCGCCACTCCTGCACATGGCTCACGTAGGTCTTGTAGCGCTTCAGGTAATCCGACGAGCCGAGTTCGACCAGGACGTCGCCCGCCGGATCATTCACGCGAATCTTCAGGTTCTCCAGATCGGAGACGTCGACTTCGCTCAGGTCCTGCGAGTAGCGAGCCCCGCCGGAATCGAGATCCTGCACGAGTTCGTTGTAGGCCTTCATGCGCGGAGCGCGGGTGGAAAGCCGTTCGCCGGGGTTCATCCCGAGAATCACGGGGAACGAATACTTGTGCTTCTGCGGAAGTTCCATCAGAGTGCCGCCGGCATCGATCAGAGAAATGCGCGGGCCGACGCGAGCAAATGCGACCGGCGTGCGCTCGTGAATTTCGACCCTCAGGCGATTGGGAACAAAGCGCATCACGCTGGCCGATTCGACCCAGGGAATCTGTTCGAGTTGGGCTTGCTGCTGGGCCAGCGGAATGAAGAAGATGTTGCGCCCAATATCGGCGCCCATGACTTCCATGATTTGCGCCTTGGTCACGTTCTGCGTGCCCGCGACTTCGATGTTGTCGCTGGAGTCGACGCGAAAGCGCCAGGAGCGCTCGCCATATTCGTATAAACCGGCTGCGGCGATCGCGGCAACGCAGAGAATTGCCATTGCGAGGGACGCCCATAGCAGGCGGCTGGCAGTTTTCTTGGGGAGCGAACTGCGACGGGCGGAGACGCGCTTTTGCCCGCGCAGGAAAGGGGATTCCTCGCTTACATCCAGATCGACCAGACGGGCGTCGTCGAGCTCTGCACGCGAGGCCTCGGAATGCGAGGGCCCAGCGCTGGCCGATGGATACAACTCTTCCTGCAAGATGGTGCCACCAGGTTTCCGCGCCATCAGTTCAGGTCAGTTGTCGTGAGGAATCGCTGAGCTTTTTCAATATAGCTTCATTTCTCGAATTGAGATAGATAAAAAGTTTGAGGATTTGCACAGGCGGGAACCGGATTGGGCACCAGTCGAGAATTCACCACAGAGGACGCGGAGGACGCAGAGGAAACCAAAGCGAGTTGCGTACCTCTGTGCGCTCTGTGTCCTCTGTGGTTACGTTTTGCATCAGAATTGTTCATTCCGACCACAGCCGAAGGAATTTACTGTACGCACAAGGCAAGAAAATCAGGTTTCTCGTCGCTTTCGCTCCTTGGAATGACAACTAAAAAAATGACGAACAAAAAAATTGGGCGCGGAATGGATTCCACGCCCCTTGCCCGGGGAGGCAAAGTACAGTGAGCTTGATCGATGCGGGTTAGATCGGTCCGGTTCCCGACATCTCAACGTGAATCTCGGGAGCCACCGGCATTTTCACCATCGGAAGCCGCGGAACGCTCACGTGAATCCGGGGACAAATCACTTGAGCTGGCATTGTCTTGAACGCGACCGGCGCAAACGCCTGCACAGGGATGCGAAGGTGGGCCGCCTGAACTGCGATCCTGGTCTCGATCCGCGCCCGATTCACCTCTAACCGTGCTAACTGCGCTTCCTGGCGGGCGGACATTGCTTCAAAACGGTCGAATTGTCCTTGAGAGCGTCCGAACGCAGCCTCTACTCGCGCCAGAGCCGTGGCAAAACGGCAGGAAGCTGTTTCGTCTCGTGCTGCCAGCGAACGCGCCTCGGTCACGAACTGTCCGACGTTATCGGAAGCTAGAGCCATGACGGCGGCCGAGCCCTGCGCTGCACGATCGGCGATCTGGTGTGCCCACTGCAGGCCGCCGTCGTAGTAACTTGCGTTCAATCCGGCTGCCAGCACCCCAGCGGCCAACCATCCCCAGGCTTGAGTCATCGTTTTCATCGCCGTAACCCCTTATGGCTGAATAGACGATGGGCGTTCGAATCCGTTAGCAAGGGAAGATACGAGGCCGGCTGCCTTCAGGTTCCCGAAAACGACATCCATGAGGCTCGGCCGCAATTTCCAGGCAATCGGCCGGCCCAAGATAAGCTATAGTATCCAGCATCGAGGAGGTTTCATGGGCCGACCTCCAGGAACGCCGCGCCAACGTTTCTATCTGTGGCTGGCATTGCTGTCTTGGGCGCCCTTGCCTGGACTCGCACAGTCTCCATCGCGACCCAACTATCTGCTTAACGTGGTCAGCGCGAAGTATCTGCCCGAGAAGGACGCAATTGAGTACAGGCTGGTGAATCACGGAGCCAATCCTGTGACCGCATTCAGCGTCACAATTTCGGCAGAAGTCGAGGGAAAGAACGCATTACGAGGTGACGGGCCGATTTCGCACAGTCGCGACTTGTTGGCGTTGGAGTTGATCGTTCAGTGCAAGGATTTCCCAGAGAATGCAGTGAAGGAGGGTGCGAGTCCCTTCCCGGATTCACTTCCCCCCCGCTAGCAGGTACGATCAAACCGGGAGATACGCATGTGGAATCGATTTCCGGCAATTTGTTAGACACCAGCATGCTACAGAGAGGGTCTCCGAAGATACACGTCGAACTCACGGGAATCATTTGGTCCGATGGGACGATCGAAGGGACGGCTGGCCTCTGGGATATGAGGCGGATTCGCGACTGGCGGCAAGAGGCGGATGGCGAGGAGAAGAGTGTTTTGGCCGCACTAAAGGCGCACGCAGAAGACGGGAACACACAGCATCAGATCAATGAAGCCACCAAGGATCTGCAATCCCTGATGGAGGGCTATCCACGCGAGGTGAAGTGTCCGGAGGATGAACCCTATCAATCGCTGCATGTTCCCAGTCAGGGCATTGCTGAATCGATGATCCGAGAGCTAGACCTGGCGGCATATGAGCCGGAGCCGAGAGAAAGATATACATTCCTCCGCGAATACTTGGCGTGCGTGCACGACCGCCGACGCGAGTTGCAAGAAGTAAAACCAGCGGTACCGTAGAAAGTCCCGCACAAAGTCTCGGGTGCTCAGACTGCACTCGAAGGTTCTGACGATACGGCTTCCCTTTCCTTCAACTTCTCCAGGATCATGGGCCCGAACTGCCAGACGCTTCCTGCTCCTAGGGTCAGAATCATGTCGCCGTCCTGGGCGACGGACGCTGCCGCTTCCACGGCTTCGGCGGGAGAACTCGCATAGCGGCCGTTCTTTACGTTTTTTTCGCGAATGCGCTGCGCGAGAATCTCGCCGGTGATCCCTTCGATGGGCTTCTCGCTGGCGGCGTAGACGTCGAGAACGAAGAGCGAATCGGCATCGTCGAAGGCGGTGGTGAATTCCTCGAGCAGATCGCGGGTGCGGGTGTAACGGTGGGGCTGGAAGATAACGTGAATCTTTCCGAAACCGCACTGGCGGGCCGCAGCCAGCGTAGCTTTAATTTCGGTGGGATGGTGGCCGTAGTCGTCGATGACGCTGATACCCGCGACTTTTCCGCGCAACTGGAAGCGGCGGTCGACGCCGCGGAACTGGTCGAGCGCCGCGCGGATAGCATCGATTTGGACATCAAGGCCGACACCCACGGCAATCGCCGCCGTTGCGTTCAGCACATTGTGCAGGCCCGGCACGTGCAGCGTGAACTCGCCGAGCTCCTGCTTGCGATAGCTGACGTGGAACCGGCTGAGCGGGCGGGAATCGCTGGGCGTTGATTCTTTCCTCGCATCGAGCTTGATCAGAAAGTCCGACCCGCGCTTGGTGCCGTAGGTGACCGTGCGCCGCTGCACCTCAGGCAACAGGCGGCGCAGCAAGGGATCGTCATTGCAGGCGACGATCATTCCGTAGAAAGGAACGCGATCCATGAAGTCGAGGAAAGTTTTCTTCACATCGCGCATGTTGCGGTAGCAATCCATGTGCTCGCGATCGATGTTGGTGACGACCGACAAGATCGGCGAGAGCTTCAGGAACGAGCGGTCGCTCTCGTCGGCTTCGGCGACCAGATATTGCGACTTTCCCAGACGAGCGTTGGAGCCCATGGCGTCGACGCGCCCACCGACCACCACTGTGGGATCGAGTCCGCCCCCAGCCAACACCGCGGCCACCATGGAAGTCGTGGTCGTCTTGCCGTGCATGCCGGCGATGGCAATGCCGTACTTCAGACGCATCAATTCGGCCAGCATCTCGGCACGCTGAATGACCGGGATATGCCGCTTGTGCGCTTCGGTGACTTCGGGATTCTCGACAGAGATGGCGGAACTGGTGACGACGACTTCGGCGCCCGCGATATTCTCCGCGAGATGCCCCTCAAACGTGGAAGCACCCAGGCCGGCGAGCCGCTGCGTGACGGCGGAGCTCTTCAGGTCCGAGCCGGAAACCTTGTAGCCAAGATTGAGCAGCACCTCGGCGATCCCGCTCATGCCGATGCCGCCGATGCCTACGAAATGGATACGCTGGATTTTTGCGAACATAAGTCAAATTCTTGGCCACGGATCTACACGGATTAACGCGACTCTCCGCGGCTCATTGAGAGCCGTATCAGCCAAATGCCGACTCCCCCCAAGGCAATCCCCAAGACGGGGCTCGCTACTGTGAATGCCTTCTCAGTAGGCGATGGCGGCCCGAAGATCGGCTCGGTGTTGAAGTTGTAGGTGAAACACGCCAAGCCGGCAATAGTCAGCGCTAGTTCCAAGATGGCTAGGACCGCCCTCCGAATCATGCTGGTGCTCTCTCGATTCCCGCCACGCGCGCCGCCATCGCCGCGATGTCATGCGCGGCGTTGGGATGCGATAGCTCGCGCGCGGCGTGGCTCATCTGGTGCAGGCGATGCGAGTCTTGCAACAACGCGGCAATCGTTTCCGCCAGCCAGACTCCTTCGAGTTTCGACTCTTCGACGACCACTGCGGCTCCGTGGCGCGCCAGCGCTTCGGCATTAATGCGTTGATGATCGTCGGCCGCGCGCGGGAACGGGACGAACACTGCGGGCTTCCCTGCTGCTGCGATTTCGGCGACCGTGCTCGCGCCCGATCGGCACACCACCAAATCCGCGCGCGCAAAAGCAGACGGCATGTCTTCAATGAATTTGAACACTTCTGCGGCCTCGCCCAAAGACTGGTAGGCGGCCCGGGCGTCATTATATTCACGCTCGCCGGTCTGGTGAATGATGTGAATTCCGGGGGCCTCGCGCCGCAGAACGGGCAGGCAGCGGATCATGGCCTGATTGATGGCGTGGGCTCCCTGGCTTCCTCCGAAAACGAGCAAGGTCGGTGGACCGCCGCGCTTGGGCGGGATCTCAAAGAACGCCTGCCGCACCGGCACGCCCGTAACCTCGCCGTGACGAAAATATTTCGCCGTCTCTTCAAAGTGCACGGCTGCGCCGGAAACGAAGCGCGCCACCGTCCGGTTCGCGAATCCCGGCACCACATTTGGTTCGAACGCCAGCGTCGGAATGTGCTTGACTACCGCCGCCAGCATCGCCGGACCCGAAGCGTATCCGCCCACACCAATCACCACGTCGGGCGCGAATTCGTTGAGCATGCGGGCGGCGTCCCAGACGGCGCGGGGCAAATCGAACGCTGTCTTCAGGCGCGTCGTCAGGTTGACATTTTTCAGTGCTCCCACGCGCACGAGTTGCAGGGGATATCCTGCGGCTGGAACCAGCCGGTTTTCAATACCGCGGGCGGTGCCGATGAACAGCACCTCTGCGTCGTACGTCTTTTTGAGTTGGTTGGCAATGGCCAGCGCGGGGATTACGTGACCGCCCGTCCCGCCACCCGCCAGGATTGCGCGCATGAGGTGAATATAAAGGAATTGCTGATTGTTGATTGATGATTGTCGATTCAAGCGTCCTCAGTCGACAGCAATTTGCCGATACCCGGGGCCGTTCAATCAACAATCAAAAATCATCAATCAACAATTGCAGCTGCTTCATTCCGCTTGCTTGGTGATGTTCAGCAGCACGCCGACACAGGCCAGCGTCACAAACAACGACGAACCGCCGTACGAGACGAGCGGCAGCGGAATTCCTTTGGTCGGCATCATTCCAAGAACCACGCTGATGTTGATGAACGCCTGCAGCACGACCATGCTGGTAATTCCGACTGCGAGGTAGCGGCCGAAAAGGTCGTCGGTGCGCCAGGAAGCGCGCATGCCGCGCCACAGGAAGACTGCAAACAAAGCAACGACGAAGAGGGCGCCGACTAAACCTAACTCTTCAGCGGTCACGGCGAAAATGAAGTCGGTGTGCGGCTCGGGCAGATAGAAGAGCTTTTGCTTGCCTTCCATCAGTCCCGTGCCCGTAACACCTCCGGTGCCGACCGCAATTAGCGATTGAATGATGTGGAAGCCGCTGCCCTGTCGGTCGGCATATGGATTCAGAAACGCGAGAATACGGTCGCGCCGCCAGGCGACGTGAAAGATAAGAAAGTACAGCGGGAGCAATGAGGCTCCGAACGCATACCCGAAATAACGCAGACGCATGCCGGCAACATAGAGGATGCAGGCGGAAATTCCGGCGCAGGCAATGGCCGTGCCAAGATCGGGTTGCAGCACGATCAGTCCCAGACACACCAGCACGGGCGCAGCCGCGGGCAGCAGCGTGTTGCGGACGTCATCGATGGTTTTGGCCCGGCTGTCCAGGAAATAGGCGAGAAACAGAATCAGGACGGGCTTGGCCAACTCCGACGGCTGGAAGGAAAATCCTCCGGCGTGAATCCAGCGGTGCGTGTTATGCGAGCGGTCGAGAAAGAAGACCGAGATCAGCAGCACCGTGGTGAATCCCATCAGCGAAAACACGATAGCGGGATGCTTGTAGCGGCGATAGTCGACGCGCATGGTGACGACCATGGCGAGGAGTCCAGCCACCGCCCAAATCAGCTGCTTCGACAGGAATGCGTAGGGAGAACCGAACCGTTCCCGGGCCATGACCGCCGACGCCGAGAACACCATCACCAAGCCGACAAATACCAGCAGCATGGTCACGGTAAACAGCCAGCGGTCGACACTCACACGCTTTGCCATGGGATTTCATTTCACCACGGAGGCGCGGAGACACGGAGAAGGAATTTGGGATTGTTGAATTCTGAGTGTTGACTGTCTTGGTTCGAGAGTTGTTTCTCTGCTGAGCTACAGCAAAATTTCCATGCCCTCGGCGGCGCCGCGAACTTTGGGATAGTAGTTGCGTGCATCGCGGACGACTTTGTCGACGATGGCGTCGGTATGGTCTGGGTCGTGATGATAGAGGATCAATTCCTTGGCGCCGCTTTCCATGACAATGTTGACGGCTTCGCGCCAATGGCTGTGTCCCCAGCCGCGGCGGCGGGCCTCGTATTCTTCCGGAAGATACTGCGCGTCGTAGATCAGGATGTCGGCGCCTTCTGCCAGCTTGCGCACGGCCTTGTCGAAATTGGGATCGCCGGGCTCGTTGTCAGTGGCATAAACCAAAATGCCCTCTTTGGTTTCCAAGCGGAATCCCATGCATCCCTGGGGATGGTTCAGCCACGCGGTTTTGATTCGCGTGCCGTCTTCCATGGGCAAGCATCCGTTTTCGATGTTGTAGAAGTCAAGCTTCGCCTTCATTTGGTCAAGGTTGACAGGGAAATACGGCGAGGCCATCTGCTCGGCCATCACCTGTTCGAGACTGCGGGTGCGGCTCGACGAGTGGAAAACAAGCTGGCTGCTGGGATTTTCATAGAGCGGGCGGAAGAAAGGCATGCCCTGGATGTGGTCCCAGTGGAAGTGGGAAACGAAAACGTGCGCGGAGAACGGGCGGTCGGCAAACTCGCGTTTCAATTCGCGTCCGAGCACGCGGAAACCGGTGCCACAATCGAAAATGTAGATCTGATCTCCAAGGCGAACTTCGACGCAGGAGGTGTTACCTCCATAGCGCAGGTTCTCGACCTGTGGAGTGGGCGTGGAACCGCGAACGCCCCAAAACTTGACTCGCATAAATTCCAGTGCTGTTAGTTCGTAATCTTCGACCGCACGAAATGTCCCGTCAATCTGAGCGCTGTTCCCTTGAATGCAGGCGGGTAACAATGCCCCGCTCAGGCTTGCAAGGAGCCCAACGTGTTCATATTACTTGGGATATAGACGATTTTAGCCATTGTTGGAGGTCCAACAAGTGACCAAAGTTTAGGAGACGTGGCGCGAAACGGGCCGACGCGGAAGAGACGACGGCACGGCGACCCCCGCTGCCAGTCAGGCACGCTCGAACGTGATCAGGGCAGCACTTGCGGCTGAAAGTTGGAGAATTGCCGCGCCATTCTCGAAGGTCAATGCTTGCTTCCGCACGGGCGTCCAGGCACCGGCGGCACCTACCGGGGATCCACCGAGAGTCGTATCGGTCGTGTCGTCTACTCGCGGCGCATGCAGAGAAAGCGCATTGGCCCGCTGCAAGCCCTGTCCCGCATCCATTGTAAGGCGAACACCGCGGTCGAGGTTCTTATTAAACACCGCAACCTTAATGGCTCCGGCCGGGCTGCGCAGACCATAGGCCGTCAGCAATGGTGCTTGTTCCGGGTGGTCGAGCGTACTTTCCAGCAGTTGTCCCGAGCCGGCTTCGGCAAACAGCAGCATGCCGTAATAGATGGGACGCGCTAGGAATCCATCCTCCTGCGTTCCAGCAATTGGCGTGTACCAGCCATAACCGCCCCCATGGAAGTTGATGCCGGTGCCGCCAGCCGATGCCAGCTGGTACATGAGGTCGGCACCCCAAAGCGCTGAGGCGAATGTATCGCTGACTCCTTGCTTTCCGCCTTGATAGCAGGAGTTGGTTTCCGCCAGCCGGAAAGGCAGGCCCGATTCCTGCACTGTCGTCTTCATCCCTGCGAACTCGTCCTCGAGCTTGGGATTGGGGCGAAGCAGGCGTTCAATCGTCATCGACGGATCAGTTGGCGGGCCCTCCGCGTAATAGTGCTGCGAAAGAAATGCGGCATCGTGCTTGAATTGCTTCGCAAAAGGGACAAGCCATTCGTTGTTGTAAGCCGTATCTGGTCCAGCGAAAGGCGCCTTGGGCACTCGGGCACGGATCGTCTCGTAAAAATGCTGCCACTCAGCGGCGAACTGTTTGAAATCGTAATCGGACCTGCGAATTCCGTTGCGAAAGAAAAGATCAGGCTCGTTACAGAGTTGAAAGGCGATCAGCTTCGAGCCGGTCGCGTCCATCACGACGGCAGCCTCATCAGCCGCGTCTTCGGCAGTGCCAGTGCCCATGTTCAGACCGTAGATCAGCTTCCATCCGCAGGCGTCGAGGAAGTCCCGCAGATTGCGAATTGCCTGCGGCGTGATGTTGACGGGCGCAGCGGCTTTCTTACCGGTGTCAGGGCCAACGGCCATTCCAAAGGCCGGGGGATTGGCCTTGTCACCCGTGCGCATGCTCTCGGGACTTTGCCGGTTCGGCGCCGTTGCGGGATTGGGAGTCCAGTAGCAATACTCGCTGGTGTTGCCTCCGATCCTTAAAATGCCGGAATTCCCCAGCCGCTTGATGAAGCCCGCCAGTTGCGCATTTTCGCCGGAAAAAAAATGCGGATTCCCGAGTTGCGCGGATTCATAACTCAGGCCGGTGAAGTCTTCGCCGATCTTATTGCCAAGGCGATCGGGACGAAGGGTCAGCCGAAGCGAAGGACTCGGGATCGTTTCGGCAAAGCTCAGGGGATGGCACAAAGCGGCAGCGGACGCCGCGGAAGAGAGGCGAATAAAATCTCGGCGATTCATTTGCAGTAATTGCATCACACGTCGAGGTTGCGCGCAACGTTAGAGCTCAAATCTTCACCGCGAAGGACACTTAAGGATCACGACGGATTCGCGTGCGGGGTCTTCCTTCGTGATCCTTCATGTCCTTCGCGGTTGCAGCTCTTTCTGATTCCCTCGACGTTCTATCGGGTCGCGGCCGGTCGCCTATCAGGTCGCCTATAATGAAAAACCCGGTTCGGCGTGACGCGGATCTCTTTGAGCCGGCGGACTCGGGTTTCGAAGACAAATGCCGCAACCGGACTTCAAACAATTTTCCCGGCTGGCACGGGAGTCCACGCTGATCCCCGTGGTGAAATCGGTCAGCGCCGACTTGCTGACGCCGGTTTCGGCCTTCCTCGCCATCGCGGACAAAGAACCCCATGCGTTCCTGCTCGAGTCGGTGGAGCGCGGCGAGCAGATCGGACGCTACACGTTTCTTGGGGCACGGCCGTACATGCGGGTAAAAGCCCGCGAGGGGACGGTCGAGATCGAGCGCGGGCGCAAGCGTGAAGTTCTGCAAGAAAACATATTCCAGGTCGTGAAGCGGTTGCTGCGCCAGCATCGTCCAGTCAATGTTCCGGGACTGCCTCCATTCACGGCGGGAGCGGTTGGATATTTCGCCTATGACGTCGTTCGCCAGTTGGAAAGGATCGGCGATCACGCCAAAGATGACCTGGCGCTCCCGGACGCGGAATTGATGTTCTTTGACCGCCTGCTGGCGTTCGATCACCTGCGCCACCAGATTCACATCGTGGCTACCGCGGACGTAGCCCGCGAGAATCCGGGGCGCGCGTATGACCGCGCGGTGCGCGATATTGACGCGTTGGAACGCAAACTCGCCTCGGGATTGAGCCCCGCCCTGTGGCGCAAGTCGGTGAAGAATGGGCCAGCGAAAATGAAAGTCCACGCAGGCACCAAGCGCGACGCTTTTATGCGCGGCGTGGAGCGTTGCAAAGAATACATCGCTGCGGGTGACATTTTTCAGGTCGTGCTGTCGCAGCGTCTGGATTTCACGCCCGACATTGCTCCGTTCGATTTATATCGTTCTCTGCGGCAGGTGAACCCGTCGCCGTATCTTTATTTTTTGCGCTCGGGCGATACGCACATTCTCGGCTCTTCTCCGGAGATGTTGGTGCGGGTCACGGGACGCAAGCTGGAATACCGGCCGATCGCGGGCACGCATCCGCGCGGGCGCGATGAAGCTGAAGACCTCCGCCTTGAGCAGCAGATGCGCACCGACGAGAAGGAACGAGCCGAACATGTGATGCTCGTCGACCTCGGGCGCAACGACCTGGGGCGTGTCAGCGATTACGGTTCGGTCAAGGTGAAGGATCTGATGTACGTAGAACGCTATTCGCACGTGATGCACCTGGTATCGGCTCTGGAAGGAACGCTGCGCAAGGATCTCGACGCGCTCGACGCTTTTGCCGCGTGCTTCCCTGCGGGCACGCTCAGCGGCGCGCCCAAGGTACGCGCGATGCAGATCATTGAGGAACTGGAGCCCACGCGTCGTGGAATCTATGGTGGATCGGTGCTGTACGCCGACTTCGCCGGAAATCTGGATTCATGCATAGGGATTCGCACGCTGCTGATGCAGGGGAAGAAAGCGTATTTGCAGGCGGGAGCAGGGATAGTCGCGGATTCTGATCCGGCCAGCGAGTTTCAGGAATCGATGAATAAGGCACAGGCCGTGCTGAGAGCGGTGGAGAAGGCACGCGGACAGTAATCGGGAAGGGTCCGAGGGCGAGACGCCCTCGAGACAGCCGGCGGGGCGCCGGCGCTACTACTTCTAGTGCGACGCCGGGGTCACGCTGGGCTTCGGAGTCACGCAGCGCGGGGAAATTTCCGCCGCATTTGGTTCTGTGTTCTGCGAATTATGGGCAAAACACCAGGGCACCAGCGTGGGGGGATAACGCTGCCGGACGTATTGGGGAACATCGGCCTCCCGCACTTCTTCAAACGAAAACTGGATCGTTCCTTCCGCTGAGACCGTGCCCACTAAAAAACCATAGATATCCGTCTTCGCCGTGGGTGGAGCGCCGTCCGGCAGCGGATAGCGAATGGCGCCGCCCGTTCCGACAATCCAGCCGGGCAACGGCTTGGCGCCGTTCTCCTTCAGCTTCGACGTGTCGAAAGTGTTCTCCATATAAAAATGCGAGTGGCTGGCAAGCACATAAACCGGTTTGCGGCTTTCGTCGCGAAAATTGCTCAGGGCCTTATACACTTTTTCGCCACTGGGTCGGGCGGCGGGATTGTCCCCCATGCTGTGAAAATTCGCGATGCTGTCGGGCAGCGCTTCGTGCATTCCAACGACAACGCTTTTCACGGCAGGACTGGTTTTGGCACCGTCGAGACGGCGCGCCAGCCAAGCGAGTTGATCGACGGAAAAAGCATTTGCAGCGTTGTCGAGGTAGATGAAATCGACGCCGCCTTGAATCCAGTGAAAGTAGGCTTCGGGCTGTGCCGGTTCTTTGTCCTGTAGACGCTGGCGCTGTAAGGCAGACTGGTCCAGCCAGTCGGCAAACTGACGTTTGAAAGCGTCCTCCGTCTTCGGCGGAATCACCTCGTGATTGCCGATCCCAACATAAAAAGGAAGACTGCCAAAGGGAGCGACCTGATTTTCGACGAAGTCGTTCCAAACGCGCCTTTCATAATCGTCGCAGGTAAGAACCTGGCCGTGATTCGTGGCTTCGAACGCCATATCCTCGTCAATCTTGTAAACGGCGCGCAGGTCGCCGAGGTGCCAGTAGAAACTGGGAGCGAATTGCGCGCTGCGGGCAGCGATGGCCGGCATCACGACATCTCCGCAATTCCGCGAATCGCCGGAAACGATGAATCGCCACGAGCCTTGCGGCAAAGGAACTGGACTGCTGGCGGGCTTTTCCGGGTCGGGAGCCGTACTCGTCTGCGCCACGGATGCGGCTCCACTCATCAGGAAGGAGAGAAGAGTCACGACGCCCGCCGCGAGGCTACGGCTGAATTTCGGATTGCAGGCCAGAGGCGACATGAATCGATTCCTATTCGTTGCTGAGGTCCTGTGCAAACAGTGAGGAAGCATAGACGAGGCACTCCGCTGCTACAGAGCTAGAAAGTTAGCCACGAGTCTCTTCCCCGAATCGGTTAGCACGCTTTCAGGATGGAACTGCACGCCCTCCACGGGATGGCGGCGGTGGCGCAGGCCCATGATGGTGCGGGTGCCATCTTTCTCAGTGGTCCAGGCGCTGACTTCCAGATCGGCGGGCAGATTCTCTTCCTTAACGATGAGCGAATGATAGCGCGTGGCCATCATAGGCATGGGAAGACCCTGAAAGACTGTCCGGTTATCATGCATGACGGCGCTGGTCTTGCCGTGCATCAGGTGAGGGGCGCGAATGACATTTCCTCCAAAGGCTTCGCCGATCGCCTGATGTCCCAGGCAGACGCCAAGCACCGGAATTTTCCCGGCGAAATGGCGGATCAGATCAATGCTGATGCCCGCCTCATGCGGGGTGCAGGGTCCGGGAGAGACGACGATGCGCTCCGGTCGCATGTCCTCAACCTCGCTCACCGTGACTTGATCGTTGCGGCGTACCTCGACCCTGGCCCCCAATTCCCCGATGTACTGCACCAGGTTGTAGGTAAACGAATCGTAGTTGTCGAGGACGAAGATCAAGAAACCGCAACTCCTGACACCAGCTTACACTGGACGAGCGCGCTGCTTGAAGCGCTCGTATCTCAACCAACTGCATAAGCCCGCCTGAAAGGGCCACCCACTGACCCAAGGGTGGTATTGACCTTGGCGCTTGCTCGGAGCATCCTCGCTTATCGGTCTAAATATTATTTCAGACGCAACTTCATGCCACTTTGGAGGATGCATGCCTGAGCCACAGCAGGAGAAGCGCGGGGCGCGCCGCTTCCCTCTACGCGTACCCGTAACCGTCAATCACGACAGCACCACTGAGCCGGCTCAACTCCGCGACGTGAGCGCGCGCGGCATCTGTTTTTTCCTGGATTCCGCTATCGCGCAGGGATCACCCATCGGTTTCACCCTGACCCTGCCGCCCGAGATCACGCTCACGGAAAGTATTCGCGTGCAGTGCAAAGGCCGCGTGGTGCGAGTCGATAATGGAAGATCCGACGGCAAACTCGCCGTAGCCGCAGTCATTGAGGAATACGAATTCCTGCCGGAAGCGTGAAGAGGACAAAGTTTCAAGGTTTCAAAGTCTCAAGGTTTCAAAGTAACTTCCAATTCCATTGAAACTCTGAAACCTTGGAACTTTGAAACTTGCCGCTCACCGCTAGCCGTTGACCCCTTCCGCCTGATATGTTTCGTTCAAACCTCCAATGAGGGGATTTCTTGCTGCGACCTGCGTTTCAATCTGTGTGCCTGACGATCGCGATTTTGTGTTCTGCCTGTGTAGCGGCGCAAACCTTTGGGCCACCACCGGTCGTGACCAGCGTTCGCATTGTTCATGTGGGCAGCGTGCCAGCGGTTGAAATTCTCTCCAAAGGTGGCCCCGTCATCCCCCAGATCCAGGTCGTCGAATCGCCGCCGCGCATGGTCATCGATCTTCCCAACTCGCGGGTAGGGTTGACGCAGAGGCGCATCGCGATCGACAAAGAAAATATTCTCTCGATCCGCGTCGATCAATACCAGCAGAAGCCTCCGGTGACGCGCATCGTTCTCGATCTGCTTGCGCCCTATGGCTACTCGTGGGAGGGCGCGGGCCATCGCCTGATGATCCGACTGAAACCCGCCGGGGACGCGAATGCAAGCGGGAAGTCGCCGTCGCTTGCGACGCCTATGGAACTCGGCCTGTCGACGCATGACACTCCGTCAGTCGTGCCGGTGACCACGGGCTCGAGCGCGACGTTCCCTTCAGCCGGCCGTCTCGGTTCCGGCTCGTCCATCACGGCCGGCTCGGACACCGCCGTCCTGCGCGTTTCCCGCGGCGGGGAGATTCGCGTATGTCCAGGAACTACGTTGTCGGTGACGCCGTCGCAGACCAAGCGCGACCTGATGCTTGGCCTGAGCACCGGGGCGATTGAAGCGCACTACGCGCTTCGCGCTTCCGCCGACACCGTGCTGACTCCCGACTTCCGCATCATGTTCGCGGGGCCGGGAGAATTTCACTTTGCCATCAGCGCCGACACGCACGGCACTACCTGTGTGCGCGCACTGAAAGGCAATACTTCTTCTGCGATCGTCTCGGAGTTGATGGGAGACCGCATTTACCAGGTCAGGCCGACCGAGCCGGCTGTCTTTCATTCCGGACAAATCGACAAGGTGGATACGAATGTTCCTCTGGAATGTGGATGTCCTCCGCCCTCGCCGCTGATGAGGGCGCGGGCCCCGTTTGCGCCGAACGTGCCCGACTCGGAATTGCCGGAGAGCGTGCGCGTTGGTGAGAGAGCGGCACCTCCTCCTGCGAAGGAGAATAACGCTCCGGCGCCGCCGGCGGCTTCGGCGACCCGGCTGTCGAATGGACCGGAGACTGCGCCCCTGCCCGCTTCGCAGCCGAACGACGTGCACGTGCAGGTGGATGCTCCGCTTGTATTCACTCCGAAGAGCCGCGCGGAGCTTGCGGTTCCACCGGCGCCTATCGAAGCGGCTAAAGACCTCCCGGTGGAGGATTCACAGGCCCGGCAGGCTCATCTCGATGCCGTGGTTCAGTTTCAACCACCGGAGGCTCAAACGAAACCCGGCTTCATGCATCGAGTGAAAGGTTTTTTCGCGTCCATCTTTAAGTAGAATCACGCCTTACAAATCCGCCACCAGAGCTTCTCGTCGCCTTCGGTCACGACCTGGATTCCCTTCCCCGCGCGGACAAGACTTGCCCGCTACACTTTTTCTTTCGCGCGGAAATCCTTTTTGCGCGCTCGCGCGTCTTACGGCGCGTGAGGCTGAGATTGCTGGCCGAAACCTTTCGGCTGGAGCGCGCATGACTCCTGCATCTCCCGGACCTGACGGGAATATTTTCTCCATCCTCTCGACGGAGACTGATGGACTCTACCGCACGCGCAAGGAGAGCTTTGTCGTCTCCTTGCTCGGACAAGCCGTCATCATCGGATTGCTGATCTACTTCACCAGTTGTGTGATCCAGCGGACACCGGGAATCGCCGACAAACTTCCTGATCTGAGGGAACTCCCCGTCATCTTCTCCGGACACAACGGCGGCGGTGGTGGCAATCATGACCCGCTTCCGCCTTCGCACGGCAATATCCCGAAAGCTTCGCTCGATCCTCAGCTTGCGCCGCCGACGGTCATCCTGCCAAAAGAAATGCCGAAGCTTCCCGTCGAAGAGACGGTGAACGTGGTTCCCGACATTAAGCTGCCGCAAGGCGGACAGATCGGCGATCCGCTGTCCACGTTTTCGAAGATGTTGTCCAACGGACCGGGCGGTCCCGGAGGAATTGGAACGGGTTGTTGCGATGGCATTGGGTCGTCCACCGGACCCCATGTTGGATCCGGGCCATCTGGAATTTTCCCGGCCGGAAAAATGGGAGTAACGAATCCAGAAGTGATCTTCAGTCCCGAGCCAAGCTTTTCCGACGAAGCACGAAAAGCCAAAGCGCAAGGGATCGTGTTATTGCTTCTGGTGGTAGGAAAAGATGGACACCCGTACGACATCCGTGTCGGGCAGAGCCTGGGTATGGGGCTGGATGAGAAGGCGATCGAGGCCGTGAATCGTTGGCGCTTCCGCCCAGCCACTCTAAACGGACAGCCGGTGGCTACTCAGATCGCAGTGCAGGTGGATTTTCACTTGTACTGACGAAAACGGCATCAGACCTCGGACCTCAGCCACATCCGAAGTAAGGCTTAGATCAGAGTCTGAGGTCTGACGTCCGAAGTCTGAGAGTCTGAGGTCTGACGTCCGAAGTCTGAGGTCCCACGCCGATCTTTTACCCTCGGTTGATAACGCGGCGCAAGGGTTCGACCTTCTCCCGCAGATCGTCGGCGAGATCCACGCCCTTACTGGCCACTTCACGAACGCGGTCGCTTACGTCACGAACCCGTTCCTTGGCATCGTCGGTCCATTCATCGAGCGAGTCCTTGGCATCCTCATAGCCACGCTTCAGGTCGCGTCGCAGCTGCTTGCCAGTCTTGGGGGCAAGCAGAAGTCCAGCCAAGGCTCCGGCTCCTAGTCCAATGAGCAGGAAGGTAATTGCCGTACCGACATTGCTGCCTTCGGAAGACTCGTAACGTCCGATTCGCATGATGAAGACCTCAAATTCTTTCCGCCCAGGAAATGTCCGGGCATATTTCGCGAAAGCTGCGCCGAGATTCGGCCTGCCCTGATTCTAGTCCTAACTCCAAGGGCGCGGCGAACTCAATCAGGAAGGAGCATTCCGCCCAACTTCGATGAGTTCGGCAAGGGGAAGGTTTCTTTTCCAGCGCAGCTCAGTATAAAATGACGCTTTAGCCTTCTTTCGCATAGTAGGCTGGCGGCGGATCTTGTGGCCTGCCCGTCTTCCGCCGGCTTCGCAAACCGCAATCGTATAAGGAGAGTTTCTTACCGATGTCGATCCCTGCCACCCAGCTTCGTCCCGGCATGATCATTAAACACAACAATGATCTGCACTCCGTTTTCAGCGTCGAGCACCGCACGCCCGGCAACCTGCGCGCCTTCATTCAGGCCAAGCTGCGCAACCTGCGCACCGGCGCCATGTTCGAGCACCGCTTCCGCTCGCCCGACCCGATTGAGAAGATCAACGTGGACGAGGTCGATATGCAGTTCCTCTACGCCGACGGCGACAGCTATTACTTCATGGACATTGCGAATTACGAGCAGACACACCTGAGTAAGGAAATCCTGGGCGATGCCGTCGATTACCTAATCCCCAATCTCGAAATTAAAGTGGAATTCTTCGACGGCAAGGCGGTCGGCATTGAGCTGCCCCAGACAGTCATCCTTACGGTGATTGAGACTGAGCCGGGACTGAAGAGCGCCACGGCCTCCAGCGTAACCAAGGCCGCCAAAACCGAGACTGGACTCGTCGTGCAGGTACCCCCGTTCATTAATGAAGGCGAGAAGATTAAGGTCGACACATCGGAAGGCGCATATTTGTCGCGGGCCTAAGTTTTTGTGGGGCATTGCGAATCATTGTCATCCTGAGCGAAATGGGCGTTCGCAGAAAGCGAACGCCCATGCAGTCGAAGGATCCTGCCCTGTGTACAATCAACAGCGGCGTAGCACGTCGTACGCAGGGTTGAAATTCCCTGCCAGGTCCTCGGCAATATCGAAGTGAAAGGGATCCTTCGACTGCGCATCACCTTCGCTTCGCGAAGCCGATTCTCCGCCCAGGATGACAGACTTTAAGCGTCGAATGGGCGCTGCCTTGCAGACGATGGCCGACGTTTAGGACATGACTCCAACCGAGAAGCCGATCGAAGCCAAACGCTACTTCGTGCGCGGACGCGTACAGGGCGTCGGCTTCCGCTGGTTCGTGGAGCGGGAAGCACACATCCTGGGCATCGCCGGGTGGGTTCGCAACAATCACGACGGCAGCGTGGAAATTCTGGCCCAAGGCACGCGCGACCAGCTCTCCGGTCTGCATTCGCGGCTGCGAGAAGGGCCGCGAGCCGCTCGCGTCGACACTGTAGAGCTATCCGAGGCAAGTCCAGTCGCCGGACTGAGTTCATTTCGCATTGAAGGAGCGTGGTAAATGTCATCAAAGCCCGTCGGCGCAATGAATGCCGATCAATTGAAGTACCTGATCCGCGAAATCCCGGATTTCCCCAAGAAGGGCATCCTCTTCTATGACATCACCACGCTACTCAAGGACAAGACCGGCTTTGCCACGCTGATCGACAAATTAGCAGAGCACTACATTGCCGAAGACGTCGATCTCGTGCTCGGCATGGAGGCTCGCGGCTTTATCTTTGCCCCGGCTCTTGCCTACCGTCTCAACGCTGGATTCGTTCCCGTCCGCAAGCCCGGCAAACTTCCGGCGGAAACCGTGAAATACGATTACGCCCTCGAGTACGGCACCAACTCACTGGAGATTCACAAAGACGCCATCCAGAAAGGTCAGCGCGTTCTGATTGTCGACGACCTGCTCGCCACCGGCGGCACCGCCGAGGCCACGGCCAAACTGGCTGAATCGCTGGGAGCGAAGATTGCCGGACTCGGATTCGTGGTGGAACTGGAATTCCTGAAAGGCCGAGAAAAACTTAAGAACTATGAAGTGATGTCGCTGCTGCGCTACGACAAGTAGTGAAAGACCGCATCATCTGAAATCGGGGCCGGCGCTGGTTGACGCACGGCCCCGATCGCTCTCCGAACTCGATGAAATCCCGCCTATCGCCAGACGTGCTCAACCGCCCAGGCGAGTCCAACCCAGAAACATGCGCTCAGAGCCACGGCAAGGGCCAGGCCGGAAAATGCGCTCCATGTTGTTCCCCCCTCGTCGGCCTGGTTGAGATCCCAGTCGCTCTCGAACCCTGGCTGCAGAAGCTCGACGTTGACCGGCAATACCAAATAGCGGACCGTGCGATTTTGAGCGGTAACGCCTTTGGGGGTGAATCGGGTGCTTGCTCGGGGGGACAGCTGCAATACTTTGTAGCTCATGAAGCACCTCCTCGCCGTCGAACAACTGCAACTCGCCTGCCATCCTGAAGCCTGGCCAAGCTGCTGAAAACAAGATGCCCATACCGGGGTGCAAGGTTGTCGTGTATGTACACTGCGCCAAAAATCACAGGCGGATTGCGGTTTTAGACGAAGCTTGGTCAAACAGCAGGAATGCGAGAAGCTCTCTGGGACTCGACCGACGTGGCGCGAGCCGTCCTTACTGTTCCGCCAGCGATAGATGCAAGTCCTTGGGCAGGTAGCTCTTGCGCCGGAACCAGTCCTCCATCGCGTCCTTAAGCTCATCTAAAGGGACGTTTGATCCGATCTCCATCTGGCCGTCGGCAACCGGCAGGGTATCGTCGAAAACGCTGGCGTTGGTGAAGTTGCGCATGGAGAAGCTGTCGAGCCACTTCAGCGGGCAGGGGATCCTCTGGCCGTCAGCTTCGTACTCGACGCGAATCTTGCGGGCGAACATGGATTGATTTAAACACAGCGATACCTGCGTCTCGCAGTAGCACCGGTTGACACAGCCTCCTCCCCGTCATAGTCTCCTCCCATTCCGCAGAGGAGGCTCGAAATGATCATGGGTCTGATTTGGTGGGTCGTCGTTGGGCTGATTGCGGGTTGGGCCGCCGGCAAGATCATGAAAGGCGGCGGCTATGGCGCTGTCATGGACATTGTGCTGGGCATCATCGGCGCGGTTGTTGGCGGTTGGTTGATGAGAATACTCGGCATCCATGCGGGAGGGTTCATTGGGACCATCGTGGTCGCGATCTTTGGAGCGGTATTCCTGATCTGGATCAGCCGCATGCTGAAGAGGGCTTAGACCAACCCGGAGCGGCCGTGCTAACGCACGCCAGACAGCCGAGGGCGGCTGTCTCCACACCTTTTTTTATGTGCGAAGCCGCCTCTTTTATGTGCGGGGCCGCCTCGGCCGTCCGGAGAAAACCAGCCCTGTTCAGTCTAAGACATTCCCTCGATGACGCAGGTCGTCGGATCGTCCGAGTTTTTTTCCGCGGAGCTCAGGGACGCGTCTTCAAACTTGTGCCGACGACATCCTGTTTCGGGTCACGGACAAACTCCTTTTCTCGCCTGGGCCGATACTGGAATTCGTGCCCAGTCAAACGGCCTGGGTAATACCACGTCAACAGCGCGTCAGGCTTATTGGAAGGCCGCTCGGCAAATGTGACTTCCGTGCGGTCGGTCGACTGGGAGCGGATCGTCGGCAAAGTGATGAGAGTTGCGTACTGCCTTGAACGGTCGCTGTTGAAAATTCGAACAACATTCCGTTGGGCAGGGCCGGTTGCGAGGACGAACCAGTAGGTTCCCGCCGGCAAGACGGCGTGAGGAATCTCTATTGGCCCACTAAACGTAAACTTCGTCATCTGATTCCATTCATCGGCATGCGCTGCCGGCAAGAACGCAACGCACCCCAGAACCAGACAAAAAAAGATCGACAATGTTTTGCGAACCCGCATAATTGGTTACCTCTTTTCTTGATTACCTGATCAGTAGGAATGTTGCGGGTCGACGCGGGGTTGCCCATCGCAATCGATCACGGAAGGCCCGCTCCATCAGGCGAGTCCGCCGAAATCCTAGGCCGAGCGGTGTTGCGACAGAGATTCCCCGAGACGGAAGGCGGGGATTGAGGTCGAATGCGACGGAAGAAGCGGTCCGTCTTCAGTGACGCTATCTCTGGTCTATCATCCGGATCTATCACCGGCGGCACTCGTGGGAAGGGCAGGGGCCGCGAAGCGAACCAATTATTTCTGCTTTCTGGGTCCGGCCGCCTTGACCTCAGGTGGGGCGTCGAAGTTCTCGAAGTTTTTCGCGAAGCGGTTGCGCAGATCTTCGGCGGCTTTGTCGTAGGCAGCTTTATCAGGCCATGCATTCCGCGGGTTGAGCACCTGGGGAGGCACGCCCTGACACCTTTTCGGGATGCTGAATCCAAACGTGGGCTCGATCTCAAATTCTTCTTTAATGAGTTCACCTTCGACGGCAGCATCAACCATGGCGCGGGTATGCGGAATAGCCATGCGCTTGCCCACGCCGTAGGGACCGCCCTGCCAGCCCGTGTTCACCAGCCAGCATTGAGCGTTGTGCTCGCGCAAGCGACGGCCAAGCATTTCCGCATACGTCTTCGGACGCAGGGGCAGGAACGGCGATCCAAAACAGGTGGAGAACGTGGCAGAGGGCTCTTTTACTCCGGCTTCGGTTCCCGCGACCTTCGCCGTGTAACCAGAGAAGAAGTGATACATCGCCTGCTCGGGCGTCAACTTCGAAATCGGAGGCAGAACGCCAAAGGCATCGGCGGTGAGAAACACAACGTTTTTCGGGTGTCCGCCGATGCCCGGGATCAAGGCGTTGTCGATAAAATCCACCGGATACGCTGCCCGGGTATTCTCGGTCTTGCTGTCGTCGTTGTAATCGGGGATGCGTGTGTGAGGATCGAGCGTGACGTTCTCAAGAACGCAGCCGAAGCGGAGGGCATTCCAGATCTGGGGTTCGTTCTTCTTCGACAGCTTGATGCACTTGGCGTAGCAGCCGCCCTCGAAGTTGAAGACGCCGTCGGCACTCCATCCATGCTCGTCGTCGCCGATCAGGTCGCGCGAAGGATCGGCCGAAAGCGTGGTCTTGCCCGTGCCCGAGAGACCGAAGAACAGTGCGCTCACTCCATTGCGCCCGACGTTGGCCGAGCAGTGCATGGGGAAAACGTTCCGCGAGGGCAACAGGAAATTCATGATGCTGAAAATCGACTTCTTCATCTCGCCCGCGTAGGACGTTCCGCCGATCAGCACGACGCGCCGCGTAAAGTTCAGGAGAATGAAAACTTCCGACGCCACGCCATCGCTCTTGGGATCGCCTTTGAAATCCGGAGCGGAGATGACCGTAAATTCCGGCTGATGGGTCTTGAGTTCCTCTTCGGTTGGGCGCAAGAACAACTGGCGCACAAAAAGGTTGTGCCAGGCATATTCATTCACGATGCGAACCGGTAAGCGGTACGCGGGATCCGCTCCGCAAAACAGATCCTGTACAAAGAGCTCGCGCCCGCGCAAATGCTCCATCACTCGGGCGTAGAGCGCATCAAATTTTTCTGGGTCAAACGGAGCGTTCACTGCGCCCCAGGCGACGGTGTGCGCGGTAGTTTCATCCTTGACGATGAATTTGTCTTTGGGAGATCGGCCGGTACGGTTCGTGTATCCGACAATAGCCCCATTGGCCGCCAGCTTCGCTTCGTCGCGCCGGATGGAGTGCTCCACCAGCGCCGCCGGAGAAAGATTGAAGTGCGTCCGGCCTTCGCTCAGCAACTCGGCGACGTCGCTGACGTGCATCGTGGTAGCCATGGGGGTCTCCTGAACCAGGGGCAAAAAGCCAGCTACAAAAAGTCAAACGTTATATTCTCCCTCAAACCAGCCCAGCCTGCCAAATTTTGTCGTTAAGAATCGGCGCGAAAATCCGTTGGAAACGTTTCCACTTCAAGAAAACACAAACTATTCGATGAGTTGAGCGTGGAAACGATCAGACTGAGAAGAGCATCAACCGCACCGCTCCCCTCTCTTGGGCAAAAATATTCGGCTAACTCGCGGGCTTGTAGTCGCAGGCCGTGCGGCAAGGTTCGCAGTAGAAGAGGCCATCCGTGCAGAGGCAAACGTCGATCACGGACTGGCACAGGCAGCAATACTTTTCGCACTGACAGCTATCTTCCGGCTGTTCGCATTGGGCGCACTTGCATTTGGCAGAACCGGTTCCGGTACTCATGGAATCAATGTAACGCGGCGTGTGAGCCTTCGAAAAATGACCTTGGTAATCGGCTGCGCAGCGAAAGAAGCGGATCGCACGTCGCTTCCCGCAAGGTTATCAATTCTTCGTGGCCTATAATTCCTAGCAATGACTTTCCAACATCTGCTGGATGGCGCGGAGGTTCTCTCCCAGACCGGGGACCCCAGCGTCAGTGGTGTGGAATACGACTCGCGCCGGGTCAAGCCCGGAGGCGTGTTCGTGGCCATGCACGGCGATTCGTCGGACGGCAACCGCTTTATCGACCAGGCAATTCAGTCCGGTGCGGTGGCCATTGTCACCGACTCACCCAGCGAGAAGCCGCGAGCAGGAGTAGCTTGGGCCGTCGTGCCGCACGGACGGCGGGCCCTGGCCCGTCTGAGTGAGAATTTCTATAAGCGTCCCGCCGAGCGCATTGCAATCACCGGCATCACTGGAACCAACGGAAAGAGCACAACGGCATTTCTGATCGAGGCGATCCTGACCGCTGCGGGACGCAAGAGCGCGCTGATCGGGACGATTGAATATCACGTGGCCGGCAAAGTCTATCCCGCTCCGCACACCACTCCGGAGGCGCTCGAACTGGCCCGCCTCTTCAACGAGGCGCTCGGCCTGGGTGCGACCGACGCCGTCATGGAAGTTTCGTCGCACGCTCTGGCGCAAGAACGCGTGTTCGGCGTGCCCTTTGATGTGGCTGTGTTCACCAACCTCACGCGCGATCACCTCGACTATCACAAGACCATGGACGAATACTTCGCCGCCAAACGCGTTCTGTTCGAAGGCTGTGGCACCGATGCGCCCCGCGCGGTTGTGACCAACCTCGACGACGAATACGGAGCCAAACTGGCCCAGTTCAGCCGGAAGCGCAGCGCTGTCGTCCTGTCATATGGGTGGGACCGCGGCGACTTCCACGCCCTGAATGTGGACATTAGCCCGCGTGGCACGCGCTTCGACATCGTCACACCGCAAGAAAAGATTGCCGTATTCTCGCCGCTGATCGGGCGCGTGAATGTGTACAACATCCTGGCGGCCGCTCCAGCATGCTATGCCCGCGGCTGCGAAGCGCAGGCCATTGCCCGCGGCGTCGAGTCACTTACGCACGTGCCGGGAAGATTTGAACGCGTCGACTGCGGACAACCGTTCACCGTGGTCGTCGACTATGCGCACACGGATGACGCGTTGCGCAACCTCACGGCGCTGGCTCGTGAATTCGTGTCACGCGGCGGAGGAACTGCCCGAGTCTTGACTGTGTTCGGCTGCGGAGGCGATCGCGATCGCGCGAAGCGTCCGCTGATGGGCGAAGCCGCGGGGCGAGGCAGCGACTTCGTCGTGCTTACTTCCGATAATCCGCGCAGCGAAGATCCGCGGTCCATCATCAATGACGCACTCGTTGGCTTGCAGAAGACCGGCGTCAAGTACAGCGTCGAAGTCGACCGCCGCAAGGCAATCTCGCTCGCGATCGGGGAAGCTCGACCGGGAGACATCGTGCTGCTCGCCGGGAAGGGCCATGAGAAGGTGCAGGTCACGCGCGAAGGATCGCATCCCTTTGACGACGTCGAAGTCGCTCGCGAGGCTCTGCGTGCGGCGGGATTCGAATGTGAAAAAGCTGCGAGCGGCAATCAGGCATGAAGCTGACGATCTCGAAAATTGCTGAGTTCATTTCTGCGACGGGTGGCTTTCCCGGCGAAGAGGTTGTACAAGGCTATTCGATCGACTCGCGCACTATTCGATCCGGGGAACTCTTCTTCGCGGTGAAGGGAGAGCGTCTCGACGGTCACGACTATGTGACCGCTGCCCTGCAGAAGGGCGCAGCAGCAGCGGTGATCCAGACGAGCGAACTGCATCGCTATCCCAACGAGAATCGGTTGTTATCCGTCGAGGACACGCTGGTTGCATTGCAAACTCTGGCCACCGCGGTGCGCAAAGTTTGGGGAAAGCCACTGGTAGGCGTCACCGGGTCGGCAGGAAAGACGACGACCAAGGAAGCCATTGCGCACGTTCTCGCCCAGCACTTCCGCGTGCTCAAGTCCGAAGGCAATTTCAACAATCACTTCGGCCTGCCGCTGATGCTCTTGAAGCTTGAGCCTGAGCACGACGTGGCAGTGATCGAGATGGGCATGTCGCACGCAGGCGAGATCCGCGCGCTGGCGAAAATCGCCCAGCCTGAGATCGGCGTGGTGACCAACGTCGCTCCGGTTCATCTCGAGTTTTTCGATTCGATCAAGGGCATCGCGCGGGCAAAGTACGAATTGATCGAGTCGCTTCCGCCGAATGGAACCGCCGTGCTTAACGCCGACGACGAATACGTTTCGCAATTCGGACGCGGCTTCAAGGGCAGAGTGATCACCTACGGCACGTGCGCGACGGCAGACGTGCGAGCCGAAAACGTGCGGACCCGTGGCGCCGAGGGCTCCGAGTTTGACGTCGTCGTGGCGGGTAGCCGTGAGCTCGCGCGTTTGCCGCTGGCCGGCGAACACAACATTCTGAATGCACTCGCCGCGGTATCGGTCGGCCTGGCTCAGGGGCTCAAGCCGCGGGAAGCCGTTGCTGCTCTGGCCACGCTTGCACCCCCCGACAAACGCGGCCAGGTTCTCCAACTGGGTAACATCACCGTCATCAACGATTGCTACAATTCCAATCCGAAGGCGCTGCACGCCATGGTCGATGCACTGGCCGCGATGAAAGCCGGACGCCGCATCGTGGTCGCCGGCGAAATGCTCGAACTTGGGCCCGCCGGGGAAGAGATGCACCGCATGGCGGGACAGCATATCGCTGAGAAAAAGATCGACATTCTCGTCGGCGTTCGCGGTCTTGCGCATGCGATGGTGGACGGTGCACGGCAGACAGGAACGCGAGCCGAGTTCGTGGCAACACCCGAGGAAGCCGGCGAATGGTTGGCGAGCGAAGCCCGAGATGGCGATGTGGTGTTACTGAAGGCTTCACGCGGCGTGAAACTCGAAAAAGCCTTGGAGAGGTGGAAGTCTGTTCGAGACTCCAGCCGCTAAGAATCACCAGATCTTCACCACGGAGGCACGGAGGTACGGAGAAATTCAGAAAGTTGTTCTCTCCGTGACTCTGTGCCTCAGTGGTGAAAAATAGTTTGAAGTCTGCAAGACATCGTGCGGAGGACGGAGGCTGATTGCTCTACTGGCTGTTGTTCGTCAAGCTGCAACATTACGTTGCGCCATTCCGCATCTTTCGTTATGTCACCTTCCGCACGGCATTCGCCAGCCTGACTGCCCTGTTCACTGCGCTGATTGTGGGGCCTCTGGTCATTGGCCGCCTCCGCGAGTTCCAGATCGGCCAGTACATTCGCGAGGAGGGCCCAAAGGCTCATCAGAAAAAGGCCGGCACGCCAACCATGGGCGGACTGCTGATCGTGATCGCCATCGTCGTACCTACTCTGCTGTGGGCCGACCTGAGCAACCGTTTCGTATGGATTGCCGTGTTCTCGACCCTCGCCTACGCCGCGATCGGATTTGCCGATGATTACAGCAAGGTAGCTCATCGCCGAAATCTTGGCCTCACTGCGCGCGCGAAGTTCGCGCTGCAGTTGGCCGTTGGCGTCGTCGTCGCGTCGATGCTGATCGCCATGCAGGCCTATGGCATGTACTCGACCAAGTTGATCGTCCCATTCTTCAAGCAACTGCATCCCGATCTCGTCGTGCAGAGCTGGGAACATTTTCCGCATTTCTGGCCCCTGGCATTCCTTCCCTTTCTCGCGTTCGTGGCGCTCGTGATTAATTTTTCCAGCAATGCGGTCAATCTCACCGATGGACTGGATGGGCTGGCCATCGGCTGCACCGTGATTGCCGCTGGCGGTTTGACAGTGCTGACTTACGTCAGTGGGCACGCAACCTTTTCGAATTATCTCGAACTGCAGCGCATGCCCCAGGTGGCGGAACTCACCATTTTCTGTGGGGCGATGGTCGGATCGTCCATCGGATTCCTCTGGTACAACGCGCATCCCGCGGAAGTTTTCATGGGCGATGTGGGATCGCTGGCCCTTGGCGGCGCAATCGGCACGGTCGCCGTCATCATCAAGCAGGAACTGCTGCTGCCGTTTATCGGCGGCGTATTCGTCATCGAAGCCCTGTCGGTGATCCTGCAGGTCGGTTCCTACAAACTGCGCAAGAAACGCATTTTCAAGATGGCGCCGATCCATCATCATTTTGAGTTGATGGGATGGTCGGAGTCGAAGATCATCGTGCGCTTCTGGATCGCGTCGCTGGTGTTCGCGCTATTCGCGCTGACCACTCTGAAGCTGCGATAGAAAAGCACCTTGGCCACCGATCTGCACGGATTATGATTTTGATTTATTTGAAATTGATCTGTGCGAAATCCGTGTTAATCCCTGGCCGATGAAGTTGATTTTCTCCGTGCCTCCGCGACTCCGTGGTGTAATGGACTGCGATGGAACTGAACAACAAACGCGTGCTGGTGGTCGGCCTCGGTAAGTCCGGCGTTGCTTCCGCTCTATTCATGAAAGCGCACGGCGCGAAAGTGACCGTCTCCGACACCAAGAGCGGCGACGAACTCCGCAACGAGATTCCCGTGCTGCTCGATCACGGCATCACGGTCGAAACCGGAGGCCACGGCGACCGTACGTTTCGCGGACAAGATCTGATCGTGGTCAGCCCCGGTGTTCCCGTCGATGCTCCTCCCCTGGTCCAGGCGCGCACCCTCGGTGAGTCCGTCATCGGCGAGATCGAACTCGCGGCCCAATACCTTCCCGGGCCGATCGTCGCCATCACCGGATCGAACGGCAAAACCACAACCACGACATTGGTGGGTGAAATCATGGCGGCCGCAGGCTTCCCCGCTCTGGTCGGCGGCAACATCGGCACGCCGGCGATTTCTCTGGCCGAGCGCGCCAAACCGGAGACTGTGATTGTCCTCGAAATCTCGAGCTTCCAGCTAGAAACGATTCAGACGTTCCGCCCCAAGGTTGCAGTGATCCTGAATGTCACGCCCGATCACCTCGATCGTCATCACACGTTCGAGGTCTACGTCGATGCGAAAGCTCGCATCTTCGAAAACCAGCAGGCCAGTGACTTCGCCGTGCTCAACGCCGACGATCCAACCTGCGTGGCGATGGGTGCAAGAACACGCGCACAACTCTTCTGGTTCAGCCGGCAAAAAGAGGTGGAGCACGGTGCGTGGGTGCGCGAGGGCAACATCGTCTTCCGCGACGGCACCGGGCAGCGTGAGGTCGTTCAGGTGTCAGAGATTCCGCTCAAAGGCGCACATAATCTGGAGAATGTACTCGCAGCAGTCTGCGCGGGTGCATTAATGGGATGCTCACCTGAGAAGATTCGTCAGGCTGTGTGCAACTTCAAGGCAGTCGAGCACCGGCTGGAATTTGTAGCGACGATTCGCGGCGTCGACTACTACAACGACTCCAAGGCCACCAATGTCGACGCGACCATTAAAGCGCTGGAGTCGTTCCCGGCGAACATCCACCTCATTCTTGGAGGCAAAGACAAAGGCAGCGACTATGCGGTGCTCAATGATCTTCTACGCCAGCGCGTAAAGCGCGTCTACACCATCGGCGCAGCGGCGGCGAAGATCGAGTCTCAAATCGTTTCTTCCAAGAACGGGGGCCCCGAGTTAGTGCACGCCGAGACGTTGGAAAATGCCATCCGTAAAGCGAACTCAGTGGCGCAGCCAGGGGACATCGTCCTGCTGGCTCCGGCGTGCGCCAGCTTCGATCAGTTCAAGAGCTATGAACATCGCGGCAAGGTCTTCAAAGAGATCGTCCGGTCGTTGAATTAGGAACTCGTTCATGCGCCGGGAACTGGCTGCGCGCGTTTCCAACCTAGGTCCCTTCAGCTTGCTTCCCTGCCGTCCGCCCTCATATACTCGGAACGTTTGCCCGCTCCGACCGGGAACGCTCCCGGCGACGGCCAACATTTATCTGCGAATCCCAACCTGCAATCATTCCGGAGAACACTTCTATGACGACGATCGCGACGCCCCCGCACGTGGATAAAGAAACCAACCCGTGGGAATCTCAGCGGGCCCGCTTCGATCTGGCAGCCCAGAAGCTCAATCTCGACGAGGGTCTGTGGCGGGTTTTGCGCTATCCCAACCGCGAAGTCACGGTCTACATCCCCGTGCAGATGGACGACGGCCATCTCGAAGTCTTCACCGGCTTCCGTGTCCAGCATTCCATCGCACGCGGCCCCGCCAAGGGCGGCATCCGCTACGCCCCTGACGTTACGCTCGATGAAGTTCGTGCACTCGCTAGCTGGATGACCTGGAAGTGCGCCGTGGTCAACATCCCCTTCGGCGGCGCCAAAGGTGGCGTGATTTGCGATCCGCACAAGATGTCGATGGGCGAGGTCGAACGTATGACGCGCCGCTACACTTCGGAGCTCATCGAATTCATCGGCCCGGAAAAGGACGTTCCCGCCCCCGACGTAAACACCAACGAACAAATCATGGCGTGGATGATGGATACCTACTCCATGCACATGCGCCAAACGGTAACCGCAGTCGTGACGGGAAAGCCGATCAACATCGGGGGCTCTCGCGGTCGCCGCGAAGCCACCGGCCGCGGCGTGATGGTCGTTTGCGATGAAGCCTGCCAGAAGCTGGGTCTCGCTCGTGAAAGCACGCGCGTCATAATCCAGGGCTTCGGCAATGTCGGTTCTAACGCGGCTGCGCTTATGCACCAGGCGGGTTACAAAATCATTGGTATCGCCGAAGTGGGCGGTGGCCTGCACAACAAGAATGGCATCGACCTGAAAGCTCTGGTAGATTTCCGTCAAAAGAACGGCACCATCCACGGATTTCCGGGTGCAGAAAAGGCCGAGACCGCTGACTTGCTCGTCGAAGATTGTGAGATTCTGATTCCCGCAGCCACAGAGAACGTCATCACCAGTCGCAACGCCGACCGCGTGAAGTGCCGCATCCTGGCGGAAGGCGCGAACGGACCGACGACGTCCGCCGCCGATGACATCCTCACCGACAAGGGCGTGTTCGTGATCCCCGACATTCTGGCCAATGCTGGCGGCGTGACGACTTCCTATTTCGAGTGGGTGCAGGACCGGCAAGGCTACTTCTGGAAAGAGTCCGTGGTGAACGAGCAACTCGACGCCATCATGAAGTCTTCCTTCGAAGATGTGGTCCGCTATGCCGAGACTCACCACGTGAACAACCGCATCGCGGCATACATGCTGGCGATCGACCGCGTCGCCTACACGATTCGCCAGCGTGGCATCTACGCGTAAAGTTAACGCCCCCACTTCTCGCGCAAAAGGCGCGCGAGAAATGGGGCACCCGGAAAGGAAAACCTGATGAAATTCGTGGAACGAAGACTGATGGCGCAAATCGCCGTCTTGGTATTCGCACTCTCCCTGGTAAGCGGCTTCGCAGCGGGCCAGGCTTCTCCGGCGGGAGCGGCACCGACCACCACCGCCAAGCCGGCAGCCGACAAGCTCGACCTCAACACGGCGACGAAAGATCAGCTCAAGGCCCTTCCGGGTATCGGAGACGCTTATTCGCAGAAGATCATTGACGGACGGCCGTACCGCGCCAAGAACGAACTAGTCCAGAAGAAGATCATCCCGCAAGCCACCTACGACAAGATCAAGGACTTGATTATCGCCAAGCACCCCAAGCCGGCCGCCACGGCGCCGGCTTCGAAGTAACTCAGCTCAACCACAGAGGACACAGAGGAAGCTCTAAATAGCTCCGTGTCCTCAGTGGTGCATTCTGGCGAGGTACAGTTCCCGCCATGCACTGTCCAAGATGCATTGCGTTCCCTCTCCTCGTGGAGCATAATCAAACTGGATTCCGATTGGCCCCCGGGACCACCCCAGCAGTGTGAACCTGCCCAACTCCATCACGCTGATCCGTATCTTCAGCATTCCTTTGCTGATGTGGATTCTTTCGAGTAGCCACTTCAGCAGTGCGAACGGCGAAAGGGAGTTACTGGCCTCGGCCTTGTTCGTTGCCGCGTCCATGACCGACGGGATTGATGGCTATCTGGCTCGCAAGCGCGGGCAAGTCACGACCATGGGAATCCTGCTCGACCCGCTGGCCGACAAGCTACTCATCGCAGCGGCGTTCGTCACACTGGTCCAGTTGAACCCGAGCCTGGTTCCAGCCTGGATCGCTGTGATCGTCATCGGACGCGAGTTTCTGGTTAGCGGTCTGCGTTCCATTGCCGCGTCCGAAGGCTTCACCATCGAAGCCAGCGAACTGGGCAAGCTTAAGATGGTCGTGCAGATCGTCTCGGTGGTGGCCGTCATCCTCGATCATCGCTGGAAAGAATGGGTGATTTATGGCAGGTATTTCTTCCCCATTCACTGGATCGCAGTGGCCGCGATCTGGTTCATGGTGTGTGTCTCATTGGTGTCGGCGATCGACTACTTTGTCGCCTTCTGGTCGAAAATCGACCGGCGCGTGGTAAAGCGCCGTCGCCGCGCCTTTATCCTCAGCCGGCGCAGGAAGCCTGTGCCGCCTCCACAGGCGGACCGCGATGTCGCTGCTTCGACCTAGTCCCGTTGCCATCGAATCTGCCGACTCCTCCAGAGGGCCCTCCTCGCACACTGAATTCTCAAATGACGAGCGCCGGTTGCTGATTCGGTTAGCCCACGAGTCGATTCTTTCAGCACTGGAAGAACGTGAGATTCCGCTCGATCCGCCCACCGCACATCTAGCCGAACCCCGTGGCGCCTTCACAACTCTTTATCTGGCTGGCGAGTTGCGCGGATGCGTTGGCTACGTGCTACCCGTAAGCCCGGTCTATCGGGCGGTCGCAGACACGGCGCGCGCCGCCGCTTTTGAGGACACGCGCTTCTGTCCGGTAACTTTGCCGGAAGCGGGCAAACTGGAGATCGAACTCAGCATCCTGTCTCCGCCCCAACCAATTTCTGCCGAAGAAGTCGAAATCGGCCGCCATGGCTTGCTCATCAGCATGGCCGGACATCGCGGTCTGCTGCTCCCGCAAGTACCCTCAGAACACAACTGGGACCGCGCCACGTTCCTCGAACAGACCTGCCGCAAAGCGGGACTTCCACTGGATGCATGGCAAAATGGCGCCCTGATCGAGGCTTTCACGGCCGAGATTTTCGGGGATAAAGACACGCGAGACTGAACCTACGCGAAGGAAAATAATTGGATGGGAAGCAGGGTAGCGTAGTGGGGAAAATCGCGATCCGTGCTGAAGATCTGCCAACCATGATGAAAACCAACTGCACAAATTAGCATGTCCACTGGAGTACTGGCGATGCCCGCGCTGCGACACTCATTACTCGCGCGAGCCGCTTCTTCGTAGTCGCCGGTCGCCAGGACAACATCTGGAAAGTCGCGCAGGTAATCGCGAAGTCGGCGGAATTGAGCATCCTCCTGGAGCCCCGAAAGCAGTTCCTGGCGAACCGAGCCCAGTAACTGCGCCCTCCCTTCGTCCACGATCTGTTGCAGGAGTTGCCCTACCCGACGCTCGGTCGCAGGCAATTCCGAGGTCCTTCGCCGCAATGCCAGGGACCAGACGGGGGTGTCGATCAGAACCCTCATACCCTCTTGCGGCGCCGCTCAGCTTTGTAGTCGTATGTCGGATCGAAGTCGAACGTCCCAAACGCACTCAGGATTCGTCGTTGCTTGTGACGTTGAATGTACTCCTGTAGCGCCGTCGTCACAGCTTCCTTCTTGGTCCGGTGCCCACCCATTTTCCGAGCTTCTTCAATCAGCTTGTCGTCGATCGCAAGATTTGTCGGCATGCGTAGATTGTTACACGGTGAGGTGTGTGACGCGACCATTTTTAGGAATACGGCCGGCGCCCACATGCACGGCATACAAACAAAACCGGGGACGGTTTCCCGTCCCCAAGTTCTGTCACTGAGCGGATCTTTGAAAGTTGAAGTTACTGCACCTGATCCAGTTCGACGCCGTCGCCCGCATGCACGTCTTCCATCGCGAAAACGATCATGCCGGTCGCCGTGGTATTGGTCACGCCGATAATCACAATTTCGCCGACTGCGCGGCGCGGCAGATCTCGCACGTGAATCACAGGACCATTGCCCTTGGTGAACATCGCCGGATCAACGGACGGCGTCTTTTTCTGCGTGTCCTCGGCAATCGCCGCCTTGAACGACAAGGAGTCAACCGGATCTTTCAGATCTTCTTCATAGGAGCGCACCGCGCGGAAGAAATCGCCGATCTTCACGCCCTGGTTGGCACCCACGTTGATGTAGACCTTCTGTCCAGTTCCCAGTTCAGAATCGAAGTCTTTCCCCATCACGATGCGACCGGAGACCTTGCTGCTCGAAGGCAGAAACCGGTCGAAACGGATTGGGGCATGGAAATTCACGACCTGCTTTTCGGCGAATGGGATCGCCGTATCGCCCGGATTAATGCCGTCGCAGGAGTATTCAATCTGCGCGACCGCGGTCTTGTTGCGCGTATCGATGACCTTTACGCGTCCGACTTCTTCATAGGGCTGTCCGGTTTCCTTCAGCAGCTTGGCTTGCCCGGGGTACATCTCGTACTCGTTGACGTCGCGCAGCGCGCGGACAATCTCGAACTCCGCGCCAGCGCTGTATCCCGTTCCTTCTAGAAAGATCATGTCGCCGCGGGTGAATTTGGTTGTGGTGGGCGTCTGTAATCCACCGGCCACGAAGTTCGCATCTGGCAGAATCTGTTTGCTAATAAATCCGGCGCAATACAAATCGGCGTAGGTCGGCGTCTGAACGCGCATGGTGGGAAAGCTGGCAGAAGTTGGCGAAGTCCCCTGCGGAGCCTCCAAATTGGTGTCGCCACCGTTTTGCGCCCAAGCGGCTGTTACGAGCAACAACACGAACAGTCCTGTTTTCTTCATGTTACCTCCGGGAAGGACCTTGCCAGTCCCACGCCCTAGTTAAATGCCAGAAAAGAAAGGCTTCAGCCGGAAGGTAACAAGGAGGTAAGGGTGGGTCAAGGTTACGAGGGTGTTGGGCACCCCTGGGACGAAGTTTTTCGCGAGTACTATTAATCCGTTGTTGCATAAGTAATTAAGGCCCTGTAATAATTCGCCGTCATTCTGTTATAGGCTCGGCACTGGGGTGCGAACCCGTAGCTCCAGATTTCGAACGATGAATTCCGCTTCCGCTTACGCACCACGTCTGCTGCCTCTGCGATTGCCCCGCGTCTGCGTGGCGGTCGTCGGCTCCGATCCCAATGAGATGGCCGAAAAGGCCGAACTCCTGGTTCGGGATAACTCCTTTCTGGAGTTCAGGTTAGATTACCTTTCGAAGCCCGGGCTGGCGCTTCCGAGAATCAAGCGCTTTCTGGAGTCCTATCCCGGCACCATGGTGATTGCGACGTGCCGCCGGGTGGCCAGTGGAGGCAAGTTCCGTGGCTCCATCGCCTCCCAATTGGACGTCTTGAACAAAGCTGCCGCCGCAGGTTGCCAGTTGGTCGATGTCGAGCTACAGACAGCCAGCAAGTGCAAGCCGGAGCAACTCCAGAAGCTACGCACCCGTGCCGCCCTGATCCTTTCGTTCCATGATTTTCGTGCGACGAAGAAACTTGACGAGACCCTGGAGAAGATGCTCGCCTACCCTGCCGACTTCTACAAGGTCGTCAGCACCGCAACCACACTCGCCGACAACATCACCATGATCAAGTTCCTGGCGAAGGAAGGCGATCGGCATTCCCTGGTGGGCATGTGCATGGGCGAGCAAGGCGTCATCAGCCGGGTTCTGGGAGTTCGTGCCGGCAGCGTGTTTACCTTCGCATCAGCCTCCGCAGGGGAAGAGACTGCTCCCGGCCAGATCACCGCGCAGGAATTGCGCAATGTGTATCGGATCGAGCGGGTCGACGTCGCCACGCGGGTTTACGGAGTCGCGGGCGATCCCATTGCGCATTCGCTCTCTCCGGCCATCATGAACGCAGCCTTCCGCCGCGAGAACGTGAACGCGGTCTATCTCGCGCTTCATGCCAAGACCCTGAAGGACCTGCTGACCTGCGTGCGCGAGATTCCTATCCACGGCATCAGCGTGACCATGCCGTACAAAGAAGCAATCCTGCCGCATCTCGACAACACCGATTCCCACACCACCAAGATCGGAGCCTGCAATACCGTCGTTCGCGCTCAGGATGGCAAGCTTTACGGTTTCAACACGGACGCTTCCGGGATCGTCCGTCCACTGGAACGCCGTCTTAATACTCTGGAGGGAGCCCGCATCCTGGTTATCGGAGCCGGAGGCGCAGCCCGAGCAGCCGTCTTCGGACTCAAAGAACGAGGCTCGGAAGTTTACATTCTGAACCGCACCGCAGCTCCGGCGAAAAAGCTAGCCCATCAGGCTCGGGCTCGCCTTATTAAGCGCCCTGACTTGAAGAAGCTGGCCTTTGACGTCATCATCAACGCCACCCCGGTTGGGATGGGTAATCCGCGGGAAACTCCGCTCCAGGAACTGGAGATCAATGCCCGCTATGTCTTTGATATGATTTACGATCCACCCGAAACACGATTCCTGAAGCTAGCCAAGGAACGGGGTGCTCAGATCATTCCGGGGATCGAGATGTTTGCCCACCAGGCGGCGCGCCAGTTCGAAATCTGGACCGGCAAACCAGCCCCTTGGGACGAAATGCTGCGCGTGGTCCTTCTCGCCTTGCAAGAGCGCACAAGTCGCTCAGGGCCCGCGAAATAAGCGCCTTTCGATGCTTCTCACCAAGATTTAGTTGCTTTTTAGTAGATGCCCAAAGTAATATGCAGTTAGGAGATGCAACGGTAAAGCATCTCCAGTTGTTTGACCCTGTACCGCCCGTTACTTCCACTCGCAGTACAAGCTTTGGCGAAAAACTCGACGTGAGAGACGGTTTGGTTCGTCTCCATCCCGGTTCGGAGAGTTCAACATGGCGTGGTACGCGTATTGTCTTACCGAGCATCAAACCCTCCCAAATGGAACCCGCACTCGCCGCCCTTTTCTGTTAGAGGGCGTACAAGGAGTGAACGGCGCGGCGGTTCTGAGCTATCCGAGCGGTGAATTCGCGGTAATTGTCAGCGAATACGATCACTCGGTAGGTGAGCTAGACCACAAATCCGCAATTGATCACGCTCGTGTAGTCAGCAATTGCTTCCGCAATTCCACGGTCCTACCCTTCAAATTTGGCACGATTTTCGACAGCGATGACGCGCTTCGTCAGGCCGTCCGGGTCAACCGGCGAGCTTTTGGTCTGAGCGTCGCCAAACTGCGGGGAAAGTCCGAAATGCACATCAAGCTGGTCGTCCGGGATGGCTCCCTGCGGGAAGCCATGATCGACATCCAGTTGCCCGACACCGTCGGTGGCGACTACTTGTCGAAGCTGAAGGTGAAAGCCTCTCGTGAGCGCGAGCGCCAGACCAAGGCCCGGGCTCTGTCGGTCCAGGTCCACAAGTTGTTCAATCCGCTGGAAGAAGAAGTCAGCTGCAAGAAGGTCGCACCTGAGGGCATGCTGATCGATATCGCCCACCTGATCGACTCCAAGAGCGTGGAAAAGTACCAGAACCGCTATACCACCGCCGCCAAGCAGTTGAAGAACTGCGAAGTCGCGATCAGCGGTCCGTGGCCACCGTATCACTTTCTGCCGGGCAAGCTGCGTACTGTCGCCGGCAACAGCTAGAACTCAACAAATTTCGACTCATTCAAGCCCATGGCTGGCCAAAACCAGCCATGGGCTTGGTGTTTGAGGCGACTGGTAGCGGAGTGCATCGAATATGCATTGTTCTGCACTTCGTTTTTTTCGCTGATTTCAAGATCGGCCCAACGTCCCGTCCCATAGACACTGCTAAGTCATTACCGCTCTTGTGGTTATACCGAGGCGTGATAGCGATCACCGAGTTTTCTGGATTTGGCGCAGCAAGTGCATCTGTCAACGACAATAAGAGGCCGCATACTCAAGCAACATGACCTTCACTCTCTTCGATTCTCCGCGTCACTACCCGAACCGTTCCGTTTGGCGGAACGGAGTTTTGCATCGCCTTTCCTGACATTGCCCACCAAATCGTAGCCTCTGAAATGTGGCCCCAGTGATGGGGCCATTTTTTCGCCTGCGCTTGAAGACCTTTGCTCGGCAAAATGATGATGTATGATCGCGCGTGCCGGAAAGCGAGGGATCGCTTCCCGCTAATTCCAGTTGTTTCATGGCGCCAACCGCCGGACGTACCCCGCCGGGCTGTCTGCGCTCCTAGAACGGAATATTCCATGCCAGACGCTTCCACCCGAGCTCTCCGCTTCAGCGTTCTTCTCGCCGCGACCGGCCTGCTGTGTGCGGTTCCGATGAAGGCAGCGAACCCAGAGAACACGCACGCAGGCTACTACCGATATCCCGCGATTCATGGCGACATCATCATTTTTACGGCGGAGGGGGATCTGTGGTCGGTCGGCGTAAAAGGAGGCGCCGCGCGCCGGCTCACTTCCAATCCGGGCATGGAAATCTATCCCGCCATCTCTCCAGACGGACGCACTGTCGCCTTCAGCGCGCAATACGAAGGCCCCACGGACGTTTACACCATGCCGGTCGAAGGCGGACTGCCCCAGCGGCGCACGTGGGACGGCGACGCTGCGGTTGCTGGTTGGACTCCCGACGGCAAGGTTCTCGTGCGCACCGAGCGATACTCGACCCTTCCCGATCCGAAGCTCGTGGCGATCGATAGCAGTGGGCATCGAGAGATTGTTCCTCTAGCGCAATCTGCCGAAGCGGCTTATACGCCGGACGGCAAGACGCTCTTCTTCACACGCTACGAGCGCCAGCCTAGCCAGACCAAACGCTACCAGGGAGGCACTGCGGAAAACATATGGCGCTATGACGCCGGCTCTGAGGCCGTGCTCCTGACGGGCGACTGGAAGGGCACCTCGCACAACCCGATGTTCTGGAATGAACGCGTGTATTTTCTCTCCGACCGCGACGGCGTCATGAATATCTTCTCGATGGACGCGAACGGCCACGACCTGCAACAAATAACACACCAGAAAGGTTGGGACATCCAATCGGCATCGATCTCCGATGGACGGATCGCGTATCAGTGCGGCGCCGACCTATGGCTGCTCGATTTGAATACTCATCAGGAAGCGATCATCCCGATCTCTCTGGTGAGTGATTTCGATCAATTGCGCGATCGCTGGGTGAAGAAGCCGCTGGAGTATCTGACCGGCGTTCACCTTGCTCCCGATGGCAGCGCGGCAGTGTTTACCGCCCGCGGAGAAGTGTTCACGCTGCCCGCCACTACCGGACGCGTCATCGAAGTTGCCGGCAAACCCGGAATCCGCTATCGCGAGGCACGTTACATGCCCGACGGCAAAAGTGTTCTCGCGCTTTCCACCGAGACCGGTGAAACCGAGTTCTGGAAATATCCGGCCAACGGCATCGGTGCACCGGAACAATGGACCAGCGACGCCAAGGTTTTGCGTTGGGAAGGCATCCCTTCGCCGGACGCGCGCTGGCTGGCCTCGCGTGACAAGGATCAGCAACTGTGGCTGTACGACACCAAGACGAAACAAAACAAACTCATCGCTCAATCTCTGGTAGATGACTTCAGCGATCTCACCTGGTCTCCCGATAGCCAGTGGCTGGCTTACGTTGAGGCCGCAACGAATACCTTCACGCAGATCAAGCTGCTCAATACGAAGACAGGCGCCATTCAGGCCATCACCTCGGATCACTACAACAGTTCCAGCCCGGCATGGAGCAGCGATGGCAAGTGGCTCTATTTCCTCTCGGACCGCATGCTGAAGACGACAGTTTCGTCGCCCTGGGGATCGCGGCAGCCCGACCCGAACTTCGATCGCTCGACGAAGATTTACGAACTTGCGCTGACTACTGGGCTGCGCTCACCGTTCGCTCCGGTCGACGAACTCCATCCCGAGGCCAAGCCAGAAGAGAAAAAAGAGGAGCCCAAAAAGGACGACGCCAAGACGGAAGAGGCCAATAAGCCGAACGCCAAGAAAGAGACCGGGAAGAAGGATGCGGGAGACAAGACCGCGGCCGACAAGACTGCTGCAGACAAGAAGACTCCGCCTCCCGTGGTCAACATCGACTTCACCGACCTAGTCTCGCGTCTGGCAGAGATTCCCGTTCCTCCGGGAAATTACTCTTCGCTGCAAGCTGCGGAAAAACGTCTGTGCTGGGTGCAACAGAACGAAGATGTTCCTCCAAAGTCGGCGGTGCAGTGCGTCGACATCGCCAACAAAGCCGATCCCTCCGAAACCGTGATGGGCGACATCAAGAGCTATGAGATCTCGCTCGACCGCAAGAAAATGCTGCTGCACAAAGACGACGACTTTTACATCCTTGGCTCCGACGTCAAAGCGTCCGCGCTGTCGGACGCGAAAACGCTCGCCAAAGCCAAGATCGACATGTCGCGCTGGACGTTTGCGGTCGCTCCGCGGGCCGAGTTCCGTCAACTTTATCTCGATGCCTGGCGGCTGGAACGAGACTTTTTTTACGACCGCGGCATGCAAGGAGTGGACTGGAAGGCGATCCGGGAACGCTATCTTCCGCTGGTCGATCGCGTATCAGACCGCGATGAACTCAACGACGTGATCGCACAGATGGTCAGCGAACTTTCCGCGCTGCATATTTTTGTCTGGGGAGGCGATTACCGCAAACCGTCTGACCAAGTGGATATTGCCACGCTCGGCGCCGTTCTTCGGCGTGACGAGGCGGCAGGCGGATTTGTTTTACAGCACATCTACCTGCATGATCCGGACTTGCCAAACCAGGCCCCACCTCTGGCGCGACCCGATTCCATGGTGCGCGAGGGCGAGGTCATTCTTAGCATCGACGGACAAGATTCACTTAGCGCGCCTGACGAACGGCAGTTGCTCCGCGGAAAGGCGGGGCGGCAGGTGCTGCTGCGCGTTAAGTCCACAGCAGGTCAAACCCGGGACGTCATCGTGACGCCTATGCCGGAAAAGGACGAGTACCGCCTTCGCTATACCGAGTGGGAATACTCCCGTCGCCAGAAGGTCGACGCCGACTCGCACTCTCGGATCGGATATGTGCATCTTCGTGCCATGGGTTCAGCCGACATCGAGCAGTGGGCGCGGGAATTTTACCCGGTGTTCGACCGGCAGGGCCTGATCATCGACGTGCGGCATAACGAGGGCGGCAATATCGACTCCTGGGTGCTGGGCAAGCTTCTGCGCAAGGCATGGTTCTTCTGGCAGCCGCGAGTTGGCAATCCGACCTCGAATATGCAGTACGCTTTTCGCGGACACATCGTCGTGCTTTGCGACCGGCTGACCGCTTCCGACGGAGAAGCCTTCACCGAGGGCATTCGGCGGCTCGGTTTAGGCAAGGTCATTGGAGTCAGGACCTGGGGAGGCGAGATTTGGCTTTCCTTCGATAACACACTGGCTGACGACGGAATTGCCACCGCAGCTGAGACTGGCGTCTACGGGCCAGAGGGGAAATGGCTCATCGAGGGTCACGGAGTGGATCCGGACATTGAAGTGGATAATCTTCCACGCGCCACCTTTACCGGAAGTGACGCACAACTGGATGCGGCCATCCAGTACCTTCAGGAAGAAATCCAGAAAGACCCGCGGCCCGTGCCAAACGCGCCTCCTTATCCGAACAAGGCGTTCCAGTACGGCCAATAGGCAATTGGAAGCAGCACGGCATGTCTCCTGGTCAAACGCGCGCGGAAGACGCAGCAGCGGGAATCGTCTTTCCGTTTATTTCAGCAACGCCAATACGCTTTCGGTAGTGTCCGTCTCACTCAGCCGCGGGAAGACTTTCTCGATACAAAACCGGTGCAATTCTGGATCCCGGTCGGTCATCGCGTCGCTCACGAGCACGACGTTATAGCCGAGGTCGTAGGCGCTGCGCGCGGTCGATTCTACGCCGGCGCTGGTCGCAATTCCCACCACAAGAACCTGAGTTACTCCGCTCTGGCGAAGATATTCATCCAGGTCGGTCCCCAGGAACGCGCCCCATCGTTGTTTGGTTACAACATGATCGTCAGGCATTTGCTCCAACTCAGGAACCAGTTCAGACCAGTCTGCCGAAAAGGAAACCTTCGGAAATCCAGCATCTGTGCGGCCTGGCGCCCTTCCTGTGACGTGGACCAGCACCACCGGCAACTTCTTTTCGCGAAATGCGCGCGCCAGCCGCGCAGCGTGACCGATGATCTCCCCTGCAGGATGCACCGTCGGCAAACCGGTAATTCCCTTTTGCAGGTCAATCACGATTAAGGCAGCATTCGTATCGAGTTTTGTAAGAGGCATGGGTTTCCTTTCAGTCTGGAGTTTGGCACAGCGCGCCGGTTCTGGCTCGGGTTGCGCGAGTTGATTAGTTCGTCAGCTTCTCCGCAAAGAGCACGCTTGATACGGTGCTGATGGCAACAATGCCTGCAAAGAAAACAATCAGCGTCGAATTGTCGCCGCCCGCAATTTTCCCGACCCGAAACAGAATGTAGCCCACGGTAAGATTCAACAGCGACCAGACAACGTTCACCGTGGGCGAGGACAACCCTTTGCCGGGCGGGTGAGCGAATGGCGTGGGAAAGCGATCGCCGGAAATTCCATGCACGAAATGGGGAACGACATTGGCGAGAAAAATTCCCGCAAAGAAACAAGAGACGTAGTGATACCAGTTCATCTTTCTCCTTTCGGTTGTGGCTTGCAGCCAGCGTTGGAGATTCAGATTGCTGTTTCCTCGACTTCGGACATCAGTTCCATGTCGGGCTGGGCGAGTAGACCCATCGACTGGTAGATCGGCCGCATAATCTCCCGTACCTTCGGCAGCTCGAACGTAAACCAGAGTGAACCGGCCACACAACATGCTCCCGTCACCATGACCGTGTGCGGAGCCCCGATCCGGTGCGCCAACGCTCCCACCAGTAGGCTGCCGAACGGCGCCGACCCGAAAAAGGCCATGGTGTAATAGCTCATCACCCGCGCACGTTTGTCTTCCTTCACCAGCGTCTGGATGATCGTGTTGCTGACCGCCGCTCCCTGCATCAAGCCGAATCCGGCGAAGACCATCAGCACGAGCGACAGCCACAACGTGTGCGACAGGCCAAACAGAATCAGCGCGCTTCCCAGCATCGCACCCGCGATCTGAAGCATTCGGGTCAACCCGATCACCGACTTGCGCACTGCGAGGGATAGCCCCGAAATCAGCGCGCCGACGCCCGAAGCTCCCGTGAGCCAACCCAGCGTGTGCGCGCCGCCGTGCAGTACCTGCCCCGCGAAAACCGGCAGTAGAACTGAATACGGCCATCCCATCAGGCTGAGAAGCGCAAACATCATCAGAATCGTGCGGATCGGCCGAAAGGTGCGAACGTAGTCCCATCCTTCCCCCATCTGTTCGAGCATGCTGCTCGCGCTCCGGCGAATTTCTATGAGATGGACGCGCATCATGAGCAGCGAGGCGATTACGGCAAAGTAGCTGACGCCGTCCAGCAGGAAGCACCAGCCTTCGCCGAACCCGGCGATCACGATGCCCGCAATCGCCGGGCCGATCAGCCGCGCTCCATTCGCCATAGAGGAGTTGATGGCGATGGCATTGCTAAGGTCGTCACGATCCTCAACCATGTGGACGAGGAAAGATTGGCGTCCGGGCATATCGAACGCATTAATCAAGCCTTGGAAAGCGGAGAGGGCGATGATCTCCCAGAGGTTGATGACGTGCGCCAGCGTGAGCGCGGCCAGGGCCAGAGACTGAACGGCGGCTGCGGCTTGCGTCCACACCAGCAACTGGCGGCGGTTGAGACGCTCGACCCAGACGCCGGCAAAAGGCCCAAGCAGGAACGAAACGATTTGCCCGGCGAAGCTGACGACTCCCAGCAGCAACGCCGAATGAGTCATGCGGTATACCAGCCAGCTTGTCGCCAGCCGCGTCATCCAGGTGCCGATCAGCGAGACGCTCTGCCCAAAGAAGAAGAGCCTGAAGTTACGATGGCGCAGCGCCCGCCAGGCATGCGACAGCGAATCGACGAGAGACGTCTCCGGAGGCTCGGAACTGAGAGCGCGCCTGCTCACAGCTCCGCCAGACGCTTAATGATGTCCCCCGCCGCAAACAGTATTGCTTGCTCCTGCCTGTCGAGTTGGGAGATAGCCTGCGCGAGCCAGGTTCGCTTCGCGGACCGGGCACTGTTCCGCACGGCTGCGCCTTTGGCGGTCAGTGCGATATTCACCTGCCGCCCATCGGTCGGATGAGGCTTGCGCTCGACCATTCCTCGTTCTTCGAGCGCCGCGATCGTCGTCCCCATCGACTGCGGTTTCATGCCCTCGGCTCGAGCCAGATCGGCCGTCGTTGCAGGGCCCTCCCTGGCGAGCCGCGCCATCACGGCATACTCCGTCAGGGAAAGTTCATGGGAAGCAGCCGCCGCGCGCACCCGGCGCACCAGCAATCCGACGGCCTGAATGAAGTCGGCTCCCTCCGTTTCGAGTGCTTTGCGTGCCATGACGACTCCATGATATCAATTCGACAGCTAAACTTGCAAGTATATCTTCTCAGTTTACCTGTCTATCTTGCATCCGAGCCAACATCTTCGTTCTTTGCGAATTCTTTGCGTGCTCCGCGATTGACGACTTTCATTGCGAACCATCCGCAATCAAGGCGCTGCCCAGCCCCTGTTCTATAATCGTGCCCACGCTCGGCGATCGAGGGCCGAAAACAATGCTGCCTGTGCACGATGGGCTTCTCCAGGAATTCCAGGATTTCGCTAAGACCGCTCCCAGCGGGGAAGCGCTGATGACCCACATCGCCCAGCATCTGCATGAGAAGATGGCGCGATACAACTGGGTGGGGTTCTACCTGGTCGATCCGGCGGACCCAAACATCCTGACGGTTGGCCCGTTTGTCGGCAGCTTCACGCCCAACGCCCGAATTCCTCTCGACACTGGTCTCTGCGGAGCCGCGGCGCGCACGGGCCAGGTCGTTGTCGTGGACGACGTCACCAAAGATCCTCGCTACCTCGTCGGGTCCTCCATCGTAAAGAGTGAAATCGTTGTCCCCATTTCGGTTAAGAACAAACTCGCAGCAGAACTCGATGTCGAAAGCTATTTTGCGAACATATTCACCGAAGCCGAGCAGGAATTTGTCCAAGCCTGTGCCGCGGTAGTCGGAAGGTATCTAGAGAAGAAGTAGTGCCGGTTTTCTCTGCGTCCTCCGTGTCCTCTGTGGTGCAGGATTAGTCCCGACATCGGCCACAAAGTCCGGCAGGCACTTGAGCCGCCGGTCTAATGACCCGCCCATGCCTCTGACCTCAGGCACGAAGCTTGGTCCCTTTTCTCACGGTGCCTAATCTTTCCAATTCACCCTGCTAACCATCTCCGCTGTCGCCAGTCGAACTGCATAGCGGGGTAGCGGTTCACAGGTGCGCTCGGATGCTCCGCTTTCCCTGGATCGAACCGAGGTAGCAGATGCATGGACTCCTGGACATCGCCAGCCAGACCTTGCGCACCCTATGGGCGCACAAGCTGCGTTCCTTCCTCACCATGTTTGGCATTGCCTGGGGCGTGGGATCACTTCTACTCCTTGCCGGCGTAGGCGAGGGCTTCCGCAACGGCAACCGCCGCCAACTGGAGACCTTTGGCAAAAACATCATCTTCTTGTTCGGCGGACGAGCGCCCGCGGTCGAGGGCAGCTTCACTTCCATGAAGTGGTTCAACCTTACCTATGACGACTACCGCGACATCGTGAAGGAATCGCAGTACGCAGTGCATGTTGCGCCAGTGATCGCCCGCGACGACATCCGCGCGGTCAGCGATTACACCAGCACCAACGGGCAGGTCTCTGGCGTTCCTCCGGTATTCAGTCAGGTGCGAACCATCCCCTTGCAGGTCGGCCGTTGGCTCAATGACGACGACAACGAGCAGCGCCGCCGCGTGTGTATTCTCGGCCGGGAAATGACTCGCAACCTGTTTCCGGGACGACCCGCGGTCGGGAACTCGATCCTGCTGAACGGCGTTCAGTTTGAAGTGATCGGCATGCTCAGCATGATTGGCAACGAAGAACAGAACTCCACCAACATTCGCATCTTCGTTCCCATCAGTACCATGCGCGAACTTTTTCCCCTGAAAGGGGACAACTCGAAAGAAGGCAACGCGATATCGTTTCTCAATTATCAGCCTCGCACCTTCGATGAAAATGAAGAAGCCAAGGACGAACTTCACCGCATCGTCGCTCGCAACCATGGCGGCTTCGATCCCAAAGCGAAAGACATCTGGGAGGAGTGGGACACGGTGAAGAACCAGAAAACCATGGGAAAGATTTTCTCCGCGATGGACTGGTTTCTCGGCGGCGTAGGCCTGGTAACACTGGCGCTCGGCGCGATCGGGATTATCAACATCATGCTGGTGGCAGTCACCGAACGCACCCGTGAGATTGGTCTGCGCAAGGCCTTGGGCGCAACCAACCGTGACATCCTGTTCCAATTTTTCCTCGAAGGTGCGTGCCTTACGTTGCTGAGTGGAGCGCTCGGAGTCGCCGGCGCGATGCTCGTCATTCACCTGCTCTCGGGAGTGAATCTCCCGCAAGGTTTCGATACGCCGCGCATTGTTCCGCTGTCCGCAGTTGGCGCCGTGCTCTCCTTGGCGCTGGCTGGCATCACCGCCGGCCTTTATCCAGCTCGAAAGGCCGCTATGCTCGAACCGGTCGAGGCCTTGCGCCAGGAGTAATTTATGACTCGCGATCTTCTGAAGGAAGCATTCGGCGCCATGCGGTACAACCGCCGTCGTACCGCCTTAACCATGCTCGGCATGGCGTGGGGAATCGCCACCGTGGTGATCCTGCTTGCTTTCGGAACGGGCTTCGAGCGGGCGATTGGCATCATCTTCAGTTCCTGGGGCACCGACGTGATTGGAGCGTTCCCGGGGCGGACCTCGCTTCAAGCCGGTGGCGCCAAGGCGGGCGCCGAAGTCCGGCTGCAGATCGCTGACGTCGACTACATTCGCAACGAAGTCCCCATGGTCAAAGGCGTTACCCCCATCTTCGACAGATTTAATGGTGTGACCATCCAGCATGACACTCGCACCTTCACTAATCTTTTTCTCACTGGCGTGTATCCGGTTTACGAACGGATTCGTGGTTTCTCGGTCGGGGCGGGTCGAGGCTTGAGTGAAGAAGATCAGATTCAGCGCGCCCGCGTGGCCGTCATTGGCGACGAAGCCAGACGCAGGCTCTTCTCGGGCCAGCCACCGCTGGGCCAATCCATCCGCATCAACGGCATCAGCTTCGAAGTGGTCGGCGTTTATCAGCGCAAAGTTCAGGACGGCGACAACAACGACAACACCATCATCGTCATTCCGTTCAGCACTATGGGCGATCTTTACGACACCAAGTACATCTCCGGAATTTTCATGGACTATGAAGGCGAAAACCACCAGCAACTGGCCCGGGTGGTCCGATCAGTGCTTGCCGGGCACCACAACTTCCGCTCCGACGACCGCCGAGCTGTCTTCATCGCCGATTTCAAGCAGGACTTCGACGAGTTCAACGTGGTCACCACCGCGCTCAAGATTTTGCTCGCCTTCATTGGAGCGCTGACGTTGGGTATCGGCGGGATCGGCCTCATGAACATCATGCTGGTCTCAGTGCAGCAGCGCACCCGCGAAATCGGCGTTGAAAAGGCTCTGGGGGCGCACAAAGCACACATCCTCTTCCAGTTCCTCGCCGAAGCCCTGGCCATCACTTTCGCCGGAGGCTTGGGGGGCATCGCAATTGCTTACCTCATTTCCTGGACAGTCGGCGCTCTGCCGCTGATGAGCGCCTTCGGCGACAACCTTCAAGCTGGCGACATCCACCTCCAAATCAACGTGGGCAGTCTGGGCCTGGCCACGATCATTCTGTGTCTGGTCGGCATCATCAGTGGCATGGTTCCAGCCATTCACGCTGCGCGCCTGGACCCGATCGAGAGCCTACGCTACGAATAATCACGGTCCCGAAGTCGAAGCCTGCCTTGAGTGCGCGCTCATGAGGCTGTATCCTCCGGAAGCTCTCCTCAGATACACTGACCAACGACCATGTCTAAAGCCTCTTCGCGCCCCTTTCTCGTCTACTCGGTGTTGTCTTCTTTGATCCTCTTGACTGCGGCCCAAGCCCAGAACCAGCAACCCAAGAATGCGCCAGTCCCGTTCATGGCGCCGCCGCAAACGACTCAGGCCGAGCAGGAAAATTTTCCTGCCCAGTTGCTCGAAGAACTTTCCGCCATCAAGACCGCCGCGCTGTCCGACGACTATGCCTACCGTCAGGTCGCCCATTTGACCGAAAACATCGGACCGCGCATCAGCGGGTCGCTGCAGGCCAAAGCAGCCGTCGATTACGTAGCAGGCGAATTGCGCCAGCTCGGCCTCGACGTTCACCTAGAAGAAGTCAAAGTGCCACATTGGGTCCGCGGCGCAGAAACCGCCGAACTTACCGAATATGCCGGCCAGGCCGCGGGCACGACGCAGAAGATCGTTCTCACCGCTCTCGGTGGAAGCACATCCACTCCCGCCGACGGACTTAACGCGGAAGTCGTCGTGGTCAACAATTTCGATGAACTCAAGGCCCTGGGCCACGACAAAGTCGCGGGCAAGATCGTCCTGTTCAATGAAATCTTCGACAAGCAGAAAGCCGCCGCCGGAATGGCTTTCATGTCGTATGGCGAAGCCGTGCGCTATCGCGGAGCCGGTCCTAAAGCTGCCGCGGATCTCGGCGCGGCCGCCGCGCTCGTTCGCTCCGTCGGCAGTGCCGACTTCCGCCTGCCGCACACTGGCTTCAGTTTTCCTGCCGGAATTCCAGCGGGCGCCGTTACCGCTGAAGACGCCGAACTGATCGCTCATCTTTCCGAGCAAGGCAAAGTCCGCATGCACCTCACACTGACTCCGCAGAAGCTGCCGGACGCAACCAGCTATAACGTTATCGCGGACCTGAAGGGCAGCGAGCATCCTGAACAACTCGTCGTGGTCTCAGGACATCTCGACTCCTGGGACCTCGGCACTGGCGCCATTGATGACGGCGCCGGTGTGGTCGTCGCCATGGAGGCCGCCGAGCTTCTGCAGAAGCTGCACCTGCACCCCAAACGCACTCTTCGCGTGATTGCGTGGATGGACGAAGAAAATGGAGGCGCCGGAAGCCAGGCCTACACCAAGGACTACTCCGGCGAATTCATTCGCACCGCGGCCGCTATCGAGAGCGATTCGGGCGCCGCCCATCCGCTCGGCTTCGATGTCAAGATGACGCCGCACGCGGCGGAACTCTTGCGTCCTGTCCTCAGCGTGCTGCAGAGCTTCGGAGCTACCGTCGTGCAACCCAGCAGCTATCCTCCAGGAGCCGATATTGCGGCCATGTCGGAAGCCGGGGTGCCGGCGCTCGGCCTGTTGCAGGATGGCCGCACCTATTTCTATTATCACCACAGCGCCGCAGACACTCTCGACAAGATCGTTCCCGCCGAGCTACGCGAAAACGGAGCCGCCATGGCCGTCATGGCATACGCGCTCGCCTGCATGAAGGATCCACTGCCGCGGTAAGCAGCATTTCCGTAGTAGCAGATCCTTCCGACTATGCGACCCGCATTTATTCCGAGATCACGTGCACAAGCCCGTCGGTTGGGTCTGATGTGTACACCAGCCGGGTGACCGGATTCACATCAATCGCATCACTGTCCGCGGAAACGCTGCCTATCTTCGCGTTCGTTCTGCCGTCGATCACGGCTACCGTCTGGTCACCGAGATTCGTGACAAAAATCAGGTTCGAAAAGATGTCGACCGCAACGCCGAACGGATTGTCGCCCGTCGAGACATTCGTCACTACCTTCGGGCTCTTGAGGTTGACCACCCCCACCGTGGACTCCGAAAACGTTTCATTCGTAACGTACGCCATACTGGTGAATGAATTCACGGCCACGTTCGCGTTCTCAGATCCAACCATAATCCGCCGAAGGATCGTATTCGTTCGGCCGTCGATGACCGCAATCTGATCTCCGTTGATGGTGGCGACCACCTGGTTCGTGCCAAAATCCACCGCGAGCCCCAGTGGCTGTTGCCCGCCCATCGATATGTTGGCGATCATGGCGTTCGAATTTCCATCGATCACATCCACTTCCAGATTCGACCCGTCGGCCACGTAGACCCGGTTCGTCACGGGATTGACGGCGATCCCTTCCAGACCAATGCCATTCGAGGCGTTGATCGGGATCGTCGCCAAGACCTTGTCCGTGGCGCCGTCGAGCACCGATACGCCACAAATGACCGTGGCCTCTGTGTACGTACAACCCGCGACGTAGACGCGCCCGGTGGTGATGTTCACGGCATCGACCAAGGAACCATAGGAGAGCGGTACGTTGTCGATCACGGTGTTGGTCGCACCATTGATGACGCTTACAGAGTACTTGCCTGAATTGACCAGTCCGACATAGATACGATTGTTCCCCGGATTCACTGCGACTCCCGCCGGAGTACCGGGAACCGTAACGTTCGCCACCACCGACTGGGCAGTCGATGGCAGCACAGCACACAGCAGCAAGGCCCACAGGGCCCCGATTCGTGACAGCATACAAACCTCGATTTGGAAGGAAATTGAGCGACCCAGGGCAGAGGCTGAGACGGCACGGGTTAGAGGATCGTCCGCGAAAAAAGGTTGGCTTCGGGCAGTTGCGACTTCACTTCGTCAATCGGGAAGTGCAGCACTGAAGCAAGCGGCAGAAAGTTCTGACGCACTCGGTGATTAGGAATCCTCACAGACCGGTTTGTGATTCTCATCCGGTTCGTTAAAGGTCCGCGGCCCGCCAATTCAGGTCGGATCAATCTTTCTGCAGCGACTCCCCCTGTTGACGCATCTTAATTTTCGCGCTTATCATCTTCGTTTGGCCTTAAGACGGCGGACGCCTCCGGGATGGGGCGTCCTCAGAGTTTGATGAGGCGATTTTCTAGGGACCCAGGCTGAAGTGACCTATGGATAAGAAGAAGCTGGAATCATTCAAGAAACGTTTAGAGACGCGGCAGCATGAATTGCGCCGCACGGTTAATCGTACCCAGGCCGACGGCCGCTCCGCCGACGAAGACACCGCTCAGGACATTGCCGACCGCGCCGCCAGTTCCTACACCAAGGAATTCCTGTTCAGCCAGAGCAACAACGAACGCCAGCTTTTACAAATGGTCGACAAGGCCCTCGCCCGCATTCGCGAAGGCAGCTTCGGCGAATGCATCCATTGCGGAAAAGAGATCAATGCCAAGCGCCTGGAAGCTGTGCCCTGGACCCGCCATTGCATCGAGTGTCAGGAAAAGCTGGAGCAGGGATTATTGGAAGAAGCTCCGCGCTAACGCGAAACAAGAAACTTTGGTAGTGAGCAACGCCGCCGAGAAGTTCGCCGGCATTCTTGCTGAATGTGGGGACAGCCGCCATCGGCTGTCCGAAGTAACGCCGGCGTCTCGCCGGCTGTCGCGAGGGAACCCTCGCCCTCGCATCCGGATAACGCCACTAAAGGCGCCTCATTCGAGATCCTTTAAATCCCCGGCTTCTTCATCTCCTCGGCCGCCGCCTCTGCCCCCGGCATCACATTCTTCAGCGGAGCCTTCCGCTGCTCCTCGAGCTCCGGATGCGGCAGCGGTTTCCGCGGTAGCATCTGGTCGCGCATCGCCGTGTTGTACACGAAGATCGCTTCAACCACCGCCGCCTGCGCCAGATCGTCTGGTTGCAGCCGCTCGTACGTATCCATGTTGGAGTGATGCGTGCGCGATCCATAGTCGAGTGTGTCCTGGATGAACTGGAATCCCGGCACGCCTACCGAATCGAACGCCTCATGATCGGTGCCACCGGTATTCCTCATGGTCAGCGTGCTGACGCCCAAGTCCTGCAACGGCGCGATCCACTGCTGGAAGATCGGCCCGACCGCGGCATTCTCCTGCAAATACACACCACGAATTTTCCCTGACCCATTGTCCACATTGAAGTATCCGGAAATCTTCGGCTGCTCGGGTTTCAGTTGCACCGGGCCAGCAGGCTTGCGAAGAAAATCTGGCAGTTTCACCTGATCGGGGGCGGTTGACAGAGGCACGAAGCCGAAGTGCTGCTTCACGTAGCCGTAAGAACCGAACTCTCCCTGCTCTTCGCCCGTCCATAGCCCCACGCGGATCGTGCGCCGCGGTTGCACGTGCAGCGCATTCAAGATGCGCATCACTTCCATAGCGACGACAGTTCCCGCGCCGTTGTCGGTCGCACCGGTGGCCGAAGCCCACGAATCCAGGTGGCCGCCGACCATCACGACTTCATCTTTCAGCTTCGGATCGGTACCAGGAATTTCCGCGATGGTGTCGAACCCGTGTTCATGATCGCCGGTGAATTCCGTTTCCACGTCCATCTCAATACTGACCGGCACGTTCGCCTTGAGCAGCCGGTACACCCGCCCATAGTTCTCTATTGCCATCACCACAACTGGAAGCGGCTCGGCGTGCTCGCGCTGGTAAGTGAACCAACCCATCCCGCTGCCGCCATCGTCAAAGATTGTCCCGCCCGATCCGCCATTGTTGCGCCCATCGCGGCTCGGAACCACGATTCCGGCCGCATGCTCCGCCGCAAAGAATGCTCCCGCCTTCTCGCGGAATTCCAGTCGCTTAATAAAGGTCGCGAAAAAATCTTCCTGCTGGCCGACGTGGACCGGATATTCGGTGAGTTGCTTCAGATTGGCGTCGTCCCTGCGCTCGAACAGCGGCTTATCTACTGGCTTCACTTCGCGCATGTCGCCAAAGAAGATGATCTTGCCGGCCAACTTGCCTTTGTACTTCTCCAGATCCTTCTCATCCTTCGCATCAACCCAGACCGCGCGTCCGTTGACGGGACCATGGCTCGACGCCGACCAAGGCAGCGCCTGCGCGATGAACACCGCCGTGTCGGGCGCCGACATGCGCACCCAAGTGTTCAGCTGCCTCCATCCCATGCCAAACTCTCCCCAGTCTTCGAGGTGGGCATTGCTGCATCCCATGGCAGTGAATTGGTCGCGCGTCCATTCATTGGCCCGCTTCAGGTTCGGCGAGCCGGTCAGCCGCGGCCCAATCCCGTCGGCCAGCGCTGAAGCAAACTCCATCACGTGCGAGTGCGAAAGACCCTCGTCCCGAATGCGCTGGTACATGGTGTAATCCAGCGTCTCGACCGCAGGCTGAGGCAGCTCATACGAAGGTTTGCTGGCATCGTCGGGCTTCGCGTCTCTGGACTTCTTCTCTGCCGCCGACAAGGAAAAGCTGAGGCACAACACAACCGCCAACGAACACGAAAACAGCTTATGGGATTGCATTTTCCTGATTCCTCCCCCAGAACGGAAACCGCAGAGTAGCAGATTCCCCAGCAAATGCGAAGGCGGAGGGTTGCTGCGCTCTTTTTAGACGCAGCTTTCCGGCAGGCGTGACCTAGCGGGGTTATCCCGACCGGAGCGGTTTTTTCCGGGAAACGAGGAATCTGCCCCTACGAGCGAGGTCGCCCCAATACGAGCAGTCAGCGATTTGGCCCAGGCATGCAAGGGCAAGTTCTCCCCGTGACGGCCGGCAAGATGCTGGCCCTCCGTGCCCCGATCTCTAGCCGTCTGCCTCGACTTGTTTCAAGGAAGCGATCAAATGCTCTGAAAACCGGTACGTCTTCGAGAGAACTTCTTTGATCCCGGCGTCCTGCGCATCCTTGGCAAGCTGCCCACTCTCATGCAGCGTAATCATCAGCATGGTCGCGGAGGGCGCGATTCGCGTGATTGTCCTCGCCGCCTCAAGCCCGTCCATCACGGGCATCTGCCAGTCCAAGGTCACCACATCCGGGTGCAGTTCCTTAACCTTCGCGATCGCAACCTCTCCATTCTCAGCCTCGCCGCAAACTTCCCAATCCGTGCTCCCCTCAATGAACACTCGGAGTGACCGGCGAATGACGGCACTATCATCGACAATTAGGATTTTGTGAGTCATGCAACCTCCTTGATGCCTTGGCAGGTTGCTGGCCGGGCCGGTTCGTACGAGACGACGGACGGCGACAAGAAAAGGCAACTAAGTTTTACCCTAGTCCCTCGAGCAGAAAAGCCCAATACAGCGAACAACGTACGGTAGCGAACATTCGCGGGCTTCTTATTTTCTTTCTTTCACTTCCGAAATTTTCACCTCCGAAAGCGATCCTTGCTATGATTGAGTCTCTGGCCTCTGCGTTCTTTTTTGTTCTTTTCCGGCCACTTCGCTCATATTGCCCCGCGGGGCTCCAAACCTGAGGAGGTGTCATGGGGAATTCATTTGGGCGACTCTCACCATCCTCCCTGCTGCGCTACGCGCTTGCGGTCGCTGCGGTTTTGATTGCCTTCCTGCTAAGCGGCATCGTCACTCATTTCGTTGGTGTAGAGGTCGCTTACATCTTGCTGCTGACGGCGGTGGCCTTCTCTGCCTGGTATGGCGGCATCGGGCCATCTGTGGTTGCTATAGGATCAGGTCTGATAGGGGCAGCGTTCGTGTTCACTTTGCCGCTTCATTCGTTCCGCATTCTCACGGTTGCGGAACTTGTTCCTGCTGTGGCGTTCGTATTCTCCTCCATCGCCATCGTCACCATGGGAGAGTCCCGTCGCCGTCACAACGAAAAACTCCGGACCCAGCAGTACGAACTCGAAGAGTGCGTACAGGAACGAACCGCGGATCTCGACGTGGCCAATCAGAATCTGCGGGAACTCTCGGCGCGCTTGCTTCAACTACAGGACGACGAAAGACGCCGCATTGCGCGCGAACTCCACGACAGCGTTGGACAGATGCTGGCCGCCCTCACCATGAACCTTTCCGCAGTTCGTGGCGAGGTAGAGCGCATGGCCAAGACCGCTCTCGCCATCGTCGACAGCGAGAATCTGGTTCAGCAAATGAGTTCCGAGGTGCGCACCATTTCTCACTTGCTCCATCCTCCTCTGCTTGATGAAGCAGGCTTGTTATCGGCGCTCCGCTGGTACGTCGAAGGATTTGCCGACCGCAGCAAGATCAGCGTCGACCTCGATCTCCCCGAACGCTTCGGGCGACTGCCGCGGGAATCTGAGACTGCCATTTTTCGCGTGGTGCAGGAATGCCTGACGAACATCCACCGTCATTCTGAGAGTCCGGTTGCCAAGGTTCGCCTTCGGCAGCACGACCACCAGATCCTGGTGGAGGTCGCGGACAAGGGCAAAGGCATCCCACCGGAAAAAAGGCACCAAATGGATTCCGCCGGCACCCCAGGAGTCGGTCTCCGAGGAATGCGGGAACGTCTGCGGCAATTGGGCGGCACGCTCGAATTAAACTCCGGCGGATCCGGCACAGTTGTCGTGGTCCGGCTGCCAGTACCCGACAACGTCCCGTCGCAGGAGGCGCTCGCCACCCCGTCTGCGGCAGCTGCGTAGACACAGGCCGGGTGCCCCGTTTCTCGCCTCTTTTGCGAGAAGCGGGGTTTTTAACCTCGCGAACGAACCAGACCTTCTTCCCAACTCCGCTGGCGTCTTCCCCCTTCTGTGCGGTCCGAGCCGTCAAGCCCCGCAGATTACTGCCCGACTCCAGACAGCGCCGCGGTCTGCGGACTCCCTCCGGCAAGGTCCGTGATCGACACTTGCGCCGATTGGGTGCCGGTTAATGTCGGGCTGAACGTCACTGTAATCGTGCAACTCGCCCCGGCATTCAACCTGCTTCCGCATGTGTTGGTCTCGCTGTATTCTGCCCGACCGACTCCCGTGATCGAAATACTCCGGATGGGAAATGAAACACTGTCTTTGTTCGTAAGAGTAATGGCTTGCGGCGAACTCGACGAGCCCACCTTCACCGCCCCAAAATTCAGGCTCGTCGGCGAGAGCAAGAAGTACGTTCCCGTTCCCGTCAGAGATACGGTTTGTGGACTGTTCGTGGCATTGTCGGTCACGCTGACACTGCCCAGACGCGTGTTGATGCCCGAGGGGGTAAACGTCACCGTGATGGTGCAGTTCCCGCCCGCAGCCACAGACGATCCGCAGTTGTTGGTTTGAGCGAAATCTCCGATGCGTGTAATGCTGGTAATGTCCAACGCTCCGTTGCCGATATTGCTGAGGGTCACAACCTGGGGAGCGCTCGTTACGCCAAACACTTCGGTACCAAAATTCAGGCTCGTCGGTGAAAGAATGACCATCGGTCCAGATCCAACCCCAACGCCGCTCAACGGAACTAACTGCGGACTATTCGCAGCATTGTCTGTAACGGATAGACTCCCGGTCTCCGTCCCAAGGATCGTCGGAGTGAAAGTGACATTGATCGTGCAGGTCGCTCCTGCTACCAACTGTCCGCAAGCATTGGTCTGAGCAAAATCTCTGCCATTCGTCCCCGTCACACTCACGGCGCTCACATACAAGTTTTCGTTCCCGGTATTCGTAAGGATGACGGCTAACGGGGCGCTGGTGGTCCCATCCGTCTGGTTCCCAAAATTGAGGCTGGCGGGCGCCAAGCCAGCATTCGGGCTGGGAGAAAACTTGCTCACGAAAGCGTCGTTCAGTCCTCCAGAAGCAGGCTGAAAGGCTCCCGCAATGATCGGAAAGTTCGTCGAGTCGGTGTAGCCAGTGAAATAAACACTCGGCGGTGACTCTTTGTCCACGACCATCATGCGCGTGGCTGCGCCATATTCATCTCCGGAGCCGCCCAGGTAGGACGAGTACAACAACAACGAACCCGTGGGATCCAATTCCGACACGAACGCATCGAAGTTGCCGCCCAACACAGTCTGGAACGCCCCAGGGGTGACCGGAAAATCGCTCGATTGCGTATTGCCCTTCAGCCAAATGTTGCCATTGCTGTCGAGCGCGATGCTGATGGCACCGTCATCATGGCTCCCCCCGAGATAGGTGGAGAAAACCAGCGCAGTGCCTGTCGCATTCAACTTGGTTACAAAGGCGTCGTGTCCCGCGGCCGTACTCTTCAAGACCGTTTGGTATGCTCCAGGAGTAACCGGGAAATTGGACTCCGCGGTCAGCCCGGTTACATAGGCATTTCCTGCGCTGTCAACGGCAATACTTGTCGTACAGGTTTCGCACGGAGTTGTATTTGGAGTGCTGCCTCCGATGTATGTCGAATAAACCAGCGCCGATCCTGAAGAATTAAACTTAGTGACAAAGCCCGCTTCATTCGCCCCAAGGGTGGTTTCAAAAGCCCCTGGCGTAGTCGGGAAATTCGTGGAATGCGTGTATCCGGTCACGTACGCGTTGTTAGAGGCATCCAAGGCGATCCCATACCCTTCGTCCCCAGCGCCGCCTCCAAGATAGGTAGAGTAAACCAGAGCCGTCCCGCTCGGATTCAACTCGGTCACAATCACGTCGGCAGATTTGGTACAGGTGCACGTCGTCTGGAACGCACCGGGCGTTGTGGGGAAGTTCGTGGATTGGGTATAGCCGACGATGTAAGCATCGCCTACAGAATCCAGGGCGATGCCATTGCCTTGATCCACCGCACCGCCGCCCAAGTATGTCGAGTAAATCAGAGCGCTGCCGCTGGCGTTCAATTCGGTGATGAAAGCGTCTCCACCGACGCAGTTGTTCCCCCCGCATTTGGTCTGGAATGCGCCTGGGGTCACAGGAAAGTCCGGCGAAAAAGTCTGGCCGACCAGGTACGCATTACCCGCCGAATCCAAGGCGATCCCGTTCGCCTGATCGTTGGCTGATCCTCCAAGATAAGTTGAGTAAACCAGTGACGAACCGGTGGGATCGAGCTTAGTGATGAAAGCGTCGGTTGTGGTTCCGCTGCAGCCATCCCCGCAAGTTGTCTGCAGGCCCCCAGCGGTCGTTGGGAAATTCGCGGAGTTGGTATATCCCGCCACATAGGCGCTGCCCGCGCTGTCTACGGCGATGCCGGTCCCATAGTCGTTGCTCGTGCCTCCAAGATACGTCGAATAGGTCACCGTCGGGTCGATCAGCAAGGTCTGGTTGTGATCGTAGGGCCCGAGTTGGAAGCGAACGCGGTGTTGTGAATCGACGACGAAGTTCACAGTAATCAGATGCCGTCCGTTTGCCTCCTCTTGATACGCGACCGGTTTTTGAAAGCGAACATCCTCCGTTCCCTGTCCCATTTTCAAGACCAAATCACCACTCGGATTGTCCACATGCATCCCGCGAGCGCCGGTGAAGGCGAGTTGGATGGCATTACTCTCGGCGCCCGGAGCGACGATGAAGTCATACTCCAGGCGTCCCTGATTTCCGTAATAGATGAGATCAACTCCGTCGAACACTTCGCGATAAACCACCTTGGCGAAGGTCGGAATGTTCGCGGCCCACTTATTCGGATCGTTGCCGCGGAAGTAATTAACTTTCCCTGGAAGTTCGTCGACGCCACTGATCGCAGTGACGGGCCGCGCACCCAACAGGCGCATGCGCAACACCGAGTTCGCTTCTGCCGATTGCCGATTCGCCGCCGCACGCTCGCGCAACGACAAGGTCGCCCCTTCGCTTGTCAGAAAAAGTGTGTAGCCAGCGCCTCGCGAAAGGAATCTCACTTGCGAGTCGCTCTGCCCGTGGTTCGGCTCGAAGCTCAGCGGCAACTTACCGTAGCCTGCGAGAGCCGCGGATTGAGCCTTCGCGTCCGCTCGTGATGCCTCAACCGGGAACACGATTCCCCCGGTGCGATTGGTGGAAACCGGATGTAACGCGGCAAGTAAAATCCCCGCAGCCAGCAAGGACAGAACACGGGCGGGTTTCACGATACGTACTCCTGGTGGCCAGAGATAGTTTTGGGGACCGAGGTGACTAACGGTGGGACAGACTGTTCGGGAGAATACCCCAGCCGGCGCGCCCCGTCAAAACAAAAGTGACTACCTCCCCTCTTTCGCAGACTTGCCTTTCGCTGTTCGCGAGCAGCGTTGGGCGCGACGATCGCAGAGCGGAGCGCCTTCTTACTTTTGACGCCCCCTTTTGCCCCTGTTAAACTGTTTGTTTGTCACGTTAATCCAGCCAGCCCACCGTCATAACCAGAAGGGAAATCCGTGCGCGCAGAAACCCGCCATCAACTGAAACAGGATGCCTTCAGCCGTGTCACCATCGACGCCGCCGAGAAAACAGCCGATTGGACCGTGGCCCACCGTTCGACCCTGATCGTCTCCGTCGTCGCGGTCGCCATCGTCCTCGGCGCCGTGATCGGCGGATGGTATTACCTCAATGCGCAGGATGAAAAAGCCAGCGTCGATCTGGCGCAGGCCGTCCGCTCCATGAACACTCCGCTGCGGCCCGCTGGCGCCCCCGAACAACCGGACTTCCCGACCTTCACTTCCTCGAAAGAGCGTGCTCAGGCTGCGCAGAAACAGTTTCAGGCCATCGTCGACAAGTATCCTCATACCCGCACCGCAGATGTGGCGCATTATTTTCTGGGCGTCACCGCCGCCACCTTATCGGACAACGCCGCCGCCGAGCGCAACTTCAAAGAGGTAATTTCTAATGGGACGCGCGATGTCTCAGCCGTGGCCAAAACCGCACTGGCCTCGCTTTACGGCCAGACGAATCGCGTGAAAGAAGCCGCCGCACTCTATCAGGAACTGATCAACAAACCGACACCTTCCGTCAGCAAAGTCACGGCGCAGCTGGAATTGGCCGAACTCTACCAGAATTCCAACCAGCCGCTCGACGCCAAGCGGCTCTACGAGCAGGTTAAAAAAGAGAATCCCGGCGTCGAAGCCGGACAACTCGCCACCCAGAAGCTGGCCGAATTGAAGTAAGACTGCTTTGACGAACAATCGCGTTCCGCATCGTTCGTTACCTTCGTAAGGCTCCTGCCTGCGTTTTGCCGTGAGTCTTGGGCTTCACTCAACGAAAATTGAGACGAGGGCACTCTCCGTGCCTGGATGAGGCCAAACTATGCGCTGCCGAAACCGGCGTCGGTTGTTCGCGACTCTTCTGCTTACATCGCTCGCCACGCTTGCCTTCGCGCAGGACAATTCCTCATCGCAGACCTCCTCTTCACCGAGCCTGGCCGACGTGGCCCGCAAGCTGCGCAGGGACACGACGGATGAAGTCCGCATGACCGACTCGGACACGAAGAAGCTGTTCGATTCCGTCGACCGGATTTTTGCTCTTGCCGCCCAAGACAGCGGAATGCCCAAGCACGCTGCGGTGAAGCGCCGCCTGGTCAGCAAGGCCGACGTAGAGGCGTACGCCCGGGGCGCGCTCGCCAAAGAAGAATACACACAACGGTTCGCCCAGGAAGAATTGAGCATGAAGAAGCTCGGCTTCCTGCCGCGCGAATTTAACTTGAAAGAATTTCTGGTCAAGTCGACAGGCCAGGGAATTGCCGCTTATTACGACGACGAAACCAAAACCATCTCGATGCTGAACTGGGTTCCTCCAGATCGGCAGGAGCCAATCCTGGCTCATGAACTCACGCACGCCCTGCAAGACCAGAACTATGATCTGAGCAAGTGGATGAAGGCAGCACTCAAACAGCCGGGAAATGCCGGCAAGACCAACGAAACCGGCAACGATGATGGCGCGACCGCCCGCAAGGCGGTTGTTGAGGGCCAGGCGATGGTGGTTTACGTGGACTACCTGCTCGCGCCCATGGGCCACAATCTGGCCGACTCGCCCGGTCTGATCTATTCCATGGAGGAGCCGGCGGTGAAGGCCGTGGAAGACTCGCAAATGATGCACGACGCTCCTATGATTCTGCGCGAGTCGGGAACCTTCGCGTACCAGGAAGGACTCATCTTCGAAGGCGAGCTGCTGCACAAGGGTGGAAAGGAAATGGCGTTTTCTGGCGTCTTTGCGCGGCCGCCGCGAAATTCACATGAAGTGCTGCAGCCGGAAGCCTATATCAATCGCGAAAAGCTGCCGCCCACCGCTGTGCCCGATTTGCAGGCGATTCTCGGGGAGCAGTATGACGTGTTTGACTCCGGCGGCATTGGCCAACTCGACATCCGCGCCTACCTGAAGCAGTATGGCGAACGCAAAAACGCGGACGATATTTCTTCTGCATGGCAAGGCGGCGCGTACGTGACGTACCATCGCAAGAACAAAGACAAGGACAAGAATAACGAAAAAGCGGCAACCGCCACGTCCGCAACCACCGCCGATCTCGCCTTGCTCTATGTTTCGCGTTGGAAGACTCCGCAGGCCGCCGAGCGCTTTGCCCGCTTTTACACGGGCGCCGTTGGGTTGCGCTACCAGACGGCAACGGCGCAGCCGCTGCCCGCCTGCAGCGGAACGAATTGTCCGGTATCCGCCGCTCAGATCTCCACCGAAGAAGGCCTGGTGGTGGTGCAGCAGTGGGCGGATAACAGCGTGATCGTCTCCGAAAGTTTCGACACGCCCACTGCCGAAAAAGTTCATGCCGCCGTACGCGAGGGCGTCTCAGCCGTGCACGCCGAAGTTTATCCCCAGGATGAGATCGGTCTGCGCCTCTATGAAAATCCGGCTTTCCAGAAGTTCGCACAGCAGATCGGGGAGCAGTTCGCGAGTGAAATAGCAGTTCAACAAAGCCACTAGCCTTCCGACAATCCCAACTGTCCCTTGGTCATGACTAGGCGTGGCGTATTGCCGCCATTTCCCTTTTGCGACAGGTTGAGTACCATGTTGTGCAGTTCCCAAACTCACAACTGGACACCCATGGCCGATATCACACTCCGCGTCAACGGCAGTGAAAAGAAAGTCAGTGTCTCCCCGGAAACCCCGCTGCTCTGGGTTCTCCGCGACACCCTGGAACTCACCGGAACCAAATTTGGATGCGGCACTGGATTGTGCGGTGCCTGCACCGTCCACCTCGACGGCAACCCGATTCGCTCCTGCTCGACTCCGGTTTCGCAAGCCGCGGGCAAGAGCGTTCTGACGATTGAAGGCCTCAGCACTAACGGCCTGCACGTGCTGCAGCAGGCCTGGATCGCAGAAGAAGTTCCGCAATGCGGCTACTGCCAGACCGGGCAGATCATGTCGGCCGCGGCCCTGCTGGCCAAGACTCCGAACCCAACCGACGATCAGATTACACAAGCGATGAATGGCAACCTGTGCCGCTGCGGAACGTATGAACGGATTCGCAAGGCGGTTCATCGCGCGGCTGGAAACGGAGGCTCGCGATGAGCCCACTATCCCGCCGCGATTTCGTGACCGCCGGAGTAGCTGCGGGCGCTGGACTGGTGATCGGCTTCTACTTGCCGCGCGGAAGTTCTTCGGAAGAAACGAAATCCTTCTCTCCCAACGCATATCTGCGTATCACGCCCGACAACAAAGCCACGATCGTGGTCGCGCGCTCAGAAATGGGACAAGGCGTGCGCACGGCGTTGCCCATGATCCTCGCGGAAGAACTTGAGGCGGACTGGAAGCAGATCGAAATCGAGCAGGCAGGAGCGAGCACGCTTTTCGGCGATCAAACGACGGGCGGGAGCGCCAGCATCCGCACCACATGGGATCCGATGCGCAAAGCAGGGGCCGCCGCGCGCGAGATGCTGATTTCCGCAGCTGCGTTGACATGGAACGTCCCGCGATCGACCTGCACCGCCGAGAATAGCCACATCAAGCACGCTGCGACCAACCGCAGTTTGAGTTACGGCGAACTCGCGGGCAAGGCCGCGACGCTGCCGATTCCGACGGATGTCACGCTCAAGCAGAGCAAAGACTACAAGATTGTTGGACAGCGTTTGGCACGCCTCGACTCGCCGGCCAAGGTGAAAGGCGAAGCCGTCTTCGGGATTGATTTTCGGCTGCCGGGAATGAAGTTCGCGGTGCTCTCGCGATGTCCAACGATCGGCGGCAAAGTGTCGGGCTTCGATGACAAGGAATCGAAGAAAGTCGCCGGCGTCAGTTACGTCGGCAAGATCAGCGACTCGGCAATCGCCGTCGTTGGCGACAGCGTTTGGGGCGCGATGGAGGGCCGCCGTGTGCTGAACGTCACATGGGACGACGGCCCGAACAAGGACCTGAACACCGCGGCCGTGATGACTTCTCTGAAGCAGGGCGCGTCGAAGAAGGCCGCTAATTTGTACTCTGCCGGCGACGCGTCGAAAGCGCAAGGCCGCCACATATCCGCCGACTATGAATTGCCCTTCATGGCACACGCCCCAATGGAGCCCGGAAACTGCACGGCACATTTTCGGGCCACGAAGTGCGAACTGTGGGCGCCGACGCAGGTTCCGCAAGATTGCCGCGACTCGGTGGCGACGGCGATCGCGCTCGACCCGGATCTGGTAAAGGTGAACGTCACTCTGATGGGCGGAGGGTTCGGCCGCCGCCTCGAACACGACTATGCCGTCGAAGCCGCGCTGGTGTCGAAGGCCATCAACGCGCCGGTGAAAGTGATCTGGACGCGCGAAGATGACATGCGCTTTTCCACTTATCGTCCTGCGAGCCTGCATCAGCTGAGCGCAACGATCGATGGCTCGGGATTTCCGGTTGCTCTGACCCACCGTATCATTGCCCCGTCGATCAGCGGGCAGAAAGGACAGCCGACTCCCGGCAACGTGGATCCGGATTTGCCAGATGAGGCGGGCCCGGTTTATGGGATTCCCAACTACCAGATCGACTACGTTCTGACCGAGACGCCTGTGCCCTTGGGCTGGATGCGGTCGGTCTACGCGCTGCAGGCAGCATTTGCATTGGAAAGTTTCATCGACGAACTCGCCGTCGCGGCGGGCAAAGATCCTCTGCAGTATCGAATGCATCTGTTGGAAAAAGATCAGGACTTGCCGTACTTCACGACAACTTGGAAGACCGCCCGCATGCGTGGCGTGCTGCAACTGGCCGCCGAGAAAGCAGGATGGGGCAAGCCTCTGTCCCCCGGCCGTTACCGCGGAATCGCCTGCTTCGGCTGCTTCGCGTCTTACATGGCCGAAGTGGTCGAGATCAGCATGGAGAACGATCAACCGCGCGTGCATCGCGTGGTCGCGGCGGTCGACTGCGGACAGGTTGTAAATCCCAGCATTCTCGAGCAGCAGATTCAGGGAGGCATTGTTTACGGGCTCGGCAATGCCCTGCGTGCGAAGATCACGATTGAGAAAGGGCGGGTGGTGCAGGGCAACTTCGATGACTACGCTCCTCTGCGCATGGAGGAAACGCCGGCGGTCGAGGTCTACGCGGTTCCTAGCGCGGAGGTTCCGACGGGGATTGGCGAGCCGTCGGTTCCGCCGATTGCTCCGGCGGTATGCAATGCAATCTACGCAGCGACGAAGAAAAGAATTCGCGCGTTGCCGATCCTGAGCTCGTGACGACATCTCGAACACTGCACCTTAAAGCTTTGTCATCCTGAGCGCGTCCTTTGGGCGAAGGATCTATGCAGTTGACGCGAAGTGCACAGGTCCTTCGCTGCGCTCAGGATGACAATGCTTCGAGAATCGGAATCAAGGAGCGGTCAATGATCCGCAAGTGGTCCGCCGTCCTTCTATTGCTTGCGTCTCTGCAGTTGGCGCTGGCTCAGTCTGCAACCCTCAATGCCGTTCCCGCCGCCCGTCTGGCGCACATTCGTCACGGCATCAATCTGAGTGAATGGTTTGCCCAAGTCTACGATCCCAAGGGATATACCAAAGAACACTTCGCAACCTGGACCACGGCAACCGACATCAACCTCATCAAGTCCGCCGGCTTCGATCATGTGCGGCTCAGCGTGAACCCGCAGCCCATGATGGACGCGATGCGCCGTCATGATGGCGGCGCGGAATATTTTGGCTATCTCGACGCCGCCGTCAAAATGATTCTCGATGCCGGTCTCGCCGTTCAGATCGACATGCATCCCGACTCCGACTTCAAGACGCGGCTGGCGAAGGAAGACGACTTCCTCCAGCGCTTCGCCGATTTCTGGAGCACCGTGGCGCAGCACTACGCTTCGTCGGATCCCGACCGCGTATTCTTCGAAATCCTCAACGAACCGGAGATGCGGGACGCCTATCGCTGGTATGGCGTGGAAGTGAAGCTGGCAGCGGCGATCCGCCGCGCGGCGCCTGCAAATACAATCATTGCGACCGGTGCGAACTGGGACAACGACGACGACTTACTGTTCCTCGAGCCGCTACCTGATCCCAACATCATTTATGTATTCCATTTCTACGAGCCGCACATCTTCACGCATCAGGGCGCGACCTGGGGAGCATATTACTGGCACTGGCTAAAGGGGCTGCGCTATCCCTCCTCACCGGAGAACGCCGCGCAAGTGGCGACGCTCCTTCCGGAACCACGCGACCGCATGCAGGTCATCCGCTACGGCGCCGATCATTGGGACGCTTCGCACATCGAGGCGGAAATCAATCAGGCCGCCGAATGGGGCAAGCAACACAACGTTCCATTGATCTGCAATGAATTCGGGGTTTTTCGTTACTATGCCGATCCACAAGACCGCGCCGCCTGGATCAACGACGTGCGCACTTCGCTCGAGCGTCACCATATCGGCTGGGCGATGTGGGATTACTCCGGCAGTTTCGGCGTCGTTACGAACCGGGAAACGAAAGCCAGGTTGGACGAAGTGACGGTGCGCGCACTGGGCCTGAAGATGCCGGCGGGACAATAGATCCCCACGGAACGTTTTTCTCTCTGCCGGTGTCTAAGCCCATATCACTGGGGTTCGTTCTCGTCATTCTGCCGCTTGCAGTCTCCGCACCGCGAGGTGCTCCATGCTCGAAGCCGTGCAGTTGACCAAGGTCTACGCATCGCTGCCGGCGGTGGAGAATTTGTCGTTCTCCTTACAGCCCGGGCAAGTGCTAGGATGCCTCGGCCCCAACGGCTCCGGCAAGAGCACCACCGTAAAAATGCTCACCGGGCTACTGCAGCCGACACGCGGCCTGGTCTGTTTCAACGGGCAGAACATTCAGGACAACCTGGCGGCTTACAGAAAACTTCTAGGCTACGTTCCGGAAGAGGCTCATCTCTACCCGTACTTAACAGGTTGGGAATATCTCGAGTTGATTGGAACGCTCCGCGGAATGCCGCGGGGTGATCTGGCGAAGAAAATCGATTCCCTGCTCCAGCTGTTCTCGCTGCATCCCAGCCGTCACGCCAGCATCGGCTCTTATTCCAAGGGAATGCGGCAGCGCATTCTGTTGATCGCCGCGATTATGGACGATCCGCAAATCTTCATCTTTGACGAACCGCTCTCCGGACTCGATGTCACCTCGGCCCTGATCTTCAAAAACCTGGTGCAGACTCTAGGGCAGCAGGGCAAGCTCGTGTTCTATTGCTCGCACGTGCTCGAGGTCGTCGAAAAGGTCTGCTCCGATGTGCTGATCCTGCGTAAAGGCGTCGTGATCGCGCAGGACTCGGTGGCGAATGTTGGCCAGATTCTCGGGCAATCGCTGGAGAACACGTTTTTGCATCTCGTCGACGATGTCGACACCATGGGCGTCGCGCGCGACATTGTCAGCGTCATGAAAACGAAGGCTGCATGATCACCGTGGCTATCGACGACGTGTTCGACAAGTGGGACGAGCGCCGGCAGCGTCCCTTCTGGCGTCTGGTGGCGCTCTTCATCGAACGCATTTTCCGCGGGGGCGGCGACTCGGACGCCGAGGGTCTCGATCTCGGTGTCGGCCTCGTGCTCACCCTGCTTGCCATGCCCGGAGGATTCGTATCGCTGCTCTTGCTGAACAAGTACGGGACCTTCCTGCAATGGCTGCGGGGAACCACAATCGATCCTCTGATGGTCGCGCTGCCTGATGAATACTTTTTTATTGTGCTGTCGATGACCGTGACGGGCGCGGTTGCCGTCTGGCGTTGGGATGCCATCTTTCCCGACCGGCGCGATTACATGAATCTGGTCCCGCTCCCGATTTCGACGCGGACCATTTTCTTCGCCAATCTCGTCGCCGTGCTGTATCTAGTGGGACTGATCGCCGTCGATGTCAATGCGGTGTCCTGCGTTCTGTTCCCGGCGGTGGTAGCAGCGACGCAAAGCAGGTTCGTTTTCTTCGTAAAATTTGCGGCGGTCCATACGATGGGAGTTTTGCTGGCGAGCGCGTTCGCATTCTTCGCCGTGTTTTCTGTATTAGGCGTGCTGATGGCGGTGGTGCCACCCGAAGCCTTCCGGCGATTTTCCGCCTACATTCGCGGCATTGTGGTGGTTTGCCTGGTCGCGCTTCTGTGCACAAGTGCCGCGATTCCCGAATTGTTGCGGCGCGCCCCAACCCCGCGATGGGCGCTTCTGATCCCGTCGTGCTGGTTCCTGGGTCTGTGCCAGTCGTTGCGCAGACACGCCGGTCCTTTGCTCATTGAGGCGTCCAGACTGGCATTACCGGGGCTGGCGATCGCAGCGACGGTTGCACTCATCAGCTATGTTGTGGGATATCGGCGGCACTTTCTCCGCATTGCCGAAACCACCGACGCCTCTGCGATCGCCTTCAATCCTCGACCATCGCGCGCAGGCGCTTTCCTCGACCGATGGCCGCTGGGCACTCCTTTCCAAAGAGCCGGCTTTCGTTTTGTGGTCAAGACACTGGTCCGCAGCGAAGCGCACCGCCTGGTCCTGACCGCGGTCGGCGGTCTCGCCTTAGTCCTGGCGTCTCAGGCTCTGCTGGGCGCATTCGAAAATGCGAAATCTCTGCGCGAAGCCGCGTTGTCCCCGGATGCCCTTTCCATCCCGTTCATTCTCAGCTTCCTCCTGATTGTCGGCCTGCGCGTCGTCTTCGAGATTCCGGCGGAATTGCGGTCCAACTGGATCTTCCAGTTGAGCGTTGATCGCGATCAGCAGGAGTTTGACGCCTTAGCCCGCCGAGTCATCCTGCTTCTCGTGCTGCCGTGGCTTCTGCTCATGACGCTTCCGGTTTATGCGTATCTGGAAAGCTGGGTGGTCGCCGGCCTTCATACGCTGCTCGTGGTGACCTGGGCGGTGTTACTGACCAACATTTTGCTGACCCGGTTCCGCAAGATTCCCTTCACCTGCACGCTCCCGGTCTTCAAGCAACATTCGTTCGTGATCCTGCTATCGTTCGGTTTTGGATTCTTGATCTATGCGGTCTCGACCCCCGAGTTCGAGTCCGCAGTTCTAATCCAACCGTTGCGAATGATTAGTCTTTTGCCGGTTGCAATCGGGGCATGGTGTATCCCACACTATCTCGGCAAGAACGCCAGTGAGATGGAAAGAATGCTCATCTTCGAGGAAGCGCCGGTGCAAACAGTAGAGGCGCTGCGGCTAAGCGAGTAGCCGCGTCAAGCGGGCCGGCATAACGGATACGGCCCGTAGGAAAACGGGCTGGGACGGTATCCGAGGAGCCGAGCGAGTCTTCGGAACCATTCAGAATGCTCCAAGCCATCTCACCGGCAAGTGCGCCGCGAGAGCGTTGGCGAGTCGTTCATCGGCCGTAACCAAGTCCGTCTTGGACTTGACCGCCAACGCCACATATAGACAGTCGTATACGGACCGGTCGTACAAGAATGCAATTCTTAGAGCATCGGGCAACAGTACGGCAGAGGAGACGGTGGCAAAATCGCGAGCCATCACTTCAGCCGCAACTGTCTCGGCTTCGTCCTGACGCCACCGGCCCTGCCGTCTCCCCTTCCACAAGACGTTACCCAACTCGGCCCAAAAGACATCGGGTACGAGGAAGTCGATATCGTTGTTGACATAGCGTTTCGATAGTTGCAAGGACTCGTCGCTTAAAGGCTCTCGGGCCGACGGTATCGCCCACTTAATGGCAACACTGGCGTCAAGTACCACTGTGTTCAACGGTCGCGATCCTCGCGAATCATCTCCTCGGCCGAAGGAAACGGGCCAGGACTCAGAGGAGGCCTGGCCCGAAGCTCAGCCAGTCGCTCGTAAAATTCCTCTCGGCGCCTCAACTCCGCCGCAGTCGGAATGTTCTGCTGTAACAGTGAAATCACTTCGGCCGCGATCGACTTTCGGTTGGCGCGGGCACGCTTGCGGAGGGCTTTGTAGATCTCATCTGGAACGTTTTCTACGTAGAGTGTTGCCATAGGAATTCCCTAGGGATAGTCTAGCATAATCCAAGGCTGTGATTGCGTCCATATTCTTGACACTCGCATGCCTTGCGCTTTATCCTAAGTCTTGCTCCTTGCGGTACTTACGCCTATTGGCGTGCTCCGCGGGCCTGGGTTAACAATACTGGGTTGGCACATTGCCGCGGAGGTTTCGCCATGTTCCTCGACATCCATGAATTGGAACGCCATCCCCTCGATTTCGAGGAGGTGTTTGAGCCCGGTGGCATCGATTTAGGAGGCGAAGCCCGGCAGCGCACCCCGCTAAAAGCATCCGGGCACGCCGAAGTGGTCGAGGAGCACCACGGCAAGCATGAGGTAATAGAAGACATTCGCCTGCGCGGGCGTCTGACCGCCGGGATCGAATTACAGTGCGCCCGCTGTCTGGAGCCGGTGCCACGGGATATTTCACGCGAGTTTGAATTGCTCTACCGGCCCCTTGGAGCCGACGCCGGACGCGACGAGCTTTCAGTGACCGACGCAGAGGCCGAAATCGGCTATTATCAAGGTGACGGACTTCTGCTCGAAGATGTCTTGCGCGAGCAGGTTTTGCTGGCGTTGCCCTTGAAGGTCACGTGCCGCGAGGATTGCCGGGGCTTGTGCGTGCATTGCGGCAAGAATTTGAACGACGAACAGTGTTCCTGCACGACCGTGGTGGAAGATCCGCGGTGGACGACCCTGCGGGAAATTCGCAGCAAGCTGGAACACTGAAAAAAGAAGCTGTCAGCCGTCAGCTTTCAGCCATCGGCGCTCCATCGATGATTGAGCGCATCTCGGAAGGAAATTTAGTTTCGCACCAAAGCGGTCGGCAAGCAGCGTTCAGATTCAAGCTGAAAGCTGACGGCTGAGAGCTGACAGCTTTCTTGAGAGGAATTCAACATGCCAAATCCAAAACGCCGACACTCCCAGAAGCGCACCTCAACCCGGCGCGCCCACGATGCGCTGAAGGGCCACAGCCTTTCCGAGTGCCCCAACTGTCACGAGAAAAAGATGCCGCACCGCGCCTGTCCCAAGTGCGGTTACTATAAGGGCCGCGAAGTTCTCGACGTCAAAGAAGCCAGCTAATTCAAAAACACCATGCCTAGCGTGATCGCGCTGGATGCGATGGGCTCGGACCGTGCTCCCAAGCCTGAGATTGAGGGCGCCATTCAAGCGGCGCGTCAATACGGGCTGCGAGTACTCTTGGTCGGGCCGGAAACGGCGGTCAAGGCGGAACTGGATCGCCACTCGGCGGCCTCCCGCCTGCCCATTGAAGTCATCCACGCCAGCGAAATTATTACCATGGACGACAAGGTCGAGGCGATTCGCGCCAAGCGCGATTCCTCCATGCGGGTTGGCCTGCGCATGGTCCGCGAAGGACAAGCCGCGGGCTTCGTCACCGCCGGCAATACTGGCGCCGCCATGGCCACCGCAAAAGTCGTCCTGGGCGCGGTTGCGGGCGTGGATCGTCCTGCTCTTGCCGCGGTCTTTCCAACTGCTCCCGGGAATCCGGCCATGCTGCTGGATGTCGGCGCGAACGTCGATTGCACGCCCCAGAACCTCGAACAGTTCGCGGTCATGGGCGACATTTATTTTCGGGCGATGTTCGGCAAGCGGCCGGGCACATCCGGACCGCGCGTCGGCTTGCTTTCGATCGGCGAAGAAGAGAGCAAGGGGAACGACCTCACCCGCGAATCCTTCCATCTCCTGAGGCAACTCCCTTTGAACTTTGTGGGCAACGTGGAAGGCCGCGACCTGTATAACGGCCAAGTCGACGTCATCGTGGCCGACGGATTTGTGGGCAATGTGGCCCTGAAAATTTCCGAGGGTGTCGCGAACCTGGTCCGCACAGCGCTGAAAGAATCGCTCAAGGCGACGATTACGCGGCAAGTGGGAGCCTTACTCTCCCGCAGCGCGTTCACCGATTTCAAGAAGCGGCTCGATCACACCGAATACGGTGGCGCTCCGTTGCTCGGCGTGAAGGGCGCGTGCATCATTACGCACGGCTCGTCGAACGCGAATGCCATCAAGAATGCCGTGCGCGTCGCGGCAGAATTCTCCGAACGCGGCATTAACGGATCGATCGAGCGCGGCCTGGCAGCGGTTCGGCCGGCACCAGTCGCCTCGGTGTAGCTACCTGCACACTGTCATCCTGAGCGAAGCGAGGGACCTGTGCAATTCTCCGGCGAGTTACATCGATCCTTCGAGCAAAAACGCGTTCAGGACGTCAAGAAACTTACGACCTCATGACTGAAAACACGATCGCACTGCTGTTCCCCGGCCAGGGCTCGCAGGCCGTTGGCATGGGCAAAGAACTCGCTGAGAAGTATCCCGTCGCCCGCAAAACATTTGACGAAGCCGACGAGGCTCTCGGATACAAACTCTCCACCGTCTGCTTCGAGGGGCCAGAAGAACAGCTCCGCCTGACCGAGATCACGCAACCAGCGATTCTGACGGTGTCGATCGCTGCCCTGCGCGTGTTAGAGACGCGTATTCCCAAGCCGTGCTACGTCGCTGGCCACAGTCTCGGCGAATATTCCGCGCACGTCGCCGCCGGCACATTCAGTTTTGCCGAAGCCGTCCGCACGGTACGCAATCGCGGCAAGTACATGCAGGAAGCCGTCCCCGTCGGTGTGGGCGCGATGGCCGCCATCCTCGGCATGGATGCCGCGAAAGTCACCACTATCTGCCAGGACGCGGCGCAGGGAGAAGCTTGCGAGCCCGCCAACATCAATTCCCCGGAGCAGATTGTCATCTCCGGCAACACCGCCGCGGTCGAACGCGCCTGCAAACTAGCCGATGAGCGCGGCGCCAAGCGCGCCAAGCTCTTGCCCGTCAGCGCACCTTTCCATTGTTCCCTGATGAAGCCGGCGCAAGATCGCCTGGAAAAAGATCTCAACGCTCTCAAGATGCAAAAGCCCGTCTACCCCGTCGCATGTAACGTTGAAGCAGATCTCGTGACCGATGATCTCAGCGCTCGCGACACCCTGCTCCGGCAGGTTACGGGTTCGGTGAAGTGGGAGCAATGCATGCGCCTGCTGATTACGAAGGGCGTGCAGACCTTTATTGAGGTCGGTCCAGGAAAGGTTCTTTGCGGCCTCATGCGGCAGATTGACCGCTCAAAGAATTGCGTGAACGTCAGCGACGATGCATCGCTGGCGAAAACGCTGGAATCGCTCGCGAAGGCTCCGGTCTAACTTCCTCGCTGCGCCGGACCTAGCGCGGGACCTAGCGAAAAATCAGTTCGCAGGGCGGGTAGCTCAACGTCTTATCCGCCTTCTCTACCCAAACCTGCGCGTGCTCGGTGCGATCGTTTACGATCACGTCCACCACCACGCCGCTGCCGCCACCCGGGCAACTGCTGGCGCCGTATACCTTCTGGGTTTTGATCAGACCCCACTCGCCGCCCGGTCCCCAATCGCGATAAAACTCATTGAACGGATATTTCGGATACTGATCCGGATGTTGCGCCGCCTGCGGATCATGCATCCAGATGCCGTAGGCGGTCTTGTAGTCCTGTTTCTGCAGAGCGGCAAAGAACTTGCCGGCAATGTGCTCATACGGCCAGTAGCGGTTCCACCAGAGGAATCCGGCGACGAATAATACGATCAAGATCGCGGAAATGATCCGCCGGTTTCGTTTGCGCGCTTTTGCCGAGTCGTACTCTTGGGCGTCGAGCAGTGTCATACTTCTCTAGCATAACGGACACGGCGGACATGTGAAAAGTTCCCGGCAAGAATTGAGTAATGGGGAAATTCGCTAATTGAAAAATTGAAAAGCACGGTCCGCCATTGTTCGGCAATTCCACAATTACTAAATTTCCCAATTACCCAAGCGTTTAGAGGGTCCGCTTGAACAACGGAATCGCGATGCCCAACGTCACCGCGGCGAAGATCGAGAGGAACAGCATGTCTCCCCAGACGGCAGAAAGCGTCGTCTCCTTCAGCAGCAGGCACTTGAAGCCGTCGACCGCGTAGGTGAACGGGTCGCATTTCGCAATCACCCGCAGCCATGGAGGAAACGCCTGAATGGGATAGACCGAGCCGCTGGGAAAGAACAGCAGCGTGTTGAGAATGCCGAACATGGCGCGCGGCACCAGCGGATCTTCAATCCGCACCATGAGCAGGAACATCATGGTATTGAACGCCAGTGACGTCAGCACAATCATGATCAGCAAGCCAAACATGGTTACGGGATTGAAAATCGTGCTGATCCCCGCCATCAGCGAACCAATGATGACGATGATCACTCCGGTCATCACCGCTTTGATCGCGCCAGCCAGATTCAGCCCCAGCACCAGTTCCAGCTTCGTGATCGGCGTGACCAGGTAGCCCTCATGCACGCCGCGCGCTTTATCGTCGATGTAAAGCATCCCGCCGCCAATCATCACCGATACGAACATCGCCAGCGCCAGCGATCCCGGAAGCAGATACTTCATGTATTCGATGTAAGGATAGAGTTCGACCACATCGAGCGCGGTCTGCTGCAGAATGCGCGGCGATACCGTGGGCTGATTCAGCGCGTTGGTCAGGTCCGACAGCTCCGATTCCACCGCCGAGCTCATGAAGTTGTCGCTGTTATCGACGACGAGTGCGATGCGCGGATGGTTCTCCTCATACACGCGTCGGGAAAACTGCGGCGGGATAATGACAGCGCCTTCCAACTTGCCGTTGCGCACATCGTCCATCGCCTGCTTGTCACTGTCGTAGGAAATAGGGACGAAGGTTCGAATATTGGCGCGTACCGAGTCGAATGCCTCGCGCACGCGCAATGCCTGCGGCCCGCCATCCTGATCAACGATGGCAACCCGGGCATCGTGAATCTTTCCCCCGAACGCGTTGCCCAGAATGATCAGCTGCACCAGGGGAAAGATCATCGATGCCAGCATCAGCGCCGGCGAGCGAAAGAACTTCCGCATCTCGCGCTCGACAATGGCCATCATGCGATTCATAAAATCTCCGTAGCGCCGCCGTCTCGGCCGCTGGGCGCCTGCGCCAGCCATAACGATGTTGCGGAAGCCGGAAGCCGAGAGCCGGAGGCCCTGCCGTCCGTCATGGCTGTAACCCTGGCCGTTGCGGCATCACGAAGGCATACGCCTTTTGCAATTCGTCGCGCAGCTGTCTTCCGGTGTAGTGCACGAAGACGTCGTCGAGTGTGGTGTTCTGTACCGAGAGCGATTTCACCGGAACCTTGCTCTTTACCGCCATCTCGACTAACTCGGTCGTCGTGCGCGAACCATTTCCGGTCAGCACGCGATACATGCCGGCGCCTTCATGCTGCACCGACGTGACCTCATCGAGCGTGTGCAGCCGCTGTTCCCAGTCGGCAGGAGGATTCTCGAACTGCGCTTCAATCACGTTCGATCCCGGCACGCTCGCCTTAAGAGCCGTTGGCGAATCGAGCGCAACCAGCTTGCCGTGGTCGACGATCGCAATGCGATCGCACAAGCGGTCCGCTTCGTCCATGTAGTGCGTCGTGATCAAAATCGTCAGCTGGCGATGTTCTTTGATATTGCCCAGCATTTCCCAAACGGCAACGCGCGATACTGGATCGAGTCCGGTGGTCGGCTCATCCAGGAAAAAGATTCGGGGATGGTGAACCAGCCCACGCGCAATTTCGAGCCGTCGTCGCATGCCGCCCGAAAGCGTTTTCGTAGCCGCGTCACGCCACTTCGTCAGGTCGACCAGTTCCAGAAGTTCGTCGATCGATTTCTTCCTCTCTTTCGCCGGAACGTCGTAGAGCTTGGCGTAGATATTCATGTTCTCCTCGACGGTCAGGTCGAGGTCGCTGGTCAGCGCCTGCGGAATCACGCCAATCATGCGCCGCGCCGCGTTCGGTTCCTTGGCCACGTCGTGCCCGGCGATGCGCGCATATCCCGCGGTGATCGGAATCAGCGTCGTCATCATGCGGATCAGCGTTGACTTCCCTGCCCCGTTGGGTCCGAGCAAACCGAAGATCTCGCCCTCGGTCACGCTGAAAGAAACGTCGTCTACCGCGGTGAAGTCCCCATATTTCTTGACGATGTGGTCCACCGCAATCGCGGATGGCGCCGTGGGATCGTAGACCGGCTTCTCCAGCGTGGAACTGGGAGCGCTCGGCGTCGTTCCGCCGTTCGACTTTGAATTCGACTCCACCATCACGGTTGCTCCCCGGCAGCGGCGCTCTGCGTGTTGCCCCCCTTCAGTTGCTCCGGCGAGACCAGCACTTCGGCAGTCATGCCTGGCACGTACGCACCTTTCGGATTGTCCATGCGGACTTTCAGCACGATGGTTTTGATGTCGCGCTTGCGCCGGCTCACATCACGCTGCGTAGCGAAGTCGCCTTCCACGCCTTTGAAGAAGACTTTTCCGTTCATGATCGTGCCGCCGGGCAAGCGGATACGCAGCACATCGCCGTATCCGATGTGATCCGCGTACGTCTCCGGGATCGCAACCCGCGCCCACGTGTCGTTCAGGTCTACGATAGTGACGATAGGCGCGCCGATGTTGACAACTTCGCCTTGGCGCGCCGCGCGTACGGAAACCGTCCCGCTCACCGGCGCGTAGACATTGGTATATCCCAACCGCACGACTGCCTGATTTTTCAGCGCCACGGCATTCTTCAGATCGGCTTCGGTCGAGGCTACGGTGCTCTTCGCCGCATTCGCCTGATAGGTGCGAGCGATCGCAGCTTTCAAATCGGCATCCGCCGCCCGAACCAGTTCTTGTTGCGCCTGAACTGTTGCCTGCGCCGCCTGCAAGTTGGTCTCGGCTTGCACGCGTTCCTGATCGGATGTGATTCCCGCCTTGGCGAGTTCAATGGCGCGGCGACTGTCGCTCTCTGTTCGGTCCAGCGCCGCTTTTGCCTGCAGCAGTTGCGCCTTCGCCGACAGCAGCTTCGCCTGCGCATTCGCCACATCGCTCGAGGTCGAGCCTGAGGTTGATTGCGCCGTGTCCTGCATCTCCGCAACTTTATGTTGAAGACTCGTGATTGTCGCGGTCGATGCCGCCTCTTGCGCCTGCAATTCCGAGGGATCCAGCACCGCGATCAAATCGCCGACTTTGACCGGAGTCCCTTCGTCCACCAGCAGTTTCTGGATGCGGCCTTCAACCTGCGCGCTCACGATCACCTGATTGGCATCGACCGTGCCGATCAGCACCAGATCGCGTGAGTGGTCAGTGGAAAAGTAATAGTAGGTCGCGGCAATCACGAAGATGATTCCGAGAAGAATGAAGAAACGGTTACGCGCGCTCATAGCGTGCTCCTTGCGTGGCGTGGCGTTCGGGACGAAACAAGGCAGCGGAAATGAAATCCAATACCGCGGCGCGCCGCTCCGCGATCCGCTCCGGCGTCAGGGGATTAAATCCGACGATCTTCTGCATCATGGGGGCGCTGCTGAAATAGAAAACGATCATTGCCACCATGGACGGCACGAAGTGCACTGGGTTCACCGGACGGAACTCGCCATCGGCGATTCCCTTGCGCATCAATTCTCCGACGCGGTGAAAAATCGGCTGGATGTAGTTCTTGACTATCTTGTCGATGTGCTGCGACTCGCCTTCGCGCGCCCGCATCATCTCGCGCTGCATCAACCGCGGATAAATCTGGTTCGAGGCGATGAAATCGAAGTATGCGCCCGCGTAGGCCAGCATCTTCTGGCGCGTCGGAAGGTCACCGTCGAGGACGCGGAAGACGCTAGTCTTCAGTCCCAGGAACGCTTCGTCGAGCACAGCGCCGTACAGCGTTTCTTTATCCTTGAAGTAGTAATAAAGCAAAGCCTTGTTGACGCGGGCCTCCCGGGCGATGGCGTCGGTGCGGGCTCCGGCAATGCCATGCTCGGCAAACTCGTGCGCGGCAGCCTGCAGGATGGCGGCGCGGCTCTCCTCCGGCTGGCCTCGGGAACCCATGCGGCGACGCAGAACGTGACGGTGCTGGAAGAGACGGGCCATTAATTAACCAGTTAGTTAGATTATACACGGCAGCACAAGATGCGCAACTTGTTTCTGATTCGCCCTCACGCGCGCCGTTTCTCCCCCTTTTCGAAGTCGTCATCCCGAAACCCGGCGCTTTTCGGCCGGGTGAGGGATCTCGCGCGGAGTTTCTATGCACCGCACACCAGATTCTTCGCTCCGCCTGGAAATCGGCTCCTTTCAGGAGGACGCCCAAAGAAGCATAGCGATTCGTGTTCTAATACCCGGTTCGGTTCCGATGAAATTCATGAGGCTCCTCCGATGAAACGGTTCCCCGCACATCTCGCGATTCTTTGCCTGATCGGCTCTTCGTCTTTCTTGGCCGACGCTCAGGCTCCCCAAAAGCCGGACCGCCAGGTTGCCATCACGATTGACGACCTTCCCTCCGGAATGGCCGACCGGTTGCCAGCGGCGGACATCACCGCGATGACGGCCAAGTTGCTCGGCACTCTACGCGATCAGAAGATCCCCGTCGTCGGCTTCGTCAACGAGAAAAAGCTCTATAAGCCGGGAGAGGTGGATGAGCGCATCAAGGCTCTGCAGATGTGGCTCGATTACGGTTTTGAACTCGGGAACCACACCTTCAGTCATGCCTCGCTCAATCAGGTCGGATTGAAAGCCTGGGAAGATGACGTAATTCAGGGCGAGACCGTCACGCGCATGCTGCTCGCGCAGCGCAAGATGAAGCTGCGCTACTTCCGCCATCCCTATCTCGACACGGGACGCGATCTGCTCACGCGACGCGAAGCCGAAGCATTTCTTACAGCCCGTGGCTACCGCATCGCTCCGATCACGCTCGACGGCTGGGACTGGATGTTCGCCGGGCTTTACGAAGATGCCAGGAAACGCAACGACACGGCGCTGCAGCAGCAGATTGTGAAAGACTATCTCGCCTATCACGACGCGGCAATCGCCTACGCGGAGCAGCTTTCCGCCAAGATTGTCGGCTACGAGCCGAAGCAGATCCTGCTGCTGCACGCCAGCAACCTGGAGGCGGATCACATCGGCGAGTTGATGGACGTTCTACGCAAGCGAGGATATCGCTTCATCACGCTGGAAGATGCGCTTAGCGATCAGGCCTACAGCCTGCCCGACACTTATGTCGGAGAGGAAGGCACTGGCTGGATCGACCACTGGGCCATCACGCAAGGCAAGATACCGCAGGGCGCTCCAGCGTTTCCGCAGTGGGTGATTGATCGGACGAAGGAACTCCATCTATCCACGGGCACCGTCACGGCTCCAACCGATCCTTACTGAGCGTCGGATTCGCCAAACCGGGTTACCTCGCGCCGCCCGAAATTGAAGGCACCAGCAGCACTTCGTCGCCTTCCTGGAAGGCGTAGGTCTGTCCGCCGAGGAAGCGGATGTCTTCTTCGTTCACATACACATTCAGGAAGCGGCGAATCTGGCCCTGGTCGTCGCGCAGGTGCGGCTTCAGGTCGGGAAATTTTTCGTCGAGCACGGAAAACAGTTCGCCGAGATTCGACGCCGCGCACGTGATTGATCCAATGCCTTCGGTGTGGCGCCGGAGTGCGGTCGGGATTTGTACAGTGATCGGCATGTTACGCTCCCACGCTGGCGGCTTCGGTGTCGGCGATGACTCCGCGAATCTCGGCGGGGCTCAGCGTTTGCTCCAGGTACTGTTCGAACACGGTTAGCTTCGGGGCGATGGGCTGCTCGGTTTTGTAGCAGCCCGCGAGAACGTCGGTGGTCTTCAGGCCGTTGCCAGTAATGCAGAGTACCGTCGTCTCTTCCGGCAGGATGCGGTCTTGGCGATACAGCTTGCCCGCGCAGCCGACGGTCACGCCGCCAGCAGTCTCAGTGAAGACGCCTTCGGTTTCCGCCAGCAGTTTGATGGAATCGATCACTTCAGGATCGCTGACGTCTTCGCTCCATCCGCCGCTGCCTTTGATAGCCTTGATCGCGTAGTGTCCGTCAGCAGGATTGCCAATCGCCAGCGATCGCGCAATCGTCGAGGGCTTCTGGGGCTCGATCTCTGAGCTGCCCGTCTTCACTGCAGTTGAAATCGGAGAGCACCCGGTGGCTTGCGCGCCGAAGAACTTCACTTCCTTCGCTTCGACCAATCCCAACTTCACCAGTTCGTCGAAGGCCTTCTTGATTTTCACGATCAGGGAACCACCGGCCATCGGGCAGACAACGTTGTCGGGCAGCCGCCATCCCAGTTGCTCGGCAATTTCGAATCCGACGGTCTTCGATCCTTCCGCGTAATACGGACGCAGGTTCACGTTCACGAATCCCCAGCGATGCTCGTCGGCAATCTGCGAGCAAAGACGGTTGACCTGATCGTAGTTGCCGGCGATGCGGACAACTTTCGCGCCGAACACATTCGTGCCGAGAATCTTCGCGGGCTCGAGATCGGACGGAATGAAGATCCATGCCTTCAGTCCTTCGCGCGCGGCGTGGGCCGCGACGGCATTGGCCAGGTTTCCGGTCGACGAACACGACACCGTGTCGAAGCCGAAGGCCTTCGCCTGCGACAGGGCGACGGCAACCACGCGATCTTTGAAGCTCAGCGTCGGCAGGCACACGGCGTCGTTCTTGATGTAGAGATTGCCCGCGGCCGCGGTCGTTTTTGTGAACGACCCACTCAAACGCTGCGCCAGACGCGGAGTCTGGAACAGCGGCGTGAAGCCGACCGGCAGCCGCGGTTCATAACCCTGGGGGAGGGGCAACAGTTCGGAGTAGCGCCACATGTTCGGCGGCCGCTGGGCGATCTGCTCACGAGTCACGCGCAGGGCGTCGTAGTCGTAAGCCACTTCCAGGGGGGAGAAACAATCGTCGCAGATGGACCGGGGCTGGTTTCCCCAGGTTCGTCCGCATTCGCGGCACCGCAGTTCGTAGTGAGACATGTTGCTACTCGCTTTCTTGAAAGTTTCAAGGTTTCAGGGGTTTCAAAGTTTCAAGGTCTTCGCGGTCGAGCCGCTTCTCCTTCTTGAAACCTTGAGACCTTGCCACTTTGAAACTTGCTCTTCTGCGAGTAGCTGGGGACGAGCCTCGAAAAAGCGGCCCAAAAAGCAAATGGCCTCTTTTTCCAGGAAAAGGAAAAGAGGCTATCGGAAAGCGGGTGAAAATAGTTCGCGCGTTCCGAATCCCATGTTCCCTGTTTCCAGGAGAGAGTTGGCACCAAGCACCCGGGATAGATGATCCCGGATCGGTTGCCGTGGCGTCTTAGGGCTCGTCCCTCAGCCACTCTGCATGAAATTCAGGCTCAGCCTTCATGCGATTGAAGACCAAACTTGTTCCGACAATGGTACAAAATGCAACAGCTGGCGTCAAGGGTTTTCCTGATCGCATTGATTCTTGCGCGGAATACGGTGCGATGCTCAGCTTTGGACTTCACGCGCGGGGGCTGGCCCACCTTCGCACTACAACGAATAGGGCTGCCCCACCCTTCGGGACTTTCGATAGGGTGGGCACCACGGACGATGGTATCAGGCGACTTCCCTGACGCGGAGTTCAGCTTTGCGCGGTTCGTTTACCAGGACCGCGCCATGTCGGCCTTCTACGTAGTCGCAAAAGCTGCTTCACGGCCACTGTTGTGGTTCGAGTACCAATCCACGCTTGACCGCGTTGCGGTGCATGTAGCGCAGTTTTTCCGCCCGCTTCTTTTCAGTGAATACCACGAAGTCATAGAAACGGTGCTGCCACATATGGTCGCCTGCGAGACCCGCGCTCCCCGCGAGTTTGGCTTGTTGAGAATCGGCTGCGGAGCGCAGCTTGCCCAAGATACGGCGTGCGAATCCTTGTTTGATGGCCTGCATGACAATCGACGGGTTGCCGCGTTCCGGCTCGCTCAGCAAGAGATGCACGTGCTCGGGCATCACCACATAGCCCACGACGACAAAACGATAGCGCCTGCGGACCCTGTCCAGGATCTGGAGAAACAAGTCGCGATTGAGCGGGGTGCCGAGCAGCGGACGGCGGTGGTAGCAACTCGTGGTGATGAAGTGCAGATATCCGGCACCGTAGTAGCGATGGAGTCGGTTGGGCATGCCGGATTCGTAACACAGACTCTGGCTGTGAGTCTGTGACGAGTGAACATGAGGCCCAGGTCCGTGGTGCCCACCTTTCGAAAATCGCGAAAGGTGGGGCAGCCTTTTTCGCGGGCGCATATGGCGGGCCAGCAGATAGAACTACCCCACTCAAGCCAAAACCGGGCTTGAATGGGGCACCCGGCACCCATTGTGTTGGTGATTGCTGCAGGATCAAAAGCCTGAGCCAGCAGGCTTTTTTGTCGTCCCTACGGGACTTGATTCCTGTTTACGGGGCTTACCCAGGACTTACGTCCCTTCGACTATGGTCAGGGCAGGCTCTGGGCTAACATATGCCGCCGCTCGGCGGCTGGGTGCGGTGGCGTACGTTGCGCGCTTTTACGGACCAATCAGAGGCAGAAGAACCTCAGATGCGGGCCCGGGAAACGGTGCCCTTCCCGCCTTTTCGGTTACTTTGATAACTATCCCTTGGAGCCATTTCGCGGCAATCCAAAGCGTGTTTAACTAGCAGTCGTCGGCCACTTCCGCAACTGGATAGGCAGCCGACCCGCTTCTGGCTTGAACGGCGAAAGTCGAAGGGCCAGATTTTGCTGGAGCACATCAGGAACACGATTTCTCTTTCTCTTATAGGAATCAGGAACCCGATGCCGAGAACGCGCCTTTACGTGGAATGTCCAAGTTGCCGGATGCAGTATATGGTGAAGGACTTCAGCCTCACCTATAGCAACGGAGCCTACATTGAGAACGTTGCCGGTTCGGCGGAATTGCAACGGTTAATTTGTCCCTGCCAACCACGGAACCCATACAAGTTCAAATTGAAAGAAAGAGCGCGGGTCCACGTTTTTGGGGAGTCGGAGAGCGAGCAAACCCACTTCTCGCTGAAAGCAGTCAAGCCAGCAACATCTCTCTCCGCTTAGGCAAGGGGACTACAGCTTCCATTCGACAAACTCCGGTCACTTAACCGCGCACTTTCCTCTATCGAGCCGATTCCTTCGCATGCGATCGTTCGCAAGACGCCAGCCTTGGGAGGAATCGAGACGTCCCAGCTAGCCAATAGGCGGCTACGACTGGATGTTGATTCTGTTGCAGCCGGTCTCACGACGGGGTCAGCTCAAAGATCAGGCGAATCGGCGATACACCGGCGAGCGCTTGCCGCGGCACGATCCGCTGCCCGACTGTGGAGACATCCTCTTGAATGAGCATATCCAGCCTGACCGCTCTCCATTCTCTGTTTACAAAAGCTTTACCCGGGGGAGACACTTCCCGAGGCGCCGCGGGTGATCCTTAATTCAGCCGGCCGCACGAGAAGCCCCAGCAGCGTTCGCGATGATAAGTGGGACGGCCTCATCGTATTTACAAAGAGGAGACATTATGAGAAGGAACGGAATTGCAAGGGGCCCCAACCGAGTCGAACTGGCCGACGGAGCCCCGATCAAGAACAACAAACCACTGGCGGCATTGCGCAAGGTTCTCGCACTCACAACGCTTGTGCTGCCATTGACTGCGCACGCGGCGACGTCCACTGAGATCGTGCTGCACACTTATGTTGACACGTTCGCCAACGAAAATGGAGGACCCATCTCGGGCCTGGCGATTGATGCCAGCGGGAACCTGTATGGCACAACTTTCGGCACGTCGTGCAGTGTGGGATGCGGAACGGTTTTCAAGTTGAACCGGCAAAGCAACGGAAAATATATCTACCAGACGATCTACACGTTTCGTGGCGGCGGAGCCGGCGACGGACAAAATCCTTATGGCGCTCCCATCGTGGATAGCACGGGCAACATTTACGGAACGACGATGGCTGGCGGGAACGGGTCGGGCGTTGTTTACAAGGTATCGCCCACGACAAGCGGAAAGTATAAGGAAACGGTGCTGCACGTCTTTGGTGCATTTGGCAGCAATGATGGAACGCAACCGTTCTCGACTTTGGCTTTCGACAAGGCCGGAAATCTCTACGGAACGACCAACCAGGGCGGAGGCGGTTTCGGCGGAACGTTCTGCTTGAACGGCTGTGGCACCGTATTCAAGCTGGCGCCGAATGCGGATGGAACATGGACGGAGAGCGTGATCCACAGTTTTCCGGGGACGAAGGGCAGCACCGATGGGCAGAATCCCCGCGGCGGCGTGGTCTTCGATAGCGCGGGGAATCTTTGGGGGACGACGCAGACCGGCGGCAACATGGTGGCCTGCCTCCAATTCATCGACGTAACGGGATGCGGAACGGTTTTTGAGTTGACGCCGCACGCCGACGGGACTTGGGTAGAGAGCACGCTGTTCGAGTTCGCCGGGGAAGACACCGGCTTCAACCCTTGGGATGGAATGGTCGTCGACAAAGATGACAACCTCTACGGAATGGTCACCAATGGAGGAGGGGGGAACGGAGCGGTTTTCGAGTTAACACAGAGAGCAGGCGGAGGCGTTACGGAAACTATTATTCATCCGTTCACGGTGTGCGGAACTGTCTGCACCGACGGAGCCAATCCGGAGAATGGGCTCACGATTGATGCTTCCGGCACCCTGTACGGCACGACTGATCTGGGCGGCGGAGGCGGCAGTTCCACAGGAAATGGGGTGGTCTTTAAGCTGACGCCGAATTCCAACGGCATATGGACGGAGAAGATTCTGCACCGATTCACGGGGGGAGCCGACGGTGCGTTCCCGCTGGACGATCGGGTTGCGGTCGATTCAGCCGGCGACGTTTTCGGAACGGCTTTCGATGGCGGGCAGATCGGGTTGTGCCCGGAAGGTTGTGGGGTTGTGTTTGAGATCAAGCCATAGGGCTGCAGGGAACGCGTTCGAAACGATCCGTGACGGTCGGATGGCGAAGCCGGGGAGGCTTCGTCACTCGATCGCAGGAAAATCGGCCTGGACGAAGTTGACTGCTGAAAGGAAGCGCGCCTGGCAGAACATATTTAGCCAGGCTTAGGGGACTTGCGCTCTGAGTTATCTCAGGCCGCCGCTCAGGGCCAGTTCCTCGAACGCGGCTGCACCTTCGGCGAAAAGGATCAAGTCGAGACAGTCGGGGTTGGCAGTGTCGGTTAGTGATGTATGCTGCTAATTCTTGCGATCGATCTTTCCGTAAGTGGTTGCTTCGAGTGAGTGAGACAGTCCGCGTTGTTGCGGACGATCTCACTCCGCTCAGCATGACAGGCGAGAGCGCGAAGGTGCATGACGAGGCTAATTCTCCTCCGGCTTTTCAACGTGGTCGATGACGAGAACCTGCATCGGACCCTTTTGCGGTTCCAGTTTCAACCCCAACTGCTCTTGGATCGCAGCTAAGAGCGACGACGCGGAAGCTTCGGATACAGGGGCGTTGAGTGTGCCAGCGCCGCTCGCATCGGACGTCCAATTCAAGGTGAAGTCATAGTCGCCGGTGAGGCCGGTCTTATCTACTACGACGGTGCCCAGTTGGCGTGAGAAATGCGATGCCATGTCCGAGGTAGACATGCCGCGGGCTTCCAACCCGGCTTGACCGCCGTCGCGTTTGATGCGGAATGATTTATTCATGGGGATCCCGTCCGGGCCTTTGACTGGATCAGGATAGCTGCTGGCGGGCTTTGAAGGCTGAAGCTTGGGGCCATCGTCGCCCACCACGAGAGCATAGGTCGACAGCTCTCTGGTTTCGGAATGCAGCGTCACCTTGAAGCGCTCTGCCAGGGCCGCCTGCAGGAGACGCTGGTTTCGAATCCTGCTTTGCGCCAGGCTCTGCTCGATACTCGCGCTACCGGGCGATTTGTCATCTTCGATACTCATGCTGCCGGGCGGAGATTTGTCATCGTTAGGACCGATTTCGAGATCGAATGGTGCGGTCTTGATCCAGTCCGGACCTCCGATGATCTGGTTTGCCTGGACTCCGTAGGCTTCTTGAAGAAGCGCCTGCAAAGTCGCGTGCATCGCTTGGAATCCGGTGGGCGAGTACATCATTCCCACTCGATGGGCCCCGCCGCCAGTTCCCGACTTCACCATGAGTTCGACGTTGGACGTACTCGCGCCCGGAGTTGCGGCCTGCTCCTGCGCGCGCATTTTCGGAGCATTCACCAGTCCGAATACGATCGGCAAGGTGAGCGCGAGAAAGCCGGCCGCCGTGAGCAACAGCTTTCTACCGAAATCCAGTTTTCGCGCAAATCGTTCGGTCATGATGTACACCATCCTTTTCTTAAGATCTGCACCGGTCACTCCGGAGACGCAGGGCAGCGGAGATCCCACGCAGAATTCGCACACTTTCAAAATGCTTTCGGCATAGATCTGGCGTTCGCCGCCCGTGGCGACGACTTGTTCATCGCAGGCGCGTTCGCGTTCTTCGACCAAACGCCCGCCCAGCCACCACACGAGAGGATGGAACCAGAAGAGAGCTTCGACCACCATGTGCACGGCAGCGGTGAGATTGTCGCGACGACGCACGTGCCACACCTCGTGCGCGAGAATGGCTTCCATGTGCGTGGCGTCGAGATGTTGAGAAATGCCTTGCGGCCAAATCAGAACTGGACGTGCGATTCCGAAGATGCCCGGCTCCAGAGAAGTCTGGGAAGACAGCATTGCGATCAGATTCCGGATTCCGGCGATGCGCTCTTGGCGCCGGAGAGCTTCGACTTCGGGACCCTCCAGCAGGGGAGCCGCTTCCCGCATAGCGGCGGATATTCTTCGCCAGCGGGCGAACCATAAGAAGAGCACGACAGCGATTCCACACAGCCACGCCGCGACCAGAAGCGAAGGAAGCAAGTGGAGCAGACTTGGACCGACGGTCGACGGAGCCGGCTGCGGAGCCGTCGGCGTGAACGCCGGGAACTGCGTGAAGGGCTGGCTGAGTTCTTCCATAGTTGCGTACAGCACAGCCTGCGCTGGCGCTGATCCGCGCGACCAGGACAAAAGGCTCCCCAAGTTCACCAGCAGGGAAAATGGAATGAAGAATTTCAGAGACGCGGCCAACCACAAGCCATAGCGGATGCGAGCGTGCTGCTTACGCAAAATCAAAGTCAGCAATCCGGCGGCTGCGCCGAACACGGTCGACTGCCAGAGGTGATTCGCTAGTCCGGGAAGGACATCCGCCCACATGGTCAACAAATGTTCCGGTCTCACTGTGATTCGCCTTTCAGTCCTTGGATGGGCAGCGATCGGCGCTGATCTTCGGACGTCGTCGAGGTTCCCTGCTCCGGCAGACGGTTGGTGATGAAATCTGATATCCATGTGGCCGCGGGCGGATCCATGTTGGCCAGCACGGCGACGACGTAGCCGGGACCAGGGCAGATCTCCAAAGCTCCATTCATTCCGGGAGCGCCACCACCATGACCGAAGCATCGTGTGCCATTGATCTTGTGGTCGTCAAATCCGTAAGCGTAGGTCTTATCTGGAGTACCGGGCTTGCCCGTCGTCAGCAGTTCTGTGTAATGGGGATTGAGCAGTTTGTTCTCTTGCAACGCATTCGCAAATTTCACTAGATCTTCGACTGTGGAATAACCTCCGCCGGCCGACGTCCCGCGATAAGGCAGCGTTTCGGTGTTCGGCTCTCCTTCCGGATTGTGCATTTTCGTGTATCCGATGCTGCGATCGGCAACCGCTTTGTCTTCTGCCTCCGAGCCGCTGGAAGTCATGCCTGCGGGACTGTAGACGTGTTCCTGAACGTAGTCGTAATAGCTTTGGCCACTGACTTTCTCGATGATCGCGCCAAGCAGAATAAAGCCATAGTTGCTGTATTCCCAGCGGCTGCCGGGGTCGAACTCGGGCGCGCGACTGCCGTAGAGCTTGACGTAATCCGGCAGTGTGCGCAGTTCGAGCCGGTGTGCTTCAAACTCAGGACCAAAGATGTCGCCGGTACCGCCGGTGTGCGTCAGCAGTTCATGGATCGTGACTTTGGAAGCAACGTCTTTGTTGGGATAGTCGATGAGATACTTTCCCAGGGCATCATCCAGGCTCAATTTGCCCGACTGCACCAGTTGCAAAGTAGAAACTGCAGTGAACATCTTGTTCATCGAGCCGATGCGGAAGCGCGTTTTGAGTGTGTTGGGTGTTTTGTGTTCGCGGTCGGCCAGACCATAAGCTTCGGCAAAAATCGGTTTGCCATTTTTGGATACCGTCACAGCACCGGAAAAGATGCCGGCTGCAGCATCTGTGTCCAATTTCTTGCGCAGGGCAGCGATCAGTTCACCTTCGGTCAGGTGCGGAAGCGAGAACTCGGCAGGGCGTGGAATGGCTTCCAGGTCCAGATTGATGATGTGATGGGGCTGGGCCGCGTCGATCTCCAGAGTGAGTCGGACGAACTGATCCGAACTGCGCGCCTGCAAGAGCGCAGTCAATTTTGTGGGAGTGGATGATTCCACTTTTTTGAGTTCAAAGCCGCCCGTCATTCGACGAAATCGCAACGCCTGTTCCAAGTACTCTAGTCTGGCGGGAAAATTGGCCTGCAAGAAATCGCGGTAAACATCCCGATCGCCCCGGTTGAAAGCCTCCAACCAAGCTGCACATTGGTGGGCCGCCGGAGTTTGTGGAAGCTGCGCTTGAGCGGTGCACACCATCGGAACAAATAGGAGTGCAGAAACGAGAAAGGTGAAAGCAATGATCGCCGCGGGGGAGGATCCCCGCCTAGAAGATAAATCTTTGGAGATCATTTCGTTTTCTCCATCTTTTCCAGGTGGCGGAGAGTTCTCTCGGCTTCCTTTACGTCTTCGAGAGTGAGCTGGCCAGATTCGATCAGGTGCGCCATCACGGGTTGCGTATGGCCGCCGAAGAGTGCGAGGAGATCGTCGATCAATTTGCGCTGCGCGGAATCGCGCGAGACTGCGGCCTCGAAAATGTGGAAGTTGCCGACTTTCTTGACGCGGCGTACCGCCTTTTTCGCCTCCAACCGATAGACCGTTGTCTGGATTGTGGTGTACGCGGGCCTTCCCTTCTCTGGGAAGGCTTCCTGGATTTCGCGGATGGAGGCGCTGCCGCGCGTCCACAGGGTTTCCATGATCTGAAGTTCGAGCTTGGCTAGCTTCGGTCCGGGCATCTCATCTCCTACCGACGTATGCATTACTACTACATATGTAGTTTTCAAGTCAAGTCTTTTTTTTTGGCAAGTGACCACACCTTCTCGATCTTCGCTCGACGGCCAGCCCCTTCGACTGCGCTCAGGGCAGGCTAGGCGGTGTCCCGCATGAGCTGTTGTGCGTGCGCGATTTCTCTCATGGCTGGGTCCCACGCGGGAAATCCACATTATTCACAGGCTCATTGTGACATCTGTCACAGCTTTTGCAATTCCGACTGGACTATGGTGTCCTGTTTCCCCGGTATCCCTCCGAGCAGATGTCACATCTTGAGGTCTCCCCAATGCTTGGGAGAAGTTGCGCGTGTCTGCTCGCGATTTCGTTGCTGATTCTGGCACCAGTCTTTCTGAGCGGCCAGTCTGGGCGGGTGGAGAACCCTCCCGAATTAAACATCCATTTTCCGACGAGCGTGACTTTGCCTGTGACTGCGCCCATCACCCCGCCTGCCAGGTCTGACCTGCGGCGGCCGGTGCCCGTGATGGGAACGCTCGGCCTTACCGTGATCGCTCGTGCGGCAGGCACCATCTTCTCGGGTACGGTTACGTCGATTGCGCGACCTCCCGCAACCCGTGGCCGAGCGGTGGAAACGGTTGCCATCACGTTCCACATTGAGAATGACATTCGGGGAGCAACTCCTGGCGAGAGTCTGACTATCTTGCAGTGGATCGGCCTGTGGTCTGCAGGTCAGCGGTACCGCGTCGGCGAACGCGTGCTGCTTTTTCTGTATCCCCCGAGCAAGTTGGGATTGACCAGCTGCGTGGCCGCGGGGATGGGGCGATTCACAGTCGATCCGGGGGGACACGTTTTGCTTTCGGCGCAACACCTTTCAGCTTTCCGAGCGGATCCCGTCCTGGGTGGGAAGTCGCGGTTACGGTTCAGCGACTTCGCCCTGGCGGTGCGTCGGGCCGGTGAGGAGGAGTGATGCGATCTGTAAAGGTGTCCATGACAAACCGCATGGCATTTACCGCTCGCACATTTCTCCTCAGGCTGGCCCTGACGGCGGCGTTGGTGTTCTGCGTTGTCGCGCTTTCTCGCGCCGGTGGGCCGCAGTGTGTCGCGGGCACGAGTTTCTTCGACTCCTCCACTACCGGTGAACCTCTGGTCTGGCCGCAGGGGATCATTACGTATTACACCGATCAAGGCGATCTCAGTCCGATCCTGCCGAATGCGTCGGCGAACAGTTTTGTCGCCGGGGCATTCGCGGTGTGGACATCGGTTCCGACGGCCGCGATCGCGGCGACCAGTGGCGGGCAGCTGGCGGAAGATGTGAACGGAACCAACGTCACCATAAACTCGGATGGAACCATTTCGATGCCTGCCGACATTCAGCCCACCGCAACCGGCACGCCGGTGGGGATTGTCTACGACTATGACGGCTCGGTCACGGATGCGCTCCTTGGGGCAGGGGCGGGAGGCTCCAGCCAGTGTTTCTCCAATGCAGTCTTCGGGGGAAACGATAATTACGGATCATTCGCGACCTACCAGCATGCGCTCATCGTGATCAACGGCCAGTGTGCGACGAAGTCGTCGCAGCTGACCGATGTCGAATACCGGCTCGTACGAGTGATGGGAAGCGTGATCGGGCTGGGCTGGTCACAGGTGAATCCGAATGTGCTGACGCATACGCCGCCTCCGACTTCGGACGATTACGCGGGATTTCCCGTGATGCATGACATCGATCCCTTGAATTGCATTCCGATCACGATCTGCTATGCGAATCCATACCAGCTGGCAATGGATGATGTCGCGTCGCTCTCACGGCTGTATCCGGTCACGACTCAGAATCAGTCGAACTTTCCCGGCAAGCAGGTATTTTCCGGGGAAACGGGACGCATTCATGGCTCGGTGTGGTTCACCGACACGCATGGAAATTCAACGCAGGCCATGCAGGGAGTGAACGTCGTCGCGCGCTGGATCGATCCGCTCACCGGGCTTCCTTCGCGCAGATATGCGGCGGCATCGGTTTCCGGTTTTCTGTTTTCCGGCAACGCGGGAAATCCAATTACGGGACTCAACGATGCGCTGGGCGATCCTTTCAGCGAATGGGGATCGGAGAGCCAGACTCTGGAAGGATTCTACGATCTAGGCGGATTGCAACTTCCCAACGGCGGCAGCGCGCAATACCAATTGAGCGTGGAAGCGATCGATCCGACATGGTCAGTCGGGGTCGGGCCGTATTCGCCGGGTCCGGTAGCGCCTTCGGGTCTGGCTCAGCCGACCATGGTGACAATTTCCGCGGGCAGCGATGTATCGCAGGACCTTCTCATGGCAGGCGATGCGCAGCCTCTACCCGGGCCTGTATCAACTTGGGCCACGCCAGAGGCGCTGCCCCCGGCAGGAGATTGGGAAGGATCCCTGAGTGGTTACGGGGACGTGGGCTACTTCCTCCTATCGGCACAGGCGAATCGCACGCTGTCGGTGGCCGTGACTGCGCTGGACGAGTCGGGCAACGGAAGTATGGTGAAAGCGCAACCCGTGATTGGAATGTGGACCGCCTCTGATCCACCGGGCACAGCTCCGCCTGCGTTCACACCCGCTCCGTTCAATCAGTACGTGTACGGGATGACCCGGCTGGATGCGCAGATTGCCAGTTCGACTGACTTTTTGATTGCAATCTCAGATGTGCGCGGCGATGGACGCCCGGACTACCGCTATCACGCGTATGTGTTGTACGCGGACTCGGTTTCTCCCGCGCGCGTTCCTGTGAACGGAGGGGTAGTTACCGTGCAAGGCACGGGCTTCTATCCGCAGCTTACGGCGGCGATCGGCAACGTGAGGGCGAGTCCGCTGGCGGTCAGTGCGGGGCAGATAATCCTCGCCGCGCCCGCACACGGCGACGGGCTGCAAAACATCACGATCGCGGATCCCGTCAGCGGAAGCTCGTCACTCATGAGCGGCGTGTTGACATACGGCGCGGCGGCGAGCGACACCATTGTGCTTCTGGGTGGCGTTAACCCGTCGATCCCGGTAGGTACACAAGGTCCGATTCCGGTCACGGTACGCGTGCTGGCAGCTGATGGTGTGACGCCGGTCAGCGGGGCAACCGTGGGATGGACATCGACCAACGGCCTGCAGCTTTCCACGTGCGGAGGTCTGACCTCGTGCGCGGTCACGAGCGATCTGAATGGAAGCGCGGCGACGTGGGTTACGCCGGCTGCCACCGGCGTCGCAACCGCGACAGCAACGCTCGCTCCCGGCGTCTACAGTCCGGCAAAATCCGTGAATCAGAGTGTCAGTGCGACCGAGTCGGCGTCGGACCTGGGACTTTCGACGCCTTATCTTCGGATTGCACAGGGAGCGACTGTTTCCTTGCCGCTGACCGCGCGCGTCTTGAGTAACGGAGCCCCGCAGAACAATGTCACCGTGAACTTCAGCCTGATCACCGGATCGGGATCTCTTAGCGCAGCGTCGGCGAAAACCAACTCCAGCGGATACGCCACCGTAACGCTGACTGTGACGCAACTCGCGGCATTGGTTCAGGTCAACGCCTGCGTGGCTCCCGCGAATGCGCCGTGCCAGCCTTTTTATGCGAGCCCGGTGGCGCTCTCGCAGCAGAACCTGCAACCGGTGGCCGGCAGCGGCCAGATTACAACGGGACAGGATTTTCAGCCGGTGGTCGTACGGGTGACAGACTCTTCTTCGCCTCCGAATCCGGTGATCGGTGCTGGTGTGACGTTTCAGACTACCGTGTTGCGGCCGGGTGGAACATCGTCTGGTGGTGGCGATGGCGAGTTCGACCCGACGAATGGGTCGATGCCCGTGATTCTGAAAGTGAGTCAGAGTACCGCCGCGAGTGATGTGAACGGGATGGCAAGCGTCGTTCCCTCAACAAGTGGATTCAGCCTTCCGGTGGAAGTGGACGTTACCGTTACAGGCGGAAACAGCGGCTGGCTTGACTATCCTCTGGAGGCATTCTCTCCATTTGTGAGTGGGAACAGTGCCGATGGAGGGGAGGGGACAAAGGTCGCACCAGTTCGCCTTCCGCGTCCGATTCAGACAGAGGAACGCTGACGCGAACCATTTCGCGTTGAACTGTCTTTAGAGGAGGCGAGAATCTCTGCAGCGCGATCCGCCGCGACCGATCGCGCTTGGTGTAAAGAAGGCGGGAGGACGACGATCACGCTGCTTGACCTCAAGTAGCGCGACTCTTCTCGCGAACTTTTTGCTCTGTCATCCTGAGGCCTTCGGTCTTTGCAGGGCGAAGGATCTATGCACCCCCGGCTGGTTGCATAGGTCCTTCGCGCAAAAGACGCGCTCCGGATGACAAGACTTCGGTAGCGGAGATCCGAAACGCACGGCCTCGCTTCGTCCGCGGACGCGAATACGCGAAACAGGCGATGTCACTTCGTCCACTGATCGACCCAATCATTCACCGTTTTGTACCAGAGCTGAGAATTTTGCGGCTTCAGCACCCAGTGGCCTTCGTCGGGGAAATAGAGCATCTTCGACGGGACGCCCAACATCTGCAGCGTGGTGAAAAGCTGGAAACCTTCGCTCACGTCGAGGCGGTAGTCGCGCTGGCCGTGGATGACCAGCGTCGGGGTCTTGAAATTCTTGGCGTACTGGTGCGGCGACCACTTCTCGTAGCTCGCGCGATTGTCGTAGGGCGTGCCTTTGAACTCCCAGTTGTTGAACCAGAGTTCTTCGGTCGTCCCCCAGGCGGACTCGGCGTTGAACATGCCGTCGTGCGACACCAGGCACTTGAAGCGGTCGGTGTGGCCGAGGATCCAGTTGATGGCGTATCCGCCGTAGCTGGCGCCGAGCGCGCATTCGCGGTTTTTATCGATGAACGGGTAAGTCTTCTCCGCGTAGTCGAGGCCCTTCATTAGGTCTTCAAAGGGAGCGCCGCCCCAGTCGCCGTTGATGGCGTCGATGAACTTCTGCCCGTATCCGGTCGAGCCGTGGAAGTTGATCATGATAACGACGTATCCGCTGGGTGTCGAGGAAGTTGGTGATGCGAACAGTTCGGGATTCCAGCGGAAGCTCCAGTCGTCTCCCCAGGCGCCCTGTGGCCCGCCGTGAATGAGGAACTTCACGGGATATTTCTTCGAGGCTCGAAGTTCGGGGGCTTGACCAGAAGCCTTGGACCTTGTCGCCGTGCGCGCCGGTGAACCAGAAGGATTCGAGCGGGGACATGGCAACCTGTGAGAGGACGGCATCGTTGAAGTGGGTGAGTCGTTTGGCGGGCCGTGGCAGTAGGATCACGAGCCGCTACCAAGGCGTTTGATTTTGCAGGAACCGTCAACGGACTGTGCATAGATCTCGGTTCGGCGCTTTGAAGCGACTTGCGGGTGAAGATCAGAGTCTTCGCCGTTCGGGCGAGATGGCCATGTCGTCGCTGCGTCGCCGTGAGCAAGAGATCGGAACCTCGACACGTTTCCTCGTGGCGAATCAGGAGATGTAGTAACATTCGCGGGCATCTTGGCCGACGTACGATATCTGGCGACGTGCCCTTGTAATCAGATGCGAAGTAGACCTTGAATTCCGGCGACCATGTGAATGTTCCAACCCAGCGATCAAAGTCCTCCGTCAGATTCTTCTTCTCGCCTGTCTTGCGGTCGTAGAGCATGAGGCGGAAGCGGTCGCTCTCGTATCCCGGACGCTGCTGGGCGCGGTAGGCGATGTAGCGGCCATCGGGCGAATAGAGCGGCGACGTGTCGCTGGCGGGATTGTCGGCGGTGATGTTCTTGGCTTGGGCTAGCACTCCGGCCACATAGTTATTTGGCTGTCCGGCGCTCGCTTCGCTCGCGGGGCGGACGAATGCGTCCGCCCCTACGTTGACCGGGACGATCCACAGATCGTTGTTGGTGGAAGCCGCCGGATTCTTGTCGTGATTCGAGGCGTAGCAAATCTCCTGCCCGTCGGGCGAGAAGGCATAGTCATCCTGCCCGCCGAGCGAGAACACGGGCGCGTCATAGTCGCCGGGAGTGAGGTCATGTGGAACGGGCATTAGGGGTCCGTTGTATGCTCCGGAGTTTGGAGGAAATGATTCGGGAACGCGGATAGCTAGGATGTGGCTGCGCTTGCCTTCTTTGTAGGCATTCCAGTGACGATAAAGCAGGTGGTCGAAGATCAGCGCCTTGACCTTGGATTTGTTAGCGTCATCGACCTTTCTCGCGTTACACGGGATTTCCGATTCGGGTGCGCCGTCGCATTCCGGATAAACATCCGAAGTAAACACGATGTTCTTCCCATCTGGCGACCAAAGTTCCCCGCCGGCTTCCGTCGCAATCGATGTCAGTCTGTGCGCTCCGGTCACAGTTCCGGCGCCTCCATCAAACTCCGCGATCCAGACTTGCGATCCGCCTTCTTTCGTCGAGATGAACGCGAAGCGCTTCCCATCTGGTGCCCAGCGCGGGCGATCTGCGTCCTGATCGGCGATTAGGATTCTTTCCGCGGACGAAGAGGCTGCGGAGCTTTGCTCCTCCGTACGGCCGGGGGCAGCCGCCCCCACATGAGTTTGGGCAGGCTCTCCACCATTCGATGGAACGATCCAGATGTGCGGAGTCCTGGTGTTGGCCGCGAGATCAACGTCGACCACGCTGAAGATGACCCACTTGCCGTCGGGCGAAACCTGCGGATCTCCGACGCGCTTCAGCTTCATCATGTCTTCGAAGGTGAAGGGATGCTTGGCTTGCGTGAGCGCGGGAATGGTGAACACAAGAATGAAAAGGGAGAGAAGAAGACGGCGCATGAAGGCCTCCTGCGGCAAACGGATGAGTGTAGCAGGGGGAAGTGGGCGGCTTCTAGCTTCTAGCTTCTGGCTAAACCTTCACGCCCTGTCATCCTGAGGCCTGCGGTTTTTGCGGGGCGAAGGATCCATGCACTGCCGGCCAGTTGCATAGGTCCTTCGGCGGGCAAAGGATGCCCGCCTCAGGATGACAAGGAGGTTGATTTTTTGCACACGCCAACGTTCATGCGTCACAGACAGTGCCACCGCGATTCGGCCATCCTCCAAGACAGGACTACCTTTTATGCGCGAGCAGAAAACCTATTTCGTCTACATTATGTCGAACCGCTCAAAAACTCTCTACACTGGAATGACGAATAGCCTCATCCGGCGCGTGTACGAGCACAAGCTTGGGACTGGTTCCGTCTTTGCCGCGAAATACAAGCTCGACCGGTTGGTTTATTTCGAGCGCTTCATGGACGTGCACAATGCGATCGAGCGCGAGAAGGTGATCAAGGGCTGGCTTCGGGTCAAAAAGATCGCGCTGATCGTCTCCGTTAACCCTGCTTGGAGGGACTTGAGTCTGGAGTGGTACGAGCGGCATGCATTTCAGCCGGACGCAACTCGGTCCGGCGCTCTACATTCCACTAAGTTGGCGTCCTGACTGCAGAGTTTGGCGGCATCTGTGCGCTCCCCAACTGTTCGGGCGGCGCTTGCCAGTTGCAGAGGTCCTTCGCTTCGCTCAGGATGACAATGCTGATGGGGACGACACAAGGCGGATTGGAGATGGCGGATTGGGGATGGCGGGTTGAAGATGACCAGGGGTGGAGCGCGACCGGAATTCACGCGACCGGCTCCAAATGAGCAGCCGTTCACTCCAGGGCCAGCGGCCGTCCAAACCTTACCTAGCAGGCTGCGGAAAAACTCGCCGTGAGCGCCCGCAAGTCCCTCGGGCGCTGAAGCGCGGACACGTTTTGAACGACTGAGTGGCGCGAGTGGAACTCGTGCCCTTCCCAAATCCGCTCCAAATTCAGTTTTTCCGTAGCCTGCTAGGGGACTCGTCTGAAAAGTCGCTTTCGGAACCAACCTCTTTTCCAAGAAGGCATCCAAGTGAGTGGCAGAACTGCAGCACCCTTCCCTCCGACCTCACTGAGCGGAGAGGGGTTGGGGGGTGGGGTCGCCGCGGTGTCTGCCCATTATAGGGACGTTTTTTCCGTTCTCACGCGAAGTGTCGAGGGCGTTGGAGAGAGACGGTCCGAGTAGCCTTATGGGCACGATGATTTTGCCCTGTACCGGTTCAACAGTTTCCCCTCAGATTCGATAAACTAGAGACATTATGAAACCGGTATGCGGTCGTCTGCTTTTTTGTTTGGCCCTGGCTTGCGCATGTATGGCTTTGCCGGCCCGCGCCCAGGAGGGTCCGCTCCTGAACACCCAGCCTGACGGAACGACTCCTGAGGAAATCATCAAGCGGTTCGCCGCGAAGGAAACGGAGTTTTCCAAGGCGCGCGACAACTACACCTACCGGCAGGATGTGCTCGTGGAAACCCTTGACGGAAGCACGGTCGACGGCCAATATCACGAGGTGTTCGACGTGATTTTCGACGACAAGGGGCACCGCATCGAGAACGTCGTGTTCGCGCCGCAGTCGAGCCTGACCAAGATTTACATGTCCCAAGAGGACATGGAGGACATTCGGCACCGGTTGCCGTTTGTGCTCACGGAAGAAGACCTGCCGGAATACAACATTCTCTACGTCGGGCAGCAGCAGGAAGACGAATTGCAGTGCTACGTGTTTGACATCGCGCCCAAGAAGATCGAAGGCAAGAAACGTTATTTTCAGGGACGCGTCTGGGTCGACAACCACGATTTCCAGATCGTGAAGACCTATGGCAAGACGGTACCCGATATCCGGCAGAAACATGGCGACCAGGAAAACCTGTTCCCCAAGTTCACCACGTGGAGGCAACAGATCGACGGGCAATACTGGTTCCCGGTCTACACCAAAGCGGACGACGAGCTGCACTTCAAGATGGAAGATGTGCACATCAAGGAAATCGTGAAGTACGAGGACTACAAGCGGTTCGGATCGAATGTGAAGATTCTGTACGAAGGGAAAGAAATTCCGAAGGGCGAGCAGAAGCCGCCGGCGCAGCAACCGGATCAGAAGAAGCCGCAGTAGGGCAAGGTTTCAGAGTTTCAAGGTTTCAACGTTTCAGAGTCACGGCACCTGATGGATGCTTTCGGGGCAGAGAATCGATTAGGCGATTCAGCAAGCCAAGCACTTGATAGAGTTTCTGGGCCAGTTCTTGGTATTCTCTCGGGTCCAGATAGGTAAGGCCTGAGGCTATGGCGAGTTGCGTATCGAATACGAGGAGAGATCCTCCCGCTTGTTCCAGAAAATGCACGAACTCCCCGGACGTCAGCCTGCCTTGCCCTTCCGCGATATTCGATGAGACGGAGACAGCGGCTCGCCTGAGCTGAGAGGTTAGTCCGTAATCTCGTTCCTGGGGAACTGTTCGGTCGATCGATAGACTTGAACAGCCAAAGCCTTGGCCTTCTGCCAGACGAGCAATTCACGGTAGGTGCGAGCCACAAGTAAGTCTAGGTTTCAAAGTGGCAACGCTTCGAGGTTTCAAAGAAGAAACGTCACTACCCGTTCCACTTTGAAACCTTGAAACCCTGAAACTTTGAAACCTTAGTAGAAGAGATACTTCCGCCACTTGTCATCCGAACGGCCCATTAATCGCATGATGTGGCGGCTGGTGTGGAGGTTGAAGGCGCGCGGCTCGCGCATCAGCTTCATGTGGGATTCGATGGGCGTCTGATTACCTTTGCGGCGGTTGCAGCCGTGGCAGCAGGCGACCAGATTTTCCCAGGTGGACGAGCCTCCGCGGGAGCGGGGGATCACGTGGTCGAGCGTCAATTCACTTGACGGCAGCACCGTGGCGCAATACTGGCAGGTATTGCGATCGCGCAGCAGGATGTTCTTGCGCGAGAGCGCACGGCTCTGGTGCGGGATGCGGCGGTACTCGAGCAGGCGGATCACTGAGGGCAACCGCATTGCCACGCGGGCTGAGTGCAGGAAATGTCCGTTCTCTTCTTCGGTCATGGCCACGCCCTTGAGCACGAGAACCAGCGCACGGCGCGCGGCACAGACATTGATGGGCTCGTAGGATGCATTCAGCACAAGGACGGGGGCGAGCAGAGCGTGGCCGTCCCCGGGACGGTGCGTAGCCGCCGGCGCAAACAGGCCGGCGGCCTGCCGGGATCCCGCGTCGTGATGATCCATCCTTAGTGACATAAAAAGTTTCAACGCTTCAGGGTTTCAAGGTTTCAAAGTCAGGCCGGGACTTCGGCACCCTGAAACTCTGAAGCCTTGAAACCTGCTTCCCCATCTTCATCTCGCTCATCCTCAGCGTACTTAGATGCCAGCTTCAGCGTACGCGCCACGGTCGCGACCCAAACCTTGCGGGCCCCGGCGCGGCGTAGAACGCGCGCGCATTCGGCCGAGGTCGTCCCCGTGGTATAGATATCATCTACAAGAAGCACATCGCGGCCAGTGACTTCTGCGGCACGCGCCACGGCGAAGGCTCCGCGCAGATTTTTGCGGCGCTGGTGGCTGGTCAAGCCGATCTGGGAGTGGGTGTCGCGAGTACGCTGCAAAAGATCGGGCACAAGTTGAAAGCACTCTGGCTCGGGATGGCATTTCAGCGCCGCCCGCGCGATGCGTTCGGCCTGATTGAACCCACGCTGTCGCCGCTTCGCCTTGAAGAGGGGCACAGGAACTACGAGGATCGCTAACTGGTCGAACATGTTGCGCTCAAGCCTGGACCGTTCAATGTCGGGCTGCAACGCCATGATTGCGTCAGCCAGCATACGGCCTAAGACCTTGGCTGCAGGGCGCACGCCATTGTACTTCAGCAGATGGATCAGCTCGCGTAGCCCACTGTCATAGCTGCCATAGGATACAGCCCGGTTGAAAGGCCGGTCGATTCGGCGGCAGACCGGACAACGGCGCAGTCCATCGTCATCGCGATCGGCATAGGAGGAAAGCACGCGCTCCCCGCAGATCGAGCAGACCTTCCCACGCACCGGACGGATACCGCTGACGCACTCCGGACACACGGGAAGCCGGGAGATATTCAGAAGAGGTTCACCGCAGATGCGGCAGTCGGAAGGAAACAGAACAGAGAAGAGGCTCTCAGCAACTCGAAGGATGGAGCTTCCTTCCGTACCGAATGAAGTCTCGCGCAAAACAATAGGAGGCCCTGATCCTGCAATGGTGGCCTGGCTAGCCCGGATTCGGTCCTCACTACTGCTGAAGACGGCCTCCTTATCACCCCGCGGACACAAAAACGCCGCGGCCAATCCTGTCTTGCTACTCCGCAGTATAGCGGCGATTACCGCCGCTAGGCAACGTTTCGATTTGAGGTCGCCGCCGGGGGATGCTTCGCCGGCCCCATTTTGGGCATATCGGACAAACGATCGCGCACCGCGGTAAAAATCGACCGGTAATCCCGCCGGAAACATTCCCCGCAGCGCACAGGCTGCATGAGAAAAAACGGAAGGATAAAACGCTCAGTGAAAGTACGCCGCCGCGAGCGGAAACCTACCTCACTACTACAATCACGGCAACGGTACGGACGAGCTAAAGGAGCATCGGGGGAGTCGCTCATACACTGGACCTCGCGAAAAACTGACTACGAAGGGGCTAATAACCGTTTGGCTTATTTTACACCAGGTCTCATCCCCAAGGGGGATAAGGGCGGTACGCATCGCCCGATCCCTATGCCGGAGAATTGTGTGCGCTACTGGATTCTGAGAGGCCATACTTGTCTTGCGGGCTTGCCGCGTGCTAAGGTGCGCCGTTCCTTTATTTTGTTTCAGTTCGAGAAAGCAAGGCGAAGTTGTTTTTATCCCACGCTTTAAAAGGATTCGTCTATGAGTAGTCCAGCCGCCGACGCGCCCGGCAAGAAGAAGCACGTGCCTTACGTGCCCGAAACCATGGAGATGAAGGAGTTCACTTGGCGAGCAATCCTGCTCGGGCTCTTCATGACAATCGTGCTGGGTGCGGCCAACGCGTATCTGGGCTTGCGAGCCGGCATCACGATCGCCGCCACATATCCGGCAGCTGTCATCGCGATGGCGGCTATGCGCGCGTGGAAGGGATCTCTGCTGGAAGAAAACATCGCCCGAACCGCAGGTTCCATCGGCGAATCAGTCGCAGCCGGAGCCATCTTCACGATCCCTGCTTTTTTGTTATCGAAAGCGTGGCCCTCGTTCCGTCCAGCCGACGCCTATTGGAAATCCACCGCGCTGATCATGGTGGGCAGCATCCTGGGAGTCTTATTCATTTCCCTGGTGCGGCGGGGAATGGTGGAAGATCCCGAGTTGCCCTTCCCGGAATCGCTGGCGGCGTCGGAGATTCACAAGGCCGGTCAGCGTGGTGCGCAAGCCGCGAAGTATCTCTTCTGGAATATCGGGCTCGGCGGCATCGTTTATATCCTCGGAAAATTCGGCCTGTTTGCCGCCGACACTGATCTGCACGTTGGCGTTGGCAGTCTGGGGCGCAGTCAGGTCCGCCTGGGGACCGCGGGAAGCACGCACGTGGTGGCGACCGGAGGAACCACAGTGTTTGCAGCGCCCAGCGTAAGTCCGGCATATCTCGGCGTCGGTTACATCATTGGCGTCAGACTGGCATCGATCCAGTTTGCGGGGAGCGTATTGGCGTGGGGGCTGATGGTTCCGTTGCTCATCTTCTTTCTGGGCCCGCAACTCAGGGGATACATTCCTGCCGACACTCCTGACAACTGGGCGAACATTGCGGATGCGGTCTGGCGGTACATCGTACGCCCCATTGCGGTCGGCGGCATGCTCGTGGGCGCGGCGTACACTCTGTTCAAAATGCGCGCCAGCCTGACGGCTGGAATCGGCAAGGCCCTCGCCGACTTGCGCCAAACCGCCGCCCAACAAGCGAAGATGGCCCGCACGGAACGATACATGAGTTCCAAGATCGTCTTCGGCCTGATCGCGCTGATGTTCATCCTGATGTGCGTTCTTTATATCAAGCTCTCAGGCTTGTTTTTACCGGCAATTCTGGCCGCGGTCGTAATGATTCTGGTGGGATTCTTCTTCGCGACGGTATCGGGCAACCTGGTGGGATTCATTGGCTCATCCAACAATCCGATTTCGGGCTTGACCTTGTCGACGCTTTTGATTGCGGCGCTGCTGATGGTGGCTCTGGGAGTCTCCGGCACCTCAGGCGTGGCAGCGGTTCTCGGCGTAGCGGCCGTGGTTTGTGTTTCGTCGGCGGTGGCGGGAGAACTTTTGCAGGATTTCAAGGTTGGATACATCCTGGGAGGCACCCCCAAGATGATTCAGACCGCCGAACTGATCGCTGTAGTGGTTGCCAGCCTGGTAATGTACTGGCCGCTGATGCTGCTGCACGAGGGCAGCATTCGGGCGGGCGGCGTGGGATTTGGTGGTCCGGAGTTGCCGGCCCCGCAGGCTGGTTTGATGGCGACATTGGCATCGGGGATCGTGGGGCACGACATGCCTTGGTCCCTGGTGGTCGTCGGCATCTTATTCGGAATCTCGATGATCATGATGCAGGTGAAAAGTCCGATGCTGGTGGCGGTCGGAATGTATCTGCCGTTCGGCACAACGTTCGCAATTTTTGTCGGCGGTGTAATTCGCACCCTCGGTGACTGGGTCGCGGAACGCCGCGGCTTCAACAGCGCCCAGAAAGCCCGGGTAGAAAATGCCGGGGTGCTCGTCGCCTCCGGTCTGATCGCGGGGGAAGCGCTGCTGGGCTTGGTTTGGGCCGGACTGCAGTTTGTTCCCAGCTGGGGAGCGCCGAATCATCCCCCGCAAATCTTCAGTGATCCTTCGTATCTGGTGGGGGGGATGATTGTATTGGCTGGATTAGCCGCGTTAATGATCTTTCTGCCGGTCTCCGCCGCTGGAGATCCAAATGAACCCGCACCACCCACAGCCATCATGTAAGTGCGATTGCCCGAGGGGCACGAGGCAGCACGAAGGAAATTTGGATCTTTCTTCGTGTAACTAGTGTCCTTCGTGTTTGAGTCGTCTATATGTCGATCTCGGAAAACATCGCGGTGATTCGCGAACGCATCGCGGTGGCCGCGCGGCGGGCTGGCCAGCGGCCCGAAGAAATCGCACTGATGGCGGTGAGCAAAACGCATCCAGCTGAACGGATTCGGGAGGCATACGCCGCCGGACTGCGTCTGTTCGGAGAGAACCGCGTGCAGGAATTTGCCGGGAAAGCAGGAGCGCTGGCCGATCTCGCCGGAGCCGAGTGGCATATGATCGGACATCTGCAAACCAACAAAGCGGGTAAGTCCGCTGAACTGTTCCGAGCAGTCGACTCGGTCGATTCCGTGAAGCTCGCGGAGAAATTGGATTTTGCGGCGCGAAGCCTGAGCAAGAGATTGAGCGTGTTGATCGAGATCAACGTCGGCGGCGAAGCGGCAAAGAGCGGCGTCGCACCTGATTCCGGAGACTTGGAAGAGTTGCTGCTGGCTGCTCCCCGATTCGAGGCGTTACAGTTTCGCGGGCTGATGACCGTCCCTCCATTCACGGATGATCCCGAACAGGCACGACCCTATTTCCGCAGGCTGCGTGAACTTCGCAACGCGATCGCCGCGCGGAAACTTTCTGGAATCGCCATGGACGTGCTTTCCATAGGCATGTCGCATGATTTCGAAATCGCTATTGAGGAGGGATCGACTTGTGTGCGTGTGGGCACGGCCATCTTTGGGGAACGAGAGAAGGCCTAACCACAGTTCGCCGAGACCGGAGAAATGCGATGATCCCTCTTCACGAGTCTGCGGGTGGCATGAGCTTCGCGGTCAAGGTTCATCCGCGCGCCAAGAAGAACGCCATCACCGGAGAACTCGGCGGCGCGCTGAAAGTGTCTCTGACGACGCCCCCGATTGACGGCCGGGCCAACGAGGCTTGCATCGAATTTTTGGCGAAACTTTTGAAGGTGCCACGCTCTTCCGTTACCATTGCCTCCGGCCAGATCAGCCGAAATAAAGTCATTCGCGTCGCCGGGGTGACAGCCGAGTACATTCGAGATCGACTGCAAGGCTGATCGCCGACCTTCTTGGTTGCATCGACAGCCACGGGCAAGAGTGCCCGCGCCACACAAACACTTAGGAGCAACCTTGTCCTTCTCTCAGCGCTTCGAGGAAATCCGCACCGGGTTTGAACGGCCATTTTGGATTGCGAACATCACCGAGATTTTCGAGCGCCTTGCCTACTACGGAGCATTCGCGTCGCTGGCGTTGTATTTGCAGGAGCAGCTGAATTTCTCCACCGAGCAGACCGGAACGCTAACCGGAATCTTCGGAGGCATGGTCTGGTTCCTCGCAATTTTCGGCGGCGCCGCCGCCGACCGCTTAGGATTCCGACGCGCGCTATCGGTCGCCTACCTTATTTTGGGCGCATCGTATTTCCTGATTGGCTCGATTGGAGCGTCGTGGCTGTCCCCGGTGCGCAATGCCGTGCCTCTCGGGCTGTTTGTCGGATTCATCCTGATTCTTCCCGCGCTTGGAATATCACTGGTGAAGCCTTGCGTGGTAGGGACCACGGCTCGCGCGTCGAAAGAAAACGTCCGCTCGATCGGTTATTCGATCTATTACACAATGGTGAACATTGGTGGAGCCGCCGGCCCTTACTTTGCTTCGTGGGCTCATCGCCACCTCGGAGTCGAGAACGTTTACCGCGTGGCAGCGATCAGCGTCTTCGCCATGTTCTTTGTGGTCCTGCTCTTCTTCCGCGAGCCCCATAAGGCCGGAGATGCGCCTCCGCCTTCCATCACGACGGTCGCGCGAAACTTCTGCGTTGTACTGGGAAATTACCGGCTGGTCCTGCCCGTATTGTTGATGGCTTTGGTTCTGCGCATCGCGCTCTGGATAAGGCCGGAATGGTCCGTTCCGTTGTGGATCTGGATCGGCTTGCTCGCGGTTATGCTTGCTGGCATCAGCCGGTTCATGTGGTTTCTGATGATTTTCACCGGCTACTGGATCGTATTCTGGCAGCAGTACATCAGCCTGCCCGGCTTTATTCACGGCTATATCAATTCTCACGCGGACGTTGAAATCATATTGGTCGTGGACGGACTCACTGTGATCTGTTTGACGCTGGTGATGAATTTCCTCACGCGCAAGATCCCGGCATTTCCAGCCGTCATTTTGGGAACGGTAATCACGTCGCTGTCGTGGCTGATTTTTGCATTCCGTCCAACGATCTGGGGCGCTGTGTTGTCGCTGTTCTTCCTGGCGCTGGGAGAAATCATACAGGCGCCGCGGTACTACGAATACATCTCCCGGCTGGCGCCCGCGGGGCAGCAGGGGACGTACATGGGGTTCGCCTTCGTCCCCATCGGCATTGGGTCGCTGATTGGTGGGCCGTTCGGCGGATTCCTGCTGCATCATTTCGGAGAGGTGCAACATCAGCCGGCAATGATCTGGTTCTGGATCACGGGCATTGGGCTTGCGACGGCCGCTGCGCTTTTTGTGTATGACAAGTTCGTGCGAACCGCAGGTACTGCTACGTAGATTACCCCGATCGACAATCGGACGAGACATGCCAGAGAAGAAGAAGAGCCCATCGACCATCGCCGCTGAGATACGGCGCGCGCTCAAAGACGGCGGCTCCGCTGAACATGCCTCCGGGGTGCAATGGTTCTTCAAAGATGAAATAACGGCGCACGGCTGGTATACGGCTGAATTGCGACGAGCGGTGCGGCAATGCCGCCGCGACATCTTGCGGGATCACGACTTCGATTTTCTGGTGCGCGTGGCTGACAAGTTGTTCTCCGGATCAGTGCTCGAAGAGAAGATTGCTGCCATATTTCTGCTCGAAAACATGGACGCGCACTGTGCCGACCATGAGTTCCGCATGTTGGCTGTGTGGCTTGACCGCATCAGCAGTTGGGCGGATCACGACGGCCTGGTGCACTGCTTGATCGCTCCGATGGTGGTGGCAAAGCCGGTGCGGATCAAAGACGTATTCCGCTGGTCGAAATCGCCCGACCGCTGGCACCGGCGGGCAGCGTGCGTCGCATTGATTCGGGGGACGCGAGCAAAGATGTTCTTTCCCGAAATCGTGAGGCTGTCCAACTCTCTGCTCGGCGATGACGATGACATGGTGCAGAAGGGGCTGGGATGGCTGCTGCGCGAGACCGCAAAATTTGATGCGAAACGTACGGCGCGATATCTGATGAAGATTCGCGGACTGGCTCCGAGGTTAGTATTGCGGACGGCGTGCGAAACGTTGCCGAAGACGGTGCGCACGCGAATCCTCAAGGCATAGCGCCTATGGTCGGCTTCTGCCGCGCCTCCGGGACTTGTTCCAGCACCTCCCAACTCACCCAGCGCAGAAGCGCCGGGCTAAATTGTTTCGTCCCTCCGGGACTCGTTCGTGGCCTTCCTTCAACCCCAACTGAAGCTGGGCTAAGATATTTCGCCGCTCTGCGGCTTGTACTCGGCGCAGCCTAAGTCAGAAATAACTTAGCCACGCATCGCTGCTACGCTGCTTCAATCCCGCGAACCAACGGCATAGCGGATACAGCATAAGCACAACAATTCCCCACATCAGGTAAACGATCGGCAAGGAGTATCCCCATCCTGGAGGCGGCGTGACGGGAAATTGACCGAGCGTCGGCGATTCGAACATCCAATGCACCCGGCCATAGCGCGCGTAGCACACCGCGATAGCGAGCAGATGGATGAGCGGAATGTGTAGCAGGTAATAAAACATTGGCACCTTGCCGATGGTCAGAGGTGGCCGCAACCAGCGCGGCGTTCCGCCATCGACAGCCCATAAAAAGAGCAGCGATGGTCCGAGCGTCATCAACAGGTACAGCAACGACGGCGGATATTTCGTGGTATTCAGAAATGACAGCGCGGTAAAGGCCGCGGATTTCTGCGCGCTCCACGGTTGCGGGTCACCGTAGATGTTGATCGCGCGAAGGATGACGAAGGCCGCTGAAAGGCTAATGCCCAAGCGCAACAGGAACGATCGGCGACGCTCCGGCGTCCAGCGGTAGATCTGTCCCAGTCCATAGCCTGCCGCAGTCACTCCGATCCACGGAATGAGCGGATACCCCACGAACACCGTGCGCCCAGGTTCGTTCAATAGAAAGTTGGGAGAGTGCAAAACGGTCCAGAACGGATTGGAGGATTGCACCACATCGAAGAGATTGTGCGTTGCGATCATCAAGATTCCGAATCCGGCGACGACCGGAGTTGGGAAATAAACGAGCGCAGAAAGCACGATCATAGCCCATCCCAGAGCCCATAGAACGATCAGGAATAAGACGTGATAGTCGAAGTTGAATTGCCATCCTAGGCAGCGCGTCACCACAATTTCCAGGAAGATGAGCCAGAGGCCGCGGGTGAACAGGAACTTTGATAACTCACTTTTCGACTTCTTTCGCAGGGAGAGATACGCTCCTGTGCCGGTGAGCAGGAAGAAGACAGGTGCGCAAAAATGGGTGATCCAGCGCGTGAAGAACAATGGGATCGTAGTCGAGGCCGGGTCGGTGGGATTCAGGCCAGGGTTGCCGAAAAAGTCCCGTGTGTGGTCGAGCGCCATCAGAATCATGATGACCCCGCGCACCACGTCGATCGACTCGATGCGGACGCGAGTCTTGACGGTGACGGGTTCGGCGATGGCGGCCATCTGGCGGAGTTTATCAAAAACGCGCCAGTGACTTGGCCCATAGGACGTCGAGCTGCGCTCGACGGACAGCCGAAGGCGGCTGTCCCCACATGGAACGAGCCCGTTAGTAGGTCGGTTTGATAAGGAAGCAAGCCAAACGCGCGATTATTGTGTCGCAAAGAACGCGACACATCGCGCGGCTCGCCCAGATCCTTCGCCGCGCAAAGAACGCTTGCTCAGGATGACAATCAAACTGACCCAGTCCCGCGAGCCCCAGCGATTCGCCCAAATCGTTGCTGTTGTTTACAATAGAAATTTGCCCATGGACCTTGCCGCGATCCAGTCAGCGCTGCGCGAACGCAATATTGATGCGTGGCTTTTTTACGATCACCACCATCGCGATCCCATCGCCTACCGCGTGCTTGGCCTGCCCGCGAGCCTAATGGTGACGCGGCGCTGGTTTTATCTGGTTCCGGCCGAGGGCGAACCGGTAAAGCTCGTACACAAGATCGAAGCGGGCCACCTCGATTCCCTGCCCGGCAAGAAACATCAGTATTCGGGATGGCAGGAATTGTTCGACCAGCTCAAAACGATTCTGGCGAAACATCGGGACCTGGCGATGCAGTATTCACCGAACAACAGCGTGTTTACGATTTCGCTGGTGGATGGTGGGACCATCGATTTGCTGCGTGGCTTGGGGAAGAACATTGTCAGTTCGGCGGATCTGGTTGCGCAGTTCGAATCGACATGGAGCGAGGAGCAAATTCAGTCGCACTTCGCGGCTCGCGACAGCATCGACTCCGTTGTGGAAGCCGCATTCCAAGAGATCGGCAAGCGCGTCCGCAACGGCGGCACCAAGGAACATGAAATTCAGCAGTGGTTCATGGAGGCTTTTGCCCGCGAAAATCTTCTGACGGACGACCCGCCGATCGTAGCCGTGAACGCGAATGCCGGGAATCCGCATTACGAGCCACACGCAAGTCATCCGGTGCCGGTTCGCGAGGGCGATCTTATCCTGCTCGATGTCTGGGGCAAGAAAAACACACCAAACGCCGTGTATTACGACATTACGTGGATGGGTTTCGTGGGCAATGCGCCGTCGGGGCGAATGCAGGAAGTCTTCCAGATTGTGCGCGACGCACGGGACGCGGGGGTTAAGACGGTTCTCGATGCCATCAATGGCGGACGCCGCATTGCAGGATGGGAAGTGGATCGCGCCACTCGCGGGCATATTCAGAAAGCGGGCTACGGCAACTATTTTATCCACCGCACGGGACATTCCATCGGCACCGACGTCCATTCCAACGGAGCAAATATGGACGATCTTGAAATTCATGACGAGCGGCAGATTCTTCCCAACTCGTGTTTCTCGATTGAGCCGGGAATTTATTTGCCCGAGTTCGGCGTGCGCAGCGAAGTGAATGTGCTGGTGCGAGCCAAGTCTGCCGAAGTGACGGGAAAAATCCAACGTGAGATTGTGAACATCTGAATGGCAAATTCGACGACAGACAAGGCGAGAGCAGCGCAGGCGGAACCGCTGAGCGTGATGTCCGTTTTAGCCCCGGCGGTGGGTTGGCTGATTCCGGGCGCAGGACACATGATTCAGAAGCGCTGGATTCGCGGCCTGTTGCTCTTTGTTTCCATCGCAACTCTTTTCCTGCTCGGGCTTGCGATGCAGGGGCGCATCTACAAGCCGAACGGCGGCGATATTCTTGACATGCTCGGATTTATCGGGGATGTGGGTGCGGGCGGACTTTACATCGTTACGCTGGCTGCGGACTGGGGCCAGGGAGCGATCGCATACGCGACCGCGGACTACGGGACCAAATTCATGATCGTCGCAGGATTGCTGAACTTTATCGCAGTCGCTGACGCCTATCACATTGCCATCGGGAAGAAACAATGAAACAGCTTTCAGAGATCAGCTCTCAACTGTCAGTCAAAAACTCTCGGAGACGGGTGCTGTGACCATTACGCTCAATCACTTCAGCGCGGCGGCGGTGTTTGCCCTGTTTGCCTCCATTGTCTTCGGCATCACGCACCGTGAGACCACGCGCGACATGGTGAAGTACGGACTCTATTGTTTTGTGATGTTTCTGGGCGGCGTATTTGTCGCGGGCTGGGCGATGTGGCTGTTGCGGAGATAGCTGTCAGCTTAACCCTTAATCGCAGATATTTGTAACGAGTCGCGGGATTCATCCGCCCGCATTGCTACGGCAGAGGCTAAAGGCCAAGAGCTAACGGCTAACAGCCGATTTATCCCTCCCACACAAACGCATCGAAAATTCTCTTCGACTCGAAGTGCAGCCTGCGGTAGAGAGCCACGGCTCGCGCATTGGCTTCAGTCACCGTCAGCGATAGTAAGGTAAAGTGGCGCTTTCGCAGACTGGCTTCCGTTGCGGCCAGCAGCGACTCTCCAATTCCGCGCGAACGATACTCGGGTAACACGCACACCTGCGTTACATGGCCGACGTCGCTGCGAACCCGCGAGCACAGGATCAATCCGATCAGACTTTTGGCCTTGCGATCGAGGGCCACGTAGGACGACTCGGCATCGAACACGCCGCATCCCGGAAATCGCACAATGTTATTCAGAAAACGCAGAGACCCGCTCAGCGTATGGTACTGGTCGTTGATCTGGGCATCGACGTGGCCCCGATAGGCTGCGGTGATGACGGCCGCTGAGGGTTGATAGTCGCTTTCCAGCCAGGGACGAATCTCCACCTCGGGATGAGTAGGGATCTTCTCCGGCGGAGTTTTCCCCAAAGTCAATGTCATGAACAGGCGCGGGTGCCGCTGGAATGCCGTCTCCAGGAACGGGCGCGAAACGGCGTTGGCTTCGTGCGCCAGCAGTTGCGCCTCCACGCGATGAATTCCCGGAGACTGCTGCAAGGTCTCGATCACGTGAGTCAGCAGTTTTAGCTCAACCTCGCGGGCGTTGGGGAGCCGGGTTCCGTTAGTGACGTAAAGGTCGCCAATCACACCCTTGCTGCCCTCGTACACAAAGAAGGAATAGCCAAAGACGCGCCCACGATCGACGGCGGCGTACCCTGGCAGGATTTTCGCGTCGACATAACGAAGAATCATCTCGGCCGAACCGGAGTAATCCCACGAGAGCAGACGCGACCAGACTTGCGTCTCGTCGTCGAGCAGCGGACGCAGGTCCACGGAAGAAAAGTGCCTGAGGTCGAGGATCTCCAAAGGGCTCCGGCAGCGAGCGAGCGCCAAGGCGCAGCGACAAATCTCGCGGCAAAATTTCGAGTGTAGTTGGTTCGCCGAGCGGAGGCAAACGCGACGAACAAGTGGGGGCAATAGCGCAGTGGGACAAGTCTTCGGGCTGGATGTTGAACACAGCTGCCAGTGATGGTACTCACGACAAGTAGAAATTCGACGTCGTAATCCACAACACGCCAGTCTTCTAAAAGCGACCTAAAGCCAGCATTCGCAGTAATTTGCGGTACTTTTCAACGAAAACGGCTCGTGCTTGGCCGCACTCGGTTCTGTGATGGCGGTCACACCGTGCCAACACCTTCCCACGCATAATCACATCCTGCGTTATTGAATTCCCAGAGTGATCGTCACTCTTTCGCTGGGGGATCTCGTGGCAAAAGGACGTGTTTCGATCGTCGTGGAGCGCTGCAAGGCCTGTGGCTTTTGCGTGGAGTTTTGTCCTACGCATGTGCTGGCGCTCTCTTCCGCCTTCAACTCGAAGGGCTACCACCCACCTCACGTGGTGCATCCGGAAAAATGCAGCGGCTGCGATCTCTGCGGCATGTACTGCCCGGATTTCGCCATTAACGGGACAAAGGTCCCGCAGGAGAAAGCAAAGCAGGCCAGCGGAGGTGAGAAATGAAAGCTGATCCACATGGTGTTCTAACCGGCACCCACTTTCTCGACGGCGACCACGCCTGCTGCGAAGGAGCATTGGCAGCGGGTGCGCGATTCGCGGCCGGATATCCCATTACGCCCTCGACTGAAGTGGTCGAGCGCTTTGCGGCTCGTGTGCCTATGGTGGGTGGAACTTTCATCCAGATGGAAGATGAACTCGCTGCCTCGATCGCACTGCAGGGCGGAGTGTGGGGCGGAGCCAAAGCGTTTACAGTGACGTCGGGCCCAGGATTCTCACTGATGATGGAGCACATCGGTTACGCGGCGATGACAGAGACGCCCTGCGTGTTCGTCGACGTGCAGCGCGGCGGACCGTCCACTGGCCTGCCTACGCTGCCTGCGCAGGCGGACATGATGCAGGCTCGGTGGGGATCGCATGGAGACTACGACATTATTGCGCTGTGCCCGAACTCGCCGCAGGAATGCTTTGACCTGACCATCCAGGCTTTCAACTTCGCGGAAGAATTCCGTGTGCCGGTGATGTTCATGATGGACGAAGTAGTGGGGCACATGACGGAGAAAGTCATTATCCCGCCCGCCGACCAGATCGAAGTGACTCCGCGCAAGCACACTCACAAGTCGGTCGAGGATTATCTGCCTTACGGAACGAACGGCGACATGGTTCCTGAGATGGCGCATGCCGGGGACGGCTACAAGTTTCACGTCACGGGACTGACCCACGACGAACGCGGCTATCCCAACATGACGCCACAGGTTCAAGACAAGCTGGTGCGCCGCCTGCAGAACAAGATTCGTTCCGCCGCCGATCGGATCTGTCTGTTCGAAGAAGATCGGCTGGACGATGCCGACGTGGTCGTAGTTTCGTACGGCATTACGTCACGCGTTGCGCAGCGGGCGATTGACGCCGCCCGCGACCGCGGCGTGAAAGTCGGCAAGCTGCGCCTGATTACTGCCTGGCCGTTCCCGGAGAAGAAGATCGCGGAGATAGCCGCGCACGTAAAGGCTTTCGTTGTGCCAGAGCTCAACTTGGGGCAGATGGTACACGAAGTAAAGCGCGCCGCCGATGGCAAAGCCAAGACCATCGCCGTATCGCACGCGGGCGGTGGAGTCCACAATCCTGACGAAATCCTGAACGCCATCGTGGAGGCAAGCCGATGCTGAATATTCTCGACAACGCGCACGACGACACGGTTAATCCGGTCGAACAATTCTTGCGGAGCGATCGCATGCCGCATATCTGGTGCCCGGGTTGCGGCATTGGCACCACGGTGAACTCGTTTGCCCATGCGCTGATCGAATCGAAGATTGATCTTGAGTCGCTGGCGCTGGTCTCGGGCATTGGCTGCACCGGTCGCGTGGCGGGCTATGTGAAGCTCGATTCGTTTCACACCACGCACGGGCGCGCGATTCCGTTTGCGACTGGCCTGAAATTGGCGAATCCCAAGCTGAACGTCGTGGTGTACTCGGGGGACGGCGACCTGTCGGCGATCGGCGGCAATCATCTGATCCACGCCGCGCGGCGCAACATCGACCTGAAAGTCATCTGCGTCAACAACCTGATCTACGCGATGACCGGCGGGCAGACGGCTCCAACCACACCTGGTCATGCGACGACGTCGACGAATCCATACGGAACGTTCGAGCCGGCATTCAACCTGCCGCATCTGGTAGAAGCTGCTGGAGCTGTGTACGTAGCGCGCTGGACGACCTTTCACGTGCGGCAACTGGCGCGCTCGATCAGCGAGGCGTTCCAGAAAAAAGGATTCTCGTTCATTGAAGTCATCTCGCCCTGCCCCACGCTCTACCAGCGTCGCAACAAGATGGGCGACGGCCTCGACACCATGAAGTACTACAAGGAAAAGAGCAAAGTGAAGAACGGAGCGCCGACCAGCGAAGTTGGTCTCACGCTCAACGGCGAGATCGCCGTCGGCAAGTTCGTGGATCGCGACCGTCTTGACTACCAGACCATGATGCGTGCGCAATATGTTGAAACGCTGGGTGAGCGCTATATCGAAGAACCAGAAACGGAGTGCGTATGCGGCTAACCGAGATTCGAATTGCAGGCTTCGGCGGCCAGGGGGTTATCCTCTCGGCCATACTACTGGGCAAGGCGGCATCGATTTACGAGAACGGCTTCGCCACCATGACGCAGAACTTTGGTCCGGAAGCGCGCGGCGGTGCGTGCAGCGCCCAGCTAGTTCTTTCGGACTCGCCGGTGCTGTATCCCTACGTGACGCGGCCCGACATCATGGTCGTCATGTCGCAGGAGGCGTATAACCGTTTTGCGTTGGAACTGAAACCGGAAGGCATTCTGATTATCGAAGAAGACCTGGTGCGAGTGTCCGATCTGAAGGGGGATCCCAAGGTGTACAGCATTCCCGCAACCCGCATCGCCGAAGAACTGGGCAAACGCATGGTGCTGAATTCGGTGATGGTGGGATTCTTCACGGCGGTCACGAAGCTTCTGACTCCGGACGCCGTGCGCAAAGCCGTGGCCGACTCAGTTCCGCCGAGCTTCCGCGATCTGAATCTGCAGGCCTTCGAAAAGGGACTTGAATACGGAAACAAGGAATTGGCTGCGGCCCCACCGCGGCAAGGGCTGCAAGAGTTGGCGTATTCGAGCGAGTAGGAACTGAAGTTCTTCGCTTATTTGACCCAACCCTTGGAGCGAAGAAAGAGCATCACGAGCGCAACGATCAGCACGCAAGATAGAAATAGAACTTCTTCGTAGCCCAACGTGTCGTTTGCCCTTGATGAGGCGTCTGAAAGGTTGGTGACATGTCAGAACTATGTGCGCCGTAGATTTTCTCTGTCAGCTGCGAAACGGCGTCTTACTTTACACTGTTTTGGCCCGCAGCGGAAACCCAGTAGTAATCCACATTCTGTGGTGCATAGTTCCCTAGGAATAAAACACGTCGCCCCGAAGTCTGCTTGGCGACATTTACCTTCCAGGTTGCTGGAGCCACCAACAAATGTTCCTCCGGCGGAATGCCTTCCGCCTCATATCGAGCGATCGTCTGGTTGCGATAGAAGGCGAGTCCATATTCCATCTCGCGGGAAACACCGTACACTGCGAGCGGGAGCTGATGGGCTTCCACGCTCGCCAACTCAACAGCGATGCGGCGAGCGGACAGCTTCTGATCGATGGGGGTCGCTCCCAGTTTCAGCACCGCCGCTACCGACAACACAACAGGAATCAGAGTCACAAAGCGCAGCATGCGCAGGCGGAAGCGGCTGACCAGCGTGAGAGCGATGGCGGCGCAGAGTACGAAGGCAATGCCAAGAGCGATCCACATCGGTCGCCCTGCGGGCATCCTTCGTTGCGTGATGATATAGGCAATCAGCAGCGACGGAACAATCGGCGCGGCGGCGACAAGCGCGTGCAGCACCGCTAGCACTCTTGGAACGGACTCTTCTTCTTGAGCCGGGTGCCTCCTCAGATAGTTTGCCAGCAGGACAGCTCCGGCGGGAATCGCGGGAAGGATGTATCCGGGAAGCTTCGACTGCGAAATCGAGAAGAACGCGATCGGCAGGAGGAGCCAGCAGCAGACGAACACCCCGAATTGCAATTCCAGATCAGGCTCGGCGGAAACGGTTTGGCGTTCTACCCACCAGAGCCTCACCGATTCCACGAACGCCGCGATCACGAAGACCGTCCACGGCACAAACGCGAGAGCCATGACGGGAATGTAGTACCAAGACGGCTGGCGGTGGTGATACAAATCGCTGGAGAACCGGGCCAGATTATGTTGCAAAATGAATTCGCGAAAGAATTGTGGATTCTGCAACTGCACAACCACATACCACGGCAAAGCGATCACGCAAAACAAAACTATGCCGGGCAACCAGAAAGTTCGCAGGACCATGCGAGATTCACGCGCGGCCAAGGCAAATAGGACGATGACCGCTGCAGCTAGAAACGGCGCGACGGGGCCTTTGGCCAGCATGCCTAGAGCCATGCAGACATAGAACAAGGCGAGGTAGATCCGCTTTCCACTCTCGCGCCAGGCCCACCACGCGAGCATTCCGATGGAAAAGGTCGAGGCAAGCGCCATGTCCATCGAGGCAGCGTGGGCAAACCCGATTACTCCGGCACATGAAGCGGTGATCAACGCCGCGTCCACTTCCACGCCACGCCGAAATCTGCGGAAGAAAAGATAGACCGCGACCACGAGCAGCGTAGCGTCAATGGCTCCGGGAAGCCGTGCGGTCGCATCGCTCACGCCGAACGCGGCATAGGCCAGCATCGCCTGCCAGTAGTAAAGTGGAGGCTTCTCCAGCCATGCATGCCCTCCAAGGGTCGGCGTGATCCAGTCGCGGTGCTCGAGCATCTCGCGAGCCACCTGGGCATAGCGAGGCTCGTCGGCGCCGATCAGGCCGAACGATCCGCTGCCATAGAAGAACAGAAACGCGCTGAAGCCTGCGATCAACAGCACGTCGGTGCGCGTGCGAGTGGTCATCCGGAAATTGCTGACTGTTGATTGTTGATCGTTGATCGAAAACGACCGGCCGGCAGCTGAGTTCTGCAATCAGCAATCAAAAATCAGCAATCAAAAGTTGGTTCTTCTATTGTACGGAAGGTCCGCGGCGAAGCTGAAAGAGAACCTGGCGTAGCGCCTCGGCGAGGGGTCCGTCGAGCGAGCACCCGCTGGCACACTCGTGGCCTCCGCCACCGAAACTTTCGGCGACGTGCGCGACATCGAGTTTGCCTTTGCTGCGTAAGCTGACGCGGTATCTTCCGTCGGGCATCTCGCGGAAGAAGGCCGCGACCTCGACGCCGCCGATGGAGAGAACATAATTCACAAGACCCTCGCAGTCTTCTTCGATCGCGCCGCAGCGTTCCATCTGCTTCTGGGTCACCCAGGCGTAGCCGATGTGACTTTCCACGTTGAGATTGCGAAGGGCCTCGCCGAGCAGCCGGATCTTGCCGACGGAATGCGCGAAATAGATGCCGCGCGCGCAATACGCTGGGTCCGCGCCAGCCAGCACTAGTTCCCTTGCCAGGGCGAAGGTATTTTCATTCGTGCCCTGAAACATGAACGATCCGGTATCGGTCATCAGCGCCGTATAGAGGCAGGTAGCAATCTCGGGAGAAAATTTAACGCCTGCTTCGCGGGCCAGGCGGAACACCATTTCCGCCGTGGCCACTGCGTGCGGATCGATCCAGTTCACGTGGGCGAAGGGACGCCCGCTGACGTGATGGTCGATGCTGATCAGAACCCGGTCTTCGAGACCTTCGAGCCGGGTGCGGTGGATGCTGTCACACTCAAGAATAATTGCTGCTTCGTAGCTGCCCACGATGCGAGTGGACTGCAAGACCTGATCGGCAAACGGAAGTGAGCGGTAGATGCGGGGGACGCCATCATGCAGTACGACGTCAGCGTGCTTTCCCATGGCGCGCAGAACCTGACAACAGGCGAGCGCGGATCCGACTGCGTCGCCGTCGGGGCGGGCGTGGGAGGTCAACACGAATCGCTCATGCTGTCCGATCTGCCGGAGCACGTCCTCGACGCCACTATTTCTTTTTTCTACCAAGTTCCTTGCCTGCCTTATTTCGTTTTTTCGCACGCGACAACAGCTCTTCCACTCGCGCCTTTTCCTGTTCCGCGCGATCCAGACGGAAAACCAACTCAGGAGCTCGTCTCAGGCGCAACCGCTCGACCAGTTCGTGCCGGATGTATTCTCGCGCCGCTTCCAGGCCCTCCAGGCTTTGGTCCGCATCCTCATCGCAACCTTCGACATTGACCCAGACCTGCGCAGATCGCCCATCGTCGGCAATATGAACGGCCGTCACGCTCACCAGACCAATCCGCGGATCGGCCAGCTCGCCTTCCACCAGCGTTTCAATCTCCTCGCGGAGTGCTTCTCCGACCCGGCCGCGATGGTATTTGAGACCGCGCTTTTCCAAGAATCCGCACCTCAAGTAAAACGCATGAGAATATCAGAAAACCAGGCCCAAGTGTGCGATCGGCTGGCGCTATTGTGGCTCGATTTAGCCGCGGTGAGTTAAGTACGGAGGTAACAATGTGTTACGGGATGTTAATGGCGACCCTCAAGCGCGTTCGGCAACTCAACATCCGCTCCATGGGTACGATGGAGTACACGGAAGCTGGCAGAAAACGGAGCGCCTAGAAATATTCTACAAAGGAGTCCGCGATCTCGGCGCCGTGATTGTTCGCGATGCGCGTGGCCGCACGCTCCACATTCTTCATCAGGCCGTCGAGGTAGTCGCGCGAGTTGGAGATGCTGACTATGCCAATAGTAGCGCGGTTCCAGAGTTCCGCAGCGTCGAGTTCGGCGACCGACACATTGAAACCGCTGCGCAGCCGGTCTTTCAGGCTACGAACGACCTGGCGTCGGTCTTTGATGGACTGCGCGGCTTCGATGTGGAGTTCGAGGGTGAGAAAGGCGATGGGCATGCAGTTTCGAGTTTCGGGTTTCCAGTTTCGGGTGACCAAGAACGCACACCCGGACCAAACTCACTAGAAACCTGAAACTGGAAACTCGAAACTTTCTAAACCATTGCTTCGGCGGCGATCCGTTCGGTGGCGAAAGCTTCGATCACGTCACGCGCTTTGATATCGCCATAGTTCGCGATCGAGATGCCGCACTCCATGCCGTTGGTGACTTCCTTGGCGTCGTCCTTGAAGCGGCGCAGCGATCCGACCTTGCCCTTGAATACGACCACGTTGTCGCGCAGCAGGCGCACTTCGGAGTTGTTTTTGATCACGCCATCGGTCACGCGGCAACCGGCAATCGTTCCCACCTTCGGAATGCGGAAGGTTTCGAGCACCTCGGCGCGTCCCTGGTAGGTTTCTTTGATCGTCGGTTCGAGCAGGCCGGTCATGGCGCGCTTGATCTCGTCCTGCAGTTCGTAAATGATCGAGTGCAGGCGGATATCGACTTCTTCCTGCTCAGCCAGTTCCTGAGCCTTCCTCTCTGGCCGCACGTTGAAGCCGATGATGATGGCGTTCGACGCTGAGGCCAGCAGCACGTCGGTCTCAGTGATGGCGCCCACGCCCGAACGCAGCAGTTTCAGGCGCACCTTGTCGTTCGAAAGCTTCGCCAGCAGGTCGCTCAAGACTTCGACCGATCCACCCACGTCGCCCTTCAGGATGATGTTCAGTTCTTTGGTTCCGGCCGTCTTGATCTGCTCCGCGAGTCCTTCGAGAGAGACGCGAGAACTCTTGGCCAGCGCGGCTTCGCGGGCTTTCTGCTCGCGGTATTCGGAAATGCCGCGGGCCTTATCTCGATCCGCAACAACAACAAACTGATCTCCTGCCTGCGGCAAACCTTCCAATCCTAGAATTTCGACTGGCGTGGACGGAGGCGCAGACTGCAGTGCCGCGCCGCGATCGTCGAACATGGCGCGAACCTTGCCGAAGACGTTGCCCACGACAAAGTTGTCGCCGGCGACGAGCGTGCCGTTCTGTACGAGCACCGTGGCTACAGGGCCGCGTCCGCGATCGAGTTTCGCTTCGAGGACCACGCCTGTCGCTGCGCGCTCCGGAGTCGCTTTCAACTCCGCGAGATCGGCGACCAGGCAGATCATTTCCATCAGCAGATTCAGGTTCGTCTTCTTCTTCGCCGAAACGTCAACGAAGACGGTCTTTCCGCCCCACTCTTCGGGTACAAGTCCGCGATCGGCCAGTTGCTTCTTCACGCGGTCAGGCAGGGCGTCAGGCTTATCGACTTTGTTCACCGCAACGATGATGGGGACTTCTGCGGCATGCGCGTGATCGATAGCTTCGACGGTCTGCGGCATGACTCCGTCATCGGCAGCGACGACGAGCACAACGATGTCAGTAGCCTTGGCACCGCGCGAACGCATGCGGGTAAACGCTTCGTGACCCGGCGTGTCGAGGAACACGATCTCGCGCCCGAAGGCAGGCGATTCCTTGTCGGTGATGCGAACCTTATAGGCACCGATGTGCTGCGTGATGCCTCCTGCTTCGCCTTCCGCAACGCTGGTTTCGCGAATTGAATCGAGCAAGGTGGTCTTGCCATGGTCGACGTGACCCATGATGGTGACCACCGGCGGACGCGGCGTGACTTCAATGGCGGACTCTTCCCCGCTCGCGGCAGCCGCGTCGATGTCTTTCGAAGCCTGCTCTTCGAACGTGATCACGTTCGTCTCGGCTCCGAAGAAGCGGGCCATTTCGCTCGCGAGTTCGGCGTCGAGTGTCTGATTGATGGTGGCGAAAACGCCGCGGCCCAGCAGACGTGAAATCAAATCCTTCGCGCGGATATCGAGTTTCTCCGCAAGATCCTTAACGCTGATGCCTTCCGTGATCGTGATGTTGCGCGTGATCGGCATCGGCTCATTCGACACCACCATGCGCGGCGGTGGCGTGTAGCCCTTCATCGGGCCTTCTTTTACGCCACGCGGTACATAGCGCTGGCCGGGCCGACGCGCAGGAGCACCGGGACGCGCACCCGGACGAGCGGGCCCTGGAGGCGGTAGACCCGGACCAACACCTAGAGGACGAGCACCCGCCGGGGTCGTGCGTGTAGGATGCATCGGACGACGCTCACCCGGGCGCAACGGACGCGGGGGACCTCCGCCGGGAACCATCGGACGCGGGCGCTGAAAAATGGGCTGCCCTGGAACTGGACGTCCCGGCGCGGGCCGCATCGTCCCGGCTGCGGGAGCGCCGGTCTGTGCCACGGGAGCAACCGGACGCGGCGGCGGAGCCTTATACACCGGACGCGGGCCAGTCTGCGGAACAATCATGCGCGGCGCCGGCGGAGGAACTGGCACAGCCGGACGGGGCGGAGCTATTGGAGCCTGAGGTGCGGCAGAAGCTGTGGTGGAAGGCGCTGCCGGAGCAGGAGGCGTAACCACAGCGACTGCTGGCGGCGTCACAGGACGCGGCGGAGTCACAAGCGGAGGCGCTGTGGCGGCTACTGTTGGAGTCGCAGGCGGGGCCACGGGAGCAGCGGGCTTCTCCACCACGGGAGCGACAACTTCAGGCCGCGGCGCAGGCGTGGGCGCTTTCGCCGCTGGAATCGATGGCGCCACGGGAGGCGGCGTCGGTCTTGCCACTGGAGGCGGAGGCACAACCACTGGTCTGGCGGCCACGGGAGGCGCTGCGGGACGAGCGGGAGGCGCAATCGCTTCCTTCTGCTGGGTAATGGCTTTCAGTACATCTCCCGGCCTGGAGATGTGCGACAAGTCAATCTTGGTCTTGATTTCTTCTTCGCCGCGCAAAGGGCGCGCCGACCGGGCAGACAAAGTCTGCGCTTCGGACGAGCCGCGGATGTGGGCCCGCACCTTCTCTGCTTCGTACTCCTCGAGCGAACTGGAATGGGTCTTCTTCTCCGTCACTCCGACGATCGGTAGAGCGTCGAGAATGGCTTTACTTTTAACTTCCAGCTCCCTGGCGAGATCGTTGATTCGAACCTTACTCATCCGGCCTTTCTTGTACTCCGCGTTGTGCTTAAGTCTTCATCGCATCCTCACGGAGTCAGCGTCCTGCACTCGCACGCCACTAAAGATGTTCGCGCGTGCCATGACTATTGATTTGTTTCGGGAGCAGAACCATCTTTCGGTTCGTGCCCTTCGTTTTCGTCCGAGGCGGTTTCGGCTTCCACCGTCGCCTCAGGAGTCGCTGCTTGTTCTTCCGCGGCAACTTCGCCAGTCGCCGCTTCCGGCGCGGCTTCTTCCGTCACGCCCTCGGCGATCTCGCCTTCAGCGGCGCCCGCTTCCAGGCTCGCAAAGTAATTATTCACTGCGAGGCTGATTTTTTCCACTGTCTTCGGCCCGATGCCCTCGATGGCTTCGAGCTGTTCCGGCGTCATGTCAGCCAGAGCTTCAACCGTCGTAACGCCCGCTGCGCTGAGCTTTTCCACCAGCCCTTCGCCCAGGCCCGTCACGTTTTCGAGCGGAGTCGAAGCTTGCGGCGCCATTGCCGCCATCTGCAACTCGACTTCCTGCCGCTTCTCTTCCTCGCTCTTGATGTCGATCTTCCAGCCGAGCAGTTTCGCGGCCAGGCGGACGTTTTGGCCCTTCTTGCCGATGGCAAGAGAGAGCTGGCTGTCGTCGACTACGACTTCGAGATGCTTGTCGGCGCTGTCGACCACGGTGACGCGGCTTACCTTCGCGGGCTGCAACGCCTTCTCCGCGAAGGTCACCGCATCTTCGTGATACTCAATAATGTCGATCTTCTCGCCGCGCAGTTCGCGGATAATCGACTGCACCCGCATGCCTTTCATGCCAACGCAAGCACCCACCGCGTCCACGTCCTTGTCCTTGGACATGACGGCGATCTTGGTACGCTCACCAGCTTCTCGGGCGATCGCGCGGATCACCACAGTTCCGTCATAAATCTCAGGGACTTCGGTCTGGAACAAATGCTGCACCAGTTCCGGCGCGGCGCGCGAGACCACGACGCCAGGCCCCTTGGAGGCTCGTTCGACGCGGGCAATCACAACCCGCACGCGTTCGCCGATGGCAAACGATTCCAGCCGCGACTGTTCCTTGCGCGGCATCCGGGCTTCCGCTTTACCGATATCGAATATCACATCGGGGCCTTCAACGCGCTTCACCGTCGCGTTGACGATTTCCGCCACGCGCCCGATGTACTCGTTGTAAACGGTGTCGCGTTCTGCCTCGCGCACTTTCTGGAAAATTACCTGCTTCGCCAGTTGCGCGGCGATGCGTCCGAGAATGCCTTCAGTGACTTTCGGAATCAGCAGTTCCCCGCCGACCTCGAGAGCCGGGTCGACCTTACGCGCGTCTTCCACCGTGATTTGCAGGTTCGGGTCCTCGACCTGCTCAGGCGTCTCGACCACGGTCTTCACTGCGTAGGCATTGATCTTGCCGGTATCTTTGTCGAGCTTGGCCCGCAGATTTTCCTGGGACTTGTAGTACTTGCGCGTGGCCATAACAATGGCGTCTTCCACCGCGCTGACGACAATCTGCGGATCAATGCCTTTTTCCCGGCTGAGTGCGTCGATCGTGTTGTAGAGCTCGCTTGCCATAAAAAATCGGGCCTCGGACTTCGGACCTTTGACCTCAGGGTCTCAGAACCGCTGAGGTCCGAGGTCTGACGTCCGCGTTTCAGATCTCCGGCACCAGGTTCGCCTTCTCAACGTTAGCGAACTCGATTTCTATCTTCTCGCCAGCCGCCGCACCCATCTTCTTGCGCGACTTGTGGCTGGCCACACTCAGATCCAGCGTTAAACGGCCGTCCCTGAAACTCTCCAGCCGTCCTTCAAAATGGCGGTTATTGTCGACCGGTTGCCGGGTCGTCAACTTCAGGCGACTGCCGGTAAAACGCGTGAAATCGGCAGCTTTGATTAACTTCCGATCCAGCCCCGGCGACGAAACTTCCAGCGTGTAAGAGCCTGGCATCACATCCTCGACATCGAGAATGGTGCCAAACTCGCGGCTAAAGTTCGCGCAGTCTTCATGCGTGACCCCGGCCAGTGGATCAGTTCCGGCCGAAGCCTTATCCAAAAAAACCCGCAGCATGCGCGCTTTGCCTCCGCCGAGGAACTCGATTTCTACGACTTCGAGCCCGCTTGAGGAGGCCACCCGCTCCGCTATTTCCCGCACACGTTCAACGTCAAGCGCCATGAATCCAGTAGCTTACAGGCGATGGCTGCAACACCCGAAGGGGCCCAAATTAAAATGTGGGCTTGCGCCCACTGGTGTGCTTCGCCAATTGCCGGTACACAGCAGTTCTCAGTTACTTAATATACGCCCGCGAAGGGCAAAAAGACAAACCGGCGGACAACGGGCCCGAGGATTTTGAGCGCTAAGATTTCAACATTACGGTCGTGACGCCGGACACCCTAGAAACTGACACAATTACCTGGAGTTCCCGACGGGAGCGCTTTAGGCTACACGTATGCGATACCGGCGCAGCAATCTATGGGCTTTGGGGTTGGTTATTCTACTTGGCTGCATCACGCTTCCTCTCGCGGCTGACCCGCGGCTGCCTCAGCCGATCGCAACTCTCGATATCGCCGAACTCCTAGCCAATCGGCGAGACCCTACCTTCACCACGGTCGCGTTCTCGTCAGAGACGACTATCGAGGTCATTGCGTGCCCGACTGTTCGTCGTGACATGACTTGTCCCTCAGCCGTTTTTCGCTGGGAGAACGCAATTTTAGAGCACATCGCGCAAACGCCGAAACTCGACACGTCCAACAGGTCATCGTCGGCCGATGGAAAGAGAATACTACTCGATTTCAACGACAGGGCTGTGTCCAGACCCCAACACCTGTTTGATGATGTGCGCGCATTTTATACCTTCGGAATGATCTACCCGGAGGACGTCAACCACGAGATTGTACACGTGGTGGATTCTGCGACTCGAAGGTCATGTTTTGACTGGCATCGAGTCTTTCCGATGACATACGCTCGCTGGAGGTCTGCAGCGATTTCGCCTTCAGGTGAATTCGTCGCGATCAAAGTGGAAAACACACTCTCTGTGTATCGGCTTCCTTCGGTGTGCGTAGGGCCAAGAGTGACTCGTCGACCCGGCTAAACCCGATCAACTGGCGAAGCATCCCCATAGCAGTCATCAGCAACAAGCTTCCGAGTTGCCTCAATCCTCCGCCCTCTCTAGAATGAGGAATTACCCCATACGCTGGGAGACTTCCGAGAAACTTATGATTCATTTTCCCGTTCCTGAGGCTCTTACTTTCGATGACGTGCTCCTGCTGCCCGCTCGCTCAGATGTGATTCCTGCACAGGCTGTCACGCAGACGCAGCTCACTCGCAACATCAGCCTGAACATTCCGATCGTAAGCGCTGCCATGGACACCGTGACTGAATCGCACATGGCCATTGCGCTCGCCCAGCAGGGCGGCCTCGGTATCATTCACCGCAATCTGACCATCGAGCAGCAGGCCAACGAAGTCGACAAGGTAAAGCGCTCGGAAAGCGGGATGATTGTCGACCCCGTGACCATGAACGCCACCGACAAGGTTTCTGACGCGCTCGAGGTTATGCGCAAGTATAAGATTTCTGGTGTCCCCATCACCGATCACGGGAAGCTGGTGGGCATTCTCACGAATCGCGATCTGCGCTTTGAAACCCGATTCGACATTCCTATCGACAAAGTGATGACCAAGAAAAACCTCATCACTGTTCCTGTAGGAACCACGCTCGAAGACGCGGAAAAAATTCTTCACGAGCACCGTGTCGAAAAGCTTCTCGTGGTCGACGACCGGTACAACTTGAAGGGCTTGATCACGGTCAAAGACATCCAGAAGAAGCTGAAATATCCCAACGCGGCCAAGGATTCACAGGGCCGGCTGCGCGTAGGAGCGGCCATTGGCGCCACCGGAGATTTTCTGGAGCGCGCGCAGGAACTCGCCGAAGCCAAAGTCGATGTACTGGCCATCGACAGCGCCCACGGACATTCCACAAAGGTTCTTGACGCCGTGAAGCTGGTGAAATCGAAACTGCCGCATATCGAACTGCTGGCGGGCAACGTGGCAACATTTGACGGCGCGTGCGAACTGACGCGCGCTGGAGCCGACGGCATTAAAGTCGGCATTGGACCTGGATCGATTTGCACTACCCGCGTCGTAACGGGCGCGGGCGTGCCGCAAATCACCGCGATCGCAGAAGCTTACCGCGCGACGAAGGATGCCGGCGTTCCGATCATTGCTGACGGCGGGATTAAATATTCGGGCGATGTAACCAAGGCGCTGGCCGCGGGCGCGAGCGCCGTCATGATTGGATCGCTCTTCGCCGGTACCGATGAGAGTCCGGGCGAAATGATCCTGTATCAAGGCCGCTCCTTCAAGTCGTATCGCGGCATGGGCTCGATTGGCGCCATGGCGCAAGGGTCCAGCGAGCGCTACTTCCAGAGCACTGAAGGCGATTCCTCAGCGTCGATCTCCGCCTCCGATGGCGATTCCAACCGACTGGCGAAACTTGTTCCCGAGGGCATTGAAGGACGTGTCCCATACCGCGGCTCGGTCGCGATGATCGTCCACCAGATGGTTGGCGGGCTGAAGTCAGGCATGGGTTACTGCGGCTGCGGTACGATTCCCGAACTTCTGCAGAAGACACGCTTCGTTCGGATCAGCGGCGCCGGCCTCCGCGAGAGCCACGTACACGACGTCATGATCACTCGTGAAGCCCCGAATTATGCGATCGAATAGCGCGCAGAGCTCGAACTCCGATAAGGTTACGAACGGGAGGGGCACGACTTTCAGTCGTGCCGCAATGTCGTCGGACGAACTCGGGCTTCAGCCCCTGAGGGCCATCGCACCTGATGCCTCTCCAACACGACCGGATCGCGATTGACTATCGACCGTCATCACATTCTGAAGGCCTGGATTGCCGCGATTCTCTGGCTGATCGTCATTGCCGTTGAATCGACGGCGTATCTCTCCGCCCACAACACCAGCCGCATTCTCTATCCGCTACTGCATTTTTTCTTCGGGATGGACCACGCACACTTCGAGCACTGGCACTTTTACATCCGCAAGGGAGGCCACGTCTTTGGCTACGGCCTGCTCAGCATTTTGCTGTTCCGAGCATGGCGCGAAACTTTGCCATCCTTGAGAAATGCTAAATGGACTTTCCGGTGGTCGCTGATTGCTGTGTTGGGGACTGCGTTCGTGGCCAGCCTCGACGAATGGCACCAGAGCTACATCCCGTCACGTACGGGAACTCCGCGCGATGTTCTGCTCGACACCTGCGCCGGAATCGCGGCGCAGCTCCTAGTTTTCTTCTCAACGAAGTGGTTCTAAGGCGTCACTAGTCGCCTGTCGCGGTGAGTTCGTTACCGGTTCGTGGAACCCCTCGAGGGCTAAAGCCCGCTTCATTATTGGCTCTTGGCGGCACGGCTGAAGCCGTGCCCTTCCCAACACGATAAACCGATGGCCGCTCCATGTAGTCGCACCCTCGGGCCACTACATCGTCGTCGGCGTGCAAGTTGAACCCACGGCGGGCGGCACCGGGAGACTGGATGCCGCGGGCGGAGTTGCCCATGGCACGTTGGCGAAGTCGAAGAAATCCAACAGATTCGGTTGTGCGGCGTCCCGATTGGTGAGATGGGCCGTCGGCCCGATGAAGCGGCTCTCGACGAATCTGATCACCGCAGTATGGTCCATCGGAATGTGAGAGACGTAATGCCTGCGCGTAAACGGCGAGATCACCATGTTGGGCAGACGGAAGCCCAGCTGCGCGGCGAATCCCTCGACCGCCGGAGCATCGGTGGAAACCGCGCCCGGATCAGTCGAAAGCAGATCGCAATGCGTAGTCGGTGGCCCATTGGGCAGACAGGGTTCATAGGAATCCGCATTCACGGCGATGTTACCAATATCCGGGATACTCCCGCCCGGGAGATATCCCATGTCAGCGGTAATCGTGTTGTTATTGGAGCTGCCGGGTACCGGCGGTACATGATCGTATGGGCCGCCGCCTTCGTCATAACTCAGGAAGAAGACCGAATCGCTCCACGATCCGCTGCTCATAAACTGGTTGAGAATATTTGCAATTTGCGCCTGGCCTGTGAAGATCGACTGACCTGAGCCCGGATGTTCATCGCTGACGCCGTACGCGGGTTCGATGTACGAGAAGCTGGCGAGCGCTTTAGCGTTGGCATCGGTAAAGAACTGGCTAAGCGGCGCGATGTGCGTGATGTCGATGCAGAACGAGTTGGACGAGTCTCCCACAGCGCTCGACGCAACTGTCGGCGCCACGCAAGCGGCGCCCGTAGGATTGTTGTAGAGATATTTACTCGAGTAGGTGAAATCCGAAAAGCTGGTCACCGGATACAAGCTAGGGTTGTTCTGGTTGCCGCAATCTCCGTCAGTTTCGTTACAACCGCCCTCCGTCAGCGAGTAATAGATCTTCCATGAAACGGGCGGACTGGCTAAGTCGAGTTCCTGAAAAATCGTCTCTATACTCAAGGGCGGCTGAAGGTCATCGACGAACGGATCGTGCACCAATCCCTGCGTCGTTCCGCCGGTCAGCGTTGCAAGTCGGTTCGGCGTGCTCTTGCTGGAGACGGGAGAAAACCAGCGATCCGACAGCGCAAACTGCGATGCCATGTAGTAGTAATAGTTCAACTCCGCCCCGCCTGAAACGCCGGTGTCCTGGTAGTACGCCATGGCGCGTTGCCCAGTGAGGTCCGTAAACGTGCCCTCTCCATTGGATCCGACGCCGTCTTTCGCAAAATTTTCCGCTGTGTGCACGAACCCGTCCATATAGATGCCGCGCGTTGTGCTGAAGTCGTAGCGGCTCACATCACCATAGCTTTCCAGCCAAGCGGAGGTCATATCGTCCAGGCAACTGCTGATCGTGTGAAACAGGGAAAACGATGCTCCCTCATCGTCCAGGTTGTAAGTGGTCGCGAGCTTATCGTCGATCCCGTCAACGTTGTAGGTGTTGCCGTCATCGCCGACATTCCAGCCGTTGGCTTGCCGGTACGGATTCAGCATGCCGAAGTAGGTATCGAAGGTACGGTTCTCCTGCATCATGAAGATGACATGATTCACCGAATTTACCGAACCCACGGTGACGGTGGCTTGTGCCGTCGTCGTCCCGCCCGCGCCCGTCGCTGTCGCGGTGTAGATAGTCGTTGTCGTTGGACTTACGCTTTGCGCCCCTCCGGTCGCGCCGAGCGCGTAAGTGGTGCTGTCGACATTGTTGGAAATCACCACTTGAGTCGCATTGCTGGCAACGACGGTCAGCGTCGAGGAACTTCCTTGCGAAATCGATGCCGGATTCGCCACGATCGTGACTGTTGGGGCTGCCAAGGTAACGGTAACGGTCGCTTGTGCCGTCGCAGTGCCGCCAGTGCCAGTGGCGGTCGCCGTGTAGATCGTCGTGGCAGTGGGTGTAACGACTTGAGTCCCGCCGGTTGCACCCAACGTGAAAGTGCTCAAGTCAAGATTGTCAGATATCACAACTTGAGTCGCGTTGCTGGCGACAACTGTCAATGTCGATGAACTGCCCTGCACAATCGATGTGGGACTCGCAATAATCGACACAGTGGGCGCCGTTGCATTTGTCGTCACTGTAACCACCGCTTGCGCCGTCGCCGAGCCGCCGGCACCTGTTGCCGTAGCCGTGTAGGTCGCGGAGGCAGAGGGTGTGACCACCTGGGTCCCACCGGTGCCGCCGAGTGTGAAAATGTTGGAATCGATATTGTCCGTGATCACAACTTGAGTTGCATTGCTGGCGGCAACTGTCAGCATCGACGAGCTGCCCTGGGTAATCGAAGTCGGATTTGCCCCAATCGTTACCGTGGGCGCGATCGCGTTCGCAGTCACTGTAACCATCGCTTGTGCCGTCGCTGTGCCACCCGCTCCGGTAGCTGTAGCCGTGTAAGTCACCGTAGCCGTGGGCGTCACCACTTGTGTGCCACCGGTCGCACCCAGAGTAAAGGTGTCCTTGTCCACGTTGTCGGTGATCAGCACCTGAGTCGCGTTGCTGGCGGTTACCGTCAGCGTCGAGGAACTGCCCTGCGTAATCGAAGTCGGACTCGCCACCATCGTTACCGTCGGCGCGCTCGCATTCGGGGTCACTGTAACGATGGTCTTAGCCGTCGCGGTACCGCCCGCCCCGGTGGCCGTCGCGGTGTACGTCGTTGTAGCCGTCGGATTGACAGTCTGCGTTCCTCCGCCCGCCCCGAGCGTGAAGCTGTGGTCATCACTACTGTCGGAGACGACGACTTGAGTGGCGTTGCTCGCGGTGACCGTCAAGATGGACGAACTGCCTTGTAGGATCGTAGTCGGAGCGGCAACCATTGCAACTGTGGGAGCGGCCGCGGGCGACATTGGAGCGGCGGTTCCGGTACCGCAGGAGGTGAGAGCTAGTGCAGCGCCGAACACGGCGCACACGAGCGCCGTAGGGCACAACCTAACGGGCACTCCTCGCGTCATGGCCAGATCCAGGCAGCCTGGAGGCCGGCGGTAGTTTCAGTGAAAATCTTTGCAGATGCAATGAGAGCGGAGCGATTCACTCTGGGCCTCTTCCCCACAGCGGCGGATCAGATGCCAGGGTAGGCCTACAGGGTTGTTGGCATTTTCGCTGCGGTTCCGGCCGGCTTGAGCACGAGCAGCAGTGCGGATGCCGCGGCTAGCACGGCGGAAAAATAGAATGGAACTCCCGCGCCGTAGTGCTTCCATAGTTCTCCGGTAATTAAGCTCGCCGCCAGTGTAGCGACGCTCGTGACAAAGAAGTAAACTCCAAGCGCACGCCCGCGCACGTCTTGTCTCACCGTTTCAACGACCAGCGCTTTCAACACCGGCTGCGTCAGGGCATAGTACAAACCGTAGACCGCCATCGTGATCCATATCGCGAGTGTGGAAGGCGCGCGCCCGAAAACAAAATAGACCACCGCGAAAATCAGATAGCCGGCAGCGGCGATCCAGCGCCGGGAGAAATGGTCGCTGAACCATCCCGCCGGCCACGAGCCAAGCGTGTATGTCACATTAAAAACGAGGCCGAGCAGCGGCGCCAGACTCACACGGATGCCGACGTTCTGCGCCCGCATCACCAGGAACATATCGCTGGAATTCCCCAGCGAGAACAGAGTCACTGCAATCAGAACCACATAAAACGAACTAGGCAGCGCCCCGCTGGACGCCACCGGAACGCTAGCGACTCTCTTCGCGAGCGCGGGGTCGGGGCCCAGGCTCTGGCTCGGGTGCCCCATTTCTCGCATGTCTTGCGAGAAGTGGGGCTTTTGAGTCTCGCGAATCCCGAACAGGGCCACCATCACGCACAGTGCGCCGGGAACGGCGGCGGCCCAGAAGACGCTGCGAATTCCGTAACGCGCAAGCAGCATGAGAGCGACCAGCGGGCCGGCGATTGCGCCTGCGGAATCCATGGACTGAATGAGCCCGTAGGCCGAGCCCAGTCGCTCTCTTGGTACGGACTCAGCGACCATCACGTCACGCGGCGCCCCGCGCACTCCCTTGGCCAGGCGATCGCTGAACCGGATCAGCAGAATGTGCCACCACGCCGTGACGATCGCCAGCAAAGGCTTAACCGCGTTGGCGACAAAATATCCGGAGACCACTAGTGGCTTGCGCCGATCGATGCGATCGGTCAAATATCCGGAGAAGAGCTTTGCGAAGGACGCGACGCTCTCGGCCACTCCCTCGATCAATCCCAACTGCGCCGGCCCCGCCCCTAGCGAGACCAGAAACGCCGGCAACACCCAGTAGGCCATCTCGGTGGCCGTGTCGTTCAGAAAGGAGGTGAGGCCGAAGGCGTAGATATTGCGCGCAGTGGAAGACCGAGCGTCGGAGGGAACTGGCATAGAAGAGTTTTACCACGGAGGCACGAAAGCACGGAGAAGGCCCAGAGGACGAAGGAGAAGTCAACTCAGAAACAACTAACGGGGGGTTCGAAAGCATAGCCTTGAGGGCTAGCTGCTGAACTGGAAGCTTAGAACTGAAAGCTTTTTTCAGTACATCGCGTCGTACTTCGTCACGACCCACTCGCCGGGCTTGTGCTCGACAGTGAGGGTGAACAGGTCTTGGTCAATTCCAGACTGAGCCGGGCCGGCATTGCTGGGTCGCTTACCGCGGTAGTGCAGGATTACGAGCGGAGGTGCATCTTCCCAGTCGACCAGTTCCCACGAGAGCAGCGGGTGCTGCGCCTCGGAAGCACAGATGTATTTTGCGTATTTCTTGTGGTAGTCGTGTTCCCATTTATTCAACAGTTCGTCGCAATGGCCGTCGCGGATCTCGCGCAGAAATTGATTGGCGGCATGCTCCGTCGAGCGGTCACGCAGCGGATTCATCTTGATGCTCACCGGAAGTCCGGTGAGGGGATCGTGATCCTCGGACCGCGCCAGCACCGGTCCTTGATTACTCAGCCACCACAGGTAGCCGACAAAGATTCCAACCAGCAATATTCCGGCGCCGGCAGCAATTGCAATTTGTGTGCGCGTGAAGCCCATTAGAGGAAGTTTAAGGAGATTGCGAAAGCGGCGAAAGATTACTTGCGTGAGACGCGGAGGGACATGTACGAGTGCGCAAAAAGAAAGGCGCGGCTCGAGGCCGCGCCCGATTAGAAACAGCTAGAAGCTATTCCTTCTTGTCTTCGTCTTTGTCTACCACGGGCTCGACGCCGCCATCGTGCGCTGCTTGGGCCTCGGCATCTTCCATTGCCTTCTTGGCTTCGGCGGCTTTCTTGGCGCGAGCTTCGGCACGCTTTTCTTTCTTCTCGTCAAGGACCTTCTCGCTGCCCAGCAGTTCGAGGAAAGCCTTGTCGGCGCCGTCGCCCTTATTCCAGTGCGTGCGGATGACGCGCGTGTACCCGCCATTGCGGTCGCCGAAACGTGGTCCAACGGTGTCGAACAACTTCGCGACGGCCTCATCGGTCATGAGATAAGCCGCAGCGAGACGCCGCGCAGCGAGGTCGCCACGCTTGCCCAGCGTAATCATCTTCTCGACGATGGGCTTCGCGGCCTTGGCTTTGGGAACAGTCGTCTCGATGCGCTCTTCCACGATCACCGAGGTGACCAGATTACGGAGCAGTGAGCGGCGGTGCGATGTGTTCCGTCCGAGTTTGTATCCTGCAACTTTATGACGCATGGGAAACCTCAGCTTCTAGCTACTAGCTCTTAGCATCTAGCTTAAAAGTCAAAATTGATTCTGGTTGGCGGTCCCGCCCGGCTTCCAAATGCCGGAAACCTGACGCCGGAAGCCCTTCCTATAGCTGGTCGTCCGGTCCGTAAGCGGAAGCCGGCAGCACCTGATTCGAAGTCGGTCCGGGCACGGCATTGCCGTGCTCGTCGATCTTCATACCCAAGCTCAGGCCCATCGAGGACAGAATCTCCTTGATCTCATTCAGCGACTTGCGGCCGAAATTCTTGGTCTTCAGCATCTCGGCTTCAGTCTTCTGCACAAGCTCGCCAATGGTCTGGATATTCGCATTCTTGAGGCAGTTGTAGCTGCGCACCGAAAGCTCGAGTTCTTCCACGGAACGGTTGAGGTTCTCGTTGTGGATCTCGGGCTTGCGGTCGTCGGACGACGAGGTACCGGTTTCGATTTCTTCCTCGAAGTTGATGAAGATGTTCATGTGGTCCTTCAGCAGCTTCGCGGCCAGGCCGAGCGAATCGGCCGGCGTGATGGAACCGTTGGTCCACACTTCGAGGGTCAGCTTGTCGTAGTCGGTAATCTGTCCGAGACGCGCCGCTTCGACGGTGTAGTTGCACTTGCGCACTGGCGAGTGAACCGAATCGATCGGAATGAATCCAATTCCCAGATCCTCGTCAAAGTTCTTGTCGGCGGAAGTGTAACCGCGGCCGCGCTTCAAGCGCATTTCCATGTCGAGTTTGCCGCCCTCGCTCACCGTCGCGATATAGACGTCCTTGTCGAGGACTTCGACATCGCCGTCGGCTTCGATCATGCCGCTGGTGACCACGCCCGGCTGATCCGCGCGCAGGTAGATCGCCTTGGGTGCATCGCCCGCAAGCTTGAATGGAATCTGCTTCAGGTTGAGGATGATATCGGTCGCGTCCTCGACGACGCCGGGGATCGACTGGAACTCGTGCAGCACGCCTTCCATTTTCACCGCGGTGACGGCCGCGCCTTCAATCGAGCTCAACAGCACGCGCCGCAGAGCATTGCCCACGGTGGTGCCGAAGCCGCGCTCAAACGGCTGCGCCCAGAACATGCCGTACTTGTCGGTGAGGCTGGAGGTGTCGGTTGCGAGACGTTTCGGTTTCTGAAAACCCTTCCAAAGCATGTGTTTCTCCTTCGGCCGTTTGGCTCAAAGCTGACTCCCTGAATCGGTCCGGACTCAGGTCAAGCGTCAGCTAAGGCTGATCTGGCTCGAATATGAACCAACAACATTGAGTGAATCGGGAAATTTGGCAATTGGCTAATTTCAAACCAGCCCATTTCCGTCTTACTTTTCAATTACTCAATTACTAAATATCCCAATTACTCAATCCCGGGAAATCTACTTACTGTAAACTTCGACAATCAGCTGCTCGTTGACCGGCAGCTGAATATCTTCGCGCTTCGGCAGCGAGAGCACTTTCGCCTTGTAATTGTCGCGATCGACTTCCAGCCAACTTACGGTCGTGCCATGGCTGGCGAATTCTTTCGCCAGTTCGAGCACGGCGAGTTTCTTGCTCTTCTCGCGGATCGCGATCTCTTCGCCCGCGCTCACTTCATACGAAGGAATGTTGACCTTGCGGTTGTCGACGGCGACGTGTCCGTGACGCACCAGCTGCCGCGCCTGGCGCCGCGACTGGGCGAACCCCAAGCGGAACACAACGTTGTCGAGACGACGCTCGAGCTGCTGCAGCAACTTCTCGCCGGTCACGCCCTGTGAGCGCGCGGCCTTCTCGAAGTAGTTGCGGAACTGGCCTTCCTGCGTGAAGTAAATGCGCTTGGCCTTCTGCTTCTCGCGCAACTGGAGGCCGTAGCCCACGATCTTGGCTTTGCGGTCCTTGCCATGTTGTCCGGGAGCGAAGTTGCGCTTCTCGATGGGACACTTATCGCTGAAGCACTTTGCGCCTTTGAGGAACAGCTTCATGCCCTCGCGGCGGCATAGACGGCAGACTGCATCGGTATAACGTGCCAAGTTTCTTCTCCTTTAGATGACCGGTTTACGGGTTTGGCTTCACCCTTCCTCCCGGACAAAAAGCTGTCGTTGGTCGTTAGCCCATCGCGGTTTGATCTTCCTAACGACCACCGACGAACGACCGACGACGATTCTTACACGCGGCGTCTCTTCGGCGGACGGCAGCCGTTGTGCGGAATCGGCGTGACGTCGCGAATCGAACGTACTTCGATCCCAGAGGCAGCCAGCGCACGCACGGCCGACTCACGGCCTGAACCAGGACCGCTGACGCGCACATCCACGCTGCGCACGCCGTGATCGCGCGCCATGTTCGCGGCATTCGACGCAGCCTGCTGGGCGGCAAAGGGCGTTCCCTTGCGCGATCCACGGAAGCCGAGCGATCCCGAACTCTTCCACGACAGAACGTTGCCGTTCATGTCGGAAATGGTCACGATCGTGTTATTGAAGGACGCCTGCACGTAGCACAGTCCATGCGGGACGTGCTTGCGTTCCTTCTTCTTGAAGGTTTTCTTCTTGCCTTTTTTATCGGGTGCGGCTGCTGCGCCGCCCGCTGCTGCTGGTTTCGCCATAGAACCTCAAGTTTCAAGGTTTCAAAGCTTCAAAGTTTCAAGGTCCGGATCATTGAAACCTTGAAACCTAAACCTTGAAACGTGTGTTTATGTCTTTGCCGTCGCCTTCTTCTTCTGCGCGACCGTTCCCTTGCGCGGACCCTTGCGGGTACGGGCATTCGTATGTGTGCGCTGGCCGCGGACCGGCAGGTTACGGCGATGGCGGAATCCGCGATAGGAGCCGATTTCGATGAGACGCTTGATGTTCATCGAAACTTCCTTGCGCAGATCGCCTTCCACCAGTCCCTCGGCCTCAATGACCGTACGGATGCGGTTGACCTCTTCTTCGCTCAGGTCCTGCACCTTCTTCATGGGCTCGACCTTCGCCTCATCGAGGATGCGCTCGGCGCGAGGATGCCCGATGCCGTAGATGTACGTCAGCGCGATGTTGATGTGCTTCTGGCGCGGAAGATCGACGCCTGCAATTCGTGCCATTGTTCTTAACCTCAGCGGCTAAAGCCGCATTCCAAAAAAGCTCGTTAGCGGCACGACTGAAGTCATGCCCTTCCCAAAACCTTAACCAGGTGCCGGGTGCCCCATCTCTCGCGCGCACTTTGCGCGAGAAGTGGGATTTTGAGCTTCAGCCCTGGCGCTGTTTATGTTTCGAGTTGACGCAAATCACCCGCACCACACCCTTGCGGTGGATGACCTTGCACTTGTCACAAATTTTCTTTACCGATGCTCGTACTTTCATAACCCAGCCTTCAGCTGTCAGCTCTTAGCTCAATCCAAAATCATTTATAGCGATACACAATTCGTCCGCGATTCAGGTCGTAGGGCGAAAGCTCCACCGCGACCTTGTCCCCAGGCAGAATGCGGATGAAATTCTTGCGCATCTTGCCGGAAACGTGCGCCAGCACCTGGTGTTTATTTTCCAGTTCAACCCGGAACATGGCATTCGGCAGGGGTTCCAGAACCACCGCCATCACTTCAATCGCGTCTTCTTTGCTCATTCGCTCCTTAAGCTTCTAGCTCTTAGCTCCTGGCTTGCCAAGCCCGACTAGCCAGAGCTAGGAGCTAGCAGCCGAAGCTGTTTACTGCGTCAAAATCACCGGACCGTCTTTCGTCACCGCGACGCAATGCTCAAAGTGCGCGCTAAAACTGCCGTCGACGGTAACCGCGGTCCACTTGTCACCCAGCACTCGCGTCTCGGGCTTGCCGTAATTCACCATCGGCTCAATCGCGATGACCATGCCCTCGCGCAACCGGGCGCCGTGTCCGCGCGCTCCGAAGTTCGGAACCTGCGGCTCTTCGTGCAACCGCGTCCCAATGCCATGCCCAACAAACTCGCGCACTACGCTGAATCCCGCGGCTTCCACATGCTCCTGCACCGCCGCGCCCACATCGCCAATCGAGTTGCCGATCCGCGCCTGCTCGATCCCGCGGTACAACGACGCTTCGGTGACATCGAGCAGCTTCTTCAACTCCGGCTTCAACGCGCCACCCACCGGAACCGTGATTGCCGCGTCGCCGTAGTAGCCATCGAGGACAACGCCGCAGTCGATCGAAACGATGTCACCATCCTGCAGCACTCGTTTCTCCGACGGGATGCCGTGCACAATCTCTTCATTCACCGACGTGCACAACACGCAGGGATAATCGTAATACCCCTTGAACGCCGGCTTGGCTCCGAGCTCCTTGATCTTTTTCTCGGCGGCCCGTTCCAGATCCATAGTCGACACGCCCGGCGCCACCAGCGTTCTGACATGATCAAGAACCTGACGCACGATGCGACCGCTTTGCCGCATCTTCTCTATTTCCGCCGTCGATTTACACACAATCGCCATTCTTCGTTCTTACGCGGTTCTCACGCGTGATGATCTTCCAGAATCCTGAAAATCTGTTCTGTCACATCGTCCATCGGCAGATCGCCATTGATCGAGATCAATCTGCCCGTACGGTGGTAGTAGTCCGCTACCGGACGAGTCTGCTCCTGATATGCCGTGAGTCTGGGCTGAATCACTTCCAACCGGTCGTCATTGCGGGTCACCAGCTTTTCCCCAGTTACGTCGCAGAGTTCATCAACGCGGGGCGGCTGGAAGTGGACGTTATAGATCCTTCCACAGGAGGGACAAGAACGGCGTCCAGTAATCCGGAGCAATAATTGATTATAGTCCACGTCCAGGCGGATCACAATTGGCCAAGCCCGGGTAGGACGCGAATTGTCAAAGAGCTCATGGTCGAGCAGAGCATCGAGCCACCCAGCCTGGGCGGCAGTCCGGGGAAACCCATCCAGCACATACCCGCGCTTGCAGTCCGGCTGCATCAGCCGTTCGCGGACCATGACGCACACCAGATCGTCCGAAACCAGTTCTCCCCGCGCCATCACCGCCTTGGCAACGAGTCCTAACTCCGTCCCGCGGACTACGTTCTCCCGCAGGAGGTCCCCGGTTGACACCTGGGGAATTCCGTAGCGTTCCATGATGCGCTTGGCCTGAGTGCCTTTTCCGGCACCCGGCGGTCCGAGCAGCACCACGGGACCCACTTCACGCGAGGTTTCCTGCGCCATCGGCTTGGCCCAAGCCTCCCGAGCTCAGTCTCCCCGGCGCCCCAAACTATAGCCGAGGTGCAGCAACCCCAAACTTCAATGCGACGTGCCTATCACGTCTCTGCCGCCGCCAACTACCAGGTGCGGCGGCCGCGGACGCGTCCGCTGCGCGGCGTAAATCCGTCGTAGTGGCGCATGATCAGTTGCGCCTCGATCTGCTGAACGGTATCCATAGCTACGCCCACGACAATCAGCAACGACGTTCCACCAAAATAAAAAGCTCACACCCAGACCATTGGTTACCCAGTTCGGAAGTCCTTCGAAGAACCTTCCAACCGGGCCATAAAGATGGTTCAGGTGAATGCCGGTGATCATCCATTCCGGAATAAACGAAATGACGATCAGGTACAACGCCCCCACCAGCGTGATTCGCGTCAGTACTTCATTGATGAAGTCAGCGGTGCGTTTTCCCGGGCGAATTCCGGGGATGAAACCGCCGTATTTCCGCATGTTATCGGCGACTTCGCTGGGATTGAAAACGATAGAAACATAAAAGTACGCGAAAAAAATAATCCCGATGGCATAGAGTAGCGTGTACAGCGGCTCGCCCCAGCCGAGCCAGCGGAATAGATCTCCGAAATAGCGGTTGTTCCGCATCCCATACCCGATGGTTTGCGGCATGGTCAAAATCGAAGACGCGAAAATTACCGGCATCACGCCGCCGGCATTGACGCGCAGCGGCAGATGCGTCGATTGCCCGCCCATCACCTTGCGTCCGACGACACGTTTGGCATACTGCACCGGAATTCGACGCTCGCTGCGTTCGACGTAGACGATGAAGGCAACCACCGCGATCATAAAGATAATCAGGAACACCATCAACGGGAAGGTCATCGCTCCCCAAGCGGCGTTCCGAGCCTTGTCGATCAGATCCACAACGCCTCGCGGCAGGCCCACCACAATGCCGGCGAAAATCAGCAGCGACATGCCGTTGCCGACGCCGCGCTCCGTAATCTGTTCGCCCAGCCACATGATGAACGCGCTACCTGTCGTCAGCGTAAGCATCGTCATCATCCGGAAGCCCCATCCCGGACTCAGCGCGAAGCCGCCTTTTTCGAGGCCGATCGCAATGCCGAACGACTGCACGGCGCTCAGGATGACCGTGATGTATCGCGTCCACTGCGTGATCTTCTTGCGCCCGAGCTCGCCCTCTTTCTGCAGTTTCGCCAGCGGCTCATACACCACGGTCAACAACTGCAGAATGATCGACGCCGTGATGTAGGGCATGATGCCCAGGGCAAAAATCGTCATGCGGCGCAACTGGCCGCCCGAAAACAGGTCGACGAATCCGAGCAACGATCCACTCGTTCCACTCTGGGTGAAGAAACTTTCCAGCTTGGCTGTATCAATTCCCGGCGTCGGAAGGTGGCCGCCCAACCGGTACACGAACAACATCCCCAACGTAAACAGGATGCGCTTGCGCAAATCCGGAATTCGGAAGATATTCGCCAGTTTGTCGAACATTACTGCCCCGCCTTCGCTGTTAAGACCTCGACCTTGCCGCCCGCCTTGGTGATCTTTTCCTGCGCCGCCTTCGAGAACTTGTGCGCGTGCACCGTGATCGCAATCTTTAATTCACCGTCGCCCAGAATCTTCACCGGATGCTTCGTCTTGATGACTCCGGCCTTGCGCAGCACCTCGGGAGTGATGGGCTCGCCGTGAAAGGAATCACCCATCGCCACCAGCCGTTCCAGACTCACGATGTTGAATTCCTTGCGGAAAATGTTCGTGAAGCCGCGCTTCGGCATGCGGCGGTGCAGAGGCATCTGGCCGCCTTCAAAGCCGCGGATCATACGGGAACCGGTGCGCGAACGCTGTCCTTTGTGTCCCCGGGTAGATGTCTTGCCCATACCGGAGCCCATACCGCGCCCCACACGCTTGCGTTTTTCGGTCGCCTTCTTCGGTGCTCGAATGTTCGATAAATTCATAAGTACACCCACGTTTCAAAGTTTCAGGGTTTCAAAGTTGCAAGGATCGATCAGAGTTTAAAACTTTGAAACTTTGAAACTTTGAAACTCTGCAACCTTGAAACTTTGAGCTACTCCACTACCTCAACCATATGCGGCACCTTCGCCACCATGCCGCGAATGGCGTTCGTGTCGGGACGCTCAATCACCTGGTTCAGCCGCGTGAATCCCAGGCCCTTGATCACCAGTTTCTGTTTCACGGGGGCACAAATCGCGGATCGCACCCATTTCAGGTGAATCTTCCCGCTGCCCGAATTCGTTTTCTTCGCCGTCATTTTCTAAACCTCGAAAATCCGTTTCGTCGGTTACTGAGTACCGAGTACCAGGTACTGAGTACTGTTTCTACAGCTCTTGCGCCGTCTTGCCGCGCATAGCCGCAACGCTCTCGCGGCTCTTCAACTGCTTCAGCGCGTCGAATGTCGCCTTGATCACATTGTGCGGATTCGTTGTGCCGATCGACTTCGTCAGCACGTTCTGCACGCCCGCCGACGTCATCACCGCGCGCACCGCGCCGCCTGCGATCACGCCTGTGCCTTCCGGCGCCGGCTTCAGCAGTACCTTACCCGAACCGTAACGTCCCAGCACCAGGTGCGCGATGCTGGTTTGCGTCAGGTTCACCTTCATCAGATTCTTTTTCGCCGACTCAATCCCCTTGCGGATGGCCTGCGGAACTTCTTTGGCCTTGCCGGAACCGTAACCCACCACTCCGGCAGACGGGTCGCCCACGACGACCAGCGCCGCGAACGAAAGATTCTTGCCGCCCTTGACCACCTTGGTCACCCGGTTGATGGCGACGACCTGGTCCTTCAGCTGGAACGAATTCGCATCAAGTTTCTTAATCACTGTTGGCATTATTACCCTAGCCTTTAGCTATCAGCTCTTAAGCCTTTAGCTTGTTTGCTCCCGGCGCCTTTGACTCTAGCTAAAAGCTAAGAGCTAAAAAGCTAAGAGCTTGTTAGAACTGCAATCCTGCTTCGCGCGCAGCATCGGCCAGAGCCTTGACGCGCCCGTGATAGATATAGCCGCCGCGGTCGAACACGACCTTGGTCACACCCTTGGCCTTGGCGCGCTCGGCGATCGTCTTGCCCACCGCCTTCGCGGAGGCCACATTGCCACCCGTGCGACGGTCTTCCTTCTTGCCTTCTGCCGTGCTGGCCGAGACCAGCGTCTTGCCGTGCAGATCATCGATCACCTGCACATAAATGTGATTCAGGGAACGGTACACATTAAGCCGCGGACGCGCCGCAGTCCCCTGCATCTTTTTCCGGATGCGGTCGTGTACATGGCCGCGCTTCTCGTTTTTCGTGATTCTTGTCAGCATGATTAAGCTCTCAGCTATCAGCCGTCAGCAATCAGCGAATCCCAACCCCCAGACCTTCGAATATGCTTCGAAGTTGCTGAGAGCTGACAGCTGATAGCTGACAGCTAGTTCTTATTTCGCCCCGGTCTTTCCAACCTTCTTCTTCAGGCGTTCACCGGCATAGCGCACGCCCTTGTTCTTGTACGGATCCGGCGGACGCAGTGAGCGCATTTCCGCCGCCACCTGTCCTACCTTCTGCCGGTCGATCCCCGTCAGCGCGATCTTCGTCTGCTTAGGATCCACCGTCGCATCCACACCGGTCGGCAACGGGTACTCGATCGGATGCGAGTATCCCAGGTTGAACACGACCATCTGCTTGCCCTTCATTTCGGCGCGGTACCCGATGCCGACAATCTCCAGTTCACGCGTCCAGCCCCTAGTCACGCCTTCAACGGCGTTGTTGACCAAGGCGCGCGCCAGTCCATGCAGAGCGGCTTGCGAATCATTCTGGCGAACGGCGACAATGATCCCGTCCTTCTGCTCGACCGTAATGCCTTCAGGCAGGGCGGTATCCAGTTTGCCCTTCGGCCCCTGCACCGCAACTGTGTGGCCTTCGATTTTGACCGTCACCCCTTTGGGGATCGGGATCGGCTTTTTTCCAATTCGTGACATAAGCTTCTAGCTTCTAGCTCCTAGCTTCTAGCTAGGCCGCTTTTGGATTTTGCAGTCCGGATTTTCAACCAGACTGTTCTTCTCAAAACTCACAGCCCATTGCCGCCTCAGCTAGTAGCTAGAAGCTAGTAGCTAGAAGCCGCTCTAGTAAATCTGGCAAAGCAACTCGCCGCCCACGCCTTCTTTGCGGGCCTGACGGCCGGTCATGACGCCACGCGGCGTGGTGAGGATGTTGATCCCCATGCCGCCCAGCACGCGCGGAATCTCGCTGCGGCGCACATAGACGCGGCAGCCGGGGCGCGATACGCGTTCCACCTTGGAGATGGCCGCTTCATTGTTGGCGCCATACTTCAGGTAAATCCGGATGACCTTGTGGCCTTCTTCTTCCGTCGGCTTGAAATTCGAAATGTAGCCCTCTTCCTTGAGAATGCGGGCGATCTCCAGCTTCAAGCGTGAAGCCGGGATGTCCACCTTCTGGTGGCGGGCCTGAAGTGCGTTTCGCACTCGCGTCAACATATCTGCGACCGGATCGGTCAACCTCATCGTCTGCTTCTCCTCTAGCCACCCGTTCGCTCCGCGTGAAGCGGAGAACCTGCAGCAGCTGTTTCTTCCGTCGTTCGTCGTTGGTCCCTAGTCGCCGGATTCCTCACTCGTCAATGCGAACGACCAACGACAAGCGACCGACGGCACTTCTACCACGACGACTTCGAAACCCCTGGAATCTCCCCGCGCAGCGCGAGCTGGCGGAAGCACAAGCGGCAAATGCCGAACTTGCGCAGAAAGGCGCGCGGACGTCCGCACAGCTTGCAGCGGTTGTGCTTGCGCGTGGAGAACTTCGGCTTCTTCGCGTCCTTGACTCGTTTTGCTGTAGTTGCCAAACCTAGCTCCTAGCCTCTCGCTGTCAGCTCTCGGCCGTCAGCTCTCAGCGAATTCGTTGTTGCCTTTACTCGAAACCCTGAAACTCGGAACTTCTAAGCCCGGAACGGCATGCCCAGATGCTTCAACAACGTGCGCGCCTGATTGTCGTTCGCGGCCGTCGTCACAATCGTGACGTTCATGCCCTTCTGCTTATCGACCTTCTCGTACGAAATCTCCGGAAAGATCAGCTGATCGTGCAGCCCAAGCGTGAAGTTGCCGCGCCCGTCAAACGATTTGGTCGACACGCCCTTGAAATCGCGCACCCGTGGCAGAACGATGTTCACCAGCCGGTCCAGGAACTCGTACATCCGGTCCCCGCGCAGCGTGACCATCGCGCCGATCGACTGGCCCTGGCGCACCTTGAACGCAGCGATCGATTTTTTCGCCCGCGTCACCACCGGCTTCTGCCCGGTGATCTGTCCCAGTTCGTTTACCGCGGGATCGAGCACTTTCGCGTTCTGCGTCGCTTCGCCTACCCCCATGTTCACGACAATCTTGTTCAGTCGAGGAACCGCCATCACGTTCTTCAGTTCCAGTTCTTTCAACAGAGCCGGAGCCACTTCCTTGTCAAACTTCGCGCGCAGCCGCGGACGTTCCTTGGCGCTATGCCGCGCCTGATCGGGCGCCTTCTGCTCCTGCGATGATTCTTTCTGCTTCTTATCTTTTGCCATATCCTTCAATCCTTCTCACGGTTTCGGGTTACAGGAGCAGCTTTTAGCCATTAGCTCTTAGCCTTTAGCTTGTCGCTCATTGCGTCTACCGGTTCGTGAGACTCACTTTTCATGCCTGCCGCTCGCATCGCCACCACAAACTAAAAGCTAAGAGCTAACGGCTTACTTATCCAGCGTCGTACCGCACTTCTTGCACACGCGCACCTTGCGGTCGCCGCGCACTTCGTGGCCAATGCGCACCGGCCCGCAGGTCGCGCACACCAGTTGCACATTGGAGATCGCAATCCGGCTTTCCTGCTCGGCAATGCCGCCTTTGATGTTGCGCTGCGGGTTCGGACGCACGTGCTTTTTCACCATCATCACGTGCTCGACCAGCAGCTTGGCATCGTTCGGAAACACGCGCAGCACGCGCCCTTCCTTACCTTTGTCTCGCCCGGTGATCACCTTCACGGTGTCGTTCCGCCGGAGATCCACTCGCTTGTTTTCAGTGCTAACAGTTCTCATAAGTCAAAGTTTCAAGGTTTCAACGTTCAAAGGCTTCAAAGCGAATCACCTCTCGCCCAGCTTCGGATTTTCAAGGACCTTGAAACCTCGAAAATCTGAAACTTCGAACCCCTGCTAGATCACTTCCGGCGCCAAGGACACAATCTTCAAAAACTTCTTCTCGCGCAGTTCGCGCGCTACCGGACCGAATACACGCGTTCCCACCGGCTCGCCCGCATCGTTGATCAGCACCGCGGCATTCTGGTCGAACCGGATGTAGGTACCGTCGCGACGCCGATGCTCTTTCCGGGTACGCACGATGACTGCCTTCACCACTTTACCCTTCGTCACCTGGCCTTCGGGCGCCGACTCTTTCACGGCCGCCGTGATTATGTCGCCCAGTCCGGCATTCAATCCGGTCGAGCCCCCCAGCGGCAGAATCATCTGCAGCTTGCGGGCGCCGGAGTTATCGGCGACCTCGAGCATCGATCTCATCATCACAGCCATGGCTTCAATCTCCCTCTGTGCAGCTCACTCAAATCCAATATCCCGCGCCTAGACGCCTGGAACTTCCGTGACCGCTTCGGGCACCAGCGCAGTTTTGCGCACAATATCTTTCAGCTTCCAGCGTTTCAGTTTCGACAGGGGACGCGTTTCTTCGATTCGCACAACATCGCCCACGTGAGCTTCATTCTTTTCGTCATGCGCATAGAACTTCTTGTTGCGCGCCACCACGCGTCCATAAAATGGATGCGCCTTCTTGCGCGTCACCTTCACCACAATCGTCTTCTGCATGCGGTTGGCGACCACTTCTCCCACCACTTCCTTGCGGCGGCCTTGCACCTTCGCTGCTGCTGTTGTTTCCGCCATTATTTTTTCTCCGTTGCTGCCGAGCGTTCGCGCTCTCCGGCGATCGTCTTGACGCGCGCAATGTCCTTGCGCAGCCCGCGAATCTTCTTCAGGCTCTCCGTCTGCCCCATGTTCAGCTGAAATTTCAGCTTGAAGAGCTGGTCGGCGAGCTCGCGCTCCTGGTGGCCCAGCTCCACATCCGTCAAATTCCTGATTTTATCTACCTTCATAATTCAGCTCTCAGCTCTCAGCGGTCAGCCTTCCGGGCCGGCCGCTTTTTCTGAAAGCTGACGGCTGAAAGCTGATAGCTGTCTTTAGTGTTTCGCACCTTCGCGCTTGACGATCGTTGTCCGCAAAGCCAGCTTATGCGACGCCAGCCGCATCGCTTCGCTCGCGTCCGTAATGGTCACGCCTTCCATCTCAAACAAAATCTTTCCCGGTTTTACGACCGCGACCCAGTGATCCGGGGCGCCCTTACCCTTGCCCATACGAGTTTCGGCCGGCTTCTTCGTGACCGGCTTGTCGGGAAACACGCGGATCCAGATCTTTCCACCGCGCTTGACGAAACGCGTCATGGCCACGCGGCTGGCTTCAATCTGCCGGTCGGTGATCCAGCCGGGCTCGAGCACCTTCAGCCCGAAATCGCCGAACGCCAACGTCGATCCGCGCCAAGCCTTCCCGGTCATGCGCCCGCGCTGCTGCTTGCGATACTTCACTTTCTTTGGCATCAACATAGAATCAGCTCTTAGCTCTTAGCAAAATCTCTCACTTCTTCATTCTGCCTTCTAACTTCTGACTTGCCTAGAATCCGCCGGCCGGCGCCGCGGCTTCGCGCTTCTTCTGCGGCAGAATTTCGCCTTTGTACACCCAGCACTTCACTCCAATCACGCCGTATGTCGTCCGCGCCTCGGTGAAACCATAGTCGATATCGGCACGCAACGTATGCAGTGGCAACCGCCCCTGCAGATACCACTCAGAACGCGCGATTTCATTTCCGTTCAACCGGCCGCTCACGCGCACCTTGATTCCCTTGCATCCGAAGCGCAGCGCCGAATCCACTGCTTTGCGCATCGCGCGCCGGAAACCTACGCGCTTTTCCAACTGCAGCGCGATCGACTCCGAAACCAGTTGTGCATCGAGCTCGGGCTTGTGGACTTCCTGGATGTCAACAAAAATGTCCTTGCCGCCCGTGCGCTTCTGCAGTTCGCTCTTCAGCTTGTCGATTTCCGCGCCCTTGCGTCCGATGATGATCCCGGGCCGGGCCGTCTTGATAATGATGCGCAGCTTGTTGCCTGGACGCTCAATCTCAATGGCGCTGACGCCCGCCGACTTCAGCTTGTCCTTCAACTCGTTCTTCAGCTTGACGTCTTCGTGCAGCTGTTTGTCGTAATCCCGCTCGGCAAACCAGCGCGACTTCCACGGCTTTGTGAAGCCGAGGCGAAAACCATAAGGATGGACTTTTTGTCCCATTGTTTCTCCTAAATCGAACTCCAGGTAGTCAAATCGTTCGCTCCGCTCGGGATGACCGTTGCTCGCTTCCGCTTCGCTCACGCCGGCAAAACGCGGTCACTTCCCAACCGCCTTCTTCTTGCCGGAAGCCTTCGCTGCCGGAGCACGCCGCCTTGCCTTGGCCGGGGCCGACGAAACACCGCTACTCGAACTCGCCGCCACCGTTTCGCCGCTCTTCCCGCGTTCCGCCAGGATCAACTCGATATGCGAAATGCGCCGCTGGTAGCGATACGCGCGTCCCTGTGGCGCCGGACGAATGCGCTTCATGCGCGGACCCTCGTTGGCGATCGCACTCTTCACGTAAAGGTTATCAATCTCCACGTCGAGATTCTTCTCGGCGCTCAGAAAGTTCGCATTATCCAGTGCCGACTGCAGCAGCTTGCCCACGTGTGCCGCCACGCGCTTTTTGGTGAATGCCAGCGTGTTGCGCGCATCTTCCACACGTCGTCCTTTGATCAGGTCCAGCACCAGCCGCGCCTTCTGCGGCGAAACCCGCAAGTACCGCATTTCCGCTCGAAATTCCATAGTCGTATCTCAGTTCTAGATCGTTAGCTCTTTATGTCCCGGCGAAGCGAAAAGCTAAAAGCTATTAGCTAAAAGCGTCTCTACGCCTTCGGCGCCGCAGGTGCTGCCGCCGGAGTAATCGCTCCCGGACCTCCCGGGATCCCGGCCGGCTTGGCAGCGGTTTCCGTTGCCGCCCTCATGGAGTGCCCCTTGAACGTTCGGGTGAAACTAAATTCACCCAGCTTGTGGCCAACCATGTTTTCCGTGACGTACACCGGAATGAACTTCTTGCCGTTATGCACCGCGATCGTGTGTCCCACCATCTCAGGCACCACGGTGGAACGCCGCGACCAGGTGCGCAGCACTTTCTTCTCATTGCGCGCATTCATGCCCTCTACTCTCGCTTGAAGGTAAGCATCCACGAACGCGCCTTTCTTGGTTGAACGTGCCATAAGTCAGCCTCTAGCTGTTAGCTCCTAGCTCTTAGCGAACACCAAAAACCTCGTCATTCTGAAACCCGCGCAAAGCGTGGGCGAAGAACCCTGCGTCTCTCAAACCCGCCACAGCTGTTGTAACGATCACAACCACTGCTTCGAACCACCGAATCCTTCGCAAAAAAACGCTCAGGATGACGCCAGCGGGCTCCCGCTTCGCTCACGCCCGCTAAGCGGCGCTACTTGCTGCGACGGCTCACAATGAACTTGTCCGTACGCTTGTTGTTCCGCGTCTTATATCCGCGCGTCGGCTGTCCCCACGGCGTCACTGGATGCCGTCCGCCAGAGGTCTTGCCTTCGCCACCGCCATGCGGATGGTCGACCGGATTCATCGAAACGCCGCGGTTGTGCGGGCGCTTTCCCAGCCATCGCGACCGTCCGGCTTTGCCGATGGTCACATTCTCGTGATCCAGGTTTCCCACCTGGCCGATGGTAGCCATGCAGTCCTGCGAAATCTTGCGCGTCTCGCCGGAAGGAAGCTTCACCAGAGCGTACTCTTCTTCCTTGGCCACCAACTGCGCTGCACCGCCGGCGGACCGCACCATCTGCCCACCCTTGCCCGGCTTCAGTTCCAGATTGTGGATCTGCGTGCCTGGCGGAATATTTCGCAACGGCAGTGCGTTGCCCACGAGAATGTCCGCCTCTGGACCGCTGACCACCTTCTGTCCAACCTTCAACCCTTCCGGCTGAATGATGTAACGCTTCTCCCCGTCGGCATAGGCCAGCAGGGCAATGCGCGAAGAGCGGTTGGGATCGTATTCGATCGTCGTCACCGTCGCGGGAATTCCCGTCTTGTCGCGCTTGAAATCGATGATCCGCAGCTTGCGCTTGTGCCCGCCCCCAATGAACCGCATCGTCATGTCGCCGGAGTTGCGGCGTCCGCCGGTGCGGGGCTTAGGCTCGACCAGGGGCTTATGCGGATTCTTGGTCGTAATGTCGTCGTTGACCAGGGTTGTGCGATAGCGCAACGTCTGTGTCGTCGGTCTGTATGTCTTGATTGGCATAGAAGCTCTCAGCTTTCAGCTGTCAGCTCTCAGATTTACACCGTCATTTGCTGCTCGCTGACGGCTGTGGGCTGATAGCTGCATTTACAAATTCTGCGCGTACTCCGGCATCTTTTCGCCGGACCGCAATCGCACGTACGCCTTCTTCCAATCGGGACGGTATCCGGCGAACTTCCCGCGCCGGCGCTCTTTTCCCACATAGGTGGCAGTGCGCACGGAATGCACCTTCACTTTGAAAATCGTCTGCACCGCTTGCTTAATCTCTGTCTTGGTTGCCTTGGGTTCCACTTGGAAGACCAGCGTGTTCTGGTTTTCTTTGATGGCCAAGCCCTTTTCGGTAATCACGGGACGGCGAATAATCTGATATGCGGATTTCATTTAGGCCACCTCCGCCGCTTTGTCATGCCGTGGACGACGACGCCGCTCGCTGTGCGCTTTCTTCGTCCCTTCATCCGCCTCCGGCTTGTGTTGCCGCTTTGATACCGAAGCCTTCAACGAAACCTGCAGCTTTTCAATCGCCGGCTGCGAGAAAATCACGCGGTCATAGCGCAGCAGATGATACGGATGCACTTCGTTGCTGCGCATTAGTTCCAGTCCGTCGATGTTGCGCGCGCTCAATCCCAGGTTCCGATTCTCGTGCTTCGCCTCTTCCACGATCAGAACCGTCGAATCGACCTTCAGCGAAGTCAGCGCTTTGCGAAATTCCTTGGTCTTCGGCTCTTTCACGTCGAACGCGTTCACCACGATCAGCTTGCCGTCCGCTAGCTTTGCAGCCAACGCCGAGCGCAGCGCACCCAGCAATTTCTTGCGCGGAAACGTGTAGTCGTACGAGCGCGGTTGCGGACCATGCACAGTCGCGCCATGTCGCCACAGTGGCGACCGGATCGATCCGATGCGAGCCCGGCCCGTGCCCTTCTGTTTCCAGAGCTTCTTGCCAGAACCGGACACTTCCCAGCGCGCCTTGGTTTTGTGCGTCCCGGCGCGCTGCCCGGCGCGGTAATGCTTCACCGCTTCCCAAAGCAGATCTTCGTGAACTGCGCCGAAAATTTCATCGGCGAGATCGATCGTTCCAACCTTCTCGCCACTCAAATTATGGATATCAATCGTTGCCATATGTCTTCTTCTTTGCTCGTGCAGCCTGCTTGTGTGGAGCGGGCACCCTGCCCGCTGCTTTTGGCGGACAAGAGTGTCCGCCCCACACTACGCTTTCTTCGCGGCTCTCTTCGCCGCCTTCAACGGATCGACCGTTGCCGATCCAGCGAATCCGCGCCGCTCTCGTGGTGGCTTCTTCGCTTTCGTAATCACGATGTAGCCGCCCTCGGGTCCTGGCACGCTGCCCTCAACCACCAGCAAATTTTCGTCCTTGTCCACGCCGAGCACGCGCAAGTTGCGCTGAGTAACGCGGGCGTTGCCCATGTGTCCCGACATTCGCATGCCCTTAAACACGCGCGACGGGAAGGCTGACGATCCGATCGAACCGGTAATCTGGAACATCGAACCGTGTGACTTCGGACCACCGCCAAAATGATGCCGCTTCACGACGCCCTGAAACCCGCGTCCCTTGCTGATTCCGACGATGTCAACGAATCGCTCGCCTTCGAAGATTTCGACCAGCACGCGGTCGCCAACTTTCACTGACCCATCACCATCGGCTGCGCCTTCGATCTCGAGGGGAACTTCGCGCATGAATTTCACCGGAGGAAGATTATTCTTCGCCAAATGTCCCTGCGCCGGCTTGGTCAGCCGTGATTCCTTCACAAACTCCACCAGTCCAATCTGGGCCGCCTCGTATCCGTCTTTCGTGGCCGACTTGTGCTGCGTCACAACGCACGGACCGGCCTGCAGCACGGTGACTGGGCGGACGTCGCCCTTCGAGTCAAATAACTGCGTCATGCCAACCTTCTTGCCCAGAATCCCCGTGACCTTCGTTGCCATTTTCCTTCTCCATGCCCAGCGTGGCTCGTCGCTTTCGACTGCTATTGGCTGGGAAGCATTCTGTCTTAGCTAGAGCCTAGTAGCTAGGACTAGAAGCCTATTTATGTTCTTTGCCGAACGCCTTGATCTCCACATCCACACCCGCCGGCAGATCCAGCTTCATCAGCGCGTCCACTGTCTGCTGCGTCGGCTCGAGAATGTCGAGCAGGCGCTTGTGCGTGCGGATCTCAAACTGCTCCCGCGATTTTTTGTCCACGTGCGGCGAACGCAACACGCAGTACTTATTCTTCATCGTGGGCAGCGGAATCGGCCCCGCAATCTGCGCGCCGGTGCGCCGCGCAGTTTCTACGATCTCGCCCGTCGACTGATCCAGAATGCGGTAGTCGTAAGCTTTCAACCGAATGCGAATTCTTTCTTTTCCAATCACAGTGTCATCTCTCTAACCCTTCCCGGCATCTCCGGGAAGAAAGAACAATTTGCTCATGTGGAGCGGGCACTCTTGCCCGCTGCCTTTTGTCGCCGCATGCAAGCGGGCAGGAGTGCCCGCTCCACACAATCAGACCCACACGGCTCTACTGCACAATCTCCGCAATCGTGCCGGCGCCCACCGTGTGGCCGCCTTCCCGAATCGCGAACCGCAACCCCTTTTCCATGGCTACCGGCGTGATCAATTCGATCACCAGGCTCACGTTGTCTCCCGGCATCACCATCTCCGTTCCCGCCGGCAACTCCGCCACGCCCGTCACGTCCGTCGTGCGCAGATAAAACTGCGGACGATATCCCTTAAAGAACGGCGTATGTCGTCCGCCTTCTTCTTTCGTCAGAATGTAAACTTCGGCCTTGAACTTGGTGTGCGGCGTGATTGATCCACCCTTCGCCAGCACCATGCCGCGCTCCACATCTTCTTTCGCAATGCCGCGCAGCAGCAAGCCGGCGTTGTCGCCCGCCATACCTTCGTCCAATTGCTTCTTGAACATTTCAACGCCCGTCACCACCGTCTTGCGCGTCTCGCGGAAGCCGACAATTTCCACTTCTTCGCCGACCTTCACCTTGCCACGCTCGATGCGGCCGGTCACAACCGTGCCACGTCCCGAGATCGAGAAGATGTCTTCAATCGGCATCAGGAACGGCTTGTCCAGTTCGCGCGCCGGTTGCGGCACGCTCTTGTCCACCGCTTCCATCAACTCGTCAATCTGCTTCTCCCACTTCGCTTCCCCGTTCAGAGCGCCCAGAGCCGACAAGCGGACCACCGGCACATCATCGCCGGGGAACTTGTAGGTCTTCAGCAACTCGCGCACTTCGAGTTCCACCAGATCCAGCAACTCCGGATCGTCCACGGCATCGCACTTGTTCAGCGCCACGACGATGTACGGCACACCCACCTGGCGGGCGAGCAGCACGTGCTCGCGCGTTTGCGGCATGGGACCGTCGGTCGCCGCGACTACCAGAATCGCACCATCCATCTGCGCCGCGCCCGTGATCATGTTTTTGATGTAGTCGGCGTGGCCCGGGCAATCCACGTGCGCGTAGTGCCGGTTCGCTGTCTCGTACTCCACATGCGCCGTGGCAATCGTGATGCCGCGCGCCTTCTCTTCCGGCGCGTTATCAATCGAGTCAAACGAGCGGAACACAATCTTCGGATTGTGCTTCGACAGAACCTTCGTGATCGCCGCCGTCAACGTCGTCTTGCCATGATCAATGTGACCAATCGTCCCTACGTTGCAGTGCGGCTTATTGCGATCAAATTTTTCTTTCGCCATAACTCAGCTCTTAGCTCCTAGCTTTTAGCTGTCAGCTCTCAGCCGTCAGCTCTCAGTTAAACCCTTGTCATCCAAACTCTGTCATCCTGAGCGGCGCTCTTTGCCGCGAAGGACCTATGCAACCTCTTTACTCGTCCTCATCGGCATCGTCGGCTTCGTAATACGCGCCGACGAATTCCTCTCGCTCGACCAGCGCATCGACAATCTGCCGATCGAACTGCGCGAAACCTTCCGAAAAGCGCTCGCGAAACACTTCAAATCCGCGATGCCCACTCCAGAAATCCCGCACTGCGATACTGCCCACTGTCCGGCAATTCGCACTTAACTTCTGTAGCGATGAAACCTTCCGCCCGCCTTAGGAACCGCGCCCAAATCCCATCTGGGCTGAACACGACTTCAAACTCGGACCGATTACCTTCTCTGACCCAGAACCCGCGGTCGACGACGAACGGCGGCGCTCGGAGTCACTTTGCCGTTCCCTGCACCTTCGCGATGATCTCCTCCGCGACGGACCGCGGAGCCTCCTCATATCGCGCAAAGTGCATCGAGTATTCCGCGCGCCCCTGCGTGGACGAACGCATGTGGGTCGCGTACCCAAACATCTCCGCGAGCGGAACGATCGCCTTGATCACCTGCGATCCAGCGCGGTGCTCCATGCCCTCAATGCGTCCACGGCGCGAACTCAAATCGCCCATGATCACGCCGGCATAATCTTCCGGCGTTACCACCTCCACAGCCATTACCGGCTCCAGCAGCACCGGAGAAGCCTTGCGAGCCGCCTCTTTGAACGCCATCGATCCGGCGATCTTGAATGCCATCTCGTTGGAATCGACATCGTGGTAACTGCCGTCGTAGAGCGTGGCCTTCACGTCGACCATAGGATAGCCCGCGAGAATTCCGCCTTCCAGAGCTTCGCGAATGCCCTGATCGATCGGCTTGATGAACTCTTTCGGCACCGATCCGCCCGTAATATCGTTGACGAACTCGTAGCCCAAGCCTGGTGGTTGCGGGTCGAGATAAATCTTCGCGTGCCCGTATTGCCCCTTGCCGCCGGTCTGCCGGATGTACTTGCCTTCCGCTTCGGAGTGCCTGCGAATCGTCTCGCGGTACGCGACCTGCGGCTTGCCGACATTGGCCTCGACTTTGTACTCGCGCATCATCCGGTCGACGATGATTTCCAGGTGCAACTCGCCCATGCCGCTGATGATGGTCTGTCCGCTGTCGGGATCGGTGTGAACCTTAAACGTAGGATCTTCCTGGGCTAACCGTTGCAGCGCCATGCCCATCTTTTCCTGGTCGGCCTTGGTCTTGGGCTCGACCGCAACCGAGATCACGGGAACCGCAAATGTAATCGACTCTAGCGCGATCGGGTGATCTTCGTCGCAAATCGTGTCGCCGGTTCCGACGTTCTTCAACCCAACCGCCGCGCAGATGTCGCCCGCCAGAATCTCGCTGATCTCTTCACGCTTGTTGGCGTGCATCTTCAGTAAACGCCCGATGCGCTCGGTCTTCGTCGTGCGCACATTCAGCACGGAATCGCCGGTCTTCAACTGCCCCGAATACACGCGGATGAACGTCAATTGCCCGACGAACGGGTCCGCCATAATCTTGAACGCCAGCGCCGCGAACGGCTCTTTGTCGTCTGCCTTGCGTGTGATCGCTTCCCCATTGTCGGGATTCTTGCCGTGCGTTTCCGGCACATCAAGCGGCGATGGCAGATAATCGACAACCGCATCCAGCAGCGGCTGCACGCCCTTATTCTTGAACGCCGTTCCAACGACAACCGGGAATACCTTCAACGCAATGGTCGACTTACGCAGCGAAGCACGGAGCTCATCCGCGGTAATCTCTTCGCCTTCCAGAAATTTGTGCAGGATCTCGTCGTCGTTTTCCGCGATGCTCTCGACCAGTTGGGCGTGAAACGCTTCGGCTTTCTTCTTCAGCTCGGCGGGAATTTCTTCGGTGATGTATTCCGCGCCCATCGTGTCGTCTTGCCAGACAATCGACTTCATGTTGATCAGGTCGATGACGCCCCGGAACTTGTCTTCCTGGCCGATGGGAAACTGAATCGCGACGGGCTTGGCACTGAGGCGCTTGCGGATAGTATCGACGGCATGCTCGAAATCGGCACCCATCTTGTCAATCTTATTGATGAAGCAAATTCTTGGAACGCCGTACTTATCAGCCTGGCGCCAGACCTTTTCCGACTGCGGCTGCACCCCATGAACGGCGTCAAACACCGCGACGGCACCGTCGAGCACGCGCAGAGATCGCTCGACTTCCGCCGTGAAATCGACGTGGCCGGGCGTATCAATAATGTTGATGCGAATGTCGCGCCAGGTGCAGGTCGTCGCGGCCGACGTAATTGTGATGCCGCGCTCCTGTTCCTGCTCCATCCAGTCCATGGTGGCCGTGCCTTCGTGCACCTCTCCGATGCGGTGCGTCCGTCCTGTATAAAACAGGATCCGCTCCGTCGTAGTGGTCTTGCCGGCATCGATGTGGGCCATGATGCCGATGTTTCTGCAACGCTCTAATGGGACTGTTCTGGGCACGACAATTAGCTCTTTCTAGGGCTCCAACTTCGTTTTTGTTTGGTAATTGGAAAATTGAGTAATCTGGTAATTGAAAACCAAATTCGCAATCGCCCCATCAATTACACCAATTACTAAATTTCCCAATTACTCAATCTGTCTTACCAGCGGTAATGCGCGAACGCCTTATTGGCTTCCGCCATCCGGTGCACATCTTCTTTCTTCTTGATTGCGGCGCCCTTACCGGTAGCGGCGTCCAGCAACTCATTGGTCAACTTCTCGACCATCCCTTTTTCACCTCGTCCGCGCGCATAGCTGATCAGCCAGCGAATCGCGAGGGAAGTGCGGCGGTCGGCGTTCACTTCGACCGGCACCTGATAGTTCGCGCCACCGACGCGGCGGGTCTTCACCTCGAGCAGCGGCTTCGCGTTCTCGACGGCCTTCTTGAAGAGCTTCAAGGCTTCGTCGCCGCCCTTTTCCTGCACCTTCGCCAACGCTTCATAGAAGATGCCCTCGGCGGTCGAGCGCTTGCCTTGCCACATCATCGAGTTAATAAACTTCGTCACCAGATCCGATTGATAAACGGCATCGGCCGGGACGGTCCGCTTTGCGATATGTCCTTTTCTTGGCATCTGCTTGTAAGCTCCCTGCGCTCTTGCCCAGGCTTCAAAGTTTCAGAGTTTCAAGGTTCCAAAGACAAACCCAAACCCTCGCCGACCCTTGAAACATCGAAGCCTTCGAAACTCTGAAACTTGCTACTATCCCTTTTTCGGCCGCTTGGCTCCGTACTTCGAACGTCCCTGCATGCGGCCGGCAACGCCCACGGCATCCAGCGTTCCGCGAATCACGTGATAGCGCACACCCGGCAGATCCTTCACGCGGCCCCCGCGGATCAGCACAATCGAGTGCTCCTGCAGGTTGTGGCCGACGCCCGGAATATATGTTGTGACCTCAATTCCATTTGTGAGGCGAACGCGCGCCACTTTCCGCAACGCCGAGTTCGGCTTCTTGGGCGTCTGCGTGTACACGCGGGTGCAAACGCCGCGCTTTTGCGGACATCCCTGCAACGCAGGACTCGCCGTCTTGTAACGAGGCCGCTTCCGGCCCTGAGCTACCAACTGGTTAAACGTAGGCACTCTTCTGACTCCTTAGCCGCGCAACGCCAATCGCACAACATCCTGCCTTCACGCGCAGGCGGCGCAGCTCAAATCCTGCAATCCTGTTTGACGCGCATCCGTGGGCATGGCCGGCTCAACGCCAACCATTACTTCTCACCGCGCAACTTCGCCACTACAAGCCACGCCAGAGAGATTCTGGATTCCCTTAAGACATTCGCTGCCGACGGTGGCGCCCGGCCAAAACTCCGGGGGCACTCCGTTTCGACAGCCTTGTCCTGCATATCCTTCCACAATAGGGCGGAAGGCACCGCAGGAACGTTTCAGCGAGGAAAGTTTCCGAACCTGCTTCACTCGGAAACGCATTTCTCTATAGCTCAACCGCAAGCTCTGCGCATACCTCAGCAAAACTCACAGCACACAGCAAGCCTGGATGTACTCGCGGAACCAAACTACTATAGCAAGTCGCTGCAAACATCGTCAACTCGTGTTTTTGCATCCCACTGACGAACGATCTGGAGCCGGCCGCAAGCCGCCGCAATCGCGTAAAGCTTGCTGATTCCGTCTCCAGCCTCTACACTACAAGTTTTCCAATTCATTTCAATCGCTCGTCCTGCATGACTTTGCTAGGCTGAGACTTGGTTTAAAGAGGGGTGCATGGGTCGGTTGCGTTCGAACGGCTTGCGGTTGGCGGTGGCAATCGTTTCTCTGTGGAGTTTCAGCGGCTGTGGCGGCGGCTCCAAGTCCACTCCCATTTTCCCCGGCCGAGTCAATCTGACTCCCGCCAGCAACACTTCGCTGGTTCTCGGCGGAGTTATCGCCTTCTCGTCATCGGTGCAAACCAGTTCCGGTACGAACATCAACGTTCCCATCACCTATTCGTCGAGCGATACCTCAGTATTAACTCTCGCTCCTAATGGCGTGGCCTGCGCCGGACATTGGGACGTCAATTTCACAACCTGCACGCCCGGCGGCACCGGCGTTTCCCAGGTAACCGCCACCGCCCTCGGAGCCAGCAGCGTTCCCACCTGGGTATTTGTCCATCCGCCGATCGATAACATTACCGTAGTCGGCGTTCTGCTCGACAACGTGCCCATTCAGGAGCCGTGCCTCTCCCAGACTCAGACCATGACCGTCGAGGCTCATGCCTTCAGCCAGGGTTCCGATATTACTTCGTCCGTAGGCCCATTCACTTTTTCGGCGAATAATCCGAGCGTGGTCACCCTGGCACCGATCGTCAATACCGCCTACAACTTTGCCACGAATCAGGCCACTGTCACCGCTCTCAATCCGGGAATCACCCAGATCTACGCCACCGCAAGCGGGGTTTCCAGTTCGTCGTTCCAGCAGCCGCAGTACCTGAATTCGCAGGGCGCAATGTCTCCTGCCCTTGATTTCTTTTCGACTTGCCCCATTCAGAACGTCGCCCTCGCGGTCGGTGCCGCTAGTTCTCAACAGCAGTCCGGCCAAACCAGCTTCGTAGTTTCCAAAGGCACGGCTGAAAATGTCGATGCCGTCCTGACCGACGTGATGGGCAACACTTCATTACCCAATACAAACGGTAGTATCGTCCTCAGCAAAATTCCGCTCACTTGGAGTTCCTCTCAGCCCGGCGTGCTGACCACTGGAACGGGGTGCTTGCAGTCTTGCGCACTCTCGACTCCGGTGCCCGGTTCTGGAACCGTGACGGCGTCGTGCTCCCCGCCAACCTGTAACATCGGGTTCCCGGTAGTGCCCGCATCACTCTCCTCGCCCGCGCTGATTGCTTCTTGCACGCAATTTTTTCAGGCGCAGGCGCCGGCAGGTTTCAGTTGCCAGCAACTCATACCCGTTCCCGTCTACGCATCGAATTTCTATATCGCCCCTAGCGGCGATGTGCCGCTTCCAGGAAACGGCGAGATTTCCGGGGTGATCACTGGTTCTACCGCTGCCGCGACCGTGCTCTCGGGCAGCACCGGATGCGCCGCGTTTCCTCCTGTCACCTGTAGTTCCGCGCTCTATAGCCTCTCCACCGGAAAAGCTTCGACGGGGCCTGAAAATCCGAGCCCCTTCACCCCGAATTCCCTGCTGTTCGACCCTGCTGGCGATAAAGCCTATATGGGGAGCAACTTCGGAGCGCAGTTGGTGAACCCGGCAGGTTTTGGCACCAGCACTTCCGCGTTCACGCCTCTGGGAACGGTAACCGGGAGGGTATTGGCGACCTCCAATAACGGAAATAGTGCGGTCTTTTCCGATACGATTCACACGCCGAACCAAGTCTATGTGGTCAACGCGGCCAGTTCTTCCTCCGTGTCCGCGAGTGCGCTGAATATCACTGGAGGCCTTGCTGCGGCATACTCGCCAGATGGGTTAAAGACGTTTATCAGTGGCGGAGCCACCGGAAGTTCTCTCTACATCTATTCGTCACTCCAGGCGCTGCAGGGGCCGATCGCGCTGGCCGGGTCAGCTAACTCGATCGCATTCTCGCCGAACGGCGCTTTCGCCTACATCGCGGAGTCTTCCGCCGGAACGGCCTCTGCGAGCGTTACCGCCTTCGCCACGTGCAACAATCAGCTCGCTGCAACGGTCGCCCTGCCCTCGAGTCCGATCCTCATGAGGGTATTGCCCGGCTCTCATCTCGACGGCTTGGACGCGACCGGGGTACCGATTCCCGATGGAATTCACGTCCTCGTCCTCGACAGCACCGGCTTCGACGTACTCACTTCCAATATCTCGGGAAATGCGTGCCCTCAGACCTTGACCTTCCAACCCGCACAGCGCCTTGAATTAAACCAGGGGACACTTCAGCCGGTGAACTTCTTCGCATCCGCCGATGCGTCGCTCCTGTATGTCGCCTCTGCGGGCAGTTCCAGCATTCTCGTTTACAATTTCGGTACTGGCGGGGTGAGCGGAATTGAACTCCAGGGAAATGCCACTGCTGTCAGCGCGGACATGTCCGTCGACGCTGGGACGATCGTGGTCGCGGGCAGCGATGGCATGCTGCACGTGATCACCACCGGCCTCGGCGGCAATGACCAGGTGCCACTTGCTTTCCCCAACTTACCAAACTACCTGAACCCCTTTTGCAGTTACACTCCTTCGCAGGGAGCTTGCGCGTTGAACCTGGTGGTTGCCCGACCGTAAGGTCTTTTGAACAACCATTCGTTCTTAGTGATCGGCGGATCGTGGAATAACAGGCAGCGAAAATCCGCCCAGGGAAGACTCTGCAAAACCATTTCGCTTTCTCAAGAAGGACCGGGTACTGAGTACCGGGTACTGAGTACCGGGTACTGAGTACCGGGTACTGAGTACCGGGTACTGAGTACCGGGTACTGAGTACCGGGTACTGAGTACCGGGTACTGAGTGCCGGGTACTGAGTACTGACAACTAGCTGCTGCTCTTAGGCTCGAGCTCTTTCCCTACACTGTCCAGAACTCCGTTCACAAAATGCACTGACTCTGGACTCGAGAACTTCCGCGCAATTTCGAGTGCTTCGTTAATCACAACGGCTCGAGGCGTCTCCGGATAAGCCATTAACTCGGCAACCGCCGCGCGCAGCAGATTGCGATCAACAGCGGCCATGCGTTCCATGCGCCAGTGCTCCGCGTGCCGCTCGATCAATCCGTCAATTTCCGCATTGCGGTCGATGGCCACGCGAAACAAATCGTTGGCAAATCCCCGCACCTCCGCGCTCGCCGTCCCATGCTCAGCCCAGAATGTCCGCCGCACCTGCTCGGCATCCTGCTTGCCCATGTCCGACTGAAACAGCATTTGCAGCGCCAGTTCCCGAGATTTACGCCTTGTCCCCATAAGTTGGCTAGTGATCAGCCAGTGGCTAGTCTACTGTAGCGATTGGATTTCTATAGAGGGTTATTTCCGCGGCTTCGGCTTCTTCTTTGATTTGTTGTTCCGATTCTCTGATTTGTCATTCCGAGCAGCGCGAGGAATCTGCGTGTGGCTGACGGCTGACAACTGAGAGCTGACAGCTTCCTTCAACGATGCCATCTCCACCGCAGCAAGCGCCGCCTCAAATCCTTTGTTCCCCATCTTTAGCCCCGCCCGATCGATCGCCTGCTCCAGGGTGTCGCAAGTCAAAACACCAAACGCATGAGGTACGCCGGTTTCCTGTGACGACTGCCCGATTCCACGCGTGACCTCGTTCACGATCACGTCGTAATGCGCCGTATCCCCACGCAACAGACAGCCAAGACAAATAATCGCGTCGTACTTCTTCGTGAGCGCCAAAGTCCGCGCCGCGAGAGGAATCTCGAACGCCCCCGGCACCCGCGCGATATCGATGTCCTTCTGCGCTGCGCCCGTCCGGAGCAAGCCGTCACACGCGCTCAGCAGCAACCGCTCCGTGATGAACGAATTAAATCGCGCGACGACAATAGCAAACCGCCGACCGGCAGCATCGAGTTTCCCCTCCAATGCGGGAAAAGCCAGCTCCGGCACAGACTCCACCTTAACCTTGATTTCCTCTGTGATCTCTGTGTCCTCTGTGGTGAATTTTGTTTTGCTTAGCGGCGTCTTATGCCGCGAAGGATAAGGAACTATGCACTCTGCCGCAAGCCGGCAAATCTCCCAACTTGCGCAAGATCGCAAGACCTTGAAACTTTTTCTTTACTTTCCCTTGAACTGTGGCGCCCGCTTCTCTAGAAATGCCTTCGTCCCCTCAGTCTTATCCTCAGTCGCGCAGCACACGCCGAATAATACCGCTTCCAGGTAAAGCCCCTCGGCCAATGTCATCTCCATCCCCTTGTTGACGGCCTCCATCGCATACTGAACGGCCAGCGGAGCATTCGCGATAATCTTCGCCGCAATCGCCTCTGCCCGCGGAATCAACTCGGCTGGCGCAGTCACTTCATTCACCAGCCCGATGCGGTGCGCTTCCTGCGCCGTGATCATCTCCCCCGCCAGCACCATCTGCATCGCCAGCCCCTTACCCACCAGCCGCGGCAAACGCTGCGTCCCGCCATATCCCGGGATAATCCCCAGCTTCACCTCGGGCTGCCCCAGCTTCGCATTCTCGCTGGCCAGCCGCATCGTGCAAGCCATCGCAATCTCGCATCCGCCGCCCAGCGCGAATCCGTTGATGCAGGCAATCACCGGCTTGCCGAGATTCTCAATCAGATTGAGCACGTTCTGCCCGCGGTGCGTATATTCCTTGCCAGTAACAGCATCATTTTTCGCCAGTTCATTGATGTCCGCCCCGGCAATAAATGCCTTCTCGCCCGCGCCCGTAAAGATGACGACGCGAATCGCCGCGTCGTTCTTGATGTCGTGAAAGGCCGCCCGCAGCTCTTCCATGGTCGTCATGTTGAGCGCGTTCAGCACCTTCGGCCGGTTGACGGTGACGTAAGCAATCGCGTTTTTCTTTTCCAGAAGAATATTTTCGAAGCTCATAAGATCTGTTCACCACAGAGTCACGGAGACACAGAGGAATGCAATTTTCGTACTGTTTCTCTGTGCTTCTGTGACTCCGTGGTAGTCGCCTTTCAATCCGTGAAGATCCGCGCCAATCCGTAGCTACAGTTTCTGCGCCTTTGGCTTCTCCGGGTCCGCATAATCATAAAACCCGCGCCCCGACTTGCGCCCGTACCACCCCGCCATCACCAACCGTTTCAGCAGCGGGGGCGATGCAAACCGCCGCTCCTTGAACTCGTCATACATCACATGCGTAATGTAATACGTCGTATCGAGCCCCACAAAATCCAGCAGCGTAAACGGCCCCATCGGATACCCGCAGCCCAGTTTCATGGCGTTATCAATATCCTCAATCGACCCCACACCCTCTTCATACGCGCGAATCGCATCGAGCAAATACGGCACCAGCAGACGGTTTACGATGAATCCCGTCTTGTCCGAAGTCCGCACCGGAACCTTGCCCAGCTTTTTGGCGAACGCGTAAACCGATTCGTAAACATCATCGGCCGTAGCGATCGTCCGCACGACTTCCACCAACTTCATCAGCGGCACCGGATTAAAAAAGTGCAGTCCGATAAACCGTTCCGGCCGCTTCACCGAGGTCAGCAGTTCGGTCACCGAGATCGAAGAAGTATTCGAAGCAAAGATCGCATCTTTCTTTACCACCCCATCGAGCGACGCATACATCTTCTTCTTCTCTTCGACATTCTCGATGATGGCCTCTATGACAATTTCGCAATCGCTAAGGTCGGACTTGTTCGTCGTCCCCTTCAGTCGCGCGCGGATGGCGGCTTTCTGCTCTGCCGTGATCCCGCCCTTCTCAACCGGACGCTCGGCAAACTTCGCCAACGATTTCTCAACTCCGGCAAACCCCTTGTCGAGAAATTTCTGCTCAACTTCGAGCACAGTCACGTCAAATCCAGCCATAGCGCAAACCTGCGCAATGCCAGACCCCATCAGCCCACAACCAAGCACGCCTACTCTCTTGATTTCCATTTCAAAATTCCTTTGCCGCCGATTAACGCGGATTTTCGCGGATCAAAATCAATTCACCACTGAGGCACGGAGACACACAGGAATTCGTTTTCAAAAAGTTCTTCTCCGTGCCTCTGTGTCTCCGTGGTGAAAAGCTAGCTCAAGCTCTCCACGACCATCGCAATCCCCTGTCCGCCGCCAATACACGCCGTAGCCAACCCATACTTCTTCTTTCGCCGCCGCAACTCATGCAGTAGCGTAATCACCAGCCGCGTCCCAGTCGCGCCCAGCGGATGCCCCAGCGCAATCGCCCCGCCATTCACGTTCACCTTCTCGCGATCGAGCCCGAGTTCCTTCTCTACCGCCAGATACTGCGCCGCGAACGCCTCATTCACTTCAATCAGATCGATGTAATCCAGCGACAGTCCTGCCTTCTGCAGCGCAATCTTCGACGCGGGCACCGGACCGCGCCCCATGAGCTTCGGCTCCACTCCCGCAATCCCCCAACTGCAAATCCGTCCCAGCGCCTTCAGCCCACGCTTCAGCGCCTGCTCCAGCGACATCACCACCACGGCCGCCCCGCCGTCCACAATGCCGCTGGCGTTTCCAGCCGTGACCGTCCCATTCTTCCCAAACGCCGGCTTCAGCTTCGCCAGTCCTTCCATCGTGGTCTGCGGACGCCGGTGATCATCCTCCGTCAGCGACTCCCCAGTAGCCTCACCCTTCGCATTCCGCAAAACCACGGGCACGAGCTCCTCTTGTAGACGTCCTTCTTTATAAGCCGCGTCCGCCAACTGCTGCGAGCGCAGCGCAAACTCATCCTGCATCTGGCGCGTGATCCCCTGCTCCGAGCCATAGAGTTCGGCGGTGTTCGCCATATAAGATCCGCAATAGGTATCGAGCAGCGCCACCATCAGCGAGTCCTCCAGCTTCCCGCCCGGAGCCAGCGTAAACCCATCGCGCCCGCGAATCACAAACGGAGCCTGCGACATCGCCTCCATGCCGCCCGCCAGCACAATTTTTGCCTCATCGGTCTGGATCATCTGCGCGGCCGAAACAATCGACTGCATCCCCGACCCACAGAGCCGGTTCACGGTCAGCGCCGGAGTCTCAATCGGAATCCCCGCCCGCAACCCGACGTGCCGGGCCCCATAGAGCGCGTCACCCGAGGTCTGCTGTGCATTGCCGAACACTACGTGATCGAATTCCTTTGCATCGATTCCCGCGCGTTCGATCGCACCCTTTGCGGCGACCGCGCCCAACTCCTGCGCAGTAAAGTCCTTCAATTTTCCGCAATAGCGGCCAAAGGGCGTGCGCGCCCCGCTCACAATGGCGATGTCACCTGGTCTCAACATGATTTTCCCGGCAGAACCCGGCCAGAAACCGGTCAGAATCGATTAGCCAAACTTGTTAGTGTAGCAGCGGACAGAAAGATTCTCCACCGGCGGGGATAAGCGGTCGCAGCTATACTCAACCGACGGAGAGAATCATGTCGATCAACGAATTTTTATTGCTTGAACTGCAGGAGGAAGCGAAGAAGACGCGCGCCACGCTCGAACGAGTTCCCGGCGACAAGAAAGATTTCGCACCTCATGCCAAGTCCATGAAGATGGGCAACCTGGCGGCGCACGTCGCTCAACTGCCCAGCTTCGGCCACATCATACTGACGACCCCGGAAGTTGGACTTTAGCCGAGGCAGCATCAAGGCGCTGGCCTTTGAGTCACCGGCTCAGCTCGTGAAAGCCTTCGAGGAAGGTACGGCGGAGGTTCGCGCCGCTCTGCAAACTACACCCGATACTGTCTGGAAAGAAAACTGGAAACTCGGTTTTCAAGGCAAGACAATCTTTGTGGGATCGCGATTTCTAGCGTATCGCCAGATGTTTCTCAATCATCTGGTGCACCACCGCGCTCAGCTCGGCGTGTACTTGCGCTTGAACGACAAGCCTCTGCCTGCGACGTACGGTCCATCGGCAGACGACACAATGGGGTTCTAGCGGTTCGATCCGACCTGCACGCCCGAAATCAGCGAACTGAGCGCGGGGGAAGGATTAGGGATCGGGAAAATGAGTACAGCCGAACGGAAACGGGCTAGAGGTCCGGTCTTCTCCGTGTCTTTGTGTCCCCGTGGTTGGGAGCCTTACGCGACCGCTCCAGCTGCCAGCGCCGCACCCAACGCCACTACTTTTCCCGGCCCCTGCGCCATGGCCTGAGAAAGGGCATGTTCGGCTCGATTGATCACTTCCGTTACCACATCCACCGGATCATATTCCGTGCGGATCACCGCCTCGGCTAATCCTGCAGAAAACTGCGCCGCCGGTCCAGGATTCGACTCGTCTTTCGCCGGGAACCGCACATCCGCAACAATCTTGCGCAGTTTCTCGATGGCCAGCATACCTTCTTTCTCGGCTGTCTCGCCCAGCAGAATTGCGATTGTAGTCGTGTCGTATCGGAACGCCAGATCGTTCGACCGGATATTCGCCGCGAAGAGCTGCCCCGCCCTTTCCATCACCGCCTGCACTCCCGCCTCGCCAAATTCCTTGATCATGGCAGAGCTCTTGCCGAACTGAAGCAAAAGCACCGAAAGCGCAGAGGCATTCTGAATGGCTCGCTTGCTTTCCGCGAGCAGCAAATCAATATAAGACGCGCGCTTCAATAGCCCGGATTTTTCGTCGGTTACCGAAAGGTTCTTCACCAGCCGCCGCAGCCCGGCGTTATTCAGTGCGATCACCATCTGCTCGGCCAGAGTCTTGAGCACCACCATGTCTGCCTGCTGCCACATTTTCTGGCGGTTATGCATCAGTACCAGCATGCCGACAATTTCTTCCCCATCGCTCAGCGGAATCGCCAGCACTGACGCTGCGCCCATCTCCGTGGCCGCCTTGCGAGCCGACTGCAATGAGACCGCTTTCGCTGCGTCCTCAACCGCTAGAGGATCGTGTCCATCAACCGCCTTATGGAGGCAGGCGACCAGTTCCGCAATTGCGGAAGAACTGGACTTCTTCGAACCCTCGACGCAAAACTCTTCCACCGCCGTTGGAGAAGAACCAGCCTTGCCCATCGCGGCAAAGCACCGCGTCGCTTCCCAGTGGGTTCCAATCTCTCGCACGGCGGTGTTGAGCACAGCCGGAGCCGTGCCCTGGTGATATAGCTTCCGCGAAATCTCCGCGACGCGGGTAAAACTGCGAACATCGGTCGCCGGATCAGGTACCGCTGCAGCGGGCGCCGCAGGAGCAGCAGCCACGGGCACGGCCACTGGAGCCGGCACTGGAGGCAACGGAGCCGATCCCGCATAACGCGGCGTCACCCCCGCGGACATATACAGCCGCTGCAGATCCTCGTTTCGCTCTTCCTCCCGCGGAAACAATTCCTGAATTCTCTGTAGCCGTTCGACCGCTTTGTTGCGCATTCCGTACTGCACCAGGATCTCGGCCTGCAACATCAGATCTTGAAGCGTCGACGCGCCGAGCGTCCGGCTATCCTCTGGGACTGGTGCTTCAGGTGCCTTGCTGGCGGAAGAAAATCGTGCCGCAATCGCCCGGAATCGCGCATCCTCAACTTTCCCCTTCAACATGTCCAGCCGCTTCAGGTGACCCGGCTCATAAGGATCAACTTCGGCAGCACGGTCAAGGCACTCCGCGGCTTTGGCAAACTCGCCCGTGCTGCAATAGAGATCGAACAATTTCAGCAGCGTCTGACAGTAGTCATTTTCGCGATTAGAAGCGTTATAAAGTTCGCTCAGGAACTCCAACATCTGGGACGAAGGACGGTGCGCCGCCGTGATGTCTTCCATGATGGCGATGAACTGTCGCCGCTCGCCTCGCCGCCGCTGAAACTGCTCGAGCTTGCGTGCCAGCGCAACCGAAGCATCCTCCTGCTCGCCATCCAGCAAGTTCCCAATCAGCGTGATCACCTGCTGCACTCGCCCGGGACTCTGCTCAAACAACGCCCACACCAGCGGCTCCGCCTCGGCATAGCGACCCGCAGCCACCAGAGCATCCGCGTAGGTTTCGCGCAGTCCGGCCGTCGCCTGGCCCGAATTCATTTGGGGTTCGAGAATGAAGATGGCCGCGCCCACTTGTCCCTGCGCCAACAAACTCTTCCCGTAAGCGAGCGCAATCGTCTGGTCCGACGCATCTTCCTGGTATGCGCGCTCGTACCACTGAGCTGCATCGGCGCCTTCGGCAGCAGCCAGATGAGCGATCCGCTGGAATGAACCGGCAGCCACCTTGCGATTTCCCAGCTCCGACGCCAGTTCCGCCACGCGCAACAAGTTCGCCTGCGTCGGCTCCAGTGCGACAACGCGATCGAGTAGTTCGGCTGTTTCTTGCTTCTTACCGAGCTTAATCAGATCCAGCAAGGCCGCTTCGTACGTGCCCACGGCCAGCTTCTTGTTGGACCCTTCCAGCAATTGTCCAAAGCGGTATTTTTGCTGCCACGTCGGATTCCCGTGCCGCGCCAGCTTCTTGTAGGTCAGACTCGCACGTGTGGCATCCCCTGCCCCCACCTGCCGCTCAAATAATTCTCCCAATAGCTTGACGGCGTCCGCGTTGCGGGACAGGGAAAGACATAGATCCGCCGCCAACTGCCGCACGACGTCGTTGTCCGGATCATCCCGCAGAACCAGCAGATACTCTTCGAGAGCCTCCGCGGTCTTGCCTTTTTGCAAAAGCTTCTCCGCGCGCTCCACGCGCTTCGCCAGTTCGGCTCGGTCCAATCGCTTTGTGATCTCAGGCATGCGAAATGAGGCGGAGTAAACCCTGCTTCGATTCTAGGAGGGCGCTGGAGCACCAGCAATGCGGTAACGGACCCCACCGATTACGAAGGTCACCCCCTTGGGAAGGGTTCGATAAGACGAGCGGAGCTAAGTCTCTCACCAAGTCGATCAAGCAGAAGATGTCGCGAATGAACTTTATTTCTGGAAGCCCCAAAGAATTCCTTCGCGAACCTCGGTGTCCTCCGCGGTAAGGGTCTTGAACCCCACTTTGGGCGATCCCACAAAGTCTGTTAAGGTGCAGCATGCCGTCGGTGCCCTCGCCCATCCACGAAGAAGGCCTCCGTCACCAACTCTCCGCCGGACAAATGGCCATGGTCGCCGTCGGAGGCTCCATCGGCACCGGCCTCCTGCTGGGCTCCGGCGCGGCCATGGAAGTCGCCGGCCCCGCCGTCATCCTCAGCTTCCTAGCCGCCGCGTTCATCAACTGGACCGTCGCCATGGCCCTTGGCGAACTCGCCTGCGCCCATCCCGCCGCCGGCAGCTTCGGCGTCTATGGCGACCTCTACCTCAACCCCTTCGCCGGATTCATCGCCCGCGCCGGATACTGGCTCGGCCTCGCCCTCGCCATTGGCGCGGAAATGGTCGCCGCCGCGACTTACATGGCGGCCTGGTTCCCCGCCGTGCGTCCCTATTTTTGGATTTTGATTTTCGCCGCGCTTCTCTTGTCGATCAACCTGCGCAGCGTCGGATCCTACGGCCGCGCCGAGTTCTGGCTCTCCATGATCAAGCTCGCCACCATCATCGCCTTCATTGTTATCGGCGCGGCCTTACTCCTCAGCGGCCGCGCCGCTCCGCAATACAACGTGCAGGGTGGATTTTTTCCTAAGGGCCTTTGGTCTCCCCTCATCGCCATGACGTTCGCCGTCTACAGCTTCGGCGGTGTAGAAATGGTCGCCGTTACCTCCGGCGAATCGCGCTCGACCAAGGAAACTCCTCGGGCCGTCTGGCTGACTTTTCTTACACTCACATTCGTGTACGTCGGCGCGATCGTGATCCTGCTGGGCGTCATGCCATGGAACCACGCTGGAGTCGCCGAGAGCCCCTTCGTCACCACCTTCCGCACCGTGAAAATTCCTCACGCTTCCGGTGTGATGAACTTCGTTGTTCTTACCGCCGCGCTTTCCGGAGCCAACGCCACGATTTACGTCGCATCTCGCATGCTCTTCTCCTTGGCTCGTACCGGATGGGCGCCCGCCCCACTTGGCCGACTCAACCACGAAGGCTCCCCGCAATACGCCGTCCTCGTCTCTTCGTTCGGGATCCTCTTCGCGTTGGCGCTCGTGCTTTGGGCTCCGGAAAACGCCTTCCGCTACATCGTCGGAGCAGCCTTCACCGGCATGATTCTTTCCTGGCTCGTTTCGCTCGCCGCTCACATTAGCTTTCGCAGCCGTCGTGAGCCCGCGGAACTAGCCGCTCTTCCGTTGCGCTCACCCTTGGGAAAATGGGGGTCGATCCTGGGCCTGATCGGTGTCTCGGTCGCGTTGATCCAAACCTGGCTCTACCCAATCGTCAATCTATGGAGTGGCATGGCCTGCCTGGCAGCGTTGGTCATCGCCTACGCAATCGCCAAAGCGCGGAAGCAATAAATGCCCATGTGGAGTCAGCTGTGTATTTGGTCAGGCTGAGCGGAGTCGAAGCATCCCTACCATTCCCGATCATTCCACTCGGTCTTCAACGACTCTCCAAGTACTCAATCGCACGCCGCACGATCTCGCAGCGCGCTTCCCACAATGTGAGTCTCTGAGAACCAACAAGGAGAGTCGGAGGCGGCCACGGATGAGCCCAAGCACTCCGGGGGCTGTTCGCGTTGATGGAAGCTAATTGAAGGAACTGCAGCAACTCCTGGAAATCAGACAAATCAAAGCCCGAAGGTATTTCAGGCGAGGTTGCGAACAATTGGCGCTGAAGGGCTTCCATTGACTCGCCGAAGAGTGCGAGAGCAAGCGTCATCCAACGCTCCGCCCGCATCGCCTCCTTGGTTCCGTATGGTCGCAGCTGGAAAAGCCAATCCGAGTCTTGTTCCTGCATCGATGGCCTCCTGGCAGCCATCTCGCTGGTGCGCGTCCGCCCCGCCGAAGTCGGCCGCTTATCTCTGGACAGCTTGGAAATCGCGCAGAGCCAGTTCCAGACCGCCGTATTCGGGATGGTCGTTATTCCCAATCGTAAAGGCTATGTCGAGCGCATCTCCGGCGAGCAGAGGATTTTGCGCGAGCCGCTCGGCCATATGCCAACCCAACGCGTCGAAAGTCATTCTTGTTTTGAATTGATCGCGGCCCTCCGCCACGGCCGTTGCCCTTTCCTCTCGTCGAATTGCGGCGCCGTCGGGATGACAACGGGGGGTTGCCAGGATCGCTGCCGCGGAGAGTTCTCGCGTTTCGGCACCCGCCCTGACTTTCAGCTTGACGTGCTTATCTTTGAGAATTCGTGGAGGGGCCGCTAATTGCACGCCGCGCGCGGCGAATATGGGTTCTAGATTTCCCATGCCGTATGGTTCGAGCAACTCGAGAGCTCGAAAGAGTTCGGGAGTAACTTCCGCCAGATTCAGTTCGGCATCTAGATCAAGAACTGGATCGAAATCCGCCGGCGTCAGGCGCGTGCGGGCAAAAGCGTCGAGCTTGGCGCGCAGGTCGGCAACGTTGGCGGAAGGCATGGCGAATCCGCACGCGTGCGAGTGCCCGCCGTAGCGCGAAAAAAGTCCTCCACACGATTCGATGGCCTCGAGCAAATGGAACGCGCGAATCGAACGGCCAGACCCGAACGCCTCTACGCCATCGCGCGAAATCACGACCGCGGGTCGGTTGTAGCGCTCAACGACCCGCGTTGCGGTAATGCCGATAACGCCGCGGTGCCAGCCTTCTCCGTCGACGACAATGCAGTAGGCGTCGCACAGGGCGGGATCGGCCGTGAAACGATCTTCGACTGCGCGCAGGATTCTGCGCTCTTCTTCCTGGCGATCGGAATTCAGGTGGTCGAGCTTGGCAGCCAGCTCTCGAGCTCGTACCGGATCCTTCACGCTGAAAAGCTCAATCACATCGCAAGCGACGTCCATGCGGCCAGCGGCGTTGATGCGAGGCGCGATGCGAAAGCCTACTTCTCCCGAAGTCGGCGGGCGCTTAGCAGAAATCTGGGCAACCTCGAGCAACGCTTTCAGCCCAGGATTCACCGCTTTGCGCAAGGCATCCAGTCCGAGCGCGGCGAATACTCGGTTCTCTCCGGTCAGAGGCACAGCATCGGCGATCGTTGCGATCGCTACTATCTTCATGAACGACATTAGCAGCTTCGTCTGGATACCGGCTTCGAGTCGACGTTGCATCAATCCCTGCGCCAGCTTGAAAGCAACACCCGCACCACAGAGCTGCTTGTAGGGATAGTCACATCCCTTCTGATTCGGATTGACGACCGCGAGGGCTTTGGGAACGCCATCGGAACCGGGCAAGTGATGATCGGTGACGATGAGGTCGACGCCGAGACGTTGCGCGGTTTCGGCGGGTGCAAAAGCGCGGATGCCCATGTCGACACTCACGATGAGTCGAATGCCCGTCTCGGCCGCGCGCTCGATCACATCATCGCGCATGTCGTAACCTTCGCGAATACGGTGAGGCACGTGAAAATCCGCCGCGCCGCCGCAGAGTTCGATCGCGGTCTTGAGGATGATGACCGCCATCGTGCCATCCACGTCATAGTCGCCGTAGATGAGGATGGGCTCTTTGCGTTCGATGGCGGCATTGATGCGGTCGACCGCCGCGCGGAGGCCCGTCATTCGTTCCGGCGCGTGGAGATGCGAGAGGGATGGAGAAAGGAATACGGCGGCTGACTCCAGATCGGTGATGCCGCGTCGAACGAGCAGAGGAGCAAGGATGTGACTGCTGTGTGCGACGTGGCGAAGCGCCGCATCGGAGCGCAAGCCCATTATCAAACAATCGGCGAGAGATTGATCCGTTGTCTTTTGAATCCATCGCATGTGAATGTAGAAGTGTACTACTTAGGAGGCAGGTGAGGTCCTGGCGAGTCTTGGGGAAACTGGACGGCCGAGGCGGCCGTCGCCACACATTCCCTTTCAGTTTTCTTCGTCCTGATCGGGCTCGTCCATTGTGAGGCCGCCGAATTCGTCGGACACTTCGAGCAGGTGCTGGTAGCGTTCGTACCATTCGGTGCTGACTTCGCAAAGAAACATCGATCCCTGGTAGGCCCAGCCCAGCTGCAGAAATCCGACCTTGCCGACGTGAGCTCGAAGCCAACGAGCGTCTTCCACGTCGTCGCCGTCCGTAAATTCCGAGTTAGTCAGGCGCTGCACCATCTCATCGAGCTCCGCGCGGTCCAAAGTCCAGGAATGCATCGTCAGGAAAGGTGCGGCAGCGGCCTTGGCTAGCTCGACGAAATCCTTCCAGCCGTCCGGATTCCCACCCATTTCCCACATGACGCTTTGCACCTCGTCGTAGTCCACGTAGCCGTGAAAACGGCGCATGCCGTGGCCTTCGATAAAGGCCACCATATCGTCTTTCACCGTCGTGAGATCGTCTGGAATGGGTGACATGTTGGGAAAGATTCGCAATTGTTTATTGTATGCTGTTCGCCATTCCGGTGCCAGCATACGGTCAATGAGCTGGCATTGGCGCTGTCATCAAAGCGGCAAACATGCGATAGAACTTGTCGATATCGAGATCCATCTGAATCTCAACCGACTGAGCGCCGGGTCTCACAGCACTCTCAGTTTCCCATGTGAGCGTGTTCCCGTAGCTGGCTCCGTGATCCAGATCGACGCCCATATAACGGGTTTCGCGTTTGGTAATGATGGTCGGATCGATCCATGCGGCGGCGGCCAGTTCGTCCCACATGATGTCGGCGCCAGGCGTCAGCATGGCGAAACGGGCAATGTAGCGCGCGACCGGAGTTCGAGCCGCTTCGATCTGCTTCACCAGAGCGGCGGTCATATGGGTCTTGATAGAGACGTCTGTCGGCGTGCAGACGATTTTCTTCCATGGTGACCGCAGAACGATTTCCGCGGCTTCGGGATCGAACCAGAAGTTGAACTCGTGTCGTGGATTGTTCAAGAATTCGGGACTATCTGTTTGCGGACTCAAACTCCCGCCCATGAAGACGAGTTCACGCGCCAGTTCGGGGAAGTGCGGGTCGAGTGAAATTGCCAGAGCCAGGTTGGTCATGGGTCCACCTTCGTAGATAGTGACCTCGTGCGGATATTTGTGGACCATCCGAATCAGGAAATGGGCCGCATCCTCGTCGGCGGGCTTGGTCGTCGGTTGTCCTTCGAGTAGCGGCGGCACGACCGAAGATTCATGCCACCAGCGCGCGTCCCACGCGCCCGCATAAGCGACCTTCCCATACCTCTGCTGCCACATTTGCGCCTCTTCTCGCGTGCGCACCAAAGGAAAATCAGCGCCGGACACTACCGGGATATTGGTGCATCCCATAATCTCCAGCAGGCGCAGCGTGTGAGCAACTTCCTCGTCGCGCCACTGATCTCCGCTCACCACCGTGATCCCCAGGACTTCCGCTTGCGGAGACTGGATCATGACCATCAGCGTCTGCATGTTGCTGCCGCCCGGGCCGGAGCAATCTTCGTTAATGATGACCTTGCGGCGAGATTGCGCGAAACATGCGGCAGCGGTCAATAGCAAAGTCAGCCCGAAGAACATCGATTTGCGCACGGTGCGCGAACCAGTCATCCGTTATCCTCTTACACAATTTGTGTTTGCCCAAGAAATCGGGCAGACCGGGTGCTCCAGTCTGCCCGAAAACAAGACTGCTCCACGTTGTCCCTAAAAATTCAGCTTCAGGGCAAACTGGATCAATCTAGGGTTGTTCACCGTATTACTGATCACGCCGAAACTCGCGGGCGAATTGATGTCCTGCTGTCCACTGTTTCCGATACCTGGCATGAAGAACTGCGGATGGTTGAACAGATTGAAGAACTCAGCCCGGAATTGCAGGTTCATGCCCTCGTGGAATGAGAATGGAAAGTCCTTGATGACAGAAAAATCCGTGTTCACAAAGCGAGGACCGTAGACTGGCGCGCGTGCCGCGGTACCGAGTTCTCCCGGAGGAGCCGCTTCGAAGGCACAAGGATTAAACCAGTTCTGCTTCGTGTTAATCCGCGTCGGAGCGATGCAACCAGGATTCCCTGCAACGGGGCCGGGCTTGGTGGGATCACCGACCTGGTTTGGACGTTGGAGAGTGAACCCGTTGTAAGAGAAGAACGTCCCCGATTCATCGGCGCTATCCACCACGAAGAGTGGAAAACCGGTGGTGACCCTTTCGATCAAATTCACCTGCCAATTTCCGAGGATGGCGTTTGTGGCGCCATTCCAGTTGCTCCCGAACGACTTCCCTTTGCCAAATGGCAAGTTGTAGAGAATGCTAGCGGTGAAGCTGTCATTGAGATTAAGCTGCGACAATCCCCAATCCAGATGCTTCGTTCCGGGCAGAGGCCAATAGATCGCGCCGGGATTCGTGCCCAAGCCGTCAGGCATTCCAGAATCGAATGTTCGAGACCACGTGTAGCCAAGCAGAGCGTAGAGGCCATGCCGCGCGCTCTTAGTCTCGCCCTTGATCTGGAGAGAGTCATACCGAGCTGAACCTTCGCTCATGCTGGGAGCAACCACCTGAAAGAATCCTGCGTAAGGGAAGGTTCCAAAGCCGCAGCCCAGCGTGTAGTTGTTGGCCGAGTTGTAGTTGCTGCCACCGGGACACGCGCTCGGTTCGTTGAGGTTCAGGTTCGACTGGCTTACCAAAATATGCGTGCTGCGCGAACCGGCATATCCCGCCGTCAATACGATGCTTCCGGGCAGTTCGTGCTCGACGTTGAGGTTGTATTGCTGGATCATGCCCTGCTTGAAGTTGCGATTCTCTGACTGAATCGTTCCCGTGTAAGCCGTGGGATTCACGGGTGCGTTGTAGACCGCTCCTCCTGGAACGTTGATGGCAGAAGCAGTGTTGGCCGGCAGTAAAAAGCCCCCCGACAGCGAACCAGCGGCCGCGCCATACGTGAGACAGAACGTACACGGATCGACTTCCGCATAGTACGGAGGATTCTGCCAGAGCCCTTGTCCTCCCTGATTCCAGGCAGAATCGTGGAAGATGGCATAACCGCCTCGTATCGCCGTGGTATCGCGCCCCATGGGCTTCCATGCAAATCCAACGCGAGGCTCTAACGCGGTACTGTCAAATTGAATGCCTGCGCGCCCGTCGGTTACAACGCAGGTCGTGCAGCCGCTCAACGCGGGGCTGCCCTTGGGGACGTACCATTTGAGGGTTTGAATGTCGAAGTCCGACTGGCGATTCTGGACTTCGGTTTCGGGGGTCACGAAAGCCCATGCAAGTCCGAGATTCAAGGTCAGATTGCTCGCGATACGCCAATCATCCTGGACAAAGGGACGAATCAGTTTCCAACGGCGGCCGACCGTTCCACCCAGAAACGTCTGATCGTGAGCGGCAAAAACTCCCATCGCACCAATGAGAAGATCGCCGATGTTGTCGCCCGTCGCAGTACCATTGTTCACGATATAGCCGTCCTGGAATGCATTGTTTCTCACGTTCATTTGATTCGCACGGAACACGGCTCCGAACCGGATGTTGTGCTTGCCGCGAATCAGGTCAAGGGTGTCTGAAAGAGAATAGACGTTGGTACCGCCCTGATATGGAGCGTATCCGCGGTCTCCCACCGACATGTAGGTGGACATCTGGAACGAAGTCAGGCCGCAACCGATACAGTCCTTGCTGGATTGGTTCAAACTCGCGGGATATCCAGTGACGCTATCGCACTTGCTCCCCAGGTTGGCGCCGGGGATACCGATGACAGAAGCCTCGCAGCTCCCGGTACCATAAGAGAGAATGTGGTTAAAAATGCGGCTGAACCCGAAACTGGCCTGATTGATCGTCGTTGGGGAAAAAAGGTGAGTTTCACTTACGATGGCATTTCGCCCGTGGTTGTCGATGTACTGATTACTGCCAAACGCGTTGACTTCTGACCATGTCGGAGAGCCGCCGGGGACATAATTGGTTGCCTGATCATAACTGAATCGCCCGAACGCAGAATCCTTGCTAGAAAAATTCTGATCGAGGCGGATGTCCCAAGTCCCCTCGTTAAGCTTCCGCACAGGCTGGTTCACGTAGTTAAAGCCCAGGGCGGGATTCACGCCGGGCGTAGGACTGGGATAGAGTTGAACGACTTTTGCGCCGAGCGGATTCACAACCGCAGCCGGAATAATATTGCAGTTGGAACCGGGATTCTGGCTTCCGTCCGCAAGCACGGCTTCGGGCGTCGACGTGCCCGGCACGCATTGGAAGTTCGTAGGTTCTGTTCCAGTTGCATAAGGGTTCCTCAGCTGGACCCCAAGTGGGTTGTTGCTGAAATCGTAGTTGCCGTTAGACTCCGGTGTGGTCATGCTGGTGGTCGGAACGAAACCAGTGAACGGAATCCCGTGACGCTGCATCTTGGCTTGATAATCCGCAAAGAAGAACGTCTTGTCCTTCTTGATAGGCCCGCCGAGCGAACCGCCAAATTGATTCAAATTGAACTTCTCTACCGACGACGCGAAATAGCTGCGCGCATCCAACTTCGTGTTGCGGAAAAACTCAAACACCGAGCCGTGGTACTGGTTCGATCCCGACTTGGTCGTCACTAATACAGTCGGTCCCGCTCGCTCACCATATTCCGCCGAGTAGTTGTAGGTCAGAACCTTGAACTCCTGGATGTCGTCGATCGACGAGAAGATTGCAATCCCGCCTTCATCCAACTGATTGTTGTCGTTGCCGTCGAGCAGCCAGTCGGTGCTCTGCGCCCGCGATCCGCCCACGGACAGGGAAAAAGACCCGCGCGTCGCGGCTTCGCTGCTTGGAGCACCATTGAAGAAGCTGACCGGGCTGGTCTCCGCCGTCGTGCCCGGCGTCAATGTTGCCAGTTGGACGAAGTTCCGTCCATTGAGCGGGAGTTGCGCGACCTCCTCGGAAGTAATCACCTGGCCTAGAGTCGGAGTCGTTGTTTCCACGGCAACTTCGGTCGCGTTGACCTCCACGCTCGTATTCACTGACGCCGGTACAAGTTTGAAATCCAGTTCGCGGTGCTCGTCGACCTGCAGACGCACGCCTTTCGCTTCAGCTGCCTTGAAACCTGAAGCCTCAACCCTGATCGAGTAATCACCAACGCCGAGCAGAGGGATGAGGTAGTGCCCCGTGGCATCGGTGGTCCCGTCGCGGGAGACGTTCGTGGCTTGCGCCGTGACGGTCACTTTGGCACCCGTCACGACTGCACCGGAGTTGTCTGAAACCGTGCCCGAAAAACTGCCGGTGGCCTGGCCATAAAGAAGCGGGCTAAACAGGCTTGCCAACGAACATAGAATCACCGCGAAGCGCGCCTTCTGGTTCGACATTCTTGAACCCCTTTCGACCGTGGCACCGCACAAAGAAAAAGACCCTCCCCTTCTAGTGAAGTTGGAGGTCCCGGGACTGTAGACAACGGCTTATAAATTGCCGCTTACGGGTTAGTCAAGAAGTTTCGTGCCGGCGAAGCATTCGTCGAGGTCATTATTCCGAATCGTCCTATGCAGAAAACCGTTTCGCGGCCTTCCCTTGTTGAAAACTTTTAACAGCCAGGGACTGTTTCGTCGTCGAGCCTTCGGCTGACGAACAGTTCACAACCGCCCCGCCCATTCCGCATCAAAACGCATCCTGTCATAGAAAGATTTCTGCGTCCCCACCCCGGTCGTTGACAGCCCTGCGTAGAGATTCGCTCGGCGGACAGCTTCCTTTTCCGGCACACCCTCACCGAGGAACACGGCGAAGCTGCCGATAAACGCGTCACCCGCGCCGGTGCTGTCAATCGCATTCACCTTGAACGGAGGCACGTGCTCGCTCCCGTCGCGACTCGCGAGAAGCGATCCGTTCGCTCCCAGCGTGATGATCACACGGCGAATACCGGCGGCCACGAGTCTCTCGGCACATTTCTTTGCGTCTTCGATCGTCTTTACCGGACAACCGGTGATCGTCTCTGCTTCGCTCTCGTTGGGAACGAAGTAGTCGAGATCTTTCAGCGCGTAGAGGTCGACCGGCTGCGCGGGCGCGGGATTGAGGATGCAGCTGATTCCATGGCGGCGCGCGAATTCTATCGTGTAATACACCGTCTGCACCGGAATCTCGAACTGCAGCACGATGCAGTCCGCAGATCTCAGCGTCTCGGCAGCAGCATCAACATCGGCTGGCTTGAGCGCGTCGTTCGCTCCCTTCACCACCAGAATGCGGTTTTGCCCGTTCGCCTCGACGAAGATCGGCGCAACGCCGCTCGACAATCCTTCCACTTGCTTCACGTGCGTCGGATCGATTCCTTGCTTGCGAAAGTTTTCGATCGTCGCGGGACCGAATAAATCGCTGCCCACTCGCGCGACCATAAAGACTTCAGCGCCGCACAGGCGCGCCGCCACAGCCTGATTCGCGCCCTTGCCGCCGAAGCCGAGATCGAATCTCTCGCCGAAGATGGTTTCTCCCGGCTGGGGAAATTGATTTGTGAACGTCGTCAGGTCAATGTTGGCGCTGCCCACCACCGCGATTCTAGGCCGCTTTGCCATGGTCGTTATCGTTCTCTCCGAAAGCTTGAGGCAGGCCGAGTCTAGTCAGCGCACCCGGAAGGTGTCAACGGCGCGCGCTGGAGAGCCGCGGTAGGTCCGGGGTTCTGCTATAGTTTCGTTCCTCGATACTTCAGTTCCGGATCGGCGAAGCTCCAGGAGGACCCATGCCCCGCAACGTCCGCTGCGCCCTGATTCAAGCCAGCAATGCGCTCAGAACCGATCGCCCTCTCGCCCAGATCAGGAAGGCGATGATCGACAAGCACATGAAATTGATCGAGCAGGCGGCGCGCAAAAAGACGCAGGTTCTATGTCTGCAGGAGCTTTTTTACGGCCCTTATTTTTGTGCGGAGCAAAACGCGCGCTGGTACGAACTGACCGAACGCGTGCCCGATGGCCCCACCGTACGACTCATGCAGAAAGTTGCGGCGAAGCACCGTATGGTCATCGTGGTTCCCGTGTACGAAGAACAGATGCCTGGCGTGTACTTCAATACCGCAGCGGTCATCGATGCGGACGGCCGCTATCTCGGCAAGTACCGCAAGCATCACATTCCGCACTGCCATCCCGGCTTCTGGGAGAAGTTCTATTTTACCCCCGGCGATCTCGGCTATCCCGTGTTTGAAACCAGGTACGCTCGCATCGGCGTGTACATCTGCTACGACCGGCATTTTCCGGAAGGTGCGCGCATCCTCGGACTGAACGGCGCGGAGATCGTTTTCAATCCTTCCGCGACGGTGGCTGGACTATCGGAATACTTATGGGAACTCGAACAACCCGCGCACGCCGTGGCCAACGGCTACTTTGTAGGAGCGATCAATCGCGTCGGAACCGAGAAGCCTTGGAGCATCGGTGAATTCTACGGCAAGAGCTACTTCTGCAACCCGCGGGGCAAGATCGTCGCCCAGGCGAGCCGCGACAAAGACGAAGTTGTAATTGCCGATCTGGATCTCGACATGATCGAGGAAGTGCGCAAGGTGTGGCAGTTCTTTCGTGACCGCCGTCCGGAAAGCTACGGCCCGATTACCACGCAGAGTGGAGCATCCGCCGCGGCAGATTGAAACCTCCGTGCGATAAGAATGTTCTACCTCTGACCCGAAGTGCCAATGACGACACCGGAACCATCTCAAACTCGCGCGCGAATCGAATCCAGTTCTCTGTACAACGAAGACCTTGCGCCCGCCAGCGCCGAGCGCCGTCACTGGGGCACCTACAACTTCGCCGCGCTTTGGATTTCGATGTCGGTGAACATCCTCACCTACATGCTCGCCGCCAGCCTGATTCAAGGTGGGATGAACTGGAAGCAGGCGGTCGCAACCATCTTTCTGGGCAACGTGATCGTGCTGGCACCGATGCTGTTGAATTCGCATCCTGGCGCGAAGTACGGAATTCCGTTTCCTGTTCTCGCTCGCGCTTCGTTCGGGGTTCTGGGCGCGAACTTCGCCGCCGTGCTGCGCGCCTTGGTTGCTTGCGGATGGTTTGGTATTCAAACATGGATCGGCGGCGAGGCGATCAGCACGTTGCTCGCAACACTCGTGCCCAGTTGGAAAAACTTCGATTATGGGCCGGCGGTTTGCTTCTTTCTCTTCTGGCTGATCAATCTCGCGGTGGTCCTGAAAGGAATCGAGTACATCCGGATCCTGCAAGGCATCAGCGCACCGGTTTTGCTGGGCGTTGGATTGCTCCTGTTAGGTTGGGCATATCACGCGGCAGGCGGTTTCGGTCCAATGTTCTCAGTGCCGTCGCGGTTTACGAACTTCCCCGACTTCCTGAAGTTCCTGATCCCCGCACTAAATGGCACTGTCGGGTTCTGGGCCACGGTTTCCTTAAACATCCCAGACTTCACGCGGTTCGCGCGCAACCAGCGAGAGCAGGTGGTCGGTCAAGCTTTAGCCTTGCCGACAACCATGACGCTATACGCGTTCGTGGGAATCGTTGTGACCTCGGCGACCGTGGTAATCTACGGCAAGGCGATTTGGGATCCAGTACAACTGCTCAGCCGCTTTCATTCTCCCGTGGCGGTCGTGATCTCGCTGGTCGCGATTCTGCTGGCGACACTCAACGTCAACATCGGTGCGAATGTGGTTTCCCCCGCCAACGACTTTTCCAACCTGTGGCCGCGCGGGATCAGTTTCCGCACCGGCGGCGTGATCACCTGTTTCATGGGGGTCGCGCTGATGCCGTGGAAACTGATGTCCAACTACCGGACATTCATTTTGGGGTGGCTCGGCGGATACGCGGCATTTCTCGGGCCGGTGGCGGGGATCATGATCTGCGACTACTTCCTGATCCGGCGACGGGTTCTGCAGGTGGACGATCTTTATCTTCGCGGCGGAATCTACGAATATTCGCGGGGATTCAACTGGGGCGCCATCATCGCGCTGGGGCTCGGAGCCGGTACCGCACTCGCCGGGCTTGCGGTTCCGCCCTTGCGCGCGCTTTATGACTATTCGTGGTTCGTCGGCTTCGCGGTTTCTTTTGTAGCCTATTACGCGATCATGAAGCTTCAAGGGCAAGCAGCGATCGCGCCACAAGGAGTAACGTAGACGCGCCGCTATCCTTCCTTCGCTTCTAGAAACTCAGGAAGCACATCGCGCTCGTATATGTCGAGCGTCTGCTCTTCATCCCCGCACATCAGATAAATGTTGAACTGCGTGACGCCGACGGCTGCGAGCGCCCGCAACTTCTCGCGGTGCGCCTCGGCGGGTCCGATCAAGCAGAACCGGTCTACGACTTCATCGGAAACGAAATCCGCGTTGTCACTCTCGACTTCGCAATGATGCTGATAGTCATAGTGTCCGCGATCCTGCACAAACGAAGTTAGCGCAGGCGGCAGATCCTCTGGCTTATATTGCCGGATCAAGTCCATCACATGGTTCGATACCAGCGCAGGAAACCAGCGCACGCGCTCGCGCGCGACGCTCAAGTCATTCGACACCCACACTGGCGCTGCGGACATCACTTCGATGCGGCTGGCATCGCGTCCGGCGGCGCGAGCGCCCTCTTTCACGAAGCCCAGGCACCACGCGATCAACGCAGGGTCGGCAAACTGCAAAATGATTCCGTCAGCCACTCGTCCTGCCATGTGCAGCACCTTGGGCCCGTATCCGGCAATCCACACTCGCGGAGAATCTTTGGCCCACGTGAGGCGGGTGGGCTGACCGTCATGCACCACTTCCTTGCCGGAAGTTAGATCACGAAACTCAGCAGCCGCAGCTTCTAACTGCGACCAACTCACAGGTTTCTTACCCAGAACACGCCGAGAGCTGTCGCCACGGCCAATGCCGAGTTCCATGCGTCCGCCCGAAATCAGGTTGAGGGTCGCGAACAGGCTGGCAGTCACAGTCAGATCCCTGGTCGCGGGATTGGTCACGCAGGTGCCGAGACGCATATGCTCGGTGTTTGTCGCCATTAGCGTAAGGAGAGGATACGGTTCCTTCCACAAAACGTGAGAGTCGAAAATCCAGCCATACTCAAATCCGGCGCCCTCCGCCTGCTTCGTAAGGGCAACGATTCGCTCGATGGAAATATCAGGCTTCAGTGTGATGCCGAATTGCATGGCCGGTCCCCCTCACAAATCGCGAAGATCTGATTCTGAACAAACAAACGTGAAGACTAAAGTGCGGCAGTGTAGCATAGAATTCTTTTCTCATCCCGGCCACGCTGTGCCAATGGCCACGGAGGGCTCCATGGGCTTCGACGCGATCATCAAGAACGGTTCCGTGGTAACAGCTGTCGACACCTACACGGCTGACATCGCAATTGCGAACGGAAAGATCTCTGCCATTGGAACGGATCTTCCGGCGCAGAACGCGACCAAGATCATCGACGCCTCGGGCAAACTGGTTCTTCCGGGCGGCATCGACGTTCACACCCATCTCGACATGCCGTTCGGCGGCACAACCAGCGCTGACGACTTCGAAACCGGTACGCGCGCGGCGGCTTTCGGTGGAACTACGACGCTCATCGACTTCGCGATTCAATACAAGGGCCAGCCCCTGCGCCAGGCCTTCGATACGTGGATGAGCAAGGCTGCGAGCAAAGCCACCTGCGACTACGCCTTCCACTGCATCGTGACCGACGTCTCCGGCGGGCAACTTTCGGAAATGAATGATCTTGTGCACGAGGGTGTAACGAGTTTCAAACTGTTCATGGCGTATCCCGGCGTCTTCATGCTCGACGATGGCAGCATCTTCAAAGCCTTGCAGACGACGGCCAAAAACGGCGGGATGGTTTGCATGCACGCCGAGAACGGCAGCGCAATCGACGTCATTGTGCAGCAGGCTCTGGCCGAAGGAAAGCGGGCACCGAAATATCACGCGCTGACTCGCCCGACAACCGCCGAAGCCGAAGCCGTCGGCCGCGCCATTGCGTTAGCCGAGATGGCGGGTGCGCCAATCTACATCGTGCATTTAAGTTGCAATGACGCGCTCGAAAAGATTCGAGAAGCGCGCGATCGTGGACTTCCAGTCTACGCCGAGACCTGTCCGCAGTATCTATACCTGTCGCTGGAGAACATGGATGCGCCCGGCTTCGAGGGAGCGAAGTACGTTTTCACTCCGCCGCTGCGAGAGAAATGGCATCAGGAAAAACTGTGGAATGGTCTCAAGCACGATCATCTGCAAGTTGTTTCGACCGACCACTGCCCGTTCTGTTTTAAGGAACAAAAGGAAATGGGCCGCGACGATTTCACGAAAATCCCGAATGGCGGGCCAGGCGTGGAGCACCGCATGAGCTTGATCTACTCGGGCGGCGTCGCGAGTGGTCGATTCAGCGCGAACCGCTTTGTGGAATTGGTCTCAACCACTCCCGCGAAGCTGTTCGGGCTGTTTCCACGTAAGGGCACGATCGCGGTCGGAAGCGATGCCGACCTTGTGATCTTCGACTCTAACCGCAAGCACACCATCAGCGTCAAGACTCATCACATGCGCGTCGACTACTCGATGTTCGAGGGCATCGAAGTTACGGGCATGCCGGATGTCGTTCTCTCAAGAGGCAAAGTGGTTGTCGACATCGACGAGTTCCTCGGCCGAGCGGGGCAGGGAGAATTTCTGCGGCGCGCAACCTACGCGCAAGTGAACGGCTAATAACGTCGGCAATCGGCGTCTCACTTGTGGCCCACCGCAAACAAGTGTAGAGTTCACCCTTTCCTACGGAGACCGGAATGTTCACGCCGCCAAGTCTGACGATTGCTTTGTTGATGATGATTACCAGCGCCGTCTGCTGGGGTTCGTGGGCCAACACTTACAAGGGCGTCAAGAATTATCGCTTCGAACTTTTTTACTGGGATTATGCAATTGGCATTTTTCTGATTTCTCTCATCCTCGCTTTTACCATGGGGAGCAGCGGCCACGATTCCTCCAGTTTCCTGAACAACGTGCAAGCGGCGGATACTTCGAACATTGTCTCGACCCTGGTCGGCGGTGCTATTTTCAATCTTGCAAATCTCCTACTCGTTGCCGCGATCGACACGGCCGGACTCGCGGTGGCCTTCCCAGTCTCGATTGGAATCGCCCTGGTGGTCGGTGTGGTATTGAACTTCATTCTGCAGCCCAAAGGCAGCGGCCTGCTGTTGGCCGGAGGCGTTGCATGTGCTTTCGTTGCCGTCGTGCTTGACGGGAAAGCTTACGGAAGCCTCGCCAGTTCCGGACGATCCATTTCGAAAAAGAGCATTGTCACCTGCGTCGTGTCGGGCGTGCTGATGGGCCTGTGGAGCCCTTTCACGACGTACGGCACGACCCGCGGAAACGCGTTGACTCCGTACAGTTCCGTGGTATTTCTCACCCTGGGCGCACTGCTCTCGTGCTTTGTCTGGAATCTTTATTTCATGAAAAGACCGCTCGCCGGTGAACCAGTCGGCTTCGGCGGCTTCTTCACCGCTCCGCCGTCGGGACATCTGCTCGGCTTGTTCGGCGGGGTGATCTGGGGGATGGGAACGGTCTTCAATGTTGTCGCCGGAAAAGCGACTACGTTCGCAATCTCCTACGCGATCGGTCAATCGGCTCCGATGGTCGCGGCATTGTGGGGAGTGTTGGCGTGGAAAGAATTTGCCGGCTCAGGAACTCGCGCCAAGGCTTACCTCGCCCTGATGTTTGTCTTTTATGCTCTGGCAATCCTGCTGGTAGCGCGCGCGAACGGCTAAAGCAGCATTCCGGCAATCGACGCGGACATCAGATTCGCCATGGTTCCGGCCAACATCGCCCGCACGCCCAATCGGGCCAACTCACCTCTCTTGTTCGGCGCCAGCGCACCAATGCCCCCAATCTGAATTCCGATCGAACTGAGATTTGCGAAGCCGCACAGCGCGAACGTGGCTATGGTGAACGAACGGGGATCGAGCACCGCCCTCTGGGGACCGAGCATTGAGAACGCCACCAGTTCATTGAGAACCATGCGCGTGCCCAGCAGGTTACCGATCGCTGGACAATCGCGCCATGGAATTCCGATAACCCACGCCACCGGCGAAAACAGCACACCGAGAACACTCTCCAAGCTCACAGGGAACCACGCAATGTGCCGGTGAATTCCGCCGAGAACGCCATCGAGCAGCGCGACCAGCGCGAGAAATGCGATAAGCATCGCACCGATGTTGAGCGCCATGTGTAGACCGTCTCCAGTACCACGGGCGATGGCACCCAGCAAGTTTTCGTGGCTTTCTTTTTCGGTTTCTTCTTCACTCATCACAACCCGGCCTGCGGTCTTGGGTTCCTCGGTTTCGGGCACAAGCATTTTCGATACGAGGATCGTTCCGGGAGCGGTCATGATGACGGCGCTGAGCACGTGTCGCGGTTCAGCACCGAAAGCAAAGTATGCCGCCATGATCGAACCGGAGACATGCGCCATCCCGCTGGTCATTACCGTCATGAGTTCTGAGCGGGTAAGGTCTGGCAGGAACGGGCGAATGGTTACCGGAGCTTCCGTCTGGCCCATGAAGATACTGGCGGCAACGTTCAGCGACTCAGCGCCACTGGCGCCCATGACGCGTGTCATCGCCCAGGCTGCGATCCGAATGATGAACTGCATGATGCCGTAGTGATAGAGAATCGCGAACAGCGCACAGATGAAGATGACAGTCGGCAGCACCTGGAATGCAAAGATAAAACCAATACTCGAACCCTGCTTGCCCAGCGGACCGAAGACGAACTCCGAACCGACGAATGCATAGCTTAGGACGCGGTTTGCGGCGTCCCCCGCGATCTGAAAGATGCGGCGTCCATAGTCCACACGCAACACGAAAATGGCGAAGGCGATCTGCAGCCCGAGTCCCCAGGCGACGGTCTTCCCACGAATAGCGCGCCGATTGGTGGAGAACGCGTAGGCGAGGCCGAGCATCGTCAACAGGCCAAGAATTCCCGTGTAACGTCCCATTCAGTTTTTCTCCCCGGACTTCCCGATCACGCGACGGATCAGCGGCCTCTTCGAAGGCACCTCGTCTGCGATCAGACAACTCGTCTCGATCAGTTGGCGGGCGCGTGCGGCTTGCGCCTCGGAATTGTAGTGAATCGTCGCGATGGGCTCGCCAGATGCTACATGGTCTCCAACTTTTTTGTGCAGCACAATTCCCACCGATGGATCGATGGAATCTTCCTTGCGTTCGCGTCCACCACCGAGAATTACGCAAGCCGTACCAATCTGCTCGCACTGCATCGCTGCAAGGCACCCAGCGTTGGCGCCAGTGACCTGCATCGTGTGCTTCGCCTGAGGCAGACGCTTGGCTTCGTCGATGACTCGCGCATCTCCACCCTGAAGCTCTACCATCCGCCGGAATTTTTCGAGCGCCTTGCCAGAAGAAATCAGCTTCGCGCTCTCCTGCTTTCCTTCAGCGACGGTTTTCGAAACACCGCCAAGATGCAACATCCACCCCGAAAGTTCCAAGCAAAGTTCTCGCAGATCCTCAGGCCCTTCATCTCGCAACACTTCCATGACCTCGACAACCTCAAGCGCGTTGCCGATCATGTTCCCCAACGGCTGATCCATATCGGTGATCAGCGCGACGACCTGTTTTCCCATCCGCTCTCCCGTTTCGACCATTAGTTCGGCGAGGAAGGCTGCGTCTTTTTCGCTCTTCATAAAGGCGCCTGAACCAGTCTTCACATCGAACACCAGGGCATCGATCCCTTCCGCTAATTTCTTGCTCATGATGGATGCGCAAATCAGGTACGGACTCTCCACCGTTCCTGTAACGTCGCGCAGCGCGTACAGCTTGCGGTCAGCCGGAGCAATTTCCGCCGTCTGCCCGATCATCGCGCAACCGCAGAGTTCGAGCACGCGCCGAAACTCTGCTATCGGAAGATTCACATTGAATCCAGGGATTGACTCCAACTTGTCGAGCGTTCCGCCCGTGTGCCCTAGGCCACGCCCACTGATCATCGGAACGGCAACGCCCGCCGCCGCAGCGAGGGGCGCCAGCACAAGAGAAGTCTTGTCGCCCACGCCACCCGTCGAGTGCTTATCAACTTTTCTAAGCGGCAGCGATGAAAGATCCAGCACATCGCCGGAATGCAGCATCGCATCCGTCAGGGCTGCGGTCTCAGGCCGAGTCATCCCCTTTAGCACAACCGCCATCAGCCATGCCGAAACTTGATAGTCAGGGATCTCGCCGTTGGTGTACGCGTTCACCAGGCCCTCAATTTCCCCGCGCGACAACTCGACGCCGTCTCGCTTTTTGCGGATCACATCGATGGCACGGAACGTTGGCGGAGCCGTCGGTTGACTCACTGGAAGCGGAATCCTTCCGGAAGAAGCTCGGTAATGTGCGCTTGCTTGGGGCCGGTCGCTCCCTGAAAGAAAATAGTTGCGTCGGGACCGAATTCAAAGATCACCTGGCGGCAAGCTCCGCAGGGTGAACACGCGACGCCGTGATCATTTGTGACTGCGACCGCCTGAATCTGAATCTTCGGACCCCACTCGGCAACGGCCGAGAAAATCGCAGTCCGCTCCGCGCAATTCGTCATTCCATAGGAAGCGTTCTCGACGTTGCAGCCGGAAAAGATCTTCCCGTTGGTCAGCAAGATCGCGGCGCCTACATGGAAATTTGAGTAGGGGGCGTGAGCATTCTTCATGACCTTGTTTGCTGCCTGCTCCAACTTCTTCCGCATGCTCGCGGAGACTGTCTTCTTCGTCATAAAGGAAAACAATGCCTTGAAATATTTTGACGCCGCTGAATTGTGCGCCATTGTAAACCCTCGGGGATATTTCCGAACGTTTTCTCGCCGATTCACAACGTGAAACGAACTACGAGCCAGGCCGATTCGCCTTGTAAGATTGCCTGCCGTACAATGGCAACTCAAGGGAACGGCCCGCGTTCAGGCCTCACGGGTGGCGTTAACTGCTAGAAGGCAAGAGCTGACATGTCGGTCGATCGCGACTATCCCAACTTCGAGCGCAGATCCGGAAGCGACATCGCGTCCAATCAGCCTCAGCCCTCGAACGCGATCGCCACGCTTGCCGGACGTCCGCTGCTCTCAAACACCGGCATTCCGCTCGACTTAAATTGGATGCAGGAAGTTCGAGTGAACACCAGTGCGGTCGAACGTCGTGCGCAAACGCAGGTGGCACGCCGCACGGTCAAGAAGGAATGGCAGGCCGCATGGCTTTTGCGCGCCATCACCTGCATGGACCTGACGACTCTTTCGGGCGATGATACCGACGAGCGCGTTCGCAGATTGTGTGCGAAGGCGCGCCAACCCATCCAGCCGGATCTCGCGCAAAAGCTCGGGATCGAAGACCTCGGCATCAAGGTGGGAGCCGTCTGCGTCTATCACACCTTCATTGAAACTGCGTTACAGGCGCTGGAAGGGAGCGGAGTCCATATCGCCGCTGTCTCCACGGGATTTCCGGCGGGACTGTCGCCGCTCGCAGAGCGCGTCGCGGAAATTCGGCGGTCGGTCGAGGCAGGAGCCCACGAAATCGACGTCGTCATCACGCGCGGCCATGTTTTCGGAGGTCGCTGGCAGGCGCTCTACGACGAGGTTGCTGCATTCAAGCAGGCGTGTGGTCGGGCCCACATGAAGGTCATCCTTGGCACCGGTGACCTGCTGACGTTCCGCAATGTGGCCCGAGCCAGCTTCGTCGCCATGATGGCCGGTGCGGACTTCATCAAGACTTCCACTGGTAAAGAACCAACGAACGCCACTCTGCCGGTGAGCCTCGTCATGGTTCGTGCCATCCGTGAATACGCGCAGCAAACCGGAATGGCAGTAGGATTCAAGCCGGCGGGTGGAATCCGAACTGCCAAGCAGTCGATCGACTGGCTCGCCATGATGAAAGAGGAACTCGGCCTGTCATGGCTGCGCGCAGAATTGTTTCGCTTCGGGGCCAGCGGCTTGCTGGGTGACATCGAGCGCCAGTTGGAGCATCACGCAACGGGTCGATACTCTGCCGAGTATCGGCATCCCATTGCATAGCGAAGAATTCATAGCCAGGAAATCATGGTCACGCGAGAACCAGCGAGCTGAGCCCAATGAGCATTGCCGAAAAATTCGTCAGCATGGAGTACGGACCTGCTCCCGAAGACTCGAAAGAGGCGGAAGCATGGCTGGAGCACCACGGGCGGCGCTTCGGACACTTCATCGGAGGAGCGTGGCAAGCGCCCTCCGCCGGAGAATATTTCGACACGCTCGATCCTTCCAATGGCGAGAAATTGGCCGCCATAGCGCAAGGCAGCGAGGCGGACATCGACGCCGCAGTACGCGCGGCACGCGCGGCATCTCCAAAGTGGCAAGCCCTCACTCCCCATGCACGGGCCCGTTATCTCTACGCGTTAGCGCGGTTGGTGCAGAAACACTCCCGGCTGCTCGCGGTTCTCGAAACCATGGACAACGGCAAGCCGATTCGCGAGAGCCGGGACATCGACATTCCGCTCGTTGCTCGTCATTTCTACTACCATGCCGGCTGGGCGCAGTTGCTCGGGCAGGAGTTCCCCGAATACGAACCGTGCGGCGTGGTCGGGCAAATCATTCCCTGGAATTTTCCGCTACTCATGCTGGCATGGAAGATCGCACCGGCACTGGCGACCGGAAACACGGTCGTTCTGAAACCCGCAGAATTTACTCCACTCACCGCGCTCGCATTCGCGGAGCTCTGCCAGGAAGCCGGGCTTCCTGCGGGCGTCGTCAACATCGTGACCGGAGATGGATCGACTGGCGAAGCACTCGTAAGGCATCCCGACGTCGATAAGATTGCATTCACCGGATCGACAGAAGTTGGACGCGCGATTCGCAGCGCGACCGCACCCAGCCATAAGCGCCTCTCGCTCGAACTCGGAGGCAAGTCGCCATTCATCATCTTCGAAGATGCCGACCTCGATAGCGCAGTCGAAGGTCTAGTCGATGGAATCTGGTTCAACCAGGGGCAGGTTTGCTGCGCGGGCTCGCGGCTGTTAATGCAGGAAAGCATCGCGGAACCGCTGATGTCAAAAATCCGCGATCGCATGAGCAGCCTGCGCATTGGTCCGCCGCTCGACAAGGCGATTGACATTGGTGCCATTGTCGCGCGCGTGCAACTCGATCGCATCGAGCGCATGGTGGCGCAAGGCATCGCGGAGGGAGCGACCTGCTGGCAACCACAAGTTGCAATGCCCACGCGCGGCTTCTACTATCCGCCGACCCTGCTCAGCAATGTGCACCCGACATCGATCGTGGCGCAGCAGGAGATCTTCGGCCCCGTTCTCGCAGCCATGACGTTCCGCACTCCGAAGGAAGCAGTTGAGTTGGCGAACAACTCGGTGTATGGCCTAGCGTCCTGCGTGTGGAGTGAGAACATCAATGTGGCTCTGCATGTGGCGGCGCAACTCAAGGCCGGAGTCGTCTGGGTAAATTGCACCAATCTTTTCGACGCAGCTTGTGGCTTTGGCGGGTATCGCGAGAGTGGTTACGGTCGCGAAGGCGGTCGCGAGGGCTTGCTCGAATATTTGGAGCCTGCCTGGTTCAAGCATGCTCCAACATTGCCGGCGGCAAGTGCGATAGCCGCCGCGCCAACCTCGGGACAAGAAGAAGAACCCGAGGCCAGCGCTCCCGCCATCGATCGCACAGTCAAACTCTACATCGGCGGCAAGCAGGCGCGTCCCTACTCCGGTTACAGCATGGAAGTACGATCGCCCCATGGCCGGCTGCTTGGCGAAGCCCCACTCGGCAATCGCAAGGATATCCGCAACGCCGTGGAGGCCGCTCACAAGGCCACGTGGGCAATGGCTACGGCTCACAATCGCGCTCAAGTTCTCTATTACTGCGCCGAGAATCTCGCGCAGCGTGGGAGCGAGATAACCCATCGACTGGCATCCGCTGTCGGCGAGAAGCAAGCCGCGGCTGAAGTCGAACTTGGCATTGAGCGCATCTTTTCGTACGCGGCGTGGGCCGACAAATTCGACGGCGCAGTGCACAATCCGCCGTTCCGCAATATCGCGATCGCAATGAACGAAGCGATTGGAACGGTCGGCGTAATTTGTCCCACGGATGCTCCGCTTCTCGGTTTTCTGTCGCTGGTGTTGCCGCTGCTAGCCATGGGGAACACAGTGATCGCCGTTCCTTCCGAAAAATACCCGCTCATCACTGGAGATCTGTATCAGCTTTTTGACACCAGCGATCTGCCTGGTGGCGCGGTGAACATAGTATCCGGCTATGCCTCACAACTCTTGAAGACGCTCGCGGAACACGATGACGTCGACGCCATCTGGTGTTATGGAGACGAGGCCATTGTCGCGGCCGCCAAGGCGATGTCTATCGGCAATCTGAAGCAGATCTGGACCAACGAAGGCCGTATCATCGATTGGTTCAACCCGAAGGTAGCGGAAGGCCGTTGGTACCTGGAGCACGCGACTCAGGTGAAGAACATTTGGGTGCCGTACGGGGAATAGTTCGCGCCGCGTCATTCCGGAGCGGAGTTCAGATTCGCGAACAGCGCACGCAATTTCCGCGCGTCCAGCTTTCCGTCGCTACGAACGCCCGTGCAAATGTCGAGCGCGAAGGGGCCGACTTCGTCCACGGCTTGGCGCACGTTTTCCGGTCGTAGCCCACCGGCTAGAAAGAGTGGAATCTGAATCTGTTCGCGGATCGTACGACTCAAACTCCAATCGTGCCGCCGTCCGGTCCCGCCCAATTCTTTCGTTGCCAGCGCGGGATTCCCCGAGTCCAGCAGGATCGCGTCGACGTGCGCGGCAACGCTGACTGCTTCCGCAACCGACTCTTCTCCCACGACATGCACCACCTGCACAATCGAAATTCCCGGCAGAGACCTTCGCAGGTCATCGTAAGAACCCTGCATGAGGCGGTCGACAATCTGAATGGTGTTGGTTCGGCAGCGGCGCTGCTGTTCAATTATTCCCGCCGAGTCCTGGCGGGCGGTGAGCAGGAACGTCGACACCCCGGGTGGTACTCGCGCTGCGATCTCGGCGATTTGCTCTTCCGGAATTATGCCAGGTCCGCTTGGCATCGCCGAGACCAGGCCCAGAGCCGCGGCACCGTGCTCAATCGCCAACTTCGCTTCATCGCACGTTGATATACAACAGATCTTGACCCGCGGTCGTGTCGTCGCCTGCATCGTACAGAATTATCTGACAGTCCCACCCAACAGAACCAGCCCCGTCCCGATTGCATTTGTTTCCCGCCAGCGCTAGCATACCCCGGTCGCCTTCTTCGCCTGGCATCATTCTCGCGTGCATATCGGTTTGACCAAGGAGGACGTATGGGCATCGCAGTTTCCCCCCAAATTCATCCGCAAGTCGCGGAGTTCATCGACAAACCACGAAAAATGTTGATCAACGGCAAGTGGGTCAATGCCGCCTCGGGAAAGACTTTTCCCACGTATAATCCCGCGACCGGGGAGGTTCTGGCTCAGGTCGCGGAAGGTGATCGCGAAGATATCAATGCGGCGGTGAAGGCCGCTCGCCAGGCCTTTGATAACGGTCCATGGCGACGCATGACCGCATCCGAACGTGGACGCCTGATCTGGAAACTTGCTGAACTGCTTGAGCAACATACCGAGGAGTTCGGCTACATCGAGAGTCTCGATAACGGCAAGCCTCTCAACATTGCCAAAGCGGCCGACGTTCCGCTCGCAGCCGACCTGTTCCGCTACATGGCCGGCTGGGCAACGAAGATTGAGGGCAATACCATTCCTCTCTCGGTGCCCTATACTCCTGGCGCAAAGTATCTGGCGTACACGCTGCGCGAACCCGTTGGAGTTGTTGGGCAAATTATTCCGTGGAATTTCCCGCTCCTCATGGCCGCGTGGAAACTTGGTCCCGCACTCGCTACGGGATGCACGGTTGTCCTGAAACCAGCCGAGCAGACTCCGCTCTCCGCGCTCCGTCTTGGCGAGTTGGTCATGGAAGCCGGTTTCCCCGAAGGCGTTGTCAATGTTGTCCCCGGCTATGGTGAGACCGCAGGAGCCGCGTTGGCCGCGCATCCGGATGTCGACAAGGTCGCCTTCACCGGATCGACGGAAGTCGGCAAATTGATCGTTCACTCCGCTGCCGGCAATCTCAAAAAAGTGTCGCTGGAGTTGGGCGGCAAGTCGCCCAACGTTGTTTTCAAGGACGCCGATCTCGAGAGTGCGATTCCCGGCTCCGCCAGCGCCATCTTTTTCAACCACGGCCAGTGCTGCTGCGCGGGCTCACGCTTGTATGTTGAAAAATCGGTCTTCGATCAGGTAGTCGAAGGCGTGGCCGAATACGCGAAGAAAATCAAAGTCGGTTCCGGTCTCGAACCCGATACGCAAATGGGACCGCTTGTTTCGGCGGAGCAATTCGACCGCGTCTGTGGATACCTGGAAGCCGGGTTCTCTGAAGGCGCGAAGGCTATCGTCGGCGGCCACAAAGCAGGTGACCGCGGGTATTTCGTCGAACCCACTGTGCTGGTGAACACGCAAGAAAACATGAAGGTCGTGAAGGAAGAAATCTTCGGCCCGGTCGTGGCAGCAATGCCGTTCACCGATCCCGAGGAAATCATCCCTCGCGCCAACAACAGCGAATACGGACTGGCTGCTGCCGTTTGGACGCGCGACATCGGCAAGGCTCATCGCATGGCGGAACAACTTCGCGCCGGAACCGTCTGGATCAACTGTTACAACATCTTCGACGCGGCACTGCCCTTCGGCGGCTACAAGCAATCCGGCTGGGGCCGCGAGATGGGCCACGACGTTCTCAACCTTTACACGCAAACCAAAGCGGTCTGTGCGAGGATCGCTTAGTTCGAAGTGAACGACGATCGCGCAACTATTTGCGTTCAAAAAACAAACGGACGGTGGCTCTGAGCCGCCGTCCTAACTTTTCTCAATCGACATTGTCCGCGGATTACTTTTCCATCAGCAGCACTTTCTCCGCTTGATCGATCTCGGTCAGCTTCACCTCGATCACTTCGTTTGCCGTAGTCTGTACGTTTCGGCCAACAAAGCTGGCTTCGACGGGAATTTCCCGATGTCCGCGGTCAATCAGTACGCAGAGTTGGACGCGCCGTGGCCTGCCATGTGAAAACAATGCGTCCAGCGCCGCCCGGGTCGTGCGTCCCGTGAACAGAACGTCATCCACCAGCACGATGTTCTTGTCCTCAATCTCGAAGCCAATCTCTTTTTCCTGCACTACAGGCTTGGGTCCAAGCGTCGAAAGGTCGTCGCGATAAAACGTGATATCCAGTGTGCCCACGGGTACTTTCGCATTTTCGATGCGCGTAATAATCTTGCCCAGACGTTCTGCAAGGGGAACGCCGCGACGGCGAATGCCGACCAGCCCCAAGCCGTCAACGCCGCCATTCTTCTCTACGATTTCGTATGCGAGCCGCACTAGCGTGCGCTCAATTTCTGACGCGGACATCAGTTGTGCCTTCTGACGAAGGCCCGTCTTGCGCGATTGGTTCTTTGCATTCATTAGGAGTTATGCCTCGACGGCCGTGAGGCCGGCAACCCAATGTAGTCAACGCGCTCGCACAGGTCAAGCGACCGGCGAAGACCGTTCAGATGCGATTTCGAGATGCAGAGGTCTACGCGAGGAACTCGTCGACCGGCTCTACAGCTTCGATCTGCTCTGCGGATTTCGTCTCCATGCCAGGACACTCGGTTCTTACGGTGCGAGCGAGTGGAGGATTCCCCTGACACACTGACACCAGATCAACGGCGTCGGGATTCTGACTCGCAGCCTCCGTCGCCACAATCCCGACACCTTGGTTCCTGCCGAGAGCTTTAGCTCGATACAGGGCCGCATCCGCCAGGGCTATCGACTCCTCGGCGCACAGCTGCTCAAAGGCCCCTCGACTCCACGGATACGCGGCCCACCCGACCGAACAGGTTTTTGACACTGAAATTCCGTGACCCAGATCGAATGGCTCGGACGCTATCACCTGCAGCACACGGCTGCAGAACGCCGGCGTTCCGGACGGATCAGTCGAGCGGCTCATGATCAGGAATTCTTCTCCGCCCCAACGGACCAGCACGTCGGACTTGCGCACGACCGTCGATAGGCGGTGCGCCACCAGCTGCAGCAGCCGATCTCCCGCCGGATGGCCGTGGCGATCGTTCACTTCCTTGAAGAAATCCACGTCGACCATGATGAATACCAGATCGCGATGGTCCATCTTGCGGATATCATTTCCCCGCGCACGTTGATAATTTCGCAGAACCTGCTGCGCCTCAGCGGTGAGAATCTCTTCCAGATAACGCCGGTTCCAAATCCCCGTAAGCACGTCGGTGAAAGAGATTTCCTGCAGTTCGAGATTCTTCCGCTGTAGTTCGAGACTATGCCACCTCAGCGAGTGTTCCTTGTTCTCCAGTTCGTCCTTGAGACGGCACATCTCATCTAGGTTGTGACGCGACAAGTGAAGAAGGCTGAGCAACTCCTGATCCAGCAAGTGCTGCTTCAGAAATACCAGAGCGCCCATGACAAGCATGACCGCGACGGTCAGCAGCAGCCGGTACGTCCGCACTTTTTGCGGGACATTCCCGCCAAACTGCGCCCATGCCATCATCAACGGAGTAATCAACACGGCCGCCATCGATAGACGCGCCTTCCAGATTCCGTAGCCGCTGGTAGCAGGTTCTTCCACAGTATTCTGTTCCGCGTTTTCGCGCGCCAGAAATCCGACGCGAACGAACCACAACATTCCCGCCACCAGTGGCACGTCGAACAGGCTGCCCGTGTAATAGAGGTGCAGATCGATAGCCTCGCTCGCAGCGAGTGAAGCAATGCAATAGACCAGCGCCGCCCCGCAGAGATGGAAGTAAATGCTCCGCCATGTTCCACGGCTTCGCCGCCACACCAGCAGAAGTCCAGCCGCCAACACGAGTTCTTCACTCACGTAAAGCAAATCAAAGCTTCTGCCATACAACGACTCGACGGGGTGCACATACTGCCATGGAATGACGACAAACAGATACAGGAACAGCCACCACGTGAGCAGAAGTGCGAAGTCCAGTGTTCCAGCCCGTATCGCCCGATGATCCTGCTGAACATGGGGTTGGATCGTCACCGCGGCCATCATTGGAACAATATGCAGGAACAGAATGACGTCCCCGACAAACGGATTCGGCGCCTCATGCCGCAAGAAGACCTCGAAGTAGGTCCACATGACTTGCGAAACCAGCCACATACCGAGGCCCAAGCCCATGAGCGCCCAGAATAGCCGAGCTTTCGGAGTGGCCGTCCGCACATTCGAGAGAAATGCGACGGTGGCGCAAAGCAGCACTACATTCTGCAGGATGTCGCCAAAAGCGGTGAGAGCAAATCCACGTGACGCCAGGAGCGACAGCAAAATGTGAACGCACACCACCGCGCACACAATGGCCGTCCACTTCCGGGCATGCTCGAGCGGAGATTTTCCCACGTCCCGATTGTATGTTTATTGGCCCTTCGTACTGTGTTACCGAAGTAATCTAAGCGGCTGAGCGGGAGTGATGTGTTTTGCTTACTGAAGGGCCACCGAAAAGCGTTTTACGAAACGATAAACGTCTTGATATGAGTTGTATAGAGGCACCGCGGCCGCCCGGAACGTATCCGGTTCCCGCCAGTCGCCAATCACTCCCGCAGCCGCTAATCGATCGCACAACTGGCGGCCGTGGTTCGGTAATCGGATGGAAAGCTGGGCCCCTCTTCGCTCCGGTTCCGACGGAGTAATGATGGAGAACTTCGAAGAAGAATGTTGATTGAGGAGAAATTCCATGTATCCCGTGAGAGACACGCTTTTCGCGCGTAAGCGCTCCAGGCCAGCCTCGGAAAAAATCTCCATCGACGCTCGCAACGGTGCGAGAGCCAAAATCGGGGGGTTGCTCAATTGCCAACCTTCCGCTCCTGGCATCGGACGAAAATCCGGTCCCATCTGAAACCTGGTTTTTTCATCGTGCCCCCACCATCCCGCAAAACGCCGCCGTTCCTCCGAGTGAGCGTGTTGCGAGTGCACAAAGCATCCTGCAACGCAGCCCGGACCGCCATTCAGATATTTATAGCTGCACCACACCGCGAAATCCGGCCCCCAATCGTGAAGGTGAACGGAGATGTTTCCTACGGCGTGCGCCAGATCAAATCCAACTACGCATCCCTTTCGGTGCCCGGCTTTGGTGATGCCTGCCATATCGAATGCCTGTCCCGTGGCGTAGTTCACTCCTCCAAGCAGGATCAGCGCAATCGAATCACCGTCGCGCTCGATCAGCGATTCGATGTCTTCGTCGCGCATGCAAGATTCGCCTTCGCGGGGGGTAAGTTCGAGAAGGGACGTCGCGGAATCAAACCCGTGGAAAAGGATTTGCGACTTGACGGCATACTGATCAGAGGGAAACGCTCCGCGCTCGACCAGGATCTTGTTTCGTTCTTTCGTGGGGTGGTAGAACGACGCCATCATCAGGTGCAGGTTCACGGTGAGCGAATTCATCACCACGACTTCGTCCTGCTGCGCTCCCACCAGTTCGGCGGTCTGCTGCGTGAGCAGGCGATGATAGGGCATCCACGGATTCTTGGCGTGGAAGTGACCTTCAACCCCAAGCTGGGCCCAGTCCTTCAATTCCTGTTCGAGATACGCCCTCGCAGTTTTCGGCTGAAGTCCGAGCGAATGCCCGCACAAATAAATGTAGTCCTCTCCGTTTGTGGTCTTGGGAATGCAGAATCGATCGCGAAAATGAGCCAGGGGATCACGCTTATCCATCGCGATCGCAAAGCCTTGGCCTGGCTGAAACGCTAATCCAGTCACGAAGCCAACTCCAGTGGCGTCAGTTCGCTATGGATCAGCCGATCGGCCTTGCTCCAGTCGAGATCGTCTACACGATCGATTGCCTCGCAGAGTTCCGTCAAGATGCGATCCTGAATCTGTCCTCGCCTCAAAGCCATCGCGTAGGGGACACGATGAAAGGTCACCATCGCATACTTGGGCACAAAAAGTCCTGGATACTTCCCCTCCAAAGCCAGTTCCACCTTCTTGCGAAACAAAAATCGCGGATCGGCCACACGATCCCTCATCTCCACAAAGTTCTCTACCGCCAGGTCCGCAATCGCATCGGTGTTGACTTTGCGTGCCTTTTCGAATTCGCTGAAGACCCGCTCCCAATTGGCGCCGTGATGATCGATCAACTCCAACAGGCAGGTGCAGTCTTCAAACCCGCAGTTAATTCCCTGCCCAAAGAAAGGAACAATCGCATGCGCCGCATCGCCCAGTAACAGAGCTCGCCCTTTCATATGCCATGGATCGCACTTGATGGTCACCATCGCTCCCGTCGGGTTGCCAAAGAAATTGTGAGCGACGTCCGGCATAAGGGGAACCGCATCTGGAAACCGCGACTGGAAAAACTCGGCCAGCGATGCGCGCGTTTCGAGTTGCGCGAAGCTGTCGCGTCCCTCGTACGGCAGAAACAGAATGCACGCAAACGTGCCGTCAAGGTTGGGCAGTGCGATCAGCATGTAGTTGCCCCTCGGCCAGATGTGCAGGGCATTCGTTTCCAGAACGTGCTTTCCTTCCGGCCCAGCTGGAATGGTCAGTTCCTTGTATCCGTAGTCAAGGTACTGTTGCGAAAAGTTGAAGCGGTTGAGCTTCAGCATCTCCGCACGAATTGCAGACGCCGAACCATCACAACCGATCACTATGCTTGATTCGTGCGTCTTGCTTTCGCCCGTCTGCTCATCCCGCAACTTGAGGATTCCTGTTCTCAGATCGATCCCAACGCAGCGTTGCTGCAAGAAGAACTTCACACCCTCCCTCTCGGCAGCATTGATCAGGGCAATATTCAATTCAGCACGGGAAATGGAATGGATGACTTCCGCGTCGTTCTTCCCGTATGGTTGGAAGGTGAGTTCAGACGTCGCCGAGTGCATCATCCTTCCTTTCATCGGAATGACGATCTTTCGCATCTCGTTCCAAAGCCCCGCTTGAGTGAGCGCATGAATCCCGCGAGTCGACAAAGCCAGATTGATGGACCGGCCTGCGCTCATTCGCACGCGCCGCATGTCCGGGCGCCGTTCGAAGATTTCCACGCGAAAGCCACGCCTGACCAGACCTAGAGCCAGCAGCGGCCCATTGAGTCCAGCGCCGATCAGTGAAATCGTCTCGCCTTTACCAGTCATGCCCGAAAGAAGACGGATGCAGATTGTGGGAAAGATCACACGACTACTCCGTCAGCAGCGTGCGTGCCTCCCACAATTCCGGAAAGAATTTCTTGTCCAAGGTCAGTTTAAGATACGACGCACCTGCACTGCCGCCAGTTCCCATGCGCACGCCGATCACGCGCTCCACCAGTTGAATGTGTCGCAGCCTCCAACTGACCACCAGTTCATCAAACTCCGTAAGCCGCTCGCACACGTCAATCCAGTCTCGATTGCTGCGTTCATCGCGATACAAGGCAAGAACTGCGCGAGCCCGCGCGTCAAATCGCTCGCGCTCGGTCGCGTTGCTATCGACAAGCAACTTGCCCATGGTTCGCAGGGCCTCGAAGAAAACGTCGTGCAGCGAAGGTTCCCGCAGTCTTCGTTCCAGCAGGGCATGCGCCTCCGGCGTCGGACGGTGATAGCGCAGCATTTTTTCGTCCTTCAAGCCGCACAGAAATTCCAGTTCACGAAATTGTTCCGACTGGAATCCGCTGGCTGGTTCCAGCTTGCCCCGAAATGCCAGGAAATGCGTGGGCAGCATCGTTTCGAGGATCGTGAACTGTTCTACCAGCACGCGCGTGATTTCTGTACAGCGCCGCAGCAATCGCGCAGCCTCATAGACTTCGTCACGAGAATCGGGATTCGCTCCCGCAGCCCGCAGATTTGCCACCACCGCGTCCAGATCGTGCAGCAGTTCCTTAAACCACAGTTCGTAGGTCTGGTGCACGATGATGAACAGCAATTCGTCGTGATGCTCCGGAGAATACTGCGGGTGTTGGAGTTTCAGAAGCTCCGGAACCTTCAAATAGGAACTGTAAGTCAATTGCTCACTGTGCGGAACAATAGGGCTTCCGTCCCCTGTATCCACCGTCTTTGGATCGCTGCTGGGGATACGCTCCGCTTGCAGACCGAGGAACTTCACCGCATTTCCGCCGAGCAACCGATCTTTTGCGGGCAGGGTCAACCCGCTGGATCGAATCAACGATCCTACGCGATGCTCGCCCAACGGGAAGGGATAGTCCGACCCGAGCATGACGCGTTCCTCTCCAATGGTGCCCACCAGGAATTGCAACGCACGCTCGTCGAATACCGCTGAGTCCACATAGAAGCGATTCACATACTGGCTCGGCGGCAACTCGCAAACGCCGTGGGCCACTGGATGATGCTGCCATGCATTCTCAAGCCGCCCCAACAAGAATGCGAAACTTCCCCCGCCGTGCGCGAAACAGATACGCAAATTGTGAGGCAGCCTGTCGAACGCTCCGCCCACAATCATCGCGACAATGCCCAGTTGCGTCTCGGCGGGCATGCCCACAGTCCACGGCATCATGTATTTCGGCATGCGCTGCGGCGCGAGCATGTCCCACGGATGAACCAGCACGGCCGCGCCCTCACTCGCGCAATGGTCCAGAAACTCCACGATGCCTGGATCGTCGAGATTTTTCTCTCCGACGTGATTGCCGATCTGCACTCCGAGATGCCCAGCGCGCATGCAACGGCTCAACTCTCTGCACGACGCGTCAACATCCTGAAGAGGAACCTGGCACAAAGATTTCAGCCGCCCCTTGCCCCGCGCACACACTTCGAGAGCGGCATCATTGAACAGCCGCGCACAATCCAGAGCATGCTCCACCGGACGCTCGTAAGCGAACAACACCGGAGTCGCCGAGAGCACCTGCATCTCGACGCCGTCCCGGTCCATTTCGTTGAGGCGCACCTCGGGATCCCAGCAAGCGGAATAGATATGGCGAAAGAATCGATCTCCCACCATAATGTCCGCTTTCCCCGTCTCGGTGTGCTTGATCCAGGGCCAATTTGGAGTGCCGTAGCGCTCCGCCAGATCCGGCCAGGTGCGCGGAAAAAAATGATTATGGATGTCGATGACTGGCATGTTTACTGTCTGCCGGGATGAAGCGCGCCGCAGTGTTTGCATTTGCGCAAGCTCTCGCTGTTGTAGAACTGCTCAAACAACGGAGGCAAGTCGCGCACAATGCTCTTCAACTTTACTTCCGCACGATGCAGTAACTGGTGACAATTCTGGCAATACCATTCGAATCCGTCCAAAGCGCTCTCTGGACGCGGCATCTCGACCACTACACCAATGCTGCCCTCCTGCAGGCGCTGCGGCGAGTGCCGCATGTGCTTCGGCAGCAGGAAGATTTCCCCTTCTTTGACAGGAATCTCCAGCGGAGGTTTCCCGGGAGTCTCCATAATGCGAAGAAAAATATTCCCCTTCAGCTGGTAGAAGAACTCCTCCGTCGGATCATCGTGATAATCGCGCCGGTGGTTCGGACCTCCCACCACAGTCACCATCATCTCGCCGTCTTCCCATACCTGAGCATTGCCCACGGGCGGCTTGAACTTTTCCTTGTTCTCTTCGATCCAGGCCTGAAAGCTAAACGCCTTGAGGTTCTTGATGGACGGCATGGAAGCTCCTATTTCTCCGGCTTGTATGCCATAGCGCGGATCTCAATCAGCAAATGCGGATGAGGCAACTGATGGACGGCCACAGTGGTTCGAGCAGGTCCATCGAAGTCGAAGTGTTCGCCATATACCTCGTTGTATCCCCCAAAATCATTCATGTTCACAAGGTAAGTTGTCACTTCAACGATATCGCTGAGCTGCGCACCCACATCCTTCAGGATATCGCGAACATTTTCGATGACTGCCTTCGTTTGCGTACGGATATCGAGACGCGTGGTCCCGAATTCATCCACCTCCGCGCCGGCAATCGTATTATCGGCGCGGCGGGAGCTTGTCCCCGAAACAAATAGAAAATCTCCAGCGCGCTTCACATGCGCATACTTGCCGCGCGGCTGCGCTCTTCCCGCAATCACTTTGCCTGAAATCTCGCCCATGTGTCGCACGTTCGCTGCTCGTAGACGTTCACAGCCGGATACAAACATTGTTTAACTCTGAATAGAAGTTCAGTGAATGCATGCCACCCTCACGTCCAATCCCGGAAAGTCCTGCGCCCCCGAATGGCGTCCGCAGGTCCCGCAGGAACCAGCAGTTCACCCAAGTGATGCCCACGTTCATCTGCTGTGCCACGCGGTGGCCGCGCTTCAGATTCGTCGTCCAAATTGACGCTGCTAAACCGTATTTCGTATCGTTCGCCATACTCACAGCCTCCTCCTCGGTATCGAAAGGAGCCACATGGCACACCGGGCCGAAGATTTCTTCCTTCACGCACCGCGCCGACTCCGGTAACCCAGTATAGATCGTCGGCTGCACGTAGAATCCATTGTCGAGCTCACTCCCAAACTCGGGAATGCCCCCGCCGGTCACCACGGCAGCATCCTCTTCTCGAGCCAACTTGTAATAGGAGAGAACTTTCTCGCGATGTTGCGACGAAACCAGTGGCCCGAGATCCGTGCTCTTCTCCAACGGAGAGCCCACGCGCAGGTTCTCCGCCTTACGCTTCAGCGCATCGACAAACTTCTCGAAGATCGTGCGCTCAACATACACGCGCTCAGCGCACAGGCAGACCTGCCCAGTATTCAGGAATGCGGCCTCACTGATCCCGTTTACCGCTTCTTCGAAATCGCAGTCGCCAAACACAATCGCCGCATTCTTGCCGCCCAGTTCAAACGACACCGGCTTCACCGATGCGGCAACCGTTTTCATGATCGCCGCTCCCGTCTGTGATTCGCCAGTAAAAGTAACTGCATTCACGCCGGGATGCCGCGTCAGAAATTCTCCCGCGGAATTCGGCCCGAAACCATGAACCACGTTATAGACTCCGTCCGGAATGCCAGCTTCGTTCATCACTTCGGCGAGCAACGTCGCAGTTGCCGGAGTTTCCTCGGATGGTTTCACGACCACCGTATTGCCGCACGCCAAGGCTGGCGCGACTTTCCATGTCAGCAATAACAATGGCAGGTTCCACGGAGTGATAATCCCCACAACACCAAGAGGCTTGCGCACTGCATAATTCAGCGCACTCTTGCCATCGGCAGTCTCCGTCTGGAACGATTCAACTCCCGCGGTCTTGATCACATCGGCGAATGCACGAAAGTTGGCCGCAGCCCTGGGAACGTCTAGCCTGGAAGCGAGCGCCATCGGCTTACCCGTATCCGCCACTTCAGCAGCGACGAAGCAATCGAATCGTGCTTCGATCGCGTCGGCCACCTTTGCCAGCCGCGCGGCGCGTTCGCGGATCCCCGCGCGACCCCATTCTCCTCGTAGCGCCTTGCGCGCCGCCCTTACCGCATCGTCGACCAGTCCTTCATCTGCTTCGGCAACCTGCGCGATCACGCTCCCGTTCGCCGGATTCACATCGGCAAACTCGCGCTTCCCGCGCACGAACTGCCCGTCGATGTAATTGAGGATCGACTTCACTTGGCGAGAACCCCGCCGCATCCTAACAGTCTCAGGCGAGACGAAGCAACGTCCAGAGGGCACTCAACTGTTCCGTTCTTGCAGATATCGCCGTAGCGCATCCTGCCAGGCTGGCATGCTGATTCCATACCGATGCAGACTCGCAGGCGAAAGAACGGAGTACGCCGGGCGCGGCGCCGGACGCGCCATCTGCTGGCTGCTGACCGGGCGCACCTCGGTTCCCGAACCCGCAGATCTTACGATTTCCCTTGCAAATTCAAACCACGAGCAATCTCCCGCATTCGTGGCGTGAACAATCCCACTCGCATCCCGTCGGCATAGGTCGATGATTGCTCTAGCCAGGTCCACAGAAAACGTTGGGCACCCCCGTTGATCATCGACGACATCCAGAGCGGGACGACTGGCCGCCAGTTTCAAAATCGTGTCGGGAAAACATTTGCCGTCGTTTCCAAACAGCCACGAAGTTCTAGCGATACAGCACTCCGGCAGAACTTCAAGCAGGCGGACTTCAGCCTCCGCTTTCGATCGCCCATACACGCTCTGCGGATTCCGGGCATATCCAGCTTCATAGGGTGAAGTCTTCTTCCCGTCAAACACGTAGTCGGAACTGAGAAACAAAAGCTTCGCGCCGATTGCCTTCGCAGCCTCAGCCACATTCACCGGCCCATCGCGATTCACCGCAAAAGCCAGGTCTGGATGAGTCTCGCAATCGTCGACATTGGTGTAAGCGGCGGCAAGCACGATCCATTCAGGGCGCGAGGTCGCCACAACCTCTCTAACTCTGGCTGCATCACGAATATCGGCATCTCGCGAAGATAGGCTTGTAACATTATCCCGGCCCCACTCGCGCATGAGCGCTTTGCCCAAAAGACCGGAGGCTCCGAATACCGTCACTCTCATTGAAATGATTATCCCCGCGGCTATTCGAAAGTCTCGGCATCGCCAAGAGCAACGCCGTGCTGATCCTTCGCTGACACGATGGGGTCGCCATCCAGCTCCCACTGAATCTTCAAATCTGGATCATTCCATGCCAGCGTGCGTTCGTGTTCCGGAGCATAGTAGTCGGTGGCTTTATATAGAACTTGCGCGGTCTCTGAGATCACGCGAAACCCGTGCGCAAACCCCGCCGGAATCCATAGCATCCGTTTGTTCTCACCCGACAATCGAACTGCTTCCCACCCGCCAAATGTTGAAGAACTGCGTCGCAGATCTACCGCGACGTCGAGCACCTCGCCTTCCACGGTGCGCACGAGTTTGCCCTGCCGCTGCTTGATCTGATAATGAAGCCCGCGTAAAACGTTCCGCCGCGACTTCGAGTGATTGTCCTGTACAAACCGCTCGCGAATTCCTACTTCCGCAAACACCCTCTCGTTGTAACTCTCCAGAAAAAATCCGCGCTCGTCGCCAAACACCCGTGGCTCCAGCACGACCACCCCCGGCAACGAAGTCGGGATTTTCCTGATTGCGTCCATTGCATGCCCCACTTCTGCAGATCCACTCACTCAGAACACCTTCTCTCTCAAAAGCTGCAGCAAGTACGCCCCATAGCTGCTGTTCTTCATTGTGCTTCCAATCTTTTCCACCTGTTCCGCTGTGATGTAACCCGAGCGATACGCGATCTCCTCGGGGCAAGCCACCATCAGCCCTTGCCGCTTTTCGATGGCTTGAATGTAGAGCGCGGCATCCATCAACGATTCGTGCGTGCCTGTATCCAACCAGGCCATGCCGCGACCCATCACCACGACCTCGAGTTGACCATTCTTAAGGTAGGTTCGGTTCACGTCGGTGATTTCGAGTTCGCCGCGAGCGCTCGGCTTCAGCGACTTCGCAATCTCCACCACTTGGCCATCGTAAAAGTAGAGCCCGGTGACCGCATATCGCGATTTCGGCTGCTTCGGTTTTTCCTCGATACTCAGGGCGCGCCCGTTGGAATCGAACTCCACCACCCCATACCGCTCCGGGTCGTGCACCGGATACGCGAACACGCGAGCCCCATGAACCTTATTCGCAGCCTCGCGCAAGTCCTTCGCCAGATCGTGTCCGTAAAAAATGTTATCGCCCAGAACCAGCGCAGCCGGACTTCCATCCAGGAATTCCTCCCCCACCAGAAACGCCTGAGCGATACCCTCGGGTTTCAGCTGCACCTGATAGCGCAGGCGAATTCCGTACTGGCTTCCGTCCCGCAGGACCGCCTCGAACTTCGGCGCATCCTCTGGAGTAGAAATCACCAGAATGTCGCGAATGCCCGCTAGCATCAGTGTGCACAGCGGGTAATAAATCATCGGCTTGTTGTACACGGGAAGCAGACTCTTCCCCATGACCTGCGTCACGGGATACAGACGCGTACCCGACCCGCCTGCCAAGATAATGCCTTTGTACCGCGTACTTTCTTGCATAGTTTGATCTTCTATTTCCTCGTCGGGGCTTGCGCGCTGGGGTCGGGTGCTAAACGGAATAATGCGTCGCAACCCACTGCCGGTAGCTTCCACTCGTTACGTCGCGCACCCACGCATCATTCTCAAGATACCAGCGAACTGTCTTGCGAATACCCGCCTCGAAGGTAGCCTTCGGCCTCCATCCCAACTCGCGCTCGATCTTGCGCGCGTCAATCGCATAGCGGCGGTCGTGTCCGGGACGGTCCTTCACAAACGCAATTAATTCGCGGCGGGATTTTCCCGCGTCCGGCATCATCTCGTCCAATAAATCGCATATCAACTGCACGATCTCAATGTTCGGTTTCTCGTTCCAGCCCCCAATGTTGTACGTTTCTCCGACCCGCCCGCGCTGCAATACGGCTGCGATCGCATCGCAGTGATCCTCCACGTAAAGCCAGTCGCGGACGTTCTTGCCGTCCCCATACACCGGCAGCGACTTTCTGTCGCGCGCGTTGAGAATCATCAGTGGGATCAACTTCTCGGGAAACTGGAATCGACCATAATTATTCGAGCAGTTCGTCGTCAGCGTCGGCAAGCCATACGTGTGATGATAGGCGCGCACCAGGTGATCCGATGCCGCTTTTGACGCAGCATACGGACTGTTTGGAGCATATGCGGTGGTTTCGGAAAACAGCGGATCCTCCGGCTCAAGCGAGCCGTACACCTCGTCGGTGGAAATATGCAGGAACCGGAAGCCCGTCTTGGCCGCCTCGGGAAGCACGCTCCAATACGCCCGCGTTTCTTCCAGCAGGACAAACGTTCCGTCGACATTCGTGCGGATAAAGTCCTCGGGGCCGCGGATCGAGCGATCTACATGACTCTCCGCGGCAAAATGGACAATCGCCGTCGGCCGGTGCTTCTCCAGCAATCGCCGGACGAGGCCGCGGTCCCCGATATCGCCCTGCACGAACTCATACCTCGGGCTCGAAGCGATGCTTTCCAGGTTGTGCAGGTTCCCTGCGTAAGTCAGCTTGTCGAGATTCACAATCGACGCTGATTCATCCCGCAGTTGCCGCAGCACGAAGTTCGATCCAATGAATCCTGCTCCACCTGTGACGAGAATCGTATTTGGCATGCGAAGAGTCGACCGCCAACGAATGCATCAATCCCGCCTCCGCCGGCAGCCGCGCATCTGATTGTAATAAAAAAGGACGGGATTCACCCCGTCCTCTCTGATTACTTACATTTCGCCGTCTTTGCGACTCTTTCGTCCCTATCCAACGGATGGCGATTGCCCTGGCGACGACCCCGGGGCAGTTGTCGGACACGATCTCATCCCGCCATCAACTTCGCCTCATCGCTCTCGCCAATCGCGGAGCCTCTAGCATTGGGCTTTCTGTTCGCCAGCTCCGCGGGCTCCCATCCCATCAATTTGAAATAGGCCTTCTCGATTTCTTGCACAACGTTTCGCCACTGATACTGTTCTTCGATCCGGCGCCTGGCCATGCGTCCAGCGGCCTCGCGTGCCCCAGGATTCGCGATCAAGAAGCGCAACCGGTCCGCCAGGTCACGGGCACTGCCTGTCTGGAACGTAAACCCGACTCCGTCTACTACTTCACGATTCTCCGGCACGTCACTTGTAAGCACGCACAGGCCTGCTCCCATGGCGTCCAGCAGGGCAAGAGACAATCCCTCCATGTCGGAGGGAAGCACAAATATCATGGCATTCGTGAGCAACTCATCGAGCGTCGGGCCTGACACCCAATCGAGCATACGAATGCGGTTACTGGCATGCGTTCGCAACTCCCGGCCGTACTCGTCGCAATAACTCGACGCCCCCGCCATCACAAGTTTCACATCCGTTTCAATCTGCTCAAACGCTTCCACCAGCAGGTGGCAATTCTTTTCGGGCGAGAATCGGCCCAAGAACAAAATGTACTTCCCGGGATCAAGTCCCCACTCCAGGATCGCCCTCGGTGCAATCCTTTCCCGTAGCAGTCCGCCATTGGGCACATAGAACGCCTCCACGCCGTGGATCTCCCGATAGCGCCTCTGCAGAGTCTGCGATACCACCATAGTTCCATTGGGCAACTGCACAGACGCTCTCTCTCCGAGCCTCAAAACTGCCGAAGCCAGGCGTCCCCACTTCTTTCGCTGCCAGTCAAGCCCCTGCACGGTCACAGCCGTTTTCTCTCCGAGCAGACGAGGAAGAAATGTGAACAGCGCCGGACCCAGCGCATGGTAATGCACTATGTCATATCGCTGCGTGAGCGCATGCACGGTGCTCAGCAGCGTGTGAATCACCGTTTCGAAGTGCTTCGACCGTATCGTCGGGAGCCTCACCAGTCTCATGCCATTGTGTTCTGCCACCGCCGGAGTGAAGTAGTTGCGGCAGTAAACAGTGACTTCATGCCCCATCTCAGCCAGCCGCTTGCCAACCTCTTCGTAATAGGTTTCAATCCCGCTGTATTTCGAAATCACTCCACGGCCGCCAATAAAGGCCAGCCGCAGCGTCCGCCTTTCAGGACTCTCTTTTGCTCTTGTAGACACGTAACGGGATCGCCGCCAGCCGGGTTTCTCCGTCGTTGCGATCAGGCTCATGCTCCGCACGCGCTTGCGCTCAAGCATCGCTTCATACAGACTCAACAGTTTCTGATAGTGCATTTCCGGAGTATGGCGCTGGCGCACCAACTCCCACCCCGCGCGTCCCATCTGCTCCGCCAGTTCGGGGTTCGTACCTAATAGCTGGATCGCCTGCGTGAGTTGGTTCACGTCGCCGGTAGGATATAGAAGTCCAGTCTGTCCCTCGTGTACGAGTTCGCGTCTCGACCCCAGGTTGGACGCAATCACAGCCCGCCCCTCTGCATAGGACTCGAGAATTGTCTTCCCCAAAGTCTCATAAGCATGAGACGGCAAGACCGTAAAACGAGACTTCGCGATCATCGCATCGCGCTCCGTCGGCGCCACCTGCCCGGCAAAATCCACATTGTTCAGACCTAAGGAGGCGGCCAACTGCTGTAGTTCGCCCTTCTGTGGCCCATCGCCCGCAACCATCAACCGCATCTGAGGAACCTGCTGCATCGCCCGCAGCAAATCTCCGACTCCCTTCTCCGCCGACAGCCTCCCGAAGTACAGTACCTGCCGATCATCATCCTTTGACTCCCGCAACCGATGGATCTCTTGAAAATGCTGCAGTACTTCAAACTTGTCACGATCCCACCCATGCTGCACAAACTTCTCGCGCACAAACTGACTGGGCGCCAAAAATAGGTCGACGCACTTTTGGTATGTGCTTAGCCAGCGATGAACATAGGCCTCGGTCACCAGCATCGTTCGCGCGCCCATTCCCGGATAGCACTGCGCCCTTAATGCATGCCGGAATTCCCCTCCCTTGCACGCCTCGCAAGCCTCCCCGCCGGAAACCATGTTGTAGCTTGGACACAGCAACTTGAAATCATTCACGTGGTACAACACGGGAATGTTGTTCGCTTTCAACTCCCACAGGATCGACGGTGACAAATGATGGTAGATATTGCGGACGTGCGCCACATCCGGCCGGAACTCCTCGATCATCGCCCGCATCCGCTGCCGCGCGTCCGTCGAATAAATCGCGTGCCCCGCCTGCCGCGCTTTCTGCCACCATCCCGCCTTTGTTTTGAAATCAATGTGCTGCACGAAGTGACGGTCGTACGCCGTCGCCTCGCCGCGTGCATCCGCCATCGAGAACAGCGCGACCTCATGTCCCTTCCGGCGCATTAATTCCATCAGTTCGAACAGGTAAACCTCGGTCCCGCTGAACGGATAGTTATATTTGTTGCAGTACAAGATTCTCATCAGGAATGCTCTCTGTCTGCGCGGCGATCCGCTCCAGGAATAAGTCGCCGAATGATTGCAAATTCTTGCGTCGGTTGAAGTTGTGGCGAACCTGCACTTGGGCTGCGTGCCGCACCCAGTCCAATTGGCGGGTAGCCGAAAAAGCGTCGGGATGAACAGAAGCATGGTCGGATGACTGCATCAGCAAACGAATGCGGAGCAGCCAGGCAACAAAATCATCCAACGCGCCCGGATCGAAAAGAAAACCCGTTTCCCCCGCAATGACCAGTTCCGGGATCCCCGTGATCGCCGGCGCCAGCACGATCTTCCCACGTGCCATGGCCTCCATCAGCACGAGCGGAATGCCTTCGCTTTTGCTGGTCAGGACAACGACCTCAGCCCGGCCATACAACGAATTCATCTGTTCTCGAGGCACATGCCCGAGCAAGCTGACTCGCCCCTCCAGACTGCATTGTCGAATCAGGGATTCCAGGTTCCGCCGTTCTGGACCCTCTCCTGCAATCAGACACTCGAATGGCACATCCTGCCGCCCAAGCTCCGCGCACGCCCGAATCAGGAATGCATGATCTTTCACAGCGTGCAGTCGCCCCACAGCCAGCAATTTGAACGGTTCTCCCGCGGGTTTCTGCTTCGGAATTGGACTCGTTATGCGATCGCTTACATCAACTCCCAGACGCGCCACCATTACCTTCTCCGCATTCACCCGCGGGTAACGATTCAATATGAAACCCCGGTTGTACTCCGACACCGTCAAGCAGAATGTGCAGCCTTCGAGCTTTGCGTCGAGATACGCACCATGCAGCAGGAGGTCCGAACCGTGGAGCGTCATACTGAATCCGACGCCCAAGAGCCGCGCCGCCACCATCGTGATCCACGATCCTAGATATCCGTGATGTACGTGGATGTGGTCGACTCCCCGTTCTTCCAGTAGCAGCCCATAGCACGCCCCCTGCCATGTGTGCACGAGAGCCTTGGCTCGAGTCAGAGGACCCTCGGTGCCGTGGAAAACAACGCGCAGGACCAGAGACGAGATTCGCCTCCACCGCCGCACAATAAGCCACAACGCACGCAGCAAAATGATCAAGGGCAGCGGCTGCAAGATGATTTCCGGCCCGCACGAAGACCGTTCACTCGCGCGCGGTTTCCACACACTGCCAGCGACGACGCGAACTCCCCGCTTGCGCAACTCCTCGATCTCGTCGATGACGTAAGGCTCGACCGTAGAAGGAAACCGATTCGCGAGATAAGCCACGATCAGCATGAACGGCAACTCTCCGCTCTCCCGTTCTGCGCCGCCAGCATCCCCGCCATTGTGAACAGTAACCCGTTCACGAACTGGTAGCTCATCACAACCACTGCCGCATTCACCCAATAGACCGCCAGCATGATGGGCCATAATCGGTGAAATTGAGAATCAAGGAACCCATCTCGTTCTGCCCTGGGAATTGAGCCCCGTCGAAGTCGCCACATCTCCCACATCAGCCATACATAGAGCGCGAGTCCGACTACCCCATGCTCCACCAGCAATTCCAGAAAAGTATTGTGCGGATATAGAACCTTCTCGTTGTATCCGCTGACATGCCGCGGTAACTCGGCCGGCATCTGATGGAAGCCCCACCCCGTCAGCGGGCGCTCACAAAACATCTCCCAACCGCCCGCGTACACCGCCTGGCGAAAATCCACCGGCCCGCGTTCTTCCAGACGGTCACTCAACGCGCCGCCCAGGTCATGCCAACTCAGAATGACGATCAATCCCGCTGCCGCGATCAAGACCAACGCCAAAGCCGCCCGGCGCAAACTGCGGCTCTTCGAAACGAAGATCAATGCGACCACTGTTCCTGCAAAAGACAACCACACTGCCCGCGTCATCGTTGCCAGGATCGCGATCGGCACCGATCCCAACAAGACCGCGACCTTCACTCCACGTGCGCTTCCTCTCCGGTAGGCATGCAGGGCCAGCAGTCCCAGAATGTTCAACGACACACCGTTTGCCACAGCCTGCAGCAGCGGTCCGCGCGCCCGGTCGGCGTGAAACCCAAGGCTTTCGTCGAGAATGAATCGCGGGAAGATCAGTGCATGCACACCCACGAGGAATGCAATCGCCGTAAAGCTCAGATAAGCGAGCACCCACAGCGCAAAGATTTCAAAATGCCGGAACCGCCGCTCCTCCGCGAACACCAGCCCCGCCAGATGAAAGAGCGCGAACGGGACAATCATCTTGGACGCGAGCAAGCTCCAGCTTTCGTGATCGAACGGCTGCCCAACGATGCTGGCCAGAGCAAGCACGGTCAAACCAATCATTGGCCAGGATGCTCGTTCGAACACCAGCAACCTTCGCCGCAGGACCACCGCGCGTCCTACAACTCCCAGCATGAGCAGCCCGAATGCGATGCGGTCAATCTCGTAGAACGCCACATCCGGATGGCGCAGTAGCATGGCGCTCAGCGCCCCTAGAAAAAGCAGACTGGGCGCTGACATCAAAGTCTGCAGAGGACGCAAAACAGCTTGCCCCGCCCAGAGCAGACAATCGTCTCCGATTCCCGAGGCCGTCGCTCTCAGCGAGGTCGCTGCCATCAGTCTCCGCTTCCCTGCACCACTGCCAGAAGAGTCCTTAATAAGATCCGCATGTCGGATCTCAGGCTCCACGTGCGAATGTATTCCCGGTCGAGTTCCATTCCCCGCTGGAACGATGGATCGCGGCGCGCGGTCACTTGCCACAGTCCCGTGATTCCTGGAGTCACGTCCAGCCGACCCAAGTGTTCGATCTCGTAGCCCGCAACATCGTCCACGGGATGCGGCCTTGGTCCGACTAAACTCATGTCGCCTCTCAGAACGTTCCACAGCTGCGGCAGTTCATCCAGACTGTAGCGTCTCAGAAAACGCCCTATGCGGGTGATCCGCGGATCATCCGCAATCTTGAAGAATGGACCGGCCCGCTGGTTGCTTTGCCGCAAACCGTCCTTTAGCGCGTCCGCGTCGCTGACCATGGTCCGAAATTTCCAGCAGCGAAACCGCTTGCCCTTCCGCCCCGCACGCGGCGCACTGTAGAAGACAGTTCCCCTTGAGCCCAGTTTGATCAGCCCGGCAATCACCGCCAGCAACGGCGACAGGACGGTCAGCAGCAGACCCGCTCCGGCTATATCCACAACCCGCTTCAACACCATTCCGACCGACGGTAGCCGCTCCGCATGCAAGCAGATCACTGGCAAATCGCCAACCCGCTCGAATTCGGTGGCCGCTGGTTTGCATCCAAATAACTCCGGAATAATCTCCACATCCAGGCGTAACCGCTGTGCCTCGCGCAGCACCTGCGTTGTCAAACTTCGATCGTGAGGCGCCGCAAGAATGACTTCATCGACGAAGCCTCTGCGCGCCAGTCGAGCCAAATCCCCCACTCGCCCGATTACACCGTTGCCCATCGGTCCCTCATCGTCGAGCAGTCCGCATAGCACGCGCCCTCCTTCCGGATGCTTCTCGACATAGGATGCCACCCGCCGCCCCACGCCTCCCGCCCCCACGATTAGGACGTTGCGCATCTCGACGCCTTGCCGCGGTCGATGGTTTTGTTTATCGCTCTGCCGCCGCCACACCCCGAGAGCCACAAAATGCAGCGCTCCTGCTCCACAGAACAGGCCGCTCGTCGTCCATGGCGCTCCCTGAAGACCATAGGCGAGGCACAGCACCGTCGTTGCCCACATAACGCATTTACCGAGAATGTAGAGCTGTTGCCGAATATCCCGGCCTCCAGCTTGAAGACCCTCGGAGTACCCCATCAAAGTGATCAGTGCCGCATGCAACAGCGCAATCCCTAACAAGAACACCGGCGTTCCCGCCGCATACCGGTATATCCGGACGTGAGGAAAAAGCATTCGCAGTGGCACCATTAGTGCGCCGATCAAGAGCCAGTTCAGCGTCACCAGCGCAAAATCGGCAGCTGTCGAACGCACCCATCTCTGCGCGGTCCGCTGCTGCAGCGGACCCGGCATTAGCAAGCTCAGAAGATCCGTTCCCCTGACGGTTTCTGGGGTGATTTCTGAAACCTTGGCTGACGAGAAGACTCGAGCCGCTCTCGGAGGCTTCCGCTTCCCAGCAAGAGCCGGATTCTCTCCAGGGATCAGCCGCGCCCAATCGACCGCCTGCGGTCTTCCACGCCCCGGATTCAGAAGAGGAGTAGACATTTCAGATGTAGTTCCAGTTCGTATTTTTTGACCTCAATTTTCTACAAACGCCGGTAAATCCCCTGTGGGATGGGAAAGACTCGGTCGCTCAACACTGTTCCCAGGATGCGAGCGCGCGCCCCTTCCAACCTCTCCTTGATTTTGCGTGCCGTGGCTCGCCGCGTACGCTGGGCCGACAACACAAGAACGATTCCGTCCGCATACTGCGCCATGGCCATCGTCTCGTTGGAATCCCCTGCAGGAGCCCCTTCTACGATGGAGTAATCAAACTCCTGCCGTACTTGACCCAGGTACGAGTGCAGCAAGGCTGTCGTGTCGCTATCTTTTCCTGCGGTGGGCAACTGCCATAAGTCGCCGCGCAACCTGGAGGCAACGCATCGCAGCGGCTCGCTCAGTTCCATGGGACCGGTCTCGGTTCGGCACATCTCTGCCTCTCGCAAAACCATAGCGATGCTGCCGCCTGTCTCCAGCGCCAGTGCCTCTCCAACTTGCCGACAAATACTCCGCACATCCGTCTCCGCTTCCACCGCGCTGAATACGACCTGCCGCACCGGACGTTCGGCATTCGTAAAAACCTGCCGCACCAAGAACCGGATCTGCTCCCGCGCATAGTGTTCCGGATCCCACAACCCCGGCTGTCTTACGCTCGTTTCTTCCCGACGCGCACTCGCCCGCTCAGCTGCTCGTCCAAACAACAAATCCGCGCTCAGAATGCCTTCCCTCACGCCGAGAGCCTTTCTCTCCCGCGCCGCGGCAACGATGCCAGCACTGGAGAATTCAAGTACGCCCGCACATCGTCCGGATCCCTAAATGCAGGATCCATATAATCCGCCGCAAAAGCCGCGCCCGTGCCCGTAACTCCCGCGGCAGCCAACCCGATTGCGAGCACTGTCCACGTCGACCACTCCGGGAGTGCCGGTGCTACGGGATGCTCGGCGATCGCAACATCCACGATTCCCCGCTCGTCCAGTGCGTCGTCCATCCGCGCTTCTTCCTGCTTCCTTACGTACAGAAGATAGTTCTCCTGCGCGGCCTTCTCCCGGCTTAGCAAGTCGTCCTGCGTGATAGCGTCCTCGCCAAATTGCCGAGCCATTGCTCCGTAGGCAGTTTCTTGCCTTGCGGTCGCCGCCTCCCGCGCTTGCAGCGCTTTCAATTGCACTTGAGCCAGCTGCAATTCCGACTTCGCCCATTCGTAGTGGGCGTTCTTGTCGGTTGTCTCGTCTCTCAGCGGCAACGCGATCTCTGCGGCGATGGTCGCCTCGGCCTGTCCGATCTGCTCATCCACCTCCTGCACCAGACGGTGACTCGGTTCGTACTTCGTCAGCAACTGGGTTCGCTTCAACTGCAGATCCAACAAGCTTCCCTTTAAGGCCTTCAGCAGTTCCGGATTGTCAGAAATACGGACCTGTGTGGTGGTCCGCTCCGGCAGCCTCGTGACTTGGTCGGCTAGTTCCCACACCCGCTGCTGCGTCTCCGCCAACTCGATCCGCGTTTGCCTGTAATTCCCGTCGACTTCACTCAGCTTTTGCAGAGCCAGGTCGCGTTGTTGCGCCGCCGCCACCACTCCATGCCTCGCCGTGAACTCCAGTAACTTTCCCTTGGCCTCTTCAAGTTGCAGTCTCGACTCGCCTCTCTGCTGTTCGAAGAACCGGAACTGCCCCGCCGGACGATGCACCTCCATGTGCTTTTCCAGATAAATTCGCTCCACCGACTGCAACACGCTCGCTGCGACCCGCGGATCATCCGCCGAGTAGCTGACGGCAATCAGGTTTGTCTTCTTCACCGGTTCGACCTTCAGCTTCTTGGCCAGCCGCCGCGCTGCCCGCTCCACCCGCTCCGGGTTTCCCTCTCTCATCCGCAGAAAGTGGAGCCAATCCCGTCCGCCAATCCCGGTTTCCTGCACCACCCGCCGCAGCACTTCATCGTCCCGAAGCAACTCGACTTCGGAATTCAGGTCCTCTTCCGTAATCGCCATACGCATCAGATCCAGCGGAGCGTTCTCTACCGCGCTTACCGGTGCATCCGCGCGCCCTCTGCGTACCAGCACCTTCATATTCGCTCGGTAGGTCGTTCCCGCGAACGCAAAAACCACTGCCGCAGCCAGCACCAGGCCTGAGACGCAGACGAAGACCCTTCGCCGCCGGAACAACACAGTCGCCAGCTCCCGCAGGGTCGGCGTTGGCGTCTGTTCCCGGCTGCGAATTGAGTCCTCGTCTGATGGCATGCGAATGTCGAATCTATTTCTCAGAATTGCGTGGGATTGAAATACATGCTCAGGGAAGGTTTGCTGACAAACCGGGCGATTTTCGAAATCGTATTCTGCGGAACAAATATCAGATCCCCCGGCCGAAGATGTGCATCTTCCTGGAGTCCGCTCTCCTTCAACATCTTTTTCAGATTCAACAGCCGGGTTTCGACCAGTTCGTTATTCACGCGCCGGAACAACACCACTTGCGAATGCTTGGCCGACTCCGTCAGCCCTCCTGCAATCTGTACCGCCTCGGCGACGGTTGTATCCGACCGCAATTCGTACTTCCCCGGCTTTCCGACTTCGCCTCCCACAATGAAATAAGGTCGTTCGAATTCCTTCAGAGCGACGGCCGCTTGCGGATCGTGCAGGTGTCCCCGATAGGCTTTCTGCACCGCCTTGCCGAACTCTTCCAGGTTCAATCCTTGCACCTCCACCATGCCGGCGTCTTTCAGCATGATGTAGCCATCCGGCTGTACCGTCAGGGTCTGATTGAACTCGGGTGCGACGGTGAAGCTAATCTCCACCACATCGCTGGGTTGTATCCGGTAGAGCGGATGACGCTCCCCTCCGAGTATGGGGTTTCCCAGGCCATCCGCTCCGCCGGGCTTTGCGGCCGTTGTACGACTGCCTCCCGCTCCAGCCCCGGTAAGGCCGGATTGGGAAGTCTCTTTCTTTCCGCCCAGGTCAGTCTTCTCACCCTGTGCGAATGCGGCCGAACAACACCCAAACACCGCTACAGCGATTGCTATAAATCGAACGAATATGAATAGACGCTTCATCTCTCCTGCGCCGAACGGTTGCCGGGTGAGCGCTACCCAATCGGGTCACGCTCTAGTGCGCAAGTTAAGCTCACCGCCGGATTCGAGCAAGACATGAGAAGTGGCGTCTACAAAAGTGGAAGGCATTCCTCTTCCGGGAGAACTCACGGCCGCACCGAGGGATGTGTCCACTCAACACGTTGCAGCCCTCCCTCTCGCCGACGCCGCCTTCCAGTTCGCCTTGGATGGCATCTAATCGGAGTACCTACAAAAGTGGACTTGCATGTTTATGACGTCACATGGACGCAGGCGCGATCGTCGAACGTTTCAAACTGAAATTCGCCGTCCGTCACGGAGACAAGCGGAAATGTCAGCCTCTGCGCGGCTCGCGTCATTCGCTGGTAGTCCTCGGCCGCTGCCAGAACTCACCTTTGCACAGTCGAATCCATCGCTCGTCGCGATCCTACGCCTCCGAAATCTCAATTCCCGATTTGAGAGCGGCCCTCAAATTTTGTGATCCGATTCCTTGTGGAGCGCACTTCTCCTCCCTACAATCGCCGCATCGTTTCTCTTTCAGTTTTTGGGAGATTGGATGAGCCCTTCGTCCGCCGCCACTTCGCATGCCATTGGTGTGCTCCTTGCCGATTCCAATCGCATGCAGGCGCAATTGCTGACCAGCGCTTTGCGGCGCCATGCAGAGTTTCACATTACGACTTGCCCCATGGACACGATTTCCATCCTGCAGGCTGTCAGTGCAAAACATCCAGTCATTGCAGTCCTGTCGTTGAATCCGACCGCCAACCCCAGCGACGTGGTCACAATTCTGCGGCGATTCCACCTGTCGCATCCCGAGATTCCGAAGGTCTTGCTCGTCGATACCTGCGACCGCGAACTCGTCGTAAGCGCCTTCCGCTCCGGTGCCCGCGGTATTTTTCCCATCACCGATGCCAATCTCCGCCTGCTCTGCAAATGCCTCTTGCGCGTCGCCGCCGGTCAGATCTGGGCCAACACCGAGCAACTCAACTACGTGATGGATCTCATCTCAGAAGTGCCGTCCCTACGCGTGCTCAATTCGCAGGGCAACAACCTGCTTACCCCGCGCGAGGAACAGGTCGTCGCCCTCGTGGCCGAAGGACTCGGCAATCGCGACATTGCCCGCGAACTCAACCTTAGCGAGCACACCATCAAGAAATATCTCTACCGCGTCTTCGAAAAACTGGGCATCTCGACCCGCGTCGAACTCGTCCTCTATGCCGTGAATAACGGAGATCCCCGCCCCGCCGAGTGGCTAGCTGGGGCCGGCCGGGTTTGACTTGTAATTCCGAAATAGCGCGGCGACGAGGAACCTGCTTTGCGCTTGCGCCCGAGTTCTACTGTCAATCTTTGCGGACTTCTCTTTGCGGACTTCGCGGCGTCTTTTGCGGTTCAGGCTTTTCTTCCGCCATCCGCGGCTCAGACTGCTCCAGCATCTCCCGCCCGTCCCGAAGCTTCGCATCAACGCTACATTGAAAACCTCAGATTCCCCCTGTATAACTTGGGGCGTACACTTCTTGTCCGACGCAGCCTCAAACCCGGCTCCCCCTCCCAAACCCCGCCGCTGGAGCATCGTTGCTGCCGGACTCCTTCTTCTCGCACTGGCTCTCGTGGTGATCTACACCAGCCGTCCTGCGTTCTCCAGTCCGCTTGCCTTAGTAGTCGTAGCGTCCATCGGACTCGCCGCTCTTCTACTACAGCTTCGCCTTCACAAAGATCTGAGCGTCCAAGTCCGCGCTCCGCTTTGGCTGAATGTACTGGGTCTCGTTTTCGCGATTGCAGCAGTAGTCGCCGACATCGTCCGCTTGAGCGCCACCGTCATGCTGGTCGCCGCTCTAGGAGCCGTCATCTGTTTCGCCATCAGCGGCACGGCGGTGCTACGCAGTCTCCGCAAGAAGAAGAGTTAGAGAGCAAGGGAATGCGGAAGCGTGGAGCCCTTCCGCATCCGGAAGGGCGACACTATCGTTCCCATTCTGTTCCCATGTTCTCGTCTGTAATAATGCGGGCATTCGAGGTTCGAGTTCGAATGTCGTCGGCAGATTCCGAAGTGATGAGTCCGGTCGCAGTGCCATCCATGGTGGTTGTCCTGGCCAGAACCTCAACCGCGTTTTTTTACGCAACCTCTTCAGCGATACAACAAGCGCCGCAAGATTAGCAGACGAGCCTACGGTTTGAATTCCACCGCGACCGTCGTTTGCACCGCAGCCGGCTCGCCGTTAACCCGATAGGGCTCAAACTTCCACCAGCGCAACGCATCCTCCGCCGCTCGCGCCAGTACCTCGGGACCATTCAGCGCGCGCATACTCACCACAGATCCATCTCGCCCTACAACGATCTCCACCGCGATGATGCCCTGAAGATTCGCTTTGCGCGCGTCCGCGGGATAAGTTGGCTGGACGCGATGAACCAACCGCTTCTCCATCACTTCCGCCGGAACCTGCATCTGCGGCTTTTCGACCGCAGCGATCTCCGCATTCTTTAACCCCGCCTCCAGTTCCTGCCATCCTCGGCTCCAGCGCCACCAGAAAACCGACGCCGTGATCGCGACAACGACCAGCACGATAGCCCAGCCAGACCAGTGTCGCTTCCTCTTCGACTGGCCCGGTGCCCCGCCTGCCGGATTTGTCGCGCCGGCTACGCCATCATCCGTTGGTTTCTTGGCCATCACCGCGGCCGGACTCGCGCTGATTTCCACCTTCGTTTCTTTTGCCCATTCCCGAATCGCTACGCGCTGCGCCGCCGACAGCCCCACAAACTCGAGCCCACAGCATAGCTGGTCCTGATAGCGCACCAACGCCCGTGCCCGCAAAGTTTCCGCTGCCGATGGCAGCCGCACTTCAATCCCAACCGCCTCGCCCGGAACTAATTCTCCCGCCAGCATCGCCGCAATCCCGCGCTCGCACACGTTTACCGACCGCCCCGGCACCGTGTCCGGAATCCCCGACCGCAGCACCGTCACATCCAGCGGCGCTTCCACCCGAAACCGCGGCACCCGCCTCCGCGACGGCCTACTCCACCCCGGAACTTGTGCGCCAGTTGCCATTCAGCTTTTATTGAGTCATTCCGATAGAGTCTTGTGATTCCGATACGTTCTTTTCATTCCGATACACTCTCTTCATTCCGAAGTAGTCTTGTCATTCCGAGCAACGCGAGGAATCTGCTTTCTTGCTTGTGTGGGTCCGGGTCTCCGACCCGGACATGCCGAGCGAAGCTCGGCTGGCTCTCTTCAGACCACTTCCAAAACCTACCTCCGCAACTCCACAATCTCGCTCCCCCTCGCAAACAGCACCACACTAGCCATCCCGATAAACAACCCATGCTCGACCACGCCCGGCATCTCACTCAACCTGTGAGCCAATCCATCCGCATCCGGAATCTCCCCGAACCGGCAATCCAAAATATGATTTTGTTCGTCGGTCAAATAAGGCTTCCCATCCGAACCGGTTCTCAGCGACACCTGCGCCCCCAACGCCGTGATCCGCTTCGCGAGCAACGCCTGCGCGAACTTTATCACCTCCACTGGCAACGGAAACTTCCCTAGCACCGGAACCTGCTTCGAAGCATCCGCCACAATCACAAGCTGCTTCGTAGCCGACGCCACAATCTTCTCCCGCAGCAATGCCCCGCCGCCGCCTTTGATCAACCGCATCTGCGGATCCACCTCGTCCGCTCCATCCACCGTGACCGCGATCTCCTGGCACTCGTCCAACGTCGTCAGTGGAATTCCCAAACTCTCAGCCATTTCCCGCGACCGATCCGAAGTCGGAATCCCGCGCACCCGCAGTCCGCGTTTCACTTCTTCGCCCAGTAGCTTGATAAAATGAGCCGCCGTCGATCCCGTCCCCAGCCCCACCACCTGCCCATCTTTCACGAACCGCAAACTGGCCCGCGCCGCCGCCTGTTTTTCCTGATCGTTCGCCATGGATCCTTTTGTGGGTCCGGATCTCTGATCCGGACGGGACGAGCAACGCTCGGCTGCCTCCCTGCCCCTAAAGCCGCCTCGCCTATCCCAGACTCTTCTCCGCGTAAATCAAATACCCCGCCAGCGCCAGCCCAAACAACACCGTCAACGTCGTAATCAAATCCATCACAAACCCCGCCGGCTCAAACGTCCCCGTATCCAACTGCGCCCTTGTCTTCCGATAGCGCACCAGCCCCGTCACCACCAGTGCTATACCCGCCACAATTGTGAACGATCCCATCCATACCGAAATTGCCACTGTCTTCAACGGATGCCCCTGCAGTGCGGTCAACTGCCGCATCGCAATCGAGAACCGCCCAATCGCGAATCCAAACACAACGATCGCCGCCCCGGTCCGCACCCAAGCCAGAAACGTGCGCTCATTCGCGAGATGGTCGCGCGCCCGATTAGGATTCTCCACCACACTCTCCCGGTTGTCAGTAATGTCTGGGTTGATTGTCATTCCGAGCAAGCGTCTTTTGCGCGGCGAGGAATCTAGGCGAGCCGCGCAACGCCTCGCGTTTCTTGCGACGCCACAATTGCGCGTTTGCCTCGCTTCCTTATGAAACTAAGCACTCCCAACACCGCCAGCATTATTCCACAGCTTTCCCAATCACAACGCCCGCTCCCGCAAGATTCTTGATCAACTCCTCCGGCACGCCATGCCGCTCCTTCAAATACTGCGGATCGTTATAGGTCACCGAAACCTTGCCCGCCGCATCCTCCGCCACCAGCGCCTTCAGCGGCAGATCAATCGCCAGGCTCGGAGCCGCCACCATTAGCGGCGTCCCAGCCTTCGGACTGCCAAAGATCAGCACCTTCGTCGGCAGCATCGTCAGCCCAACCTTCGCCGCCTCCCCGCTGTGATCAATCAAAGCAAATACTTGCAGCCCCTTCTCGGCGAAAGCCGCCTGTAGCCGCTTTATCGTATCGTCCACGGAATAATGAGTCGCAACCTGGACTAAACCATTCTCTTTTGCCATACGATTCAACTCCACTCTCGTAGCGAGAGGAATCATTCTACCCGTTCGCTTTACAATTCTGCCGCCGCCTTTGTGATACCTTCAGGTCGAGCAGACTACCATGTCTCCAATCCGCTGTATTCGTTTCTTGGCTCTTGTTCCTTTTCTCCTCGCGCGCTCGCTCCACTCCCAAACAGCTCCCCCCAACGCCGGCAATGCCGTCCCAACCATCAAGTCGAACGTCCGTCTGGTCTTAGTCGATGTCGTCGTGACCAACAGCAAAGGAGAAGCCGTCACCGGCCTGGGCAAACAAGATTTCGAAATCCTGGAAGACGGCAAGCCGCAGACCATCTCAACCTTCGAAGAGCACCACGGAGCTCCGCCGACGCAAATCAAGTTGCCTCCGCTCCCTCCCCACGTCTACACCAACTTTCCTGTTACGCAAACTGCCGACTCGGTCAATGTAATCCTGCTGGACGCTCTCAACACACCGTCACGGGACCAAGTCGTCGTCCACCAACAGATGCTCAAGTATCTGAAGACCATTTCGCCCGGGACGCGCGTCGCTGTCTTCACTTTGGCGTCGCGCTTGCGCATGTTGCAAGGCGTCACCACCGATTCCTCAGAATTGTTAGCATTTCTTAACGGCCCGAAGGCCGGTCCACAACAGTCGGGATTGCTTCCTTCCCATGCCGAAACCGACGCCGACCAGCACATGATCGACTTCATGGAGGAAAATTCGGCGGGACCGGCCGCCGCTCCGGCTACCTTGGCGATGGCAGCAGTCGATCCTATCAACGCCATGAAGCAGTTCCTTGCCGACACCGCGGCCTTCGAGGATCAGCAACGCGTTGAGATTACGCTGCAGTCCCTGCAGCAACTCGCGCTCTATCTCTCCAGCGTTCCCGGCCGGAAGAACGTAATCTGGTTCTCAGGCTCTTTCCCGGCCGGCATTCTTCCGAATTCGGACTTGGTCGATCCCTTCACCTCTACAGACTCTTTTCAGAATGAGATTCGCAAGACCACCGACCTCTTCACTGCGTTTCAGGTCGCCCTCTACCCAGTCGCCGCCGAGGGACTTGCTCCGGATGGCGCTTTCGAAGCCAACGCCGCGGCCATCGGGGAGAAGAGGCCTTCACTGGCGATGCAGGATCAGGTCCGGAAGTTGAACACAGGAGGTGTGACTCGCGATTCGAACCACACTGTCATGGACCAGATGGCTAAGGATACTGGCGGAGAAGCTTTTTACAATACCAACGCACTCAACGACGCTCTCGGCCGCGTAGTCAACAACGGCACGCGTTACTACTCGCTCGCCTATTCCCCGAGCAACCCGAAGATGGATGGGAAATACCGGCACATCCAAGTGAAGCTTCTCAAGGAAAAAGACACACTTGCCTACCGCCGTGGATATTACGCCGACGACCTCGAAACCACTCTCGCCGCCGGCCAAAAGCCGGACACCGACCCCCTGCTCATGCTCATGGGTCGCAATCTTCCCGACTATTCCCAAATTCTTTACAAGATCAAAGTCTTGCCCTCCAACCCGCAGCCCGCGCCCGACGCGCCCCGCATCGGCAGCAACCCCGAAATGAAAGGACCGTTCACCCGTTACGCGGTCGACTTCGCCATCGCCCCACAAGATCTCAAACTCGATCCCACTCCCGACGGCGGCCGCCACGGCAACATTGAAATCGTCCTGCTCGCCTATGATCGCGAAGGCAAGCCCCTGAACTTCGTTGTCACCAAGGGCGACGTCAACCTTGACGCCCAACTCTATGCCAGCGTGCAAAAGGTCGGCCTGCAGATCCACAAAGAGATCGATGTCCCCAAGCAATACGTCTTCCTCCGCACCGGCATCTACGACCTCAAATCGAGCACCGCCGGTACCCTCGGAGTTCCCCTCACCGACGCGGTCGCATCGGCTGCAAAATAGTCACTCGCCGAACAAAATCGAGGATTCAATTCCGCCATGGCGTTAGACTGTCTGCGGAGAACGAACATGCGAACGTTGCACCAACTCACCGCGAGATGTGCCCTCGCCATTACTCTTATCGCCGCTTCCATTTTCATTGCGAACGCTTCCGCCCAGACCGGCTACCAACCGACCCCCGAAAACCTGCAGGCCCGCCGCGAGTTTCAGGACATGAAATTCGGTATGTTCATTCACTGGGGCGTCTACAGCGTTCTCGGCGACGGCGAATGGGTCTTCCACGAGCGCCATCTCAAAATCGACGAATACAATCGCCTGCCCTCATTCTTCGATCCCGAAAAATTCGACGCCGCCACTTGGGTCGCCCTCGCCAAAACCGCCGGCATGAAGTACATCACCATCACCTCGCGCCATCATGACGGCTTCGCCATGTTCGACTCCAAAGTCTCCGACTGGAACATCGTCGCGCGCACGCCCTACAAGAAAGACCCGCTGAAGATGCTCGCCGACGAATGCCACCGCCAGGGCATCAAGCTCTTCTTCTATTATTCGCAACTCGACTGGCACAATCCCGACTACTATCCTCGCGGCGCCACCAACTGGAACAATGGTCGCCCCGACCATGGCGATTGGAACGCCTACCTCGACACCTATATGGACGGCCAACTCACCGAACTCCTCACCAACTACGGCCCCATCGGCGGCATCTGGTTCGACGGCATGTGGGACAAGCCCGACGCCGACTGGCATCTCGACAAAACTTACGCTCTAATTCACAAGCTCCAGCCCGCCGCGCTCATCATTCCCAATCATCATCAGACCCCACGTCCCGGCGAAGATGTCCAGACTTTCGAACGCGATCTCCCCGGCCAGAACAGCGCCGGATTCAACACGACCTACATCAGCACGAAGCTCCCCCTCGAGAGTTCCGACACCCTCAACGGCGCCTGGGGATTCAACATCGGAGACAGCAACTACAAGAGCGCGCCGGAACTGGTTCGCAAATTGGTCCGCGCCGCTGGAAACAATTCCAACCTGCTGCTGAATATCGGCCCATATCCCAACGGTGAAATTGATCCACAGTTCGTTACCCGTCTGCATGCCGTCGGCGACTGGCTCGCGAAGTATGGGGATTCGATCTACGGAACTCGCGGAGGCCCCATCCCGCCCGCCGACTGGGGAGTCACCACGCAGAAAGACAACAATATCTACGTCCACGTCCTGAGTTGGGGATCGCCCCTGCTGGCCCTGCCGCCGATCGCCGGTAAAATTTCCTCCCCCATTTACTGCTAGGCGGCGACTCCGTCGAAGTAACCCAGAACGCGGATGGCGTCATCCTGAAACTTCGCCCCCAAGGCAAAGACGAAGTCGACCGCATCATTGTCCTGACGCTAGCGAAATAAAAACGCCCTTGTCATCCTGAGGGCGCGCCTTTTGCGCCCGAAGGACCTATGCAACTCGCCACCAGTTGCACAGATCCTTCGCTTCGCTCAGGATGACAAATCTGTCCATGCGTCACGCCTTTGGCGCCCACTGTCCTCCATGCAAATAAGCCAGATTCCCGATCTGCCCCGCCCGCGCCGCCGCCACTCCCGTCTCCACCGGCGCATTCGGCTCCCTCCGCGTCTTGACGCACTCGAAGAAATTCTCCATGTGTGAAATCGTCCCATCGAGCACACTGTGCGCGGTGAGCGCGGGATTCTTTTCTTCCTCCACGTGTTCCCGATAAACGCTGAACCCGCTGCGATTGATCTTCAACGTGGCCTCCGTCCCGCGAAACTCCAGCCCGCCATCGTCGATCGACGAATTCATCATCCCCTCATACACCACATCAAATCCCGGATACCGAAACGCCGCCTGAATCGTGTCCGGACAATCCCACTGCTCGAAAATATATTTGTCCGCCAGCATCTGCGCCTGTCGTGGCTGGTCCTGTTTCATCGCCCAATGCACCACATCGATCCAGTGCGTAAATAAGTCAGTCATCGCTCCACCGCCAAAATTCCAGAACCACCGCCAGTGACTGAATTTCTCGTCGCTGAACGGCTGCTCCGGAGCAGCCCCCAGCCACATCTTCCAATCGAGCGCCTGCTGATCGATGGGTTTCGCCGCCCAGTTCCTGTGATAGTTCTGCCACCAGAACGTTCGCACCTGCACCACGCGCCCGAGACTCCCGCCCTGAATCATCTCGACCGCATCGCGAAAATGCGCCCAACTACGCTGCTGCATCCCACACTGCAAAATCTGCTTGCCGGACCGAACCGCCCGCGTCAGCGTCGCGCCTTCTTCCACGGTGTGGGTCACCGGCTTTTCCAGATAGACGTCTTTCCCCGCCGCCAGCGCATCGACCGCCATCTTCACGTGCCAGTGGTCCGGAGACGCAATGATCACCGCATCAACATCCTTCGCCAGCGCCTCCCGATAATCGAGATGCGCCGTCGCCAGCCCGTTCGATCGCTGCACGATCGCATCGCGGCTGGGACCATACACATCACTCACCGCCACAATCTGGTAAGGCCCAACCTTGTCCGCCGCATCGAGCAGCCCCTTCATCCGGTGTCCCGCCCCAATCACTCCGATGCGAAGAGTATCGTTCGCGCCAAACACCCGCGTCGAAGCCAGCGCGGTCATTCCACTTGCCAGGATGAAATTGCGGCGAGTAATCATTGAGAGGCCTCCAAGTCCGTTTTGTGCGGAATGATCCTATCAAGTTTTGGGAGACCAGCAAGCCCTCAGTGACGAGCGGTCAAAACGTGTAACACACCTGGTTACATAAATTAGTCAGTTCTCTGAACGATTTCGACGCTCGCAAATATTTTCACACTGTCGGGAGCGGTTTACTGGATGTACAATCACCCGCATCGCGGCCCGACGATGGAACCGTCGCTGTTTGCGTCCTTTCTTAAACTGCCAAGGAGTTGGACGCGGGGGAACTCACTATGCACACGCGCGCATTGCAAGTTGCTTTCCTAGCGGTGACAGCTTCACTCAGCATTGCTTTTCCCACTCTCGGAGGTAGCAACAAGTTTGATGTATCTGGGGCACAAGACACTATCGGCTACGGAATTAATGCAACGGGCACGATCGCGGGCGGATACTCAACCTCTACGTTTCCATACGTACACGGTTTTGTGCGCTCTGTAAACGGAAACATAACTACGTTTGATGCTCAGGGAGCCACCTCCACCGAGCCCACTGCCATCAGTTCCGACGGCCACATCGTTGGCTACTACGGAGATGCGCAGTACGTCTTCCACGGATTTATTCGAGCGTTGACCGGCGAGTTTGTTTATTTCGACTCTCCCGGCTCCACATGGACCACTCCTCTTGCAATCAACGTCAAAGGAGAGGTCGTGGGTTCATATACGCACGCTGATGGCAGCGCAAATCAATATTCCGGCTTCATTCGTAACGAGGATGGAACAATCACCACGTTTGATTTTCCCGGCGCAATCGATACCAGTCCGGCTGGGTTGAATGACGCGGGGGTAATTGCTGGCGCATATTGGGACGGCACTTTAAATCACGGTTTCCTGCGAGATGCGTCCGGCAACTTCACGAGTTTCGACGAACCCTCAGCAGGGCAATCCTCTGGACAGGGGACAGTGCCGACGGCCATTAACGACCGGGGCTGGATTGTGGGGCGGTATACCGACAGCAACAATGTTTATTATGGTTTTGTGCGTGACCCCTCCGGCAACTTCACGAGTTTCAACGCGCCGCACGCTGGGACCCGCCCTTATCGAGGCACGCAGCCGTTGGCCCTCAACAACCACGGACAAGTGGCCGGTTACTTCTGGGCGGATAACCTAGCGGTTCTCGGTTTTATTCGCGAAACTAGCGGAGCTATATCGACGTTCGACATTCCGGGGGCAAGTACTCAGCCGTACGGAGGCACGTATCCGCTGGCGATGAATGACGATGCGAAGATGGCTGGCTATTACACCGATACAAACAATTATTCGCACGGTTTCGTGCTAAATCAGAAGTACTGATGACTGTCAAAAACAGGCATGCCTTCAATCGAGATTGCGCGCCGAGTCAACCCAGTTGTCGCAACCCCCCCTCACACTCGCTGACCTCAAAGTGTTTCCATAGCGCGTTCATCGCCATCGTCTTCTGCTAAAATCCCTGCCGTGAAACGTCGAACCTTGCTCCAGGCAATTCCCGCAGCGGCATTCCTTCCAGCAACCGTCTGGGCCGCTTCTCAGCCAGACAACGCCGCTCCTGCGCAGGCCGAGTCCGGAATCTTCGAACTCCGCATCTATCACGCCGCCTCGGGAAAATTGCCGGAACTGCTGGCCCGCTTCCGCGATCACACCATAAAGCTCTTTGACCAGCATGGAATGAAAAGCGTCGCCTACTGGACGCCCCTCGACGAACCCGACAAGAGCAACACTCTCATCTACATCCTCCACCACCCCAGCCGCGAAGCCGCAGCCGCCAACTGGAAATCTTTCCAGGACGATCCGGCGTGGAAGAGTGTCAAAGACAAATCCGAAGCAAACGGCAAGCTCGTGGACAAAGTCGACTCCACCTATATGTCTCTAACCGACTTCTCCCCGCCCGTGCGCTAGTGGAAACGAGAGCGGAAACGAGAGCGGAAACGAGAAAGGTGATCGGCTGGACCGCCCTCGAAGATCCTAACTGCAGAGACCACGGCTACAGTAAATATATGCGAGGGTTCGGGGACACAACTGGAACTGACTCTTCCAATCTCAGCCGCGAAGCGGCGGTATGCGAAAGCCCGGCACGGCAGTGCCGGGTGCGAGAGCGAACGAATGCGAGTCCCGAAGGGACGGCACGGTTTTCAGCCGCACCGAGGCTCCTGCAGTATTTGTGAGCCCTAAATGAGGCAATAAATACCTTGACTAACCAACACTAGTTTGGTAGGGTATTGGTATGGAAACGCCGAAAACACTCCAACAAGCCATTCAACACTACAGCGATGAGCAAGTTTGCATTGATGCGGTTGCTGCGATGCGCTGGCCGAACGGCGTTCCCGTCTGCCCAGCTTGCGGACACAAGCAACATTATTACCTCAAGACTCAGAAGCGATGGAAGTGCAAAGAGTGTCACAAGCAATTCACCGTCAAGCTGGGAACAGTTTTCGAGGATAGCCCAATCTCCCTCACGAAATGGCTTCCCGCTCTCTGGATGCTCTGCAATTGCAAAAACGGGATCAGCAGCTACGAGCTATCGCGTGGTCTGGGAGTGAGCCAAAAGGCCGCATGGTTCATGTTGCAACGTTTGCGCCTTGGACTGCATGACGATTTCTTTGGCTCCAAGCTCGGTGGCGAGGTCGAAGTTGATGAAACGTTCATCGGAGGAAAGGCGCGGAACATGCACGTCAGCGAACGCAAGCGCCGCATCACAGGGACGGGCACGAAGGACAAAACTGCCGTGATGGGAATTCTTGAGCGTGGCGGCAAGGTTCGCGCTGCGGTGGTTCCCAACCGGAAGAAAAATGCCTTGCAAGCTGAAGTGTATCGGCATGTCGAAGCTGGCGCTGCTCTCTACTCGGATGCCCTGCGATCTTATGATGGACTCGCTGGAGATTACGCTCACCAAGTCGTTGACCATGCCGTGCAGTACGTAGATGGACGGGTTCACACGAACGGGCTGGAAAATTTCTGGTCACTCCTGAAGCGCGGGATCGCTGGCACGTATGTTAGCGTAGAGCCGTTCCATCTGTTTCGCTATCTTGATGAGCAGATGTTTCGATTCAACAATCGCAAGGATGCAAACGGAAAACAGTTGAGCGATGCCGACAGATTTCGGTTAGCCTTGTCGCAGATTGCAGGGAAGCGTTTGACGTTTGCTGAGGTAACCGGAAAGATGGCTGGCAGTCCAGCGAACTGTTAGCCCTTTGCGCCGGAAGCGCGGTCGGAAGCCCGCTTCCCGCGCTGTCTCGCCTTCTTCGCAGCGTCGAGCCTAGCTTTGATCTCGGAGTGCGAGACAGATAAAACCTTTTTCAGCGCACGCTGAAAAGTCGTGTACTCGTCGGGTTGATCGCTCTTGTTTGCTTGGCGGCTCACTAGCGTATGCCCGTCCTGACCGCATCAGTTTACCACGATGCGGGATGGACGGGAGTGTGTCAGATCGTCAACTCGGAGAACATTCGCACGTCATCTCTGACAGTGTTCAGAAGATGCGTGAGCGTTGGAATAACCGCCTCACCTTTCCACCGACCGACCTGGGCGAACGCTATGTACGGGGAGAACTGCAACTCTGCCTTCGGTGCTGCCACGGCGTCCATCCATTCCCGCTTTTCGTCAAAGCCGCTGATGACGAACGTAGTGAATTTGGTCGGGAGCGTGGCTCTCAGATTCCAGAGACTAACGATCAAAATCAGCGTGTGGTGTTTGTCTTCGCGGTCAAACTCATTGAGGATGAAAAGTGGATCGTCCATCGGGTTCGCAGCGTTGTAGGGCTGGAGCCGTTCGATGAGGTCACGTGCGGCGGAAGAATCGACCCCCTTTATCTTTCGACGGTAACTGGAGATTTCATCTTTGGAAGCGGGCTTCTCAGTACAGACGGGGAAGGTGATCGCTCTCTCCTTGCTTCTCCTATATGTCTCGCTGGAGAGCATCCAGATCAGGTGATCGAACACCGACCGCAGATGGTGAGTGATCTCGCCCGCCATGACTCCAAAACGAGGCGGAATTACCTGATGGGAGTCGATCAGCTTCTTCGTCACCTTCTGCCAGTCGTCACCGCTTCCACTTTTGCGGCATTCCTTGAGAAAGGCTGCGATCTTAACATTCAGATCACGGATACTCTCGTCGGCCCGATCTAGCTTGTCGTTTACGCCCGCTAATTGTTCCGGCGAAAGAAGCGCGGCTGCCATCGGGATGCATCATAGCATAATTTGGTTAGCCAAGGTATTTATTGCCCTAAATGAGCCAGCCGGCCGCGCTCTCGCGCGACCGGCCATCTCAGCGCTCCAGCCATACTAAACTGGAGTTGGGGGAGGGAAATTCAACGAGCCCTTATGACTGCACAATCTTCTCCAGCGCGATCCGGCTCCGGATCACCAGCGTCGCTCCCTTCAGCGTCATCAACTGCTTCTTCTTGAACTCCGAGAACAACCGGCTCACCGTCTCTCGCGTCGTCCCGATAATCTCCGCCACCTCCTCATGCGTCAGCGTCAGCTTCACCTGCGCCGAGCCGTCATCCTGTGCGCTTTTGGTCGACCACGAAAGCAGCAGCTTGGCAAACTTCTCCGACGGGGACGCCGCCAGCCCCAGCGTCCGGATCTCTTCATACGCCACGTAATAATTCCGGCTCAACTGCTGCGCCACCTTCACCGCGACCTCGGGAAACTCCTTCAGCATATGCAGAAACGAATCGCGGGGAATGAAATTAGCCTGCCCCGGCTCCATCATCTCCGCTGTCACTTCATACGGACGGTTGGAAATCACCGCATTCAGCCCCAGAATGTCGCCGGAATCGGAAATCTTTGTGATGATGGTCTTCCCATCGCGTGAAGAAGTCGACAACTTCGCCTTCCCCACACACAGCACGAACACCCCACGCGGCTGCTGCCCTTCGATAAACAGCATCGTTCCCTTGGGATACACCGCCGTCGATTTCACGTCATTCAGCCGTTGCGCGGCCGGCAGCGAAAGATTGCAAAAAAGATGCTCGCCCCGGACCGGGCAGGTAACGCAGTTATCCAGGATATTCAAACCGTATGGAGCTCGCATCACAACCTCCTCGGGCTGGGGGCCTGCCAGAATCCGCGGCGCTTCATCCCGCCCACGGCTATGTCATGGCACGCAGGAAACCAAACCGTCGAGACCTGCCCGCTTCCATGCGTGGAGGCCCGATCTATAGGAAAACAAACAGCTTCGTCCGGAATTCCCAGATTGGAACTCTTCCCCCACCGGCCTCCGATCGGCGAACTTGGGTTATTTCCCACACACCGATGCGTGATCTGGATCACTATTGGTTGTGATCTAAGTAACCCGGCGGTGCCGCACAGCGCCATGAGTAGCGCAACTCGAACTCTTTAAGCCAGCCCTACTTTGTGCGTGGGAACTCGCCTTATAGATTCGGCGGCACAAGACCGCCGATTTTCAGCCGCGAAGCGGCGCAAGAATACAGCCCACGGCGAAAGCCGTGGGAGTGCAAGTGGGAAACGATCCAGCCCCAGAGGGGCGAAAGATCAGTCCTCACGCACTCCCTATGGCCCCACCGTCACCTGCAGCGGCCCCGGCGTCTCCATCCATTTTCGGTAGATCAGATTCTTCGGCGGCACTTCGCCCACCGCGTCCACATGAATCACATATCCCCCGTGTGGCAATGTCTCGCCAAAGGGCAACTCCTTCGCGACGGTCCCCTTCGGAAGCACAAAATGCTGGTATCCGATCGCGGTCCCTCTCCCATTCGAAGCCACCGCCATCGCCACGAAAGTCAGGTCCATGTCGTCCGGCGTCGCATTCGAGACTTCCACGCTGCCTTCAATGCGGTTCCCACTCACCCGCGCCGGATTCTTCCAGTTCAGACTCAGCGCCGAGAGCACCCGAAGGACAAATCCTTTCTGCACCGCCGCGTGTTCGGCCCGGACATCTGTCACCGCAACCGTAAACTGGAACTCGCCCGTATTCTGCGGCTCTCCGTGCAGCAGTCCGTCATCCTCCAGCTTGATCCCCTGTGGCAAAGCGCCTTTCAGCACCTTCCAGTGCATGGCCGAAATAGCTCCATGAGCCCGCAGCCGCATCTCAAACCGGGCATGCGGATAAGTATCCGGAAGCTCCGAATCCGTCTCGATGACGATGCCGTGCTCCTCTTGTGGCGACTCGGCTTCCCTAGCCTCCGTATCCGGCCGAACGCGAAGCAGAAACTCCTTCAGCACAGCATCTTGCGTCCGGTCGTCAGTCACCCAAACCGTAAACCGAAACTCTCCCGCGCGCTCCGGCTGTCCATGCAGCAAGCCGTTGTCCTCAAGTTTGATGCCCGGCGGCAACTCTCCTTTCCGCAACCGCCAGTGCAGCGCTGGACGGTCAGCTCGCGCGCGAAATCGCATTTCGTATGCCGCGCCTAAATCGGCGGCCGGAAGCTCCGGATCGTTTTCGATCTCTGGGATACCGTCGTCCTGAGCCTGGGATGTCGCTCCCGCGGTCTCAGCCTGCTGGACCCTCGCGCCTGCCCTCTCAAACTGGCTCGCCAGCAATACCACGCACGCCAACAGCAGAGCCAGTCTCCCGATCCACCGCGTCTTTTGCTGCTTCGTCATTTCATACACTAGTCAGCCGCAATCCGGCCTTCTCTGCGGCCAGCGGACTCCAAATCTTACTTTCCCACAATTCCACTTCTTCGATATAGGAATGTTCCGCCACACCGATCTTGCAGCCTCCGCAGCCTCCCAAACACGGAGGTCACGTTGACTTTGATTTCAGATTTCTGAAAAACTGTACGCTCAGGAGTCTTTCCACCGGATTTCTGCATCTTTTGTTTCATGGAACTGCTGCTTAATCTCGCGTGGTTGCTTCTGGCTATACCCGCCTATTGGCTGTGGCGTGGGTCCAGAATGGCTTCCGCTGGCCGCAGGTTCAACTCCCTGCAATGCTTGCTGGCTTTAGGATCCATGCTGGTCATGCTCTTCCCCGTGATTTCGGCCACGGACGACCTCCGCGCCATGCGCACCGAGATGGAAGAAGCGCCTACCAGCAAGCACGCCGTCCGGCAGGCCAGTGCCGATAAATCGTCCCCTTGGAAGTCGCAAAGTCCACCCGCACTCGCCGGTACCACGATCTCTTTGATATTGGGAGACGCCGGTTGGCTGCCAGTCATTCTCTCCGCTTTTAGCGTGCCGGCAGCACCTCCCAACGGGCGGTCAGGGCGCGCTCCTCCTTCGTGCCTTGGCTAATCCCCGGATCAGGTCGTAAGACCTTTACCTTATTCTTTACGACATTTCATGGGCTGGAAAGAGGTAGTTGTGTTGGCGGCCTGATTTCCCGCGCACAGCTACCAGAGCCAAGCCCTCTTCCCTATGCCGGGCCCCGGATGCCCGACGGAGAGTTCGATGCCGTCAACATTCTTTCGAGTCGCCACAATTGTCACCCTCGGCGCTTCAAGTCTCGCGCAAGCCGTGCCCCCGGGTGCGTCTTCGCCCACCGCTCAGGTCTGGACCTGGGATCAAGTCAAAGACCGCTTTCACTTGAACAATACGACTCTCCAGGCAAACCAGCTCAACATTGACGAACTCAAAGCCCAGGAAATCACCGCCCATCTTCGCCCGAATCCCGACTTCACTTTATCGGCCGACGGCACTCAGCTTTGGCCAAGCCGCGGCGTATGGCAGCCCTTTGCGGGAACCTTCGTCTCGCCCAGCGTCAGCTATCTGTTTGAGCGCCGCAACAAACGCGGACTCCGCTACGAAGCTGCCAAAGAGGGCACCGCCATCGGCATCGCGCAGCAGTCCGACTCGGAACGCAACCTCCTGTTCAACCTGCGCAGCGCCTTCGTCGGAGTCCTCCAGGCCAAAGCCGTGCTACGTCTCGCGCAGGATAATCTCGACTCCTACGACAATATCCTGAAAGTCAGTCGCGACCGCTTTCAGGCCGGCGACATCGCCCAGATCGACCTCGACCGCCTCGAGCTCCAACGCCTGCAATACGAATCCGATCTGCAAACTGCTCTCGTGAACCTGCGCACCACAAAAATCAACTTGCTCGCACTGCTCGACGATCGCCGGTCAGTCGACAGCTTCGACCTCGATGGACCCTTCGATTTCAGCGAGGAGATTCTCTCGCTCGATGACTATCGCAAGGACGCTCTGGACGCCCGCCCTGATCTACGCGCTGCCGTACTCTCCGTGAAACAAGCGCAAACCAATTACAAACTCGCCGAGGCAGACGGATCCACCGATCCGACCATCGGCGTCTGGTTCACCCACAACGGCTCATTCAACAATCCCGATGCCCTGAACACCCTCGGCGCCAGCGTCAGCATCCCACTGCGTATTTTTGACAGTAATCAAGGTGAGAAGCTGCGTACGAAAATTGATATCCAGCGGAACGAGAAGCTGCGTCAAGGCACCGAGACCCAGGTCTACAGCGACGTGGATTCCGCCTATGCCACGCTCACCAGCAACATCGAGTTGTTGAAACCGTACAAGCGCCAATATCTGCAACAAGCGGTTCGGGTGCGTGACACAGTTTGGTTTTCCTACCAGAACGGTGGCGCGGCTCTTCTCGACTTCCTGAGCGCAGAAAGCGATTACCGCGCCGTGGAGCTGAACTACGTGAACTTGGTGGGCTCGTTTTTGACAGCGGCCGCACAGCTCAACCTGGCTGTCGGCCGCGAGGTAATCCAATGAAGAATCGATTCCACTCTCTGGCCTCGTTTGCACTGTGCCTGGTACTGATCGGCATTCTCTCCGCCTGCAATGACGGAAAAGCCGATCCCAAGGCCGAGGCTCCGCCTCCCGCCACCGTCGAGCCCGACATGGACGCCAACAACTTCAAAGTCGATCACCCCGACCAGTTTCCGCTGGCGACAGCAGTCGAGCACAAAGCCGCCCCTTCGCTCAATGTCACCGGCGTCGTTCAGCCCGATATCTCCCGCGCCGTCCCGGTCATCTCCCTGGCCTCCGGGCGAGTCGTGGAAGTAAAGGCCAAGCTCGGGGATGTAGTGAAGAAGGGCCAGCTCTTGCTGCGAGTCCAGAGCAACGACGTTTCCGGCGGGTATCAAACTTATTTGAAAGCCGAAAACGATGAGCGCTTGGCGAATCAACAACTGCAACGCGCGCAGATTCTCTACGACAAAGGCGCAATCGCCAAGAGCGCGCTCGAGCAAGCTCAGGTCACCGAACAGGACGCCAAGGTCGACCTCAACGCCGCTTCCGAACAGTTGCACCTTCTCGGCGTCGACAAAGATCATCCCTCCGCCATCGTTGACGTCAAAGCCCCCATCTCCGGCGTGATCACCGATCAGCAAGTCACCAACTCGGCAGGAGTACAAGGGCTGTCCGGACCGAATCCCTTTACCGTCTCCGATCTTTCCTACGTCTGGATCATCTGCGACGTTTACGAAAACGATCTCGACGCAGTGAAGGTCGGCGACGTCGCTGACATTCATCTCAATGCGTATCCCAACGTGAGCCTGCAGGGCCGCGTCGACAACATCCTCCCCGTCCTTGATCCCAGCATCCGCACCGCGAAAGTCCGTTTGGAGGTCAAAAACCCTGGCCAGATGCGCGTTGGAATGTTCGTCTCGGCCACGTTCCACGGCAAGCAGGCAGAAGTGCACGCGGCGATCCCTGCGAGCGCCATCCTGCATCTTCACGATCGCGATTGGGTTTACGCTCCGCTCGGCAGTGGCCACTTCAAGCGCGTGGAAGTTGTCACCGGAAACATGCTGCCCAGCAAACAGCAGGAAGTTATTTCCGGTATCAAGCCCGGCGACCGAGTCGTTTCCAACGCGCTCGATCTGCAAAATACGGTCGAGCAATAGTTAAAGACTCAACTATGAACAGACGGGCAAATCTTCCCGGCGTCATCCCGAACGAAGCCGCTTTTCAGGCGGAGCGAGGGTTCTCGCGCACATCGGCGTTGGGCTTGCCTTCAAGGTCGAATCACCGAAGAACAGGGGAACCGTCTAACCAATGATTCGCCGCGTCGTCGATTTCGCCCTTGCTAACCGCCTGCTGATATTAGGCCTGGCGCTCGTCCTGTTCGTCTGGGGCATTATCTCGTTCCACAACCTGCCCATCGAAGCTTATCCCGACGTCGCCGACAATTACGTCGAAATCATCACGCAATGGCCCGGCATCTCCGCAGAGCAGATCGAACAACAGGTCACGATCCCTCTGGAAACCGTGATGAACGGCATCCCCGGCGTCGTTCACCTGCGTTCGTTCTCGCTGTTCGGCCTCTCCGACTTAAAACTGGTCTTCGAAGATGGAACCGACAACGCCTGGAACCGCGAGCGCGTCCTCGAACGCCTTAGCCAGGTCACCCTGCCGAGCGGCGTCGTTCCCCAGATGGGCACCGACTGGAGCCCCGTCGGCCAGATTTATTTCTTCACCCTCCACAGCACCAATCCCAAGTATGACGCGATGGAACTGAAGTCCCTCGAAGACTGGGTCGTCGAAAAGAATCTCAAATCCGTTCCCGACATCGTCGACGTATCCAGCTTCGGCGGACCAACTCGCGAATACCAGGTTCGCGTCGATCCCAACAAACTGGTTGCCTACGGACTCAGTCTCGCTCAGGTGGAGCAGCAACTCACCAACAACAATGCCAACGCCGGCGGCAGTTTCATTCAGGAGGGTCTGCAGCAAATCAATGTCCGCGAAGTCGGACTGGTCGATCGCGTTCACGATATCGAAGAGACCGTAATTCTGACTAAGAATGGCACGCCACTCCGCGTGAAAGATATCGCAGTGGTCTCCCAAGGTCCGAAGATACGGCTAGGCCAGTTCGCCCGCGCGTGCAGCTCTTGTCCCTATGGCCCCAAGGGCGCCATTCAGCGTGACGCAAGCAAGATCATCGACAACGACGACGTCGTGTCCGGCATCGTCCTATTGCGCAAAGGCGCCGCTGCGGACCCCGCTCTCAAAGCTCTCCACGAAAAAATCAATGAGATGAACGAGCACATCCTGCCGCCGGGCGTGAAGATCGTTCCCTTCATCGATCGTAGCGATCTCGTTCACTTCACCAGCCACACTGTGCTTCACAACCTGACCGAAGGAATGATCCTGGTTTCGCTCGTTCTCTTCCTTTTCCTGGGAAATGTGCGCGGAGCCCTCATCGTCGCCTTCACGATTCCGTTCTCGCTGTTGTTCGCATCGATCTGTCTGGACTTGAAGGGCGTTCCCGCCAACCTACTGTCCCTCGGAGCTCTGGACTTCGGCATGGTGGTCGACGGTGCTGTCGTAATGATCGAAAACATCGTCCGCCACATGGGCTTTTCCAATGGCACCCAAACCCCGACCGAACGGATCGCCGAGGCCTCGCACGAGGTCCAGCGCCCCGTGTTCTATGCCATCGCCATTATCATCACTGCATACTTGCCCATCTTCACCCTGCAGCGCGTCGAAGGACGATTGTTTCAGCCCATGGCCTGGACGGTCGCCTTCGCCCTTCTCGGCGCACTGCTGTTCTCCATCCTGATCGCGCCGGTGCTCGCCAGTTTCGCCTTCGCCCACGGCGCCAAAGAGTGGCACAACCCGGTCATGCAGTTCCTGATCGAACGCTACCGCTACGCTGTGCGATGGGCGATTCGCCATCGCGCCATCACCGTGGGCGTATGTCTGTTCGGTGTCGCGGTGGGCAATTACCTAATATTTAGCGGTACGATCGGCTCCGAATTTCTCCCTCATCTCGATGAAGGCGCACTCTGGGTTCGCGGCACGCTCGCTCCCAGCACTGGCCCCGACGAAGGCATCCGCGTCGCCAATCAGGCGCGCATCGTGCTCTGCTCATTTCCCGAAGTTCCCCAATGCACCAGCCAGGTTGGACGCCCCGACGACGGAACCGATACCACCGGCTTTTTCAACACCGAATATTTCGTCGACTTGAAACCCAAAGAAGAATGGCGGCCGATCTTCCACCAGAACAAAGATGAACTCATCGCCGCCATGCAGCGCGAACTCGACAAAATTCCCGGCGTTCTGTGGGGATTCTCCCAGCCGATTGAAGACAACATGGAGGAGGCAGTCAGCGGCGTCAAAGGCGAACTCGCCACCAAAGTCTATGGGACAGACTTGAAAGTTCTGGAAGCCAAAGCCGACGAGATCACCGGCGTCATGCGCAAGATTCCCGGAATCGAAGATCTCGGTGTCTTTCGCGTCCTCGGCCAGCCTAACCTGAACATCACCGTCGATCGCGATGCCGCCGCCCGCTACCAGATTAACGTCGCCGACGTGCAAGATGCCATTCAAACTGCCGTTGGTGGCAACGCTCTCACGCAAGTGCTGAAAGAAGAGGCCCGTTACGATCTCGTGATGCGCTATCTTCCACAATACCGCGACACCAAAGAGGCCATCGAACAGATTCGCCTGCTCTCTCCCAGTGGAGAACGCGTTTCCCTCGCCCAACTCTGCAAAATCCAGGTGGCCGACGGCGCGTCCGAAGTCTATCGCGAAGGCAATGAGCGCTACATCGCCATCAAGTACAGCGTTCGCGGACGCGACCTCGGCAGCACCGTCGAGGAGGCTATCCAGAAAGTCAACCAGCAGGTGAAATTACCTACCGGGTATCACCTCAAATGGGAAGGCGAATACGCCAGCCAGAAAAGAGCTAATGCGCGCTTGCTGATCGTTCTCCCCATCACCATCCTCATCATCTTCATCATCCTTTATACGATGTTCAAATCGTTCAAATGGGCGATGCTCATCATGGCGAACATTGCCATCGCGCCCATCGGGGGCCTGCTCGCCCTCCTGTTCACAGGCACGAACTTCAGCGTTTCCTCAGGTGTCGGATTCCTCGCCCTGTTCGGCGTGTCGGTGCAAACCGGCGTCATCATGCTCGAATACATCAACCAGCTCCGCGTGCGCCGTTACACAGTCGAAGATGCCGCCGTCGAAGGAGCCGTCCTGCGCCTGCGCCCCATCATGATGACCATGCTGGTCGCGACTCTTGGCCTGCTGCCCGCCGCCATGTCTCACGCCATCGGATCCGACTCGCAACGCCCGTTCGCCATCGTCATTGTCGGTGGCCTGGTCGCCGCGCTGATCATGAGCATCTTCCTGTTGCCGACGCTATACGTATGGATCGCGAGCGACCGCGACATCCTGCCGGCCGCCGAACTAGGATTCGCCGAAGGAGAACACGTCGACTAGCTCTGTTCGCTGGATCCCTTCCCCTGCAACGGCGGCTTGGCTGATCGCTCGTCGCAAGTGCCGAAATATACTATCCTCGGTGTGTACCCAAAAGCCGTTTGAAATCTCGTTATGCCTGAAAAATCTGACCCGCCCTTGGAAGAAGTTCTCGCCCGCCAGCAACTCGAACTCAACCGTTTGAAGGATGCTCTTGGCCTCCTCGGCGTCAGTCCTTGTTCCTGGTGCCACAAATTCTTTAACCGTTCCGATCCTGGTGCCCTGTTTGACGCTCGCGAGCCGGTTTGTTACGGCTGCATTCCGCAGTGGTGGCCGCAACATTCCGAATACCTCAGCGTCGAAGATCGCGAGGACGTCGAAAGCAGGCTGGTCCTCTGGCTGCGCCAGCGCCATCACGCCGAACTCTTCAAAGACCCCGCCAAACTTCCGCAACCTTCCCTGCAGGAAGTGCACATCGTTGCCAAATGTTTGGAATGCCACGGAACCGGTCTAATGATGGAGAAGGAAAAGTGCAAGTTTTGCGAGGGACACGGAACCGTGTCGGTAATCGTCTGCCGGAAGCAACCCTGAGGTCTGAAGCCGAGGGCCGAGGGCCGAGAACTGATAGCTGACAGCTAAGAGCTGACAGCAAAAAATTAAGAGTTCCGAGGTGGTGTAGGGTCCATTCGTCTCGGCCAGTAGCTCGCGTTTGACCCTCGCTCGACCTGCTTTCAGAGTTTCCCTTGCGGGGACCTCCGCGCGATCTTCGCTTGGGCTCCGGGCTCACCGCCAACCGGATAAACCTACCCTACGCCTCGGAACTCTATCTTGCCTTCAACATTTCTTCTTCGTTCTCCTCAACCAGCGCTTTGCTATAGACCCTCGCTCGCCCTCCGTCCCAATCTTGCGATCAGAACAGTGACTCCGCTTGAGCCCCGGACGCCGCACCAACCGGAAAAACTTAAGAAGCTGTCAAAGAACGATCCTGTTGTACTCCTTCTATTTCTCCCGTCAATGAAAAACACGCGGCTGTAAGTACACGTGTTTTCAAGCGAGTGCACGCCATCCACAAGCCGGTGACCGGATTTGGTGCAGCCACGGAATGTATTTTCGCAGAAGCCGCGTCAGTCGCGGCTTCCGCAGAATTAACCAGGTAGAAACAGCGTCGGCTTCGACGCCACGAACGGCTGGCACACTGTGAAAATCGCGCACTTCCCTTGCCTGGCAAGCGTTTCAGGATTGCGCTGGGAAAAAACTGTCCGCGTTGATGCATTCTTGACGCGATGACAATCTGCTTTATACCTCCGAGTCTCTAGGTTACGTTGACCCGCAAAAGGTCATTCAGAGGCACGCCATTCTCTACAACAACGCCTGCCCGATTTCGGAGAATCGACACTCCTCAGAGCAAGTGACGGGTCCCGTTGTCCTCATAATCCGGGTCCGCGGCAATGCACTATTTTCGCCAATCGGAAGTCCGGAGCCACTGGAAACTTTGACAGCATACACATCGAGAATGACGCTGTAGTCTCGCGAGATGTATTCCGCATCTCAGCAAGAGAGGTTGGTATTTATGTCCCCCGAAACAAGAAACCATCTGGACACAGGAATTCTCCCCCTCTGGAATGCAGTTTTCTGCCTGGATTGCGAGGTCATCAGTAGCAGTCGAGGTGACGAATGCTCCGCGTGCAAGAGTCGCTCGCTGGTGAGCCTCGCTCGCATGCTCGGGGGCAGTTTGCTCGCGCATCGCGCACAGCGATCTCAGGAATGCGAAAGTGGATTGTTCGACATCACCATTATGGTTGAATTGCAGCAGATGCACGCCAAAGACCTGAGTACCACAGTCGAGAGGTTGACCAGCGTGATTGGCCCGAAACTCGCACGAGACCGAGCGTCCTTCCACATCAATGTGAAGCCGGCAATCGATAAACTCGATCAGGAACCCTCGCTCTTCCTGGAACGGGATGCTGCATAGAGCATCGCTGTGAGGGTCCAGCGTCAGAGAGTGTAATTCCACACGGTTGTACCCAGAGGATCGCCTCCCGCCAGCGACCGCAGATTCCGCTTGACAATAATAAATTACTTATATAATTGTATGCTTATGAAACAGGGGCCCAACTTGAACGCCTCCTTCGCTGCCCTCGCCGATCCCACCCGCCGGGCAATCCTAGCGCGGCTGGCCATGGGTGAGGCGACAGTCATGGAACTAGCCAAGCCTTTCGAGATGACGCAGCCCGCGATCTCGCAACATCTGAAAGTACTCGAAGAAGCTGGGCTCATTGTCCAGCGCATCGACGGTACGAAGCGCCCGCGCCGGCTAGCGAAGGCCGGCATCGCCGCGATGGACCAATGGCTAGGGATGTTGCGCACCGCCTTGGAGAGAAACTACGACCGGCTCGATGAAGTTCTGGCCGCCATGGAGCCAAACAGAAAGGGGAAAATACGATGAACACAATGACCAAGATGACTCTGAAAACCGAAGGCCATACACATATTCTGGTGACCAGGCGCTTCGCCGCTCCACCCGAGGCCGTGTACCGCGCCCACACAGACCCGAAACTGATTCAGCAATGGTTGCTCGGCCCCGACGGCTGGACCATGCCCGTCTGCATCAACGAAGCCAGGCCCGGCGGCAAGTTCCGTTACGAATGGACAAACGGCAAAGCTGGATTCCATATCACGGGTGAATTTCTGGAACTGCACCCGTTCAGCAGGATCGTCCACGTCGAGCGCATGCACCTGCCGGACCCCACGGCCGACAATCACGTCGAAACCAGATTCGAACCGGATGGCGCCGGTACGCTCATGACCATGCGCATGACGCTGCCCGACGCTCAAACGCGGGCGGCCATGCTTGCGACCGGCATGGAACGTGGAATGGAAGCGAGCTACGTTCGCCTGGAATCCATGATCTAGTGTGCCGTGCCACAACTTTCGCGAAACAACTGCTCATCCCGACCGGAGCGAGCGAAGGCGAGGCTAGTGGAGGGACCTGTGTTTTCGGCGGCTTTCTTTTTTTGATCAGGCCGTTTCAATATGACGCTTATTTTCTGTGACACGTTCTTGGTTTCGGGAAATTTTTCACCGGAGCGTGGCAGTCTGCGCGTTCATTACGCTCCGGTGGCTTTCTTCCTCCCCGCCCCGGTTCCGCTCTTGCTGCCGCTGGTCTTCCTGCCCTTGCCGTCTTCGATGAGATCGGCGACCGTCGTATGCTCCAGAATCTTCGCCGCCGCGTCGCGCACTGCTAGGAACACTTCATAGAGCGCCCGGTGATCGGCGTCCTTCGCGATCAATCCCCGCAACTGCTCCGCATCTCCCATCGGAGCCAGCGGACCATCCACCAGCCGGATAATATCGCTCAGCGGAATCTCCGCTGGATTGCGCCTCAACTGGTAGCCGCCTCGCGCCCCCCGCACGCTGTCCACAATGCGCGCGTTCTTCAGTTCCAGCAAAATCAGTTCCAGGAACTTCTCCGGCAGATCGCTCTCGGCGGCGATATCGCGGATCTTGATCGCACCCTGATCGTGCTTTCGCGCCAGCGTCATCATTGCCTGCAGCGCGTACAGTCCTTTTTGCGAGATCTTCAAATTACCCTGCCTCCGCCCCGCCCTGATTGTCCACTATTTTGGTCGCCTTGCCTAGCAACTTTCCAGCACCCACTCCCCTCGCGTCCCGGAACTTCAAAACTGTGCCTTACGCATAGAACCTGGAACCGGCCTAATGTTCGTTGCCTCTGGAACAAACCTGAAAATGCGTTTCGGAAGAATACCGTGGAAGGGCCACCGTGGAAGAGCGGCGCTTCTGCGCCAAGTAAAGCGCCCTAAATCCAGTCGGGCTTAGCCCCTGTGGTCGGCTTCTTCTTCCGGAGAACACTGCTCAGGTCGTGGCCACATCGAAGACCCGATGGCTCTCAACCGGCACGCTGCACAAGCATCGCTCGTAAGCTTCGTACATTCCTTTAAAAAAATGCGATCCCACGAAGTTTCCATCGCCTGTTCACGCGCCGCTGCGCTCACCAATAGCTCATTACGCTCGTAACTCCTTTCCCACGATCATCGTGCTATACTGTTGTTGACGCTTTTCCACGGTTTGCGCGTGACGCGGTGATCCCACGTTGGATCAGATTCATCTCCGCTTTTCCTGCCCGCCGTTTAGTTCCAGCGTTTAAATCAAAAATTGAATGCGAGCGGCATGGAAGCCTCACGTGTATCTGGTACATCGTCATAAGTGTATCGACGTGCATTTCGTCCCAGCCCCTCCAGAAAGAAACCCCCTAGAATGACCACATTTACCGAACTGCCCTTGTCTGCGGCTTTGCAGCAGAAGCTCGCGGCAGCTCAATTCATCACCTTAACTCCCATCCAGGAACGCGCCATCCAGCCGGCCCTCGATGGAAAAGATGTCATCGGCACGGCTCAGACCGGTACCGGCAAGACCCTCGCCTTTCTGATCCCCGTAATCGAGAAGCTTCGCAAAGAGACGTCGGCCCATGCCACCGCTCTTGTCCTGCTCCCCACGCGCGAACTCGCGATGCAGGTTCACGAACAATACGAGCAGCTGCGCGCCAAGAACATGCCCAAGGCCGCGCTCGTCATCGGAGGAGTCTCCGAAAAAGCGCAGATCCAGGGCCTTCGCGCCGGATCCTCGCTGATCATCGCGACTCCCGGGCGCCTCCAGGATCTTACCGATCGCAAATTCGCCGACCTGCGCCACATTCAAGTGCTCGTCCTCGACGAAGCCGATCGCATGCTCGACATGGGATTCCTCCCGGCCATCCGCCGCATCCTTGCGCTATTGCCGAAGACCCGCCAGACTCTGTGTTTCTCGGCCACGCTCGAGCAGTCCGTCGCCGGACTCGTCCATGAATACATGCGCGATCCCGTCCGCGTCGCCCTGGGCTCGGTGCTGAAACCGGCCGAAAGCGTCGAACTCAAAGCCTACGAAGTTCGTCCCGGCGAAAAGCTCGACGTACTCCGCCAGCTTCTGTACGCGGAGAAAGGACAGACTCTCATCTTCACCCGCACCAAGCGCGGCGCCCAGCGCCTTGCGCAAGATCTGGCTCGCGACGGCTTCACCGCCACCATGATTCACGGCGATCGTTCGCAGTCCCAGCGCAATGCCGCCCTCGGCGGATTCCAGGAAGGCCGTTACCAGGTACTCGTCGCCACCGACGTCGCTTCCCGCGGCCTGCATTGCGATGACGTGGCCCACGTCATCAACTACGACGTACCCAAGATGGCCGAAGATTTCATCCATCGCGTCGGCCGCACCGGACGCGCCGGATCTACCGGCTGCGCTACCACTCTGGCTGCCGGCGTCGAAGTCGTCGAACTCCGCAACATCGAACGTACGTTGAAACTGCGCATCGAACGCATGCAGATGGATCCCTCGGGCGCAACTCAACCCAAGCGCTTCGTCCAAAACACGCTGGCTTCCCGCACGTTAACGGCATTGCCCGGCGAGGTTTTTGTCTAAATCCCTACAAAAGAGACTTCGTAGAGAGGATTTGAAAGGGCGCGGCTTCTGGTGTGTGCGTGAGAACTAGATTCGCGCGACAACGGCGGGATGAACCTACCGAGATCCAGCCGCGAAGCGGCGGCATGTCAAAGCCCGGCACGGAAGTGCCGGGTGCGAGTGAAAAAAGCCCGAGTCCCGCAGGGACGACACCGGTTCTCACGCACGCTCTTCCAGCCGCGCCGTGAATTCTCCTCAATTTCTTAACAGGAAGAAGTGGATCAGGGAACATGGAGACGAAGCAAAGGGCGTGCCCTGAGCTGCAGCTTCGATTCGCTCCCCAGCCTCAAACCGCAACAGCGTCACTGACCATTACACTGAGAATCCCCCGGAAGCGGGTCAATGCGTGGAGTCGCAATGTTACGCCAAGAACCGCGTCACTTCTGCGGTGGCTCCTGTTGCATCTGTTTGAGCCTCTGCTCCAGTAGCATTTTCTGTTGCTGCCTGGTTAGCTTGGGAAACAGTAATGAAAATTGTGCTCGCGCCGTCCAAGACGACGCTCCAGGAACATGGACGGCGTTGCCATAAGCCGTAAGGCTGATGCTCACCGGCTGAAATCCAAGCTTCATGATTCTTCCCACGCCGCCACCGAACGGCACCGTCCACACGCTCCCACTGGGTGCAGGGGTGTTCCAGTTGGCAGTGAGGATGGGCGAGGTGGTCAGGTACCAGCCTTTTTTCATGTTGTAGTTGACGAAGTACTGCAGCAGCATCTGATTGATGTTTGGGCGGCTGCCCGAACCGGCGACTGACCAGATGTTGTTAACGAGCACGCCCAACACGAAATGACCCGGCATCGTCAGAGCCACGATGTTGGGGCCGAGTGCAAGCTTCCCTTGTCCCAGGTACTGGCTGGTCGCAGTCGGCATTTGAATGATGGGACCTGCGCCCCAAATCAACTTGTGTGGTTTTCTCGGAGAGAGCAAGAAGGTTGGCTGCATGTCCCCCAGGCCAGAAACGCCAACTTGAGGTAAGGGGGACGGTGCAGGAAGCGGCTGGTAGATGATGGGGGTAATCCAGCGAATGATCAGATTCCAGTCGCCGCTCACTTTCAGCGGAATCACCGGCTGGATATTCAACACATCTTGTGTACGGTTCCCAGGCTCAATCCCTCCGTTGTTGTTATTTTGTATCGGAACGCTGATCAGGCTGGCGACGGGGTTCTGCGATTCTTTTCGCAGCTCGTCGGCGCTGGTCGATGCCGCTGGCGTTTCCTCGGTTGCAACCTGAGTTCCCGTCGCGTCGACAGGTGGCTTTTCCTGCGCCATCATGGGCAGAGCGAACAAAATCGAGACTGCCAATATCGAAAGGAACGGACCGGGTCTCATGTGTGCCCAACTCCGCTGGGCTGGTTAACCTTATTGAGCGCCGCGGTGTCCCGGCTACTGGCAAAATTGTCAGTCCGAATCTGCTCGTTGACGAAGACAGATGAGATGAGAAGGCCGGTCTCCGACGGGATGCTGTACGCTCCCAAGTTATCGACGTGCTCGAAGCGCAGGAGATAAAAGGAGACCGGCAATGAAGAAGGTTAGCATCGCAGCGACAAAGCAGAGCAGGAATATTTCTCAACAGAAACTGACCATCGGACTGGATCTCGGGGATCGCAACAGCTGGTACTGCGTGGTGGATGAAGCCGGACAGATACAACGGGAACAGCGAGTCCATACGAGTGCGAAAGCATTGCAGGAAGTCTTCGGGGCGATGCCATGCAGCCGGATCGCACTGGAAATCGGGACGCATTCACCCTGGATCAGTCGCTTGTTGAGCGAGTTGGGGCATGAAGTGATCGTGGCCAATGCGGCGTCAGGTGCGGCTGATCGGGGAGAGTCGCAAGAAAGATGATCGGCTGGATGCGCAGACGCTGGCGCGGCTGGCGCGGATCGATCCCGAGTTGCTGTATCCGGTGAAGCATCGCAGCGTGCAGGCGCAATCCGATCTGATGATGATTCGGGCGCGGGCAGGGCTGGTACGGGCACGAACGGCGCTGGTCAACACGGCGCGTGGGCTGGCCAAGAGCTACGGCGAGCGCTTGCGCGGCTGCAACGTGCGCAACATGAATCCGGAGAAAGCCGAAGGGTTGAGTCCGGAACTGCAAGCCGCACTGGAACCCCTGTTGAACGCAATCGAGTCGCTGAGCGAGCGCATCGTGGAATACAACGATCGCATCGAGAAGCTGGCGCAGCAGAGTTATCCGAAGGTGGCGCTGTTGAAACAGATCAAGGGCGTGGGCACGCTGATCGCGCTGACTTACATGCTGACGCTGGAAGATCCGCATCGTTTTGGTAAGAGCCGCGACGTGGGCTGCTATCTGGGACTGCAGCCAGGACGGAGAAACTCGGGGCAGAGCGAGCCGCAACTGCATATCAGCAAAGAAGGCGACCCGTATCTGCGCACGCTGTTGGTGCAGGGAGCAGAGCACATCTTGGGACCATTCGGCATCGATTGTGATCTGCGACGCTGGGGATTGAAGCTGGCCGAGCGTGGTGGAGGAAACGGGAAGAAGCGAGCCATCGTGGCCACGGCCAGAAAGCTGGCAGTGTTGCTGCATCACTTATGGGTGAGCGGAGAAGTGTACGAACCGTTGCACAACAGCAGCCGATCGACAGTAGCCGCAGCCGCGTAGTACCAAACGGCAAGGCAAAGTCAAAACCGTTCCAGGAAGAGAAAAGACAAAAGCCCAAAGCCGAGTTCCGGTGACTGCGTTAATAGCCTGGCCCGGGTTCCACTCTCTGAGAGCAGAACCACAGGGCGCCAAACAGATGGCAGCACCGGCTGAAACGAGAACGCCCAACATGCACCGAGCGAAACGAATCGCTCCTCGAGAGTGCGGATGGAAGCATGGCGACAGTGGCGAACGGGCGAGAAGAAAAGCGTGTCGAACAACATGTCGAACAACATGAAACCAGAATTCCCTTGACTCCGACCGGCCTTCTCATGGAGGCCATTTCGCTCATCATCGACCTCACGCCCAATCGGCATAGGGGGAGTGGTCACCCACTCTCCCCTGCCACACCACCGTACATGCGGGTCCGCATACGGCGGTTCAGTTCGGTTGAGCTAGAGCGTGTCCAGCAACCGAGGAAGACCGAGCGCGTCGAAGTAAGCAATCGGAAGTGCGGATTGCAAAGCCGGACTGTTGGCCAAGCGCCAGGGGCCATGGGGACTGCCGGCGGTTTGGGCCGCGAGGTCATGTCCGATGTTTCGCTGGCGTAGCCGAACATACCGCACCTTGCTGCGCTTCCATTGCTTCCAGATCACGGAGCGCAACCTGCGTCGCATCCATTCCTCTAGCTTTCGCAGCACCGAGGGCGTCTGGCTGAAGCCGAAGTAACTCTTCCATCCGCGTACATAGGTGGCGAGTTCCTTCGTCATCTGCTCCAGACTGATGCCCCGTGTTCGTCGCGTCAGTTCCCGGACTCTTTGCTTGCAGCGGAGCAGAGCCTTGGGCGCGATGCGCCGTTTCGGTCTGGTCCCGCTCGTAAAGCTAAAGCCCAGAAACTTGCGCTCCTGCGGTCGTGCCACCGCGCTCTTCGACTCGTTCACCTTGAGCTTGAGTCGCCGTCGCAGGAAACTGGTCACGCTTTGCATGACGCGCTTTCCTGCCCGCTCGCTCGCCACGTAGATATTGCAATCATCCGCGTATCGCACGAAACGGTGCTGGCGCCGCTCTAACTCGCGGTCGAGTTCGTCGAGCACGAGATTCGACAGCAGCGGTGACAAAGGCCCTCCTTGCGGAGTTCCTTCTTCCACCGGACTCACCAGCCCGTTTTCCATCACGCCCGACTCCAGGAAAGCTCGGATCAACTTGAGCATCCTCTTGTCGCTCACCCGCCGCGCCACCGCCGCCATCAGCTTGTCGTGATTGACTCGATCGAAGAACTTTTCCAGATCGAGATCCACCACCCAGCGGTTGCCTTCGGCGATATACTGCTGTGCCTTGGCCACCGCCTGATGCGCCGAGCGTTGCGGACGAAACCCGTGACTGTGTTCGGAAAACGTCGCGTCCCATCTGCCTTGCAGAACCTGCATCACCGCCTGCTGGATAAATCGATCCAGCACCGTCGGAATGCCCAGCTTGCGCACTCCTCCGTCCGGCTTCGCAATCTCTACTCGCCTCACCGGTCGCGGCCGATACGTTCCGCTCATCAGCTGTTCCCGAATCGCGGGCCAGTGCTGCTTCAGGTAGCCCGGCAACTCCGACACTTTCATGCCGTCGATCCCCGGACTCCCCTTGTTGGCCTTCACTCGTCGTAAAGCTTGCTGACAGTTTTCCCGTCCGCAGACCTCTTCCGTCAGTTGCTCTTCTCTAGCCGGACTTTCGGTTTCGCATTTCGCCGTGAACGCTTCGGTCCCTTCCCGCGGAGCCCTCGGAGCTTCACTCCTCCCCTCCCCGGTAAAGGCCAGCACCATCTGTAACTGGTTCTTCTGCCGCTTGTCGTTCATCGAGTCCTGCGTCCTACTCGCTGCTCCTTGCTGTTCGGGCCTTCGACCTTGCGGCCTACTATGCCCTCTGCTGACTCCCGCCCCACGGTCAAAATGGATTGCTCCATCCTCAGTCACGACTCCGTGACATGCGGCGGGTCTCCCGAAGTAAGTTCGACCGCCTTCGACGCGCAACCGCCGGATTTACCACCAGTGTGCTTGGTGGACCTGGGCTTCGCTGTCCTTTGCCAGCTCGCCCCACACCGTAGGCCTCATCATCCGGTTCTTGTTCATCGGCTCGCGCCTTTGATCCACGCTTCTTTCAGACCCCGCCTCGCGACGACGCCCTTGCGCTTCTCTAGCCCTTCACCTCCACCAGATTGGGCAGGGGACTTTCACCCCCAAGCTGTCGAACATGTTCGGCACACAAAGAAAATCGCCGGAGCTTTTCGCTCCGGCGATTCACGTGAGGCGATTATCGCCCGATCTTGGGGCTTGGAATAAAAGTCTCCGGCCCGGACTCGTCATCCGAACCGATACGGAACAACGCCGCCTGCGCCTCGGCAAGCTCCCGCAGTTCCTGCATCTCATCCACCACCACTCCCTCAGGCTTATCCTGCTTGCGCTGTACCCTGCGCTCTGCCTTGTCGCGCTGCTTCTGTTGCCGCGTCTGTTCCTTCTGGCGTTTATTAAAAGTTGATCGTCCTCGTGGCATTCACAATTCCTCCTTAGTTTTTTTGCTTGCGGTGCCGGCCCGCATCTCGACGCGTCCGGCTGCTTCCAGGAAACAAGAAAACTACCAGCGCGGCTCGCGCGGCTGGCGTGCGTGTCCCTGATAATCATCGCGCCCGCGTCCGCCGCCTCCTACACAAACCGTTGCCCCCTCCACCGCCCCGCGGACGGTCCGTCTTCGGCTGCGCCTCATTGATCTTCAACGCCCGCCCGCCCAACTCCGTTCCATTCAATGCCGCAATGGCTTTATCGGCTTCGGAGGCGTTCGTCATTTCCACAAATCCAAATCCTCGGGCTCGTCCGGTTTCCCGGTCCGTCACGATGCTGACTTTTTCCACCGCACCGTGAGCCTCGAAAACGGTTCGCAATTCCGACTCGGTTGTGCTGTGGGGCAAATTACCGACATAAAGATTCTTCATTCCATTTCCTCTTTCAGTAGATCATCCTTGGCCCGGGACTCTCTTGCGGCCAGCACCGTTATGCCTTCACTGGCTTGGCACCGGACGCGACTGCGGTCGCCTTGCCTTGCGTAATGCTCTTCAACAACGCTCGGTTGCGCGCCCGCTTCGCAGCGTTCTGCCTCCGCACCCGGTTAAACCTCGACTTGTCGCCGTTAACTCTGGACATAATGCACTCCTGTGATTCGGGCGGGTCGATGGCCCGTTCTTTCTAGTTTGAACCATCTTCCTTTTGGAACGATCCTAGGCCAGCCGGCAATCGCAACCTCTCCCGACGATTCGCATCAACGCAGGGCTCGACATCCCCGCGTTCCCCCGCGCAAAGAGCGATTGTTTCAGCGACACCCGCCGATAAAGAAAAACGCCTCTCGATCTCTCAATCGCGAAGGCGCAAATAGGGCCTGGGTCTTCGAGGTTAAGTATTTCAAGTATACCCTGTTTATCCCCATCCCGCTGCTGCATCGCACGCCGCATGATCGACCGGTCTGATGCAGCGACTCTGACACTGCAAGCCTGACACCAGGAGAGAAGTAAATCGAATCACCAGGACAATGACGCCGGTGTGTCCTTCGTGATAATTCCCTGGTGATAAGAACTATGGGGGTTCCTTACGACGCAGATTTCGTCTCGCCTAAGGGCACGTCAATTGCGCGGTTCCGACGACCGTGCACCCTCCTCCGCACGAGGTGATCGCGTCGCAGTTCGTCATATCGTAGGCAAAGACCGTGTACGTACCGGCCGCACCGCTCATACACTGCGCCATACCGGCGCTCGTAACCGATACCGCGCTGGTCGCTTGGTTTTGCTGGCAAACTCCCCAACGTGCCGGTTGCGGAGTCACCGTGTGCGCCGGATTCACATAAACGCCGGTCGCGAGGAACGGCACCTGCCCGTCGGGATAATTCTCCGCGTCGGCGCTCGCAGGGCGCACCGCGATGGATTGCAACTGACCCGCTCCTGGTGAGCCCGAACCGCACGACATCGCGAAGGAACAAATCAGCAATAAACCGGCGAAAGAGAGGGCAAATCGGACATTCTCCATAACCTCCTCCAGAATCCCTGAGCCGCGTCATCCGGGGCGGAGCCGCTCTTCAGGCGGAGAGAGAGCTTGCCTTTGAGCGGGGCCGAAGGGATCTCATGTTCAACCCGAGCCCACCGGCCATGACTCGAGTCGCAATTCAGCTTGCTATTACCCCATTTTATCCGTATTATGAACCTGTACGTTAGTCCGAGTCGGACGTGAGCAGTTCTTGCCTCAACAGCCAGTAACCTCTCGTAGTACATCCGAATCTCTCCAGCGTAAAATCGATTCACCTATAAAGGAACACCTAACACCATGGCAGAACAAGGAACAGTGAAGTGGTTTAACGACGCCAAGGGCTACGGCTTCATCAGCCGCCAGTCTGGCGAAGACGTTTTCGTGCATTTCTCGGCGATTCAAGCGGGCGGCTTCCGCAGCCTGCAAGAGGGCCAAACCGTGCAGTTCGACGTGACCAAGGGCCCCAAGGGCTGGCAAGCTGAGAACGTCCAGCCGCTGTAAACCATCTCCGTATTGCAAAAAGGCGATCTCCAACCAGAGATCGCCTTTTTCACGTTTAGCCAATATTCTTTTCCGCTCTGTCATCCCGAGGCGCAACGGTAAGCAACAACCTGTCATCCCGACCGAAGCGCAGCGCAGCAAGCGCAGTGGAGGGACCTGCTGTTTTTCCGCGGATGAACTCTTGTATGAACGCCTCGTGCAGCCGCGAAGCGGCGCAAGAATGCGGCCCACGGCGCAAGCCGTGGGTTAGCTATTTAAAATAAACGAGCCCCGGAGAGGCGAAAGAAAAGTATCACTGGTGCCATCGAAGGGACTCGAACTTGAGCCGTCTAGCCGGGCGTGAGCGCACCGCGAGCCCGCTGGCGAAGTCCTGAGCCCCGCGAAGGACCTCATATCTCCACGAACCAATGGTGCCATCGAAGGGACTCGAACCCCCACACCCTTGCGAGTACATGGACCTGAACCATGCGCGTCTGCCAATTCCGCCACGATGGCAAGTGGACTTTCATTGCAGCAGCGACTCATCGTCGCCGTGTCGGAAGACCTACACCTGTATTCTACAACACGAAGCCGTCTGTTACTCCAACCGACCAAGGTTTCCCTAGTGTCCTCAGTGCTTGACGCTCTCACGATCCCGGAAGCCGATCGCCGGAAGCCCGAAGCCCGCCCTACTCCAGCTTCGCCGTCATCGTAATCTTGGCGTTCAGCACTTTCGATACCGGACACCCCTTCTCCGCCGCCTCTGCATACTTCTGAAAGGTCGCCGCATCCGCGCCCGGAACTTTCCCCACCACATCAATGTGGCTCGCCGTAATCGTCCATCCCGAATCCAGTTTGTCGAGCGAAAGTGTAATCGTCGTCGAGATGCTCTCCGGCGTCAGCGGGGGAGTCGCCCCGCCCAACTGCGCCGACAGCGCCATCGAAAAACATCCCGCATGTGCCGCCGCAATCAGTTCCTCGGGATTCGTCCCCGGCCCATTCTCAAATCGCGAAGTAAACGAATATTGCGAATTGTTCAGCACCCCACCCGGCGCCGAAATCGATCCCTTTCCATCCTTCAACCCACCCTTCCAAACCGCACTCGCCTTGCGTTGCATGCGTCTTCTCCTATTTATGATTTCCCCAACTCGTCCCCAATTGTAGACGGAACTCCCCAAACCTGTCAGGACGGGCTAAGTGTTTTTGGGAGAAGTTGCTTTGGAAGGGTATGCACTCAGCCGTGAGTCGCAAAAGTGCAAGAGAAATTCAGCCTCTGATTTCACTCCGAATAGGACGCTCTGATAGCTGATGGCTGAAAGCTGACGGCTGATTCTAATAGAAATCCGAGCAGCTCAAATAAAATCCGCACTGCGGACACTTCAACTTGCACCGGCTCTCACGTAACTTCATCGAGCAGTTCGGACAATACTGCCCCGGATCCGCCGCCTTCACCGCCGCAACAGATAAAGTAGCGCCCCCGCTGTCTGGGTGGCGCCCCCGCCCGCCATCTTGACCGTCCACAGGCTCTCCCCTTGTGCCCTCGGATCTCAACCAACAACAGACAAACGTGCGGAAACCCGCCCCTTAAGCTGCCCGATCGCTAATCACCGCCGGAGCTCCGCTCCAGGAGTCGGCAATCACTCGCCACACTCCCAGCCGCCGCCACACTTTCACATACTTTCCCCGCTCCGGCACCATCGTTCCATCCGCATTCCGGACCATGACTGAGAACCGTCCGATCTCCATCGCCATGTCGCCCGAATGTTCGACCCGCATGGTTTCCAGGCGCAAATTTCCGTACCCGGCGTCGCCCAACTCGCGCAGCAAATGCTCCACCGGCTTTTGCCCGTACGCCGCCTCGCGCTGCGGGGCCATCAGCACGCCGTCCGTCGCAAACAGTCCTGCAGCCTGATCGTAGTTTCCTGTGTTGAAAGAGGTTACAAAATCCTGGGTTAGGTCACGAAGTTGAGATTCCACATCCCTGAACGGGCGAGAGTCCGCAGCGGGACTCGTGTAAGGCCGGTACATCTACTACCTCCTGGGGGAAGGCACGCAGCGAACTCGCCACCGCCGGCGAAGTCACTGTAAAAGCTCGCTCATTCTAGCGCAAAACACCCTGTGCAGAGAGAAAAGTTTTTCTCTCCGCAATTCAAAAATCAGATCGAGGAAAAATCGTTAAGGTGGCTATCTTTCGAACGGAGCCGAGCGGCTGGGCAGCCGCATCACGTGGGACTCCCCATTCATCGCCTTCGTCGAGCCCCCATGGCCCGGGTTCTCGCGCTCCGCAATCTGCCGCTTCACGCGTTCCATCAGCACCACGAGCTTTTTCGACTCGTGATCTCTCTCTGCCTGCTTGCACATCTTCTGGAAATCCTGTGGAGCGTAGGTGACTCTGCTTGTCATGGGGAAAGCCTCATTGCGAGGAGAAGGCATAGCCTACCTGATCGCTGTCTTCTTGCCAAGGGGTGCTTTTCGGTCAATAACTGTCTGAGAAACACTACCGGACGAAGGGTTTCAATTGAGATGAGCTCCTCACGCGTCAGGTTGCGATCTTCTGACTCCGAATCCTGTAAATCTCGATGATCCCCCTTCTACGGCATGCAGGGTAGGGATATGCCCTGTGGAAATGTGATAAGTGAAAGGAAGTACTTTATTTCGGTGATTGGATTTCTTCTACATGAATTCGCGCGCTCGCCGCCTCGATGATCGCACGCGCGAACTTTGTACTCATGCGGTTGCCGCAGAGGACGTGCAAAAAGCCAAACCGATTCTGGCCGAATTGCGAGCCGCCATCTACCAGTACACCCAGCGCCTTCGGCCCAGGGCGGCGGTGCTTCTCACCGGCACCGCCTCGAAACTTCCTCCCGAACGGCGCAAGCGCTCTCCTGATCGCCCAACAGACGCGGCTCCCTAACTCGCCCCCACCAAGTACCGATATTCCTCTCCGTTCTCGTCCGCTAACAAGACCCACAAAGAGTACACTCCCAGCGCCGTCCCGAATGGCGGATGCAGCAGCGCCAGCACCCCCAGAATGATCGCGGCCGTCCGCGCCCATTGCGCCCTCTGCATCAGCCCCAATCCCACGCATACTCCCCCAGCCGCCAAAATCACCATCGTGCTCCCTGCCACATACACCATCACTTGGAATATCCCCGGCCAAGGCTCCTCCTGGTGCAGTACCAGGTGCAGAGTCCTCCCGAAAATCATCAGGCCAAACGCCGGAATCATGAACAGGCCCCCGGTCACCATCCACAAGATTCCCAGCGTTCGCAGGTGTCTCTGTAGTCGTGACTGCGCCAACGCGCCCACCGGATCCCCCAGCCGCCGCCCGCACTTCCCGCACACCCCGGCCCCGGCCTGCGTCTCGGTTCCACACCGGTTGCAGAACATAGTTCCCTCCACCACTCCCCTCTCTGATACGCAAATCGGCAGCTCCCGGTTTCGTCAAACCCATTCAACTAGCGGCCGTCCAACCCCAGTCCTGCCAACATCCTGAAGACACGTGACCTTAGTGACGTTGAGCCGGTGACCTGTTTCCCCGAAAATCACTGCAAGGCCCATTCCGCCTTGCTGGAGAACGCAAGTGTTCCACCGTAAAGCCCTTGGCGTCTGTCTCTTTGTCACGGTCAGCTTCTCGCTGGCGGCCGCTCGCGATCTTGCGCTGATTTCGAACAAGGCCAATCCCGTGACGGCCATCACCGTCCCCGACCTCGAGAAAGTTTGTAAAGGTCAGACGAACAAGTGGCCCGACGGCAAGTCGGTGACCTTCATCATGCGCAATCCATCTTCGCCGGAAATGAAGTTCTTTCTGGAAAGAGTTTACGAACTCCCGGGTTCACAGGTAAAAGACCTAATCGCGACCGCTAACCACGGTCGCGTCGGTCACCCTGCCATCATGATCGTCGATTCCGATGAAGACTTGGTCAACAAGGTCGCATCCATCCCCGGCGCGATTGGCGTCGTCGATGTATATGCCATCAACAGCAGCGTCGCCGTCGTCAAGCTCGCCGGCAAATTGCCCCTCGAGCCCGGATATTTGTTGCACGGCAACTAAGTGGTTTGGAATGGGTGCGGCTTTTGATCCGTTGTTCGGATGCGTGGTTTTGCATGGGCGCGGCTTTTGATCCGCGGTTCGATGCGTGGGGTTGAAAAGGCGAGGCTTCAGCCGCGCCGTACGAGATGCAAAATAAGCTGCGGCTTTAGCCGCTGAGGCGTACGAAGACGAAACGATTTTTTCGTAAGATTGCAACGTCGTCGCACCCGGTGACTCATGAGCAACGATAAGAAAGCGAAAGCCGCCGCCGCCGACTCCGGATCGGGCACCCGTATCCCCGAAAGCGCGTCGGCCGGCAAGGTCACCTTCACTCGCCGCTTCCCCCGCTTCGCCATCGACGTCCGCCTCCAAGTCAAAATGTTTCAAGCCGGAGAATTCCGCGCCTGCTGGGGACGTTCCACCGAAATGGGTCAGGACGGCATCGGTGCCACTCTCACCGGCAGCCTCGAGCCTGGCGAGATCGTCACTCTCGAAATCCCTCTGCCCCTCACTCCCTATCCCATCAAAGTCCGCGCCATCGTCCGCTACCGCCAGGGCCTCCGCTACGGATTCGAATTCCTGACCCTCAACGACGGCCAGCGCGACACCATCCTCCGCGTCTGCCAATACTTGGCCACCAAAGCCTGAATGGTGGTGTGGGACCGGGTCTCAGACCCGGTCAGGCCGAGCAAAGCTCGGCTGCCTCCCCACCCTCCCCACAGCCGAATGCACCTAATGCTCTATAACCCATGATCAGAATCTACTCCACCCGCCCCCGAATCCTCCCAATCAAATACCCCAGAATCCCCACATTAATCACAAACACACCCGCCTTCGCCCAGCTCGCATGCCGGAAAATCTCATAAATCTCCACCGGCAGTAGGCTCCCGGTAATAATCACGGTCAGCCACTCCCCCCACCGCTTCTGCAACCACAACCCCGTCCCCTCCGTGAAGAACAACGCCGCATAGAAAAAGCTTCCCAGCCCCAATTCCTTAATCTGTTGAGGACGCAAATTCGACGCCTTCGCGAGTACCGCATCCACGAATCGGTTTCCTGGATCCACCCGGAACGCCATCGTCCAGTGCGCCAGCACCTCGCCCAAATCCTTATGGAGCAATCGGAATGCTCCTACACCCAGCGCAATCAACATTGCGGATTTCGCGAACTTAAACACCGCAATCATCCGCAAGACTCTGTCGTGGGAAGCTTTCATAGAGAGAGCTGTAAAGACGACCAGCAGTCAAGACGCAATCGCAAGCACCGAGCTTGGAGAGCCTGCGTGAGAAACTTCAACCGCATGCTCGAAGACGTCATTCTCGGCATCCGAGATTGTACAGCCCACTGAAGAAATAATTTGGATCAGGCCACCGCAAACGTAGCACGCCGGAAGAACTCGCCAATCACCGGACGGATTCCCTCGTCCTTTGCGATCACGTGAGCCCTCAGGAAGGCCACGCGGCTCGCCGTCTCGTAGAGATTGGCACGCGTCTGGAAATCCACTTCGTTGGACGCCCTCATCTGTTCTGCGGCAAGGGCAAAGTCGGCGGCAAGCTTCAGGGCTTGCTGAGAAGACAGGGAAAGCATTTGCAGTACTCCCGAGCGGTTCCCGGCAGTATACGCCACTTCTCACGTTTTTTGAATACCCGACATCCTCGGGAATCTCGGCAATAAGGTAGTACCTTCTTCAACGCGAACTGAACCCAGTCTCCAACTAACCAGCACTGTGAGCCCCGCATCCGACAGTAGAATACCCATGATTGCATGCGCGCCCTGCTCTTCACGCTCGCTTTGTTGTCGGTAGCCGCAGCCCAATCCGCGCCCGTTCCCACCATCACCGTCACCGACGAGAACGGCGTCGCCGTGCCGTCCGCCCGTGTCATTCTGCAATCATCCACGCTCCTTGCCGTCCACTGCGAAACCAATTTCAACGGACGCTGCCAGTTCCCTGCACTTCCCGCCGGTCAATACCAACTCCGCGTCGAAAAGGAGGGATATTACGCGACCGTCGAGCCCAACGTCCCCATCGCCCAAAATTCATCCCTCGAAATTTCTCTCTCGCACCAGCAGGAAGTCCGCGAAGTCGTCAATGTCCAAGAATCGCCTCCCGCCATCGACCCCGCCCAAGTCTCCGCGCAGGAATCCATCAGCGGTCTCGACGTTCTCAACATCGTCTATCCCGCGTCGCACGATTACCGCAACGCTTTGAACTACATTCCCGGCGTCGTGCAGGACCAGACCGGCCAGCCTCACGTTGTCGGCGCCCAAACCTACCAGACCGTCACCCTCCTCGACGGCTTCAACGCCACCCAACCCGCAAACGGCCAACTCCTGATCCGCGTCAGTTCCGACGCGTTCCGCTCCATCCAGGTCGAGCCCTCCCGCGAACCCGCCGAAGACGGCAAAGGATCCGGCGGCGTGCTTCGCCTCAACACCGGCATCGGCGACGATCATTTCCGCTTCTTCGCCACCAACTTCATCCCATCCGTGCAGAACAAGCATGGATGGCGTTTCGACCAGTTCCTGCCCCGCTTCACCTTCTCTGGTCCCATCGAAAAAAGAAAAACGTGGTTCTACAATGCCTTCGAAGGCGAGTACGACAACATCGTCTACACCGAACTTCCCGTCGGCGCCGACAATGACAACGTTCTGCGTTTCGGAAATCTCACCAAGGTCCAGACCAACGTCACCGCCCGCAACATTCTCACCACTAGCTTCCTGGTGAACCACCTGAACGATCGGTACGCCTATCTCTCGCCCCAGAGCCCACAGCTTTCCAATCCGAAAGACGTCGAATCCACTTACCTCGCAAGCGCCAAAGACCAGCACTATTTTGCCGGAGGCCAACTCCTTGAAGCCGGATTCGCCTTCAGCCAGTACAACCAGAACCTCACTCCCTACGGAACGCTTCCCTACACCGTCAACCCCAACACCACCAGCGGCAGCTACTACCTCGGCGACGACACCCACGCCAGCCGCTGGCAAGCTCTCTCCAACCTTTTTCTTCCCCAGCGCCAGCGGCACGGCCGCCACGATTTCAAAGTCGGAGTCGATCTCGACCGTATCGAATACAGTGCCACGTTCGTTCGACAACCCGTCTCGTTCTTGACCGCCGCGCAAACTTCCCTGCCCGCGGACATCACCTGCCTCAACGCCACCCAAAACGCTGCCTTCCCCTGCACCCGATATTCCACGTTCAGCCCCGCCCCATTGCACGAGCAGTACAACACCGAATTCAGCGCCTATGCCGAAGATCGCTGGAGCATTACCGATCGCCTTCTCCTCGCGCCCGGAATTCGCTTCGACTGGGACGCGATCGTCCGCCATCCCGTCTTCTCTCCACGTCTCGCAGGCACGTATGTCCTCGACAACTCTGGCAATACCAAGATCTCCGCCGGCATCGGCCTCGTCTACGACGCCACGCCCGTCTTCCTCATCGCGCGACCCTACGCCGGAACCCGCCAGGACACCTTCTACTCCACTCCCAACTCCACCTGTACCGCCAACTGCATCATCACCACCGGCCCCGTGAACACCTCATTCACCGTTAACCAAAGCACACTCGAAGCCCCTCGCTTTCTCAACTGGGGCATCGGGCTCGAAAAAAAACTTCCCGCCACCATCTACATGAAAGCCGAATTGCTCGAGCGCCGCGGCAATCACGGATTCGTCTACGACACCACCAACAACACTGCCAGCGGCGACTTCATCCTGCAGAACACCCGCCAGGACCACTACCAGGCCTTCCAGATCGGCCTGCGCCGTAACTTCCGCGAAAACTACATGTTGATGGGCTCCTATACTCGCTCCAGCGTCCACTCCAATCAGGCTCTCGACTTCAATGTCGACAACCCCATCTTCGCCCCCCAACAACCCGGTCCCTATTTGTGGGACACGCCGAACCGTTTCCTCTCTTGGGGATATCTTCCCTTCTTCCCGCTCCCCGTCATTCATCAACTCGAACTCGCTTACTCGCTCGAAGCCCGCACCGGATTTCCCTTCGACCTCCTCAACGACCAGCAGGAACTGATTAGCAAACCCGGAGCCGCCCGTTTCCCTTACTACCTCGATCTCAACCTGCAACTCGAAAAACGCTTTCACCTCTTCGGATACTATCTCGCCCTCCGCGGCGGCCTCGACAACATCAACGGACGCTGCAATCCCTACATCGTCAACAACATCATCGACCCCACTCATCCCTTCCCCACTTTCAGCGCCTGCGAAGGCCGCGCCTTCACCTCTAGAATCCGCTTCCTGGGTCGCAAATAGATCACGTAGCGGCGGACGCATTTGTCCGCCCCGCCGACGCGAAGCGGCGCGGAACCACCACGCACCAGCCTCTATTCTGAAATTTATGTGTCATTCCGAGCGAAGCCGAGGAACCTGCTTTCCCCGCCAGCACCGCGAACCCCCAACCCATCGTCCCGCGATATAATCATCCACAACACTTGCATCGAAAACCCGCTTCCCGTCATCTCAAAGGGTTGGAGGACAAATCATGGCTCACGAACTACCCCCTTTGCCGTATGCGTACGACGCACTCGAACCCATCATCGATAAGCAGACGATGACCCTGCACCATGACATGCATCACGGTGCCTATGTAAAAAATCTGAACGCCGCCATCGAGAAGCATCCTGATCTCGCCGGCAAGACCGCCGAAGATCTCATCCGCGACTACAACGCCATTCCAGAAGATGTCCGCGCCGCCGTCCGCAACAATGGCGGAGGCCATGTCAATCACACCATGTTCTGGAAAATTATGAAGCCCAAAGGCGGAGGCGATCCCTCCGGCCCCATCGCCGATGTAATTAATAAGACCTTCGGCAGCTTCAAGGATTTCCAAACCAAATTCAACGATGCCGGTGCCAAGCAATTCGGCAGTGGATGGGTCTGGCTCGCCGGCAAGTCCTCCGGCGAAGTGCAAATCATGAGCACTCCGAACCAGGACAATCCCATCTCGCAGGGCCTCTATCCCATCTTCGGCAACGACGTCTGGGAGCATGCCTACTACCTGAAATACAACAACCGCCGTCCCGAATATTTAGCCGCCTGGTGGAACGTCATCAACTGGGACGAAATCAACAAACGCTACGCCACCTTCAAATCCGGCAAGTCCGTCCAAGAGCCGGCGATGGCGCGCTAGCATCACCCGGAAACACGTAGCCCCGGACGCATTCGTCCGGGGCCGCTCTTTTATCTGTGTCCTCCGTGTCCTCTGTGGTGAAGGCTTTTTCCTAACCGTGGAACCGCGCTCCCCTATTCCCCGTACAATCCCAAAGACACATGCCCCTATCCCGCCGCGCCCGTTACGGACTCCTACTCCTGACTCTCTATCTAACCCTCTGCACGATCGGCGGCATCTATCTCGCCGACGGCACACTCCACCCCGCCCGCCGCCCACTGACACAAGAAGAAATCACCGCAGTCCGCAACGACGCCCACACCCTCAACGCCAACCTCACCGACGTCACCATCACCACTCCCGACAACGTCATCCTCCGCGCCTGGATGATTCACTCACACAGCCCCAATGGCGACGCAGTCCTCCTGCTCCACGGCCTAGCCGACAACCGCATCGGCATGACCGGATACGCGCAGCTCCTCCTCTCCAGCGGATTCACCGTTCTCCTCCCCGACGCCCGCGCCCACGGCACCAGCGGCGGCGCGCTCGCCACCTACGGTCTCCTTGAGCGCAACGACATCCACCAATGGCTCGACTTTCTTCAAACTCAAGACCATCCCCGCTGCCTCTTCGCCCTCGGCGAATCAATGGGCGCCGCCCAACTCCTCCAAGCGCTCGACACGCACCCACACCTCTGCGCCATAGTCGCCGAATCTTCCTTCGCCAATTTTCGTGAGATCGCCTACGACCGCATGGGACAGCCCTTCCACCTGGGGCCCTGGGTCGGACGCATCCTGCTCCGCCCACTAGTGGAAGTAGCCTTCCTCCGCGCGCGCCTGAAGTATCACCTAAGAATGGAAGACATCTCCCCGGAGGATTCAGTCGCGGCCACAAAGATTCCCGTGCTCCTGATCCATGGAGCAGCAGACAGCAACATCCCCGTACGTCACTCCGAGCGCATCCACGCCCGCGCCCCAAACACAATCCTGTGGGAAGTCCCCGGAGCCGACCACTGCGGAGCCCTAAGCACAAGCCCGAACGAATTCGAGCACCGCTTGCTAGCATTGTTCAGAAACACGTAGCCCCGGACGCATTCGCCCGGGGCCGCTCTTCCCACTATGCCTCTGTGCCCTCCGTCTCCTCTGTGGTTAGTAGTCTTTTGATCGCCCCTCTCCGTGTCTCCGTGACTCCGTGGTGAAGAACTTAAGGCCTCCGATACACCACCCCACCCTTCATCACAAAATCCACCTTCTCCATCACCGAAATATCCGCCAACGGATCCCCCGGCACCGCCACAACATCCGCCAACTTCCCCGCCTCGATTGTCCCCAACGAATCCTGCATCCCCAACAACTCCGCCGCGGTCGCCGTAGCCGCTCGTAAAGCCTGCGCCGGAGTCATTCCAAACTTCACCATCGACGCAAACTCCTTCGCCGGATTCACCTTCCAATCAAACCCTCCCGCATCCGTCCCAAACGCAATCTTCACCCCAGCCTTCATCGCCCGCCGGAACGTCTCCTCATGAATCTGGATCATCTTCACCCACACCGGAGCCCCTTCCGCCGCCCGCCCCTGCGCGACATATTCCCCCACAAAAATCGTCGGCACATAAAAAACTCCACGCGCCGCCATCGTCTTCAAATCTTCATCCGCAATGTAGTTCCCATGCTCGATCGTATCCACTCCCGCTTCCACCGAGTTATGCACCCCATGTAGCGCCATCGCATGCGACGCCACTTTGTGCCGCTCACGATGCGCCTCGTCCACAATCGCGTGCAATTCCTCCGAAGTGAACGTCGGAATATCATCCAGCACGCCGTCCTCGCGAACCTTGTACGACCGGTCGCTGTACACCTTGATCCAGTCTGCCCCGTGGCTGATCTGTTCCCGCACCGCCTGCCGCGCATTGTCTGCGCCATCCACCAACTGCACCCCGTGTGGAACCGTCACCCCCGGCGCATATCCCTGTAGCGGATACGCCCCCGTCACATCCAGCGCCCGCGTCGCCACCTGCATCCGCGGCCCCGGAATGATCCCGTTATTAATCGCCTTCTTCAGGTCGGCATCCGCATATCCCGCTCCCTCGGTCTCCAAATCGCGAATGGACGTGAACCCATACTCCAGCGCCCGCCGCGCATTCACCGTCGCCAGAATCGTCCGATACTCCGGCGACTGCTTCAGCAACTGTTCGTCATAATCCGCCGCCGTAATATCTCCCTGCAGCAAAACGTGTGTGTGCGTATCTATCAGCCCCGGCAGACACGTTTCGCGTGACAAATCAATCACCTCGACTCCGCTCGGCACATTGCCCGCAATCTCCTTGATCTTCTCTCCCTCCACCACAATCACCACATTCTTCCGCACCGAGTCTCCGCGCGAATCGAACAAATTCCCACACCGCAGCGCAACGATTTTAGGCATCGCAATCTGCCCGAACGAACCGATATTACAAACCGCCAACAAAATCCCGACCGCTCCGACCAAGTGTCTGTCCATCACGCCTCCCATAAAATAGAACTGAGTACCGACTACTGAGTACTGCCTTTCTGCAATTCCTGTGCGCCTTCTGTGGATATTCCGGCTGCCCACTCTACCAGATTTCCTCGGCAGTGCTGCTCTTGCATGAGAACTGGCGCAATCCCGTAGCTCAACCGCACCTCCCTAAGCCGTTGCTTCATCCGTGTCCATCCGCGAAAATCCGTGGCGACTCTTTTCCTCAATTGCACCAAAAATACTGAATTGACCGCAGCCCATTTCGCTCGTACAGTCACTTTCGCTCTCATAAAAATATTCACTTCATTTCAGCCTCAAAGCTGTTGGCGACCGCACTCAAAATCTCACGCAACACCGCATTCGGGACAGAACTATATGAAAGTAGAAGAATGGAAGACGTACCGCACTCGCTTCTTGGTTCAAGCCAAACAACTCAGCTCCAACCTCACCTTCGTCGACCACCTCGGCCGCCAGCACTGCGGACGTAAAGGTGACTACCTCGTCGAATCCTCCGACGGCGTCCTCAGCATTGCTCCTCGCCGTATCTTCGAAGACATCTACGTACCGATGTTGGGACACGCCGACCTCGAGACTTCAACCGCCGGAACCAGCATCCGCGAAACGAAGCCGACCGAACCGAAAGCGACTGAACCGAAACTCGATCAGAGATTCGAGCCCCTCGCCATCCAGGAGGTCAAGCTTTCCCGACCGGTCGCAGTCCGCCAGCGGGTGACCGACGCTCCCATGCAAAGCTTGCTCCGGCACGAATCCGCCGCTCGCGCTCGTGGCCGCAAACTACCCCAGCCCTGTCGCGACCGCAACCTCTCGCCTCCGCGCCTGGGCTTGATGTGACAAACACGTAGCCCCGGACGCATTCGTCCGGGGCCCGTATTACTGAAGGCAGGATCACTTATCTATCAAGAAGCCCGACGTGCGCGAACGCAATCCGCGAACTAACGGACGGCAGAAAAATGATGGAGTCGAACGCAGTGACGTGGAAAAGCGGCGCTTCAGCGCCGTGTCAGAGGCCCGAAGAAAAAAGAGTCCCGTAGGGACGAAAGATACTCACGACAGCCCAGCCCCTGCCGTGAATTGAGGCACCAAACATTGGACCTTGTCCCACATGCGTCGGCCTGTCGTTTTCCACAATGTGGAAAACGGGTCCCGAATCGCGCACCAAGCCCGTCATTGCTAGGGATACAACCTATAGTGTTTCCCTCTTGACAGGCACAACCAGCGGGAGTAACTTTGCAATCCCAAGCACGAAAATTCCGTCTCACGGGAATGGGACGGAATTTCAGGCAGTAACAAAAAGGAAGCGGTTTGTGCCCAGCCAGAGGTGACTCGGCACCCTCCGCCAGCAGCAAAAGGATCAGGCGTCAGGACTTCCGATCCGTAAGCCCGGCGCCCGAAACCTTTAGCGAAACAGCCTCCAGCAACCCCGGAAGCCGCATGCCGGAAGCCGGAAGCCGAATTAGGTGCGGTGGCCGTTCCCCGATCCTCCCCCGGGGTGCGACAGCAAACAGCTTTGATTTGTAACCTGCCCGCCGGCAGGCAAGGAATATTGTCATCCCGAGCCAGCGGTTTCTGCGCCAGCTGGGGATCTGGAGCCCGCTCGAATCCATCGCGCGTTTAGCTCCCGTCCTTAATCCGGTGATGCAGTGAGACTTAGGAGCCCGTAATGGAAGGTTTAACTCGTCTCGTAACAGAATCTTTGGCCCGCCACGGTTTCGACCGTCCGCTGGACTACCGCCGCCTTCGTTGGTCGCGCTGGTTCCGCTGCGAGTCCCATCACAGCCTCCTCGTCGTCCCCAGCAAGCCCGGTGTCTTCGCCGTAGCCGAAGAAATCATGGATTTCGGTTCGGGTGTGGAAGAGCGGCGCTTTAGCGCCGCGTCAGCCAGCGAATATAGTCCGCCTTCAGCGGCTGCGGGAATCCCTCCGGAAGCCGGAAGCCAGAAGCCGGAACCCGACCGCTCCCCCCGCCGCATGCTCGCCGTCACCCAATTCTTCGAAGACGACGACATGGCCTTCGTCCTCGATCGCATGCTCTCGCGCCACAATCCCATGGCCGCCCGCTTGGCCACAGGCCGCTATTTCGCCCGCTTCGTCGTCATCGAAGACCAGACCCAGCGCCGCAGCATCTGCAACGCCCTCAATCAATGGATGGTCTCCGCCGCCGAAAAAGCCACCGGCATCGGCTCCCACTTCGCCACGTCCCTCGAACTGACCCCCGCGACGGAATATATCCCCCAACCCGACGACCGCCAGCAATCCCTCTTCCCGACTGGAGAGGATCAGAGCGGAGCGCAGGACAGAAATCTGGTGCGGACCGGAAACGTGGCGCGCGATGGAAACGTGGCGCGCGATGGAAATGTGGTGCGAGATGGGAATGTGGCGCAGGACGGAAATGTGGCGTGGGACGGAAGTCTGGCGCGGGCGCCCTCGCCCGCGACTGCCGACACTCTCGATGCTCATGTGGGGCGGACACTCCTGTCCGCCACTGCGAGCACCATCACCATCGCTTCCCAACCACCGACAGCCCCGCAGCTAGATTCCGGAGCCGCCACCAACATTCACTGTCCCTTTCCCTCTGGCTTCTGACCGGAGAGGAATCAGGGGACGCACCCCGCGAAAGCCCGAGGTGCACGCGCGATGTGGAAGAGCGTTGTGGAAGAGCATTGGTGGAACCGTTTGTGGAAGAGCGGCCCTTTAGGGCCGCGAAGAACGTTCGTATCAGGGCACGACTTTAAGTCGTGCCGCAGCAAGCAAGTTTTTGGGCGCGCCCCGACTTGAGTCGTGCCCAGCGAGCAGGTTTTCGGAAGGGCACGACCCGAAGTCGTGCGCAACGGCAAGGTTTTGGGAAGGGCACGACTTTAAGTCGTGCCGTCAGCTGTGCGAAACGAATTGCGGCTTTAGCCGCTGAGGCAAGCCGCGAAAGCCTGCCCTGAGCGGAAGTCGAAGGGCGGCGCAAGAATGCAGCCCACAGCGCAAGCTGTGGGGCAACGCACCGAAGGGAATCCAGCCCCGTAAGGGCGGAAGAAAAGCGTCAGTGGATCTAGATAGAAGAGGTGACCGATGCTAAAGCAACCCCAGAGATTTCTGCCCGTGACCTCGGGCTCAGGTCTGAAGGCACTCATTTCGTCCGGCTCCCACGGAGACTTCCGCATCCAGGACTTGCTGACCGGGGAATGCTACCTGAGCTTTCTGGCTACGGGGTTCCGCTTCTTTCGCGTCGTCGAACAAGATGTCTTCGGCGATCCGCCTAGGATCGAAGAGGTCACCGACAAGGAACTGATCACCACGTTGCGGGAAGCAAAGTACAAATACGTCGATCTCTATTTCGACCATTCAACCCTCGCAAACTAGCCGCGAAAGGCGCAACACTCGATCTTTGAAAGACTTGAAGGACCAAAGAAAAGACCCAAGCACCACCCCGATTCCCCCGCCAGCCCGGCTGAATCGGCGCAACACCGATAGAATCTAATTAATGGAGAGCCCCATGGCAGAAGTCAAAACCGTTTCCGAATCCACCTCCGTTGCGTCCACGCCGATCCCTGCCCCCGCCGTTCCTGGTAAGAAGAAGCCCTCTGGCCTCTCCTTCCGCCGTTTCTTCACCAAGCCCGGTGTCTCGCCCTACAACGAAGTCGAGTGGGATCTCCGCCTCGCTCAGATCACCGATGCCCAAGGCAATGTGATCTTCGAGCAGAAAGACGTCGAAGTCCCCAAAGACTGGTCCATGACCGCCACCAACATCGTGGCCTCGAAATACTTGCACGGCAAGATCGGCACTCCCGAGCGTGAAACCGGAGTCCGGCAGCTCGTCGCCCGCGTCGCCGAAACTATTCGTGACTGGGGTATGGCGCAAGGCTACTTCAAGACCGCCGACGACGGCGCCACCTTCCACGACGAACTCGTCCACATCCTCGTGCGCCAGTACGCCGCCTTCAACTCGCCCGTCTGGTTCAATGTCGGATGCGACCGCATCGAGCCCAACTCCGACGGACGCAACTGGCACTGGAACCCGAAGACCCAGCAAGTCGAATTCGGCGTTACCGGATACTCCAAGCCCCAGTGCTCCGCTTGTTTTATTAACTCAGTAAAAGACTCGCTGGATTCGATCCTGACGCTAGCCAAGACCGAAGGCATGCTCTTCAAGTGGGGCAGCGGTACCGGCACCAATCTCTCGCCCCTGCGCGGATCCACCGAAACTCTCTCCGGTGGCGGCACTGCCAGTGGTCCGCTCAGCTTCATGAAGGGATTCGACGCCTTCGCCGGAGTCATCAAGTCCGGCGGCAAGACTCGCCGCGCTGCCAAGATGGTTATCCTCAACGTCGACCATCCTGACATCATCGAATTCATCGAGTGCAAGCAGAAGGAGGAAGCCAAGGCCCACGCCCTCGTCGCTCAGGGATACGACGGCTCTCATCCCGACTCCGACGCCTACAGCTCCATCTTCTTCCAGAACGCCAACAACAGCGTTCGCGTTACCGACGACTTCATGTACGCCGTCGTTCGCGACACCGACTTCTCCACCCGCACCGTCACCGACGGCTCGGTCGTCAAAACGTACAAAGCGAAAGAACTCCTTCGCAAGATTTCCGAAGCTACCTGGCATTGCGGCGATCCCGGCATGCAGTACGACACCACGGTCAACCGCTGGCACACTTCGAAGAACACCGCCCGCATCAACGCCAGCAACCCTTGCAGCGAATACATGTTCCTCGACGATTCCGCCTGCAACCTGGCCAGCCTGAACTTGCTGAAGTTCGCGCCGAATGGAACATTCGATGTCGAGGCCTACCGCCACGCCGTCGATGTCCTGATCACCGCGCAGGAAATCCTCGTCGACAACGCCGGATATCCCACCGAACACATCATGCGCAACAGCCATGACTACCGCCCGCTAGGCCTAGGGTACGCAAATCTAGGCGCGCTCCTCATGGCCGCCGGTCTCCCCTACGACTCCGACGCCGGCCGCGACTACGCCTCCTGCGTCACCGCCATCATGTGCGGCGAAGCCTACCTGCAAAGCAGCCGCATCGCCGAACAATGCGAACCCCTAGTCCCCGCAACCGAAGCCACAAAAAAGAATCTGTCAGAAACAAATCTAGGCGCAGGCATCACCAATGCCCATGTCGGAAGCAATGCCCTCGTGGGACAAGATGCTCGTGTGGGGACGGACGCATTCGTCCGTCCCGCGAGCGAAGCGAGCGCCTCCGGCTCAACCATGCCCGGCGGAGCCTGCCCCGGCTGGTACATCAACCGCGAACCTTTCCTCGACGTAATCCGCATGCACCGCGCCAGCGTGAACGGAATCAACAAAGCCAACGTTCCCAGCATCATCTACGAAGCCAGCAAACAATGCTGGGACGAAGCCCTCGCCCACGGCGAAAAACACGGCTACAGAAACAGCCAAGTCACAGTGCTCGCGCCAACCGGAACCATAGGCTTCATGATGGACTGCGATACTACGGGAATCGAGCCCGATCTCGCTTTGATTAAGTACAAGAAGCTGGTGGGCGGCGGGATGATTAAGATCGTTAACAACACTGTGCCCACGGCGCTGTTCAAGCTGGGCTACAACCACGAGCAGGCCGACGCCATCGTCAGTTACATCGACGCCACCGGAACCATCGAAGGTGCGCCGCATATCAAAGATGAGCATCTGGCAGTGTTTGATTGCTCCTTCAAGCCCGCGAAGGGCACGCGCTCCATCGCTTACATGGGACATCTCCGCATGATGGCGGCGGCTCAGCCATTCATCTCAGGAGCCATCTCGAAGACCGTCAATCTTCCCGAAAACGCATCGGTCGAAGAGATCATGGACGCCTATCTACAGGCCTGGAAGCTTGGCTTGAAGGCAGTCGCGGTTTATCGCGACGGATGCAAGAAGGCGCAGCCCCTCTCGGCCGCCGGCACCAAGACCGCCAACTCCACCAAGGACGACGCGCGTCTCGCGGCCGCCGCACATCACGTCGAGGAAGAAGACATGAACGCTCCTCCGCGCGCCGTGCGCCACCGCCTGCAGGAAGAGCGCGCTTCGATCACGCACAAGTTCAAGATCGGAGATCACGAGGGCTACATCACCGTCGGCCTCTATCCCAACGGGGAGCCCGGCGAACTCTTCATCACCATGGCGAAAGAAGGATCGACCGTCAGCGGCCTGATGGACAGCTTCGCGCTGACGACCTCGATCGCGCTGCAGCACGGAGTTCCGTTGCGCCTGCTCTGCGAAAAGTTCGCGCACACGCGCTTCGAACCCAGCGGCTGGAGCGGCAATCCCGACCTCGGCTACGCCAAGTCGATCACCGACTACATCTTCCGCTGGCTGCAACTGCGTTTCCTCACCGGGCAGCAGCAGTTGCTCTTCGACAACCTCCGACTGCGGCCGTCCGGCGTCGGACCTCAGCCGGAAGGAACCGGGGATGTGGACGGCGCCACGGGAGCATCCAGTCCGAAGTCGGAAGTCCGAGGTCAGGGTGCGGGATCCATTCACGCAGCCGACGCACTCTCGAGCATGGTGGACTTGGGCGACGCCCCCAGCTGCAGCTTCTGCGGCGCCATCATGACCCGCAACGGCAGCTGCTACCGCTGCATGAGCTGCGGCAGCACCAGCGGCTGCAGCTAAAAATCGCACGTAGGGGCGGACGCATTCGTCCGCCCCAGGTTTTCCGTGGAAGGGCACGGCTTCAGCCGTTGCCGTAACCGGCAACAATCCTCACCGGCTTTAGCCGTCGGGGCCAACAAGTCGAGGTTGAATTGACGTTTGTGCTGTGAATGAGGGCACGGCGAACGCCGTGCCTTATGTTTTGTGTGCCGAACATGTTCGACAGCTTGGGGGTGAAAGTCCCCTGCCCAATCTGGTGGAGGTGAAGGGCTAGAGAAGCGCAAGGGCGTCGTCGCGAGGCGGGGTCTGAAAGAAGCGTGGATCAAAGGCGCGAGCCGATGAACAAGAACCGGATGATGAGGCCTACGGTGTGGGGCGAGTTGGCAAAGGACAGCGAAGCCCAGGTCCACCAAGCACACTGGTGGTAAATCCGGCGGTTGCGCGTCGAAGGCGGTCGAACTTACTTCGGGAGACCCGCCGCATGTCACGGAGTCGTGACTGAGGATGGAGCAATCCATTTTGACCGTGGGGCGGGAGTCAGCAGAGGGCATAGTAGGCCGCAAGGTCGAAGGCCCGAACAGCAAGGAGCAGCGAGTAGGACGCAGGACTCGATGAACGACAAGCGGCAGAAGAACCAGTTACAGATGGTGCTGGCCTTTACCGGGGAGGGGAGGAGTGAAGCTCCGAGGGCTCCGCGGGAAGGGACCGAAGCGTTCACGGCGAAATGCGAAACCGAAAGTCCGGCTAGAGAAGAGCAACTGACGGAAGAGGTCTGCGGACGGGAAAACTGTCAGCAGGCTTTACGACGAGTGAAGGCCAACAAGGGGAGTCCGGGGATCGACGGCATGAAAGTGTCGGAGTTGCCGGGCTACCTGAAGCAGCACTGGCCCGCGATTCGGGAACAGCTGATGAGCGGAACGTATCGGCCGCGACCGGTGAGGCGAGTAGAGATTGCGAAGCCGGACGGAGGAGTGCGCAAGCTGGGCATTCCGACGGTGCTGGATCGATTTATCCAGCAGGCGGTGATGCAGGTTCTGCAAGGCAGATGGGACGCGACGTTTTCCGAACACAGTCACGGGTTTCGTCCGCAACGCTCGGCGCATCAGGCGGTGGCCAAGGCACAGCAGTATATCGCCGAAGGCAACCGCTGGGTGGTGGATCTCGATCTGGAAAAGTTCTTCGATCGAGTCAATCACGACAAGCTGATGGCGGCGGTGGCGCGGCGGGTGAGCGACAAGAGGATGCTCAAGTTGATCCGAGCTTTCCTGGAGTCGGGCGTGATGGAAAACGGGCTGGTGAGTCCGGTGGAAGAAGGAACTCCGCAAGGAGGGCCTTTGTCACCGCTGCTGTCGAATCTCGTGCTCGACGAACTCGACCGCGAGTTAGAGCGGCGCCAGCACCGTTTCGTGCGATACGCGGATGATTGCAATATCTACGTGGCGAGCGAGCGGGCAGGAAAGCGCGTCATGCAAAGCGTGACCAGTTTCCTGCGACGGCGACTCAAGCTCAAGGTGAACGAGTCGAAGAGCGCGGTGGCACGACCGCAGGAGCGCAAGTTTCTGGGCTTTAGCTTTACGAGCGGGACCAGACCGAAACGGCGCATCGCGCCCAAGGCTCTGCTCCGCTGCAAGCAAAGAGTCCGGGAACTGACGCGACGAACACGGGGCATCAGTCTGGAGCAGATGACGAAGGAACTCGCCACCTATGTACGCGGATGGAAGAGTTACTTCGGCTTCAGCCAGACGCCCTCGGTGCTGCGAAAGCTAGAGGAATGGATGCGACGCAGGTTGCGCTCCGTGATCTGGAAGCAATGGAAGCGCAGCAAGGTGCGGTATGTTCGGCTACGCCAGCGAAACATCGGACATGACCTCGCGGCCCAAACCGCCGGCAGTCCCCATGGCCCCTGGCGCTTGGCCAACAGTCCGGCTTTGCAATCCGCACTTCCGATTGCTTACTTCGACGCGCTCGGTCTTCCTCGGTTGCTGGACACGCTCTAGCTCAACCGAACTGAACCGCCGTATGCGGACCCGCATGTACGGTGGTGTGGCAGGGGAGAGTGGGTGACCACTCCCCCTATGCCGATTAGCGGAGGGGAAATATGAAATACCGTTTTCGCAGCCACGATCATATCGGCGCGGCCGATGCCGAGTCAGATCAGTCGTTCCTACGCGGTTGTTTCGTAGATACCGGAGAAATTGACCTCCTGCTGGACTGCGGCGACCATCGGCGGATCGTACTGGGACGAACGGGTGCAGGGAAGACCGCCCTGCTTACTCACGTATCCGAGAAGGCGCAAGGCGTGATTAACATTAAACCGGAGAGCCTCGCGCTCGCATTCTTCGGGCTTCTAACGCGGCGCTGAAGCGCCGCTCTTCCACGTTGCTGCTTGCGGCTTGGTTAGGCTCCGTCGCTCCGTTCACGGACTCGGTTCCTCTTTCTCTGCCTCTGACGCGGCCCTGAAGGTCGGCTCTTCCACCGAACCCGACGATTCCATTTGCGACGAGTACCGGCGCCGATAATCCCGTGGAAGAGCGGCCCTTCGAGAGCCTGTCCTGAGCGAAGTCGAAGGAGCCGCGTTGCGAGTATCTGATCAGAACTGGCCTTTAGGCCCGGTGTACCTTTTTGGAATTCCTCGCGGCGAATTGTGACGTCTCACAGAGACAGCGCTCACCCGTCCCCACGATCATCTCGGAATGGATTCCGACCGCACCTTCTTCGTCACCACCGTAACTGCGAATCGCCAGCCAATTTTCCGGCGCGACGCAACCGCCCGCCTCCTGATCGACACTCTCGCTCATTATCGGGATGAGAGGAAATTCCTTCTCCATGAATTCGTCATCATGCCCGACCGTGTGCACGCGCTGTTGACGCCTGCACCGGAAATCTCTCTCGAACACGCCATGCAGTTCATCAAGGGAGGATTTTCGTATCGTCTGAAATCGCGCGCGCCCGTGTGGCAGGCGGGTTTCACGAATCATCGCATTCGCGATCTTGCGGATTATGAGCATCATCGCGATTACATTTGGATGAATCCCGTACGGGCGAGGCTGGCAAACCGGCCCGAGGAGTATCCTTATTCATCGGCGGCTCTGGTGATACGGCTCGACGCGGTTCCACAGGGGCTAAAGAGTGTGCGTGAGGACTGCTCTTTCGCCCCTCCGGGGCTGGTTCATTTCCCACTCGCACCCACGGCTTGCGCCGTGGGCTGCATTCTTACGCCGCTTCGCGGCTGAAAATCTCTGGTGTTGTGCCACTCGGAATCTACTAGATGAGTTCTCACGCACACACTAAAGCCCTCTTTTCTGGAAGCATCTCTGACGCGGCGCTAAAGCTAAAGCGCCGCTCTTCCACATTGCTTCGCAGCCTATTTCTTCACCGCAGCCGATTGCATCTTCTATTGAGAGCGACTCTCAGCGGCTGAAGCCGGTTCGTTTCCTTGCCTTATCGGTACGACTGGAAGTCGTACCCTTCCCCGGTCAGTGCTGGGATCAGATCAACATCGAAATCAAAGGCGGCGGACAGGAGTGTCCGCCCCACACTTTTTGTTTTCCACAGAAACTGGAAGTTTTCCTCGGGCTGGGTGTGCTTGGGATCTGCTACGGGTGATTGAGATTCAGGCTTGTGTGGATCCGTGGTATGAGGAGGAGGAATTGGGGGTCTTGGAGTGAGGTTCGGCTTCCGGCTGAGGTCAACATCCCCACTTCTCGCGCAAAAGACGCACGAGAAATGGGGCACCCAGTTTACTTTTTCTTTCCAGGCTTCCTGAGCGCTGGCTTTTTGCTGGCGTCTTTTTTGTTGCCGAACACACGAGCAAAAATCTTGTCGACGTTCTTCAGTTGGCGCGGCAGGTCGAAAGCGTGTTCGATTTGCTTGCGCGGAACTTTGCTGGTGATCTCTTGGTCGGCGAGAATGTCGTCGTGGAAGTTTAGATTTTCTTTCCACGCGCGCATGGCGTGCGCTTGCACCAAGCGATAGGCGTCTTCGCGAGTCATGCCATGTTCGACCAGGTCGAGCAGAAGTTGTCCGCTGAAGATGAGTCCGTGCGTGCTTTCGAGATTGGCGCGCATGCGCTCGGGATAGACGAACATGTTGTCGATCAGGTTCGTGGTCTTGCTCAGGAGATAGTCGACGAGCGTTGTCGAATCAGGCAGGATGACGCGCTCCGCCGACGAGTGCGAGATGTCACGTTCGTGCCAGAGGGCGACATTCTCAAAACCCGCCTGCGCGTTTGAGCGAACGACGCGCGCGAGGCCACTGATCTGCTCGGCGTTCACCGGATTGCGCTTGTGCGGCATGGCCGACGATCCTTTTTGCTTCTCGCTGAAAAATTCTTCGGCCTCGCGGACTTCGGTGCGCTGCAGGTGGCGGATCTCGGTGGCGATCTTGTCTAGCGTGGACGCAATGACGGCGAGCGTACCGAGATAGGCGGCGTGGCGGTCGCGCTGGATGACCTGCGACGAAACCGCGGCGGCTTTCAATCCCAGGCGCGCGCAGATCTTCTCTTCCAATTCCGGCGTGAGGTGGGCGAAGATTCCTACCGCGCCCGAGAACTTTCCCACGCACATGTCTTCGGCAGCGGCCATGAAGCGGGCGATGTTGCGCTGCGTTTCGGAATACCAGTTGGCGATTTTGAATCCGAAGGTGATGGGCTCGGCGTGGACGCCGTGGGTGCGTCCGATCATGGGAGTGTCTTTGAACTCCCACGCGCGGCGCTCGAGGACTTCGGCGAGGCGCTGCAGGTCTTGCGCGATGACTTGGGACGCCTGGCGAATGAGCAGGGCCTGCGCGGTGTCGACGACGTCGTTGGAGGTGAGTCCGTAGTGGAACCAGCGGGCGTGCGGGCCGACGATTTCGGCGACCGCGGTGGTAAAGGCAATGACGTCGTGGCGGACTTCGGCTTCGATCTCGTGGATGCGTTCGACGCGAAAGTCGGCGCGTTCGCGGATGGCGCGGGCGGAGTCTTTGGGGACGAGTCCGGCTTCGGCGAGGGTTTCGGTGGCGGCGACTTCGACGGCGAGCCAGGTGCGGAAGCGGTTTTCGTCGCTCCAGATGCGGGCCATCTCGGGGCGGGTGTAGCGCGGGATCACGGTGGGTCTCTCCTGTGGGTGCGGTGAGATTGTGGACTAAGGATTCTAAATGGATGGGAAGGAAAGAGGCTAGCGTGTGCTGACTGAACAGGCAGGTCCCTCCACTGCGGTCGGGATGAGTGCTAAGGGGCCGGCGAGAAATGGGTGTTACCCGAGACAGCCCCTCTGGCAATCGCGGGACGCTAACGGTAATGCGCCAAGTATATCGTTTGACGATATAATATTGAAGTACTATCGCGACACGATACAATCTGGGGGTATGAAGAAGCTCACCCTGTCGGACTATCAAGCACTGGCCGAGTTCCGGTACCAGATTCGGAAGTTTTTGCGATTCAGCGAGCGGGCGGTACGGGCGGCGGGGCTGGAGCCGGGGCAATACCAGCTGCTGCTCGCGATCAAGGGGATACCCGAAGGAGTGCGGCCGCGGATCCGGGAACTGGCGAACCGGATGCAGATCAAGCATCACAGCGCGGTGGAGTTAGTGAACCGGCTGGAGGCTGGCGGATACGTCGAGAGGGAGCGGGCGGAGGAGGACCGGCGCGAGGTGCTGCTGGGGCTCACGCCAAAAGGGGAGCGGGTATTGGGAGAACTGGCGGCGCATCATCATGACGAGTTGCAGAGCGCGGCGCCGGGTCTGGCGGCGGCGTTGCGACGGCTGATGCCGGAGAAGGCGGCGAAGGCGCGGAGGTGAGGATCTGAAATCCCCACGCTTCGCTCAGGGGAGGCCTTCTTGCGCAAAAGGGCGCGCAAGAAATGGGGCAGCCGACGCGAGTACCACGGGGCTAAAGCCCTTTATTCCCTTTCGCAATCTTACGCGGCCCTGAAGGGCCGCTCTTCCACGGAGATGTATGGGTTCGGGACGATTCTCGGGGCCGTGACGCTCTCGGGGTCCGGGACGAGTTTCGGGTTCGGGATGACTTTCGGGTTCGGGATGACTTTCGGGTTCGGGATGACTTTCGGGTTCGGGACGTTCGCCAAGGCTGACGATTTTTGGTTCGTGACGCCTGGTGTGGCTTCGTGAGAGTTTGCCGCAACGCATCGAGGTTTTCGTTTTATCCAAGAAATCAGGAGACAGCAATTCAGACAACAGCAAATTCGACGTTAAGTGTCTCGCAGCCGGCGCAGTTTCGCATTGTGCTGGTTTCGTTCCTGGCGGCCGCGATTGGGCTCGCGGCGGGACTCGTAGCTTACGCGCTCTACAAGCTCATTGGGCTGTTCACCAATCTCTTCTTCTTTCATCAGTGGTCGACGACCTTCCGTAGCGTGGGATCGCATCACCTGGGAGCGTGGGTGATTCTGGTTCCTGTGGTGGGCGGGCTGATCGTCGGTGTCATGGCGAAATACGGATCCTCGAAGATCAAGGGACACGGGATTCCGGAGGCGATGGAAGCGGTGCTGACGAATCGTAGCCGCATCGAGCCAAAGGTTGCGATTCTGAAGCCGATCTCGGCGGCAATCGCGATCGGGACGGGCGGACCGTTTGGCGCGGAAGGGCCAATCATTCAGACAGGCGGCGCGCTGGGGTCGCTGGTGGGGCAGGTGCTGCATACGACCGCCGTCGAGCGGAAAGTACTGCTGGCATGCGGCGCGGCGGCGGGAATGTCGGCGACGTTTAACACTCCGATTGCGGGAGTGATTCTGGCGATTGAGCTGCTGCTGTTTGAATTCAAGTCGCGGTCGTTTATTCCGCTGGTCATTGCGAGCACGCTGGCGACGGCGGTGCACATGCAGTTGTTGGGCCCGGGCCCCATGTTTCAGGTGGGGGCCATGGACTTCGGGATCCCACATGCTCTGCCGTTTTATTTGCTTCTCGGTCCCATCTGCGGACTGGCCGCGGTGGGATTGAGCAAGGCGCTTTATTGGGTGGAAGATTTGTTCGAGAAGCTTCCGTTTGATGAATTGTGGTGGCCGGCGACGGGAGCGCTGGCGTTGGGCATTATCGGTTTCTTTGTGCCGCGGGTGTTCGGCGTGGGATACGACACGATCAGCGATATTTTGAATGGCCAGCTAGTGTGGAAGCTGCTGCTGGTGGTGATGATTGCGAAGTTTGCGGCGCTGGTGATTTCGCTGGGATCGGGGACGTCGGGCGGGTTGCTGGCTCCGACGTTCATGTGGAGCACGGCCATGGGCGGGCTGTTCGCGATGATTGCGAATCATGCGTTCCCGTCGGCGCATCTTTCGCCGGGGGCATTTGCGCTGGTGGCAATGGGAGCGGTGTTTGGCGCGGCGTCGCGAGCGACATTTTCGTTCATCATCTTTGCGTTTGAAATTACCCGCGACTACAACTCCGTGCTGCCGCTGATGCTGGTAGCGGTCATCGCGGACGGGATCGCGATGCTGTTCATGCCGAACAGTTCGATCATGACGGAGAAACTGGCGCGGCGCGGATTACGCGTGCATCAGGACTACGAGGCCGATGCTCTGACGCAAGCCACTGTTGGCGAGACGATGGAAAAGGAAGCACCGGTGATTGCCGCCGGCACCAAAGTCGGAGCGCTGGCGGAGCGCATAGGGCGGCATGATCCGGCAGTGGCGCGGCATGAGGCGTTGCTGATTCTGGATGATGCGGGAAAGCTGGCGGGGATCATTACGCGGGGTGACATTCTTCGCGCACTCGATGTGGACGCTTCCGGTTCGCTCAGCGTACAAGAAGCCGGCAGCACGCATCTCGTAGTAACGTATCCCGATGAGTTGGTGTCGGAGGCGGCGGCAAAACTGTTGCGCTTCGATGTGGGACGATTGCCGGTGGTGGAACGTTCAGACGAGCACAAAGTGGTGGGATATTTGGGACGGGCAACAATTCTTGCCGCCAGGCTACTGCGGTTCAATGACGAGCACGTGCGGGAACCGGGATGGTTGAAGGCGTCATGGAATCGGCGGGATCCTCAGGCGTTACGGTCCTGAGGGCTGGATCCGATGCGTTTCTTGCAGCTAGCTGAAAGTGCCGGTCCGATTTTGCACCACGTACAGCATTGCTGAAGAGGTTGTGGAAAAACGCAGCCTGCCAGGAACATCGGCCACAGGGGCTGAAGCCCATACTGATTCCAGGCCTTTTACGCGGCCCTCGAAGGGCCGCTCTTCCACGGGATTATCGGCGGTACTCGTCGCAAATGGATTGTCTCGCCTGAAAAACGGCTCCGTTCAGGATGACGCCCCTAGAGGTTGGTTACTTTTGAGGGAATTCGGCCGCTGCGGGACGACATCCCGGAAGGAAATCTGAGGGGATCCAAGTATAATTGGGATACCTTCATGACTCCTGGCCGAATCGGATGCGGGTTGGCGGTCATGGCAGTTTTGTGCGTGCTGGCCATCTTCTTTTTCCCGGCGATGGAAGGGCCGTATTCAGTGGTACACGGTCCGGTAACGGCGCTGCTATCGGTTCGGGCGGCGGCGGTGTTGCGGTCGGGAATCGTGCGGGCCGGGCTGAAGGCGGTTGGCAGTCACCTGAGCGCGACCATCGCACTCGTGGCCTTGTCCTGGCGCGCGGATTGGGCGTCAGAATTTCTGACGGACCGACTGGCCGCAGGCTGCGTTCCTATTCTTCGCTGCTGATCCCTTCTCGGTTTTCTTTTTCAATCTCTGAACATTGGTGTCGCAGCCGCGGGAGAGGTTTTTCGTTCCGAGGCCCCGCTTGAAGTCGAGAGCAAAGTCAAAAGTGACGGACAGGAGTGTCCGTCCCACACACTTCGCCCTGTGGACTGCGGCCGTGGAGTCTGTCTTTCCGCCATTTCAGACGTAACTCTATTTCCTGTGAGGAGGATTCGAGTAATGAAAATCTTGAAGACATTCGCGTTATTTGCAGTGCTTGCGGTTGTGTTTTCTTCAGTGGGATGCAGCAAGAAAGCGGCTCAAGCGACGCCACCGTCGCCGCCACCACCACCGGTTGCGCCTTCAGCCGCTCTGGCGGCGAACCCTGCCGTGATTCAGCAGGGCCAGACGACGGTGCTGACGTGGACCACCGACAACGCTACAGAAGCTTCGATCGGCGGACTGGGTACGCTGCCGCCATCCGGTTCGAGAACGGTGACGCCATCTGAATCGATGACGTACACATTGGTGGCGAAGGGCCCCGGAGGAAACAAGGAAGCCTCAGCGCGAGTCACGGTCAACATGAAGTCCACGGCTATGACTCCTTCTCCCACAGACGCGGACTTGTTTGCCAAAAATGTGAGAGACGTGAACTTCGACTACAACAAGGCGGATATCCGCTCGGATCAGGCGCCGGTGGCGCAAAACGACGCGGCGTTCCTGTTGGCGCATCCTTCGATCAAAATCGTGCTCGAAGGGCATTGCGACGACCGGGGGTCGGAGGAGTACAACCTGGCGCTGGGCACGAGTCGTGCGGAAGCGCTCAAGCGCTCGCTGCAGCAAGAGGGCGTTTCCCAAGATCGGCTGAAGACGATCAGCTACGGGAAAGAAAAGCCTTTCTGCAGTGAAAACAATGAGCAATGCTGGCAACGAAACCGGGTGGATCACGTTGCCATGGCGCAGTGAGCGGTTGCAGGCGGCCCGACACCGGGGCCGCCTGTTTTCTCACCTGTTGGTTTACTCAATCCCACGGATTGCAATTCCGCTCTGAATTTCCGGATAGTATCAGTAAGGATCCCGCTTGATGATTGAAACGCAGGAAGACGAGTCGGGGGTGGCCCAAAGCGCGGGCCTTCGGCTGTATCTCCGTCAACAGCCGGCGATGCTGGCGATGCTGGCCGTGCTGGCAATCATTTGTTTCGTGGCGGTCACTGGACTGTCGCGTTTGTATCACGCGCAGCGGGATGCAGTCGGGGAGCGCTGGTTCAGCCGCGGCGTGGCAGACTTGAATGCGCAGCGCTATGACCGTGCGGTGACCGAGTTTCGCTCTGCCCTGCTGTACTCGCGGGACAATTACACCTACCAATTGAATTTGGCCGAGGCCCTGATTGGGCTGAAGCGGACCGGCGAAGCGTTTGCGTATCTGGTGAACCTGTGGGACCGGGAACCAGAAAATGGCGTAGTCAACCTTTATTTGGCCCGCATCGCGGCACAGCGCGGACAAACCGAGCAGGCACTGCGCTATTACCACAATGCGATCTATGCGACGTGGCCGCACGATCAGGAGGCGAAAGGTCGCGAGGCACGCCTGGAACTGATCGAGTATCTGCTGCAAACCAACGCGAGAGCGCAAGCGGAAGCTGAGTTGATTGCTCTGGCCGAGAACGTGGACGACGATCCGGCGGAACTGGAAAAGATCGCAAATCTTTACGTCCGCACATTGGACTACGAACGTGCGTTTGCAGCGTATCGTCAGATTCTGAAAGCGGACCGTCACGATCAGGCGGGTTTGGCTGGCGCGGGATTGGCGGCGTTCGAACTGGGACGCTATCCCCAAGCTCACCGGTATCTGCAAGCCGCGGTGGCCGGCGATCCCAGCGATAAACCAAGCGCAGATCTGCTCGAAACGACAGATATGGTTTTGCAACTCGATCCGTTCCAGAGGACGATCTCGATGGCGCAACGGAGCCGGATCGTGGTGGAGGATTTTGAGACTGCCGGAGATCGGATCAGGGCCTGCGGCAGTCAGAAGAAGCCGGATTCTACTCCAAACACGTCTTCGAGCGCGTCTTCGCAACCCAGCTTGGCCGACAGTTGGGCGAAGCTGAAACCGCGTGTGACCGAGAGGGAGTTGCAAAGGGATCCGGATCTGGTGGAGTCGGCGATGGATCTGGTGTTTAACATCGAGCGCCAAACAGCCTCCAGTTGTGGGACTCCAGCGGGAAAAGATCTGGCGCTGCTTTTGATCGCGCAGCTACATGAGGGGAATTAAAGTGGATTTGCCATCGAACGTTGAAGCCGGAGTCATGGTCGACCATGCCGCACCCATGGCACCTAGAGCGATGAATGGGCACTCCCCGAAAGCTCTGTTGCAGGCTGTGTTTCGCGAAGAACAATTCTTTCTGATTCTGTCGGTATTCATCGGAGTTTTTTCCGCACTGGCGGTGGTGTGCTTCCGGTTTGCGATTGGATGGTGCCGCCTGTATCTGTTGGGATCGGGGGCGGTGCTGTCACCGTCGCGGCTTCTGCTGGCTCCAACTCTGGCGGGGCTGGTGATCGCGGTGCTGGTGATTCATTTCTTCCCGCTGACGCGCGGCAGCGGAGTGAATCAGACGAAGGCGGCGCTCTATATCTACAACGGGCATATTCCGGTCCGGACGGCGGTCGGGAAGTTCATCACGGCGGCGCTGGCGATTGGATCGGGATTCTCATTAGGGCCGGAGGATCCTTCGCTGCAAATTGGAGCCGCTCTGGCGTCGGTGCTGGGAGGGAAGATGCGACTGTCGCGGGACCGGATGCGGCTGATCGCGCCGGTGGGCGCGGCCGCAGGATTGGCAGCGGCGTTTAACGCTCCGATCTCGGCGGTACTGTTCGTGATTGAGGAAGTCATCGGACGATGGACGGCGGGAATTCTTGGATCGGTGGTGCTGTCGGCGGTTTCGAGCGTGGTGGTCATGCGATGGTTTCTCGGCTCAGAGTCGCTGTTTCGAATTCCCGCGGTGCAACTGGAGCGGCCTTCGGAGTTAATTGCGTATTCAATTTTGGGCGTGGTTGGAGGACTGGCATCGGTTCTGTTCTCGTCGGGGATTGCGGCGTTGCGTCCGCGATGCAAGGCGCTGCCGATGTGGACGCAGTATTTTCAGCCGGCGCTGGCGGGGCTGCTGATCGGAATCATCGCTTTTCTGGGCGCGCCGCAAGTCATGGGAGCCGGGTATGAAGCGATGGACGAAGCCATGCACGGCAGGTTCACATGGCAGTTCATGGCGCTGCTGGCGGTTCTGAAGATCGTGGCCACGCTGCTGTCATTCGTCAGCGGCACGCCGGGAGGAATGTTCGCGCCAACATTGTTCGTGGGAGCCATGCTGGGCGCGGCGGTGGGCGGGGCGCAGCATGTATTGCTGCCGCACCTGACCGGCTCGCCGGGAACCTATGCTCTGGTCGGCATGGGAGTTCTGTTCGCGGGATTTCTGCGCGCGCCGATGACGTCGGTGTTCATGGTGCTGGAAGTGAGTGGCAACTATTCGATCATTGTGCCAGTCATTTTGGCGAACACGATCGCGTATGTGATATCGCGCGGACTGCAGCCGATTGCAATCTTTGATTTGCTGACGCGGCAGGACGGGTTGGAACTACCGTCGATGGAGGAACAGCGGGAAGAAGACATTCTGCACGTGGAGGATGCAATGCGTCCGGTGGAGGGTCCGGTGCTGGATGCACAGGAAACGATTGCACAGGCATTGCAGAACGCGGAGCAGTCGGCAGTGAGTGATCTGCTGGTGCAAATGAATCCGCACGGGTGGAACATCGTGACGAAGGAACAGCTTCGCGCCATGGCGGAGGACGGGAAAGGAGCGGCGAGTTTGGGGTCGCTGCTGCCGATCCGGCAGATTCCTGTGTTGCATCCGGATCATCCTCTGGAAACCGCATTGCGATACGTGGAACGCTGGCCTTTGGTGCCTGTAGTGAGTCGCGCAGATTTTGGACATCTGGAAGGCGTGGTATCGCAGCGGGATGTTCTGGAACGGTATCGGGAGTTTGGAGAAGGGTAACGGCGGAGGCCGGGTTCGGTGCGGAGTAGGTGGGCCACCAAGACGCTCGCCAACTCTTTATAAATAAATGGTTTAGTGTCAGTGAACTACCGAGGCGGGGTACCTCGCAGATTCCTGCATATAGCGCTTGACTTCGGTTAAAAGAGGATTAGCATTGAGATATCACCTCCGATCCAATTCAGGATCGAATGGGCCGATAGCCAAGGAATGTCACCGCTTCTTGGTTGCCGGCCCATTTAATTTTAGCCGTTTGTCGTTTGCCCATGGCCTTTAGGCAAATTCCTTTTCTTGAATCGTGTGCATCAGACCGGCGTCAGGCCACGACGAAGTCCCGCAGCCTGCGCACGACCGAGGCCGGCGCCTCGACTTCCAACTCGACCGCACCGTCTTTGTACTTACGCGAATAGATTCGCGCTTTCGCTTCGAGCATGGCCAGGGTCTTTCCTTCTTTTTGCGGGACGCGGACCAGGACGCGGCTGACGCGGTCTTCTTCGATCATCGCGTCGATGCGCTGCAGGAGTTTGTCGAGACCGGTGCCTTCGACGGCCGACACATAGACGGTTTTCGAATCTGCGCGGGCGGAGTCGGCCAGCAACGACTGCGCGACTTCTTCGTCCAACAGATCGATCTTGTTCATCAGGCGCAGGCGGGGCTTCTTTTCAGCTTCGAGCTCTCTCAGGACGATCTCCACCTGGGCATCCTGCTCGGCCGACAGGCGGCTGCTGGCGTCGGAGACATGGAGGATCAGCGAGGCGCGCTGGACTTCTTCCAACGTGGCGCGGAAGGCCGAGACGAGCGTATGCGGCAGGCTGCGAATGAATCCCACGGTGTCAGACAACAGGACTTTGCGTTTGGACGGCAACTCGACGCCGCGGATGGTCGGATCGAGCGTGGCGAACATGCGCGACGATTCCAGCACCTTCGCTTTCGTCAGCGCGTTGAAGAGCGTCGATTTGCCGGCATTTGTATATCCCACGAGCGCGACGGTTGCAACCGGGGCCGACTCGCGGCGCTGGCGCTGCTGGGCGCGAATGCGCCGGACATTTTCGATTTGACCCTCTACGTGCCGCACGCGGCGGGCAATCTTTCGCCGATCGGTTTCCAGCTTGGTTTCACCGGGACCGCGGGTACCGATGCCGCCGCCGAGCTGTGACATCTCAATGCCGTGCCCGGCCAGGCGCGGCAGCATATATTTCAGCTGCGCCAGTTCGACTTGCAACTGGCCTTCCCGCGTTTTCGCATGCCGCGCAAAAATGTCGAGAATGAGCTGCGTGCGGTCGATCACCCGGCGCTTGATGATCTTTTCAATGTTGCGCTGCTGCGACGGGCTGAGATCGTGGTCGAAAAGCAGAACGTCGGCATCGGCGGAAGCGGCCGCTCCCGCAATTTCCTCGAGCTTGCCCGCACCAATCAGGGTCGCAGGGTCGGGGCGGTCGCGGCGCTGCAGGATCTCGCCAACGACTTCGGCCCCGGCGCTCTCCGCGAGGGTACGCAGTTCGGCCAAGGATTCGTCGGCATCGAACTCGGGAATACTGGGCTTGCCATTCGATTTAACGGGGCCCCCAGCTTTTGCCGGCTGCATGGCCGCCGCCTCACGGGCGGCGGAGGCCTGGGCTGTGACCGTTCCCTTTGCGGTACTGCGTCCGCGCGTGCGCACGTCGAGGCCGACTAGAAAGGCGCGCTCGCGCTCCGGTTGTTCGCGGACAACTGCGCTCCCCAGAGGCAGACGTGCACCAGCACGCGCCGCGCCGCGAGATTTCTTGCTGTGAGGACTTGCCAAACCGAGAATGCCTTATCCTTCGGTGCCCGAAGCACTCGCCGCAATCGGCGCCGGAGCCGTTCCGGCCGCAGCTTTTTCGGGATGCGGCACGTGTGCGACATGTGTGGCCGCCACCCGTCCCATTACGACAGTTGAAATGGCGTGCTTGAAGATGAGTTGCTCTTGACCGTTCGCCTCCAGCACAACGGAGTACTTGTCAAAAGAGCGGATGCGGCCGGTCAGCTTCACACCACTGAGCAAATAAATCGTGATGCTCAGTCTCTCTTTACGGGCCGTGTTGAGGAAGGAATCCTGAATGTTTTGCGCCGGCTTATTGCTGTCCATCGCCGATCTCCTTGATTTGTAGACTGCGAACGTGCCACCACCAGTCCACAGACGCCCATGGACCGGAACATTGCAACAGCATGCTCCCAAGGTCTTACCCGCTGCCCCAGGAGCAAGGGGGGTGATCCCACCAGCTGCGAATCCTGATCTCACAGGGCTGCAACCTTCCGGCGGGCAGATGTGAGTACCATACGGCGATCTTCGCCGCTTTTCAAGTGGAACCGGCCAATTCTGATCTGCGGGTTGACAGAGTTCGCCGCAAAGTGCAGACTTTCCTCGATTCAACGGCAGCCGATGGAAGACACTTCCCGCGGAACAGCGAGTTCGTTCTCGATGAGTCTCGTGTATCCGCCGCCGGATACTGGAAGGTTTCTGGTGGCATTCGAGCGACCACCGCAGTTCTACCCTCGGCGAAAGCCCGTTGGCGGAGGAAATCGCAAATGCACCATTTCGTCGCAGCAGCATCTCTGGTCATGCCTACGATCACCGGTCAGGAAGCCGCGCAGCTCATTATTCGCTGGTTTCATTTCATCGCCGGGATCACCTGGATCGGGTTGCTGTATTTCTTTAACCTGATCAATGTCCCCTTCATGAAGCAGGTGGATGCCGCGGCAAAACCCAAGATCTTTCAGAACTTGACTCTACCTGCCTTGCACTGGTTCCGGTGGAGCTCGCTGGCCACCGTATTTTTCGGCCTCTGGTACTGGGGACAGTTTCTGGTCGCACCCGACGCGCAGCGCCAAGGGGTTGGCCAGGGCGGCACGTTTGGTCTGTTTTTGTTGGTTTGGATCGGCGTCTGGGCAATTCTGTTTTTCCTGATCAAGAAGGTGATCCCGAACGGATACGTCTTAGGCATCGTGACCGCGATTCTGGTCTATGCCGCAGGATGGATCTTCGTGAACTACACGCCGGTTGGCGGAGACGACAACCATGTGCTCGCGATTGGCGTGGGCGGGGGAATGGGCATTGTGATGCTGTTTAATGTGTGGGGCATCATCTGGCCGAACAATAAGAAAATCATTCGCGGGACGCTCGCGGGGACTCCCCCAGCCGATGCGGCCACCATGGCGCGCCAGGCATTCCTGGCGTCGCGGACAAACTTCTTCCTGTCGGTGCCTCTGCTGTTCTATATGGCGGCAGCCTCGCACTTTTCGAGCACGGTCATATTCGGGAAGTGAGTGAGGGCGGGCGACGTAGCGGGAAAGCCAAGCGCTGGTGCAGCGGGAAAAAGCAGATTCCTCGGCTTCGCTCGGAATGACAAAGTGCCGGGTGAGAACGCGGATTTTTTCTTGACCGGCGGCGCAAACTGGCGAATACTCTGCCGATAGTCTGTATCCCTGCCGATCAGACCCCGCTTGTTCAGGGAGGTTTCCATGATCCGCCGTTGGACCATCCCGGTATTTGTACTACTCTTCGTGGGCCAAGCCGGAGCCCAAATGCTCCGAACGGGTAATCTGAAAGTTCGCGTCACCTTCACCGATGGCCGGCCGTGCAATCTCAAGGTTCGCGTGCAGTTGATGGTCAGTGCGGGCAACACTCCCGTGGCCGAGAGCTATACGAATGATGACGGCCTTACCGATTTCGACGATATCGAGGTGGGCAACTATCACGTAGTTGTTTCCGGAGAAGGCATCGAGGTAACCGACAGCGGCCTATTTGAAGTGGATAACCGTCACGGAACCCAGTTCCAAACCGTCACCGTGAGACGAACGGACGAGGACAGTAAGAAAGGCACTGCCGGTGGCCCAATGGTGGATGTCGCGGATATGAACATCCCCAAAGCCGCGCGTAAGCAATTCCACAAGGCATCGGAATCGATCACCCGGGGAGAGTGGAAGAAGGCCATTGAACAGCTGAACCAGGCAATTGCTCTCTATCCGCATTACGTTCAGGCATACAACAATCTGGGGGTCGTGTACGCCCGGATGGGCGATCGTGCCAGTGAGCGCACTGCTTTGCAAAAGGCAGTGAGCCTGAATGATCACTTCGCTCCGGCCTGGGTCAATCTCGCCCGGATGGCGATTGTGGAGCGCGATTTCCCCACCGCTGAGACTCTTCTGGACAAGGCCACCGCGCTATCCCCTACCGACTCTCAAACCTTGCTCATCCTGGCCAACGTCGAATTGATGAACCTGCACTATCAGCAGGCGATTGCCACGTCTCGGAAGACGCACGCCCTGGGACAGGACTCTCATTCCTTGGTCCATTTCATCGCGGCCCGCGCGTACGAGCATGAGAGCCAGGTTCCCGATGCCGAGGCCGAGCTCCGTACCTTCCTCAAAGAGGAGCCCTCTGGAGTGCGCGCGGAGGCGGCACGCAAGGAACTCCACAGTCTGCAAGCCCGCGCGCAAAATGGGAATGCGCAATCGCCGGCGAGCAAGGCGAATCCGTAATCCGCATTCTTTGGAGAACGGCCAAATCCCATTGCCCGCATGCTTAGTTGCGCAGCGGCGAAAAACAGCACTGATGTTGCAGCGCTTACGGCATCCCTTGGGCTTCGCTCAGGGCAGGCTGCTGAAGCGATCCGGATACGATTCTTCGTGGACATATGCGTGCTTGTCGCTGAGGTGGAGGGGGTAGGGATGCTTCGACTACGCAGTGAGGATCGCTACGCTCTCCTCACTGCTTCGCTCAGCATGACAATAAGTGGAGCGATGTTCGTAGGACATTACCCTTGATCCTTGCTTGTAAATCCGTGTTTGTCATGCTGAGCGGAGAACGAACGTTGTGAACACGACGGTCGTTCGTAGTCGAAGCATCCCTACTTTTTCATCCAGCGTGCTCCCTTTTTGACGCCATCCAGGGATACCATTCTGACGCCAAGTCGATCCAGTGTGGGTTGCGGCGGACGACCAGAGCGCTCTTCTTCACGCGGGTCCAGCCCTTCAGTTGCTTTTCACGGGTGAGTGCTTTGTGTACATCATCATAGGACTCCCAGTAAAGCAGGCGGACCACTTCGTAGCGCTGGGTGAATCCTTCGAAATGATGGAACTTGTGCTGGAAGAGGCGGCGATGAAGGTTTCCGCTGACGCCGATGTAGAGAGTGCCGGAAATGCTTCCCAGAATGTAGACGCAGTAATATTTGCGGTCTTGGGACATGGATTATCTTTCGGGGATTATGCGGCGAAAGTCAGTGATCGGGGTCAAAAAAATTGCGGGGCCTTCCCGGAATGGGACCGTGGAGGCAGTAGGGATGCTTCGACTGCGCGGTGAGGATCGCTACGCTCTCCTCACTGCTTCGCTCAGCATGACAGCATGGAGTGCTGCCCGGCGGCAGTTTCCCAGGATGGCTTTGAGTCAGCGCGAAAAAAAGCGGTCCCGGAAATCCGGGACCGCGTGAAAGAAATCGCCGAATTGGTTAGAAAGTGATCTTGCCTACGAGCTGACCTTCACGACCAGCCGGCAGACCCTGAGCGAACGAACCGTACGCGCCGGTGGGCGGTGCAGCCTGTCCGTCGATCTGGCCGCAGCTGTAAGCTGCCGAGCAACCCGATCCCGTCCAACTGTTGACCGGGTTCTGGAAGTTCGGGTGATTGAAGATGTTGTAGATGTTGGCGCCGATGTTCAGTTTCACCCGTTCGCCAAGTCGGAAGTTCTTGCCAAAGGAGAAGTCGGAGTTAAAGAACCCCGGCCCACGGAACTGGTTACGGCGCTGCGACGGGAAGGACGTAGCTGGACCAGTGGCAGACGCACCCAAGGCATTGGCGGATATAAACTGCGCTGAGTTGACGCACTGGCTGTTTCCATTGACGCAGGATTGCTGCGCCGGGCCGAGTTGTTCGGCCGGTGTAGCAGTGCCGCCATTCGCGATCGCGGTGGTTCCGTCCACTACCGTAAAGGGCAGACCGCTACGGACTGTGAAGTTCTCCGAGAATAGCCAGCCACCAAACACTATATTCATCGCCCGGCTACCGAAGGTGTGCGTGGGAGTCCAGACATAATTCGCGTTGAAGCTGTGGCGAATATCATAGTCGGCGTTGCCGTAGTTGTTGAGTCTCAGCCCTGCCGGATTGATTTGGCCGAGGATGTTGTGGACGCCGTAGTTGAGGAGGCCTCCGTTTGAGATTTCGTCGAGGGTGTGACCCCACGTGTAGCTGGCGTTCATCACCAGTCCCATCGACATACGGCGGCTGTAGCTGCCAGTCAGGTCGTTGTGATTCGACACCGCACCCGAATACCATTCGGTATAGGTACCGAACCGCGAATCGGGTGTAGTGGTCGGGTATCCGTAAATCATTGGGTTTGTGTTGTACGGCGGGCTGTTAAGGCCGTTGTTAGGATTAATCTCATTGACACTGGCGTTCAGCGTGGAATTGGGATACGCCTCGAAGATCCCGTGGTTCCCCGTGTACGCAATCGTGACCTTGCTCTTGCTATCGATCGCTTGCTGCACCGAGAAAGTCCATTCCTGAACCTGCGGAGTCTTCAACTGCCCAGGGAATCCAGTAACCGACGGCGGAGCACCTCCGGCCGCGATAAGTTGATTCAGCGTCAACCCGTTGGCCAGAGATGGAATGCCCAAGCCGGAGTTTCCGTTACGAATGGTGTTTGCCGTAGTCTGCGTTACGGCGGCAGCACCGGCCGGATCAGCCCACGATACCTGGCCCCCTCCAAAGTCCTGGCCGTATTGATTTACGCCAATCAAATACGGAACGTTTACGAATTGGTCGGTGATAAAAGCGGGGAACGCATCGTAGAGAATGCTGAATGCCCCGCTGACCACCGTGGTGCTGCTCGCCCGCGGAGACCAGACAAAGCCAACGCGCGGTGAGAGATTGACGGACTGCACCGAGTTGAAGGCATCCTTCCGGTTAATGTTCAATGCCTGGTTGTAAGGAGCATTCACGCCCTGGGCTGCAACCGTCGAAAACTGCGCCGATGGCATCGTGAAGCAGTTGATGTCACAGGTTGGGTTAAAGTTGTGCTCGCCGCGCAGAGCCAAAGTCAGCTTCAACCTCGACGTCACGGACCAGCCGTCCTCCGCATAGATCCCGATACCGCCCGTGTTCATAGGAGCGGCCGGGTGAAGAGGATTGTTCTGCTGGTAAAACGACGCGCTGCCGTTGAAGAAGTCGAACAAGCCGGGCTCGACCAGAGGAGTTACGAGCACGGATGCGTCGTAATTACTGATGTCATATCGGCGGAAGTTGGCTCCAAACTTCAGAGCGTGCTTGCCATAGGTCTTGGCAAAGTCGTCTACAAATTGATACTGAGTGACATTACGCCCTTGGGGAAAGACGTAGTTGAGGGCATTCAGTCCGTTCACAGGAGCAAGTGCCACAAGGTACATAGTGTACGGGAACGGCGAAGTAGGTCCGTTCGTATTCTCCGTAAAGATAGCCCGGTAATAGCTGAGCGCCCCGACGAACTGGTTGGTCGCGGTGCCTGAAAACGCGTGTGTCCAGGTTAGAGCGCCCGTATATGCGGGCTGGTAGCTCGCGGCTGAGAATTTTGGACTAATCGGATCGGCATAGGTGGCCTGGTGGCCTGTATCAAGATCGCCGCGGAAGAAGGCGCGGTCCTTGGACCCGATGTTCCAGTCAAAGCGTCCAATCAGCAGCGTTTCACTAGCCGGCAAGGCCGGGGCTGCCTGGTAAGACTGCATGCAACCAGCGGCCACAGCGGCGCTCGAGTCGGCAACGACACCCGTGAAACCATCCGTGCAACTCAAGGCTCCGCCGAATGCAACGCCACTCTTGAAGCCCGGAGCATTCTCCCAGAGATTGACCGCATTCTGGTAGGTCTGGATCGTGGCGGCTGACGGCGCGGCATAGCCATTAGCGACTTTGCCGCTGTTCAGGTTCGCCATGAGGTCTGTCAGGAATGCCGCGGTGGGCGTATAGACAGTTTGGGACGAAGGGACGATGTAGCGAATCCCTTCCGTGTCGAAGAAGAAGAACAGCTTATCCTTCTTAATCGGTCCGCCAACCGAAGCTGCCCACTGGTTGTTGTTGGCAAAGGGGCGAGGCACTGGAGGATTTTGCGCAGTAAAGAACCAGTCATTGGCATCCAGATAAGCGCCAGTCCACTGGTAGTTCACGTTGCCGTGATAGCTGTTGGTGCCGCCCTTGCTAACGAAATTGACTTGGGCCCCCGCCTGCTGTCCGTACTGTCCGGAGACAGAATCGGTAACCACAGTTGCTTCCTGAATGCTGTTCTTGCCAAGCATCAGGTTGGTCGGGCCGGAGTTGTTCAGGTTAAGGAACGGATCCATCGTATTCTCGCCGTCGACGGTGAACATGTTCGACGTCGAGGGCAGACCGTTTACGTTGAAGTTTCCGTAACCGCCGCCCGTATTCATCTGTACGCCCGGAGCCGTGTAGGCAACAGCGGTCAAGTCGTTCCCGCCATTCGGTATGTTCGCCACCAAATTCTGGTCGAAAGCGGTAGACAGGTCCGGAGTGTCGACATTGACTAACGGCGTCACGCCGGAAACTTCGACGGTGGTGGCAGTCGCGCCCACTTCCAATTTCACGTTTGTCGTCGTCGCCTGACCAACTTGAACTGTAATTTTTGCGACGTATTGCTTAAAGCCGCTGGCGTTCACCGAAACCGTGTAGTTGCCCGGTTCAACGAGGGGGAAGGAATATCCGCCCTGCGCGCTCGTGGTCGTGCTTGTCGTGAAGCCTTTATCCAGGTTCTTCAGAACTACCGAAACATTGGGAAGAACCGCGTTGCTTGCGTCCACCACGGTTCCGGAGATTGATCCTTGGGTGTTGCTCTGCGCCAGGACCATGCCCGGCACCAACAGGGCTATCACCGCCAAAACCGCGAATAGCCTGCCTAATGTTGTAAATCGCATTTCCTGTCCTCCTTGGAAATTTTCATAACTCAGGGTCGGATGCAAGCGCCTTGGTCGGTTTCCTGGGAACAATCGCGCGATCCGACGGATTCAAACCTGCTGAACTTTCACAATTTGTAGAGCTGGGACATCCAGAACCGACGCCTATGTCCACCCGTCTGCGCGGGTTTCGTCTTACTACCTGAATCTCAAATCAAAAATGTAGACACAAGAACTCACTAGGTCATGCAACTCGCGATCCAAACATCGCACGAAACAAACATCGTGTTTTCAACGATTTAGTGTTTCAGCGGAGGTCGGCGATCCCGAATTCGGTATAGGATTGCAACGAATAGTATGACATTTGGAAGATTCTGAAGGGACTGCTGTCCTTCTGAGCCCTTAGGTATGCCGCCTCTTGGCGGCTCTGGTGGGAACCTCTCCTGGAGCAAGCACGCGCCTTACGATTGGCGTGTTGAGCTTGTACTTGCGCTCGCTGACATTTCCGGCGTCGTCTTTCACACGCAGGATAAAAACCGGCAGGAGGCCTTCCTTGTCGAACTGCTCGTGGGAGATCGTCACAGGAAGGACGCCGTCAAGACCGTGCTCGCGATAGGCAGTCTCGTAGCGATGTTTTCGGGTATTCCATGTGAAGACGCGGACCTGATCGAAGTCGTATGGGAGACCGTCGTGAGGATCCGTCATCACGCAGAGGTATTGCGGAACCTGTTTCTTGACGCCCTTGTCGACGTCGTCGACTTCGTCCAACTGGAAGAATGCGACGAAGCGCTGGCCCTCGGCATACTGTGCGATTTCCAAGGGGACGTCGAGGTCCACCATGCGGGCCAGCACCCATCCGACGCGGCCCTGATCGTCACGCAGCAGCCACCAGTCCTCGAGGACGGGTCCGGCCGCGGCCTTGCAACCTGCTTTGGCGGGCTGTTTGGGCGGCGGCGCCGCTCCGATTTGCTTCTCGGCGGTGCCACGCTTCAGCAAGGCTACCTTCGCGCCAGCGGCAAGTTGGTAAAGATGTTCTGTTTCCCGTCCAGGAGTCACGTGCAGATTGGTCTCGTTGCGCAGCACTCCCTGGGCCTGCACGGGATCGTTCTGATTGTCTTGGGTGAGTTTTTGCAGTGCGTCGAAAGTCTTCTGATCGACCAGATAGCGTTGCTCGATCCAGCCTTCGATACCGCTGGCGGTCCGGACTCGCGCAAAACGTTTTTCGCGCTCGAGCACTTCGACGCGCTCTCCGTTCTTCACATTGCCCACGCGGTTGAAGATGGCGGCAACCTGGTCACGCAGCGCTGCCTGCGGCGCCGACACGTAGGCTACTTCGAGAACACGGTGACGCCCCCGGCCGCACGCGGGAAGAAGCAGCGTCGCTGCCATCACCACCGGAAGCAGCCAGCCAACTCGGAATGAGCCCAAACGTCTCACCAATGAAATTCGGAGCGAGAAGGGAACTTTCTACTATAGCGCGTTGCGGGCGCTGTTCCGGCAAGAAGGTTTACGCCTGATGCACCTGATCGGCAGCAAGGCTCAAGACATGCGCAAGCCGGCTCGGTTACCATAGGGACAGGACTTCCGCCTGGGCGATTTTGGCCACAGGCTGCCGGGACGCTGATTCCAGCGTCTAAAATAGATGGGGAGTTTTGCCGTACCAAACATAAATACCGATGAAACACAAATTCTGGAATCGCTTTGCTGTTCTGTGGGTTGTCTCGGTCATGGCGCTGGCTGGCGCCGTTTGCGCCTCGGCCCAGGACACGCTGGAAACCGTACTGCGTCCGCCGAAGGGATCGCAGGTCGCCATCGTCGTTTTCGAGGACTTGCAATGTCCCATGTGCCGGCGTACGGCGCCGTTGGTCGAGCAGGCTTCGAAGACCTACCATATTCCGGTGGTGCGTCACGATTTTCCGCTGCCCATGCATAACTGGTCTTATCAGGCGGCTGTGATGGCGCGCTACTTCGATACCCATTCGAAGGAATTGGGGAACCAGTTCCGCGATTACATTTTCGAGAACCAACTCGAAATCAATCCGCAGAACCTGCGCACCTATGCGGAGAAATTCGCCGCCGCCCATAAGGTTGACTTGCCGTTTCTGATCGATCCGAGCGGGAAGTTTGCCGCCGAAGTCAACGCCGACCGCGACCTGGGCAAGGCTATCAAACTCGATCACACCCCGACGGTATATATCGTCAGCAGCCGGAATCCCAGCCGGCCGTACGTGGAAGTCAAAGACAACAACCAGCTGTATTCAACAATTGATGCGGTGATGAAAGAGTAGGGACGAGCTGTTGCTGATTGCAGATTGAAACCCTCATACCCTGTGGCAGACTTGGATTTTGCGCCAACACGCGGGCGTGGGTGCCCGCGCCGCATAATTAATCTCCGAAGCCGATTCCGATGGCGCGGGCCGTCCTCACCAGTTCTCCGTCGGGCCGAACGGTCTTCAACTTTCCGATCGCCTGCGCGACATCGACGCCCACGACCGAGTCGGCACGGAGGGCAACCATCTTCCCGAATTGTCCTGTAGCGATCAGGTCCACGGCGCCTACGCCAAAGCGCGTGGCGAGCACACGGTCGTAGGGCGAGGGCGATCCTCCGCGCTGAATGTGACCCAGCACGCTAACCCGCACTTCTTTGTTGGCAATCAGCGAAATCGCTTCGCCGACAAGGTTTCCCACGGGACCGCCGTGCGCGATCTGTTTCAACTCCGGCGGCAGGTTGATACCCTCAGCCACGACGACGATGGTGAAGCGGCTGCCTCGACTTTCACGCTCGGCGATGAGTTAGCAAACGCCATGCAGGCTGAACGGGATCTCGGGAATCAGAATGATGTGGGCGCCGCCGGCGATGCCGCCCGCCAGTGCGATCCATCCGCAATCGCGGCCCATGACCTCGACCACCATCACGCGGTGATGCGACGACGCGGTGGTGTGAATCTTGTCGATGGCATCGGTGACGGTGTGCAGCGCCGTGTCGAAACCGAACGTAACTTCGGTGGCCGAAAGATCGTTATCGATGGTCTTGGGCACGCCCACGATCTTCATGCCCTTCTGAAACAGTTCGTAGCCGATTTTCTGCGAGCCGTCGCCGCCGATCGTGATGATGGCGTCGATGCCCAGCTTGTGCGCGTTGACGATGATCTGATCGGAAATGTCGCGCACCACTTCCAGCCCGTTCTCTTCGGTCTTGTAGCTGAACGGATTGCCGCGATTGGTGGTGCCCAAAATCGTTCCACCGCGCGGAAGAATGCCGCTGACGCGGTCGAGAGTGAGCTCAAAGGATTTTTCCGGCCAGATGAGCCCGTCGAAGCCATCGGGGATGCCGATCACCTTCCAGGTTTGTTTGAGGATGGCAGCCTTGGTAGCGGCGCGAATCACAGCATTGAGGCCGGGAGCGTCGCCGCCTCCGGTAGCGATACCGATGCAATGTATGTCAGACATGGGGAGTCCGTTGGGAACCCATGATGATACGTGCGGGTGCTGAGGAGAACAACGTTACTTCTGGCTGTAGCTAGACTCACGCCGGGTGCCCCATTTCTCCCGCTCTTTGGGAGAAGTGGGGATTTCCCTCATGTCGACCTCACTCTCAGGGAACTACAATCGAAATCCAACTTTGAGAAACGACGGGTTGAACTCAGCGGCGTGAGAATCAAAAGCCCCACTTCTCGCAAAAAACGCGAGAAATGGGGCACCCGGCAACTAAGTAATCGTGCCAGGGGATGAATCAGTAATTGGTCTTCAAAGCCCCCTGGTTAGAAGCCGCTGGCCGTGATCGAGATCCGGCTGCTGGTAAAACCATTCGAGCTCGCGGTGATATAGAAAGTGCCGTTATTGCCAGAGCCACCCACTGCTGTCACAACACCTGCAGAAACCGTGGCGATTACCGTGTTGCTCGAAAACCATACTGCGACGGAGGTGATGTCTTGCCCACCGCAGGAAGCGGTGAAAGATATGACCGGTGCGTTGGGGGTTATGGTGCCGCTGGTAGTGGGACCGATTATAGGCGCGGTAGTGCAGGCAACCGAAACGGTGAGCGGCTGGGTCCCGGTGATCGACGGAAGCACATTCGAGGACGCCGTTATGGTTCCCGTGCCGACGTCTTGCGCTGTAACCAGCCCATTCGTGCTAATCGTCGCGACGGTCTGACCGTTAGTGCCGGTCCCCGAAATGCTCCAGGTCACCGGCGTAGACGACGAACTACTACCGTCATTGAAAGTGCCCACTGCAAACATTTGCACTGTGTTAGAGACATTCCCGGTGAAGATCGTCGGCGAAACCGGCCCGACCGCGATCGCTGTCAGAGTCGGCTTGACGAAAAATCCCGTACAGCTGATGGCCAGCGCCAGGGTGGCAAGCGCGGCAATGGCGCCCATCAGACGGATTCTCTGTTTCATCGGTGACATATCTGTTGAGACTCCTTGAGGCGCGCCTGCCTACACTGTTCTTGATCTTTAAATTATGAATCAAACCACAAAAATTGTAGCAGAGAAGATTTCGGGTGCGCACACTCCAGTACCTGGACTGCGGGCGCGGAACCATCCCTGGCAATCACCGCCGCGCCGTCCGCTTCCCGGTTAGAACGCCAGTCCGGAACCGGCTTGCAGAAAAAGCTGCGCGGCGGACTTCGGACCCCAGACCTCGGACCCCAGACCTCCAACTTCGGACCTTAGACCTTAGACTTTAGACCTCGGAGCTCGAATGGAGAGATGGCGGGCGGGTCCGGGGTCCGACGTCTGAAGGCCGAGGTCGGAGGTCTGAAGGGAAAAAATGGCCAGCAGCGATGCGGCACTGGCCATTCCCGATCGGACCTATCCGTCTACCGTCCCTTACGTTGCTCTTCTTTCGGAGGACTCTGCTTGTGCTGCTGCGGAGGCGGACTCGACTTATGTTGTGTTTGCGGTGCCGAATGATAGCCGTTCGACGACGACTGACCGTGCGACTCGTACTGCGGCGACGAGTTGTGTTGCGCACTGCTGGGTTGCGAATGACTGGAACTCGGGGGCGTGAATGGACGGAATCCTTCATTCGAGTTGGCGTGGCTCGTCGTTCGACTTGCCGCGGGAGTCACGCGCGCCTGTTGCGGAGACATCGCTGGGGCATGATATTCGCCCCCGGCAGACCGCGCTGGGACCGCAGAACGGCTGCTGAAATCGCCGGCCCGCGCCGTCGCTGCGATGGCCGGACGCCCGTGATTTTCAGAGGCGAAGTTCTGACGGTTCTGGCTGGCCAACTGCTGGTGCTGCGTTTGCGTCGCCAGCGGAGCCACATGCTGCTCGTGCGTCGCCGCCTCTTCCGTCGGCGTTGGACGCGCAACCACCCCGCCCGTCCCACCGTTGAAGCTGACGTTGTTCACCTTGGTGCTGTTCACGACGACGGTCCTGTTGTAGACGTTGGTCACGTTGGTGACGCTGACGTTGGTGACGGAGCGGTTGTAATAGAACCCTCCTCCACGCCACTCGCCGCCAACGAATCCCACGCCGCCGTAACCGAAGCCATAGTTGATGCCGCCATAAAATCCGACGTGCGGGCCCCAGTATCCGCCATGCCAGGCATAGAATCCGCCGCCCCAGCCCCAATATCCGGGGGTCCAGAGCATACCCACGGGCGCCACAACCCAGGTACCAGGCACCCAGTAGTACCCGCCGGCGTCGTTCCAGCCCCAGTATCCGGGCGTCCACAAATATCCGGGTCCGGGACAAATGGGCTGCGCGTACACGGGCAACGCAGGCGGGCCGACACGTACTGAAATGCCCACTGCGATCTGCGAAAACGACGCGGCAGAGAAAGATAAAACTACGATTGCCAGCAACAGCCCCCGAACCACGGTTCCAATCCTATTCATGCACTTTCTCCCTCAATTTTGTGCGCAAGGCGAAGCCCATCGAAACTGGCTGCAAAACATTGTGCCGCAAAAACCGACACTTGGCCGGTTACGTTCCTCCTTTTAAACACTGAACTTTGGAGTATGTTGCTCGGACCGGGAAACTATTTGGAATGAGGCGGATGGGACCGCGATTTGCCTGGGCATTCGCCCTTCACAGCGTCATTCTGAGCAAAGCTGTTTTTCAGGCGGAGCGAAGTATTCGCCCTGAGCTGAATGGCGAAGAGCCTGCCCTGAGCTGAATGGCGAAGGGGGTCTCGCGCGAACTAAGGTAAACGACCGACCCAACGCCGGCCTAGTTGGCCTTCTTGCTGCGCGCAATCCGCTCATCAATTGGCTTGCGCCCGGCGAATCCTTCCTGCGTGCCGTGCCAGTGGGTGATGGACTTCTCTCCCATTTTCCAACAGAGCAGAATGATCTGGCCTTCGACTTCGCAGGGAAAGTCGAGCAGGCCGATGTCGATGTCTTTCACCTGGACGCCAATGGAGTCGATTTCCGACAGCGCATCTTTGCCGCGCTGTTCGGCCTTGATCCTCTCGGCCTTGCGCCGGGCCAGCGGCATCACGTTCAGAAAAGTGCCCCCGTTCAGAAAAATCCGGTGGCCCAATGCCTGCTGCTCGGCCTCTACCTCCTCCATAACTTTCTTGGCAGAGATGGCGGTGCGCAGCAGGGACTCGAGCACCGGCAGCAAAGACTGGGCTTCGTCGAGAGTGAATGTGCGATCGGGCATGAGTAACTCTATTTTAACGCAGGCGGCGGCCAGACCATCGCGCCAGCCGAGGTTCACGTTATCCGTGCCGAACCGGGCGAATCCTCCGCGGCAACGAAGTGCGGTGGCTTAGTGGCTGCGACCGTGGGAAGGATCGGCGGACGTTGCAGAATTCACATCGATGTAAAGCCCCTGCGCCGCATCGGTTCCCGGGGGATAACAATTCCCGTCATGGTTGTAATTGGTGCAGCGTCCCGCAACGTCTTTGCGCTGCGGCGACTGCGCGAACTGCCAGACTTCGGCGAAGTGAACTCCACTCTGCTCAGGGCCCGAAGGATGCTGTGGAAAAGCGCATCCCGGGGCAGGCGGGCAAGCATCGTTGATGGCCCAGTAGACGATGCTGCGCTTTCCGGCACTCTGCTGAATGTCTTCGGCGGAAACGACGTTGCCGTCGTCCGTCGAAGCAATGCCGGAGCAATAGATGCCCGCGCGAAATCCCGCGGCCGTGATGCCGTCGACCCACGCGTAGATGTAGGCCTTCTGTTCGGGCAGCATGCGTCCGCCCTGCTCTTGATCGAGGAAGAGGATGGTTTCGCGCGGGAAGCCTTCGCGCCTGGCGGCATCGGCGGCGGCGCGCGCGTCCGACTTTCCCAGGCGCGTGGCGTTTGCGACAGTTTTCAACTGCGCGTACAGCCGTCCATTGAACAGCACGAGAAAACCGAATCCCGCCGACTCGACTGCGGCTCGGTGACCGCGCCAGCTATTCGACGAAGCTCCCGGAGGATAGTTGAGCCAGTATCCCGTGTAGGAAAAAATCTGGTGGAGAGTTTTGAGGTTGGCGTCGCCAGGATAATCGTTGCGGTCGAAACCGAGATAGGTGGAACTTTGCGCTTGTAACATTGAACAGCACAGAATGAGAACCGCCAGCCCTGTCCACCGCAGATTCATGAACTGATTCTAAATGGAGCGAACACAGGGGCTGAAGTGTGTGCGTGAGAACTCGTCTTGTAGATTCGGAGTGGCGCAATACCAGCGATTTTCAGCCGCGAAGCGGCGCAAGAATGCAGCCCACGGCGAAAGCCGTGGGTGCGAGTGGAAATGATCCAGCCCCGGAGGGGCGAAAGAGCAGTTCTCACGCACGCTCTGAAGCCCTCACTGATTCGCGCTGCTGATGCGGCCCCTTCGACAACCTCAGGGCAGGCTCTGAAAGGGCCGCTCTTCCACGTGGCGCACGTGGCGTCGTTGCGTCTTCGCTGAGGGCTGAGGTCTGAGGTCTGAAATCTGACGGCGAAGGCCCGAAAGCTATCCGCCGATGTGAACCATGGTCCGCGACGCCGGGATGAAATCTGCCTCGCCGATGTGGTGACGTTCTTCTTTCTTCGCCACTACGCCGCGGATGAAGTCTTCCAACTCTTCGTCGCTGGCGCCGCGTCGCATCTGCGCGTGCAGGTCGTGGTCCCAAACCGAGAACAGGCAGGTACGGATTTTTCCGTCGCTGGTGATGCGGATGCGGCTGCAATGTCCGCAGAACGGATGCGACACGGGCGCGATAATGCCGATCTCGCCCACGCCGTCTTCAAAGCGGTAGCGTCGAGCGGTTTCCGAGCGCGCGTGCGGGATCTCTACCAGCGGCCGGTATTCGGCCATCCGCGCCAGAATTTCATCGAGTGTGACCACGGTCGAAGGCGCCCAGGTTCGTCCCTCTTCGAGAGGCATGAACTCGATGAAGCGCACGGTCACGCCCTCTTCGCGAGCGAACATGCCAAACGGGATGATCTGATCTTCGTTGAATCCGCGCATGAGCACGCAGTTGACTTTCAGCGGCCACAGGCCGGCGCGCCTTGCCGCGCGAATCCCCGCCAGCACATGGTCATATCCATTGGGCACGCGCGTGATGCGGGCGAAGCGATCGGGATCCACCGCGTCCATCGAGACCGTGACGCGCGTAAGCCCGGCATCCTTCAACGGCTGTGCGAGCTCGGCCAGCATGTGCCCGTTGGTCGTGAGGGCAATGTCCAGCGGCTCGCTCAAGTCGGTTCGGGAGTTGTGCGCGCCAGGCTTTGGGAAGGGCACGGCTTGAGCCGTGCCATTAGCGTTAGAAAGAGAGGCGGGTTTTAGCCCCTGCGGTCGTGCGGGAATGGGCACGGCCGAGAAAAGAGCGGCTTCGCCGGAGGGCGGAGTTTCGTGAAAGGGCACGGCTTGAGCCGTGTTAGCGCGCCGAGAGGAGACGGGCTTTAGACCCTGCGGCAATTGAGCGAGTTCGCGAACGAACTCGACCACGCCCTTGCGCAGCAGCGGCTCTCCGCCGGTCAGGCGAACTTTCGTGATCCCCATGCCCACGAGCACGCGCGCCATCCGCAAATAATCTTCGAACGGCAGGTCGCCGTAGAGCGCTCCTTCGTTTCCCGTGCGACAGTACACACACTTGTAGTTACAGCGGTCGGTGATGGAAATCCGCAGGTCGGTAATGGCGCGGCCGAATTTGTCGTGGAGAGCAGCCATTAGCACTTAGCAGCTAGCATTTAGCCACCGACGTCCCTGCAAATCGAGCAAGAACCGGAGATGGCTAAATGCCAAGTGCTAATTGCTAACTGCTTTCAATCTGAAAAGAAAACAAACAGGCGGGAACTTCCCGGCGGCTGTCTCCTTTCCAATGCGCTTCTCGCGAAGCGCGGGAGGCGCCGGCGTTTCCACCAGCACCCTCGGGAAGATTTCTTTGCGAACTCCGCGGATCTTCTTTGCGTTCTTTGCGGTCAAAAGCTCGCAATCGAAAAATCTTAATCGCAGAGCACCCGAAGAGCCCACAAAGTCCGTTGAGAAACCCTTCCCTCGCCGCCCTAGCCTGGGTATGCCCGAAGGCCAAAGCGGTCGGAAACCGATCTTTCACATTATAGGACGCGCGGGCAGAATAAAGAGATTCAAGGTTTTGGCGTCGCCAGCGCCTTCTCAATCGCCGCCCCGGCCATGGGGGCCATGATCTTGAATCCCGCCGCATTCGGATGCAGTCCATCGTCGGCGAGATCTTTCTTCATCATCCCCTTGTTGTCGACCATGGCGCTGAAATAGTCCAGATAAGTGCAGCCGTGGGACGTCACCGCACAATAGCTCCGCAGCCAGTTGTTCAGCAGAAGAATCTTCTCCGGCGAGCGCTGCGCAAAAAAATCTTTCGATTTCTCGGTGTAGTTATGAATGGGCAGCACCGACGAGTAGATCAGCTTGATATTGTTCGCACGCGCCAGTTCGTCGAGCGACACGTAGTCGGCCTCGATGTCTTCGATGCGCATGGGTCCGGTGTTGCCGGCAATGTCATTGGTCCCGGCGAGAATGATGACGACCTTGGGCTCCAGGTTGATGACGTCCTGCCGAAAGCGCACCAGCATCTGCGGCGTAGTCTGCCCGCCGATGCCGCGATTGACATAAGGCTTGCCAGGAAAATATTCGTCGAGATGCCAGATGTCGGTGATGGAGTCGCCAAAGAAGACGACGCGATCCTCTCCGCGCTTCGGCTCTTTGAGCGCGCCATTGGCGGCGCGATAGCGCGCCAGCTGGCCAAAGTCGTCGGTGAACATGGCAATGCGCGACGCCCGGTACTGGTCGAGGCCAGCAAAACCGGTGGAGGGAATCCCAGGAGTTGGCACGGTTTGCTGGGCCAGCGCACAACCGGCAAGAAGAAGGACCAACGTGAGGCTCTGCAAGCGACGAGATGATTTCATGTGGTTCCCCGCGAAGCTTAACAGGATAACCTAAGCGCGTCGCGGCCGGGGCTGGTTCGTGGATTGAATCTTTCTGTATGAAATCGTCGCGTTTTGAATCGTCACTGATTGCATCAAGGACGCTCGGCCATCGCCTGCGCAATCGCCTTCTGTGCCAGGGGCGCCATAACTTTGTATCCCGCAGCATTCGGATGCAGCCCCTCATCGGACAGCGCGCGCTTCATCATGCCTTTAGCGTCTACCATCGCCGAAAAGTAATCGAGATATACGAGCCGGTTCTTCGCGCAGTAATTCTTGAGCCATGCGTTCAGCGCCAGAATTCTTTCGTGCGGACGCAGAGCAAAAGACTCCTTCGCATCCTCGGTGTAGTCGTTCACCGGAAGCAGGGAGCAAAAGACCACGCGAATGCCATGAAGCCTCGCCAGCTCGGCGATGGACGCGTAGTTGGCCTCGATGTCCGCGTTGCGGGCGGGCCCGGTGACGCCGGCAACATCGTTGGTTCCAGCCAGCACCACCGCCACCTTGGGATGCAGGTCAATCACGTCCTGACGGAAGCGTACCATCATCTGTGAAGTGGTCTGCCCATCGATGCCGCGATTAATGATGACGTAAGGCTTGCCGGGAAAATAGTCTGCCAGCTTCCAGTAGTCGGTAATGGAGTCACCAAGGAATACGACGCGCTTTTCTCCCGCCGTGGGCGCACCCAGCGCCGCATCGGCATCGCGAAGTCGTCGGTGTAAATCGCAATCCGCGACGCGCGGTACTCATCGAGGCCGGGGAAGCCGGTGGAAGGGATGGAGGGAGCAGGCTGCCGAGCGGAAACCTGCGCGAAAGCAGAGGCCGCAAGTACAGACACAGTGAGGAAATTCGAAATTGTGTTCATCTAAGCTCTGTCCCGCGCGAATTCTCGTAGACGCTCGACGACCCATTCGCGAATCTGTTCGTCAGACTAGTTACCGCCAGCGATATATGCGAGTTGCGCCCAATGATTTCTCGGTCGAATGCCACGGACGTGATTCTATTGCGCGCCAACACTAACGCTCAAAGTTCAGATCCCTGTTGGGTTGACGTTTTCTCGGCCTGGTCCGCGAATCCGTGGCAAAGAAGTTTCTTCCCAGCCACGCCTGTGCCGCTGCTACGCCTCGCTCTGCTCGGCTGGACGGGCGAAGGCGCTCGTCCACCACACAGGCCCAAATCCCCCCTAGCTCTGTGTCCGCCGTCACAACCTGCGGTGACACCTCTCACTGCCTTTCTCCTCGCCCGAGTTCAGCCTCGGATTGTAATTGCGCTTTCCGCGCAGCCTGGGTCTCAGGGGCCCTCCACCCGGCGCGGAAGTAACCAGTTCGGACCCCTGCCCGCCATCCCGCGGGCCAAATCTCATACATCTCGGTCGGAGGATCGCATGCTCCATCTCGACACCGGCAATACCGGTTTCATGATCTTGTGCACCAGCCTGGTCATGTTGATGACGCCCGGGCTCGCCTTCTTTTACGGCGGCCTGGTTGGGCGCAAGAATGTCCTCGCCATCATGATTCAAAGTTTTGTTTCCATGGGCTGGACCACCGTTCTGTGGTACGCCTATGGCTACTCTCTGTGCTTCAGCGGCGACTGGCATGGAGTCATTGGCAACTTCCACTATGCTTTTCTGCGCGGCATCAACCTCAGTACGCCGTCGCCCAACGACACCATTCCCGCATTCGTCTTCATCGCGTATCAAATGATGTTTGCCATCATCACGCCCGCACTTATCTCCGGTGCGTTCACCAACCGCGTCACCTTCAAGGCCTACATGCTGTTTCTGACCGGATGGCTCACTTTCGTGTACTTCCCGTTCGTGCACATGGTGTGGGGCGGAGGATTCCTACAGCAATGGGGCGTCAAGGACTTTGCCGGAGGCATCGTGGTGCACAACATTGCCGGCATCGCGGCACTCGCGTCGGTGATCTACGTGGGCAAGCGCCGCGTGCAGGATCGCGGCCCCCACAGTATTCCACTGGTCGCGCTGGGAACGGGTCTGCTTTGGTTTGGCTGGTACGGCTTCAACGCCGGCAGCGAAATGCGCGTGGATTCCGTGACGGCTACCGCCTTCCTGAATACTGACGTCGCGGCTTCGTTTGCCGCAGTCGCATGGCTGCTGGTGGCATGGCTGAACGAGAAGAAGCCGAAACTGCTGGGCTTACTGACCGGCGCGGTCGCTGGACTGGCGACGGTCACTCCCGCGGCAGGCTATGTTTCACCAACCACAGCGGTGATCATCGGCATCGTTTCGGGCGTGGTCTGCTACTACGCGGTCGAAATGAAAAACAAGTTGCAATGGGACGACGCACTCGACGTTTGGGGAGTGCACGGCGTCGGCGGATTTCTGGGTATCGTCATGCTGGGCATTTTCGCCAACAAACAATTCAACCCCGAAGGCGCGAATGGCTTGCTCTATGGCGACCCGATCTTTCTGCTGAAGCAGGTGACGGCCGTTGTGTTCTCCTCGGTGTGGGCGTTCGCGTTTACCTACGCCATGCTGCGCATCATTGATGCGTTCACCACGGTGAAGGTTACGGAAGCGTCAGAGGAGATCGGCCTGGATGAGTCGCTCCACGGCGAACACGCCTACGAGCAACTCACGGATGAAGATGTGGTTCACAAGCTGGTTCAGTCGGTTCATCAATAACACAGGAGAGATAATCGAGTCGAAGCCCGGGTGCCCCATTTCTCGCGCGCCTTTTGCGCGAGAAGTGGGGACGCGGCGGTGTTATGCTTGTTTCGGATCGTTATATGAGCACAGCCAAGCGAGATGTCGAACACCTGTTAAGTAAGCTACCCGATAACTCCTCGGTTGAGGATATCCAATACCACTTGTATGTCCTCGACAAAGTTCGCCGCGGATTGGAAGATGCCCGCGAGAAGGGCACATTGTCCCAAGAAGACGTGGAAAACCGCCTTAGCAAATGGCTCACCGAGTAGATTGGTCCCGGCGCGCTCTTGAGGATCTCCAAGCCATCGCGGAATACATCGCCGCCGACTCTCCTGCCTTTGCCGGCATTGTCGTCAAAAAAGTCATAAGCCAGACGAAGATTCTGACGAGCTTCCCTCGTTCTGGGCGCAAGGTTCCGGAATTCGACAACGATGACATTCGCGAGCTGATCGTGTACAGCTATCGCATAATCTACCAGCTGCAGGAAGACGCCGTTGTGATTGCTGCGGTAATTTATGGCAAGCGAATTGTGCAGTAGCCGTAATTCCACTCGCTCCGCGCCGTCAATCTTTGATTTCTATCCGTGAAAACCCGCGTGAATCCGCCCTACATGAGCATTGACGCTCGACTGAATCCTTCGCGTTGCTCAGGATGACCGCAGCGGGCTCACGCTCGCTAGGCGCGGTCACATTCCGTCGTAATTCGGGCCGCCGCCGCCTTCCGGTGGCACCCAGGTGATGATCTGGTACGGGTCGGCGATGTCGCAGGTCTTGCAGTGGACGCAGTTGGACGGGTTCAGGCTGATGCGCTTGCCGTTGGGTTGGCTCGCGTCCTCCACCATTTCGTAGACGTTCGCCGGACAGAAATTCTGGCACGGGCTGCCGAATTCCTTCACGCACTTTGTATTGCAGATGTTGGTGTCGTGAATGACGAGGTGCGACGGCTGATCTTCTTCATGCTTGGTGCCCGAGTGGTAAAGGTCGGTGAGCTTGTTGAAGGTAAGCTTGCCATCGCCCTTGGCGGGACCGAGCATGTGCGCCTCAGGACCGCCATCCGCCGGCAATGACGCTAACTTCTGCATGCGCTCGTAGGCTGGCTTCGCCGGATAACGGTTGCGCAGGCCGCGTCCGCCGGTAATCATTTGCAGGCCGGTGTGGAACATGCCCGCAAACATGCCGTGCTCGAACCCCTGATGCAGGTTGCGGACCTTCCACAGCTCTTCTTTGATCCAGCTGGATTCGACTTTCTTCTGAAAGCCGCTTAGGGTTGCCACCGACGAATCATCTTTCGTCAGCGCTTCAAGCGCAGTCTCGGCGGCGAGCATGCCGCTCTTGATGGCGAGATGAATTCCCTTGAGCCGCGCCGAGTTCAGGAATCCCGCAGAGTCGCCGAGGATCATCCATCCATCGCCCGCCACCGGAGGAATCGCCCACCAACCGCCGTATGGCATTGACTTCGCCCCGTAGCGGATCATCTTGCCGCCTTCGAGCAACTTCGCCACGAACGGATGCTGCTTGAAATCCTGCAACACGTGCTGCGGATCGAGGCGCGGATCGGCATAGTCGAGCCCGGTGACGAAGCCGAGCGAGACGACATTGTCGCTTGAACCGCTACCCGGCGAACCATAGATCCACGCGCCACCGTATTCTTTCGTGGTGAGCGGCCAGCCCATGGTGTAGATCACTTCGCCCGCGGCAATGCGGCCCGCAGGCACCTCCCAGAGTTCTTTCACGCCAACGCCGTAAGTTTGCGGGTTGGCATCTTTGTCGAGATCGAACTTCTGGATGAGTTGTTTCGTTAAAGATCCGCGCGGGCCTTCGGCGAGAATCACGACTTTGGCTTGAAGATCGTAGCCGGGTTCGAAGTTGGATTTCTGGTGACCTTCTTTGTCCACGCCTTTGTCGTCGGTGCGGACGCCAGTCACGCGATCGCCGTCATAAAGCAATTCCGATCCGGCAAACCCGGTGAAGACCGTGATTCCGGTCTCTTCTACCTTGCCGCCCAGCCACTTCACGAAGCGGTTCAGCGAGATCACATAGTTGCCGTGGTCGCGCAGGAACGGAGGCGTAATCGGCAGCTTGAACTTGCCTTTCTCGGTGAGAAAGTAAACGGCTTCGTTGGTCACTTCGGCATCAAGTGGCGCGTCCTTCTTGAAATCCGGCAGCAACTCGGCAATCGAACGCGGATCGAGCAGCGCGCCGGACAAGCAGTGCTGCCCAACCTCGCGCGCCTTCTCGAGCACGTAGATATTTTCTTTGCTGAGCTGCGAATCAGGATGATCCGCGTTGTGCGCGTCGATCAACTGCGCCAGCCGCAGCGCGCACGCCATGCCAGCCGGCCCGCCGCCGACGATGACCACATCGGCGGGCATCTGTGGGCGCTCAAGGCCTTCGAGAGGTTTGCGAAAAATAAGCATAAGAGTTTCGAGTTTCAGGTTTCGAGTTTCAAGTTCTAAGCACTCGCGGCTTTGTGCAATCGCAGGGACTCGATCAGTCCGTTCAGGAGGCGTCGCACCTCCGACGATCGATCTTGAAGGTTTCCAAATTCATCATCACTAAGAAAATGCAGGTCCAATGAGATGGCGAGTTGAGTTTCCAACTCCAGTAGAGAACCCCTTGCTTGGCCAAGGAAATGACGGAACTCCCCAACCGTCAACCTGCCCTGCCCTTCCGCGATGTTGGAAGCGACCGAGACTGCCGCTCTCCGAAGCTGTGAAGTCAAACCGTAGACTTCAGTCTTGGGAAACTCCTCGGTTACCCGGTAGACCTCGGTCGCAAAGGCCTGCGCCTTCTGCCACACGATGAGATCTTGGTATCGATGGCTCAACTCGAGTCCCTTTCTCCGGTCCGAACTCTCGAAACCTGAAACCCGAAACTCGAAACTACCCTCCCGCCTTTGCCTTCTTCACTTCTTCAATCAACGGCGGGACGATGTCGAACAAATTCCCCACGATCGCATAGTCTGCGATCTCGAAAATCGGCGCTTCTGAATCTTTGTTCACGGCGATGATCGCTCGCGAGCCCTTCATCCCGACAATATGCTGAATGGCGCCGCTGATGCCGAGCGCCAGATAGAGCTTGGGCGCGACCGTTTGTCCCGACGATCCAATCTGGCGATCCATCGGCAACCATCCCGAATCGCAGATGGGACGCGACGCGGCGAGATCTCCGCCAAGCGCGTCCGCCAATTGCTTCGCGATCTCGATATTTTTCTGCTCTTTGATTCCGCGGCCCACGGCCACAATGATTTCGGCCTGCGTAAGATCGACCGCCTGCTTCGCTTCTTTGAAAACTTCCTGCGGCTGGTTGCGAATCACGCCGTCGGCGATCTCTACTTTCACGGTCTCGACCGGAGCCGCGCTCGCTCCAACTTCCGCTTTATCCCCACGGAACGCGCCATTCTGAAATGTCGCGAACCACGGAGCGTCGCTGGTGAAGCTCACATCTGCCGCCAATTTGCCCTGAAACATCTGGCGCGTGAAGACCAACTTGCCGCCTTCGTGCTTGAAGCCGATGCAGTCGCTGATCACGGTGCGGCCCATCGCCGTCGCCAGCTTGGGCACGAAGTCGCGCACCTGATAAGTGTGCGGCATCAACACCAGCTTCGGTTGCTTCCCGGTGAGGAATTGCTTCAGCGCCGCTGCGAATGCGTCGGGCGTGTAGGGCTCGAGTTTCGTAGACTCGACCGCATACACCTTGGCGACCTTCTTCGCCGCAACTTCGGTGGCGAGCGACGCAGCGCTCGCGCCGACAACCGCTGCTTCGAGAGTCCAGCCGGTGGCCGCAGCAATCGCCTGCCCAGCGGTGATGGTTTCCCACGAGACGCGATTCAATTTCCCTTCGCGTTGTTCGACGACGACTAGGATCGTATCTGGCATAAATCAGCTCTTAGCTTCTAGCTTCTGACCAACCCTTACATAGGGTGCGGTTCATGTGGGACAGCCGCCTTCGGCTGTCCGTCGAACTCCGCTCGGCCCGCGGACGAATGCGTCCGCGGCTACGTTACGGCGTGGCCCGGTCAAGAATCCGGCCCCACACAACCATTTACAGCACGCGCAATTCATTCCTCAGCTTATCGACTAATTTCTTGGCTATCTCTCCCGCGGATCCTTCAATGTGTTCGGTCTTTTTCGTTTTCTGCGGAACGTAAAGGCGTTCGATCTTCTGCAGATTCTCTCCGATCGCCGACTTGACTTCCGCCAGCGGCACCTTGCGTAGCGGCTTGTTCTTCGCCTGCTTGATGCCGATCAGCGTGGCATATCGCAACTTGTTGATGCCCGACTGAATGGTCAGCACCGCCGGCGTCGGCATGTCGACAAACTGAAAGTATCCGGCTTCGAGTTCGCGCTTCACCCGGATCCCGCTGTCCGTTTTCTCGATCTGCATGATGATGGTCGCGTGCGGCAGGCCAAGCAGCTCCGCCAGAATCACGCCGGTCTGCGCGTAGCCGTAATCGTCGGATTGCAACCCGGTAAAGATCAGATCAAACTGTTCGTCTTTAATCGCGGCGGCAAAGGCCTTGGCTGTATTGAACGCATCCAGCCCGACAAACTTGTCGTCTTCCAGATGAATCGCCCGATCCGCGCCCTTGGCCAGCGCCTCGCGCAGCACCTGTTGCGCCCGGGCCGGCCCGCTGGTAATCACAACGACTTCGCCCTTATGTTTTTCGCGCTGCCGCAGCGCCTCTTCCAGCGCATAGGCGTCGGGCTCGTTGACTTCATAGGACACGTCTTCGCGGATCCATGCCCCGCTTTCGTTCAGCTTCAGCGGCGCATCTTTCTGCGGCACCTGCTTCATGCAAACCAGGATTTTCAAGCGACTGACTCCTTATCCCTATAGCTTCCGTGAACTATAAGGAAACCCGTCAGTATAAATGAGCACCCGTTGCGCGGGGAAATGTGACTGCGGCGTTCAGTTTGTGATTTCAATCACAGACTCCCGCCCCGCCCTCCGTCAGCATGGCGAGAGCCCTTATGCCAGACGACAACTTTTCCGCTATGCGCCAAAGCATCATTGACGGCGCGCCCGACACCGCGAGCGGACTCGCGCAACAAGCTGTCTCCGCCGGCATTGCCCCCATCGATGCCATCAACAACGGTTATGTGCCTGGCATGCACGACGTTGGCGAGCAGTTCGCCCGCGGGCAGATGTTTCTTCCCGACATGATGGCTTCGGCCGAGGCGATGCGCGCTGCGATGGCTGTGCTTGACCCCGAGATGAAGAAACTGGGCACCGAGCGTCCCATGGCTGGCATCGTGGTGCTGGGCACGACGAAGGGCGACATCCACGAGATCGGCAAGATCCTGGTCGGAACGTTGCTTACCGCCCACGGATTTCGCGTCCACGACCTCGGCGTCGATGTCTCTGGAGAAAAATTTGCCGCCAAGGCTGTAGAGTTCCAGGCCGATATCGTCGGCGTCTCGGCGCTCCTGACTACGACCATGCGCAATCAGAAGAGCGTGGTCGAAGCCATCGAAAAAGCCGGCCTGCGCCAACAGGTAAAAATCATGGTAGGTGGCGCGCCCGTGACGCGCCGTTGGGCGGACGAGATCGGCGCCGACGGCTACGCCAAAGATGCCATGAGCGCCGTCGAGTTAGCCCGGGAATTAATGCAGCAGAAACAACAAGCGGCGACGCCGCTTCACATTTGATGTGGTATTTTTCTTTGTCATTCTGAGCGCAGAGGGCCATGCGTGAAGTGCAGGGCCATCGGAGTCGAAGAATCCCTACAACCGAAGTGCGGCTGTGGGGCCGGGATTCCTCGCTGCGCTCGGAATGACAAACATCGGAACGACAAACGTTGGTTCAGAACATGAGACCTAAATTCCAACTACTCGACCAAGCGCTGATCGAACGCATCGTGGACGAAGCTTTCCAGCTCATCGATGACCCGGGCGTCCGGGTCGCACCCTATGTCGTCGATCTGCTGCGCGCCGCGGGCATCACCGTAAAAGATGGCGTGGCTCACATTCCCGAGGCGCTGGCGCGCCGGCTGCTCGATCTCGTCCCCCGCGGTTTCTGTCTCTATGGCCGCAATGGCCGGCCTGCCGTGCGTTACGGCGGCGATGACGTTCACTTCGATCCCGGCTCGTCGTGCCTGAACATTCTCGATCCGGAAACACAACAGGCGCGCCCCGCTTTGGCGGCCGACCTGGTTCGACTGGTGCAGGTGGCGGAGATGCTGCCGCAGTTTGCCGCGCAATCCACGGCCATGGTTTGCAATGATGTCCCGGCGGAAATCGGCGACTGGTACCGTCTGCTGCTGGTGCTCTGGTATTCGGAAAAGCCCGTCGTGACCGGAGCTTTTTCTGCCAACAGCCTGCATACGCTGATCGAATTGCTCACCCTGGAAAGCGGCAGCAGTAAGGCGCTGCGTGAGCATCCTCGCGCCATTTTCGACGTGTGCCCATCGCCGCCGCTGAACTGGTCGGAATTCGCCTCGCAGAATCTCGTCGACCTGGCGCGCGCCGGTGTGCCCGCGGAAATCATCAGCATGCCGCTAGCCGGCGCCACCGCCCCCGTGACTCTCGCTGGCTCGGTCACGCAGCATGCCGCGGAATGCATCAGCGGCATCACCATCCATCAACTCGCGCAGCCGGGATCGCCCATCGTCTGGGGAGGCGCGCCCGCCATCTTCGACATGCGCACTGGAAAGACTCCCATGGGCGCGATCGAGACAGCGATGCTCGACGTAGCTTGCGCGGAGGTTGGAAAGTTTCTGGGCCTGCCCACCCACGCCTACATGGTCGCCGGTGACGGACGCGTGATCGATGCCCAAGTCGAGATGGAAAGCGGAATGTCGAGCACGCTCGGCGCGCTGGCCGGCATCAACATGATCTCCGGCGCGGGCATGCTCGATTTTCTAGCCTGCCACAGCATCGAGAAGCTGGTCATTGATGCCGAGGCCATCGCTTCCGCCCAGCGCCTGATCGAGGGCATCGAGGCCCGCACCGATTCGCTGGCGGTGGCCATGTTCGCGCAGACCGGATTGCAAGGAGACTTCCTGAAGCTGAAAGAAACGCGCTCGCTCTTCCGCAAAGAGCAGCACTTCCCTTCCGCGGTGATCGATCGCGGCCTGCCCGAAATGGACGGCGCCACGCCAGACATTTTGCAGCGCAGCCGCCAGCGCGTGGAAGAACTGCTCGGGGCTTACCAGCGCCATCCTCTGCCCCCCGAACGCGAGCAGGCGATGATCGCTTTCGCGCAGCGCGAGGCCGCATCATCCGGACTCGAAGGCCTACCTGGAATTCTCCATCCTGAATACGCCCACGAACCGAATCTACTCTAGCGTGGGCCTGTCTCTAGAGTCGGCCAGCGTCTAATCAGTGTCTGCTATGGAGGAGGAATCTAGTGTGGGACCGGCTCCTCTGAACCGGTCAGGCCGCGCCCGCGGCCTCGCTTCAGCGCGGACTAAGAATGTTTTCTTGCAGAATTCAGCCGCAGAGCAGCGAAACAATTGAGCCCAGCGCTTCAGCGCTGGGCAGCGCAAGAAGAACGGAACAAGTCCCGTAGGACCGCACATCGCGAATTGATCAAGGAAAGTCCCTAATCCGTGATCACGGTCGACTGTCCCGAGATCTCGAAGCGCTTCCGGCAGCGCATATTCTTGCAGGCCATCATGTCGTCCTTGCGCACCATGTACGACCGGAACTTGGCAAAACGCGCGCGGTCCCGCTCATCCGCACGCCCGGAAAGCTGGCGCTTCTTAGTCCGGACGATCCATGTCACTTCGTACTCAGCCGACTCACGACAGTGAGGACAATTCAGCGAAGCCGGTTTCTTCTCCTGCTTCTCATCAAAAAAATCGCGCTCTTCCATAAGCTTCCGACACGGGTGCGCGGTTTGGCACCCAACCAACTATGAATTATTGCACATTCACGGGGTACCCGACTCCGAAATGCCCTCTCGCTAATAGATCGGGATACACTCGCTAGGAGACTCAGGATCGCAGCAACTGAAAGATCCGCATGGCCAGAAAGAAAAAAGCGAAGCGTTTTCGAGCCGTCACCGCGGTCAAGGAATTGGCCCGCGAGCGCGTCGGCGCGCCACCCGCCGGACAGATTGTGGTTGAGAAAAAGAAGAAGCCGGAAAAGCACAAGCCGACGCTTCGCGACTTGCTGACAGAACGCGAATAGCGCGGCCTCCCTCTAGTTGAAAGTCACCGTCACGGTGCGGTTTCCCGTCAGTGTGAGCGTGCAAGGATTGATGCTATTCGTCGAATCGCATCCCGCCCAGCTTCCGAAAGTCGATGAGCCCGTAGCAGTCGCCGTCAGTGTGACAGCGGTACCGCTTGCAAACTGGGCGACGCATGGCGACGGACTCGCACAACTCAATCCCCCGGGAACACTCGTCACTGTTCCTGCTCCGTTGCCCGCGAAAGTCAGAGTAAGAACCGGCGAGTTCGTGCCCCCGCTGCTACCACTCGTGAAGCAGACCACATTGGCAGTCATGTAACCCGTCACCACCGCTCCAGATGAAGATATTCCTCCCGTACTGGTGTTCGTGGTGAGCGACGCCGAAACCAGCGTGCCTCCACACGATCCGCCAGTGGCCGTCAGCAAGCCCGTGGTCGAGTCGACCGTGAACATCTGCGGTGTATTCGACGCCCAGGTCACCTGGTTTGTGATGTCTTTGGTCACTGGCGGGTGGATATAAGTCCCCAACGCTCTCAGCTGCACCTGCGAACCAGCATTGTCGATCACGGGAGTATTCGAAGCTCCAAAGGTCTCGACTGAGGGCTGCACCTGGATCGACTCCAACTGCTGATCGCGCCCGCAACTGTTCACACCCAGCAGCAGACCCGCAAGGGCGACTAGGACCACGATGCTGAACCACTTCCCGTTCATGTACGACTCCTGGGTTTCTCTAAACCGGGCCTTTCTAAGCCGGGACAACGTGCATCCGGCGGGGGAATGGGCCAATTTAGTCAATGGCGGCGCAAAAAGCAATAGCTCGCCAAGGCCCGCGCATCAGCCCTTCACGGCTTCCGCCACCACCTTGGCGAACTCCTTCACATCATCCTCTGTGGTGTCGAACGAGCACATCCAGCGCACGATGCACTCCTCTTCAATCCACGGATAAAAGAAGTAACGCTCCTTGATCTTTTCGATCGCATGGCGCGGAATCTGCGCGAACACTCCGTTGGCTTCGACCTTCCAGACCACGCGAACCTGCGGGATTTTTCTCACTTCGGCTTCGAGTACTCGCGCCATGCGGTTGGCGTGCTCGGCGCTGCGCCGCCACAAATCGTTCGTCAGCAATGCCTCGAATTGCGCCGCGATGAACCGCATCTTCGATGCCAGTTGCATTCCCTGCTTACGCAGGTAGAGAAAATCCGTGCTGAGCGGGCGATTGAAAAAGACGACCGCCTCGCCGCCCATCATTCCATTCTTGGTTCCTCCGAAGGATAGAACGTCGACGCCCAGATCGCGCGTGGCCTGGCGCAGGGTCTGGCCGAGGCTGGCGGCCGCATTGGCGATGCGCGCGCCGTCGACGTGCAGAAACATTCCGCGCTCGTGCGCGAAACTGGCAAGGGCCTTAATTTCTTCCGGCTGGTAGACCGTTCCCATCTCCGTCGATTGCGTAATCGAAATCACCCGTGCCTGCACGTGATGCTGGTCGCCGATCCCGTGATAGGCGTGACGCACGGAATCGACTGTGATCTTGCCATCCTGATGGGGCAGCGGGATCAGCTTGCATCCCGTGTGCTTCTCCGGCGCGCCGCATTCGTCCGTATAGATATGCGCATACTCGCTGCACAGCACGGCGTGATATGGCCGGTTCAGCGACTGCAAACTGAGCACGTTCGCGCCCGTGCCGTTGAAGGTGAAAAAGACATCGATCCCTGGGCCAAAGTGTTCCTCGAATTTTGCGATGGCAGAGCAGGTGAACGGATCGTCGCCATACGCAACCACGTGTCCGTGATTGACGCGCGCGATCGCTTCCAGAACTTCCGGATGAACCCCGGCATTATTGTCGCTGGCAAAACTGCGAGTGGACTGATGCGAAACCTGCGGCATAAGAAAACAATGTAGCAGAGTGTGCGGCCAGACTGGATCACGTAGGGGCGGACGCATTCGTCCGCCCCGCGAGGCAGCCAGCGCCCCCGGACGAATGCGTCCGGGGCTACGCTCTTTATCTCGTACATGACCTTGCCGGATTGGCGTATCCATCCCCAAGACATTACAATCCAGAATCCTCGGAGAGCGGTAGGTGGCATGCGCTTTAGTCGACGTTATCTGATTCTTGTTCTCCTCGCTGCCTCAGCCGCGGCGCAGACCGCCGAACAAAAAACAGCGAAGTATCTCGACTCGGTTCGCCGCCAGCCTTCGTTGCTCCTGGCCTTCCTGCATGACATGCCCAAGGGCGGAGACCTGCACAATCACCTCGACGGCGCGATCTATGCTGAAGACCTGCTTGATTTCGCTGCGTCCGACAATTTCTGCGTCGACCGCACCACTTCGAAACTGCTGGGCGCTCCCTGCGATTCCTGCGAGCATTACACGCCGAAACCCAGCATCCGCTGCGCCTACGACGACCACATCCTCTATGACCAGATCATCGATGCCTGGTCGATGCGTAACTGGCGCCCCGGCGACGAGTCCGGCCACGACCACTTCTTCGCTACTTTCGATAAGTTTGGATTGACCTCGCATAACCACGTCGCCGAGGGCGTTTCCACCGTCATCAATCGCGCCGCCCGCGAGCACGTGCAGTATGTTGAGTTCATGCACACCGCCGACGGAGGAGCCGCTGCGCAACTGGGGATGCGCCTGGGCTGGGATAGTGACTTCGCCAAGATGCGTGAGAGCCTTCTCGCAGGCGGCCTGAAAGAAATCGCCGCCGCCACCAGCAAGACGCTCGCGCAAGACGACGTGCGCGCCGGCACCGAACTGAAATGCGGTACGCCCAACGCCGAACCCGGATGCAACGTCACCGTGCGTTACATCTATCAGGTGCTTCGCGGCCTGCCGGAAGCCGCCGTCTTTGCGCAGATCCTGCTCGGGTTCGAACTCGCATCTTCCGATCCGCGCGTTGTAGGTCTGAATCTTGTGATGCCGGAGGACTGGTATGTCCCCATTCATGATTTCAACGAGCACATGGCCATGCTCGATTACCTGCACGGCATTTATCCCAAGGTGCACATCAGCCTGCACGCGGGAGAACTGGCCATGGGCCTCGTGAAGCCCGAAGATCTGTCGTTCCACATTCGCGCCTCGGTCGAGCGCGGCCATGCCGAGCGCATCGGGCACGGTGTCAGCGTGATGCTCGAAAAAGATCCCATCGGCCTGATGAAGGAAATGGCCGCGCGCAATATTCTCGTAGAAATTAATTTGACCTCGAACGATCAAATCCTCGGCGTCAGCGGCGATGACCATCCGTTGCCCGTGTACATGAAGTACGGCGTCCCGGTGGCGATCTCAACCGACGACGAGGGCGTAGCCCGCTCCGACATGACCCACGAATATCTGCGCGCGGTTGAAGGCTACGGGCTGTCGTACACGGAAATGAAGCGAATGACGCGCCAGAGCCTGGAACACAGCTTCCTGCCGGGCCAAAGCCTGTGGGCGGAAACGAAAGGCAGTTTCCGTCCGGTGGCCGCCTGCGTGGCGGACACCGCGACAGAAGAAAAGCCGACGCCGCCCTGCGAAAAATTTCTCTCGGCCAACGAGCACGCGAGAGAGCAGTGGAAGCTGGAAACAGCCTTTGCCATGTTCGAGAAAAAGTTCTAGAAGTAAAAGTAAGGTGGCGGGTGCCCCATTTCTCGAGCGCCCTTTGCGCGCGAAAGCCTGCCCTGAACGGAGTCGAGGGGTGGGGATTTCGCGCACGAACGGGAAGGGCACGGCTTCAGCCGGGCCGAAAAGAGGATCGAATGTATCGCGGCTTTAGCCGCTGCTGGAAAGCGTCGACCTATACGAGACTGATGCTGAGCTTGTGTTTATGCCACGCAAACGAACCCTAATCCCGTCGCCCCAGGCGTGGTCCCCACGAGCCACGCCAGTTCCGCCTCCAGCCCTGCCGGTCCTCGCCGAGCGCGGAGGCACGCAACTGCACGCGCCGCTTCCCGTAGCCATCATCGACACGCGCGAGCAGAATCCGCTTTCTTTCCGCCGCTTTCGCAAGTGGTTTGCCGACATCGAGGAACGCGCGTTGCCTCTCGGCGACTACTCCGTCAGCGGCATGGAAGATACCTGCGTCGTCGAGCGTAAAGATCTCGCCGACCTGATTCAGTCCTTCACCACGAACCGGAAAGTTTTCATCACCCGCCTGCGCCGCATGAGCGAGCGTCCCCACAGCTTGCTCGTGGTCACCGCATCGCTGACCGACATCAAGTCTGAATATCCGTATCGCGGCGCGAATCCCAACCGCATCACGCAATCGTTGATCGCGGTGCTGGCCGGCCTGCGCGTGCCCTTCGTCTGCACCGAGACCCACGAACTCGGCGAGGAGATCGTCGCCTCCTATCTCTACCAGACATTTCTGTATGATTGGCTGGACCGCAACGGCCACGGCCGCCACCTGGCCGACGGCGATTTGTAGCGCGATGCGCAAAACATGACCGACCAATTCACCCTCGCCGACTCCGCCGCGCAACTGATCCTGAACCGCACGTCTCTCCGCCCCAAAGTCGGCCTGGTTCTCGGCTCCGGTCTCGGCGGATTCGCTGATTCGCTCACGGACGCCACGCGGATCCCCTACGCCGACATCCCGGCCTTCCCGCGCTCGACCGCCATCGGCCACGCCGGCCAGATGGTTCTCGGCCTCGCCGGCAGTGTGCCCGTCGCAGCCATGCAAGGCCGCGTGCATCTTTATGAAGGATATTCCCCGCAGGAAGTAACATTCCCCATCCGCGTCTTCGGACGCATGGGCATCCGTGCCGTCATCCTCACCAACGCCGCGGGAGGCATCAATCTGAGCTACTCGCAAGGCGCGCTGGTCGTGATCCGCGATCACCTCAACCTGCAGGGAGCGAATCCCCTGGTCGGCCCCAATGACGATCGCTTCGGCGTCCGCTTCCCCGACATGACCCACGCGTATGCCAAGGACTATCGCCTGATCGCGCGCGAGGAGCTCGCCAGACTGAATCTCCCGCACAACGAAGGCATCTACGCCGGCCTGCTTGGACCCAGTTACGAAACGCCGGCGGAAATTGAATTCCTGCGTAGAATGGGCGCGGACCTGGTTGGAATGTCGACCGTGGCGGAAGTAATCGCCGCCCGCCACATGGGAATCAAAGTCCTGGCGATTTCCTGCGTCACGAACATGGCCGCAGGAATTCTCGATCAGCCACTCTCGCACGCCGAAGTGGTGGAAACGGGCGAGCGTGTCAAGACCACATTCGAAACCCTGCTGCGCGCCCTCCTGCCCCGCATCGCGAAAGACACGACCGACTAATACTGGAGGGTGCCCCATTCTAACGTCGCGTAGTTTGCGACGTTAGAGTGGGGATGTTGACTTTCTCCCGACCCCGGCACGAATACAAAGCGGCGCCATCCATGATGACAACTTCTTCACAAAAACACTGCAAGAAGTCGAACGAGCCGCCCAGTGCGCCTATTTTCCTGCCCGTGGAATCAACAAAGCCGCCGGCGGCTTGATCCCATAGGTCGCGGCAAAACTGTTCTGATTCACCGCCAGCGCCAAACGCCCCCGCGAGTCGATGTACAACAGCGGCTGGTTCAGCGGCACATCGCTGAACGTCTTCACAAACTTCATCTTTAACTCTTTGTCGCCAACCTTGACAGGAACTTCCTGCCCGCGCTGGTATCCCAGCTTCAGAAAGTCCTCGCCATCCACATTGGTCACCAGGTTGCCGAACGGTCCGTCAGTAGCAATCACCGTGGCAGTCAATCCGCTCTCGTCGACTTTCGCGACCTTCCAGTCCAGCCGCACCAGATCTTTCACCGGCATCTCGGGGCCAACCGAGGTCCAGTCATCGCCGCGCGCCAGGTGCGCTCCCACCGGCGAAAAAATGTCGCGTCCATGAAATGTGGACGACAGCTTGCTCCCGATCATCCACTCGGGATTCGTAATCACGCGAACGTCCTCAATCCCGTCGCGCTGTTCCACCAAAGTCAGCAGCCCGTTATCGGGCAACACAAAATACTGATCGCGCTTGGATCGTGCAACGATCGCTTTGCGCGTGCTGCCTACCGTCGGGTCCACCACGACCACAAACACCGTCTCGGCAGGAAAATACGGCGTCGCCCCATACAGGAAGCGCGCCCCATCAAAAATGGAGAACGGCGTCACCTGATGCGTCAGATCCACAATCCGCACGCTAGGCATAATGCCGTACATCACACCGCGGCAAAGCGCGACCGAATCATCCACCACGCCGAAATCCGTCATGAACACAATCGTTGGTGGATATTTCTGGGCTGACTGGGCCGACGCGCCCAACGGCGCCGATACGAGAGCGAGCAGAACAACGATGGCAACAACAACTGCCCTCGCGCGCGAAACCTGCTGGCTACGAAGCAATCGAGTCATCGGTTCAATTCCTGTGATGGAGGGATGTGCAAGTCTACAAGATCACGCCGTTTCAGGTCTGGCATAGAAAATCGCTGGCGTAGACAAAAAATAGCGCCGGCAACCCGCCGGCTGCCGCGACTGCGCCTCGCCCTCGCACGAGCCCCAAAAGATGCAGTCGAGGAGATTCACTCCCGCACCTCTTCGTGCAGCTCCGTGCCCCGGTGACGACGCTTTCGAATTAAGCACATCACCGTCCACGCCGTCCTCGTCCAGCGGTCTATAATGCTGCTGCAATCCAATCTACGGAGGCCTTTATGTCGCAAGTCATCCCCGAGAAGTACCGCGATCTGTTTCAGAAGCGGGCCTTTGCCAGCCTGGGGACGTTAATGCCCGACGGCCGTCCGCAAGTCACGCCCGTGTGGTGCGACTTCGACGGCGAGCACGTCATCTTCAACTCTGCCAAGGGACGCCAAAAGGACCGCAACGTCCGTCGCGACCCGCGTGTGTCGATGGCGATCGTCGATCCCGAAAATCCGTATCGCTATCTCGAGATCCGCGGCCGTGTCGTCGAGATCACCGAAGACGGCGCCGATGACAGCATCAACAAGCTGGCAAAAAAGTATCTCGGCGTCGATAAGTATCCCTACGCCCAGCCCAGCGAAGTCCGCGTGATCTATAAGGTCAAGCCCGAGCACACCACGGTGATGGGATAAGGTTTGTGTGGGACGGACACTCTTGTCCGTCCAATGCCGACAGCTCCGACTTCGGATTGCTCCGAAAAAAAAACGCCGGCGGCGTGGACGGGTAGCGCTTAACCGGCGGTGTGCGCCGTATTGTGGAAGAGCGGCGCTGCATTGTGGAAGAGCGGCGCTTCAGCGCCGCGTTAGCAGCCCTGAATGAGAAGGGGCTTTAGCCCCTGCGAGGTCCCATCCGCACCTACAACCTCTGCTTCCTCGGCTTTGGCAACGTCAACCGGACGCTTGTCCGCCTCCTCGAAGACCGTTCACAAGAACTCCGCGAGCGGCACGGCATCACCTACCGCATCACCGGCATCGCCTCGCGAAGCCTGGGCTGGATCGCCGACGCGAACGGTCTGCACCCCGAAGCCTGCGTGGAAGATGCCCGTGTGGCGCGGACACTCCTGTCCGCGAGCCGGGAATCTGATCGAGAGCCGTCGAGCGTCCACACCTGGCTCTCCGCCGCTCAAGCTGACGTCCTCTTCGAAGCCACGTCCCTCAACGTGAACGATGGCGAGCCCGCCGTCACCCACATCCGCGCCGCCCTCGAGCACGGAGCCCATGCCATCACCGCCAACAAAGGTCCCATCGTCCACGCCTACCGCGAACTCCGCGACCTGGCCGCGAAGCAAGGCAAACGATTCCTCTTCGAGTCCACGGTCATGGACGGCGTCCCCATCTTCTCGTTATTCGACCAGCTCCCCGCAATTCACTTGCAAGGTTTCCACGGAATCCTCAACTCGACGACCAACGTGATCCTCAGCGAGATGGAGCAAGGCCTTACCTTCGACGACGCCCTGAAAAAAGCGCAGGCCTTAGGCGTAGCCGAAACCGATGCAACTCACGACATCGACGGCTGGGACGCCGCGGTCAAAACCGCCGCGCTGATCACGGTTCTGATGGATGTTCCGGTGAAGCTCGAAGACATCGCTCGCGATGGCATCCGCGACCTCACGCCGCAAGCCCTCCGCAACGCGAAGCGAGACGGCTGGCCATTCAAATTGGTGTGCCGAGCAAGACGCACTGCCGCAGGCGTCGAAGCCAGCGTGAGGCCCGAAAAAGTTTTAGCCACCTCGCCGATGGCCAAAATCGCCGGAACGAGTTCCTACATCTACTTCGAAACCGACATCTTCCCCGGACTTGGCGATCACTGAAGAAAACCCCGGCCTCTACGCGACCGCGTACGGCCTGCTCGCAGATTTTGTAAGAGCCGTAACCGCTCCCCGATCGCGAAGGCGCGAACACCGTGGAAGAGCGGCTCCGCGGGGTTATTCGCGAGACTGAACGAAGCAATCGTCCGCGCCCCAAGATAGAATCGGGAAGGGCACGGCTTCAGCCGTACCGCTAAAGGCTGTTTTGATGCGCGGCTTTAAGCCGCTGAGGGGCGCACTTCCTCGGGATTCGGTTATGACACCTGGTCCAACCAGAAATGCGATCCGACTAGTCGCCGCGATTTCGCTCCTTACCGCTATGTGTGTTGCGCAGAATATTCCCAAGAAGATCTGGGGCAGATGGATTGTCCAGCGAGAAATATCCACCGGGACGATCTCTTGCTGGGGAGAAGAAGATGCGAGAAAAATCATCGGAACTGAGATCGAATATTCGGACAAGATCTTCCGTTGGGAGCAAGCCGCCGTCAGTAATCCCATCGCTGAAGTAAGGATAGTAACCGCAGATCGGTTCCACGACGAAAATTCGTCTCCAAGTTCCAATGGCTCACAGGTCAGTTTTGGTCAGTTGGGAATCGTCGCTAAGCAAGCAACAGCGCTATCCATTCAGCATGCGCCTGGCAACATATCTGGCGCAACGATCGAGATCCCCGGAGACAGCATCCTCGTAAAAGACTCAAACACGATTATATTTTCAGTCTGCAATACCTATTTTGAAGCCAAGCGAATTCGCGATAATAGACTGGATCCCCATGCCGACCACTGAACAAGCCCTTGCCCTTGACCTCACTCACGTCCGCGCCCAATTCCCCTCCCTCGCCCAAACCGTCAACGGACTCCCCGCCGCTTTCCTCGACGGCCCTGGCGGAACGCAAGTTCCGCAGCGCGTGATCGACGCCATCGCCGACTACCTGGGCCACGACAACGCCAACACCGGCGGAGCCTACGCGACCAGCCGCCGCACGGACGCCATGATCGCCGAAGCGCGCAGCGCCATGGCCGACTTCCTGCACTGCGGCGCCGACGAAGTCGTCTTCGGCCCCAACATGACCACGCTGACCTTCGCCATCTCGCGCGCGATTGGCCGCGATCTGAAGCCCGGCGACGAAATCGTCGTCACCCGCCTTGACCACGACGCCAACGTTTCCCCCTGGCTCGCGATGGCGGAAGATCGAGGTGTGACCGTCCGCTGGGCCGAGATCCACGACGAAGACTGCACCCTCGACATGGCCGACCTCGCCTCGAAGATCAACTCGAAGACAAAGCTCGTCGCCGTCGGATATGCCTCGAACGCCGTCGGCACCATCAATCCCGTCAAAGAAATCGTCGAGCTGGCCCATGCCGCCGGAGCCCTCGCCTACATCGATGCTGTCCACTACGGCCCGCACGGACTGATCGACGTCGCCGCGCTCGATTGCGACTTCCTCGTCTGCTCGACCTACAAATTCTTCGGCCCGCACATGGGAGTCCTTTTCGGCAAGCGCGAGCATCTGAAGCGCCTGCGCCCCTACAAGGTTCGTCCGAACACGAACGCGATTCCGAATTGCTGGGAGTGGGGAACCCTGAACCACGAGTGCATCGCCGGCATCACCGCGTGTGTGGAATACATCGCCGACCTGGGGCGCGATGCCACTTCATCATCTGGAACGAAGTATGTGGGGACAGCCGCCCCCGGCTGTCCGTCGAGCGAAGCTCGACCCGTTGCCACCATGGCACACGACTTAAGCGAAAGACGCGCCGCCATCGAAGCCGCCTACTCCGCGATTCACGAACACGAGCGCGCATTGCTAGAGAGAATGATGGCCGGCCTGCATAAAATTCCCGGCCTCAGGATCTACGGCATCACCGATCCCGCACGCTTCTACGAACGCTGCGCCACGCTCGCCATTCGCATCGATAATGGAGAACCCGGCCATTCGCCGCTCGAACTCTCCACCAAACTCGGCGACCGCGGCTTCTTCACCTGGGACGGCAACTACTACGCCCTGAACCTGACCGAGCATCTCGACGTCGAAAAGACGGGCGGCTTCCTGCGCATCGGCCTCGTGCACTACAACACCGTAGAGGAAGTCGACCGCCTGTTGGCGGCGCTACAGGAGATTGTCAGTGCGTAGAATTGTCAGCGGGTAAAAGAATCGACCCGCAAAAGAATGAAGACGGCGGAACGAAGAAGCCAAGACGGCATCGCGACGATACACGCACGCGCGACCATACACGCGCGCGCGACCGTGGAAGAGCGGCGCTAAAGCGCCGCGTAAAGAAACGAGCGGAAGAGGGGCTTCAGCCCCCGTGGTCGTATTGCCGGCCACAGAAACTTTCTTCACAGGCGACTACGGCTTCGGAGCTGCCGCCGGTGCAGCCGCTGGCGCAGCCGATTCCGATACCACCAGCATCTCGTATCCCTTGCCGTTCACTTTGAACTTCATCTTATCTTTGCTGAGCGTCAGCTCGACCGGAGCATTCACCGGCAGGATCTCGTTGTGCCCCGCCTTTTCCTGCCGCACGTGATAATCGGTAGTGTCGGTGCGAATCACATACTCCTGGCACATCACGTCGGTCGACGTTTTTCCCTTTGTCTGTGATCCGCATTGCACCGAATTCTCCGACACGAGTGTCCCGTGCATCACGTTGTCTTTGGCCATCGACATCATGCTCAGGGCCAATAACGCGAGCGGCAAAAAAATCTTCCTCATAGACTCCTCCCGATGTTGATTGCTTCACTCGGATACACATCGGCCCGGGACGCGTCCCGGGCCGAGAAAGCTTTCCCCACGCATCAGCGTTCGGGGAATCGCGACAATCTGTCGATCGCTCTACGGCCAGCGCTTAGCGGTATCTTCCCATCCTGCGGCGCGCACCGGTTGCGGAGCGGGGATGGACGGCGTTGCCGGAACGGAAATGCGAGGCGTAGCCTGCGGACCGTTGACAGCCGTCGCCAAGGCCGGCTTCCCCATGTCCGACAGCGTTTCTTTTTCCTCGGAGAGCAGCGGAGCCACCAGTCGCAGCGCCTCCACTTCCTTCTCCAGCCGCGTCAGTTCCATTTCTTTCTGCCGCAACACTTCGTAAACATTCTTCATGACCATGACACCTGCCCGGGTTCGAGGTTTGTAAACCTTCCCCCGCACTTTAGCAGAATTCCCTGTGTTGTCAAGGGTTTCCGGGCTCTCAGCAGTCCCGAACTCGGCGTGACGGACCGACCGAAGCGTGGACGAGCGGCGCTTCAGCGCAGCGTCAGAGTTTCAGAGAAAATGGAACAAGTCCCGCAGGGACGGCACAAGCCGCCGCCTCGTTACCGCAGCACAAAGAAAGCCCCAATCGCCGCTGCAACCGCGACCAACACTGCAACAATATATCTGTTCGCTGCCAGCCACGACTGCGACGGTTTCAATCCCGCGCTCAACACGAACTCCGGAGACGCATTCTGCGCCTTTGCCTCACCCACCGGGACGCTCGAATCCGAAAGCGACGCGATCGGCCGTTCCGCGCCTTCTTTCGCATTCTCTTGGGCGACGGGCGCTCCGAGATCCGGAACCCTCAGGGACGCGGATTGCGTCGCCGCCGTTGCGCTCCACGCCGCTGCTGCATGCCCTTCTGCTTTTGTCACCGTCGCGGGAACCGCTTTTGTCACCGCCGCAGAAACGCTCGTCGGCAAGCCCGGTTGAGGCTTAAGCGCAGCCCCCGGCGGTGCGATCGCATCTTGCGCGCGTGCCTCAACTCCAGGCCCGCCCACTTTCATTGCCACCGGCAATCCCGGTGCCGCAGCCGTCGCCCGCCCCGCTCCGAGTTGCCCACGCCACTTCTTCTCTTCGCACTCCACACAAAGCGAGCGGCCCGCCGACACCGGAAACCCACAGGCCTCACACTTGCGCAAACTCCTTAATACTGGTGGGACATGGCTCTGGTCCGGCTCCGGCTTCGCCGCGTCCGCCGCGGGACTCAGCGCGGCCGACCAGAACAACTTCTTCTGCGCCGCAGCCGATGGAGAGCTCGTCGCCTTCTGTTCCGACGCGGGGACGGCCGCGGATGTTTTCGGCGCCCCGGCTTCGCGCGCTTCTTTCCCAGAAAGCACATTCTGCGCAACCACGGTTCCCGGCGAAGCCTTCCGTCCTTCCCGGCTCGGCCTTTCCAGAACTGGCTCTTCGAGGAAGGTGTCTTTCAAATCCTGCCCGTTGAGAACCTGATCCTTCGGCGCCTCACCGGCTTGAAAAGCAGCGCTCTGTTCCTTCAGCCGCTCCGGCAACGTCTCCGTGGCATACGCCAGCCGCACGGCAGTCTCGACCATCTCGCTCAGCCGCTGTACGGCCGTGACATCTCGAGCCCCAAACGCATTCGCCTTCCCGGAAAAAAGTTCGAAAACACCCAACACCTCGTCATCATGCACGACCGGCATTACCACCACCGAAGCAATTCCCATCTGGCGGCACACATCACGATTCACCCGCGCGTCGCGCTCGGCATCGTCGCAGCGCAGCGGTTGGCGCGTCCGCACGCTTTCACCCGACAGCCCGAACTCAGTCGAAAGCAGCGCACCCAGCTCCGGCGCGTTCAACCCTGCGCTGGCCCGGCACAGCATGTCGTTCTTGCCATGGCGGCGCAAGGCGATCGCCGCCCCACTGGCGCCCGTGATGTATTGTGCCCGGTCCGCCAACAGCTGCAGGGCCGCATCGAGATCGCGTTGCGCCATCTCCGCCAGCGAACGTCCGCCATCTTCTCCGGGAAAACGCACGCTCGCAGTTAGCACACTCGCAGTCCGCTCGGCCGCCTCCGCGCGCACCGCACTGAGGACCGCCGAAACGCTGCCCTCCTGGCTCCGGGTTGAATTGTTCGGTTGCAAGTCTGCTCCAGTTACATCCTCACGCGCTTCCTCTCGACAGGGTCACCACACCCCGCCATAACAGGCACAAGTCAGGTGAACAAAAGGAGCAATCCGCTCGCTGCCATTCACCTTAGTTGTTAAGGATGCAGTACTTGGAGTCTCGCCCGTGGCGCGCGAGGTGTCAAGATTTCCCCCGCGCAGAGGTGCTACTCCAAAAGTGCGAAAAGCAGCACTCAGCACTCGGGCCGCCGGCTGCGATATTCCTTTGGGAAATTCCGACCTGAGAATGGCTGAATGCCAAGTGCTGAGTGCTACGTGCTGCCGTTTTTATGCCTTTCGCCGCCGCAGCGCCGTTTGCGCCAGCCCGTTGGCCTCGGCATTATCTTCCCGCGGCACGTGCGAAATAGAAAACTTCAGCGAACGCGCCAGCTTCCTGCAGGTCCAATGCAACGAGTAGAGCCGTGGGCTGCGGCACACATACTCGCCCGTCATCTGCCGCACCACCACTTCCGAATCGGAATACACGTGGAGTTTCTGCGCCTTGCGCGACACCGCATACTGCAGGGCTTCCATCAGCGCGGCATATTCAGCAACATTGTTGTCCTGGTGGCCGATCCACTTGGCGATCCGTACCGGGCCGCTGGCGCAGCCGTTAATCACCACTCCAATGCCCGACGGCCCCGGATTTCCCAGGCACCCGCCGTCCACGTAGGCCACCAATTCTGAGATCACTTCGATTGTGGTCGCTGCTCTCGATTTTTCAATGCTCTTTGCTAGCCCTCTTTGAAAGATGCGCCCATCTCGCTCTACCGTCAAGACGATTATTTGATTCCCTTTCAGCGCTTTGCAGTGGGTTTTAAGCTTGTGCAAGTTCGTGTGCAAAAGCCGGGCGAATTAAACTGGCTTGTGGATAAGTTCCCGTGGTGCAGCTATTTGCATTTTCCGTTATGCACAGGTTTGCCGCGGGCTATTGCACCAATAGTTTGCGTTGACGTTTTTTAATTGTCTGTTAATGTGAATTGCGTCGACGGTCGAAAGGGACGGCACAATAATACTGAGCCGATCCGAATAGACTGGGTGATCAGCCCGGCGGGGCGACCCGCAAGGCGACCGGACCTGAAAAAACCGACGGCTCTGCGAGGGGCAGTTGGGGTTTGGAACTGCGAAAGCAGTGATCGCATCAAGGGGTCGTGACGGTACATGCCTCCACGCTGTTAGCTCCCTCGCAGGAGCGAGCGGCTAGAGCATAACCAATGTCACGGCCCTTTCAATTTTTTCCCGCCTGTTTCCACTTTCCAAGTATCTTTCTCCTGAGGGAATGCCCACCCCATCAAGCAGCCGGGGTCAATGTTTCGTCGATAGCCACCATAATTTTCCCGTCGACAACCTTCACAGGGTAGGCGGCGACTCCTTATTCCGGGCAGGGGGTGTAAGTATTTTTATCAGGCCTTCGCAACAAGCTTGCGCCGTCTGTTCGGTCCTCGTCGATCTTGAAGGGGTATTTTGAGCGCTATCGGGATGTTTCGCCAACCATTATCTTGCGCAATGGAGAAACCTGAGCAAACCCCAACGATCTACCGAAAAGGCTGAAGCTAGAGGCAAAGAGTAAGCGGCAGACGGGAAATTTCGGGTCGATGAACTTTGCAGCTCTTCTACTGCGTTATTTCAAATACCACCCCAAATCCATACTTTCCTCCCAACTCCGTGGTCCCGTAGATGTGGCTGGAGTCGCCAATCAGGTTTCCCTGCGGGATGCAGCCGTCCGTGCCGCCGCTGAACGAATGGAGCACGGTCTCGAAAGCCTTGCCATTTTTCGCTGTCAACCGATATACCACTCCGTTGCCACTTTGAAATGGGGGGCATGTATGGGAAGTATTTCCGCCCTCTTCGGTAACGCCGTATATGGCTCCCTCGCGAAGCACGATAGGGCCGATTGGAGACATCCCTCCCGAGCCTCCGAAAGAAAATCGAGTGACCATGGAACCGCTTCTAAGCCTCTCGTAAAGGACTCCGCCTCCAGTTCCGCCCCCGGATGTGACACCGTACATATTTCCGTTGTTCAGGGCAACATTGCCCGATACAAGGTTTCCATCGGCGCAGTTGCTTTTCGCACAAAAAGTGTAGAGGATGGATTCGTTCCAGGTTCCGTCAGAGTTCGGGGATAATTGATAGATAGTACCGCCATCGTATCCCGTGCAACATGGACCCACACCTCCTGAAATCGTGGTCCCTAGCAAATCAGTGCCATCGAAGATGAGCGCGGAATCCGGATACGTCCCATCGCCTGTGAACGCAAAAGTGTGCAGAACTTTTTCCGTCCACCCGCTCGACTTTTCCAATTCGAAGGCCACTCCGCAGCCGAAATAGCAGGCAACGAAACTCCCTCCGCCGCTGGCGACACCGTAAATGTTACCCGCAGAATCCAGCAACAGCGGGGAGGCGGGTCCGGAACCGTCCGCGTTTCCGGTGAAGCTGTAGAGAACGGTCTCCTGCCAATCGTTCGCTTTCACTAATTCGAAGACGACGCCACAGGATCCGCCGCCACAATTGGAACTTGCGATGCCGCCTTGTTGGGTGACGCCATAGATATTTCCTTCTGCGTCAAAGATCACGCCCGCATAGGGATACCCTCCATCGGCGCCATTGGTGAAGCTGTGAAGAATCTTCTCTTTCCAAGTTCCGGTTCCGGACGGAATCAATTCAAAAACGGTTCCGGTATCGCTCGTTCCACCGACTGGAGTCGTGCCATATAGATTGCCTGCCTTGTCCATAGACAGACCAGCATAGGGCTCCGCGGCATCGGAGGCGCCGTTGGCTCCGAACGAGTAAATCACTTTGAACGTGGATGCATTGCTTATATCCACGAGAGCAAGAAAGATTGCCAAGCCCAGGACAGTATTCGACTTGAGGTTCAACGGCATTATTCCTCCCTGGATAGGGACTCGATTTTGATTCAGAAAAGCCGCCATGGGGTTGGTTCGCCGACGTGATTGTTCTTAAGCGGTCTTTGGTCCCGAGCCTGCAATCGTGGCTGTGGAATCTCTCCTCCCAGAGAGTCCCAGAGAGATGCAGCGGTTCCTTTCAGTTATCATCCGGGTACTGTTGTAAGCAGATGGGATGAGAAGACCGGTCTCCGACGGGATGCTGTACGCTCCCAAGTTATCGACGTGCTCAAGGCACAGATAAAAGGAGACCGGCAATGAAGAAGGTTAGCACCGTAGCAGCGCGGCAGAGCAGGAATATTTCTCAACAGAAACTGACCATCGGACTGGATCTCGGGGATCGCAACAGCTGGTACTGCGTGGTGGATGAAGCCGGACAGATACAACGGGAACAGCGAGTCCATACGAGTGCGAAAGCATTGCAGGAAGTCTTCGGGGCAATGCCATGCAGCCGGATCGCACTGGAAATCGGGACGCATTCGCCCTGGATCAGTCGCTTGCTCAGCGAGTTGGGGCATGAAGTGATCGTGGCCAATGCGGCGCAAGGTGCGGCTGATCGGGGAGAGTCGCAAAAAAGATGATCGTTTGGATGCGCAGACGCTGGCGCGGCTGGCGCGGATCGATCCCGAGTTGCTGTATCCGGTGAAGCATCGCAGCGTGCAGGCGCAATCCGATCTGATGATGATTCGGGCGCGGGCAGGGCTGGTACGGGCACGAACGGCGCTGGTCAACACGGCGCGTGGGCTGGCCAAGAGCTACGGCGAGCGCTTGCGCGGCTGCAACGTGCGCAACATGAATCCGGAGAAAGCCGAAGGGTTGAGTCCGGAACTGCAAGCCGCACTGGAACCCCTGTTGAACGCAATCGAGTCGCTGAGCGAGCGCATCGTGGAATACAACGATCGCATCGAGAAGCTGGCGCAGCAGAGTTATCCGAAGGTGGCGCTGCTGAAGCAGATCAAGGGCGTGGGCACGCTGATCGCGCTGACTTACCTGCTGACGCTGGAAGATCCGCATCGTTTTGGTAAGAGCCGCGACGTGGGCTGCTATCTGGGACTGCAGCCAGGACGGAGAAACTCGGGGCAGAGCGAGCCGCAACTGCATATCAGCAAGGAAGGCGACCCGTATCTGCGCACGCTGTTGGTGCAGGGAGCACAGCACATCTTGGGACCATTCGGCATCGACTGTGACCTGCGACGCTGGGGACTAAGGCTGGCCGAACGCGGCGGGAAGAGCGGGAAGAAGCGAGCCATCGTCGCGACTGCGAGAAAGCTGGCGGTGTTGCTGCATCACTTGTGGGTGAGCGGAGAAGCGTACGAACCATTGCACAACAGCCAGCAAAAAGCAGTGCCGGTGACAGCATAAAAATCGAAATCTTCTTGGGAAGGAAAAAACAAAAGCCAAAAATGCCGAGTTCCGGTGACTGCGACTATGGCCTGGCCCAGGTCCCACTCTGCAAGAGCAGAACCACAGGGCGCCAAACAGATGGCAGCACCGGCTGAAACGAGAACGCCCAACATGCACCGAGCGAAACGAATCGCTCCTCGAGAGTGCGGATGGAAGCATGGCGACAGTGGCCACTCGGCAGAGGAAAAAACCTTGTCCAACGAAAACACAAAACAATCCTCTTGACTCCGACCGGCCTTCTCATGGAAGGCCATAGCGCTCAAATTTCGCCTTCTTTCGATTCGCTTCACATCATTTTCTTCAATGGATCCGGCGGTAGTGGCGAGGTGTCGTCAGGCAGCCGGGTTCACGGTCTCGTCGATGGCCACCATAATTTTTCCGTCGACAACCTTCACCGGGTAGGCGGCGACTCCTATTCCCGGCACAGGGTGCGTGCTTCCGGTGGTGACGTCATATTTCCAGCCGTGTCCTCGACACGTAACGATCTTGCCCTCGAGCTTCGAAATTCCGAGCGATACTCCGTGATGAAGACAAGCATCGTCCGTCGCGTAGACCGTTCCGTCCACGTTGAAGAGCGCGATCTCCTTGCCTTCCACCGAAACCGATTTGTTCCTTCCGGGAGGAAGCTGCTCCAGATTCGCGACCTCAATATAGTTCGCCATAATTCACGCCGCCTTCTGGTTTGACGAATGGCGTTCCAGTTCCTCCGCGAGGATCGGCAAACTCAGATTGAACGTCTGCACCCCTTGAACGACGCAGAGCTTCAGCACTTCCATGATTTCCTCCATGGTCGCGCCCGCCTTCAGCGCGTTGTGGATATGGCGGCGCGTGCCCGGCGCATACATGTGGGTGACGGATGCGTCGAGGGCGATGCTGAGTAGCTCGACCTCCTTGGGCGACATGACGCCACTTTTGTAGACGCCCGCTCCCATCGCCATGAATTCATCGGTGAATACCGGATCGAGTCCAAAGAACGGATCCCACGCCGTGTTCCACTGTCCCATCTTGCGCATGGCGTCACAGGCTGGGGTCGGCTCCGTGTTGGCTCGCGGAGTCAACTGCACGTTGGCAGCTTTGGCTTCTTCCAGAACAATGGGAGCCGCCAGGCTGCAGGAATGAATCGACAGCACCGATCCGCACTTGAGGACGAACAAGATCTCCTCGCGAGTCGCGCCCGCTTCGAGCGCGGCACGAATGTGGTGGCGTGTCCCCTCGGAGTTGAGATTCGTGCAGGCGGCGTTCAGGCTGACGCTAACCAGTTCGATAAACTTGAGAGGCAGAACAGAGTGGGTCCATGGGTTGGTGCTCATTTTGATGCAGAGCTCGGCCCATATCGGATCCCATTCGCGCAGTGTGTCCACAGCCGAATCCCATGGGCCGGCGGGCGGATCCGTCGTCACATCCGGCTCCTGCTTGTATTCCTTCGTTTCGCTCATGACCTTTCTCCTATTTCGCAGCGCACGGTTCACAAGATTTGTTTCAGAGCGCCCCACTTACCACGAACGAATGACCTTTGTTAGCCTTTGCGAAGTGGAGCGTGAGAAAGATTGAGTCCTGCCCTTCATTGTCAGAGCAGGACTCTGGCTTCTTAGGCAACCTTCACGGTGACCGGAACCTCCAGGTCCTTCTCCCATTCTCCAGCGTGGATGTGCCCGCATCCGCCCTGCGCTGCCGGATGGTACATTCCATCCGTTTCATGCACGATGAACCCCATGTTGCCAGGCCGACGGTTCGGCGGTAGGCCAAGGGCCGCAAGTGTTTCCTCCGTGGACGTGTAGGTGACGCCGATCTTCAACATCTGACGGGCCTGTTCCGCCGTCGCGATGGGGCGCCCCAGTTCGTTAGCCATTCGCACGTGTCGCTCGATCATTTGAATCGTCGACATCCGCTTGCCCTTCGTCGTATCCCACAGATTGTCTTCGAGACCTGCCCGGGTGTGTTGTCCGAGAGCAATGCAAATCGCAGCCACCGGGTGGCTCAGTCGGAATGTTGTCTGGTAGGTAAAGAAGGAGCCGTGTGGTGTGCGACGGATTAGTTCCATCAGATCAAATGGATTGGCTCCGCACACTCCTCCGCCGCCGGTGCTGAAGAACCCATTCATCGGCCCCTTGTAGTATCCCTTGCGAATGAGACGCTCCACGAGTTCGAGGCCGTGGATATGCGGAAGCGCGAAATACGGTTGGATACCATGCTGCACGAGGCGCTTGATGTTCTCGAGATAGAAGTCCGGCGTCGAGTCGGCCACAAGGTTGGCCATGGCATGAAGCATCGCAGGGTTGGTGAAACGCGTTCCCTCAAAGGCTTCGACAGGATGTAATGCGGTTAGATCGAAGAGGGAAGTGCCACAGGTCACGGTAACCTGATCCGGCTTGGGATCGATTTCGGCCAGCTTGTGGCGAGAGTCGTAGCTCTGGAACTTCGCTTCCTCACCAGGCTCGGGAGCAAACGAGATCGAACCTCCGAGTTGAAGGATCATCTTCGGAACCGCATTGCGCAGACGGCCCACCTGATCGTTGTATTGGTTGAAATTCTTCGAGATGTGGCCGGTTTTTGGATCTCGAACATGGATGTGCAGCAGGGTTGCACCGGCGTTGTAGCAGTCGACCGCTGCCTGGACCTGTTCGTCCCAGGTGACGGGAAGTTTTTGTTCGGGAGTGCAGTCCCCGGGCAACCAGACCGGTCCGTAGGGGGCAGCGGTAATCATCAGGGGTGCCTGATTTTCAGGCAGCAGCGAGTCATCGGTGAAGTACATGAAGTTGGTTCTCCTTTTTCAGACCTCGTTTGACGGGTCGGACATGGTACGTGTTTCTACAGATCAACCAAGGGAGAAACGGTTTGACGAACGTTGCACTGACGATAGGAGGGAGCTGGAACTTGGGATACTGTCAGAAGATACAGGCGTCGAAAACAGACGTGAGCATTGAAAAAACTCCGTTTCCTGGAAACGGCGAAATCTTGGACGAATGATAACGACAAGGTCCGGAAAAACCAAGAACGTCGTTGATCGGGCGTCCTGGCTCAAATTTTTCAACCAGTCTTGAGATCGAGTTTTTCTACAGCCACAGAGATTAACGCTCAAACAGGCAGGTCGGCCGGTGCTCCTTTTGCGGGAAGCCGAGGATAGAGTTGCTCAGGTTGCCGCCTCCAAAGCTTCTAGAAAATCGATTTACTAAATCACGCGCTTCTGGGATAATTCCTCCCCGGAACCACTCCGTGCCGGCGCGCGCGCTTTCACGGATGCACTCAATTCTAAAGACGGAGAATCTCATGGCCAAGTATCCTTTGTCCCGTCGTCAATTCATTCATCTCGGCTCCGGCGCTCTTGCCGCCACGACAGTCGCCAAAACTATATTGCAGCCGCATATCCTTTCAGCCGCCGCGCGCCCGGTCGCGCCCAGCGACACCATCCGCTTCGCTTCCATCGGCACCGGCATTCGCGGATGCGAACATCTCGAAGCCTCTCTGGAAGTTCCCGGCATCCAGTGCGTTGCCGTCTGCGACCTCTACGACAGCCGTCACACCGCCGCGCAGGAATCCGTCAAGAATCCCAGCGTCCCCGCCACCCGCGACTATCGCACCATCCTCGACCGCAAAGACGTCGACACCGTCCTGATCGCCACCATGGACCACAACCATCGCCAGATCTTCGAAGATGCCTGCGCCGCCGGCAAGGACGTCTACTGCGAAAAGCCTATGTCGCACACCGTCGAAGACGGATTCGCCATGATGGCCGCCGCGCACAAATACAATCGCATGGTCGAAGTGGGCAGCCAGCGCGTCAGTTCCGTCCTCTACGCCAAGGCCAAAGAAATTTACGATTCCGGCAAGCTCGGCGAAGTTTTCTCCATCAACGCCTACTGGGACCGCAATTCTCCCAGCGGCGCCTGGGTCTATCCCATCCCGCCCGATGCCAGCCCGCAGACCATCGACTGGAAGGCCTTCCTCGGCCAAGCTCCCCAGGTTCCCTTCGATCCCGTTCGCTTCTTCCGCTGGCGCTGCTTCACCGATTACGGCGAGGGCCTTGGCGGAGATCTCTTCGTCCACCTGCTCTCCGGGATCATGTTCATCACCGGCATTAATGAACCCGCGCAGCGCGCCATGTCCTCCGGAGGCCTCTTCCATTTCAAAGACGGCCGCCAGTTCCCCGACCTCATCGAAACTCTCTACGACTATCCCAACTGCCGCGTCACCCTGCGCTGCAACCTGAACAACAACGGCGGAGAATTCATCGGCTTCTACGGCACCAAGGGCACGATGATCATTAAGGATGCGACTCTCACTTACAAACCGGAAGACACGCGTCCCGAGCCCGAAGGCTATTCAATTTTCGGATGGCCGAAGGCTCTGCGCGATCAGTATCTGCAGAAGTGGCACGAGGATCATCCTGAACCCGAAGCGTTGAAGTGGAAAGTCGACGAGACGGGAGAGTCCTACGCCAATCCTCCCGGCTACAGCGACACCGTAGATCACCAAGCCAACTTCTACAACGCCGTACGCACGCGCAAGCCGGTTGTCGAAAATGAGATCTTCGGCAACAACGCCGCCATCGGCTGCCACCTGGCCAATTTTTCCTACTTCAACAAAGCAATCGCAGTTTGGGATCCATCCGCAAAGAAGATCGTAAAAGGTTGACCCTCCCCGGGGTGCCCCATTCTAACGTCGCATCTTGCGACGTTAGAGTGGGGATTTTGACTTCCCTCAGACAATCATCCTGGTGCGGAAAGCAAACGACCGCGCCTCCGTGGAAGAGCCGTGCTTTAGCGCCGCGTTAAGCGAGTAGAGTTAGGATGGGCTTCAGCCCCCGTGGTGGGCGACTTCGACTTTCCTCAAGCGATCCTTCTAGTTCGGATACGCTTCCCCGCTCTTCACAACCCGAATCTGATGATCCGTAAACGTCACATCCTCATCGGGCAGCTTCACCTTCGGCATGTGGCAATTCGTACATTCCGACTTCGCCACCGGACATGGCTTCGGCCCCGTCGCGTTCGAAGCCGTCCCACCCGAATGGCACGCCAAACATTTCGAGTCATACGACGACGCCTGCCGCTGCAGTTCCTGATGCGGATCGTGGCACGCCAGACAACTGATGCGCGAATCCACCCCATTAAAGCACTTGCTGTTCGCCAGCCGATACGGCGCGAACCGCACGTTCGCCTCGCCGCGCCAGTGATTCCTCACCACCGTCTCCCACGTACGGTGACACTGCCCACAAAAATTCGACACATCCTCCGCCGACAGTTTCTTCAAATTCGGAGGCGCGGAACCAAATTCCCCATTGATGGCGTCCAGCAAATGAATGCTCGATCCCGCATGACAATGCTCGCAAGTCACGCCCGGCTGAAACGAATCGAGATTCAACTTTCCTTTCACGACCGCATTGGTCGCATGACAGCCCATACACTGTTCCAGATCGCTCTGCTTGAGTTCCCGTCCGACGGCTTCTTCCAGAGTCTGCGGCTTCAGATGCTCGTCGCCGATGGTTAAGTCGAGTCCACCCCGAGCCGGGTAATAACTCACGAGACTTTCGTAGAACCTCCCATCGCGCTGGAAGATCCAGGCCTGCACGCCCGCGCCAAAATTCCAATGAATGGGCAGCGAAATCGTTCGCGTTCCGTCCGTCACACTGTATGTGCTTTGATCGCCCTGCGTCTCAACTGTGTAGGTGTAGGCGCCCCGCCGGGTCGTCATCTTCGGATGCGCTTTTAGCGTGGGGTTCGCGGCGGGAAACATCATCGCGCGTCCCATCGGCGTCTGTGGCTGCGAGAGCGCCTGGGCGCGGTGACAACTCGCACACGCCGAGGACGTGCCGGGTGGTTGCACCTGCGCCGCGCTGATCCCGCCCAGGCAGAACAGGCCAACCAAGATAAAACTAGGGACGCGCAATCGGAGCCTCATCCTTCGTCACACTAAGGCACAGCATCCGCTCACGTCTGGCGTCGTCAGTGCGGCCCGATTCGGAATACGCCTTCACCAGCGCCAGATGGACCTCAAGATTGTCGGGATCGAGCTTGAGGGCCGCTTCCAAATGTTTTCTGCCCTCGTTTACGTTCCCGGTTTCCACCTGCGCTCGCCCCAGAACCAGCTGCGTGGTCGGCACCGTTGGCGCTTCCGCCGCTGCCTTTTCCGCATACGGCAGCGCTCCGGCAGCGTCATTCTGCAAAAGCAGCGCCCATGCCAGCATCACCTGCGCCGATGCGTTCGCCGGCGCGATTTCTAACTCGCGCTTGAACTCCGGCAGCGCTTGCTCGGGATTCTTCGCGAACAGCAAATAGCCGTATAGGTAATGAGCGTTCACCGTGACGGGATAACGCTGGAACAAAGCCCGAAACTCTTGTTGCGCTTTCTCTGCATCCCCGCCCATGAAGTGGAACGCCGCCGATCCCGCGGCCAGCGCCACATCCCGCCACTCTGGCTTCAAATCCTTCGGCAGCACCGGAATCTGCAAACCGGCTAGCCCAATGGCCACGAACATTTCGGGATCGGCCACCCCGGCGCGCGCGAAATAACCGTACGCGCGTAGCGCATCTTCAAATTCTCCATTGAGTGTCAGCAAGATCGCTTCGTGATACCGAAGCACGCTCTCATTCCGCGCCTGATTCGCCGCGCCCCGCTTGAGCCCGCTCTGAATGTCTTGCAGCGATTGCCGGTAGTCGCCCTCTTCGAACTCGCACAATCCCCGCACCGCGTATGCCGGACCCGCCTCCGGCGCCAGTTCGATGTAATGGGTCAGCGCGTCGCGAGCCGCCGAAAACGAGCCCGCCCCATACTGCAGCATTCCCAGAGACCACCAACCGTCCGGCCAATCCGGTTTCAGTTGCACCGCCCGCGCATACAAATCAATCGCCGCGGGAACGTCGTTCTGGCCGCGTGCCGCTGCGGCCTGGCGTGCTAGGTCGTCAAAGCTCTCCGGGATCGACTGCGCAAAAACCTGAACTGGAAAGAGAAAGAAAAAGAGGAAGACAACGAAAGAGACGTAGAAAGCAAAACCAGCGAACAGGGCGGGGCCAGATGCACTCCGCCGGGCAACACTTTTCCCCGCGACCGTCGCACTCACCACTGAATCCATCGCCGTTCCAACAGGGTTCGAAAAAAAACAGGTTTTCGAATCTCTAGGCGGTGGAGACGACTCCGCTAGCTAGCGCCTCCGTACCGACACTTCTCCGAGTTCCCCAATATTTTGATTAGACGTGAGGCGGCTCTTGAAGTCGACTGTCAGGACGGTAAAGTTTTGCAAAGTTTTGTAACCTGTGGCTATCTCGGCTCTGGGGCTTCTGACTCCGGGGATTTTGAAGCTCCGTGGTATCCCGACTCCCTGTCATCCCGACCGGAGTTCGCTCTTCCCGCAGGGATGGGCAAGCGCACGGAGGGACCTGCCTTCTCCCGCAGCATCACTGACCGCTACTTCTTCTTCGGCAAATACTTCTTCTCGATCGAAGCCACCACCACATAATTCGGATCCACCATCTCGTTCAGATGAATCTTCGCCACCTTCGACAACAGCTCATACGCGTCGAGTTCCGACAACCCATAGTCCTTATGAATCCAATGCACCAGTTCCGTGAATGCGATCCGCACCGCGTCGTCCACCGGACGATACGCCCCGACCGTCATGATCGCGTCATCGTTCTCAAACTGCGGCCAGCTGATCGTGCGCCCCTTGATCACGCTGAGTTGCACTCGTGCCTTCAGCGGAACTTCAATCGCCGTCCCTGCAACCTCGCCATCTCCCATCGCGGCATGCCCATCGCCGATGTAGAACAGCCCGCCCTTCACATTCACCGGAAAGTAAGCCGTGTTCCCCACGCTCGCTTCCGGAGAATCCATGTTCCCGCCAAATTCCGCCGGGACCACCGAACTGCGCGCCTCCCCGTTCGCCGGAGCCACTCCAATGCACCCAAAAAACGGGTGCATGGGAATCTTCACCGAGAAATCCGAATCCAGTGCCTTGAACGTCGCCGTGTTCGCGGCATGATCGATGTGATAGAACCAAACTTTCTCCGGCAGCGGCGCGTGCAACATCGGCGTGTAGTTCGTCTCGTTGATCGCTCCAAATCCTGGAGCGAACGCTCCAATCCCCGTGTCTCCATCCACCTGCAAGTCAAGAATCTTCACCGCCAGCGTGTCTCCCGGCTCCGCTCCTTCCACATAAAACGGCCCCGCCAGCGGATTATCGCCAGTAGCCATGCTCAGCGTGTCCCCCGGCTTCTTCAGGCCGTTGCCGAAACAGTCGAGCGTGTTGGTGTCGAGAATGTCCCCCGACTTCAACCGCAACACCGGCTCCGCCGTCGCAAAAAGATATTTCACATTGGCCGTCGTAGTCGTGTAATGAACCACATTTTGCGCCACCAAGGTCCCCGGCATCAGGAGAAGCACAGCAAGAACGCGAGCAATCAAGATAGCCTCCTTCACAATCCCATCGCCCCGTCCCAAACCCAACCGCCCTGTCATTCTGAGCGAAGCGAAGAATCCCGTGTAAGAAGGTACCACCTGCGGCCTTGCGGTGAGTTTCCGCGTCGCTGCATTGTGTTGCCGCAATTGTGTTGCCGCAGAAGTATAGAGCTGCCCTGATGGTTGCAGAATTCTGCATCTTGACAGCCCACCCGCATGCATGACATTTTCCTTCCTCCTGCGATACCGGCCCACTCAACCGCGGTTTAAATCTTCCGGAGGAACTTCTCATGCGAAACTCCACGCTCTCGATTGGAATGGTGCTCACGGTTGTCACCGTCCACCTGCTGATGATGAGTTCTCCCGCCGCCGCTCAAACCGAAACCGTGCTCTACAGCTTCACCACTACCGGGAGCGCTGGCAGCCTGCCCAATCTCAGCGTGGTCTTCGACAGCGCAGGCAATCTTTATGGAACCACCAGCGAGGCGGTATTTAAGTTGATCCCCAATGCTGATGGAAGCTGGGCCTCAAGGACCCTGCACATCTTTCGCGGAATTCCTGACGGATCGTTTCCCTCGGGAGGCCTGATTTTGGACGCCGCCGGCAATATTTACGGACTCACCAACGGAGGTGGCCGCGGCGGCGTGGGCACAGCCTACGAGTTGGTTCGCTCCGCAAACGGACAATATACCGAGAAGATCCTGCACCACTTCGGGCAACATGCCGACGGAAAATATCCTTTTGGAGCCCTGACCGCCGATGCTGCAGGCAATCTCTACGGCACCACGCAGTCTGGCGGCATCAACAACACCGGCACGGTGTTTGAACTCATTCCCACCGCCGAAGGACCCTGGACCGAAAAAGTGCTGTACAACTTCGCCCTCAGCGGGGATGGCGCCAATCCCATGGTGGGCGTCATCTTCGACAGCGCAGGGAATCTTTACGGGACAACCGGCACCGGCGGTATCAGCGACGGAGGCACGGCCTATGAGTTATCGCCGCAATCGGATGGCAGTTGGACGGAGACCACTCTGTTGAGCTTTAGCCACGGCTCAGAGCCGGACGGCAGCCTGACTCTCGATAAGTCCGGTAACCTCTATGGCGCCACAATTTACGGTGGCGCTCACAACGTGGGCGTGGTGTACAAGTTATCGCCCCAGACTAACGGAAGCTGGACGGAAACGGTTCTCCACAGCTTCAACGCCGATGGAACCGATGGCTTTAACGCCTTTACCGGTCTCATCTTCGATACCGCCGGCAACCTCTATGGCGCCACGATGTCCGGCGGAGTTCATCAAGGGCTGAATGGCAACGGCACCATCTTCGAACTGACGCCCCAGGCCGATGGGACTTGGACTGAGAGCATGCTGTTCAGCTTCAATCGCACCGACGGCGAAGGACCACAATGGGGCAGCCTCGTCTTCGATGCCTCGGGCAACCTCTATGGCGCATCGAAAACCGGCGGCGCCAACAGTGACGGTACCGTTTTTAAGCTCACCCCCTAGCCAGAGTCCCCACCCCTCTCGCGCTTTTTGCCGAGAGCTTCCCTGAGCGCAGGCGAAGGGTGGGGATTTTGACTTTCAGACGAGTTGCACGCTTCCGTTTCCAGGTGGCTCATCCTCAAACGATCCGCGTCCCGGCGACGTTCCCCTGTGTGCTCCTGTGTCCTTTGTGGCTAGCTCTTTCTGCTCTGGGAATCTCCATTTCGTCATTCTGCGCATCCGTCGCTCTGTGAATCCGTCGTTCTGAGTAACTGTCATTCTGAGTGAAGCGAAGAATCCCGTCGGGCGCGTCTGCGTGCCAGCAGCCACCACCGCGTATCCCGACAGTTCAGTCCCCTAGGTACAAGCGGAAAGCGACCAACGTAACCTGAAACCAAATAAGACTCGGGGTAGGCTATTACTCACACGCATTCATAACCAAGCGCTGCCACCGCAATGATCGCTAATGGCCTCGGCACTCTGTCGTGTGCTGACGGAGTGCAAGATGAGGGCCGACCACACCGGAGTGACAGTTATGCGAAGAGTCTTTGCTTGCATTTTCCTGTTCGTCGCGCCGCTTCTCGCGCAATCTCACTTGCGAACGGACCAGGTAGCCGCCGGCGCTACTGCGCCCACATTTGAGGCGAGCCTCGGCTATGTCTACTTCAGCTTGGACATGCCAAATCAAAGGGTCGCGCTTACCGGTCTCGACGGTAACGGACTGGTCCGGTTCAACTCGCGTTGGGGTGCGACCGTAGACGCCACTTACGCCGCTACGGGCAACGTATTCGCTACCGGACACGGCGCCAACGTCCTGAGCCTCCTCGCCGGTCCTGTGTTTTATCCGGTCGAGTTCCACAAGTCCGCGATCTTCGTGCAAGCCTTGGTCGGCGCCTCTCGGGTCGACGGCGCGCTTCCTGCGGGTGGGTCATACTACTTGGATGGGTGGGTCGCTCGTCCTTCGTACCTCTTTGGCGGAGGAATCGAACAATCCCTCTTCGGGTCGCTCGCGGTCCGCATCCAGGCCGACTATCAGCGCACCACCTTTGCCGATTCGACTGGCGCGACTCAGGGTCAAAACAATCTCCGCCTCACCTCCAGCATCGCCTACCGCTTCGGCGGCCGCGAATAGCGTCTCCGAACCCGTAGTGTGGTGTCCCGCAAGTTCCTCCACTAATCCCTGTTGTCATCCTGAGCGACGCGAAGGACCTATGTATTTTGTTTGCACCACCACGAAACTCCTTGCTTAGCCTCGAGACCAAGTCCCGGCTTTCGTTCGCGTATTTCCGGGACACGACACTTAGGATCTAGCACTGCCTTTCCTCCGCGAATAAAACTTCCGCACCTTCGCCCGGTTCCCGCATCGGGTCATGTCACACCACCGCCGATGATGGTTCTTGCTCGTATCCAGAAAAAACCACTCGCAGCTCTTGGAGAAGCGCTGGGCCTGGGTTTCGGCTTGCTCGGCGTGGCCATGCTGACGCGCGCAGAACTCACCGTGAAAGGCTCAAGCCTGCTCGGTCTGCTCGGTCTGCTCGCTGTGCTCGCTGGTTCGCTGTCATGGTCTGCAGGCGTGGTGATCTCGCCGAAATTAAAACTGCCGAACGACGCGTTGGGACGCACCGCACTGCCGACCATTTGCGGCGCAGCCATGCTGCTCGCGGCCGCAGGACTCACCGGCGAATTTCACGCCACGCACTGGGCCAGCATCTCTTCCAAGTCGCTCATAGGCTTGGCATATCTGATCGTCTTCGGTTCCATCATCGCGTTCACTGCCTACACGTGGCTGCTGCAGCGCTGCCCGCCCGCGCTGGTCGCGACGCACACCTACGCCAATCCAGTCGTGGCCGTGTTCCTGGGATGGCTGCTCGCATCCGAGCCGCTGACCATGCGAGTCGTGGTGGCGTCCGTGGCAATCCTCGGGGCGATCGTGCTCATCCGCAAAGGCGAGCGGGGCACATCAGCAATCGCGCCACAGGCAGTGAGTGAGCGCGTGAATGGCGAGCTGCAACCCGCGGTCCGCAGGGTATCGTGACCGCTGGCAGTAGACCTTGAGCGCAGCCTTAGCGGTGTCAAAATTAATTCAGAGACGAGTGAAGCGCCTGCGGTGAGGCTGGCGCTTTCGTCTCGGTTTCGGAATTGGCCGTCGCTACCTGCCCCGCGCGAGATCCTTCCCTCTGGTTGAAAAGCGGCTCCGGTCAGGATGACGCCGTACACGAATGGCATGCCGCGTACTTCCTACCGCGCGACGTTACCCTTTTTCGTTACCTCAGTGAGGTAAAGCGACCATCGTTTCGTGAAGCCCGGCGAAATTCTGCCGATAGCTCAATTGTGGCTCTCCCTGCGGTTTTCACAACCACGACGGCTTCACGACTTCCTTCGAGGTGCTCATGCAAAGTAGAAAGTCCCACGCTCTGCTGCTCTTCGCATTGCTTTCTTCACTGACGTTATGGTCGCAAGTGTTACCCGCTCAAACCCCGGCTCCGATAAGCGATCTCTTATCCGTTCGTCCCATGGATCGAATTGTTGCGCCCATCGCGGACTATCTGCGGGGCAACGATCTGCGAGTCGTTCTTTCCGGCCAGCGGCACCCGTTGGCCCGGCCTGAATTCTCTATCGGCAAAGTTGCGCCCGACCTTCAGATGAAAAGCATGGTGCTGGTTCTCGCCGCCGACGCGAACCAGGACGCTGCGCTCGAGGAATTGATTCGCGCGCAGCATGATCCCGGCTCTCCTTATTACCATCAATGGCTCACGCCCGCGCAGTTCGGCAAGCGCTTTGGGGTTTCGCGAAACGACCTCAGCCGCATCGTGCAGTGGCTGCAAGCCCAAGGGCTTGAAGTCGAGGAGATTCCCGCCTCACACCGCGCGATCGTGTTCAGCGGGACAGCCGCACAGGTCGAGTCGGCGTTCCACACCAGCATGCAACACTACAAGATTCAAGGCACAATGCACTACGCGAATGCGAGCGATCCTGAAATTCCGCGCGCGCTTGCGGCGGTGGTGCGCGGAGTGGTTGCTCTGCACGACTTTCGCAGCGCGCCGACGCATGTGGTTGCGCCGCAATACACGGCGGCGAATGGCGCGCACTTTCTGATGCCACAGGATTGGGCCACGATCTACGACGTCGGCCCGCTGTACGCGCAGGGGCTCGATGGCACTGGACAGAGTATCGCGGTGTTAGGCCGCGTTGACGTAGCGCTGTCCGATGTACGGACGTTCCGTACGAACGCCGGCCTTCCGGCCAACGATCCGCAGATGATCATCAACGGACCGGACCCGGGATTTCCGTGGTGCGATGACGAACTGGAATCGGCTATGGATGTGGAATGGGCGGGAGCGATCGCCGACAACGCAACCATTAAGTTCGTGACCACGAAATCGACCTCGACAGATGGAATCAGCCTGTCGGCGCAGTATGCGGTCAACCACAACGTAGCGCCGGTCGTGAGCTTGAGCTACGGCTTGTGCGAAGCGGCGCTGGGATCAGCGGGCAATGCGTTCTGGAATAGCACATGGGCGCAGGCGGCGGCGCAGGGCATGTCGGTGTTTGTTTCTTCCGGCGATGGCGGTGCGGCGGGATGCGACTCTGCGTCGTCGAAAACTGCGACGCAGGGGCGAGGCGTGAATGGGCTGTGCTCGAGTCCATACAGCACATGCGTAGGTGGCACGCAGTTCAACGACGTCTACAACCCGAGCGAATACTGGTCGTCTGCAAACGGCGCAGGACAATCCTCTGCGCTGAGCTACATTCCGGAACTCGCGTGGAATGAAAGTGCGTGGAGTGGCGGACTTTGGGCGGGCGGAGGCGGCGCGAGCATCGTCTACAGCAAGCCCGCATGGCAGGCTGCTCCTGGTGTTCCGAGCGACGGCAAGCGCGATGTTCCAGATCTTGCGCTGCATGCATCGATACAGGATGCGTACGTGGTGCAAGTGCAGGGCGGCATTTTCTACGCGTCGGGTACGTCGGCGGCAGCGCCTTCGCTGGCCAGTGTGATGGCGCTGGTGAACGAGCGCGCGGGAGGGGCGCAGGGAAACGCGAATCCGATATTCTACGCGCTGGCGAACCAGCAGCTCGCGGCAAGCGGCGCGGTGGTTTTCCATGACGTGACCAGCGGCAACAACAGTGTCCCAGGCCTGACCGGCTTCAATGCCGGGTCTGGATACGACGAGGCGACCGGGCTGGGATCGGTCGATGCCAGCCTGCTGGTCAACCACTGGAGCGACGGCAGTAATGCGAGCTTCACGCTGACGCCGAATGTCTCTAGCGTCTCGGTGGCGGCGGGGGCGTCGAGCACAGTTACGATCACGTTGACGGCGCAAGGCGCATTCTCTTCCCTGGTCACACTCAGCACGAGCGGGGCGGCGGGTGTTACAGTGCGATTTTCCTCCAACACCCTCACCGCTTCTGCGCCCGTGACGGCAAGCATCAGCGTAGCAGCGAATGCGGCCGCAGCGACGTCGACGATCACGATAAGTGGCACTGGCGGCGGGCTGACGCGGACGGCATCCGTCGCGGTGACGGTAGTGGCTCCGACGTTCATGTTGACGCCAAGTGTGACGAGCACGGCGGTCGTTGCGGGAACACCGACGGCGATCACGGTTTCCACAGCGGCAGTGGGCGGGTTCAAGTCGGCCATCGCTTTGTCGGTTAGCGGACAGTCCGCGGGCGTAACGGCAACGTTCGCGCCGACGAGCATCGTCCCGCCCGGCAATGGCACCAGCAAGCTGACGTTGAGCGCGGCTTCGAGCGCAGCGAGCGGCGTCTCAACGCTGACCCTGAAAGGCGTGGGTGGAGGAATCACGAAGACGCAAACGATCAGCGTGACAGTGATGGTTCCAGCTTTCGGGCTGACGGCGACGTCCGCGAGTGGCACGGTGACAGCCGGCAGTTCGACGACGTTCACTCTGAACACGACCGTGGTCAATGGATTCAAATCGGCGATCACGCTCTCAGTCAGCGGACTTCCGAAAGGAGTTTCGGCAAAGTTCGTGCCGGCGAGCATTGCGTCGCCTGGTAACGGTAGTAGCACGCTGACGCTGACTGCGGCGTCGACAACGTTGGGCGGCGTCTACGCGCTGACCGTATCCGGCTCAAGTGGAGGCGTGACGAAAACGCAGGCGCTTAGCCTGACGGTAATTGCTCCGAGCTTCACGCTGACGCTCGCCGGCACAATGGTGGTCGTGGCGCGTGGCGGATCGATGCCTCTCGCGGTTACGACGGCAGCCCTCAACGAATTCGCTTCACCGATCACGTTGTCGGTGAGCGGGCTGCCGAAGGGAGTGACGGCGAGCTTTGCGCCGGCGAGTCTGGCTGCGCCGGGCAGCGGAAGCTGTACGCTGTCGCTCAAAGCCGCGCCGAGCGCGACGACCGGGAGTTTTACTCTCACTGTCACAGCGTCGGGCGGAGGGGTGACGAAGACGCAGACGCTTGCGTTGAAGGTGCAGTAGAGGCCAATGTTGAGGGCGGGCCTTGCGGGGCTCGCCCTCGGTATATGTCGATGACAGGGGCTGCCCAGCTCTTTTTTGCTCCACTCATCGCGGCCCTCGAAGGGCCGCTCTTCCACGGCCGTTCGGACTTGGGTGGCGCAAACTCAAGAAGACCCGCTTCTCGCACAAAAAGCGCGCGAGAAATGGGGCACCCGGCGTGACTCTTCAGGATGCTACTTGGAAGACTTCGGCGGGGACTGGGCGTCGTAGGTGGTCTGCATCTGCTTGAGCTTGAGGATGCCATAGAGCACGGTAAAAGCCATGATCACCACGAGAATCGAGGAGAGTCTTCTTTCCATGCCGAACGCCCCTTCCCGGTTGGCAATATAGCTGGCGACGATCAGGAAGAAGATGCAGAGGTTGATGGCCCAGTTCACGGGCTTGGAGACGACGTACTCCAGTGTGCCGAAGCCGGCGAGCTGGTAGATCATGAACGGCAGAATCGCCACCATGGGCAGCAACTCGGAAGCGCCCAGGGTGATGTCGATGCTACCCGGCGCGACTGCGTGCAGCAGCCGGCTGTGCGCCAGTTGATGGAAGAGCGAGGGAATGGCGCACATTAAAGGGACGACGGCGAGGAGCTCGAGGACGAGAGATCCGCACCAGGTGCCGATCTTAGAGGAGACATCGGCACCCTCCTTCGAGGCTTGGGTGCCGATGAAAATGCCGCCGACAATCGCCGCGGCGCTGGACAGCATGAGGAGCTCGACAGAAATGCCGAAGCCTTCGGGCTCGCCCGCCTTGAGCAGGAGCATGGCCAGAAAGCCCGGCGTGTAGAACAGTACGCGAACGAGTTTGGCCCAAACGCGCTCATCACGTACGGGTGGCAGGATAGGGAGGGGGCGTCCGTCGATTCCAACGATTGCTCGGGCTTTTGACATTCAGAAGTCCTCAGGGACACCCGGCAACGGCGCTGGATATAACCCCATGACAAAAGAAGAAGGTAAGGCCGTTGCCGTCACGACACGACAAACTCGTATCGATGGCTAGTGCATCACGGATAGGGCGCAACGCCAACTGGTACTTGTTACAGGGTGCGTCGGAAAGATGCGTTTTCCGTGCCAGGTGCTACGCGGGGGGCGCCCGCGCCACAGAATTGCGTTTCTGTACCCGGATGTACGTACAAATGTTCCTATGGGAACGTTTGTACGTACTTTTATGTGCTGCCTGGCCCACATCTCGCATGGCAGGACGACATTTTGGCCGGAACGGCCGGTCCGGATTTCGCTGACTAGAGGGGGGTCACGGCACCGGTGCGCAGGTCGTAGACGGCGCCGACGACTTTCAGTTTTCCTTCCTGGACGCGGGGGGCGAGGATCGGCTGCAATTCTTTGAGGCGACCGACGCCGAGTGCGACATTTTTGCGGATGGCGTTTTCCAGAGCGTCGCCGGGTTCTCCTTTGCTCTGGGCGACGGCGGGCTTGATCAGTTCGACCAGTCCGTTGATGGCACCGGGCAGAGAGTCTTTGGCGTCGATATGCTGCTTGGCGGCCTTGACGGCGCCGCAGTTGCTGTGGCCGAGGACGACGATGAGGGGGACGTTCAGTTCGGCGACGGCGTACTCGATGCTGCCTTTGACGACGGCTCCGGCGCCGCCCACGACGTTGCCGGCGATACGGACGACAAAGATGTCGCCGACGCCGACATCGAACAGGATCTCAGGCGCGACACGCGAGTCGGCACAACTGACGATGACGGCCTCGGGATATTGCCCCTCGGCGAGGGCGCGAAATTCCTCGGGACTGCGGCGTGGGCCGGTAGGTTGTCCTTTGACGAAGCGGGAGTTGCCGTCGAGGAGGTCGCGCCACGCCTGGTCAGCGTTGACGGGTGCGCGAGACTTAGACGGAGCTTCTTTTTGCGCCCAGGCGAAAGCGCTCTCCGGAACCACCAGAGCCAAACCGGCGGCGGCGAGCGCCGCGAACTGACGACGGGAGAAGTTCGACGAGTTTTTCATGAGCGGTCCTCCTGATGTGCCGAATGATACAGGACGAAGCAATCACTGAGGCCGCACGTTGGTGGCCTTGATGTACTGGTTGCCGTAGCTCTCGATTTCGTAGTGTCCTTTCTTCTTATCGAAGCGAATCTTGGCCGCGACCATGATCTGACCCATTCCCTTGCCACTGGAGTCGAGCTTCACCTGGAGATAACCGAACGGGTAATCGGTGGTGCGACCGTTGTTATAGAGCTCGATGAAAGGCATGTTGCGCGCGGTAACGATGGTAATGATGGTGTCGGCGCCTTCCTGGCGTTTGCGGGCGACCGCGATCTGATTGCCGGTGGAGCCCACGGCGTTGATGCGGCCTTTGTTCTCTTTTTCCAGGGCGAGGCGAAGAGCGTTGGTCCCCTTGTCTTTCACGAGTTGGGCGAATTTCTGCAGCTCGTCATCGGTGGTGTATTGAGTGATGCGGAAATCGAACAACATGGTTTTGCCGCCGAAGGTGCCGCCGGTACCCATGGCTACGGCGGAATAAGCTTCCGGTTGCGGCTTGTCCTGGGGGAAGACGCGCGGGACAAGGGAAATGGCTAACAGCGCAACGAAGAGAGAAATGGGAAATCGATGTACTTTCATAGCAAACGCTCCTCGACTCCGAAATTTGTTTCGGAGGCAATCGCTCCGGCGCGGCGGATGGGGAGATTATCCGCAAGCGGGCGATTTCACGAACCTGACAGAACTGACAGTCATCCGGAGAAAGGTTCCGGGCCTTTTTTTTGGTTTTTGCCAGTTCAATCCAGCTCGGTTGCAGAGCCCGGACTGACGAAGCTGGGCAGGTGAAGGACCATAGCCCAGTGATCATCTTGGAACCATACCCCGTTGGTACCGTTTACAGCGATCCGGATCTCAAGTAGATTCTGCGGCAACTGGTACAGATATTTTTGGCATCTTGATCAACATGAAGTGGGGTTCTACGTCTGGGCAGTGGGCAGGCGATCTCAGGGTACACGGGGGAAAGAGTGCTTATTCCAAGGAGAAGTCAAGGTTGTCTTTGGTCACTGGTGTTGGTGTGTTTCCTGGCGATGTCGGCGTGGGGACAAAATGCGCCGGCGAAGGCATTCAGCGGAAGCGATGGGGGTGACGTTTCTGGGCAGAGAGCCTATCCGAGGCTGCCGTGGCAGTTTGCCAGGAACGGGTTCAGCGACAGCAAGGTAGCGGAACCGACGATTTCCGCAGTGAACGATGGCACGAGCATCGACAAGCTTGCGGACCAGCCGATGGCGCCGTGCGGGACCAGGAACCAGAGCATCCAAGTGGTCACGAATTCACCGGCGAATCAGGCGCCGCCGACGACCTTGACGGTGAGAACAGCCGCGCTGCTGGAACTTCATACGATGCGGCAGAACGCAGTGGACCTTTGCCTGGAGCTTCCAACGAAATATCGGACGGAATTGCCGCAATGCGCGGACATTATGAAGGGCGAAATTCGTCTGGAACAATTGGCGAAAGAAAAGAAAGAATAACCGGTTCGCGGGCGGGGGTTGTGTCGTCCCTGGCGGGTCTCGGCAACCTCCCCAATCTATCCTGCACTCCCGTGCCGGAATTTCGGATGCCGCCGCTGCGCGGCTGGATCCGCCGTCGGAGCGGATTTGCCTGGGTGCCTTCCTAGATAATATCTGTCTACGAAATAGTGGTTCTCGTCTTTCGGGACTCTCCTAGAATCAGGGCAGGAAGGCCCAAAAATTATGAGGAATCTTCTGCGCGTGATTCTGGTGGTGTGTCTGGCGGCAACGGCGTGGGCGGGCGAGAATGCGAAGAAGGCCCAGGACCGCGTGATGGCGGCGGGGACGATCCTGCAAGAAATTCAGGCAGCGCCGGATCAGAGGATTCCGGAAGAAGTGCTGGCGTCGGCGACGTGCGTCGCGGTAGTGCCCTCGATGTTGAATGGGGGCCTGCTGCTGGGCTTGCGCTACGGGCGCGGGGTTGCGACCTGCCGGACTCCGAAGGGGTGGAGCGCGCCGGCATTTTTTGTGGTGCAAGGCGGCAGCTTCGGATTCCAGTTCGGCGGGCAAGCAGTGGATCTGATCATGCTGGTGATGAATGACGACGGGATGACGAAACTGTTATCGAGCCAATTCAAGCTGGGCGCGGAAGCCAGCGTAGCCGCCGGCCCGGTAGGACGCCACACCGAGGCGGAGACGGACTGGAAGTTGAAGGCACAGGTGCTCAGTTATTCGCGGTCTCGGGGAGTCTTTGCGGGGGCGACGCTGGAGCACGGAACCATCAAGCAGGATAAGGACAGCACGCGGGCCTTTTATGGGCGGATGGTGCCATTCAGAACTTCGCTGCGAGGGGTGATTGACGCTCCGGCGACAACATATCCCTTTCTGGAGCCGTTGGCGACGTGGGCGCGAGCAGCGGCCGAGCGGTAGGCACTTGACACGGTGGTAGTTTCGTATGAATCTGTGGGGCGATAGAAGGTTTTTGAGAACTGCTCGTGCGGACGGAGTGTTATGAATTGTGTCTTATGCCAATCGAGCAATCAGAAAGAATTTCCGGCTGAGATCTGCATCCATTTCAGCGGGAACAAGAATGCCAGCAGCCCAGGGATGCTGGTCTTCCCAAGGCTTCTGGTGTGCTTGGATTGTGGATTGGCGCAGTTCAGCATGGCGGAAGGCGAGTTGCGTCAGTTACGGGAAACTCGCGCGGCGTAGTTCTTTACGCTGCCAGCCTACACAGGGTTGAACCACCCGCTTACTGGGAGCAGACGTGGGAATGTTCTGCGCAGATTTTTTGGTAGACCTCGGGTTCGCGTTGTAAGTCTTGCATGACATAACCACACAGAATATCCAAGGCATGAGTTCTGGCCACCTGGTCCCATAAATGTTCGAGGCGCAGGGCGGCTTCGGCGTTCCCTTGCGCCCACAAGAGGGGCGCGCATTCGCCGCACGCAGAGATCCGAGGACGCGATCCTTTCGCAGCTTTTGCGGCAGAGGCGAGGAGGTCTCCCACGACTTTGTGGAATCGAACCGGATCCGGCAGATCGTTGACCATGAAGGCGGAAAGGGTCTCGCTCACATCGAGCGGAATGTAGAGTCCCTGTTCGATAGCGGCATCGATATTCAAGCCATGCGATTGTAATTTCTGAAGAAGGGCGTTTCGGTGAGCCTCGGTTGCGACCACGATCGCGGCGTTCCCAGCGTTAAAGCCATCTTCAATGAAGCGGGCAAATCCGGCCAGCAAGCATGCATCGTCAGCAAAGAATTCGACGTGATGGCTGCGAAAAGCAAGCGGCCCGGGGGCACGTGGCGGAGCGTCGTGGACCGGGTGATCTGAAGCATGGGAGAAACCGTCGCCCGATACTCCGCGGCTGATAAACTGCGAGCCTTGCAAGACTGTTTCCACCGCCCGCAACAGTTCACTTCCGGCATAGGTTTTCACCACATAGCCGAGAGCGCCGCAACGAAGAGCTTCGCGCACAACGTCGGCGGAGGACTCCTGACTCACGAAAAGCATTTTGGAGTTGGGAAGGAGTTTGCCGATGCGACGAGCGGCTTCGATGCCGCTCAATGATGGCAGGCCGACATCCATCAGAATGAGGTCGGGTTGCAAGTCCTGGGCTGTGTGGATCGCGAGCAGTCCATCGGAAACTTCGGCGACGATTTGCAGGGCGGAACTCTTGGCCAGCGTGGAGCGGATAAATCGTCGAAAGGGTTCGAAGTCCTCAACGATTAGAACCCGGACTGGTTCCATGCATCCTCCGCCTCGGAACTAAACCCGACTCAACGCAATTAGTTTCCAAATCGCAGGAGCGTCGAAGCCTCGCGGGACCCGGACCGTTGCTCACACGCTTGCAGGTAGGATCGTGTGATCCGGCGTTAAGGCCCGCAAGAACCGATTTAATAGTCCCTGCTCTTTATTCCGACCGCTGAACCGATAATGAGAGCCAGCCGCACTGCAGATAATGTGGGGAAGATTAAAACCCTAGAGTCGAACTATACAGAACTGGAGACATTCGAGGAATAAAAAGGAGGATGGAGATGTACGCCGCGAGATAGTCATCGACGTAAGGCGTTCGCGCATGGAATCACGCTGCCGCAGAGTTGTTCCCTGTCCGGTTCGGTCCGTGTCAGGTTAATCGTGTCCGGTAAATCGTGCCCCTAATAAGGATAGGGATAGACATAGTCCGGCGGGGTACCGTAATAGGACCACCACGGGTTATAGGAGTACGCGGGCCAAGCCCAGAACGGACTCCAGCCCCAGCCTAAACCCCAGCCCCAGCCCCAGCCGACGCCAAAGCCCCAGCCGCAACCCCAGCATCCTCCGCCCCAGCCCCAACCCCAGCCATGCCCCCAATAGCCGCGACCTCCGTAGTAACCGCCGTAAAAGCCGCGCCCAGCGCCGACCCAGGCGCCGTGAAAGGACGCGCTGGTGACGCCTCGAGTTGTCGCCGATCCGATGGCTGCGTGGGATGCTCCGAAGGAATGCCACTGACCGTCCGCCGCCGCGCGCGAGCTGCCCGATGCGCTCGCCCGATCGAAGGACCAGGAGCGGCCCGCGGAGGAACCGCGCGCGGAGGAAAATCCGCGGGAACTTCCGTAGCGTCCACTGCCTGACATGGCGTTGCCGCGCGAACCACTGTAGGAACCGCCGCGATAACCGCCGTAGGAGCCACCACGATATCCGCGGTAAGAACCGCTTCCGTGATATCCGCCGTAAGAACTGCCGCCGCGATATCCGCCGTAGGAGCCACCACCACCGCGATAGCCTCCACCACCGCCGTAGCTGCCGCCGCCATGGAAGCCACCACCGCCGCCATGACCCCCTCCGCCGTGCTGGGCAAAGGCGGGCGTTGTGGCACAGACAAGTGCGAGCGATGCGAGGAGTGCAAGAAGAGAGTTCTGCAAGGTGGCTCTGGTCATTTTCATTCCCTCCACCTAAAGGGCGGTTCGCAGCCCGGGAGGCATACCGCCTAAAATCATCTTACTACTTTTGGAGTCGCCGTTGCGGAGTGAGGTTGCCCGTGTGCGACGCGCGGCTAAGTAATAGTCAGGGTAAGGGCTTTGCTGGTTCCACCGCTGGTACACCCTTCGTAGGATGAGTTTCCGCTGGGTGTGTTGACGGCCACGGTGGCCGTTCCGGGGGCGGTGATGAGTGTGGTGGTGATCGTAGCCTGGACCTGAGTGCTGCTGACGACCTGGGTGGTGAGGGTTGTGCCGTTGATAACGATGACGGAGGACGCGACGAAGTCAGTGCCATTCACAGTAAGCACGAATCCCTGCTGCACTTGAGCAAAGGTGACAGTGCTGAAGGAAAGAGAGGACGCGGTGGGAGCGGGACGTGCGCTTCCGCACAAGGGATTCAGCGCATTGCAACCTTGCAGGACGAGCACAGCGAGCAGCAACGTGCTGAGAGGCCGTAGGAGGGTGGTGATTCGTTTCATATGGCATCGTACACCTGCGGGCAAGGGCGCGAGCTGATTTGGAAAACGGAAGTAACCCTGGAATGGAAGTTTGGCGGAAAAGCGAGACGGGGAAAGGAACATCGACCACAGGGGCTGAAGAATGTGCGTGAGAACCAGTGTCGTCCCTACGGGACTCGGGCTCTTTTTTTACTCGCACCAGGCACTTCCGAGTGTGTGTGAGAACTGCTCGTTCGGCCCTCCGGGGCTGGATCATTTTCCACTCGCACCCACGGCTTTCGCCGTGGGCTGCATTCTTACGCCGCTTCGCGGCTGAAAATCGATGGTGTTGTGCCACTCCGAATCTACTAGACGAGTTCTCACACACACTCTTCCGTGCCGGGCTTTCACATGCCGCCGCTTCGCGGCTAGATCTCGGTAGGTTCATCCCACCGTTGTCGCGCGAATCTAGTTCTCACGCACACACCGAAGCCCGCGCACTTTCCGCGCGCTAAACGCGGCCCTCGAAGGAAGGGTTGCTCGTCCACGGTTGTGATTGCATTTGCAGTTTTTCCCGAACCCTCCGAACGCGAATCTGGATGCCAGCCCTAGTTTTTCCGCAGAAGTTTAGCGATGCCCTAGAACGACCTCACTCTTTCGGCAACCTGTGCGGTCAAGTTCGCTGACGCCGGCTAGCCGCGGGGCACTTCCGGAAACCTTTAGCGAATGGCCAGCAACTAATTCAACGCAATCAGCCGGACCCTCGCGACTGCTTTCGCAGAAGTTTTGGCACACGTCTTACATTCGGGAGTACTCCATGAGAACAGTCTCGCTTCGAACCTTGGGTTGCGGATGTGCGATTTTCGCCGGCTTGTTTCTGGCCGCAGCTGTGCAAGCCCAAACTTACGAGGTTCTTTATTCGTTTGCCGGGGGCAGTGACGGGGCGTTACCCAGCGGAACGCTGCTTCGCGACAAACACAACAACCTGTACGGGACAACGCTTTCTGGCGGGAACACGAAGTGCAATGGCTTTGGATGCGGGACGGTCTTCAAACTGAGTGCGGCGGGAAAGGAAACGGTGCTATACCGTTTCCACGGGCAACCGGACGCGAACGCTCCGGCGTCGCTGCTTGTGGACGAAGCGGGAACCTTGTACGGGGCTGGAGGCGGCGGGACGACTGGGTATGGTGCGATCTTCAGGATTAACGCGGGCGCAGAAGAGTCGTTGCTTTATAGCTTCACGGGAGCGGCCGACGGGCAGGGTCCTGGTTCGAATTTGATCCGCGACGGCGCGGGAAATTTGTATGGGACGACGCTGGGAGGCGGTGACTTTTCGTACTGCTCCAATGGGTGTGGGACAGTTTACAAGGTGGATCCGAGTGGCAAGCACAGTGTACTGCATACGTTCACGGGGCCGCCGGACGGAGCCTATCCACTGGCCGGACTCGTGATGGATGCGGAAGGAAATTTGTATGGAGCGACGAACGGGGGAGGGACGGGGCCCTGTGTGACAACCTGTGGAGTGGTATTCAAGATTGATACGCAGGGAGTGGAAACGATCGTGCACAATTTCGCGGGCCAGCCGAATGATGGGTCGGGTCCGGATGCCACGCTGCTCATGGATGCTGCCGGCAATCTGTACGGGACAACCATCTCGGGCGGGGCGTCGAATATGGGCACGGTCTTCAAACTGGATCCGCAGGGCGTGGTTACGATTCTGCATTCGTTTACAGGCGGAAGGGATGGGGGATCTCCATCGACGCCGGTGGTGCACGACGGGGCGGGAAATCTTTATGGCACGACGTACAGCGGCGGGCTCGCGCGTTGCGGATTCATGGGGGAGGGATGCGGAGTGATCTTTCGCCTGGACAACAGCGGGAATCTGTCGGTGCTGCATGCCTTTACCGATGGCAATGACGGCGGCTTCCCGTACAGCGGAGGGCTGACACTCGACCCGGCGGGGAATCTTTATGGCGTGACGTTGGATGGAGGGAGTTCAGGGAACGGAGTGGTGTTTAAGGTAACGCCGTAAGGAATGAGCGGACGCGTTGGTTGCGCGGCACGCGGGCGGGGCGCCCGCGCCACATACTTCTTTTTTCCTCTTTTTAGCGGTTGTGGTCGCGGCGGCGGAGGTAGTCGATGAACATTTGTTCGACGGGCTTGTCGTAGGCGATGAGGACGTGGCGCACGGTGTGTCCGCTGACGAAGTGGCAGACTTCTTCGGCGAGGTTCTTGGCGTGATCGCCGGCGCGTTCGAGGGATTGCGTCATGAAAATGACTTGCAGGCTGGCCTGGCGGTGGACGTTTTCGGGATTCTCGATGTGGCGCAGGAAGATGAGGTTGCGGAGGCGGTCCATTTCGGCGTCGGCGCGGAGGACGTCGATGGCCTTGCCGATTTCGCGGGAAGAAAACGAGGCGCCGCAGTCGGTCAACATTTTTTCGAGGATGGTGGCCATCTGGGTGAGGTCGCGGGTGTCTTCGGAGTCGATGCGTCCGCTGACAGAGAGAGCGCTGTTGGCAAAGCTGAGCAGGAGGTCGCCGATGCGCTCGAGGCCGATCATGAACTTCATGCAGGCAAGGAGTTCGCGGGCCTCGGCGGGGCCAACTTCAGTGATGGCGGTGGTAACGCCGCTGTCGATTTCCATATCGAGCGTGTCGAGCTCGCGCTCGCGCTGGCGGAGGGAGTTGAGCAGGGCGCTGGAGCCGGTGGCGATTCCTTCGGCGGCAGCGCCTGCGGCCTCTTTGGCCATGTTGCAGGCTTCCACGGTGCGGCGCACGATGTAATGATGAGCCGGTTCTGGATCGGGCGCTTTGATCGCGGTACTCATAAGTATGTCCGTCGAGCGAGAACGGCGGCGACGAAGGGATCTCTGGGATCCGTCGTCCTGATTCTGACGCCCTTGTGGGTGGATGGTCAACGATTAAGAGTAAGTTTTCCTGTGGACGCTGTGGTTAATAAGCTGTGAATTTTCGGTCATTTTTCGTCGCAGGTTGATTAGCGCTGAATGCGAAGAGCATTCACCACAGAGGGCACAGAGGATCACGGGGGACACCTTCGGCGAGGAGCCTTGGACAGTTCGCTGCGGGCGTTTCTAGTTTGGCGGACGAATGAGTCCGCGGCTACTTGGATTCAGGCGGTGGGGAGGGTGAAGAGGAAAGTGCTGCCGTGTCCCAGTTCGCTTTCGGCGCGGATGAATCCGCCGTGGGCGAGCGTGATGTGCTTGGCGATGGCGAGGCCGAGTCCGGTGCCGCCGGATTCGCGGGAGCGGGCTTTGTCCACGCGGTAGAAGCGTTCGAAGAGGCGAGGCAGATGTTCGGAGGGGATGCCAGCGCCGAAATCCTGCACAAAAAATTCAATGCCGCGTTTGGCAGGACGAGCGCCGAGCAGGATGCGTCCGCCGGAGCGGCCATATTTCATGGCATTGTCGATGAGATTGGAAAAGACCTGGTGGATGGCTTCGCGGTCGGCGCGTACGGAGGGGAGGGTCTCGACGGAGCCGTGATCGGCGTTGGTCTCGACGATCTGCAAGTCGACTTCGTGGCCGCGGGCGATCTCGCGGAAACTCTCTTCCGCGTCGTGCAGGAGTTCGATGGGCGGGACGGGTTCGGTGTCGAAACGGGTTTCACCGGATTCGACACGCGCGAGAGTCAGCAAGTCTTCCGTGAGCCGCGACATGCGGGCGGCGTTTTTGCGGATGATTTCGAGGAACTCGCGATTGGGGCCGGAGTTATCGGAGCTGAGGTCGAGTAGAGTTTCGGAGTATCCCTGAATGGAAGTCAGGGGCGTGCGGAGTTCGTGGGAAACGTTGGCGATAAAATCGCGGCGAGTTTTTTCGACGCGCTCGGTCTCGGTGAGATCGCGGAGGACGGCGACGGCGCCGCCATCGGGAAGGGGCGCGGCGGTGACATCAAAGGCGCGGCCGGGGACGATGGAGGTGGCGCGGGTCGTCTTTACTTGTTTGGTGGTGGTGGCGGCTTTGACGGCGGCGAGGAAATCGGGGTCGCGGATGGTCTCGACGACGGGAGCATTCAGGCGGGTATGCTGCGGCACGAGGCGATCGAGAGGCTGGTTGGCCCACTGTACCAGACCGTCGGAGCTGACGGCGATGACGGCGTCTTGCATGCTGTTGAGCAAAGTTTCAAGCTGGCGCTGGCTGGAACGCACGGCGGCGAAACTGCGCTCGACCTGCCCAGCAGTTTTGTCAATGGCAGCGGCGACGCGGCCGATCTCATCGAACGGAGTGTCCTGGACGCGGGCATGAAGATCGCCCTGCTCGATGCGCAAAGCCACTTTCACGATGCGTTCGAGACGGCGCGAGGTGAAGACGGACGCAGTGGCAGCGATGAGAAAAGCGATGAGCAAGGCGACCAGCGAACCCCAGAGAAGACGGCGGTTCACTTGCGACTGAACGGCCTCCACGTCGGAAAGCGGATACGCGAGGCGAACGGCACCACCGGAAATGGGAACGGCCACATAGAGAAATGGAACACCGAGGGCGGAACTACGACGCTCGCTTTCCCCGGTCTTGCCGGCGAGGGCGGCCGCGAACTCCTGGCGAGCAGCGTCGTTCTCCATGTTGGCGGGATCGGATTCGGAGTCGGCGAGAACTTTACCGGAGGCGTCGATGACGGTAGCGCGGGCACCGGCGGCGAGACTTTCCTGTCCGGCGATCTCGGCGAGCGAGTGCGCATGATCAGTCTCGACACGGTGCGCGAAGAGAATCGTCTTCTGGGTGAGGTTGCGTTCAACCTCGGCTCGCAGTGAAGCTTCCCACGCACCGCCGAGCATGACGTCGAGGATGGCGGCGGTGGCGGCGATGACGATGAGAAAGACGGCCAGGAGCTTGAAGAAGATACGGTTCTTCACGGGAGTGGATTTTCTGAGAGCATCTGATGCCGGGGACGCACAGTCATGGAATCGTCCCCTCAGGGGCTAAAGCCCACGATCTGGTTTTTACGGTCGCGGCGCGGCTTAAGCCGCGCCCCTTCAAAGCCGATCGGCCGGTCATTTGGGAACCTCGAAGCGGTAGCCGGCGCCGCGGACGGTTTTCAGGTAGCGCGGGTTCTCGGGGTCGGGCTCGATTTTTTCGCGGATGCGGCGGACGTAGACGTCGACGGAGCGGGGCGTAACGTAGGCGGTATCGCGCCAGACGGAATCGAGAAGGTGGTCGCGGCTGAACACGCGTCCCTTATGACGGGCAAAATAATCGAGCAGGCGGAATTCGGTGGCCGTGGTGGGAACCAGGGTTCCACGGACCGTGAGAGTCATGGCCGAGGGATCGATTTCGATTTCGCCGACCTTCATGGGACTAGGCGGGAGCGGGCGCTCGAAGCGGCGCAGCACGGCCTTCACACGGGCGACAAGTTCGCGAGGGCTGAAAGGCTTGGCGATGTAGTCGTCGGCGCCGAGTTCGAGTCCGAGAACGCGGTCGGCTTCGCTGCTCTTGGCAGTCAGGAAGATGACCGGGACGGAGGCGAGGCCGGGCGTTTGGCGGATGGTGCGGCAGATCTCCAGGCCATCTTTGCCGGGGACCATTATGTCGAGAACGAAGAGCGCGGGACGCTGGCGTTCCGCGTCGGCAAGAACGTTCGCACCGGTGGGGTACACGCGGACGGTGAAGCCTTCGTTTTCCAGATGATGGCGAACCAGGCGGGAAATGTCAGGATCGTCTTCGACGACGAAGAGGCTTGGTTTCACGGGAGTATTGTAAATGGAAAGCGGTTGCCAGCGGTCAGTTGCCAGTTGCCAGACTGGGGCTGGGACGCGAATTTCATGGGATTGTAACAATTAAAAGGCCATTCACCACTCAGGACACCATTCGACTTCGCTCACGACGGCTTCGGTCCAACGAAAGAAATCCTCACTGAGTTGGGTCAGGCTGAGACTACCAGGTTATTTGCCTGGTCGAGGTGGAAGCGCCTGGCGGGCGGGATGACTGTGGTAGCGCTGTATTCGGTGATGATGGCGGGGCCGGAGTAAGACTTGCCGGGTTTTAGCTCGTCGCGGGAGTAGATTCTCGTGGGAAACTTTTTGGCTTCGCATAGCAGTGGGGTGCTTGGCGAGGAAAACGCGCCGAGCTTTGCTTGGCCTGGACGGGCAGGAGTGCCCGTTCCCACATGGTTCATCTTTCTGCCACGAGTTGGGGAGATTTGCGGATGCGGCGATTTTAGGACCGCTCTCAGGCGGAGGGTTACTAGTTCGACTTCGCGGGTGGGGTGGGTGTAGCCGTAGCGGCGGTGGTGTTCCTGTTCGAAATCGCGGAGAAGATTTTTGCTGAGGGGAATATTGAGTTCGTACCCCTGGCCACGGTAGCGGAGGTCGATGCTGCGGTGGTAGCGGGGACTTCCCTGCCAGTTTTCTGCGCGCAAATCTCGGGCGGCGGATTTCTCCAAGGCGGCGAATTCACGAATCAATTGATCGGCAGGAACCTTTTTTGCGACGCGCCACAGAACGGTGCGCGAATAATCTTTGACGACATCGCTGGCGAGGATGCCGAGTGCGGAGAGCGCGCCGGGAAATGCGGGGACGATGACATGCGGAATGCTGAGGGCATCGGCGAGGGCGCAGGCGTGGAGGCCTCCGGCGCCGCCGAAGGCGACCAGCGCGAACTGGCGGGGGTCGCGGCCGCGTTCGATGGAGACGACGCGGATGGCTTTTTCCATGGTGGCATTGACGACGCGGAGGACGCCGGCAGCGAATTTTTCCAAGGTCAAGTTGGAGTTTTGTTTTTTCAGCCACTCTTTGGTGAGTGCGCGCGCGCGGGCGAGATCGAGGGTGAAGTCGCCGCCGAGGAAGCGAGTGGGCTGAAGGCGTCCGAGGAGAAGATTCGCGTCAGTGACAGTGGGCTGAACGCCGCGTCCGTAGCAGATGGGGCCGGGATCGGCTCCGGCGGATTCGGGGCCGACGCGGAGAACTCCAGCGGCGTCGAAGCGGGCGAGCGAGCCTCCACCAGCGCCGACGGTGTGAATGTCGAGCATGGGAACACTGATGGGGAGAGCGGTGATGTGGGCGTCGTTGGCGGTTTTAATTTCGCCATCGACGAGGGAGACGTCGGTGGAAGTGCCTCCCATGTCGAAGGCGATGATGCGATCGAAGCCACTGGCGCGGGCGGTGGCGACGGCGCCGACGACGCCTCCAGCGGGACCGGAGAGGACGGTGCGGACGGGCTCGCGGGCGGCGGTGGCGAGGGCAGTGATTCCTCCAGAGGACTGCATGACGAAGATGCGGGGAGAACCGGCTGACGGCTTCCGGCTTTCGGCCTTCGGGAGAAGCGGCGACACGGGGGCTGAAGCCCTGTCTATCTGGCGACTTTTCGCGGCCCCTTCGACAGCCTCAGGGCAGGCTCTAAAGGGCCGCTCTTCCACATTCGCGCGCTTCGCGGCGGACTCCGAAGCATCCGCTCCAAAGCTTTTCGCCGGGCCGGTGGGCATCGGCGAACCAAAATCGTCCTTGGTAGGGTTCGATTCCCGAACCTGCGCTGGCGGAGCGCCCGCGGCCACATGGGACTTGCTCATGACCAGCGATCTAGTTTTCAGATTCTCAAGGTAACTCTGCATTACTGGTTGCAGATAGGCATTGATGACTACCGTGGAGGTACGTTCGTATTCGCGGAATTCGGGGAGGATCTGGTGGGAGATGGAGAGCGGGATTGCTAGCGTGCCCAGGGCTTCTGCCACGGCTTGTTCGTTTTTTGGATTTGCGAAGGAGAACAGCAGCGAGATGGCGACTGATTGCGGCTGGGCGGCGGCGACTTGATCGGCGAGAGCGCGCAATTCTTCCGGTGTGGGTACGGTGAGGATTTCTCCGTCGCTGGCAGTGCGTTCGTTGATGCCGAAGCGCAGATCTTGCGGAACCAGCGGTTCGACGCGGTCGAAGAAGAAGTCGTAGAGTTTGGGTCGGGCCTGGCGCCCGATCTCGATAGCATCTTCGAAACCTTTCGTAGTGACGAGAGCGGTGCGGGCGCCTTTGCGTTCGAGCAGCGTGTTGGTGCCGACGGTAGTGCCGTGGAGGAGGATGAGGTCTTCATCGGCGGCAATTTTGCGGAGCGCTTCGACGATGGCCTGGGACGGATCGGAGGGAGTCGAGAAAACTTTGAGCATCCGGAGGCGGCGAGTGGCGGGATCGATCCAGACGCAGTCAGTGAAGGTGCCACCGGCGTCGATGGCGATGCGGAGGGGTTGAGAGCGGCGAGGCATTCTGGAGAATCAGGTTAACATCTGTTTCGAGGCGGCGGGTCTTGCTGAATCATGTGTCATCAGGCGGACACCGTGTCATTATGACCACGGTGATTCTCGCGATCCTAGTGTTTTCCACTTGTCCATCAATCAAATAGGTTTGGCCCCAAATATGAACGAAGCAACGATGGAGGCAACCGATGTCACTCCGCATTCTGATCGGCCTGACCGTTCTCGCGATCAGCGCCAGCATGGCGCACGAAACTGCTGCTCAGAGTCAAGCACAGTCCATACCCGCCAAGCCTGATGCCAGGGGACGTGCGATCCATCCATCACCGACGATTTACGAGGGCGGCGAAATAAGAGTTGTCATTCCGGGGGGTTGGCAGATCATTCCCGACTCTGCAATCAGAGGTTCCGAGGGACCGGCCATGTCACTCGGCAATTCAGTGAGTCAGGCCGAAGGGAGGGTCCTCTTGGAGAAGGGCCGCTACACACTGGGAATTGCTTTTAACACTGGCCACGCGAGCGGAGTCGAGGGCGGTGGATTGAGGCCTTCAACATTCCCTGGCCCGGCGTCGAGGACATTTGGGATTGCAGTATGTACCTGGGGGGTTATTCTCAACCGGCGAGCCGAATCATGACCTTTGACAACGTCATTGTCGATAGCAGCGACGCGCGGGTACGAGAGCATTGCGGCATCCAAAAAGACCTTGGCTTCTGGCGGAAAGTCGAGGGCTCAAGAGAGTTCGTCGGTTCTCGCCGATGGTTTGGGGGAAGTTTTTCGACTGCGGATCGCGGGGTATTCTTCGAGTCGAAGGGCACGGGGTGCGGCCTTAAGGCATACACGCTGACGTTTCAAGCGAAGACTCCGGACCAACTTCCGCTCGAGAGAGATCCAGGATCGAAGAAAATGATTCAGGAGGCGATCGATATCGTGAATTCCATTCACTACAAGAGATGTGCGCCGGCCCCTTAGCTAGTTGCGCAGGGCAGGAACACACTACAGCCACCGAGGTCTCGCTGAGTGACGGCGGCGCGCGGGCGGGGGCGCTCGCGCCACATACACATCGTGGCTACGGCAAGCGGGCAGGAGTGCCCGCTCCACACGAAACCCTCTCCGCATCACACGTGCTGAGCTTCGCTGCGGCCGGATCGGAGATCCGGCCCCAAACAAGCTAGAGGCAAACCTTACTTTGTGGTGAAGGCTAGCGTTAACAGCGTTTTTTGTTCTACTTCGTGGGCTTTGGCGCTGCCGGTGGCGGGACTGGCGCCGGAACTGCGCTTTACGGACAGTACGGGGCGGTCTCCGGCGATGCGTTTCAGGCGGGGGAGCATGTTGAAGAGTGCTCCCATGTTTGCCGGCTCTTCCTGCACCCAGACGATGTCGGCGTTTTTGCCGTGGCGATCGAATTCGGCGACGACTTCCTGCTCGGGAAAGGGGTAGAGCTGTTCCAGAAAGACGATGGCGGTGGTGGTGTCTTTTCGTTTCTTGCGTTCGGCCTGGAGTTCGTGGCCGATTTTTCCGGTGCAGATCAGGATGCGGTCGGCTTCTCCGACTTCGGTGTCAGGGATAACGTTTAGAAAGTTCTTGTGGGTGAAATCCTCGATGGGCGAGCTGGCATCGAGGTGGCGCAGCATGCTCTTGGGTGTGAAGACGACTAGAGGCTTGCGCCAGTGGCGCAGAGCCTGGCGGCGCAGGAGATGGAAGTACTGCGCGGCGTTGCTGGGTTGCGCGATCTGGATATTGTGTTTGGCGGCGAGTTGAATGAAGCGCTCGATTCTCGCGCTGGAATGTTCCGGGCCTTGGCCTTCGTATCCGTGCGGCAGCAGCATGACGACGCCAGAGAGCAGATTCCACTTGGCTTCACCAGCACTGATGAACTGATCGATGATGGCTTGGGCGACGTTGACGAAGTCGCCGAACTGGGCTTCCCAGAGGACGAGCGATTCGGGATAGTCGCGGCTGTAGCCGTATTCGAAGCCGAGGACTCCGGCTTCGGAGAGCGTTGAGTTGTAGATTTCGCAGCGGGCCTGACCGGGCGCAATGTTTTCCAGAGGCACGTATTCGTTTTCGTTCTCAATATCGATGAGGACGGAGTGGCGTTGGTTGAAGGTGCCGCGGCGGGAGTCCTGTCCGCTGAAGCGGACGTGGGTGCCAGCTTTCACGAGGCTGGCGAAAGCCAGGGCTTCGGCCATGCCGTAATCGACGGGCCGCTTACCCTGGCCCATTTCGGCGCGCTGCTCCAGGAGTTTCTTTACTTTCGGATGGATGTGGAAGCCCTCGGGATAGGTCGTGAGGCGGGTCGTGAGCTCGGATAATTCTTCCGGAGCAAGTCCGGTTTCGACTTCGTATTCTGGGCGATGAAGCCCGCCAAAATAGTTATTCCAATATTTCGGGAGTTCGCGCATCAGGGGCTTGTGTTTGATGCTGCCTGCGTTTTTCTGCGCGGCCTCGAATTCGGCGCGGATGGCTGCGGCTTGGGATTGGGCGTTGGTGGCGTCGATGTCGTCGGCGTAGATCTCCCAGAGCGCCGGATGCTCTTTGATCTTCTTATAAAGGAGTGGCTGGGTGATGGTGGGGTCGTCGACTTCGCTATGCCCGTGGCGGCGATAGCCGACTAGGTCGATGACGACATCGGTGCCGAACTTGTAGCGGTACTCGGTAGCGAGGCGGGCGACGCGGATGACGGCGTCGACGTCTTCTCCGTTGACGTGAAAGATGGGAATCGACTGGCGGCGCGCGATGCAGGCCGCGAAGCGCGTGGAATGCTCTTCGGTGTAGCTGGTGGTGAAGCCGAGAAGATTGTTGACGACGACGTGGATAGTGCCGCCGACTGTGTAGCCGGGAAGGTCGGCGTAATTCATGGTCTCGGCGAGGACGCCTTGTCCGGCGAAAGCCGCGTCACCGTGGACGAGGAGCGGGAGATATTTTTCCCGCCCACCGTCGCCGGTGCGGTCCTGCTTGGCGCGGGTGCGGCCGACGGTAACGGGGTCGACGGCTTCGAGGTGGCTGGGATTGGATACCAAGTGGATGTGAACTTTTCCGCCGCCGCGCGTGGTGTATTCGCCGGTCGCGCCCATGTGGTACTTCACGTCGCCGGAGCCGAGAACGCTGCGGGGATCGACGTCTTCGAATCCGGCGAAAATTTCTTCCTCGGGGCGCTGGGCGACGTGGGCGATCACGTTCAGGCGGCCGCGATGGCTCATGCCCATGACCAACTCGATGGCGCCGAGGCGGGAGCCGGTGTCGAGAACTTCGTCGACCAGAGGGATGAGGGCGGTGACGCCTTCGAGGGAGAAGCGTTTGCTGCCGAGATAGCGCTGCTGCATGACTTGCTCGAAGATGTCGGCGCGCGTGAGCAGGTCGAGGATGCGGCGCTGGTGTTCCTCCGTCACCTCGTAGGCGCCGGATTCCATGCGCTCGCAGATCCATTGGCGACGTTCGGGAGCATAGATGTGGTTGATTTCGACGCCGATGGTGCTGGAATAGATTTCACGGGCTTCGCGGGCGTACTCGCCGTCATGTTCGAGCTCGGGGGTGTCGCGGGGACGGAGAAAGCCGAGAGGGTCGAGGTCGCCCTCGAGATATCCCCACTGGCGGTAGGCGCTGAAAACGCGCTCGCGCTCGGGGTTGGAACCGTTGGTTTCGACGACGGCGGCGCTGGAGCCGCCATTGGAAGTCTTGATTTTCGGGGTCATAGAAATGCAGATACTAGGATAAAGGATGCGGGGAAAACCCAAAAGGCTCACCACAGAGGACACAGGGGACACAGAGGGAAATCGGGAACAGAGAAAAATTCGGCCGACTCAGACTTTTCCCGTGAGCCGGAGATTTACCTCAGCGGCTAAAGCCGTTCACGGGTTGCTGAGAAATTCGGCGCGGCTAGAAGAATGTGCGTGAGAACCAGTGTCGTCCCTGCGGGACTCGGGCTTTTTTCCCACTCGCACCCGGCACTTCCGTGCCGGGCTTTCACATGCCGCCGCTTCGCGGCTGGATCTCGGTAAGTTCATCCCACCGTTGTTCGCGCAAATCTAGTTCTCACGCACACACTAGAAGCCGCGCCCTTTCAAAGCGAGAGAAACGCGTTGCTGGCAAAGTCAAAAGCCCCACTTCTCGCAAACAGCGCGAGAAATGGGGCACCCTTCAGGCAGCTACTCACTTCTTTTGGCCGCTGAAGTCGAACAGGTCCATCAGATCGCCGATGGCTGGGCTATTCAAGGGGACGTAGGGGTCGCTTGCAGTGGTGACAGGGTTGGGATAATTGTCACGGCTGCGAGTGGTGATTGGAGCCAGGCCCCAATTCGCTTCGATGAACTTCACCACGGAAACGTGGTCGGCATAGACGTGCGAGATGTGGCCGGCCTTGGTGAAGGGAGAGACGGCGATGACCGGGATTCTGGTACCGTCGCCGAAGTAATCGAGAGGCTGAATGTAGCCGGAATCATAGTAGCCGCCACCTTCGTCGAAGGTGACGAAGATCGCGGTGGTGGCCCAGAGTTCCTTGTTGGCCTGGACCATATCCACAATCTTCTTCACGAACCCCTCGAAGAGGTTGAGTTTTGAAGAAGCCGGGTGTCCGTCGAGCCAACCATCGGGTTTCACATACGAGACAGCGGGGAGGTTGCCGTTCTGGATGCCGCGATAAAGATTGAGCACGTCCTGCAGGTGCTTGCCCTTGGTTGAGCTCGTCATGATCGAGCTCGCGTATTGGAAGGGGTTGCAGATGTTGCAGTAGGTGTTATCGGGCGTGACATAGTTGTTGTAAGGATTGGCGAGGTAGGCGTTCCACTGGTCGCCGTAATACGCCCAGCTGATCTTCTTCGCATTCAGGGAATCGCCGATCGTGAGCATGGGCGATGGAGGAATGGTGAACACAGTCGAAGCGGGGTTCCCGATGTCGAGATAGGCGTTGGTGCCATCTCCGTAGTAGCCCGGGTTGTAGTTGTTGAGGAGGTAGAAATGACCCGGATCGCAGTTGGGGGCGATGGGCTGAGTGAGAGCGCCCAGATAGCTGACGATTGGCGAGACACCAGGCTGGCTCAGATCGGAACAGTCGGTATACGTTCCGCCGCCGTAGGAAGCGGAACCGTAAGAACCGCCGCCGTAACCATCTTGCGTGTACCAGTTGTTGGTGCCGACTTGTGCGTTGGGATTTTCAATTTCGTCAACGATGCCGGCGTTCGCCGTTCCGCCAGCAACGAGTTCGTTGTGCGGCGGCTCTGCGGGTTCTCCATTGGAGGAAGCGAACCAGATCGCGTCGGCCATACCGAGCATGACGTGGTTGGCGCCGGTTCCGCCCATCACCGCCTGATGGTAGTTATCGCTCATGGCGTAATGGTCGGCAAGGAACTTCAGGTAAGGCGCATCGCCCTGTTGCATGTTGTAGAAGCCCATGGAGGTTGAGCCTTCACCGGTGCTCATGTCGTTGAAGGTGGAAGACTGGGTCAGGCCGTTGTTGCCGGCACCGATGGTGGTCTCGACCCAGGGGAAAAGATCAGCGGAGCATCCGCTGGGATTCGCCGAGGTCGCTTTGGCGGTATTGCAATCGGCCTCCTGCCACATCTGATAGAAACGGTGAACCGGGCTGTTGTCGTAGGCGTCGTAGGGATGCGTGGAGGAAGTGAGCTGGAACGGGCCGGAAGGCAGAGTGGTCGCATTCGGAATGCGGGTGTCGACGACGCCGTGGCTGAGGCCGGTACCGCCCGTGGTGAGGTAGATGTAGTAATTCTCGGGCAAGCCGTACTCATACATCTTGGCGGTGGCGACGTCGGGAAACGGAGGAGTGGTATAGCCACCGGCGAGAACCGGGGGCAGTACGGGATAGGCGACATTGCCGGAGGGACTGGGTTGGTAGCCATCGTCGCTATTGTCAGTGGCGGCGGACTGGCTGGCCAGCGAGAAGTTGGGACCGGGGGTTCCATCGGAGTTGACGATACCTTCGGAGAGCAGGTTCGAGACGGTATCGCTGCCTTTCGGTTGGTAGGTTGCGAAAATGTGGTCGAAGGTGCGGTTTTCGCCAATGATCACGATGACGTGCTTGATGGGGGTGGTAGTTTGCTCGCGGGCTGGATCCTGAGCGGCTGCGGGAAGGGGCGCTCCGAGATTCGCGACGATCGCGAACAGGCTGGTGGCAACGGTGAGGTGCTGCCTGGCTTGCGCCAGGAAACCTGGTGCTGACATAGTTTTCCTCCTGAAGAACTACTCAGGGGAAGGTAGTCGGGGAATGGTTACGAGGAGGTAACACGGAGATGAAAGTCAGATCAAAAAAAATCCACAGCTTTCGGGATCAAGCCCGCTGAGGAAAATGCTAATCCACTGAAAAGACGAGCGCCGAATTTTGGAAAGTAAACGCCAGGTTAAGAACTTTGCACCGTTTGCCAAACTCGCTAAGGTAGATACTGTAGGCGTGACGGAGCAAGTTGGTGGGGCGGACCAGCACCGAGGAGGAGAATGACGAAACTCGGAACGCCAACTCTCTTGGGAATTCCATTTGATGGGGAGTCTTCGTACCTGCGGGGGGCGGGAGTCGGTCCCCCGAAAATTCGCGAGGCGCTGCGTTGCGATGCGTCGAACTCGTGGACGGAGACGGGCGTGGATCTGGGGGCGGCCGGAGCGTATGAGGATGCCGGGGACCTGAAGTTTACGGAGGAAGAAGCATTCGGGGCGATCGAGGGTGGCGTGAGGGCGTTGATCGATCAGGGAAAGCGGCCGGTTTCGGTGGGCGGAGATCATTCGATTACATTTCCGATTGTGAAGGCGTTTGCGCCGCGGTATCCGGAGCTGACGATCTTTCATTTTGATGCGCATCCGGATTTGTATGACGAGTTCGAGGGAAACCGGCGGTCGCATGCTTGTCCGTTCGCGCGGATCATGGAGGCGGGACTGGCAAAGCGGTTGGTGCAGGTGGGGATCCGAACGATCAACCAGCATCAGCGGGAACAGGCGGAGAGGTTTGGCGTCGATGTCATTGAGATGCGGACTTTGACGGCTTTTGACAGGCTGAAGGCGGACGGGCAGGTATATGTGACATTTGACTTGGATGTGCTGGATCCGGCGTTTGCGCCGGGTGTATCGCATCGCGAGCCCGGAGGGATGTCGGTGCGGGAAGCGATTGCCTATCTGCACGCAATTGAGGGAGAGATCGTGGGGGCGGATCTGGTGGAGTACAACCCGCTGCAGGATATGGGTGGAGTGACGGCGACTGTGGCAGCGAAAGTTCTGAAGGAGATTTTAGGGAAGATGATTGGGGCGGACTCGCGGCCTGGCGACGGGCGAGCAAAATCTTAACGGACACAGAATTTTAACCACAGAGGACACGGAGGAACACAGAGGAATACCGGGAACACCGGGGAAAGCAGAGGGAAACGAATATTGGCGTAGAATCTGCTGTCATGTATTGGGCCAAATCTGCTGTGGTGTTTGCGGCACTCGCTCTGGCATTGGGATGTGGCGGCGGCTCCATGGGTTCGAGTGGGGGGTCGGGAGGCGGGGGGACGAATCCTCCGTCAGCTACCGTGGTGATCTCGAAAAATACGACTGGACCGTTCAGCGTGGCGATGTCAACTTCGTTCCAGCCGGCAGAATGGGACAACGCGTTTTTCACGCTGAATCCGGGAGCGGCGACGACCTTGGGGACGCTGGGCCCTCACCACATTCGATTACAGGGAGTTTCGCAGGGCGTGCCGCAGGGATCGGAGGGAACAAATTCGACGGCGTGGGATTTTTCCGTTCTCGATGCGATTACGCAGCCGGTGCTGAGGGTGGGCGATCACAGTCCGGAGTTTCAGATCGCGAAGGCGCCCGCGTTCATGTATTCGGGGAACGGCAGCGGCAACGACTTTGTCGATCTGACATTCGGGCAGTTCGGTGGGTACGCGCAGAATCTGGTGCAGTACTACAACACCGGAGGATTCACGGCGAACGGGCAGCTATATGTTTCGGCGGCATACCCGACGGACAAAGTCACCTGGTGGGCGATTTACAACGAGCCCAATATCAATAACAGCCTGACGCCGGAGCAGTACACGGACATGTACAACGCGGTGGTTCCGGCGATGCAGGCGATCGATCCGACGATCAAATTTGCGGCGCTCGAGTTAGCGGATTTCTATCAGCAGCCGCAGAATTGGGTTCCGACATTTGTGAATGGCGTGAAGGCGCACGTAGACGTGATGGCGACGCACTTTTATTCGACCTGCAACGAGGCAGACACGGACACGACGGTGATGGGAACGATTCCCGGATTTGCATCGGACATTCAGTTCTTCTACACGCAGATGGCGACGAATCCGGCGCTGGCATCCGTGCCCGTATGGGTGACCGAGAATAATGTCAATGCCGATTACGACAAGGGCGGAGGAATCAGTGCCTGCAACGGCACAGCGTTCGTGCTCGACCAGCGCGGGTCGAGTCCATTTTTCGCGGCGTGGCGGCCGTACGTTTTTTCGCAGCTGGGCAAGGCTGGAGTGCAGGCCCTCTATCACTGGGATTTCGGCGCGGATAAGCAGTACGGCGAAGTTGATTACAATACTGGGGCGCTGCAGCTCGGCTACTGGGTGGATTACTGGTTGGGACAGGAATTCTCCGCGGGGGCAGGCTCGCAATTGCTGCAATATACGACGACCGACGATGCGGAGTTGGAGGCGCTACCCGTGATCAACGTGGACGGAAGCGTTGTGGTCATGGTCGCCAATCACGCCGTCAACGAGCCGACGGATAATAATGGTCCGGGGGCGGTGCGGAGTGTGCTGGTGGACGTCTCGGCTTTGGGATCGTTCTCCAGTGGCTCGTTGTTGACGATTGATAAGACTACTAACGTGACGACGGGGCCAACGGCATCGGCAGTCCCGACGGCGGCGCAGATCACGATCCAGCTGAACGGATACAGTGTGGGGTTTCTGAGTTTGAAGCCTTGATTCGTGTGATCGCTGCCAACGCATCTCAACAAGGAAGATCTTCACCACAGAGGACGCGGAGGGACACAGGGTAAACCTCGCCTTGGCAGTTCGGGTACAGTAGGTAGGAGCAATTCAGTTCGGGTTTCGGCTTATGGAGAACAACATTCAACGATTTGCGGCAATGGGTTTGCTGGGCGCTGGGTTAGTAGCGAGCGGGATCGCGTTGGGCTGCGCAGCCAAAGGAGCACAAAATCCTCAGGGCGGCCCGGGGGCGATGCCGGTCAAGGTGCTGGAAGCGAAAGCGGTCCCGGTCAACGACGCGTCGGAATATGTGGCCACGCTGAAGTCGCGCGACTCGGCAGTGATTATGCCGCAAGTGGAAGGGCAGATCACGCAGATTTTTGTGCATTCGGGAGACCGGGTGGAGGGCGGGACTCCGCTGATCGAAATCGATCCATTGAAGCAGCAGGCAACGGTCAAGAGCCAGGAAAGCGCACGGACGGCGCAGGCCGCACAACTGGATTGGGCCAAGAAGCAATATGAGCGCACGCAAGCACTCGCGGGCGCGGGCGTGGTGAGCAAACAGGATCTCGATCAGGCGAAGTCAACGCTGGACGCGGCGCAGGCACAGATGGACTCGCTGGAGGCACAGGTTCGCGAGCAGGAGGTGCAGTTGCATTACTACAAAGTAGTCGCGCTGCGTAGCGGAATTGTGGGAGATATTCCAGTGCACGTCGGAGATCGCGTGAGCACCACTACGCAGTTGACCACGGTCGACCAGCCGGGAAGTCTCGAAGCGTATATCTACGTGCCGATCGAGCATGCTGCACAACTCAAAATGAACCTGCCGGTGCAGGTGCTCGACAGCGATGGGAAAGTGCTGGCCGATTCGCGGATCAGCTTTATCTCTCCGCAGGTCGACAACTCCACGCAGACCATTCTGGTGAAGGCGCGTATTGTCAACGGCAACGACGCGCTGCGGCAGTCGCAGTTCATTCGAGCACGCGTGGTGTGGGGAACGCATCAGAGCCCTCAAGTTCCGATCCTGGCAGTGTCGAGGCTAGGTGGTCAGTATTTCGCGTTCGTGGCCGAACCGCAGAATGGCGGGTCGTTCGTGGCACGGCAAAAGCCGCTCACCATCGGGCAGACGGTGGGCAATGATTATGAGGTGCGAGCCGGCCTCAAGCCCGGAGATAAAGTGATTGTTTCCGGGACGCAGTTTCTGGTGGATGGGATGCCGGTAACGCCGATGAGTTAGGGCTTCCGGCTGTCGGCTCTCGGCTCTCGGCGGCGGTCGAGATTTTAGTTGGTTCGCGGTGGCTGGGATTGCATCTTGAGGGCTCTGAACCGGAAGCCGGGCGGCGGAAGCCGGAAGCCGTTTCCAATACAGTTGTAGTTCATCATTGAGCAGCAAGAGCTGCACACGGGATTCTCATGTTCGTTAGGTTCTTCATACAACGTCCGGTGTTTGCGTCGGTGTGCGCGCTACTCATTGTTCTGGCGGGAACGGCGGTCATACCGACGCTGCCGATTGCGCAGTTTCCGAATCTGGCTCCACCGCAGGTCGGAGTGACCAGCGTATACATCGGAGCGAGCGCGCAAACGGTGGAAAGCGCGGTCACGATTCCCATCGAGCAGCAGGTGAATGGCGCGGAGGGGATGAAGTACCTCACGTCCACCAGCGGGAACGATGGAACCAGCAGCGTGGTGGCGACATTTGATCTGAATCGCGATCCGGATCTGGCGACGGTCGACATTCAGAACCGCGTGAACACGGCGCAGGGCAGGCTTCCGAGCGCGGTGAAGGCGGTGGGCATCACGACGGCGAAGACTTCGCAGAACTTTGTGTTCGGCGCGGCCATCTTCTCCGATAAACAGCAGAATTACTCCACCCTGTTCATGAGCAATTACCTTGACGTCTATGTGAGGGACTCGCTCAAACGCATTCCGGGAGTCGCCGATGTGCTCATCTTCGGCGAGCGAAAGTACTCGATGCGATTGTGGCTGGATCCGGTGCGGATGGCGGGACGCAGCCTGACCGCTCCGGACGTGGTCAGCGCGTTGTCGGAGCAGAACGTAGAAGTCGCGGCGGGACAAGTGGGACAGCAGCCTTCGATTCCCGGACAGCAGTACCAGGTCAGCGTGCGGGCAGTGGGACGGTTGAGTGAGCCGGCACAGTTCGACAACATTATTCTCAAGACGAACGCCGACGGCACGCTGGTCCGATTGAAGGATGTTGGGCATGCCGAACTGGGTTCGGAAAATTACTCCAGCGATCTGCAATTCAACGGGCAAGACGCGGTGGGAATCGGAGTAACGCAACTTTCGACGGCGAATGCGCTCGATGTGGATCGCAAGGCCATCGCCGAACTCAACCGGCTTTCCAAGAATTTTCCGCCGGGTTTGCACTACCAAGTTGCGTTCGACACTACCGACGCCGTGGGCGAGTCGATCCGCGATGTGATCTTCACCGTAGGCTCGGCGATCCTGCTGGTCGTTCTCGTAATCTTTATCTTTCTGGGCGACTGGCGGACGACGATGATTCACTTTATCGCCACGCCGGTTTCGCTGATCGGCACCTTCATTTTTGTGAAGTTGCTGGGCTTCTCGATCAACACGCTTACGTTGTTCGGCATCACGCTGGCGGTCGGACTGGTGGTCGACGACGCAATCGTGGTGATCGAAAATATTGAGCGCCATATCACTGAGGGCGAACACGATTCGCATAAGGCGGCCGCGGCAGCCACGGCGGAGATTACCAGCGCCGTCATCGCCACCTCGCTGGTGCTCTGTGCCGTGTTTGTGCCGGTTGCGTTTTTTCCTGGGACGACCGGCATCCTGTTTCGGCAGTTCGCACTGACCATCGCATTTTCCATTGCCATTTCTGCGTTTAACGCGCTCACGCTGGCTCCGGTGCTGGCAGCGATTTTTCTGAGCGGGGGCCATCACCAAAAGTGGTGGTGGCTGCGGAAATTTGACGATGGCGTGGCTGCCATGACCCGCGGGTATCGTCGCCTGCTGCACCACGTGTTGGAATACAAACTGGCGATGGTGGTGTTGTTTTTCGCGGGGCTGGGGCTCACATATTTGGTGTTCCTGCGCGTGCCGACGGGATTCGTGCCGGACGAAGACCAGGGATACTTCATCATCGTCATTCAGGCACCGTCGGGCGCATCGCTGGAATACACCAAGGCGATCGGTAAACAGGTCTCGGATCTGCTGGCCGACGTGCCGGAAGCGGAAGGAACGTTCTCGGTCGCGGGATTCAGTTTCTCAGGTGCGGCGGCGAACCAGGGACTCATCTTCGTGCCGCTGAAGCCATATTCTCAGCGCAAGGGCGAGGCGCATGGCGCGACGGCGATTCTGAACCGGATTCGTCCGCGGATGTTTGGCATTTCGGGTGCGATCGTGTTTCCCACACTGCCTCCGCCAATTCAGGGATTGGGCCAGTTTGGCGGATTCCAGTTTGTGGTGCAGGATCAGGCGGCACACAAGCTCGAAGAGCTGGCCAGCACGACGCAGGGATTGATGGGCCAGGCCGCGCAGCGCAAGGACTTGACCCGGTTGTTCACGTCGTTCACGGCGAATGATCCGCAGTATCTCGTGACCATTGACCGCGAGAAGGCAAAGAGCCTGCATGTGCCGCTGTCGCAGATCACGGATACGCTGGGCATTTACATGGGTTCGTCGTATGTGAACGATTTCGATTTCAATAACCGGTCGTACCGCGTGTACGTACAGGCCGACAAGCAGTTCCGGGCAAAAGCGGACAACATGAAACAGTTTTACGTGCGCTCCGACAGCGGGGCGATGGTACCGCTGGACAATTTGATCAACATCACGCAGACCACGACGCCGCAGGTGATCAGCCACTACAACCTGTTCCGGTCAGCGGAAATTGATGGATCCCCGGCGCCGGGATATAGCTCCGGACAGGCGATTGCAGCGATGGAGCAACTGGCCGCAAAGATGCCGCAGGGCTTTTCTTACAGCTGGACGGGATTGTCGCTGGAGGAATTGCAGGCCGGAGGCACGTCGCTGATTCTGTTTGGACTAGGGACGCTGGTCGTTTATCTGACGCTGTCGGCGCAATATGAAAGTTTTGTGTTGCCGTTCATCGTGTTGCTGGCGGTGCCGATGGCGTTGCTGGGAGCGCTGGGCGCGCAATACCTTCGCGGGTTGCAGAACGACGTTTACTGCCAGGTTGGGCTGGTGATGCTGGTGGGATTGGCGAGCAAGAATGCGATTCTGATCGTAGAATTTTCCGAACAGTTGCGCTTGCGCGGGATGCCGCTGGTAGAAGCGGCAGTGCAGGCGGCGACGATTCGACTGCGGCCCATTTTGATGACGTCGTTGGCATTCATCCTCGGCGTCGTGCCGTTGGTGGTTGCGAGCGGCGCGGGAGAGAACGGACGGCATTCGGTGGGCACGACGGTGTTCGGCGGGATGATCATGTCGACCATCTTGAATTTGTTTTTCATTCCCGTGTTGTATTTGATTATTGAGGGGTGGCGGGAGCACGGGAAGAAGCCGGCTCGGGAAGTCGAATCGGCGGATTAGTTCTCTTTCGCCCCTTCCGGGGCTCGTTCCAACTTGCTAATTGCGTACCCACGGCTTGCGCCGTGGGCTGCATTCTTGCGCCGCTTCGCGGCTGACGTTCCAAATGCTATGCGGCCGGTTCGCGGCTGGACTATTTCAACGACCAACCGTTGCGGGGTCCGGACTTCTTTTGCGCCGCTTCGGATGCGTTCCAAATGCTCAGGCTGCGGCTTCGCGGGTGGGCTTCGTTTTCCTGGCGTTCCTATTCTTCTGGGCGGCTGCGGATTGTTTTTTCTTGCGGGCTGCTTTGCGGCGCATCTTAGCCATCCACTCACGGGAATACATGGTGCCGCGGCACTTGCGGGAGCCGCAGTAACAGGGGGCGGGATCGTCGTCGTCGTAGAGGTTGTAGTCCCAGAGCAACTCTTCGCCGGCCCCGATGTCCCGAATGGCGAAAATCCAGACTCGACCCTTGATCTCGTCGACCTCACAATTGGGATCGCAGGAATGATTCAGGTAGGCGCCCAGGCCATGGCCGTCGATCACGGTCTTGCCATCGTCCAGACCATATAAATAGGTGCGCGAGACGCCATCGTAGCGGCGGTCGGCTTCGTCGGCCGTGATGCGTTCGCCGTCATACTCGACTACACGAGTTCCTTTGCGGATGGGCTTCGAGGTGTAGACACCGACGGAGTGAATGGGCGAAGGGCGGACCACTAATGTCATGCACTAATTTCGCATGGATGGGCCGCTTTGGGGAATGTGAAAAATTGTCGGGCGATCGTGATAGACTTTCGCGGCTGACTGGAAGGCTCAATTTAAAAAAAGCAGAGGGGGAGTCGCATGCGAGCAATTCGAGCAATCGCAGGGGTGGTGATGATTCTGGCGCTGTCTGGAGCGGCGTTCAACGCAGTCGCACAGACCAAGAAGAGTGCGAAGCCGGGCAAACTCGGCGTAGAGGCAGCGTACTGCACATCAACAGGCGGACTGGTGGAAAACCGGTATGCGGTATACGGGACGAATAACCCGGAGCAAGACTGGTTGCGACTGATGGGAGCGGAAGTCTTTTGTCAGTACACTTCGGCGACGGACGGGTCGCGGATTCACCTTTCCCTGGAGACTTTGTACACGACCAAGCCGAGCCTGGCGGCTCTCGCTTATTATGCGCAGGTGCCGTGGAATGGACAGGGAAACGGCAATCCGGCGTCGTATTATTGCACGCAGCTGGGCGGAGCCGAGATTGGCGCCACCGACGCGGCGGGCGGAGGATGGGTTGCAACCGGCGGAATCGATATGGTCCTAGAAGCGTGCATCTTTCCGGACAATTCGACCATCGATTCGTGGGGGTTGTTTTATCACTCGGACAGCATTGTTCGCGGGATCGACTTGTCGACGGTGCTGAAGTATTCGAATCCGTACGCGACGAAGAAGTAGCGTACAGGCTCTTCGCTTTACGCGTGGCCGTAAGGATCGAGCCGTCCGCGGAGTCCGTTTAGCGGCACTCTTTCGCCCCTCCGGGGCTTTCTCAAATCGCAACTCGCAGCCCACGGCTTGCGCCGTGGGCTGTGTCCTTTCGCCGCGTCGCGGCTCTCGCAGCGCGTGACGATCTGGTCTACGGATCGTAGACGGAGCTGCCGAAGCCTTGTTTGCGGGCGGATTCCTGCATGTCTTCCAGGCGCCTTTTCTGTTCTTCGAGTTGCGCCTTCATGGTTTCGACGCGGTCCTGCTTTTCCTTCTGGCGTTCATTCCACTGCTCGCAGTGGCCGACACAGTTTCCGCCAGCGTAGTGGATGGACTCGTTGAGATTGGCAATTTCGGCTTCCAGAGACGCGATCGAATTCTTCGCCGACTGAATCTGATTCTTCCACTGTTCCGCTCGCGCGTCCCGGTCACCGGAACTCGGCGGGGCATCGGGAACGCCGTCGGTCTGTGGGACGGGGGCTGCCGCTGCGGTTGGTCCAATATGCTCGGGAATCTCGTCGTTCGTGATGACGTGGGGCGCCTTCGGAGCGGGAGCGGATTTCGCAGAGGCTTCGGCGGCCGTGTTGTTGCCCGGCGCGTCTTTATTGCTATTGCCATTCTGTGCGGGATTCTGCGCCGGAGCGTCTTTTGCCTGAATATCTTTCTGCTGCTTTTGCAGGCGGGACTGTCGAGCGACGTCGCCGAGGGACGGCGAATCCTGCGCATACGCCGTCAGCGCGCAAACGAAAACGCTGGCCGCCAGCGCGACAAACATTCTCCGCATACGCATGGAGAACCTCCAGTAGCAATCCGTTGCGGGACGGCGTGCTCTGGTGATGCTATCGCCGCGGGTGGGGCGATGGAGGTTACGTTCGTACAGGTGCTCTGGGGATACCTGGCGGCTATTGCTGCGTGGTTGACAGCGGAAGGGTGACCGTGTCGACGGTATTGGGGTCGTCGCGCAGTTTGATGTACAGGGTCTTGGCTTTGGTTGGAGGAATGGCCAAGGCGTCTTCGACGAAACCCTCGGGAACCGTGACTGGATTCGCGAAATCGGCATCGGCGCTGACGGAGTCGAGCAGAAAGAGTTTGTCACCGTTGAGGGTGCATTCTTTTTCTGGAGCCGGGACGCAGCGAATTCCCGTGAGCATGGGGACGCGCACCAGGTTTACGAGGGGTTGCCAATCTCCGTCGGTGCCGTCCGGCGCGACGGGCCGAAACTTCAGCGGACCAAAGGCGGAAGGACCGAGGAGCTTCATGGGATCAAGCACGGCGAAAACGGTTTTCGAGTCCTGCAGCGTGAGGTTGCCGTCCTTGAAGGTGAGCAGCACTCGGAAGGATTCATCGGCGGTAGCGACTTCGATTTTTTCCGTGGAGGGAAAATTCTCCGGCACTTGTGTCTTGAGCGAGAAGCTCAGACGGCCGTCTTGCGGCAATTCGTCGGCATTGCCGAGACGAACCGCGGGCGCGGGCGGTGTCTGATCCGGCTGCACGCTCTTGGTCAGGACAACGACGGCGGGGCGCGGCGCCTCGACCTCAGTCTTGAGATCGAGAATGCGTGCATCTTGCAGGGTCACGTGGACGATGATGGAGTCTCCCGGGTGCAGTTTGGTCTTGGCGGTCGCGTCAGTCGAGAGCATTTTCAGTTCGTCCTGCTGGTGAGCACGCGTCACGGTCTCCGGATTGAAGCGGAGGCCGTCGACTGCGAGACTCTCGACGTGATCGAGGCGAGTGCCCTTGAGCACGCCGTCGGCGTCGCCGGCGTGAATGGTGAAACTGTCGAGGCGGCCGGCCTCGGCATAGGTGTGAAGCGGAATCTCATCCAGTTCTTTGAGTCCGAACTTTCGGATCAGCATGGTCACCGATCCCGCGCTGGCTTTCTGCAGCGGGACTTTCACTTCGAGTTCGTCGGGATTGAAAGCCTTCCACACGGTTTCCAGCAATTTTCCCTGCTCGTCTTTGAGTTTGAGGTCGCTCACGCAACAGGCATCGGGCGACTGCAGGTGGATGATGTCTTCGCGTCCGACGATCAGCGCGCTGGCGTCTTTGGAGGCGACGATCCATTGCGCGGGCCGCGACGTGCGCAGCCGGTAATGCGGGCCGTCGAAGGAATGGAATCCCCAGGAGGCGCGGAGGGTTCCAGTGATCTCGCCCTCGGGAGCGGCGGACTGCAACGCCTTCGTGTCGATTAAAAACCCACCCTGCATTGCGTCGGGCTTGGCGGGAAGATCGATGCCGGGACCTGACTTCTCGTCCACGTGGAGAACGAAATTGTGGGCGAGGTCCGTGGCAAAAACCAGCGGAGCGTTTTCAGCGGGAAGGAGTAGCGAAGGCTTGCCTGCACAAAACACTTGCGCCGGATCCACCGCGCGCAAGGGTGGAGCGGGGACGGGATGAACGGGAGGCAAGCCGATCACGATGACCGACTTGGGATTGCGAAACGATGGAGGATTATTCAAGCGGAGATTGAGTTGATCGCCTTTGGACAAAGCCAGCGCCGGAATGTACTGGTATTGCGCGGTGTGCGCGGTGCTGAGAATGCGGGCAACATCGACGGCGGCCCCGACGTAGGGACTGTAGTATCCGCTGCGGGCGTTTGGGGTGGAACTGATTTGGGCGAGAAGATCGCTGGATGGGCCTGAAGTCAGCGTCGCGACCATGGTCTGGCTGTGCGCGTCGTCGAGCACGAGCTGATCGGTGTTCTGCGTGAGGCAAGGGGCTTGTTGCGCGGTGGGCTTGTCGAAGCACTGGTTATCGAGCCTCATGTTTAGACTACGCGCGAGTAAAGTGGTTCGCGCCTTCAGCTGCTCGGGGTCGCTGGAGGAAATATCGCGGACGGCGTCGAGATACTTTTCCAGGCGGGTACGGTCGAGACTGGCTTGCACGAGATCCTGTGAGGCTCTGACAAACGCACCGGGCTTGCCGCGGACCGCGGAACGCAGAGTGCCGAACGCACCGCCGGTTTCGGGCGCGAGAAAAATGAGGGCTTCCTCGGCTTCTTCCGGTACGACGACAAACACCCCTTCCTCGTGGACCGGCTTGCTCCAGGTTTCGACGCGAGTGAACCAGGAATCGGGAGGTGGGTTGGTGGCGCCGCGCAGGAAGACCACCACCATCAGATAGTGGACGGACTGGCTGTCGGGCAGTTCGGGGTGAATCCACAATCGATCTCCAGATTGAAGATTCGGGACCTGGGCGATGGGCAGCGTGACTCCGGCACGGGCCACATGAACGTCAATCTTGGGACCAACGAGATCGAAGGCGGCGGCGTCAGCCCTGGCAATGCCGGGAAGCAACAGGCCCACCGAGAAAAGGGCGAACAGAACAGCGGTTCGGCGGCCGCAGCGGAACACATGCGAAAGGAATGCGGTCAAGGAATTATTCTAACTGATTCGTAACACTGTTTTGATGCGAAGCAGGGTCTTGCAGCTGCACATATCCGGCCGGCAACCTCTGCAGTCCCAATGGCATCGCGGTACTTCCGTCTGGGGAGTGAGATCTACCACTGCGTCTGCCATAATCTCTTCATGTGCGGACGTTATCGACTCTCGCGGAGAAAGCAGGTCGTCGAGGAGTATTTCGAGAGCGCGTCGGAAGAAGAAGACTGGAGTCCGCGGTATAACATTGCTCCCACGCAGCCGGTTCCTGCGGTGCGGCAGGTGGGAGCAAATCGGATTCTTTCCACCATGCGCTGGGGACTGGTTCCCTCATGGGCCAGCGATGTCTCCATCGGCGCGCGGCTAATTAATGGACGCAGTGAGAGTATTCTCGAGAAGCCTGCCTTCCTCGAGGCGTTCCGCATGCGGCGGTGCCTGATCCCGGCCGACGGCTTTTATGAGTGGGTGCGACATGAAGTTGCATGTGTGACTGTCCGGCGGCACCACTCGACCGGACCTGCCATCCCATTGGCAGTACCCTACGAGGTATGGCGATTCGGTAACGACTCGTCTAGAAGCCCTCGGACAATGTATCCCACCGTCGCAAGACGGGTATCGAAACCGCGAGGGGACGATGTTTCTGCCAGCATCGAGGCGGATCGGGGCTAGGGTGAGTGGTAGGGTCAGCAGATGCGAACCTCTTTAAGTATCGTCAAGAATGAAGGGGTCAAAGATGCTGTTAGGCTCCGAGGTTGCGGCTGGAACGGGTGCTCCATTCTCACCCGTCGTGGGCGAAAAGGCCGTCGGTATAGTAGGAGGGACCTAACCCATTCAGTCACGCATGTGGAACGTGGTAAGCCCGCATTGCTCCCTTCGGGGTAGCCAGGCCGCAAGGTCATGCAACGGTGATGCGGGTAGAGGATAGAGGAGAAAGCGAACGTCCGACTGTAATGGTCGGAATACGGATTGCGACATTATCCGACGCGAAAGCGGGCAGACTTCCTCTTGGTTTCCGATCACGAGAGAACTTGACAAATCGGCCCCATAGGATCGGCAGATGACGGCGCAAGCTGGTGCAATCCTAAACACGAGTTCAGCATGGGACGCTGTTGATTGGCGAACGATCGAGGACAATGTTCGCCGACTCCAAGCGCGTATCGTGAAGGCGGTGCAGCAAAAGAAATGGAACAAGGTGAAAGCCTTGCAACATCTTCTTACGCACTCGGCCAGCGGCAAGTTACTTGCCGTGCGCCGGGTAACAGTGAACGACGGTAGAAAAACGCCTGGAGTGGATGGCGAACTCTGGGACACACCACACAAGAAGCTTCAAGGTGTGATTTCGCTGACGGCACGAGGTTACCGCCCCATGCCTATGCGGCGGATTTACATCCCGAAGGCCAATGGGAAGCTCCGACCGTTAGGAATCCCAACGATGCGGGATCGAGCCATGCAAGCCTTGTATCTGCTGTCGCTCGATCCGGTCGCGGAAACCAGTGCGGATCAAAATTCCTACGGCTTCCGGCAGGGGAGAAGTTGTGCGGATGCGATTGAACAGTGCTTCACTTCGCTCTGTCACAAAAACCCTAGCTGGGTGCTCGAAGGCGACATCAAAGGCTGCTTCGACAACATCAGTCATCAGTGGCTGCTCGACAATGTTCCCCTGAACAAAGCGATCCTCCACAAGTGGCTAAAGTCGGGCTACCTAAAAAAACAAGTATTCTACGATACGATCTCTGGCACACCGCAGGGCGGAATCATATCGCCTGCGCTGTCAAACATCACTCTCGACGGCCTCGAACCCCGGCTCCGGGAAGTTTTCCCGGTACGCGGAAAAGGCTCCGAGCGTGGTCGAGCAGCGCAAGTACATTTGATCCGTTATGCGGACGACTTCATCATCACCGGACACTCCGAGGAGTTGCTGAGAATGACGGTGAAGCCGCTGGTCGAATCCTTCCTGGCTGAACGTGGTTTGGTCCTTTCTTCGGAAAAGACCTTGATCACGCACATAGAAAAAGGTTTCGACTTCCTTGGGCAGAACATTCGGCGCTATCCGCACGGCAAGTTGTTTATCAAGCCCGCTCGGAAGAGTGTTGTATCTGTTCTCGCCAAAGTGAAGCAGATCGTCCGAGAGTACTTGGGTAGTACCGCTCATCTTCTTATTAACCGATTAAATCCGATTGCAAGGGGATGGGCCAACTACCACCGCCATGTCGTCTCCAAGCGCGTTTTCGCAAGGCTCGATGCGGCGATATTCAGGATGCTCTGGGGATGGGCGAACGCCCGTCACCGCCGAAAAGGAGCTGGTTGGATAAAGCAGAAGTATTTCGACCGCGTGGGAACGCGTGACTGGTGGTTCATCGGTGACACTGTGGACGCGCAGGGCTCGCCTCTTCGTGTTCGCTTGTTTCATGCAGCTTCTGTGCGAATCGTAAGGCATGTGAAGGTTCGGTCTGGCCTGAATCCTTACGACCCGAGTTGGACTCCGTATCTGTCCGGACGTTGCGCCGTCGCTCCGCATCGTGCGCGTTCATGATCTGAGCGTTCCCGGAAACTTGAGCCGTGTGAGCTGGAAACTCTCACGCACGGTTCTTAGAGGGGGGACCAACAGCAACGTTGGCCCCCTACTCGGCAAGAAATCGGGCAAAGCAAGACAGCCCTTTCATTTCGCGATGAAGGACGGCTCGCTGTTCGCATTCGCTGGAGTCTGGGATCGCTGGAAATCCCCCGGCGGGCCAGTGCTGGAATCCTGTTCGATCCTGACGACGTCCGCGAATGAATTGCTCGTCGACATGCATGACCGGATGCCGGTGATCCTGCCGCGTCGGCACCACGACGCGTGGCTGACCGCATCTGCGTCCGAAGCGGAACGTTTGGCGGAACTGCTCGTGCCGTTCGACTCGGGCTTGATGAGGCGGCACGCAGTGAGTTCGTTGGTGAATAAGCCTCAAAATGAGACGCAGGAGTGTGCTTTGGAAGTGCCGCAAGCGGAGACGCAGGCGCGGCTTTGGTGAGAATCACCGCGGATAGTGGCGCCGAAGGTTTCGCGGGCAAAACAAAACGCCCCAGACTCGATTTGAGTCTTGGGACGTATGTTGATCAGCCCTCCCCCAAGTGCTGCTCAAGAACGAGAATAAAGGGTGGCGGGGCAGCCGAGAATAGCACTTCCGTGCCATGCCCAGGCACCGATTGGGAGGCCGGGTACTTTGAGGTCTGCGATATGATTCGGGCGCTCTAACTCCGGTCCGGGTCGGATGAGCCTTCCCCCACTTATCATCTGACGCGGACATCTCTCAGGAGGGGGTAGGGTGCGCGGAAAACGCGTACCCTTTTTCAAGAATCGGCCGCTCGTCCCAGTTGCCGGACAGGAGCGCAACCAAGGCCGGAGCCTACGTCTCGGTGTGCCAGGCTGCCGCTCGACTCATTCGCGCGGCCATGGCGGCCGTGCGGAATTTTGGTTGGGGCAAGGCCTCGTCTTCGTCTTTATTTTTATGATCCGAAGTTACCGGCGGCGCAGGCTTCGAGAGCGGGAGCTTGAACGCTTCGTCGAGCTTGATCGCGACCGCGAAGTCGCCGTTCTCTTTCGGCCGCACGCGAAGTACTTTGCCGCGCGCGCTTAACAGAATGCCGGGGTCTGGCAAGTGCGTCACGCCAATGGTCACATCGACCACAGAGCCTTCAGGCATCGAGAAGTCGCTGGACAGCAGGATTCCGGTGAGGCTGATGTTCTCGGATCGGGCATGCATCTCGTTGCGCGGAAACATCCTGATCAGAACTGGCAGGTGGAGAGGATAGCGAAAGTCGCGTAGGTATGGCCGCTGGGAGGAGTCCATCGATTTTCTCCGGGGAAGGGGATGTGAGGAGAATACTGAGAGGCGGGCGCGGGAAACAGGTACCGGAGGTGCAGTGGAGAGGACGAAAAGGGTCAGGGGAACGGGCGGGTAACGGTTACAGTTACTGCTGTGAGAAAGGCAGCCAGGGGACTGAAGATGGCGGAAGCGAGTGGGGGTCGAACCCACCTAGCGCAGGTCGAGCCTGAGCTACGCCGGTTTTGAAGACCGGGGCGATCACCGGACCGCATGCGCTTCCGCATTATCTATCAACAACTTACGAGCAACACTTTCGTACCATTGCATAATCGTTGCACGAATGCGATTCTGAGCCTGTTACCACGGAGGAGCGATGGGCAGGCATCAGACGGGATACATCTTCGAGTCGGCATCAGGGGCATTCCACCTCAGGTACTACGTCACCGAGATTATAGACGGGCAGGCGAAGCGAGTGCAGAAGTCTCACTTGCTGTGCCGCAAGGACTACAAGCATTTCTCGAAGACCTGCAAGGCAGTCAAGCTGAAGCGGGACGAGTTCATGCGAACGGTGAACGCAGCGTCTGGACAGGCGAACGAGCAGGACATGAAGGTCACTGACTTCTGGGAGCAGCACTACCTGCCGTTCGTGCAGGAGAACATGAAGCCCAGCACGGTCAGCGGCTACAAACAAATCTGGAGCCAGCATCTGGAGGGTCACTTTGGGGAGATGACGTTGCAGGGTTACAGGACGCACGTTGGCTCTCAGTTCCTGCTCACCCTGACCAAGACACAGGGACGGCGGACGCTCAACCATATCCGTTCGCTGGCATCAGGGCTTTTTACGCACGCCATCAACACGGGGCGACTGGAGAGCAACCCGTGGCGGGATGTCAGAATTTTGGGCAAGGTCGCCCAACCGAAGCCGACAAAGCACTACACGCTGGAAGAAGCTGAGAACATCATCAGTGCCTTGGTCGAGCGGGTCGATTGCCAGTTGATGATTGCGTTGTCTTTCTTCACAGGTCTTCGTCCGAGCGAGGTTGCGGGGCTGAAATGGGAAGACTTTGAAACTGCTGCCGTCCACATCCGCCGTGCGTGCGTCCGCAACAAGGTCGTGACCTGCAAGACCCCTGAATCCGTCGCCACACTTCCCCTGCTCGACCAAGTTATAATCCCGCTCACCCTGTGGCGGCAGAAGTGTGGCAATCCGGTGACGGGCTGGGTGTTCACAAACGAACGGGGCAACCCGCAGGACCTGAAGGATGTGGTTCACAGGTTCATCAGACCGACGCTACAGAAGGCTGGCATCGAGTGGAAGGGGCTTTACGCTGGCAGGCGTGGGGCAGCGACCGCAATCATCGGGCTGACTGGCGGGAACTACGCTGCGGCTCAGGAACTCCTGCGGCACAAGCACATGAGCACGACGCTTCAGTTCTACAAGAAGCAGACTCAGACAGCCCTCGGTGACGGACTGAAGGCTTTACAGGCTGCGGCAACTCAGAAGTAGGTGATGGAGGCAGAACAATGAAGGGAAGGACTAACGCAGACCGCAGTTGTGTTCTCGCTGCGATGAAGCAAGCAGGAGCACCCCTGACCCGTGACGAGTTTCTCAATTGGTTCTATATGGGCGATGTACCCGAGACAATTCATCCGGAAGACGAGTGCGAGTTCCCCGAGGCGTTTCAACGGGAGACTCTGGACGGGCCGATGTTGACAGACAAAATCCAGTAAGGAGATGACGAAACTCTATTCCGACCCCCTGACCAAACGAGCCTGTTCGCTGTTCTAGCAGCAAGCAGGCTCTAACCGCAGTCCCCGTGTGGAGCACGGAATGACGCCCTCCCTTCGATTCCGGTGGGAGGCTGTCAGTGAGTCACCCGACGGGCACCTTGCTTCGCCAAAGCCTCAATCCAAGCCATGAGGTCACTCTTGCGGACCCGCTTCGCTTTACTGTGGATGCTGAACGCCGGGAACGGATACTCCATCCGCTCCTGCGAACGTGTTCTCGTTAACTCATAGACTTGCTTCTCCGTCATCTTCAGGAACTGTGCTGCTTCCTCAATCGTCAGTACTTGGTCATCGTTCATATCACCTCCTCACCGACCCGATACGCATGTTGTAGGGTCTTCAACTGCACGAGCACGGCTCTCATACGTTCGAGACTTGTCGTTGTCCGCTCTCCATTTTTGAGCGAATCAAACTCTGCCAGAAGGCTCCGACCTTTCTGGTCGGCGTTGTACTGGCAGGCGAGTGCGCCCTGCACGTCATGTTTTATCTTTGCAAGAGCATCCGCCTGTGGTTGCAGGTTCTGAATGGTTGCATGTAGAGCGTCGTTCTGTGTTCGCAACGTGTCCCGCTCACGCAACAGCGTCTCTCGCTCATCCGCGAGACGCCGTGCCCCGTCCTCCACACGGGCAAGTTCTCCCTGCAGGCTGGCGACGGTCTCCCGCAGGGTATTGTTCTCAGTCGTGAGTTGAATCGTGACGTGAGTGTCCGCTTTGTTCTGTCCGATTTGGTAGCGTCGTTGGTATTCCGCCCTCTTCACTTCATTCGATTCAGCGAGGAGCCTATTGGCACGTTCTGTCGTCGCTTGAGTCACTGCCTGCTCCTCGGTGTGCTCCTGACTCTTAAGCAACTTCTGAAGATGACGGAGTTTGGTAGTGCTTGGCGTCGTCTTCACGATTTCTGTGGCGATGAGGGAACGGGTTTCTGCCGCAGTCTGTGGTGGTGCTGGCAACGGAGGACGACCGCCTCTGTTCTTTAGGTTCGCTTCTGGAACTTCTAATATTGAGTTCGGCGTCATAGCGTCTCCTGTGCTTGTTCCTGACCTATAGGCTCTGTGCACGCCACTACCAGAACCGCTCCCTTCGCCTTAAGGTGTCGGTCGTACAGTGCCGCCCCAGCGAATCCTTCAAATAAGTGACTGGGACGGACGCATTGTCTGCGGTCGCAAACATGATTCAACGGAGAAGATGGCATCCACCCGTGTGCATAGAACCATGCACAATGACTCGCCCTGACGGTTCGCCCACCGAGGCTGAAGGCTGCGTAGCCATCCCTACTCAGCGTTCCCGACCAGTCAAGGCAGGGACCAAAGTCGGCAGAGCATTTTGTGCTCTGTGCTCCTGCGGTGACGTACTGGAGGAACCGAGATTTCGCAGCGAAAACACGGGCAAGTTCTTTTTCACTCCAACCACGCATCCGCTGTGCTGGTGGCAGCTTTGCCAGTTCACGACTCAAGCACCCGCAGGAGACCGTTCTGCCGATACGCAGACTGTCCCCACGTACGTAAAGTCTCTTCCGCTTGGGGCACTGGCATTCGACGAGGAACAAAGGGTACTTGCCCTTCCGATAGATACATTCCCGCACCACAAAGAGTCTGCCGAACACACGACCGACGAGCGGAATAGTCGCCCGTGTGCCGAGCACGTACTTCAGGAACGCACGCTCGTCCGCTGTGGTCTGGTCTCTCCATTCGCCAGCTTCAGCACAGCGGCGTTCTTTCAATCGTCTATTCATCGTTTCCTCCTCTTGTCGCCGCCTTCATTTCGTTCAGTTGACGCATTCTGCGTTGCCGCCAAACGGAGAGAATCGACGAGACGAATCTGTAAATCTCTTCAGCCTTTGGCAATCCCTTCTGGAATCGATACGGAACTTGCGTTATTGCTTTCTCGATGTCCTTGTCAGTCGAAGCCGAGAGCCATCGAACCCAAGTCAAGTTCGGCGGGACAGCCACCGTCGGCAGTACGAACGTCCACAGTCTCTCCGCTGCTGCTTGCCGTTCCAAAAATGTCAGTGTTAGTGTTTGTGTCGTCATTGTTGACCCCCTACTTCTACCGTCACTTTTTTCCGCACCCGATAGACGTTCTTGTTCTTACCGTCAGCTTTCTTCGATTCGAGCAAATCACTTGCGGCAAGAGCGTTGAGTCTGGTCGTCACGGGATTGCGGCTCATGTCTGCACCAGCCATCGCTTCTTGAACGGCGAACCATCCCGTCTGTGAGAAGACCCAAGTGTTAAGGTCGGTCTTCTGAACACTCGGAATAGTCTTTGGGACTTCTTCGAGCAAGCCGTTTTTGAAAATGAGGTCAAACGATTCAGACGGTGCGTTTCTCAGTTGCACTGACATCCTGCGGTGAATCGACGTATCGTCCCCGTCAGGAAACTGGAGAGTGATGACCGTCTCGCACTTTCGACCCCATGCGACACTCCCGAAGAGCGTGTCGCGCTGAAGCGTGTACCTATCCTTCACCTTCATCTTCGGAGCACCAACGCTGAGAACGATTGCGAGATGATAGTGACGGGCGAGACGCCGAAGTTCGTCCATGAGCGGGGCAACAAGATTCATCTTGCCTGCGTCGTCTAGAATCATGTCCGCACCTTCAAGAAAGACAACCGCAGGGAGAACAGTCTCCGCTTCAATCGCTTCCTTTAGCTCTCGAATCATCGACTTCAACCCCGTCGCATTTATCGGTCTCAACGGGAAGGTGTTCGGGTCAATCTTCATGCGGGTCAGAGTTCTTATGTTTGCGAATTCCCCACGGTCAATCATGCACACGATGAACGAAAGACCGTACGTCTTGTGCCCGTGAACTGTCTCTCCGTCTCGCTGACGACGAAGCATGTCGAAAGTTTTCGTCGATTTTGCTGAACCGCTGCTCCCGCCGACGATGGAAATGTCGCCCCGAGGGAACCACCCGTCGAGTTCTCCGTCGAGCGGTGCGAAGATGAAGTCAAACGGCGTACCCTTTACGGCGGGTCTCATGAACTCTCCGAGCGTCAGAGAAGTTTTGTCTTTGAAATAATCAATCGCCTTCAAAATCTCTTTCGAGCCGAGACGTTCCCACTTCTCAACCCAGTTCGCATGCTCGGGACCGTGGTCTGCGTACAATCCTGACTTGCAGAACTCGGCGTCCATCGCTTCGGAGTCACATTCAGTTGTCTCAGCGAGAATGCAGAGAAGACCCTGAACGGCTTCGCTTGGACCTGCATATCCTGCGGACTCCCAGTCTCCCGCCATGAGGTGAGTGAACTTCTTCGTGTCTGCCTTGACAATGAGACCTGTCGAAATCGAAGCCGCGATGTCTTTGTTTACGGCGGTGATGTTTGAATAGAGACGATGAAGTTCGGTCTCTCGGTCGTTGACCGTTGTCGTCATGCCATTTTGATGAAATACTGACACCGTGAGGTAGCGTTGAGAGGAACTGCCGTAGACTTCGACGAATTCTCTCTTCACAGCACCCAAAGCATTCCCTGGAAAGGAGTACGTGAACACCTGTTCCACTCGGGGAAACTTCTGCGTAGGAGTCAAGTGCTTTGATTGCAGAGAGTGCTGCGGAATCTCGTTTCGCCAGACTCGGAGTCACGAACGTAACCGAAATCGACGCCTGCATAGTCAGACCCAGTAAGCACGAAGCCCACGCCTTGGAATTTATTCTTCGGGTCAGCGATTGCTGAGACGCACGAATCGTATGACGACCATGTTGACGGGTCTGTGGATGACGCTGGGTATCCTGATGGTTGGAACGATTATTTATTCACTTTGCAGACAACCCAGTGGCTCTGATATATGAGTTCAGAAAGGACAGTTGCCGTCTGTACTTCTGTTGGAACGGGGATTGGAACTGTGGATGTTGCGATTTCTTCTTGCATAGGGTTCTCCATTTCTGCTCATTGAGCGTGGAGAACGCCTGCCAAAAGCCTAAGCTTTGTTTCTCCCAAGGGATGCAGGTGTTCTAGTTCCCTTTGGTGGAGACTGCGACCACTGTGCCCAAGGTGGGCACGCCTGAACTTTAACTTGGGCAGAGGTGGTGTTCGCTTCTGCACGTATTCTCGGTTCGCCGTCAGGTGGCACCGCCGCACATCTTCAGCTCACGACCTGCTCACGGATTCGAGCCGACCGAGCGAGTATTTCATTTAAAAATTTTTTTAAAAAAATTTTTTTTTAAAAAAAAAAAAAAAAAAAAAAAAAAAAAAAAAAAAAAAAAAAAAAAAAAAAAAAAAAAAAAAAAAAAAAAAAAAAAAAAAAAAAAAAAAAAAAAAAAAAAAAAAAAAAAAAAAAAAAAAAAAAAAAAAAAAAAAAAAAAAAAAAAAAAAAAAAAAAAAAAAAAAAAAAAAAAAAAAAAAAAAAAAAAAAAAAAAAAAAAAAAAAAAAAAAAAAAAAAAAAAAAAAAAAAAAAAAAAAAAAAAAAAAAAAAAAAAAAAAAAAAAAAAAAAAAAAAAAAAAAAAAAAAAAAAAAAAAAAAAAAAAAAAAAAAAAAAAAAAAAAAAAAAAAAAAAAAAAAAAAAAAAAAAAAAAAAAAAAAAAAAAAAAAAAAAAAAAAAAAAAAAAAAAAAAAAAAAAAAAAAAAAAAAAAAAAAAAAAAAAAAAAAAAAAAAAAAAAAAAAAAAAAAAAAAAAAAAAAAAAAAAAAAAAAAAAAAAAAAAAAAAAAAAAAAAAAAAAAAAAAAAAAAAAAAAAAAAAAAAAAAAAAAAAAAAAAAAAAAAAAAAAAAAAAAAAAAAAAAAAAAAAAAAAAAAAAAAAAAAAAAAAAAAAAAAAAAAAAAAAAAAAAAAAAAAAAAAAAAAAAAAAAAAAAAAAAAAAAAAAAAAAAAAAAAAAAAAAAAAAAAAAAAAAAAAAAAAAAAAAAAAAAAAAAAAAAAAAAAAAAAAAAAAAAAAAAAAAAAAAAAAAAAAAAAAAAAAAAAAAAAAAAAAAAAAAAAAAAAAAAAAAAAAAAAAAAAAAAAAAAAAAAAAAAAAAAAAAAAAAAAAAAAAAAAAAAAAAAAAAAAAAAAAAAAAAAAAAAAAAAAAAAAAAAAAAAAAAAAAAAAAAAAAAAAAAAAAAAAAAAAAAAAAAAAAAAAAAAAAAAAAAAAAAAAAAAAAAAAAAAAAAAAAAAAAAAAAAAAAAAAAAAAAAAAAAAAAAAAAAAAAAAAAAAAAAAAAAAAAAAAAAAAAAAAAAAAAAAAAAAAAAAAAAAAAAAAAAAAAAAAAAAAAAAAAAAAAAAAAAAAAAAAAAAAAAAAAAAAAAAAAAAAAAAAAAAAAAAAAAAAAAAAAAAAAAAAAAAAAAAAAAAAAAAAAAAAAAAAAAAAAAAAAAAAAAAAAAAAAAAAAAAAAAAAAAAAAAAAAAAAAAAAAAAAAAAAAAAAAAAAAAAAAAAAAAAAAAAAAAAAAAAAAAAAAAAAAAAAAAAAAAAAAAAAAAAAAAAAAAAAAAAAAAAAAAAAAAAAAAAAAAAAAAAAAAAAAAAAAAAAAAAAAAAAAAAAAAAAAAAAAAAAAAAAAAAAAAAAAAAAAAAAAAAAAAAAAAAAAAAAAAAAAAAAAAAAAAAAAAAAAAAAAAAAAAAAAAAAAAAAAAAAAAAAAAAAAAAAAAAAAAAAAAAAAAAAAAAAAAAAAAAAAAAAAAAAAAAAAAAAAAAAAAAAAAAAAAAAAAAAAAAAAAAAAAAAAAAAAAAAAAAAAAAAAAAAAAAAAAAAAAAAAAAAAAAAAAAAAAAAAAAAAAAAAAAAAAAAAAAAAAAAAAAAAAAAAAAAAAAAAAAAAAAAAAAAAAAAAAAAAAAAAAAAAAAAAAAAAAAAAAAAAAAAAAAAAAAAAAAAAAAAAAAAAAAAAAAAAAAAAAAAAAAAAAAAAAAAAAAAAAAAAAAAAAAAAAAAAAAAAAAAAAAAAAAAAAAAAAAAAAAAAAAAAAAAAAAAAAAAAAAAAAAAAAAAAAAAAAAAAAAAAAAAAAAAAAAAAAAAAAAAAAAAAAAAAAAAAAAAAAAAAAAAAAAAAAAAAAAAAAAAAAAAAAAAAAAAAAAAAAAAAAAAAAAAAAAAAAAAAAAAAAAAAAAAAAAAAAAAAAAAAAAAAAAAAAAAAAAAAAAAAAAAAAAAAAAAAAAAAAAAAAAAAAAAAAAAAAAAAAAAAAAAAAAAAAAAAAAAAAAAAAAAAAAAAAAAAAAAAAAAAAAAAAAAAAAAAAAAAAAAAAAAAAAAAAAAAAAAAAAAAAAAAAAAAAAAAAAAAAAAAAAAAAAAAAAAAAAAAAAAAAAAAAAAAAAAAAAAAAAAAAAAAAAAAAAAAAAAAAAAAAAAAAAAAAAAAAAAAAAAAAAAAAAAAAAAAAAAAAAAAAAAAAAAAAAAAAAAAAAAAAAAAAAAAAAAAAAAAAAAAAAAAAAAAAAAAAAAAAAAAAAAAAAAAAAAAAAAAAAAAAAAAAAAAAAAAAAAAAAAAAAAAAAAAAAAAAAAAAAAAAAAAAAAAAAAAAAAAAAAAAAAAAAAAAAAAAAAAAAAAAAAAAAAAAAAAAAAAAAAAAAAAAAAAAAAAAAAAAAAAAAAAAAAAAAAAAAAAAAAAAAAAAAAAAAAAAAAAAAAAAAAAAAAAAAAAAAAAAAAAAAAAAAAAAAAAAAAAAAAAAAAAAAAAAAAAAAAAAAAAAAAAAAAAAAAAAAAAAATTTTTTTTTTTTTTTTTTTTTTTTTTTTTTTTTTTTTCCCCCCCCCCCCCCCCCCCCCCCCCCCCCCCCCCCCCCCCCCCCCCCCCCCCCCCCCCCCCCCCCCCCCCCCCCCCCCCCCCCCCCCCCCCCCCCCCCCCCCCCCCCCCCCCCCCCCCCCCCCCCCCCCCCCCCCCCCCCCCCCCCCTGGAAGGGGTCATGCCGCGCATCGGTGGTCCATCGGACGATTCGCGAAAAGAGCTGGCGATTCGTAACCTCAGCTAACAGAAAACCATTTAGCTGCTGAACGGTGAAAACATCTACGTCGAGGTCATAAAAATGGGGCGCTCGTCCGTCACTTCCATGACTATCCGTCGGACCTCTTCCGATTGCATCAATCTCTTCCAAGCTCACGTCCGGTGCTTGCGTTTTGGCAAGCTCATCGAAAATGAGAACAAAGTGAGTTTGCTCTTCCGTTGCGTTTGCCAGCGGTTTCTCCGGTTTCGTTTTCATCGGGCCAGCTTCCTTCCGGTTTGAAGTTCCAGTTGGCTGCGAAGCGCAACTAGATTATGACTCATTCCACACTGTTTACAAATTAGCACATCCTTGGACGGGAATCGTTCAGTGCCGCCTTGTAAAGGATGTTGTTTATCGAAGTCAGCTTGAAGTGCATGTGCCTTGCCACACTTGGGGCATTTGAACTGAACCATCGCTGAAGTTGGTAATATCTGCCCTGGTATGGGCTGCTGTCCCGGTGCCGGGAGCGGCATGGGCTGCCCGAATCCGGGGATACCCGTCGGCAACTGAGCAAAGAATCTCTGAATCCGGGAACTCGGAGTTTCGAACAGCTTGTAGATAGGCGTTTGGTCAAATGTCATTTGCAGGAGAACGTGATAGCGGCGAATAGCATCTGCCAATGTCGCATCTTTACTGTAGTCCGTGATTTGCAGTCCGATGCGTTCAAGGTCGGGGATTTTGATTGACCTTCCGTGGCTCAACCACTTGCTGTGGTTGCAGAGTTCATCTGCAATTTCTTTCGCTTGACGCTCTTTCTCTTCCGGCGTGACAGACGTGCCGGGATTGTGAGTTTTGTGGACACTCCAGTTTCTGAACTTGTGTTCCTTTAACCACTCGGTCACTAGCACCTTGGCGAACGACAGCGCATTTTCCGCGCTTTGAATCTCCCCCGGCGAGATGCGCTGAAGGATTGGAATGTATGCTCGATTTAGGGAGTTGGTTGCTGCCACCTCCTGCTTAATGCTCTCAAGCCCTTTCAGAAAAGCCTCGGCGGAGAAGACCTTCCCTTCCGCCTGAATCTGAGCATCAATCGGGCCTAAGGAAGACGCTGGCTCCATCAAGATTTCATCGCCACCCATCACCATAATCGTTCCGGCACTCTTTGCCATTCCCGGAACAATAAACGCGACACTTTCAAACTTGTCATATAAGAGACGGACGATATCTTCAGTCGTCTCGCCGCTGCCCCCGCCAGTCTCCAGCAGTACATCAATGGCGGAGCCAGTCAGGTTTGAGATTTGGTCTGTGACGGCGAGAAGGTCGGAGTTGTCGATTGCTACCGGAGCGCCCTGCCGCGCTTTGCTTGAGTCGGACGCGTACACAAGAATTGCTCGCGTACGCAGTTCTGCAATGCGTGACAGTTGCTTCTTGCGTTCCGCTTGCAGGTCTAATGTAGGGCCTCGGTCAAGATACTCGCTGTAAATTCCCATTGCGCTGACTCTCCCTATTTAGGGGCAGACGTTTCCTCATCTGGGCCCAATCGCAGAAGCAACAGGACACACTTGTCCAAGCGGGAAGGCGATAGTACCACGCGCATTCAGCAGATAGTGACCCGAACGAGCTTTTTGTTACGGATTCGGAACAACTCGCGGCAAAAATCATGCGTGACTGACCGGCGCGGGTTAAATTCAGAGTAGGCATGCGACCAATAGGAGGAGCGATGTACAGAATTCGCAATGTCAGTGAGGCACAGACTGGCGCTGCGCTGGAACCGTGTTTGCACTGCAAAAAGAATGTTGCGACAACTCCAGCGTTGGGAAGTCTAGAAGTCAAAGATTCACAGGGAAGGCTCATGGGATATCTACACCCTTTCTGCAAGGAAGCGTGGGAGAAAGCACAACAGAAAGGTTGCTGAAGCTAATGCTGTCGAGAAGACACCGGAAGCCCCGAAGCCGCAACCGCAAAAGATTGAACCGAGGCAAGAACGCGAATGGCGATACGTCGTAGTCGTAGGGCATAAGACAAAAGGAATTGTCAGAATCCCACCGATGTGTTCGACGGGATGAACACGGTTATTCAAGCAGAGTGGCGAAACCCAGACCCCGGCGGGCGATACCGAGCGAGGCGTGGTTCGTATCTCCCCCCACGGCAAAGCTGCGGCGGATGATAGGAGCCTTTCGTGTGTCGACTTCCTCCGGCCTGTTTCCCGACTCTGAAATCCGTGCTTTTGCGTACGGTTCTAGAGCAGACTTCCGTCGACAGGCAGCAATGCGAGGAAACGCCGCTGTGCGGTTTCAAAAGACGCACGGTTGACCCACCGGACGTTGAACGGTAGGCTTCAAGGTTCCGTATTCTGGGACACCAACGAGAGCGAATGCCCACAGCAGCCAAATCCAGCAAACCTCGCAGAAAGAAAACCGAAGAGCAGAAGGTCGCTACCATAGCCCTTCCTGCCCTTACCGACGAACATCTGGACGTTCCCACGTTAGAGACGTGGCTCTGGGATGCCGCCTGCGCCATCCGTGGGGCGGCGGACGCGCCCAAATTCAAGGACTTCATCCTCCCACTTGTCTTCTTCAAGCGTCTGTCAGATGTGTTCGACGACGAGTTCGCAGGTCAGGTCACCGAGTTCGGTGATGAGGAGGTCGCACGCGAGGTCATCAAGGCTGACCACGAAGACGCGCTCAAAAACAACCGCAAGCCTGTCGTCCGGTTCTTCATTCCGCACGAGTACCGATGGGACGCCATTCGGCATCATGCAGCCGACAGCACTCTCGGGCAATTTGTCACTGACGCGATGCGGGAAGTTGCGAAGGAGAACCCGGAGCTTTTAGGCGTGCTCGACATTAAAGACTACAACGAACGCCAGAGCGGGCAACGGACTCTCGATGACGACCGACTCGCCGCGCTCGTCGAGGTCATTAGCCGACATCGTCTCGGCCTGAAGAACGCAGAGCCGGACATCCTCGGCAGAGCCTACGAGTACCTGCTCAGGAAGTTTGCTGAGGGACAGGGACAGAGCGCGGGGGAATTTTACACGCCGAAGGAAGTCGGCTGGCTCATGGCGCATCTTCTCGACCCGAAGCCGTACACAACCGTTTACGACCCGACCTGCGGGTCAGCTGGATTGCTCATTAAAGCTCGGCTCCTGTTCGAGCAGAGAAACCCGGAGCACAAGAGCAAGGCTCCAAGGCTTTACGGACAGGAGATGAACCCAGTCACTTTCGCTATGGCGAAGATGAATATGTTTCTGCACGACTACACGGATTCCCGCTTCGCTATCGGCGACACGTTTACGAAACCGGGATTCGCGGCTGAGGGTGCTGGCCTAAAACGATTTGACTACGTTGTTGCCAATCCAATGTGGAATCAAGATAACTACGGCGAATCTCTTTATGAAAACGACCGCTGGGAGCGTTTCGAATCGGGCAGAGCACCGTCATCGTCTGCCGATTGGGCGTGGCTCCAACACATTGCAGCGTCGCTAAACGACGCCGGGAGGGCTGCTGTTGTGCTCGACACAGGGGCGGCGTCGCGTGGGTCAGGTAGCAAGTCTTCCAACAAGGAGAAGGCGATTCGGCAGGCTTTCGTTGAAGCCGACCTCATCGAGGGGGTCGTGCTTTTGCCAGAGAATTTGTTTTATAACACACCAGCGCCGGGAGTAATTTTTGCTTTGAATCGGCATAAGGCTCTTGAGCGCAAGAGGCAGTTCCTCCTCGTCAATGCCGCAAAGTATTTTGTCAAAGAGAAACCCAAAAACAGGTTAACCGACGAAGCCATCGCGTCGATATCAGATGTCTTCCAACGATGGGAGACGAGGAAGAAGCTGAGCCGTGTGATTACCCTTGAAGAGGTGCGGCAAGCTGACTATAACTTAAGCCCTTCCTTCTTCGTGGACACGAACGATGTCCAGTACCATCGCCCGCTAGCTGCCATCATGTCCGACCTCGATACTGCTCGGGCGGAGCGGAGACGCGCTGATGAGGCACTAGACCTGCTCTTGGCGAACGTGCCTTTTGCTGCGAGGAATTAGCGGCCCGACATGAACAGGTCGAGACAAACCCCTAGCGCAGAACCAGCCGAGCAAATCGAGCCTAGCGATATTTCCGAACGGTGGCCAGTCGTCAAGCTAGGTGACATTGCGCAACAGCTACGAAGCGGAGTTACTCCCAGAGGTGGTGAGAAAGTCTATCTGCGAACCGGTATTCCATTAATTCGGTCGCAGAATGTCCTCATGAACAGGTTGAGCCTGCACGACGTGGCGTTCATTTCTCACGAGCAACACGAGTCAATGATTGGCTCTGCGGTTCAAGCCGGAGATATGCTTCTGAACATTACGGGTGCTTCGATAGGCCGAGTTGCGTGTGTGCCTGATATGGTCAACGTTGCTAATGTGAATCAACACGTTTGCCGAATCCGGTTTGGACAAGGCGTTGAGCCTGCTTTCATTTGTTACTTCCTTTCGACCCCACGCGGACAGGCACAAATCATGGGTTCCCAGTTCGGCACGACACGTCAAGGGCTGAATTACGGCAACGTTCGCGCGATTCGGGTCCCTCTCCCTGACGTGAGAGAACAGAGAGCCATCGCAGACATCCTACAGACAGTGCATCGAGCCAAGGAAGTGCGTCAGTGTGAGCTAGCTCTGGAGAATGAGCGGAAGGCCGCGCTCATGGACTATCTGTTCACCTACGGAAGCCGAGACGAAGCTCTCGAAGAATCGGAAGTCGGGCAAGTACCGCAGACTTGGGAAATAACTACTCTTGAGCGGGTGTCCCAACGTCCAGCACAAAACGGAGCATTCATAAAAGGCGCTATCTTCGGCGAGGGAACACCTTACGTCAATGTTTACGATATTTATCAGGGAGCAATACTCGATTCGGAGAGAGTACAGCGTCTCAGATGGGATGACCCTGCAAAGGAGAGGTATCTACTCAATCAAAACGATGTACTATTCGTGCGGTCCTCGCTCAAACGCGAAGGGGTGGGACAATGCTGCCTCGTAAGAGAACTAAAGGAACCTGCAATCTTTGACTGTCACCTCATTCGCGTGTCGCCCGACCCGCACGTTGTGGACCCTCTTTTCTTGACCTATTTCTTCTTAAGTGAGGCTCGAAGAGCTGATTTGATTGGGCGTTCGAAAACAACAACAATGACCACGCTGAATCAGAATATGCTCATGCAGTCTCAAGTTGCGTTGCCTTCTCTGGGAGAACAGGTGGAAATTTCGAAGGCTCTCTTCGCGTGCGACAGCAAGATTGCGGGTCTCCAGGTTGAAATGGAAAGGTTGCAAGAGTTGTTCGAAGCGATACTTGAGGAACTGATGGCGGGTCGAATGTCAGCCCTACCCTAAAAGAGGTAAGTGTCGAGCATTATGAGCGAACGGTCGGCAGTACAGAACCCGATGCTAAAATATGCGCAGGAGATTGGGTGGGAGTATGCCAGGCCCGACGACTCTCTCGCTTTCCGCGGCGGCGACAAGGGCCTCTATTTCGCAGGCATTTTGGAAGCACAGCTTGTCCTGCTCAATCCCGGTGTTGTTGACCTGACCCACATACCGGACATCTTACGTCGCCTCAATCTTCTAAATCCAACAATCGAGGGAAACCGCGAAGCTCATTCATGGCTGCGGGGCGAGCAGTCCGTCTTCGTCTCCGAGGAGAACCGCGAACGAAATATAAAGGTCATCGACTTCGATAAACCTGAGAACAACGTGTTTCAAGTCACCGACGAGTGGTGGCAGAAGGGCGTCGTTTTCAATAACCGCGCCGATGTCGTTTTCCTGATTAACGGAATTCCAGTCGCTTTGGCTGAATTGAAGGATGCGGGGAAGCAAGACGGTCTGGCCCTCGGCGTTGACCAGATTCGGCGCTATCACCGCGAGACGCCAGAGATGTTCGTCGCCACGCAAGTGTTTGAAGTCTCTCAAATGCTTGATTTTTTCTACGGAGTGACGTGGAACACGAGCCGCAAGAACCTGTTCAACTGGCGGGATGAACAGCCGGGGAATTACGAGAGCAAGGTGAAGGCTTTCTTCAACCGCCCGCGCTTTCTCCGTCTTGTTCGTGACTACGTCATCTTCATGACGGAGAACGACGAACTGACGAAGAAAATCCTCCGCCAGCACCAGACCCGAGCCGTCGAGAAGGTCATCCAGCGAGTTGCCGAACCGACGAAGCGGCGGGGACTCATCTGGCACACGCAAGGCAGCGGCAAGACCCTGACGATGCTCACGGTTGCCGCCAAACTCCTGCGCGAGATTCGGGGCGCGGAGAAGCCAACGGTAGTGATGCTCATTGACCGCAACGAACTCGAAGGCCAGCTTCTAAAGAACGTCGACGGCTATGGCATCAAGACCGTTCGGGTGGCCGACAGCAAGAAGGAGCTAAAGGACATCCTTGCGTCTGATTATCGCGGACTGGTCGTCTCGATGATTCACAAGTTCGACGACATCCCGGCCAACATCAACACCCGCGAGAGCGTGGTAATTTTGGTCGATGAGGCGCACCGAACGACGGGCGGCGACCTCGGCAACTATCTGATGGGTGCACTGCCGAACGCTACATACATCGGATTCACCGGAACGCCCGTTGACCGACTGTCACGCGGTCAAGGTACTTTCAAGGTCTTCGGCAGCGACGACGAGCAGGGGTATCTCGACAAATACTCCATCGCCGAGTCCATCTTGGACGGCACCACGGTAACGCTGAACTATGCGCTTGCCCCGTCCAGCTTGAGGGTGGACAGAGACCTGCTCGAAAAGAAGTTCCTGAGTTTGGCTGAAGCCGAGGGTATTAGCGACGTAGAAGAGTTGAACGCCATCCTCGACCGGGCGGTCGAACTCAAGGAAATGATGAAGGCTCCTGACCGCATCGACAAAATTGCAAAGTACGTCGCCACGCACTTCCGGGAGAACGTCGAGCCGATGGGCTTCAAGGCGTTCGTCGTGGCAGTGGACCGGGATGCTTGCAGGCTCTACAAGGAAGCTCTCGACAAATACCTGCCTAAGGACTATTCGCGTGCCGTATTTTCGCCGTCTGGGGGCGACAAAGAAGAACTGAAAAAGTTGTACATCAGCGAGGACGAGGAGAAGAAAATCCGGAAGGACTTCATCCGGAAGGCGGAGAAACCGAAGATTCTCATCGTCACCGAAAAGCTGCTGACCGGGTTCGACGCACCCATCCTCTATTGCATGTACCTCGACAAGCCCATGCGTGACCACGTTCTGCTTCAAGCGATTGCTCGTGTCAATCGACCGTATGAGGACGAGGGAGGGCAAGTAAAGCCTTATGGCTTCGTGCTCGACTTCGTGGGCATTTTCGAGAAACTGGAGAAGGCACTTGCGTTCGATTCTGATATCGTCGCGTCGGTCATCCAGAACATTGACGTGTTGAAGCAGCTATTCGCGACGATGATGAAGGAGCAGGCTCCAGACTACATTCCGTGGGCGAAGGGCTGGGATGACAAGGCCAAGGAACGGGCAATCGGACACTTCGAGGATAAGGAGAGACGAGGGAACTTCTTCAAATTCTTCCGTCAGCTCCAGAACGTCTACGAAGTCATCTCTCCAGATGCATTCCTCCGACCCTTCATCGACCAGTACCTCTCGTTGGCGGAACTATACGCCCTGATTCGGACGGCGTACGGCGACCGCATTTACGTTGACCGCGAAGTCTCGAACAAGACGCGTGAGTTGCTGCAGCAGCACACTATCACCGGGCAACTTGAGATACCTGGGGCAGTTCATACACTCGGACCTGAAGAACTGGCGAAGCTCAAAGACAGTGACACGTCGGACACGACGAAAATCCTGAACCTTCGGAAGATTCTGGTTACGACTGTTCAGCAAGATGGTTTGTCCAAGCCATTCCTCCTCTCGATTGGAGACCGCGCAGAAAAGTTGGCTGAGGCTTACGAAGACCGCCAACTGACGACGCAGCAGGCTTTGCTCGAATTCGAGAAGCTTGCCCGTGAAGCAACTGAGGCCGACGCCGAACGTCAGCGGCTTGAGCTGGATGCGAACACGTTTGCCATTTATAAGACCGTCTCCGTCGTGTCCCCCGGCTCGGATGGTGCGCAGGCGAAGACACTCAACGCCCTGTTTGAGGCACTGCCAGACTTCCGCTGGAACAAACAGCAGGAGAGCAAGCTTAGAACTGAACTGTACAAAGCCTTGCGACCTTTGGTCGGTACAGAGAAGATGATTGCGCTAGCGAACCAACTCCTGAGGGTACAACGGGTATGAAAGCTTCCCGGTCGAGAACAGCGGCGGTTATGCCTAAGAACCATTGGAATGACGCAGAGGAACTCCGCTGGGCGGTTCGCCATTGGGCGACGAAAATCGGCGTGAAGATGCCCCAAATTCACCTGCGCGAGATGCGCCGGAAGTGGGCATCCTTGTCCAGTGTCGGTCGTCTAACGCTGAACGCAGAGTTAATCGAGCTACCGAAGAGCTTGGGCGAGTTCGTTGTCGTGCATGAGCTTGTTCACCTTCTTGCCCCCAATCATGGGAGGGTCTTCAAGAGCTTCATGCACGCCTACTTGCCCGACTGGGAAGAGCGGGAACAGCAACTCCGGAGACTTGCACACCGGGAAGTCTCTTTGGAGATGTTGAGGTTAGGGTAAGTGCGTTGAATCTACAAGTGCTTCGCGGGTGTAAGATTCATGCGAATGCCTGACAGACCCGCGTTACAAATTTCATCTGCACTCTTTCGCTGGGCACGCGAGACTGCGGGTCTACCTCTTGAGCTTGCCGCTAAGCGTATCGGCGTGAAGCCAGACAGACTTCAGGAGTGGGAAGGCGTTCAGGCTCTGCCTACTCCAAGACAGCTTGAGAAGGCGGCCGACGCGTATAAGCGACCAGTTGCTTCGTTTTTCTTACCTGCTCCGCCGGATGAACCGGCGCTACCAATCGATTTCCGTGCGCCGAATGTCACAAATCGTCCTCTGTCTACGCCTACGCGACTCGCCATTCGACGTGCCCGATGGCTGAAGGGTGTCTATTCTGAATTCAGAGAAGCCCAGAATCTGAACATAGTTCCACAGCTCGACACACAGCAAGCACCGGAAATTGCAGGACTGATTCGAGAGTGGCTGGCTGCACCTGCTGAGCGAGTCATAGGACAACAGCCAAATGACGCTCTCAAGATATGGCGGGATGCTTTGGAAGACTTGGGTCTGCTTGTCTTTCAGTTTTCAATGCCAGCGAACGAAGTCCACGCGTTTTCCATCGTCGACGGTGTTCCGGCAATCGTGCTCAACTCACACGACGCATACGCCAGACGCATTTTTAGCACGATGCACGAAGTGGCCCACCTTGTACTTCGGCAACCCGGAATTTGCAATCCCAGCGAATCGACCCCGGCGAAAGGGTCGCCTGATGTAGAGGTTCGCTGTAACACTGCGGCTGGCCTCGTACTCGTTCCAGACAACGCTTTGTCAAAGCATCCGGCGGTTGCTCGGGTTCTTCGTGGCGCTGACGTGCTCCAATCGCTAGACCCACTAGCACGTACTTTTGCCGTGAGTAGACAGGTGATTATCACTAGATTGCTTCAGATTAATGCGGTGAACGTTGCCACCTTTCGACGAACGATGGCCGTTCTTCAAGAGCAATACGAAGAACAGGAGAAACAGAAAAAGAACCGAAAGGTTATTGTCAGACCCAGCACGAAAGCAGTGAGCCAGCTTGGAAAGAAGTTTGTATCGGACGCGCTAGCGGCCCACGAACATGGAAGGATTACGGATTCGGACTTGTCTGAATACCTAGGCGTCAGGCTCCAGCATTTGGATAGAATTCAAGAGCTGGTAGGAGTGGGGTAGATGCCAACTCTTCACTGCGTGGATACCTGCTCCTTTATTGCCATGAAGCACTATCCACGTGACCTGTTCGACCCGCTCTGGGCATTCATCGAAGAATTGATTGGCAAGGGTCTTCTTGTTGCCCCAAACGAAGTGCTGCGAGAACTAAGCAAACGTGATGACGATATTCTCAAGTGGGCAAAGACACAAAAAGGTGCTTTCCTAGATTTAGACGGCGAACAAGGCAAAGTGCTCAACGAGGTGCTTGCACGCTTTCCTGCCCTCGCCGAAGCGATGAAAATAAGTCCTCACGCTGACCCGATTGTCGTTAGCCTCGCCCTCGTCATCACGCGCAAACAACCCAAAGAACCTTGCATCGTCGTCACGGAAGAAAGGCTGGGGGGTGCGGCCTCGCACAAAGTTCCAAATGTGTGCCAGCAATTTGGCTTGAAAACTATGACACTACTGGATGTTCTTAGAGCTGAAGGTTTGAAGTTTGAAATTCGCAAGTGACTGCCAAGAGTGGACAACGACCGAACGAGCCTTGGAGGAGTGACCCTCCACGGGATACGAAGCCAACGGTTCTTTTGCATGTCGGCCTGAGCGTTTTACGCACATGTCTGTACTCGGCGGCTCCAAATAGCGAACACTGCACGAAACGCACGGTCACTAGGACCGTGGTCGATTTGCCCCATTAAGTGGGCATAATCTGTTGCATATTCCGTTGCACTGTCAGTCCCGCCTGCACCCGACTACAACAACTTACCGTCAGGAGGGGTCTCGTAACCCGCTGAAAGCAAAGCAGTCCGTCCCGTCGTACTCGCTTTGAAGACCGGGACGATCACCGGACCGCATGCGCTTCCGCAAGACCAAGACCAAAGATAAGCCACGGATCTACGCGAATTCGCACGGATCTGAAAGCGAGCGTAACATCGCAAACAATCCGTGTTGATCGGCGCGGAATCCGTGGCCGATTCTAAATGCTTCTTGCTACTTCGTGCCCGTGCCGAAACTATTTCGGCTGGGAGGTGACTCGCAGATACGGCTTGATGGTCTTGAAGCCGGGAAACTTCTGCTGCGCCTCTTCGTTCGAAACCGCACCGGTGATGATGACGTCGTCGCCCGGCTTCCAGTTCGCGGGAGTTGCCACTTTGTGTTTCGCGGTGAGTTGCATGGAATCGATCACGCGCAGGATTTCGTCGAAGTTTCGGCCGGTCGTCATGGGATAACTGATCTGTAACTTGACCTTCTTGTCGGGACCGACGACGAAGACGGTGCGCACGGTTGCATTGTCGGCGGGAGTGCGTCCCTCGGAAGTTTCGCCGGACGCGGCGGGCAGCATGCCGTAGAGCTTGGCGATTTTCAGTTGGGGATCGCCGATCATCGGGTAGTTCACTTTCGCGCCCTGGGTTTCTTCAATGTCGGCCGCCCACTTGCTGTGGTTGGTGACGGGATCGACGCTGAGTCCGATGATCTTCGTATTGCGCTTCGCGAATTCCGGCTGCAGCTTCGCCATGGCGCCAAGTTCGGTGGTGCAGACGGGCGTGAAATCTTTGGGATGCGAGAACAGGATGGCCCATCCGTCGCCGACCCAGTCGTGGAAGTGGATTGTGCCTTCGTGGTTTCCGCGGTGAAGTCGGGGGCCGTGTCGTTGATGCGGGGAACGCTGTAAGTTTCGGTCGCAGTCGTCATGATCGTCTCCTTGTGATTCAAATTGTTCAAGATTCGGAAAATCGGCCCGTTCCGGCTTCCAGACTTGGCACAAAGCGGATGAAAACGAAACCCACCCGCTTCACCGGGTGGGCTGGGAAGAATCTCGCTGCTTCCCTACCCACACGCCGGCGCCGATGGGCAACAACACATGGCCATGGCAGTGGAAGGAAAGAACATATTGTTTAGGATAGAAGCGAGGAGTACAGGTGTCAAACGCTCGGGCTCGCTCACGTCGCTATTTCTATTTTTCTGCGTCGCAGCGTAGCGGCGCGCATCCCTTGTTTGGCAGGGCAACTCACGGTTTCTGGGGACGGTCATGAGCAAGCGGCGGCTGAGCATGGCGCAGTGGGATGTGTTCTCGTCCAATCCTCTGGAGGGAAATTCTCTGGCGGTATTTTTCGACGGGCGCGGGCTGAGTGACGCGGAGATGCAGTCGATTGCCAAAGAGATGAACTTGTCGGAGACGACTTTCATCTTGCCGCGCGATGCTGAAACGGAGCACGAGCGCGGCGTGCGAGTGAGAATTTTTACCGTACAGGAAGAATTGCCGTTTGCGGGGCATCCTACGCTGGGGACGGCGTTCGCGTTGCGAGGCGACTCGGGCGCGAAGGAAGTCACGCTCGAACTGAACGTGGGAAAAGTTCCGGTGCGATTTGAAGAGGGAGCGGGTCAGCAGGTGTTCGGAGAGATGACGCAGATCGATCCGGTGTTTGGAATGCAGCATGAGCGAGAGGCGGTTGCACGAGTTCTGGGATTGAGCGTCGAAGATTTTGATCCGTCGCTGCCGATCGAGACGGTTTCGACGGGGCTCGCCTACACGGTGACTCCGCTGAAATCCCTGGCGGTGATTCAGAAGTTGAGGGTCGACCTCAGCCGAGCCGACGACTATCTGGGGAGGACGGGCGGCAAGTTTTTCTACTTCGTGGCCCGTGAAACGGTCGATCCGGCGGCGCGTTTGCACTCCCGCATGTTGTTTTATAACGGCGAGGATCCCGCGACAGGTTCGGCAGCGGGATGCGCGGCGGCGTGGATGGTCGCGCATGGAGTCGCCAACTCCGACGAGCGGGTTCTGATCGAGCAGGGGATCGAAATGAAGCGGCCGAGCCGGATATTTGTGCGCGCGGCTATCCTGAAAACGCACGCCGAAGATCTACAAAACAACGAACGCGATAACCGGATAGTTAACGTGCGCGTTGGCGGCAACGCAATCGAAGTGATGCGCGGCGAAGTTTTTCTCTAATGCAGGTTGCGCAAGCTGCGGAAAACACTGTGGCGCACTCACTCAAAAGAAAATCAATAGCCAGAAAGTCCCATTAGCATCGACGCTACTTTACAGTGAGCATGGTTCCCGTTAGGATTCATTTCGCTCTGACATTCTTCATATAGAGAAAAGCCTCTGTTGGTTTTGCGACCCGCCGATGCGGTGGCGCGCGACAGATTGCGGAAGGCTGATGAAACCCAAGCGCACGATCTTGTGTGTAGACGACAACGAGCAGTCTCTTTCCCACCGCAAAATTGTGCTGGAAACCCGGGGCTACCGCGTGGCGAGTTTCTCCCGCGGAGAAGAGGCGCTGGCGCGCTTCCTGCAAGGTGGTGTCGACCTGGTAATTGCCGACATGGCGATGCCGGGACTCGACGGGCCCCAGTTGATCGCGAAGATCAAAGATGTATCGCCGCATACACCCGCCATTCTCATCTCGAGCAAGGTGCGCATCTACGATCACGACTCGCAGGCGGACGTTTTTCTTACCAAGGGGATGTATGCTCCCGTCGATCTGCTGGAGCGCGTCCGATTGTTGCTGGTGCGGAAGCGTGGGCCCAAGCGGATGCAACAGAGACCTCCACTAGTTGCGCGCCAGGTGGGCGCGGCCTGAGTTCTGCGGCTAGCTTCTGACTTCTAGCTCCTGGCTTCTAGCCATTTTGCGACAGACGCTGTTCGTTTGACTCCCCGACAGTCTGATGAGTGACACAGCGCGTACACGCTCGGGACGGGCGTTCGTGTAAGATTCTTGTCAGGCATGGGCGAAGCATTCATCGAAGCGAAGAACCTACGGAAGACTTATCACGTCGGCAAAATTGAGGTTGAGGCGCTGCGCGGAATTTCCTTCAGCGTGCAGAAGGGCGAGTTTGTCAGCGTGGTCGGTCCGTCGGGCAGCGGAAAATCGACTCTCTTCTACTTATTGGGTGGCTTAACGCGTGCCGATGGCGGCAGCGTCGTGCTCGATGGCGACGATCTGGCCACGCTTTCGGACGCGGAACGAACCCGCATGCGCAAGCGCAAGATTGGCTTCGTGTTCCAGAAATTTAATTTGCTGCCGACGCTGGATGCGCGATCCAATATTGCAATCGCGAGGGAAATCTCGGGCAATGGCGATGGAGATCCCGCACACTTCGACCGGATCACCGACCTTCTCGGACTAACCGCGCGTTTGGGACACCGTCCGTCGGAACTCTCCGGCGGCGAGCAGCAGCGCGTGGCGTTGGCACGCGCTCTCATTAATAAGCCGGCAATCGTTTTGGCGGATGAGCCGACGGGCAATCTGGATTCCAAGAACTCGGATGTCGTGCTTGGGATGTTGCGGAAGTCGAACCAGGAACTCGGGCAGACCGTGCTGATGATCACGCACAATCCCGAAGCGGCGAAGTACGGAGACCGCATCATTCATATGCGCGATGGGCAGATTGTCAGGCCGGAAGAAGATCCGCAGTGGGTGGCGCGCTGATCCGGGATCGGCTGCAGTGTTATTCTAGGGAATCTCATCCCGCGACGAGGGCAGTAACCTTTCATGGCTGATCCATTAGCTTCTAATCCACAAACTCCAGAAACCCAGCCTGCCGTCGAGAACAGCGAATCCTTCGGCGACATTCTGTCTCAGTTCCAGAAAAGCCATTCGCGCAAGACCGAAGGCAGCAGGCAGCTGCAGGCCACGGTGATTGCGGTCAACGCCGAGGCGGTGTTCTTCGACATCGGATACAAGTCGGAAGGCATCCTGCCGCTGGCCGGCCTGCAAGGGGAGACTCTGAAGCCTGGGGACAAGTGCCTGGTTACGGTAAAGGGGCGCGACCTGGACGGCTATTACGAGCTATCGCGCTTCAAAGTTGAGCGGCCGATGGATTGGTCCGCATTGGAAAAGGCATTTGCCGACAAGACGACGGTTCTGGGCACAGTAACGGGCTTGATCAAGGGCGGCTTCAGCGTCGACGTCGGAGTGCGGGCATTCATGCCGGCCTCGCGCAGCGGAGTCCGCGAAGCGGCCGAGATGGAGAAGCTGGTGGGGCAGGAGATTCGCTGCCGGATCATCAAGCTCGATGTTACCGATGAGGATGTGGTGGTCGATCGCCGCGCGGTTGCGGAGGAAGAAGAACGCTCGGCGAAGGACAAGTTCTATTCGCAAATCAAGGAAGGCGAGACGGTGAGCGGCACCGTGCGTAGCCTGACCGATTACGGCGCTTTCGTCGATCTGGGTGGAGTGGATGCGTTGCTGCACGTGAGCGATATCTCCTGGGGCCGCGTCAATAAGCCGGCGGACGTGCTTTCGGTCGGGCAGGCAGTTGAAGTGAAAGTGCTCAAGGTTGGGGCTGAAGCGGAGAAGAAGCGCATCTCGGTTGGGCTCAAGCAACTGCAACCACATCCCTGGGACACGGTGGCGGCAAAATTCAAGGCGGGCGACCGGGTGCGCGGCACAGTTACGCGTCTGATGGAGTTTGGAGCGTTCGTCGAACTGGAGCCCGGCATCGAGGGATTGATTCACATTTCCGAGATGTCATGGTCGAAGGGCAAGATCCGCAAAGCCAGCGATGTGGTGAAAGAGGGCGAGACGGTCGAGGTGGTGATCCTGCAGGTCAATGCCGGCGAGCGACGCATCTCGCTGGGGCTCAAGCAGGCGCTGGGGGATCCATGGGCCGACATCTCCCAACGCTTTCAGGTTGGGTCGGCGGTTGAGGGGCCGATTACAAATATGACGAAATTCGGCGCCTTCGTGCAGCTTTCGGAAGGCATCGAGGGCATGGTTCATGTCAGCGACATTAGCGCGGAGAAGCGTATCAACCTTCCTCAGGACGTGCTGCGAGTCGGGCAAGTGGTCAAGGCACAAGTTCTCGCGATCGATCCCGACAAGCGGCAGATGCGGTTGGGTATGAAACAACTCGTGCCCACCGGCCTCGATGAATATATTGCCGAGCACAAGGAAGGCGATGTGGTGACTGGCCGGTTGATGGATGAGTCCGGAAACCAGGCCCGCGTGGAACTGGGCGAAGGCATCCATGCGACTTGCAAGGTGAGTGCGGCCGCCCCGGCCAAGCCAGAGGCTCCGAAGGAAGCGAAGGCGGACCTTTCGTCGCTGAGCTCGATGCTGCAGGCGCGATGGAAGACGGGGTCAGGCGGGCCTGCAAAAGCGGAGCCAGTCCGGGCGGGGCAGGTGCGGAGCTTTCGAATCGTGGGTCTGGACCGGGCCGCGAAGAAGATCGAATTGGAATTCTCGTAGGCAGGGCTAGTGTCCAGTTTGGGCTAAGAGAGAGCCTTAACCACGAAGGACACTAAGTATCACGAAGGGTTTGATTATAGGCATTTCCTTCATGGTACTTCGTGTTCTTCGTGATGAAGACCCTTTCAACGACGCTCGACCACAGGCAAATGCTATAATTTTTCAGTCGAGCGGGAGTAGCTCAGTGGTAGAGCGCGACCTTGCCAAGGTCGATGTCGCGGGTTCGACCCCCGTCTCCCGCTCCAGATTTCTTGAGTTTCCAGCCTGCATTCCGCAGATGGACATTTTCCAGCCGGAACGCTAACGTAGGAGCAGGGGCGCGGTACCCAAGTGGTAAGGGAGAGGTCTGCAAAACCTTTATGCGTCGGTTCGATTCCGACCCGCGCCTCCAAATTTTAAGCCCCTCAAACCCGCATGAACAGCGGGTTTTTCTATTGGTTACCGAAGATGTCTCCCAATTGTGCTAATTCTGTGCTTAGATGAACTTGGAAAAACACAGGAGACGGCATGATTCCTTCAATTGAAATCTTCGTTCGGCACGCCACTATGTGCCGCTACCGGGACGATGAGACGTGGAAAAGGTGCGACTGCCGGAAGCATCTGCGGTGGACGTTCGACGGTAAGCAGTACCGCCGCTCCGCGAAGACGCGGTCGTGGGCGCAGGCAGAGGAAAAGAAGCGGGAGCTAGAAGAGAGCTTCAAAGTGGGCGGAAGACCCGAGGTCATTGAGGAGACCCGCAAGACCATTGCGAACGCCATCGAACTCTTCCTGATGGAGCGGAAAACGGCAGGGCTGAACACGTCTGTCGTCAAGAAATATGATCGAGAACTTGAACGGTTCCGACAGTTCTTCGAGACCCGCTCGAAGTTCTTCCCGACGGACATTAATCTCGAAACCCTTGTTCAGTACCGGGGGACGTGGGACGACCTGTATCCGTCCTCGTTGACCCGCCAGCAAGTCCAGACCCGCCTGCGTCGATTCCTGCGTTTCTGTCACAACGGCGGCTGGCTGGAGCGCGTACCGAACCTTTCAGCTATCACAGCGGATGAGCCGCCGACGATGCCACTGTCACCGGCGGAATACACGAAGCTCCTTGCGGAGATTCCAAAGAAGTTCGAGGCTGCAAAAGCCGCCCGCGTCCGGGCGCTGGTTCAACTCATGCGTCACAGCGGTCTCGCCATCCGTGACGCGGTCACCCTACAGCGGTCGGAAATCAAGAAAGACGAAAAGAAAAAGCTGGTCCGCGTGGTCACCAAGCGACAAAAGACCGGAACACATGTCTCGGTGCCACTACCACCCGCTGTGGCGGAAGAAATTCTCGCTGTGAAAAACGACGGTGACTACCTGTTCTGGACTGGTGGGGGTTTGGAAACGTCAGCCGTCACAAACTGGCAGCACGATCTCCGAACCCTCTTCCGTTCGGCTTTCGGACAAAAAACGAACTTCACCCCGCACTGCTTACGAGACACGGCTGCTTGTGGTTGGTTGACTGCGGGCATCCCGATGGAGGAGGTCAGCAAACTGCTCGGACACACCAGCATCAAGACGACTGAGAAGCACTATTCCGCGTGGGCACAAGCTCGGCAAGACAGGCTGGACTCACTAGTGGTTGCTGCTTGGGGAGATGCTGCCCATGTCTGAACTCTTGACAGTTCGCGATGTCGCCGCCGTCTTGAAGTGCGGCGAAGATGCTGTTGTCCGACGGTTCGCGAAGCTGCCCGGAGTCATCGACCTCGGCACGCAAGAAACCCGGAGTCGTCGGCGTTATCGCGTCCTGCGAATCCCGAAGATCGTGGTCGAGCAATACTTGACGAGTAAGAGCGGACGCCCCATTCAAATCGAAGTACCCCAAAGAGCGGAACGGCGGCGGAAGTGTGCGACGTGGGAGAACCGGGCGATTCTCAATCTCGCCAAAGCTGCCCTACAAAACGAATGTCAGGACCGCAAGGTGTATCGCCGCATTGCAGACCTAGCGCGTATTCTGACGCTTGTCCCCGAGAATCTGTGGGCTGAGATTGAGTGGTTTGAGGATGAAGATTGAACTGACCAACGCAAACTCCCCGCATAACCTTTCCAAGCGACCGGCAGTTCGTCTAGCCCCTGCGCTTTTCGCATGCGCCAAAGGACGGTGGCTACCTCCGCGAGGGCAGAACCATCCGGTGGGACTCTCCGACGCCCGACCTTCGTTTTAGGGAAGTGCCCCTGTATTCCCCGGAGGTGCAAGATTTGGCTTCGGGCATCATTGCACCGTCAATGTCACAGTGGCCGTGTGCTGGGTTGAGCCTGCGGTGCCAATTACCGTGACAGTGTAGGTGCCAGCCGGGGTTCCACCCGTGCCGCTGCCGCTTCCTCCGCCGCTGCTTGCGCCACTGCAAGCCACCTGCAACAAGCAACCGCTGACCAGTAGGAACACGAGGCAATAGGTCAGAAGTTTTCTGCGGTTAGGCGTAGCCATCCCCACCGTGCCCAGCAGCATGGCTGGCACCACCAGCCAGATCGCGTACAGCGGACTCGACCGACGACCAAACGGGAACGCTAGTGACGCGGTGTGTGCCGCAGTAGTGATGGTCAGGGTACTGGTTACTGTGCTGGAATTCGGGGTGACCGAGGCAGGGTTGAAAGTACAGCCCGCAAGCGCGGGCAGCCCCGAGCAGGAGAAGCTGATCGAGTTGGTAAATGAGCCTTGCGGCGTCACCGTCTGTGTAAACGTTCCCGATTGCCCGGCTGTTACCGTTGTACTCGTCGGGTTAAAGGTCATCGTGAAGCCAGCCGCGTTCACGGTCTGAGTCAATACCGAAGATGTGCTCCCAGCGTTGTTCGCATCGCCGCCGTAAGCGGCGGTGATCGAATGCTGCCCTACAGCCAAGCTCGATGTCGTGTAGGTCGCGACGCCCGAGCCGTTCAATGTGCCCGTCCCCAGCGCAGTCGAGCCGTCCATGAACGCCACCATGCCAGTGGGCACGGTGCCGAGCGGACTTTCTCCGACTGTTGCAGTAAGAGTAACGTTGGCATTCAGGGCAGATGGATTCGGGTTCGATGAAAGGGTGGTGCTTGTACTGTTGGTTGCCCCGTCAATCACCGTCACGCTGTTGCTGTTATTGTTCACGACGTAGATCTTGTTCGTATTCGTGTTCACCGCCGCAGCGATAGCATTGGTTCCGACGGGCACGGTCGTGGTGTTGTTGGTTGCTCCGTCAATCACCGTCACATCGCCAGCGCCGGTGCAGATACCACCTATCCATGTACACTGGTTCACGACGTAGATCTTGTTCGTATTCGTGTTCACCGCCTCGGCGAGGGGAGTTTGTCCAGCAGTGACGGTCGTCGTGTTGTTGGTTGCTCCGTCAATCACCGTCACATTGTTGCTGCCTTCGTTCGCGACGTAGATCTTGTTCGTGACTGGGTTCACCGCCACCGCGCCGGGAGCGTTTCCAGCACCAACGGTCGTGGTGTTGTTCGGTTGCTCCGTCAATCACCGTCACGTTGTTGCTGCCGGGGTTCACGACGTAGATCTGGTTCGTATTCGGGTTCACCGCGACGGCAAAAGGATTGGTTCCAGCGGCGACGGTCGTGGTGTTGTCGTTGCTCCGTCAATCACCGTCACGTTGTTACTGTTGTAGTTCGCGACGTAGATCTGGTTCGTGACTCGGGTTCACCGCCACGGCTCTAGGATAGGTTCCAGCGGCGACTGTCGTCGTGTTGTTGGTTGCCCCGTCAATCACCGTCACGTTGTTGCTGCTTCGGTTCACGACGTAGATCTGGTTCGTGTTCGTGTTCACCGCCACGGCGCAAGGAATGGTCCCAACCGCGACGGTCGTGGTGTTGTTGGTTGCTCCGTCAATCACCGTCACGTTGTTGCTGCCTTCGTTCACGGTATAGATCTGGTTTGTGACTGAGTTCACCGCCGCGGCGATAGGTTGGGTTCCAGCGGCGACTGTCGTCGTGTTGTTGGTTGCTCCGTCAATCACCGTCACGTTGCTGCTGCCGTAGTTCGCGACGTAGATCTTGTTCGTGACTCGGTTCACTGCGACCCCTCTGGGGACCATCCCGGTGGCAACGGTCGCCGTCACGACCTGTGCATCGGCAGGCAGAGACATCGCTCCAATGATGACAGTTGATAAAGCGAGCACTTCAAGTGCCTTCATGATTCCAATTAGCACAATGCTGAAACGTTGCTTCAGACCCATTTCAAGCCTCTTCCTTCTTCGGCACAGCCTCACGTAATCTGCAGGAATTTCCTTGTTTATTGACTACAGCAGCGTACTGATCGTCACATTCAGAGCGTACTTCGACCTTTCGTTCTTCAGATAATTACGGAGGTAACGACGTAACGCTCTAAGGCGTGGGGAAGTGATTCTGGGAGCACGACACGTGACGACCGCCGACGACCTCTTCGATGCCAAACTTTCTCCGCCTACAGTGTCGCTCATTGCCGCTGCTGTGCAGTGGGCTGGGAGGATCATGTGCAAGATTGATAGGGTATTTGGCGCAACCGAGAAGCGAAGTTTCTAAATGTCAGGCGAGAAACTTTGGAGGAAACGATCACTGTCCCTGCTGAAGAGGTAAGAAGTGCCGTCGTCACGGAAGTTTGGGGCGGAGGCTGGACGCCTGTCCCATAAATAAGGGGCTGCGTCACTTTGCTTGCTGGTGCCGTGTGGACACATATACAACGACGCCGCTAAATCGGCCTGTTGAACAAGAGCAGAGCAAAGTTCATTTGCGAATAAAACGAGGTACTCGGGCATTGTCAAACGGCGTCGTCACTTTAGAAAGAAAGGTAGGGTAAAGCCATGCCTCTGCCCACTCCTCCTTAAAGTCCGGTAGCCCCTCACTGTCGTCACCTTACGCGACACGTTTTCCAACCCTAAGATGCCTCTGGGGACTGTCGGGAGAGACTCAGACTCACCCTCGGCTCCAGATTGGAAACACCACAGATGAGAAAACCAAAACACCGGCGGCGAACGCCCGTTCGTCGTTTGGACACGTTCAAGGCTCTTTCGTGCTTGAACATTTTTCTCCAGATACTTCAGACAGCCGCAAGCCTTCTGAAACATCTGGGGCGGTAGTAACTAGCCAGCCTGCTCTCCGGGCGACGGAGGGCGGGCTGTTCATTCTTCATTGCTCCTTGTCTCAACAGCAAAACTCCTCGTAGGCCAATCGAAAGCAACCTTGAATCGGTCAAAGAAACCGACTTGTCCCAACAGCCCGTAACCCACGTCATTGACGAACCAATCATTCAGCCCGTCCGAAAAGCTGGCGTAGATGGTGTATGGTTCGCTAAACCCCAGCTCAATGGCTACTTCACAGAACGAGAGTTGTCCTGAACCTGTCGGCCCACGAAAGTTCGGGTCTGGCTTGGCTTGTCCTGCGACACCCAAAGAGTTCATGAACACGCTCGGAAATGTGCAATAGTCGGCTCCTGAGTCCACGATTGCGTAGCAGGAAAAGCGATGCCCATTGCTCACAAGGGACACGGGCAAAATGGGGCGATACGCTGTGCGGCCCTCTGGAAAAGCTGCACTAGCAGCTTCTCCGGGGAACTCTGTGTACTGAAAGACCGAGACTTTGCCCACTCAGCGACTATACATCGCACTGCCGGGGACACGTAGTACAAATGGGTCTCGTTCTCCCGCCCGATACGCTTGTTGCAAGGCTTCGCTCAACTCGGCTGAATGTGCGATGAGACGATCTTGACTGTGGGATAGTGCCGCCCATTCGCCTTTCGGAAGATCGCTGAGTAGATGCATCGGCAATACGTTTGTTCGCTCCATAAGATTAACCTCTATGGTGACATTTGCAGGCGATGACGCGGAGGATTTCCTGCCGCGTGCGCTCAAGCGAATCCTTGCGGGAGAGTCCCACGGTTTTCGCCTTGTCCAGCGTCCACAGGTTCATAAATTCTCCAGTGCTCCGAGGCACCGAGCGATGACAGTATCGTAGTCTCGCTTGATGATACGGAAGTCGTTTGCGGTGATGTTTCCGCTAACGTAGGATTCGAACGTATTCGTGAAACGGTTCATGGCAGTACGCAGGTCTTCACGGGTTGCCCGCAACATGGCTGTTGTCGGAACGTCACCGACGTTGTCCTGTGTCGAGGCGGGAATCAGGCCGATGACCTCCCCCAGTGGAGCACGTACAAGTCTGACGGCTCTCACAGCGTCCATAACCAGTCCAGTTCCGAGCCACACGACAGGTTTGTTGCCGAGTGCAATCATCTGCTCGACCAGTTCGTCTCTGGTAATTGCGGTATCTTTCATGTTCTCCTCCTCTGCAAGTAGCGGCAGTCGTGCTGGGCATGCATGCCCAGCACGCTAGCCGTTACTTGCCAGCAGTGGTCGCTGTTTCCTTCTTCCTGATAGTCATTCGGAAAGGCAACTCGTTCAGACGAACGGGTATGCTGGAATCTGCCAGCAGGAAAACCAACTCTCCCGTCTTCAGGGTTGCGGCGGTTAACGCACCAACACGACTGGGAGTCCCTTTCGGCATCACGTTCACCCCCTTGGGATTTCAATTTCCAGCAAGCCGTGCTTTGAAAGAGTGTGCAGGGCGTCCGCAATTAGGTTCATTTCTACAGTTTCCTCCGGGCTGCTTCTTCCTTTGAACGCGTGTACCGAGGAGTGTCGTAGTCCGCCATCCGACAATCGTACCTCGTTTCCCGTGAGGAGAAAGAAATCACCCGCCCAAAGCGTAAGTGTCGCCGGGACTGAAGCCCGTGTGTAGTCACAAACTACGCGCAGGTTTTGTTTTTCGGCTACTCTGCGGCTGCGAGAAGATGCAGAATCGCGGACCCCTTGTATCCGATGAGACCGAGTGCCCCTGCCGTCCAAGTCGCCGCCGTGCGAATCCGTTTCGCTTTGACTGCGTCGTACGCCTCTTTCAGCAGAGTGTTCGCGCCGTCTTTTCCGAGAGCCTGCTCAAGACGACCACTGTCCTTCAATTTCTGAACACGTGTGACAAACTTCTGCGGGTCAATATGCTCTTTGAGACCGACTCGAATGTCACCAGCGGTCGAACCTTTAACCGCTCTATCGAGATCGCGAAGAGCCATCGCCTGCTTGTAGTGCGCGACCGCATCATCCGCGATCCTCGGGTCGATACCTTTCTCCTTCAGGTCTTCAAGCATTTGAGCCTGAGAGGTTTCGATGTCGTTCCGTTTGGTCTCCAGTCGGTCGTAAGCCTCGTCATCAATCCCGTTGACCTCATCCATCTTGTCATTGAGATTTGTGATCTGGTCTTCGTACCGCTGCCAGCGTCCGCCCGATTCTTTATCGAGCCGCTCATAGAGACTCTGGGACTTCGCCTTGACATCATTACTGACATCTTCGATCGCTGTGCGAATGCGGCCTGTCGATGTTTTCGCCGCAGGAGCTTTCGCCGGAGTCGTCGGGGTTTCCGCGGGTTCCGACGCCGGAGTCGTAGCAGGTTTCAACACAGGTTCACGCGGCTGACCCTCGCCCGCACGAACAGCCGCTTGCTGTTCATCCGTCGCAGCCAATGACTCCTTGGTGACGCCGAATTTCTCAGCGACAACCTTCGGGTCTTGTTGAATGGTCGCGGTCGTTCCATCACGTAACGTGACTTGTACGGGGATGGACTCTTTACCCTCGTCAATCGCCTGAATGACTCTGTGCCGCCCGTCGAGGTCGGCGACATTGCCATCTTCGTCATAGACCAACTTGACGGGATAGACATCTTCCGCAGGAGCTTCGACCTGTTTGTCGAGAATGTCGGGATGCGAACCGAGGGAAGCGGATTTCTCCGCACCCGCCTGTGCCGCATCATGGATGGCTGCCTGAAGTTTAGGTTGCCCGCCCTTCGCAACATTCTCGACGGTCTCAGCCGCTCCCCGGGCCTTCGGGACGACTTTGGACGCAGCCGCCGTCACAGGTTCAACAATAGGTTCACCCGCAACCGCCGCACCTCCTGTAAGCTGTGCTGCGCCTTGCAGACGCTGCTGCCAAGCCTCGGGTGTGTTCTCCATGCCCGCTTGATAAATCTGGTGGGCACCCTGCAATCCGAACGCAGTTCCGGAAAGAACTTTTGCAACGGGAGCGACCTTCGCCAACGCAGTCCCGGCTTTGGCTTCGGGGCCGAGACCCGCAAGAGTCGTCGCAATCCCGACGGGGCTTGTGAAACTCGACGCCATGTTTGCAGTGTCGGCAGCGGCACCATTGATGAACGTCCGCACGGCGTGCTTCGTCGGATTCTCACCGAGGTGGGCGACCGCCTTAGTTTCAAAATCGTTGACGCCCGGAATGTACGCCTCGCCATACACCTTCTCGAAGGCAGCGGCTTTTACAATGTCTGCCGTTTTGACTCCGGTTGGTAGAACGTTGTCAAAAATTGGCGTGTTGACCCAGTCCCATGCGCGTGAGAGAAGTCCATGCTTTGCGACATCACCGGACTGGCTTGCTGGAGCGACCGACGTGACTTCGGGAGTAGCCTCGCCGCCGAACTCTGCGTATGGGTCGGAACCAGTACTCGATGCCGGAGAGGGGGTTGATGCAGGAGCAGCAGCGATGCTGCCCCCGAACTCTGCGTAAGGGTCCACTTGCTGTGTAACTGGATTGGTTGACATTATTGCCCTCCGACGATGGCGTTCGGATACTTCTTTTTGAACGCATTAATCTTGTCAGCCGAAATCGCCCCCGGCTTCTGACCGGGGATCTGCACAGAGACCATCCTCGGCGACTGCGGATTCTGAACGACTGGACCGCCGAGTTGCCCACCGCTCTTGAACTGGACAACCGCGTCACCAAGTCCAAGGCGCTCCGCAGCAGACTTCGCCTGCGGGGTGAGCATGTTCGGGTCGTCATACCCCATGTTCGTTTTGAACTGCTGGTTGAAGGTGTCTGCTCGGCGCGTCGCCAGCCGAACAACTTCCTTCGCAAAGGCTTCAGTCTGTGCGGGCGTGGCTGTGTCAGCCTGAATTTTCTCCCACATCGCTTGCTGGTCTTTCGTCGGAGAGTAGCCGCCCGCGAAGTAGAGGCCGAGTTCGTCTTTCAACACGCCAGTTGCAGTCTGATACTGCGTGTACGTCGTGTCTCCGAACTGGTCTTTCAGAGCGTTGACTGGTGTGTTGACAATCTTCACGTTCGACCGACGGTTCAACTGATTGAGGTCGGAGACATCCGCCGCGTGCTGCATGATGTTGTTGATGGCTTGGCGGTTGATTGCAGCCTTACCCTTCGGGTCTTCGTACTGCTCCAAGAACTTGACCCGTTGGTTGATGAGACCTGTATCAAACGTCTTGCCTTCCGCCTTGGCAATCTGTTCAGCCTTGTCAATGATGGCAAGACGCTGTGTGCCACGAGTACCGATGTCTCGCATCGTGGTCAAAGACGCCGGATTATCCACGAGGCTTCGAGCGACACGTTCAATCATTGCTGGATCACCCGAGTCTCGGTTTGCACCGGCGGCGAGTTGCGCGTTCGTGTCATGCTGGTGACGGATGTTTTCGAGAACTTTAGCGACGTCTGCGCGAGTTGCACCCGTTTTCGGAAGTTCGGCTGATGCTGTTGCAATCTCCGCATCGGACAGCCCCATCTGCTTTGCCAGCACAGGAATCTGCGCGATTGCTGCGGAGTCAGCAGGCGCCTTGTCGCCAGTAGTCTTCGCCAACGCTTCATTACTCAGCCGTTCGTTGTGCTGCTTGTCTAGCCAGTCGTTAGCCATCTGCGGATTGATGCCCAACTTCTGAGCGAGTGCTGGGCCGCCATCTGCGGTAAGCATCGCGTCCAAAATCGAATAGTGGCGATCCCCATTTGCGTGTGCCGCCATCTGGGCTTCCATATTGTTGATCGCGGGGCGCAGGGTTCTGTCCTGTGCGAGGGTCATCAGATTTCCGACTTTGCCGCCAGTGATGCCGAGGGCTTTGGCGATCGCGGGATCGCTTGCGAACTGGTTCAATGCCACTTGGACGTTGTTCACCTTCGCCCGAACGAGTCGTGCACTGTTGACCACGTCCAGCGGGAGTTCAATGTTTCCACCGCTCCGCTGATATGCATCAGCCAACGATGGGTTGATCTGGGCCATTGCGTTGACGTCATCCTCGCTCAACTTCACCTTCACGTGGGGATCCATGATCGTGTACGTCGGTTCGGAAATCGTCTTGCCCGTTTGCGGATCGAGGTGGCTTGTACGTCCGCTGGGGACTGCGATCCATCCATTCTGGCCGTTGCCGATCTTGTCCATTGCCGCTCGGTACGTGAGGTTCGTGGCTTGGATGGCTTGCGGTTCGTCTTTCGACAGCCTGCCTTCGTCGTACTTCCGTGCGAGTTCAACCTGCTGGGCACCGTCTGCGATCTGCTTGTCCATCACTTCATCGCCCATGCGGGCCGCTGCCATCTGCGACTGAATCGTTTCCAGATTCGACTTGAGAACCTTCATCTTCCTGTCTTGCATTTGGTCAATCTGATCCTGTGCCTTGGCCTGATCTTCAGCGTGCTGAGTGCCAGTGCTACCCATCACGGGCTTGTAGTCGGGTTCTGCACCACGCCTCTGTGCACCCGTGAACATGGACGAGAGGACGCCAGCGAGGACGCTGTTCGCCATGCTGGAACGAGATCGGGGTACCTCGACGAGACGAGTGTCTCCCGTAGTCGGATCACTCTGCATGACCTTAATGGGGCCACCGCTGAGGTTCTTCAAAATGCCGTCGAACAGACGAGCGTGTAGCGACGCTGCGGGAGTCGCAGGGGCGTGCTGCATGAGAGGCTGGTTGCCCTGCGGCTGCGGTTGTGCGGGAGCCTCCGTCGGGGCAGGATTCGGGCTCTGTGCTTGTGGCGGGGCCGCGGGGGCGACTGGTGCTGCGGGCTGTGCCCCTGCGTCAAAGTTTCGAGTGTCGGGTTGAGCGTTGTCCATATTCGGTTCTGACATAGTTTGTCCTTTTTATAGCCGCAGTGCGGCAGGTGATACATGAGTGCTGCTGAGACTTAAGAGTCGCACGGAACCAATGCACGGCTTACGCCGCTGGGGACAACTCCCTGCCTGAGGAGAACAAGTCCTCACTCTCGGTTATGCGTGAATGCGTTGACTGGCTTGCTGGAACTTCCTGCGGATCTCGAAGTCGTCCATGTCGCTGTTCTCGACGAGCATACTCAGTTTTTCGTCAGGGGTTAACATGTGGCTCGGGAAAACTCCGCGGGAAACCATCGCCCTGCGACATTCGTGGAAAGCGGCATGCGACAAAAGTGATTTATTTGAATCTGAAAACCACTGCACGGCGGCTCTGGCTTGCTGTTCGTTTGGCGTGAAACTGTAGTCTCTCGCCAACTGTGCGAGCCATTCGTGATAGAGCGTGTTGCCGTAGTAATCCGATTCGAGCCTCTCCTTCATCTGTTGTCTGCCTTCGGGCGTCTCCACGTTTATGCTGTCGATGTCCTGTGCCTGTGGTTGAGTCTGCGGTGCGGGCTGTTCGTCAGGGACTCGTAGATCGATGATGTCGGTGGTGTTGTCCAGAAGTCCGCCGTCCTGCATGAGTTGGAATGCGACGGCGAAGGTGGCAGGGTTGTCCCACGCCAGCCCCCAGTTTTTATGAGTCACGGAAGCGATCTTCTTGATCCCGTTATCGAGGATCGTGATGTCTTGGAGCGAGTCACGAAACTGGATGAATGCCCGCTTCACGGCGTCGCACAACTCCGCATTCGGCTTAGTCTCCCAAGCGGGGTTCATCTTCCCGCAGAGGCTTGCTAAGAACTCTGAGTTCTCCTCTGTCAGCAGGACGCTGCCCGCAGAAGCACGCTCTGCACGAATGCGATTTGCGGCTTCCGCCTTCTGCTCGGCGTCGTACTTCGCCCTGAATGTATGGATCGTCTCGGGCTTCTCCGAGGGTTCGACTGTAACTGTGCGGACGTGCTTGCTATCACTTCCTGCGAGGGAGAGAACCCCTGCGAGTGCCCGTTCACGCTGATTTCGATTCCTAGATCTCTTCATAACCCCTCCGTTTACTTCTTGCCCAAAATGCGACAGGCGGTTTCCCACGCCAGCACGCTCGCCATCCCCAGCCCCTGCTGCTTCACTAGTGCTTGGAGTTCATCTAACCTATCGAACATGTCATACTGGCGAACGAGGGCGGTGATCTCAGATCGTGTCTGGTTTTGCAAGAACGTCGTCATCTGGCGTTCTCTGGCTTCTTTGTCCCGTAGGGCATCGATCCGTTTTGCTTCAGCGACACGGGCGTTTTCAGCCGCAATCCTGTCGGCCTTCGCCTTCGCTTCATCCCGCTTCCGTCGTTGATTCTCTGCCTGTGCCCGTTCATCTGCGAGCCGCTGTTCGTGGGCGTTGGCATACATGTCTATGACAGCGGCACGTTCTTGATGCTCCCTAGCGGCGGGCGTTGCAGCGTCCTGTTGTTGGGCTACTTGTCGTTCCTGTCGATCCCTCGTCCGCTGGAATCCTCCCGTACAATCTTCCCCTACCGTCGCTTGCGTTGCTCGTGATGGAACGGGCTGACCGTCCTCTTGTTCCATCAACCATTTCCTATGCTCCCGTTCTCGGGAACTGAGTTGCCCACTCATAGCACCCCCGCCTTTTTCTGGATCGACCCAAACCACTTCGCCCACGGACTTTCATTCAGATCCCATAACATGCGGGCGGCCCACTCATCGTTGTTCTGAGGTTCGGGAAGAACGATGTCTTTCGCTCCCTCATAGATTGCTTTTGCCTTCTCCCGTTGCAGGTCTGGGCTGTCGTACGAACCACCGTCGAAATAGAACTTGCCGTCAATCACAAGTTTCAAGCCTTCCAGATTCTGGGGCACGTCATCGTAGTCCATCTTCCCTTGCCATGCGATGCACGACTGCTTCAGTTTCTTACCAGCACGGACGGTGAGGCATTCTTCTGCGTAAAACCCGTCAGAGGGCTTCACTGCGGCGAGATCGAGCACCAGTTGCTCGAAAACCTCTTTCGCCAACTTGTGTTGCTCGGCGGGTGAGGTAAATCGCTTGTGCTCCGTATCGGTGAAATGCACAAGCCCTTCTGCTAAGAGTTGTAGCGTCTCGACAATGACTGGGAGATTCGCATGTTCGGGCCGTCCGTTGAAATCGTCAATGCGGCTCCGCAGGATGACAGGGTTGATCTGTGAAATAGGTTCGATGTGTTTCTTCACTGTGAAACTCCTCCTTGCTGCTGTTGCTGGTAATACCGCTCCTCCGCAGCCTTGAGCAGAGCGGCATAATCAACTTTGATCACAGGCTTCGGCTCGGGTTCAGGCTTCTTCAATAACGATTTGATATACGTGTCCTGTGGGCTATCATCGAGTGTCGTCTCGCTCATGATCCCTTCGAGTACGCAGAGGCGGCGGATCGATTCGATGCGTCCCTCTGCTGACGTGCGTAAGTCCAGCGAGATCTTGCGAAGTTCACCCGTGAGTTCATTGCGGCGGCGATCGTGATGTGTCCACTCGATCCCTGTGCCCATTCGGGTGAGTGCCACGATGTCTGCGGCGATTTCACACGCATGAAGTCTGGACTGAAGTCCACCACGCAATCTCTTACGGGCGACGAGTTGTCTATTGTCCGACAGGATCCGCTGGGCTGAACGACGTATGAATGCCACGGCACGTTTTGACATCTCCCCCTCCGAATGTTCTTATGCTCCGACGCCTCGTTGCCAGCGGGGTGACCGCCATGTGGGCTCTTTCGAACGAAATAGTTCACGTTGTCTGTAAGTCAACTGCTTGTGGATCCTGCAATATTCACAGGCATCGGCAAGCGGCTGGTTGCCCGAGTTGAAATCCACTGCGATTAGATCGAGATCATTTTGTGGAACATCCAGCAGATACGAGTACTGGTTCCTGCCGAGATCATCTAACCCTAGTAGGACGTCCGTTCCTCCGTATAAGTAGCACGCCAAACAGGCTAGTGCGAGATCTTGCGTAGTGCTGACACCTGCCATCAGAGTCGTCCTTTGCCGAGTTCAACCAACGGGATATGCCCGTTTCTAAGGATCGTGCCATCATTGAGTGCGATCCACTCTTGACTGGACAAAAGCCCGCCAAGCCCCATCCAGAGATGCCCGCAGGACAGTTTGTAAAAGCCAGCCCCACGCTCAACCACATCTCGCAATGCCGTGGAAATCGTAAGCGGTTCGCCGTCGACTTCGCCCAGTAGAATGCGGGGCGAGTCACAGTAGTTACAGAGAACTTGTCCGATCACCTTCATTGATCCTCCTAATCCAGCGGTCTGGTATGAGAACACTGGAGCACCACCACACGGGCCAGCGGTTTGTACTCGATCACGGGTTGGAGCCCGTTACACTGTTTGCACCAGAGCGATGTCGAATATCGGCGAAGCGAATCTCGACTTCGCCACCTGTCAGGGTCAGGGCTTTCCATCTGAGCCTTACTCGGGGGTCGCATTGCTCGCCTCGTTCTTCTCCCACGGTAACGGTGGAACGCCTTCAGCGTCTAAGTCCGTCAAGATCTTCTTCGCTGTTTCTGGGCTCAACTTGAAGTGCTCCCGCAACCCTTCATCCGAACAGATCGCCCGCTTCTGCATCTGGATCATGAGCGGGGTAGGCGGATTTTTCGGGATGCCCAACTTCGGAAATATCTCGTCCTCGATCAGGGCTCCCCCGATGTACTCGCATGCGTGGCGATGTGCCTTGCGATCAGTTTCCGCATGAGCGTCAATCTGCCCGCGGATTAGATCCAGTTCCAGAGCGAGACATTGATTTGAGGCTGCGACATACTTGTGCAGTGCCCCGAGGCTGCGGTAGACGCCGACTAGCCCGAGAAGATTCAGTGCCGCGATAGTCACGAGTAGATAGATCATTTGAACCTCCTCCTGAGTTGTTCTTACTGCTAAAAGGTGGGCAGGGACGGCGGCAGACCCGCCTTTTGGGCGATCCTTCCGTCCCTTGCCCGATTTGGCAACGTAAACTGCGACCCTACGCAAAGCGTTGGACAGAATCGTTGCCCGACTGGGTCATCGCTCGACGCACGCCTCGCCTTGCGGCGGGCGGCGAGGGCTCTCCAGTTCGACTATGCACTTCACAGTCACCCGCCAAGGCGACTCCATGCAGAGGTTAATCTTGATGTGGTTATGTCCCCCGCTCGCCGAGGGCGGGATCCCGTCAGCGGTTAGGCCGACGGGATTGCTTGGGGCGAGCCCTGTCGGATTGACAGGGTGGTTTGTCCCACCGTTTGAATGCGGCAGGAGCGAAGAACGATGTCGTGTATTAGTGAGAGCACGGAGCCACCGTGCCCGATTGGTGCGGAAGCCATCCGCTTGGCGGGGTGCCCGAAGGAGCCACCTTCGAGTGCCGCCGTTCGCCGCCCGAAGGCAGCAGAAGTTGTGTATTTCTGATAATGGTTAAGAGGGGTGCCCAGTCGCCAACTGGACCCAACCTGTCTCCCCCTCCTAGGGGTCAACATCAGGATTTCAGCCCTTTTTTAGTCAACTTTCTTTTTGTGGCCGCATTCGAGGAGCATTTCCGTCTCCGTCATTGCCCGAAGCCGCCGCATTGCCCCACATGATGGGCACAACACCTTCGTCTTCCTTCGAACCTGTTTGACCTTCAGCCCTTCAAGGTTCTCCGTTTTGAGTTCAGGGCCTGCGGGCTTCTTCGCCCAGTAGTCGATATGATCCGTGTCGGCGGGCACCGCAGTCGGGCTGCCATACCTATCGTTCGCAGAGGTGAGATCGACATTCTGAACCAAGTCGGTATTCGTGGTTACCATCCCGCCCTGATCGAACAGTTTTCGCTCCCTGAAGATGACTTCCGTCTTCAGTTCCGCCGTCTCGGGCAGTTTGCCCCCGTTGGTGATGCACTCGATCATCATGTCCTGATGCTTGTCATTCACATCCATCGGCGTCGGGTGGAGTTTCCCCTGCTCCGCTGTGTGGTTCTTTGAATCGCGAAGGAATGCGGGCTCAAGATTTTGGGCAGTCCAATTCCATCGGTCGCCATCAACGTACTTCACCGATCGCTTCATGTCCCAATCGGACACGGAGCCGAGTTTTGCCGCCATAACATGAGTCACGAGAGGTTCTTCCAGCGTAGTCGTCCCGCCGTGTGTGTGAAACTTCTTCACCGTCTTCACAGGTCGCCCATTTCGCCAAACCCACGGGTGCAGCCGTTTGAGTGTCGGTAGGAAAGATGCGTCAATCCGCAGATTCACGCCGTTCTCAATCGCTACGGAGACGCTGCCATCTCCGTTGTCGGCGACATGGTAATCCCACGTAGACTCCTTCCCACGGGCGTCATCCAGCGTATGGACTTCTCCCATCGTGAGACGTTTGCCGCTGAAGCGGGCTCCCCGTCTGGACTCGTCAAGACGATTGAGTGCCCGAGTCCGCAATGCACTCCCATCCCCACGGTTGCAGACATCTTCTTTCAGCCATGCCTTAGTTGCTGCTTCCGCAGACGCCATGTACTCACGGCGATTTAGATTTGGAAGGTAGGGTGCCGTCTTTTCCCACCACTTCAGCCAGCGGTTCGCTGTCGCAGCGTCGTGCTTCTGTTCAAGCCGAGGGATCATGCTGAGGCTGAAATCGAAAGCGAGGCTGCTCGTGTCGCTGGAATAGTCGAGAGATTCGAAGTCCCAGTTACTCGTCGCCATTGGGCCTGTCCTCGCTGTCCTCGTCTTCGTCGCCCGTGAATGTCTCTCTGAACTTCTGAAGTTGACCCTCTGATAGGTTCTGTAAGAGGGCTGAACCTCGCACGCTCAACCGTCGCTTTCGCCATACCGACAGGAGAGAAGACATGAACTTGTAGATCTCTTCTGCTGGCGGCATGCCCTTCTGATAACGGCATGGGATCTGCATGATTGCCTTCTCGATCTCTCTGTCGGTACTTGTGGAGAGCCAGCGGACCCATGTGAGGTTCGGCGGCGGGGCGACATCACCCAGTACGAACTTCCAGAGCCGCTCGGCCTCTGCTTGCCGTTCTAAGAATGTGTTTGTCATTGCTTTCCTCCTACACTTACAATCACGCCCTGCTTGCGGCGATAGATGATCTGGTTCTTCGTCCCTGATGGCTTGCGATCGATGAACCCCGAGAGATGCAAGGCTTCCAGTTTCGGCTTGACCGTGTTCTTGTGCAGGCTCGTCGCCTTCACCGCATCGTTCACGGTGAACCATTCCGCTTGGTTGAAAACCCACTGGTTCAGATCGCTCCCGTCTACCGTTTGTATCGTTGGCGGGATCTCTTCGAGTTGCCCGTGTTCATTGAACTTGAGATGGAACCGTTCGGCAGATCCCTGCCGCAGCAGCACCGTCATGTCTCGGAGATCGCTCGTATCATCGTCGTTGGGCGTCTCCATCGTGATAATGGTCTCCGTCATTCGCCCCCATGCGACAGATCCGAAGATCGAAGCCCGCTGGGATACGTACTTATCCTTTGGCTTCGTCTTCGGAGCACCGATACTGAGAACGAAGGCGATGTGGTAGTGCCTTGCGATCTTGTTCAGTGCGTTGATGAACGGTGCGACGAGGTTCATCTTCGACGCATCTTCCAGCAACATGTCCGCACCTTCAACAAACACAATGACAGGCAGGATGTGCTCCGCTTCGATCTTGTCTTTGATCTCTCGCAACACCACCTTGAGCGACGTCGCAGTGATGTGCTCCAACGGGAAGGTGTTCTTGTTGATCTTCATGCGTGCAAGAGTCCGCTCGTTCGCCATCTCCCCACGATCTGCCATGCAGACAAGGAAGGGGAGAGAGAATGTCTTATGCCCGTGAACAGTTTCGCCGTCTCGCTGGCGACGGAGCATGTCGAACATCCTCGTGGTCTTGGCCGATCCTGAACTTCCTGCAATGACGGAAGTATCGCCACGAGGGAACCAGCCGTCATAGCACCCATCAAGCGGGGCGAAGACGAAGTCGAATGCCGTCCCCTTCACTGCGGGTCTGATGAACTCCCCGAAGCCGAAGTCATGGGGGTTGTCGTTCAAAGACAAGGTGAACTTAATCGCAGTGGCGATCTCACTCTCGCCGAGGCGTCCCCACTTATCGTCGTCCGTCCATTTACCCGAATACATTCCTGATTGACGAAACTGTGCATCCATCTGTTCGGCGTTACAGTTCGTCTTCTCTGCAAGAAGGCAGAGGAGACTCTGGACGCCTTCACTCACGCCCTTGCACCCTGCCGCTTGCCAATCGCCCTTCATGAGAGCGTCGAACTTGAGTTTGTTGCCCTTGGCAATAAGTAGTCCGTTGGCCAGTGCCTTCACGGACGATTTGATCTTGGTGTCAACCGAGTCAATCGTGGAGAAGATCTGGGTGATCTGCTCTGTTCGTTCGTTGATCGTCTCGGGAGTTCCCGAGATGTGATCTCCTGTCACCGTGAAGTACTTGGCTGACTCGCCGCCATAGATCTCGATGAATGGCCGCTTCTTGCCGCCAGAGAATGTGGACGCCACAAGGACGTGCAGCCCCGTACCGCTGGGGGAAACTTCACCGTAGGAGTCGAGGGCATAGACGACTTCAAGAACGACGGGGTTGATGACACCTGTCTCGGGATCACGGATATCGTCGAAGTCAACGCCAACGTATCCTGAGTTGGTGAGCACGAAACCGAGTCCGTGGAACTTACCAGTGGCGACAGCGGCGACACAATCCTCGTAAGTGCTCCACGTGGACGAATCATTGGATTTCGCAGGGAGCCCAGACGGCTGGAGCGGTTGCTTGTCCTCGACAGAGCGGTAGCATACCCAGCGTTTTTGGGTTTTGAGTTCGGACAATGGGTCTTGGGGGATGGACGGAACTTGGGATGGAACTTCGACTTCAACTTGCATGGGATCTCCATTTCAGCCGAACGCTTAAGCGGCGGCGGGTACGACGATGTTTCAAGGTGCTTAGGAATGGGACGCTGCTGGAAGCCGAACCCAATGAGTGCCAAGGACTGGCACGACTTTCGGATTGTGGGATCTTGCCCGTCGGCTCAAACTACCGATCGGTGAAACGTAGGGGCATGCGGGTGCATGTTCTCCCCATCTATTAACCATAAATCATTTAGTGGCTTCGTGTCAACTGTTTTCTTCGGTTTAGAACTTTACGCCCGTCAGCCACCTGTGTCAACATGTTTTTTCGGCTTCGCCCAGTACTTCCGCTTTCATTATGCGATTGGGCGGAAATGGCCTCAAACCCGTCACGATTCAGGTCTAATGATACAGAGAGAGAGAGAGTTCCATATATAGTGGGGCACCATACTCACCCTCGTGCAGAATCAACAGCTTACGCCCCCTCAAAACCTAATCGCACATGTAGAAGTACAAGGCAATCGCACATTTTTCGGCACTCTCTCAAGTACGCTGAAAACCCATTGTGCGATTGACTGTGCGATTGACCGTGCGATTGGGCCGCCGTCAGGCCGCCAGCCCTACGCTCTTGCGGTAGGCCGCCGCCGCTGCGGTGCCCCGCCGCCCGTCGAGCGTTCGTGGGCTCGCCGCCACCTGCGGTGAGAGCGACTGCCGCCGCAGGCGTGATGGAGCCGTGCTGGCGGGCGTAAGTGGTGATGCTGTCCTGCAACGGTGACAATCTCATGGTGCACCACGCATACCTCACGCACCCTCCAAGCATGCTGGACGGCATACCCCAGCTTCGCCTTCCCTTCGCTATTCGTACAGCAAAAATCTGAAAAATATGGTGGGGGTCTTCTTTTCAGCCGCACTTTTCCCTGAGCGATGCAGTGCAAGATTCCCGTAAATCCATATTTTTCTATAGCATACGGCCCCCACAAATCGGCCCATCGGTCCACCTCGTAACAGCGTGCATATGGTAAGGCCAGTAGCCCGCCGTACCCGCAGGCGGAGCGGGGCAGGGCAGGGGAACAGCAAGCATAGCGTTGGCTCGGCCACGCGGTGCCGCTGGTCGCCTGTGAGATACCCGCTGGGTAACGTCCGCCCCGCCATCGTTAGGATCTCCATCTGACACCCTATTTTCAAGGACTTACAAAGCATTGCAGCGAACCCCTCATTCCGTGTCTGTCTACCGTTTCCGGCGGGCAGGACGCGGCACGCGGCGGGGCTGGATGCTGCCAGATTAGGCAGAATGCAGCATAGGGAGGTCCGCGTGTCGGGATTGAACCCGCGTAACGATTGATTCTAAACGGCTTACAAGTTTCTGTGCTTCATATTGTGCTACGCAGGGCGCAGCGTCCCAGCATTGTTGTCAAATGCAGCGCTGAGTGTGGTCAAATCGCCACACTTTCGACTTTGTGCAGCGCACGGCGGGCGGGCGTAGCCCACCGCGCGCTTTGCTCTGCGCTCTGATAACGTCACACGTCTATTTCGTACACGACGCAGCGTCCCACGTGCAGCGCTCTGTCTCTCCGTTCTGTCTTATAGCGTCTCCGGTCAATGGTGCCCGATTTCGTTTGCTCTTCAGGGGCTTACGCTCGGGTGCCCGGATGCCCGATTCTCTCCTGCTCCTAGCATCTCACTGCTGCCCGGACGCCCGGGTTCTCTGCTGCGCTCGGGCGTCGTGCTCTCCAGCGGAAATGAACGGGCGTCGTGCGGTCGGGAGGAATTACGCCAGTCAACAAGCGGACGACGGGCGGTCGGCAGGCAGTGGGGAGATTTAGGGGCGGGACCGGAACATTCAGGCGTCAGAGGCTCGTAATCTCCCTCTACGTGACTAACGATTTCCGCCGGACTAAGGACAGTCATTGACAAACGTATAGGACTAAGCGATACTGAAGATGTAAGACAGAGGACGGACGCCGACAGAGCCAATGTCGAAACGCATCCTCATGACAATTCGACTGGAGGAAAGACGCCGTGAAAACGAAACGCATCCACACTCAAAACCTTTACGTCCTGTGCAACACGGAAGACGGAACCTACTCCGTCCGTAATCGTGAGCAGGAATCATCCGCAAAACCCCTAGCAACCTGCCGCACCTTCGGCGAAGCACAAGCCCGCATTCGGGAGATGAAAGTCTCCGCTCTGAAAGCAATCGGGCAGCAGAAGAGACAGCGCAAGGTCTTCCCGACTGCTGAGATTCCGCATCTCTGGTTTCATCAAACTCAGTCCGACGCCCGGAGTCAGGGCAACGTCTTTTTTGACGGAGACACGATTTACAGTTACGGGACTCATTTCCCGATTGCCCGTCATGTTCAGAGCAAGAGCGGACGGCGTGCCGTTCTATTCACGACTCGCCGTTACAGTGTGACCACGTCGGGTCATTGTTCGTCTGTCAGGCAGGCAATCCCGAGCGGGACGCAAGTCTTCAGCGTGCCGAGTGTTCGCAGCGATTCTTGGTCTGGCAATGTCATAGACCACGCTAGGAACCTTGAACACTTCGTCACGGAGTCCAAGGAATCGCTCGGCAAGGCACGCCGTGCCCGTGTCTCTGGGCAATACGACCTTGCGTCAGCCTTCGGACTGCGAGAGACAGCCCGGAAGTATGCCCGATTCTTCGGAGTGCCTTGCCCGGACTTTGACTTTCTCCCGACAGGGAAAGAACTCAAGACGCTCAAGGCACAGATTGCCGAGCGTGCTGAACGTCACAAGGCTTCGCAAGCCCTAGCCTCACAGCGTGAGCAAGCGAGACAGGCAGAGCGTCACAGAATCGAGATGCTGGACTTTGCCGAGAAGTCTGCTCTGTGGCGTGATGGTAACCCGAACGTCCGTCTCCCGTGGGGTGCTGACACTCTGCTGCGAATCAAGGGAGACGAAGTGGAAACGTCTCGGGGTGCTCGGGTGCCTGTCTCCCATGCGAAGCGTGGTCTGGCGTTTGTCCGCCGGGTCGTGGCAAGTGGCCAAGAGTACGTCCGCAATGGTCACACGCTGAATCTTGGGCACTATGCGATTGACCGGATTGAAACGGACGGGACATTACACGCGGGCTGTCACGTCATCAAGTTTGCGGAGATTGAGAACCTCGCCCCAGCATTGGACGCTGTGACGGCGTCAGAGAGTGAGGCGTCCTATGTCTAACTTCATGCGGCATCAAGTCACAGGATTGCAGAACTGGTTGCGAGTCGAAACGACGCACGGGACGGAGTTTGTCCGCATCGCAGACACAAGCCTTTTCGTGCGGGACTCCGAGACTGTGACGCATCCGATGTCAGACGAAGACAGAGACGCAACGATTGAGAAGATTCGCCCGTATGTCGAAGGCAAGCCTCAGTCGTGGGAGAACATCAAGGGCTATGGTGCCCGATTGTCTGCTCCGGGTTATCTGGATTGTACGGAATGGACGGTCTTTGACACCGAAGACGAAGCACGGGAATACCTCGAAGAGATGTATCCCGACGACGAACCCGAGCAGGACTAGGGAGCGTGTACAGCATCCGCCCGCATCGGGTGCTGTGCGAGTCAACCTAGCACGCGGGCTTAAACCGCAGAGGGAGAAAGACGCCATGAAGAACATGAAACGCATCTCGAAAGTCACGATTAAGAGGATGACCGACAGTGACCCGGACACGTCCTATTTGGGCGAGTACTCCGACCGGGCGAAGACTGATTACGCCGTTGACCGCAGGCATTCGATTGATTGCCCGGTCAACGCTGGCACAGACGACAGACTGCTCTGGTACACGTCGGGCAGTGGGCGAATCGAATTGCAGATGACGATGGAGCAGGCAGAGTCCGCCAGTCATTCAGGCGATTGTGACGAAGATACTCGGGAATTGTCCAAGGTGCCTGCAATTGCAGAGCAGCTAGCTAAGATTGACCCGTCTGTCCTGTCTGCTGAATTGAAAGAATACGGCGCATGGGACTCGGAAGAACTCGCAGACCATGCCCAGAATCTTCAGCGTATTCTCTGGCTCGCAACGTGCGATGTCACGGAGCAAGATGGCTGCGACTGTGGCGAACGTGGTGACGCCGACCGCGGGGAGTATCGCTATTTCAACGGGTGCGTTGAGAACTACAAGGGCGAATCGCCCGAAGGCATCCGCAAGTATGTGCGTCAAGACTATGAGCGGATGGAACGTCTCCAGCGTGGTGACTGGTGCTTTGTTGGCATTCGGGCAGAGGCAGAGATTCTTCTCCCGTTGGGAGATGCCAGCATCGTGCAGGAGATTACGTCCGGCGGGCTGTGGGGCGTCGAGTCCGACTCCGAAAGGGAGTACCTCAGCGAAATTGAGACAGAGGAATTGGCGTCTCTTCGTGAGCAGTTGGGGGCTGTCGGATTCAGCACCCGAGCGATTACTAGGGCACTAAAGACCTTGACGCACGTCAACGGGTAGACTGTCTGAGAACGTGTACGGCATCTGCGGGACTCCGTCGGGTGCCGTGCGGGTCAATCAGACTCTATTGAGGAGGACACGCACGGGTGTCTGAAAATTGGATTCAGCGAGTCAGCATCCGCCGGACTGCTGAACGTGGGGAGACGCTTGTCCGAGCAGAGGCAGAGTGCTCCGTCTCCGGGCGGGCTGTCACTATTGCGTCAGCGGGTGAAAGTGTCGGGGCAGATGACGTGAGCGCAGAGGGAGCGCAACTCGGAGAACTCCGCAAGAGGCTTTACGACGCTGGGTTCTCGAAACGAGCGATTGCCACGGCAGTAAAGAACGTCGAGCGAAAGTGAGGCAGCAATGGCGAACCCAAATGAGCGGGGCGAGACGTGGGAACGGGCACGGAAACTCGGTCTCAAGTATCCCTTATTGAGTCTGGCGGACCTTGCTCGATTGCTCGGCGTCTCCCGTGCTCGGGTCAACGAATGTCTTGAGGGATTGAAAGAAGAACGGGAGGGACTGCGGACACGAGAACTCGAACGCATCAAGCACAGGGAGGGACTGTGACGGGCTGACGGACTCGCCCGCCCAGCCCGAAAAGTGCGGAATGCTGTCGGGGAAAAGTCGGCGAAGGGTGGGGGGTGCTTTTCGTTTCTGGGTATTGTCGTCGAAGCGTTTCATTTTCGGGGCGTGGGGGGGGAAATCGCCCGCCCGTGACCGAGGGAGGGGAGGAGAACTGCGGAAAGAGATTTTTCCTCGTACCCCTTTTCTGAAAATGTATTTTGTAGACGGATGGTCTTCGATGAACGGAGCGGGGACTCGGAACGTGCAGAATCCAAGATGCAATTGTGAGGTGGGAGTGCTTTCTGTTCTGGGTATAGTTGTCGGCTGCCTCACAAGACGGAGGAGTCATGCTTGCATTTCTCGTTGAACTCATCATTCTGGTTGCTGCTCTGCTCTGCGTCCATCAGGAGCAGAGACCGTGGGTCTTCCTCATCGGGGTCATCGTCATCATCACGCCAGTCTGGGTTCTGTTGGCGGCAATTCCAATTTGCGCGGTCGGGTTTGCTGTCCGCTGTCTCATTCGTGCTCGTCGCCGAACGGGATACGCCAGTGCGGTCCTCACCAGACAGTTGTCAGTCGCTGAGTGGCAAGGATGGAAGTCCAGAGGGAGGATATTTTGATGGCGAAGAAAAGAGAACCCGCCGATGTGCGTCGTTATCGGGAAGCGCAAGAAGCAAAGAAGAGGAACCTTGAGAGGGACAAGGCTGCGCTCCAACACGCCAGCGATGCGGTCACGAAAGCCGAGAAGGAAAATGAGGACGAAAATAGGCTGAAGAACAAACAGCCCTGACTTATGAATTTCACCGTCCAACCCGACTGGAAGGTCTTGGTGCTTGAGGACGCGCCGGAGCGAATCGTGTGGTTCAGGGAACGCGTCCCCGACGCTGTTTACGTCGCGACGGCTGCTGATGCAATACAGGCTCTGACTCAGCAGGACTTTCGAGTCGTCTTTCTCGACCACGACTTGCACTGGATGCACGCGGCGGACAACGCTATCGTCAAGGGCACGGGCAAAGAAGTCGCCATGCACCTCAAGAAGACGGGCTTTAAGGGGATCGTCGTCATCCACAGCAAGAACGAAGACGGAGCGAGAGTGATGCTGAAGATATTGCCCAGAGCGAAGGTCGCGAGGTTCGGGGAGTTTGAAATTCGGCAAGGGGAGGTGGGCTGATGGGCTATATTTTTGAGGCATCTGGTGGATTCCACTACCGGGCTTACAGCACCGTTGACATCGTGACGGGGAAGCCGCTCTGTACTGACGGACAGCCTTCCCCTCTTTCAACCGGAACCGCTAGAGATTCTTGTATTCATAGGGGCAACTCTCACATCATTGACTTGTATGCACTTAGCCCCTTCGGTTTGTGAATTGCTTCACCAATTCACGCGATATCAACCCTCCGGGTGTTCCTCCTGTCTGGCTAACGACGCAGTGTGCCATCTCAAAAGCCGCTCGATGGTTCCGTCATTGATTCTTGCTGGGCTGTCGGTTGGTAGCCGCAGCCGAGCTTTCACTTCGTCCGCAAACTTCTTCTGGCCGAATGGGTAGAGTTGGTATTTGATGACGAGGCTGAATCCGCCCTCCTCGAACACCTCGAAGGTGTAACTCTTGGGCGCAAATCTAACGATGAACAGCGGACGGAGACCGAGGAACTTGCACATCCTCAACTTCACCGTCAATTCATCTCTAGGGATGTACTTCAGAGTGTTCTTGATTTCCGTGCCGTATGCGATGCCGTCCCTCACAAACACGCGGTCGAGGTCATGGCCTGTTTCCACCCACGTTTTGTCTCCATACGAACGCACTTTTGCGGCGACAGGCATAAAGCCGAAGCGTGGCAAGGCCGCGTCGAACATCTGCTCACCGTGCGCCCCTATCGCATGTGTGAAGTCTGGGTCGGAGAAACGTTGCACGAGCGCCGTTATTTCAGCGGCCTGTCTCTTCCAGAAACGATGAGTCGTGGAGCGGTAGAAAGTGATGTGTTCGATGACCGGAACTTCCACCGACTCTTCCGCGATATGTCCCTCCGCTGCAAGCTCCGTCAGAGCACGGTCAGTAATCCAGTGGAAGAATCTGTCTTCAAAAATGATTTGAAGTTGGCGCTTGTAGAAAACCTCTCTGCGCTCCCGCTCGAAGAATTCACGCAATGCTTGTTTGGCCGTATCGACCATCGCATCGCGGGGACGCTCATCTTCAACCTGCTCGAAATCTGGCTCATAGTCGTCCCAATGGAGGTGAGCGAGAGTTCCCATCCCCAGTAGGTTCGGGTTGATTCCGTTCGCTGTCAATTGGCTGGCTTGGCTCCACCGATGAACGGAGGAACCAACCGTCGGCGGTGACTATATGTTAGTAAGCGACCGGGACGTAAGAGGAGTAGCGCCGGGGTACAATCGTGCGATGATTCGATGCCCGATATGTGGAACTTCTAAATTTCTTCCCGGAGAGACACAATGCCTTCGTGACCGCCGCGAAGCCGTGGGTCGCGAGGATAAGTGCGAGATTGACGAACCGACGCGGAGCATAGTCCTGCAATGCAGCGAACGCCTGAAAGATTATGATGTCACGGTCACGCAGCAAGCAGACGGGGGATTGATTCTCGACTTTCAGAACCCCGACTCTGAGCACCTGCTCGACGACGGAGCCTTGCGCTGGGTTGTCCTGCTCCTGTGGGACAACGAGGTTCCACCAGAGCAGATTCGTCGGCTTCGTTTGGATGAGCCTCAGCAAATCGACGCGGTCATCCGCCACGGCAGTGATTCACTGCGGGACGGCACGGGCGAATTGACTCAGGCGTTCCGGTCTTTCGTTCGAGATGTATTTCAAAGCAGGACGGGAGACAGGTCTCACCGCCTCGACGCGGAGGCTGCTTTGCGGAAAGACTTCAAAGCACTTGTAGATGCTATGGATGACTCGAATTGGGACGACACCGACAAACGAGTCTACGAGATTATCAGGCGCTTTGACGACTACGAAGAACTGCCAATCTGGTCGCAGGTTCTCGAAGCCATAGCGGAGTGACAAGGAATCGCGCGTTTCATTCAAGAGATGGAACCGTTTCGCGACGAACTTTGATGACTCCGATGTTTTCGCGGTCGCGTCCCGTGTAGTAGTCCCCTTCGAGTCGGTCAGCGCCCGTCAATATGAGGCGTGCTGTCCCCCGATGCATGTGCATCGTCTTGACTGCGTCCGGCTTTGGTTCGTTGAGGTAGTCATAAATCAGGACGCACTCGTCCTCTGTGACATCCATCGACGCTGACAGGCTATGGGATTTTGAATTATGAGCGATGAGTCGAACGGTGATGTGAGTCCAGTCTTGGCCGATGATGACCTCGACATCGTGGACTTGTCCCGCTCCTCCGTCGTAGTGATTCTGAACGGTGCCTTTCCAAGTGCCAGACAACAAGGGAGTCGAAACGCCGACGAGTCCACGTAACCATCCCCACTTCCACGCGGCCCCTTTGAAGAATCCGTAAAGCAGACCATACAAACCCATGACGCTGGTGAAATCAACCCAGAGCGGAGGAGTCCATTCAATTTTGTGGAGGAGTGCCGCGAGACTAAGTGAGGAGAGGACCGCAAGAATGGCGAGATAGAACGGAACGTGCTTTCGTTCTTCCGAGTTTGTCGAGTAAGGATGGCGCATCATCATTCCCATCTGTCCCAAAAATTTGCCAATCCACGGATGAAGGTACTCGCATCAGTCGTGTTCCATTGCGTCGATGCGCTCCCGAAAAGTGCCAACTGTCCGTTCTGGCACATAAACGCCCCTATGGGATTCTCCATGAGATATTTCACAATGTTGTAGTACGTTTCTCTCAGACCCGCACGATAATGCACGTCGAGTACGTTGAACAGAAGGCACTCTACAAAGTAAGACGGCGCGATGCCCTTCGGGAGGAGATTCCGTTCACTCGCGTAGTTCCGGGCGTTCTTGAACATACGCACTGTTGGCTTGTACCGTCCGTCGGTTTGAAGCGGAGAGTTCTTGGCCTCGCCGTTCTTGATATGCAGTTTCGGATAGTTCACGACGGCATTTCCCGCTGAGTCAACGAACTGCAATCCTTCATCATATCGTTCGTTGTTCAGCGATTGAAAGAAGGTGTAGTTCTTGAACTGAATGGCGGGCAAGACATCGGCAGTCATGTTCCCCGGTCCCGTGACGACGTGGAGGGCTTTCCCACTTCCGGTCTTCAGCGCAGCGCCGAATTTCTTACGCAACGCCTTCTCAACCTCTGCTCTCCAGTCTGGAGCGTTGTAGCCTCCCGCACCGATGCTCCGTTGAGCAGCTTTCTGGTCGGGCGGAAGCCGAGATACATCGCTGTAGAACACGTCGTTAGACTGCACGACGACATCGACATCGCTGTCGGCTCGGATGTTCGTGCTGTTCCTGTAGGAACCCTGAAGGAATATCTCAAAGTTTTTGCCCTTGAGAGGCGAATCGTTCGCTTCCAGCGCATTCCGAATGGAGTTGTGCGCCGTCATGGAGTTGGCGGTTCCTCCTTGATTACTCCACGTCTTCAGTTGGTCTTCTGGAATGTACATGGTGTGACGGGGCCAGAGAGTCGTCAGCGCCTAGCGGAAAGCGTAGCACAACCTCATGGCGAAATAAAGGCGAAAGGTGGTAGGATGCGGTTGTGGATGAAGGTCGCAAGCGCGTCTTACTGATTGCGGCCAGTATCCTAGCGGCCCGGAAGCTGGCACAGTACGACGGCGGGAAGCGAGTGCCCGCGACGGTCGCTGCCATCTCTGATGCGGTTCGCTGGGCAGAGGAAATCATGCGGGAAATTGACCAGCGTTGGCCGTCTAAGAACGAGCGGGCACCGAGTTAGGCAACGCCGACGGACGACGTTATGTGCCATCCTGATGTGAGTGCAATGTCTGACAAATCAAAAATCGAGTGGACCGATGCGACGTGGAACCCGGTTCGCGGCTGCACGAAAATCAGTCCGGGTTGCAAGCACTGTTACGCAGAAGTCTTCGCAGAGAGATTCCGTGGCGTGCGCGGCCATCCCTACGAGCGGGGCTTTGATTTGCGGCTTGTGCCAGAGAAGCTCGAAGAACCATTGAAGTGGAAGTCTTCCCGCCTCGTCTTTGTCAACTCGATGAGCGACCTCTTCCATCCGGGTGTGCCAGACGACTACATCGTCAAAGTCGCGGAGGTTATGAGTACCGCGAACTGGCACACGTTCCAAGTTCTCACTAAACGCTCTGACCGCATGAGAGACCTGCTCAACTCAAAGTTGCGATTCGCGGCGCACCATCGACACATCTGGTGGGGCGTCAGCGTCGAAAATCAGAAACACGGCCTGCCACGGATTGAACACCTTCGTGCTGCTGATGTCGCCGTGCGGTTCCTGTCGATTGAGCCGTTGCTGGAAGACCTCGGGCGAGTCAATCTCTCCGGCGTCCATTGGGTCATCGTCGGCGGGGAGAGTGGACACGGTGCTCGACCGATGCAGAAGGAATGGGTTGTCTCAATCAAGAATCAATGCTGGAACGCCCGAGTGCCGTTCTTCTTTAAGCAGTGGGGTGGTGTGCAGAAGTCGAAATATGGCCGCAGACTAGGCGGCAAGACGTATGACCAAATGCCTACCGTGTTCTCTCCGGTCGAACGCTACGCCTAGCGAAACCTCAGAACAGTTCCTTCCGGGAAAGTGTGCCGCTTTCGTCCCGGCTTTGCTCTCACAATGCTGACCGCGCCCTCATCTTCCATCGGCTCAAGGATAGGCTTTCTAAGATGTTTGGGAAGGAACGGAGTGCCCGTGACAACCCACTGTTCGAGGTCGCGGATTTCCACTTCAACCTCGCCGAACTTCTCGACAATCATCTTCCGTAGAGGCTCGAAATTTGGTGTCGCCGCGAAAGACAGGACGAACTGATTCGATGCGTCGGTGAGGTCGGAAAATTGAAACTCTCCGGTCGGGTCAACCTTCCACATCGACTCTTTCATTCTTTGCAACCCGAGAGGGTTGTTGGTCACGAAGAAGAGGAAGTAATCGACGCGGTTGCCCATGTTTATCATCTGGAACGACCGAGCGTACTTGCCGACCGTCTTCAATTGTTTGAGATACAAGTCGTGGATTGCTTTGACTCGTTCATCAGGCGACGACGAGGGATTTATTGCGTCGCGCCACTCAGGAGTGCCGAACAATTTGTCAAAAGTCACCGCATGGTCTGGCTCTAGGAGGAACCGATTGATTTCTTCATACATGAAGTTAATCAAGACCTCGCACTTCGGTTGCTTCATCAGACGGGCAATCGTTTTGAACGGAGTGTGCTTGAAACCGAACGGGTCGATGAACGCGAGCGTCGGTGCTAGGGCAGTCTTCTTCCGGTCGATGTCATCGAGCGTCCGAGACATCTCCTCGTCGAAGGTCTTGTTGACTGCCTCGAACTTGATGTTGCTTGGAACCGGAGGAGTTAGTGCAGACAAGACCGACTGCAAATGGTGGTATCTGTCCTTCCTATCTTCAACGAACAAGCAGCAGAGTTCAGACTTTATCTTGTACTTATGGTCACGAGCAGCCTTCAGAACGATGACAGGTGAGCCGTCTTCTCCTCGGCTGTACTCCCCCGGACCAGCAAAACCGTCGATGTAAACCACGCGTCCGTTGAAGTTCGCCAAGATAGGCAACCATGCTTCAAAGTACCGTCGTAGAATCGCATGTTTCTTCGCTGTGTGCGGTTCTAAATCCCAGACGGTTCCGAGCGACTTGCTCATACTCGCCTCCTCATCTCGCTATCTCATCATGCACGAACCCGACATGAAGAAAAAGCGAAATTGCCACGGAACTTGTGCATAGCCTGTGGATGACGTGGGGAAAACGGGAGAACTATGCCCAATGTGGCTCGTCATTCCCCCGCCGGATGCTGCGGCTGTTAGACTTCTGGCGACGCCATGACGGAACTCATTTGGGACGGTAAGTATATTGACGGGAAACGGCAAAGCCCTGTTCGCGTTGCCTTGCCGTTTCAGACAATCGAGACGGTCAACGAGAGCACCGCAGACCGACAAAAGACTTTGGAGTTATTTTCCTCCGGTCGCCCGACCGAGTGGCGCAATCGTCTCATCTGGGGCGACAAGAAATATGTCTTGCCTTCGCTCTTGCCAGAGTTTTCGGGGAAGGTCAACCTCATCTACATCGACCCACCGTTCGACACTGGGGCGGATTTCTCGTTCACGGCAACGATACCTCGTCACGAGGACGACCCCGGCGGGGCTACTTCTTTCACCAAAGAACCCTCCATCATCGAACAGAAAGCGTACCGAGATACTTGGGGTAAGGGTCTCGATTCTTACCTAGAGTGGTTTTACGAAACCGTGTTCTGGGCAGCCGAACTGTTGACCGACAACGGTTCGATATATGTTCATTTGGATTGGCACGTGGGGCACTACGCGAAAGCTGTGCTGGATGAGGTCTTCGGTCAAACTCATGCCTGAACGAGATTATCTGGAAGCGCACTTCGGCACGAAGCGATAGCCATACCTTCAATCACATTCATGACGTGATTTATCTTTATGCGCGAGGAGACTTCTCGTTTAACAAAATCTACATCGAACACGACACGGAATACATTGAGGATAAGTATGTACACGTTGATAGCAAGGGACGACGCTACCAACTGGACAATATCACCAGCCCGAATCCTCGTCCGAATATGACGTATGTTTGGAAAGGTCACCAACCCCCGGCTCTTGGCTGGCGCTACTCAAAGGAGACGATGCAGCGTCTCCATGACGAAGGACGCATCTGGTATCCCGATTCAAAAGATAAACGCCCGAGGCTCATCCGCTACTTAGATGAGATCGCCGGGACAATCAGCAACTTCGGTTTGGACGGATATCTCGCCCGTCAATTCTCAAGCCGGGGAACGCGTCAACTACGACACTCAGAAGCCTGAAGCGTTGCTCGAACGAATCATCAAGGCATCATCGAACGAGGGAGACCTCGTACTCGATTGTTTTGCGGGTAGCGGTACGACGCCTGTCGTCGCGGAGAAACTCGGCAGGCGATGGATTGCCTGCGACCTCGGACGCTTTGCAATTCACACGACCCGGAAACGACTGCTATCGGTCCCCCGCGTCAAGCCGTTTGCCGTTCAGAACCTAGGCAAGTATGAACGGCAGGCGTGGCAGAGTGCAGAGTTCCAAACAGGCGGGGAAACTGCTCATGAACAGCAACGGCAGCGGGAGGCCGCTTACCGCAAGTTTATTCTGGACCTTTATCGCGCTACGCCACTCACCGGAAAAAACATGGCTTCACGGATTGAAGTCCGGGCGTTGGTCCACGTCGGGGCAGTGGATGCTCCGGTCACAATTTCAGATGTCAAAGCCATTGCACGCGAAACGTGGAAGACGGCGAGTGGCGGGGAGGCACGCAAAGCTGCGGCTGACATTCTTGGCTGGGAGTTTGCCTTTGAATTGAATGAGACTGCCCGACAAGTTGCCGCCGAATCACGCGTGGATGTGGCCTTCAAGAAAATTCCCGCGAGAAGTGCTCGAAAAGAAAGCCGTCGAACAGGGCGACGTCAAGTTCTTCGAGTTGGGTGCGTTGTCTGTGGAGACGAAGCAGAAGGGTCGAGAACTGACCCTGAAGCTGACGGACTTCGTCATCCCGATTGACGACGTCCCGGAAGAGGCTCGAAAGGCCATCAAACACTGGAGCCAGATGATTGACTATTGGGCGGTGGATTGGGACTTCAAGAACGACACCTTTCACAACCAGTGGCAGTCCTACCGCACACGTCAAGAACCCGAACATCGAACTCTCAACCAAGTACGAGTACGAAAAACCCGGAACGTACAGAGTCGTCGTCAAAGTCATCGACATCCTCGGCAACGATACGACGAAGACGCTGGACATCAAGGTGAAATAGATGCCACGGAAGAAGCGTGCAGCGGCTGATGCCTCGCAGCCCGAACTGCTCGATGTCGCGTCGAAGCTCCGCACTGCGCCCTGTGTTCCCGCTCTACGTGAGGCTGTCAAAGCATGGGTCGCAGGCGGCTATAAGGGAATCACCGACACGACCCGCATCCTGCTCAATCACTGGTTCTACACCGACCACAAGCTGCCGACCGGGGCACCTTTCAAGTATCACCGCTCTCAGCAAGAAGCTATTGAGACTCTTGTTTTTGTCTGGGAATTTGAGAAGGTCCGAAGCCGCAAGGCTCTGCTCGAACGGTACGCACAAGATCTAAAGGACGTGCAGCTACCGCCGCTTGACGACTTCGCCCGGTACTGCGTCAAGATGGCGACGGGCAGCGGCAAGACGAAAGTGATGTCTCTCGCCGTCGCGTGGCAGTTCTTCAACGCCGTCCGCGAAGCCGACGAAATCGCCAAGGACTATGCGAAGACTTTCCTTCTTCTCGCTCCTAACGTCATCGTGCTTGAGCGACTGAAGACGGACTTCGCCGGGGGTCGCATCTTTCGTAGCTGACCCTATCATCCCCCGCGAACTCGAAATCTTTTGGGAGTTCGATTGCGTCATGCGTGGCGAAGCCGAGAAGGCTCCGGCCGAGGGGATGCTGTTTCTGACCAATATCCAGCAGTTCTATGAACGCCCCGACCGCAACGCTGATGAGGAACCCGACGCAATGACGGCGGTTCTCGGGTCGAAGCCGCCGACGCAAAAACTGGAACTGACGGACTTCGGCGACCGCATCGCGTTGCGGGCCGGGCATCTTGCCGTCCTGAATGACGAAGCGCATCACACGCACGACGAGAACAGCGAATGGAACAAGACGATTCGGAAGCTGCACGAGAAGACGCCGATTGCGGCGCAACTCGACTTCTCTGCGACTCCACGGTTCACGAAGGGCGCGATTTTCCCGTGGACGATTTCGGACTACCCGCTGAAGCAGGCGATTCTGGACAACATCGTCAAGCGACCGATGAAGGGCATCGCCGAGATTGTCAGAGGCGAAGTCCGATTACGCCAGCGTGCGCTATCGTGGCTATCTGACCGCCGCTGTCGAGCGCTGGCGAGAATACCGAGACCAGTTGAAACCGCTGAAGCGGAAGCCTGTCCTGTTCGTCATGATGAATGAGCACAGACGAAGCCGATGACGTTGCGGCGTGGCTGCGGGAGAAGTATCCAGCGGAGTTCGGCGGCGATAAGACTCAGGTCATTCACACGGACAAGTCGGGCGAGGTCAGCAAGAAGGAACTGGATGAGGCGCGGAAGGCCGTCCATGATGTCGATGAGACGGAAAGCCCGATCAACGCCATTGTCAGCGTCCTGATGCTCCGTGAAGGTTGGGACGTAAAGAATGTGACTGTCGTTGTCGGACTGCGGCCGTACACGGCGAAGGCGAACATCCTGCCGGAGCAGGCCATTGGACGCGGTCTGCGGTTGATGTTCCGCGACATTCCGTGTGATTTCACGGAGCGAGTGGACATCATCGGCAACCAGAAGTTCCTTGACTTCGTGGATGATTTGGAGAAGCTCGAAGACCTGAAGCTCGACACGTTCGAGGTCGGCAAAGACAAGCTCGGCATCGTCACGATTCTGCCACTGGAGAACCGCAAGGAATATGACATCGGCCTCCCGGTCCTGTCGCCGACGCTGGTGCGGAAGAAGACGCTTGGCAGACGAAATCGCCAGCTTGGATGTGATGGCATTTCAGACCATCCTGCTTCCGCTGACAGCGGACGACCCCGCAACAAGACGTTCCGATACGAAGGCTACGACATCATCACGTCTTCAGAAGGAAATCGAACGAGACTACACCATCCCAGAGCCACAGACGGCGCAGGAAGTCATCGGCTACTATTCCCGGCGAATTGCAGAGGCAGTGAAACTGCCGTCACAGTTCGCCGCACTCGCGCCGAAGGTCAGGGAGTTCTTCGAGCAAAAGGCATTTGGGCAGACTGTTGATTTGGCGGATATGGTCGTCGTGAGAGCGATGGGCACGCCAGTCGCGCACTATGTCTGCGTCGATGTTTTCTCGAAGGCGCTGAAGAAGCTGACCATCGCAGAGCAGGAACCAGTCCTGCTTGAGCCACAGCGACTCCTGTCGTCGTGCCAGCCGTTCCCGTGGTCTCGCCCTGTTCTGGAGGATGCGAAGACCGTCTTCAATCTCGTCCCGTGTGACAACCATTTTGAGAGGGACTTCGCGAAGTTCCTGAACAACGCGGAGGATGTCCCTCGTTTTGCAAAACTCCCGCAGCCGTTCGGTTTCTCGATTGATTACACAGACGGCTCGATGAACCTGCGGTCGTATTACCCAGACTTCGTCGCGGTCGATGCCAAGGGAACACACTGGCTGCTCGAATCGAAGGGCGCTGAGACCGGAGAAGTCCCGCACAAAGACGCCGCAGCCGAGCAGTGGTGTGAGAATGCGACTGCGCTGACGGGAACGAAATGGACGTATCTGAAAGTCCAGCAGAAGGCTTTCGAGACCCTGCAACCGACCCGCTTAGAGCATCTTGAAGCCTTGCGAGTTCCGGGGACAGACCTCTTTGGCAGTTCCACTTAATTACGCGGGGTGGCTATTACTATTCCGCCCACCATCAGGTTACCTTGGCCATATGTGTTTCGAGCCGGGGCGCGTTATTGTGTCCACATGCACCTTTTCCCTAGCAGGAAAGCTGCGGAACGCTGGATTCTGCGTCACTCACCCGGACCTTGCAGCGTGCGCCTGAGAAATGGCGCCATATTGCTGCATTGGCCTTCAGCCGTATCGTATGAAGAGGCTGCGCCCTTGCCGAAGCGGGGAGGCCGCGTCGTGTCCGGGGGGCGTGTGGAATCGGCCAAATGACCAGCTTGCGATTTGACAGATGACTCTTTACGACGCCCGCTCCCGAAGCTGAGCGTCAATGAACGTCGCTGTGCAGCCAAGTTTTCAACCGCAACATGACCTAAGCTATATCTGGGCTTGACGGCCTGACACACTCTGGCAGTCAAACAGCCTTAACGGCGGGGCTTTCAAAAATGGCTACAGATATCAACATACATCTTGATTTCTCAACGTCTGGTGTTGACAGGCCACTCCAATTTAAGGATTTAGTCCACCACGAACGTGATTCCTCCACAAAGGGTAAGGAAGCTCTAGCACGCGAGATATTCGCTGAATTGCGCAAAGCCGTTAATCTCGCCGATTACAGCAAATCGTTACCCGAAACGGACGATTTGATGGAATCCGGGACGAGCGGTCCACGTACTGACGCGATGGCGTTCATTGACATGATGAACGTACCTGCCCTATGGCTGGAAATCCACAACACTTTCCTCGACTTGCGATATCTGCTCGGGCAGGCGAAAGCATACAAAGACCTTGAACCAGCGGGCACAACGCCAATCTCGGACTCGCTCTGTGCGTACCTGCATTTCGAGAAGATGCACAACCTCAATCTCGCAATGTTTCAGATTGTGAAGATTCAAGACCTCGTGGTCAGGCTGCTGCACGAAGGATTTTCCGGCAGATTGATTGATGTCGATTATGACGAAGAAGGCTGGGAGAGAGACCTGCGACTGAGAGATGCCAAGCTGGGGTTAAAGAAGCTGCTCGACTCCGGCAAAGTTAGCCAGAGTGAACACGACGAAATCATGGATGCGCTGAACATCCCGGCAAAATCCAGCAGGCGAAGCACGGTGGTTCAATATCGCAACAGGCTCGCTCACGGGATTCTCGCGTCGGTTGATTACCCGGAGATATTTACGCATGTACAAGACCGGGCAGGAGAGGTAATGCGGGATGCTAGTGGAAAAGAGAAGGGAAGACGGTATTCAATCACCAGCGGTCGTTCAAAGCCGGAGTTCACGTTTCCTGAGCTATACGCGGCGTTGGTAGATTACATGAGCCACATCGCCGAGATGCTTAACGCGCTCAGGCGGATAGCCAGATTATCGTGAGGAGAGACCTGTGTTCTCGGCCAATCCGAGGTAATACCCACCAAACCGACACTGCACTAGACGAACGCTATGCACTGCCTCCTTGCTCTTCTGCTCGCCTTGAAGTCAGCGACCGTCATTGACGTGCAGGGCAATCACGAGGTCACGCTTGCATTGCAGATGGGCGACGTGATTTATACCGCTGAGTTTTCGCGGCACGCACTGAAGCCCGACAGCTTCATTGAGGGTGACCATGTCGCTGTGGAGGTCAGAGACGGCAAGATGAGAGTCAAGCGCAAGGACGGAAAGACCGTTTCTGGGCGTGTGATTCGGGAACAGCGGGTTCTAGTGCATCCGCATCCTTGAGCCTACGACGTAGCAGGAAAGGGCCTGAGAGTTGATGGGCAATTGAAGGGCCAACTTTTTTCGGTTTTCTGGCCAGAAGTCCTCCACGAAATCTGTATATATCACTGGAGGAACCACATGAATTTTCAACCGAAATATGCCCCAATCCGCATCCGCGAACTCGCAGCGAAATACATGACGACACCGTACAAAAATGGGACGGCAGCGGATGCCGACCGAGTGATGGAGGAAGCTGGCAGGCGTCTGTTAAACAGCCAGTTCAATCTCGAAGACGTTAAGACGATTGTCGAATGGAAGTCTCCCCGCCGGATGGACAGGTTCAAGCTGAACAGCCCCGAGCAGGTTGAAGCGGCAATCAGGCAGGCAGTCGAGGCGACCAACGCCGGGGACGTGCGGCGAGCGGTCAAGGCCCTAACGAAATTGGCTGGAGTCAAACTCAAAATGGCGTCGGCAATCCTAACTGCGATGTTCCCGGACCTTTACACAGTGTGCGACTTCCGGGCATCTCACGCTCTGGGCGTCAAAGACAGCAGTGGCCTACGATTCTACGTTGCCTATCTCGCAGCTTGCCGAGAAATGGCTGGGCGATACGGAGTCTCAATGCGCGATTTCGACAGGGCAAATTGGCAGTGGTCGAAGGACCAAGATAAGTACAAAAAGAAGCGGGAGTGCGAAGGATGGTGCCGGGAGAATGAGAGCGGGTCGGTCCTGCTGAATGCATCTTTGTAGGGTGGCGGGGGGCGAAGGTCGGGATTTGTGCTAAAACTGTGCTAGACCCCGGCGGATGTTAAGATTTTCATCGGGAAGAACGAGTTGATTCTAAAGCTATTTGCTTTGTTTTCAATACGATAAGGAGTTCGATTCCGACCCGCGCCTCCAGTCTTTTCTCTTAGGCTCATAATCGCTCTCATCACCTACAAATACTCCTGGCCGCCGATCGGCTTTGATGGATCACGCTATTTCTCTGCGCCTCAAAAACAAAGGACGTGGGTACCGATACTTCCGCTGGTTCATGGTTTTCGTGGTACTCAGCTGGGGTTCGGTCTCTCAGGCGCAATCTGACAAATCAACCGATTCGCCGCCCGATGCTCCAAAGCCGGCCACTGCTCACACGAAAGGCTTCTTCGCCCGGTGGGCGGAGTTCTATCGCGAAGATTGGTCGGGGACGGCACCGTCGTCTCCGGCGCCAGCGCGGCGTGGCGTTCCTTCGCCGCTGGATTCGCCACCCTTCCCGAATGCCGATTGGTCCTATGGCGGGTCGCCGGTGATTGGCGAGCCGGACACGAATAGCTATCCGCTCATGACGGCGATCAACGGGGCCAAGAGCCGGACGAAATTGTATGGATGGATCGATCCGACTCTGAACTTCAGCACATCCACAAACCGGAATGCGCCCGAGGCGAATGATGTGTATTCCAATCGTTTTGAGTTGAACCAGTTGGTTCTCTACGCCGAGCGCTTGCCCGACTCGGTGCAGCGCGAACATGTGGACTGGGGCTATCACCTCACGGCCCTGTTCGGCACGGACTATCGCTACACGTTCGCGAAGGGAATTTGGAGTGGCCAGTGGCTTAACCATACGTATCAATATGGATTTGATCCGACGCTGGAATACGTCGATATTTATATTCCCCAAGTTGCGCAGGGAATGAACTTACGCATTGGGCGCTTCATCTCCGTGCCGGGAATTGAGGCACAACTGGCGCCGAATAACTATATTTTCAGCCACTCTCTGCTGTATGCGATCGATCCATTTACTGATACAGGTTTGATGGCAACGGTGAAGTTGAGCGATCACTGGCTGGTGCAGCTCGGGATCACCGACAGCCATGATGTTGCCTTGTGGACGCCAGACGCCAAGCCTTCGGGCACGGCGTGCGTGAGTTATACGACCTCGTCGGTGAACGACAATTTTTACTTGTGCGCCAACGGCATCAATGACGGCAAGTATGCCTACAACAATCTGCAGCAGTTCGACGTGACGTGGTATCACAAGTTCTCGAAGACCGTGCACATGGCTAGCGAAGGTTGGTACATGTATGAGCACGACGTGCCTGCTCTGGGAGGCCCGATTCAGCCGGAGGTCGGCGCGAATGGGGCGTACTGCCTGCCGGGAGAACTACGATGCACGGCTCCCGAATACGCAGTGGTTAACTTCCTGCAGAAGGAACTTTCGCTGCACGACTTCCTTTCGTTTCGCAGCGATTTTCTGGACGACAAGAAGGGCCAGCGGACGGGCTATGCGACCCGGTACTCGGAGAACACGATCATGTGGTGCCACTGGATCGGATCGACGGTCCAGATTCGTCCCGAATTGCGCTTCGAGCGCGCGTGGGACATGAAGGCTTACGATTATGGGCGTCGGCAAAACCAGCTGACGGTGGCGAGCGATCTGATTTTTCATTTTTGACGGTGTCTCGAGTCCTCGGCTGTGTAGGAAAATAGAACTCATGACCGGCGTGAGAATGGACATCTGGCTGTGGGCGGCACGCTTTTTCAAGACGCGGCCGCTGGCGAAGAAGGCCTGCGAGCTGGGCAGAATTTTATCCAACGGTCAGCCCACGAAGGCAGCGCGCGAAGTGCGGGTGGGCGATCGTCTCCGCGTCACGAATGAGGGCGGCGATTTCTCGATCGACGTGCTTCTGCTGAGTGAGGTGCGCGGTCCTGCCTCGGTCGCGCAGACGCTTTACCGGGAGACCGAGGAGAGCCGGGAGCTGCGCCAGAAGGCGGCCGCCGAGCGCAAGGCGATGCGGGAATTCGAGGTGCTGCCCGCGGGGCGGCCCTCGAAACGCGATCGCCGGCATATTATCCAGTTCCGGGGCCGGTCATAGAGATTCCTCTGTCTACTCTGTGTCCTCCGTGGTTGGATTAAGAGCATTTACCACGGAGGACACGGGGGACACAGAGGAAATCATTTTTTCTTGACTTTTGGCGGGCAGGTGCGCAATATGGCGTTGTACGACATGTCGTCAGAGGCCATGATGGAATTTCCGCCCCTTACTGAACCTGTGCTGCTGATCTTGTTGAGCCTGGCGGAGGAACCGCGGCATGGGTACTCCATCCTTAAGGATATTGAGCAGATGAGCGACGGGCGCGTGGTTCTGAGTACGGGCACGCTTTATGGCGCGCTGCGACGGTTGCTGGATGAGGAGTGGATTGAGCGCATCGAAGAAGAGGAGACTCCGCGCGGCCGCCAGGCGTACCGCCTGACGTCGCGAGGGCGCAAGAACCTGCAGCTTGAAGTGAGCCGGATGAAGCAACTTACGCGCCTCGCGAATTTCCGAATCGCCCGGAAGGAGGTCTGATCGATGACCAGCGTCAGCCTTTACCGGCAACTCTTATGGCTATATCCCGCGGCTTACCGGCGTCAATTCGGCGAGGAAATGATTGCTGTGTTCGGGAATGTCATGACCGACGCCGCTTCGCGAGGAGTAGCTGCGAGAGTAGCATTTTACATCCACGAGGCCGCAGGCCTCATTGGCGGAGCAGTGCAGGAACACTGGCGAAGGCTGGGTGGCGATCCCGACGCATTATGGTTTTCACCGAGGAGGGCGACGATGCACACTGAATTTCGTTTTCCGAAAACGACTGCGGTCCTGATGACGATCATCCTGGCGGGAGTCATTCTCGCCATTCAGAAAGGCGAAGCGATTTCAGCGTCAGGACCCTATCCGAGCCCTGCCGTCGGACCGATCCAGTCGACGCATTCGGTGTTGTTGGGAGGCATTATTCTGTGTCTCGCCTTCGTATACGTCGCGGCAATGATCGGATGGGTCATTCTATTTGCTATGCGCCGGTCGGGGGTACATCGCCTCGCCGACACTGCCGAGCCGAAGTAGCTTACGAGCGAGCCATCACGAACCATGCCGCAACGGCCTTGCTGACAAACAGGCTTGCCGGTAGACTCATGGTCGCAAATCAGCGCTCCCCACGCCCATGAGCCTTCGCCGATTCTCCGCTTACGCCTTTCGTCTGACCTTCTTCCTCCTTGTAGTTCCCCTCGTCAACGCACAGAATTCTGCGACTTCCTCCGCGGTGAGGGAGTATGTCACAGCAGAAATGCAACGCCAGCACATCCCCGGCCTGTCGCTGCTGGTGGCCAGAGGCGGCAAAATTGTGCTAGCCGAGGGATTTGGATTGGCCAATGTTGAGTTGCAAGTGCCGGTAAAGCCTGAGACCGTGTTTCAGTCTGGATCAGTTGGCAAGCAGTTCACCGCAACTGCGGTCATGATGCTCGTGGAAGGAGCAAAGATCGGACTCGATGATCCGCTAACGAAGTATTTTCCAGAGGCCCCGGCGAGTTGGAAAGAAGTGACGGTTCGCGAACTGCTCAGTCACACGGCCGGCTTCGGAGACTATCCCAAGGACTTCAACTTTCGCAAAGACTGGACCGAAGCGGAAGAACTGAAATTGATCGAAAGCATCCCTCTGTCGTATCCGCCTGGCACGAAGTGGCAGTACAGCAATTTCGGATATGTGACGCTCGGGATTTTAATTCATCGCGTGACCGGCGAGTTTTATTGCGATTTCCTGCAGCAGAGAATCTTTCAGCCCTTGGGAATGACATCTACGCGAATTATCAGTGAGGCCGACATTATTCCGAACCGGGCAGCGGGTTACCGCCTGGTGAAAGGTGAATTGAAGAATCAGGAGTGGGTGGCGCCCGAAGTCAATATGACTGCAGATGGGAGCCTGTACTTCACCACTCTCGATTTAGCCAACTGGGATGCCGCGCTCTACTCGGATAGACTTCTGAAGCGATCTAGCCTCGATTTGATGTGGACGCCAGTCCGGCTTAAGAATGGCCAGCCAAATAAGGGAAATTACGGCTTTGGCTGGTTCATCGAGCAAAGGCATGGGCACTTATGCATTCATCACGACGGCTCGTGGCAGGGATTCGAGACTGCGATCGACCGTTATGTGGATGATCAATTGACGGTGGTCGCGCTCTCGAATCTAGCGGATGCGGAACCGGGGAAGATCACTCAGCATGTGGCTGAGATGTATCTGGCTGACAAGTAGGAATATTCACCACAGAGGACACAGGGGACACGGAGGAAAACTGCGACCACTTTGGGAGTCTGCTGTGTTCGTAGTGAATTTTCAGGAAGCGGGGCGTTCGCGCGATTCGATCTGCATGCGCATGCCGTATTTGGGGCGAAGTGTAATCAGCGGCTCGGGTTCGACGCAGTGCCCGGGAACGAGATTCAACTTCCATTTCTGCGCCAGAGTGGCCAGCAACAAGACGCCCTCCATCCAGGCAAACGACTCGCCAATACACTGGCGAACGCCGGCTCCGAAGGGAAAATAGGTGAGCTTGGTTCGGCGAGCTTTGGCCTCGGGCGAGAAGCGCTCGGGATCGAATCGCAGAGAGTCGGGGAAAAAGCGGGGATCGCGGTGAGTGACGAACTGGCTCATCAGCACGGTCGTCTTCGCCGGCAGAAAAAACTTTCCGAGGTGAAAGTCTGCACGGGCATAGCGCCCCATCGCCCACGCGGGCGGGTAGAGCCGCATCGATTCGGCCAGCACCATCTCCACATAGCGCAGACGGGGAACGTCGTCGTAGGCCGGCAGGCGGCCCTGCAATTCACAGTCGATCTCCGCGTGGAAGCGGCGTTCGCAGTCGGGATTTTGCGAGAGCAGATACCACGTCCAGGACAGCGCGTTGGCGACGGTTTCGTATCCGGCCAGAAAGATGGTGATGACCTGGTCGCGCAACGATTGCTCCGACGCGGGGCTATTGTCGGGCGAAGCGGCTAGCATGAGATCGAGCAGGCTGCCACCATGAGAGCCGCGCTTTCGGTGCGCTTGGATCATGCGGTAGACGACGGCGTCGATGCGCTTGCGCGCCCGCACGAATGCAGCCAGTCCAGGAGGCCGCATGTGCACCAGCCACTCGGCTGCGGGCAGCATCACCAGAAAATTGTAGAGGCCCATGATGCGGTTAATCGCGCTGGCCAGTTCGCCGACTTCATCGCCCGGCTCGCCGCGAAGGTCGGTGGCAAAGAGCGTTTGCGCGACGACGTTCAGCGTGAGATGCATCATGTCGATGGCAATATCACGCTGCTCGCCCGCCTGCCAGCGGTCCCGCAAACGGGCCGCCTCCTGGACCATCATGCTGGCGTATTCCGGGATGCGCTGTCGGTGAAACGCAGGCTGTGCGACTTGGCGCTGGGTGCGATGCTGAGCGCCTTCGGCCGTGATCATGCCTTCGCCCAATAGCATCTTGGTGCGCTGGACCGTTCGTTCCTTGATGAAGTTATCGTTCTGTACAACAAGCACTTCACGGATGTAGTCCGGATGGTTCAGGAAGACGATCTGGTTCCATCCGATCTTGTAGTGGGCGATGTCGCCGTATTCCTCGGCGAGATGCTGGAAGAGCAGGATCGGATTGGCGGGGCGGAATCTGCGGAAGGCGAACCAGAGCAGATTTCTCTGGAAGCCGGGCGGGAAGCGGTAGGCGCCGGGTCTGTGCACGGTGTTTCCGGGAACGTCGTTCCTGGCTGCGGTGGCCACCTTGTTAGTTTACGTCGGCGGCCGAAGAGTATGGCGTTTCATGTTGCGCGGGGCGGAGAGCCAACCAGGCACCGGCAACTGCATGGGTCCTTCGCTTCGCTCAGGATGAGAGAGTGGATTTAGGCCGCAGACTTACGCGAAGCTTCGCTGCGGGACCGCCGGCGCGGCTGTCTCCACATGTTCGCGCACTAACGCTTCGCGGCTTCGGGTTTCTGGAGCGAATCCAAATCCTGCAGAACTTCGGCGCTGTGTTTGGCTGGGTCGACGCTGGTATAGGCCTTCGCGACTTTGCCCGCCGGATCGATCAGAAAGGTGTGCCTCGCCGCGAATTTCACCAGGCCGAGATTGGTGAGCGATCCGTAGGAGTCGGTGACTTTGTGGTCGGTATCGGCGAGCAGTTTGAAGTTCAGGCCTTCTTTGGCACAAAACTTCTTGTGGGAATCCACGCTGTCGAGGCTGACACCCAGCACAACGGCGTTCCGTTCAGCGTATTTCGACTGCTCCACCTGGAAGTTATGTGCTTCGCGAGAGCAGCCCGGGGTCTGATCCTTGGGATAGAAATAAAGGACGACCCACTTGCCGCGGTAGTCTTTCAGGCTGACGGACGAACCTTCCTGCGAGGGCAGAGTGAATTCGGGAGCGCTGCTTCCCTCCGCGGGCGCAGCCGAATGTGACAACAGGCGCGGCACCAGCACCACGAGTACGACCACCACCGCCAACAGCAGCAGGATGCGTAACATGCGCCCTCCAATTCTAAACTTTCGTCGCCGCGATTCTAAACCCGAGAGGCCTTCCAGAGACAGACAAAGGCATAAACCATGAAGGAAACTAAAGTCCGCGAAGGGTTGGCATGATTTGCCTTCGTGGGACCTTCGTGACCTTCATGGTTAGCGCTCTTCAGCCTTTCCGGCAGCAAGAATCCTTGCGATTGAATTATGATGGGATATTGCGCATTCTACGACGGAGAAACCAGACGTGGCTCAGACGGAAACTGACGGCTTAGAGGTTTTGGAAACCAGGGAGTGGGTCGATTCTCTGGATTACGTTCTTTCCAAGGGAGGCCCCAACCGGGCAGGCCGCCTGCTGCAGCAATTGGCGCTGCATGCACGGCGCGAGGCGGGGATCAACCTGCCGTTCTCGGCGACGACTCCGTATCAGAACACGATTCCTTCGCGGCAGCAGGCGCCGTTTCCCGGCAGCCAGGAAATGGAACGCCGCATCAAGAGCCTGGTTCGCTGGAACGCGCTGGCCATGGTGGTTCGGGCCAACAAGAAGCAAGAAGGCATCGGCGGGCACATCTCGACCTTCGCTTCCGCCGCCACGCTGTACGAAGTTGCGTTCAACCACTTCTTTCGCGCGCAAACGGAAACCGGCGATCGCGATGTCGTCTACTTTCAGGGACACGCGGCTCCCGGAATCTACTCGCGCGCCTATCTCGAAGGCCGCATCTCCAAAGAGAAGCTGCAAAACTTTCGTGGCGAATTGAAGCCCGGTGGAGGGTTGAGTTCGTATCCGCACCCGTGGCTTATGCCGGATTTCTGGGAGTTCCCGACCGTCTCCATGGGATTGGGTCCGATCCAGGCGATTTATCACGCGCGCTTCATCAAGTATCTGGAAAATCGTGGTCTCAAGCAGTCGACTGGCGGCAAGGTCTGGGCGTTTCTGGGTGATGGCGAGATGGACGAACCTGAGTCGCTGGGCTCGATCACCTTGGCTTCGCGCGAACGGCTCGACAACCTGATCTTCGTGGTGAATTGTAACCTGCAGCGGCTCGATGGTCCCGTGCGCGGCAACGGAAAGATCATTCAGGAACTGGAAGCGATTTTCCGCGGCGCGGGCTGGAACGTGATCAAGGTCATTTGGGGCACGGATTGGGACAGCCTGATTCAGAACGACCGCGACGGGCTGCTAGTTCGTCGGCTGGGAGAGGTTAGCGACGGGCAGTACCAGAAGTATTTCGTCGAGAGCGGAGCATATTTCCGGCAAAACTTGTTTGGCACGGATCCGCGTTTGCTAAAAATGGTGGAACATCTTTCTGACGACCAGTTGGCGCGGATGCGGCTGGGCGGACATGATCCCATCAAAGTGCATGCGGCGTTCAAAGCAGCGGTGGAACATACGGGCGCCCCGACCATCGTTCTAGCGAAGACGATCAAGGGCTACGGACTGGGCGAGGCCGGCGAAGGCAAAAACATCACGCACCAGCAGAAGAAGCTGAACGAAGATGAGTTGCAGATGTTCCGCTCGCGTTTCGGAATTCCAATTCCCGACGACGAACTGCACGAGGCGCCATTCTACCGGCCGAGCGACGACAGCGCCGAGATCAAGTACATGCAGGCACGCCGCCAACAGTTAGGCGGATACATGCCCACACGCAAGGTGCGGGCCACGCCGATGAAGCCCTTCCCCGACGCGCACTTCGAGGAATTTCACAAAGGCACCGACGGACGTGAAGTCTCGACGACAATGGTGTTCGTGCGACTGCTGGCAAAGTTGCTGCGCGATCCGGAACTCGGCAAGTTCATTGTTCCGATCGTCCCCGATGAAGCACGCACGTTCGGCATGGAAGCACTCTTCCGCCAGGTTGGAATCTATTCCAGCGTCGGCCAGAACTACGAGCCGGTCGACATGGACACGCTGCTCTATTACAAGGAAGCGAAGAACGGCCAGATTCTCGAAGAAGGCATCACCGAGTCGGGATCGATGTGCTCGTTCATCGCGGCAGGCACCGCGTATGCGAATCACGGAATCAACACGATTCCCTTCTTCATTTATTACTCGATGTTCGGGTTCCAGCGGATTGGCGATCTGATCTGGGCTGCGGCCGACATGCGCTGCCGTGGATTCCTGGTTGGCGGAACTGCGGGACGCACCACGCTGGCTGGCGAAGGTCTGCAGCACCAGGATGGTCACAGCCACGTGCTTGCGCTGCCGGTGCCGAACCTGCTTGCGTACGATCCGGCGTTCGCCTACGAGATCTCCATCATTATTCAAGATGGCATCAAGCGGATGTACGTCGATCAGGAATCGATCTTCTATTATCTGACGGTCGGAAACGAGCCTTTGCCGATGCCCGAGATGCCAAAGGAAGGCAACGTTCGCGAAGGTGTACTGAAAGGTCTGTATCGTTTCAAGACTTCGACCAAGACTGACTCGAAACTGCGCGCGCAATTGCTGGGCAGCGGCGCGATCATGTTCGAGGTGCTGAAAGCGCAGCAGATTCTGGAAGAGAAATATGGGGTCGCCGCCGATGTCTGGAGCGTCACTAGCTATAAGGCGCTTTACCGCAACGCCAACGATTGCGACCGTTGGAATATGCTGCATCCGGGGGAAGCTGCGAAGGTTCCCTATGTCACCGAAACGCTGAGGGATGCGCAGGGGCCATTCATCGCGGCGTCTGACTATATGAAGGTTCTGCCGGAGACTTTGGGCAAGTGGGTGCCGGGGCAGCTCGTTTCTCTCGGAACGGACGGTTTCGGACGCAGCGAGAGCCGGAAAGCGCTGCGCGACTTCTTTGAAGTGGATGCAAAACACATCGTGCTCGCGACGCTTGGCGCATTAGCGCGAGAGAAAAAGATTGCGACCGACGTGGTGAAGCGAGCGATTCAGGAACTGGGGATCAATCCCGACAAGGCGAACCCGGCAATCAGCTAGGTTCGCAACGGGTTGCGTTCACGACCGTCGAATCCACCAGAAAGAGGATTCGAAGATCAAGAAGCTGCAGCCCGAAGGGTGGAATGGGAGAGCCCGGCATGGCAATGCCGGTAAAGCGCCGGATCTGATTCTGAGTCCCACCGGCATGGCACGAATCTTACATATCAAGATCTGAGAAAAGGAAGCTACGCGGTGATCGAATTCAAACTTCCCGAGCTGGGAGAAAACATCGAACAGGGCGACCTCGTGCGCCTCATGGTTGCGCCGGGAGCCAGCGTCAGCGCCGGGCAGTCGGTCATGGAACTGGAAACGGACAAGGCAGTAGTCGAGGTGCCTTCGTCGGTGAGCGGAACCGTGCAGGAGATCAAGGTTAAAGAGGGCGACAAGATTAAGGTCGGTCAAGTGATCTTTACGGTGGACGGAGCGGAGGTGAAGGCTACGACGGAGGCAAAAGCTGCGGCGGAGCCTGCGGCCCGGGCCGCGGCCGTTGCACCCGCCGCCCCGGCTCCGCAAAAAGCAACTGCGGTCGGCGCGTCGGCAGCTTCAGTCCCATCGGCGCCTGTCCCCTCTGCTCCTACGACTTCTGGTCCTGCTCCGACCGCTTCTGCTTCAAGTTCGGGCCCGAGCGAATTCAAACTCCCTGAGCTGGGAGAGAACATCTCACAAGGCGACCTCGTTCGTCTGATGATCGCGCCCGGCACCAAGGTTTCAGAAGGCCAGCCGGTTATGGAGTTGGAAACCGACAAGGCCGTGGTCGAGGTACCGTCATCGGTGAGCGGCGTTGTCAAAGAGGTCAAAGTAACGGAGGGCGCGAAGATCAAAGTGGGACAAGTGATCTTCACCCTCGAAGGTGGGGCAGCAGCACAAGCGGAATCGACTCGCGCTCGAAATACTCCGGTGGAGCATGTTTCCGGACAAACTGGAGCGCGCCTCGCATTTCAAGCCGCGATTCGTGCGGAGGGCAAGACCGAGGAACAGGCCCTGCCTCCCGATCACCCGCACCCCGCGCCGCCCGAATTCTCCATGCCTGCTCAACTCGGTAAAGTTGCCGGAACGGAGAATCGCCAGGCGATTCCTGCCGCACCGCACGTGCGGCGATTGGCGCGCGAGATTGGCATCGACATCTATGAAGTGAAGGGCACTGGCCCGGGCGGGCGCATCAGCGACGACGACGTCAAGGCTTTTGCCAAGGGCCTGCTGTCGGTAGCCGTCACTTCGGCTCAAGTGGCGCCACGCGCCGGACACTTTGCGCAGCCGCAACTTCCGGACTTCGCCAAGTGGGGTAAGGTGGAGCGGGTTTCCATGCGCGGAGTTCGCCGTAAGACCGCCGAGCACCTGGCCGAAGCCTGGAACACGATTCCTCACGTCACACAGCACGATCGGGCCGACATCACCGAACTCGAGCAGTTGCGCGCCCGCTTCGCGCCGAAAGCCGAAGAGGCGGGCGGCAAAATGACGGTCACGGCGATCGCTCTGAAAGTCTGCGCGGCAGCCCTGAAAGTGTTCCCGCAGTTCAACGCCAGCATCGACATCGAGAAGGAAGAAATCGTCTACAAGCAATACATCAATATCGGCGTGGCCGCCGACACCGATCGCGGGCTGCTGGTTCCGGTGATTCGGGATGTGGACAAAAGAAACATCGTGGAACTGGCGGTGGAGTTGTCGCAGCTTTCCAAGAAGGCGCGCGAGAAGAAGTTGACACCGGCCGACATGGAAGGTGGAACATTCACCATCACGAACCTGGGTGGCATCGGTGGGATCGGGTTTACGCCGATTGTGAATCATCCGGAAGTCGCGATCCTCGGGCTCTCGCGGTCGCGCATGGAGCCGGAATGGATACAACACAAGGGTGGCGGCAAGTTTGAGCCGCGGCTGATTCTGCCGCTGTCGCTCTCGTACGATCATCGATTGATTGACGGCGCCGACGCGGCACGCTTCCTGCGCTGGATCGCGGAAGCCTTTGAACAGCCGTTCTTGCTGTCTGTGCAGGGATAAGAAAGCAGGTTTCAGAGTTTCAAGGTTTCAAAGTTCCAATATATCGCGCTACTACCGGTTTTCACTTTGCAACCTTGAAGCTCTGACACCTTGAAACCTCTTCATACACATGTCTGATACCCAATCGCTGAATATTGCTGTCGTGGGCGCAGGTCCTGGCGGATATGCCGCTGCATTCCTTGCTGCCGATCTCGGCATGAACGTCACGCTCATCGACCCTGAACTGAACCCCGGTGGAGTTTGCCTGTACCGTGGCTGCATTCCTTCGAAGGCTTTGCTCCATGTGGCCAAGTTGCTGGAGGAATCGCATCAGGCGAAGGATTGGGGCATCGACTTCGCCACGCCGAAGATCGATTTGACGCGGCTGCGGACGTGGAAAGAAAACGTCGTCAAGAAGCTCACAGGCGGGCTGGGCATTCTATCGAAGCAGCGCAAAGTCCATTACGTGCAGGGACGCGCGGCATTCGAAAGTTCCACGACATTACGCGTGACGAAATCCGACGGGTCGGAAGAGTCGCTGCCCTTCGATCGCATTATCATCGCGACTGGCTCACGTCCCGCGGTGGTTCCTGCGCTGAAGCTCGACACGCCGCGCATGATGGACTCCACGGGCGCGTTGAATCTGGAAGACGTCCCCAGCACTTTGTTGGTAGTTGGCGGCGGATACATCGGACTGGAACTGGGCTCGGTCTATGCGGCTCTCGGCACGCGCGTGACCGTAGTGGAAATGCTGCCAGGGCTTCTTCCCGGCGCAGATCGCGATCTTGTGCTCCCACTTCATAAACGACTGGAGAAGATGTTCGAAGGCATTCTACTCAACACGACGGTCGCAGCGGTGAAGGATGAAGGTGCCGGAATCCGCGCCACGCTCAAGGCGCAGGACGGCACGACGCAAGAAAAACTTTTCGACCGCGTGCTCGTGTCGGTGGGACGCAAGCCGAATTCCGAGATCCCCGGTTTGAATAAGACAAGTGTGCAGGTTGGCCCGCGTGGGTTCATTCAGGTAAACAAGCAACTGCAGACCGATGATCCTTCCATTTACGCGATCGGCGATGTGGTGGGCGAGCCCATGCTTGCGCACAAGGCGTCGCACGAAGGCCGGACAGCGGTTGAAGCCATTGCGGGGCACAAAGTGGCTTTCGAACCGAATGCAATTCCTGCGGTGGTGTTCACGGATCCTGAAGTGGCATGGTGCGGGCTGACCGAGACGCAGGCGCAGAAAGAAAATCGGGAAATCAAAGTCGCCAAATTTCCGTGGGCTGCATCTGGACGCGCCGTCACGCTCGACCGGCCGGAAGGGATGACGAAGCTCCTGATCGATCCGCAAAGCGAACGCGTGTTGGGCGTCGGCATTGTGGGAGTGGGCGCGGGAGAGATGATTGCGGAAGGAGTGCTGGCCATCGAGATGGCGGCGCTGGCAAGCGATGTAGCAATGACGATTCATCCGCATCCCACGCTTTCGGAAACGGTCATGGAATCTGCCGAAGTTTTCTTCGGCACGAGCACGCACATTTACCGCCCGAAGCGGGGATGAAACGATCGTCTTGCCGGCATCCAAATTGCCGCGGATCGCTTCGATACAATCAATTCACCCCGTGAACGGCTTACGACAAAACGTACGCCATCGGGCTTCGGGCTGGAGAATAATGATGTCCGCATTCCCCAAGACGTTTCTGGCGCTGATTCTTTCGTTGCTTGCCAGTCTCCCGGTTACGGCCCAGTCCGCACTCAGCAACGTGTTGTCACCTTCGTCTACGACAACGACTTCGAGCACCTCGGCGGACCCACTGGGACGCACGACGCCTTCCGGCTCCGTGCTTGGATTTCTGCAAGCGGCCCAATCGGGCAACTACAGCATCGCCGCGCAATACTTGCAGATGACGGCCGCACGACGGCAGTCCGAAGGCGAGCAGATTGCGAGCCAACTTTATTCCGTATTGAACAGCTCGGCCGCGACCACGGTGCGAATCGGGACCTTCACGCAAGCTGAAGGCACTCCGCAGGAAGGCGTTCCTCTCGGCCGGCAAAAATTGGGAACCATGTCGTCCGGCGACGTGGAGGACGACCTGGAACTGGTGCGCGTATCGGACCCGAGTGCTGGCAAGATCTGGTTGATCTCTTCCGACACGCTGGCGAAAGTTCCTGAACTCTACGATCAGGTCGAGGCGCGGCAGGTCGAGAAAAAACTCCCGACCTTTCTGGTCAAACATCAAATCGCGGGCCTGCCTTTGTGGCAGTGGATTGCCTTGGTGCTCGCCATTCCTGTGACTGCGGGGGTCGGCTGGGTCGTGCTGGTGCTTCTGGAAATTCCCGTGCGCTGGTGGGCGCGGCGGCGCGGACAGGTGGAAATCGCGAACTGGCGGTCGGTGTCAGCGCCCGCTTGGTTACTGACCGGCACGCTGGTCCATCAAGCTTTTGTTCGCGACCTGGGCGTGGCGCTCCTACCGCGCCATTACTACTTCCAGTTAACGTCGATCCTACTCATCATCAGCGTGACATGGATTTTCTGGCGTGTCATCCGCTGGTCGCTGCAACGCATGCGCAATCGCGCACTGGCGCGCGGCCTGGCCGGCACGGGAACGCTCATGCTGCTGGGCGAGCGCATTCTGAAGGCATCGGTTTTCGGTGTGGGCGTGCTGGCAGTGCTGGGCAGTCTGGGCTTCAACATGAGCACTGCACTCGCTGGACTTGGCATTGGCGGGCTGGCGATCGGCTTCGGCGCGCAGCAGACCATTGCAAATCTTTTTGGCGGCGTGTCCGTTCTCGGCGATGAAGTGTTTCGGGTGGGCGACGTTTGTCGCTTTGGCGATCGCACGGGAGTCGTCGAGGATATTGGGTTGCGATCCACGCGCATCCGGACGGAGGAGCGGACGCTGCTGGCGATTCCCAATGGCACGGTGGCAACGATCAATCTCGAAAATCTTTCGCGCCGCGACAAGATTCTGTTTAAGACGACGCTGGGGCTTCGGCCTGAATCGAAACCGGACCACGTCCGCTTTGTGCTGGCCGAGATCCGCCGCTTGCTTTACAGCCACCCCAAGGTCGAAACCAAGACGGTTCGGGTGCGTCTGATCGACATTGCGGGCAGTTCACTTAGCGTAGAGGTGCTGTCTTACATCCTGACGCGCGACTTCAACGAATTCGCGGCCGTCCGCGAAGATCTGCTGCTGCGGATTATGGATGTGCTGGAAGACTCCGGCGGAGGGCTGGCGCTTCCGTCGCAGACGTTGTATTTGAGCCGCGATTCCGGGGTCGAGAAAGAAAAGGCTGAGAACGCGGTCAAGAAGATTGCGGAATTGCGCGACGGGAAACACCTGCCGTTCCCGGACTTTCACCAGGAAGATATTTCTTCGTTCAAGGGATCGATCGAGTATCCGCAGCCCGAGTCGGCCGTGCGGAAGGATACGGGAGAGTCTGGCAAGACCAGGTAGCGCCGCCGTCTCGGCGGCTGCCTTAGAAGTCTCATCCACAGCGAGACAGGTCCGGCACCGAGGGCGAGACGCCCTCGGGACAGCCGGCAAGATGCCGGCGCTACGATGACCGCGGATGCCACTCGCCGCTGATCCACCTCAGAAACAAGTGCGTGGGGAAATAGACGAACAGCGGCACGGCAGTGAGATATACGAGCAGATAAGCCCATCCCGGAATCGTGTGTTGCTCGTGGAAGAAGAGGCCTCGCGCCCAATTCACATCCTGCTCGGGACGCCAGAAATAGTTGATGGGCACAACGATCCAGGCCATCAGGGTCTGGAATTTCCATCCTCGCGGATCATATCTAAGACGCCAGATTGCCCACAGGAGCAGCGGTGGCGTCACCACGTGAAACAGACTCAGCAGGCGAATCGGGAGGGGCAAGTTCGGATCGAACATGTATTCCGTGCCGCCGGTAATGTGGCGTCCACTCAGCAGCGCTCCCACGAAATCGACCGTGTAGATCGTCTGGAAGAAAAGCAATCCCGACGCCACCCAGGAAAAGATCAGCGGACTCTCCAGCCATAGGCCGATACCGATCAGGACATTTCCCAGATCGCAGAAGAAGAGAAAATTCTGTGCTCCGTATTGCCGCCAGTACACGGGAGCCCACACGAGCAGCCACGTGGTCCAGGCGATCTTGAGCCAGAGGGGCAGGCGCATGACCAGATTGTAACTAGTACTCAGTACTCGGTACTCGGTACTCAGTGCTCAGCGGGGGCCGAACCATTCTGACTGAGTACTGTGAGTACTGCCGCTTGTCCAATTACCTGCGTAACTTGCTGCGGCTTACGGCTGTACCTAGGATGACCTTGGTATGGGTTATCAAGCTCTTCTCTTCTGTCCCGATGAAAAAACCGTTCGCACGGTGACCCAGGTCCTGAGCGAACTGGAGTTCAACGTCGAGTCCTGCATTGAACCTTTCGCGGCAGTCAAGAAGCTGATGGGCCAACACTTCGACGCTGTCGTGGTCGACTGCGATAACGAGCAGAATGCCACATTGTTGTTCAAGAGCGCGCGCAATTCGACGTCCAACCAGGCGTCACTTGCCGTCGCCGTCGTGGAAGGTCAGGCCGGGGTGGCAAAGGCGTTTCGTATCGGCGCCAACCTCGTCCTGACCAAACCCATCAATATCGAACAAGCCAAGGGAACGCTGCGCGTGGCGCGCGGGCTCTTGCGCAAGAGTGATCCGACCAAACCGGCCGCGGCTGCTCCGGTAGCGCCTCCGACACAGCCCGTCGCTCCCAAGCCCGTTGCAGCGCCGAAACCTGCGGCACCGACGACGCTTGCAGCGGCAATGACGACGCGCGCGATCGCGTCACCTGCAGCAAAGCCTGTAGCCCCTCCGGCCGCGCAGACTCCAGCAACAGCAGCGGTCGCAAGTTCTATCCCAGCCGCACAGGATGACGTTCTGGAAATCAGCGTTAATGATTCCGTTGCAGAGCCAGCGCCATCGGCACCGGTTGCGACCGCGCCGCATGTTCCTCAGGCGGTCACTGCGCCCGCCCCATCGATCTCTTCGGCTCCGGTGGAAGCAAAGCCTGCTTTCAATGCAAGTGTCCCATTCGGGCAAGGGAGTGGAGCGGCCAGCGCAGCCGCACCGGCGCGTGAAGTCCCGAGTGCTCCAGTGGCAGAGCCAGCGCCCAAGAGCAAAGGCGCGGCGGATGCAATGTTCGAAAAGAAGGAAGCATCTGCCAGCGAAACTCCAAGCTATGTTGGATCCGCGCCGTCGTTCACCTTCGGAGGGTCCAATGTCCCGGCCGAATCGAGTGGTGCGAGCAAGAAGATTTTCGTGGGAATCGCCGCAGCCGCAGTGGTCGCTGTGAGCCTCTACTTTGGTTGGAGTAAATTTCAAGGCCACTCGAATCAGCCCGCCAGCACTCAGGCTCCGGCCACAACCGCGCCCGCAGTGACACAGCAGATCCCGAAGCCAAGTGCGGAACCGGCCGCGTCCTCGCCACCGACTTCGCAATCGGCAGCTGCACCAGTCACAAGCCAGACGCCCGACATCGTTTTGTCCACAGCAGAGAATACGGCTCCGGCATCGACAAAGACATCTCCTGCTTCCACTCCCTCGACGAGCAGAGCAGCCGCGGAACCGGTACCGGCACAAGCTGAAGCTCCGTTAATAGTGAAGGGCGGAAAGGCTCCGGCGGTGCAGGCAACACCGGCGGCACCGGATGCTCCGGCTCCTAGTGCGATGGAGATCCCAACGACGGGCGCTGCGGCGCCTCCGCCAGATTTGGGCAGCTCTGCGGGAACTATACCCAAGCCAATGCTGCAAACCCTCAACATATCTCAGGGGGTTTCGCGCGGGTTGATGATCAAGAAAGTCCAGCCAATCTATCCGAAGAATGCTCTTTTCATGAGGATTGAGGGCGCTGTCGAACTGATGGCAACGATCTCGAAAAGCGGTGATATCAGTCAGGTGAAAGTACTGAGCGGGGACGCGCAGCTTACGGCAGCCGCCATCGACGCTGTCAAACAATGGAAGTACAGACCGTACCTGCTGAATGGCGAGCCCGTCGAGATTCAAACGCAGGTCACCATCAACTTCAAGCTGCCGAAATAAACGGTGCGTCTGGCATCTACCGGGCAGCTACCACTTCAAACGGTCTCATCATCTCGTTATCCTCGTGCTCGAGGATGTGGCAGTGCCACACATACCGTCCAGGGAAGCCCTCGAACCTTGCAATGATCCGCGTCAGCATGCCGGGATCGGCACGTACGGTATCCTTCCAGCCAGCCTCGCTGGGTTCGGGCGGTATCGCGGGTCCGGTGTACCTCACTTTTCCTTTACTCCAATAAGTTCCGATATCGAATCTTCTTCGGTCGAGAATCTGGAAGCGAACCAAATGCAGATGAATGGGATGAGCATCGTCGGTCGTGTTGATTAGACTCCAGATCTCGGTCGAATCGAGCATGGGATTTTCCGTGATCGGCATGCCCCAGTGGGCATTGTTGAGTAGCATAGTCACTGGCCGCTGCACAGCGTCGTCGATTTCCTCCAGGCTCAAGAGGCGAGTTTTTACCGCGGCGGATTCCTCGAGTTTGGGAACAGCCCGCAGAGTGTGAGGTAAAACGCTGGTGTCGCGCGGTCCGCTCTGCCCGACGCGAAACTGCATTACGTTGAAATTGTCATTCTTGAGAATGACGCTCTTGCCGGCAAAGGCCGAGAAATCAAAAATGAGGTCGGAGCGCTCGCCGGGGCCGATGGAGAGCCCCTTTGAGTCAAGCGGGGTTGCGAGCAGTCCCTGATCGCACCCGATCTGATGGAAGCTCAGTGCGGCTGGCTGCTGGCCGCCGGCAAACATCAGATGAAGGAATCTGCCATTGCATCCATTCAGCGTTCGAAACCGATACTTGCGCGGCTCAACCTCAAGGTACGGAAAGAGTTTGCCATTTACGAGAATGGCGTCACCGAAGACCTCGGGCACCCAAGGCTTTTTCGGGTCGCCGGAGATGGGATAGTTCAACTGTCCCTCGACGTCAAAGATTCGATCGAAGATCACCAAGGGAATTTCATATTTTCCCCGGGGCAGATCGAGGGAATCCTCAAATTCATCCCGCACAAAAAAAACGCCGAGCAGTCCCGCGAAAACATTCAGCCGGTTAATTCCAAGCGCGTGGTCGTGATACCAGAGCATGGCCGCGTCCTGGTGGTTGGGATAATGGCAAACCGCGGACTTGCCGGGCACGAACCAATCTTCCGGATAGCCATCGCTCTGCGGAGGAGCCTTGCCGCCGTGCAGATGAACCACCGTCCGCACGTCTGGCTTATCGGGTTCGGCTCCGTGAATCGTGTGATCGATGGGAAGAAAGTGCGCGCCCGGCAGTTCGTTGACCCACTCGACCAGAATTCCCTGTCCGCTGCGCGTCTCAAAGGTTGGTCCCGGCGAACATGCGCCGTAGCCCCAAAGGCGAGTGGGCTTCAAGTCGCGGTGCACCTGGCTCTCGAACGATTGCATCGCGACGCGATAGTACGGCAGCTTGATCGCAGGATTGGCAGGACTGGGCCGGACGCTGGCAGGCTTGGCAATCGGAGGGATCGGCAACGGGTCGACAAACTGGGCCAGGGAACGAGCATTCAGTTGCGTGCGGAATTTAGGGGCTGGCCCGTGAGATCCGACCTGGCGAAAAGCAGCCGATACGGTCGCTATCCCGCTGTACTGAAGGAATTCTCGTCGTGTAAAGCGCAATCTGCAGTCGTCTCCTGCACGTCATGTTCGCAGAAACTTTCCTAAAATGCGAGATGCGGGCATGCGACCAATCGCGGTCACATGCCCGCAGTCGAAGGTTCGGGAACGTATTTACGGTCTACGGCTCTCTTTCGCCACTGCTCGGATTCAGGAACAGAACGCCATCTCCGCGTACTTTCCTGAAGTCGAACATTTGGCTGATGGAGTTGGCAATGCTGTCAAAAGATCCCTGGCCAATGCGTTCTCCGCCGAGCCAGTTGTCTTCGATGAAGTGAATGACCGAGGTCTGATCGGTCAGCGTATGGTCAACAAAATTCTGCCGGGCCCAAGGCGAGATCACCAGCAGCGGCAACCGTGGTCCATACCCGCAACGCCCAAGAGCGTGCAGGTTGGTGGAATTCAATCCAGGCAACGACGTAGCCGCCGTGCCGCAGGCGCTCGGACCGGTAAGAGCATCCGATGGGCCGGTGGATTGATTCACGATGGGCGACATCTGATGGTCGTACCAGCCATCGGAATCGTCGTACAAGATGACCACAGCAGTGCTGCTCCAGGTGGGCAGCGTTTGCAGGAAGTTAATGGTACTCACGACAAACGTCTGCTCGTCCAGCGGATCGGAATAGCCGGCATGAGCATCCTGATAGCCTGGGGCCTTGAGGAAGCTCACCGCCGGCATATTGCCAGCAGATGCTGCGGTGTAGAAATCCTGGATGTCGTACTGATGGTTAGCGGGGCCCGCATTCCCGATTTCAGCCACCGACGCCGGCCGCGTGTGAGCCGGGTTGGCGGTTGAAGTCCAATAGGCGAAGAAGGAGTGATGAGGAATGTAGTCGGACTCGGTCACGCCCGTGACCGTCGAGGTCGTGGTCCGTGCGCAACCGGTCGTTCCGTTGGAGTTCACCGTGGTGAGATCGAAGCCTCCCATGAAACCGCCCCAGGTCACGCCTGCCGAGGTGAGAAGGTCGCCGATGTTCTTGCTGCCCATTGTGCCTTGTGCTCGGGAGGGCGAAGAACACACATCGCCGATGGGATCCGCATCGCCGATCATGGTCAACGATCCATCACTGCCGCCGCTGACTTCGTCTCCCGTACCGTTCAGCGTATTGATCACGCCGTTGGTCTGGCCGGAGACAAGGTTAACCACGCCCGGTGTTGAAGGACCGAATGTGGTGCCGTAGGAATTGTCGTTCATGGAAAAATTCTGGGCAAGGTTCCACAGAGCGGTAACGGTGTTCCCGTCGAAGTATCCCATTACGAGACCGTTGGTCTGAGTCACGCCCGATCCGGATGGCGGCGGCCCTGCCGTTCCCGTATAGAGAGGAAACGAGTCCATCAACCCGGCGTCGAAAGCTTGTTGTTCTGCCATGTAGTCGTGATCCTGATCGTTGGTGTAAGCCTGCGAACGATCGAGTCGGAAGGGATTCGCGGCGCCGGTTCCGTTGGCCGGATTCAGATTCGGGTTGGAGGTCAACAATACGTTGCTGAGACCATTGACTGTTGGCGTACCGGGTGCAGCTGTGAACTTCGGTTCGCCCTTGGGATTGGTGGCGACAGGATAGGTTCCGAAGTAGTGGTCGAAGGAAACGTTCTCGTTAAAGATCACGACCAGGTGCTGGATCGGGGTTGCAGTAGGCGGGGCAGCTTTCTTAGTTTGCTTCGTAGTTGGTTTTGAGGCCGCAAACGCCGGCATGGCGGTAGGTCCCAGGGCCGTGGTCAGTGCCAGTAACACCGCCATCGTCTTCTTGGGAGCTTCGGACTTCAGCATCTTGATCATTTCTGTCCTCCAGTACCCCACGCGGGCCAGTGTTCTGAAGACGCGGTCCCACAGACCGCAGCCTTCGTTCCCGCTTCCGGATTGGGGTAGGAGTGTAAACATAACCGCCGTATGTTACGTCGCGGTTTCTCGCGGATGAAAAGAGTGTTAATTGAGCTTATGTGGCCGAAGGGCAAGAATTTTCCACAGATGTTGCTTCTGTGAATGAGCCAGAGCTGCACCCGAGATTCCTAATTGGCTGTGGAAAAACGTGAGAGGGCGATTGCGAGACAACGAACTGGCAAGCATGTCGCAGCCCGACAGCCCGTATGAGTGGCAGAATGAGTAACGAACGATTCGGACTTCCCGTGCCAGACCCTTATTGCGGCTGCAGAACCTCGTCGACCACCACCTTGTCGCCCTTGTCGGCCGTGATGATCTTGTGCACCGGAGCATATCCACTGAGCGTGATGTCGATGACGTAGTTGCCGGGATCGAGCGCGACGTCTACTGGCGAGTTCTTTTCCAGCATGTGCTGGTTGACCGCGATCTGGGCGCCCTTCGGCTGCGTGCGGATGATAACTGTGGCTTGTCCCGCCTGAGCACCCTTTCCGCCGAACAGCTTGGACATTTTTCCGACGGTTCGGATGTTGTCGGTATTGCCCAGTGAGCGCAACGTTGGAGAGAAGTTGAAGGTCTGCCCCAACACAAACTGGGCGTTCATGGTCTCGTCAAGGTAACCCGACATGCGAACCAGCACCACGTGCTGTCCTTTGTCGACGCTGACCTGGGCGGGCGTCTTCGCGCCCGAATCGCGCCCATCCACGTAAATGTTTGCCCCGGGAGGATTGCTCTTCACCACCAGGGTAGCCATCAATTGGCCCAAGTGAGCCACTGTGGTCATCCGGTATCCGGAAGTCACATTCACCGTACGCGAGTCGGTAGAGTAGCCGGGCTTGCTGACGATGATGGAATGTTGCCCGGGCTGAAGATTGGTTAAGACGAAGGGCGTCACATAGCTGGGATCGGTAGCGCCATCCACCTGCACTTGCGCGCCTTGCGGTGTGGAGTCAACGGCCAATTGCCCGGGGATGACCGGCGCCGGAGCCGCGACCTTCTTCTTCGAATTTCGTTCTCGGCCATGCGCGACCGGTTGAGCCACCGCGGGTTCGGGCTCGGAAGGTGCGGACTGTTGGGTGTCAGCGGGCTGCGCCGCCGGTGCAGGGGCGGGAGCCTGCACTGGTGCGGATTGCGTGGCCGGCGGTTGTGCTGCCGCATCGGCCGCTGCCGTGGTGCGTGGCGCACCCGAGTCATCGTCGCCACCGAGGCTGTGAACGTACATAGTGACCCCAATGCCGATGACAAGAATCAGTATTCCCGCCGCCGACAGCGCATACAGCATGAGCTTGGGCGGAACGCCCTTGATCTCTTTAATTGCCTTCTGCGCCACTTCGCGAGGCTGAACCTTGGGCTTCTCGTCCTTATTGGGCGCGCCCTTGAATACTGTCGTGGCGGCAGGACCGGCACCCACCGGCTGATAGTTCGATACCGGGGGCGGTGGTGGGGGCGGGGGAATATAGACTTCTTTGAGCGGAGGCAACTCCGTCATCTCTGAGAAGCTCACGCCGCTGCTGCTCTTCGAGCCCCCTTCCGCCATCATGGGATCGACTGCGATCTTCGGACCGTCCTCTTCCACCTGCGGCTGGAAGTTCTCGACCTCCGGCTCATCGGCCACGACCGAAGACATGTACGCGGATGGAGTCTCGGGCTCCTCAACCGTTGCATGTTCTGAAGTGATTTGCGGTGAAAACTCCGGCTCTGAGACTTCCGGCGACGAGATGGACGCCTCGAAGCCTCCGACCCCTGCGGCAGCCGCTGCTGCTTTGGGAACGGCTACCGTCGAAACTGGCTTGGCCAGCGCGGCCGGCTGCGCTTCTGCACGTGGCGACGGAGCCGCTACTTTCTTCTCGGCTGGCTTCGGAGCCGACGAGATTGCCGCCGGCTTGGCTGCCGCGGGCGTTGCAAATTTTGCTTGCGCCGCCGGGTTCGACTTGGCAGCCACCGCGCTCTTGGGAGCTTCCGGCTTCTTCGCCGCCGCCGCGGGCCTCGACTCCTTGCACTTCTCCAGATCGTCCAGCAGTTCGCGTGTGCTCTGGTAGCGCTCGGCGGGATCCTTGGCCAGCGCCTTCATGATCAGATTACTCAGCAGCGGATGAAGCTTCGCATTCACATGAAGCGGCGGGACCGGTGTGCTTTCGAGAATGCTCTGACGCAACGACTCAACGTCGTCGCGGTCAAACGCCTTCCTTTCGCTCACCATCTCGTAGAACATGGCGCCCAGGCTGAACAGGTTGGACCGATGGTCGGTCGCTTCGCCCCGTATCTGCTCGGGCGACATGTAATGCAGAATGGACGGGATGCCTTCGGTAACGTGCTGCACGAAGTTGCCTACGCTCGAGACGCCGTAGCCGAGAATCTTGACCGTGCCATCCCATCCGCACATGATCTTGGATGGTTCCAGACTGTAATGAACGATGTTGTGCGACCTTGCGTGTTCGAATCCGCTGCACAACTGGCGACCGATGTCGAGGAGGTCCCAGATCGAAAATCCCTCTTTGCGCGTCAACATCGTGCCGATGCTGTTGCCCTGTATGTACTCCATGGCGGCGCAGAACTGGCCTTCCAGTTCGCCCGCACCGAATACATTGGTGATGTTGGAACTGCTCAGAACCTTGGTGCTCTCGGCTTCGGCCAGCAGAGCCTGTTGCAGCGCCGCGGCGGCATCGCCGAACGCGCTCAACTGGATTGCCTTCAGCGCGACCGTCTGTCCGCTTTCAACATCGTTCGCTTTGTAGACCGCGCCCGTGGGCGATTTCGCCAGTTCACTCTGAATTTCGAAGTGGCCGATTTTTGTAGGCATTTTTCCCAACTCTTCCGTTCATTCCGTTTCCGCGGCACGATTCGGTGCCGAAACTCGGGAATGGGCAGGGTTAGGATATCTCTGCTCGGGCGAACCTTCGAGTTACCAAGGTAAGCAGGCGACGTCGAGTTATGCCTTCGGTAATGTTCCGGGTGAACCGATGGCCTGCCTCAATCGCTCTGTTAGGCGGCGGATGTAGTCGATCAGCTCTGGAGGTTCATGGACCTGGAAGTCGACTCCCAGCAGGGACAGATGAATCGTGATTCCTTCCAGTGAGTGAGAGCCTGTGTGGAGCATGCAAGAACGATCGTCCATCGGCTCCAGTACCCCAGCCGAAGGCGGGATACGCTTGGCGACGGCTTCGACCGCTGCGTACAGCGTTACCCGGGCGCGGTAGGGATACGGCACAAAAGACACGGACTTCGCGACAAATGCGGCAAAGTCTCCCTCGGGTGGCTTGCGCGGTTTGAACCGCGTTGAGGTCTTCAGCTTGCCCTCGATGCGATCGATGCGGAAGGTTCGCCAGTCTTTGCGTCCAAGGTCCCAAGCCACGAGGTACCAGCGCCGCCCGGTGTGCACCAAGCGATGCGGTTCGACGATGCGTAGGCTGGGCGCGCCAGCACGGTCGTGATAGCTGAATCGAACTCCTTCCTGATCGCGGCACGCTCCGGCGATCGCTGACAGACGTTCCGCATCCACAGTTGGACCTTGGTTTCCGAGGGGAACGATGTAGGCATGCAGAGCTGCGACGCGATGGCGTAATCGCGGCGGCAGCACTTGTTCGAGCTTCTGAAGCGCCCGCACCGAAGCTTCTTCGATGCCAGTCACGTTGCCGCTGGCAGAGGTTCGCAGTCCGAGCGCCACCGCTACGGCCTCCTCGTCGTCGAGCAGAAGCGGAGGCAGGTTCGCGCCCGCACCCAGCTGGTAGCCACCCGCTGTTCCCGAGGTCGAATGCACGGGATATCCCAGGCTGCGCAGGCGATCGACATCCCGGCGCAACGTTCGCCCAGTGATGTCGAGCCGCTTGGAAAGCTCCACCCCGGACCAATAACGTTGGGCCTGAAACAGGGACAGAAGGCGAAGCAGCCGTGCCGACGTCTGCAACATGTTTTGTATTGTGGCACAGATCGAGGACCGAATCTGTCCTCAATGCTTGCTACTGTTCCAGACGTTGATTCGCCCGCTGGACTGAATGGCGAATTGTCGACAGGAGAACAAAATGAAGCTCACAGAATTATTGCTCGCGGAACTGGATCGGGAAGCTGCCGGAACTCGCAGTGCCCTGGAGCGCGTACCCGAAGGACATAACGATTGGAAGCCGCATCCGAAGTCGATGCCGCTCGGCTACCTGGCGGCGCTGGTCGCGACTATGCCGTCGTGGATCGTTTCGATGGTGAATCACGATCAACTGGATCTGAAATCTCCGGACGCAGCGAAGTTCAAGCCGCTGGAATGGCACGCGCGCGCCGAGCTAGTGGCCGCGCTCGATGGCTGCGTCGCTGACGCCCGCGAGGCATTGAAGAACACAACCGACGATCATTTGTTAAAGCCGTGGAAGCTGGTAGTGGGCGACCACGTGGCCAGCGAGAATCCACGGCACGTCATGATTGCGGACTCTGTGTTCAATCATCTCGCGCATCACCGGGGACAGCTGACCGTCTATCTTCGCCTCAATGAGGCGTCTGTCCCGGCGATTTATGGGCCGTCGGCGGATGAAGGACGCTTCGACTCAATACAACGCTGATCGTCGCCCGCCATGCGCCCGTGGGCACCGGCGAAGCCCGTTTTTGCTGCGTAACTTTTGTCTTCGCGGCGACGTTGTAATTGTTATGTGCAGTTTTGTGTGACATTTGTCATCCCACCCTGATGACGATCTCCACTTGTGGGTAAGACCTTGAAGCGAAAGTATGGGAGTGGCGAGGGCGGTACAGCGGAGTTGTCTATGGTGAGCATCGCAAAAATCGAATCGGGCCCGGTTGTCGTGCGCGAGGCAGATCGTCTATTCTTGGTGGGCTGGGACGTGCCCGCCTTTCGCGAGCGGCTCCCGGTCCTCTCTGGAGTTCGCCGATGACCCTTACCCGGTTTGTCACCAAGAACGCGTTCCGCAACAAGCGACGGAGCACTCTGACGGTGTTGAGCATCGCGTTCTCTTTGCTCCTGCTCACGCTGATGATGACAATCTGGCGCGCATTTTATCTGGACCAGGGCAGCGCAGAATCGAATGAGAGGCTGGTGGTTCGCCATCGTGTTTCGCTGACGTTTTCTCTGCCGGGCTATTACCGGGAAAAGATTCGCGCCATCCCCGGTGTGGTTTCGGTGGTCCCGGTTTCGTGGTTTGGCGGAATCTATAAAGATCAGAAGCCGGAAAACTTTTTCGCTCAGTTCGGCACCGATCCCGACGAATTCTTCAAAACCTTCCGTGATATGCAAATGCCCGACGATCAGATCAAAGCGTGGCAGCGCGACCGCCAGGGCGTGATCGTCGATGATTCGCTGGCCAGCAAATATGGATGGAAACTGGGCGACCGCATTGTTCTGCAGGGAACGATCTACCCCGTCAACCTTGAATTGAACATCCGCGGCATTTTCCACTCGAATCCCGACAACAAATCCGTTTACTTCAACGCAAAATACGTGGAAGAAGCCGTAGCGTTTTTCAAGGGACAGGCGGGCACCTTCAGTATTCTGGCGGCGTCGCCCGCGGATGTCAGCACCATCGCAAGCACCGTGGATGACATGTTCCGCAACTCGCCTCAGCCCACGAAATCAGAAAGCGAGAAGGCCTTCGGGCTCGAGTTTGTGGCCATGATGGGCAACGTGAAGGCATTCATTCTGAGCATCTGCTCCGCAGTCGTATTCGCGACGTTGCTGGTGTCAGCGAACACGATGGCAATGTCCATCCGCGAGCGCACGCGCGAAGTAGCGGTGCTCAAGACGCTTGGATTCACCAGGCGCAGCGTGCTGGGACTGTTCGTCAGCGAAGCTGTCGCGCTGTCCCTTTTCGGGGGCCTGCTGGGCGCCGGGCTCGGCTCGCTGTTGGTTTACGGCCTCACCCATTCTCCCCAATTCATCAGCTTTTTTACCTTGCGGGTGACGCCTGGCATATGGCTTGGAGCTCTGCTCACGTCCGGTCTGGTCGGACTGCTCAGTTCCGCCGTGCCGTCCTATACGGCTTCTCGAGTCAATATCGTGGACGGATTAAGACACATCGGGTGAAGTTATGACGCTGGGCAGTTTTGTGGTGCGCAATACATTCCGGAACAAGCGGCGAAGCGTGCTGACGATGATCAGCATCAGCTTCTCGCTGCTGTTGCTTACACTGATGATTTGCATCTGGCGGTCGTTTTATGTGGACCAGGTCGCGCCGGAAGCCTCGCGCCGACTGATCATTCGCGACCGCGTTTCGCTCGCATTTTTTCTGCCGGAGTTCTACCGCAACAAGATTCGGAGCGTTCAAGGGGTCACAGCAGTGGCGCCCCTGACCTGGTTTGGAGGCCGCTATATTGATGACCGTCCCGAGCACTTTTTTGCGCAGATGGGTACGGATCCAGACGAGTATCTAAAAGTAGCCTCGGACAAGATTGTTCCGCCGGATCAGGTAAAGGCTTGGCAGCAGGATCGCGCCGGCGCTTTGGTGGATGTGACGCTTGCCAACAAATATGGCTGGAAGATCGGCGACCACGTTACTCTGCAAGCGAACATTTTCCCCGCAAACCTCGATCTGACGATTCGCGGCATCTATCACCGCGATCCTCCGCAGAATGCCCTGTACTTCAACGCCAAGTATCTGGAAGAGGCGGTGCCGTGGTTCAAGGGGCAGGCGGGCTGGTACGCGGCTCAGATCGATTCGGCAGACAACGTGTCGCGCGCCTCGCGAGAGATTGATGACATGTTCCGCAACTCTCCGCTGCAAACAAAGACAGAAAGCGAGCGGGCATTTCAGCTGGGCTTTGTCGCATCGCTGGGAAACATCAAGGCGTTCATTCTGGGCATTTGCGGGGCGGTTGTGTTTACGATCATGCTGGTTTCGGCAAACACCATGGCGATGTCGGTGCGGAGCCGGACTCGGGAAGTAGCCGTGCTGAAGACTCTCGGCTTTACTCGTCAGCGAGTGCTGTCGATCTTCGTGTGCGAATCCGTGGCGCTCGCGGTGGCCGGCGGGGCGCTGGGCGTTATGATCGCAATTCCGGTGATCGCGTTTCTGACCCACAGTTTCATTGGGCTGGGAATCCCGCTGAACATGAAAGTTCGAGGAGCCACGGCTGGATTGTCGTTGCTGGTATCTCTGGTGTTGGGACTAGTGAGCGGTTACTTGCCGGCATACAACGCGTCGCGCATGAAGATTGTCGATGGGCTGCGCCACATCGGCTGAGTTGAAAACTTATGGCAATACCAATCAGTTATAACGTCCGCAATTTGAGGCTCCGCAAGGGGCTGACGCTGATGACCGCCCTCGGCATCGCGCTCACGGTTACGACGGCAATCTTTCTGATGGCGCTAATCGCGGGACTGAACCGCGCTTTTGTCAGCAGCGGCAGTTCGAAAAACGTCCTCGTGCTGCGCAAAGGATCGGAAGCGGAGCTGTCGGGCGGGTTCGATGCGTCGCTTTTCCCCACGTTGAAAACGCTCCCCGGCATCGCGAAGGATAGTCACGGAGAACCGATGGCGTCCGGAGAGTGGGTAGTTGTGATTATCCTGCCGCGCAAAGACGGCACTGGCGAAGTCAACGTTACCGTGCGCGGGATGATGCCGGACGGTCTCGAAATGCGGCAGACGCCAGATGAGCCAGGGAAACAACCCAGCGTGAAATTGGTAGCGGGACGCTGGTTCCAGACGGGACAGCGTGAAGTTGTGGTAAGCAAATCAATTCAAGGACGCTTTTCACACGCCAACATCGGCGACACCATGGAATTCGGTAAAGGATCCTGGAAGGTCGTTGGGGTATTCGACGCCGGCGGCTCGGCCTATGAATCCGAAGTCTGGGGGGACGTGAACCAGATGGCATCGGATTTCGATCGTCAGGGCGGCTACTCGTCGGCGTACCTGCGCGCGACCGATCCGATTTCCGCTGAAGCTCTGAAGAACCGCGTCAGCGATGACCAGCGGCTGAAACTCGAAGGAATGCTGGAAACCGATTACTACGCGAAGCAAACGAGTTCCGGCACGCCCATTAAAGTCATTGGATTTGTGGTCGCCGTCATCATGGCAATCGGCTCGATCTTCGCGGCCATGAACACCATGTACGCGGCTGTGGCCTATCGCGGACGAGAGATTGCGACCTTGCGTGTAATTGGCTTTTCGCGGCCCGCGATTCTGACTTCGTTTGTGCTGGAATCCTTGCTGCTGGCCCTGCTGGGCGCCGCGGCCGGCATCCTTCTCATGCTTCCCTTCAACGGAATGGAAACTGGGACGTCGAACGCGGTAACCTTCAGCGAGGTCGTGTTCGCCCTGCGCATTACCCCCCAGGTCGCCGCCTACGCGATTGCGTTTGCATTGATCATGGGGTTTGTGGGAGGACTGGCTCCGGCGTGGCACGCGGCGCGGCAGAATATTCTCAACGCATTGCGCAGCTAGCTGGGTCAGGAAACTATTTGGCGACTTGAGGCGTATTCATTCCTATGGCGATTGACACGAAACATCAAGACCTGCAAAGCCTGCGCATTGACCGCTCGCAGCGAGGCGACTCCGGCGGGGAGCCGCCGCTTTGGGCACAACGCTATATTTTCGGTGGCATTGCAGTGGTAGTTCTGCTGGGCGTGATTGCGTTGGCCTATCGCCTTTTGTCGTCGGACGCGCCGGAAGTCGAGGTCGTCCGCGCCGCCGCCGAAACCAGCGGCAATGACGCGGGCGGGACGGTACTCTCGGCTACAGGCTACATTGTGGCTCATCACACCATCAACGTGAACTCGAAGGTTACGGGACGATTGGAATGGATCGGAGTGGAAAAAGGCGACAAGGTTAAAGAAGGACAGGTCCTGGTTCGCCTCGAAGATCAGGAGTTCCGCGCATCCTACGAGCAGGCCCGGGGCGCTCTCGAGAATGCTCGCGCGTATCTCGAGGAGTTGCAACACGGATCGCGACCGGAAGAGATTCAGGAAGCGCAGCACAATCTGGATGAAGCCCGCGCCACGCTCGTGAACGACAAACTCACCCTCGATCGCACGAAAGAGCTGGCCAGCGGAGGTGTTGTATCGCGCCAGGCGCTCGACGATGCCACTGCAAAATTCGAATCGGATCAGCAGCGCGTGAATTCACTCGAGAGAGCGTCTCAGCTGATGAAGATCGGGCCGCGAGCCGAAGAGATCGCGCGTGCTCAGGGAGCCGTGACGCAGGCGCAGGGACAATTGGATTATGCCAAGTCGCAGCTGGATGCGACGGTGATTCGAGCTCCCGTAACCGGCACGATCCTTGATCGCACCGCCGAAAAAGGCGAACTGATTACGGCGCAGTTTGCCAGCGCAGCTGCAGGAGGACCGCAGGGATCGGTCGTCTCACTCGCAAACTTAAACGATCTTCAGGTGGAACTCGATATTGCGCAGGCGGACTTCGCCCGCCTGGGTCCGGCCCAGAAGGCGATCGTCACCACCGATGCCTATCCCGACAAGGAATACAGTGGGGAAATCGCGCAGATTTCTCCGGAAGCCAACCGCCAGAAGGCAACCGTGCAGGTGAAAGTGCAGGTGTTGAATCCCGACAAGTATCCCAACATTCAGCTGCGTCCGGAAATGAACGCCACCGTGAAATTTCTGGCCAATGAAGCGCCGAAGAATGCCAAGGAACCGTCGGGCGTGTATGTTCCGTCGACCGCGATCCATGATCGCGATGGCAAGAAGATCGTGTTCCTCGCTTACAACGGAAAGACGGTCGCCCGCGAGGTTCATATCGTAGGCCAGCGCAGTGACGGATCGCTCGTCGACGGCCTGGTGGGCGGCGAAAGTGTAATTACGACTGCACCGGCCACCTTGAAAGATGGAGACAAAATTAAAATTAAGGGGCAATCATGAGCACAGTTGCACAACCGAACGTTGCCACGGGAACCAAAGTTGTACAGGTTCGAAGCGTCAGCAAAGTCTTCAAGCGCGATGCCTTTCAGGTAACCGCGCTGGACGACGTCTCGATCGACATCGCCAAGGGAGAATTCCTTGCGTTGATGGGTCCGTCGGGGTCAGGCAAAACTACCCTGCTGAACATGATCGCGGCGATCGACCGGCCGACCAGCGGCGAACTGCTGGTCCAGGGCGAGGATATTTTCCGCTTCAGCGACACGCAGATTGCGCGCTGGCGGAATGAGCACATCGGCTACGTCTTCCAGACGTTCAACCTGATTCCCGTGCTCACCGCGTTTGAGAACGTGGAACTGCCGCTGCTGCTCACCAAGTTGAGCGCCCAGCAGCGCCGCGAGCACGTGGTGACGGCCCTCAAGCTGGTGGGATTGGAAGATCGCATCAACCACCTGCCCAAGCAGCTTTCTGGCGGACAGGAGCAGCGCGTGGCGATTGCGCGCGCGATCGTGAGCGATCCGACGCTACTGCTGGCGGATGAGCCTACAGGCGATCTGGATAGCCACTCAGCCACAGAGGTGTTGGAGATTCTGAAGCGGCTGAATGAAGACTTTCACAAGACTATTGTGATGGTCACGCACGACCCGCACGCGGCGTCGTATGCGCACGTGACCCGTCATCTGGAAAAAGGAATGCTCCTGCCCCCTGGCTAGGAGAGCCTCAGGGCAGGTTCACGAACCTCAATTCTGTTGGCCAAAAGGCAGTCGCTCGTCTGCCAGATGCCTCTACGCAACCATGCCTGCGGCGCCGGCCTCCGATTGCACTTCGGCGACCCAGCACCAGGCGCGTCGGCCGTTCGACATCACAGCCTGCGCCTCGCCGTAATCCACTAGCCGGTTCAGCACGGTGGTGACCGATGCCATCGGATCCTTATGGCGCGCCAGCAGCGCGGGCATTTTCTGTTGGAAATAGTCGCAAATGTCGCGCGCATTCATCGCGCGGCCTGACTGCATCAAGATCATTCGACAGGCTTTGGTGAAGCCGGGCTGGCGGCCGCTGCTTTTCCGGTCCACCAGTTCCATCAACTCTTCGCTCAGCACCCCATCTCCAAACAGATTCGCGAGACCTGAAATCGTCTGCTTGACGGTGCCGATGCGCTTCATGATTTCAGAGCGCTGTTGCAGCAGTTGCCGCAGTTCTCCGTGCGCCTGCCGGATTACTTCCTGCACATGGCCAACGTCATATCGCTCGACTGGCCGGATTGAGCCGTTTACCTTCTGCACGTTTTCCATAGACATCCCCCAGTTTTGGACGCAGCTTGATCGCGGCGTCTGCTATTTGAACGTCACTCCGTCCAGCCCTGTGAACCTGCTCCGAAGATACCGGTCGGAAGGCAGAGTACCCTGCGTATTCATACGCAATTCGCCTTCGCGAGGTTCCTCGTTTTTTTTATTTGATGCACTTCCAGTTCTTTGGGATTAGACGGGGCGGGGACAAATTGGTTAACAGCGAGTTTGCAATAGTGTTCGAGCAAGCCAAGGAGTCTGCTCACTCGAACGTCTTACTCTGCGGCAAACAGAACCCTAACCGCCATGTCTGTACGGTCGTGGCGGTTTATTGTAGGAACATCACCAGCAGCCGGCCGTCGGAATGATAACCGTCGCCCGTGGCATTCTTCGCATCCTGCACGGGATTGGGAGGCAGGTAGTAGGTCAACGTTTTGACCTTGTTGGCTTTCTGCAGGCTGCTGCCAATGTTCTCGCGCTCGCCATCGACGGCGGGGTCTATTTTGTGGGTGACACTGCCATTCCGCTTGTCCTTGGCGAATCCAATGTCATGCGTGCCGGCCCCGCACCACACTTCGCTGCCGTTCCATAGAAACGGAGCCTTCCAGATGCGGAAGTGATGCCGGCTGGCCACCATGGCGATCGGCTCTGCCATTTCATAGCCGAAATCCTGTTTTCGGCCGAACAAGTAGAGCGTGCTCATCGGCATCGCCAGGTAGTCTTTGCTGTCGTACGTCTGCATCACGGCGTTAAGAACGGCGTTCTCATTACCAGTATCGGCAACATGCCAACTGGCCGCATCGAGTGCCGTCTGCACATCCTTCTGCGATCCGACGATCACGAAGTTCACCATGTCACCCTGATTGTGGAACTGATCGTTCACCCGGCGTGGCAGGGTATCGAGATTCTTGCGGAGCTGTGCTTCGAGCGGAGCAGACGAAACTTTCAGAGCCGGGGTGCCAGTTCCGGAAGTGGCTCCGGTTGACGTTGAATTCGATGTCCCGGCCTCGGAATTGCCCATACCGAACTGCCCCTGCATGAAGATCTGGGCGGCAGTACCGAGCTGCGACTTCAGTTGCTGGCCACGCGACGTTTGCGAAGTGTCGCTGGTGCTGGCGGCGCTTGAGCCCGAAGGCGTGACATGAACCTTGACCACCAGCTCTCCCTGGCAGAGCGAAGTGCCCGACATATTCATCCCCAGCATCAGATGCGAGGCCTCCACAATGTGAAACTCGCGGCTCGCTCCCACGAGAACCGGGGAGCCCTGTTCATGCAACCGGGCAATCAACGCGCCCGGAGGCGCACTGGGTACCGGCAGGCTTGCGCTGGCAACACCAATCACCGTCATACCGTTAGGATCGCAGGGTCGCCCAATGGTATTGGCTTGGGAAGCTGCAGTCGCCGAGATCTCCAACGAATCTCCGGCTTTCAGGTCTAGTCCGCTATCGGTCCACGACTCGGTGGTTGAAACCTGCACCGTGTAGTTCTGGGCCGTCGTGGTTACTTGAGCCCCGAGCGGAAAACAGAAGATAAGGGTTGCGAACAGAAGGATCAATCGACGGCTCATATCGCACTTCCTGGAACTGTCCTTATTATTCTCTAATTTCGTCGTCCATTTGCAAATAGGCAAGCTCGGTCAGAGAATTCGTGCCCGAAATCGGGTTCTGTTCCTTGACACCCGTCCTGGATTCGGCTTCTGCGTGCATGCGATTACTAAACTCCTTTCCTCTGCATTCCGATGGTAACTAATGAAAGGAGACACTGCAGTGATGACGGCCGCAAAAACCGCTCTCGCCCCGATCCCCTTGCAAGTGCTGTTAGTGGGCAAGAAAGAGGAAGACTTCTACCTCATACGCGAGATTCTACAGCGGGGCCGCACCATGCTGGCAGCCGACCTTGACCATGCCCATACGCTCGAAGATGCGAAAGTTATGTTGCAGCAGAAGTCGTACGGTTTGGTTTTGTTCGAGCACGAAACAGGCGACGCGGAAGCGGTCCACTTTGTGGCGGAGTTCCTGCATGCGGGCGTTTCAATTCCCTTTATCCTGCTGACCGAGACAGCCGACGAAAATACGGTGGCCGAGATCATTGAAGGCGGCACCTGGAACTGTGTTACTAAGTCCCAGTTGGACGGAGCCACCCTGATCCGCACCATGCGAAACACCCTGGCGATGCACACTCTGCAACAGGAGCAGCAGACCGCGGAGGAATCTCTGCGCAAGCTGTCGCGGGCAGTCGAGCAGTCTGCGGATACCGTCATCATCACCGATCGCCACGGAATTATCGAATACGTCAATCCCGCGTTCGAAAACCTCACTGGTTATCAGCGTGACGAAATGTGCGGCAGAACTCCCAGACTTTTGAAATCCGGCGAGCAGGGTCCTGAGATCTATCAGGAGATGTGGAACACGATCCTAGCGGGCAATGTGTTTCGCGGCATTCTGGTGAATCGCAAAAAAAACGGCGAGCTTTATTATGTCGAGGAAAGCATCTGCCCGGTGCGGGATTCTGCTGGAGAAATTACACATTTCATCTCGAACGGGCGCGATCTTACAGAGCGGCTGCGGCTCGAGGCGCAGCTTCTGCAATCCCAAAAGATGGATGCGATCGGCAACCTGGCCGGCGGCGTCGCGCACGACTTCAACAATCTGCTCACCATCATTACCAGCTACGCGGAACTTGCTTTGGATGCCGTGGAGAAAGACAGTTCGCTCGAAACCAAGGTTCAGGAAATCCTGCTGGCGGCACGGCGGGCGGCTGAATTAACGAGGCAATTGCTCGCGTTCAGCCGCAAACAGCCGCAGGCGTTGCGCGTGGCTGATCTCAATCAAGTGATCGCTCGCATCGCAAATACGCTGCCTCGCCTGATCGGCGAAGACATCGAATTCACCTTCGTGCGCGGCGAAGGACTGGGACGCGTGCGCGTCGATCCCCTGCAGATCGAGCAGATTCTGATGAATCTGGCCGCCAACGCCCGCGATGCAATGCCCCAAGGTGGTCACTTGCGCATTGAAACTTCCAACGTGCAACTCGATGACGACTACATTCATCGCAAACAGGCCGCGATTCCTCACGGACACTACGCACTGATCTCGATAAGCGATGATGGCTCGGGAATCTCTCCCGCAAATCTGCCGCACATTTTCGAACCGTTCTATACGACCAAACCTTCGGGCAAAGGCACCGGATTAGGCTTGGCCACCGTGTACGGCATCGTAAAGCAGAACAAAGGATTTATCTGGGCCTATAGCGAACCGCGAATGGGCACGGTCTTCAAGATCTACCTGCCGTGTGTTGCGGGACGGCACCTCCCGAGCGAGTTTGAGACTGCCAAGACGGAAAGCGTGCCCGGTGGATCGGAAACCGTGCTTCTGGTCGAGGACGAGCAGGCAGTTCGACGCGCGACTGCCGAATACCTGCGCCTGCGAGGCTACACCGTGCTCGACGCCAAAGATGGCCTCGAAGCGCTCGCAGTGGCAAAGAATCACGGCTCAAGCATCCATATTGTCGTGACCGACGTCGTTATGCCGAATATGAGTGGAGGCCAATTGGCCAAAGAGTTATCGCAGCTCCGGCCCGACACGAAGATCCTGTTTGTTTCCGGCTATGCTGGCAAGACCGTGCTCGACCACAAGGTCGTCGATCTGGAAACGAATTTTCTGCAGAAGCCTTACTCCCTGAAACAGCTTTCTCTCAAGATTCGCATTGCTCTGAATCCAAAGGTGGGCGGCGAAAACTGAATCGTCTTCCCGCAGTCCCCACTGCAGTCTTCCCCCATTCCACCCGATTGATCGGCATCTGCGAAGTCCCCTATAATCAGCCTCGCAGACTCCGCATGAATCCTTCAGCAACCCCGGGACTGGGCGAAGCCGGCTCCCCAAGAACCCCGATTCCCGTTCATCCCGCTTCCAGAACATCGGCGGCCTCTCTGCTGGTCCTGTTCTCTCTGTGGTTTGCGATTTACGCGGCCGGTATGTTCAACCCGCCATTGCTCGATGACGTCGATACCATCCACGCCGAAGCCGCGCGCGAAATGTTGCTCCGCCACGATTGGGTAACGATGTACACCAATGGCCTCCGCTACCTGGAGAAGGCGCCGTTGATGTATTGGAGCCTGGCGACCAGCTACGAACTCTTCGGAATCAGCGACTGGAGCACCCGACTTCCGCTTATGCTGGGAATTCTGGCGTTGGTCCTGGCTACATATCGACTCGGCAGCTACGCCTTCGGCGAGCGTGGCGGATTCTATTCCGGCCTCGCCCTGGTCACCTCGATCGGTCCTTATATATTCACTCGATTCCTGATTCCTGATGTGCTGGTTGGGCTGTGGCTCGTCGTCTCCTATTTCTTTTTTCTGCGCTCGTTGGAGGAAGATCCGCCCACGCGTCTAACCTGCTGGGGGTTCGCGGCAGCGTGCGCCCTGAACGTACTCACGAAGGGCTTGATTGGCCTCGTGTTCCCGATCGGCACGATTGGCCTGTATCTGCTGCTCACCGGCAACCTGCGCCATCTAGCCAAGCTGCGCATCATTTCCAGCACGATCGTTTTCTTCGTGCTGGCTGCGCCGTGGCACATTCTTGCCGCTATCCGCAACCCGGCCCAAGGACAAGCGCGTGGATTTCTCTGGTTCTATTTCATCAACGAGCACGTGATGCGGTTCCTTAACAAGCGCGTTCCTCCGGGATACGATACCGTCCCGCTCGTGCTCTTCTGGATCTTGCTTTTGCTGTGGCTGGTACCGTGGGCGGTGTTTCTGCCTCAGGCGCTGTGGGACGTGCCGCTGCGTTGGAAACAACTGCACGCGCCCATGGATCGCCGGAAGAGAGCGAATCTGCTTTTCTTCCTGTGGGCGCTGGCGATCCTTCTGTTCTTCAGCTTTTCAACGCGGCAGGAGTATTACACCATTCCAGCTCTGCCCGGCATCGCGCTGCTGGCCGGAGGTTGGCTGGCGCGTGAGTCTGGACCGGAGGCAACCGAGCGCGAACGCCGCGCTGGGCAACGATCTTCGCTGGTTCTGATGGTCGCGGGTATTTTCTCCGGAGTGATTGGTCTGGTACTTCTCTCGCACACACATCGTCCCCTTGCCGGCGTGGATCTTGCTGAACTTTTGAAGAAAAATCCGCAGGACTACGACTTCTCTCTCGGTCACGTTCTCGACTTCACGCCGCAAGCGCTGGGTATGTTCCGCGGTCCGCTTCTCGGCGCATCCCTATCTCTGCTTCTCGGCACCGTCCTGAACTGGTGGCTGCGGCGACGAGGCAAGCCAGTGCTGGGGAACGCGGCTTTGTCACTCATGATGGTCGGCCTGCTCACCTGCGTGCACACGTCATTCGTCCGATTCTCACCGATCATTTCGTCGTACGACCTCGCGGTCGCGATTGAGAAAAACTATCAACCCGGTGACGTCATCGTCGTCGACGGCCAGTATCACGAGGCATCGACTCTTAACTTCTACACTCACATCCCGCTCCGCGTTCTGCACGAACCCAGCGGCAACCTCTGGTTCGGCGAGAAATTTCCGGACGCGCCCCACGTTTTCGAGACGCCGCAGTCTTTCGCAGCCCTCTGGTCGGGGCGAAACCGCATTTTTCTTTGGACCGATCAGGATGATCCCAAAGAACTGGCGGGGATGTCCCACTTTCTTCTCGCCCGCAGCGGCGGAAAGGCGATCTTCACCAATCAGCCGTTGTAACATTTCACCTTCGCCGGCCGAAGCCCGAGCCAGCGTGGCACCCGGTTATAATCGTCCTTCCTCAATGATCCTTGGGATTCTCAATATTCCCGCAGCAGATCTGGTTTGGCGTGCCCTCCTGTATCTGGCGCTTGCCGGCACTTTCACCTCGACTATCTATCTGGCTATGACTTTGGTAGCGACTGCTCGCTACAAGCGCATAGCGCGCGCGGCGCAAGTGGCTGCGATGGCAGCCCCTCAAGCATCGTTACCGCCTATCACCATCTTCAAGCCGGTGCACGGTATGGAAGAACGACTCGCCGCCAATCTGGAGAGTTTCTTTCAGCAGGATTATCCGGACTACGAAGTCATTTTCGGCGCCCGCGATGCCGACAATCCTGCGGTGAAGATCGCAGAGGAAATTCGGGCGCGCTACCCGCACATTCCGAGCCGCGTGATTCTATCCGGTCCGCCCGCGTGGCCGAGTGCCAAAGTGTTCTCGCTCGACAAGACGATTGCAGCCTCGTCGCGCTCGTACTTCATCATCAGCGACAGCGACGTCCGGGTCGCTCCGGATTTTTTGCGCAACACAATCCCGCCTCTTCTCGATCCGCAAACCGGCTTGGTCACCTGCATGTATCGCGGCATTCCGGCTGAGGATTTCTGGTCATCGCTCGAAGCCCTGGGCCTCTCGGTTGAGATGTCATCCGGCGTGATGGTGGCCGACATGATGGAAGGGATGCGATTCGCGCTAGGGCCTGCCATGGCCGTTCGTCGCGATGCCGTCGACGCAATCGGCGGCATCGCCGCTGTGGCCGACTATTACTCCGACGACTTCGAATTGGGGAACCGCATCTGGGCCAAGGGCTACAAGGTAATTCTCTCGCACCATATTGTCGATAATGTCCTGACCTCGCGCTCGCTGATCCGCACGCTCGGCGATCAGCTGCGATGGATGAAGAGCACACGTTATTCACGGCCTGCAGGGCACGCGGGCACCGGCCTGACCTACGCAATGCCCTTCGGGATCCTGGGATTAGTCGCGGCGGGAGCGCTCGGTCACTGGTCACTCGGGATCGGCTTGTTTGCGCTGGCCTGCGTCAACCGCATGATTCAGTCAGTCGTTGTCGGATGGGCCGTCGCTCGCGACCCGCGAGCGGTAGCGCTTTGCTGGCTGTATCCTCTCCGCGATCTGTTCGGCTTCGCGGCGTGGACGATCAGCTACACGAGCCGCGACTTCTATTGGCGAGGAGAAAAATATCGTTTCGGGAAGGGAGGCAAAATCGCCCCGCTGGGAAGATAGCGCGGACGCAGCGTAGCGCCGGCACCCCTTCGACAAGCTCAGGGCAGTGGGTGCCCCATTTCTCGCGCGTTTTTCTGCGCGAGAAGTCGGGATTCTCTCGCCCACGGACGCGCGTTACAACCGAATCAGCCGCCCGTTCTTCAGCTCAAACCGGTCACCGCGCCAAGTCACCGTATGCCCGGCGAAACTCGCTACCCACACAGCGACCGCAACCAGATCCCGAACGGGCAGCAGCCATAGTCTCCGCAGAAGAGAGCGATCTTCCACCACAACGACGCCCACGACCAATGCCACAGCCAAACGTAGAAGAACGATCACACCGACCGTCGCCCAAGCCCACGGCGCTGCGCCAGAAACGATCAATCCGAACAATCCCCAGAACAGACCGTAGGTCGACAGCAGCCCGATGTAACCTCCGGCACGCGTATCGCGCACGCCGCGTGCCCAGCGCAACTGGTGCGCCAGAAACCCGCGCAGGTCGTATGCCGGAAGATGCGTTTCGACGACAACCTCCGAGAGCACGACCTGTAGCCCAAGGCCGGCGATACGCCGACCCAGTTCATAATCGTCGGCAAGATAGTCGACAATCGATCGGAACCCGCCAATGCGATCAAGATCGCTTCGCCGGAACGCGAGCGTCGACCCCAGTCCGAAGCGCACTCCGCCTTCCAACTGGCGAGCTACCAGCACGCCCGCACAAAAATCCGAGCTGATACCTATAGATTCCAGTTGAGACCCGAGGGTCGAAGCCGCCACCCCGCGATACAGACACGTCACCATCCCGACACGCTTGTCTAGTAATGGCGAGATCACGCGGCGGAGATAGTTCGGCTCAACGCGAATGTCACTGTCGTTCACGATCAGATGCTCGAACTGCGCCGCTGCCAGCATCTGCTCGAGATTGCTGACCTTCACATTTGCGCCGAGTTTGTTCGACGAAACCACGAGGCGAATCGCCCGATCCGGAAATTCCCGCTGAAGCTGCTGCACGCTCGCAACGGCTGGATCGTCGGCGTCGCTCACCCCAAAAACAATTTCGTATTCGGGATAATCCTGCAGGCAGTGACTGCGGAAGCTCTCGTAGATATCGGGGTCGGTGCCCTTCAGCGGCTTGAGAATCGAGACCGGTGGCAACGCTTGTGTAGGGCGGACACTTTTGTCCGCCTTTTGCGCACGCAGAAACGCAGCCGCGCTCCACAAACACATCAGATAGTAGATGGAACTGGAGACGCAGCCAAGAATCGCAACGTACTGGAAGATCCTGATGGTGAAGTGAATCATGCGGGGAGCAGCCGTTATTCATACCGCAACGACTCTATCGGGTCCAGGTTCGCCGCCTTCCATGCGGGATAGATACCGAAGACCAGCCCGACTGCGGCGGCAGAGGTGAAGCCAAATGAGACCCAGAACATAGACAAATGCGCCGGCAAAGAAGGCCACACGGAGGGAATGACCCAGACGATGAGGGCGCCCGCGAGGATGCCGATCACGCCGCCCACCGCGGTCAGCATGATCGCCTCGAGCGTGAACTGCAGCAGGATATCGCGCTTGCGAGCGCCGACAGCCTTGCGTACCCCGATCTCGCGCGTGCGCTCGGTCACGCTGACCAGCATGATATTCATCACGCCGACGCCCCCAACCACCAATCCAACACTGGAAACCGCGAACATCCCCACAAACAGGCCGCCGGTAATCTGATTCCACACTTCGGTGATCGACTCGGACGTGAAGATGGCAAAGTTATCTGGCTTGTCAAAAGGAACCTTGCGCCGGCGCCGCAGCAACTCGCGGATCTCGTCTTCGGCCTTGGGCATATCTTCGTGCGAGGTAGCTTTGACAACGATCCAGAGCTGCTTCATCTCCGGATGCAGCACTTTGAAGGTACTGAGCGGAAATATGACACGATTGTCGATCGGATCTCTTCCCTGGTTGAACACTGACTGAATCTTGCCTACGGTGCCGATTACCTGAAACAGCCGCCCTTCGATGCTGACCTCCTTACCCAACGGGTCGTCGTTTCCAAACAGTTCTTCGGCCGTGTCGTGACAAAGAACAACCACCGAAGAGCGATGCTCGTCGTCGAACTCACTGAACCACCGACCGCTGGCGATCGGCAGATCCTCCACGTCCATCATCGAAGCGGTGTCTCCCTCGAGGATGGTATTTTTCGCCTTCCGCGCCTCATATTTGACCGCATACGTACCGCTTCCGATCTCCGGACGAAGGATACGAAGAATTGCAGATCCCGCCCGGACATGCGGCAACTCTCGAAGCGCCTCTGCGTCGTCTAACGTCAGCTCCTTGCGAGCGCGCATCTCTTCCGACATTCGCCCGAAAGTGAAGGGCTCGAGGTGGTAGACGAAAATAACGTTGGATCCAACGGTGGCCAGGCGATCGCGAATGTTGTCGTCGAGCCCGCGGCCGATGGACGACACGCCGATGACCATGGCCACTCCAATCACAATGCCCAACACCGTCAGCGCCGAACGCAGCTTGTTGGTGCGGATCGTTTCCGTCGCAATGTGGACGATTTCGCCGAACTCGCTTTTTCGCATGACAGGAAAGCTCGCCCGGATTCAAGAGCCATGAAACCGCAACCAACTTATTCGTACCGCAACGACTCTATCGGATCGAGGTTCGCCGCCTTCCACGCGGGATAGATCCCGAAGACGAGCCCCACCGCAGCCGCAGCGCTGAATCCAAACGTCGTCCAGAACACCGACATGCGGGCCGGCAATGAGGGCCACAGGACCGGAATCACCCAGACCACGAGAGCACCAGCAGTCACGCCAATGATGCCGCCGACCGCGGTCAGCATGATGGCCTCGAGCGTGAACTGCAGCAAGATGTCGCGCTTGCGGGCGCCGATTGCTTTGCGCACACCAATCTCGCGCGTGCGTTCGGTGACGCTGACCAGCATGATGTTCATCACGCCCACGCCACCGACGATCAACGCGACACTGGAAATCGCGAACATCCCTACGAACAGCGCACCCGTAATCTGGTTCCACGCGTCAGAGATGGAATCCGAGGTGAAGACGGCGAAGTTGTCGGGCTTATCGACCGGAACTTTGCGCCGCCTCCGCAGCAGTTCGCGAATCTCGTCGATCGCTTTGGGAACATCGTCGTGCGATGTCGCCTTGACGCTGATCCAATGCTGCTTCAGTTCGGGATGCAGCTTGCGGAGAGTGCTCAGCGGGAAAATGACTTTGTTATCGTCCGGATTCTTGCCGCCCCCGAACACCGACTTCAGCCGCTGCACCGTCCCAATCACGGTGAAGAGCTGGCCTTCGATGTTGACTTCTTTCCCCAGCGGACTCTCGTTGCCAAATAATTCTTCCGTGGTATCGGCGCACAGCAGAACCACGTTCGACCGGTGCTCTTCGTCCACTTCGCTGAACCAGCGGCCGGATGCGATCATCAGGTCGAACACTTCCTTGGCGGCGGCCTGATCGCCTTCGAGAATCGTGTTCTTCGCTTTTCGGTCTCCATACTTCACCGCGAATGTTCCCACGCCCAACTCCGGCCGAAAATACCGCACGCCCGCCGTCACCGCTTTGACATGCGGCAGGTCGCGCATTGCCACCGCATCATCGTAGGTCAACTCCTTGCGCGTGCGCATTTCCTCGGTGGGACGGCCAAAGGTAAAGGGCTCAAGATGGAAGGCAAAGATCACATCGGAACCGATGCTGCTGACGATGTCGCGGACGTTTTCGTCCAATCCGCGACCGATCGACGACACACCAATGACTACAGCGACGCCAATCACAATGCCGAGCACCGTCAACGCGGACCGCAGCTTGTTGCTGCGGATCGTGTCCGTCGCCATGCGAACGATTTCGCCGAATTCGTCTTTGCGCATCATCAGTATCGGCTTCCGGCTTCCGCCTTCCGGCTCTCGGCTTCGTTGCGGGAGCCGAGAGCCGGGAACCTTTTACATCTCAAACCGCAGCGCCACAATCGGATCCAGCCGCGCCGCTTTTCGCGCAGGATAGACGCCGAAAAACACGCCCACGCTGGCCGCGACCAGCAATCCCGCGGCCACCGCCCACAATTTGATCGACGACGGCATTCCGATCAAAAGAGTTACCATCTCCGCCACCCCGGCGCCGCTCAGCACCCCCAGCACTCCGCCGATCAATGCCAAAATGACCGCCTCAATTAAAAACTGAAGCAGCACGTCGTCCCGCTTCGCGCCTAGCGCCTTGCGAATACCGATTTCGCGCGTCCGTTCCGTGACTGAAACCAGCATGATGTTCATGATCACGATGCCGCCCACGACCAGGGATACGCCCGCAATCCCAATCGTGGCCATGAAAAATGTGCTACTCAACCCGGACCAGATGCTCAGCAGGCTCGCGTTGGTCTCGATCTCGAAGCTGTCTTCTTCGCCGACCCGGTCATGGCGATGCGCCCGCAACGCCACCCGCGCCTCGTCGATCGCCTGGCTCAGCGGCGCGCCGGTTGCGGTGGCCTTTCCCCAAATTCGGAGGCTGTCGGTGTGCGATCCATACTGCTTCAGGTACACCGTGACGGGGATCAGCACGTAGTTGTCGGCGCTCTGTCCCAGCGTCTTGCCTTTTTTCTTTCCGACCCCAATCACCTGGTAGGTCCAGCCATCGACGCGGATCTCCTGGCCCAGCGGATCGGCGCCGCCCAGCAGATGCTCGACGATATCGGTGCCCACCACCGCAACCTGCGAATGGTTATTGAGATCGGTGTCGTTCAACATGCGCCCGTAGGTCAGGTCCGTGTCGAGAATGGATGCCACCGATGGCGTGATTCCCTGAATCGTCGTGTCGCTGATGGATTGCTCGTTATGCTTCACCTTCCCACTGCCACGGGCCATTGCGCCCACATATTCGCAGTGGTGGCAGGCTTCGAGCACCGCCTGGTAATCTTCCAGCACGAAGTTCTTGCGCTTCTCCGCTTCCAAAAAGTGTTCCGGATTCGTCTCCACCGGTGACGTCTTGGAGATGATGAAAACGTCGGCGCCCAGATTGAAGATCTTCGTCGCGACGTAGTCCTGAATGCCGGACACAAAGGTCACCACGGCGATCACCGCCGCGATGCCAATCACCACGCCTAGAAGCGTGAGCACGGAACGCAGTTTGTTCGCCCACAACGAGCGCAAGGCGATTCGGATGGCTTCGGCAATGTTCATAGATCAGGCGTCGGACTTCAGACCTCGGACCGTAGAGCGCACCTTAGATTCTGGGCCTCGGCTGGGTATAAGTCTAACAGCGAATTCACTAGCGTCGCACGCTTTGCGGCGGAGCAGGCTCCAAGCCGGAGGTCCGAAGTCTGAGGTCTGAGGCCTGTATAATCATCCTGTAGGCAGCCGGACCGGACGGTCGCTCTCAGCGTCTTCGGACGCGGGGAGAGGAAAGTCCGAACTCCGCAGAGCAGTGTGCCGGATAACGTCCGGGAAGCTGGGTTCAAGCCTGGTTGACGGAAAGTGCCACAGAAAACATACCGCCTCAGCGGCAACGCCGGGGTAAGGGTGAAAAGGTGCGGTAAGAGCGCACCGCCGCGGCAGTAATGCAGCGGGCAGGGCAAACCCCACACGGAGCAAGACCAAATAGGGAGGAAGTTCGCAGCTTTGGTTCTTTGAATCAGGGCAGCGGACACGTGCCGGCTCGGTGCGTCAAACCTTCGGGTAGGTCGCTAGAGCCGCGCAGCGATGCGCGGCCCAGAGGAATGGCCGTACAGCAGGAGCAATCCCGCGGACAGAATTCGGCTTACAGGTCCGGCTGCCACAATCTGATTCAAGCGAGTTCCTGCGCTATGCTCAGGATTTCGCCGGCGGGCTAACGCCCGCAAACCGGCTCAACTTACAGGTCGGGCCGCCACAACATTTCAAAACTCAATTCCAGGAGCGTCCCATGTCAGCACCTAGCCGCCGGCCCGAGATTCGCCGGCGCCGTACCCGCAAAGAAAAGATTGTTCACCTGCGCAAGCGCCTGGCCGCCGCCAAAACCGATGCCGATAAGACCCGCATCCTGGCCAAGCTGCACAAGCTTGCGATTCTCTCGCCCGGACAACCTTTGGTGAAGTAGATCCCGAGCTCTCAATCCGCGGCGGGCTGTTGACCGGGGTGCGGTCTTCCGCCGTGGACGATCCGGCCATAGGCCTCCAGAATCCGCCGCACCGACATTTCCCAGGAGAACCTGCCGGCCTGCTGGTAGCCGCGTTCCTTCATGCGGCAGCGCAGATCCTTGTCCATCAGAACGCGGTGCAGGGCGCGCATGATTTCAAACACGTTTTCCGGATTCACCAGCACTGCCGCATTCCCGACCACTTCGGGAAGAGACGAGACGTTTGAAGTCACCACCGGCGTGCCGTGCGCCATGGCTTCCAGCGGTGGTAGTCCGAAACCCTCATACAGCGACGGGAAGACGAAGATCTTCGCCTCGTCATAAAAAATGCGCAGCACTTCGATCGGCACGAATCCTAGAAACCGCACATCGTGCTGCACGCCGCTGCGCACCACCGTCCGCCGCAGATCGGGATTGCCGGAAAGATCGTCTCCGATGATGATGAGCTTGAGATCGGGATACGCCTGATCGCGTTCCAGTTCCGTCTTCAATGCGGAGAACGCCTCGATCATGCGCACGACATTTTTGTGCGGGCTGATTCGTCCCGCATAAAGCAAGAATGGGTACGTCACCTGGTACCGCCGCGCGATCAGGTCCCGATCCGCTGCGCTGGCATGGCCGTGCAGAAATCGTTCATCGATGGCATTGTAGACGACCTCAACCCGGTCCGACGGGATCTCAAACAGCTTCTCGATTTCATTGCGCGTGAAGTTCGATACCGCGAAAATGTCGGCCGCCCCGGCCAGTACCCGCTTAGTCATCTGAAAGTGAAACGAACGCCAGAATCCGGTTTGCCCGCGCGCCCGCGACATGTGCTCCAGCATGTCGTGGACGGTCATCACGTAGGGACACGGCAGCATGCGGGGGACGGAAAACAAATTCGGAATATGGACGAGGTCGCAGTTCAGACCCTTGAGTGCGGTGCGGAACTCGCGGTATCCGTCGACGGAACGGTCGGATGCAAGAAGCGGTGCGGTCTGAAAGTTAGGCGGAAGTGGTCCGATCTCCTCGACCTTGGTCGGAGAGCCGATCAGGAAATACTCGTTTTCGTGGTCGAGGCGACCAAGCGTGCGAACCACATTGCGGATGTACGTGCCTACGCCAAACTCGGTCATCCGCCGGATGTCGATGGCAATCTTCAATGAAGGCATTTAACCACAGAGGGCACGGAGGAACACAAGGGAATTACGCCTTGACTTCCGCTTGTGCCTTCGCCCGGCGGTCCGCATAGAGCGGGAATGCCTCGCACAGATCAAGCACCTGCTTGCGGACCTTGCTGAGGACAGCCGTATCGGTCCGGTGCTGCAGCACCTCAGAGATCCAACGCCCGATCTGACTCATCTCCGTTTCTTTCATGCCGCGCGTGGTCATCGCCGGAGAACCGATGCGGATGCCGCTCGGCTTCATCGGCGGATTGGTATCGAAAGGTATCGCATTCTTATTGACGGTGATGCCCGCCTCGCCCAGCGCCTTCTCGGCGTCGCTTCCCAGCATACCCTTGGAGAAAACGTCGACGAGCATCAAGTGCGTGTCGGTTCCGCCAGAAATAATCCGGAAGCCCTCGTCGGCCAGTGATTTTGCCAGCACCTTGGCATTGGCGACGACCTGTCGCGCGTAGTCGCGGAAGTCCGGCTGCATCGCTTCCTGGAAGCACACGGCCTTGGCCGCCATAATGTGAACCAGCGGGCCGCCTTGCATCCCTGGGAACACGACTTTGTCGATCGCTTGCGCGAACTCCGCTTTCGAAAGGATCATTCCCGACCGCGGCCCGCGCAGCGTCTTGTGTGTTGTCGAAGTAACAATGTGCGCGTGCGGAACCGGCGAAGGATGCGCACCACCTGCCACCAGCCCGGCAAAGTGCGCCATGTCGACTAGATATAGTGCTCCAACCTTGTCGGCAATCTGCCGCATGCGGGCGAAATCGATAATGCGAGGATAGGCGCTGCCCCCGCCAATAATCAGCTTCGGACGTTCCTGCTCGGCGAGTTTCTCCAGCGCGTCGTAGTCAATGGTTTCCGTTTCCTTCGTGACGCCATACGGAACGATTTTGTATGTCTTGCCCGAAAAATTCAGGTGATGCCCGTGCGTGAGGTGACCGCCATGCGCCAGGTTCAGCCCCAGAATCGTGTCGCCCGGCTGCAGAATGGCCGCGTACGCTTCCATGTTCGCCTGCGATCCAGCATGCGGCTGAACATTGGCATGTTCCGCGCCAAATAGCTGCTTTGCCCGGTCTCGCGCCAAGTTTTCGACCACATCGGCGTACTCGCAGCCACCGTAATAGCGCTTGCCGGGATATCCCTCGGCATACTTGTTCGTGAACACTGAGCCCGCGGCTTCGAGCACAGCCTCGCTCACAAAGTTTTCCGAGGCAATCAGTTCAAGCCCCTCGTGCTGGCGGCGGGTTTCGTTGTCGATGGCAGCGGCAATCTGCGGATCGCTCTCGTAGAGCGGACGGTACATCTTCATGCTCGAAGAAGTTTTCATGTTGTTTTCCTGATTTCGTATACATCGGGCCGGTGCAGTTCCATGTAGCGATCCGGCGATTTTAGCGGAGCAAATCCAGACTTCGCGTAAAGTCCGTGCGCGTCGCGCGTCAGCAGAATCCAGCGCCGAAGGTTCTGGAGCGCAGGATGCTGCATGACACATTCCATCAACCAAGAACTCAGCCCGCGCCCGCGATGCGCTTCGAGAATGAACACATCGCCAAGATACGCGACCGTGGCGAAATCGCTTGCAACCCGCGCGAAGCCCACTTGAACCGGTGCCCCATGTCTCGTGTTCGTGAGACGTGGGGATTTTTCCCCAGATCCATCATAAACGCCAAAGCATAGCGAATGCTCAATCGAGCGCGCGACGACGTCCCGTGGGATTCCCTTGGCCCAATAGCAATTTGTCAGAAAAGCGTGAATCACGTCCAAGTCTAGACGTCCGGGATCAGTGCTGATGAGAAACTCGCCGCGCCGCTTCTCGACGATCGTCTTAGGATTACCCGCTTCTATCGAACGCATCTCGTCATTCTAAACCGCACGCTGAATCAGGAAGGACCCGAAGTTACATGAAGAAGCTCAGGAATAGGTTTGTTCGTGCACCCTCGCGTCCTTAGCGGTTAATGCCCTTTCCTCAGAACGCGGTCCGCAAGAACGAAGCCAGGTGCCACCCATCCATATATTTGTAGGGCGTCTCGCCGGTGGTGTAATGTCCGCAAGGCAAAACGGCGACTTTGTGATCCAGTCCATGGCGCTCAAACTCTTCCACAACGTGGTGCGACAACTCCGGCAGAAACGTCAGATCGTACTTCGCATAGACGATGAGCGATTTCCGAGGCCAGCGTGCAAACTGATTGAAATACGACATCGGGCTGACCGCCAGCCACGCTTGCCGCAATCGATCGAGATCAATCTGCTGCTCAATTCCTTGCCGGATGTGCCGGGTCGACTGTCCGTGCCACACCACGTCAGCAACGTACGTCGACGCGTGATTAAAAGCCGCCACGCGGATCCGCGGATCGTGCGCCGTAGCGATGAACGCGTAACACGATCCCAGGCTGGTGCCCACAATGCCGAGCTGGTTGTAGCCTTGCTCTACCAGCCAGTCGAGGCAACTGCGAATATCGACGACCCCCTGGCGCACGGCGTCGAGCGTGCGGCCAATGTTCGCGGACACGGCATAGTCCGCGCGGCTGATCTCGGCCGGCATTCGGATATCGTGATAGGGCATGGTCAGCCGCAACACCGCGATGCCCAGCATGTTGAGCAATTTGCACAGGGCAACGTACGACACCGCGTCGGCATTCCAATGCGGCAGAAGAATCACGGCGCGACGGCCCTTTGCCGGAAACCAGCGCGCGTTCACCAGATTGTTTTCCGGATAAGGCGTCTTCACCGGAGAAGTAAATCGCAGAAATTCTCCGAACGTCCCTTTGACCTTAGCCTCAAGCTTCGGATCGGCCACTTCGCGCGTGGAGAAAACCTGCACCTCGCGCGTCTCCATGCGGAAGTCCGTGGGCCGCGCGTAGGAATAGAACTCATCGCTCGCGGCGACGATGCGCCGATTGTAATCCAGGATAAACTTCTCGGGATCACTCTGCGCGACGCTCGGCATTTGGCCTGAGCGGAAGCCGTTGCGGCAAGGCCAATCCCGCGTCCACTCCACTCCCCATTCCAGCGGACGCACCACACGGTTATTGTCCACCGACGTGAGCCGGTGTTCCCAGTCATACATCCACTGTGCGTAGCGCGAAGGCATGGTCAACTTTCTAGTGTAACAAGCGGAAACGACTTGCCTTAGGCAAGAACCATTCAACGGTAAGAATCGTCGGTTGGCAGCGAACATTCAATCCCCGAACGGGACGTTTCCACGGGAATGGTGCGTGGCTGTGACATCCATCACCAAGAAAAAGACGTCGCGCGCGGTAATACCCGAACTCGGCTCGGATTTTTTCGCGAACGCCATCATCTGGCCCGGACCTAAGAAGTCAATCCCGACGTGCTGACATTTTTTCGCAAGCATGGTCGCGGTTACCAGAGCACGATTAATTCCGTGCTGAGGAAGTACATGGAAGCGAGGAAGGAACAGACCTCGGACGTTCGACCTCGGACCTCCGCTCACCAAACGGTCGGCAGACGATAGCCGAGAATAGATGCTGAGGTCTGAAGTCTGAGGTCCGAAGCCGGACCTTCTACCTGCTATACCTTCTCGGAACTCGCTTGGAAATATTGCAGAGAATTTCGTACGGAGTGCTGTTGGCCAGTTCGGCGTGCTCCAACGCGTCCACGCTTAACCCTTCGCCCGCTCCTAGCAGAATAACTTCATCTCCCACGGCTACGCCCGGAATCCCAGTCACGTCGACCAGCGTGAGATCCATCGAGATGCGACCCACGATCGGCGCGTAGTGTTCGCGCACAATTACCCGGCCGCGATTGGAGAGTTGCCGGTTGTATCCATCGGCATAGCCCACTGGCAGCACCGCGACGTGCGCAGGAGCCTTGGTCATGTAGGTTGCGCTGTAGCCCAGCGCCTGGTTTGCTCCGAAATCCCGCAACGAAAGAATCCGCGTCTTCCAGGTGAGGATCGGCTTGACCGGCAGCCGCAAAGTCCCACCACTCACTTCGCGTCCCGCGCGCTGAAAAGGCAAATAATATCCGTAGAGCGCGACTCCCGGCCGAACCATGGTGTTCCACGTCTCACGCCGCGAAATCACCGCGGCCGTATTGGCCATGTGCAGAAACGTGGGCTCCATCCCCGCCTCGCGCACCATATGGCGTGCAGTATCAAAGTTGCGCTCCTGCTCGGCCACCGAAGGAGCGTCCATGATTTCCGAAGACGCGAGATGCGTCGAGAGTCCTTCGAGCACAAGATGCCTGGCGGCCTTCAATGCCGCGAGTACGACCGGAAGCTGATCCAGGCCCACACCCAAGCGCCCCATGCCCGTATCAACTTTCAAGTGCACCGGATGCCGCGTCACTCCCAGCCCCGCTGCAGCCGCATCCAGCGTGTCGATATGCCACGGTTCCCACACGGTCGGCGTGAGATGCAGGCGAACAATCTCACTCTCCTCGCCCCGCCAGAAGCCAGTCATCAAAAGAATGTTGGCGCGAACGCCCGCTTCGCGTAGAGGAATCGCTTCGTCCAGCGAGGTCACGCCCAGCCATTTCGCGCCTTCCGACTCGAGCGCGCGCGAGCACTCCACCGCGCCGTGACCGTAAGCGTCTGCCTTCACCACGGCGCACACGGTGACATCCGCTCCCACGTGTTTCTGCACGGTCCGAAGATTTTGCCGCAGTGCTGCGAGGGAAACTTCTGCCCAGGTCGGACGCGTCGCCACACGGCTCAGGATTTCTGCTGTCGTTGCCACTTTCGCGATTATAGCGGGAGCAGCCAGCATGCCGAGGTTACGCTCGGGCTACTCCCGAGCTAAGTAGCGCTAGCGTCCCGCCGGCAATAGCGAACCGCTGGCGAAAGGCGGCCCAAGGCGTTAAGCTCCTGCGGACGAGCCTGCTTTGCATGCTGCCTTCGTCCGTATGCCCTCTCCTTTCCTAGTTTCCCGCCAGCGAGAAGTTCACCGTAATCTGTGTTTCCACCTCAATCGGCTCGCTGTTAAGAATGTACGGACGATAACGCCACTGACTGACCGCGCCGATGGCAGCCTGCACCAGCAGAGGATGCCCCGACAGGACGTGCAGATTATCAATCGTCCCAGCCTTGCTGATGGTTGCCGCTAGCACGACGGATCCCTGGATGCGTGCCGATCTCGCCAGCGGCGGATAAACCGGATCAACGCGGCGAATCAGGTTCCCTTGCAGCATGGTGGACGTGCGGAAGGTGCGCGAAATCGAAGGGGAGGGTGAAGGCGCACGCGGCATTATTCTCGTGCCACTCAGCGGAATCGGAAAGCCGTTTGGCGAACCTACCGCAGGTCCGAAGTCCCCCACAGGGCCTCCCATGGTACCGATCGGAGTCGAGGACGAGTCATCGCCCCTCGCAATCGTTTGTGGCACCCGCGTTGGAGCCATGATCTGGCCGGTGTATGGCACAATCTGGACGCCCGAACCGCGCGCTGGATTCTGCACTCGCATGGGAGTTGCATCCAGCCGTCCCAGGCTGACCGGCGTAGACACAGTGCGCGCCACCGGAAGCCCCACGGTCCTCCAGAGCGGCAACAAGAGCAGCAAACCAAGAACCACCGCCTGCAGTCCGAACGAAGTTAGCGTAGTAAAGCTGCGGCGAGTACGTTGGGCCCACGAAGTTTCCAGCATGCTATCGGCGAACATCGCGTCTTCAAACATGGCGTCCTCCAGCGTGAGATTTTGTTTGCTGGTATGGACACCAGGAAAGATCGCGCAGACGAGTCGGCTGCAAAAAAAATAAGGCCGCGTTTTCACGCGGCCTACTGGAACTTTCTCGACACCAGAGGTGTCGAGCTCGCTATTTGGACGGATCGGTAGGCTTCGGCGCGGCGGGCTTCGCGGTTCCGGAGCCGGCCGGTTTCGTGGCAGGCGGCTTCGCGGCCCCGGCGCCAGTCGCTGCCGGAGCGGGTACGCCCGACTGCACGTTGTAAGCGTCCACCACTGCCTTAGTGATGTCCGAAGTTTCGCCCCACCACAGAATATTGCTTTGCGGCCATGGCTTCGACGTATCCACGATCATCCCAAAGCCATTGTCCTGGGAATACTTCACGATCATCGGCGCCATCTTCTGCAGAACGCGGGTCGCGATCTCCTGCTGCTGGTTGCCGAAGTCTTCCTGGGCATCCTGCACGGCGCGATCGAAAAGCTTCTGCTTGCCTTCAATCTGCTTCTTCAAAGTAGCCAGGGCATCGTCGTTCAGCTTGCCTTCCTGGGTGGTCAACTGCTTCTTCAAGCCTTCGAGTTCATCGTTCTGGCTCTTCAGTTCACTCTGCTTGGGCTCGAACTTCTTTTGCAAAGCTTCGACGTCACGTCGGCCTTCGTTGCTGCCGAAAATAGCTTCGGTGATGTTGATGGTCCCGACCTTGGTGCCCACCCCCGCCGCGGTTGTGGCAGACGGAGCCGAAGGTAATGCTGGCGTGGCGGCCGAACTCGATGGAGTGGCGGCGCTGCCGGTTTGGGCCAGTGCGGAAAACGCGAATGTCACCGCAATGGCCAGAAGAACTCGCAGAAACTTGCTTGTCATTGGATCGATTGAACTCCTTGGAACATGGTTCCGGGAATGATTTTTCGAAATTGTCTCTGATCGCTTCTTCAGTCAACGCTGGGCCGCACTGAATGAGGTCTCTGCTGCGTCAGCGGCCGCCGTCAGAAAAGGCGCGCTAGATTGCCAGCATCACACGCCGCCCTCGCTGGCGTGTCGTCCACCGCTCACAGCTGACAGATGGCGTGGATCTGTCGTTATTATAGATACCCCGCTCCCGGCCCGTCAAACAAACTTCCCACCACTAAAACGTCGTCGCCACCGTGAAGCGGAACGTCTTCCGCGGTTCCCTCAACTGAAAACTGGGCGCATACGTATTGACCGCCAGATGATACGTGTAGTCGCCCGCGGCTCCCGCCGGGAACATCGAGCGCGTAATCGGAATCGGCGGATTCGCGACTTGGTCAAGCCGCAGCGGATTGTATGCCCAGTAGATCCGGAACGGAGCATTCACCACCGGCAGGAACATCTGTAGTTCGAGTCCCATGGACATGCGAACCTGCCAGTTCGCCGAACTCAACACGCTCAGGTTCTGCGAAGGCGTTGGTTTCAGCACGGCATTCCCCTGGCAGTTATATCCGGCATCCAGCGTGGGACAGCCAAACAGCGTCCCGATCACCTGGTCATACTGCACGTTCGCAATCTCCAACTGCGAGGGCCGCAGGATCGGGTCGATGCCAGTGTCCATGAAAGGAGCAATCGCCACTGGGCCCGCAATCGTGATGCGGTATTCGAGGTTTGTGACCACACTAAAGTCGCCGCCCGGGAACACGATTTGATCGACCGGAATCGGGACCGTCCAGTTGCCCTGCCGCGGGTTGGCCGGATTTTTCGGGACTGGAGTTCCGTCCGGGTTGGTCAACGTGATCACGGCCTGATTGGGCAGGAAGGCTACGGGCGAAATCGAACGGATATCAAATCCGCGGATGTCGTTTTCGCCGCCCATGAAGAAGCGCTGGAACGGCGGGGCCACCAGCCCTCCCCACCCGCTGATGAACGATCCCGTTACGTTGAACCCGACCGTATTCCGCCGGTTCTGTACCGGAAAGAATCGCTTGTACTGAACGGTAGGACGAACCGATCGAACGGTTCCTCCCAGCCCCGCGAGCTGCATCCCCGCCGTGAACTGGTGTCCCTTGTGTGGCGAGATTCCGCTGTCCAGGGTATTGAAGGAGAAGTTGGGGAAGATCGAACTGGTAATGATTCCGTTTACCGCTTGCGGTCCTGAAATGCCCTGGAACGCGATGTAGTCGAACAGAGTCTTAGACGCCGTACTGAGAGCAACCAAATCCGACCGGTCGAGCGAATAGGTGATGCCCACTCGTTTGAACGACCGGCGCAATGGATAACTCAGCGACGTCGTGAACCCAACCGTCGACTGCGTGTAGTTCTGCAGGTTCTGCAACTGGGCGGCGGGCAAATTCAGCTGCTGTCCGCTGAAAATGGAGAGCTGCCGCGCCTGGTTGTAGCTCACTCGGTTGCCAAACACGGTGAAACCGAATTGTAGCGGGCGGTCAAACATGTAGGGCTGTGTGAAGCCGAACATCACGCTGCGCGCCAGGTTTCCCAGGCTGATCTGAATCTGCAGCGTTTCGCCGCGGCCCAGAAAGTTATTCGTCGAGTAGTTCAACCCAATGAACGCTCCCTCCAAGCCGCTGACGCCGCCATTCAGTCCGATGCTGTTCTTGCCCTTTTCATGAACCTTCAGTGTCAGGTCGACTTGACCGTTCTTCTCGTCCAGCTTCTTTTCGGTCACGTTCGGATCATCCGGCTTGAGCTGGTCGAAATACGAAAGCTGGTTCAGGCGCAGCAGGCTCAGTTCCCACAAGCGCGAGTTATAGACGCCGCCTTCCTCGAGCGCCAGCTCGCGGCGGATCACCTTGTCGCGCGTCGTCGTGTTGCCGACAAACTCGATGCGGCGGACGTAAAACTGCTTACCTTCGTCGATATCGATTTCCAGGTACGCGAGCTTCTTGTCGTCGTCAAACGTTGTGGAAGGAACGCCCGTGTAGTTGATGTAGCCATATTCGCCGTACGCCTTGCGTAACGCCTCCAGGCCCTTGGCTATTTTGTCGCGGCTGAAAATGTCTCCATCCTTGAGCGGGAACAGCGAACGTAGCGCGGCCGTATTGGAAATCGCCTTGTTGTTTTTGAAGGTGATCTTGCCCAGCCGGTACTTGTCCCCTTCTTCGATGGGCATCGTAATGTCCACCGCCTTGCCCGGCCCCGATTGCAGCAGCGGGATGTGGAACCCCTTATGCCCGGTGTCGTGAATCTCGGTCTTTGGATCTCCCACGTTCGCCTTGAAGTACCCGCGGTTCTGGTATTCGGCGCGCACGCGCTCCGTATCTTCTTCCAGCTTGGTAGCGTCGTAGGTCTTCGCGAAGATGTTTTCCAGGAAGATGGAGTGAGGAATTCCGATGGGCTTCAGGTTCTTCATGGCCGCCCGCAAGGTGCGCGAGGTAATGTTCTTGTTGCCCTCGAACCTGATCTTACCGACCTTGACCTTCGGCCCTTCCTTGATGACAAACGTGATTCCCACCGCGGCCGGCGGGATCTGCCGAACCTCCGTCCGAATCGTCGCGAATTGCCTGCCATGCTCGGAGAGCAAATTCTTTATGGATACTTCCGCCTTCTTGACGCGCGTAGGATCGTACTGACTTTCGACCACGAGGCCGACTTTATCCTGCTTGAAGCGGTCCAGCACGTCGCTGTTGGAAACCGAACTGAGCCCGACGTAGCTGATCTCGCGGATCGTCGGCTTTTCCTTCACGTGGAAGATGAGGCGCCAGCCTTTCGGCGTCTGCTCTCGCAAGATCGTGATGTCTTCGAAGTAACCCGTGTTCCATAACGAGTTGAAATCCCGCTCCAGAGCGGCGACATCGTAAACGTCCCCCGCCTTGGTGAAAATCCGCGCGAGAATTGTTTCCTTGGGGATGCGCCTGTTTCCGGTCACATCGATTTCGGAAACAATGTCAGTCTGCGCCCAGCTCACGCCCGCGGTCACCACCAAACAAAGGACCAGAAGTCCTGAAAATCTGCGCAAGCTCCGCCTCACCTTTGTCCAAGGCTGTTGAAATGAACAAGATGGCACCGACGGGCCCCGGAAACAGCAGGGTCGCTTGGGCACGACAAGGTTCTCCGAATGAAAGCGAAAAGGAATCGCTACGACCTCAGCCTCTGGGATGTAAGAAAACTGTCATTATACGGTAGAGCAGTGGGATGCGTCCAAGCTGCAACTCTTTCTTGTATCGAATCTTGCGGGCCTTACCCGACTCGCAGAACCTGCGGTTGCTTCATGAGGATGGCTTGGATAACTCTACCTCAACCAAGACGGAATAAAACGTCGCCGAGTTGCCCATGTCGGTAAGTTTTTCTGATGTCAGGGAGTTAATGCTTTGGAACCCCGGTGTCATCTTAGCCCAATTCAGCCGCGCCGACACAACTCCCGGCTGAACTTTGCCGTCCACTCGCGCTTTCAGCAGTATCTCACCCCGATCGTTGAACACGCGCACCCGGTCGCCATTGGCGATTCCGCGTGAGCGCGCGTCGCTGGCACAGATCTCCAGCAATCCCGGTTCTTCCATCTCTTTCACTGATGGAACGTTGGAAAACGTGGAATTCAGAAAATTGTCCGACTTGCGCGCCAGCAACTCGAGGGGAAGCGCGCTGTGCTTTTTTCCGTGCCTCGATTCCGTCGGCGGCGTAAAGTCCGCCACCGGATCCAGTCCCAGCGCCTTCACCGCGTCGCTGTACAGTTCGGCTTTGCCCGAGGGAGTTCGAAATCCTCCATGAGCGAATGGAAGAAACGGTTCCGCCTTTGTGGCGTTGGCGCCTCCGCCCGCGTTTCTCGGCACCTCACGCTGTCCGGCAGAGCGAAGCTCCGCTCCGGAAGCCGGAAGCCCAGAGCCGGAAGCCGCAAAGTTCAACCGCACCTGCCCCAACTCCAGCCGCTCGCGGCTCATCCCCTGCATCCACGGATCCTTCGACTCCAGCGCCAAATCGATCATCTCGTCCACACTCTCGCGGAAACAGTCCTCTTCAAACCCCATCTTCTCCGCCAGCCCCCGAAATAGATCCACATTCGACCGGCACTCGCCCAGCGGCGCAATCGCCTGATTCGAAACCTGCACGTAATAGTGTCCGTACGCTTTCTGCAAATCTTTATGCTCGAAAAACGTCGTCGCCGGCAGCACGATATCGGCATAATCGGTAGTGTCGGTGAAAAACTGCTCATGCACGACCGTAAATAAATCGGGACGCAGCAGTCCCCGAACCACTTCGTCGTGCCGCGGAGCCACCGCCGCCGGGTTCGAGCTGTACACGAACAAGGCCTTCACCGGAGGATCGTCCAGCGAGTTGAGCACTCGCCCCAACTCCACCATGTTGATGATCCGCGCTTCGCGTCCCAGGGCGGTCTGCATCAGGTCCGCCCTCTTCAACGAGGAGGTATTGAATGTCGCGCCTCCGCTGGTCGATAGCTGCAGCCCGCCGCCAATCTCTTTCCACGATCCAATCACACAAGGGAGCATCGCGATGGCTCGCGTCGCCATCCCACCGCCCTCGGAGCGCTGCACGCCATAGTTCAACCGGATCACCGACGGTCGCACAGTGGCGTACTCGCGCGCCAGCTTGCGAATGTCGTCTGTTGCGATTCCCGTCCATTGCGCCACGCGCTCCGGCGGATACTCTTTCACCTTCTGGCGGAGTTGCTCGAAACCCACCGTGTACTTCGAAAGGTAATCCTCATCGTGCAGATTTTCTTCGAAGATGACGTGCATCATGCCGAGGGCGAGAGCCGCATCCGTCCCGGGATTGATGGGCAAGTACCAATCGGCACATGCGGCAGTCCGCGTGCGGTAGGGATCGATCACTACCAGCTTCGCCCCATTGCGGCGCGCCTCCGCAATGAACGGCCACAGATGCACATTGTTCGCGTGAATGTTCGACGCCCACGCAATAATGTACTTGGAATGCCGGAACTGCTCCGGCTCAGTGCCCAGCTTTACTCCGAGAACAGACTCCAATCCCGCCTCGCCGGCGGCTGAGCAAATAGCCCGCTCCAGTTGAGACGCGCCCAGACGATGAAAAAACCGGCGATCCATGGAAGCGGAGTTGAGCGCACCCAGCGTGCCTCCAAACGAATAAGGCAGAATCGCCTCGCTCCCAAACTCGGCAGTAATGGCCCGGAACCGAGTAACAATCTCATCCAAAGCCTCGTCCCAAGAGATCCGCTGCCAGACTTGAGTGTGGTCGTGGTGTTGATTGTGTGGGACCGGATCTTCGATCCGGTCATGCGGAGCGGAGCTCCGCTGTTGTGTGGCGCGGGCGCCCACGCCCGCGTTCGCGGCGCCAGCCCCAGGCCCCTTCGCCGCAACCCGCCGCATCGGATACAGTACCCGATCCGGCGAATACACCCGATCCAGATATTTAGCCACCTTGGCACACAAAAATCCGCGCGTGACCGGATGCTCGGCATCCCCCTGAATCTTCGTCGCCCGCCCATCCTCCACCGTAATCAGCACCCCGCAAGCATCCGGACAATCATGCGGGCACGCGGCATGGACAACCTTCTTCATCGCCTTCAATTATATGGGAGCGAGAAAAGAAAACATGTGGGGACAGCCGCCGGCTGTCCATGGGCCAGAAAGCCCTGAGGTTCTATGTGGCGCGGGCGCCCTCGCCCGCGTGCAGGCAGCATATGGAGTGCAAAGCGTGGGCGCCCGCATCACATGAAGCGACCGCACAGAGGCGCAGCAAAAAGCGGACGGCCCGAAGGCCGTCCGCTAAATCAAAGCGAACCGACTTAATTGCTCACCGGAGGATCTGCCACCAATCCCGCATAGACCTCGGGATTCCCGCTGATCGGGTCCTTCAGCAGCAGGCCCCCTGTGACGAGCGGTATGGCCGTGGTAGTGGACTGAAGCTGATTGAGCCCAGTCAGTTGATAGAAGTAGGTGATGTTGTAGGTGTTCACCGTCACCGGACCACCCGCTGAAAAACCCACCAGCCCGTTGTTCGACAACTGGAAGCTGCCCGCATTGCCATTCGTCACCGTGACGCTTGCTGGAACAAACGTCCCGTAAACACCCTGCAGCCGCAGCGAGATCATGGTCGGCGTGAACACGCTGTCGGCGAAGATGCCGCCGATAAAGATCCGCTGGCCAACCACAACCGAGGTGTTATTGAACGCCGCACCAGTAATCGGACCATTCAGGAAGCAGATGTCGTACGTGCTCACCTGGCTGACATCAATTGTCTGGATGGTGTCGACGTCGCTGACCATGTCCGCACCCGTCTCACCCAGCCACATCGTGATTTGCTGGACCGCACCCGACGAATTCGCCGTCAGTGCCAGGACACGGCCGGAGACGAACGATTGAGCGGTTGTGATGACTTCCACTCCGCTCGCCATCAAGCTGCCATCGGCCTGGAACGCGCCTTGTACTGCGACAAACGCCGGCGTCGCCAGATTGTTGATGCTCCATCCACTGTTGAACAGAGTGCTGTTGCTCACATCGACCGTCAACTGGTGCCCATAAGGCCCCTGCAGCACGAACGAGTTGCCAGCGGCGTTCACCGAAACCAGTCCACCCATCAGATCCGTCACCTGCCCGTCAGGATCACTGGCCTTGGTTGCCTTGATGTAGATGGCCGGATTCACTGCGCCTGTGACTTGCCCGTTGCTGTCCACCGCAAGCGACTGCCGGATGTCCATTTCCATCTTCAAACCTGCAAGTCCGCTGCCCGTCACCACCATCGGCGTGGGAAAATTCACCGTCACGCTATAAGGATTCTGACCCTGCGGGAACGTTCCGTTCATCGTGTTCAATGCCGGAGGAGTCTGCGTCATGTCGACGTAGGAGATCACTGGGTTGGCCAGCACAAACGTCGCGCTGCTATACGTGCCCGCAGGTACCGAACTGAATGCCAGCGGCGAACGTAAGCCCAGCAATCGCGCAAAATCTACCGTGACCGGCGACGAAATTAACGTTACCGGACTGCCGCTCGGGCCGTTCAGCGTGACCGAGTTCAGGGTGACGTTGAAGCCCACGACCGAAGCCAGAGGTGCATCCTCTCCGGTGACAAACACGTTGGCTGTTTGCGGATTGGTTCCCAGCGAGGACGACGAATTCGTCGATCCGCAGCCAAGTTCCAACAGGCTAAGCGCGATCAGTAACCCAAACCCAAAAAACTTTTTCATAGCAGACTCCATTGCAAAGTTTGTATGTTAAGTGGTTTCCGGGGGAGCCGTGAATTGCCCCACGCAGTATGGAAACACAGGCTCGCTGGGAATGTCGCGTAACCCCAGTGAGGTTACCGGGGTTGGCCTTGTCGGCCGCACCGATGCGTATCTAATTGGATTGAGGGGATTTGGCGCTACACGCCGGGCAGTCGGGGCCGCAGTACATGCACTATCGTGTAACGGGAACGAGTGCCCACACTCGCCGAACGGCCGATCTATTTCAATTCCAACACTTCTTTTTCTTTCGCCTTACTCATCTCTTCCATCTTCTTGATTTCGCCGTCGGTCAGCTTCTGGATCTCATCGAGTGAACGCTTCTCTTCATCTTCGGAAATTTTCTTATCTTTCAGCGCCTTCTTGATGGCATCGTTACCGTCGCGGCGAATGTTGCGCACGGCGGTCCGGTGTTCCTCCAACACGCGGTGCAGTTGCTTCACCATGTCCTGCCGGCGCTCCTGGGTCAAAGGTGGAACCGGCACGCGAATCAGCTTGCCATCGTTCATCGGATTTAATCCCATATCGCCGGAGCGAATCGCCTTTTCAATCGCACCCAACTGCGACTGATCGAACGGCTGCACTGTGATCAACTGCGGCTCCGGCGCATGCACCTGTGCAACCTGGTTGAGCGGCATCTGCGAACCGTAATAGTCCACGCTCACGCTGTCCAGCATGTGCACGTTCGCGCGCCCGGTCCGCACCCCGGCCATCGCCTTGCGGAAATCTTCGACTGCTTTATCCATTCGCGTTTTGAGTTGAGCTCGAATCTCTTTCAGAGGCGCGCTATCAGCCATGGAATCCACTCCCTGCATTTCCGGAATCAAAACGTTGCATTATAAACCGAACCAGAAAACTGGCCACGGATTTGCACCGATCACCACGGATTCTTGCCATTTCTGATCCGTGCAGATCCGTGAAAATCCGTGGCCGATCTGATGCGCTCAGTCGCCCTGCGCGCTCACCCTCGATCCAATCTTCTCGCCCAGCACCACGCGGCGGATGTTGCCATGATGATTCAGGTTAAAGACGATGATCGGAAGATTATTGTCCTTGCACAGGCTGATGGCGGTCGAATCCATCACTTTCAATCCCAGCTTCAGCACATCCATATAGGAAATATGGTTGAACTTCTTGGCGCCATCCACTTTCAGCGGATCGGCGTCGTAAATTCCATCCACACGCGTAGCCTTCAGAATCGCGTCCGCCTTGATTTCCATGGCGCGCAGCGACGCGGCTGTATCCGTCGAAAAATAGGGATTACCCGTTCCCCCGGCAAAGATCACCACGCGTCCCTTCTCCAGATGCCGGATCGCCCGGCGCCGGATAAAAGGCTCGGCCACCTGCTTCATCTCGATCGCCGACTGCACGCGCGTGTACACGCCTTGCTTCTCCAAAGCATCCTGCAGCGCCAACGCATTGATCACGGTAGCGAGCATGCCCATGTGATCGGCGGAAACCCGGTCCATGTCCTTGGCCTGCTGCGCCACGCCGCGAAAAAAATTCCCTCCGCCCACAACAATGGCCAACTGCACACCCAGTTTATGAACGTCGGCCAATTCCGCCGCGACTTCGTGAATGCGTGCAGTATCGACGCCAAAGCCCTGGTTCGCCGCCAGAGCCTCACCGGAAATCTTGAGCAGAATGCGTTTGAAGGCAGGGGTTGGATTCGTCATGAGAGAGTCTCGTAGTCGGCAAGTCGCGCCGGTCGTAATTGTAGCGCCGGCGACTCGCCGGCTGTCGCGGGGGCGTCTCGCCCGCGCAGCAAGCAACAAAAAGGGCGCCCCGCAGGGCGCCCGAATTATTCGCCTTTCGGCTCTGTAGGCTTCGTGATAGCGATCGTCTCTCCCGCGTCTCCCACCTTGAAACGCGCAAAACGCCGCACCGCGATATTCTCGCCCAGCTTGCCGATCTTCGCCGCGATGAGTTGCGAGATCGAGATGGTCTGGTCCTTGATGAAAGGCTGCTCCAACAGGCAGACCTCTTCATAGAACTTTTCCATCTTGCCGTTCACCATCTTCTCGGCAATGTTCGCGGGCTTCCCGCTGGCAATCGCCTGCGCGAGAAAAATTTCTTTCTCGCGGGCGAAGTCCGCGGCCGTCACGTCTTCCTTGCGCACGTACTTCGGATCGCTGGCCGCGATGTGCATCGCGATATCGTGCACCAGTTCTTTGAAGTCGTCAGTCCGCGCCACGAAATCACTCTCACAGTTCACTTCGACGAGCACACCAATCTTGCCGCCGGCGTGAATGTAGCTCGCCACCGATCCTTCACTGGTCACACGCGTTGCCTTCTTTGCCGCCACCGAAACGCCCTTCTTCCGCAGAATCACGACGGCCTGCTCCATGTCGCCTTTAGCTTCGGTTAAAGCCTGCTTGCAATCCATCATCGGAGCCCCGGTCTTCTCCCGGAGATCCTTCACTTGTGCCGCTGAAATATTCACTGTAGTAGTACCCATAAGAGTTTCCTGTTTCGCGTTTCTAGTTTCGAGTGTATAGAGATACCGTCGTCATTTCAGGCCACTCGAAACTCGAAACCTGAAACTCGAAACCTATAAAGTGAAACCCGCGCCGGACGACCCGCGCGGGTCTGATTTCCAAAGCCCGGTTTGTCTCATACCCCAAGAATCTGTCGACTCCGTGGGTTTCAACTGAGTACTGAGTACCGCGTACTGAATACCCTCTTAAACCGTTTGACTCTCGACCTTCGGCAGTTCCGCTTCTTCGGTCGCCACTGGCTTCTTATGCGTTCCCGGTCCCAGCACTTCTTCCATGCTGATGTCTTCGGAAGCATCCACCGCGGCAGCTGCGTCGCCGTGATACTCGGGAGCGGCGGCTTCCGCGGCCTGCGCCGCATCCGATGCCGCCTGCATGTCGGCCACCTGCTTATCGGTCATCAACTGCGCGCCCTCAGCAATTGACTCCGAAATCTTCGACGTGAACAGCCGGATCGCCCGCAACGCATCATCGTTCCCGGGGATTACATAATCCACTTCGCTGGGATCGCAATTCGTATCGACGACGGCGACCACCGGAATGCCCAGCTTGCGCGCCTCGCGCACCGCGATTTGCTCCTTGTTGGAGTCAATCACAAAGATCGCGTCCGGCAACCGGCTCATATTTTTAATACCGGCCAGGTTGGCCTGCAGATGCTTGCGCTCGCGTTCGAGCTTAATCACTTCCTTCTTGGGGAGCAGCTCGTAGCGGCCATCCGTGGCCATCTCATCGAGTTCCTTCAGCCGCTTCACCGACTTCTGCACCGTGACCCAGTTGGTGAGCAGTCCGCCCAGCCAGCGCTGGTTGATGTAGAACATCCCACACTTCTGCGCCTCTTCGGCAATCGCATCCTGCGCCTGGCGCTTCGTACCCACAAACAGCACGATGCGGCCGTCATTCGCAAGATCCTGCACGAACTTCGACGCTTCTTTGAACATCTTCAGCGTCTTCTGCAGATCGATGATGTAGATCCCGTTGCGCTCTCCGAAGATGTATTCCTTCATCTTGGGATTCCAGCGCTTGGTCTGATGCCCGAAGTGTACGCCCGCTTCGAGCAACTCCTTCATGGTGATGGTAGCCAATGAACCTCCTCTTTAGTCTGCATCAGGAGATCAAGGTTTCAAAGTTGCAAGGTTTCAAGGTCGTTGCAACCTTGAAACTCTGAAACGTTGAAACCTGCCTGCCCGATTGCCATTCCCGTCCCCGCGCCGCGAGGCACGAGAAGAATTGAACACCTAAAACAAGCTGTCAGCTATCAGCCGTCAGTTAAGCCAAAAACTTCGAACCAAACACAAACTCTGTCATTCCGAGCAAAGCGAGGAATCTCGGCCTGCTCGGCACTCGCCATTTGGCGCTTGCTGAACTGAGTACTGAGTACCAGGTACCGAGTACTATCTCTTACTGAACTGGAACCGTTTGCGAGCGCCCTTCTGTCCGTACTTCTTGCGCTCTTTGCCGCGCGAGTCACGGCTGACGTAGCCTTCGGCCTTCAGCTTCTTGCGCAGCTCCGCGTTGAACTGCATCAACGCGCGGGCAATGCCCAACTTCACTGCGTCGGCCTGGCCACGCACTCCGCCGCCCAGCACGCTGGCGATGACGTTGAATGTAGCTCCCGTTTCCGAAGACGCCAACGGAGCCTTCGCCGCCGAACGCTGCGCCGGAGTCACGAAATACTCTTCAAACGCGCGTCCGTTGACCTTGAAATCGCCGCTGCCAGGACGCAAATAAACGCGGGCAATCGCCGTCTTCCGGCGTCCCGTTCCGTAGTATTGAACCAATTCTGCCATGTTTAGCTTCGAGCCTCGAGCTTTGAGCTTCGAGCTCTTCACCTTTCCAAATATTTCGAGCGTGTTACTCGTAGCTCAGAGCTCGTAGCTCGTAGCTTTTACGAAACTGCAACCTTCCGCGGCTTGTACTCGCGTACTTCCAACTTGAAACCCTGCGGCTTCTGCGCCTGGTGTGGATGCTTGTCGCCCTTGTACACATTCAACTTCGAAAGCATGTGCGCCGCTAGCTTGTTCTTCGGCAGCATGCGCTTCACAGCCGACTCAATAATCGCTTCCGGCTTGCGCACAATCCGCTTGTTGTAATCCTCGGTCCGCAGCCCGCCCGGATATCCGGTGTAATGGTGATATTGCTTCTGCTCGGCCTTCACGCCAGTCGTCTTAACCTTCTCGGCATTGATCACGATCACGTGATCACCGGTATCGAGAAATGGCGTATATTGCGGATTTTCTTTGCCCATAAGGATGCGCGCCACTTGCGAAGCCAGGCGCCCGAGCGTCTGCCCGTCCGCATCCACGACGTACCACTTGCGCACAATTTCCCCCTCTTTGGGGAAATAGGTTGACATCAGAGTTCTCCCAGATTGAAAAAGCTGCGAAAGAAGACCGCTCGTTGATTCCCCGGCGAGGACGCCAAGACCATCAGGCGGGCAACCACACGACCACCAAAGTCTTTACGATAGCGTAATCTGCAAAGAATTGTCAACGCTATGTTACTGCAAACGAACCGATGGTAAGTTAAATCCTCGGAGGGTTACGCATGAAACTACTTCCCACAGCCTTAGCTGTATTTCTGATCTTTTCCGTGCCCACCTGGGGGCAGCACGAAAACCATGGCGGAGGTGGCAGTCACGACGTCGGCGGCGGCTACATTCCCAAACACGGTCCGACGCCGGTTCACGGCACGCCCGCCCGGCCCGCTCCGGTTGAGGCCGCCCCACATCACGAAGGAGAACCCGCTCCCCAAGCTTATTTTCGCGACAAGGAAGGCCATCCCGATGCGCCGCACGTCCACCATAACGGAACTTGGGTCGGCCACAGCGGTCCCAATGCCGCCTTGCGTCTCGATCATCCCTGGGAGCACGGACGTTTCACCGGCGGTTTCGGCCGCGGCCACGTCTGGCACCTCGCCGGAGGCGGCCCAGGTCGGTTCTGGTTTGGCGGCTTCTATTTCTGCGTCGCTCCCATCGACATTGGCTACTGTGGCGACTGGCTCTGGGATAGCGACCAGATCGTGATCTACGAGGACCCCGACGATGTCGGCTGGTATCTGGCCTATAACGTGCGCCTGGGCACTTACGTCCACGTGCAATATTTAGGAGCGTAAGAAACCAGAAAGCCGCCGGGATTCAGTACTGCCGGCGACTCGCCGGCCCCGAGGGCGTCTCGCCCTCGGGTCCAGCCCCTTACTCGTACGCCAACGCGTCAATCGGATCCCGCTGCGCGGCCTTGAGTGCCGGATAGAGCGCTCCCGCCACCGCACCAACCACCGCAATCACCGACGCTCTCACCACCCAGGCGTCGCTCCAGAACAGCCGCAAAATGGGTTTTTCAAACATGATCGCGCGGCGCGTCACCGCGCTCAGAATAATTCCCACCACAATCCCCGCAATGGCCAGCAGCACTGTTTCGCGCAGCACCACGTTCACGATGTACCACTTTGAGGCGCCCAGCGATTTCAGAATTCCAATCTCCCGCGTCCGCTCCATCACTGCCGTGTACATCGACTGGAAGATCACCAGGAAACCAACCACGACCGCAACTCCGATCACGATCTCGATTGCCAGATCGAAGCCCGGAAGATTGTCAGGCGTCATCATCGACAAATATTCCTGCATCGACCGCACCGAATATTTCTCCATGCCGCGCGTGTTCTGAATCGCCTGCTCTACCGAACTCGCATTCGCGGGATCGTCCAGTTTCACGTAAAAGACAGATGCCTTGCCCTCGGCTCCTTCCAGATCCTGCAAGGTGGCGAGCGGCAGAAACTTTCGTCCTCCCTTGCCGTGCGGAACGATGCCGCAAATCCGGAACTGATTATTCAGGATCTCAATCTTGTCTCCCACTTTCTCATGGTTCATCGACGCAAAATAATCGTCGACGATCACGTCGTAGGGTCCTTGAAATGGCCCTCCGGAGAGATAGAGGAATTTGGGAGGAAGCGTGTCATAGCTCGCCAAGTCGATGCCGTATATGATTTCCACCGGCTTTTGCGTGAACCACCAGATCACCGGAACCGCGGATTCAACGTGCGGGACCCGCCGCAGAACATCTCCTACCTTGACCGATATGGGCGCACCTGACATACCGATCAGACCAGCTGACCCCGGAGGCATCACCATCAGATCCGCGCCCACTCCCAGTTGGCTCTCCTTCGATCCGTTCAGTAATCCATAAAAGAGCGCCACCACCAGAAGAATCATCGTGACTTCCAGCGCAATGGCGCTCGTCGCGATCAGCGATCGCGTCGGCCGGTGCACCAGGTTGGCAACCACCATTTTGTTCATCATAGGAAAGGAAGCTGTCAGCAATTAGCAGTGAGCATTTAGCATTTCGTCGTCGAGGTCCACCGCGTTCCCAGCTCTAACCTGAGGCGGCCAAATGCCAAGTGCTAATTGCAAATGCTGGTCAGCGCTGAATGCTTATTTGCTCTCTTCGCCTGCCGGCACAACCAGGCTTGATTGCGGTCGGTCCAGATGCACGACTATCGCTCCCGGCGGCTGTTCCAGTACGAACTGTTCGTCCGTCAACGGCTTGTTGATCTCCACCTTCAACATGTTCAGCGTGATGTCGTACTCCTCTTGGGGACGGAAAATCTCGATGCGCGACGGGAAGCTGAAGCCGTCAAAATCTTTATATTCCGCATACCGGGCATCGGTTTCGACCGTGCCGTCTTCGTTGTAAATGTACTGGCGGTGCGGCTTCAGATCGATGCGCCCGAACACGATCTTGCGCGCCAGCCGCCACCCTTTGTCGTACTTCTTAATGACCGTCAGTTCGTAGTCATCCTGCAGGATGCGGTGTCCTTTGGCGTCGTGCAAAATCTCGTAGCCATTCTCCAGCACCGCGATCTCATTGTCGGGATCGATGTGGCGGATCAGCAGCGCCTCGTAAATATTCTGCGGCCGTATGTTCTCCATCGGCTGGTCGGTGTTGGGCGTCGAAACATCGTTCTTGCCAATCACGAACCGGTTCTTTGGAGGAATCGACAACTTGAAATCCTGGCCGTTGCTGACCATGTCAAACGCCGTCGTGCGCACAATTGGCATTAGTCCCACCATGTGCAGCGAGTCCGGCTTTCGCGCCAGCACGTATCCCCGGATTTCCTTGTAATCGGTGTAGTGCCCTTTCTTCATCCCGCCCACCGAAGTGTCAATGTCGACCGTCGCCTTGAGCGATTGAAGGGACTCGGCCTGCTGATTAATGAGGTCGATCAGGCCCTGCTGCGTGGATGACTTGAGTGGGGCCTTGGAATACTGATCCTCCACCGGACGGGTGCGCAGCCACAACCCGCAGCCCGTGGTGGACAGCAGCATAAGAGATAAGAATACGGTCCAGAACGGCGAGCTACGTCTCATGAAAGATAGGTAAAACCCTCTAACCATTTGAGTATACAGGGAATGAAAGGGTTCAAAAGGAAGTGTGGTTCACTTTCGACACTGTCCCAGCCCCTCCGGAACCCTTTGAAAAACGGTGAAAGAGCGGCCCTTCAGGGCCGCGTTAGTCCGCAAAATTCCGCGGGCTTTAGCCCCCGTGACGTTCTACTTCACCGAAATACCGTTTTCCCCAAAATTCCTTAGGTCTCGTCCCCCCGACTTACTAAAGTAAACTCCCGCACAAGATCGTCCAACACCACTCGCGTCGCCATCGTCTAAACTGAGGGCAATCGGAACGGGATTTCTCGTGCGTAAAGTCTTCGGTCTTATCTTCGTCGCGGTACTGGCAGCTGGCGGATGGTTCGCCTGGACTCTGCGGACGCCCACCGAACCCACCGGACAGACATTCGTCATGCTCCGCCCCGGATATTCCACTCACCGCATCGCCGCCGAACTCAAGCAGGCTGGCATCATCCGCAGCGAAGAAGCATTCGTGCTGTGGCACTACTATCATCACGGCCGCTCGCTCAAAGCCGGCGAATATCTTTTCGACCAGCCCGCCGACATTATTGACATTCAGAAGCGCCTGCGCCGCGGCGACGTTTACTACCACACGGTTGTGGTGCCGGAAGGCTTCACCATGTTCGATATCGCCCGCGCCATCGAAGCCGCCGGACTCGGCCCCGCCGACGACTTCCTGAAGGTGGCGCAATCCGACACTACCCTGATCGCCGATATCGCTCCCCAGGCTCAGTCGCTCGAAGGATATCTTTTCCCCGACACCTACGAATTTTCACGCCTGATGACGATGCAGGAAATGGCCGCCACCATGGTCAGGCAGTTTCGCCAGGTCTCGCACCAGATTGGATTGACTCCCGATGGCGGCGATCCGAAGCAAGCCAGACTGCGAGTCGCCTCGGAATCGCGCCCCGGCGATCCTGTCGACGCGCCTAACGACGTAGAACGCACCGTCATCATGGCCTCGATCGTGGAGAAAGAAACCGCCGTCCCCGAAGAGCGGCCGCTGGTTGCCAGCGTCTACTACAACCGCCTGGCCAAAAACATCGCGCTCGACGCCGACCCCAGCATCATCTACGCGGAACTATTGGCGGGAACCTATCAAGGCGCGCTCCATCACGCCGACATGCAGTTCCACTCTCCGTACAACACCTATCGCAACGCCGGGCTGCCCCCAGGCCCCATCGGCAACCCCGGACGCAGCGCCCTTGAGGCGGCCCTGCACCCCGCCCAGAGCGATTATTTTTATTTCGTCGCCGACGCCCAAGGCCATCACCGCTTCTCCCGCACCATCGCAGAGCATAATAAGAATGTGGTGGCCTACCGAAAAGCGATGCGTGGACGCTAACGGGCTTCAGACCTCAGACCTTGGCCCGAGGACTCCAGGGCGCTTGCCAGTCTCCGGAGTCCTGATGGACTGGATCAGGGAATTCAGCATCCGGCCTAATTCACTTGAAATTCTCAGCAGAGCTTCGGCGCGATCGCTCGTCAACAAGCTCAATCGTTCCGCGATTAGAATCTGTGTTTCTAGTTCGAGCAGGGAACCCCGAGCATGACAGAAGAAGAGTGCTCGGTCCCGGTCTGTCGAACGCCCCTTCCCCTCTGCGATGTTGCTCGGGATCGACACCGATGCTCTCCTCATTTGACTCGTTAGCCCGTAGAGTTCCTGCTTCGGAAAGCTTTCTGTTTCGCGATATACGTTGACAACCAAATCCATGGCGTCTTGCCAAACCCTGAGATCCCGATACGAAGCAGACATGTTGACCTCCAACGTAATCCACGCCATCGAGAGTGCCCGATGCACGGGAAATGACGCAAGGTCATATGTCACATGAGACAAAATTCCCTGTGGATCGTCGAAGACTTTAGGTCCGAGGTCAGAAGTCTGAGGTCAGAAGTCCGAGGTCAGAAGTCTGAGGTCAGAAGTCTGAGGTCAGAAGTCGGAAGTCGAAGGTCCGAGGTCGAAAGTCGGAGGTCCGAGGTCGGAAGTCCGAGGTCTGAGGTCTATCTCCCCCGACTCTCCATCCACCCCTGCAAAATCAAAACCGCTGCCATCCGATCTACCGCTTTCCCCCTCTTCTCGATCGACAAATCCGCCTCACGCAGCAGTCGATTCGCTTCCACGGAGGTCAGTCGCTCATCCCACAAATGAACCGGCAGTCGAAATCGCTTGCGCAGCTCCTCGGCAAACACCTGCATCTTGTCCGACTGAATCCCTTCCGCCCCGCTCATCCGCAACGGTAATCCCACGACAATCTCCCGCACGTCGTATTCCTGAATCACCCGCTGCAAGGATTCGAAGTCACGACGCTTCGTGCTACGCTGCAGAGTCTCCAGTCCCTGGGCGGTAATTCCGAGCGGGTCCGACACTGCAACGCCAATCCGCCGGGCCCCAACGTCAAGCCCAAGCACCCGCCCCGCCACGGCAGCCCGAGGTTTTTCCAGTTCGTCAGAATTCTCGTGTTTCTGATCTGAATCCACGGCCCCGATTATATCTGCCGGAAATGTCGAGTCTCGCATCCCGTGTCTGAGCGAGCCTATTTTCAATAACTTAAAGCAACACCTCAATCCCGAATGGCGTACACCCTGCGCTCCTTGCCTTCGACCGCTCCCGGGAGTACGATGTGCTCAGGCCTGTTTCACGCTTCTTCCCTCGAACCTCCGCCTTTCTGGGTGCCTGAACATGAGCGGTACGGACTTGAATTTCCACATCGGCGATAAGGTCGTCTACCCCAATCACGGCGTTGGGGTCATCGAGCAGATCAGCAGCCGCTCGATAGGCGCGACCGTCGAGAGGTTCTACCTTCTCAACATCAAAGCCAGCAGCCTCAAAGTGATGGTCCCCTGCCACAATGCCGGCAGCGTCGGCCTCCGCCGCGTGGTCCGGAACGGGGAAATCCAGAAGGTTCTCGACGCCCTCTCGGTCGGCGAGAACGGAGGCAATGGCGACTGGAAAGACCGCTTCAAGGAAAATTCCGAGCGCATGCGCACTGGATCTTTACTGGAAGTAGCCGGTGTCCTCAAAAGTCTGATCGCCCTGCACCAGGCCAAGCCGCTTTCCTTCCGCGAGAAAAAAATGCTGGAGCGCGCCCGCTACCTTCTGGTCAGCGAACTCGCCATGGCACGCAACTGCGAGGAATCCAAAGTCGAGGAAATTCTCACCACCGCCCTCGCCAAGTGCAAACTCCGCTTCCCCGAAGCCTCAGAATTCCAGGCGTAGATATTCCAGGTCGAGTCCGTCGATCTGTAATCGCGTCCTTTCGCATTGTCATGCTGAGCGAGGACGATCAAGCGCAAAAGCGACGGTCATTCGCAGTCGAAGCATCCTTACCCCAACCGATCTTGTCCGCCGCACGCGCGCCGCCCCCCTCGTATAATCTCGCCGATGGCCTCCTCCGAATTGCCCTTTGGCATTGATCGCTCCAGTCTCCGTCTCGACGGCAAAGATCCTTATCTATGCCTGCACTTCGTCATCATCTTCGTGCGCGATCAGGAACGAAGCCTGCGCTTCTTCGCCGACCAGCTGGGTTTCCGCGTCGTAGTGGACCACACTTTTGAGAATGGCAACCGGTGGATCGAGGTTGCCCCTCCCGACGGCACCGCCCAGGTAGGAATTGCCCTGCCCCCACCCGGAAGCGAGCCGGAAAAACTCATCGGCGGCCTCACCGACATCTATTTCATCACCGAAGACCTGCCCGGCAAGTACAAAGAGTGGAGCGAACGCGGCGTCCGCTTCCAATTTCCACCCGAGACGCCGGCGTGGGGCGGAACTCATACCCGCTTTGAAGATCCCGATGGAAACTCCTTCGGCCTGATCGCCTTCGACGAACTCACGCGCGGCGTTGAGACTCATCGCCGCGCCCTCGCCCAGAAGCTCGAATCCGAACGCCGCACGGCCCATGAACTGGAAATCGCCAAGCAGTTCCAGTCCCGCCTCTTCCCGCAAATCCATCCCGAAGCCAAGACTCTCGAATACGCCGGCCTGTGTCTCCAGGCCCGGCACGTGGGAGGCGATTATTACGACTTCCTCGATCTCGGCCAGCACCAGCTGGGCCTCGTTATCGGCGATGTATCCGGCAAAGGCATCGCCGCCGCGCTTCTGATGGCCAATTTGCAAGCCAACCTGCGCAGCCAGTCTGCCCTCGCTCTCGATCATCCCGAACTGCTGCTGCAATCCGTAAACCGTCTCTTCTACGAGAACACCATCGACAGCGCCTACGCCTCGCTCTTCTTCGCCGTGTACGATGACCGGTTGCGGCGGCTGCTTTACGCAAACTGCGGACACCTCTGCGGCCTCCTCCTGCGAGCCGATAACAGGTGCGAAAGGCTCGACTCCACCGGCACTCTGCTCGGACTTTTCAAGGAATGGCATTGCTTGGTCGCAGAGTGCACCCTTCACCCCGGAGATTTGCTCGCTCTCTATACCGACGGAATCACGGAAGCCGCGGACAACGATGGAAAAGAATTCGGAGAAGATTGCCTGATCGAGAGTCTGCGCCAGCATCGCCAACAACCGTGCCAACTAGCGCTCGAAGCCATCACCGACGAAGTCCGCCGCCTCAATCCCACCGACCAGCACGACGACATCACCTTGATCCTCGCAAAATGCCGTCCAGTCAAGTGACCCGCCGTTTCCTCTATACCCCCCGCACCTCCTATGGTGAAGTCTTTCGGAGCCGGAAGCCGGAAGCCCGGCGTATAATGTCCAAAGCCCGGCAGTAAACCTCATGACAGAAGCAATCAAACGAAAACTGCAGGAAGAGATCAACGCGCTCGAACACGAGCTGATTCACGAGCTTCCTAAAGAGATTAAGAAGGCCGCCGCTCTCGGAGACCTCAGCGAGAACGCCGAGTATCACATGGCCAAGCAGCGCCAGGAGTTCGTCAAGGCGCGCGTCCGCCAGCTCGGCAAGCGCCTCGCCGATCTGTCCATGGTCAACATGGCCAATATCCCGCACGACAAAGTGGGCCTCGGCTCCACGGTCAAGGTTTTCGATAACACCAAGAACGAAGAGATGCAGTACAAGCTGGTGACCAGCGAAGAGTCCGACGTCGCCACGGGAAAGATTTCGACCACGTCGCCCATCGGCCGTGCGCTCCTGAATAAGAAGGTAGGGGACGAAGTCATCGTGGTCTCCCCCAACGGCAAGCGCGAACTCGAGATCCTGAGCCTGAGCACCATCCACGACGAAATCGCCGATGCGCCGAAAGAGGCAGGCGCATAGATGAGCGCCTCCTGGACCAGCGCCGGGTGCGCCATTTCTCGCGCTTCCTTGGCGCGAGAAGTTGGGACTTTCGCACCCCTGCCCGGTCGCCGAAATCGGACACGGATCCGGGAGTCGCGCGCATGACCCACTCCTGGACCAGCGCCTTCGGCCGCGCCTGCGGAGTCCTGCTCGACACCATCGTCCGCTGGCTCGCGCTCTCCCGCATCAATCCCAACGTCCTCACCTTCATGGGACTGGTGGTCAACACCTGGGCCGCGATCCTGTTCGGCTCCGCAAACGCCGATAACCAGAAGCGCATGTTTTTCTACGCCGGACTGGTCATCATCTTCTCCGGCTTCTTCGATCTGGTCGACGGACAAGTCGCCCGGGCTACCAACCGCGTCACCCGCTTCGGAGCCTTCTTCGACTCGGTCGTCGATCGCTACTCAGACGCGAGCCAGTTTCTCGGACTCTTAGTCTTCTACGCCCGCGGCGGACGTTTCTTCTGGGTCGTGCTCGCCGCCTTTGTCATGGTCAGCTCCATCATGGTCAGCTACACCCGAGCCCGAGCGGAAAGCCTGATCGGTTCCTGCCGCGTCGGATTCATGGAGCGCCCCGAACGCCTGGTCCTCGTAATCCTCGGCGCGCTCTTCAACCGCATGGCGCCTGTGCTCTGGGTAATAGCAGTACTCAGCACAATCACAGTCATCCACCGCATGCGCTTTACCTGGACCCGAACCCAAGACCCGCCAGTGGCCGTCACTCCCCACCAAGCCGCATAGAGTTCTGGGATGTCCTCGAAAAGGGATCGGTTTTAGAGCGAGAATCTCAACACTTCTGTCATCCTGAGCGCAGTGGCTGTTTCGCGAAGCGAAGCAGCTATGGAGTCGAAGGACCCCACGTCCTCGTGCGTCGGGGATAAACACCAAAGGGAATTCTCATGATGCTGTCGCGAGCTCGTAAGAATACGCCGCGATGGTACATTCTCAACCCTACCTGCTATCCTATCGACTCGCGTTTGACTTCGACGTTCGAAGCTAAGGTCCGACGTCCGACTTTCTGGGGACAATTCTTGCCAACCGATCCCGTTCTGGTCGTTCATGGTGGCGCGTGGGCCATGCCGGATGACATGGTCGACGCCCATATTCACGGCGTGACCAACGCGCTCGCCGCGGGATGGCGCGTGCTCGAGCGCGGCGGTTCGGCCCTCGACGCCGTCGAGGAAGCCGTCGTCATCATGGAAGACGACGAGACCTTCGACGCCGGTCGAGGGAGCTTTTTGAATCGTGATGGAAAAGTCCAGCTCGACGCCCTGATCATGGACGGATCCACGCTTCGCGCCGGTGGTGTCGGATGTGTCGAGCGCCTGCGCAATCCCGTCCGGGCCGCCCGCAAGATTCTCAGTGAAAGCCCGCACGTTTATTTCGTGGCGGAAGGCGCCGAACGCTTCGCGGCGGAACACGGCATCGCGCTCTGCAACAACGAGGACCTCGTCATCCCGCGCGAAGTCGATCGCCTGCGTGCATACCAGGCCGAGGCGGCCCGTCGTCCTCCGTCCCAGCACGGCAACGATCTGTTCGCGCCCGCTTCGGACGATGTGACCATCTCGCACGACACCGTCGGCGCCGTCGCGCTCGACCGCAACGGCAACATCGCCGCCGCGACTTCTACCGGAGGCACGCTGAACAAAGCTCCCGGACGCCTCGGCGACTCGTCCCTGATCGGCTGCGGCTGCTACGCCAACAACGAGAGCGCCGCCGTCTCCACCACCGGATGGGGCGAGCCCATCATGAAGTTAGTGCTCGCCAAATGGACCGCCGACCGTATTCAGGCCGGAAATCTCCCCGAGTGGTCCGCGCAGGAAGCGATGAACTACCTGAAGCAGCGCCTGCACGGCCACGGCGGCATCATCGTCCTCAATCCCGAAGGCCACATCGGCATCGCCCACAACACCCCACGCATGGCCTGGGCGTATAAGACAATTCACAAGGAAGAAGCCGGCATCGAACGCGAGGGCTAGCGATTCCTGCTGAGAGGACCATGTGGGCACAGCCGCCTCGGCTGTGCGAGGACGCCAGTCCTCCTATAGCGGTTCGAGGTTCAAACCCGAAATCAGTCTGGCCGGTGGACCGACGCGAGCAGTGGGATCCCGAGTGCACCCTTATGCGTTTCCACAACCACAGGGTCCCCGGGCTTGGCCTCCAGGTACCACCGCTCGGAAACTGTCGCTTCTTCGTGAGTCCTGTTTGCTCGCCACGACGTAAGTTCGAGGTAGTAGAAATTCTCCCCCTTGTGGCGTGTGAGGATCTTGTGCGTGACGGCCTGGCGATGCTGCTCGAGGGGTGAGTGATCCAGCGCCCCGTTAACCAGAAGAACCAACGGGACAAACAGACAGCCGACTGCAAGCCAAAGCGTGCGTGGGAAAAACGACCGCACATCCGCCCCAGTTTGCGCCTTCCTCCATGCGATGTTAATGAGCATGGCAGTGATTACGCATGGGATCCCGCCCACCCAATAGACAAGCACGTCATCAAGAGGCTGGTACGTAGTCGTGACAAAGAGTAACGCAACAATGCCAGCCAATGGCCACAGCAAAAGAAGACGGCTCACCCTGCGAGGTGGTTCGACAGAACTTGGGGATCCAGCATCGAGCCCGCCGATTCGAGACTGATCGACATCATCCACTCGCTGGTTTATATCACATCGGAAATGAGCCGACGCGGAAGAGGTCAAGCGCGTCGATCTTTGCTCGACCGGACAGCCGAGGGCGGCTGTCCCCACATAATTCTCTACAGCCACCCCTTGGTTCTCGCGATACGCGCCGCCTCCACGCGATTGCTCGCCCCTAACTTGCTGATCGCTTCGGAAAGATAATTCCGCACCGTGCCGTCGGAAAGCCCCAGCTCTCCCGCAATATCGCCGCTGGCCATGCCTTCACCCGCGAGTCGCAATACCTGGCGTTCGCGGTCGGTGAGCGGATCCATTTCGCTCCAGGCTTCGGTCGCGAGCTCGGGATGAATCACTCGCAATCCCTGATGCACGCGCCGCACGGCGTCGGCGAGTTCCTCGGCACGCATATCTTTGAGCAGGTATCCGGATGCTCCGGATTCGAGTGCGCGACGCAAGTACCCCGAGCGCGCGAAGGTTGTCACGATGACCACACGGGTACCGGTCTTCCGCCGCTTCAGTTCCGCCGCCACGTCGAGCCCGCTCATGTGCGGCATTTCAATGTCGGTGATAAAAACGTCCGGCCGGTGGGCGAGAACAGCCTCCAACGCCTCTTTGCCATTCCCTGCTTTGGCGACGACAGAAATGTCGCCTTCGATTTCGAGCAGCGCGGCGAGCGCTCCCAGCACCATCCCCTGATCTTCGGCCAGCACCACGCGGATGGTCTTGCGCCCTTCTTTGGCGCATTCTTTACTGCCTTCCTTGTAGGAGGGATTCACTGCTGGAAGCCTTCACGCTTCGGCATCACTTCTTTCAGCGGCAAGGTGATCGTAAGGGTTGTGCCCGATTCGGTGTTGCGGCTCAGAGTGCCTCCGAGCATTTCGACGCGTTCGCGCATGCCGCGCAACCCGTTCCCTTCGCCGTTGGAACTTCCCCGCCCGTCATCCCGAATTTCCAGGCGGCAGGAACCGTTGTATTGTTCAAGCCTCATGCGGCAACTGCGAGCCTGCGCGTGCCGCACGACATTGGTCACTGCTTCCCGCACGGCCAGCGAAAGCACACTCTCCTGCACCGCAGGTAGTTTCACCGTCGTCGCCGCGTCACACTGCACCGCCAGGCCGGCAGTTTCCAGCGTCGACTTCGCCTGCGCCAACTCGGCCACCAGTCCTTGCGACCGATACCCGCGGATCGCGTCACGCACATCAGTCAACGCCTGGCGCGAGATCTGCTCGACTTCGCGTATTTCTTTCCCGGCGCGTTGCGGATCACGATCGATCAGTTTTCCGGCGAGCTCCGACTTGAGCGTAATCACCGACAGCGTGTGCCCTAACACATCATGCAGGTCGCGGGCAATACGCTCGCGCTCCGCAACTTTGGCCAGATTCTCAATCTCCTCGTTGGCCTTACGCAGCTTCCGGTTCATACGGTTGCGCTCGGCGAAAAATGTATTTCCCGCACCGATGATCACCGGAAAGAGCGACGTGTAAAACAACTGCCAGCCGTTGATGTGCAGCAGGAGTCCTTCGATCGCACCGATCGCACCAATCGCGCCCAATCCGAAGACAGCAATCGTTTGAGTTTGGACGCAGAACGGAAGCATGGCCGCAGCGAAGATGAAGAACGTGCAAGCGCCGGCGTTGATGGGCTGGAAGACCAGGCCGAGCAGGACCATCCCGCAAATGTGAAGGAGAGCTCGAGGATTTTGCAGCGCGAACAAACCGAAGTAGAGAAAAAGAAATACAACGGCACCTGCGCCGTCGATGAGCCAGCGGTTCAGACTGGCGTGGCTCATGATCGGATCGATGAAGAAGAAGCCCAGGTACACGACCCAGAGCAGCGGACTCCATCCGTGATCCTTGTCCTTAAATATCGCGCGCCACGGCCTCAGCTTGAACGGACCAGCCGTACTGCACGTTTCCTCATGACCCAACGGCATCAGTGGCATAAGTCTATTGTCACCCAGTGGTCAATTCCGCCCCCGGCGCAAGGCGGATCCAGTTCCATACCACACCAGCATGGCCGCCGGAATCAAGCCCACCAGCCATTTTTCTCCGCCGAACAGCGCCGTCAGGCCAAAAAGGATCAGAACCGTTGTCCCGCCAATCGATTTTTTGTAATTCGCGCTCATGGTCGAAACCTCGCCGACGAGATTGGGCCCGACATCAGTACATACTTACCCATACATCTTGTCCTGATCGCGCTGAAAGCCGATGCGCGCGACGCCCAGGCAGATCATGGTGAAGGCAGCCAGCACTTCCCAGTGCGTGGCAGCCGACTCATGGCGTCCCGTACCAACGATTCCCAACGCCAACTGCGACAAATGATACGGAGGCAGCACCAGCGCAATCTGCCGTACTACCTTCGGCAGGAACATGAACGGCACCCACAGTCCGCTGCAGAATGACATCGGCAAATAAATGAGGTTGATGGTCGCGGGCGCGGAATTCGGTCCGGTGAAATATCCCAGCGCCAAGCCCATGGCGGAGAACGGCAGAGAACCCGCGGCCAACGTGCTCAGGAGTGCCGCAAACTCCCCGAACGGCATGCGCACGCCTCCAAAGGAGAATCCCAGCGTGAACAGCGCTAGCACAATGACCGTGCTGAAGATCATGCTGGTGATCACCTTGGCCGCGAAGTAGGCGAACGGAGGCATGGGACTCGCACGCTTCACCTGCAACCATCCCAGCCCGCGATCAGAAGCCAGTCCCGCCGCTGTTCCGAACAGCGAGGCGCCCATCACGCCGAACGTCCCGTACGTAGCGATCAGATACGTGGGAACACCGGTTCCACCGATCGCTTCCTTCGAGTTCAGCACCAGCCCAAACAGTACGTAGAACATGATTGGGAAGCTGAGCACCGAGGCCGTGTACATGCGGAGCCGAAGATTCTTCACGAACTCGTACTTCGCTTCCTTCAGGTAAATCGTCGCGGTGTGGCCTGGCGTTCGCTGCGTCTGGGCGTTGCTGAATGTGATGGTCGCGGTGCTCATTGCTTTCCCTCCTACTGGAGTCGCGTTCTGGCCTGCTCAATTCGAATGATTCGCTTCGCGTCCCACATCTTGCGTCAGCGCCAGGAACGCTTCTTCCAAACCCGCGCTGCTGACTTCGAGGCCGGAGAGCCGCGCATCCCGCGCCAGCAGTTCGCGCAAGATAGGCTCGGCTTCAACACCGTGCAGTTCGACCGCTTCGCGATCTTCTCTTACTTCCGTGACTCCCGGAATCTGGCGCAGCATGCCGACGCTGAGGCTGGTGATGCAACGAATCCGCTTGCCTGCGGTCTTCGCCTTGATCTCCGCCGGAGTTCCTTCCGCAATAATTTCGCCTTGATTGATAACCGCCACGCGATCGGCCAGAGCATCGGCTTCCTGCAGGTAATGCGTCGTCAGCAGCACGGTCTTGCCGCGTGAGACCATTTTGCGAATCTCATCCCACAACATGCGTCGCGCTTCCACATCGAGCCCGACCGTAGGCTCGTCCAGAAAAATCAGGTCGGGATCGCCGCAAATGGCGAGCGCAAACAGCACCCGTTGTTTCTGGCCCCCCGAGAGATCGCCGAACTTGCGATCGCTCAGTTTCTCCAGTCCGGCCGCGGCCAGCACTTCCGCTGAGTTCATTGGCTTCTGGTAGTAAGTGGAAAATAGATCGATATGCTCACGGACGCGCAGCGTCTCCGGAACCCGCCCCACTTGCAACATGGCGCCGGTTCTCATCCGGTTTTCGGGATTCGTGGGGTCGCCGCCGAAAACACGCGCTCTTCCGGAATTGGGTTGCAGCAAACCCAAAAGCAGCTTGACGGCGGTGGTTTTGCCCGCGCCGTTGGGGCCGAGCATGGCTACCACCTCTCCCGCGCGCACCCGGAAGTTGACGCCGCGCAGCGCCCGCACGGTTCCATAATTCTTGTTCACGCCTTCCAGGCTGGCGACGATCCGGTCGGGGGCCTCAACTTCCACGCGTTGCTGTTGTCCCAACGTTGCGATCATCTTCAAGCCTCCCGGGGCATTTGCCGCCGCCTGGCAGGAACCGATTGCTGGTTCCCCATCCAGTGATTGCATCATCGTGCAAAGGCAAAGCAGGCGCCAGTGCCATCCATCACGCAGCGGGCGTGACAAATGTCATCCTTGGATTTTTGCGGATACGATTTCAGGTTGCCACGGAACGACAGTAAATTCCTTAGATCGAAAGCGAAGAAAGCTTACTTTTCGATGCGGGGTCTGTTACGAATTCCGAACAGAGCACCGAACCACACATCCCGAGCTTGGCGGCTCAGTCTCGGTGCTCGTCCGTCCAGAACACTCGATTTTGCAAGCCTGGCGTGGCCTCGCGCATGTTCGGATTTCGTAACAGGCTCTCGGCCCTCAAATTTTCATACAAATTAAAATCACAACCCATCGCGCGTTTGATATGATTCCCCAACTTTATTTGGAGGTCGGGCCCATGTTACCGGCGGGAAAGAGCCTTCGCACACTGCGCGAGAAACTCGGTCTCACCATGCGGGACGTGGAGAACTCCAGTGCGCGCGTCGCCGACAAATATCGCAACGAGGAATTCTCCATTCCGCCCAGCCGCTTATCTGACATCGAGACCAAAGGCATTTTACCCAGCATTTACCGGCTCTACACACTGTCCGTCATCTACCGCCGCGACCTTCGCGAGCTGATGTCGTGGTACGGCGTCGACCTGAACAACATGGCCTCCGACCTGGGCCTGGTTTCTCCGCCCAAATCGCATGTCTCCGACGCGCTGGCGGGACTTTCTTCGTTGCAGATCCCCGTGAGCATGGATCCGGGCTTTGACGAACGGCGCACCACGAACCTGGGCCGCATGGTCGAACGTTGGGGACTGGTTCCCATCGCATACCTCGCGCAATTCGCCAACAGCGATTTCACCTACGGCTACGTGGGCACGCAGGACTTCACCATGTACCCGATTCTTCCGCCGGGCAGTTTCATTCAGGTCGACGAGTCTAAGAATAAAGTGGTGGAAGGCTCGTGGCGCTCGGAATATGAGCGTCCGATCTACTTTGTGGAAACGCGCGATGGCCATACCTGCTGCTGGTGCAGCATGCGCCGCGAGGAAGTGATTCTGCAACCGCATCCGCTGTCTCCTGTTCCGGTTCGAATCCTGCGCCACCCGCAGGAAGCCGAAGTGCTGGGTCAGGTCGTCGGAGTGGCTATGAAGTTGACGGAGTGGCACGCCCTCGATGCCGCTCCAGGCTCGAAAGCGCCAGCAGCACTGAACTAAGGTGAGTAGCAGTCGGGGAATCCTGACGCTCGCCCGGCAGCAGATCGTCGAAGCGGGTGCGCAGGGCCTCAACGTAAGCCTGCGGCGCAACTCCACTGCCGCGCCTCGATTCCTCTAAATCTTCCACCATCGACGCTAACGGCGTCCGCAGAATTCCGGCGACCACTTCGCTATGCGCAGTCTTCATGGCACGCTCCGAGGATTCCTGCCCGTGAACCAGTTCCATCCCCCAGTGTTCGTAGCGGCCCTGGGCGCTGCGCAACGACGCCAGATAGGCCAGCTTCCCCAGCATGCCCGACACGGCCGCCAGAGTCGTTTCTTTCACGTCCTGAAGAGCGGATTTCAGTGTCATTCTGTTACGAATTCCGAACGCTCAAAGGTTTCAGGCCTCATTGCACGGGTGAACGCGCTCATGAAATTATCACGGTCCAACTCGCAGTCACAAGGAGAAACCAACCGTGAACCGTGTGCTACTCGTCTTAGCCGCAGCAGTCCTTTTCCTCAACACTTTGGTGGTCCCAACGGTAGTTCGGGCCGACGGACCAACTACTACTAATTGTGGTAACACAATATGCAAGCCGTAGACTGAGAGCTCTCTTTTCTTACGAAAACGGAACAAGAGTCATGCCGACGTTGCCGCCTGCAGCGAGTCGCGGTATAGTGCTTTGCTAACGCGATGCTGCAGGCGCACTCATTTCTCTGGCAATACCTTTGGCTCGCGCCAAATGTCCTGCTATTGGCGCTCGCATTCTTGATTTGGAAGAATGGGCTGCGGAGGACATTCCCTGCATTCTTTGCCTTCGCGTTACTTAATCCTCTCTGCCAGTTTGCGCTTTACATCGCCGATGTGGCTCCATCCATCAGCGCCGAGAATTTTTGGAGAGTAGATTGGGCGACTCTACTGGTCGAAGGCCCGCTGAAATTTGCCGTGGTCGCGGAGATATTCGCGAACGTTTTCGGTTCCTATGATTCCTTGGCCCGCCTCGGCCGGCTTTTGATTCGCGGGGTCGGCATCGCTTTAGCGCTGGCAGCAGCGGTGGCCGCCGCCTATGCTCCGAAGGACAGCCTCTTCGGAATCGTTTCGGGAGCGCACCTGTTGGAACAAACCATTGCTTTGATTGCAACCGGTCTCCTAATGTTCATTTTTGTATTTGGGGCATACTTTACACTTCGCCCGGCGCGGCCAGTTCTCGGAATTGCGTTGGGCCTGGCAATCGTTTCGTGCGTTCATCTCGCAGTTTGGGCCGTGGCTGCGAATGCCGGATTGCCCGCGGAAAAGCGGGTCATCCTTGACTTCGTCGGTATGGCGGGCACTCACCTCTGCGTCCTCATCTGGTTCTACTACCTCCTCGTCCCCCACAAAGAGCCTGTGAAACCCGCGGTTTCGTTGCCGGAAAACAATCTCGACGTATGGAATCGGGAACTGGAGCGTTTGGTACACCCATGACACTTGCCGTTGTTTTCGTCATTGCAGCTGTGGTCTCTCTCGTCTTCATCTTTGGCCTGGTGATTTCCCGCAGCCTGCAGGTGTCGACGGACAGCGGCCTCGCGGGCAAAATTCAGCCCATTGACGTCGAAGCCTTCCGCAACCTGATCGACCCGGCGGAAGATGACTATCTTCGCCGCCGTTTATCAGCGTCTGAATTTCGTCTGGTGCGACGGCAACGGCTGCGCGCCATGGCCGCCTACGTTCAGGCCGCGGGACGCAACGCCGCAATTCTTGTCCGCATGGGGCAAGCCGCCATGACCTCACACGATGCGCAAACTGCCGAGGCCGCGCGCCGCCTCGTGGACAACGCGCTTCTGCTTCGCCGTAACACAGCCATCGCACTGTTACGCATCTACATCGCACTCGCTTGGCCGAACTCGGGACTCGCTGCCGCTCCCATCCTCGACGGCTACGAGCGATTGAACGGCTCCGCCATGCTCCTGGGACGATTGCAGAATCCCGCGGTCCCAGTTCGCATCTCAGCCACATTGTGATCTTGATCACAATCCGCTGGCCTAACATTCGACAGTTGTGTTGCTTTTCTCCGCATCCTCTCAAGGAGTCCCCGTCCGAAGGATTCACCGGAGTAACTCCGGAGACGACCTCCTCAATTCCTCACTTGTTTTCGGGCAGGTTTCTGTTATAAAACCACCGGGATTCACTCGTTCCAGATCATTTCGTGACGACATCCTCCGCGGAACTCAGTCCCGCCGTCTGCTCGCCATCGCGAGTTCAAGGGAGAACCCTACCATGCGCACACTGAAAGCCGCCTCGTGGTCATGCCTGGTCCTGCTGCTGTCCTCCGTTTGTTTTGGTCAGGCGGGATCCGCCACCGGCGACTTGCACGTAACCGTGAAAGACCCCAAAGGAAATGCGGTCGCCAATGCCACCGTGACGGCGAACGATGTGGCGAAGGGATTGGTACGCACGGCCACCAGCGACGGCCAGGGTGGCTACAACGCGCGGCTGCTGCCGCCAGGAACTTACACCGTCTCGGTTGAGACTCCCGGGTTTACCAAAATAGAGAATACTGATGTCGCCATTACGGTCGGCGGGTTGGTCGAACTTCCAGTCACGCTGACGGTCGCGGGAGGCAAGGAAGTCGTCGAAGTAAACTCACAGACGGAACTGGTGGAAACCTCGCGCAGTTCCACGACCGACACGATCGGGCAGCGGCGCATCGACAATCTTCCCATCAACGGCCGCAACTACATCAACTTCACGCTCACCGATTCGCAGGTGGTGCGCGACAACGCTCCCAGTCTGGGTGCTGCTCCCACCTCTGGACTTAACATGAGCGGCCAGCGGGCACGCTCGAACCTTGTCAATGTCGATGGCGCCGATGCGACCGACAACTCGGTCAACGGCGTTCGGTCCACCGTTTCGCAGGAGGCGGTTCAAGAATTTCAAATCATTACCAACAGCTACGCGGCGGAATACGGACGCGCCGCCGGCGGCGTGGTGAACATCATCACCCGCTCCGGATCGAATGCCTTCCACGGAGATGTCTTCGGCTTTCTGCGCAATCGGAACCTGCAGGCGACAAATCCCTTCAGCACCGTCCACAACCCGGCGTACACGCGCGTGCAAGCGGGCGTGGCGTTCGGTGGGCCCATCAAGAAGGACAAAACATTCTTCTATTTCGCCTATGAGATCACGCGCCGCCACGAAACCGGATTCTCTGCGATTGGGCAGGATTGCACCACAACCGGCGGACAGACTTGTTTTGGACTGAACCCGTTCGATGCCTCGGCTTTTTTCGGCGCGCCTCCGGGAAGCGTGAACCTGCAACTGACTCCCGATCAGATTTCGTTTTTCAGCAACCCGGCCGTGCTCGGAACTGCGGCCGTAAGTCCCGCCTATGCGGCAGAGGTCGGACAATATGCCGCCCTCATCGGCGCGTCGTCAGGGATGGCCCTGAATGGCGCGTGGCCGCTCGGTCTCACCGGTGGCGCGAGTCTCGCGGGCTTTCCCACCAGTTGCAATCCAACGTTAACGCCCTGCTTCGTTCCCGGCTCCTATCAAACCCTGTTTTCGCAAGTCGGAAACTTCCCTGTGTTTGAGGGCACCAGCCTCTACTCCCTGCGCATCGATCACAACATCAACAACAATAATCGTCTCACCCTGCGCGCCAACGTCAGCCCCAGCACCATCACCGGCATCGAAGGCAGCGGCCAGGATCAACCTCCGGGACAAAACGCCTACTCGCGTACGTCACAGCAGACCTACCGTGACGTCACCGGCATGTTGCAGGACACCTGGACGATTGGCAACAACAAGATCAACGAATTTCGTTTCCAGTACGCCCGCCGCGGACTTTCCTACTTCTATAACACGGCTATTCCCGGAGGCGCCGACCCTGCCGTCAACATTCCCGGCTTCGCTTATTTCGGGCGTGAGCCGTACTCGTACATCCAGCGCGTGGAGCAGCGCTACCAGTTCACCAACAATTTTTCCTGGACCGTCGGCCGCCACAACATGAAGTTTGGCGGAGACTTCAACTATCTGCCGCTCACCGCAACTTTTACCGTCAACTATGGTGGCGTCTACGATTTCGGAGCGTTCAGCGCAACGTCCCTGGGCTTCCTGAACCCCGTGCCAGGCACTCTTCCCGATTTTCCGTCGCTATCGCCGGTGCAGTCCTACGGCGCGGGCCTTCCCGGAGACTTCGTACAAGGCATCGGCAGTCCGAGCGACTCGTTCAAGAACATTCCGATCGCGGCCTTCTGGCAGGACTCATGGCGCGTAACGCCGACCGTCACGCTCAACTACGGCATTCGCTATGACGTCGAGATCCCGCCCTCGTTCACGCCCCCGCAAGGACTGGCTCTCCCCGCGTACCACTTGCTCGGATTGCAGAAGGGAATTCAAACCGACGCCAACAACATTCAGCCTCGTCTCGGCATGGCATGGGATGTAAAAGGCGACGGCAAAACAGTCGTGCGCGCGTCGTACGGAATGTTCTATGACCACCCGCTGCTGGGACTTTATTTCCTCGGCAACGCGTCCGACGGTTCCTCCAGCGGACAGTTGGCATTCGCCGGAACATCCGTCTGCTCCGGCGCCGGCAGCCCGTCGAACCTGAACGCAATCACAATCTTCCAGGGACTGCCGATCAACCAGCCGAGCCCAGCCAATCCATGCGCCGCCACGTTGAATCCCGCAACCGCCAGCGCACTCGGATTCTTACCGAATCAGCAGCAGTTTCAGTCTTTAAACGATCCACAATCTATTTTTCTGAACCAGAACTATCTGAATCCCTCGAGTTTTCTGCCGCTCGGATTCCAGCCGTTCGGCTATCCGCAGTCCAAGAACTTCGTCTTCGCTTATTCGGAGCAGGCCAACATCACGCTGGAGCGCGACCTCGGTCACGGCTTCGCCCTCAGTCTTGCCTATAACTACAACGGCGGACACCATCTCAACCGTCCCATCAACGCCAACACCATTCGCGGCGACTTGATGGTTTCCAATTTCCAGGCGGCTTACTATGATGCGCTCGCCTCCGGAAGCGCTACTCCCGCCAGCCCGTTCACCGTGAGCGGCTGTAACAAGGGAGGCACAGCGACTTCCCCATACCCGTATGTTGACGCCTCGCTGATGAACTTCTTCCGGCCTGGCGGCATCAATCCATCGATCAGTGGTGCGTATGCACTTACTAATCCGGCCTGCCTGGCTCAGGCTCTAACTCTCGTAAGCAACATCCCGGGATTCAACGCCAACTGCGATCCGATTCCCCCGTTCACCGGTTGCGTCCCCTTCGGCGACATGGACGCCAACTATTCCAACGGCAGTTCAATCTACAACGGCTTCACCAGCAACCTGCGCAAGCGTTTCGGCAACCACTACGAATTTCTGGCGTCGTACACCTACTCGCATGCCATCGACGACTCCACCGATTTGCAATCGACCCTGACCCCGCAGGACAGCTACTATCCCATGAACGACCGGTCCACTTCGCTCTTCGACCAGCGCCATCGCTTTGTGTTCAGCGGCGTGTATCAGAGTGGCAACCTGGGCAAGGGTGCCGCACGCAGATTCTTCAGCAACTGGACCGTCGCTCCGCTGCTGGACGTGGCTTCCGGACGCCCGTTCAACATCGTCACCGGCAACGACGACAATTTCCAGTTGTCCTCTCTGACCGGCCGCCCCAACACATTCGGCAATCCTCTCTGCGGTCCTGTTTACCAATCCAAGTATTCGCCGACCGGACAGTTGCAAGAGCCTTGCATCCTTCCCTTCGTGGTTGCGGGAACGAACCCAACTCTGCTGCAACTCGACGGCAACCTGGGCCGCAACGCGGGTGTGCAGCCTTGGACCGTCTTCAACGACCTGCGCGTAGCCAAGCGCATCTACTTTACCGAGCGCTTCAGCATGGACTTGATTACCGACATGTTCAACATTGCCAATAAAGTGAATACGGCGGCCGTGAGCCCGCTCTGCAGCAGCTCGTCCTGCACCGCGGGCCAGCCGACCGCGGACTACGACATGCGCCAATTTCAGTTCGCCATGAAGCTGAACTGGTAGACGATCTATCCCGCACTTGGACGGTCGAGAAGGATTACGTTTGGGAGAATTATGTGGGGAGGATCATGTGGGGACAGCCACCTTCGGCTGTCCAACGAAGGCGAAGCCGAGCGTCGCCGAGTGGCCGCCTTGGCAGGCCGGTGAGGGACCACCGAAAATACTTCGCCAGTTTCACTGGCGGGTTGCGCTCGCAGATGCTCGAAAGAGTGGAACACACGTTTCGATCCCAGCCGCGAGGCGGCGACAGAATGCAGCCCACGGCGCAAGCCGTGGGCTGCATGGAGATGCGTAAGCCCTGTAAGGGCGAAAGACAACTACACCCACTTTCTTAGGCACGCTGCAATTTCGAAGGCTGAGCATTTTCCGGAAGGAGCCTCGAACTTCGATCCGACCCGTTGCGTATCCTCACGGCAGTCTCGGTAAAATGATCTCCGACCTCCGAAAGCGACGACCCAATGCCTGATCAGGAACTTCTCCCCACGCCGGAACCTTCGCCTCTCGCTCCAACTCCCGCCCCTCCACCCAACACGATCTTCCGCGGTCCGAATGGCATCCGCGCGGGCTGGCGCATATTGATCTTCCTGGCCTTGGTCGCGGCCATCGTCCTCATCTTGGCGCTTATTTTCGCTTTAATCCGCGTGCTCCGCGGCGGCGCCGGACCACAAGTCGGCATTGGTGTTTCCCAACTGACTCCCCTGGGGTTGAGCCTCTCCGAAGGCGCGCTCTTCGTGATCCCCTCGATCGCCGCGCTGATCATGGCGCGCATCGAGCACCGCAAATATGGAGACTACGGACTTCCCGCCCGCTCAGCCTTCGGAAAACATTTCTGGATCGGCACGCTCGTGGGCTTCACGGCGATCAGCGGGTGCTTGCTGGGAATCTTCGCGTTTCACGGCTTCCACCTCACCGGCCTCGCGATCCATGGCAGCACCCTGGTTTCCGCCACGGCCGCATGGTGCGCAACCTTCATCCTCGTCGGTCTCGCGGAAGAATTCTCTTTTCGCGGGTACCTGCAATACACGCTGACGACCGGAATGGGATTCTGGCCCGCCGCCATTTTGCTCTCGGCGCTCTTCGGTCTCGCCCACACCGGCAACCCAGGGGAGAGCAAATTCGGTCTTGCCTCCGTCGTGCTTTTCGGCCTGCTGTTCTGTTTGTTTCTGCGCCGCACCGGCAACCTGTGGTGGGCCGTCGGATTTCACGCCGGATGGGATTGGGGTCAGACCTTCTTCTACGGCGTCCCTGACAGCGGCATCGCACCGTACCACAATCTGTTCGGCTCCGCGTTCCATGGGCCGAACTGGCTCACCGGCGGCACAGTCGGCCCCGAAGCCAGCATCTTCACGCCGATTGTGCTGGGAATTGTCGCAATTTTCTTCGCCCGCGCCTACCGCGAGAACCACTACCAGACCTCGGACCTTAGACCTCCGACCTCCGCATTGGCATAAGAATATTTGGATAAGGCCAGAGTCCGAAGCCCGAAGTCTGAAGCCCGAAGTCTGAGGTCCGAAGTCTGAAGCCTGAAGTCCGAGGTCCGAAGTCTGAGGTCCGAGGTCCGAGTCCCGAAGTCCCGAAGCCGGCGGTCCGTCGTCCAGTGTTACACTTTCCGTTCACCCATCCTTGGCGCTAGCCCGGAGTCCGCTCCCCGATGTCTGAATCGCAAATTCCCACTGCGCGCACCCGTGTGGTCCGCGAACCCGACCGCGCTGTCTATGATCGCGACACCGTCTACCGCATCCTCGATGAAGGATTTCTCTGCCACGCCGGCTTCGTCCTCGACGGCCAGCCGTTCGTGATTCCAACGTCCTACGGACGAAAAGACGACAATCTTTATATTCACGGGTCCGCCGCCAGTCGCATGCTGCGCGAGATGAGAGAAGGCGTGCCCATCTGCATCACGGTCACCTTGCTCGAAGGGTTAGTGCTGGCCCGCTCGATCTTCAATCACTCCATGAACTATCGCTCGGTAGTGATCCTGGGACGAGCAATGCTGGTCGACGACCGGGAAGAAAAGCTGGCAGCCCTGCGAGTTCTCTCGGAACATATTCTGCCCGGCCGTTGGGATGATTCTCGCCAGCCCAACGAACGCGAACTAAAAGCCACTTCGGTCCTACGCGTGCCCATTGAAGAATTCTCCGCGAAAGTGCGCCAGGGCCCAGCCATCGACGACGAAGAAGACTATGCGTTCCCCACCTGGGCCGGGGTCATTCCGCTGGAGATGGTCGCAGGCCAGCCCATCAATGATGCAAGATTGCTTCCCGGAAAAGAAGCGCCAGCATACGTGCGCAACTATACCCGCAAGCGGTGACTAGAAACGCTTGACTGCGACGGTAAAGATGGCTATCATTGAAGTAAGGACGTGTGGTAAAGATGAATAACTCCAGCACAATCAGCAGCAAAGGCCAGATTACGGTTCCCCAAGAGGTTCGAAGACGCCTTGGATTGGAACCGGGCGACCGCGTTGAATTTGTGGTGGAGGAAGGCCGCACCATTCTCCGACCGGCTCGCCCGGAGGCAAACCCCTACGAGAAGTACATCGGAATCGCGGGCCCGTTCCCTGGAGGAGAAGAAGGAATGAAAGCTTGGATTGAGGATATGCGAAGCGATAAGGACTACGAATGATTAAAGACTGCGAATGAGGACGGCTCTTGACACGAATATCTTATCCGTTCTTTGGTCGGGAGAGCCGTCGGCGACCACGATTGCCGCTAAATTGTCAAAGGCTCGTGCCCAAGGAGCGCTAGTGGTAACTGCGCCCGTCTTCGTCGAGCTCGCGGCCATGCCAACTGTCAATGTGCAGCGCGTTGAGGAACTGCTTGGGGAGATGCACATCGCCATTGACTTCGATCTTGGGGAAGATGTCTGGCGGCTAGCGGCAACGAGCTTCGCGGCATACGCCATTCGCCGTCGCCGTTCCGGCGGCGGTTCGCCAAAGCGCCTGCTGGCAGATTTCGTGATCGCGGCGCATGCGCTGCTGAAAGCAGATCAGCTTATGACCCGCGATACCAATCGGTATGCTCAAGATTTTCCCAACCTGCGGCTGATTTGAGAAGTGTCGATGGCATCGACACTGGTTCACATTTAGGAAACGCGGCGTTGAGTTCAGGCGTGCGTTCCTGGAGCTGTTCAAGAAGGGGGCGTACCTCGATCCTGAACATCCTATCCTTTAACGACTAAAAGGCCTCCATCCCGCTCGCGCGGTCCGGTCCTTCAAGGAATCAGCAGCAGTTTCCCCGCCACCTTCCGTGCTTCCATGTCGCGGTGAGCCTGCACGGCCTCGGCCAGCGGATATGTCTTTGCGATCTTCAATTTCAATTTGCCGTCCCCGATCATCGCGAATAGCGCCCCGGTCCGCGCCAGCAACTCCTCGCGAGTAGCCGTGAAGTGCGCGAGTGTGGTGCGCGCCATGTAGAGTGAACCTTTCTCAGAAAGTTTCGCCGGATCCACCGGAGGCACCGGCCCGCTCGACATCCCGTACAGCACGAGCATCCCGCGCAGGTGCATGACGTTCAGATTCTTTTCGAACGTCGCCTTGCCCACTCCGTCATAAACGACGTCGACGCCCTTGCCCCCGGTCAGACGCTTCACTTCGGTTTCAAAATCCTGCCGCGTGAAGATGATGACCTCATCCGCGCCGGCCTCTCGTGCGAGCTTGGCTTTTTCCTCGCTCGAAGCTGTGCCGATCACGCGAGCCCCGATCGCGCGCGCCATCTGCACCAGCAGCAAGCCCACTCCGCCGGCAGCGGCGTGAACCAGCGCGGTCTCGCCGGCTTTCAGCTTATGCGCATCGTTCGCGAGATAATGCGCCGTCAGCCCGTGCATCATAGCCGCGGCGGCCTGCTCGTCGGTCAGGGTCGTGGGCACGGGCACAAGGCTGTCAGCCGACACCGCAACGTACTCGGCATAAGAACCCAGCGCACCGCTCCATGCCACGCGGTCGCCCACCTTCACGGTCTTCGCCTGCGCTCCCACCGACGAGACGATCCCAACACCTTCCTGCCCGGGAATAAACGGCAGCAGCGTCCGTAAACTTCCGTCGCGGAAGTGGCCGTCAATCGAGTTCACACCGGCCACGGTGACCTTTACGACGGCTTCCCCGGCCTTTGCTTGCGGAACGGGAACGTCGGCTAACTCCATTACCTCGGGCCCGCCGGTATGCTGCACGCGAATCGCTTTCATGATTGAGGTCTCTTCGACGCTCTTGTCATCCTGAGCGCGTCTTTTGCGCGAAGGACCTGTGCAGTCGCCGCCAGCGCCGATGCGGCAGACGAGCACACAGGTCCTTTGCTTCGCTCAGGATGACAATCAGTTGAGAATCCTGGACGATCCCGCCACAGCTACGGTATCAGCAGCAGCTTCCCTGTGGTCTTCCGGCCCTCCAGATCGCGATGCGCCTGCTGCGCTTGATCCAGTGGATACGTATGCTCGATCCGCAGTTTGAGTTTGCCGGAAGTGATCATGCCAAAAACTGCACTGGACCGCGCCACCAATTCTTCCCGCGTCGCCGTATAGCTGATCAGCGTCGGCCGCGTCACATACAGCGATCCCTTCACCGACAGCGCAATCAGATCGAACGGAGGCACCGCCCCGCTCGAACCGCCGTACAAAACCATATACCCGCGCGGCTGCAGCACATTCAATCCTTTCTCGAACGTTGTCTTCCCCACAGAGTCATACACAACGTCAACGCCTTTGCCGTCGGTTAGCCTCTTGGTCTCCACTTCGAAATCAGTTTGCGTGTAGAGAATGACTTCGTCCGCTCCCGCTTCGCGCGCCAGCTTCGCCTTCGCCTCGGTCGAGACCGTCGCAATTACGCGCGCACCAATGTTGTGCGCCATCTGCGTAAGCAGCAGTCCAACGCCTCCCGCGGCCGCGTGTACCAGACAGGTCTCGCCACGTTTCAACGGATACGTGTCATGCGACAGGTAATGCGCCGTCATTCCCTGTAACATCGCCGCTGCGGCCTGCTGCTCCGTCACTCCCGCTGGAATCGGCACCACCCGGTCGGCTAGCACTGCAGCATATTCCGCGTAGGCTCCGAGCAAATGACACCATGCGACGCGGTCGCCGACCTTCACTGACGTCACATCCGAACCCATGGCCGTCACCACGCCCGCGCCTTCTTGCCCCGGCGTAAACGGCAGTGGCACTTTGTACCGGCCCTCGCGGTGATACACATCAATGAAGTTCACGCCTGAAGCGGCCAGCTTCACCACCACTTCATTCGCCTTCGGCTGCGGAACCGGCAACTCCACCAGTTCCAGCACTTCGGGTCCACCAGTTTGTTTAACTTGAATGGCTTTCATGATTGGCTTGGATTCTCTCACGCACAAACGGGTGCTAGGAATCGTTCGAGGATTTGCCCGGAACGCTGGGCGGCGTTTTGGGTTCGTCGATTCCAGCTGCGGCCAGCAGCGCGCGCCCGAATTCCTCGGCCGACACCTTGAACACCGCCTCGTTCTCCGCATTCGGCGCGCTTCCGTCTCCCTCGACGCGGATTTCCGGTACGAACCGGTAGCCGCGTCCGACTACTGTCTGCAGAAACTGCGGCTGCCCGGAATCGTCGTCCAGCGCCAGGCGAATTTTTCGGATCGCCGTATTGATTCCCTGCTCGATGTCGACGAACACATCTTTGCCCCACAACTCCTCGGCAATCTGCTCGCGCGTCACCAACTGACGATGGTGTTCGACCAGATACATCAGGAGTTGCAGAGGCAAGCCCTCCAGACGCACGGGGCTGCCGCCGCGGAACAGTTGAAAGCGGCCAAAGTCCAATTCGAATTCAGCGAACCGAACCTTCTTCTCGGGCATACTCTAAATCGTCCCCGCAAATTGCAGCCATTCTTGTCCGCCTCCGCGCCGCTGTCAAGCTCCTCCCATTCTTCAGATCGATAGTTCTTCAGATCAATTGATTTCGCTTCAGACTGTCTCCATGGACCTTTTTTGGAGATGGGAGCAAGATCACTTCACTTCCGCAATGGCGGAACAAAAAATTAGGAGGTGAGTGATGAAATACGCGACTCGGTTTCTCATGCTGACTTTGACCTTGCTGCCCATGCTGGCCGCCGCTCAGATTCAAGACGACTCTCGGCTCAAGGCCCAGGTTCCGTTCGATTTCATGATCGGATCCAAGACTATTCCCGCCGGCCAAGTCATCCTGCAGCCGGCCGCCCCGGGCGTCAGCGCGCTGGCCATGCGCAACGTCGAGGCACGTGTCAGCCTCCTTGCTAATCCCACTCGCGTGGACACCAGGAAACCCGCCGCCACCAGCGAGCTGGTATTCCATAAGTACGGGCACCGCTACTTTCTTGCAGAGATCAAGGTCGAAGGCTCAACGACGATGTACACGCTGCCGCAGAGCAGGGCGGAAGCCGAGTTACTGGCCCAGAACGTGAACTCCACCGAAGAGATCCTGCTCGCCCTGAAATAGTTTCACCACCGCTGACAAGATGGGTACGAGGTTGGGGGACCCGTACCCATCTTGTGTTGCGTCCATTCGCCGCATAAGTACCCGACTCCCGCTGCGCCCGGCCACGAACGAATCAGACAGCTCCGTGTTCTCCGTGTTCTCTGTCGTTTAGTTTGGCTCATCCGCCGAGCGCGACCTGACGCTTCTGCAGGAATCTGCGCACCGCGGGATCGCGCTCCAGACCGATGGCAATGTCGTACGCCTCTTTCGCTTCTCCAAGATCCCCAGCCCGAGCCAGCAATTCCGCCCGCGCCGCCCAGTACGGTTGATATTCGGCGAGCCTCGCATCCGATGAAACGCCCGGCATCGCTTCCAGAGCAGCACTTGCGCCATGCAACTCCGCGACCGCGAGTGCGCGATTGATCGCCACGACCGGCGACCCCGAAAGCGCAAACAGCGCATCATACAGCCGCACCACCTCAGCCCAGTTGGCCCGGCCAGTGCGGCAGCGGTCCACATGCGCCGACTGCAACGCGGCTTCCAGCTGATACCGGCCAATCAACCCTAGTTCGCTGGCACGCCGCAACAGCAACTCCGCTTCGGCAATCATTTCTGCATCCCACAGGACCGGATCCTGCTCCGCCATCGGCACGTATTCGCCATCCGCCCGCCGCGCGCGACGCCGAGCCTCCGCATGCAACATGAGCGCGAGCAAGCCCAGCGCTTCCGGTTCCTGCGGCAATAGTTCCGTCACCAGGCGGGCCAGAAACATGGTCTCCTCGGTCAGATCGCGCCGGGCCACATCGGTTCCCCCGGGATCAGTCCAACCTTCGGCAAATGCAGCGTACACAGCGTCGAGCACTGCATCGAGCCGGCTCGAGAGTTCCTCACGCTCGGGAACGCGGAATGGAATCGCGGCCTGCCGGATCTTCTCTTTGGCGCGGACCAGCCGCTTGCCCATCGCCGCCGGAGACATCAGAAACGCCGAGGCAATCGCCTTCGCATCCAGCCCGAGAATCACCTGCAGAATCAGCGGCGCGCGAATCGCCGCGGCGATCGCGGCGGCGCCCAAGCTCTCGGCCATGCCTTGCAGATCTTCGTCTCGCAAATTCTGACCAACCACCTCACGCCGATGCCCCCGAAACGAATCGATCATCTTTCGCCTGGCCACGGTGAGAAGCCACGCCTCCGGATTCGCCGGACACTCTTTTCCCGGCCAATCCGCCAGTGCCGCCGCGAATGCCTCCGAGAGCGCGTCCTCGGCGGCAGCCACGTCTCTGCTGCGGGCCGCAAGAAACGCGATGAGCTTGCCGTAGCTGCGGCGTGCGACCGCTTCCGCCGTGGCGCGCGCCTGCTCATCGCCCTCGTGGGAATCCACGCGATTACCGTCCACGCGCAATCACGCTCCCATTTCCCAAATGGGCCTGACTTCAACGACCCCGTGGCCCGCGGCCGGACAGCGCGCCGCCCACGAGATCGCTGCATCCAGGTCGGCCACGTCAATCAGGAAGTACCCGCCCAGTTGTTCCTTCGTATCCACATAGGGCCCGTCGAGAACCTGCGACTTGCCATTCGTGAGCCGCACCGTGGTCGATGCCGAAGTCGGCTGCAGCCGATTGGTTCCCACGAGCGCACTCGCCTTCGTTAGCGCCTCACCGTACGCCACATAGGCTGCCACTCCCTGTTCCTGCTCGGCCTTCGTCAGTTTGGACCACCCGTTCTCATTCACCCATGTCAGCAACATATATTTCATAGGAATCCTCCATTTTCGATTTGTGCGCGGCATCCTCGTCCGCTACTAGAATGACGTTTCCAACCAGGCCTATTTGGACATCCCCCCGCAAATTGACGTCGCTAACAGTTAAGTGCAAATTCGGTCCTCAATCCATTCTCGGCGGCGTCATCCCGACCGGAGCCGTTCTTCAGGCGAAGGGAGGGATCTCTCGTGGAGCCTAACCAACCCTAGTCGTTCTGCGCGCGCCCCTTTAACCACTCCGTTCAGGATGCGCCGTCCCCGACTCGACACGGGTCCAACTCTGCTACACTGGCACGTCTTCCCGCAAGGAGCCCTTTTATGTCCGAAACAGAACCGCAATCCCTCGCCCACCATACTCGATGGGATCCGGTCTTTCATTTCTTCCTTGTCCCTGTCTTCGGCTTGGGATTGATCCTGAGCCTGATCCATTTTTTCGCTCACATCACCGAAGGCGATTTTCGCGACCATTTCCACGCCTTTCTAATTGTCTTGCTGGCCGCGGCTCTTCTGACCCTGGTGTTCAAAGTGCGCCTCTATGCGCTCAAGGTGCAGGACCGCGTCATTCGCCTGGAAGAGCGTCTGCGCCTTACGCAGCTTCTGCAGGAGCCGTTGCGGTCCCGCATTCCCGAGTTGACGGTCGACCAACTCTGCGGCCTGCGCTTCGCCTCCGACGCCGAGATCCCGAAACTGGTCGAACGCACGCTCAAAGAAAATCTGAAGCGCGCAGATATTAAGAAGGCAATTCAGAATTGGCGCCCGGATTACTGGCGAGTGTAAGAAGCGGAGTCGGACCTCGGACGTCAGACCTCAGACTTTCGATTGGAACTAAGGTATTTGGCATCGACAACCGCCGCAACTCGCGAGTCATCCAAAAGTCGATGATCTTAGGGGCTCGCTGAATGCAGGCTGGCCCGAAGTCTGAAGTCCGAGGTCCGAAGCCATGTTCTGAGGTAACCGCGGCGGCTTGGTGCCCAAAGTAACCTCGCTGGTGCCTTTTCGGCGATTGACCGGAGGGAAGCTGCCGCGTACGATTTGGTAGAATTCACCGAACGTTTATTTAGGGAGAAACTCGCAACTCGTAGAGAAACATGCGATTAGCAAAATTTTATGTCCGGACCGCCGTGCTAGCGACCCTCGCAATTCTGGGTAGCGCTTGCCAGACGGCCCAAAAGCCCGCTTCTCTGCTGCCGCCGGGAAAGGCTCCGGTGCTACAGCAAGCCCAGCCGGCGGCGGCAACTCCCACAGCAGGCCCACAAGCGCCCGCAACTCAGCCGCAAGAGGACGGTCCTCAAAAGTCGGCTTCCCCGGAAGCGTCTGCCCCCGCTCCTGCTCCGGCCTCCGACCCGGTCGCTGATTTAATCGCCCGGGCGGAGAAGGAATACCAGGCAGGATTAGCTAACCATCAGGCGGGACGAATCGAAGAATCCAAGCAGAACTTCGATGACGCGCTCAACGCCCTGTTGAGCAGCAACCTCGACATCCGCTCCGACGATCGCCTGCAAAAGGAATTCGACCACATCGTCGCTGGTGTGAACGATCTCTACCCCGGCGGCCCATCCGCCGATTCGCAGGAGGCTCAGCAGAAATCCGAACCCGCGCCGATCGACGTCACCAACGAACTGACTCCGGCCGCCGATGCCGGCATCAAGGCCAAGGCGCAGGCCGAGATCAAGAACACCCATTCCGACCTGCCGTTGATGATGACCGACCAGGTCGCCGGCTACATCACCTACTTCTCCGGCCGTGGACGCGGCGGCTTCGAACGCGCCTACGCCCGCTCGGGACGCTATCGCGACATGATCGTCTCGACGCTGAAGGAAGAAGGCCTGCCCCAGGATCTGATTTATCTGGCGCAAGCCGAATCTGGATTCCATCCGCTCGCCGTCTCCCGCGCCGGAGCCCGCGGCATCTGGCAATTCATGGCCAGCCGCGGACGCGGTTACGGCCTCTACCACAATATGTGGGTCGACGACCGCCAGGATCCCGTCAAGTCCACGCGCGCCGCCGCCCATCACCTGAAAGACCTCTATAACCAGTTTGGTGACTGGTACCTGGCGATGGCCGCCTACAATTCCGGTCCCGGCACCGTGCAGGCTGCCGTGAAACGCACCGGCTACGCCGACTTCTGGGAACTCTACCGCCGCAACGTTCTGCCCAAAGAAACTCGCAACTACGTGCCCATCATCCTGGCCGTGACCATCATCGCCAAGAATCCGTCGCAGTATGGGTTGGATGACGTCGTGATGGATCACCCCGCAGATTACGACACGGTCACGATCAACTATCCCGTGGATCTGCGACTGGTGGCCGAGTGCGTCGGTTCGACACCGAATGAATTGCAGGACTTGAATCCGAGCCTGTTGCGTTTGACCACACCTCGCGAAGGCCCGTTCGAGTTGCACCTGCCTGCCGGGACGAAAGACGATTTCGAAACCGCCATCGCCACGATTCCCACCGACATGCGGCTGTGGTGGCGTTATCACACGGTTCATGCCGGCGAGACACTGGCCTCGCTGGCTCGCAACTATCACACGACGGCCAAGTCGATCTCCGAAGCCAACCATCTGGAAGACACGGAACTGGAAGCCAACGCGAAGCTGGTCATCCCGGTCGCGGCGGGCAAGCATCCGGTCAGCGACAACGCGACCTACGCCCACCGCATCACTCGCTACAAGGTTCACGCCGGGGACACGGTCGACACGGTCGCCGAGAATTTCGGGGTTTCGCCGCAGATGCTGCGCCGCTGGAACGGCATTCGTGGCGACAGCCTTCGCGGACGCAAAGTGCTCGCCCTGCACCTTCCGGTTTCGCCAACCGCGCATGAGGAAGTAGCGTCGTCGAAGACTAAGTCCAAGCATCCGAAGCCGGTGGAAGAAGCCGCGACGAAGCCTCCCGCCACCAAGTCGGCTGAGATTGACCGCGAAGAGATTGCCCAGGTCGAAGTCGTCCACCACAAAGTAAAGACCGGCGAGACCCTCTACTCGATCGCGAACCTGTACCGAACCACCGTCGCCGCCATTAAGCGCGACAACCGCAACATCGCCGTAATCCGCCCCGGCATGATCCTGATCGTGCAATCCCCGCGCTAGATTCGCTCCGAAGCCAGATAATCTGGCCAGTGAGGGTGCCCCACGGAGTTGGGTGACAGGACACAAGTGTTATCGCAGGACTACAATCCTCTCGACTCTTGGGTCCTTCAAACTTCAACCCCCGCAGGAGAACTCATGCGAATCACCAAACTACTTGTCGTGTTGCTGGCCATTGCTGTGTCTGCATCCGTGGCTCTGCCTGCCTTTGCGCAAGACGGCGCTGCCACCTATAAAGCCAAGTGTGCCGGATGCCATGGTCCCGAGGGTCAGGGCAAAGTCGGCCCCGCGCTGAAGGGCACCAGCCTGACCGATGCGCAAATCACCGATCTGCTCACCAAAGGCGACGACTCTAAGAAAGCGCCGCACAAGAAGGCGCTCTCCGGACTGTCTGCCGACGACGCCAAGGCAGTCGCCACGTTCGTAAAGAGCCTGAAGTAGTCGAGCTTTGCCGGTGGCAGGAGAGGTTGCTCCCGGAGGCGTCCCCCGCGCACGCAAAGGGAAATACCTGTTCGTGGCAAATCCAGGAAAGAATGTCGCCGTTACGGCAGCGTAAGCGATGCCGCGGCGAAGGTACGGGGATTCGGAGTCCCTGTTCCAGGGAATCGGCCAAAGAATGACCGCCCTGGTATGAGTCTGCGCCGTTTCCCGCCTGCCCGCAAGCTTGGTGCAATTCTTCGCCACCTTCCTCCCTTTTATGCTTCCCTTTTCTCAGTCCGCTGTGATAACAGGATAGCGAGCAGTCTGTGTCTGCAGTCCTTGCCAGCTGCACCGAACGTCGTGCTATAATCGCGCGCCGTTCCAGCAGAAGTTTTCCGGTGGTCTTTTAAATTTCTTAGTGCCCGCAGCCAGGAGCCCCACCGCACCCGGCCGCCACTGAATCAGGAGGAGCAATGACGTTCTACGACCCCACGCTCTACGGACGTGACGAAGAAGAAGAATTCGGCGACAGCGGCGCTTACAGCGAGTCGCTGGAAGAAGACTTCGAAGAAGAAGAGGAAGAAGAAGAATCGGGCATGCCGGCTCCGGAAGCAAACGAGTCGGAACCCATGTCGGTTCCCGCGCCTCCTCCCCCCAAGCCCAGACCCGCACCTTCCGCTCCGAGCGGTGGCGGCGGCAAGCCCAAGGCCAAGAAGAAAGCCGCGAAGAAGAAACCGGCTGCGAAAAAGAAACCGGCCAAGAAGGCTCCCAAAAAGCCAGCCAAGAAAAAGGCTGCGAAGAAGCCCGCCAAGAAAGCGGCCAAGAAGAAAGGCAAGAAGCGCCGTTAACCCGGCGCTTGTCCAAGGGCACCGCCTAGAAATGCAAGAACCGCGCCTGCAAACGGGCGCGGTTTTTTTCCTATCGGTCGATCGCCGAAGTGCAAGACTAGTTCAGAAAGCGGAACGAATCGCGGACTCGTTCGAGTTCGCCATTCACCTCGTGCAAGTCGCTTTTGGAAAGCTCTCGTTCAGGTGGGTCGAACACCCCAGCGCTGGCCATCGCCACATTGATCCCCAATTGATAACACTTCCCGCGATGAAAGGTGCGATACAACGTCCCGCCCACGCTCTGATTCATTCCTCCCTCACCGAACTCGAACGCGGAAAACGTCACGCCATTAATTTTCAGGGGAGGACGCCGCTGGAAGATCTGATCCGCCGGACCCGCCAGACACGCCTTTGCGGTCACGTTCGCGTTCAGAATCTCCACGGAAAATGTTGCCGCTTCAAAAGCGCCTGTGTTTGTGAACTGGTTTCTGGGATACGCGAAGCAGGCGATTGCCGTGCTGTCTTCTGAGGCCTCGCCGTCGCATACGGGATGATACGCAGCGCAGTTCTCAGCCGGGCTCCAGGAGCCCGACCCCGCAGGTTTCTGTTGGCAAACAATGAGCTGGCTGGAGTAGCGAAGAGAAAACGCACCATCGGGGGCGGTGAAGGTTTTCAGCGACTCTTGGCTACTCTGGGCCCAAGACGTCGTCGCGTAAGTCGTCAGAAGAAGCAGGAGAAACAAAACACGATGTGCCATGGGCTGCACCTCTGTTCGAACAGCAAGCAAGAGAGAGTCCACACCAAAAAGGCCTTCGGCTCAGAGGTTGGCAGTGGTCGCGTGCGCTGAAAGCGTGTGCAGATGCACACGCCGTGTCTCTTTGTACCCGCTACTTCTTTGCCGCGACCGCGCCCAGGCACTTGTTGTACAGTTCGAGCAGGTGGGTCGCGTATTCTTCGGGCTTCGACGCGGAACCCGTGCCTTGAAATCCCACGCCCGACGAGGTCGTGCGGCCGTACCCTGTAGTCATGGCGATAAATTTCATCAGATCGAGTGCGATATCTTCATTGCGACGCGCGTGCCCCGAACCGGTATGCTGACCTTCTTCCATGAGTCCTTCTCCTCTTCCGGAAAGAATCGGTGTTTCTTCGTCTTCAAAATCTTCGTCGTCGAGGTATTCCATGGCGAAACGACTCCGCTTGCGATGATAGCAGAGCGCGGCGTCTGGCTTCCGGCGCCCGCGACGGACTGATGATCACAGATTCTTTCGCTACGCTGAAGCCATCGTCGTCGTGAGCAGTCGTTTGTCATCCTGAGCGAAGCGAAGGATCTATGCAACCTGCAGCCCTCTCCGCGATGCGGCAAAGTACACAGGTCCTTCGCTCTGCTCAGCATGACAAAAAATATCTTGCCTACACCCGCAATTCTTCCGCCAGCAGCCGCACTCGCTTCCCGTAGATTGCTCCATGGATGCCCAAAGCCGGGCCGAGCACGAAGTACCACCATCCCGCCCATGCCGGATTCTCAAACGACAACCCAAACGAAACTGCTCCCACAACGACCATGATCAGATTCTCGCGAATCTCCATTCGAGCCTGCAGCACCTCCACCGGGTTGAGTTCAAGATCGTTTCGCAACCGGTAAGCATGGATATACATGAGCGCGAACAGAGAAAAGACAGCGGTAAATCCGACGGCATAGATTCGCATCAGCACTGCCGCTTCGTGCATCCCCATCCCGCTCGAAACCCCGCTGCCTGTCAACTGCGAAAACACTAGCGTAAAAACAAATTTCAGCGGATACACATAGAACAGAACGAGGAACAGCAAAACGATATTCAGGAACACGGTGTAGGGATCTTCCAGTCCAAAGCGCCGTGAAAAGCGGTAATGCGCCAGCCAGATCATCACCAGCTGCGCAAAGCAGATCGCAAACGGCGCGAAGCCCCGCATGGCCGCCATCATTTCCGCATAGCTTCGCGGCACCTCGAGCGAGACCACCAGCAGCGTGAGCGCGAACCCGAACACGACGTCGCAAAAGGCCTCCAGACGCGTGATCTCGCCTCCACGCCAGCGAAAGTAAAGCTCGGGCAATAGCCCTCTGCGGTGTTCCGCAGGAAACGCCGATGGCTCCTGACTGGTTGCACTGGGACTCGTCGAGTTCGGGAATGGCGTAGCGTGACTCGGCCCCCGCGCGGAATGACGTCTGGATTTGTGACTCATGGCCTAGGATTCTGACTTCTCAATCGCCGGTTGGCAATGGCAAATTCCGGGGAGCCGTCCGTCGCAGCCGGATCATCAGCCAGATCGAACCAATAAAAAGAAACGGCGAAGAATAGAAGCCTGGCGCGGGACGGGGAAAGGTCACGGAGGCGACGGTGTGGCCTAGGATCGTTCCCAGCGTGTGCCCCATCGCATTGAGCAAATGGATCACCGCATAAAGCCAGGCCAGCGGCCGCATCCAGCGCACGCCTCGCGCGGCAAGAGGCGTCAGCGCAAAACAAATCGCAAGGGCCACCGTCAGTCCCACGAGCCATTCGCGAAACGCAAACGTCGGCATCGGGAACCATCCCCAGCGGGACCGCAGGGCAACGACGGTGGGATTGCAGACGGCGAGAAAGCCGCTGGTAGCCTCGTCAAACGCGTGCAGAGCAAAGGCGATCGTTAATGCAAACCAGACGCGGCCAAACCCTTTCGTTGCGCGAGATCTTTCTTGATGCATGGGACAAGCCCCCGTGCCCCATTCTCAATCTCCAAGATTCGATGCTGCAAACCAAAATCATGCCGAGAAGCTGAGCAAAGTCCGAGGCCTGACGTCCGAAGCCTGACGTCTGAAGTCCGAGGTCGCTACCTCCTCACTTCGCTCATCAATCCCATCATATTCCCCTCGCTATCGCGGAAGAACGTCATCCACAAATCGTGATCATGCATTTTTGCAATCACGTGCGGCTCGTCTTCGAACTTCACCGACTTCTCTTTCATCCGCACATGCGAGGCCTGAATATCGGGCACGGCAAAGTAAAGGATCGACGCGGGATGATCGAACTCCGGCTTCTCCGGCCGAGTCAACATCAGGCGCACGCCGCCGCAATCGAAAAAGGCGATACCCGGGCTGGCCTTGAAGAGCAGCTTCAATCCCAAAACATCCTGATAAAAAGCGGCCGCCCGCTCCACATCGTGCGCGTTGATGGCGATCTGCCCGATGCGCGAAATTCCAATTTCCGCCGCAGCCACATTCATCGCTTGACCTCCTCAGGCATATTAGTTAGCATAGCTAACTATATTTCCCTTGCCTCGTCAAGAAAAAAGCGCGGGGACACCAGTGCGCCAATCAGAATCCCCCCGCCATCCCGACGTGCTCGCGGTCGCAGATCAGCTGCATTCGGCAGCCATCCATCTGCTTCGGCGCGTCCGCAAGCAGGACGTGGCCACCGGCGAAGGCCCAGCCCGCCTCTCCGCGCTGTCAGTGTTGGTGTTTGGCGGCGCCAAAACGCTAGGTGAACTCGCGGCCGCCGAACAGGTCAAGCCTCCTACCATGAGCCGCCTCGTCGCGGGCCTCGCCCGCAGCCATCTCGTCGCCATCACCCACGATCCTCACGACGCGCGCCGCATGCAGATTCGCGCTACCGCCAAAGGCACACGCTTGCTGCAGAAAGGACGCCAGCTTCGCATCGCGTATCTAGCCGCACACCTCGAAACTCTCGCTCCCAAAGAGCTCGCCCAGCTCGGCGATGCTGTGGAAATCCTGAGGAAACTCCTGGAAAGCTGGCGTTGATTCTTCTTTCGAGGGTAACCACCGCGAGAGTACCATCGTCAGGTGAAAAAGGCCGCGCGATGCCGGATACTGGTGGGTCTTGGGTGTGAGTCTAAGTCTGCTGTGAGGACCTGAACGCCAGACCGCAATCCGGTTTCTCCCTCCCCGCAACACCATCTGTACAAACTGCTGTTGAAAGGAATGGATTGCTCAACACGCGCACACTGATCGCTGTCTCCGGCGTGCTGTGGCTGGCGCATGTCGGTGAGGTCGCGTTCCTCGGCACTCAAGCTCGTGGAGCTCTGATTTCCGACGCGATCCAGTTCGTGCTGGGACTGGTGATGATCGCGGCGGCCGCGCAGGCCAGCCGCCGCTCCGAAGGATTGGCGCGCTCGTTCTGGCGTCTCACGGCGGTGGCCTATTCCCTGTTGATGATCGCCCAAGGCCTAAGCCTCTACAACGATGTGGCCGCTTCTCCTTTCGTTTCCTGGATCAACAATCTGCTCTTCTGCTTCTGGTTCGCGCCTCTGGCGATGGCCATGTTCCTCGACCCGGAACACGAGGCCGGGCGCCTCGACGCGCTGGTCGCGCTGGACTTTATACAGGCGGTGCTGGTGTGTGTGGCGGCGTACGTGTATTTCTTCTATCTGCCCAAGGCAGATGCCACCCTCGAATTGGCGCACTCGGTCTGGACCCCGTATTTCGCCGGCTACGCTTTTGTCGCCGGGGCTTTCGTGGTGCGCGCCGCCGTCACGCGATCCCGCGACTCGCGCGCCCTCTTCGGTCGCATGGGCATTTTTCTCGCGTTCTCCGGATGCGTCGATGCGCTCTATTTTTACGGGCCGGGCCGCGGCCTGAGAACCGGCGCATGGTTCGATTTGCTCTGGAGCGCGCTGCTGGTCGCGCCCATTGTGATTGCCGCAACCTGGAAGCAGGCGGAGGCGCCCGAACTCTCCTTCGATCCGCCCCGCCGCGAGAAACGGATTTACACGGAGATCTTCTTTTTGCTCTATCCGCTGCTGGTGCTGTTCATGTCGTTACGCATCGCGCGCGAGCGCCTGGGCCTGGCGGCCGTGATCGTGCTGCTGTCGTTTGTGTGTTCGAGCACGCGACTGCTCGTCACCCAGAACCGCCTGCTGCTGGCCAAAGACGCGCTGCGCCGCGAAGCCTCCCGCGATAGCCTGACCAGCCTGTGGAACCGCAAAGCGATTCTGGCGATTCTCGAGCGCGACTTGCTCCGCGCCGAGCGCGATCACGAACCGGTCGGCCTGATCATGATCGACGTCGACCATTTCAAGGCCATCAATGACAGCCGCGGACATGCCGCCGGCGACGCCGTCCTGCGCATCATCGCCACTGGAATTGCAGCTGTGGTTCGCCCTTACGACTCTGTGGGACGCTGTGGTGGAGAAGAATTCCTGATCGTTGCTCCGGGCTGCAGCCTGCATGAGGCATGGGAACTCGCGGAACGCGTGCGCACCCACGTCGCCGGTTGCAGCATCAATGTCGAAGGCTCCAACGTTCAGGTCAGCCTGAGCCTCGGCGTGGCCACGGGGCAAAGCGCCGCCGAGATGGAAAAGTTGCTGCACGCGGCTGACACCGCGATGTACCACGCCAAGAATGCCGGCCGCAATCGCGTCGAACCCAGCATGGGACGCGCGGCCAGCGCCGGGCATGGTCCGGCCACCAACAGCGACTTCTGGCTATAGCTCCCGCGGACTCCACTTCCCGCGAACTTCCGATGTCCTGGTAGAAAGAAGAACCTAAACCACGACCGGCACGAAGGTCCGGGAAAAAACCTTCCTGGTGGGGTTCCCTTCGTGAACCTTCGTGTCTTTCGTTGGTCGAGCTCTTCTCATTTCCCTCTAGCACAAAATATTGAATCGGTTTAGTATTCCCCGCTGACCTGTGCACCACGAAGTCGTCGTTGTTCCACCAGGACCAAGGGGGGAAGATGCATTCACCTGCTTCAGCGCTCCAGCGCAATTCCCAATGGATTTCAGGCTGCACTCTCATCATCGCAAGCATTATTGCGTTGTCTTCCATGCTCTTCGGCCAGGCTTATTTCGGCACCGTGAGTGGCGTGCTGACCGATGCTACCGGCGCGGTGGTGGAAGGGGCAAAGGTCATTCTTACCGACCAGCAGAAGGGCTATTCGTTCACTACGACCTCCGACAACGGCGGACGCTACTTGTTCCGTTCGGTTCCACCGGGAATCTATTCGGTATCGGCGGAGGCGGGCGGCTTTGCCAAGACGCTGACCCGGGTTCGAGTCGACATCAACGACAACGCCACCGCCAATATGACTCTGAAGGTCGCGAGCACCAACCAGAACATACAGGTGACCGCGGAAGCGCAGGCCATCCAGACCGGGGATGCGGAGACGGGCCAGGTCGTCAACCGCAGATTCATCAACGACCTGCCGTTGGTGGACCGCAATGTGATTGAACTCGTCAATCTTGCGCCAGGCGTCACCGCGATGGATGACCAGTGCGACGTCACTTGCACGGGCACGAATTTCGTTTCCAATGGAAGCCGTGGCGCCCAGGCCGACATCCTGACCGACGGCGCGTCGGTCACGAACTCCGAGCCCAATGGCGGCATCACGCAGGCAACGTATCTTCCCTCTCCCGAGGCGGTGGAGGAATTCAAAGTCGAGCAGACCAACTTCAGCGCCGAGTATGGTTTCTCCGGCGCGTCGGTCGTCAACATGATCACGCGCTCCGGCACCAACAGTTTTCATGGCAGCGCGTATGACTTCGTGCGTGACGCGGTCCTCGACGCGAACAACTGGTTCGCGAACCACTACGGACAGGCGATTCCGCCCTTGCGCCGCAACAACTTTGGCGCCACCATTGGCGGACCAATCATCAAGAACAAGACTTTCTTCTTCTTTGATTACGACGGTTTGCGCCAGACCACGCAGAGCGTGCCCCAGGCCGGAGTGCCCTCCGACCTGATGCGCGCCGGCAATTTCAGCGAAGTATGCTCCCAGCAGGGCGGCACTTTCGACAACACGGGACGTTGCAGCGCGGTTGCCGGTCAGCTCTTTGATCCGTACCAGCGCACTTACGACTCCAACGTGGGCGCCGCCGTGTGGAACAACCCCAATTCGTTCATTCCCTACAACAACCTCGCGACGTATATCAGTCCCGGCAGTCCCAATCTGCCCACGAGTCTTCAACCGCCCCACACTGCAGGCAATCTGATTGACCCGGTCGCGATGAAGATGCTCAGTTATTATCCCAAGCCGAACATTACCTCGCCCGACGGTATTTACCGGAATTGGGTTGGCTCAGGTCCCAACACATACACCCGGAATCAGTTCGACATCAAGATCGACCACCGCTTCAACCAGAAGAATTTGATCAGCGCGAAGTACTCCCAATATTGGGATCACGGCACCATCTTCAACTGTTTCGGGAACTTTACCGATCCCTGCTCGGGCGGGCCGAACCCCACCACCGCCCACCTGTTTGCGATTAACGACACCCACACCTTCACGCCGACTCTACTGCTGAATACGACGTTCGGCTTTACCCGCGGCGCGTGGCATATCGACGCCTACAACCCGCAGGGCGTGAATGATCCTCTCGGCACTTTAGGATTCCCGTCGTATTTGCAGAGCAACGGATTTCCGGGGGTGCCGGCGATCTATCTCAACCAGTATGCCGCCGCCAGCGGCACCAACCAGGGCACCAATCCCTACGGCAATTACCGGCTGGGGCAGGACACAGGCGAACTGGCCGTTACTCTTAACAAAGTTCACGGCCCTCATGAATTGAAATTCGGGTTCGACGGGCGGCTGCACCAGATGAACTACATCCAGACGAATGCCCCCAACGGCATTTTCAGCTTCGACACCAGCGGTTCCGGCGCCTGCCCGGGCCCGAGTGATCCGAACTACGGGCAGACAGGAATTCAGTATTGCGGCGGCGACAGCATGGCCAGCTTCCTGATGGGACAAATGTCCTCGAACAACAATGGAACGTTTTACGAAATTCAATTCCGGCCCGCCACCACCAACTACCAGTACGGTATCTTTGGCCAGGACAATTGGAAAGTCGGTCCTAAGCTGACGTTGAACCTGGGCTTGCGCTACGACGTCACGCTGCCCCGCACCGATCGCTATAACCGGCAGAACTATTTCAATCCCAATGTTCAGAATCCGTTGAACGGCGGCTCTCTCTCGTACGACGACGAAGTCACCGGCCTGCCTACGACTCTTCAACTTCGTGGTGGTGAGGTTTTTGCTTCTCCCAGCCAGCGCACAACTTATGTGACCGATTGGCACAACATTCAGCCGCGCTTCGGCTTCGCCTACCAGTTTGCTCCGAAGATGGTCGTGCGCGGAGGCTACGGGATTTACTACGGCCAGTCCCGTTCCGGGGTAAGCGGCGTTGTGCCCTATGGCGGCCAGGGCTTCAATCAATACACCAACGCGATCACCACGTATCAAAATAACGGCGCAACCCCATATCTGCATCTGAGCAATCCCTATCCCAACGGACTGATTCAGCCCGCCGGGAATTCACTGGGCCTGTTGAACGACGTTGGTTATGGAGCCAACGGCCCGCTGCGCTCTGCAGATGCGAACCTGACTCCGTATGAGCAAAGCTGGAGTCTCGGAGTCGAGCGGGAATTGGGCGGCGACGTTGTGCTTAATTTGGAATACATCGGCAAGAAAGGAACCCACCTGCCGTTCAGCGGGGCTAACCAGTTGAACATCCTCCCACCCTCGATCGAGAGCCCGAACGCGAACATCAACGGGCTTCTGACCTATGTGGACAATCCGTTCTCCTCGGCGAATGGCGGCCCCATCAGCGATCCCAACAGCACGCTCTCGTCCCCGTCGGTGCAGGAGTTCCAGTTGCAGCTTCCCTATCCCCAGTTCACCGGGGTAGCGACGGACGTGCAGATGATCGCAGCCTCAAGCTACAACGGGCTGCAGGTAAGCGCCGAGAAGCGTTATTCTCACGGATTGCAGTTCCTCATCACCTATGTCTGGTCGAAATCGATCGACGACTCTTCGCAGGCCGACGACAACGTGACCTGGCTGGGAAGCTTTACCAGCCTGCAGGATCCCAACAAGCCGTGGCTGGAGCGCAGCCTCTCTACCTTCGACATTCCCAATGTGCTGCAACTGAGCTACACCTACGATCTGCCGTTCGGACGCGGCCGCGCGTTCCTTGGCAACATGCCCCGCGCGGTGGATGCGATTGTCGGAGGCTGGAAGACCAACGGCGTGTGGCGCTTCTCCGGCGGCCGGCCGATCACCACAACCGTTTCCGACGGAAATCCCTTGCCCACGTACGGCACGCAACGGCCCAACATTGTTGGTACTCCCAAACGCAATCACGGAACCGACTGGATCGACAATTTCTTCGTCGATCCCAATGTTTTCCAGCGGCCTGACGATTTCACGCTGGGCAACGCACCCCGCGCCATTGGGGAGGTTCGCAGCCCGTGGTGGTTTGGCGTCGATCTATCGCTGACCAAGCAGTTCGTGGTGCACGAGCAGATGAACTTTGAGTTCCGCATCGAGGCGCAGAACGCCTTCAATCATCCCGTGTTCGGCGCCCCCGACACCGGCCTGGACGATGGCAGTTTCGGGACGATCAGTTATACGTCGAACAACCCACGCAACGTGCAGTTAGCGGTGAAGTTCAACTTCTAACGGAGGCAACGAGTCCAATGGAGCGCTATGCTCGCCGAAGTCGAACTGCTGCCTGTGTTAATTTCTGGTTAATTTCGCCCCATCCAATTGACCGGACAGGGCGACAGAACTAGTCTCCAGTGTTATGAGCCCAGGGGATCTCGATCAATTGCGTCTCAATTACAAAAAGGCGGTCGATGAATGGGTCGACACCATTCGCGCCGAAGAGGCATTAGCCACTCCCGACCATTCGATGATCGCGATGGAAAAATGGGATGCCGCTCACTTTACCGAGCAAGACGCCCACACGAAAGCGACGGAAGCGCGCGAAGCCTACAAAGATGGGCTGCGGCGCGTAAACTACGGCTTCTGAGGTGCAACCATGAGTCATCTTTTCGGCAGGCTGTGGCGACAGGACGAGGGCCAGGACATCGCCGAGTATGCGGTGATGCTGGCCGTTATTCTGGTATTGGTCGTTGGCACGATTCGCCTGATCGGAAGCAATGCGAACACTGTATTTTCGAATGTAGCCAGTTCGATTCAATAGCCCCCTGGCAGTGTTAGGGCCGGGCGTGGGAGAATAAAGAGAATGACAACTACCAGGCTTTCCCGTCCTAATGAGCAGCGCAAAGTAGAGACTCTGCTTGTGAAACTCGCAAAGCTAAAACCAGTCTCCGCGAAACCTGCTTCAACCCCGAACGAAAATAATGCGCTTCGAAGCGCCTGACTTCTGCAACATCGCATTCTTAGCTTTGGCCCGGCCATTTTGCTGGCCGCTTGGATCGTCCCAGTCGCCCGCTGTCAGAGGCGGGCCCAGCGCCCGGCTGAGCAGGCACTACGACTTACGCATATCCGTGATGTGCCACAGAACTCCGGTCGGATCACTCAGGTAGAGCACCCGAAGTCCCCACGGTTGCATCGCCGGAGGCTTGCACAGAATGCCGGGATACTTCTTGGTGAACTCCTGGCGCTGGATGTGCTCCCACCAGGCGTCGGCGTCCTCGACGGACAGGCTCATCATGAAATTTCCCGCATGCTCCGCGACATAGAAGGTCTGCAGCAGGAACCGGAACGCGCCGATCTGAAGCTCGGCAATCTGCTCGTTGCTCCAATTGATCGTGAATCCGAGATCGGTATAGAACTTCTTGGAGAGTTCAGCGTCTTTGGTGGGCACAAACGTCTTGAGATCGGTTACAGGACTCGGGAGCATTTGGTTTTTCCTATATGAGGTGTGCGGGCGCGGCTATCACCGTCTTCAGTATCGCTCGTACGCTTCGCTATTGTATTTGACTCGGCTTACTGCAGGTCACCTCACTCAGTGACCGGGCCCTGAGTATAGCGGCGACGTTTCGCCGCCCGCCGGCCTGCTACCATTGCCGCATGTTCAACTTCGGGAAACCCAAAACAGCGGGCGACTGGATCGTTCACATCGCCGGAGCCATCATCGCGATATTCCTGGTCTGGTGGATGCTTCGGATGTACGTGCTGTGAACCGCTGGGCGGTCCGCCGCCTCGAGTTGACCAACGAGGCGCATCGAGTCTGTCGCGACTCAATGTTGCGGTACCGCATCCAGTGCGGTTATCGCTGCCTTAGCCGCCTCGCCCACGGTGCCGAGTCCGTCAAAATGAATCGTCCTATTGTCATCGACCAGCTGGCGTAGCCTTGGCAGCGCTTGCGTGGCTTTCAGAGTCTCCAGAGCATCGATGGCCAGGACGCGCATATCCGGACTCTCGTCACTCAACGTTCCAATCAGCGGAGGAATTGCGGACTTGTCTCCGATTTCCCCGAGCGCCCAGGGGACAATCCAATTGACCTCTTCGTCTTTCAGCAAGGGGATGAGTATGGGAACCGCTCGCGCATCCTTCAAATCACCAAGAAGGTGCGCGGCGTAGTAACGGTCCTCCCTGATTTGAGCTTCCACCGTCCAGTTTCCACCGCTAAATTGCCCCATTCGACGGTCAGACCTGTCCCCTAAGATATCGACGATGACATCAAAGCCTTGTCGATCGCCGAGAGCCGCAAATACAAACGCCGCATTGCCTCTCACGTGTCGATCCTCATCTCGCAGGTAAGGCTTGAGTGACTCGAGGATCGCGGTGTCGTGGAGTTTCACCAGCTTCTCGGCTACCTCAAACTGATCCGTAAAGGTTTGCGCGGTCTTGAATTGCTCAACCAGAGCAGGCCCATTCGAAACGGGTGAGACTCGAGCGCTGGCAGCCAACAACACGCACGAAAAAAAGGAGCACAAAGCGACGGTGTATCTCATATACGTCCCAAGTGCAATTGTAGGATGATTCTCTCCAGTTGAGCCGCGGAATTCGGGACCGAGAAACGTAGGACAAACGAAAACGCCCCGGATTATCCCTGCTTGCTAAACGAGGGGAACGTCGCGTGTGTCTCTGGTTCGTGTCGAGTGCACTCACACCCTGGCAAAAACAGCCGTCGGTGAACACCACCCGACGGCTGCCAGAATGATTCGGACGGACGAGGTCTTACTGACGGGACGCCTCGATGGCTTCGTGCAGTTCACGTTCGGCAGCGCGGAGATGCTCTTCCGCTCTCGCGCCATGTCCCGCCATATCGTAGTGATTGGCGGCGCGGGCAGTTTCCATCTCGTGGATCGCTTCCATGACGTGGTCATGGCACTTATCCAGGTCGTGCCAGTCATGAACTCTTTGGGCAACCGCGATGCCGGCGACGAATGTCAGGCACGCGGACAGAACTGCAGCTCCGATGGCTTTCTTCATAATTTTTTCCCTCAACTCGTAAGATTGATCTGCCAGGCGAACTCTGAACATCCTCACCGACGCCAACCCTACGGTCAAATGAAGCAAGTTCATGTACTTCGGTAACCTTAAAATGTGGGAAGCGTACGCACAGAAATGTGCAGACAGACAGAACATCCCCCGATTGTGTCTGCTTCTTAAACTGCGAAACGTACGTCGGTCACGCTTTTCCGCACGAATCGCGAACGCACTTTGCATCATCTTATGAGAGGAATTCGCCTCTCGGCGAAATGCACGAGCGTTTCGCGGCCAGGCGAACAAGGAGTTCATCATGCCGATCCCTCTGATCTCGGGCCTGACTGTGGCCTTCGGTTTTCTTGCCTGGAGCGTGCTCGCCGCGCAATACATTTGGCCGGCAATCAGCCGGCGGGAACGCACCGAAGCGCTCAGGCCGATCCTCGTGCTGCACGGGTTCCGGTATATCGGTTTGGCGGTCCTGATCCCCGGGGTCGTTTCTCCGCAATTGTCCGCCACCGTATTCGCTCGCGGACTCGCCTATGGTGACGAGATCACCGCGACCCTAGCCCTGATCGCGCTCGCTGCTCTCAAGACCCGATGGTCCGAACCTCTGGTCTGGATCTTCAACATCTTTGGGACTGCCGACCTGCTGAATGGGTTTTACCAGGGAGGCCGCATTTCGCTCGCAATCACGCCGGGATTGCTGGGCTCCGCTTATTTCATCCCGGTCTTTGGCGTCCCGCTTCTTCTAGTCACGCATTTCCTTGTGTTCAGGTTGCTGATGCGGAAGGACGCCGCTGCGCCCTCGCGTGCTCTGGCCCGCGCAGCTTAAATTCAGCCGTTTCTCTCGAACAGTTGGCGAACGGCCATTTCCAGTTTCTAACACAGAACTTCGATGTCTACTGTGATATGGTGGAGTTACTCACATCCTTCCGCCGCACCCGAACCCAGAGGGACGGTCTCTTGTGATGGATTTCTTCCCACAGGAGGCCACAAAGTGGCGACTCGTTTCATTCCGACATGCTGGATCTGTGACAAACCCATAACCCTGGAAAACTGCAAAATCGACGAATACGGGAAAGGTGTACATGCCGAGTGTTACGCGGCGAAGGTGGCTCATCCCAACGACAAATCTGAAGGTGAAAAGGGAGGCCGGTGGCAGGAACTATGCGCGCTCGCCGCGACCGAGCAGGACCCTCAGAAGCTCTTCATTCTCATGCAAGAAATCCACCACCTTCTCGACGAGAGAGAGCGACGCAAGCATCAAGGCAAACCCCCTGCTGATCCCGTCACCGACTAATCACGCCTGGGCGTGAATAGGATCCCAGGTCAGCGTTTTGTCGAGGACTGCGGACCATCCTCTCTTCTACAGGTTCTCTTGGATGAAGCGCGGGCTGAGGTGAACGTCGAGTTGTACCAGCGGCGAATCACCAACCACCTTGAAGCTGTGGATCTCGCCGGCCTTGATGACAAAGATGTCTCCCGCCCCGCCCTCGAAAGTTTTGCCGCCGACTGTCCACACTCCGCGGCCTTCCCGGATGAACTGAATCTCGTCGTAAGGATGCCGGTGCGGACCCGGCCCCGACCCTGGCTTCCCCCGGAACAGGAACACCGAAACACCGGTGTTGCCTTGCTCCGCTCCGATAAATTCATGCGAGCTACCAACAAAAGGCAGTGCCTCTTGGCGCACGTGATGCATCTTTTCGTCCCCCTCTGGCAGAATTCGATGATTGCTGCCGCGGTTTGGCTCCGAGAATACGAATGAGTGAATGGGCGCTTATCCTGAATTCACCTTGAACTCAGGGAGCATTCCCACCGCGCAAGCAGTTCAGCTCGGTGATTCGTAGAACGGTGAAACGCTATTGCTTTCAGACCAATGTTGGCGATGCCAGGTTAATGTCAACGGCCCGCTGCCTTTTTCTCGCTCGCGGCGCGGAAGAATATAGTCTGTCCGACCGACAGTCGACCGATGCGCGTGACCGTGCCTTTACGCGGTTGCGCGGCCAACGTGCTTGGGAAGAACTCCGGACGAGAGCTTGGGGAGGCGAGCGTGGGGTAAGACTGTGGGAACAGACGGAACGTTCCCCAATTATTCTGCACGCTAAACTTGGGAAGGTCCCGTCTGTCTCCGGTTCATTCGTACTGCCTACGGGGTACGGACGAATCCGTGGAAATTGCCCGAGGAGTCCTCAAACAGACCGACGATGACGCCTCCAGGATTGATCCCGGTGGCTTCACTGAAAATAGCGCCGGGATAATCGAATGACGTGTACACACCACCGCTCAGCTGATAAGCGTGATTGCAGTTTGCGGTGCAGCTCGAACTGAAGTTGTAGATCCCTACAACGTCGTTCTCGGGGTTACCTCCGCCGGCGAAAGTGCCGTACAAAGCGCCTGGAAAATCAATTGTGGTGTAGGTGCCCTTGTCCAAGATGTATCCGTGCTGCAACTCACCCACAATATCCGTGTAATCGCCGACGATGGTACCCGAAGGGCTCACCGTGCTGGTCGTGCTACTGGTCGCACCCGGAGGATTGAAGAATGTGTACTTCCCTTTCTTCGACAGTACAAAACTCCCAGAAGTGTTCGAGTTGCCCGTGTTGCCACAGGCCGGGTCGGTACATGTAAACCCTGATATCTCACCCGAGGGATTGATACCAGTGAGCGTGGTGCCAGCTGCACCTGGAGCGTTGACCGTAGTGTAGGTTTTCCCGCTGAGAGTGAAGCCGTGGCTGACGGAACTGGAATCCAGGTATTCGCCCACGATCACTCCCTGGGGGCTGATGTAGTCGGGGACCGTGAATGTCGAGCCCGGAGGGTCGAACGACGTGAACACGCCCTTCGCGGTTACCGTGAACCCATGGAAAACATTGCTGGCGTCTTCCCAGGCACCGACACCCGTGCCTTGTGGATTGGGGCCGCCGCTTAACTCGGTGAGGATCGCGCCCGGGTAGTCGACCTGCGTGTAGGTCTGTGCCGACGCGATGGACACCGTTGCGAGAGCAACACTGATCGTGCAGATTGCCAAGAACCGAAATATTCTGTTCATGGGAGTATCCTCCTGTCTTCCGTTTTTGAATTTGCGGGCCGAAATGGCGACGACTTCTCTGGCCGGGGTCCCGTACGCCGTGAAAGCCTGCGCGCGACGAATGTTTAGGTGGGGATTTTCGTTGTTGACTGAGAAACTGGATCAATAGTACACCCATCTCGTGGGTCGCGACGTCGTGAAAACTTCCCTCTGTCCACAGCCACAACGGTCGTTATCTAAGGTGTTGCACTTAGTCTCCTCAGCGAGACAAAGGCAGGCGAACGCGGACGGGCGCGTGAGGACCGACGGAACGTGAATTAGTTCTGCACGGAAAACCACGACGTGCCGTCACCCGCGGGTTTGGTTGTCCGATCTTTCGCAGCGCGCAGCGCTGGTTCCCACACGAAAGGCCGAAGTGCGATCTGGCTGAAAGGGCATGGGTAACGGTCGTTACCCATACCAGAGTGTGCGGAAATGGAAGCGTGGATATGCACTTCGGGCATCTCTAATTCGACAAGTGCCGGATGATAGGCTCGGTCTATGCCGGTTATCGTCAGCGACGCGAAAGCATCGGAAACCAAAGGCACCGAGCAGGCCCAGGCTCCCGACAAGGTCGCTGCGCTGGTGGATGTGTTGCGGAACCGTTCTTATGTGGAGATCCGGCAGCGGATGTATGACAGTCCTCCGGGGAGCGCGTGGTGGACAGCGTGCCGGGCGGAACTTGATTTGCGCAATGGACAGCAATTCGGTGAAGCTGCGCTGTCCATCTCAAGGACCTCGGACAAGATGAGGGCTTCGCTGCAGCACTTTGAGCAACTGGCCGATACTCTGCACCAGTCCACGAAAGACGTTGCCGACCTGCTGCGTGGGACGCAAGAAGCAGGCCGCCGGCTGGAGATTGCGGTCTATGTCGCAATCGGGATCACGCTGGTGCAATTCTTCAATCTGGTCTTCGAAATTTTCCGCAAGCATCGGTAAGCGCGTTGCAGGCAACGCGCTCGCAAACTGGTCGATGGGTGAAATGAGGAGTAGATCGAAGGTATTCTTTACGTGTCGCGAGACGGTTCTTCTTTCTTGCCGAATACCGCGAAATATCCGATCGTGTAAAGAACCACAGTCGCATCCATCGCTGCACCGGCCTTGAAACCCTGCGTGTAGGAGTGGCCCCAGTTCGCCAGAACCAGATAAACCATAAAGGCTTTTTCCAATAAGCTGTAGAGGAGAATCGGCTCTCGCCATTGGACTTTAAATGCGGCGACGATCATGAAGACGCCCATCAGTCCTACTATGATGCCCCAGTGCTGGGTGATGATCGTGTACTCCGGAACGAACGGAATTTTCCCGGCGGTTTCTGTTGCCCACCGGGGCCAAAAGGCGTAGAGACTTGCGGCCGCCGTTCCGATCCCAGTAATAACAAAAAACGGTCTGAACGTAAGATCGAAAAAGCGCTTCATCTGGCCTCCCTCAGAATCGGAGTGCGCCAACTTTGTGTCGAAGTCCCTCCAACGCAAATCCCTAACAAGCTTCTCTACGGCTGCCGCGGCGGGCCGATCAGCGGAACCTTAACCGGCTTTGCCATGCCGTAGAAGACAACCACCCCCTGACCGGAGCCTTGAGTTTGTATTGCTTCATCGACCTTGCCCATGGCATCCAGGTAGTTCTGCCAGTTGTTGGTGACCCAAACATCTCCGGCGGGGCCGATGCCAACGTCAACCTGTAACTGCAATCCGCCTCCGACGTAGCCGCTTGGAGGCGAAATGGCGTCTCCCGTTTTCATACCCGGAGGACAAGTCTCCGTCCGGAAGCCGCACAACTCCACGATTCCGGCCGACTCGGTGCTGAAGTTGGAGATCCAGATATTGTCGTTGCCATCCACCGAAGCCGCCCAAGGCCCGACGATGCCTTTGCCGTAGACCGGAGAGAAGGAAGCCTCCGTGCCGTCGGGGCGCAACACCGTAAGGCTGCCGCCTTCGTAGCCCGATTTCTCCTCGGCCATGGCAGGCACCAGCACCTTGGTCGCTCGTTGTCCGGCGTCGGGGTCGTTGTCGAAGTTGAATTTGAACGCGGCCAGCATTTCCGCGAACTTCAATGCGCCCCTGGGCGAGCTGCCCAGTTTGTTCGTCACCCAAACGTTGCCCAGGCTGTCGATGGCGAGACCGCTGGCCGAGTATCCCACCTTGAACGTTTCGACTTTACTGGGGTCGGAAGCGGGGAAACGAACCACGTGGTCCGCGACGGCGTTGGTAACCCAGATGCGGTCCTGCTGGTCGATAGCGAGGGCGAACGGCCCGATGAGTTTGCAGGGGTTTTTCAGCGGATCGCCGGTCTTATTCTGACAGAAGAACTGGACCTTGGAGGGGTCGCCCTGGGGGAGCTTCACGACTTGGCCGTTAATCAGATCGAGCGCCCAAATGTCTCCGCTGGGCGTAGCGATGATTCCCTGCATCTGGCTGATCTGACGGTTAAAGTTCCACCCCTCGGGGGGCGACAGTGGCTTGCCGTTCTTGTCGAACTTTGTGATGTTCTGGCCGGTGAAGCTGGTGACCCACGCGTTGTCCTGCGCGTCGAGGGTCAAGCCGAAACCGGGACCTGCGATACCTCCGCCCCTGAAGCCCAGAGGGCTGGGCGAGATCGGCTTACCGTTGGGCGCGAACTTGCTGAGGCCACCAGTCCACGAGGCGTCCTGGTTTTCTGCCCCGACCGTGAAGTTGTCAGCGGTCCAGGCGTTCCCTTCGCTGTCGATCATGAGTTTGCCGGCCCCGCTGATACCTCCTCCGGCGAACTTGAGCGGAAAGATCCAGGCGCTGGGAGCGAAAGTTAGATAGGGCAGGAACGGCGTCGGCCGAAAAAGCTTGCCGGGCGTGTGGGGCGGTGGGAGTGGATAGAAGTAATTGAGCAAGCCGAAAACTTTGTCAGCCTGGTACGAAGGGTAGCGGACGATGGACTCAGTCGCCGCCAGCGTGTCCTTGGGATAGGTTCCTGACGGAGATGTCGCGGCAGAGAAAAGACTGCTGCAAGCGTCGGACCTCAACCGTGTGACGCACGCTGCCAAAATGCTGGTGAGCGTGCCAAAGTTGGCCATCGTGGGTGTCTGAGCACTGTTCAGGGGATCCTGAATCGTCGCGCCGTAACCGCCGGTTTCAAGGTCGACAAAGTTGGACACGTTGCCCGCCGCGATCCCCAGAGCAAGTGCACTGCCCTTGATCGCTGTGCCGTCAGTAAATTGCGCATGCGTAACTACTGCTGCCAATGTTGTCATCTCGTTAATGACGACATTGGTCGGCGGCTTGTTTCCGACTACGGTCATCAGTGCGATGGCCGGGTTGTCTCCGCCTCCGTAGGCCTTGGGTTCACCGCCGGTAGCGACTAAGTACAGAATCGCGTCGGCTCGCGATCCGGCGAGTTGGACTTCAAACCTTCCATCATCGCCAGTCTTGGTCTGAGCTAGCTGTTTGGGTGCGTCTGCACTGGCGTTCCACAGGGTTACGGTGGAATTGGCAATGGGAGCGCCACCGCCCAGAACCTGACCCTTAATGCTGTCAGCGGCGGAAGCCAGGCCAGCGAGCAAGACACTGGCGACGAGAAGCACTCCCAGTATGAGCGTTCGAACGGTTGTCGTCTTCATAGTCATTCTCAGGCAAGCCTCCTGCGGTGCACTTCTATCGAGTGGCGCGAACTTGGTTAGTTCACAACAATGGCGGCCATCTGGGAACTGTCCGTTTTGACAGGTAGCGGTTTCGGCGTGCCTGTCGCGATGATCGATCAGCGATTTCGCTTCTGCCTGTTCACCACCGAACCGCATGGTAGGTGTTGAAGTCAGATGAGATGAGTTCTGCATGGCGGGCAGCGGCACAACGATCAATGAAAACGGAGTTTGGTGACAAGTATGCTGTGCCGAGGCGTGTGATCCAGAGGTCTTCGACCTGACTGGTGCATGAGAGCCCGACGATGCGGTCTTCGAACTTTTCCGCAAGCATCGGTAAGCGCGTCGTACAACGCGCTCGCAAACTGGTCGATGAGCCTAATCGACGCGTTGTTACGCCAATCTTCCCAAGAGTTACGAATGGATCGTGCCGTCTGATTCGCTAAAATCACAGCATGACTACTCTCCGTTCGGTAGCGGTGTTTGATCTTGGCGGCGTTCTCATCGATTGGAATCCACGCTATCTTTATCGCAAATTGTTCCAGCATGAAGCCGATATGGAACATTTTCTAGCGAACGTCTGCACGACAGAATGGAATCTGCATCAAGATGCCGGGCGAACTTTCGCGGAAGCTTGCGCAGCGCTGAAACTCGAGCATCCTGCGAATGCTCAAATGATCGACGCGTGGTTTGAGCGTTTCGATGAAATGATGGCAGGACCCATCAGGGGTACGGTCGATATTCTGGCTGAGCTTCGAGAGCAGGAAGTACCGATCTACGCCCTGAGCAACTGGTCAGCGGAAACCTTCCCTTTTGCGCAGAAGAGATTCGAATTCCTGCGTTGGTTCCAGGCGATCTTTCTTTCCGCCGAAGTGCGCTTGGTCAAACCCGATCCGCGAATCTTCACCGGCTTCTGCGAAAGGTTCGGTCTCAGCCCGGAGCAAATCATCTACATTGATGACCTGCAGCACAACGTCGAAGCGGCCCACAGGATTGGTATGCACGCGATTCGATTTCGCGATCCAGCTTCGCTCCACGCCGAACTGGTGCGGCTTGGATTGTTGCGATCAAGAGCAGCCAGGGAAATTCGGGCCCGATAAACTTGGCAAATCCTCGGAATGAACCTACCTGTCTCGGGGCGTATTACTGCTAGAAATACCAGTTGATCTACGACACGGGCACCGTCAAGCTTTCATAGCATTACGGAGGTTAACAAAACCCATGCCATACCGCCTTGCGTTCACGATCGCCGCAACGCTCGTTCTCTCCAGTGCGACTCTGTTCGCGCAAGCTACGAGTTCCGACGATGCGGCCTTTTGGGTCGACCATTGGTCAAAGCCGCCAGTGATTCTTTTTGGTGCTGACGAAGACGCGTTTTACAAGAACATGAAGAACATTATGTTCCTCAGGAACGACTACACGACTCCCACCAATCCAGGCGCGTTGGATGAAAATGTGCAATGGCTCAAGAATCATCCCGATGTGCGCTTTTATGTGGATGGATATGCTTCCATAACTGGAGACATCGTATACAACCTCGCGCTTAGCCAGCGGCGCGCGAACTGGGTCAAGCAGACTCTGGTAAGCCGTGGCATTTCCGAAGATCGCATCGTGGTGGCGGCGGGATGGGGAGAGTTATATCCCGTCTGCGCGGAAGACTCGCAGGCATGCCGGGACAGGAACAAGCTCGTCCGCTTTCTTTACTCCCCAGGCAGGTGATCGCCGGCGAACGGTTGCGCGCGGAACTGTTGGAGCCACGCCGTTGGCCTCAAGTGCCCAGTGCGGGGCCATCATGAGTGCTAAGGGGATGTTTCAACAACCATCCATCATCCCGGCTCCAAAGTAACTTTGTGAACGGCGATGGGAGACCTAGCATGGCAGTATGCTGGTCAGATTTTGGCCTCGGCTTCTCGTGCGTATGGCAGCATTCCTGCTGGCCGCAGTCCTTGTCATAGGAGTGCTTGCGTGGTTCTTTGCCCTGCCCTTAGAGGCCCGCTACTGGGCTCGGCAAGTTCCAGTATTGAGGCAGACGCCTACCCCGATTCGGAATTCATCGGTCACAGAATCGACGGGTCGAAAGATTGCTTTTTGCGGCAGTGAGTTCGAGATTCCCTGGAGCGACCTGAACGACGCAAAAACGAAGGCAGGAGGAAACTCGACGATCTTCTATTTTGACTCGGGGTTGGTCGCCCTCTTGAAGTGCGAACCTCCTCGTGAATTTGTAGAAGGTGTCCTGTCCTCCACGAAGATGAGGTCCGAGAGTTTCAGGCGGGCATTCGGCGACAGCGTAGTGGCATCCGATTACGGACTGACACGCCTGATGCTGGCGACCACGCCAGACGCGATCAATGCTAGCGCTCACGACCGACAAGGACCACTCATGGCGATGTTAGTTCTCAAGGCGATGGCGACACCGCCAGCCGATTCCGGAATCTTTGCGATCCACAACGACGAGTTCGCTGGCTTCCAGTATCAAGACCCACACGCAAACCCAAAGTCGGTATTGCTGGACCTCTTCGCGGAGGACAGGGGTTTGGAATTTCAGTTTTTTCTAAACTATCATGGCGCTTCGCCGCACGTGTCACAGGCCGACATCAATCGAATAGTGCGAACAGTGCACAAAGTTGTGCCCTACGGTGCTCTCAAGCAAGCCAGCCTCACGCCATCCCACAACTGACGAAAGCAGGCAATAGCGCTCAGAATCCCGATCCGGGCATTTTGAGTGTAATGGGGATGTTAAGCCAGCGAACTCGCTTAGGTTACCTGCGCCTGCTACTCTCCACGTAGAAGGCAATTGATGCAAGCGCGAACGAAGTCAGGGCGGCGGTTTTCGTTGGCATCAGATGATAGCGATAGCGCAAGAAGAGGTTGAACGGGAAGTAGTCGTAAGTGTTGAATCGGAATTCGAGAAAGCCAAAGGCAAACGTACCCAGAAAAAGGAGGACGTTGAACCGCGTGAGTCTTTCTCGAAACGATTTCGACCTTATTGGGAGGCCCGCTTCGGCGTATCTCGCGTCATAACACCCCTTGCAGAGCGTTTGCGAGTCGGGGAGATAACATCCGCAGTCTGGGCACCGAGACATTTGAGCACTCGCAGGTTCCTGCTTGAAATTAGAGCATTTCAGCGTCAAACTTGCGGCTTACGATGGTAACTGTTGAAACCAGATGGAATGAGAAAGCCGGTCTCCGACGGGATGCTGTAGGCTCCCAAGTTATCGACGCGCTTTGAAGCGCAAGAGATAAAGGAGACCGGCAATGAAGAAGATCAGCACTGCAGTGGTAAAGGCGACTAAGAATTTTGCTCAACCGAAGCTGACGATTGGTCTGGACCTGGGCGATCGATCGACCTGGTATTGTCTGCTCGACGAAGTGGGCGAAGTGCCGTTGGTGATCACCGCACGCCCTAGTGTGACCCACATCACCGACATAACTCGTTTCTTGGTTTGGGATTGATAGTCCACTCGCCTCTCCGAAGAGCAGTTCCCCCCAACTGAGACGCAGCACCCTCTGAGGCGTCGACCCAAGTTCCCCGGTACACATAGGGCCAGAAACCACCACCACTCGGGGAAATCAATAATCGCGGAGGACTCCATGAAACTGATTGCCAGAAGTCTAATTGCTTTTGTTTTCTGTGCGACTATATTCGTTCAGGCCCAGATCACAAGTTTTCAGCACATCATTATCGTCTTCCAGGAAAACCGAACGCCCGATAATCTTTTCTATAACCTGTGCACCCCGCCGTACGGCAAGCCGAGTTCCTGCAGTGCCAAACCAAGAGGGGCCCAGTACAATATCCAAACCAGAAACTGCCTTTCGTGCAAAAACCAGCGTTCGCAGGAGTTCGGTTTTCTGTTCGTTTTTCGTAACAAGCATTGGGCGCCGGTTGATTTGGGTTGGATACAGGGCTAACATCCTCGGGACTTCTTCCCCTCAGAATCCCGTTCGCGGATAACGGCAATGCGGACGGCCGGACCTTTTTCGCTTTTCGTTTAGGCCCATTTGTAACCCTGCGTTTGAGAAGAGCGGCTCAAATCGAGGCATGGCTTGCACGATGCCGCGGAACGATTTGATACGCCATCTGCTTGAGCGGCTCGCTGAAGACAGGCGGTTCCTGTCCGCCCGGCAGTGCGCGGCGGCTGAAGCCGACTGGATTTTGTGACAGGCTACGGCATCGCTAAAGCGATGCCCGGATACAAGTCTGCCGTGCAGGAGGTCCTGACGGGCAGCGTCAGCCAGGCGGGATGCGCTGATACGAATCACCCAGGCGAACGCACTATCAGTACGGAATTGTGAAATTTCTGCAAAGGAGACTGCTTATGGCTGTACGAAAACTGGATAGCTCGGTCGTCGACGCGCGTTCGGGGGTCACGATGAAATCGGATCCGACGCGGATCGATCCACTCAAACTCAAACTGGGCAAAGCGGTGGCGCGGCATGATCCGCGGACGCTGCTGCTGGCGTCGTACGTGACGACCGCGTTGCCCACACCGCCGGCGAGTTTCGGTCTGACTACGAAAGTGGGAGCGTCGTGGGGCATGATGAACAACGATCAGATCGGCGACTGCACGTGCGCGGCTGCCGGGCACCTGATCATGGAATGGACGGCGAACGCGGGGAAGAAGATGGTCACGCCCACGGACAAGCAGATCGTGGCGGCGTATTCGGCCATCACTGGCTATAACCCGACGACCGGGGCGAATGACAATGGGGCGAACGAGATCGATGTGCTCAATTACTGGCGGCAGAGCGGCATCGCGTCCCACAAGATCGGCGCGTACATGGCGCTGGAGCCGTCGAATCATCAGCACATTATGGATTCGGTCTACATCTTCGAAGGCTGCTACATCGGGCTGCAGTTGCCGGTGAGCGCGCAGGGGCAGGTGCAGAATCATCAGCCGTGGTCGGTGCCGCCGGGCGGTCCGGTGGGCGATGGCAAGCCGGGTTCGTGGGGAGGGCACGCGGTTCCGGTCGTGGCGTACGACGTCCGCGGAGTGACGGTGGTGACGTGGGGAGCGTTGCAGGTCATGACGTGGTCGTTCTGGGATACCTACTGCGATGAAGGGTACGCGATCGTGAGCAACGACTATCTGACGGGAAAGAAGCAGACGCCGCAAGGATTCAGCTTGCAGCAGTTGCAGGAAGATCTGGCGGACTTGAAGTAAACCTGGGGCTTACCACGGAGACACTGAGTCACAGAGAAAAGACAGAACACGAGTAAGAGTCCCTGCTTTGCCACGGACGAAACGACGCTCGGCTTTTTCTTTGTGCCTTGGTGGCTCCGCTGTTTTTCATTCTTCGGCTCGCGGTTTCCAGCCGGCTCGATGTGTGAAGAGGGCGGCGGTCCCTTGCGCACAGGCAGAGATGCATGGGTCCTTCGCTGCGCTCGGGATGACAATGCGGAGTGAGTTTTCAATTCTTCCCTTACGCTGATTTTCCATACGCTGAATTTTTACCTACGCTGGAATTCTTCTTTACGCTAAATCCCTTTTATGCTTCCAGGGCGATGTGGCAGACGCGGCCGACGAGGTAGTCGGCGGCGGATTTGCCGTGTTCCATGGTGATGACTTCGATGGGCGAGGACTGATGGTGGGGACGCAAGATTAGGTGATTTCCGGCCACTTCGACGTATCGGACGGCGCAAGTATCGTTTTTCAGAACAGCGTACATATTGAATTCGCCTTTGCGATAGGGCTGGAGTGAGTTGTAATGACGGTCGATCAGGAGCGTGGCTCCGGGCATGAGGCGGGGATACATGGTCATGGCCTCCCGGGCATCGAGCTTGATGAGAACGAAGCGCTGCCAGCCCGAGCGATCGCCGTCGGATTCGGCCTTCAGCTTGCGGAGGAAGCTCTTCTTGAACTTTAGGATGTCTTTGACATGCATGCTGGTAATCAATGGCTGGGTGGCTGCGGTGGAAGCGTCGGTGAGGAGGACGTTTTCAAATTCGTCGGCGGTGGGAGGCAGGATGGAAGCGCGCTTGTTGACTTCGGCGGGATCGAGCAGATCGAGGACGGAAAGATGTTGTACGGCGAGGACTTTGTCCATGCCTTCAAGGCTCAGGCCGCGCTTTCGGTTGAGGAAGTTGGAGATGTGGGCTTGCTTGAAACCGGTCTGCTGGGCGAGGTGGAGACCGGTCAATTCGCCAGCTTCAATGCGATCCCAGAGGATCTTACGAAGATTATCCTGCAGGATTTTGAACTTCATGGGCGGAGTATAGCACCGGTGTGACGGGTTGGAGATTGGGGAGGAAGATTTCCACAGGGGGCAGTTGTTCATCCAACCTTGACTGAGAAAAATCACAGCTATAGGATCGCGACATCCTAGAGGCCACAATGCTCTTCGGAAGAAAGCAATGACGAGTCACTCGGATTACTCCAACGAGGAGAAGAACTTCGGCGAGTTTCGCAGGAAAGTAAAGGCGGCCGAAGTTTTATCGGCATCGATGGAACACCTGCTGCTGTCTCTGGGATTCACGGGACGAGTGAGTGTGGTGATGCAAAACGGACGCGTGCTCAAGTCGGGCTACGAGGAAGGCTACTTCCACCAGCGGCACGGAAGTGGAGGAGACGACTAGCGCGTGAAGTTTGTGAAAGCCGAGGACGTTCGCCGCAGTGAGACGGCGAGGTCCGGCAGCGAACGGATTTGTTCGCGTTTTATAAAACTAAATAGCTGAAGCAGGTCATCGTAAGAAAAACGAGCCCTGCGTTCGATTCCCGCAATGGAGTGGGAATCGGCGCAGGGCTTTTTTTTGGGCTGCGGCGACGAAAGAGCTTTTAACCACGGAGCACACGGAGGACACGGAGAAGAAACACTTTCAGTGTTGGGGCTGGTTAAGTTTCAATTTTTGATTCTTAAATCAAATGCTTGGAGGAGTGATGAGAAGCAGTCATAAAGGCGAAGGACAGAAGGAAGTCGGGGTGGAGTTGAAATATTGTGAGCACTGCGGAGGATTGTGGGTGCGGGAGCGCGGCGCGGGAACGATCTATTGCGAGAAGTGTGAGCCGAAAGTGGCGGACTTGCCAGCACCGAAGAAAAGAGCGCGCAGACCGGCGCTGCCGGTGCGTCCGCACACGGCGGTAGAGGATTACACGTTCGACGTGGAACTGGAAGATCTGAACGACTTCGAGGCGGCAGGAGGTGTGGCATGAGCGAGGTCATTGAGATCCGGGCGGAGGCGGAGCGCAGCGGAACTGGGTTTGACGCCGAATCACGAGCCGGGGAGCCATCGATCGACAAGGTGCGAGGAGAGGCGCCGCCGGCAGAGGAGATGAGCTGGCAGGAAGTTGAGCAGCAATCATGGCATCAGCGACTGGCAGAGGAGGAGGATCGCGAGCGCGAACGCAGGACCTATCGCGGACGCACGGTGGCGATGTTACGGCGATACATGCGGTACTCGATCGAGACGGGGCGGTTGCCGTCTTTGTTAGGACGCGAGTTTTTTCGGGCGAAGGTGACTTCGTACACGGTGGTGACGTTCGAGGATCGGGTCATCTTTGTGCATGACATGGAGAAATGCCTGGACCGGTTAGATGAATTTTCGCGACAGCTGATTGCACGACATATTCTGCAGGAGCATGATCGCTGGGCGACTGCGAAACTGCTGCACTGTAACGAGAAGACGGTACGGCGGTACACTCCTGTGATTTTGGATATGTTGAGTGAGATTCTACTCGAGGTCGGACTGATGGAACGTCTGGGCTCAGGCCAGCAAAATTGTTGTCAAGAGGGGGAAAGCGAGGTGATCGACGTAAATGATTGTGAAGATGGGAAATATAAAATTTGAAAAATGTCCACTTTTACCTTAGCAATTTGATATTCTTGAAATAGAGAGTTAAAAACAGTGAGGTTCTTATACGAGGCGCGCCTTCCGGGCGCGCCTCGCGCCGTTTGGCAGTGAAGGTTTGCAGGGTGTGGGATTACAGACGCTGAACTGCGATCCAGTCCTGATCATTGCGATAATATCGGCCAGGGACGCGACGCGGAAGGATGGACCGCGATGCTGAAGAAATCTTGTCAAGGGGGTAAAAGTGAGCGAATCCCCGTAAGTGATTCTGTCGAGAGGAAATATAAATTCCGGAAAATGTCCACTTTACCCTTAGCAATTTGATATTCTGGATATATAGAGTCAAGAATAAAGAAATCTTCGACAGAGGGCGCGCCTTGCGGTGCGCCCTTTGTTTTTGGGCGAATTCTTAAAATCCAAGGAAGCCGAGTACGGGGCCATGATCAAGAAAAACGCGAAGAACAAAACGGCGTTGAAGAAGAAAGCAAAGAAGAAGGGGACGACCAGGGGGAAGAAAGAACTTAGTCCCGCAGAGGTTCGGAAGAATATTGCCGGGATGGTGAAGTCGGAAGCGGCAGAAATGGCCGACGCTGTGATTGGCGAGGGAAAGAAGGGCCAGTTAGCCACGGTGAAGTATTTGTTTGAGGTGGCATCGATATATCCTCCGTCGACCGACGGGAGTCAGGCGAGCGCGGAGGAAGAGAGCCTGGCGGCAACTTTGCTGCGCAGACTGGATATGCCTGATGAACCGGTTGCGCGCGATGAGGAGGACGCGCCGGTGAAGGCGGAGGTTTTAGTGGAGAAGGCGGTTGCGAAACCGGAGGACGCGAGTGAGGGGCAGGAACCTGTCGCGGAACCGGAAACGCGCGAGGAAGGGAAAGAGCCAGTTTTGGTATGAGGGGTGGAAATCGTGATGAGGCGGGAAATGCCCGCCCTTCGGCTGCGCTTAGGGCAGGCTTTCTCGCGCAAAGAACACGCGAGAAATGGCGCACCCGGCTCTCGCGACAGCCGGCAGGATGCCGGCACTACGAAGGCCGAGTCGGGGATACCGTAAAATGAGGCGGAGTGGGTTGACGGTTAACGATCGGGTTGCGGTTTGGATTGGACCACGGAAAGTCAAAATCCCCGGCCCTTCACCTGTCTCAGGACAGGCTCTATCGCGAAAGGCGCGACAAGGGTGGGGCGCCCGGGCGAAAAGAGAAAGAACGCAGAGGACGATGGATATTACATGGCTGACTGACCGGATTGCGGTCGGGGGCGGGATTTGGAATTCGGAGAACATGGCGAAGGTGGCGCAGGCGGGAATTACGCACATCATCGACATGCAGATCGAGTTCGATGACCGGGAATTGCTAGGGCCGGAAGACAGCATGCAGGTGCTGTGGAATGGGACGGATGATGATTTTGAAATGAAGCCGGCAAGTTTGTTTCGGGACGGCGTGGAGTTTGCGAAAGCGGCGCTCGAGGAACGGGATGCGAAATTGTTCATCCATTGCGCGGCGGGAGTGCATCGGGCGCCGATGATGGCGCTGGCGGTATTGTGCCGCGTCGAAGGGATGAATGTAGAAGACGCACGGCATTTGATAGAGGATAAGCGTCCAGTGGCCGATTTCGCGGACGTGTATGTGCGGAGCGTGAAGAATTTTTTGGCGAGCCAGGAGAGGGTTAAGTGGCCGTAGTTGAAGTGGATTTGTTCGGCCACGGAGAGGACGTGCCGTCTGTGCGGGGCATTGGCATTCCGCCCTTTCGGGGCTGCGGGTACGAGTTTCGGAATACACGTCGGAGGAAAAAGCAGGTCCCTCCACTTCGGTCGGGATGACAAGGCTGTGGCGCGGATGACAGGGCTGTGGCGGCTGTCCCCACTTCTCGCGCAAAGTGCGCGCGAGAAATGGGGCACCCGGCTGGTTTCGTGACGGCGGGTGTTTGAATGCGTGGAGAATCGATGGGAGCCCTGGTGGCTCCCATCGTTTTTTGCGGAGAGATTTTGACCGCGGAGAACGAGCAGCGGACAAGAGTGTCCGCTCCACACATGTGCACACATTGAGATTTGATGGAGGAGACAATGTTTGACGCGGGTCGCCGCCCTATGGGGCGGCTTTTTTATTGGTGGATGGCGGTGATGGTGGCTTTCGCGGGTTGGCTTCCGGCTTCGGGGGCTGCGCCTATACCGCAAACCGGGGCGAGTACGACGACTGTCGCAGACACGATTCTGATGGCGGATGGGACGGCCGCGCAGGGAAACCTGATCATCACATGGCCGGCGTTTACGACGGCGAGCGGCGTGGCGGTGGCGGGAGGATCGACGACCGTTGCGCTGGGAGCGGGCGGAGCGCTCAGCGTGGCGCTGGTGCCGAATGCGGAAGGGACACCGGCGGGCGCGTATTACAGCGTCGTTTACCAACTCGGTCCTGGCGAGGTCAGAACTGAGTATTGGGTGGTGCCGACGACTTCCCCGGCGAACTTGGCGGCAGTGCGAACGACGCCGGGATCGGGCGTGGCAGCGCAGCCGGTATCGATACAGTATGTGAATTCGGCGCTGGCTGGGAAGGCAGATGACGACTCTGTCGTGCATCTCAGTGGCGACGAGACGATCAGTGGCGCGAAAGTATTTGCCAGTGCGCCTTCCGTTCCGGCGCCGACGAGCACAGGAGAAATTGCAAATAAAGGCTACGTCGATCAAGCGGTTTCGAATGTGGGAGCGGGGAATTTCTTGCCGACGGCTGGCGGAACGATGACGGGACCCATAACTCTGCCGGCTGCGCCGGTGGCGCCTCTGCAGGCGGCGACGAAGGGGTATGTCGATCTCGGATTGACGACGAAGGCGGACTTGATTTCTGGACTTGTTCCGGCAAATGAGTTGGGCACGGGCACGGCGAACGCGGGCAGTTGCTTGCTGGGGAATGGAACCTGGGGCGGATGCGGGAGCGGGAGCGGAAACGTTTCGACGAATCCGAGTACGGGGGTGAGCCAAAACATCACGCAAGCGGCGGGGACGCAGTTCTCGACGAACAACTTTGCGGGGATTCCTTACGTGGTTTCAAGTTACAACTGGCCACAGGGCGGAGCGCCGACGGAGAGTTGCGCGTCGGGTTGCACGAGCGGTGGGTTGGTGGCGGGGACGCAGGCGACGATTACGCTGACGCCATGTCCGGCGGGAGTTGATACTTCAAACAATGCGAATGCGCAATACGGCGTTTACATTTCAGGATCGGGAACAGCGGAGGCGGTGGGCGTGAGTGGCGGGAGTTGCACGTCGGGGGCGGCGAGCGGAACGATTATTTTTACGCCGGGCTCGAGCCACGCTGCCGGCTTCACGGTGGGAGCAGCGAATGGAGGGAATCAGGAAGCGATCAATGTGGCGCTGGCGGGAGGCTCGACACACGCCGTGATCGAAGAAGTTCCGACGGGTGGGGCGAACACGGCCAACTACAACATTTTCTGGCCGGTATTTCTGAGAGCTTCGAAGAGCGTGATCAATGGGGACGGAGCCTTCTGGCGATGCTATACGCGGTCGACTTGCCTGATGGTGGGGGATTACGCGGGCAGCACGGGAATCGATTCGATTGTGAGAGGGCTGGAGTTTCAATCGGCGACGAACGTGGATGGAGCGCGGATCGCTTCGGTTGCGGCGACGAGCGGGTTGTATACGGTGAACACGAGCAGCAATCACAACCTGGTGAATGGCGATTGGGTGATTCTGTATTACACAACACCGGCCCAGACGCAGGAAGCGCGAGTCAAGGTGACGGTGACGAGCGGTACGCAGTTTCAGTACACGCTGGGGTCGGCAACCTTTGCGTCGGCGGCGGGATTTGGGTGGGCGGCGATTGAGAATACGCCAATCGAAGTGGAGACGAATGGCACACGGCTCGAGGACATTAAATATGGGTCGGGATTCAGCGGCGGACTTTTCCATCAAGGGGTCGTCGTGGGAAATGATCAGCGCTTCATTCTGGATGGGATGACGAATGAAGGGGTGGGAACAGCATTTCGCTGCGACGCGAATTTCTGCTCGAACATGGTTTACCTGCGAGGCGATCAGGGCGCGGCGCCGGTAGCGTACATCCATCATCTGGAAGCGGCGATGCAGTGCAGCGGAAACGGCGTGCGCAACGTTGCGGGGAACACGCTGGAAGTGGCGGACAGCGTAATCGAGGGGACGGCGCAATATTCGATTTACTACGCGGGTGGCCTTCAGCCTTGGCAGATGAGCAACGTCTACAACGAGACCGGGGCTTGCACGAATCCGTTCTATCCGGGATCGCTGGCGGGAATTTCCGGAATCATAGAGAACGGCGCCAACAGCGCGGTGACGATTACGGGAGACGCGCCGATTGGAGGATCGTTCCCGCAGTTCGTATCGGGAGGCACGAGCGGTTCGCAGAGAAATTATTACGTGGTGCCGAAGGATTCGAATCTGGGCACGGGGCCGATGATGTTTATCGGGACGGCGCAGCCAGCGACGAGCGGGACGAGTATCCCGCTGTACTGGCCGAATCCGGATCTGGTGGGCGCGGGCACGCGAACATTCGACATCCTGGTGACGATTGGCACAAGCCAGCTTACGGCGCCGTATACCGGGAATGCGTTTTCGGTGGTGACGGGGGCGAGCGGGAATTGCAACACAGCGGGCATTTGTACGTACACGGACACGCAGGGAGCGACGCCCGCTTACACGATCGCGAATGCGGGCTGGACGCCGACGCTCCCATTCTGGCCGGGAGCAATCATCCTGGGGAACGGAGCGAGCGCTTATTTGAATCAGTGCGGGCAGTCGAGCGCGATCATTTCGACTTCGTATTTGCCAAAAGTATTTTGCAAGCGGGGCGTGGTTGCCGGGACAACGTATGCAAATACTTATACGCCGTATTGGGGAGTGTATCCGTCGGGCGATTCTTCGGGGAACGGCAACAAGAATATTGGAGCGCAGGTGGTGCAGATTGGTCCAGCGTCGGGATCGATGGCGTCTGGGATGAGCGGAGCGCTGAATTTCAATCCGGGGCCGGGAAGCGGAGTGGCGCCGCGGCAAATTATTACGACGATGGATGGAAGTCCGCAGCAGACATTTGCGACTCCAGGATATGTGCGGACGGGAAGCGCGGCGGACAGCTTCATTGGGACCGATACGACGGGCGGCGTGGGGACGCAGGATCAGACTTATGGAGCGCCGGGCGGGCATAACTTCTATGTGAACGATGCGGGGACGAACAGTACGCATGCGAAGTTCAACATCGGGGCGGGATCGGCGACTTTCAATGTTCCGCTGACGGTGAATGGGAGCCTGGCGGTGACGAGTGGAACGGTGGCGCTGCCGATTACTGGGGCTGGGTCGCAATGCTTGCACGTGAGTTCCGCGGGCGTGGTGACGGGGACGGGATCGGATTGTGGGAGCAGTGGCGGAGGCGGGGGATCGGGGACGGTGAATTCCGGCACGGCGTCGCAGATCGCGATGTACGCGGGGACGGGAACCGCGGTGAGCGGAGACAGCGCGCTGACCGACAGCGGGAGTGTCCTTGCTTATTCGGGTAGTGGTGGAATTTCGGCGGCGAGCGGGGCGTTCGGCGGGAACCTGACAGTGAATGGTCAGTTGTTGGTGGCTGGGCCGTGGTTGGTGAACGGCGCCCCGGCGGCGTCGGCGATGAGCGCGGCCGGGACGGGGACGTCATCGATTGGGATTTCGAACGATGGGAGCTTTTATATTTCGGCAAATGCGGGAGCGCCGTACAAGATCGTAACTACGAACAATCCTATTTTTAGTGGGACGGTAACGATGCCGGTGACTGGCGCGACGCAATGTTTGCATGTGAATTCGGCGGGCGTGTTGTCGGGAACGGGAACGGATTGTGGGTCGGGCGGCGGGGCGGTGTCGTCGGTATTCGGGCGCAGCGGCGCGGTGGTCGCGGCGAGCGGAGATTATACGGTGTCGCAGGTGACGGGAGCGGCGCCGAGCGCTTCTCCGATATTTAGTGGGACTACGACGCTGACGGGACTGTTGAGCGGAACGAGCGCGAACTTTACCGGGAACGTTACGGTGGGTGGACAGATTATTGGGACGGGGCCGTGGTCAGTGAGCGGGCCGGTGCCTGGGATCGCGATTACTCCGGCCGCCAGCACATCGCAGATGGGATTCGACGCGAGTGGGATTTTGAATGTTTCGGAAAATGGGGGAGCAGCGACGCAGGTTGCGAAGATTAATTCGAATATTACGGGGACGGCGGCAAATCTTTCGGGAAATCCCACGCTGCCGAGCGGAACGACGGGGACGACACAGGGTGTAAACGACGGCACGAACCGGTTGGCGACGGATGCGTTCGTGCTGGGGCAGGGATCGTCGGCGAGTCCGAACATGGATGGAGTGGCGGCGGCGGGGAGCGCGACTGCGTTTTCACGAGCGGATCATGTACATCCGACGGATACATCGAGAGCGCCGGTAGCGTCTCCGACGTTTACGGGCACGGTGACGGAGCCGGTACCGGTGTTGCCGAGCCAGACGGCGAACTATTTCTTTGCGGCGCCGAATGGGAGCGCGGGGACTCCGAGCTTTCGAGCGATTGCAGCGGCGGATGTACCGACACTGAATCAGAACACAACGGGGACGGCGGCGAATCTTAGCGGCACACCGGCGGTGCCCAATGGAACGACGGCGACGACGCAGACAGTGGGAGATACTTCGACGAAGCTGGCGACGACGGCATTTGCGACTGCGAATTTTGCGGCGATGAGCGTGGCGGGCGCGGTGGGAGACATCCCGAAGATCAGCGGGAATAGTCCGACGCCGGCGATTACGGACAGTGGAGTGCTGGCTGGTCCGTATCCGGCTCCGTGGATTACGGCGGTGCGTGGCGGCGGGACAGAGGCGTTCGCGCAGAACACGGTGAAGATGTGGGGAGTGGTACTGACGTATCCGCTGCTGACATCGAGCGTGGCGTATTACACCACGATTGATAATACGGCGAACCTTTATGACATTGGGATCGCGAACTCGGCGGGCACGATTGTGCTGAACGTGGGAGTGACGGCGGGGACGAGCTTCTCGCCGGCGGCAGGACCGCGAACGCTCAACTGGACACAGGGTACGAAGACTCTGCAACCTGGCAAGTATTACGTGGTGATGACGACGAACTGCGCGACGTCGTGCGCGACGCTGACGTCGGGCGGGAGTTCAGGGGACATTACTTTCCAAAATGCGGGCACAGCGGGGACGACTTCTGGCGGTGCGCTTGTTTCGTTTACTCCGCCGGCGGATGTGTGGAGCTGGGGAGCGAATATTCCGGCGCTCGTGGTGAAGTAGTTTGCGTTGGCGAGGGATTCGCGTGAGCACTCAGTCGGGGAGGAGCAGTTGTGAGAATGCCTAGCTGCGGCGGTTGCGACTACGACGGACGCGGGGTCCTTCGACTTCGTAGCGGCTTCGCTTATCGCGAAGCTGCTACTGCGCTCAGGATGACAGTTTTCAACATTGCGGGCGAAGCGGCTACTCCGCTCAGGATGACAGTTCTCGACGTTGCGGCGGCTACTTCGCTCAGGATGACAACGCTGAATGCAATGCGGAGATCGCTCAGGATGACAATGGTGAGGGTTATCTTGGCGGCGGGATTATTGTGCGGCGTGGCTACGGGGACGACGTATTACGTTTCGAATTCCGGGGCGGACAGTAATAACGGAACATCGGCGGCTACTGCATGGCAGACACTCGCGAAGGTGAACTCGGCGACGTTTTTGCCGGGAGACACGATCTACCTGCAACGCGGGGGGAGTTGGAACGAGGAGCTTGTTCCGCCATCGAGTGGAGCGAGCGGAAATCCGATCACGTTCGATGCTTATGGGACGGGCGCGGCGCCAGTGCTGACACCGATCATCGGCCTGGGATCGGCAACGTGGACGCATAACTCGGGGAATATTTATACGACGACGCTGTCTACGGCGATTGCGTCGCCGGTGGTGAATAACCTGCAGCTCGGAAATATATGGGGGAGGAAGCGCGCGGCGAATCCAGGGTGCACGTCGGCGGGAGTGATCCTGGGATATGGGGATTATTGCCTGGTGTATCCGACGCTGTATGTGTATTCGCCGAATGGAACGCTTCCTTCTGCTTATTACGGTTCGATCACGGCGGTGGTGGGACAGTCGAGCGGGCTGGGAATGATTTCGATCTCGAATGGAACATGGCTGGTATTTCAGCACATCAAGATGCAGATGTTCGATTACGCGGGAGTGAACGTGAGTGGAGCGTCGGACAACTTGATCTTCGCAAACATGGAAGCGGATGGAATGGTGCCGGCGGGGACGATTCCTTTGGGATTCTATGTGAACGCAACGAATCCCGCGAACATACAGTTTTTGAATGACGATGCACATCTCAACTATGACGGCTTTCGCTTTGATGGTACGGCCACCGGCATTACGGTTACGAATTGTCGAGGATATGCGAATCGGGATGCGGGGCTGAAGGACAACACTGGCCACGCGACTTATTCCTATTCGCACTTCTACGGAAACAATATCGCTCAGTTGTTAACCGGTGATGTGGTTGGGGGGACTGCGGGGAGTGGGAATGTGTCGTCGTCGATTGCGCCGGTGGTTACGAACTTCAACACTTATCCGCCGCGCTTTTCGTTCACAGTGGATGATGTTGGATCTTCGCCGGGGACGGAGGCGTACATCAATACGTTTCTGACGATGTTCAGCTCGCGGGGATTGCGGTTCAATGCGGCCGTGGTTCCGTCTTATACGGTGGACTGGGGCAGCGTGAGCAACTGGTACGCGACGGGCAACGAAATCGACTCGCACTCGTGGTCGCACCAGTATTACACCAGCAACATCAACCCACAGAATCTGACGCCGTATCCGAACGCTCCAGCATTGGATATTCGGTACACGGGCAGCGGAACCGCGGCGACGTTGACGATCTCGGGAAGCACGCTGACGACAAATGTTACGGGAGCGACGGGTGACAACCTGAATGTGAGCCTGGCGACGTACAACACCATGGCGGCGTTGGAAGCGTACTTGTCGGGGATGGCGAACTACGCGATCGGGTACGACACGAGCGGGCCTCTCGTGCGACCGAATACGCACACCACGAATCTTCTGCATGTTTCGGGGCAGGACATCAAAACGGCGACGTATGTTTTGGCTTACGACCAAACGCTGCTGGAGCCGGATGAGATGGTGTCGTCGAAGACGGCGATCCAGGGTAGCGTCGCCGGATTGACGGAAATGTTCTATGTCTACCCCGACGGCCTGGAAGATCCAACAGTAGAAGCGGATGCGGTGACGGCGGGATACACGGCGGCGCGCGGCAGTCTGGCGATGAAGGGGCAAGACAACACGACAGGCAGCGCGAACTCGCTGTATTCGAACGGGGTGAATCTGCAGAACATTACCAGCCTGGGAGCGATCCAGATTCATGGGCTCACACAGGCGCAGATCAATCAGATGATGGCGAGCCTGGTATTTCGCGCGGCGGCGTGGGGCGTACCGTACGGACTGTTTACGCACTATAACTCGCGGAGCGACAACACGCCGGACATCAGCAACACGGAGTTGGGCTACTTGCTCGACACCGTTACAGCGAACGGCGGAGGGTGGCTGAGCAATATGGCGCTCGCGAGTGCGGTTGCGTCGGGAAACAATTTCAGCGGTAGCACGAGGTGGGTGCAAAGCCCAAGTGGCTCGGCGGTGAACCTGGCGATGGCGACGGCGGGATCTCCGACGGTGGGTGCGGGAACGGCGACGGCTTATCCGATTGACATCAACGGAGTGAACCGGGCCACGCTGAACACGTGGGACATTGGCGCGAGTAGTTACGTTTCGCAGCGGTACGGCATGAGCACGGGAAGCGGTCAGTGGAAAGTGCAGTAGGCCTTCTCATCTTGTAAGGAATCTTTTCATGAAATCTTTATGGTGTGTGTTGCTGCTGGCGCTCAGCGCCAGCGGGCAGACGGGGTATTCCGTGTACGGCGGGAGATCGGGCACGGGATATTTCACGGTTGGGGGCGCGACGAATGCAGGGCTGGCGGCGTCGCCGATGTTCGGGTTCACGGAGACGAATACGGCGGCGACGAATTTTCCGAGTGTGAGTTACGGGATGCAGCGGATTTGGGATTCTCCACCGCTGCAATGGCCGTCGCTCAACACGGCGCCGGGAGTATTCACCTTCGCGAACCTCGACACGATGCTGGCCCAGGATTACGCAGGCGGAGTGATGGAGGTTCTGTACACGCTGGCGCGAACTCCGCCGTGGATCACTTCGGGAGCGAGCGATTCGACGACGTGCGACTATGCCACGGGCGCGGTGGGAGGCGGGAATGGAGAATGCTATGCGCCGACGGACTTGAATGCAGATGGTAGCGGGACGAATGCGACGTGGAAGGCATGGATTACGAAAATTGCACAGCATGCTAACGGGCTGGACGGGAATTCGGGATACCTGGCCAACCATGCGCATATTCGTTACTGGGAAATCTGGAACGAGCCGGATGCGCAGCAGTACTGGTATGGAACGTTTGCGCAGCTGTCGCGGCTGACGGAGGATGCACGCTGCATCATTCTGGGGAGCCAGGGTGGGGCGAATGTAATCCACCAGAACGGGAACGGAACGGCGACGGCTTGCACGGCGACGGCAATTGATCCGACGGCGAAGATTGTGATGTCGTCAGGGCACGCGGGCAGTGCGGCGGTATTAACGTACGCGCAGAACCAACTTTATTGCAGTAACACTGCGGGAATTCCGTCGTGGCAGTTACCGTGTCCGAATCCTGGGAACGCAACCGCGAATGCGCTCGACATTCTGAACTTCCACCTGAAGCCGGGAAACTCTACAGGATTCACGATCGAGACGGGGATGGCGGCGTATGTGTCGATGATCGACGCCAGGCTACAGCCGGCGGAATTGGCGAAGCCGATTTGGGATGGGGAGATGTCGTATGCGATCGCAGGGTTCCAGAGTCCTTATACGGATCCGGACATGGCGGCTTCGTTTTTTCCGCGAATGTATTTGACGATGTGGTCGCTGGGGTTTTCCGGGTCGGCGTTTTATACGTGGGATTCGCTGAAGGCGCTGTCGGGCGCGGCGCAGGATGAAGCGGCGTACCAGCAGACTTACAACTGGCTGGTGGGATCGAGTTTGACGTCTCCTTGTACGGCGAATGGGACAGTGTATTCGTGCACGATCAGTAAGGGTGGCGCGGCCTACTTGATTCTGTGGGACTCATCGCAGAGTTGTTCGGGGGGAACGTGTACGACGTCGAATCAGACGGTTGGGTCGCAATGGACGCGGCAGCAGGATATGACGTCGGCGAGTGTTCCGGCGGGAATTGTGGGGAGTTCGGTGGCGGTGGGGATTAAGCCGGTGGTGTTATCGAGTTTGTGAGGGGCGGGGGGATGTGGCGAGGCATGTGCGTCAGCGTTGTCGTATCGGCGGTGAGCCCGGTGCCGCCCCTACGGGGCTTGATCATTTTTCCACACTACCCACGGCTTGCGCCGTGGGCTGCATTCTTCTGCCGCCCTTCGACTTCGCTCAGGGCAGGCTTTCGCGGCTGGAGTTGGGTGGAATTGATTTCATTTCTTTCTAAACAGTGAATGGGCAGGTTCAGAGTTGGCGGGTTGGATGGTCGAAGGCAAATCTATGGAGGCGATATGAAGTGCAGTAATTGGTTCGGGCGAGTAGCGGTGGCTTTGATTTTGTGTTTGAGCATGGTGATGGCGGGGTGCTCGACGGCATGGATTGGAGAAGCGGAACAGATTGTGGCGGCGTTGATTCCGGCGGCGACGAATATTATCGCCCTGGTAGCGGCAATGCAGGCAAAAAGCGTTTCGGCCGGGGATCTGCAGACGATTCAGAAAGCGGGAACGCAGGCAGGAGCGGACTTGCAACTGATTCAATCGTTGATCGCGGCTTATCAGACGGCGGATGCAAGCGCGAAGCCGGGGATCCTAAATCAGATTCAAACTGCGATCGGGACGGTGCAGGCGAATCTGCAGGGCCTGTTGCCGGCTCTGCATATTCAAGATGCCGCGACGCAAAGCAAGGTCACGGCTGTGGTGGGGATCGTGCTTTCGGAAGTGCAGTCGCTGGCGGCGATTGTGCCGTTCGTGAGTGCGAATCCTTCGCCCGCGATGATGGCTAAAGCGACTGCATCCACGCAGAAGCAACTTCCACTCACGGCGAGTGAGTTTGTGTCGTCGTATAACGCGACGTTGACGGCGAAGACCGGGCATGCCGATTTGGATCGTGCGACGGCGGGGTTGAAGATTCATGTGCATGGGAAGGCGGAGCGGTGGGCCTCGGCGGGAATTCTGAAATAGGGATGGAAAAGCCCCACGTCTCGCTAAGAGCGCGAGACATGGGGCACCCGGTGAAGTCAAAATCACAATCAACATCTTCACCACAGAGGACACGGAGGACACAGAGGATGATCTCTGGGGTTTACGGAGTCTTGCGATTACTTTGAGGGACTTTCGAGTGAATAACGTGTGGACTGATCTTCAGCTGGTGGAACAATTCGGGACGCGGCTGGACGAGGCATCGGGCGAGCGGCGGGAGATGACGGTGCGCGATCTGTTGATCCGGAAGTTGCTGAAGATCCGGATCAAGAAGGGCGGCGTGCGGTATCTGAAGATGAACCGGGCGCAGCTCGAATATTCGCGGCGATGCACGAAGCGCAACATTGTGCTGAAGGCGCGGCAGGTGGGGATTACGACTTACATTGCCGCGCGCTTTTTTGTACAGACGATTACGCGGCCGGGGACGCTGACGGTGCAGGTGGCGCACAGCGACGAATCGGCCCAGGCAATCTTTAATATTGTGCACCGCTTCTGGGAAAAACTGCCCAACGCGCGCGTGCACCGGGGAGCGCTGGTGAAATCGCGCTCCAACATCCGCCAGATTGTTTTCCCGAAACTCGACAGCGAGTACCGGGTGGAGACGGCGGATGACAACGCGGGGCGCGGGATGACGATCCATAATCTGCATTGCTCGGAGGTCTCCCGCTGGCCCCGCGGAGGCGAGGAAACGCTGGCATCGCTGCGGGCGGCGGTCGTTCCAGACGGAGAGATTGTGTTGGAATCGACGCCAAACGGGGCGGTGGGGATTTTCTACGACGAATGGCAGAAAGCGGCGGAGACAGGATATACGCAGCATTTTTTTCCGTGGTGGTACGAGACGTCCTATAAAGAGGAGCTTCCAGAGGGCAAGGTGCTTCGGCTGACGGAGGAAGAAAAGGACCTGGTAGTACTCCACGGGTTGAATAAGGAACAGATTGCGTGGCGGCGAACGCGATGGCAGGTGATGCGGAAGCAGGCGGGGCAGGAGTATGCGGAGGATCCGGTATCGTGCTTTCTGGCGTCGGGAGAGTGCGTGTTTGATATGGAGTCGATTGAGAAGGCGTCGGCACATGCGGGGCTAGCCGGGGAATCACAGGACAATGGAAGGCTGCAGATGTGGCTGCCGCCGGTGGAGAAGATGCAGTACATCGTTGGAGTGGATGCGGCGGGCGGAGGATCGGATGGGGACTATGCGTGCGCGCAGGTGATCGAGCGAAATACAGGGTTGCAGTGCGCCGAACTGCATGGACATTTTCCTCCGTATGAACTGGCGCGGAGAGTGGCGGAGTTGGGACGCAAGTATGGGAATGCGCTGGTTGCGGTGGAACGTAATAATCATGGATACGGCGTGCTGGCACATTTGAAAGACCTGCACTATGAAAACTTATTTCAGCAGGGCGGGCAGGTGGGATGGTTGACGTCGGTGGTGACACGTCCGGCGATGATTGAGAACTTGGCGGCGATGTTGATTCAGGAGGCGGATTTGTTTCGGAGTCCTCGCCTGCTGGGGGAGCTGAAGACGTTTGTACGGCATGCCGACGGGAATGGATCGGCTGCGGACGGAGCGCATGACGACTGCGTGATGGCGATGGCGATTGCGATGGCGGTGCGGCGGGAGGATGCGGGGCGGGTCGCGCGAAGAAGGCCGGTGGAGATGGGGAGTTTGACGGTGGGATGAGGAACTCGGTACTCAGTATTCAGTACTCGGCTCTCGGCTCTCGGCTCTCAGCTTTCAGCTTTCAGCTTTCAGGATTGGAGCCGTGGCGGGATTGGCGGGATGTCCCGATTTGGAAATGTTTGTTCGTCACAGCGGAGATGGCGCGAAGTGAGATAAGATGGCGGGCTTTGTGTTACGGCGCAAGAAAGCTCACCACAGAGGACACAGAGGACACAGAGGAAATTCAAAACCCCGACCCTCACGAAAGGCGCGTGACAAGGGTGGGGCACTCTCTTACGCACGGTTTCAATTTGGTAGAGGCGGTTCAACACGTGAGGCGGATGCGGGGCGGGGCGCAGGGGCATTTGATGCGCTGCTCGGATGGACATTTTTATGTGGTGAAGTTTCGGAATAATCCGCAGCACTTGCGGGTACTGGCGAATGAGAGGTTGGCGACGCGGTTGGCGGAGCGGGCGGGGCTTCCGGTACCGATCACGGAAGTGGTCGAGGTGGATGAGTGGCTGGTGGAGCATACGCCGGAGTTGAGTATTCAGCTGGCGCACAACACGATCCGGTGCCAGGCGGGACTACAATTTGGGTCGCGGTATGTGGTGAGTCCACTGGAGGGACAGGTGTTTGATTATCTTCCGGTGGAGATGCTGGATCGGGTGAGAAATTTGGAGACGTTTCCGGGGATGCTGGCGTTGGATAAGTGGACGGGGAATGCGAACGGGCGACAGGCGGCGTTTTGGAGGAAGTTGCGGGAGAAGAAGTATACGGCGTCGTTTATCGATCAGGGATATTGCTTCAACGCGGGCGAGTGGACATTTCCGGATTATCCGCTGCGCGGGGTGTATGCGCGGAATGAAGTGTATGAGAGCGTGCGGGGGTGGGAGTCGTTTGAGCCCTGGCTGTCGCGGATCGAGAAGATGGAAGAGGATGTGGTGTGGAACCTGGCGGGGGAGATTCCTCCAGAGTGGTATGGGGGTGAGTGGGAAGAGTTGGAGCAGTTGGCACGGACGTTGATTGCGCGGCGCGGGACAGTGCGGGAGTTGATTGAAGCGTTTCGGGTTTCGCCGAGGAGACCGTTTCCGGGGTGGAGGGAGCAGGCTTAGTACAAAACCTTCACCACAGAGGAAACAGGGGGACACAGAGGAGAAACTTTCCCGCTAAGGACGCAGGCCAAAATCTTTAACCACTAAGGGCACTAAGGTTCACTAGGGATGAGCAAGCGGCGACAAGTCGAATTCTTTCTGCTGCGGTATGTGCCGAACGCGGTGCGGGAAGAGTTTGTGAACTTCGGGCTGGTGATGATCGAAAGCCCGAAGGCAGGGTTTGCGGACGTGCGGTTAACGAAGGATTGGCGGCGCTTGTTGTGTTTGGATCCGCAGGCAGATATTGAGATGTTGCAGGCGATGGAGCGAGATATCCGCAGGCAAGTGGTGGACGCGCGGGATTGCGAGTCGGTGATGCGGTGGTTGAACGATTCTCTCTCGAACCTAGTGCAGGTTTCGGAATCGAAAGGGTGTTTGACGGAGGATCCGGCGAAAGAGATTGAGGCAATGGCCGGGATGTATTTGGAGTCGGCACAGGCAGGTCGGGCTCGGGCGCTGAGCGCACGCGAAAAAATAGTCGTGAGGATGCAGGAAGCCTGGGAATCTGCGGGAGTGTTTTCTCTTGTGAAACCGTTCCCAGTTGAACGATACACGGGAGAGGGAGATTCGTTCGCATTTGATTTTGGCTACTTGTTGGGCAATCAACTGAAGCTGTTTCACGCGGTGTCGCTGAAAGCAAGGGTTGACCCGGGGGTTACGCTGGCTGCACGGTATCCAAAGATTGCGAATGCGATACGGAATGCAGAAAAGTATGCGTTCGAACCATCTCTCACTGCAATCGTCGATGACGATCTCGACGAGAAGAAGCAGGAGATTGGGTTTGCGCTGGCGATGATGCGGGAGGGTGGAATTCGCGTGGCGGAAGTGGGGGAGATGCCGAGGATTGCGGAAGAAGCGCGGGTGGCGTTGAGGGTGTGAATATGGTTGCGACGATTCTCGTTTTTCCGGCGCCGGTGGCGTTGATTTACGGCTGGGTTTGCTACTTCACGCCCCAGACGGAAGAGCCACCGACCTGGCGTGGGCGGGTGACCCTTTTGTCGTTAGTTCTAGCTTCCTCGGCGATTGTGCTGTGGCCGGTGTTGATGGTGACGATGGCGGGAGCAGAGTGGCGAAGTGGCATAGGAGTGGAACACCAGTTTCGATGGGTCTCGTTCTGGGTGAGAGCCGTGTTTCGTAGTTTGCTAGCGGCGCTGATTTTGGGTTTGCTGGGAAGGCCACGGCTAATTTTTCCGATTGTGGTCGGGTGCATCGGGACGGGGCTGCTCTGGCTGTTCAGCACGATGGAGTAGAAGTGCACAGGTCCTTCGCTTCGCTCAGGATGACAGGGGTGAGTTAGAACTGAGACAGTACATCTGGAATCGAGAAACTAGGCTCAGCTGCGGCGGGGCTTTTTCTGGGACCGATTCTGGTTTAACCGCAGAGGGCACTGAGGGGCACAGGGGAAGTCAAAATCCCCATCCTAGCCGCAAAGAACGCGGCTAGGATGGGGCACTCGCTTTTGTGAGAGGGATAGAGTTCGCGGGCAAGAGTGCCCGCGCCACATTTTTACGGACGGACGAATGCGTCCGTCGCTACGCGAGTTCGGGTAGGAACCAACCATTATGAAAATTACAGAGGCGGTACGCGGCGCATGGCGCCGGGTGGCGGGAGTGTCTTCGGGGAGCTCCTCAATGCAAATCGAGAAGAGGCGGCGGACTTCGGCGCTGCCGTCCATCTTTAATTCTTACGGGCCGCTGACGGAGGCGATGCCGAAGCCGACTCCGTACAACTTGCGGCGGTTTTCGGAAACGCCGATTGCGCGGCGGGCGATCAACTGCATTAAGGATCGGATCGCGGGGATGCGGTGGAGGATTCAACCCCGACAGGGGTATTCGATCGAGGCGATTCCGGATGGGGCGGCACGAGTGCGGCTGCTGACGGACAACTTTGATGCGCCGAATCCGGATGATTCGTTCCGGTCGCTGGCGGAGCAGGTGCTGGAAGACATCATTGTGGGCGGGTATGGGGCGATCGAGGTGCAGTTGAGTCCGGGATGGACGTCGGAAAATCCCCACGTCTGGCAAAGGCAGCGAGACATGGGGCACCCGGCGGGGCGGACGAATCTGTCCGCGGCTACGCAGCCGCTGCCTTTGGTGTTGTGGCCGGTGGATGGGGCGTCGATACGGATGAATCTGGAGTGGGATGGGTCGCCGACATCACAGCGGTACATGCAGGTAAACGATTTGTCGGGAGCGAATTCGCAAATCAAGTTGGATGATGACGAGCTGATTTACATCCGGCTGAACCCGCGGACGCACACTCCGTTTGGATTGGGGCGGTTGGAGGTGGCGTTCGAGACGATCACGGCATTTATGGGAGCGCACCGGTACGCGTCGCGGCTGGCGTCGAACTCGGTGGTGCAGTATGCGTTGTGGCTTCAGGATCTGACACCGGAACATCACGAGCGGCTGATCCGGTGGTGGCAGGACGAGATTGAGGGCACGGGAAAAGTGCCCATCCTATCGGCCGAAAGCAAACCGGAGGTGCTGAGGTTCGGTGGAGGCACCGATGCAGACTTACGGCTGCAGTGGCAGGAATTTCTGCTGCGAGTCGTCGCCGATGCTTTCGACCTTCCTCCGTTTTATTTGGGGGTGGAGCGGGACGTGAACCGCTCCACCGCGGAGGAACTGAATGACCTGGCGTTCCGGCAGGCGATTGTGCCGACGGCGCGGTTGCTGGCGGAATCGCTGACGCGGGATGCGATTGCGAAGAAGTTGGGATGGAACGATCTCGAGTTTGTGTTTGCGGATGTGGATACGACGGATCCGCTGGAGGAGGTGCAGATCCAGCAGATTCTGTTGCAGAACGGAGTGTTGACGGTGAATGAGGTGAGAAGGATGCGGGGGCTGGCGGAGTTGGGGGATGCAGCTAAAACCGTTTAACCACGGAGGGCACAGGGGAACGCGGAGGGAAACCGAGGTCCCTCGACTTGCGCAAAGCGATTCGCCTTGCTCATCGTTTTGCTTCGCTCGGGATGACAGAAGTAACGCAAGGTCTTTCGGCGGGGGCAGGATGACAGAGCATTTCAAAGGGAATGGAAGTGAGAAACATGACGATTGCATTGGAGAGTATGGCGGTAGCGATGCCGGAGGTGGAGGGGCATCCGAACCGGGCGGCTTTTCGGGGAGTGTTGACGGTGGTGGATGAGCCATCACAGCGGGCGCCGTCGGGATCGGGCGGGAAGCGGGTGGTGTTGACCAAGGCCGCGGCGGAGGCGGCGTTGCCGTCGTTGTTGGGGATGGCGCTGGATTATGCGCCGTCGTTTGACCGGCACGATGCGCGGCGAAAGGTGGGGGTAATTACCAGCGCGGATGTGGTTGGGCGCAAGCTCGAGGTCGGAGGGTATCTGTACGCGAAGGATTTTCCGGACATTGTGGCGGAAGTAGCGAAATGCGGGCGGAAGACGGCAGACCTCAGACCTCGGAAGTCAAAGCAAGGGAGTGCGCGGAGCGTTTGCGCACTCGGGGCTTCCGGACTGCAGACGGAAGGTGCGCGATTACGCGCTTCGCTCTCGGAAGCGGTGGAGCGGCTGCGGAGTTTGACGGCGTCGATCCAGGGGGAAATTCGCAGTGAGGCGGTTGTTCCGTTTCGTGCGGAGGCTGCGAGTGGTGCTGGGGAATTAGGTATGTCGTTCGAAGTGACCAACGTGGTGCTGGCGGAGCGTCGTGCACGGGTGTGGACATTGACTCACGTGACGTTTACTGGGGCGGCGATTCTGCGAAAAGACAAGGCGGCTTACGAGGATACTTGGATCGTTCTGAGTAAAGACCTTTAACCACAGAGGACACAGGGGAACACAGAGGAAATCGGAGGAGATAAATAAATGAATGAGGAAATGGTGCAGCAGTTGATGGCGACGGCGGAACGGCTGGCGAATGCGGCGGAATCGTTGGATCGCGTGTTGGGGCGGCTGGATGCGCAGCAGGATGCGCTGAATGTGAAGGTAGACCGGATTGTGGCGGCGGTCGACGAATCGTCTTATGAACCAGCGGACAACGCGGCGACTCGGCAGTTGCAGGAACGAGTCGCGGAGCTGGAGAAATCCAACTCTGAGTTGAAAGCACAGGCAGCACGGATGGTGCGGAAGACGTTACCACCGATGGTGTCGGCGATTCTGGCGAAGAGTGGCACGGAAACCGGAGGGGAGAAGATCGAAAAGGGAGTATTGGATAAGACGCTGCAGAGCTTGAGCGTGGAGCAGCGGATTGCGGTGAAGGCGGAGCTGGCACGGGCAGGGATGATCGAGTAGGGGGAAGAGCTTCTGGCTTCTGGCTTAGAGGGCACGACATTCGTCGTGCCTTTTCTATTTCGGGGACGTTCATTTTGGGGTCTGGCGGAATTCCTGGCTCGGTCTTCGACGGTGCGGCGGCGAGAGGGATCCTTCGACTTCGGAGTTGCTTCACTTCGTGAAGCGACTCCTACGCTCAGGATGACAAGGCTCAGGATGACGAGGCTGAGGATGTCAAGGCTGAGGACGACAGGGTTCACTGGGATGACAGGGCTGGATGAAGGTGTTCTACGGGTTGGGCAGTTGATTTTGAAACGGGCAAACAAATAAGGAGAAAACATGACAGGACGATTTGTGGATTTGATGGCGGCTGCGGATTATCTGGGACCGGCCGCTGTGGAAGTTGACCGATACCAGACGGAGATTTTCGACATCGTGCGGCGGCGTGGCGTGTTCGGGCAGCGGATCAAGCAGGTTCCGGCGACCGGGCATCCATCGAGATTTTTCGAAGAGACCGCCATTGCGGCGCCGACAGCGGCGCAAGGGTTCATGGATCCCCGGAACATTGCGCCTACGGTACAAGCGCCAACACGAATTGAACTGGCCGTGCCGCTGAAAGCGCTCGTTTCACAGATCAACTACAACCTGTTCGACCTGGAAGTCACGGCACAGCAGAGCCAGTTCGCTTATTTGCAGGCGAAAGATCTGGCCGACGCTGTGGAGGGACTGCTGCGCGTTCACGATGTTGCGCTGTGGAACGGCAGCGACACCTCGCTGAGTGTTCCGACGACGCCGCAATATTTCGGGGCGATCGGACAGATCGAAGCGGGCGGCAACACGCTGACGATCACGAAGGGCAACAGCATCGTGAACGGACTGAAAACCACGGTCGCCACGATGGTATCGAACTCGTCGTACCAGGTGCGGCCGACCGCGATTTATGCCAATCCAATGCTGCTCGATTTGATCGACCAGGAGATGAAAACGGAGTTCAACGTTGTGCTGAACAGCGTAGAAATCACCGGCGGGGTGCGCGTGAAGGCTCTGAGCACACAAGCCGGGGAGCTGCCGCTGATTCCGGAGTGGGCCGTGGGGTACACGGGCGTGCTGGGATCGGGATCGGCGGTGCTGCCGGCGTACATCGTGAGCGAGGACCTGATCGAGTATCACTGGCTAACCGATCCGAACCCGCGAGTATTCAAACTCGGGCTGCCGGGATCGTTGAACCAACAGCAAGTGGTGGTGAAGTTCGGTGCTCCGGTGGTAAAGGGAGCGAACTTCGCACACTACGAGGTGAAAGTGCAGAACTAGAAGGGCAGTACTCAGTACTCGGTACTCGGTATTCGGTACTCGGTACTCGGAATCAGAGACAGTACGCACTCGGTGCTCGGTTCTCAGTTGTTCGCTCGTGTTGCGACTCATTCATAGAGGCGCGATCGAGGCTCCACTGAGAACTGAGGACTGACACTCACAACAGGAATCGGGAACCGAGAAATTCTTATGAACTATTTGGACACTACGGAATACTTGACGTACGGGCTGGATGCGGCGACGGATCCATCGTGGGTGACGGCGGCGTCGGCGATTATCGACGCACACTGCCGGCGAGCGACGCTGGGAGTGAACCAGTACGAAGAGCGCCTGAAGATGCCGCCGGAATTGAACACAGTGCGGCTCAGTTATCTGCCGCTGGTGACGGTAGCACCGGCAACGACTGCGATTGTTTCGCTGCAAGGGCGGTATGGCATTCCGCGGCGAGGGGAATGGCCGTTTCCGGAGATGAGTCTGGAGTTTGCGCTGGTGTTCGCGTTGCCGGGATCGTGGACGACGATTGATCCGACGACGATTGACATTTGGGCGCAGAGCGGAGAGCTGACGTTTCCGGTGAATGCGCTGGGGCTGTTCTTTAACGAAGTGGATGTGGTTTACAACGCGGGGCTAGCGACGATTCCAACCCCCGTGAAGGTTGCTTGTGCACAGGTCGTGAAGAATGCGCAGGTGACTCCGGCGCTGAATGTGAAATCGGGGAAGCTCGATCGCATGCGGCTGGATTATTTCGGGGACACGCTACTGGATGAGACGGTTCGGAGTTTACTCGAGCCTTATGTTTCGCTGAAGGGGTCTTAGAGCAGAGAGGGCGGCTGGCGTTCGCGGGCCGGGGCGCCCGCGCCACATAGTTACACAAAGGAGGAAATATGGGAAGCGGAATTTGTGGATCGGGGCTGGCGCGGGCGGCGGATGCGCTGTTGAAGGCGTTGGGGGGAGAGACGATCAGCCTGGTGTTGCCTGCAATGGCCACGGCGAGCGATGCGGCGGGACAGTTGGGGCTGGTGGATCCGGGAGTGCAGGAGGTACTGATTTCTCCGGTGGCGACGCAGGCGTTGGCTACGGGAAATCTCGGGCCGAGACGGCGGATTGAGTTCACGCTGTCAGCGTCCACGATTACGAATCAACTTCCTGCACTGGGGATGGGCACGGCGGAAGAGCTGTTCGCTGCGTTAATTGGACTTAATTATGACGGCGACCTGTTTCATATCGAGACCATTGTTCCCGAGAATTTTGCGGGGACGGCTTATTTGTATGTGGTGACGGCGGTGGAGTGAGTTTGAGTTAACGGCGGTGCTCTCCAGACCCGGCAAAACCGTCACCACGAGTCACCGAGGACACGGGGTACGTCCAGGCTGACGAAACATTTTTATTTTCCAGGAACTGAGAGCCGATGGCTGAGAGCTGAAAGCGGGGTTTATGCAATTTGCGAAAGACAGTTTTTTTCTGGCATTGCAGCAGAGGCTTGCGGGATTGAATCCGGCGAGAATGATCACGATCAACGGGGCGACGGTTCCGGCGGTGGTTGTGGTGGAGAACTTGCCTCCATCGTCGGCGGAACCGCTGCCAAATGCGTTCTATATCGAGTGGGGCGAGGCAGATGTGGTGGATGGACACGCCGGCAGTGGCGCGCTGATGAGCCTGGACGTGGTCATCTCCTACTACAGCTTCGGCTCGGTGCAAAGCATGGTGGATCGGGGAAGGATGCTCGCACAGCTCGACGATGAACTGCTGAGCATTTGCCAGCCGCAACACACCGACAAGCGAGATTACACGCAATCTCCGAGCGCGGATTTGGGCACCAATGTGTTTTGGGGCCAGCCGTCTTTTAGCGAAGGCAAGGGAGCGGGGCTTTTCTGGGGGCGCGTATCGTTTCCGGAGCGGATGAAGAGTGGAGTGACGGATGAGGCGGAGAGCGCCCAGGATTCGCGAGTCGAGCGTAAGGCTCGGCTGACTATTTATTTCTTCTCGGAGGTTACGTTCTCATGAGCACTTCTCCGTTGCGGGCGGCGATGGTTCCGGTTACAAGGCAGATGCGCGCGTACTTCGCGCCGGTGAACCGGTCGACGGAAACGCCGACGATTTTCGATCCGGGATTGTGCGGGCTTTTTTCGCTGGACTCGCCACCTTCTCCATGGCTGGATTTGGGGTGGGTCGAGAACTTCGATCGGTGGTATGACATGCCGACGGACGTGGTGCGATCGGGAGCGAGAACGTTGCCGGCGACACAGTTTCGCGGTCCGCAAGAAGCGCGAGTTGAATTTGATTTTCGTCAGTGGGGCAAGCTGCAGATGGCGCTGGCCGGCGGGTCAGAGCATATGAACGTGCTGGCGCCGGCGGCGGGGATCGCGGCGCCCGCGCCTTCGGGGGGAGTTCCCGCGCCGGGAGCGGCGGTGCTGCCGGGATCGACGGAAACGGAGTTGGTCTTTGGGGCGGGAGTTGGGAACGCGTTTTCGGCCGGGTGCCTGATCGCGGTGGATGTCGATTATCAACAGCAGACGGGATATGTGGGATCGGGGATCGCGGCGGCGTACGTGAGCAGTCCGGCGGCGGTGCGGCAAGATCCGAATTATGTGCGGCGGGTGACGTTCAATGTGGGGCGAGTGGCGGAGATCACAGCGACGTCCGTGGTGCTGGCGCAGCCACTGTTGGGCGGAGCGCCCGCTGCGGGCGCATCGGCCCAGGTGGTGGTGGCGTTCGTAGATCGGGAAGGTGGGTCGTTTTTCCAGGAGTGGTCGGCGTTGTTTGTCGCGGAAGAGGAATCGGGGGGAAGAGTCTGTTTCTACTATCCGCGACTGAGCCCGGGGAGTGCCAAGACTGCGAACGGCAAGTTGTTGCGGGAGGGGTCGGCGATAGTTGCGAAACCGTTGTCAGCAATCTCGCTACGGGCTTCTTTTCTGGCTTTGCCGTACATCGATACGAACGATGGGCAGAGCGTGCTGTGCTACCGCAGTTATTTTCCGGCTTGCACGGCGGCGACTTACTAAGTTCCAGCCCAGGGCAAGAAGCTTTCACCACAGAGGACACGGGGGAACACAGAGGGAAGACTCTGCATCCCGCAGAGTTTCATCGAACTGACTTATAACCGGATTTGTTTCCAGAAATCTTTTATGAAACTGACGATTGACAATCTGCAGGGACAAGGGCCGGTGGACTATACCGCCGCGCTGGATGCGACGGTGTCGCCGCACATTGAACGAAAAATCAATCAGCCATCTGAGCTGCGGTGCAGCCTGTTGGAAAATTCGGCAGGATTTGTGGTTCCGGAGCCGGGGGCTCGAGTAGTTTTGGCAAAGGCTGGCGGAAGCATCGTATTTACCGGGCATCTGACGCAGGCACCCCAGTGTCAGTATCTGGGATTCGGACAGCAGGGTTCGCTGTATCGCTATGAACTGATGGCGGAGAGTGATGAAATTCTTCTTGACCAGAAGGCGTTGCCGAATCGGGCTCCGTTTGTTGAGCGGAGTGCCGGTTCAGCTTTGCGTCAACTAGCGGCGGATCTGATGCCGGGATGGTTTGACACGAGTGGTGTGCAGGATCTGGACGCGCTCACTTCATACCAAGTGAATCCGCAAAAGAACTTTTCTTACCATGCGGCCGAAATTGCGTTGGCAGCAAGGGCAAGTTATCGAGCTATGAATGGGTCGCTGACGCTGGCACCGGTGGGAGCGGCGACGTACGCTTTGAACGAGAGCGATGCGAACTTTTCTCCCGTGGGATTCCTGTTGGCGTCGCCGAAGATGCTGGTGAACGACGTAACCGTGATTGGAATGAATGAGCCGCAGGCGTACGTCCGAGACTACTTCGCGGGGGATGGGCTGAGCACGCGATTTTATTTATCGCAAACGCCATTCCAGCTCAGTAAACCCGCGTTGATCGATGAGAATTTCCTGGGGCCGGGCCTGGATGCGACGACATGGGTGGTAAGCGATCCGGCGTCAGCGATCTCGGTGAGCGCACAGGCGCTGCAGGTGAACGGAGGGTCGGGGCAAGATGGAGGGACGACAGTTCAATTCAGCGAGCGGATTGAACTTGGTGGGGCGCTGGAATTGCAGCACGGGGATGTGAGCTTCACGGGATCTTCCTCGGGAGTGCTAGGCGGATTGTATGCGGGAGCAATTTCTGCAACAGGATGCCTGGCGGGATTCCAGGTCACACCCTCCGGGAGCGAGTCTTACATTCAGGCGGTCATCAATGGAGCGGCGACGGGACCGGTTGTGGCAACGACCGCCGGGCACAGGTACGTTTTGACGACCTACATCTACTCGATGGCGGTGTACCGCTCGGGGGAGACGTATCACTCCTCGCTGCATCCCGCGGGGAACGGTTGGGGCGGATCGAGTGTCGTGGCAGATGTGAGGCTGGTGCTCGAAATACAGGACATCGATCCCTCGAATCCGGCCACCATGGTTGCGCCGGCGATGGTGCTGTTTGACGATGTGATTGCGAATGCGCCGGGATTCTGCAGCTACGCGCTGGTGAATGCAACCAGCATGGAGTGCAGCATCGCGTACACCTATGTTACGCATATATCGCTGGCGGAAGTACGAACGGCATTGCCGAATGACAACTACCAGACCATGCTGGTCGAGTCTCTTTCCGATGGAGGGCAGTGCCTGATCGCGAGTTCGACCTCGCTGGATTTTTATCCGCAGTATGTGCCGCCGTTGAATACGTACATCGTGGTGAGCTACCGAGGATCTGGACGCGCCGTTGCCGAAGTCATGAACAGCGCGAGCGTCGCAGGACTACAGAGCGGAGCGGACAACGGTGTGCGAGGGATCGTGCGGACGATGAAGACTCCGAGCGCGCGTACGCAGGCGGACTGCGAAAATGCGGCAGCGGCGATTCTGGACGATGCCGTAGGGACGGCGTGGAGCGGAAGCTACCAGGTGTGGAGCGATTTTCTTCCGGACGGAGCCGCTGACATTTTTCCGGGGGATGGGCTGGCGGTGAACGTGCCATCGCAAGGCGCATTGTTTTCTGCGATCGCGCGGAAGGTGAGCATTGAGGTGGTCGACGTGGCAGGCGATCGAGGGGTATACACCATCGAATTCGCGAACGACCTGGCAGCAGCACTGGCATTGCAGGACCAGTCGAGCGCGACGATGACTTCGGTCCAGGATATGCCCGTGACGCTTTCAACGGGTCAAGTCGGATCGTACTATCTGGAGGATTTGACAGACGCGCAGATTACGCAGGTGAGCTCGACGACCGTCGAAGTGGATGTCGGAATCGCATTGGGCAGCGCATATGGGGTAGAAGTTCGGGCACACGACTATGGCTTCGGAACGGCGAACGACCGGAATCTATTAGGACGGTTCAGCACGCAGACATTCAGCTTGTCTCGGCTGGCGCGGACACAAAATTACTTCTTGAGGCTGTATGACAACTCGTCCCCGCCACGATATTCGCGATACGTGGCAGCGTTGCATGTGGATTATCCATATGAATGAAGACTGCACAGTGGCTCGATTGCGACAACGGGGTGGCGCGGAGAAGGCCCCGGTGGTTCCGTACAGCGCAAAGGAATTTCAGCTGGAGGTGCTGGAAAAACTGGCGGAGGTGCAGAGCTTGGCGGAGTCTCTCGAGGAGAAGTGGAACCACAAGCTCGAGGCGATCCGGGAACAACGACTTCTAAAATTTGATACGCGAACACTAATCGCGTTGGGAGCGATAGCTCTTTCTATCACAGGTTATGTCATTCAGGATGCCAGGAACACTGCAAGGCAAGATTCGGAGATTGAGGCGACCAAGGCGCGGGTGGTGCGTTTGGAGCAGATTGCGGCGACCAATACCGAAGGGCGGATACGAACCGAAGTTCAGCTCGGAGAACTGAGGGATGGTCAGGCGGAGATTAAGGCGTTGATTCAAGCGCACGACAGTGCGAGCCGGACGGGCAGCGCCACGCTGCGGAAGTAGATTGTCGGCGGAATAATCCGAAAGCGTGAGGGGAAAGATTGCTTGTGGTTTGAACGGGCTGTGGGATCAGTGTGCGGAATTTATTTTGAAAAGGAGAATGATATGAACTTTCTAAATCAGCTGCTGCGAGGGATCGCGTTCATTCCTGCGCTCGTCACTGGGATCGAAACACTCTTCGGCGGCAAGTCAGGCGCGGAAAAGAAGGATGCGGCGATGTCGTTTCTAGAGAACGCGCTGGGGGCGATCGACGCAGTGGCACAGCGAGACATCGTGGACCCCGAGAAATTTAAGGCAGGGGTCGGGATGGTGATCGACGGCGTTGTGCAGTGCTTAAATGCTTCGGCGTGGGCGAAGAGCAGTGCGGCTTCGTCAGCTCCCAGCCAGTAGCTGCCAGAATGACTCACCACAGAGGACTGAGGGGCACCCGGGGGAACCCAGAGAGGGTTCGGTTCGACTCGACTGATACCCTTGTCAGCCGACTTCTTCGCTCCAAGCTTCGAGATTCTTCTTGACCTGGGCCATGAACTGGTCGGCCACGGCGCCGTCGATCAGGCGGTGATCGTAGCCGAGAGTCAGGTGCACGACGGACCGGATGGCGATGGAGTCGGTGCCGTCTTTGTCGGTGATGACCATGGGCTGCTTGGTGATTCCGCCAACACCCAGGATGGCCGAGTTGGGCTGATTGATGATGGGAAGTCCGAAGACGGCGCCGAACTGGCCGGGATTAGTGACGGTGAAAGTCGAACCCTCAACATCTTCGGGCTTGAGTTTCTTGGTGCGAGCGCGTTCGCCGAGATCGGTGATGCCGCGCTGCAGTCCCAGGAAATTCAGATCGCCGGCATTCTTCAGGACGGGAACGATGAGTCCCCAGTCGAGCGCGACGGCGATGCCCATATTGATTTGACGGTGATAGCGGATGTTGTCGGCTTCGAGTGAGGCGTTGATGATCGGCCACTGTTGCAAGGCCATGACTGCGGCGCGCACGAAGAATGGCATGAAGGTAAGGCGTGCACCGTGGCGTTGCTCGAATCCGGACTTGTGTTTGGCGCGCAGGTTAACGATGCGGGTGAGATCCACTTCGTACATGCAGTGGACGTGGGCGCTGGTGCGGCGGGACTCGATCATGTGCTTGGCGATCAGCTTGCGCATGTTCGTCATGGGAACGAGATCGCCCGGGTAGGGTGCGGGAGCCGCCGGGCGCGGCGCCGGAGTTTGAGCTTGCGAGGTGGGAGAGGGTGAGGATGTCGCCTCGCTTCGCTCGGCGGGACGGACGAATGCGTCCGTCCCCACACGAGATCCCTGGCTCTCGATGAACGACATGATGTCTTGCTTGGTGATGCGGCCGCCGAGTCCGGTACCGGAAATTTGGGAGAGACTGACTCCGTGCTCGCGGGCGATTTTGCGGACGAGCGGGGAGGAGCGGGCTTCTTCGTCCTCTTCATGAACGGGAGCGGGCTTCTTTTCGGCTGACGGGGTGGGTGCGTCGGCCTGGGTGCGTGGGCGAGACATCCCCGCGACAGCCGGCGGGGCGCCGGCGCTACTGTCAGATGCAGGCGCTTTCGCAGGAGCCGCAGGCTTGGCTGCGGCGGCTTCGCCGTCGACCGCGATCGTGCCGACGATCGTGTTCACGCCAACTGTTGTGCCTTCGGTGACTTTGATTTCCAGGAGAACACCGGAGGCTGGGGCGGGGATTTCGGCGTCGACCTTGTCGGTGGATATTTCGAACAGGGGTTCGTCGCGCTGAACTTTGTCGCCGGGCTTCTTCAACCACTTGGTAATAGTGCCCTCGACGATGGATTCGCCCATCTGGGGCATGATGATGTCAGTTGGCATGATTCCCTTCCTATGAACGCGCAGACCAAAAGAGCGCTGAACGCAAACGGATATTATAGCGTTCGAACTGGTGCGAGTGCAGCGGCTAAAGCCCTTGGTAGTGGCTCAGTTTGAAATTAGGCCTATAAGTTCTGACAGTTCCCATGCGTGATCGGACAGTCCAGTTTCCATTGCAGGGGTCACACGTAGCGTCGAATGAATCCGGACGTAATTGCAGTACATGAAGTGAAGCGCAACGGCATAAGCGTGATTGTCGATTTTCTTAGAGAATCCATTTGTCAGCCGAGTGAATCGCCGCATGTGCATACGCATGGTTAAGTTCTGGCGCTCGATGTAACTGGTGCTTACATGCTTAGGGTCGGGATTTCCGCTGACGACTTTCATGTCGCAACCGATACACGTTGCGGGAGAATATCGGGTCTCGTTTTCCAGCGAGGCACCGTAGATTTTCTGGAGCTGGGCGTAATCTACGTCCATACCAAAGGCTTGTTCGACGGCCTCAAGATATGCCTTGTGTCCGTCTGTAGTGAGTTGGACGCGGCCACGGATGCGGCTGGCTGCATCCTTCATGAAATCCATCGCCCAATCGGCTCCACGTCCGCCAATGAGGTACGAGACTACCAGTTTCGTATCTGCGTCGATTCCAACCCATGTCCAAACGTCGCCCCAACCGATCTCCTTTTTTCCGGGTGTAACGTTCTTGGCTTTTGCCCCGACATATGCCCATATTTCGTCACACTGGAGCCGACGTACCGGCACATTTCGGACATGTTCGTCGTGAAACTTCATACACGCTTGGCCGAGATCGACAAGGAGTTTGGTCACCGTGTTTCTTGCTACTCCGGTCATCCGAGAAGTGGAACGGATGCTGTTTCCTTCCACCAGTGCACCAACGACCCGTATCCGATCCTCAATACTGAGCGCGTTCATACTGAGCATTATGCTTGAGTATAATACATATTGTCAAGCATTTTGTTCATTTTGTTCTTGACTAGTTACGAAAGGGCATGTACTCTTGGGTGTAATGAGCACGTGACGGAAGTGCTCTACCCCCATCTGCCGCGTCGAAATACTATTTTGGCTACCGAAAGATGATCACTGAACCTTCAACGTCCTGCGTGCGTCTAACCAATAGGGAGGTTGAATGGATGTAAACGTGCGGGCATTTCGCGTCGTGCAAGCGGCGCTCTCAGAAAAGAAGGAGCCGGACGCACGTAAGGTCGCAGCTCGTAAAGGCGGCCTCGTAGGCGGTCCTTCGCGTGCTCGGTCAATTAGCCCAGCACGAAGATCGGAAATTGCCAAAAAGGCAAGCCGTGCTCGTTGGTCGGGGAAAACGAGCAATTTGCCGATGGAGTAAAGGAGGTGTCCAATGTCTTGTCAGCCTATTAGCTGCACTAACAATTTCGAAACAAAAGTCCTTCTCACAGAAGAACAGATGCGTGAGATGAATCGCCATGTTCGCAGAATCGAAAACGCGAAGACGTTGGTATGCGGCATTCCATCCCCGGAAGCTGCTGCAAAGCTGCGTCGTGACTTTGAAGCTCTGATCCCTCTGCTTGAAGAGGGTTACCGCATGTTGAATAGTGGGGCATTGGATGGATTCAGCGACGAGCAGTTGCGCGAATTCCTTGTAGGCGCGAAAGAGCGAGACGCTAAGATGTTCAGCATTTACGAAGGTTCACTGCGCATCGGACTAGCGGGAATTGAGCCGTTCCCTAGGCTATTGGCTGAATTCAAAGCGTATCAGGAAAAGATGCAAAGCCAAATGGAAGGAATTATGCTTTCACTGAGCGATTCATTCCAGGAACTGGTGGAGAAATCGGCCCAAGAGATTAACACTCCCGCGTAGAGGAAAATCCGCTTGGCGAGGTGCAAGGTAGACTGTGCGCGATCACCGAGCCTAGCCAAGCTTCTGCGTAAACTCCGGAAGAAGTATCGCCACATCGAAGCCGATCTAGCCAAGGTCGTGGCTGACATCGAAGAAGACTATACCTACAATTGCAACGCTGCTCGTCCTCCGAAGAGAAAAGGTAAGATCGAATATTGGAAATATGACGTTGGGAGCACCGATCTCCAACGTAGCCCACGCAACTCCTTCCGCGTTGTAGGAGCCTTCTTGGAGGAAGAACAAGAAGGGAAGGAACGGACGCTATATTTGATCTTGATGTATTTCAAGGGCGATAAAGAAGACGTTACTGAAGCAGAAGTCGCAGACGCGGTTGCAAATCTAAGAGAAGCCCTAACCCAAGGCGAACTGCAAACTGAAGCCGATCAGCCCGATCCAAATTCAAACTGAGCCACTACCAAGCCCTTCGATCCTTGGCAGTCTTTCGCGGCCCTTGAAGGGCCTCTCTTCCACGGTGCGCCACGCAGCCGGGGCAGAGCGGCAGGCTTCGCGGCGGGCGGCGATTACGAGACGCAGACAGCACAGTCGGCACAGCGCGTCTCGCAGCGCCGCTTGACTGGAGAAAAAGGGAACTTACTTCGATTCTAGTGGTGATCGTGCTTCTCTTTGCCGGTCTCTTTCTTTTCATCTTCTTTCTTCTCATCGCTGGAGGTGGGAGCGACGTTGAAGTTCGTCTTCCAATATTCCTGGACTGCGGGCGGAAGTTTATCAAGGTGCGAAAGCAGCATGGTGATCTTCCACATATCCGGCTCGGTCATCGTTTTGTCCCAGGCGGGCATGCCGGTGTAGCGCACGCCGGTGCGGATGGTGTAGAAGATGTGCCACTCAGGATCGTCGGGCGGATCGGAGATAAGATTCGGCGGAGGCGGATAGAACGATGTGGCCAGCGTGGAGGGTTTGCGGTCGAGGCTTCCGTGACAGAGGGCGCAGTTCATGGTGTAGAGCTTCATGCCGTCTTCCAGGTTCTGGTCGGTGGGCGTGAGAGGGTTGGGGATGCGGGGAGCGTGGCGATCCATGGAGGCATCGATGGCGCCCATGGCGAAACGGCGTTCCAGATGAGAAGGCTCGATGTTGGAGGGGGTGGGAAAAAAACCGAGCATCGCATAGCCGAGGCTGCCGAGAATAACAATAAGAAGAGTCACAATCACACCGAGGATGAACTTGCCCATGAAACCTCCGAAGGTATTGTGGCAGATGGGCGGGGTCGGAGGCTAGTTTGTACAAGCGGCGTCCGGGGGGCGGACCCTTCGACTTCGCTCATGGCAAGCTGCGTCCGCCGCTGCGCGGGTCAATATGCTTTTAGGCGACGCGATTCGCGGACTACGTCTTCCACTTTCGGCAGGTAGTGGTGCTCCTGCGGAGGGGAAAACGGGATCGCAGAGTCAAGGCCGGCGATGCGGACGATGGGGCCGTCGAGATCGTCGAAGGCTTCTTCGTTGATGATGGCGGCGATTTCGCCGGCGAGGCCTCCGGTGCGAGAGTGCTCGTGCAGGATAATGACCTTGTTGGTCTTCTTTACCGTCTGCGCGATGGCTTCACGGTCGAGGGGCGAGACGGTGCGGAGGTCGAGGATCTCGAGGTCGATTCCTTCGTTCTTTAGAATCTCGGCAGCCTCTAAGGCTGTGTGGACCATCGCAGCGTAAGTGATGATGCTCAGATCTTTCCCTTCTCTTGCCACGCGTGCTTTTCCGATCGGAACCACATAATCATCCGCGGGGACTTCTTCTTTGATTCGGCGATACAGATATTTGTGCTCGAAGAAGATGCAGGGATTATTGTCGCGAATCGCAGATTTGATGAGGCCCTTGGCGTCGTACGGCGTGGCGGGGCAGATGACTTTGAGGCCGGGATTGTGGACGAACCACATCTCGGGATTCTGGGAGTGGAAGGGGCCACCGTGGACGTATCCGCCGCTGGGGCCGCGCAGAACTAACGGTGCGGGCGCGCCCCAGAGGTAGTGCGTTTTGGCGACCATGTTGCTGATCTGGTTGAAGGCGCAACCGATGAAGTCCATGAACTGAAATTCGGCGACGGGACGCATGCCGGTGAGGGAAGCTCCGAAGGCCGCGCCGACGATGGCGGACTCGGCGATGGGTGTGTCGATGACACGCTCGGGGCCAAAGCGGTCGATAAATCCGTCGGTGACTTTGAAGGCGCCGCCGTAGATGCCGATGTCTTCGCCCAAGCAGAAGACGGTTGGGTCGCGGTCCATTTCTTCCCAGATTCCCTGGCGGATGGCTTCGAGGTAGGTAAGGAGCATAGGCGCAGTTTCGAGTTTCAGGTTTCGAGTTTCGAGCAAAACCGTTCGCCACGGATTTGCACGGATTCACAACGATCTATTTCAAGTGGACCGCGGCATCGGTTTCTTTGTAGCTGGCGGTTCCCTTCTTTAGTTTTGGCATGCCGTACTTGGGTTTGATCTCGTGGCAGCCGTCTTCACAGAAGACACCGCCTTCGGCGGATTCGGGTGTCGGCATCGGGGAGTTCACTGCGATTTCTCGTTCTGCTTCGATTACTTCTTCTACTTCTTTGATCAGCGCTTCATTTTCTTTGGAGGTCAGCCACTTCTTCTCTTTGACTAAGTAATTTTCGAAGCGAGCGATAGGGTCACGCTTTTTCCAGAAGTCGAACATTTCTTTTGGCACATAGGCTGCGGCGTCATGAATGGCGTGGCCCTTCATGCGCATCATCTTCGCTTCGATCAAGGTTGGGCCTTCGCCGCGGTGGGCGCGATCGACGGCCTCGCGGGCGGCATCGTAGACCTGGCAGGCGTCGGTACCGTCGACGATCACTCCGGGAATGCCGTATCCGATGGCGCGTTCGGCGAGATCTTTGCAGCGGTACTGCATTTCCGACGGAGTGGAGTAGGCCCAGAGATTGCTCTCGACGAAAAGCACGAGGCCGAGATTCTGCACGGCGGCGAAGTTGATGCCTTCATAGGTGACGCCGGTGGATTGGCCGCCGTCGCCGATGTAGGTCATGACAGCGAGGTTGCGGCCCTGGAGACGCGCGCCGAGCGCGACGCCAGACAGGACTGGGATGAGATCGCCGAGCATCGAGATGGGCGAGACCATGTTGCGTTTTTCGATGTCGCCGAAGTGCGAGGTGCCGTCGCGGCCCTTGGTGGGCGAGTCGGCTTTCGCCATGTACTGCATCATGGTATCGCTGGCGCGGAAGCCGCGGACGAGAAGCGATCCCTGATTGCGAATCATGGGGGCGAACCAGTCGTCGTTGTCGAGAGCGTAGGCCGACGCGCAGGAGCAGGCTTCCTGGCCGAGTCCGAAGTAGACTCCGCCAACCACTTTGCCTTGCTTGTAGAGATTCTCGAGAGCGACTTCCATTTTGCGGTTCAGCAGCATGTAGCGGTAGATCTCGATGGCTTGCTGCTTGTCGAGATATTTGGAGTCGCGAATGGGCGGGACGGGCGTGTCCAGATCGCCTTCGACTTCGTAACGGACGTGCTCTTGGCCTTGGCGGTCTTTTTCGATGCGCTGGCGGACGGTGAAGTCGGGATGCTCGAGGCGGTAGTCGGGGATGGAGTAGGTGCGGAGGGCGGTGTTCGGTTTGTTGTTTCCCTTCGTCGAGCTGCGCTCGACGGGACGGGCGAATGCGCCCGTCCCCACATGAGCTCTTCCCACGCGAGTATTCCCCCCACGACCGTTGCGCGGACTACTGCCGTTGGAGCTTGCTTTGGACTTCTTCTTATTGTTCCCCATGTAAGGCAGCGCTTTGGGCGCGATGCATTGATGGTATCGCGAGAGTGGGGCGGAGGGCTAGGGCTCGCGGGCGGGGCCGCCCGCGCCACACGGGTCGAGAAGAGCGTCGAGGGTTTCGAGCCAGAGGATCTGGCTGGAGAATACTGTGCCGAAGTTGCGGGAGATGGATTCGGAGACAGAGTTCAGGTTGAGCGGTTTGCCTAATTCTTGCTCCATGGAGGTGACAGGCTTGGTGGTAATACCGCAGGGGACGATCAAGTTAAAGTAGCTGAGGTCGGTGTTTACGTTGAGCGCGAAGCCGTGCGAGGTGACGAAGCGGGAGATGTGGACGCCGATGGCGGCGAGCTTGGCTTCGCGGTGGTTCATGGGTTCGCTCGCTTCGCCCCGCTGGACAGCCGAGGCGGCTGTCCCCACATGACTCGTGGTGGCACCTGCGAACCCGGGGTCCCTCGAGTGCAGAGAACGATTCTTCGAATCGTTCTCTTTCGCTCGGGATGACAAGTGATTTGCGTCTTGCAATGACAATGCGGCGGGATCCGTCCAGACTCCGGTGAGGCCCGGGAGGCGCTTCGTGGCAATTGCGAAGTCTACGCAGGTGCGGATCAGGACTTCTTCGAGGCGGCGGACGAATTCGATTACACCTAGCGTCTTGCGCTTGCCATCAGGATCGGCGAAGCCGCGCAGATCGAAGATCGGGTATCCGACAATCTGACCGGGGCCGTGGAAGGTGACGTCGCCGCCGCGGTCGCATTCGAAAAGCTCCACGCCGCGCTGGGTGAGAAGTTCGGGCGAGGCGATTATATTGGCGGCTTTGGCATTCCTACCCAGCGTGATTACCGGATTGTGTTCGAGCAGGAGAAGGACGTCACCAATCTTCTCTTCTTTGCGCAGAGCCACTAACTGTTGCTGCAGGGCGACGCCTGTGGTGTAGTCGAGCGCGCCGAGTTGGATTATGGAAATCAAAATCAAGAGCTCTCACCACAGAGGGCACGGAGGACACGGAGGGATTGCATAGATCCTTCGCGCATAAAGCGCGCTCAGGATGACAATGCAATCCTCGCCTACATTTTTATCCGTGTTCATCCGCATGATCCGTGGCTACGAAGTTCATGCGTTGATCGCCATTCCGTACACGCTGTTGGACGCGTCCAGCATGGCCTCCGCCAACGTCGGATGGGCGTGGATGGTCCACATCAGGTCTTCGACTGTGGCTTCGAGTTCCATAGCAGCCACGGCTTCGGCGATCAGTTCGGTCGCTTGCGGGCCGATGATGTGGACGCCGAGAATTTCGCCGTAGTCGGCGTCGGAAACGATCTTGATGAAGCCTTCGTGCTGGCCGACGATGCTGGCGCGCGAATTGGCGGTGAAGGGGAATTTGCCAACTTTGACGTTGTACCCGGCTTCGCGGGCTTTGGTTTCGGTGAGGCCGACGCTGCCGATTTCGGGATGGCAATACGTTGCGCCGGGGATGTGCTCGGGGTTGATGGGCTTGGCAGGCTTGCCCGCAATCTTCGCGACCGCGACCAGCGCTTCCATAGCTCCGACATGGGCGAGTTGCGGCGTGCCCAGGACGATGTCGCCGACGGCGTAGACGCCGGGCTCGGCGGTTTGCATCCAGGAATCGGTTTTAATGAACTCGCGATCCGGCTTGATTTTTGTCCGTTCGAGGCCGATGTTTTGCGTGCGCGGCTTGCGGCCGACGGCAATCAGGATCTTTTCGGCTTCGATCTTTTGTTGCTTGCCATCGACGGTGATGGTGACGGCAACTCCCGCTTTGGTCTTCTCGACCTTATCGACTTTCGCGCTGGTGTGGAAATTGATGCCGCGTTTGCGGTAGACGCGAGCCAGTTCTTTCGAAACTTCTTCGTCTTCGACCGGGACAAGACGCGGGAGCATTTCGACAATGGTCACTTCGCAGTCGAAGGACCGGTAGATCGAAGCGAACTCCACTCCGACGGCACCGGCGCCGACGATCACAATTGATTTGGGAAGTTCTTTGAGGTTGAGGATTTCGATGTTGGTAAGAACGCGGTCGTTGGCTTCGAGGCCCGGCAGCATGCGGGCTTCGGAGCCCGGCGCCAGAATGACATTCTTTGCTCTGAGATGGCTGGCCTTGCCGTCGTTGGTGACTTCGATGGTGAACACGCCGTTCTGCGCCGAGCCGGTCAGTTTGCCATAACCTTTTACCGTCTCGACCTTATTTTTCTTCATCAGGAACTCGAGACCCTTGGCGTGTTTGGCGACGATCTTTCCTTTACGCTCCTGGATCGCAGCCCAGTTGAGCTGGCGCGCATCTACGCCTTCGATGCCGTATTCTTTGGCTTCTTTCAGGTGATCCCAGAGTTCGGCGTTGAAGAGGAGCGCTTTGGTGGGAATGCAGCCGACGTGCAGGCAAGTGCCACCGAGGAATCCGTCTTTTTCGATGAGTGCGGTCTTGAGGCCGTACTGGCCGGCGCGGATCGCAGCGGTGTATCCGGCTGGGCCGCTGCCGATGATGGCTACGTCATAAATTGTTTCGGGCAATGGAATAATCCTCGGTACTCAGTATGTAGAGATGACTCAGGGCAAACGAATGATTCTAGAACAGGGTTAGCGAAGCGGCCAAACGAAGCAAGAGCCTTCACCACAGGGGACCCTTCACGAAGGAAACCTGTCGCAGAAAAAGGCCGCCCTCTCGGGCGGCCTCCCTGATTCGTTTTCTAAATACTTAGTTGCCTTCGTTGCTGGCGCGTTTCCAGGAGATCAGCTCGCCGATGGTTGAACTGGTGCTGGAAACCGGCTGCTTGTAGGCTTCCACTTCCGAGCGCGAGGCTTCTTCGCCCACGGCCCGGATACTGAGTCCGACTTTCTTTTCTTCCGGATTCATCTTGATGATCTTGAAGTCGTGCTCGAAGCCCGGCTCCAACGCAAGCGGCTGGCCGTTTTCGTCGGCTGCTTCAGACTTGTGGCACAAGCCTTCCACGCCTTCCGCGATTTCGACAAACGCGCCGAATGCTGCTACACGCAGGACTTTGCCGTGAACGACATCTCCGATGTGATGCGTCTGGAAGAAAGACTCCCAAACGTCCGGCTGAAGTTGCTTCACGCCGAGGGACAAACGACGCTTATCCGGTTCAATCGCCAGAACAATCGCTTTCACGCGGTCACCCTTTTTCAGCACTTCCGAAGGATGCTTCACGCGCTTGGTCCAGCTTAGGTTGCTGACGTGGACCAGGCCATCGATGCCGTCTTCGATTTCGATGAAGGCGCCGAAGTCGGTCAGGTTGCGTACGCGTCCTTCCACGGTCATGCCGACGGGGAACTTCTCGTGCAGCGAGTCCCACGGATTGGCCGCCAGTTGCCGCATCCCGAGCGAAATACGACGCTCGGTCGGATTCACGTTCAGGACCACGCACTCGACTTGATCGCCGACGTTGACGAGTTTCGACGGATGCTTCATGCGCTTCGACCACGTCATCTCGCTGACGTGGACCAGGCCTTCTATACCCTGCTCGAGTTCGACAAACGCGCCGTAGTCGGTCACGCTGATGACGCGTCCGCCAACGTGCGCACCCTCTGGATAACGGTGCTCGGCATCGAGCCAGGGATCGGGTGTCAGTTGCTTGAATCCAAGCGATACGCGCTGCTTGTCCTTGTCGTACTTTAGGACTTTCACCTGAATCTGATCGCCCACGTTGACTAAGTCTTTCGGGTGAGTCAGGCGTCCCCAGGACATATCGGTGATGTGCAGCAGGCCATCGAGCCCGCCAAGGTCGACGAATGCACCGTATTCGGTCAGGTTCTTAACTACACCTGTCAGCACGGATCCTTCTTCCAAATGCTCGAGGGTCTTGGAGCGCTTCTCGTTCTGCTCGCCTTCGAGCAGATCTTTGCGCGAGACGACGATGTTGCCACGCTTCTTGTTCAGCTTGATCACGGCAACTTCGAGGGTCTGACCCTTCATGCCGTCAAGGTTGCGGATCGGACGGAGGTCGACTTGCGAGCCCGGCAGGAACGCGTGCGCGCCGAGAATGTCGACGGTGAGCCCGCCCTTGATGCGGTCAACCACAATGGCCTTGATTGGCTTTTTCTCGCTGTACGCCTTCTCGATTTCTTCCCACGCGTGAATGCGCTGCGCCCTCTGGTGCGAGAGGTTGATGTAGCCTTCCTCGGCCGGACCCTTGTCGCGCATCACGTCGATCTCGTCGCCGGGCTTAAACTTGGGCTTGCCCTCGTGATCGAGCACTTCCGCCAGCGGCAGCATTCCTTCCGACTTGGCGCCGATATCGACCACCACATGCGTGCCGGTCAGTTTCAGCACGGTGCCCTTGATGACGCGGTCTTCACTCACCGCCTCTTCGGCTTCGGTGGTGAAATTCTCCAGCACGGAGGCGAAGTCTTCGCCGGCCGCAGTCTTGTCGTCTGCAGCGGAGTCCGCATGCATCTCGGTGGAATGGTCGGTGGTGGCGGCAGCCTGAGCGGGCTCGGGCTGGTGCTGCTGTTCTGTCGTCGGTTCTTCAGTTACGACAGCGGAGTTGGATTCGGAGTTGTGGGCGGTGGTGTCGTCGAACAAGGTTATGCCTCTCTGATGACGGGATGCGGGGCCTGCTTTGCGGACTGCTGGACGAGTCGTTTGGTTGTGGTGGGCTCACCCTGGCGAATGAGCTTGGACAATCCCAGCTGTCGGACGTTTTTAACAGAGAACCCGCGTCCAATGGGAACTCTTCGACTATAGCAATCGCTTATGAACAGTGTCAAACGCAAATCCCCTATATGTTACAGCCATGTTTCAGTGTTTCGGATTCGGAACAACGCGAAGCGACAACGTAGCGCCGGAATCCTGCCGGCTCGGAATTTTGCGCCGCATCCCGCATCTGCTAACCTGCCCTGCTATGGATTATCTCTGGACCCCTTGGCGCTACGCCTATGTTTCGTCGACCGAAAAGACCACCGGATGCATCTTCTGCGACGCGCCTAAGGAAAAAGACGACGCCAAGACCCTCATCGCGTACCGAGGGCAGTATTGTTTCGTCATTCTCAACGCCTATCCGTATACGCCAGGACACGTGATGATTGTTCCTTACGAGCACTTGGATGAGCTACGCAAGCTTCCGGTTGCGGCCGCTCAAGAAATGATGGCTCTCTCGCAGCGGATGGAGACTGTTCTTCGCGAACTCTATCATCCGGACGGCCTGAATCTGGGCATGAACATGGGCAAAGCGGCTGGAGCGGGGATCGCCGGTCACATTCATATGCACGTCCTGCCGCGCTGGGTGGCAGACGCGAACTTCGTGTCCGTCATCGGAGAGACCCGGGTGCTGCCGGAAACGCTGCAGGTGACGTGGGCGAGGATGCGGGACGCGATGAAGTAGCTTGCTGCTACTCCCTGACATGGTCTCATCCTGAGCGGCGCTCTTTGCCGCGAAGGACCTATGGACTCTGGGCCGGTTGCATAGGTCCTTCGCTTCTCTCAGGATGACAGGGCAGGTTAGCCTGCAAGCTTCTCCATATCTTTCTCGTCAATTACCGCGACCCCCAACTCCTTCGCCTTATCCAGCTTTGATCCCGCATCCGCTCCTGCCACGACATAGTCCGTCTTCTTGCTGACCGAGCCGGCAACCTTCCCGCCTGCATCCTCGATCATCTTCTTAGCTTCATCGCGCGTGTATCTTGCGAGTGTGCCCGTCAGGACGAATGTTTTGCCTGCGAGTTTCGTGCCACGCTCTTTCTTCTTGCCTTTGAACGCGAGCCCAGCCTCGCCCAGCCTCTCGATCAATTTCCGGTTTGCAGGAATGCTGAAGAACTCCACGATACTCTCGGCGATGCGCGGGCCGACTTCGTCCACGTTCTGCAACTCCTCGACACTGGCCTGCTCCAGTGCCTCCATCGATCCGAAGTGCTCGGCCAGGAATTGTGCCGTGCGCTCTCCAACCATACGGATACCGAGACCATAGATCACGCGCTCCAGCGGCAGCTTCTTTGACGCTTCAATCTCGTGGAGGATGTTCTGCGCCGACTTGTCTCCCATGCGTTCCAGGCTGAGCAGATCGGATTTTGTCAGCTTGTAGATGTCGGCCACGTTCTTCACTAACCCGCGATCCGTAAGCTGCGTGACCAACGCGTCGCCCATGCCGTCAATGTTCATGATCCCGCGCGAGGCGAAGTGCAGGATTGTGCCGGCTAGCTTGGCGGGGCAGTTGGCGTTGACACAGCGGAAGTCGACCTCGCCCTCGGTGCGGACGACCTTCGTGTGGCATACGGGACATTTCTCCGGCATGTGAAACGTCTTATGCCCGCGAGGATGATCCTTGTCGTCGATCACCTTCGCAACCTTGGGAATCACATCCCCGCCGCGCTCGACCTGCACCCAGTCGCCGATCTTCACGCCGAGCCGCTCGATCTCGTCCATATTGTGGAGCGTGGCGTTGCGGACGGTCGTTCCGCCGATTAAGACGGGAGCCAACATGGCCACGGGAGTGAGCTTTCCCGTGCGGCCAACTTGCACTCGAATGTCTTCCAGCTTCGTAATTCCGGCGCGCGCGGCGTACTTGTAAGCGATCGCCCAGCGCGGAGCTTTGCCGGTGAAGCCAAGCTCGTCCTGCAAGCCCGTGCGATCGACCTTGACCACGATCCCGTCAATTTCGTACGGCAATGAATCCCGCTTTGCCTCCCACTCCTGAATATAGGTCCAGACTTCGTCCATAGAATGAACCAGCTTGTGGTTCGGGTTGACTTTGAATCCGGCCGCTTCGAGCGCCGTGAGCGTCTTCGAATGCCGATCGAAATAAGTGCGGCCGTTTTTGAGCAGGATGTAAGGAAAGAAGTCCATGCGCCGTTCTGCTGTGACATTCGCATCCAGCTGGCGAACCGTCCCGGCAGTGAAATTGCGGGGGTTCGCGAATGTCGGCAAGCCGTTTTTTTCGCGTTCTTCGTTGATCTTCTTGAACGACGCAGTCGGCATCAGCAGTTCGCCGCGAACTTCAAAGTCCGTGGGGATACCCGCCTTTTTGAGCCGCTCCTTCGGGATCGACAGCGGGATCGAGCGCACAGTCCGGACGTTGAGCGTGACATCTTCCCCCACTGATCCGTCGCCGCGAGTCACGCCCCGCGCCAGACTGCCGTCTTCATAGATCAGCGCCAGCGACATGCCGTCGAGCTTCAGCTCGCAAACATAGTCCACCTCGCTTCGGCCCGTCAGTTCGTGCACACGCCGTTCCCAGGCGCGCAGTTCGTCTTCGCTGTAGGTATTGTCGAGCGACAGCATCGGCGAGGAATGCGCGACCTTGACGAATCCCTCGCGCGGCTTGCCTCCTACGCGCTGCGTGGGCGAATCCGGCGTGATGAGCGACGGATGGTCGGCTTCCAGATCCTTCAGTTGCTGCATCAGCTTGTCGAAATCCGCGTCGCTGATTTCGGGATTGTCGAGTACGTAATAGAGATGCTCGTGGTGGCGAATCTTTTCGCGCAGCGCTTCTATCTTTTTTTCGACGTCTTTTGGGGCAGGCATCGCAGGAAGATTATATGCAAAGAGGGGCGACCAAAACGCTATTGCACGGGACCTTCCTGAAGGAGCCGAGGCCTGCACGCGAGATCCCTCACTCCGCCTGAAAAACGGCTCCGCTCGGGATGACGCCGAGGAGTTCCAAACCGGCCTATTTCGCGTCCGTCACGCCGGGAATTTGCACTCGGATAAACCGCGGCATGTAATCATTCGCACAAACGAGATCGGTCGATGTATTCGCATTCACGTTGTAGGACATCAGAATTCCATCCGCATCCGTGAATTCTGCGTGCGCCTTCGCGTTATACGCAACGAGCGTGCCCACTTTACATCCATTCGCTCCGGCCTCCGGCGTGGTGTACACCGTTGTCTCGTTGGACCACGGCCCCTGCGGCGAGCACGAATACCAGGTCGTGACCGCATCCCACAACGGATACGCCGGATGCTGCGGGTCCATTCCTGCCATCAGGTAAAACGTGCCGCCGTTGTAGCTCATGGCATCGACCGAATACTCCGGCGTCACCGCGGCGACCCCGCTCATCGCGGTGGCGCTCGCTTCGCCGGACATCCATTTCTTTTGCGTCGCATTCCAGAACTGCCACTTCGACGCATTCGTCAGGTTGTTAATGGAAGTTGTTCGCGCCAAATAAGGAGTCTTGGTGTCCGTCCCCGGATCCCTCAGCCCGTAAATGTAGAAGTACTTGCCCACAGGCAGGATCTTCGTTCCCCACGTCAGACTCGTGTCGAGGCCGGTAATCGGTGCGATCGAAACGATCGAGAGACTTGGCCAGGATAGCGTTGCAACTGAATGCCCAACCAACTTGAATGATCCAGTCCATTCCGTCAGCATGATCTTGATCTGATACGTGCCCGTCGTGGGTTGCGTCACGTAGCCATCACCTTGCCAGAACCAGTCGCTCTTGCTCTTGGGGACGAAATACGACGTCGTCTTCGGAGGGTAGCCAACCGTGGTCCACGACCCGGTAGTCTGATTCAAAATCGTCAGCGAGTTATGCGCCGTGAAAAGATAACCACTGCGCAGGCGCGTGGTGGCGTTGACCGTGCCGATGTAGGAGTCCGACCACATCCATAGATTCGTCCCATCGGGCAACGGCAGAGAATAAGTCCCGTCCGCGCCAGTCCAGCCCGGACCATTCTGGGTGGCGTAGGCATCAAACGTTGAATCAATCGTGCCCGCAGAAGGAATTCCGGGCAGCGTACACTGCCCCAAGGCCGTAAAGGAAGACAGTAGAAAGACACAAACTAAGACTCTCAACGTAGCGAGAAACTTCATTCCTGATTCTCCCATGGGACGAAAACCTCCGATAGCTTATCCGAAAGCGCGCGGAGTACATAGAGACCAACTACTCCAAATGAAATAACAGAGGGGGCTAGCAGCTTCGCCAGCCCCTGAAACCAATTACCGGGCCTATACCAAGTCGTCCAACTTCAGCGCGGCTGGTCCGCCTTTCCACGAAGCCTCAAACTGCTTCTGAACGAATCCTGCATCGTATTCGCGTTTCTGCTGCAGCAGCGCCTGATGCAATCCCCACAGCGACCGAGGATTTCGCGGATTGCGATCGAGGTCTGCTCGGAAAACTTTCTCCGCGCCCACCGCATCGCCATTCATCAGCAAAGCGCCTCCAAGATTTTCGCGCACCGGGTAGAACCAATCGGGCGGTTCGCCATAGTTCAACTTATCCTGGATTGCAACAGCCTCCCGCAGCATTGCGATGGCGGCAGCGTTGTCCTTCTTCGCGATAGCAATCTTTGCGCCGAGGACGTTTTCGGCTATCTTCATGATGTCTTTCGCCTTGTTATTGATCGGCATTTGGAAAATGACATCAGGGGGAGTGGCGGCTTCCACATCGGCCACTATTTTGTACTCAGCCTCTGCTTCCGCCATCTTTCCGTTCCCCGCCAAAGCCATCCCACGGCCGAAGTGCCAGAAGACGGTCGCAGTCTTCATCGACGCATCCGGTGCGGGCATCTTCAGGATTTCGTTCCAGTGATGAAATCGAATCTCGACCGCGATCGGGATCGTCATGAAGCCTTCAAGGGGGGGCATGTCTTTCACGTGCGGTCCCACATTCGCCGCCAGCAGGTCCGCATTCTTCCGCGCCTCGGTGTAGCGGCCATTCATCGCGCCACACATCGCGACAAAATGCAGGTTGTGACTGTAGTACATCATCGGGTAGATGCCCTGCACGCCGCTCGCCTTGATATAGGCGCGATCGACCTCCGCAGCTTGCTCGTTCGTCTGGACCGCTGCTTCGTAATCGCCGGTGCGAATGTAGACGTGCGCGGGCATGTGAACGATGTGTCCCGCGCCAGGTGCGAGCGCCGCCAACTTGTTCGCTCCGGCCAGAGCGCGCTCCGGATTATTCGAAGCCTCCACCGAATGGATGTAATAGTGGATCGCTCCCAGGTGGTTCGGATCGCGCTTCATCACGCTTTCCAGAGTCGCCACGATTTCATCGGTGCCCGCCTCGGGCGTGCCATCCTGGTGCCACAAGCTCCAGGCATGCAGGTTCATCCCTGACTCCGCGAACAGCGTGGCTGCGTCAAGGTCGTCCGGATATTGCGCCGCAACTTGCCGCATCGCATCGTGATACTCCTCCGCGGCTTTCTTCAGATCCGAGTTCGGATCGGCCGGGAATCGCTTCGCCATCGCCTGGATGTAAGCCTGTTCGCTGGGGGAAGCGCCCGCGGACAGATCCACGGCTTTCTGCACCGCGTTATGCGCGTGCTTGTAGCGTTCGGGATCCGCCGGATCGTTGTAGTTCGGTCCCACGGCTTCGGCGACGCCCCAGTAGGCCATCGCGAGTGTCGGATCAAGTTCTGCGGCATGTTGGAAAGAACGCGCGGCCTCGTCATGGTTAAACGCATAGATGTAGCGCAACCCCTGATCAAAGAACTGTTGCGCTTGCGGATTGTGAGTAGAAACCGGATGATGAAGATCTCCCAGTCCCGTAACCAGCGTAACCGGGTGGCCCTGCATTTGAGCGGCATGGTCTTGCGCCATCACGCCCAGGCAGAGCAAAGCACCGCACAGCACTTGCCCCAGAGTTTTCATCTGGTCAATCCTCCTGATTTCGATTTTGAAATTCGAGCCCCAAACAACCCAGAAACGGGCCGTAGAAAAGACGCCCCTTGCGAGTGCGGCAAGCTTATGCCAAATTAAATCTCTTGCCAAGTCTTTCGCGAGTGAACCATGCCGAAGAAACCTGCGCGCGATGCCGACGCTGACGAATCATTCTTGGCCCAATTACCAGCAACGCTGCTCAAAGCCTTCGACACGAACAACCGCATTAATCAATATTTGATCGATAATCTTCCGCCGGATACCTGGAGGGCCAAGTCTCCCGATGGCAAAGGCCGCACCATTGCTGCCATCGTCGCTCACATGCACAATGTGCGCGTGATGTGGCTGAAAGCCGCCAAGGCTGACGACATTCCCGAACAACTCGATCGCTCGACGGTGACTCCAGCGCAAGCCGTGCAAGCATTTGAAGCCAGCTTGAAAGCTCTGAGCGCGGTCATGAGTCACGCCCTGGAGACGGATGGCCGAGTCAAGGGCTTCCGTCCAGATGTCGCCGGATTTTTCGGCTACCTGATTTCCCACGATGCTCATCACCGCGGTCAAATCGCCATGCTCGCCCGCCAGTCCGGCCATCCGTTGCCGCAGAAGGCCATGTTCGGGATGTGGGAGTGGGGTTCGCGCGGATCCTCCGGTTAGCGTGCCAGTTCACGCATGGGCCTCAGGTACAATCCAGCTTCGACCACGCTATGCGCAAGGCTGCGTTGCTCTACAACCCGGATTCCGGCGGCAGCCAGCAGCGCCAGCGGGAATTAGCCTCCGCCCTCACGATTCTCCGCGCCGGAGGCGTTGAAGCCGATCTGGTTCCGACAAACTCTCCCGTTCACGCCGAGGAGGAAGCGCGCCGAGCCATCGACTGTGGCTACGACACGATCTTCGCCTGCGGCGGCGATGGCACCATCCACAACATCGTCCAAGTCGTCGCCCACTCGCCTGCAGCGCTGGCAATTTTGCCGCTTGGGACCGCCAATGCCTTGGCGCACGATCTTGGCCTTCCTCTCAAAATAGCGGCTGCTACCAAGGCATATCTGAGCGCCACGCCACGTCGCATTGCCCTGGGCCGGCTAACGTATGCCGATCTGCAAGGCAATCCCGGAACCCGATACTTCGTGATCGCGGCTGGCATTGGCGTCGACGCTCATCTCTTCTACAAACTCCATACGGGCGTCAAACAGCGCATGGGAATGGCCGCCTATTACTGGAAGGCTTGGCACATGTGGTTCACCTATCCCATGACGCGCTTTGTGGCCGAATATCTCGACACTGGTTCGGATGTTCCTGGTCGCACCGAGGTCACCGAGCTCCTTGCGGTGCGCATCCGCAACTTCGGAGGAGTCGTTCAGGAACTGGCCCCCGGAGCTTCTCTCGACCGCGATGACGTGCGGCTTGTCTTCAGCCGGACTGCCAGCCGTCTGGCCTATCTGGCCTGGGTCACTCGCGGGCTGCTGCGCCTCCGCTGGAAGATTCCCGGCGTTGACCTTGTTCACAGCAAGCGGGTCTCGTGCGAATACGCGACACCCACGCATGCGTCTTCCGATCGCAAGATCTATGTCGAAGCCGATGGCGAACTCCTCGGTACGCTTCCGGTCGTAATCACTGTCGTTCCAGACGCCCTGACACTGCTGATGCCCTCTCGCTGATCCGCACCTGTCGTGTGTCGTCCTCAGCGGAACTACCTTGTGTCTTCCGCGGAGTATGCGCGTCCAATTTACTTCGCTGAGTCCGCCAACTTGTTTCGGTGGCGCACTGCAGTCTGGCGAAATAGAATTCTCGAACCGCTTGGAACCCATCACTCACTTCCTGACGGGCGCCTGTTTGGGACGCGCCGGACTGAACCGCAAGACTGCGTTGGCCACGCTGACATTGACGCTCGCCGCCGAGGCGCCTGACCTCGACGTGGTCGGCGGCATCTTTCGTGGCCCGGCATTTGGCTTCGCCCACCATCGCGGATTCACCCACTCGCTCCTCGGTGTTCCTCTCGACGCCATGGTGGTGGTCGGCTTCGTTTATCTGATCTGGCGGCTGCGCGGCCGCAAAGTCAAAGATCCCAACCTGCCTCCGCGCTGGGGTGTGCTCTTCCTCTACGCCTGCCTCGCGGGACTCAGCCATATCCTGCTCGACTTCACGAATAACTACGGCGTTCGACCCTTCTGGCCATTTTCCGAGAAGTGGTATTCGTGGGACATCGTCTTCATCGTCGAGCCTGTGATGCTCGCCCTGCTGATTCTGGGATTGGTCGTGCCCGCGCTGTTCGGTTTGATCGACACGGAAATCGGCTCTCGCCGCCGCACTCCGCGCGGGCGAGTCGCCGCGACACTTGCGCTCGTCGGCATCGTTCTCGTGTGGGGATTGCGCGACTACGAACACCGCCGCGCCCTCAGCGCTCTCGAAGCCCGCACCTACAATGGCGCCGACCCGCTTCGCGCCTCGGCTTATCCCAAATGGCTTGACCCGTTCCACTGGTACGGCGTGGTCGAGACGCCCGCATTCTTCGCTCTCGCCTCGGTGGATTCTCTGGCACCCGAAGTCGATCCCGAGGATCGGATGGAAATCCGCTATAAGCCCGAAGAGACTCCAGTCACTCTGGCAGCGAAGAATTCCTATGTTGGTCGTGTGTTCCTCGACTGGGCGCAGTATCCCATCACCGAAACGGAAGCTCTCCAACCGCCGAAGCAAGGGTGGATCGTTCTTTTTCAGGATCTCCGTTATGCCGGGATCCCGCGCTCCCTGACTGGCCGCCCGGGGCGCGGGGGCCTGAGCAAGGCCGTGGAAATCGACCAGAACCTGCACGTGGTCGGCGATGTGTACGAGACCGGGAAGGGCGAGGTCGTCGTTCCAGAACCCGGACAACATTAACTTAACGTTCGCTTGAAGATTGCTTGCCAGAATCCTTCTGGCGCGGCCGATTGTCAAGAACTCTGCGTCCCGACGATCGTCCGCTTGACGCCAGCCGCTCCAGCGCCCAGAATAAGATTTCATCTCGAGGTGATTCATGCTGGCCTATGCATTCGTTCTGTTCGCTATCGCGTTCCGTTTCATGCCCCATCCCATGGCTTTCACGCCCGTGGGAGCGGCCCTGTTGTTCTTTGGCGCACGCGCACCTCGCCGCCGGCTTTGGATCCCTCTAGCGCTGCTCGCCGCATCCGACGTCGTGCTCACCACGCTCGTCTACAAATATCCCTTCAGCTGGGACCACTTCGTGACTTGGGCGTGGTACGCCGCCATGCTGTGGCTGGGCACGAGCTTGAAGCAGAACGCTGGACCGCTTCGGATCATGGGATCCGCACTGGCAGGCTCTGTCACGTTCTTTGTCGTCAGCAACTTCGCTGTCTGGGCTGCGTGGGATATGTATCCCCGCACGGTCGCCGGATTGTTGACGTGCTATGACGCAGGCTTGCCCTTCTTCCGGCACGGGGTTGTCGGGGACCTGCTGTTTACCGCGGTGATGTTCGGCGCTCCGGCCCTGTTGCATGCTCTGGCAGGACGTCACAAATCCGGCAACGACATCGCGGCTGCCTAAAGATTCAGACGTGATGTTTTGTGTAGGGACCGCCTTCAGCCGTCCGCTCGCAGCTTCCCCGCGGTCCCAGCCCTGCCGGTTCAGACGCGTCCCATCGCGTCCGGAACCGAACACTGATTCACACCCGTGGACAGCAGACGGCCTCAGCCCGATCCCACGCCGATAGCTATTTCAAGGACGGGCAACTAGTTGCGAGCTCGGCGGCAGCGCAGATTCGTGGCAGAGGAATTGCGGGTTGCTTTATCCCGAAGCACCACGCACGGGGGCCAATCATGCCGCACTTCGAACGGATTCGCGATCTGATTTCCGGGCCCTTTAGTCCCGAGGTCATCCGCCAGCGCACGGCGGCGGGATGGCAACTCGTCTCTCTCGAATGGCGGCGCGAGTTGCCCGAGTCGGAATCTCCCCGCCAAGGCGCTTTTAGCGAAGATATCCCCTATGGACTGCGCATCTCCAACGATTGCCAGCGCCTGGAAATCGATCCCATTGAGAACAGGACCCTCATGTTGATGATGGAACTTCTGGTTCAGGATTTCCCCTACTCCAGCATCGTGAGCGACCTGAATGAAAAGGGCCTGCGCATGCGTGACGGCAAGCCCTGGACCCGGGTGGCTGTTTTCAACATGACGCCGCGCCTCATCGAGGTCGGCCCCCGCCTGTTCTCGACCGAGGAGTGGAACAAGGTCCGGCAGAGATTTTCTTCGTCGAGGGAGCAAGGCAGTCCTAGATGATTGCCTGATCGATCGCCAGCCGCACCGCCGACGAATCCTCGTCTACGGTCGACCTTTTGCGCATCCAAAGCCGCACTGGTGTCGCTGATCGGCCCTGTCGCCCTGAAAGAAAGGCAGCCGGTGTCCCCGTAAGCGTCATCTTACCCGGCACCACGGACACTCCCGCCAACCGGGCGCGGATATGGCGCAGCGGGTTAGCCTGTCGCGACCCTGATCGTTTGGCCCGCGAGCGATGCGGGCCTGGTGCCGTCATCAAAATAGATTGTCATCCTGAGCGCAGCGAAGGACCTATGCAATTCGCCGTCGCCACCTCGCTGCCAGCAAGTTGCATGGGTCCTTCGCTTCGCTCAGGGTGACAATCTGAGATGGCAGACTGGAGGGTGCGCCGATTCCCGAAATGGGACGTAACCCTTTCGTCACCCTCCTGGGTGCACAATTTTTGTTGCACTTTAATACTAGTGAAATATCTTGCATGTAACCTATGTCTAGGAGGCACTCATGGGTTCAGCCCGCGTTGCGAGGTCCTTACCGCTTCAGGTAGCCGCGATCTGCTATCGCAGGCGCGGTACCGCGATTGAGTTCCTTCTGGTTAATACCAACGGGGGCAACAAGTGGACGTTCCCCAAGGGATCGACCGACGCCCGCCTCTCGCACAGCCAGGCCGCCGAACGCGAAGCCGCCGAAGAAGCCGGAGCTCACGGAACGATCGAGCCGCGACACTTCCATCTGTACATTCATTCCAAAGGCGTGTTCTGGCAGCCCGGCGGCGTGCAGGAATTCGTGGTCAAAGCCTTCCTGATGGAAATCCACCAGATGCGTCGTCCCGACGAAGACAACCGCCGCCCCACGTGGTTCAGCCCCGAAGAAGCGAAGCGCCGTCTGGCCAAAGGCCGCGAAGTCAAATATCTTCACGAACTCGAAGCCGTGATCGACCGGGCGCTCGAACGGATCCAGTTTCACAGCGAACTTTGGGGAGCCTACCCCGGCCCCCGCAATGGCCGCCCCGCCTCGAAAGATCCCATCGCGAATGTAGTCTGGCCGTAGGGCTTCCCCAAAAAACTTGTCATCCTGACGAGGGCGGCAGCCTTCGGAGGGACCCTACGAGCCGCAGAAGCCGGCACGGCAGCCGGCCAGGACCGCTGCACGGCCCGCAGTAGGTTTTTCCCGGCAACCGCGTTGCTTGTCGCAGCAGTCCGTAAGGTCCCTCACGCCGGCTTCGCCGACGTTCAGGATGACAAGGCTACTTCGATGCCTTCGCGAATTTATGAGACGATAATCCCAGCCACGATCTTGAACGAAATATGATTCAGCTTTCCGGCGCCGGAAAACGGTTCGGCCACAAACTCCTCTTCGAAAACGCGGACTGGCTCATCACGAACCATGACCGTATCGGCCTTGTCGGCGGCAATGGTACCGGCAAGTCCACGCTGATGAAAGTTCTCGCCGGCATGGACACGTTCGACTATGGGAGCCTCGTCGTCGCGAAGGGCACCTCTGCCGGATATCTTCCCCAGGACGGTCTCACGCTCTCCGGCCGCAGCGTCTTCGCCGAGTGCATGTCGGTGTTCGACGACCTGCGCGCCATGGAAACGGAACTGGAATCGCTAACCCACAGCATGGCGGAACTGGACCATACGAGCGCGGAATACACCGCCGTCGCCGACCGCTATCACCGCGTCGAGCATGAGTTCCGCACTCGCGATGGCTACTCGATCGAATCCGAAGTCGGACGAGTGCTGATGGGCCTGGGCTTCACCAAGGAAGACTGGCCGCGCCCGACCGACGAATTTTCCGGCGGATGGCAGATGCGCCTCGCCCTAGCCAAGCTTCTTCTTCAGCAACCCAACCTGCTGCTGCTCGACGAGCCGACGAACCATCTCGATCTCGAAGCCCGCAACTGGCTGGAAGAATATCTGCAGAATTATCCGAACGCTTTCGTCCTGATCTCACATGACCGCTACTTTCTCGACGTCACGGTCAACAAGATCGCCGAAATCTGGAACAAGCGCTTCTGGTTTTACACCGGTAACTACGACAAGTTTCTCGCCCAGAAGACACAGCGCAACGAGCAACTGACCGCTGCCTACCGCAACCAGCGCGACCGCATCGAGCAACTCGAAGTCTTCATCAACCGCTTCCGCTACCAGGCGACGAAAGCCAAGCAGGTGCAGAGCCGCATCAAGGAACTGGAAAAGATCGAGCGCATCGAGATTCCGCCGGAAGAGAAGACGATTCACTTTTCTTTTCCGCAGCCCAAGCCCAGTGGCCGCATCGTCGCTGAGTTCGAAGGCGTGGCCAAACGCTACCCGGGAAAAAATGGCGGCGCCGATAAAGAAGTCTTCCGCAACGTCGATTTCATGATCGAGCGCGGAGACCGCATCGCCCTGGTCGGCGTCAACGGCGCCGGCAAGTCCACGCTCATCAAGCTGCTCGCCGGCACGGAAAAAGTCACGCAGGGCGAATACCGGCTCGGCCACAACGTGGAAGCCGACTACTTCGCGCAGGACCAGTACAAGGAACTCGATCCCGACGCGCGCATTCTCGACGATCTCGGGGATGCTGCGCCTGGACGAGGCGAGACCGAATTGCGCAGCCTGCTCGGCTGTTTCCTGTTCTCCGACGAAGACGTTTTCAAGAAGATCGGCGTTCTCTCCGGCGGCGAGCGCGGACGCTATGCCCTCTTGCGCCTGCTGCTGCATCCGGCAAACTTTCTGCTGCTCGACGAGCCCACGAACCACCTCGATCTGCGCGCCAAAGACGTGCTCCTCGATGCGCTGGTGAAATACACAGGCACGGTCGTGTTCGTATCGCACGACCGCTATTTCATCGACAAGCTGGCCACGCGCGTTTTCGAAGTTGGCGGCGGCAAGGTCGAAGTCTTCCCCGGCAACTACGAAGACTACCTCTGGCGCAAACAGGGCGGACAGCGAGTCGCGCCCACGCTCGACGATGTTCCCGATGTGAAGCCATCCAAGACCGTGGGTGCCCCATTTCTCCCTGCAGTTGGGAGAAGTGGGGATTTTCCGGCGGGTGCCTCAAGCGCCCCAGCCAACGGCAATAGTTCGGGAACCGAGCAACCTGAAACTTCCAAGAAGCGGCTGAATCCCATCAAGCGCAAGCAAATGGAGGACCGCGTCCACGAGTTAGAAGAAGAAATCAGCCAGACCGAAGATGCTATCGCACGCCTCGAAACCGCTCTCCAAAATTTCGTCAGCGCCGAAGAAAGCCAGCGCCAGTCGCAGGAACTCGAGCAGCACAAAGCCACCTATGCCGCACTCATGAAAGAGTGGGAACAATTTTCCCAGGAACTATCGAGTTCCGGCTAACGTCCTCCAAATGATTCTCTCAGCGATCTCTGCGTAACCTCCGCGTCCTTTGCGGTTAGGCCTCGGACTCCCGTCAACCATGAAAGGGCGTTCTCCTCAGGGCGGGACCCTCCGCACCCGTACACCACCTTCCGTAATCTCTCTCCTCTGCTTACCTCTGTGCGATAGTCAGGTTGGCCAGTTGGCCAGCAACTGCCGCAGGCCACAAATTCAAGACCAACCGCACATGGAGCGGAGCCCAAGGGCACACCGCGCGGGAACCCAAGGAAGGTCGCATGCTTCAGTCGTCGGACTACTCGTTCAACCCCAAGGCCGGCTCGCCGGCTCCCAACGCCAACCCTATCAACCCAGTTAAAACCGTTACCGCTCCCGTGGATCAGGCCACCATCGGCCGCACTCTGGTCATCAAGGGCGAGATCAGCGGCTCCGAAGCTCTCTACATCGATGGCCGCATCGAAGGCAAGATCATCATGCCGGAAAGCCGCGTCACCATCGGCCGCAACGGCAAAGTGGATGCCAGCATTGATGCCCGCGAAGTTGTGGTCATGGGCAAGGTGACCGGCAACATCAATTGCAGCGACCGCGTCGACGTCCGCGCCGAAGGCTCCGTGGCCGGCGACATCTCCACCGTGCGCATCAGCGTCGAAGACGGCGCCTCGCTCAAGGGTGGAATTCAGGTCCGCAGCGAAGGCAAGCAGACCGCGCAGCCGCAGAAGCCAGCCGAAGCTCCCAAGGCCTTGGCCGCCACTGCCAGCGCGTAATCGGCCGAAAATTTGTCGAGTAGAGAACGTCGAGAATGAAATAAGGGGCACGCTCATGCGTGCCTCTGTTTTTTGTAGCGCGGCCGTCTCGGCCGCGCGGCCCCGCATACTGAAAGATAACTCAGCCTATTTCTCAGTCGAGATCCCCAACTCTTTCAACTGCCGTTCGCTGACCGGCGTCGGCGCGTCGCACATCAAATCGACGGCCCGCGCCGTCTTGGGGAACGGAATCACTTCGCGCAAGCTCTCGGCCCCCGCCAGAATCATCACAATGCGATCGAGTCCCAGCGCAATGCCCCCGTGCGGAGGCGTGCCATATTCCAACGCCTCCAGGAAGAATCCGAAGCGCGATTTCGCCTCTTCTTCCGTCATTCCGAGCGCCTGGAAAATTTTCCGTTGGATGTCCTGACGATGAATACGAATCGATCCCGATCCCAACTCCGTGCCATTCAGCACCACGTCATAGGCCAGCGCCCGCACTGCGCTCAGCGGCGATTGCGGATCGTTCACCGACTCCACACCAGCCTCCAGCGAACTCATGTCCTGCTCGTGCGGCGAGGTAAACGGATGATGCGCCGCCATCCACTGCTTCTCGCCCTCATCCCACTCGAACATGGGGAAATTCGTAACCCACAGAAAGCGATAGTCTCTTGCAGCATCGCCCGTCTTTTTAAAAATGCCGTGCTTCTCCGCGTACTTTTGCGCCAACGCCAGGCGCAAAAGTCCCGCCGACGCATAAATTGCCAGTTCGGCAGGCGTCACCTTGCGATGCGCAGGCATCGCGGTCTGCGGACCGGCCTGCGCCGATCCGGCGACCAGCACGATCAGATCGCCGTCCTCTATGCCGATCTTCTTGGCGATCGCGGCCGCCGCCTCGGGATACTTGTTGCCGATGCGCTTGAAATCCTCGTAAACTCTCGCACCACCTTTGGCGTGAAACATCGGTTTGATGTCATCGCGTTCCTTGCGCGAGAGCTCACCGACCTTAGGCGTGCGGATGGCAATTACAGGCAAATTCGCATTGATGGCTAATTCCTGCAGATTCTCTGCCGTAAAGCACTCGCGCACATCGGTAAACGCAGGCAGCCGCAAATCGGGCTTGTCGATTCCATACAACCGCATCGCCTCGTCATAATCCATGCGCGGAAACGGCGTCGTGATCGCATTGCCCGCAGCGGCGAAGGCCGCCGTCAGAAATCCCTCGACCACTTCCCAGACGCGCTCCGCCTGCGGATACGACATCTCCAGATCAATCTGGGTGAACTCCGGCTGGCGGTCGGCGCGCAGGTCTTCGTCGCGGAAGCAGCGCACAATCTGGAAATACTTATCGAATGCCGAAATCATCAGGATCTGTTTGAACAGTTGCGGCGACTGCGGCAGGGCGTAGAACGTTCCCGGCTGCACACGGCTGGGAACGAGATAATCGCGCGCGCCTTCCGGCGTAGACCGCGTCATGAACGGCGTCTCAATCTCAAAAAATCCCTGCCCCGAAAGATAATCGCGGATCGCCTTGGCCACTTTGTGCCGCAGCTCGATGTTGAATTGCATCACATCGCGACGCAGGTCGATATAGCGATACTTCAGCCGCGTCTCTTCGTTGGTCAGCGCGGTGTCGGACGGCAGGAACGGCGGCAGCTTCGACTCGTTCAGAATACGAAGCTCGTCGACGACCAGTTCGACCTCGCCTGTCGGCATGTTCGGATTGATGGTGTTGGCGTCGCGCAGCTTCACCGTTCCGGTCACCGCAATGACGTACTCGTTGCGCAGAGTTCCAGCCTTCTCGTGGATCGCCGCGTCGCGGTCGGCGTTGACCACTACCTGTGTCACTCCCGTGCGGTCGCGCAGATCGACAAAGAGCAGGCTTCCGTGGTCGCGCCGCTTGTTGACCCATCCCATGAGCACGGCCCTCTTGCCCGCATCGGACGCGCGCAGCGCCCCGCACATATGAGTCCGTCGTAAATCTCCTAAAAAGTCGAGCAAAGTGTGTCCTTAACAGTGAGAATGCGGCAGAGCGCCGAAACATAGGATTATAAACGTTCTTTCTTGTCAGAGACTTGCGCGCCACCGCAGAAACATGGCCTCGAATTCCAGATCGGGCTCGGGAATTTGCGCCAACCATGCCCTTTCGGCTATCCCAACCCCCGTCCGCGCATCTACTATAGGTAAGATGTCGGCAACTGGGGTTTTCGACGAAATCGCGCAGTCCGCGCCCGATCTGCGGCTTCTCGTCGAACTGCCGTCGAGGCCTCGCGTGTTCTTCGACAACTTGCGCGACCTGTTCTTCCCGCGGCAACTGCCGCCGCTCGAACTCCGCTCCGCCCCGGCGCCCTTCTGGCATGACGTATTCGTCGTCCGCCCGCTTCCTTGGGTGCGATTCGTTCAGTCCGGCGGACTCCATGTCGTGGCCTTCGCCCTGCTGATCGGATTCACGCGATTCTTCGCGCTCCAGCCGCAAGCCGTGGCCAGGCCCATGTTCAATTCCTCCGAGGTGGTTTATTACCAGCCGTCGGAATATCTTCCGCCACTCGACACCCGCAGCGAGCAACGTTCGCAGCCCAAGCTGGCCGATCCCGAGATTTCGGCACAGCCGATCATTTCCGTTCCTCGCGAGGCCAACAACCGTTCGCAGACCATCGTCACTCCGCCCAACGTCAAGCTGAAGCGCGACGTCGCTCTGCCCAACATCGTGGCTTGGTCCGACAAAATGCAGAAGCCGCAGCTTGCCATCCCTCCGGTTCCGCTGACGCCCGCCGCCGAGATCACCCGCATCGCGCCGCAGATGGAGAACGCCGTCGCCGCGCCTCCGCCTGACGCGAGACATCTCTCGTATCGGCGTGATCTGCCCACGCTGCAAACTTCCGTGGTCGCACCGCCGCCCGACGTGCAAGCCTCGAACGCGACGTTCCAGGCTCCGCAGCCCGCAGTGGTCGCGCCCCCGCCCACGGTCGCGAACGCGTCGGTTCGTCCGCTGGGCGAGTTGAATATTGGCCCGAGTTCTGTGATCGCTCCCGCACCCCAGCTCTCGGTCGCGGAACAACGAGCGATTGCCGGATCCCGATCCGCGAAGGTCGGGCTGGGCGCGCCACAAGTCGTTGCTCCGCCGCCATCGTTGTCGGCTGCCGGATCTTCGGCGCAGTCCTTCGGAGCCGCCGGCCGCGTCATTGCGTTGAACCTCCATCCCACAGTCGGCGCACCGCCCGATCCGCCAGCAGGAAATCGCCGCGGAACCTTCGCGGCCACGCCCGAAGGCCATGCAGGCGCGTCCGGCTCTCCGGGAGCGTCTGCAGGCGCTGGTTCCGGAACTGCCACCAACGGTAGCGCCAAAGGGACTGGAAGTGGATCAACGCGCACGAGCAGCGGGGATGTGCCCTCAGGACTCTACGTGGGAAGCACGGCGGCGAAAACCTCGCCCGTGGCAGGCAATCCAGGCAACACATCAGCCAACTCGGTGAACCCGAATCTTCTGGCAGGCGTGCGTCCACCGCGCGTGACCACCGCGCCAACGCGCATCATGCAACCCGCCAACGCGACGAATCTTTCCGAGCCCGAGCGCGAGATTTTCGGCAACCGCAGGTTCTATTCGCTCACGCTCAACATGCCCAACTTGAACTCCGCGGGCGGCAGCTGGGTTATCCGCTTCGCCGAACTGAACCATGACCCTAGCAATCATGACCCGAGCAGCCATGATTCGTCAGATCATGACTCGCCAGATCATGACTCGAACGTCGCCGCGGCCGATCTCTCCCAGCCCGCCGCCACGCGCAAAGTCGATCCCGCCTATCCGATTCAACTCATGCGGGAAAACGTCCGAGGCACAGTGATTCTCTATGCAGTGATCCACGCCGACGGCACCGTCGGAAACGTGCGCGTCCTCCGGGGAGTCGACGACCGCCTCGACCGATTCGCCAGCGAAGCCATCGCCCAGTGGCAATTCCAGCCCGCCACAAAGAACGGCGCGCCGGTGGATGTCGAAGCAACGTTTCAGATTCCGTTCCGCCCGTCGCGGGTGGGAACGAATTTCTAGGCTAGTATCCGGGCGACGATTTTTTGCGTGTCATCCTGAGAGTAATCGAAGGATCTCGCGCCCGCCCGCGCGACCACGGACACTTCAAGGCGTTTCCTCCCGCACTAAAACGGCTCTTCGATCTCCCCGCCGCCCAGCGGCATCTGTTCCTCCGCCGCTTTCCGCGACTCGGCGCGCGCTTGAACGTCGCATCCGACGCGAACCGCGGGAACTCGACCCGCTTCCCCTCCAGCAGCTCTGCGATGCTCAGGATTTGCAGACGCGGATATTTGTCCTGCAGCCCCGGCACCTGGTAGAGCCCGGCCTCGGCGGCTTCCTTTAGCATCGGCCTGGTCGGAGGCTCCATCGAGATCAGCACGCCGATCTCCGCCTTCTCGCGCTCGATCACTCCGCGCAGATCGCGCAAATGCGTCGCCGCGAGATGCCCACTCTTCACCGAGAAGATGATCTGCTTCGTCTTGCCTCCCTTAGGTTCGTCGTGAAAATAGAGCCGGCCGTCGATGACCTGGTCGGCCCCCTTCTTTTTCTCCAGCGGACGTGCGCCAGCGAGACTCAAAGCCCACCACTGAAACTGATACTTGTCGTCTTCAGCCAGCTTCTCGGCGCCGGTCAGGTCCACCGGCTCACCAATCACTTCGTAGGTTCTCCGCACGCTATCGCCGAAGGCATCCGCGAGCCGAGTCTTGATAAGGCCGATCGCGAGGTGGGTAATGTCGATGCCGACCCATCGCCGATTGAGCTGCTGGGCGACCTCGACCGCGGTTCCGCATCCACAGAATGGATCAAGAATGGTGTCGCCTTCATTCGAGCTCGCTTCGATGACGCGTCCAAGGAGGGCTTTCGGCTTCTGGGTCGGGTATCCAAGGCGCTCAGCAGCCTGTGAGTTGATGAACGGAATGTCGTCCCAGATTGAGGTGATCAGAGTTCCCTTCATCTCGTCGAGATACCGCTTGTATCGTGGCGCGCCTGATTTCGTGTAAACCAACCTCCCCTCATCGTGGGCCTTCTGCATCCTCTCCTTCGTCCAGCGCCAGACCTCGGTGATGCCCTTCCACTCGTACGTAAGATTAGGGCGATTTCTGTTCGGGTTCGTGCAGTCGCTCAGAGTGTACTTGCGGCCGGTACCGTCTTCAACTCCTCGAATAGTGGCTGTCGACGTAATCCTCGTCATAGCCTCGATGTTGCGGATTCCAAGTGATCACTTCCCCCTTGCCGAAGAACAGCAAAATGTCATGCGTCGACGGGTATCGGGTGAACGCGTGGCCCTTGGGATCGGCCCGCCTCCAAATAATCTCGTTTCTGAAATACTGCGGCCCAAACACCGCGTCCATGAGCATCTTCAAATAGTGGCTCGCCGTCGGATCGCAGTGGAGATAGATCGATCCCGTCTCCTTCAGGACGCGATGCAATTCGATAAGACGCGGGGCCATCATGGCGAGGTAGGCCATCATGTCGCTCGTGCCGAGAAAGGTCTTGAAGGCGCGCATGGCGTCCGAGACGCGGCCCCGCGCTCGACCATCTCCTCGTAGGCACGCTCCGCATCCATGTTCCACTCCCAGGCGTCCTCGAAGGCCATGATCTGCGAGGCGGAGCGGGTGCCGTCGCGCTCTGCGAAGAGCACGTTGTAGTCCTGGCGGCTGTTGAAGGGCGGTAGATCAGATCGACCGACTCGTCCTTGATGTGTTCGCGAAGGACGGTGAGGTTGTCGCCGTAGTAGAGCTGATTTTTTTCCATGCTCGCAAGGAGACGCCGCGCAATTCTAGCGCGGATCGGGCATGGGCGTAATTTGCTAGTTTGGTGTGCGGGTAGAAATTCCTCGCGGCATCCGCCATCCTGCGCACAGGCAGGGATCCTTCGACTTCGCAGAGCGATTCACGTCGTGAATCGCCCTGCTACGCTCAGGATGACAGAAACGGATTGAGACGAGCAGGTGGAAGTCAAGCGATCGCTACCCGGTACTACGCTAACTCCCGCTTGCACCCTTTTTCTTCTCCAGCGCGGCGTAAATCGCGGGATCGGTGCAGACTTCGTAGTACTTGCGGTCCGTCCATCCCTTTACCGAGAAGTCGGCAGGATCGATGCGTGGAATCCGGCTCTCGCGTACGACAATCTTGCGGAAGATGTCGCGGTCGACGGGCACGGTGGCGTTGAAGAGGCGGTACTCTCCTTTATCCGATGCCAGCGATGCCGGCAATTTCACCTTGAGCGGTTCCAGCGTGATCTCTTTCTCCAACTTGCGGAAGGCCATTTCGTTCATGCGAATGCCGCCGAGGTTGAAGCTCAGAATCACATCTTCGGGATTTCCGTTCTCATCAAGTTCCGCAGCCTGAAACGCGTACACGTGGAACGGCCCCGCCTGGGGCTCCATCACTTTGCGCGCGCGCTTGTTACACGACGACAACCGGTCACTCTCATTCAGCGCTTCGGAAATCATGATCTGATGTTCGCCGTCCATGAGGTACAGCGGGGCTGACTCCTGCGCGGTGATGCCCACGCCCAGCTCCAATCCGGGCATTCCTGAACGCTGCATCAGTTCGTTATACCCGCGCACGATTTCGATGATCTCGCGAGCCAGCACGCACATACGACTGACCGCCAGCCCCGGTTCGCCCTCGCGCTCGAGAATGGCCAGGATGATGGCGTCGCCTTCCAGAAACACTTTCTGCGCGCCATATTTCTCCAGCAACTTGTTGACCGGATCATAGAAATTCAGGCTGAAGTACGACGCCGGATTCAGCCCTTTCTCCATCATGGTCCGCGTCAGCCGCGTGGAGTCGCGCACGTCGGCTTTGAGCACTACATGGCGCAGCACGCGATCCGAGTCTGTCTGGCCCTGTTCTTCGGGAAGAAGAAACTCGTAAAGCGTTCCATTGACCCGCGACAATTCCTGCAGGCGCTCGTTGCCCACGAGGTTTACGGAATCCAAAGATGCGTTCAGAATCTCCAGCCGCCGCAAGTCGCGGTGGTAATGGAAGAAATCTCCCAGGAAGCGTGCGGCGACCTTTGCCCGTTCCGCGCCGCGGCAGGCCGCAACTTTCGCCACCGCCGCATACAGGCTGTTCGGGGAAAGCTTGCCATGCTCCTGAATCATGCGCTCGACGCGATCACATTCCGTGCGATCGATCAGAGCATTCTTCAACTGCTGCGGATTGATCCGCGGAGCGTATTCGCCCAGCAGTGGCACGACGTGATACGAGGCGATGACGTTTTCCATCACCCGCTCGTCTTCCAGAAGCCGCACCCACTCCGCCAGGCGCTCCTGTTGCGCCAAGCCTGGCTCGGAGTCTTCTGGCGTTCCCGTGCCCACCAACTCACGGGCATTTTCCGGAACATTCATCCATGAATCGAGAGCTTCCGAGCTGACTTCTTCACCATATTGCGAGCGCAGAAAGCCGGAAGCGATTTCCCGCATCCGGCCATAGCGGTCCGGATCGCGGTCCCAATTCCCGAGCATCACATAGTGCTCGGCGCACAAATAATCGTCGCGGCCGTCTTCCGAAAATAGCAGCCGGTTCAGAAATAGCGGATACGTAAAATAACTTCCGCCGCTGGTTTCTTCTCCGAAGAGAGACCGCCGGGTGCGCGCCAGAGTGCTCTTCTCCACTTCACGCAGGGTCTCAAAGATTTCCTGCCCGGTTTTGCGCAGGATGATCCGTTTGCGGACCTGGAATGTCGCCAGCTTCTCGCGATACTCATGCGCCTTCTGCTGGCGCATGTTGTCGTAGCTCTTCAGGAGCACGCGGCAACGCTCCAGCACCTGCAGGAACTGCTGGTTCATTTCCGTGCGGACGAACTTCGTGACTGCCAGCCGCGCCAGCAAGTCGACCGACAGCTTGAATTCTTTTTTCGCGCGATTGAGAGACGCGACCTGCAACTCGGTCAGCGCGTCTCTCCATCCTCCGGGATCGTTCTTCGGCCGCACCGGCATCCCCGCCTGGTTTCTCATCCAAGAAGGCCCTTGCGTCGGCTGCGGAGCCTCCGCCGACAGCAGTCCTTCCAATTCGCCATGGCGCGCGATCAGCCGTGCAATCTGAGCGCGTCCCAATTCGACAAACTTCGGACTGAGTAGCACATCGTGTCGCAGATTATCCACGCCGACCGACAGACCCTCGAGTGAAACAAAGGGCGTGGACGCGGCCAGATTCGGCGGCGCCGGTTTATCCGGCGCCCCACCCAGTCGAAAAATAGGAATCCTTGGCATCCGAGGATTAGGATTAGTCGGAAGTTGCTGATTTCAAACGGACAGTTGAGGTTAGCACGCAGAACCCTGCGGCTAAAGTTACCTAGGTTACTGATTCAACCACGTGATTCTGCTCGGGCAAGAGGATCAATGATTTCGCGGAGTTCCAGTTTTTCCGCGGGTATGGAGAAACTGCTCATTGTAATGTGCCACAAATTTGTGGCACAATATGACATGCCTTCCGTCAACATTCGCGAACTGCGTGATACTCGTCGTCTCAAGGCCTGGTTGCGGTCAGGAAAGACGGTAGAACTGCGCGATCGTCAGGAGGTGATCGCCCGCATCGTTCCTGCACAAGACCACTCCTCGCCTGAGACGTGGCCCGACTTTGGTGCCCGTCGACACAAGATCTTTGGAAAGAAAGTGCTGTCGGGCGCCGACCTGGTGGCCGAGGAGCGCGGGCGCTTTTGAACATCTACGGCGACACCAGCTTTTTCGTCTCGCTGTACTTGCCCGATCGCTACTCCACAGAAGCACAGCGTCGTATGGCATCGAAGCCCAGAGTCTGGTTTACCCCTTTGCATCTTGTGGAGTGGACACACGCCATCTCGCAACATGTTTTCCGGAAAGAGATTTCCATCCAGGAAGCGCGCCGAACACAAGACGAACTGGAGATTGATCGCGGAAACGGTCTTTGGCTGGAAGCCGAAATCTTAGAGGCTGCCTGGACAACCTGTGTTGATCTGGCGCGCAAGCATGGACCTAAGCTCGGCGTTTGCACTTTGGACAGCCTGCACGTAGCTTCAGCCCTCGAGTTGGGAGCCAAGGTTTTCTGGACGTTCGACGAAAGGCAAGCCAAGCTTGCTACGGCCGTAGGACTGTCCCTGTCCTGATGCCTGGGGAGTCATAGCCGGAAGAGTTGCCCCTACCGCGAATATCAAGCTACTGACTCTTCAGTCTCGCCGCTTCGAACTCGTCGCCCGTCTGCCATCCGATCAGGTTGGGCAAACTGGCGGCTTCCCATCCCAGAGCAAACCCGAACCGAGCCATCGCCGAGTCTCCGACGAAATCCATCTCCGGATGGTATTCATCACTGGGCTGGTGATAGTGCTTCTCGACGTACTCGTGCTCCTGCTCAAGTCCCCAGGCCTCAGAGTGGCCCTTGTACTTCATGCCTTCATTGATCGAGAACGACGGAATCCCCACGCGTGCCAGGCTGAAATGATCGGAGCGATAGAAGTGACCTGCCTCAGGACGCGCATCTGGACGAATCGCCAGACGGAATTCTTTCGCCGTCGCTTGCACCGCGGGATAGAAGTCCGTCCGTTCAGCCCCGGAGACTTCCACTTCCTCGGGCGCTCCCAGCGGCTTCACGTCGTCATAGTTCAAATCGAGGGTGATCTTTCCGGCTGGAATTGGCGGATGTTTCCCTAGATACTCCGACCCAAGCAAACCCTGTTCCTCCGCTGTAACGGCCGCAAACAAGATCGACCGCCGCGGCTTTTGCGCCGCAGTTCCGAACGCCCGCGCCAACTCGATTAGAATCCCGCATCCCGTGGCGTTGTCGTTGGCTCCGTTAAAAATGTTGTCCCCCGGCATCTCTGGACGAATGCCGAAATGATCATAGTGCGCCGTGTACATCACGGCTTCAGCAGCCATCTTGCGATCCGCGCCCGGCAGAATCGCAACCACATTGTTCGATTCGAAGTTCCGAACCTTGCTCACCATGTGCGCCTGGAGTTTTGCCCCCAGATTCACGGGATGAAAGTCCCGCGATTGCGCGTCCTTCATCATTTTTTCCAGATTCATTCCGGAAGCCGATGCCAGACGCGAGGCCACATCCAGATGCACCCATGACGCGACCTTCAACGCCGGACCTTCCAGCTTCAAGTAAGACTTCTCCCCGGAATTCGAGTTCCGCACGACCTCCCACGGATAGCTTGCCATCTGTGTCTGATGGACCAGAATCACTCCCACCGCGCCTTTGCGCGCCGCCTCTTCATATTTGTACGTCCAGCGTCCGTAGTAGGTGAGCGCCTTGCCCTTGAAGAATTTCGGATCATCCGACGGTGGCTCGTTCACCAGCATCAGCAAGACCTTGCCGCGCACGTCGAGCCCTTTGTAGTCGTCCCAGTTGTACTCGGGCGCTTCGATTCCATATCCCACAAAAACAATGTCCGCATCCACGTCGGATCGCGCCTGCTGCGTCTGGTCGTAGGCGACGTATTCGTCAAGTGGCTTCAGGTTCATCGTCTCGCCCTGCTTCGGAACCAGCGCGAACGTTGTCTCCGGAAGAGTTGTGATCCCTACCAGCGGCACTTTCTGCATGTAGGTTCCGTGATCACCGGCTGGCTTCAGTCCGTACTCAGCAAACTGCGTGGCGATGTATTCGGCAGCAATGTCGCCGCCGCGCTGCCCCGTACCGCGGCCTTCCAGAAGATCGTGCGACAGATAGCGCACGTGCCAGCGAATGTGATCCGGCGTGATCGTCTCCAGGGCCACAAATGCGGGCCCAGGCAGCTTTACGGAAGATGTCTTGGAGCCTTTCGAGCCGCCAGCGCCGGCCCCGTCGGCCCATGCCAACAGGCTTGCGCACACGATCACGCAAGCTGAAATCGTTCTCAGCATTCCTTGCATAAACAGGTCTCTCCCCCAACAAAGCGGCGCCGCAGCTGGAAGACTTTTTTGTGAATTTCTAGATGGATTGTAAAGGACGCGGTGGACGCGGTTGCCTGAGAAGTAACGGCGGAAGCAGCACGAGAGTTCACCCCACCGCCGGAATCCGCATCCATCCGGTCCTGTACGAATGCGCAGCTTTTACCCTGTGCTCCCCTGAGTCCTCATGGGTTAGCTCGGGGTTTTGCTTGTGTGGGGACGGGCGCCTTCGCCCGTCCGCCGAGCGCCAGCTCGGCTTTGTCAGCCGCCGAACCGGCGGCTAATTCTTCGACCCTCAACCAGCCCGGAAATCCCGCACATCCTCGCCCGGCTTGAACACAACAGCCGGCGCGGCTTTCCCCGCCTCTGCCATCCTGCGGTTGATCGCTTCGAAATCGGCCTTCAGCCATCCCACGGACGAAACCTCGATCTCCCGATCCTGCGCGATCCAGAAGATCGTTGGAACATTCGTTAGCCCGTAGGCATTGGAAGAAGGATAGGACCGCGTATCATCGAGCAGGACGGGAAAGGTAACCCCAAACTCCTTATTGAACGCAGCGGTTTCCTTCGCGTCATTCTGCGAAATCCCCACCAGCGTGACGGCGCTGCGCCCGTAAGCTTTATAAAGCCGCTCGTAAAACGGCAGCGCATACTGGCACGTCGGACACGACACCTTGAAAAACACCAACACCACCGGACCGCGCTCCAGTTCATCGCTGAGCGAGAATCTCTTTCCATCCAAAGTCTTCAAATCAAATTCGGGAGCCTTCGCCCCAGTCGCTAATGCCGCCATCGTTCTTCCTCCCAAAAATGCTGCCCCGGAATCTGCCCGGCTCTGGAGTTTTAGATGATACGAAATGTCAAAAAGATCGAACCGCTGGTGGACCAAGGAATGTGACGCCGTTATTGGGAAGCGATCTCCGCCTTGCGCAGAATCTTCCGCGCGAGCCCAGTGAGGGCAACTCCCGCTAGCTTGTCGACGGGAATCCATTTTCCTACGACATCCGACTTAATCGCCATGCGCCATACTCGCACCGTGTAGTCCGTCACCGTGATCGAGTGTTTGAGCGTGAAGCAGCTGCCAACACTGTCGCCGCGCTTTGCCTTTGGGTGGCGCAGCGCTTTCAGCGCTGCGATCATACCAGGCTGATTGAATCGGGCTTCAGCCCCCGAGGTAATCTCCGGCAACTCCCACATCCCCGCCATCAGCCGCGCATCCTTCGGCCGCTGCACCAGAAACACCGCGCCGTCGCGACAATCGCCATTCCGGAAGTCCAGCGCGTAATGAATCTCCCGCTTTTGCTGCCGCGCGGTCTTGGCCGCACCCGCCAACTCACCTCGCGTCGCGCACAACTCGCCTACAGGGCAAGTCAGGCACGCGGGAGCACGCGGCGTACACACCATTGCCCCCAGTTCCATCATCGCCTGATTGAAGTCTCCCGGACGCTCACGGTCTAGCAGCCTCTCGGAGGTCAGCCAAAATTCTTCGCCAGAAAGCTGTCGCCCCACAAACCGCTGCAGTACGCGCTCCACATTTCCATCGACGACGGCCACGGGCTCACCAAAGGCAATGCTGGCAATCGCGGCCGCCGTATAACGACCGACCCCGGGCAACTCCCGAAGACCCTCCGCTGTCGTGGGGAACTTTCCGCCGCGTTTCCGCACCACGACTTTCGCCGCCGCGTGCAGCATGCGCGCCCGCCGGTAGTATCCGAGGCCGCTCCACGCCGCCAGCACCGAGGCTTCCCGCGCGTGCGCCAGCTTCTCCACCGTCGGAAACCGCCGCAAGAACTCGTGATAATGCGCAATCACCGCCGCCACCCGCGTCTGCTGCAGCATGATCTCCGACAGCCACACCCGGTACGGGTCTCGGCCCTCGCGCCAGGGGAGCTCGCGCGCATGCTCGACATACCACGCCAATAGCTGTGTGCGGAAAGCCTGTGCTCGCAGATCGCTGTCAGAATCAACCTTTGTGTGATTCATCGCTGGAGCCCGCATTTTACAGCAGGAAGGAACTTCCTCCGCCACTCGGCTCAGCCCGCGGAACCACCGAATTTCGCTGCCCGCCATTGACCCCGCCTCCCCGGCACGAAATAATAAGCCTGCTTGGCAATCCGCAGCACCGCGTGAATCCATTCACGCCGAGTTACCGCGAGGAGCACCATGAACGACTTCAACCGCAAGGTGGAAGACGCTTCGGCCCGTGTCAGCCAAACCATCGGCCAAGCCGCCGAGCGCCTGGAAAAAGAGATTCCCGAATTCATCAAGTATCTCAACGACGAAGTCGTCCCCGCCGTGCGCACGCACTCCACCAAGGCGTTGCGCGTCGCCTCGCAGAAGCTTACGGAATTCGCCGACTACATGGAGCAGCAGCACCACCCGCCGAAGTAGCGCCGTCAAGCACAAGATCCGCAGGCGCGCCACGCCGTTGGGTCCGCTTCGTCAGTTTCGCCATGCTCCTGATCCTCCTATTGACGATTCTTTTTCTGAGCGGCTGCGGACATCCCAAACAGGCGCACGTCAACGTGCCGCCACCCCCGCCTCCTGCCCCCACCACCGAATCGACCGAGTCTCGACCCGAAAAGGCGCCAGCCTCAAAAGAAACAGCGCCTTCCAAACCCGGCGAAGAAACTGACGCCGACCTGGCCGAACCTGCGCTCCCGGCGGGTGCCAAGGCGATCGCCACCGAAACCGGACTCGCCAGCTGGTACGGTCCCCCCTACCACAATCGTCGCGGATCGAATGGCGAGGTCTACAACATGCACGCCATGACGGCCGCGCACCGAACGTATCCGCTCGGCTCCATCGTTCGCGTGACCAACGTGAAGACCGGCTCTACGGCACTGGTCCGGATCACGGACCGCGGCCCCTTTATTCCCGGACGCGTTCTCGACCTCTCCCTCGCCGCGGCTCACAAGGTCGATGTATGGCAGCCCGGGGTCGCCGAAGTGAAAGTCGAGCTGATGCTATCGGGCTCTCCGGATTCCCCTGGAAAATGGGCCGTGCAAATTGGCGGATTCCCCCATGAGCCGGCCGCCACCAAACTGGCCGATCACCTCAAGCGCCGTTACCAAACGGCAAAGGTATTGTGCTTTCCCAGCCCTGCCGGCGATTGGTGGATCCGTGTCCGCGTCCTCGACGACGACCATGACCGCGCCAAGAAACTCGCCGCAGAAACTCAAACTCCCGAAGGCGCGGTATTCCTGGTGCGCCTGGATTAGGTTTATGTGGCGCGGGCGCCCACGCGCGCGCTCTGGCGACAGGGGTGAAGATCGAATCCAGACACCTTCAGCACCCCGACGATTCCTTCGCTCGATTCAATATTCGTAGCAGGACGAAACCGCACCTAATACAGCGCCGGATAGAACAAGAGCCAAGCTCCGCCACCTGTGGCGTTCGCATAAAGAAGATCAAACGAGTGCACAGCGCTGGGTCCTGTGTACACGGCCGACTCCAGCACCGGCGAAGTCATGCCGCCGTCAAAGCCTGGGACAATCTTTCCGTCAATCTCCAGAGCGACCCCGTCATCGTGCAGAATGGAAATGTCCTGCCCATTCGCCAGCTCCGCGGTGCCACTGAACTCGATAAGTATCCCCCATGTTCTTCCACTCATCGCAGTCGCGGGACCAGCCGCCTCTCCATTCAAATTAGGATTCCCTAGCCCCGAAAACTTCAGCTCGTATCCTCCGACGCCGCACTCGGTCAGGAACGACGCCAGCGTATAGCAATTCTTTGGAGCGGTCCCAAGGTAGGCAATGCCTTTCGTAATGAAAGTTGCGTCGGGCGCCACTCGCGGAGTGGGGAAGGCCACATGCGAGGCCTGCGCCACGCTGACCACCCAAACTTTTCCTCGAATGGGCGACAAGGCCGGACTGGGCCCGGTCGCGTGATGAGAAGAGACGCTGCCGCTCGCTGCCCACGTTCCATTCTCGGCACTCACCGCAGCCGAATCTCGCACTGACGAAACGGAGGCCGGACTCTCTGAGCGTCGAGCTGCATTTCCTTGCACAACTCTCCAGTTCCGTTCCCCGGCAAGGAGGATGAGAGCGCCGACGATCACCACGGTCGCGAGCATGAGGAAAAACCGACTTCGCCAGACTCCCTCGGCGGTCCCCTCCAACGGTTCCGTCTCGCCAAGCTCGTCGTTCGGGGCGATGGTCGTGGCCTGCACGACGCTTGGCGCGCTTCCTTCAGCCGAAGCCTCTTCCAAGGTCTCAAGCGGAGCGACGAAACGATATCCCACCCCTGGCAAAGTTTCGATATAGAGTGGCTTGATCGCCGAATCTCCCAACGCCATGCGCAATTTCCTGAGCGAAGCGTTGATCCCGTGTTCAAAATCGACAAATGTATCCGACGGCCACAACTGCGCCCGCATCTCTTCCCGAGTCACCACTTCGCCGGGATGGATCAGTAGCGCCCGCAGAATTTCAAAGGGTTGGCCTCGCAGGCGGACTCGCGTCCCGAACTTGTACAGCTCGCCGGTGCGCGTGCGGACCTCGAACGGTCCGAAACGGTAGATGCCCATGCAGCACCCTCAATACGCAGTCAACAGAATGGATCAGAAGTTTACCACCAGAGGCCGCGTCATACCCGAGGCATCGAGACCCTCTTTTGCCATATTTGCCAGTAGTTTACCGGCTTACCTGCCACTCATCTCGAAACCTACCCTGATTTCACCTCGGCTCCATTGCCAAGCGCGGGCCATCGCGTGAGACTGCGAACGTTTGAAAACCCTCACTCCCCCGTTGGTGAGTGGTGGCTTCCCCCCAGAAAACCAAACACCGCGAAAAAAGGAGAAATACATGAACTACCGAATCTGCCTTCTGGGTGCAATGGCCCTGTGCCTGTCGCTAACCACCAACGCTCAACTCAACAATCCGAACGCCATCCTGTTCGACAGTTCCGGCAACCTCTGGGTCGCCAATGCCGGCGATAACCAGGTCCTCGAGCTCAACCCCTCCACTGGAGCCGTACTAAACACCATCACCAGCGGATTAAGCGATCCGACCCGCCTGCTGTTCGTTTCCGGGGAGCTCTATGTCCTGAACACCGTCGGCAACAACATCACTGTGTACAACGACTTAACCACGGCTGGCGCGCACTTGGTCAAGACGATCACGAACAGCAACATCAGCAAACCGCTGGCGTTCACGGTCGATGCCTACGGCGATATCTACGTCGGCGACAACTTCAAGAACACCGTCATCGCTCTCAACATCGGCGACGCTTTGATTGAAACCCTCACGAAGGACAATAGCGGGTATCCGTTTATCGCTCCAGGAGTCTTGACAATCCATGGACAAGACATCTACGCGGGATTCGGGCCGAACGTCGGTGAGAATGCCGTCATCAGCTACAACGTTGGAGAATTTCTTACCAACGATCCCCAGGAGATTACTGTCTACAACGATAACGTCAACACCGGACCGACTGCTGTCGCGTTTGACAGCGTCGGGAATCTCTATATTTCGGAATACACCAGCGGCACGGCCGTGAAGTATACGCCGCGAAACGGCACCAGGCCCGTGCTCGTGATCAATCACGGGACGGGCGGTTGCGAAGGCATCGCCCTCGACAAGAGTGGGAACATTTACGTTTCAAACTCAAGTCTTAACAACATCACCGTGTACAACCCGTCGGGCACGCTTATCAATACCCTGAACTAGACGGGATGGTTGGGCCGCCCATTCGGCTCCTGCCGTGGACGGCCCAACTCCCTCTTTCACTTCGCTGCTCTGTCCCCATTTCGAAAAACTGTCCCGGATTACTGACAATCGGCCGGCTCCAGTGGTATCGTTTCCGCCAGTTAACCAGCGGGGGTGAAAACAGCATGAGCGATGCCAACTGCCTTTTCTGCCGCATCCTCCGCGGCGAGATTCCTGCCAAGAAAATTTACGAAGACGAACATGTCTTCGCCTTCGAAGACATCAACCCGCAGGCCCCCACGCATGTTCTCATCATTCCGAAGAAGCATTTCGCCGGGTTGAAGGAAGCGGAGGCCGCCGACGCCGAAATCATCGGCCGCTGCCACCTTGCCGCGGCCCAGATCGCCCGCCAGCGCAACATTGAGCAGGGATACCGCACCGTCCTCAACGTCGGCCCCGGCGCCGGACAATCCGTCTTCCACCTCCACGTCCACCTACTCGGCGGACGGCCGCTTGCGTGGCCTCCGGGATAAGTAATCGGGCCCAGCAATGAAAAACCCACGGCCGCAGCCGTGGGTCAAGGTTCAACTCTTGTTCCGCAAACCTACTGCACCGTGGGCTCCACATCCTCTGGCGCTCCATGCCGCCGCAGTAGCTGTGGCAGGTTTTGCGAAAACGCCGAGCGCGGCAGCACCATGTCGCAACCGACTTCGTGCGCTTTTTGCTTCAAGTCTCCCTGCACGTGCGACAGGAATCCGATGATCGAGGTTCCCTTCTTCAGCTTGTTCTTCAGCTTGGGAATCAGGGTCAGCGGTTTCACGCTTGCATTGTTCAGGTCGAAGATAATGAGGGAAGGTTTCTCTTCGCCGTTCTGCGACATCTTCTCCATCAGATCCTTGTCAGACTTCACGAACTCAACTTTCACATTGAGCTTGCGCGCCGTCTCCTGAATCTTCGCCATGAAGAACAGATCTTCGATGAACGCGAAAATGCGCGAGTTCGTATCTTCACTGCTGGCCGGCAACGGCTCCGGTTCCGGCTGCGGATATTGCGTCGCAAACCCCGGCCGCTGCCGCCCGCCGCCCTTATGCCCGTTGTTATTTCCACCCGCCATCGCCGCGCGATAGCTGTGATCCATGGGAGCCGTGTAAATACCGTCTTTGTTTTCCCGGCTCAACCCCGGTCCGGGCCGCTGTCCGCGCTGGTTGTGGGGACGGCGACCACGCCGCCGTCTTCTTCCGCCTCCTCCGCCACCACCGGAAGGTCTTCCTGGTCCTGCGTTCATAGTCCTCTCAAGCTTTGCGCAATCGCTGCAAAATTTTACAGATTCCCAAAGGCCCCTACAGTCGCACCATTCCCGCTGTTCCGGACAGAGCTCCGCCGGGCACACAGAATCGAATCAACGCAGTTGCGGGTAGCGACTGGACACACTGTGGAACGAACCCCACCTCTAGAAACGAACCGCTATTCGCGAATGAAAACGTAATGCTTAATTCAGTATCGATTTTCCGTTTATCGGATCCGTCAGGCGCCGCCTCGGATCGGCTGGCGCGGAAGGCCTGCGCGGGAACGAGGCCTAAATGAGAACAACTTTATGGTACTCGTCCTTGCGAAACCGCGCAAGGCCCTCCCTCCCCACCTTTTGCACAGGAGGACATGGCTAAAGGATTCGCACGCCGCCACGGCCACAAGAAGTTCCGCATGCCGAGCGCCGCAAGCCCGACTACTCCCCGCTCGACACTTCCCGCGCCCACTGCTGTGCCTGCCAGAAGAATCCTGCAACCTCCTCGGAATCGAGTCGGAGCCTACAGCTCAACTCGGCCGCCGCTTCCCACTCCCCACTTTCATGCGCCAGCATCAACTGGTAGACCGGACGCAGCGCGCTCGGCTGAACCAACAGCACCGCCTTGGTGGCGTGATCGAGGGGAATTTTTTCCAGCACCTCGGCCATCGGCATTTCCAGCATCGCATCGATCAACGACAACAACCCGAGCAGAAATAGATCGGACTCCCCGTGCTCCACTCGCGGCGCCAGCAACTCGCCAAATCGCCCGCGGACCAGCGCCGACAGCACCAAGTCGCTCGTTTTTTCCTGCCCTGCGCCCACCGCCGCGACCAACCTCACCCAACGCCGCACGTCGCGCTCTCCCAGAATCGACAGCGCATGCCGCACCGAATGGATTTCATTCTGGAAACCGAACACTGCCGAATTCAGGTATCGCAGCAATCGATAACAGATCGACGCTTCCTCCTTGATCAACTTTTCCAGTCCGCCCACATCGAGGTCCGGACGCGAGACCTCCTGCAGCATCCGCAGATAATTCATCTGGTGAGCCGGCATATCGCGGGTATGCATCATCTCCGGACGCCGGAAGAAATAACCTTGGAAATATACAAAACCCTGCTCGCGCGCCCGCACAAACTCGGCATTCGTTTCCACTTTCTCAGCCAGCATCCGGCAGTGCCACGGCTCGAATTTCCTGATTAACGCTTCGCGCTCTGCCTCAGTGGTCAACTGCATTTCCACTTTGATGATGTCCGCCAGCTCCGCCAGCGCTTCGCGCGGATCATTCGCCACGTAATCGTCAAGCGCGATGGTGTATCCCGCCTCCTTCAGCCTCTGGCAGGCCGCGAGCACATCCGGATCCGCCGGAACCGACTCCAAAACCTCCACCACCGTGGTCGTCGACGGCAGCAGCGTAACCAATCCCTTGATCAGCGTGTCCCGAGTGCAATTGACGAACGCACGCCGCCCATCGCACAACACGTCGAGCCCCATCAGCAGCGTCCGGTCCAGCGTTGCCCGCGACGCCTCGTCCGTGTCGCCGTGGAACGCGTTCTCCAGGCCGTCCCGAAACAGCAGTTCGTATCCAAAGACTTTCTCTTCCCGGTCGAAGATCGGCTGACGCGCCACATACCTCAGCGGCTTCACCTCCAACTCCCGGCCCCGCGCGGCGCCTTGTCCAGCAGACATGTTTTTTCACCTTGCTTCAATATCGGCAGCGAATCACAAGAACTGTAGAGAGGAGAGAAAAGATGACGCTGAGAATTCGATGGAGAGAACGGAAGTGCGTGCCCCGCCCTTCTCTTCGCGTCTTGTGCGAAAAGAGGGTGGGGTTTTGATTGAGTTTCTTCGGCGAACCAGGCAACGCTAGTGGACGCGCTGCACTCCGCCCAGCCCCGTGAGCGCCGCCACGATCTTTCCCGACCACTGCGCCACTTCATCTTCGCGCAGCGTCCTCTCCGAAGACTGAAACCGCACTCGCAACAACACAGAATATTTCCCCGCGGCAATCGACCCGCCGCGGAAGATCTCGACCGGGCGGAACTCTTGCAACTCTGCGACGCTTAAGTCCGCAACGGCTCGCCGCATCTCTTCGAACGAAACCTCGTCGGCAAACACAAATGAAAAATCCCGCTCGACCGCCGGATACCTCCCGAGCGGCACGAACTTCACGGTCCGCAGGCCGGTCTTGTACAGCAGCTCCAAATCCAACTCGGCTAGAAACACCTGCTGCCGCAGCTTGCGCGCGGCGACCACTTCTGGATGGATCTGCCCGAACTGCGCCACAGTCACGCCATTCACCCGCGCCCGCGCCGAACGGCCAGGATGAAAGTACTCCGCCGTCTCGCGGTCGAAACTCACATCTCCCGCGAATGCCGCGAGCAGATTCTCCACGTCGCCCTTGAATCCGCGAAATGTCTCCGCAGCCGCCGCCTGCTCGCCTTTGCTCACATCGAGAGCACGCCCGACGGGCAACGACGCACGCACTGCAGCCTCCGTTGCGCCCAGACAGGCACGCCTGGGTTCGACGCGCGCTTCGCCCGACGCATCATGGGAAGAACCGCGGGAAGGCCTGTCCGACAACTCATACACGCTACCCATCTCAAATAGCCGCGCCTCGGCCACATCGCGATTCAAGTTCCAGCCCAGCATGTCGAGCATGCCCGGCGCCAGCGACGTCCGCATGACCGACGCTTCCTCGCTCAGCGGATTCTCCAGTTCCAGCACTTTTGCTCCGGCAGAAAAGCTTTCAGCGTCGGCGTGCGAAATGAACGTGAGCGACAAAGCCTCGTTGTATCCCAGCGCCAGCGCGCGCTCGCGCAAAGTTGCCTCGATCTTCACATGCGGCAATTCAACGACCGCACCACTGAAGGCCGGCAGCGTATTTTCAAACTTATCGTATCCGTGCAGCCGTGCGATCTCTTCGATCACGTCGATCTCGCGCTCCACATCCAGCCGCCAGCTCGGGATGTGCACGCGATACTGCGCATCTCCTTCCCCTTCGGGGACCAGCGTAAATCCCAGCCGCTTCAGCAGTTGATAAATCACCGCCGAGTCCAGGCTGCCGCCCAGAATGCGCTTCACGTCGGCGACATGCAGCACCACCGGCGCCTGATCCATTTTCTTCGAGACGACATCGACGGCGACGTCGCCAACCAGTTCGCCGCCCCCCGACTCCAGAATCATCTGCGCGACGAGATCGCAGGACAATACCGTCGATTCAAAATCCGCGCCGCGCTCAAACCGGTGCGACGCGTCGGTGTGAATCCCGTGTCGCCGCGACATCTTCCGCACAATCCCCGGATCCCACCAGGCGGATTCGATCAAAACATTCCTAGTTTTTTCGGTGATCATCGTGTCGTACCCGCCCATCACTCCGGCAAGCCCGACCGGCTTTTTCGCGTCGCACACGACGAGGTCTTCGGAAGTGAGTTTGCGTTCGACGCCGTCGAGAGTCTTCAGCGTCTCGCCGTCCCGCGCCTTCCGGACGATGATCTTCCCGCCCTCGATCAAGTCCATATCGAATACGTGCGTAGGCTTGCCCATCTCCCACAGAACATAGTTCGTGGCATCGACAGCATTTGAAATCGGCCGCTGATCGAGCAATTGCAGCCGACGAGCGATCTTCCGAGGCGACGGCTTGATGTGGGTCCCGCGAATCACCCGAGCGGAGAATCGAGGACAAAGCGCTGGCTCCTCGACGATAATGGGGAAAGAGGCAGCGTGCGAAGCCCCGGGTGCCCCATTTCTCGCGCTCTTTGCGAGAAGTGGGGATTTGTCGCTGCCAGCTGAAAGAGGCTTCAGCGGCAGATGGTAAATCGCCGCCGCCTCCCGCGCCACCCCGTAATGATTCATCGCATCCGGCCGATTTGTCCCAATCTCCATCTCAAACACGGTGTCGGCGCCACTCCCGCTGATCCCCTCGACCGAAATCCCAACATTGGTCAAGTCCTCGGCAAGACGATGGTCGTCGACGGTGAGATCAACGAAGTCGCGAATCCATTGCGAAGATAATTTCATTTACCTGGTGTGTCGTGTCATCCCGAGCGAAGCGAAGGACGCCTGCACTTTATCCGCGCATCAGGGAATTCTCAATATGCCCTCGCTGCTTTTGCTGATAGCTGATAGCTATTCAAACTGCTGCAAGAACCTTACGTCACCCTGAAAGAAATATTGCAGATCGTCCACGCCATATTTGAGCAGCGCCAACCGGTCGACACCCATGCCGAACGCGAATCCCGAAACCTTCTTCGGGTCGTAGCCATTATTTTTCACGAACTCAAAGACATTCGGATCGACCATTCCGCATCCCAACACCTCGATCCATCCCGTCTGCTTGCACGGACGACACGGATCCGCCCCGCGCCTCCCGCTTCCACCACAGATGAAGCAGGTGACGTACAACTCTGCGCTCGGCTCGGTGAAGGGAAAGAATGACGGCCGGAAATGCGTCTTCACCGACGACCCGAACAGCGCCTTCATGGCGTGATCGAGCGTTCCCTTCAAATCTCCGAAAGTAATGTTGGTGTCGACCGCGAGCCCTTCGATCTGATGAAACATCGGCGAGTGGCTGGCATCCGGAGGATCGTTGCGATGTACCGTCCCCGGAATCACGATGCGAATTGGTGGCCGCATCTTCTCCATCGTCCGAATCTGTACCGGAGAAGTATGCGTGCGCAGCAGCAACCGCTCGCGTTGCGGCTTCGACTGCTGCCCCGCGATGAACAGCGTGTCCTGAGTATCGCGCGCCGGATGGTTCGGCGGAAAATTCAGCGCCTCGAAATTGTAGTAATCCGTTTCGACCACGGGCCCTTCCGCGACGGAATACCCGAGTCTTTGGAATACGCCGACAATCTCGCGCCAAGTGCGCATGACGGGATGCTCGGCCCCAATGGGACGCCGGGCTCCCGGAAGAGAAATGTCCACGCGCTCTGTTCGGACGCGTACGTCGCGAGCATAAGTCTCCAATTCGTCAGCCGGGACCTCGATGCCCTCGTGGACAACCTCGATAGCACCCGCCGCGTTGAAGAGGAGCCTCTTCCCCGCGACCTCGACCATTCCCTCGACCGTTTTCTTTAACCGGTTTACACACTGGCCGGCTTCGCGCTTCGCTTCCTTCGGCGCGCCCTTCAGCCACAGATCGTTAATCTGCGTCAGGATCCCGTTCTTCCGTGCCATCCACCGGTCGCGAAACTCCTTCAGCCCCGCGTCATTGCGGACCGCAGCGGCCTCTTCCGTACACGCACCAACGCACTGGCCCGCAGCCTGCTCCAGCGCCGCCGCCGAATAGTCAGTGAGTTTGGGAACCGTGTAGCCCATAGCCAGATTTAGAATTGTCATCCTGAGCGCAGTAAAACGATTCGAGAAGCGAATCGTTTTGCGGAGTCGAAGGATCCCTTTCAGCTAATCACCGCCTGTGACTTCGCTGGGAATTTCAACCACCGCGTGCGTGGAAAACAGATTCCTCGCTTCGCTCGGAACGATGGTTAAAGCAATAAAGCTCTTGGCGGCACGGCTGAAAGCCGTGCCCTTCCCGGTTTTGCCGAAAGCTGACGGCTAATCGCTGACTGCGTTCCTACGCCGCCCCGATTGCGCCCTTGGCCTGCATCGTCAGATTGGCAAAGCCCGCCGGATCTTTCACTGCCAGGTCCGCCAGAATCTTGCGATCCAGTTCAATCCCCGCCAGCTTCAATCCGTGGATGAACTGGTTGTAGCTCATCCCGTTCAGCTTGGCGGCGGCGCCGATGCGCACGATCCAGAGCGAGCGGTATTGGCGCTTGCGCTGCTTGCGTCCCGAGTAGGCAAACTTCAGCCCGCGCTCTACTGCTTCTTTCGCCGAGCGGTACAGCTTCGACTTTGTGAGGAAGTACCCGCTTGCGCGGTCTAATATCTTCTTGCGTTTGGCGCGGCGTTTGGTTCCGCGTTTTACACGAGGCATGGTGTTCTCCTTTTTTAATTGCTCTTACTGGCGGCTGGAGGCAAGGACGATTCGCCATGGCGGCAATCTCTGGCCTTTTCACGCGCCTAAAGCGATTGATGATTTTTGATTGTTGATCGTTGATTGAAAACCCAGAGCGGACGGTTTTCAATCAACCATCAACAATCTTCAATCACCAATGCTTTTATTGGTATGGAATCATGCGCTTCACTTTGCGCTTGTCGCCTTCGCTTACCAGCGCCGGCGATCCCAGATTCCGTTTCCGTTTCTTGCTCTTCGACGTCAGGATGTGACGCAGGTGCGACCGCCCCCGCTTCACTTTCCCTGTTCCGGTTAACTTGAAGCGCTTGGCAGCGCCCTTGTGCGTTTTCAATTTCGGCATAAACCCCTCAGAAAAACAGCCGTCAGCTTTCAGCCATCAGCTGTCAGTTTCAATTCTTTCTCGCAGGATGTCAGATGACCGCTCAGGCGAGACTTGTGATTCAAAAAACAACTTGTCATTCCCAGCGCAGCGAGGAATCTGCTTTCCCCTACGACGCGGGCTTGGCGACCTGCGCTGGAGGAATACTGGGGCCCGGCGCACTCTGTGCCGCAGCCTTGTGCTTTTCTTCCCGCTGCTTCTCTTTCTCTCGTTCTTTTTCCGTCTTCTTCGGCGCCAGAATCGCGTGCAGCGTATTGCCTTCCTGCCGCGGACGGAACTCCACAATGCTGTGCGGCTCGACATCTTTAATCAGCCGCTCCAGAATCTGGCGGCCGAGCCCGGTACGCGTCATCTCGCGTCCGCGGAAGAAAATGGTCGCCTTGACTTTGTCGCCCTCATCCAGAAAACGCAGCACATGGTTCTTCTTCGTCTCGTAATCGTGGTCGTCCACATTGATGCGGAACTTGACCTCTTTTACGGTGATCGTTTTCTGGTGCTTCTTGGCTTCGCGCTCTTTCTTTTCCTGCTGGTAAAGATACTTCCCATAGTCCATGATGCGGCACACGGGAGGTTGCGCGGTGGGCGAAATCTCAACCAGGTCCAGATTCTTTTCGCGGGCTTTTTTGATCGCTTCGTAGGGCGGCATGATGCCAAGTTGCTGCCCTTCGTCGTCAATCACGCGGATTTCGCGCGCCCGGATGCGATCGTTCGTGCGGATAAAACGTTTATCGATACAGTCCTCCGTGCTCTAAGCGACTGAGAATTAAGAATTATAGCATGAGGATGCGGGGGCAACCCGTCCGCTCGCGCAGGATTTCCACCAGGATACCCATTTGCGCGAAAATAGAAAGCCGGAGCCGTCTTTGTAGGCACGCGGCGCTGCGTTTCTCGAACCATCAACTCGGGTGCCAGCGTGAGTCACGACGGTATTCCGATACGCGAGGTCATCGTTCCATGTGCAGAAATATCAAAATCCTGTTTAACTTTCAACCTCCAGCAACCGACGACGAAGTGCGCGCCGCAGCGCTGCAATTTGTCCGGAAGATCAGCGGGTTTAATAAGCCATCCAAAGCAAACGAGCCTTCATTTGTGGCCGCAGTTGAAGAGATTACCCTGGTCTCTCGGCGTCTTCTCCTTTCACTCGACACCACCGCGCCACCCAAGAATCGCGAAGAGGAAGCCGCTAAAGCAAAGGCCCGATCGGTCGAGAGATTCGGGACCTGAGCACGGCGACCCTAACAACTTATGAAACTTGTGGACGTGGAAAACCAATCGGATGAATAGGTTGACAGATCATCTACGGAGATTCCTTCTTCAAGGCTGCGTCCCCGCAATGAAAGGCCGCCGCCCAATTCCGCCAGAAATCTCCTTCCCCGAATCGCCTACGATCACCTACAGTATGTTCGGTATCGCACAATGGGTTCGGGTCAGGCATTATATTGGCGGCGCGCGCACGCATGCGCTCCATCTTCCCATGCCTGCGCGCCGACTCGACGACAGAATTCGCTATCTTTCGACCCAGCTCGTAGGAGCGGATGACGGTGAGATAGAAGCCATTCTCCAGGAGTTGCTGACGGCAATCCACGAAAAACTGGAACGCCTGCGAGCCCGCGCAGCCAACCGGTTTCTGTTCGGCCAGTCAATCCCGGAACGTCGAGCCTCTCCACCGAAAAGTCTTTGACGCGTCAGGATAGCCTCACGAGATAAAAAATAGAGGCCGCGTCCAAACCTCAGAATTTCAGTGGATTGAGGTCTCTCAGTAGCATGCCCTACAAAAAATCGGAGACTCGATGGTTGACGCTGCCATTCCTTCTACGCTACTTTCCTCCCACCGCTCCCCCCCTTGAAAACCATGACCCCTGAAGAACGCGAGCGCATGAACCTTCTCTGCGAGCTGATTGCCAAAGAACAAGACCATCAGAAGTTCGTGAAACTGGTGCAGGAACTGAACGACTTGTTGGATCACAAGGAAAGCAGGCTGGAGGATCCTGCGAGGAAAGAGTAAGGGCGTAAGCAAAAGACTCTCACGCATTCAGCGTTTCGTCGAACAGGAATCCCCGTAACGGCTCGAGGCTCGCGAGGAAGCACGGATCACGGTGTTTCCCAATCCACCGAAAAAACATCCTGCGTGCCGGTATCGCGCAGCAGAATGGGCGAGTCGTCCGGTGTAAGAGCGAGTGCCCGGCCGTATCGCCCCGAGGATGCGAAACTCTTCACATCGACAACTTGCTCAACCGAGAGGTCACTCACGCGAATTCTGACCACCGCATCCTTTCCGCGATAATCGAGAACGTAGACGTACTGCCCATCGCGCGACCAGTTCAGCCATGCCAGCGATCCATTCGCAAGCTCAGACCACTTTTCTGTCTGCGCGTCGAACAAGAGAAGCGTTTTCGAGTCGGCCGAGAATGCGGAAATGTGCCGCCCGTCCGGCGACCAGCGCGGTGAGTACAATCCTTGCGAACCCGGCACATCGCTCACCTTGCCGCTCGCCACTTCCAGAACATGAATCGCTGACGAAGGATCATTCGATTCCCCCGCGTAAATGATCTTCTTACCATCCGGCGACCAGTTGGGATCGAGTTGTTGCGTGTGATCGTCAGGCCGAAGCTGCCGTGGACTTCCACCGTCCGGCGAAATTTCGTAAATTCTTGCCGGCTTCTCGGCACTTAACGCGAACTCGAAGAATACGATCGTCTTGCCATCCGGCGACCAGCGCGGCAGCACCGGATACATCGGCGGATACGTCAACTGCATGCGCTCGCTGCCATCCACTCGGCTCCGCCATAGCGTGCCATCTGGATACGAAACGTAACTCACCCACTGGCCGTCTTTCGAGAAGGCAACATATTCGGCGGAAATCCCGCCAAGAAACGATGTGAACTGCCCCGCCTTGGAGTCGTAGCGCATCAGTTCGCCGCGATATGTCTGGCCAATCACGAACAGCTTCTTCCCGTCTTTGCTGGGAAGTGGATTCGAGAGCGACATTGGACTCGAAGTCAACTGAACCGGCTTTGGATCCGATCGCAGAAAACTTCCGCGCGTCGGCAATGCCCAAATCTGGCCGTTTGACTGGAACACAAAATACTTTCCGTCGGGCGTCCATTTGCCGCAACACTCGTCGGGAGAATCGTGCCAACCCTTGAGCAGGCGATGCAGTCCGGCGCCGTCCGCCGCCACTTCCCATTCCAACTGCTGGCCGAGAGTGCCCGCGGTCTCGGAAGAATCAAATCGCAAAGTGCGTCCATCCGGGGACCAGGACACGTTCCGGATGTCCCCTTTCACCGACAGCAGCTTGCGCGAATCTGTTCCATCGGCGTTCGCCACCGACAAGTCACCCAGATTGGTGTAAGCCACCAGCTTGCCATCCGCCGACCAAGCCGCGGTTTCCGCCACGATATCGCCGATCCTGCGCGGTGATCCTCCTAGGATCGGAAGGCTTCGCAGCGGCCCTTTCGGTGGCGCGCCCTGTCCATCAATCAGCAGGAGTTCCGAACCGTCGGCCGACAAATCTACAGGAATCGACTCTGGTATCGCTGCAATCTTCCTCGGTTCCCCGCCGTTGATCGACATCTCCGCGATACCTTGCGAGGTGAAGTTCCCTGCCGCCCCGCTGCCCAGACTTAGGTAGAGTCGGGCGCCATCGGTTCCAATCAGCGTCTTAGGCTGACCATCATGGGTGAGCTGAACGTAGTTCGTGACCTTGGGAACCGCCGCGGGCTGCATCAAAAAGTAAGCCAGAACGAGCACGGCGATCACCAGCAGCAGTGCCCCGGCGAACCAACGCGTGCGCAGCGAAGTCGGTTCGATCTTCGGAGTCGGATGCGCTCCCGTTGGCGTCGATACCGCAGGGTCCGCGACCGCTTCCAGCGCAAACGCTAAATCGGACGCAGACTGAAACCGCTGCTCCGGATTCTTCTCCAGACAACGCCGGATCACCCGATCCATGGCCAACGGCGTGTCTGGCGAAAGCTCGGAAATTGGCGCAGGTTCTTCATTCAGGATCGCGCTGATGGTGTCGGCGTCGGTCGACTTCTTGAACGTGCGCTGCCCCATCACCATCTCGTAAAGAATCGCTCCGAAGGCAAAGATGTCGGCGCGATGATCGGTGGCCAGCCCGCGCACTTGCTCAGGAGCCATATAGCCCACGGTTCCCATGGCAACGCCCGGCATCGTAAGCGTCGGCGCCTGATGGACGGATATTTCTTTCGGCTGGATCACCTTTGCCAGGCCGAAGTCCAGAATCTTGATTCGCCCATCCTTCGTGACAAACAGGTTGTCAGGCTTCAGATCGCGGTGCACGATCCCCTTCGCGTGTGCCGCCGCCAGCCCGTGCGCGATCTGCACTCCATAGTCGATCGCCTTGCGTAGCGGCAACGGACCGCGCCGGATGGTCTCGGCCAGCGTTTTGCCTTCCAGCAGCTCCGACACGAGATACGGCACTCCCGCGTAAGTGCCCATCTGATACACCGCAAGAATATTAGGATGGTTGAGCGCCGCCGCCGCTTTCGCTTCGGTCTCGAAGCGCTGCAGCCGCTCGGGTTCCGACGAAACCAATTCCGGCAGGATCTTGATGGCAACGTCCCGGTCCAGACGGGTGTCACGCGCGCAATACACCTCGCCCATGCTCCCCGCTCCAAGCGGCGATAAGATTTCGTACTGACTGAGTCGGGTACCCGGGGCCAAAGGCATTGGTGAGCCCCGATTATAGCCCTCGCGAAAGGCATCCCATGGAAAAGAGTTGCATAAGGTCTTCTGATAGCGCCGCCGTCCCGGCGGCTGTCGTGGGCGGCTCGCCCCCAAAGTTGTCGATCGTCTGAACGCGTTGCGGCTCCACTCCCTGCCAAAACCACCAAAGCCAAAAATCTTGTCAAGGGGGTAAAAACACCCGATTCGGCCTATCCGCCTGTGTGCAAAGCAGATATATTCTTCGAAAAATGTCCGGTTTACCCTACCCAAATTGTTAAAATAGAGATATAGACTAAAATTTCTGAAGGGAACCAAAGGCGCAGCCTCCAGGCTGGCGCCTTTCGTGTTTTTAGGCCAATCATGGGTTGCAAAAAGACGGGTAGCACGAGCACGAATAGCAATAAGACAACGAGCAACAAAACGGGCAGCAAGCAAAGCGCCAGCAAACGCGTCACGAACAAAACTCTCCCACCCTTTCGCCGCCGCTGCATCATCATCAAAGATGCCAAACATCGCGGCGAGTGGACGGAACTTATTTTCATGTCCCGCGTCACCGAGCGCGGATTCAATGCCACCAAGCCTTGGGGAGATTCTGCCCGCTACGACGTCGCAGTCGAACGCAGCGGCCATTTTCTCCGCGTTCAGGTCAAGTCCACCATCTCCCACAAGCTAGACGGATACATCGTCACCATCAAGTCCCGCACCCAGCAAAACTACACCTGTCACCAAGTCGATTTCTTCGCCATCTACGTCATCCCCGAAGATATCTGGTATATCCTCCCCGCCAAAATCATCACCATCCTCCGCAGCAACTTCTTCGTCGCCCCCTGCAATCCCTGCCAGAAATACGCCCCCTACAAAGAAGCCTGGCACCTCCTTAGAACGGGGTGCGCACGCCCTCTTGGCGTGCCTGTATGCAAGCAGTGAAGCAATGAGAGAATGCGGCACAGGGAGACACGATTCGTGGATAGCGGCGATTGCATTGGACTGCACCAACTCGCTAGGAACGATCCTGGGAGGCGCCCTTCAGTTTGTTAGAGGTTTCTCTTATACGATTATCAACGATTTCTTGGATGCGTTTACGAGAAATCCCAAGGTCTCCAAGTGCCTGGAAGGCCATCGAAGCGGCCTCGGAAGCTCGTCTCTGGGCCGTTTCCACTCTTTCGCGAAAGCCTTGATTGACGATCTCTTCCGGTGAGATCAGATTTGCGATTGCGAGCGTGTCCAAAACTCCGGCATCTGGAGGCAGATCCAGTTTCCGATCGGGAAAGATCCCGAGCGAGATATCAGGATGTCGACGTTTTCACGTCTCCAGTTGAACAAGCCCCGGCTCGATGTGAAGCTGAACTTCACGCTTCTTGTAGGAACTCGCGACGGACACGAGGTTGTGTAGCATCTTCAAAGGCAGCCTCACGGTTCCGGCACGAGTCCCTTGGACAGGAACCTCGATTTCAGTCCCTACTGCACGAAATGTCGCAACACATTGGGAGACCAGCATGTCGGCAGAATCCGTATCCTTAAACTCGCCGCGGTTAAATGAAAGATGTTTTGTTGCTTTGCGTAGGTCTGACAAACGAACTGAGAAGTCCACGAATTTGGCTTCACCCATATCCGAGCCTCTTCATCGAGCTACACAAGACATTATGCGACAGAATTCGCATTTTGCGAACTTATTTTAGAGGTTCGATGGCATATCGCTTAGTATCAATATGTTACCCCTAGATGCCTGTTGGTGTACGTTACGGTTGGCTGCATGTAGCCGACGAAATGCCTTGACATGATTCGCAAATTGCGAATAAATGGATGCAGCTTCGCGAATTGCGAACACACCTGTAGGTGAAACCCAAACGGTGAGGATACTCGGAACAGGAGTATTGGACGACGCAATTCGAAAGCATACTGACCTCGGACGTCCGATCGCAGCATGGCTGACAATTGCAAAGGCGGCCAAATGGAGAAATCTGAGCGAATTACGACAAACTTGGCGGGATGCGGACAGTGTGAGAGGTCGGACAATCTTCAATGTCAAGGGAAACAAGTATCGTCTGTTGACAATTGTCAATTATGCGAGCCAGACGGTCATTGTTAAAGAGCTGGTGACCCATGCTGAGTACACAAGAAAGGGAGGATGGAATCGATGAGCCCAGTGGCGGAATACAAGCAACTCGTGGCGGAAGTCCCCCCCAAGGTCATTCACACCGAAGATGAGAATCGCTTCTACTTGGAAAAGATCGAGGACCTTAACAGTAGATGGCCCGACTTGACCAAGCCCGAACGTGACCTGTATGACACGCTCTGCGTGTTGGTCGAAGATTTTGAGAAGAGGAGCTATAAGCTTCGTGCTGCGACTCCTATTGAGGTGATCAGGGAACTCATGTCGGCGAATGGTCTCAAACAGAAAGACCTTGTGGGAGTCTTCGAAACAGCCAGCGTTGCGTCCGAGGTACTAAAGGGGAAGCGAGCTCTCACGACCGAACATATTCGACGCCTGGGCAAGCGGTTCAATGTGTCGCCCGCTGTTTTCCTGTAGGGGCGCGGCAGCCGACAGCAAACTAAGATATTGAGCCAACAGCGCGGTTGAAAATGATCGTGGGCTCCAACGGTGTAGGCTGAGGCTGAGCAATCAACGGATTAGCACCGCCCTTGTTCTCAGTTGACCCCGTGCATGCAAGTGAGGGGCAATCTGTTCTACGTCTTTGTCGGTTATGACGAGATCTGCCCTGCTTTCGAGGATGCGTCTGCTTTCATCCGTCCAAGTCTTCTCCGTGTCGTAGACAATCCCTACCCGTAAACCACGGTTGACGGGCTGTCGTTTTACATCCTCAGTCTTAAAGGCCCACACCTGAGCCGCATAGTGGGTGTTCTGAGAACTGAGAATTGCCAATGCAAGCGCCCTGCTGCCATTCGGCGGAACGTAAAAATTGAACTTGTGCGGCTCAATTTCTCCGCTCAGGCTAAACTTCTCCTGATAGACCACCTTCTCCGCATCCAAAACGCTTTTCACTCGCGCCACGATCTCCCGGTCATTTATGCGCGTTCCTTGTGGACAAAGTATACGTCCCCTATTGTCTTAGCTGTTTCTAAGAACAACTGGATGTTGTCGCCCAATTTTTCCGTTGTGGAGTCAAGAATTAGATACTCCCTGATTACTCTCACGCCAGCAGCTTTGCCTAGTCCTTCCAATCGCTCGTGCAGTTGCTGTTCGTTTGGGTGAGAACCAGGTGCTTGCCCACCGGGTGCATCGCATGGTGCGGAACGCCCACCAGGGCTCCGTCGAGTCCGCTGTGAATATGCGCACGCAGCCAGCGGTTTGCCTCGTGACGTCCTCGCAAACGCAGCTTCAGGTAGTTGTCGGTGAGAGATTCCGTGAATTCTCCGTCGGCGTCGTGGCCGGTAACATTGAGCGTGATCGCTTCCACTTCTCTGCCCACAAAGCTGCGCATGAACGCCAATTTCTTTTCAGCAGCAAGTTCGCGCAGGATACGGTTACGGTCGCGGGCCAGGTGCACGGGAACTTGATTCTTCATCTCCGCGGCGGGAGTTCCCGGGCGCGCGGAGTAAGTAAAGACGTGCAGGTAAGTAAACGGTAGTTCCTCGATCATGCGACGCGTGGAGTCGAATTCGGCCTCGGTTTCGCCGGGGAATCCGACCATGACGTCGGCGCCGATTGCAGCGAGGGGCATGGCGGCGTGAATCTTTTCGATCTTTTCGCGATAGTGCCAGGGACGATATTTTCGATGCATGCGGCGCAGTACGGCGTCGCTGCCGGACTGCATCGGCACATGCGCATGTTTGGCAATGCGCGGCGACGAAGCGACCAGGGAGATGAGTTCGTCTGTCCAGTCCATGGGTTCGACGGAGGAGATGCGGAGTTTCTCCAGCGCAGTCTCCGAGAGGATCGCGCGGATGAGAAAAGCTAGAGTGACCTCGGATTTCGGACCTCGGGCCTCGGACGTCGGGGTCTGGCTGAGGCCCGCGGTCGGAGGTCTGAGGCCCAGATCCCTTCCCCATCGACCGAGATTGATTCCGCTGATCACGACTTCGCGATAGCCGGAGTCAACGAGCCCGTTGACTTCGCGCACGATGCGATCGACTTCGAGAGAGCGGCTTTGTCCGCGCACAAAAGGGATCACGCAGAACGAACACCGGTTGTCGCATCCGTCCTGCACTTTAAGGTTGGGCCGGGTACGTTCGTTGGCGGCATCGAAGACCGGGGCGGCGAGCAGTTCGGTATGAGCGAAGATGTCGGAGACAAAGCTGCGGACCTCAGACCTCAGACCTTGGACCTTGGAGTCCTCGCTCGGGAGTGATGGTTGGGGCGCGATTGGATCCTTATGATGAAAAACCGCGGCCAAACTTGTGAGCGGAATGAAGGAGGGGTCTGCGGGCTGAGGTCTGCGGGCTGAAGTCTGATTTTGGGCGCTCACAATCTCGGCGAGCTGATGTTTGTGGGAGTTGCCGATCACGAGGCTGACGCCGGCGAGTGCGGCGATCTCTTCGGGAGCGCGCTGCGCGTAGCATCCCGTGACTACGATTTGTGCTTGAGGATTCTGGCGGCGCACGCGGCGGATCGCGGCGCGCGCATCCTGATCTGCGCCTGAAGTCACGGTGCAGGTATTCATCACGACTACAGAAGCTTGGGCGGGAGTGGAAGCGCGAGTCAAGCCCTGCTCTTCGAACTGGCGTTCGAGGGCGGCGCCGTCAGCCTGTGTGGCGCGGCAGCCAAAATTTTCTACAAAGTATCCAGCCACACCCCTATGGTAACGCACGGCGCGCGTCACCGAGGATAGGCGTAGTCACACCGCGCGAGCGGAACGCTCCCGCCACGATCAGGCGGAAGCTGCGGTTCGGCGCGACATAAAGCATTCGCGGCAGAATACGGGACGGCCTTGCGTAGGGCGGAAAGGGACAGTGGTCTGTTTTCCGCAGCCTGAGCAGGTAGCCTGAGTTTCGACCTTGGTGTAACGGTAGTTCTGTCCGGGAGCCGGAGGAGCGCCGAGCACCGAGACGCGTTTAGTCTTGCAAGCCTTGCAGCGCTTGGGTTCGTTCTTGAACTGTTTGTCGTGGAAGAAAAGCTGTTCCCCAGCCGTGAAGACAAAATCACTCCCACAGTCGATACACTTCAGCACCTTGTCCTGAAATTCCATTTGAGGATGGCTCCCTTCAGCCCGTTTCCGCGCGCCCACCCGCGGGGAAGGAACTGCGGTGGTTCACCGAGAATACAGGTTGTCTACTCCCCCTCTGTACCGCCCCTTGGATTCGGCCCGCCACGTCCCAGGAAGGAAGTGGGTACTGACTATCGTGCTTTGTATGCCGGAAGAATGAGGTTAAAAATCCCTGATGCAACTCAATTCGGTGGGGGCCAGATTGAGCAGAGCCGCCCCGGGACGGAGCGGCTCTTTGCTGCGATTGTCCTGTTAGTCCTGTTCCTTACGCGTTTTCTTGCGAGCGCGCTTGCGAGCGAGAGCGGCTTTCACACGCTTTTTCTCGCCGGGCTTCAGGTAGAAGGAGTGGCGCTTGACCTCCTTGATAATGTCTTCCTGTTGCACCTTGCGCTTAAACCGCCGCAAAGCATTCTCTAAAGATTCACCCTCTTGAAGTCGAACTTCTGCCAAACTGACACACCCCCAAACCCGTCCGGATGGACCGAATAGTTATGACAGAAAATTTGACTCCAAGTCAAGAGGAAGTGGTCGAAATATCTGAGCAGGAGCATAAAAGTGGAGGATTGGGATCAATTTGAGACAGGGATGCATGGGATCACGCTCCCCGCGAACCGGTCTCCACACAGGAACGTAAAGCTATTATTTTGCCGTGAACAGGTACGCTGCACCGGGCTGCGAGATATCGAATTGAGGCGCGCCAGAAAAAATACTGGCAGGTGGGGAGCCTGCCTGAGATGCCAGATAAGTTCGCACAGATTGCGCATGACTGAAAGCGACTTCGATTTCTGGTTGTGGGTCAGTTCGATAAAGAAGCGAGCCACACGAGCGATTTATTGTGTGGCAAAGAACGCGACACATCGCGCGGCTCGCCCAGATCCTTCGCCGCGCATAGAACGCCTCCACAGGATGACAATCAAACAGATCCACTATCCGATTCCCCGTCGGGAAAGGCGGAATCGGCAAGAGGCCGTCACGTGGGCGATGGCCCGTTGGTCGCGTGAAACGATGCCGCGCCTTTCAGCACTATTCCTTCGAAATCGAAGAAGGAGTAGTCGCATGAAAGATACAAGAGAAGAAATGCCGGATCAGGGAGTACGACTCGTGCCGGTAACCGGCAAGCTGCCCGCACTCAGTTCGAAAAACCTCAAACGAATATCTCTCTATTTAGTGCGGGGGAAGACCGTAATCAGCGAAGCGGCGCTGAGCGACAGCGGAACATTTCAATTCCATGTAGTACCAAAGATCGCGAATGATGCGACGGTCTTCGCAGTGGTGGGCCCGAAGGGCATGGATTCGCAGTCGCTGGCCAGCCACAGTGAGTTGCCGCGCACGGCGCTGCAGAGCGGTCGGAAACACGAAGGGACGGCGATCAAGATTGAATTCTCGAACCAGGAGATCAGCGACATCATTATCGATCCGTGGTGGCTCTGGTGCCGCGAATACACAGTTTCGGGCACGCTGCTCACAGGGGCCGGCTGCCCAATCGGCGCGGAAGTGACGGTTTACAACGTCACCAGCGGAGTGAGTGGGCTGATTGAGACTCCGATCGTCACGGTTCCAACTGGAGCGGACGGCAGCTTCACGGCGACGTTCAATTGGTGCTCGTCGCGCTTTTGCTGGTGGCCATGCTGGCCGTTCTGGTGGAGCTGCTGGCCGTGGTGGTGGGAGCTGGATATGCTCGCGGTGATCGAAAACGTCGAGCGCCGACTGCCGTTGCAGTCTGCTGGAACGCCGCAGGTGTCGTTCTCAAACGTCGCGCCGTTGGGACAACCGAACGCGGCCGACTTGATGACGGGCGTGGGATTGGCAGGGTCGCGCGCCAGCGTGGAATTGAAACCGGACAGCGGACGCACGGCGCTAATCGCGTCGAAGTTTACGGACCCGCGCATTCGCGAGATCTTTCCGTGGTGGTGGTGGTGTTGCGAAAATCCCAATATCGTTTTCAGCGCCGCGCAAGGAACGACGGTCGTTCTGAACGAAGATCCGAACACCAGCACACGGTGGTGTTTTGCGAGTGGCCAGACAGTTTCGTTGACAGGTAACAGTGAGAGCCTGGGCGCTTGCCAGGTCGGAACGGGTGGGGAATGTGGTTTCGCGTGGACTGCCGTAGGTGGTGAGCCGCCAGATGCGGTGCTGGTCGAGAATATTTCGATGGGCTACGCGAACGGGACGGGAGGAGCGTGCAGCAACCTGGCGTTTGCGGGATCGCTGAATCTGAATGGTGTATTCAGCGGCGACTGCACCTCGTTCTACCAAGTGCTGGCGGGAGAGTGGAGCGGGAATCCGGCGCGAGGCGGCTTGTCGCCGATCTCCTACCAGCCGCTGTCGGAGAATCTGGTCAACTACGTCACGATCTGGCGGGATGGGATTCACTTCCCGGTGCAGTATCAGGTGGCACTCGGGCCGTGCAACTTCAACGGCTACGACAACCTCTACGTGACGCTGGCCCAGCGGCAAAACACTGGAGCACCGCTGCCGGCTTCGGTCTTGACGCAGATTGGTAATTTCCCAACTCTCGGACCGGGCGACTTCGTGATGGGCTGGGCGTATCCGGATCTGGTGCTTACGGTTCCGGCGGGAGACTTGATCAGCCCGGCGGCGACCGGCGGCGCCAGCATGACGGTGGCTCCGTTTGATCTGACCGGAACACCGATCCCGTCGATTGATTTCGATCTGGGACCGGATCTCACGCTGATGATCGACACGACGTCGTTGACGGCTGCATCTCTCGACTGGGTGCATGTCTACAACGCGGATGGCTCGGCGGCCATACAAACGACGGCATCAAGTACGGAGTGTCCCGCTTATCAGATCACCCCTGGGGGGTACGCGCTGATCCACACTACGGTCACGGACAATGCCGGGCACTTGTGCGAGTACTACATCCAGACGCAGTACGGGGATGGATCGTACGCTCCTGCAACTCCCTCGGACCGCGACTACGCGCAGGCGGTGTCTACGTTCACATCACCTGGGGGGAGCCAGTTGTACGGCATCGATGCAGGGTACGGGGTACCGAACGATCTACCGTTGCCACCACCGCCGTATCTTCCGGCGGCGACCAACTGGACGTATGTGGGAGGTGGAGACACGACTCAAGTCTTCATCCCGCAGAGTTGCTGCTACGACTTCCAGTTGTGGGTGAGCAAGCGGACGACGAACGGGCAGGACTCCACATGCAGCGGCTGGAATCCGGCGTTCCAGACGGTGAATATCACTGTCGTGTCGTAGGAAGTTTGTCGCGCGCGGGTGGCGGGCCAGCCGATGAACTGGTCCGCCATCGATTTTCATTGCGCCGGGCGGACGGGGGAGCATGCAATTCTACTGGCTAATACTCGGCGTTCTTGCGGTGTGGCGAGTGACGCACCTGTTGAATGCCGAGGATGGGCCCTGGGAGTTGGTGGTACGGCTGCGGCGGAGCGCAGGGACGGGCTTTTGGGCCGGCTTGCTCGATTGCTTTTATTGCCTCAGCCTGTGGATTGCAGCGCCCATGGCTTACTTGATTGGAAGCGGCTGGCGGGAACGTTTGCTTTTGTGGCTGGCACTATCGGGTGGGGCTATTCTGCTGGAACGACTGGCACCCGAACGATCGGCAGAGTCATCTTCTTACTCTGACGAGCAGGAGCATTCCCATGTGTTGCGGCAAGAACCGACAGCAATTTCAGACACAGAGTCTTTCGCGGACAATGAACCCCGTCGGACCGGGACGTAATCGGACGGCAGCGGTACAAACGGTGCAGTCCGCGCCTCTCGGACCGAACTCAACAGTGCCGGCGGAGACGTCGCGAAATCAAGTTCCGGCGCGACCTCGGCCTGTCGCCGATCCGCGATTTCGTCCGCGAGTGGCTCCCGTTCCGAATTCTGGGCCAGTGCGCCGAGGTTGAGCACGTTCGAAACTTGCCGCGGAAATCGCGGCCGTCTTCCTGCAATCCAGTCGCGATTCCGATTTAGCTTCTTTGTCTCTGAGTCTTTGTCTGCACTTCATCCCTGATCAAGGCTTTCTCCTTTCCGGCCGCAGCAATGGTTGTGTGTGCTGTCCACCGTCAGTTGAAATCGCGGATGCAGAAGGGGACGGGTCATGACCCCACTGCATCGACTCCCCGGGGCTACGTCTTCGCTTCTCGTTAGCATTTGCGGCAAGGCTGAAAGAAGGGTATAGCCGGCGTCTTTGAAAGCTAAAGAGCGGAGTCCGGGTGGCCCGGGAGGGCTCAAAGGCATGGCTTAACGGCACAAGCAAGACTCGTGCTTGCCCGGTACGCTTGGACATTCTCGATCATGGATCACGAGTAAAGCAAAGTCAAAAGCGACGGACAGGAGTGTCCGTCCCACACGGGCATGACCCCGCATGACCCTTGGGCGAGGGCCCCGCGTCGGATGCGATTGATCAGAAGATAAATTTCATGGCTAATTGGATTTGTCTTGGGGCGTAGGCTGCGTTGGGTTTCATGAAGTTGTTGGGCAGTTCGTAATAGCCCGGGTATGGAGCGATATTCGCAGTGACGGAGTTCTGGACGAAGGTGGTAGCGGAGGTGACCATGCCGTTCGATGTGATAGCGACGCGCTGATTGTCGCGGTTGAAGAGGTTGAAAGATTCGGCGACGAGGTTGAGTTTGTAACGCTCGCCGAGGCGCAAGGTTTTTGTGAGACGAAGATCGGCGGTGGCGTAGTCGGGTCCGGTGAATGCGTTGCGGGTGTATCCGGGGAGACGGTCGTTGAGATCGTTACCGTCCTGGTTGGGATCGCCGGCGACGTTGGCGCTGAAGGGGCGACCGCTGCCGTAATTGACGACGGTGGAGATTTTCCAATCGTTGAAGGCATGTCCGAGGAATTCGTGTTCCCGATGGAAAGGATGCAACTCGGCGGAAAAGGCGACGACGAGGCGCTGACGCTGGTCGGTGACGCTGGGTCCGCGCTCGGCGCTGGGATCGTAGGAATTCTGAACGGTGGCGGGCTGTCCGGCGACGAGGGCGTCTTGACCATCATCGATGGCGCGGGCGTAAGTGTAGGCGAGGCGCAAATAGGATCCGCGGGCGACGCGGCGATTGATGGAGAGCGTGGCTCCGTTGTAGTAGCTGGAGGCGGCGCTCTGGAATTCGTCGATGGCGCCAAGTTGCGCGATGGGACGGCCGAGAGGGTTGATGCAAGGCGGCCAGGGACAGGTCAGCGATTGTGTGAACTGCCAGGTCGCGAAGGAATCGATGGTGTAATAGCCGCCCTGAAAGATGGAACCCGTGGAGTCGAAGATGGGATACGTGAGCGCGATCGGCTGCGGGAGATTCACATCGAGCGCGCGGATCAAATGTTCCCCACGAACGGTGAGCAGCGAAACAGCAACCGTGGTGTGGCCAGGGACTTCCTTTTCCAGTGTAAGGTTGGCTTGCTGAACGCGTGGGGTGACAAAGTTAGGGGCAAAAGCCGAGACCGGGTGAGTGACACCCTGGGTGAATCCAGCGGGCAGAGCGCAGTTCGTAGAGTAGAGCGGGCAGTTGACTAAGGGATTGGGATAGGACGGAAAAGCCTGGTGGTCGTAATAGTCGTTGTTGTTAAGGAAAAGACTGGAGTCGGTGATGCCGTTGTCGGTCTGGATGACGGAGTTGTAGATCTGGGGGATGCGGACGTAAAAGATGCCGTATCCAGCGCGGACGACGAGCGGGCGTCTGTCGCCGAAGGAGTAGGCGAGTCCGGCGCGCGGCGCGAAGTTGTGGGGCTGGAAAGGAACCTTTCCCGAGGGTGGGAACAACGGGTTGGAGACGAGTCCCGCGGTGGTAAAGGTTTGCAGGTCCCAACGGACGCCGAGATTGATGGCCAGGCGACTCGTTGCCCTGATAGTGTCCTGGGCGAAAGCGGCGTATTCATTAGTGTTGGGGTGCGAGGTGGCGCTACCGAAGTTCTGCAGATAATAGTGCGGGACTTCGTGGGCATAGGCGCGGAGTGGACTGAGGGGAAGTCCAGCTTCCATGGGTTCGAAAGTAAACGGATTCACTTTGATCGGATAGAAAAGATATTCACCGCTTTGCTGGCTGGGGAAGAAATCGTAGATCGAGGTGAGAAGAGCATCGCCACCGAATTTCCAGGCGTTGCGGGAACCGTCGTGGCTAACAGTTTCGGCGAAATGAAGACGATGCTCGCGAGTCTGGCGCGGGAGAAGGTTGGAGCGTCCCATGCCGTCGAGGATGGTAGGGATCTTGACGAGCACGTCGCCGGTGTTGCTGAAGGATTGCTGCAGGTCACGGGAGAATTGGGCGCGGAAGTGGCTGATCCAGCGTTGGGAGAGGCCGGAAGTCAGCGAGAGAGATGCGGTTTCGGTAGAGACGAGTTCCTCGCCATTGTTGCTGATGGCATCGTAGGTGACGGGGCTGCCGGGATCCAGGAAGACGTTGTTCGATCCCCAATAGCGCGTGGTGTTCAGGCGCAGTGAGAGCTGATTGCGGGGGGTGAGATTGATGTCGAGTTTGGCGTAGGCGGTGTTGCCGAGTTGTCCGGCCGGATATTCTCCGGCGAGTGAAGTGAGGTGTGCGGCCGCGGCGAAAACGAGGGATTGATCGCTCGATTCGTAGTCGCCGGGCGTGTAAGGTCCGGTACCGGCGGCGGGAATGACTTTAGAACTGCCGTCTAGAAATTCGACGATGTTAGGGACGTGGAAGATGTGCTGATCGAATCCGCCGAAGAAGAAGATCTTGTTGCGCTGGATGGGACCACCGATGGTGCCTCCGAACTGTTGCTGGCGGTTGTGGGGTTTGAAGGTGAGGAAGGGATCGGCCGCGCCGAAGGAACTGTCACGCAGATAATAGAACCCGGTGCCGTGGACGTGATTCGAACCGGACTTGGTGACGACGTTGATGACAGCGCCGCCGGAACGTCCTTGCTCAGCGCCGTAGGAGTTGGTGGAGACGCGAAATTCCTGCACCACTTCGGTGGAGAACTGGTAGGGCGCGCGATAGCGACCGCGAGCCTGGGAGAAGAAGGCATTGTTGTAGTCGAGGCCGTCGACCAGGGTGGTGTTCTGGAATCCGCGAATGCCGCCGAAGGACAGATCCCCGTTGGTGGAGGAGGTGAGGCTGCGAGGGTCTGGCGTGACGCCGGGGGAGAGCAGGGCGAGATCAGAGAAGCGGCGGCCGTCCAGGGGGAACTCGTTGACGGCGCGTTCGTCGAGAAGCGTCGAGACGGTACTGGTCTGGGTCTCGACCAGCGGCGGAGCGGCGGAGACGGTGACTTTTTCCTGGGCGCCCGCAATGGCGAGATGGAATTCGAGGTTGGTGGCGGCGCCCACATCGACATGGAGCTGCGGCGTGACTTGAGGAGACATCCCTTGCGCGGTGACGCGGGCGTAGTAGTCGCCCGGCGTCAGCAGTTCGAAGGCGAAAGAACCTTCCGGGTCACTGGTCGCGTTGAAGCGCAGCCCAGCGGACGTGCTGACGATGACGATCGAAGCCTGGGAGATGCGGCCCCCTGTGGAATCGAAGACGGTGCCGTGAACCGATCCGCTGGCATCCTGAGCCGGGAGCGAGCCAGCGATCGTTAGTAGAAAGAGGATGAGAGCTGTCCGAAAGAATATTCGTGTCGAAACCATTACGGTCGCCCCTGCGTGTGGGATGAACTCGGAAGGATGACGCGACGGCGCTTACCGGACGCAGAGGCGGGAAGATCCGCGGAGAAGAACCGGAGAGAGCTTGCTCGTCAAGCCGGGCCGGGAAGCTTCTCCGCGGAGATTGAGAAACCAAGAGTTGTATAGCACGCGAGGAGATGGGAGTTCTGTGATTGGGGGGAGTTTTTTGGGAAGAGTTCCCGGAGTGGGACAGGAAGGCCCTCACCTCAGAGGACACGGAGGACACAGAGAAATTCTGACAGAATCGTCGAGCTTGGCTCGACGGACAGCCGAGGGCGGCTGTCCCCACAAACACCCTGGGGCACATAAACTTGGGGCTCTTACGCTGGGCGCGGCGGTCGTGGTATTTTCAGTTTCCTCTTCTCCTCATGATTCGAGCTTATAAAGGTGTGCGGCCGACGATTCCGGCGACTTGTTATGTGGACGAGTCGGCGCAGATTATCGGGGATGTGGTGCTGGGCGAGCATGCGTCGGTGTGGATGAATGCGGTAGTCCGTGGCGACGTGCATGAGATTCGCATCGGGGCTTATTCGAATGTGCAGGACAACAGCGTGCTGCATGGGATGAAAGAACAGTGGGGCGTGTATCTCGGCGAATACGTCACGGTAGGGCATTCGGTGACACTGCATGGGTGCGTCATTGAGGACCGGTGTTTGATCGGGATGGGGACGATCATTTTGAACGGCGCGCGAATCGGTGCCGGGTCGATTATCGCGGCGGGGACGCTGATTCCCGAGAAGACGGTCGTCGAGCCGGGGTCGCTATGGATGGGGTCTCCGGGAAAGTTTCGGAGGAAGCTGGAGGCGGCCGATCAGGAAACGATCATGCGGTACGCGAGGAATTATCTTGCGTATAAGGATGAGTACTTGAGGGAAGAGTAGTCACGAGTGGCGGATGTTGGGCCTGGGAGAGTGCAGAGATGTTGGCGGAAAAAAGCAGGTTCCTCGACTTCGCTCGGAATGACAGAGTCTTTTGTCGATGCGAGGGGAGTTCGATTGCGGCTCGATTCTCTGCGAAGAACTCCTGGACTGGTTTGTGCCGGTGTCGAGGGGCACGGGGTCCTTCGACTGCGCGCGCTCATTGGAGCGCTCTACGCTCAGGATGACAATTTTTATCACGATGAGAGTCCTCAAGATGCCGGGAAGACTGAAACGCTCATGATTAAAGCAGCGCGGGGAACGCGGGATCTCTTGCCGCCGGAGACGGCGCTCTGGAACTTTGTCGAGGCGGCGGTGCGCGATGTGTTCCGCGCGTACAACTTCCAGGAAATTCGTACGCCGATCTTCGAGGCGACGGAATTGTTTGCGCGCGGGGTGGGCGAAGAGACCGACATTGTCGCAAAAGAGATGTACACGTGGGAGGATCCACCTCAACTTTTCGCACAATATAAGAAGTTCTATCAGGACATCACCGCGCGCGTACATGAGGGCAGACTGCCTGAGGGCCCATATGTTCCATTGTCGAACCTAGGGGGATCCCAATCCCTAACTCTTCGCCCCGAAAACACCGCCGGAGTTGTGCGGGCCTATATCCAACACGGACTCGACAAGAACGGGCTGAACAAGCTGTATTACATTGGGCCGCAGTTTCGGAGGGAGCGGCCGCAGAAAGGGCGCTACCGGCAGTTCTATCAGATTGGGGCGGAGGTAATTGGTCCTCCGTCGGCGGGAAGCGAGTCTCCGGCGCGGGATGCGGAAGTGCTGGAGATGCTGGCTGCGTTGCTCGACCGGCTTGGAATCAAGGCTTGGACACTTGAGTTGAATTCGGTCGGCACACCCGCCGACCGAGCGCAATTTAACGAAGCGTTGCGCAAGGCGTTAGAGCCGGTCGCCTCGAGAATGTGCGACGACTGCCAGCGGCGGGCGGTGACCAACCCTCTGCGCGTGTTCGACTGCAAGGTGGCGGAAGATCAGCCAATCATCGAGACGCTGCCGCGCATCACGCAGTTTCTGGGCGAAGATTCCCGCAAGCACTTTGAGGCGGTGCAGGCAATTTTGAAATCGGTCGGCGTGCCGTTCACGTTAAACGATCGCCTGGTGCGCGGGCTCGACTACTACACGCGGACGGCATTTGAGTTCACGCATGGAGCGCTGGGAGCGCAGAATGCGATTCTTGGAGGTGGTCGGTACGACGGATTGTCAGAGGCACTGGGCGGCCCGGCGGCTCCGGGGATCGGATTTGCGATCGGCGAAGACCGGCTGGTGATGTCGCTGCAGGAAACTGCCGAAGGAGTGCTGCGAAAGTCGGATGTGTATGTGGCTCCCATGGCGGGTATGAATGGCGAGGCGGCGAGGCTGGCACGCGAGTTGCGGCGGCACGACCTGGTCATCGAGCTGGGAGACGACACATTCCGGCTGAAGAAATCGTTTGAGGCGGCGACGAAGGCGGGAGCGAAGTACATCCTGATCGTCGGGGAAAATGAAGTGAAAGCGGATGCGTTTGCCTTGAAGAACCTGGCGACCGGGGAACAGGTTCAGGTGGCGCGGGGAGAACTGGCGCAGAGGATTCAAGGGTAGGGCCGAGTCGGCGGGTACGAGTTTTGCAAGCAGGCCAAAATCCTCACCCTTCGACAAGCTCATGGCAGGCTTTCTCGCAAAAGAGGCGAGAAATGGAGCACCCGGCCGGAATTGATAAGGATCTTTCAGTAAGCGCGGCGTAGGAATGACGAATTCTGTTTTCGAGAGTCTGAATAGGAGACGAGGATGAAATACGGCTTCGTTATTTTCGTGATTCTGGTTGGTTGTGCGGTCGCAGTGGCCGGGGTTGGGCAGGCAAATGCTCCAGCAAAGCCTTTGACCCCGACTGAGCAGACCTTGATGGCTGCCGAGAAGAGTTTTATCGAGGCGGCGAAGAAGGGGGACGTTGCGTTTTTCAATCGCACACTCACCAGTGATTTCTCTTTCGTCCAGTTCGACGGGCAATTGTATGACCGGCAGGACATGCTGGACCAATTTGGCGACGGCGGGCTGGATTTGCAGCCATATGACATGAAGGTAGTGATGGCCGGCGATGGAGTGGCGATCGTGACTTATGACGTTGTGCTGCGCGTTCGACCCAGTGAGGATCAGGGGCCTCCTCCGCGGTATCAGCACTTCAGCACCGTTTGGGTGAAGCAAGGCGACGCGTGGAAGATGAAGTTTCAGCAGATGACCGCGTCGCATTGGGGAGACTGGTAGGAAGAACAATTGTTGACTGTTGAGTATTGATCGCTGATTGATGACTGCTGAAGAGCACAGTTGACGCACCTTGGGCATAGGGATACTATCTCGCCGCAAGTCCGAGAGCGCTCGCAGGGAAATCGAAAAACGTCAATTCTCAATCATCCATCAAAACGAGGCGCGCGATGAAAACCTTAGGTACGATTCTCGCGGTATGTGTGGTGTGGGCAGCGGCGGCGCTGGCGCAGACGGAGATGCCCAAGCCGGGGCCGGAGCATAAGAAACTCGAGATGTTTGCGGGTTCATGGGCGCTGGATGGAGACATGAAGGCGGGCTCGATGGGTCCGGGCGGTAAGGTGACGGAGAACGAGAAGTGTGAATGGATGGAAGGCGGATTCTTCCTCGTCTGCCATGCGGAATATAAAAGCGGTATGGGAGATGGTACCGGCCTTGCGGTGATGGGATATTCCGCCGACGACAAGGCATTTACGTATCGTGAGTTCAACAGTTTTGGAGAGTTCATGGACTCGAAAGGCTCCGTTGACGGCGACACCTGGATATGGACGGGCGATGAAAAGATGGGCGGGGCCGTGATCAAAGGACGATTTACGATGAAGATTGTTTCGCCGACGTCCTACACCTTCACGTCGGAGATGTCACAGGACGGAACGAAGTGGACGACCGTGATGGACGGGAAGGCGACGAAGGCAAAGTGATCGCGTCGTGACATTTGTCATGGCTCGCGACTGACGAATCGCACTGGGCAGAGGGTCTGGCGGACAGTACGATTCTGGTGACCGAGTTTCAATAATCCGAGTTTCAATAATCAAGGAGCACCGCATGAATCTCAAGGCAATTCTGGTTTCGACTCTGGTTCTGTTCACTGCTTCGGCCTGGGCCCAGATGGCTCCGAAGCCTGGTCCGGAAGTGAAGAAGCTCGACTACTTTCTGGGAACGTGGGCGGTCGACGGAACCATTGCGCAGGGTCCGTGGGGTGCGGGTGGAAAATTTACTTCGAACGACACCAGCGAGTGGATGCCGGGAGGTTTTTTTCTGGAGGGGCACTCTGACTTCAAGATGCCACCCGAGGTAGGTGGCGAGGGGAAAGCCACTTCGTACATGGGGTACGACTCGGACCAGAACGTTTATACCTACGACGAATTCAATAGCCAGGGACGCCGCGAAATTTCGAAGGGCACCGTGAGTGGCGATACGTGGACGTGGACGAGCACGCAGAATTATGGCGGGCAGGAGATCAAGCAGAAGATGACTATTAAGATGCTGACTCCGACGAGCTACACCTTGAAGTTTGAAATATCGATGGATGGAACGAATTGGATGACGTTTATGGACGCGAAGGCGACGAAGAAATAGCATCCGAGTTCAGTTTGGCAAAGGTTTCAGCTTCGGGCTGAAGCCTTTTTGTTTGGCTACACGCAAGATCCTTCCTCCGCCTGAAGAACGGTTCCGGTCAGGATAACTCCCGCAAGATTTCCGACTCAAACTTACCAAGACTTCGCCGGCGATTTTGGCCGTCGGTGGGGAACCCGAACGCCCCCACGACAACCGCGAGGCGCCGGCGCTTCCAAACGGCGGCAGTACTTAATTTGGGCGGCGCGGCGAGGCTCGGAGTACGATTGAGGCGGGCGGTGTCATGAAGAATATCGTCTTTGTTTTTCTCTTGGCGGGGGTGGTTGGGCTTTCGTTGGTGAGCGTTCCGGGGAACCTGTGCGCGCAGGATGCGAAGCCCGGGACGGCCACTGGGCATGAGTACTCGGGAATGTACACGTTTCTGAAAGAAGGCGAATTTGTGCAGGTGACGGTGGAGGATGCGGGGCACGTCACTGGATTCGTTTCGCGATTTGGGGACGGGGAGAGCGATAAGGGAGCGTTCCTGGATCAGTTTTTCAAGAGTGGCAAGTTGGATGGGAGCAAGTTGAGTTTCACGACCGAAATTGTTCATGGAGTGGCATTCGAATTCAAGGGAACCGTCGAACGCGGCGAGGGAAAGAATCCGAGGGATGAAGCCTATTTCGTTCTCAAGGGCACGCTGACGGAAAGCGCGAGCGACGTGAACAAGAAGGTGACGTCGCACTCGCGGGAGGTAGCGTTCAAGATGTTTCCGCAGGATGCGGCGCCTGCCGCAACGGTTCGGAAGTAGTTCCGGGTTGTGAGTACCGATTACTAAGAGAAAGCCTTTAGCCGCTGAGATCGCAAAGAAAAACCGAATTAGACTGCACGCATGAAGAGTTCAGGGCCTCGTGACTCGGTAGGGATTCTACTGTCCGGCGCGGATTGGAGAGAGACTTAGGCGGCCGGGAGCTTTCTTGCGAGCGCCTTCGGTTCCATAGACGAGGTCGGGGCTTCCGTCGGAATTCGAGGACGCTTCGGCTAGGGTCGCCGCGAGGGCGCGATAAGAGCGGCTGATCTCGGGTCCCTCCTGCAGGACTACCGGAGTGCCATGGTCGATGGAAGGTGAGATCGTCTGAAATGCATTCGGCACTTTCCACAGCACCTTGCAACTGGTGACGTGCTCGACATCTTCTTCGGTAAATCCCGGAATCTTTTTATAGCGATTCAAAACCATGCGCAGGCGATCACGGCCGCTGCCTTCTTCGAGGAAGCTGTGTATGCGTCCCGCGCTCCAGAGGGAAACCACGTCGGTCTGCGCCACGACCAGCACGGCGTTGGAAAGGTCGGAGAGCAAGCGTGTGGTGGGATCGAGGCGGCTGGAGGCGTCAACGACGACGAAGCGGTAATGATTCACCAGCAGATCGAAGAGACGGGCGAGTTCGCCCGGTGTGGGTTCGGTCGGATAGGGCTGCTGCGGTCCGGCGAGGAGGTGCAGCCCTTCTTTAGTCGGAGTCATGAGGCCATCGAGCAAAGAGACGTCAAGCCGGTGCAGATTCTGCAGGGCATCAAGGACGCCGAATTGCGGACGCAGATTCAAATGAAGAGAAGCGTGGCCGATCGGCGCGAAGTCGACGAGAACAACGTCGCCGTGGGACTGCTGTAGCGCGACGGCGGTATTGACGGCGGCGGTGGTGCAGCCGGCGCCTCCCTTGGCGCTGAGGAACGTGAAAACCCGCGCTTTGCCGGCGCCCCCGAGACTGCGGGTGCGCGAGGAACTGAAGCGGGTAAGAGCTTCGAGCAAAGGCTCGCTACCAGCCGAGTGATCAAGGTATTCGCCGGCGCCGGCGCGCATACTGGCAACAATGTTGGTGGGTTGCGTCATCTCGCCGTTGGCGAAGACGGCGATCTGCTGGGTCGTGGCGCGAATGAGTTCGATGGTGCGGATGGCGCGTTGAGGATCTTGCGCGGGAATGTCAACGACAACGACTTCGGCACGGGAATCCTGCAACTGGCGAAGGATCGCGTCGGTCGGTCCAGCGGGAAATCCTACATGGCTGAAGACCGTCTGTCCCAGACGCGTCGCCTCGATACGACTTTGCAGCGCGGATAAGTGGTCCTCGTCCCCGGTCAGGAGGGCGACGGCGATCCCATGCATAGCGCGGTTCTCGCTGATTTCTCTCGGTGTCTGCATGTTAGAAAGAGAATGTACTCTCCGCCAAGTGACCTAAGTAACGACCACCGTACTCGCGCACGATCGAGCCGCGAGGCTAACAAAGCAACTCACGCAGAAGACTCTTGGGGGGACTGCACAACGTAGAAACAACCCGAGGGTTCTCGCCCCTGTTACAGGACATTCTAATCCAGGACGACAGAGTTGAAAAGTGATCATACGGCCGGTAGCGAAAAAAATTTAGGGAGCGGGTTGGACTGGGACGTCAGGGGGACTTTGTTTCGGTGGGCCAGCAGGCGGAAAGCCGCGCCGGCACCGTATCTTGGAGGTCCAGCCCTACGACGTGCGGCCGGAAGCGTGGACGGGAGTGCGGTCTTGGTCGGTCTGAGGGTGGAGAGCCGAGACTCGCGGGAAGGCAGCGGAAGATTCGGGCTCCGGGAGATATTCGTAGCCCTCGAAGCGCACGGCGACGCCGATCTTGGGTTCGGCTTGGGTTGAGTCGGGCGCGGCGGCGGGGCGAACGATACGCAGAATGCGGCCCCGACAACGCACGGGCATGCTCTCGCCAAGCGTGATCTCAGAGGGCATGCGAAGAGTCAGTTCGATTTCAGCGCCTTCGTTGAGCGCGGCGCTGGTAAAAAAGAAAACTCCGCGGGAGCTGAGATCTTGGGTGAATCCGGCGCCGGCGACGGAGGTTCCAGGCTGGCAGATAGAGATTGGAAGAAGGTACGGGAACCGCTGTCCGACACGGCGTTCAATGCCAACTGGAGGAGTGGTCATAGGAACTTCGACTCCCTTGCCGACAGCCGAAAGCGCACGGGCTAGATTAGCTCACAGTTGGCGATAAGAGAAGTTCCAATTTCAGTAAATCCAGAAGAAAGCTCAAACCGTTCACACGCTTAGACTTGGAGGCAGGCAAAAGCGTGCAGGCCCGGCGGGGAATTAGTCCGATCTGTGGAAAACGCGGGCGCAGCGCGGGATTCTGCCGGCCGGCGACGGAAACGAGCACGATATAGTAGTGCTCACGGTGGCGGATCGTCATCCAAAGATTTGATCGTGCCAGAATCGAAACCTCCTACAGCAGAAACCTCCTCTACGAGCGGCGTTGAGCGGGCGCCGGAGAGCCGCAGCCTGCGCTGGCAGGTAGCCGGACGCGCGCTGCGGCATCGCAACTTCCAGCTCTTCTTCAGCGGACAACTGATCTCTCTAATCGGCACGTGGATGCAGACCGTGGCGCAGTCGTGGCTCGTCTACCGGCTGACGGGATCGGGATTGAAACTAGGGGCGGTGGGATTCGCGAGCCAGATTCCGGTATTTCTGTTTGCTCCGCTGGGCGGGATTGTCGCGGACCGCAGCAACCGCAAGCATGTGGTGATTGGAACTCAAGTGGCTTCGATGCTGCTGGCGTTTGTGCTCGCGGCTCTCACGCTGACGCATGTAGTGCAGGTGTGGCATGTGTTCGTCCTGGCGGCGCTGCTGGGCGTGGTGAACGCGTTCGATATCCCCGGACGGCAGTCGTTTCTGGTGGACATGGTGGGCAAGGAAGATCTGATGAACGCCATCGCGCTGAATTCGTCAATGTTCAATGGCGCGCGCGTGATCGGGCCGGCGGTGGCGGGCGTTCTGGTGGCAAGACTGGGAGAAGGCTGGTGCTTTTTTGCGAACGCCGTCAGCTACATTGCGGTGATTGCCGGATTGATGATGATGAGGGTGCACTCTCCGGCGCGGGTGTCGGCCGACACGTCGCCGTGGGAGCACATGATGGAGGGATTCCAGTTCGTGAACCGGACGGCGCCGATTCGCGCGCTGATGATTCTGCTTGGACTAGTGAGCGTAACCGGAATGCCCTACGTCGTGCTGATGCCAATCTTCGCGGACAAGATATTGCATGGCGGCGGACAGGAATTTGCGTCGCTGATCGGATCGCATGATCTGGGAGCGGTGCGGCTCGGGATCCTGATGGGCGCGGCGGGCGTGGGTGCCTTGCTCGGCGCCCTGACGTTGGCCGTGCGCTCGGGCACCAAAGGCCTGGGACGCTGGATCGCCGTGTGCTGCGCCGGGTTTGGCGTAAGCCTGATGCTGTTTTCCTTCTCACGCTCGTTCTGGCTATCGGTACTCATGCTGCTGCCGGTGGGATATTTCATCATGCTGCAGATGTCGTCATCGAACACGCTGATCCAGGTTATGGTGCCGGATGCGTTGCGCGGGCGGGCGATGGCGGTGTATTCCATGATGTTCATGGGTATGGCTCCGGTGGGAGCGCTGCTGGGCGGAGCGTTGTCGGACCGGCTGGGGGCGCCGCTGACGGTGGCGATTGGCGGCTTTGCCTCGGTAATGGGAGCGTGGTGGTTCGCGGTGCAGCTGCCGAAGATTCGCGTAGAAGCGCGACAGTTGATCATAGCGCAGTCCATGGCCGGCGGGGAGCCTCCAGAGGAGATGGCAGCGCCGGTGGCCGAGGAGTAGGACGGCAACGGCAGTGGGCGGCCGTTAGAAGTCGAGGAGCCTGTTTACAACAATTACGCCGAGGTGCAATCCTTGTCGCAGGCTCATCGAGGTAGGGCTTCTGCCGAACCTGCCGGCTCGTTCGTCGTTCGCTGTGTTCGCGGCAGCAGCGGGGTGGGAAGGATTTGTCTGGAGCAATCATGGGTCAAGAGAGCTTTATTCCGGTAGCAACCAATGCCGGGTTGCGAAACGACCTGGTCGAGCGCGGGTTCAGTCGTCAGCCGCTCAGAGTCGATGTGGACGTGGCGCGCACGCTGGAAGAGCTATCCCATGCCGCGTGGTCCATTCAAAAGGATAAGTACTATCAGGGCGGCGACAGGTATCGGTCCCTGAATCGTCTGCGGGCCGAGATTGTTGAGGGTGGGGCAAAGGTTTGGTTGAGGGAAGAGAGCACGCCGTATGTGCAGCTGAAAAAATACAACACCACACTCGGCGACCAGCAGCGAGAGTACGCTCCCCTGCCCCCGGCGATTGCCGGTTCCATCGGAGTTCGCAAGATGATTGCTCATCACCTTCATCACTTGCCGCTCTCGGCGGTGGGTACGAAGTATTTGGTCAACTGCCATCTGATAAGGTTCACGGCAACGCCGGGTCGGCCGTGTGACACGAGCCCGCCGGGGCTCCATAAAGACGGGGAAAAATACATTGCCACCCATCTGGTGGGCCGATGCGGCGCGTACGGTGGCGAAGTCGTCATCACCGACAACGACAAACGAGAAATGGACCGCTTCACAATGCGCGAATCGGGAGAGTGTTATGTCTTCGACGATGATCGCGTCTGGCACATGCTGACGCCAGTGGCAGTCCTGGAAGGCAATGAGTACGCCTACCGGGACACGCTGGCCTTCGATATGCTGCCGGAGGGCTGGGAACCCCTAAGGTGAAGGAAGAGCCACCTGCTCCGCAGGGGCAATCTCCTTACGGAAGTTTGAAGTTGACTTCTACCGTCGATTGCACCTCGACAGGGGAACCGTTCAACTGGTACGGTCGGTAACGCCAGCGACTCACTGCAGCAACAGCGGAATCTGTAAGCCCCTGATCCGGGGAAGTGAGCACGCGAATATCTCTCGTGGCCCCTGTCTTGTCGATCGTTAGAGCAAGGACAATCTTTCCCTGAATGTGATTCTCCTTCGCCTCCGGTGGGTACACTGGCGCCGGATGGTCTACGAGAAAACCCTGGAGGACTCCCGGACTCACCCGCACTCCGAGCGGAGGAACAGCGTCGGATGCGGACGACGCCGAACTCGCGGGTGCCGTGGGTTGTGATGAGTTAGTAGCCAACGTGGTCTCAAAACGGAACGTCAAAGAGGCCTTCCGTAACCCGTTGCCCGGAACAAACTGGGACAGTCAACAGAACGGCCGCCGATATCCACCAAATATGAAGCCTTCTTACGATCATCATGACCCGAAATAATAACGCGAGAGTCGACTTGGAGAAAGGAGCAGAAGTCAGTAGCCTCGCAAAATCGCGTCACACTCGTCGACTCTCTCTCAGTTAGCGCAAGGCCATCGCTTTTGAGGCCAAGCCGCGGGCTACTGAGGTGAATTCGTTTCCTCCTCTAATTCGCTTTTTTCCGAATCGCGTTTCGAAGATTTTTCTTACCGATGGCACAAAGGAAGAGCCGCCCGTCAGAAAGACCATATCGACGTCCTTGGGCTGAACACCCGACGACGTGAGTAGAGAATCGACGCAGCCAGCGATCTGCGCGAGTTCTTCAGAAATCCACTCTTCGAAGGTTGGCCGTTCCACCGCTGCAGCCAGATCCACAAACCCATCCGAAAACTGGAATGTGGCCTGAGGGGCGTTCGACAAGTCGCTCTTAACTTTTTGCACGGCGCGGTGGAGATGAAATCCAAGATCTTCTTTGATGAAATGAATCAACGCCGCGATCTTCTCTGGTTCAAGCGATTGCGCGTGAACGCCTCTCAGCATCTCCAGCACGTCTCTGCCCCGCAATAGCGACAGATGGTGCCAACGCTGCAGCTTGATATAAACCCAGTTGGGAACTGTCAGAATCTTGCCCAGGGAACGCAACTGCGACCCCGCTCCCAGAGCTGGAGACACGAGATGCCGGATGATTTTCGCATCGAAGGCATCTCCCGCGATGCCCACCCCGGCATTCCCGACGATGTTGCCGGAGGCTCCACCTCTTCTTGCGGTGGGGCCGACGTGGACCAGAGAAAAGTCGCTCGTGCCGCCCCCGAAGTCTCCAATGAGGATGAGTTCGTCATGATCGAGCGTGGACTCATAATAATGTGCGGCGGCGATTGGCTCCATCTCGAACACCACGGATTCGTAGCCCGCCGAGTCGAAGGCTGATCGAAGTCGACTCTCTGCATACGTGTCATCTTCGCGGTTCTCCGCTCCCACAAAATGAACGGGCCTTCCAACGACTGCAGAGCTGATGTTGATCCCAAACTGATCTTCCGCTTTCTTGCGCAGGTCCCGGAGAATCCTTGCAATCAGATCTTCAAGCGTGTGTCTCCGCCCGAAAACCTCTGTGCTGTGAAGACTGCGGCTCGTCAGGAACGACTTGAGTGACTGGATCAGACGACCCTTCACGTCCGCGGAGAGATATTGCTCAATGGCCTCAGGGCCGGTCCACGATTTGAGAGTATTGACACCGTTTTCCTTTGTCCGCTGAAGATAGAGCAGCGAACGATACGCATCCGTCAGGCCACCCAGGTATGGAAACTTGGCAAGCTGAACCTCACTGGAACTATCGGCACAGGCGATGGAACTGTTCGTGGTCCCAAAGTCGAGGCCGATCGTGTGTTTACTCTTCATCCTTGCGCGATCCTTCCTGCGGCCACTACCGTCAATCGTCTTGGTCGGCTCGGTGTAGGTCGAGCGGGAGAAATTGTTTACTTGCGCAACGCGCCGCGCCCGAGGGCGACCAGGAAGATTGCGCTTTTCCCGCGAGCGTGGGGTGAGAAGAAGTTGACGACGTCATCGTCGTAGAAAGTCAGACCGCTGGCGCCCAGGTGCTGGGCATACGCGGCGAGATAAAGTTTGCCACCGAGAATGCCAGCTTCCAGTTGCGCGGCGCGGTAGCCCCGGTTTCCGTAACGATCCAGAATTTTCTTCAAGTCGGCAAGAAAGAACACATCGACGGCCGCGTCGGCGGGGAGTTGTTGTTCGAGGCCGAGGAATCCGGCTCTGTCGCGGAAATCGCCGGGTTTCAGCAACTCGAGAGCCTTTTCTTCCCACCGATAGAAATAAGCTCCAGCAGCCAGGCCTTCTACGTTATTTACGATCAGATACAGATCGTTGAGATGACTTCCGGAGCGATCGAGAAAGTCGGCGGGGATTCCACCCGAGGCGCGTTCAAGCATGAGGGAAAGCTGTGCCAGCGTGATGGATTCGCGCGAGAACTGGCGCGTGGAACCGCGACGCGCGATCACTTTTTCGATCGTGTCGGCAGGAATGGAATCCGTGGGCGACAGCAATGACGTGGTCGTCCCCTTCGGCGTGGGAGAATCGTGCGCTGGCGCCTGGCCGCGAAACGCACTCACCGCGCTGGCGGAATCGATCGAAGAGGCTTCGTGCATCTTGCGCATGGCGGGATAGTCGACCTCTTCTTTCGAGTAGGGGACGATCGGGAGATCGAGAGGAGAAATCTGCGGGAGCGGGGACGGAGCGGACTGCTGGTAACCAATCGGAACCAGCGAGAAGGCGACTTCGCGCTTGGTGTCGAGAGTAAGCAGGTCGTTGATCTGAGAATCGACGAAGCCGGTCACGATTTTCGCGGGTAGGTTTGAGGCTTGGGACATCGCCAGCAGATTGGCGAGAATGGTGCCGTTGTCCCAGCCGAAGTGGCGATAGGTGCGCGAGCGATATTTCCAGGCGTTGCGCCAGTAGGTGCCCGTACAAATGATGGTTAGCGGAGCGTGAGCGACGGCGGGATCGGCGGCAGTGGCTTCGACGAGTATCTGGCGAAAGTCTCCGGCGCGCAATTGGCGGAGGCCGAATTCGGCGACGCCGAAATGGTATACACCCGCGGCAAGCCCGGGAGAAGCCGCGCCAGGCAGAGCTTTCCCCGGCAGAGCTTCCCCGGGTAGATCAGCGCAGACAATGTAGAGTTCGATTTCGTAGAGGGCGCCGGTGCAGGCGGCGGCACGAAAGAAAGTTTCCATTTGCCCATGCTTCTTGCTGCGAACGACCCCGGCGGAGAAGAAGAGAAGTTGCGCCAACGTATCGAGATTGGGAATGGCTTCGAGCTGCGTTTGTCGCACGGGCGCGGCGATGGCGGAAAGCGCAGCAGTCGCTGTTTCGCGGAAGTCTCGAGGCAGCCGCAAGACTTCAAGCGTGGGATAGATCTTGAACAAGAGCGGCTTGTTCTCCCAGTCGAGAAAATGAGGGCTGGTGCGCACACTAAGCTGAGAATGTTTGGTGCCTGTGTGATATTGCCATGCGGCGTCGAGATGGGTGTTCTGGCTCAACGAAGAAAACCTTAACAGAATTTAGCGGTAGGCGGTGGGAGGCAGGCCGGTGATACGGATTCCGGCATGGCCTTTGTAGCGGATGTTCAGGCCGATAAGCAGAGCGGTGATCTGCTCGACGATGCGAGCATTCTGGAGTGGTCCACCGTCGAGGGCGCGGACGCCGGGAATCTTGGCCGCCAGTTCACGGGTGAGTTGGGAGGCGTCCGCATCGTTGCTGCAGACGATCACGTCGCAGTCAAGCGGGTCGTCCCCGTTGAGGACGTCAGCGGAAACGTTGTGGAAGGCGGCGACCACGCTGACTTCCTTGGGGACAAGTTCGGCGGCCTGCTGAGCGGCAGAGCCTTGCCAGACGCCGAGAGTACGCGAGGCACGACCGCCGACGCTTGCCGCCAGAGGAACAGTGGCGTCAATGAGGATACTGCCTGCGGTCATGGCGGGTTTGAGCTGTTTGAGAAGCGCGGCTTGGCCTTCGAACGGAACCGTCAGCATCAGGATGTCGGCTGCGTCGCAGGCTGCGGAGTTTTCCATGCCAGACACGCTGGCGTCAGGTCCGGCTCTTCGCTGAATGGCAGCGGCCGCCTGCTGGGCGCGCTCTTCATTGCGCGAACCGATGATCACGGTTTCTCCGGCGCGAGCCCAGCGCAGGGCGAGTCCCATGCCGGCGGGTCCGGTGCCTCCGATGACCGCGATAGGGCGAACGCCCGGGACGCTCGAGCTCATGCGAACTCAGCCTCGAGAGCTTGCTCGGCGGTGTAGTCATCCAGTGGAAGCTTGATATTGATGCGGGAGTAGGTCGTGTTGCGTTCGGCGGGGATGCGCCCCATCTCCAGAATCAGCGACTGAAAATCTTCGGGGCTGGTGTACTGGCCGGCGGTGGCTCCAGCCTCGCGCGAGATGTTTTCTTCCATCAAGGTGCCGCCATAGTCGTTCGCTCCGGCGTGCAGGCAGAGTTGCGAGAGACGCCGGTTCAACTTCACCCAGGAAACCTGAATGTTGTTGATGGAGCCCGCGAGGAGGATGCGCGCCAGCGCGTGCACCTTAAGATGCTCGGCCAAAGTTGGTCCGGTGCGGGCCAGGCCTTGATGAAACAGCAAGGTGTTCTGGTGAACGAAGCCGAGGGGGACGAACTCGGTGAAGCCTCCAGTTTCGGATTGAATGTCGCGGAGCAGCCGCATCTGGCGCACCCAGTGCGCGGGAGTCTCGGCGTGTCCGTACATGAGTGTCGAAGTCGTGCGGATGCCGCAACGGTGCGCGGTGCGAACAACCTCAATCCATTGCTGGGTGGAAAGCTTGTTGGCCGAGAGGATATGGCGGATCTCGTCGTCGAGAATTTCGGCGGCGGTTCCGGGCAGGGTTCCCAGACCGTTGTCGCGCAGCATGGAAAGATAATCTGCGAGCGGCATGCCGGTGAGTTCGACGCCGTAGACGATTTCCATCGGCGAAAAAGCATGAATGTGCATGCGCGGGACGGCGTTTTTTATAGCCCGGAGAATATCGCGATAGTGGAACTTGGGAAGATCGCGCGGCAGGCCGCCTTGAATGCAGACTTCGGTGGCGCCGAGTTGCCACGCTTCCACAGCTTTTTGCGCCATCTGATCGAGAGTGAGGAAGTAGGTGTCGGACTCGCGCGGGCCGCGGCTGAAGGCGCAAAATTTGCATCCCACGAAACAGATGTTGGTGAAGTTGATGTTCCGGTTGATGATGTAGGTGACGATATTGCCACAGAGTTCAGTGCGGAGCATGTTGGCTGCGACTAACAGGCCCAAGAGATCATTGCCCTCGGCGTCGGCTAGCGTGTAGGAGTTTTCAAGTGACAGGTCAGCACCGTTCTGCGTTTCGAGGATTCTTTCCAGTGACGAGTGAATATCCGGAGTCAGGCGCGGTGCGATGTCAGACCAGTCGAGCGCGGGGAAGGATTCCAGTTCTGAATCAGAAGGTTTGCAGTACACGATGTTCTCCGTCGGTACAGTGTAGCTCTATCTGTTCGGAGCCACAAAAGCGACGACATTCTGAAACCCAGCGCAGCTGGGTTAAGGGGCCCTACGGCGGATGAAATTCTGATGCCGCGATGGGAATGCTCATGCCGCATGCACCCGGTGACCTCGCCGATGGCATAGTCGTCCGCCGCGCATCGTAAGGTCCCTCGGAGAGCTATCGCTCTCCGAGGGATGACATTCTTGGTAATTAAGACTCTTGGGCAGACCAGTCAGCGGAACAGGTCGGTAGATGCAGGTCGGAGAAGGTCGCGAACACCACCGGGGGCAGGCTCATAGCGGAATCCGCGAACGATGCAGGCTGGGGCGCGGTTGAGTTTGCCACAGACGAGTCCGGCCGCGCAGGCCAGTTCATCGGCGACGGCTTCGATGCTGGCTTTCAATTTGTAGCCATGTGAGTCGTGGCGGCCGCGGTCGTCGCGCAGAGGTTTCATTCCTGCGATGCCGATGGCGAATTCGGTCAAGCCTTCGCGCCAGGGGCGGCCGAAGCTGTCGGTGATGATGACGGGAATCGCAAGCCCGGTACGGCGTTTGAGCGCTCGGCGAAGATTCGCGGCGGAGCGGTCCGGATCTTCGGGAAGCAGCAGGGCGTGAGTGCCACCGTCGACGTTGGAGACATCGACGCCGCTGTTGGCACAGAGGAAGCCGTGATGCGTTTCGGTGATGAGGACGCCGTTCTTGCGACGAATGACGGCACGGCTTTCGCGGAGGGCTAGTTCGATGACGTGGGCATCCAGGGCGTATTGTTTTGCCCATACGATCGATTCGGCAGACGGGGTGATCGTGGCTAGGTCGATGATGCGACCTTCGGATTTGGAGACGATTTTATGTTTGACGATCAGGATGTCGCCGGATTGGAGACGGCGGCGGGAGCGGCGGAGGGCGTCGAGAACTTTATCCGCGAGCGGATCGCCAGAGTAGATTTCGCCGGCGAGAGCGATAGGGATTAGGCGTAGCTCACCGGACGGAACAGATTCGGATTTCTTTCGCCCCTTCGGGGCTGGTGAATTTCCGTGCGCTCGCCCACGGCTGGCGCCGTGGGCTGCACTCTTGCGCCGCTTCGCGGCTGAATTGTTTCGGACTGGGCCCGAAGCCGTCATTAGCCGATCTTACGCGCACTACCGATCTCGCGTTCATTCGCCGCTTTGCGGCTGGACGGGCAAGAGTGCCCGTTCCACACGAGCATAGTCACGGACCAGCTTCTGCGCGCGGGTTTCGCCGGGTAGGGCGATCAGTGCTTGCAGGTCTTCGGGATTGTCGACGTCGACGGCAATTCCGGCGAACTTCAGAACGACGCACGGCTTTCCGGTCGCCTGTGCTGCAGCATGGTGCGGTTTGAAACTGTCATTGCCGAAGCGTAGCGGGAACAAGTTTGCGGGACGCCGGAACGCTGCGTTTGTGCCGCGTCCGTCGGCGGCGGGCACCAGCACGCTACCTTCGGCGGGCGCGTGCTTGAGGATTTCCGCGAGTTCCCACGCTTCCATCAAAGGGATGTCGGCGGGAATCACTAACGTGTTCTCAACGCCGAGCTCGACGCAGATGCGCGTGGCCATCTCGATGGCTCCGGTTTCTCCGGGATTGTCAGGGTCGGGGAGCACTTCAAATCCATACTCATTGGCCAGATTCACAGCATAGGAATCGCTGGTCACGATCGCGACTCGTGGACGCGCTTTCCAATTGTGCAGGGTGGTGAGCACGTCATGCAACATAGCTTGCGCCAAAGCGGTGCGTGACGGTTGGTCGAGAACGCCGGCCAGGCGCTGCTTTGCGGAAGACGTATCCTTGATGGGAACAAGAATCACGGTTGGCGGTCCAAGCGTCGGAAGGCGGCCCCGTGGTGCTTCGGTCCAGCACCCGCCAGAGGAGTTGCCGCCACGAATGACAGCACTTCGCGCGCGAGAGCTGCTTTGTCTTCAGCGCTGCGCATGATGGTTTGGGTACACTGCACGCGCAGTCCGTTGCTGCGCAGAGCTTCGGCGGCGCGAGCATCGCGGGCATCGCAGATCAGGATGTCGAGAAAATCTTCGTAGGCCTGCGCGACACCCGCAATCGAGCAAGGCAGTCCCTGCGCCGCCATCAGAATTCCAGCGGGACCTGCGACGGGAGCATTGCCGACGATGGGACTGACGGCAGCGATCTTGCCGCGCGCACGCTGCAGAGCATCGCGAATGCCGGGCACAGAGAGAATTGGCCCGATGCTGGTGATCGGATTACTCGGAGCGATGAGAACAGCATCGGCTGAAACAATGGCTTCGATCACTCCAGGCGCAGGCTCGGCGTCCGAAGCTCCGGCGAAGCGCACGGAGTTCACCGGATCCTGATACCAGCGCTGCACAAAATATTCTTCGAAGCTCAATTCTCCGATAGGCGTATCAACGCGGGTCTCGACCCGGGAATCGCTCATGGGAAGTACGCGAGCTTTCACGCCTAGTTTCTCAGAGATGACCGTCGTAGCTTCGGAGAGTGTTTTCCCTTCGGCCAGCAAACGCGAACGCAGCAGGTGCATGGCGAGATCGCGGTCGCCAGTGTGGAACCATGTGGGCTCGCCGAGCTGCCCCATGGCCTGCAGGCAGAGGAAAGTGTCGCCCTTCACACCCCATCCGCGCTCGCGGCTCAGCATACCGGAGAGCACGTAAGTGATCGAGTCGATGTCCGGGGAAACGTAAAGGCCCCACCAGAGCAAGTCGTCGCCGGTGTTGACGATGAGCGTAATGTCTTCGGCGGGCATGACTTGGCGCAGGCCGTCGACGAACTTCGCGCCTCCAGTGCCGCCGCTAAGAACGCAGATCATCTTTTCGGGTCCTTCATCTCTTCGACCTCCTCAAGCCGCCCTCTCCATTCTTGCCAGGCCGCGGTCATCGGCAGCCGCGCGCAGTTTTTCTGACAGCAATCCCGGCTTGGAGGCCACGGCGGAAAGAAATTCCGGATAGACCGGCAAGCGCTGTTGCAACGAGAATCCCTTGGCCTCAGTGCGGAGGCGCAGCTGATCGAGATGCGGCCACGGCTTTTCCGGATTGATGAAATCGGGCGTCAGTGGCGAAATCCCTCCCCAGTCGTTGATGCCAGCATCCAGCAAATCATCATAGTAAGGTGCGGACAGGTTGGGAGGAGCCTGAATATTGACGTTGGGGAGTAACAAGCGAGCTACCGCCACGGCGCGCAACATCTCGCCGCGAGTCGGCTCGGGCCAGTGGGCCATGGGGATTGCAGGCTTGACGCGGAAGTTCTGCACGATCACTTCCTGAATGTGGCCGTGACGTTCGTGCAGGTCGCGGATCGCTAGCAGCGTGTCGACGCGGTCTTCGGGTGATTCGCCAATCCCAATGAGCAGACCTGTTGTGAACGGTACGTTCTGTTTGCCGGCGTCTTCGATGGTCCGCAAGCGTTTGACTGGGAGCTTGTCGGGAGCGTTGTCATGAGCTGCGCCCGGGGCCAGCAGAGCGGCGTTCGTGGTCTCGAGCATGAGTCCCATGCTGGGAGAAACCGCGGCGAGGCGGACAATCCATTCCGCACTGAGGAGTCCGGGATTGGGGTGCGGGAGCAGGCTCGTCTCGCGCAGCACCAGTTCGCACATGGCTTCGAGATAGTGCAGCGTCGACTTGTAGCCGAGATGGCGCAGAGTCTCGCGCATCTCTGGGAATAGCAATTCGGGCTTGTCTCCCAGGCTAAATAGGGCTTCGGTGCATCCCAGCTTTTCGCCAGCACGGGCCACGGAGAGGACTTCATCCGGAGTCATGGTGTGCGCTCCGGGGTCGCCGGGATCGTGGCGGAAAGTGCAGTAGCCGCAGTAGTCGCGGCAGAGGTTTGTGAGCGGCAGGAACACTTTGCGCGAGTAGGTGATCACCCCGGGCTTGAATTGTTCTCTGGCGTCGCGGGCGGCGGCGAGGAGTTCGGGGAGATCGTCGTCGGGGCAGCGGATCAGGCGAAGGGCATCTTCGCGAGCAAGGGGTACGGCAGACGCAATGGAGGTGACGGCCACTTCCATCGAATGATACAACGTGTCGTGATAATGTAGCGTTTCGCGTGGAATGGTTCGTTCGTATGGGATGGTTTGTTCGTGTGGGACCGGGTCTTTGACCCGGTCGCCGCGCGGAGCGCCGCTGGGGTCGTCGCATGAATACCTGATGTGTTGCGGGAAGAAAGCGGCCCTGCGGGCCGCTGCCGAATCAAAGTCCGGCTCCGCACAAGATCAGAAGCACAGAAGCAGGCGATGAGTTTAAATTCTGCCGAGTTTCGAAAGGCGATGGGGTGCTTCGCCACTGGGGTGACGATCATCACCGTGGATCTCGACAGCGAGGTTCATGGCATGACGGCGAACGCATTCGCCTCGGTATCGCTCGATCCCATGCTCGTGCTGGTCTGCGTGGATCACAGCACGCGGACACATGCGCATCTGCACGCCAAGAAGAGATTTGGGATCAACGTGCTGTGCGAAGATCAGCGGACGATCTCGGAATACTACGCCCGCGCCGAGCGCTCGCACGAGAACGCGGAGGACGAGGCCGGGGCGCGGTTTGACCGGACTGAGCATGGGACGCCGGTGCTGCGTGGGTCGCTGGCGTATCTTGAATGCCGATTGCATTCCTCAGAAGTGGCCGGCGACCATACCATCTTCATTGCCGAAGTCGAGGATGTGGTCGTGCGCGAGGGCGAGCCGCTGCTGTTTTTCCGAGGGAAATACCGGAAAGTGGGCGAGGAGGTTGAAAAGTGACTACTGTTTTTTGGTGTGTCACTTTTGACGAGTCGGAACATCCAATTGTTGTGGAAATTGTTTATCGAAATGGGGTCGATTCATGGCTGAAAAGACGGCAGAAAAGATCGTGAAGTCCGAAGCGGAGTGGAAGAAGCAGCTCACCGACGAGCAATATCACGTGACCCGCGAGGCGGGGACGGAGTGTGCCTTTACCGGGAAATACTGGAACACGAAAGAGCCGGGAATGTATCACTGCGTGTGTTGCGGGTCGCCGCTGTTTGATTCACAGACGAAGTTCAATTCTGGGACGGGATGGCCTAGTTTCACCAAGCCTGCCGAGGGCGGCGGAGTGGTCGAGCATCGAGATACACAGTACGGGATGGTGCGGACCGAAGTTCGTTGCGCCAAGTGTGACGCACATCTGGGACACGTGTTCGAGGATGGTCCGGCGCCGACGGGACTGCGCTACTGCATGAATTCGGCCGCGCTGGATCTGAGACCCGCAGAAAAGAAGTAACTTCTAGCTCATGGCCGCCAGTTCGTCCATCACTCGTTTCAACCCAGTGGATCGAAGGATTCCGATGCTCCCGCTGTGCTAGCCTGCTTGCTGCGCACCGCGGGTTTTTCCCGGGAGGTCTGTTTACCGGACCGCGCAGCGTATTTGACGGTTCCCGATCTACATACATGCGAAAACAAATTCTGAGATTCATCCTTGCTGCGCTCGCCTGTCTGGTTTGGGCCGCAGTACCGGCAACATGTGCTGCGCAAGAACCGACGACAGACACGCCCACGATCGTCGAACAGGGCAAATTTACCCTGCACAAATTCGAGCAGGCGATTGGACAGGAAACGTACCAGATCCGCCGCGACGGCGAGTCGCTTGCGGTGAAAGTGGATTTCAAGTTCACCGACCGGGGCTCGCCCGTCCCTTTGTCGACGACGTTTCGCAGCGCCCAGGACCTGACGCCGCAGGCTTTCGAGATCAAGGGACAAACCGCGCGGAGCGTTTCGATTGACGAATCGATAACCATCGACGGCGGAAAAGTTAGTTTCCGCACGCGTGACAAGCACAGTGATCTCGCTCTGCCCTCCGGCCCGTTCTTCACCATCGCCGGATATGCTCCAGCGACCATGCAAATGCTCATGGTGCGCTACTGGGCTACCCACGGCTCGCCGGCGCAACTGGTGACTCTTCCCAGCGGCAGCGTGAAGGTCGAACCGCGCGGGCAGGACACCATTCGCGTGGGCGAGAAAGACGAGAAGCTCGACCGCTACACCGTCGAAGGCCTGATCTGGGGACGCGAAACCCTATGGTTCGACACGAATCGCAACCTGGTCGCACTCATCTCGACCGACGCGGAATTCGATCACTTCGAAGCCATTCGCGACGGCTACGAGAGTGCGCTCGGAGACTTCGTGGGACGCGCGGGCTCCGACGAAATGAAAGGCCTGGCGGAACTCTCCAGAGGAATTTCCGGCAGCCGCGCGTCCACGATTGCCATCGTGGGCGGCACGCTGATCGATGGAACAGGCAGCGCGCCCATCGCCGATGCGGCCGTCGTGATTCACGATGAACGAATTGTCGCCGTCGGGCCGCGGTTGAAAGTAAAGATACCCAAGCACGCGAACGTGGTAGATGCGCGCGGCAAATCCATTCTGCCCGGACTTTGGGACATGCACGCACATTTCGAACAGGTGGAGTGGGGCCCGATTTATCTTGCCGCGGGCGTGACCACGGTGCGCGATTGCGGCAACGAATTCGAATTCATCACCGCGGTGCGCGACGCCATCGCCCAGGATCACGGGCTTGGTCCTCGGCTGCTGTTGGCCGGCATCGTCGACGGATCGAGCACGTACACCATCGGCGTCGAGCGCGTTGACACGCCCGACCAGGCGCGCATTTGGACTGATCGTTACCACGCCGCCGGCTTCCAGCAGATGAAGATTTACAGTTCCGTGAAGCTTGAGGAATTGAAAGCTGTCGCCGACGAAGCGCATCGCCTGGGTATGACCGTGACGGGGCACATTCCGGAAGGGCTCGACGCCTACCAGGCGATCGAGGCGGGACAGGATCAGATCAACCACGTTGGCTACATCGCCGACATTATGCACGCGCCGTTTCCTTCGGACATGAGCCGCACCGACCGGCGGAAGGCAGTCGCCAACATCGATCTCGATTCGCCGGAGTCTCAGAAAGCGCTGGCGTTCCTGAAGGAGCATCACACGGTGGTCGATCCGACCATCGCGCTGTCGGAATTCTTTACCGCAACCACCGCGAAGCCGCCTGCCAGCTTTGAGCCGGGCGTGAATAAGGTTGCTCCCGAACTCGCCGAACAACTCACCGATGTCGCTCCCCCGAACGACAATTCGGAGATCGACGAAAAGATATTCGAGAAGGAAGTGGCCATCGTCGGGGCTCTGCATCGAACCGGCATTCCCGTCGTGGCTGGCACGGATCAGACGGTCCCCGGACACAGCCTGCATCGCGAAATCGAGTTATACGTGCAGGCAGGATTCTCTCCGATGGAAGCGATTCAAGCGGCTACGATTGTGTCCGCACGGGCCATGGGCCTTGAGAAGGAATCGGGCACCGTGGAGAAAGGAAAGCGTGGCGATCTGATTCTGCTGAATGGCAATCCTCTGGACGACATTCACAACATCCGCAACGTGGAGTACGTAATCACGAACGGCACGATGTTCCGCAGTGCGGAACTGTGGCAAAGTGTGGGATTCAAACCGTAGATGGTCTGGAAGCCGACGACGGGTTGCCAAGGCCTTTGGGTGAGGTAGGTTGGATGGCGTAGCGCTCCTGGATGGTGCAAGTTTTTGCTTTTGGGTGGCGCAGCGCTTTCGGCGCATCCGCGAAGCGCTGCGCCACCCAAAAGTTCAAAAGCAGCCAACGCATCGAGAGCGACGATTTGAAACTTCCTCCATTGCGCTGCTAGTCTGCCTGCTATGGCGAACCGCACTTCGACCAAGCCAAAAAAGACCCCGAAATCTTCCGTACGAAAGAATTCCAGGTCCCCACTTCTCGCAAAGAACGCGAGAAATGGGGCACCCGGCCCTTTGGCCGGCAAACAGTTTCTTAGCGACAAGGTCGGGCACTTTACTGAGTCCGTCATACGCGAGATGACGCGGCAGGCGATGCTGCACAGAGCTGTTAATCTGGCGCAGGGATTCCCGGATTTCTCCGCTCCGGCCGAGATCAAGCAAGCCGCGCAGCAAGCCGTCGCCGCAGACGTGAACCAGTATGCGATCACCTGGGGCGCAAAGAATCTGCGCAACGCGATTGCACGCCAGATGGGCGTGTGGCAAGGCATTCCCGTCGATCCGGAAAAAGAAATCACGGTGTGCTGCGGCTCGACAGAAGCCATGATCTCGACTCTGCTCGCGGTGTGCAACGCCGGCGATGAAGTCGTCATCTTCGAGCCGTTCTACGAGAACTATGGGCCGGACTCTGTTTTAAGCGGAGCGAAGCCGAAATTCGTAAAGCTGCGTCCACCAGCAACGGACGGCGGCGAATGGACGTTTGACGAAAAGGAGCTGCGTCGCGCGTTCGACAAGCACACCAAGGCGATCATCCTCAACACGCCGAATAATCCCACCGGCAAGGTTTTCACGCGGCGCGAACTGGAGTTGATCCGCGATCTTTGCATTGAGTTCGATGTGCTGGCGATTACCGATGAAATTTACGAGCACATTCTATATGAAGGAGCCGAACACATTTCCATGGTGTCCCTCGACGGAATGCGCGAGCGAACCGTAACCATCAACGGCATGTCGAAGACCTACAGCGTGACGGGATGGCGCGTGGGATGGGCAGTTGCGCCGGAGAAGATCACGAACGCGGTCCGCAAGGTGCACGATTTTCTGACCGTGGGAGCGCCCGCGCCGCTGCAGGAGGCCGGAGCGACTGCTCTGAGCTTGCCCGCCGAGTACTACGCAAGACTGGCCGACGGATATCGCGTGCGGCGCGATCATCTCATGCCCGCACTGACGGCCGCTGGGTTTCAGTGCTTTCGTCCGCGAGGGGCGTACTACGTGATGACCGACATCTCGGCGTTCGGATTCAAGGACGATTTGTCGTTCGCGAAATATCTGGTGCAGGACATTGGCGTAGCTTGCGTACCGGGATCGAGCTTCTATCGCGATTCGCGCGATGGAGCCAAGCAGGTGCGGTTCGCTTTCTGCAAAAAACCGGAGACCCTGGACGAAGCGGCGCGCCGGCTGGCAAAGCTCGCCCGCTAACGGCAGGCGGTCCTTACAAATGACTTTGGGATGCTGCCGGCCAACAACAGATTCCTCGCAGCGCTCGGAATGACAAGTTTTACTGGGTGTCACTCTCCTAAGCGCTACTTCGTGACCACGCCGCAAGCGACGCGATCTCCGGAGTTGCCGGACGGGTCAGTCTTGTAGTCATCCGCTTTGGCGTGGATTACGATCGCCGTCCCGCCGTTGCTGAACAACGAGTGGGGGCCATCTTTGAGAGTGACGTCGGCGTCCTCGAGATGCGCGGAGGCCTTGCCATCGGCTCCGACCGTAAAGTTCTTCATATCCCCAGCATGGTGGCCGTCCGGACTATCGAATCCGTGCTTCTTCCCTTCCGGATTGAAATGCCCACCCGCCGATTTGAAGTCCGGACCTTCGCACTTGGGAACCGCGTGGAAGTGGATGGCATGCTCGCCGGCCGTGAGATCGTGGAGTTTCAGATCGAGTGCGACGCCAGATCCGTGATCCCAAACGATAATCTCGCCGACGGATTTACCCTGAGCATCTTTCATCTCGACTTTGGTCTTGGCTGCGCTCCGGCATGGAAGAGCTACCAGAGCGAGGAATAATCCGAAAGTGAAATAAGCAACACGGTTCATACGTTCTAACCTCCAGCTTGAGGCGTTCTGCCCGCAGAAATTATAGCCAATTCGCGGACGCCACGCGTCTGGGTGCGTCAAGCGATCCTCTGACTTGTCCACAAAGATGTGGAGTATACTGCGAGGAAGTTCCAGAATTCCTTCGGGGGAAGAGTGCAATCATGGCTTTGAATGCGGTGGAGCAGGTGTCGGAGCAGGTTCCGGCAGACGATTTTCAGGCGCTCGAAGAGAAGATTTATCGCACCATAGAGATGTACAAAGCGGCGCGGCAGGCACAGGCCACGGCCGAACGCGATGTGCAGCGGCTGCGGCAACAGATGGAGGACCGTGAAGAGGAACTGGTCCGGCTACGGCGGGAGTCGGTACAGTTGAAGAAGGAGCGGGAAGAGATTCGCGGCCGCGTCGAGAAGATGCTGCAGCAGATCGAGTCGATCGCCGAGGCCAGCTAGTATCTGCGGACTGCGCCGCAGGCAGGAAGTAACGTCCCCACGGAGAAACAGCTATGGCTACCGCGACGAAGGATCAGATGGTAAAGGACGCGCAGAACGCCAGCGTGCGGGTCGAGATCTTTGACCAGGCGTATAACCTGCGCGGCTCCGATCCGGAGTACATCCTCAAACTGGCGGAGTATGTCGATTCCAAGATGCGCGCGGTCGCCGAGGCAACCAACACCATTGATACGGTACGCCTGGCTGTGCTTGCGGCCCTGAATATTGCCGATGAATACCACCTGCTCAAGAAAAAGCAGGACTCTGGGGCAACCGATTATCAGAAGCGGGCGCATCTATTAGCCAATGCGCTGGATGAAGTCCTGGGCGAGACTCGCAAGGCTGGCTAAACTGCGGCGCGCCACTCTAACCTTCCTCGTTCTCGCGATGTTCGGCGGCGGCGCCCTTCCCCAAGACACTACCATCCGCTCTCAAGCCAATACAGTGCTGGTTCCTGCGCTGGTGAAAGACCCGCAGGGCGGCATCGTCTACGGTCTTCAAGAGAAAGACTTCATCGTAGAAGATGATGGCGTCCAGCAAGCTGTGCGCCTCGACGAAGCGCCCGAAGGCCAGCCCATCTCGCTGGTCGTAGCAATTCAGCGCGGACGCCGGGCTTATGCCGAATTTCCCCGCATCCAAGGCCTGAAATCGATGCTCGACCCGCTGTTCAGCCTTGGAACCGCTCGCGTCGCCGTGGTGGAATTCGACAGCCAGGTCGCCCTCACCCGAAACTTCACCAAAGACGCAACCCTGGTCGAAGACGATCTCAAGAATCTGCAGGGCGGAGATGGCGGAGCCACCATCCTGGACGCAATCAATTACTCGGTCGGCCTGCTCAAAAAGGAACCCGAGCAACGACTCCGCGTGCTTCTGCTGATCAGCGAAACGCGCGACCACGGCAGCCATGCAAAAATCGACGATACCGTGGCCGCCGTCGGTGCGAGTAATGCCGTCATGTACGCACTCGCATTTTCGCCCGCTTTATCGAACATCCTCGACACTGAGCGCGGTACCAACATAAACGAAATGCACAATGGCATTGACTTCATGGACCTGGCTTACCGAACCGCGCAGGCCATGCGCAAGAACGTCCCCAGCACTGTCGCTTCCATGACGGGTGGCGAGTACGAACTCTTTGCGACGCGGAAGAAATTCGAGGTACGGATGACGGACTTTACCAATCACGTGCACAGCCGTTATCTCTTGAGCTTTGCGCCCGAGAGTCCGCATCCGGGCCTGCATAACGTTCGCGTGCGCTTGAAGGATGCGAAGGATGCGAGCGACAGCACCGTGCTGGCCCGGAGCAGCTATTGGGCCGAAGGAACCAAGCAATAAGCCCTTCACTCGCCGCGTTCCCCTTGCGGCGCGCTGGGCCCGGAGTCGAGCACCTCCCGCACTTTTGCCATCAAGGCTGACAGCGTAAACGGCTTGGGCAAGAACCACAGGCCCGGGTCGAGCACCCCATAGTGGACGATGGCATTGTTGGTATAGCCCGAGATATAAAGCACCTTGATGTTCGGGGCGATCTGAGTGACCTGATCGGCAAGCTGACGTCCGTTCATACGAGGCATCACTACATCCGTGACGAGCAAGTGGATATCGCGAAGGTTGGCTTTGCAGATCGCGAGTCCTTCCTCGGGAGTGCTCGCGACTAGCATTTTGTAACCGCAATGCGCCAGGACTGAAGAACTGAGCTGCCGGAGCTGCGGATCATCCTCAACCAGCAAAATGGTTTCGGTTCCGCGTTGCAGGTGCCTGGGCCGGCCGTCTAGGGTTGTCGTCGGCGCGGGCTGGTCAACACGGGGCAGATAAATCTTGAATGCCGTGCCTCGGCCGGGCTCGCTGTAAACCCAAATATAGCCTCCACTCTGCTTGACAATTCCATAGACCATGGAGAGCCCCAGGCCCGTGCCTTTGCCAACTTCCTTGGTCGTGTAGAAGGGCTCGAAAATACGGATCTGGGTTTCGGGAGTCATTCCCTGACCCGTGTCACTCACGGCCAGCATGACGTAGCGTCCAGGCTCCGCGGGCTGATGAGCACGAGCATAGGATTCGTCCAGGTAGGCATTCGCCGTTTCCAGAGTCAGTTTCCCTCCGTGTGGCATGGCGTCGCGGGAATTGAGGGCCAGGTTCATAATGACCTGCTCGATCTGCCCTGGATCGGCCTTCACGGAACCCAGATCGCTTGCGGGAACGGTCAGAACCTCGATGTCTTCTCCAATCAGCCGGCGCAGCAAAGAGTCGAGATTCAGCATGACATCGTTCAAATTGACGACTCGCGGGGTAAGCACGGTCTTGCGACTGAACGCGAGCAACTGGCGCGTGATTCCCGAAGCCTTATCAGCGGCCGACTTGATCTGCGCGGTGCTATCGGCAAGACGACTGCCGGCAGGAACGCCATCGGCCAGGATCTGCGAGTATCCCAGGATGATCGTAAGGAGATTGTTGAAGTCGTGCGCGACGCCGCCCGCGAGCCGCCCTACGGCTTCCATCTTTTGGGACTGCCGAAGCCTTTCCTCGAGGGCCACGCGCTCGGTAACGTCTTGCACCAGCGACGCCACGCCGAATATGCGTCCGGAATCGTCAACCAGGGGAGTGTTGTACCACTCACAGATAATCGTGCGCCCGTCTTTAGTGATGTTGTCATTGGTATTGCGAGTTCCGCCAGATTGCGAGAGCAGCGTACTCCAGACCTGATCCACTTGAGAGCGGAAATTGGGAGGAACGATAAAGCTGCCATGCTGCCCGATCGCTTCCTCCCGGGAATATCCAAAGATCCGCTCGGCGGAGGGATTCCAGTCGGCAACGTGGAACTGCATATCCCATTCCACGACAGCCAGTGGAGTGTGTCCGAAGTGGATGCGCAGTTTCTGCTCCGATTGGCGCATTTGCTCTTCGGCCAACTTGCGGTCGGTGATGTCGCGGCAAATGCCAAGCAGTCCGATTACATGGCCGCGCGGGTCGCGATACGGTCCTTTGGTCGCGAGGTAGGTTCGAGTCACCCCTCCGGCAGTCGCGGGCTCTTCGTAGGTCTGCGCCCCGCTGGACTGGATGACCTCCCGATCCCGCTCCATGATGACTCGTCCAACACCAGGGTCGAACAATTCAGCGTCGTTCTTGCCGATCACGTCGTCGATGCTGCGACCGAGGAAGTTCGCGCCTGAGGAATTGATCATCAAATATCGGCCCTGCAGGTCTTTGACAAAGACCGCGTCAGTCGTGCCTTCGGTAATGCCACGCAGCAACGCCAGGTTCTTCTCCAATTCCAGGGAACTGCGAAGCAGTTGCTTGTGAACCACAAACAGGCGTCCACTCGCGCCGATGAAGGAAACCATCACCAGGAAAACCGACCAGAAGAATTGTTCCTGGGCGATTCGCAGAACTAGTGGAAAGACGATTGCCGGGATGAGCAAGGGAGAAAACTGCGCGAGCAACTGCATGCGTGGAGCAGAGGGTACACCCACTTTCAGTGTCTCTGGCTCGTTGCCGTCCCAAGTCACCGCAATCACCACGAGGATGCAATAGGTGGTTGTCCAGAGCAGGTCGGTCCAGTCTCCCTGCTGAACGTTTCCGCGGGCGTATGCCAGAAGCGTTGTATTAGTGGTGATCGCGTAGGCGAAGAAAAATCCAGCCAGACGGAGAAAGAATGCGCGGCCTGCATCATATCGAGTCAGAATTCCCCGTACCAGGAAACTTAGGGCCAGCAGACCGAAGAACGCAACGCCTACGTAGAATGTGCGCGTCGCCATCGCCCGCTCAGACGTTTCCCAGCGCGAAGGCACATAGAGCAGAGAGAGTTCGAGCGCGAGTACGAGGGCGCAGACTTGGGCAAAATCACAGAAGCGCAGCCACCGGAATCCACTGTTCGGGTCTCGCGGACTCAGAAACAGCGTCATCATTGCAGGCACGACCCAGAAAAATACCAGGACGTCGCTCGGCCATGGTGTAGGGGACGAAACGTGCAGGTAATCGAAATAATAGGTATAGACAACCTGACCCAAAAGGCCGAGAACGACAGAAATGAAAACGAGTCGCCAAACCCTCTTGCTGAAGGAACCGGATCTGCTCGAAGCGGACCAGGAGGCAGTCGCTGCCAGGAGGATGGCTGCCGCGGTGATCCAATCGCCAAACAGGGAAGCAGTCGCGGTGCCGTACCGGGATACCAGCACTCCCACATGCAGAAGCACGAGGGTACCCGCCGCTGCGAGCGCGGACGTGCGCAGTTTTGCCATCACTCAAACTTCTCCGGCGTGGCACCGACCCGCCAGCACGCACGCTTTGGGACCCGATTCTAGCGTACGAAGTATGAACTCATAACTGGCCAGCAGAATCAAGTACTTCCGTGGTCCGGTGCGCCGCCCCAGAGGGCTCTTTTTTGCTGTCTTTGCTTTTGTCGCTCTTTATGATCTTTGTAATCTTTGTAATCTTTGCTTTGCGATCTTTGCGGTTTTCGTTGCGTCCTTTGCGGTGAAGGTTTTATGTTCTGGGAAGCAACCCAAATTGTGGTTTCGCCACATCTGGCAAGCCCATTTGTGAACTGCTGATTACTTTGGTTGCAAGCGTCCTGCCAACTTTTTGCGGTCTTCCACTTGCCAACTGCGCGGGTTTTGCCTAGCATCCAGATTGAAAGCCGGCCTGCCAGGTTGGTGATGGCGGTAACCGATTTTTGAACCAATGCAGAATGAACGGGGACTCGACTCGAACTAGGATCCGGTGAGCAGCGCTCCGCCATGCGGAGATGCCTAAAGGGTCTCGGCGGGTTCCCAACGTCTACCGACGGGTTCATTCTCGGCCCGTCACACGGCACAGTGGGTCGGCTTGCTTTTGTTCTTGCTGGTGTGGGGCGGACACTCCTGTCCGCCAAGGTTTTGATCTTATGTCGCGCGGACCTCCCAGGAGCGCAGTCGAAGGCGCCCTCGCCCGCGAATGTCGGCAGTGCCAAGGTAGCATCGGGTCGAGTAGATCTGTTTTCCCTGCTAAACTGGTCCCGTAGCAAATCTCTTGTTCCACGCATCTAATAAACTGTGTTCCCACAACTCTTTCATCTGGGGAAGTTTTTCCTGCCGACCTATGGGTTCCTCGTCTCCATGGGCGTCCTGATCGGACTCTGGATCAGCGTTCGCAATTCTGAACGCCTCGGCATCAACGGCGATAATGCCTGGAACCTGGGCATTCTTGTGGTGCTATGCGGCATCGTCGGCGCCAAGGTGCTTTACGTCATTAACGAGTGGAGCTACTACTCGGCTCATCCCGGCGAGATTTTCAGCGTCAACACGCTACAGGCAGGCGGAGTTTTTTCCGGAGGCCTATTGGCTGCCTTTGTGGCCGCCGCCTGGTTTGTCTGGAAACACAACATGCCCGCTCTCGGGACCTGCGACGCCTTCGCGCCGGGCCTAGCGCTTGGTCACTCCATCGGACGCATTGGCTGTTTCGCCGCCGGATGCTGCTACGGCAAGGAGACCCATCACTGGTGGGGCGTGACCTTTCACAATCCGCTGGCAAACTCAGTCACGGGCACTCCGCTGAACGTGCCGCTCGAACCCACTCAGCTATTCGAGTCGGCTGTAGAGTTGGCTAATTTCTTCTTCCTGATGTGGCTGCTCAAGCGCAGAAAATTCGACGGCCAGGTCTTCGGCGCGTTTCTGTTCATCTACGGCATCGCGAGATTCTTTCTCGAATATCTACGTGACGATCCCGGCCGCGGCTCGGTCTTCGGTGGCGCCATGACCGGCACACAGCTGATCGCGATCGGATTGGTCCTCGGCGGCGGATTCATCTGGTGGCTGCGGCCTGGGTCCAAGGCGGTCGCCGCGCGAACGGTGAGCGTGACGCGCTGAGAAGAAACATCAGCATCCCACCCCACTTTCCCTAGCGCCAAAGGCCTGCCAACAGGCCCGGAAGCGCCGTCAACGTGTATAATTCTGGGACTTTCAGACGACCCTGTCGTCGCATTCGCTGACCTGGATCTGCGGCAAATCCCGCGCCCAACAAGGCGAGTACTTACCCCAGCACTGACCAGGAGATGACGTGAATCGCTCAATGAAAATGCCGAACGTATTCTCTTTTTACCAGTCTTCTTCCCACCAGCCGGCGATCGTCCGCGGCGCGGCAATGTCTCTTTTCTTGTTTCTGGCGGTGGCATTCTCGAGCCAAGCGGCGTCGGCCCAGACGGGATACACCGGCATCTTCGGCGGCGGACCGTTTTACAAGAATGCGGCCGCCAACATTACCGAGATCGAGAACTCCGGGTTCACCGAAGCCATTGTCTGGAGCGTTGAGGTCAGCAGCACCGGCGATCTCAATTTCAACGGGGAGTTTCCGCTGACCTCCGGCGGCGTTTATGTCGGCAACGAGACGCATCCCGATTTCGCCTCGAACATGGCTCTCCTCAAACAAGGGACGGTGAAGCGGGTCACGTTCAGCATCGGCTCTTCCAACTACGGAGACTGGGAAGACATCACCAACTTGGTCAACTCGCAGGGTACCGGTCCCACGAGCATCCTCTATAAAGATTTCCAGGCTCTCAAAGCAGCCATCCCCGCTCTGGACGCGATCGACTTCGATGATGAGAACAGCTTCAATTCGCCAACCACAATTTCGTTTGGCGTAATGCTGGGGCAACTCGGGTATCACGTGATGCCCGACGCTTTTGACGACAGCAGCTATTGGACGGGCGTCGTCTCGGGGATCAATGCTCAACTTCCCAGTACCGCCGACGGAGTCCACCTGCAGGCATATGCGGGCGGCAGCGGAAATAATCCGTGCGTAGGTTGGAATTTCGGCACCGTTCCAGTGTTTCCCGGGCTGTGGGATGCAAACGACACTCCCAGCCAGGTGCAGAGCATCATGACTGGCTGGCACAACCAGTGCGGCATTACCGGCGGATTCATGTGGCTCTATGACGACTTCGTGGGCACCGGCCTGGCTGCTCAATACGCCAGCGCGATCAACACGGCGGTCACGAGCACTGGCTTCACGCTCTCCGGCCCAACGAACGTGTTCTTGAATCAGAACGCAACGGCCAACGCTGCCGTCACCATCACCGATCTGAATGGTTTTACGGGCAAAGTGACGCTGAGCCTGTCAGCTCTGCCGAAAGGCGTCAAAGCCACGATCGCGGGGACAGGAAACAAACGCACGATTGGGTTGAAAGCGAGCGCCACGGCTAGCACAGGATTCACGACCGTCACCGTGACCGGCACCTCCGGCACCATCGTCGAGACTGCCACGTTTACTCTGGCAGTGAGCGCGGCCGTAGGCACGACAGGTGCCGGCACGACGATGGACCTGTCTTCCGAATTCAACTTGAATGGAATCTATTCGGACGGCACGACCTACACGACCGGTGGACTCGACGGCGTCGGGTACTCTTATTCCGCGAACCTGCTCAAACCTTCGCGAGTTTATAGTGGCACGCTGTTCGACTTTGGACCCGCCAATCAACTGGACGCCGTCGGCAGCAGCGGCCAAACGATTTCTCTCCCATCCGGTCAGTATGCCAGCCTGATGTTGTTCGCCACCGGCGTGGAAGGAAATCAGGCATCGCAGACGCTCACCGTCACCTACACGGACGGAACGAGCACGAAGTTCGTGCAAAGCTTCAGCGACTGGTTTACGCCGCAGAAATATCCGCGCGAGTCCGAAGGCGTTGCTATGGCGTACCGCGATTTTGATAACGGCACCAAGGATCAGCGCACGTTCAACCTGTACAGCTACAAGCTTGTATTGAATTCGGCGAAGACGGTGCAGAGCATCACGTTGCCGAGCAATTCGAAGGTGGCAGTGCTCGCGGCGACTCTGCTACCGTAGGAGGCGACTAGTGTCGGGGCTTCGGCGAGATCGTGATCTCGAAGATCTCGGGCCATAGCTTGCCTGTGACAAATAATCGCTTGCCAGCGGGATCGTAGGCGATGCCGTTCAGCACAGCTTCCGGTTCGAGACGATAGACACTGCTCAGAATCCCCGCGAGGTCGATCCATCCAACGACTTCGCCGGTCTGCGGTGAAATCCGCGCAATGCGGTTCTGGTGCCAAACGTTGGCGAAGATCTGTCCTTCCACGAATTCGAGTTCGTTCAACTGATCGATCGCCGCCGATCCGTCGTGCACCTTAAGGCGCCGCTTCTCTTTGAAGCTCTCGGGATCGAGAACGCGAATCTCCGCCGTGCCGTCGCTCAAGAATAAGTCGCGACCGTCGGTCGCAAGGCCCCAGCCTTCTCCGGAGTAGGAAAACTTGCGCAGTTGATGGAACGAGCGCAAGTCGTAGATGAATCCTACCTTCGATTGCCATGTGAGTTGGTACACCTCGTCCCGGAGGATGGTGATTCCTTCCCCAAAATACTCCGGTTCCAAGTTGACCTGCTGCAGAACTTCTCCCGTTTCGAGGCGGACCTTGCGCAGCGAGGACTGGCCATTCCGCCCCGTGCCCTCGTACAGAAAGCCGTCGTGATAGGCGAGTCCCTGCGTGTAGGCGGAAGCGTCGTGGGGAAATACGTGAACCACCGTGAAGGTGTACTCGGGCACGACGCTCGCGGGCGGCGGATGTGGTGCCGACGCTCCAGGAAGCAGGCTGCTGGCCGCCAGAAGAAAGAAAACGGCGAGTCCCGAAAAAGTTTTGTTCCGTTGCATAGGCCCGGTCATTATCGCATTGCCGTGGGGGCCGCGAAGGGCCGTGATTTCAGAGGGTTAGCTGTCGACTGCTTGCGACCGGGCGCAGCAGGCGCTGCACTCCGGTTACTTGCGGGCGATGCCCTTTCGCGTTGCAATGAATTCTCCGGAGGGAACCATGAGCCGCCTTTTTGGCTTTCTCAGCGTCATCATTGTGATGGCGATTGGCATGTACATTTATTCCCAGCAGATGCAGAGCAGTTCTGCCGCGGCCGGGGCCAGCAATCCGCGCGCCGCCATCGACATCACCGGCGTGAAAGCCGACCTGATCAGCATTGCCTCTGCCGAGCGCCGCTACTTCGCCACCGAAGGAAAGTACGCGTCCCTCGACGAGTTGATCTCCTCGAAGACGATCACCGTGGTCCATGAGCGTCCGCCGTATAGCTATGAAGTGCAAGTCAGCGGCAACAGCTTTCACGTGGTCGCTACCCGTTCCGGCGAGAACACCGGCGGAACGCCCGCGCAGATGTCGGTGGATGACAACATGGAATTCCAGAGCTCCGAATAGCCGGCTGGTCTGACCTTTCATCTTGCGGCAAGAGACTGGTTCCCCGGGTCAATGAGTGGATGGCGATTTTGCGACAGTAATCAGAAACGCCCGGGAGTCCGTGTTGCGATATTATCGTCTCGATGCCCGCCAGAATTTGGCCTCTGCTGCTGTTATTGGTTTGCAGAGGTTACGCCCAGCACCCTCCCGATCTACGTACTCAGACGAATGTGGTGTTGGTGCCCACTCTCGTTAGAGATGCAGAAGGCCATGTCGTCTACAGTTTGACTCAAAGCAATTTCGTAATCGAGGATGATGGGATAGAACAGGCCGTTCACTTGGACGAGTCCACGGAGTCCGAACCAGCGTCTGTGGTAGTGCTGGTTCAGACTGGACGAAGGGCATGGCGGGAATATTCCAGAATGCGCGGCATGGGCCCGTTGCTGATGCCTGTGTTCGATCAACTCCGATCCCGCGTTGCGTTGGTCGAGTTTGATAGTCGCGTTCATTTGGTCGAGAACTTTAGCGATGATCAAACAGCCATTTCTGAGGACCTCAGCAACCTACAACCGGGCGATAACGGAGCCGCAATCCGCGATGCCGTAGACTTCTCCGTGCGCTTGTTTGAAAAAGAACCCACCGACCGTCAACGAGTGCTGCTCTTGGTCAGCGAAAATCGCGACCATGGAAGTCGCATCACGAAGACGGACGACGTTGTAGCAAACATTGGGAATAGCAACGTCGTCGTGTATGCACTGACTTTCTCGCCATCCCTCTCGCAGGTGTTAGATACTGAGCGAGGCAGTAACCGGGATGAGGCATACTGGAATGCGCCTCCGGATATAGTTGGCACTCTTCTGATGGCCCGGAGTGCGATGAAAAAGAACATCGCCAAGTCAATTACAGCCATGACGGGGGGCGAGTACCAGCCATTCACATCTCGAAAATCCTTTGAGGGTCGGATGGTCGATTTTAACAACCATTTACACAGTCGCTACGTATTGAGCTTCGCACCGCAAGATCCCCACCCCGGGTTCCATCAGATTCAAGTTCGCTTGAAAGACCCTCCGCTGGGCACAAGCGTCCTATCACGAACCAGTTATTGGGCTGTGGGCGCGCAACCATGAGCGCATTGGGGCATCGTCCTTCGGCCCTTCTTCGATCCATGGCCTGCTAGAGCATATCCACCACCACCAGCGTGATGTCGTCCTGCTGGCTCGCCGACTCCGGCTGCCACTTTCGCAGCCGCGACTGAAGCTGCTGCGACAACTCCGACGCCGGCTGTGCGCGATTGGCGCGTACCACTTCCTCCAGCCCTCCGTCCCCGAACGATTCGCCCTGACTGTTCTCTGGCTCGACGAGCCCATCGGTGTACATTATGAAACGGTCGTGGGGCTCGGCCGCCAGACAGCGCACAGGATATTCAGCGTCCTCCGCAATTCCAAACAACAGCCCATTGCTCTCGATCTTTTGCAGCTCGCCGCACCCGTCTTTCCAGCAAAACAGCGGAGGATGTCCCGCCGCCGAATATCGCGCCGTGTGATTCTCAGAATCCAGCCATAGGTAAGCAGCGGACGTAAGCTGGCCTCGCAGTTCTCCCGACAGAATGCGATTCAGTCGGCCCAGCACCTGCGCAGGATCCTGGGCAAAGGCCGACACCGACTGCATTGCTACTTTGATCATGGAGGAAATCAGCGCCGCCGGAACGCCATGCCCCGAGACGTCGGCCACAAGAATGCCGAGATGGTGGTCGTCGATGCGGACGAATTGGTAGAAGTCCCCGGCAACCGCGGTCATCGGACGGTACGCAGCAGCAATCCGCAGGTTCTCAACCTCAGGCACGTTTGCCGGAAGGATGGAAGACTGTATCTGCCGCGCCGTCTCCAGTTCTGTCTCGATGGACAGCAAGCGGCGCTCGTTGGTAAACAGCATCTCCAGGGCCACATACCCCAGCGAAAACAGGATGGCGGCAAAGCCCAACGAGTTGACCAGAGGCAGAGTTGGGTAGTCCAGCACGCCCATCAGATTGGTATATACGGCTTCCAAGGCAAAAATCACCATGCCGGCAGCAAGAACGCGGTGACTTGGAGTTACGAGGAACATGGAAAGCTTTGGCACCAGCGCAACCGCAAAAATGAGGAGCAGGGCCACTACGGCGAGCAGGTTGTTGTAGAACATCCACTTATCGGGCGGGCCGCCCAGCACGAACGTGCCAATCCCTGCGGCGGCAATCGCCAACGCAATGTAGATCTCCACCTGGACGATGAGTCTGACGATGCCGAGGCTTAACTCTCTCCAGGAGAACAGCGCAGCGACCAGGATCAGATACATGATCGCGGTGCTAACGTAGGGCATGGCCGATCTGAGAGGAGGCGGCAGAGCGGTCAAGATCGCCGGTGTCCGGTCGAGCGTTTGGAAGCCATAGAGCCCGCTCCAGATTCCCCACCACGCGAGGATTCTCGCGCCCTTGCGCCAGCGGATCGCCGCGACCGCGCAGGCCGTCGCCCCAACGGACATGAAGACCGTTCCCAGGATGATATTGATGACATCGCCGCGGAAGGTTGCCAGAGCTTCATCCGCCGCGCTGATGGCAATCATCGAGAGTTCCCCGTTTCGCGTGCCCACTTGTGCTTCTTGGGACGAAGTCGCCCCGGCAGGCTTCAGCATATCGTTGGCTTGGCAGTTCGGGAGTGATCCTAATCACAAACGCAGGATCTCCACATGCACAGCATCCCGGTCGACCCGGCTGGGCACCGAATTTTCGATCGCCTGTAGTATCCTTCCCTCGCAGTGTCGGAAACATTCCCAGATCTCATTTCGGTCGCGCCCGACGACGCTGGCAAGCGTCTCGACCAACTCCTGGCTGCGCACCTTGACGTGAGCCGGGCGCGGGTGCAACAGCTCATCTCCGAAGAGAAGGTTCTGGTCAATGATTCCTCGGCTAAGGCTTCGCTGAAGCTTCGCGGCGGCGAACGCATCATTGTTCTCGGGTCGGCAGAGCGGCCGCCATTGCGCGCCATTGCTGAGGAGATCCCCCTCGACATCGTCTACGAAGATGCTGATCTTGCGGTCATTAACAAACCCGCCGGAATGATGGTCCATGCCGGCGCGGGGGCCACCGAAGACGAGCGCAATCGCGGAACGCTGGTGAACGCGCTGCTCCATCACTTTGCCACGCTTTCGGCCGTGGGCGGCGAGATGCGTCCGGGCATCGTGCACCGGCTCGATAAGGAAACCAGTGGGCTCATCGTTGTGGCGAAAAACGACGACGCGCATCGCAAGCTGGCCGCACAGTTTGCCGAGCGCGAGGTGAAGAAGACCTATATCGCACTGGTGCACGGCTGGCCGAAGAAAGATCATGGAACCATTTCGGCCAGCATCAGCCGCGACCGCATCCGCCGGATACGCATGACCACGCGCGGGTCAGGCGGGCGCGAGGCTGTATCGCATTACACCGTGATTCGCCGCATGGACACGCCTTATGGCAAATTCGCTCTGGTCGAAGTCAAGATTGACACTGGCCGCACCCATCAGATTCGCGTCCACATGTCGTCGCTCGGACATCCCATCGTAGGAGACGCGCTCTATGGCGCACCGCGCGAGATGCGGGCGAGGCGCGGTCGCTCGACCGATGAGGGGGCTGCGATTTCTCTGCCGCGCAATTTCCTGCATGCGGCGCATCTGGAACTGGCTCATCCCCGGACGGGCATTCGGATCGCGTTGGATAGCCCACTCCCGGCGGAATTGCACGCCTTCCTAAGGACGGTGGAGAACCAGGAAACCAACGTCCCCGCAAAACGATGACGGCTTCTAAACCGGAGCATCCGGCGAGTCAGGCAGACTATAATATTGACTCAGATGGGAATTATGGGGAACTTGACTACCGGGTACAAACTGGCTCTGCTGGCGCTTCTGGCTGCGGGCGCGACGGCGCAATCGGCCGCTCCAATCGCTGCCCCTCCACAATCCGCTGTAACGGCGTCGACGTCCGCGGCCACGCCGCAACAGGCGCCTGCCACTACGCCAACCGGCGTAACGCCCGGGCAACCGCTCAAGCCTGCGGATCCCGCTCCGACCACGGACGACCCGCTTACGACCATCCGCACCGGAACGAACGAAGTCAATGTGGTTTTCACCGTGACCGACAAGCACGGGCGGCGCATCACCGATTTGAAGCAGAATGATTTCCATGTCCTCGACGACAACAAGCCTCCGCAGGAAATTCGCAGCTTTCACGCCGAAACCAATCTTCCTCTGCAGGTCGGGCTGCTGATCGATGCCAGCAATTCCGTGCGCGACCGCTTCAAGTTCGAGCAGGAATCCGCCATCGAGTTTCTCAATCAGACGATTCATCCCCGCTACGATCAGGCTTTTGTGGTTGGCTTCGACGTAACCCCCGAGGTCACGCAGGACTTCACCGATAACACCATATTGCTGGCGCACGGAGTGCACGAACTGCGTCCAGGCGGCGGCACCGCGCTGTACGATGCGCTTTACTTTGCTTGCCGCGACAAGCTGATGAAAGCGTCGAAGTCGACAACGGTGCGCCGCGCCATCATTTTGCTGAGCGATGGCGACGACAACCAGAGCCACGTCACTCGCGAAGAAGCCATCGAAATGGCGCAGCGCGCCGAGGCCATCGTCTACACCATCAGCACCAACGTGAGCGGGACCAAGGGTCCGGGCGACAAGGTGCTCGAACGCATCGCCGATGCCACCGGCGGGCGCCCCTTCTTTCCCTTCCAGATTCGGGACGTAGCCAACGCGTTTGCCGAAATACAGGACGAACTGCGCAGCCAATACGCCATTTCCTACAAGCCGGCAGACCTGAAAGCGGATGGCCACTACCGCACCATCGAAATCGTCGCCACCGATCGCAAGAATTTCCGGGTGCGCGCGCGCCGGGGCTGGTACGCGCCAACTCAGTAGCCGAAGAGCGTTCACCACGAAGGGTACGAAGGTTCACGAGGGAAAACACCGATCCCGCTGCGTTCGTGGGACTCCGCGCCATTAGTGGTAAGTGGTTTTATGCCAGGATATTCCGGAACGCCACTTCCGAAGAAGCTGGGGATCAAGACCGGGCTCTGTGTGTTCTTAGTGGATGCTCCCTCTGACGTCCGCTCCGAGTTGAGCTCCGAACTGGCCCGATGCAGAATGATCGCGGAGAACAAGACTCCACTCGACTTCGCCATGGTATTTAGCAGGTCGAAGTCGGAACTCGCGAAAGAATTCAAGCGCCTCAGCAAGCAACTGGCCCCGGCAGGAATGCTCTGGGTAAGCTGGCCCAAGAAGAGTTCCGGCGTGGCTACCGATCTGGATGAGAACGTTGTCCGCCAGATCGGACTGGCCGATGGACTCGTGGACGTGAAAGTTTGCGCGGTGACCAAGGTTTGGTCGGGATTAAAATTCGTGCGGCGCGTGAAAGACCGTTAACATCTGGCGCGGGGGAAAGAAAATCATGGTGCGAGTGGGCTTGATCGGATTTGGTCTGGCCGGCCAAGCGTTTCATGCGCCCGTCATTCGTGGCGTCGAGGGAATGGAACTTGCCTGCATTCTCGAACGTCACGGTTCGAACGCGAAGCAGAGGTATCCGGACGTTCGAGTGGCCCGCACCCTCGACGAAATGCTTTCCGACAAGACCATCAACTTGTGTGTCGTGGCCACGCCCAACGATTCTCACTACTCATATACCAAAGCCTGCCTCGAAGCGGGGCGCGACGTGGTCGTCGACAAACCGTTCACGCCGACCATGGCGGAAGCCGAGCAACTGGTGCGCATTGCTATCGATCGCGGCCGCCTCGTCACGGTCTATCAGGATCGCCGCTGGGACGGAGAGTTCCATACCGTGAAGCAACTGATCAAGGCGGGTACCCTGGGGTCAGTTGCCGAGTACGAATCTCGCTTCGACCGCTTTCGCCCAGAATCCAAGCCGGGCGCGTGGCGCGAGCGTCCCGACCATCCTGCCGCGGGCGTGCTGTGGGATCTTGGTCCGCACTTGATCGATCAGGCGCTGGTCTTGTTCGGAACTCCCGAGACCATCTGGGCATCGGCATTCTGCCAGCGCCAGACTTCGCAGATCGACGATTCCTTCGACGTTCACATGGAGTATCCGCACCTGCTCGCAACGCTGCGCGCGCGGATCATCGCTTACGCGCCTGGTCCTCATCTTCTGATTCACGGCACCGCCGGATCGTTCATCAAGTACGGCATGGATCCCCAGGAAGAGATCCTGCGCAGTCCGAACTGCCCCGATGGCAAGGATTGGGGCGCCAACTGGGGCGTTGAGTCGGAGGACCGTTGGGGAACGCTGAGCCTCGTCGGCGGTCAGCCTCGAAAAGCAAAAACAGAACGCGGAGATTATCGCGGCTACTATGCCAACGTAAGAGACGCGATCGAGAAGGGGACTCCACTCGACGTCACACCCGAACAGGCGCTGTGCACGATGCGCGGACTCCTCCTCGCCCACAAGAGCAGTCGCGAAGGCCGTCGAGTCCTCTGGACCGAAGCGCCCGAGTAAAACGCGCCCTTTTTACAATCCTTTGACAACTGGTGTCAGGAGCCATGGAAAGATTTCCTGTCCGATCCTCACGCGCCCAGGAGTTCGAGATGAAAACCTCAGCCACGTTCGTTTGCATGTTGTTTCTGGCTGTGTCCACTCTGTGCACCGCCCAAACGTCTTACACCGTCACTGATCTTGGCACCCTCAGCAGCAACGGCTATAGCGTGGCGCGCGCCGTCAACGCAACGGCGGAGGTCACCGGCGCGGCCGGCAACAACAACAGCAATCTCAGCGACGTATTCCTGTACAACGACGGCATGATGACGAGTCTCGGCACGCTGGGCGGAAACTCGGGCATCGGCAACGGCATTAATGCGTCCGGACAGGTCGCCGGTTATTCCCAGAACGCGAGCCAAACTTATCGCGCCTTTCTGTCCACCGGCACGACTTTGAGTGACATCGGCGACCTGGGCGGCGGCTCTGCGGTTGCCTATGCACTCAACGACCTTGGGCAGGTCGTCGGATCGGCAGTCACCGCAAACGGCGAGAACCATCCGTTCCTTTACACCGATGGAAAGATGATCGACCTCGGCACTCTCGGCTCCGGCAACAATGACTGGTGGAACAGCGCCCAGGGCATCAACAATTCCGGAGTCGTCACCGGAACATCCTACGATGCGAAGGGAAATTTCTTCGGCTTCGTCTGGAAAAACGGAAAGATGATCAAGATGGGAACGCTCGGAGGCTCATGGAGCCAGGCGTATGCCATCAACAATAAAAACCAAGTCACCGGCCTGGCGTATACGAAGAACGGTTCGGCCCATGGATTCATCTCCAACTGCGCCACCTGCGCGCTAAAAGATCTAGGGACATTTGCGGGGAGCACGAGCTCGGTCTGGGGATTCGGGATCAACGACTCAGGAGCTGTGGTTGGCCAGTCCACATTTGGCGGATCCTACCACGCCTTCGTTTACAGCGGCGGAAAGATCAGGGACCTGAACAGCATGATCCCCGCCGGGTCAGGATGGGTGTTAATCGAAGCCGACGGTATCAATGCATCCGGACAGATTGTCGGGATGGGAACGCGTAACGGACTGGAACACGCGTTTCTGCTGACGCCGCAGTAGCATCGCCTCCGCAGGCCGGTCGCGCGCGGGGCCAGCCAGTGGCCGCCACTACAGAACCGCTAACTCTTCATCACTTTTTGGAATGCTGCCTGGAAGCGTTCCATCTCTTCCTGGGTGCCCACCGTGATGCGGCAATACGTCGGCATGATCGGCCAAACGCGGCCGATCAGGACGTTCTCCTTCGCCATGGCGTCTCTCACTTCTTTGCCGGGCCGCTTCGTGTCGAGCATGAAACAGTTCGCTTCGGAAGGAATATGAGAGTATCCGTTGCGGTCGAGCCATTGAAACGTCTGCTGACGGATATCCGCATTAATGCGTCGTCGCTCCGGAACCAGCGCTGTTTCCTTCAGACTGGCCGTCGCCGCGACGATCGCGGTGACAGGCATGAAGTTCTGTCCGCCGCGTGCGACGACTTTTTCGAGCAGATCAGGCCGTGCAATCACAAATCCGCAACGCAATCCGGCCATCCCGTAAACTTTCGAGAACGTCCGCAGCACGATAACGTCCTTGCCGGCCTTCACCAAGTCGAGCGCGGACGGCGCTTCGCTTAAGTGGATATACGCTTCGTCGATCAGAAGCACGGAATCCTTGGGCTTGTTCGCGACGAGATACTCAATGTCCAAGTGCGGTGTCAGAGTGCCGGTGGGATTATTCGGATTGCAAACGTAGAAGACTCCGCCGTCAGGGCCTGCCGCCAGCATCGCCTTCACGTCATGTGCATAGGTTTTGGTGAGTGGAACCTTCACCACCCGCGCCCCGGCGATCGAGGCCATCATCATGCCGGTTTCGAAGCACGGATCCGCCGTTACATAACTCTTCCGCGCCGAGGTGAACGCCAGCACGCTGAGACTCAGCGCGGGCGTCGATCCCGCGGTGCAGTAAATCCACTCCGGCTTGAGGCCTTCCATCGTGGCAAATGTGCTGACCAGTTCGTCCGTGAGATTGTCGGAGTAGCGGCCGCCCTGTGGAATAATCGCGGATACTGCGTCGCGCGCCGCCTGGCACGGACCGAGCGGATTCTCGTTCGAATCGATGAGTACTGCGTCCGCCGCATGCGGCCGGCGCCGGGAAGCGGCGGCCAGCATCGGTTCGGTGATTCCTTGAAATGCAGCTGCAGCAGACATTGCAGCGGATAAGTGCAAGAAGGAACGCCTCGAGAAACGCGCCATAAAAACCTCCGCAAGGGAGTGTATCAGTGTTTTGTGTGGCGAGTCGGCGAGTGTCTTGTGCGAGGAGCATTTAGCGTAGCGGGTCGCCAAGAGTCGCGGGCGGGGCGCCGCGCCACACAGTCTGGCTATTCCTGTTTGCGTCCCGCGTAATACCCTGCCCGCGCCTGGATCTTGTACCCCTGCTTGTTCTTGATCTCCAGCTTCCGGTAGCCGCCGTCGAGCTTCGTGTTGGTGGGTGTGTACCCGATGTTGTACTGGCTACGCAGCTCGGCAGCAATCTGATCGAACGCCTCGCGCAGCTTGTCGAACTTGTTGCCGACATTGATGACGCGGCCGCCGGTTTGTTCCGTGAGCTTGTGCATTTCGGATTCGCCCGAATAACCGAACCCGCCGTAGAATCCTCGATCCGCGCATAGCAGCACATACACGATGGCGTCTGCTTTCTGCGCGGCTTCGATCGCATCCTGAATCTTGAGCCGGCTGCCTTCGTCCTGACCGTCGGTGAGCAGGATCATCGCCTTGCGCCCCACTTCCTTCGCCAGCATGTCGTGCGCCGAAAGATACACCGCATCATAGAGCAGTGTCCCCGGCGAATTCTGCTGCGGCACAGGACCGCCCCCCATTCCCGGGATTCCGGTCGTGTAATCCACATTGACTTTTGCTTTGTTCAGCGCTGCCTGTAACCGGTGGGTGTCACGGGTGAAGTCCTGCAAGAGATCGACCGAGATATCGAAGCTGATGACGAACGCTTCGTCTTTATCCGTCAAAATCTGCTTCAGAAACGCTCCGCCCACTTCTTTCTCCATCTCGATGACGTTTCGCTGGCTGCCGCTGGAATCGATCATGATGCCGAGAGTAAGTGGCAGGTTCGTTTCGGCGGTAAAATACTTGATCGTCTGTGGTGTGCTGTCTTCCCGAATGTCAAAATCGTCCTTGGTCAGGTTCGGAATGAGCGCGCCGTGCTTGTCTTTCACGTTGAAGAACAGTTGCACCACGTTGACGTTCACCTTTAACGTTTCAGTGGGCTGCTGAGAGTCATCGGATTTCTGGTTCGGCTGGGATTGCTGGCCCGGTGTTGATGGCGACGCAGGCGCCTGTTGCGCCAGCATGAACGGGGCCGCTATCAAGACGGCGAGGGCGATGATGCTCAAGACTCGGCACTGGGAAACGGAAAGCTTCGTCATCCGGGACTCTCTTGGGGAACGTTGTTAGTGTTAGTCTAATCCTTAGATGCACCAAACGGGGCGGCTTGGGCATCTTACCGCGGTACGATGAGCTTTTTTCGGGGACGAGGTGACCCATGGCGCCGACGAGCAAACATTCGAAACCGGCAAGACCCTGGAGAAACGCCCTAGCCGTGCTGGCGCTAGTGGGCGCCTTGGCCATTCCAGCTTCGCAGGCGCAGTCCACGAATCAGGCTCCTTCTCAGCAGCCCGCGAACCCGCGATCGGACCAGGATATTCCCGACGCGCCTTCAACCGTCCAGCCTCCGCCTCCGAAGCCTGCCGTTCCCGAGGCTCCGCCGCCCGACACCCGCAAGAAGGCCGAGCCCATCCCGTTCCCCGGAGACAATCCGGCGCCCGCGGGACAGAACCAGGCCAATCCGGGCCCGGCCGACCAGACGTCTCCGCCTCCTATGCCGCCGGTTCAGACCATTGCTCCCGGAACTGGCCCAAGAAACCAGATCAACCCCAAAGAGGATCTTTACACGATTTCGATTTCCACTAACTTCGTGCAAGTTCCCGTGATGGTGAAATATTCCGACGGACGGCCCGTCGAGGGACTGCTTTCCAAGGATTTCAGCGTCCTCGAGAATGGCAAGAAACAGACGCTCACTTTCTTCACCAGCGATCCCTTCCCACTCTCGGTAGCCGTTCTTCTCGATACAGGAATGCCCGATGTCGCCGTGCAGAAGCTGAATCAGACTTACTCAGCCCTGGTCGGCGCATTCAGTCCCTACGATGAAGTGGCGCTCTACACCTACAGCAGCACGGTCAGCGAAATCACCGATTTTACCGCGAGGCCCGAGAAACTGACCGCTGCGCTTAATCAAATGAAACTGGTACGCGGGAGCTACAATGGCCCTGCGGTGCTGGACGGACCACTGGCGTCGGGTCCTACGGTGAACGGGATGCCGATCGGCGGACCGCCGGTCCAGCCGGTCAACACGCCTCCCAGGGAAGCGCACGTTCTGAATGACGCCATCCTGCGCGCCGCCTTGGATCTCAGCAAGCGCGAGCGCGCACGCCGGAAGGTCATCTTCGTCATCAGTAATGGCCGGGAATTGGGCAGCAAAGCCAGCTACCGCGAGGTACTGCGCGTGCTTGAGACGCAAGGCATCCAGGTCCGAGCGGTTGTGCTCGACAGCGGGGCTTTGCCCATCTACAAGCAGCTTAACAAGTTCCATATCAAAGACCAGGGTTACGCCGATATCCTGCCGAGGTATGTCTCGGCGACTGGTGGCGGCAGCATCTCCACCGAAATCACGCGCAACGCGATGGAAAATGCTTATGGCGACATCACGAACGAGGCACGGAATCAATACACCCTGGGCTATGTCCCCCAAGCCACGACCGGCAGCTCGGCTTATCGCACGATCGAAGTTCTCGTGGACAAAAAGGGCTTGAAGATTTTCGCCAAAGACGGCTATTACGCCATCCCGACGGCGCATTGAAGCGGCTGAGGGCGTTAATTTGGGTGGCAAAGGGCCCGCACTGGCCACCAGGGGTCACCTGAGTAACCTGCGTATCGAACCTTCCGTATGATATAAAGACCGCGAGCCTCCAAAAGGATATTGGTGTGCGGGGCAGCCCCAAAGGGTATGCCGGCATTTGAGGAAAGCCTTTGAGTTTCATCAACTTCGCAGCCCGTGAGATCAATTGCAAGATCGTGTACTATGGCGCCGGATTAGGCGGGAAGACCACGAATTTGCAGGTGATCTACCAGAAAACTGCGGACCAGCAGAAGGGCAAGATGATCTCGCTGGCGACCGAAACCGAGCGTACTTTGTTCTTCGACTTTCTGCCGCTCGACCTGGGAAATGTACGCGGCTTCAAGACTCGCATCCACCTCTACACCGTTCCCGGCCAGGTCTTTTACGATGCCAGCCGCAAGCTGATCCTGCGCGGCGTTGACGGCATTGTCTTCGTCGCTGACTCCCAGGAGCAGCGTCAGGACGCCAACGTCGAAGCCCTCGAAAACCTGATGTCCAATCTGAAAGAGCATGGCTACGACTTCAACAAGATTCCCTACGTGCTCCAACTGAACAAGCGCGACCTGCCCAATGTCCTGCCCGTTGATCTGCTGTCTACTGAACTCCGCAAGAAGAATGAACCCATTGTCGAAGCGGTGGCCTTCCAGGGCGTTGGCGTCTTCGAAACCCTGAAAGAAATCGCCAAGCAAGTTCTCACCGAATTAAAAGCCGGCGGCTAGAGTCTCTTGTAGCGCCGGCGGCTCGCCGGCAGTCCCGTGGGCGATACGCCCTCGGAGTCGTAATCACTCCACTTCTTCCGCTTTTTGCGCAGCCGGGTGCCCCATTTCTCGCGCCTCTTGGGAGAAGAGGGGACTTCCATTGTGCCCGTCCACTCGTGCCCATCTACCGTAAACAAGCTGTCCTAATTCGCCCAAGAACGTCTAACTGCCAGCGCTTCAACCCATGCCTGATCTACAATTGCTGTCCGCTATAACCCGGAGAAAACTCATGCCGAAAGTTCCCTCGCGAGTTCTACTCGCTTTCATCCTTTGCTGCGCCCCAGTCGCGCTGTCCCAGACCTCGGTCCTGCATGGCATCGACGTCACTGATCTCGACCGCAAAGCCGCTCCCTGCGATGATTTCTTCGAATTCGCCAACGGCACATGGCGCGCCAACAATCCGATTCCCGCATCCATGACCCGCTGGAGCAAACGCTGGCAAGCAGGTGAGTCCTCGAAGGACAAGCTGCGTGACATTCTCGAAGCTGCCTCCGCCGACAAGAACGCTCCCAAAGGCAGCACCGAACAAATCATCGGCGATTACTATGGCGCCTGCATGGACGAGTCCCGCATCAACGCCCGCGGCATGGATCCCATCAAACCGCTATTCGCTCAGATCGACGGGGCCCGCGACCTGGCCGCTCTGCAAGAAGTCATGGCCGACCTGCACGACATTATCGTGAACGCGCCGTTCGCCTTCGGCAGCCAGCAAGATCCCCACAAGCCTTCGTGGGTGCTCGCCGATTTCAGCGCGAGCGGGCTGAGCTTGCCCGATCGCGATTATTACCTGAAACCCGAACCGCGCTTCAAAGAAGCCCGCGAAAAATACGTGGAGCACGTCACCGCCATGTTCAAGCTCGCTGGCTGGGACCAGAAATCCGCCTCAGCCGCGGCGCAAACCATCATGACGATGGAAACGAAGCTGGCCGAGGCCTCGCTCGACAACGTTGCCCTCCGCGATCCCGCAGCCACCGATCACAACACGACTTTCGCCCAACTGCAGGCTATGGCTCCGCATATCAACTGGGCCAGCTATTTCCAGCATAAACAGATCCCCACCGACGTCGATATGAATGTCGACCAACCCGCGTTCATGCAAGAAGTCGATCGCCAGATACAGCAAACTTCGCTGGCCGACTGGAAGATTTATTTGAAGTGGCAACTGCTGAATTCCGTCGCCAGTTCGCTTTCCACGCCGTTCGTGGAAGAAGACTTCGCCTTCAACGGAAAATATCTCGCGGGCGTTACCGAACTCAAGCCGCGTTGGAAGCGCTGCGTCGAATCCACCGACCAACTTCTGGGCGAAGCGCTCGGACAAAAATACGTCGAGAAATATTTTCCGCCCGAAGCCAAGGCCCGCATGCAGGAGATGGTGCGCAATCTGCTCGCGGCCATGCGCGATGACATTCTCAGCCGTCCCTGGATGAGCGATGACACCAAAGAAAAGGCTATGGCCAAGATCGCGACCTTCAATCCTAAGATTGGGTATCCCGACAAGTGGAAGGACTACAGCCGCGTCGAAATCCGCCGCGATGCCTATTTCGAAAGCATGATTGCCGGAAGAAAGTTTGTCGAAAAAGACGATCGCGACCTCATCGGCAAGCCCGTCGACCGCGGCCGCTGGGGCATGACGCCGCCCACTTCCGACGCGTACTACAACCCGCTGCTCAACGAAATCGTCTTCCCCGCCGGAATTCTGCAGCCTCCCGCCTTCGACATGAAGGCCGTCGACGCCGTGAACTACGGCGCAATAGGCGTCGTGATCGGGCACGAAATCTCGCACGGTTTCGACGATCAGGGTGCGCAGTTCGACTTTCTCGGACGCCTGCGCAATTGGTGGACCCCCGCCGACCTGAAAGACTTTCAAGCCCGCGCCGCCTGCGTAGCCAATCAGTTCGACAACTACTACATCGAAAAAGACATTCACCACAACGGCAAACTCGTGCTCGGCGAAAGCATCGGTGACCTCGGCGGTGCCAAGGTCGCCTACCTCGCCTATCAGAAGTCTCTCGAAGGCAAGCCGCGCCCGGCGGGCATTGACGGCTTCACACCCGAACAACAATTTTTCATCGCCTGGGGACAATTCCGCGGTGACGAAATCCGCCCCGAAGCCCAGCGCCTGATGGTTCAGGGCGATCCGCACCCGATCGCAAAATACCGCGTAATCGGCCCGCTTTCCAATCTGCCGGAGTTCCAGAAAGCCTGGAACTGCAGAGCCGGCGCCCCCATGGTGCGTCCGGAAGGCAAGCGCTGCGACGTCTGGTGATTGTCCAAAGAGTAGCGCGCGGCGGTAAGTAGCGCCGGCGCCCCGACCGGCTGTCCCGGGGGCGTCTCGCCCCCGGTGCCAACGTAGCTGCACAGCGGAATGTTCCAGTCCGTGCCGTTACCAACGTAAGCTGCGTCTCCACTTCCTCTTCGCTAGCCTGATGAGGGCGTCGTGTGCTCGCCGTCCCACGGACTCTATCGGTGATCTTCTCGATCCTCATTGCGCGCCCTCCCGACCCCCGCGGTCTAGTCCTCTATTGCCTGCTCGGATTTGGCGTCGGCATCGGTCTGTTCATCTACGGATTCCGCTTGCTGCTGCGCCGCCGTCTGATCCTCGACACGCCGTTCTCCAAGATTCGCAGTGCGTCCATGGGCATGGTCGAAGTTAGCGGCCTCGCCGTCGGCCCCTGCACCATTGTCGCGCCCGTCACCGCGCGCCCCTGCTACTACCACCGAACTGTGGTCTGGGAATGGAAACAGAGCGGCAAGAATAAAAACTGGGTCAAGGTCGCCGGTGAATGCATGCACGTTCCATTTTTCGTGGACGACAATACCGGCAAGGTGCTCGTCGACCCGCGCGGCGCCGACCTCGACCTTCACCGCGATTTCGAACAGGAATTCAATGGCTCACTTTTCTCCAACCGGGACCCCGCTCCCGGCAACGTCAACCTGTTCCTCTCCCGCCACGGCGTAATGACCACGAACAAAATCAAAGTGGAAGAGTATTGCATCAAGCCCAAGAATTCGCTCTTCATTCTGGGCACGCTGGCAGACAATCCGGGCATCGAAGTCGGCCCTGGACCGATCGCCGATTTGGAAGCGATCAACTCGTTTACTCCGCAGGGGTTCTCCCTGACGTTTCCAATTATGGGTCGCGGCATTCAATTCAACCAAGGCGCCCCAGTCAGCCAGATGGCTGTGCAGCGCAACTTTCGCGAGCGCGAAGTCATTCGCCTTTCGTCCGTGCCAGTGCTCACAAAAAGCGCGGAACTGTCTCAACGACAGGTTGCCGATGCCCTGCTGAAGCCGGGAATGTCGAATCCGGCGTCATGGTCCGCGGCAGGAGTTCCTGCCGCAGACGTGCAGGTCCTCCCCGACTCGACGACGCCTGGCAACGGCAACCCTTCCGACGCAGAGTCCAAGGCACAAGCGAACGGCTTCGATCCGCGTCCGCCGGTCGTATTGAGAAAAGGCACAAACAACAAAGCGTTCCTGATCTCCTGGCGCAGCCAGCAGGAAGTCGCCCGCTCCCTCAGCTGGAAGTGCGCCTTGATGATCTGGGGCGGCCCCGCCCTCGCTCTGGTCAGCCTCTACGTCTTCCTCGGCATCAAGAATCTGTTCTAAGATTCATGTGGCGCGGGTGCCATCGCCCGCGAGCGGCCCGGCGGAAAAACGTCTTCGAAAAGAGCCGGCCTGGGTCGCGCAGTATTCTGGCCGGTAAAGGAGCTTTGGATAGAGCAGCCCTTGTGGCTGATGCGGCGGCGGCTGTGGCTGTTGCAGTGCCTGTGGCTGTTGCAGTGCCAGTGGCTAATGCATTGCTTTTGGGTGGCGCAGCGCTTTCAGCGCTGCGATAAAGCCTTTCTTTTTCGGTCAGGGCTTTTAGCCCCTGAAGTATCTACATCGACGCACCACGCTTCTAACCCTGCCTCCGTCGACTCACACACGGACCTCACCATCCCCTCTAGTACAATCAACCCGTGAGCGACGCCGTCCGCATCGGAATCCTGGGCGACTTCAATGCCGATTTCCGCTCGCATCGGGCCACCAACGACGCTCTGCAGCACGCCGCCCGCAAGCTCAGCGTGAAGGTCGAAGCCGAGTGGGTCCCTACTCCTTCGCTCGCTGCCCCCACCGCCGAAGAAACGCTCGAAGCCTTCGACGGTCTCTGGGCCTCTCCCGGTAGTCCCTACAAGAGTTTCGACGGCATGCTCAAAGGCATCGAGTTCGCTCGCCGCCGTGACTGGCCCTTCCTCGGCACTTGTGGTGGATTCCAATACGCCTTCATCGAGTTCGCCCGCAATGTACTCAACATTCAAGACGCCGATAGCGCCGAAAACAATTCCGGCTCGAAGAACATCATCATCTATCCGGTGGCTTGCGCCGTCCCCGACCGCAAAGGCGATGCTCCCAAGCTCTCGGGAAAAGTCCCGGAGATTCGCCTGCGCCCAGGCTCGTATCTGCAATCTTTCTATGGCAAAGATCAGGAAACTGCGACCGAAGAATTCTTCTGCAACTTCGAAGTCAATCCCGACTTCGAATGGGCCGACCATGGAAGCCGGATTCCCCGTAGTCGCGCGTGGCGCCGAAGGCGAGATCCGCGCCATCGAATCACCCACGCACCGTTTCTTCCTCGCCACTCTCTTCCAGCCGCAACTGTCTTCGACCGAGAAGAAACCGCATCCAATCGTCCTTGCCTTCGTCCAAGCCGCCGCCGACTGGGGCAAAAAGAAACTTGACGACAGCGTCCTCGAGTAGGGACAGGCGTCGGACCTCGGACTTCCTCTTCGAGGGCTGCCTTTATCGCTGGACATGGGGTTAGAACCAAGAGGTTCAAGGACAACTGAGGTCCGAGGGCTGAGGTCGGTATCCAGTTACCAAAGTCCAAGCCCCGCCCACATTACCGCCCCCGCACCAATCGCATCTACATCCCCTTCGCCCCTCCCGCTATTCTCATTCGGATCGTTACTCGTTCTCGAAACCGCGTCCGCAGGAGCCACTCGCGCCCATGCACATGCAGTTGATGAACTCGTACCGCATCCCGTTCTCCACGCTGATCAGCTACATCCCGATCATCGCCACCGTCGTCACCACTCTGTTCAGCGTGATTCTGGCCCGCGCCACGCTGCGCTACGTCGAGGCCACCGATAAAGGTCTCGCCCTGGCCCGCGAAGAGTTCGAGCGTGAATGGAATCCCGATCTACACATCAAGATGGAGCGAGTCTCCGCCACCGAAGCCAAAGTCATCGTCACCAACTCTGGCCAAGACTTCGGTCCTGCTGCAGCTCCTGCAATTGCGCAAGCTCACACACGCCACCCCATTCGAGCGCTGCCGCTTGAACGATCCGTCTGGTTGGCGGCATGACTTGGACGCAGGACATTGGGAAGCGCATCCTTGCCTGCACCGGATCAGAGTTTGAAGGACCCATCGCCGCGTCCATGACATTCTACGCCGCCGGACGGATGTTCCGCACCGACTGGTTCCGCTCGCAGATCGTTGTCCGCGACGGCCGCATCGTCAGCCTGGAGCCCAGCAACATGCCCGCGCGCCGAGTGCGCGTCATCGAGCGCAAAGGCCCCGAGCGCCGCCGCGAGTTCGTCCAAGACGTAACCGCCGCCGTCGCCCCAGAAAAGATAAACACCAAGCCCGACGAAAGCTTCTTCGTCACCGGAGCATAAGCGAGTTTATTCTGTGCGGGGACGGATCTTTGATCCATCCAGTCCGAGCAAAGCTCGTCGGTTGCCGGGTACCCGAATCCGCACCGATCTCGGTTATCACGTTCTTCCTGAATCAGCACTCTCGCCCGGAAACATGAACCTTCGCGGTACTCCCACTTCCCGCAGGCTGCTATCCTGCTGCTATCTTCTCAAAAACTTGAGATCACAATTTGTGATCTCAAGTTTGAAATGAGCCCAGCACCATGGCGAAAACCGCGATCGTGGTCGCAAGAAAAGTAGATTCCAAAATCTTCGTTCTCCGTGGACAGAGCATCATCCTCGACACCGACCTCGCCGAACTCTATGGCGTACAAGTCCGGCACCTGAATCAGCAGGTCAAGCGCAATGCGAAACGATTCCCTCTCGCCTTTCGCTTTCAACTCTCGCCGCACGAACTCAAAATCTTGAGATCACAAAATGTGATCTCAAGTGCAGGCCACGGCGGCCCGCGTTATCGCCCCTACGCCTTCACCGAACACGGAGCCATCATGGCGGCGACCGTGCTGAATTCCGAACGCGCCATCGAAATGAGCGTCTTCGTCGTTCTTGCCTTTGTGCGCATGCGCCGCGCCATCGCCGGCAACCGCCACATCCTGACAAAGCTTGCCGAGCTCGAACACCGTCTGGAGACTCATGACTCCGACATCCAGGACTTAATGAACGCCATCCGCGAACTCATGAGTTCCCCAGAGCCCACCCGCACCCGCATCGGTTTCGAAGCGCCAGCAGAGGCAGGTGGCAAACGTGGGAAGGCTCGTGCCACCCAAGCCCGAGAAAACGGGTAAACCACGACCCGCCATTCTGGAAAGGGCCCGGCTTCAAGCCGGGCCACCAAGCACTGCAGCAAGGACACGGCCTTAGCCGCTAAGGGTCACACAGACGACGCTGTGTTCGCATCTCGCAGCAAACGATCCCCCCGATTAGCCCTTACCAAGGATCGTCTATCGATCTCCAACCCACTAAAGTTTCCCCGCCGACTGCCGATCCTATCCCTTAGAGGACCAGACCATGATCACACCAATTAACAGCTTTCACCCGGCCGATGTCCACCAAGTTTCGCAGCCGCCGTCCGAACCGCGACCCGATCCTCATGCCGAAACTCCGCCGGTAGCAAAAAGCGGCGCCCTCTCGCAGGACCAGGTGACGCTAAAAAGCGCCGGCCAGCCTGACGGCGACAGCAAGTAAGTCCTGTACAAATAGCAGCGACATCCTACGACTGTCCCGAGAGCCTGCCCTGAGACTGCCAAAGGCCATCTTGCCCTCGGACGGGCACGAATCTTATTTCAGCATATTTTCGTGATCAGCATGCGGAGAAGACTTAATTGGCGAGAAGTTCAAACGCAGGATAACTTTCGGCAATCGCGTTATATGCTTCTGCAGGAGAACCGGCCGGGATCGGAAAGTAGCGCTGTACTTCGCGTTTGAACTCATCGAGATAGGCTTTCAGGATTGTCAACTTCTCGGCACCGGAGATCGGACGGAGACGGTATTTCTGGCGCGTGCCTCCTTTCTTCAGCGTGACTTCTCCAGCGGCTTCGGCGTTTCGGACCCATTGCGTTCGTCCGCGCGGGGCAACGAGATAGCGCTTACCTTCCAGTTCCAGCAGATCAACCGGAGTTGAGAAGAGTTTGCCGCTCTTGCGTCCGCGCACCTGGAGCAGAAAGATATGAGATGGGCCTAAGCCCAGGCCGACGAGGAATCCGAACGTGCGGTTGAAGAGTTTCTCGACGGCGGTGGGCTCGCGGAATACGGGGAGAGGGGAGTTCATGTTCTCAATTGTAATGCGAAGCAGTTTTGCTCCGGCGAGCTGCGATGACCGCTGAAAAGCGCGCCTGAAAATTCCTTGTACAGCCCCTGCAGCTGTTGGAGGATGGGATTCTTCACTTCGCTCCGAATGACAAGCTCCGGCGGCCACACAGAGTTTCCTACGTTGATTTCACGAAGTGCAGCGAGGCGGAGTTCATGCAGTAGCGGAGACCGGTCGGTTCGGGGCCGTCGTCGAAGACGTGGCCGAGGTGCGCATCGCATTCGGTGCAGGCCACGGCGGTGCGGACGATGCCGAAAGTTGTGTCGTGGATTTCGGTCACATTCTCATTGGCGATGGGAGCCCAAAAGCTAGGCCATCCCGTGCCCGACTCGAATTTCGTCGCGGAATCGAAGAGCGCGTTGTCGCAGCAGGTGCAGCGGTAAATGCCCTTGTCGTGCAGGTTCCAGTATTTTCCGGTGAAGGCGATTTCGGTATCGGCGTTGCGGGTGATGTCGAAGACTCCTGTGCCCAGTTGTGTGCGCCACTCGGCGGCGGTTTTGATTACTTTGGGGATGCGGACTCTTTTAAGCCGCTGGCCGGAGTCGGAGAACAGAACGACGGTGACGTCTTTGGGCTCGGGGAGCGCAGCCGGCGCGGCGTTCAGAAGCGAGGGCCGTCTCCATTGCCAGATTGCGAGGCCACCCAGGGCGGCCACCGCGGTCGCGAGAAAGGCGCGGCGGCGCGGATTTGATGCGCCTTCTCGCGTTGGTTCGCGGTCTAGATCAGAGTCGAACATCGTTGTGTTCCGTAAAATCTGCTTTCCTAGGACGCCCGTGCGCAGAATCCGCCGCGCCCGGCCCACGGATTGAACCGTGGAAACTTTTGAGATCACAAAATGTGATCTCAAGTTCAGGCCACGGCGCTGCATTCTTTCGCCGCGTCGACGGCTGATCTCTACTTTCCTGTGTACAGCTCGGGAAATTCCCGTCGGAGATGCTCGACCTTGGGAGCATCATTGAACAGGATGTAGGGCTGATTCGGATGCAACGCGGCATAATTCTGGTGATACGCCTCGGCTGGATAGAAGGCTTGCAGTGGCACGACCCTGGTTACGATCGGGCTGGAAAACACTTTCGCCTTATCGAGCTGGACGATGTAGGCCTCGGCGATGCGTTTCTGTTCTTCGTTGCTGTAGAAGATCGAAGAGCGATACTGTGTGCCCTCGTCGGGGCCTTGACGATTGAGTTGCGTCGGATCATGCGCCACTGAGAAAAAGACACGCAATAGTTCGCCATATGTAATCTGCGAGGGGTCATAGACGACCTGGACCGACTCGGCGTGTCCGGTTTCGCCGGTGCTGACGATTTCATATTCAGCCGTTTTGGCAGAGCCTCCAGAATAGCCGGACGTCGCGCTGATAACACCTTTCACATGCTGAAAGACTGCCTGGATCCCCCAGAAGCATCCGCCGGAGAGGATTGCAGCTTGCTGCCCCGGAGTCGCGGCTCGCGCAGCGTCTTGCTCGGGGGCGGGCACCGGACCAGCGCCGGGGCTTGCTTTCGCATTGCAGGCTGTGGTGGCGAGCAACGAAACTGAAAGAATCAAAGCGTTGAAAATGGAAGAAGTCTGCATCGTGAAAGCCCCTATATGTGCGCGCGCAACGTTCTGCCAGATTGGAGTGACGAGACCGCCAGAAGTTTCAAAGGAAACGCGGCGCGAAGATGGGATTACCGACCCGAACCCCACTCGTCAGCTGAGGACTTGACTTCGCTTTATATTCGCCTACAATGGCGGCATGGCTATTACACGCAGACAGCGGGAAGTCTATGACTTTATTTCGCGATTCGTGGCGGAGCACGGATACTCTCCGTCGTTTGAGGAGATCGGCAACGGGCTGCAGCTGACTTCTCTGGCGACCGTGCATAAGCACATCACGAACCTGGAGAAGAAGGGACTGCTCACGCGCGACTACAACCGCAGTCGCTCGATTGATTTGCTGCCTCCCAAAGGGCGGCTGAAGCAGGCGATGAGCGTGAACACGGGTTTGGTGCTGCCATTGCTGGGACGGATCGCGGCCGGGCAACCGATCGAAGCGGTGCAGAGCAATGAGACGATTTCGCTGGCGGACTTCGTGCGTTCCAAAGAAGTCTTCGTGCTCGAGGTGCGCGGCGACTCGATGCAGGATGAGGCCATCCTCGACGGAGACTATGTGCTAGTGGAGAAAGCACGCACGGCGCACAACGGAGATATCGTCGTTGCTCTCGTCGATTCGAGCGATGCGACTCTGAAACGGTTTTACCGCGAAGGGGACAACATCCGGCTGCAGCCTTCAAATGTGACCATGAAGCCGATCATCGTGCCGGCGGTGTCGGTGGATGTGCAGGGGCGGGTAATTGGAGTGTTGAGGAAGTATTAGGAGCACTCAGAACTGGTCTCATAAATCGCTTTGGAAGGGCACGGTTTCAACCGTGCCGCTACCGGCCAATAAAAACGCGGGCTTCAGACCCTGAGGGCCTGGCCCTCTTCTCCGTGGGAACCGTTTATGAGACCAGTTCTAGTACTCGGAAGCCAGTTCTCAAAAAACGGTTAGAGAAAAAAAACGCCCGGGATGGTTCCCGGGCTTTCGTCTCGCTGAAAAAGCGAGAGCGGCGATTAGCCGATATGCTTGTTCAGGGCTTGGGCGATGGCATCCTTGGGGCGGTAGCCGACTAGCTGTTCGACGACTTGGCCTCCCTTGAAGACCAACAGCGTGGGGATGCCGGTAACCTTGTAGCGCATCGGGGTTGAGCTGTTGGAATCGACATCCATCTTGCCGATCTTCACTTTGCCCTGGAACTCAGTCGCCAGTTCTTCGACGATCGGGGCGATAGCGCGGCAAGGGCCGCACCAAGTTGCCCAGAAATCCACGAGAACGGGAGTGTCTGATTTCAAAACATCCTGGTCGAAGTTTGCATCAGTGACTTCGACAATTCCGTTGCCTGCCATTTGCTTTCTCCTGGTTCTAAAGGTCACGCTGTCCGCCGACGCTTCATCAGATTGCGTAGCCGGGACTGCGATCGATATAAGTGCTTCCCCGTGGGGAATAGAGCTTACTATCGTAACACCGCTATTGGATGCCTGGGGGGGTGCGAAAGTCGCAAAAGGGCGCAGGAGGCTGGACCCCTAGAGAATCCGGGCGGCCCTGCAGTTGGGATTCGGGGTGCGCCGAGGTGGAGAAATGCGAAGAAAAAGAAAAGCGCCCTCGACTTTTCAGTCCAGGACGCCTCGGCTCGAGCAGCCCTCCCCCAGAACTGCCAAACCACGAGATGGATATTAGAATTGCCCTCATTGTGTGTAAACGTCACTTCGGTAACTTTGTTAGCGCAGAGCTAATTGAGAGGCTGACGGAAGTAACTACAGAGAATGGGGATTATTGTTTTTGCCAGGTTTGGCCGCTGTCGCCAGTGGTCCAGACTTCGGCATTCGACGTGGAGACTTTCCCGTGTTGTGCATCGGGGAAGTCCAAGCTGATGACGTCGCCGGTCAAGACCACGCTTGCGGCGGACGGGAAGACGCGGGTCCAATGGTTCCCGGCGTCTGCGGAGTGATACAGCGCGGCACCTGAGCCACCGGCCCAGACATCGGTACCATTCGCGGCGACGGCACGGAACGTGATGGCAGCTGGGGCACTCTTGAGGTCGGCGTCTTTGGCCTTGGCCCGGGCAGGCTCCGCGGATAGGTCGACGCTCGCCGCACCGTGGAAAGATGCTGGATTGGCGTTGACGTCGACGATTTGCCAAGTGTTGCCCTGGTCGAACGAACGCTGCAGGCTGCCCGCAGAGTTGATGGTCCAGCGCGGAATGGAGACAACTATCGACGCGCCATTCGTCGTCTGGGAAGGCGCCGAGGTGACAACCGGCTTGGCCCTGTCGATGCCCTTGTCGACGCGTGCGTAAGCGAAACTCTGGTTTGAGGGGGGCGACGTCTTAGGCAGATCCTGAAGCTGACGCCCGTCAACAGTCTCAGTTTGAGTTTGTGTGTCGACCGGGGCCGCGGCGCTGGCAACCTCTACTGCTACCGTCTGGGACGCTGGCGGCGGAGCCTTCATGTCCGCAATCTGCGCGGACTGAGCGGCGGCTTGCTGTTTCCCGAAGGCGCTTGGGGGCGCGGGAACGGGGGCTTCATTCTGGATTGTGTTTTGTTGCTGGAGCTGGTTGGTCACCAACCGCGGACCATGAGGCAACTGGGCGGCAACCAGGGGTGCTGTGTTTCGGCCGCTGGCGACTGCGCCGCTAGTCTGAGGCGCTAGGCCGGGCGCAGCGGGCGCCTCGCCGCGCGCGGACTTTTTCGCGTTGGCTGGTGCGGTCAGGGTGTCTGCCGTATCTGCGAAGGCTGGAGCAGCGGGAGGAGCAGTGTTATCGCGCTTCTCGGTTGGAGCTGCGGCAGGCGATGGGAGCGGCTCGTTCTTAGCGAACTTGGTCGGGGCCTGCTGGTCCGATTCCTTGAGGGCGGTCATCGCAGGTTGCGGTAGCACACGTCGCTGATACTGCAGAATTCCGAGCGATGCAATGGCAATGATTCCAGCGGCCACAAAGCCCCAGCGAAGGACGGGCCAAGTCAGCCAGCCGGTTGGGGCGGGACGGATTGTGGCTTCGACTGTCTCGGAAGCGGGCAAAGCAAGAGCGACGACGTCGCGGCACTCGCCGCATCGAGCCAGATGATCGAGCACCTGGGCGCGTTCTAGCTCGGCAAGCGAGCGCTCGGAGAAAGCAGCCAGGATGTCCGCGTCGGGGTGGTCGACGGCGGGCTTCGCGGCCTTCAGTCGCTCGCGCACGATTTGGGGGATGTTTTGCATTTCAGCTTCCAGCTAAGGGCTTCCAGATTGTCTAAACTGCTTGCTTTCAACAACGTAAGGCGCAATTTTCTATCAGCCCGGACCTTCCCGTACTCTGGCCTCAACTCTCTTTTCAGAGAACGCCGTCGCGGATGAATCTTGCGCCAAACTGCGGCGAATATCGACTTGCAAGTCACGGACATCGGTTTCCATGGCTTCTTCGGCCTGCCGCCGCGACATGCCGCGCCGAACCAGGGCGGCCACAATCTGCTTCCGCAGGGATTTCGCCAACTTGTCGAGCTTGCGGCTAATCGTGGACTCGTGCACGCCTAACATGCGGGCGATCTCTGCCAGAGTGCGGCCATCGAGATAGTACGCGCCGAGTACCGTTCGATCTTCGCCGGAGAGCGCGGCCAGGGCTTCATCGGTGGCCTGCGCCAGGCGTGGGTCGGCAGGCGGAAGCGGCTCGGGATCGGGAGCACGGAACTGGACGCCCTCTTCGGATTCTTCGTCGAGGCTCACCAGGCGTTTCGTGCGGCGGTAGCGATTGACATATTCCTGCGCCAGCACGGTTCGCAACCAGCCCTCGAGCGATCCGCGGCCCGTGTAGGAAGCCAGCTTGGAGACGCGCTGTCCGTCACGGGTATTGGTGCCGTAAAGATCGGCGTAGAGCGTGTCGGCGAGTTCGCGGGCGGCTGAGTCTTCGCGCGCAATGCGCAGCGCAGAGAGGTAAAGCTTTTCGCGGAAACGTGTGAGGAAAATTTCCCAGGCGGCATTGCTTCCGGCGGCGCAGGCTCGGGCAAGGGCGAGTTCGTCGATACGAAGACTCAAGAAGAAAGTGCGGATTTCAGTTTCGGAGGAACTCGCTGTGGCGTGCTTTGAGCCCACTTCGCAGAGAATCACCGCGAAGGCTTCGCGCGCGAGTCCCACCTTCTCGCAACTGCCCTTGGCGTGAAGATCCGCCAGCAACTCGTTGACCACGGATTGCACGGCGGCGGATTGTTTGGTGGAACTCATGTTGGCCGAAAATAGTTGGGCCGAAAATGGCGAACCGCCGTCATTATCCCGCTACCCGGGCAGTCTTGCACTCATCGCACGGGCAGATCTCACGCAGGAATTTCCACGAGTATAGACCGAGATCGTGGTTGTCGTTCCAGGAGAACTTGATGGCGTACTTACCCACGCCTTCAGCGGATAGGGGCTTCGCGTGAGGCTTGAACATCAGCAGAGCGCCAGGGGCGGCGGTAACAGGATCGCCGGGGCGACGGCCCGCTTTACCGCGCTCGTCCTCACACATGGCGCAAGGGCAGGCGTCGCGCAGATAGGCGAAGTTGTAGTGCGAGACATGGCCGTCGTTCCACTCGATGTCGACGCCGGTTCCAGTCGTAAGATTCACCTTCACCGACTTGGGATCAGTGGCCGCAGTGGCTGCTTGAAGCGGGGACTGCATGCCATAAGTATCGCACAGCATCCTATGCCGACCGGCACTCGATGCTTACAGTTAATTTCGAACGGGTCCATTCGCCCGCAGGGTGACAATTTCGGCAATCGTGAGTAATACGGCGTAGCTCGCGAACAGAAACGCGCCATATCTTCCAGCCGTTTCGGGATGCATCCGGGGCATGAAGGTGGAAAAACGGGAGAGGAGGACGGCCTCGCCAAACATTCCGGGAAGTGCGATGAGGAGCCCGGCGAAGGCCCAATCGGCCGCGGGAACGTGACGCCATCTGAGCGCGAGCACACAGATTGCTGTCGAGACGATGGGCGTCGCGACGAAATTGATCCAATAGCGCAGGCTGCTGGTCTCGAACACGTGGGGACCGCGAAACTCAAACCAGATGGTTCCCACGACCCAGAAGGCTGCTCCGAATACCGCGAACAGAAGTTTGTCGTGCGATGTCATGGCTGCTCCATGTTTCTGGATTGATGTACCAATTGGTACATTCCATAGATGTACCACATGGTACATTAGGTGCGCAAGATGCCGCGAAAGAAAAAACAGAACTGCAATCGGGAACAGCTCCTGGAAAGCTGCCTGGGGGCTTTTATACGCGCGGGAACCCTCGATCTGAGCCTGGACACGTTGGCCAAAACGATCGGAATCAGCAAGCGGATGTTGGTCCATTACTTCGGGGGGCGCGATGCCATCGAGGAGATGGCGATGTCGCTTCTCGAGGACCGGCTGCGAGCGCGATTTCGAGCGAGCGCGTTCCCCGTTGGAGCGTCGCTTCGATCTGTGCTTGCGGCGCTGTGGGAGCAGACGACGAGTGCCGAGTCCCGCGGCGTCGTTCTACTGGCTATGGATCTCACCCGGCGAAGCTGGAGCGGATCCAAACGCGCCCGGAAATTCTTCGAGGAGCAACAGCGGTTGTGGGCCGAGATGTTGCGGCAATTCCTGCCCGATCCCGGGGCGGTGGAGACTCTGCTGCAGCTGTATCAGGGGGCGATGCTCGTCTACCTGGTCACGGGAGATCGCGAGCGGGGAAGACGGGCACTGGAACGTTTCATCGTTACGGAATCCGGCCGACCGCATACTCAAGCGACTGCGTAGCGGGAGTAGCGGGCCGTCGTTGGAACTGGCATTGCCGAATACGCTCAAGTTCCTGTAAAATCTAGGTTTGCCCCACAAGTACTGAATTTTCTGGGAGTCGTCATGGCACAACAATGCGATATCTGCGGCAAGAAGCCGCAAGCGGGAAACCGCATCAGCCACGCACACAACGTCACCAAGCGGCGCTGGAACATCAACCTGCGGCCGGTGCACGCCCGCGTCGGCGCGGCCACCAAGCGTATGCGCGTCTGCACGTCCTGCCTGCGCAGCGGCAAAGTCGTTAAGGCCTAAGCCACTTCACCACAGAGGACACAGAGTTCACAGAGGATTTCACTCGTCCGTGTTCTGTTGTGTGCTTTGTGTGCGCTTACTTTATCGCCAGCAACTGCACATCGAAGATCAGCGTGGCATTCTGCGGGATCTGCGGCGGATGTCCGGCCTCGCCGTAAGCTATCTCGGGTGGGATGCGCAGTTGGCGCTTGCCGCCAACTTTCATTCCGGCCACGCCTTCGTCCCATCCCTTGATGACTTCGCCTTGTCCTAGCGTAAATTCGAAAGGCTGGTTGGCGTCGACCGAGCTATCGAATTTCTTGCCGGTGGTCAGCCATCCGGTGTAATGGACCTTCACGTGGTCGCCGGTTTTGGCGATGGGGCCGAGCCCGAGTTTGATGTCCCAGTACTGCAGACCGGATTCGGTTTTCACTCCATCGCCCGTGACCTTGGTGGGAGCGTTAGTATTGGGACGGACCACCTGAACCTTAGCCTTCTGGGTTGGTGTTTGCGCGAGGACAACGAGTGCGGTAAGAACGACGACTGCAATGCCAGAAATTCCATGCTTCATCGGTGATACTCCTTATCAACAAATCTTAACCACAGCGGACACGGAGGAACACAGAGATTTTTGATTCCCCTCTGTGACTCTCTGTGTCCTCTGTGGTTGGATTTTTATTCACTCCAGAGCGATAACATCGATCTCGACGAGCACGTCTTTCGGCAAACGCGCGACCTCGACCGTTGATCGGGCCGGCGGCGCAGTGCTGAAGTACTTCCCGTAGACGGCGTTCATGGCGGCGAAGTCGTCCATATTTTTCAGGAACACCGTCGAGCGGACTACCTTCCCCAAGCCGCTTCCCGCGGCTTCCAGAATTTCCGAGAGATTCCGCAGGACGCGATCCGTCTGCTCGGCGACATCTCCCGTAATCACTTGCTGGGTCGAGGGATCGATCGCGATTTGGCCCGACGTAAAAATGAGTCCGTTGGCTTTGATGGCCTGTGAGTAAGGACCGATGGCTTGAGGGGCATCTTTGGTGGCAACGATTTCGCGCATATAAGAAGTCCGCTGTGATTCGTTTCAAAAAATAAACCACAGAGGGCACAGGGTAACACAGAGGCACATCCCTCAGCTGTGTCCTCGCGAGCGGCGTTCCTCGCCGGCGAGGGTGTGTACACGAGGCAGGGATTGGATAGATCCCTCGCTTTGCTCAGGATGACAAGCCGCACGTGAATCTTAGATTTTCTGTAGTCTCTGCACTTCGTGGACGCCGGGAATTTTGCGGAGGCCGGCGATGATCGCCTCCAGGTGCTTCAGATCGGCGATGTCGAGGACGACTTCCACGCTGGCCTGACTGTTGGCCGTGTGCGCGGTGATGTTGCGTATATTGCTCTTGGCGTCGCCGATGACTCCCGTGATGCTCTTCAGCATGCCAAAGCGGTCGTCGCAAAATACCGTCAGCTTCACGGGATAGGCGGTCGGCGTGCTCTCGTCGCGGGCCCATTCCACATCAATCTTGCGTTCCGGTTCGTACATCAGGTTGGTCACGTTCGGGCAGTGGATGGAATGTACAGCCACGCCCTTACCACGCGTAATGTAGCCGACGATGCTTTCTCCGCGGATCGGATTACAACAGCGGGCGCGGTACACCATCATGTCGCCCTGGCCGCGAACAGTGATGGCGTTGTGATCGCCGAATACGCGGCGCACGACGCTGGAGATGCCGCCGGGCTGCGAAGTCAGACCTTCGGATTCGATGTCTCCGGCAATGGAGTGCGTCGCGCCTGCAGGTAGCAATCGGGCGAGAACCTGGCGCGCGGAATATTTCCCATAGCCAATGCCCGACATGAGATCGTCGGCCTTGCCGAGTCCGTATCCCGAGGCGACTCTCTGCAACTCCTCGTCCTTGAGTTCTTTCAGCGCGATGCGATACTTGCGCGCTTCTTTTTCGATCAGCTTGCGCCCGATTTCAATCGCACGCTCGCGCTGGTGAACATTGAGCCAATGCTTGATCTTATTGCGCGAGCGCGAGGACTTGACCAGACCAAGCCAGTCGCGGCTGGGCTTGTGGCCGGGTTGCGTAAGGATCTCGACGATGTCGCCAGAATGCAGTTTGTAGCGCAGCGGCACCATGCGCCCGTTGACTTTGGCGCCAATGCAGGTGTGGCCGACCTCGGTGTGAACGCTATAGGCAAAGTCTACAGGCGTGGCGTCGCGCGGCAGGACGACGACCTTTCCTTTAGGCGTGAAAGTGTAGACCTCCTCGGGATAGAGATCGACCTTGAGCGTGGAAAGAAATTCGTTGGGATCGCTGACATCGCGCTGCCACTCGACCACCTGCCGCAACCAAGCAAGACGCTGTTCGTCCTGCGCCGAAACCGGACCGTCTTTGTATTTCCAGTGGGCGGCGATGCCTTCTTCCGCCATCTTATGCATCTCTTCGGTGCGAATCTGGATTTCGAAAGGCGTGCCGTCGTCGGTAATCACCGAGGTATGCAATGACTGATAGAAGTTGGGCCGCGGCATGGCGATGAAATCCTTGATGCGTCCCGGCACCGGCCGCCACAAGTTATGAATGATGCCGAGAACGGCATAGCAATCCTGCAGCGAGCGGGTAATCACGCGCATGGCGCACAGGTCGTAAACCTGGTCGACGGAGATACGCTGCTTCTGCAGTTTCTTGTGGATGCTGAACAGGCGTTTGATGCGGCTCTCCACGCGGGCCTGGATGCCGGCTTCTTTCAGCTTGTCGGTAATGATCTGCTGCGTTTTTGCGAGAAACGCTTCGCCCTGTTTGCGGCGCGCATTCACCGACTTTTCGACTTGCTCATAGCCGAGCGGATCGAGGAAGCGAAAGCCGAGGTCTTCGAGCTCGCCGCGGATTTTGCCCATTCCGAGGCGGTGGGCAATGGGCGCATAGATTTCCAAAGTTTCTTCGGCGATTTTGTGTTGGCGGTCTGGCTGTAGATGCTCAAGCGTGCGCATGTTGTGCAGGCGGTCGGCCAGTTTGATGAGCACCACGCGGATGTCGTCGACCATGGCCAGCATCATCTTGCGCAGGTTTTCTGCTTGCTGTTCTTCTCTCGTCGCAAAGTCAATTTTGCTGATCTTGGTGACGCCTTCGACGATGTGGGCGACCTGCTCGCCGAATTCCTTGCGGATGTCGAAGATGGTGACTGAGGTGTCTTCGACCGAGTCGTGGAGCAGGCCTGCGGCGACGGCCACCGGGTCCATCTTCATTTCGGCCAGCACGAGAGCAACTTCAAGGGGATGAACCAGATAGGGCTCGCCCGAGGCGCGGGACTGGCCTTCGTGATGCTTCAGCGAGTAGTCGTAGGCTTTCTTGACGATGGTGAGATCGTCGTGGGGACGGTTCTCCTCCATTCGCTTCATCAAGTCGCGGAACTTGGTGAGCGTGAGAGCAGTGGTAGCGATCTGTTGGCGCAAGCTCGCCATGTTGGATTATAGCCCGTAAGGGAGGGGGCTCCGAGCAGGGGCGCTGAAGCGATTATACCGTTTCGCGCCCTGCGCTAAGAGCTTAGACGAGGGGCAAAAGCTCTAGGCAAGCAGATCACCCTGCGATGACTGGGGTAATTTGCCGCGGCTACAGACCGAGCCTAGCCTTACCCAGAGGCGATTGATACGCATGACTCGATTCCAGCGATGTCACATTTGGATCGCGGTTTTGGCGGTGGGATCGGTCTTGAATCTCTCAGCGCAAAACCCGGCTCAGGCTGATCCTCCAGTCACCTCCGGTGAGCAACTGCCGGTTTCGGGACGCCCGGTCCCTGCAGATCACTCGCAGCTATCCGAACACAACATCGAGTGGTTGCAGCAACAGCCGGCGCAGGCGCAGATGGAATTCCTGCTCGGCGCCGCGATCAATCACGATCATGGCGCCACCAACATGATCAACAAGATGGTCGATGACTGGCACGGGAAGGTGCACTATACGCAGAAATTCGACGACTTGTCGATGACGGCTCTCTACTCGAATGATCTGCGGGTGCGGGCGGCAGCGATTGAGATCACGCTAGCGGTTGACAACTTGCCTAAGACGGAAGTGACGGCCGAGCATCTGATGGCGGCGGCGGAAAAATCGCCGAGTTACCGATCATATGCTACATGGGTGTTGGGTATGCTCGCCAATCGTGGTGTGGAACCGGAGAAGATCCACGAATTCCTGCGCGGGTACTTGCACGATCCGAATGAAAAAACGCGACACTGGACAGTCGAGGGTCTGGCGCACCTGGGAACCGACGACACGATTAGGGATTTTCTGGATGTATTCCGCAATGATCCGTCACTCGAAGTACGGGAGCGCGCGGGATGCAGTTTGGCCAAGTCAGGCATGCTGACGCGCGAGCAGCGCATACTGGCGGTACCTGGTCTGATTGAACTGGCGGAGGATCCGTCGCTCGATACGACAACGCGGTCCTGGGCGTATCAGGCGCTGCGGGAAATCACCAACGAACATTTGGGAAATGAGCCGGCCGCTTGGCGGAATTGGTACAGCACGACGGGCGCAAAAAGGCGGGATGAGTTCCGTCAGGGCGAACAGTGGGCGGTGCTGGGAAATAACTAAGACTGCAATGGGTTTGCGCGTTCGAGTTCGAATTTTGGCGAATGGAGCCAAGAGTAGATTCATTCTTCAGTCGGAATGACAATGGCTTTTCGAATCTTTTGAATCCTTCGAATGCGCCGCCAATTTTGGTTCACGGCCGAGGAAGCTGATAGAGTGACAAACTGTCAGCCATGATTTCTCGAATCCTCGTCAGCGGCGTTTCTGGACCCATCGGGACAGCGCTTCTTCCCTCTCTCAAGACTCGCGGATACGAAATCACTCGCCTGGTTCGGGGGCAGGTAGTGGGGCAGAATCAGATCCCATGGGATCCGGGGAAGCCGATTGCGTCCGAATCCGTTTCCGGATTCGATGCCGTTATCCATCTCGCCGGTGAAAGCATTGTTGGACGCTGGACCGAGGCAAAGAAACAGAAGATTCGCAACAGCCGCGTCGCTGGCACCACTACGCTGGCGGCGGCGTTGGCACAGGCGAAAGAAAAGCCACGGGTTTTCATCTGCAGTTCGGCGATTGGATATTACGGCGACCGCGGTGGCGACGTCTTGACCGAGCGGAGCGCTCCGGGCACCGGCTTTCTGCCCGAGGTCTGCCGCGAGTGGGAAGCGGCGACCCAAGCGGCCCTCGATGCGGGCATTCGGACGGTGCAGATGCGCACCGGAGTTGTGCTCAGTCCCAAGGGCGGCGCGCTGGGAAAGATGCTGACGCCGTTCAAGATGGGCGCCGGCGGCAAGATCGGGGACGGACAGCAGTGGATGAGTTGGATCGATGTGCAGGATATGGTGGGCGCAATTCATCACATCCTGAAGAGCGATTTGCTGCAGGGTCCCGTGAATATGGTTGCGCCCGAACCGGTGACGAATGAGGAGTTCACCAAGACTCTGGCCACCGTGCTGTCGCGGCCCGCGATTTTTCCCGTGCCCGCATTCGTGGTGAAGCTGGCATTTGGCGAAATGGGAGAGACTGTTCTCTTGGGCAGCCAGCGCGTGGAACCGGCGCAACTGGTGACGAGTGGCTATTCTTTTCGCTTCAGCACCGTGCGAGCATCGCTGGAAAACATCCTGAACCGTTAAGTTCCTCACACCCGGTTGTGATTCTAATCACAGCTTGTTGTCATCCCCCCTGTCAAGCTGCCTTTTAAGTGCTGGCCTCGCGAGCGGAGAGAGGCCACCGTTCGTCACACGTTCCGGAGACTTCAATCATGAAATACAAGATGCTCAGTCTCATGCTGGCCCTGGCAGTTGCGTCGTGGGCCCAAACCGCAAACAAGACCACTCCTTCGACGTCGCAGCAAAGCACCGTTCCCGGAGAAAAAGAAAAATGCTCATGCAGCGCAAAGATGGCTGCAGGCGAATCGAAAGACGCTCAGTCGTGTTGCTCGCGGCACGATATGAAAGATGACAGTATGAGCGACATGAAGGGCATGAAGGGCGGGAAAGAAATGGCCTCGTGTTGCGCCGGGAAAGTCGACGAGTCGAGCGATGGCAAGGCCGCCATGTCGTGCATGAAGAGGGACAAGGACGAGTCCGCCACCTCCTGCTGCAAAGAGAACGGCAACCAGCAAAGTTGCGTAAAACGCAGCTGCGGAAAAGACAAGACGGCGGCGGGCTGCCGTGGCCAGTGTGGCAAAGCCGGAGAGAAGGGCTGCTGTGCCGGCAAAACCGACAAGTCAGCCAAGAGTTGCTGCGCGAAAGAAATGCACAGCTAGTGTAGTGCGTCACAAGTAACAACCTTTATCTATCCGCGCGCGTCTTATGATGGAGGAGACGCTTGCGGATGCGAATCGCCCCAGCCATTACGTTGAGTGCGGAGGAAAGAACGCAGTTGGAATCCCAAGCCCGGAGCCGATCCCTTCCGGTGCGGGTGGCGGAGCGTGCCCGCATCGTGTTGCTTGCAGCCTCCGGCCAACCGGACAAGGAGATCGCCGCCAGCATGGCGATCACACCGAAAAAAGTTTCCCGCTGGCGCAAGCGTTTCCTGGCGCTGGGCGTGGCGGGGTTGCAGAAAGACGCGCACCGGCCGGGACGCAAGCCCACCATCGGTGCCCGCCTGACCAAACGCGTGGTGACTATGACCACGCGCCAGCAACCCAGCAACGCAACTCACTGGAGCACTCGTACTATGGCTGCGGCGGTCGGCATCAGCGAAGCCAGCGTGCGGCGCATCTGGCGCGCCCACGGATTGAAACCGCATCGCGTGGAAGCGTTCAAGATCAGCCACGATCCTGCGTTCGCCGAGAAACTGGAAGACATCGTTGGCCTCTATCTCAATCCGCCGGAGCACGCGCTGGTGTTGTGCGCCGACGAGAAGACCAAATTCAAGCCCTGGATCGTACCCAACCCGGCCTGCCGCTGAAACGCGGGCGCGGTGCCACCATGACCCACGACTACAAACGCAACGGCACGGCCACTTTGTTCGCCGCTCTGAATGCGGCTAACGGCGAGGTCTTTGGCCTTTGCCAGGAGCGGCATCGCCATCAGGAATGGCTCAAGTTTCTCCGCCTGATTGACCAGACCATCCCCCCCGACCGGCAGCTGCACTTGATTTGCGATAACTACGCTACCCATAAGCACCCCAAAGTGCAGCGCTGGCTGGCACGGCATCCGCGCTTTCATCTGCACTTCACTCCCACCAGCGCCTCCTGGCTCAACATGGTGGAACGCTTCTTTCGCGACCTAACTCAGAATCGGCTCCGGCGTGGCGTATTCCGCGACTTGGAAGAACTCATCATGGCCATCGGCACCTACATCGACCGCCACAACGAAAGCCCGAAACCTTTCATCTGGACCGCGCGGGCCGCCGACATCCTGGAAAAAGTGAAACGCGCTCGCCGCACCCTGAATAAACGTCGATCTGTTTGACGCACTACACTAGATGGATTCTCTTCGCGAGGACCCTTGCGACTTTCGCTGGGGCCCTTTTTTCGCAGCCGAGAACGCGAGGGCAAGTTGCCCTCGCTACAGGCGCTGCGTCAGGGAATAGACGATTCCCACAAACAGCCGGCGAATCAATCCGCCCTGATTGCACGCGAGCGCCGGGGATGCGCGCCATGGAAGCTCCTTACGAATCGGGGTCGCTGCGGGGTGAGACGTTCATTTCATCCTGCAGCTTTTGCAAGAGTGCGGCACGTTGTTCAGTGCTGAGTTCACGCTGTAACTCCTCCAGAGCCAGGGCGACGATGTGATAGTGGTGAGCTCCGGCGAACTTTGGATCGGAAGTGATGTTGAGCCAGAGCCGGTGCATGAGTTCGACATCCTGCGGGCGCATGCGGGGGCTGTGCGGGCCAAGAGCGAATTCGCGGATGGCTCCGTCGGGAGCGCACACTTCCAAAGTCAGTCGGGGACGCGGTTCTGGCAGGCGCTCCCACGCATCGCCTGTCAGCTTCGCTTGCTCGTCCGCGGAGAGCTTATTCGAGAGTCCGCAGATCACACGGCTGGAATCGAGGCGTTGCGCCGTGACCATGATAGCTTCAAAGACGTCCGTCGCAGGCACAACCAGCAGGGAGATCGGCTTGCCTTCTTTTTCGGCCACCGCGACGGCCGCTGTAAACAGCTCCTGCTCGTAATGGTCGAACACCTGGCTCGCTTCAAAAACGGAACTGCCGCTGAAACTGTGTTCGCGATGATACAGGCGGGCGCTCATCACGACTACGTCTTGCTTCACGGTATTGGTGTGGCCGAGCACGTGCCGCAGGTAGTAGAGATTGCGCGGATCGCGCACCGCGACCAGGATATTACCCGCGCGTACTCCCATGGCTCCGCTGCCGAGTTCCTGATTGCCATAAACGCGAAACTGGTCGAGTTGCTCGGGCTTGCCGTGGCGTTCTCTGGCAACGTGATGTTCCGACATGGTAAAGATCGTGAAGAAGACCACGCTGAACACAATCCCCGCGATGGTAGCTTGATACTTTGTAAACAGATTCACAATTGCGGTCATGAAGAGCACCGCGGATATGGCCATCAGGCCTATGGGGATTTCCGTCTTTCCGATGTGCAAATTTCCTGGAACTTTCCATTCTCGGTTGCCCGGTTCGGTGAAGCGCAACACCAGCACCGCCATTGACTTCATCGTGAAACTCCAGATCACTCCGAAGGCATAAAGCGCGGCCAACTGGTAGACGTCGCCCCGGCTCAGCACGATGGTCAGCAACTGCATGCTGACGATCAGGTTGATAATGCGATAGCTGGTACCGTAGCGGTGATGCGGCCTCTGAAACCAGCTGGTGAGAACTCCATCTTCAGCCACGCGGTTCAACACGCCGTTTGCGCCGACGATTGAAGTGTTCTGCGCGCCAGCCAAAATCAGCACGCCCACTAGCACGACGAAGCCATGGAACAACAGTTTCAGAGTGGTCGGGCCCACCAGGTACATCGAGATGCCGCCGATGAGGTTCGCGAAATAATCGGGGCGGACATTATCCGGAATGATCATCACCGCGAAGAACGAGACCAGTGAGGTGAACAACAGGCTGTAGATGAAAATCACCAGCCCGGTTTTCTCCAGGTTCTTCAACTTGGGATGTTCAATTTCACGGTTGACCTGGGCCAGAGTCTCTTCGCCACTCATGGCGAGCACGGAATGCCCAAAGCCGACGAAAGCGATGATCCAGATCCAGTGCCTGAACCAGGTTCCGTTCAGCCACCCTAGCGACTCCTTATTCAGCGGAACTACGCCGGCGTGCAGCGGGTTGGGAGGCAGCTGAATGGGCGCCCGCAACACCGTGATGGTGCACCAGATGATCAGAATCACCACCATCACGGTGGTGATAGCCATGATCTGTAATGCCTTCTGGCTGGATTCGTGGATTCCTTGCGTGTTCTTCCACCAGAAGTAAACAACCACGATCACCGCCAAGCCGGCGGCAAAGTGGTTGTCGGAAAAGCTCAGATCCCGGTGCAGGTATTGTCGCCCAAGGTCCTTAATGAATCCTGCCAGGTATTGCCCGGCAGAAACCGCGCTGATAGGGCCGGTCAGGACGTAGTCGAACAACAGCGCCGAGACCGAGAACTTGGCGAGGGTTCCGCCCATGGCCTCTTTGACAACACGGTAGACGCCGCCCCGCACGAACATGCTGCTCGATTCGATATAGAGCGCCCGGACAGCATAGCTGAACAGCATGACCGCCAGAATGAACCACGGAGCGCTCTTACCGATGACCTTCTCGGCATCGCCACCGGCGTAATAGGCGGAGGAGGCCAAGTCCGATAGAACAATCGCGGACGCGCGCCAGAACGAGATGAAGGTAAGCATCACCGTGGTGGCGACGAAGACCTTTACTGCCGGTTTTGTTCCCTCAGGGGCTGTGGCCATGCTTCAGATGAATGGCGGAAACTGCGATTAAGGTTGAACCCATTGAAGATAGCACAGGACCGACAAAGCGGGAGTCTTCTCTGCTTGCGGGTTATTGAGGCCGACTCGATGTCGCGGCCGCTCGCTTCTTCGGGGCGAGGTAGGTACGCGTGATCCGGTCATGCCAGCACAGCGAGTCTTCGTCGAGAAAGACCCAGGCGTAGCCCATTCCGGCAGAAACTCCTGAAAGGCAGCCTGCCAGCGCTCGCCAGCGGCGCAATCGGCGGCTGACGGATGAGCCGTCGAAGCGGGCCAGTTGCAGACCGACAATGCGCAACCCCGGAGTGCTAGCGGCGTAGACGATCAGCAAATACTGGTATGCAGCCCAGAACAGGCAAGGAATGCCAACGGCCAGTCCCACAATCTGCGCCAGCGGCGGGCGCACTCCAACAATCTCCCAAAAGATGAAACCGAAGAGAGCAGACGCGAGAACGATGATCAATCCATCGACCAGCACGGCCACGAGTCGCAGTCCCAGCGGAGCGCTTCGCAGAGGAATATCAATGCCGGGCCGCCGTTCGGCTTCCTGATGTTCAACTCCTTCGATGGTGATTCCACCGAGCGCTGGAGGTGGAGGCGCCGCGTCGGGGACATCCAGGATTCGCGGGCGCTCGCTGACCGGCTCGGCCAGTTGATCGGGCGGAGGCGGAGGCGGTCCCCAGGCAAGTCGCGGGAATGCGATGATCTTTGCGCCGGCGTGAGGCTCCGGCGGGTGCGTCGGTGGCGCCGTCTCCGGGGCAGGTGTTCGCGAAACTTGCACTGCCGTCGCCGCCGCAGGCTCGTGCCTCATTCCGTCCAGTGCGAGGGCGTTACTCGAAACGGGCTCGAACTCCGCCGGGGAAGATGCGATGCGAGCGTTGGCACTCCCATCGGCAGGATCAAACTGCAGGCTAAGCGAAGGATACCGTGGCGGCCGCACTTTGCGGCGCGAGCGATATCGATTCAGCCGGTCGGACAATTCTCCGCGCCAGGCGGCAACATCCGGAATTGGAGGTCTGCTGTCGGTCGGCACGCCAGACGTTGTAGCCGATTCGACAGCAAGCATGGGTGTAAGCTCCGCACCCGTCGACGTGAATCTGGCAGAGACGATGGATGAAGACGCGAATTCAGACTCGGGAATGGGCCGCCCTTGCAACGATACAGAGGGAAGGGGCTCCGAAGGGCAACGGCAAACTTCTCCACACAGCGGACAATTCATGAAAGCCAATCTTTTGAAATCGTACTCATTCGTGCCAAACATGCAACCGGGAGCGAACCAACTGGAATCCTAGCCTTTTTCGCCACTTTGCCGCGCGGCCAGCGCCGTGCTAACGTCACGATGCCGCGACAAGGAGCCGAAAGGGCATGCGCGTCTCGATGGACTAACTTCTTCCGTTGATTTTCTTCCGATGACTCTTCGCACTAGATTCCTTATCACGGCGCTGTTTCTTTGTCATCAGCTTCCGACCGCAGCGCTAGTAACCAGCCAGTTGCTTGCCGAGAATTCCGATCAGACTGCGACATCTTCCACAACAAAGACCGACCAGAAAACAGAAACACCGGCCCAGGGTCCATGTGCTGAGCGGGCGGCCGAAACTCCGGATAAAACCATCTCGACCATCTGCGCTATCCAGCAAGAAAAAGATAGTTCCGTCTACAAGTTGCATGGAAATGCGGAGATCTATTACCGCACCTACGTCATCCGTGCCGACGACATGACCTACGACTCCGACACCGGCGAGGCGACGGCTACGGGACACTTCAGCATCGACGGCGGTCCGAACGGCGACCACATTCGGGCCACCCATGGAACTTACAATCTCACGGCTGAAACCGGGCGTTTTTACGATGTGACCGCGACCACAGGGTTTCGCTTCCGCGGCAACCACCTGGTGCTGACCTCGACAGCTCCATTTGCCTTCTCGGGCAAGCTCGTAGAAAAGACCAGCCCGGATCACTATCTTGTCTATGATGGCATGATTACGACTTGCGAACTTCCACGCCCAAACTGGAAGTTTCAGGCGCGGAAAGTCGTTGTCGATGTTGGCGGCAACGCCAGCATTTATCACAGCAAGTTTATGCTGCATGGGTTTCCGATTTTTTATTTCCCTTACGCGACGCATCCTGTGGCGCGAGAGGTGAGAAGTACGGGGTTCTTGATCCCGACCATTGGGCGTTCCTCCACCAACGGCAACGAGGTCGGCGATTCCTTCTACTGGGCGATCAACCGCAGCATGGACGCGACCGTCGGGGCAGAATATATGTCCAAACGGGGATGGTCTCAAAGGGGAGCGTTTCGTCTACGGCCCAGCGATACGTCTTATGTTGACTTGAATTATTTCGGAGTGGTGGACCGCGGCATCGGCTATCCACCCTTAAAAGAAGGTGGCGAGGAAGCCCGACTCGCGGCTGAAGGCAACTTCTACGGCTTCCGGGCCGTGTCTAACATCGACTACTTAAGTTCGTTCCTCTTCCGGCTGGCGTTTAACGAAATCTACACGCAGGCAATCAACTCTGAAGTGAAGTCGCAAGTTTTCATTTCCAAGGCGACCAACGGATTTTCGTACAGCGGCATGGTCGAGCGCTACCAGAACTTTTTTCAGACCGCCAACTCTGACGGCACACTGTCGAACCCACCAACATTCGATTCCATCCGGATCCTGCATACGCCAAGCGTGGACGCATCGAGCGTCGATCGTCAACTCGGCCATTCGCCTTTCTTCTGGTCGTTCGACGCGTCGGTCGCGGGCCTTTCCCGAAGCGAGCCGGGCTTTCATACCAGCAGTCTTCTGGGACGCGTCGATTTCGCCCCGGAGATTTCCATCCCTCTGCTATTCCACGATTGGTCTCTGCGCCCTGCCCTCACTCTGCATGACACGTACTACACGGAACGGTTTGTGAACGGAGTCTCCGTCCCAGATCCCACGAACCGGGAAGCTCTGGAAACGTCCGTCGAACTGCGCCCGCCCGTTCTGGAGAAGATCTTCGACAAGGAATTTCTGGGGAAGAAGTGGAAGCACGTGATCGAACCGCGCATCGTTTATCGCTATGTGACGGGGGTGAACGATTTTGCGCAGGTGCTCCACTTTGACGAACACGACATCCTCAGCGACACGCACGAAGTCGAGTACGCATTCGTAACCCGCCTCTACTCGAAATCAATGTCGTCACAGACTCGTGAGTGCGATACGCCCATGACGGGATTGGCCGTTGGCGCCGCGGCACCGGAGCAAACCGTCCCTTGGCAACGGGTCAGCAGTCTCGATAACCAGCCGTGTGCCACTGGGCCAGCCACGAAAGAAGTCGCCACCCTGGAAGTTGCCCAGAAGTATTTCTTGGATCCGACCTTCGGCGGCGCCTTGGTGACGGGACAGCGCAACGTCTTTACTACGACGGAAGATTTAACGGGAATCGCCTTCGCCACCGAACCCCGGCACCTCTCACCTCTGGTGTCGCGCTTGCGGGTGGCAACCAGCAGCCACACCGACACCGAGTGGGACCTCGACTACGATTTCCAGTTAGGGCGAATCAACGCAGACACGCTGTTGGTCAACTACAATCTAGGATCGTTCACGATTGGTGGTGGCGACGCTTTTCTGCAGATTCCGCAGCCGACTAGCACCTCGGGGGCACCAACCGAGGGAACCTGTACGCCTGCGACGAACCCTACAACCCAGCCCGTTTGCAAATTTAACCAGTTCCGGGTTGCGATGGGTTATGGCGGGCTCACACGCCATGGGTTCAGCGCCGCCACCGCCTTGGGCTTCGATGCCGAAGCGCGTCAACTACAGTTCGCATCCGCCCAGACCACCTACAACTGGGATTGCTGCGGCCTGACGCTGGAATACCGGCGTTACGCCATCGCCAACGTTCGGAACGAGAATCTGTTCCGCTTCGTGTTCAGCCTGGCGAATATCGGGTCTTTCGGCAATTTGAGACGGCAGGAGCGGCTGTACTAGGTTCGCTTCTGGACGCCGCGCTGGTACCATAGAACCATGCAAGCCTCTGAAAACGGCGCCGGCGCGAAGGACTCCAGGCTTGAGGCGGACCTCCGGCAATTAGGGCGAGTGCTCGTCGCCTATTCCGGCGGGGTTGATTCCGCGTACTTGGCTTGGGCGGCTTATCGAGCGCTCGGCAACGACATGCTGGCGGTGATTGCCGACTCTCCTAGCCTCGCCCGCACGCAACTCGCCGACGCGGTCGCCTTCGCCCACGAACAAGGGTTTCCGGTCGAAGTCATCTCCACTTCTGAGCTCGACCGCCCTGAGTATGCGCGGAATGATGGGCAGCGCTGCTTTCAATGCAAAGACGAATTGTTCGCGGTGATGGAACAACTGCGCGCCGAGCGCGGCTTCGACGCGATCGCTTATGGCGTGAATCTCGACGATCAGGGCGACTTCCGTCCGGGCCAGCAGGCGGCCCAACTACATCATGTTGCCGCTCCGCTTCTCAAGGCGGGGCTGAGCAAGCAGCAGATTCGGGAATTGGCGCGCCAGGCGGGGCTGCGTATTTGGGACAAACCGGCTTCTGCATGCTTATCGTCACGCATTGAATACGGAAGGCCCGTGACTCGGGAGGCACTCGAGGTGGTCGAACGTGGCGAAGATGCGATTCGGGCCCTGGGCTTCCGGCAGTTCCGAGTGCGCCATCATGGCGACATCGTACGTATCGAGATTGCCCGGGAGGAACTGGAACGGGCTTTGACTCCTGCCATGGCCGCTGAGTTCACGGCGATCTTCAGGGCCTTGGGATTCAAGTTCGTGACCCTTGATCTGGAAGGATTCCGCTCTGGTTCGATGAACTCTTTGCTGCCTGCCGACCAACTCCGCCGCGCAGGCTGAGGCGTCACTGCCCTCGGCGTACGCGGGTCTCTCTCGTATGCTGTGAGATAATCAACAGATAACCAGCAATGTTGAGGCGGTTTTTGGTGATTCTAATTCGACGTTCACTGCTCATTCTTCTTTTAATTTGTCTGGGTTGCGTAGCCCAGTCCACGCCGCCTGATGTGGCTCGCAAGGTCGAGCATCAGGTTCGCGCTTATTACAGTATTCCCGCCGAAGTTAAAGTTACAGTCGGCGCAATCGCTCCCAGCGCCGACATGCCCGGATATGACGCGGTGACCGTCAATATTGACGGCGGCGATGGAAAGCAGAAGGATTACAAATTCCTGTTGTCCAAGGACCGGGCCACCATGCTGCGCGTAACCAAGTTTGATCTCACAAAAGATCCCTTCGCCGAGGTGATGAGCAAGATTGACGTCGCCGGCCGGCCCTCGCGCGGGGCCAAGTCCGCTAAAGTTGTCGTGGTTAATTTTGACGACTTCGAGTGTCCCTTCTGCTCCCGCATGCACCAGACGCTGTTTCCGGAAATCTTCAAGGAGTATGGCGACCGGGTCACGTTCATCTACAAGGACGACCCCCTGACCGAGATTCATCCCTGGGCGCTGCATGCTGCGGTGGACGCGAACTGCCTGGCCGCGCAAAACAGCGATGCCTACTGGGATTTTGCCGATTACATCCACGCCAATAAGCATGAGGTGGATACCGAGAGGACTCCGGCGGCTCGCTTTGACGCCGTCGACAAGATGACCATCTTGCAGGGGCAGAAACATAACGTGGATGTGGCAAAGCTGCAATCGTGCGTGAAAGCGCAAAACGAAGATGCCGTACGAGCCTCGATGAAGGAAGCGGATGGACTTGGCGTCAACGGAACGCCGGCCTTGTTCATCAACGGTCAGAAGATTGACGGGGCGGTTCCGATCAGTCAGGTGCGCGCCGCGCTGGACGCCGCTTTGAAAGACGCCGGGGAACCCGTGCCGCAGCACGTTTCATCCGCTCCCACGCCAGTATCCAGGTAATTCGTCGCTCAGAAGCGCATTGCGGGCGCTTCGGTCTGGAATTTCATTTGTTTGCAGTCAGGAACGGAGAAACATCCTTGAGAACAAATTCGCTCTTTGCCCAGTTCGCCGCGGCGCTCGGCGCCGCCGTACTGCTGGCAGTTCTGGCCGGTTGTGCCCCAAAGGCCGGTAGCGACGTGATGGCCACCGTCGACGGCAGGAAGATTCTGAAATCGGATGTCGATAGCTACTACGATAACCAAGTCGCGTCGGCGCAGCAAGCGCCCACCGGCGAACAGGCGACTGCATTGCGCCTGAACATTCTGCACCAGCTCATCGAAGACGAAATTGTGATGCTCCGCGCCGAGAAACTCGGCCTGCTGGCTACCGACGAAGAAGTTGACCGTAAGTATAACGAGATCAAGTCTCCCTCGTCGGAAGAAGAGTTCCAAAAACGGTTGCAGGAAAAGAAGATCACGCTGGCCGATTTCAAGCGCGACATTCGCCGCTCCATTACGCTGGAAAAGGTGATGAACAAGGAAGTGTCTTCCAAAATCAATGTCACCGAACAGGATATTTCCGACTACTACAACTCGCACAAGGCCGAGTTCAACTTGATCGAGACCCAGTACCACTTGGCGCAGATTATGGTAACTCCGGCACCGAATCCGCAGGCTCACAACCAGAACGACAAGGCGCAAAACGAGGCTGAGGCGCGGAAAAAAATCCAGATGATCGCCAATAGGCTGGACAGCGGCGACGACTTCGCCACATTGGCGATGAAGTACTCCGAGGATCCGGAAACATCCGGCAACGGCGGCGATCTCGGCACAGTGCCTGAGTCTGGACTGAAAGGCACGGATGCTGCGACACGGGATGCAGTCTTGAAGCTCAAGCCCGGGGAGTACAGCCCCGTCATCGCCGTGGTCAATCCCTCGACCAAGCAGGCGGTGGGATACCGGATCGTGAAGATCGTATCGAAGGAACCCGCGGGACAACGGGAGTTCTCTGATCCTCGCGTGCAGCAGGCGATCCGTTCGCAGCTTCATGACCGTCGTGAGCAGTTGCTCAAGGCGGCCTATTACGAGGTTTTGCGAGATTCCGCCAAGGTCGAGAACTATTACGCCAAGAAGGTACTCGACAGCAACGGCGTGGAGAAGTAAGTCAAGAGAAATAGAGTAAGTCAAGAAAAGTAAGTCAAGGGATCCGCGCGGAATCACTCGACAATCGCCAGAACGTCTCCCGCGTTAACCGCGGCGCCCTCGCGGACCAGAATCTTCTGAATCATGCCCTTCTTTGGTGACTTGATTTCATTCTGCATCTTCATAGCCTCCACCACGAGTACACCCGCTCCTGCTTCGACATCGGCGCCCTGCGCGACCAGCACGCGCACAATCTTGCCGGGCATGGGCGCGGTAAGCTTCTTGGGACCGTGATCGTCGACCCTGCGGACGCGTCCTCGCAAGGAACGTGGGTCGCGGACTTCCGCGGCAAAGCGCGCGCTGCCAACCCATAGATGCATCTCACCGGCAACGCGTTCGCATTTCACTTCGTAGGCCTTGTTGCCGATGCGGAGAGAAAGAACATCGGGGCGCGCCAGCACGGCGTCGACCTCGATTGGACGCCCATCCAGCAGACATGACCAGCGGCCGTCTGCCCTTGTGAGGTCCAGCCTGTGATGCTTGCCGTCGATAGCGATGTCGTACGTCATGCGAAACAGCTGCCAGTTCCCGGCCGCCAGTTTTCAGGAACACTGCTGACCCTCATCGCGTTGCCTCTTTGTGGGCGGCAATCTTCCAGTTCGAAGCGGGGCTCGTTCGGTTGGAGACTGAGTCGCTGCCGACCGGCTGTTCACCAGCTCCAACCGCTGCAGCGCCCAGGGTGGCAAAGATTCCCGCGGCGACGGCCGCGACTTCGATCGCCTGCGGATCGGGCGGCGCTTCGGTTCGCTTATGCTTCAAAAGGCGATCAAGGAATCCAGTGTCCATCTTGCCGGTCCGAAAATCTGGATCGCTGAGAATGCGCCGGAATAACGAGATATTCGTCTTGATCCCGCCGACGAAGTATTCGTTCAGAGCGCGGGTGAGGCGACTGATCGCCTGATCCCGATCGGTGCCGTAGCCGATCAGCTTGGCGAGCAGCGGATCGTAGTCCATAGGCACGGTCCAGCCTTCGTACATGCCACTGTCACGGCGGATCCCGGGTCCTGAGGGCAGCAGCAGCAGCGTGATCTTGCCGGGGCTGGGGAAATAATTGTTGTCCGGATCTTCCGCGTAGATGCGGCACTCAATGGCATGGCCGCGGATCATCACTTCGTTCTGCGTAAAGGGCAACCGTTCGCCAGCCGCGATGCGGATCTGCAGATGCACCAGGTCGAGACCGGTGATCAACTCGGTCACAGGATGCTCGACCTGCAGCCGCGTGTTCATCTCGAGGAAATAGAAATTCTTCTGCTCATCGACGAGGAATTCAACCGTGCCCGCATTCGTGTATCCGGCGGCCTGCGCCACGCGCACTGCGACCTCGCCCATGTGCTTTCGCATGTCGGAATCGACAATGGGAGAAGGAGCTTCCTCGACAACTTTCTGGTGACGGCGCTGGAGAGAACATTCCCGTTCGCCGAGATAAACAGTGTTGCCGTGCTCATCGGCCAGCACCTGCATCTCGATGTGGCGGGGAGTGATGATTGCTTTCTCGATATAGACTTCGCTGTCTCCGAACGAGCGCTCAGCCTCGCTACGCGCGCCTTCAAGCGCCGACTTCAATTCTTCCGGCACATGGACGAGGCGCATGCCTTTGCCGCCGCCTCCGGCCGCAGCTTTCAGCATGATGGGATAGCCGATGCGAGCGGCAACTTGCTCGGCCTGTTCGAATGATTCCAGACCGCGCGACGTGCCAGGAACAAAAGGAATGCCCGCGCGCTCCATCGCTTGGCGGGCGCGCGTCTTCGAGCCCATGGCGTCCATGGCTGCGGCGGAGGGGCCAATGAACTTCACGCCCGCTTCGGCGCAGGCTCGGGCGAACTTGGCATTCTCGGAAAGAAAACCGTAGCCAGGATGGATTGCATCTGCTCTGGATCGCGCGGCGACGTCGAGAATCTTCTGGATGTTGAGATACGACTCGGATGCGGCGGAAGCGCCAATGGGATAGGCCTCGTCCGCTTTGCGAACGTGCAGTGAGGCACGATCGACATCGGAGTAGACCGCAACCGCGGCAATTCCCATCTCGTGGCAGGCGCGGATGACGCGGACGGCAATTTCGCCGCGATTGGCGATGAGGATCTTCTTGAACATTTTCTGGCCAGCGATTCTTGAGCGGCCACGCTGCTCGGAGAACCAAAGATTTTACAGGAGATTGCACCGATGCGGCGTGGTTGCAGGCGAAGAACCAATCGAACCACAAACAGGTCGAACCACAGAGAAGACGGAGGACACAGAGAACTCGCGCTTGTGGATATCGTGGCCGGAAATTTTCTTCCCAACGAGTTTACAAACGAAAATTCTGTCCCGATGAAGGGGTTGCGGACGGTCACCCCCTCCCCCCTCCATTTTCACGCATCGCCAATGTTCATGCGGGTTTCGCGATGGCAGGCTCATACGACACGTTTTGCATCTTTATTTCAAACAACTTACGGGCAAAATATTCATAACAAATCACTTAGATCTGCTAAGGGGGGCTGACCGCTGCCCTCCGCCGGGACCATGGTCTGCTTATTCTGTGTCTGACGCAAGGTCGGATGTCACAAGAGGCCTGTGGATTTTCGGCATAGCAATTGGTTTTGCGATCGGCCTTTCCGGGGAAAAGATCGATCGTTCCGCCGGAAAAGGCCGACCGGAATTCGAACTTCACTCAACCGGCAGACGCGAGTAGCTGACGGGGAAGGGTGCCTGTGGGGTATCTTCGGCATGCCGCAGCCAGCGGCGGCGTGGGGTGAAACGGTAGCGGATCAGCGTCCAGATGGCCTGCCATCCGTCGGAGTGGCGGATTTTTTTCCCTTCGAGCGCGGAGCGCGGATTGTACTTGATGGGCACTTCTTCGATCTTCTCGCCCATGCGGCAGAGTTTTGCGGTCACTTCAGGGCAAAACTCGAAGCGATGACACTGCAGCCGCAATTGGAAGAGCAGCGAGCGGCGCACAACTTTGTAGCAAGTGGCCTCGTCGTGAATGCCCGCACGGTAAAACAGATTGGCGAGGTGCGTGAGCAACTTGGCGCCAAGAAAGAAGCGCAGGCCGCGCTCGGGACGATCGGGCCGCACGCCGTATACAACGTTCGCCCTGCCTTCTTCCAGCGGCCGCAGCAGCGCCGGGTAGTCTTGCGGATCGTATTCCAAATCGGAGTCCTGGATGAGCACGTACTCTCCGCGGGCATACGCGAGTGCGGTGCGAATGGCCGCTCCCTTGCCGCAGTTCTTTTCGTGAAACACGATCGTGACGTCGTCCATCGGGGGGAGCGCGCGGAGTTTCTCGCGGGTACCGTCGGTCGAGCCATCATCAACCAGAATGATTTCCTTTTTCACCGGCGAGGCGTGGATGGCCTGCAACAACTCGTCCATGTGAGCGGCTTCGTTGTAAACCGGCACGATGACCGACACGTATCCATTCCAGCGATCGGTCATGGTGCGATCATCGGAGGGAGTGCGGGTTGACCACGATGCGGTTGCCACGGGAGTCACGGAACTGTGTCCATTCGAAAATACGCGCAAATTAAAGGATTTTCTAGCATATCATCTGGGATGGAACGGACCCTCCACTCCCAGCATGCCGCCTTCTAAAGCCGCAGTGGACCAAAGCGCAGGCGCTCCACCGTTCGCGCCGCTCACTGTCAGATGGGCTCACTGGCTCACTCTTCTCCTGCTGCTGGCAGCGTGTCTGGCCACGCGATTTCTTTTCCTGGTACGCAAGCCCTTCTGGTTCGATGAGTGTTTCAGCGTGGAAGTCGCCCGGGTTAGCTGGGGAAACTTTCTACACCTGCTGTGGTGGCGGGAAGCGAACATGTCTTTGTATTACCTGCTGTTGCGGATCTGTCTGCAGTTCGGGCAGACGGAATTCTTCATCCGCAGCCTGTCGGTGTTGCTTTCCGCGGCCACGATGCCGGCAATCTACTGGCTGGGCCGGATGCTCTATGACCGGCGTGTCGCGCTGATCGCGGCGGCTCTGTTCGCATTCAACGCTTACAGTGTTCGTTACGCTCAAGAGGCACGCAGCTACGCGCTGTTCCTGCTGCTAGCAACGCTTTCTTCGGGCTTGCTGATAGCTTTCGTGCGGGCGCCTTCACGCTCAACCCGGCGCGGGTATGTGGTGATCAGCACGCTGGCCGCGTATTCGCATTTTTATGCTCTTCTGCTGGTGGCGGCGCATTGGCTAGTCATTCGCCGCTTCGGAATCGGGTGGCTTGGCGCACACGATTGCCAATCGAACGAACGAATTCTGGCGCAATTGCGGCGCTCTTGGAGCGTGATCGGCGTCGCAGTCTTGCCCTTGTTGGTCTTCGTGGCTAAGACTGGCGCGGGCCCGATTCGCTGGATCCAGCGACCTGGCGTTGTTGATGTTCTGCAGGTTTACGAGCATCTAGCCGGGGGCAGCAATTGGATTCTGCCGGCGATTTTGGCGGCGGCGTGCGTCGCAGCACTTGTGCCATTCAGGAAGCGCTTGCTGGCTCGCGATCAGCCGTGGGAGACATGGCGGGTTCAGTTTCTGCTCATCTGGCTTTCGTTTCCTGTCGTGTTGACGATCTTGCTTTCCTTCGCGCGGCCGGTCTTCCTCGGACGCTACATGATCTTTTGCCTGCCACCACTCCTGATCCTTGGGGCTGCCGGAGCGGCTCGGCTGAGGTCAGCGTGGATTCTTGCTGCAACCGTTGCGGGGATGTTACTTCTTGGCTGGCAAGGCGTCTTCTACGTTTATGGTCACGACTTCGACAATGAGCGGGACGCCTCGACTGCCGCAGCCGGCTTCATTCTTGACCACGCCCGGCCGGGAGATGCGATTATCTTTCACATCGCGGAGACCCGCATTCCGTATGAGTTCGTGCGCTCCCAGCGCTCGGGAGCAAACACAGCGAGCGCGAAATTTACGACTCAACTCGGACCAGAGATCCTTTTTCCTCAGCACGGGGCAGGCCTGGACTACCGCGACTTCACGGGTAAGCCATCAGCGGATCTGCTGCATGGGGTTGCGCCGAGTCACGATCGCGTGTGGGTGATGCTGATGAACAATGGGCCTGCGGGGAAGCCGGATCCGACTACGGCGCTGATCACGAAGGTTCTTGCGGAGTCGTTTCCCAAGATGGGGCTCTGGGCGTTCACGAAGGTCGAGGTTCGGCTATACGAGAAAGATCCAAAGCCTTGAACCACAGAGGACGCAGAGGACGCGGAGAAAAGCAACGAGACGAAAGAACGCGAAGAGGTCACCTCTGGTTCGAACCCGGGGCTCCCGCGCTAGCAGTAGAAAAGCCTCCTTCGCTTGTAGCAAGGGAGGCCAGTCTGTAGAGCACGAATTGAGCCGTTACTTATTTCGACTGATCCATCGTAATTCCGCCCTGAGCGCTTTGCGCGGCTTTTTCGGCCTTCGCTTTCTTCACGCGCAGGGTTTCGTCGACCCAGTGGTCGGCGGTCTTCAGATCTTCCGCGCGGGCGGCAAGATCGTCGCATTCGACGTCGCCCTTTTCGCGGTACATCAGGTTCAGGTACGCCATGGCGTCGTCGTAGTCCGGACGGATCTGAATCGCCTTGTTGAGGCTGTCGATGCCTTCCTGGATGGCCGGCGCATTCTTGACCTTCAACTCGGCGCAGACCTTCATCTGATCTTTGTTCTTCGGATTCAGGTTCTCTTCCGGCTTCATGCCCAGCTTGGCGCGCTCTTCCATGCGGGGCTGGTAGCAGGCTGTCCAGTCGATCACGCCGACCGAGTAGTAGGGCTCAGGATCGTTCGGGTCCAGGTCCGACGCCATGCGGTAGTACTTCTTGGCATCGTCCCATTTCTTCTCGTTCAGGTACAGGTAAGCGATGCCCTTGGCGCTGTTCACTTTCTGATCGCGGGAAGGATTGGCGTCGATCACCTTTTGATATTCATCGATAGCCTGCTGCGCGGTGCGCAGATTGTCGGGCGAGTCCACGCCGGGAATGTATTGCGAAACGTACGCCGTCGCCAGATACATGCGAGCGTTGATCAAGGCCGGGTCCAGTTGAACCGCCTGCTGGAAGTGGTCGATCGCCTGCTCGTAGTGGTTGTTCTTGTATGATTCCACGCCCTTGTTGAGCTGGTCGCGCGCCCGCAGCTTGTTGCATCCCACGGAGGAGAAAAGCGCCAGCGCTACGGCTGCCAGCGTAATCAGTTTCAAGTTCTTATTCATTGCGGTATAAGTCTCCCTCGACAGAGCATCCTAGGCCCAGAGACATCGGTTTGACAAGCACGGTTGACAGCGGCGCGGGCCGCGGCAGCACGGAAGCGGCACGCTCCCGTGCAGTGGGCCGAAAGCGAAATACGCACTCCGGGCTTGCCGGACGGGCAGTTCAGTTGCCCGCTTCGATCTTCGCGGTAATGAGACCGACCTTGTCCACCCCGGCGGCGTGGGCAATATCAATCACGTTGGCGACGTTGGCGAACGGAATGGCATCATCGCCCTTCACGAACATCACCTTTTCCGCGCGTTGCTTGTAAATGTCGGTTAGACGGCCTTGCAGGTTGTCCCAGGTCGCGTCTTCGTTGTTGATCTTCACGCCCGGCTCCGAACCGGCGCCGCGATCGACCAACTGCACGACGATCGTACGGTCGGGATTGGTTGTTCTTGGGGGCATTGGGCGGGGGCGGCTGAGGAACCAGCGCGTCCAGGCCTTTGGGGGTGACGGGTGAGATCACCATAAAGATGATCAGGAGCACCAGGAGTACGTCAATGAGCGGTGTGACGTTGATGTTTGCACTTTGGCCTCCGCTCGGGCCAACTGCCATTCCCATGGTCGTTCTCCTCTATTGCCCGGGCGCAGCCGGAGCTGGCGGGGCGTTTGGAGCTGTTTTCCTCTGTTCGGTGAGCAAGCCAAGGTCATCGACCCCGGCGGCGCGCACGGCTATCCACGACCTGCACCACGCCGCCAAAACGGGTCCGCATGTCCGCTTTCACGTACACGCGCTTGTCCTGCTTGTTGGCCAGGCGATCTTTCACCTTGGTGGTCAGGTTGTCGACCTGAATCTGTTCCGCTACCGAAATACACCTTGCCGTCTCGCGTAATGGAGACCAGCAGGGCGTCTTCCTTGTCCGCGTCCGGCATCTGCTCCGGGTTGTTGACCGGAGCCATGTCCACGCTGATACCTTTCTGCAACATGGGCGTGACCACCATGAAGATGATCAGCAGAACCAGCATCACGTCCACCATTGGGGTGACGTTGATGTCGGAACTGACCTTCGCGCCTTCGTTCCGTTTCGCTAATGCCATAGCTAGATATCTCCTGGACTTCCGCCGCGACCGGGAAGCAAAAGGCCGTCCGCCTCAAGTTGGGAAAGCCCGGCGCCGGAATTCCAGCGCCGGACAAGCAACTCAGAGCGGAAAGCGATTCGCCGTTCTACCGGCGAATTTCGCCGCGCTTCTTCAGGAAGTAGTCGATCAGTTCGCTGGACGAGTTGTCCATTTCGACGTCGAACGCTTCCACGCGACCGGTCAGATAGTTGAACATCATGACGGCAGGGATGGCGACGAGCAGCCCGATGGCCGTCGTAACCAGCGCTTCCGCGATACCGCCGGCGACTGCAGCCAGACCGGTGGCCTTCGAGTTGTTGATGCCGATGAAGGCGTTCAGAATGCCCATCACCGTTCCGAACAGTCCCACGAAGGGAGCGGTCGAACCGATGGTGGCGAGGCCGCCCAATCCACGCTTCAGTTCGGCGTGGACGATGGCTTCGGTGCGCTCCAGAGCGCGCTTCGAGGCTTCGATGGTTTCGCCGGGGATTGCGCCCGGAGAATCCTGGTGAGCCTTGAATTCCATCAGGCCAGCGGTAACAACCTTGGCCAGGTGGCTCTTCTTGTTGCGCTCGGCGACCTTGATGGCTTCATCGATGCGGCCATCGCGCAGAGCGCCAGCCACAGCGGGGGCGAAAGCACGAGACTGTTTGCGGGCGGCGCTATAGGCCATCCAGCGATCGATCATCACGCCGATGGACCAGCCGGACATGATGAAGAGGATGATGACGACGGTTCTGGCAACCCATCCCATTGCTTTCCACAAGCCCAATGGATCGGTGGCCATGGCGCCGCCGCCTTCCTGGACGATCCAGGTGGCTGCGACGGAAACGTGACTGAGAACGGCTCCAACTACGTGAGTTGCAAACATGAGTTGCTTTCCCTCCTCGGAACTCTCTACTTCGCTTATTTACTTGGACACTTTGATGCGCCTTAAGGTGCCAACCGCTCGCACAGAAATAAAAACCAACGCCGCGGTCTAAGGCTTACGCCATACAAGCCCGAACGGGCCGTCCCATACCTTGTTGGAAGTCAAAAAGGTGCGGCGACCGGGCTCGGGCTTCTAAAAGCCCCTCCCGGCCACCGCGATTTGGGTGGGATGGGGAGGGCCATGCACACTACCACGCACAACTCTGCAACACATCCACGCTGAGGCGTTTAGCCCCCGGCGAGGGTGAAGTTCACCTGGACCTGCGTCTCGACCTCGACCGGCTCACCGTTGAGCAGATACGGCTTGTACTTCCACTGCTTCACCGCTTCGATAGCGGCCGGCGCCAGCATCGGATGCCCGCTGATCAACTGCAGGTTCTGAATGCTGCCGTCTTTGCTGATCTGCGCCTGCAGAATCACAGTGCCCTGAATGCGGGCTTGACGTGCCAGCGGCGGGTAAACCGGAGACACGCGGTGCACCAGAAGACCGGAAGTCACGCCAGAGGAAACGCGCACGCGCTGTGGGGTGGCAATGTGGGGCACGGCGACCGGCGTGCTGCTGAGCACGCTGCCGATCACGCCGCCCATCGAGCCACCCGGGACGCCACCCGGGACGCCGCCGACGACGCCCGTCGAAGCCATGACCGGCGGCGGGGCCTCGTCTTCCTTGATCATCTCGATCTTTTTGGGAATCTTGGTAGGAGTGCGCAGCTCTCCGTTGACGATGTCAGTCTGAACCTGTTTCACGATATGCACCGGCGCGGCTGCAGGCGGCGGAGGCGGTGGAGGCGGCGGGGGGGCCACCAGAAGGAACATCATTTGTCCCTTAGGCAGAGCTTCGGTGAAGATCAGCGGGATCAGGACCATCACGCCGATGATCATCATCTGGATGCCGAAGGACACCATGGATGTCCATCCCCGCTTCGTCTTGAGCCTGCCGCCGGACTCGATAAGGCTGTCTTCAAACATTGGAATTCTCCCCTAACTTCATCAGACCCCTACGGACACTTTAGACACCGACTGCTTCCCTTTTGCTCCCACTTTCTTTCGTACGCTTTTCGAGCGACCCGAGCCCGAAGGCGCTGGGAGCAAACCCTTCCAAGTCATACATAAGAAGGCGTATCACAATCATTCAAAGGCCGCCATCGGGTAACTTACCGCGCTTTCCCAGGGATGGCGACGGGACGCTTGCCCTTCTCGATCCGCCAATCCTGATAAGCCACCAGAATGGGAGCGGCGATCGCAATGGACGAATACGTCCCGATTAAGATGCCTATTACGAGTGCGAGGCTGAAGCCACGAAGCACCTCGCCACCAAACAAAAAGAGTGCGAGTACGGTAAGGAAGGTAAGGCCAGCTGTCAAGATGGTTCTGCTAAGGGTCTGATTAATGCTGCGGTTGACGATATCCGCCAGTTTCTCCCGCCGCATGAGTTTAATGTTTTCCCGGATTCGGTCAAATACCACGATCGTGTCGTTATTAGAGTAACCAATCAGGGTTAGAAGAGCAGCGATAACGGTTAGGGTAATGTCCGTTTTCGTCAGGGAGAAGGCGCCTACAGTGATCAGGGTATCGTGGAAAACGGTTACTACCGCCGCAACGCCGTAGATCCACTCAAACCGGAAGCCCAAGTACACCAACATTCCTAACAGGGAGTACACGGTGGCCAATGCGGCCTGCGAGCGAAGCTGGCTGCCAACCTGGGGCCCGATGATCTCGACATTGCGCACCCCAAAGTCGGAGAGAAAAAACTGTTCGGGAAGCGACGCCACTACCGCCGGATCCACCCCGGGCGCGCTCTGAAGTTGGTCCACAGAGTTCAAAACGCCGCCCTGGACCTTGTCGCGATAATCAACGATGGCCTGGGTTTGGGCCGTGTATTTCTTGTCCGCATCGGACCCGGCATGCAACGGGTCTTTGTCCGTTAAATAGTTCTTGATGCTCAAGAAGCTGGCGTTGTTCAGGTCGGTCTTGCCGGAGGGAGCGTTGGTTTCAAGGGCCTGAATGATCTTGAGCTTGCCCTGATCGAGGGCCTGCTCGCTGGTCTCGCGAACGTCGAGGTCGATTAGTTCCTCATTATTGGAGGCAGCACCCAAACGCTGCAACTTGAAATTCCGCAGCCCGGCGCGATCCAGCTCGGCACGGATGGCGTTCTCATCGGGCGTATGCGAGAACTTCACATAAACCAGCGTCCCTCCGCGGAAATCTACGCCCCACGGAATGTGGTGCCAGAACAACATCGAGAACAGGCCTGCAACGCTAAAGATCAACGAAAAGGCGAGGAAGTACCACTTCTTGCCCAGAAAATCTATGTTGGTATTGCGAAAGAACTCCACGGGTTTATCTAGCCCCTTATCTATCTATGACTTAACCAACTACTCAATCTCTCGATTGCCTAAATGCTAAGCGCTTCTCCGCGCTGCTTCCGGCTGAGCACCCAGTCGAAAATCGTGCGCGACACAAAGACTGCGGTAAACAGGTTCGCCAGCAGACCGAACGTGAGCGTCGTGGCGAATCCTTTCACCGGCCCCGTACCAAAGATGAACAGAATGGCTGCCGAGAGGATCGTCGTCACGTGCGTATCGACAATCGTGATCCAGGCATGGCTGAAGCCTTGATCCACTGCCGACGGCGGCGTCTTTCCGTTGCGCAATTCTTCTCGTATACGCTCAAAGATCAGCACATTGGAATCCACGCCCATGCCGACCGTCAAAATCACACCAGCAATTCCTGGTAGCGTAAGCGCAACATTGACGCCTGCAATCGTCGACCACCCCAGGAATCCCAACAGGATGATGAGGTTCATGATCAGAGCCAGGTCGGCATTAATGCCTGCGCCGCGGTAATAGATCAGCATGAAAATCAGTACTGCCCCCATGCCGATGACGGTTGCTCGCACGCCGGAGCGAATGGAATCGGCACCCAGCGAGGGCCCCACGGTTTCTTCTTGCAGATACTTAATGCTGGCTGGCAGGGCGCCGGAGCGCAGAACCATGGAGAGATCCTTCGCCTGCTGCTCGGTCATGCGGCCGCCGCTGATCGAGCCCTGATCGCGGATCGGCTCTTTAATGCTGGCCACTTCCTGCACTTTATTGTCGAGCACGACCGCTAAGTTGTCGCCAACGTGAGCGGAAGTAAAGCTGTAAAACCTTTGACCACCCTCGCCTGTAAGCGAGAAAGTCACGCTGGGCTGCCCGTTTTGATCGGTGCTGGCCTGTGCATCACGGAGATCTTTACCGCTCACCGCGGAAACACGCGACACGAAACACCAAGTCTGCTCGGGCCCATTCGCGCATTGGCCTGGAAGCAGAATGGACTCGGCGGGCACGATTCCACCCTTGGCCTGCAGGGCTGCCTGCTCACTTGTATACGGTCCATCCGTCATCTGCTTGATCTCGAGCATGGCGGTGGACTGCATAATGTCCTTCACGCGGCCGGAGTCATCGACGCCCGGGAGCTGCACCAGAATCTGATATTGGCCGAGACCGTGTTCTTCGATGGTGGGCTCGCTGACACCGAGAGCATCAATGCGGTTGCGGATCGTCTCAATGGCCTGGGTGACCGCCTTATTCTTCAGATCACTCAGGGCGGAAGGCTTCATCGCCAAGTTCCACGAATTGTCGGGACCACCCGTGACGTCATACTCGGGAAGGCGTTCCTGCACGATGTTCAGCAGATCTCCACGGGCGCTGGGTTGCAGGCCTTTCACCACGAGATGATCGGGATTGTTCTGCTGGTCGGGCTGGGAAATGTCGGTGTAGTCGACCTTCCGGTTGTGCAACTGGTCTTTCAGAACCTCGATGGCGTTCTGCGCGACTACATTGACCGCATCATTGACCTGGACTTGGAGAATCAGATGGGTTCCACCGCTCAAATCGAGCCCCAGGTGGATGTGATCGGTCAGCGCCGTAAGCAGCCCCTGCCCCGACAAGCTCTTCGGAATACCAAAGATTCCGAAGAGGAAAAAGAGCGTGATGCCTACGATGATGGCGAGCTTCCACAGCAGATTCTTGTTCATATAAAAACTTGGCTTCGAGCTTCCGCTTTCGAGTTCGAATCTAAAGTATCCAGTTCGAGAAATCCGCGAAACTGGAAACCTGAAACTATTTCGTCTTCACTTCGTCTTCCGTGGTCGTCACCTGCATCACCGAAGCTTTGGTCACTTCCACCACGATATTGTTCGGGGGGACGCGCAGATGAACGGAATCATCTTTAAGCGCCATGATTGTTCCCCGCAACCCTCCGCTGGTGGTGACTTTGTCGCCGGTTTTGAGCTGGTCCAGCATGGCCTGCCACTTTTTCTGGCGGCGCTGCTGGGGCATAATCAAAAGAAAATAGAAAATTGCAAAGATGAAGATGAGGGGCGCCATGCCGAGCCACCCCATACCACCACTACCACCGAGCTGCACTGCCAGCAAAAATTGCATAGTAAGGTCTGAGCGTATGTATTTGATGAAAAACCGCCCGCGCCCATAAGCGCCGCGCGGGAAGCTGTCATTTCACCACGGGGTTTAGATCGACTTCGGCCGGGTTCCTGGCTTTCAGGATTGAATCCGGGGAGATCTTCCCATCAGTCTACGGCTTCGGTCTTGACCAGACACTAGTCAGAAAACGGGACTCTACCCCAAGTGAAATAGAATGCCGTACCCGCCGCATAGTGTCAAGGTAGAAACTCAGGTTGTGGATCGTGTTCAGGACCTGCGCCAACACTTCGTTGGATGCATAAAGATGACGCAAATAGGCCCGGGAGTAGCGCTCGCACACCCTGCAATCGCAATTTGGATCGAGCGGGCCCGCATCCTGGGCGTAGCGCGCTTGCTTGATCGAAACTTTCCCTTCCGAAGTGAACAATAGCCCATGCCGCGCAGCCCGCGTGGGAAGGACGCAATCCATCATATCGACGCCCAGACTGGCGTACTCGACAATTTCTTCCGGCGTGCCCACTCCCATCAGATAGCGCGGCTTGTCTTTGGGAAGATGCTCCAGCGTCGACTCGACGATCTCGCGGGTCAGGTCGCGAGGCTCGCCAACGCTGAGGCCGCCGATGGCGTAGCCGGGAAATCCAATCTCGATGGTCCGCTCGGCGGACTCTTTCCGGAGCGTCCGGTCCATTCCACCCTGGATGATGCCGAAGAGAGCTTGTGTGGAGCAGTACTCGGTATCCAGTACTCGGTATTCAGCTTTTGTGTTACCGCTGTTTTCTGAGGGAAGACCCGCGGTGCCACCCCTCTCGAGCGTTGAGTACCGGGGACTGAGTACTGGGTACTTCCACGGAACTTCGTGTTTGTGTTCCTCAAAATATTTCTTGCTGCGCGCTGCCCAGCGAGCCGTCATTTCCATGGACGCGCGCGCGCGTGTGCCGTCCGCCGGGTACTCGGTGCACTCATCGAACGCCATAATGATGTCGGCGCCCAGTCCGATCTGCGCTTCCATCGCGCTCTCGGGACTGAAGAAGTGTGAAGAACCATCGAGATGCGAACGAAACGTCACACCGTCCTCGCTGACCTTGCGCAATTCGTTCAGGCTGAAGACCTGAAATCCACCCGAGTCGGTGAGGATCGCACGCCGCCACGACATAAATCCGTGCAAACCGCCCATCTGGCGCACGGTAGCGACACCCGGCCGGAGGTAGAGATGATACGTATTGCCAAGAATGATCTGCGCTCCCAGCTCTTCCAGCGTTTCCTGAGGCACCCCTTTGACCGAGGCGACTGTGCCCACCGGCATGAACACCGGCGTCTCGATTTCGGCATGCGGAGTTAGCAAGCGTCCCAGGCGGCAAGCACCCGCGGTTTGTTCTATCTGGAATTGCAGCGACATCGTTTGCGATTGTAGCAACCGCTCACGTAGCGGCGGACGCATTCGTCCGCCTGGGGCCACCACATGGCGTGCGAGGGGCCGAAGGGATGCCCCCGGACGAATGCGTCCGGGGCTACGTTCGATTCATCGGATTCGTCATTCGGACAGAACGAGAATTTCGGCCTCGACCTTTCCCCCGCTTATCGTGATACGCGCCACAGTCACGGGCAATTTGAAGCGGCGCGGGCCGGCGCTGCCGGGATTAAAGTAGAGCACGCCGTGGCGCGTTTCTTGCTTCGGCGCATGGCTGTGGCCCGAGATCACAACTTTGAATCCTGCAGCTTCGGGCTTCAGATCGAGCTTCGCCAGATCGTGTAAGACGTAGATGGAAATGCCGGCAATCTCAACGACTTCCGTGTCTCGTAGCTTGCGAGCCCATGCTGCCTTGTCGATGTTGCCGCGAATAGCGGTCACAGGCGCGATGGCTGCGAGTCTCTCAAGGATATCCGCATCGCCGACGTCACCGGCATGAATGATGTGGTATGACCCCTGAAGCGCCGCCAGAGCTTCCGGGCGAAGCAGTCCGTGAGTATCAGAGATGACACCGATTACGATGGGGGTTCCCGTTCTCAGGCTTCACTTCCCGCGCTTCAGTTCTAGACCGGCGGCTTCCGCCTTGAACTCATGATCCCGTTCATCTCGGTATAGGACGGCGCGCCATCCAGTGCTTTGTAGGTGCCTGACGTTTTCAATTCTTCTGCAAGGCGGCGAAGTTGACCGAGAGCTGCTCGCATCGGCGCTGAGCCCAGGCTGATTCTGGCTACACCCAGCTTGCTCAATTCCGGAACGGATGGCGTTTTCGGTCCTGCTAGGATATTCACCGGGCAGCCGAGTTCAGCGATCATCCGTCCAATCGTCGCCGCATCATTCAGGTCAGGAACAAACACACAGTCTACCCCTGCATCGCGAAAAGCACTGAGCCGGCGGACCGCTTCGTCATAGCGCCCAGCGGGATCGCCGACTTCCAGAAGATAGACATCCGTCCGCGCATTGAGAACCAGCGGCCCATTCAAACGGCTCGCCGCTTCGCGCACTGCACGGATCTTTTCCAATTGCAGCGACAAGTCGGCGAGCGGATGACCCGGGTCTCCCGGAGAATCCTCTAGATTCATTCCCACGGCACCGGCCGCAATCACTGCACGGGCGGTTTGGGCTGCGTCCTCGGGTCGTGGGCCGTAGCCCGACTCTACGTCCGCCGTCACCGGCACATTCACCGCCGCAGCGATGCGAGCGACTGCAGCAAACATTTCTTCCTTCGGAATCTTTTGTCCATCGGGATATCCGAGGGAGAAGGCCACACCGGCGCTGCTAGTGGCAATGGCCGGAAATCCGCTCTCTTCGACGATGCGCGCACTAGCTACGTCCCAGACGTTGGGAAGGAGCAGCACCTTGGCGCCCGAGTGGAGACCAAGAAATGTTTCCGCCTTGTTCTTTTGCTGGGGATTCGTCATATGTCGCGGGAATACATCAGGGAAGTAGATGCGCTCAGGGGTTGCCCTTCTTCATTTTATCGACAAACTTGCCGACACTGACCACGGCGCGGCCCACCGTGCCTCGCCCGATTTCCTGGACGTCATCGCGAGCAGTCACGCGCAGCGTATAGAAACGTCCGTCGAAGGATTCGAGCGCGGCCTCTGCCTTGATGCGTGCCCCTATGCCGCTGGCGGCGCGATGTTCGATGTTAATCGAAGTCCCCACCGTGATCTCATCGCCCTCGCAGTAGGGCTGCAAGGCATGAAAGGCCGCTGTCTCCATCAGGCGGATCATGTCGGGCGTCGAGTATACCGGCGGCAGTTCAGGGTGGTGGGACTTGAGCGTGTGCTCGAACTCTACCGTCTCCTCGGCCGCGGCGCGCACGCCTATAGGAATCTCTTTAGCCAAAGCTATGGACCCTCCCTACAAGAAACGAGCCACCGATTCTATCGAATCGGTGGCTGTGGAATTCGCTCTCCGAGCGCCGCTTCGGATTCCTATGCCACCGCCGTTGCCATACGGCGCGCCTCAATCCCATCGAGCGCCGTCCACAACATGCGCGCGGCGTTCTCCGCCGCGTCAAGAGCCGCGTCTGCTGCTTCGGGATGGGCGGCGATCCGCTTCCCGAGTTGATTGCGCCACACGTTCGAGTGATATACGTCAGCCGTTGTATGGAGGGCAAAGTAGCCGCAGGTCTTGTCGTCTGCACCATACAGTTTGCGCAGGCCGCGTTCTTTTTCCTTCGCGATTCGTGGCACCTGCGACTCGTAAGTATAAAAGGCGGCGAGCGCATCCTCGGGCGAGCCTTCGCTGGCCACCTGATGAAAGTGCCGGATCAATTGTCGAATCTCCTTCACCGGACTGTGCCAGTCCAGATTACGGCTCGATCCCATGCCCTCGGCGAAGTCCAACCAGAGCTCGGAGTGCGGAACGGATTCCTTGCCCGGCCGCCCGTCCACACCTTTCTCGTCACACATGTTGGCCAGCACTGCGCGGCGCAGTTCGCCCTCTTCCAGGCGCATGCCAAGCGCCGCCAGATACGACGGAAATGCCTCGACATGATGGTAGTAATCCTGCGCGTACTCACGAAGATCGTTGCGAGTCAACTCACCGGCCGACCACGCCTTGTAAAAAGGATGGCAGAGCAGGTCATATTTCTCGATGCGCGTGTCCAGTTGCTGAAAAAACTCCGTGGTATTCATAAAGCCCCCTGGGTCGGATAGGACAGGCCAATATACGGTTCAAAAGGGCGTGACAGCAAGTGATCACGATCACAATGGCGGGCAAGTTGCTAGAATGAAAGAGGAAACGACCACAAGTTTTCATGCAGTTCACCGAACAATTCGACGTAGTAATAGTCGGCGCCGGCCATGCCGGATGCGAGGCCGCAATGGCGTCCGCACGCATGGGCTTGAAGACGGCCCTTTACACGCTCAACGTCGACTTGATCGCGCAGATGTCTTGCAACCCCGCGGTCGGAGGTATCGCCAAGGGACACTTGGTCCGCGAGATCGATGCCCTGGGCGGCATCATGGGCGAAATCACCGACGCGGTCGGCATCCAGTTTCGGCTATTGAATACTTCCCGAGGCCCGGCGGTGTGGTCACCGCGCGCCCAATGCGACAAGCAGGCGTATCGCCTGAAGATGCGCGAGGTACTGGAATCGCAGCCCAATCTGAAGATCAAGCAGGCGGAAGTGGCAGATCTGATTGTGGAGGACAGCCGTCAGCCTTCAGCCCTCAGCCCTCAGCAAACCCGGCAAGGGCACGACTTCAGTCGTGCCATAGAGGTGGCTATTGAGAACCCGGCTTCAGCCGCTGGGGACCGCCGCGTTCTTGGTATTCGCCTTCGCGACGGCCGCACCGTTGGCGCTTCCGCGGTCATTATCACCACCGGAACATTTCTCAACGGACTGATTCATTGCGGGGAGCAGCAGTATCCCGCAGGGCGTTCGGGCGAACCGAACGCCGTTCTTCTGGGCGAGGCTTTGAAGAAGCTCGGCTTGCGCGGATGCCGGCTTAAGACTGGCACTCCGCCGCGCCTCGATGGACGCACCATCGACTGGTCGTGCTTTCCCGAGCAACCGGGCGACGTCGATCCGACTCCGTTCAGCTTCCGCACGAAGCGCGTCGCGCACCACGATTCGCAAGTGCCCTGCTACATTGCGTGGACGACGCCCGAGACACACCGCATCATCCGCGAAAACGTGCACCGCTCGCCGATGTACAGCGGCCAGATTCAGTCGATCGGCCCGCGCTATTGTCCGTCGATCGAAGACAAGATTGTGAAGTTTCCCGACAAAGAGACGCATCAGCTCTTCCTCGAGCCGGAGGGCTTGAACACGCACGAGATCTACGTCAACGGCATGAGCACGTCGCTCCCGGTCGAAGTGCAGATGGCTATTCTGAAGTCGATCCCCGGGCTTGAAAATGCAGAAATGCTGCGGCCCGGATACGCGATCGAGTACGATTCGATCGATCCCACGGAACTGGAGCGCACGCTCGAAACTCGCAAGATCGCTGGACTGTTTCTGGGCGGCCAGATCAATGGCACATCCGGCTATGAAGAAGCCGCGTGCCAGGGATTGATGGCAGGCATCAACGCCGCGTTGCAGGTGAAGCAGCAACCGCCGCTGATCCTCGACCGCACCGAAGCCTACACCGCGATCCTGATCGACGACTTGATTTCGAAGGGAACGAACGAACCCTACCGCATGTTTACGTCGCGGGCCGAGTTCCGCCTGCACCTGCGCATCGATAATGCTGACCGCCGTTTGACGCCTCACGGCCGTCGCGTGGGTCTCATTGCCGACGGTGCATGGGAGGATTTTCGGGCGAAGCAGCAGCGCCTGGAAAAGATGAAGAAAGTTCTGGAAAACACCCGCATCACGCCGGAAACTTCAGCGCGCTGTCAGTCCGAGGAGCGAAGCGATGTGGAATCTTCGACAACGTGGGCAACGTCCGTCGGCCAAACCTGCGCGCAGATTCTGAAGCGCCCCGAGGTAAAGATCGAGCAACTCGTGCCGATCCTGCGCGAAGTCGAGCCCGACTTTTTTGTCCGAGGTGCCTCCGTGTCCCCTGCGGCGATTATTTCTTCCGAAGTAAGAAACGAACTCAAGTCCATTGAGACTGAGATCAAGTACGAAGGCTACCTGCTGCAGCAGCAGCGCGCGATGGATCGCCTGAAAAAGTCCGAACTGCACTCCATTCCCGACTGGTTCGACTATCACACGGTCAGCGGACTCTCGCGCGAGATGCAGGAAAAGCTCACCCACGTGCGTCCCCGTACAATCGGGCAGGCCTCGCGCATTCCGGGCGTAACCCCGGCAGCGGTGTCGCTGGTGAACGTGTATATCGAGATCCAGGCGCGCCGACGCGACCAGGCAGCCGCGCTCTAGGTTCGCAACCCGACCGCTAGTTCTGTTTGTTCTGCAATTCTTCCGCGAGCTTCAGCTCGCTTTCCGCTTCTTCTTTTTTGCCCATGTCGCGGTAAGTCATCCCCAGCAGGTGATGGGTCATGGCGTTGTTCGGATCCATGCTGGCGGCGCGCTGCAGTGCGCGCACTGCCAGATCGAATTCGCCTTTCTTCTCGAGCACTTTTCCCATCAGGATGTAGGGGCCCGTCGAGGTCGAGTCCAGCCAGATGGAACGCTGCAGCAAACGCTCGGCATCTTCATATTTCTGAATTCGCGAATACGCGTCGGCCAGCTTGTAATACGTCGCCGCGTTGGCCGGATTGATCGCCAGTTCCTTCTGGAGTTCTGCCACTGCCTCCGGAATCCGCGATTTATAGATGTAGAGTTCGCCCAGCAGAAAATGCGCGAGCGGCAGCTTCGGATCGATCGCCACCGCCTTCAGCGCATATTCTTCGGCGATCGGGTCGTATTCCTGGCGGAACAGCATGCGCGCGGTGAAGAGATAGGCCGCGGCCGAGTCCGCCGGCACATCGAACATTTTGGCGAACGCCTTGCGAGCCTGCGGGTAGTCTTTGGTCCGGATGTAGCAGACGCCGAGAATATACGAAGCGTCTACGTTAGCGCGCGGATACCAGCCTTGAACCCTTTCGAGCAGAGGAATCGCCTCTCCGGGATGCCCACCCAAGTAGTAAGAGAGCCCGAGTAGTTGTGTCGCCTCTCCGTTAGCAGGACCGACCGCAACTGCTTTCTTCAAATACTCAATCGCTTTCGGGAAATCGCTCTTCTTGTAATAAGCCGTGCCGAGTTCCAGATCCAGGCCTTTCGTAGCGGGATCCCGCGTTTCCAGAGTATGCAACTGCGCGATCGCGTCGTCGATCTTCCCTTGCTGCATCAGTTTTCGCGCTTCGGCAAACTCAGAAAGCGCGCCAGACGAGACTTGCGACTGGGCAACGGGGGCCTCGGCAGGGGTCGACTGCTGGGCCAGTGACGCAGAAAGCGCCCACAGGAGCAGGGCAAGGGCCGCAAATCGAGCTCCGAGCAAGAGGTGCTTGGCCTTCATACGAAGATTACAGCATAGAATCGGCGCGACCGATGCGCGCTCAGCCGTCAATGCTGGTTCATTTCTTTTTGTAGCGCGTCGAGATTTTCCTTCGCGATCGGCTGGTTGGGATCGAGCTGCAATGCGCGCTCAAAGTGTGACTTCGCTTCTGGAATGCGCCCCATTTCAGCCAAAGCGGTTCCCAGGTTCGCCTCCACACCGGCGTCGTTCGGTTGCAACTGCAAGGCAAGACTGAATTGCTTCACCGCGGCGTCATAGTCATTCTGCCCCGCCAGTGCGATGCCCAGGTTGTAATGCGCATCGAAATAATCCGGACGCGTCTTCAACGCTGTCTGCAAATATCCGACTCCCTGTTGAGAACGCCCTGCGGTCACCAACGCCGCTCCCAAAGCGTTGTTCGCAAGCGCATCATCCGGCCGCAAGCGCACCGCCAGTTCGTATTCGCCGATGGCTGCGTCCGGCTTGTCCCTAGCCTGCAGCATTGCCCCAAGGTTGTAATGTGCTTCAAAATCCGCCGGATTCTTCTCCACGTTATGGCGTGCCAAGGCTTCCTGCAGGGCCATCCGCGGATCACCTTGCGACAGATCGAAGTTCACCGGCAGGACCTGCAACCACAAGTGGCACATCTCGTCGCTCGAACGGTTCCCGCCCATCACTCGCGCCGGCGGATGATTCGGATTCAGCGGATTCTCGTCGGAGTTGTCATACACATATCGCAGATACACCTTCGTTCCCTTCGGCAGCCGCACCGGCTCAGCGTAGCGATACACTGCCTGCCAGTTCAGGTTCCAATGTGAAATGTGGATCAACATTCTCTTCGTGCCGTCGGGCAGCATCGCAAAGGCCTGAATATCTTTTCCCAGATAATGCGCGTGCGGATAAATTGCCATCAGTTGGACAGCGATCGGCAGCGTGAACTCATCAGTGACGAGAAAATCTTTTTGTCCCGCGGGAATGTCGAGCTTGGCGTCGTCTTCCAGTTGCAACAGCATGGGCAACTTTGTGGCTGGAAGCGGAGTGAAATAGAGCCCAATGCTGGGCTGGATGACCTCTGGCTTTCCGGATGGCTGTAGGTGCGTATTGAGGATCAGGTCGGTCCCTTTGTCGAGTCGCAATGCCATTCCCTCAGGCTCGACGTAGGGAATCGTTCCCGGCTTCCAAAAAAGAAGATGGCTGTCGGGGTCGAAGACCTGCGACTCGATGCGAATCTCCATGCCGCCGAAACCGGCGCCCGGCTCAATCTCTCGCTTGCGCGAGGATCCTTCGCGGTCGACGAGAATGTTGGCGTGGTGCACGTAATGCTTGTCGCCCGGACGAATCTCGACCGCCTTCACCCAGCGTGTCTCTGCAATCGGCACCGGAAAAACAAAGTTCCAATAAGTGTCCGTACCTTGCGGCGGCAGAACGAGAGGCTTGCTAGCGGTAAGAATCAGATCAGGCTTTCCGAGTCGCCAGCCCTCGACGAATTTGGGTGCTGGCGGCAAATCCAAGAGATCGCCTTCGACTGATCCCTGCTCAACCCAGCGCTGGATCAGGGCGATTTCTGAATCCGCGAGGCGAAGCTCATCCGCAAATTTCAACTCTTGCGGTTCCGGCAACCAGGGCGGCATAGCGCGCGACTGTGTGACTTCCGCAATTTGACGCGCATGTCTTTTCGCGTCGGAGTATGTCAGCAAAGAAAATGGCGCTGCTTCCCCGGGCCGGTGACACTGGGCACACGAGCGATACAGGATGGGAGCGATGTCGCGGTTGAAGGTGACATGTGCGCCGCCCTGGGGATTTTGGGCGGTCTCGCGCGACGCAGTTCGGGCCTGCAGCACTCCCAGCGCGCCCAGGCTGACCAGCACGAACAGCGTCCACGCTGCCCCCTGCCGCCAGAAAGTCATTCCAGGTCTGAGATGTAGCATCCCACTCCCCTGACTTCGCTGTGCGCTACAGCCTTCCCCGCCAACGCAGCGCGGATGGCGTCGTCCAGCTCATGCGTGGGGGGCGCGGGCCGCGCGCGGCTGAGATCGACATACCAATCGTCGATGCGCCCGTCATAAACCAGTTGACGATCCCGGTTAAAGACTGCAACCTCGGGCGTGATCTGCACCCTTCCGAGTTTCACCAGCGCGTGCTCCGGATCGCGGAGCGCAGGCAAATGGTATGCGTAGTCCTGCAGATATTTTCGAATCGTCTGCGGCGATTCGCTTTTGTCGGGATAGATCAGCCAGAAGTTCGCGCGGTCGGAATACCGCTTGCTGATCTGCTGAATGACTGGCGCGTAGCGGCTGGACACGGGACAGTCCCGGCGGACAAAGACCAACACGACAACTTTGCCGGAATCTGCTGATAGGGGATTCACCGAGTGGCCTTCCAGGTCCAGAGCGCTCTGCTGGGCCCCCACCAAGGCCGGACGGAGCACGAGTGCGACCACAATCCACAGCGCAAGTCGGAGTCGGAGTCTGAGTCGCAAAGGAACGTCCACAGAACTCCCTGGATTCTAAGAGCGCGCGAGGATGAGTGTCCATCCCGCCCAAGTTCTGCTCGCGGCCCTCTGCTACCGCTACAATGGCCTGAGCATATTTGCCCCCAATATGATCGCCCATCTGCGCGGAAAGTTGCTGGCCAAGCATCCCAACCAGGCCATCGTCGAAACGGCCGGCGTTGGCTATGACGTAGTCATCAGCGTGCCAACGTTTTCCGATCTGCCGGCGGTGGGTGCCGAGGTAGCTCTGCACATTCACACGCACGTGCGTGAAGATTTGATTGCGCTCTATGGGTTCCTGCGCCCTTCGGAGAAGCTGCTCTTCGAGAAACTGATCACGGTCAGCGGAATCGGCCCCAAGCTGGCGATCACGATCCTGAGCGGCATGGCTGCCGACGAAATGGTCGGCGCCATTCGCGGCAACGACGTGGTGCGGCTGACCCGCATCCCCGGCATCGGCAAGAAAACCGCCGAGCGGATGGTGCTGGAACTTCGCGACAAACTGCCGGAAGTGGGACCGGCGGCGGCGCCCACAGTCCCAGCCATGAGCGCCATTGAGGAAGACGTACTCTCGGCGCTCGTGAATCTGGGATATCAAAGGGCGGCGGCCGAGAAAGCTTTAGCCCTGATCGCGAAAAATGGCGCGGGCGGTTCGTTCGATGCCATGTTCCGCGATGCGCTGGCGGCGCTATCGAAGTAGCGACTACTTTCCGATGCAGAACGTGCTGAAGATCAAGTTGAGGATATCGTCGGTCGTGGTCGCTCCCGTAATCGCATCGAGCGGCCGCAGCGCGTTATAGAGATCGAGCAGCAGCATCTCGTGCGGCACTTTCCCGGCAATGGCATTATCCGCCGCGTCCAGTCCGGCGAGCGAATCCTGAATCAATTTCTGATGCCGGATGTTGGTCAGGAAGCCTGACTCCGCCTGGGCTCCAGCATCTCCGCCGATGTGCCGTAGAATCTCGCCACGCAACTCGGCAATGCCCGCCCCGGTCACCGCGGAAGTTCGAACTCGTTGATCGCTCGCCAGGGACCACTGAGCATTCGCGTCAAGATCGCTCTTGTTTCCAACGACAATCATTGGCCGGTTCTGCGCCTGATTTAGAAGCTCAGCATCCTCTGCGGTCGCTTCCTGCGACGCATCGAGCACCACCAGCACCAGATCCGCATCAGCCAGCGCTTCCATCGATTTGCGAATGCCGATCGACTCCGCTTCATCGAGCGCATCGCGAATGCCGGCGGTATCGATCAGTTTCACGGGGATGCCTCCGATTGCCACCGTCTCGCTGACCAGATCGCGCGTGGTGCCTGGAGTGGCCGTGACGATCGCGCGCTCCCGCTCTACAAGCCGGTTGAACAAGCTCGACTTGCCTACGTTTGGCCGGCCCACGATCGCCAGCGTCAATCCTTCATGCACGATTTTCCCGTAAGCAAAGGTCGCACTGAGTTGATCAAGTGGTGCACGCACGGCGGCAATCTGATCGAGGATCGTGGCATCCGGCATCACCGACACGTCGTCTTCCGCAAAATCGATGCCGGCTTCGAGCACGGCGATCAGTTCCACCAACTTCTGCTTGATCGGCTGCAAACGCCGTGAGAGGGCGCCTTCCAGCTGCTGCGCCGCGACTTTCGCCTGATACAACGTCTGGGAGTCGATTAGGTCGCGCACCGCTTCCGCTTGCGTCAGATCGATGCGTCCGTTCAGGAACGCCCGCATGGTGAACTCGCCCGGTTCGGCCAAGCGAGCTCCGGCGGCCACGCAAAGCTCGACAATATGGCGCAATACAACGGGGGATCCATGCCCGGAAATTTCGATGATGTCGTCGGTGGTGTAGGAGTGCGGCTTCGCAAAGTAAGTGACGACCACTTCGTCGATGCGTTGCTCATGTGGGTCGGACACTCCTGTCCCACAGCCGTAGACCGGAACGGGCTCCGCCATCGATTCCGAGAGACCACCTTGAGCCTTGCCGTCTCCCGGCAGTCGGACAGGAGTGTCCGACCCACACGGGCCGATGAGTTCTCCGAACATAGCTCTACTTGGCTCCAGTTTGTGTTTCAAGCGCAGCATCGGCGCCGCAATCTCCAGGGCTCTCGGCCCAGAGAGTCGAACCACCCCAATCCCACCGCGTCCGGCCGGCGTGGCGATCGCCACAATCGTGTCATCCAGATTCAGACCGACGTTCACCGGCCGATTGTAACGGGTAAACTAGATCGGTCGTTAGTCGTTAGACGATCGTCGTTCGTCGTTTCGCAAACCTAGGATCGCGTTTTTTTCGAACGCCCAGCGACTAACGACCAACGATTCATAGGAGCTTCCAATTGTCCGTCGCTGACGAACTGCTAAAAGCCAACGAAGAGTTTGCGCGCAACTTCAAGCTGGGAGATCTTGCGGTCCGCCCGAGACGCCACGTTGCCGTGCTGGCCTGCATGGATTCCCGCATCCTGTTCGAGCACTGCCTGGGCCTGCACCCCGGCGACGCCCACATGATCCGCAACGCCGGAGGCATCGCCACCGAAGACGCCCTGCGCTCTCTGATTGTGTCGCACCATCTGCTCGACACGCAGGAGTTCATCATCATCAACCACACCGATTGCGGCTTGCTGAAGGTACGTGAGGATGAACTGAAAGCACGCCTGACGGAGAAGATGGGAGCCTCAGCGGATGAACCGTCGCACTTCCATGCCTTCGATGACCTTGAGTCGAATGTGCGCGAGCAAATGCAGCGTGTGAAGTCGCACCCATGGATTCCGAGGCATATTCCAGTGCGGGGGTTCGTCTACGATGTGAAGACTGGCAAGCTGAAAGAAGTTGAGGAAGGATGATCATGTGGCGCGGGCGCCCCCGCCCGCGTCTCGCCAGCTCTAAACTGCGTCCAGAATTCCGAACCAGAACCCGAGCGCAGGAATTTTCTTTGCTCCCAGGCTTTCGCGGGCGGGGCCGCCCGCGCCACATGGATCTATCGCGCCATCACCTTTTCAATCTCCCCACGTAACTCCCCGTACGGCACCGCGCCCGGATGATACCATGCCACCTTCCCCGCACGGTCCACGAGCACGAGCGTCGGCGTCGTCGACGCACCATAGGTTTCGAAGTTGTACTTGCTGATCGGCACCGGCATGTCGAGCAATCCGAAATAGAAACGGTGACGCACAGCATCGATGTACTGCAACTCTTCGCTTGGCGACGCGTGTTCGGTCTGCGCCGTGTAGCCGTAAAGCCGCGTCGGCCCGATCACCTGTAATCCCTTGCTGGCAAACTCCGAGCGCAACTGCGTGATGACGGGTGCTTCCGCCTTGCAATCGGCGCACCAGTGCGCCCAGAAAAATAGCAGCACCGGAGACCCCTTCAATTGCGACGGCAAGGGAAGTTTCGCTCCCAAAGACTCCTGCTCCTTCAGCGGCGGAGCCAGCCTCCCCTGGAACGAAAGCAGATTCAGATTCTTCTGCAGCCGGTCGTGAATCGAGGTATTCCCGTAGGTCTGCAGCGCAGATTGCAGCAGCGCGATCGCCTGGGTCCGCTGCCCGCGCTGCGCCAGCACTTGGGAACGCACTTCCAGCGCTGCGCCCAGAGCGATCGGCAAATGAGGATCAGCATCCAGCGGACGCTTCTTCAACTGCTCCAGCACCAGCGTCTGCGTTTGCTTCGCATAAGTGGCTGCCTGGTCATAGCGGCCCTGGTCCAGCGCGGCCCGGCCTAACCAAGAATAAGCTTCCAGATACTCAGACGTGATTCCTTGCTGGCTGCGATATGAATTCAGAGCCGCTTCGGCGCCCGAAAAGCTGTTCTGCGCGAGGTCGTACCGCACCTCGTCGACGATCCCCGCCCAAGCCGATGCCGTGAACAAAAATGCCAGGAAGACAATTCGCAAGCGCATCTTTAGATGATGAATGCTTTGGGAAAAGGTGGCAAGTGAGGTGGTTTTCTCTATAATCGGGGGGCGAATCATAACGTCTTTTACCTCAGTTGTTTAGACACAACCCTCCCCAAATTATGTAGCTATTTAGGGGCACTTTCTTTACAATTTAGCTGCGTTTGACTTTAGAGTTCCTTCGCAGTACAAGCATCTCCGCTTAACCCAGCGCGTGACCTGCCTGCAGAAGACCCTGAAAGTTTCAGCGCTACATCAAAGAAAAAGGAACAAGCAACATCATGGAAACAGGAACAGTGAAGTGGTTTAACGACGCCAAGGGCTACGGTTTCATCAGCCGCCAGAACGGTGAGGATGTCTTCGTGCATTTCTCCGCCATTCAGGCCAGTGGATTCCGCAGCCTGCAGGAAGGTCAGCAAGTGCAGTTTGACGTGGTCAAAGGCCCCAAGGGCTGGCAAGCAGAGAACGTCAAGGGCGTCTAACCTCGCTTCGCGGTTAACAATTCGAAAATGAGGGCGGCCAGCACTGGCCGCCCTTAGTTTTTTGAGAATCGAGACCGGAACGGCTTCGGACATCAGCCAAGAATCGCGGTCGATCCTACTGCTGCATGTCGCGCATCAGCACCACATCCGAGTCGGTATGCCCGCGAACCATTGCGAGTTTGCTGCCATCGGGCGACCAGTGATAGTCCCAGATGTGTTCGGCCTTGAATGAAGTAAGTTGTTTCCCCGGAGAACCGTCCAGCGACTGCTGCCACAAGTTGTCCACCCCATTCTCGCGAACGGGATACACCACTGACTTGCCGTCATGGGAGAACCGAATGAACAACCCTGTCCGCTGGCGCTCGAATTTCATCTGTTTCCGAACCTGCCGCGTGCTCATATCGAGCAGCACAATTTTCTCCTCGTGACCGCTGGCGTGGTCAATGATCCCAAACACCGCCGTAGCACCGTCTGGAGAAATATCAAAAATCCCGTCGAGCAATGTGTCGGTGACCTTTTCCGCAGCTCCGCCGTCGATCGGAACCTTCATAATGCCACCGGCGCTCTCATCGGAGTAATACACCCAGTGAGAGTCGGGAGAACAAACCGGATAATCGTCCTGCTTGCCATTCGACAGTTGCTTCAGGTTTCCACCGGAAGCGTCGGCGCGCCAGATGTTCTGGCCGCCCTTGGCGCCAATCACGCTCAGGATAAATACCAGATATCGGCCATCGGAGCACTCCCAGGGATCGCCGGTTATTGATTCCGCCGCGGTGGCAAATCCTCCCTTGGCTCCCGTGTCAGGGTTCACCCAATGCAGACTATTATCCGTGTCATCGATCAAGCGGCCGTCGTGCGTCCAGGTGAGATTTGTAAAGTTGACGACCGGACTAATCTGCTTTACGTCGGCTCCGCCGCCGGTTGCCGACATGACCGACAGATTCCATCGGCCTTCGCTGAGCACCGTCGCCAGAACTTGACCGTCGGCGGCCAGGCTGAGATCGGAATAATTATTCGTGTCACGGGTAATTGGCGTGATCTTGCCGTCGGGATAAGAGACAAATACGATTTGAGCGCGGGTGAAGTTGCTGGAGCGATCGGCATCGAGAGCCAGCAGACCTTTGCCGTCGGGCATCCAGATCGGTGCACCTAAAGCATCGTTGGAACTCAAAACCAGCCGTTGTTGCCCAGTGGTCGCGTCTACCGCAACCAATCCTGTCAGCGCACCCGGCGGCTGGTTCACGACGCACAGAATTGTTTTGCCGTTGGGCGACCACGCTGGCATCTGCAATCGCTGGCCCGTCGCGCCACTCGTGAGCGCAGCTTCCGCGCCTTGCTCGAGTGAGTGCACAATCAACTGATACTTGCCCGACTCAGGATTGTCATAGCGCACGAAGGCAACCTTGCGGCCGTCGGGAGAAATCGTGATATTCGTGTCGACGTCCGTCGCCAGTTTTTCCGGAGTTCCTCCCAGTAACGGCGCCCGGTACAAGAACTGCAGGTCGGGAACTCCGGGATCGCTGCGCACGAAGTAGAAATAATTTCCGTCCGGTGAAAAGCGCACCCCATGGTAGTAGAGTTCCGCCGCGGGCTGCACCTGCGTGATGCTGTTGGTGGGAACATTGCGCAGCAGCAGACTGGCCAGGCCGTTATCCCGCACCAGACTGAGGATATATTTGCCGTCGGGCGAGAGCGCCGCCCACACCACGTTGCCTTCCTCCGTAACACGCGTGACGGAAAAATTGTGGAAGGGCATCACCTGGCGCCGCATCAGCAGAGAATAGATTCCGTAGCCGGCGGCGAGAAGAACGAGAATCCCGAGGAGGACGGTGACACCCGTCCCCACTTTGTGCCGGCCTGCCGCCACAGCCACGGCCGAACTCTGAGACGGTGCGGGCGCCGCGGCAATCGGCACCGAGGCCGCCGAACCCGCCACGGCATCCGCCGCGGTGGGTGTCGATCCCGAACCAGAGGACGCGGTATTCTTTCGTCCCGATTCCACGTCACGCTTCAGCCGCTTCAAGTCTCCGCGCAGATCCGCAGCCGACTGGTAGCGCAGATCGCGATCCTTCTCCAGCAACTTGTCGATGATCTCGTGCAGCTTGGGCGGCAGCGCAGCATTCAATTGCAGCGGAGATACCGGATCCAGTTCCAGAATCGCGTGAAACACGACCGCCGAAGTCGCACCCGCAAATGGCAGTTTCCCCGTCGCCATCTGGTAGATCACCGTTCCCAGCGAAAACAAATCGGTGCGCGTGTCGAGTTCCTCGCCGCGCGCCTGCTCCGGCGACATATAAGAGATCGTTCCCACCGTCGCCCCAGGACTCGTCAGGTTTGGGCTGGGCGAATCTGCGGTGGCGCCGATCGTACTCATCTCCAGGTCGGGACGGGTGAGTTTCGCCAAGCCGAAATCCAGCACTTTCACCTGACCGCGCGGCGTGAGAAAAATATTGGCGGGCTTGATGTCGCGGTGAATGATTCCCTTGGCATGCGCCGCGTCAAGGGCATCAGCCAGTTGGATGGCAACGTCGAGTAAAAAACCGATCGCCATCGCACCGGACATCACTTTGTAGTCGAGGTTCTGTCCCTCGAGCAATTCCATCGCGATAAACGACTGCGCCTGCGCGCCCTCGCCCGATTTTTCGACGGCGTATATCGTGCAGATGTTGGGATGATTCAGGGCCGATGCCGTGCGCGCTTCCAGCAGAAAGCGATCGAGCGCATTCTGATCGCGCGATAGTTGAGGCGGCAGGAATTTCAGAGCCACCTTGCGGCCCAGATTCAGATCTTCCGCCTCATACACCACACCCATCCCGCCGCTGCCCAATTTGCCGGTGATGCGATAGTGCGAGATAGTCTGGTTGATCATTGATCTAGTGGATCACCGTCTGATGAATACACGACCACGAGAGCGGAATTCCATCTTAGGGTGGATGCCGTGAGCCGTCAACGCAGCCGCTCAATAGCGGTGTTCCGGGGAAGAAAAGGAGCTCTCGCGGTGACAACAACAACTAATGTCGAGATGCCGCAGGAAGCGGTTGGTTCTGCTCCTTTTCCAGCCGCTCGACCATATCTTTCGGAAGACCGTGCAGTAGTTCGAGGAACGCCGCATTGGTCCAACCAAAGCCGACTACATTCATCTGGTAGCCGAGTTCTACGTGCGCCTCGGACGATCGCGTCACCACGTTGTATTTCTCGCGAATGTTCCCATCCCGGCGGAAATTCTCTGCGACCGTGGACAGGAATTCATAAGAAACGCGGTCGGCATCCGCGTTGTATCCGTACCGCCGCATTCCCTCGATCGCGAGCATCTCGATGTTGCCCCACCCGTATGGCAGATCCCACTGGGCACCCGTCTCGTCCGTACTCATCGGAAGACCGCCAGGTCGTTCGAATGTCTTCAAGTTCCCAATTGCAGCTTTGGCTTGCTCCGGCGTCGCCAGCCCCGCCCACAGCGGATAAAACGTGCTCGCATATCGATAGTTCGACATCCGTTTCGTCAGGAAATTAAAATCGAAGAAGAGTCCCTGTTCCTCGTTCCACAGATACTGCGTGATGAGCTTCTTGCGCTCTTCTGCCCGGTTGTTCCATTTCTTCGCGTTCTCGCTATGACCCAGCCAGAGGCTGATCTGCTCCAGATCTTTCTCCGTCTTGTAGAGCAGGCTGTTCAGACAGACAGGCGCGTAATGATGCGTGGCCGCACCGAATGCGCCGAAGCGAAAGCTCACATCGAAGCCCGACTCGCGCATGGAGCGATCGCCCTTGTAATAATCCGCACTGAGTTTGAACTGTCGTGCCTTCTCGCATTCGGCGCTGGCCATGGGCAACGGCACATCGCAAACCTGCAGAGAATACATCGAACCTGCGACCGGCTGTTGAGGCACCGTTTGTTTGGAATCAGGCCCGGTCTCGACGATATAGTCGTCCGCCTCCGCGGGATGAAAGAAGAAATATTGCGCCACCTTGCGGTAGAAACCGCTTTCGTCCTGCACGGCCTCTGCGGGCGGGCCTTCCCCAAAATCGTAGTAGCGCGACAGGCCCGTCTGCCCCGCCAAGTGCGGATCGCGCGTCCACATCTCGTAGTCCTTGTCGAGATCGGCGTAAGCGCGTTCCAGCCATGCCCTGTCGGGACTTCCGTCTTTTTGTGTTGCGCGATAAACATCAACAAACATCGAACTCAGGAACGGAGGCTGCGACCTTGTGAGGTAGTAGGTGCGATTCGCATTGAGCATCGCGCCATAGTGTTCGATTTCAAAGAAAAAGTTATCGACCATCCCGCGAGCCAGTTCCACGCGCCCCGCGCGCAGCAACCCCCGGATAATGAAGTAGCTGTCCCATCCGTACATCTCGTTGAAGCGGCCGCCCGGCACAACATATTTGTCCGGTAGATAGAGCAGCCCGTGAGGCTGAATCTTGGCCGTGTCGATCTCTCCTAAGCGATGGATCTCGACTGGCAAATGTTCCACGCGCACGTTGCAGTCCGTCGCCAGCTTCTGCACCGCCGCCGGCTCCTCGAATTCTTTCGGCAGGTACAACACCGGAGCCACCTTGATCTTTGGATCGACAACGCTGGCGCAATCCGTCATGGAACGCGTCAACGTGTCCCACGCCGAGGAGATATAACCGAGTATTGGTTTGAGCCCCTGATCTGCGGGGACGCTCGCGGGTGCGGCGGCGGACTGTGCTCTGGCATCCCCAGCGACCGATAAAAGAAAGGCGCAAGCAACGAGGATGACTAGAAAACCGCGAGTTTCCTTGCTCTGGCGAAGGCTCATGTTGGGGGGAAAGCTTGGCCATCATAAATCCGTGAGGAGAGCGCCACCAAACTTATTTGGCGCTCCCGATTGAAGTGCCATGGCTTCCGTCCCATCAACATGGCCTGATTCCCGCGCTTTTGGTTTATCCTATTTAGTTTGCCGTGGTCTGAGGGGGACTAGAGTGAACCGATCTCATCGAGCGCTTCGTCTATTGGTGTGCTTCGTCGTTGTTCTATCCGCAACTGCCAGTCGGACCCAGGTTCCCGAAAGCACGTATCAAGACATGCGCTGGCGCATGATTGGCCCCTTTCGCGGCGGCCGTACGCGCGCCGCAGCCGGTGTTCCCAGCCAGCCGAATGTGTTCTACATCGGACAAGTCAACGGTGGCGTTTGGAAATCGGACGACTACGGCCGTACCTGGAATCCGATTTTCGACCACGAGCCGACGCAGTCCATCGGCGCGATCGCGGTAGCACCGTCCGACCCCAACATCGTTTATGTCAGCAGCGGCGAGGGACTGCATCGCCCTGATCTCTCGGTCGGCAACGGCATCTACAAATCTACTGATGCCGGGAAGACCTGGACGCATCTCGGCCTCGCCGACGCCCAACAGATCCCCTTTCTCGCCGTCGATCCTCGTGACGCGAACCGCGTGTTTGCCGCTGTGCTCGGGCATCCTTACGGCCCTAGCGAAGAGCGCGGAATCTATCTTTCCACAGATGGCGGGCAAACCTGGAAGAGAGTCATCTCCAAGGACGAAAACACCGGTGGATCCGATGTCGAGATCGATCCTTCGAATCCGGATGTCGTTTACGCCTCAATGTGGGAAGTTCGCGAAGGTCCATGGGAGGACGGCAACGAATTCAACGGCACCGGGGGCGGACTCTTCAAGTCTACCGACGGCGGCGGCACCTGGCATCCTCTAACCAACGGCTTGCCAAAAGATCTCTCGCAAATCTACGTAGCGATTGCGCCCAGCGATTCCCATCGGCTCTATGCAACTCTCTCCGAAGCTTCGGGAAAGCTCGGCGTTTACCGCTCCGATGACGCCGGAGATTCCTGGGCGCAGATCACCACCGATCCTCGTCCTGCCGGGCGCATCGGTGGCGGCGATCTTTCCATCCCGAAAGTCGATCCCAAGAATCCCGACATCGTGATCGTCGTCAGCACGGTGACCATGCGCTCGACCGATGGCGGCAAAACATGGTACGGATTTCGCGGCGCGCCAGGTGGCGACGACTATCAGAACCTTTGGATCAATCCCAACAACGGCAACATTATTCTGATCGTCAGCGATCAAGGAGCAATCATCACCGTGAACGGGGGCGCCACCTGGAGTTCCTGGTACAACCAGCCCACCGCGCAGTTCTACCACGCAATCGCCGACAACTCCTTCCCCTACCGCGTCTGCGGAGCGCAGCAGGAGAGTGGTTCAGCCTGCACCTTGAGCCGCGGCAACGATGGCGCCATTACCTTCCGCGACTGGCATCCCGTAGGCGTCATCGAATATGGATACGTCGCCCCTGATCCTCTCGATTCCGACGTGATTTACGGTGGCGGCAGAACTGAAGTCTCCAAGTTCCATTTTTCCACCGGTCAAGTGCAGAACGTCACGCCGATTCCGTTGCGCGATCCCAAGTACCGCGCCGATCGCACCGAGCCACTGATGTTCTCTCCGGTGGATCCGCACATCCTTTATTACGCGGCGAATGTTCTGTTCAAGTCGACGAATGGCGGCGATTCCTGGCAGACAATCAGCCCAGATCTGACTCGTGAGAACCCCGGCGTGCCCGCCAGCGTCGGTACCCTCGTTCCCAAAGGCGCCGAAAAACAGCGTGGCGTCATCTATGCGCTCGCCCCATCGTTTAAGACGGTGGGCACTCTGTGGGCCGGTACCGACGACGGACAACTTTGGATCACCCACGACGAAGGCAAGAATTGGACCAACATCACTCCGACAGACCTCACCGCGTGGAGCAAGGTCACCCAGATTTCAGCTTCGCACTTCGACGAGCAGACTGCCTACGCGTCAGTGAGCCGGTTCCGCATCAACGATCTACATCCTTATCTTTATCGCACTCACGACGGCGGCAAGACCTGGAAGCTGATCACCAACGGCCTGCCTGATTTCGGCCCGGTTGACACCGTGCGGGAAGACCCCCTGCGCAAGGGCCTGTTATTTGCAGGAACCGAAAACTCTGTCTGGGTTTCATTCGATGACGGCGACCACTGGCAATCGCTGCAACTGAACCTTCCGCACACCTCGATGCGCGATCTGTGGATCCATGACGCTGACCTGATCGTCGCGACGCACGGCCGCTCCTTCTGGATCCTCGACGACATCGCCCCGCTGCGCGAGGCCTCGGCCGCGGTTGCGAACTCAGCACATCTGTACGCGCCTGCGTTGGCCTATCGTGTGCAGCGCGACACCTATACCGACACGCCGCTTCCGCCCGATGAACCCGCGGCAGCGAATCCGCCCGATGGCGCGATCCTCGATTACTATCTGCCCACATCCGCCACTTCGGTCGCGCTAGAGATTCTGGATACAAAAGGTCATCTCGTTCGCCGCTACACGAACACCGACAAACCTGACATCACCGAAGAAGAATTGCAGAAGCAGTTGATCCCGTTGTATTGGGTTCGCAGTCCAAGGCAGTTATCCGCGGCCGCCGGAATGCACCGCTGGGTCTGGGACCTGCACCATCCCGCGCCCGCTTCCATGCGCCACGACTATCCGATTTCCGCGATTCCCCACGACACGCCGCGCGTTCCTCTCGGCCCAACTGTTCTGCCTGGAAGTTATACGGTCCGGCTCACGGTCGACGGAAAAACTTTCAACGCGCCCCTGACCATCAACATGGACCCTCGCGTAAAAACCTCCGCTGCCGGTCTCGAGAAGAAGTTCCAGGCGGAAACACGGATGGCCGCCATCGTGACGCAAACCACCCAGGCGCAGTTGCAGGGAAGCTCGATTCGCACCCAACTCGAAAAGCTCGACGCGCAGGGCAATGCTCCCGCCAAAGAAGCCATCGCCTCGATCGAGAAGAGGCTCAACGCGATTCTGGGCGCCCCAGGCGGATTCTTCGCTCCTCCGTCCGCAGAAGTCACGATCAGCCGCGTCAATGGACAAGCCGGCACTTTGTACCAGCAGATCTGGGGGGTCGACGCCGAACCAACTACGTCCCAGATGCAGGCTCTGTCAACGACCGAGCATGACAGCGCCGATGTATTGAAGCGTTGGAATGATTTCAAGAGCGCAGACTTGCCGGCACTCAATCACATGCTGCGTGATTCGAAGATTCCCGAAGTCCAACTCGATGCGGACCTTCATCAGGACGAACCCCAGGTCGACGAAGAGTAGAAATCTCAAGACAGATTTTGGAATCTTCGAATTCGCGGCGCACTCCGCGGTCCGCCGCGGAATGAGTCTTTCGACCCTGAGCATTCCGTCACTCACAAACCGCGTCCCGCCGGAAAATCTGCAAGATCCTGCAGACTTTTCGGCTTGCAGTTTGCAAGTTCTTGCATGATTCCCGCCGCTTCTCAAAATCTTTGTAATTTTCTCGTGACAACTGTTTCACGCTGCACCGACCCGGGTTATAATCCACCGACTTTGGGACTTTGAATTTGGACTGCCTAGGGGACTCTTTTCTGTCTGTGGTAGGTAGATCCAGGGAAGCCCCCATCAGAAGCCACGTTTCTCACAACCCTAAAAATGCGAGGTCACTACTCTATGAAGGTCTTCCGAACATTCGGAATCGCTTTACTTGCTTTGCTGGCTTGGTGCAGCATTGCAAGCGCCCAGGAACCATTTACCGCAGGAACATGGACAGCCACAAAGAACGCTCCATCCTCGTCAGTCGCGCACGCTTTGCTGCTCAATGACGGCTCCGTTCTGGTCAACAGCATGTTCTTCGAGAATCACTCTGATCCCTGGTACCGCCTGGTACCGGACTCCACCGGCAGCTACATTAACGGAACATGGTCGAGCGCCGGCACCCTGCCTACCGGCTACAACCCTCTGTACTTCGGTTCGTCTCTGCTTCCCAGCGGGCAGGTCGTAATCATGGGCGGCGAGTACAACAACGGCAGCGCAGTCTGGACCACGTTGGGCGCCCTCTATAACCCGAAGACCCAGACCTGGACGAGCCTGACGGCTCCCAGCGGCTGGACCACGGTTGGAGATGCCCAGAGCATCATCCTACCGAATGGTCACCTCATGCAGGCCAATTGCTGCACAACACAGCAAGCCATCCTGACCCTCGCCGGAACCACCGCTTCGTGGGCAACCACCGGAACCGGCAAGTTCGACTGGAACGACGAAGAAGGCTGGACGATGCTGCCTGGCGGCGACATCCTCACCGTCGACGCCTACGTTGGTCAATCCAAGTGCTGCCTGTTGGGCTATCAGATTTACAGCCCCACGACCGGCGCGTGGACGACCCCGTCGAACAACACGGTCGTGAACCTGGTCGATCCTTCCTCGCTTGAGTTGGGACCGATGCCTCTGCTTCCCAATGGAACCGTGTTTGCCGCGGGTGCCACAACCAACAATGCGATCTACACCGTCTCCACCGGAACCTGGGCGTCAGCTCCGAAGTTCGGCGGCACGCTCGACATCGCCGATGGACCAGCCGCAGTACTGCCCAATGGCAATGCCCTGTTCGATGCCAGCCCCGGCGTATTTAACACCGGCAGCAAGTTCTTCGAATGGGACGGCACAACCCTGAACGCAACCTCGGCTCCGCCGAACGCCTCCGTGGATTCGTCCTACGTCGGCGGCATGGTTGTTCTTCCTACCGGACAGGTTCTCTTCACGGATTTCTCGTCCAGTGTCGAGATCTACACGCCTGCGTCGGTGACTCCGTGCAAGGGCTGCGCTCCCACAATCAAGAGCGTCGCGGGCACTCTGACGCACGGCTCGAAAAACAACAAGATCACCGGCATTCAGTTCAACGGCCTGACCCAAGGCGCGTACTACGGTGATGACAACCAGAGCTCGACGAACTTCCCCATCGTTCGCATCACCGACTCCACCGGCGCCGTCGTCTATTGCGCGACGCACAGCTGGCTGGGCGGCGTTGCCACCGGCTCGAAGCTCGTCAGCGCACTGTTTGACATCCCGGCCGCCATTCACACCGGCGCAGCAAGTCTCGTAGTTGTTACGAACGGAATTGCGTCCAAGGCTAAGGCCGTAACCATTAACTAGCTAACCGCCACCTCGCAGTGGCTTCGACGACCGAGTAGTCGGTTTCCCAGGCGCTGGGTTCATCGTTCGACGATGAATCCAGCGCTTGGCCCGTTTTGAGGGGAATTTCGGAGTGGGTCATTCCCGAAAGGCAATCTCATCCTACTTAGAGCAGGTCGCACAATATCCGCCGATCTCCAGGCGCGACACCACAATCCGGAACCGGCAGTCTCTCTCCACCTGCCCTTTTAGCTTTTCGAAAATATCGCTTACGAATTCCATGATCTTGCCGCACCGCAGGCAGGCCATGTGGATGTGATCGCGGTTCAGTTTGCGCTCGTAGTAGTGTCCTTCGCCGTGGATGTGCATCAGATCGAGTTCGTCAATCAGGCCGTGGCGCTTGAGCAGTTGCAGCGTCCGGTAAACCGTGCTGCGGTCGACGCTGGCATCTAGTTTCCGGGCGCGACGCAAGAGTTGAGCCGCATCCAGATGTTTGTTGGCGGTCTCCATTACGCGCAAGATGGCACGGCGCTGCTGCGTCATTCGGATTCCCCGCTCCGCAAAATGCGCTTGCAACCGTCCCGGTATTTCCGTCTCAGGTAATGGCATATCAACCTCCACTGTCGCAACTGGTCGCAACCGCGCTGCGACGGAATCTTCGCCGGATCCTTGACCAAAGCGAGATGCATCCGGCAACATTTTGAATGTATCTTAGTTGCGACAGAGTTGCAACTGTTAGATGCGACCAGATTGCAACTAGCGCCAATCGTTCATGACCAATTCTCGAACCTCACAACTCACCGGAGGGATGCCCCGGGCCTTCATTGCTCCGCACATCCCTCACCTGTCTGGGTGGCTTCTAGGTCTCCTCGCGGTCGTGCTGTCTGCTGCGACGCCCGCCCGCGCGCAGGAAAGCCCCTACATCGTCACCTACGACCACTATCTGGAGGAACCCGGCAGCCTGGACGTTGAATATTTCTTCACTTTCGGCACGCAGCGCCAGGGCAACGACTTCCTCGCCTACTGGATGGAATTCGAATACGGTGCGACCGCCTGGTGGACGACCGAACTCTACTTCGACGGCCAGACTACCTTTAATGACAGCTCGCTCTTCACCGGGTTTCGCTGGGAGAATCGCTTCCGCCTGCTGCAGCGCGAGCACTTCATCAATCCGGTGCTCTACATCGAGTACGAGCAGACTAGCGGTGCCGACAAGATTTTGAAGGAAGTCGAAGGTCACGATGTCGAAGCCGACTACGCCGTCTCGAACGCCATCGCTCGCCAGGAACACGATCACGAACTGGAATTCAAGCTGCTGCTATCGAAGACTTTCCAAGGATGGAACATTGCGGAGAATACGATTGCCACCAAGAACGTTACTGGCGGCAATCCCTGGGAGTTCGGTTATGCCATCGGCGCCAGCCGGCCGTTGGCACTGAAAGCTTCCGTGAACCGGTGTGATTTCTGTCCAGAGAATTTTGTTGCCGGAATTGAAATGTACGGAGGCCTGGGCGACCGCTACAGCTTCGGCTTGCACAACACCTCCCAATACGTTGCCCCTGTAGTCGCCTGGAATCTGCCGTCGGACTGGACTCTCCGCCTGTCTCCGGGTTTCGGTTTGAACGACAACAGCCATCGCTTTCTGCTGCGCTGGGGAGTCTCTCACGAGTTCTCCGGATTTGGCGACATGATAGCCCGCCTGTTCGGAGGTGCAAAGCCATGAACCCTGCCTGGAGAACAACACGAACCAACGGAGAGACAAGCCTGGAGACTGTCCGGCACACGGCCGCGGTTTTTCTCGTTGTGGCGTGCGCAATGTTCCTCGCACTCCCTCGCTCCGTCGCCCAGCAGGAAGCCTCCGCACAGGCGAGCAAGGGCAAATCCGTCTATGCCGAACTCGCGAAAGCTCCGCCGAAAGCAGCCGCTCGCCGCAATCCCTTGGAGAATGATCACAATGCCGTTGCCGCAGGCGGAAAACTTTTTGCAATGCATTGCGCTGAGTGTCATGGCGACATGGCGCAAGGGACCCGAAAAGCGCCGAACCTGCTCGCCGAGCCGGTACAGCAGGCGACGCCCGGAACACTGTTCTGGATCCTCACCAACGGCATTGTGCGTCGCGGCATGCCCGTGTGGTCCAAATTGCCGGAACCGCAGCGATGGCAATTGGTCAGCTATCTGAAATCGCTGACTCCCGCTGGGGGGTCTCGCCAGTGAATCGATGGCGCTACGATTGCTTCTGCCTAAGGGGACGCAAGCCATGCCACTCCGGCCTGAGCCTGGATTGTCTTAGGAGTTCGTCACCTGCAATTCATTGATACGGAAGGCGTTTACCGTTTTTCTGCAACGAGTTGCAGCCGGGTGAACGTTTTTACAATGTCTCGGATGAATTGCCTTGATCGGCTATTCTCCCCATGTTGTACTTCCCCGATGCAGCGGCGCGTGAAGAAATAAGGAATTGAGTATGAGGAAATTGCGGAAATCCTGGTTATCGCGCTCGGTTGTGCTGCTGGTGAGCATTCTTGCCGCGAGCGGGCGTGCCACGGCTGGAACTCAGTACGTCGTAACCAATGATGACGCGGCATTCCCGTTTCCTACCGGCGTTAGCTTCTACGCCGTAGGCACAAACGGTGCGCTGGTGTTTCAGCAACAGGTACAGACCGGCCTGTTCGGCATTGGCGGCGGATACTTTGGCATGAATCGCGTCGCCGTGCTCAACAGCTCCGACCAGCAATGCGTCTATGCCTCGGAAGCGGGCAACGGAGATATCGTGGGTGTTTCGATCAGCACCTTGACCGTGGGCGGTAGCGCCAACGGATCCGGCACCGACAGTGGCACTGCGAATGGCATTGGCTTGGCGACGAATGGAACTTACTTGTACGCCAGCTTCAGCGACTCCAACACGATCGGAACTTTCCAGGTGCAGTCGGGCTGCAGCCTGGCATTTCTGAACGACACTTCCGTGGTGGGTTTGCACAAGGGAATCATCAACGGCATGGCGGTTCACGGCACCATGTTGATTGCCAGCTACACCGATGGCTCGATTGAGTCTTTTGATATTTCGGGAGGCACTCCGGTCTCCAACGGTGACGAACAAACCTCAACCGCCATGTCGAAGTCGCAAGGTGCCACTTATCCGAATTCCATCGACATCACCAGCGATGGGCACTATGCGATTTTTGGTGACACGTCCACCGCGCTCAGCGTGGAAGTCTCTGACATTTCCTCGGGCAAGTTGACCAAGACCAAGGTTTTCCAATCCTCGGCAAGCATCAGTTCCAGCAATATCATGCTGAGCCCCGACGAAACTATGCTCTACGTGATCAATACGCAAGGAGCTACGATCAGTACGCTGTTCTTTGACAAGACAAGCGGAAAGGTCACGTTGGGTTGTACCTCGGCACCGCTACGCGGTCTGTCCACCAACTGGTCCTATCTCGCCGGAGCTGGCCTGATCAGCCAGACCGGAAATGGCGGGGGAGTTTATGTTGCCGAGTTCGGCGCCGTGTCCGGGATCGGCACAGTAGCGCTCAGTTCATCGGGGAAGAAGTGTACGCTGCAGGAAACCGCCGGTTCGCCGGTCTCGGACCCGAACAGTGCAGGACTTCTCTCCATTGGCACTTACCCTCCGCGATCTTTCTAGGTTACAACGTAGATTAAGTAACGCTGTCGCCTGCTAGGAGCTGGCGAAAAACCTAAGGAGCCGGATATGGGTTGGAGGTCGTTGTCGAGGTGGTTGCTGGCGATCGTGGTCTGCGGGTTGCCATTCTTGAAGCCTGTGGCGCAAAGTTGTCCTGCTCGTCCCAACTCGGGAACAGTTGTGTCCGATCCTTTCAATATCGTTTCACAAAATGGCGCCCTTACCGCCAAATTAACGCTCCAGCACTCCGTTGACACCGCCGGTTATACCCATTTTTGCTACAACTACCAGGCGCCCGGCCAGGTCGTCGAGGCGCCGACCTTGCGCGTCAATCCCGGAGACGTCCTCAATCTGAATGTCGTCGACGGTATCAAGAACAATGGCTCGACGAAGATGAACATGGAGGCCCCGAACGGCCCGATCTGCGGGGATAGCGGCGCCGCTACGATCAATTCGACGAACGTCCACTTCCATGGCATGAACGTTCCGCCCGTGTGCCATCAGGACGACGTGATCAACACTCTGATTCAACCGGGTACGCCGGGCTTCCAGTACAACGTGCAGGTTCCCGCGACTCAGCCTCCCGGGCTCTATTGGTACCATCCACACATCCACGGCTTTACCGAATTCCAGGTGAACGGCGGCGCAGCCGGAGCTCTGATTGTCGGAGGAATGGAGAAAGTTCGTCCCGAGGTTGCCGGGCTGACCGAGCGCGTGTTCGTGATTCGCCAGCAGTATCTGGTTCCCTGGATTCCAGGTCCTTATCTCTTGACGCTCAATTACCAGGTTGCACCCTTTCTCGGGTCTTCCCCGATTATCCAGATGAAGCCTGGAGAGAAGCAGTTCTGGCGCGTTGCCAACGCCACCATTCAGGACTTCTTGCAGCTCCAGATTCAACTTAACGGTGTTCTGCAACCGATGCAGTTGATCGCGCTCGACGGTTATCCGCTCGCGCAGACCAGAAACGAGACCACGATTCTCGTTCCCCCTGCGGGGCGCGCGGAGTTTATCGTGCAAGCTCCCGCGTCTGGAAGCGCAGTATTTTTTACGGAAACTTACAACACCGGCCCCACGGGCAATCTGGACTTATCGCAAAAACTGGCCGACATCCAGACGACAACCAGCGAAGCCGCTCCCTCACAAATGCCTAAATCGACACCTCCTTCGAGTGAGGGCGTCAAGTTCTTCGACTTCGCAAAAAATCCTGCGACGATCCAGCGCAAGTTGTTTTTCTCAGAAGAATTCGGCGGGACCAACGGTCCAATCCAGTTCTACATCACAGTGGACGGGCAGAAGCAGAAAGTGTTTGAGCCGAACGAACCGCCCGCCATCACGACCAAAGTCGGCGCGATCGAAGATTGGACGATCGAAAATCGCGCTCTTGAGACCCATGCCTTCCATATCCATCAGATCCATTTCCGGGTCATGGAAATCGACGGCAAGCCGGCGCCCAACAATGACCTGCGTGACACCATCGAAATCCCTTACTGGAGCGGTACAGGACCCTATCACAGCGTGAAGCTGCGCATGGATTTCAGCGATCCGACCACCGCAGGGACGTTCGTATTTCACTGTCATATCCTGCTGCACGAGGATCTCGGCATGATGCACAAGATCCTGGTCAACCCATAGGCACCGCAGTTCTACATCAAGAGAGGGAGAACCCATGCGCAAACGCATCCTGTTTGTCGTAGGTATCGTGTCGTTGCTATTGAGTGCATATTTCGCCGGAGCCCGTAGTTCGCCCCAGGCCTACGAGGGCCACGTTACACACGGCACCGTCCCGAAGTCCTACGGCCGGCTTGCGGCCGCGATCCCGGACAATATCGGGACGGGCCTCGTGTTTGAAGATGCGGACGGCGTGATCCGTTTTGTCAGCGTCGACGGCAGGATGGAAGGCGAACTGGCGCGCTACGATCAAACTCCGACCAGGGGCGGCATTCCTAAGTCATACGGCCATCTCGTCGCTGCAGTGGTGAATCACGCACAAACTGGTCTGGTCTTCGAGGATGCCAAAGGCGTGATCCGCTTCGTCACCCTGACCGGCGTGACCGAGGGAGAGTTGACCCGCGAATAGGTTGCTCACCCTGGCGAATTGATTTTTTCTCTGCGGGCTCTGCGAATCCTTTTGGCCTTTGTGGTTCAAGCCTCTGCGTTTTCTGTAGCGCCGAGGTGGGCGACCGTCGTGTGTAGCCGTTCGGCAATTTCCTGTGGATCAGTCCCCAGTGGAAACCGCATCGGCGAACCTATCTGGACGCGAATCGTCCAAGGGGCTGCAAATCTCCGGCCCGCCTGCTTCACCTCAAACAACCCATCAATCCGCATCGGCAGAACCGGAATCCCAAGGTTCTCCGCCAGCAGTCCGATTCCCGAACGAAACGGAATCATCTTGCCATCGGTCGTGTGCCGCCCCTCGGGAAAGACGAGCACGCTGTAGCCACGATCCACGGCCTCGCCAGCATAAGCAAAACTCCGGCGAAAGCCAGCCTCGCGCGGTAGCGGAAATAGATTCAGCAACGAAATTCCCAGGAGCCATTGCAGGCGATCATTGATCCCGCGAAAGAATCCCCGATCAGGCGCGGGCGATCGCAACGCTTCCAGCGCCTCTCCGCCAGTAGCGGTGGCCAGACGGTGCCGAAAGCGTGCTGGAAGTGCGGTCAAGATAAATCCCGGATCGACGTCTCCCACGTGATTCGAAACCACGAGCAGCGGCCCCTTCACACCTCGCAAGTGTTCTCGGCCTTCAATGCGCGGCCAACCCAATAGCAGGATCGCCGGACGCATCAGTAGATAATGCGCCAGGAGCCGCACCCACCGCACAGGCCAGCTCAGTGCCCAATTCGGGTAATGATAGACAGCACCTCGGGCCGCTTCTCCGTGAAGCATACGCTCCAAATCTCCGACAGTCTGCACCGCGCTGAATCGCGTTTCGCTCAAGTCGATCTGATATCGGTCTTCCAGAGTGCTGAGCAACTCCACCCGATCCAGCGAACTCAGCCCCAGGTCGGAATCCAGGCTCGCATCCTCCCGCAACGCGCCGACAGCCCTTCCCGTAACCCGCGCAATCAATTCCGCGAGCGGCCGGATCGCGCCGGTCTGCGCACTTTTTTGGAACAGCTGCGCCTCCGCCACGTCGCGGATCACATTCCGCCGTGGCTTTTGCGTATTCGTCCGCGGAAAATCCTCCTCCGGCCACCGCACCCACATCCGCATGCGCTGATACTCCGCGAGTGATTGATTGGCCCGCTGGACCACCCTGTCCCCTCGTGCATCGCCGCGCAGAATCACCACCGCGCACGGCTCCGCGTTCCCGCCGCGCTCAATCCCGACCACGACGCACTCTTTCACCTCCGGTTGCCTGCGCAACGCCGCCTCCAGATCGTCGGGATACACATTCGTCCCGCTCGGAGTGACGATGACTTCTTTCTTGCGTCCCTTGAAATAAAGATTGCCGCTGGCGTCGAGGGCGCCGATGTCTCCGGTCCGATACCACCCTTCCGCATCGCGAATATCTTGATCCGAAGCTTGGTGTTCGCCATGCCCGTCCCAATACCCCGACGCCACGCCGCCGCCCCGCACGAGAATCTCGCCGTCATCCGCCAGTTTCACCTCGCGCCCCGGCAGCACTTTGCCAATCGACCCCTTTCCCAGCCGGAACGGGTGATTCACGCTGATCAGCGATGTCGTCTCCGTCAGTCCGTATCCTTGAATCACCGCGTACCCCAACCGTCCCCAGAACTCTTCGGTCTCGCTGTCGAGTGCCGCGCCGCCCGAAATGAATGCCCAGAACTTCCAGCCAAATTGCCGGCGAATCCCGCGAAACGTCCACCAGCGCCGAAGAAAGTGCTGCTTTTCTGCCGTGTGAAACCGGCGCCGGAACGCCTCGTTTTCTCCGCCGTCCTCCAGATCGCGTTCAATCTTCTGCTTCAACGACTGCAGCACCCGCGGCACACTGACCAGCACCGACACCCGCTCCCGCCGGATCGTGTGGATCACTTCCGAAGGCTTCAGCTCTTCCTGAAAGATCACGGTCGCCCCGAGCAGCGGCGGCAAGTAGAGTCCGAGAAACTGCCCAAACACGTGGCTAAGCGGAAGCAGGTTCAAAAAACGCAGCGGATGCACCAATCGTTCATACTTCAAATACCCGCGCATCTCACGCTCCAGCGGCGCAATATTCGCGAGAACGTTGCCGTGCGTAATGACCACGCCTTTCGGTTCGGCCGTCGTGCCTGACGTGAACACAATTTGCAGAACGTCATCGCTTCGCAGCGCAGCCTGCACCGGCATTCCCACTTCTCTCCCGACCGTTTGCGCAAGCCCTTCCATCTCCAACGTTGCCACAGAGGCCTCGCCAGCCGCGCACTCGCACACGTGGCGCCGTGACGCTACCAGCAACTTCGCCGAAACTTTCTGGTATACGCGCGTCGCGAAGTCGGCCGCGGCTCCGTCATCCATGGGCACGACGACCACTCCGCGCAGCGCGCAGCCGAAGAAGGCCCCCACCCACTCCGCGCAGTTCTCGCCCCACAGCATCACGCGATCGCCCTTCGCAATTCCTCGAACTTCAAGCATGCGTCCGAAGCCCGAAGCCATTGCCATGACTTCCCCATAAGTCAGCGATTCTGTTCGGTATCCACGCCGCTGCCGGTAGGCACACTCGTGCCGGTGCGCTTGAAAATGCATCAAAAGCAATTCGGCGATCGATTCGGCCATGGCTGGCAAGTTTTATGTCTTCCCAGCTCAGTGTAGTGGAAGGCTTCGTCCGAGGCGCAGGCCGGAGTACAGTTTCCAGACTGACCTAACAGCGCACTTCCCGCGCGGGCACCCTTGTTGACGAGTCATAAGTCAATTTCTCTTCAGGGCGCCGGGCCACGAAAGGAACTTGCCGTATCCGGCAGTTTATGCGACATAAATGCATGCACTCCTACAAAACCTGCACTTTAGTCTTGTGCCTGCTTGCAGCCCTGGCAGCTCGATTGCCCGCGCAGGAGAAGTCGGACGCCGCGACCATCCGCGCTCTGGAGTTGAAGTGGACCGAATCCTACAAGCAGCGAAGCATCGACATCTTGTCGTCCCTGCTCGCCGAGGATTTCGTCATCACTATCGAAGACGGCAACGTCTACAGCAAGGCAGGCTACATCAGTCACAGTGCCGACGCCTCAACCCACGTGCAGGTGGCCGAACTATCGGATCTCAAGGTTCGGATGCATGGCGACACCGCAATCGTAACCGGCGCCTACCACGAAAAAGGCGAGTCGAACGGCAAGCCCTACGAGTATCACGATCGCTTGACCGACGTCTGGATGAAAGTCGGCGGCAAGTGGCAGGTCGTGGCTTCGCATTACAGCGTTCCCTTCAAAGGGTAAAGGGTAATAACCAGCACGTCGGGGAGGAGTGGGATTCGGGAAGGACAAGGCTTTGAGCCCCGCGTTGTCAGCGCCCAAGCCACTTCTCGGGATTTAGCCGCTGGGAGCCTGTCCCCAATTTTTGACAAATTTCTGACACCTGTCCGCCCCAAAACAGGTAGCCTTGGCAGGCTTACTCAATGAGGAGAACCAGTATGCCATTCGCCAACCCAGATCTTCGTCGGACCCTGATCGCCGCCACACTGTTCTGCGCCCTTCCAACCTTGAGCCTCGGCCAGTCTCAGCCAAACTCGGCCGCCGGCGCCAGCCACGTCACCGTGCACAGCAAATTTGGTGGCGAAATCTTCGGGTTCGACATCGATCAGCACGGCACCGAAGGCGTCCTCAGCGAGGCAGAAGCGCTGTCGAATGGAAACTTCCTCGCCACCGTCGAGACCTTCGATCAGAAGACCGGCAAGATCCTGAAAGTCGCGACCGAGACCCAAACGCAGGATGACTTCATCACCCTCGGAGTCGTCGGCACCTCCGTGGGACTCGTAGAGCATGAGCACGTTATCAGCTTCCTGAATGTTCAGCGCACATTTGAAGTCATCGATCCTCTCAGCGCGAACAAGATCACCGGAAAGTGGACACCGCCCATCGGCAAGCAGCATCTGCTCAATCAGGTAAGCCGCACGCAGGGAACCCCGAACTCGGCGATTTTCGCCTACGACAACAGCGGAAATTTCATTCCCTGGGTTTTCAGCTCCAACGTCGCCGCCAACACTTTCGGCCCCATCATCAAGATCCAGGACTCCTACAACTTTGGCAGCGTGCCACCGCCCATGGCGTACAACACCGTAACGAACCAGGCCATTCTCGGCGGCGGCGATGGATGCTTCGGGTGCCTTCCGGTAATTGGGGTCGCCGACCTCGGCAAAGGATCGTTCAGCGAGTTCACCGGCATCGGATTTGGCTTCGTGAACGGCATCGCCGTCGATTCAGCCGACAACATTGCCTGTACCACCACCGAAGACGACGCAAGCGTCGAGTTCTACGATCTCAGCACGCAGAGCGGCTTCACCGTGGTGCTGCCGAATTCCGGCGAAAATCAGATTAACAGCGGCGCTGACGTCGAGTTCGATGCCACCCACAAGCTGTTCTTCGTGGCGCAGCCCGTTTCCAGTTCGTCGTCTACCGGCAGCTCGATTTATGTCTACGACACTAACGGAGTTCTGCAGGAAACCCTGAATGGATTCAGTTTCTCCAACGCGTCGACCGTGATCGCTATGCATATTGCCCTGAATCCCGGCACGCGAACTGGATTTGTGGACGGTCCCTCGACGGGAGAGCTTCAAGGCTTCTCGTACTAGACTTCGGGAATCTTGGGAAGGGCACGGCTTCACAGGCTTCGGAAAAAACCCATTGGATCGAGCTCTTGGGTGGCGCAGCGCTTCAAGCGCTGCGGTAAGTGCGTTGCTTTGTTTCGGGCTTTAGCCCCTGAGGTGACTTTTTCCTTCAGCAGACGAGTTTTTCCGCAGCCTCTTCAGCCGTGCCGCGAGAGCCAAGAGTAGATCAGGGCTTGAGCCCTGCGATCCATTGGCATTGCGCGGGCTTCCCGTACCGTTTAAGACAGTTTCCAAGATAACCGTGGGGTGGATGGTGAAACTATTCCCGTCCCACCCCCAGCGCATCCGCCACGCGATTAATGTAGTTGAACCACGACGCAATCAACGTGATCTGCAGAATCCCGCGATCATCAAATCCCGCGGCCCGCAGTCCGTCGATGTCCTCTCTGCAAACCTTCGTCGCATCCTTGGTGAGCTTGACTACGTGATCAAGCATCGCGCGCTCCTGCGCCGTAATCGGCGCCGTGGTGTAATCCAGCTCCAGGGCGTCCACCAATCCCTTATCCAACGTGACCCGACGCAGAAACTCTGCGTGTGACTCGATTCAATACACGCACCGGTTGGTCACCGAGACCATGGTCGCAATCATCTCGTGCTGCCGCCGCGACAGCGGCAACTCCGGCGACATCAGCGCCCCAAACGTGCTGAAGGCGTGATACAACGCCTCGGGAATCAGCGTATGTGATCCCACAATCGACGACGCCCCCGAAGGATCCGGATGGACCGGCTCGGCATACTCCTTGGGATAAAACAGCTTCTCGCCCTCAATCGCCTGCCGCAGCTTTTCGTCGGCCTCAGTCAGAGGTACGGTTCGAATCCAAGTCATGGTTGACTCCAGCTCATGGTCACTGCAGCACTTCTGCAATTTGGATCGTCATTGGTTCTTGGAAAAATATACTGTCGTGCGTTGGAGACACATACCACATTCATATTAGGTTCCATTCGGGAGAGATAAAGTCGTGCTTTAGTTGGACCGCCCGCTTCGGGGAAGTGAGTCGTCATAGAGGACAGATTCCGATCGATTGGCTGTCGGCCCATCAAATGAAAATTCTCCTAGTTTAGGTGGCGGGCATATCTCGGGGTACACCGTCGGATTGAACTGCCGGTTGAACGGTTGCACTTAGCGATGCGAGCAGGAGATGAGCAACAAATTCTTCCATGGCTGAGGCCAACTGCCGCACGTCTACTTGGCTCCCTGGCGTCCCCTCATGCACGATTCTGCTGCGCAACGCGTAGCACGATGAGAAGAAAGCGCCGGCTGATTTACCGTCGTAGACCTTGTTCGGTAATAGTGAATTGGCTAACGCTCGTCCTGATTGGCCTATTGACTCGCGACGAAGCAACGCCAGGCCGCTTCGGATAGAGACTTTCGTCGCCTCGCAGACAGCCGCTTCTTGTGTCTTGGCCACCAGTTCGTCGACTAGCGATTGGACAGAGGCGGAACGCGTTGCTGGCTCAAGTAGAGCCTCCACTGCGGTAACGAGAGCAATGAATCGGCTCCGCTGGCTAATATCGAAAAACGAGCCAGCATAAATCTCACATGCCAGTACCTGCTTCTCGGTTGCGCACCTTTTGTTGGAGTACTCTCGGCGAAAAGCGCTTACAAGGTTTGGAGGGAACTTCCCCACTTGCGTAGCAACACTGGAGTAAACAAACTTAAGATTGTCCTGCGGCTCGAACACGTCGATGCCGTGTACGTCGGTTTTGAAGGGCACCCCATGTTGTTGTTCCAGCATCCGAAGACCTTCATTCGTTGCGATGCTCCGCTGTATCCCGTCATCAAAATCAATTCCTGCTCGCTGTTCGATAGCCCAGCAAAGGAGCGCTCTCTTGGAGCGCTCAGCCGCCTCACGTGCTTCCATTTCAGATCCGAAGGAACCACCCAAGACGGCCGCTCGTGCGTGATCCTTAATCGCAGTGCCCGTGGCAGCGCTCTTTAGGTAGATTCGCTGCCCTGACGGAGTCGTTAATAGTTCCAACTCCTGTGCATCGGACGCTATCCGACACGACTCAGGCAGATTAAAGCGAAGCCGAAAATCGAACTTCTGCATGGCTCAGGAACATTAGCACATCTAGCACACCTGAAACGTCCGAAGCAGGCAGTTACTCCCCCCGTGATTCCCTTGGTAACCCACTCGTACACTCCCTTTCGGTAACCCTTGGTAACCATGCGGTTCGTGACTCCCCGACGTACAATTGGCCTTGTCCGGTCGGTCCATCTGCCGATAGTTCAGATGACCCTCGGGACAGTTACCCGCGAGCAAATTCCCCGAACGCTCACGGGTTCTGCATCGAGAAGTTTGTGTTGAAGACCAGGTTCTGGAGTTCGCACTCTTATGGCATTGTTCGGGTTCAACAAACAAAAAGTTCTCAGTACTGCGGAGAAGTACGTCCAGCAGGGCAAACTGCAGAATGCCATCTCCGAGTACGAAAAGATCCTCAAGAATGATGCCAAGGATCTTACGGTTACCAACACCGTCGGCGACCTCTACTCCCGTCTGGGCGAGACTGATAAAGCTACCGGATGTTTCAAGACTGTAGGCGATGCCTATGCCAGCCAGGGTTTCACGGTCAAGGCCATCGCGATGTACAAGAAAATCTGTAAGCTCCAGCCTTCCCTCGAGAGCTTGCTGAAACTCGCGGAACTCTACAGCCAGCAGGGTCTTTTTAACGATGCCCGCGCGCAATATCTGCAGGTCGCCGAAGAATTTCTGAAGTCCGGAGAACTCGAGAACGCCGTCCGCATCTTCCAGAAGATTCTCGAGATGGACCCGGAAAACAGCACCATGCGGGTTCGCCTGGCGGAAGTCTACATCCGCCTCGGCAAGAAAAACGAAGCCTGGCAGATTTTCTCATCTGCCGCCGAAAGCCTGCGCTCCAAAGGTTCGCTGAGCGGCGCTGAAGAAGTTCTGCAGCGGATGTTGACGCTCGATCCCGGCAACACTTACGCCCTGCTCATGCAGGGTAAGAACATGATCGAGTCCGGCGATGCCGCCGGGGCCGTCGCCACCCTATCCAAAGTCCCTGATATCGACTCCAACCCTGATGGTCTCCGCGATCTGCTCAGGGCGTACTTACAGACGGGACAACTTTCCGATGCCGGAACCATCGCCAGCAAGCTGCTGACCGTGCACAACGATCTGACGGCGATCTCCACTTTCGCCGATGCGCTGATGCAGGCCGGACAGTACGAGACGGCGCTGCAGGTGTTTGACCAGCATGCCGAGCGCCTGCTGGCGGAGAACTCCGACAAAGTTCTCGAAAGCCTGCATACCATCATCGGGCACGTGCGCGACAATCCCGACTCGCTGCAGAAGTTGCTCGACCTCTTCAACAAGGCCGGGGAGAACACGCACGTCAGCGAAGTGATTGAATTGCTGGCCCATGCCAGCGTGCAGTCCGGAGATTTGTCCACGGCGCGCGATCTTTATCAAAAACTGGCCACCGTCGAGCCTCAAAATCCCCTGCACATGCAGAATTACCAGCAGGTGGTCAGCCAACTCGGCGGCACTTCCGGCGGCAAGCTGATTACTCCGGAAGAAGCCGTCGTCCTGATCGACGATCTGGAAGCGACTGCACCATCCGTTCACCAGCACTATTCCGACGAGACTTCGCTCGCCATCCGCTCGGCCCTGACCGATGCCGAACTCTTCATTTCTTACAACATGCCCGCCAAAGCCCTCGGACCTTTGGTCGGGGTTTTGCCGCTGGCCCCCACGGACCTTCGCATCAATCAACGTCTCGCCGCCTTGCACACCCGCGCGGGCCGGTTCGCCGAAGCGGCCATCTGCTGCCGCACCCTGCAAAAGCTCTATTCCGAAGCCGAACACCCCGAAGAAGCCTCTCGTTATGCGGAACTTGCCGAACGCTATGAAGAACGTTCCTCGGTTCCGGGGCATAGCACATCCGCGGAAGAAGAACACATTTATCTGGACGCTGCCCCTCAGGCCGAAGAACAGCCTCAGGAAGCCGGGAGCGCCGTACCCGAGTTTTCCATCGACGAAGCTCCCGCGGAGGAATCCGCAGTCCAGGAAGAAGCACCTGTCACCGCAGCCGCCTGGCCCACCGCTGCCGAACCCGCCGGGGAAATTACTGTCGATGCCGCACCTGAATTTTCTGTCGTCGATGAGTCCGCAGCCGAACCCGCGGGACACGCCGAGATCGATCTCTCTTCCGAGTGGGATGACTCCCTGACTGTTGAAACCGAGCCGCCCCCAGCGGAAACGACAGAGGTCGCAGAAGTCGAAGTTACCCCAGCTGCAGCCGAAGCTCCCGAGTCTGGCAAGGTCGAAGAGACTATCGAAGAGATTCGCTTCTATCTTGCTCATCGCATGCCCGAGCAGGCGATGGCCGCCTTGGCCAAGCTCCAGACTCTTACCAACGATCGTGCCAAGCTGTCCCAGCTTCGCGCCGAAGTCGATGCCGCTGCTCCGTCGGCCGAAGAAGAAGTTTCGGTCGAGCCAGAGGTCGAAGAACTAACCGCTGACGATATCCCCACCCTCGAAGTCACTGTCGATGAAACTCCGGTCGAGGAAACGACAGCTGTCGAAGAACCTGCACCTGTCGCTCTCGAGCCGCCGGTTGCCGAAGAAACTCCCGTTGTTGCGGAAGCTTCGGTCGAACCCGAGCCTGCTCCCGTGGTCCACGAGGTTGCATCAGAGCCCGAACCCAGTGTTCTGAAAGAATTCGTTTCCGATCTCGAAACTTCGTTAGGTGACGACGGATTCCTGCCGGGTACAGTTACCAAGCCAGCAGCACCCGTTGCTCCGTCACCCGCCGCCAGGCCCGCGATGGCGCCCGCAGCGCGGACAGAGCCAGAGGTCGCCGCCGCGTCTGCCCCCGTTTTAGGCGAATTTGTTGCCGACATCGAAGCATCTCTCGGGCGAAGACTTCCTGAAAGCCGCGCCGGTTCCGGATCCGAGGCCCGCCGCGCCTGCCGCGAAGACGAAGCCCGCGCCGCCGGTTCCGGCGCCTGTAGCTCCAGCAGTTGTTCACGCGCCCGTAGTTTCCGCTCCCGTTCCGGCCGCCAGGGTCATTCCACCGATGGCCGCCGGCGCTGCCGCCTCAGCCTCGGCCACCAACGCGGCTGTTCCTGTTGCGCCAACCGCATCCGCGTCGATCGCCTGGCACGCGCCCGTTGAACATCCCAGGCCACAGCCGCCCGTGATCCCTGTTTCGCACACTCCGGCCCCTCCAGCTTCCTCTGCCACCGGGAAAGCTTCCCCCTTCGGCGACGATGCCGGAGTCGATCTCGCCGAGATGTTTGGAGAACTCAAGCAGGATCTCGAGGCCGACGTCTCTTCCAACGACGAGGATCCCGAGACGCACTACAACCTTGGCATCGCCTTCCGCGAAATGGGTCTGCTTGACGAGGCCATCGGAGAGCTCCAGAAGGCCTGCCAGTCGTTCGATCACGGCAAGCCCTTCGAGCAGATCATGCAGGCCTATACCTGGCTCGCCCAATGCTTCCTCGAAAAGGGCGTTCCCGAAGCCGCCGTGAAATGGTATGACAAGGCTCTCAAGGTCCCCGGCATCGACGGCGAGACGCGGGTCGCCTTGCATTACGAACTGGCGTCTGCCTACGAAATCTCCGGCGACAAGGCCTCCGCCCTCCAGCATTTCACCGACGTTTACGGCGCTAACATCGACTATCGCGACGTGGCCGAGCGCATTAGGGCCCTGAAGTCGTAGAATAGCCCGATGGCTTTTGTCCACAATTTCACCCAGGGCTCTCTTACCGGCCGCGCCATTTCCCCAGCCTTGCCGCGGCGACGGAGTTGCCCCGCATGACCGATCCCACTCCGTTTTCCAACGGTCCTGGCAACGCACCCGAACCCGCTCCGTCCCGGACCGAATCGAGCACCGCTGTTCTGAATCCTCCTGGCGACGCTGAGCCTCATCCTCCCCACGGCCCGGTCCAGGTCTGGATGCATCGCATCTCTGTCTTTTTATTTGTTCTGATCAGTGCCATCGCAGGGGTGCTGCTGATCATTCTTCCCTGGACTCCGGAGTGGACCGACAATTACCTGCTGCTCACGTTTCCGGCTTTGCGATCGGTCGTTTCCAACGGTTTTTTCCGTGGCATCTGCTGTGGCCTGGGCCTGCTCGATATCTGGATCGGTTTCTGGGAGGCGCTCCACTACCACGAGCAACCATAGCCTTATTATCCCGTTCGCGATTCCACTCCTATATCCTGATGCTCTTGCGCTTCGGCCGTCACGGTGCGGCGCGCAAGGGGGAAGCAGGAGAGGTGAGGTAGAAGATTTCAGCCGCGAAGCGGCGGAAGAATACAGCCCACGGCGCAAGCCGTGGGGAAACCAGTAAGCCCCCGGAGGGGCGAAAGAGAAATACGAGATCGCACGGGCGACGCCTGTCACCCGCACTGCGGGCCATGAATTCGAGAACGCGAGTTTCCTTATGACTGACCATCTTAAATCCGCGCCGGTTGCCTACAAGAACGAAACCTTCCTCAACAGCCCCGACGGGCGCATTCTCCGCATCCTTGCCGAATATCAGGAACCGCTGGCCCGCTTTCGCCGCGAACAGATCCAGGACACGGTCGTCTTCTTCGGCTCCGCCCGGTTTCAGGGACATAAGGATGCCACCAAGGCCCTTGACGCCCTCGGGCAGAATCACTCCGCCAGTGCAGACGCTCAGCTCGAAACAGAATTGAAACTCGCGCAAGCCGGGGTCGACATGGCCCGCTACTACGAAGACGCGCGCCGCCTCGCGCACATGCTGACCAAGTGGTCGATCCAAATTCCGGCTCGCCGCCACCGTTTCGTTGTGACCACCGGCGGAGGCCCCGGCATCATGGAAGCCGCCAACCTTGGCGCCCACGAAGCCGGGGGCAAAACAATCGGCCTGAACATACAACTTCCCTTCGAGCAAAGTCCTAACCAATACATTACGCCCGCGCTGAATTTCCAGTTTCACTACTTCTTTATGCGTAAATTCTGGTTCGCCTATCTCGCCAAGGCTCTTGTCATTTTTCCCGGAGGCTTCGGCACGATGGACGAACTCTTCGAAATCCTCACGCTCGCGCAAACCGACAAACTCGCCAAGAAAATTCTGGTCGTCATCTACGGCAGCGAGTATTGGAACCGCATCCTCAACTTCCAGGCCTTTGTCGACGCAGGTACGATTTCTCCGGGCGACCTCCACCAGTTCAAGATCGTCGACAATCCGGAAGACGCCTTCGAATACCTGCGCGACGGCCTGACGACGTACCATCTGGGGGGCACACCCAAGAAAGAGCGCGAAGTCCTCCCGGAAATCGCCAAGACCAGACCGTAGCTCTCATTGCTTTGTTACCTCCGCGTCCTCTGTATCCTCAGTGGTTTAAGCTTATTCCCTGCCCACATCACGGAGCCCGCGCTCTGCATTAAACTGCCAGCTGATGCCGACCGGCTGCCTTCTCTACTACATCACCGACCGCACCGCCTTCCCCGGAGATGAATTCTCCCGCCGTCGCCACCTCTTGGAAAAAATCGCCGAGGCTGCTCGCGCGGGCGTCGACTACATTCAGCTCCGCGAAAAAGATCTCTCCACGCGCGACTTGGAATCCCTGGCCGGCGAAGCGGTCACAACCATCGCCCAACTGAAAACCGAGAACCGGGAACTGGCGACTGCGCTCCTGATCAACTCTCGCGCCGACATCGCACTGGCAGTGGGAGCCGACGGCGTCCACCTTCGCTCAGACGACATCTTCCCGCAAGACGTAAGAACGTTGTCGCACAGTCCGTGTGGGGCGGGCACTCCTGCCCGCCAACTCTCACCACGACCTCCTCTGATCGCAGTCTCCTGTCACTCGCCAGCAGACGTAGCCCAAGCCGCCGCGAACCACGCTACCTTCGCCGTGTTCGCCCCAGTCTTCGAAAAAAAAGGCGCGAGCCCTGCAGGCCTCTCCGCCCTACGCCAAGCATGCCAAGCGGGCATCCCGGTTTTGGCTCTGGGCGGCATAACTCTGGAGAATGCCCAGTCCTGCCTGAACGCAGGCGCCGCCGGCATCGCCGCCATTCGCCTCTTCCAAGACAATGACATCGCGGAAGTAATTCACCGGCTGCGCTCGAATATCTAATTCCGGGTGCCCCATTTCTCGCGCGTTCTGTGCGCGAGAAGTGGGGAATTTGACTTCCTCGATCGCTGCAAATCGTCCCAGAGGTCTCCTACCCTGTCCACTTCGCCCCCGTCGTCAGCACCCGCATCACTTTCTCCAGCCGCCGTTTCCGCGTCTCGTCCAGCTTCGCGCCAGAGATTGCCAGAGCCATCTCTTTCTTGTGCGTGAACGCCAACTCATCCCATCTCGTGCGCGCAGCCTTACTCTTCGCCAACTTCCGTTTGAGTTCCATCGGAGCTTCCACCGTCCGCTCCTCGACATCCTGTTCCATTATCACGTCGACGACGTCTCCCGGCTGCACACCTGCACCCTGACACAGTGTCTTGTTCACCGGCATCATGCGGGCACCTCCGCAGGGCATCAGCGACGAACGAAACGGAAAACCATTAATCGTCCCGCGGATAGGCACCCGCGCGCGCGTTCCGAACCACTCGATTACATCCACCGGCGGAGTAATCGCAGCCACCACGCCCGCCTCTTTTCCCTGGATCTTCGCCTGAAACCGCAGCTTCTTCTCGGCCATCTCTTTCTCCCACCCCAGCGCTGGTAAACTTTACCTCGGTAGAAATCGCCCGGCAACTGCCATGATGCTCGCTCCCGCGAACTCGGAAACGCAGGCCCTCGCACTGGAACCCATAATGGTGACGATCCCTGCCGCCTGGTTTCTCATGGGCTCGCACGCCGGACAGGACTGCGAACGCCCCATCCACCGCGTCTGGATCGACGCCGTCCAACTGGCCGCCACCCAAATTACGAACGCCGAATTTGCGCGCTTCCTCGAAGCGACGGGTAACCCGCCGCCCCCGTTCTGGCAGGATCCAAACTTCAACCATCCCCAGCAACCCGTGGCCGGACCTTGCTGGCACGACGCCGTGAAGTACTGCGAGTGGCTGAGTTCGCAAACCGGCAAACACTACCGTCTTCCCACCGAAGCTGAATGGGAACACGCCGCCCGCGGTGGCCTCGAGCAAAAGAATTTTCCCTGGGGCGACGCCCCGCCGCAATCTCTTCCCAACTACGCCTCGCGCTGGAAAGCTGGACCCGAACCAGTCGCTCAATACACTCCCAACGCCTTTGGCTTATATGACATCTGCGACAACGTCCACGAATGGTGCAGCGACTGGTACGATCCGAACTATTACGCCGTGTCACCCGAGCGCAACCCGAGCGGCCCCGAACAAAGCTCGATGAAGCCATCACGCAAATCTTCCCGCGGAGGATCCTGGCGCCACCACATCAAAGTAGCCCGCTGCAGCGCGCGCTCCAGCATCCCTCCAGAATTCCAGTACGCCGACTACGGCTTCCGCGTAGCCTGCGATTCATGGAATCGGTTCCGTACAGACTAGGATTGATGTGGCTGCATGGAAGAGCGGGTCAGCACCCGCGTGGGAGAGCGGCGTCACCGCGTGGAAGAGCGGCGCTTCAGCTTCGGCGCCGCGTAAAGAGTGGTAGACAGTAGGGCTTTAGCCCCTGAGAGGCAAGAAACCAATGTTCCGCACCGACCTTCTGAAAAACAAACGCATCCTCATTACCGGCGGAGGCACCGGCCTCGGCAAAGGTATGGCCACACGCTTCCTCGAACTCGGAGCGACCGTCCACATATGCGGCCGCCGCCAAGACGTTCTCGAAGAAACCGCCGGCGAACTCACTTCGAAGGGACCGATTCACGCGATCCCATGCGACGTTCGCAGCCTCGACGCCGTCGAAGCCATGATCGACTCCATCTGGAGCGAAGCTCCCCTAGACATCCTCGTCAACAATGCCGCCGGAAATTTCATCGCCCGCACCGAAGAACTCTCTCCCGGCGCATGGAACTCCGTCATCGGCATCGTATTGATGGGAACACTCAACTGCACCATGGCCTGCGGACGCCGCTGGCTCCAGTCCTCCCATCCCGGCACAGTTCTGAGCATCTCCGCCACGTACGCACCCGTAGGATCGGCCTACGTCGTTCCCTCCGCCGTTTCCAAAGCCGGAGTGGAAGCCCTCACCCGCAGCCTCGCCGTGGAATGGGGTAACCGCGGAATTCGCATGAACGCCATTGCCCCCGGTCCCATTCCAACCCAAGGCGCATTCTCCCGCGTCCTGCCGCACCCCGGACTCGAGAAACTCGCGCTCGATCGCAATCCCCTCCATCGTTTCGGCACGGTCGAAGAACTCGCCAATCTCGCAGCATTTCTCGTAAGTGACGGCTCCGGCTACATCAACGGCGAAGTCATCCGCATGGACGGCGGCGAATTCCTGCAAGGCGCAGGCGAATTCAGCAGTTTGGGAAGAATTCTGAAAGAAGAAGACTGGCAGGCAATCAAGCCCAAGAAATCAGTCCCGAAAAATTAAAGATGATCCGGGGCACCTGGGAGTGACCCTGTGCTTCTCTGTGCCCCTGTGGTGAAAATCTTTGTGCTCTTAGTTCTTGTCCTTAGCCGGCATCACAAGAGCCTTAAGCAACAGGTTTACCAAGCTGAGAACGATCGCGCCCACAAACGCCGCCAGAAACCCGCGTACCTGAAACCCCGGCGCCAGAAGTGCCGACGCGAGTTCCAGCATCAGCGCATTGATCACGAGCCAGAACAGGCCAAGCGTTAACAGAGTAAGTGGAAACGTAATCACCTTCAGCACCAGTCCGATGGTTGCATTGATGAACCCGATCACCAGCGCCGCGATAAGCGCGTTCTTCGGACCGCTCACCGACACTCCCGGCACCAACAGAGCCACGACCCACACCGCCACTGCGCTTAATACCCAATTCAGAAGCAGTCGCATACCAGTCTCCTTGATGTGAAAAGACTATAGGCGCTCAGTTCCCAGGATGGCAACACCAAGGTGCCCCATTTCTCGCGCGTTCTGTGCGCGAGAAATGGGGATTTTGATTTCCTGTCCCAGGGTCATGAGCCCCAAAAAATTCACCCCGTATTCGCAGTCTCAATCGCCCCGTACGGTACACTCATCAATTCGACCCCGAGGAGGATTTCTCATGCCCGACCCCGCACTCAGCGGATCCGAATTCAAAAAGCAACTCCGCGCCGGACAGCCCAAGATGGGGCTTTTCCTTAACGCCCACAGTCCTACGGTCGCGGAGCAACTCGCGCATAGCGGATACGACTGGCTACTGGTCGACACTCAGCACGGCCCCATGGGATACGAAAAACTCTCCGCCATGCTGAGCGGCATCTCCAATGGCGGCGCGAAATCGCTTGTCCGCGTCGGCGGATACGCTGACCGTCCCGGCATCCAGCAGGCCCTCGATATGGGCGCTGACGGCGTCCTCATTCCCTACATCAATACCGCCGCCGAAGCCCGCGAAGCCATCAGTTGCGCCAAGTATCCCACGATCGGAACGCGCTCAGTCTACTTCCCGCAGCGCAGCATGAACAAAGCCGGACTGCTCGGCTACGCCGGCAACTGGAACAACGAAGGCATCGTCGCACTCCAGGTCGAGACCGCCTCCTGCATCGAGAACATCGCCGAAATTGCCGCCGTCCCCGGCGTCGACATTCTCTTCCTCGGCCAGAACGATCTCTGCATGTCGATGGGGCTGTACAACAAATACGAGTTCCCCCACATGTACACCTCACCCGAACTCGATGCCGCCACTAAGAAACTGATCGAACACGCCCGCAAGAACAACGTCATCCTCGGCCTCTTCCTCTTCGGCACCGCCCGCGTCGGCGAATTCCTCGAAAAAGGATTCACCTTCATCAGCATCGGCAACGACCTGCACCACATTCTGACGCAAGCCGGAGCGTACGTCGCCGACATGGAAAACATCGCCAAAGAAAAAGGCAAACCCTGGAAGCGCCGCTCCACCGCATTGTTCTAAAAACAATCTCGAGGATGAAAAAACCCGAGGATGCCCCATTTCTCGCGCGTTCTGTGCGCGAGAAGTGGGGACTTTGACTTCTTCTGTGTCCTCGGTGTCCTCTGTGGTTCAAGCTTTTGACCTCAATCCTCACTCCCCAGAACTCCCATGAATTAAAATCGACGCGGACATCCCCCGTGATTCTCACCGAAACCGAAACCCGTGTCCTCGGCGCCCTGATCGAAAAAGACATCACCACGCCCGACTACTATCCGCTTTCGCTCAACGCTCTGGTCAACGCCTGCAACCAGAAAAACAACCGCGATCCCGTGATGACGCTCGACGAGTCCTCAGTCCGCGACGCTCTCGCCAGCCTGCAGGAAAAGCGCATGGCCGGCCCCGCCAGCGGCGCCGATAGCCGCGTCACCAAGTTCGAACACCGTTTGCAGGAGGTCTTCAACTTCGACCGCCGCGAAATCGCCGTCGTCTGCGTGCTTCTCCTCCGAGGACCGCAAACTCCCGGCGAACTCCGCAGCCGCACCGACCGCATGTACCGCTTCGAAGCGCTCGAAGACATAATTTCCACACTCGACCGACTGGCCCAGCGCGACCCACCGCTAGCCAGAATTCTCCCTCGTCAGCCCGGCACCAAAGAATCCCGCTACACACATTTATTCTCCGGCGAACCGCCAATGTCCCCCGCCGCAGAAGATGCAGGTGCGTATGTGGCGCGGACCTGCCCTGAGCGACAGTCGAAGGGGCCCTCGCCCGCGACTGCCGGAATCAATTCAACTGCCGACCGAGTCGCCGCACTCGAAGAAGAAGTATCCCGGCTCCGCGCCGAGCTCTCCGAAATCCAGCAGCAACTCACTACCTTCCGGAGACAGTTTGAATGACCACCCCCATCATCATCGAAGAATATGATCCGCTTTGGCCCCAGCAGTTCGAAGCAATTCGCTCGCGAATCACTCCAGTCCTAGGCGCGTTCGCAGCCGCGATCGAACATATTGGCAGCACCGCCGTTCCCGGAGTTCCGGCCAAACCCATCATCGATCTCGACATCCTCTTGAAGTCATCCGATGACCTTCCGCTCGTCATCACGAAGTTGCAGGCGCTGGGGTATGAATCTCGGGGAACGCTCGGCATTCCCGGCCGCCAAGCCTTTCCGGCACCGGCGCATGACGTTCCCCATCACCTCTATGTCTGTCTGCCCGGCAGCGAGGAATACGCTCGGCATATAGCATTTCGAGACCATCTGCGCACCCATCCGAAGGAGGCGGAAGCCTATTACAGTTTGAAGCGGAACCTTTCCGGCAGATTTTTCATCGACCGCGACGCCTACACCCAGGCCAAAACCGAATTCATCGAAGAAATCCTCCGCCGGGTGAACGCAACGAATACGGAACATTCTTCCACCCCCAAACGTACAATCCTTTAGAAGGCTGCGGAAAACTCGATTTGGAGCGGATCTGGGAAGGGCTCGAGTTCCACTCGTGCCACTCAGTCGTTCAAAACATGTCCGCGCTTCAGCGCCTGAGGGACTTGCAGGGCGCTCATGGCGAATTTTTCCGCAGCCTGCTAGAGGGAGGTCTCCGTCATGTTCACATTCCTGCTCTGGTGCCTTCTGTTCGTACTTTGCTGGCCTCTCGCGCTCCTGGCCCTGGTCGCGTATCCCTTAGTCTGGCTCTTGTTGCTCCCGTTCCGCATTATCGGAGTAGCCGTCCACGGCGTCCTCGAAGTCATTTATCTGGCGATCACGCTCCCGTTCCGGCTCCTGGCCGCCCCATTCCGTATTTGAGTGGTCTTGTCGTCCTGAGCAAGGATTGGTCTTTGCGCCTAAGCGCAAAGACCAGCCGCAGTCGAAGGATCCCTATTCCCGAGAGGCTCTCACCCCCTGTCGAACCAGCCCGTGAGACCTTCCCCGAGCCCTCCCAGTCGGTGTAGCCTCATAAGGATGCCATCACCTCGAAGACGCCGAGTTACGGAGCACTTCCTAAGACTTCCTCTGTGTCCTCCGTGTCCTCTGTGGTGAAGTTTTCAGGAGGACTTATGCGTCGCCGCGAATTCCTCATTCGCTCGGCCACCGCCGCAGGAGCGGCCTGGCTCTCATCGAAATCAATCTTCCAAGCCATCGCGGAGCAGACTCTTCCTGCAAAGTTCTCCGCCTCCGATACGGTCACCCTCGGCAGCACTGGCATCAAGACCAGTCGCCTCGCCATGGGCACCGGCACCGTCGGCTCCGGACACCACTCCCACCAGACCGCCCTCGGCGTGCAAGGCCTCTCCGACCTCCTGCTCAACGGATACGATCACGGCCTCCGCTTCTTCGATTCCGCCGACTCCTACGGAAGCCATCCTCACGTAGCCGAAGCGCTCAAGCACGTGCAGCGCGATAAAGTTACTGTGCTCACAAAGTCCTGGTCGCGCGACGCCGCCGGAATGCATGCCGACCTCGACCGCTTCCGCCGCGAACTCGGCACTGATTACCTCGACGTCTGCCTGATGCACTGCGTCACCGAAGCCGACTGGACCGACCGTTATCGCGGCGCCATGGACGTTCTCTCCGAAGCCAAAGAGAAAGGCATCATCCGCGCCCACGGCTGCTCCTGCCACAGCATCGAAGCTCTGCGCGCCGCCGCTAAGAGCCCGTGGGTTGAAATCGATCTTGCCCGCATCAACCCGGTCGGCGCCTTCATGGACGCCGATCCCGCCACCGTCGTCGAAGTGTTAAAGGAAATGAAAGCAGCTGGCAAAGCCGTCGTGGGAATGAAAATTCTAGGCCAAGGCACTCTGCGCAACCGTCAGGACGAAGGCATTAAGTATGCCTTGTCTTTAGGCCTGCTCGACGCCTTTACCATCGGCGCCGAAAGCAAGCAAGAACAAGAAGACCTGATCCGCCGCATCGCCGCCGCATAATTTGTGGAAGAGCGGCGCTTCAGCGCCGCGTTAACCACAAATGGGAAGGGCACGACTTTAGTCGTGCCGTAAGAAATAGGGAAGCAGTGCGGCTTCAGCCGCTCTGCCTCCTTCCACCAAAGACCTTCGCCGACGGGCCGCTACTGTGGTGTCCCGTAAGTTCCTGCACTAATCACAGTTGTCATCCTGAGCGAAGCGAAGGACCTATGTATTTTGTTTGCACCACGAAACTCCTTGCTTGGTCTCGAGACCAAGTCCCGGTTTTTGTTCGCGTATTTCCGGGACATCACCCTAGCTCTCCATCATCTTCAGCCCCGGACTCACGATCAGCCGCGCCTCAGTCGCTCGCTGCACATCCTCGGCGGTCAGCCCGGGCGCCACTTCCTCCAGCACAAGGCCATCGCGAGTGACGCGGATGTAGGCCATCTCCGTCGCAATCGTATCGACCACTCGCACACCAGTCAGCGGCAGCGTGCACTTCTTCAAAATCTTCGGAGCGCCTTCGCGCGTCGTATGCTCCATCGCCACCACCACGCGCCGCGCTCCCGCCACCAGGTCCATCGCGCCGCCCATTCCCTTCACCATTTTTCCTGGAATCATCCAGTTCGCGATGCTGCCCGTCTCATCCACTTCCATCGCGCCCAGCACGCTCAGATCAATATGCCCGCCGCGAATCATGGCAAACGAATCGGCGCTTGAAAAATAAGAAGTCCCCGGCATCTCGCTGACTGTCTCCTTGCCGGCATTAATCAGATCCGGATCCTCCGTCCCCTCCACCGGATAAGGCCCAATCCCCAGCATTCCATTCTCCGACTGCAACGTGACCTCCATCCCCTTCGGCACATAGTTGGCAATCAAAGTCGGCATCCCGATCCCCAGGTTCACATAGAACCCATCGCGCAACTCGCGCGCAATCCGCTTCACAATCCTCTCCCGCTTATCGACGTCTTTTCCTGGCCTGTTCGTCGTCATCCAATCATCCCCAACGCTCTGTCATCCTGAGCGAAGTGAAGGACCCGTGCACCTTCTGTAGGAGCACGAAAGCGTCAGCGAATTCTCCCCGTGCCTCGATCCCTTGTCGCACTACGCCTTCCTTACCGTCCTGCGCTCAATCCGCCGCTCGTACCGCTCCCCCTGAAAAATCCGTTTCACATAAATCGAAGGCGTATGAATCGCATCCCCATCCAACTCTCCGGCATCAACCAGATGTTCCACTTCCGCAATCGTCACGCGAGCCGCCGTCGCCATCATGGGATTGAAATTCCGCGCCGTCTTCCGATAAATCAGATTCCCCTCGCGATCGCCCTTCCACGCCTTCACAAACGCAAAGTCGGCTGTCAGCCCGCGCTCCATCACGTAGGTGCGACCGTCGAACTCGCGTGTCTCCTTGCCGTCGGCAACAATCGTCCCCACACCCGTCGGCGTATAAAACGCCGGAATCCCCGCGCCCCCCGCGCGAATCCGCTCCGAAAACGTCCCCTGGGGCACCAGATCCAGCCGGATCGTCCCCTTCAGCACCATCTCTTCCAGCAGCCGGTTCTCACCCACATACGATCCGATGTGGTGCACGATCTGCCCCGCCGCCAGCAGCAATCCATTCCCTACGCCATCCACCCCAACGTTGTTGCTGATCGTCCGCAGATTCTTCGTCCCTTTCCGCACCAGCGCCCGAATCAGATTCTCCGGCATCCCGCACAATCCGAATCCCCCGATCATGATGGTCGCGCCATCGAACACGTCGCGGATCGCCTCATCCGCATTCGCCACAACTTTATTCATAGCGGGAGAATTCTAAACGATTATTCACCACTGAGACACAGAGGCACAGAGGCACAGAGAAGAACAAGATCAAGAAGGAAGTTGAAGAACACAGATAGGCCGAGCGCCTCGAGCATAGATAAGTACGATTTGTCTTCTCGGTGCCTCCGTGTCTCCGTGGTGAATCTATTTTTTCTTGATTGGACTCTTCCTGAGCTGGTGTGCGAGATCAAATTCTTCCGCCAGTTGCCGCGTGGCCAGATTCTCTCGGATATGCGCCAACCGTTGCTCCACGTTCCACAGCGCCTTCTCCAGGTTCGGCTTATTCGTAATTGCAATATCCCGCCACATCGAATACGGACTCGCAGAGATCCGCGTCATCTCCTGCAGCGCCCGCCCGCCAGCCGGGAGCAACGGCGCGTCGTCGCCAAACTCTTCCACCAGCGCGGCCGCCAGCGCGGTCGAGATCATCTGCGGAACATGGCTGATCCACGCGCACAGCCGGTCATGTTCCTCCGCCGGAAGCATCGCAATCCGCGATCCGATCGCATCAATCCACCCAGCAAATTCCGCGAACAGCCCTTCATTCAAATTCTGCCCCGGCAGCGGAGACAGGAACCATACCGCCTTCTGAAACAAGTCGGCATCCGCGTAATCCACTCCACTCATTTCTTTCCCCGCCATCGGATGCCCCGCCAGAAACCGCTTCCCCGCAGCCTTCCCAAACACCTTCACCGCGCGTTCAACCACCGCAGCCTTTGTACTTCCCACGTCAGTCAGAAGAGCCTTGGCTGGCAGCACGGGTCCGATACGCTCAATCAGATCGACAATCGCCAGCACAGGAGTCGCCAGCACCACCACCTGACTCCCCCGCACCGAGTCTCCCGGATTCGCCGTCCCATCGTCGATCGCCCCACACATCCGTGCCCGCTCTAGCGTCCCCTTACGGTCGCACCCCACAATCCGCCCGGCAAACTTGTTCTTCCGCAGTGCCAGCGCCAGCGACCCGCCAACCAAGCCAGTCCCGATAATCGTGATTTGCCGAATCGCCATAAGAAGAAAGATGATAACCATAGAGGACACGAGGGACACAGAGGCATACCAGAAATAAGAAACTCAAACACGGGAAGATTAGCTGCACGTCGGCAGGGTTTTTCCGTTTCCCCCTCCGCGTCCTCTGTGTCCTCTGTGGTTGTGATTTGCTTTAGCTCACCCGATCTTCCGTCCCACCGCTGGTGCAATCATCCTCAATTCATCCATCAACTTGGTGAACTGGTCCGGAAACAGCGACTGCGCCCCGTCCGACCAGGCTTTATTCGGATCGCAATGCACCTCAATCAGCAGCGCGTCCGCTCCCGCCGCCACCGACGCCCGCGCCATCGGCGCCACTTTGTCCCGCCGCCCCGTCCCATGCGACGGATCGGCCGTCATCGGCAGATGCGATAGCTTGTGAATGATCGGAATCGCCGAAATATCCATCGTGTTCCGCGTATACGTCTCGAACGTCCGGATCCCACGCTCGCACAGGATCACATCGTAATTCCCGCCCGCCATAATGTATTCCGCCGACAGCAGCAACTCTTCCAGCGTCGCCGCGATACCGCGCTTCAACAGTACCGGCTTGCGCACCTTCCCCAGTTCGCGCAGCAAATTAAAGTTCTGCATGTTGCGCGCTCCCACCTGCAGGATGTCAACGTAAGGCAGCATCATCGGGATCTGCGAAATCTCCATCACCTCGCTGATCACCAGCAGGTTGAACTTCTCCCCTGCCTCCCGCAACAACTTGAGCGCATCCTCTCCATGCCCTTGAAACGAGTACGGAGAACTTCGCGGCTTGAACGCCCCGCCTCGCAACACTTTCGCCCCTGCCTTCGCAATCGCCTCGGCCGTAGAAAAAATCTGCTCCCGGGTCTCGACCGAACATGGCCCTGCCATCACCACAATTTCGTTCCCACCCACATCGATCCCATTCGCCAGTTTGACGATCGTCCCCTCGGGACGAAAACTTCGCCCCGCCAGCTTGTACGGAGAACTGATGCGATGAACTTCCTGCACCCCCGGCAGCAATTCCAGTATGCGGATATCAAAGTCGATCCCCGAACCCACCGCTCCGAGCACGGTCATTCGCGCCCCAGTCGAGCGATGCACCTCAAAACCCATCTTCACCAGGTGCTCAATCACCTGCTGAATCAGTTCCTCCCCCGCGCCTTCCTGCATCGCCACAATCATAAAAACCAGCTCCTAGATATTAGCTCTTAGCTTTTAGCTCCTGTATCTTCCTCTTCCACTGCGGCTCTTTGTCATTCCGAGCACAGCGAGGAATCCGCTGTCGGGACCACGACTGGCATATCGGCCCTGCAATCTCGGTTTCGCTAAAGGCTGAGTGCTAATAGCTAATAGCTGCTTCAATCATTCACTTCGGAATCCAACTCGGTCCTCGCATCAGCTGGCTCGGCCTTCGGCCCGATCTCAACCTTCTGCACATTCCGCATCACGTCGATAATGCGCTCGTAAATCCGCACCAGATCCCGCCCCGCCAGTGGCCCGCGATTCGCCGCTTGCACATTCTCGAAAACGATTCGCTCCCGGTCTGGCTCATAAATCGGCATCGACGTATTGCGCTTAAGCTTCCCAATCGCCACCGCAGCCCGAGCCCGTTCGCTGATCAGTTCAACCAGCTTCCGGTCCAGCTCGTCGATTTTCTTTCGCCAATCCTCGATATCCATAGGCCAGCCGTCAGCTTTCAGCCATCAGCTCTCAGCAAAAGTCTACTGAAGGAACAATCGCGATGTAGATGTAGATCAGCGGGAATGCGTCGGCCCCAACCCTCACAGCGAAATAGCTGATGGCTGAAAGCTGACGGTTGAAAGCTGTTTCACAAACTCCCCCACCGCAACCGCCTCTCGCCCCCGATTCTTCTCGATCGTCTCGACGATCGCGCTGCCGACCACAACCGCATCGGCGAACGAACCCACTTCCGCAAACTGCTCCGCCGTAGAAATTCCAAACCCCAATGCCACCGGCAATTTCGTCACGCGCCGCAACCGCTTCACCAATTTCTGCGCGTCGGCAGCCAAATCCTGCCGCGCTCCCGTCACTCCGGTCCGCGACACGGCATACACAAATCCCCGGGAAGCCTCCGCAATCCGCTTCAATCGCTCATCCGGACTCGTCGGCGCCGCCAGAAATATCGGAGACAAATCGTGCCCCCGCATCGCCCGCAAATATTCTCGTGCCTCTTCCACGGGCAAATCAGTAACCAACGCCCCATCCACACCCGCCGCTCGCGCCACCTTGCAAAACTTCTCCATCCCCATCCGCAAAATCGGATTCAGATAAGAAAAAATAATGATCCCGGTGGACTGCGCGTGCACCCGCACCTCCGCCGCCAGAGTCAGCACCTGCGCCAGTGACGTCCCATGCTTAAGCGCCCGCTCGCTGGCCCGCTGGATCACCGGCCCATCCGCCACCGGATCGCTGAACGGCACGCCCAACTCAATCACATCGGCCCCAGCCTGGATGGCCGCCAGTACAATCTCCCGTGTCGTCGCGAGATCGGGATCCCCGCACGTCACATACGCCACCAGCGCCGGTCTCCTATGAAAAGTTAAGGGCATAAAAAGCTTCTTGTCACAAAAGAGAGTCCTGTCATTCTGAGCGCAGCGAAGAATCCCTTGCACCTCATCGCCACCCGAGGCCCAGAAAGAAGTTCCAACGGAAACGTCCGCTTTTCGTTTCGGGTTTATCAAATGCGCATCAGACGGCCGATCCATCCAGTTTCAAATTCTCCCGCATGATCCCAATATCTTTATCTCCGCGCCCCGAAACATTCACAATCACAATCTCGGATTTCTTCATCCGCGGAGCCCGCTTCACCACCTCCGCCACCGCATGCGCCGATTCCAGCGCCGGAATAATCCCCTCCGTCTGCGCCAGCAAAGTCGTAGCCGCGAGCGCCTCCGCATCCGAAGCCGGCACGTACTCTGCACGCCCCGCATCGCGCAACGCCGCATGTTCAGGCCCAATCGACGGATAATCCAGCCCCGCCGATACCGAATGTGTCAGCGCAATCTGGCCACCCGAATCCTGCAGCACGTACGAATATGTCCCTTGCAGCACTCCCGGAGATCCTCCCCGAAACCGTGCTGCATGATCCCCGAGCGCCTCGCTACGCCCCCCGGCCTCAACGCCGACCAGACGAACTTTCTTGTCCTTCAGGAAATCGTAAAAAATTCCAATCGAATTCGATCCTCCACCAACGCACGCAATAATCGCAGCTGGCAATTTCCCCTCAGCCTTCAGAATCTGCGCCCGCGCCTCGCGCCCAATCACGCGATGAAAATCCCGCACCATCGTCGGATACGGATGCGCCCCAAGCACGCTCCCCAACAAATAATGGGTCGTCCGCACATTGGTAACCCAGTCGCGCATTGCCTCATTGATCGCGTCCTTTAGCGTGCGCGATCCCGACGATACCCCGCGCACCTCCGCCCCCAGCAACCGCATGCGGAACACATTCAACTCCTGCCGCCGCATGTCCTCGGTGCCCATGTACACGACGCACTCAAATCCCAGGAGTGCACACACGGTCGCGGTCGCCACTCCATGCTGTCCCGCACCAGTCTCGGCAATCACGCGATGCTTCCCCATCCGCTCCACTAGTAGCCCCTGCCCCAGGCAGTTGTTGATCTTGTGCGCCCCCGTGTGCAGCAGATCCTCGCGCTTCAAATAAATCTTCGCTCCGCCCAATTTCTCTGTAAGCCGCCGCGCAAAAAACAGGGGTGTAGGCCGCCCCGCATAAGTCCGCAGCAACTCGTCCAGCCGCGCCTTAAACTTGGGATCGCGCTTGGCCTTCTCATACGCGCGCTCGAGCTCCTCGAGCGCAGCCATCAAGGTCTCGGGAACATACCTCCCGCCATAAACCCCAAACCGCCCCGGCTCATCACCGCGTGTTTGCTTCTTCGTGACCCTGTTTTCTGTCATCCCGAGCGTAGCGTTACCTTTGCGAAGCGAAGGAAGCGCGGAGTCGAGGGACCTGCTCCTTCTTGCCAGGTGCCCCATTTCTCGCGCGTCCTGTGCGCGAGAAGTGGGGACTTTGATTTTCGAACTCCGCGGAACCGTAGCCATCCCTAACCAACCTTCCGATCCATCTCACGCACCGCCCTCACAAACGCCCGCACCTTCTCCGGATCCTTCTTCCCGGGCCGCGCCTCAACGCCGGAGACGACATCGACTCCCCAAGGATGAAGGATCTCGATGGCCTCGCAAACATTCTGCGGACTTAGACCGCCCGCGACCACGAAATCAAATCCGTCGATCGCGGAAAGCACAACCTTTGCTTTCCTCCAATCAAACAACTGCCCTGTTCCACCGGCTCGCGTTGAGGTACCCGAATCCAAGAGAATCGCCCTCACCTTTCCCTTCGCTTCGGCGCGCCACTTGAATCCACCGAACCGCCCTTTGAACACTCGATCCGCCGGCCAGGCGACGAACAATCTCCTGTCCAGGGAAATCCACTCTTTCAAAGTGCGAAGGCTCGGCGGGCTGTCCGTGTACGGCTGAATTGCCGTCAGCCCTGCTTCATGCGCGATTCTTCGCTTCGCGGCAATCCCTCCAACACGATCCCCGACGAATATCCCAACTCTTTCTATTTTCTCCGGCAATCGGGACACAATCTTTTCGACAACTGCGGGACTCACATTTCTCGGACTCTCGGGATGAAACACAAACCCCACCGCATCCGCCCCCGCATCCACCGCGACGAGCGTGTCCTCCAGATTCGTCATCCCGCAAATCTTCACCCAAGTCATCGTTTACTTTGTCACCGGAGCAACCCTGTCATCCTGAGCGAGGATTTTGCTTCGTGATGAGCGAAGCAAACCGCAGCCGAAAGACCTCGTGCTCGCATGCATCACCCAAGGCCCAAACAGGGGTTCTTTCCACGAATCTATCGGCTCTAACGTGCACTGGGTCCTGAGTACTGAGTACTGGGTACTAGCAATCTGCGCAACGCCTCTCCTGGCGACGCCGCCCGCATCAGCGACTCCCCCACCAGAAACGCGTCGTATCCCGCGCCCCGCAACCGCGCCACATCCTCGGCCAAATGAATCCCGCTCTCCGCCACTCGCACCACGTTGGCAGGAAACCGACCCGCCAAAGCAAATGCCGTCTCCAGATCCACCTTGAACGTCCGAAGATCCCGCGTATTCACCCCAATCAAATCAAACCCCGCATCCAGCGCCCGCTGCAATTCCTCGCCATCGTGCACTTCACATAAAACATCCAGCCGGTAACGCCGAGCTCCCGCCGCCAGAAAAGTCAACTCCTGCGCAGACAGCGCCGCCACAATCAGCAACACGGCATCCGCACCATGAGCCCGCGCTTCCACCAACTGAAACTCATCCACGATGAAATCCTTGCGCAAGCAGGGAATCGCAACTGCCGCGGAGGCCTCCCATAAATTTCGCAGAGAACCTTGAAAGAACTCTTCGTCGGTCAACACCGACAAGGCGGCAGCCCCCGCCGCTTCCAGTTCCCGCGCCAACTCCGCCGGACGAAACTCCGCCCGAATCAATCCCTTCGACGGCGAAGCCTTCTTCAATTCCGCAATGACCGCTACTCCCTCACGGCTCTTGGCCTGCAGAGCCCGCCGAAAGCCGCGCGGCACATGCGATTCGGCACGTTGCGCGAGCAAACGCACGTCCGCCCCGCGCCTGGCTTCCGCCACCCGTGCCCGCGTAGCCGCAACAATCCTCTCAAGAATGGCAGCCATAAAGAATCTTTTGATTATAAGGGACGCAAAGAATTCCGCCCTTTTTCGAGCAAGCCACGGACACGCTTCTCATGCATTTGGCCAGAGGGTGGTGGGGATTTTCACTTCTGACTTCTCACTTCTGCCTTCTAATTCCTGCTATCCCTACTCCATCCCCAACGAAACCCGCACCGACTTCCCATACTCCCGCGCTTTCTCCAACACCGCCGCCTCGTCGACAGTAAGAAGCTTCCGTCCCTGCATCACCACCCGCCCCCCAATCACCACCGTCTCCACATCGCTCCCCTTCAGCGAATAAGCAATCTGCGCATACACGTCATACATCGGCACTGCATTCGGCTCATCCAGACTGATCAGAATCAGATCCGCCTTCTTCCCTGTCTCCAGCGACCCAATCTCTTTCTCCATATGCAAGGCTCGTGCCCCATCTATCGTCGCCATCTCCACCACGGCCTTGGCATTCAACGCCAGCGGATCCATCTTCGAAATCTTCGCCAACTTCGCGGCCAGGTCAATCTCTTCCATTAAGTCGAGATCGTTATTACTTCCCGCCGGACCATCCGTCCCCAGCCCCACGGCCACGCCCGCGGCCCGCATCTCCGGCACTGGAGAAACTCCACTCGCAATCATCATGTTGCTCGACGGATTATGCACGCACCCTACCTGCCGCTCCGCCAGCAGCTTCCAGTCCGCCGCATCCACGAAAATACAATGCGCCGCCACCAGCTCCGGCCCCAGCACTCCGATCGAATCGAGATATGCGACCGGAGACATCCCGTTCGCCTTCTCGCTGTCCGCCCACTCCTTCTTCATCTCCGACACATGCATCAACAGCGGCGCGTGATATTTTTTGGCCAGCGCCGCTGCATCCTGAATCGTCTTCTTCGAGCATGTATAAATCGAGTGCGGAGCCGGAGCCGCATGAATCAGCGCATCCCCCTGCCACCGCTTCAAAAACTTCTCGGTATAAGCCATCATCTCGGCATTGGACTTGTTGTCCGGAGCCGGAAAATCAATGAACGTCTCCCCCAGCACTCCGCGCATCCCCGCCGCCTTAGTCTCCTCGGCCACCGCATCCTCGAAGTAATACATATCGGCAAAGGTTGTCACGCCAGCGCGAATCTGCTCGGCCGCCGCTAGTTTCGTTCCCCACCGCACAAACTCCTCATTCACATTCTTCGCTTCCGCCGGAAAAATGTACTTGTAGAGCCAGTCATTCAGCGTGACGTCATCATGCAACCCGCGAAACAACGTCATTGGAACATGCGTGTGCCCGTTAATGAATCCCGGCAGCACCAGCCGTCCGCGCGCATCCATCGTCTCAGCTCCCTTGTACTTACTTTCGATCTCCGCCCGCGGCCCGACCGCGACAATTGCATCGCCCTTAACCGCGACGCTCCCGTCCCGAAGAATCCTCCGCGCCCCATCCATCGTCACCACAATCCCGCCACTCACGATCAGATCGACATCCTGCGGCGTCTGCGCAAACGTCGATGAACAAAGTCCTACCCAAACGACAAAAGCTGCCGTGAATACTCTTGGAATTTTCATCCTTCCCCTTCTCCAACGTTCCCACCTGCCGGTTCGGGTGCCCCATTTCTCGCGCGTTCTTTGCTCGAGACGTGGGGATTATGATTCCCCTTCACCGCTGGATCACGTGGGTTTACCTGCAACGCGAAATGATCTTCTTCGATTGCCGGGCACACTAGATCTCCCGCTTCTCCACGACCGCCAACTCCATATCCGCCACCGGCTTGCTCCGCCACACACTGAAATCCCGCACCTCACTCAACGCGAACGCCGGCACCCCCGCAGCCGCCGGCACCTTGATCCGCCCAAACTCAGCCCCATCCGCATCTTCCACTACGAACGCCGGCCGCAAGTCTTCACTCAATGGCTCAATCTTCACCGCGACCATCTCGATCCCACGTGTATGCCGAATAAAAAACCCATGCGCCGGAGTTGTCCCAAACATGTTCGGCTCGGGATACTCTTTCTCCTTCTCCGCAATCGCCCGTTCCGCATCCTCCTTCGTTCCACCACCCGTATGAACGATGATCACGTCGCTCATCTTCACATCTTCAATCGGATGCCCCGGAATCCCCGCGATGATCGATCCAATTCGCCCGCCCGGCGCGCACGAGCAGCTGATGTTGCTCAAAATCACCCGCCGCAGCGCGCCCACCGCCGCACCCGCCGGACCTCGCATCCGCGCACCCAACCGCAAAAAGACCGGCGCCTCCATCACATCCCGCATCGTAATGTTCGTCACGCTCACGTCTTCAATCACCGCGCCATCCACGGTCTCAATCGCGAGCCCGCGGCATCCCTCGAACACACAATTCGAAATCGTGATGTTCTTGAAGCCTCCATTCGATTCCGTCCCAAACTTGATCCTCCCCGTACGTGGCACCTTGGCGTCTGCTGCAAAGCGCTTGCACGTCCCGTCAAGCAGCGTCCCTTCTTCCCAGCTTCCCGCTACGAGACAATTCGTGATCGTGACCATCTCGGTCGCCCGCGCATATCCCAGCGCAAACGAACTCTTCAGGCAGATCCCGTCATCCCACGGCGAATTCACGCTGCAATTCGAGATCCGCACATTGCGGCAGCAATCAACGTCCATGCCATCACGATTCGTGTCAATCTTCAGATTGTCGATCGTCAGGTTATCGACGCCGGTCGCAAGAATTCCAAAGTGCCCGCCGTGCAAAATGGAAAAATCGTGCAGCAGCACGTTGCGGCAATTCTTCAACGCGATCGCCTTATTGGCAACTCCCGGATCCTCAGCCTTCGGCCCCGCTCCCCACCCGCGGCTCAAGCCTTTGCCCCAAATCAGCCCCGGCCCACAAATCGAAACGCCTTCCAATCCCTCGCCCCATATCAAACTGTTGTGCCAGTGGTTGTGACCGTAGTCCTGATACGCGTCCCACGGCTGGTTCGATTCTGCGAGATCATACCCGCGCGCCACATCCTCAGCTGGATCCGCCGCCACAATCGTCGCTCCCGCATCCAGATAAATCGTCACCTTGCTCTTAAGACGGATCGAGTAACACAAATAATTCCCCGCACGAAAGAACACGGTTCCTCCGCCCGCCGATGCCGCCGCGTCGATCGCACGATTGATCGCAGCACTGTCAATCGCCTTCCCATCCCCCGCCGCACCAAATGCTCGAACGTCATAAAACCCCGTCGCAGCGCTCTGCTCCGGGTGCCCCATCTCTGCCGCGCCTGCGGCAGAAGCAGGAACTTCATGCACGAGCGCCAATCCCGGAACAACAAGTCCCGCTCTCTTCAGGAAACCCCGTCTCCCACCTTCGTCAATTCGCATTTCTCTCCGACCACCGCCGGGTGCCCCATTCTAGCCGCGTCTTTTGCGGCTAGAGTGGAGATTTTGACTTCGGCATTTCGACTTAATTTCGGCCCTCAATGCGCACTCTCAATAGCCGCCACTCTCTTCAAATAAAATCGAAAAAAATCCTCCGCATTCGATTCCAAACAAACCTGCGCATTCGCCGCCCCCGGCTCCTCCCTCGTGTACCCCTTCTCATCCACCCGAATGTGCATTTCCGTCACTGGACACAACTCCGGCCGCAGCACAAACACTACCGTCATCGGATCAAACAACGTCGGCGTCTCCTGCCCCCACAAGTGATACAACACCGCCAGCTGATCCGTCACCGCCTTCCCTTGGCTGAACAAAAACGCCCGCTTCACTTCATCGAGTTTCAGTTGCGTCGAATCCAGCGGCATCACATACAGCGGAACTCCCGCCGCAAACAATTTCTGCGCCGACCCCACATCATTCAAAATGTTCCATTCCGGCATCGGAGGCACCGGCGCCGTATATCCCAGATCCCCATACCCGCGCCGCATCGATCCACCCATCAACACCACGCGCTTCAATTTCCGAAACGTCTCCGCATCCTTATCGATCGCCGCTCCCACATTCATCAGTGGACCAATCGCAACCAGCGTAATCTCCCCGGGATACTTTCGAATCTCGTTCAGCAAGAACTCCACCGCGTCACCATGCGGTGCCTTCGCAAAATGTCCGCCATCTCCGTACTTCCGCTGCGACATCGGGTTCTTCGTCGCCGTCGCCTTCCCCGCCAACACAGGAATCTCTCCACGTCCCATTTCTCCCAGAAACCGGTCCGCAATCTTGGCCCGCGCCTCGGTATCGCCGAAAGTAGTCATCACCCCCAGCACCTTCAGCTCCGGACTCTTCACCGCCAGCGCCAGCGCAAACGCATCATCCACATCGTCCCCAATATCGGTATCAAGAATGACCTTCTCGGGAACATGCGCCGCACCCTGCGTCCACGCCGGGCTCGAAGCGACAAGCAAGACCAACGCAAAGACGCATCCTAGACCTCGACTCATCCCGCTCCTCCGCTCCCCAGGGTGCCCCGTTTCTCGCGCGTTCTTACCGCGAAAAGTGGGGATCTCGACAGCATTGTTCACCTGCGCTGTCACCGCCCAAGAATACTAGCTGACATCAAAAGAGGTTCTCAGAACCATATCCTAAACGTCGCGCCGGGCGCCCCATTTCTCGCGTTCTTCGCGAGAAGTGGGGACTTTGCCTTCGCGTGTTTCGTTCCCCACACCGTGTCCCTCGCCCCACACCGCTTTCCGGGCACCCACCGCCCTAACTCCCGCGAAATCAGCACGCTCGCCCATGGTCCGCCCCGTGCATTCCTCATAGCGCCGCTAGTCGGCAGGAGGCAACCACAATGACCCGCATCAACGCACTTCGCAACACTGCAGAAACCCGTTCCGTAGCCTGGGGCACCAAGACCGGCACTCTGATTTTCGCCGCTGTCCTGATCATCTGCTCCGTAACCGTCGGCTGTTCCAGCAACAGTGATAAGCCGAAGCCAGTCAGCAACGACATCCAGGTCCCCGTCCCGCAGCCCGTGAGCCAGTACACGCCGACTCCCGCTGTCGCGGTGCAAACCGAGACCAAGCCGGCTCCGAAGAAAGTCGTCCACAAAAAGCCCGCCACCGTGAACTATACCGACCAGACCTATGGCGTGACCTTCGAATATCCGCGTCGCTACGCCATTGAAACTGGCAATGCCGCCACTGAACTGGTGGCCGAGAATCCCATCGCGATGAACTTCGTGCAGCCCGGCGGAGTTGCGCTCGCCGCCGTCGAGTTGCCCGAGACCAGCTTCACCAACACCGACTTCTCGTCCGCATTCTTCAACGTGAGTGTCAACAAGAGTCTCACCGCCGATCAATGCACCGAGTTCGCCATCCCACAACCGAAGGTCGTGGAACCGCAGTCAGCAACTTGTCATCCTGAGGACCGCGCATGCGGAACGAAGGACCCCATGCCCGCCGTCGCCACCACGAGCTCAGATGGGAATTCTCACACCAGCACCAGCGAGACGAATGCAGCATCTGCGGCCCCGTCCACCGATGCGCCCTCGAACTCTAAGCTGATGCTCGGCGACCTCGAACTCCGCGCCACCGAAGCCGTCTCCGGAGAAGGCACGCGCCAGAGCGACTCCAAGTACTTCCATGTCTACCAGAATGGATCGTGCTACGAGTTCGCGCTGAACGTTACCACGGTAGCCTCGGAAGATGGCCTGACCAAGCACGTCGACCGCGACAAAGTCTTCAGCCGCCTGGAACAAATCCTGGCAACCGTGAAGATCAACCCAGTCGCCGCGCCCGAAGTCACCGCCGAAGCCCCGGCCCCAGCACCAGCCGCAACCCCAGCCCAGTGACTTGCCCACGACAACCCGCGACCTTCGCGAACCAGCGGGTGCCCCATTCTAGCCGCGCTCTTTGCGGCTAGAGTGGGGATTTTGACTTCTCGAAAAGCAGATTTTAAATCGTGCTAAAGAAACGGATTTTGAATCGTGGAGAGGCACGGGGTTTTGAATTGTGGAAGGAAAGGGGGGTTGAATCGGGGAAGGAAAGGGGGGTTGAATCGGGGAAGGGCACGGCTTCAGCCGTGCCGCATCGACGCCAAGAAGACTCGGGCTTTAGCCCCTGAGGGCACACGCCGTCGCCAACGACACGCATTCGAATCTCAATGCCGAGTCCATCCCTCACCCTCCCGCATCCAACCCCGCATGGAGGTAAGTCTATGTACGTCGTACTGGGAGCAAGCGGAAACACGGGACATGTCGTGGCAACCAACCTTCTCGCCGGCGGACAGAAAGTTCGCGTCGTCGGCAGAAACGCAGCGCATTTACAGCCTCTAGCGGCCAAAGGTGCGGAGACATTCATCGCCGATGTCACGGACGCCAACTCTCTCGCCCAAGCCTTCCGCCAGGCCGACTCGGCCTATGTCATGATTCCACCGAATCCCGCCAGCGCCGATCCGCTCGGCTATGCCAATCGTGTCAGTGATGCGATCGCAGGCGCCGTGCAGAATGCCGGCACCAAAAACGTAGTCACGCTCAGCAGTATTGGAGCCGACAAAGCCAGCGGCACTGGCCCTGTCCTCGGACTTCACAACCTCGAACAGAAGCTCAACCAGATCAACGGCGCGAATGTGCTCCACCTGCGCCCAGCCTACTTCATGGAGAACACGCTTCCTCAGGCGGCTGCGATCCGCAAGATGGGTATCGTCGCCACGCCTCTCCGCCCAGATCTGAAACTTGCGATGATCGCGACTCGCGACATCGGCGCCGCCGCAGCCGACGCCTTGTTGCATCCATCCGCCAGCGGCAAACAGACCCGCGAATTGCTTGGACAACGCGACCTCACCTACACCGATGTCGCCACCATCATTGGAAAAGAAATCGGCATGCCAGGCCTCAAGTACGCTCAACTCCCCGACGATCAGTTCCGCGGCGTCCTCGTTCAAATGGGAATGTCCGAGCAATTCGCCAAGTTGCTTCTGGAGATGATCGGCGCACTCAACTCCGGACACATGCGGGCCCTCGAACCTCGCGCCCCGCAAAACACCACACCAACGTCATACGAAACCTTCGCCACCGAATCTTTCGTCCCGGCGTATCAAAGCCAAGCCGCCGCCTAACGCGTAGCGGCGGACGCATTCGTCCCCCGCTGTGAGTTCGTTGAAGAAAAGAAGCGCGGCTGCCCCATCCTTCTCGCCGTTCTTTGGCGAGAGGGTGGGAATTTTGACTTGTGGAAGGGCGGGAGTTTGACTTGTGGAAGGGCACGGCTTCAGCCGTGCCGCTGAGTCGCCAACAAAGATTCGGGCTTTAGCCCCCCTGGGGGCAAGCGCTGTCGCGAACGAGACGGATGCAAACGCCATCGAGATTTCTCTCAACCTACCTTGCTATGACGCTTCATCAAATCGACTTAAGAAGACCGTCCCACAAACACGTGCGTCGCATTCTCCCCCGCAACAATGCGGGCCACTGTGAACCCAAGCTGATGCAGATTGATTCCCGCAAACAAATTCTCTCCTTCGCCCAGCAGAACTGGAGACACAGCCAAATGCATCTCGTCGATCTTCCCCGCGACCAGGTACTGCCTCAGCACCGACACACCTCCGCCAATCCGCACGTCCTTCCCTCCGGCCGCATCTTTCGCTTGCCGCAGCGCCGACTCCAATCCCTCGGTAACAAAGTAGAAAGTCGTTCCGCCCTCCATCACCAGTGGAGCCCGCGCATGATGCGTCAGCACAAACACCGGCGTGTGATACGGAGGATTCTCGCCCCACCACCCTCTCCACGATTCGTCCCTCCACGGTCCGCGCACCGGCCCAAACATATTCCGCCCCAGAATCCACGCCCCCACATTCTCGAAAGATTGCGCAGCCATCACGTTGTCGACGCCCGTGCTCCCGCCGGTCTGCCCAGTCATCTTCTTGAAAACATCAGTATGAAAAAACCACCCATGCAACTCGGTCCCCCGCACTCCCAGCGGATTTTGCAAATCCTGCCGCGGTCCCGCCCCAAACCCGTCGATGGAAATGGAAAACGCCGCCACTCGAACTTTGCTCATCGCGTCCTCCTCGATTCGCCATTGTATGCAATCGAGTGCAGTATGTGGCGCAGGCGCCGGGTGCCCCATTTCTCGCGCGGTTTGTGCGCGAGAAGTGGGGATTTTGACTTGGAGGATTTTTGACCTGGGATGGCCTAGTAGGGGAAGTCAAATTCCCCCAACGATCTCTGGCACCCTGGGAATACAATCCTTGAAGCGAGCGACTGCGATGAAGCGGATATCGATACCACTCCTTCTTTTGTTAAGCGTCAGCTGCCCAGCAAGGATTTTCATCGAGCGATGCGGGTCGGCTTGCGGCGGAATTTTGGAAGACGAAGAGTTTGCAATCTTACTTCCCAGACGTAAAGATCCCTGAGGCCGTGCTGCAAAGAGTGAAACGAACTCAGGCCCCAGCGATCCATGCGCCAAGCGAGGCAGAAGTTCCTCAGGCAGAGTGGGACGCAGGACACTCTCTGGAAGGCGGGGTCGAAAACACGCTGAAAGAGCGTCAATATGTGCGGCGTTTGCGAAGCCAAGGAACTATCACCAATTCAGTGAGTGCAGCTGCAGCCACCATCACGATGATCGTTGTCATAAACATAACCAACAACGCGGGGTGCAAACAGCGATGATGATGTGGTTTGGACCAATTGGTGAGGCAGCTAACGTTTGAAACTCTGAAACCTCGCCAAAGCGGAAAAGGCCAATCTGATTTCTCAGACTGGCCTACTCTCCCACACACTTTCGCGTGCAGTACAATCGGCCCAGCGGGGCTTAACTTGAGGCGATTAGAAGGCGTGAGGGAGCCGCTCTTCGGCTCTTCGGCGACCGGGAGCCTTCTGCCGAAATCCTGAGCGTTCTTCGCGAAGGATCTCCAAGTAGCCACCACGCCTCCAAGGTAACCTTGCCAATACAACGCCAACGGCGATAATTGGCGTTGTGAGACGAACATCGAATGTAGCGGGCTCGCTCGTGTTGTCGGGGCTCAACGCTGGAGTCTGCGCGATCGCTCTGCTTCTAGGCTACAGCGGCGTTTCACCCTGGTGGGGAGCTGTGATGATTTGGACTACGTCTCCACCACTGCTTCTGTTAGCGGCTGCATATTTCGTGCGTGACCTTCCGCACTCCCAAATGCGCAGACAGGCGCTGCTCGCTGTAGCGCTCCTAGTTCCAGTCGCGATTATCGACTGGCATTTTCGTTTCACAGGTATCTAGGAAATGCAGCGCAAAGGAAAAGGCTACCAACATTTCTGTTGATAGCCTTTATTAATGCCGGCAACTACCTACTCTCCCACACACTTTCGCGTGCAGTACAATCGGCCCAGCGGGGCTTAACTTCCGTGTTCGGGATGGGAACGGGTGGATCCCCCGCGGTATGATTACCGACAACTCGTAGCTGTCAGCGATCAGCCGTCAGCTCTCAGCAACTTGTGCCGGCTGACTCTTCAAGGCCGATGGACAGCAAACTTGAGTTTCCCAGCCTCTCAACCTTTCGCTCAAAAACTGAGAGCTGAAAGCTGATAGCTGAGAGCAGATTCTCAAAGATCGTGAGGTTCGATACCTCACAACTGAATAGATTGGGTGTGGCTTACTTTCTTATGGTTTACTTCCGATTTCTGCCACCTATTACATCGGCTAGCTTTATAAAAGCTCATCGGCGCAACAGCTTCAGTTATTGCTTCTCAGTCATTCAGGTTCTAACGACATCCAAACAACTTGCGCTGAGTTACAGTTCAGGTTCTAACTGAGGCTCGGATAAATCCGCGCCCTACCCAACTGAGAACTGACAGCTGTTTTTCTGCACCGAGTAAATTTTATGGTCAAGCCGAACGGGCGATTAGTACTGGTAAGCTACACGCATCACTGCGCTTCCACCTCCAGCCTATCAACCAGGTAGTCTTCCTGGGCCCTTCTTATCCCTTACGGGTTGGGAGATCTCATCTTGAGGAGTGCTTCCCGCTTATATGCATTCAGCGGTTATCACAACCGAACTTCGCTACCGAGCGGTGCCATTGGCATGACAGCTCGAACACAAGAGGTTCGTCCATCCCGGTCCTCTCGTACTAAGGACAGGTCCTCTCAAATCTCCTGCGCCCACAACAGATAGGGACCGAACTGTCTCGCGACGTTCTGAACCCAGCTCACGTACCGCTTTAATAGGCGAACAGCCTAACCCTTGGAACCTTCTACAGCTCCAGGATGCGATGAGCCGACATCGAGGTGCCAAACCGGAGCGTCGATATGAACTCTTGGCTCCGATCAGCCTGTTATCCCCGGCGTACCTTTTATCCGTTGAGCGATGGCCCTTCCATGCAGAACCACCGGATCACTAAAGCCTACTTTCGTACCTGCTCGTCTTGTAGGACTCGCAGTCAACCACGCTTATGCTTTTGCACTCGTCGGCTGATTTCCAAACAGCCTGAGCGTAGCTTCGCGCGCCTCCGTTACCGTTTAGGAGGCGACCGCCCCAGTCAAACTACCCGCCTTACCATGTCCCTCTCCCGGTTCACGGGAGTAAGTTAGAACCACAGATCTCGCAGGGTGGTATCTCACCGTTGGCTCCTCCAAGCCCGAGAGCCTGGAATCAAAGCCTCCCACCTATCCTGCGCAGCAAGGGCCATAGTTCATGGTAAAGGTATAGTAAAGGTGCACGGGGTCTTTCCGTCTAGTTGCGGGCAACCGGCATCTTCACCGGCACTACAAGTTCGCCGTGTCAGTCGGCAAGACAGTCGCACTTTCGTTACGCCATTCGTGCAGGTCGGAACTTACCCGACAAGGAATTTCGCTCAACTGTGTTACTCCTTCACTTACCATCAAGTGTTTTGGGAAGGACACGACTTCCAGTCGTGCCGTTGGAAGCCGCCCTTGATTCGGCTTTAGCCGCTGAGGGTCGCTCTTTCCAACTTCGTCGATGATGCGTGGAGAGGAGTGGACATTTCTGCCACTCTCTGCATGTCGCCATGCAGTTCGGACTATATCTTTCCCAACAAACTCTCGTTGGAATCTGGCATATAGTCTCTGAGGATTTCAGTGGAATAAAGCTAGGTTGCGCGGGAGGCGAGGAGAAGATTCGTATCTCCTGAGTCCTCCTACTTCTGGATCATGGGTTTTCTTTTCGCGTTTCAATTACCGTGAAAATCTAACCATGCTCTTCCATCGTAGGTTCGTGTTCCGGGTTCTTACCGGACACGCGCTTCCTGGCAGGTACTGAACTAGTCTTTCGACCAATTTGCACCTCCCA
>CAWFIV010000010.1:0-11306 GCA_963815925.1 uncultured Acidobacteriota bacterium | reverse complement strand
CCTAGGTCGGTCGTTCGACGATTCGCTCACTGGGGAAACATCATGTCTAAGTCGCGTCGGGAATTTCTTACCATCACTTCGCTCGGAGTTCTCGGCACCACCGCACTCTCACGCCTTCACGCGCAGAATCAAACTCAACTGCCGCCGGGAGCACCCACCGCTTACGGTGCAGGAGCAGCCTTCGGACCTGAAGTCTCGACCACGACCTTCGCCGAAGCCGAGAAATTGGTTCAATTCCCGCTGACTGATTCCGAACGCGCCATGGCTGCGGCCAGCTGGCGCAAGACGCTCGCATCCGTCTATGAACGGCGCAACGGTCCGCGGAAACTCGTACTCGAAGATACGTTGGCGCCCGCGGCTGTCTGGGACCCCATGCTTCCCGGCTTGAAGTCAGTCGCCCAGCACGATCGCTTTGTGAGAAGCAATTCGAGCACTGCCCTGCCGCAGCATGATGAAGACATTGCGGTCGCTCCGGTCACGCAACTTTCGCGCTGGGTCGAAAGCCGCCAACTCACGTCTGAGCGCCTGACTCGTATTTATCTCGAGAGGCTCGAGCGATTCAATCCCAAGCTGCGCTGCGCCATCACCATCACTCGCGACCTAGCGTTACGGCAAGCGAAACAGGCCGACCAAGAAATCGCTCAGGGAAAATATCGCGGACCGCTGCAAGGCATCCCCTGGGGCGGCAAAGACCTGCTCGACACCGCCGGCATTCCCACAACCTACGGCGCCGAGCCCTATCGGAATCGAATTCCGAAAGACGATTCCGCTGTCGTAAAGAAGCTGCGCGACGCCGGAGCAGTTCTGGTTGCGAAGCTCAGCATGGGCGCGCTCGCACTCAACGACATATGGTTTGGCGGGCAGACGATGAACCCGTGGCTGCCCGAAGAGGGCGCCTCAGGATCGAGCGCCGGGCCGGGCGCCGCAACCGCTGCTGGACTTGTCGGATTTTCTATTGGAAGCGAAACCGGGGGAAGCATCGTCAGTCCTTCCATGCGCTGCGGCGTGACAGGACTTCGTCCCACATACGGCCGCGTGCCGCGCACGGGAGCAATGACGCTCTGCTGGTCCCTCGACAAACTGGGGCCGATGACTCGGGGAGTGGAAGACGCGCTGTTGGTGCTGCATGCGATCTCGGGACCAGACCCCGGAGACACGGCCAGTGTTCCCAGCCATCTCGACTTCGACGCAAATGCCAGCGTGCACGGTCTGCGCGTCGGCTACTTCCCTGCCTGGATGAACGAGCGCCCCGCAACCGACGTCGATCGAAGCGCGCTCGAAACCGTCAAGAAACTTGGCATGGTCCCAATCGAAGTGTCCTTACCGAACTGGCCCTACGATTCGTTGAACCTCATCCTCTTCGCCGAGGGCGCTGCCGCGTTCGAGGAGTTCACGTTGAGCGGCGGCTTGCGCGAATTGAAAGAGCAGGTTCCCGACGCGTGGCCCAATCTTTTCCGGCAGGCGCGATTTCTCTCAGCCGTCGACTTTGTGCAGGCCGACCGCATGCGCCGCAAAGTTGCGCAGGAAATGGCTCGCATCTTCTCCCAAGTGGATCTTCTACTCGTGCCTTCTCTGCGTGACGAGATGCTGGTCATCACCAATTTCACTGGACATCCTTCGCTCACCCTGCGTGCTGGATTCGTCGAGGTGTCCAAGGCGCGCAGTGACTGGGCGCCTGACCCTGAACATCCTTTGCCGACATTCAATCCGCCACGGCGTGTGCCGCACGGGGTCACGTTGATCGGCCGCCTGTTCGATGAAGGGACGATTGGAACAGTGGGCATCGCGCTGCAACGCGCGTTCGGCGTATCAGCGGAGCGTCCGGATCTCCACCAGCTCTCTTGACGGTCATTTGATCGGTCACAAGGTTCCTTTCGTCACGTCTTCCTGTGCTACGCTTCCGGTTGGGTGCTGCCTGCCTTTGCCGATGGAACCTGCCGATTCAGATCGTCTTTCTTCCGACCGCGCTGCCTCTGATCGTCCGGACTCTGAAGGTCCATCGGAACGAACCTCTGCCGAGGCTTCTGCATCAACATCGATCCGCGTCGGGACCGCCGGCTGGTCTTATAAAGATTGGGAAGGCATCTTCTATCCGCCGGGAATGCAGCGGCGGAAGGTGCATCCGCTGGAATATCTGGCCCGCTTCTTCGATACCACCGAGATCAATACTTCGTTCTACGGACCGCTAAAGCCCGAGTTGGGGAAGCTTTGGTCGAAAAAAGTCGCGGCCATCAATCCGAAGTTTTTGTTTACCGCCAAGCTTTATAAGGCGTTCACGCATTCGCCGATCGCGGTGATGGAACCGACCTCGGCGGCGACGATTCGTCCGACGGACGAAGATGAGAGCAAGACTCGCGAAGGACTCGATTCGCTGGCGAACGAAAACAAGCTGGGAGCGCTGCTGATCCAGTTTCCAGTTTCGTTCAAGAACACGTCTTTGAATCGCGAATACCTGGAGCGATTGCTGCGACAATTCATCGAGTATCCGCGAGTGGTCGAGGTGCGGGACTCGAGTTGGAACAATCCAGAAACGCTTGCCGAGTTCGCCCGCCACAATATCGCCTTCTGCAATATCGATCAGCCGGTGATGGGCAAGTCGCTCGCGCCGACCGAGCATGTGACGGCGCCGATCGCCTACGTGCGCCTGCATGGACGCAACTACGAGCAGTGGTTCGACTCCGACAATCGCAACGACCGCTACAACTACCTCTACAAAGAACGCGAGTTGGAAGACTGGAAAGAGCGCATCGAGAACGTTGCCCACAGGGCACAGACCACGTACGTAATTACGAACAATCATTTCGAGAGCAAAGCCGGAGTGAACGCGATCGAATTGAAATCGATGATCAGCGGCAAGCGCGTGGCTGCCCCGCCCACGCTCATCCGGAAGTATCCAGAGCTGCGGAGGTTCGCCGATCCGGCGGAAGACGGCGAGAACAGCGGCGCACAAATGGATCTGTTGGCGTGACCGCGACCCAGCTTCATCGCTCATGGTTACCTTCGTCATGAAAACCTGATCGATTTCCAATAAGCACAGCGGCAGCGGGAGTACATTGGGCGCCGTCCGAATTCTGCGCCCTTCAGAACTCTCAAAAACGAAAGGACCGATGTGGGCCTTCGCCGCTTATGGTCGCGCAGTCCAAAACGTTCGGATCCTTCTTCTGGCGATTTTCCGAGATCGAAATCAGAGCTTCCTCGAGGCAAAGTCGGACGGCGCGGCAAATGCGGCTGCTGCGGAGGACGGGCCGTCTTCGATTGGAATCTTGACATCAACATCTGCCTAAGATGCGGCGCACATGAAACCACCGTGGGCTGGATCAAGCCGTAGCCGCAACCGCTCGTGCCCATCTGCCTGGGTGCTTCGCTCACTGGGGCACAAACTGAAAGTCGCGAATGGTCACGGACTGATCCTTCGCGGGCGTGTGTTTGAAACACCAAAAATTGATGCCGACGGGAATCGCGACTTGCGGAATGTTGGTTGCGTCGGATGAGTAGGTTTCAGTCTTGATCACGTTCGCCGTCGTGCCGATCGGTTGAGCGCCATCCATTATCGTAAAGACGATGTGGTCGGGGAACCACTGCATTCTCGCCGTGGTGAGGGTTCCGCCACTGACGTGGAAATTATCTTCCCATGCGGATTCGCCTTTGGGCTTGCGGTTGCCGGCGGATGGATAGACCGTGAAATCGGCGTTGCAGCCGTGACAAGTCTTATTCCATTGCGAGAACTCGATATCGATTTCGTTCTCGGCGTCGCCGCCAAAGTGATGAGTCGGGCCGTAGGGGAACAGGCCGAGCACGGTCGTGGGATCCATGTCGTAGACATTTCCTTCGACCACCCATTGATAAGTGCCGAAGCTAAAGTTGTCGGTAGTGAAGACCTCGGAGGCCGTCCACTTCCCTTTGTGGTGGACGATGCGGAGATGCAAATATCCTTTGGCGTCGATGGTGACGTTGGCCGGATTTCCAGGCGCCACGCCAGCCATGCCTCCGCTGGTGACTTTCCAAGTGTGGTGGGCCCAGGTGATGGTTTGAGCGTGAACGAGAATGGGCAGCAGGATGGCGGAAATAAAAAGCGATTTAAAGACGAGTGATCTCATGGTCCCCCTCCATTGTTGGCAGCGCGAGGTGCGGTGCCGTGTACAGGCTTGCGACGGATTTGGTATATCTTTCATTTTTAGGTCGACAGGTCCAAATTATTAGATTTAAAGGAGTTAAGCAATTTCAATCTACACTTTCCTCTGCAAATTCTTGTGGAATAAGGAGTTACACGCAAAATCTTGGAATCAAACGACTTAAGTGGGCTGTCCGGTGCCTCCGAAATTTCGCGATTACGGTAACTGATTGAATTCAAATGACTTCGTGATCCGCATCCTCGTGGTGGATCGCAAAATCTTGTGAAATAAGGAGTTACTTGCAAAATCTTCAAGCGAAGGGACTTCCCGCAATGGCATTGCGTCGAAAGCCCGGCAACCGCCTGCTTGTTTTCCGAAGAGTCTACGATGCGACAGCGCACGATGCCATTGTGCGCTGTCTATATCCTCAGTCAAGGTCACATGTCACAAGGAATTGGCTTTTTCTTTCGCTGGCTGTGGAAAATCAGAGAGACGCATCGGTGGGGGCGTCCTCGATAGGCATTAACTTAAGGCACTACATCGCACTACTTTCGGTTTACCCGTCAACGCCCCTGAATGGCAACAGTGCGGGAACTTCGCGACAGGCGGACTTCCCTTGGCTAGTCCCTATAGTCGGATCTGGATTTCCGTGTGACCCACGCATCGGGACTTCTTTCGCCACTTTCACCGTCACCCCTGCCCCTAAGAGTCGCGAGTACGATCGGCGGTTCGTTGACGAGAGGATGCGGCGTTCGTAAGATGATGCCACCCGAAAACCGAGCGGCCAACAATGATCGGCCAAACCGTCTCACACTATCGCATTCTCGAAAAACTCGGTGGCGGCGGCATGGGCGTAGTGTATAAGGCCGAAGACATTACACTGCACCGGTTTGTCGCGCTTAAGTTTCTTCCGGACGACGTGGTCAAAGATCCGCAGGTTCTGGCCCGCTTTCAGCGTGAGGCGCAGGCGGCCTCCGCTTTGAACCATCCCAACATCTGTACTATTTATGAAATCGGCCAGCAGGACCATCGGCCCTTTATCGTCATGGAATTCCTCGATGGCCTGACGTTGAAGCATCGCATTGGAGCGAAAGCGATGGAGACCGAAACGGTGCTGTCGATCGCAATCGAGATCGCCGACGCCCTCGATGCAGCGCACTCTGCCGGAATCGTACATCGCGATATCAAACCGGCGAATATCTTCATCACTAAGCGCGGCCATGCCAAGATTCTCGACTTCGGATTGGCTAAAGTTAAACCCACGTCCCTTGAGAGCGGATCGGAAAATACCGCAACCTTAACGGTGGAGGAAGAGCACCTCACCAGTCCAGGGATGGCGCTGGGTACGGTCGCATACATGTCACCGGAGCAGGTGCGGGGGAAAGATCTGGATGCCCGCAGCGATCTTTTCTCATTTGGTGCGGTGCTGTACGAGATGTGCACGGGCGCGCTTCCGTTTCGCGGGGATACTACCGGCGTTATTTTCGAGGCCATCCTCAGCCGAGCGGTGCTGCCGCCGGTTCGGCTCAATCCCGAAGTGCCGGCGGAACTGGAACGCATCATCGGTAAGGCGCTCGAAAAAGATCGCGACCTCCGGTACCAGCACGCCGCCGACATATACAGCGATCTGAAGCGCTTGAGGCGGGACACGGGTTCCGGCACGAGCCCCCGCGCCGCCAGCCCGGTATCGTCATCGGAACGGATTGAACCGCAGATTTCCGAGCACCCCGCGATGCAGTCTCCGCCCTCCGGAACGCCTGCGGTTGCATCGCCTTCAGGACGGTCGGGCACTCAACATTCGGGGTTCCAACGTTCAAGTGGCTCCGTCCTGGCGGAGACAGCCTCGCGCAACAAGGGCAAAGTGGCAGGCATGATCGCTGCGGTTTTGCTGGTTCTGGTATTCGCCGGTTACGGAATCTTTCATCTCGTCGGCAATCATGGGTCGTCTGCCCCGGCAAAGATCACTCAGATTAGCCATTGGCACAAGCCGATCTCTCAGGCCATTCTTTCTCCGGATGGACACACGGTGGCCTTCACCTCATATTTTCAGGGTTACGAGCAGGTTTTTGTGATGCTCACTTCCGGAGGCGATCCTTTACAACTCACCAGCGACGAGGGCAGCAAATACCTCGATAGTTTTTCCGCGGATGGAACGCAAATCTATTATCAGCGTGAACTTGGCGGCAGAGACGAAATCTGGGCGATGCCCACATTGGGTGGAACTCCCGCTCGCCTTCTGCAAGGTTACGACCTCCATCCTTCTCCCGACGGAAAAAGCCTCTTTTACTTCAATCCGGAAACGAACGACCTCATTCAATCAACGGTTGACGGGGTGGGCGGGAAAACCATTCTGGCAGTCAAGGAGCTTGGCGTTGACCTGCTTCGACAACTTGTGTTTCCCGACGGTGCCGACCTTCTGGTCATTGGCACCAACGACAAAGATCCCCAGGGCGCCGTTCGGTTGTACCGGTGGAATCTTGCAACTCGTAAAGCCACGAATATCGGGGAGCTTTCCGGATCCCCGGGATCGATCAATTGGGGTGATCCTGGAAAGACGCTGCTTTTCCATCGCGAAGTGAATGGAATAGTCAATCTGTGGGAATACAGCCTCGACAATAAAACTTACACTCAGCTGACTTCCGGTCCGGGCCCCGATTATTTTGCAATGAAGGATCCAGCTGGAAAGGGGATTTTCTTCGTCAACGGCAGGGATTCGGGATACCTCTCACTTTATGACCTGCACGCACGAACCTCGACTGATATTGTGGCGGACCTGGCGACGCAGCCAACGCTTTCGCCGGACGGCAAGCGCGTCGTGTACGTAACTCAGCCTGACGTGTCCCACTCTGAACTCTGGGTGTCCGACGTAGAGGGCAGCAATAAGACGAGGATCTATTCCTCCAAGAACGCCCTCTCCACGGGAGACTGGTCCCCGGACAGTACTCAACTCACCTTCACCAATATGGTACGTGATGCCGATGAGAATTTCGTGATCAACGCCGACGGAAGCCACGTGCGCCAGCTTCCACGTTCGCTCGGTAACTCTGAATCCGTGATGTGGAGCCGCACCGGAAAGGACCTGTTTGTCACTGGCATGCAACATTGGCAGAATCAATTCCCGCTGCAGACCTGGAGACTCAGCCCTGACGGTTCCTCGGCAGAGCTTTTCTCCGAAGGGTGCGGATTTGCCATGGACTCATCTCCGGATGGTAAGTACTTGCTCACGTCCATGATGTACGGAGACAAGCCAGGCATCTTCGAACTCTCCGTCGCTGACAAGAAGTGCATCCCACTCGTAGCCGATGTCGTGACTTTCCTACCGCGGTTCAGCAGTGATGGAAAATCTATCCTTTATACCGTGTCCACGCGCGGCGAGGTGACTCTCTATCGCACGCCATGGCTCGATGGCAAAGTTACGGGCACTCCACGGACCGTATTGAAGCTACCTTTCGCCTTTGCCCAGCGCTATGGCGGCAACTCTTGCGACATTGCCCGCGACCTTTCCAAAATCGTGTACACACGTCCCGGCGGCCAGTTCGATATCTATCTTCTGTCGCAAAAATAGAGCAAGGACTGCCGTAAGGTCATTGTTTGGCGACTCTTTTCCCTCTTCCCTCTACCCGCTTTGTAACAGTACAGCCTGGAGAATTCTGCGGGCGTATCCAGGGCTGCACGGCGTGCTCGCCGAAGTCCCACACTCGCGTAAGCGAGCTACGCATCATGAACATCCCCGCACGCTGGGACATGGATCGTTCGGACACTGGCTGGTGGACGTTCGCCAGCGCCGAAGTACACTTTCGGGTCACGACAGCACGGGGTGCGCTGGGTTCTTCTTACTAGAGAACACCCAGAACGAAAGAGCGACGGAGTCCGTGGAGGAAGTTGGGGAATCCAGAATCGGCGCCTAAAGGCGAATGGATTTCCCGGCTCTTGCGGCACGCATGAATGCGTGCCCTGATACGAGTCCATTTGGAGCTCTTCTTCGACGGCGGCGAACGAAAGGTGGCCGCCGCGCCAGCGGCTTCGTTCTGACGGCGTTTTCGAACGCGACGCCTCCCACCCTTTCTTTCAGACTTGAGCGATCATCCCGGAGACGGTTCCGAAAAAGCACTTGCGTGATTCGGGAGGAAGCGCGGAACCGGGCTGGCGGGACCTCAGACCGCGATCGGTCGCAGAGACGCCACTGGAGCTACTCAGGCAGGCCCAAGCGCCGCAACATTTCGGCAAACCTGGGGTCGCCACGAAGATTTCTGAAAGCAGGATCAACCTTGAGGAGCGTGATATCCTCGCCATCACGTTCTGCGTAAGCCTTGTCGAGCCATTGGAAGGCATTGTCCTTGTCGCCTGCGAGTGCGTAAAGAGATGCAAACACGCCCGGAGCCATGAGCTCACCCTTCGGTCTATCTAGTTTCGCCAGGGTCACCTTAAGCGTCTTTTCCCATAATCCTTGCTCGCCTCCTTTTCTAAAGGCTTGCCGCATCATAGTCGCCTCTGCGGCTGCATCCTCCGGGCTGGAGCCACCCAGCAATTCGCTTTTCTCATGCTCCTCTATACCCGCCTCGTATCTACCCATCATCTTCAGCAAGAAGGAAAAGTATTCGTGTGCGAGTGGGAAAGTGGGATCCATCGCAATAGTGTGCTGGAATTGTTGATAGGACTTCTCGTAATCTCCAGCAAACATGAAAGTCATGCCCATAAAGTTGTTTATTGGAAGTGATAAGGGATCCAGTTCCAAGGCCTTTTTGTTTTCCGCGATGGCCTCCTCCATAAGGCCCATGGGAGCGAGGTAGCAATTGGAATAAAAGAGGTGGGCATAAGCGGAGTTCGGGTTCAGTTCGATGGCTTTCAGAAATTCTGCTTGTGTCCCGGGAAAGTCAAACTCATAGTGCGATTTCTCCATGCCCAAGGCCGCATGCGCTTCCGCCAGTGAAGGATCCAGCGTCAAGGCCTTGGTGGCCGCCTCCCTGGCTTTAGGAAGGCTTGCCTCGGGCGAATACGCACCCATGATGTTGCCTATATTGTAGGAATCGGCGAGGCCGACGAAAGCCAGAGCGAAATCCGGGTCCTTTGCAATCGCCTGCTGAAAATATCGGATGCTCTCTCTAATAGCACCGGGATTTCTCTCGTTCCAGTAGAAGCGGCCCTTCAAGTAGAGATCATAGGCCTCGGGGTCCACGGTGCGAATTTTGTACAGATCAACCAACGGTTGCTCCGTCAGATTGCCCTGCACCTGTCGCGCGATGGCCGTTCCCAGCTCATTCTCGATCTGCAGCAGATCATGCAGTCGACGCTGATAGCTCTGCGCCCAAAGATGGGTCTGATCGCTGACCCGGATCAGCTGCGCACTAACACGAACTTCTCCACCTTCGCGGCGAATGCTTCCCTCCAGAATGTAGTCAACGCCCAGTTCTCGGCCGATCTGGCTAATAGTCTTGTTGGTGTGCTTATAGGCCATGGCAGAGGTGCGAGCGATCACGCCCAGATGTTCGGGGCTGAGCTGGCCGAGGTCGGTGATTGTTTCCTCGGTCAGTCCGTCGCTGAAGTACTCCTGCTGCGGGTCATTGCTCATGTTCTGAAAAGGCAGGACGGCGAGCATCACTCGCGTGGGTGTAGTCGCAGTTGACGACTGAGAACGCCAGAGATATGCGACGCTGGCCACAAGCAGGAGCAGAGCCATCGTCACCACCGCCACCCGCAACGTGCGGCGACCGGGCTCGGGGCGCGGGGAAGTGACGTGCGCGGCGGCAACACTCGGAGGGAGGGACGAAGAAGGCGCGACCGCATCGTGGACGGGTGCGACGAAACGGTATCCGCGCCGCGGAAGCGTTTCGATAAATCGAGGGTTGTCGGCGGAGTCGTCGAAGGCAACGCGCAGTTTGCGGATGGCGGTATTGAGGCCTTCGTCGAAGCCGACGTAGGTGTGGGCGGGCCAGAGGCGAGACTGCAAGTCCTCGCGCGTGACTACTTCTCCGGGACGCTCGAGGAGCATCGCCAGGACGCGAAAGGGTTGCTCCTGAAGCGGTACCCGGCGGCCGGACTTATGGACTTCGCCAGAGCCAAAGTCGATTTCGAAGAGTCCAGTACGAACCCGACGGCGGGAACTGGCGGGCGTTTCCATGAGCCTCCACCCAAGGAACTTGATTCTACCCCCAACGACATCAGTTCATGGAACTGGATAACTCCTTGGGCAACTTTGTCTTAGCAAGTCAGCGAAGATTTAGCGCGGGTCAATTGACCGATTTCGGGCACCGCGTTAGAAGTTCACCCACTTCGGCAGGTTACTCCGCCATGAAATAGCGGCGCGCTGAGGAAAACAAGAAATTAACGAGGAGGATTTGTGAACAAGAAGCTAGTAATCAATTTGGTCGCGTTGTTTGTGCTAATGCTCGGGGCCCTGGGGTCAGGATACGCGCAGAGTCAATCACCTGCGTGCAATAACAAGCTGATCGCCGGCAACTATGGATTTCGCCTCGAAGGCAACAAGTTGGGAGGGCAAGGACCTACGGGCCCTCAGGTGGGGGTGGCAATGACTGAGTTCGATGGCAATGGTGGGCTCACCCAGATCGACACAGTCACGGTTGATGGCATCGTCGTTGCCGATTTCAGCCACAGCCCGGCCACGGGTACTTACACAGTGAATTCTGATTGCACCGGCACCTTCACAATCAACTTCACCGACGGCCGGCCGCCCATCACCACAAATCTCGTTGTGGTGGACGATGGTTTGGAAATCGACACCGTAGTGACCAGTGCGGGTGGAAACCAGGGAATAGTTGCAACGGCCAGCATTGGGAAAAAGCGGTTTTTCAAACACTGACATCTCATTCCCCTGATCGAGGGCACAGGGATCGTTCGACTGAGGAAGGATGAACCAAGAATTCCGTTTCGACGCCCCGCGGCCCTCGAAGCCAGCCAGCGGGGCGTCATGATTGTGTTTGTTTGGCGAAGATCGAAGTACGGGAGTGCGGATATCCGACCAAAGCAGCGATGGGTCTCTAACTCCCGTTCGCTCGGCAATCGAGAAGCTGCCGCTCAGAAAACCGCCTGAGCGCCAACTTCTGGTCCTGTTGCTGCTTACGTTAGCGCTCATGTCGAGGAACCGTCCGCAGGGATAATTTCAGCCAACAAAACCAACCGAGAAAGGCTTGGCCGCATGCCGTTTAATCGTGCACGACTTGGACATATATGCACTCT
>CAWFIV010000009.1:0-1206784 GCA_963815925.1 uncultured Acidobacteriota bacterium | reverse complement strand
CTCAGCCGGTCCATAAGCGGAGGCCAGTTCTGAATCCCGTCATCCGCAATCCGTTGCAAGCTGATGTGCGAAGTCGATCCCAGCAGCCGCTGCTGCAGATCTTGTCGAAACCCGTTCGTGATAGCCATTGCGACCACCAGTGACGCAACTCCCGCGGCCACTCCGGCAATCGAGATGCCGGTAATGATTCCGATAAACGCTTGCCTCCGCTTGGCGCGCAAATACCGGGTCGCAATGAAAAGTTCAAAGCGCATGAAGAAGCTTTCAGCTGTCAGCTCTCTGGCCTTACCCAAGTCGGATTATAACGATTGCTCCGGACGAGACTGCGATTGATTGAATCACGCGCTCAATTTCGGCAACACCGCGCGGACTCTCTGACGGTAAGCAACAAACTCCACGCCGAATCGCCTCTCCAACTCCGCATCCTCCATCCGGATCATCACTGCCCCGGTTACAATCGCAAATCCCGTTAGCACCCAGCACACGATCAGTCCCGTCCCCACGCTCCACGCCAGCATCTCGCAGAGATGCCCAAGGTAAACCGGGTGCCGAACGCGCGAGCGAATGCCAGTGGTCACGAGTCTCTGATGCTGGTTTTCAACGCGAACCTCCGGCAGGCCGCCCAACTGCGCCAAGCTGAAGTGCGCGCCGGACCTTCGATAGATGGCAATCCCCACAGCAAAAAAGAGTGCTGCCGGAACCCACATCGACGGTGCCGAGTAGAAGACCGCATGTCGCCACTGCTCGGTCAGTGCTCCCACTCCGACCCACATCACAATCCACGCCGGCACCAGCACCCGGAACGGCGATCCCTCCCGCTCTCGCCACCGATCCGCCCGCGGATGCACCATCAGCCAGAACAAAGGGATGGTCGAACAAACGACGCACGCTAGCCATCCGAGGGTAAGCAGGAACCGCATGAGTGATTCTAGCGTGGTTCCCGTGGACGAATTACGTGGCCCCGGACGCATTCGTCCGGGGCCGGTAGCGTGAACCGCGCGGGCGGACGAGTGCGTCCGCCGCTACGTGATCCCTGCCCGTCCTCACACGTCCGTCATCTACCCGATTCTCTCCGCCGGGGCGATAATGGGAAAATGGCGCGTGTTTTCCCGAGCATTTCCTTGAACGACAATTGGCTGCCGAAGTCGGTGCTGTGTCTGCGCGAATACAACCGGCACAAATTTCTACTTGATCTCATTGCCGGAGTCACCGTTGGCCTTGTCGCTCTGCCTCTGGCTATGGCTTTCGCCATCGCTTCAGGACTCACCCCTCAGGCTGGAATTTATTGTGCCATCGTCACCGGGTTTCTGATCTCTGCGCTCGGCGGGTCAAAGATGCAGATTGGCGGCCCCACCGGAGCTTTCGTAGTGGTCGTCGCCGGCATTGTCGCCGTGCACGGGGTCGACGGACTGTTCATGTGCACAGTGATGGCCGGCGTGTTGCTCGTGATTATGGGCGTCACGGGCCTCGGCACGGCCGTGAAGTTCATCCCGCGCCCGGTCGTGATCGGCTTCACCAACGGGATTGCGGTCCTGATCGCCAGCACGCAAGTCAAAGACTTTTTCGGTCTGCATCTCGACAAGGTTCCCGGCGTGTTCTGGCTTCGAATCGAAGCTCTCACCGCCAATTTTCACACGCTTTCGTTCGAAGCCACCGCTCTCGCCGTGTTCACGCTGCTGACCCTGATCATTTGCCGCGGGTTATCGTCGCGCATCCCCGGACCAATCGTCGCCTTGCTGCTTTCGACCTGTGCCGTCTATTTCTTCAGGCTCCCGGTGGAAACCATCGGCACCAGATTCGGCGGAATTCCCAGCGGCCTGCCCCACTGGCAAATCCCTCACTTCCGCTCGGACCTGATCCATGGCCTGTTGGGTCCTGCGTTCACCGTCGCGATGTTGGGCGCGATCGAATCGCTGATGTCGGCCGTCGTCTCGGACCGCATGAGCAATGATCGCCACAACCCCAACGTGGAACTCATCGGACAGGGCGTCGCCAACATCTTCTCCCCCATGTTTGGCGGATTGCCGGCCACCGGCGCCATTGCGCGCACGGCAACCAATATCCGCTCCGGCGCACAAACACCGGTCGCCGGCATGATCCACGCGCTCACACTGCTGTGCATTCTGTTGTTTGCCGCGCCGCTGGTCAGTTACGTGCCGATGGCCGCTCTCGCCGGAATTCTGATGATCGTCGCCTACAACATGGGCGAGTGGCGAGAGATTCCCCAGTTGCTGAAGCTCACCAAGACCGACATCAGCATCTGGCTGGTCACCTTTGCCCTGACCGTGTTCGCTGACCTGACCGTTGCCGTCGAAGCCGGAATGATTCTCGCGGCCCTGCTCTTCATCAGCCGAGTGGCTTCGACCACCACCGTTTCGCAAGTCACCGACGACTATGTCGAAGATGGCCGCGTCCACATTCTGCAGGACAAAGACATTCCCTATTACGCGACCATCTTCCGCATTCACGGGCCGTTTTTGTTCGGTGCAACCGACAAGATCTGGGCGGTTACGGAAAATCTGCACACTTTGCCGCCGGTGGTGATTCTCCGGCTGCGGAACATGACCGCACTCGATGCCACCGGACTCTTCGCCATCGAAGAGGTCGCCAAACAACTACATGCCAGCAAGCGCACACTGATTCTCTGCGGAGCGCGCGAGCAGCCCGCGCAACTCATCCATCAGGCTGAGTTCGCCGAGGTCATTGGGGAAGAGAATATCTGCGACAACGTGCAGCACGCCTTGCGCCGCGCCGAGGAAGTCTACGAAGGTCTGGAACAGAAGTTCGTTGGGGCGCGGAGTTAGTCCCGCTCACGACATTCAGCGCGCAAAACAAAGACCCGGGAAGTACAGCGACTCCCGGCTTCGCGTTCAGTCCCGCTATCGAGGTGCACCTTGCTTGGGAGGCGGAACGCGGCGTTCCGGTCGGCTTCACGATCTGTCCAAAAGGAATACGGCTCGTCACATTTCTGGTGGGCCGGGCGATTCTCACATCCGTCGCCGTTACCTGAACCGGAAGGTGGAGACCGCGACTATCCCAAAACTTCTCTTACCTTGCGCGACAGGTTCTGGAGGGTGAAGGGCTTCTGCAGGAATGCGGCGCCACTCTCAATGGTGCCTTCGCTGAGAATTGCGTCCTCGGTATATCCGGAAAGATACAGAACCTTGGTCTCGGGCCGTGTCTGCATGAGGTTCCTGACGAGTTCACGGCCACCCATTCCGGGCATGACTACGTCTGTGATCACGAGTTCGATGGTGCCATCATGCTCGGTGGCGGCGGCCATACCAGCCTCTCCGTTCTCGGCTTCCAACACTTTGTAACCCTTCGCATCGAGGGTTTCCCGCACTAACTGGCGAACGGATTCTTCATCTTCGACCAATAGGACCGTTTCCGTTCCTCCCAGGGCTGCGTGGGCAACGGGTGCAGCGAGCTTCTCGGCTACGCCATCGACGCGAGGCAGGTAAATATGAAACGAAGTGCCGCGCCGCTCTTCACTCTGCACCATCACATATCCGCCGCTCTGCTTCACGATTCCATAAACTGTGGAGAGCCCCAGGCCCGTACCTTTGCCTTTCTCCTTGGTCGTAAAGAATGGCTCGAAGATTCGTGACTGGGTCTCCTTGTCCATGCCCGTCCCGTTGTCGCTGACAGAGAGCATGACGTAGCGACCGGGACGGATGAACGTTTGGGCGCCGCGGTGAGTTTCGTCCACGATCATATTCTGCGTCTGGATCGTGATCTTGCCGCCGCCAGGCATTGCGTCCTTGGCGTTTACGACCAGATTCATCAGCACCTGTTCGAGTTGTCCGGCGTCGGCCCGCGTATGTGCGGCATCGGGTGAAAGGTTGGTGACGAACTCCACGTTCTCGCCGATCAGCGGACGGAGCAGTCGTTCCATGTCATGCACGATCGCGTTCACGTCGACGACCTTCAGTTCCAGCAACTGCTTGCGACTGAAGGCCAGTAATTGCCGTGTCAAAGTGGTGGCGCGGTCGGCGGCCTGTTGAATCGCTCTTCCCTTCTCGTGGAGCGGATGATGCAAATCGAGGTTTGCCAGGATCACTTCCGCATAGCCACTGATGACCATCAGAAGATTATTGAAGTCGTGAGCGACGCCACCTGCCAGGCGGCCAACCGCCTCCATCTTCTGCGCTTGCCGGAACTGGTCTTCCAGCGCGCGTCGGTCGGTCACGTCTTCGGCAATCGCTTCCAGCACGTCGGCAGGTTCGTCAGCGCTGCTGACCGCTCGTCCGCTGATTCGCACGGTGATCGTGCCGCTGTCTTTGCGCTTCCATTTCAACTCGATCCCATCCAGGCGACCCGTGCGACGGAATTCTTCGATCAACCGCGTGTGCTCGTCCGGATGTGCAAACACATCTTTCTCTGGATCGAGCAGCAGAACTTCCTCTGCCGAGTTATACCCCAGCATCGTGATCAACGCTGGGTTCACGTCCAGGAAGCGGCCTTCCAGACTGGACCGGTAGATCCCGTATACCGAACTCTGGACCAAAGAGCGATAGCGAGCCTCGGAGCGGCGGAGCGCAAGTTCGTTTCTTTTAATCTCGACCGCACTGGCCAGTTGGCGCGCAACGAACGTCAGAATCTCCTTGTCGCGATCACCATAGCGGATGTTTTTTGAGTACGTCTGAACCACCAATGCGCCGAAAGTATGGTTGTTGACCTTGAGGGGAACACCCATCCAGTCGAGGGAACGCGATCCATTGCGCGCCACCTCGCCACGTTCCACCATGGCCTCCAGTACCTCCGGAGTGGCCAGCAGCGGCTGACCGGACCGGATGAGATGGTCGGTTAGGCCGCGGCTGAGTTTTTTTGGAGCCGGCGCCGAATCCTGTTCGTCGACAAAATACGGGAAGGTGAGCAGGTCGGTCGCGGGATCGTAGAGGGCGATATAGAAATTCCGCGCATACATCAGTTCGTCGACGATGCTGTGCACGGCGGCGAAGAACTGTTGCAGATCGTGGGCACTGCTGCTCTTCTCGGCCACCCGGTAGAGCGCCGAGCTGAGTGACTCCACGCGCTTGCGATCGGAAATGTCATGGTAGCCGACGTGGAAGCCAGCCATCTTGCCATCCAGAAGCAGGGGCGCACAGGAGACGGAAACGTCGAGCAAGGTCCCGTCTTTTTTCCTGCGCTGGGTTTCGAGCGTAATGCGCTCGCCTCTGGCAAGGGCCTCGGTCACCCAGCGCGACTCCGCCAGACGGTCAGGCGGCACAACAAGATTCTCCAGCGGTTGTCCGATGATCTCGGCCGCTTCGTAATCGAACATGCGCACAAATGCTTCGTTGGCCCAAAGCACGTGATGGCCACTATCTGCGATGCTCAACCCATCCGGCGACGCCTGAAACATCTGTTCCAGAAACTGGAGTCGCGTTTCTGCGCTTCGCTGATTTTTGCCAGAAGATTCCGAGAGAGGCGGCAGCGGGCAAGATTTTTCTGGACACGAACCATTGGCGGGAGAAGCACCATTTTCTGGCGGGATAAACGCAGGCGGGGCTCCGCTAGCCAGCTGTTTTTGAAGCCGGCTGGCGCGGGAAAGATCCCTTCGTCCTGATTGGGTGACACGTTCACCCATCTGCGAATTGCCCCCTCGAAATGCGCAGCGAAGAGACATGGTAGAACGCTGGGTACCAGGTCGAAAGGTTACGGGGGTAATCCCAAAATGATTGGTCCCAGATTGCGCGCGACGCAGCGGACTTTCGTAACTTTGTGAGTCGTCATTTCCATCTTTATCTTCGATCTAGATGAGTCCGCGCCACGCGGACGAGCTTTTTGGGAGGACGATTGTCTCCGCTTGTCAAACGATCACGACCCGACACTGCCCGTAAGCCCGATCCCACCGATCAGCACTGGGGCATGCTGTTATTCGAAAGCTTGTCGGCGGGTGTGTTAGCCGTCGGGGTCGGGTTGGCGGCGGTTCTGACGGTTGTCGGACTCTACGTGGTCCTCGTTTGGCCGCTTACTTTCTGGGACCTCGCGAATCTTGGCCTGGAGCGGTACGCCTCATGGACCGATACGATCTTATGGTCGGTGTTCGCGGGCGGATCTCTGGCTGGATACTGGTGCTTCAGCGGCGCTGCCTTTAACGCCAAACCGAAGGCGAAAGTCCCGGTACAGGCTGTCCGAACCCCTGGCCGCCCGCGAAGATAAGCGCGTCTTGTCTGCCTCGACCGCGCGGTTCGCTGGTTACTTTGGTGGGTCGCAAACGTAACGAACTCCTATCTGCCATGGCACAATGGCCTCACTGATCTCACGCACATAGTCACTGAACCTCAGCAAGTAACCCAGTGCGGGGGAAATACTTGGAAGAGGGAGTTTGCGGATGAACCGATTTGGGGCGGGGCCTGTCTGCTTTCCTGCGCGTATTGCGCTATTTCTGCTGTCCACCGTTGTAATCGCGATCTCTGCTGCTCGAGCGGAAGCGCCGGGCGTCACCGACAACAGTATTTTGATTGGATCGTGCTCGGCCCTGGATGGTCCGGCGCATTTCCTGGGAAGACAAACGGTCCTGGGTGCTTCCGCCTATCTCCACATGATCAATGATGACGGCGGAGTTTTTGGACGCAAGATTCAACTGGAGGCATTCGACGACAGCTACGATCCGGATCGCGCTCCCGCTTGTTTCAAGCGGATGATCAAAGAGGGAGTCTTTGCGTTGGGATTCTTCGTGGGCACTCCAACCGCCAAGGTCTATGTGCCCCTCGCGCAGGAGGAGAAGATTCCGGTGATAGGGCTGTTCACCGGCGCGCAGTTGCTCTACGAGCCACTGAAGCACGAAGTCATCAACGTTCGCGCTTCCTACTACGACGAGACCCGCGAACAAGTGGACAAACTTTGGCAACAGAACATCCGCAAGATCGGCGTCATCTACCAGGACGACCCTTTTGGCAAGGCAGTCCTGGATGGGGTGAAACTGGCTCTGCAGAAGCACAACGCTGTGCCGGAGGGGCTTGGCACTTTCACCCGCGGCAGCGTGGAAATCTCGGAAGGTCTGAAGCGACTCATGTCTGAGCGGCCGCAGGCCGTTGTAATTGCCGGTCCCTATGCGGCGGCGGCTGCAATTGTAAAGCAGGCCCACGCCTCCGGCTGGAGGCCGCAGTTCCTCACAGTGTCATTCGTCGGCACCGAGGAATTCATCAAGGAAGCGGGCTCGGACGCGGAAGGCACGGTTATTACCCAGGTGATGCCGCCTTATGACCACACTGACTATCCCACAGTCGCTCTGTACCGAAAATGCCTGACGAAGTACTCTCAGGGTGAGGCACCAAGCTTTGTCAGCTTCGAAGGTTTTGTCGACGCCATGGTTCTGGTCGAGGGACTCAAGCGCGCCGGCAAGGATGTTACGCGCGAGAAGTTTATTTCCGCCATCGAGTCGATTCACGAAATGAACTTTGGCCTGGGTCCGCGTCTGATTCTAAGTTACGGCCCCAACGACCATAAGGGATTCGACACCGTCTATGCGACGGTGGTGAAGAGCGGTCAACCAGTCCTGCTGACCGATTGGTCTTCCATCGGAAAGTAGTGAGGCACTGCAGGCGCGCGGTCCGCTTGGTTCACCGCGCGCTTGCGTCCAACCTACACATGTTCACCCTAACATCAGGGTAAACCCGGCAGCTTGCGGAAAGTTCCGCGACATGTTGCCTTCGTGTACGCAATGCGTTCGCATTTCTGCGAGATGCATCTTCGCTTCATTCCCCCGCATCGAATGAATTAACCATGCGGTTAATTCGTAAAGATTCGTCAATGGGTCGGAGGTGACCTTTATGACTGCGGCAAAAAGAATTTCGTTCCAGAGAATTGTGGGTATGTTCCTGGCGGTGGGACTGATGGGCGCGATGTCGGTGGCTCAGACCCCGGCCGCGATGCGCTACGACGATCAAATTCAGACGTCTGTGACGCAGAAGCTGGCGTCAAAACGCCAATATCATGACGTCAAGGGGCGGGTTGAGGAAGGGATCGTCACCCTGACGGGCACGGTCGATCTCTACCAGGGCAAACTGGATGCCGCCAAGCAGGTGCACAAGATTGCGAACGCGCAGGGAGTGCGCAACCTGGTAACGGTGGCCGGCCCGAGCGTGCCGGACGAGCAACTTGAGCAGAAACTGGCCAAGAAGCTGCGTTACGTGCGAGTGGGCTATGACAACATGTTCGACTACTTCGCACTGGCGGTGAAAGATGGCGTGGTGACGCTCGAGGGCCAGGATCGAACCGGTCTCGGCCGCGACGAAGCACTTTACGACATCGCGACCATGCCGGGGGTTAAGGACGTGATCGAGAATGTTTCAGTAGAGCCGGTTTCGCAGTTCGACGACGGGCTGCGTCTGCGAGCAATGCGCGCCATCTACCGAGATCCCGTACTGAGCAAGTATGCGATGGATCCGGCCCGCCCGATTCGCATCATCGTAGCGAACGGCCACGTGACGCTTTACGGCTTGGTCGACAGCACGATGGATAAGCAGGTTGCCGGGATGAGAGCAAACCAACTCCCTGGTGCCTTCAGTGTGGACAACAAGTTGCAGGTCGAAGGAAAGCCGGGCCAACAGGGACTGTAAGGTTGATGCAGCGGTGATGGAGGGGGCGCGGCCAGAAGCCGCGCCTTTTCTTTTCTGTTTCCTTAAAGGCGGTTGATCAGCGACGCGACATATCCAGCGCCGAATCCGTTGTCGATGTTCACGACACTAACATTCGAAGCACACGAGTTGAGCATGCCAAGCAGCGCGGCCATTCCTTTGAACGACGCGCCGTATCCAATGCTGGTGGGAACGGCGATGACGGGAACGCCGACGAGGCCTCCAACGACGCTGGGCAACGCTCCCTCCATCCCGGCGCAGACGATAACCACGCGAGCCCGGGTAAGCGCTTCGCGGTTCGCCAATAGTCGGTGAATGCCGGCGACCCCCACATCGTAAAAATGCTCGACTGCGTTTCCCATGAGTTCTGCGGTGACGACAGCTTCTTCGGCTACGGGGATGTCGCTGGTTCCGGCCGAGACGACCGCGATGATGCCCTTGCCATATTTCGTCGAATCGCGTTGCAGGATCACGGCGCGGGCAAGGTCGCGATATTCGGCGACGCGGACTTTCTTCTTCACGGCGGCGAATTGCTTTTCGTTGGCGCGTGTCGCCAAAATGTTGCCGCCCTGTTTGGCCAAGCGGGCAAAAATTGCGGCGACCTGCGCGGGGGTCTTGCCTTCCCCGAGAATGACCTCGGGCATGCCATTTCGTAGGGCGCGATGATGATCCACTTTGGCGAAACCGAGATCTTCGAAGGGCAAATGCCGCAGGCGAGAGACGGCGTCATCGGGCGAGAGTCTGCCCTTGCGGACTTCCTCGAAAAGCTTGCGGATGGATTCGGCGTTCAAGCAGCACTCAGCATACAGCGCTCAGCATTCAGCAGGGCTGAAGTCTAGATTAGCATTTTGCGGATGAAGTCGAATCAGGCGTGGGCGGCGTGCGCCTTCGAGTTGGAGACCGCGCGAAGCTTCGCGATCACGGCCGTGCATACTTTGCGGGCCAAACCGGGCTCGCGGAGGTGAGCCAGGAAAAGACGGCGCAAGCCGCTGGGCGCAACTTTGCCCGCGAGGTAGGCGTCATAGATCTGGCATCCGAGACGGTGGCCCAAATCTTGCGTGATGGATTCGAACTTGTTTTCATCGCCACCAGCCGCTGATTGGGCGGCCTTCTCGCAAGCCGCGCGCGATAAGGGTGACGACGAATCGTCCGGCGCAGGCCTGGAGGGATAGAGTACACGCGATCCGAAATAGGCGACGGCGTGCTCCATCATCTGGACATAGAAACTGTCGAGTGTGGCGTTGCGTCCCCTGTTGCCCCCGCTCTCATCGTTCGAGTGGCCGTTCAGCAGTTGCGGAAGTCCTTGACACGCTTGATGGAGGAAGCGTGTGGCATCTTCCGCCGCGCGGATCATCTGGAAATCGCGAATATAGAACGCGTTGACCTGCGGCAGGTAGGCGCTGCCGCGCTCTTCCACAGTGGCTTGCATGGCTTCCCGCTCCTGCTCGTCGATGCCCTTGCGCAGAAGCAAACGCTGCAGCATGGCATCGGACGGACCGGCATAGACTTCGGGCAGCAGGTCGACCAGAAACTTGGGCTGCGTGCCATTGTGGGGCGAATGACGATTGATCTGGAGGAATCGGGCTAGGCTGTCGATCAGGTTGTAAATCGTCGGCGCGAAGTCGGGGCCATCGTCGCAGCGGCTCCACCGATCGAGAAACAAGCGATAACTCTCGTACTTTTCGAGTGGCGTAGCGTTGAATACGCAGAGCACTTCATCGTTGACGCGGACTGCCTCGACTTTGTCAGCGCGCTCCCCAGCGGCACGCCAGTAGAGCGCGTCGATGTTCTGCAGAACGGTAAGGACTTTGGCGTCAGGCATCTGCTGATGAAGATCTCTGGGCAAATGTCCCGGAGCAAGATGCGACTCTCCGAACAGGACGAAGATGACGGCATCGGGATGGCGCTCGCGGATTTCGGCGATCTTAGAGGCTGCGTGACGGTCGCGTGCGCCGATCTTGCGCAGATCCTCGCGCGGCATGCAATCGAGACCATACACCGCCTCTGCGTGATCGCGGGCGGTGACGAGCAATTCGTAAAACGGGGTCCAATCGTATCCCCAGTCGAGATCGAAGCGAATACGTTGACGGAGCTCACTTTCGTCGATTTCGCGCCGCCACCATTCGTCGAGAATATGCTGATCGCGGGCAAAGATGGTTTCGACGCCGACCACGACTTTACGGTCTCCGGAGAGGGCGCGCTGCTCGATCAGAGATGCTGCGTAGCGCTGTGCGACGGAAAGTGCGTGGTAATCGCCGATCAATACGACATCGGCGGAATGCAGAGTGTTTTGAACATCGCCAGCGTCCAGCAGCGATTCATAGCTGCGGTAGGCTTCGTTGAACTCGCGAAGATATTTGCGGCGGTTGTGCGAATCCTGGGCTCGAATTTCGCGCTCGACTCCCGCCAGCGCGTGCAACTGCGCTGCGCTGCGGCGGGATCGAAGATTCGCGGTCGACGACATGATCAGCTTCTAGCTATCCGTTGGTCTTGACTTCCTCTTCACCGACTCCCTATGCTCCAGAATCGGGGCATCGCTTCAGTTGCCTCGCCCGGAGGCTGTTTGCCCAACCATCCACCGCAGAATCTGACGATCGCCACGACCGGAGCCAGCGGGGCCATTTTTCTGCGTCACCTTCTTCTTGCCGTTGAACGCGACAAGGGCGTTGAGACGGTCAACTTCATCGCCTCCGACAGCGCGCTGCGCGTCATGGCCGAAGAGTTAGGCCTGAAGGGCCGATCCAATCTGGTCGACCGGATTCTCGGCTCTTCCGCCCGGCCGTGCCTCGCGCAAAATCAAAGTTCAATCGAACGCCGACATCGGAGCCAACGTGGCCAGCGGTTCTTATCCCGCCGATGCCATGATCGTCATCCCATGCAGCGTGGGCACTCTGGCCCGCATCGCCAACGGCATCGCCGCACAACTGATCGAGCGCGCGGCCGATGTCACTCTCAAGGAGAAGCGTCCGCTGGTTTTGTGCGTGCGCGAGACGCCGCTCAATAAAATTCACATCCGCAATATGTACCGTGCTGCTGACGCCGGAGCCACGATCTTCCCGCTGATCCCGGCCTTCTATTGCGGTCCTGCTTCCTTAGATGAGATGGCGCGCGAATTTGCCTATCGCGTGCTGGCTCATCTTGGACTTCCCCAGCCCGATGCCTTTCGCTGGAAAGGCTGACGAATCAGCAACTTACCTCCCTAGGGAAAATACCTTTCCCACTTAGGAACATCGGCACCAGGAGGGCAGGATTTCAGTGTAGAGAGCCAAAGGTGCGGGTCCCAAGATGCCCGCCGGACATGTACAAGTGGGGAAACATCGGCCCTTCCGAAATGGCCAAGATTTCCAAAGCTGCAATCGCAATTCAATAGCGTAGAATTCGGCAAAATTCCTTAAAGGTGAATCCATGTCGAAACGATGGTGCGTGAGATTGATCTCGCTCCTACTCCTGGGGATTGGAGTGCGCGCGGCAGACGATCGCAATCCACTCGCCGGCGATGCCAAGGCCGCGAAGGCAGGCGAGTATGAGTTCCGCATCAATTGCGCGCTATGTCACGGGTTGGGAGCGCGTGGCGGGGGGCGCGGGCCCGATCTGACACGGGCGGTGAAGAAGCACACGCACTCCGACGCCGACATGTTTCAGGTCATCAGCAATGGCATTCCCGGGACTGCGATGCCCGCCAACGGCACCAACGGCCAAGGCGTTGGTATGACCGACGAAGAAATCTGGCAGATCATCACCTACATTCGCAGTCAGGAGGTAAAAGCTCCGGCGCATCCGGTCGGCAACGCTAGTCATGGCCAGGATCTTTTCTACGGGGATGCGAACTGCTCGATGTGCCACATGGTCGAGGGCAAAGGTGGAAGACTGGGTCCCGATCTTAGTGGCGTCGGTGGATCGCGCACACGAGAAGCGATTATCGATTCGGTGCGCAATCCCAGCCGCCGACTGGCCTGGGGGCTGACGGAGTCGACCAAGGAGTTTCCCCAGGAGTACGAGAGCGTCACCGTGGTCACCGCTGAGGGAAAGACAATCAAGGGCGTAACGATAAATGAAGACAGCTTCAGCGTGCAGATCATGGACATGGGAGAGACGATCCATCTGCTCGAAAAAGACAAGCTGCTTTCGTTTCAGAAAAGCCGGCAGTCGGCGATGCCCGAGTACGGCATCGATGCGTTGAGCGATAAGGATCTCGACGATATCGTCGCTTACCTGACCAGCGTGGGGGCGAAATGAATGAACGAAACGCGCATGCAAGTGGGAGGCGAGACGGCTCTGCGGAGATGTACGCACAATCGTGGAAGAGCGGCGCCGTCTCCTCTACGATTCGCGACGCGGCCCTTCCAGGGCTGCCCGTCCATGGTTCTGTCAAAGTCTTGTTCAGGACTCTATTGACGTGGCTGATCGTGTGTGGGTTCGCGAATCACGCATTCGCCCAAGTCACGTTCGAGCGGCTGCTGAATTCAGCGAAAGAGCCGCAGAACTGGATGACCTACTCGGGCGACTATTCCGGGAAGCGATTCAGCACGCTCGATCAGATCAGCATCACGAATGCCCGCACCATGGTCGCGAAGTGGGTCTACCAGACTGGAGCGACCGGAAAGTTGGAGACTACCCCGCTTGTCGTCGACGGAATTCTGTATGCCACCGCTCAAGATGACCGCGCGTTCGCTCTGGATGCGCGCACGGGGCGGCCCATCTGGATGTATCAGCGGCAAATCCCCGCAGATATTCGTCCGTGCTGTGGGCATGTGAATCGCGGGCTGGCGATTCTCGGCGACAAGGTTTTCGTGGGGACTCTCGATGCACATGTGATCGCGCTCGATGCGAAGACCGGGGCTGTGGTCTGGGATGTAACCGCGGCGGACTATCGCACTGGACACAGTTTCACAGTGGCTCCGCTGGCAGTGAAGGGATTGATTGTCATCGGCATATCGGGCGGGGAGTACGGCGTGCGCGGGTTCATCGATGCTTACGACGCTGACACCGGCGCTCGCAAGTGGCGCTTCTATACCGTGCCGGGTCCGGACGAGCCCGGACATGACAGTTGGGAAGGCGATTCGTGGAAAGTGGGGGGCGCTCCGGCGTGGAATACTGGAACCTATGACCCCGCGACGAATCAGATTTTCTGGCCAACGGGCAATCCTGCGCCCTCGAATCGCGGCGAAGGACGCGCGGGCGACAATCTTTACAGCAATTCCCTGCTAGCCCTGAATGCCGATACCGGCAAGATGAATTGGCATTTCCAATTCACGAAGCACGATGAGCACGACTGGGACGCGACCCAGGTTCCGGTAATGATCGATGCAGGCGGCAAGCATCTGATCGCACAAGCCAACCGCAACGGATTCTTCTACGTGCTGGATCGGACGACGGGCAAACTCCTGTCGGCCAACGCGTACGGCAAGACCACGTGGAGCGACACAAAGGACGCGGACGGCAGGCCGGTAGCAAACAAACAATCTTCGCCGACGCTTGCAGGGCGCACGGTATGCCCCGGGGCGCTGGGGACAACCAACTTCATGGCTCCGACGTACAGTCCGCAGACGGCGTTGTTTTATGTGACGGCGCGCGATCAGTGCGACATTTTCAGCACGGCTCCGCAGCCTTATGAAGCCGGGCATGCGTACTACGGGAGCGCGTATTTTCCGTCAGAGGAGGCGAAGCCTTATCGGGGATTCCTGAAGGCAATCGATCCCGCAACGGGAGAGATAAAGTGGAAATTCGAGCACACGTCGCCGACTTGGTCGGGAGTGTTGTCGACTGCTGGTGGCCTGGTGTTCTCAGGCGACGCGGAAGGAAACTTCATCGCCTTCGACGCGGAGTCGGGGAAACCTTTGTGGCACTTCCAGATGGGGGGCGCCGTCTACGCGGCGCCGATAGCGTTTGCGGTCGACGGCAAAGAATACGTGGCGATTGCGGCGGGCAGCGCGGTGTATGCGTTCGGGCTACCGTAAGTATAGAGCGGGAACTTCGTTGGCCGGCGGCGACGACAAGTGTTCCTGCAGGAACGTAACGTGATGACGATATGGGATATACAATTGCGTGATGACACGCAGGTCTAAGAAAAAAAGGCGGAAGTCGAGAGCGCGGCCGGCCACCATCGAGCTGTTCGCGGCGGTTGAAAATGATTTGTTTACTCTGGCGGAAGAGGAGGCGAGGCCGGAGTCGCGCTGGAACCGTCCGCGAAAGCAGCGGATTTCGCTGCGAGTGGATCGGGAGGTGGTGGACTGGTTCAAGTCGAAAGGCCCCGGATACCAGACGCGAATCAACCGCATCCTGCGAAGGGTGATGCAGGATGGGAAGAATCGGATGGGCGAGTAGAGCCGGGTGCGATGCGGCGGAAGCCTTTTGTATAGCCGCAGAGGGTAGCGGCTCCTGAATTGGGACTCGACTTCTCTAGACGCACGCGGCCGCGGCCCCCCTTTCATGCGCGCCGAGGTTGAAGCGGATACTGTTGCGGCGGCGCGACCGGGTCAATGAGCGCTATGGCCTTCCATGAGAAGGCCGGTCGGAGTCAAGAGGATTGTTTTGTGTTTTCGTTGGACAAGGTTTTTTCCTCTGCCGAGTGGCCACTGTCGCCATGCTTCCATCCGCACTCTCGAGGAGCGATTCGTTTCGCTCGGTGCATGTTGGGCGTTCTCGTTTCAGCCGGTGCTGCCATCTGTTTGGCGCCCTGTGGTTCTGCTCTTGCAGAGTGGGACCTGGGCCAGGCCATAGTCGCAGTCACCGGAACTCGGCATTTTTGGCTTTTGTTTTTTCCTTCCCAAGAAGATTTCGATTTTTATGCTGTCACCGGCACTGCTTTTTGCTGGCTGTTGTGCAATGGTTCGTACGCTTCTCCGCTCACCCACAAGTGATGCAGCAACACCGCCAGCTTTCTCGCAGTCGCGACGATGGCTCGCTTCTTCCCGCTCTTCCCGCCGCGTTCGGCCAGCCTTAGTCCCCAGCGTCGCAGGTCACAGTCGATGCCGAATGGTCCCAAGATGTGCTGTGCTCCCTGCACCAACAGCGTGCGCAGATACGGGTCGCCTTCCTTGCTGATATGCAGTTGCGGCTCGCTCTGCCCCGAGTTTCTCCGTCCTGGCTGCAGTCCCAGATAGCAGCCCACGTCGCGGCTCTTACCAAAACGATGCGGATCTTCCAGCGTCAGCAGGTAAGTCAGCGCGATCAGCGTGCCCACGCCCTTGATCTGCTTCAGCAGCGCCACCTTCGGATAACTCTGCTGCGCCAGCTTCTCGATGCGATCGTTGTATTCCACGATGCGCTCGCTCAGCGACTCGATTGCGTTCAACAGGGGTTCCAGTGCGGCTTGCAGTTCCGGACTCAACCCTTCGGCTTTCTCCGGATTCATGTTGCGCACGTTGCAGCCGCGCAAGCGCTCGCCGTAGCTCTTGGCCAGCCCACGCGCCGTGTTGACCAGCGCCGTTCGTGCCCGTACCAGCCCTGCCCGCGCCCGAATCATCATCAGATCGGATTGCGCCTGCACGCTGCGATGCTTCACCGGATACAGCAACTCGGGATCGATCCGCGCCAGCCGCGCCAGCGTCTGCGCATCCAAACGATCATCTTTTTTGCGACTCTCCCCGATCAGCCGCACCTTGCGCCGCATTGGCCACGATCACTTCATGCCCCAACTCGCTGAGCAAGCGACTGATCCAGGGCGAATGCGTCCCGATTTCCAGTGCGATCCGGCTGCATGGCATTGCCCCGAAGACTTCCTGCAATGCTTTCGCACTCGTATGGACTCGCTGTTCCCGTTGTATCTGTCCGGCTTCATCCACCACGCAGTACCAGCTGTTGCGATCCCCGAGATCCAGTCCGATGGTCAGTTTCTGTTGAGAAATATTCCTGCTCTGCCGCGCTGCTACGGTGCTAACCTTCTTCATTGCCGGTCTCCTTTTATCTGTGCCTTGAGCACGTCGATAACTTGGGAGCGTACAGCATCCCGTCGGAGACCGGTCTTCTCATCCCATCTGCTTACAACAGTTGATGAATGTACAATAAACACGCGCCCATGGGAGGCTCTATGTTTTCGCGTCTCCTCACTCTCTACGGTCCGTTCTTTGTTGCGACGCAACTTCGTAGCCTCCCTGTTCTCATTTGCTCTGCGTTGCTGTCCGTCGGGTTGCAAACTACGTGGGCAGAGCAAACTCCCTGCGGCGATCCTCACAGCACTCTTCTGCCATCGGCCAACCCTGCATATGCCGACGCCATGGAACTTGCTCGGACGCTGCGCAGCCGTGGATTCGAAGTGAAGTGTGTCCTCCTCTCAAAGGAGGAGCGCATGTTTGAAGGCCAAGAAGGAGCCGCAAACTATCAAACAGATGTCGGGGCTTTCGAAGCGTTATTTCTGCCGAAGGCGGAAACATTCAATAAGTTGGAGATTGTTGAGCAAGAGGAAACAGGTACCTTCATCTACTCTTTTCGCGGCAGTCCGCGCTCACTGACGGGCCACTGGGAAGGCATTAGACGCTCATACTTCGTCAAGAACGGGAGCCAATTCTTGCACACGCTTAATAAGCAGGTGGCAGTGAAGCTCGAAGAAGCCTTTCAGCCCCGATGACTGTTTCTCTGCAAATGACTGTCGAAAAATCCCATCTCTAACAATGTCGGCACTGTCAAGCACGATCTGCGCACACTACTGCATGCACTCGAAGAAGAGCGCCATTTCGCTCTATCAGTTGGGTTGCGCGTTTCCAACCTGGGCTCGCTTTGAATCGTTTCGGGTCAGCCACTCGGCCCGACCCAGCCATCTCTTCGATCCCCTACTGCGATCAAGATTCCTTTATTCGAACTCCCTCACCAACAGGGAGCGGGATGCCCAATCATTACGTCGGTGATTTACTGCACACCATAGGGATTTCCGGGCTCTCCCGCGTGCGAACCGAGCTTTTGCCATGGGCCGTAGTCGCAACCCTGGCGCCACATCCAGTACAGATGCACCGCCAGTTTCCGCGCCATGGCTACCTTGGCAATCTTCCGTCCCCGCCGTTGGGCGAGGTGAAAGAACTTATGGCGCCACTCCGGGTGACTGCGCACCGTGACCTGCGCCGCTTCCACCAGCAGAAACCGCAGCAGCACGTTGCCTTGCTTGCTGATGTGTCCCAACCGGCGCCGATCCCCGCTGGACTTCTCCTCGGGAACCAGCCCTAGATAGCTGGCGATCTGTTTCCCGCAGTGAAAACGTTCGGGAGTTCCGATCACCAACTCGTAGGCCAGCGCCGTCAGCGGTCCGACTCCGGGATGCGTCATCAGTCGCCGCGTCACCGGACGCTTCTCCACTTCCTCTTCCAGCGCACGCGTGAGTTCCTGGATCTTCGGCGTCAGTTGGTCGAGCAAGTTGAGCAGGTCCTGACGTCGCCGGCTCGCCCACGGTGCCAACACGATCGACTCCAACTCCGCGCGGCCTGCTGGCCGCCACAGCGCTTTCTTGCGCCGCAGCCCTTCGTTCAGTGCCACCACATGCAACTGATTCATCACCCGCGTGCGCATCTGCACCAATCGGTGTCGATGCCACAGCAACTGTCGCATGTCCCGATTGGCCGCGTCGGGCACCCAGATCCGCGGAAAGCGGTCTTCCATCATCAGCCGCAATAGTAGCTGCGCGTCCTGGCGATCCGTCTTTTGCTTGCGCACTCGCTTGGTGCGAATCTCGGCCGCATCTCCGATCCACAACTCAAATCCTAGCTCGTGCAGCAAGCGCTCGAACCAGCGCGAGTGTCCACTGGACTCCATCCCCACTCGCACCGCTAGATTTCGCTGCTTGAGCTCCCGGTAAAACTGCTCGGCCTGTTCGCGATGTGCCAAGCGCCGTTCGCTCAGCTCACCCGTGTCTGTATCCACGTACGCAATTTGCTGGAAGCCCGGATGATAGTCACAACCTATAATCAGCATGTTCGGCTCCTTTCCTCCGAGCCTTTGGTTGGTTTGCGCCTCCAAAGTTTACTCGGTCGATGGGAGCCGACATTGTTTATGGAATCATAACGCTCATTGACCCGCTTTTCGGAATTAGACCTCCCTTGCCAGAGGTGTCTGAGAAATCATTGACACGAAATTCGAGAGGGGATAATCTGCGATTACACCGGAAAGGAGGTGGTCGGATGACAAGTTCTGAAGGCAGTAGTTGGGATACTCAAAGACCAGGTGAGGTGGCTGAGACTTAGAGCGGTTGCTCTAAGCGGGGCTTCCGGCGCAGATAAACAACAAACGCGCCAGAAGCTACAGCCCGCACACTACCGGTGATTTAAGGATTCAATTCCGCCTGACGCAGGTCGGTCAGGATCGTCGACAAGACGAACCCGGAGTTGCCGTAGAGGCCACGTTAGAGTGACCACCTCTTGGTCAATCCCAAACAGTCCACCGGGCGGCCCGTAGGCTCCGTGCCTATGGGCCGTTCTATTTTTGCCTGCAATAGTTGGCCACGGGCAAGCACTCGAAGTATGCTGGGCGAGTGACAAATCTGGACGAGTCCTACCTTGAGGAACAGCGCGAGCGGCGGCGGCTTGCGGACCATTACGCCGCAATGACCGATGGCGAGTTGCAGAAGCTGGCGCTGAGTTCCGAATCCCTGACCGAGACGGCTTCAGAGGCGCTCGAAGATGAGATGGAGCGCCGACACCTGAAATATCCCGACTTAGAGGCGGACCGGGCGCCCGCGCTGGAACTACAGGAACTGGTCACCGTCCGTCAATTTCGCGACTTGCCTGAAGCCCTGCTCGCCAAGGGGTGTCTCGAATCTGTAGGTATCGAATGCTATCTTGGGGACCAAAATCTTGTCCGGCTGGACTGGTTTATCTCGAACTTCATTGGTGGCATCAAACTCAATGTGAAGCTCGTGGACGCAGAGAACGCCCGCAAGATTCTCGACGAGCCAATTCTCGAGGGTCTATATGTGCAAGGCGTGGGGCTTTACGAGCAGCCGCGCTGTCCGAAGTGCCAGTCGCTGGATGTAACGTTCAACGAACTGGACCGGCCCATTGCGTACCTGAGCGCTTTTCTTCGCATCCCGATGCCGGTGCAACGTAAGGCGTGGAGGTGCCATGCTTGCGATGCCGAGTGGGAAGCAGACGGGGAAGAGAGAAGCGAATCATGAGTCCCAAGATACACTTTACGATTCTGTTGAATTCGGGGAAACAGTTATGAAAAGCGTTCTCGTCATAATTGCTGTTATCAACAGCGGCCTTTGCTCAGCAGGAAGTGGACGCCGCCGCAGCGTGCGGCCCCGTAAAAACGAGCTTCGACGTGAAGTTGGATGAAACTCAGCACACGCTCTCTCAGCCCGAATCCGGAAAAGCTCTGGTTTATTTCATTCGGGATATCGGCGCGGTGAACTGTCCGGTGCCTGCATGAAGACGAGGATCGGCATGGACGGGGTCTGGGTCGGCGCGGTCCAGCACAATTCCTATTTCTCCGTCTCGGTGGAACCGGGCGAGCATCATGTCTGCGCCAGGCCGCAGTCACGCCTGTCGCCGGCAACGTCGGAGAAATACGCAAGCGTGCTGCTGGCACTCGCGCATTTCACTGCGGAAGCCGGGAAGGTGTATTACTTCCGCACCCGGAGCTTTGGAAGCCAAACTCAGGAGACATTCGATTTGGATCCGATCGACGCTGACCAAGCCAAATATCTGGTGGCGAATTATCCCCTCAGCGTGTCTCACGCGAAGCCGTGAGTCGAGAACGGAATTCGGCTGAAGCTCGCGGGGCGGCCTTCTACGATCTTCGTTTCAGTTTCGCGAAGCCTTTGCGGATGACGTCCTGCGTGTCGTCGGCCAGGTTCAAGGCCGCCAATTCCGCGCGGGTAAACCAGCGAGCTTCGGCGGCATCATCGGCGGCCAACAATTCTCCTCCAACTGGATGGCAGAGAAAATCAATCAGTACATAGTGATATTGCACGCGCTGCTCAGGATTACGGAGAATCCGGTCGTAGACCCCTAGCAAATCTCCAGGCTCGACAATTAGTCCAGTCTCTTCGCGGGCCTCGCGAATCGCGGCTTCGCGCACCAGTTCTCCCACTTCCAGCACGCCCCCGGGAATCGACCACTGGGATTGCAGCGGCGGATGCGCTCGTTTGACGAGGAGCACGCGGCTGTCCTCGATAATGATGGCGCCCACGCCAACCAGTGGAACTTCGGGGAATTCGCGTTTCATAGCCTAGAAGTTGGAACGCCGTGGATTATAGCGGGCCGACTGAGCCAGCCCATTGGGGTAACGATGTAGGGCGCTCCGGCGGCTAACTTGCTAAAATGGCGCTCGCAACAAACGCACCATGGCACTCGAAGAATATAAACGCAAACGTCGGTTCGAGGAAACGCCGGAGCCTCCACCCAAAATCGAGACGAAAGCCGGCAATCGCTTCGTGGTGCAAGAGCACGATGCGACGCGACTGCACTACGATTTCCGCCTGGAGATGGAAGGCGTGCTGAAGTCGTGGGCCATTCCTAAAGGGCCTTCGCTCGATCCCGCCGACAAGCGTCTCGCGATGCAGGTCGAGGATCATCCCGTTTCGTATTTTGATTTTGAAGGAAATATTCCCGAAAACAATTACGGGGCGGGCACGGTGATCGTGTGGGATGTGGGAACCTGGCAACCGCTGTCCCCGGTCGCGGTGAAAGGCAAGTATGTTCCGGGGACGGAGGCTGAAGCAGCGGCGATGCTGGCCAAAGGAGATCTGAAGTTCCGTCTGAAGGGGAAGCGCCTCAAGGGTGATTTCGCCCTGGTCAAGATGAAGGCGCGCCGTCCGGGAAGCAAGGGCAACGAGTGGCTGCTCATCAAGAAGCACGATGAATACGTGGTAGAGGGATACGACATCGCGGCGATCGACACGTCCGTGCTTACGCGGCGGACTCTCGAAGACGTAGCGGGCGACTCAGGGTCGGCAGAGTGGAAGAGTCGCCCCACGGGCCGAGGAAAGCTGAAGGCGCCGTGGTTGGCGGATGCGGTCGCCAAGCTCGATCAGAAGCGAGCCGCCGCAGGTGAATCAAAAAAAAAACACTCCCCGCAAAGGACGCAAGGAACCGCGAAGCGAAAACAGAGAAGAAAAGTAGACAAGGGAGCAGGGTAGTCCGGCAAACCCAGGCTCCTCCTAGTTCTAGTCTATCTAGTTTACGTCTATCCAGTTCTCGTCAATCCAGTGAACAACCAAAATCCTCAGTGCCCGCTGTGTCCTCTGTGGTTCAAGCTTCTTCCGGGAAACCGACGAAGCGCCCCATGCCGGTAGCGATCCACCCGATGCTGGCGGAATCAATCGAGACTCCCTTTGACGGGCAGGACTGGCTCTTCGAGATCAAATGGGATGGATACCGCGCCATCGCATTTCTCGAGAACGGCAAGGTGAAGCTGGTGTCGCGCAATCAGAATGATCTGACTCCGCGCTATCCGGAGTTGAAGGACATGGCCAGGCTGGTTCAGGCAAAGACCGCGATTCTCGATGGGGAGGTCGTAGCGCTCGATGAAGATGGCAGGGCCTCATTCAGTCTGATGCAACAACGCACCGGGTTCCGTCCTGGGGGCAAGCGAGCCGCGGGCAAAGCCGACGTGCCGGTGCTCTACTATGCCTTCGATCTGCTCTATCTCGACGGGTATGACTGGCGGCGCGTGCCGCTGGAGGAACGTAAGCGCAAGCTGGCGTCGATCCTGGTGACGGGCGACGGAATACGGTATTCCGACCACTACGAGGAGCGCGGTAAGGCGCTGTTTGAAATTGCGCGGCAGAAGGGACTGGAGGGCATTGTCGCCAAACGACGCGCCAGTTCCTATGAAGAACGGCGCAGCGGCGACTGGCTCAAGATCAAAATCCGGCATCGTCTCGAAGCTGTTATCGGTGGCTATACCGAACCTGAAGGCAGCCGTGCCCACTTCGGGTCGATCGTTCTTGGACTGTATGGCAAGCAAGGGCGGTTGATTCATGTGGGCCAGGCGGGAAGCGGGTTCAACCAGAAATCGCTGGCTGAAATTTCGAAGATGCTAAAGAAACTGGAAATCAGCGAGAATCCGTTCCACGGAGAGGTTGAGGCGCTGCGCAAAGTAAGTTGGGTGAAACCCGAACTTGTGGCCGAGATTGAATACGCCGAATGGACCGGCGGCACCAATGATGGCAGCGGACCGAAGTTGCGCGCACCCGTCTTTCTCGGACTCCGCGACGATAAGGATCCGAAGGAGTGTTTGCTCAGCGACGCCAAGGCGTAAGCTGCCACATCATGCGCTACTTGAAAATCGGAATCTGTCTCGCGCCAGCCTGCTGGCCGGGGCTGCGGTAATCCCGAGACACGTCGCCCGCAAAGCCCCGTTGAACGAGGACTTCCCTACTTAATATCTTTCATTGCCAGCAGCGTGCCATAGTCGCGCCCGTTCGGATCGACGGCGCGTGCCACCACAGAAGCAAACGCGTCACGCACTTCGGGATACTTCGTGACTACCGCTTTGATCACGGCAATATTGTGATCGTAGGCTTGGGTCGTGTTCGAAACGTCGGCTGCCTGATATTTCACGATCAAATCCAGATCGCTACCCACAGCCTGCGGAAAGATCGACGTTAGTTTGTAGGTGGTGACCCCAGCCGGAAGATCGACTGCTTTCCCGTTGGCAGGAACGTCGGGGGGTTGCGCGGCGTGCGATTCGTCATAGAGTTTGTCGGTGGCCAACGTACTCATGAAGTTCAACGGGGAAATCAAGCTGCGGGCCTCCTCGTAGAAAAAGTAGGCGTTGTGCGCTTGGCCTTTTGCTTTGTATTCCCGCGCGCGCGCCTGAAACCACTCGCTGTCGTGTCCTGCGACTTGGGCCGCCTTGATGTAGAGGCCGCCTAGTTTCCAGTCGGTTCCCGCCTGCTGAAGAATCAGCGAAACCATGGTTCGACTCTTGGGCGAAGTGGCATCGAAAAGAACGACCCCATACTTGCCCGCTGGCAGATTATCGAGATAAAAAACGGCGCTGTTCGCGGTCTGCCCGTTCTTTCCGAAGACTCCGCAATAAAACTCCGCGTGAGGAACCGGGGTGGTGCCGTCGAGCAGGAAAACGCCCTTCACAATCCCCTGGGCGCCGGCGAGTTCCGGTTGATTATCTTTGACCGTTGCTTCGATCCCCGAGAAGTCGGAGGCGATGCTCGGAATAGAGTTCTGCCGCAAAGAGGCCGAGTCCCCCTTAGCGGTCATGTCAAAGTAACGCTGGCCCGCAGAAGTAATGGCGGAGCGGGTGCCGGCATCGAGGTCACTCGATGTTTGGCAGCTTTGTGCGCTGGCGCTCTGCAACAAGAGTGCCAGCATGGACACAGCGATCGAGAAAGCGATGACGAAGCTGCGGCGCACCAGATTCATAGTCAGATTCCGCCTTTAATTTCACGGAGTTGGAGGCGCTGGCTCAGTTTACGCCCGCAAAGGGCCTCCCTTGTTAAGATTTTGTGGACGAGGAAATGGTTGACTACAATCGACCGGTTATTTGTCTTTAGTTCACGTTATGGCATCGAATCCATGCAAGAAAGTACCCTTGGAATGTTCTTTCTGGGTGGGATGCGTGAGCGCCAGCCCCAGAAGGCGGCGCTGGTGCTAGAATTTTAGTAACGGTGGCCTCGCGTCGTCCCCCTAATAGGATTCTGGGAGGAGTGGGTTATGAGCATGGGACTGAAATTCAGGGCGTTGCTTGGAGTCGTCGTCCTGTATGGCGGCGTTGTTTGCCCTGTCGTCAGTCTCGCGGATACGGCGCCCACGCAAACTCACCATCGAGCAAAAAAGCCAGCTCCATTGCCCCCATTGCCTTCGGGTCCAACCGGACCTGTGCAGCAGGTTCCGCTGGATTCGCTCTCTCCGGTTCCGCCTCAAGTGACGTATCAGAACGAACAGCTCACCATCGTAGCGCCGAATTCGACGCTGGGCGACATTCTACGCGCGGTACGCAAGCAAACTGGTGCCGAGATTGACGTACCATCCGCCCCAGAACGCGTGGTGACGCATTTGGGCCCGGGGCCGGCGCGAGACGTTCTGGCTGAATTGCTGAATGGATCGCGGTTCAATTATGTACTGCTCGGATCTCCCACGAATGATGCACTTTTAACGCGCGTCGTGCTCGTGGTCAAGACCGGTCCGGAGAATGTGAGCACTCCGGATACTCCATCGCTGGCAGAGCAACAACGACTCGGGATTGTATCCACAACAGGCAATCCGGGAGCTGTTCCGCCCGAGCAGGATGCCCCCGACGCCGACACAGCTGAGGACAACGCCACAGACGATGCCGCGGCAGACCAGGCCGCGGCCGAAGCGGAACAGCCCACGGCGTCCCCAGATCAGCCGGGCGTGAAGACGCCACAACAAATGCTGCAGGAAATGCAGCAGCGTCAGCTAATGCTGCAGCAACAGCAGCCGCCAGGGCAACCTCCGATTCCGGGCGCGGGCATGCCACCGCAGCCTCCGCAGCAACAATAAACACTACGGTCAGGCTAATCCTCCGCGCCTGGTAGGAAAGCAGATCTCACTGGTTCGCTCGACCTAACGGCAAGAGTGACTTGGCTCCACATCGATCGGAAAATCAGGGCCGGTTGCCGCGAAAGTTGTCCGCTCGTTGCGGAGAGTGATTGGCGGCACGCGAATCAGGTTCAGCCATCGTTTTTTGTAGAAGTTCCCAATCGCGCGCGACTTCGGTTTCGGAGACGTTTTGCGCCGATTTGCGACGCAGCTCCGACTGCAGGCGAGCCTCGAGAAGCTGCCGCACCAGCTGTGGAGGAGCGTTCCCGCTCAATACGTTGTCGGCAGCTACACCGACCTGAACGAAGTTCTCTCCAATTTGAACTTGAAGCACTGGCCGGCCCTGCTCATCGACCCTGGTCACGGCCTTCGCTTGGAGTCTTTCCCAAGCCTTATCTGCATTCTGTTTTTCCGGATACACTCCTGCCAGGAAATGCTTCAGTTGCAGTTGGTAGGCTCTGCGATCTTCGCGATCCAGCGGCCTTTCAGGACCGTCGCCGACCACGAAGACCATAGCATTGCGCGCCGGTTGGAAATGTCCTGCGCCAGTGCCGACATACACTCCGGCAACGCAACCCGCAAAAATGGGGCTGACTACTGCACTGGGCACAATGTACTTCGTGGAGGTGAAAAACGACTCGACGACTCCGTGCACGGTCGAACTGCGGGGCATGCTGCCGGGGATCTGCGCGATGATGAGCCGGGAGAATTGAATTTCGGGATGACGATCACTAAACTTAATCAGCATTTTCGCCATCTGTTTCGGCGTGGTGATTCCAACGTCGGCGACCAGGCTGCGGTGCAAAGACTTTGGATAATAGAAATTGAGGATTCCTTTGGCAAAATCAGCGCAATTGTTCGTGAGCAACTGGAAGTGAGACTCATTCGCCGAAGAGTTCAATTTGCGGATCAGCGCCTCATCCTGCTCCGGAGTGGTTTCAATCTCGAAGCCGTAGATTGTCCGATCGTAGGAAGAGCCAACGAGTTGATACCAGTTCCCTCCTGGTATCTCGCCATTCTTCGCGTCGGGAGCGATGTCCTCCAGATATTTCCGGCGGTAGCGGTCTCGTAGGAAAGCAGCCATCTTTGCATTCGCAAAGAGCGGCACATCCTCGGGGCGCTCGACTGCGTAGAGATAGGGGATCAAAGGAATGGCAACCCAGTCGTATCCCCCGACGCGATCGTACCGGCTCAGCACGACTCCAGTTTCATCGGGACCGCAGCGCCTCAATACGATAGGAGTTTCCGCACACACGCCGGAAAGATACACGGCAGCATGACCTGTCGCAGTGAAGAACCCCATTCTGCCATACGGTTCCTCGAGAAACAGTGTGGCCGATGCGCTCGCCAAAGACACACATGCCAAGATCATCACGGCTAACTGTCCGATCGTGCGCCGCATTGCCTGGATGTGGCATGAATCCATAAACTCCCCAGACGACCTCACAAAGACTAACCTGCTTATTTAGAACCCTTTGAAGAAAGATTAGTTGTGGGTAATCTGAAAAACTAGTTACAGAAGTTCACAGCTTTTGGAGTGGAAAAGCGCTCCTTGACGGCGAAGATAAAACGAATCTTGCGCGGAACGGAAAAGCGGAACCCCGCTGCGGCGAACACGAGCTATTCGAGGCGCGCTTTTGCCCAGCGAGCACTCTCACTGACGGATTCATCCTCATCGGCCGCCAGTTGGTCGAGTATGGGAAGGAATTCTTTGTTCCCGCTGTTTCCCATCGCGATGGCGACGTTGCGCCGCAGGCCCGAGAACTTCGTGCGGCGGACCGGCGATGCCCGAAAAATAGCACGAAATTCCTCGCTGGACATTTCGGCGAGCCACGCGAGGGCTGGATTCACCAGGCCGGAGCGAGGCTGGAATTCAGGCGCGCTGGACGCTGGAGCCTTTCGATTCCAAGGGCAAACGTCCTGGCAAATGTCGCAGCCAAAGACGTGCGGGCCCATACCAGAGCGGAGATCTTCCGGAATCGATCCGCGCTTTTCGATCGTGAGATACGAAATGCATTTGTTGGAATCGAGCTCGTAGGGCGCGAGGATGGCGTCTGTCGGACAAGCGTCAATACAGCGCGTGCAGGTGCCGCACCGATCGGGAGCTGGCAAATCCGGGGAGAGTTCAAGCGAAGTGAGGATCACTCCCAGGAAAAGCCATGAGCCCTTCTTCTGGCTTATGACGCAGGTATTTTTTCCGATCCATCCCACACCCGCGTACTTCGCGAACACGCGCTCGACGATTGGCCCGGTGTCGACGTAACTGCGAGTGGTGAGAGTCAGCCGCAACTCAGTGGACACCGAGTCGCGCAGAGAAGCCTCTACTTCCTTTAACCGTCGAAGTACAGCGTCGTGATAGTCTTCGCGGCTCCACGCATAGCGGGAAATCCATCCTCGACTGGAATCGCGGGTCTCGATCGAGTACGGATGGTCTGTGTTGTAGTTAATCGCGCAAACAATCACGCTTCTCGCCCATGGTGCGACGTGCGCAAGGGAGGACCGTTTGAGGTCGCCTTGGTCGTTGCGCGCCTCGAGGTATTTCATTTCGGCGGCGCGGCCCGCGGCAATCCATTCGGGAAAATGTCTTTGTTCGGGTGAATCACTGGCAGGCGCTATGCCAGCCACGTCAAATCCGGCCCGCTCAGCAGCACGCTTGACTATGTGTCTAACATCGCCGATCTGAGTCACCAGCTGTCCCCCGGATGGCACTTTTCCCTGGTGACAATTCTACCTCCCGCTCTCCTGAGGGCTGACATCCTCTAGCATCCACGCTATGCTTTTGCCATGCGCATAAGGGACCTCCGCATAATCCTTCTCGGCGTTCTGTTTTTCGCCTCGTCTGGGCTGCTCGCACAACAGGGTATAGCGCCTTCCGGGGCAGATACTCACAGCGGACCAAACGCGTTGCCCACGGCCTCGAAAGACGAGTTGACCTTGCTGACGTATTCTGGTCACGAGCCGGTTATGCTATCGGCGGCTGAGCTGAAAACTGTTTCGCACATCTCGGTGACGATCCACAATTCGCACACCAAGGCCGACGAAGTGTACTCCGGCGTTCGCCTGTCGGACTTGCTAGCAAAAATGGGAGCACCGTTAGGAAGTGAACTTCGTGGCAAAGCGCTCGCGAACTATATCGTAGCGACCGGCTCTGACGGCTATCAGGCGGTCTTAGCGCTTGCCGAAGTCGATCCCGGCTTTCATCCCGGAGAGATCATCGTCGCCGATACGATGAATGGCAAACCTCTGGACGCACATTCCGGCCCGTTCAAGTTGGTTGTTACCGAGGACAAGCGCCCTGCCCGTTCGGTGCGAAATCTCATGTCGATCGAACTGAAGTCTGGTCCCTAGCCTGCTCGCCAGATGCTGAAATGACAAGGGCGGCTGGGAGGCCGCCCGTTGAATAAAAACTCGAGATACGGCGCTAGACGCCCAGCTTCTTCACTTCGTCGTTGTAATACTTGCGGTAGAGGATGTCCCACTCCTGCGAGCCTTCGAGGATGGTGCGTTTTTGGCTCTCGATCTTCTGGCGGGCGGAAGTGTCGATTTTCGCTTCTTGATTCAACAGATCTTCAAGAATTTTGCGGGTTTCCTGCCGGATGGTGTTGGGATCCTCGATGAACTCGACTTCGTCCATCTGCTTGAGCACATCGGAAACGGCGCGGGCCAGCACGTTGACTTTGTCGCGGCTGAGTCTCACAGCACCGCCTTGTACTTGCGCACCAGTTCAGTCTTCACCTTGCGAAACATCTCCTGGTAATTGGCGCCGCTGTTGCGCATCTCGTCGGAATACGCTTCGAGGATGACCCGCACTTCATCGTTGATGCGGTCTTCAAGTGAAAGCTCATCGACCAAGGCCGCATTTACTCGCTCCGTCACGGCGGGGACGGCCGAGGTTTCGATGAACTTGCCGGCGATCAGTTTCTTAGTGACTTCGCGGGCCAGATAGCCCACATATTCTTTGGAAAAAAGCATGTGTGGATAGGGCGTCCTGCGTGCAACTGCTTCTCAATATGAATCAAAAAGTGTAACACATGGGAAGGCAGAGCGGAGCCTTCCCGTGACGTGTAGGAGGCGGACGCGGGACCGCGGTTTGCAAATTGGTCTAGGGGACTTGAGCTGCAGGTTGATCGCGCAGAGTGTACACAAACTGGCGGATCTCATGGCGTTCCCGCTCTTCTTTCTGCGCTGACTCTTTGGCGATTCGATCGAAGGCGCGAAGTTCAGCTTCGGATTTGGCAGTGTCTCCAGTCTGCCGATACATCTGGGCCAGGCGAAAATGCGCCTCCTCCATTTGCGGGTCCGCCCCAATGGCCTGTTCGTAATCGGAAATCGCCTTTGAATAATTTTTCTGTTCCGAATACATCATTGCCAACTGCAGATACGCGGCGCCGAACTTGGGGTTGAGGCGAATAGCATTGCTCAATAGTGTCTCGACTTGCGCGGCAGTTGCTACGTCCTGTACCCCTTTTCGCAGCTTCCAAAGGCCGACGGCGTAGTAATAGTTGGCCTCAGGATTCTCTGGTTGCAACGTTGCAAAACGGTGCAGTTTGTCGACAACCTGCGGCGAAGGCTTCGACTCAGCCCTCTGCATCTTTCCCATGAACATGTACGGAATTGAATTGTCGGGATCCAGGTCGGACGCCTCGCAAATTCGCAGCGCGGCCTGATCGTAGTCGCCTTGAGCAAACCGGGCAGCGCCGAGTCCGATGAGCATGCGCACGGAATGAGGGAACAGGCGGTTCGCTTGCGTGAAGACCTCCAATGCGGGTTCGGGTGCGTGATGCAACAAGAGCTCCGATCCCCAATCGAAAAGATAGGGCTCAGTGGGATCGATCTCAGCGGCGCGCTGGTACTCACGCACCGCCTCCAGGGAGTTTCCCAGCTTCTCCTGTACATCGCCGAACAAATGATGGAGTTCAGCTTTGTCGAAATGTGCAAGCAAGGCCTGCGCGTCTTCGCGCGCAACGCCGTAGTTTCCGGCAGCTTCATTCGCCAAGGCGAGATCGAAGGAGTTCTCGTAGTCGCCGGGGTTGAGTGCTCTGGCGCGCTCAAGATACGGGATCGCCTCGCGGGCCTCGCCTTTCTGGACCAGAAATCTTCCCATTCGATGGTTCGCATCAAAACTGCTGGGATCGTGCTCTACGCTCTCTCGTAGCGATTCTTCGTTCTTGGACGTGGTCGGCGGCTGAACTTCCGCCAAACCCTTACCAAGCGAAGCCGTCTCCTTGGCGATGGACTCCCGAGTTCGGATGATCGCGTCGGAACCATGGCCGCCTAGACTCGTCGTATCGGTTACTCCCGCAACTGTAAACTGCGGTGGATCAAAGAACGCCGGTTTTTGTGTCGAAGCGGCTTGGGATGCGGCGACTGGAGTCAGAGCAAGATCGACGGTCTTGCCTTCGTTGGGATTGAAAAAAAGAGAAGCGACCTCTGCGTCGCTGTATCCGGCCATTTTGGCTCGGAGATCATAGACGCCTCCGTGCAGCGAAGAGAACCTATAGTTGCCCTGCAGGTCCGTATGAGCCGTTTGAGGGAGTGTTGCATCCTTGGCCTGCAACTGAACGGTTGCGCCGGCAACCCCCTTGCCTTGCGGGTCGCGAATGGTGCCCCGCAACGAAGCCGAGTCTTGAGCTTCCAACGGAAGAATCGCCAAGAAGGCGAGCACGGCGACGCCGCAACGTACGAATCGAATGAACGTGAATTGCTGTGAGGCTGCAGTGACCCTTAGCATGACGACAGGCACAGACGAATGACGACCTATAGACCGCGCCTAGTCCGGCATTCTATCCGCCGATGCAGCGAGTCGCAATCGTCGACTATTGCGCCTCCTTCCGAAGCGGAACTCTGCAGGGCTGGCGAATCTGGCCGCGTACGAAATAGAATGCAATGCTTTGCGACGATGCGATCGGGGGGGACGGGATGAAGTTATTCCGAAGAGCGTTCGTAGGTATTGTAGTTCTGCTGATTACGTGTTTGGCGGGCTGGAGCCAGCAGGCTTCCGGCAAGCGCAAGATCATCATCGATCAGGATGCTGCAGGGCCCGGAGGAACTGATCAGCAGTCGATCCTGCTACTAGTCCAGTCCCTGAAAACCGACATCCTCGGAATCACGGTCGTGACCGGTGATGCCTGGCTCAAAGAGGAAGTCGCACACGCTTTGCGAATGCTGGAGATTATTGGCCGCTCCGATATTCCAGTAGTGCCCGGAGCTGAGTACCCGCTGGTGCGGCGCAAGGCAGAAACGGAATTGTGGGAGGAGCAGTACGGCTCCGTTCCGTGGGTGGGGGCCTGGACACCGCGGCTTTATCATCCAGCGGATCAATTGGGCGAGATGCCCGAGGGGAAACCCAACACGAAGCCGCAGGATGAAGACGCGGCACATTTTCTAGTACGCATGGTCCACAGGTACCCGTACGAGATCACGATTTACGAAGGTGGCCCGATGACCAACCTGGCGCTCGCGATCGCCCTCGATCCGGGGTTTCCCGCGCTTGCGAAAGAGCTGGTTTTTATGGGTGGGAGCCTGAATCCGAACCCGGACGATCCGGAGTTCGTGGACACGCCCCGACGCGAATTCAACCTCTGGTTCGATCCCGAAGCAGCGCACGTCGTGCTCATGGCTCCGTGGAAGAAGATTGTCTGCACCACGGTCGATATCTCGGTAAAGACGCGATTGACGCAAGCCTTGATCGACCGCGTCAAAACCGGCAACACACCTGCTGCGCGTTATGTCGGGTCATATACGCGCGTCTCCGGCCAATACAACTACCTATGGGACGAGCTGGCGGCGGTGGCATGGCTCGATCCGAGTCTAATTACGGCGAAGGACACTCGCTATCTCGACATCGACCTAAGCCGCGGCGCGGGTTACGGCAATACTCTGAGTTGGACCGAACATGACAAACCGAAGATTGTGGGTCCGCCCGTGGAAGTTCAAATTGGCTTGGATACCAATCGGTTCTACCAGATGTTCGTCGATCTCCTGACCGCGCCGACGCCTAAGCCCTGAACTCATGGTTGCAGTTGATCAAGCATCTGCTTGGCTTGCGGGTAATCCGGATGCTGTTTAAGTAAATCGTGCAGCACGCTGCGAGCCTTGTCCTTCGCGCCTTCCAGCGCATATACGCGGGCCAGGTTCAAATAAGCCTGGTCAAACGTGGGCGCCACGCGGATACATTCTTCAAAACTTGCCACTGCCTGATCGCGGCGCTGCGTAACAAGGTAGAGGATCCCCAGATTATTCAGAGCCTCGGGATAAACCGGGCGAGCCTTCAGCGCGCGCTGCAAGTATTCGTAAGCCTTGCCGGTATCATCGGTCTGCGCAAACACCATTCCCAGGCTATAGTTCGCTTCGGGGTCCTGGGGAGCGACCTGCAGCGCGTGCTCCAGCACCTGGCGTGCGTCATCCCAGCGTTTGAGCGAACGATAGGCGTTACCCAGGTTATCGAGCGATAGCAGGTGATGTGGACTGAGCCGGAGGGCCTCGAGAAACAACGGTACCGAATCGCTAACGTGTCCTTCCCGAGTCGCAATCACGCCGAGGTTATTCCACGCGTCGGGCAGCGTATCCGGATAGCTTGCAGGCAGCTTCACGGCCCGTTCGAATGCGTCACGAGCTGCGGAGTTTTTGTCTTGATTCAGGTACACGCTTCCCATGCCGTACAAAGCCTCCGCGCTCGACGGATCGTCCCGCAACGCCTGCTGGAATGAGACTTCTGCCTGATCCAGATATCCGCGCTGAAAAAATTGCGCACCATAGGAAAGATAGTTGCGTCCGAAGTCGAAATTGTACTTCGGGCTGGGAAACGGCAGAGCCAGCGCCAGTCGCTCCGTGTCCGTTCGGGGGATGCGCTGATAATCTTGCTCCAGCCTTTCGGCCACAATGGGACCTTGATACACCTTGACGATGTCGCCATTGCTATCGATCAGGAATGATGTCGGAAGACTAAGATCGCGATGACGATCGAAGAGCTGGCGATAGAGAATGTTATAGATCGCCGTAATGTCCTCGGACCCGCGTGCGATGGAAAATGTAAGTTGCCTCGCGAAGGCGCGGATCTCGTCGTCGGCGGCATCGTCCACATTCACACTGATCAATTGGATCCCTTTCGTTGCCCAGTTCCGATAGGACTTCTCCAGTAGAGCTAACTCGCCCTGGGAGTCTGGCGACTTCATGCTCCAGAAATTCAGAAGCGTTGTCTTGCCGCGGGTCGCCGAGAGTGTTTGTAATTTTCCCGACAGATCGGTCAGAGAAAAATCTGGAGCTGAAACTGGATCTAGAAGCCATGTTTCAACGTTAGCGGGAAGTGAGTCGGCTTCGGGCGGGGTCTCCGCTGGAGCGGCAGGCTTTCTCGCAGTCACCCGAAACGGTTCCAAGCGCGACGGTTCGGAACCCTCTTCCACCCAGATCCTGTGATTGATCGGAAGGTTGTTCAGTTGCTGCAACAGCCCACTCGGCCATCGAATCGAAGCTTTGACGGGGCCCTTTGCTTCCCCCAGCCCGAACAACAGATCCTTGCTGTGCTGCGAAAGGAACCCAGATCCAGCCTGAAGCATCCGCGCCTGGCGGCCAGAGTCTGTTTCGATCGTGATGGAGGCGCCGATGGCATCGCGGTTGCTCTTCGTGCCTTGCAGACGAAACACAATCGAAGGCGGCAGATGCTCTATTACATTCTTCAAGACGCGCAACTGCGGGGCGTTACGGTTCTTGAGAAAAATCTCAAGCCGCCCATCTTGGTCGAAATCGGCAAGTGCGAACGATCTGCCATCTTCTACAAAGTCCAAGCCGGCCACCGCAGACACATTCGAGAACGTCCCATTCCGATTATTGGCATAAAAGACATTTCGTTCGTAGCCACTCCAGGTGCTGTCCGATCGAATCAGTTCGTTGATCGCACTCCACCCCTGCTCGTACTCGTGAGAAGCACCGGCTTCATCTGGGGACAAGGCCACAACCTGACGCCAGAAGTAGCTGTTGAGATCGTGACGCGACGGGCCCGACACCATGCCGTTCGCAACGTAAAGATCGGGGAAACCATCGTGATCGAAATCGAACGTGTCGCTCGACCAAGCCCAGCGGCCCATTCCGACGCCCGAGGCATCCGTCGTGTCGTCGAAATTGTTGTGCCGGTTTCGAAGCAGTGAGTTTCCCATTGCGTGCTTCTGATAGAGCGCCCGGACTTTTTCCGGGGAATCTTTCTTGAAGATTGGCTGCATCGAAACACGTTCTCCAGCCGCAGTCCACATGTTGGCGACGTAGAGATCTTGCGCGCCGTCGTTGTCGAAGTCGAGCCAGGAAACGCTCATCCCGGCACCAACGTCTTCGACTTCTTCCTGAGCGGCAACGTCGGTAAACGTTCCGTCGCCGTTGTTGTGGTAAAGATTCTTCCGGCCAAAATCGTTTACCACGTAGAGATCGGGCCAGCAGTCGCTGTTGTAGTCGCTCCAGCCGCAACAAAAGCTGTAACGCGTATTGTTCTGATTCAGTCCAGAGGCCGCGGTGACGTCGCGAAACGTGCCATCGCGATGGTTGCGCATCAGAAAGTTAGGTGGACCGTTCTCGGCGTCATGGTACGGCGACGGATACTTGTACTGCCCCGTTCCCTGATAGTAGGAGTAAAGGCAAAAATAAACATCGAGCCAGCCATCGCGATCGTAGTCTGCAAGCGCGGCGCCCGTAAACGTTCCCTGCGGCGGGTTCGCGAACTGGAATGCGTCGGGCTTATGCCGGAACTTGCCACCGCCTTCGTTGAGAAAAAGCAGCGGTCCATTGGCGCGTACGACGATGACGTCCTGCCGGCCATCGTTGTCGTAATCGGCAAATAGGGCACAGGCCGTGTTCTCCAGAATTCCCAAGCCAGACGATTCGGTGATGTCCTCGAACGTTCCGTCGCCGCGGTTGCGATACAGACGGTTGGGCAGACCCGCAGGTTGACAGACATAGAGATCGTCGAAGCCATCGTTGTCGATATCGGCGGCTGAAACTCCGTTATGTCCGTAGATGTCGATGCCACACGCGCCATCGAGCACGGTTCGCCAGTAATCCGTGCCGTGCAGCAGTTGTGCCGAATACGACGCAGCACCGCCCAGCGCGGCGGAAGTGATGTCCACATAGACGGGCGAATGGGAGCGAGCTTGCGTTTCCTCGAGCACGCACCAATCGCGGAGAAGGAATTCGCCGCTCGGCAAGCGTTTCCAGGCGAAGTCCCACTGGCCAACTCGCTGCTCGCGATAGAAACTGTTGGAACCGCCCACGATCTCATAGCGAACGCGAGTCTGCACCGAGCTAGGTTCAGATGGTCCGGCAGGCAGTTCGGTGCTCGCGGTCCCTACTACAGCAATCTTCGTGATCTGGAATTCGGCAGTGAGGACTTCGGAGAAGTGGTCGAGCCTTGATTTCCACTCCCGAAGAAACGCGTCACGGTCAAGCGTCGTGTTGCTCGTAAATTTGTTCCGGCGCACTTCCATGGCCGTGCTCGACCGCACTACCCTCGATTCCACAGGCTGAAGCGATGTCCCCGAAAAATCGGCAGCAAAAGTTTTTGTGATTGCTTGCATGTCCCGCGGAGACCGCAAGAGATTGGTGCTCCACTCCGCAAGTATTGCGGCAATCTGGTCCGCATATTTTTCGGTGATGAAATCGTCGAGACCGGCCTCAACCCTCGACAGGATGGCATCGAGCGGACGCTGCGTTCGATAGCGAAGGTGTAAATGAAATCGCGAACGGGTATCTCGTTCGGCGAGTGGGATCAACGAACTAAGCCCGAGAAACTGGTATTTCCACAAACTGGCTGGTACCAGAGCCACCCCGGAGCCCTGACAGAAGCGCATTAAAAAATCGCGCCGGCTAAGATTGCCCGATACATGGGGCTTCCCTGGCTTGTTCAGCGTGATATCCCTCGAAGAGTCACGATTGGAACCGAAGCTAACACTCGCATTTCAACCGGTCAAGCAAGGGAGTGCAATAAGATCAGCCGGAGGATACTACGAGTTTGAGGTGAACCTGCGGTCACCCTAGCGGAAATTAGTCGGGGAGAGAGGATTTGAACCTCCGACCCCCTGGTCGCGAATTCAGTAGAGTCGCTCGCAGGCAGATTGTCAGCCTTCGGAGTTCCCGCTCAGTGCGCCTGAGAATTCGAGATCACTCCTTCGAGGAAGCCGTACAAACGCTCGCTAAATTCAGTAGAAACTTCAGGAGCTCCTACGTCAGCGCCTGCGCGGGTTCGGCCACGTCCCAATGCTAAACGTCTCTGAGCGTGAAGATCTCGATCAATATCACGCAGTTGGGCCAGCGCGTTCCAAGTGCTCGCCCCTACCAATCGGTAAAGGGGACAAAGACGGAAAGCAGAAGTAGCAAGCAGTAGCATTCCGAACGGGCCCCACCAGCGCGCGTTTCCATTGAGCACAAACAACAAACTGAAAAGAGCCAGCCCGACAACGACGCGCGCAACGCGATCTGCACCACCGACATTCGTCCCCATGATTCCCCCTATCGTCAATTCAGTGGTTCGCACGACGGTGAAGCTTGGCCCACAGTTTTTCAGGCTGACCGCAGTCCCAGCTTCTTCAGCAAGAACATCGCCGGGCACCAATTGGTTATGCCGGACTGGAGAAGATTCAATCCGACAAATGCCGTGAAGAGATACCAATACGGGTTGACCCAGTGGCCCAATGCCAGCGACAGCAGAGTGAATGCTCCCGCCATCAAGCGAAGTCCGCGTTCGATCGTCATAACCACACCTCCTTGGGACAGATGTTTATGCGTTCTATGGAACTGTGCACTGCGGAGTCTCGCATTCCGCGATATTTTCTGGTGAATGAGGATGCGGCAGCAGTGGCGATCCTCTCTCGCTCATGTAATAGAGAACCGGAACCGCCATGCGCGAAAGAACTGTCGACGCGACTTCGCCCGCCATCAATGAGAGCGCAAGCCCCTGGAAGATGGGATCGAACAAAATGACGCTCGCTCCAACAACCACCGCAGCTGCGGTCAGCAACATGGGCCGGAAACGAACAGCCCCTGCATCGACGACCGCCTCTTCCAGGCTCATGCCTTGTGACCGGCGCAGCTCGATGAAGTCGACGAGAATGATCGAATTCCGCACGATGATGCCGGCGCCGGCGATGAAGCCGATCATCGATGTCGCGGTAAAAAACGCGCCCATCATGGCATGAGCCGGCAAGATTCCGACGAGAGTCAGCGGAATCGGAGCCATGATGACCAGTGGCGTCTTGAAGCTCTTGAACCAGCCGACCACCAGCACATAAATAAGGACGAGGACGGCGGCGAAGGCCAACCCCAGATCACGGAAGACTTCGACCGTGATGTGCCATTCGCCATCCCATTTCATCGAATAGCGGTCGGTACGCTCAGGCAAGGTGGTGCCCTTATATTGTTTGACGGCATAACCATCCGGCAGTTTGATCTTGTCGATGGCCTCGCTCATCTTGCCGATGGCGTACACCGGACTTTCTTCTTCGCCAGCGACGTCACCGGTGACGTAAACGACCGGCAACAGATTCTTGCGATAGACGCTGGTGTCGATTGTGCCCTGTTGCAGGTCAGTTATTTCCTGCAGCGCAATCTGGCCTCCGGAGGGGGTAGGCAGCTTCAGATTCGAGAGATCCTGAATGCTGGAGCGATCGGGTCGCGACAACCGCACTTGTATGGGAACGTCCTCGCGCGACTGCGGGTCGTGCAACAGACCAGCACCAGCACCGCCGAGCCCGATCTGCAAAGTACGAGTCACGTCTGCTGCGGAAATTCCATGCAGAGACGCCTTGTCGAGATCGACCTTGAGGTCGTACTTGGTTTGCGGATCTTCGACGTACCAGTCCACGTCTACAACGCCTCGAGTTTGTTGGAATACTTTCTTGATGTCCGCGGCAAGCTGGATCTGGCCCTTGTAGTCGGGCCCATAGACTTCGGCGACCAGGGTTTCGAGAACCGGCGGTCCTGGCGGCACCTCGGCGACTTTGATGCGAGCTCCGAACGGCACTGCGATCTTGTCCAATTCAGGCCGCAGTCGGCGCGCGATTTCGTGACTTTGCGCTTTGCGATCGTGACGGGAAAGGAGATTTACCTGAACGTCCGCCTGATTCGGCTGCCGGCGAAGGAAGTAGTGCCGTACCAAACCGTTGAAGTTGTAGGGACCCGATGTGCCGGAGTAAATCTGATAGTTGGTGACTTCTGGTTGCTGGCCGAGATAATTTCCCAGGGTCTGCGCAACGCGAGTGGTTTGTTCCAACGGCGTGCCGTCGGGCATGTCAATGATAACTTGGAACTCACTCTTGTTATCGAAGGGCAGCATCTTTACGCGCACCCACTTCAGCGGAACGAATGCGACCGCTGCAAGGAGCAGAACGGCCACGCTTCCCAGGAACAGCCAGCGCCTTCTGGCATCGAGAATCAGAGGGTTCATGATCCGGCGATAAAAACGCGTGGTCCAACCCTCCGCTTCGTGATGATCGTGGCCGCCGCCCCCGCCCGCGTAGTGCCGCAAGAGCCGCAGAGCCGCCCATGGGGAGACGACGAACGCAACCATTAAGGAGAACAGCATCGCCGCAGATGCGCCGACCGGAATCGGCCGCATGTATGGGCCCATCAGGCCACGCACAAAAGCCATAGGAAGAATTGCTCCGATGACGGCAAAGGTCGCCAAGATCGTGGGATTACCCACTTCATCGACAGCTTCGACCGCAACATCGACGAGCGAGCGCCCGCGGCTGCCGGGCAAGCGGAAATGTCGGACGATGTTTTCAACGACCACAATGGCGTCGTCAACCAAGATGCCGATGGAAAAAATCAGCGCGAATAACGTGACCCGGTTGAGCGTGTACCCGAAGAGATAGAAGATCGCTAGAGTCAGGGCCAACGTGACGGGGACGGCCAGCAGCACAACGCCTGACTCGCGCCAACCGAGGGCAAGAGCGATCAGCAGAGTGACGGAGAGCGTCGCGATCAACAAGTGCTTGAGGAGTTCGTCGGATTTATCCTTGGCGGTCTCGCCATAATTGCGAGTGACGGTGACATCCAAATCCTGCGGCAGCAGGTATCCGCGGAGAGACTGGACTTTCTCTAAGACGTTATCGGCGATGATGCTGGCGTTGGTTCCCCTGCGCTTGGCAAGTGTGATCGTGACCGCGGGATATTCCGGATTCGCGATCTGTCCACTGGTTCCCTTGGCATTCGCGAATAGCACGTAGTTGTCGGGTTCGGCGGGTCCGTCTGCAATCTTCTCGGCCACATCGCGCAGGTAGACCGGATGGCCGTTGTGGACGCCGATTACGACCTGTTGCAGATCTTCGGCGTGGGTGAAGAACAAACCGGCTTCGACCTGAAACTCGCGATTGTCGCGGGCAAAACTGCCAGCCTGTCCGCGACTGTTCGCGCCTTGCAACTGGCTGACGACGGCTCCGGGCGTCAACCCGTATGCCACCAGGCGTTCGGTGTCGAGCACGACTCGCACCTGTCTCGGTTGTCCTCCGATGATCGTCGTTTCCGAGACATTGTCAAGTTTCTTCAGAGAATCTTCGAGCTCTCCTGCGATTCTCCGCAGACGATAAGCATCGTAATTCTTGCCCCACAGAGTCAGAGCTACGATGGGCACGTTGTCGATCGAACGGACTTTGATCAGGGGCTGAGAAACGCCGGGCGGAATGCGATCGAAGTTGGAGTAGAGCTTATTGTAAGTCTGGATGATCGCGTCATCTTCTTTTGTGCCCACGTAGAAGCGCACGATCAGCATGCTCATGCCGGGATGGCTAACCGAATAGATGTATTCGATGCCCGGCACTTCGCGCAGCAGTTTCTCCATGGGCAGGCTGACGCGTTGAGCAACTTCTTGCGAGGATGCGCCCGGCATCTGGACGAAGACGTCGAGCATGGGAACCACGATCTGCGGTTCCTCTTCTCGTGGCGTTTCGAGAATGGCCAACATGCCGAGCAGGAGTGCGGCCACGACCACCAGCGGAGTCAGCTTGGAGTCGATGAAGGCGTGAGCCACCTTTCCCGCCAGCCGGAGGGCGGGATGAGCAGCATTTTCCAGCTGCGAATTGCTCTTATCAGCGCTCATTCCTGACTCCTAACGAGATTGGATTTTCTTGCCGCTCAATTCCCGGCCGCCAGGATCGGCGACCAGCATCTCCCCAGCCTGCAGGCCGGCCAACACTTCCACCTGCCCCGCGGAGGGTTTGCCCAGCGTGATGTAACGCAGGGCGGCGATCCGGTTTTGATCAAGCACGTAAATTCCTTGCAGTTGACCACGCTCGACTACGGAGTCATGCGGGATCAGCAGTACAGTCCGTTCGCCGCGTGCGAATTGGACCCGTCCAAAGAGACCAGATCGCAGCGCCAGATCGGAAGGCAATTCCACCTTGACCAGGAAGCTCCGGCTCGCCGCATCGGCTGCCGGAACGATCTCCACCACCTTTCCTTTGAGCTGGCGGTCGCCGAGTGCATCGACCGAGACCGGCACTTGTTGTCCCTGGTGCACATAACGAAGATCGGTCTCATTCACCATGGCTTCGAGGCGATAGCGGCGCAGGTCTTCGACCGAAAAGATTGGCGTTCCAGGGCTGGCCAGGGTGCCCACATCGGCCTTCTTTTCCGTCACCAGGCCGTCGAATGGAGCCACAATGTGCGTGTATGCGAGAGATGTACGAGATTGCTGCAGTGCGGCCTCGGCCTGAGCCTGTTCGGCACGAGCCATCTCGCGGCGCGCTTGAGCAGCCTGATAGCGCGCTTTAACCTCGTCAAATTCCTGCGGGCTGACAGATTTTTTCTCGTACAGCGTCTGGTACCGTTTGAAGGTCGAATCGGCGAGTGCGAAATCCGATTCCGACGCAGTGATCTCCAGCTGCGCCCCCAGGTCCGCGGCCGTAGCGCGGTCGAGAGCGGCACGCGGCTGGGCGTCATCAATGACAGCGAGAACTTGTCCGCGCTGGACGCGGTCGCCTTCGCGCACTCGTATTTCGACGAGGTTGCCCATCATCTGGGCGGCGAGCTGGCTGGTCTCAGCCGCGCGGATGGTTCCTACCGCCTCAACCATATCGGGAACGGTCGCAGCCTGCGCGGAGGTTACAGAAACATTGCTTACGATTTCTGGTGCCGCATTGACCGTCTCACGTTTATTCGAACAGCCGACAAGAGCTGTCGTAAGAGCAGTCAGAATCAGTGCAGCAATTACCGCTGAGGTAAGTTTCACAGGAAATTTCGTTCCTTCGGGAAGAATCAGATTCATGGCATAACCACCGGGGATTGGAGATTCAACGTGCCACTTGCCAACTCCAGGTTGGCGTAGCTGATGTGATACTGATAAACCGCCTGCCAGTAATCGGCCTGGCTGCGGCGAGCGGCTTCTTCAGCACCCAGAAGGTCAGTGATCGTCAGCAACCCGCCGTCGTAACGATCCTGGTTGATGCGCAGGCTCTCTTGCGCCTGAGCGATCGCTGTACGCGCCACTTCCACCTGTTGGCGGCTTGCATCTTGATCGTAGTAAGCCTGCCGGACTTCGAGACGGACGGCATCGGCGGCCGCCTGTTTCAGAGCGGCAATTTTTTCTGCATTGGCTCGCTCGCGCGACAAAGCAGCCCGTTTTGCCCCACCTTGGAATAGGTCAATCTGTAATTCGATTCCTCCCAGCCAGTTGTTTCCGCCGCCGCCGGCCAGGAATGTCGGATTATCCAACTCCCATCCGGCGAATGCGTTCAGCCGTGGACCAAACGATGACTTGGCAATCGCTACACTTAGTTCCTGCGCCGATTGTTGGGCTTCGATCCGTTTGAGATCGGGCCGGGTCGTAAGAGCTTTTTGCTCAGTTTCCGCGAGAGGAACAACCTTGAGGTTCCGCTCCGCCAATGAATGGGAGAGTTCGTACTGTGCGTCGATCGGCACGCCCATCGCGGTGTTGAGCTGTGCTCGTGACAGATCGAGATTGTTTCGTGCACGAATCAGTTCTTGTTCGCGGCTGGCCATGCGTACCTTGGCGCTAAGCAAGTCCGACTCCACCACCAGCCCGGCATCGAAGCGGACCTGGCTGCGATCCATGATGGACTTCGCTGTCTTCTTGGCCTGCTCGGCGACCTCCAACTGCTTTGCGGCAAGCAACACGCCGTAATAAGACTGCACAACCCGGAATAAGATCTCCTGGTCGGTGCGCTCCATCTGGTGAGTCGCCGCGACATTCATTTCCTTGGCGCGATCGATTCCGTGCCATGAGGCGAACGAATCGAAGAGGTTCCAGGTTCCACCGAAACGAGTGGTGAAATTGCCGTAAGGCGGCGGAGTATTCAGCATATTCAGCGCGAAGTCGCTCGTGGTGAACCGCTGTTGACGCAACTTGCTGCCGAACACGTAAACGGGATCGTCGCCCCGGGTTGCGAGTTCAGAGAAGTTGACGTGCGGCATAAGAAACGATTGCGCTTCTTGCACTCCTGCCGCCGATGCTTTTTTGTCGGCCAGCGCCGCTTTGCGAAGCGGGTTCTTCTCCAACGCAAGGCTTGCGGCCTGCTGCAGTGAAAGGGGGGAGGGTTCGGTCGGCGTCTGAGAGAAAGACCTCTCGGTCACCCAGAACGAGACCATAATCAGGATGAATAGAGCAGCGCGTCGAGCATGAAAACTCATATTGGCACGACCTGTTGTCGAACGATGTTTATCTTGTATCTCCATCGTCATCTCTGGATGGTCCTCGACCCGTCATCCGAATCACGAAGGTGTTTACAAAGGTGGCCAAATGAGGAATTTCTCACGCACGGGTTTCCGCCGCTTCCGGATTCATCCACCCGGTCTTCTCTGCCACGATCTCAAACGTGGTGTGGAAAGCAGCTGTCTTCTGCACCATGGCTCCGACGGAACAATACTTCTCCTCGGACAAGTGAATTGCCTGTTCGATGGCAGATGCGTCGATGTCGAATCCACGAACGACATGATGGATGCGGACATTGGTAAAGACCTGCGGCGGACGCTCGGCCTGATCCGTTTCTACTCGCACCTCATACCCGGTGACTTTCTGCTGGTACTTCTGGCGAAGGATCGTTATGACATCGAATGCCGTGCATCCGGCGAGTCCGGCTGCGACGAGTTCGATGGGCTTCGGACCGCTGCCGCCAGCCGCGTCGTCCAACAGGAAGTAGTGCTCGCTCCCGGTTCGCGCGACGAACTGTCTCTGTTGGCTCAGCGGCTGCGTAAGCTCCACTTTTGCGGAAATCATGGTGTGCCCCCTCACTGGCCCCTATCGGGCTGCATATCAATAAATGCAAACGGCTGGATTTTGTTACAGGGCAAAAGTAGTGGAGGCGAAGCGTAGTGCGGAGACGGCCAAAATCCTTTAATAACAGTTACTTCCCGCTGGCGGCGAGCGCCCGGCTGTAGGTTGCCAGAAGTTGCTTTCGCAGAATGGCTGTTTTTTGTCGATCGGGGCACTCGGCAGGGGAGTTTTGGCAGGTTTGTATTGCTGTTCTCAAGCTGCCGAGAAACTTCTTACACAGCTCGCATCCCTCGAGGTGGGCTTCGATCTCCTCACAAGAAAAGTCGTCCAGTTCTCCGTCGAGGTAGTCGGAAAGCCCAGCGAACATCTTTCGGCAGCTTCCACTGCGACGGAGAGTATTGGAGGAGTGATGGGAACTTGCGGGATGCTCATCTTTCTGCAGTTCCCGCCGTACGAATAGACGGGCTCGATGAAGCCGGATGCGGATCGTCCCTGGGCGTAAACCAGTGATTTCGCCCGCCTCTTCGTCAGTAAAGCCCTCCATATCACGGAGAACGAGAACAATCCGGTAATGCGCCGGCAGGGCGCGAATGGCCTCTCTTAAACGCCGAGCTTGTTCACCGCGAATCGTCGAACTCTCGGGATTAGGAACTGACGGACTGTCGAGTTGTTCCAACTCCTCGCGGTCCGGCATTAGTTCATCGAGAGACAGTTCCTGCTTCGGCGCAAATTTGCTTTTACGGCGGCCCATCAGACATTGATTCTTGGCCACCGTGTACAACCATTTCGCCAAGGCTCGGGAGTTGTCGAACTTTGGCAGGTAGGGGATCGCCTTGATCAATACTTCCTGCACCGTGTCCTCCGCATCCTCCCGATGTCCGCAGATCCGCATACCAAAAGCGAACACGGTCTGTTGCAAGAGTGCGATCGCTCCGTCGAGGGCGTTCTCATCGCCGCCTTTTAACAACACTACAGCTTGCTCGATATCGGATCGCATTTGAGACTCCTTCGGCGCAATCTCTATATTACTGTATAATTATATAGTAACAATGCATTGAGGAACTGACTCCCAATGATGCACGACAAGATCATAGGTTTAGTGGCTCGCCGATTTCAGATATTAGGAGATCCTTGCCGGCTCCGCATTTTACAAGCCCTGCAGAGTGGCGCGATGACGGTCAGCCAGATTGTGGAGGATCTGGATGGGAATCAGCCGAACATCTCCAAGCACTTGCAGATACTGTTTGACGCAGGGTTCGTGGGTCGCGAGCGGTCGGGAAACAGCATCTTCTACAGCATCGCTGACCCGGTGGTGTTTCGCCTCTGCGAACTGGTATGCCGCAGTACTGCCCGCCGGGCAGCGTCTCTGCACAAATATGCTCTGGGGAAATCCGTCGGCGCACCTCAGCGGCGAACCAGAGTTGCCTCATCTCAAGGAGCGAACTGATGCCTGATTGGGGATGGATAGCCATCTTCGTAGTGGCCTACTTGCTTCTAACGCAGTGGCTTTTGCCCAAGCTTGGAGTACCGACCTGAAGGAGCAACTCCTGTTCCGTCGAGTCTCGACGGAGGAACGCACCGACCTCTAAGACTGGGAGTTAGTATGGGCGAACGTCTTTTCAGGCCTCAGGATGCTTATAAGGTCGAAGACCCAGAACGCCTGATCTGGTTACCTCCAGCTGACGTGATTCAAGCGGCCGCCGCCTCAGGGGTCACATCAAAAGCGGCCAACGGTGGTCACATCAAAACCGGCCAACGAAGTGGCCTGGGACTAGGTTGTTTTTACTCCGCTGCCTCCTGAGGAGGCAAGTCTGTTTTCGTGCGCCAACTCCGTGGACCGCATTTGAGTACATGGCCATGATGGAGGAGACGATCGAGCATAGCGGTAACGGCGGCGCTGTCGCCGAGGAGTTTGCCCCAGTCGTCCACTGGCCGATTCGAAGTCAGCAAAGTGCTGGCGCGCTCATAGCGCCGCATTACGATTTCCAATAAGTCCTCAGCAGCCGTGATGGGTAACTTCCGCATGCCCAGGTCGTCGATAATCAGAAGCGGCACGGAAACGAACAGTTCCATGCATTCTTTGCGGGTTCCGTCGATGGTGGCTTCGGCCAAGTCATCGAGCAGTTTGTGGGTCTCGCGATAGAGCACGCGATAGCCCTGATGGATAGAGGCTTGTCCGATGGCCTGAGCGAGATGACTTTTGCCAGTGCCAGGTGGCCCGAGAAACAAAGCGTCTTCGTGGCGCGCGATGAAGGCACCGGTAGCCAGATCGAACACCAGGCTGCGATTCATTTTTCGGTTGAAGCTGAAGTCGAAGTTATCGAGAGTTTTCTGAACGTCTCGGAACTGGGCCTGTTTTTTTCTCCGCTCCAGCAGTCGTTCGCCACGACGAGTGAGTTCGTCGGAGACGAGGCAGGAGAGGAAGTCGATCGGAGGCATGGCTTCGGTCTGAGCTTGGTGAAGCCGGGTTTCGAGCACGGCGGCGATTCCGCCCAGCCGTAGTTGTCCTAAAGCTCGGTTCAACTCAATGAGGTTCATCGTCTGGCTCCTGGGTTCTGAGGTTGATGAGATCGCGGTAGTGGACCAGTTCGCGAATGAGCGGATCGACTTGCCGCAGAGTAAGCTGTGGGGCACGTTCGAGATAGCGACGAACGAAGCGGTACTCATGCACTCCCATTTCGAGAGCCGCCGCGCAGGCATCCTCGACCGCGGCGGTACCGAACTTCTTGGCCAGCGAGAGCACGCCCAGGATGCGACGAATGCCAACTTCTCCGAGCTGGGTATAAATAAGGTTGCAGAGCGTACCGATGTGGGAGCCGGCGCGTCCGGCTCGCCACAGTAACTGGGAAACCTGAAGCGGTATGTGCTGCGGATGGTCTTCTTTCTTGATGCGATACCAGCCGCGTTTCTGGCGCACGTGCTCGCGCAGCAACAGCCCGTTCTGGGGATCGAGAATGCGCACGTACAGCTCATCCCACTGCACATTCACTTCTCGCCCGATCCAGCCCGGTGGCAGGCCGTAGTAGGCAGCATTGACTTCGACGCAACCGTCCAGATTCACGCCCCGCTTGCCGTGCTGGTAGTAGCGAAAAGGTTCCACGGGAAGCGGCAGCAAGGTTGGTTTTTCTTCGGCAAACATGGCGGCGACTTGGCGCTTGGTGGTGCCATGAATGCGGGTATCGGCACAGCTTACCTCCCAACGATCCAGATAGGCTTGGGCCTCCTCCAGGCTCTCAAAGCGTTTTCCCTTTAGCGCTCGTTGGGCATGGCCGACGCCGGATTCAACTTTTCCTTTTCGATCCGGATCCTTGATCCGACAGGGCAAGGCTACGGCGCCATAGTGCGCCAGGACGTCGCGATAAAGAGGATTCAGAGTGGGATCGTAGATGTCAGGGATGAGCACGCCTTCGCGCAAATTATCGAGGACCACGACACGCGTAGCGCCACCCAGTCGACGGAATGCTTTCTCATGTAACTCGGCCCAGATGCGCGAACTGGAACGAAAGGTCAGAAAGCGTGCTGCCTTGCGGCTACACCCGAGTACCATCACGAACAGTCGGGTACGACGGTATTTTCTGGTCTGCGGATCACGGACCATTGGGCCCGTGCCGTAGTCCACTTGGGATTCTTCTCCTGGTCCGGTCCGAATCACCGCGCGTGGCTGCAGTGGCTGTTTTCCACGCAACTTGCGCACGTAGCGCTTGACCGTCTGATAGCCCCCGCCGAACCCGCTCTCCGATACCAGGTCTTGCCAAATTGCGGTGGCATCACGGCCCCGGCTCAGCCCCAGTTCGATCGCTTCACGAAAAGGCTCGCAGACACTCCGTTTAGGATTTTCTGCTTTCGACTCCACGCCAAACCCGGTGGTCACTTCGTTGGCCGGTTTTGCGCTTTTGGCTTTTGCTTTTCCTTTAGTAGAAAGGTTTTCGGGGTTGGGGTTGGTGCTGGGGTTGGCCGTTCTCTCTGGGCCTGCGTCGGACCCGGTGGTCACTTCGTTGGCCGGTTTTGCCGGCGCCCGCCGTCCCCACGCACCCGGCGGACGCACCCCGATACCGGCCGCCTTCAGATAGGCGCCAGCCGTTTCTCGCCGCACCCCGGTCGCCTGCTCGATGCGCCGCAACGGCCATCCCAGTCGTCCCAGGGCTATTACTTGTTGTCGTTTCGCTTCGCTCAAGACGTTGCTCATGCCGACAGAAGCTACAACACCTTATGTCGGAATCAACGTCCCAGACTCTTACTCTCGTTGGCCGGTTTTGAAGTGACCCTCATTGGCCGGTTTTGACTGACCCCCGAGGGCCGCCGTATCTACCGGAGCTAATGTTGCCGATATCGGCGCAGGGACTGGCTACTTTGCCCTTCCTATGGCGCGGGCCGTTGGTCCGAGTGGAAAGGTCTGCGCGATCGATCTGCAGCAGGAAATGCTGACTTTGCTGGGAAGAAAGCCAGAACAATCGGGCGCTCCAAACAACATTGAACTGGTAGAGGGAAGTGCCAGCCAAACGACTTTAGGTTCGAATGCACAGACATGTTTTGATCGCAAATGTTTGGCATGAACTCGACGATCATTGATTGGTCGGGGAGAGAGGATTTGAACCTCCGACCCCCTGGTCCCGAACCAGGTGCTCTACCAGGCTGAGCCACTCCCCGACTTATGCAGGGGCGCTGGAGGAATTGCGGGGCGCCCTTAGCAGGAACTGCGGGATTACTTCGAAATTATAACACCCCGTGGGCGTTCGACCGGGGCTGCGGGAGTTCGACACGGAGTCTACATTCACCGCGGTAGCCGTCTTCGCGGAAGTTTTCTGGTCGGTTCGGTCCCGGTCCTTTTAAGATTAGCCACTCAATAAAGCGTCGATGCCATCCGGCGCGGTTGTCTGAAATGCGGCGTACGGCTTACGATAAGGTTTCGCCGCAAGACTCTTCATGAAAACTGCATTTACAGCGAATCGACTCTACACTCCGGTCGAGGAAATCCTGAATCCGCTGCTCGTGGTGGAAGACGGCCGGATTTTGGAGGTCGCGTCTTGCGCGACCAGAGAAGTTCCCGGCAACGCATCTGTCATCGATTTCGGCGACGCGATATTGGCGCCGGGTTTTGTCGACATTCACATGCACGGCGGAGCGGGATTGGATTTGATGCGAGCTTCGCTGGCGGACCTGCCACGCCTCGGCAGTTTCCTGACGGCTCACGGCGTGACCGGCTATTTTGCGACAACCGTCGCCGCCTCTATGGATGCGACTTGCGCAGCTCTGGGGAGATTGGCCGACGCGATCGAGGCAGCCAGTGAGCCGGTGAATGGCAATTCCGTACAAGCCCGGCCTCTGGGCATTCATCTTGAAGGACCCTTTCTTTCCCACAAGCGGCGAGGGGTGCATCCGCCCGAGAATTTGCTCGCCCCCACCATCGAAGTCTTCGATCGGCTCTGGCAGGCCGCGCGAGGACATGTCCGCATGTTGACCATCGCGCCGGAAATTCCGGGCGCCATGGATGTCATTACCGAAGCGGCAAAGCGTAATGTATGCGTCAGCATCGGACACTCCGACGCTGAGATGCCGGTGGCTCAGGCTGCGGTGAAAGCCGGAGCGCGCCACGCGACACATACGTTCAACGCTATGCGGCCGCTGGACCATCGCGACCCCGGCATCATCGGCGAGGTCCTCAGCGATGATCGGATCAGCGCCGACATCATCGTGGACGGAATTCACGTGGACCCGTCAGTGGTGAAAGTTTTCCTCCAGTCGAAGGGGCACGACCGCGCAGTTCTGATTACTGACGCGATTTCGGCAACCGGCATGCCAGATGGGCGCTATCTCTTGGGGCCGATTGAGGTTGATGTGAAGGATGGGAAGTGCACCTCGAATGGCAGCCTTGCCGGGAGCGTGCTCACCATGGATCGCGCCGTACGCAACGTGACGCAATTCTCCAACTGGAGCCTGAGAGATGCAATTCAGGCAGCCACACTGAATCCGGCACGGGCTGTTGGAATATCGAAGCGACACGGAATTCTGGGCCCAGGGGCCGAAGCCGACTTTGCTGTGTTGAGTCCGTCGGGCGAGGTGCGCAAAACGATTGTTCGCGGACGAGGGTTCTAGCCTGGCATGAGACGCCGTGCTTCGCCGACAGCGTGGACTGCCGAGAGCCGGCCCTGAGCCTGTCGAACCCGACGATTTCTTTAGTTGGGCTTGCGGCGGCGTGCGTCCGCTAGATGATGCAGCAGCATGAGCTCATCGGCGCGCGAAAGCTGATCCAGGAAAGAGTTCCCCGTCTTCAGTGTCTCGTCGCTGGCGATTTTCGCTGAACCGGCCTGCCGCAGTTTATCGCCGAGTTCCGGTTCATTGCTCATGACTTGCGAATAGAACCACAGGAAATGGCGCATCTGATCTAATGCGCAACGCAGGGTCTCGATTGGTTCCGTCTCCGAAAGCGAGTTCAGCGCTTCCATCAGTTCCGGATCGCTTGGAGCTTGCATCGCGGCGCAATTGAGTTCCTGCTGGATCGTCCGCAGATCCTCGGTGACGCGCGCGATTCGAAGATGAAGATCGTCCATGTCGTCGATGGCCATTCGGTTTGCCTTCTCAACATCTCATCGGCAGCGAATAGCGAATAGATGTCCCACGGGCATGCGCCTTTCGTAATTCTGACATTACCTTGGAGCGGGCAAAGGTCACCGCGGCCAGACGCCTTGATTGACACGGCTTTTCGGGCATTCGTCGCGAGCACTCAAGGCAGAGGCAAGAGTGACTTCTGTGCGAGATCATGATGGTTCCTGCAACCTTTGGTGCAATCGGAATCGGTCCAAAGTCACCGACTCCAGACTCTGTGGAAGGAAGATGGGACGCGAGAAGAGAGATGGGACTCGCTCCGAGGCCGTTTCCCAGAGGCGCGGCGAGTCGAAAGGAGCGATGGCGCAATCGCTACTCTCCTTAGTTCGCGCTGTTTGTGATAAAACCACGCCGTGCCTGAACCGCTCTCTCCGACCCCGTCTAGCCACCAACTCGTGCGGGCCATCGGCCGCTGGAGTCTTACCGCTCTGGTGGTGAACTCCGTGATTGGCAGTGGTGTATTCGGGCTCCCGTCCACCGTTGCCGGAATCCTGGGGAAGATCAGCCCGCTCGCGGTGCTGCTCGCCGGCGGAGGGATGGCTGTCATCTTCGGATGCTTTGCCGAGGTGGCTTCGCGGTTTCACCAGGCTGGGGGACCGTATCTGTACGCACGCACTGCTTTTGGACGCGGCATGGGCATTCAGGTGGCTTGGATGTTGTGCCTGGGGCAGGTAACCGCCCCGGCAGCCAATGCCAATCTGTTTGTGATCTATCTGGGCGAGTTCTGGCCCCATGCCACCGACCCGGTGCCGCGCGCAATCATCCTCACAGCCCTAGTGGGCGTACTCGCGTACATCAACGTACGCGGTGTAAGCGCGGGGACGCTGGTGAGCAATCTATCGACGGCGGCGAAAGTGGTGCCGCTGTTCGCGGTCATCGGGATGGGGTTATTCGTGCTATATGCGCATCATTCGATGCGCCTTCCAGGCGTGTCTAACGCGGAGCCCCCCGACCAGTGGTTGAAGGCCGTCTTGCTGCTCGTGTTTGCCTATGGAGGATTCGAAACTGCGCTGGCTCCCATGAGTGAGGCCAAGGACCCACGCCGCGACGCCCCCTTCGCGTTGTTCGCTGCACTCCTGGTCTGCACCGTTATCTACGTGCTCATTCAGTGGGTCGTCGTCGGGGTGCTGCCCAACGCGGCGCAGAGCGGGCGTCCTTTGGCCGACGTCGCGCGGATTGCCGTGGGTACTTTCGGTGCCACTTTGGTCGCCGTGGGTGCTCTGATCTCTTTTTACGGATATCTAAGCGCCAAAATTCTCGGTATGCCGCGAGTGACCTTCGCTCTGGCCGAGCGGGGAGATTTTCCCAAATCGTTCGCCGTAGTTCATCCGCGATACCACACACCCTACGTTTCCATTCTGGCGTTTGCAGGACTGATCTGGGGATTTGCCATGGTCGGCGAATTCAAATGGAATGTAACCCTCTCCGCCGTAGCCCGCCTTCTCTATTACGGTGTGTGCTGCGCAGCGCTGCCTGTCCTAAGGCAAAAGCGGCCCGAGGACGCATCCTTCCGCTTGCCCGCAGGAACTTTCTTCGCCGGACTTGCCGTCCTGATGTGCCTAGCCCTGATCACGCGAGTCGACTTCGGCCAGTCTCTGATCGTGGCCGCCACCATCGGCCTGGGTGTCTTGAACTGGCTAGCGGTTCGAAACCGCAACCCGAGAGAATAGAAAACCTGGCGCGCTGTTCTTATCTAACTCGCCCGCAAAATCCTATGTTCAAACAGAGAGTGCGGTCAGTAATCTAATCTGTGACTGGGCTTTTCCAACTTTGCACGCAGCGCTTTGAAGAGCCGGTGAGAACGAAGTACCGCGCTAGGGCTCCGCGACAGACTGCTCCATCTCCAGCAGGGTCTTCTTTCGCTCGATGCCCCATCGGTAACCGCCCATACTGCCATCCTCACGAACCACCCGATGGCACGGAATCGCCACAGCAACTGGGTTGGTGGCGCAAGCCCGGGCGACTGCTCGAAACGCTCGCGGGCGGCCGATCCCCTTCGCAACTTCGCCATAAGAGCGCGTGGCTCCGAACGGAATCGATTGCAAATACGCCCACACGCGCCTCTGAAATACAGTCGCGCGAATATCGAGCGGCAACGACGAGTTCAGATCCTGGCCGTGCAGATGTCTCAAGAGGGAGCTCACCCAAGACTGCAGCCCACCGTCGTCCACTTTACGCGTGGCAAACGGGAATTCACGCTTCAGTCCCTCGATCAGCTCGGCGTCCGTCCGTCCGAACTGGATGGAGCAAATCCCGCGCTCGGTGGAGGCGATCAACATTCGGCCCAGCGGTGAGTCAACGCACGTATATCGAATCGCCGCTGCGATGGCTCCGCGACGGTACTTGTCGGGGGTCATGCCCAGTTGCGAAGCAGTCTTCTCATAAAGCCTGCTGCTGGAGCCATATCCGGCGTCGTACATCGCGCGCGTCACTGAATCTCCCGCTTGCAGATTTCTTTTCAGCATCCGCATGCGGCAGGAGTCCGCATACTCGCGCGGCGTGATGCCGAGAACCGCTTTGAAGCGGCGCTGTAAATGAAACGGGCTCTGGCGAAATTCCTTGCCCAAGCGAGCCAGCGTCACGGGCTCGTCCAGATGCTGCTCGATGAATCGACAAATCGCTTTCGCTCCATCGGACTCGGCATTCCCGCTGAACGACTTCGGCTTGCACCGCAAACAAGCTCGATATCCAGCCTTCTCCGCCTCATCAGGCCTCAAGAAAAAACGCACGTTCGCGCGCCGGGGGTGACGCGCGGCGCAGGACGGCCTGCAATACACTCCGGTAGTGGAAACGGCGAATACGAATTGCCCATCGCGCCCGGCCTCGCGCGCGACTACGGCATTCCAGCGCAGATCGTCGACTGTTTCCACAGAACGGGTTGCCGGCCTGCGTTGAGGGGCAAACATTGGTTCTGAGCCTTCCACAGTGAGTATGGCATTGGTTGTCATATTAAGGAAAGCTTATGGCCACGCATTGCAAATGGACTATCCGATTCTTGCGTCCAAACCAACATTTGCAGCCGCTCCTCCAAACAATTACAGTTCCTCGAAGCACTTTTTCACTCTCACACACGAGGATCGACACTCATGAAGATCAAGCGTTTGGCGACTCTCACCGCTTTTACTCTCGCGACTGTGGCATCAGCCATGGCGCAGCAGGTATCCAAACATGTGCTCAGCAGCGACGAGGTGAAGAAGGCGGTCCCCACGGAATACTTCTTCCGCGGCCAAAAAGCGCCGGTGCAGCTTCGCAATGCGGTTGGATTCCAGTTGGCGGACGGCAAGATGACGCTAGCCGCCCTGGTCGACGCCTCGGGTTATTCCACTGCGATCCAGCAGAAATATCAGGGCCTGCTCATCACGGAAACGAAGCTCAACATCGGCGGATCCGATCTCGCTCCGGGCCAGTACGGGTTCGGCTTCACCGCGGACGGCAAGTTCGTTGTAATGGACGTCGCCAACAACGATGTGCTGAGTACGTCCTCCCAGACGGATTCTGCGCTTCAGCGTGCGGTCCCGTTGAAGCTCGTTGAGGACGGCACCGGCTACAAACTTTACGCCGGGAAAAGATGGGTGGGAATCAAAGCGGAATGAAGCAGATAATGAAGCAGATTAGGTGTCGCGGTGAATAGTCTTCGCGGCCGGGGATCTTGGAATCGGCTGAGAAAAATCCAGCACCTAAGACCGGGGTTCGAGACCTCTTATATTAGTGTGACAGCGTTAGTCTGACAGCGGCTGGAACGGCCCGAGCACCGTCGTCATTCCAGCGCGCTTGCGCAGTTCAGCCAACAGCGCACCAGCCGCGTTCTGGTACGTCTTGTTGGGATCCGAAGGATCGGCCCACACCGCGTCATAAATGATCTGTGCGGCCTCTTTCAGATCGAGGTGAAACGCCGCTTCGCAAACGTCGAGACGCTCCTGCAATCGTTCGTAACAGTGCTGGCAGATTTCCGCTTTGGCGGGCTCTCCGGAATGCTGTTCCCCGAACTTGCATACAGATTCCGGAACATTCACCACTTCGGCATGCGCTTCTATGAGCTGCGATTTGAATTGACGCAGAAATTCCTCGCGCTCCCGCTCGACCGCAGCTGTGTCGGACGCGGGATCGCCAACGGCCTTTGCAGCTCTGGGCAGGATTTTGGGCACTACCGGCGAAGCGCGCTCGTTATGTTTGCAGGTCGGGCAGATATCGAGCTCAGCAGGGTAATACAGGTGGCATTTCGAACACGGCAACCCATATCCCGAGGGACGGCGAGGAGTTTCTGTCTTAGGGCCTAACGCCGAATTCATGCGACGAGCGGTCGGTTCCTTGGCCGGAGACGCCTGCGCGGCGGGGCTGACGGTTGCTTGCTGGGATCGAGTTGCATTTGTCGCCATCGGAGGTCTCCCCCGTCGATTTATCCCCGCGGCCCAACGGGTTTCAAGCTCTAGCTTCTGTACTGCTACCCGCTGCACCTACGCACCGTGTGCATCGGATCGGGCTGGCCGAGCAGTTCGGTACATCGTTTCCCGCTGGCGCCTCTAGCGGGAACTACTTTCCTTCATCAGCTTAAGAAGTTCTTCCCGGCGCGCCCGGTAGAGCGTGCGCTCGGGATCAAGGCGCGCCGCCATTTCCAGTTCCGACAAAGCCTCCTGATATCGGTCCAGGCTCATCAGGCAGGCTGCCAGCGAGTAATGATTGTCGGCCGAGGCATTGACGCGCAGAGCTTCGCGAAATTCCCTTTCTGCTGCTTGCAGTTGCTGCTGCTGGAATAACAGCGTGCCCAGTAGGTGATGCGCAATGGCAGAGTCGGGATTGAGCGAAACTGCCAACCGCAGTTCGTGCAAAGCCTCCTCCGGTTGGTTGTCGAGCAGCAGAGCCTGCCCTAGAATCCTGTGCTCGGTTGAACCGGTCGGGTTCTGGCGCACTGCCAGCCGAAGTTGGTCCACTGCGGCATCGTAGTTTTTCTTCGCCATATAGGCGCTGGCGAGGCAGGCGTGTCCCTGCTGCCACTCAGGATGCTCGCGATAAAGAGAGTTCAACTCTTCGATCGCCGAGTCAAATTTCCCCTGATCGCAATATGTGTTGCCCAGGTTGTTGCGGACGGAAGCTTCTCCCGGAGCAATCCGCTTGGCCTCTTGATATTCGGCCACGGCCTTTGCCAGATTACCTTCTTCGTGCAGTATGAGACCCAGGTTGGAATGAGCTTCCCAAAACGCGGGCCTCAGACGAATGGCCTGCTCATATGCGACCACCGCAAGCGGCAGATTGCCATCCGCATGCAGCGCGATGCCCATGTCGTAATAAGTGTCGGCATTGCCGGGATCCCGGGCCAGGGACTCGTTGTAGGCATTTACCGCAGCCGCATACTGTCCACCTGAGTACAAACCCAGGCCCAGATATTGATATGCCTCGGCGTTCTTTGGATCGATGCTCAACGCGGTCCGCGCTTCGGCAATTGCATTCGGACCATCATCCAGGCGATAGAACAGATAGGCGAGCGCGGCATGATGCTCTGAGAAGTCAGGCATGATTCGTGTTGCCAGGGCGAGTTCGTCGTACGCATCATCCCATTTCTCCTGTTGCCGGTAAATCACGCTAAGAGCGAAGTGCAGGGCGGGATTCTGTGCGTCCGCCTCCACCAACTCGCGCAGCAGTACTTCGGCATCGCCGTAGTGCTGCTGGCGGGCGTCACTGGCGGCCTTAAGCAGAGCCTCAGGAATGGGCGGGCCGATCTTGGCCGACAGTGCATTCCCTGAACTGAGAGCGTGCACTAGTTGATCGTTGGCCCCGAGAACCTCTATCTGGCGAACTTCATTTTTCGTGGGCAGAGTCGCCAAGCCGCGCTCGTTGACTAGCCGGGCCAACTGGCTGCCCGGCACTCCGCCAATCAACCACGCGGCGAGCTGCGTTGTATTTACGGGTTCCGGTTGGGGGGGCCGTGGTTCGGCGGATTGGGCAGCGGCGTGAACCACCAAGCAGCAAAGAAGCAAAGAGTATAAGGCCTTAGCTCTCACCGGATTCCCCCAACGCGTGAATTGGCTTGCTGGCGGCGGCTTTGGAGGGAATGCGCTACGCAAACGCCTACAGAAACCCCTTCAGAAACATAGACCGGCCACGAACTCGCAGGTAAGGTCACCGAGGTAACCAGCCGGCATGACTGCGAACGCGATCTTGATCAAGCTTCGTCCGCCTTGATGTGATCGAAATCACAATCGACCGTGGCGGAGTTCACCGAAGTTTCGCCAGCGCTCAGCTAAAAGATTGAAAAGGCTAGATAATACTTCTTCGATTGGGAGTGGCTCCGGAGTAGGTCCGACGTTTGACTTCTGCCTAGGCCTATCTTATTGTAGGAGTTGGCATCTAGGACTGTTGAGATACCTTGGAGGTTCCCGTGGGTGAGTTCTCACCGTGGCATTGGCTGCTCGTAGCGATCATCGCTCTTCTGTTGTTCGGGCCGAAGAAATTGCCTGAACTCGGAAAGGGACTGGCCGAGGGTATTCGAAGCTTCAAGGACGGCATGAAGGAACAACCCCCGGCGCAAGCTTCAACTGATCCGAACAAGAAGACCGAAACCAAGAGCTGAACCCTGATCCCCGCATAAGAAACATCGCGGGGCAGGGTCTTCCGGCAATATTCCACGCTTCGTCGTCGCGGTAACTCTTATTTTTGTTCCAAGCATTCTGGGCTCCCAAAAGCTTTTCATTCACAAAAACTCTCCCATCCGGAGGTAGGTCGTGTTGCGTAAGTTTGAATTGCTCACCCTGATTGCGTTCTTTGGAGTGTGTTCCGCTTTGTTTGCCGACCAGGTTACCTTGAAAAATGGCGATCGCATGACGGGCACAGTCGTGAAATCGGACGGCAAGACGCTGGTGTTGCACACCGACGCCGCCGGAGACGTCACATTTCAGTTTTCCTCGATCCAGGAAATCAAGACCGACCAGCAACTCCACGTCACCCTGAAGGGTGGCAAGACCGCGATCGGCCCCGTTACCACCACGAATGACAAGATTGAAATCGCTACCAAGACTTCAGGCACGGTGGAAGCGCCCAAGGACGACGTGACCCTGATGCGCAACGATGCCGAGCAACTGGCCTATGACAAATCGCTGCATCCCGGGCTCATGCACGGCTGGGACGGCGGAGTCAATGTGGGCTTTTCGGTCGCCCGAGGAAACAGCGAAACCGAGAACCTGGCTTTGGCGTTGAATGCCGTTCACCCCACACTCAACGACAAGATCACTGTCTACCTGAGTTCGATCAACACCCAGAACAATCTTGCCACGCCCAGTACCGTAGCGAACCTGATACAAAGCGGGCTACGCTACGACCGCAACATCAATCCGAAGTTATTTGCGTTTGGCGCCGCCGACTTTACCAGCAACGCCCTGCAGTTTCTGGATCTGCGACAGGTCTACAGCGGAGGCTTCGGCTTCCACGCCATCGCGTCTGATGCCACCACACTCGATTTCCTGGGTGGAGTCAACTACACCCACGAAACGTATTCCAACGGCACTTTGATCGCGGGAAGTGTCCCTCCGGCGTATGAGTCGTACGGTGTGACCAACAAGTTTGTGGCCCTTACCATCGGAGAAGAACTGCAACAGAAGCTCGGCAAGAGCACCGTCCTTACGCAGAATACGTATTTCTATCCCAACCTGCAGGACACGGGTCAATATCGGTGGACGTTCAATGCCGGCACCGTCACGAAAATCAGCAAGTGGCTCGGCTGGCAGAACCAGTTCGGTGACATCTATGTTTCCAATCCACCGACTAGCGCAAAGAAGAATGACGTCATATTCACCACCGGCCTGAATATCGCCTTCACTCACTAGCGCAGTTCAAGTAAAGAGAACCGGTGCGATAAAGCTAAAACCGCCCGCGGAGGGCGGTTTTAGTCGGCAATCAGAAATCATCAATCAACAATTCTTCTGCTAGTCGATTCCGTGGATTCGCATGCTCACCAACTGATCGATGCTGAGATCATGAATTCCCCGAGCCTTCATATCGCTGATGTATTCCGGAGTCACGTTATGAATGCTCATGGCAATCAGTTCATCCGGATCTGGATGTGAATATCCCAGACTTTGCAGCTTTTGAATAAACTCGGGAGAAACACCATGGATGCGAAAGGCAATCAACTTCTCCAGGTCCACGTGATCATAGCCGCGCTGCTTGAGTTCCGCCATCCATTCCGGAGTCGCTCCGTGGATCCTCATCGCAATCAACGTGTCCTCGTCCGGCGAGTACCCAGCCTGATGCAGGCTGCGCACCATTTGCGGGGTCACGCCGTGAATGCGGAAAGCAACCAGCTTATCCGCATCGGAAATCTTCAGCCCTTCCGCGCGTAACGCGTCAATAAACGCCGAGTCGACGCGGAAGATTCGAAACGCGATCAGCTTGTCGGCATCGAGATCGCTCAGATGCTCGTTCTTCATCTGCTTCGCGAATTCCAGGCTCACATCCTGCAAGGCCATGCCAAACTGCTTGTCGTCATCGACCGAGAAACCGATCGCCTGCATCGCTCGCGGATAATTCGCGTCAGGCTGGAAATGGAACAACCCCGCGCCTTCTCCATTATTGAGGAATCCCTCACAGTCGATCTTGCCCGCATCGCGCGCAATTGTGAAATGGACTTCCTGATGTCCAGCTTTCGAAAAGTCCACGCCCTGGAAGGAACTTGTTGCCCAGTCGGACTGATGGCTCGAATTTCCGCCATGATGATGTTCGATCAGCGAGAACTCGACTTTGCCAGGATCGTCGGACTTACTGATCGTCCAGTCGCCACTGCGATTTTCCGCGGCCCGGTTCTTCACCACAAACAACATCACGCATGAGGCAAAGACCAAGTAAACAAGTGTTTGTCGGGTTCTCATAAATCGTCTCCTACTGGGGGATATTCCCGGTTTTGGCTAAGCTTCGTCTCGCCGGGCTTCGCCCAAACTGGACGGCCGAGGCGGCCGTCGCCACGTCAATCTCTAGATGTCGGCTTTCGAATCCAGAATCCCCAGTTCTCGAAGCTGAATCAGTTTTTGCAGGGTTAGATCCTTGAAGCCGTGCTGCTTCGCCCGCTCTATGAACTCGGGCGTAACATCCTGTACCTTGGCGCCGATGATGTCGTCGACGCCCACCTTGAATCCTGCGGATTGCAGCGCCTTGATGTATTCCGGTGTAACGTCCTGCACTTTCATGCCAATGAGTTCGTCGGCCGACGGCTTGAGGCCGAGCGCCTGAATCCCGCGCACGTACTCGGGAGTCACATCCTGAACGCGAAGGCCGATTACTTCATCCGTGCGAAGCGCGACCCCCAAGTCGCGCATCGCCTTCAGATACGACGGAGTAACATCCTGCACTTTCAATCCGATCACCTGATTCGCAGTGACTGTGAGGCCGAGGGCGCGAATCTCCTTTACATATTCCGGCGTGACTCCCTGCACCTTCATACCAATTAGAGCGTTCACGTCAGGCTCGAGTCCGGCCTCTTTGAGCCCACGGTAATACTCGCCATCTACCCCCTGAACCTTGAGGCCGATGAGTTGATTCTGGTCAGGATTGAGGCCCGCATCGTGCAATCCGCGAACGTACTCAGGAGAAATGTCCTGCACGCGCATCGCAACCAGCATTTCCGCGTCAGGATGCAAGCCCTGCTCCTGCATTTCGCGAACGTACTCGGGAGTAACATCCTGCGTTTTCAGAGCGATCAACTCATCGATCGTCAGATCATCGAGACCTGCCGCTTTCATGGCGTCGATGTATGAAGTCGCGGACGAACTGACTACAGCCGGTTGGCTGTTTTGCGCACGAGCGGCGGAGGGCTTTGCGATTGGTGTACTTGCCGCGGCAGTCGATGAGGGTGCGGTCGCAGGCTTGGCCGCTGCTTGCCACACTGCTCCAGCGTGAGCCGATGCCGGATGCGCCATACCGAGCAGCGCGTTTCCAGCGACGAGCGCAGCGCCCAGACACAAAACGCTTCCAGTCAATCCAACGCCGCGCATTCCGGCGCCGATTGTCTTCAAGCCGAGAACACGAACAATGCGCTCAGTCAGAGGGCCGCCGTTTACAGCCATCGCAAAGACGGGTGCGCTGCGCCATTCTTCCATCAGCGTGAGTGCGCGCGCGTATGCGACCGCATCGCCACAGAGCGTGACCGCAACGTCGTCGCAGCAGTGCTCGCGTTCGGCGCGAATTCTTTTGTTCAGCCACCAGACCGCTGGATGGTAAAAGAGAAGCGTTTCCACGCAAACCTGGAAGACATTCACAAAGGGATCGAAGCGCTGGATGTGCGCCAACTCATGAGCAATGACAGCGTGAAGCTGGTCTTCGGACAGCCCGCTAAGAGCTGAGATCGGAAGAAACACGACGGGACGAAACCATCCGATCACCGCTGGCGCCTGCAGCCACGCGCATTCGCAATATGCGATCACGCGATTGAGTCCCAGTTGATCCTGCAGCGTGTAGCAGATTTCGAGCACTCTCTCACTCACGACCGCCGACTGTTTGCGGCGTTCATGCTCCAACCAAAGAAATCCGCCCGCAGAACGAAGGCTGAGAAAAGCCACGCCAAGAAGCCAAGCCTCGACGAGCCAAGGCAGCGCATCGATCGACGGCGCGATGGACGCTCGCACGAACGACGATCGCACGGATGATGAATACTGCGTCGAACCGCTCGCCGCGTCTCTGTCCCTCGCGGTTGATTGGGCCGCGGCGAGGGTCGACGACTTCACGGTGCCTGCGACACCGGAATGCTGTTGCGCATAAAAGAAGAACGTCGCCAGTGGTGCCATCAACATGAGCACCAGAGCCCCAACACCGAACACATAGCGCGTGGACGCGCGGCGGCACAGAGCCATTGCACCTGCAGCGAGAGCGGCAAGAGCAGTCCCCTGCCAAAGGAAGTGCAGGAGGGCCCACCCCAGAGACTGCATGGTGTTCGGCGCGAGCCAATTCATGAGGTTTGTCATCGGCGGCTCCTTTCATATTCGTCGAGCAAATGACGCAGTTCTTCAATTTCCTGCTCCGAAGCTTTGGTGCCCGCGAGCGCATGCATCATCAGTTGGCTCGCCGAGCCCTCGAAGACCCTCTGCAACATGTCGCCCGCAAGCTGACGCTTGGTCTGCTCGGCGGGAAGGCACGCTTCATAGACGTGCGCGCGTTGGGTTTCGTTTCGCCGCACCGTGCCTTTTGTGGTCATGATCTGGAGAAGCTTCAAAACCGTGGTGTAGCCCAGCTCTTTTTTTTCGCTGAGGGATTCGTGAACTTCGCGAACCGTGGAAGGCCCGCGGGTCCAAAGTACGCGGAGGATTTCCAGTTCCGAAGCCGTGGGTTTGTGCGGAGGCTGCTTCATGGAAAAAGAACATACTACGAAGACATTCGTACTGTCAAACGAAAAATCTTCGTAGGTCTGAAACAAAATCAGGCCGGAGAATTTCCCCCCAATCTTTTCCTGGCCCAGCCGGGGATCACCCCTTCGACTCGCTGCGCTCGCTCAGGGCAGGCTCTGGCTGAGGGACGAATGCATCCGTCGCCTCATGTATGTTGCTCACTAAAACTTGGCAAAGGCGTCTACTACCGGGTAGAGTACTGTTCGTCTCTTTTCCGGGTTCAAGTCCCATACAACAGGAGTTCGCTCCCATGCGTCACGCAGTGATTTTGCTGGTGGCAGTTTCGTGCCTGAGTGTCTTCTCGCTTTCCCAGACAGCCGAAGAACTCGTCAACAAGAACATCCAGGCCAAGGGCGGGATCGACAAAATCAAAGCCATCCATTCGATACGGATTACGGGCAAGCTCAATGCAGGTGGAGGCTTCACCGCGACCACGATGCAGGAGAACCAGCGCCCGAATCTGGTGCGCGAAACCTTCTCCTTGCAAGGCATGACTGCGATCACCGCCTACGACGGCACGACCGGCTGGCAGATTCAGCCCTTCGAGGGCCACAAGGATCCACAGTTGATGGGCGAGGACGACCTCAAGGACCTGCTGCTCGACGCCGACTTCGACGGCCCGCTGGTGGACTACAAGCAGAAGGGCAACACCGTGGAGTTTCTGGGACACGATGTGGTCGATGGCGACGACGCCCTACGGCTGAAGGTCACGCTGAAAGATGGAGACATCATTTACTACTACCTCGATCCGGATACCTTCCTCGAGATTCGCAAGGAAGTGCAGGAGTTCATCCGCGGCTCGGTCCGCGAGACCCTCATCGACTTAGGCTCTTACAAGCCGGTAGCGGGTGTGATGTATCCCTACTCGATCGCGCAAGGGACCAAGGCGAATCCGGCGTCGCAGACCACGACCGTTGAAAAAATTGAAGTGAATGTAAATATCGATCCCGCGGACTTTGCCGTTCCTGCATCGCTGAAGACTGAGGAGAAGAAGTCCGGGATGGTTGGGATTCATTGATCCTCCCGAACCGATTCGGGTGGATAAAGGCTACTGAGGCGCGCAGTACTGGGCGAAATCTTGAACCGCAACGAGGAAACGAACCGATGAATACGAGACGTAGTCATTTTTCCCTTTTGCCGAAGTTGAGCATATTGCTTTGCGTTGTCTATTTCATGCTCTCAGCCGGCGCGGCCTACTCGCAGACGGGTTACAAGTTCGATGCTGCTACGGTGTCTGGCCTTCCCGCCCGCAACATTGGTTCCGCCACGATGAGTGGACGCGTGGCGGCGGTGGACGCGGTCGAGCAAGACGGACGCATCACGGTTTTCGTAGGCGCGGCCAGCGGCGGCGTGTGGAAGTCAGTCAATGGAGGCACAACCTACAAGTCCGTTTTTGACCGTGAGAGCGTGCAGTCGATAGGGGCCGTAGCCATTGATCCCTCAAACCCGAAGACGGTCTGGGTGGGAAGCGGTGAGGCGTGGATGCGCAACAGCGTGTCGGTCGGCGACGGCGTTTACAAGTCGACCGATGGCGGGGAGAACTGGACGAACGTCGGCCTGAAAGACAGCGAGCACATCGCGAAGATCCTGATCGATCCCAGTGATGGAAACAAGGTGCTGGTCTGCGCCGCTGGACATCTTTGGAATGATAGCGACGAGCGCGGCGTCTATAAGACGACCGACGGCGGCAAGACGTGGAACAAGGTTCTCGCAGGTACGAATGCATCGACAGGCTGCGGTTTGATGGCCATGAGCCGTCAGGAGCCGAAAACAATCTACGCGTCGATGTGGGACTTCCGGCGTCAGGGCTGGACGTTCCGTTCGGGAAATATTCCTACCTCCGGCAGCGGCGTGTTCAAGTCGACCGACGGCGGGGATCATTGGAGCGAAATCAACGACAGCAACGCGAAAGGCTTGCCAGCCAAGCCCTGGGGCCGAGTCGCCATTGCCGTTGCGCCCTCGAAGCCGCAGGTGGTCTACGCCAACATCGAAGCCGAAAAAGGCCGAGGACTGTACCGTTCCGACGATGGCGGAGCCAATTGGACCAAGCTCGACGCCAGCAACTATATGGTCTGGCGTCCATTTTATTTCGGAAACCTGATTGTCGATCCCAAAGACGAGAACAAGATTTTCAAGCCCGACCTCATCCTGTTGTACAGCACCGACGGAGGCAAAACGTTCAACGTAGTTTCCGGCGGCGCGCATGGTGATTTCCACGATGTCTGGATCAATCCCAAGAATCCCAACATCGTAATCGCCGGAGACGACGGCGGCCTGTGGCGCAGTGAGGACGGCGGCAACCGCTGGAAACATCAGATGAACCTGCCAATCTCGCAGTTCTATCACGTCAGCACCGACAGTTCTGATCCGTATCACGTCTACGGCGGACTACAGGACAACAGTTCCTGGGTGGGAGATTCTTCATATCCCGGCGGCGTGACAAATTCGCGCTGGGAAAACATGTTCGGCGGCGATGGCTTCTGGATGTTTGAAGATACCTCGGACCCAAACTATATCTATGCGGAAGCGCAGGGCGGGGAAATCGGACGCGTGAACCGCTATACGCATGAGATTCGCGAAATCAAGCCGCTACCCAATTATGGCGAGAAAAAACTGCGCTTCAACTGGAACACTCCAATTCACATGAGCCCGAATGAGAAAGGAACGCTCTACATTGGGGCACAATTCCTGTTCCGCTCGCGCGATCATGGCCAGACGTGGGATCGAATCTCCCCAGATCTGACGACCAATGATCCGGAAAAACAGAAGCAGGAAGAATCGGGCGGCGTGACCGTCGACAATTCGTCGGCCGAAATGTACACCACCATTTATTCCATTTCCGAGTCTCCGAAGAATGGACAGGTCATCTGGGTTGGCACGGACGATGGAAACCTGCAAATCACCCGCGATGGCGCTAAAACGTGGACCAACGTGGTGGGCAACGTCACTGGCCTGGGGAAGAATTCCTGGGTCTCGACCGTTGAGGCCAGCCGTTTCGACGAAGCCGCGGCCTACGCGACGTTTGACCGGCACACCTTTGGCGACATGAAGACCTACGTTTATAAGACCACCGACTACGGTAAGACGTGGACGGCATTGCCGGCGCAAGAGAGCGGAGCCCACGGCTACGCTCATGTGATTAAGGAAGACTCGGTGAACCCGAACCTGCTTTTCCTGGGAACGGAATTCGGTTTGTGGATCTCCGTGGATGGCGGTCAACACTGGGCGCAATATAAAGGGAGCAATTTCCCCGCCGTCGCCGTCGATGACATCGCCGTGCAAGCGCGCGAGAGCGATCTGGTGCTGGCGACACACGGCCGCGGCATTTGGATCATTGATGATATTTCACCGCTGCGCGCGTTGACACCGGACCTCATGTCAAAGGAAGCAACGCTGATTCCTGGCAAGGCGGTCCAGTACTTCGACACCTTCGGCGGTTGGCCGGAAGGAGATGAAACCTTTACCGGCCGTAACCGGCCAGGAGAAGCCCAAATCACGTATTACCAAAGGAGCCGGCATATCTTTGGCGATTTGAAGATCGAAATCCTAGACCAGAACGGAAAACTGGTCGATAGCGTAGCCGGCAGCAAGCATCGCGGATTGAACCGCGCCAGCTGGTCGATGCGCGTAAAGGCGCCCGCCGTCCCACCGGCCGCGACTGCGCTCTTTGAAGCGGCGCAAGGACCTCGAGTTCTACCGGGCACGTACACCGTGAAAATGACCAAGGGCGACAATGTGTATACCGAACAGTTGAATGTCGTTCTCGATCCGCGGGCAAAGTTTTCCGTCGAAGATCGCAAAGTGCAGTTCGATCTGACCATGAAGATCTACCACACCATCGAACACATGACGTGGGCGGTCGAAGCGATCGAAGGCGTTCGCAACGCGGCCAATGAGAGAGCTGCGAAACTGTCGGAGAAGGATCCTCTGAAAAAGCAGCTTCAGGATCTGGCGGCCAAGTGCGAGGCGTTACGTTCGAAGATCGTGGCCACCAAAGAGGGCGGAATGGTAACGGGAGAAGAACGCATTCGCGAACTTCTGGGACAACTCTATGGGTCGGTCAACGGCTATGAAGGACGCCCGGCAGACTATCAGGCCGCCCGCGCGGATTCTCTGGCCCATGAACTCCAAGATGTCATTGACGACTTCCAGAAGCTGACACAGAAGGAGCTCCCCGGTATCAACGCTGGACTGAAGAAAAAGAAGGCAGAGGCGATCTCGGTGCTGACTGAGACTGACTGGCAGAAGAAGCGCGAAGCGGAAGGCCGTGCAGGAGCAGGTGCTGGCATGCGGATGGAAGGCCAAGTTCGAGAAATGGACTAGGGTCACAGCAATATTCACGGCAAGTCCCGGCGTCCCGCCCGCGAGGGTTGGGACGCCGTGCTTTTACATAGCAAAGTTCCTCGTACAGGGGTCCTCCAAGAAAGTCCGGCCATCCCGATTGATTCCCAACGTGGGTGCGAGTATGTTGGTCTGTCTCAACGATAGCTGGCGGACAAATTCAGGAGATTCCCGATGCTGAAACGATTTATTGTTTCGCTTTTTTTGCTGGCAGGGCTGGCAACGCTTTCCTTCGCCGCGGACGACAATCAGAACGCCTGCAAGGGCGACCCCGACAAGTGGCAGGAACTTTTCAACGGCAAGGATCTGACTGGCTGGAAGCATGTGGGCCCGGGCGGCGACAGCGTGGAAGATGGCCTGATTCGGACCCACAGCGGGATGGGCCTGCTCTACTGGACAGGCGGAAAAATCGGCAATTGCACGATTCATGTCGTTTACAAGATGCGTGACGAAAACGACAACTCTGGAGTCTTCGTTCGTATTCCCCTCGAACCTCGCGAAGCATGGATGCCCGTCAACTACGGATTTGAAGTTCAGATTGATAACCGTCCGGAAGATTCGGATGAAGATGAGTATCACGAAACGGGCATGTTGTATTCGTTAACTAAGCCGTTGGTGAAACACGCCTGGAAGCCCGGTCCCGAGTGGAACACCATGGACATCACTCTCGACGGACCGCGGACCATCGTCGTGCTCAATGGCGTAAAGATCACCGACTACAAGGATGGAGATCCCGTGCCCGAGAAGAAGTACGCGTTCGAGCCGGAGCGCGGTCCGCGTCCCGATTTCGGCTATTTCGGGCTTCAGAACCACAGTAAAGACGACGTAGTGTTTTTCAAGGAAGTCGCCATCAAGCCGCTGAAGAAGTAGCCTCGGCCAAGTCGCAGTAAAATCATTCGGAGGGATTGGCAATGAAACGGATTGTTTCGCGACGCGCATTCTTGCAAGGAAGTGTAACGGCTGCCGCAGGTGGGCTACTAGCCTCGAAGACCGTCCGACTCGAAGCTCTGCCATTGCCGCAAGCGGTGGCGCCTAGCGACCGAGTTCGGTTTGGGATGATCGGGATTGGGATGCAGGGATCCGGATTGCTTGCCGGAGCAATTACGATTCCCGGCATCGAATGCGTGGGCGCAGCCGATTTGTATGATGGACGGCACACGCTAGCCAAGGAAATCACCGCCAACACGAGTCTGCCAACGACGCGTCACTACCAGGAACTGCTCGATCGCAAAGACATCGACTGCATCGTGGCCGCGGTTCCGGATCATTGGCACCGGCGGGTCGTGGTCGACGCGTGCAATGCGGGAAAGGATATCTATTGCGAGAAACCAATGTCGCATAACGTGGCAGACGGCTTGGCGATGGTCGAAGCGGCGCAGAAGAATAATCGCATCGTGCAGATCGGCTCGCAGCGGGTGAGTTCCGTGCTTTGCGCCAAAGCAAACGAACTCTACAAAGGCGGCGCTATCGGCGACATTGAAATGGTGGAACTGACCCTAGGACGGAACGATCCTACTGGCGCGTGGGAGTATCCTCCGCCGACTGATCTATCCCCTGAAACGCTCGATTGGGATACGTGGCTCAACGACGCCCCGAAAATTCCCTTTAACAAATATCATTTCGCGCGCTGGCGCTGCTGGCGAGCCTATGGTACCGGTGTTGCCGGAGATTTGATGGTGCATCTCATTAGCGGCATGCTTGTCACTCTGGGATGGAACGAAATCCCGAAGTCGGCGAACGCGATGGGCGGCATCTTCCGCTTCAAGGACGGACGCGACATGCCCGATTTTCATACCGTCCTCTTCGATTATCACGGCATTCCAGTGTACGTGCGGCTGGATCTGGGCTGCGAAACGCCGGAACTGGCGCGATTTATGGGGCCAAAAGGCCTGCTCGATGCCAGCGAATTCGAACTGCGCCACTCTTCCCAACCAGGCGTGGACCTGGATCCCAGCTACTACAGCTTCAGTTTCCCGGCCAAGATGCGTGAGGCTTATGTCAAGCAGTGGCATGAAGAGCACGATCCGCCACTCGGCAAAGAACCGTTGCACGAAGACACCGTCTACAAAGGACACGATTGGGATGATATGCGTCCGCATTTGAACGTATTCTTTCAGTCGGTCAAATCGCGCAAGCCTGTGACCGAGGACGCGGTCTTCGGCAATAACGCGGCAATTGCCTGCCACATGGCGAACGAATCGTATTTCCGGCAGAAGCCGGTGACGTGGGATGCGGCTTCGAAAACGATTAAGTCCTAACGCGGGAGGACCATGCGTCGCACGCCTTTCGCCCGGCAGGACTGGAAGCGTGTTCTGGTCCTGCTCGGCTTTCTTGCTCTGAGTATCTTTGCATTCGCGCAGGATCTGCCGGCGGCCAAACCGGAGTCGCTTGGGTCGTCTTCCGAGCGGCTCGAGCGGATTGGCACCGCGGTGCAACATGATATTGACGACAAACGCATTGCAGGCGCCGTCACTCTGGTGATCCGGCATGGTCACGTTGCGTGGTTCAAGTCGCAGGGCATGATGGATCGCGAGGCTGGCAAACCCATGCAGCCGGATGCGATGTTCCGCATCTGTTCCATGACCAAGCCCATCACCAGCGTTGCCCTGATGATGCTCTACGAAGAGGGGAAATTTCTGCTCGACGATCCGGGCTCGAAGTATCTGGCGGAATTTAAGAATATGAAAGTGCTAGTGAAGCCAGCAACCGGAGCGCCGTATTCGGTTCCAGCCTCGAAAGAAATTACCATTCGTGATCTGCTCCGCCACACGTCGGGGCTCACTTATCAGTGGAACAGCGACCTGGGACCTATGTACGACGACGCTGGAGTTGCCAGCGGATTGCTTCCGTACGATGGCACCATCGGCGACAGCGTGAAAAAACTGGCCGGGGTTCCGCTGCTGTTCAATCCTGGGGATCGTTTTGAGTACGGCCTGAGCGTCGACGTGCTGGGCCGGCTCGTGGAAGTGCTCTCGGGCAAGCCGCTGGACGAATTTTTTCGCACTCGTATCTTCGAACCCTTGGGCATGAAGGATACGTATTTCTTTCCGCCCGATAACAAGCTCGATCGGCTGGCCGTCGCTTACACGCACTATCCGGACAAAGGGCTGAATCGCTTTCCCGACACGCCGATTAAGGAGGGACCGTTTGCCTATTCCGCCGACTACCCTTCGCACGGGCCTAGGAAGTTGTTCTCCGGAGGCGCGGGGCTCGTTTCCACAGCGATGGACTACGCTCGCTTCTGCCAGATGATGCTCGACGATGGCAAGGTTGGCAACATGCAACTGCTAAGCCGCAAGACGGTGGAGTTGATGACGCACGATCAACTTGGAAAGATCGGTCCAGATCAGGGCTTTGGGCTGGGCTTCGGAATCGAAGGCGTCACAGGACCGTTGTCCGAACTTGGATCCGTGGGCGACTACAACTGGGGCGGCTTCTTCTACACCGGATTCACAATCGATCCCAAGGAGCAGATGATCGTCATTTTTATGGCACAACTACATCCCGCGGGCGATTTGACTCTGGATAGCGAAGTGAACGTACTCGCGTATCAGGCGATCATCGATTGAGGTATAGGAGAATCGCGGAACCGCGAAGCCGGGCTGCGGGTCTTCAATCTTACGTCTCTGTGGGTTTATCATTCTCAAAGAGGCTTCTCCGCTCGTAACGCCATACTATCCTCGATCTGGGAGTCCGGAATGGCAGCGATTCGTCTCACCGTAAACGGCAAGCTGTATACGGCTGAAGCAGGAGCCCAAACCAGCCTGCTGAGCGTGTTGCGCGAGCAACTCGATCTCACTGGCAGCAAATATGGCTGCGGAGAAGGCCAATGTGGCGCCTGCACCGTTTTGATCGAAGGCAAGGCGCAACGTTCGTGCATCACCAAGGCTGCAACCGTTTCTCAGAAGCAAATCACAACGATTGAAGGGCTGGCGAACGGCGAACATCTTCATCCGGTGCAGGAAGCGTTCCTCGAGGCTGGGGCGATGCAGTGTGGATACTGCACTTCGGGGATGATTATGTCCGCCGTGGCACTGCTCCAGCGAAATCCGGCGCCCAAGGAAGACGAAATCATCAGCTTCATGGATGGCAACGTTTGCCGCTGTGGAACCTACCCGCGCATCGTGAGTGCGATTCAGAAGGCAGCCAAAGCCACGACTGCGGCGTCTGCCGCGAAAGGAGCCGGGCGATGAGTGAGAACGCTTCGATGGAAGTCCGACTGGAGCCGGAGCGCTACGAACTTACAGCCGCCGCTCCGTACCGCTTCGATCTGGACCGCCGCGAGTTTTTCAAGTTCCTTGGCGCGGGCGTGCTGGTGATTTCAGTTTTGAAACCTGCGGTGGTTGCCCAAGAGTCCGGAGGAGCCAGGCAGCGCCGGGGCGATTCCCTGCCCAAGGAAATTGATGCCTGGCTTCACATCGGCGAAAACGGGAAAGTCACGGTCTACACGGGGAAAGCCGAAATGGGGCAGAACATTCGCACGTCCCTGAGCCAGGGAGTTTCCGAAGAACTTCATGTTCCTATCGCCAACATCGAAATGGTGATGGGCGACACTCAGCTCACACCGTTTGACATGGGAACGTTCGGCAGCCGCACAACTCCCACGATGAACCTGCAGCTTCGCAAGGTAGCGGCGGCCGCGCGCGAAACGATGATTGGCCTTGCCGCCGCGCAATGGCAGACCGATCGTCAGCACCTGACCGCTGCGAATGGCAGGATCACAGATAATAACAGCGGTCGATCCTTGGAATACGCGGCGCTGACCAAGGGGCAGCAACTGACGCAGACCGTTACGGCCGACCCTCCGCTGATTCCCGCCGCAAACTGGAAAGTAGCCGGACAGTCTGCGACCAAAGTGGAGGGACGAGATTTTGTGACTGGCCGACATCGCTATCCATCGGACCAGAAGCTCCCCGACATGCAATACGGGAAAATATCGCGGCCCACATCCTTCAACGCAACGCTGGTTTCGGTGAGTACACAAAAAGCCGAGCAGATGGGCGCCACGGTTGTCCATGACGGCAACTTTGTGGGCGTCGCCGCCCCGAGCACAGAGTTAGCGACCGCCGCGGTCACCGCCATTCACGCGGAATGGAAGTCTGACCCGCAACCTTCAAACAAGGAACTGTTCGATTATCTGCGAAAGAACACGGTCGAGGGCAAGGACCCCACGGGAGACGGCGACCGCTTCGACAGCGGGAACGTGGATCAAGCCCTCAGTTCCGCCGATCATCGTCTGCACCAGACGTACACGGTGGCGTACATCGCTCACACTCCGCTCGAACCGCGTGCCGCGCTGGCGAAGTGGGACGGTGACAATCTGACCGTTTGGACCGGCACGCAGCGTCCGTTCGGCGTACGCGGTCAACTCGCCGAGGCTTTTCGGATTCCCGAAGATCACGTGCGGGTGCTGATGCCCGACACCGGCTCCGGATATGGCGGCAAGCACACTGGAGAAACCGCAATCGAAGCAGCGCGACTGGCACGCGCGGCGAAGCGGCCCGTGAAAGTCGTATGGACGCGAGAAGAGGAATTCACGTGGGCGTATTTTCGTCCCGCCGGTGTGATCGACGTGAGCAGTGGCGTGAGCAAAGACGGAACCATCACCGGGTGGGAGTTCCACAACTACAATTCCGGCTCGGCGGGGATCAAACCGTATTACGAGATTCCAAACCAACGAATCATATTTCACGCAGTAGATTCCCCTTTGCGGCAAGGATCGTACCGGGCCCTGGCAGCGACCGCCAACCATTTCGCTCGCGAATCGCACATGGATGAGATGGCTCATTCCGTGAAGATGGACCCGTTGGAATTTCGTCTGAAGAATCTGAAAGATGAACGCCTGCGCGCCGTTTTTGAGGCCGCCGCCAAACAGTTTAGCTGGGGCAAGAGCAAGTCTGCAGGCCAGGGATTTGGCATGGGCGGCGGGTATGAGAAGCTGGGAAATATCGCTACCTTCGCCGAAGTCCAAGTCGATCAAAAATCGGGCGATGTCAAGATCGTTCGCGTGGTTTCCGCCTTCGAATGCGGCGCGATCGTGAATCCCGACGGCCTTCGCAATCAAGTTGAAGGCTCCAATGTTCAGGGACTCGGTGGCGCGCTCTTCGAGGCGATCGAATTCGACAACGGAAAAATTCTGAATGGGCGAATGTCACAATACCGCGTTCCCCGCTTCAGCGACGTTCCGACGCTGGAAACCGTCCTGCTCGACCGCAAGGATATTCCATCGGTGGGCGCGGGCGAGTGCCCCATGGTCGGCCTGGCACCGGCTATTGCCAATGCCATCTTCGATGCGAGCGGCGTGCGGCTGCGGGCGCTGCCACTGGTTCCTGATGGTTTGAAGACGAGCTAGGGTCAGGGTCGATCGTCGGAAGGCCGTCGTATGAGCACCTCGTGTCCTTGACTGGCAAAGAGGTTCCACTTAGCATGGCGATTCCTTTCGCACACTGGAGCAAATCATGAGTGAGTCTTCACGTTTCAACCGTCGAGAATTTCTGGGCGGATCGGCCGCCCTCATCGCCAGCGGAGCCGTGCTGCCGCGGACAGCATTGTCGTACAGCAAGATCGTCGGCGCGAACGATCGCATTTCTCTGGGACACGTAGGCATCGGAAGCCGCGGCGAAGAGCTCGACCTGATTGCGTCTAAGCTGAAAGACGCTCATCACGTGGAAATGATCGCGTCCTGCGATTTGTGGAAGGTGAACCGCGAGAAGGCAGCCGCGACGAATGCGGGCTATTATGGCCGCGCTCCGAGGGAAGTCCAGTACGTCGAAGAAATATTCGCCATGAGGGACGTCGACGCCGTATTGATCTCCACCCCAGAACATTCACATTCGCCAATTCTGAAAATGGCGGTGGAGGCAGGCAAGGATGCCTACATCGAAAAGCCCATGGGGAATGTCCTGAGCGAGGCAAAAGCCGCGCGCGACACCGTTCTCCAATCCAGGAGCGTGGTGCAAGTCGGCACGCAGCATCGCAGCGAACCGTATCCTCAAGCAGCCCAGAAAATAGCACGGAGCGGGGCGCTGGGAGATGTAAGCAAGGTTGAGGTGGTATGGAACTATCACGGTCCGCGCTGGCGCGGCCGACCAGAGGTGAAGGAGATTCGCGAGCAGGACACGGACTGGAACAAATGGCTGCTCACCAAGCCCGCGCGTCCGTTCGATCCGCAAATGTATTTCGAGTTCCGCCTGTACAAGGAATTTTCCAGCGGCATTCCGGATCAATGGATGAGCCACGCCATCGACCTCGTCCATTGGTTCATGGATGATCATTTTCCCGAGTCGGTCGTATCACATGGCGGAGTTTTCGCCTGGCATGACGGCCGCGAAAACGCCGACACGTTTGAAGCTCTGCTCGAGTATCCCAAGGGCTTCCTCGTCAGCTATTCGACAAGCTTCGGCAACGACGCACCCAGTTTCACGCGCTACATGGGAAAAAAGGCAACTCTGATCAATGACGGCGGCGAAGGCAGCCCCCGTTATCGCTTGGTCGAAGAGAAAGGCACCCACGAAGACGACGCCGACATTGACGAGAAGCGAAAGTCCACGATTGTGCAACTGCCCGGAGAGACCAAGCTTCCGCCGCTCGGCATTGACGACCTGTCAACTGAACACATGGCGAACTGGTTTGAGTGCATGCGTTCTCGCCAGCAGCCGCACGCAACCGTAAACGACGGATTCGCGCATTCGGTTGCCTGCATGATGGCCGCGGAATCGTATTGGACGGGCAAGAAGGTCTTCTGGGATGCGAAGACGGAAACGATCGTGGACACCCTGCCGAGTCAGGGCTAGGCGCGTCCCGCACGAGACGCGCACACACTTATTTCAATCCGCAGGCGTGAGCGTCCCCGAGGCATTGGCCGACTACATCTGCATAATCGGCGATGGCGATCTCCGGGTCGTCGATATCCGGATGCCATAGCTTCTCCCACTCGAAGCAGTAGAAACCTTTGTAATGAATCGACTGCAAGGCTTCAATTTGGCGCTTGACCGGGACGTTCCCTCGCCCGGTCAGCACATATCTCCGATTTTCTCCACTACCGACTGAATCTTTCAGGTGTGTGTGCCGGATCCACGAACCCAACTCGTGAACCGTGAACTCCGAATCTTCATTTGAAGTCGCAAACGTGTGATGCGCGTCCCAGAGCAGGCCAACCTGCTCGGAATCAGCGGCGCGCAATACATCTTTCAAAGTCGCGGAGGAAGTGAAGTGATCATGGGACTCAATGATCACGGTCACATTCTGAGGCCCTGCGTATTTTCCGAGTTCCCGCAATCCTGCCGCGACCCGAGCCTTCGAATCCTCACTGGGCATGGGACTCTTGTCGGATTCCGCCTTGCCGCCAAACACTCGCACGTAGGGCGCTCCGAGAGTGGCCGCGAGATCGATGAAGCGGCGCGCGTCCGACAGCTCTTTTGCGCATTTGACCGGATCTTCCACATACAGTTGCGCGGAACTGCTCACGCAGGCAATCTTCAACTTGCTAGCCAGGATTTCTTTCTTGGATTGCTCGATTTGGTCCGCCGCGAAAAGTGGAAGCGCGGGCAAATCCAGCTTTCCCCCGAGGCCGCGCAGCTCGATCGCCGCGAATCCGTGCTGAGTGGCGAAGTCAAGAATCTTGTTCCACTCCCACCCGGGACATCCCAGTGTCGAAAATGCCAGTGGGATACGGCTCGGTTTCGTGTCATCCGCTCTCGCATCAAGGGAGACAATCCGCGCCAGTAGCGCGGCTGTAAGAGTCCTCAGAAATTCCCGACGGCTTGTCATAGCGACCAGTCCCGCGGCACCTCAATGTAGGAGCGGTCGAGGGCCGAGATCGATGGGCAACCTAGAAGCCGAACGGTACGCTCGACATCGGCTCGCAATATTTCGAGCGCCCGCGCCACCCCCGCTGGCCCGGCTGCCGCAAGGCCGTAGGCATAGGCACGCCCCACGAGAACGGCGCGTGCGCCGAGGCAGAGCGCCTTCACGATGTCGCTGCCCCGCCGGACGCCGCCATCCATGAGGACTTCGACCCGGCCTTTTGCGGCCGCGACGACCTCGGGAAGTGCGCGCAGAGTAGGAAGGACCGAATCCAGCTGACGGCCTCCGTGGTTCGACACTACCACGGCCGCCGCACCTTCATCGACCGCACGCCTGGCATCTTCCCCGGTAAGCAAGCCCTTTACGATAATCGGACCGGACCAGACTTCGCGAATCCAGCGCAGATCTTCCCAGGTCACTGTCGCACTCGCTAAAGCGGCACCAACGTCGAGCAGGTCCATTGGTCCTTTTCCAGGAATCACAACGTTCTCGAGTTTGGGCACTCCACCATCCAGCAGAAATGACGTCAGCCAACCGGGGTGAGCCAGAATGTTGGGCAAAAACGGAATCCTTGCAAACAAGGAACTGCCCAACAGTTCTTTCATTCCGTTCCGCGGATCGCGCTCTCGCAGTCCGGCAACGGGTGTATCCACGGTAATCACCAGCGCGGAAAATCCCGCGCGCCGGGCCCGGTCAATCGAACCCTCGGCGGCCTCGCGTCCGCCAAGCAGATAAAGCTGATACCACACGGGCCCCTTAGAGCCAGCTTTCACATCCTCCAACTTGTGACCAGAAATCGTCGAGAGGATGTAGCCCGTGCCCGCCTCCCCGGCCACATGAGCAGCGCTTACCTCTCCACCGGGGTACATCAACCGACTGTACCCAACCGGAGCCAACATGGCAGGAAAAGAAAGTTCGTGGCTCAGAACCCGCGTCCTCAAATCGCAATCGCCAACGGCGACTGCTCCACGGGGGCGAAACAGGACGTCCTGAAACACGCGGCAATTTTCCGCTAGCGTAAGCTCGCCTTCGGCGCCACCATCGAGATAGTCGAACACCGACTTGGGGAGTCGGCGCTGCGCCATATTGCGCAAGTCTTCGATATTGACGACCCGTGAGATATTCACAGCGTGCTGACGATGATAATTGGACACATCGTCAAGGTCCAACGGGAAAAGCTTCTAGCCGTCGGCCTGTTTCGCCCTAAGAAAGACCTCCGTATGATTCTCGGAAGTACGCCAATGGACCTTAGTCGGACTTCGCGGATCAAATTTGCCAGCATCCAAGCATCTAAGTATTGGGACTGGGAATTCAGAAGATAGACTGGCGGGTTACGACACAAAACAAGCCACGGGTCGGGGACAATCGCGAGGCGGTAACTTCGGAACTGCTCGGAAAAATGGTAGGCACGAGGAGACTCGAACTCCTGACCTCTACCGTGTCAAGGTAGCGCTCTAACCAACTGAGCTACGCGCCTATCTGTTGACGAAGACCGCTGATGAGGCGATCCGCAGTTTAGCGACCCGAAGAGATTTTACCACGCGGGTCTGCCCCGGGAAGCATAGTCCCTCGGGCAGATTTGGCTGCGCCTGCTTCCTTAGCTCGACGAAGCAGGTCGGGAGCATTCATTCGCCGGCACTGTTCCTCAAAATTCGCCCGCGGACCCTTCCAAAGGAGATCCTCTACCGTATCCAGCACGGGCACATCTCGTCGGAGGGTAGCCAAAGTGCGAAATAGAAGAGCGTCGTTCCATGCGCCAAACAGTGATTCGGACAGCGCGCGCGCCCTGCGGATGGTCTGATCCCACGTCCGCCAATCCTTCGGGATCTCCTCCAGGTGAGGGTACCGGGATAGAATGCTTGCGGCGGCCATGGCTCCCCATCCAGCCACGCCAGGGAAACCATCTGCGCTATCGCCAACCAGCGCTAAATAGTCCGGGATGGATTGCGGCCCGACTCCAAACTTCGCAACCACGCCGGCTTCGTCGCGGACCAAGTCCTTTCTGCGGTCCAACTGAACCACTCGCGAGCCCACGATGCACTGTCCCAGATCTTTGTCTGGAGTGCAGATGAACACCTGTTTTACACGGTCATCCAGCGCGGCTTTCGAGGCGGCGGACGCGAGCGCATCATCCGCTTCGAACTCGACCATCGGCCAGACTTTTACTCCCATGGACTCTAGAGCTTCTTCAAGAATGGGGAATTGAGAGAGCAATTCGGGAGCCACGCCTTCGCTCGTTTTGTAGTCGGAATACAAGTCGTTGCGGAATGACTCGACGACATGATCGGTTGCAACGCCGAGGTGAGTTGCGCCGCGCTCGATCATCGACACAACGGATGTGAGGACACCGCGAACCGCAGCGATTTCCTGACCGCTCGCATCTTTGGCCGCCGGCACGGCAAAGAAATGGCGGAACAGCTCGTACGTTCCGTCAATCAGATAGATATCCATGCGGCACTCTGTTTCGTGACTCCGTTTCTGTCGTCGGCCACACGAGTACGGTTGACGAACCTAGGAACTGCTGTCCATCGCCGTGAACAGGTTATTCAGAGATTCAACGAGCGTGGGATGAGCAAATATTCCGTCGCGCAGAGCAGTGTAGGGCAGCTTCCCCATCATGGCAATTTCGACGGCGGACATGATTTCTCCACCCTCGATGCCGAGGATTGCTGCGCCGAGAATCTGGTTCGTGTCCGCGTCCACGATGGCCTTCATGAAACCGCGGGTCTCGTCGACTTCAAGCGCCCGAGCCACGCGCGACATGGGCAGCCTGGCAACGCGAATATTGCGGCCTTGAGAACCCGCTTCGGTTTCGGTCAGGCCGACGCGCCCCAATTGGGGATCGATGAACATGGTGTAGGGCACCTGCCGATTCTTGGTCGAGGCATGTTTCTTTTCGAGGACGTTGTCGCGGATGATGCGGAAGTCGTCATAAGAAATGTGCGTAAACGCCGGACCGCCCTTAATGTCCCCCAAGGCGTAGATGCCTTCCGCGCTGGTTTCCAGACGATCGTTGACCTGGATGAAGCCGTGCGCGTCCGTCTGAATTCCTGCTGCCTCAAGGTTCAGGGTATCTGCATTCGACGCGCGGCCCGTCGCAACCAAAAGGTGTGAGCCATCCAACGCGCTCATTCTGTCCTTTGATTGAATTTCTAATCGGATCCCCCCACCCGACTTGCTCACGCGGGTCGCTCTCGCGTTTAGCATGATGTCGACACCGTCCTGCCGCAGGATCTTGGTGACTTCTTCCGCGATATCCGGATCTTCCCGCGCGAGAAGCTGAGTTCCGGATTGCACGATCGTCACTCGGCTGCCCAGCCGACGGAACAGCTGGCCAAACTCCAGCCCGATGTAGCCTCCGCCGAGGACCAACAAGTGATCCGGCAGAGCATCAAGCTCCATGATCGAGATATTGTCGAGAAAGGGCACGGTGTCCAACCCGTCTAACTCGGGCCGCGACGCGCGCGTGCCAGCATTGATAAAAATGTGCTGGGCAGACATGCTGCGCCGACCGCCGGTCTGTAAGCGAATGCCGATCGTCTTAGGACCAGAAAAGCTGGCCTCGCCGAAAATCAATTCGAGGTTCGCCGTTCTTTCGATTTTCTCCTGGCTTCCGTTTCGGAACTTGTCGACGATATTACGCTTGCGCTCGCGGATTTTCGCCATATCGATGCTGATGGGTCCAGTCCGCACTCCATAATCCGCGGCCCTACGCGCCAGGTAGGCGACACGTCCGCTCGCTACCATGGTCTTGGTCGGCGTGCATCCCTCGTTGACGCACGTGCCGCCCACATGTTTCTGTTCGATGAGAGCAGTACGCATTCCTGCTGTAGCCAGCGCCGTGGAGACTGGGGTACCGGCCTGGCCGGCGCCAATGATGATCGCATCGTATTGTTGGGGAGCCGTCATTTCTACCTAGAATCTAGAAACCAGCAAAAATCCGAGTCCGATTGCAATGATGTCCTCTGGAATAGCGATTGCGAAATCCGGGACGCGGAGAGCTCGGACCAAACCGACGCGTGCATGGTATCCCCCGAAAGCTCCTGCGACTCCACCGATGGCGCCAGCCAGAGCTCCGATCCACAGCGCGGCACCGCCAGTAGCAGCCACACACGCACCGCTGAGCGCCCCTGTGACAATCCGTGCGGAGAGTCCGACCGGAGCCGTGCGGGCAGGGGTGCCGGGAAGTTGATCCGCGACGAATTCGAAGCAGGCCAGGACCGTGAAGACATCAACGGCCCACAACGATCCCATGAATGCCAATGGGGAGCGATGCAAATTGATCCAGCCGATGTGAGCCGCCCACGCCACGACCGCGGGTGCGGTCAGGGAGCGTAGGCCCGCCACGACTCCAATGCCGAACGCTAGCAAGACAGCCAGACCGAAATTCATCGGTTCTCTCGGTTATGCCCGCACGCAAAACTAATTCGTATTGTCCGCTAAGGGCAGCCACACCTGAAAACGTGTATCGCCCGGTTGAGAACTGACCTGAATGTTGCCTCTATGCTTCCTCACAATACGTTGCACCGTATCGAGGCCCAGTCCAGTTCCCTCTCCTACGCCCTTCGTGGTGAAAAAGGGTTCAAAGATCCGGGGCTGGACTTCCGGCGGAATTCCGGGCCCATTGTCACCGATCTCCACTACAACGCAATTGTCTTCGCGGTAGGTGCGAACTCGCAGCTCGCCTTTTCCGCCCATCGCGTCAATGGCATTGTCGATGAGGTTGGTCCAGACCTGGTTGAGTTCGCTCCCAAAGGAATTCACGAGAAGGGGAATCTTCTGGTAATCACGCTGCACGGTGACTCCGTGTTTGAGTTTGTGATTCAAAATAGTGAGCGTGGTTTCCAGAGTCTTGATGATGTCCACGTTCTGAACGGGAGCCTGATCCATGAAGGTGTATTCCTTGATTGCGCACACCAACTCGGAGATTCGTGAAGTACTACTTTCGATCTGGTTTAACAGGTCGGCGATCTCCACCGACGATGAAATCCTCACGAGCGCCGCGCGGGCAGTGCCCGGGTCGAGCGCGGCAAACAGCTGTTCGAGGGCTTCTGGCTTGAAATTCTTATGGGCGAGATCGGCAGCGAGTTGCCACAGATCATTTTGTCCGTGGCTGCGCAACAAGGAGTCCAGTTGTTCCTCCAGATCGCTCGCCGTGAGAGCGTCTGGTGGAGTCACATCAGTCTGAACCAGCGACGCTTCCAGTCTTTCAATTTCGGCTTTTTGTGTCGCAGTTAAATCTTGCCTGCCCAGTTCAAGACTGGCATCGCGCACCTGCTTCAGAATGGCGCGGAGTTGGCTGGTGGCACGTTTAGCCGCTGAAGCCGGGTTGTTCAGTTCATGGGCCAGGCCCGCGGAAAGCTTGCCCAGCGCGGCCAGCCGGTCGCGTTGCTGTTCCAAGCGAGTCGTCTCGCGAATCCGGTCCGACATCAGTCCCACGAGGCGCTGCGTTAGCTCCGGCATTTTCTGCACAAGTTCCGGAAACCGGGATGCCGGAAATCGCAAAATGAAACTGTCGGTGATAGCGCGCCCGCTCAACGGGAATTGCTTCATCCTCGAAAACGGGAGCTTGCCAGTGACATCGCCCGCTTTCATCGGAATTACGATGGATTCGCCGCCCAACTCTCCTCGCACCTCAAGTTGGCCCTCGAGGATGACAGTCATCCTGTCGGCTGGGTCCCCTTGGCGCGTATAGAAATCGCCAGGTTTCAGATGCAGTTCTTCCGATTGACTGAGGAACCAGGTGATCTGGTCGTCAGGCAATCCTTCAAAAGTTGGGAAACGCCGCAGACGATCCAATATGTCGGACATTTAGACCTTGCTCAAGTACTGATGGATGAACTGCACCGCTACGGATCCTTCGCCAACTCCCGACGCCACTCGCTTTACCGAGCCATGTCGCACATCGCCAACCGCGAACACACCGGGCACATTCGTTTCCAGTAGGAACGGATCCCGATCGGGAGTCCAGCCTTTGGGACGCTCTCCACCATGCATCAGATCGGGACCTGTGAGAATGAATCCGCGGTCGTCTCGCTCGATGGTACCGGCCAGCCAATCCGTGCGCGGCGAGGCCCCAATAAAAATGAACATCGCGCTTGCCGGTACTCGCTCTACTTTATTTGTGTCAGAACAAAGAACTGAAACTTCTTCGAGATGGGTATCCCCATGCACCTCTGCCACGCTGGCGTGCGTCCATAACTGAATGTTGGGAGTCTGCTTGATCTGATCGATCAGATATTGCGACATGGTGCTGGAGAGCGACTCGCCCCGGACAAGGATGACAACTCGCTCGGCGTAATTGGCGAAATTCATAGCGGCCTGCCCGGCCGAATTAGCGCCACCCACGATGTAGACCATCTCGCCCTTGCACGATAATGCTTCAGTGGAACCACCGCCATAGTAAACGCCGGCTCCTTGCAGCCGGTTAATTCCGGGAGTTTCCAGCCGCCGCCACTGCACTCCGCTGGCGATCATCAAAGCGTGACATGAGATCTCGCTCCCATCCGCCAACTTGATGATTCGGTACGATCCTTCCGTGCGCATGCCCACCGCTTCCTGAGGCGCGAGAATTTCGACTCCGAAGCGCTTCGCCTGGGCCACCGCACGACGCGCGAGATCCCCTCCACTAAGACCGGCGGGAAATCCCAAATAGTTCTCGATCCGCGAACTCATTCCTGCCTGGCCGCCCGGAGCTTCCCGCTCGACCATTACAGTGTGTAGTCCCTCGGAAGCACCGTAGACCGCGGCCGCCAACCCGGCAGGGCCTCCGCCCACAATTGCCAGCTCGTAAAAGGTGGTTTCGGCGTGGGTGCGTAACCCCACCTTCTGCGCCACTTCAGCGGGGACACTGTTGAGTAATCGAGTGCCATCCGAAAATAAAACGACGGGCAGTTCACTCGCGTCCGGCCCCAACGCTTCGAGCAGACGTTTGGTCTCGGGATCGTTTGCCGAACCTTCAACATCGATCCACAGATAGGGAACGTGGCTGCGCGCCAGAAAATCCCGCAGCTCGTACGATTTCGGGGACCATCGCGTGCCCAAAACCCGAATTCCCTGAAACGCCGGATGGTACGTAGCCTTCCAGTCATCGAGCAAATCGTCGACTTGAGGGTAAAGGTGCTCGGCGGGAGGGTCCCACGGCTTCATAAAAAAATAGTCGAGGCTGACCTGATTAATGGCGCTGATCGCCGCATTTGTGTCGGCATACGCCGTGAGCAAGGCCCGCTTCGCACCGGGGAACACTTGCCGGGCAGCTTGTAGAAATCCGACGCCATCCATGTGGGGCATGCGCTGATCCGCCAGAAGAAGAGCCACGTCATTATTGCGAACCTTCAGGCCCTTGAGAATATCGAGAGCGCCCTCTGGGGAGTCGCTGCTGATTACGCGATAGTCGGCACCGTACTGCGATCGCAAATCGTGCTCGATCGCTCGCAGGACATCGGGGTCGTCATCAACGGTCAGTAAGATTGGCTTCGCCATGTACTCTCTCAGACTGGATACTAGAGATTGAAACTGAAAGACCTTTCACGATTTGACTGTTTAGATACAGAAATGTTGATTCGGTTGCGCGATTATCGTATTGGTACAAACCTCTGAGCTCAAAGTTCACCCAGCTTCGATTTCGTCCACATAGCACCAAACCCAGGACTCGCCAGGCTCATTCGAGCGAATCAACGGGTGCTGCGTCTTGTGGAAATGTTTGGTGGCGTGCTTGTTCTTCGAAGAATCGCAGCAGCCGACATGCCCACAGATAAGGCATAAGCGCAAGTGAACCCACGTATCGCCGCTTTTCACACACTCCTCGCACACATGCTTGTTCGTCTCTTTAACTTTGATCTGATTCAAGTGGGTGCATTGCTGAGGCATTCGTTCCTCCAGAAGATCTCAATTTCGGGTCAAGTGACCACAGTCATGTAACGAAAGGGCATAATCACAGTCAAGAGCCACGTTTTCACTCACAATGTTCTTGGAGGTCTTCATTTGTGTTGCGGCTCGATTATCTATCTTGCATATTGACCGTCACGTCAACAATTCTTGTCGGGCGACGGTGTTGGGAAGGTTGGGCGTTGGCTGGAGTCAACGGAGTCGTCGTATGCATTATTGGGCTCAGAACGGATCAAATTGGATTCATTCCCGCCAACGTATTCTGCATTGTGATGAGCGCCATTAACCTGCGCGCTTGGCGCAAATCGCGAGCATCTTAGCCACGGTTAACCCTGTCATTCAGCGATGAGCAGGTTTTCGGCAAATGGCCACTGCTCATCGATCCATTGCGCTTCGCAACGGAAGCCTGCGTTCCGTGCCGTCTCAACCACTTCGTCGGCAGAGTATTTGTGGCTGCTTTCCGTCCAGATGGTTTCTCCTTCTTGAAGCTCCACCTCGACTTCCGCCGCGGGAATGTGCACAATCTGCCTCCGTTGCGACTCGAGGTGCATCTCGACGCTTCGCGCCTCGTGGTTAATTTTCGCCACGTGGGCAAACTGTCTTAAGTCAAAGTCGGCGCCGAGTTCCCGATTGGCTCGCGCCAGCAAGTTGAGATTGAATGCGGCGGTCACTCCGAGTTCATCGTCGTACGCCGCGATGAGTTGCACAGCTGGCTTTTCCAGGTCGGTGCCGAGCAGCAAGGAATCGTCGGGCTGCAAGATGCTTCGCACCGCGTTGAGAAACTTGATGCCTGCCGCGCGATCGAAATTCCCAATCGTGCTGCCAAGAAACAAGACGAACAAACGCTGACCCCTCTTGCGGTACGACGCCACCTCCAGCAGTCCGTCCAAATACTCCCGTTCAAATCCCACGATGCTGATCGCATCAATATCGCTAAGTTCCCGTTCGCACATCATTAGCGCGGAGCGAGAGATTTCAACTGGATAGTACGATGTATGCTGACGCCGGCAGAACGCTTCCAGCAGCCATCTGGTCTTCTTGCCGCTGCCACTGCCGAGTTCCGCTACCGCGACGGGACCGGTCATTCTGTCTACGATCTCTCTCGAATGGCGCCGCAGCAGCCGTTCGTCGGCTCGCGTCAGCCCGTACTCCGGAAGATGGCTAATCACCTCGAACAGCGATGATCCGACGTCGTCATACAGATATTTCGAGGGAAGCTCTTTCTGACCTGAACGGGTAAGTCCAGCGCGAACGTCTTCCGCAAAGTCGTAGGTGGACCGGCTGGCAATCGCATGAACGAGCATTGGCCAACTCCTTGGAGGGATTTAATCAGGGATTCACGCATCGGAATCCCGCATAAACGTATTGATAATGAGCCTGAAACCAGTTCCTGAACGTAGGACGCAACATGCAGGCAGCCGTGCGCGGTGAACCGCCCTTCATGACGAAGTGCTTGCCGTCGAAAAAATCTGCTGAATAGCCGCGGTAGAAAGGAAACGGCTCGAATCCGGGAAATGGCGAAAAGACGGTAGAGGTCCACTCCCACCCATTGCCCAGAAGATCGTGTACGCCGAAGGCGCTTTGGCTCGCCGGAAAAGCGTTTACCGGCGTGGGATCCCAACGCCTGAAATCGAAGTTCCCAAGCGTTGAACCAGGTACTTCGACGCCCCATGGATATTGTCGTTCAGCACCGTCCTTCGTGCCGTAAGCCGCACGGTGCCACTGCTCTTCTGTAGGAAGGGACTTACCCGCCCAGCGCGCATATGCCATCGCCTCGGCATGGCTCACATACACAGGCCAGTCCAAGGGTAGAGGCACCTGCTCAAACATCGTGCGGTACTGCCATCCATTTCCGGAGTTGATCCAGAAGACGGGATGCTCTACCGACTGCCCCGTCTTCCAGTCCCAGTCGTCCTCGCTCCACAAAGGCCGCGTCTTATAGCCGCCAGCGGCCATGAATTCGAGATACTGCCGGTTTGTCACTTCATATTGATCAATCTCGAATGCAGGCACGTACCTGGTATGCGCCTCGTACTCGTTGTCCCATCCGAATGCCTCGCCATCACGCGGCAGTCCCAGCGTTGCGACACCAGACGGAATCTGGACCATCTGAGGGATCACGGGACGGGAAAAAAAGGGCGGGAGCTTGCTCTGCGGAATCTTTCGGTCGAGGGGCAGTTGATGCAGCATGTAGGCCAGTGTCTCCACATGCATCAGACGATGCTCAATCGCCACGCTGAGCAAGGTCTCGAGCGGGAAGCCTTCGCGCCCCCGCACGGGGGACTCCAGGCTGCCGTCATCCAGTTTTTCATCGAGAGCCGCGCGGATTCTGGCGACGTAGCCGTGTACAGCTTCCAGGGATGGCCAGTCCGCCGGCTGGTCGGCAGGTAGTCCGCCTCCCACCGGATCGATACCGAAAGCAAACAGCCGGTCAAATTCCGGATGGAAGCTCTTTAAACCGAGGACATTCTCATGAAGCAGGTTCCAGTCAAATGCCTCGAGATGCCCTACGTAGAAAATGATCCGGTGACGCTGGGGAATCGGCCGCTCGTACATCGAATCGGGCCGGACGATATCGAAAAGCTCATCACTTCGGCGGCGAGCATCTGAGACGCGCTCGAGTACTTGCTGCCGGACCGCGACTTCTCCCTGAGCTGCGAGCATGAGTCCTCCCAAGTAACCTATGGATGATGCAGAGGAGCACTAAGTTGCAACGCCCAACGAAATCAGGATTGGATCACCCTCGCGCGCGACCACTGACCGCCCAAAAGCCGTGACCGACGGCCAATTCAACCCCATGCGACAAGGTTCCAGAGACTACCATTAATCCCCGGAACGCCGCAACCGACCTGAGCGCAAGACAAACGCCTTCTTGCACCCATTAGAATCAAACGTCCATGCGCATCCCGCTATTTCACATTGACGCATTTACGCAACGTCCCTTCGGAGGCAACCCTGCGGCAGTCTGTCTTCTTCAAGGGTGGTTAGATGACGAGACCGTGAGGAAGGTCGCCGCAGAAAATAACCTTTCCGAGACCGCGTTTCTTGTGCCGGCCGGGGAGCACTTCGACCTACGGTGGTTCACGCCTCGCGGCGAGGTGAAATTGTGTGGGCATGCCACCCTCGCTTCAGCCTTTGTCCTCCTTAACTTGATTCAACCCAGACGCGAGACGGTTCGATTCGACACGCGTTTCAGCGGGAGTCTATTCGCATTCCGTGACGGCGACATGATTGCAATGGACTTTCCTGCAATGTTTCCAACACCTTGCGCGAATCCGCCGGATGCGCTATCGCGCGCTCTCGGACAAGAGCACCATCCACTTGACGTGCTAGAAGGGAACCAAACCTACTTTGTTGTGTATGAGAACGAGCGCAGAATTCGGGAGATGTGCCCGGATTTCCGGCTGCTCGAACAACTTCATCCTTACGTCGTGGCGGTGACCGCGCCCGGAACAGAAGCGGATTTCGTGTCGCGTTATTTCAAGCCGAGCTATGGCATGCCAGAAGACCCTGTGACGGGATCAGCACATTGCGCGCTGACACCGTACTGGGCCGGGCGCCTGGGCAAATCCCACGTGCATTCCCGCCAGTTGTCAGAACGCGGCGGCGAACTCTGGTGCGCGCTACAAGGGAACCGTGTCATCCTCAAGGGCCATGCAGTTCTCACCCTGCGGGGGACGTTGGCATTATGAGCGCCGAGATTTAAGGCACGAGTCCTTTACTTCTCAGGAATTCATGTACGACCTCTGGAGCATCCCGGTGCTGACCGTCAACCGCATAGTTCAGGCGCTGCATCTCTGCGTCGGAGATTTTGCCATCCAAAGCTGCGAGGGCTTGGATCACCTCGGGATGCTGTTGGATCGCCTGCTCGCGGATCACCGGCACGGCATCATACGGAGGAAAATAGTGGCGGTCATCCTGCAATACAAACAAACCGAGAGCCGGAATGAGTCCATCAGTCGCGTTGCCACCGGCCAGGTCGATCTGGTGATCTTTCAGCGCGCGCCCAAGCAGCCCCAGATCCATGATTCGCGGCTGCTCCGCAAAGTGCAGACCGTAAGTTGCGACGAGTCCTCGATATCCATCCGGCCGCTCCATGAACTCATAGCCGAATCCCGCGCGCCATTGGGGAGCGAACGCGGCCGCCTCTGACAGTGTCTTGACGTTCAATCGGCGCGCTTCCTCGCCACGAATCTCCATCGCGAACGTATCGTTGAAACCGAAGGAGGGTCCCAGAGTCAGTCCGAAGCGGCGTTCATATTCACTCTTCACTCGTCGATAAACGGCTTGCGAATCATGACTCGCCTCTTGTTTCAGAATCGCAGTCAACGCCGTTCCCGTATACTCCGGATACACGTCGATTCTTCCGGCCAGAATCGCCTGTTGGCAAATGTAGCTTCCCGCCAGATAGAAACGCCGTTCCACCTTCGCATTGGTGTGCGCCTCGATCTGTTGAGCAATCAACTCGCCCAGAAGAAAGGACTCCGTAAAGTTCTTCGAGCCCACAACGATCCGGTCGTCGTGCGACGTTGAACACGACGTTTGCAACAGAGAGACTGCCACCAGAACCGAAATCCATATCCCTGATCCACGGCGAATCATCGCGGCTGCAACCGCCTCTCCAACCATCCCACGCCAAAATCAGCAGCCAGGGCCAGGATTGCTGCGGGAATTGCCCCGGCGAGAATGACCCTGTTGTCGACCATGGCCAATCCGCGAAAAATGAATTCGCCAAGGCCTCCTGCGCCAATTGCCGCCGCGATCGTGGCCAGCCCGACGGAAATCACCGCCGCGACCCTTACGCCCGACAGAATTACGCTGACCGCGAGCGGAAGCTCCACCTGAAAAAGAAGCTGGGATTCGGTGAGTCCCATGCCGCGACCCGCTTCCACCACTGCCGGGTCGACGCCGCGGATTCCTGTGAACGTATTCCGAATAATTGGCAGCAGCGCATACAGCGTAAGCGCCAGAATCGCCAGCCGGTCGGAACGTTCGCCCAGCCACGGCACGGGGAGCAAAAATCCAAACAACGCGAGAGCCGGAATTGTCTGGATAATGTTGGCGCTCACCAGGACTGGCCGGTTGAATCGGGGACGATGGGCAATCACGATTCCCAGGGGTATGCCGATCAACATGGCAAACAGCGTGGAAAAGCCCACGAGCCGCAGATGCTCCAACGTAAGTTCCAGCACCTGACTGTGGTTTTGCCACATGAATCGGAAGACGCTCATGCCGTACCTCGATTCACCGCCGACTCCAAGCCCTCACCGAAGGCTCTCACATAGGCAGCCGCCAACGAATCGGTGGACCGCAAGAATTCCTCGGGCGATAAAACGGTAACCAGCTTGCCCGCTTCCATCAGCGCAATCCGTGATCCCAGCCGAAGAGCCTCGCGCAGGTCGTGCGTTACGAAGACAACCGTCTTATGTAGTCGCCGCTGGAGCAAAAGAAATTCTCTCTGCAACTCGTCGCGCGTGAGCGGATCGAGCGCGCCGAAAGGTTCGTCCATAAGCAATATTTCGGGGTCCGCAGCCAACGCCCGTGCCACGCCCACTCGCTGCCGCTGCCCGCCCGATAACTGATGCGGATAACGCGTGGCCGCATCAGGAGCGAGCCCCACTGTTTGCAATAATTCTTGTACCCGCGCGCGAACTCGGTCGGCACTCCAGCCTTCAATTTTCGGAACCAGGCCGATATTTCGCTCGACTGTAAAGTGAGGAAACAGCCCAACATCCTGGATCACGTATCCGATACTGCGACGCAGGCGAATCACGTCGCCTTCCTCATTGGACTTGCCCTTCACGCGAACGTCCCCGGCCGCAGGAGACAGCAACCGGTTGACCAGCTTGAGCGAAGTCGTCTTGCCCGAACCACTGCGTCCCAATAGAACAAGTGTCTCACCACTCTCAACCTGCAAGTTAAACCTCGAAAGCACTTGTGTGGCGCCGACGCGGTAGGAGACATCACAGAACTCAATCACGGGAACTGCGGACGCTGGTTGCATGTCCGCCAAGAATACCGGACTTTCCCGTAAAAAGTGGATCGGGATTTTTCGCCAGCCGTCTCCTCTGATTTGCAATACTCCCATCTCCCGGCGACAATCTTGGTGTGGAAAGCCGATCGTCCCAGGTCAACCGGTCCGCAGCAGCCAGTGTTCGGGCACCTTTTCTACCGGGCGCAATTGTGATTGCGACGTTGTGCAATCCGCGCGAGAAGTTCTGGGGGATGGTCCTTGCGCTTGCCTCTGAAGGCCTTAGCCTCAGCGGGGCCGAACTCGCATCGTTTGAGGACCTTGCCGTGATGGTCCGGGATGGCGAGCCGTTCACGCCGGCCGTTGTTTTCTTTCCCATGCACCGCATTGAACGCGTCGAACTGGACCTGCCCGACGGCAGCCTGCCGTCGCTCTCGCAGCGCTTTTTTGCCAAGACTGGACTTGAGCCATCGGCGGCCCTTGCCCCCTCGAACATGGATCAACAATCGGTGGGTGACGTCGCCCACGAGCTCGGATCGCGCGCATCGAAGGAGCGTGCGTGAAGCTCTCGCAGATCTTCACCGCTCCCAATCAGCTCACGCTGTTGCGGATGGTGTTCGTTCCGTTCATCGTGATTCATCTGGTCGATGGTCACTATCTCTGGGCGCTTGTCGTTTTCGTGATCGCCGGATTCAGCGATGGTTTGGACGGTCTGCTGGCCAGGACTCTTCACCAGCAAACGCTGCTGGGACAGTACCTCGACCCGATTGCCGACAAACTACTGCTTAGCACGATGTTTCTTGTGCTCTCCATCCTGCACAAGATCCCATGGAAATTCACGATCGTGGTCTTTAGTCGCGATATTTCGATTCTTGCCGCCAGTGCAGTTCTGTTCGCGATCGCCGGGTTGCGGAATTTCCGACCCAGCATTTTCGGCAAGGCCAACACGTTTTCGCAGATCAGCGCTGTGTTTTTCGTTCTCTTGTCAGAGATTCGTCCTCTCCCTTGGATCCGGATCGCGCGCACAGTGTTCTTGCGAGCCACGTTCATCTTCACGATCGTCTCAGCGCTGCACTACGTCATCCTCGTGCAACAGCGCTTGCGTGAGCAGACACACGCATTGCCACCAGCCCGGAATCCCGCCGTCTAAAGGCGATTTGACCCGCTCCCTCGCCGACCCTAGAATCTTAGGTTCGTTTGCCTTGCCCGAACTCTCTTATGGCGCTTCGTCTTTTTAATACCATGTCGTCGCAGATTGAGGACTTCCGCCCTCTTCGCGACCAAGAGGTTCGCATGTATGCATGCGGCCCGACCGTCTACGACTACGGACACATTGGCAACTTCCGCACCTTCGTCGCCGTCGATTTGCTGCGCAGGCTTTTCCGCCAGAGCGGGTACACGGTGCGCCACGTCATGAACATCACCGACGTAGACGACAAGATCATCCGCAATGCTGCTCGCGACGGCGTCAGCGTGCAGCAATACACGGCGAAATATGAGAAAGCGTTTCTGGAAGATGCCGCTATGATCGGCATCGAAGAGCCGATCCTGGTTCGCGCGACCGAGCACATTCCAGAGATGGCCGAGTTTGTGGCGGAGCTGGTTGAGAGAGGATTCGCCTACCGCGCCGACGATGGCTCCTACTATTTCCGGATCGCCAAGTTTCCTCAGTACGGCAAGCTTTCGAAAAAAGACTTTAGCGGCATGCAGGACGGCGCTCGCGTCGATGTCGACGAATACGATAAAGACAGCGCCCGCGATTTCGCTCTCTGGAAGGCGCCGAAGCCCGGCGAAGCTTCGTGGGACACGAAGATCGGCTCTGGGCGCCCGGGCTGGCATCTGGAGTGCTCAGTGATGTCGATGGAGGAACTCGGGGAGAGCTTCGACCTGCACGCCGGAGGAGAAGACCTGATTTTTCCCCATCATGAAAATGAAATCGCACAATCGGAATCCTTCACGGGCAAGCTCTTCGCCCGTTTCTGGTTCCATGCGCGTTTCCTGCTGGTCGAGGGCGAGAAAATGTCGAAGAGCCTGGGGAATTTCTTCACGCTCCGCGACCTGGTTCTTAAGGGACATAAACCCTCATCCATTCGCTACCTTCTCGCGTCCGTTCCTTATCGCAATCAACTGAACTTCACCTTCGATGGACTCAAGCAGGCTGAAGTCTGCGTGGAACGTATTCGTGGCTTCAAGGCAAGAGTTGTTGAGGGCGGCGGGAGGCTCGCCGGTCCTATGGAATCGATAACTTCTTCACTTGCTCCTTTGGCGCGGGAAACGAGAGGGAAACTGGTCGCCGCTCTCGAAAATGATCTGAATACCGCTGAGGCCCAGGCTGCCATCCTCGAGATGGTGCGCAAGGCAAACACCGCTATGGATGCGGGCATTTGGCGGCCCGACAAGGATACCGCAGAGATCCTCAAGACCCTGCAGGTGTTCGATGAGATCTTTGCGGTGCTGAACAATGACGACGGTCTAAAGATGAAGCGAGTTTGCGATTGGGCGAAAGCGGAAGGACGCGAGAAGGATATCAGTGAACAGCTGCGAAAAGCGATCGAGTCATGCGACATCTCAGACACCGAGATCGAAAAGAAGATCTCCGAAATGAACGCGGCTCGTGCCGCCCGCGACTTCCAGACTTCCGATAGGATACGTGGAGAACTGACCGACGCCGGAATCCTCGTCGAAATCACCAAAGAAGGCATCCGCTGGCGCAGGAAGTAACGCGCTACTTCGGCATCATCGCGTCAGATGTTAAGCTGAGAGCTGATAGCTGACGGCTCCCCTCGTGAAATCCCTCGACGAATATCTCCGCGACGCTGCACAGGCCCATGGCCACCTCTGTGCCGGGCAGGTCCTCGGCGTCCGTCTCGCGATGCTCGGCTTGCAGAAGCTTGGGATCGACGATCCGCAGGGAAAAGACCGCAAGCGCTTGGTGACGTTCGTCGAAATCGACCGCTGCGCAACAGACGCGGTGGCGGTTGTCACCGGATGCCGGCTCGGCAAACGCGCATTAAAGTTCCGCGACTGGGGCAAGGTCGCCGCTACATTTGTAGACGTGAGTAATGGCAACGCCATCCGGATCGCAGCTAAAGAATCGTCGAAGGCGATGGCTCGCGAAATGCACCCCGAACTTTCAGACAAGAACCAGCAGCAGATGCTAGCCTACCGCGAAATCTCTGACGATGATCTCTTCACTACGCAGTGGGTAAAGGTCGAATTGCCCCCGGAAGAATTCCCGGGATACAAAGGCGAACGGGTGGTGTGCGACGTCTGCGGCGAAGGAATCAATTTCCGCCGAGAGGTACATCGTGAAGGGAAGATTCTGTGCCGGTCGTGCGCCGGAGAATCTTACTATCAGCCGTCAAGAGAATAGCGGAACGTTCGCCCTCAGGCCGTCTCGTACGCGTGCGCCACGCGCAGAATCGTCGTCTCATCAAAGTGCTTGCCGAGAATCTGCAGTCCGATGGGAAGTTTTTCCTTGGTTTCGCCGCAGGGCACAGAAATCCCCGGAATCCCAGCCAGATCTGCTGTCACCGTGTAGATATCCGCCAGATACATTGCCAGCGGATTGTTCGACTTCTCACCTAGCCGGAATGCCGCCGTCGGACTTGTCGGCGTCACAATCGCATCGACTTTGCTGAAGGCTTCGTCAAAATCGCGGGTCAGCAGCGTTCTTACCTTCTGCGCTTTGAGATAGTAGGCATCGTAGTATCCCGCGCTCAGGGCATAGGTGCCGAGCATGATGCGCCGCTTTACCTCGGCTCCAAATCCTTCGTCGCGGCTGCGCCGGTACACTTCCGACAACGTCTTCACTCCCCGCGCCCGGTGGCCGTAGCGCACACCGTCGTAACGCGCCAGATTCGCCGAAGCTTCCGCGGTCGCAATCAGGTAATACGTCGGAATCGCATACGGCGTGTGCGGAAGCGAGACCGGAACAATCTCACAGCCCAGTCGCTTCAGCTTGTCGATCGCCCCTTCCACTGCCTGCCGGACTTCGTCGTCCAGTCCATCCCCAAAATATTCTTTAGCCACACCGACCTTCATTCCACGCACCGGCTTCTCGAGTTCTGCGACGTAGTCGGGCACTGGAACGTCGGCCGACGTGGAATCCATCGGATCGCGTCCGGCAATCGTTTGCAGCACAATCGCAGCGTCTTTCACCGACTTTGCCAGCGGCCCGATGTGGTCGAGCGAAGAAGCGAACGCGATCAGTCCATAGCGGGACACGCGGCCGTAAGTCGGCATCAATCCCACGACACCGCAGAATGACGCCGGTTGCCGGATCGATCCGCCAGTGTCCGACCCCAGCGTGACAACCGCCATGTCTGCTGCCACTGCCGCGGCCGAACCGCCTGAAGAGCCTCCGGGAACGCGCTCCAGGTCCCGCGGATTGCGCACCGGGTGATAGGCAGAATTTTCATTTGACGAGCCCATCGCGAACTCATCGCAGTTCATCTTGCCCAACACGACCGCCCCCGCCGCCTCCATGCGCGCAACCGCCGTGCAGTCATACGGAGGAATATATTTCTCCAGAATTCTCGATCCCGCGGTCGTTCGCACTCCGCGTGTGCTCATCACATCTTTGATGCCAACAGGAACGCCCCCTAACGGCGGCAGCGTCTTGCCCGCCGCAGCCATGCGGTCCATGCGGTCTGCCTGCTCGAGGGCGCGCTCTTTCGAGAGAGTCAGAAACGCGCCGATCTGTCCGTCTTCCTGCTTGATGCGAGCATAGTGCGCCTCCGCCAGTGCGAGCGCGGTCGTCTTGCGCTCCTGCACCGCGGAACGGGCTGCATCGATCGTGAGTGAGGTCAGGTCCATGTGGTCTTCGCTGGACTGGGTCTATCGCTCAATTACTTTTGGAACCCGGAAGAAGTCTTCATCCACATCCGGCGCATTCGCGAGCGCCTCGGCATGTGGCAACGATTTTCGCAGGCCTTCGAGAATGTCTTCGCGGTTCGCATAAGCAAATCGCTCGCTTCCCTGCTTCGACTCGTCCACCCCGTATCGATCGGAAACCTGCGCCATCGGCGGCACATCGGACGTATCGAGTTCGTTCAGTCGGTCAACGTACTCGAGAATGGAATTTAGATCGCGCAGCATTCCTGCGCCCTCCTCTTCGGTAAGATCCAGATTTGCCAACTCCGCGACGTAAGCGACATCTTTATCGGTGACTTTCATAGGATGAGATGCAGGACTAGCGCGGATCTGCGCGCTCCGGAGGCGCAACCACAAACTCGATTCTGCGAACCGCCTCGGTGGTATACCGGTTGATCGCTGCCAGGTATCGAGGAGCCAGGGCCTGCAGTTCCGCTTTCCAACCAGGCCCAGCGACCTCGACGCGCAAAACACCGTCCGCGAAGCTCAAAGCACGCGTACGCTCAGCCACGGCCGAACCGCAGACCACGGGCCAAGCCATCAGCGGCGCCTCAGCCCGCGGCGCCAGCCGCAGCGACTGCGCGACGATCTTTTCCAGCCCTGATCCTGCCTGTTCCAATGCGATTTCCTCACGGCACAAGCGCAGTAATTGCACCTGGTGGAGCTTCCAATTTTAGCATTCTCCCAAAGCTGCCCGCGCTCGGGCTCGTAGCGTCGAAACGAAGGGACTTCCCAATATTTCTGCGACCGTGTTGAACCCGGCACACCAGCACGATTCAAAGCATGAAGTGGGTTCCTTCGCAACCTCTGCGGATTTCTTTGCGATCTTCGCGGTTAAGCCTTTTACACCGTCAGACCGGAAACTCGCGGCGCACAAATTCCATGGCGGCGTCCCGCGAAGCCAACCGCCCTTCCAGTTGCGCATCTTCCACGGCAGTCAGGATCTCGCGAAACTTGGGCCCCGGCCGATGCCCCTCCGCAATGAGATCATCTCCCGTCACCAGCGGCGATGGACGCATCTTTTCCGGAGGAATTTCTATCCTCTTCTGCTGAACAAATTCATAGGTGGCCAGATTTCGGTGGCTGGCCAGGCAGTCCGCACGATGCAACGCAAGATGCTGATCAAATGCCGGCATGCGCAGAAATTTCTTAAGCGTGGATTCTTTCATACGGGTGACGTGCCCGAAGCGCATGTGGTTGTCCACCAGAGCGAGAATCTGTTCGGTCTCGTCGTTGGAAAAACGCAGCCGACGGCAGATTTCCTCCGCCATCTTCACTCCCACTTCGACATGACTGTCGAAACGGATGCGATCGGGAGCCACCCGAAACGTCGGCGGCTTCCCCACATCGTGCAACAGCGCTCCCCAAGCCAGCGTCAGCGGGCAAGGGCTCGGCAGGTTGTCCAAAAGCAGCAACGTGTGCACGAACACATCGCCCTCCGGATGGAATTCCGCCGGTTGCGCCACTCCCTTCATCGTCGATATTTCCGGCAGGACCGCTTTCAGCAAGCCGCTCTCATCCAACAGAAGAAATGCGCGCCGGGCATGCCCTTCCGTCAGCATGCGGTTCAACTCATCGCGCACGCGTTCGAGCGATACGACCCGAATCTGCTCAGCCAGTTTCTTCATGGCTGCAAACGTTGCGGGATCAATCGCGTATTCGAACCGCGCCGCAAAGCGTACGGCCCGCAGCATGCGCAACTTGTCTTCGCCGAATCGCTGCTCCGGATCTCCGATCGTGCGAATGATTCCCGCTTTCAGGTCCTTGCGCCCGCCGACAAAATCGAGCACTTCGCCGCTGACGGGATCCAGCAGCATGCCGTTGATGGTGAAATCGCGCCGCGCAACATCCTCACGCGGATCGCTGCTAAAACGCACTTCATCCGGATGGCGGCCGTCTGAATATCCGATGTCGCTGCGGAAAGTGGCCACCTCGACCGCATGAGACTGCGAAGAAACATCCTGGGGATTTTCGCGAGTCGCGTCAGTCTCTGGCGCCGGCACGAGCACCACCCCAAACTGCGCTCCCACCGCATAGGTTTCAGGAAAGATACCCATGACTTGCGTCGGCGTGGCATTGGTCGCCACGTCGTAGTCCTTCGGATCGCGACCGAGCAGTAGATCGCGCACGCATCCGCCCACCAGGTAGGCCTGAAAGCCATTGTGACGCAGGGTCTGCACAATCGACGTGGCGAAATCTTTCAGCGTGGCCTCTCGAAGGTTATTCAACAATTTCCATGATACCGCTCAAGTCCCAAAAACAATCCTTGACATGATGTAAAGCGTGCTTTACATTCCATTATGTCAAGCATGCTTTACATGACATGACACTTGTCAGGCCCGGAATGTGACGCCTTGTACTGGCGGCTGCAATCGCGATGCAGCATCATCGGCAAACTGACGGCACAGCCCGGCGCCGGCCAAAGCGTGGAACAAAATTGACCCTTGATTGATGGAGATAAACATGAAATCCAAACGATGCGCGTCAACCCTTAGAGTCCTTGGCTGGATGGCCTTCTATCTGCTGCTGTCTGCGCCCGCCATCATCCTGGCCGATCAGGACCATGGCATCGGCTTCGTGATCCGCGACGCCCGCGTCTTCGATGGCCGCAAAGTGCTGGAGCAAACCGACGTATGGGTGGAAGGCGGCAAGATTAAGGCCATGGGGAAAAACCTCAAAGTGCCGTCCAACGTCAAGACGATCGACGCCTCGGGCGACACGCTGCTTCCCGGCCTGATCGACTCGCACGCCCACGCCTGGGGCACCGCTCTCAAAGAGGCCGAGATTTTCGGCGTCACCACCGAACTCGACATGTTCACCGACGTGAGGTATATGCAGCAAACGAAGAAGCAGCAGGCCGAAGGCAAGGATCTCTACCAGGCAGACCTGCGCTCCGCCGGAACTCTCGCCACGGCTCCCGGAGGCCACGGAACCGAATACGGCATTCAGATTCCTACGCTCTCGTCGCCCTCAGAAGCGCAACCATGGGTCGACGCGCGCATTGCCGAGGGCTCTGACTACATCAAGATCGTCATCGACGACGCCAGCGCTTATGGCAGCCACCGCCCCACGCTCAACACGGAAACGCTGAAGGCCTTGGTTGACGCCGCCCACAAGCGAGGGAAGATTGCCGTGGTCCACATCGGCACGCAGCAAGACGCTCGCAACGCGATCGACGCGGGCGCAGACGGACTGGCGCATCTCTTTGCGGACAGCGCTCCCGCGCCTGACTTCGCCGCTTTGGTCGCCAGCCATCACGCCTTCGTGGTTCCCACCCTGGACGTCCTTGAGAGCGTGAGCGGCATTCCGAGCGGTGAGTCGCTCACCACGGATCCACGGCTCGAGCCATATCTCACCGCCGACGACATCAGCAGCCTGAAGCGGTCGTTCCCGAAATTCCCGACGGCGCCGAGTGAGAAGTATGCCGAGCAGACCGTTTTGCAATTGAAGGCCGCTCATGTACCCATTCTGACCGGAACCGATGCACCCAATCCCGGCACCTCGCACGGCGTAAGCATCCACCGCGAACTGGAGTTGCTGGTTCGCGCTGGCCTCACACCGGCAGAGGCTCTCACCGCAGCGACTTCGATCCCGGCGGCAACGTTTCATCTCGACGACCGTGGCATGATCGCTCCGGGCAAGCGCGCTGACCTGCTACTGGTCAAGGGCGATCCCACGCAGGACATCACCGCGACCCGCGACATCGTTTCCGTGTGGAAGCTCGGTGTGGAGGATGACCGGGCCAGCTACCGCGCATCGCTCGAAAAGGCGAAGCAGGAAGCTGCTCAAGCCACCACGTCCCCTGACTCCTCCGTGGGACTCATCAGCGACTTCGACGATGGCACCGCTGCCACCAAGTTCGGCGCCGGATGGATGTTTTCTACGGACAGCATCGCCGGCGGCAAATCCACTGGTGACATGAAGGTCGTTGATGGCGGCGTCAACGGCGACAAACACTCCCTCGATGTCTCTGGCACCATCGATGGCGGTCTTCCCTATGCGTGGTCCGGCGTCATGTTCTCGCCGGGTGCGCAACCGTTCGTTCCCGTGAACTTGTCATCGAAGAAAAGCATCTCGTTCTTCGCCAAAGGCGATGGCCAGACCTATCGAGTTCTGATGTTCACTGCCAGTGGTGGACGCATTCCAGCACAACAGACCTTCGCCGCGGGAGCCGAGTGGAAGAAGATCAGCCTACCCTTTACCGGTTTCAACGGAACCGACGGGCACGATGTCTCGGCCATTCTGTTTGTCGGAGGCCCGGCTGGAGGCAAGTTCGACTTCCAGATCGACGAAGTGAGGCTCGAGTAAACTTCGGAGGCTCGATTAGATCTACCGAAGGAACGCCGGCCGGCACGTGGCGACGGGGACGAGAGCGCGTCACCCCAGCCGCGAAGCGGCGGAATACGAAAGCCCGGCACGACAGTGCCGGGGGCAATCGGAAAAGCTGCAACGAGTCCCGCAGGGACGACACAACTTGTCCCGCGGGACTTTCTCTCTTCGCAAGGCAACCCTTGCGGAACATTGAGCGTTGGGTTGAAACTACACGCATGCGCTCGGCCTACATCCTCGGCATCGAAAGCTCCTGCGACGAGACGGCGGCGGCCGTCGTCCGCTCGGGCGAACAGCTGATCTCGAACGTCGTCGCCTCCCAGATCGCCACCCACCAGCCGTACGGAGGCGTTGTACCGGAACTGGCTTCGCGCGAGCATCTGCGCGCCATCGTTCCCGTCGTCCGGCAGGCACTGGCCGAGGCCAACCATACCTACGAGTCAGTCGATGCCATCGCGGTCACGCAGGGCCCCGGACTCGCCGGAGCATTGCTGGTCGGCATCAGCTATGCCAAGGCCTTGGCCTTCGCCCTCGATAAGCCGTTGATTGCCGTCAACCATCTCGAGGGGCACATTCATGCAGTGCTGCTGGAAGAGCGCCAGAAGGGCAACCACGATCTGCAATTTCCTGTCTTGGCGCTCGTGGTCTCCGGAGGGCACACTCACCTTTACCTGGCATCGCAAAAAGACAATTCCTGGACCTACGAAAACATCGGCCACACTCGCGACGATGCCGCTGGAGAAGCCTTCGACAAAGTTGCTAAGCTCCTGGGCCTCGGATATCCCGGAGGCCCGGCAATCGACCGCCTCGCTCCCCACGGAGACCCGCGAGCCGTGAAGTTCCCGCCAGCCCAGATCAAGCATCGCGATCGCCGCAGCCGCAAAGATGGCAAGGCGGTCGAGATGGACGATGACCGTCCGCGCTTCGATTTTTCTTACAGTGGAATTAAGACGGCGATCCTGCGCTTCGTGGACGCTCACAACATGCGCGAGTCGGTGGAAGCCCGGCGCCGAGCCCTGCTGAATATTGCAAAACCGAAGCTGGAAGATTATCTCGCCCACTGCGACAAGCTCACACTCGATCTCGTGGCATCTTTCCAGCGTGCGATCGTGGAAGATTTGGTGGGAAAGACTCTCACGGCAGCCCGTGCCTACGATGTCGCTACGGTCTTTGTGACCGGAGGCGTTGCCGCCAACCAGGAATTGCGCCAGACGTTTGAACGCGAGGGCGCAAAGCAAGGCCTGCCCGTATATTTCCCTTCGCGCCCGCTGTCTACCGACAACGCGGCCATGATCGCCGCCGCCGCTTACCCTAAATTCTTGCTGAAAGATTTTGCTGCAATGGATTTTTCTGCGGAAGCAGGTCTGCCCCTGCGTTAGCCGGGAGTCGCGCGAAGATGTGCTAGTTTCCCGCCGCCTGGCTGCGGCTCGCTTTTTTCAACACTACGTCCAGGGCTCCGGCAAGCTGGACATCGATGTCGATATCTTTGTAGATCGCAAAGTCCGCCCGCTTCTCGGCCTCACAGCATCCCTGCGCATTGTTCGTAACGATGATGATCGGAATGTCCGCCGTCTTCGGCGTACTCTTCAACGCCGTGATCAATTCGCTGCCCGACATTTTCGGCATTTGCAGGTCGGTCACAATCAAATCCGCGCGCACTCGCGCCAGAATCTCCAGAGCTTCTGCGCCATTGGTGGCAGACTCCACGGCAAAGCCCCGCTGCTCAAGAAAGCGGCTCACGGTATAACGAATCAACATGGAATCGTCAACGACTAATGCCACTTTAGACATAAAGACGGGGACACGCCACCGCACACGTCCCCGGCTCGGAAATTAACAGGCGGATCGCAACCGAACAACCCGAAAGCGTGTGACGCGATTACCTCCGTCACACCTGTCCGCCCAAGAACCTCAGAGCTCGCTTTCCTGCGTCCGTTCTTCGATGTTCATGTCTTTGAATTCGCTGGACTCGAAGATTTCGCCGCACTCCTTGCACTCGACGAATTCCGAATCCTCGTCTCGGCTGACGATTTGTACGCGGGGATGCTTGCACGGCTGCTTCATATCACGGCTTGGAGAAGACGGGGTCGGCTCTGCGGTCATAAATCCGGAGGGTTCTCGCACTCAATCCATTGCGAAGGCTGTTTTTACCGGAATTTCCCGGTATTTTAGACCGGATGGGCGGGTTGTCAAGCCCCCATCGGTGACTCTGTCGTGAATTTGTAACAGGCCCCGACCATACTTCACAACTTGTAGCTATCGCTTCGCCGGGCAAATTCCGACTAAAATCATCGTATTACCATAAGCCATTCACTCCTTGATACTTACCGTTGAGTTTCTCTTTCTGCCCGCTGCGTGGGTAGAGTTGCCCCGGGGAGAGAAGATGCAGTAGAATGAATTGCGACGGAAAAGGTCGGAATTCAATCTGGCCTCATCCCGCTGGTTTTGCACAGGATAGATGTGCTCAAGCTGACCAAAAAGGCCGACTATGCTCTGATGGCGATGAAACACCTCGCCGAGCACTCCACCGAGGGCTCTTGCAGTGCGAAGGATGTCGCCGATGCCTACGGCATCCCGCCCGAGGCCCTGGCAAAGATTCTGCAGCGCCTCGTGAAGGCTGGCCTGTTGCAGTCGCAGCATGGCACCAATGGCGGTTATACACTGGCGCGCGCGGCCCATAGTATTTCGGCTTTTGAGGTAATCCAGGCCATCGACGGCCCGCTCTTCATCACGTCATGCATCACCGTACGAGGTGAGTGCGGCCAGAGCGACCGATGCAACATTCGCGAACCGTTGCGCAAGGTCAATGAGAGTATCGAGGCGGTCCTGAAGCGCATCAAGATCTCGCACATGCGGGAAGAACCGGAAGAGGTTGGGAGCGGGGCTCCCAAGGCGGCTGACCTAGTGACAATCAGCTGAACCGTTAAAGACAAGCAATTCATCAAAAGATTAACGAAGCAGGAGACGCAATCAATGAGCACGGACGTAAAGATCCCCCAGGCAGAGACGCAGGCGCACCATTCCGATCCGAAGGGTGTGAAGCTGCCCATCTATATGGACAACCACGCCACCACCCCAATGGATCCGCGAGTGCTGGAAGAAATGTTGCCCTACTTCATGGAGAAGTTCGGCAACTCGGCCAGCCGCAACCACTCTTTCGGATGGGCAGCCGAAGAGGGCGTGGAGACCGCTCGCGAGCGCATTGCCAAGCTCGTCGGCGCCACGACAAAAGAAATCATTTTCACATCGGGTGCCACCGAGAGCGACAACCTTGCCATCAAGGGCGTCGCCGAGATGTATCGCGAGAAGGGCAACCACATCATCACCGCGGTCACCGAGCACAAGGCAGTGCTCGATACCTGCAAGCGTCTTGAGAAATATGGCTATCGCGTCACCTACCTGCCCGTGCAGAAGGATGGTCTGATCGATCTCGAAGACCTGAAGCGCGCCATGGACGACAAGACGATCCTGGTCAGCATCATGTATGCAAACAACGAAATCGGCGTCCTGCAACCTGTTGCTGAAATTGGCAAGCTCTGTCATGAGCGCGGAGTGATCTTCCATACCGACGCAACTCAAGCCATCGGCAAAGTTCCCGTGGACGTGATCAAGCAGAACATTGACGTAATGTCGATCTCTGGCCACAAGATGTACGGTCCGAAGGGCGTCGGCGCCTTGTACGTCCGCCGCAAGAATCCTCGCGTGCAGATTTCCGCCAGTATTGATGGTGGCGGGCACGAGCGCGGCATGCGTTCCGGCACGCTGAACGTCGCAGGAATCGTGGGCCTCGGCAAAGCCTGTGCCATTGCGCAGGAAGAAATGGCGCAGGAATCCTGCCGGCTCGCGGGCCTGCGCAACCGTCTCCGCGACCGTATCATGAACCGCCTGGATGAGGCCTACATCAACGGCTCTACCGAGCATCGTCTACCGGGCAATCTGAATATCAGCTTCGCCTACGTGGAAGGCGAATCGCTGCTGATGGGCATCAACGACATCGCTGTTTCCAGCGGTTCGGCCTGCACCTCGGCGACCTTGGAACCATCTTATGTATTGAAGGCTCTCGGCACCGGCGACGACCTGGCGCACAGCTCGATCCGCTTCGGCATCGGCCGCTTCAATAACGAAGCCGAAGTCGACTATGTTGCCGATCGCGTCATCGAAACCGTCGAGCGCTTGCGCGAACTTTCCCCGCTCTACGAAATGGCCAAAGAAGGTATCAACTTGAAAGACGTGAAGTGGGCCGGAGAAGCGCACTAGCGGGAGAAGCGCACTGATTGTGGAAGGGCGCGGCTTAAGCCGCGCCGCAAGAGCACGAGGTTAGCGGGGCTTTGGCCCCTGAGGAATCAGAGTTCAGGAGAGTGAAATGTCATATAGCGACAAAGTGATCGATCATTACAACAACCCCCGCAACGTCGGTTCGATGGACAAGCAGAGCACTGACGTGGGCACCGGACTAGTCGGCGCGCCCGAGTGCGGCGACGTCATGAAACTGCAGATCAAGGTCAATCGCGAAACCAACGTCATTGAAGACGCCAAGTTCAAGACCTTCGGCTGCGGCTCCGCCATCGCTTCGTCCTCGCTCGCCACCGAGTGGGTCAAGGGCAAGACGGTGGACGAAGCCCTCGCGATCAAGAACATGGATATCGTGAAGGAGCTTTCGCTTCCTCCGGTGAAGATCCATTGTTCGGTTCTTGCGGAAGACGCGATCCGCGCCGCGATCGGCGACTGGAAGAAGAAGCAGGAGGCCACCACGCCAGTAACCGCGGAAGCGAAGTCTTAGCCCGAAGCGCGGCTGCAGGAGCTCGCGTGATGTTTCAGCCGCGAAGTGGTGCAAGAATACAGCCCACGGCGCAAGCCGTGGGTAGGTGCACGGTATCGGCAAAGCCCCGGCAGGGGCGAAAGAAACGAATGACCACAGCGACCGAAGAAACGACTAAACCCGCCGCGCCCGCCAAAGGGATTCTCATCACCGAGAAAGCCCTGGCCAAGGTGCGCGGCGCCATGGCCAAGGAAGGCATCTCGCCCGAGCAAGGTGGCCTGCGCCTCGGCGTGCAGGGTGGCGGATGTTCGGGCCTGAGCTACAACATCCGGTTCGACACCCAGCCGCGCGAGCGGGACCGCATTTTCCAGTTCAGTGATGTACGCGTCTTTGTGGACCCGAAGTCATTCATCTACCTGCACGGCATGACCCTGGACTATCAGGAAACGCTGATGCAACAGGGTTTTGTATTCGTGAATCCGCAGGCATCGAAGTCATGCGGTTGCGGGACTTCGTTCTCCGCCTAAGCCTGTGTGGCGCGGACACTCCTGTCCGCGTCTGCCTGCGCCACTAGATAACCTGCGCAAGCAAACAGCTTAGGCTGTGGGTCTGCAGTGTGAGGAGTTAGAAGTGACGACCAAGTCTGCACTGACCACGATCGGCGCCAAGCCCCTGCCGGAGGACACGCACTCCTGCTGGTCGTGCGGATCTATGCGCGCCGCGCATTTCTGTGAATCCTGTGGCAAGGTGCAGCCTCCGGTTCCGGTCGACTACTTCACGTTCTTCGGCCTGCCGCCCAAGCTCAACGTGGATGTCCCTGCCTTGGAAAAGAGTTTCTATGAACTGAGCCGCAGGCTTCATCCCGATCTGAACGCCCGCGCCGGTAGTCAGGAGCAGGAATGGAGCCTGGAACAAAGCTCCCTGCTCAACGACGCATACCGCACGCTGCGCGATCCAATCAAGCGCACTGAATATCTCTTGCACCTCGAAGGCGTGGAGTTGGAAGAGCAATCCAAAAGCGCCACCGAGAAGGCCCGCGCCACGGGAGAAACAAAGAAGCAGATCGTTCCGCCGGATTTGCTCGAAGAAGTCTTCGAGTTGAACATGCAGCTCGAAGAACTTCGAATGAACAAGGAGATGGGCGACGATGATCCGTCCCTCATCGCAGAAATTGGAAAACAGAAAATCGCGCTCGGAGCCAAGCACGAAGCTCTCTTGCAGGAACTGCAATCGCATTGGAAGACTTGGGACACCTTTGTCGATCGGGGCCATGCAGCATCGGAAGATCGGACGCAGGAAACCAAGAAAATGGTAGACGTACTGAACCGCCGCAACTACATCCGGAATTTAGTGCGCGATGTAAATGCTGCGTTGGAGGAATAGCAAACAGAGATGGCATCGGATCGCATCGTCGGTATCGACCTGGGCACCACCAACTCTCTGGTGGCATTCATGCAAGGGGAAACCCCAGTCGTGATCCCCGGTGATGACGGCCTGAACCTGCTTCCCTCTGTCGTCGCGCTCGACGCGAACAACCAACCAGTCATTGGCAACGCCGCTCGCAATTCTCTGATCGAAACGCCGGAGCGCGCGGTTTACTCCATCAAGCGCCTGATGGGGCGTGGCGTCGAAGATATTCAGGAAGAATTGAAGCTCTTCCCCTTTCGCCTGGCCAAAGACCTCCAGCCGGGAGAAGTTCTTCGCATCAAACTGGGCGACCGGACTTTCACTCCACCCGAGATTTCCGCGCTCATTCTTCGCCAGCTCAAGCGCAGCGCCGAACGATTCTTCGGCGGACCGGTGACGAAAGCGGTGATTACCGTTCCCGCGTACTTCAATGACGCGCAGCGTCAGGCCACCAAAGATGCTGGCCGCATCGCTGGCCTTGAAGTTCTTCGTCTGGTCAACGAGCCGACGGCCGCATCGCTCGCCTACGGCCTCGACAAGAAGCAGAACGGGATCGTCGCTGTCTACGACCTCGGCGGCGGAACCTTCGACATTTCAATTCTCAAGCTGCACGACGGAATCTTCGAAGTCATCGCCACCAACGGCGACACGCATCTCGGCGGAGACGACATCGACAACTTGCTGATCACCATAGCGCTCGATGATATTAGAGGCGACCTTGGCCTTGACCTCCATCGCAACGCTGAAGCTGTACAGGCAATCCGCAAGGCCGTCATCGAAGCCAAAATCTCGCTTTCTTCGCAACCGTCGATCAAGCTCGACATTGAACTCCCCGGCGGCAAGCGCTACCAGCGCGAAATCACGCGCGAGCAATTCGAACAACTGATCCAGCCGGTGATCGATCGCACCGTCGGTCCGTGCAAGCAAGCCATAAAAGATGCTGGCCTCAAGCCCGAGCAGATTGACGAAGTGGTGCTCGTCGGAGGCTCCACTCGTATCCCTAGAGTTCGCGCCTTGGTGAAGGAATTGTTCCGTCGCGAACCGCATACCGATCTGAATCCAGACGAAGTCGTCGCGCTGGGTGCGGCCGTGCAAGCCAACATTCTTGGCGGCGGCAATGAAGCCACAGAGAACATGCTGCTGCTCGATGTGACTCCTCTGTCGCTCGGCATCGAAGTGGCTGGTGGAGTCACTGACAAGATCATCCTGCGGAACTCGACCATCCCGGCATCCGCCACGCAGTTCTACACAACTCAGATCGACGGCCAAGCCAACGTTGCGATCCACGTGTTGCAAGGCGAACGCGAGCTGGCCAAAGATTGCCGGTCTCTGGCTCGCTTCGATCTCAAAGGCATTCCTCCAATGGCCGCGGGCATTCCTCGAGTTGAAGTCAAGTTCCTGATCGATGCTAACGGCATTCTCCACGTTTCTGCCCGCGAGCAGCGCAGCGGGAAAGAAGCGGAGATTCAAGTTCAGCCGAGCTACGGTTTGACCGACGAACAGGTCGAAGGCATGATTCTCGATTCCTTCGACAATGCCGAAGAAGATTTCCGGCAACGCCAATTGATCGAGGCCCGCGCCGAAACTCAAACGATTCTTGCGGCCCTCGAAAAAGGCAAAAAGAGCGCGGCCTGGGGACAACTCACCACCGACGAAAAAAAGCAGATCGCGAAGATGGAGAAAGCCCTGGTCGCGGTGAATGCTGAACAAGATTACCAGGCGATCCGCAAAGCGATCGACGCGCTGAATCAAGGCACAATGCGTTTAGCCGAACTGATGATGGACACTGCAGTGTCGTCAGCGCTCAAAGGCAAGAACATGGACGAGGCGGATATGGGCGAAGGCCCGACTGCCCCACATCCCATGGCGAAAGCAGAATTTGAATAGCCTCTGTGTCCCCTAGGTCCTCTGTGGTGAAAGATTTTGATTTTGACCACCGAGGACACAGAGAACACAGAGGAAGATCGAGGAGCAGTCATGGCAGAAGAAAAGACACGAGGAGCTGGCACGTTGACCGAAGAAGCGCCAGGGGAAAACACAGTGCAGGTCACGTTCCTGCCCGAGGGCAAAACGATCCAGTTCGAGAATGGCAAATTGCCCTACGAAGATCACGGCAAAGAGCAGTCCTTGCTTGACGTCGCACTGAATTTCGGCGTCACACTCGATCATGCCTGCGGGGGCAACTGCGCCTGCACCACTTGCCATATCTGGGTGAAAGAAGGCGCGGAGAATCTCTCGCCGATGGATGACGACGAAGCCGACCGGTTGGACATGGCCGCCGATCTCCAGTTAAACTCTCGTCTCGGCTGCCAGGCGCAAATCACCAAGCCAGGCAAGGTAGTCGTCGAAATTCCTGCGTGGAACCGAAATTACGTATCGGAAGAGCACTAGAAGCAAGGTTTCAGAGTTTCAAGGTTGCAAGGTTGCACGAGGAGCACGAAGGATGGCAAAGAAACTGACCTGGGACGACGCCGAGAGTATCGGCATCCTGCTTTCCGAAACACATCCCACTGTCGACCCGCTGGCGTTGCGCTTCACCGACCTGCATCGCTACGTCGTCGAACTACCCGACTTTGCCGACGACCCGAAAGCCTCGAACGAGGGCAAGTTGGAAGCGATTCAGATGGCTTGGAACGACGAAGTACAAGATCGCACGCAAGGCTAACTGCCGAGCAGTCGCCGGTCGCATGTCTTTTTTACAAGTTCTTGACAACCATGCCGGACGTTCGGCCTATCGTGTGTCCCGAGGGGCGGCGAGAACCTCGATGCCCTTCACTCTCTCTACGGCCCAATTGAAAAAGGGCACGGACCTAATCCGTGCCCTCATTTTTTCCAAGGAGCGAAATCTAGCCGACTGTAACGGCCGAAGGTTCCTCCACGTTCGCCTCGCGCAGGAACTTCGCGGCTTCCTCGGGCGGCGTGGGATTAATGTAGAAGCCCGTTCCCCACTCGAATCCTGCCGTCTTGGTCAACTTCGGCATGAACTCAATGTGCCAGTGATAATGGTCGTTCGTCGGATCCTGCACCGGAGAAGTATGAACGACGAGGTTGTACGGCGGATTATCGAGTACGCGGTCTGCCCTACCGAGCAGGTCTTTGAGCGCCCGGGCCAGGTTTTCGAACATGTGCGACGACGAGTTCTCAAACGCCGACTCGTGTTGCTTGGGAAGAATCCAGGTTTCAAAGGGAAACCGTGGAGCGTACGGCGCCAGCGTCAGGAAGTTCTCGTTCTCTGCCACCACCCGAATCCCGCTATCCATCTCCTGCCGGATAATGTCGCAGAATACGCATCGTTCTTTGTATAGGAAATATTGTTTCGCGCCTTCAATCTCCTGCACGACATTGATAGGAAGAATGGGCAGCGCAATGAGCTGGGAATGAGCATGTTCCAGAGAGGCCCCGGCCGCTTCGCCATGATTCTTGAAGATCAGGATATATTTGAAGCGGCGATCCTTCTTTAAGTCCAAAATACGGTCGCGAAAGGTCCACAAAACATCTTCAATTCGCTTGGGAGGTAGAGTGGCGAGGCTCGCGCTATGGTCGGGCGTCTCAATAATGACCTCGTGCGCCCCGATCCCGTTCATGCGATCGAACATTCCTTCAGCCTGCCGGTTCAGCGTTCCTTCAATCCCCAGCGCTGGAAATTTGTTAGGCACGACCCGTACGGTCCATCCCGGCGCATCGCGCTGTGGTGCCGGACCACCATTCGGATTAGGACGATATGCCTGAATCTCAGGAGGGGTCTTGGTCTCGTTCCCGTAGCAGAACGGACAGAATCCTCCCTTGATCTTCATGTTTTCGCGGAGGAAATCGGTTGGGCGTTTCGCCCGGTCCGTGGAAATAATCACCCAACGACCGACGATCGGATCTTTTCTGAGCTCAGGCAATTACTGAATCCTTTCAACGAGGTTGCGCAAACTTGCTATTTTACGCCGACAAGGAAGCATTTCGAAATACCTCGATCTGCGGGCGGGAACTAAGATGCTCGTAGTATACGCTCACAATATCGAATCTCCACTGGCACGATGGTGGAAGCCGCCTCAGATACTCTCGGGCAACCTGCGCAATCTCCCGCCGTTTGTGCCGGTCGACAGCCGCCTCCGCGCTCTTCACATCTCGCGACGTACGAGTCTTAACTTCAATAAAACAAAGAACATCTGTGTCCCAGCCGATCAAATCGATCTCGCCCCGGCAGCGGGGTGAACGAAAGTTCCGTGCCACGATCACGTATCCCAGCTTCCGCAGGTGAAAGTACGCGCCTTCTTCCCCTCGGCTCCCAGTGCGTTGGTGACCTGGTCGCGGATCTGCGGGGAGCAATCGCCGAGCAGCCCAATCGAGGCTCTGAATGATCGTTCGGGTAACCACGGGCAACATATGGGGCCTCCCCAATCTAGCTGCAGACCCCCGTCCCTAGATGTGATCAACCTCACAACCCTCAAAAATTGACATCTCCCGTTCCCATACGGGAAAGCGTGGTGACTCCTGATTCCCCAAAAAAACAAGCCCGCGGACACGCCGCGAGCCCGGTCACTATCCTCCCCCCAAAGAAGGCAGCAACGAAAATTTCGAATTTTTCTAGACTAGCTCGCCCCTCCGATCCTCCACCCCTAGCGAATCAGGAAGGCGGCCTGCCATCCGAATACAAGTCCAATCTTTCTGGCCATTCACTTTCGCCGACCCTGCTCGCCCCGTCAATTCACGCTTCCTACAAACGTAGTTCACGCGCTAAGTCTCAATCTTTAAGAATCATGCGATTAGACCTCACCCGGACGAAAGTGGTGGTGTAATGGCACAGAGTGGCAATTCTCCAACCCATATCTACGGTGCTAGACTCCTGCCCGACCAGTAGTCTTATGCAGCCCGCCCCACAAACGAACGTCGTAATTCGATTCGGCCTGTTCGAAGCCGACCTCGACGCATGCGAACTCCGCAAGAACGGAGCGAAGGTTAAGATTCAGGATCTTCCTTTCCGCGCTCTCCGACTCTTCCTAAGCCGCCCCAACGAAGTCCTCAGCCGGGACCAACTCCGTCAGGCGCTCTGGCCAGGAAACGTTTTCGTCGACTTCGACCACGGCATCAGCAGCGCCATCAACCGACTGCGCGATGCAGTCGGCGATTCCGCGGACAATCCCGTATTTATCGAAACCGTGGAGCGCCGCGGCTACCGCTGGATCGCCCCCATCCACCCCCCGACCCAGCCGCCCGTTACGCCTGGCCCCATGCTGGTCGCGTCAGACATGGCTCCTCAGGCTGCCCTGGCTTCTTCACCGCCGCGAAACTGGCGATGGTCTCTCGTCTTCCCCGTGGGTGTGCTGCTCCTTGCCGTCTGGAGCTTCTTGCCGAGCCACCGTGCAGCCAGTGCCGGAACCGCGAAGCAACCGGATGCTTTCAGGCAAACCTCGGATCCTTCCCACCGTTTGGCCAGCACAGCACAAGAGTTCTACTTGCAGGGCCGCTTCTATTGGGAAAAGCGCACCCCTGAAGGTTTGAACAAGGCGGTGGACTATTTCACGCAGGCAATCGTTCGCGATCCCAATTACGCGCCTGCGTATGTTGGCCTTGCAGACTGCTACAACCTATTGCGGGAATACACTCTGATGTCGGCCAGTGAAGCCTATCCGCGAGCCTTGGCAGCAGCTCAGAGGGCTGTGGAACTCGACAACCAGTCTTCCGAGGCCCACGCTTCCCTGGCCTTCGCTTTGTTCTGGGGCACCTGGAACGCCTCCGGAGCCGAGCAGGAATTCCGCCGCGCCATCGATCTCGATCCCAACAACTCCATGGCTCACCACTGGCATGCTACCTATCTCTCGGCGGTGGGTCGCCATTTGGAAGCCCTGGCTGAAATCGAGCGGGCTCAGAGCCTCGATCCAGTTTCAAAATCGATCCTCGCCGACAAGGGCGATCTCCTATGGTTGGCTGGCCGTCGCGATGAGGGCATGGCTCTGTTGAAACAGTTGGAGGCTGCGGAACCTGGTTTCATTTCTCCCCATCGCTACCTGAAATGCGCGTACTTCTCCACCGCGGACTATGCGCAATACCTTCAGGAATGGAAGAAAGAAGCGGTTTTGCTGCGCGACAACTCCAGCCTCAAGCTGGTCGAGACCGCCGAAAAAGGCTTCGCAGCCGAAGGCGCGCAAGAGATGTTGCAGAATGTTCGCACGCTGCAGAAGAAGCTCTACGACCGCGGCCTTCAATCGCCCTATTCCCTGGCCGAGACCGATTCGCTTCTAGGAAACAAGCAGGAAGCCCTTGAGTATTTGAAGATCGCTTACGACCGACACGACGACAATGTCCTTCGAGTCGAAGGAGATTCGGCGCTCACCAATCTCCGCGATGAGCCTGCCTACAAAGATCTGGTCGCGAAGCTGGGATTTCCAACGCAAGACTAGTTCACCACGGAGGCACTGAGCCTCCGAGAAGAACAACTCAAATGATCATCCTTCTCTGTGTTTCCGTGCCTCCGTGGTGAAATGGGGTTGGTTACGCGCCTTGGCCCACCGCGGAAATGCACTCTTCCAGCACATCCACCGCGACGTCGGCTTGTTCGTTCGTGACGACCAACGGCGGGCAGATCCGAACCGTGCTCGGTCCACATCCGAGGAACAGCACTCCTTGCTCGAACGCCCTCTCCACGATCCGGTCGCGCTCGGCGTTGCCGTATTCCTTCGTGACTTTGTCCTTCACGATATCGACGCCGATCATCAGCCCACGTCCCCGCACATCGCCGACCAGCTTCAGCTTCTTTGGCCAGTCGGCCATGCGCTTCATCATGTGTTCGCCCACACGGGTCGAGTTTTCGAGCAGGTGCTCTTTCTCGATGACATCGAGCGTCGCCAACGCCGCGGCCACGGCCACAGGATTGCCGCCGAAAGTGGATGCATGCGATCCCGGCACCCAGTCCATCACCTCCGCGCGGGTCATCGTGACGCCGAGCGGCATCCCCGAAGCGATTCCCTTCGCCATGCAGACCATGTCCGGCTCAACGCCAGTGTGTTCAACGGCGAACCACTTCCCCGTACGTCCAATGCCACTCTGCACTTCGTCGACGACCAGCATGATACCGTGACGATCGCAGATCCGCCGCAGTTCCTGCATGAAAATCTTCGGAGCGACAACGTAACCGCCTTCGCCCTGCACCGGCTCGACAAAAATCGCCGCCACTTCTTCCGGAGCCAGCGTGGTCTTAAACAGCTTCTCTTCAATAAAGCGAGCGCAGCCCAGCGCGAAGTTGTCTGCGTCCTGCGTTCCGCCAACGCAGCCCCGATATACGTCCGGATACCGCACATGCGTCACGCCCGGAACCAGCGGAGCGAACCGGCGCCGTTGCTGCGGCTTCGACGCCGTCAGAGATAGCGCGCCCATCGTCCGGCCATGAAATGCTCCGAAGAACGCGATCACGTTCTGCCGCTTGGTGTGATAGCGCGCCAGCTTCAACGCGCACTCAATCGCCTCCGCGCCCGAGTTACCGTAGTAAATGCGATGCGGTCCGGACATCGGCGCAATCTTCGACAGCCGCACCGCCAGCTCCACCATGTTTTCGTAATAGAAATCCGTCCCCGACATGTGGATCAACTCGCCCGCCTGCTTCTGAATCGCGGCAACCACATCGGGATGGCAATGGCCGGTCGAAGTCACGGCAATGCCTGCAGAAAAATCAAAAAACTCGTTGCCGTCGACATCGGTCACCACGATGCCGCGACCGCTCTTGGCCACCATCGGGTACGAACGCGTATAGGACGGCGAAATATATTTCTGATCACCCTCGAGCACGCGCTTGGCGTTCGGCCCGGGCAGGGCAGTCTTGATCTTCGGACTGATTGTCGAAGAAACAGCGGGCGCGGTCATTGTCTTTGTCGTCATGAAATCCTCCGTTAGCAGCCGTCAGTAGTCGGCTGCCGGTTATCAGGAACGTCGGCCTCGGAATCGCGAATCCCGGTTCGGACGCACGAAGGCCAAAGCGAATCATATGGAGGATCAAGGAATTAATCGCTACCGAAGAGGCTGGGGCGCAAGCGCGACGGCAGATTCGCCCGGTAACGCCGCGGACACACCAGGCAGTGCAGCCAGCACTCGGGCCGATGAGACTGGGAAAGACGCGAATTGGAAGTCTTCTGCAGCATCGCCAACCGTCAACATCACTAATTGATTATATCTGGAAGGTAGGAGTGGCGTAACCCCCTTTGGTAACGAGCACGAGCCGACTGTGTGGGAGTGTGGGGACCGCCGCCTTCGGCGGTCCGTCGAGCGGAAGCTCGACTCGGTCACCACAGTCCTTTGTCCCGATCAAGCCAGCCAGAGCCGAATTCGACCAACTGGAATAGGCACGCCCGGGGCTCGCGATTCCGACAGGCTCCTCGCGACGACTACTTGCGCGGTGGTTGGCAGGTCTCAAGATTCACCTTGACACTCGGCAGTCGCCGTGATGAAGTGACTGCCTTGCGACTGGTCGCTCTCGACATGCATTAACCCCGGGGTTGGGAGCTCGCTTGAGAAACGGGGATATCCGCTTGCGCCCATCTCGTCATACCACCCTGCTACATCCCTCCGAAGTTCACTTTCGCGCCTCGGTCCGCACCCTATGGATGCGACTCGTCTTCCTGGCGTCGACTCTCTGTCTCTGCGGACTGCCTATTGCCGCGGCTCAGGCGAAGCTCCTCGCACCGGCGCCGTCGGCTGCCTCTGGCGAAACGATGGGGCAATGGACTGCCCCGGTTAATCTCTGCACGGCCCCACCGTGCCTCGTCGGGGCCAATGCCGCAGTGCTACACACCGGCAAGGTGCTCTTCTACTACTACCCGGCGGCACACCAGAATAACTCTCAGGCCGTGCTGCTCGATCCGGTTTCCGGCGCCCTGACTGATGTCTCATTGCCCGTGGATCGGGATATCTTCTGCTCCGGCTTGTCCATTTTGCCCAATGGCAAGGTGATCGTCACGGGAGGAGTTGTCGAAGGCGCACACACCTCGCACATCAACACCGACGGAACCTACAGCACAATGATATTTGATCCTGGCTCGTCCACTTGGTCGGTTGGTCAAGACATGGCCAACGCACGCTGGTATCCGAGCGGGGTGGAAGTCAGCGACGGGACGTTGATTGAGCTCTCCGGATCTAACGAGACCGGCACGACGATCCAGGTGGCACTGGAGTCCTACAACTCCACGACCGGCAAATGGACGACGCTGCCCACCTCCGCCAACTTGCCCAGCAATCTTCTGCAAACCTATCCCCGCATGTCGCTGTTGCCCAGCGGCAAAATGTTCCTGTCGGCGCCATCGCCGCAAACTTATCTGTTCGACCCCAGCGCAAATACTTGGTCGTTTGTCGCGAGGAACAACTACGGCTATCGGTTTTTCGCACCCCACGTTTTGTTGCCGGGACAACAGAAGGTTCTAGTTGCCGGTGGTTCCTTGACTCACGATAACGGTGGCAGTTCGTCGACCAACACGGCCGAAGTTATTGATTTTTCCGTTGCTAATCCTGCATGGGCCTATACGGGCTCCATGACCTATTCTCGTTATAACGAAAACTTGGTGCTTCTCGCGGACGGAACGGTGTTGGCCGTTGGAGGAGGCGGCGGAGGCGGAGAATACACGAACCCGGTGCTCACTCCCGAACTGTACGATCCCAAGACTGGACAATGGACCGTACTAGCTCCGCAAGCGGTTGAGCGAGCCTATCATTCGACGGCGGTCCTGCTACCGGATGGCCGCGTCATTTCCGCCGGTTCCGATAACGGTGCATCCACGCAAATCACCTACGAAATCTTCAGCCCGCCTTACCTGTACAAGGGTGCGCGCCCGGTCGTACAATCCGCTCCAACCACTCTCAGCTATGGTGCCAAGTTCAACATCGCCACCGCGAATTCGTCCACGATCACCCGCGTGGCCCTGGTCAAGCCCGGCGCAACGACTCATGCGGACGACTTTGACCAACGCTATGTCGACTTGACCTTCATCGCCGGCGCTAAAGGAATTCAGGCCACCGCTCCCCCAAACGCCAGCCAGGCCCCTCCCGGCTATTACATGCTGGTCATCGTGAACTCGAGCGGCGTGCCGTCCGTAATGCCGTTCCTGCAATTGGATTAACGGATCGCGTGGGACACATGGGGAATGAACGCATTTGCCGAATCTAGAATTCTCTATTGTGCGATCGCCGCTTGGCTCCTCTTTGCTCAAGCATCGAGCGCCCAATCCACAGTCACAGTGCGCGACGTCGAACTTCGAGGAAACTTGGGCGTTCCCGCCATCGAGTTACAGGAGCACGTCGAGTTTCTTAAGGGCCATCCCACCGAGGAATCGAAACTCCTGAATCAGAGCGCGGCCGCGATCACGGGCGATTTGCGGCGTCATGGATTCTGGAAAGCCAACGTCGCGCCTGCGATTCTCCCCTCCAACGACTCGGCCCATGCGAATAAGAACGTCGTTCTTCAAATCACGATCCGCGCCGGCTCCCAGTATCGTCTTAAGGACGTCACCTTCTCAGGGTTAACCGCAGATTTTCCACCCGTGATTTGAGAGAGACCGTCGCTTTACAGCAGGGCGACATTGCCGACGGCAGCGAACTTTCCGTCAGCATCGCAAAACTCAACGCATTGTTCAATAAGAACGGAAAGAACTATTTTGTCGTGCCGAGTATGGTCTTCGACGATACGGCCCGCACGATGTCTGTGACCTTCGATGTCTTGAAGTAACTCGCCTCCCCTCCGCAACTTTAGAATCCAACTCTCCCATACGTATGTCTGATATCTTTTAGCTTCCCCCTGTTTCTCGCGCCAATGCATTCCGCTCAGCGCCCAAGCCGGTGGATGGTGATTCTTGCCTTCGGACTCGTCTACCTGTTCTGGGGCTCGACGTATCTCGCCATCGACATTGCCGTCCAGACCATCCCGCCAGCGCTGATGTGTGCTGCGCGTTTCTCGATCGCCGGAGTGGTCATGCTCGCCGTCTGCGCCGTCACGGGCCGCAGGATCTTCTATTCTCCGAAGCAAATCGCACTGGCGGCCATCGTAGGCCTGCTTTTGCTGATGGGCGGCAACCTCACGCTCTCTTACGCCGAACTGTCCGTTTCGTCAGGACTGGCCGCTCTTATCATCGCCATCACTCCACTGTGGTTTCTCGTGCTCGACTCCCTGCTGCTCGGCGACCACCACATTTCTCGCCGTGGTAAGGCGGGACTAATCCTCGGCATTCTGGGATTGTTCGTCCTGGTGTGGCCGCAACTGCAGGCCGGCAGCATGGGACATCGCGAATTCTGGGCCTCCATCAGCCTGATCGCCGGATCGTTTTCCTGGGCGCTCGGCTCGGTACTCTCCAAGCGCTGGCAGTCCGGCATGGACGTCTTCAGCGCGACGGGCTGGCAAGTCACTGCAGCCGGCGTAGGAAATTTTGTTTTCGCTTTGTTCGCCGGCGATCTTTCCCACGTCCAATGGACCGCGCGCAGCCTCAGCGCCACCATGTACCTGGTCGTCTGCGGCTCCTGGATCGGCTACACCGCCTACATCTGGCTGCTGGAACACGTTCCCACATCCAAAGTCTCAACCTACGCGTACGTGAATCCAGTGGTCGCCGTCTTTCTAGGCTGGCTGATTCTGCACGAACGCGTCGACCGCTTCATCCTCGCCGGAAGCGCGATTGTGGTTCTTTCCGTAATCCTAGTGACCAGCGCAAAGGTAAAAGAAAAGACAGTCGCGGAGGAACTGCGCGCAGTAGAAGCGGCCGGAGACTAGGTACGTCTTCAGTCGCAGCCGGTCTTCAGTCATAGACCGTTTGCAGTCATAGCACGTCTTCGGTGATAGACCGGTTTCAGTCATAGACTGTTTGCAGTCATAGACACGCGAAAGCCCAATCTGTCCCAAAAAACCGCTTGTCATCCCGAGCGAAGCGCGGGACCTAGGTTTTTCCCGTCGCCACCAGTGTTGTCGCGAACAAAAACCCAGATCCCTCGCTCCGCTCGTGATGACAGATCAGAACGATCGATTACGACTACGGAACTGGTGTGAGGTCTAATATCTGACGTCCGACGTCTGAAGTCCGAGGTCTGAAGTCTGACGCCGCTACTTCTGCCCCTCTTCTTCCTCCTCCGCATCGTTCACTAGATCCACCACATGCCCCCGAATCGCAAACGTCTGATTCGCGCTGCCTTTCAGCTCGAAGCTCACTCGCACCGGCCCTCGCTGCCACGACGGCGCTGCACACGCCGAGTCCGGCTCCGCATCTTCGCTCACACCCGCGCTCGACAGCACTGCCTTTAATATCGGCTTCCGCCGGCTCAATTGCGCCACGACCGCATACGTCTTCTTCCCATCGTCCGCCACTCCGCAGTACGCGACATAGTCGCGGTACCAGCTCGCCGATGAGTAATAGGCATCGAACTCCGGCAGATTGATCGGAGAAACATGCCCCGTCAACCGGTCCACCAGTAGCCAGCCTCCCCGTTGCCACTGCCACCGCGATCCGGATTCTTCCGGCAAACTATCGTTCAACCGAAACACCCGCCGTGCCACAAACAGCCGGTCTGTCACTTCATGCGGGACACCAAGTACATAATCTTTGACCCGTCCGTCCACCACCAGCGCGCGAATCTTGATGGTCAACGGCTTGTCGTCCGCTGACCCCGTAAACCACTGCACGGAATTCCATTTTCCGAATGTGATGACGTGAACTTTCGTTGCCGCCACCGCCGCGCCAGCCAGCAACACTATAGAAATTAGGATTAGCCCGGCTCTGCTTTGCACAAGTCGCATGAGCTGAGACTAGGCATCGGTTCTAGGCCCGGCAAGAGTTTCCATCACATTCATGAAATCTGCGTCCCAAATTGGGAATAGCCGGTTTCCAGAAAGGATGATACTGTTCCAAAAACCGCCTGGCGCCCTGCGAAATCCCGGAAATGGCGTTAGAATCAGGGGGTCAGCAGAGCGATTTTCTACAATGAGTGTTTCGCCTCCTTCTCGCATCGGTTCGCGGCCGGATGCGCGGACAACTTCGAAGGGTGAAGTGGCTTCTTATCAAGAGATGGGTGACCTTCTACCACGACGCCGTGCCCCGCGAATTCTGGTGGTTGACGACCAGCCCAGCATCGCCGGTCTGATGAGCCAGCTGCTCGCCATGCGCGGATACGACGTGGCTACGGCCTCCAATGTCGATCAGGCCGAAGCCGAGGTTCACCGCCAACTGCCGGATTTGATCCTTTCCGACGTGATGATGCCCGGCAAATCGGGCTACGATTTCTGCCGCACTCTGAAGGACAATCCCGCCACCCGCCTGATCCCCTTCGTTCTCATCACCGGCCTCAGCGACAGCAGTGATAAAGTACGCGGCATCGAAGCCGGCGCCGATGACTTCCTCAACAAACCGGTCCTCGCCGAAGAACTCATCGCCCGCGTGAAATCGCTGCTCCGCCTGAAGGAGTTCACCGATGAACTCGAAACCGCCGACTCCGTCCTCTGCACCCTGGGACTGATCGTCGAGGGTCGTGATCCCTACACAGAAGGCCATTGCGAACGCCTCTCCGTACGCGCGGCCGATCTCGGCCGCCACCTCGGCATGGATGAAGATTCCATCCTCGCCCTCAAGCGTGGCGGATATCTCCACGATCTCGGCAAGATCGCCGTCCCCGACGAAATTCTGAAAAAAGGCAGCGACCTTACTGCCGCGGAATGGGCTGTGATGAAACTCCATCCCATCACCGGCGAAAACATCTGCAAGCCGCTGCATTCCTTGCGGCTGGTGCTGCCTATCATCCGGCACCATCACGAACATTCGGATGGCTCCGGCTATCCCGACGGCCTGATTGGCTCCGAGATCCCCGTGCTCCCGCGGGTCCTGCAAGTGGTTGACGTCTACGACGCCCTGCGCACCGCCCGCTCCTACAAAGCTCCCCTCACGCATGAAGCCGCCGCTCAGACCATGCGCGATGAAGCCGCGCGCGGCCTCTGGGACGTCGAGCTCGTCACAGAATATTTCTCCATGCTCGAGCAGAAACGGCAGGTAGCGTAAGCTAGCGCTTAGCTCTTACTCAGTTGTCAGCATCAGATCTCCACAAAGTTGCGGGCAACCGTGGAAGAGCGGCCCTTCAAGGGCCGCGAAAGCAATGCGTAGAACATCGGGGCTTATAGCCCTCGTGGTCCTGCAACACATTCCGATTTCCGAAATCCTGAAAAAACCACGTACAATAACGATGCTTCTTCTCTGCACGACAATCGGCATCTCGACCCGTCGGCCACCCCCGACTGATAACTGAGACCCGAGAACTGAGACTGTTTTTGGAGCCTAGCTACAGCATCGTGATTCCGGCTTATAACGAGGGTGCCCGTCTGGCCGCAACGCTCGAGAAGGTGCTGGCCTACATGCATGACCAAAGATGGGATGCGGAAGTCATCGTCGTCAACGACGGATCCCGCGACAACACTGCCGACATCGTTCGCACATTCGCCGCGAAAGATCCAGCGCTCCGCCTGGTAGAAAATCCCGGGAACCACGGCAAGGGATACAGCGTCCGCAACGGCATGCTCAACGCCCGCGGCCAAGTCGTCCTGTTCAGCGACGCCGACCTGTCCTCGCCGATTGAAGAAGCCCGCAAACTTTTCCAGGCCCTGGAACAGGGCACCGATATCGCCATCGGCTCTCGGTGGCTGCGCGCCGAAACCCAAACCCAGCGTCAGCCTCTGCACCGCCAACTTTTCGGCCGCATCTACAACCTGATCCTGCGCCTAACGCTCGGCCTGCAGTTCGCAGACACGCAATGCGGATTCAAGGCTTTCAAGCAACCGGCGGTTCAGGCAATCTTCCCGCTACAAAAGATCGAACGTTGGGGATTCGATCCCGAGATCCTTTTCCTCGCGCAAAAATTCAAATTTAAGGTTCAGGAAGTCCCCGTCGCCTGGGGACACAGCGGTGGCACCCGCATCAACCCCCTAGTCGACGGCTCCCGCATGGTCATGGAAATGTTTCGGATCCGCTGGTACGACCTGACTGGAAAGTACGAGCGAGTGTATTCCGGCCTGCCCTCGGAATCAAGGCAGCCCTAAGCCGTGACTTGCGCGACGAGTTGGCGTGGAATAACCAACCTATTGCGGCTTAGCCCGGAGCAAATACAAGTTGGTGCTGGCATCGACCGCGATCAGTGTGAAGCCGCCCGCGTCGTAGCATGCCAAGTCCAGAACGTCGTTCGTAGCGACGCGATATGCGGCAACGGAGGTCCCCTCCAGGTCGGTCACTTGGATTTCAACGTGATCGGAAGCGGGAAACGCAAACGCGAGTCGCCCGGCATAAGACTTTACGCTGGAGGCCTCTTGTCCCTGCTCCGAGGACGCTACTCGGAACTTGCGGACGACCTCCCTGAAGGGAAGATCGCATAGACCACAGTAGGAGATGCCCCGTGCATCAGGTAGGCATTGCCGTCGGAACCCAACGTGACGTCGCCACGGTTCACAAAACTGTTCCCTATGCTTGAGTCAGCGAACTGGGCATCGCCGATTTCGGCCTTGCCTCGGGCGTCTTCATCCTCCGGTTCGTAGATCCTTTTCACTAGCGGCTCGAAAACGGCTGTGTATGGCGTGCGCCCCTGTTTTCCCGCCTCCCCACTAAGCAGAAATCTACCTGACCTAAAAACCACCAGGTGCCAAGGTGCGACCTCGGTGCCCGTTTGCAGCTGTGTCTTCGACTTTACCGAGCCGTCTTTGCCAAATTCCACTACGAACACATTGGCGGGGAACAGCGTAACTAGTTGGTAGACCACTCCGTCAGGCTCTACGAAGACGTGCTTACTTAGGGCATTGCTTAACCCCAGACCCGAAGCGTTAAACGTCGCCCCCGGCTTCCCCTCGCCCGTGAATTCCCGGACCGGTATCCTCGACTCGTCAGCCGCGGAATGATTGGACATATCCAAAGGGCGTCCGTAGACGTTCCCCGCCGCGTCGCATTTCATTCCCTCAATCATCTGCATGGAACGGCTGAGGGGTAGCTCGACCTTCGTCGTCGGTTTGAGGTTAACCGTCGGAGCGGTCGCCACCTGCTGGGCGCAGAGCCGCGGACCTGTTCCCACTATGCAGGCTAGGATAAGTGAGACTTTGAGCGTTTTCATTGGCGATCCCTCCTCTTGCAGATTTCCGGTTCCGGGAGCGCTTTCTCCACGAAGATCAGAACGCTTCAAACTTTTTTCCGTGAGGTTCGGCCCTATGGTCTCGAAGCCTACGTCGACGATCGATGTTGGTCAAATGAATGTTCAGTAAATGTTCGTTGTACCCCGCACTGCATCCACGACTCTGCCGCCCATCTCGCCGGTCGAAATCGCCGCATGCGCCTTCCCCGCCAGATCCGCGGTTCGCGCCCCCTGAGACAGCACCTCTGAAACCGCCTTCTCCACGCAGCCAGCTTCCTTCTCTAACTGAAACGAATGCCGCAACAACATCGCCACTGACAAAATCGCTCCCAGCGGATTGGCAATCCCCTTCCCCGCGATGTCCGGCGCCGAACCATGCACCGGTTCATACAGCCCCACCGGCCCGCCCACACTAGCTGAAGCCAGAAGTCCCAGTGATCCGACAACGCCACCGGCCTGATCCGAGAGAATGTCCCCAAACATGTTTTCCGTCAGCAGGACATCGAAATCCGTCGGCCGCTGCACTAGCAGCATCGCCGCCGAATCGACGTACTGATGTCCCAGCTTCACCTCGGGATAATCCTTCCCCACGCGCGTGACCACGTCCCGCCACAGCCGCGAACATTCCAGCACGTTCGCCTTGTCGACCGACAGAACCTTGCGCCGCCGCTTCATCGCCAACTCGAACGCCACGCGCGCGATTCGCTCGATCTCCTGCTCGCTGTAACGCATGGTATTAACTGCAACCCGCGAGCCGGGCTCACCCTCGATCGACCGCGGCGAACCAAAATAAGCTCCGCCCAAAAGCTCGCGCACGATCATGATGTCGGTCCCGCGCACGACCTCCGCGCGCAGCGGAGAAGTGTCCTCCAGCGCCGGAAAAAACACCGCCGGACGCAAATTGGCATACGCTCCCAATTCCCGCCGTATGCGCAGCAATCCGGCCTCAGGACGCAAATGCCCCGGTTTGTGATCGAATGCCGGACTCCCCACCGCTCCCAGCAACACAGCGCCCGAAGCCAAGCACGCCTGCACAGTGTCCGCAGGCAGGGGATCGTTCACGGCACTCAGGGCCGCTCCGCCAATCAGTTTATTTTGAAGTTGAAGCTCATGGCCGAATCCGTCAGCCACCGCTCGCAAAACCCGAACGGCTTGTTCCGTCACTTCCGGACCAATGCCATCACCCGCGAGAATCGTTAATTTGAGGAGCATAATTTGAGAAGCATAATCTAAGAAGCATGGGGATGATTTGGTGTTGGGCAAATAGACGGTCGCCTACCTTGATCTCGCAACCACAAAACCCACGATCGCGACGATGACAATGAAAAACAAAGCAATGTTCAGTATGGTCTGATGAAAATAGAAATTGACTGCGGTCAGAACTACACCGAACGCCAACGCGGCTAGGATGAGATAGTCGCTTCGGTCCAGCTTCATGCTACCGTCCCTTCCGCCCTCAAAGAAAGTAGCGCTACCGGGGAGTAATTACCAAAGACGTCGTTATTGTATCGTTCGCGAGCGCGATGTCGCCGGGGGATGCGACCCTCGAAGTAATTTAATACGAAATTACGAAATTACGAGTTCTCTAGACTCCCCAAAGGTAGTCTTCCTGCTGCGTCTGCTCATGGTGGGGGTCACCATGAACCGGCAGCGGCACGCCAAAGGCATTGGTCTGCGGCCCAACCGGAAACGGCTTCAGCGGCTCCGGCGCAGGTTCGTGAGCCAATCCTGCTGCAGGCGCATTCACCACCGCAGCTTGCCCCGGGACAATCTTCTCAATCAGCGGCGTCGCCGATCCCGAAGGCTTATGCGTGTCGCGAATCAACTCGAGCAAATGGTGATCCTCCACATGCTTGATCTTGTCCGCCAGGCGGACAAAGCGCCGGTAAATATCATCCAGTGCCCGCCGGTCAAACTCGTAGCCCAGCTGTTCGCACCGCATGCTCAGTGCGTGTCGTCCCGAATGCTTGCCGAGCACCAGCTTCGAATCCGGCACGCCCACCGACTTCGGCGTCATAATCTCATACGTCAGCGGATTCTTCAGAACTCCATCCTGATGAATGCCCGCCTCGTGCGCGAACGCGTTGCGCCCCGTGATCGCCTTGTTCGGCTGCACTGGCACGCCGGTGATCTCGCTCAGCATCTGGCTGGAAGCGAAAATATGCTCGCCTACCACTCCCGTCTCATACGGATACCGGTCCGGCCGAACCCGCATCGCCATCACAATCTCTTCCAGCGACGCGTTCCCCGCCCGCTCACCGATTCCGTTGATCGTGCACTCGACCTGCCGTGCTCCAGCGGCCACCGCAGCCAGCGCATTGGCAACCGCCATGCCCAGATCGTTGTGGCAGTGTGCGGAAATCACTACGTTCTCAATTCCTTTCACCCTCTGCCGGATGGTCGTGATTAAATCTCCGAATTCGGACGGGATCGTATACCCCACGGTGTCTGGAATATTCAGCGTAGTTGCCCCAGCCTCAACGACCGCATCCAGCACGCGACATAGGAAATCCGGATCGGTCCTCGTCGCATCCTCCGGCGAGAATTCCACATCGTCACAGAGCGACTTCGCAAAGCGAATCGCTTCCCGCGCCTGCTCGACGCACTGATCGCGCGTAATCCGCAGCTTGTATTGCAAATGAATGTCGGAAGTTGCGAGAAACACATGGATCCGCGGCCGCGCCGCCTTCTGCAGAGCCTCCCAGGCGCGCTCAATGTCAGGCCGGCAGGCGCGCGCCAGCCCCGCGATAATCGGACGTCGCACCACCGTGGCGATCGCCCTCACCGATTCAAAGTCTCCGTCCGATGCAATCGGAAAACCCGCCTCGATCACATCCACGCCCAGCCGGTCGAGTTGCTGAGCCAGGCGCAACTTTTCCTGCTGGTTCATGCTGCAGCCCGGAGACTGCTCCCCGTCTCGAAGGGTCGTGTCGAAAATCGTGATGTGGACTCGCTCCGCGCTCATGGCTCTCCCTCAAAACAGAACTAACCTTTTATGCTACATGGCGCAACCATAGAAGCAAAACTTATAATTCTTCATGAATCATTAGCTACAATTGTATAATAAGTATTACTAATGGGTAGTTGCGTTTTGATTAAGGAGTAACCCATGGAGCTTTCCCAACTGGAAGTCTTCCTCGCTGTGGCCCGCGAGCATCGCTTTTCCCGCGCCGCCGAAAAACTCTACCGCACTCAGTCTGCCGTCAGCCAGACCATCCGCAAGCTTGAGGACGAACTCGGCGAAGCCCTCTTCGACCGCTCCTCCCGCGAGGGCATCCTCACCGACGCCGGAAAGGTTCTCCTCGAATACGCTGAAAAGCTGATCAACCTGCGCAAAGAAGCCGCGGAATCTCTCACCGAACTGCGCGAGCTCCAGAAAGGCATGCTGGTCATCGCGGCCAACGAATTTACCGTTCTCTACCTGCTGCCTCTCGTGGCTGAGTTCCGGCGCCTCCATCCGATGATCAAAATAACGGTCGAACGCGCTCTCGGCAGTCATATCCCCGACGACGTCCTCCGCTACAACGCCGAATTCGGCGTCCTGTCCTACGAACCGCAGGAACCGAGCCTGCACTCAGTCGTCGTCTATCTCGACGAACTCGTCTTCGTCGTCCCCCCCAAACACCCGCTAGCTTCCGCGCCGCAGGTCAGCATCCGGCAGTTGGGCGCTGAATCTTTCGTCGCGCATATCGTTTCGTCCCCCTACCGCGAAAAAGTCATCCAGCTCTTCAAGACCCACAAAACACCGTTGCACATGGATCTCGAACTTCCTACGCTGCAGGCAATCAAACAATTCGTCGCCCTGGGCTCTGGGGTCGCGTTAGTCCCCGAAATCAGCGTAGAAACCGAACTAGCCAGAGCAGAACTCGTAGCAATTCCGGTTCGAGAACTCCAGATCAAACGGAAATTGCGCCTCATCTACCGCAAAGACGCCAATCTCTCGCACGCTGCCCGCGCCTTCCTGAAAGTCGCCGAAGCCGTAGCCCTCGAGCGCAAAGGCCGCTACCGCTTTCAGCGCGAAAACTAAGGAAACGGTTTTCTCTCCGCCCTCGGCGGATCTTCCTCCGCGACTGGTTTTCTTTGCGTCCTCGGCGGATTTTCTGAGTGGTCTTTGCGGTTAAAATCTCCAGGTCTTGGAAATTAAACGGATAAAATCGGCATAGGGGGAGTGGTCACCCACTCTCCCCTGCCACACCACCGTACATGCGGGTCCGCATACGGCGGTTCAGTTCGGTTGAGCTAGAGCGCGTCCAGCAACCGAGGAAGACCGAGCGCGTCGAAGTAAGCAATCGGAAGTGCGGATTGCAAAGCCGGACTGTTGGCCAAGCGCCAGGGGCCATGGGGACTGCCGGCGGTTTGGGCCGCGAGGTCATGTCCGATGTTTCGCTGGCGTAGCCGAACATACCGCACCTTGCTGCGCTTCCATTGCTTCCAGATCACGGAGCGCAACCTGCGTCGCATCCATTCCTCTAGCTTTCGCAGCACCGAGGGCGTCTGGCTGAAGCCGAAGTAACTCTTCCATCCGCGTACATAGGTGGCGAGTTCCTTCGTCATCTGCTCCAGACTGATGCCCCGTGTTCGTCGCGTCAGTTCCCGGACTCTTTGCTTGCAGCGGAGCAGAGCCTTGGGCGCGATGCGCCGTTTCGGTCTGGTCCCGCTCGTAAAGCTAAAGCCCAGAAACTTGCGCTCCTGCGGTCGTGCCACCGCGCTCTTCGACTCGTTCACCTTGAGCTTGAGTCGCCGTCGCAGGAAACTGGTCACGCTTTGCATGACGCGCTTTCCTGCCCGCTCGCTCGCCACGTAGATATTGCAATCATCCGCGTATCGCACGAAACGGTGCTGGCGCCGCTCTAACTCGCGGTCGAGTTCGTCGAGCACGAGATTCGACAGCAGCGGTGACAAAGGCCCTCCTTGCGGAGTTCCTTCTTCCACCGGACTCACCAGCCCGTTTTCCATCACGCCCGACTCCAGGAAAGCTCGGATCAACTTGAGCATCCTCTTGTCGCTCACCCGCCGCGCCACCGCCGCCATCAGCTTGTCGTGATTGACTCGATCGAAGAACTTTTCCAGATCGAGATCCACCACCCAGCGGTTGCCTTCGGCGATATACTGCTGTGCCTTGGCCACCGCCTGATGCGCCGAGCGTTGCGGACGAAACCCGTGACTGTGTTCGGAAAACGTCGCGTCCCATCTGCCTTGCAGAACCTGCATCACCGCCTGCTGGATAAATCGATCCAGCACCGTCGGAATGCCCAGCTTGCGCACTCCTCCGTCCGGCTTCGCAATCTCTACTCGCCTCACCGGTCGCGGCCGATACGTTCCGCTCATCAGCTGTTCCCGAATCGCGGGCCAGTGCTGCTTCAGGTAGCCCGGCAACTCCGACACTTTCATGCCGTCGATCCCCGGACTCCCCTTGTTGGCCTTCACTCGTCGTAAAGCCTGCTGACAGTTTTCCCGTCCGCAGACCTCTTCCGTCAGTTGCTCTTCTCTAGCCGGACTTTCGGTTTCGCATTTCGCCGTGAACGCTTCGGTCCCTTCCCGCGGAGCCCTCGGAGCTTCACTCCTCCCCTCCCCGGTAAAGGCCAGCACCATCTGTAACTGGTTCTTCTGCCGCTTGTCGTTCATCGAGTCCTGCGTCCTACTCGCTGCTCCTTGCTGTTCGGGCCTTCGACCTTGCGGCCTACTATGCCCTCTGCTGACTCCCGCCCCACGGTCAAAATGGATTGCTCCATCCTCAGTCACGACTCCGTGACATGCGGCGGGTCTCCCGAAGTAAGTTCGACCGCCTTCGACGCGCAACCGCCGGATTTACCACCAGTGTGCTTGGTGGACCTGGGCTTCGCTGTCCTTTGCCAGCTCGCCCCACACCGTAGGCCTCATCATCCGGTTCTTGTTCATCGGCTCGCGCCTTTGATCCACGCTTCTTTCAGACCCCGCCTCGCGACGACGCCCTTGCGCTTCTCTAGCCCTTCACCTCCACCAGATTGGGCAGGGGACTTTCACCCCCAAGCTGTCGAACATGTTCGGCACACAAAGCAAAAGGAGCAAGGCGAACCTTGCTCCTCAGCGTCTGAGAGTTGTCTGCCTCAGCAGTCCGCGCAAACCTGCTCTTCCCGGAACGACGCCATGGCTGCATCCACCGTGGGATGCATCTCCAGCACCGAATCCAGATTCGTCAACCCAAGCAGGGTCACGACCAGCTCATTCGCTCCCGCGCACTTCAGGTTCACGCTCTTTCGCTGTGCCCAGGTTTGCAGCAGGGCGAGGTCTCCAATGCCGGCACTGTCGATCGAACTCACCCCACTAAGGTCAAGCACCACCTTCCGCGCCTGTTGCAGTACTTCTCCCACAACCCGCGCCAGTGCGGCGGCTTCATCGCGATACACGATGCGGCCCTGGCAGTGCACGATGATCACATCGCCGCGATTCCGTGTTTCCAGACTGAGTTTCAACTTCAACTCCTTGTATGACTCAAAGGCAGCCACAATTCCTGGCTGCTCGCCTATTTGCCAATTCGTGTCCATTGGTTGCATGCTAGTAGATAGACGCAGGTGCGTTGGTTTTGGCACCATGAAAATCTGGTAAATTTTCGTCCGATCCTGCGAGCCCAAATCCCGGTCCCGGCCGGGACAAATTTTGTAAGCTGGGACATCTTGGGCATCCAGTACACTGCATCTAACGGATTTCGTTGACTAAAATGCACTTTTTAGCCGGCAGAGCGGCCGGGGAGGAATTTTTCGTGTCGAAGACTGCCACTGTTGTGCTGGCGTTTGTTGTCCTCATGTTATTTTCGATTCCGATGTCGGCACAATTCAGCGCGCTTCTTCCCAATGGCAACGTCTACGCCGGCGTCGGTTACGCCCAACTCACCGACGTCATCAACAAACAGAGCTATCGCGGCTGGGAGGGGTCCGTTGAAGCTCTTCCCTTCAACCGCTTTCCGCGACTCGGCGTAGTCATTGATGGTACTGGCTTCTATCGCCGTAACGTAACCCAATACAACGCTGTCGGCGGCTTTCGTTATTCGGGCAACTATGGAAAGTGGCGGCCTTTCGTACAGGCGATGGCCGGCGTCCGCCATGTCAACTCTTACGGCTTCGTATATAACCCGATCGCCATCGATGCGGGCGGCGGCGTCGACTATAAACTCCCCTTCAAGAACTTCTCCTGGCGCCTGCAAGCCGACTACGTACACAGTCACTATGCTAGCGCCAATCAGAATGATTACCGCGCCACCACGGGAATCGTCTGGCGCTTCTGAGCCATCCGACGGCGCATTTCTTCATCAACCAAATCGGTGAGACTCGAATCTCTCTCCACACATCCAAAACTTTAACCCTCGATAAGGGTTTGATGGATACCATGAAGGGAGAGTCGTCTCATGTTGAAAGCTGCGTGGATTGGCGCCCTGCTGCTCCTTTTTGCAGGATTGGCTCGCGCCCAAGTTCCCTCCGGAAATGTCTTTTTTGGATATTCCTACGAAAGTACAAACTCGTCCGCGTTCGGTCCAGGTCTGGTCGCCTCGACCGTGACCCGCCCCAACCTCAACGGATGGGAGGCCTCCTTCGAAGGCAAGGTCCTGCCCTGGATCGGCATTGTCGGCGACGTCGCCGGCCATTATGGCTCTGAGAATTTTACCGAACTCACGCCCAACGGCCCGCTCACTGCCAGCGTTACCGGTCATGAGCAGGAATACCTTGTCGGCCCGCGCCTCTCGGTGCCCGTTGGCAAGTTCACCCCATTCGCCGAAGTTTTCGTCGGCGCAGCGCACATCCATACCGGCGGAACCTTGCCCACTCCGTCCAACACGTCGTTTGCGACGGCGGTCGGCGGCGGCATTGATTACCGCCTCATTCGTTTCCTCGGTGTACGCGCCGAAGGCGACTACCTGCACACCGACTTTTACAGCACAGGTCAAAACAATTTCCGTTTGGGGCTAGGACTCGTCCTGCGCTTCTAGGTGCTCACTTCTAAGTCTTGATTCATCGCTACCAATAAAAACAGGATTCAGCTGGTTGGCTGAATCCTGATCGTTACGGCCGGCAAAACTTCGTTAACGGCAACCCGGATCGACTGCTACTGCACCCTCAAACCTCTCGCAGGGAAGGATGCCCGCGTGTGTCTCCGTGGAAAAGCGGCCCTTTTAGGGCCGCGATCAACGCGTCATCCCAGAACCGCGGCTCTAGCCCCTGTGGCCGGCTACCGCGCGCGGCACACTGTCTGCTTCCGTCGCCCAATACTTGTGATCACGCAAGAAATACTTCTCGTTCCAGAAGTTCATCATCGTCCACAAAAACAGCCAGCCGACCCGCAGGTGTCCCATCCTCTTGAATCGCCGGTTCGTCGTGTAGACCCCACCCCGCACGATCGCGAAACGCTTGCGCTCGACTTGCTGGCTCAGCCGGTAATCCTCACCGAACATAATCTGCTCGTGGAATCCGCCCAGCGCCCAGAACTTCTTCCGGTCAAACAGCATGAACATCCCCGTCGCAAACGGGCGGTGCAAGTACGACAGATACTGAAAGAAATCATTGCCAGCGTAAAACGCCTTATCGAGCCAACTGCCTTCCTTGCAAAGGACAGTCGTCGTCACGCAGTGCAGCTGTTTGCTTTGCGCCTTCTCCACACACCGCCGCACCAGCGACCGGTCTGCCAGTTCAATGTCCGCATCCAGAAACAGAAGGTACCGAGTCTCCGCCTGCGCCGCGCCCTGATTTCTTCCCACCGACGGCATCCCGCCGCGAATGACGCCGACATTCAGACGGTCTCTGAAGCTCATCACGATCTCGGGAGTGCCATCCGTCGAGTTCGCGTCAGCGACTAACACTCTCGTACTCGACATCTTCGAGTAATCCTGATTCATCAGCGAACTCAGCAAGCGCGGAATCAGTTTCGCCTCGTTCTTCGCCGGAATCACGATCGTCAGTTCGCTCGCCGTATTCGTGCTTGTCGTATTCATGGATCTGGACCCCCTGTTCGTCGATCGTCAGGTAAGTGAGTCGCGAATCGACCCACCCGCCCGAGTTGTAGTAGTGCACTCCATCCTGCTCCACATGAATCGCTTCATGCGTATGTCCGCAAAAAATGCGATCCGCCCCGTGCTGCCGCGCATAACTGAGCGCGCCCGACGCAACTTTCGGCGACATCCGCAACCAGCGCGTGTTCAACCGGTCTATCATTCGCGCTACAGGATTGCCCTTCAAATCCAGCTTCTGCAGTTGCAAATAGAGCGACGTGCCCCACTGGCTCAGCCGCACCCGGTTCACCTGAAATCCGTCGAACTGGTGACCGTGAATCGCCACGTGCCGCAGTCCCCGGTATTCCCACGCATAATCCTGGTATACGCGAACCCCCACGAGGTGCGACATGATGTTCGCGAGCCCGTGGTCGTGGTTGCCTTCTACCCAAATCACCTCAATGTTGCGTTTGGGATTCGAAAGCTTGCGAATGTACCCCAGAAATTTCCAGTGCTCTTTGGTCAGGCGGGCAAAATTGAGATCCGCAAAGATGTCGCCCAGCAGAATCAGCCGCTGGAACCGGCTTCCTTTAAGCACCCGCGTGGCCTCACGCGCATGACTCGTCTCTGCACCCAGGTGCAGGTCGGAAAGGATCAGCGTGTTGTACACGTGCAGATCCATATTCTTGTTCTAGCAGCGCAATGTTACGGGTTGATGAAATGTGCATCAATATTGGTGCATAAAGTAACTACAATAGTAACCATTCTCCACGTCCAACTAGCTGTATTCAGGATGATGATGCGGCCCTTTGGGTTGCGCATTGCTTTGGGTTGTGCGGTGCTTGTGGGTTGTGCGGGTCCGGATCTCAGACCCGGACAGGTCGAGCAAATCTCGGCTCCCTCGACCCTCGGATTCGGCCTCGCCAACTGGGTCGCGCTTCTTGCTCTGGCGCTGTCGCTGGGTGTGGCGCCGTTTCTGCGAGATGCGAATCCCACGGCACGCGAAGCGTAAAGAAAGACTCGAAGGCGAGAGCCGGAAGCCGGAAGCCGCCCTACCTACTTCGCGGGCGGCACATACTCCTTCGGCTTCGCCGATCCTTCGCCAAAAAAAAACTGCTCCATCTGTTTCACGATTACTTCTTGATCCTCGCGCCGCGCCGGATTCAGACGGTACTCGTTCAGCAGCATCTTGCAGTGCTCCGTCCACATCTTCCACGCTTCCTGGGACACGTTGTCATACACCTTCTTCCCCAGGTCGTTGTCAAACGGAGGCTCATCCAGCCCCGGCATTTCTCTCTGAAACTTCACGCAATGAACCATGTGCGCCATAACTTCCCTCGTAATGAATTAATTCCGAATCTCAAAACTTCGAACGACGAACTGACCGCACCAGCGGAAGATTCAGTTTTCCTTCGTGCACGTTAGTGTCCTTAGTGGTAAACGATTTTCAGCCTTCCGCCGCGACCCGAATCTCCATACTCTGAATCAGCCCCTCGCGAATCGCGTACACATGCTGGACCATCTGGTCCGCGACCAGCTTTCCACCCTTGTCATGCACCACCTGGTGCACATCAATTGCGATGCGCCCGTCAGTCTCCCGTGTGAACTTCATCGGTTCGACAATGGAGTCCAACACTTCAAACTGACGCTTCCAGTAGTCGCGCACCGCAGCTTTTCCCGCAACGCGACCGCCTTCCCACCCGTTGGGCCAGTCGACGTCGTCTCGCATCTCCGCTAGCACCGTCTCAAATTCTCGCTGGTTAAACGCCCTATACACTCGCTGCAGCAATTCGATCTCGGCCGACACCGCCTGCAGTCCTGCCATACAGCACCTCAACGATTATCTTACACGCAGAGCTACACCGCGGCGCTTCTGAGAAAAAACGTCTCGGGCGAATGCTGCGTGGGTTCCGATCTGGAACCTCCTTGCGTGTTTGCAAAAAACCCGGACGCGCCGCAAACGTAAGACAGCGCGCCTGAGTGCCACAGCCCCTGATGGCAGATGGAAACGGAACTACTCCCGCGATGGAGGAGATAACACTCATGCTGAAGCTGAAGCCGCCGAAGTTGAAGTCATGGATTCTAAGTTCGCTCCTGATCATCGTCTCGGTCGCACCCGCCCTAGTCGGAGCCAAGGACGCCGCCGACGCGAAAACACCCGCAGAGAACACCGCCAACCCAGCCGCGCAGCCGGCTCCCGCTGCCAACCCCAACATAACCCCAGTCGCGGGTGATCCCAACGTCACGGCATTACTGGGCGTTCTGGTAATGAAAGGTGTATTGGCGCCCAGCGAGGCGAATGCGATTCGCACCGCAGGTCCCAACGCGGAATTTCAAATGCTGGTGGAGGCTCTGGCGCGAAAGGGTGTAGTCAGTGCGGCGGATCTTTCTGTGGCAGGCACGCCGAGCACTGCGGCTCCTGCGACCGTGGCCACGGCCGCGCCCGTGTCAGTAGCGATTTCAACTCCGGCGGCACAAGCCCCCGCTCCGAAAGAAACAAAGCCGGCGGGTCCCGTCGTGGTACCCGCGGTTGCCCCTCTGCGAGTGTTACCGATCGATCCTCCCGTGAAGGACGGCCTTATTCCCGGCTTCAAACTCGGGGCGGTGAAAGTCACGCCTTACGGCTTCATCAAGACGACGTTCGTTCGAGACTCAAGTTCGCCTAACGGCGACGATTTCCCATACCCTGGCATCTTCCTTAACTCCAGTAATCCGCTAAGCACTGGACCAACCACCAATCCCTCCGTCCACCTCAAAGCGCGATCCACTCGGTTTGGCTCCAATTTCGAGTGGCCCGATGTGGCCCCGAAACTGACTCTGACCGGCAAGGTGGAAGGCGATCTCGAAGGCAACTTCAGCGAAGTCGACAACGCCGATGTTTCCTCGATTCGCAACCCCAGCCCGCGCCTTCGCCTGGCTTACGTCCGCATGGACTACGCCGCCACCGACAAGAGCGACATCTTCTTCGAAGGCGGCCAGGATTGGACGATTTTCGGATCGAATGCTCTCCCGAACATTGTCGAAACCACATTCCTCGGAGCGTATTCCGGAGACGTATGGGAGCGCTCGCCGCAGTTTCGCTTCGGCCTGATTCAGAAACTCGGAAGCAGCGATCGTAACTTCAAGTTCTCGCCTGAAATCGCCTTGATGATGCCCAGCACCGGAGAGATCCTGAAGTTGAATGGTGTGAATGGGCTGCAAGGCTTCGAAGCGCAGATCGGCGAGGGCGAACGGCAGGGCGCCGATTCAGGTCGGCCTGAACTCGAAGCCCGAGCCGTCTTGCAATTCCAACTCGACAAAGCTCATGGAGTCGCTCCGGCACAAATCCTCTGGTCGGGCTATGATGCGCGCCGCACGGCGATCACTCCAAACTCCGCTCTGACTCCTGACATGAAGTTAACTTTCCCTGCTGGATTCACTAACAGCAGCAGCCTGTACGGCAACCAGTTCGCATTTGCGCTGCCCACACGATGGGCCACCTTTGTCGCGAGCTTTTATCGCGGCGGCGACATGCGCTTCATGCTGGGCGGCCAGTTGAACACGTACTACACCGACACCACGGGGCTCTACAACGTGCAGTCGGTGCAAACCCTCGACAACGTCAACATCGCTGCCGGCTCACAACAAGTGGGTTGCACGGTGGCCATTGCAGCAACCAGCACTTGTACCGGCTCCGGCGGGGCCTGGGTCGTGGCCAAACAGCGCCCGATCGGCGCTTTTGGCGGCTTCCTGAATCTGGGCTTGCCGTTGTCCCGGTGGTTCAACGCTGATCCCAAAGGCCACAACGCTGGCTGGCAAATCTATCTGCATGCCGGCAAGGACCAGGTCGTGCACCGCGACCTCGCCCACGCCAATGGTTTCGGCTGCACCAGCGCCGATAACCTCACACCGTGCAATGGCGGTCTTCCGCTCTCGCAATCTCGATTGCTGGCCGGGACCCTCTACTACAAGCTGAACAACTGGGTGACGTTTGCCTTTGAGCAATCGCAGTATCAGACGACGTTGTTGCCGGATTTTGTCAATATCGGCGTCACCTACACCATCAAGGGAGTGGCGGCCAGCAGGTGGAAAGATCAGCGGACCGAATTCGGCCCGATCTTCAACTTCTAGGCAAAACATTGGGCGCGTGCGGTGACACGCGCCACAAAACTGCCGGGTGACGGATTTGCTCCCGAAAAACTAAAAACGGGAGTAATCTGTCCCCCGTCAGTGGACGCTCCGTCCGAATCACCCAGTACATAACTGTGGCCGACTCCATGCCAGCCACAAGGAGAATCTATGGCAGATGCCGCAAAGAATTTGGATGTCGTTCAACCCAAGCAGTATCAAGCCTCGCAATCGACGTGGGACGAAATAGCAGAAAGCAAACCGTTCCAGGATTTGATGGCGACGAAGAAAATCTTTATCGTGCCCGCTTTCATATTCTTCGTTGTCTACTACTTTGCTTTGCCCGTGCTGGTGGGATATGCGCCGCAGTTCATGTCCACGAAAGTGATTGGCGAGGTCAATCTCGCCTACTTGTTTGCCCTGTCGCAATTCTTTGTGGCATGGATCATCGCCGGCCTGTACGTGCGAGCTGCGAACGATTTTGACCGCCTGGCAAAAGACATCCTTGATAAAGCTGAAGATGCCAAGGGAGGCAAGTAAGCCATGAATATTCCACTGACTATGTTTCTCATCTTCATTGCCATCACCTTGGGCATCACCTATTGGGCCTCGCGCCGCTCGACCGGCGCGAGCGCATATTTTGCCGCCAGCCGCCAGATCAAGGGATGGCAAAACGGCATCGCCGTGGCCGGCGATTACATGAGCGCCGCATCCTTCCTCGGAATCGCCGGCATCATAGCCTTTCAGGGCTATGACGGATTTCTGTTTTCGGTGGGCTGGCTGGTTGCCTATCTGACCGTTCTGCTGGTCATCGCCGAACCTCTCCGCAACGCCGGCAAGTACACGATGGCCGATGTTTTGGCCTACCGCCTGAAGCCACGGCCCGTTCGCGCCATGGCCTCCCTTAGCACCCTCACCGTCAGCACGTTTTACATGATCGCGCAGATGGTAGGAGCCGGCGCGCTGGTAAAACTACTCCTTGGCGGAATGGTCACGTACAACAAAGCAGTCATCAGCGTCGGCATCCTGATGATCGTCTATGTGGTGTTTGGCGGCATGCTAGCTACCACCTGGGTACAGATCGTCAAAGCGATCCTGCTGATGGCTGGCACGTTCCTTCTCAGCATCCTGGTGATGGCGCACTTCCACTTCAGCTTTGGCGAATTCTTCGGAGCGATCGCGCACGTCTCGTATCACGACGCCAAGGGGGCCGAGGTCGTCAAAGATTTCCTGCAGCCGGGACTGCGCTATAAGCCGCCCTATGGCCCGCTGGATTTGATTTCGCTGGGCTTGGCTCTGATCTTTGGCACCGCGGGGCTGCCGCACATTCTCGTGCGCTTCTACACTGTGCCGGATGCCAAGACCGCGCGCCACAGCGTCGTCTGGGCCATGGTGCTAATTGGCACCTTTTACATCATGACCACCTTCTTGGGATTCGGAGCCGCCACCATCGTCGGCCCTGACTACATCCGCACGCACGGGGGCACCAACATGAGCGCGCCTCTGCTCGCGAATGCGCTCGCCGGATCAATCTTCTTCGCGTTCATCTCGGCCATCGCGTTCGCTACGATTCTCGCGGTGGTTGCAGGGCTAACGATCAGCGCGACGACATCATTCTCACACGATTTTTGGACGAACGTGATCCACAACGGCGTCGAACGTAAGCCCGGCGAAGAAGTCATGGTGGCGCGTATCTCTGCGTTTGTCGTCGGAGGTGTGGCCATCGGAATTGCCATCGTGCTCGGCCCGACGGCGAACGTCGCGTTCCTTGTGGCTCTTGCATTCGCAGTCGCGGCGTCTGCGAATCTGCCGGTCATCGTGCTGTCGATCTTCTGGCGTCGCTTCAACACTCTGGGCGCTGTCTCCGGCCTTACTGTCGGATTGCTCGCATCCATCGGCCTGATCCTGATCAGCCCCAGCCTGATGGCGATCGATCCTCCAACCGTGACCGGAACGGCGCGTCACTTAATTCAAGCGAAGGCGTGGTTTCCTCTCGAAAATCCTGGCATCCTGAGCATCCCCCTGGGATTCATCGGCGCCATCATCGGCACACTTATCAGCCATGAGCCCTCGTCGCAGCATAAGTTCAACGAACTCCTGGTTCGCTCAAACACAGGTCTGGGAGCGGAAAAGGCGACAGCGCACTGAGAAAGACCGGACCTCGGACCTTAGACCCTCGGCCTCAGCCCCAAATCCCAACAGGCTGGGTCCGAGATTGAGGTCCGAGGTCCGAAGTCTGAAGTCCAACGTCTGACGCCCGTCCGTTGATATGCTAGATTGAGTTCGCGGGCCCATAGCTCAACGGTTAGAGCAGCAGACTCATAAACGATTGATTTCAGATATTTATTTGTTTTCAGTCACTTACGAGACGCTGCGACCCTCAAGAAGTCTGTTGTCTTGAGAACGAGTCTGCTGTCTGCAAAGAGTGGTGGGCCTGCTAGGACTCGAACCTAGAACCAACACATTATGAGTGTGCTGCTCTAACCATTGAGCTACAGGCCCGTCGCACTGTAGTTTAACAGTTTCCCACTTTCATGCAGCCCATCCAGTTCGTTGCTTCTCTCTTCTCTTCTTCGCCTCCACAAAAGCTATGATCTGCAATCTGAAGATTTCCTGCTGTTCCTTGGTGAGCAGAGGAAAAAGGATGTAAAGCGGAGCAGCCTTCGGATTGATGCCCCAATAGGCCCATGCGGCATCGCCAAACCTGAAAATCATCTTGTCCTTTGCCACACGTTGACTCATCTTGCGCTTGTCAAGTCTGAGAACAGCAGAGAGCCTCTCCAACGTAGCGGGAGAAGGCAGACAATGACCGAGCAGAAGTTTTCTCACCTGCTCGTACGTCACACCAACTCCTGCCGCCACCTGTACTGTGGATAGCCCCAGTTCGCCCATCCTTTGAGAAAGACGAGCGTTGAAGAAGCCCAACCTCTCGTGAGTAGTCGACATGTTCTGCTGTTCTGCGAACGCTACTTAAACAGTGGCTATTCTAATGCTGTAGACTTTAATGCGTCAATACGCAAAATTATGACGTGCAATCTGATCCGAAAAAGTTGTTTGGACAAAAAGTACGGGAACTCCGGCTCGCTCGGGGCATCTCACAAGAAGCCCTTGCGGATGAAGCTGGCGTGCACAGAACGTTTATGGGGAGCGTTGAGCGCGGTGAGCGGAATATCAGCTTAGAAAACATCGTGAAAATCGCCAAGGCGCTGAACTGCCGCCCTAGCAAGCTGCTCGAATACATAGGCTAGAGGGCTTGCGGGGGAAAGTCAGGAAGTGTAGCCACATTTGACTACCGTAGTACAGCTCCGCTGAATTAGGCGGCGTGACTGTTGGCGACTGAGAACTCAAGAAGACCCTCAATGCTCGGCGTCCAACTCGGCAACCACCGTCACGTCGCCCCCGGAGGTTCTGATCGTTCGCTCCCACGGTTTGTATCCAGTCTTCGAAATTCTTATGTGGTGATCACCCGACAGAGCCAATATCGAGGAAGGCGTTTGCCCTACAAAATTACCGTCCAGTCCGATATCTGCACCCGCAGGAATGGAAGAAAGCTTGAGAACCGTTTTCTCGCCGTTGCTGACATCTTCCGTAGGTGCGGGTTTTTTGGTGGGGATCGCAACAGAACTGAGAACGGCAAACATGGTTTCCTTGGCCTTCCCGTTCTTTTCGTGGAGAATCTTGAGGCGCCCTTTGTCCCACCGAGCCTTGTAGGTTCCGGGAGGAACTCGGCACCCTGTCACGGTAGAGGCACCCGCGCCAGCCGCGAAGCCTTGCGCGAATCTGGCCCCCGCATTTTGGGCACACGAAATGAGGTACGCTGTCCCGTCTGACCCCGTAGCGTAGGAGACGAGTTCTGTGTGAACTGCTCCTGCAACCTGCTGCGAATCACAGGTGATCTCATCTATGCCCGGCGAAGTCGTACACGTTGTCGTAGTTCGCGTGCCATCGGCCTTGGAGGTTATTGCGTCCGTCTCTAGGACATTCAAGGTGAGCGGGTATTCCTTAGGCTCCCCTGCCCAAAGGGGAGGCACTGCGACGATCAGAGCAGCTAGGCCCACAAGTCTCCGCATGGCTAGGACTTCCCGCGGAAGGTTTGAATAATGTCTTTGTACTCGACCCACCCGTTGGATGCCAGTTGACGGCACCGGGCTTCGAAATCAATTCTCGCCGTGTCGTAGTTAGCAATTCCGGTGACGCTGGCGACCTCATCCTCGCCCCGAAACGGCTCAGGCACAGTATCGCCCTCGTGCTCCGTTACTTCGAAGGTACCGTTGAGCGTCTCAAGCAGCCCAACGCTGGCGAACCTATTCGGGCTGACAGTGGGGTCGTTTGCGGTGCGATAGAAAATCTTTCGGCTGCGGAATATCCCGGCCATGGTGTTCCTCCCTAGTGAACCCTAATTGTAATCGGGCCTTGCAAAAGGGGCCGGACTATTTGCCTGTAGGTTTCGTTGAGCAACAGACTCCATTCAAGAGCAGTCTACTTCTAGTCTGTTGTCCTGAGCGCCAGTATTCCAGACAACAGACTTCGTAAAAAAACTGTGATCAGTTCAGAATAAACATGGTTCAGTTGTGTCAAGACAATAGACTCTTGGCGAGCAGGAAACTGCGTGTCGAGGAGGTATAGCGGCGCAAGTGTATGTTGAATCACAAGATGTGGTTGATATTTGACTGAACTGAGTTGGTTCATATTACACACGGTTCTCATAATCTGTTGGTTCCAGGTTCAAATCCTGGTGGGCCCACCAACGGGCCTCCCTTCTCGGAGACCGGCTACGTGCCACACCAAGACCAAGTTTTCGACAAGGGCGTCTGTTTCGCTCTCGATTACCAACGTGGGGCATCCTGCCTCCTGCTCGTTGACACTGTCCAAGGTGGGAAGTAGAGTCTTGTAGGTTCTTCACCAAAAATCACGAAATTTCTGCAGGAGGCAGGCATGCAGTCGAAGCTATTCTGGGCGGGGGTATTGGTGTGTCTCGCCACAGCTCTCGCTCTCGGGCAGGATCCCACCAAAGTTGAGCCCAAGCACTACCTGAGGAAGTTCGAGAATGAGCACGTGGATGTAATTTCGGTTCACTACGGTCCGCACGAAAAGTCTGCTCTTCACGATCATCCCAACGGCGTAGTTGTAGTGCTTACGGAAGCGCATCTTCGCTTTACCGATGAAAATGGCAAGACGCGCGAGGTGTTTGCCAAGCCAGGGGAAGTGCGCTGGTATCCCGCCGCCAAGCACCGGGTGGAGAATCTTGGCGACACAACTTACGACGCCGTCTACATCGGGGTGAAGAACAAAGCCGCCACAGCATCGACAGGATACCGGGACTCCACGACTGCGATGGACGAAGAAACCTCCAGGATCGTTGCTGTCTACCTCCTCGCGTCCCAAAAGCCGTAAACTCATTGGACATCGGAGCCGCGGCCGACAGGCCCGGCTCCGCCCGGGCATATCGATCCCAAGTTCAAAAGATCGCCGCCCGAACAATCCGATGAGCCCTCTCCTACTCCACTCTCCTTCCCCTCGCAAGATCGCACTCCTGCTCGGCACCGTGATTTTCTTTTCCTTCCTCTATTTCTACGAAGGCGGAGGCTGGAATCAAAACTCCCGCTTCGATCTACTGCGCGCCATCGTCGAACGCCATACCCTGCAGATCGACGCTTACCACGACAACACCCAAGACCTGGCTCACTTTCGCGGACATTACTATTCGGACAAAGCTCCTGGCCTGGTGTTCCTTGCTGTGCCTTTCGCGATAACCGCCCAGCCCGCGCTCCGCATGTTAGGATTCGATCCGGAATCGCCGCGGGGAGAGTTTGCACTTTCCTATCTGGTAAGCGCGGGCGCAGTTGCCTTGCCAGCTGCGCTGTCCGCCGTATGCCTCTTCTTCCTCGGATTACGATTCACAGGCAACTCCAACGCTGCTGTTTTCGGAACTTTGCTGATGTGTCTGGGAACTCCGATTTGGGCCTACGCTTCATTGTTTTGGGCGCACGCGCTGGTGGGCGCTTGTTTGGTCTTGGCCTTTGCGGCCGCTCTGCAGCTGGATCGTTCCACCGGTCCCCTCTCCGATTTTCTATGCGCTCTCGCCGCCGGACTCGCCGCTGGATGGGCGACCGTCACCGAATATCCCGCGGCGCCGGCATCGGCGCTGCTCGCACTTCTGGCTTTGTCACGGGCATGGCCGCGCGGGATTGCTACCCGTTGGCGCGTGACGGCGGGCGTTGTCCTCGGCGCGGCGATCTGCCTCGCCGTGCTCCTCAGCTATTTGCACGCAGCATTTGGCGCGTTTCGCCCCAGTTATTCCTACTACGATCCCAATTCGTTTTCGTTTATGCAGCAGCAAGGATATTTGGGATTGACTTATCCGCATCCCGACCGGCTGTTGAAGTTGCTCTTTGGATGCTCCCGCGGTCTGCTGTTTGCTTCACCTGTGTTGATCGCCGCTCCAGTGGGCCTGCGGTGGCTGAGCAAAGAGAAAACGCATCGTGCGCCCGCGCTGGTCGCAGCGGCAATTGCGGCCTATTACTTCCTGTTCAACGCGTCGTTTTACTGGTGGAAGGCGGGCCTGTCGTTTGGGCCGCGCTACGTCGGAGCCTGTATTCCGTTGCTGTGCCTGGGGCTCGCCGTATCGTGGAAACGTGCCACTCGAGGTTGGCGGCGGATGCTTGCGGGCCTTGCTCTATGCAGCGTTTTTCTAACTTTGACGGTGGTTTCCACGACTTCACAGCTTGCCATGCAGGATAGTTGTCCAATATTCCATTCAGCGTGGCCGGCATTTTGGTCCGGACGCGTCGCGCTCAATCGCGAATCGATGCTGACCCTTGCCGAAGCCCAAGGCGGTGGAAATTACGGCGCTTTCAACCTTGGTCAGTTGATTGGATTGCGCGGGTTTGCAAGCCTGATCCCGCTGTTCGCGATTTGGGGAGTAACGGCGTTCTGTTGGTGGGGTATCACACGGACCGAGCTACCGATCAAGCCATCGACGGAACCGCCAGTCAATGTCTCGTAAAGATCGTCAGGCAAAGTTCCTACATTCCGGCGCCGCGCTGCATCTTCCTGGCCGCGATTGCCAATTCCGCCAGTGATGGCACGGACTCGGGCTCTGTCACCTTGCGCTCCGGCAACTGTGCTCCGTTCTTGAACGCCTCTACCAACATCTCAATCGCGAGATCTGTATTCGGGCGAATGTAGATCGTCGCCGCCAGCGTTCCGTTGCGCACCCATGCCTGCCCGGTCTTGGGCATCCCATCGCAACCTGTAATCGGAATCTTCATCCACCGCGCGCGATCGGCCCCGGCAATCCCGCTAAACGCTTTTCTCGCTCCCATCGCCATGCTGTCGTCCTGCGCTCCAACCAGGTCCATGTGGCTCTCCTGCGACGTGCGCAACCGTAGCCACGAGCTCACCGTCTTATACGCGCTCTCTTCGGTCCAGTTCGCGCGCATCGACTTCACTTGAATATTCGCCGGCTTCGTCATGTTCATCCCGGTCGTCCGTTCTTTCGCCGCTGAACTGTTCGCCGGCCCCTCGATATACAGAATCGACCCGCCACTCGGCAGCAGTGCCGCGAATTGCTTCCCCTGGATCTTGCCAATCTCCACATGATCGGAGCTGATGGTAAAGACAGGAACTTTATAGGTGCGCCGCAAATCAAGAATGTAATCCACGTCATGATTCAGCACAGCCCATCCAATACCCGCGGCCGCTGCAGCCCGTGCCACCTGCGGAAAAGCAGTTCCACCCGCCGGCTCGAACATGATCGCGTCCGGACGCGCCACGGAAGAATCCTGCACGTAATGGAGCAACTGTTGACTCTGGGCCAGCGCATCATTGTTCGCGTGAATGATCTTCACATCCACGCCCAACCGTCGCGCAGCCTTCTCCGCCGCAGCAGCCTGCTCCTGCTGATAGTCGTTATCGTCGTTGGTAAGGGACACCAGAAAGTTGAGCCGTTTCATGTATGAGACCTATCTCGGATCATAGTCCCTAGGTCGCGATCACCAATGTGACGACGGTAACTGGCAGGTTGGTCGACATGAGGATCTCCGAAACTCAGCGGCGAAAGCGGCGGAAAATGCAGCCCGCGGCGCCAGCTGCGGGAAGTTAGAAGGAAGTTGACCAAAGCCCCTGAAGGGGCGATAGAAGAGCTCGCGGCACCGGCTCGGGATGACTCTCGCATTCACACAACGCATTTCCCGTGCTGCGCGAAGATTCTTGTTATCGGAGACTCTTCAGCGGTTGATGTCTACGCGCCCGCTGCCGCGCCCTTCGCCCCTTCACCAAAGAAGGTTTTTAAATTCGTATCCAGCGTTTCCCGATTGGCATCGGAGAGTTCCACAAAGCGGAACGGCTGCATCCATCCCTGCGTGGCCCACATCGGAAACAGCATCTGCGCCTTGCCCCGGATCGTCGTCTTCCGCAGGTGAAAGATCAACTCGACTTCCAGTTTCTCGTCCAGCGGCTTTTCCAGATGAATCACGCCACCCGATGTCGACAGCTGATGGATCGCCGCTCGCAACGAACGCTTGTTCGGCAAACGCACAAGGACGAGCACCGATCCGCGCAGTTTCACGCGGAACGGCCGTTCCGCCAACTTGCTCTCAGTTGCTGGCACCGCCGGCACCGTGGAATCGATCGGTTCAGACATAGGCTTTCTCAGAGTATGGCAGCGTACGCTGCGGGGAAGAAGTTACGAAAGAACAGGACCGGAGATGATTCCCTGAAGGCAGCCCCGATGCGCCCGCCTACTTGCGTCCCGGATGAAGTTCCGCGCCTTCGGAGAACAAATTGTACGGCCACGCTTTCTTGTTCACCGTCAGCTTCGCAGCACTCTCCTGGTCTTCGCGCACAGGCGCTCGACTGGCCACCGGATCGCTCTTTGCCGCCTCATTCCAGTCTTCCGGCGCATCCGCAATCCCCCACACATTACCGTGCGTATACAGCGAAGCTCCAATCAGAAAATACTTTCCATCGTTCCCCAGCGGGAAACAGTTCGCGACCCGCGCCGTCACGCTGCCTCCGCCCGGAAGCCCGCTCAACAGGATCGGAGTCTCGATCTCCAGCGGTTCCGAACTGCGAAACCCGCATCCTTGTGCGCTCACCACCAGCACCATGCACCGGTCGCCAAACGGCCGCTTCCGGTCGAGACTGATCACGCTCACCGGAATCTCTACCCGGAGCCGCGTACTGCGCCGAATCGCTTTGGACGTCAATACTTCCATGGTCAATGACGCTCGCAGCCTGCCTTTTCACGGCTGCGGCGCACTGCTTATTGTGGCATTTCTGACGTCCACCGAGTGGTGACAAAAGTAACCGGCAACCTCGATCCTTCGGGTCTGCGATTACGGCAAGCAGTGGTGAACTCGTGCCCAACGAGCTGACGGAACACCACATCACGCGCCTCCCACATGGCGTTCGCACCAAAGGGGAAAGGCACGACTTCCAGTCGTGCCGTAACGCGGTCCAAGTTCCTCACGGCTTTAGCCGCAGGGGGCTCTCAGCGTTCACCGGCTCGCGAGACTGCCGGCCGTCTCGCCACCATCCATCGTGAAAACCTGCCCAGTCGCGAACGCCGCATCGTCAGACGCGAGATACGCGAACAGCCCCGCAATCTCCTCGGGCTTCGCATGTCGGCGTAGCGGGATCTTCTGGTTCACTTCCTCCAGCATCGCGTCGGAATATTCGGAGCGCTGCATCGGCGTCAGCACGTATCCGGGAGCTACGGCGCACACGCGCACCTTGGGTGCGAGTTCCAGCGCCATCGAGCGCGTGAGCTCGATTACTCCTGCCTTGGTCGCGTTGTAGTCCGCGTAAAACGGATATCCCATCACGCCATTGGTCGATGCGGTCTGCAGAATCACACCGCTACCGTTCTCCCACATGTGGCGCGCCGCGGTCTGCGCCACGTAGAACACGCCCGTCAAGTTCACCGCGATCACGCGGTCCCAATCTTCGGGAGTAATATCGAGAAACTTGTGCCGGATGCTGATGCCCGCATTATTGATGAGCACATCGACGCCGTCCATCAAGCGGATCGCTTCGGCAAACGCAGCCTCCACCTGCATCAGGTCGGTGACGTCGGCGATAATCGCTTCGCCAAGAGCGGGCAGTTCGTGCTTGACGCGCCCGCAAGCAGCAGCATCACGATCGATCACGCAGACGCGCGACCCCTCTTCCAGAAACCGGGCGGCCGTGGCCGCGCCGATGCCGCTCGCCCCTCCTGTGATCACCACACGCTTGTCTTTTAGCCCTCGCATGAGTTCTCCCTCGGTTAAGACTCTAGTAGCCAAAACGAGATTTGTCATTCCGAGCGTCGCGAGGAGCAGTTCGTGTGGGGACGGACGCATTCGTCCGTCCGGTCGGCCCAGGTTCAGCAGGCCGCGGGGTCTTGATCTTGATTTCTGATCCGAAAATGAATGCAAGCCGGAGAGTAGCGCGCCGCTAGCGCAGCAGCCCAAGCACATTGCAGGTGCGGTCGATCAGCTCCTGCTGCTCGCGCGTCGGACTGACGAATTCGACCCCATGGGTGTATCCGATGCGGTTCCGGACCACGCCTCGTATTTCGAGCTGCGCCGACGAATACGGCAGCGGGAATTCGAGCAACAGGCTCGTCCCGGCTTCGATCTCGCGGGTCAGAAACAGGCGCAGGCCGCCAATGCTGATGTCGCAGGCCTGGCCGGTAAAGCTGGTGCGCTCGCGGTTCGTCACCGTCGAGACGTCCACCGGAATCGTGATGTCGTAACGCTCCCAGCGGCGGCGCGGACGTCCCGGCGCGATCTTGGGCTCTTCGCTGCTGTTCTGTTTTTGGGGTTCCATCTCTAGAACAGTTTTTCCTAGTTCCCGCGCACGGTCAATCCAAATAGCGAATTTCCGTTCCGTTGAGTATGACTTTCGTGTGGTGACCATCGAGTCTGTGCGGGGACAGCCACCTTCGGCTGTCCAGGCGCGCGCACGGTCTTGGCGGCGCTCCCGTGCTCGTGTGGGGACGGGTCTTTGACCCGTCCGTGCGGCCCGGGCTGTTTGGGCCGCCAGGATTTTCTTTTGCCCTCTGCCCTTGGTCAATCTCCTCCGGTTCTCCCGCCGCTTGTGGTAGGGCTGCAATCTTTCGCTCCTGTGGAGCTTCGTTCACACCGGCTTCTCTTGCACTCTCTTCTTTCATGAGGGGGCTTGCGAGTGGGGAGTTCAGCTTGGACCGCTGGCTTCGATGGAGATGCGGCCCGGTCTCTTCCGGGCCGCCTGGACGGGTCGAAGACCCGTCCCCACACGAATGCTCCCGCCGTGAGACCTCTCCAATCAACTTCAAAAGCGACGGACAAGAGTGTCCGTCCCACACGGGCAGAGCAGAACGAAAAGCGGTTCAATTCCCCAATTCCTAAATTCGCCAATTACCAAATTGGTTAAATTGGTCGGCCTTTGAAGAAGTAGATCAACTCGATGATGAGGATTACGACGACCATCAGTTCGAGGACGAAGGCGCGGGATTGGTTGAATTGCTCGACCATGAACTTATAGAGATCTTCGGCGGTCTGGAGTTTTTCTTTGACCAGGTCTTTGTAGTCGGGGACTCCGACTTTCTGGGCGCAGAGCTTGTAGAGGCGCGCGGAGAACATGTCGCTGAGGAACTTGATGGCGTTGTCGGCGCGTTCGGTGAGTTCGTTGACGTCGAGCAGGACGGTGTGCAGCTTGGCAGCGGCGCGGGCCGTGCGCCAGCGGGACCACAGTCCCGTGCCCCCGGATTCGAGGAAGTCGTAGACGTTCTCCAGTTCCTTGGTCATCAGTTCGTCGTAGTGGCGGAACTCGAGCAGCTGGGAGTTGGCGTACTGCAGAAGCTGGATGGCGGTTTCGGCTCCGGCGGGCGTGTCGTAGATGAAGGCGGCGTTCCATCCGATGACGGCGAGATCGTTCGGATAGTAGGAAATGCGGGACTGGAGAATCTCCTGGCGCTCGCCTTCGGAGAGCGTGGACATCTCGCCGCGGACGACCTGGGCGATCTGATCTCCGTGGGCGGCGAGCAGGGCGTTGGCGGAGGGCTCGGCGTCAATCTCACGTACGTAAAAAATGAAGTAGTCCTCCTGCAGCCACTCGCCGCCGCTTTCCTGAGTAACGTAGGGCTTGACCAAGGCGGGGGCGGCGCGCTCGAGCTTCTGTCGAACGATGCGGGTGGCAAGGGACTCGAAGTTGGTGTCGGAGGTCCAGCGGCAGGAGAGGTTCACGAGCGTGTCCCATCCGCCGGAAAAAGGCAACTCGAAGACGAGGCTGACGACTCCGTAATCGTAGTACTTGATCTGGCCTTCGAGGCGCTCGCCACTTTCGAGGACGAGGGGATCGAGGGTTTCTTCGACAGGAGGACGCTGGTAGCGGACGTATCCGGGAGCCTTTTGCTTGAAGCTGGCGTCGGCGGTACGAGCCCCGAAGATCTTGCGAAGCTCGTCGAGCTTGATCTCTTCGCAAACGTCGAACTGAATCAGGACCAGGACGGAGCCGCGCAGGGGGGCGGGCGAGTGAGATTGGACGTGCGTGGTCGGGGCGACATCGGTGCCGACGCTGGTGGTGAGGTCGCGATCCATGGCAGTATTCGGTACTCAGCACTCAGTACTTGGTACTCGTACTGAAGAAGGCGCTTAGAGCGACTTGCTAGAAGCCTCGGGCTCTGGTTCTATTGTCCCAGAAAAGTGGGGTATTGGGCCATAGGAAGGGCAGTCGAGGTTTGCTCGACCGGACAGCCGAGGGCGGCTGTCCCCACATAAACCATTTTGTTACAGGCGGTTGCGGGATAGTTGATGGAGGAGGAGGGCGCCGGCGGCGAGGGCTCCGAGGCCTAGTCCGGCTCGCTTCATGGACGCTCGGACTCCGGAGTCGCGTTCGCGGACTTGGGCGGATTCGGGGTAGGGATCGCTGTCGAGCTGCGAGGGATTCAGGGCTAGCTGGAGGACTTCGGCAAGGTGTAGGGCGTGCCGGCCGGTGCCCTGGGCGATCTGCTCGCGGCAGCTGAATCCGTCGGCGATGATGAGCCAGTCAGCTGGCGCTTTGCGGACGGCGGGGAGGAGTTCGAGTTCTCCGATGGCCTGGGAGATGTCGTACTTATCTTTATCCCGCTCGAAGCCGAAGGACCCGGCCATACCGCAGCATCCGGGGGCGGGTGAGCGGAAGTCGATGCCGAGGCGGCGGAGGAGAGACTCTTCGGCGGTCATCTTCATGATCGACTTGTGATGACAGTGGCCGTGGAGGAGAGCTGGGCGCGGGAGTTGAGGGAGCGAGGCTTCGTGCGAGTTATGGCCGAGTTCTTGTTCCAGGAATTCGCTGAGCAGGAAGGTCTGTTTGCTTAGTGCTTGGGCGCGGTGGTCGTGGGGGAAGAAGTTGAGGAGTTCGTCTCGGAAAACGGCGACGCAGCTAGGCTCGAGTCCGATGACGGGGATGCCCGCTTCGATCTCGGGGGCGAGTGCGTCGAGGATATTAAGGAGCAGGGATTCGGCGCGATCGAGCATGCCGAAGTCGTAGAGAGGGCGTCCGCAGCAGAGGTTGGCGCGCGGGATGGTGACGCGGTATCCGGCGGCTTCGAGGACTTCGACGGCGGCGCGGGCGGTGGCGGGAAGGAAGTAGTTGTTGAAGGTGTCGGGCCAGAGGAGAACGGCGGGGGCTAAAGCCCGGCCTTCTTCTGCCGCTTGACGTGGCCCTGAAGGGCCGCTCTTCCACGATGACGAAGGCGCAACGGGAGAGGCCGACAAATCGCGCCACTCCGTTGACTCTTGCTTCGCGTCGTGCGGCGGACGAATGCGTCCGCCGCCACGTGAGTTTGGTTCGTGTGAGCGGTGGAACCACGCTTTGAATGTCTCTGGGGCGAAAGCTGGGATGGTGCGTTGTTGCGGGATTCCCGCTAGCAGCTTTGCGATGTCGCGAAGGAATGGGAGTTGCGTCGTTAGATTCACCAGGCCGGGGGCGTTCGAGGCGAGGCGCGCCCAGAGGTCGATGTTGCCGAAGGCGTAGGCGCTGCGGGGGCGGAGGCGGCCCTCATAATAATGAGAGAGAAATTCGGCTTTGTAGGTGGCGACGTCGACGTTGACGGGGCAGTCGCTCTTGCATCCTTTGCAGGCGAGGCAGAGGTCGAGCGATTGTTTGACTTCTTCGCTGCGCCATCCGTCGCGAATGGTTGCATCTTCTCGGGCTGAGCCTTGCGTCATCTCCCAGAGCAGGTGGGCGCGGCCGCGGGTGGAATGTTCTTCGTCGTGGGTGGCGCGGTAGCTGGGACACATCACGCCACCTTCCTCGCGGCGGCATTTACCGACTCCCACGCAGCGCAGAGTGGCGGCGGCGAGGCTGCCATGATCGGCGGGAAACTGGAAGCGGGTTTGCGGGCTCCCACGGCGCGTAGTTCGGGCCGAGGCGGAGATCGGCGTCGAGTTTGTAGAGAGGCTTCCCAGGCAGCCCAATGAGCTTGCCGGGATTCATCTTCCAGTCGGGATCCCAGGCGGACTTGAATTTGCCGAAAGCCTCCATCAGTTCCGGGCCGAACATTTTGGGGAGAAGTTCGGCGCGGGCTTGTCCGTCGCCGTGTTCGCCGGAGAGAGATCCGCCGTAGCTGACGACGAGGTCGGCGGCTTCTTCCACGAAGCGGCGGAACTTGGCGATGCCCTCTTTGGATTGCAGGTCGAAGTTGAGGCGCGTGTGCACGCAGGCATGGCCGAAGTGGCCGTAGAGCGAGCCTTTGTAGCCGAATTCCGCCATCATTTTGCGGAGGTCGCGAAGATATCCGCCCAGTTTTTCGGGAGCGACGGCGGCGTCTTCCCATCCTTCCCAGTTCAGGGGTTCGCCGGGGACGTGCGAGGTGACGCCGAGACTGGACTTCGCGAATGTCCCAAATGCGCCTAGCCTGATGGCCGGAGTAGAGGCGGGCGTGGGGAGGAGTCGCGCTGCGGTTGAGCGCGTCGATGAGGCCGCGAGCTTGCGATTCGGCTTCCAGGATCGTCTGGCCGCCGAATTCGACCATGAGCCAACCGCCGCCTTCGGGGAGCAGGTCGAGTCCCTCGGAATTGATGCCCTTGGTACGCGTGTAGTAGACGAGCAGGTCGTCGAAGCCTTCGAGGCCGATGGGATGGTGCGCCATGATTTCGGGGATGTAGTCGGCGCACTGATAAATATCGGGATAGGCGACGACTAGCAGGACGCGCTGCGGCGGACTTTCGACGAGGCGGCAAGTCGCTTCGAGGACGGTGGCGCAGGTTCCTTCGGAGCCGACCAGGGCGCGGGCGATGTGGAATCCGTTTTCGGGCAGGAGGTAGTTCAGGTTGTAGCCGGAGACGCGGCGGGGGATCGCGGGGAATTTCTGGCGGATGAGGTCGGCGTAGTCGTGCGCGATCTGGCTTAGGGCAGCATGGATCTGATCGCGGCGTCTGCTGCTGCGGCCCGATACTTCCGGGCCGCCTGGACGGACGAATGCGTCCGTCCCTACATAATCACGAATGAAATTCTGGCCGACTTTCAGACGCGTGCCATCGTAGGTGACTACTTCCAATTCTTCGATGTTGTCGTCCGTCTTGCCTGCCATCACCGAGTGGACGCCGCAGGAGTTGTTGCCAATCATGCCGCCGATGGTGCAGCGGTCGTGGCTGGCGGGATCGGGCGCGAAGGTGAGGTGATGTTTTTCGGCGGCGTTGCGGAGGTGGTCGAGGACAACTCCGGGCTGAACGCGGGCGATGCGGCGTTCGGGATCGATTTCGAGAATGCGCGCCATGTACTTGGAGAAATCCAGCACGACGGCGACGTTGCAGCACTGGCCGGCCAGGGATGTGCCTCCACCGCGACAAAGTAGGGGCGCGCCGAATTCGCGGCAGACGGAAATCGCGGCGAGGACGTCCTCTGGATCGCGAGGAAGAACGACGCCGATCGGGACTTGGCGGTAATTTGAACCGTCGGTGGCGTAGAGGGCGCGGGCACCCTGGTCGAAGCGAACTTCTCCTCGAACCGACGAACGCAAAGCTTCGGCCAGCCCCGCAGCGTCGATCGGAGAGGACTCGGGGGCTGGCGCCGAAACTGCGAGTTCATCGTGCATGAGACCGATTTTCAGTTCGAAGGCTTCTTGCTGACGTTGGTGATCTGGAACTTGGAGGCGTCGCCCCTCGCCTGAACGTTGATGGTGACCATGTTTTGCCGGTCGCTGGAGATGATGGTGCAGTGATTCTGATCGGAAGTCGTGACCTTGGCGCCGGGAAACCTGTGACTTGTAGAAGTCACAGACCTTATCGACGGGATCGCTGCTTTCGAAGTTGGCGGCGACAGTGTGCATGCTGCCGAACGAAACGGAGGCGGCGCCATTCTTCTGTACCTGCGCTCCGGGATAGAGATCGATGCCGAGATCTTTGGCGGTCTGGTCGGGGTCTTTCGAAGTTTCGATCGTGCCGAAGGGGCTTTCTACTTTCACGTGATCGCCGTCCTGGGTGACGTGGGAGCCTTTGGCAACGCGATAGCCGATGATGCCGACGGTTGCAAGGCCGAGGATGCCGAGGACGACGAAAACCGCGACGACGATCAGGACGATTTTGAGGGCGCTGCTGCTGCCGGTGGAGGGTGGAGGAGGAACCGGGGCTGGCGTCAGACTGGGAGTAGCAGGCCCTGGGGCAGCAACGACGCCGCCGCATTTATTACAGAACTTGGTGCCAGGGGTCAGGACTGCGCCGCAAGAATTGCAGAATGCCATACATCACCTCGTGGCAGCGATGTTTCATCTCGACGCGCGAGTATATCGCATACTAGGCGGAGAAAGCTTCTGACTGGGGTCGATGGGACGATGTGCGGCCGGGACGGCCCCCAAGGTGGCGGCGTTACGGCCGGGATGCACCCCGCGGACGGCCGAGGGCGGCCGTCCCCACATAAAGCGTTAGCTTAGGTGATTTTTAGCTCCAGGGGCGGGTGCTGTAGTCGGCCATCGACAGCGCTAGCAGGATGAAGAGGAAGAATACGGTCGAGATGACGACTAGCTTCAGGAGGCGTTCGTGAGCGCCTTTGATGTGCATGAAGAAGAGAGCGACTAGCAAGGCTTTGACCGTGGCGATGATCAGAGCGACGGCGGCGTTGAAGCGGCCGAGTTCAATGTAGGCAGCTTTGTAGGTGATGAAAGTGCCAACGAGCAGCGCGGCCCAGACGGCGAAGTAGGTCTTCAGGGGCGACGATTTGGAATGGTCAGACATGACAAACCTCGGAATTGGCCTTAGCGTCGATACCGCTACACCCGAGATCCCTCGCTCCGCCTGAAAAACTGCTTCGCTCGGGATGACATCGGAATGGAATTGGATCTGTAAACTTCAAAGTCATTCGCCTTCAACGCTCGGCCATCACGGGTGGCGGTCGATTAAATAGAGCAACGGGAACAGGTAGATCCAGACGATGTCGACGAAGTGCCAGTAGAGGCCGCCGACTTCGAGTGGCGTGTGATATTCCGGCGTGAATCGTCCTTTCCACGCCATGTACAAGAGCCAGGCAAAAAGTCCCAGACCGATGATCATGTGCAGCGCGTGCAGGCCCGTCATGATGAAATAGAGCGAAAAGAAAATCTGGGCGTGACGCGGGTTGGCGTACTGGTCGGGATGTCCAGGAATCGGAACGTGCTCGAAGCTGAAGGACGGTCCGGGAACGTGATGCTCTTCGAATTTGTCTTTGTATTCGAAACCCTTGATGCCGAGAAACGTGAGGCCGAAGAGCATGGTGAGCACGAGCATGGCGATCAACAGAAACCGACGCGAAGTTTGCGCGGCCCAGATGGCGAGCACCACCGTCAAACTGCTGCAGATGAGGACTGCCGTGTTGGCAGCGCCGAGGGTGGCGTTGATGGATTTGCTGGCAGCGCCGAAATCGCCGAAGTACCATCCGCGATAAATCAGGTATGCGCAGAACAGTCCGCCGAAGAACATAACTTCGGTGGCGAGGAAGATCCACATGCCGAGGCTGGCGGAATCGCGCTGCTGCTGCTCGTCGGCAAAGTGGTGCAACAGCTCCGGGCGGTGCTGCCCTTCGTGTTGAACGCTGACGACGGTGCTACCGGACGTGCTATCGGACAACCGGCACCCCCTGTTTATGAGGCGCGTCAAGTTCCTCGTAGTTGTAGGCTTCCCAGGTCACAATTGGCTCTTGTTCAAAGTTGAAAGTAGTCGGCGGAGATTGCGTCTTCCATTCCAGGCCGGCGGCGTTCCACGGATTGTCGGGAGCGGGCTTGCCGTAGCGCATGGACCAGAGGAAGTAGATCATGGGCAGCAGGTAGCCAACGCCGAGCACGGTGGCGCCCGCGGTGGAGAGCACGTTGAGCACCTGGAATTCCGGCGGGTACTGGTAGTAGCGGCGCGGCATACCGAGGTAGCCGAGAATAAACTGCGGGAAGAAAGTCAGATTGAATCCGATGAAGACGATCAGGGCGGCGAGGCGAGCCCAGCCTTCGGGATAGAGTTTGCCGGAAATTTTCGGCCACCAGAAATGCATTCCCCCGAGATAGCCCATGAGAGCACCGCCGACCATGATGTAGTGGAAATGGGCGATGACGAAATAGGTGTCGTGGACGTGCATGTCGATGCCGAGACACGCGAGGAAGAGACCGGTCAATCCGCCGATGGTGAACAGGCCGAGGAAGCCGAACGCATAGAGCATCGGCGCGTCGTAGCGGATCGAGCCTTTGTAAAGAGTAGCCGTCCAATTGAAGACTTTTACGGCGGACGGGACGGCGACGGCATAGCTCAGCAGAGAGAAGATCAGCGCAGCGTAGACGGAAATTCCGGCGACGAACATGTGGTGCGCCCAGACCAGGAATCCGAACACGGCGATGGCGATCGAAGAGAAGGCGACGAAGCTGTAGCCGAAGATGCGCTTGCGCGAGAAGCACGCGATGATTTCGGTGACGACGCCCATCGATGGCAAAATCATGATGTAGACGGCCGGATGCGAGTAGAACCAGAACAGGTGCTGGAAGAGGAGCGGATCACCGCCGAGTTTGGGATCGAAGATGCCGAGGTGCAAGGCACGTTCCGCGACGACCAGCACGAGAGTGATCGCGATGACGGGCGTCCCAAGAATCTGAATGATGCTGGTCGCGTAGTGCGCCCAGATGAACAGAGGAAGGCGTGACCAGGTCATCCCCGGCGCTCGCATGCGATGGATGGTGACGACAAAATTCAGGCCAGTGAGGATGGATGAGAATCCAGCAACGAAAATCGCGAGTCCGGCCTCGATCACTTTGGTGTTGCTGAAGGCCGTGCTGAAGGGTACGTAGAAGGTCCAGCCGGTGTCGACGCCGCCAGTCAGCATGCAGTGCATCATCATGGCGCCGCCGATGATGTAGAGATACCAGCTCAGCAGGTTGATCCGCGGGAAGGCCAGATCCTTGGCGCCGACCATCATCGGGACGAGGAAGTTGCCGAGCACGGCAGGGATCGAGGGGATAAGGAAGAAGAAAACCATCACCTGGCCATGCATGGTGAAGAGTTTGTTATAGGTGTCGGCCTGGACGAGGTCACCGGCGGGCGTGAGCAACTCGAGGCGAATGAGCAGCGCGAAGAATCCGCCGATGAAAAAGAAGAAGGTGATCGAGATCAGGTAGAGCAGCGCGATGCGCTTGTGGTCGGTGGTGAAGAGCCACGAGCCGAACCCGTAGTGCTTATTCAGATAATTCTCGCGCTCGATCGGCTGAGCGGGGGGTTGAGCAGTTGCGGTAGCCATATTCATTGCACCTGACTTCCTGCCGGGGCCTTGGTTGGTTCTGGTTCGGGTTCGGCCGCAGCGGTCCTGGCCCCAGCTGCGGCGGGTTGCGACTGCGATTTGATATAGGCCACAAGCGCGTTCACTTGCTCTTCGCTGACCAGGCCCTGGAAGGTCGGCATGATCGGCTGGAATCCCTTGACGCGTTTGGCGCCGGGATCAAGGATGCACTCTCGGATATAATTTTCATCCGCCATCACGGTACGGCCGTCCTCGAGCAATACGGGCTTGCCGAAGACTCCCTGCAAGTTCGGACCACGGCCTTGCGCGTCGGTGCGGTGGCAAGTCACACAGCCGAGTTCGGCGAAGATCTTCTCTCCGGTGGCGGAGAGCGGGCCGGTGGTGCCACCGCTCATCCAGGCTTCGTATTGCGCAGGTTCCTGCACGATGATGGAGCCGATCATGCCCGAGTGCAGCGTGCCGCAATATTGGGTGCAGAAAAGGTGATAGGTGCCGGGCTTGGTGGCGCGGAACCAGGCGACCGTGTAGCGCCCTGGGAGCACGTCTTGCTTCATGCGGAACGCGGGGACGAAGAAGCTATGGATGACATCCTGGGAAGTCATGATCAGCTTGACGTCGCGGTCGACGGGAACGTGCAACTCGTTGATCTCGCGCTGACCTTCGGCATGTTCGAGCTTCCACATCCACTGTTTCGCGACCACGTAGACTTCGGTGGAGTCGCGGGGTGGCGTCCGGCTCTTGAAGTAAACAACCGCGCCCCAGGCGAAGATCGCCATGAAGACGAAGAGAGGAATAATCGTCCACGTCAGTTCTAGCGGCGTGGAGCCTTCGATCTGCTCAGCCGGAACACCGCGGCGATGGCGGTAGCGGGCGGCGAAGTAAACAACCGCGGTGAAGATGAGCGCCGTCATTAGGCCCGACACGATGAGCAGGAAGATGAACAACGCGTCAACGTTGCCTGCCGCGGTGGAGGCCCGGTCCGGCCATAATGGAAAATTATCGAACATATTTCGTTTGAATCGGTCTCGTTTGAGTCGGTCTCGCCTGCCCCGAAATCCTGCGCGTAGCGGCTTTGTCCAGCCGCCACAAAATGAAGATTAGGCCGCCGAGCAGCAAAATTGTGAGTCCAGCGCCAAGGCGCAAAATATTGGTAATGACCGCGCCGTATTTACCGGTCTCGGGATCATAGTGATAGCAGTACAGTAGAACCTGGTCGACGGCGTTGCCGATCTTGTCTTGCGAGGCTTCAACTAATCCCATGCGCAGATCTTTCGGCGGATAATCCACTCCATAGAAGTAGCGCGAGATGTGGCCTTGTGGCGTCAGCACCATGATGGCGGTGGCATGCGCGTACTGCTTGCTCTTGGGATCGAATTGATACTGAAAGCCTACGGCCTTAGTGAGAGCGTTGATCGACTCCGCTGGGCCAGTCAGGAAATGCCATCCGGCGGCGGCGCCGGGACGGCCGTAGCGCTTGAGGTAATCCTGCTTCTTGGCAGCTGCAATTTCTGGCGTCTCTTGCGGATTGAAGCTGACGGTGATCACGTCGAACTCGTCGCCAACATTGAACTTCACCATCTTCATAGCGCCGGTGAGTCCGGCGAGCGCTTCGCCACAGAGCATGGTGCAGTTGTAGTAGACGAGGTTCAGGATCAGCGGCTTTTTGCCGAAGTAGCCGCCGAGTTTGACGGGGCGGCCGGTGTCGTCGACAAAGGGTAGATCGGGAGGGACTTGTCCATCCAGATGCTGCTCGATGCCCACGTTCTGCAGGTACGGCGGGCGGACGTTTGCGGGCGGCGACAGGATGCCTTTAGACATGGCCTGTCCGAAGGCGGTGGCCGTGAAGAACACTAGCGACAGCAGAATTCTCGCAGCGCCGGTTGAGTGCACTGTCGAGCTTCGCTCGACTGGGCGGACGAATGCGTCCGTCCTCACACGAGCATATGTGATTCCCGAGTTGTGAATCATGCTGCTCACTTCTTTGCCTTCTTTTGTTGTGCCGGGGCGCCTGGTGCTGGCGCCGGGCTGAGAGACACATCCAAGTTAGGCTGTCCAAACACTGGCAAGCCGCGCTGGGCGATTAAGTCCATGGCGCGATCGATGGGAATGCGGACAGTACCGGCATTCTTGTCGACGTAGCTATAGGAGTTCAGAGTTTCCTCTTCCTCCCTGCGGATCTTGTCGAGTTGCGTGCGCTCGTCGATTTCCAGCTGCGGGCGGGGGAAGTTCTGCTTCAGATAGTCCTTGTAGTCGACGGAAAGCTTGCGCGTGTCGACCGGCGCATTGGTAACCAGCGGATTGACCGGAGCCTGCTCAGCGTCGGAGCGCTTTTCCAGATACGAATACACACCCATCACTACGAAGTAACTGATCAGCCCCGCGGCGGCGAGGCCGCCGAGAAAATACAGGACTCCGGCCACGCTGATGTCCTGACGCTCGTAGCCGCCGTTACCGTTCGGAATCTCGGGATGGGTCTGGTTGCTCATATTTTCAGTACGACGCAGTACCCGGTACTCGGTACTCAGTTCTTAGCTCTCAGCTCCTGACTCGTAGCTCTTCGCTCATGCACCTCCGTGATGATGCTCCGGATGCAAAACTTCTCCGGCCGTCGGATCGTAGACAGGCAGCAGAGGCAGTGAGCCCAGATTGCGGAAGAAGTAGGCCAGCCAGAGACCGCCGAGGGCGATGGGCACGACGACGTCCGCGAGGGTTACGTTGAAAGTCTTCGAAAAATTGGGTTCGATGATCCAGAACAAATCCAAATAGCGCATCAGCAGGAGCCACACGGCGAGCCAGACCAGCTTGCGGATGTTGCGCTTGAAGGGGCGCGACAGCAACATTCCAAACGGGATCGCGAAGTGGAAGATCACGATGAACAGGCCGACGTAACCCCAGCCACCATTGAGGCGCCGCACGTAATAGGTGATCTCGGCAGGCAGGTTGCCGGCCCAGATGATGAGCCACTGCGAATAGTTGAAGTAGGCCCAGACCATGATGAAGGTGAGCATCCACTTGCCGTGGTCATGGACGAAGTCGGGGGTCAACATGTCCGACATGGGCTTGTAGTTGACGAGGATGCGTTCGACCACCACCGCGAAACACATCGCGGAAAGAACTTGGCCGATGAGAACGACGAGGCCGAAGATGGTCGAGATCCAGCTCGGATCGAGTGACATGACCCAGTCGATAGCAGCGAAGGAAATGGTGAAACCGTAAAGGATCAGGCCGGGTCCGGAGACGGCTTTGAACTTCACCGTGTTATCGGGAGCGGAAGGGCTGTCTCCCTCCTTCGACCACTTGGAAAGCAGGAAGGAAATCAGGTTCCAGATGGCGAAGTAGAAGATGGCGCGAAGGATGAAGCCGTTCGTGGTGAGATAGGTTTTGGTGATGTCTTCGAGGTGCTCGCGGAGATGCTTGTCCTGGATATTCTCGAGCGGCTGCGCCCAGATGTAGAGCTTCTTGATCCCGAGAATGATGGGAATGAACAGGGCCGCCAACAGGGGCAGAGTGCGCATGGCGGCGCCCTGAACGCGGCGAATCACGACGCCCCATCCGCCGCCCGTTAAATGGCGAATCATAATGATCGCCATGGAACCGAGAGCCACGCCCAGCCAGCACATGTATCCGAGCAAGTAAGCGCGGTAGAACTCTTCGGGACTCTTAAACGCGAGGATGACGGCGACAATCGCGAAGACGACGCCGACGATCAACGACCGCTGCGCAATGGTTTTCACCACTGGCGGCGCGGTCAGATCGACTTGTTTCACGGGCGCCGTGCTCATTTTTGTTCCTCAGGTTTCGAATTCGACTCTGGCACTGGGACGGGTAGCGTTGCGCCTGTTCCGGGGTCGCGGAATTTCGGCGGCTCGGAGGGAACCGTTTGCCCGGCTGGGACGTCGGCCATGGTAGCGTTCTGGCTCAGTTGCAAGGCGCGAACGTAGGCGACGATATCCCAGCGATCCTGCGGCGGAATCTGGGAGGCATAATCGGGCATGATGCCGAAGCCTTCAGTGATGACGTCAAAAAAATATCCCACCGGCGCTTTTTGCAGGCGCGCGATGTGGAATGAGGGAGGCTTGCGGGCGAATCCGCGGGAAGGAACGAAACCGTTGCCGTCACCAAGGCGCGAGTGACAGGGAGCGCAGAAAATGTTGAAGCGTTCGCGGCCGCGAGTGAGGACATCTTTGGTGACGGGGAACGGCATGTACTCGCCGGGGTTGTTGCCGATCTTGCCGGTGTAGAAATAGGTGTCGGCGTCGAGCTGTCCGCGGGCGACTGTACCTTCGACCAAAGGACGAGCAGAACGCTGGTCGGAATAGAAATCGTTGCGGGAGAGCGGATTCTCGCGGGGCTGCACGTGCATGTCGATGCGGCAGGCGGAGGTGATCGCAACCAGTAGCAGTAGCGCCGCAAAGAAAACCGCTGTCGACCTTTGCTCGACTGGACGGACGAAGGCGCCCCCCACACAGACATTGGCGCGGACTGCATTCATGAATTTTCGGGCGGTGCTCATCTAGCTGGGCACCTCCGAGACCGAGCGCGGGTTAAGGTTTTCGAGAAACTTTCGCGTGACAACGGGATTGTACTTTTTGTCGGACGAGAACACGATCAGAAAGAAACGGTCTTTCGAGGCCGACGAGAAACGCGGAACGTTGAATACCGGGTGGTACGGCATGGGCAGGCCGTTCAGGGCAAGCATGCCGAGGACCGCCGAGATGCCGGCAAAAAGAATCGTCATCTCGAAGGTGATCACGATGAATGCAGGCCAGGAATGATAGGGCTTGCCGCCGATATTCAGCGGATAGTCGACGGCGGACATCCAGTACTGCATCAGATAGCCGGTCAATCCCCCGATGATGCCGCCGATCAGAACGACAAGCGGAACTTCGTCATGATGGAAACCGATTTCTTCCGCCAGACCTTCCATGGGGAACGGGCTGTAGGCGTCGATTTTGATGTAGCCAGCCTGATGCGTGGTGCGGGCGGCGTCGACGAGCGCCTGCGCAGAGTCGAACTCGGCCATGATGCCGTAGATGGGATCCCGTTTCATGGCGTTACTCTTTCACCTCCGCTTCGGGCAGCAGGGTGCGCATCTCGAAGATCGAAATGGCCGGCAGAATCCGCAGGAACAAAAACATCAGCATGAGGAACATGCCGATGGTGCCGATATAGGTCATCCAGTCCCAACGCGTCGGGTAGTACATGCCCCAGGAGGAAGTCAGGAAGTCGCGCTGCAGGCTGACGACGACGATGATGAAGCGCTCGAGCCACATGCCGACCAGAATCACGCCCGAGATGAAGAACAGCGCGAGTGGACTGGTGCGCAGTTTACGGATCCAGAGGACCTGCGGAATGAAGATGTTGCAGAGCAGGAGCATCCAGTAAGGAACGGCGTAGGGGCCATGCAAGCGGTTCCATAGCGTAAAGGCGTCATAGCGATCGCCGCTGTACCAGCCCATGAAAGCTTCGATTCCGTAGCCGTAGGCAACAATCAATCCGGTCGCGAGCATGACTTTCGCGGAGTTCTGCAGATGGCGATCGGTAATGAAATCTTCGAGGCCATAAATCTTGCGGATGGGAATGGCAAGCATCAGCACCATGGCAAAACCGGAGTAGATGGCGCCCGCAACAAAGTAGGGCGGGAAGATGGTGGTATGCCATCCGGGGACGATGCCGACGGCGAAGTCGAAGCTGACGACGGTGTGAACCGAGAGAACCAGAGGCGTGGCCAGTCCGGCGAGAAGAAGATACATGGTCTCGTAACGATGCCAGTGGCGGGCGGACCCCCGCCATCCGAACGAGAGCATGCCGTAGACAATTCTTAGAATTGGGTTTTCGGTGCGGTCACGCAGCGTGGCCAGATCGGGGATGAGACCGACAAACCAGAACAGCGCGGAGATGGTGGCGTAGGTGGAGACCGCAAAGACGTCCCACATGAGCGGGCTGCGGAACTGCGGCCACACTCGCATCGTGTTGGGATAGGGGAAGAGCCAGTAGGCCAGCCAGGGACGCCCGACGTGGATTGCGGGGAAGATGCCAGCGCAGGCGACGGCGAAGAGCGTCATTGCTTCGGCGAAACGGTTGATCGAGTTGCGCCAGCTTTGGCGGAGTAATAAGAGGATAGCGGAGATGAGGGTGCCGGCGTGGCCGATGCCGATCCACCAGACGAAGTTGACTATGGCGAAGCCCCAGGCGATGGGGATGGTATCGCCCCATATTCCGATGCCCTTCAGAAAGAGGTAGCCGATGGCATAGAGCATCATCATGGTAAGCATGAAGGCGACCCCGAAGCCGAGGAACCATCCGTTGGAGGCGGGACGGGTCAGCACGATGGCGCTGATTTTTTCCGTGACCGTCCCGAAGGTGTGGCCCGGTTCGATGACGGGAGCGCGATCGAGTGTGGTAGCCGATTTGTATTGCTCGTTCATGCTTTCAAATCAATGTCGTCGTGCACGTCTTGAGAGTCGAGGTTATCGCGCGCGCCTTTAGGGTCGATGTCATCGTGAGGAGGGCGCAAGCTCTCCGAGCGATCTTACGACTGCCGCGAGATGCGATGCTGTCGTCGGCAAGGCGCTTGATGCATGCAGAATCGGGTACCCTATCCACCGCATCGTCAGCTTCCCTCCGACACAAGGTCTTTCGCGCCGGCTTTGCCGCCGCTCAGGATGACAAGATTTCACGGTCACCGTTTCAACTCCGGGTTCGGGTTTCTGATTTCTGCCAGGTACGTGGTTCTTGGACGCGTGTTCAGTTCGCCTAGCAGGCTGTAGTTTCTGGACTGCGCTTTCAGCTTGGACACTTTGCTGTTCGGATCGTTGATGTTGCCGAAAACGATTGCGGCTGCCGGACATGACTGCTGGCAAGCGGTTTGCAGTTCGTTGCCGATCAGGATTTTCTTTTCTTCGCGCACCGAGGCCGTCTCGGCGTCGATGCGGTGCTCGTTGATGCGCTGGACGCAGTAGGTGCACTTTTCCATGACGCCGCGGCTGCGCACGCTGACGTCAGGATTGCGCATCATCTTGTACTGGGGCGTTTCCCAGTCCTGGAAGAGCAGGAAGTTGAAGCGGCGAACTTTGTACGGACAGTTGTTCGAGCAGTAGCGCGTGCCCACACAGCGGTTGTAGACCATGTCGTTCAGGCCTTCGGTGCTGTGGTTGGTGGCGCCGACGGGGCAGACAACTTCGCAGGGCGCGTTCTCGCACTGCATGCAGGGCACGGGCTGGAAGAACGCGCGCGGATTGTCGCGGTCGCCCTGGTAGTAGGCGTCGACGCGGATCCAGTGCATATGGCGGCCGATGTGCGTCTGCTCCTTGCCAACAACGGCGATGTTGTTCTCCGACTGGCAGGCCAGCATGCAGTTGTTGCAGCCTACGCAGGAGTTGAGATCAATCGTCATGCCCCAGGCGTAGTCTTCTTTGTCGTAGGGATAGGGCTCGTAGAGGGTGAGGTCTTTTGGAACTTCGTCTTCCTGCGCGAAGTTGGGATCCTTCTTGTATTCCTCGAGCGTAGTTTCGCGGACGAGCGGACGATGGCCGCCGTCGGGCGTGTCCATGCTTTGCATGCCCTGAGTGGAGGCGAGTTTGTAGGTGTCTCCGGTCTTTCGTATCGTGACCCCTGAAGCTGTCCATGGCGCGGCGGTGGTGCGCAAGGCGTAGGCGTTGAAACCTTGGGCGGTTCCGACGCGGCCAGCGCGGGTGCGTCCGTAGCCGAGCGTGATGGTGACGGAGTTGTCGGGATGTCCGGCTTGAATCCAGACGGGGCCGGTGACTTTTTTGCCGTTGAGTTCGAGCTCGACGACGTCTTCCGTTTTGATGTTGAGACGTTGCGCCATCGCGGGACCGATTTGGATGGCGTTATCCCACGTGAGCTTGTTCATCGGCTTGGGGAGTTCTTGCAGCCAGCCGTTGTTGGAGAATTGTCCGTCGTAGATAGTGGGATCGCGGCGGATGTTGAGTTCGATGGTTGGCGGGGCGGAGTTACCGGATTCTGCCTCTGACTTCGGCTGATTCCTGATGATCGAGCCGCCGGCGGCACCAACCAACGAGGGCGCCTTTGAGGTAGACGCGGTTCCCTCAATCCATCCATCGTGCAGCGATTTGCGCCAGAACTGCTCGAAGTCCGCGCCGGAGTGCTGCTTCTGCCAGTAAGCACGCGTCAGATCATATCCCGTAGCGTCAGGTTGCCCGCTGAGGAGTGCGACAAATTCCAGCGCGCTCTTGCCGTTATAAAGAGGTGCGATCAGGGGCTGGATGATGCTGACCGTGCCGTCGTAGGCGCGGGCATCGCCCCAAGCTTCAAGTTCGTGCGTTGCGCTGACGTGCCATTGGCAGAGCTCGGCGGTTTCGTTCTGATAGAGGCCATAGTGCACTCGCACCGGAGCCTTGTTGCTCTTCAAAGCTTCAGCGAAGTTAAGATCCGCGGGGGCATCGTACGCGGGATTGCCGCCGAGGATCACCAGCAGATCAACCTTGCCGCCGCTCATGTCGGCGACGAGATCTTTGATCGACTCGGTCTGGTTGACCGGATTTGCATCAACGGGATCGGAGTAGAAAACAGTCTTGCCGACGTTGCCGAGCGCTTCGTTGAGCTTGTGGGCGATCGCGTGGACCGAAGGCGGCAGATGATCTCCCGAAACTATTAGGGCTGATCCCAAGTCCCGGCTCAACACATTCAGAAACGGCTCCGCCTCGGCACCTAACTCCCTGGGGTTGCCAGAGAACCTATGGACCGAACCGGCCATCACGAGGGCAAAGTTCTCAATCTGGCTTCCCTGCAGTGGCAGCCGGTGATCCGCCTTCGCTCCCGTTGAACTCGGCGTGCTCTCGATGACGTACAGGCGATTCATGTTGCCGCTGTCGGGATTGCGGCGCTTGGCGAAGTCGCGGATGTAGCGGGTGTTGCCGGGAAATCCGGCGTAGAGGAAGTCGGCGTCGAGCGAGACGATGACGTCGGCCTTCGAGAAGTCGTAGCGCGTTTCGACGGGCTGTCCGAAGGCGAGCTTCGCGCCTTCGAGGACGTTGTCGCGATTAATGGGCTCGTAGACGTGCCACTTGGCTTGCGGATAAATCTTCAGGAAATTGCGCAGCTGATCGGCGAGCGTGGGCGATGAAATTGTTGGCGTGAGAATGCGGATGCCCGCGCCCTGCAAGGCTTTTTGCGCGTTCAGCGGTCCGCGGATCGCGCTGAGAAATGCGCCCCACGATCGGACGTCACCCATCGACATGACGGTCTGTGAGCGGTCGGGATCGTAGAGGCCGAGGATGGAGGCCTGCGTGAAAATGTCGGTGCCGCCCATCGAGGCCGGGTGCAGATCGTTGCCCTCGATTTTTGTGGGACGTCCGAGATGGCTTTCGACCAGGACGGGGCTGGCGTATCCGCCGAGCGTGACCGCCGTGGCGTAATACATGGGGCGGCCGGGGATGACGCCTTCCGGCTGGCGCACGTACGGGACGATGGGCTCAAGCGGCAGGCGAACGCATCCGGTCATTCCTGCGAGGCCGAGGGAGGCGCCCATGACCTTGAGGAATCCGCGGCGCGAGACGGAGTCGACCCATTCGGAGGCGCCTTTGGGGAATTCGCGGTGCAGGGCCTGCTTGAATTCTTCGGAGCCGGCGAGTTCTTCCAAGCTCCGCCAATATTCCGGACCAGTCTTCTCCACGGCGTCGTGGGCCGTGGCCTGATCAATCTTCGCGCGGACGTAGGCCAAGTCCAGTTTGCCGTGGCTCGGGCAAACATCCTCACGTTTGGCGCCGTTTTGTTTTTCCGTCTTCATAGCTTGCTACTTAAGACCTTGTCACCTGAACAGGTCTTGTCATTCTCAGCAGACCCTGTCATCCTTGAGATACCTTGTCATCCTGAGCGAGGATTTTGCTTCGCGATTCGCGAAGCAAAACCGGAGCCGAAGGATCTCTGCAACCCTGATAGCGCGCCCGACTCCGCAAGGCATTCTCTCGATGCTGCCCGCCTCCGCGCGTGATAGCTCTCTGACTCGGCAGCGGCATTCCCGGGGTCCTTCGACTCCGCATTTGCTTCGCTCAGGATGACACGTCTCATATACGCGGGTCTCATTTGCATCATCTGTGACACGTGCTGCAGTTTGTAATGTCTTTCACGCTGCGCACGTTGTACTTCTTTATTAGCGCTGTTCCCAAATCGGTTTGATCGGTGTAGCTTTGTCCGTCGACTACGACCGGGCTTGCGCCTGTGGGCTGCTGGTACCGCATGTTGAATACCTGGTCACGCGGGCGCAGATTTTTTTCTGGCGCGCGGTGGCAGCCCAGGCACCACTCCATCTGCAAACTTTCCTGCTGGTACATCAACGGCATCTGGTCGACCGGGCCGTGGCAAGTGTTGCAGCCGACTCCTTTATTGACATGAATGCTGTGATTGAAATAGACAAAGTCGGGGAGCTGGTTCACGCGCGTCCACTGCAGCGATTCGCCGGACTTGTAACTGGCGCGCACCGGCTCGAGCAGCTTGGCGTTAGTCCAGATCTGCGAGTGGCAGTTCATGCACGTTTTGGTCGGCGGAATGCCGGCGAAGCTCGAAGTCTCCACCGAGGTGTGGCAGTAGCGGCAGTCGATGCCGAGTCCGGTAACGTGGTGCTGGTGGCTGAACGGAACCGGCTGCGGCTTGCGCACTCCGGCATAGGTGACGTAGGGAGATCCCTGGATCTCATAGGCGATCCAACCGAGAGCACCAATCACAAAGACCGCGCCAAAGATGGTGACGCGTGCCAGTGTATTCGTACTGCGATGAAAGATCTGAGACATTCCCTTATGAGATCTGGCTTAAGAGACCCGGCGGATCGTCCGCTGAGATGTTGAGTACTGATTTCGTACAGCGATAGAGAAAACCACCCACTGGTTTTCAGAGTTGGCTGTGAAACTGGAAATTATAAATATTTCGTTCGAGTTTGTCGCGGATTTTTGGACTTTTGCAAAAGAAAAAAGTTTCGACGGAAACGTTACTGAAAAAATGTTGAGTTTTTCAACGGCACTCCAAAAAAAACTTAGCCAGTGAGGACACAGAGGCTCACGAGGCAACAACCTAGCGCAGATTCATCACCATTAATTTCGGCTCGGTCATCTCTTCGATGGCGTAGCGGAGACCTTCGCGGCCGAGGCCGGAATCTTTGACGCCACCGTAGGGCATTTGATCGATGCGGAACGAGGGAACGTCTCCGGCGATCACGCCGCCGACTTCCAGTTCTTCGTAGGCCTGGAAGAGTAACTTCGCGTCGCGCGTAAAAACTCCGGCCTGCATGCCGTAGTCTGAATTGTTGGCCTGGCGCAACGCCTGATCGAAATCTTTGTAGGGCTCGACGGTTACCACGGGACCAAACATTTCCTGGCAGTTAACTTTCATGTCGGGCTTGGTGCCAGTAAGTACGGCGGGCTCGACGACGAGATTCTTGCGTGCGCCACCGCACAGAAGACGCGCACCGGCGCGGACGGCCTCGTCGATCCAGTTGATGGTGCGGATGGCGTCGCTCTCGCGGATGAGCGGACCAACTTCAGTCGATTCGTCCAGCGGATCTCCGGTCTTCAATTTCTTTACGGCATCGACGAACAGGTCGGTGAATCTTCCGTAGACGGAATGCTCGACCAGGATGCGCTGCACGGAAATGCAAGTCTGGCCAGCGTAGCCGAACCCTCCGGTAACGCAGCGCTCGGCGGCATATTCGAGGTCGGCGTCGCTGTGAACGATGACGGCTGCATTGCCGCCGAGTTCGAGGACAACTTTCTTCTTTCCGGCGCGGCGCTTGATGTCCCAGCCGACCGGCACGCTGCCGGTGAAGCTGATGAGTTTGATGCGATCGTCGGTGACGAGCAGGCCGGCGTCTTCGTTGGAGAGCGGAAGCACGTTGAGTCCGCCATCGGGCCAGCCGGCCTGCTGCACGCATTCGGCGAGAAGCAGCGAGCAGAGGGGCGTTTGCGGCGCAGGCTTCAGGACCATGGAGCATCCGGCGGCGATGGCAGGAGCGACTTTGTGCGCAACGAGATTGATGGGAAAATTAAATGGCGTGATGCCGGCGATAGGGCCGAGCGGGAAGCGGCGCACGATGCCCCAGCGTCCCGCGGTGAACTCCTGCCAGTCGAGCGGAAGGAATTCGCCGTAGATGCGAGTGCTCTCCTCGGCGGCGACGTTGAAGGTAAAAATGGCGCGCTCGACCTCGGTGCGTGCGGCCTTGATGGGCTTGCCGGCTTCCTGCGCGAGGGTGCGGGCAAATTCCTCCTTGCGCTGCGTCATGAATGCGGAAATCTGTCGCAGGACGCGCTGGCGCTCGAAGGCTGGAAGGCGGCGGGTGGTGCCGAATGCTTTGACCGCGGCGGCTATGGCAGCGTCGGCGTCGGCTTGGCGGCCCTGCACGACGCGGGCGATCAGGCTGCCATCGTAGGGAGCGTGGATCTCGACGACATCGCCGTCGTCCCGCCACCGGCCATCCACAAAGAAACCGTGCGTCGCAACGGGCGCGATCGTCATCTCGGACATGATTTTCTTGGCCCCCAACAAACCGACTGTCGCAATTATAGGACTTTTGGATGTGGGGGATGCGACGTTGGTTTGAAAAAATCATCACCACAGAGGACACGGAGGACACAGAGTGAATTCCCTTTGCCTTTACAATGGCCCGGACCATGACCGACTTCCCTTCAATTTCTGAACTGGCACCACGGCTGCGGCGGGGAGAGATCTCTCCGGTGGAGATTACGCGCGCCTGCCTCGATCGCATAGAGAAGCGAAACCCGGCGCTCAATGCGTTCATCACCGTGATGGCGGAGTCGGCGCTGGCAGAGGCGAGGCAGGCGGAATCTGAGATCTTGCGCGGGGAGTGGCGCGGGGCGCTGCATGGCGTGCCGGTGGCGTTGAAGGATCTGATCGACACGGTGGGAGTGCGGACGACGGCGGCCAGCGCTCTATATAAGGACCGGGTGCCAAACCAGGATGCGGACGTGGTGCGGCGGTTGCGGCAGGCTGGCGCGGTCATTGTCGGGAAAAATAATCTTCATGAGTTCGCTTATGGCGGGAGTTCGCTGGTCAGCTATTTTGGCGACGTTCACAATCCGTGGGATCTTGGGCGCATCGCGGGAGGATCGTCGGGCGGATCGGCTGCGGCAGTGGCCGCGGGTTTGGCGTATGCGGCGATTGGCACCGACACGGCAGGATCGATTCGCGAGCCGGCAGCGCTCTGCGGCTGCGTGGGTATCAAGCCGACGTATGGACGCGTGTCGAGCCGGGGAGTGATTCCGCTGTCGCCTTCGCTTGATCATATTGGACCGCTCGCCGCGACGGTGGCGGACGCGGCAATCGTGCTGCAGGCGATTGCGGGATACGATTCGGCGGACATCACTTCGGCGGATGTTCCTGTGGCGGATTATGTCTCGGGATTGGGCGAGGGCGTGAAGTCTTTGCGCGTGGGTGTGCCGCGCGCATATTTCTTTGACGATCTCAATGCGGAAGTGGCTTCGGCGATGGAACACGCGTTGCGGGAAATGCAAAGCCTCGGCGCAGAGTTAAAAGACGTCCAGCTTGACGTGCCGACCGACCGCACGCTGCAGACTGCGGAAGCTTATGCCTTTCACGCGGAGAATGTCGCGAAGAGCCCGGAGTTGTACTTGCCGGAAACGCTGCGGCGCATACGAGCGGGGGAAGGAGTCTCGACGGGAGAATATATCCAGCGGCGGCGAGAGCAGGATCAGGCTCGGCGCAACATTCGCGCGGTCTTTGCTGAGGTGGATGTGCTGGTGACGCCGACGACGCCGATGGCGGCTCCGGCCATTGTGGAGTTGAAAGCGAATCCGGAGGCGCTGCGTCCCGCGGAACTGACGCTGCTGCACAACACGCGGCCGTTCAATGTGTGGGGATTGCCGGCGATCTCGGTGCCTTGCGGATTTACGCAGGGCGGATTGCCCATCGGACTGCAGATCGCGGGACCGCATTGGCGAGAGGACTTGGTGTTGCGCGTGGCTTACGCGTTTGAGCAAGCGACGGCGTGGCATAGGCGGAGGTGTGCGGCATCGTGAGTTGGGATTTGGTGGTCGGATTCCGCCCTTGGAACATCCGACGGCGTTCGACATGAGCGCAAATTCCCGACTTCTCGCGCAAAGGACGCGCGAGAAATGGAGCACCCGCCCCCTGTAAGTTGACCTTAATTCTTGGATAGGACTCTCAGTCATCGTCCGATCGGAATTTTTCGGCGTTACGGCCGATCTGCGCGGCGGTTACTTTTGTAAGCTTCCGCGCCTCGTTCGTGTCTGCTGGAATACGAAAAACCGTTGCTTGGGGAAGCGACACCATGGGCCTGTCCACATCTGTTGTCATCGGGATTTTTTTCTTTGCTTTGGCGTTCATTGCGCGCGTGTTGCCGCGGCTGGTTGGGCGGCGGGCGGGCCGCTTTGCGCTGAACCAGGTCAGAGAGCAGGCGATCGCGAGCGTGCCGGACCAGATCCGGTTCACGCGGGCTGCCTCGCCGCAATGGAAGGACGAGGCCGCCATGCAGCGGCAGGCGGCTCCGTTGGTGCGGGCCGGGTTTAGTGATCTGGGCACGTTCGGCGTCGACACCATGCCGGGCGTGTTGATGCGCATCCTGTTTCAGCCGCAGACGTATGTGTCCGCACAGATTTGTGAGTATCCTCGAACCGATGGCTGGACCGAATTTGGCACGCGTTACACCGACGGCAGCAGCGATTCTCTGACGACCTTGCCGAATCAAGGCACCTTCGCCCCGCCATTCGTGCGAACCAGTCACGCCGACACGAACACGCCGACGGATCGCCTGTATCAGCAACATCTGGCGCAGAGACAATCGAGCGCGATCAAGCCGGTCTCGCCCAACGATGTCGTCCGCGAAATCGAAGACGCCTATATGCGCTACCGGGTCTGGACGAGCAATAAGGGACTCACGCCGGAAGAAGTCGCGCAGGCCACGGTGAAGTGGGTCAAGTCCAAGCGGCAAGCCGCAGGACAATAGCCGACCCGGGCTCCCAGTTGCTGGACTCCAGAATGGGAGCCATTAACGGAGTCATCGGTATGAATCGACTCCCTTCTGCTCCGTTCTGCTTCGCTCATTTCTGCTCTGTTCATGGCGGCTCCTTGGACAACCTCGATAAACAGGGCCGTCCCTCAATAAATGGCGGGACCAGCACTTCGCTGTACCTTTTGACAGTTTCGCAACTATCAAGCATTGCGCCAGACTGACATAGGCGGGAAACGTCTGCGTAAGCAAAACTTAAAGATCACTCAATCACAGCGCAGAAAAAGGCACTTACCTGTCCGGCGTCCACACTGATCATCCAGGAGGTCTTGATCCATGTCCGAAGCGGGAGAGTCCAACATCGAGATCGCGCATCACCTCAGCGAGCAGGAATCGTCGCAGTCTCTGGGGCATGAAATATTGGAGATCCTTGAAGCAGTGGTGCTGGCCATAGTGGCTGTCTCGACATCCTGGAGCGGCTACCAGGCAGCGCTCTGGACTGGACACCAGTCGGAACTGTACGGCGAAGCGAGCAGACTGCGCGTGCAAGCCGAGGGAGCCAGCACAACCGCCAATCAGGAGCGGCTGTACAACGCATCGACCGTAGTGCAGTGGCTCATCGCCGAAGCCCATGGCGACAAGAAACTCGCCGACCTGTTTGAACGGCGTTTCCTTCCTGAGTTTCGCCCCGCCTTTGAAGCTTGGAAGAAGACGGACCCGCTGAACAATCCGAATGCTCCCCCCGGTCCGCAGATGATGGCGGAATACAAAAGCTCTAGGACCGAAGAGGCTGCCAAGTTGAATGACCAAGCCACCGAAGCTTTTGCAGAAGGCACGAAGGACCGACAACTCTCAGACCAATACGTGCGAGTGACGGTAACGCTGGCGACAGTGCTGCTATTGATGGCGATCAGCCAGCGCTTCAAGACTCGTGGTGTGCGCATCGGACTGCTGGTGATCGCGACGATCCTGCTATGCTTCCCGGTTTACCACGTCCTGAGGCTGCCCCGGGCCTAGCAGTCTGCGGAAAAACTCAATTTGGGGGCGGAATTGGGAAGGGCACGAGTTCCACTCGTGCCGCCAAGTCGTTCAAAATGTGTCCGCGCTTCAGCGCCTGAGGGACTCTCAGGGCGCTCACGGGGAGTTTTTCCGCAGCCTGGTAGCGAGGCCCTCCGAGGCGTGCACTAACTAGTCCACTGTGGTTACGTCGTCCGGCAGGGTTAGGACGAATTGGCATTTGCCGGTGGCGATGGCGCACGAGAGTGTGCCCCGGCGGAACACTTTCACCGGCGTGTCGTCGGGAAATGTTAAATGGTAGTCGGCGGTCCTGAGCGCTTCCCTATAAGACTTCAATTTCTCGTCTCCGCTGACAAACTTCACGGCGTCGACTTGCGCGGCGGAGCCTCCGCCACCACTCAAAAGAATGAAGAAATCGGCATTGCCAGTATGGGTCGCCTTCCCGAGGTCGACAGTGCTGAGATGCTGGAGTTCGTCTTTGTAACGCGCCATGACGGCATCAGCTTTTGCGTCCCCACCTGCGAGCGTCGCCAGGCGAGTGCGCGTTTCGGGAGTAGGGCGAAGTCCATTCATCGAGAGCGCATAGGTGCGTAGAGCAAGATCTTTGTCGCCGCGCTTCTGGTAAATCTGCCCGAGATGGTCGCCGACTTCACCGTGGTGACCGAGTTCCCACGCGGCCGCGACATACTTTTCCGCTTTGTTGAGATCGCCTTCACCGAAATGGACCCAACCCAGCGTGTCCCAATAAGCAATCAGCGACCGGACCAGTGGCAAGTCTTTGTTGGAGAGCCGGTCGAGCGACACGTTGCGCAGAGCAGCCGCCGTGGCCGATACCGCAGACTCGGCATACTGCTGGGCGCGGTCGAGATGAGAGTCCTTTAGCGAGAGCTGGTAGGCGATGTTGTTCCAAACGAGCGGCGTGGCCGAGAGTTCGACCGCATGATCGAAGGCGGCCAGCGCTTTCTGGTCCTGCCCGAGATTCAGATAGGCGTCACCGAGGCTCACTTGCAGCTCGCCGCTCTCAGGAGAAAGAGCGACCGCCTTCTCGAGTTCCGCAGCAGCGAGGTCGTACTTATGCCATTCGGAATACATCTGGCCCAGGTTGGCGTGGGCGAACTTGTCGAGCGGATTATTTTCCAGCTGCTTGTTAAAGGCCTTGACCGCTTCGTCGTACTTGCGATCGTTCCAATACACGCGGCCAAGATTGTTGTAGGCGTACTCGTCGTAGGGATTGACTTCAATCTGCTTCTGGAAAGCGGCGAGGGCCTTGTCATCCTCGCGCATGGAGAAGTACACCAAGCCCAGGTTGTTCCAGGCCACTTTACTTTTGGGATCGATTTCGGTGGCCCGCTGGAAGAGAACAAGGGCGACGGGCAGGTCGCCATTGTCGGCAGCGGCGCGGCCGCTTTCAATCAAATCGTCGGCCTTCATGTCGGGGGGCGGGACATTGCCACCGGCCACGGAACTTTCGACCGAAAGTTGCTGCGCGAGGTCAGCGCCGACGGCGCGTCGGAACGACTCGTAGTCCTCAGCGCGGGCGACCGGTAGTTCGTCCTGCCGCAGGATCAGCTTGCGGCCAGCGGTGAAGACGTTGCCCTCAAGTTTGTAGGTGGCCTGGTATTCGGCGTAGTCACGTTTGAGCGAAAAAGCCAGCGGCGCGTGCGCCGAGTACTTGGCCGGCAACTCCAGGGTGATCTGGTAGGAATACTCGGCCTTCGGTCCCAGCTTCAGGGGCTCAGCGTCGGCATCGGTATCGTCGGCGTTGATGTCGGGCAGATTGAACTGCACGAGGGGCAGCACGATGTCGGTTTTCTTCTTCGACCAGTCAAGGAAGTTCACCTTGGAAACATCGTAGGAAAGGGTGAACGGCTCGCGAGTCGCGGCGGGATCGCTGACCTTGAGATTAGTGATGTCGCCGCCCAGACCGGCGTTGACGTTTTCTACGACCCGTTGCCAGTTCGCCTGCGGAACGCGACGGAAGACCGAACGCAGCAGGAGTTCTTCATCGCCGCGAAATTCATAACGCACATGAGCTTCGAGTTTCCCGATGTCGTTAATCTTGCCATCGATCTGGGAGAACTCCGTGTCGGGCATGGGCGTATCGGCGGGAGTCTCTTCGAGATGAGGAGCGACGGAGGACGGCGGCTCGGCCGGAGGAATCACCAGGGCCTGCTTTTTGCGAAGCGTGTACGAAAGCAGTCGAAACGGCGCGACTTCCGCGGTGGTATCCATCCAGACTTGCTCTTTCCCCATCGGCAGCATGGTGATGACGTGGTCGAACTGCGAGGGTGAAGGAACGTCGGGATCGAGCTTGCGGCTGGAATTGATGAGCACGGACCAGGCGTGGAATCCTTCGGCCTGAAGCAGAGAAGCAAGCAATGTGTGCTTGTCTTTACAGTCGCCATACTGGTCATGAAGCACGTCGGATGCGGCGTGCGGCTGGTAGCGGCCTACACCCAGCGAGAGGCTGACGTAGCGGAAATTCTTCGCGACGTAATCGTAAAGGGCCTCGACTTTTTCGAGATCGGTATTCAGGCCCTTGGTAAGTTCCTCGGCCTTGGCGCGAACTTCGGGAGTGGGCGCACGGCGGTCTTTTTCAAGGCTCGCGTACCAGCGACCAATCTGCTCCCAGCTTTCAAAAGTGGTCAATTGAATGTCGGGACGTTCTTCGTCGTGATGATGCTTCTTTTTCGCCTTATCTTTCTCTTTGGCCTTCTCGTCGTCGTCGCGCTCGATATGAGAACTGGACCAGTGGTAAACGCGGCGTCCATTTGCCTCAGTAATCTTCGGATCCATTCCCGGCTTACACTTCAGCTTCAGAGTGCGTCCGGCCGGCACATCGACGTCGAGCGTTTCATCCAGCGAGATGTTGCTCTTGTCGAAATCGTAGTCAGCCCAGAACTGCGAAGCGGCTAGCGGCGTGTGTATCACGGTCACCATGTCGTATTCGAGGACTTCCCCGGGACGCAAGCCCGGCACCGTGATGTGCTTCTGCCGGTAATCGGTGTAGACGGGAGCTTCACGCTCGATGGGAGCGCTCAGGTCCTGCACGGCGTCGTCTCCGGCCTTCACCACCGTGCCATCTTCTTTGAGCACTCGCACGTAAGGTATTTCGACGCGCTCGTTGGCCGAGTTGTAACCCTCTTGCAACTGGCCCCACTGCTGCACGCCAGCTTCGGACTGGACGCGAATGCGCGCCTTGGTCTCTTTGCGTCCGGTGCCATCGGCCTCGAAGCGATAGTAAGAGTGCATCTGCTCGATGACGAAGGATTCCTGGGAATAATCCGGCGACTTGGCTTCTTTCGTCGCGGCCTCGGCAGCCTTCTCCGCGGCGGAAGCGGCCGGAGTCTTCTCGGACTGCTTCGACTGGTCTACAGGGCTGGGCGTTTGCTGCGCTGGATCCGTGGTCTTCGACGGAGTTTGGCTGGACTGCTGGGAAGCAGCACTGACACTCAGCAGGCACGAGAAGAGAATGGCGACGAAACGATTACGCATAGGTTGGAAAGGGACTCTTCCCATTATCCCATGCGGGCGCGAATGCAGGGGGATGACCGCGAGGAGAGTTGTGAGAATACAGAAAAACCCAGTCGAGCTTCGCTCGACGGACAGCCGAGGGGGGCTGTCCCCGCATAAATCGGTCGACGGCGGACGAGGGTGGCCGTTCCAGCACAAAACAAGACTCCCCGATGTTTGCCTATAAGAACAATTAATTTTCATCACAATACTGTGACTACAATCACATTTTTCTCTCCCACCCGCATGAATCGGGAGTAAAATCCACCCCAGATAGTCTTGTTTCGCCACGAAGCGAAGCAGGCGTGACGCATAACGTACTTGCGCCACGATCTTTCCGTCGGAGGTTTTTGCATGGAAGATCGGGCCCCTGTCGTCTCTTCTGCGAATACTGACCAGTCCTCCATTACTACATCCGCAATCCGGCAGCATGAAGGCCGTGGAGCGTGGGTTCTCACAGCCTATGGCATCTCTGGCCTGGCGCTGTTCGGAGTCTTGGCCTACTTCTTCTCGGACTTCATCTCCCACTAGTCCGGGCTCGTGCTGTCGAACGGGCGTGCGCGTCCGCGGATTCGTGGATGACTGTATCTGCGCGAGTTACAGCTCCAATTCGAAATTTCAAACCTGTCTCCCAGTACCGGAAGGCTCCCGGTTGAACGTGCTACAATGAGCGGCCTTAGGTAATCGCTTCGCACCCGGCACGAACCCCACGCAAGGAAACGCGAAACGCACGGAAAATCTGTGGCCAAGAATCCCGCTCCTAGCCCGACGCCGATCACTTACGCCGATGCGGGCGTGGACATCAGCCGCGCCAACCGCACCAAGCAGCGCATCAAGTATCTGGCGCATAAGACGTTCACGCGAGGCGTGCTCAGCGAGATTGGCGGCTTTGGCGGGTTGTTCGCCGTGGACAAAACGAAATACACCGACCCGGTACTGGTGTCGAGCGTCGACGGCGTGGGAACCAAGCTGAAGATTGCGTTTGAAATGGACCTGCACTCCACCGTGGGCGCAGACCTGGTGAACCACTGCGTGAATGACATTGCGGTGCAAGGCGCAGCGCCGCTGTTTTTCATGGATTACCTCGCCACGGGCGTGCTCGATCCGTCGATTGCGGAGAAGGTCGTCGAAGGCATCGCGGATGCCTGCAAGCACAACGGCTGTGCGCTGATTGGCGGTGAAACGGCCGAGATGCCGGGCTTCTATCCCGATGGAGAATACGATCTAGCCGGATTCATTGTCGGCGTGGTCGATCGCGACAAAATTATCACTGGAAAAGACGTGCAGATCGGCGACATCATTCTTGGGCTGCCGTCGAACGGCCTGCATACGAACGGGTATTCGCTGGCGCGCAAGCTGCTGTTCGAAGTTGCGCATTATTCCGCCGACACGTACGTCAACGAGGTCAAGAATAAGGTCGGCAACGAGTTGATGCGTACGCATAAAAGCTACTGGCCTGCTCTTCGAAAGTTGATTGACGGGCAATGCGTCTCGGCGTTGGCGCACATCACGGGAGGCGGCATTACAGAAAACCTGCCGCGCGTTCTGCCCCGTGGGACAGCTGCGGTGATTGAATTGGGCACGTGGCCCGTGCTGCCGATCTTCGAGCACCTGCAGCAACTCGGCAACGTGACCCAGGACGAAATGTTGCGCACGTTCAACATGGGGCTGGGGATGCTGCTCGTAGTGCCGTCGGCCAAGTTTAAGAAAGCGCAGTCGGTGTTGGAGCGTGTGGGCGAGAAAGCTTACACGATTGGACGCATCGTCAAGGGCGAGCGCAAAGTCACATACAGCTGAATTGTTGATTGTTGATTTCTGATTGCTGATTCTTTCCACGGTTTTTCATTCAACAATCAGAAATCAACAATCAGCAATGCATTCTCTCGGCATACTTCTCTCCGGGCGCGGGTCGAACTTCGTCGCCATTGCGGACAATATTGATGCGGGTCGCATTCCCGATGCGCAGATCTCTGTCGTCATTTCAAACAAACTCGATGCGCCGGGGATCGCGACTGCGCGAGCGCGTGGGCTTACAGCGCTGGTGATTCCTTCGAAGGGGATGCCGCGCGAGGAGCATGACCGCGAAGTCGTCGCTGCACTGAAGCAGCATGGCGTCGATCTGGTCTGCCTCGCTGGATATATGCGGCTGCTATCGCCGTGGTTCGTGCAGCAGTTTCCCCACCGGATTCTGAATATTCATCCATCGCTATTGCCGGCGTTTCCCGGCCTGGAGGCGCAGGAGCAGGCGTTCGCCTACGGCGTGAAAGTGTCCGGCTGCACCGTGCATTTCGTGGATGAAGAACTCGACCACGGCGCGATCATCGCGCAGAAAACGGTGCCCGTACTGGATGGCGACGATGAACACACGCTCGCGGCACGTATCCTGGAGCAAGAACACATCGCGTATACCGAAGCGATCAACCTGGTGCTGGGGGGCAAGTTCGAAGTCGTGGGTCGGAGATTCATAACCGCCAGACTCCGGTAGACCTGGCGTGCTCAAGTGAGGACAGCCGCCTCCGATCATGTCATCCCGAGCATAGCGAAGGATCGAGGTTTCAGCCTGCGCCGGCACAAACCGAGATTTCTCGCCGCGCTCGGAATGACAGATCTGACGCGGCTATCCCCACATGATCGTGCCGTTATAATCGGGCCGTTATAATCGACGTGCATGCCGAACTTCGCACCGGTCGACGAACAACTTACTTATCTCAAAAAGGGCTCCGCGGAAATCATTCGCGAAGCGGACTTGCGCGCCAAGCTGGAGAAGTCGCGCATTACCGGCAAGCCGTTGCGCGTGAAGCTCGGTATGGATCCGACGGCGCCCGACCTGCATCTGGGACACACCGTCGTCCTCCGCAAGCTCAAACATTTTCAGGATCTTGGCCACACTGCCATCTTTCTGATCGGCGATTTCACCGGCATGATTGGCGATCCGACAGGGCGATCGGCGACGCGGCCTCCGTTGAGCCGCGAACAGGTCGAGCAGAACGCGGAGACGTACAAAGCACAGGTGTTCAAGATTCTTGACCCGAAAAAGACGGTGATTGATTTCAACCGGCGCTGGATGGGCGCGTTTACGTCGGACGATTTCGTGCGGCTGATGGCAAAGTACACCGTGTCGCAATTGCTCGAACGCGAAGATTTTCATAAACGTTTTCAGGAGGAGAAGCCGATCTCCGTACACGAGTTGCTCTATCCGCTGGTGCAGGGATACGACTCAGTCGCGCTCGAGGCTGACGTGGAACTCGGAGGAACGGACCAGAAATTTAATTTACTCGTAGGGCGGGAACTGCAGCGGGCGTACGGGCAGGAATCGCAAGTGGCAATGACCACGCCGATTCTCGAGGGCCTCGATGGCGTGCAGAAGATGTCGAAGTCACTGGGGAACGCGATCGGGATCCACGAGCCGCCGCTGGAGATGTATGGAAAAGTGATGAGCATCTCCGACGAAATGATGTGGAGGTATTACGAGCTGTTGACCGATGTGCAGATCGCGGACATCGAGAAGATGAAAACGTCGACGCACCCGATGCAGGCAAAGAAAGAGCTGGCGCGGCGGATCGTGACGGACTTTCATTCGGCGGAAGCGGCAGCGAAAGCAGGAGAGGATTGGGCTAAGTTGCGCGAAAGGGAGCTTCGTAGAGGCCAACTTCCGGACTCTATCGAAGAGATTCGAGTGCCGTATCAGAAAGTCCGGACGGAGGGCGCTCCATCCTCTGATAGCGACAGTTACTTGTGGGTACGCCTCGATCGGTTGCTGGTCATTTGCGGGCTTGCCGATTCCGTGACCGACGCTGCTAGGAAAATCAAAGCTTCATCGGTGGAACTTCTACAGCCGGACGAAGAGCGGGGAAAACCTTGGACTTCGCCACACCTTCAGATTGTATTTCGTGGCGAGCCCGCAATTAGGCTGATCATCAGAGTCGGGAAGAAAACCAAGGTAGCGATCATCGAAACGTAGTGCGACTGTCGGAGCGTTCCGGCTCGTGTGGGGACAGCCGCCATCGGCTGTCCGGCGAGCAAAGACTGCGCAAGCTGACTCACCTGTCATCCTGAGCGGAGTGGAACGATTCGCGAAGCGGATCGTTCTGCGGAGTCGAAGGATCCCATGCCTGAAGACGCTGGCACCGGCCTCTCTGGGAATTTTCATACGCGGCCTCACTCGGGTCTTTGGCATCAGCGAAGAGAACTCCCGCATAGCCATGAGAAGTGCAAGCGGACACGGGATCCTTCGCTTTGCTCACGATGACAGGGAATGAGAGTAGTGCAGAGTTTCGGCGACCCTCCGGAGTCTGTTACTCTCTGCACGTCCATTCTCAGCAGCCCTCCATGCGCGCCGCAGCCATCCTCGGGTTGGGATGTTCTCCTGCAGACCTGAAACCGTTTCAGCGGGATATTGGCCCTGATGTGAAGATTGATTGGCGTCTGGGCATGCCGGGGTCGGGCAACCAAGAGGACGTCATTCTGCTGTTCGGTGGCGACGGCACGATTCATCGCCATCTGGGACAACTGGTGCGGCTGGGGCTGCCGGTTTTGATTGTGCCCGCGGGGAGTGGGAACGACTTTGCGCGGGCGCTTGGACTGCGGCGGGTCCGCGATTCGCTTGCAGCATGGCGAGCGTTCTGCGGAGGCACGCGTGCAGAAAATGTGAGCGCGATTGATTTAGGGTTGATTACTCCACTCGAGAACGCGGGCGGGGCGCCTTCGACTATCGCTCAGGGCAGGTCCGCGCCACATACTGCTCGATACTTCTGCTGCGTGGCCGGAGTCGGGCTGGATGGCGAAGTGGCACGGCGTGCCAATGGGCTGCCTCGCTGGCTGCGCGGGCATGGGGGATATTTATTGAGCCTGGCTCCGACGATTTTCACCTTTGCTCCCCTGCCCATGAAGATTCTCACGTCAGAGAGCAATGAGGCAGTCTCCAACGGCTGGACCGTTCGCACCGATCGGCCCACTCTTCTGGCCGCTTTCGCGAATGCTCCTTTGTACGGCGGTGGAATGAAGATTGCGCCGCGCGCCAGAATGGATGATGGGCTGCTCGACGTGTGTGTCGTGGGCGCAGTCGATCACATGCGGCTTTTGCGATTGGCTCCGACCGTTTACAGCGGGAATCATCTCAACGCGGCCGAGGTTGAATATTTTCAGGCCAGCCGGGTTCGGGTTGAGACGGAGCGTCCGCTGGACGTGTACGCGGATGGGGAGTATGTGTGCCGCACGCCCGCCGAGATCTCAATTGAGCCAGCGGCGCTGAGGGTCGTCACTGCGGCGGGTTGAGTGGATTGGCCTCACTCCCGTCTTCGCGTGACGGGCGAATGCGCCCGTCGCCACGTGGGTTTTGCTGCCCATGGCTGGCAACTCCGGCCTGCAGTCCCGCCAAGTGCTAAACTTTCTTTCATGTCTGAAGGACGTTCGCGCACACTGCTCTGGGTACTGATTGGCGGAGGAGCTTTCTTCCTCTTCGTGCTGGCTGTATTTACGCTGGTCTACATGACGCTGCACGCGGGCGGCACGGACGCCGGCATTACCAGCTTCGGCGACCGCATCGGCGTGGTCGATCTGGATGGCGTGATTCTTTCGCCGCAGCCGGTGGTGGGACAACTGAAGAAGTTCGGCGACGATTCGTCGATCAAGGCGATTATTCTGCACGTGAATTCTCCGGGCGGTGGGGTGGCGGCATCGGAGGAGATTTACCGCGAGGTCAAGCGAATCCGCTCTGAGAAAAAGAAAAAGATTGTCGTTTCGATTGAGACCGTCGGCGCGAGCGGCGCATATTACGTGGCGTCGGCTTCGGACAAGATCTACGCTGACTCCGGCAGCATCGTGGGATCGATTGGCGTGATCGCGCAATGGGTTAACTATGGCGACCTGCTGAAGTGGGCTAAGCTGAAAGATGTCGTGCTGAAAACGGGAGAATTCAAAGACACGGGCAATCCGGCCCGTGATCTGACTCCGAACGAGCAGGCTTACATGCAATCGCTGATCGATAACATGTTCGGACAATTTGTGCAGGCGGTAGCCGACGGGCGCGGCATGAAGTTCGACGCCGTAAAGACGATCGCGAATGGCAAGGTCTGGACCGGCGAGCAGGCTATGTCGATGAAGCTGATTGATGGCGTCGGCGACTTTGAGTCCGTGGTGGCCGATACGGCGAAGTCGGTGGGCATCAAAGGGGAACCGACGCTGGTGCGTCCCGATAAGGATCGGAAGACGCTGATGGATCTTCTGCTCGGCGACGTTTCCCAGTTTCTGCCCGGGCGCGAGAAGATGCTGGAGCAGCAGGTGGGGTTCTATTACCTCTGGAAATAGCGCCGGGGTGTCTTTGGATTCCGCTGACGTATCCGCACCGTAACTTGCAATAAACCCCTGAAATTTGAGAAGGTTATGCAGGATGAGCAGGCGGAACTTGAAGATAGGGTATGCCGTGTGCGTCGATATTTTCGGGATCTGAACGGCCGACGCGTCTTCAAAACCCGGCCTGGCAAGAAACATAGAAGAGGGGCGTATGACCAAAGCCGATCTGATTGACGAAGTCTCGCGTCTGGCGGAGCTTACGCGGAAAGACAGTGAAGTGATCGTGGAAACGATCTTTGACAGTGTGGTGCGCTCGCTCCGCGCCGGCGACAAGATCGAGATCCGCGGCTTTGGCAGTTTCCGGACCCGCCAGCGCAAACCGCGCGTGGGACGAAATCCGAAGACGGGAGAGCGTGTGGAAGTGCCGGCGAAGAAGATTCCGTTCTTCAAGCCCAGCAAGGAACTGAAAGATCTGGTGAATGAGGCCGCTGCCGGTGCAGCTGCGACTCCAGTAACTTCCGCGCCGCCAACGGCTTCGGTGCCACCCACAGCCTAGGCGGGAGCCCGTCCAGCGGGCGATTCAGTGGGCGCCGAACGTGCGGAAGAGGAACGTGCTTCGGGCCTTGGGCAGGAGCGTCTTTCCATTGAAAGTGGCAGCGCCTTTTTCATATCCGCCCACCACATATTTCCAGCCAAACAGCATTCCTCCACTTAGCTTGATTCGGTAAGTCTGTCCGGGCTGCACATCGACGCCGTCTTTCGAGATCACGAACAGCACATGATCGCAATCGGACGCCGGAACAGTCCGGGTCACAACCGCCACATTTTGACCCGCTGAATTGAATACCGTGAGGGTCAGCTCGTCTTCAAGCGCACCCGGGTTGCCGACGAGCAGATCGACTTCGACTGCAGTCAGCTTGGGCAGCGAAGGGACGAAGGACTGCTCGGCATCGTTGACCAGATTTGTCCAGGCTCTGTCCCACCGTGCAGTGTTTGCCTGATCTGACTTCATTGATGTGCTGCGGGGAGCGTCGAGGCTCGTGGTTGTAGCTGCGCCGCATAGGACCAGCACAACGACGACGAAGCCAGGCAGCACGCTTTTGTTTGATTTCATCTGGGCCTCCGCCGTAGGCGTTGATTTCAGCACTCGGTGATGGAACGGTCATCCCGCATACCCTTGCACAGTTGATTGCGGGCGATGTTGCGGATTTCCCAGCCGCGCTTCGCGCTTCGGGCAGCCGAGCAGGCTGTCCCCACACGCAACTTCAGCACGCTATGGCTTCGATCCCAGATACAGATCGGCGACTTTCAGTGCGAGTTCCTCGGGATTGATGTCCGTACGATTGGCCAGCACGATGATCGTCAGCTGGTCGTCGGGAAAGCGTTGGATTGTTGTGAGAAAGCCAATCGTTTCACCGTCGTGCGACATGCGCTTGTGGCCGTGATACGGATCGAGAAACCAGCCGAAGCCATAGCTCACAGTTGGGCCTTCGGGGAATTTTGACGTTCCGTCGGTGGGACGGACTGGGGTCAGAGCCTGCTTCATTTCTGCTTCGCTGAGCAGAGTGTGTTCTCGCAGAGCGCGATCCCATTGGGCAAGATCGTCGATCGACGAATAGATTCCGCCGTCGCCCAGCACCGCCGAGGTCGGGCTCTGATCGGTTTCGCGCCAGCCGTCTTTGTCGGACTGGCCAAGCTTGGTGTGGCCATAGGCGCGATGTGGCACGTCGTTCTTGCCTTTCTGGTAAGCCAGCGTGTCGTTCATCTTCAGCGGAATGAAAATTCTCTGGTGCAGAAACTGGCCGAAGGGCTGGCCTGAAACCTTTTCCACGATCATCGCCAGCACCGCATAGCCAGAATTGCTGTACTCCCACTTTGTGCCGGGCGCGAAATTGCCGCTGGCTTGCTGTTCGAGCAGTTTCAGCACGCCCGCGTCGAGAATCTGCGGGATTTTCTCCTCCGGAGTGTTGGGATACTGCTTCATCAGCAGATCTTCATAGTCGGGCAGTCCGGAAGTATGGTTCAGCAGATTACGGAGTGTGATGGCCTTTCCGTAGGCCGGGAATTCCGGGAAGAACTCGGTGAGGTGGTCGTCGTAGTGCAGCTTGCCATCGCGAGCTAACAGCATGATGCAAGTCGCGGTGAACTGCTTGGTGAACGATGCCAGCCGAAAATCTGTTTTCGCGTCGATGGGATGAAGGGTGCGGAGCTCGGTGACGCCGTAGCCGCGGCGGAATACGGGTTGTCCATTGCGGACGACGAGGACGGCAGCGCCGGGAGCGATGGTCGAGTCGAGTGGCGCGAAGACGGCGTCAATCTGAGAGGAGGAGACCTGAGCCGAGGCTGATGCTGCACATAGCGCACACGCTAAAAGGGTCGCGTTTCTTTGCTTTGATTTCAGATATCCTCTCACGCGGGCGGGGCGCCCGCGCCACATTTACAACATCACTCGCGGATTCCGGCTACTCCCATCATGCGGCCTGTCTTGCCTCGTTCGGCACGGTAAGAGAACAGCAGTTCCGGGCAGCAGTTCGTGCATAATGGCGACGCTTCGATGCTCTTCTTCGGCACTCCCGCGGCCAGTAACTGCTGGCGGTTCGCTTCGACTAAATCGAGGAAAATTCTCGTGGGCAATTCGCTGTGGCCGGGGGCGCGCGCGGTCAAGAACAGCAGCGGATATTTTTCGCGAACCGGATCGGAGTCCTTAAGCTCGCGAAACAGACTGGCACCGTATTCGAACTGCGATTCGAACTTGATGCGAACTTCCTCTCCGACCTCATAACAGCAACCGCCAATTCCCGGTCCGATCGCAGCTTTCAGGTCGCGGGGATTACTGCCAAAGCAGCGGTGCATCTCGCCGACACCTTTTTCGACGATGCGCTGCACCGTGCCGCGCCAACCGGCGTGAAAAACGCCGACGGCGTGACGCTTGGTGTCAACCAGAATGACCGGGAGACAGTCGGCGGTCTGGATCGCGAGCAGGAGGGCGGGAGTGGCCGTGATTAGTCCGTCGGCGCTGAGGGGCTCTGCTGGAATCGAGTCGATGCAGCGGATGATGTCGGAATGGATCTGGCGGACGGTGATCAGCGGCCAAAGTGCCTTGCCGTCGTGCTTCGCTCGACTGGACAGCCGAGGGCGGCTGTCCCCACATACGCTTTGCAGAAACGCCGCGCGGTTGCGTTCGACGGCAGCTTTTGAATCGTCTTTCGTGAAGCCGAGATTCAGATTGCCCTTGCCGTAGGCGCGGGAGGATCCTCCGACGCGGGTGGAGAAGCCGTGGACCAGCCAGGGGAATTCGCTCAATTGCTTGGCGCGAAGAACGGTGAGCTTCGATCGTTTGCTGGATTTAGGGGCCCGAGTTCTCACTGTTCTATGTTACAGGAAGGATTCCATTGCCCCTCGGGGGCAAAAGCCCCAACTCATACCAGCTTTCTGAACGCGGCCCTGGAAGCGCCGCACTACCACGGTGGTTGCAGGAGGTCATCCACGATCGCAGATGTAGCGTGGGAGTTCATCCACGGTTGCATCGGCATTCGTCATTGTCCGCAACCTCGTCCCAATCCATTATTTCCAAAGCCTTATCGCGATCCAGCTCGCAAGTCGTCTCGTCTAATATTTCCAACTCTTCAGGTCTGCGTCTGGCGGAGCGGTCTGCTCCATGTGTTTCACCATCTCAGGCCAGTAGTGCTGGTTGATTCCCACGGCGGGATCGATCTCTCCGGCGTAGCAGTGCGGCTTGCGCACTCCGAAATCAAAGGTGCCGCGATAATACGGGTCTGTGGTTGTGTCAAGGTAATCCTTCAGCAGATGTACGGCGCGATCAAGGTAGAACGTATCGGCTTCCCCGACATAAAGATGCAGTTTGCCGGCAAGTTTCGGACCCAGAATTTTCCAGTCACGCTGCATAATCGCACTCAGGTCGTAGTGCTCTTTCCAGTACTTCGCGACTTCGTGATCGATCTCTCCTGTGCGTTTGTTGAAAATGGGCTTGGGGTATCCATCGTCTCCGACGGTGCTGAACACGGCCTGCCAGGTGTCGAGTTGTTCGCCCGACCGGCTGTGCGTTCCCTGCACAAGTTCGTAGCGGTTCATCTGCTCCATCGTCGATAGGATGAGCCCATCGGGTTGCCGCACGGACGGCCGGGGCACGCGCGCGTAGGTGCTCTCGATCCAAAATGCGTTCTTGTCGTCGTACAGATTCATGGTCATATAAGCGCGAAAGTCGACGACGTCGGGACAGAAGACCCACGCCCCGTTGTAGAAATCGGGATAGAACACCTGTGAAGCCAGGCTCTCCCAGCCGCCGGTCGAACCGCCATAAACGGAGCGGGCCCAACCCTCGCCAATCCCGCGGAACTTTTTTTCGATGTACGGAATCAGCTCTTGCGTGATGGCGTCGCCGTAGGGACCCACGTTTTCCGAGTTCACCGCGTAGGAATCGTCGAAGTACGGCGTTGCGTGCTGAATGCTGAGCACGATGACGCGCGGAAGGCGGCCGGCAGTCCAGTCCTGATAGAGCTTGTAGCCGTTCTTGGCCGCTCGGAGTTCGCCGCCTTTCAACTTGTCGCTGGGCGGCTGCGTGCGGAAGGCGATCACACCGGGGAAGTCGCGAGCGAAGTGATCCTGCTCGACAATAAGCGGGTAGTGCGCATCGGGATGCTCTTCCCATCGATCGGGCAGAAGCACCACCGCGCCGAGATACGTCGGCCGTCCCCAAAACTTGGTGAGCAGGTCGCTCTGCATGCGGATGTGTTTGACCCACTTGTTGTCGACGATGGCGTGCTCGTCGTTGGCGCCGCTCCATCCCAGGACGGAATCGACCACCTTCGGTTCGTCTTCTACTGCGGGGACTTTTTCGGTGAGCGAGATGCGGACTGTCTGACCCGATGTTGGATCGAGGTGCATCTTCACGGGCTTGCTGAACAGATTGCCCGGTTTGATGGACCAGTGCTGGCCTTCTCCTTTGTCAGGAGGCAGTTTCAACGTGCGGCCGTTGCCGAGGTGGAAAGTCTCATAGATGTTCAGCACGGCCTGCACCCAGTAATCGCCAGCGGGAATCTCGTTCAGACTTTCGGCAGGATAGCCTAGCGTCGTGTTGTCAAACACTGCAGGAGTGCCCGCTGCGAGCGCGTCGACATCTATGCCAAAGACCTGCTGCGAATCGGGAGTCATGAAGCTGATCTGGAAGCGCGGCTCCTTTTCGTTGTTGTTGGAAATCAGCAGCAGAATGTGGCCGTCAAGCGTGGTCGCGCTCATCTCTTTGGGAAAGGAGACTTCGAAGCGCTGGCTGGCAGGATTGGCCGCGGGTTTAGTATTTGCGGCCTGGGTCAGAGTCGCGGAGAGAACGAGAATCGCGCAAGACATGAGCTTGGTGATCATGGGAGTCCTTCGGTGAAGGCCGACATTAGCAGCGTGCGCCGTATGGGGTCAAGGAAGGGATGGGGAAGGAGGTAAGCCCACCACGCGAGATCCCTCCTCCGCCTGAAGAACGGCTCCGTCGCGATGACTCCTTCCAACCGCAAAGCGACGGGGTTGCGTCGAACCCGGAAAGATCGATCTCGTAGGTTTGCTCCCGCTGCGCGCTGTCCGCTATAGTTTTATCCATGTTCGGAGACTTTACTGCCACGGATCGATGGACGAAGAAGCAGGTCCATTGTGTCTATCAAGCCCTGATCGTAGCGATTGCCACGCGGCACGCGGATGCCGTCGACATTAAGTTCCTGGTGGACGGACGGAAAGTTTGGGTGGCGCTGCCGCATCCTGCGTGGGTGGAATACAAGAAGCGCACGGGCAAGGTCATCACGGATTCGCTGGCGCAGGAGATCGCGGGACATTATCTGAAAACTGCTTTGGAATCCGGCGAAGGCGGCGGTCGCGATATGTATTCGCTGACGGTGGACGAAACGCTGGCTCATCTGGAAGCCGCGGTCGCTAAGATGCAGGCCCAACCAGTGTAAATGTGGCGCGGGCGCCCGCGAACTGCGTACTCCCTCTTGAGAACGGCGCTAGACGGCAGCCTGTAAATCTCGCCAGACGCGTCCGCCGGGACAGCCGAAGGCGGCTGTCTCCACTGTTTCTAGATCACGACTGCTTCTTTGTACTCTCCGAACACGCGCCGCATCGCATCGGAAATCTCGCCGACGGTCGCATTAGCCTCGACTGCAGCCAGAATCCGCGGCATGACGTTTGCGCCGGACCGCGCGGCATCTTCCACTTCTGCCAGCGCAGTCTTCCACGGGGCCAAGTCGCGTTTCGCCCGCAGCGCGCGCAGGCGCTCGACCTGCTTCGGTTCGAGCGCGGGATCGATGCGCTGAATCGGGATCGGCTTTTCTGCTTCCACCTCGAAGCGGTTCACTCCCACAACGATGGCCCGCTCGTGATCGACGGCCTGTTGATATTCATACGCAGCATTTTGAATTTCCTGCTGCACGAAGCCGCGTTCAATCGCCTTCAGCATGCCGCCCATCACTTCAATCTTCCCCAGATATTCCGCCGCGCGTTTTTCAATTTCATTCGTCAGTGACTCGACGTAATACGATCCCGCCAGCGGATCGATAGTCTGCGGAGCACCCGACTCGTAGGCGATCACCTGTTGCGTACGCAGCGCAATTCGCGCCGCCTGCTCGGTGGGCAGGGCCAATGCTTCATCGAAGGAATTCGCGTGCAGCGACTGCGTTCCGCCCAGCACGGCTGCCATCGCCTGAATCGCGGTGCGGACGATGTTGTTTTCTGGTTGCTGTGCAGTGAGCGTCGATCCGGCCGTCTGCGTGTGGAAGCGCAGCATCCACGACTTCGGATTTCTTGCCTTGAAGTGCTCTCGCATGATGCGCGCCCACATGCGCCGGGCCGCGCGGAACTTTGCGACCTCTTCCAGAAAATTGTTGTGCGCGTTGAAGAAAAAAGAAAGCCGCGGCGCGAACTGGTCAACGTCCAGCCCAGCCTTGATGGCGGCTTCCACGTAAGCCATGCCATTGCCGAGGGTGAAAGCTACCTCCTGCACGGCGGTCGATCCGGCCTCGCGCATGTGGTAGCCGGAAATCGAAATCGTGTTCCAGTCGGGAACGTTCTCATTCGCCCACGCAAACATGTCAGTGATGACACGCATGGCCTTGTGCGGCGGATAAATATAGGTGCCGCGCGCGATGTACTCTTTGAGCACATCGTTCTGCACCGTGCCAGAAATTTTTCGCGGGTCGCCACCTTGCCGCCGCGCCACCGCGACATACAGAGCGAGCAGAATCGATGCCGTCGCGTTGATGGTCATTGACGTGGAAATCTTGGTCAGCTCGATGCCATCGAACAGGCGCTGCATGTCTTCGATCGAGTCGATGGCAACGCCGACCTTGCCGACTTCGCCTGCAGCAAGCGGATGATCCGAATCCAGGCCAATCTGAGTGGGCAAATCAAACGCTACCGACAGTCCCGTCGTTCCATTCGCCAGCAGATACTTGTAGCGCTTGTTCGATTCCTCGGCGTCGCCCATGCCGGCGTACTGGCGCATGGTCCATAGGCGGCCGCGGTACATCGTGGCCTGCACGCCGCGCGTGAAGGGATACTCGCCGGGGTATCCAACTTCGCTTTCGTAATCGGAGCCTTTGAGATCGGCTGGCGTGTAAAGTGGATTTACCGGAATATGGGAGGAAGTTTCAATTTCTGTGGTGCTGGGGCTGGGCTTCACATTCTGCTTCATCGTGCCACCTGACAACCTCTCTCAGAAACGGTCTTACGAATCTTATGGTCGCTGGCTTTTTCTCCGCGCCCTCCAGAAGGAACTCAGTCCGAACCAGCCAAAGGTGAGAGTGAAGGCGACGGCAATCGCCAAACGACCGCTGCCTTCGCCGGAAGCGTGATATTTTTCGTACTCCTTGAAGGTAGCGCCGGCGAAACTGAGGGCCATGAGGAGGAAAATCAACCCCATCATCTCGAGCCACAACTGGTGCGCGGCGCGTCCGAGCGAGCGACCCGTGGTGCGTACCCCGCTCATTACCGCGTTGAGCGTACGGCTGCGTCCGGCCTGCCGCCCCGCAACCCGCGCCACCACCCCGAGCTTTCGGAATGCAGAAAGCTTGCTCACGGCCTCGATTTTAACAGCCTTCAGCGCTACAATGACGCAACGCCAGGCAACAGCGGACCCGGCGAACCGTTCGGCATTCAATGGCATCTAATTGTTTAGATTGGCGATTTCGTCCAGGGGGACAAAGTGGATCCACAACTCAAGCAACTGATGAAAGAGCTGGGCGACGCCATTAACGAATCTTTGTCGGATTCCGAGCAGATCTCTGAAGTTGTCTCCCGCATCAAGGAAGGTGGATACGACATCTTCCTGGTCCTCGAAGCTACCATTGGTGTGAGCAAGCAGGGCGAGAAATCGTCGGACAAAACCTCGCTCGTGACAACGCTATCCACGAATCCGGAGTTCAAAATCAACGACCAGGATCTGAAGTTCTTAAAGTCTCTCCGCATCAAGATCGACGAAGGAAACCACGATAAGGATCACGAGAAGGGCAAATAATCCGACTCTGAGTCGTCGTTCCAAGCGCGTTACTCAGCCAATACCTGATCCAGCAATTGTCCCACCGCCCGATCGGCTTCAATGATCGACGACCTGTGGTCGGCGACTCCCGAGAGATCCGTGTTCGCAAAAGCGATTCTGCCGAAAGGAGCCGCCCGCAATACATCGCCGGGCGCGGGCTTTCCATCTTTTCCGAAGAAAAACCCAGGAGCTGGGCTGAGGTAGGCGTGGCCCCAGCGATTCAGTACGATTCCGGCAATGTCACGCGGGGCATCGAACCCTGAGCGCGCGAACATGTCAGTAAACTGCTGGCGAATCTGCCGCTCGTATTCGTGAAACGGAATGGAAATTAGTTCCCCACGACCCATGTGTCCCTGCTGTTCGGTCGGCTGCCCGGGATACGTATATAAGACTTTGATCGAAAGCACGACCGGCGAATCGGGTCCGATGGTTGGTGTGTCGGCGCCGCAGGTAGCCAGTTTTCGCACTTGCATATAGTTCCCAAGGCCTTCAAACCACTGGCAGCCTGAGACCCCCATTTTGTATAGGAACCGCCAGTTGCGCACCGCAACGTTCGCCATCATGCAGGGAGCGCGGTAGAACTGGCGGTAAGCTTCGACGCGATCCGCGGGAAGATCGCGCACGATGTGCAGGGTCGTCCAGCTTCCTCCGGCCATCACGACCGAGCGCGCTTTCACACGATACGTCTTGCCGCCGCGCGCGTAGGCGATCGTGACGAACTCAGACTTCTCCGGCCGACCTACATGCTTTACCCAGACAGCGGTCGAATCCAGGCGAATGCGGGTTGCGCTGCCAGCGCGATCGAGCTCCGCGAAGTTCACATCATTTCGGCAGACATTCTCCAACGAGGCATCGCCCGCGATCGACGCCGGAATGAGCGTCTTGGTGATCAATCGCGCGATGCCGCTGTTGCCGTCGGGAAACATCTGCGTACCCGTCTCGTCGCTGATATCGAGAGGATGCAGCATGTCCGCCGCGAAGGCGGTGAAGCCGGAGAGCGCGTCAGGACCCAGGCCGTACCCTCCACCTTCGCCGGGAGATAAGAATGCGCGGATCGTCTCGCGGCTGATCCCATATCGTTCGATCATGTAGTCTTCGAGGGTGATGGTGTCGAGGCGCCGCGAGATTGCGTCGCCCGCATACTGCGGCGCGTGGGTGTCGGAGTCTCCTGCGGACTGAAACTTCGCGAGCTCCGTGCGCGCCTTTGGCGGGATCGGAGCGGTCTCCAGTTGCTTGCCCCAAGGGTCTGTTAACCACAGTCCCTGCGGCTGGCCAAACTTGGCTCCGAAGAAAGTGGCGCTCGGTGCCGAGCCCAAATACGGCGTGCGGCTGAGTTGCATCTGGGGCTCGGAGCTTCCCCATTTCTGATATTCGAGACGCGGTGTTTTGAGTCCGATCGATTCGTAGAAACGCGCAATGAAGCTGTGCGGATAAGGAACGGGAAAAAATGCCGATCCTTGGTGCGCAACCAGACGATGTCCGTCGACCAGAAATTCGTTGCGTTTCGCTTCGCCTCCGAAAATCGGATGATTGTCGAGCACCAGGCAAGTCCTGCCCTGGCCCGCGTGCCGTTGAAAAATCAGCGCCGCTGCCAACCCGCTGATGCCGCCGCCGACAATCACACAGTCGTAGGTTTCCCCCGTGTCGATCACGCCGGCCGGAAGGCTTTCAAACTGGCCATCACGAATTTCGTGGCCTGCCTGCAGCACTCCGAGTGTGTTTCCGTTGGAATTTGCGTAGTTGCCAACACCGCCATAGCCGGTCCAGCCATCCTCGCCCGGATGCGCGTTGGCGCGTGCAGCCAGAAGATCTGCGGGCGATGCCGGGCCCAGCAACACACTTCCCGACGCCAGCAGTGAGGCGTTCAGAAAATCGCGACGCGTGATGCCTTGCTCCATTCCCAGGAGTTTGTCGGCCCGGGGACTTTCGCCGTCCGAACGGGAGGGCCTGGATTCCTTCGGCCGTCCTGTCTTGTTTCTAACCATCTTTGCCTCCTGGGCCACCGGCACAGCACAGAATTATACGGACTGCATGATTCCCTGGGAGTGTCAGTATCCATCGTCAGCTGTGCTACCATCTACTGTTTTCTTCCCGCATCTGCCGTGCGGAGGCAAGATTCCGGCGTGGTGGGCAGCCGGAACGGGATCTGAGGGGATGGGATGAAGGATACTCTCGGGGTTCTCTTGGCAGGCGGCGCCGGCGAGCGACTCTACCCTCTGACTCGCGATCGGGCCAAGCCGGCAGTCACGTTCGGCGGCATCTACCGCATCATCGACATCACGCTCTCCAACTGCCTGAACTCCGACCTGCGCCGGGTTTACATCCTTACCCAGTACAAGGCTCTCTCTCTCAACCGGCACATCCGCGAAGGCTGGAATATTCTGGGACGCGAGGTGGGCGAGTTCGTGGAAGTGCTGCCTCCCATGAAGCGGGTGAGCGATCAGTGGTATCAGGGCACGGCCGACGCGGTGTATCAGAATATTTATTCGATCGGATCCGAGCAACCGAAACATGTCCTCATACTTTCCGGCGACCATATTTACAAGATGGATTACGGGAAGATGATGAAGCAACATCAGGACTCGGCCGCCGATGTCACACTAGCGACGATTCAGATCGACCCCGAAGAGACCTATCGCCTGGGTGTGGTCGACGTCGACAAAGATGGCCGCGTCAATGGATTCGAGGAGAAGCCGAAGGTAACGGCGCTACGGTCTCCGCTGAACCCCGAAAAAGTTGCGGGATCGATGGGCGTCTATCTGTTTAATGCCGACGTCCTCATTCCCGTCTTACTGAAAGACGCCGAAAATTCACAGTCGAGCCACGACTTCGGCAAAGACATTCTGCCCAAGATGGTCGACGACTACCGCGTCTTCGCCTATGACTTCGTCGATGAAAACAAGAAAGAAGCGCTCTACTGGCGCGATGTTGGCACACTCGAGGCCTACTATGAAGCCAATATGGACATCGTGTCGGTGTCGCCGATCTTTAACCTGTACGACGAAGAGTGGCCGATTCGCACCCACCAGCGCCAATATCCTCCGGCAAAATTCGTATTCGCCGAAGCCGGACGCACTGGCACCGCGCTTGATTCCATCGTTTCCAACGGCTGCATCGTCTCTGGTGGTCAGGTAAAGAACTCCATTCTTTCGCCTGACGTGCGCGTCAACTCCTATTCTGAAGTGGACGATTGCATCCTGTTCTCGCACGTCAGCGTCGGGCGGCGCTGCCGCATCCGCAAAGCCATCCTCGACCGCGATGTACACATTCCCGAAGGCACTACCATCGGATATGACGCCGAAGCCGACCGCCAGCGCTATTTTGTCACCGAAAGCGGCATCGCCGTGGTCACGCGCGACTACTCATTGTTCGAGAATCCGGTGACGGTGGATTACTTCACCAGCGAGTAGCGGATGATTGGCTTTCGCGTTGCTTGCTCACAGCGTCAACTCCGCATCCGGAGCGTTCCACAAATCGCCTATAAGAGGAACGAGGGGCAAAGCATCATGGCTCGTGTATTCATCACCGGATCGTCCGATGGACTCGGCCGCATGGCCGCACAGCTCCTGATCGCGCAAGGACACGGCGTCGTATTGCATGCGCGCAATCAGCAGCGCGGGCAGGAAGCAACTGCCTCAGTTCCTGGAGCGGAAGCCGTCGTCATCGGCGATCTAACCAGCATCGCTCAAACGCGGAGAGTCGCCGAACAAGTCAATGCCCTCGGCGCATTCGATGCGGTGATCCATAATGCGGGCGTCGGTTACAGGGAGAAGCAACCGATCGCGACCGAGGACGGCTTGCCGCACGTGTTTGCCGTCAACACGCTCGCACCCTACATTCTTACCGCTCTCATTCGCAGGCCGAAGCGGTTGGTTTACCTGAGTTCCGGCCTGCACCAGAATGGCGCTGCCAGCCTGAAGGATCTCGCGTGGGAACGCCGCCCATGGCAAGGACAGCAAGCGTACTCCGACACGAAGTTCCACGACGTGCTTCTGGCTTTCGCAATCGCGCGGCGCTGGCCCGGCGTTCTTTCCAACGCGGTCGAGCCCGGGTGGGTCGCAACGAAGATGGGAGGATCTGGAGCGACCGATGATCTTGACGCCGGACACCGCACGCAGGTCTGGCTTGCGGTCAGTGATGATCCGGCAGCAACTGCCACCGGTGAGTACTTTTATCACATGAGGTTGCGTACGCCGAAGGCGGCCACTCGCGATGTGGAACTGCAGGAAAAGCTGATCGAGGCTTGCGCGGGATTTTCCGGGGTGCAACTGCCGAACGGATGAAAGGACGTGCTCCCCATTTCGCCCTGATCCGCCCGAGATCCTTCTCTCCGCCTGAAGAACGGCTACGCTCAGGATGACGGCTGAGGTAATTCGTCCCTCCGTTCAAGGTTATCGCAAGGGCTGCCGTTGACTTGCGACGGACGACTATCTTGGGCTAGCATTTTTTTCTGTCCGCTGGAGTGTGGCTTATGTCCATCCGGGCCCCGCGTATCGCGCTGTTCATCCTGCTCTTGACCGCCTCCGCCTTCTCGCAGTCTGCTCCCAAGGTCGCACCTCTGCCGTACGATCCGCTGGAACTTGCGACTGGGCCCACCGTAGTTCCCGACACTCCGGAAAAACGCGCGGTGCTGTTGAACTTGCTCGAACGCGCACGGCAGAACAGCGCGATGCATACTCCCGGCATGGCGCCGTTCGCCATCAAAGTTTCTTCAATTCGACGGGCGGAGATTCTCACAGCCAGGGATACGGCGAGCTCGAAGAAACGTGGCTCAGCGGCCAGACCTGGCGCTGGTCGGCCCGTCTCGGCGATTATTCCCAGCTTCGAATTTTCTATGAAGGCGCCGCGTACGATGACAAGCCGCACGGGCACATGCCGCTTCGCCTGCAGATGGTGCGCAATTCCGTCTTCTGGCCGGTGGTCGGCAACTTCGCTCCGTCCCTGATCCGCATGGCAACCGCCAAGTGGGAAGGCACGGACGTGGCGTGCATTCTGATCTCAGGCAGCGGCAATGACACCACGGCCACTTCAGGGCGCCGCTGGGAAGAAAATGAATTCTGCATCGATCCGAAGACGGGTTTGCTCCGGGTTCACTCGGAAGCCCCTGGGATTTATTCCGTCTACGATTACAACGGCGCGGTCGATTTTCACGGACGCATCTTGCCCCGGCACACCATGATCGTCGAAGGCGGCACCAGCGTGCTGCAGATTCATCTCGAAGATATTCAAGATGCGAACAACGATCCCAACCAGTTCGTCCCTACGAAGAAAATGCTCTCTCACGGACCCGGCGCAATTATGGTCGGCCCGTTCCGCTTTTCTGAATCGGTCGCAACGCCGGCAGGCTACAGTGGCGTGATTCAGCCCGTCATCGTACACGCGATTCTCGACACTAAAGGAAGAGTCCTCGACGCGGAAGTGGTGCAAACTTCGGACCCGGCGCTCGCCGCCGCTGCCCTCAATGTTGTCTGGCACTCTTCCTCTCTGCCCGCACAGCGGCAGGATCGACCGCTGCAGCGCGAAGCATTCATCAACGTGAAGTTCACGCCGACATCGTAGAGAGGCTGCTGCATAAGCTTCGTTTCGTGCCGCGAACGCGAGATGCCCTTCTACAAGTCTCTACATTGCGGCTACCATCACCGCCGCAGCAGCATCCTCGTCCGCTTTCAGGACCCGGTACCAGGCAAACAGGATCAACAGCGATAAGCGGCCTTCCGGCAAAGTCGTGCTCGGCGTGACCTCCACGGTCTTTTCCCGCTTGTGCAGGACAAACAAAGTCTCTCCGCTGGCCGCGATCACGCTCCATTGGGGACGCCACCAGCCTTTGCAATCCAGGCGAAACGTCTGCCCGTCAGAGAAGGTCAGCGCGCTCTTACCGCCCCAGTCTTGCTTAAACGTGGCGATCTGCTGTTCCAAAGCGGCGTCCAGAATCTCAGCCCCATTGCTCAGAAAACCAGTGGGGCGAAAAATCCAACGCCCGTGCTGAGTTTCCGCCATGAATTTAAAGGACCAGAAACCCGGCCGCTGCAGGGTGGCAACCGGTTCGTGGTTCAGTTTCAATTCGTAGATGTGATCGCGGGAAACTTCCGACCAGGTGAATCTGCTGGAAACCAAGGAAGAGAGGGGAATCATAAAACACCTCCGAAAAGGCATTCCGATCCAGTTCCATGCTAGCAGGCGATTGTTAACAGGCGTTAAGCGGGTCTGGTCTTTGGATATTACTGAGCAGCCAGCAGATCGCGCGCCTGGTTTGCCACGAGGAGTGCTCCGTGGGATCGCGCGTCGCTCTCGAGCGCAGTCAGGTCGCGCTGCGCCGATGCCGACCCTGACCACAATTCAATTTCTCCGATCGCGAGGCGCGTTTGATATTCGTAAAGACGGTAGCCGAACTTACGGGTGGAAGAGAGCGTTTCATCCAGTTCCTTGAGGGCCTCGGCGGTCTTTTCGGACTTGGCTTTCGTGCGGGCGTCGGCAAACGAAACCTCGTATCGGAAGGGCTCGCCGCTGGACTTTCGGACGAGGGCCTCTGCTTTTGCGACTGCGCTCTGCGCGTCCGCCAACTTGCCTGCGGCCAGCAGATTCCGGGCCAGAATAGCCTGAGACCAGGCACCCGCGCCCGAGGAATTCGCCTTCTCGTAACCCGCCACCGCCTGGCGCGCCAAAGCCTCGCCGTCGTCGTATCTCTTCTCGTATAAAGCGATCGAGGCCAGAGAGCCCTGGATCTGCGCGCTGAAATCTTCATCATCCAGCTCTTTGCACAACGCAAGCGCCTGCTCATACTGTTTTTTCGCGCCCGCCAGATCGCCTTGGGCGAGAAGAGCATCGCCAATGCCGGAGATGGGATACGGCTCGCCCAGCCGGTAAGAGATTTCGCGGGTCGTGGCCAGCGACTGCCCGAAGTATTTCTTTGCCTCTTCAAGGTTCCCGACTTCCACCATCAGATTGCCCAGATTGTTCTGGGTAGTCGAGACTCCGCGGCGTTCGCCGATTCTCTCGTACAAAGCGAGTGACTCCTGGTGCATCTTCAACGCGCCCGGCAGGTCGCCCAACCCGTCGAGAGCATTTGCCAGATTACCGTAATCGCCGCCCAGTCCTGAGGGATCGTCGATCTCGCGATCAAATCTCAGAACTTGCTCGTAATAGTTCTTGGCCTCCCGCATGTTCCCCTGTGCGTAGAAGACATTGCCGATACGTTCGCGAGTGGAGCGAACGCTTTTCTCGGCGCCGATTTCCTGGAACACCGGAAGCGCCGCGGCGAACTGCTTCTTGGCGGCCTCGTAGTCTCCGCGATCGAACAGCACATCTCCCACCGCCAGCACTGTGCGGGCGGAGCCTCGGCGATCTCCCGCGGATTCATAGAGAGAGCGCGCCTGGTTCGAAAGGTCGATCGCCTTCTCCGTTTCTCCCATGTGTTCCGATGCGTGCGCTTCGCTTTGCAAGGCCCGCGCCACCAGCAAGCTGGCGCCCGCCGCCCGGCTGCGGTTGGCCGCCCGTTCCGCCAGAGCCTGCTCGCGCTTGAAGTCGCTCAAAGAAGATGCGATGCTGCTTTCGGCCAGATCGATGCGCGCCGCGTCCACGTCGGCCACGGTCAGTTTGCGCACGTCTGCCAGAGTTTTTTCTGCGTCGCTCCCGTGTCCTCCCGCGATCTGGGCTCGAATCAAAAGCAATCCGTAGTCGATGTTGTCGGGAAAGAACTCCCAAAGGGCGCGGTAGCTTTCGATGGCTTGCGCTCTTTCGTTGAGAATTTCATGCGCCCGGCCTTCAATGGACAACCGCTCTTCACGCGAAGACCGCGCCGAAAGTTGGAGTGCGAGTTTAGCCTGGTCTTTTGCCTTGGCGTCATAGCCTAAGACCGACCAGGCTTCGGCCAAGCCAGAGCGCGTGGCTGCATGGTTCGGATCGAGGGCCGCAGACTGCTCCAACGACTCGCGGGCGGCGCGTGCATCGAGCAAGCGCAACTTCTGCAGGCCGAGGGAATACAAGCGGGCGGCCTCGGGACTCGAAGGAAGCGTGGCGCGCACCAGTTCCGACTGCGCGTCTGACAACGCTCCCACTCCCAGCTTGGCGCGCAACTCGGCCCCTGCTTTGCTGACCAGGCTGTCGATTTCCGACTCGTTCCCCTTTTCCGACACCGAGGCGAGCGTTTCGCCGGCGACCGTATCCTGCAACCGCACGTCCAGGCGAAGAAGTCCATTCCCTAGCGGAAGGTAAGACCCGAGCACGACATCGTCGCTTCCCAGGTTCTGCCGTATGCGGGTGAGAGTCTGCTGGCTGAAGCTGTCCGCATCCGGCAGAGCGAGGCTCATCTTCATTTGCGCGACGCTCTCGCCGGGAATTGCGCGCAGCTGATCTCCCTGACTGAGCTCGGTAGTCAGCATTTCCGAGATCGCGGTCGACAGCCAGGATTTCTCCGCGCTGGCCGACAGATTCTTGAACCCCAGCACGGCGATCGACCGGCGCCGATTTACCGTTGATGTCGAAGGAGTCGAGGGGTTGGAACTTGCCGGCCGATTGCGTGCGCTAAAGAAGAAATAGCCGCTTACCGCAAGCACGAAAACCGCCGCGTAGACGATATACATCCAGCCATTCGACCGCTGCGAAGGCTGATTTGGAACAGCTGCGGTGAGCGCCATCGGTTGGGCTAGATCGGCCGCCAAGTCGCTCGCCGATGGGTAGCGGCACGCTCGATCATGCGCCAGCGCCTTCAGGATTATATCGTTCAGTGCGGCAGGAACCGCGGGGTTGAGCTTATTCGGCGGCTCCGGAGTTTGATTTAGAATCGCGTTAATGAGCAGGGCGGGTAGTTTCTGCGGGAAAGGCCGCTTCCCCGTCGACATTTCATAGAGCACAGCTCCCGCCGCCCAAATGTCGCTGCGCGCGTCCGCCACCTCGCCGCTCAACTGCTCCGGGGACATGTAAGGCAACGTGCCGCTCGTCTCCTGCGTTTGCGTCCGGGTCGCGGTCACTCCAAGTTCGCTGGCATGCGGCGCGAGTTGCGCCAGACCGAAATCCAGAATCTTTAACCGGCCGTCCGGAGTCAGGCGAAGATTGGCCGGTTTCAGATCGCGATGCACGATTCCCTGCTGGTGCGCGGCTGCGAGTCCTTCCGCGAGCTGCACTCCGAGGCGCGTTACTTCCGCTGGCGCAAGCGGTCCCTTGCCGAGCTTCGCGTCGAGAGTGAGGCCCGCGATGTATTCGGTGACCAGAAAGTCGACGCCGTCCTGGCTGCCGAACTCGTGTACCGTCGCGATGTTGGGATGATTGAGACGAGCCAGAGACAACGCTTCTTTACGGAATTGTTTGTGGGCGGACTCGTTGGCCAGAGCACGGGCCGGCAAAACTTTGATTGCTACGTCGCGATCCAGTTGTTCGTCGTGCGCACGATAGACCACGCCCATCCCGCCGGCGCCAACCTGCTCGACAATCTTGTAATGCGAAAGCCTCTCGCCAATCATTCCCGTCCCGCAAGTGGAAGAAGCATACCAGCTTACCCGATAGTGAAAAAGTCCTCGCGAACGTTGCTTTTCTCTAAGCTATTTCCTTCACCGGTGCAACGCCGACCCACAGGTTCCCCACCGCTCTCTCTCGAACCATGTTTCGCCCTCGCCCCACTGTTACAATGCCCTGTTTCGCTTATGGTTACGCCGGTCAGCGAACTTCAACGCCCACAATCTCGTACTGTCCTGTGGGTAGGGCTTGGAGAAGTCTCTCCAGCAGTTGGATCGTCCAGGCCAAAGTCTCAGTAGCTGAGCAGATTTCCGGGGAGTACAAGTGGAAGACGTCCAGGTCGTCGCGATGCTGGTCCGGCGCTGCATCGCCGGCGACTCCGCCGCCTGGGAGGAAATCGTGCAAACCTACAACCGGCGTATCTACAATATCTGCTATCGCTTCGCGGGATCGGCCGACGACGCCCAGGACCTCACTCAGGAAGTCTTCATCAAGATGTACCGCACCCTTTCGAGTTACGACCACACCAAAGGAGCCTTCATCACCTGGGTGACAACCATTACCCGGAACCTGCTCGTCGACCATTTCCGCAAAGGGAAGCAGGACCGGATGACCGACTCTATGGATACCGCGGCCTCCGACCATGAGGATGCCCAACCCCTCAGTGAGCAGATTCCAGACCAGTCCGCCCCACCTGACGCCCATGTGCGCAGCCGGGAGGTCGGCGAGACCGTCCACGCCGCCCTCAGCAAGCTTTCCCCCGAACTTCGGGAAGCATTGATTCTAAGGGACTTACAAGATATGGATTATCGGGAAATTGCCACCGTTTTGAAGGTTCCGGAGGGTACCGTGAAATCGCGAATAAATAGAGGCCGAGCGGAACTTGCACGGCTGCTACAACGTACCTATAGGCAGGTGATGTGATGCCAGACTCCACCACTAACGGAATGCAGTGCAACGAGTTCGATCTCCTGCTCTCGGACGCCTTAGACGGCGTCCTGACCGGGACCGGACTCGACCGCTTCCATGCCCACGCCAGCACGTGCAAGGCGTGTGGGCCGCTGCTCGCTGAAGCTGAGGCGGGCCGCAACTGGCTGAAAGGTCTCACGGAGGTGGAGCCTCCAGCCACCCTGATCAACAACATTCTGGCATCCACAACGGGCGTTGACACCCAACGCCTACGAGTCGCGGTACGTTCTCCGCAGCCACAGATTTCGTGGTGGGAACACGTACAGGCCTCGCTACTGGAGCCGATCTGGACGCTGGTCCGCCAGCCGCGCTTTGCCTTGTCATTCGGCATGGCTTTCTTTGCGCTGTCGGTGGGCCTGACCGTTGCCGGGGTGAAACCCGCCGACTTGCGACAGATCAGCCTCAGGCCATCCGCGATCCGGCACACGTACTATGCCACCCAGGCTCGCGTCGTGCACTACTACGACAATATGCGGGTGGTTTACGAATTCCAGGCGCGGTTGCACGAAGTGAAGCGCAGTATCGCGCCTGCCGAACCCAGTCGCAAAGAGCCTCGACCGGCCAACAAGAAAGACGACAAGAACGACACAACACAACAGCCCGAGCAGAAGCAGGAGCGCAACTACAGTCAGACGGACAACCATCTGATTCTTGCCAACGCTCAACGGGGTCCATCTCTCAATGGAGTAAATGCTTGCGATCTGCCTGTAGTGTCGGTGACCACTGACAGGAGGTTCGTATGAACTGCGCCACACACAGCGATACCGCTGCTGTGGCCTTCTGCCGCACTTGCGGCAAGCCACTTTGTAACCAATGCACCCGCGACGTCCGCGGCGTGATCTATTGCGAGGCCTGTTTGGCCGCGCGCATGGAGGGCACAGTCCCAGCCGCCGGATTCGTTCCGCCGCCAAGTCCACCCCCAACCGGATATCAGCAATTCATGGATCAAGGTCAGGGAGTTCAAGGCCCGGGAGTCAGGGTCCAACCCGGACCAACATCCGGCCCCAATCCCGCGGTCGCCGGAATCCTGGCTGGATTCTTCCCGATCGGCGTGGGCGCGGTTTATACCGGCCAGTACGCCAAGGGACTTTCGCACCTCGTCATCATGGTGCTGCTCATCCTCGGCGTCAGTTCCGACCTTCCGTGGTACATGACGATGGTTCTGGGGATCTTGATTGGTTTCTTCTACGTCTACCAGATCATTGACTCGGTTCGCACCGCTAAAGCGATTCAGATGGGAGAACCTGCCCCTGATCCTTTCGGCTTAGCGCAAACATTCGGTGCCGGCGAAAAATTCGAAGGCACCAAGGTTCCAGCCGGAGCCGCCGTCCTGATCGGTCTGGGCATTATTTTCCTGCTGCACACTGCCGGATTCTTTGAGTTTGGCCTGGATCGTTTCTGGCCACTCATTCTGATTTTCCTGGGCGTGTACCTGTTTGCCAAGCAGTGGGGACTTCTTGGCGGGATGATCGCCCGGTGCCAATGCGAACGCTGCCGCACCCGCAGGCTGATGGGGCCGGCAATGCTGGTGACTCTTGGCATACTGTTTCTCCTCGACACAACTTCGCGTTTGGGCTTTGGCCGAACCTGGCCCGCCATCCTGCTGGTCGTCGGCGTGGTGAAGCTGGTTCAGAGCAACGCTTCGTGGAGCGGCCACATTGGTTCCCTGCCTCCAGGATCCTCTGTCCCTCCGCCGCAGACGCCGCCTCCGCCCGTGCAGAGCGCAGAGCCACCCTCTTCTGGCGAGGTGAAAAATGTCTAATCCTGTGACGACGCCACCTTTTTCGCCAGTTCCTCCTCTGCCGCCGCGGCCGCACCGCTCGTTCGCCGGACCATTCGTCCTGATCGTGCTGGGCACCATCTTCCTGCTCGGTACCATGCGGGTCCTGTCCATCGGCCGCCTCGCGCATCTGTTTGCCAGCTACTGGCCCGTGCTGCTGATCCTCTGGGGGGTAATCAAACTAGTCGAGCATCAAGCAGCGCAGCGCGAGGGCACACGCGCTTCGGGGATTGGCGCGGGCGGCGTCTTCCTCGTAATCATGATCGTCGTCTTCGGTCTGATCGCTACCCAACTGGAGCACGTCAACTGGTCAGGGCTGCACGATCAGTTCAACATCGACGACAACGACTTCAACAACATCTTCGGGCAGAGCTACAACTTTGACGATCATCTCGAGCAGGACTTCCCGGCGGGAGCAAGCCTGAAAGTAATTGACACGCGCGGCGCGGTCAGCGTTCACGCCTCCGACGACAACAAGATCACCGTGGTCGTCCGCAAGCGCGTGGGCGCAGACAACCAGAGCGATGCCGACAAGTACAACGGTGAAACCAAGCCCACGATCACGGTGATCGGCGGCCTCGTTACGCTCGATGCCAAAGCTGAAGGCGCCGGCGATCATCCGGTCGAGACCGACCTCGACATTTCCCTGCCTCGCAAAGTTGCGGTTTCCATTGCTTCGCGGCGCGGTGATGTGAATCTGGTCGGCCGCGATGGAAGCATCGACATCTCCGCGCAGCATTCCGACACCAGCGTCGAGGACGTGAACGGCAACGTCAAAGTAAGTCAGGAAAAGGGCTCGGTAAAGATCGAGCAGATCACCGGCGACGTACATGTCGAAGGCCGCGTCAACGAAGTCTCCGTTGCGGACGTCAAGGGTGCGGTGCAACTCGACGGCGAATTTCAGGAGAGCGTGAAGCTGGCGCGGATCACCAAGACCGTGACTTTCAAGTCCTCGCGTACCGACATGGAATTCTCTCGAATTGAGGGTACCCTCGACCTCGACTCCGACGAACTCCATGCCGAGCAGATCACCGGCCCGGTCCACCTGACGACGAAGTCAAAGAATATCCGCCTCGACGAAGTCTCGGGCGATGTTCGACTGCAGAACGACAACGGCACGATCGAAGTCGGAATGCGCGTGCTGGGCAACGTTCAGATCGACAGCCGCAACGGGGACGTTCAGCTGAGCGTGCCTGACAAGGCTGGTTTCCGACTGGATGCCCGCACTCGCGATGGCGAGATTCAGTCCGACTTCCCGGAACTGAAGATCGACAACGGCGAGCACGAGGCCAAGGCCAGTGGCAGCGTCGGTAACGGATCATCGCACATCGTCGTCAACAACGAACACGACGGTATCGAGATTCGGAAGGCCAGTTTACAACCGCCGAAACCACCAGAGCCCCCGGCGCCGAAGGCGGGCAAAGCTCTGCCGGCTCCCAAAGTAAAAGTGGAACCGACGGAAAACTGAAAGAGGCAGGTTTCAAAGTTTCAGAGTTTCAGGGTTTCGAAAGCTCTCATCTGCTTACCTTGAAACTTTGAAACGTGAAACCTTGAAACCTTCTCTAGCTTTTCTGTTTCACCAGCCCCTCAACCTGCGCCAGCACCTCATCCTCGCTCAACGCGGTCGAGTTGATCAGCACTGCGTCCGCAGCCGCTGCCAGTGGAGACGCGGTCCGCGTGCGATCCCGACGGTCCCGCTCGCGCAGTTCCGCCGCCACGTTCGCGGCCACCTCGCCTTTGATTTTCTGTTGCTCCATGCGTCGCTGCTCGCGCACCACCGGATCCGCATCGAGGAAAATCTTCAAGTCAGCATTCGGGAAAACTTTCGTCCCGATATCGCGGCCTTCCATCACGATCCCACCACCGGCACCCATTTCCCGCTGATGAGCCACCATCCACTCTCGCACCTTGGGATGAACGGAAATTCGTGACGCAGCCTCGGTCACATCCCGCTCGCGGATGCGTGACGAAACATCCTTGCCATCGAGCAGCGTGCGGTTTCCGCCAATCGTTGGCTCCAGTTGAATACGTGAGTTTTCAGCCAGCTTGACCAGCGCATTCTCGTCGTCGAAAGATGCATCGCGATCAATCGCCTTGAGGGCCAATGCACGGTACATCGCCCCACTCTCCAGATTGACATACCCCAACTTCCGCGCCAGCCGTGAGGCGATGGTGCTCTTGCCCGCTCCCGCGGGCCCATCAATCGCGATAATCAGCTTCCGCGAAGCGCGCTCGTCGTTTCCCGTATCCGTCATGTCCCTATGAGTCGGCGAAGCTAAAGATTGTACACGCCCGTTTACTCCCGTGGGCACCACGACCCATGTGGCGACGGCCGCCTCGGCCGTCGAGTAAACTCGTGTGGGACCGGGTCTCAGACCCGGTCATGCGGAGCGAGGCTCCGCTGCACTCCAGCTACGTCCCAACTCAAATGCCGCTAACGATTCGCGAAGCCCTCCGTCCGCACCCGCTCCGCCGTCCATCCCAACTCGCGCAGCTTCCGAATGCTTAAAGAATCATGCCGCTTAGCCAGCCGCATTCCTGCCTCATCCCGCACGAGATCACAGTGATAGTAGTCTGGCATTCTCAGCCGCAGCGCCCGAAACAGAAGAATCTGTCGTGCCGTCGACTTGAGCAGATCCGCCCCGCGCACAACTTCCGTGATCCCCATAGCGGCATCATCCACAACCACAGCCAACTGATAAGCAGGCACATCGTCGCGCCGCCAAACAATAAAATCGCCGAAGTCGCGCCCTGCAATCACGCGCTGCACACCGAGAAGCAGATCGTTAAAACAAATCTCCTCCCCAGCCGAAACCCGAAACCGCCAATTCACGCCTGCGGGCTCGACTTGATTGTGTGGGACCGTGTCTTTGACCCGGTCATGCGGAGCCAAGCTCCGCTGCTCTTGCTGCGGCCGGCATCTCCCCGGATACACCGGCTCATCATCCAACTCATTCGGCGCTCCCGCCGCCAGCGCAACATCCTTCCGCGAGCAAGTACACGGATAAATCATCCCCATCTCGCGCAACCGTCTCCACGCATCCAAATAGAACTCGCGCCGCTCGCTCTGCGTATACGGACCGACCGGCCCGCCGCAATCCGGCCCTTCACTCCACTCAATTCCCAGCCACCGCAAATCCTCCAGCATCGCCTGCACAAACTCAGGACGACACCGCTGCGAATCCATGTCTTCGTTGCGAAAAATTAACTGGCCACGGTGCTCCGCAGCCCGCTGCGCCGCCGTCCAAAACGTGCGGGCATGCCCCAGATGCAGCAGTCCTGTGGGCGAAGGTGCCAGCCGCCCGCGATAAGGTCTCAGTTTAGGCGGATCGGGCATATCTGTGATGACGAGCGCGTTGCTGAAGAAGGCACGATGCTTGCGCCCCCAAGCCCCGACGTTTGTGCTCTCGTGGAAGAGCGGCGCTCCAGCGCCGCGTAAGGCGCAATGAATTAAAAGGGCTTTAGCCCTACTGGTCGTTCTTCCCCACGATACACTCCTCGCAGCCTCACGCGATTGCTAACTCCAGCGGTTTTACGATCAAGTCGGACGCAGCATATTCGATATGCAGGACCCTCCTCGGCATTTCTGTCTGCAGCTTCGAAGACGCGTGAACGACCAACGGTCTCATAGCGACAACCCCGCCTTTGGGAACGACACAGTCCACGTGCGGAATTCGCGTTGCCAATTCGTGGATACGGTCATCACTTAGAACGCCAAGTGCATGCGTTCGGGGCAAGACACGGAGAGGCCCATTCTCGCCGGTCGAATCGTCGCAGCTTACACGCAGCGCGAGCACCTGGCTCAGCGCGGTAGCGGGTGCATGCGCGTAGTCGATTCCTTCTTTGATTGACCATGGTCCCCACCCGGGTTGGTCGATCCGCTCGCACATCGGCAAGGCGGTGTCCTGATGCCACACCACGAGCCAATTTGCGCTGGGCGACTTGTCGAAGAGCGTGGCACGAAATGGAAACGCTTCGGACCCTAACACCTCACGCGCCAAGTCGATCATCTGCGGCTCACGGGCCAACGCCGCCACGGGAGATAGTCGCAGAGCGTGTCGAATGCCGGCGCGGCTTCGTCGTGGCGCTGCGTCATCGATCTCGTGCAAAAGCTGATCCAGATGCTCAGGCGAGAAGAGTGCAGGCAGAATCGCAAACCCTGCATCGCTGATGGCCTTATCCCTTCTCACTTTCTGCTCCTAGTCGTGTGACGCGGTTCTGGAGCCGGAGCCACCACGACTTTCTCCGGCGTAATCTGCAGCATCGACCGTCCACTGACATGCACGAAACTCAACTCGCGTGCAGCCAGCAGCGCATTGACCGCGTCCTTCACCTTCGACCTGGCGATGAAGTTGCCGAAGAAGACCTCGAGGTCCGCCTGCTCGACGGCAATGACGCAGCCAAGATACTTCGAGAGCAAAGCGGTGAGCGCCTCCTGCACCGACAATCCGATGCCCTCTTTCACCGCGTCCGGCGCCCAGCGGGTCAGCAAATCCCAGTACGAACCCTCGCTAGCCTTGTAATCCACACGGGTGATGCGCAGCTTCGACCACAACTCGCCCAAGGCACCGTCAAGCGCGGCTAACGAAACGCTGCCCCCCAGCACTTCCTGCATCTTCTGTTTCGAGACCGGCCCGTCACGGCGGATCAATTCAAACGCGTCACATGCGAGAGCGGAGTACGCCGACCGCGATCCTGCCTTCGGCGCCTGCTTGGGATTGCGCTCTCCCACGAGCGCATAAAAATACGGAAAGACCGACGCGGTTACCAGAAAGCCGTTGTTCTCGTCGAACAGATTGGCTTCGAACACGGTCTTTTCGCGGAGCAGCCGCACCATTAACTCGGTCGCCTCGGCTGCCCTCGGATCCTTGAACGCGTGCTGCCATTCCGGCAACCGCTCGTCCGACCCGACAAACGCGCCGATAAAAGTTGGAACCAGCAGCGCGGGACGATTGGGATACATGAGGCAAAACCCAACATCTTCGAGAAAAGCGCGCGCCTGCTCGATCGTCCGGAAGGGCTTCCCATCCAGCCGCCACTTCTCGCGCCGCAGTTGTTGCAGTTCCAGGTCAGTCATCGTTGAGTCGTAAGCTAGGAGTCGTGAGCTACGAGTAAGAACTTGAAGCTCGATACTTATGACTCGCAGCTCGTTGCTGAGAGCTAGATCCTCTTAAACGCTTTCTGAATATCCTTTATAGAGTACCGCAATACCACTGGCCTGCCGTGAGGGCAAGACATTGGGTGGTCGGTTTTTGATAGTTCTGTCAGCAGCCATTCCATTTTGTTTTGTTCCAGCGGCATGTTGACTTTGATGGCGGCATGGCATGCGATCGAGGCAGCGATGCGGGCGCGGATTTTTTCCAGATTCAGCGACTGCTCTTCGCGTGAGAATTGATCGAGTAACTCGTGCAGCATGTGCTCGACCGCGGCCGCGTCGACTCCGGCCGGAGCTACCTTGACGGCCACGCTGCGTGCTCCGAACGGTTCGGCCTCGAATCCGTTGTACTGCAGTTCGTCGGAGATCTCGGTGAATACTGCCTGCTGCGCCGGAGACAATTCCAGCACGATCGGCATGAGCAACCGCTGGCTCTCGACTTTCTGCGCGGCTCGCTGCTTAAGAATTCGCTCGAACAAGACGCGCTCGTGCGCGACGTGCTGGTCGACGATCCACAAACCGTCTTCGTTCACGGCCAGGATGAAAGAATTCCGAATCTGCCCCAGCGGCTTGAGCGTCCCGAGCGATGACAGCGTCGGCTCTTCTTCGCCGACATCCAGCGCGGGAGCGCACCCATTGTCAGGAATCGCTTCCAGCCCGCGCGCGACCGGGATCGCCGCATTCGCCTCCACGGCGATTCCACCCTCAAACTGAAAGCGCTGGGAAATTGGAGGCAGGACTGGTGGCTGCAGAGCGAATCCGGGAACAGCGGCGTCCGGCTCTCGCCATCCGGCTTCTGGAAGACTAACATCGGATGCTGGAAGCCCAACTGCTGCCGACGACGGTTCCCACGCCGCTCCGGGCGTTAGCGCACCCGGAGTCAGCGACCTGCTCGCGGTCGCATGTGCGCGCATCTCCGTAACGAACTGGGGCACTGGACGCGCCTTCATCAGCGCTGCCCGCACGGAGTCGCGCACGAAGTCGTGCATCACGCTCTGCTGGCGGAAGCGCACTTCCGTTTTCGAGGGATGCACATTTACATCGACTTCGGCCGCCGGCATTTCCAGAAACAGCAGCACCACAGGATGGACGCTGGGCGGAATGATATTTCGATAAGCCTCGGTCAGCGCGTGCTGCACCAGGCGGTCACGAATGAGGCGTCCGTTGACGAAGACAAAAATCGAATTGCGATTTAACTTTTGGATTTCGGGCTTCGAAACAAAACCGTGGAGGCGCATTTCGCCGAAGGATTGCGGTTCCTTTTCATCGACCTCTTCAGCGCCAGCGTTTTCGCGGGCAGGAGTGCCCGCGCCACACGATTCGGCTCTACGCCACGGAGGAGGTTGCGGCAATCCAATGCGTTCCAGCGGCTGCCTCGCTGCGACCGGAATCAACTGGTCGAGAGTTTCCTTGCCGAAGACTTGGTACACGCGTTCGCTATATCCGGCTACCGGCGGGGCAACCAACATGGCATTCGTCGCCGAATGCAACTCGAAATGCTTTTCGGGATGCGCCAGCGCATAGTGTGTCACCAGCGACGCAATGTGCGACAACTCAGTCGACTCCGCCTTGAGGAACTTCTTGCGCGCGGGAACGTTGAAAAACAGATCGCGAACCGTGATCGAAGTTCCCAGCGGGAGACCGGCTTCTTCCACGCGGGCGATCTTGCCGCCGTTAATTTCGACCACCGTTCCCGCGGCTTCTTCCTCGGCTCGCGTCTCCAGCCGCAAGCGCGACACCGACGCGATCGACGGCAACGCCTCGCCGCGAAATCCGAGGGTAGCCACGCTTAACAGGTCCTCGGCATTCTTGAGTTTTGAAGTTGCGTGGCGCTCGAAGGCCAGCATGGCATCGTCGCGCACCATGCCGCATCCGTTGTCCGTGATCTGGATCAGCTTTTTCCCGCCCGCCTCGACGCTGATCTTGATGCGCGTCGCCCCGGCGTCGAGGGAATTCTCCAGCATCTCTTTCACCACCGAGGCCGGGCGCTCCACCACCTCGCCAGCGGCGATCTGGTTGGCAACGGTCTCCGAAAGAACATGGATTTTACCCATGATTTGAGATCCCTCGCTGTGCTCGGGATTTCGGCTGCGGGCTCCCGCTTCGCTCACGCCCGCAAAGCGCCTCAACTTCGCCAGCGGCGATCTGGTTGGCAACGGTCTCGGAGAGTACGTGGATGCGTCCCATGAATCGTAGTTCGTAATGAGCAGCTAGTGGTCAGTTTCGCAGATGGAGAGAGCGAAGGCAAAGAGCGCAGTCATAGTAGTCGCGCGAACGAGATCGGGAAGGGCGCGAGTCCTACTGCTGCCGAAGCGCAGACTTCGGAAGGGCACGAGTCTTACTCGTGCCGAAAGGAAGCCACGTTAGAAGCGGCTTTCAGTGTGTGCGTGAGAACTCATCTAGTAGATTCCGAGTGGCACAACACCAGAGATTTTCAGCCGCGAAGCGGCGTAATCGGCATAGGGGGAGTGGTCACCCACTCTCCCCTGCCACACCACCGTACATGCGGGTCCGCATACGGCGGTTCAGTTCGGTTGAGCTAGAGCGCGTCCAGCAACCGAGGAAGACCGAGCGCGTCGAAGTAAGCAATCGGAAGTGCGGATTGCAAAGCCGGACTGTTGGCCAAGCGCCAGGGGCCATGGGGACTGCCGGCGGTTTGGGCCGCGAGGTCATGTCCGATGTTTCGCTGGCGTAGCCGAACATACCGCACCTTGCTGCGCTTCCATTGCTTCCAGATCACGGAGCGCAACCTGCGTCGCATCCATTCCTCTAGCTTTCGCAGCACCGAGGGCGTCTGGCTGAAGCCGAAGTAACTCTTCCATCCGCGTACATAGGTGGCGAGTTCCTTCGTCATCTGCTCCAGACTGATGCCCCGTGTTCGTCGCGTCAGTTCCCGGACTCTTTGCTTGCAGCGGAGCAGAGCCTTGGGCGCGATGCGCCGTTTCGGTCTGGTCCCGCTCGTAAAGCTAAAGCCCAGAAACTTGCGCTCCTGCGGTCGTGCCACCGCGCTCTTCGACTCGTTCACCTTGAGCTTGAGTCGCCGTCGCAGGAAACTGGTCACGCTTTGCATGACGCGCTTTCCTGCCCGCTCGCTCGCCACGTAGATATTGCAATCATCCGCGTATCGCACGAAACGGTGCTGGCGCCGCTCTAACTCGCGGTCGAGTTCGTCGAGCACGAGATTCGACAGCAGCGGTGACAAAGGCCCTCCTTGCGGAGTTCCTTCTTCCACCGGACTCACCAGCCCGTTTTCCATCACGCCCGACTCCAGGAAAGCTCGGATCAACTTGAGCATCCTCTTGTCGCTCACCCGCCGCGCCACCGCCGCCATCAGCTTGTCGTGATTGACTCGATCGAAGAACTTTTCCAGATCGAGATCCACCACCCAGCGGTTGCCTTCGGCGATATACTGCTGTGCCTTGGCCACCGCCTGATGCGCCGAGCGTTGCGGACGAAACCCGTGACTGTGTTCGGAAAACGTCGCGTCCCATCTGCCTTGCAGAACCTGCATCACCGCCTGCTGGATAAATCGATCCAGCACCGTCGGAATGCCCAGCTTGCGCACTCCTCCGTCCGGCTTCGCAATCTCTACTCGCCTCACCGGTCGCGGCCGATACGTTCCGCTCATCAGCTGTTCCCGAATCGCGGGCCAGTGCTGCTTCAGGTAGCCCGGCAACTCCGACACTTTCATGCCGTCGATCCCCGGACTCCCCTTGTTGGCCTTCACTCGTCGTAAAGCCTGCTGACAGTTTTCCCGTCCGCAGACCTCTTCCGTCAGTTGCTCTTCTCTAGCCGGACTTTCGGTTTCGCATTTCGCCGTGAACGCTTCGGTCCCTTCCCGCGGAGCCCTCGGAGCTTCACTCCTCCCCTCCCCGGTAAAGGCCAGCACCATCTGTAACTGGTTCTTCTGCCGCTTGTCGTTCATCGAGTCCTGCGTCCTACTCGCTGCTCCTTGCTGTTCGGGCCTTCGACCTTGCGGCCTACTATGCCCTCTGCTGACTCCCGCCCCACGGTCAAAATGGATTGCTCCATCCTCAGTCACGACTCCGTGACATGCGGCGGGTCTCCCGAAGTAAGTTCGACCGCCTTCGACGCGCAACCGCCGGATTTACCACCAGTGTGCTTGGTGGACCTGGGCTTCGCTGTCCTTTGCCAGCTCGCCCCACACCGTAGGCCTCATCATCCGGTTCTTGTTCATCGGCTCGCGCCTTTGATCCACGCTTCTTTCAGACCCCGCCTCGCGACGACGCCCTTGCGCTTCTCTAGCCCTTCACCTCCACCAGATTGGGCAGGGGACTTTCACCCCCAAGCTGTCGAACATGTTCGGCACACAGAATGCAGCCCACGGCGCAAGCCGTGGGTGCAATTGGGAAATGACCCAGCCCCGGAGGGGCGAAAGAGCAGTTCTCACTCACACTCTTTCAGCCACTGCGGTACACCTCTGCAAGCGGTCCTCACCGGCTGAAGCCCAGTTCCTCAACCGCTCACTGCGGCACGACTGGAGGTCGTGCCTTTCCGGCTCAAAAATCACCCACAAAGAAAAAGCGCTCCGGGATGAGCGGAGCGCCTGATTCTTCGAGCGTTGAGCTTTACTGGACCTTAACCCCGAAACTCGTGGAGGCGGTTGCGCCTCCCGAGGTGCCGGTCACGCTCACCGTATAGGTATTCGGGGGCGTTCCCGAGTTCGAGTTATTGCTGCTGCTGTTGCTGCCACCGCAGGACGTAACCCACAGCGCGGAGAATCCTAGAACGACGATCAGGCCCAGGAAGCGAAGGCCGCGCAGCGAACGGCGACGCGACCCGGCCGTAAACACAAGTCCTAGGAGCCCCGGCAGGAGCGCTGCGAAGAAGATTCGCATGCCGCGATCCGCAGGTCGGAGCGCGGACGCGGTTGGGCCGGCTGTAGCTATGGTGAATCCGACTTGTCCCGAGGCATTGATGCCCTGGGCCGGCGGCGTGCAGGTTGCGCCCGTCATCGTGGTCGGCAAGGTGCAGGTAAACGTTACGGTTCCAGTAAAGCCACTGGCGAAGGTTACTGCAACCGTTGCGTTAACGCTCGCCCCTTGTGCCACCTGGAAACTACCGACCGTGGGAGCCATCGTAAACGGCTGCGTGACTACGAGACTGACCGTAGTGGACTTCGTCGTTCCGCTGGACGTCCCCGCGACGGTGACCGAGGTAGTTCCGGCGGGTGTGCTCAGCGCTGTTTGAATCGTCAGCTTACTTGTGCCGCTTCCGCCCGAGACCGTGGCGGGACTGAATGCGCAGGTGGCGCCCGTGGGCAATCCGGAACAACTGAGCGTGACCGTCCCGGTAAAGCCATTCAGCGGGGCAATGGTCACGGTCGCGGTCGTGCTGCCGCCAGCGGTAACGCTCGTCGGACTCAATCCGGTCGACGTGGTCGTGAAGTTCACCACGGTAGCAGCCCAGGCTTTGGCAAGCACGAAGCCGTCCACAGATCCCCAGCCGGTGACTTGATCGTAACCGACGCCGGCACTAAAACCGAACTGGGGTGTTCCCGTAGTTGGGCAATTTGGAGTTCCAACCATGCAGGGCACGATGTTGTTGCCCGTCTTCACATCATGAAATGCCGTGGGGTTCGTGGCTGCGAACCCGTAGATTGCGGGATTGATATTGCCCAAGCCGGCCGGAGGCGTATTGCCGACGTAATGATTGATAAGAGCGAGGATGGCCGAGAATGTTGGGGCAGCCGCCGAGGTGCCACCGACAATGGTAAAGATTCCACCAGCGCCGGTGCGAAACCCCGACGTGCAAGTTGAGGCGATGCCACCGCTCCCGTCGTCCTCTGAGCAAATGAGGTAGCCATCGTGATTGGGGGACGCGGCCACCGAGAGATCCGGGACATCGCGCTTACCGTCGGCGGGAACCCCGGTCCCAGTCTGCCATGACGGTTTCGGGAAATAAATGCTGGAGCCCCCGCCAGAAGCCGACAAGCTGCCGGCCAACGCGGTGTCGTTCCAAGCCGTCTCAGGTATGTAGGAGAGCGCCGACGAGATTGTATCCTTGCTGCTCGTCGTGCCCGACCAGTACTGCGTGGCGTCGGCGTTCGTGTTCGGAGCGGTCCCAGTCACGACGCCCGCTCCGTCACCGTTAAACGTGTTGCCGCCCATACCCGTTACTTCGGGGATCGAAGCTGGAGTGTCGACCGCCAATCCTCCCGTAGCCGACGTGTCGCCCGGATCGGTATTGTTTGGATCGCAGTCGGCGGCACCAGAGTCACCCGCCGCGGCCATGATGGTCTGCCCTTGCAAATTGCCCTGTTGCGCCCATCCCTCCACCGTATCAACAAAGGTCTGCCCCAATCCCGATTCGCAGTAACCATAGCTGGTGCTGATGATCGGGGCGGTCTTGTGTTGCACCGCATAGTCAAGGGCATCCCAGACCGAATCCGCACGGCTCGTACAGGTGTCGCCGGTACCTAGACCGGCGTAAAGAAAAATGATGCTGGCATTCTTGGCAACACCGCCCGACCATTCTAGGTCCAGGTCCGATTCACCCTCGTCTCCCGCACACCGGGTAGCAGTGCCTTCGATCAAAGTCATGGTCACCGTGCTTGCTGGAAGTCCGGCAGAGCTGCGGAAATTATTGAGGTCGGTGGTGCTGACGGTGCTCTGTCCAACAACCGCGATCGTCTGACCAGTGCCGTCGGCGCCCGCGCTATACAGCGGCTGGAGATCGTAGATGGTGGCGAAATCGCCTGGCGACAAGAAGTGGCTGCCGCTGACGTACGAAGTCAAATTCGACTTTACCTTCGCCCTGGGTTTCGGCGCGAAGTCATGCAGATGTCCGACGGCAAGAACCGAACTGGAAAGCGCGGCCGGGACAGAAGGATTGGTGGCGTTGCCGAAATGGGTTACGCCGTCGACCAGGTAATTGTGGATCTCGGTGCTGAACGAGACCTCAACCTGCGACACGGTTCCGTCAAAATAAATTTCGTTGCGGCTGTTGGCGACTCCGGTCACGGCGAAGCCTTGCGATTGGAGCCAGGCGGTGACGCGCTTGATATCACCGCGGCTCATTCCGAACCGGTTGGCAAATTGAGCGGGAGTAAGCCACTTGTGATAATACGGCGATGAGCGGTCCTGCTGCTCGGCGAGAAGGTTCTCGAGATCCTGCTGCTGGGCGGCGGAGGGATGGAACACCAGCGTAACTCCGTGAAGCATCCTGCTGGAGTCGGCGCGGCCGAGATCATAGCGGGCCTGGGCCAAGCCGTGCATATTGCCCTTGAGCTGGACCATCTGGCTGGAATCGATCGAATTCGGAATACGGTCCGGGACGGCGGCGTAACTCAGGCTGGAGAAAAGACCGGCAATCACAACGGGGGCCAAGAACAACTTCAACATTCGCATGGAAGCTCCGGGACGGTTCTCAGATATGGCTGTGTATAAACTTATAACGGGTAATGCCTAATTGGATCAAGACGCCAGAGTACAAGGTTGTATGGCGTACGAAAGTTAACAAAGGTTCCGCACCAACAAACAGCCTTTCGGGTGATCCGAGCCTAGCGCGTTAGTCAAACCCCGAATTCACGGAATTGTTGTGGTTGCCGCCCAAGAAACACGGAATTTTCGGCCCTGTACCGTATACTGCCTCTGCAAATCTCACCCTAGCATGCCTCCACCGGTCGCCGCCAAATCCCGGCTCGCCTACATCGATTGGATGCGCGGGCTGGCCTGCCTCCTGATGTTCCAGACCCATTGCTACGATTCCTGGCTGACTCCGCAGGCCCGCCAGAGCCGGTTCTTCATGTATTCACAGCTGGGGGGAACGTTTCCCGCGCCATTGTTTCTGTTTCTGGCGGGGATTTCGTTTGCGCTGGTTACGGAAAAACTGCTGCAGAAGGAGGTCCCGCGCGGAGAAATCGCCAGAACGACGATCCTGCGCGGGGCCGAGATCTTTGTCTACGGCGTGCTGTTCCGCGTGCAGGAATACGTCGTGGCCTGGGGCTGGGCGCCGAAAAGCGATCTGCTGCGGGTGGACGTGCTCAACACCATTGGCTTGTCGATGATGATGATGGGCGGGATGTGCTGGGTGGTGCTGCTTCTGAACATGTGGGGACAGCCGCCATCGGCTGTCCGTCCGGACGCAGCCCGGCCGCAGGGCACCGCCCCACCTCAACTTCGGCTGGCCCTGGTCCTATCCGCCGCTGGGATGGCTTTGCTCATCTCTCTCTTGAGCCCACCGCTGTGGGCCACATGGCGTCCGACCTGGCTCCCGTGGCCCATTGAGTCTTACGTGGACGGCGTGCATAACCTCGGCGTTCCCCAGGCTGGACTCTTTCCGGTCTTTCCTTGGACGGGCTTCGCATTCGCCGGACTGGCCCTGGGATTCGTTCTGCAAAGTCCATGGGCCCGCGCACAGGAAACAAAGACATTCTTCTCTGTTGGCCTCGCGGGCGGCGTGCTGATCCTCTTGGCCCGCTGGCTCGACGCGCAGCCGCGCGAGCTCTATGCCGTCAACGACTACTGGCACACCAGTCCCAGCTTCTTTTTGATTCGCGTGGGAATGTTGCTGGTGATTCTGACCGCGAGCTATGCGTGGTGTCGCTGGGGCGCGGCACAGTGGGGATTCAGTCCGGTCATCCTGCTCGGCCAGGCGTCGCTGCTGGTGTACTGGGTGCACATTGAATTCGTGTATGGCCGCGTGTCGATCGCGCCGAAGCACAAGATGGGAATCGGAGGCGCGTCGGTGGGACTGCTGGTGATCTCGCTGGCGATGCTGGGGCTGGCTTACGTCCGCACCAGGACGAAAGGGCGCGGCGTGGAACTGATGCCGTGGCTGCATCGCGCTCCCGCGCGGGCAAGTTGACAGCCAGAGCTCGCCTGTAGTGGGTCAGTTTGATTGTCATCCTAAGCAAGAGTTCTTTGCGCGGTGACGGATCTGGGCGAGCCCCGCGATGTGTTGCGTTCTTTGCGACACAATCATCGCGCGTTTGGCTCGCTTCCTTATCAAACTGGCCCTCTACCGCCCGCCTTACTCGAACTTCCGTACGAACTCGACCACTTCGCGCTCGGCCCACCGCCCATCGTCTGCGGCATTGCCATTTCGTCCGCCGTTGCGTTCGCACAGGAACGCGCAGTGGCCACCATCCTGGGTCTCGATGTAGGTGACGTTGGGATTCTCGGCAATGCGCCGCAGAGTTTCGGGCTGGACGCGGATGAAGGGGTCGTTCGCCGCATGAATGATCAGCGCGGGAACCGCGATGCGATGGACCACGTTGGACGCCGCCGCGCGCGCGTAGTAGTCATCGGCGCCCGCAAACCCGCAGTAGTGGGCGGTGATGCGGTCATCGAACATTCGTAGAGTGGTGATTCCGCGTAGCCGCGATGCGTCGAACGTTTCCGGAAACAGCCGTGCTTTGTGCCGCAGCCGACGGAATAACTGCATCAGAAAGTAGTACTCGTAAATGCGGTTCGCCGGCTCGTGCAGCGCGTCAGCCGATGCAGCTAAGTCCATCGCCGGACACACGGCGGCAACGGCTCGAAATTGCGGCGGGCCTTCGCGTCCCCACTCTCCGGCGAGTTTCAGCACCAGGTTCCCGCCCATGGAAAACCCGATCAGCGCGAAGCGTGACACGCCGTCGTTCTCGATCACGTTGCGAACGACTGCGGCCACATCGCCCGAGAGACCCGAGTTGTAGAGCGTGGGCGCACCATGATCCATGCCGCCACAGTTGCGCTGGTTCATGAGGACGACATTCATCCCCGCCGCCAGCCCATTGCGCGCAACTCCCAGCATGTACTGCGAATCCGAAGAACCCTCGAGCCCGTGAACCACGATGAGAGTCAGCGGCTTCGATCGATCTTCTTTCTTGTCACCCTGCCAGTGGCACCAGCACCGAATTTTGATTCCGGGTGCAACCTCCACCAACCGCTCCTCCGCCGGAGGAAGATGGATTCTGCGCGGCAGGAGGAAGCTGGCGATGGTCTGCACATGGCCACCACTCAGCCCGCGCCGCGCCCGAAACGGCACACGCACCGCCCACGCCGTAGGGCTGGGAGAATCCGGGATTTGCGGACTCGACACAAATTGATTCTAATAGAGACTGCTCGCGCGCCACTCCCCGGAGATATCAGGCTCGGAAATATCGGGTTCGGAGACATCAAGTTGGGGATGTCAGGTTCGCGGATATCAGTTTCGGGAAGGGTACGACTTCAGCCGTTCTGATTGTTCGGGAAGGGTACGGCTTCAGCCGTGCCGATTGAGCCCATAAATGATTCGGGCTTCAGCCCTGAGGGCCTACACGATTTAAAATCAGAGTGAGGTATCAAACCATGCCCATCTTCGAGTACATCTGCAAGGAATGCCACCACCAGTTTGAAGCCCTCATCTACGGCAAGGAAAAAGCCGAGTGCCCAAAGTGCCACACCAAGAAACTGGAACCGCAGCTCTCGGTCTTCGCGGTGTCGGCCAAAGGTTCATCGCCGTCTGCTTCCCCGACGCGTGGCGCTTGCGGATCCTGTGGCGATCCCCGTGGCCCCGGCTCTTGCTCGCTCGGCGACATGAACTAGGTCGCCATGTCGGTTTCTGGCGCCGCCCAACAAAAGCTGGAATCCCTGCGTGAATCCGTCGCCAGCGCTCCGATCGTACTGGGTACCGATGGCCACGAAGTGCAGGTAACCATCAGCGCCGGATTGGCCAGCTTTCCTCAGGACAGAGAGGGCGCCGCGGAGCTATTCGCGCTCGCCGACGAGCGCATGTTCCAGGCCAAGCGAGAGGGCCGCAACCGCGTTGTCGCCTCCCAGAACCCGTTCTCTCGTAGGATCTGCAGTCGAACGGAGTGGCCGTCGAAAATAGATGCGGCGCAGCAGAGGAGTGAAACCGCTGCGCCGCGGAGGGGAAGGAACATAGCGGGGGGTTTGTCTGGGATAGCCGCCCTGTTCCTTCGGTTCACTACCTTCCCCAGCAGCTTACCAACCTCATTTCTTAGGCGTCTGTTCAAAACTGCACAGTACTGGTCTTTTTTGGTTGTTGTTGAGGGCCTTCGCGTTTTGCAGTTTCGAAACCCGCCTTCGAAGCGCGACGGATGCGTAGAATGGAGAAAAACCACAAACGGATCCGGAGGACCATGCAGCTATGAACACACCCAATCAACGCAACTCCGAACCAAACCCAACCGAAGCAGAAAAGCACATAGCAAGCGCTCAGCAGATCCTGAGGGCGCTTCAGGAGAAGATCGGAGAGCATCCGGAAATCGGCGCGGCCATCACCAAGCTGGAGATGGCTCTGAACGCTCTCGCCATACAGACCGGCGGATTGCTTTAGGTGGAAGCGCCCAACATCGGGAACCCCGGCATCGTTCGACTCATGGCATCTCTCCTCCTGCCGACGTAACACGTTACTGTCCCAACATCGCGATCCCAAGCGGTCTTTTGCCCACGCCGAGATGCACCCTCGTTACCTGTCTATGATCGCGGCTAGAGCATAGTCTTTCCCGAATGGACTCCCCTGAACGCCCGGAATGGAGCGGCATTCGCCATGCTTTGGGGCTGCTGCGCCCTCGCGCTGGTTCAGAGGCAGACCCGATTCAAACTCTGCTCGTTACTCTGGAGAGCGTTATGCAGCGAATATTTCTGAAAACTCTTGCCGTCGCACTGCTGGCAAACGTCGCAGCCTACGGCCAGTCACTCGGGGAAATTGCGCGCGAGTACAAAGAGAAGCAGACCACCGAGGAATCGTCAGCCGCAAAGCCCAAGGTGATTACCAACAAGGACCTTGGGGAAGGCCCCGAGGGAAGCCCGTGGGCGGCGCGCGTAGCGACGCCAGAACCCCGTCCCCCATCCGACGCGAATCCTTTCCCTCGCCGCTCCGCAGAATTTGCCCCTGGCGCGGGACAACAACGCATGCCCGATCAGCGAGGGGGCGAACAATGGAGAAATCAGATCCAGGAGCTAGAAAATAGGATTGCGAGTGCGCAAGCCCGAATCGATCAGATGAATTCGTCGATGCGTTCCAATGGCATGAACGGCCGCTATCAGGCGCGTCAGGCCGAGCGAGTGGCGCAGATGCAGCAGCAGGTCGATGAGCAGAAGCGCAGGCTCGAGCAAATGCAAGACGCGGCGCGGCATGCGGGCATGCACACCCAGGTCTACGATCCGTAGACTCAGCCCTGCGGCGCGTTTGCAGTGCGGGGGGTTTCGAGCGGAGAGCCGATGGGTCCCTGGAAACTTTCGGAACCTCGCTGCGGTGACTGCGGTTACCTGTGTTTCCCCAGTCTCCGCCTCTACCATCGCCAAAGTCTGACGAGGTAGCCACCTATGGACCGTCGCCGCCAGCAACGTGTTTCTGTCGAGCTTCCGGTGACGATCTGGGGTGTGGACGCCTACGCCCGCCCCTTCACTCAGCCCGTCAGCTTAAGGACCATCAGCGGCCGTGGAGCCACCTTGCAGGGCGTCAGCGTGCAACTCAGACGCGGCGACGTGGTCGACGTCCAATACCAAGGCATCAAGGCGCAGTTCCGCATCGTTTGGCTCGGCAATCCTGGCACGGATATGAATGGTGAAGTCGGCGTCGAGAACGTCTCTAAGGATGTCCAACTCTGGGACGTCGATCCGCTCCGCTGTACCGCCGCTGCGGGGCGAGGCTGAGCGGGGCAACGGTTGCTCTCAGCATGGTAATTCAGGATCAGATCAGGTGGGAAAAACCGGGGAGGGCGGGGGAGGGCTTGAGCCCTCACCAACCGGGCATTCCAGTATGTCGTGATTGCACCGTTAACGCAACAAAAAACGCAACTTACGCGAGAACCGTGCTTGCGTTTTTCACTTTTTGCTGCATTCGCCACACAAAACCAGTAAGTTCTGTGCTTCTTACAGCCGCTTTCCCAAAACGGGAATTATGGCTTCTGTCTTTCTGGAACTCCCACCGTTTCCGATTGACTTTGCTTCGGCGGCACTTGATCCTATTTGGTAGTCCTTTTTGGCTCTTTGATAACAAGCCCCCGCAACCCCTTTAGATACAAGATTTGCCCGTAAACTACGGCAGCCCTTAGATTTTTCCTCCGTTCTCCCCCTAAGTCGATGATTCCAATAGATCGATGGGGGGAGGGGGTGGGGGTTAATGAACCAGTAAACTCTCCCAAAATCGAATTCCGTCTCGGCTGCTACACTCCCTAATCATGCGCGTGAAGATTCTCGGTTCGGCTGCCGGAGGAGCGTTCCCGCAGTGGAATTGCGCCTGCCTCAACTGCCGCGCCCTCCGCGCTGGAACCTTCCGCGGCAAAGCCCGCTCGCAGGCACAAATCGCCATTAGCGTCGATAACAGATCCTGGTTTCTGCTCGGAGCTTGTCCCGATCTCCGTACACAAATCGAAGCCACTCCCGAACTGCATCCGCGAGAAGGAATTCGTCAGTCGCCGATCGCCGGAGTTGTTCTCGCGAACGCCGACATCGATCACGTGCTGGGCCTGCTCCTTCTGCGCGAACTGCAACCGCTGCGCGTGTACGCCACCGATTCCGTCCGCCGAATCGTCACCGAAGACAATTCCATGTTCGCCATGCTCCAGCGCATTCCCGCACAGGTTTCCTGGAACAACTTCGCTCCACAAAAGACCTTCCGGCTCGAGACTCCGTCGGGCGAAGATTCCGGCTTGCGTTGTCGAGGGCTTTCGCTGGGCACACATTTTCCGGCATACATTTCCCAGCAGCGACAATCCCAACTCACCTCCGGCGAAGCGTCATTAGGACTGATTATTGAATCGCCATCGGGCAAACGTCTTGCCTATATGCCCGCTGTCCCGCAGATCGACGACTCGCTGCTGAAGGAGTTCGAATCCGCTGACGTACTCCTGTTCGACGGCACGTTCTGGACGGACGACGAACTGATTCGCGTTCAAGGCAGCGAACATACTGTTCAAACCGCCTTGCAGATGGGACACGTTCCGGTCTCGTCCTCTGATTTGAGTGAAGGCAGCCTCAGCAAGTTGGCGGTACCGCGCCGTCCACGTAAAATCTATCTACATATCAACAACACGAATCCCATGCTGAACGAGGCTGGTCCGGAATATCGCCAGGTGCGCGACTCGGGCTGGGAGATCGCGGAGGATGGATGTCAGTTCGACCTTTAGATACCAGCGCGCCTGACGCGGGCCTTCTCTCATTCGACGGACTGCGCGCGCAGATGCGCAGCGTGGGCGAAGAACGCTATCACCACCAGCACCCGTTTCACCTGATGATGCACGAAGGCCGTCTGAATCGCGGACAACTGCAGGCCTGGGCTCTGAACCGCTACTACTACCAGAGCATCATTCCGATCAAGGATTCCATCATCCTGTCGCGAGGACCCGATCCGGTGTTTCGCCGCGCCTGGCGCAAGCGCGTGGTCGATCACGATGGAGACGCGACCAGCGAAGGCGGCATCAAGCGCTGGCTGAAGCTTGCCGAAGCCACCGGATTGAGTGCCGATCGGGTACGCGCGGGAACTGGAATTCTGCCCGCGACGCGGTTCGCCGTGAATGAATACCTGAACATCGTGCGCAGCCGCAGCCTGCTGGAAGCGGTCGCTTCTTCGTTGACTGAGTTATTCTCGCGCGACCTGATCTCTTTGCGCATGGAGAAACTGCGCCAGCATTATCCATGGCTTTCCGGTGGATTGGCCTACTTTGAAGCACGCCTGACGCAAGCTCCCGAAGATGCGAAGTTCGCTATCAACTACGTGCACGAGAACGCGAAGACCCGCGCCGAGCAGGAACTTGCGATCCAGGCCCTGCGCGATAAGTGCGACATTCTCTGGGCGCAACTCGACGCGCTCTATTTCGCCTACGTGCAGCCCGGTTGGCCTCCGCCCGGCGCGTTTATGATGGAGGCGAGCTAACGTGCCCAGTCAGATAGACGAGCCATGTCATTCCGACCACGGCGACGCGTGGCGCACGGAGTGTCAGATCACGAAGCTCTGTCATTCCGACCAGAGCGAAGCGAAGCGAGCGCAGTGGAGGAACCTGCTTCTCTGTGCAGTTCATAGCACTCGGGATCTCCGCAGGACGCGGCAAAGGCAATTCGCATGACGCCTCCCACCGATGCCAGCCAGCCACGCCTCGCCGCCGGATGCCGCTGGGGCGGAACGGAAGAGGATCGCGTTATCCTGTTTCCTGAAGGCGCGATCAAGCTGCAGGGCACGGGACGACAAGTGTTGGAACGTTGTGACGGCCAGCGCACTTTCGGCGAGATCATCGCCGAGTTGCAGAAAGAGTTCGGCAAGGCGGATCCGGCAAAGATTCGCGGTGATATCAGCATCTTCATGGAGCAGTTGCAGAAGAAACGGATCGTGGACTACTAGGAATTTGGTAATTGAGTAATTTGGTAATTGAGGCAAGCCACAATCCTCGGTGTACGACATTAAATTACGCAATTACTGAATTATCCAATCACTCAATGCTTTCGAACCCTCTAGCCCTCATCGCCGAAGTGACGCACCGTTGCCCGCTGCACTGTGTCTATTGCTCGAATCCGATGCAGATGGCGGGAACGAAGGAGGAACTCTCCACCGAGGAGTGGACGAGCGTCTTCCGGCAATGCGGTAAACTCGGCATGCTGCACGCGCATTTCACTGGCGGCGAACCGCTGGCTCGCCCCGACCTCACGGAACTGATCGCTGCCGCGCGCGCGGCTGGACTCTACACGAACCTCATCACCTCAGGCATCGGGCTCAACGAACCGCGGTTACAAGCGCTAGTGAACGCTGGACTCGATCACATTCAGATCAGCTTTCAGGATTCGCGGGACGAAGCGGCCAACTGGATTGCGGGAGCCAAGGCGCACGCGCACAAGATCGAGCTGGCGCGGGCCATCCGCAAACACAAGATCGCTTTCACTGTGAACCTGGTCGTGCACCGGCAGAACCTCGATCACCTGGAAGAGATGATTGCCTTCATCGAGCGACTGCAGCCGGAGCGCGTCGAGATCGCCCACACGCAGTACTACGGATGGGCGCTCGCCAACCGCGCCGCATTGCTGCCGACTCGCGCACAACTGGAGAAAGCAGTCGCGATTATTGCCGAGGCGGAGAAGCGGCTCGCCGGGAAGGTTCGCATCGATTCGGTCGTGCCCGATTATTACGCGAAGTATCCCAAGGCATGCATGGGAGGTTGGGGGCGAAGACTGATGCTGATCAATCCCGCAGGCAAAGTGCTTCCGTGCCACGCAGCGGAAGTTCTGCCCGGGTTGTCGTTTGAGAACGTGCGCGAGAAAACCTTGGCATGGATTTGGCAGGAATCGACGTCCTTCCAGCGCTTCCGCGGCGAAGACTGGATGCCGGACCCCTGCCGCAGCTGCGATCGCCGCACTGAGGATTTCGGCGGCTGCCGCTGCCAGGCTTTTCTGCTGGCTGGAGATGCAACGGTAACCGATCCCGCCTGCTCGCTCGCACCGTCGCACGCTCTCGTCGAATCTGCTGTGCTCGAAGCGAATTCTGGCTCGAGCGTCGCGCAACCCGTGTCCGCATCTTCGTTCGTCCAGCTGCAAATGCAGACTACGGGTTTTTGGACCTACCGCACGAATCCTGAATAGTCAGTACTTCCTCGCAGGCATCCGCAAGGGCCCGCGAGAACCAATTCGAACTTGATGCCCGACCCTGTTGGAAATGAAACAATACCTCGACCTCGTCTGTGAGCAGTGGGATCGAGCACTGTCCCGGGTCAAGTCATTCGTCGAACAGTGACGCACTGCAATTGAAAGTAAGGGTTGGCAGCAGTTTGCAACGCAGTCTGCCCTACCAGCGTAGGCCAACCGTGATCGGGCGGAAGTCGGTCGTCGTGCCGCGACCCTTCCCATGCATCAGCCGCCACTCGGCGTAGAACTCAATGTTCGCGTGTATCTTGCGGGTAACGCCGCCGCCGAAGTTCTCCCCGAACTGATTCACGCTCGAGTTGAGGAAATCGCCATTGAGCGGAAGACTGACGCTGGAACAGGTTCCCCACCAGCCGAAGAAGGCAGTACAGATCGATCCTGGGATGGCCGTTGACGAGCTCAGCTTGCCGGATCGATGGAAATAGGTCCCACCGCCCAGGACGTACCCGCCCCAGTTCTTGCTCACCGGGATATTGATGATGGGACCGAGCGAGAAATCAAAAACGTGACTCGTCGCGCTGGGCGCCTGGGCCTGTGCGAGCGCGCTATTCTTCAAAGGTAGGTTGTCCCATTGGAAGTCTAAGCGGAGCCCAAAATACTTGCTATAGTTGCGAGCGACACCGGCGGCGCCGACGACACCGCCGCCGCGCACAAGATCTCCTGTAGCTCCGGTTGTCATGTTCCCGCCAGCGCCTGCGCTGTACGTCCAGTTCTTGTAGTCTTTGACCTTGGGCTTGCGCCCGGGAATCTCTTCGGCCGCTGCGGTCTCCTGACTGCCGCTGGACTGCGGGCTTTCGGGTTGTTGTTGAGTCGAGGGCTGTTGCGCCGGAGGTTGTTGGGCGGGAGTTTGTTGGGCGTACACAGTTGTGGTTCCTGCCAGAATCGTCGCCAGAATCAACGCCGGAACGATCGTGGCTCCTGGAACCGTCGCGAACTTTCGAATCATTCATTCTCCTCCCGCTGCCGGGGTGATGGCGGACGTCAAGCGTATGGCCCAGACTTCGGGCTCGAATATCGAGAAAAACAGACGCTTCTGGAAATGACGGGTCCGCGATGCTCCCGCCGGGATTGCACTCGCAGCAGGCAGGCACCATATTACCAACTTTGATGCTGATTCCGCGCGCGATGCCGCCCCATGACGTCTTGCCATCATTGTGGATTCAGCGGTCGGCGTTCCGATCTTCCGCGAGGCTGCGAGTGGGCGAGGACTGATCGTATCGCGGATTGCAGTTTCGAAGAATCGCCAGTCGCACGTATGATAGGGAATTCCATTTCTTGCGAGCGAGGATTTTTTGCCCAGACCCGTAACAAAATCGGCGACGAAGACAGCGAGCGCCAAGGTTCCGGAACAGAATTCCCCCTGTCGCATCGCTCTGATTGGGTTTGGAACGGTCGGGCGCGCGGTGGCGAAAATCCTGTGTGAGAACCGCGGGGGTGCGCTCCGCCTCACTCATATTTGCAATCGCAATGTCGAAAAGAAGAAGCAGCCGTGGGTGCCGAGCGATGTGGTTTGGACCGACGACGTCGAGGCAGTGCTGAAATCGGACGCTCAGATCGTGATTGAGTTAATCGGCGGCCTCAATCCAGCGGAACAGATTGTGCGGAGTGCGCTCGGGTCAGGGAAGTCGGTGGTTACGGCTAACAAGCAGCTTATTGCCCGGCATGGGCCTGATCTTCTGCAACTGGCGAGCAGCAAGGGGTGCCGCCTGGAGTTCGGCGCTTCGGTGGCGGGAGGAGTTCCTGTGCTGCCGGCGCTGAGAACCGGATTGTGCGGCGACCGGCTGCACGGCATCGCTGGGATTCTGAACGGAACGTGCAACTACATTCTCAGCCGGATCGAGAATGCGAGGATTCCGTTCAGCGAGGCGCTGGAAGAGGCGCAGGCTCGAGGCTATGCGGAGGCGGATGCGTCGGAAGATCTGGATGGTGGCGATGCGCGCGCCAAACTGGCGATCCTGGCGCTGGCGGGGTTGCAGACGCAGGTTGCGCCCGAGTCGGTTCGGGCGCGGACAATTCGCACTATCGACGCGGTCGATTTCGATTATGCGGCGGAACTGGGTTGCACGATCCGGCAGATTTCGCGGGCGGATTTGAAGGGAACGACTCTATTCGCCGATGTTGGGCCGTGCCTGGTTCCGACCGACTCGCCCTTTGGACGGGTGCAGCGAAATTTGAATCTGGTTCTGACTTCCGGGCAGTATGGCGGGGACATGGCATTTCTGGGAGCAGGCGCGGGCGGCGATCCGACGGCGGTTGCGGTCGTTTCCGATTTGATGTTTGTGGCTCAGAGCATTGCGGCGGGTGGGGGCAACAACGGCGCAGCCAGCAAAGTCTCAACTCCCGCGATCAGCAGTGATTTCGAGACGCTGTGGTACTTGCGCTTTTTCGTGCGCGATCAGCCGGGAATTGTGGCCAGATTGGCCCAAATTATGGCGGCGCATCGCCTGAATATTGATTCTTTGCTGCAGAAGCCGGGATTCGACAAGTCTTCGCTTCCGTTCGTGATCACGCTGGAGCCCTGCCGTGATTCGGCGCTGCATCCGGCGCTGGAAGAGATGGCGGAGCTGGAGTTCGCGATCCGGCCGTGCCTGTGCCTGCCAATCCTGCGGTAATCAATCTGAAGGGGAAAATCAGCGCCGGTCGTCGTGGGACTTCTGCGCTATAACGAGCCGGCGCCAGCCGAGGTTAATTCCAGAATGGATTCTTGAGACCCGCCGGCGCGAGCGCGCTGTCGGTATGCGCTTCGGTACCCGATTCGTCCGAGATTTTCTCGTCGGTGAAGCGGGACGTTGGCGGCGCGATCAATTTGTCATTCTTGCCGGGCGGCGGATTATAAGGATATTCAGATTTCATTGGAGCTACCTCCATATTGATCATCTAGGTTCATTAAACACCTCTGACGAGCCCGCGAGCAGCAAAAGTTTGGATGGGTTGAATCGAAAAAAACGTGGGCGGGAGTTTAGCGTCACGAAGGCGGCAGCACCTGGAAGTCTTCGCGCGCAATTGCGTAGAGCTTGTCTTGCGGGGAGTTCTCTACTGCGGAGGAGATCATCCCCTCGAACTTCAATCCCGCATGCTGCAGCACTCGTTCCGAAGCAAGGTTGTCGGGAGCGCACCGGGCCTGGATGCGAGTCAGCCTGATCTGGATAAATCCGAAGTTCAGAACCGCCTTCAGAGCTTCCGAGGCGAATCCGTGCTGGCGATGCTGCGGGGCGACGTAGTAATTCACTTCTCCGCAGTATTCGAGCGTTGCAAGATTCCGATCGTAGCGGACGCGGCAAAAACCGCAATTGCCGACGATGACTCCGCTTTCCCTGAGGAGCATGGCCCAGGGGCCCATTCCCCACTCGCGATAGGAATTGAAGCAGAATTCGAGAAATCGTTCGGCGTGGACGAGTCCTTCCCAGCTGGCGACGCCCGCGAGATCGGATGACTGGAACTCCCGCAAAAGCAGGCGGTCAGTCTCGAGATCGCTCATTTGCAGATGCATGGGCCAGGACTCGGTGTGCGCCAGGACGCCAGAGGCCGCGTCTCGGAGTTATCATACTCAACGAGTATCTGCCTCAACGAGTTTCTGCCGCGGGATGTTGTTGTGGAGTTGAAAATCACGCACTCCTAGAAAGGCCTTTCATGAAATATCGCAAGCTTGGCCGCACCGGTTTCGAAGTCAGCGACATGGCCCACGGGTTGTGGGGCATGAGCGGGTGGAGCGGTTCGGACGACAAAGAGTCGCTGGCCGCGATGCAGCTTGGCATCGATCGCGGCTGCAACTTCTTCGATACCGCATGGGCCTATGGAGAAGGCAAGAGCGATGGACTGTTGGGCGAGATCATGGCGGGTAATTCCGATAAGCGGATTTATGCGGCGTCGAAGATTCCTCCAGCGAATGACCGGTGGCCGGCACTGCCCGAGTACAAGTACAGCGATGTTTTTTCGGCACAACATGTTTTCAAGTATGCGGACCTGATTCGCAAGCAACTTCGGGTGGACACAATCGATGTGCTGCAGTTTCATGTGTGGGACGATTCCTGGACCGGCGAGCCTGAGTTCCGATCGACGGTCGAGAAGCTGAAGCGTGACAAGTGGATTCGCTTTTTCGGCTTGAGCATTAATCGCTGGCAGCCGGAGAACGGGATCAAAGCGCTGCGTACGGGACTGGTGGATGTTGTGCAGGTGATTTACAACATTTTCGATCAGGCGCCGGAAGATGAGCTATTTCCGGTCTGTCAGGAACTCAATGTGGGAGTGATCGCCCGCGTGCCGTTGGATGAAGGCAGTCTCGGCGGCAAGATGACGCTGGAAACCCGCTTCCCGGAAGGCGATTGGCGGGCGGGATATTTCGGTCCGGAGAATCTGGGGAAGACCATCAAGCGGGTCGACAAGCTGAAAGAGGTTGTTCCCAAAGGGATGACACTGCCGGAGATGGCGCTACGATTCATCCTGTCCAACCCCACGGTGAGCACGATGATTGCCGGGATGCGGAAGGCGGATCACGTGCGGCAGAACATTGCGGCGAGTGATGCCGGAGGGCTCGACAAGTCGCTGCTTGCGGAACTGAAGAAGCATCGCTGGGATCGGACGCCGCAGCGGTGGTCGGACTAACCAGCCTATCGCGAGCAGTGGCGAAATGAGTTCTGTACAGGCGCCGTTCTGTGGTCGTGTTCCCAGGTGGTGGGTCCGTTTGCAAGACGCATCCCCCAGCGGCTAAACGCGAGTGATTGTGCTGGCACTTAGGGCGCGGTTTGAAGTGTGTGCGTGAGAACTGCTCTTTCGCCCCTCCGGGGCTGGGTCATTTCCCACTCGCACCCACGGCGTGCGCCGTGGGCTGCATTCTTACGCGGCTTCGCGGCTGTTGATCGAGTTTTTCCGCATGCTCTGAAGGTCTTGCCCTAGCAAGAGAAATTGACACTACCCGGTGCCTGTTTCTACGACTGCTGGTAGTAGGGCTCTTCTCCACGATAGTCTCCGTTCCTACATCCCACGCCACTCGGACCTTGAAAATGTACTTTTTACGGACGTCGATTCTTGCCTTGACTACGGTGGCTGCGTTCGCGACTGCGCTGCAGGCCCAGAACCCGCGAGGATCTCTGCGCGGGACGGTGCAGGATGCGACGGGCGCGCGCATTGCGTCGGCAAAGATCGTTGTGCAGGCAATGGATTCGTCCATGCAGCGCGAGGCCAGTACCGAAGACCGGGGCGAGTTTCGGTTGGATGATCTGGTGCCGGGGAAATATCGGATCACCGCGAGCGCTGCGGGATTCGCACCGGCGGAGGCCGACGTGTCCATCGCGGTCAGTTCCGTGCGCGAGGTTACCGTCACATTGAAAGCGGCTGCGCCGTCGGAAACGGTGAAGGTGCAAGGGCAGAGTTCCTCGATCACGACCCAGCCGATCGATCTGGTCAGTGTGGTGCATCAAGGCATAGCCACGAGTCAGGACTTGGAGACACTTCCTTTGGCGGCGCGCAGCTTCGCGAATATCGCATATCTTGCTCCAGGAACCGAACCCGTGGAGCCTTCCGATCCGACCAAGGCACGCATTACAGCCGTTTCGACGGGCGGAAGTTCGGGGCTGAATAACGATCTCTCCGTGGATGGCGGAGATAATTCGGACGATTGGATTGGCGGATTTCTGCAGAATTTTTCGCCGGATGCGATTCAGGAATTCGCGATGCGCACGGCCAACGAAGACGCCGATACCGGCGGGACCACGGCGGGGTCGGTCGTCATTACGACCAAGCGGGGAACGAATGCATGGCACGGGAGCGGAGCGTTTTACGACCGGGCGGCGGCGTTGAACGCGCGGTTTCCGATTGAGAACCCCGCGCCCAATCCCAAGCAACCGTTTTCGCGCCAGAATTACGTCGGGACGCTGGGCGGACCGCTGCAGCGAGACAAAGTTTGGTTCTTCACAGCGTTTGAGTACGTCTACGAGAATGCCAGCATCGTCTACAGCCCGAACAGTGTTACGCAGTTCAATGCTCTGGAACAGATTGCCGCGGATGGTCTGATTCCGGGTATTCCGTCGATCACGGTGCCGCCGAACGTGCCGATTCCATTTCGCGATTACATTGGGACGATGCGGCTCGATTGGGCGCAGTCGACGAAGTCGCAGTGGTTCTTGCGCGCGTCGGAAGACAATTATCTGACGCACAACAACCTGGTGGCGCAGGCTACGCTGCCGTCGACTGGATTGACTACGCACGACAACTACTGGAACGGCGTGATCAGCAATACCTATGGTTTCAGCCCGACGTGGCTGGGCACGTTCGTGTTTGATGCCAGCCTGCTGCACCTGACGCAGACACGAACTTCGACGCTCGGCTTCGCGCTTGCGTTCCCGTTCAGCTCAACGACGCTGACCGTCTCGGGCTTTGAGACCTATGGTGACAACCAGTTTGCCACGCCCATCACGCTGTTCCCGTCGCTGCGAAATCAGCAGAAATATCAGTTTCGCTATGACGTCAGCCACGCTACAGGCGACCACTCGATCAAGTTCGGAGTGAACTTCATTCACGAGCCCGTGCTGGCCGGGGCATTCCCGGGCAACCAGGAGACTTTGTACTCGTTTCCCAACAATCCGACGTACTACACGCTGAATTCCACGAATCTTGCGCAGTTCCCCATTGATTATGCGAATGGAGCTGCGACGACTCCGGCCAGCGACGGTACGTTTTCACAAAGTGTGCAGCGGCTTGGTCTGTACGCGCAGGATTCGTGGCGGGTCACGCGGCATCTCACCTTGGACTATGGATTGAGGTACCAGACGACATTCGGACTCTTCATTGGCTCAGGGCGAAGCCAGGCGCAGGATGCGGCCTTTCCCACGCTGCAGGGACTGCAGATTCCACTGCTTCCCAGCGTTCCGCACGACTACCGCAAACAGTTCGCACCGCGTCTGGGAATCGCATACGCTCCCGGGGACAAGGGCACAACGGTATTCCGCGCCGGCTTCGGACTTTTCTACAACGACCTCGCGCAGAACGGATGGGGCACGGCGTTTCAAGCGGTCAACTCTTCGAATTTCGTGACGGGTGCGTGCGCCCTTACGGGCACTGAAGGCGCTTACGCGCTGACCGGACCCGGCTGCCTGCAGGGCGGAGCGGGTGCGACCGGCAACATCATCGACTCGAATTACAAAACGCCCTACGCCATCCACATCACCGGCGGCGCGCAGCACGCGTTCAGCGAACGCTGGACGATGAGCGCCGACTATACGCACGAGCAAGGAAATCACGGCTACCGCGCTTACAGCTACACGAGCGGCACTAACCTCTTTACCCCGCTGATTCCGTCATCGGATCCGACGTATGACGCCGATCAACAGAGCGTTGTGCCCAACGTGAACATCTTCAAGTCTGATAACCGGTCGAGCTTCAACGCCCTGATGCTCCATCTGCAAGGCAATATGTCGCAGCGTTTCAACCTGGTTGCGAATTACACGTTCTCGAAAGCGCAGACGTGGGGATGCGTGCTGGGGGAACTGTTCGATTACGTGAATGGAGTGTGCAATCCGCTGGATCCGTTTGGGCCGGGTGACTACGGGCCTTCAGGAGAGGATGTTCGCCAGCGGTTCGTGCTGGCGGGTACAGTCTTGATTCCCGGCGGCTTCGAACTGAGCACGCTGTTTCAAGCGGAGTCGGCAAGGCCTTTCACCATTACGACCGCGGACAACAGCCAGCGTATTTCTGTAAACGGAGTGCCCACGGCTCTCGACGTATTCCGCGGCACGCCCTACATACAGATGGATCTGCGGGTCACGCGTCCGTTTAAGTTTGGAGACCGGTGGGAAGTACGTCCGTTCGCGGAGTTCTTCAATCTTTTCAACCGCAACAATCCAGGCGCCAATTTTGTGGGCACGATCGCGTCGCTGCCGGTTCCAACCAGCGACATTGCGTCGGGCAATGCCACCAGCACCTGTTTGGATTTTCCGACCTGTAACCAGCTTCAGCCCATCACCAGCCTGAAGCAATTGGAAATTCCGGCAGGAGGGCTGGGCGACTTCTTCGGGCCAGGAACGACGGTGGGAATTCCGTTTGCGGCGCAGTTAGGTGTGAGGGTGAACTTCTAAACGCCTATCTTCTGCGCAAGTATTCCTGAATTTGCGTCCTGTTCTCGGCAATTTCCTCGGCGAAGTTTTCGCGCTCCTCGTCGTTGGCTAGCCATTGCAGTGCTGCCTCAGCTTCCTTCAATAACGCTAGACCTTCGTTGGGCGCGCCGATGTACCCGATGGGCAGTTCATGCGTGGCAAAACCCACCCTTCCCAGAATGAAGACGACCAACTTTCTTCGCGCTACCGTGTCATCCGGCTGCAACTCGATGGCACGCTTTAGATGATCGTATCCGCCCAGCCAGCGATGCGGTTCTGAAGATCCCGGTTCAACGACGGTCCATTCCAAGAGAGTCGGCTCGACGACGCGAACATGGAGCGGATGCGGAACCAGCATGTGTCGGCCCTCCCGCCCATCTGCTTGCTGCAAGAGCCAGCTCACGAATCGGCGCCGCTCGACGAAGAGAGCATGTTCCATCGACGAAACGAAGCGCTCCAGCATGACGAATGCGGACCCACGCAAACCGCGCTCATATTGCAAACAGAAAGCCGCGTAGTCCGCCCACTCAGGTGACGCAGCAGCATTGGCTGCAACATCCTTCAGAGTCTGAAAATATTCCTTGCGCCAGAAATGCATGCGGTTTGGGATGGACCAGCTCAGAATAACAAAGGGCAGATAGCTGCAGGGACGAGTGACTTACCGCACGAGCCATTCTGTTGCCGTGTGCACATGCACCAGCAGTTGACCGTAGGTGACGGCGAAGACTGCAACTGTGGCCGCGGCTGCGCCGACTCCGAACCATGGAGAGAATGTCGGAGGCGAAGTGAGACGGTCATCGCTCCAGGCAATCAGGCGCGCGACGCGGGCGTTCATAATCGAGACGGGATTATGCACCAGCGCGGCGGTCAAGTCGACCTGAGGTTCGACCGGACCGAGGCGCGACAGTTTGATCAGGGCCGCAGCCAGATCGAGCGCTTCTCCGGCGCTTGAGACTGCGGCGTCATCGGCGGCTATTTCCGTGGCTTCGAGCCAGGCGCCTTCCAGTCCGGCCATTCCCGGGAATGCCACGAAGCGCAGGAGAAGCTTCTTCAGATTATCGCGACGGCGGACGTGCGCGAGTTCATGATTCAGGGCGGTCTGCAATTCTTTGGGGGTGAGCAGGAATTCTGCGGCGGCGGAAAGCAGCACTCTAGGACGAATGATTCCGGCGGCGGTCATAGCGGGGACCGTCCGAGAAATTCGCAGCACAGGAATGGGAGCGCTGGATTCGACCGGCTGGGCTGCCCTTGTCCAAGTCGAGATTGCACGAGAGGCTCGCCGCAAGCCGAGGCTGGCATGCACGATTCCAAGTACCCCCAGCACCGCGCCGAATACCGTCAAAGCCAGAGGAATCGCACCCAAAGGCTCTTCGATGGAGCGCGGTTCGAGCAACAAAAAGGATGGAACGGTGAAGGCGGCGGTGATCATGGCCGCTGCAGTCAGTGGAAACATTCGTAAGGCAAACAGTAAATCGGCAATGTGCCGAACCGGAAGGCCGAGGCTGCGCAGGCGGACGGCGCGCCAAGAGAGGCAAACCGCGAGCGACAAGGCGCAGTACACCATCACAAAGACCGAGAGTGAGACGGCGATGCCACGGGCGGCGAACATCAGGCTCTGTCCTTGGGTTTGGATTCGTTGCGGGATTCGCCATTTCGCAAGTCGCGGCGTTTTTCCTCGACGACCCGGCGTAGATCATCCAGCAGTTGCACGTCACGCTCGGTCAGAATCTCTACCAGGTACGACAGGGGCAACGAGGATGCGGGGCTCGCGTCGAGTAGTTGGCGGAAGGCCTCGCCGGCAACTTCGCGGTGCAGTTCTTCTCGCGTAAAGAGTGGGGTGTAGCGAAAAGCGCGGCCTTCGGCTTCGCGCGACAGCAGATTCTTTTTGAAGAGACGGTCGAGCGTGGTCATCAGCGTGGTGTAGGCCAGATCGCCGCAGGGACCATCCACCAGGTCACGAACTGTGGCATTCCCGCGTTCCCACAGAACTTCGAGCAGGCGTTCTTCCAGCGGGCCCAGTTGCGAGGAAGATGCGCGGAAATGGAAGATGCGTTTCATGCGACCCGCCGAGGCTGAATTCTATCTCAGGCGGAATATCCGGGCTACGGGTTTTGGGTCCAGTTTCCGAACTTAAAGGCCTTTACAACCAAGGACACGAAGTTACGCGAAGGAAAACACTTGCCGCGAGGTCGGAGGGACCCGACAGCCCATCCTCGAAGTAGGGAGGCCAGGAACAGGTAACGATCGAGCTTCGCTCAACGGACAGCCGAGGGCGGCTGTCCCCACATGAACCTTTCTGAAAGTGGATCGAAATGGTGGCCCCGGAGGGGCTCGAACCCCCAACCCTCAGTTCCGAAGACTGATGCTCTATCCAATTGAGCTACAGGGCCAAGCCTAACAATACAAACTGCTTAGATCGGTTACCTCGGTGCTGTGTACGTGCCCATTACGTGCACGTTATGATTCGCGCTGGTTCCTAGGAGGGACTAGGCGATGAGGCGACCAAGGAAACGGCAGACCGGGAGCGTGTGGCTCCGAGGATCTTCCTTCTTTCTACGATACTACGACGAGCAAGGCAAGAGAAAGACCGAGTTCCTTTGCGAGAAGGACGAGGCCCACTACTCGGAAACCTGCCCGAAGGTGAAGGATCTGGCCGCCGAGAAGATCGGGAAGGTGAACCGCGTCAACTCGACTCCCGGAGAGGCGCGGACAGTCGGCGAGTTTTGGGAGAGTGAGTACAAGCCTTGGGCGAGTGCGAACCTGCGACCCTCCACCGTCGACGTGTACGAGTCGATGTGGAACAGCCAACTGAACGCCGAACTCGGCGACAGGCAGCTCGACCAGTATGGACCCGCCGACGCCACGAAGTTCCTCACCGGCTTGGCCCCCAAGATGGCGCGGTCCTCGCTGAGCCACGTCCGCGCCCTCATGTCCGGCATATTCGGGATGGCTGCGGCGCTCGGCAGGACCGCCTCGAACCCCATCCGAGACGCGAAGGTGCTGGCGAAGGCTAAGGCATCCTCCCCTACCGGCGCGTACACGGTCGAGGAAATCAAGGCCGCGATCAAGGCGCTAGAAAGGGATCCTGCGGCGGCGGCGGTGTTCGCCCTCTGCGCGGTCCAGGCCCTGCGGCCGTCCGAGGCGATCGCACTGAAGATCGAAGACGTTAGGGACGGTTACATCCACGTCTCCCGCTCCTTCACGAGGGGCAAGTACCTGGGCGAGACGAAGACCAACGGGAGCGCCGCCAGCGTGAGGCTGATCGAACCGACGAAGGGCCTTCTTATTACGGTGATCGGAGACCGGAAAGAGGGATGGGTGTTCCCGCACGCCGACACCAAGAAGGACAGGCCGCTCGACTTCAACGAGGTCGCAAGAAAGCGGATCAAGCCGAAGGTAGATCCCTGGCACGGGCTGTATGGCGGAAGGCGAGGGGCCGCGACGAAGCTTGTGGACCTGACCGGGGGACTCGTGGGGGCGGCGGAGGTGCTGAGGCACAGCGGCGGAACGGCCGTCTTAGAGAAGCACTACAAGAAACGGACCACCCTGGGCGACAAGGCGATGGAGGCGTATGAGGCGGAGCTGGCGAAGAAGGACTGATGATCCACGTAACGCAGCTAGTTCTCAACTTCTTTCTTCACATTTTCCGCTGAGAGATGCTCACGCTCCCCCAAATCTCCGAACCGGCGCAGTTCCGCAAGAGTCAGTTGGATCGTGTCGTCGTCTGCTCGATTGGTTGGGTAAACCTTCCATTCGTTCTTCACCTCTCCCTTTTCTGAGGCTCTCTTGTGCATCACGATTGCAGAGGCCCGTGACGTGTCTCGAAAGAAACCCTGATTATTCCTCTTTACTTTTGGCTCTCCGACTTCCTCTCCGGCCGATTTCACAGGAGCGAACTCAACAATCAGATCACCGTACAACGCGGATTCGACTGTGAACTCGTCCAACATGAACAGTTCTGAAGTCTCTACGAGCAAGATTCCGCGCTCGCCTTTGGGCAGCTGGTTCTTTTTCTTCTTGAGAATTTTCTTCAGCCTTTCGTGCGTCTTCACGGGCTCCGGAGGCAGTTTCAGCTGCTTTGAGGCACTCGCAGGTGTACCCTTTTGTCCAGCCCCCAAATGGTCAAAACGAGCCACGAACGCGGCATTCTCCGCGATCTTTTTGTAGAGCTTTTCGTCCTCATTGTGCGGAATAAATGGGTCGATGCCGCCGCCAGTGGTGAGAATCGCCTTTCCCGCTGATTCGAAATACAGAGTGGCCTTCTTGGCCTGATCTTTCTTCAAATAGTCCAGAGATTCCAGTACGGAGTCAATCGCACTTCTAAGTTCGGGGGTATTCGCCAGATACTCCTCCCCGAATTCCACATTTACGTGGTATGAAGAGGGAATCTCACTTAGGCGGGCAAAGACTTCCTTTGTAACCGAGTTGACACGCTCTTCTTCCTCGGAGAACCCAATAGCGCGTACCTCGACGAAGTATGAAACCCCTTCCAGCTCCACCCGCAGATCGGGGCCTTTCTCAGGAGCGTGGGGTTCAATCGTCACTTCGAAGCCTTTCTGGATCAAGAAAACGGCAGATTCCATTTCTGCGAGGGTTGGCACGTAATCTTCCTTGAGTTTCTGCGCCAAGGTGTTCGGATTGAATTTGATTTTGTCGCTGGTGAGGATTACCTTCGCGAGCTCCTCTGTGTACTTGACCCAGGGGTTGTTGGCATTCTTTTTCTGCCAACGACCCAGAAGGTGCACAGGCTTTTCTGAGAAGATTTGCCCGTCAACCCAGGAATCTCCTAGCAATTTGCGGAGGTAAGGTAAGTCAGGCATGATTTGTTGCCCTCACTGGAGCCGAGATCATACGACTATACCCTCCTAAAAGAACAGCTCCCTTTGGTCACTCCAGGAACCACGCGGTCCGACGTTATCCTAGGACCCGGAGGAGAACATGGCGGCAGCTACGGCGTTGGGCAAAATTGACGTAACGTCAAATTTGGGAAGGAAGGTCCTGGAGAAGGAGGCAGTCCAGGCATTCCGCGACCTGGAGAACGCGGAGAATGGGTTCGAGCCGGGGCTTCGCTTCGGGCAGGCGATGATCGACCTCCGCAATAGCCCAGGCATGAAGCACGGGGACTGGATGCCGACGCTCGAAAGGCTCAAGATCACGTACCGCAAGGCGCAGTACTGGATGGACACGGTCAAGTGGCAGAACGGCGAACGTCCGACCAGTCCCAAGAAGCCGAGCGTCAAGATGAAGAAGTCGGGCAGGTTCGACTGGGAAGCGGCGACTGACTGGCTCTACCACTTGAGGAAAAGGGTCGAGCAACTCAAGAGGCACAGGCCGCAAGGCGTGGTCGGCTTCGCGGAGGAATTGGCCAGGCTTGCCAGTGACCTGCAGCACGGGACGAAAGGGGAGAAGAAGAATGCACTACTACAACGAAAACGACCCAGAGGCGGCAGCCATATTGCGGCAGCTCATGCGAGACGGCCTCATCCCGCGGGGGGACGTCGATGACCGCTCGATCAAGGAAGTCGCCAAGCGACCCGAGGACCTCGAAGGGTACGACCAGTGCCACTTCTTCGCCGGGATCGGCGGGTGGCCGCTCGCACTCATGCTCGCCGGAGTACCGGACGACTTCCCGCTCTGGACCGGGTCGTGCCCGTGCCAGTCGTTCAGCGTCGCAGCCATGGGGCGACAGCGCGGGTTCAAAGACCCCAGGGGAAAACTGTGGAAGCCGTTCTACCAGCTCATCGCTGCAAGAAAGCCTCCACTCGTGTTTGGCGAACAGGTCGAGGGCGCGATCGACCACGGATGGCTCGACCTTGTTGCTGGGGACCTGGGGAAGGCCGGTTACGCGGTTGGGGCTGCGGTATTCCCGGCTGGACACGTGGGGGCTCCGCACCGAAGAGATAGGATTTACTTTGTGGGGGACCATGATGGCGAGTCAAAGACCCCGGCCCTACGACCTTTCGGACCTAATGATGAGTTCGACTTCGACAAAGGCTTCTGGAAAGACGCGACCAGGGTCAAGTGCGCGGACGGCAAGACACGCCTCGCACCTCCGCTTGAGGCTGAGGGCCTATCACTCCTTGTGGGTGATGGGTTTCCCCGATCCCTGGTTCTGCTCCGCGGAGCAGGCAATGCGATTGTTCCACAGCATGCCGCGGAGTTCATCTCTGCCTTCTTCGAAGCCAAGGGGAAAATGAGGAGGCCGAAGGCCAAGGCCGCGAGCGCCGGTCGGTAGGCTTCGAAAATGTCGACCATAGGCTACCTGCGCCACCCGTAGGGGAGTTCGGATCGCCAGGGCAGGCGTTCGACACGCCTCGGTTTCGGGCCTCCTAAAACGGAGACCTGGGTCCGAGGCTTTTTCCTGCCCCGCAGCATGGGGAAACTGACAGATGCGGCTTGTTTCCAGGGGCTTGACAGGAGCTATCAGGCTCGGCGGCGGTCACATGGAATTCCGTATACGCAAGCCCTTTGTTTTCAGCCCACGCTTCAGGCCGGACTACGCTGATTCAAAGGCTACCAAAGGAGTAGGCCATGTGTATCGTTTTGATACTGCACAGAACCGCACAGGGACAAAGGGACGTTCCCCCTTACATGATGTCCCCAATGTCCCTTTACCAGCCTCGCTGCGCTCCGACCGCGCTCTTCGGCGGGTCGTGAGCTGGCTTTGTGAGGTCGAAGAGACATCGGAGGGACGTCCCTTCGAATGTCCCTTACGTCCCTTTGCTCATTGTTGCACCACGGTCTTATGTTGCACCTAGCCACATGGTGCACTGATGAGAACGCAATAAAAGACGCATTCAGGGCGCTCCCTTTTCCCCGGATTTGCGTAAGAATGAATCCACGATCGAACGGTCGATCGTAAGCGGTCCCGAGCGCTCAAAGCGAATCGGGGCGAAGCTAAACGCCGATTCGGCTCCAGGGATTCAATGCTTAAAACCCTGGAACGCACTCAAGCGGGCTTCTCGCTCCCGGGTTGTAGGGACCGCCGTCAAGCTGCCAAGGTTGAACTCCTTGTCGAGCCTGAGAACAGAGATTGTTCCAGGCACTCGACTATGGCCAAGACCTTCAAGGAACTAGCAGCGCCTCTCGCAAAGCTCGGAATCCGGGTGGTTCCAGACCGCGGCAAAGTTCCCGTGTTCGAGGCTTGGCAGAACCTCGCCTCCGTCGACCTGTCCAAGATAGACGAATGGTCTGCCGGATTCCCCCAAGCCACAGGCGTCGGCGTGGTGTCTCCAGAAGGCTGCGGCTATTGGGTCCTCGACGCCGACGACTGGAGCTGGCTTGTCGAGGAGATGAACGCCCGCAGGGTGAAGCACTTCAAGTCGTGCCGCGTAATGACTGGCTCGGGTCGTGGCGTGCACTTCTACTTCAAGGGAGAGCGAAAGCCATGGATGAAGGGCGTAAAGAACCCGCGCTTCGTCTCGGACGCGGAGACACCGAACGAGAAGAAGATGTTGCTGGAGTTTCCGCTGCACGTCGTCGGGCCAGGCTCCATACATCCCAAGACCGGTCGGCCGTATCAGCCAGCGGTTCCCGTGGAGCAGTGGGAGCTGTCGGAGTGTCCAGACCACATGCTCGCCTTCCTGCACGAGATGTGCTCCATCAGGAAGCCGGAGACCGCGCCGGAGTTGAAGCCCATCGGATTGCGGAAGGGGCTGACCCTGGAGCAGGTGCTCGACGGCACCGAGCTGAGGGGCAAGTACAAGCGGCGGGACGGAGGCGATCGAGTCTGGCTCGATTACCACAAGCTACTCGGGCGATGTTTGGTAAAGGGCGGAAGGCACCATGACGACGGAGGAGCCGAGGAGGGCAACCGCGTCTCGTCCTTCTACTACATGAAGAAGGACGTGTCTGACTGGGGGCACTTCTGCTTCTCTCCTGTGTGCCAGGAGGCGGAGGGCGGTCAGCGCAAGGCGGCGATTGAAGCCCTGGGCTTGAAGCTCGCCGACGTGTCGGTCGAGAGATGGCGGCGTAAGTTCCGAACGAAGGGCCAGCTCAGCCAAGACCCGCCCATCTTCGTCGTGGACCAGTTCATCCCTGAGGGCATCACGGGATTCGGCAGCATCCCCAGCCACATGAAGACGTGGGTCCTGCTGTCCGTCGCCAAGGCGATCAGGAATACCCCGACGAAGCTTTGGGGCAGGTTGCTGGTGAGGAAGCGCTATGAGGTTCTGTACGTCACGCCCGAGACCGGGGACCGGGCCATCAACGACAGGCTGAACCGGCTGGGACTCGCGGACGACGACGGCTTCATGTTCCGCACGATGTCCATGGGCCGCAAGCTTGGCCTTGACGACCGCGACATGATCGAGGCGGCGAAGGACAGGGTCGTGTTCCTCGACACGCTGGTGAGGTTCCTGGACGGAAGGAACGAGAACAACGCGACGGAGGTGGCCGACCTGTTCCAGCTCATCAACGACTTGCTCTCCGCCGGGGCGGTGGCGGTCGTGGTCGCGCACCACTCGCGCAAGCCCGGAGAGGTGTTCCCGTTCGTCATGGACCAAGGGGTGCGCGTTTCGCGGGTCGGGCGACATATCCGCGAACCTGGCTGCGGGCCATGGCATATACCAGCTCGACTGCAAGACGCGGGACAAGTCGCTTATCCAGATTCAGTGCGTGAAGCCCAGGGACTTCGAACCCGTTGGCCCGTTCCAGCTCCAAGGGCGACCGTTCATCGACAGCGAGCACGACTTCAAGATGGTGAAGGCTCCGGAAGTGCGCCAAGACTTCGAGTTGGAGAAGAAGGCGTATGACAAGCAGTTCTCATCTGGTGGGGAGGACAAGAAGGACGACCCGCGTTGGGCGGAGGCGCGGAAGATGAACCGCGACGGCAAGCTGCACAAGGAAATCGCGGAGAAGTTCGGCATAAGCGAAAAGCAGAGCCAGCGATGGTGCAAGAAGGCCGAGGAAGCAGAGGAAGAAGCCAAGAAGCAGGCAGACATAGAGTTCGACAAGGAGGACGTAGATGAGCAACACGAGTAGGAAGGACATGGGAGTCCGCCTGCTGAAGGCGCTGTTCAAGTACGGCGGACAGCTGAGCGAGGGGACGCTGAGCGCATACGTGAAGGAGAAGGTCTGCGTACTCCGCACTTCGGCGCGGCACTGGCGGAACTGGAGAAGTCTGGTCTGGTGGAGGTCTCGCCTTCTGGCCACGGAAGGACGCGACAGGTCTCCCTCACAAAGTCGGGCAACGCCGCGGCGAAGGCCGCGCTGCTGTCCAGGAACGAGCAGGCCAGGGTGGAGCATCGCGGCGACGGCAGCGGAGTAGACCATGACGGAACTGCTGACCATCGCCGACCTATGTGCGTGGCTGAAGCTGACCGAGTTCCAGGTCAGGAGCATGTTGCGCAAACGCGGACAGGCGCGGATGCGGCATCCGCTGCCGTCGATACGTCTGAATTCCAATGTCCGATTTGTCCGCGCTGACATCGAGTTGTGGCTGACGAAGATCAGGGAAGAGGAGGCTGCATGAAGCTCACCGCTGTAGAGAAGAGGAAGGCCAAGCGGCTGAAGCACTGGCTAGTCGCACACGGCAACTGCGTGGTGATGCTCGGCGACTTCAAGCCAGGTTCCGCCAATCACGCCGTCGTGGAGCGCGAGCGCAAGAAGATATGGAACCGACTGATGAAGGCCGACACGAGGCTGCTCCAGGTCGCGGCGTCCGAGCTGGACGCACAGGAGCTTCGCTGGCAGATGGAGAACCGATGAGCAAGCACATAAAAGACAGAGTGGCCGAGAAGCTAGTCGAGGGCAAGGGCGTGGCAGAGGCCGCCGAAGAACTGGGGGTCCACCGCAACAGCGTCTCCTACCACAAGAAGGCGCTGACCAGCATTGACTCCGATTCGGTCCAGGAGTACCGCGCCTCCCAGCTGATCGAGCTGTCGGAGCTGAAGGCCCAACTTGTGAGTCCGAACATTCCTCCCGTGAAGAAGGTCGAGCTGGCCCTGGCGATCATCGACCGCGAGATAGACCTGCTCGGGACCAAGGCTCCGACGAAGAGCATCCAGGCGAGGATCGACGCGGACGTGGACCCAGAGCAGCTAATAGGTCATCGCCGCTTCGTGCACGAGACGAGAGGACTGGACCAAGACGCGATCGAGTCCTGTGTACCAATTCGCCCGCCAGCTTTCCCGCCCCGATGTGGTCGAACACGCGCCGCCGCAGGAATCGGAACTCTGGGAGGAGGGGTCATGAGATTGCTGGAATACATCAAGCACGTCAAGCCTTCGTACGAGCCGGACTGGTTCCACCTCGCGATCATCGCAGAGCTGGAGAAGGTCGCCGCCGGGGAGCAGTCGCTACTCGTTCTCCCGCGGCCATGGAGCACGGAAGACGGAACTCATCTCTATCCTCTTCCCCTCATGGCTCGTGAAGGAGGACCCAGGGACGCACATCATCTCGCTGTCGAACAGTGACGGACTGGCGAGACTTGCGGCGGGCAACAAACTGCGCATCGTGCAGTCCCCGCAGTTCCAAGAACTGTGCCCGACCGAATTGGATAAGGCAAGCGAGCAGCAGTTCCAGGTGAAGGGCAACGACGGGAGACCCACGCTCCACAGCGCCGGAATAAACGGGCAGCTCACGGGAAAAAAAAAAAAAAAAAAAAAAAAAAAAAAAAAAAAAAAAAAAAAAAAAAAAAAAAAAAAAAAAAAAAAAAAAAAAAAAAAAAAAAAAAAAAAAAAAAAAAAAAAAAAAAAAAAAAAAAAAAAAAAAAAAAAAAAAAAAAAAAAAAAAAAAAAAAAAAAAAAAAAAAAAAAAAAAAAAAAAAAAAAAAAAAAAAAAAAAAAAAAAAAAAAAAAAAAAAAAAAAAAAAAAAAAAAAAAAAAAAAAAAAAAAAAAAAAAAAAAAAAAAAAAAAAAAAAAAAAAAAAAAAAAAAAAAAAAAAAAAAAAAAAAAAAAAAAAAAAAAAAAAAAAAAAAAAAAAAAAAAAAAAAAAAAAAAAAAAAAAAAAAAAAAAAAAAAAAAAAAAAAAAAAAAAAAAAAAAAAAAAAAAAAAAAAAAAAAAAAAAAAAAAAAAAAAAAAAAAAAAAAAAAAAAAAAAAAAAAAAAAAAAAAAAAAAAAAAAAAAAAAAAAAAAAAAAAAAAAAAAAAAAAAAAAAAAAAAAAAAAAAAAAAAAAAAAAAAAAAAAAAAAAAAAAAAAAAAAAAAAAAAAAAAAAAAAAAAAAAAAAAAAAAAAAAAAAAAAAAAAAAAAAAAAAAAAAAAAAAAAAAAAAAAAAAAAAAAAAAAAAAAAAAAAAAAAAAAAAAAAAAAAAAAAAAAAAAAAAAAAAAAAAAAAAAAAAAAAAAAAAAAAAAAAAAAAAAAAAAAAAAAAAAAAAAAAAAAAAAAAAAAAAAAAAAAAAAAAAAAAAAAAAAAAAAAAAAAAAAAAAAAAAAAAAAAAAAAAAAAAAAAAAAAAAAAAAAAAAAAAAAAAAAAAAAAAAAAAAAAAAAAAAAAAAAAAAAAAAAAAAAAAAAAAAAAAAAAAAAAAAAAAAAAAAAAAAAAAAAAAAAAAAAAAAAAAAAAAAAAAAAAAAAAAAAAAAAAAAAAAAAAAAAAAAAAAAAAAAAAAAAAAAAAAAAAAAAAAAAAAAAAAAAAAAAAAAAAAAAAAAAAAAAAAAAAAAAAAAAAAAAAAAAAAAAAAAAAAAAAAAAAAAAAAAAAAAAAAAAAAAAAAAAAAAAAAAAAAAAAAAAAAAAAAAAAAAAAAAAAAAAAAAAAAAAAAAAAAAAAAAAAAAAAAAAAAAAAAAAAAAAAAAAAAAAAAAAAAAAAAAAAAAAAAAAAAAAAAAAAAAAAAAAAAAAAAAAAAAAAAAAAAAAAAAAAAAAAAAAAAAAAAAAAAAAAAAAAAAAAAAAAAAAAAAAAAAAAAAAAAAAAAAAAAAAAAAAAAAAAAAAAAAAAAAAAAAAAAAAAAAAAAAAAAAAAAAAAAAAAAAAAAAAAAAAAAAAAAAAAAAAAAAAAAAAAAAAAAAAAAAAAAAAAAAAAAAAAAAAAAAAAAAAAAAAAAAAAAAAAAAAAAAAAAAAAAAAAAAAAAAAAAAAAAAAAAAAAAAAAAAAAAAAAAAAAAAAAAAAAAAAAAAAAAAAAAAAAAAAAAAAAAAAAAAAAAAAAAAAAAAAAAAAAAAAAAAAAAAAAAAAAAAAAAAAAAAAAAAAAAAAAAAAAAAAAAAAAAAAAAAAAAAAAAAAAAAAAAAAAAAAAAAAAAAAAAAAAAAAAAAAAAAAAAAAAAAAAAAAAAAAAAAAAAAAAAAAAAAAAAAAAAAAAAAAAAAAAAAAAAAAAAAAAAAAAAAAAAAAAAAAAAAAAAAAAAAAAAAAAAAAAAAAAAAAAAAAAAAAAAAAAAAAAAAAAAAAAAAAAAAAAAAAAAAAAAAAAAAAAAAAAAAAAAAAAAAAAAAAAAAAAAAAAAAAAAAAAAAAAAAAAAAAAAAAAAAAAAAAAAAAAAAAAAAAAAAAAAAAAAAAAAAAAAAAAAAAAAAAAAAAAAAAAAAAAAAAAAAAAAAAAAAAAAAAAAAAAAAAAAAAAAAAAAAAAAAAAAAAAAAAAAAAAAAAAAAAAAAAAAAAAAAAAAAAAAAAAAAAAAAAAAAAAAAAAAAAAAAAAAAAAAAAAAAAAAAAAAAAAAAAAAAAAAAAAAAAAAAAAAAAAAAAAAAAAAAAAAAAAAAAAAAAAAAAAAAAAAAAAAAAAAAAAAAAAAAAAAAAAAAAAAAAAAAAAAAAAAAAAAAAAAAAAAAAAAAAAAAAAAAAAAAAAAAAAAAAAAAAAAAAAAAAAAAAAAAAAAAAAAAAAAAAAAAAAAAAAAAAAAAAAAAAAAAAAAAAAAAAAAAAAAAAAAAAAAAAAAAAAAAAAAAAAAAAAAAAAAAAAAAAAAAAAAAAAAAAAAAAAAAAAAAAAAAAAAAAAAAAAAAAAAAAAAAAAAAAAAAAAAAAAAAAAAAAAAAAAAAAAAAAAAAAAAAAAAAAAAAAAAAAAAAAAAAAAAAAAAAAAAAAAAAAAAAAAAAAAAAAAAAAAAAAAAAAAAAAAAAAAAAAAAAAAAAAAAAAAAAAAAAAAAAAAAAAAAAAAAAAAAAAAAAAAAAAAAAAAAAAAAAAAAAAAAAAAAAAAAAAAAAAAAAAAAAAAAAAAAAAAAAAAAAAAAAAAAAAAAAAAAAAAAAAAAAAAAAAAAAAAAAAAAAAAAAAAAAAAAAAAAAAAAAAAAAAAAAAAAAAAAAAAAAAAAAAAAAAAAAAAAAAAAAAAAAAAAAAAAAAAAAAAAAAAAAAAAAAAAAAAAAAAAAAAAAAAAAAAAAAAAAAAAAAAAAAAAAAAAAAAAAAAAAAAAAAAAAAAAAAAAAAAAAAAAAAAAAAAAAAAAAAAAAAAAAAAAAAAAAAAAAAAAAAAAAAAAAAAAAAAAAAAAAAAAAAAAAAAAAAAAAAAAAAAAAAAAAAAAAAAAAAAAAAAAAAAAAAAAAAAAAAAAAAAAAAAAAAAAAAAAAAAAAAAAAAAAAAAAAAAAAAAAAAAAAAAAAAAAAAAAAAAAAAAAAAAAAAAAAAAAAAAAAAAAAAAAAAAAAAAAAAAAAAAAAAAAAAAAAAAAAAAAAAAAAAAAAAAAAAAAAAAAAAAAAAAAAAAAAAAAAAAAAAAAAAAAAAAAAAAAAAAAAAAAAAAAAAAAAAAAAAAAAAAAAAAAAAAAAAAAAAAAAAAAAAAAAAAAAAAAAAAAAAAAAAAAAAAAAAAAAAAAAAAAAAAAAAAAAAAAAAAAAAAAAAAAAAAAAAAAAAAAAAAAAAAAAAAAAAAAAAAAAAAAAAAAAAAAAAAAAAAAAAAAAAAAAAAAAAAAAAAAAAAAAAAAAAAAAAAAAAAAAAAAAAAAAAAAAAAAAAAAAAAAAAAAAAAAAAAAAAAAAAAAAAAAAAAAAAAAAAAAAAAAAAAAAAAAAAAAAAAAAAAAAAAAAAAAAAAAAAAAAAAAAAAAAAAAAAAAAAAAAAAAAAAAAAAAAAAAAAAAAAAAAAAAAAAAAAAAAAAAAAAAAAAAAAAAAAAAAAAAAAAAAAAAAAAAAAAAAAAAAAAAAAAAAAAAAAAAAAAAAAAAAAAAAAAAAAAAAAAAAAAAAAAAAAAAAAAAAAAAAAAAAAAAAAAAAAAAAAAAAAAAAAAAAAAAAAAAAAAAAAAAAAAAAAAAAAAAAAAATTTTTTTTTTTTTTTTTTTTTTTTTTTTTTTTTTTTTTTTTTTTTTTTTTTTTTTTTTTTTTTTTTTTTTTTTTTTTTTTTTTTTTTTTTTTTTTTTTTTTTTTTTTTTTTTTTTTTTTTTTTTTTTTTTTTTTTTTTTTTTTTTTTTTTTTTTTTTTTTTTTTTTTTTTTTTTTTTAAAAAAAAAAAAAAAAAAAAAAAAAAAAAAAAAAAAAAAAAAAAAAAAAAAAAAAAAAAAAAAAAAAAAAACAGCTCAGCACTTGCAGCTGAGAGACTCGGATCGGAGTCACTACCACATTCAATACAGTGGATGCCGTGCGGCGTTAACAAAGCGATCTCTGCATCGTCGAATTATTCCGAGTTCTTTCAGGCTCTTATGTCATGAAGATTTTGTCGTAGATCACGGTTTTATGTAAAGTGGCCATTGTGTGCCGAGGATACGGAAAGGCTGCTAGGGATCTATGATGGTCAAGCTAGCGCGATCTTCGTAAACTTCTTGACTCGATATGGACGTAGATTTGAAAAACCGAAGGTCCGTGAGTTTTATGTTGCAGAATTAACTTGAGGACGATTGACATTGACCGACTGATGAGAGATGCAGAAAATCACAAAATAAAAACTCCGGTCGATGCCCCCATAGAGTAGGACTACGCGACTGTTTTCAAGGGACTGATGTTTGAGCGCAGAGGCCGAGCCATCTAAGCTGCGGATTCACTCAGCCCACTAGATCCGCGACATCTGCCAATGTGCAACAGAAAAATGTTCAGAGGGAGCCATGGGCCACAATCAAGCTTTGGCAGCTAGCGCCGCAATCAATGAAGGGGTTTCTCTCTTAGACAGCCTGTCACCCGGTACGCTGGAAAAATCTGCGCGGCGAGCATCCACGCCTGTCAAATGAACTGAAGCTCGGCATTCCGGTTGCTCAACGTGCTACCGAGCGAGATTAAGCACCGATTACTAGAGAAAAAGCTCAGATCATGATTGCTGCCATGGCGGAGGAGAGACTGCGGCGCGTGCCGTTCTTGGCGCCGTTTCTAGGAAGATAAATTCTGCGAGGCGTCAGCGTTTGTGCGCTCAAGCGACTCGTCGCCTGCGCAGTTCCTCCTCCCTCGCAACGATGGCGTTCGGCAAGAGCGCTGCTGCAATCGTTTGCGCAGTTTTGACGCTTCTTGCCGCCATCGGGAATCTGATAGCGGATGACCAGGAGAGGCTTCGAATCCACAGGCGGGAACATCTATGACGCGTATCAGCGTCTCTCAGAGTGCGTTTACAAGACCAAGGCGTTTCCACGAATCTGCTCGGCGCTCAAACACAACGAAAGCGTCTCGGAACTTGAGCCTCTGATCGCAAGTGCAAATGTTCTCTGCGAAGAACTTAATGGCTGGCTTGTGCAGATGGTGACAGCCCATCCATCTTCCTAAAGATTCGGTTCTCGCTGCTTTCCTTTATCCTTTGGCTCAGCTACAACGACAGCGGCTATGCTGGCTGTCGATGGATGATCGCTCCGTGGACATAATACCGAGATTCCGGGTAGAGGATCATGTGACTTGGGAACCGCGTCGACTGCCATCCTGGAATCTGCTGCGTGATCAGGCGAAGAAGTTCACTAGCGCTCTCATGTTGGCCTGAGCGACGACCATCGTGTGATCGTTGTACGACAGGATGCCCGAGCCGATAGTTCTTGTCGGTACAGTCGTATCTAAGCAAGAATGGCAGCTCGTCCTTGATGAGAATGAGGAGTTCCCTGATATTCCATTTTCTTGCCTCTACGAAAGCACATGGCCAATCATCTTTTATCGGGAACTGTGCATCGAAGCCTTGGGTAGGTTTGTTTGTTGTCTCGCGGTCCCGCCCGGGGTCGTGCGGGCCGAAGCTGTTCCCGTTCCACTCGCACACGGCCGCATCCTGAGCCTTGTAATGTCGAATGAGTGCGTCTTCCGGCGCGAGCGCGGTCCAATTCGGGTGTATTGTGAGGCAGGTGAAGCTCATCTCCGCGATGTCGATGTTGCGCCGCCCGACGATCTTGAAGCGGTGGTCAGATAGTCGTTTCCTGAGGTTTGAGGCCTTGCCGACGTAGACCAGCACTCCGTTCTCTGTAGAGGTGGTACACACCTTGGCTCGTGGGGTCAGCGCGTCAAGTTTTCGGGCGTTAAGCCCTCGGGGTCAAGGTCTTCGAAGGCGGCGAGGAGCTGCTCCGTGAGCGCGGAAATGATGTCGATCTCGAAGTGGGCGAAGAAGGCCAATTTGTCTTTGTGCTCGAGCATGGAGGCCAGCCTGCGTGCGAGCAGCTCCGCCGAATCCACTGGCACGGCGTTGCCGATCTGCCGCATGCTCTTCTGTCCAAGAGTCGGGGAAGATGAACTCGTCGGGGAACGACTGCAGCCTAGCGCTCTCCTCGAACTGTGAAGTATCGGACTTCTCCGGTGGGGAGCGCAAGCATATGCTCGCCTCCGGGGATCCTGTGCACCCCGGCCTTGAGCGTCTTTGCAGGTTGGTCAAGCGCACTTCCCGTGTGGCCCGCGTAGGAACGCAGCACCAGGAATGATGAAGTGCGTGAGCCCTGGCTCCTCTTCAGTTCTTCTGCGGCTTGGCCTCGGCAAATCTGCAATCACATCTCGTACTGTGCGCCAGGCTTTGAAGGCAGGAGGCATCAGATATTCCGCTTCATCTCCTGTAGCTTGGGCAGCAAGGCTGGGGAAGGTCTGGGCTGCTTCACGCCATGGCGGCTCCAGTATTCGCCGCTATGAAACTGCTCCCACAGCAGAGTTTCGGCGCAATGCGTCTGCGCCGGGAACCACCACTCCGCTCCGAGGTCTGCGCGAATGGCGACCATGAACAGCCGCTCGCGCTTTTGCGGCAGTCCGTAGTCGGCTGCGTTCAGCGGCTGATGGACGACGTTGTAGCAGAGACCGTCCTTTCGGCCCTTTCGTGTGGTAACGCTCAAGCCGTGCCAAGTGCGCAGGCCAATCCTCGGTACGCTTCCGCGTAAGTTCAGGATAGCTGAGCATGAGTTCTATGTAGCCGAAATACTTGCTGAACGACGGACGGGCAAGTCCTCGCACGTTCTCAACGATCACTGCCCGCGGCTTGAGAATTCGGATCGCCCTCGCCATCTCGGGGAACATATTGCGAGCGTCCTCATGTCCTTTGTGCTTCCCGCCGATCGAGAACGGCTGGCACGGCACCCCTCCGGCGAGGAGGTCTACTTCGCCGTTCACCAGTCCGTAATCGAATTCTCGAACATCCTCCCGATAGATCGGCCAGTTCGACATGAAGGGTACTCGGCGGCTTTTGTTCTCCTTCATTGTGTTGTAGGCCGACTGATCCAGTTCGACGACAGCCAAGTGCTCGAAGCCTGCTCTAGCTATGCCGAGGGCCAGACCTCCCGCTCCGCTGAAGAGCTCTACGCTACGCAGCATCCAAGAACCTCTCGATTTTCGTCTTGAGCCGATCCGACTTCACGAGTTCGCATTCCCAAACAACGCCTACCTTCCATCCGGCCTTTCTCAGCTGAGCCGCGTTGCGCAGGTCGCGCTTGCGGTTCCCTTCCAGCTTAGGCTTCCAAAAGTCGAGTCTAGACTTAGGCAGGCGAGCGAGTGAACATCCCGAATGGCGATGCCAGTAGCATCCGTGCACAAATAGGACCTTGTGCAGTTTTGGGAAAACCAAGTCTGGTTTGCCAGGGAGCGTCGAGACGTGAAGCCTGTACCTGAACCCAAGGCGGTGAACGATGGAGCGGACCTTCATCTCAGGCTTTGTGTCCGACCCGCGCACGAGCGACATGCGCACACTGCGGTCTCGTGGGCTTAGAGTGTCCATGGGATTTCAGGCTGGTTGGTGAATCATACATCAGTTGTGGCTGTGCGCGAACGGTTGAGGTGCTTACTTCTTCAAGGCCATCTTCGGAATTAGTGCTGCTTCAACAATTCCTCTACGACGCGTTTTCGGTACTTGTAGGACATCCAAAGGCGGCCGCCGGCTATCGCCGTGAGGAATACACCAGCAACAGCGTAGGAAGTTTCTAGCAGCGATCCGCTCGTGAAATATCTAAGCACGACAAACAACGGAGGAACACAAAGCAGTGTCACCTGGGAGGCAAAGCTCATTCCCAAATTATGGGGGAGATGCTGCCGGCTGGCTCGTGATTCATCAAAAGTCTTGATCCTGTCGGGGCCTGAGGGAAGATGGTGCGCCAATTCATTCGTAAGGTATTGGTTGAAGGCCACAATCTGGTCTTGATGTTGGGCGATGGTGAGCGCGGCACCGAGAGATAGAAACGGGACAATAAGCACCAGCGGAGAAGTATCGATTCCCTTCTCCAGCATGTATCCGACAATGCCGCTGGCGGCCGCAATGTAACCCACCAGAATGCGGTCGCGCATTTTCAATCTCTCGACTATTTCAGCCCGTAGTGCTTTGTGATATTCGAGAGCAACTTGGGTCGATTCGGACATTAGTTCAATCCCTTACCCAAGAGAAAATACCATACGGCTTTGGTGACCGATGGCGTGACCGTTGCGCTCCCTCCCCGGACCCGCGTGGACCCAAACAGGAGCGACCGGCCCGCGCAAACCCTTGAAACCCTTGCCGGGCACGGGTTCCAGTCGCGTCCGAAGACTGATGCTCTATCCAATTGAGCTACAGGGCCGTGATCAGGAGACGAGCCTCGCTCGACGGACAGCCGAGGGCGGCTGTCCCCACAGAATACTTACCCCAGGCGAAAAATCTGGGGTGGGAAACGGGAATCGAACCCGCAACCGTCGGAGCCACAGTCCGGTGCTCTGCCAGTTGAGCTATTCCCACCACTCGACTGATTATAGCAACTGCGGTAGGAGCTGTCAGAACTCTGATTGGAGGGTGCGCCAATACCCTCGATGTTGGTGAATCGCGGGAAAACTGTCAGACGGCCGCTTGCAGTGGTTCATCTGTGCCGGTGCTTTCCGGCGGCGCAGTTTTGGGAATCGGGATGACCACGTGGATTCGGGTTCCGGAATCGTCGGACTCGATGCTCATTCTCCCGGAGAATTGGAGAACGCGTTCTCGCATGCCCCGGATTCCGACACCCGAGCCTGCCGATTGAATTTCCGACAATCGTTCGGCGGGCATACCCCTTCCCTCATCCCGAACCTCCAGGATCAGCGCGTCGTCCTCGCGGGCGATGCGGATGCTGGCAGTCTCGCTTCCGGAATGGCGGTGAATGTTGGTGAGACATTCCTGGACAATGCGGAATAACGACAGCTCATAGTCGCGATCCAGGCGCTCGATGGTCGCTGGAAGATCAAGCACAACCCGAATTCCACTTCGTTGTGCAAAGCCCTTGACGTATTCGGTGAGGGCGGACCGTAGGCCGACATCGTCCAGCAAAGGTGGATGAAGCAGGTGCGACATAGTGCGAATGTCTTTGTTCATTTGCAGGACCAGCGACTCAATGTTGCTAAGTGACGCCGTGGCGCGCGAAGTCAGTTGATCGCTCTCGCTGGCGAGGGCGGCAACCTCCATGCCGAGTGCCGCAAGGAGTTGCCCGGCACCGTCGTGGAGTTCTCTGGCGATTCGGTCGTCTCTCCTCGTCCTGAGCCCGTAAAAGGCGGGCAGATAGCTCGCGAAGCCCATTGCTTGCGTTGAGCAGTTCGTGCGTGCGCCCCAGAACTCTCTGTTCCAGTTCTACGTGGCTTAGCCTAAGCTGCAATTCCTGATCCCGTTGGAGCCGGGCAATTTCGAGTCTGCCGCTGACGCGAGCCAGCAGTTCGCGCGCGGAAAAGGGCTTTATCAGATAATCGTCAGCACCCGCCTGAATGCCTTCCACGCGCGACTCTTCGCCGGCACGCGCCGAGAGAAGAATAACGGGAATCGTGCGAGTCTCCTCATCTGCCCGCAGGACCTTTAGAAGCTCAAAACCGTCGAGCATCGGCATCATGACATCGCTGACGATGAGATCGGGAGGATGCGCGCGCGCAGCCTGAATGGCTGCTTGCCCGTCCGGCGTAGTTTCTACTTCGTATAACTCCGACAATAGACGGGCCAGATACTGGCGCATGTCGGAGTTATCGTCGGCGACGAGGATGCGAGGACGGACGGACGTCTGCAACAGTGGAGGACACGGCACCGGCAGCAACTCGTCTTGCACAGACGAAAGCTCGGCGCCCGCCGGGGCGGAATCTGGAAGCCACCGCAGGGCCTCCTCTACAAACGGCTTCGCGCCGACTGTGGCGGAAGACGAACTGCGAGCGGTACCCATTTGTCCGGACACGAGGTGATCTTGTCCAAAGGGAATGCTGACGACGAAGGTAGCGCCTTGCCCCACAGTGCTTTCGACCCTTACGCAGCCGGCGTGTAGCTTCACCAACTCATGGACTAGGGCCAAACCGATTCCACTTCCCTCGTGGGTGCGACTCGGCATGTTGGGAACACGATTGAATCGCTCAAACAATTTAGGGATGGCGTCCATAGGAATGCCAACCCCTGTGTCGCGAACGCGAAGCTCGGCCATGTTCCCAACGCGGCGGACACCGACAGAGATTTCCCCCTGGAAGGTAAACTTGAAGGCGTTGGAAATCAGATTCAGAACAATTTTCTCCCACATATCGCGATCTACGTAGATCGGTTCTCCGAGATCGGGGCAATCCACGGTGAGGAGCAATCCGGCCTTGTCGGTGGCCGAACGGAATACGCTGGCCAGCTCAGAAGTAAAGCCGGCCAGGTCCGTTGCCTGGTAGACGGCCTGTACTCGTCCAGCTTCAAGACGCGAGAAGTCCAGCAGCGCATTAACGAGGCGCAACAGGCGAGCGCCGTTGCGACTCACCAGTTCGAGATGCTCTTTGGCGGTGGGAGAAAGGTGAGTTTGACTTCTTGCCAACAGGTCTTGAAGCGGTCCCAGCATTAAAGTCAGGGGGGTGCGAAACTCGTGGCTCACATTGCTGAAGAATGCTGTCTTCGCGCGGTCAATTTCGGCTAGGGCCTCCGCCCGTCTCTTCTCTGCCGAATACGCGCGCGCATTGGCGATGCTGGCGGCGATTTGGCCGGCGACAAGATTGATGAATCCAGCATAGCTGACATCCAAGGGACGGAACGGGTTCAGGGCAGCCACGATCACACCGGCCGGCTTATCTTGACCCTGACTCGTGATGGGGAGGAGCAGTGCACGCCAAGGGGATTTATCCCAGGAGCCGGAGGGAACCGACTCGAATCTTTCCAGCAGGTTCTCCACCAGGAAGGAATCTTTCCCAGTGAGCAGCTCGCTGATTGGCCAGGGCTGATTCTTTTGGCTCAATCGAATCGACTCTGGGGCGGCCGGGTGATGTTCCACCATTCCGGTTTGACACGCCAAGCGGGCTTCGTCCCCATCTTCTGGGAAGAGATAGAGCAGGGTAAACGGCAGGTCCTTCTGATTGTCGCCAAGACAGCGAGCGATCGAGGAGACGACTTCGTCCTCGGTGATCGTCTTGCTCAATTCTCCCGCCAGGGAGCGCAGTGTCTTGAGCCGGCGCTCACCGATCACGCGGTCGGTTTCTTCGGTGACTACGCAGAGATGTCCAGCAACGGTGCCATCGTCTCCGGATAACGGACTATAGGAAAAAGTGTGATAAGTCTCCTCCCGATATCCGCTCCGTTCCAGAAACAAAAGCAATGCTTCGTCCCATGTCGCCTCACCGGTCTCGAGGACTTTGTGAATGCGAGGACCAATATCGTTCCAGATTTCCTTCCACACCTCGTGAGACGGTTTTCCCAGTGCCCACGGGTGTTTCTTCCCGAGGGTCATGCGCGCGTAGTCGTCGTTGTAGAGGAAGGTGAGTTCCGGTCCCCAGCTCATCCACATGGCAAAGCGTGATGTGAGCAGGGTGCGGACCACAGTTTTCAAGCTTTGTGGCCATTCTTCGATGGCACCGAGCGGGGTGGTGGTCCAATCGAATTCACGAACCAATTGGCCCAACGCCCCTCCACCACGCACCCATCCTGGCGGAAGGGTGGTTTCTTTCTTAGTGGCTTCGATGGTTTCGGAGGTCGAATTCTCGAAGAGCCTTTTGATGGTGGTGGGCAGCTCTTGGGTAAATTCCGACTTCGTGACCGAGCCTTTGGCATCGACCGCTGCGGCTTGCTGGCGCGCGATTGTTTCGTGATTCTGGGTGACAATGATCACGTTGCAATCGGGTAGGTCGCGCCGAATAATTCGTGTCGCCTCCAATCCGTCCATGCGAGGCATGTTGATGTCCATCAGGATGACTTGAGGACGCAACAGCTTCGCCTTCTCAATCGCTTCGATCCCATCCCCGGCTTCGCCACAGACCTGCCAGTTGGGCTGGGATTCAATGAAGGACCGTGCAGTCCGCCTGAACAACTCATGATCATCGGCGATCAGGATTTGTACAGCACTCATCTTCGTTCTAGCCTTTCTGGCGGCGCAGGCTCTTGGAAATTTGGTACGACGCAGTCGGTAATTATCCAGAAAATCCGGTGCGGAGCATCTACAGTGCTCTATGTATTTACTGATTAATTAACGCGGAGCAACGGCCGACGTATGCGAAGTCGTCTCGATTATCTGTAGGTATCAAGCCGGAGCAAATGGGGTACGGGTAAGCTGGAGGTCACCCTCAGGTTTAGGGCTGGTGAGGGCATTGGGCGGCGCACTAAGCGCCACCCAGGTTGTTGAAGATCCCGCGAAAGACGGACGGAAAAATGCGCGGCCTATTCTGTTCCGGTCGCGAACCTTTGCGACGACACTCTCCCTTTGACCCGGTCACTAATGTTTTGGACTCGCTCGCAGATCGAATCCCGAATTTCTGTCCCGCTCGCGGGCGCGAGGAGCATGCCCGCCCCAACACCGACTCCTATCCCGGCTGCGAAGCTGAGAAGGTTGCGAAGCGGGTGATCGGTCGACGGATAAATTGCATTCCGCGCGTCCTCGACTGCGCTCTGGGCCTGCTCGGCAACGTCGGAAGCACGATCCGATGCCCGGTCTACTTGTTCCGCAGTCTGATCCATGACGTAAACCGCCGTTTTCAAAAGAGACTTAATGAGTCTGTTCAATTTCATGTTATTGATCCTTTCGATACAGGGCGAACCGCCCGGATAAAATGCCCTCGAGGCGGAGATTGGTTTCTTACTTGGTACCAAGGTTCCGAGGAAGGCACCGCCATCCTCGAGTTCATCAATTAACTCTATGGATAGTCAGGTGTCCTGTCATTATGAGGAATCTAGTACTTGGTTGAGAAGATCTATGTATTCTCAGGCTGTTCGGGAAACTCCTATCAGTACTCTAACGGACAGACAAATATTCGCCCACCAGCAATAATTGCTGCCAATCTTCCCGTCCCATCCGAGGAGTGCTTCAGATGTTCGACGACATTCCCTCCGTGAATATCCCGACCTGTTCTATCTGTGACAAGCCTGTCCCGCTGGAGGCGGCAAAGACTGACGAACACGGCCGCGCGATTCACGAAGATTGCTACTGGATAAAAGTTCGCAGCGAGCACGGGAGCGATTCTGCCGAGCCGTCTTCCAATTCCTAGGCTAATTGTGCAATTCCGTGGATCTCGATCGAGAGCTCTCGTTTTCGTTCCTGCTGCAGGCTGGTAATCTGGGAACGGCACCCCACGATTCCCATGTCCTATAAAACCGCAGTGGAGAGCATGTTTGCCCTTGGGCACGAACTCGCCCACACGCCGTCGAACAAGTTCGACCTGGCCCACATGCGCGTGCTGCTCGCGGCGATGGATCATCCTGAGCAGGCGTTTCCCAGCGTGCTGATTGCGGGAACGAATGGGAAGGGCTCGACGGCAGCGACCCTGGCATCGATCCTGCGAGCGTCAGGCCTGAAGACGGGACTCTACACTTCGCCGCATCTGGTGCGAATCAACGAACGCATCCGCATCAACGGAGAAGAAATCAGCGACGATGCCTTCGCTCGCATACATGGCGACGTGGACCGCATTGCCGAACGACTGGTTGAGCGGGGAGCGTTACCTTGGCATCCCAGCTTCTTCGAGATGATGACGGCGATTGCATTCGCCCAGTTTGCGCGCGAGCGGCTGGACATCGCCGTCCTCGAGGTCGGCATGGGTGGACGGCTGGATGCGACCAATGTGGTCGAGCCGCTGGTCAGCGTGATCGCCGACATCTCGCTTGACCATCAGAAGTTCCTGGGCGATACGGTGAGCGAGATCGCCCGTGAGAAAGTTGGGATCATCCGGCCCGGCGGCGTGGTCGTGACTCTCCCGCAGCAGCCTGAGGCGAACGACGTCATCGGCAACACAATTCTGGACCTGGGAGCGCGGGGAGTCAGTGCCGTGCAATACGTGCCTCCGGTGTCGCCTGGCAGTACTCAGTACGCAGTACTCGGTACCCAGACAACCGCATTTACGACTGAACGCGCGGACAATGTTCACGAGGATGCCGTTCAGTTTCGTCATGAATATCCTCTGCAGGTGATGGGAACGGAGATTCTTGTGTCGACTTCGCTGGTGGGGCGGCATCAGTTGCGAAATGTGGCGCTGGCCATCGCGGCGGCCGAGGAGTTGTCGAAGCTGGGAATCGCCGGAATCAGACCTGAGTCGATCGAGCGTGGAATCCGCGAAACGCGCTGGCCCGGACGGTTTCAAGTCGTGCCCGCCCGGGCTGGTTGGCCGGAAATTGTGCTGGATGTGGCGCATAATCCGGCGGGTGCGTGGGCCCTCCGCTCCGCCCTTTCGGAGCGCTATGACGACCGTCCGCTGATTTTCGTTTTCGGAGCGATGCGTGACAAGGCAATCTCAGAGATGACAGAGATCCTGTTTCCGCTGGCGGAGCGGGTCATTGTGGCCCGGCCAGAAAATCCCAGGTCGGCTTCGCCGGAAGAGATTCAGCGGGCGGGAGCCCGAACGGGAGCTGCAATTGAGCCGGTTGGCGAGGTTGGAGCATCTTTGGAGCGGGCTCGCGTAATCGCGGAACCGGGTTCGGTCATCATAGTAACAGGGTCGATCTATCTGGTTGGGGAAGCGATGCGCATTCTCGACACGAGAACTTGAAAGCCCAACAAGAAGTTCCCCTAGAATGGAAGTGAGCAGGAATTGAAGTCATCGGTGGATCAAGTCGAAGATGGCGAATTTGAAGGTCGCGAGGCGGACAGCGGCGGACCCAGGCCAGTCGCGGTCGCTGCTCCCTCAGGGTCGAGGCGCAAGAGTCCCCATACCATCCCTGGAATGGAATACGGCTGGCTGAGCCGCCTGCGCTCGTACTGCATTCTCGATCCGCTGATATGGTTCTATACGCTGGTGCTGGGACTGGCCGCGATTCCGGGCGGCTTATTCGACCGTACCGGGCGGAGGCTGCACTGGTTCTCCTATGCCTGGTCCTGGTTGATCATGAAGACGATCTTTTCGCCGGTGAAGGTGACCGGGCTCGACAAGATCGATACTTCCAAGCCTCATGTTTATGCGGTCAATCACGGATCGGCCCTCGATATCCCTGTCCTCTACACCTATCTCCCGTTCCAGTTCCGCATCGCGTTCAAGAAAGAACTGCTGTCGTACCCGGTGGTGGGCTGGCAGTTAAAGCGGTCGGGGCAAGTCTGCATCGATCAGCAGAATCCAGCGCACTCGATCAGCAGCATCCGCGCGGCGCTGAAGGGACTGAAGGCCGGCTTGCCTCTAGTGATCTATCCGGAGGGTGGCCGCACCCCGGACGGAGAGATCAAACCTTTCCTGGCAGGAGCGTTCTTTCTAGCGATTAAGGCGCAGGTGGATATCGTTCCGGTAGCGCTGACAGGAACCTACGAATTGCTGCCGATGAATACCTACCACATCAAGTGCCGTCCGCTGGAGATGCGGGTGGGGCAGCCGATCTCGACAACCGGACTTACGATGAAAGATTTGCAGACGCTTTCGGGGCGGGTGCAGAAAGCGGTGGAAGACCTGTACTACAACTGAGCCCCTCTTTCTTCCCTCTTCCCCTTCCGCAGCAAGCACGCTATGCGGCTTTCTGGGTCTCGTCGCATCGCCTTTGATAGTATTCGCGTCCGCGCTCGTAGCCGCGTGTGAACGCCTCTTCGACGTCTTTCCCTGGATGGTCGCGTTGAACATCTTCGAGCGCGGCATCCATTGCGGCTGAGACCTGGTCAAATTCCATGCATCGCGTCCTGGCATGCAAGGCTGCCTCAAAGCCGCGGCGAAAGTATTCTTCGTCCTCTGCAAAGCTCTTGCCGGATTGGGAATAATGGGTCTCTTCGGCGCTGCGCAAGCCAATCCACCATTGTTCGCGGGCTGCGTCGACCGATTCGGCTCCCTGCATCTTCAGCAGTTCCCGCAGGAGCGATGCTTGTTCTTTCCCCCCCGCCAAAACAATCACCACACTTCGACCTTGGCGCAGAGCGTCTTCGTAGACAAAGATTTCATCTTCCGGAAGCCCTTCGGTAGTGGATTTCTCAAGCCTGTCTCCGACGGTAGCGCCAACCGTGGCGCCAGCGGCTCCGAGAATCGCCTCACCCAACAACCCGAGCGCGGTAACGGGCCCTAACCCGGGTACAAGCGCCATAAGAAGCGCACTTCCGGCGATACCGACCCCTCCCCCTGCCAGCGCGCCCACGGCTCTCCCCATGCCCGGCTGCTCCGTTGTATCTGTGGGAACAGTTCGCAGTTCTTTGTCGATCTGATCGACGCTGCCAGGAGTCAGGAGGGTGATCCTGTCCGAGGAAATGCCCGCCTTGAGGGCTTCGTTCACGGCACTCTCTGCTTTGGTTCGCGTTTTGAACACTCCACTGATGGCTTCCATCGATCGCCTCCTAAACTTCGCGCCTCGCGGGGTGCAGTCTCATCTTTGAAATTTGTGCCAATGGTGATGCCAGGCCGAATAGACTATCAAAGCGTTTGATGCCAGAACCCTCGTCCCGGCTACCATAAAATTCTCGAAACTCAATTTTTCCGGACCGTAACCTTTTTCGACGCCCCGGCGTTTACCCTGATGTAGAGCAAGACTGCGGAGAATTCGTTGAAGGCTCTGAAGAAAGAAGCGGACGAGCGGCTTCTGATCGAAGCTGCGCAGAAGGATCCCGCCTGCTTTGCCGACCTCTACGAAATCAACTTCGAGCGCGTGTATGCATACGTCATACGCCGCGTGGGAAGCCGGAGCGAAGCCGAAGACGTCACATCCGAGGTGTTTCATCATGCGCTGGCCAACCTGAAGCGCTTCGAATGGCGGGGGATTCCGTTCGCCGCCTGGCTGTTCCGCATCGCGGCGAACCTGATTTCGGATCGCTGGCAGCGCTCCGGGCGGGAAGTTACGGACGATTCCGAGCTCGACTCCGCGCAAGTCGGTCCCGCGGAGATTGAAGAAGTGGAGCGGCGGGCCACGCTGTTCCGCCTAGTTGATACCTTGCCGGCGGAGCAGCAGCGTGTGGTGGTGCTGCGGTTTGTGGAGCAGAAAAGCATTAAAGAAGTGGCGCGGGAAATCCGCAAGACCGAGGGCGCAGTGAAACAGTTGCAGTTCCGCGCGCTCAGCAGTCTGCGGGCGCGCATGGAGGGTGCCGATGCCTAAGCGCTCTCTGAACTCGGGGAATCGCGATACGAAACTGATTGAACAGCTAAATAAAGCCGTAGAGGCGATGCTGTCGCGGGCAGACGGCAAGGCCCCGAAGGTGGCGGCAGAGATTGAGCCGCTGGTGCAGATTGCCGCCGGTTTGCGCGATCTGCCACACGATAGTTTCAAAGCCCGATTGAAATCTGAACTGGAAGGGAGAAATCATTTGTCGACCGTTGCCGAACCCGTTGCAGCCTCTCACATGAGCGCGTCGCCCAGGCTAGCGTACCGAGATCCTGCCAAAGCCATTGAGTTCTATCAGCGCGCTTTGGGTGCGAAAGAAACATTCCGCTTCGAAGTTGGAGGACAAATCCCGCATGCCGAGATCATGATCGGCGATTCGACGATCGACGTGGCCGGCGAATGGCCCGAGGGAGGCCGCTTCAGCGCCGAGACGCTGGGTATCCTCACCGGTTTCGATGACCATCCAGGTCGATGACGTAGATGCATTTGCGGAGCATGCCGTAGCCGCTGGGATGACGCTGGTGCGCAAGGCGCAGGACCAGTTCTACGGACACCGCGATGCGCTCCTGCGGGATCCCTTTGGCTACTCGTGGGCCGTGTACACCGTGAAAGAGGAGATGTCGGTCGAGGAAATGCACCGGCGCATGAAAGGTATGACGACGGGACCCGAGGGTGGGAAGATGCCAGAATCAGGCGAAAGGGTAAGTCCGGTTCCCCGCGGCTTCCGCATGGTGACACCGTACCTGGTGGCCGAGGATGGGCTGGCGCTGCTGGAGTTCATGAAGCAGGGTCTGGGCGCGGAAGAAATAATGCGGGCTGAGATGCCTACCGGCGTGCATGCTGAAGTGCGCATCGGGGACACCGCGCTGATGATGGGCGGCGGCCTCGCAGGGAAGAAATTCCCGGGCTCGCTGCAACCGAACGCAATGCACATCTATGTGGATGACGCCGATGCGGTCACTCGGAAGGCCATCGCGGCCGGAGCGACGCTGATCGATCCGGTGCGCGAGCACGAGTATGGAGAGCGCTCCAGCTCCGTGCGGGACCAGGCGGGCAACTATTGGTACATCGCGACGGCCAAGGGAGAACGGCTTGCCCCGAAAGGACTGTTCAGCGTGAATCCGTACTTGCATCCGAGGCGTGCCGAACCGCTGATCAGCTTCCTGAAGCGTGCTTTCGGGGCGGAGGAAGTCGCGAAGTATGCGTCGCCCGACGGGGTAGTGCACCATGCCGTGATTCGCGTCGGCGATTCGGTGCTGGAGATGGGCGAGGCCCATGGCAAGTACGAGCCGATGGAGGCCATGTTCTATCTGTACGTGCCGAACATGGAGGCGGTGTACCGGCAGGCGCTGGCGGCGGGGGCTACATCATTCCAGGAGCCGACCGACCAGCCCTACGGCGATCGGAATGCCGGGGTGAAGGACGCGTTCGGAAATAAGTGGTACATCGCGACGCACATCAAGGATGTAACGCCGTAGCCAGAACTCGCCGCAGGCAGGTTAAGCGTTTGAGGTGTTGGGCGGGAAGGTAATGCCCCAAAAGCTTTCCGCCCGTTCGTCCTGCTCGACAAATTCGATGGCGTACGTGGGAACGCCTTGCAGGCCGGCCAACTGTGCCACTACGCGAGCCGAGAGCTGGGTCCCGCGCTTGTTATCTACGGTGAGGACCGAGCCTACCAGCAGCTCGCGACTGAGTTGGACGGCAGCGCCATGCTTATTCAATTTCGTCGCCTTGCCAGGCATCGTAAAGGAACACTTCTGGCGATCTTCCCCCGACAATCCGACGGAAGTGTGGAGCGCCATGCGATTGCTGCGGCGTTTTTGTATCTGGGTGCGGCCGGCAGTTGCACTGGTGCCTAGATTCGAATGGTGCGATGTCGGGCGAGGATGCGCAGGTTTCAGATTCATTCTGATTGGACATTAGAGTGTGCGCTCGATTGCGGCAATGTCCCGTTCGTCACCTCGCCAGGTTACCCTGCAGAACTCCTTGATTCTTCAGCTGAAGACATCTGTTGCGTCGCGACAGGAAATAGGACATGTACCAAAACCCTAGCTTTAATGGCAGCTTATTCTTAGCCTGACTGCGACATTGCGTCGGAAATTCCGGTGCTTTAACGATGGCGCCTTTTCTCATCCCGCTCCCCTGGTACGAAGTATGAAGGAAGATCAAGGCGTTGAACACAGTTTGACCCTCCCTCGCCCCTTCAATAAACTCAAAGATTCAGATTTCCTGCAGGTCCCACATTATGGCTGACAGCATTCATGTAAAGCTCCCGGACGGGAGCGTAAAGGAAGTTCCCAAAGGTACGACTGCGCTCGATATTGCGAAGGCGATCAGTCCACGGCTGGCGGATGCGGCGCTGGCGGCAAAAACGAACGGCGATCTCATCGACCTATTCCGGCCGTTGGAAAAAGACACCGACTTGCGGCTGCTCACCGACAAGGATCCCGAGGCACTCGAGGTCTACCGGCATTCGTCCGCGCATTTGCTGGCGGCGGCCGTGCTTGAGCTTTTTCCCGAGACTAAACTCGGCCATGGCCCCGCGACCGAAACTGGATTCTTCTACGACTTTTATCGGCCGACGCCATTTACGCCTGAGGATCTGGAGAAGATCGAGAAAAAAATGCAGGAACTGGTGCAGCAGAACCTGCCGTACGCGCGCGAATTTCTGCCACGCGACCAGGGGCTGGCCGAGTTCAAGAAAGACGGCGATTTCATGAAGTGCCATTTCATCGAGCAATTCACCAAGCCCGAGGAAAAGATTTCGATCTATCGCACGGGGAAGTTCACCGATTTCTGCCGCGGACCGCACATTCCCTCGACGGGCAAGATCAAGGCGTTCAAGCTGTTCAATATTGCCGGCGCGTACTGGCTGGGCGACGAAAAGAATCCGCAACTGCAGCGCATCTATGGAACGTCGTTCTTCTCGAAGAAGGAACTCGACGATTATCTGAAGCAGATCGAAGAGACCAAGAAGCGGGACCACCGTGTTTTGGGCCAACAACTCGATCTGTTCTCGATTCAGGAACTGGCGGGACCGGGACTGATCTTCTGGCATCCCAAGGGCGGAATCATCCGCAAAGAGATGGAAGACTGGATGCGGAGTGAGTACCTGAAGCGAGGCTACTCGCTGGTGTACACCCCGCACGTGGCGCGGCGGCAACTCTTCTTCACCTCGGGGCACGAGGGCTACTACTCGCAGAACATGTTCGACGCCATGGAACTCGATGACGCCGAATATCGTTTGAAGCCGATGAATTGTCCCGGACACATTCTGATTTACAAAGATTCGCTGAAGTCGTATCGCGATCTGCCGGTAAGGCTTGGCGAACTTGGCACCGTCTATCGGTATGAGCGCTCTGGCGTGATGCATGGGCTGTTGCGCGTTCGCGGCTTTACGCAAGATGACTCGCACATCTTCTGCACGCCGGAGCAGGTGGAAGACGAGATTACGGGCTGTCTGGACTTTGCTCTGGACGTGCTGAAAGATTTTGGCTTCAACAAGTACCAAACCGAGCTTTCCACCTGGGATCCCAACGACCGCAAGAATTTTGTGGGCAGCGAAGAGCAATGGATTCACGCGATCCAATCGCTTGAAAATGTGTTGAAGCGCAAGAACGTCGAATACAAGACCATCCCTGGCGAAGCGGCGTTTTATGGGCCGAAAATCGACATCAAGCTGGTGGACGCGATCGGGCGATTGTGGCAGCTCTCGACGGTGCAAGTCGACTTCAACCTTCCGCAACGTTTCGGCCTTGAATACGTCGCCGAGGATGGATCGCGCAAGCAGCCAGTCATGGTGCATCGCGCACTGTTCGGATCGATCGAGCGCTTCTTCGGCGTGCTGATCGAACACTACGCGGGCGCGTTCCCGGTGTGGCTATCGCCGGTGCAGGCGGTGATGATTCCTATCAGCGAGCGGCATGCGGAGTATGCCAATAAAGTCGCCGATCAGCTGAAGGCGGTTGGCGTGCGCGTCGAAGTGGATGCACGCAACGAGAAGATGAATGCGAAGATCCGCGAGCACGCGATGCAGAAGGTGCCGTTCTTACTCGTCGTCGGAGATAAAGAGGCCGAGGCGGGGAAGGTAAACGTGCGCTCGCGCGGGAAAGACAAGACGGAAGACATGCTGGCGGCGGACTTCGTGGAGAAGATCAGGAAACTGATCGCGGACAAGGGTCCAGCGGTGTAAATGATTTTGTCTGGGACGGTTCTTGTGGGGACGGTTCACGGGGGACGGCCGCCCACGGCCGTCCGGCGAGCGCTGGCTCGGCTCCGTTCCGCAAAATGAGTCCAGGGATTAAGCAAACCACCGGCGGGGCTGAGCTCCGCCGGACAGCTGGGGCTGCTGTCCCACATGAGTCCTGCTGTACCATGTTGCCGTGCATTCGTTGACGGAGCACGTGCTTTCTCACATTCGGCGGCAGGATCTGCTTTCTGCTGGGGACCGTGTCGGCGTCGCTGTCTCCGGTGGGATTGATTCGGTTGCGCTCTTGCGGTTGCTGCTCGAGTTGCGACACGAGTTAGGGATTGTCCTTTCTGTGGTTCATTTCAATCACAAGCTGCGCGGGGCGGAGTCCGCCGCGGATCAGGAATTCGTCGCGCAGTTGGCGCGCGAGCGTGACTTGGAGTTCTACGTTGATGGCGACGACGTGGCCGCTCGAGCCGCGGAAGAACATGTGAGCGTCGAAACGGCTGCGCGCGAGTTGCGGTATGGATTTTTCCGTTCTCTGTTGAGTGCGGAGGTCGATTTTAATCGCCCGAGGGCTAAATCCGCGGCTCATATTGGATCGGCGAATCGCAGCGCTGAAGACGCTACGCCTCCCAAAGACGAGTCCTTCCAAAGCGAGTTCCAGGGGCTAAAGCCCGATTCTTTCGCGGTGGCTAATGGCACGGCTGAAGCCGTGCCCCTCCACGAAACGCCCGACGGTGCGGCTGAAAGCCGCGCCTTTTCAAAGCTGAACAAAATTGTTACCGGACACACGCTGGACGATCAGGCTGAGACCGTTCTGATGCGGTTGATCCGAGGCGCGGGGCTGCGTGGGTTGGGTGGAATTCATCCGCGGCTCGTGGTCGAAGACGACTACGAGGATAGCTCTGGCGAGATCGTGCGGCCGCTGCTCGCGGTTCGACGCCGCGAATTGGATCAATATCTCAAGGACATCGGGCAATCTTGGCGCGAAGATTCGACCAACGCTGATGAGCGGTTCACACGGAACCGGGTTCGCAGACTTGTCGTTCCGTTGCTGGAGCAGGAGTTCAATCCCGCGGTTGCGGAAACTCTTGCTGAGTTATCTGAGATCGCGCGCGGTGAAGAAGATTATTGGGAAAACGAGGTCTCCGGATGGATGGGAACGACCGTCCATTGGTCGCAGCCGGAATGGGCAAAAGCAAAGACAAAGTCTGGTGCGGACGGGCTCGTTCAGATCGCAATGCCCGGGCCCGCTGCTGCGGAGCTACTATCCGACAGAATCCCCACCCTTCGACAGGCTCAGGGCGGGCTTTCTAGCGCTAAGAACGCGCTAGAAATGGGGCACCCGGACATCAACCTGGACACCGATGACCTCGAGTCGAATGATCTGGAGTCGAAAATCGAAAACGCACCCTGGCTGGTGATGAACGCGACCGTGAGCCGCATGTGGTTTCTCGGCGAGCCCGTTGCCGTGCAGCGCAGGCTCGTTAAAGCCATCGGAGAAAATGCCGGAATTCCACTGGAGTTCAAACATGTAGAAGAAATCCTGCGCCTCGCAGCTGAAGAGGGCCCGGGTAAGGAAGTGTCGCTGCCGCTGGGCTGGAAGCTGGTGCGGGAACCTGACGAGTTGGCCTTCGTGACTCCCGATTTGCGCACCCCGGTGCCCCAGCAGGATTACGAGTACGATCTTCCGGTCCCGGGTCGAGTCATCGTTTATGAAGCAGGCTCCTTCATCGAAGTGCGGAGCATTCCCGCGGGCTCGGATGCAGGGTATAATCCTGAGCACTTGCTGGATGCGGAATCTCTGCCCGGATCGTTAAGGGTGCGGAACTGGCGTCCGGGAGACCGGTTCTGGCCGGCCCATACGAAGTCCCCCAAGAAGATCAAGGAGCTACTGCAGGAACGTCATGCGGCCCAACCGGAGCGCCGGGTCTGGCCTGTAGTCGTCAGCAGCGAGCAGATCGTGTGGATGCGGGGATTTCCGTCGCCAGCGAAGCTGAGGGCGAAACCCGGCTGTGCGGCGATCGAAATTGTCGAACAGTCCTTGTCCCAGGAACCAGGGCAAGATTGAGCACCCGTGCCGGGAGGCACGCAAACTTCATGAACGGTCCGCGAATCGAGCCCCTTCGCCCGGTCATCACTACCGATCAGATCCAGAAGCGGGTGAAGGAACTGGCCCGGCAGATCTCCGATGATTACAAAGGGCAGACCATCCAGATGCTCGCGGTCTTGGAAAACGCGTTCATGTTTCTGGCGGACCTGGTGCGGGTGGTCGAGGTACCGGTCGTGTGCCAGTTCATCAAGCCGAAATACACGCGCCCGCCGAGTGGGGCAACCCATGACGTGATGGAAATTTTTTTCAGTCACGAACCGGACATTCGCGGACAGCACATCCTGCTGGTGGAGGGTCTGGTGCATTCCGGCGTGACCAGCGAGTTTTTGATGAGCGACCTGCGCGCCCGTGGAGCTGCCTCAGTGAAGCTGGTAACCCTGCTCGACCGCCAGTCTGCGCGGCGGGTGCCCTTGCAGCCGGACTATTTCGGATTCCTTGTGGATGAAACCTTCCTGGTGGGCTACGGCTTGGGCGCGGTGGAACAGACCAACCGCAATCTACCCTATCTCGCAGCGGCAAATGCAAGAGCCGGAGTGACTTAAGTCACTCCGCCCCAAACGCGCCTTTTTAGGAGAGAAAAGGTAGAATAAGGTACTTAAAGGATTTTTCCCAATCGAAACTAGCTGATGGGCATCTAATCGCTGTAGGAGCCTCGGGAATAGTTGTAGGCCCGTGCCGAATTTAGGAGTCTTCTAGGTGAACTCAACTGTAAAGACCGTGCTGTTCTGGTTGCTGATTGGGGTATCAGCGCTCTTGTTGTGGACCGTGGTCAAGGGTGCGCGCGACAACCAGAAAGACAGAGAAGTCAACTTCTCGCAGTTCATGAGCGACGTGGATCAGGGGAACGTGAAGGACGTCACCGTTGACGGCATGCAGGTGCGAGGAAAGTACCGCGACGGTAGCGCGTTCCACACCACTGCCCCGGCGAACTATCCCGACATGATCAAGACTCTGCGGGATAAGAACGTTAGCATGTCGTTCCGCGATGTCAACAGCGGGAGTCTACCGTTGCAGTTGCTGGGGACGTGGGCTCCGTTGATCCTTCTGGGCGCTCTCTGGTTCTTCATGATCCGCCAGATGCAGACCGGCGGGAATAAAGCTCTATCCTTCGGCAAAAGCCGGGCACGCCTGCTCTCCATGCAGCAGAAGAAAGTTACGTTCAAAGACGTGGCGGGCGTGGAAGAGGCGAAGGAAGAGTTGCGCGAGATAATCGAGTTCCTGCGGGAAGCTCAGAAGTTCCAGAAACTGGGCGGGCGCATTCCCAAGGGCGTGCTGCTGGTCGGACCTCCGGGAACTGGTAAGACCTTGCTTGCTCGCGCTGTTGCGGGCGAAGCCAACGTTCCGTTCTTCTCGATCTCCGGTTCGGATTTTGTGGAGATGTTCGTCGGAGTTGGTGCGAGCCGGGTACGCGATCTGTTCGAGCAGGGAAAGAAAAACGCTCCTTGCATTATTTTCATCGACGAAATCGATGCTGTCGGACGTCATCGCGGCGCTGGCTTGGGTGGCGGACACGACGAGCGTGAGCAGACTTTGAACCAGTTGCTAGTAGAAATGGACGGCTTCGAATCCAACGAAGGCGTCATCCTGATGGCGGCGACGAACCGTCCTGATGTGCTGGATCCCGCGTTGCTGCGGCCCGGACGATTCGACCGGCGCGTGGTAGTCAGCCGTCCCGATGTGCGCGGCCGCGAAGAAATCCTCCGCGTGCACACCCGCAAGATTCCTCTCGCGGAGGATGTCGATCTCTCTGTGCTTGCTCGCGGAACACCGGGTTTTTCCGGTGCAGATTTGGCCAATATGGTCAATGAGGCGGCCTTGGCCGCCGCGCGGCAGAATCGCAAGGCCGTGCTGCAGTACGACTTCGAACTCGCCAAAGACAAAGTCCTGATGGGCGTGGAACGCAAGTCGTTGCTGCTGACCGACGAGGAAAAGAAGAACACGGCTTACCACGAGGCGGGACACGCCCTTGTGGCGGCGAAGATGCCGAACTCCGACCCCTTGCACAAGGTTACGATTATTCCTCGTGGCATGGCGTTGGGAGTCACGATGCAGTTGCCAACCGATGACCGGCACAATTACTACAAGAACTATCTCGAGACCGAGATCGCCATCCTGATGGGCGGGCGCATCGCGGAAGAACTGTTCCTGAAGGTAATGAGCACCGGCGCGGGCAACGACATTGAGCGGGCCACGGAAATGGCGCGCAAAATGGTTTGTGAATGGGGCATGAGCGATCTGGGTCCCATGACGTTCGGGAAGAAAGAAGAGCAGATTTTCCTTGGCCGCGAGATCGCGCAGCATCGCGATTACAGCGAAGACACGGCCATCAAGATCGACCAGGAAGTCCGCAAACTGGTGAACGCGGGATACTCCACGGCCAAGCAGCTCATCTCGGACAATCGCGATGTGCTGGAACGGATCGCGCGAGCGCTCATTGAGCGTGAAGTCCTCGACGCCAATGAGATCAAGATGCTGGTTGAGGGCCAGGAACTTCCGCCGGTGCAGCCGCCCCCGACCTCCAAGGACGACGGTGTGCAGCACGTGATTAAGCCCGAGCTTCAGCCCGGGCGCGCTAAAGGCGGCGAACGGCCCGCTACAGCATAAGCGATTCAACGGTGATTCAAGTGAGAGGGCGGCCAGCCCCGGCCGCCCTCTGTTGTACGCCGGCACCTTGCTGGGCTTTTCCGCTGGCGTCCCGCCTGGGCCCAGGGCAACAAGTGCAGCCTTCTCCCACAAAACAGGCCTGTTACTGAGTCGATTCGATGCCCTTCGAGCGCCTCCAAATCGTCGGTTTGTGGTATAATTTTAATAGTCGTAACCAGACCCTAAGTATTAGGAATTTCAACAACTTGAAGTCCTTTTGCAAAGGGCCGAGAGACGGTTGATTCAGGGCGAAAATTCCAGCCAGGTTTCAGAGATTCGCAGTACCCAGTTCAGAGAAAAAATCGGGACATTTTCGCGGAGCGGAATGGCCACCAAAGAGATTCATACTCCCATCGTTGACACCAAAACAAAAAACGGAAAAGTGACGCCGATCGACATATCGAACGGAGCAGCTACGGGCGCAAACGGCGACGGTGACGGCAGCTACAATGCCGACTCCATCAAAGTGCTTGGTGGCATGGAGGCGGTGCGCAAACGTCCCGCCATGTACATTGGATCGACCGGCGAACTCGGCCTGCATCACCTGGTGTACGAAGTTGTCGACAATTCCGTCGACGAAGCACTCGCCGGATTCGCCACCAAGATTGAAGTCACGATTCACCTCGACAACTCGATCACAGTCATCGACGACGGTCGGGGAATTCCGGTCGACGACATGGTGATCGATGGCGAGAAAGTTTCCGCCGCGCAGGTCGTGATGACCACGCTGCATGCCGGCGGAAAATTTGATTCCTCCACCTACAAGGTATCCGGCGGACTGCACGGCGTGGGTGTGTCGTGCGTCAACGCTCTGAGCGAAGATCTTGATCTGGAGATTTGGCGCGATGGCGCGACGTGGCAACAGAACTATTCCAAGGGTGATCCGACCAACAAGTTGAACAAGACGGGGGCGACCAAGAAGCGCGGCACGAAAGTTCACTTCCTTCCCGACCGCTCGATCTTTACCGCGACTGAGTACAACTACGACACGCTGGCGCAACGCTTGCGCGAACTCGCATTCCTCAACAAGGGACTGCTGATCACGCTGACCGACGAGCGCGCCACCGATTCGAAGACCGGCGAGCCCAAACAGACCGACTTCAAGTACAACGGCGGCATTGCCGAGTTCATCAAGCATCTCAATCGCGGTAAGCAGACGCTGCACGACAAGCCCATCTACATGGAAGACGACCGCAACGGCGTTCACATGGAGATCGGCCTGCAGTACAACGATGCTTACTCCGAGACAATTTTCAGTTTCGCGAACAACATCAACACGATTGATGGTGGCACGCATCTATCCGGATTCCGCACAGCCCTGACGCGCACGATCAACTATGCCGGGCAGCAGATGGGCCTGTTCAAAGACGTCAAAGAGAATCTGACCGGCGATGATGTGCGCGAAGGACTCGTCGCGGTCATCAGCGTGAAGCTGCCGCAGCCCCAGTTCGAAGGTCAGACCAAGGGCAAGCTGAATTCTGATATCGCTGGCACCGTAACGCAGTTCGTCAACGAACGCCTGGGCGCCTTCTTCGAGCAGAACGCACCGGTTGGACGAAAGATTATCAACAAGGCCGTTGATGCCGCGCGCGCGCGCGAGGCAGCCCGAAAAGCACGCGATCTCACACGGCGTAAAGGCGCTCTCGATTCCGGCGGTTTGCCCGGAAAACTGGCCGATTGTTCGGAGCGCGATCCGAACCGCTGTGAATTGTTTCTGGTCGAGGGCGAGTCCGCAGGTGGAACTGCCAAGCAGGGGCGCGACCGGCGATTCCAGGCGATCCTTCCGCTCAAGGGCAAAATCCTGAACGTGGAAAAAGCCCGCTACGACAAGATGCTGGCGCACGAAGAAATTCGCGCCATGATCACGGCGCTCGGCACCGGCATCTCTAAAGAGGATTTCGATCCGACCAAAGTACGCTACGGCAAGATCATCCTGATGACCGACGCTGATGTCGACGGAAGCCACATCCGTACGCTGCTGCTGACGTTTTTCTTCCGGCACATGCAGGATCTGATCAAACGCGGCAATGTATTCATCGCGCAGCCGCCACTGTTTTCGCTGAAGAAAGGCAAGTCGCAGCAGTACATCAAGGACGAGCGCGAATTCGTCAAAGTCATGGTGAAGCGCGCGGCCGATGGGCTGACCGTGCGTTACGGCGAAGGAGCTGCCAAGATCGAGGGTAAGGATCTGGCGCGCTTCATGACCGTGCTCGACGAGTACCTTGGCTTCTTCGAAAAACTCGACAAACGCTTGCGCAACGAGCGCGTGACTGAACTGGTGCCTAAGCTCGACTTGGCCAAGCGCGCCGATTTCGAAGGTGACAAGAAAACGCCTTCCAAGAAGATCGAGCGCCTCGAAAGAGAGATCAAGAAGCTGCAGAAGGAAGAAGGCTTCAAGAGCGTGGAGTCGCGCTTCGACGAAGAGCATAACCTGTGGGAAGTGAGCTTCGTCAACAAGCATGGCGCGGAACACGTCATCAACTGGGTGCTGGCCTCCAGCGCCGAATGCCGCCAGTTGATTGCGAAGTATAAGCAGATTGAACCGTACATGGAGCCGCCGTTCGTGGTCGAAACGCTGGCCAAGGCCGCACCCGCCACCAATGGCGACGGTGATGGTGAAGCAGCAGTGGCTGACGAAGACAAGAGCGACAAGAAAACGGCGAAGCCTGCCAAGCGCAAAACCGAGATCGAAGTGGTGGAGAAGACGAATGTCCGCGACCTGCGCGATTACGTCATCAACGAAGGCCGCAAGGACTTCACCATCCAACGCTACAAAGGTCTCGGTGAAATGACCGCGCCGCAGTTGTGGGAGACGACTATGGATCCCGAACGGCGTACATTGCTATCGGTAAAGCTGGAGGACATCGCCGAATGCGAGACGATCTTCACCACTCTGATGGGCGAAGACGTGGAGGCGCGGCGGAAGTTCATCGAAGAGAATGCTCTGGATGTGAAGAACCTCGACATCTAGAAAGTCTCGGCCACGGATCGTCGCGGATTCTCACGGATCGATCAAAATCAGAATATTTCGGGCGGCCTTCGGGTCGCCCGTCTTGTTTTGCGGACGGGTGCGAGCTATGACCGCTTACAATGTGCCGTGATGACTCGCCATCGCTTGGTCTCTTGCCTTGTGTCGCTCGCGATTTTCTCCACTCTATCGCATGCCGCTGATCCCACTGTCGCCCCGACTCCGCCCATGGGCTGGAACAGTTGGGATTCCTACGGAACTACCGTCCGCGAAGCGCAAGTCAAAGCCAACGCCGACTGGATGGCCGGCCATCTCGCAAAGTACGGGTGGCAGTACATCGTGGTCGACATACAGTGGTATGAACCGAACGCTCAGGGACACGACTACAAGCCCGGCGCCCCGTTGACGATGGATGAGTACGGCCGCCTGATGCCCGCCGTCAATCGCTTTCCTTCTTCCGCTGACGGTGCAGGCTTCAGGCCGTTGGCCGATTATGTTCACAGCAAGGGACTGAAGTTCGGCATTCACATCATGCGCGGCATCCCGCGGCAGGCCGTTGAGAAAAATCTCCCGATCAAGGGCACGCCGTATCACGCGGCCGATGTTGCCGACAAAGACAACGCTTGCCGATGGAACCCGGACATGTGGGGCGTCGACACGACGAAGCTGGGCGCTCAGACCTATTACGATTCGATCGCGGAGCTGTATGCCTCGTGGGGCGTGGACTTCATCAAGGCCGACGACATGGGGAGCCATCTTTATCAGCCGGCCGAGATGAAAGCCCTCAGCCTGGCCATCCGGAAAACGGGGCGGCCCATGGTGCTTAGCATCTCGCCCGGACCCGCACCGGTTTCAGAAGCTGAGTTCCTCGAAAAGTATGCGCAGATGTGGCGCATCTCCGACGACTTCTGGGATGACTGGAAGCTTCTGCGGCAACAATTCGATTACACACGTGATTGGGCACAGTTCGTTAGCAAAAACGGCACTTGGCCGGACGCAGACATGCTGCCGCTGGGCAGATTGAAGGTGACGGACAAAGAAGGTGGAGGGACACCGACCAAATTCACGCCAGATGAACAGCAGACCGTGATGACGCTGTGGAGCATCTTCCGCTCACCGCTTATTTTTGGTGGTGATCTACCCAGCAACGACGCGGCCACAACGGCCCTGATTACGAACGAAGAAGTGATCGATGTCGATCAGAACAGTCACGGCGGCCACCAAGCACTTGATCGAGAGACAATTCGTGCGTGGGTGGCCGACGGCGCAAAACCAGGCGAGCATTACGTCGCGGTTTTCAATCTTAGGCGAGTCCGCCGAAAAGGTAGATATGCGCTGGAATGAGGTTGGCCTTGCGACGAAGACTGCCGGTCTCCGCGACCTGTGGGCGCACCAGGAACTTGGAAAGGCAGATGGGATCAAAGCACAGTTGCGGCCCCACGCCAGCGTTTTGTATCGGGTTCGAATCGACTAAAGACTTGGCACTGCTATTTCAACCCTTCCACCAGATAAAGGTCGGCGAGCATGCGGTGATATCCGAACACGCAGGTCTTCGCATCCGGCGTCATCAGGATCGGTCCAATATTCTCGACGCCAGCCGGATCATACGGCATCAATTCCTTCCACAGAGTTCGCTGGCCCGTCTGCACATCAAGCCGGTAGACGCGCGCTGGAAGTTCCCCGGGTTGATAAATGTAGAGACCATGTCCGTCGGCGCTGAACATAACGGGCTGTTCGCCTGGATTCAGACCAGGAATCAACTGCGGATCGCCGCCTGCCGTGGGATACATATATCCCTTTTTGTCTGGACCGATGGCGGCAATCTGCAGCGCGTCCGGAGAGACCGCGAACGACGTGCCGTTCACACCTTCCGAAGAAATGGCTTGAGACTTGCCTGAGGCGAGATCGTAAATATAGAAACGGACACCGTGATCAGGTTCGTCGGCCGTAAACAGAATTCGCTTGCCGTCGGGAAACCAGTGAGCCCAACTGTGGTTGATGTTGTCCTTGGTCAGGTCTCGCGGCTCTCCGGCGCCAGTGGGGAGAAGCCTGAACTGAGAAGGCGATTCCTGACTCTGCGCGATCGCCCACTTCCCATCCGGCGACAATGCCACGGCGCCACCCTCGCCGAGCAGAACCGCTGGCGAGCCATCCGTCTTACGAATGTACACTGCATAGGTCAAGCCGCTGGACTTCGAATAGTCCAGCGCTCCGCCGCCGCCCTCTTCGTCGAACAACAACGTCTGGCCGTCGGCAGACAGATCCGCAGGATAGGTGTAGTCAAGCCAGGAGAGTTCGTGCTGCTTGGTGTCGTTGGCAAACACGCCGAGCAATTCGCGGCGCCAGTCGGCTCGGACAAGCAGCACACGACCGTCCTTGGCAATGTCCAGCAGCATGAGCGCGCCGGGCAGTCGAGCCACGATGCGTTCCTTTCCGTCAAGCGAAGTAGCGTAGAGCGTGCGATCTGTGCCGGATTTGCTGGCAGTGAACCAGATTTCCTTTCCATCCGGCGACCAAGCCAGACCCTGGATTGTGAACCACTGAGCGGAAAGCATTTTCTTGTTTCCGGCCATATCGACGACTGCCAGCGAACCGCTGTCGTCGCCCTGCAGAGGATGGTCGGCGAAAGCGATCCAGTCTCCCTTGGGAGAAACGCGGGGATGGCCGATCCACCCGCCGGTTTGATAGAGAGGCTTGCCGATGGGATATTCGAGCCGGTTGCGACCACCAAAATCGCGAACAACAGCCAGACTGTTTCCGTCGGGCGACCAGTCTGCCCACTGCACCTGCTCCAAGACTTCGCGTGGTGCGCCTCCGGAGAGCGGCGCGCGCGCCAGCGTTCCCATACTCACCCACGCGCCAACCGCCTTGCTGTTCAGCAGAACAGCCATTTCGGCGGTCGATGACACTGACATGAGCTGGGTGTGGCTTAGGCCCATGGACCGCGACTCTGGGGCTTCAGGACGCGCCGTAAATACGTCGGTGGGATTTCCCTGCCAGGCAGCGCTATAAAGAATTGTCTGCCCGTCCGGAGCAAAGCGAGCGGAGCGAATGCTGCCACGACGGAAAGTCAGCTGGCGATACAGCGGGGGCTGGTACGGCGGCGGAGTGAAAACCAGCTTCCCCGCGTAGAGCCCAATTCCGGCAGCGATTAACACAGCGAGCGCCCACCAAGCCGCACGAGGAGATTTCTTTACAGCGGGCAGGGGAGGAACAACTGCGGTGGTACTGGACGACACCGACTCCGCCGGTTCGGTAACCACAGAAGTGCGCGAGGAATCGATGGAACGCTTGATGCGCCGCAGATCCGCGCGCATTTCTGTCGCGGTCTGGCAACGCATTTCCGGATCTTTTTCCAGAGCCTTGCTGATGGTTTCTTCCAGCTTCGGCGGCAGTTGCGGATTCAGACGGTTGGCCGCAGTTGGCGTCCGATTCAGAATGGCTTCGGTAATGACTGCCGACGTTTCTCCGCGAAATGGCAGAATGCCGGTGGACATTTCATAAAGCACCACGCCGAAGGAATACAGGTCCGTACGGCCGTCGAGCTCCTTGCCGCGCAATTGCTCCGGAGACATATAGGCGACCGTGCCCACGGCGGTGCCGGGGTTCGTGAGATCAAGGCTGGTCGCGTCGGCAACAGTCTGCGAATCTCCGCTGGTTGGCCGGGCGGCGCGGGCGACTTTTGCCAGACCGAAATCCAGAATCTTGGCGTGGCCGCGATCGGTAATAAAAATGTTCGCCGGTTTGATGTCGCGGTGGACAATGCCCTTGCTGTGCGCAGCGTCGAGCGCATCGGCTACTTCAATTGCGAGCGTCAGCAGGCGCTCCTGCTCCATCGGACGGCCTTCGATCAGGTGCTTCAGCGTCTGGCCGCTCAGACATTCCATCACGATGAAGAGGTGTCCATCATGCTGGCCAATCTCATGAATCGTGCAGATGTTGGGATGGTTCAGGGAAGACGCTGCGCGGGCCTCGCGCCGAAAACGCTCCAGAGCCTGGGGATCCTGCGAAGAGTCGTCGGGTAGAAACTTCAGTGCGACAAAGCGGCCCAGAAGCGTGTCTTCGGCCTTATAGACCACGCCCATTCCGCCACCGCCAAGGAGTTCGATGATCCGGTAGTGGGAGACGGTTTGGCCGATCATTGTTGGTCGATCTGGACGAGTAGCGGCACAAGGGTTGCCACAGAGGCAACCAGTGAGCGCAGCCATCTTAGGCGGGAATTGGGGCTTCCGTCAATGCCGCCAAAGTGTGCTCATGGTGCTCATCCAAGCGAGGATTGCGGTTTCTCGGGAGAAATGCGTGCATCGGGCTCCGGCGTCTCGCCCCGAAACACGCGCGAGATGCCGCGAACGATGCGGCGCATGGGCAGTTCGCCTTTCGCGTCGGCGAAGAATATTTCTCCGGTCCGGCTGCCGCGATAGTACCAGCGCTTAAGCAGGGCGAGATGCTCCATGTTTTCCGGCGCCGACTTCGCTTTCGTCGGAGGGACGGATTGCAGAGCCTCTTGCACACGCGCTTCCATCGACTGCGATTTGGCGTGCTCGGTGGGCTGAATGCTGAATGCAATTGGCCCCGAGATCCGGCCGCACTCGACCCGGAAGAAGGCGACGGAGCCCGCGATAGAACTTGGCTGAATCATGAGCGCGGAGAGCCGGTCGAGACGCTGGACAATCTCCGGCAGTTGGCTCAGGATGGGTTTGAGCTTTTCCACGCGCGCGTGAATTGCCGCTGCACCTTCAAAGGCCAGCCTGGCGGACGCGGCTTCACGCTCAGCCGAAAGTTCGCGCGCCAGAGAGTCGCCGGACGAATCAAAATAAGCCTGCACCCGGTTCACTTCTGCGGAATATTCCTCGTCGGTGCAGCCTTTGAAGCACGGCGCCAGGCACATTTTCATTTCCGAATAAATGCAGCCAGGAAACTTGGGGTCGGGATGCAGATCGTCGACGCAGCGCCGCATCTTGAAGAAGTCCAGCGAATCGTTCATGAACTTCTCAGCCGCGACACGCGAGGCGAACGGGCCATAGTAGAGAGAATGCCCTCCCAGTCGGCCAAGCCTCGTCGTAATGGAGACTCGTGGGTATTCATTTTCAAGATGTAGCTTCACCAGCGGGGCGAAGCGGAAGCGCATGCGATCGGAATAAGTCTTTGGAAACGTCATCCGCAGGACGCTGTAGAGCAGGAAGCCGGACTCGAAGTCGGATCCGGTGGGAGAGTATTCGATTTCGCGAATCCGGTCGCGCAGGTTCAGCTTCTTCGTGCGCTCCTCAACGGGCCCGAGCAGGCGCTGCAAACGGCGGCGCAGATTCGCGGTCTTGCTGACGTAGGGCTCGGCTTGGGGGTCGGCCCCCCGCAGAAGAAAGACCGCAGGTGCAGCCGGGACCGCAGAAAATACCTCCGCATCCCGCTCCGGCGCGAATTCCAGCCGCTCAGTCAGCACCAAATCATTCTAGTGCGCACGGGCCTGAGAGAACACCGCGCGAACTTCTTTCGCCACAGATCGACGCGGATTTCACGGATAGAGCATGGTTTAGGAGCATCTGCCTCTGATGGTACGAATGGGCTCGTCTCAGCATGGGTCCGGGGAGTCGCGCTCGCGAGCTGGACGACCAGGAGGCGGTTTTGATCCGTGTAATCCGTGTCAATCCGTGGCTAATATCTACCGAAAGTTTGCGTTGCGGAATTTCTGGCGGAAGTCCGTGCCTTCGAGGGTAACGATGCGGCACATCTCGTGCAGCCGGGAGCGCATACGCTCGCCGATGCGGTCCCCCAGAGTCTCGCCCCTGCTTGCAGCCCTCGCGGGCGAAATCGAGCCAGTGGCGCCCGCTGCCGGCTGATCGTCGAAGTTGGTGGTGATGATCGTTGTCCGGTTGTCGTTATACCGCGTGTTCAGGATCAAGCTGACGGTGTCCCATACCCATTCGGTCGGCTTCACCGCGCCCAGCTCGTCGAGGACCAGAACATCCGTCTCGAACACGGGCCGCAGCACGTCCAGTTCCGTCGTCTGCACCGTCGAATTGTAGGAGTTCTGGATTTCCTTCAAGAGCTCGCGATAGTCGTAAAACAGGCAGGGAATGCCCCGGTTGACGACCAATTCCTTAAGGATACCAACCGCTAGATGAGTCTTGCCCGTTCCGATCTTGCCGATGATCAGCAGGCCCTTATCGCCGCGCGGATCGCATTTCTTGGCGAAGTTCGAGGCGATAAAGTGAGCTTCCTCCAGCGATGGGTGGGCGCCCGGGAAATCAGTGTCATAGTTCGAGAGTTCACAATGCTCGTAGCGGCGTGGAATTCGGGCGGCGGCGATCAAGGACTGCCCTCGGGCCCGCAGCTGGCAGTCGCAGCGGGTGACGCGCCGGTCGTTAGTGCTGCCGCCACTGCCGGCTGCGGTCTTCCATCCCGTGCCCTCGCAGAGCGGGCAAACGCCCGCCGGGGGCTTGGTGCTTTGAGCCCGCTCCATCTTCGAATCAATCATCTTCAGACGAATATCTCCTCCTTTGACTTTGCACCCAAGCGCGGCTTCCGCGCAAGGCGGAAACCCTGCCTTCCTGTGTACATCCTGTGAAGGAAGGCAGTGCCCTGTGGAGGGCGTAGGAAAAACCTCGCGGCGAGGCTGGAAAGCCGCTCCGGTAGCCCTAATTCGGGCACAGGGAGTGCGAAACAGGCTTCCGGCGCGGATTTTCACAGTTGACTTTCGCCACAGACGGAGGACAATACGAGCCGTCAGGTTTCCCAACTCAGCCAGAGCCAGTTTTCCTCCCGGCGTAGGCTGGGAATGAACGAGACCTGCGAGGAGATACTATGAACAAGGCCGATCTGGTTGATAAGATCGCAGGCGCTTGCGAAATCAGCAAGGCGCAAGCCACGACTGCCATTGATACCGCTGTCGACAGCATTACGGGTGCCCTGCGTAAAGGCGATCGCGTGGCGTTGATAGGCTTTGGCACCTTCTCGGTGTCGCAAAGAAAAGCGCGCAACGGACGCAATCCGCAAACCGGCGCGACCATCAAGATCGCGGCCCGCAGAGTCGCGAAATTTACCCCTGGGGCCGAACTCAAGAAGTCCGTCAACAAGAAATAGTCGAAGCAGAATGCAGAATCGCGAAAACGGCAGGGGGTCGGCCCTGCCGTTTTTTGCTGCCCGGAGAAATACGATTTCGACAGGAGTCGTCAAGATGATTCGCGTCACTCCGATAAGAGTCTTCACACTGCTCGCCCTGCTGACCGGCTTCACTGCGCAGGGCGCCAGGCCTTTACCATTCGGCCCGTGGCACCGTCTTTCCCAAACTCCGATCATTGCCCCACGCGGCCACGGATGGGAATCAGCGGGAACATTCAATCCGGCCGTCGTGATCCGTGGGAAGAAGATCGTGATGCTCTACCGCGCTCAGGACCAGCAGGGCACGTCACGTCTCGGATATGCCGAGAGTAGTGATGGAATCCATTTCACGCGACGCGCTGAACCCGTTCTCAGCCCGGTTGCGGACTACGAGAAAGATGGCGGAGTCGAAGATCCGCGTCTCGTTCAATTCGGCGACACCTACTATCTCACCTATACCGGCTACAACAAGAAAGATGCCCAGCTGTGCCTCGCGACTTCGAAAGACCTGATTCACTGGGACCGCAAAGGTGTCATCATTTCCGCGAATAAGGGCAACTGGAACGTGAAGTGGACAAAGTCGGGAGCCATTGTGCCGGAGAAGATCAACGGAAGATATTGGATGTATTTTTTGGGGACGAGCGCAGACAACAACGATCAGGTTGGACTGGCCTCTTCTCGGGATCTGCTCCACTGGACTGAAGCCACGCGAGTGCCCGTGCTGCCCGCCAGGCCGGGAAAGTTTGATTCCAGGGTTGCAGAGCCGGGCCCGCCACCCATCGTAACTTCTGACCGAATCGTATTGATCTATAACGGTGCAGATGACCAGTTGGTTTACCGAACTGGAGTCGCGATCTTTGACCGCGAGGATCCTAGCGAACTGCTGTGGCGGAGCGACGAGCCTTTGTTCTATCCGGAGAAAAAATGGGAAAAGATCGGGCAGGTCCCGAACGTGGTTTTTATGGAAGGCATGGTGAAAGAAAAGAAGCGCTGCTTATTCTATTACGGTGGCGCCGACAAATTCGTCGGTGTGGCGGAAGCGCCGACCAGTCATTAAAGATCCGGCTGTTCAGTGCAACTTGACCCTTCACTAGCGCCGCCCCTACCATCGACTGGGGCTCATGCGATTTCCAATCCCTTTATGTGCCAGCCATCCTGTGTTCCGCGCGCTTGCCGGCGGGCTCTTGCTGGCTCTAGCTCTGAACCTTAGCGCGCAGCAAGCCAAGGCCCCCGCGCCTCCGCGGCCCGCGATCGCGACCTTCACCGACATCGCCGAAAAAGCGGGCTTGACGGCGGCGAATGTCTTCGGAGGTCTTGACACCAAGAAATACATCATCGAAACTACGGGAACCGGCGTTGCCATCTTCGACTACGACAATGACGGATGGCCCGACATCTTTCTGGTGAATGGTACCAAGCTTGAAGGATTTCCCGCCGGGCAAGGACCCACTAACCACCTCTATCGCAACAATCACGACGGCACGTTCACCGATGTCACTGCGAAAGCAGGTCTCACGTCGACGGGATGGGGCCAGGGCGTTTGCGTCGGCGATTACGACAACGACGGATGGGAAGATCTGTACGTCACCTACTACGGAAAGAACCACCTGTACCACAACGATCATGGCGTGTTTGCCGAAGTCGCCGAAAAGGCTGGTGTTGCTGGGTCAGGCAAGGCGTGGGGCACGGGCTGCGCATTCGTCGACTATGACCGTGATGGGCGTCTCGACCTCGTCGTAGCCAATTACGTGGACTTCGATTTGACCACGGCGCCCGCACCCGGAGACCGGCCTACGTGCATCTGGAAAGGCGTTCCAGTCATGTGCGGCCCGCGAGGGCTGCCCGGCGCGAAGAACATCCTCTACCACAACCGCGGCGACGGCACGTTCGAGGACGTCACAACCAAAGCCCACATCGATCGCACGGACGGCCACTACGCCTTCAGCGTGTCCACGATCGATTTCGATGAAGACGGCTGGCCCGACATTTTCGTCGCCTGCGATAGCACGCCCAGCATTCTCTATCGCAACAATCACGATGGAACGTTTACCGACGTTGCTGTGACTGCTGGCGCCGCGTTTAACGAAGATGGACGTGAGCAGGCGGGCATGGGCTCGACCGTCGCTGATTACAACGGAGATGGCCATCTTGATATTTTTAAGACGAATTTTTCCGACGACACTTCCACCCTGTATAAAAACAATGGCGACGGAACCTTCACGGACGCGACGGCGGCGGCCGGTCTCGGCCTCTACACGCAGTATCTGGGCTGGGGAACGATGTTCTTCGACTTCGACAACGACGGGTGGCCCGACCTGCTCCTGGTGAATGGCCACGTTTACCCTGAGGTCGATAGCCAGCACCTGGGCAGCAGCTACAAAGAGCCCCGCATTCTGTTTCACAACAACGGGGACGGGACGTTCAGTGACATCTCAGCCTTGGCCGGAACAGGGATTACGACCGTAGCGTCGTCGCGGGGGCTGGCGGTAGGCGACCTCTGGAACGATGGCAGAATGTCGGCAGTCATCAACAATATGAATGCCGTGCCCAGCCTTCTTGTGAATCAGGTTCACAATTCAAATCACTGGATCGCGATTCATACCGTCGGCACGAAATCGAATCGCGATGGCGTCGGAGCGCGGATTCGCGTGAAGATCGCGACGCGCACCATGGTGGATGAGGTGCGCAGCGGGTCCAGCTACATCTCCAATAGCGATATGCGCGTGCATTTCGGCTTGGGATCAGCCGCGAACATTGAGTGGGTTGAGATTCGCTGGCCTAGCGGGGTCATCGAACGTTTCGCGAATTTGCCGGTGGATCGGATTCAAACGCTGAAGGAAGGGTCGGGCGCGCCTGTGGAGGGTGGGACGAAAAAGCCATAAGGTCAGCATCATCGCATGTTTGTCGTGCCACACTCATGTTGGCATTCTGCGTGACGCGAGATTACCTGAGTACAACGTTCAACCTGGGGTTAGGGATCCTTCGATTGCGCGAGGCTGTTCGCTTCGCTAAACAGCCTCACTCCGCTCAGGATGACAAATCTCTTGGGTTACTTGGTCGGCTTGGGGCTCTTCGAGAACTGCTGGGTTCGCGTGATCCCATCGCCTTCTTTCACGAAGATCACTTGATTCGGCTTAATGTCTTTCAGCGTATCGACCTGACCGCTCGGCCAGCGCACTTCCAGCAAGTCCACTTTTTCAGCCTTTCCCAGTCCGAAGTGAACGCGCAGGTCGCTCTGCGAAAAATATCCACCGCCGCTGCGAACTTCATCGATTTGCCGATGCGGTTTCGTTTCCCCGGGGGGACGCGTCACGCAGGTCAGCCGCGCGCCGATTCCGCTGCGGTTCGATTTTGTACCAATTGTCCGCACCCTGATCCAGTTGTGATCGAGTTTCGAATCGCAACGAAGCAATTGCGGATAATCATTGACGGTGTTGACCACCACATCGATATCGCCATCGTTATCGAAATCGCCAAACGCTGCGCCTCGCGACGGGCTCGGCTCCGAAATTCCCGGCCCGGCCTGGAACGATACGTCGGCAAAATGTCCGTTATGCAGGTTGTGGTAGAGTAGCTTGCGCTGCGGATATCCAGCTTCCGTTTTCAATTGCTCGACTTCCGGATATACATGGCCGTTGCAGATCAAAATGTCGGACCAGCCGTCGTTGTCGAAATCAAAAAATCCGCACCCCCAACCGAGAAATTGCGTATGCGCGCCTAGCCCAGCCGTGAAGGTCGCGTCTTCGAAGTTGGCGCCGCCTAGATTGTGGTAGAGAGACGGTGTATCGCCAGCGAAGTTGGTTTTAACCAGGTCAAGGTTGCCGTCGAGATCGTAATCGGCAGCGGCGATTCCCATACCGGCCTGCGGCTTGCCATCCGGACTAAGGGCGCATCCGGCCTCAATCGCGATGTCCTGAAACTTCCCGTTCTTCTTGTTCTGATAAAGTGCGCTCGCAGTGGAATCGTCGGCGACATAAATGTCAGGCCAGCCATCGTTATCGAGATCCGCGGTGAGCACGCCTAAGCCGTATGTGCCGTTTGCACTGAGAATTCCCGATGCTTCCGAAACGTCAGTGAAGGTTCCATCGCCGTTGTTGTGATACAGGATGTTCTTTCCGCCCTGCAGTCCGGGCGGCCCACACGCTACCATCACGCTCTTGTAAAGGCACGGACCCGATTCCGGCACGGGGGCCGTCGCCAGATCGAGGTCAATGTAGTTCGCGACGAAAAGATCGAGCCCGCCGTCGCGATCGTAATCAACAAACGCGCAACCCGTATTCCATCGCTTACCACTGCCTGCCACGCCCGCCTTCAGGCTCACGTCCGTGAATGTGCCGTCGCCGTTGTTGTGATACAGAACATTCTTGCCGAAGTACGTGACGAACAAATCGTCCCATCCATCGTTGTCGTAATCGCCGACGCAAACGCCCTGTCCCCAGCCCGAACGGGCGACTCCAGCCTTCGCAGTCACATCGGTGAAGGTGCCATCGCGGTTGTTGCGAAAGAGATGCGAAGCCGGTTCGCTGCCCGCGGGAAAGCCCTCGAGCCGTGTCCCATTCACCAGAAAGATGTCGAGCCATCCGTCGTTGTCGTAGTCGTAAAAGGCAACGCCGCAGCCCGTCGTTTCGAGCAGGTATTTGTTCTTGTGTTCGCCGCCGAAAATCGTCTTCGCGTTCAGCCCCGACTCGCGCGCAACGTTGACGAAACTGACGCCCAGGTCGCTAGTTTCGACCGGCGGTTCGTCTTTCGCTGAAGCCGCCTTTTGCTGCAAGGGATTCGTCCGCGCCCATAGCGGACGAGCCATCGCCAGCACGCTCTCCAGTGAGAGCACCAGCGCAGATCGGCTCAGTGATTTCAGAAAAACGCGACGTGAAGGGAACAAGAGGTTGCTACCTGGCCCACTCGGCTCATGCTAGAATTCGCCCCTATTCCTTATATTGAGGGGGCCGCGACTTTGCAAGCCAGCCGAGCCAACTCCCAGCCTCAAGAGAAGACCGCGATGAATCCGTGCATTATTCGCGTCTGGTGGTCTTGCTTGTTCTTCCGCGCTTTGCGGGTCATTTGCGTGTTCGAGGTCTGGCTGTTCTGCGGCGCTGTTTCGCCCGCCCAGCAATCTGCTCCGGCGCTGGAGTTAACCCGCACCATCCGTACATGGGAGTTCCTCCCCGTCGTCGGCACACGCGCGGGAGTGTTCGGCAATGAAGCCGGACAATTCGAAGCCTGGGTCTATCCCCTGAAAATCTTCCGCGATTTTCACCTGACCTTCCACGTCGGCGATCGCGCACTACCCGCCGAAACTCTGGCGCGCACCCTCACCGTTCGTCCCGAGTCAGCATCGATCTTGTACGTCGGCGATTCCTTCCGCGTTCGAGAAACGTTGTGCGTCCCGGTGAGCGAAGCCGGAGCAGTGATTCTGCTCGACGTCGAAACGGAGCAACCATTGGAAGTGGAAGCATCATTTATTGCCGACTTCCAACTGGAGTGGCCTGCGGCGCTGGGTGGAGCGTATGTCGATTGGGATGCGAAGGAACGAGCCTTTGTTTTCGGCGAGGAGGCGCACAAGTATGCCGCGCTGGTTGGATCGCCGACCGGGACCGACGCGCGGCTTTCGTATCAAACGAACTATTCATCGTCGGACCAGAACTCGCTTCGTCTGGGAGTCACGCAAAAGGGAAAAGAGAGCAAGGTGCTGGTGATCGCTGCCTCTGTCGCCGGCCAACTAGACGCTGAGAAAACTTATCAGCATTTGCTCACTACTTACGCCGACTCGATGCGGGAGTCATCCGATTACTACCGCGCTTATCTTGACAAGACCGTGAGCCTCGAATTGCCCGACGCCGCGCTGCAGCAGGCGTACGACTGGGCGCGTATCAGCACGATTCAGGGCATCGTTAACAACCCATATCTGGGTCCCGGACTGGTTGCGGGATACAGGACTTCCGGAGTGGCGCAGCGTCCTGGCTTCGCTTGGTTCTTCGGGCGCGATTCTCTATGGACTTCGTTTGCTCTCAATGCCGAGGGAGATTATTCCACGACGCGCACGGCGCTCGATTTCATCAGCAAGTTTCAGCGGCAAGACGGCAAGGTGCCGCATGAAATATCCCAGAGTGCGAGCCTAATTCCGTGGTTCAAAGACTATCCCTACGCGTACGTGTCCGCCGATGCGACGCCGCTGTTCATCATCGCGATGAATGATTATGCAGTTCAGAGCGGAGACGTCGCATTCGCGCGCGACAAGTGGGACAACGTGTGGCGGGCCTACCAGTTCATGCACTCTACCTACGATTCGCAGGGATTCGCGCAGAATGCCGGCGTAGGTCACGGTTGGGTCGAAGGCGGACCTCTCCTTCCCGTCAAGGACGAGTATTACCAGGCAGGACTCGCCGTTGCGGCACTGCAGTCCGCTTCCAACCTGGCGCGACTCGTGGGAAAAGACGACATCGGCAAACAACTTGCGGCGGAGTTCGATAGGAGCAAAGCAGCGCTCGATCAAGCCTTTTGGTCTCCGGAGATGAAGGGCTACGCGTTCGCACTGAAGCAAGACAACCAGCGCGCGGACGAGGTAAGCGTGCTGACGACTGTGCCCATGTGGTTTGGTCTAGCGGACGCGGACCACGCCGATCAGACGATCACCCAACTTGCGGCGGAGGATCACCAGACCGACTGGGGCATGCGCATCATCTCCCAGAGATCGAAAGTGTATGACGGTTCCGGTTATCACTATGGCTCTGTGTGGCCCTTGTTTACAGGTTGGGCTTCGGTCGGCGAATACCGCTACCATCGGGCGTTCCCGGCGTATTTCAATCTGCGAGCGAACGCGCTGCTGGGCGTGGATGGTGCGCTGGGCCATTACACCGAAGTCCTATCAGGCGACTACTACGAGTCGTTTGCGACCAGCTCACCGCACCAGATTTGGTCGGCCGCCATGGTCGTCAGCCCCATCCTGCGCGGCATGTTTGGGCTGCAGACCGATGCCGAGAAACATGAAATCACGCTTGCGCCGCACGTTCCTGCTGATTGGACTTCGTTCGTCATCAAGAACGTGCGCGTAGATGGAATTGGCGTCGAGTTTCAATATCGCAAAAGTTTCGACAGCCTTTCACTCGAGATCGAGCGTACGGGCACGGGCGAGTGCTGGGTTGAGTTCTCTCCCGCCTTCAGCCTGCGCACTCAGGTGACTGGCGTCCAGATGAATGGGCACTCGCTGCCGTTCAAAATGCTGCCGAACAATAATGATCAGCACCTCTCGGTGCGATTTCCCGTCGATGGCGGAGTTACCAGCCTGGTGGTTCGCTTGAAGGACGATTTCGGACTTTCATTTTCAAACGAACTGCCTTCCCTGGGAAGCGCGAGCCTCGGCCTGCGAGTGCTGTCGGAGTCCTGGAACGCAGCGAGGACTGAGTTGACGCTGGAAGTCTCAGGAAGGGCGGGAGAGCTTTACAACGTGGAGGTTTGGAATCCGAGCCAGATTTCGACCGTGGAAGGCGCGGCTCTTACCAAGCTCGGAAAGCTGGCAATCCAGATGCCGCAAGGAGTGTCTGAGTCTTACTTGCGGCAGAAGATCGTAATCCTTTTTGGACGGCCTTGATGGGAAGCCGTCTTTAACCACTATCGGGAGCGGCGAGTCTATTCGCCGCTGAGAATTCTCCACGCTTCGCGGCCCGTCAGCACGACATTCTGAATTCCCTTCACCGCGTTCACATATTGAGCGCGCTCGAACGCGGCGGGGTCCTTACACCGCAGCTGACTCAAGGAGCCTTTCAGATCATCGACCGATTTGTAGCCGTGTTTCTCCATCCATCGACTCAGGCCTTCTTCCAGATCACTCAGATGGCCGATGCCATTCCGCAACAGCGCGGAACAAACCATCGTCGCATCCGCACCGACCAGCAGCAACTTTACGACGTCGTCGGGAGAGTGTACGCCGCTCGATCCGGCAAGGCTCGCCTTGACGCGGCCGTAGAGCATTCCTATCCAAGTAAACGGAAGGCGCAGAGCTTCTGACGTACTGAGCAGGACAATGGGCTGGATATCGAGCGCGTCGAGGTTCATGTCGGGCTGATAGAAACGGTTGAACAGGACCAGGCCATCTACGCCGGCGGCGTCGAAGCGCTTGGCCATGTTTGTCATGCTGGTGAAGAACGGCGTCAGCTTGGCTGCTACGGGAATCTTCACCGCGGATTTCGTTGCTTTCACAGCCTGCACATATGCATCTTCAAGTTGCGAACCCGCGACGTCCGCCTGACTCGGGACCTGGTACAGGTTGAGTTCGAGCGCGCTTGCCCCGGCTTGTTCGGTCAGCCGCGCATATTCTGTCCATCCATCTTGAGTCGCAGCGCACAGGCTCGCGATCACGGGCGCTTGAACCGCGTCTTTCGCTTTGCAAAGAAGACCCAGGTAACGTTCCAGCGCCGGACGGGCTGATGTGGACTGCGCGTCTTGCGCCATCTCTTCGAAGAGTGAATGAAAGACAATGGCAGACGCTCCAGCATCCTCCAGACGACGGATGCTATCCATGTCTTGAGTCAGGGGAGACGCAGAAGAAACCAAGGGAGTGCGCAGCTTCAGTCCTAGATAGGTTGTTGAAAGATCAAGCATCGTATCCTCGTGAGCGGTATGGTCGACGGCGGAAATCGGCTTTCCGGCTGTATGGCAACAGAGAACTGGGGGATCATACTCTCCCCGGCGAGGGCAGTCTATGACCGGCCGCACACGGTCTGAGGGTATAGAATACGCACGGCGCGCGAGATGCACGAGCTATCGATCGCGATGAGTATTGTGGATGCGGCGGTGGAAGAATCGCAGCGTCGCGGCGTGCAGGTCAGCGCGGTACATCTCAGGCTGGGAGCTCTTTCTGGTGTGGTGAAAGATGCGCTCATGTTCTCGTACGAAGTCGCTTGCCAGGACACTCCGCTCGCGGGATCGCAGCTGATCGTGGAGGATGTTCCGGTGATTGTGTTTTGCGCCCGGTGCCAGCTAGAGCGCAAACTGGAGTCGGTGCAGTTGTTTCAGTGTCCGGAATGTGGTGCTCCGACGATGGACATTCGGCAGGGCAAGGAACTGGAAGTATTTGCGTTGGAGGTAGAGGAATGAGGGCGCCGCGTCTAGTCGAAGTGCGCAGGAATGTATTGAAGCAAAACGACGTGATCGCACGCGCCCTTCGCGATCAGTTTCGCTCAGCGGGGGTGTTCGTGGTGAGCCTGGTTTCGAGTCCGGGCTCGGGAAAGACGACTTTCCTCGAAAAGACGCTCACGCAATTGCAGCCTCGCTATCGAGTCGCCGCGCTGGTCGGCGACTTGGCCACCGAGAATGATGCGGTCCGTCTGGCGCGAAGCAAAGCCCCAGTCAAGCAGATCACCACCGGAACGTTGTGTCATCTGGAAGCGGCGATGGTCCAGAACGCCCTACAGGACTGGGATCTGCATCAACTCGATTTCCTGTTCATCGAGAACGTGGGAAACTTGGTGTGCCCGTCGTCCTACGATCTCGGCGAGAATCTCCGCCTGGTTTTGATGTCGGTGACCGAAGGAGAAGACAAGCCGCTGAAGTACCCCACAATTTTCAACAGCGCCGATGTCGCGGTGGTAACGAAGAACGAACTTGCGGGTGCTGTGGAATTCGATTGGGACGCGGCGCGAACAAGTATTCAGTCGGTTCGTCCGGGAATGCAGATCTTTCGGCTCTCGGCAAAAACCGGTGAAGGGATGGAAGACTATTTAGACTTTCTTTCCCGGCAGTTGGCAGAACAGCGGACCGTGGCACAGCTCTAGCGCTACGCGCAAAGGCAACAATCTCGCAGCTCGGCAACTCCTTCACCCGCCTGTGGATTCCGAAGCCGCACTCCTCGTTATAGACTCGGCTCATGCCTTCTCATTCCGATTCCTTTCGTAATCCCGCGACAAAGACGCTCTTCGAAAAGGGTGAGAATCCTCCGCAGCACTACTTGATCGCTCACAGCGACGGCGGTGCACGCGGCAATCCCGGCCCGGCAGGTTACGGCGTAGTGATCAAAGACGGGTCTGGACGCAAGGTCGCGGCGCTGAGCGAATATCTCGGACATCAGACCAACAATTTCGCCGAGTACCAGGGCCTGATTGCCGCACTCGAATATGCGGTCCAGCACGGGCCCAAGGCGCTGAAGCTGATCAGCGATTCGGAACTGCTGGTGCGGCAAATCAAGGGTATCTACAAGGTCAAGAATCCGACACTGCAAGAACTGCACGGCCGCGCCAAGGAATTGATTGCGCAGTTGGACTGGTTCTCCATAGGTCATGCCTTGAGGGAACAGAACCAGGAAGCTGACCGACTGGCGAATGACGCGATGGACAAAGGCATGGGAAAAAGTGTGGTCCAGGTGGGCTCAGCCGCTTCGGCCCCGCGTGCGTCTGGCCAGCCACAGGAATTCGAAGGCATCGTGCGGCAAGGCAAAGTGGAACTGCTTAGCGGCAGTCTTCCTGAGGGAACGCGTGTGCAGTTGCGTGTGAAGAAGTGAGCCGATAGCGCTCTTTCACTGCCCGAGCTGGGCGAGAGTTGTACGCAGTGGTCCACTCGAGATCTCGATCAGTCCTCCGAAGGGTGTATACATCTCCAAGATGAGGAAGATCGCACCCGAAACCGACAAGCCGGCGACGAACAACGCAGTGACTACGGTTGCATTCCGAGGTGCGAACAGACCGAAACTGACGAAAATCGCCGTCAGCCAGAAGACCAGGATCACGAGAATCGGCATAGAAACCGAGTTCGATTCCTGCTCGTACATCAACCAACGCGTTTGGGCGAGACCGACCACGATATTCAGCGCCTGGGATTGCAGCGAGCGCTGCCGATCGTCCTTGGGAGTCAAACCTTGAAGTTTGAGGATCATGATCTCCGCACTGGCGGATGGCGCTTGCAGTTCCGAAGGCTTGTGTTCCTGCCGCCAGATTTTATCGATGCTGTTGGAAATGGTTCCCCGCAGCATATCTCGTACCTCCTTCGACTCAGGTCCGTAGTGGGCCAGCAAACGGTCTAGAAGAATAACCTTGGCGGACATCTGCGTCAGCTCAGCACTTTGTGCGTCATAAAAGCCTTTTGCCGAGGACACCAACAGGCCGAGAACCAGCGCAGCCATGGTGGCGACCAGTCCCATGCTGAGCGACACGACCTGCCTTGATTCATTGCTGAGGTGATCTTGAGGAAGAGAGGGTCGGAGAAGCATGCCGCATAGGGCACCTCCGAACACGCTCGCAAACACGATCAGGCTGACTGCGGAGGAGTTCATGGTTTAGGTCGGTCATCAACCGCAAACGCAGCGATTTTACAGGCATAGCACCGTCCCACCACCTGTCAGAAGAAATAGTCTGCGGATGCTGCTGTCTCGACTACGTCCTTCGCTGGGTTGAGGCAAATAGCGCTGGGCTACCTATTCCGCGGCCGAGGTGTGGTCGTGGATGATCTTCCAACCTTCGGGATACCTACGAAAAACAAGGGTGAACAGTCCGTGCGGCGTTTTCCCATCCGGCATGGTCAGATGCCACGCACCGCGGACGAAGGCCCCCTCCGGTCCGAGCATCTCGATGCGCAGGCCGGAGAACTCGAGGTTTCCCATCTCGTGTCCAGGGCTCGCGTACAAGGCCTTGTAGCGATCGAGCGTCGCCTGCCATCCGCTGGTCTGCCTGGCGCCGGAAAAGAACGTCAGGTCCGGCGAATTCCAATAGCCTGCCATAAAGCCGTCCAGGTCGTGATGATTCCAAGCTTCCTGCTGGGTGCGGAGAACGTGTTCGACTGCAGATTTGGGATCTTCTGCCCCGGCGGTTTTCTGGGGCGCTTGCGCGGCCGCGAGGACCGCGATGAAGACAAAAGCAGCCGGAAAGATTTTGAGAGCGTGCTTACTCATGACGTCCTCCGAACGTTTCTACGACTGCACACTTATACATGGAGCGGCAACAACTCTTACCAATACTTGCACGCGCGGGACGAGCCCGCGACGCCGCAGGACGCCGGCGCTACTTTGCTAGTGCGATTCTTCGGCGGCCGGAGCCGCGTCAGGCGTGTCGACCTTCTGCGCGACCGTATGCGGCGCAACCGGAGGAGGCTGGAATTCTCCCGGATCTTTACCTGCCATGGCCACTGTCATGAAGTTCATCCAAATGGGCAACGCCGCATGGGCACCCGTTTCTTTCGCGCCTAGCGATTTCTTTTCGTCGTAGCCCACCCACACGCCGCATGTCATGGTGGGAGAGAATCCCATGAACCAGGCGTCCGTGAAATCGTTGGTCGTGCCAGTCTTGCCCGCAACCTGAAACGGCAGCCTTGAGGCGGCGACGCCCGTGCCGTGGAGCACGACCTCCCGCAGCATCGAGGTCATGATGCGAGCCGTGCGCTCGCTGATCACATCCTTCACGTCCGGGAAATCCTCTTCGAGCACGCGGCCTTCGTAATCGGTCACACGTGTGATGTAACGCGGGATCACGCGTACTCCGTCATTGGGAAAAACGCTATAGGCCGAGGTCTGCTCCATCAGCGTAATTTCCGCCGCTCCCAGCGCCACTGGAAGATAGGGGGGCAGTTTCGCAGTGATTCCGAAGCGCCCAGCATAGTCGATCACACTCTTGATTCCGACTTTATTCGCCAGCTTCAGGGCTGGGATATTGCGGGACTGGGCGAGCGCACGGCGCAAGGTAATAATGCCTTCAAATTTTTCGTCGTAGTTGTGCGGAGAGTACGTGCCTGAGGACGTCTCGAAGCTGACCGGTTCATCGAGAATCGTATCGTCGGGACTGGCGCCCTGGTCGATCGCGGTCGTATAGACGTACGGTTTGAAGGACGATCCCACCTGGCGCAGGGACTGCGTGGCGCGGTCAAACTTCGATTCGTTAAAATCCCGCCCACCCACCATCGCCTTGATTCCCCCGGTAGCGTTGTCGATAGCGAGCAAGGCCCCTTGGGTCCCGGAGTCCTGCTCGAGGCTGACATGCGCAGCGCCATTGGCACCGAGAGAGAGGATCTTTACGTAGACAATGTCGCCGGTCTTAAGAATGTCGGCAAGTTTATGCTGGGTCCACGCTACGTCAGGCTGTGACAACCCTGCGGTGTACCTTCCAAACTTCAGAGTCGCAAATTCCGTCCCACCGAAACTCACCAGTGCGTGGATGTATCCGTTTACCTCGGGTTCGTCGTCCCAGTCGGGATGAAAGTATTTGCTCAAATCCACGCCGTCGCCGGCCACATTTTCCAGATGCCCCTTCCAGCCATGCCGCCGTTCATACACGGCAAGCCCGTCGAGCACCGACTGATTCGCGGCCTTCTGCAGATCCACATCGAGGGTCGTGTAAACCTTTAATCCGCCTTCGTGAACCTGATCGGCCCCATACTTGTTTTCCAGGTAACGACGAATCTCCTCGACGAAATACGGCGCCAGCGAATTCGGATCGTGTGCCAAATGCAGCACGAGCGGTGCGGATCGCGCATCGGCCGCCTGCGCAGCCGTGATTTTGCCGTCTTCCAGCATGGCGTTGATCACCAGATTCCGGCGTTTTACGGCGCGGTCCGGATGATTAATCGGCGAATACAGGCTGGGGCCCTTTGGCAACCCCGCAAGCAGAGCTGCTTCTTCCAGAGTCAGTTGCTTGGCCGGTTTGCTGAAATAAAACTCCGAAGCGGCCTCGAAGCCAAACACACCATGGCCGAGAGCAATCTGGTTCGCATACAAGGTGAAGATCTGCGGTTTGGTGAAGCGGCGCTCGATCTGGATGGCGAGCATCGTCTCCTGCACCTTGCGATGAAAGGCCCGGTCGGGCGACAGGAAAAGATTCCGGGCCAACTGCATGGTCAGGGTCGATGCTCCCTGCACCCTTCCGCCCGACTCCACATCGCGAAACGCAGCGCCGACAATCCGCCAGAAATTAATGCCGGAGTGCCGGTAGAAATCCTTGTCTTCGATGGAAACCAGCGCGTCGCGCAGCACCGGCGGAAAATCGTCATAGCCCACTACCACTCGGCGTTGCAGGGCAAACGATCCAATCACGCGACCGTGATCGTCGTAGAGTTCCGTAATTGAACTAGGCCGGTACGCTTCCAGCGCGTCGACCTGCGGCAAGTCCGTGGTGTAGACCAGCAGCAGTCCGGCGGTCGCTCCGATCAGCACGGCGACCAGAACGAGCAGACCGAACAGCACGCGGCCCACGAGCCGGCGCCCGCCGATTTCTACCGGAGGAAGAGTTTCGTAGATGGACTTCATGGGGAGACGAGGTCAGGATAGCATTTCACGGGTCGCTTCCTCGTTATGCATTCTTGTCATAAAAAGAATCGCGCGCCCCAGGGCGCGCGATCTGATTCAAAACCGGGCCCGAATTAGCTGGCTCGGCTCTTCAAAACTTCGACGGCCTTGTTCAATTGATCGTCCACCGTGTTCTTCGGCTTCGCTTCCTGATCGGGAGCAGTGCCGTCATCGTCATCTGGTCCGATGGAGTCATCCGAAGAATCCGCCACCAGAACGTTCGGTGTGATCGCCGTGTCCTGAATGGCTTTCCCGCTGGGCGAATAATACTTCGCCACCGAAAGGATTAAAGCGCCACCGTCGGGCAAATCGATCGTTTTCTGCACGGAGCCGTCGCCAAAAGTCTTGTCGCCCACAACATCGCCACGAGCATTTTCCAGAATCGCAGCCGCAACGATCTCGCTGGGGCCAGACGTTCCGCGGTTTACCAGCACGGCTACTGGAAGATTAGTGATCGCTTTCGCCGGATCCGCGTTAAATGCCTCCCGCGGAAATTTCTGTCCCTGCAGGTAAGTGATCGTCCCGTGATTCAGGAACAGGTTGGCCACGGCGACGCCTTCACTTTCATCGCCCTCGGCACAGTTGCGAAGATCGAGCAGAATCTTCTTCGCTCCCGATTTCTCCAGCGACTTGATCTTCGCGGCAATCTCCTGCGTCTTTCCCTTCGTGAGAGCCTCGACCTTCACGTAGCCGATGCCGTCGTCCATCATCTTGTCGGTCACCGGAGGAACGGTCACGATGTCGCGCAAGATCGCAACCTTCTGCGGCTCAGCTTTGCGCGCGCGAACCACTTCCACGTTCAGGGTCGATCCCGGCGCGCCTGCCAGCAGGTCACGAATCTCGGGCAGCGACATGTCGCGCGTGCTCTTGCCTTCGATCGATTCGAAGATGTCGGTCTGCTCGATTCCGGCTTTCTCCGCCGGAGATCCCGGCAGCACCGCGACAATGGCCGCGTAGCCGAATCGCTTCGATACGACAGCACCGATTCCGCCCTTGGCTTCAGCCTTATGGCTCTTGAATGCCTTGTACGCATCGGCCGTCATGTAGCTGGAATTCGAATCAAGCGACTCCAAAAGTCCATGCAGCGCGCCGTCCGTCACCTTGGGGATGTTCGGCTCTTCCACGTACTCACTGCGAACGCGCGAAAGCACTTCACTGTAGACCTGCAGTTGACGGTAAGAGCCGTCGTTCGAGGAAGCGTGTACGCCCCCCATGGAACCGACGACCACGAACAACAGTACGGCAAAGGACGTGACAAGAATCGCTGCTTTGATTTTCATGGACATCTGTTTTTGATCTTCTTCTGGAAGGAAGTACTTCCTGAGAAACTCTCCCTCATTATATCTCTCTAGATGCGGAATTTGATCCCCCGGCTGCTTGATTTGAGCCTCTTCGGTAATGGAGGCCTGTTTGGCAGGGAGCACTCATCAGACGGCTGAAACGGGAAATTGTGATCCAGAGTTCAAGGCCCAGATGAACGATTCCGTGCCACGGCCCAGCTCAACAAAACAAACAACTTAATTTCTCGGTCCTGGCTTGAAGGTGATCGTCAGCTGGGTCTGGACAGAAACCGGACGCCCGTTCATAACGTAGGGCTTGAACTTCCACTGCTTCGCGCCGTCGATCGCAGAGCGCGCAAAGGCCAGGGATCCCTGAAGGAACTTGGCGTCCTGCACTGTCCCATCACGTCCGATTAGAACCTGCAGGATGACCGTCCCCTGTTGTCCGCGACCGCTCGCGGGATAGTCCAACGCGGGCTGCTCAGTCAGAAGAGCCCGCTCCGCAGGCTCGGCGACCAAGACGGGCTCGATCGACTGCATGGCAGTCTCTGGAGCCTTGTTCCCGCTGGAATCTGGAGTCATCGAGGCCATCTGCGACTTCAGGCTTGACGGCACATTGCTCGGAGTAGATGCGTAGTGTGGCTGCGGAGTCTTCGGCGGCGCGGGGCGCGGCTGAGCCGGTGAAGACGATACCGACGATACTGGCGGCGGCACTGCTGACGGTGGATCCAAGTGCGGTTGCACAGCGACGACGGGAGCTGCCTCGGCCGAAGAAGGCGACGGCGAAGTTGCAGCGGCGATCGATCCTCCGTCAGATTGAGTTGGCGGCGTCAATGGCGGTGGTTGTTTGTCCGGGTCCGGAGCTGCTGAGGGCGCTGTCGGATCGCCCGGAGGCGCGCTCGCGCCATCCGCGGGAACCGCGGTGCCTTGCACCGCATTGGCCCCTTCTGGATTCGGCTTGCGGATGGTCGGATCAACCACGGGAATTACCTGAATCTGCGAAGGATCAGTGGTCGCGTCCGGGATGTTTTCCGCGACGGGAAGCTTGTACTCATCTCCAGCTTGGCCGAAATTTTCGTGCGAGACCGGAGCTTGCACCGGAGTGACAGTCTGAGGGTTCAGCCAGTTATGCAGTGCAATGTGTCCGTGATTCCACGCTAGGCGGACCTGAGGATGCCAGGGTGCTTGTGGCGCTGCCACAATCGCACAGCCCGCCAGAACGAGAGCGCCAATGAGTGCTCCCTTTAGAGGAAAGCGGCGAGCGACTTGTTCAGGCTCGGCGCTCTCTCCAGACATGTAGGCGAAGAGTTCAGCTTCTTTTTTCCGTTCGTGTCGATCCTTCTGAGCCCTGTGCTCATTTTCCTGGTCAGGCGATGCGGAGGGCCGATCGGATCCGGATACACTCGGCGAAGATGCCGGCGAGAATGAAGGCGTTTGATCGAAGCCGAGCAGTTCCGGTTTCGCCGATGTAGGGGGATTCGGAACAGGGGCAGGCGCCGCCGCAGCTCCCGAGGACGAGATGCCTTTGGCCTTTAGATACCATTCCAATCCCCGGGTTTCGCCCGGTTCTGGCGGCGGAGGCAGGGGAACAGGTTTCTCTTCCGCGACGGCAGCCGCCATCGGCTCCAAGTCCCTCAGGGGATCGACTACCTCGGACGAGGCTGGCTGCAGCGACTCATGCGAGTTCGATTCGGTCTCGAACTGCGCGCCCGGGGTCGGAGGCGCAGACTGCAGAAATTCGCCCGCACGCAGCGTTCGTTCGTTTCCGGGATCCCGGCTGCTGGGGGGCTCGGCAGATGGTCCCGCGGATGCTGCTGCGGCGGCGGCTTGTGCGGCCACTGCCGCGGATTCCTGTTTTGCGCGGAGCAGATCGCGCGCGGTCGTCAACGTATCGGTGACTTGATTGCCGAGAATGGGTTTGCGCAGGATGGAATTCGCACCCGCCTGCAAAGCCAAAGGAACACTCGCGTCGCTGCTCACGATCGCCAGCGTTAAGGGCCTTTCGGCGGCTTTCCGCTCCCGCGCTGCCGTCAGCAGAAGCCCGGCTTCGGGCTGATTATCCCAATCGATGATAACGATCTGGAAAATCTGATGTGTAACCTTCTCTGCCGCAGTTACGGCCTCGGAACAGTGCTCTCCCTCTACATCGAGAGCAGTCAGCGCCTGCAAAACAGGCGTCGCCGTTCCCTCATCCGAGGAAAACAGAAGGCATCGAAGGGTCATACCTCTTCAGACTAGGGGCATCCGGTAACGACTACAAGATTACTGTGGAGGCGAAACGCCGTCGGCAGGGTGACCACGAGTACATGTACCACTGGGTGTACGCTGCTAAAATGCTCGGTCGGCCTCAGGCTGGCCCTGCCCTCCCGGACCCCGCCTGCGGTAAGTGGCTTTGTTTCACCAATTTTATGGCTCTGCAAGAACATAACTACTGGCTCACGACGGCTGAATTTCCTCCGTCGGATGCTTCCCAAATTTTACCGGAAGTGGTCGATGTCGCTGTGATTGGGGCGGGGTTCACCGGACTGTCTGCTGCCCGCACCTTGGCGAAACGTGGAGCCAGAGTCGCCGTGCTGGAGTCCGAAACGACAGGTTGGGGAGCCAGTTCCCGTAACGGCGGAATGGTGCTCACCGGGATGAAGCTGGGCGTGAACAAGCTTATCTCCATGTACGGCCGCGAGCGGACGCAGCGCATGTATGCGGCTTCTCTTGCCACCATCGATTGCGTCGAGCAAATCGTCCGCGAGGAAGCGATCGACTGCAATTTCTCGCGCTGCGGGCATCTGGAAGTCGCATGCAAGCAGAAGCACTTCGCCGACTACGCCCGCCAAGCAGAAGTGATCTCTCGCGATTTCAACCACACTCTGCGGGTGGTACAACGGCATGAGTTGAGTTCCGAGATTGGGTCATCGATTTATTTCGGCGGCATGGTCGATGAAGTGAGCGCGGGATGCAATCCGGCACGCTACGTGGCCGGGTTGGCGCGTGCTGCGATGAAGACTGGGGCGCAAATCTTCGAGCACACTCGAGTCGAAATGATTGAACGCGACTCGCGCCAAGGAGAACTCGGATGGAAACTCGGCACATCGCGCGGTCCAATCTGGGCGCACGAAGTTTTTGTCGGCACCAGCGGATATACAGGTCAGGCCACTCCCGAGCTTCAGAGGAGGCTGATTCCCATCGGTTCGTTCATTATCACGACCGAGGTTCTGCCTGAACCGCTGGCTCGCGAACTAAGTCCCCGCAACCGAATGATTTATGACTCGAAGAATTATCTGTACTACTACCGCCTCACGCCCGACCGGCGCATGCTATTCGGTGGCCGTGCGGCATTCTTTCCCGAGAACGACCAGACGGTCCGGCGAAGCGCCGAGATCCTGCGCCGCGGCATGATCGGCGTCTATCCGCAACTCAGTGATGCCCGCATTGACTACGTCTGGGGAGGCACGCTCGACTTCGCGTTCGACATTATGCCGCATGCCGGCCAGATCGACGGCATGTACTACGCGGTTGGCTACGCCGGGCATGGTGTTGCCATGGCAACGTATCAGGGCCAGAAGATCGCGGAACTCATGGCCGGCGACCATCCCGAGAATCCATTCGTCGGTATCCCGTTTCCGGGCGCACCGCTTGGCATGTATAACGGCAAGCCGTGGTTCCTGCCCTTTGCGGGAGCTTGGTACAAGTTCTTGGATTGGGTGAGCTAGACCGGTCCGCGCCGATCCGCATCCAGTGGCCCCGGAGCCGACTATAATTCTCCTCGCGATGATTTCCCGCTCTGACGATTACGTAGAGTACTGTCGTGAAACCGCAAAGCACGCTCGGGATCTGCACGATCTTGCGCTTCGCGGGAGAGACAAGAAGGAAATCACCAGACTGATCCACGAACACATCATGGAGGCGGTGGAACTTAGCCCAGCCGACGACCTCGTCGATATCGGATGCGGTGACGGTATTCTCCTTCGCATGGCCCGAGAGCGCGGTGTGAGAAGTGCTCTGGGACTGCTCGCCACCGAGGAAGAAGTCGCCTTGGTGCGCCGGACTGGCCTAAGCGTTCGTCAGGGACTTACCGATCGATTACCCCTGCCGGATGCAAGCGCTTCCGTCGTTGTGTGTAACAGCGTGCTGCTGGTCGTTCCCCGCCAGAAAATTCCCGCGAGTCTCCGGGAGATCTACCGCGTCGCCAGAGCCGGTGCTCGTGTTTTCATTGGTGAGATTCCTTTTGTCGAAGGCAAAGCGCAGCCGAAATTCAACAACCGCCGCGAGGCACTGGCTTATCTGTATCGCAAGAATGGCTTGAGGGCATGGTTCGGTATGCTGCGCCGCATGGCCTGGTCGAAGATCAACGGGAAGCCGGTCGTGATCGAGGCGGGCACTGCGATTTCTTTCTTCGCCACGCCTGAGGAGTTCATTGCACTGGCGAGCGATGCCGGCCTCCAACTCGTCCGCTACTGGCAGAGTGACTATCCTAATACTCGCAACAATTACCTGTTCCTGAAACCGCGCTAGCGGCGACCTGGAATTGATGCCGCCTTCAGGCTCTGCGGTGAAGGCAAGTATGCCAAGGCGTTTTTCCTCGCCGGTCAACCTGCAACGGGGCGCAGGCTCTAGAATCGTGCATTGGAACGATTGAGGTCATCCGCCGACGTTCCCTTACCAACGATCCAATACACCACCGGCCCCACTACAATCGCGATCGCGCCGCCAATCAGGCCAAAGCGGTCGCTGCCCAGCAGCGCTACCATTGCCATCACTACCGGCGCGCCCACCACGTAGAGTAATCCAGCGCGGCCGCCAGGGATTTTGAAGGAGCGCTTGAGTTCCGGTTGCGTGCGCCGCAGCTTCCAAGCCGAAAGCACCGTCAGGACGGTCGTTGCCGAGCGCAGCCAAATGTACACCGAGATCAGTTCGGCCAGGCTCTGCCACGCTAGCAGGCCATAGATTACCGACGACACCACGATCGCCAGCCACGGTGTTCCAGAGCGTGCATGCTTGCGGGTAAGTACGGCCGGCAAGTATCCGTCCTCGGCCATGGCGAAGGGCATGCGGGTTGTCGTCAATATCGTGCTGTTCAGAAGCGCGACGTTGCCGACCATTGCGGCCAGCGTCATCCACGTTCCCAGCCATGGTCTGCCTCGGAATGTTCCGCCAATCATCGCCGCCGCATCGGAAAAGAATCCGGTATGCCATTTTTCCCAGTCGCCGGCTGAAGCCAGCCCAGCCAATGTCGGCAGAAAGTATGCGGCGATCGACAAAGGAACCACCAGAGCGAGCGCCCGCGGATAGGCCCGCTGCGGATTCTCGACTTCTTCGGCGACAGTAGAAAGCTGCTCGTATCCTGAGTACAGCCATAAGCCCAGCGCCAGCCCGACGCCAAACACTTTGAACGTCGCCTGATGCGGAGGCACCCACGGCGTGAACGGATTGTGATGCCAATGGAGGAGCCCCATGACGATCATCGTCATCACCGGGATGAAAATGAAAATCTCCAGGCCGGTAGCGACTTGCCCCACCATTTGGATGCCGCGCACATTGATCCACGTCAGCAGGACGATCAACGCCACCGAGACGAGGTAGTGCTCCCACCACGTCATCTTCGGGAAGTAGTAGACGAGATAGTCCGTGAAGAGCACAGCGTATGCGCCGCCCAAGAGGAACGAAGCCGACCAGTTCCACCATCCTGCGAGAAATCCCCAGAAATCGCCGAAGGCCGCGCGTGTCCAACGGTAGAAGCCGCCTTCCACCGGCATGGCCGTGGTAAGTTCCGCCGAGACCAGAGACACCGGAATGCACCAGAAAAACGGCAGGATCAACAGGTAGATCAGAGTCATTCCCGGACCCGAGGTGGTGACCATGTCTTCGAGTCCGAACGGGCCACCCGTCGTGTAGGAAAACATCACGAAGACGAGATAGAAGAGGCCAGCTTTGCGGAGGGTGGACGACTTGTCGGTAGCCAAGAGGTTCTCGGTCAGGCCGCTAGGATTCCCGTCAACGCGCCTTCCAGTTCCAGCAGCTTGCGCTTCACGTCAAGGCCGCCGCCATACCCGCATAGCGATCCGTCGGACGCGATCACACGATGGCACGGGACAACGATGGCCACGGGGTTCCGATTGTTGGCCATCCCGACCGCGCGAAATCCCTGCGGCCTGCCCACCGCGCGCGCAATGTCGGCATAGGAACGCGTCTCGCCATAGGGAATTGCCAGCAGGGCTCGCCAGCAGGCCACCTGAAAATCCGTGCCGCGGAGATCGAGCGCGAAAGTGAACTCGCGCCGCTTGCCCGAGAAATATTCTTCCAACTCCCGCACGTAGGGGCGCATGGCGCTCACCGATTCCTCGAAACGGACCCTACTCGATTCGGTCCGCAGGTCGCGCGGGTTCGGGCGAATCGTCTGCTGTCCGGGCAGCCGTGCATCAAATTCCAAGGCCACTAGGCCGTTATAGGACGCCGCCAGGAACAGAGGCCCCACCGGCGACGTAAACATTGTGGAATGAAGCATTTCCATAATCGCGCTCCACGCTCAAGAGCGAATCCAGGTGCGCCCATAACCATAGCACGGTCATTGAATTGCAATCAGGCTTAAATTGCCGAAGTGGTTGACAGAATGGCGTTTTTCGACGAGAGTGTCTCCTTGCAATTCACGCCTTTGCGGAACGCTTTGCTTTGAAGAAAGCCCTCGTCATACTCGCAACAGTCGTGCTGGCCCCAGTGCTTGTGGTCAGTCTGGTGGTTCTGGCCGCCGGAGACTGGCACACCATTGGCCAAACCGAAGCTGGCGATAAAGTCTCGGTCAGTTCGGTCCATGTGCTCAAGAACAATCAGAGGATCGCGCTGGTGCGCGTCGAATTCAAGGAGGCGGCGGAACTTCCGCAAGGCGGACCTTTCGTCGAGATGCGGGCGCGCGTGCACTTCAATTGCAGCAGTGGAGCCGCGTCCCCTACAACGGAGTGGTTCTACTCCCGCGATCACAGTGGGCGCTTTGTCGTCAGCAAGAAAGCCACGCACGATGAGCAATTTGGCAAGAATCCCGAAGGGGGATTTCTCGATCTCGTCAGTAAGAACGTCTGCAGCCAAACCAAGTAGCTTACTTCTTCAGCGCGAACGCCACGTACACCCCACCCGACTTTGATTTCGGATCCTTGCCCCCTCCGGCGGCGATCACAACGAATTGGCGTCCATCAACTTCATACGTTGCGGGAGTAGCATTTCCAGCGAACGGCAGTGTTGTCTCCCAAAGCAGGGTGCCGGTTGCCTTGTCGAATGCACGAAACTTCTTGTCGAAGTTCGTCGCGCCAATGAAAAGCAATCCACCCGCCGTCGCTACTGGACCACCATAGTTCTCGGTGCCGGTCTCCTTCTGACCCTTGGCCGCTAGATCGGGATACTCGCCGAGTGGAATCTTCCACCGATACTCGCCCGTGTTGAGGTCGATTGCGTTCAACGTTCCCCAAGGGGGCGCTACAGCCGGATAGCCATCATGGTCGAGAAATCTGTGATATCCCGTGAAGTGATATTTCATCGCGGGCAACGCGGGGCCTGTGCCGGAGATCTCCTGGTTGCCGGTTTGGGTGCTGCCCGGAGCGTTTTCTGCGCCTCCGCTCATCACGTACGAGAGCAGGCCGTACCACTGATCACTGTCATTTTCCAGGTTGGCGAAGCCCGGCATTCGCCCTTTGCCGTTCTTGATGGTATTCATGACGTCGGTCGCCGACATACGGCGGCCGAGGCCGACGAGCGAAGGCATCGCGGGCGGCGATCCCGCCATTGTCTCGCCATGGCAAACCGCGCACTGATTCATGTACAGAGCTTTGGGAGTGTTTCCCGCAGTGTTCTCCGCGAGAGCTCCCGTCCATGCGACATCGTTCGAGTTGACGTAGAGAATTCCGGTCTGCGGATCGGCTGCCGCGCCGCCCCACTCGGCTCCTCCGTCGAATCCGGGAAAGATCACGGTATCTTTCCCCACGCTGAAAGGAACGAACTGTCCTTCGCTGCGAAAGCTGCGGAACTTCTCCAGCGCCCACTGATGTATCTCCGGAGTGCGCTCGCTGAGAAGTTTATCGGTCAATAACTGGCGCGCAAAAGGAGCTGGCTTCGTGGGAAGGCACTGTTGTGACGCGGCCACTTCTCCGGAAACATCGCTGGCAGGATATTTGCTGCACTCAATCGGGAAGAGCGGCTTACCATTCGTGCGATCAAACAAAAATACATAGCCCTGCTTCGTCGTTTGTGCGACCGCATCGACCTTCTTACCTTCGCGTTCGACCGTGACGAGAACAGGTGGCGCGGGGAAGTCGCGATCCCAGAGATCGTGCTTCACACCCTGAAAATGCCAGATGCGCTCTCCGGTCTCCGCGTTGAGAGCGATTAAGCAATTGGCGAACAGATCGTCGCCTACGCGGTCGGCGCCGTAGAAATCAAACGCTGCCGAGCCCGTGGGAACATAAACGATCCCACGCTGCGGATCGACCGTCATCCCCGCCCAGTTGTTGGCAGCGCCGCTCGTCTTCCACGCATCTTTAGGCCATGTGTCGTAGCCAAACTCGCCGGGATGCGGAATCGTATGAAACGACCAGCGTAGCTTTCCGGTGCGCGCGTCGTAGGCACGAACATCTCCTGGCGATGCGGGTAAGGTCTCTGATTCGCGTCCCCCGACAATCACCAGATCTTTGTAGATCACCGCCGGGCTGGTCATGTAGATGGATTGCGACGCCGGATCGCGTCCCAGATCTTCGCGCAGATCGATTCGACCGCCTTTTCCGAAACTGGCGATGGCTTTGCCCGTTGCTGCGTCGAGCGCGTAAACGAAGTTCATGACGCCAACAAGAATCCGTTCATCGTTTTTGCCTTGACCCGACCAGTAGGCCAGGGCGCGATCCGGCTGTGTGCCCACGATTCCAGAATCAAACTTCCATATCGGCTTTCCCGTCGCCGCGTTCAGAGCAAATACTTTTTGTGTAGGAGTGATTCCGTACAAAACTCCGTCAACCTCAATCGGGCTAGTCTGCAGGCCGCCGGATTCTTCGGTGTCATACGTCCATGCAACCTCGAGGCTCTGCACGTTGCTGCGGTCGATCTGTGCCAGCGGGGAAAAGTGATTATTCTCCGCGGTCCCGCCATAGACAGCCCAATCGTGATGCGGATGACTGTCGTTGGACACCTGGTAGGACGAAGACGGACCGGGCCTGCTCGTTTGAGCGATTGCCACGCCCACAGCAATAACCCACGCACAGATCGTTGCGAGTCTCATCGGTTCCCCGATTCCTCTGTGTTCCTCAGTGTCCTCTGTATCCGAGAATTTGGACGGCCGATTTTTGATGTCCGAAGCAATACGCGGCTGATTCTAGAACAAGACGGGAATCCTCGTTTGTCGTCGAAAGTTTTTCACAGCTGCAGGCACCTTTGTAACCGCAAGACCACTTTCGCGCTCGCCGCTTTCGGCTTATGCTGATAGAGAACTCGGCGGAACGCAGGGTTTGATCTCAACCCACCTTCGTATGGATTCACTTCGACTTTATGGGCTGGTTGCTGCAGGCGCCGTTACCTTGTTGGGCGCGTACGCTCTGCTACGCCGCAAGCCCAAAACCGCGGATGACCTTGAGCGCGAGCGCAGAGCATGGCTCGAGAGCACGGGCCGCATCACCGACGGCACAGTGATTGATGTGCAGGAACTGGCGGTCACAAGCAGTTACCACGCTGCAATCATGTTGATCTACAAGTACGATGTTGCGGGCGTGTCCTACGAATGCTCGCAAGATGTCACTTACCTGCGGCACTGGATCAATCTTCACTCGTGCCGACTCGGATTGCACACCTCGGTGAAGTACGATCCGCAGAATCCCGGAAATTCCCTAGTGGTTTCTGAAAACTGGATGGGGTTGCGCCAGTAAAGCTTTATGTCAGAGCCCGTGTTTTGCACCACAGCGCCTGAAGGCGCGATTCATTATCCACCCTAGCGATGCCTTAAGGCATCGCCTGATACGAATCCGGCTTAACCAGAACACCGTCTGGAGCTTTGCGGCAATGTTGGCTGGCGAGCGACATTCTGTTACTGCCAGGCAAGCCGCATCACGGCGTTGTGCTTGTCGAAGGTGACTTGCAAAGCCTTCTCGCCGCCGCCGAGGAATTCCGAAGAAATCGTTTTGGAGAGGTCGATCGTCTCATCCGACGACAACGCGCGGACGCGCAGCACGTGTTTCCCCGCTGGAATCTTCAGCGTCTCGGAGTCAACGCCGCGCACCCCGTTGAATACCACCATCCGCTTCTGCGTCCCGCCATGCAGCGCCCGGGTTAATGTGAGCTTGTCGTCGACCCAAACGAAAAGAGTGGCGTCCTTGAACTGATGTTGCACCGCTAGATCGAGCGTGGAAGAGGGGACGATGGTTTGCTTCGCCGTCTGTAGCGCCGCACTATGACTTTTTCGGGACGAAACACTAGTGGCTGGCGTAGGCGGAGCCACTTCTTTCGCGGTTGTGGTGGCCGCCGAGCTCGGTGGTATGGTGACGGGGCTCGGAGCCACCGCGCTGGCCGCGACTGGAGGATTCATCTCCGCCTTGGGAGCGGTCACCAACAGCTTCGCCTGGGTCCCTGCAATAACTAGTGCCACTAGGGTCGCAGCACCCAGAATCAAATCCCGGACCGGCGCCTTGCGCGCGATTTTACGAACCAGACTCTCGGCTTCCGCTACTTCCGCAACGGGATTCTTTCGCAGGGCGGTTGCCGTGCGCGTGCCGGTAGATCGCGTCCCTGTTACAGCCACAGACCTTAAGGACGCTGTCGTTGACGAGGGCTTGAACACCTGCTGCAACTGGCGGACGTCTTCGGCAAACTCTGCGCCTCGCTGGTAGCGCTCATCGGGATTCTTGGCCATTGCCCGCGAGATTACTTCATCCAGTTCCCCAGGTAAGGTCAAATCCAACGCGCTCGCCGCCACCGGCTCCCGATTTGCCACTTTGAAACAAACGGTCGTCGCACTGTTTCCTTGAAATGGGGAATGGCCGGTGACCATAACGTATAGGATGACGCCGAGCGAGAAGAGGTCCGACCGTCCATCCACTCCTTCACCGGCCAGCTGTTCCGGCGCCATATAGGCCGGCGTGCCCAGGACCCGCCCCGGCAAAGTGAAGTGAGCCAGATTCAGCTTTGCAATACCGAAGTCGGCGATCTTGGGGTGACCTTCCGCGGTCACTAGGATGTTTCCCGGCTTGATGTCGCGATGAATCACACCCTGGACGTGCGCATAATCCAATGCTTCCGCGATCTCTTCGGCGAGTTGCAAGGCCCTCTCCAGCGAAAGCTTTTTTTCGCGGGCCAGAATCCGGTTCAGCGACTCCCCGGGCACGTATTCCAAAACGATGTATGGATCGTGGTTCTCGGGATTCTCTCCCACGTCGAAGATCGAAACGATCCCGGCGTGGTGTAACCGGCCAGCCGCCTGCGCTTCATGCATGAAACGCAGACGAAATTCCTTTTCTTCGTCCGGCTCCTGTCCCCATAGAGAGACGGTTTTCACGGCGACCAGGCGGTCGATCTGCGGGTCTCGGGCCTGATACACAACACCCATAGCTCCGCGGCCTAATTCAGCCACGACCTCGTACCGGCCAAACTGCGAGATCTCGGGATTCTCCATGGAGGGTCCTTGAGCTAGCGTCCGACCCTGCGGCAAGATTCAGGACAAGACGGACCTTAACTATGGTAGCCCGGACGTCGCCGTGATTCTGCACCCTGATTGGGTCAATCCATTACCGCGGTAACGAATCAATTTTGCCTTCCGAGTTGCAAATTTGGCGGCATTGCCCAGACGTGGTTAGTCGTCTGACGGAGACTGTCCTTTAGCTGTGGAATCAGAAGGGCGTATGAGGCTTAGGGAAACTGGGCGGTCCGCCGCGATGGCAGAGATGTGATCGAGCTCTACCCGAGAGCTGAAGGTAAAGGCTGATAGCTGGCTTTCTAGCTTCCCGAAGAGAAGCCGCCGCTGTGCGCCAGCGTCATGCGGAGGTACTTATAAGGATTGACTGGCGTGTCGTTGATGCGGACTTCATAGTGAAGATGCGGGCCTGTGGAGCGGCCGCTCGTGCCGACATACCCAATCACATCGCCGCGGTGTACTGTTTGCCCGGCCGTCACGGCAAACCCGGACAGGTGTCCGAAGCGGGTGCTGATGCCGTTGCCGTGATCGATCATGATCGCCTTGCCATAACCGCCCAGCAGATCGCTGAACGTCACCACGCCGTCCGCCGGAGCTACAATTGCAGCGCCATAGCTGCTGCCAATATCGACTCCACTGTGGAATGCCCCCTCACCGTTGAAGGGGTCGATTCGCTCCCCAAAGCTTGCAGTGACTTGACCCTCTACAGGCCATAGGTTAGGCGCGGAATTTGCCTTGAACCAGTCTGCGGTCGTGGCATTGCGCGTCAGGCCCATCGTTAAGCCGACCATCGTAGCCCCGGTCAAAGCGGAAGTGCGCAAGGCATGCAACTGGTCGAGCGAAGAGCTTACATCCGCGTCATGAATCTGGTCGGCGGTCGCCGTCACCAACGTAGGCTGCGCCTTCAGGCCATACAGGGCCGAAACTTCTCCGGCAATCGAGCCCAGCGACGCTACCTGCACATCGCGCTCCTTGGCCACTTGCTCCAGGCGCGAGTAATTGTCTTTGAGCTGGTCTTTTTCGGTCCGCAGCTGGTTATAGCGGGAAACTTTCAACAGCATCCGGGTGTAGGAACTGGCAATCCCGGTCAGACTGAGGAATCCGATTGCGGCCCCCACGACGAATACGTACAGGTAATGCACGGGGATAGAGATCTTTCGCAACTGCCCGTCGTCTCCACGGGCCACAAAAAGGATGTAAAAGCGTTTTTGCAAATCGCTCCTCGAGAACCTAAGCACCAAGCCTGAACAGCAAGTTTGAAGCATCAGGTCCGGAACTCCAGGCCATTTTCTTAGTTGCAGAAACGCCTGTTCGGACACCTGACTTTTTCGGGCTACGCTTCCACCTTGGGAATGGAAACTTTCTCGCGCCCTACGCCTACCGGAACCGCGACCTGAGCCTGAAATTTTTCCTCATCTGCAATGTCAACTGTTTGCAGAACTTAGCTCGGCCAAAAGGTTATTGTGAATGACTGGTTAACGGTAACAAACTGGGTTCCCCCTGTCAACGGCGCAGTAGGGCAACTTTCGGTTACCGAAGAGCCAGTAACCAGGGATCACCTTAGGACGATTACTGGAGGTGATTCCTCAGAGATGGCTCGACGCCAGCCAGTCCAAGTCATTCGGTGATGATCCGGTCCGCCCATTCCACGAGCGACACAAAAATCGCTGGGGTACCAAATTTCGCTCCCCATTGGTTCAAGTCTGCTTCCGTGACCCCACGGGCCCGGGAACACGCTCCTCAAGAAAAGATCGGAATCTGTTTGGCAACAACCTTTTCGAGCGTCTCGCTTAAAGGGGGCCACCCAACGGGCATGATGGCATTCGCCGTCGCTTTGCGCATGGTGTAGGTGGCTTCCCCTGTCAGAAAAATCTGCACGTCGTGGCCCGCCTCGGCCAGCGCGAGTCCGTGAACAAAAGGAAATGATGCGCGGGTTGGGTCGTCCGAGCCCCACGCACTTTTCATCATGATCTTGAGCTTCTTGGTTTTGCCCGATTCTTGCCCGCTGACCGAACTCAATGCAAAAAGAGGTAATCCAGCGAGCCATGAGAAAAGCATTCTGCGCTGCATCTTTGCATCCTCCGTAAGCAAACGTCGTAACCCATTGGTTCGAAGATTGCCCCGGAGTCTACACCCACGCCGCTAGTATGACAATTGTGGCGCGCTGGAACTACAGGAATGGTTGAACCGGATGAAATGCCAGACCGGCAGCTCGTAAGGCGCACTCTCTGTGCTCGAGTCTTGCGTCACGGAGCGCCATCCGATTGGTGAGCGGTATAGTAGTTGCGCCGTGCCGCTTCCCGAAAAAGCTCTGATTGCCCAGATTCGCCGCATGGCGGGATCTCGTAGACGAGGGCAGGCGGACAAGAGTGTCCGCCCCACAAGTGTCCACACATCGTCTGAGATCCTCACTGGAATCGGAGACGACTGCGCCGTGCTACGCCTGCTGCCGGAACACGCATCGAAAGGTGCAGAAGTTCTGGTCACCACCGACTTCACGCTGGAAGGCATTCACTTCCGGCGCGACTGGCATCCACCGGAATCCGTCGGCCACCGCTGCCTGGCGCGCAGTCTGAGTGACATCGCCGCCATGGGCGGGGAGCCTGTCGCGGCCTTCCTCTCGCTCGCGCTACCCAACGACTTGCCCCAGGCTTGGGTCGGACGTTTCGCCCGCAGTCTCATCAGTCTCGCGGAAAAGTTCGGCGTCACCCTCGCCGGAGGCGACACCGCCGAATCCCCCAACGGAATTCTCGCCGACATCATCGTGGTCGGAACCGGGCCAAAAGGAAAATCGATATTGCGTTCGGGAGCCCGCCCCGGCGACCGCATCTTTGTCAGCGGCCAACTCGGGGGATCTGCTGCCGCAGTCTTACAAATGAGGGCCAAGCCGAAGAAGAAGGTGAATCCCCGGGACTTTCCGCGCCACTTCTATCCCGAACCACGCATTGAACTGGGTCGAATTCTGCGGGAGAAGGGACTGGCTACAGCGATGATTGATACCAGTGACGGGCTGTCCACCGATCTTGCCCACTTATGCGAAGAAAGCAAAGTGGGTGCCGAACTAGACCTCGCGCTCATTCCCCGCGCCAGCGTCGGCAAGCCTGCTCGGGAGGTGGATTTCGACCTTGCCCTGCATGGCGGCGAGGACTACGAACTCCTGTTCACGGCCCCGCCGGGCAAGCGTATTCCCTCCCAGATTGCCGGGGTGGCCCTGACCTACATTGGGCACATCACCCGTCCACGATTAATCCTGGTCCGCAATCTCAAGGGAATTGCCTACGAACTTGAGCCGCGGGGCTGGGAACACTTCCGCGGTTGAATTCGTGCGGCGGGCTCGTGTGGGCACGGATTGAGTGTGGGGCCGAGTCTTTGACCCGGCCATGCGAGCGAAGCGCGGCTGCACCTAATTACTTCCGTTACCACCCCTCTCTACCCCACAGTACAAAACCGGATTACAGTAGAATCATGTCGTACCGTAAATTTCTGCTGATCCCAGTGTTCTCTGCCCTGCTGCTTGTCGCGGCGGCGCAGAACAAGAAGCAACCGCCTCCGCCACCCGCTCATGCGAAGTCGCCCTCGCCGACAGTCACGAATGAACTCATCCACCAGCAATTCGGTGACAATTGTTCGCTATTACCGGGGCCGCCGCAGTTTGTCGCCGACATGGACGACGATGGCATTGAAGACCTGGTCGTCGCCGCAAAGTGCAAGAACCCCATGGCCGACAAGGACGAATACAGCTTCGTGGTCTCAGACCCCTACGACAACTCCCTCGGCTTCGGCGACGTCAAAGTGACGTCGACCTTTGCATCCGATGAACCCGATCGTCGCGGCGTCAGCCTGCTCATCATCCACGGTGCAGAAAAAGATGCGTGGCACTCCGATAAGCCCAAGGGCAAATTCGTTCTCATCAATCTGCCTTTCTCGACGCTCACTGTGAAAAGGCTCACGCTGAAGAAGAAAACGATTCTTGGGGTTTACATGGAAGAAAGAGGCGAGGGCGAAGGCACGTCGTCCGTCGTTTTCTGGGACGGGAAGAAATACAAATATCAGCAGCTGGGATCAACCCTCGAATAAGACCAATTGTTGATTGGTGATTTCTGATTGCGGATTGATCAGCGCATTGTCTCGCGGTTTTCAATCAAGAATCATCGATCAGCAATCTTCTCGGAACTCCGCCTGTAGTAAGGAAAGTCCTTCGTCCCCACCCGGCTTACGTTCGCTTCCGCGAAACCGCAGACTCGATCGAGCGCAGCTTGCAACTCCGCGGTGTAGCACTCGACGTCTTCCTCCGTGGCATCGCCCGGCACAGGAATCAGCTTGCCGACGCGCACCAGCACTCGCGAAAACGGAATCGGGATCATCAGGCGGTCCCAACTGTTCAGGACCCAGGCTTTGTCGACGGCGGCGTGAAACATGGTCATCGCCAAGCCTGACGAACGCGCTAAAGCGACCGGACCGGGTTTCACTTTGTGCCGTGGACCTCGTGGGCCATCCAGCGTAAACGCCACCGTCCATCCCTCCTCCAGCGCGCGGCGCAGCCCCAGTAGTGCGCGCACGGCATTCCGGCTGCTCGATCCCTTTACGGCAAAGAATCCGAACTTGTGAATGATCCGGCCCATGTACTGGCCGTCATAGCTGTCACTGCTCATCACCCGGATGCCCATGTCGCGGAAAATGTAGGTTGCCGGAATCATGCAGGAATGCCAGAACGAAGCGATCAGCGGTCTCTGATCCAAGGTCTGCTGCGCACCTTCCTCGTAGGACACCGAGACGCGCAGAGTCGGCCCGATCAGGCGAATGATCGCGTGTCCGAGGAAGATGATGATGCGCAGCACAATGCGCTGCCGAAGGGTAAAGCGCTGCACGTCGATGGGAGGGAGCGCGGGCAGCGCCGTGATGCGGGTGCGGTCCTCGGGCACGCAGCTATTGTAATGGCAAGCTGCAGCCTAGTTTTCGAGGTACGAGTCGATCCAGATCTTGACCTTCTGCCGCTGTTCGTCTTCGGGAGCGAACCGCACTCCGATCGATTTGGGTTTGCACCAGCTCACAACCCCCTTCAGATTCACGCGAGGCAAGGTCATCAGCGAAAATGATACTTCGACGTTCGCTCCGATGGAAAAATCTTCGGAGCTCTTCACCGACATTCCACCGCTGCTCATTTCGATGCTGCTGGCGCTGATGCGGCGTCCATCGCCGACGAGTGTAACCTCGGTCATCACCGGGATACGCACGTAGCGCCGGAATTCGTGCAGCACCAGCATGCGCGTCGCGCGGATCAGCTTTAGCGCGGCGGGCCGCTCCAGAGGATCGTTGAACATGGCGTTGATTCCATACCTGGAGTAGCGCATCGCTTCCTGCGCGTTCCCGCCGATGCCGTAAAGGACGCAGCGGCTGTTCGAGGGGGAGGACCGCGCCGCTTCCATTATGGCGTCGGCCCCGTCGCCCAGGCTCAGCACGCAAGCCTCGAACTTTTCTTTGTTCATGCGCTCGGCGGCGTTGGCGGTTACGGCCACGGTTTCGATGCCGAACTGGCGGAACCCTTCCGACAAAAGCGCGCGGGCCGGTTCGTTTAGGCCGACCAGTGCAGTTCGGGCGGCTGCTTTCCGTGGGGGAAGGACAGGGGCGAAGGTTGTCGCGAAAGCTTTATCCATGGGTAGGGGAAGACTCCACTTTCGAAATCCATTGTGGATGTCGTCGCCAAAGTTGAAAAGACACAAAGGGCCAACGAGCGAAGTACCAAAGTGTCGTTACTCTCTCGAGGATTTGGGAGGAAGTACATTACGCGCCAAAAGCCGCGCGGAATCAGGGGTTTGGAACCGATCGTCAAAAACGGCGAGAGCGGAACACGAGACTCTATTCGCTCCAGCGCCGGAACAACAACGCGCCGTTGGTGCCGCCGAAGCCGAATGAATTCGACATGGCATATTCGATTTCCGCCTTGCGCGCATGGTTCGGAACCAGATCCATGCCGGCGGTATCGGGATCGGGATTCTCCAGATTGATCGTCGGAGGCAAAATCTGGTCGCGCAACGCCAGCACCGTGATGCCGGCCTCAAGGCCTCCAGCCCCGCCGAGCAGATGGCCGGTCATCGACTTCGTGGAACTCACCGCGATCTTGCGATCGCCAAAAAAGTTGCGAATCGCATGCGCCTCAAGTGTGTCGCCAATGGGCGTCGAGGTACCGTGGGCATTGACGTATCCCACGACGTCTGGCATGACTCCCGCATCGCGCACCGCGTTGCGCATGACGCGGAATCCGCCTTCATGCTCTGGCGCCGGCTGCGTCATGTGATACGCATCGCCGCTCATTCCGTAGCCAGCGATCTCCGCGAGAATGGGAGCACCGCGCTTCCGGGCATGCTCCAGTTCTTCCAAAATCATGATGCCCGCACCTTCGCCGATGACAAAACCGTCGCGATCGCGATCCCACGGACGGCTGGCCTTTTCGGGTTCGTCGTTGCGCGTCGAGAGCGCGCGCATGGCGGCGAATCCACCAACGCCCATGGGAGTAATGGCGGCTTCGGCACCTCCGGCGATCATCACGTCGGCATCGTTATGCTGGATGATACGGAATGAATCGCCAATCGAATGGGCGCTGGTCGTGCAGGCCGTGGCCGTCGCCTCATTCGGTCCCTTGGCCCCACAACGCATCGAAACCTGCCCGGCGGCTAGATTGATAATGGCAGCCGGAATGAAGAAGGGAGAGATCTTGCGCGGGCCGCCTTCCATCAGGGCAGTGTGTTCGCGCTCGATAATATCGAACCCTCCGATCCCCGACCCGATGTGAACGCCAACGCGCTCGTCGTTTTCCGGAGTGATCTTGAGTTCCGACATCTTCAGCGCTTCATCGGCGGCCGCAATCGCCACGTGGATGAAGCGTCCCATCTTCTTGACTTCTTTTTTCTCGATGAAATTCAGAGGGTCGAAGTTCTTGACCTCGGCGGCAATCTGGCAGGCAAAGGCGCTGGCGTCGAAGCCGGTAATACGCGCCACTCCGCTCTTGCCCGCGAGCAGGGCCTTCCACACCACATCGGTGGAATTCCCCACGCCACAGATCAACCCAAGACCTGTAACTACGACCCTGCGTCCCAACTATTTCCCCGCTTTCGCGTGCTTGCCGATATAGTCCACTGCGTCCTGCACGGTGCGAATCTTCTCGGCATCCTCGTCGGGAATCTCAATGTCGAAGGCTTCTTCGAAAGCCATGACCAATTCGACGGTGTCGAGCGAATCCGCGCCCAGGTCGTCCACGAACGACGCGCTGGAGGTAACTTCGCCCTCATCCACTCCCAACTGCTCCACGATAATCTGTTTTACCTTCTCGTCTACGGCTGCCATGTGTCTCCTCGCTTGCCTCGATTAGATTTGAATTCGGTTGTTTCTGTTGCGCAAACGCAGATCTTCAATCTTCTGCGGGTTCGGGCTTCCGGGCCCTCCACATTCTGGTTCTTCTCACGCACTGCGATACGGAAAAAGGCGAGTGTGTAGTGTAATTGTCACGATGAATTAGTGTAAAGGAAGGGCTCTGACACTTCCGGCAAAGCCTCGCTTGACTCGGAATCGCACAATTGAATCCTAAAGGCAGGGCGTTGCCGGGGTCAAACGTTTGGCGAATGCAGGGCGGGTATGATGGTTTGTCAGGCTCAGCTTATGACGGAATCCTACCCCGAAGATGACGATAACGTCATAGGCCGAGGAATAACATGCGTGCCGTAGTGCAACGCGTCAGCCGCGCCAAGGTTACGATCGATGATCGGACCAACAGCGACTGGATCAGCGGAGAGATCGGCCTCGGCTTGCTGGTCCTGCTGGGTGTCGGTCACGAAGACACCGAGTCTGACGCCACGTATCTTGCTGAAAAAATCGCGGGCCTCCGCATCTTCGAAGACGTTGACGGCAAGATGAACCGCAGCGTGCAAGACGTGGGCGGAAGCATCCTCGCAGTGTCTCAGTTTACTCTGTACGGCGACGTGCGCCGCGGGAAGCGCCCATCGTTCGACGCCGCCTCTCCGCCAGAAAATGCCCGCCGCCTGTATGAGTTCTTCGTCGAGCGCGTTCGGCAGACCGGCCTTCGCTGCGAAACCGGCCGCTTCCAGGAAACGATGCAAGTCGAACTGGTGAACGAGGGGCCAGTCACGATCCTGCTCGATTCCGGGAGGGCGTTCTAGACGATGTCAGTTCAGCCGGAACATCCGAGCGAAAGTAGCGAAAACATTGAAATCATCCCCGCTGCGCGCGAACAGCAACCGATTTTCGCCAACCTGCTTCAGTTGTATGCGCACGACTTCAGCGAGTTCCATGACGTCGATCTGTCCGAGGACGGCAGATTCGTTTACACCAGACTTCCGCTCTACTGGAGCGAGCCAGATCACCACCCGTTTCTCGTGAGAATTGATCGCAAGCTCGGTGGTTTCGTTCTCGTGAAGAAAGGCTCAGAACTCACTGACAACAAGATGGTCTGGGATATTGCCGAATTCTTTGTGATTCGCGGATACCGGAGACGCGGAATCGGAAATCGAGTCGCGCGTGAGATTTGGACCCGGTTTCCTGGGCCGTGGGAAATCCGTGTAATGCAATCCAATCTTGTTGCTTACCGTTTTTGGCTGGGGGCAATCTCGAGATTTACGGGCGCGGAAGTCCATCCCGTTCTCATCGAGAGAGACCAGGAATTCTGGAATCTCTTTTCCTTTGCTTCCACTTCCGGCACCGGCCCGCGATTGTGACCCGCGTTGGGCTCGCGTATTATCGACGCGCCATGAAAATCGCAATCCCCGTTCTCCTCGCGATCTCACTGTGCGCCTTCGCCGCGGAAAAACCTAAAACTTTTTCCACCTCAGCCGAACCCGCAGCCGAATCCCTCGACCTCGACGCCATCGCCCGCATCCGCGACGAGGGCCTGAACCATTCCCATATCATGGAATACGCCAGCGGCCTGTTCGATGGTGTTGGCCCGCGCCTCACTGGCTCCCCCGAGTTCGCCAGGGCCGAAGAATGGTCGCTCGATCAACTTCGTCGCATGGGCGCATCGAACGTCCACACCGAATCCTGGGGCGAGTTTGGCATGGGATGGCAGCAGATCGGCACCTCGTTGCTGATGACTGTGCCGTCGACCGCTACGTTTCTGGCTCAGGCAACTCCGTGGTCGCCTGGCACGCAGGGCGAAATCATGGCCGAAGTCATTGCCGTCCCCAAACTCAAAAACGAGAAGGATTTTGAGCAATGGAAGGGCAAACTCGCCGGAAAGATCATCCTGTATGGCGACGTGCCGAAGATCAATCCCGATCCTCCGGCCCTGCTCGAGCATTACGATGCTGCCAAGCTGGAACACTTCCGCTCGTACCCGCTCGACGGCGACCAAAACGACAGCCACGTGCTGCCCAACGACCCATCCCTTTGGGAAAGGGTTTTTAAGGAAATGGCCTTTCTGGAAAAGGTCGGCCACTTCTTCGCCGACGAGCACGCCCTTGCCGTGCTTCGGCCCGGCGGTTCCGGCGGAGTCATCCACGACGACACGGGTTCCTCGCTCGGCTGGTTCGTCTATCGCACCGAGCATAAGCAGGCGATTCCCTCGGCCTCCATCGCCAACGAGGCCTTCGGACGCATGCACCGGCTGGTCTCGCACAATGTTCCGGTCTCGGTACGCCTGAATATCGCTACGAAGTTCTATGGGGACCACGAACCGGGCAGTAACGTCATCGCGGAGATCCCCGGCACCGATCCTGTACTGAAAGATCAGGTAGTCATGCTTGGCGGCCACCTCGACTGCTGGATCGCCGGCACAGGAGCCACCGACGACGGTGCCGGATCGATCATTGCGCTCGAGGCGATGCGCATCCTGCGCGCGCTTAACATCCAGCCGCGCCGCACCATCCGCATCGGCTTGTGGGGCGGCGAAGAGCAAGGCATCTTCGGATCAGCGGGATATGTCAACAACCACTACGGCACGCTTTCTTATTCGACCAAGCCCGAGGAGCTGCTCGTCCCCGAATTCCTGCGCCAGCAGACCGGGCCGGTCACGATCAAGCCCGACCATGCCAAGTTCGACGCCTACTTCAATACCGACAACGGGGGCGGCAGGTTCCTCGGCATTTTCGCGGAGGGTAACGCCGCCGCCGCTGCGATTTTCCAGCAATGGGTCGCTCCCGTCAGCGACCTGGGTTTTACAACCGTGACCCTGCGCAACACTGGATCGACCGATCACGTTTCCTTCGACCAGGTCGGCTTGCCTGGTTTCCAGTTCATTCAAGATCCGCGCGACTATGAAACGCGCAGCGCGCACACCAACCAGGACACCTACGAGCGCCTCTCCGAGTCGGACATGAAGCAGGCCGCCGTCATCATGGCCATATTCGTCTACAACACCGCCCAGCGCGACGGGATGCTGCCACGCAAACCTCTGCCCCGCCCTGAACTTGAGGAGCAGCGCACAAAACCGCTGGAGGGAATTTATCCCGCGGTGAAGCAATAGCAGTTGGTGCAAGAGAATCGGCGGATTGAACCTGATCTTCCTGATCTGGCACTACTATAACCATCCAACCCCGAATGCCCTATATAACCGGGGACGTCGAGTGATTATGCTTTCTCGGCTGAGACTTTGGACGCAAGGAGCATACGGTGCCCTGACGCATCAGTTACGCTGTTCGCCGTAGGCAGAATCTCGTCTATCGCGGCGAACAATTTGCACATGCTTCTGCTCTCTCTCGAATAATTCTTTCTTCTGCAACGCTTTCCTTTGGCATGGAACGTGCTTTTAGCATCCTAGGATCAAGGGGAAAGTAAAGTGGGCACTGGGACACGTTGGGCGATGGGTGGGGCGTTGATCGTGCTGGTGAGTTCCATCGGCGTCGCCCAGCAAATCGGACCCGGAAAGTCCCCTTCGCTCGACGATATTCTTCAATCGGTTCAGACGGCACAGTCGGCCACGCGCTCCCCAGCTTCTTATCAAGTCATTCGCGAGTATCGCCTGTTTGGCGCAAAAGAATCCAAACCTGATTCCGCCGTGGTGGCGGAGGTTGATTTCCGGCCGCCCGCTTCCAAAGCCTACAGAATTCAAAGCTCTGAGGGCAGCAATCGCGGACCACAAATTGTGCGCCATATCCTCGACCACGAAATCGAAGCGACCTCTGGCGACCACAAAGCTGGCCGCTCCATCACTCGCGATAACTACCGCTTCACCTACATTGGCGAAGCGGTGGTCGATGGGCAGCCCTGCTACGCCCTGGGATTAAGACCGAAGCGCACCGACAAAGACCTGCTTTCCGGCGAAGTTTGGGTCGACAAACATTCATTCCGAGTCCGTCAGATCGAGGGAGACGTGGAAAAAACGCCTTCCTGGTGGCTTAGAAGGCTTCATGTCAAGCTGACATTTGCTGATCTCGATGGAATCTGGATGCAAACCGGCATGGAAGCCATCGCCGATGTGCGAATTGTCGGCACGCACACCTTGACCTCGCGAATCTTGGATTACCGCAAACAGGATGAGGTCGCCTCCACTCCTTTTCCCGCGGCCTCCGGCCTTTCGAAACGATAGCCTTCTGCTGAACCACTGCGACGACAGATTCTGCTGAATATGCTTCTGGTGGCCTTCTACCGTGCCTGCAAAATTGCATCTGCCACGCGGGCCGCTTCGACCGTCGCCTTCACATCATGCGTCCGCAAAATGTGTGCTCCCTTGAGAATCAGCGCGGTCTCACTCGCCAGCGTTCCGTACAATCGCCCTTCGGGCAGAACGTCGTTGCGGTTCGCGCCCAGAGTCCGTCCAATAAACGATTTTCGTGAAGTGCCCGCGAGCAGTGGAAATCCAGCCGCCTGCAACTCCGTGAACCGTCCCAGCAAAGGATAATTCTCGTCAAAACTCTTCCCGAATCCGAATCCGGGATCGAGCACGATTCGCTCGCGCCTTACTCCCGCAAGCACTGCCTTCTCGGCCCACTCCTTCAGTTCTCGTTTGACCAGCAGCACGACATCGCCCGGCGGTGGCAGCGTGCGCCATTCTTCCGGACGTCCGCGCATGTGCATCAGGATCGCGCCGCATTTGAGCTCTGCCACGGTCCTCGTCATGCGCGCATCCCAGCGAAATCCGCTCACGTCGTTCACGATCTCCGCCCCCGCGCCGACCGCCGCGCGCGCAACATCCGCTTTGTAGGTATCAACGGAAACGACGGCCGAGGGATGCTTCTTCTTCAGCTCTACGATGACCGGCAGCACCCGCTTCAGCTCTTCTTCTGCGCTAACCGGCGGCGCATTCACGCTCTTCGGTGCCGCGATCGTTTTGACTCCCGACGCCCTGAGGCCCGCATCCACGCGCGCTCCCGGACGGGTCGACTCTCCGCCGATATCGAGGATGTCCGCGCCTTCGTCCAGCAAACGTTCCCCGTGGGCTATGGCTTGGTCGCGATCCAGAAACTGGCCGCCGTCAGAAAATGAATCTGGTGTGACATTGAGGATGCCCATAATCAGCGTGCGCTTGCCAAGTTCCAGCGCGCGCGGGCCCAGATTCCATTGGAAGACCGGTCTCATGCGGCACGATTTTAAATGAAGGACGCGGGTTGAGGTTGCCTTGCGATTGAGCTACCGGCGTCGCACAGCCGCTTCTCGTTTGCGCACGCCAATCGCACCGGGACCCGTGCCCGTCGGAGGCTTGCGCATCCCGTCGAGCAATTCCTTAAGAACGACGGCATTGTTCTGTGCCTCATTCTTCGAGCCGAAGAGTAGCGTCAGGTGTTTTCTCTTGTGGGACAGCTGGTACAGCCGAAGCAGAGAGTCCTCGGCCTGCGGTTGCGACAACTCCTTCAGATACCGCTTACGGAAATCCCGCCAGTTCAACTCCTGGCGCTCCTCCGGCTGGGCATGAAACCATCGGCGCAATTCGTCGGAAGGAGCCAGATCACGCAGCCATTCGTCGACCGCTGCGGCGGCTTTGGTAAGACCGCGCGGCCACAGTCGGTCAACCAGGACCCGCGTTCCATCGGCGCGCGACGCCGTTTTATAGACGCGTTTGAGCGCAACCGTCATGGAGTGACAACACGCCTTTCGTGGTTTGCTCTATCATTGTAAAGCGGCTGGCAGCGCCGCCTATGGCACGATCGAGGGATGCCTGATGCAATCGGAAGACAGAGGACCGGTGGGAGATTTACCAAGCCAGATTCACTCAAATCCCTTTTTCCTCGGTGGAGTTGTTTTACTGGTCCTTGTTCTATCCGCCTGCGAGGTCCAGCGGCGCAAGTCCGACGCCGAACTCGGCCTCAATCCACAACAGGCCGCGGGACGCGCGATCTATGACGACCGGTGCGATCGCTGTCACGAGCCGTATTCGACTCACGGGAAGAAAGGTCCGGGACTGAAGGGAATATTCCGGCACAAATACCTTTCCCTCAGCGGACTGCCCGCCAATGATGAGCGCGTGACCGACATCATTCGCCTGGGCCGCAACGAAATGCCGGCCTACAGCCAAACTCTGAATTCGCAGGATATTGAGGATCTGCTGGCGTACCTGCATACGTTGTAACCGCATCGCAGCGAAGGCACGGGCACAGCAAGCATTCATGGGATAATCCGGAAGGGATGAAAAGCGCTTCCAAAGCCGAGCTTTTTCGCGAACTGCCGTCGGTCGACGAGGTTTTGAAAATGCCTGCGGTGGATGCACTCGCCACGACTCACGGATCGGCGCCAGTGACCGATTCCACGCGCGCCGTGCTCGCTCGCTTGCGAAGTGAAGTCGCTTCCGGCCTCCTGGACAGCCAGGCCCTGCACCTAGCCCTCACCGGAATTGCGGGGGCGATTGAGAAACATCTGCGCCAGGCACTCGCAAAATCCCTACGCCCCGTGATCAATGCGACGGGCGTCATACTGCACACGAATCTCGGTCGCGCCCCGCTGGCCGAAGCCGCTCTGGCGCACATTCAAGAGACCGCTGGACGATTTTCCAATCTCGAATTCAACGTCGAGTCCGGGTGCCGAGGCAAGCGCGACGTTCACGTAGACCGTCTGTTGCGCACTCTGTTCAGCGCAGATGTCGACTCACCTCGGGCGGGGACGGCCGCTAAGCCTGCCCTGAGCGCGGTCGAAGGGACCCTCCCGCGTGAGCCTGCCCTGAGCGAGCGCAGCGAACTCAAGGGGCGAAGCCATCCGGAATCTCGCGGCGCTATCTCTACCATAGTCGTAAACAACAATGCCGCTGCAGTCCTATTGGCGCTGAACACGCTCGCCGAGGGCGCAGAAGTCATCGTCTCTCGCGGCGAACTGGTCGAGATCGGCGGATCCTTCCGCATCCCGGATGTAATGGCTAAGTCCGGCGCTATGCTTCGCGAAGTCGGCACAACCAACCGCACGCGTGCCTCCGACTACGAAAAAGCCATCACCGACCGCACTCGACTTCTGCTGCGTGTACACCGTTCCAACTTTGAGATCACAGGCTTCACCGAACAGGCATCGACTGCTGAATTAGTAAGACTGGCGCGCGAGCGTGGCCTGCCCTTGATGGAAGACTTAGGCAGCGGCGCGCTGGTTGATTTGCAGAATTTCGGCATCGTTGGCGAGTCCAGTGTGCTCGATAGCCTGCGCGCCGGTGTCGACGTCGTGACCTACAGCGGCGACAAATTGCTGGGCGGCCCGCAAGCCGGACTGCTCAGCGGCCGTGCCGACTTGATCGCTCGCATGCGGGCCAACTCTCTGTTTCGCGCCCTCCGCGTCGACAAACTAACCTATGCTGCGCTGGAGGCCACGCTGCTTGCCTATGTGAAGCGCGACCACGACGCCATCCCCACGCTGAAGATGATGCGGTTTACGAAGGAGGAGATCGGCGAGCGCGCCGAATTGTTGGCGGCACAAGTCAAATCTTCAAAGCTGAAGATCGAATTCACCGACGGTGAATCGGTGATCGGCGGCGGCGCTGCGCCTTCTTCGGTTTTGCCCACACGTCTGCTCAGCCTAAGTTGCGCGGGCCTCAGCGCCGATGAGTTGGCCGCGCGCCTGCGAGCGTCGGATCCACCAATCATTGCTCGCGTGGAACAGGGGCGCGTGCTACTGGATTTGCGTACGGTTTTTGCCAATCAGGATTCTGCGATTTCGACCGCACTCGACCGAATCACTTCTTAATCCTTCAGCATCCAAACTCAGTTGGCCGTTCTCTACACCATCGGACACTCCACGCGCACGCTCGATGATTTGATCGCAGCCTTGCGCTCGCATGAGATTCAGACCCTCGTCGACATCCGCGCATTCCCCATGTCGCGGCGACTGCCGCAGTTCAATCGCGATTCGCTGGCGCAAACGCTGCCCGCGGCCGGAACCCGCTATTTGTGGATTCAAGCGCTCGGCGGCTACCGCAAGAAGATTCTCGAAGAATCGCCGAACATTGCTCTGCGCAACCAGAGCTTCCGCAACTATGCCGACTATATGCTCACGCCGGAATTCGAAGCGGCCATGTCCGACCTGATCGCGCTCGCCGAGCGTTCCCCCACGGTCTATATGTGCGCCGAGCGTGTCTATTTCCGCTGCCACCGCATGCTGGTTTCGGACTGGCTGGTCGCCCACGGACACGTAGTCTTCCACATCGACGCCGAGGGCCCACTGAAGCCGCACACGCAGATGGCGGAAGCTCGCATCATCGACGGGCGCCTCATCTATCGTGGGGACCGCTTGCTGTAACATCTACTGCGAAGGCAATCCGAACATGATCGTAGGTACAGGCATCGACATCGCCGAAGTTCCCCGCATTCGCCAGTCCATCGAGCGCTTCGGGCAGCGCTTCCTGCAACGCATCTGCACCCCAGGGGAAATGCGTTACTGCGATTCCAAGGCGAATCGAGTCGAACGTTACGCCGCCCGCTTTGCCGCCAAAGAAGCTGCCATGAAAGCGCTGGGCACGGGCTGGAACCACGGTGTTCGCTGGCGCGATTGCGAGGTGGTCCGCATGCCCGGCGGCCGGCCCACCATGAGCTTTCATGGGAAGGCGGGAGAGTTCGCCGCGAAACTCGGAGTCAAGAATGTCGCCCTCTCGCTCTCGCACACCCAGGAGCAGGCGATCGCCCAGGTCATTCTCGAAAACTGAGCATTTTAGGGTTGTAGAGATCTGAAGCGCGCCCCATCTGCTAGACTGTCGCCTCCAATCCATTTATGCCCGTAATGACTGCGACTGCGATCCCTTCGTCGACCAGCCTTGAAATCCCTGAAAAAACTCTGCTGGCGGGCCTCGCGCTCACCAGTTTCTCCGCCCTCTTGTTGGAACTGGCGCTGACTCGTCTATTCTCCGTCGTACTTTTTTATCATTTTGCGTTTCTCGCGATTTCGATCGCTCTGCTCGGACTGGGCGCTGGTGGGGTGTTTGCGTACCTGCTGAAAGCTCGGCTCGCGAACAAAGACACGCGAACTCTTGCCGCGCTGCTGTGCATGTTGAATTCTGTTGTTGTGGTCGGCGTGCTCGAGATTGTCCTGAATGTTCCAGTGTCGTTGCACGTTTCCTGGGGAAATTTCTCGCGGCTGACGGCGCTCTATCTCGCTGCCGCTATCCCTTTCTTCTTGACCGGACTCTTGTTCGCGGTCGTGTTCGCGCGTGAGACGCACCGCATTCCCCGGTTATACGGTGCCGACCTGTGCGGCGGAGCACTGGCCTGTCTGGCAGTCGTGCCTTTGCTGAACTGGGTTGGAGGACCGAATGTGATTATTGTCGCCGGAACTGCCATGGCCGTGGCCGGCGTCATCTGGGCCACGTCTCGTTCGCTGCGCAGAAATGCTGCTGTCCTTGCGCTCGTCCTGGGGGCTCTGATCGCGGCGAACCACTCCGGCCGCATCTTCGACATCGTTTACGCCAAGGGAATGTTCCGAGATCCAGCGTGGGTGGAGTTCGCGCGCTGGAATGCGCTTTCGCGAGTGGAAGTCGACAAGCAGGGCCCGGCGAGGGTCATCGTGATCGACGCCGACGCGTCCACCTACATCATGAATGCCGATCTCGCACACTGGCATGGCACCGAGTGGGAACACGACCTGATGGCTACTCCCCCGGCGCTCGCCAACGTGCTTCGCCCGCGCGGAGACTTCGCCATCATCGGCCCGGGCGGCGGCGTCGACGTTTTACGCGCCGTTGCCAATGGCAGTCCCAGCGTGACCGGGATCGAAATCAATCCGATTATCGCCACCACAGTCATGCGCGGCCGCTACGCCGACTACTCGCAACATTTATATGAGAGGCCCGAAGTGCATATCCACGTCACCGATGGCAGGTCGTTTCTGCGCTCCACGCCGCAAAACTTCGATGTGGTGCAGATGACGCTGGTCGACACCTGGGCCTCGACCGCCGCTGGCGCCTTCGCCCTGAGCGAAAATAATCTCTATACCGTCGACGCATTCCGCGAATATTTCGATCACCTCAAACCCGATGGCATGATCGCCATCACGCGCTGGGAATTCCGTCATCCCCGCGAAGCCTTGCGCGTGGTAGCGGTTGCGATGGACGCGCTGCATCGCTCGGGAGTCGCTAATCCCGGCCGTAACTTCATCGTGGCGTCCCAAGGCGAACTTGATGCCGACGGAATTCCTGTCGTGGTCCTGGCGAAGAAGATTCCCTTCACACCTGAGGAAGAAACCGCCGTGATTACGCATTTCGATCACTACTTCGAACTCGATCCTCTGTATCTGCCATCGCAGCCCGGGCACAACCCATTTTCCGATTTGATCGCAAGCAACGATCCTTACGCATTCGCGCGCAACTATGCCTATAACGTCGCCCCCGTCACCGACAATGCTCCTTTCTTTTTCTTTACTCTGAAACTCCGGCAGATCCTCGGGGAACAAAGATTGAGCCATGGCATCGACTGGAAGGTGAATCTCGGTGTACTCGTTCTGCTTCTTGTATTGGCGATTTCCATAGTTGCTGTGCTCGCATTCTTGATTCTTCCGCTGGTATTGAAGAGCGGGAAAAACCGCCAGTTGGCACTCCCGCTCCTCTACTTCGTAGCCGTGGGTCTCGGCTACATCCTCGTGGAGATCGCCTTTATCCAACGTTTTGTGCTGTTTCTGGGCCACCCCACCTATGCGCTGACGGTCGTGATTTTTCTGCTGATGCTCTCCAGCGGCGCGGGTAGTCTGGTTTCGAGACTTTGGCTCCCACACACGAACCTCGGTTGGTTGCCGCTCGTGCTCGTGATCGCAGTGCTTCTCGCAGACGTGTTCTTCCTGCCCGGCCGCCTGGTTGCCCTGGTTGGACTCCCCTTCGGATATCGGTTGCTCGTCAGCGGACTGCTTCTCATTCCTTTGGGATTCGTGATGGGGATGCCCTTTCCCACTGGATTGCGCGCGCTGGCTGCGTCACCCATCCCGGAATTTCCAGCCGGACCAAACGCGTCCGATAACGCCGTTGAATGGGCCTGGGCGATGAACGCGGCTGCCAGCGTGCTCGGTTCCGTGCTCGCCATGCTGATCGCCATCCAGTTCGGATTGACCGCGACTTTGGCATGCGGAGCAGCCGCCTACCTGCTCGCCCTTCTTCTCATGCCGGCTCTCCGTGCGAAAGTGGCATAAAGACTGGCTCCGGTTTTTGTTATTATGCAGCAGGCGCCGTTTGCGATCCTGAGCTGTTTGCGCTCCCGGCGCGTCTACCCTACCCTGGCACCATGAGGAAAATATTTGCCTAGCCAGAAGCAGCTCAAGTGGTCGCAACTGCGCGTTGGGACTACAGTGATCGTTGCCAGTCTGACGCTGGGTTTTCTCCTGTTCCTCATGTCCGGCACCTCCGGGTTCTTCACCCCCCGGATCACGCTGAAATCGTACTTCGATAATGCGGAAGGACTGCGCCAGGGCGCTCCCGTCCGCTTAAGCGGTGTCGATATCGGCAACGTCACCAACATCACCATCGTCCCTGACAAAGATAAGCAGATCACCCCCGTCCAGATCACGATGAAGGTCACCACCAGATACGGCTATGCCCTGCGCCGCGATTCGGTCACATCTCTCGAAACCGCTGGAGTGTTGGGTGAAACCTACCTCGACATCGATAGCTCCCAGGCCGTCGGTGCCGCGGTGCAGGACGGAGACACGCTGCCCACCCAGGTGCATCCGGATTTCAACCAGGTGGTGAAAGCCAGCCAAAGTACCCTGCAGAACATGGACGCGCTTCTGAAGCGCGCCGACCGCATCCTGGCCTTCGCTGAAAGCGGCAAGGGATCGCTCGGAAAACTCATCTACGACCCGACACTATACAACCGCTTCTCTTCGACGGTCGCGGAATTTCAGGGGATCGTGCACGAAGTGGGCAGTGGCGAGGGTAGTCTAGGGCGCCTGATCAGCCGCAACGATGCCTACGAGAAATTTATCGCAACCCTCGACAAGATGAATGGCGTTATTGAGGACCTGCAGCAGGGGAAAGGCACCGCCGGTAAGTTCCTGAAAGATCCGTCGCTCTACAACAACGCGAACGACACAATTGCCAATGTGAAGAAGATCACCGAAGACATCAACGCTGGCAAAGGCACCCTCGGCAAATTGTCCAAAGACGAGGAACTCGCGAAGAAACTCGATACCACCATCACCAAACTTTCAGAGCTAACCACCGAACTCGAAGCGGGTCAAGGCACCGCCGGCAAGCTCTTCAAAGATGAATCGCTCTACAACAACGCCAACCAGATGCTGGTCGAAACCCAGGGCCTCCTCAAAGCGATCCGCGAGAACCCAAAGAAATACCTGAGCATCAAGCTCCACATTTTCTGAACCGCGTGTTTTCTGAACGGCCCGAGTGGGACGGACACTCCTGTCCGTCGCTCTTCCTCTTACTTTTGACTTTGAAGTTGAAGTATGTGGCGCGGGCACCATCGCGGGCGTATTCGTCAATGAAGATCAATCGCTAGATGGTGAAACGGGCGGAAAGAAATCGACTCCAAGCGCGCCGATCGAGCCTGCTTCTAATGCTCTCCGATTCCAAATACGGACCCCAGCATCAGAATCACTAGCACTCCCAGCGAGATCCATCCATACCTCCAATCCCTTTCCCGAAAGAAAAGAAAGCACGCGACGATCACACGCACCACCGGCGTGGCCAACATCAGCAACACGCCAGCGCGCTCAATGTCGAGCGGAATTCGGCCGGGAAGAAACAATCCAACAATGAGCCCAGTCAGCATAATGAAGAAGCAACTAAACGCGCCAATCCGCAACACCAGGGCTACCGCGCGGTCGAAGGCAGGTTCACGCACCTGACTCATAACCACCCCCGTAGCAGGTGCAGCGTAAGGTGTCCGGCAAGGTAAAACATCACTCCGACAAGTAGGTACACAACAATCTTCGTGTGCACGCGTGGGGCGAGGCGCGCCCCCAATAGCGATCCAACAAAAACTCCAACTGCGAGCGGGGCCGTATATTGCACGAGGATGTCGCCGCGCCGGTAATACACTATGGCGCTGGCGGCTGCGGTTACGCCGATCATGAAGTTCGACGTCGCAGTCGCTACCATCAGCGGCACGTTCATAAAGATATACATCACCGGAACTTTGATCGGACCGCCGCCGATGCCGAGTAGTCCCGAGAGCGAACCCGCCGCGAGCGATGCGGCCAGTCCGAGAGGATAGCGTTTCGGCTCATAAGGCGGGATCACGCCCTCTTCGACAGCCGCAGCCGATTCGTCCCCTTCCAGCGGTTTCACTTTCCCGCGCTTGCTCAGAATCGTGATCGCGCTATAAAGCAAGAAGGCAGCAAACAGTCCTTCCAGAAAATTTCGGTTGAAATAGCCGACGAGGTAAGCCGTCACCGCAGCCCCCAGCGCCGTTGCCAGTTCGAGCGTCATGCCAAGGCGTATGTCGGTTGTATGGCGTTGTAGATGAACCGATGAGCTCGCCGCCGACGTGGTGATGACTGCGACGAGGCTCGTTCCGATTGCCTCACGAATGGGAATGCCGAAGTACAGCGCAAGAACGGGCGTCAATAACACGCCACCGCCGATTCCAGTCAGCGCTCCCAATAACCCGGCAAAAAATCCCAGCACCACCAGAAGCGCTGTTACCACGGGAGAAACCTCCCGTAGACAACTTCTTCCATGGAGATACTAATTCTGCGAACCGTAATCTGTGGGGAAACAACTCTGGCGGGGAAATCCATCGGCCGCAAGCTACGTAACCGCCCGCGGCAGCGCAGCAGCATCGGCGTGCTCGTGCGCATGATAACTGGACCGCACCATCGGTCCCGACTCGACATGGCGGAACCCGAAGCGCAACGCCTGGTCCCGCAAGTATGTAAACTCTTCCGGCTCGTAGAACCGCGCGATGGGAAGATGATCCTTCGACGGCCGCAGATACTGTCCAACCGTAAGAATGTCGACACCGCGCAGGCCCAGATCCCGGAACACATCGACGAGTTCTTCCGAAGACTCCCCCAGGCCGACCATCACGCCGCTCTTGGTGACCATGCCAGGAGAAAATTTCTTGGCGTTCTCGAGCAGCGTAAGCGTGCGTTCGTAGCGTGCCCCAGAGCGCACCGCGCGATAAAGCCGCGGCACCGTCTCGGTGTTGTGATTGAGAACGTCGGGCTTGGCGTCCAGTACGATTCGCAACGACTCTTCCAGCCCCTGAAAGTCGGGGATGAGGACCTCAACGCGGCAATCGGGCGTCAGTTCGCGAATTTGCCGGATGGTCTCGGCAAAAATTCTAGCGCTGCCAATGTTGTCGTCGTCACGGTTTACACTGGTTACCACGGCGTGCTTCAGACCCAGAGTGGCGACTGCCTCGGCCACCCGCCGCGGTTCATCCAGATCGATCGGCTCCGGCCGCCCCTTCGGCACCGCGCAGAAACCACACCGCCGCGTGCAGATATCCCCCAGCAACATGAACGTCGCTGTCTTGTGATTCCAACACTCGCCAATATTCGGACACTGTGCCGATTCGCACACCGTGTGCAGCCCCATACCCCGGGCCAGCTTCTTCAGATTATGGAAGTTTTCCCCCACCGGAGCTTTTGCCCGCAGCCACTGCGGCTTCGGCGCCCGAAGCGGAGAGCCGAGCTCAATTTGTATTAGTTGGGAAGACCCGACCATCGATTAATTCTATCAGTTCACATTTATTCCCAAGGCGGATCGGCCAGTGGCACACCAGTTCAGACCTTGGACTCCCGGGTGGTTCTGCGCCGCTGGATGACTCGAACATCCTCCCAAACCATCCAGTGATTGTTCAGGGGCCGGGCCCCATAGGTAGCGTAAAACACTCGCGCGTGCCCATTTTTGGGGTTCACATCTACGCAGATTCGAAACGCCTCTTGCTCGACAAACCAGCCGGCGATGGCCAAAAGCAGTGTACCTGCGATCCCTTGACCACGGTGGTCGCCCCTGACATTGATCCACTGCAACTCGCCTTGGCATTCGTAGCGGCGCGTGCGATGCCCAGCCACAAGTCCCACAACCTCGCCGTGGTGGACGGCAACGAATGCAGCCCGTCCGGCCAAAGCTTTCTGCGGCGAGTGCTCTCGCCTCAGATACGAGCCGATGCGCTCCCTCCAAAAGGCTTCCGTTTCCCACTCTTGCGCGCGAATCGACGCCATCGCGGGAATGTCAGCCTCTCCAAATGATCGAATCGTGATGCTCACCAACTCACCCCACCTCGACCAATCCATACGTGTGCTGCCACCGCGCCCGCATGTGCACCAGCGCACGGCTGATCTCTTCAGCGGGGATCTCGGCGTTCGGCCCCGCGATGACCGCAGCCGCTTCGTGTTTGGCCGCTTCCAGTAAGTGCGCATCGCGAATGATGTTCGCCACGCGGAAGTCCGGCATCCCTGCCTGACGCGTGCCAAAAAATTCCCCGGGCCCACGCAGTTCCAGGTCGAGTTCCGCAATCTTGAAGCCGTCATTGGTCTTCACCATCGCGTCGAGGCGACGCTGTCCTTCTTCGGAAACTTTCCCTCCAGTCATCAGGATGCAATAGGACTTCGCCGCTCCGCGCCCAATGCGTCCCCGCAGCTGGTGTAGCTGCGCCAGCCCAAAACGCTCAGCGTGCTCGATGACCATCACGGTCGCGTTGGGAACGTCGACCCCAACCTCAATCACCGTGGTCGCAACCAGAATTTGCAACTCCCCGCGCTGAAACATCCGCATAACTTGCTCTTTCAGATCCGCGTCCAGACGCCCGTGTAACAGTCCAACTTTGAGATCGGCAAAAGTCTTGCTGCTGAGTTCGCGGTACATCTTGATCGCAGCCTTCAGCTCGCTCTCTTCATTCTCGGCAATCACTGGATACACTACGTACACCTGATATCCGGCCGCGACTTGCTTGCGCACAAAGTCCCACACTTTCGGTGACTGATCATCAGCGACACACCGGGTCGCAATCGCGGTCCGCCCGGGCGGCAGTTCGTCGAGCACACTCAGATCAAGATCGCCGTAGAGCGTGAGCGCCAGCGTCCGCGGAATCGGCGTCGCCGTCATAACCAGAACGTCGGGTTCCTCTATGCCGGTGTGAGGCCGGGTCCCTCCGGCTCCGCTCAGGGCATGCTCCGGCGCGGTGGGGCCGAGCGAAGCTAGGCTGCTGTCCTCCCCCTCGCCCGATTTTCGCATCAGCTTCAGCCGCTGCAACACCCCGAACCGATGTTGCTCATCCACAATCACAAGCCCCAGCCGAGCAAACTCTACTTTCTCTTCCAGCAGCGCATGTGTCCCAATGACCAACTGCGCATTTCCTTGTGCGATATGCCTCCGCACTTCCCGCTTGCGGTCGTTCTCCAGCGACCCGGTCAGCAGAGCGACGCGATATCCCGCATCCTCCAGAATCCGCCTCGCCGAAAAATAATGCTGCTGCGCCAGGATCTCCGTCGGAGCCATCAGCGCCACCTGGCACCCGTTCTCGATCGCAATAATCGCCGCCTCGAAGCCCACAATCGTCTTTCCCGACCCCACATCGCCCTGCAGCAAACGCCGCATCGGATAAGGCTTCTCCATGTCCCCCGCAATTTCCTTTAGCACCCGCTTCTGCGCGGCTGTGGGATGAAACGGCAGAATCTTCTTGATCGCCGCGCGCACGCGACCGTCCAGCCGAAACGCAATTCCGGTTTGCGCCTTCTGCTGTCGCCGCTTCAACTCCATTCCCAGTTCCACGAAAAACAGTTCATCGAAGATCATCCGGATATGCGCCGGGGTCCTCGAAGATTGCAGCGCCTCGAAGCTTTCGCCCGGCTCCGGCCAGTGCACGTTCCATAGCGCTGCTCGTGGCGAGATTAGCCCCAAGTGCGCGCGTACTGCGGCGGGAATGGGTTCCGGCAGGTCTGGCGTCAGGTTGTCGAGCGCGGTCCGAATTGCCTTCCGGAACCACCGCGGCGTCAGCCGGCCGATCGCCTCGTAGATGGGAACGATGCGTCCGATCTCCAGCGATTCCGCCGCCTTCTTCTCCGCGCCGTTGTTGCCGGAGTCCGTGGGATCCCCAAGAATCTCAAACTGAGGTTGAATAATCTGCAACTCGCGGCTGCGCTCATCCTCTTCTACTTTGCCGTATAGCGCGATCATCTGGCCGGGAGTGAACTTATCTTGCAGGTAGGTCGCATTGAAAAACAAACAGCGCAGCCGCGCCCGTCCTTGTCCCACCGTCAGCTGAAAGATTGGCATCTTCCGCGTGCGGAACAACCCGGAATTACGCACCTCGCCGACCACGGTGGCCATCTCTCCAGCCCGGAGTTCGGAAATTCCGCGCGGGTTCAGCCGGTCCTCATAGCGAAAGGGTAAGTAATGCAGGAGGTCGCCGACGGTGTGAATTCCCTTCGCCGCCAGCAGTTCCCCAATGCGTGGACCAACGCCCTTCACGTATTGGACCGGGGTGGAGAGTTCGAGCATGCGCTAGCTTCCGTCGTCTCGGAAAAAGAAATGGTAGCAGGAGCAGCAGGCTGCCCGCTCGTGCGCTCAGGGTAATCGACGTGAGGACTCCTACGCTGGGAGATGATCGTCTTTCCGAGCGGTCTCCCCGTTCGAGGCAATGTCTGGATTCAATCAGTTTGGTGGATTTCCAGTAGCATCCCCAGGCTTCTCCGCGGCAGGAGAGTCAGGATTGTCGGTGGGCGACGCGATTCCCGCGTCAATGATGGAGGATTCGATGATTGCGGGCTCGATGACGGGACAGGCGACAACTACGTTGGGATCGACGGCCGACGGCACCGCGGATGACGAAATGGGAGGCAAGGCCCTCACGCCGGCGTCCGAAGGCTCCGACGCCAGCAGTTCCTGAATCGCGGCAACTAGTCCTTTGCTGTCCGTCTTGGCAACCACTCTTCGCGCTCCGGCCTTCTGCGCTTCGAGTTGTACCTGGGCAGACCAGTGCATCGTATACAGCACCAGAGGGATCTCAGGCAGTAGCCGGGTGAGCTCTCGCGCCGCCGCCAGGCCATCCATGACCGGCATCACTAAATCGAGAACAATGACATTGGGACTGATTTCATGCGCCTTGGCAATGGCCTGACGGCCATCCTCAGCTTCGGTGATTTCCCAATGGGCGGAAGTCTCCAGCAAATGGCGCAAGGCACTTCTTACCGAGGGGCTGTCGTCGGCGATCAGGATTCGGCTTGGCATGAAACAGCCCGAGCGCTCCGGGTAGCGCCCCTGCAACGGTGCTCCCACGTTCGTTTGATGCCCTACAAACTTATCATGCGGGTTCTCAAGAGAAATACAGAAAAACCTGTACGTTCTAGGGTTCTTGACCGGGTTTTCCTGCAGCGATTTCGGCAGCAAGGTTTGTTGCATTCCCGGCATCCAAGTGTTGTGGCAAGAGTTTGTAGTGAAAAGGAGCCCCCTCGTGTCTAAGGCAAACCGCAAAGGTGCCGTGTTAAACGTTGCACCCCAACCTCTGAATCCCGGAGAGCGAACGAGCCCGGCCGGAAAGCCTGTCATGAATACGATCCTTCTGTCCATCCCTGATTTCGAATACGACCAGATACGCCCTCGCTTGGAGTTCGTCTGCCTGCCACAACGCACCACGCTTCATGAGGCGAATCGAAAGCTGGAGTCCGTGTATTTTTTGAACAGCGGCATGGTCTCACTGGTGTTCACAACTCGAACGGGAGACAGCGTCGAGGTGGGCGTGGTGGGCCATGAAGGTTTTACCCCCATCCCGGTGGCCGCCGGCCTCACGCGCAGCCCCCATTGCTCGGTCATGCAGATCGGAGGCGAAGGATTCAGACTCAACGTGACTGATCTGGAGAGTGTTTTGCAATCCAGCCCGCGCTTGCAAATGCTCCTCCATCGCTACGCCGCGGTTCATGGACTGCAAGTCGCGCAAACCGCCGGCTGCAATCGCCTTCACGATCTCGAGCAGCGCCTGAGCCGCTGGCTGCTCTTGACCCAGGATCGCGTCGGTTCCGGCTTGCTGCGCATCACACACGATTTTCTCGCAACCATGCTCGGCACCGATCGTCCTAGCGTCAGTCTGGCCGCGAATGGCCTGCAGAAGAAACGCATTATCGAATACGCGCACGGCTCGGTCAGGATTCTCAACCGGAAACGACTCGAGACTTCCGCATGCGAATGCTATTCCATCATTCGGGAATTCAATACTGAGTTGGCGCTGCGGTAAGCACTGGGTTGAGTCGAGAGTCTTATCAGCCAGAATGCTCAGGATTCGGCGGTCAGAATTCAACGTGCGCCCGGAACGTGGGCACAACAACCGGACCACGGTCGCGGTTGTAGCCGGGATCGTTGAGATACTGTACGCCCGGCGCTAGATAAATTCCCCGCCACACGTGGACGGTGTAATAGGTTTCGAAAATGTTCTCGCGCCCGTAGTTAAGGTGACCATCGCCGAGCAGAAAACCCAGCCCTCCGGCTGCTAGATAATTCTGGTGATCTTTCTCAATCGCATTGCTGATGAATGCCACGCCCGCGCGATCCTGCTTGCGATGCCACCACGTGCCATTCGCTCCCACGCCTTCGGCGAATGTTTGATCCACTTCGGTATAGGCGAATGACTCCGTCCTGCCGTTATCCCATCCGAAGCGGGCGAAGGCTGTAAGGTAGCGCGAGAGGTTTTGCTCCAGGTTGACGCCGAAACCGTATTTTAGCGTCACGTTCCATGGATGGTTCGTGATGTCCGGAGTGGCGCCGGCTTCGGCGGCCTGAATGATCTGATCGCGATAGACGCCCATATTGGCGTGGTTGGTGTAGGCCAGTAAACGGACGACGCCGGCTTTTTTGGGAAGGAATCCGCGCCGTAGTTCATATTCGTAATTCTCTGCATGCACCTGCCACGGCTTCCACACCAGGTCGATGCCGTTCGCGACCTTTGGCATCAGCACTTCGGCGAAACGAAATCCCCAGTTGCGGTCCTCGTAGTCGGCGGTAATTCCGACCGTGTACCCGCGCGTGTCGGCGGCATAGTCCCACGCACCGTTGTTGTCGGTTGTCCAGTTCAGAAACTGGAAGTGAGTGTCGGAACCGACTGAATTGATGTCGAAGAAATCCGGCATGGTGAACTTGCCGAAGCGTATTTCGATACGCCGTCGCGGCAGTTCGTCAAAGAGCGACAGGTAGCTGCGTTGGTTCTCGATCTTGTCCTTGCTGAGCGCAATCACCGTGTGAATCATTCCGCGACCAAGATACGGGGCCTTGCTCAACGAAGGATTACGCACGATATCGAGATCAGTGTTGCCGGCCAAGCCGAATCCGGCACTGAGGGCCTGTCCGCCAGCTTCTTCGATGTCGACCAACAGTTCGGTTGAATTGTTGAAGCGCATGCCAGCATAGAGCGTCATCACGCGCGACGTGGCTTTCTGGTAATTCGGACCCAGGCTGTGCGGCCCGCTGTAGAGCGCGCGGAAGTCAGGCTGAGCTTGAAAAACGAAATTAGCCTGTCCCGACAGCCAAAAGCGCGTGTTCTTGAAATGCGGAAACATCGCCTCCGTGCTCTCGTCTGGAGGCGGGTCCGCGGCGTCCGCGGGCGCCGGAGCCTCCGCACCCGCAGTAAGAACTTGTTGTGGCACAGCGGAATCCCGGGATTGCTGACCGCTTGAGGAGATCCCAAGGCCGCAGATGGCCAACAGACCAAGGGCAAAAGGGCAGAGAAACGTCCGCACCAGCGTCCGGGCGTGGCCTTCCGCCATTTTGAAAATGAATTTCAATTTCATGTCCCCAAGTTATTCTGGCCGCGTCCGTACCTCTGTGGCGCAACTCACCCCGGGTTGTGATGAAAATCACAACCCCACCCAGCCTCTCCGCTCGATCGCCTTGATCCCCGTCCAGCTGGTCATTAACTACCGTATATCATAATATATTAGCTATGCTTAACATAATTCCTGACAAAAACGCGCGCGAAACTTCCCCGGCTTCCACCGCTCTGAGCCTACCTAGAATGAATTACAGGAATGTTACAAACAACCTTCGGTGGCCTTGTGCGACCAGGAGGTCCGGAAGTCGACCTCCGCTGCAACTATGCCTGTACCCAGATCGAACAGACGGCAGATGATCACTATTACTTTTATAGCATACCCCCCTAGGGTATATGTCAAGCGAAAATGGCGTATCCTGCAAAGAACATGAAAGACAGACTTCCGGCAATTTCCAAAGAAAAGCAGAAACTCTTTTCCCGCATTAAGCGCCTGGGCGGACAAATCGGAGCCGTCGAGCGCGCCGTCACCGACGGCGACGAGTGCGCCGACATCCTCATGCTGCTGGCTGCGATTCGCGGCGGCGTGAACAGCCTCATGGCCGAGATCCTGGAAGATCACATCCGCCTGCACATCACCCATCCCGGTCGCGGTCCGGACTCTCCCGAGGAGCTAACGGAAGATCTCATTTCGCTGGTCCGCGCCTACTTGAAGTGAGACGCTTGTGAGCGCCCCCTTCATCGCGTTTGACAGTTTTCCCGCTCAACCCCTAACCTTAATTTTCTCTGCCTTATGAAAGTTTTGGTCCTCGGAAGCGGCGGGCGCGAACACGCACTGGTGTGGAAACTCCGGCAGTCTCCGCGCATTTCGCAGCTTTACTGCGCGCCGGGCAACGGCGGCATTGCCGATGAAGCCGAGTGCCTCCCCGTGGACCTTAACAGTCTGGATTCGATGACTGGGCTGGCAACGCGCCTGCAACCGGACCTGACCGTGGTCGGCCCCGAACTGCCGCTCACTTTGGGTGTAGTCGACGAGTTCACGCGTCGTGGCTGGCCGGCATTTGGTCCCACGCGAGCCGCCGCGGAACTGGAATCGAGCAAGAGCTTCGCCAAAGAATTCCTGAAGCGGCACCACATTCCCACTGCCCCCTTCGCGATTTGCGATTCTGTCGAGCAGGTCCGGTCAGCTCTCAGCCATTTTCACGTTCCGGTTGTGGTAAAAGCAGACGGCCTCGCTGCTGGCAAGGGTGTCGTGATTGCCAAGAGCAAAGAAGAAGCTGCCAGCGTCGCGGCGGAAATGCTCAGCGGCAAGATGCTGGGCGCAGCCGGCGCGCGCGTGGTACTCGAAGAGTGCCTGAAGGGTGACGAGCTTTCTTTCCTGGTCTTCTGCGATGGCGAACGCGTCGCTCCGCTCGTAGGCGCCCAAGACCACAAACGCGTGGGCGACGGCGACACCGGTCCTAACACCGGTGGCATGGGCGCGTACTCGACCGCTGACATTGTCGACGATCAGATGCGCGACTGGCTAGTACATCACATCGCGCGCCCCGTGGTTGCAGGCATGAAGGCCGAAGGCTCCGAGTTCAAGGGCGTGCTCTACTGCGGCCTGATGATGACCGCTCGTGGGCCTATGGTGCTGGAGTTTAATTGCCGCTTCGGCGATCCCGAGACGCAGCCGATCCTAATGCGGTTAGAAAGCGATCTGGTTGACGCGCTGCAGGCTTCGATTGAAGGCCGCGTCAGCGACGGAGACTTCAAGTGGTCGCCGGACGCGTCGGTCTGCGTCGTAATGTCTTCGGGAGGATATCCCGGGACGTACGCGATGGGGAAGCGCATTGATGGGCTTGAAGAGGCCGCCGCGGTCGAAGGAGTGAACGTCTTTCACGCGGGCACGTCAAAGCGCGATGGAGTCTATTACACTGCTGGAGGACGCGTGCTGGGCGTCACGGCGCGAGCTCGCGATCTCGAGACCGCTGTCAGCCACGCTTACGAAGCTTGCGGCAAGATCAGTTTTGAAGGAGCGCACTACCGCAAAGACATCGCGGCCCGCGCCCTGAAGAAGTAGGTTTTGGTATGGTCATCCTGAGCGGAGGATTTGCTTCGCGAAGCGAAGCGAATCCGCAGTCGAAGGATCTGATTGCGCACGTCGCAGAGTGCGCTTCCGAAATTCTGACGGCGGACAAAAATCAGATGCATAACAGAGCATAAGAGAGAAGGCACATGAGCAAGCCACTGGTTTCGATCGTGATGGGCAGCGACTCCGACTTGGAAATCATGCGCGAGGCAGGTAAGGCTCTCGACGAATTCGGCATCGCCTATGAAATCGACGTGACATCCGCGCATCGCTCGCCCGATCGCACCGCGGACTTCGCCCGCAAAGCCGCGCAGCGTGGCATTCAGGTCATCATCGCCGGAGCCGGCGGTGCCGCGCACTTGGCCGGAGTCATCGCCGCACACACAACTCTGCCGGTCATCGGGGTACCGATCCCGTCGACATCATTGCAAGGCATGGATTCCCTGCTCGCCACAGTGCAGATGCCCGCAGGAATTCCGGTGGCAACGGTAGCGATTGGCAAGCCCGGGGCCACCAACGCCGGTATTCTAGCGGCCCAGATGATCGCGCTCGGCGATGTTTCGATGGCGAAGAAGCTCGATGCCCACAAGGAAAAGCTCGCGCGCGGTGTCGAAGAAAAGTCGAAAAAGCTGAAGAGCTCGCTCGGTTAGAGCCATTTCTTCGTTTTGGGGGCTGATCGCTCCGATTTCGTTTTTTATTCTGGATTTTCGTTTCTATTCTGAATTGTAAGTTTGTCATTCCGAGGAGCGAGAGCGACGCGAAACCTGCTTTTCGTCCGACGTCGAAACAGCGCAAATCGCCCGAGAATCGAAACACAGCTACAGCTTCAGCCCTTTCAAATACTCCCGAAACGGCCCGCCCAGATCGTTGCGCTTCAGCGCAAACTCCACCGTCGCCTTCAGAAATCCCAGCTTGTCGCCGGTATCGTAGCGCTGCCCCTCGTAGACGTAGGCATACATTTTTTCCTGCTTCAGCAACATGCGCATGCCGTCGGTAAGCTGTAGTTCGCCGCCCGCGCCAGTCTGAGTCTTCGCCAGGCATTCAAAAATCGCCGGAGTCAGAATGTACCGGCCAATAATTGCCAGGTTCGACGGAGCTTCCTCGGGCTTCGGCTTTTCCACCATGTTCCGAATCTCGAACAGCCGCCCATTGAATCCCTCGGCGGGCTGCGCGTCGAAGACGCCGTAAGAAGAGATCATTTTCCCTTCGACCACCTGCGCCGCGATCACCGAACATTGTTTTTCGTCGAAGACGTTGACCATCTGCTTGAGGCACGGGACCGGACTGTCGATGACGTCATCGGCCAGCAGCACAGCGAACGGCTCGTTGCCCACCAACTCCCGCGCCATGAGCACAGCGTGGCCCAGACCGAGCGCCTCTTTCTGCCGAACGTACGCCACGTGCATCATGTCAGAAATATTGCGGACGATCTTCAAGAGGTCCGTCTTGCGCCGTTCCTCGAGCATTTTTTCCAGTTCGTAGCTGACGTCGAAGTGGTCTTCGATCGCCTGTTTGCCACGCCCGGTAATGATCAGGATCTGGTCGCAGCCCGACGCCATCGCTTCCTCAACGCCATACTGGATGATCGGCTTGTCGACTACCGGAAGCATTTCCTTCGGCTGAGCTTTGGTGGCAGGCAGGAAGCGGGTGCCCAAGCCTGCGGCGGGAAATACGGCTTTGCGGACTCTCATCTTCATGGATATCTTGCGCGTTCCGTGTTCGTTCTTGGTCGGTTTGTGCCGTTTGGTTTACGGGCCGGATAATTGTAAATGGTAGCGTTTGTGGACGGCGACTCGAGCATTCCCTACACGCCGCCGCGATAGGTCCTTACTGAGACTGTTCCTCGCTTGCTTTAGAACTAACTTCAGATGCGGCTTCTTCACTCGCCAGTTGCTCTAAAACCGTTCGCAGGGCTCGTAGTACCTCGTCTGCGGCCGTCGCTTTCAAAACAAATTTCAGCATGCCATCAGGAGTGAACTGCGCACCGCGCTGCGACGACACGTAGCGCGCCAGTTGTTCCGGATCGACGGCGGCATTCTGCCGGAACTTGAACGATACTGAATCGCGCTTCCGCTCGATCGCGTTCACGCCCACCCGCATGCATAGCAGCTTCAACGAAGCGTAATCGAGCAGATTCCGCACCGGCGGTGGGGGCGGCCCGTAGCGGTCTTGCAGTTCCGCGCCGACATCGCTCAGCTGCGACTCGGTTTCCACGCGAGCCACGCGCTTGTACATCTGCAGCCGCTGGTTTTCTTCCGGAATGTAATCCGAGTTGATGCGAATATTAAGCCCCAGGTTGAGTTGCGTCTCGGCCTCATCCGGAGCGCTCTCGCCCTTCATCTCGCGGACAGCGCGTTCCAGCATCTGCGTATAGAGTTCGAAGCCAATGGCCTCGATATGCCCGCTCTGCTCGCCGCCCAGGAGATTCCCGGCGCCGCGCAACTCCAAATCCAAAGCCGCGATCTTGAATCCTGCGCCTAAGTCCGAGAATTCCTTTAACGCCGCCAGCCGCCGCCGCGCAATGGGCGTCAGTTCCACTTCCTTCGGGATGAGCAAATACGCATACGCGCGTCGGTTGGACCGTCCCACCCGCCCGCGCAGCTGGTAAAGCTCCGAAAGCCCAAGCCGATCAGCGCGGTTGATCAGAATCGTATTGCACAACGGGATGTCGAGTCCGTTCTCGATGATCGTCGTCGCCACCAGGATATCCGCCTCATGATGCATGAAACCGAGCATCACTTTTTCGAGTTCCGTCTCACCCATTTGCCCGTGGCCAACCATGATACGAGCTTTCGGAACCAGTTCCTGCAGCTTGGCCGCAATTTCAAAAATACTCTCCACCCGGTTGTGGACGAAGTAAACCTGCCCGCCGCGCTCCAGTTCCTGCTCAAGCGACGACTGGATCAGTTTGTCATCCCAGCTGGCGACCACCGTCTGAATCGCCATCCGGTCTTTCGGCGGCGTCTCAATCACGCTCATGTCGCGCAGCCCAACCAACGACATGTGCAGCGTTCGCGGAATCGGTGTCGCCGACATTGTCAGCACGTCGACCTGCTTCCGCATCTGCTTGATGCGTTCTTTGTGCCTCACTCCAAAGCGCTGCTCCTCATCAACAATGAGCAGCCCGAGGTCCGCGAATTTCAGATCTTTTGACAAAATCCGGTGCGTACCGATCAGAATGTCGATCTTGCCCGCTTCCGTCTTCTGCAGAATTTCCTTCTGCTGTTTAGGACCACGGAACCGGCTGATCATCTCAATCGTGACAGGAAACGGTCCGAAGCGCTGTTTGAAAGTTTCGTAATGCTGAAATGCCAGGACCGTGGTAGGTGCCAGCACCGCGACCTGCTTGTTGTCGCCGATCGCCTTGAATGCCGCGCGCATCGCGACTTCCGTCTTGCCGTATCCCACGTCGCCGCAGAGCAGTCGATCCATCGGCTGCGAAGATTCCATGTCGCGCGTCACATCGGCAATCGCCTGCGCCTGGTCCTCGGTCTCACTGAACTCAAACGCATCTTCGAACTCGCGCACGAACTCGTTGCCCGCTGGAAACGCGTGCCCCTGGGCCATCTTGCGTTCAGCATAGAGTTTCAACAGTTCGTCAGCCATGTCTTTCATGGCCTTGCGCACTCGCGCCTTCGTCTTCGACCACGCCTGCGTGCCCAGATGACTCAAGGCTGGCTTGGCCCCTTCAGAAGACCGATATTTCTGAATCAGGTCCAGCCGCGTCAGCGGTACATAAAGCCGCGCCCCCTCGGCGTACTCGAGCAGCATGAACTCCGCATTTCCGTCGCCCTGATTGATTTCTTTCAGCCCCTGATACTGCCCAATCCCGTGTTCTACGTGGACGACGTAGTCTCCGACCTGCAAATCGCGAAAGTCGGAAAGGAACGCCGAAACCTTCGACTTCTGCCTTTGCGGACGAGTGGCGACCGCATCCGATTCGTCGAACAAATCACGCGCGCCGAAAATCGCAAGATGCGCATCCGGAAACAGCACTCCATCAGGAACGTAAGCCTTCGCCAACGTTGTCGTCAGAACTTCGCCGGCAAAATAGCTGGTCTCGTCCGCGTAGCTTTCGCCGCCCCGCGTGCGGCTTCCCAGTCGGAACGAAACGTTGTATTCGGTGAAAATGTCGGCCAGTCGCTCGACTTCCCCTGTGTTCGGTACAGAGAATAAGACCTGATTACCCTGCCCAGTCAGCTTCTGCACTTCCTCCAGCATCGACGGAACCGCCCCGTGAAAGCGCGGCGTCGGTTGTGTCAGGAAGCTGACGGAAGAGTCCCCATCATCGCCGCGCGTGATGCCAAGGTGCTCGATATCGGCCCCGGTCACCGACTTCACCTTCTTCCACCACGCCTCCGGCGGAAGATACAAATCCACCGGCCGCACCAGATTTCCTACGCCGCTGCGCTCGTGCGCTTCTTCCACGCGCGTCCAGAAGCGATCGAACTCAGAACGCAATAGATCGGGCTCGTCCAGCAATACAGCCGCTTGCGGAAGCAGATCAAAGACAGTCCGATCCGCTCCGGCCACGGGCGCATAGAACTCCCACCCAGGAAACACGGTGACTCCGCCGGAACGCACCGCCGCTTCGACGATCTCGTCCCTTCCCGTGATACGTTTTCCCGAGAGCCGCGTGTGGATCGCACCCAGCAACTGATCGCTGACCGGAGTCTCGGTCAAAGGCAGGAGCAGGGCCTCATCCATGGGATTCGACGACCGCTGCGACGTGGGATCAAACCGCCGGATCGACTCGACTTCGTCGCCAAAGAACTCAACCCGCACGGGCCGCTCCGCCTCTGGCGAATACACATCGAGAATGCCGCCGCGCAGAGCATACTCTCCCGGCATTTCCACCACATCGGCGGACGTATAGCCCACCGTGTTCAAGTGCGCCAGCAAGTTATCGACGTCGAACGATTCGCCGCGTCGCAACACGCGCGCCAGATCGGTGTAATATTCGCCCGACCGCTGCAGAATCGCCGTCGCCGCCACCGGCGTCACTATGATCGAGGCCTTCCCCGTCGCAATCTTCCACAACGCGGTCGCTCGCTCTTCCTGCAATTCCGGATGCGGCGAGAGGTTCTGAAACGGAAGCACGTCGCGAGCCGGAAGCGCGACGACGCCCTCGGGATCGCCCGCATTCGTGAGTTCGCAAAATCCCTGCAGGATGGGAACGAACTCCTCGACTGCCCGGTTGTCGTTGACGACGACGATCAAAGGCCGGTCGGCATTTCGCCGCAAAAGCACTAGCAGTAAGGCTTTCGCCGTCGGCGACAGTCCGGAGACACGAATGCGCCCCGTGCCCTCCCGCAGGTGGGAGGCTACACGCGTGAAGGCGGGAAGCATTTCTACGTCCGCGAAGAGTTCGCGAACGAAGGGAAGCAGCATCGCTTTTTAATTTTATCAGGAACAGCGCCGCGCCACGGGTAGCGCGCACCCTGTGTTTTTGGCGCGGTATATATTGGATTAAACTACTGGAAGACCCTGCTTATGCCATCGAGCGGATCGCTGAAATATTCACTGCGCATTCTGGCGACGCTGATCTTTTGCCTTGCCCCGTTCGGCCTCGCGCAGGATTCCTCGGGGAATCAGTCCTGGACCTCGACCAGCCAGCAGTCGGATCCCGCCGGAACCATCAATCCCACGCGCACCCACGAAACTCACAGCGAGACTGATGGTCGCGTCGTCGATAAGACCTCCGTGCAGACTCTCGGCCCCGACGGACGATATATCGCCTATTCCGAAACAGAGAAAGAGTCGGTCCGCGTCAACGACACTACGGTTCGCAACATCGAGCGAACGTACGGCCAAGGCCCCGATGGCCAGCGGACGCTGATCCAGGAAACGCAGGAGGAATCGCGGAACCTTCCCGGCGGAGAACAGAGAGTCATCCGCACCATTTCAAGTCCTGATGCCGACGGCGCACTGCAAGTGGTGCGGCGCGAATTAGAGGATTCCAAACAGCTGAGCCCCGGCGTGCGCGAGACCAACACCACCGTGCTCGCTCCCGACGGCAACGGAGGCCTCAGTCCCGCGACGCAGAGCACGCAGCGAGAGACAAAAAGCCGCGACGGCACCGTCGAGGTCAAAAAAACCACGATGCTTCCCGATGGCAACGGACACTGGCAGCTGAGCGAGGTTCGCGAAAGCACCAGTGAGCAGGAAAGCGCTCAAGTACGCACCAAAGACGAGCGCATCCTGCGCCCCGATTCGAACGGTAAACTCGGGGTCGTCGAACATGTGATCAGCAAGCAGACCGATGCCGGCGCGGGAGAAAGACACGACACAACCGAGACGTACTCAACCAACGTTCCAGGTCAAGCGGGCGACGAGGGCCTTCAGCTTGTGCAGCGCGAGACCACCGTCCACCGCACCAGCGCCGCGGGCACGCAGAGTACCACGCGGCGAATCGCGCAGCCGCGGCCCGGCGATCCCAACGGCGATCTGCACGTCACGACTGAAGCAATCGATATCGTCCGGCCCAGCTCGAGCGGCAATGCCAACCAGTCGCGCACTGTCCTCGCCCCTGATTCCGATGGCCGCCTCGGTCAAGTCTGGGTCGACACCGGCAAGACCAGCAACCCCGCCGCAATCCAGGTCGATACCCGTCCCCCGGCAAAACCGCAGTAGTCGCGAATGTTTCCTTCGTGATACTTCGGGCCCTTCGTGATAAGTTTGCGAACTCAACCGGTAAGGATCACCGGAGGCTTCGCTTGAAAATCCTCCCACTTGCATTGGCGTTTCTTCTGCTCTCTCCGCTCCGTGCGGCCGAGCCCGAGTCGGGCACCGTCTGTGTCGCCTCACGAGCGGATGATCCTTTCCGCGGACAAGTCGTTCCTCCTACTGGCGAAGTCAGCTCCGGCGGCCTTCGCGTCAAGATCGACAAGCGTCCCGCCGTTCCATGGCCGCAGAGACAAAGCCTCAAGCTCGATGGACTCGACCTGACCGAGCGCCATCTTCTCGCCGTCCTCGACTCCCGCGGCAAGCCCGTGGCGTCACTTTGGTTCCGATTTTCGGAATATAAGATCGCTAACCTCCGCATGGCGTACGACGGATATCAAGGCATCGGACTGCAAGAGGCGACTCGCCACACCCCTTGGTGTAAATGCAAATAGAAGTCCTGCGAGCCCGACCTGCCCAACGTCCGGCATGACCACACGTTCCAACTTTGGAGAATCTGGCAAGAACTTCATCGAAATAGGCAAGACTCCCCCGAGTCAAGAAACTATCCTTAGTTTCACGCAATCTTGAAGCGAAGAAACACGGAACTTTGCGGTATAGGAGAAACAATGCAGAAGCGCAAACTCGGCAAAAGCAATCTGGAAGTCTCCGCTATCGGCCTTGGCTGCATGGGAATGAGCTTTTCCTACGGTCCACCCAAAGACAAGCTGGAGATGACGAAACTGCTCCACGCTGCGGTGGATCGCGGCATCACCTTCTTCGACACCGCTGAAGTGTACGGCCCGTTCTTGAACGAGGAGTTGGTCGGAGAAGCGCTTGCTCCGTTCCGCGGAAAAGTGGTGATCGCCACCAAGTTCGGGTTTGACCTCAGTGGCAGCGATAATCGGCCCGGGGCACCACCCGTGAATAGCCGGCCCGAGCACATCAAGAGCGCGGTTGAGGGCTCGCTCAAGCGACTCAAGCTGGAGACTATCGACTTGCTATACCAGCATCGGGTTGACCCGAACACGCCGATCGAAGATGTCGCCGGTGCGGTGAAGGAGCTGATTCAAGCAGGCAAGGTCAAGCACTTCGGCATGTCAGAGGCCGCGGCAAAGACAATTCGCCGCGCACACGCCGTCCAGCCGCTCACTGCACTGCAGAGCGAATACTCCCTATGGTGGCGGAAGCCGGAGCAGGAAATCATACCGATGCTCGAGGAACTCGGGATCGGCTTTGTGCCCTATAGTCCCTTGGGCAAGGGATTCCTGACGGGAGCGATCAAAGACGATGCGAAATTCGACAGCACCGATTTCCGCAGCAAACTCCCTCGCTTCGCACCCGACGCTCTCAAGACCAACCAGGCGCTGATTGACCTGCTCGGCAGCATCGCGAAGCGAAAAAAGGCGACCCCTGCTCAGATCGCACTCGGTTGGCTGCTCGCTCAGAAGCCGTGGATCGTGCCGATCCCGGGCACGACGAAGCTGAACCGCCTCGAGGAAAATATCGGCGCGGTGGCGGTGGAACTGACGGCCGACGATCTTCGTGAAATTGAAAACGCCGCCTCCAACATCACCGTGGAAGGCGCGCGGTATCCCGAAGCCATCGAAAAAATGACTGGGTTATAAGAAGGAAATCCATGTACAAAGCGAAAGCTTATTCCGCCTCCAGTGCAACGTCCGCCGTGGCCTCGACCACGATCCCTCGGCGCGATCCGATGGAACACGACGTACAGATCGAAGTTCTCTTCTGCGGCATCTGCCATTCCGATCTCCACTCCGTGCGTAACGAGTGGAGCGAATTCATGCCGACCGTGTACCCAATTGTTCCTGGTCATGAGATCGTCGGCCGTGTCACCAAGGTCGGCTCCGCCGTCAAGAAATTCAAGCCTGGCGACCTTGCCGCGGTTGGCTGCATGGTCGACTCGGATGGCGCCTGCCCCGAGTGTCGAGCTGGATTTGAGCAGTTCTGCCCGAACGTAACTCTCACCTTTAACATGCCGGACAAGCATCTCGGAGGCGTCACCTACGGCGGCTACTCCGACAGCATTGTCGTCGATCAAAGGTTCGTGCTGCGTGTCCCCTCGAATCTGAACCTCGCAGGAACGGCGCCTCTGCTTTGCGCCGGAATCACCACGTACTCGCCCCTGCGCCGATGGAAGGTCGGCAAGGACACAAAAGTTGGCGTGGTCGGGCTCGGCGGCCTGGGTCACGTGGCCGTGAAGTTGGGCCGTGCCTTTGGAGCGCACGTTGTCGTCTTCACCACTTCACCGAATAAGAAAGAAGACGCGCTCCGCCTCGGCGCTCACGAAGTCGTCGTTTCGCGGGATGCCAACGAGATGCAAAAGCACACCGAGAGCCTCGATTTCATTCTCGATGCCGTCTCCGCCGACCACGACATCAATGCCTATCTCAACCTGCTTCGCCGCGACGGCAACCTTACCATCGTGGGCGCTCCGCCCAAGCCCCTCGGCGTTTCTGCCCTCGGCCTGATCACTCGCCGTCGCAGTTTTTCCGGCTCGAACATCGGTGGCATTTCCGAAACCCAGGAGATGCTGGATTTCTGCGGCCAGCACAACATCACCGCCGATGTTGAAGTGATTCCGATTCAGAAGGTCAACGAAGCCTACGAGAGACTGCTCAAGTCCGACGTGAAGTACCGCTTCTCCATCGACATGGCATCTCTCGAGTCCGAATAAGCCGCGAGTGACGAGGGACTTCGCATGACAAAGCAGCTTTCGATCGGCGTGGCGTTTTTGTTCATCGGCATGTCCGCGTTAACATTGTCCGGCAGTCAGGATGGGGATGCCAGTCGCGGCATACGGCCGGGCGCAGCGTGAAGGCGGACCGATTGAGGAGATCCGGCCGGGCGATGTGGTCTGGTTCTCTCCCGGCGAGAAGCACTGGCACGGGGCTTCGCCGACCACAGCCATGACGCACCTCGCCATTCAAGAGAAGAAAGACGGCAAGGTGGTCGACTGGATGGAGCAGGTTACCGACGAGCAATACAACTACCGCAAATAGGAAACATTGCGATGTTCAAAAAGCCAGCGCAGAACGATACTCTCGAAGACCGTTTCTCCCGGTCTCGCGAAATCACGATCACCGTGACCGGCAGAAAGTCAGGACGTGCCATCTCAAACCCGGTCTGGTTCGTATTGGATGAAGACAAGCTTTACCTGCTGCCGGTAAAGGGATCGGACACGCAGTGGTACAAGAACGTGCTCAGGACGTCGACGATTCGGATCGATGCGCGCGGCGCCGAGCGTGAATTTCAAGCCGTTCCGCTCACCGATACAAAACAGGTATCGTCCGTGGTCGAGAAGTTCCGCGACAAGTACGGCGCTGGAGACGTGAAGAAGTACTATGCGAAGTTCGACGCCGCCGTCGTGGTCCCGATAAGCTGATCACGTGCCTCTCGGACGCGGATCGCTGTCGAGCGCACAGACGAGTTAAGATGTCAGCTAGCAATCTGCTGACAAGTTCAATCGGCGCTCCGGTGTGCGGCTTCAGGCCGCGCCGTAAGGAGCCAGAATCAATCGCGGCTTTAGCCGCTGAGGGCGCATCTAGCCTGCTATGAGAGTTTTTCAGCAGCCTGCTGGAAGCCAACGTAATGTTGCCTAGCGGACTGGGGTCCGCGAAACCGAGGGGTATTCAAAAGAGTCGTCCGCATCTGAATGCGCGTTGGAAGGGGGTTCCCTATGGTCACTTTGAATGTCAATGGAGTCCGGCGCGAGGTCCAGGCGCCTGACGATACTCCGCTACTCTATGTACTGCGCAACGATCTCGAGCTGATCGGCCCGCAGTTCGGCTGCGGGCTCGCGCAGTGCGGAGCCTGCGCCGTTCTAGTCGACGGCAAGGAAGCGCGTTCGTGCGTCACGCCAGTTGCGAGTGTCGCCAACCAGGAAATCACTACGCTCGAAGGTCTGCCCGCGAGATGGGCCAAGCAAAAAGGCCTCTCGGCCGACGAAGCGAAAAACACCCTTCACCCCGTTCAGCAAGCCTGGATCGAAGAACAAACTCCGCAGTGCGGTTTCTGCCAGAACGGCATGATGATTAAGGCGACCGAGCTGCTCGAAAGCAATCCCCATCCGACCTTGGCGCAAATCAAAGATGCCTACACCAATTCCGGGCCGTCGCCGAATCTCTGCCGCTGCGGAACCTACCTCGCAATCATTGAAGCCGTACAACATGCCGCCACGATCATGGCGAAGAGGAGTTAAGCGATGGCAACCATGAGTGAAAAACCGGCCCCTGTTGTCGGACCGACGCTTTCGCGGCGCCAATTCATCAAAGCCGGTGGCATCCTCGTCGTGGGATTCAGCTTCGCTGGCCCGGAACGACTGAAGGCCGACACCGCGAAACCCGCGCCGTTAAAGAATTCCCTCGATCCCACACTCCCCAGTTCCTGGATTGAGATTCACCCCGACAACACCGTCCTGATTCGCACCGGCAAGAGCGACTTCGGCCAAGGTTCCACCTTTACTGCCTACCGACAGATCGTGGCCGAAGAGTTGAGTGTGCCTTTTGAAGCCATCACCACGGTCATTGCGGGAGATACCGATCGCACGCCCGACGGCAGCGGCGCCTTCGATTTCCTCGGACATGGAACGCCGAACATCCGCAAGGCCGCCGCATATACCCACCAGGCCCTGCTCGATCTCACGTCCGAAAAACTCGGCGTGCCGAAAGACAAGCTTTCCGTGAAAGACGGCATCGTCTCGGGAGGCGGCAAGAGCATCTCCTACGGCGACCTCGTCAAGAACCAGCAGTTAAAGCTCACGATTCCTGTGAAGGGAGATCTCACCAGCATCTTCGGCTTGACGATCGACGGCAATCCGCCGATGAAGCCGGTCAGCGAGTACACGGTCATCGGTAAGTCGTTTAAGAACTCGATCATCAGTTCAAAAGTCGCTGCCAAGGAAACTTGGGCCACGGACGTGCGTCTGCCCGGCATGTTGCACGCGCGCGTGGTGCATCCGAAGACGCTCGGCTCGACTCTAGTGTCTGCCGGCCAGCTCGACAAATCAAAGTTCCCGAACTCGCAAGTCATCGTGAAAGGCAATCTCGTCGGAGTCATCGCGCCTTCAGAGTGGGAAGCGATCCAGGCCGCCGAGCAGGTCGCCGGCGCCACGAAGTGGACAGAGTGGAAGGGCCTGCCAGGCAACGCCAAACTCTACCAGCATCTCCGCGAAGAAGCCGATTGGACCACAGCGCCCGTCGAGAAGAGTAAGGATTCCAAAGGCGATGTCAGTTCCGCGCTCACGTCGGCCCACAAAAAGCTTTCCGCGACATATCAGTTGTCCTACATGAAGCACGCACCCATCGGCCCAACCATGGCTGTTGCCGACGTCCAGCCCGACGGCACGGTCCACATCTATGTGCACAACCAGAATCCGCAGGCGCTGCGCGGCGAAATCGCAACCATGCTCGGCACCACGCCCGATCACGTGATCGTGCATTCGTATCCGGGCCCCGGCCATTATGGCCGATCGAACGGCGGGAACTCGGGCGCCGAAGATGAGGCTGTGCTCCTGTCGCAAGCCGTGGGCAAACCGGTGCGCGTGCAATGGATGCGCCCCGACGACATGCAGTGGTCCACCCAATCGGCGGTCTCTTACTCCGACGTTCAGCTTGCCATCGACGAAAAAGGCAAGATGGCCGCCTATCAGATCGATCACTACATGCCCGCCATGCAGGACGATCGTCCCATCGGCGCAGTCCTCGCGGGTCTGCCCACTATGTCTGCTCCTCAGGTCCATTCTGGCGGTGTAACTTCCACCGTCAACGGCATTGAAGACCCGTGGACTTACGCTCAGGTTCCGAACCTGATGGAGCGCGGTCACGGCACGTTCCAGGTGGGACAAAAGGCTTCGCCTCTTGCTGTCGGACTTCGCGACCACAGCATGCGCACGCCGGGGCAGTTCCAGCAAAACTACCCGCGCGAATTGGCGATCAACGAAGCCGCGGCGATCGCGGGTGCCGACGCCATCCAATTCCGCATCGACCACGCCAGTGAAGAACGCGTGATCGCAGTCTTGAAAGCCGCCCGCGATGCGTCCGGATGGGACACACGCCCCTCACCCCGCCCTGACGCCGTATCCAACGGAACAACTCCGGTTCGAGGTCGCGGCGTTTCGCTGATGTTGCGCAGTGGAACCTACTGGGCCTGCATTTGTCAGATCGCCGTCACTCCCACGACAGGTGCGATCGTGGTTGAGAAATACACCATCGCGGTCGATCCCGGCATCGTCGTCAACCCGATGCAATTGAAGCGGAACGTCGAAGGCGGCGCAATGATGGGCATCGGCCATGCGCTCTTCGAAGAAGTCACCTTCGATGAGAGCGGAATCACCACCGAGGACTGGAGTAACTACCCCATCCCGACCATGGCAGACATCCCTGAAATCAAAGTCGTGCTGCTGAACAATCCGAAAGTTGGCGCTTATGGCGGAGGCTCGGAAGCCGCGAATGCCCTCGCCGCACCGGCGATCGCCGCGGCTCTCCATGACGCAACCGGAAAGATGATTCGCCGGCTTCCGATGAAACCGGCGTATGTACTGGCGGTTTTGAAGAGTTAAGCTGCCCTGGAACGGAATAATGACTACAAGAGCGAGTATTCTCGGCGGCGTGAGGACGAACGGCAAACTTTCGCTGGCGGGGCATCTGGAGAAGGCTGTCAGTCCCAACGACCCTCACACCGCGAAACTGGCCCGCTCAATTGCCGCCTATGCCCCTCACGACGGCAGCTTCGAGCTCCGCATCCCTGGCCTGCACGTCAGTCGCTTCTCGCGCGTGAACAAAGAGTGTGTGCACGCCCTCAGCGTCTCCTCGTTGTGCATCGTCGCCCAAGGAGCGAAGACCGTTATTGTCGGGGACGACGTTTTCGAATACGACGCCTCGCGCATGATCGTGTTCTCCGTGGCCCTCCCGGTGACTGCCCAGATCACCCAGGCCAGCCAGTCCGAACCGTACCTTTCTCTCCGGTTCGACCTCGAACCGCACAGAATTGCCGAACTCGTCCTGAAGGTTTTTCCCCACGGGCTGCCTCCAGTGCAAGAGCGAAGCGCCGTTTATATCACTCCGGCCGAGGAGAGCATTGTCAATGCCGCAATCAGGCTCATCGAATGCCTTGCTCATCCCGGCGACGCTGAACTCGTCGCCCCGCTTGTGATCGACGAGATCTTAATCCGCCTTCTTCGCAGCCGTATCGGTGTCCGCGTGGCGCAAATGGGCTTCGCCGAATCCAGCGTTCACCGCGTCGCGAAGGCGATCTCCTGGCTCAGCGAGAATTACTCTCAACCCATGAAGGTCGAAGCCCTGGCCGAACTGGTGCACATGAGTGTTTCTTCGTTCCATGAGCACTTCAAATCGGTCACTTCCATGAGCCCGCTGCACTATCAGAAAGTGCTGCGACTCCAAGAGGCCCGCCGCCTCATGTTGTCGACCGTAATGGACGCGGGCACAGCCAGCCAGCGCGTCGGCTATCTCAGTGCGTCCCAGTTCAGCCGTGAATACAGCCGCTTCTTCGGATGCGCCCCAACCCGCGACATCGCCCGCTTGCGCCAAGAGACCGGACTTCAGGTCTGACCTTCGGGCGTTTTGCTCAAGCAGTGAGAACCAGAAACAAGTTGCCGCCGGACAGTTGGGCTGCCAGACATTTGCTGCCGGACACAGGCACCGTGGAAGAGCGGCCCTTCACCTTTAGGGCCGCGTAGGAACGTGGAATTTATGTGGGCTTCAGCCCCGGTGGTGGGTGTCCCTGAGGGGAAGCACGCCCTCAGTGCCCCGCCCTGCCCCGGATGCTCAACTCCGCCTCCGCCGACACATCCGAGATCACGACATGTAGCGCATGCTCCTTCGCATCGTACGTCGTCTTCAATGGATACGTGCTGCTCGAGAACTTCGCCTCCGCATGGGCCGATGGCCAGTCGTACACGATCACCTCGACCAACTTCCACCACGGAGCATACGAACCTTCGCGCTTATGAAACGTCAGATGCATCGAGTTGGCGTCCGACTGGCAACTCAGGCTCTGCCGCAGATATGCCCCATGTTGATAGGCGAAAGTGTGGCCGTCATCCAGATAGAGCGACCCGCTGCATTGCGCCCCGGGATACACGCGCAGTTCCAGGGGACCGCCCGGCGTCTCATCTGTGTTCTGAATCAACGGTTGCATCGGCAGGATGCTTCCGCCTCGCACATACACGGGCATGATCTCGACCGGTGGATGAATCGTGCGAGGTTCCGGGAACTTCGCCGCAGTGCCGGCATTGGCGACCTCCACGATCGAAGGCCCGTGTGGTTGCGCCGCCACCTTCTCGCCTGTCCAGAAGTCGTACCACACGCCCGGAGGAAACGAGACGGCGTAGTCGTTCACCATCTCTCCAAACGGCGGCGGAGCAATCAGCAAACTCGGCCCCAGCAGGAACTCCGTATCCAGATTGTCGAACCCCGGCGCCGACGGCGCAAAGATCTCCGGGAACTCCAGGAACACCGGACGCATCAGTGGAAGCCCGGTGCGCGACGCCTCATCAGCGAGCGAGTAGATGTAGGGCAGCAACCGGTAGCGGTGTTCAATATAGTGGCGGCGAATTGCTTCCTGCTCCGGTCCGTTGTTCCATATTTCATGTGGCAAACTGCCTTTGGTCGCGTGATCGCGGAAGAACGGCGAGAAGGCTGCAATCTCGACCCACCGCGTAAGCAGCGCCGGTGGCGGCGAGCCGTTGAATCCACCCACGTCGGCTCCGACAAAAGTGATGCCGCTCAGGCCCAGGTTGAGTACCATCTGTGTCGCCAGCCGCAGATGGTTCCAGGTCGCGGAGTTGTCTCCGGTCCATGTGAATCCGTAACGCTGGCCTCCCGCGTACGTCGCGCGAGTGAGTACGAACGGCCGCTCATCAGGACGCAGCTTCAGTAGTCCCTCGAACGTGCCGCGCGCGTTCTCGAGTCCAACAATGTTGTGGATCTCGGCGTGCGTCGCGGTCCGCGTCGTGAAGCCCGGTTCCTCGATGCGATGAACCGTGTTCAGCGGCATCGTCTTGTCGGGTCCGTCGAACACCGACGGCTCGTTCATGTCATTCCAGAACCCAGCCACGCCGTCCTTCACAAACTCTCCGTAGAGTCCGCCCCACCACTCGCGCGTCTGCGCCCGCGTGAAGTCCGGAAACACCGCCGGCCCCGGCCACACCACGCCGACGAACTCGCTGCCATCCGGATTCTTCACGAAGTGGTCACCTGCATGCCCCGTGTCATACGGCATGTAGCCCTGACCGGCCACGTGCGCAATGTGCAGATCCGTAATCGCGACCATGTGGAAGTGCTCCTTCCGCAGATCCGACACGAGTCCAGGGAAGTTGGGGAACGTTTCAGGATTGACGGTGAACGGTCGGTTCTTGAACTGGTAATCGATGTCGAGGTAAACCACGTCCGAAGGTATGCGACCATCGCGCAGACGCTTGGCGATCTCGAGCACTTGCGACTCCGGCGTGTAGCTGTAGCGCGACTGCTGGAATCCCAGCGCCCACAGCGGAGGTAGCGGCGGCGTTCCCGTCAGATACGCGTAGCCTTCTACGACCTGTTTCGGAGTCGGGCCATACAGCACGTAGTAGTCGATCGGGCCGCCTTCCGCGCCGAACAAGATCGCGTCCCTCGCCTGCTTGCCGAAATCGAACCATGTGCGCCAGGTATTGTCGAGGAAGAGTCCGTAACTGCGGCCGCCACCAATGCCAAGAAAGAAGGGAATGCTCTTGTACAGCGGATCGACCGATTCTTGTGGTCCCACATCGGTGTTCCACAAAGTAAAGGCCTGGTTCCTGCGGTCGAACGATCCCGCCTTATCCCCTAGTCCAAAGTAGTGCTCGTCGCCGGGCATTTGCTTCGAGATCGTGAAGCCACCAAGCTTGAAGGTGAGGGGACGGCCCATGGCGTCGGCGGAGATGACATTGCCCGCCATATCGCGAATGACCACGCGTAGCGGATTGCGTTCGACGCGAACTTCGAGCGCCGCCGTGCGAAAACCCACGAACGCCGCATCGTTAACCGGCTTCACGCCAACGGATTTCGAGCGCGGCCCGAAAAGTACTGCCCAGGAAGCATCCTCAGGAAGGTCGCCGGGAGCGATGCGCACACGCACGATGTCATCGCGCAGAGCAGTGATGCGCAGGGTCGCAGATCCCGCCTTCACTTCAATGCCATCACGCAACGGCTGTGAGCTGGTCACTGCTTCAAGTGTGCTGGGAGCTGTCGGCGCGGCGGCCTGCGCGGAACCTGAATCTGGTGGGAGGATTGCTATTGCGAGCAACAAAAACAGGACTGGCCTGCAGCGGAGATTCATCAGGAGGCGCTTTCCATTAATGATTACCGGGCACAAACATCATACACACCTGCGAGGGACACGCGATGCGCTGCGTACATCTGCTTTCTGGCGTTGGCGCGACTCGCTCCATTCTTGCTCGCCGAGAAGGTTTAGAAACCATGAACGATCTCATCGAGGATCGCGAAAATGGCTTGACAGGAAATCGCTGTTGATGTATTTAACCTAATAGTTATTTAACTTAATGGTTTATCACAACCATGCGTGACCGATTGAGCGAAACCTTCGGCGCCCTGGCCGACCCAACCCGGCGCGCGATCCTGGCCAGGCTTGCCTCGGGAGAGGCCTCGGTCACCGACTTGGCGGAGCCATTCGCCATGAGCATGCCAGCGATTTCCAAGCATCTGAAAGTGCTGGAGCATGCAGGATTGATTTCGCGTGGGCGCGAAGCGCAATGGCGGCCCCGCCGGCTGCAGGCTAGGCCGCTTCAGGACGTCGCCGGTTGGGTAGAGCACTATCGCCGCTTCTGGGAAGACAGCTTCGACCGGTTGGATGACTATCTTCAGGAATTCAAGAGCCAGGATTCGAAACGCAGTAAGAAGGAGAAGAGAAATGTCCGGACACAACGCAAGAAGTAGTGCCACTGTGGAATCTTCAGAATGGGATCTGGTTATGACGCGCGTCTTCGACGCACCCCGGGATCTTGTCTTCAAGGTGTGGACGGACACCCGGCACGTGGCGCAGTGGTGGGGACCGAATGGCTTCACGAATCCGGTTTGCGAACTAGATGTTCGAGCCGGCGGCGCAATCCGGATCGACATGCGCGCGCCGAACGGCGTGGTGTATCCGATGAAGGGAGTGTTTGAAGAGATCATCGAACCCGAAAGGCTGGTATTCATCAGCAGCGCACTCGACGAAAAGGGCAACTCCATGTTTGATATCTTGAACACGGTGAGCTTTACCGAGCAGAATGGCAAAACGACATTGACTCTTCAGGCGCGGGTCATCAAAGCTACCGTGCAAGCGCCGCAATATCTCAAAGGGATGGAAATGGGCTGGAGCCAAAGCCTCGATCGGTTGGGCGCACACCTGGGCGCGATCCGATGAGTCCGAGGACACTGGAAGGCGGGAGGATTCTTCGGATCTTTCCGCACCCCACGCGAGTCGTGCCTCTCGTTAACCTCTTACCCGATCAGGCTCGCAACAACGGTCGCGTCAGGCAGGTCGGGCCGCCGCTGCCGTTGATGCAGAGTTCGCTGCCGGGAAAGGTGCGGACGTCGAATCCGGCCTGGCGCAGGCGGTCGTTCGTTTTGTGATTCTCTTCGATGGCAAGCACGCGTTTCGCGCCCAGTGCGAGCACATTGCAGGCCAGCGTGTCACGCTCGGAATCGTCGATCTGGATAAATTGAAATCCGCGCGACTTGAGCAGTTCGACTGTTTCGACGGCCAGGCAGGGAAGGTCTATTAGCGCAGTGCGCTCGTCGAGCAGGCTGACCAGCGACATCAGGTGTAAGCACGCCGACGGGCCGTGGCCATAAGGCAACGGCGCGGAAAGAACCTCGACTCCCTTAGGACGAAGCAACTCGCGCATCTGCCCAATGCCGGCAGCGTTGGTCCGGTAACCGTGGCCGATCAGCAGAGTCTTCGCATCGAGCCACAGGATGTCTCCCGCTTCGGTCGTTCCGGGCCCGATAATCTTCGCCAGCATTGGAATTGCAAAGCGCGTACAGTACGCTCCTTGATGCTGCCCTTCGAAGACGCGGTTGGCTTTGCCGGGACGCATGACGATCAAGCCAAAATCGGTCGTGAGTGAGGCATCGTGGGTATAGACGGCGTCGAGAGACAGTTCTTGCGCGGGAGCAAGTTCAAGGGTCTCCGCCCCGGCCGAGGCCAGTTCGCGGCACAGCACTTCATGCTGCGACTGAGCGGTCGCGAAATCCGGAGCATGATGAAAGCCGAGATCCCGCCAGCGTGCGACGCGCTCCGGCTGGCTCCATCCGGCGGTGCGAGGCGAACACACAAGCACACGCTGGAGCGTTCCGACCATGGAGTGCCCGTTGAAGACGAGCCCGGTTTCGCAAGATAGGGACGAGGACGAGGAGATGGACAACGTTTGCCTTCTTGACTTCAAGATGCTTTCAACCGGAATTCATTTTAACTGCACCCGCAAAACCGGGCCAAAATCGGCATAGGGGGAGTGGTCACCCACTCTCCCCTGCCACACCACCGTACATGCGGGTCCGCATACGGCGGTTCAGTTCGGTTGAGCTAGAGCGCGTCCAGCAACCGAGGAAGACCGAGCGCGTCGAAGTAAGCAATCGGAAGTGCGGATTGCAAAGCCGGACTGTTGGCCAAGCGCCAGGGGCCATGGGGACTGCCGGCGGTTTGGGCCGCGAGGTCATGTCCGATGTTTCGCTGGCGTAGCCGAACATACCGCACCTTGCTGCGCTTCCATTGCTTCCAGATCACGGAGCGCAACCTGCGTCGCATCCATTCCTCTAGCTTTCGCAGCACCGAGGGCGTCTGGCTGAAGCCGAAGTAACTCTTCCATCCGCGTACATAGGTGGCGAGTTCCTTCGTCATCTGCTCCAGACTGATGCCCCGTGTTCGTCGCGTCAGTTCCCGGACTCTTTGCTTGCAGCGGAGCAGAGCCTTGGGCGCGATGCGCCGTTTCGGTCTGGTCCCGCTCGTAAAGCTAAAGCCCAGAAACTTGCGCTCCTGCGGTCGTGCCACCGCGCTCTTCGACTCGTTCACCTTGAGCTTGAGTCGCCGTCGCAGGAAACTGGTCACGCTTTGCATGACGCGCTTTCCTGCCCGCTCGCTCGCCACGTAGATATTGCAATCATCCGCGTATCGCACGAAACGGTGCTGGCGCCGCTCTAACTCGCGGTCGAGTTCGTCGAGCACGAGATTCGACAGCAGCGGTGACAAAGGCCCTCCTTGCGGAGTTCCTTCTTCCACCGGACTCACCAGCCCGTTTTCCATCACGCCCGACTCCAGGAAAGCTCGGATCAACTTGAGCATCCTCTTGTCGCTCACCCGCCGCGCCACCGCCGCCATCAGCTTGTCGTGATTGACTCGATCGAAGAACTTTTCCAGATCGAGATCCACCACCCAGCGGTTGCCTTCGGCGATATACTGCTGTGCCTTGGCCACCGCCTGATGCGCCGAGCGTTGCGGACGAAACCCGTGACTGTGTTCGGAAAACGTCGCGTCCCATCTGCCTTGCAGAACCTGCATCACCGCCTGCTGGATAAATCGATCCAGCACCGTCGGAATGCCCAGCTTGCGCACTCCTCCGTCCGGCTTCGCAATCTCTACTCGCCTCACCGGTCGCGGCCGATACGTTCCGCTCATCAGCTGTTCCCGAATCGCGGGCCAGTGCTGCTTCAGGTAGCCCGGCAACTCCGACACTTTCATGCCGTCGATCCCCGGACTCCCCTTGTTGGCCTTCACTCGTCGTAAAGCCTGCTGACAGTTTTCCCGTCCGCAGACCTCTTCCGTCAGTTGCTCTTCTCTAGCCGGACTTTCGGTTTCGCATTTCGCCGTGAACGCTTCGGTCCCTTCCCGCGGAGCCCTCGGAGCTTCACTCCTCCCCTCCCCGGTAAAGGCCAGCACCATCTGTAACTGGTTCTTCTGCCGCTTGTCGTTCATCGAGTCCTGCGTCCTACTCGCTGCTCCTTGCTGTTCGGGCCTTCGACCTTGCGGCCTACTATGCCCTCTGCTGACTCCCGCCCCACGGTCAAAATGGATTGCTCCATCCTCAGTCACGACTCCGTGACATGCGGCGGGTCTCCCGAAGTAAGTTCGACCGCCTTCGACGCGCAACCGCCGGATTTACCACCAGTGTGCTTGGTGGACCTGGGCTTCGCTGTCCTTTGCCAGCTCGCCCCACACCGTAGGCCTCATCATCCGGTTCTTGTTCATCGGCTCGCGCCTTTGATCCACGCTTCTTTCAGACCCCGCCTCGCGACGACGCCCTTGCGCTTCTCTAGCCCTTCACCTCCACCAGATTGGGCAGGGGACTTTCACCCCCAAGCTGTCGAACATGTTCGGCACACAAATCAAAAGCCCGGCCTGATCGGGGCCGGGCTGGTTTATTGGGATGCCGAAAAATTAAGCAGCCGCAGATCTCTTGGTGCGGCCGTCCGTCGCAATTGGTTGAGCTACTTTGCGCACGAGGAAAGGCTGCAGATTCGGCTCAGACCCGGCCCATTCCAAACTCACGATCGAATGTCCGGGCTGGCACGTTACGAAGTAGCGTTCTCCGTTGGGGCTGGTTACTTCAAATTTGCCGGTCTCGCCCTGTAGAGCTTCGGCAACGTCATACGTCGAAATGCTGTCATTCAACTTCATGGGGACTTCCTCCAGTTCGCTTACAGTTTGTTGTTGGATTGTCCCCTTCCTAGGGAGGAGCGTTACTTCCATGATAGTACGGTAGCGAACAGAGTCAAGGCTTGGTCCGGTGATTTTAAGTAAATTTTCTCGCTACAGGATTCACCCTAGGGCCTTTGCCCGTGCCCCTACTCGGTGACGGCGAAAGACACCCGGGCGTGTTCGGGCGGCATCAAGTCGCGAACGTCATGTTTGTCTTTGTCCTTGTCCTTGCTGTGAGCGTTGCGCTTGTGAAGCCAGTGTTTGAGATGCTTCCGGGCTACTGGGCTGAGCTTGGAGAAGAATAGTCCGGCGCGGCCATGGTCGCTGGCCCAGATCACATCGGCATGTCCTTGAAGGGTCACGTCTGTGCCGGGCAGCACACAGCGGAAGGCGAGATTCGAGCTCATCGGCACCGGTTCAGTAGCCTGCACAGCGAGCCCGTGCTCGCCGATGTCGATGCTGACCCCGGAAAGCGTACCGCCCTCAAGATCGAGATAGACGAGCGTCTTCACTTCGTAGCGGCTGGACTTGCGCCGATTGGAGTTCCTCGACTTTCGCTCGGTTTTCAGGGCGTCCTTTATCTGCTCGCCTTCGAGCGGCCGATACAGAATGCGGCTTGCGCCGGACTGAAACGCCTGGCCCGTGCCGGGCCACGCCCGGCTGGCTACTGCCAGGAGAGCGGGCTTCTGATTCGCCGGCAATAAAGCGGCCATGCGAATGACTTCCTCAGCGCCGGGCAGGTCGAAATCCACGATCAGCGTGGAACAACGGCCGCTCATCGTCAGTTCCAGCGCTTCCTTTCCGGACTGGCAATGCACCAGTTCGATATCAAGGTGCTGAAGGGTTGCTTCCAATGTTGGGAGGGATCGTTTGTCCTGACACAAGACCGCTGCAGACTGGCGCATGAGCTACAAACTACGGGCTGTCGCAACGATGGTAAATGTCACAGCGGTAATCGGCGAGATGGTTACCGAAGCACTCTGTAAATGGTCGAAAATGCTGGTGTTATCGACCGTCCGAGGTGTGGGAGTGGGGCGCTGCTATAATCAAGAATTGCGCTCATGACTACGAAGCGACTGATTCGATCCACAACAGTTTTATCGGTGCGACGCAACGGGAAGGTGGTTCTTGCCGGCGACGGCCAGGTCACGCTGGGCGAGTCGGTCATCAAGCACTCGGCCAAGAAGATCCGCCGGTTGTACAACGACAAGATTGTCGCGGGATTTGCCGGGTCGACCGCGGACGCGTTCACGCTGTTCAGCCGGTTTGAGGCCAAGCTCGAGCAGTATCACGGGAATCTGGGGCGCGGCGCGGTGGAGCTGGCGCGCGACTGGCGCACGGACAAGTTTCTGCGCCACCTGGAGGCGTTGTTGCTCGTGTGCGATAAAGAGCAGACGTTTTTGCTCAGCGGCCAGGGAGACGTGATCGAACCTGATGGCACTGTCGCCGCCATCGGCAGCGGCGGGCCGTACGCTCAAGCAGCGGCTCAGGCGCTGTCGGAGCATACTGAGCTCTCCGCGCGGCAGATCGCCGAAGAAGCCATGAAGATCGCGGGCAAGATGTGCATCTATACCAATGACAAGGTAACGATTGAAGAGTTGTAGACCTCAGACGTTGGACCTCGGACCTCAACCACAGTGTGCCGAGGTCTGAGGTCTGAAGTCCGAGGTCTGACTTTCCTATGGCCATCTACCTTCCTTCCTCCGCTGAAGAAGAACAGCTTGCGCTGGATGAACTGACTCCTCGCGAGATTGTCGTTGAACTCGACAAACACGTGATTGGCCAGAAGGACGCCAAGCGCGCCGTGGCCATCGCTCTGCGCAACCGCATGCGCCGGCAGAAGCTCTCTCCCGAGCTGGCCGAAGAAATCATCCCCAAGAACATCATCATGATCGGGCCCACAGGTGTGGGCAAGACGGAGATTGCGCGGAGGCTGGCGAAGCTGGCGAATTCTCCCTTTCTGAAAGTGGAAGCCTCGAAGTTTACCGAGGTTGGCTATGTGGGGCGCGATGTGGAATCGATGGTGCGTGATTTGGTGGAAATCGCGATCGACAACGTGCGCGAAGAGAAGCTGGAAGATGTTGCTGACAAAGCTGAACTGAATGCGGAAGAGCGTCTGCTCGATATCCTGCTGCCGCCTTCGCCTACTCCGCGGCCGGACGGAAGCTCGACGACGTCGGGCGGCGTGGTCATTGATGGCAGCACTTCGTTGATGGAATCTTCGAGCCGGACCCGCGAAAAACTGCGGCAGCAGCTCCGCGAGGGAAAACTGGACGACCGGACCGTCGAGATCGACGTGCGCGAGCGTAACTTTCCATCGTTCGAGATTCTGACGAATCAGGGCGTGGAGGAGATGGACGTCAACATCAAAGACATGTTGCCGAACATCTTCGGGCAGCGCACTAAAAAACGGAAGATGAAGGTCAATGAGGCCTTCGAGTATCTGATTCAGGAAGAAGAGCAGCGCCTGATCGATATGGATCAGGTCACGCGGATGGCGATCGATCGTGTGGAGAATTCCGGGATCGTATTTCTGGACGAGATCGACAAGATTGCTGGTCGCGAAGGTGGACATGGGCCCGATGTTTCGCGTGAGGGCGTGCAGCGAGACATTCTGCCGATCGTCGAAGGCACGACCGTGAATACCAGGTATGGGATGGTCCGCACCGACCACATTCTGTTCATCGCCGCGGGCGCGTTTCACGTGTCGAAACCGAGCGATCTGATCCCCGAACTGCAGGGGCGGTTTCCGATTCGCGTCGAGCTGCAATCGCTCACCATGGAAGATTTTGTACGAATTCTGACGGAGCCGAAGTCATCGCTGGTGAAGCAGTACACCGCGCTGCTCGAGACCGAAGGCGTGAAACTGGAGTTCACGCCAGAGGCGCTGGATGAAATCGCCCACTTCGCTTTCCGTGTAAACGAGAGCACCGAGAATATTGGTGCACGGCGACTGCATACGATCATGGAGCGCGTGCTCGACGAGTTGAGTTTTGATGCGCCCGAGAAGAAGGGGCAGTCAGTGACGGTGGATGCCGACTACGTCCGCAAGATGCTGACTGATATCGTGAAGGATCAGGATCTGTCGCGGTACATTCTGTAGGAAAACCGTTCACCACAGAGGGCGCGGAGGACACGAGAGGAGTTCTTAGCGGAGACCTCTGTGTCCTCCGCGTCCTCATGGTTTATTCTTGGCTTTTTTTCTGCGCGCGCTCATTCGAGCTGGCGTCGTTCAGGATGGCATCGGAGGATCGCGTTCGCCTCTGTTAGTCTGTCTTCATCTGCATGAAGCGATCCAAGATACTTCGAATCGCTCTGGCCGGACCGTTAGTGTTTACGGCATGTGCGACCATTGGGTCGCCGCAGCCGCCATCGCTGGACTTACCGAAGCCGCCTTCTGATCTGCGAGCGGTGCGCAAGGGCGATCACGTGACTCTCACTTGGACCGCTCCCACGGTCACGACCGATCGCCAGACGCTGCGAAGCGCTGGCCCTACGAAGATATGCCGCGGCTTGGAGCCAGCTCTGACGCAATGCGGGACTCCCGTCGGCGAAGCCGCCGCAGCGCCAAGTCCGGGGGTAGGTCCGTCGTCCAAAGCAAAGCTTGAAAGATCCTATGCGGACGTGCTTCCCAGTCAGGTGCTCAAGAATGATCCTCCCGCCTTTGTGACTTATGCCGTCGAAGTATTGAATGCAGGTGGACGCGGCGCCGGGTTCTCGAATCAAGTGCGGGTTCCGGCGGCGCATACTCTTCCACCGCCGCAGCACTTTTCCGCAGAAGTCGGCGCTCAGGGAGCCGAATTGAGTTGGACGAGCGATGTGCCACCCGTCACCTCGGCACAACCGCTGCATTATGTTTTTCGCGTTTACCGGCGGATGGAGGGCAGCTCGCAACAGAACCTCGCCGGCGAGGTCCCGGCCGGGAGCGAGCGCAACTTCAAGCTCACGGATACGGGAATCGAATGGGAGAAGACTTACTGGTATCGCGCGGAAACTGTGACGGTCATCCCCCAGGACAACAAGCCCGCGGTGCAGATCGAAGGGGACGACACCCCAGAGATTAAGGTCTTCGCGGACGATGTATTTCCTCCGGCTGTTCCTTCCGGAATGCAGGCAGTGGCTTCGGGCCCAGGCCAGAAGACGTTTGTCGATCTGGTGTGGGCTCCAGTCAGCGATGTCGATCTCAACGGCTACAACGTCTATCGCCACGAAGAAGGATCCACTTCCGTGAAGGTAAACACAGAGCTTTTGAAGACACCGGCTTATCGGGATACGAACGTGCTGTCCGGAAAGACATACTTTTATTCCGTGTCAGCGGTGGACGTTCGTGGGAACGAGAGCGCGCGTTCGGAAGAAGCCAGCGAGTCGGTGCCGTGATCGGAAACGCGCGTTCGCCGCGATACCACACTTGCGCAACCTTCCCTGTTTAGTTGGGAGTTGAAGCCAGGCGAGCGTGGTAACCCTTACGAGCACGAACCTGCAAATGCTTCCCGTCTTTTTCGGCGATAACGCTGATCGCGCGATAGCTTCCATTGGGCTGGAAGTCCGCGGGTTTGTAGGAGACGAAGTAGCGGCTACGGATCAAATCGTGCAGCTTGTCGAACGACTTACCTAACGTCAGAATGTCTCCCGGAAACATCGCTTCGCCTCCGCTACGCTCGGCGAGCATCATCAGCACTTTATCGGCATCCGTTTTATCTCCACTACCCTCCTTCGTGCTGACGGTGTAAATTGCAACACCGGCTCTTTCTGCAGCCCGAAGGCTCTGACGCAAAGTGGTGTGGCTGGAATTATCTTCGCCGTCGCTCAGAATCACCAGGACCCGTGCCACCTGTTCGCCGTCGGGATAGGCCGCCAGCTTCTCGCAAGCGAACGATACCGCGTCAAACAGGGCCGTTCCTCCTCCGTTAGTGAGCTTCTGGATCCCTTGTCCCAGTTCGCCGGTCTGGCTGGTGAAATCCTGAGTCACGGTGGTTTCCTGAGAGAATCCGGCGATAAATCCGAGGTCGGCAGTGCCGCTCAGCATTTTTTCAACGAACTTCCCGGCAGCATGCTTCTCGAATGAGAAACGGTCGTGAACCGAGCCGCTGGTGTCGACAAGCAGGGCCAACCGGAGAGGAAGCTTGGACTGCGGAGCGAAGTCCACGATCTTTTCCGGCGGCTTGTTGTCGTCGAGGATACGAATATCGGACTGCCGCAAGTCGTTCACCATGCGCCCGTGGCTGCTGACGGAGAAGAACATGGTCACCTGGTCCACGTTGGTGCGAATCGTCCACGCACCGGTGTTGCTCGGGGGACGCGCGGGCATGCTCATAGGAGCGCCTGCGTTGGCGGCTGTGGCAGATCGGTTTGATTCGGCGAGCGCGCTGCAGTCGTCGCATGCCTCGCGATCCGATTCATCCCCTGCGGAGTTCAACTGCGCCTTCAGCCGGTCACTGTTGGGAAAAGTCTGCGGACTCAGAGAAGCGACTAGGGTTGGCGACTGTGGCGGATTTGCGGATGCCGCGGCCCGAACCGACTTATTGTGGACGAGAGCAGCCAGGTTCTGGCGTGCCGTCGGAGCGAAAGCATTGGTGGGGTCTTCGTTCAGGAAAAAGTTGAGTTCGCGTTCCATCGCGTCGAAATTGTTAAGAGACATGGCGGCTGAAGCAGCGACGTAGTGGACGTTCGCCAGCCCCTTGTGGTTGAGCGCATGGACTCGCTGGGTCGTGTCCAGGGCAGCCTGGTATTCATGGGTTCCGTTTTGCGCGTAGACCAGGCTGGAAAGAATTCTGGCGTCGTTGGGACGGAGGGAAGCTGCCTTTTCCAGTTCCGGCTGGGCGGCCGCAAAGTCGTTTAACGACAATGCCACCAGACCTAGATTCAAAAACGATGCGGGAAACTTCGGGTCCAGCTTGGCTGCGGCTTCAAATTGCTCCCGGGCGTGCGGGGGATCCTCCTGATCGAGATACGCGAGGCCCAGAGCGACGTGAGCGGAGACGAACTTGGGATAGATCGCGATCGCCTTCTGCAGATGCTTGATTGCCTCTTGTGAGTGCTGCGCTTTCATCAATGCGGTGGCGTGGTTGAACTCGCCCACGGCGTTGTTAGGAGCTTCCAGATCGAGCGCAGATACTGTGCCGGAATCAATCAGCTCTTTGTCCTGTGCCTTCTGTTGCTCGCGTTCTCGCGCGTGGCGGTTCATCTGGTCGAGATAGATCTGCGCGAAGTCAATCGAAGCAAGGCCGGCATCGGGCCCTACATTGAAGTTCGGTATTTGTGCGAGCAAAGAGACTGGGCTGCAGAGCCAGAAGGCAGCGAACCACACGAGTTTGCAATGGCTGCTTACGAACGATCGATGGCGTGGCGCAGACGGCAAGAAAGCTCCAGCGAGGACACGGGATTCTACAGGACTGGTTCAGGACGGGCCGCGGGAGTTCTTCGGGCGAGTCTTGGCGCGTCCTTCCAGAACGTCCGGGCAGATACTATAGCATGGCATTCTGTGGGCTTTGATGCGGTTTTTTGGATACACTCGCCGCCGCGAAAGTGCTGTTTGAGCCAGGGCAGGTACCCATCGGGTTAGAAATATTTCCCAGCGATTCGCTGCATCTTTCACAGATATGGTTAGATAGAGGGCGATGAAATACTGCCGATTTCAATTCAATGGCCAGGCCCAGTACGGGCTGGTTGAGTCCATTGGCGGGCGGGACGCGATTGTGCGCGTGCTGCTCACTGCTCCTGAAGAAGCTGACGGGGATATGGAAAGCCTGCGCACGCGGCGGATCGAGGCGATCCCGCTGGAGGAGGCGGTACTGCTGCCGCCGGTGCGTCCGTCGAAGATCGTGTGCGTGGGGCGGAACTATCGCGAGCATGCGGCCGAACTGGGCCACGAGGTTCCGAAGGAGCCTCTCATCTTCTTCAAGCCTACTTCCGCGTTGCTTTCGCCGGGTGGGGTTGTGCGCCGTCCGAAGATTTCGGAGCGAGTTGACTACGAAGGAGAACTGGGCGTCGTAATCGGGAAGACCTGCTATCAGCCGGCGGCCGATGCGGATATCCGGCAGTACATTTTGGGATATACCTGCGTGAATGATGTGACGGCGCGCGATCTGCAGAATAAAGATGGGCAGTGGACGCGGGCCAAGGGCTTCGACACGTTTTGTCCGGTGGGGCCGGTGGTGACAGATGAGATCGATCCATGTTTCGGAGTAGGGGCGGGCGTTGGGGTTGAAACCCGCGTCAATGGAGCAGTACGGCAGCAGGGGAATACGCGGGATTTCATTTTTACGCTGGACGTTGTGATTCGGCATATTGCGCAGGCGATGACATTGTTTCCGGGAGACTTGATTCCCAGCGGTACGCCAGCAGGCGTGGGGCCGCTGGTGGCGGGGGATGTGGTGGAGGTCAGCGTGGAGGGGGTGGGAACCCTTAGGAATTCGGTGGTGGACGAGTAAGCGGCAATTGCCGACTAAGTAAGGATCATGTCAGCAATCGCATGTTTACTGCAGCCGGAAGCGCTCCTTCATCAGGCGCTGCAGGCGCGGTTTGTAGAGGAGATCGAAGGCGAGTTCTTTGTCGGGGAACATGGCGAGGGCGGCGCGTTTTGCTCCGGCGGCTAGTTCGGAAGCTTCTTCGACGGTGAGGTTGGGGTCCTGGCCGATCACCGACATCACCATACTGATCATCACTTGCAGGCGGCGGATTTTTCGGGCTTCCTCTTCGCGTTCGCGGAGTGTCTCCTGCTCCGGAATGGGAAAGCTCGATCCGTTCCCGGCCTGGTGATGAATGTTCATCGTTGTCCCCTTTTTCGTCCCACGTAAAGCCCACAGCTTTGGATGACTCGGCGCGGTCCGGCGTTGCGCCGATGGTTCCTGCCATTTTGCCCCATTTTCTAAGGAAAGCAACTGCACAAAGGTGTCGTCCTGGGGTCATCGCTGTAGATTCGTGGGAAGCAAGAAGCGGTAGCATCGATGAGGTTGAGGCCTCTAAAACAAAATACGTAGCCCCGGACGCATTCGTCCGGGGCGCTCGCTGCGCTTCGCAGGGCGGACGAATGCGTCCGCCCCTACGTGATTGAATGGGGTGACGGAGCTCGTGCCCTTCCCGGCTCGTGGTCGGAAGAGGAGTAAAATCGATTTCTATGCAGGCGGATTCGGCCAGTCGGCGTGGGTTCGATTCCAGATTGGAGATTTCATGGCAGAAGCGGGCAATCCGGCGGATGACAAGCAACCGCGTCCTGATCCGAACCAGAAACTGGTGAAGGTATTCGACTCGGAGGACGAATCTGAGGCGCTGGTGGTCAAGGGATTGCTTGATTCGGCGGGCATCGACAGCGATCTGACGTCGGCGTCTATGGTGCAGGATGCGTTTCCGGGACTCGGCGGAATGCTGATCTTGGTGCGGGACGACGATGCGGACGAGGCGCGTCGGATCATCGCCGAGGGGCGACAATCGGTACCAGACGATGACGCCACAGCCGAGATTCCGATTATTGAAGAGCCGCCACAGAAGGGATGACCGAGTGGCCGTCGAGGTAAAACGTTACGGCTCCATCCAGATCGGTGCGGTAGACGCGGGCTCCCGCGTCCGCCAGGCGCCTTAAGACTTCGAAGCGAGGTAAGCCAAACGAATTTCCTGCTCCTACCGAAATGATCGCAAACTGCGGTTTCGCCGAAGCGAGCAATTCCGGTGTGGTCGCGTTGGCGCTGCCGTGGTGGCCAATTTTTATTAAATTCGCGGCGGGATGATGGAGCGCGGCCACGCGGCGCTCCACTTGCTTCTCGGCATCCCCTTCCAACAAAACCGACGATCCACCATAGGTTAGGCGGAGGACGAGCGAATCGTTGTTCTGGGGCTTACTCCCGACATGCCAATCTTGCGGCGGGAATAGCACTTGAACGGATGTGCCTCCGAGTTCGAACTCGTCGCCCTCCCAGTGGCGCACGACCTTGACGCCGGTCGCTTGCGCCGTAGCGATCACGTTTTCCAGGGCCTGACTTGGCGGCAGCAGGCCCACCCATAATTCCTTTGGCCGAAAATTCTTGAGGATGGCAATCATTCCGCCGATGTGATCGGAGTGGCCGTGAGTGATCGCGACGATATCGAGGCGCGAGATGCCGCGGGTCCAGAGATATGGAGAGACGACATCTTCCCCAAAGTCGAGTTGCGATCCGCCGGGACCGATGGGGCCGCCTGCGTCGATTAGTAACGTGCGGCCTTGCGGCGTGACGACCAGAGTGGAATCGCCTTCACCCACGTCGATCGACGTCACCTCCAGCACTCCGGGATGCACGCGCTGCGTCGGCGGAACGAATGCGAGAACGAGGGAAGTTGCGAGGATGGCGGCGAGTCCGGCGGCTGTGAACAGTGGTCGGCGGCGAGCGGACCACATCGCCAGTATTAACGCGGCTGCCGCCAGCATTATGACGAGAACAGAAGGCATGGGGACGCGGAGGTCGGCGAGCCTGAGGACGCCCAGCCCGCGGACGGTGCCAGTGATTCCATGGAGCGCCACGGTTGTCAGAAGTACTGGGATCTTTGCCAACCAAGGTGAAATGCAGCCAAGGATCACTGCGGCGAGGGCAGCGGGCATCATCAGCTGCGTCAAGGGTACGACGATCAGATTTGACGGCAGCCCGACGGTGGTGGCGCGATGAAAGTAGTACGCCATGGGCAAGGCAAGTCCCATTTGCATGACGCTGGAAATGAAGAGCAGTTCCCACGCAGCAAGTAAGGATGCTGCCGTGCCCCGCACCAGTCGGCGCGACCATTCCTTTCCCACAAAGCGCTGGACGCGCGCCGCGATGAATTGCAGGTCCACGCGGAATTGAGCTACGTGCGGTGGGAGCATCGCCGCGTAGTCGTTGGAGTCCCAGTTGGCGAGCGCCTGTTTCTGAAGTTGCGAGGTCCTCTGCAAGATTGGCACGGCTATGGCGGCCACGATCAGAACGCAGACAAAAGTCATCTGAAAGCTAGCGGTGAAAAGCTGCCGTGGATCGAAGACCAGCAAACCCAACGCTGCCGCTCCCAGGGCGTTGACCATGGCGCGGTCGCGGTAAAGCAGGCGTGTACCCAGGTAGATGGCACACATGAGAGTGGCGCGCCAGACGGGCGCACCAACCTCCGTGGTGAAGGCGTAGGCGACGCAGAATGCAACCGTTGCCAGCGTTGCGAGAATGTCGCTAACATGCAAGCGGCGAAGAGTCCAGAAAATGACGAAAGCGAGGATGCTGACATTCATCCCAGAGACGACAAGCACGTGGTACGTGCCCGAGCGCTGGAAGTCGACGCGGGTATCGCGGTCGATGAAAGCTTCTTCGCCGATGACCATGGCATCGAGCAACGCGGCCTCACGCGGCGGCCACAGTTCATGGATCTTCGCGACCATTGCACAATGCAAACGGCCACGCCAGGAGGCCATCCGGCTGCCGGAAAAGCCCTTCAGTCGTTCGACGTTTTGCATTTTGGCGGAGCCGAGTGCCGCAATGCCGCGATCGGCGAGGTATCCCTGATAGTCGAAGGCTCCGGGATTGCGAAAATTATGTGGCGGCTTGAGCTTGGCCAGCAAACGGATGCGGTCGCCGTAGTGAAAGACGGCGACCGACTGTTCGGAGCCGTTTGTGTTTGGAACGGTCTCGGGTTCTGAAGCCTCGTCATCGTCATGCGGGTTATAGATGCTGAGGCGGATTCCGGAATGAATGGATTCACTTTGGCCCGCTGAGGTCTGGATTTCTTCCGTCTCAACATCGAGGGTTTGTCTGATTTCGTTGAAACCTGCCGGCTGCAGGCGCCCGTCGCGAGTGACGTGGGCGGTGATTTGGATTTCCTGCCGGTCTGCGTAGGGGAGGATGCTGGTGTCGAGACGCGTGGATGCTCCGCGGGCTTGAATGTGAAGTGCGCCTGCGAGGAAGAAGGAAAACAACGCAAGCAGCCATCCCAGACCGGTGCGCCGCTGTGCGAAGTAGGCTGCGGCAGCTACGAACGCTGTGATCGCGAGAACCCACCACAAGGCGGGCCGCCACAGGTAGACTTCGGCTGCGATTCCCGTGGCATAAGAAGCGGCTGCCCAAAACATGGGCTGGCGGGGTGCCTTCAAGTGGAAAGCAGGCGGCGGAGCCACGCTGGGAATTCCGTTCATAGGCAAGAAGATGTCAGCACCCCGGGGCGAGACGCCCTCGGCACAGCCGGCAAGATGCCGGCGCTACGTGAGGCGAGCCGGGTTCTCGGACGTCTAGTAACTTCAGCGAACCAGGTGCACAACGCTCTCTAGATGGTAGGTTTGGGGAAACAAATCCACTAGATGCACTTGCTCTACGCGATAACCGGAGGCCAGCAAGGGCACCAGATCGCGGGCCAGCGTTGCCGGATCGCACGACACATAAACAACGCGTGGCGCGCCCAAGGTCGCCAACAATCGCGCCACGCGTTCTCCCAGGCCACTTCGAGGCGGGTCCACCACCGCTAGGTCGGGCTTATGAAAAGTATGAGGGAGGACTTCGCCCTTCCCGACACGCCCCGAATTTTCCACACGGGCCAGGTACTGCTCCGTGGTGTCCTGTACTGCTTCTCCATTCGAGGACTGATTGTAGGAAAGATCGCCTGAGGAAGTCTGTGACGACTCAACAGAAACGACGTGATGAAAGTCACTTGCCAGGGCTGTGGAAAACAGCCCCACGCCGGCATAGAGATCAAGTGCGACTTTGCCCGACTGTCCGTTGGTGACGATTCTTACCAGTTCGTCCGTAAGATGACGGTTGGTTTGGAAGAACGAACCGGCGCTCACGCGATAAGCTGTGCGTTGCGTTTGGTAGGTGAGGCATTCAGCGCCAACGGTGACGAGAATTTCCGGAGTGCCAGTCTTGCGGTCGCCAGGATTCGGTTCGCGGAACGCCACGATTCCAGTGATCGCCGGCATGGAAGAACGCAGTTCCTCGGCCCACGTGCGTACTGCGGCGCGGCGAGCCTCGCGGCCGCATCCGACATCCAACAGAAGCTGCGTGTCGTCCCCGTTGGCGAAGAACTCGACCTCGCGAATGCCTTCGGGGATTTTTTCCGCTCGTCCGCTCTCCCATAGAGACGCCAGGCCCCGATTGATGAGCGGCGAACTGATCGGGCACTCTTCGACGGGCAGTAGTTCGTGCGACGCTATCTTGAAATACCCCATGGCGAACACCGGTCTAAGTTGCACCTGCAGGCGCGACCGGTTGCGATAGTTCCACGGCGGCGAAGAATGCACTTCGATCTCGGACGGCAAATCCAGCTTGGCCGTGCGGAGCAGGCTCTCGCGGAGAATTTCCTTCTTGATTTCGAGTTGATGCTCGTAGCTAGCGTGCTGGTAGTGGCATCCACCGCAGCGGTTGAAATGAGGGCAAGGCGGCAGGACGCGATGTGGGGAGTGCTTTAGGATTGAGCCCGCATGCGCTCGCGCGAAGCCAGGCTTTTGCTCGGTGAGAGAGGCTTCAATCTTCTCTCCGGCAAGGATGAACGGGACGAAGACAGCTTTGCCGCGTCCGCGGGCTTCGTCAGTGGAGGGATCGGCGGGAAGGCGGGCTAAGCCCTCGCCGCCGTAGATCATCTTTTCGATTGTGAGCAGCAAGAGTCGATTCTACGGCATGCTGCGGCCGAAACCGTGCTGGTGGACTCTGGAGTCGCTTAACTTTCATCCAGATAAATGGAATGTTTAGCCCTATTGCGCGACCCCGCTTCTTGGGTTTTCAAATGTCCGGAATCGGCTGGCGTTGCGTCAGGCGTCCAATTCGTCTTCCACTCGAGGTTAAGCTGCTTTAGATATTCAGAATATTCAGGAGCAGGTGGCCGAGGCCCGTCTCTGAGGGCACAAAGGAACTCATCGGCAGGTTTGTAATGATGCGTGCGGATGTAGTGGTAGATTAGCGTCGGGGCCGCGTAGATCCCAAAGGGAACCCTCGAAGCGCGAAGGAAAAGTAAGCGATTAGACTCTACTTTCGGAAGCGTTTGCCTCATGGAAGAGATACTAGTTTCTTCGGGGAACACGCGTATTTCTGAGGTCCCGAGCAATACTCTGACTCCGTTTCTCACCGCATACACGGTCTGGGGTGTGTCACACAAATCGCACTGATGAATTCCTCTTGTTTGCATGACCGAAATTGCGCAGAGGCTCCAGAGCGAATCCAGGATGTCCTCTGACGGCGCGATTCTTTGGAACTGATGTCCGCGCTCCAACCAGCCGACGTTCTTCGCTCCGGGCGATGAGTCGCCACGGACGAAGGTGTAAAACGAAAGGTCCGCGAAGTAGGTCATAGCTGAAAGACGATGAGCATGGCTCCGACCCGCGCGAGATCCCTCGCTCCGACTGGAATGCGGTCTGCGCCCGGGATGACGTCAACGAACCAGTAAATTATCTCTGCACAGCCCAGGCCAAACCATCGGGCTGTTTGCCAACTGATATTTGCCCGGAAACTTCCAAGGTCTTCAAATCTACGACCGCGATCTTGTCGGCTGAACTGACGGCAACAAAAGCGCGGGAACCATCGGGAGCCATCAAGATTCCGGCGGCACCTCCGCCGAGGCTCAGTTGCTTTACCTCTTTGCGAGTCGAGGCATCGAGGACCACCAAGCTGCTGTCGCCAGCGTGCGCGCCCAAACCCGAGATCAAGACCAGCTTGCCGTCTGTCGTGAACTTCAGACGATTGGCGCCCTTCACTGCGATGGGAAGAGTCTGGACCGGCTTCTTCGAGGTTACATCGATAATCGTGACCGTCGCGTCGCGGGCGTTGGCTGCCCACAGTTCTTTTCCGTTGGGCGAGACGTCGAAGCCTTCAACCCCATGACCAGCGGGAACGTTCGTTACCTCCCAAGTCAGACGCGGGCTTCCCGGAGGTGCGCCCGGAGGTGGCCCGAAGCCACCGTTCGGATGCGAAACCTGTTCGATGATGCTAATCGTGGCGGAATTGACGTTGGACGTAAAGATACGGTCGAGACTCTTGGATACTAAAACCATGTGCGTGCGATCCTGTCCCGTGCCGAGAATCCATTCCACGCGCTGGGTCGCGGGATCGTAGCGGCCAATGACTTTATTCGTTTCAGCGGTGAAATAGAGTTTGCCCCCGGCAAACGCCAAGCCGTGTGTCGATCTCAGAGCGCCAAGATCAATAGGAGGCAGCGCCCTCCTGGCTACGAGATCGACTACGGAGATCGTATTAAGCGTGCTGTCCAGCCCGCCATAGTTCGAGATAAAGGCGAGTTTGCCGTCGTTGGACGCGATGATCTCGTGGGGATCGGGGCCGGAGGGAATGCGAGCTAAGACCTGCAACGTCGCCGGGTCTACGATGGCCACGGTGTGGTCATCCTTCGATAGAGCCAACAGCATCGCCGATTGCGCCTGTGCCAACGTGCTACTCGCGAGAGATATCACTATCGCCGTCCACAAGATGCTGCGCCAAAAGATTGCCGATCCCCGCATGAGGCTCCCTCCTGATTACCGGGATGCTAGTTTACAACGCCCGGCCTGCTGCCGCGCCTGAGGCCCAAGCCCACTGAAAGTTGAAGCCGCCAAGGTGGCCGGTCACGTCCACGACTTCGCCGATGAAGAACAGGCCTGGGACCTTTCTGGCTTCCATCGTTTTGGCCGAGAGTTCGTCGGTGTCGACGCCACCGCAAGTCACTTCGGCTTTCTCATAACCCTCAGTGCCTTCGGGAACGATCGTCCACCCGTGTGCCTGCTGCTCGAAATCAGCCAGCGCGGGATTTGTCCATGATTTGGGCGCGTGCAGATCGAGCCAGCGGTCTGCCAGGCGGATCGGCAGAGTCTTGCGAAACTCGGATCGCAGAGCCGATAGGGTGCGAGGTGTTTTTGGATTGCGGAAGACTGCGGTCAGTTCGCTGCCCGGGGCGATGTCAATGTTGATCTCGCGAGGCTTCTTCCAGTATGAAGAAATCTGCAGGATCGCGGGACCGCTCAGGCCGCGATGAGTGATCAGCATCTTCTCGCGGAACTGCTGGCCGTTGCACGAAGCAATTACTTCTGCGGAGACGCCTGCAAGGTCGCAATAGCGGGAACGGTTTTCGGCTTCGAGGACCAGCGGTACAAGTCCGGGCCACGGTGCGCGAATCTTGAGTCCGAACTGGCGTGCCAGGTCGTAACCAAACGAAGTCGCGCCGATCTTTGGAATCGACAGGCCACCGGTGGCGACGACCAGCGCCGGGGCGTGAAATTCCGCACCGGCCGCGTGAGCGACAAACTCTGTGGTCCGGCTGACCTCCCTGATTTTCGTGTTCAGGAAAATCGTGACGCGAGCGGCGCGACATTCTTCTTCGAGCATTGCCAGGATGTCGCGGGCCGATCGATCGCAGAATAATTGTCCGAGCGTCTTCTCGTGATAAGGGATGCGATGCTTTTCGACCAGAGCAATAAAATCCGCGGGCGTGTAGCGGGCCACTGCCGACTTTGCGAAGTGCGGGTTCCCAGAAAGAAAATTCTCTGCGCGGCAGTGGATGTTTGTGAAATTGCAGCGGCCGCCGCCGGAGATGAGGATCTTCTTTCCCAGGCGGTCGGAGTGTTCGAGAACCGCGACGCGGCGTCCACGCTTGCCGGCTTCGATGGCACACATCAAGCCGGCTGCGCCGCCACCGAGAATCAATGCGTCGAAATGATGCGTCACGTGAGCGTGTACAGCTTACCTTAGCGGCGGAAATCGGTTGGATATATGCGGCGTTAACGACATGACTAAAGTCGCGCCCTTCCCAACTGCACGTGTCTCCCTACATGTAAAACAGGCTCAGTCGCGGAAGATGATATTTCTCAAGCAAACGTTTGTGAACGTACTGCTTCTGCAATTGGTCGATCTGTGCGCCAGACATCTTTCTGCGGTAGGGAGCGAGATCGCGGTCGGCTTCGGCACGCACGGTGACAATTTCATCGTCGGGCGTGGACGCCATCAGCGCCGCAAAAATTTTTTCTTCGAGCACGGTGAGGCGACGCTCCAGGTCTTCGAGTCGCGCTGTGGGTTTGCTCTCGATCTCTTCGGCGAGTTGGCGCAATGTTTTTGCGGCATCGAGGGCGACTGATTGAGCGAAGACTCCGCCGGCGTCGGGTAGATTCGCAGCGTCGAGCACGTCCGCATTGCCGCGCAAGAATGGTACGACTACCTCTGGTTCGAAACCTTGACTGGCGCGAGATTTTGCCGGAATTTCCGAATCGCTGGCCGCGGCGCCGATCGCCGCTTCCTTCATGTCCTCCGCGGCGGCCAGCACCAACTGGGAGCAGTAAGCCAGGCTGTTCACTTTCTTGGTTTTCGCAGGTCGCTGGTCGTAGCGGTCGAACGCTTCGTCGATGCCGCGCAGCACGGCCGCAAGAGGAATGCCGGCATCTTTCCACGTTTCAATCAGTGCCCAGTCCAGAGTTGAGAGCAGCAGGCCGCCGCCGCGGCGCTGCAGATAGCGGTCTTCGATCTCGGTGAAGTAGTTGAAGTAATTTTCCACGGCAGGTCAGCGAGCAGAACGGGTAGAAGATGGCGCAGGAGCACCGTCGCCATTCGTGGACTTCTGCGGTGCCGGCTTTGCCGATACCTTCCCATGAGTTTGAGGCGTGGATTTCGCGGACGCGGAATCTTTGCGCGCGGAGCCGTTCCGTTCCCAGATGATGCGCAAGCCTTCGAGCGTCAGGAAATCGTCGACGTGTTTGATGTATTTCGATCCCGTGCCGATCATGGGGCCAAGGCCCCCGGTCGCGAGGACGTGAGTTTCGGGACCCAATTCCGTGAGCAGAAGTTCGAGGATGCCATCGACCAGACCGAGATATCCGTAATAGAGGCCCGATTGCAGACTGCCAACAGTGTTCGAGCCGATCACGCGGGCGGGCTTACGGATCTCGACGCGCGGCAGCCGTGCGGTGCGTTCAAAGAGCGCGTCGGCCGAAATGCCGATGCCAGGGCAGATGACTCCACCGAGATATTCGCCCTTGGCCGAGACACAGTCGAACGTAGTGGCCGTGCCGAAATCTACGATGACGCACGGGCCACCGTACTTCTCGAAAGCCGCGACGGCATTCACGATGCGGTCAGCACCGACCTCCGCCGGATTGTCATAGTGGACGGGCATGCCGGTCTTTACCCCGGGCTCAATGGAAAGAGGACGCAGATTGAAATAACGCTCACAGACCTGACGCAGCACCGGATCGAGCGGCGGGACAACGGACGAGATTACGATGCCGTGAATGCCTTTCGATTCCAGACCGGCCATCGAGAACAGGTTGCGGAACAGAACGCCGTATTCGTCCACGGTGCTGGTGCGGGACGTGGCGACGCGCCAGTTGGCGACGAGCCGCTCGTAGCGCGGAATTTCGTCGGAATCGCCGGCAGTATTTACCTTGGCGACGCGGGCGAAGACGCCCAAGACCGTGTTCGTGTTGCCGACATCGACGACTAGCAGCATGCGCTTGACTCTAAGTGGCCCCGGCGTTTGTATTCGCTCGCCACAGCGAGAGCGACGCGCTCTCGCGACAGCCGGCAAGATGCCGGCGCTACGGTTCTCTTACCGTTCCGCTCAACACTGTTTGCAATCCGTTCGCAGTCCGCACCTGCAAAAATCCTCGCGGATCGAGACCTTCCGTAGTTCCCTCAAAGATTGACCCATTCTCATCGATGCGAACGGCCTTTCCCTGCACCCATGAAGAATGCTCCGCGAACCTGAACAGAATCGATTGCTGCGCATCCGAGTCTGCCAGCAGTCGCCCATACTCGCGGTCGAGTGATTTTAACAAAGCGGCCGCTAACTCGACGCGCGACCACTCGCTGCCGGTCTGGAGGCGCAAGGATGTTGCACCCAACTCTTTCGGAAAGCTTGTCTGATTCACATTGATGCCGATGCCGACGACGATGTAGCGAACGCGGGTCGCTTCGGCGTTCATCTCGGTGAGAATGCCGCAGACTTTCTTGCCGTCGATCAGAACATCGTTGGGCCACTTCAGATCGGCGCTGACCCTTGAATCGACCTGCCGAATCGCAGCCTGCACGGCGAGTCCTGCTGCGAGCGACAGCACCAACACTTCCGACGGGGGCAGGGTGGGGCGCACGATCACAGAACAATAGATCCCGGTCGAACGCTGCGATTGCCACGTATTAGCGCCCCGGCCGCGGCCGGCGGTCTGCTCTTCAGCCAGGAAAACCGTACCTTCCGGAGCGCCTTCCGCCGCGGCCCCCATAGCTGAGGCGTTCGTTGACCCGATCTTGTAGAAGTGGTGAAGATGCTCGGCGAAGATCGTGCCACGCAGAAGCGGCCGCAGAATCTCCGGAAACAGTAAGTCCGGCACGGATCGCAATTGATATCCAGTTGCGGGATGACCCGCAACGTCCACGCCCAACCCGCGCAGTTGCTGAATCATCCGCCACACTTCTTTCCGGTTAGAGGAGATTTCCTTTGCGATCTTAGTGCCGCTGACGACCACGGTCGCATGGTCCATCAACAGGCGCACAATTCGACCGAGCCGCAGATCGGTAGGCTGGGCCTTGTGCTCTGCGGGCCCTTTCGCCCGCTTACGAATTGTGCTCGCGTTGCTGATGCCGAGATTATGCGCGAATCTCCACGAAACAACAAACATCGGCTCTACTGCACGGTTTCGGTGAACGTGGCTAGCGGATGTCCAAGCCCATACTGGCCTTCGGCAGTGACGCGCACGGTTCCCGAGGTCGAGGGCAATGTCAGCATGACGGATGCCTTTCCCGTTGAGTCCGTGTCAACGATGCGGCTCGACAGCGAGCCGGCACTGGTGGTGAAGAAGACCGTTCCCCCGGACGCGCTCCCTCCTGACTGCCCGGGAACCAGAGTAACGGAGAGCGTGAGTTGGCTGCCCGCGGCCCCCTTCTGCTTGTCGCCCGTCTTGGTGAACGATGCCGGAGGATTGCCAACGAGAATGTATCCACCCTGTTGCTGCGTGACTCCGGAGGTGTCGGTGCTGGGCACGCTGAAGTGATAGAAGCCGGGCGTGGTTCCGGCGGTTACCGTGATCTTTCCGTTATGGCCTTTGCTCAGCGTCGGCTGCGACACGACTACGGTGATGCCGCTGTCCGAGGTTGGAATTCCTAGAGTGACGGTGGCAGATCCCGAGGTGATTTTCGGTTGCAGAACGACGATCCCGCCCGCGGCAACCATCGTCGTGTCGGGGTTCAGATCCCACTCTGCTCCTGGCAACTGCGTTGTTCCACTCACTACCAGCACTGTCGCCGTATACGGAGCAAAGGTCTGCGTTGGCGACCACGTGGTCGTTGCCGACGCCACGATTTGGGTTGGATTCGTCGAAGCCAGTGTGTACGAAGTTACCTTCGAGGGCGTGAAGCCATTGGTCGTGAACTGTGCCTGCACGATATTCGCTGGATCTTTGTTCAGGATTAACACCGTTAAGCTTTTGCCCGTCGAGTTGAGCGCAGCGTAGCTGCTGAAAAGATCCGGATCGCCATTGTTGGTGCCGGAGACGGAGGTTGTGGCGAATCCGTGATGCTGGCCGTCGTAGTTCGTAAACAGTTTCAGTGCGAGATAGTTGGGATTCGTTGATGAAGGCGCAGTCCAGCGCGAGGCAAGGTACATGCGCTCCCGTCCCAAAATGCCGTAGGCGTCCGCGTCTCCGAGCGCGGTCGAAAAATCGGACTCGCCGGCGAACGATGCGCTCCATTCGGTGAAACTGACGGGCGTTCCTGGATAAATCATATTCGCCGCGGCGCGGATGCGGGGAATACGAAAGGGAATGGTCTTATTCGGCTGAATAAACGTTGCCCAGTTTTGATTGATCGTGCTGGACTCGCTAACGTAAGTGGGATCCCAGTAATCGCGATAAATGCGCGCCGTCAGAGCCTGCTTTTGAGCCTGGGTCCAAGTGGAAGTGTCAGGGCCGTCGGGATAAGCGTGGACGTCGAGTACATCTACGGAACGCACCCCGGCGACTTTGTCTTCCCAGTAGACCTCGTTCAGCCACCAGGGGAGGAGATCGACGCCCGCATGGGCTGCCTTGTCTGATCCGTTTGCGCCGTTCCAGTAAAACCACCAGCAGCAACTCACGGGGCCGAAGCGCATTGCCTTCGAATCCCACCCTTTGAGGTTACGTGCCTCGGTGACGAACGTGTCGCGCATTTCGTTATAGGCGGTGGGGTTGGGGTGAACGTCGCGCTGCGTGCTTCCCCAAATATCGATCTCGTTATCCATGTTATAGAAATGAGGACCGGTGCCAAACGCCGCGGCCAGAGCGGCGGCCCACTGGTTACGGTACACGCTGCCGGGAGGATCGTTGGAGCCCGGCTGATCGAGCAACGGAACATTGGCGTCATTCGGATTCGCGGTGAGGGTCGTAGCGCAATCGGTCTTCAGTCCATCGCCGGCGTCGGTATTGTAGGAATCGACCGAGCATTGCGAGCCATATTTGGCGACCGAAAAACTCCAGTGGCCGTTGCTTCCATTCTCTGCACTCTGCGCCACCCACGGTAGCATTACCATGGTCATTAAAGGATGGCTGCCGGCGTTCTTTACGTCGGTGATGAACTTGGTGGAATCGGAATCGCCGATCTCCGAGTAATTGAAATCTTCGAAGTAATAGTCATTCGCGGCGTTGTACGTGAAGAGTTGCCAGTTGTAGCGCGACGTGGCATTTCCTCCCCACCGCACGACGGTTAAACCGCTGTCGGTGATCGTGGGCGAGTCTTGCGGATAGGCGCCTCCGTAAACGTAAGAACTAATCGTATGTCGATTGTTCAGCACATCGACGGTGACGTTGATATTGGTGGTCGCCGGCGTCTCGGTGGATCGGGAATTCGTCGAGGTTGAACTTGGACCTGGCGTCTGCTGAGGCGTCTTTGCCGAGGCAGGTTTAGCCTTCGATTCTGGCGCGCCTGCATAAGAAGCGTTCACAAGAAATATTACGAGGCACAGGGATGCGAGGCAACGAGCCGAGGAGTACATAAGGGGAGGGCCTCCGTTGCGGCCAGTTTAGCGCGGCTGCCTCGCCATTCGCGCACAGAAGTACATCTGTTCTGAAATCCGGAACTGCGAAGGAGCGAATGCAAAGGGTTCAGGCGGGTTGAAGGGTTTGCAGCCCGTTAGAGATTCCTAGGCCGGAACCACTCGCATACTCATATCGACGGCCTGAACCGAATGGGTGAGCAATCCCACCGAAATGAAATCAACCCCGGTCTCGGCGTAAGCGCGAACATTCTCCAGACGAATTCCTCCCGAGCACTCCATGGGGACGCGGCGGCCCTTTTTTTGGGCGTCGGGCTGCGAACAGCGCTCCACCGCGCGGCGCACGTCGTCGACTGACATGTTGTCGAGCAGAACGGCTTCGCCGCCGTGAGCGAGGGCGAGATCCAGTTCTTCGAGGGTGCGTACTTCCACCTCGATAATCTGCGATCCGCGGCGATTGCGTATGGCGCTTTCCAGAGCGGGAACGATACCCCCCGCCAACGCGATGTGATTGTTCTTGATGAGCACTCCGTCGGAAAGATCGAGGCGATGATTTTGTCCGCCGCCGCAACGCACGGCATTCTTGTCGATCACACGCAGTCCGGGAGCAGTTTTGCGCGTATCGAGAATGCGTGCTTTTGTGCCAGATACAGCTTCGACGAACTTGCGGGTCAGGGTCGCGATGCCGCTCATGCGTTGCAGGAAGTTGAGGATGACGCGTTCGCAGGAGAGAATCACTCGCGCGTTGTGGCGGATGACCGCGACCGACTGACCCTTATGCAGGCGCACGCCGTCGAATATCTCCGGATGGGTGGTGACTTCGTAGTGGGCAGTGACAGCACCGTCGAGAGCGGCATAAACGTCGAGAATACGCGCCACACAGCCAATTCCCGCCAGAATGCAATCCTGCTTGGAGATAATCGACGCGGACGCCCGCTGATTAGGATCGATGCAGGCGTAGCTGGTCGCATCGCGCGTTGCCCGGTCTTCGACCAGCGCGTTCTCGAGGATTGCGGTGATGCGTCTTGAATTCCAGTCCATAAGTGTAGCGACGGACGCATTCGTCCGTCTGTGCCGACCCCAGATCGCGATCAATCATGCGCCGAGGTAAAACCCATCGAGTTTCGCTCGATCCCCGGACGATGCGTCCGGGGCTACGTTCAGCACGCTAACTCTTTCAACTTACTCTTCGCCTTCTCTTGCAAGACGAGTAACTCTTCGCCCCGCCTGCGTAGGCCCTCGACCACTTTCTCCGGAGCTTTAGCCAGAAACTGTTCGTTCCCCAATTGCTTCTGATTATTGCCCAACTCTTTCTCGATCTTCTCCAATTCTTTTCTTAGTCGCTCGCTCTCGGCAGCAACGTCAATTTTTCTCTCATAGATCACGTGTACGTCGAAGCGCGCCGTACCACGGGCGCCGGCCCGATTGGCAAGAGACGTATCCACGAAGGAAATCTTCTCAACGTTGCCGAGTCGCTCGACGGCGCCATGATTCTGTTCGATCATCGTGCGGATGCCTGCCTCGTGCGCGAACACCTCGATCGGCACCTTCACCTTGGGTTCGACTTTCAGTTCCGCACGCAGGTTGCGCACGCTGACGATCAAATCCTGCAGAATCGCCATCTCGGTCTCGGCGGCAAGATCAAACTGTTTCTCGTCGGCCTGCGGATAGGCCGCCAGTGCGATCGACTTCAGCGGCGGCTTGCCTTCGTAAATCGCGTGCCAGATTTCTTCCGTGATAAACGGCATTATCGGATGCAGCAGGCGCAGCGAGCTATCAAACAGGTTGACCAAGTTTGCACACGCCGACTGGGCCGCCGTCTTGTCGGCGCCCTCTTCGAAATTAAGACGCGGCTTGATCAATTCGAGATACCAATCGCAGAACTCGCCCCAGAAAAAGTCGTAGATGCGGTTCGCGGCCTCGTGAAATCTGTAGGTGGCCAGCGCGTCGTTGACGTCGGCGGCGACTCGATTAAAGCGGGAAAGAATCCAGCGGTCCTCGAGGGTAGTCGCCTGAAAGCCCACAACGCCGGCGCTGGCGCTGCCTGTGTGGGACCGCGTCTCAGACCCGGTCGTGGGCCGCAGGCCCGGCTCGATTCGATCCACGTTCATGAACATGAACCGGGCGGCATTCCAAATCTTGTTCGCGAAAGCCCGATAGCCGTCGGTCCGGCTTTCGTTGAATGCTATATCGGTACCCGGAGCCGCCATGGCCGCCAAGGTAAAGCGTGTCGCATCCGTGCCGAAGCGTTCGATCACTTCCAGAGGATCGACCACGTTTCCCTTGGTCTTCGACATTTTCTGCCGCTCGGCATCGCGCACGAGCGCATGAATGTATACCTGCCGGAAGGGCACGCTGTCGTTCTTTTTGTCGGCCCAGCCGCTGGCCTTCTTGATGGCCGGATCCTGCTCGTGTCCCTTGCATGAAATGGCAGCCAAACATGATCATGCGCGCCACCCAGAAGAATAGGATCTCGTAGGCGGTGATCAGCAGCGTCGTCGGGTAAAACACGGACTGATCCCGCGTCTTGTCGGGCCAGCCGAGCGTGGTAAACGGCAACAACCCAGACGAGAACCAGGTGTCGAGCACGTCGGGAACCTGTTCTAGTTTCGTGCTCCCACACTTGCCGCAGGTCAGAGGCGCCTCGCGCGCGACCGTCACATGCTTGCAGTGGTCGCACGTCCACGCCGGAATGCGATGTCCCCACCACAACTGGCGCGATACGCACCAGTCGTGAATGTTGTTCATCCAGTTCAAATAGACCTGGCGATGGTTGTCGGGGACAATCGTGATCTCGCCGCTCTCGGCAGCCTCTTTGGCGCGATCGGCCAGCGGCTGGATCTTGATGAACCATTGTTCGGACAAGCGCGGCTCGACAACAGTTCCACACCGCTCGCACTTGCCGATCGATAATGCATAGTCTTTCTCGCCGACCAAAAATCCTTGCTCTCGCAAATCCGCGAGCACGCGCTTGCGCGCTTCGAACCGGTCGAGGCCGGCATACGCCCCGGCGTTCTGGTTCATGTGCGCGTGCTCGTCCATCACGTTGATCTGCGGCAGATTGTGACGCAGGCCCGCCTGAAAATCGTTGGGATCGTGCGCCGGAGTCACCTTCACCGCGCCCGTACCAAACTCCGGTTGGGCAAGTTCGTCGGTGATGATGGGTATCTCGCGATTCATCAACGGCAGTAGAACTTTCTTTCCGTGCAAATGCGTGTAACGCTCGTCCTTCGCATTTACGGCGATGGCCGTATCGCCGAGCATTGTCTCAGGGCGAGTCGTGGCGACGGTGATGAACTCGTTGGTCCCGATGACCGGGTAGCGAATCTCCCATAGCTTTCCCGCCACATCTTCGTGCTTCACTTCGAGGTCGGAGATCGCGGTTTCGTGCCACGGGCACCAGTTCACGATGTAATTCCCGCGATAGATCAGTCCTTCTTCATACAGGCGGACGAACACTTCGCGCACAGCGTGCGAAAGATTCTCGTCCATGGTGAAATACTCGCGGTCCCAGTCGACGGAGGCGCCGAGGCGCTTCATCTGGTCGAGAATGGCGCCGCCGTAAACCTTCTTCCATTCCCAAACGCGCTCGATGAATTTCTCGCGCCCTAAGTCGCGGCGCTTCTTGCCCTCTTTCACGAGATCGCGCTCCACCATCATCTGCGTGGCGATGCCGGCATGATCGGTCCCGGGCAGCCAGAGCGTAATGAAGCCCCGCATGCGGTGCCAGCGCACAATGATGTCCATCTGCGTCTGGTTGAGCATGTGCCCCATGTGCAGGCGCCCGGTAACGTTGGGCGGCGGCAACAGCAATGTGAATACCGGACGAGTCTCGCCCGGCGGCGGCGTCTTCACCGAGAAGAGCTTCTCTTGGATCCAGTAGTCGGCCCAGCGCGCTTCAATCGCGCCCGGCTCGTAAGCTTTCGGCAGTTCGTGCGGCATGGTGTACTATCGAAACCCGTGTGGGGACAACGCTCCCTCTCTTCGCTCAAGACAGGCCCCAGCTGTCCCGCCGGGCGCCGCCCGGCAATTTCCCCAGCCGAAGGATGAACGTTCGATCTTACAGGTCAGAGAAAAGAAGGGTCAAACGAAGACGGGGGGTAGTGTATAGACGCGGCAAAAGTGCTACACCCCTCCTCCCCACCACCACAGAATCCGGTTTTGACCTGGCCAGGGCCCGCGCGCCGCGAGAGGGCAGCAGGGCAAGGGCGTCGCTCGCTAGTGGGGCAGGACGTATCGAGGGGTGAAACTACACTGGAATAAAGCTGATTTCGCTGGTTAATTTATTGGGCGGCGATATAAACCACCAAAACAGACCTTGCCTGTTCGGCTTTCATGGTAGCTGTCGTACTGACCTCCACAGGCAACCCCGCCGGTGCGGCTCTCGTGATAGCTGTCGTACTGCCCGCCCGCGCAGACCTCGCCGGTCCGGCTTTCAGCGGCGTGCAATGGGGCGAGACGTACACTATCGATGCATGGGCGAACCTGACCAATATTTCCGGAATTTCGGGCAAGACTTATAGCGAGGGGCTCAATGTTTCCGCCTTAACGAACAATCGGCTCACGAGCTTTGGCTATGATGCTGCTGGCAACATGACTAGTAACGGTACGTCGACCTACAAATACGATGCCGAGAACCGTCTAGTAACGACTGCTGGCTACACGTACTATTACGATGGCGACGGCGATCGTGTAGCGAAGGTCAATGGTTCAATCAGCACGATCTATTGGCGAGATTTTGGCGGTGAGCCCCTATTGGAAAGCAGTCTAACCGGCACGAACCAGGAGGCCTATATTTTCTTTAATGGTGCCCGAGTAGCCCGGCTCGATGTCGCAGGCAGCGTTGTGCATTATTACTTTTCCGACCATCTCGGATCGAGCAGCGTTGTGGAAAACGCTACCGGAAGTGCGTGTGAGCAAGACATCGACTACTACCCCTACGGCGGGGTAGTGGGGGACTATTGCCCTAACGTGCCACAGCATTACAGGTTTACCGGCAAGGAGCGGGACACGGAATCCGGGCTTGACAATTTCGGTGCGAGGTACGATGCGTCAAGCTTGGGGCGGTTCATGACGCCTGACTGGGCCGCCAAACCGGTGACCGTCCCGTACGCGAAATTCGGTGATCCACAAACACTGAACCTCTACACCTACGTAGAGAACGGACCCGTCAACCGGGTAGACGCTAACGGCCACTTCATGCTCGGCGGCATCAGTGCCGTCAACGAGGCTGAATACGTGGAGGCGGCGTACGGGGACCCGGAAAATGTAAAGCAACAGCACCCCCAGCCTGCGGCGACCGGGCAAAACGGGCCGCCGCAACCGGCGCAAAATAAGTCTTGGTGGCAGAAACTCGCGGGGATCTTCTACGCAAAGGGATCAGTAGGAGTCGCATTGGAGGTCGGAGTCGAAGCGCATGTCGGGAAAGCCAAGAGTCCTCTGAAGGTCGGCGCGAAGGTCGGGGCCGACGTGAAATCAACGATGACGGTGACAACCGGTGGAACCTCTGTGTCAGCAACCAAAGAGGCACAGGCTGGTGTGAATATAGGCAAGGTCATACTAGGCCCGCAAACTTCCACCGAGAACGTGACCGTCAAGAACGGAGTGGCTTTGGCTAATCCCGAAGTTGAACATTCGTCGTCGGCGATGTTCGGAACAGAAAGAGCTGAAGGCACGTTATCCAAGGGGGATTTTGGTGTGGGCGCAGAAATCGACGCAGGAGTCCTAGTTGTTGGGTTCGAGGTAGGTGTGGATTTTGACAAGGTGAAGGATCTATTCAATCCCCAGTAGCGGCGCAGATCCCCCGAATTGGGTTGTAAGGGTGGTGGAGGATACGTATATGAACAGTGCCATTCTGAGTGAAAGACATTGGCTCCAACAGCCACGGTCCAAAGCATTATTTGCGCTCTCTGCCGGAATCAGCGCTCTTCTCCTAGTGCTGGGTATTATCGCCAATGTCGTGTTGTCGTACCGAGGCGGCCTCTTCATTCAGGAAGGAACAGCGTATAAAGTCCTGGGAACAGTGGTTGGTGTCATTGGAGCGTCATCTGCTCTCTACCTTTGGATTGGGATGGCCTGGTACTGGCTTCGCCTGGATCGCTCGCCGTCCTCCATGAAGAAGCTTTGGTTCGTCATATTGCTGCTACTAAACTGGATCGGCGCAGTCGCCTATTATTTCGCCGTTTATCGTAGGGCTACCTCCGACGGAGCTCTGCAATGACATCGAAACTTCTCAAGTTCATGATCCCGGTTTCTTTGTTGTTTTACTGCGTTATCCCCTTACTCTACCTATTCCCACGCATTGCCGAGAACAAGGCCGTCGGACCAGCCATGCTTATGGTGGCGTTCGTCGTTGTTGCTCCCACATGGGTGGCTCTCGTTGTTCGGATATGCCGTTTGGGCTTGAGAGCAGGAGGTGTATACCGCTCTGGAAGCAGTGTCTGAGCGCGAGCGTCTTAGCAGGCAGTTCTGCCGCAAGAGTTGGCGCAAAATACGGTCACTGTTGAGCAGGTAAAGGGGCAGGGGGTAAATGGTGGTCCCCTGGGCTTTGACCACGCCGCAGTCAGCGTCAACGGCCAGCAGGCTGTTGGACTTGAGCCGAAGAAGGACACCGGCACCGTAGTGGAAGATAAGACAGTGCCAGGTGCGGTAAGAGCAGTTGACCCGAATCGTGAGGTAAAAGACAAAGCCACGATCCAGGTAACCCCAGATCAAGCGGGAAAGATTCAGACGTTTCTCGACAACGCAGCGAAAAACCCGCCGAATTACAACCTGTACCATTCAAACTGCGCTCAATTCTGTGAGCGTGCCCTCCAGGCTGGTGGGGTGAAAAATGTCCCGAACGACATGACACCGCACGGCTTGGTTGAGGACCTCAAGAGTACACCGCACTGGACCGACTACATCCGTTTGGTGCCGCTACCGGTTTTTTGATCGAGGGCCGTTTGACTTAGAAGGAGGAGACCACAATGCGTTCAATTTGGAAAACTGCTTCGATCTGGGGCCTTGTTGGTGTGGGAGCGGCGGTGCTCTTTATGCTTGGTTCCGGCTTATTAGGATTGCTTCACCCGTCGGCCGCCTTAGATGGATTGCGTCAAGATATCGAGCTGTTTGTATGGCCGACTTCCTTCTGGCTCATGGCCACAGAAGGAGCAGGACGCGCAACCACGATTGAAATCGTCGTCATGGCAGTCCTCGCAAATTTTGTAGTGTACTTCGTCGTGGGGCTGGTGCTGACCGCCGCATGGAGGGTCTTAAAACGCTTCACAGCAAAATCGTCTCCGGCAGACCGAAGCAGTAAATCTACGATTTAAAGGAGGTAAAACTACGACGAGTGCCCCGGTGGGCGATCCTGCTAGTCCTTCCTACGGTGATCGTCGTTCCGGCTTACGTGTATCGGTCTTGGCTGAGACTCCCGACTGTCCCTAACAGGACGGCCTACGGGCTTTGGATGGGCTTCGAGAGTCTACTGCTTCTCGCGGTGCCCATAGGCTTGGCTCTCTGGTTTCTGACCAAGTGACCCGGCTGAGTTTTTCCTTTAGATGCCGATCCGCCGCTGCCTGCCGGGGTGACGTTGTGGTGGTCCCGGAGGGTGTTTCTGGGGAGAGTCAAAAGCGCGCCGCCTACGGCGTCGTCGGGTGGAGGGGGGTCGCGGTAGGGATACGGATTGCTCCGTACCCCCCGCGCGGATCCGTACGGGCGGATTTCCCGCATACGGCTCTTGCCTCAGGTGGTGACGCGCAGGCGGCGCGAAGGATAAGGATGGCAGATATGGGCCGGAGGCAGCCAGCGGCGGATGAGCCGTTGCATTCGTTCCCACAGCACGCGACCTTTCTGACTCCGACGTCGCAAGACGTGGTACCAGAGGTTGCTCACGGTGAAACGAAAGTGGGCCAGCGCATATTGCCCGGCTGCACCGCAGCACTATAGGTTCACCGGCAAAGAACGCGATACCGAATCCGGCCTCGACATCTTCGGTGCCCGTTACTACGGCAGCAGCCTCGGAAGGTTCATGCAACCCGACAATGCCTCCGGTCAGGACTCTGCTGATCCGCAAAGTTGGAATTTGTATAGCTACGTTTTGAATCAGCCGACCACCCAGACAGACGCTGACGGACACTCGGTGACCATATGTTCCAGTGATCAAAATGGGAATCAGCATTGCCAAACAGTCGATGATGACGCATACAAGGCTGCTCAGCAAGCTGATAAGAGCAATAATGCGCCTTCCCTGTCGAACTTGCAGAACTCTGAAACGGGACTTGGCGTGATTACTAATTCAAACGGCAATCCGGTCGGAACGGCACAGTGGACTCCTGATAATCCAGGGATTCAAACGCTGGGGCTGGCAGGCTCAATGGGTATGAACGGGCTGAAGGCTGGCGTCACTCAGATGGCTTTTGACGCGCTGGGAATTGGCTTCGGGAGGCTCATCGGTGGGGGAATCGAAGCTGCTCGGGCAGCGCAAATGGCGAGAGCGGGTGAAGAAGCAGGCGCAGGAGCGGAGGAGATTCTTGCGAAAGCCGCGTCGTCAGTCGGGAACCAAGGAATAAAAGTTTCCAGCAGGGCAACAGCTGAAGAAGCTGCCGAAAAGTGGGTCGGAGAGGGGGCTCGGCCGATCTTTAGAGAGGGCCAACAGATAGGTTGGCAAAGTGCGGACGGGACTAGGGTGGCCCGATTTACGAGTGCAGGTAAACCCGATCCCTATATAAATTTGACCAACAACGAGACGGGCGGAAACCTGCACGTGCATTTCTGATAAACAAGAATATGACACCAGAGACGATTGCGCTGCTTCAACAGAACATTGGCAAGGTGGTCCGACTCACGCGCCCTGACGGGGAAATCATATTTGCAAGAATCACTTTAGTCGATCCCCGTGATGAGGAGATTGTCTTCGATATGCTTTCCACTACCGACGAGTCCAAATATGAGAAGTTTGACCGAGAGCCAGCCTACCTGCTGTATTTCAGTGACATCTCTACGGTGGACGCCGTGACTGATTCGGATGGGGGCTAAAGCGTCGACTCCTATGATGCATTCCTATAGGTTATCTTGTCAGACTACTACGTCGTAGAACAGTCACCAATTCAGCCAACGCCTGGCATGCGGGCAGTATCCGTGGCGAATCTTGCTCGCTTGATTGCGCCGAACATTACACTTGCAAGGTTGTGGATGTCAACAAAAAGCTGGTGGGATGCCTCCTTGGTGCATGAATACTGGGGATTTCGTAACACTGGAAATGAGGGTGTGTACATCGTTGCATCGTTGCAGCACGTACACACTATCCTCTTCTCGTTTGACGCTGCGGGCCCGGACGGGGGGTGCATATTCCCTCCCGTGTTGTTCTCACCCCGTCAAACGAAGGCGGGGTACTATGACCTGAGGGGAAAATGCTACACCCTGCTGCTGGAATGTTGGAGTAGTTGCGGGTCCCAACTTCTAATCGCCGTTTCCCGATCTCACAATCCAGGTCCAGACAACTACGACGGTCGAGGCAGCGACAATGAGTTCCGCCCAAGTGAAAGAAACGTAATCGCCAAACACCCCGACCGGAGGCACGCCAGGCTCCACATTGTTGCGCAGGGCCGGCAAGCCAAAAATAAGAGACACCGATAATGATAGCGGCAACAAGGTGGATTGTCCCTTGACTGCCGTGGCCCGCAGAACCATGGCGAGCAGGCTCAGCGCCAGGCACATCATAGTGAGCATCACGATAATCGTGACACCGATCACATTGTCGGCTCGTCTGATGGACAGGTCGATTCCGGTGACTTCCGGGCTCTGGGCCCTTGAAATTTGCCCACTGAACTTGACTCCCGGGATGGACGCTGTCAGGTCAATCGAAATGGGAATGTGATTTTGCTCCAATGCTGCAGGGCCGATCGCGAGATTGGGGATCGGCGGCGCGGCCAGTGCGTGTGATGAGGGCGTAGGAGAGCGATCAGGGAGTCCGGACACAGTTAGCAGGAAGCCCAAGGTCGTCTGATGACGGTCAAACGGGTATCGATTCGTATCTCCGTCAAGGGAAAATTCCGCCTCGAAAGGTTTCATAATTTCTCCGACGGGAAAATCGATCTCCTGAGACCCCTGAGAAGCGTTGAGAAACAATTTCATATTACGTGCCGGAGTTACTCCATCGTTTGTAAGATTTCCGGCTGGCTGAAGGCGTATCTGCACTCTGAGTTCTGAATGGTTCAGATTCGCTTCCATCACTCTGATACTCACACTGACACGGTCTCCGTCCTTTGCCTCCTGAAGGCGCAGAGAGCGCCTATCGCTTTCATGAAGATTTAAAATCAGGACCGCAATGTAAAGAAAACCAATTAACGACACGATCAAGATCCGAACTCTTGATCCTGGAATGGGCATATTTAACCCCACGCGGATTCAGGCCGGCTATGGTTTTTGGCATCCTATGAAGTTCAGCGATTGTTTCCTACTGGCACAAGTGACAGGGGGGCGAGTCGTTGGGAAGAAATCATCTGATCAACCATCATTGCCCGCAGTTCCCCTGATCGGGCCATTGCTCGCAACGCAGGCAATCTCCGCGGACAACTGGCAATTCTGTCAGTTGCCGAATGCGACAGCGCGCGATAATTTCGCTCGCAAGCAGGATCATCTTTCGTGATTATGGGGAAAAACGATGAGCGCCGACGACAGAGCGGTCAAGCATGACTCACTAACAAACAAGTCAGAAGCCCATACTGGCGCCCTCGGCATGGCCACGTCCATGGACCGTACCGTGCTGCCGGTCCCGGAGCCTCAGTATCCGCCGATCACCGAGCTGGATGTGCACAATGCACAAGCCCCGCCACGATTCCAGGTGAAAGCGCCGAAGGGGGCGCCCAACGTCATTGTCATCCTTCTCGACAACTTTGGCTTCGGCGATGGATCGACGTTCGGAGGACCCATCCAGATGCCGGCGCTGGATCGATTGGCCAAGACCGGGCTGCGCTACAACAATTTCAAAGTCCCTCCGTTGTGTTCCCCCAGCCGCGTGGCTTGCCTCACCGGACGTAATAGCCATAGCGCAAACTTCGGCGTGATCTCGGAAATTGCCACCGCTTTCCCGGGATACACCGCGATGCGTCCTGCCAGCGTTACGATGCTGCCCGAGATCTTGCGGCTCAACGGCTATAACACGGCCATGTTCGGCAAATGTCACGAGCTGGGGCCCTGGGAAGCCAGCGTTGTCGGACCGTTCGACCGCTGGCCGATGCATAGCGGGTTTGAGCGGTTCTACGGCTTCATGGCGGGCGAGGCTGACCTGTTTCATCCGGTCATCTACGACAACATGAACAGGATGGATATGCATCCCCCTGCCGATTATTACGCCAGCACTGACATCACCGACAAGGCCATCGACTGGGTGCGATCCCAGCATTCGCTGGCCCCAGACAAGCCATTTTTCGTCTACTACTCGGCCATTGGCACGCATGGCCCGTTCCAAGTGCCCGAGAATTGGCGCGATCGGTACAAGGGCAAGTTCGACCAGGGGTGGGACCAGGTGCGAAGGGAAACGCTGGCCCGCCAACTCAAAATGGGAGTCCTGCCCCCGGGCACAGAACTCGCCCCCAAGCCGCCTGGAATTCAGGAGTGGGATGAGCTGACGGCCGACGAGAAAAAGGTCTTTGCCAGGTACATGGAAATCTATGCCGCCTTTGGCGAAGTGACCGACTACGAAATCGGACGGTTTCTGGACGCGATCGAAAATCTGGAGCTGATGGATAACACGCTGGTCTTCTACATTACCGGCGATAATGGCTCGGTTTTCCAAGGCGGCCCCATCGGCGCCTTCAATGAGCTATCCGTGTTCAACGGATTGCCAGAACCGCTTGAGGTAGCGCTCAAAAACCTTGACAAGTTCGGTGGCCCCCAATCCCACATTTTGTATCCCAATGGTTGGGCCTTTGCCGGCGCTACGCCCTTTGCCTGGGGCCACCAGGTGGCCTCCTACGGCGGCGTGTGCCAACCCATTGTGGTCCATTGGCCGAAAGGCATCGACGAGAAGGGTGGCCTGCGCACGCAGTGGTACCACATGATTGACATTGTCCCAACTGTTTTGGAGGCAGTTGGCGTGCCCCAACCAGACGTCGTTTATGGAGTTAAGCAGAAACCCATCGAAGGCGTAAGCATGCTCGACACTCTCAATAACGCCCAAGCCAAGTCGCGCCACACCACGCAATACTTCGAGATGGCAGGCAACCGAGGCATCTATCAGGACGGCTGGTTCGCCACCACGGTGCACCGCCCGCCGTGGGAGGCTAAGGCGCGGGCTACATTTGAAAACGACAAGTGGGAGCTCTACGACGTAGAGAAGGATTTCAGTTGTGCGCATGACCTTGCCGCGAAATATCCGGATAAGCTTGAAAAGCTAAAGAAAGTTTTTCTGGAGGAGGCTGTCAAGTACAACGTGCTTCCGCTCGACGACCGCGCCTGGGAACGCTTCAATGCAGCTCTGGCGGGCCGTCCGGATCTGATGGAAGGTCGCACTGAGATGACGGTCTATGAAGGAATGAAAGGAATACCCGAGAATGGTTTTATCAACGTCAAGAACCGCTCCTTCGTGATTACAGCCGACATCGAAATCCCTGAGGGGGGCGCTGAAGGGGTGGTCATCGCTCAAGGCGGGGAGATGGGCGGCTGGAGTTTCTATCTGAAGGAAGGCGCACCCAGGTTCGCCTACAACTTTCTCGGTCGCGAGACCTACAAGACCGTGGGCCCCGCTTCCCTTTCGGCGGGGAAGGTACTACTCCGCTTCGAGTTTGCTTACGATGGTGGTAGGCCGGGCGCGGGAGGCAACGGTTCGATCTTCGTCAACGGCGAAAAGGTCGCCACGGGGCGGATCGAGCACACTCATCCAAACGCGTTTGGTGCGGAAACAACGGACGTTGGCGAGAACCTCTATACCGCCGTCAGCGACGACTACAAGGTGGGCGATAACAAGTTCACCGGCAAGATTCACAAGGTGATCATCCAGGTCGGCAAATCCAACCTCAGTGAGGAGGCCCAGAATGCGATCCAAGAAATGCGTTTCAAGAGAGCGCTGGCCGCCTAATCGTGCCCTTCCGGAAAAGGAGGAGGCAAGTGGCTCACGCCTCGCGTCGGACCGCGCCGAGAGGGACAGCACGAACGCTTACATACAGTCTGTCTCCTGCATGCAATAAGAGCCATCGCTTTGCTATTGTTTCCATTCTTCGGAGCTTCCACGGGTGCCACCAGAACGCGCCAGTGCCTTACGCCTCGATCCCATGCACGATCGAGGCGCCGAAGTTCATAATGTCTTGAAGCTCACGAGGCTTACGCGACTTCTCTTTCGTCGGCTACCGGCATCGGAGGATTCGTGATGTGCGGCATGCCTGGCGCGTTCCAGCCGGAATCTCGGAAAGCCCAGGAATTTGTATTCGGGTCGGCCAGAACCGTGGCCGAAGCCGTGCCGCCGTTGGCGGGTACCTGGTAGGTGTCTTGCGTGCACCAGTTGCCGCAACTCTGCAGCAGGACTGGTTGCGTGCCCGGATTCAGCCACTCGAAATTGCAGTTGGGGGTGAGACTGCTACCGGCGGGAGTGATTTGGCCATTCTGAACGTTCACTTGAATTGTTGGTGGCATTACGGATCCTCCTCTTGAATTTGACTAGGTTTGCTACTTCCCTTGCATCAGGGCCTGGTACCGTGGGTTATCGTGGAGATTGTCGAAAGGGGCGCCGGTCGCAACTACCGAGCGGGAGTATCCTGCCGCCAGAGCTTTACTTAACCATTCCAGCGCCACGCCAGTTTCGCGCAACTGGTTGTACACCACGGCCGCGTTCAAAAGCAAATCTTTGTCACCCGGTCCCAGTTGCAGCGAGTGATCCAGATAAGTCAGAGCCTGCTTGCGGTCCCCTAACATGGAGTAATAACTGGCTAAGTCGCCGAGGACACCCGCATCGCGTGGATTAACCTTGAGTTGCTGTTCGGCCAGAGCGATTGCTTTTCGGTACGAGTCCGTCGCCGAGGATGTATCGCCGCCATAGTAAGATGCGTCCCCTAGATTGCCCCATGTTTGGTAGTTGTTATCGTCGAATTTCAGCGCTTCTTTGAAACTCGACGCCGAATTCTTAAAACGATGCAGCCGGAATTGCGCGACGGCCAGGTTGTTGTACGCGTCACTGGAAGGACGCAGAGCAATCGATTTCTCGAATGCCGCCGTCGCTTCATCATCCTTGCCGGCGTAGAGAAGCGCCGAACCCAGGTTGTTCCAAGGTAGATAGTTTTCCGGATCGAGTTCGGTGGCCCGGCGATACATTGCGGCAGCCTTGTCGTATTGCGCCTCGGCAATGTAAAACGCTCCCAGCCGGTTGTAGCCACGCCAGTACTGCGGACGCGCATCAATCGCGCGTTTGTAAGTCGCCTCGGCCTTATCTGGCTGGTTGAGGTGTTGGTACGTTTCCGCCAAGCTGGCATAGGCGCGCTCATTGGCTGGTTCCAGCTGCACAGCCTGCTGGAATTGCTCAGCCGCCTTCTCGTACTGACCGGTGCCGTCTTCCAGCAATCCCAAGCACAGGTGGCCTTCCGCACCGGCATTGCCGAGTTGGACCGCTTTATCGCACGCCTGCTGTGCAGGAGCAATCCACTGTTTTTGCTTGCCCAGTTGATACCTCAGCCAGTATGTCTGTCCCAATCCCGCTTCGGCCTGTCCGAAGTTAGGATCGATCTTCAATGCCTGCTTGAAGACAATCTCTGCGCTGGTCAGACTCTCCGGCTTACGAGAATCCTGCAAGTAGCCAAGACCTTGCACAAAATATTGGTAGGACTCGGGTGAACTGGTCGAGTGAGCAGCCAGTGCTTGTTTTTCCTCGCTGCGTAGCGAAATCTGCAACGCCGCAGCAACGCCGCTCGTGACTTGATCTTCAATGGTGAAGAGATCTGAAACCGGGACCGTGATTTGCGCTCCAGCCAGGTTCTTGCCGCTCCTGGCGTCGGTCAGGCTGTAGGATGCGCGCACCAAGTCGCCAGCTCGCTCGAGCGACACCGCCAAGCCCAGGCCGACGCCGAATTCTTTCTGCGCTTCGGCCAGGGTCGCGACTTTTTTATCTTCGAGCGTGCGCGCCGGCACCACTTCGAGATCATGATTGGCGCTCAACTGCGAGAGTTTCGCCGCGACATTCTCCAGAAGACCTTTGCCGAAAGCAGTCATCTTCGGATCGCCCTCAACTGGGGCAAACGGCAGCACGGCGATGCTCTTTCGCTCGGGCACCGGCGTCGCTGAAGGCTGAACTGGTCCCACCGCGGAAATCGCCAGCCGTCGCAGTATTCGCGGTCCCCAGACGACCGCCGAGACGAGCAGGATGAGAGCTGCTGTCGCCACCGCTAACTGCAGTTTTCTCCGCGGAGACCATGTAGTCGCGACGCGCACCGACTTCAGCGACTTGCCCGAGTCGAAGTCCTTTTTCAGCTTCAGCAGGTCGCGATGAACCTCTGCCGCGCTCTGATAGCGCAAGTCGCGGTTCTTGATCAGACACTTGTCGATGATTTCCTGCAAGCGCTGCGGAAGCCCGGGCACAGACTCATTCAATGACACCGGAGCCTGCCCCAAGATGGCGTGAACCGTCACGGCCCACGTTGGGCCCGAGAACGCCTGCCTGCCCGTTGCCATCTCATAAAGAAGCACGCCGAATGAGAACAAATCTGTGCGGGCATCGAGAGGCTCGCCACGCGCCTGCTCGGGCGACATATAAGCAACCGTACCGATCGCCGCACCCGTGTGGGTCAGCGGCCCGGTCGAGGACAACGTTGCTTCACCCGGACCGGTCAGGTCGACGGACGTTAGCTTGGCCAAGCCAAAATCGAGGACCTTCGCCTGCCCCCGTTCCGTGATGAAAATATTCGCGGGCTTGATGTCGCGATGCATGATGCCTTTGGCGTGCGCAGCGTGCAAGGCGTCGCTGATCTGCAGGGCCCAATCCAGCAGAGTGCCGAGAGGAACGGGCTGATCGCCGATGCGCTCGCGCAGTGTCATGCCATCGAGCAACTGCATGGCGATGAAAGGACGCCCCTGATCTTCGTCGATTTCGTAGATAGTGCAGATGTTCGGATGATCGAGCGCGGATGCCGTGCGGGCTTCGCGCTTGAAGCGCTCCAGTGCGCGCGGGTCGCGCACGGAGTGATCGGGCAGAAACTTCAGGGCGACCAAACGCCCCAAGCGGATGTCTTCCGCCTTATAGACAACACCCATACCGCCCGCACCAAGCTTCTCCTGAAGACGATAGTGCGACACAATTTGGTCGGTCATCGGCGCGCAACTCCGACTGGGTTTCGGTAGCTGGCATCGTACTCACTCAATCCTGGAGGTGCAATAGCACTGATAGGGCTAGTGCACTCGAATTTCTATTTCAGTCCATTCACGACGTAGGCGTTCGACAGGATCTGCACGTAGACATACGCATAGGCTGAGCCGTCGGGAGAAAACAACGGCGCACCGGTCTCGGTCACTCCCGCGCCCACTCCGGCTCCAAACGTTTTCCACAAGTCTTTCTTGCCAGTAGCGATATCCACTTTGTAGATTTTGGCGATTTGCTCGCTGCGGGCGGATTGTACATACACCGATTTCCCATCCGGCGCCCATCCGGCGACGTAATAGTCAGAATCGAGGCCGGGGATCAATCGAATGGCGCTTCCATCAAGCGGCCAAGCTCCCCATTTTCCATCGGGGCCAAGCACCGTAGCATTGTTTCCATCGGGCGAAAGCCGAACTCCGGCGGTTCCCTCAGGCGTAATTGGCTTGGAATCTCCAGTGCTCAAATCAACGATGTAGTCGCGTACCCCATGGCCTGCTTCAATTCCTGAGGTCAGCAACCGCTTTCCGTCGGGCAGGAAGCGAATTCCACCATAGCTCACCGCATCGTGCGTGAGCACTCGGGACTCACCGGCTCCGGTCGGAACCAGATTGAGTGGCCCACCTTTCGCCGCTCTCGTGATCACCCATTTGTTGTCGGGAGAAATAGCCTCGGCCAGGCCCTCGCCTATGCGGGCCGGGGGAGAACCGTCGGTGTCGCGCAGGAACACGGTGTAATTCGGACCGCCCCCATTGCCTTCCTCCTCGAAGGCAATCTTGTGACCGTCGCGGCTGATATCGCGAACGATCGACCATCCGAACCATCCCAACTCATGTTCCTCTTTTCCACCCGGCGCCATCCCACGAATTCCGATCCGCTGCTGGTGTGTCACGGTCAGCGCGGCTCCATTGCGCATATCCTGCAACCACATTCCCCCGGGAACATTCGTAATCTGCCGAATTTTGCCCGAGAGTGTGACGGCCCGAGGATTCAGAGCGCTGCCGCTGTCGGAGGAGGTGAACCAGACTTCGTCACCCGACGCTGACCAGAAAATTCCCTGGATGGATTCCCATCCCGACGAAAGCTTTCTCTCTTTCTCATTACCATCCGCGCCGATGACCGCGATCGAACCTTCATCGTCGCCGCCAGGATTTTCATGGTCGGCGAACGCGATCCACTTGCCGTCGGGCGAAATCCTGGGACTGCTGATCCAGTTGATGCTATCGAGCAGCACTTTGCCGATGGGATACTCCAGCCGCCAGTGACTGTTTTCCGGAACATAACGCACCACAGCCAGGTTGGCCCCGTTCGCGGACCAGTCAGCGTCCTGCACATTGTCCAGTAATTCGCGGGGAGTCCCACCGCTCAAGGGCACTCGCGCGAGCGTTCCGGCTCTGGCATAGCCGGGGAAACGGATCGTCTTGACCCGAATCGCAAGCTCGCCGCTTTTGGAAATCGAAAGCAGTTCCGCATCCTTCAGGCCCAGTTCGCGCGCGCCCGGATCGTCCAGGCGTGACATGTAAAGCTGGTTGTCGCCGCCATCCCACGATGCGCTGTAGACCACGCTGCCATCGGGAGTGAAGCGGGCGTTGCCAATGGATCCTGTGCGGAAAGTGATTTGCTTATATTCGGCCAGGGGAGCGTTGTTGCCGCGTCCCAGCCACCACCCCAAGCCAAGCATTGCAGCGGCGATCGCAACGATCCCAAGTACTGCCAGCAATAGCTTGCGGCGCGGTTCCGCGGTTGAGACTGACGTGACCTTGGCAGAAGCTCCGGAGGCCCCGCTCAGATGTTCCAGATCGAAAGCCACATCGCTGGCGGAATGGAAGCGCGACTCGGGATTTTTCTCCAGGCAATGCTGCACGATCCGCTCCAGCGCTGGAGAAACGCTGCGGTTGGTTTCACTGAAGTCCGGAGGATCCTCTTTCAGGATCGCGCTCATCGTGTCCGCGGCTGTATCGCGATGGAAGGCACGCTTGCCCGACAGCATCTCGAAGAAGATCGCCCCGAAGCTGAAAATATCGGAGCGAGGATCCACCACGATTCCCCGCACCTGTTCAGGCGACATATATCCGGCGGTGCCCATCACAGCGCCCGCCTCCGTGGCATGGGTCAAAGTGGGCAGCGAAGTGTGGACGCCGCCTTCGGGCTGCGTCAGCTTGGCGAGTCCAAAATCCAAAATCTTGATGCGACCGTCTTTGGTGATGAAGAGGTTTTCCGGCTTCAGGTCGCGATGGATGATGCCTTTTTCGTGGGCGGCTGCCAGACCATGCGCGATTTGCATTGCATAGTCGAGGGTCTTGCGCACGGCGATCGATCCGCCGCGCAGACGCTCACGCAGAGTTTCTCCTTCGAGCAGTTCCGACACGACGTACGGAGAGCCTTCGTGGCTGCCGATGTCGAAGACTGCCAGAATGTTGGGATGGTTGAGCGCCGCGGTGGCAAGGGCCTCTTGCTCAAAACGCCGCAGCCGATCGGCGTCGAGGGAAAGTGCTTGTGGAAGGACTTTGATCGCGACTTCCCGTTTGAGGCGTGAGTCACGGGCACGATAGACCTCGCCCATACCTCCCGCACCCACCATGGAAACAATTTCGTAAGGACCAAGCTTGGTGCCCGGGGTCAGGTTCATGCGTGTGCAAGAGTATCATCCCACGAAACAAATCGCACGCGAGCGTGTGGATGGAGCTATTTGGAACCCTGCCTCAATTCCTTCGCGACCCGCTGGATGGGCGAGGGCATCAACTTGAGATGAGAGTCGTAAACCCGTGAGGAACTCTTACGATGAAGGAGGATTACGACAGACCGCTGACTATTTCTTTTTCCCCATTTTGCGTGAGATCTCTTCGTAGATCTTCGGCCGCAAGTCCGCGAGGACACTATCCACGATGTTGGCAATGCCTTCTGGGTCAGATTCTGAGGCACCCTCTTCAGGAGTTTTCTCCGCGCCCGCGGCAACGGCCATGGCTGCCGCATTTTCAGGCTCTTCGGCGTCTCTCGGCGACGTTAACGGCGAAGCGTGCTTGGTATCTCCAGACTCACGAATGCGCCGCCAACTCGCCCACGCGGCAGCCGTGTTCGCTGCGATTTCGGATTCCTTTCCCGCTATATCCCCTACAGGTGCAGGAGCGGGTTCGGTCGATGCGGTTTCGTCAGACACGTGGCTTGCGGAAGTTCGTTCGACAGAAACTTCATGGACGATAGCCGGATCGACGACAGCCGGATCGATGATAGCCGGGTCGACGGCCGCTGGGCCGACGGCAGTTGAGTTGACGATAATCGGAGCGGTCGTCTCAGGTACTTCGGTTTTAGCTTCGGAGGTCTCCTCGAGTGCCACCGCAGCCACCGCCTCAACCGGTGTGGCGTCGTCGATTTTCGGGGCCTCGTTGGGCGAAGTCTGGCTTTCCAGCTGTTTCGGCGCTTCGATTTGTTTCGGCGTCTCTTGTTTCGGTGCCTCGATCTCTGTTTGTTGAGCCTCTAGCTGAGCCGCTTCCAGTCTTGGCGTCTCAGTCTCCGGCTCAACCGGAAGTGCAACAAATGTCTCCGCGGCGCTCGGCACGACAGCTTGAGCCGTTTCGGGCGCTACCGGAGCACCTTCGGCTTCCTCAACTGGAGCAGGTTCCGGCTCCGCTGGAGCGGTTGTCTTCTCCTCAACGTAGGATGCTGCTACCTCTTCAAGTGCCTTCACTGCGGCGCTGACCGCATCCGTTGCTACAGTGGCGACCTCGCTCAAGGTTTGGGCTGCTTCGGGAGCAGGCGTCGCAGGAACGGGCGTAACGACCTCGGTTGTCGCGGGTCCTTCAATCGGAACTGGCCGCGACTCCTCCTGCGGCGCCGAAGGTCCGACATGACCGCTCTCTGCCGCGGCAAACGCGGCATAGGCCTTCTGCATTTCGTGTTCGAGAGAAATCGCGGATTCTTCGGGCGCAAGCGCCACAGCAACCGCCGTCCAGCGCGACGTGGCTACAGCGGATTCTGCCCCGGCCGCGACCGCCATGGTAACGGGCTCATCGGCCGTTCGATCGGCTGCATCGTAGGACCACGATCCATTCCCCGAATTTGTTGCAGGAGACTTGTCGTCGCTTGGCTTCAGGCCAGTAATCGCCGCCATCACGTCGGCCGGGTCCGGAACGGCGACGCTGACGGCTGCACTTGGCGCTTCGATCTTTTCTTCGGACCTTTCCTGCGGCTTTGTTTCTTCAGGCTTTTGTTCGGCGAAGGTCACTGCCGGAGATGCGGCTGTGACCGCCGGCGAGATTCCCGCCGAAGGTACGGCCTGTGCGACAGGTTCCGTTTTTGATTCGGTCTTTGATTCCGCCTGCGATTCGGCGTGCGATTCCGTCTGGGCGGGCACTGGAACTGGCTCTTCTTGCCTTATTTCCGCGATTTTGCCCTTGACTTGGGCAGCGGCCGCAGCCAGCGCAGCGATTTCCTCCGGAGTCACATCCTTGGGCAGACCTTCCGGCGCCAGCGCTCCCAGATCAACCCGAGCTTCTTCCCCCTTGGTTTCCGGGGCCTTGGTATCCTGGGGATGCTCCGCCAGTTTATGCTCCACTACCGTGCGCAAATCTTTGTTGACCGCATTGTAGATTGACGGATCGTCTCCGTCCTCCAGTTCAACTTTTTCCTTCTTTTTGGGAGGAAACGAGATGCGGTTTTTCCAGCCCGAATCTTCGTCGATCGCGACGGTTCGGTCGTAACGCCCCTCGTCGAGGGCGGCATTCGCGCGGGCGAAACGGCCTGGCTTCGACTCGGCGCGAGGCACAATCTTGTCTTCTAGCTTGCTGAGCGCGCTCAATAACTCGCTGGCCTCGAATGGCTTGACGATGAAACCATCGGCTCGGGCCCGCCTGGCTTCTTCCGGTTTGAAGGGCTCAAGCTTGCCCACGGTCAATAGGATCGGAACCCGTGAAGTCTCCGGCGCATCTTTGAGGCGCTGGCAAACCTCCAGCCCGCTGTAACCAGGCATATAAACATCGAGAACGATCAGGTCGGGCTTCTGCTCGGCAATTTTCTTGAGCGCAGCGGAACCGTTGTTAACGGTGATGACTTCATATCCCGCATCCGCGAGGATCTTCCGCCCCATGTTTTGAGCGGTTACGCTGTCATCCGCGAGCAGTATCTTCCGGGCCAAAGGTTTCCTCTATGAGGGGAGATAACGCGAAGGTAACCCGAGCCGTACCCTAAGTCAATGATCCAGAAGGGAAGTAACCAGTTACCAGTGGTCAGCACCTAGTGCGTGGAACCCGAACTTGGAATCAGACCTCAGCCTTCGATCCTCTGCTTCGGGACCAAAACATGGCACCGATCTGCGATTCGGAGTCTGAACTCTATCGTCCCAAGCCGGCTTCTAGAACGGAATGATCTTCTTTAACCCTGTCTTTTTCTTCTTCTTGCTGGTGGAAATATCCTTATCGCTGGCGGGCGTACTGTCCGAATTCGCCGTTGCCGAAGAAGACGAGGCACCCTGCTGAATCTCGTTTACCTGCGGTGGCGGCGGCAGAGCCTGATCGCCAGCAGTATCGGCGGGCTTCAGTTCATTGGCATCAGGCTGCGCACTCGGCTTCAGTTCATTCGGATCGGGCCCAGCGGGTGGTGGCGTTGCTGCTGCACTGGCAGCGCCGCCGAAGGGCGACGCACCGGTTGGAGCCGCATCAGTTGGAGGAGTGGCGTCGGGCTGATTGGGCTTTATGATTTCCACACCAACCTTGTTGTCGCCCATACCTGCCGCCACTGCCATCGTTTCACTGCGGATTACCGACGTCGCAGCCACGACCTCCGGATCGACCAGTGGAGGATCACCCACTCTCGATGCGGCGCTTACATCGGGACCTTTCTTTACTAACCCCATCATCCTTTGCAGCGCGGTAGATTCGCTGCGGCTGTCGATTTCAGCCTTGTTTTGTGCAACGGCAGCCTTGGTTGGGCGCGGGATCGGTTGATGCAGAGCCGTCAGGCGCTTCTTGGCATCGTCGGTGCGATCCATGAGCGGATAGCGCGTCAGGATCTGGTCATAGGCCTGCGTTGCATTCTTGGTTAATTCTCCCATGTAGCGGGCCTTGATCGCCTCCGTCGTGCAGCCTCGGGGCATGCCGTGCACGTCACAGGTAGGTGCAAGGCGCATGCGCGCCATTTGTCCTTCGTAATTCTGGCCTAGCAAGTAAAATGCCTCATCTGCTCGGCTGTACAGCGGATACCTCTCTACGAGCGTTTGCAGGCGAGCGATCGATGCCGGATAGGACTCGCGCAAATAATAGAAGCGTCCAATTTCAAATTCGCGTTCGGCCAGAACTTCCTGGACTTCGAGCAATCGGATCTTGGCCTCGGGCACCAGTTTGCTATCCGGGTATTGCAGAATCAGCTTGCGGTATTCATCCTCGGCTCGCTTGGCGTTAGTGTAGTCGCGGTCCGGCTTCTCCATTTGCTGGTAGTGAATGTTGGCAATCTTCAGCTGCGCTTCCGCCGCTTCCGGCATGTTGGGAAAGAAAATCTCGAAATCGCTGTATTCCTGTTCCGCCTGCGCCAATGCAGCCGTTCCACCTTCCGCGTACCAGGAGTCGCCGACCGCCAGTTTGGCGCGCGCAATGTACTCAGAATCCGGGTAGGTATTGATGAGGGTTTGCAGCGTGAGGCGCGCCACGTCGAAGCGGTTATGCCGCATCGCGTCCATGGCTTTATCGAACAGGACCTTGTCGGGCTGCTTCGACCCGACATTGGCGAGCGGGTTTACCGACTTCTTGTTGGTGCAGCCAATGGTGATCACCAGCAGCAAGCCCAACCCAACGACCAACGGCATTCGACGTGACATAAGACCTCGATGTAGCTTGTGTGGGGACAGCCGCTTTCGGCTGTCCGGCCGAGCGAAGCTCGGCTCTTGCTCTCGTGCGGTGGCTCTATATGGGCTCAACAGCCGGGCTTTGCCCGGCCCAACCGGCTCTTAAGACTCGGTCCCACAGAATTCTAAACTCTTTGCATGGCGGCTTCGGTTGCCATCTTCAATAGCGCCTGCGCATTCTTGCTTGGATCACCATTTCCGAACACAGCGTTGCCCGCCACCAGGATTTCTGCCCCCGCCCGCACCACATCGGAGACGGTATCGAGTGCCACACCACCATCGACTTCAAGGCGGTAGTGCAGCCCGCGTTCACTGCGAATCTCCGCTAAGCGCCGCATTTTGTGCAGCGTGGACGGAATAAACTTCTGCGCTCCAAATCCCGGATTCACCGACATCACCAGCACATAGTCCACAATGTCGAGCACTTCCGAGAGCGTTTCGACGGGCGTTGCTGGATTAATGACCACGCCTGCCAGGCAATCGTGACTCTTGATCAGATGCAGCGTGCGGTTCAGATGCCGGCATGCTTCCTGATGAACGGAAATCCAATCGACGCCCGCATCGGCAAACGCGGGAATGAACTCATCCGGATTCTCGATCATCAGGTGGCAGTCGAGCGGCAACTTTGTCACCTTGCGCAGCGATTTCACAACGGGGGGACCGATCGTGAGATTGGGAACGAAGTGCCCGTCCATGATGTCGACGTGGATGACACTCCCACCACCCTCGGCCGCAGCGCACACCTGCTCGCCGAGCCGGGCAAAATCGGCGGAAAGAATTGACGGTGCCAGTTCAATCAAATATGCGCTCTCAGAACCTAGTCTCGCAGCGGCGCTCTTGCAAGATTAGCGTGTGGAAATTCTAACACGTGGCCAGGCATCTCGTGGCTGTTCGATCAACTTCGATCTCAGGAAAAAAATCAGCCTTCAGGGCTTGAGCGAAGCCGTGTACGCGGCGATTGCGACCATGTCGTCGATGGTCAAATTTGCCACGACCGGCTTCATCACCTGAACCGCGGCGCCCTTCCGCGCACCGCTCTGAATGTCGTAGAGCTGGCGCACGATATAACTCGGCGAACGGCCTGCAAGTCGCGGAACTTTGTCTTTGCCGGTGAGCTCGCGCCCATGGCAAGTGGTGCATCGAAGAGCTTTGCTTCCCCCGCTGGCCAACGCCTCTCCCTTCTTGATACTGCCCACGGGAACGTACGCCACGAATCCCGAACGATCGTCGCGCAGCTCGGTTTTTTCGAGATTTTCCGGGGTCTCGATAATGCGCTGACCGATCGACTCCGTCTCGCCCGTTTCTGACACAACCAGCATCCATCCCGCCACCTGGGTCTTGGGGACGGTATCGGTTTCCACCACGCGAATCCACGGCTTGGGTTTCAGCGCAGAAAAATATTCCGCGGCGTCCCGTATTTCCTTCGCGCTCGCTTTGGTTTCAAACGCGATCATGGCGCTGGTCGGTGCATGTTTGGGTTCGGAGCTATGCCGCAGACCGCTCTTGAAATCGCTTACTTGCTGAATGATGTACGGCACGGGCAGCCCGGCCAGACTGGCGTTCTCCGGGCGTCCTTGCCCGTTCGGCAAGTGGCAGTAGCCACAAGCGTAGACATCCGGTGGACGGCCGCGCGACACGATCGCAGGCATTGCCGGATGATCGCCCGAATGCCAGTCGGGCGGCGTGAAGAGATTCCCAATTTGCGTGAGGGTGAAGCTCGCATCGCTGTCGGGCACATGGCGCGGAGTCGCGTCGGGCGGCTTCGCGGCGGAATCTGCTGCCGGCATTGGTGGATTCACCGCGAAAGCCCAATACGGCGGGGGCGCGTGCGACGCAAGCGATTCTGTTCCCGCCATCGCATTCTGGATGGTGGGTTTTTGTCCAGCCGCCGCCATCGCAGCGACCGTCAACGCGTACGCAATCCACGCTCTAGATCTCATTGCTGCAGCTGCTGCGGGGCAGCCTTCGGAGCGCTCTTTTCCATCTCCTTCAAGTCCTTTTGCATGCGATCCTTCCACTCGCTGAGGTATTGGCTAAGAACCGGCATCGCCGCCTGTGACCCTGTTGCATGACCGCAGGCAACTGCTGCAGGACTTTCTGGCCGACCGGCGAAGAATAGAACGCATTCATAGCCTCGACGTCGCTCCTGGTGAAATGCTGCTGGTAGGCAGGAATCATCGCCTGCGTGATCTCGTCGATGGGCATGTTCTTGAGCAGGTCGTCCATCGCCTTTTTGAAATGGGCGTTGAATTCCGGCGGAACCCTGCCTCTTCCCTTCAACATCTGATCGCGAAACAGCTGTTGCATGCTCTGGACCTGCACTTCCATGATTCTCTGAAACATGTCGTGGGAGTGCATGGTGCGGAGGTAGAGAATGACGTCGTCTTTCGACGCCGGTTCATCCGCGGCCTGCGCAAGAGCAGGGACACTGAAGGTAACGCACACCAAGGCAATCCACCAATGCTTCATAAAGATCCTCCGTCGACCTCGACAGCCTACCGCATGAACCTTCCTCAATCTACCCGTTTCGCATGAGTCGCGTTTCTCCTTCTTGTTCGGCTGCGTGTTACCCTCATCCGGCGTGTCTTCGATCTTCCAATTCGCACCCGCTGTCTACAGCGTGACTGCGGTATTTCTCTGGGGCTCAGCCGACTTTGCCGGAGGTTGCGGATCGCGCCGCGCCAACGCCTTCGTTCTGACGGCCTTCTCGCACGTCTGCGCCTTCGTGTTGATGTTCGCGATTGCCCTCGGGCAGCATGGGGCTTTTCCCTCGGGTGCAAGCATCGTTTGGGCGCTGATTGCAGGGGCCGTCGGGGGATTTTCGCTGGCGATCTTCTATCGCGCTCTGGCCTCCGGACAAATGGGATTGACAGCGCCGATCGGAGCATTACTGGGAGCGGCCATCCCCACGATGGTCGACGTAGCGCTGGAAGGTGCGCCCAGCCACTGGACGATTGGCGGCTTCGCGCTGGCTATTCTCGCCATCTGGCTGATCACGCGGCCGGAGATATCGAATGAAGTGGAGTCATCGGGCCGGCCTGCCGGGGTCGGGATGGCGGCGCTGGCCGGCGTCGGATTCGCCGGATTCTATCTCTGCATTCATCAGGCAATCGGCTCTCCAATTTGGATTGCGACGATCTCCCGTGTCGGGTCGTTCACCGCGACAGTGATCGCCGTCGCCGTGACGCGGGCACCCCTGACACTCAATCGCGCTGCGGCCACGCTGGGTATGCTGGCCGGATTCCTCGACATCACGGCCAGTGCCCTGTTCATCTTTGCCAGCCAGCATGTACGCCTCGACGAAGCCGTCGTCATCACCTCACTGTACCCCGCAGTCACCGTGCTTCTGGCGCGTCTGGTTCTAAAAGAACACTTCAGCCGCTGGAAATTTATCGGGCTGCTGGCCGCGCTGGCGGCGGTGCCGATGATCGCGGCTGGGTAGGACTATTCCATATTCCAGAAAATGGAATATTTAATTATAATTTGCCTTTTATTGCTTTTATACTGCATATTCCATATTCTGGAATATGGAATTATGCCTCTTCACCCGCAAGACGTAGTCGTCGTTCTCAAGCTCATCGCCAATCGTGACGTCTCCAGGCGGTGGACTTATGCCGATTTGGGAAAGGATCTGTTCATGAGCGCTTCGCAGGTCTTTCGCTCGGTTCACAGGGCGGAGACTGCGCGCCTGCTGAGCGCACCAACTGTACCGGCCCCTCCCGGCCTCACCGAGGAACCGTCGCGCGTATGGTTGTGGCCTAATAACAAGAACATCGAGGAATTCCTGGTCCACGGTGTAAAATATGCGTTTCCTGTTGAGCGTGGCGGTCCGACCCGTGGGATTCCGATCGCCGAAGCCACTCGTCCCCTTGCAGAGTATTTCCATCAAGATTTCCAGCTTCCACCTGTCTGGCCTTACGCTGAGGGTCCGTTCCGCGGTATTTCATTCTCCCCGCTTCACAAGAGTGTTCCACAGTCAGCCTTGCGCGATCCGAAACTCTACGAACTCCTGGCTCTGGTCGACGCCATTCGCGAAGGACGCGCGAGAGAATGTGAGATCGCGATCCGTGAGCTAAGAACGAGGCTCGATTCGCATTGAACCTTCCTCTCGCGAATCCGAATCTCGCTCACCTCGCCGCAGCTTCCAAGAAGCTGGCTCCTTTGCTCGACCGGATCGTGTTCGTCGGTGGCTGTGTCACCGGTTTGCTGATCACCGATCCCGGTGCAGCGCCGGTTCGGCCCACCCTCGATGTCGATGCGATTGTTGCCGTCGCGTCCTATCCGGAATTTAGGGACCTGGAGGCATGTCTACGTGATCTCGGCTTCCACCAGTCTCACGCTGAAGGCGCGCCGATTTGCCGCTGGTTGAGCGGAAACCTGATCCTCGATCTGATGCCGATCGATTCTTCGATTCTAGGCTTCAGCAATATCTGGTATGGCCCAGCATTCGAGAATGCGCTAAGAACCAGAATCGGCGAGTCTGAAGTTCGCCTCATCACCGCTCCCTACTCGTCGCAACCAAGCTGGAAGCGTTTCACGGGCGCGGCAAGAATGACTTTCATAGCCATGATCTGGAAGATATCGTGACTGTGATCGACGGCCGCGCCCAACTCGCCGACGAGGTTCGTGCCACTTCGTCAAATCTGCAGCGATATCTGCGCCGCGAGTTTGAGATATTACTATCGAATCGTGATTTCCTCGATGCGCTGCCTGGACATTTATTGCCGGACGCAGCCAGTCAACAGCGCTTCGGTTTGGTTTTGAGACGCATGCAGCAAATGGTCGTTGAAGGCTAGCGATGGCCCTGCTTGAAATCCGCGACCTGACGAAAGTCTTCCCCCACGGCGAATCGGCATTTGGGGGGAAATCGCACGGCGAAGTGCGCGCCGTCGATGCCGTTTCGCTCGACATTCACTCCGGCGAGACGCTTGGACTGGTCGGCGAATCCGGCTCTGGCAAGAGCACACTAGGGCGCCTGATCCTCCGTCTGATTGAACCCACCTCGGGTTCGGTGCGTTTCGAAGGCCGCGACTTGCTGGCAGCCAGCCGTAGCGAAATGCGCGGCTTGCGTCGCGACCTGCAGATTATCTTTCAGGATCCATTTGCCTCGCTCGATCCGCGCTTCCGCGTGGAAGACATCGTTGCGGAGCCGCTAATCATTCACCGCCAGATCATTCCTCGTCAGACTATGCACGGGAATTCAAGTGCAGCGAAACTCGATGTTCGCCAGCGCGTTTCCGAACTGCTTCGCGCGGTCGGCCTCGACGAATCGGCGCGCACCCGTTATCCGCATGAGTTCTCTGGGGGACAACGCCAGCGCATTGGAATCGCCCGTGCTCTGGCACTGCGGCCCAGGTTCATCGTGTGTGACGAGCCAGTGTCCGCCCTCGACGTCAGCGTGGGCGCGCAGATCGTCAACCTGCTCGCGCAACTGCAGCGCGATTTCGGCCTGACTTATCTGTTCATTTCGCATTCGATGCCGGTCGTGCGCTACCTATCGACGCGCATCGCGGTGATGTATCGAGGAAAAATTGTCGAGGTCGGCGACACCACCCAAATCACGGAGAGCCCGGCGCACCAATACACGCGAAGCCTTCTTAAAGCCACGCCCGAGCTAGTCGTTTAGATGAAACATGGGATGATAGCCGCCCTCCGACGAAGCGTAGCGAGGAGCGCCCGTGCCATACTCTCTCCATGGCCCGTCCACAGCCCAGTTTCGCCCGTGATCTGATTGAATTGACGCTCGGCTACGGAATAATCCTTTTCGTGTTATGGATGCCGGAGTTCCCACAGCGCATCCTCTCCCCGATCGCATTGCTGGTGACGCTGGCAATCGTGCTGGCGCGGCGTCCAAGTCTAGACGAGCTAGGCGCCGGCCTTCGCGGTTTGACGCGATCGCTCTGGATTCTTCCCGCCTCCATCGTCCTCGCGATCATGAGTGTGCTGATCGCGAAGTACGGCGGCACGCTTCATCCGCTCTACAAAGGCGACCTCAAACACATCACCGGTTATGTCCTTTGGACCTGTTACCAGCAGTTCCTCATGAATGATTTGTTTATGCCGCGCCTGATGCGCCTTCTTGCCAGCGAAAACGCAGCCGTAAGTATAGCCGCGATTCTTTTCGCCGCGGCGCACCTGCCCAACCTCCCGCTCACGGCCGCGACCCTGGTCTGGGGAGTGGTGTCGTGTGCTCTATTCCTGCGCTACCGCAACCTCTACGCTCTAGGTCTCGCTCAGGGAGTACTCGGCCTGTGCTTCGCGATCTGCGTTCCGGACGCGCTGCATCATCATCTGCGCGTGGGCTTGGGTTACTTGCGCTATCACGGGACACAGCCAATTCCGTGACAGAGGCTGGAAGCAGTCAGGAAGTCCGCGGTCCACGATCGCTTGCGAAAGCCGCTCTTCATTTCATCAACTTCAGGTCTGTCAAATTTGGTCGAGTACGCTTTCCTCATTCAGACTGAACAATCTACTCCGTGCGGAGTGCATTCATCGGTTCGATTGACGCGGCGCGGCGGGCCGGGATCAATCCTGCCGCCGTAGCGCAAAGCGCCAGTACTAAGGTCGCACTGACAAACGCAAGCGGATCGTAGCTGCCGACTTGATAGAGTTGACTCGCCATCAAATGGCCAGCTAGCAGAGCGATGGGTATGCCGAGACCGAGTCCCACGAGAATCTGCGCCAGCGCCCCGCGCAACACCAGCGCCAGCACGCTTGATCGTGTTGCTCCGAGAGCCATGCGAACTCCGATCTCGCTGGTGCGGCGAGCGACGAAATAGGACATGACGCCATAGAGTCCCACCGAGGCAAGCATGAGCGCCACAATGCCGAACAGACTCGTAAGCCGGGCGATCAGACGTTCTTGGTTGAAGTTGCCCACGACCTGGGCGTCGAACGACCGAAGGTCGACCACCGTCAAATTCGGATTGATACCTGCCAGGGTACGGCGAACCATGGCCTCAACGTTCTGTTGCGGCGCGTTGAACTGTAGGATCACCGAATCGATGAACATGGAGCGTACCTCACCCGAGATCATTTCGGGCTCCTGGTAGCCAGCAAACCGCTGCGCCAGCGGACGTAGGAAGACTGGCCGCACTGGGTCACGGGGGTTGTTCATCTTGAAGTCGGCAAAGATGCCCACGATCTCAAAACTACCTGAGTACTGTGGAAAGTCGACGCCGAAATGCTTGCCGATCGGGTCCTCGTTTGGAAAGAATCGTTTGACGAAGGCCTGATTAACCACCGCGACCATCTGGGAAGTTGCTGTATCTTGCTCCGTTAGGCCTCGGCCGCGCACAACGGGCACGCCGACGGCGTCAAGAAAGCGGGGACTGACGCGATCCCATGTGGAACCGCACTTGTCGTTCGGGCCCGGAGCAGGATGTCCCTGTTGAATGATGCAGTCTCCCCAATTGTTATCCTGCAGCGGGCTATAAAGCGCCAGAGCAATATTGGTAACGCCGGGCTCGGCCATGAAGCCGTTTTCCACCTCCTTATAGAGCGCCGGCAGTTGTTCGGCAGTGTAGCCGGCGCCTTCCGGATCGATCTGCAGCATGTAGCGGTTAGCAGTTGCGACGCCAAAATTCTGATGCTCCAAGTTGGCGAGAGATTTGCTCATCAGGATCGCTCCCGCCAACAGGACCAGCGAGAGAGCGGCCTGTACGACGACCAAGGCCTTCTGCGGCAGGGAGGAACGATCTCGTAAAGAGCGATTCGCGCCCCGCAAGGCCTCGACGGGCTGTGTATGGGATGACAACCACGCCGGAGCAGTCCCGAAAAGAATGCCCGTGACCAGCGAGATAAGAAACGCGAACCCAAGCACGGTGAGCGAAGGGCTGGCATCAACGGGCAGGCTCTTTGCGTCGGGAAAAGCGAGAGTCAGAATCGCATGAGATCCGGCATAGGCAACGGCCAGCCCCGCCAGCCCCCCGATGCAGCTCAATAGAATGCTCTCGGTAAGAACCTGGCGAACGAGCCGGCTCCGCCCCGCGCCCAGGGCGGTCCGCAGTGCCATATTCGCGCGCCTCGTGGTGGCACGCGCCAATAAGAGATTGGCGATGTTGGCGCAGGCAATGAGCAGTACAACGCTGGAAAGAATCATCAACATCTTCAAGCCATCGCCGGCTTGCTGCTGCAGGTTCTGGATACCCCCTCCCCCCCGCACGATCATCACATGCTGCTTGGGAATCTCGGCAGCCCCGCCATGGTCGGTGTAAACCGGACGTGTGGCCAGCCACTGACGAAGGGCGGCGGAGAGCTTGGCCTGCAATGCGATGATGTTTGTTCCAGAACGTACTCTCCCCAACGGATAGAGCCAGTTCGAGTCCGCATGATGCAGAATGGAGTTGGGACCGTGGACATAAGGCTCGCTCTGGAGCGGCATCCAGAAATCGGCAGGAGTGTCGGTGACTCGATCTCCGAAGAAGCCGACCGGGGCGATGCCGATGACGGTGAACGGCCGGGCCTGTATGAAAATCGTCGATCCGACGAGGGAAGGATCAGCGGCGAACTCCGTCTGCCAAGCACGGTAGCTGACCACAGTTACGGGAGGGGACGCTGGAGTGTCGTCGCTCGCGATGAACGGGCGACCCGAGAAGGCTCCGATCCCAAGCGTGGAGAAGTAGTTGCCGGATACAAATTCGCCCTGCAGTTGTTTCGCCAGTGTGTTTTCCCGACGCACGCTGAGACCGGTCTGCGCTGCCTGCACCGCGGCCAGTTGCTCGAACTCCGGTGCGGAAGTCCTCAGGTGCTGGTAAAGATCGTAAGAGAAGATATCGAAATCACCGTTGTCACCCACAAAGCCGCCTTCGACACAGCAATCGTCGGAGTCGCCGATGCGGTAAAGCTGCGCTGGGTCGGACACCGGCAGCGAGCGCAGCAGGATGCCGTGCACCAGCGTGAAGATGGCCGTGGTGGCGCCGATGCCCAGTGCCAAAGTCACCAGCGCCGTGAGGGTGAACCCCGGCGCCTTGCGCAATTGGACCAAGGCGTAGCGCAAATCCTGAAACAAGGTCTCCATGAATGCCCTCAGCAGTTCAGCGTGGCCTCGGCGGCGCACGTCCTGTGCCAGATGCCTTCACGATGTAGGAGCTTCATTCATAAGGAAATACGATGGTAGAGGGATGCTCCAGGAGATAGCCTTTGACCAAAATCGAGAAGTCGTGTCCGGGAACGAACACGACCGACAATCGGATCTCAGACTGGTGCGCCTACCCCTAGAACCACCACGACCACAACCAGTCCACGCAGGTATGAGTGATGGTTGAGGCTGGAACTCGCCGGTGTTCGCGCCAGGCCCGGCCGTAGAAGATTGCCGCGATCGTGGCCAGCAGAACATACCGCCAGTTGAAGTGCGTGGATCGCTTGTTGAAATGCGACAGTCCAAACAGAACCGACGCGATGATCAGGGCTGACCGAGGTCCGACGCGCCTCTCCAGCAGGTTCTGGACCCAGGCGCGGAAGAATAGCTCTTCCGGGATGGCGACAAACACAAAAATTCCAGCCCACGTTAGAGCTGCTTTGCCGACCGCGGGCAAGTTGCTATGCGGATGCAGGAAACCAAGTGCGAACCCCAGCACAAGCACGGCCGGAGCGAAGAACGCCAGTTCTCGCAGTCCCGTCTTCCAGTCGCTCCAGCGAAGGTGAAAATCGAATCCTGTGCCGCTCAAGCGGCGGATGGCGAGAAATCCATACAAGCCCGCATCCACCAGCAGGAGATTATTCAATCCGCGCAAGCCGTCGGGCCAGGCAATATCGAACCAACGCAGATCGACCGCCAGGCCCAGCGTGCAAAGAATCAGGGCGTCGCGCCAGTTGCCGCGCTGATCCGGGTCGGCCGCCGCCGCGCGCGCCAGCAGCCAGGCCATCACAACTGGCAGCAGCGCGTACAACGCGAACCACGGCCAGCGGAACATGTGGTTCGCCGTTGCAATGACGACGTAAGGCATCACTAACAGGGCGGGCAGTAGGATACGAACGGCGAACTGTATACGCCCGATCGCCTGCGCCACGCGCTCGGCGGCAAATCCAAAGGCCGCTGCCGGAATCAGCTCGGCCACGAGAACTGCAATCACAACCGGCGTCGCATTCGACATGCGCACCATCTTATCCGGGCAATACGGCTGCCCGTAAGCGCGTCATGGCGAAGCAACACCGGCGCCCCCTCAATAGCGTGAGCGGCAAGGTAGTCTCGGCCGACTCAGGCCGCACGGCCTACCCGAGTGCTATTTCTCGGGACGAACCACAGCCAGTTCCATCTCGGCACTGCGGCCTGCCAGTTCTCGCTCGGCGCGAGAGCGGGACAACTCCCGCCCCACCAAATTACCCGTCACCCAAATCGCGGAGAGAAAGTAGGTGTCTCCGTAGCGGTGAAAGACGAGCTTGCTGCCATCACTGGTGGTGCGCAACGCGCCGTGAGTCCCAACGTAGAGACCATTTGCTTGTTTATTGAAGATTCTGACGTGAGCATCGTCTATGGCGCTGACGATGTAATGACCTGCAGGAAGCGCCTGAGCTCCGACATCAAAAGCGAAGGGCACGACGACCATGATGTCTCCGGGCCGGGTCTGTCCTACCGCAGCCGACGCCATGAAGAGCAGCGCACCGCACAACACGATCCGAAAGAGGTTCATAACTCTTCTCCTGAGATTGATTGGGTACCGAATGGGCCGCCTGCTCGTCGATCTGAGCGGAGCTGGCCTGCAGGAGGGAAAGGGCTTGAGCGTCGGACCGCACCGGCCTTGTCTTAAGCCCGTCGCCAGAGCTCGGCTGCCGGCTTACTCGTTAACCGGATAGTGAGACGGGATCAGATTTCGTTACAACGATGGGTGCAGGATTGGCTCGCGATCGCAGGATCGCTTGTGCCGGGGCACGTCTCGGGCTAGAATTGCCTCGCATTTTCCCAGGAGGCACTCATGGCTGCCGCTCCAGTCCTGCCCGCATCTCCAGCTCCAACGCCCGAACCTGCGCCGCTTTCCGAAGGCGCGCGCATCATCGATACATTCATCGCGCCCTCGAAAACGTTCACGGACTTGCGCCGTAACGCCAGTTGGTGGGCGCCGTTCTTGCTCATGATTGTGATTTCCACGCTGTTCGTATACACCGCGGGACAGAAGATCGGATTCCGCAAGGTCATGGAGAATCAGATGCAGGCACAGCCCAAGGCCCAGGAGCGTCTGGAAAAACTCCCCGCCGACCAGCGCGAGCGACAAATGGAAGCCGGGGCGAAGTTTACGGGGATCATTTCCTATGCCTTCCCGGTGATCACCTTGATTTTCTGGCTTGTCATTGCAACGGCTTTGTTCGCGACTTTCAAGTTCGCTGCCGGCGCAGATGTTTCCTTTAAGGTTTCCCTTGCGATTGTGATTTATGCGGCGCTGCCACTGATGGTGAAAACGTTGTTGGCGCTACTATCGGTCGTTGCGGGGATGAGTCCCGATTCGTTTTCATTCCAGAACCCGGTGGCCACCAACCCCGGCTATTTCATGAACCCCTCCGACAACGTGTTCCTCTACAGCGTGGCCTCTGGAATCGACATTTTCATGATCTGGACTTTGGCTTTGACGGCGATCGGCTTTACCTGTGTGAGCAAGGTGAAGCGCGGAACCTCGTTCGCCATTGTCTTCGGATGGTGGGCGTTCTTCACGCTGGTCGGCGCAGCCCTCGCCGGCGGGTTCTCATAGACGGACGGAGTTAGCCAGCAATTGATTCAATCGTCTCCACTACTTCCGGCGGAAGCGTCAGGTCAAGGCTGGCCAGATCCTCGTTCATGTGCTCGGCGCTGGATGTGCCGGTCATCGGCAGGATGCCGACCGCGCACGCGAAGCTGAACACGACCTGAGCCGGAGTCGCGCTCAGCCGCGCCGCAAAGCTGGTCAGCATTTCGTGCTGGACTACCTGGCGGTTTGCGGTGAGCAGCGAAAATCCCTGATAAACAATCTTGCGCTGGGTGCAGAACGCCCGCACATCGCGATCCCATCCGAGGCGCGCAAAGCAGCGGTTCTGCACGAAGGCTGGAAGTTCCGAGTGAGCCGCCTCCATCTGCTCCAAGTGCTGAAGCGACACATTGCTCACGCCCAGAAGGCGCGTGCGTCCGGCGTCGCGCTCTTTCCTCATCGCTTCCCAAACTTCGGAATCTGCATTCATCCACTCCTCGTGAGATGAAGGCCCGTGTAGGAGAAAGCTGTCGACGTGATCAGTACGAAGATGCTCAAGCGAACTCGCCAGAGACTGGGACACCTGGACCGCCAAGGTCGCCTCGGGATCATAGGGTAGACGCTCGTCCTGCCCGCGCTGGTAAGTGAATTTTGTCTGCAGAAAAAGATCGGCCCGTGTCACCACTCCGTCGCCGTAGGCCGCGGCCAATCCCTCGCCGACTCCGGCTTCTAAATAGTGCTTGCGTTGGTTGGCCGTGTCGATGGCGCGAAAGCCCATGCACAGCGCACGCTCGGTAAGGGTAGCGGTGCGGTCTTCTTTCCACGCAGTGCCGTAAATGAAACTCAGCGCCGGGAATCTGTCGAAGGCCATCGCGTAATTGTGCCACGAAACCGCCGAAACCAGAGACGACACAGAGACCACAGGGGAGCCTCCCATGTGTTCTGTAGCCTCGGTGTCCTCTGTGGTAAAGGTTTTTCTTCGTTCAGATGACCTGCCGATGCGTGTCGGTATATGCTAGAAGCCCCAGGAGGCCTTCCCATGAAACGCATTCTTGCCGTCGCCACTCTCGTGTTTTACGCCGCACTCGCTTTTGCTCAATCCGCAACCAAAGCTCCCGGCGCCTCGGCGACTCAGGGACCGACGAAGGATCCGGTCGCAACTTCGCTACGCATGTTGCTGCAGCGTTCACAAAACAATACCGTGGGAGCCATTGAGGCTATGCCCGCGGACAAGTTCTCGTACAAGCCAACACCCGATCAGATGTCGTTTGCGCACCTGGCCGTGCACATCATCGAGTTCAATAACTCTTTCTGCGCCAAAGCGGCGGACGTTGCCGCACCCAAAGTCGACGAACCCAAAGAGAGCGATTCCAAGGACCAGTTAGTGTCGGCGGTGAAAGCGTCGTACAGCTTCTGCACAGAAGCCTTGAGCAAGATGGACGACTCGAAGCTGGGTGACAGCATCGAGCTGTTTGGCGGCCGGCAGGCTCCGCGAGCCATGGCGGCATTGATCCTGTCGAGCGGCTGGGCCGATCACTACAGTGCGGCGGCAATGTATTTGCGGCTGAATGGCATTCTGCCGCCCTCCGCGCAGCCGAAGAAGTAGCACTCAGTACCCGGTACTCAGTACTCAGAATTTCGCCGCGGGCGGAAGTTCCACCGAGACTATTTAATCTGCACGAGTTCGCGAGACGAGGCCGCCTCGGGTGTCGCCGGGGCGGGATCCTGCGGAGCGCGCCAGGAATCGAAGATCGACACCTGATGCACGCACGACACCGTGCAGTGCGGGGCGCAGGACTTTTCCGCGAGATATTCGCGGCGCAGGTCGTCGCGGGAATAGGTAGCTAGCGGAACTCCAGGATAGCCGCGCTGCTGCGAACAGTAATGAACCAGTCCGTCTTCGCAGATATAGAGGTAGCGGCCGCCAGCGCGGCATCGCCAGTCGTTTGGCTGGCCTTTGGCGATGTTGTCCTGAAAGGCGTGGATGCGCGTGAAACTACTCTTTTCCAGCGCCTGCATTTCGTGATAGATGCGGCGCTCTTCATCGCCTAGCGGCTGCAGTTGGCCGCTCCCATCGTGAATAATTCCAATGGTCGATGTGAAGCCGAGTTCAATCGCCCGCTTGCCGATGACCAGCGCGTCCTGCGGATGCGAAATGCCGCCGCCGACCACCGAATTGATGTTCACGTGAAAGTCGGCATGCTCGCCGAGCAATTGCAGTTTCTTGTCGAGAACCTTCAGGCTCTTCTTCGACACTTCGTCGGGATTCACGTTGTCGATGGAAATCTGCAGCCATTCCAGCCCAGCGTGATTGAGGCGCTGAATGCGTTCGGCGACCAGCAGATAGCCGTTGGTGATGAGCCCGGCAATCATTCCGTTGGCGCGAATGCGGCGGATCACATCATCGAGTTCGGGATGCATGAGCGGCTCGCCGCCGGAAATTGTCACGACCGCGGTCCCCAACGAACCCAGCTTGTCGATGCGGCGGTACATCTCGTCGATCGGCACCGGCTTCGAAAAATCGTCAAACTCGTTGCAGTAGGTACAAGCCAGGTTGCAGCGGCGCATCGGGATGATGTGCGCAAGCAACGGATGGTCGGTCGAGGCCAGCGCTCGAACGGCCATATTCGCTCCCCGCACGTTGCGGTGCAGGGCTTTGGCGCGTCGGCGCAGGGTTGTAAGTACAGATGGCATGAGGATTAGCTTCTATTACAGCACAGGCCAGGGGTTAACGCATGCGCGGCGACAGTGGCTGGTGATATTCGCGGGGCGAACGGGGAAAGATTTCAGTGGTCCGAAGCCCGCAAATCACTGAGGAGAGATGACCTTGCGCCAGGATTCGTCGTCGCCGCCCAATAGTTCGTGGCCACCTTCGCGCAGGATATCCAGCGCTTGCCCGTGTTCTTCCGGGAGCAGGACGTAATCCGTGTCGTAAGTGGAGATAGCGAAGATAGGGATGTCATGCTTCGACAACGGCTCGATGAAAGAGAGCAAGACCCCAGTCAGCTCGAATGGGAACGGGCCTTCGAGTTTCAGGCAGATCCAGTGGTGCGAGGAGTCGATGTCGCGCGGAAGATTGTCGGCTGGACAAACGATGGAGAGTTCGTCGGCGGTGCGAGTAATTGAGGTGAAGTCTCCTTTCGTAGCCCAGGCGGGAACGTCCGCGTCGGGCGCGAGGCGCACGATGGCGTAGGGGCGGGAGAGGCAGCGGAATCTGAGTTGGTGGCGTTGCATCATGGCGCGTGCTCGATCTTCGCGGAATCGACGTTTTCATGTTACTCGAGCCCGACGTATCAGTCCGCTTCCGTTGCCGCCGAGCCACGCTCGGCCTGACCGGGTCAAAGAACCCGGTCCCACACAAACCCAAAACACTAACCTTCAACCGCTTTGCGCAATGCGGCTTTGGCCAGGATGCGCGTGGAGTCGAGCGTAGACAGAGGAGACGAGTCGGGCGTCACCAACAGCGGCAATTCAGTGCATCCGAGGACCACGGCGTCGCAACCTTCGTCCTTTAGGGCGCGTATCACTTCCACGACGTAGGCGAGCGACTGGGGCAGGAACTGGCTGTTCACCAACTCGTCGAAAATGATCTGATTGATGTGTTCGCGCTGCTCCGGGCGGGGAATGCGATGCTCGATGCCAAAAGACTTCAGCGTCTCGTGATAGACCAGGCCTTCCATTAAGTAGCGCGTGCCCAGCACAGCCAAACGCTTGTATCCCCAGTGGTGTGCTTCGTGAGCGACCTCGCGGGCGATGTGCAGCCAGGGCCGTGACGAACGATGCTCGACGAGGTCGAATACCTGATGAATCGTATTGTCGGGGCAGATGAGGAAATCGGCGCCCGCTCGTGCCAGTTTTTCCGCGGACGAAATCATCAGCTGCGCCACACCAGGCCAATCGTCGCGATCGATGCACTTCATGTACCGCGCCAGAGAGTAGGAATGCAACGAGATCTCAGGATGGTCATAGCGGCCAAGCATCTGCGAACCTTCAAGCGAGATCGTGCGGTAGCAGAGCGCGGCTCCCTCGGTGCTGCAGGCGACGATGCCAATGTGTAACATCAGTTGCCGGTTGTCCCTGGCCACTTTCTAGTTGGCCCGTGCCGGAGTCAGCGTTTGATTTTAGCTTGCGTGACCGCGTATGGGCTCGAATCCCGGTAGCGCTTTTCGAACTCTTCCCGCGTGCAGATGGTCTTGACATCGACGACTCGATCGATCGCCAGGACGCCGTCGAGGTGATCGATTTCATGCTGTAGCAGTTCGGAAAGATTGCGGTCGTCGCCGGCTTCGAAGTCCTGCGTCTCGCCCTCGAGATTCTGATAGCGGATTGTGATCTCACGGTGACGTTCGACCTGCATGAAGATTGACAGAAAACTCAAGCAGGCGTCCCAGACAATAAGCCTTTCTTCACTGCGCTCGATGATGTCCGGGTTGATGAGCGGCCACGGCTCAGCTCCAGGAAGTTGAAGGAAGATAACGCGTTGCGAGACGCCGAGTTGCGGAGCCGCGATACCGCGTCCGTAGCCGGTTGTGGCGCTCCAGTGAGCGAGGGTATCGGCGAGATCGCGGACCAGGTCGCGGACCTCAGGCGCCGTCGGGCCTTTGACTCGGGCGGCTTTTTGCCGCAGCAGCGGGTCACCGAGTTGAAGAATCGGCCTTAACGACATATGCAGTTCTCAGCTTACGAGTTTCCGCGCTTCGGCGTTGACTTGGGATCTGACCAGGTGAACTGGAGCACGACGCACAAGATCAAGGCCAGCAGAAAGTCAGCGAACTGAGGATGAGCAGGCCAGATCTTATGGGGAAAACGCAGCCACCAAGCCAGCATCGCTGCGATCGTCGCTACCAGACTGATCTTGAGAGTTCTCATGATGACTCGACCCGCCTCTGGGTGATCTTACAATACCTGCTCCACGTGGCCGGGCTTCGCGCTGGCCGGGATAGCCGAGGCCCTATCACCACATATTTCACCTTGCCGCTGCGGCGTCGAACAGGCTCAGCAACTCCAGCTTTTTCTCTGCCGGCAAAAATGAGGCTTCGAATGAATTGCGCGCCAGTTCGCGCAGATGCTCATCGGTGAATCCGAAAGTCTCTTGGGCAATCTGGTATTCGCGCGAAAGCGTGGTGCCGAACAGCGCTGGATCATCGGTATTGAGCGTGATCATCACGCCATGATCGAAATAGTTCTTGGTGGGATGCTCGGCGACTGCCTTGCATACTCCCGTGCGGAGGTTGCTGGTGATGCAAAGCTCGACCGGAATCTGACGATGAGCAAGTTCCTCGATCAGGTCAGAGTCTTGTGCGGCACTCAGGCCGTGGCCAATGCGCTCAGCGCGCAGATTGAGCGCTCCCCAGATCGATTCGGCAGGCCCAGTCTCTCCCGCATGCGCGGTCAGGCGCAAACCTTGGTCGGCAGCATACGCGTAGACGCCGCGGAACAGCTCTGGGGGAGCCTTCAGTTCGTCGCCGCCAATGCCGACGCTGACGACGTGGCGATCGCGGTACCGCGCCGCCAGTTCGAAAACTTTTTGTGCTTCCTCGACTCCGAAGTGGCGGGTGGCGTCGAAGATCCACAGCAGAGACACGCCGAAATCGCGGGCCCCACGGGCGCGTCCTCGCTCCAGCCCTTCGAAGATCGCCGGGAAATCCTGCTTGCGGAAAAGGCACACGCCGACTGCAACGTACACCTCCGCGTGCAGGACGTTCTCTTCTTTCAGTCTCTGCATCAGACGATAGGTGACGAGTTCATAGTCGTCTGGCCCGCGCAAGTGGGCGCTCACGGCCTTAAACGCCATCAGGAAACTCTGGAAATCCGTATAGCGATACAGGGCTTCGACCTCGGCTAGAGTCGAGCGATCTCCGTGGATCTTGTGGAGTTCGAGGAGGGTGGCGGGCTCGACGGCGCCCTCGAGATGAAGGTGCAACTCTGCTTTGGGAAGCTGACGGATGAATGCGTTCGGGCGCCCTACTGCAACAGTCATGATTTTCAAATTGTAGATTGCCGGTGGCCGATTTGCGAGAGTCGCGCAGGCCGTCTCCACGTATTTTTTCGAGTACAATCCGGTGTCTTCGATATCAGTACTTTGGAGCTCATTATGAACGCAAAGATCGTATGCAGATGGTTTATTGCGGCGGCTATGCTGGCGATGCCGTTCGCCATGTTTGGGCAGGCCGTCGCGCCGCAGGTGAAAACCGCCTACGGTATCGTCGAGGGCAAGGACGACGGAGCGGTCCACACATTTCTGGGAATTCCCTATGCCGCGCCGCCTGTCGGTGATTTGCGCTGGAAGCCGCCCGTTCCCGCAGCGAAGTGGACGGGCGTTCGCAAAGCCACGGAGTTTGGGCTGCACTGCATGCAGGGCAAAGTGTACGGCGACATGAATTTTCGCGACCCCGGCGGCAGTGAAGACTGCTTGTCGCTGAACGTTTGGGTTCCCGCGAGACCCTCGGGGGCGAAGCTGCCGGTCATGGTTTGGATCTATGGCGGAGGATTCGTTGCCGGCACCACGTCGGAGGCGAGGCAAGATGGCACGCATCTGGCGCAGCGGGGAGTGATTGTCGTGAGCATGAATTACCGGTTGGGCATTTTCGGATTTTTCGTGCATCCCGAACTCGCAAAGGAGTCGGGCCACAATGCAGCGGGCAATTACGGTTTCATGGACCAACTGGCGGCCCTGCACTGGGTGCAGGAGAACATCGCGGCGTTCGGCGGGGATCCGGACAACGTGACCATCTTCGGCGAGAGCGCGGGATCCTTTTCCGTCAGCGCACAAATGGCTTCTCCCCTCGCCAAGGGTCTGTTCCAGAAAGCCATTGGCGAGAGTGGTGGGGCGTTCTATAGCGGAGGGCTGTCGTTCGAGCCGCGTACGGTGCGCGAAGAGAAAGACGTGAAGGCCGTCGCCGCGAAACTAGGGGTCAGCACCCTCGCCGAGCTGCGCGCCATCCCGGCGCAGAAGATGCTCGATGCCTTCTCGCCGCCGCAGTCCAGAGGCTTTGATTTCGGGCCGGATGTGGACGGATATTTTCTTCCAGAACCAGTACCGGCGATTTTTGCCGCCGGGAGGCAGAACGACGTTCCGTTGCTCGCAGGATGGAATCATGATGAAGGCAGCTTCGAAATCGCGTTCTCCCCGCAGAAGCCGACGGCTGAGAGCATGAAAGCCAACGCGCAGAAAGATTTTGGCGACAAGGCTCCGGAGTTTCTGAAGCTCTATCCCTCCGATACTCCCGAGCAGACGCTGCGTTCGGCGCAGGATTTCGCGGGCGACCGCTTTATCGCCTTCTCTACGTGGGAATGGATGGAGTCGCAATCCAAGACCGGCAAGCAGCCAATCTATCGTTTCCGCTTTGACCTCGGGCCTCCTTCGGACCCGAAAGGGCCGCAGCTGGGCGCGTATCACTCGTCGGAAATTGAGTATGTGTTCGGGCAGCTCGACTCGAAGGCGGGTGTTTCATGGCGACCGGAGGAGCGTCAGTTGAGTGAAACGATGCAGAAGTGTTGGTCCAACTTCGCCCGCAGCGGCGATCCGAATGGGCCGGGACTACCGAACTGGCCGGTGTATTCAGCGGCGGATGGATGGCGGGTGATGTATCTGGATGCGCCGTGCGCGGCGCACAAGGATGATCTGCGGGATCGGTATTTGTTTTTGGCGGGGGCTTGGGCGAAGTAGGGAGCGCTCGATTTCGATTGAGAATCACCTTTGAGGCCGGTGGGGCTGATTGCGGGCACGGGTTCCTTCGACTGCGCAGTCCGATTCGCTCTCAGGATGACAGGGCGTATCGGCTGACAGCTGAGGGCTGATGGCTGACAGCTCGCGGCTACTCAACTCGCGGCTGCTCGCTACTTCTTCGCGAACTCACTGCGGTGGCGGCTGTACAGGAAGTAAATCGTCAGGCCAATGGCCAGCCAAGCGAAAAATCGCATCCAGGTCAGGATCGGCAGGCCCGCCATCAGGAGCACGCAAAACAGAACGCTGAGCACAGGAGCGGTGATGCCGCCGGGAGCGCGGAATCCGCGGTGCCGGCCGGGGTCGCGATAACGCAGGATGATGACCCCGATCGACACCAGCGCAAAGGCGAAGAGCGTGCCGATGTTCGACAGGTCGGAAAGCGTTCCGATGTCCAAAATTCCGGCGGGGATGCCGACGACGAAGCCAGCGATCCAGGTTGCGGTGGAAGGCGTGCGAAAGCGCGGATGCACGCGGCCGAAAAGCTTGGGCAGCAAACCGTCGCGGGACATGGAGAACCACACCCGCGCCTGCCCGAGTTGAAATACAAGCAGCGACGAAATCATCCCCATCATGGCGCCGAAGAGCACACCCAGTTCCACCCAGCGCAACGTGTTCGAACTGGTGCGCGCGACGAGCATCTTCAAACTGTTGGCGACGGGGGCGGCATCGTCCATCATCGAGTGCCACGGCACAATGCCAGTAAGGACGACGGCGACGGCGATATAGAGCAGAGTGCAGACAATCAACGTTGCGATGATTCCGATGGGCAAATCGCGCTGGGGATTCTTCGCTTCTTCGGCAGCCGTGGAAACGGAATCGAAGCCGATGTAGGTGAAGAAAATGATCGAACCGCCGGTCAGAACCCCCGACCACCCTTCCGGCGCAAAGGGGTGCCAGTTGCCGGGGTGGATGTAGTGCGAGCCCGCAATCACGAAGGCGAGAATGGCGGAGATCTTGAGGATCACCATGGTATTGTTGGCTTCAGCGGACTCCCGAATGCCGCGCACCAGGACCACGGTAAGAAGCATCACGATCAGAAATGCGGGAAAGTCGAAGCCAAAATGCAGGCCTGGAGCATACAGCATTTTGCCATTGATATCGGAAAGGCCCCCTGGCAAATAGGCCGGCGATATCCAGCGCAGAGCAGGATGCCAACCCAGCCAGTCAAAGGTGGCCACCAGATGGGCGGAAAAACCTACACTAACCGCCATATTGCTTACGGCATACTCGAGAATCAGATCCCAACCGATGATCCATGCGATTAACTCGCCCATGGTCGCGTAAGTGTAGGTATAGGCGCTGCCGGCGATGGGGATCATCGAAGCCAGTTCGGCGTAGCACAGGGCGGTGAATCCGCACACGATCGCCACCAGCACCAGCGATAACGCCAGTGCCGGACCCGCGCCCGGCCTGCCTTGCGTAGCCGTGTGGCGGATCAGATAATCGAGCAAAGGAGCGTTCAGGATCGACGACGTATCGAACTTCTGTCCGGCAATGGCAGTGCCGATTACGGTGAAAATTCCGGCACCAATTACCGCGCCAATGCCCAGCGCCGTGAGAGAAACAGGCCCCAGAGTCTTTTTCAGCCTGCGCTCGGGGTCTTCCGAATCGGAGATCAGCTTGTCGATCGACTTGCAGCAGAAAAGCTGGTTGTCGGAGGTACGGATGACTTCAGCGGGTTCCGTGGTCGGTTGTGACAAGCGGTTGGTCTCCTGGGTGCAGCTTTCAGCGATCAGCCCTCAGCTTCAAGCGTCGCTTCGCGAGGGAGCGGGCGAATCGCCCGCTCCTACACGAGTTCTTCGGTCTTACCGCTTGGCCTGGCCGCGGGCCAGTTTCTTGACTTTGGGCTTTTTCGATCCGCGGGGATAATCGCGGGGCTTGAGCGGCTTTTCCGCCTTGCGTTTCTTGCGGGCGGCGCGTTTGGCTTTCTTGCGTTCTTCTTTGGTTAGCTTGGATGTATTTGCCATGATTCCTTTTTGGATTGAGTAATTTGGTAATTGAGAAATTTGGTAATTTGAAAAAACCGCGAGGCGAGTCCGGAAATTTCCCAATTACTCAATCGCTTCACGCTCTCTCGAGCTGGGCATACTTCTCCACTAGCTTCTTTAAGCCGAAGCGAAGAAATTGTACCGTAATCTTGGCTTCCTCGCCTTCTCCTTCGCGCTGGTAGACGGTTCCCTCGCCATATTTTGGATGACGCACCCGCTGGCCCGGACGGAATCCGCGCTTGCCGGTGGTTTCTTCGACGGGCGTTTTAGGGACGGTGAACTTCTTGCCGCGGCTGGCGAAAAACTCGGCAATGTTCTCGATGGAGTTGTAGGGACGGGCCGGGGCTGTCGGCTTCTGGGCGTTGGAATTGCTGCGGCCGCCGTCTCCGTGCCAAGCAGCGCTCTGGTCTTCGTCTTCGTAGGAATAGTGAGTGCTTCCGGATTCGTAGGCCGCGGGGCCTCGCCCGCTCGGACGGGCAAAAGTGTCCGTCCCCACGCGGTCCGTGCCAACGCGAGCTGTGCTGGCACGCCTGGCTCCCAATTCTTCCAGCAGCGGGGCGGGAACTTCCTCAAGAAATCTCGAAGGTACGCTGGCTTCCGGCAGGTCGGTGCCATATCTGCGACGGTAGACGGCGCGCGTCAAGATTAACTGGTCCATCGCACGGGTCATGCCGACGTAGCAGAGCCGGCGTTCTTCTTCGATGTCTTCTGGAACGAGCATTGTTCGGGAATGCGGAAACAGCCCCTCTTCAAGGCCACTGAGAAAGACCAGCGGAAATTCCAAGCCCTTGGCGGCGTGCAGGCTCATCAGCGTGATCTGGGCGCGTTCGTCGTAATCATCGGCGTCGGCCACGAGCGCGGCATGGTCGAGGAATTGGTCGAGCGTCTCCGCACGATCGCGCGAGTCCATGGCGGCGTTGACCAGTTCGCGCAAGTTCTCGATGCGCGAGAAGGCTTCGGGCGTGTCCTCGTCTTCGAGCAGCTTGATGTACCCGGTGCGATCGATCAGAAATTTCAGGAGGTCGGCTGTGCTGACAGTTGGCGCGGGAAAGCCCGCGGCAGTTTCGCCGACCTGTGGCTCGGGTGGCGTAGCGCCGGCGTCCCGCCGGCTGTCGTGGAGAGCCTGCCCTGAGCCTGTCGAAGGGCGTCCCGCCTCCACTGCGGGATCAACCTGAGAAGCCGCAAGTTCAGAATCAGTTGCGCCGAAGTCAAAAGAGAAATTACCGAATTCGGCAGGGTCGAACGCGGTGGCATCGTCGGGCTGCGCGTTTCCAGAACCTTGGGCATCGAGGTGCTCGACCGTTTCTGTAACGCTGCCGGCATTCGCGGGCGAAGGCGCCCGTGCCACATCTCGCTGAAGTTGCTGATCGAAGGTTCCTGCCAGCATGGCCCGTGCGTCCTCGATCAGCTGCTGAAAATTCATCAGCGACAACAGCGCTCGTTGCGGCAACAATTGGCGGCGAATCGCTTCTCCGATCGCGCCCCAGAGCGATAGGCCGGTCTCGAGCGCGAGGCGCTCCAGCGTGTCGATGGTGCCTTTGCCGATGCCGCGAGTGGGCGTATTGATCACGCGCAGCAGCGAAATCGTGTCGTCCGGATTCTGGATCACTTTCAGATACGAAATCATGTCCTTGATCTCGGAGCGCTCGTAGAATGAGAATCCGCCGACCACGTGATATTTCAATCCGTAACGGCGCATGGCTTCTTCGAATAATCGCGACTGCGAATTGGTGCGGTACAACACTGCCGCGCGCGGGGTTTCGCCACGCTCCGTCGCCTCGCGGAGATATTTCGCAACGTGATCGGCGGCAAAAAGGGCTTCGTTCTCGCCGTCAGGTGCTTCGTAGTAGCCGATCTTGGTGCCGCCCTGACGCGACGTCCACAGGTTCTTGCCCTTACGCCGGAGGTTGTTCGCGACCACTGCTGACGCCGCCTGCAGAATGTTTTGTGTGGAGCGGTAATTCTGTTCGAGTCGGATGATCTTGGCCTCGGGGAAATCCTGCTCAAATTCCAGAATGTTGCGGATGTCCGCGCCGCGCCAGGAATAAATCGATTGATCCTCGTCGCCCACTGCGCATACGTTGTGGCGATCTCCGGCCAGCATGCGCATGAGTTCGTATTGCGGGCGGTTCGTGTCCTGATACTCGTCGATCAGCAAATACTGGAAGCGGCGGTTGTAGTATTCGCGCACGTGCGCGGCTGACTTCAGCAGGCGAACGGCTTCCAGCAGCAGATCATCGAAGTCGAGGGCGTTCGCTTTGCGCAGTTCCTTCCGATATTCCTCGTATAGATGCGCAATCTTCTCGGTCTTGGGATCGGCCGATTGCAGGTACAGTTCCTGCGGATCGAGCATATGATTCTTCGCCCAGGAGATGCGGCCCAGTACGGTGCGTGGCGTGAGTTGCTTGTCGTCAAGGCCAAGACGCTTCATCACGCTTTTGACGACCGCTTGCTGGTCGCTTTCGTCGTAGATCACGAAATTTTTCGTGTGCCCGATTGGCGGTTGGCCGGGGACAGTCGAAGGAATGCGCAGCGCTTCCATATCGCGCCGCAACATGCGTACGCAGAACGAATGGAAAGTCGAAATAACAGGTTTGGCGATACTGAGTCCGCCCACCAACTTCTCCACGCGTTCTGCCATCTCCGCGGCAGCCTTGTTGGTGAACGTCATCGCCAGGATGGACTCGGGCATCACGCCCTTGTGCTCGATCAAGTAGGCGATCCGGTAGGTGATAACGCGCGTCTTACCGCTGCCGGCGCCGGCCAGGATCAGCACCGGACCTTCGGTAGTTTCAACGGCTTCGCGCTGCTGCGGGTTCAGTTGGTCGAGAAAAGACAATGCGGAAGTGGCTCCAGGATCGCTCCTTCAATTTTACAGGGGAATCGCAGCAGGCGGGATTGAGGCTGAGATTTCTGACGCGGTGCAAGTCCAAAACGAAACACTCCCGACGCTCTGTGGGCTCGTAAGCAGCAAATTTTGGCCGCAAGCCACGCGGCGATGCGCGTTCTTTCCACGAAGTTGAGATGGGCTTGCGCATCCTGTTTGGCAGTTTCCTCCTGGCTGCCGGGTGCGCCCGTCCGTGGGGAGGAGCGCTATGAGTCCGAAGACTTTCTTGGCATTGGCTGTGATGGTGATCGTAGCCGGGTTGGTAGTCGCGGATCAGCACGAGGCACACGCGGGCGAGGTGACACCGTCGCCCGGCTACAAAGTACTGGAGCCCATACGGCACGGGAATCTAACCGTCTTTCCCGTCGTCGCGGCGAAAAGCTATCCAACGGGCGAGTTCCTGACTCTGGACGAAGGGCTGCGGTCGGGAGAAGTGGTCGTTACCGAGGCAGGCAATGTGCAAGGACTGATTCGTCGACATAGCACGCCAGCCATTCGGACCGATGGCGCGCAAGTCAACCGCCTGGTGCTTGTCAACAATTCCAAAAGGCCGTTGTTATTGTTGGCCGGGGAGATCGTTACGGGTGGCAAGCAGGATCGCGTTATCGGCAAAGACCGCATCGTCCCTGCGGAGAGCGATCCCGTGGACCTGAGCGTGTTCTGCGTCGAGCCCGGGCGATGGGTGGCGACGAGCGAGAATTTCGGAGCCTCGGAAAAGATGTACGGGTCGGCGAATGGCGGTCCTGTACATGGCGCGGCCCCGATGGCGATGATGGCGCAGCCTTCGGTTCGCGCGAAGGCCATGGGAGACAAGAATCAGAATGAAGTTTGGGCAGAAGTGAGAAAGCAGAAGGAAATGGTGACCGTGGAAGTGACTGCGGCCGCGCCCGCTGTATCGACGGAGATTGCCCAGACCAGTTCCTATGCCAGAGTGATGGAGAACGAAGAGGTCAAGAAGCAAGTGGACGCGGTCGCGAAGCCGATCGAGCAGAACTACCAGAGTCTGATCCGGCAATTACGCGATCGCAATGCGGTTGGGGTTGTGGTAGCGGTGAACGGGCGCATCATCTGGGCCGACATTTTTGCCAGTACGGACCTGCTGGAAAAATATTGGCCCAAGCTGGTGCGCTCGTACGCATCCGAAGCAGTGGTTACTCGCGCCAAAGAAGTTGACGTCACCATCAATCGCGCCCAACTTTTCCTCGCAGATATGGAAGGGCGCCGAGAGATGATTGAGAGCGAGCCGGGAATCTATCGCCATACGGAAGTGACCGGTGACGGATTCAAAGCCTTTTCACTGACTTCTCTGCTGCCCAAGACCGGATTCGACGTGCACGTGGCGAAAATGGCGGAATGATTAAACGCGCGACCTCGTTGGAAGATTACTGTTTGTAGCGGGCGATTTTGTTCTTCTCCGCGGTCTTTGCACCAGTTCTTTGCGAACTTGGCGGTTAGAGTGCTTTTGTCTGTGGCAAGAAGCTTCTAACCGCAAAGAGCGGCTGGAGGATATTCTTCAAGCGCTGATCGCTAGCCACTCGCCTTCTGACTCTTGCCGCGCAATTCTTCCACCGCGGGAAAAGAGCGGGGCGGAATCAATGTTCGGTCGGGCGGCATTGTGCCGGCGTTGACAGCCTTCCAAAGCATTTCGAGAGCAGTCCCCGCAGCGGGCGCTGTAATAATCGTTGCCTTCAACAAACCCCGCCGCACCCAGTCCTGTCCGGTCTTGGTCACGCCGTCGCAGCCCGTGAAGGGGATGCTCAACCATTTCTCACGATCTTTCTCCGTGAGGTCGACGAACGCTTTTCTGGCGCCCATGGCCATGGCGTCGTTCTGGCAGACGACTGCGCGAATCTGCAGTTGCCGCGACGAACCCAGCGACAGCCACGACTTCACCGCATTGTGCGCGCTGCGTTCGGTCCAGTCCCCCTTCAGCATCTTCAGTTCGACGGAAGCTGGTTTGGTCGAAATCATACCTTTCGTACGGAGCTGCGTCGCCGTGCTGTTGAATGGACCCTCGATGTAGAGAACGTTCCCCTCCGTCACGAGTGCGGCCAGTTGCTTTCCTTGAATTCTGCCGACTTCAAGCTGGTCCGTGCTGACAGAGAACGCAGGAACCGCGCCGCCTCGACGAAGCTCGGCGATGTAGTCGGGATCGCTGTTAATGATTCCCCAGCCAATGCCGGCAGCGACGGCAGCTTTTGCGACCTGTGGCATCCCCGTGCCGACGGGTTCGACGAGAATGGCTGTAGGCCGCTGCGACGTGTCTTGAATGATCTTGACCAGTTGTTGCGTCTGGTTGACGGCGTCGTTGTCGGCGTAGATGAGTTGGATGCGGACGCCGAGTCGCGTGGCCATTTCCGTGACCGCTGCAGCTTGTTCGGCCTGGTAATCGTTTTCTCGGGTAGTGAGAGCAACAACTACGTTAAGTTTTTCCATGGGGTCTCGACGCGGAGTTTCCCTCGATGCTGGATTCTTTCACGGCGTATAACAATTACCAACGACTTCTTCGACAGCGAACCAGATTGATCGACAATTTGGGACTACTGGCCTTTCGTCGATTCGTACCAACTCCGCCAGGCCTGCGAGTCGTTCGGCAAGCGCTGGCGAGTAATGTCGCCGAGTGCTTTGAAAGCCCAGCCGTGTGTCTGGGCGTCGAGTGAAGGATCGTCGGTATAGCTCAGCAGTTGGCGAACGGCCGTCAGGCGCTGCTCGTGCGTAAACATGCCAGACTCCGCAAGGCCGCACGCCGCGCTTTCGCGCACGTTCGCCGAGGGATCGTCGTGCATGGCGTTCAGCAGCGGCTCAATGGTTTGTGAGGAGCCGGCCAGCGCGAGTCCTTCAACGGCCCAGTGCCGCGAATCCGAATCGGCATCCTTCAGGTGAGCCGTTAGCACCCGCACCACGTGATCGGTTTCTACGCCGCGATTTGCCATCAGGCCAAGCGCCCAGAGCGCCCAGATCTTCTGCGCGTGATTGGGAGCATCAACTGTCTTCAATAAGTAATTGAGGCTGGCCGAGTTCTTGGCCAGTCCGTAGGCCGCGAGTTCGACTTCAATGCCCGACTCGCGGACCCGCATGTCGTTGGAGTTCAGAGCCGCCGTTGTTAGAGTCGCGATCTGCGAGTTCCATTGAACCTTACCCTGCCAGCGATCGACTCGGGAGGAGATCTGCTCAACAGCGCCGTCGTTGTGGCCAACCGCAAGTTCAAGCAAGGCCTCCGCCTGCTTCTGCGGCCGCAGCCGATCGAGTTGGCGGGTGTCTTTCGCCGAAGGGGGTGCGCCCCCGGACGAGGAAAATAAATCAACAAATTTTGCCCATGCCGCATGCGCTGTGCCGGCGTTACCCGTGAGAAATACAACGAGCATTCCAACGGCAAAGGCGAAAAGCGGGCGGAAATGCCGCGAGTTGTCGACCCGTCGAATTGGTCCGGTTGAATCAAAGTCAGAGCCCGGGCCGATCGTTCCGTAGTCAGGCGTAGGTTGCAGACGCGGATCAGCCATGGGCGCGGGTTCCGGCTTTGAGCTCTGACTTGAGAACGTTGGCTGGAACGCATCCATATAAAGAAGAGTCTAGATTCGGCCCCGAAATAAGGTAAAGTTACTTCGGTTCGAACCCTCACAGGATTCGATGCAAAAAGGCGGACTCGCGAACCTGGGAAGGGGCCCCGGTTGCGGATCAGCGATTCCACAAAGCACGAGGAGGAAGTGATGCGAACGAAGTCCAAGTGGTTGGTATCCATCATCAGTGTGTCCCTGGCGGCAGTGGCTTTGGCCGCGGCTGGTCCCGGATATCACGTTATAAAAACATACAAGGTGGGCGGGGAAGGCGGGTGGGATTACTTGACTGCCGATTCCGATGCGCGCCGCGTCTACATTTCCCGCGGCACTCACGTCATGGTGCTTGATGCGGATTCAGGCAGTAGCGTAGGCGACATCGCCGACACGCCGGGCGTACATGGCATCGCGCTCGCGCCCGAGTTGGGCCGCGGATTCACCAGCAACGGGCGGGAAGGCACGGTCAGTATTTTCGACATCAAAACGTTGGCCACCAGCAGTAAGGTAAAAGTGGGCGACAATCCAGACGCCATTCTCTACGATCCGGCGACTAAACGTGTCTTCACCTTCAACGGGCATAGCCAGGATTCGACCGCAGTGGATGCGGCCAGCGGAAAAGTTCTAGGCACGATCAAACTGGATGGCAAGCCGGAATTCGCGGCCAGCGATGCGAAAGGCGAGATTTTCGTCAACATCGAAGACAAAAGCGAACTCGTGGCGATCGACCCTAGCAAGCTGGAAGTCAAAGCAAAGTGGCCGCTCGCACCCTGCACCGAACCCAGTGGACTTTCCATCGACCGCAAGAACCGTCGCCTGTTCGTGGGATGCGATAACAAAATGATGGCGGTTGTTGATGCGGACACCGGTAAGGTCCTGGCTACTCCCGCCATTGGCGAAGGCGTGGACGCAACCACCTTCGACGAGGGAACCGGCCTGGCTTTTGCATCCTGTGGCGCTGACGGCGTGCTGACTGTCGTAAAAGAAGAAGCGCCGGACAAGTTCAGTGTGGCCGAGAACGTACCTACGAAGAAAGGAGCGCGCACGCTGGCGCTTGATTCCAAGACGCACAACGTTTTCGTAGTGACGGCGGATTTCGGGCCTAGGCCTGCCCCCACCACGGATAATCCACGCCCCCGGCCTCCGATGCTTCCAGACAGCTTCGTCGTCTTGGTTGTGGGCAAATAACGTCGAGAACTGAACCGCTTGCATTTTGTCACACAGCCCTGCCCTCAGTGAGAGGCAGGGCGTTCTTTTGGCCAAGGCGCATGGATTCAACGGCGCCTTCACAAAATCGCAAATTCCCGATAGGATAAACGTCACTCGGGCGCACCGTACGACCGTTCGGTTGGAAGGGCGCAACTGAGAAGACCGGACGCTCGATTCACTTACAGATCCCGCTGAGAACAAGCACTGCGGCGTCCGATTCTCTGGACGCTGCATGACTTTTATACGACTCTGAACGCTAAAGGCCAGGTGAGATGACGATTCCCGACGAGAAGTTCTATCACGCGGAGGTGACCAGGCGCGTAGACTTCGCGCCCGACTTGTGGATGTTCCGCATCCGCAGCGGAGGAGAGTTCCATTTTGTGCCGGGACAGTACGCAACGCTCGGAGTCGAAGCGAACGGCAAACGGGTGGAACGCCCTTATTCGATCGCGTCATCGCCGTCGGAAGACGAAGTTGAGTTCTTCTTCGAACTGGTGCCGGAAGGCGCACTGACGCCGCTGCTGCATAGGCTCCAGCCCGGCGACCAGTTGTTGATGCGCAAAATCCCCAAAGGAAAATTTTCGCTCGACACGCAAAATAGCAAGACGAACCATCTACTAATCTCGACGGTCACGGGCGTGGCTCCTTTTGTTAGCTTCGTACGCACGCTGTCCAAAGAATGGAGAGAAGGCCGTTTCGACGGAACCCACAAACTCTACCTTCTCAATGGCGCGAGCCGTCCCTGGGAATTCGGATATCTCGATGAGTTGAATCATTTCGATAAAGAATTGCCGTGGTTCAAATACGTTCCGACGGTCAGCCGTCCGTGGGACCACGAGGATTGGTCGGGGGAGATTGGTCGCGCCGACGACATCCTGCGCAAATACGCGGATCATTGGGAACTCGAACCTAGTAACACGCTCGTATATCTGTGCGGACATCCGGACATGATCGAGCACAGTAAAGCTATTCTGAAGCGGCGCGGATTTACTGATAAAGGAGCCGTCAAGGAAGAGGTTTACTGGATCCCGCCCCATAAATAACATCTCGGTCGCCAGCATTGAATCCCGCTGATGCCGATGGCGCCAGCACCGACATTCCAGCGGTACAATAGAGGTTCGCAACAATCGCAGCGGGCCTCTATTTCGCCTGAACTGCGGGGGGATCATGTTCGAAGTCACTGTCGAAGACACGTTTGCCGCGGGCCATTACCTGCGCAACTATAAGGGCAAGTGCGAGAATCCGCACGGCCACAACTACAAGATCCGGGTCACTTTGGCGGGCGCGGAACTGGACAAAGCCGGCCTGCTGCTCGACTTCAAAGATCTGCGGGAAGTCATGAGGCACGCGATCGAACGCCTCGATCACCAGATGATCAACGAGATCGAGCCATTCACCGTCATCAATCCGTCGGCGGAAAACCTGGCAAAGTATTTTTACGACGAGTCGAATGGCAGACTCAAGAGCGTGACCAACGGCCGGGTGCGGGTCAAGGACGTTACCGTCTTTGAGACCGATACAACCACCGCGAAGTACAGCGAGTAACCCAGTTGTAACTGGCGGCTGGCCACTGTTTTCCATGCAGATCACTGAAATTTACAAATCGCTGCAAGGCGAGTCGACCCATGCCGGGCTGCCTTGTGTCTTTGTGCGGCTGACAGGATGCAATCTGCGTTGTTCGTGGTGCGACAGCGAATACACCTTCCAAGGCGGACGCAAGATGGCGGTCGAGGAAGTCCTCGACGAGGTTTCGCGCCTGAGTCCAGACGGCGGGTTGGTGGAGATTACCGGAGGCGAGCCCATGCTGCAGGAGCGTGAGGTCGTGCCTCTGATGCAGAATCTGCTTAACGACGGCTACAAGGTTCTGCTCGAGACCAGCGGAGAACGGCCATTGGAGCGAGTACCTGCCCAAGTCATCAAGATCGTCGACGTGAAATGCCCCAACTCCGGCGAAGGGGACACGTTCTGCATCGTGAATCTGGAAGCCTTGTCGCCGCAGGATGAAATCAAGTTTGTCCTCAGCAGTCGTGCCGATTACGAATTTGCCCGCGAGTTCACCCGGCGGCATAACCTCGCGGATCGCGTGAACGCCGTTCTGTTCTCTCCGGCTTTCCGCAAAGACGCGACCGGAGCTCGTGACAGCTCACACTGCCTGCTCGACCCTCAGGAGTTGGCCGAATGGATGCTGGCCGACAACGGCCCCGCGAGGCTCGGATTGCAGTTGCACAAATTCATCTGGGACCCGGCGGTGAAAGGCGTTTAGGGTGATTGTTGATCGATGATTTCTGATTGATGATTGAACTGCGGAAAATGTCCGGGGTGTCCAATCAGCAATCAAAAGACATCAATCAACAATTCCGAATGACCGTCTCAAATAAGACTCGCGCAGTCGTTCTTCTCAGCGGGGGCATGGATTCCTCTGTATGCGCAGCCCTGGCAGTTCGCGATTACGACGCAGCCGCGGTCCACATCAGCTATGGCCAGCGCACCGAAGAACGCGAGCGGCAGTCGTTCCTAGCCATCTGCCAGCGGCTGAAGATTCAAGACAAGCTGATGGTCCGAAACGAAGCGTTGCGCGCTATCGGCGGCTCGGCGCTCACCGACGAAGCCATCGGCGTGCCCACCTCTGAAGAGATCGGCCACGGCGTGCCCGTCACCTACGTTCCCTTCCGCAACGCTCACTTCCTGGCCGTCGCGGTGAGTTGGGCTGAAGTGCTAGGGGCGAAAAAGGTGTACATTGGCGCAGTCGAGCCCGACAGTTCCGGCTATCCGGATTGCCGGCCGGCATATTACAAAGCGTTCAATGAAGTCATAAAGGCCGGCACGAAAGAAGGCGAAATTGAAGTAGTCACCCCGCTCATCGCGATGCGCAAAACCGATATAGTTCGGCTTGGCCTTGAACTGGGTGCGCCCTTCGATTTAACTTGGTCATGTTACAGTCGCGAGGATCGAGCCTGCGGGATCTGTGACAGCTGCGTGTTGCGTCTCCGCGCCTTTGCTGCCGCAGGAACGCAAGATCCCATTCCGTACGCAGCGGGATAGACATCTGTCGCTAGAGAGTTTTGCTTGAGAGTTCGGCCGCCTGCAAAAATCGGCCAGCAAAAATCGGACTTTGCCGGGAGGCAAAATGAAAAAGCGTCTCGCAATTTTTTTATTCGCAATTCTGTTGCTCGCACTTTCCATTCCTGTGGTTTTCGCCCAGTCTTCGGGCACGGTCAAAGGCGTCTGTAAGTATCCGCAGGGCGTCCCCATTGCCGATGGAATCGTGGTCTGGACCAACATGGACAACGGACAAAAATACACACTCAAGACCAACAAGAAGGGCGAGTATTTCTCCCTGGGGCTCTCCCCCGGGAAGTACGTGGTCACACTCTACAAGACCGCTGACGACGTGAAGACAGACAAAGAACTGGACCACGTCAAAGGATTTACGGTTCAGCTCGACGAAAACACGCTCGACTTCGACATGAAGAAGGAGATGGAGAACACGGCCAAGGGACAAGGCCTTTCTGCGGAGCAGTTGAAGCAAATGCAGGAAGCCCAGGCTAAGGCGGCCAAGGAAAACAATACCGTCAAGTCCCTCAACGAGAAGCTGAATGCCGCGAAGACGGCCGCTGACGCCGGGGACTTCGATACCGCCATCGCTGACTTGAACGAAGCCACTCAAATGGACGCCACACGTGACCTGATCTGGTTCAAGCTCGGCGACTACTACCGGCTGTCGGCACCCAAGCAGACCGACCCGGCTGAGAAGCAGAAACGTTTGGACTCGGCTGTCGCTGCTTATCAGAAGGCCGTCGACATCAAGAAGTCCATCACCAACGACAAAGATCCGAATGCAGCCAAGAATCTCGCGGCCTACTACAACAACCTCGCCGATGCTTATTACAAGGCAAAAAAAGTCGACGACGCCGTGAAGACCTATGAATTGGCGGCCCAGGTTGACCCCAGTTCGGTCGCCCAGTCTTACTTCAATATCGGAGCGGTCCTGACAAACTCCGGCCGGCCCGACGAAGCCAATGCCGCCTTCGATAAATGTCTCGCCGCCGATCCAAACCGGGCGGAGGCCTATTACCAAAAAGGTTTGAACTTACTCGGCAAAGCCACTCTTCAGGGAGACAAAACCATTGCTCCTCCCGGAACGGCCGAAGCCTTCCAAAAATACCTGGAACTCGCCCCCACAGGTCCTAACGCAGAGAGTGCCAAGGCCCTGCTCGCGAGCCTTGGTGCCTCGGTGGAGACGAGTTACGGCAAGAAGAAGACGACCACCCCGAAAAAGTAGTTACTTTCGACTCGATCGGTACAAAGGGCGGCTCATAAGAGCCGCCCTTTCTGCATCTTCCCCACCCGTTACCAAGGTCTATGGACTTGCTGTCCTTCGCGCGTGACCAGCTACGCGGTACAGTTAAGCATCTGAAGTTTCTACCCATTCTGTGGTGCGTGCGATTCTGAGGGCGTGAGGACGAATGGCAGCACCAACCATTGCACCGATTTCCGTTGCACTTGAGGGTTTTTCTGGAGGCGGCAGAGTCGCGACTCCTGCCTTGCTAGGCGCCATGTTGCGCGCCGCGGAGAAGATCAGCGATCTGATTTTTTCCCCCGGCCGGCCGCCGCAGGTCCAGGTTTATGGTCAGATGATTCCTGTGCAAGTTCCGGGGCTGACTTTTCTGACCCCCGATGACACACGCCACATCGCTGCCGATCTGATTGGCGACAACAAGCAAGCCATCACGACTCTTCGTGAGCATGGAGCCTGCGACATTTCTTTCGGACTTCCCGGTCTTGCCCGCTTCCGCGTCAACATCTTCATTCAGCGCGGCAGTTGTGCCGTGGTGATGCGCGTGATTCCCACCGCGATTCCCGAGTTCGCATCTTTGCGACTGCCTGAACAATTATCAGAAGTGACGAAACTCCGGGACGGAATCGTTCTGGTGACGGGCGCCGCGGGCTCGGGCAAGTCATCCACGCTCGCGGTGCTGCTCGACAGCATAAACCGCGAGAAGTACTACCACATCATCACCATCGAAGATCCTATCGAGTTCCTGCACAATCACAAGTGTTCTACGATTCACCAGCGGGAACTGCACAGTGACACTCCAAGTTTTGCGCACGCGTTACGTTCAGCGATGCGGCAGGCCCCCAAAGTCATTCTCGTCGGCGAAATGCGCGACCGCGAGACGATCGAGATCGTGCTCGAAGCTGCCGAGACCGGCCACCTCGTCTTTTCCAGTCTCAACACCATGGACGCTTCGAAGACCGTGGAGCGCGTCGTCAGTTCGTTCTCGCCCACCGAGCAGCAGTCGGTGCGTGAACGCTTCGCGAAAACCTTCCGCTATGTCATCTGTCAGCGTCTGATGCCGAAGTCCGACCGAAGCGGTCGCGTGGCCGCCTTTGAGATCCTTAAGGCAAATGCCCGTACCCGTGAGTGCATCGAAAAAGGTGAGCGCGAGAACAAGAGCCTGCTCGACGCCATGAAGGCTGGAACCTCGGAGGGGATGCAGCATTTCGACGGAGAAATCGCACAGCTAGTCCAGGACCGCGAGGTCGATCTCGAGACCGGCCTCTCGTTCGCCAGCAACCCGGCCGTCCTCGGCCAGGAATTAGCTCGCTAACGACCAGAGTCCTCGGGCAGGCCGCTCTGCAGTACTCTTCTTTATCGCGCGGTCACTCGACTTCAAAATCCGCAGTGCGAGTCTTGCTGTTGTTGCCGGCCGAATCGGCGGCGCGTAACTCCACGCGATACGAGCCCGGATCGAGCTTCGCCACTGGCAACTGCAATCCCAACGGAATGACCGGGTTCTCACCTTTGCTTGGGGGCACCCGCTCACGAATCTTGAGTTTTTCCTGTCCGCTCTTGCGTTCCACCACTCGTAACTCAAACGCAACTCCTGGAGGATTGGGACTCTTCAACAGTGGTTCGTAAATCTCCGCGTAAACGCCCGCCACATCGGACTTCTTGAAATGATTCGATGCCGAAGGTGAGATCTGCATACCCTGTACCATGAGAGGAGTTCTGTCCTCCAGCAATTCGCTGTCGAGACCGGTGGTGATGTCGGATGCACGCCGGATATCGTTGCTCAGGGCCAACCCGCTGATACTGAATTCCTTCCCGCCGTAAACGTCGATCACGAGCGGCGTTTCGAGCTTGCCAAAACTCACATCGCCGGAGCTGAAGACAACCCTGAGCTTGTATTCGCCCGAGGCAATCTCAAACTGGTTTTCATAGTGAAAGGGCCGCTTCTGGAATTCTTCAACCTCCTTCTTCCCGTCCAGGTCTACGTTTGCCATATCGCTGAAGCGCGCCGCGATCGAACCGTCCGGCTTGTACGCGATACCTAAAATATTGATGGCGGCATGCTGTTTCCCTTTTACCTTTTCAAACTTCAACGCCGCGGAAGGAATATCGACGGCGAGATGGACCTGGGCTGTGTTGGGCGAGGTATAGAAGAAAGGCGTTTGCATCAGGGCTTCGACATTGCCCTTCAGCTCTCCGGTAGCGCGAGCCTCCAAATCCTTCTCGACCGGATTTCCCGCAAGAAGATCAGTAGGCCTGGCATTGCAGTAGCCAGTTCGGGCCCGTACCGTCGTCCCTCCCCGATCCACTTTGACCTTTAACGTGTGGCAACTTCCTTCGTCTGAAACGGTGGGCTTGTAGCCCAGAAGGTAATACTGGTTCTGATCTCTTGCGATCCTATCGAGGCCGCCCAGCAAATCATTGGTGTTGACGATGACGAATCCGCCCGTGCCGTCGGCCAGTTGATAAAGCACCTGCTGGTTATCAGTAGCGCTTGGCGGGAATTGGGGAACAATCGTTCTCGATTGTGAGTAAGGATTGTATACATTCGGGTTGTACCCAGTTCCTCCCCTTCCGCCGCTAGTTCCGGTTCCACCTGTGCCGGTTCCCCCCTTGCCGCCGCCAGTCCCACCCCCTCCGGTTCCGCCCTTCCCACCAGTTCCCGTTCCGCCTCCGACGGTTCCACCCGTGCCGCCCGTCCCGCCGCGACCGCCTCCGCCTGTGCCTCCGGCAGTGCCGCCCCCGCCGGTCCCTCCTCCGTGTTGCGGCGGAAATGGAGCGGGCTCCGCGAAGGCACGGAACCGAAGGATCGGGTATTGGAATGGAGTATTCGAATCGTGAAGCGCGGCTGGAATGAATGCCGCCGATACCACATCCGACGGTGGCTGCTGCAAACGGCTGTGCGGCGCTTGTGACGGGTCCAAAACCGGCGGTACGAGTCCTCGAACATCAATGGGATAGATGGCGACGTTCGATTTGTTGCAGGTATCGATGACCGCTGTCAGTTCCGACTCGTATTCCGGGTTCATCAAAAAACCAGACGTGAGCATGACCAGAGTCTTTCGGCCCGGCACGCCAGAAAGCCCCTTGGCGAGGCTGCGCAGCGCCAGAAGCACCGTGTGGACACCGAAGTCGGCCTCCGCGTTGCTCAGAGATGGCCCTATCGACGGAGAAGCGAGAGATGCAACGGTGACCGGGTCCTGCGCGTTAGGTGAGACGGATGAACTCTTCAATCCCGCTACCACCTGCTTCAAGCGGATCGCGTCGGCCGTAAAGTTCTGCGAGATGCGCACCGTGCCGCCGAAATCCGCAATCGCGATCAAACGGTCGGGACCGGCATTCGCGTCAATGAACTTCGTGGCCGCATCCCTTGCCTTTACTTGATCGCCCATATCCATGGTGGAGTTGTCAAAGAACAGAACCATGTAGCGCGGCTTTGCGCCGGTGGGAACGCCGGTGTTCTCTTCGTAGGAGAAGCTGGTGAGGGCCTGCTCCTTGCCATCTTCCCAAACCTTGAAGTCTTTCTGTTCCAGATCGCGAACGTAATTGCCTTTCTTGTCGGTCACTACCGTGTCCACAAGCACCAGACGTGTCTCCGACCGGAATACCGCGGGATTGTCCGTTGTGCTTGCTTGTTGCGCGTATGCCACGGAGTGATCAGCGCGCAATCCGAGGAGCATCCCGAGACTCGCCAGACAAATGGTGCCAATCAATAGAACTAGACGGCGATTGCGCATAGGTCACCTCGAAAGTTGCGGGCTAACGAATTTCCTTGTAATAAGTCGCGTGGCTTCTGGAGAACTTCTCATAGGACTCCAGCAATCGCCTGGAAGGCAATCGTCCTTCAGTCGGTCCGTCCTACAGAACGGATTTCCGCCGGATCCGAATACTCAGGATGAGTGTACACCCCTTCCGATTCGGCTACATCCGAGCCGGTTGCCGAACGCAGATCGCAAATTCATTCTTTTCGGTCGTATCATCTGTGCATGTCCGCTCCTCCAGTGACTGCCACCGTGTTGAGCTTTGAAGACGCCCGCCGCGTGGTTGAGCAGCAGGCCGCGCTGGTTTCGCCCGGGTCTGAGGAATTGGTCGATCTCCTTGCCGCCGCCGGGCGCGTCCTCGCCGAAACTGTGAGGGCGGATCGCGATCTCCCGCCATTTCCGCGATCCACGCGCGATGGCTTTGCCGTGCGATCCGCCGATCTGCTCAAACTTCCTGCGACGCTCGACGTGATCGGCGAAATCAAAGCTGGCGAGAGAATCGAGCGAATCCCGGCCAATATCGGAAGCGGCCAGGCTGTGTCGATCATGACCGGGGCGCCAGTCCCCGCTGGCGCAGATGCGGTCGTAATGGTTGAATACACCTCGCAGCAGGGGAAACAAGTCAAAATTTCCCGGGCCGTCGCGCCCGGAGAGAATATTGTTCCGCGCGGTGCTGAAGCGCGCGAAGGTGCGGCCTTGCTCGACCGCGGAATCCGGATGAATGAGGCGGCCATCGCGGTGGCGGCCTCGGTAGGAAAATCTCGATTGCAGGTGTACCAACGGCCGCGCGTAGCCGTGCTGACCACCGGCGATGAGATTGTTGCCGTCGACGCGACTCTCGGCCCCACCCAGATTCGCAACTCGAACAGCTATTCCCTCGCCGCGCAGATTCAGCGGGCCGGCGGCGACCCCATCATGTTCCCGGTCGCTCCCGACGAATTGCGCGGACTGCTCCGCCTGATTGAAGAGGGCCTGAAGTCCGACCTGCTCGTGCTGACGGGCGGAGTTTCCATGGGTCGCTACGACCTGGTCGAGCAAGCTCTGTCAGAACTGCAAGCTGAATTTTTTTTCACCGGAGCCAAGATTCAGCCTGGACGTCCCGTCGTGTTCGGCAAGTGTGGCGCGGGCACCCCTGCCTGCGAAAAGGCCGCCAGCTACTTCTTCGGCCTTCCCGGGAACCCGGTATCAACCATGGTGACCTTCGAACTCTTTGCGCGCCCGATGCTTGAGGCGCTGGCTGGGCAGAGCCCGCGCCGGCCATCATTCCTGCACGCGCGATTGAAGAAAGAAATCCACGTGAAGACTGGCCTCAAGCGCTTCCTCCCGGCCATCCTCTCGGGAGAATTTGAGCACTCAGAAGTCGAGTTGGTGATCTGGCAAGGCTCGGGAGACATCGCCGCAACCGCTCGCGCCAATTGCTATATCGTGATTCCTCCCGACCGCGAATGCGTTGCTGCGGGCGAATGGATCCCGATCATGATGCGCTGATCATCCAAGAGCCGTGGCAGTCAGGGTCTGCGTCCATGCTCGGCGCTCCGTCCATGTAAGATAGAACCATCGCATGCCGAAGAAACTTTCCCATTATGACCGCGCGGGCCGCGCCCGGATGGTCGATGTTTCTGGCAAAGCCGCTACTCGCCGCGAGGCCGAAGCGCGCGCGTTCGTTGCGGTCAAACCCGAGGTGCTCGCCGCTTTGCCAAGCAATCCGAAGGGAGACCCGCTCGAAGTCGCTCGGATCGCTGGCATCATGGCTGCCAAACGCACGGCGGAGTTGATTCCCATGTGCCATCCGCTGCCCCTCGCTCTCGTTGATGTAGAAGTGCGCGTGTGCGAGAATGGCGTCGCGATCACCTCGAGAACCGCCACCACGGCTGAGACCGGTGTCGAAATGGAGGCGATGGTTGCAGTCACCACAGCCGCGCTGACCGTCTACGATATGCTCAAGGCGAGGGACAAAGGGATTGTGATTCGCGAGATCGCGCTCGAGAGAAAGAGTGGAGGGAAGAGCGGAGAGTATCGGCGGGCGAAGTAACAACTGCAAACTTCATGGCGACTAACGTCAAGCTGCTGCTGGTCGACGACAATCCGATGGTGCTGGCGATGTTGCAGCAGGCGCTAACCCCCTTAGCTCAGGTCACGACGGCAACCGATGCTGCCGACGCGCTATTGAAGGCAGTCGACGACACTCCAGATTTGCTGGTGTGCGACTACAAGATGCCGGGCATGGATGGACGCCAACTGGTTGAGAAACTGAAGAGCCGTCCTGCGACTGCGAATTTTTCCACCGTGCTCATGGCGAGCAAGGCGGATATCGCGGAGCGGCTCTCACCCGTTGACGCCGCCGACGACTATCTGGAGAAGCCGTTTTACCTGAAGGATGCTACCCGCCGCATCAAGCGCACCATCGACCGCATTTCCCTGGAGAAGATGGCCAAGACCGCGCCAAAAGATGGCGTGGTGCGCGGAAGCCTCGCGCAGATGAACGTGATCGATCTGATGCAGTCCCTGGAAATGGGCCGAAAGAGTTGCCAGCTTTCGCTGAGCAACGAAGGCGATAATTGCGAAGTGTTTTTTGCGGAAGGTCAGGTGAAGCACGCCACCTACGGCGCACTGGTGGGTGATGAGGCGGTGTTCAAAGTTCTGCGCTGGACCGGCGGCAACTTTCAGCTTGATTTCGAAGGCAAGACGGATAAAGAGACCACGCAGCTCAACACCCAGGGGCTGCTGATGGAAGGGTTGCGCTTGCTGGATGAGTCTTCACGCGACGGCGGAGGAGAACCTGAGCCCGAGGCCGCGTCCGCTGCGGCGCCTCCCACTAGCGCTCCTGCCAGTTCCGCGGGCGGCAAACGAAGGGAAGAAGAGGAAGATGTCCTCCTCGATGGCTGACCCGCCGGAGATTTCCGCCGCGGTGATTACGGTGAGTGATTCTTGTGCGCGCGGAGATCGCAAAGATCTCTCTGGCCCGGCGGTAGCGCAAGCTCTGCAGAAAAGTCGCTTCGCAGTCATTGTCCGCGAAGTCGTTCCTGACGACTCCATCACGATTCAAAACCTGCTGATTCGGCTGGCCCGCGAGGTGCGCTTAATCGTGACGACTGGGGGAACCGGCATCGCTGCCCGCGACGTCACGCCGGAAGCGACGAGGGCGGTCTGCGAGCGCTTGCTCGACGGCGTGGCGGAACGAATGCGGAGCGAGGGCAGCAAGAAAACTCCGTTTGCGGCGTTGAGCCGAGGAGTGTGCGGCGTGCGAGGGCGTGCTCTGATTCTGAATCTGCCAGGAAGTCCTGTGGGCGCAGTTGAGTCTTTGGAGGCTGTAGTTGGACTCGTCCCGCATGCGATTGAGCTGCTGAGCGGCAATACAGAGCATCGTTAGACTCGGGCTAAGCGCGCTGCCGCGACACCAACCGTCGCGGCCTGGACGGGTCGAAGCCCCCTCCCCACACATGCATCTTCTCCCCCTAACATGCATGCCATGCGCATTCCCTTCGCAGCTAGTGCGCTTTTCCAGGGCCGACTATAGCTTGGCCCGGAAATACGTCCGGAACCAGCTTGCCGTCGTCGATCACCAGCGTTCCTGCTACCAACAGATAATGCACCCCCACGCTGGGCTCCATCGGCTTTTCGAAGGTGGATCGATCCGAGATGGTTCGAGGATCGAAGATCACAATGTCGGCATCAGCGCCTTCCTGAATGCGACCTTTTCGGTGAGCGGCCGGAGTCGATCGTTCCAGCATTTGTGCAGGCATCAGCGTCATCTTGCGTAGCGCTTCCATCAAGGTCAGCGTTTTTTTCTCGCGCACATATTGGGCCAGGACACGCGAGTAAGTGCCGGCATTGCGCGGATGGCCTTCGGCTCCGTCGCTGGCGATCATGATCAAAGGATTGGGGATGACAGCATCGACGATTTCCTGCGTGTTGGCGAAGATCAGGATCCATTGTTGCTTGCTGGAATTGTGCAACTCGTCAAAGCGCGCTTTGGTAAGGTGCTCTCCCGTATCGGGCAGCACGAGATTGTCGTAGTCAATACCAAGCTTCTCACGCCAGCCAGGATTGAATACCGCCGAATTGATCGCCGTCATCCCGGCGATGTAAGGATAGGCCTCGGTAGTCACGTCGAGGCCGTGAGCGCGGGCTCCTTCGATGAGCGAAATGCATTCAAGCGAATCGCGCAGGCACGTGCTATTGATGTGAACGATGTGCAGAGAAGCGCCGGTAATCGCCGCCGCGCCGATGACTTCCTCGACCGACTCGATGGCCGAGCCGGGTTCGACGCGTCCTGCGCTGCGCATATGGGTATAGACCGGCAGCTTGCGATCTGCAGCCACGTGGAAAACAGTAATGACTTCCAGCCTTGTCGCGCCGGGAGTGTATTCAATGCCCATCCCGATGCCGAGAGCACCGGCGTCGAGCTCATCCCGCAGGCGCTGCTCGATGCGCTCGATCTGCTCAGGCGTGGCGGACAGCTCGGTGGCGGGCCCGCTCTTAGGCAGAATCGTTCCGTCCGGCAAGGGTGCGCCGAAGATCAAAGCGCGCGCCGCTACGTGGCTGGCGGTCGTGCCGTAATGGATAAGCGAACGTCCTTGCTTGGAATGCAGAAATCTTGCGACATCTGGAGCCCCGATTTCCATTTCGAGGGCCGTGGTCACGCCGTCAAATGCCTTCACCCGCTGGCTGGCAACATCCTGGGCGTGCTGATGCAGGTCGATGAAGCCGGGAGCGACGACGAGACCGGCAGCGTGAATGACCTGCTTACCTCTCAGCGGCTCGGGGGAGATGCTGACGATTTTTCCGTCGCTTATGCCGACGTTGCGCACGGCGTCGAGTCCGGTCTCCGGGTCAATCACTCGTCCGCCTTCGAGGACGAGGCCATATTGTTGGGCTCTGACTAGGGTCGTGGCTGCCGCGAAAAGACAGAGAGCGAGAAACAGGTTGCGCATTGGGACTCCGAAGGTAGCGATGATAGCAGGCAGGCCAAGACTGATGGCCACTCAGCCGCGACACACAGATTGTCGCGGCCCGGGTCTGAGAGCCGGTCCCACCCACCACGGTGACACAAGCTCAGTCCACAACCTGTCCCACACAGCACAGTCCTGAACAGTATCGATCCACCATCGATTCACGTATTTCCTCGCCTATCACGTACACTAACTGTTTGCCTTGAAGAGCATTGGACACATACTGGCACGCTACACGGCGTGGATCCTGGGGCTGATGAAGGTGCTCGGAATCTGGGGACCGTTTGTCATTGCGTTTGCCGACAGCGCCCTGCTGGGCATGCCCGTGGATTTTGTTGTCGCGACTTATGTCTATCAGGATCGCGCGCGGCTTCTGGTTTACATCGCAATGGCGTCACTGGGCTCCGCTCTGGGCAGTATTCCCCTATACATCATTGGCTATTTGGGTGGAGAGAAACTGCTTCGGAAGCGTATCTCGGAGGAACGCTTTCTGAAGATTCATCGTTCGTTCGAGGAACACGAGTTCTGGGCTCTGATGTTTCCCGGAATGCTTCCTCCGCCAACGCCTTTCAAAATCTTCGTGCTGGGCGCGGCTGTTTTTGAAATGCGATTCCGCGACTTCCTTGTGGCGATTTTTCTGGGCAGGTTTGTACGGTTTCTAGCGCTGTCGGTGCTCGTCCTCTGGTTCGGTCCGCAGATGGTCGGATTGTTCGGCGGGATCGTCAGGCGCCATTGGATCTTGATGTTGGTGGCTACGGCAGGCGGGCTTTGCGTATGGCTCGTACTGCGCCGGGGCAAGGTGCCCGCCTCCCGATGATTGGTGGTTGGAGCGCTCTGAGAATTATCGCCGATAACTCAATCGGTCTGGGATTTGCGCTCTGAACTCGTTCGTAAATCAGGCGTGAACCTCACGCCAGGTTCCGCTGCAGTGTCTCCCGGCCCAATTCATTCTCCCAACGCGCTACCACCAGCGTAGCAACGCCGTTGCCGATCATGTTGACGAGCGCGCGGAACATGCTCATGAAGCGATCGATGCCGAGGATGAGCGCCATGCCGGCCACAGGAATCGTAGGAATCACGCTCAGAGTGCCGACCAGCGCGATGAACGACGCACCTTGCACGCCGCTCGCGCCTTTCGACGTGAGAACCGCGACCGCGAAAAGCGACGCTTGTTGAAGGAAGCTGAGATGAGTATTCGTGGCCTGCGCAACGAACAGGGCGGCGATCGTCATGTACAGGGCACTGCCGTCTGTGTTGAACGTGTAGCCGGTGGGCACGACCAGACCGACCAACGAACGCGAGCAGCCCAGTCCTTCCAATTTCTCCATCAGCGTGGGAATCGCGGTCTCGGAGGAACTGGTGGCTAACACGAGAAGGATTTCCTCTTTGATGTGAAGCAGAAATTTCAGCAGGCTGAACCCGGCCAGCCACGAGACCAGACCGAACACGATAAACACGAACAGAATCGACGTAATCCAGAACGAGGCGATCAGCTTCATCAGCGGGCCCAGCGATGCCAACCCGTATTTGCCGATGGTGAAGGCCATGGCGCCGAATGCTCCAAGGGGAGCGAACCGCATGACCAGGTTGACCATGCGGAATACGACCTTGGTGAGCGATTCCAGCATGGTCACTAGAGGCTTGGCGTGCTCCCCCGCTGCCGACATGGCAAAACCGAACAGGATCGAGACGAAGACCACTTCCAGGATGTCGCCTTTGGCGAACGCATCGACGAGGGTGGTCGGGATGATGTGCAGCAGGAAGTCTGTGACGGTTTGTGCCTTGGCCTGTCCGGCGTACTCGGTGACCGCGTGAGCGTCGAGCGTGGACGCATCCACGTTGAAGCCCGTTCCCGGGTGCACGATGTTGCCAACGAAGAATCCGACGAGTAGCGCAAGTGTTGACACAACCTCGAAGTAGAGCAGGGCTTTGCCACCCACGCGGCCCACCTTGCGCAGATCCCGCATACCGGCGATGCCCGTGACCACAGTACAGAAGATCATTACGGTGATGATCATCGTGATCATGCGGATGAAGGCGTCACCGAGAGGCTTCATGGCGACGGCCCTGGCGGGACTGAGGTAGCCGAAGAGTACGGCCACCAGAATTGCGACGCTTACCTGCACCCAGAGCGATGAGTACGAGCGTTTGGGGCGTGGAGTCGGATGGTTCGGTTGGAGAGTCGGGATTTGAGTAGACATATGAAGTAAGGAAAGAGTGGTACGGTGGTCCAACCAGTGATGTTACATTGCTCGGGCCCGTCGAGAGATCTGGATGTACTTAATTCTTGGAGAACGCGCGACCCTGGCTACTGCACCAACGGGTGAACTGCCACAGAAAATAGCGGCTTAGCCGCCCGGTTTCGCCCAGGTCGGGCGGACGAATGCGTCCGCCGCTACGTGGGGTTTGCCTGGGACAGTGTCTTCACCAGCCACGGAATAATCACTTCCTTAAAAATCCTGGGATCGGGCCACACACCGACTTGCCGTCCCAGATGGCCTCCGCGCGGGTTGATCCACGCTTGTTTGGGGACATCGCCTTTACTCAGGAGCAGGTATTCATCCTCAATGGGAACCTGTGTGTCGAGGACACCCGCGATGATGAGCATGGGCGCCATCGGCTTGCCCAGCAGGCCCTCCTGCACCAGCGACAGCTTTGGCAAGAACTCAGCCAACTCGTCGAGTGAGTGAACGCCTTCGAGGATGTTCATGAGCGCCGGAACCTGATCGAAAAGATATTCGCGATTGCCCAGCAACTTATTCATCAGGAATTCTTTCTGGAAGAACATGTCGATCGGGGGCGATTGCGCACTGCAACCGCGCAGGCGGGCATGCTCGACGATTGCCATCTTGGTGGCCCAGTAGGCTCCCCAACTCACCCCGTGCAGCGCGATACGGTTCTTATCGATCTCGGGTCGCGACTGCGCGTAGTCGATGACTCTCGAGAGCATGCGATTGGCGGTTTCGCTGACCTTGATCGGCGCCTGTCCGGTGCCAGGGCCGTCGACGGCGAGGTATCCAATACCGAAGGGCAGAATCGCGATAAAGCTTTCCGTGAGATCTTCTTTGCGGCTGTCGAGCCCGTTCACGGCGATCACCAGCGGAACGGGACCTTTGGCATTTTTCGGAAGGCGGAGGTATCCAGTGATCTCTTTGCCTTCAAATGGAATTTTCACGACTTCCATTGGCGGATCGAAAAACTTCGCATGGTCCAGAAACGCTTCGAGTGCCTTTTCGTAGGAGCGCTGCTTGCCCGGAGAAGCAGGAATCGGCCAGCGCCCAAACGAATAGAGACGCCAGGCGCGAATGTAATCGGCATTCGCCTTGGCGGGATCGGTCTTCTCGAGTGATTTGGCCTCGTTGAAGTAGCGGTCACCCACGCGCATGAAACCGGCGGCCCATTCGTCCTTATCGGAGGTGTGAATGGTCTCGAAGGCCGCCTTAACATCGGCAGGATCGAGTCCGATCAGCGGGTACTGGCCGACTTCGGCGCGATGAATCGCTTCGGTCTTGATTTCGTCGATCGTGCGTTCACGGCGCTCTTGCTGCTGCGCAAGAGAAAGTGAAGACAACACAATACTTACCATCAGCGACAAGAAAGTGAATGAAGATCGGCTTCTCATGATTCTCAGTCCCCAAGTGAGGTGGGCTCGCCCTGGAGCGAGCAGTGTTGATAAAAAGGCCGGACGGAATTAGTCCGGCCCTCATGAACCCATTTCAGTTCAGACCACTGTTCCTAGAAAGTAAACTTCAATCCCAACTGAACAGCGCGGCTACCGCCAGAACCGATTACTGGATTGGCCGCGGCCACGTCGGGCGTAGCGCAACCGCATCCGAAAGGCTGTGCCGACGGATCATTCAACCCAAATCCATTCTGTCCGCCGTACGGATTGGCGAAGTTGGGATGGTTGAAAATGTTAAAGAATTCGGCGCGGAACTGGGCGCGAAGCCGCTCCCCCAATTGCCAGTTCTTGGCCACCGAGAAATCAAAGTCCCGGAAGCCGGTGTCGCGGAACAAATTCCGAGGCATGTTACCGAATTGCCCGAGCGGTGGCGGAATCATGACCGAGCTAGCCTGGGCGTAGCAGCCGAACAGATTGAGGGCAGCGGTCGCCGCACCCGCCGTGCCACCATCCACAGCGAGTGCCTGAGTGGCACAGCTTGCGTTGCTGGCGCCGGAGAAATACGGAATCCCGGTCGGCGTCGACTTGAAGTCCGATGTCTTTCCGTAGAAACTCCAGCGGATCGGTTGCGTCGCCGGCGGGCTTACCGGCAGCGAACCGGTGCCGGCCGCGTCGGTGCCCATATCAATCGGGCCCCAGGGTTGCGAGGTTTGCAGGGTCACGATCGAATTGAGTTCCCAACCTTCCAGCATCTGGGCGAAGCTCTTTCGTCCAGGAATCGCATAGGTGAACGAGAGAGTGAAACGATGTCGAATGTCAAAGTCGCTGTTCCCGTACTCGGCTGCGAGGTTGTACGAGTCCTGCGGCAGACCCGCACCGTAGCCGAAGTCCCAGTTAGCGCCGACGTCGTCGAGCGAGTGACCATAGGTGTACCCGGCGACCATGCTCAGGCCGTGGTAGTTGCGGGAGGTCATCGTCACCTGCAGAGCCTGATAGTTGGAATGATAGACATTTCCCATCTGGAAGATGTTGGCCAGGTATGGGAATTTTGCGGTATAGGGCCGGTTTGCCTCTTCGCCCCCAGTACTGTCAGGAGCGCAGTTGACGGGGTCCGTATAGCCAGAAGCGATACAGGCACTGATCGCTGCGGCAGGCCAGCCCGATCCGACGGGCGCCTGGTTGATATCGCGAATGCCGACCAGGTTCGAACCGTGGTTGGCTACGTACGCCACCTCCAGTGACAGATTGGGAGTGAACGAGTGTTGCAGGTCGATGTTCCAGTGCCAGATGTATGGCGTGGTGAGGTTGCGCGCCACGCTCATGATCGGGCAAGGACTATCGAAACAATTCAGGGTGGACGTGCTGACGTTCGCGCCGAAGATCGGTACACCACTATCCCATTGCGGCATCACTGGCGGTATCGAAAGATTGCCGGCCGTAATCGTGCCACCGGCAGTGTCGCCTGCGGCATCGATGATCGCGCCCGTGGGAACGTTGCCCAGCCCAAATGCGTTGTTGAAGGCGAGCATTGCTTCCCAGTTGACGGTCTCGTACACCAACCCCAATCCTCCTCTCAACACGGTGGTGCCCTTACCGTTCATGTCCCAGGCAAAGCCCAGGCGTGGTGCGAAGTCGTTGTGATCGGCGTTATAGGGCCCTTTGACACCGTTTTGTCCCGCCTGGATCAACCCCGTTTTCGAGTTGGGATCGAAGTTCCCCAACAGGTTGTGTTGTTCGCTCATGACCGTGTTGTACTCATAGCGCACGCCCAGATTGACTGTGAGGTTCCTGGTAGCGCGCCAGTCGTCCTGGACGAATAAACCGTAGGCCCAATTGTGAATATGCAGGGTGGGATCGCCAACCTGCACCGATCCCTTGAACGGGTCGCCGGCAAAGAAATCTTCCAGCGCGGTTGAGCCAGCTCCTGTACCGATTGCGACGCCGCCCAGGAACGTGATGCTGCCGCGGGCGTTGCCGAACGCTCCGCCGTTGAAGGCGTTGCGGTGAAGTTCGCCACCGAACTTCACAGAATGTTTGCCGGCGGTATACGAGACGTGATCGATAAACTGAAGCCTTTCGTCGGGGCCCTGGAACTTGGGCCACTTGAACGCGCCCAGACCCGGGACGAAGGCCCCGGCAAAACCGATGCGCGGCAGTCCGCCGGTATAGGGTCCGCTCACTCCCGTGTTAAGACCGTAGTCGGACGCTGGTGTGTTCACGTCACCAGGAAACGTGGGCTGGTAGAGGCGGTTGTAGCCGAAGCGAGCTTCGTTGACCCAGCGAGTGCCTGGCGTCCAAATCCAGTTTCCTCCAGCGACTTGGGCGCGGGTGTGAATCTTAGAGAGCCAGTTAGCTTGCAGTTCAGGAAAATCTTCCACCGTCCCATTGTTGTTTCCGAAGAAATACATGCCACTGATGCTGTTTCGTTGGTTGATGTTGACGTCGACTTTGCCCAACGCGTTGTCGACTCCCACATTGTTGGGGAATCCCTGCACGACATTCGGGCCCTGTGTGTTATTGATCGGGAAGCCTTTGCCATTGCAGTTAACCGTCGCGCCAATGCCGGTACCCGTCACGGTGCAGCCGGAAACCTGTTGGCTGGCGGCGCTGATCGGGACGCCGTTCGCCAGAAGATCGGCAATCGCATTCGGAATGCTGTTCCCGCAGTCGCCGTTTACAAGAGGAGAAATGCAGTTTCCAGCCGCGGGCAAGGACTGCATGGAGGGCGTGGTCACGCTATACGAGTTTCCCACGTCATAGCGTTGCCCTTCATAAGCGCCGAAGTAGAAGGCTTTGTCTTTGACAATCGCGCCGCCCAGGCTGCCGCCAAACTGTTCCAATGTTCTGGAAGTCTTGGGCGCGGGGACGGCGTTGAAATAATTGCGCGCATCCATCGCGCCATCGCGACCGAACGCAAACGCGGTGCCATGCAGTGAATTTGTTCCCGACTTCAACCCAACGTTCATGACCGCGCCCGGCTTCCAGCCGAATTCCGCCGGCGGATTCTCCTGAACGTTGAACTCCTGAATCGCATCGATCGGCAGGATCGTCGCAGAATCTCCGGCGATGCCGGCGCCGTTGATGATGCCTTGCCCGGAGAAGGGCTCGCTGTTGAACAATCCCTCGATGAAATAAGCGTTGTCTTCCGCGCGTAGGCCGTTCGTGCTGGTGGTGGAGAAGCCGCCGCCCGGATAGCGCATGACGCCGGGCCGCAATTGCAGCAGGTTTTCGTAGTTGCGGCCGTTCAGCGGCAGGTCGTTGATCTCTTTATTGCTGAGCGTGCCACCGAGAGTGGCGGAGGTAGTGTTGACCAACGGGACTTCCTCGGTGATCGTAACCGTCTCGCTTACTTGTCCCGGCTGTAATGTGAAGTCCGCTCGCACGTCGGTGGCGACCTGGATCTGCACATTGGGACGGTCCAAGCTCTTGAAGCCCTTGGCTTCAACGTGAATCTTATATGCGCTGGGTTGAAGACCGGGGGCTGCATAAGCGCCATCCTGATCGGTAGTGATGGTTCGCGAAGTGCCACGATTCTGGTCAGTGATGACCACGGTGGCATCGGCTACCGCGGCGCCGCTTTGATCGGTCACCGTTCCCAGAATGCGCCCCCCAGTGGTCTGGGCCAGAGCGGAAGCGGAGAACAGAAGCAGCGTGAGGGTAGCAAACAAGAACCGAGTAGCTGCAGTCATCCGTTCGTCACGGGACGTGGCGGCGCTGACAGGGCGCGATAGCATAGAACTCCTCCGTAATCTGGTCCGACAGCCATACCACTATCGGAGAAACAGTGTCAAGTAAATTCATTTTTTGGATGGAATATGAGGAATCGTACACCAGTTCCTGGAACGAGCACAGTTCCCAAGAGGGAACCTTGGTCCAGACCTTCGATTCTTGAGGGACTTGCACAAAGTTCGAGCCGTGTAGTAACATTCGGCATGGTCATACCACTATACCTTTATACCAACACTTTGTCCTCCACCGAACAAACGCGCCTACGCCCCGTGGATATGCGGTATAGTAGCCGGACCATAGCCAGTCTGCATACTGGCTACGCATCGCCATGTGCGGGAGAAACGGCAGTGTACAAGCTGGTTCGAACTTCGCGACTCTACGAACAAATTGTCCAGCAGATTGAAGATTCCATTGTGAAGGGCGATCTGAAGGCCGGAGATCAGCTTCCGGCTGAACGCGAACTTGCCCAGCGCTTTGGAGTGAGTCGCACCGCAGTGCGCGAAGCTGTCAAGGCGCTGCGCGAAAAAGGCCTGGTCGAAGCATATTCCGGGCGCGGCACTTTTATCACCGACGGAACGACGCAGGCCGTTCGCCAGTCGCTCGACTTGATGGTGAAGATTGGACAACCGGAGGGCTCAACTCATCTTGCGGAAGTGCGAGCGATTCTTGAGCCGGAGATCGCCGCGTTGGCAGCAGTCCGCATCCAAGAGCCGGAGTTGTCGACCATGCGAGAAGCCGTCGCCGCGATGGACCGGGCCGGCCAGTATCCGGAGACTTACATCGAAGCGGACCTTGATTTTCATTTGGCTCTGGCAGAGGGCGCAGCCAATCCGCTGATCCTTTCTTTGCTGGATTCCATTGTCGGGCTCTTGCGCGAGCAGCGCTTGCGGATCTTCAAGGTTCCGGGCGGACCCGAGCGCGGACAGATACATCACAAAAAAATTCTGGATGCAGTGGAGCGGCATGATGCGGAAAAGGCGCGCGACACGATGCGTGCGCATCTATCGCAGGTGCGCGACGACAGTCAGGCGCCGGCGGCGAAACGCGGCGCCGACAAACACAGCGCGCACTAGCAGATTGCTTGAAAAGTTCTGCAGGCTTTGAAAGGGCGCGGCGTCAAGCCGCTCCGTAAGTAAACAAAACGAATAGCGGCTTTAGCCGCCAAGGATAGCGGATGGCGAAGGTAGGATTTGTAGGGTTGGGCGTGATGGGCAGCCAGATGGTAGATCGGCTGCTGAGCAAGGGCCACACGGTCACGGGGTACAACCGCACTCGGGCAAAAGCTGAATGGCTGGTGAAGAAGGGCATGCAGTGGGCCGACTCGCCGCGCGCGGTGGCCAGCGCGTCGGACTATACATTCGCGATGGTCACGAATGCCGCAGCGATCCAGTCGATCACCGAAGGCCCCGACGGTCTGCTCGCGGGCCTGGGCACCGGGAAGATTTTCATTGATATGAGCACGGTGAGTCCCACGGTCAGCCGCGCGCTGGCGGCGAAAGTGCGCGCTGTGGGATCCGACATGGTGGATGCACCCGTATCAGGCAGCGTGATCACTTTGCAGCAAGGCAAGTTGTCAGTCATGGTGGGTGGGCGCAAGGAAACATTCGAGAAGATCAAATCGCTGCTGCTCGACATTGGCCCGAAGGTGAGCTACGTCGGCGACAACGGCTTGGCGCTCTCCATGAAGATCGCGATCAACCTGAGCCTTGCGGTGCAGATGCTGGCGTTTTCCGAAGGTGTGCTGCTGGCGGAAAAGAGCGGCATTTCGCGCGAAGTCGCGGTCGACGTGCTCACCCACAGCGCCGTCGCGTCGCCGATGATTCAGTATCGTGGGCCGTTCGTTCTGCAACAGCCTGAAGAAGCCTGGTTCGACGTAAACATGATGCAGAAGGATATGGTGCTGGCGATGGAATTGGGCCGGCAACTCGACGTGCCGCTGCCGACCACAGCCGTCAGCAACGAGTTTCTTACCGCGGCTCGCGGCATGGGCTGGACGAAATATGATTTCGCCTGCATGTTCGATGTGCTTGCCGCCATGTCAGGGGTGGCGACACCAGTCACCACCGGAGGTCCAAGAAAGTGACCACCGCGACCTCGAAGCCGGAGACTGGGCACGCGACCGGAACAGAAAAAGATAAGTGGCTGCGCGCCTATCGCCAGATGGTGCGGATCCGTCTATTCGAAGAGCAAGTAAATGAACTCTACACCCGGGCCCTCATGCCGGGGCTGGCCCATCTCTATAGCGGCGAAGAAGCGGTCGCCGTGGGCATCTGCGAGGCGCTCAACCTCGACGACTACATCACCAGTACCCACCGCGGTCACGGACATTGCCTGGCCAAGGGCGCTTCGCCCGATCGCATGTTCGCCGAACTGCTCGGCAAAGAAGCGGGTTACTGCCGAGGCAAAGGTGGGTCGATGCACATTGCCGATCCCGCAACCGGCAACCTGGGCGCAAACGCGATTGTCGGCGGCAGCGTGGGCATCGCCACCGGCGCGGCGTTTGCCGCGAAGCGCTTGGGGAACGGACGCGTAGCCATCTGTTTTTTTGGCGAAGGCGCTCTCGGTCAGGGATCGCTTTACGAGGTGATGAACCTCGCTCAGCTCTGGAAGTTGCCCGTCATCTACGTTTGCGAAAACAATCTCTACAACGAGTACACGCACTTCTCGGAGACGACCGCCGGAACGATTCTCGGGCGTGCTGCTGCATTTGGTATTGAGTCTGCTTTGGTTGACGGGCAGGATGTGCGCGCCGTGAATGAAGTCGCAACCCGTCTGGTGAAGCGGGCGCGCGCTGGCGAAGGCCCCGCTTTTCTGCAAGCCGACACCTACCGCTACAGCGGACACCATGTGGGCGACATCAACCGCGAATACTATCGCTCCAAGCAGGAAGAGCAGCACTGGAAGGTGGAACGCGATCCGATCAAGCTGCATGCGAACTGGCTGCTGGCGCAGAAGTATGCGGACGCGGCGGCACTTGATCCGATAACCGCCGAAGCACGCACCGAGATGGAGACCGCGGTGAAGTTTGCGATCGCTGCTCCTTATCCCAGCGTCGATCAGGTGGAACAGGACGTGTATGCCTGAGCGCGAACTGACATTTGCGCAGGCCGTGCGGGAAGCGCTGGCCGAAGAAATGCGCCGCGACTCGCGCGTATGCATTTTCGGCGAAGACGTTGCCGAAGCCGGAACGCCATTCAAAGTTCTCTCTGGGCTCGTCGAAGAGTTTGGCGCGGAACGGGTGCTGGATACTCCGATTTCCGAAGCTGGTTTTGCGGGCGTGGGAGTGGGCGCCGCGATGACGGGTCTGCGGCCGGTGGTCGACATCATGTTCGGCGACTTCTTGACCCTCACCATGGACCAGATGGTGAATCAGGCCGCCAAAGCGCATTACATGTCGGGCGGACACTGGCGGGTTCCCATGGTGATGCGCACTACGTTGGGCGCGACGCGCCGCTCGGCGGCGCAGCACTCCCAGTCGCTGCACGCCTGGTTCAGCCACGTGCCGGGTTTGAAGGTCGTTCTGCCCTCGACGCCCTACGACGCGAAAGGCCTGTTGAAGACTGCAATCCGCGACGAAAACCCGGTGATCTTCTTCGAAGACAAAATGATGTACAAGTTGAAAGGCCCGGTTCCCGCGGAAGATTTCACCATTCCCCTGGGTGTGGCCGACGTGAAGCGCAAAGGCGACGACATTACTCTCGTGGCAACCAGCAGCATGGTGCAGATTGCGCTGGGCGCGGCGAGCTTACTTGAAAAGGAAGGCATCAGCGCGGAAGTCGTCGACCCGCGCACAACTTGGCCGCTGGACGAAAAGACTATCGTTGAGTCAGCGAAGAAAACGTCGCGCGCGATCGTCCTCGACGAGGGCTACGGACGCTATGGAGTGACGGCCGAGCTTGCTGCGGTGATTGCCGAAGGCGCGTTCTATGATCTCGACGCCCCCGTGAAACGCATGGGAGCGATGCACGTACCGATTCCGTTTTCGCCGCCTCTGGAAGATGTGACGGTTCCGACCGAAGAAACGGTTTCCGAAGCGGCGCGCCAAATGTGCAATAAAACGTAGCGCCGGCGATGCGCCGGCCCTCGTGTCAAGCTAAAAGCTAGCAGCTAGGAGCTGATTTATGGGACTCAAAACTCACGGAACCATGGCGGTGGACTGGGAGAACCGGATCGACTTCGACCGGCTGCGCCGCGAACGTCTGCAAAAGGCCAAAGATCTGCTCGCGAAGTCCTCGATGGGATCGTTGCTCTGCTTTGACATGAACAACGTCCGCTATCTCACCGCGACGCACATCGGCACATGGGCGCAAGACAAGGCCAACCGGTTCACCTTGCTGCCGCAAAATGATGAGCCCATCCTGTGGGATTTCGGATCGGCGGCGAAGCATCACGCGCTGAATTGCCCGTGGCTGGGCCCAGAGCGCTCGCGTCCTGGTATTTCCATGCTGCGCGGTGCGATGACACCGGAGATGGGCCGCGCCGAAGATGTCGCCAAGAAAATTCGCATCGAACTCGAAATGCGCGGCCTGCACAAAGAACCGGTCGGTATCGACATCATCGAACTGCCGGTACTGTTTGCGCTCCAGCGCGAAGGCCTCGAAGTAGTCGACGGCCAACAACTCATGTCCGAGGCCCGCGTCATCAAGACTCAGGACGAAATCTCTCTGCTCAACACTTCGGCCATGATGGTCGACGCGGCCTACGACGAACTCTACCGCGCAATGAAGCCAGGACTGCGCGAGAACGAAGCCGTCGGCCTCGTCAGCAAGGTGCTTTACGACCTGGGCTCGGAATACGTGGAAGCCGTGAACGCGATTTCCGGCGAGCGCTGCAACCCGCACCCGCACGTTTTTTCGGATCGTGTGCTGCGGCCGGGCGATCCCGTGTACTACGACATTCTGCATTCCTACATGGGATACCGCACTTGCTACTACCGGTGCTTCACCATCGGCTACGCGTCGCATGCGATGGTTGACGCCTATAAGCGTTGTCGTGATTATCTCGACGCTGCCATTGAGCTCGTTCGGCCGGGCCGTACCACCGCTGAGATTGCAGCAGTCTGGCCGAAAGCTACCGATTTCGGTTTCCCCAACGAGGAAGCGGCCTTTGCGCTGCAGTACGGTCACGGCATCGGGCTCGCAATCTGGGAGAAGCCGGTGATCAGCCGTCTGGTTTCCTTCGAGCATCCCGTTGAAATCAAGCCTGGCATGGTGTTTGCGCTGGAAACATTCTGGCCCTCCACGGATGGCTGGAGCGCCGCACGCATCGAAGAAGAGATTGTGGTCACACCGACCGGACACGAAGTCATCACGCGCTTCCCGGCGGAACAACTCTTGGTGGCGGGTGCCCACTACTATACGGTGAACGGCCCACTGCCGACGACACGAGAAAGCGAATCCGGGCCCAGCGAGCGCGTGCTCGAGATGATCGAGACCAGCGCGAAAACTGAGCGGGTAGGAGTTTAGGACTGAAGGCCATAGTTTCAAAAGACGACGGCCCTCCCCAATAAAACTATGGCCTTCAGCGTTGTTATGCCCGCCCTCGAGATGGCGCAGGAAACCGGCAAGCTCATCGCCTGGCGGAAGCAGGAAGGCGAGCGTGTAACGAAGGGTGAGCCACTCCTCGAAATCGAGACAGACAAAGCGGTCGTCGAAGTGGAAGCACCTGCCGATGGCATCCTGGCGGGCATCAAGGCCACCGCTGGCGAAGACATTCCAGTAGGACAGACCATCGCTTGGATTGTCGCACCTGGCGAGGCGCCTCCCGCGGAAAGCGAGCCAGCGGCGCCGGCGGCAAGGGCTGGTGTCCATTCGAAGAGCGAACCTGCTCACGCCGTAACGACATCAACGGCTAGTTCGTCGCAAACGCCGGCGTCGAGCGCGAAGATTTCTCCAAAGGCTCGTCGACTCGCGAAGGAGTTGGGAGTCGATCTCTCGACCGTGCGCGCGTCCGGTCCCGGCGGAGAGATTCTCGCTTCGGACGTGCAGGCTGCCGCTACAGTCGCGCCTGCCGCGGCTGACAAGAAATCCGGAAGTGTCGAAGTGCCGAGCTCGCTTGGCCGCATTATGGCGGAGCGCACGACCCAGAGCTGGACGACCGTCCCGCACTTCTTCGTGAGCCGTGAAATCGAAGCAACCGCGCTCAACGAATACCGCGAACGCGTGGTTGGTGAAATTGAAAGCTCTCATCAGGTTCGCATCACGCACACGGATCTGCTGGTTGCACTGGCAGCTCGAGTTTTGCTTAAGCATCCCCGATTAAACGCAAGCTGGAGCGCCGAAGGAATTCTTCTGCACGATCACGTGCACATGGGAATCGCGATTGCCGTAAACGACGGAGTGGTCGCCGCGGTGGTACACAACGCGCATACGGCGAGTCTGGCAGAAATCGCGATCCAACGGAGGGACGTCGCCGAGCGTGCGCGGGCGGGGAAGTTGCGCCCCGCGGACATTGCCGACGCTACCTTCACCATCAGCAACCTCGGCATGTATCAAGTGGATCAGTTCAGCGCAATCATCACGCCGCCGCAAGCCGCTATTCTAGCGGTGGGCGGCATTGCCGACCGTGTGGTTGCCGTTCAAGGCCTGCCCGTGGTCCGGCCGATGATAACCCTCACCGTCTCCTGCGATCACCGTGTCGCCGATGGCGCTCGCGCAGCTTTGTTTCTGAATGGTATTGCCGCCGCCATTCGGCAGCCCGCGAGCTTCTTCTAAAGCAGCTCGCGTCTAGGCAGTTGTTTCCGGCAAAGATCCAAGCGATTAGGCGTTATCCCAGCGTCTCAACCGGGCCTGAGTGCTCGTGGTCGCTCCACCAGATGCCGGGTTCATCGGGCGATGCTTTCTTGTGGAAGGCAAACCCCAGCCGCTGCAGCTCCTGAAGAATCGCATCAATCGCGGACCCCACCGACTGGCGCACCGCCGCGCTTAGCGGATGTCCCGGTTCATAGCACTTGCCGGCAATACCGACCAGCAGCACGTGCTTCGGCATCGCCCCGAGCATGGCCGCAGTCATTAGGCACTCTGAAAGCGCGGGCGAATGGGGATCAAGCCGCTGCGCTGGAATTTCCCGCAGGATTTCTTCTTTCCGATAGAGCACCAGCGTTCCCGCCGGGTCGTCGCTGGCAACGGAATCGACGAGGATCAACGACTGCAATCCGACAATCTGATGAGTGAGGTCCAGCGCTGGAGTGCCGAGGTCGGCGACCTCGACGGTCCCATCAAAAGAATATGTCGATTCAAGGATCCGCACGACGTACGGCCCAACGCCGTCATCCCCGAGCAGGACGTTCCCGATACCGCCAATGAGTGCGCTCTTCACAGGATTTTCGCTATACCAATCTTGCGGCCTGAAGGATCGAATGCGTGACAGGCGCAGGCCATGCACGGATCGAATGAGTGCACCGTTCGCAGAACTTCCAGCGGCTCTTCCGGCCTGGCGAGCGGCGTGTGCAGCAAAGATGCTTCGTAGGGGCCATGCGCGCCATTCTTGTCGCGCGGGCTGGCGTTCCAGGTAGACGGAACGACGGCCTGATAGTTCTTGATTTTCTCGTCTTTGATGACGACCCAGTGCGAGAGTGTTCCGCGCGGCGCTTCGTGCGTGCCTACGCCCTCGACTTCATGGGTCGGCAGGACAGGCTGATTGTGAACGGTGTAGTCGCCTTTCGAGATGTTGTCCGTCAGCAGCTGCAGATGTTTTTGCGCCAATTCCGCCAACATGCAGGCGCGGATGGCGCGTGCGGCGTGGCGGCCGAGCGTGGAGTGCAAAGCTGCTGGCGTGGCGCGCGGGCCACCGATGGCAGCAATTTTCTCGATCGCCATGTCGGTGTACTTGCGGGTCAGCGGGTGCCCTTGTGCGTATCCGACCAGCACTTGCGCCAGCGGTCCCACCTGCATCGGTTCGCCGTTGAAGCGCGGTGCTTTCACCCAGGAATATTTCTGCTCCCCGTCCCACCCGGTGAAGGCGGGTTCGGTCTCACCCGACCATGGATGCAGCGGCTTCTCGCCTTGATAGTAAGCATGCATTACATCTTCGGTTACAGACTGCCGGAAGATCGGGTCCGACGCGGTTTTGAATCCCTGTACGCCCGCGAGATCGCCATCCCGAATGTAGCCGCCCGGCAAATCATAGGAAGAGCCGGCGCTATCCAACGGCAAATCGGGCACCGCCAGATAATTCCGCACACCACTGCCAATCTTGAACCACTCCGGATACATCGCCGCCACCGCGCAGACATCGACGAAGTAGACTTGCTGCACAAACTGAACGACCTCTTGCAACAAGGTCCCGATCATCGCCAACTGGCTCATACCCAGAGCCGAGGGGCTGTCGAGATCGATCGCGTTGGCCACGCCACCCACCGTCAAATTCTGGATATGCGGTGTCTTCGATCCGAGAATGCCCACCACCTGTAGCGCCTTGCGCTGGTATTCAAGCGCCTGCACATAATGCGAGAAGGCCAGCAGGTTCACGTCAGGAGACAGGCGCATCGCAGGATGTCCCCAATAGCCGTTGGCGAAGATGCCAAGCTGTCCGCTGCTTGCCACGGCATTCACGCGATCCTGCGCGGCTTTCAGCTCATTGCGCGAGTTCCGCGTCCATGGCGAAAGAGTTTCCGCAAGCTTCGATGTCGCGGTCGGATCAGCCTTCGGAATCTGCAGCACATCCACCCAATCCAGCGCCGACAGTTGATAGAAGTGCACGATGTGGTCGTGCAGCGCATGCGCGATCAAAATCAGGTTGCGGATGTACTGCGCATTCAGCGGGATCTCAAGCTTCAGTGCATCTTCCACCGAGCGCACACTCGCCATGGCGTGTACCGTGGTGCACACTCCGCAAAAACGCTGGGTGAACAACCATGCGTCTCGCGGATCGCGGCCCCGAAGAATCTTTTCGATGCCTCGCCACATGGTGCACGATGCCCATGCGTTGCTGACCGCGTTGTTGTCAACCTCCACGTCGATGCGGAGGTGGCCTTCAATTCTGGTGATGGGATCAATTGTGATACGTTTCGCCATAAGAACCTGCTGTTAGTCGTTGCCTGAGACTTCTGGAGTTTCGTCTTCGCCAAAATGTCCGTACTTGAAATAGCCCGTCCACCGGATGTAAGGCCGCCGGAAGCGGAAATAACTCGCCATGTCGTGCCACCCGCTGAGCGGAGCGGGAAGGATGGCAAGACGTTTTACCGCGACCAGAAAACCCACGATGCCCAGGGAAATGAAGCCTAGCGAAACCAGGACTTCGATGGTCGCGGGGAAATAGAGCGCTTGCGGATTTGGACGGAACGCCAAGGTCGTGGGGCTGAAGCGATAGATCATTCCCCCGAGCGAACTTAGGATGTATCCGATAAACATCGGCTGCGGAGCGTGATCTCGTGCCGCGCGGCGAAGCAGTAATCCACCACTCGCGATCAAGACCATTTCCAGCCAGAACACGCCCGCGAAGCGGTCAAAATGAAACGCGGTCCCAATGACCCCGCGGAACAGGATGTCGAGCAGCCTCAGGCCCATCCACCCGAAAATCAACCACGAGGTGATGCGCGCCGCTTCATCTAGCACATCCATGTCCATGACGCGCTTCCACACCAGGCAGCACAGCATGGTCGTTCCCGCTACACAACCGAATGACATGAACGTCGCCGCTCCCAGATAGAGCACTGGCAACCACGGAGTCTGCCAGAGCGGGTGCACTCGCTCTCCGGCCAGCAGCATCAACGCTCCGAGTGAGGACTGGTGCATTCCTGGCAACAGGTACGCTGCTGCGATAATCCACGGGTAAAAGTAGTGGAGCCGTTTTTCGATGCTCTCCACGCCGGGTCGCAGGCGCGAATCGAAATACCACAACCGCTCGAGCACCGGCGGGATGTTTTCGACCGCGAGCGGAATCATGGCGTAGATCGACATACAGATCGCCACTTCGGCGAGCGGTGAGTGCATGTTCCAGCGCCAGGGGAACACGATCCAATAGAAGTTCCACGGACGTCCGGCATCGATGCCCAGCAGAAGGAGTCCGCAGGCGTACGCCAGGAAACTGGTGAGCAGCGCCATACGCATCAGCGAGTGCATCCGCTTGCGGCGGAAGACCCACGCTGCAATTCCCACTGCGAAAGCGCCGGAACCAAGCGCGGTCAGCACCATTAGGTTGAACGTCTTCCAGATGCCCCATCCGTAGGCATCATTCATTCCGCTGACCGGGCCGAGCCCCGCTAACTCGCGGTAGCCGCTCAGGACGAAGGCCACGAGTACGAGCGCCAGCAATCCCAGAAAGAATCCGTTGACCACGGGGAATCCGTAGACCGGCACGTTACGTTCCCAGCGCCTACTCTGAGCGCGATTGATGCTTGCAGTCGCACTGGTTGTCGTTGTCGCACTCATAGTTGCGCCCTCAATCCAGTTTCTTTTTCGCGCTCGTGAGCATCCTGCTCATGCCCCGTGAGATTTTTGCGAATCACCTGCACCAGGCCTGCGTACAACAGTGCCGGCAGCGCAAAGTATTGATAAAAGCGTCGCTGCCAGCGCAGGGTTCTAGCCGGAACCGATTCCGCTCCCAGTTCCGGCAGCCCAAGCTTTTCGAACGGGACCTTCGACAGGTACAAGGCCTGCGTTCCGCCATTGTCGATTTCTCCATAAACCCGGTTCTGGTAATAGCGTCCGGGATTGTTCTTGATCCGCTGCTTGGCTTCGAGCAGTAACACAGACCGCGGCCCAAAAATCACCGCACCCGTTGGGCATACGTTGGTGCATCCCGGCTTCAGGCCTTTCTCCAGGCGGTCTCTGCATAATTCACATTTGGTGACACGCGGATTGAATCCCACCCACTGGAAGCGTGGAATGTGATATGGGCATGTAATCGTGCAATAACGGCATCCAATGCACTTCTCCGCTGTCCAACTGACGATCCCGCTTTCCGGATCCTTTGACAGCGCCTGGAACGGGCATCCTGCCGCGCACGCTGGATCGAGGCAGTGCATGCACTGCCGCTTCACAAACGAAAACGCAGAACCATCTTCCGGCTTGTAGAGCTTGATGACGTTGCGCGTCAGATCGTTCAAGTCCGACGGCGCCTGGTGCAGTAAATCGCCGCGCGTGTCGGGCGGTGTGTCGTTGGCCTCGGCACAAGCCGCGACGCACGCCTTGCACCCGATGCAAACGCTCGCGTCATAGAGCAATCCGACCGCGGCGTTCGGCACGGGAATGTGTTCTCCCGCCTGCAAAACGTCGGTGCCGACTGTAACGGCCACGGCGGCCGGTACCCCTGCCTTGGCAATGCCAGTGAAGAGTTGTCGCCGAGTGATGGACACGTCAGTCCTCTTTCTTCCCGACTGGCTTCTCGGTCGACGTCTTGGCCTTCTCGGCGTGCGCACGGTCCGCCGCAATTCGCGTCACGCCCGCCTCCATGCTGCTCTGAAACCGCTGCGAGGCTACCCACGTTGCTCCGCCGACCGCTCCGCCAATCGCGCCCACCAGCGCGGCCGCGCCAACTTTCAGTTGGCCGGACGAACTGAAGATGGGAGGATACGTGTCCGGAGGTGTCGCCAGATGGATTGGAACCGTTTCAAACGTTCCCATCTTCCAGACCACGCCTTTTTCCGTGCAGCCCATGCACGGTGCTCCAATCCCGATCGGCCACACACCCGGGATTTCGTTGAATTGCCGGGTTGAACAGGCGGCGTGCGTCACCGGCCCTTTGCAACCGAGTTTGTACAGGCACCAGCCCTGGCGATGTCCTTCGTCGCCAAACGCTGTCGCGAATCGTCCGGCGTCAAAGTGAGCGCGCCGCGGGCAGTTCTCATGGATGACCCGCTCGTACGCGAATCGCGGGCGGCTGAACTTGTCGAGTTCCGGCAACCGGCCCATAGTCACATATTCCAGAACCACGGCCAACAGGTTGTAGGGATTGGGCGGGCACCCAGGCAGATTGATGATCGGCTTCCCGGAAATTACGGAGTCGACTCCCACTGCTCCTGTGGGATTCGGGTCGGCGGAAGGTACTCCGCCCCACGAGGCGCACGAACCCATGGCGATCACGGCCGCCGCCTGCGCCGCGACCTCTTTCACAACTTGGATGGCCGGCTTGCTGGCCAGTTCCATGTACACGCCGTCGTCACGGGTGGGAATGGAACCCTCGCAAACCAAGACATATTTACCAGCATTCTCTTCCATGGCGGAGCGCAGCGCCGCTTCCGCCTGCGCGCCTGAAGCCGCCATCAGTGTTTCGTGATAGTCGAGCGAGATTACATCGAGGATCAGGTGTGCGACATCAGGCGCCGATGTTCGCAGAAGCGTCTCGGTGCAACCCGTACAGTCCTGAAAGTGCAGCCAGATCACAGAGGGGCGCCGCGCTTTGCCAATCATTCTTGCCACCTGGGCGACCGTAGCTTTGCTGGTCAGGCTCAGGCCCACTGGAGCAGCCACCATCAGGGTGGAACAAAGTTGCAGAAAACCGCGCCGCGAAACACCACTCTTTTTCAGGTGTTCCGCGATTGTCTCTCTCTCGCCTGTCGTCATGGACAGTCTCCCTTAGCAACGTTCGCTGAATCGGGCCCCCTGGCCGATCCTGAGAATGAGGCTGGCGTCGTCGCAGCGCTTCAAAGTTACTCGCCACAACTTGCTCTACTTTCTCAGGATTCGGTTCGACTGCAGGGGAGTGTCGGTACGAGCGATTGGGGATGGTCTGGTAGGACTTGTTTATGAATTCGAATGAATACTTTTCGCGATCCCGGTTCGCTTCCGACGTCTCCCTTCCTGGGATGGCCTTCCTCGGTCCACTGGTCAGCCCAATTCGAGTCGAATGCAGTGTTTATCTTCTATTCCGGAGTTGTCATCAGTGACGAAGATCACAGAAGAGCGTGATAGGAGTCATGCAGCGAAGAGAACTTCAGCAGAACCCCACCAAGAGCGGAAACTGCGGCTGCCTCGGACTGTTCAGAATTGATCGGCGGACTGCTGCGAAAAGCAGCATGAAAAAGCTTGCGCATGCGAGCGCAGGCTTTTTGAGAGAAAAAATGAAATTGGGTGAGCGCTCAGCCGAACGACCGCTTACTCCTGCACGTCGTCGAGGAGTGACCGCAGTTTGCCGGACCGCGACGGGTGCCGCAGTTTCCGCAAAGCTTTGGCTTCGATCTGACGGATGCGCTCGCGCGTGACATCGAACGACTGTCCGACTTCCTCCAGCGTGTGCTCCGAGCCATCGTCCATGCCAAAACGCATGCGGATGATCTTCTCTTCGCGCGGGCTCAAAGTGCGAAGCACGTGTGCCGTGCGCTCCTTCAGATTGACGTTCAACACCGCTTCCGCCGGAGACATCTTCGTGCGGTCTTCAATCAAATCGCCGAGATGCGAATCTCCCTCTTCCCCGATAGGGGTCTCGAGTGAAATCGGCACGCGCATGATTTTTTTCACTTTGCGCACCATCGCTTCAGGGATATCCATCTGCTTGGCAATTTCCGCTGAGGTGGGTTCGTGCCCGGAGGCCTGCACCAGTTGCCGCGTGGTGCGGATCAGCTTGTTCACGACCTCGATCATGTGTACAGGCAGCCGGATCGTTCGCGCCTGGTCAGCAATCGCCCGGCTGATCGCCTGCCGGATCCACCAGGTCGCATACGTAGAAAACTTGTAGCCGCGCCGGTATTCGAATTTGTCCACGGCCTTCATCAGGCCGACGTTGCCTTCCTGGATCAGGTCTAAAAACTGCAGCCCGCGATTGCCATACTTCTTGGCGATCGAAACGACCAGCCGCAAGTTGGCCTCGATGAGTTCACGCTTGGCCTGCTCGGCGTTCATGTCGCCCTGGATCATTTTGCGTTGGGTCCGCTGCAGGTCCGGAAACGTCATCCCGGCCTCGTCCTCCAGCCTCTTGATCTCCACGCGATGCTGCTTCTGGGCGGCTCGGTAGTTCTTCTTAAGTTCCTCGCTGCGAGTTCCGGAAATCTTCGCTTCCAGGTTCACAACTTCGCGATCCAGAGCCCGCATGACTTCGATGGTCTTGTTGACGCGTTCAATCAGCCGCTTGCGCTCGGCATGGTTTAATGCCAGCTTGCGAATGATCAGCGAGATCTGGACCATCTCGCGTCCCAACTGCCCACGGCAACGGCGGTAGTCGCGCGGCTTCTTTTTCGCGGAAATCGTCGGCAGCTTTTCGGCCAGCCGGTTGGCCGTCTTGTAGTGCTTGTTCAGCTTGTCGATGCGCCCCGTGATGTCGTCGACGCGCTTCTGCAAAACCTCGTCGGTGATCTCTTCTTCGTCGAAGACCACCATCTCTTTGATCGAGCGCAGTCCGTGTTTCAGGTCTTCACCCAGGGCGAGAACCTGTTGGATCACAATGGGCGAGCGTGAGAGCGCCTTCAGCGCCATGAGCTGACCGCGCTCGATGCGCTTGGCGATCTCGACTTCCTCTTCGCGGGTGAGCAGCGGCGAGGCGCCCATTTCGCGCAGATAAACCCGCACCGGATCGCTGGCGGAGTCCGGGGCCCCCGGAGTCAGGTCAAGTTCAACTTCTTCGCTGTCCTGCGCAATCCTGCGTTCCAGGGCGGAGTACGGCGAATGCGCCTCCTCCACCACATCCAGGCCCCGCGTGCCTATCGAGCCAAGCAAATCGTCAACTTCCTGCGGGGAGTTTACATCGGTTTGTAGCAATTCGTTCACCTCGTCGTCTGGGACGTCCGTCTTTGTTTTCAGCATTGATCGGTTCTTAATGTCGTCTATCGCCAAGTGGAATGCCTCTTCGCTGCCTCTGTATGGGCTGCCTCTGTCTGGAGAGAAGAGAACTTGGCTTGTCTACGATGGCAAGTTCAACAGAAAGCGTGGATTTAGGCGCATCTTTGATGCTAGCACAGGTGAGCCGGCATTCCTATTCCCGAACGATGTCTCGCTGCGACCCATGGCCGCTGCAGGGGGATCATTCTGGTCGGGGCGCGCGGATTTGAACCGCGGACCCCCTGCGCCCAAGGCAGGTGCGCTACCAGGCTGCGCTACGCCCCGACTATCTCATTATAAATGAGATGGTGGTCCTCTCTCGCGCGGTCGATGGAAATCCGGCGAACCCCCGCGATTAAAGCCGTGTCCGGTCGCGTCGCGGGGTATAATTTTCGATCAGTATGGCGAACCCCCGTTACGCCTTGGTGGCGTACCTCAACAATCCCGCAGGAGAATTCGTGGAAAACCTCCGGCGCGAGCTGCATCCCGACCATCCCCATTTGTGCGCCCACCTTAGCATCCTTCCTCCGCGAACTTTGCAGGGGTCCGAGGGCTCGGCATTGCAAATTCTAGAACGCCTTTGCGGCGACGAGGAGCCCTTTGAGGTCACATTGGGCGACGTCGAGACTTTCGTTCCCGTCACTCCCACGGTCTACATCCGGGTCGACGGGGCCGCGGTCCACATGAGCGCACTACACAGCAAGCTGAATACCGAAGCCCTCAAATACAAGGAAGAGTGGCCCTACATCCCGCATCTCACGATCGTGAAAATGAGTTCCGAACCGGTCGCCCAGAGTGCCCTGCAGATCGCCCGAAAGCGCTGGGCCGATTACTCGGGAAGCCGTCGCATCCTATTGGAAAAGCTGACCTTCGTCCGCGAAGACTCCCAGTACAACTGGGTCGATCTCGCTCCCGTACCCCTGGGACGCCGCCTGGTTTCACGATAACCGCTCGTAATCCGCTCTTTGATTACTCCGTCCAGTTACTCCGGTCTCGCCTGCCTGGGTTTAAGTACATCTCCCTCCCGTGCATTGAAAAGCCCGGAGCGCGGCTGTAGATAAAGAGTAGGGCAAGCATCCGGCGATTCCGCGAAAGGCCAGTACTCACGCGGTTTTCCGGCCGGAATGGGGAGAGAACATGCAGATCGGCGTGTACGGTTCGGGGTACTTGGGAACGGTGATTTCGGCCTGTCTGGCGGATTTTGGCACGCCTGTTTCCTGCTGTCATCCCGACCGCTCGCGCATGGTCGAGATGGCCCAGGGCAATATCCCCTTCTTTGAGAAAAATCTGAAAGAAATTATTCGGCGCAACGTGCGTGCCGGACGCCTGGCCTATTCTACCGATATCGAATCGTTTGCCCGCAAAATGCCGGTTATTTTCCTCGCCGAAGACAAGGCGGAGACTCTGAACGATGTGGCCATGCGCATCGCGCGCCTGGCGCCCAAGCCCCCAATCCTGACGATCGTCACGCCTACTCCGGTCGGCACGGCGAACGCCCTGGAAAAGAGCCTCAAAGATGCCGGATTGCAGGCCACGATCGTATCTCAGCCGATGTTCTTCACGGATGGCTGCGCCGTCGAAGACTTCAACTGGCCTGACCGCCTGATCCTGGGATCAACCTCGATCGAGGCTGTCCAGATGCTGAAGCAGATTTTTCATCCCCTGGTGATGCGGGGTGTGCCCGTGATTGTGACCAACCAGTCGACGGCCGAACTTGTGCGTGAAGCCGCAACCGCTTTTGTGGCGACAAAAATCTCCTTCATCAATGAAGTGGCCGCCCTCTGCGAACGCGTCAACGCCGATGCCGTGAACCTGGCTCTAGCGCTGGGCCTCGACAAGAAAATCGCTCCCCGGTGCCTGCAGCCCGGCGCTGGTATGGGTGGCGTGTTCGCTGAGTCCGACATGGACTCTCTCGCGCAGCTCGCGCAGTCGCATAACGTGCCCCTGAAAGTACTCAGCGCCGCGCGCGATGTAAACCATTACTTGGCGGATCGCCTGGTCGACAAGATTTCCCAAGCCCTGAATTCCGTCGAGAATAAGGAAGTTGGCATCCTCGGACTGGCGTTCAAGCCGAACACGAACTCCGTCGCGGGATCCTCTTCGGTCCGTCTTGCCGAGACGCTGGTCTCGAAAGGCGCTCACGTTCGCGCCTATGATCCGGTCGCGATCCCCGAAGCCAAAACGCGGCTCAATGGCACGGTCCGCTATTGCGACTCGGCTTATGCCGCGGCCGAAGGTTCTGACGCGCTGGTGGTTGGTACCGGCTGGCCCGAGTTTCGCGCCCTGGACTTCGACCGGATCAAGCACCTCCTGAAGAAGCCGGTGATCGTCGACACCAAGAACTTGCTCGACTCGACTCGTCTGCGCGCCTTGGGTTTCGAATACGTAGGTGTAGGCCGCATCTAGGCAATGTGGCGACGGCCGCCCTTCGACTGCGCTCAGGGCAGGCTCCCGGCCGTCTAAGCATGGGCGGCCGGCGCACCCTCGATCGGATCCTGCCCGGAGATCCCCCGCTTTCGTAGTTCCAGCTCGCCGGCACCGAGCACCTAGCCTCTGGTTCATTGTCCCGTAACCCACCCCATCCGAGGAGAGCATAAAATACAAAGTCCGTCTCGTCGGAGGCATTCGCACTTGACCCGAGGTCTGAAGTTCCTGTCTTCGCTGTGCGCCGTACTGGCGATGGTGTCCACGATCGCAACCTCTGCCTCTGCTCAGGTGGCTGATCGTCTCTCCGAGGTGAATAAGATTTACGTCGATTCGCTAGGGAGCGACAATGGCGCAGCTAAAATCCGCGAGCGGTTGATTGTGCGGTTGCGAAAGAGTCATCTTCAGCTCGTCTCCGATCCAAAGCAAGCCGATGCGGTGATCCGCGGTACCGGCCGAGTCTGGGTTACTGGCTACTCTTCTCTCAGTCCTCATTCCCACAATGCGAGCGAGGCGACATTTGAAGGATTCTTGTCCGTGGAACTGATTGGCAAGAATGATGACACGCTGTGGTCCTACCTGGTGAGCCCTAGCAATTTTCCATGGACCAGTATCTCCGATGATCTTGCACGCCAGCTTGTGAGGAAGCTACTCGCGGCTCTTAAAGGAGAAGTTCCGCAAGTGCCACCGGCGGGGACTCTATTACAGGTCGAAGGCGTTTTAAAAGGAGCCGGCGCCACGTTTCCCGCGCCTCTCTATCAGCGCTGGTTCGAGTTGTTTCAAGAGCAATATCCCAATGCACACATCACCTACGACACGGTTGGATCGGCGGAAGGAATCCAGCGGCTCGAAGACGGCAAGGTCGACTTTGCTGCTTCTGAAATGCCTGTGTCCGAGCAGGCCATGTCGAAAGGACAGCAGCGCTTCTTGCACATTCCGGCGGTGCTCGGTGCCGTGGTTGTGACCTACAACGTGAAGGGCCTCCGCCAGACCCTCAACTTCACGCCCGAGATACTGGCGGGAATTTACCTGGGAAAGATTCGTAAATGGAATGATCCTCAGATCAAGGAATCGAACCGCGGCGCCACCTTGCCCGATGCCAATATCATTGTGGTTCATCGTACTGACGGCAGCGGTACCAGTTTCGTGTGGACCGATTACTTGTCCAAGATTAGTCCCGAATGGAAAGCCTCGGTTGGCTCCGGAGCCACAGTGCCCTGGCCTGTTGGAATTGGCGCGCAAGGCAACGAGGGTGTAGCGTCTGCCGCGCAGCAGACGCCCAACTCCGTCGCATACGTGGAATTCATTTACGCGATCCAACACCAACTCAGTTTTGGCGCAGTCCGCAACTCCGCCGGACAGTTCGTGAAGGCGAGTATCTCAAGCGTGACCGCCGCAGCTGCCACGGGCACACCAGGACGGGATTTTCGCGTATCCATCACCAACGCGCCGGGCAAAGGCGTCTATCCGATTGCGACCTACACATGGCTCTTGTTGCCTGAGGCGTCGGACCAAAACAAGAAGACTATTTTGACGGAACTTCTTCGCTGGGTGCTCACTTCGGGCCAGAAAAAGTGTGCCGCGCTCGGCTACGCGCCGTTGCCGGTCGAAGTCGCGAAGCGGGCTTTAGAGTCGTTTGATTCGGCAAAATAACCCGAAATCTTCCGCTCTCAGAAAACAGGATGGAATTGTGCGATGGGCCGCTGGCGCGCTCCCATCTGCATTATTGCTTGGTTACGTCGATCATGTTGTCATCGGCATTGCGGTCAATCAGCTTGTTGTATGGATCGATGCCGGCCAGAGTTGGCTGCTCGTCGACTGTAATCACGAAGGTCCGGTGCTCGTCGGTTATCTTCTCCTTCTTGAGATACAGCGGCTTTTCCTGGTCTTTCTTGCCGCTGAAGACGCCGATCTCGATGTAGTCAGCGAGAGGCATTGGAGTTTCCGCTCCGTTGCCGTCGGCCTGCATCTTGCGAGCTTCCACCTCGAGGGTGACTTTGTACTTTCCGTCGGGCGTTTTCTGAGAGGTCGCAGACACGGCCTTATTGTCGTAGAGAACGATGCGCTCGAAGCCATCGTCGACCATGTACTGGAGTTCCGGCGGAGTCTGAGCGCGAATCGCAGCCACCAGCATGCGCGTGTCGGGCCAAGGCCCATCCAGCGCAACGGTCGAGGTGTCGTGAGCGTCGACCTGGTTGTTGGCATTGGCGTAGCGGTATTGCATCAGGAAATTATGGAGCGCGAGGTTGAGCTTGTCTTCGCCAATATAGTCGGCCAGCGTGTACAGGATCTGGCCACCCTTCTGATACCAGACATACTGCTCGCGCTGAACCATTGCCAGCGGCGGCTCGTGACGAATTTCAGCGGCCCGGCCCCTCAGATACGCGTCCAACTCGTGGCGCAGGTAGCGATGCATCAGGTCGCGGCCGTACTTGTGCGCCATCACCTGCAGCGCGGAGTATTCTGCCAGGCTCTCCGACATCATGTTGGAACCCTCCACGTCGGCACCGATCAACTGGTGCGCCCACCATTGGTGGCCGAGTTCGTGCGCAGTGACGAAGTACGTGAAGTCGATGTCGGTCGGCTTCTCGACGCGGCTGATGAAGCCGATGCCCTCCGAATACGGGACGGTGTTGGGGAACGACTGGGCAAAAGTGCGATAGCGTGGAAACTCGAAAATGCGAAACTGCGAGAACTGGTAGGGGCTATAGACGCGCTGATAATAATCGAGGCCGGCGCGGGAGCTGGCCAGCATGTCATCGATGTCGTAGGTGTGTGCAGGATCGTAGTAAACCTCGAGCGCGACGTCACCGTTGGGGCCGTGATAAGTCTCTTTGCGGACCTGGTAACCGGCGGAAAGGTAGGCGAAGAAGTCGAGGATGTGCGTCGATCCCATACTGTATTCATAGAAATTGCGGCCATCAGCCTGCCATTGGCGTTGCAGATATCCGGGAGCAACAGCAATCTGGTCTTGAGAAGTGCTGACGATGGTGTGATAAGTGATCCAGTCGGATTCGCCGCGGAAGAAGACGTTATTCAAGGAATGTACGGGGTCACCGCGGTGCGCCATTTCCTCCAGAGCCGGCAGCTTTTCCTCGCGCCGGCGGCGGGGATCGTCGAGTTCGACGTTGGTGTTGTAGCCGATATAGGGGACGTAGTCGGAGTCGAAGAAAGTGCCATTGTAGGCGAACTCCGGCGGCTCGTTGCCGTCGCGAAAGCCGTGCGTCTGGTGGCCGATACTGCACGTCAGAGTCACGGTTTCACCGGGCGCCAGAGGCTGATCCAGGGCATAGATTGAGTAGATGTTGCGCGGCGCCGAACTCACAAGATGAAACGGTCGGTCGAACTTGACATTGCTGACTGACTGCTTCTGATCGGTGATGTGGATCTGGGGAATCGGCTGGTTGGTCTTGTTCTGGAGAGTCATGCGCACACTGCCGTCGAAAGAGCGCCGTTCGGGATAAATATTTACCGTGGCATCGACGGCCGTGACCTTGGGCTGAACCAGGTTTTCGTATTTCTTGAACTGGCGTTCGTAGTCAGCCTGAATGCCTCGCCGGGCCTTGGAATCGAGGTATTCGTTGAGGACGTGGGCATTGTAGTAGAACCAACCACCCGCGCCCACAGCGATGGCGGCGAACAACAGGGCTGCGGGAACGAGTCGCGGCGCACGCTGAAGGGCAAGGTGGATTCGTGCGCGCAACGAGTCCTCTGCTCCGCGGCGGGCAAACGCAATGGAGACGACTCCGAGCGTCGCACTGATCGACAGCCAGTAGACAATGGCCCAGAACATGGCCGGCACGAAATGGCCATATCCGTTCATGTCGGAGAAGATGTAAGCGGGCACCTGGCTGATGAGATAGAGAGTGTTCTCCCAGCCGAATGGCGGAAGGATCTGAAGCAAGACGAAGATACCAATCAGGATGCTGTAGCCCACGAACTTGTTCGACACGACAGTTTGAACGAAGAGTGCAAGAAGGATAAAGATCACAACCTGCGGGAACGTTACGACATAGAGCTCCTTGAAGTACTGCAGGAATTCGTAGTGGTAATAGCCGAAGAAGGTCTGCATCACAACGCCGATCAGCATGGCGAACGTGATGAGGATGAGTTCGACCACCACGATCGCCGTGAAACGTGAGAGCCAGTCGGTGGACTCGCGCATCGGCAATGCGTCATGGATGCCGTCAAAATGGGTATCGCGCTCGCGCCACAGCAACTCTGCGGCATAGAGGCCCGCGACGATCAGCAGGAAAAGCAACGCGCTGCCTTCGACGGCCTGGACCATGAGGTAGGTAACGGGCCAGACGTTGCGCTCCGCGACACGGCCGGCGAAGTAATCGTTGTTAATCCCGAAGGCGACGATGAGGGCGATCAGCGCCCAGAATGGCACGTCGCGGAAAATGCTGCGCATGCGGAGGCGGGAGAGCGAGAGGTATTGGGCAAACGTTGTGCTCGCATTGAAGGCCCGTTGGGCATGGGGAAGTTGAGCAGGCACCAGCGAGCGGACAGGCAAGGCTTCGGTGAGTTCCTGTTCTTTCGCTTTGGCGGCGCGCCGGCCCTGAGAACGAGCGGTGAGCGCCTCCACTGACATGGGGAAGAGTGCCCACGCCGACACCAGCGACAGAGCGCCAACACCGATCCAAAGCAGGCGGTTGTACAGGAACACTCCGTTGACCAGATCGGGCGACCAGGTAACGAACAGCGTGTTTTTTTCGATGACGGTCCAATAGCGGGTGACGTCGTTGAACAGGATGATGCCGATAGGATCGAAGATGCCGGACCAGAAGCGTTCGAGTGAGCGCGTCGCGAAGAAGACGGTGATTCCAATGACGTAGATCATGAACAGGGCAACACCCTGCAGATAGACGATGAAGATTTTGCGCGTTAGCGCGGAGACCGCGAAGAAGAGCGAGCCAACAAAAAAGATTTGCACGACGAGGATGGAGAAAAACGGCTGGAGATAGGCCCACAGATAATTTGGGCCGATGCGAGTGTGGTCCGCCCAGGGCGCGAAAGTGCCGAGAAAAGTACCGAGCAGCACGCCGGAAAAGGCGAAGACCGTGGTCACAAAGGAACCCGCCCAGCGTCCGCCGAGGTAAGCAAATTTTGAGATGGGCTGAGTAAACAGGATCTGGTAGGTCTCGCGCTGGAAGTCGCGAAGAATCGAAGTTCCGAAAATTGCGGCAATGACGATGATGCCGAACAGCGCGGTGCCAATGTTGTTGTAAGCGTTGGCGTACGCGGAATTCAGGAGAACTTTTCCGTTGCCGCTGCCCAGCGGGCCAAAGCTCTCCGACGCAACATCGAGGAAGGAAAACATGAGCCAGAGCAGGAAATACATGTACGTCGAGATGCTCTTGAAACGGAATTTCAATTCGAAAGTGAAGAATTCCCAAAACTGTCTCATGTCGAATTCCTCCGGCGCGGCGCTAGTTTGAACGTTGACCCTTGGCCTGTTGCGAAAGGTTGAGGAAGTAGACGTCTTCCAGGTCGGACTCGACCGCGGTGAAACCGTCGCCGGGAGCGCTATCGGCGTATACGCGAACCTCATGCCGTCCGCCCACCAGGTGGGTCGAGATAACATGAAGCTGCGATTCGATGGCTCGCACCTCGTCGCCGGTGGCGACTACTTTGGACCATATTTTTCCTTTGAGCGCAGCGAGCGCATCGTTCGGAGCGCCTTCGAGCAGAAGTTCTCCCGAAGCAATGATGGCCATGCGGGGACACAGCTGACGGACGTCATCGACGATGTGCGTCGACAGGATGACGGTACGGTCGTTGCCAAGGGACGACAGCAGATTCAAAAACCGATTTCGCTCCGCGGGATCCAAGCCGGCAGTGGGCTCATCGACGATGATTAATCGCGGGTTTCCAAGCAGGGCTTGGGCAATGCCGAAACGCTGCTTCATGCCACCGGAATATGTGGAGAGCGCCTTCTTGCGAAAATCCCAAAGGTTGGTCTGCTGCAGCAGCGTATCGACAGTTTCCTTGCGCTCCGACGCGGAGGTCATTCCCTTCATGACTGCCAGATGATGCAGCATATCCAGCGCGGAAATCTTGGGATACACGCCGAACTCCTGCGGCAAGTAACCGAGGACACGGCGCACTTCATCTTTCTGGCGCAGCACGTCGATGCCGTCGAGATTGATGGCGCCAGAGTCGGGATCCTGCAGCGTGGCTATCGTTCGCATCAGCGAGCTCTTGCCCGCGCCATTTGGCCCCACCAGGCCAAACATGCTGTTGCCGATGGAGAGAGAAAGATTCTTCAGCGCCTTGACGCCGTTCGGATAAGTCTTGGAAAGACCAGTAATCGTGAGCGCCACAGACTACCTCCAATTTTCGAAAATGGGGCCTGGGACAACAGAGATCCGCCGCATGGCGGATATGGGCAGCTATTCTACTATCAGTGGTGCGCGATCTCCTGTTCGAGATTTACCGACATCGCAAATACGCGTCAGGATGCCGCTGCGCGGCCTGGGAGTGGGATCGCCTCGTTTCGCAATCACTCCCACTTCGGCTGATCTTCGTGAATCGTGACGTAGCGATCGATGGGAATGTCGGTAAACCTCTGCACGACTCCACTCGGCTGCGGCCATTTAATTTCCACCCAGTCCAACTTCGTGCGGTTTCCGAGGCCCAATACCATCCGGGGATCGTGCGATGAAAGGTAGCTTCCGCCACCGACTTTCATGCGGCTGCGCTTCAGATCGCCAGCCTGGTAAGTGATGATGGCTCCGATCGCGTCGATATTCGCCTTCTTGCCGACCAGCTTCAGGCCCAGCCAGTGATTCTGGCGTCCGGCGTTATTCTGCAACAGGACTGGAGGTTCGTCGTTGCAGGAAATCAAAACATCGACCGCCCCGTCGTTATTGAAATCTCCCAGCGCGAGCCCGCGCGCCGACATAGAATGCGCGAACGCAGCTCCACTGTCATGGCTTACATTCTTCAGCCCGTTACCAGTGTTATGGAATAACAGCAGTGGCTCGCGGTAGGCAACGTTGTCGTAAATCTTTTCGATCAGATCGTCAGGATGTCCGTTGGCGATGATCAGATCGAGATTGCCGTCGTTATCGTAGTCGAAGAATTTCAAGCCCCAGCCGCTCATCAGTTTGCTCGCGCTAGCGATGCCCGCAGGCGCCGCGATGTCATCGAAGGTTTCATTGCGCGTATTCTGATAGAAGCCGTCGAGTTCGTGATTCAGGTTGGTCACGAACAGATCCATCCACCCATCCTGATTGAGGTCGGCGGAATCGACACCCATCCCCGATCGCGCTTTCCCTCCTTCGCCGAACGCCACTCCGGAGGTAAAGCCCACTTCTTCAAAGCGGCGGCCCTTGCGATTCATGAAGAGAAAATTTGCAACCGTATCGTTGGAGACAAAAAGATCCATCCAGCCATCATTATTGACATCGGTGGCCACGACACCCCAGGACTTACCAGGATTGTCAGCGATTCCCATCTGCTGACTGACGTCGGTGAAAGTACCGTCGCCATTGTTGTGAAACAACCAGCTCGCCATCGGAGAAAAGATTCGCGGATAGCAATACTCGTTCAACCCCTTGATCGCCGGAATATTGGGCGCGCCGCAATTGTGGTGCTTGGACTTGTCGAAATCCACAAAGTGACAGACGAAAAGATCGAGCCGTCCGTCGTTGTCATAATCGAACCAAACTGCGCTCGACGCCCACCCCGGCGCCGCTACGCCTGCATGGTCGGTCACATCGGTGAACGTGCCATCGCCGTTGTTGCGATACAGGATGCTCCGCCCGTACTGGGTTACGTAAAGGTCAGGAAATCCGTCGGCATTGTAATCGCCGACTGCGACGCCCATGCCGTAGCCGCCGCCGGCTACGCCCGCCTTCTCAGTGACATCGGTGAATGTGCCATCGCGGTTGTTACGGTAGAGAGCATTGCGCAAAGGCTGGGTCGGAGTGAAGATGTCGCACTTGCCGCTATTTACGAAATAGATGTCCATCCATCCGTCATTGTCGTAGTCGAGAAAGGCGCAACCGGCTCCGGTGGATTGGGGTAAATACTTTTCGGGGGAGAGGCCGGCGGTGTGGGTCCAGGTGATGCCGCTGGCCGAGGCCGGCACTTCGGAGAACGGATCCCCTGAGGGATCCGCCGCAAACGAAAGCCTGCCAAGCGAGGGGATCGTGAGGGATCCGGCAAGGAGCCTCAGGAATTCTCGGCGTCTGACTCCAGATTGGATTCCGGGATGGGGCGACATCGCTACTTCTGCTCCGACCCCGGAGAGCCTGAAGGCTGTTGTTTCTCCATCGCCGTCGCTGCCCTTCGTTTGACAGCCTCCAGCGCCTCTGAGGTTTGGCGTTGCAAGGCCGCTTCGCGGTTCGCGTCCTGTTTACGTCCCGCTCCAGCGTAGGCGACAGCTAGCTGATAGTGCCCGGTCGGGCTGTCCGGTTCCAGCTTCTCGTAGGCTTCGAGCGCGGGGAGGGCCTCCGTAAAACGTTTGACGGCATTTAAGGCTGTACCCAATCCCAGGTAGGCCTCGGCAAAACCAGTGTCCAGCTTCGTCGCCCGCTCAAAATGCACGATCGCGGTCGAGGGATCATTCGCGTCGGCCGCCAATTGACCGAGGACAAATTCCGCCACGGCATTGCGGGGATCGATCTCGAGCTCTTCCTCGAAGTTCTTTTTCGCCTGTTCTACGTCGGTCGGGGAAGGCTGCGGCTTTGACAGCAGGGCTCGGCCAAGCCGGGCGTGCATTCCCTGCAGGCTGGGATTAATCTCCAGAATCTTGCGGTATTCGGTCGCAGCCTCATCCCATTTTCCCTGCAGTTCGAGCGCCTCAGCATTCAACTCGTGGACCTGGTAGGAAAACGGAGCATCGCGCGCCAAGTCTTGGGAAGAGCGCAACGAAAGATCGGAATAGGCATGCGTGGATGCGTAAAGCGCCCCGGGATCATGCGGGAACTCACGGCTTAGTACCATGAGAAACTCCAGAGAGTCGTAAGGAGTGTCATGCGTCATCGCGCAGTGGAGGCCGTCGAGCGCGATTCTCTTTTTGAGCTCATGATCCGTTGTCTGGTGTAGGGCGCGTTTGAGGACCGGGATGGCTTCGGCGCAGTGTCCGCTCTCCGCCAGATTCGTAGCGTGTTCGGGCTCTGTGGCCGCGGAGGGCGCCGGGGTCTTCTTGGCGGCTTGCCCGGTGGCGAGCGTGGTCAACAGCAAAGAAGTGAGGAGCAGGAAAGAAAATCCGGCCCGCCAAAGAAATTCACGCATTGCCCGATTATATTCCGAAATCATAACGTCCAAATCCGCAGTGTTTGCTTCGGCTGTTGGCAAAAGAAACGGCAGGCGCCGGGGGAATGCGCCTGCCTTGTTTCACTGCCCTCTGCTTGCGAAGGCAGAATTGGTTAGAAGTAGAACTTCAGAGCCAGTTGCAGTTCCCTTGCTCCCTGGGAACCGGTGATTTTACCGAACGTGGGGTTAGTAGTTTGCGCCACACCGTTGACAACGGACCATGTGCCAGGGTCGAACGAACCGTAGGAAGGCCCACCACTGAAATCCCAAACAGGATGGTTGAAGGCGTTCAGCGCTTCAAAGCGGAACTCCAGCCGCTTTGATTCGGTGATCAGAAAATCCTTGTGCAAACTCAGATCCACATTGGCGTAGCCTGGGCCACGGAGGTTGCCCACACTGCACGTTCCAAACGTATTCGGCGCCGCAGGCTGAGCACCGCCTGTCGGTGTGTTTTGGATGTACTGGATATACCCAGCGGCCCCATTCGACGCGGGCACTCTTTGGTTCGGGATGTTGACTGGGCCATTGCAATCCGGCAAGTTGGCCAGCGTCTGAGGACCGACGCCGTTGGTGTTGTCTGAGTTGCCGCCAACGCCCCAGCCGCCGAAGTTATTCAGCGTCAGAGCGTTGCCGCTGTGCAGGGTGACAATTCCGCCGATCTCCCAGTTGCCGAGCACTGCATTCAGCGCCGAGTTCATGTCATGGCCGAATTGCTTGCCTCGTCCTAGCGGGAGTTGGTAAGTGACGTAGCTCGTCAGAATCTGGGCTTGGTCGTAGTAGCACGGTCCCCAATCCAGACGCGGATTGTAAATGTTCTCCCAGCCAGGCTGTCCGCCCGAACTGGTGGCGCCGGTGCTGCCCCAACCCGTGCCGAAGTAGCCCGGAGAGTTGCTCATGCACTTGGACCAGGTGTAGGAAACCTGGGCTTGCAGACCGTTGCTCATGCGCTTCTGCAGAACGGCCTGCAGCGCGTTGTAGCTCTGATCGGAGTTCGACATGTTGGTTCCGGCAAGGGCCGAATGGCCGAAACACGCTGGATTGCCAGTAGTTCCGCAATTGGGAGCGTTGAACTGCGGATTATCCGCCAGATACAGCGACCCTGGCGTCGCACCGCCGAGGAACGGTCCCGGAACCCGGGTCACGATGGGATCACCGGCTCCGGCAACTTTGCCGCTCGCGTCCAACGGGATGGATTGCGCTACGTCTTCAAAATTCAGCAAGTGGGCACCCCGCTGACCGACATAACCAAGCTGGAAGGTCAGAGTATTGGTGAGCAGTTGCTGCAAGGTGAGGTTCCATTGGTTGACCGTGGCTGGTCTGAAGTTCTGATCAAAGACACGGATGCGCTGGCCGTTATAGCAGGCTTGATTAATAACACCGCCGCACGAGACGCCGGTGGTAGATCCAAAACCATTCTCCACGGCGTAGATGCCGCCGGCTGCCTGCTGCTGGAGAAAGCCGAAGGGAAGGTTCTGGGTGAGTTCTTCGTTGCTACCGCCGCCTTCTACGAAGGAAGAGATGGCGAATCCGGCGCGCACTACCGTCTTACCCCCGAGGCTCGCTGGCGCCCAGGAAAGCCCGATGCGGGGCTCCCAATCGCCGATCCCGAGGTAATTGTTGTAGAGGGCCTGGTTGCCAAATTTCGACGTGCCATCCACACCGGTCGCGGTATAGATCGTTCCGGTGTAGAGGCCAAAATTGACCGCTTGGTTGTTCGCTTCGTAGAGCGGAGTGTGGTCTTCGAAGCGCAACCCCAGGTTCAGGGTCAACGTCGAAGTCACGCGCCAGTCATCCTGCACGAACGCAGCGAACACATTGCCCCGAAGTTTGGCGGGAGAACTCAGCTGACTGCCGGTATCCCTCTGCGAACCCGATCCCCCTGCCACGCTGCCCAGCCAGAAATCGGCGAGGCCGGAGCCAGTTGCGGTGGTGTAGTTAAAGAACCCTAGCGCTCCGTTGTTTCCCGGGTAGATGTAATCCTGGCGCTCGCGCACATACTGGAAGCCGGTCGTGATCTGTTGCCGGCCAAATGTATAGATTACGTTGTCCTCAGCCTGGGCTTGGGTTGAGTGGAATACCTGGACCAGATTGCGAAGTCCAAGATCAGCCGAGCCTGAGTTATTACCGGTGATATCCAGTTCGACCAGGCCCGGCGCTTGAACGTTGCCGCCGGCAATGCCCAACTGCTCACTGATGTTCCCCAGCGAGGAAGTCGGGGTTATGTTCTGATTGAATTTGACTGCATTAAAGCCGAAGCGAGCTTCGTTTAGCAGGTTGCTGCGAAGGGCGTGTGTCCAGTTGACTACTGCGTTTCGGACGGGTTCGTCGCTACCTTCCGCTGCGCCGCTATTGCAGAAGACGCAACCGGTGAAGGTTGGCTGATTGAGATCCATTTGCGACCAGCGTCCGGAAATGTGGTCTTTTTGCGAAAGGTTATAGTCAATTTTCAGGTCGCCCTGGTTGTTGTTCAGGTCATTTCCGCTCTTGAAAAATAGGTTGTTCCCCTTGAGGTTGCCAATCCCGGGCAGCGGATAGTATTGAGTGTCGGCGAAAAGATTCTTGGCTACGGTGTCGATTGCGTAGCCCGCGGCAGCCAGATTGTTATTTGGAATAGCCTTGCCCATATTGGGGCCGTTTGGGTAGAGAAGTTGCGTCGTAACGCCCGTCGGAGCGCTTGCTCCAGTACATATCCCGGCGCCGTTGAACGATCCGTTCCAATCCGTGCAGAGCTGACCAAAATCTCCGCCACGAGCCTGCGAGGTCAAGACTTGCGCTCCGGTTGGCCCCGAGTTGACTTCCCGCTGGCCCTGATAGTCGGCGAAGAAGAACAGCTTGTTCTTGATGATCGGGCCCCCGATAGTCGCGCCAAACTGGTTGTAACGTAGTTCAGGTTTGTTGGCGACACCCTGCGCGTTATAACCAAGCTGGCCATTATTCACGCCCTGCGTCCACCCTGCAGAGGCAAGGTTGGCATCGAGGTAGTCGCTGCGGAAGAACTCATAAGCGCCGCCGTGAAAACTGTTCGTTCCCGATTTGGTGCTGACGCTCACAACCCCGCCCTGGTAATTGCCGAACTCGGCCGAGGCGTTCTGTGTGATCAGGTTGAATTCCTGAATCGCGTCAACGCTCGGTTGATAGCCCGTCTCGTTGTTTTTATCTTCGCTGTTGAGAATGCCGTCGATCAGATACTCGTTGGCCTGCTCACGATTGCCATTGATATAGGGCCGGCCAGAGTTAAGCATGATCTGGGGCGAGCGCATTCCGTCTGGGTCGACATTCGTGACGCCAGGAGCGAGCAACGTGAGTTGCAGATAGTTGCGCGAAGCCAGAGGCAAGCTGACGTTTGTGTTCGCGTCGATGATAGTGCTGACCTCGGTCGATTGCGTCTGAAGAATCGGAGCGGCGCCGTTTACCTCGACTGTCTCGCTGACCTTGCCGATCTTCATCACAACATCGATACGTGCGGTTTGATTGAGCACCAGCACAAATGGGGCATGAACGACCGTCTGGAAACCCGGCGCCGCCACTTTTACTTGATAGGTGCCCACGGGCAGTCGGGTTACGTTGTAGCCCCCGGCATCAGACGTTGTTGCGGTCCACACCGTGCCTCGCTCTGTATCCTGGACGGTTACGCTAGCGCCATTTAGCGGAGCGCCCGTGGTGTCCGTGACAGTACCGACTACGCCGGCCGTTACTTCCTGGCTCCATGCGGGCGTCAGAAGGCCCACGGACACCGCCAGCGTCATTAGAACCAGCACTCCCCAAGTCAATCTTTTCATCGCACAACCTCCTGAAAGCAACTCGCCAAACAGAATGCAGCCAACCGTCTCTAATACAATCGCACTATGCTATATAGCACATGCCCGATGGTGGTCAAGAAGAAAATTTAGATTTTCGCAATTTTCCCGATTTGGGCTTCCCAGATGTGCTCTATATCACATAAATTGCCTCTGCCCTGCTGCACAACCGCGCGATCGAAAGACCATTTGTGGAAAACCTGTGATTATGGTTACACCGAGACTCTGTAGGTGGGACTTGGCGAGGTCGAAACCCACTCCACCCACATCGAAGAAATCGATCCGCTCTATAGCAAAAGCGAGTGCCTCAATGGGAGGCTGCGTGTTCCATCTGCACTTTCTGCTTTACATGGAGGCTTGACTACGCTATATAGCACATGGGAAGACCGTATATTCTCAACGTACTGCCAGCCAGGTGGATTGTGGTGCGGTTCGGCCGGAAAGTCATTTCATGTCGGGAAATCATCGCAACGGAACGCCGGTTTACAAGAGAATCCAGAATGCCATCCGCAAGCGGATCGAATCCTCGGAACTGAAACCGGGGGATTCCGTTGCTTCCGAGCGCGAACTGGCCCGGACCCACAAGGTCAGCCTGATGACGGCGCGGCATGCGCTCGCCGGGCTAGAGCGCGAGGGCGTGGTCGAACGCCGGCGAGGAGCGGGCACCTTCGTGGCCGCCCCTAAAATCCACTTCAATAAGTTGATGAGCTATTCGGAGCACATGTCGAGCCGCGGCCTGGCGCCGCGATCCCGGGTGCTGGTCGCCAAAATCATTGATCAAGAGGCGGAAGTGGCTGCCCGGCTGGGACTGCCGGCGACGAGTGCACTGGTTAAGATTGAGCGGCTGCGTCAGACCGGGGACGAACCATTTGCCTTGGAGACTTGCTACCTCCCGGCTACCGAGTTTGCTGAATTGGTGAATGCGCCCCTGGGAAGGGTTTCGCTGTTTGCCACGCTGGAGCACGACTATGGGGTGGAACTCGCGTACGCGGACGAAGAAGTGAACGCCACCGCGGCGGAAGCCAATGTGGCCGAACTCCTCGGCGTGCCGCGCGGGGCCTCGGTATTGCGCATACGCCAGGTGATTTACTCTTCGAAAGGGAAAGCGACGATCTACGGGGTCGGCTTTTACCGCTCGGAACGCCACACGCTGTTCATCCGGCGCTTTCGCTAGAGTCGGTCTGCGTTGCCAGCGACCCTAGCGGCCGGGGATTGGGAATTCACCTGCTGATCAGCTAACTATACAAAATCAAAGGACTGGCGGAGAGGGAGGGATTCGAACCCCCGGTACCCTTTCGGGTACGCCGGTTTTCAAGACCGGAGCCATCAACCACTCGGCCACCTCTCCGGATGTTGCAGGCTTGCCAAAGGCGATTGGGCGCTTGGTTAGTTTACAACACCGTCACTCCTGTCAGTGTTGAGGCAGCAGGCCGAAGGCTTTGGAATGAAACTCCATCACCTCGTCGAAGTGAGTCAGAAAATAGGTGATGCTGTGTTCGCCGGCGTAAGCGCGATACTCGTGCGGAATGCCTTCTCTCTGCAGTTCCTCGTGTAACGCGGCCGCTCCTTTTTCGAAACCGTAGTTGTCATCCTGGCCGCAGTTGAAGTAGATCGCGACCTTGCGCAAACTAGCGGCATTTCGTTTCGCCAACACAAACGGACTGTTGTCGTTCCAGTGAGGAACGTTGATCGGCTTGCCGAACACGGCGCCTAGCACTCCCAAGAGTGGCGATCCGGCTCGCGTGGCCGAATCCAGGGTCTTAGGCGATTCGGTGATCAGCGCCGCGCTCTGTGCGCTCACGGCCGAGAACAGTTCGGGATGCGCGAAAGCGAAACGCAAGGCTCCGTAGCCGCCCATCGAAATGCCGCTGATGGCGCGTCCTTTGCGGCCGGGTCGAATTCGATATTTGCCCTCGATGTGCGGCAGGAATTCCTGCAGAAAAAAGTCGCTGTAGCGAACGGAGCTGTTGGCGGAGTTGACGTAAAAGCTGCGCCGGCCTTCGGGCGCTACGATGAGAAAATCGCCCATCTTGTGCTGCTTGCGGAGATCGTCGAGCAACGTCCAACCGCCGCTGTTGAAGAGCGTCTGCTCGTTGTCCCCCAGTCCGTGCAGAAAATAAAGTACTGGATAGCGGCGCGGGGGATGCTCGGTCGCGCCGGCGTCATAACCTGCTGGTAGGTAGACGCAGTAGTGGACTACTTGCTTCAGGATGCGGCTGTTCAGAGCGCTACAGTCGATGCGGCTCTGCCCGGCAGCCGCCGTGCCGGCAACCAAGATCAAAAAGAACACAACCCTGTGGGCGCGGATCATGCGGTGACTTTACTCGTAGCGCAGTGCCTGCACGGGATCGAGCCGGGCCGCGCGCCCCGCGGGATAGAGTCCGGAAACCAGGCTGACCACGAACGAGAACCCAATTGCCAATGCAACCAGCCACCAGGGAACTGCCCAGAAATGTTCGGGCGGGAACGACTGGCTCTTGAGATAGATGTTTGTGCCAAAGTTGATCACCTGGCCAATCATCCAGCCCAGCACGACTCCGACGATGCCGCCGAGGATTCCCATGGCGCCGGCTTCGGCGAAGAAGAGCTTCTCCACGTCCCCATCGCTAGCACCAATGGCCTTCATGATGCCAATCTCGCGGCGGCGTTCAAGGATCGCCATCACCAGGGTATTCACGATGCCGATGGAGGAGACGATCAAGGCCAAGCTGCCGAAAATTCCGAGGAAGGCGTAGAGCACTTTGAACACCTGTTGCAAGCCGCGGCTGGCATCGAGGATCGAGAACGTGCCGAATCCCATCTTCTTGATCGCGTCCTCCACAAGTTGAACTTGCGCGGGATCTTTCACGCGCACGCTGATGGAAGAATAGACTGGCTGATCGCTGGCCGCGCGCGAGATTTCCCGCAGGTCGGTGGGCTGCATCACGTGAAGACTCTCGGCCAGCTTCAGCGGCAAAAAGACCTTCGCGCGCGTAGGACCACGCATGCTCTCCGGGTCGAGATCGGCGACGCCGACAATTTTGAGTGTCTGTTCCCGGGAAACGACTGAGTACGTGGCTCCGGCGAAGCTGCTATCGCCGGAATCCTCGCCGTTCGCACTGGTCGCGACCGGCGGCGTTGGGAGGGACGCCCGTTGCGCGTAGCGCATCGTCAGCTCCTTACCGAGCAACGGCCGCGCAAGGTCGGCGACTTTGGTTTCATCGATCCCTCGGGCTGGAGTCTTGCCCAGCAATTCCTCAGCAAAGGATTTTTGCAGGATGACCTCAGCCGCCATGTCGGACGAAAAGAAACTACCCTGCATGCCTTCGAAGGCGTCGTTCGATTTCGACGATTCCGGAAGAGCAGAAATCATCGTGAGGTGTGGTTTGTCCTCATAGCGCAGCTCGGTGATGAAACGGATGTCAGGATACGCTTCGAGTACGTTGGGAAGATGTTCAATCTCCAGTCGCGCCGCCTCGTCGAGGACGCGACTTTCGCCAGGAGGTGGTCCATTTCGCGCTTCGTCGCGGCCCATCCCTCGCAGGTCACGCCGAGACGTGACCAAGACCGTATCGAACAGGCCCGATTTTTCCAGGCGACGGGAGAAGAGTTGCTGCAGGCCAATACCTAGCGAGAGCATGGCAACCAGCGACGCCACCCCTACCGAGATTCCGACCGTCGTCAGGGAATTTCGCAGCAACGATTCGCGCAAATTCCGCAGAGCAAGCTCAGTCAGGTCGGGAAGTTTCATGATTGTCCTCCCTGTGCACTGGACCGGGCGCTGCTCGGCGTGTTGGGCCGGTCGTCCATCAACTTGCCATCCGCCAGGAAGATCATGCGTTGTGCGTACCGCTCTGCCAGCGCTCGTTCGTGCGTCACCATCACGACGGTCATTCCTAACTCGCGATTGAATTCCCGCACCATCTCCATGATTTCCGTACCCGTGTGGCTGTCGAGGTTGCCCGTAGGTTCATCCGCCAATAGGAGCTGCGGACGATTGATCAGGGCACGCGCCAACGCTGCCCGCTGCTGCTCTCCGCCCGACAGTTCGCTGGGACGATGATCCATACGAGCCCGCAATCCGACCCGTTCCAGTGCCTCACGCGCCATCTTCTGGCGCTCACCACGATCGACTTCGGCAAAGCGAAGCGGGAGTTCCACATTCTCGGCTAGCGTCATGCTGGCAATCAGATTGAACGACTGGAAAACCATTCCGACGACGTGCAGCCGGTACTTTGCGAGTTCTTCGCGAGAGAGCTTGGCGAGATCGCGGTCGCCCACGATGACGCTTCCGGACGTCGGGCGATCGAGCCCTGCAACCAGATTCAGAACGGAAGACTTGCCCGAACCGGAGCTTCCCAGGAGCGCGACGAACTCCCCGGCGCGGACTTCAAGCGAAATGCCATCGACCGCGCGGATCAGAGCTTCGCCCATGCGGTAATGCCGGCAGAGATTTTCGCTTCGGATCGCGACCGTGCCGCGCGCGGTTGAAACTACGGGGGCTGTCGTCATAGGTCTAACGCATCTCTCCTCGCAGCACGCGAAGGGCGTCAGCTGCCTTCACATCGCCGTTCTTGGCGCCTGTGCCATTCGCGTCCACTGCGACGGTATCGCCTTCTCCCGGCGCCAAGAACAGATTCTCTTCGACTCCATGCTGTCGCGTGTACAGATCATAATAGCGGCCGCGCGCAGCGTAGAGTTGCGCGTGTGTGCCGCGCTCGACGATCTGTCCTTGTTCCATCACCATGATCTGGTCGGCGCGCCGAATGGTCGAAAGCCGGTGGGCAATCACGAATGTAGTGCGTCCCTGCATCAGGTAAGAGAGCCCATGCTGGATCATTTGTTCGGATTCAGAGTCGAGGCTGGAAGTGGCTTCGTCGAGAATCAGGATGCGGGGCTCGGCCAGAATTGCGCGGGCGATCGAGATGCGCTGACGCTGGCCGCCAGACAACTTCACCCCACGTTCGCCGACAACGGTGTCGTACTTGTCGGCAAACGACTCCGCAAACTCGTCGACGCGCGCGATGCGGCAGGCTCGCATCACTTCTTCTTCGGTAGCATCGGGTCTTGAGAAAGCGACATTTTGCCGGATGGTTCCGTCGAACAGAAACGATTCCTGCAGTACGACGCCTAGCCGCGTTCGGAAGGAATCGAGCCGAACGGTGCTCAAGTCGACGCCGTCGACGCGGACCATGCCCTTCGAAGGCACGTAGAAAGCAGAGATTAAGCCAATCGTCGTCGATTTTCCCGAGCCTGATGAGCCGACGAGCGCAGTCACCGTTCCCGGCTCGGAGCGGAAGGAAATATTGCGCAGGACGTCGTGAGTGCCGTCGTAGCTGAATGTCACATTTTCGAACTCAACCGTTCCCACTATGTCGCGAAGCTGCACGGAGCGCTTCGAATCCTGATCCTCGGGATTCTCGCGCATGATTTCCTGCGTGCGTTCCAGTCCCGCCAGCGCCTCGGTCAGCTGCGTGCCGATTGACACCACCTGCATTACGGGCGCGACCAGAAAAACGAGAAGGAAGTTGTAGGAAAAGTAACTGCCCGGGCTCAACGTGTGCGCCACCATCTGACGTCCACCGATGTACATGGTCGCCGCCCCAACCACTCCCAGCAGCACGCTGGCCGACAGGCCCATCAGCGACGTAGCCGTCAGCGTGCGCATGACGTTGTCGAGCAACCGGCGCACGCCGACAGCGAAAGTCTTCTCTTCGCGTTCCTCAGCGTGATATCCCTTGATGACCCGAACGCCGCCCAGGGACTCGGTCAGGCGACCAGTAACTTCGGCGTTGATCTTGCCGCGCTCGCGGAAGATCGGACGAATCGTTGCGAAAGCACGATTCAACGCAAATGCGAAACAGCCGAGCGAGCCGACTGCGATCAGCGTAAGTGGCACGCTGATGCGAAGCAGTAACGCCAGAGCGATCCCGGCCGCTACCAGTCCTCCGGCAAAATCTACCAAGCCGGTCCCGAGCAGGTTGCGGACGCCCTCCACGTCGCTCATGATCCGCGACACCAGGGCCCCAGTCTTGTTGGCATCGTAGAAGGAGACCGGCAAACGTGAGATGTGCACCTGCACTTGTTCGCGAAGGTCCGCGATCAGTCGCTGTGCCGCCTTCGACAACAATTGGGTCAGGGAAAAGGAAGTAACACCCTGGACAACCGTGGCGAACAGTACCGAGAACACGAGCGGGCGCAGTATCGCCGTTTGGTGCTTACCGACGACGTTGTCGATGAGAAATTTCGAAGAATAAGGCAGCACGAATCCGGCGACCTTGTTGATCACCATCAGGACGAAGCCCACGGCGAGCAACCCGCGACGCGGGCGCATCAGCTTCCAGACTTCCGGCCAGACGGCCCTCAGTCGCTGGATCTTCGGGGGTTTCGCGGTTTCTTTAGTCGGGGAACTCAATCTTCTGTTGGACTCCGCTGGGCCGTCAATCGCTTCATTATTACTGCAATTGTCACACATCTGCGGTTGCAGTGCCGGACGACCACTGGAGGCCCGACGCTTGTGACAGAGGCCATGCCGACGTTGTATGCTCGGGGCGTGTCCCGCCCGTCTTCGCCGGACCGATCCCCGACTCTCGGCCTGTTGGTGGGCCTGCTCATCACGCTGTCCGCGGTAGTCGCGTATTCGGCTTACATTACCTGGCAGGTGACCGGGCTGCGGAAATTGCAGACCGAACTGGTAGATCGCAACCGCAAGGATTCACTGCAGTTGCTGCGTATCCAGAACGATCTCAACCTGCTGGCGGTGGCCATGCGCGATATGGTCAGCAGCGACGAGCCCTATCCTTTGACCGCATGGTCGGCGCAGTTCAAGCGGATTCGGACTGACCTGGACGACGCAATGCGTCTGGAGGCCGGACTGGCCGCCGCCGGCCGTACTCCGGAGCAGAGCGCATTTCTTGCCGGATCCTTTACTCAGTTCTGGGACGCCTCCGACCGGATCTTCGCTCTGGCACATGACGGTAAAGAAAAAGACGCACGCGAACAGATCCAGCTTTCCCTTCAGGAACGGCAGGCTGCGCTTAGCACGGCGGTCGCCCGGTTACTGGTGCAAAATAGCGAAAATGAAGAGCAGGCCGGACAGCGAATCGTTCAGATCTACGACCGGGTGCAGAAGCAGGTCTACGTCTTTCTTGCAGCTACTCTGCTGGCGATACTGCTAAGTGGTCTTTCGGTGATTCGCTGGAACCGGCGGCTGTTTACGCGGCTCGCCGAGGTTTCCGAACGCCGCAGCGAACTGGCACAAAAGCTGATCACGGCTCAAGAATCCACTCTGCGCTACATCTCTCGCGAATTGCACGATGAGTTTGGGCAGATCCTGACAGCGGTTGGCTCCATGCTGCGCCGGGCGGGATCGCATGCTCCGGAGGGTTCCTCGCTAAGAAACGATCTGAAGGAAGTTCTTCAGGTGGTGCAGAATACCTTGGAGAAGGTTCGCACGCTTTCCCAAGCCTTGCATCCGGTGATGCTCGACGAGGCTGGACTCGAAAGCACGCTGGATTGGTACATTCCTACCGTAGAACGTCAAACTGGAATTGCAATATCCTATGAGAAGCAGGGCGTTCCGTTTCCAGTTGATGGAGGAGCGGGAGTTCACGTCTACCGCATTTTGCAGGAAGCTCTGAACAATGTGGCGCGGCACTCCGGCGCCAAAGAGGCTTGGGTGCGTTTACGATTCTTGCCCGAAGCGCTTGAGTTGGAAGTCGAGGACCATGGCGTCGGCATTGCTGAACGGCTCAACCGGCGTGGCATCGGATTGGTCGCCATGCGCGAGCGCTCTGAGTTGATGGGCGGCCAAATTACTTTTTCGAGCCCCGGCGAAAGTGGCACCCGGGTGTATCTGACCGTTCCCAGGGAGAAAGCGGAGTCTTATGGAAAAGAAGATCACAGTGTTGCTCGTGGATGATCACAGCCTGGTGCGTCGCGGATTCCGGCGCATGCTGGAAGATGAATCCGACATGGAAGTCGTCGGCGAAGCGGGCAACGGCGAGGATTCAATCAAGCTCGCGAAAGAACTTCATCCCAAAGTCGTAGTGATGGATTGTGCTCTGCCGGGCATGAACGGACTGCAAGCCACTCGTCAGATCATCGAAGACACTCCGGACACTGCGGTTCTTATGCTGAGCATGCACACCGAGGGCACGTGGGTGCGACAGGCAATCGAAGCCGGCGCCAAGGGATATGTTCTCAAGAACGCGATGGACCTGGAACTAGGAGCCGCGATTCGCAAAGTCGCCGCAGGGGAAACCGTGTTCGATCCACAGGTCGAACAGCGCTCCGTGTTGAAGGGAGAACGCAGCCCGGCGCTCACACCACGCGAGTTGGAAGTCTTGCAGATGATCGTCGACGGCAAGTCAAATAAGGAAATTGCGACGGTGCTCGATCTCAGCGCCAACACGGTTGCGGTCCATCGCGCCAACATCATGAACACGCTCGGGATCCACAAGACCGCCGAACTGGTTGTGTACGCGATTCGCGCCGGGTTGGTGAACGTTCCGTGAATCGACGGTCGTTTCTATGGGGGATGGCGGGGCTGGCGTCGGCGTTGCAATTGCCCCGCTTGCAGGCTCGCGCGGCGCAGGGGATAACGACTCCCCCAGGCTTTCGATTCACGGATGTGACTGGTCCCGCCGGAATCCAGTTCCAGCACAATAGCGGTGCGTTCGGCGGCAAGTTCCTGCCCGAAACTCTTGGCTCTGGATGCGCGTTTCTGGATTATGATCGCGACGGCTGGCAAGACATTTTGCTGATCAACGGCGCCGATTGGCCAGGACACAAGAAGAACCGCACGACGCTTCGCCTATACCGCAACAATGGCAACGGCACTTTCAGCGATGTGACCGAGCACGCCGGCCTCGATGTCGAAATGTATGGCATGGGCGTTGCTGTCGGCGACTACAACAACGACGGATTCCCCGACATTCTGATCACGTGCGTGGGGCAGAACCGTTTGTTCCGCAATACCGGCAAAGGCACGTTCGTCGACGTCACCAACAAGAGCGGCTTGGGCAAGCGCGAAGGATTCAGCACTTCTGCCCTGTGGTTCGATTACGACCGCGACGGGCTGCTCGATCTCTTCGTCTGCAACTATGTGAAGTGGTCGCCGGAGCACGACGTATTCTGCAGCCTCGACGGTAATCACAAATCCTATTGCACGCCTGAAGCCTATCGCGGAGCGACGTGCTGGCTCTTCCATAATCGGGGGAATGGGACTTTCGAAGACGTTACGGCCTCCAGCGGCATATTCGACAGCAGTTCGAAGTCGCTGGGAGTCGCCCTGTTCGACGACAACCGAGACGGATGGCCGGATCTGCTCGTCGCCAATGACACGCAACCCAACAAACTCTATCGCAACCAGCACAACGGCACATTCAAGGACGCAGCCGTCGAAACCGGACTCGCTTTCAGCACCGAAGGAAAAGCTCGCGCGGGCATGGGCGTCGACGTGGCGGACTTCGACAACTCAGGAACACCGGGAGTGGCGATCACAAATTTCGACAACGAAATGATCGGGCTCTATCGCATGAGTGGCAAAAGCTTCGAAGACATTGCGCCGCAATCCGGCGTCGGAATCGCCTCTCGAAACAGCCTCGGCTTTGGATGCGCGTTCCTTGACGTCAATCTCGATGGCTGGCTCGACTTCGCCGTGGCCAACGGCCACATCGACGAGACAGTCCGTAACATTCGCGGCAACGTGGGTTACGCGCAGCCGCCTGAATTGTTTCTCAATCTGGGCAAAGGGACATTTCGCGAGATTGCCGCAGAAGTCGGCGGAGGTTTCGATCAGCCGAAAGTTGGCCGTGGACTTGCCTATGGAGATTTCGATCGCGATGGCGACCTTGACCTTCTGATCACCACCAACAACGGCCCGGCTTATCTCTATCGCAACGACCAACTCGGCGGGAACCGCAGCATCCGCTTTCGTCTGGTGGGAACGACTTCCAACCGGGACGGCATCGGCGCCGTGGTTCGCGTCTTTACCGGAGGGCTCATGCAGACCCGAGTGGTAAAGGGCGGATCGAGCTACTTGTCCCAGTCGGAACTTCCCGTAACTTTTGGCTTGGAAAAGCGGGACCGCATCGAGCACGTAGTGATCGATTGGCCCTGCGGACGTTCAGAAGAATACAAAAATCTCGCCGCGGGCCGCTGCTATGAATGCACGGAAGGAAAAGGAATTGCCCCGCAAGACGGCTATTGAGCGGCCCTGACCGCAGACTGTTTCGCCACATTCCCGGCCGCAACAAGGTCAATCTCCACTGAATCGCTGACTCGCAAAAAAAGCGTGCTGGGATTCTTCATGCCCCATTTTTCATAGGGAACCGTGAAGTGCACGCTTGCAGTCCAATGGTCAGCGGCCATTTCTACATCGGCGGGTACCATGATCTCGTGATCCACCCCGTGAATATTGAACATGCCGTGAACTTTGACCTTGGATTTTCCCTGACTCGCGACCGGGCCTTCGATTCGGTCGGGATGAAAAGTGATCTCGGGATAGCGGGCACTTTCCAGAATTTCCTTATTCATTTTGCGATCGCGCATGCCGCTACCGCTATCTCCGCTGGCGGCATCGACCACGATGTCGCCTGAAATTTTTCCGGAAGCCGGATCAAACTGCAAGGCTCCGTGTTTCAGGCGAAACGTTCCGCGGACCGTATGAAGCGCATCGCCCAGTGTGAACTTGACGGAAGTCTGCGCCGGATCAAGCTGCAACGCCGCTTCCTGAGCTGCCACGGAAGCAACCATCAGGATCAGCAGAATTAGAAGTGCGAGTGTGACGTAACGTGCGGATAGCCCCGGATGATTCGTGTGAGCGGTATCGTTCATGAGTTACGCGGTTAACAGCCCCCATCCCAGAGTCAGACCATCTAAGGCGAGATGCAATGGCGACAGAACGCCCACATGCAGTTCCAGCAGTCGCCGGAAAACATCGGGATGCTTCTGAAAGGCCTGTAGGGTGCGGCGTTGCAGCCGTGGACGTCGATCGAGCAACAGCATGAGCCGGGCCATGAGGAACGGCCGCAAAGCCAGCCTGCGATGTTCCTGCTCATAACGCGCCAGATTGCCGGTTCGAAGGCAATCCGCTAGTACCATCGCTTGACTGAAAGCGAGACAGAGTCCTTCGCCGGTAATCGCGTCGACCGTGCCCGACGCATCCCCGATCAAAGCGACGTTGCCGCGGCTCACCCGTTTCAACTTGCACGTTGCTGTGAGTGAGCCTTTTTCCGTCGAAGAGACATCGGCACCGTCCAGACGCGATTTTAGTTCCGGAAACCGCTGCAATGCTTCGGCCAAACGCAATTTGGGATCGCGCGAAATGAGCGCTACGCAGACTTGATCTTTTGAAATCGGCGTGACGTAGATCTGGCCACGGTGTCCCCAGTGCAGTTCCATGCGGTCCGTCCAGGGCACCACAAGGTAGTGTTGCCGGAACGCGTAGCGGGCGTCTCTTCTTCGAAAAGCATCGAGCCCGGCCCAGAGCCGCACCCGCGAATTGCCGCCATCGGCGCCAATAATCCAGCGGGCGCTCACTTTGCGGCCTACCAGATGAACTGAATTCTCGGAAATACCGATGATGGGCGCTCGCCACAAGAAATCAATCCCCATCGCGGACGCGCGCTCCGCGATGAGCCGGTGCAGCACGGTTCGACGCACGCCCATCCCCGCAGCCTCATGGGGGAACGATGCATCGACCGCAAGGCCCGCGGCGAGAAATCGAACGCCGCGGAAAGGAAAGGAGTTCTCGACATCGACGGAAACACCAAGCTTCTCCAATGCCGTTAGACCATCGGGCATCAGGCCTTCCCCGCAGGGTTTATCAATCGGCATCTGCGCGCCATCGGCCACGATCACGCGAAATCCTTGTTGCCGCGCCGCGATCGCCGCCGCTAATCCCGCGGGACCTCCACCGATTACAAAGACATCCGTCGAATTGCCCAACAGACCCTCACCATTGCAAAAGTACGAGTTCGGAACAGAATCCCGGCCCCATCGCGGCTAGTACGCCCAATGTGCCCGGTTCAGGACGACGATTCTTCATTACATCTTCCAGCACAACCAAGACCGACGCAGACGACAGGTTCCCGACTTTCTTCAAGCAATCCCACGATGCGTCCAGTTGCCCGTCATGCAAATCGAGCGCTGCTGCCGTAGCCTCCAGTACCTTCGGGCCTCCGGTGTGCAGCACCCAGCTTCCAATGTCGGCACGCTTGTGCCCGTGGTCCGCGAGGAACGCATCCACATCCTGCCCCAGGTGTTCGCGAATCAGAACGGGTACCTCTGGCGAAAGCGTAATGCGAAAGCCTTTTTCGGTGATATTCCATCCCATCATCTCTTCGGTGTCGGGATAAAAGATCGACCGAGTTGCGAGGATCTCGGGCCCGGTTGCGTTCAAATCATCGCCCGTAACGATCACTGCAGCGGATCCATCTGCAAACAACCCCGAAGAAATCAGATTGGCCACGGAAAGATCATCTCGCTGGATGGTGAGCGAACAAAGCTCGACCGATACCAGCGCTGCCGCCTGCGATGGATAGGCGCGTACGTAATCTGCCGCGCGTGCAATTCCCGCCGCTCCCGCAACGCACCCCAGTCCAAAAATTGGTACGCGTCGAATGTTCGTGGGCAGGCCCATGCGATTGATCAGCAATGCATCGATCGAAGGACTCGAAATACCTGTCACCGAGGTGAAAAACAGCGCACCCAGTGCGCTCGGTTTGAGATCGGCATGGTGCAAAGCGCGGCAAAGGGATTGTTCGCCCAATTCCTGGGCAACCTGAATCCAAACGTCGTTGGCTTGACCCCAGGTTGTGAGTTCTAAGTATTTCTCGGGGGGCATCGCCAAATGGCGGCCCTCCACGGCGACGTTCCGATGCAAGCGCGCCAGCATGGCCGGATTACGGAGCTGGTCACCCCAGTACTCCTGGAGCTTTTCCAGCAGGAATTTCTGGGAATAGTAGTGCTTGGGAAAGGCGCTCGCGGCGCTGGCAATTCTCATTGATAGGGTTCCAGTCCGGGCACGGAGTCAGCGCCTTCACCTGGCCGGACGTCGTTACTTCTCAGCTTAGATGATCCGGCCCAGCGTGTGGTTGTATACCCGCGTACTTCGTGCCCTTTAGCGATTGGCCCAGTGCCCATGGGCTGAATTGTCACCCGCCTGTTAAATCAGGCCGCGGGCGTGCGATCGAAAAGCCTAACTGCGGAAAGCGCGGCGCGCCAGTCCTAGAGCGTCCGACCAAAACGCTCCAGGCGAATTTGCCAGTTCGACTACTTCTCGAACCGCGCCGAGGAATGCATCGAGTTGTTTGTCGGTCGCGACTAATGGCGGAGCGACCTTGAGTACCATGAAGTTGTTGCCACAAATCTGCGTCAGAAAACCGAAGTCGCGGAATAGCCGCATCACTACAATCTGACCGAAGAGCGCCGGATGAATCGCCGCAAACGCCTGATAGGGAATTCGTAACCGAAGCTGGCTCGGAGGCTGAAACTCAATCCCCATGAGCAATCCCAGGCCGCGCACATCTTTCACCATCTCGAAATCGCGAAGCGCGTCGGTGAGCCGTTCCTGCAAGTACTTGCCAGCTTCCGTCGAGCGCTGGCCCAGTTCCTCACGGTCAAGAACGTCGAGCGTGGCCAGTGCGGCACGCATCGCCAGACTGTTTTCGCTGAATGTTGAGGTATGCACAAAAGCCCGCGGCAACGACGAATAGACAGAATTGCAAACCGCATCTGACATCAGCACCGCAGCGCAAGGCACCAGGCCACCGCTCATGGCCTTCGCCAGGATGACCATGTCGGGTTCGACTTCGAAGTGGTGCGCCGCAAGAAACTCGCCCGTGCGGTACATCCCGGTCTGCACTTCGTCAAGTACGAACAATGTTCCGTAGCGCCGGCACAGTGACTCCGCCATCTTCAGATAGTTTCGATCCGGAACTCGGACCCCAGCCTCCGACTGAACCGGCTCGACGATAAAAGCCGCGAATCGCTTGGACTTCAGTTCGCGTTCCAGCGCATCCAGGTCGCCAAACGGGATCACGGCGGTATCCGGAAGAAGCGGTCCGAAGCCCTCGCTCCAGAACTTGTCACTCATCAGCGAAAGCGCTCCGCAGGTGAGCCCGTGGAATGCATGTTCGGCCGCGAGGATGCCAGCGCGTCGTGTGTGCGCCCGCGCGAACTTGATGGCGGCTTCCACGCCCTCGCTTCCTGAAGAAGCGAAGAAGGCCTTCGATAGACGGCCACCGGCAAGCTCGCACAACTTGTCAGCCAGTTCTCCAGCCAGATCCGCCACGTGCGTCTGAATCATTGCCGGACCGCACCGCTCCAGCTCTTCCTGCAGCGCGCGCACGACGTCTGGGTGGTTGTGACCGATATTGTGAACACAGTAGCCGGAGAGAAAGTCGAGAATCCGTTTCCCGTCGTCGGTAAAGAGTTCCACTCCCACGCAACGTTCGTAGCGGACATTCATTTGCAGCAAGTCGAGAAGGCGCACCCACTCGGGGTTCACTCGTCGGGCATAGCGCTCGGACGCGTGTGCGGACTGCTCGACTTGAACTGCAGGATTCATCGCTGCTCCGAATTGAATCTATTGCGTGACTGCAATCGAGATCGGCGAACCAGGAACCGTGTACGAAAACACTGAACTCAGCGTGCCGCTGCCGGTATCGATGAAGAAAGACTGAATCGCCGGGGCCTTCTGATTTCCCACGAAAACATATTTGCCAAGGGAATCGGTGGCGAGCACGCTGGGGTTCGCCGCCGTAGCAAAGGGTGAGGTCGACATCAAGGTGAGTCCGCCGTCTGAACCGATCGAAAAACCCGAAACATTGCTCGACCCTTGATTGGCTACGTACATATATTTCCCCGACTTGTCGATCAAGAGAGAGACAGGATTCAGGTATTGCTGTCCAATAGTGTTGGCCAGGCCGAGAGACCCATCGGAATTGATCGGAAATATCGAGATGGAACTGTCGAGCGTGTTCCCGGTGTAAAGGAAGCCACCGCCGGGAGCAATTGCCAGTCCGTAGGGACCATTTCCCGTTAAGTACGGTGAACCCGCGACTACACCCGGAACGCCTTTGGTGACGGTAAAGGCCTGGACAATCCCCGCAGTCGCGGTCCCAGTCGCGCCCTGACCGGTCACGTAGAGAACATTTCCGGATGCCGCCAGCGCCATATTGATCGGAATCATTCCGATGGGGAAAGGAGCGCCCACCGGACTCAGCGCGCCGGTACTGGCACTGATGGAAAAGACCGAGATGTTATACGAGCCGGAGTTCGCAACGTACAGAAAACTGCCCGCCGAGTCCATCGCCAGTAGAGTGGGCGCCGTACCGACTAGTGTCCGGGGCGTGACTTCGGTGAGCACACCCGCGCTCGAGATTGTGTACAACGAGACGTCGTTCTCGCCGGCGTTTGCGGTATACAAGAAGTTTTTCGAAGGATGGACTAGAATCGATTGGACGGCCTGGCCCGCACTGATTGGACTGCCTGTCAGCTGCGTGAGGATGCCCGAATTCGGATCTTCGCGGTAGGCAACAATCTGGTTGGACCCGGGTAGCGTAGCGTACAGAAAGTTATTCGCGGTCGCACCGCAACTTACACATATGGCTATGCTCACGCAGACAAGGAACAGAGCCGCTGCTCTCTTTAGCATCCGTAACTCCTAAAGGAATTTGACGAAAACGAAATCGGAAATTCGCCGGCACCCGGCATACTCGGGACGAATCTCTCTCAAGCGGTATTACGGGTAAACCCCTATCATACGGGACAAGCTGCCCTTGCGCAGCAACCACGGTCCTTTCCAAGGGCTGCGATGCACAATTTCTCGGGCGAGGTTGTACCCCTCCCAGTCTAGTCGACTTGCTCGGTAGAAATGAAGGACTGGCCAGCGCGCCCGCTCAGTGCGCAGGGCTCGGCCGAGGGCTTCCCGGAGCGGAAGTTTCGGGCAGCGACTTCTCCTCACCGCCCCGCAAAGCCAGCCGCAATCGGTCGAGATACACGTAAACGACCGGCGTGGTGAAGAGCGTCAGCATCTGGCTTACGATCAGCCCGCCGACAATTGTGATTCCCAGTGGCCGGTGCAGCTCCGAGCCCGTCCCATGTCCTAATGCCAGCGGCAGACCGCCCAGCAGCGCGGCCATTGTCGTCATCATGATCGGTCGGAAGCGTAGGATGCACGCATCATAGATTGCTTCCACCGGCTTCTTCCCCTGCGTGCGTTCCACGTCGAGTGCCACGTCGATCATCATGATCGCGTTCTTCTTCACCAGGCCGATCAACAGGATAATGCCGATCATCCCGATCACATTGAGCTCATTGTGTGTCAACAGCAGTGCCAGCAGTGCTCCCACGCCTGCTGACGGTATGGTGGAAAGAATCGTGATGGGATGGATGTAGCTCTCGTAAAGCATGCCCAACACTATGTAGACCGCGCCCAACGCGGTAATGATCAGAATCAGCATGTTGGAACGGGAATCCTGGAAAGCAGCGGCCGTTCCCTGAAAACTTGCCTGGATCGTCGGTGGAAACCCAATCGTGCGCTCGGCTCTTTCAATGGCATCCGTCGCCTGTCCGAGAGAAATCCCCGGTGCCAGGTTGAACGAGATTGTCACCGAAGGCAATTGCCCCTGGTGATTGACGGCCAGTGGCGTGTTCGATGGTTCGAAATGGGTGAACGCCGCCAGCGGAATGGGCGTTCCTGCCGTCGACTTCAGATAAATATTCTGCAGCGCCTCTGGCGTCTGCTGGTACTGCGACGCAACTTCCATCACCACGTGATATTGATTCAGAGGCCGGTACATCGTCGACACCTGCCGCTGTCCAAAGGCGTCATACAGCGCATTGTCCAGGCTTTGGGGAGTGATGCCCATCCGGCTCGCCGTGTCGCGATCGATCACCAGTTTCGCCTGCAAACCCCTATCCTGCTGGTCCGAGTTCTGGTCCCGTAATTCCGGCAGGGTTCTCAGCTTTTGCAGCAAGCGTGGCGCCCAGTTGTTCAAGTCGTCAAGGTTCGCGCTCTGAAGCGTGTATTGATATTGGGCGTTGCCCCACCGACCGCCAATGGTGAGTTCCTGCGCCGACTGCAGAATCAGCGTCGCGCCTGGCACCACCGCCAGTTTGCCGCGCAGGCGGTTGATCACGTCGTCGGCGGATGCATAATGGCAAGGCTCCCAGAAGTGCTGTTTCTGGCACGGGCCCCGCTGCTCCAGGGGTTTCAGCATCACGAAGAACCGGCCCTGGTTCAGAGCGCTACCTCCACCCGTAAAACCGCCCATAGTGTCGACCGCGGGATCTTTCAGCACAATGCTTGCATACCGCTTAATCTTGTCGCTCATGGACTGGAACGAGATGTCTTCTGCTCCAATCACTGTTCCCTGAATCCGCCCGGTGTCCTGCTGCGGGAAGAACCCCGTCGGCACTTTGAAGTAAAGGAAAATGCTTAGGACGGCGACCGCAATTGTTAGTACCCCGGTCACCGGCTGGTGCGCCAAAACCCATTTCAGAGCGTGAGTGTAGAGGCTTAGAATCCGGTCGAAACACCACTCGCTGGCGCGATAGAAGATATTGTGTTTTTCGGTCTTCGAAGGCCTCAGGAATTTCGCGCACATCGTCGGGGTTGTCGTCAGTGAAACCACCAGGGAAACCCCGATCGCAATACTGAGCGTGACCGCAAATTCGCGGAAGAGGCGTCCCACGATCCCGCCCATCATCAGCAGCGGAATGAATACGGCCACCAGCGACGTGCTCATCGAAAGAACTGTGAATCCAATCTCGGCGGCTCCTTTGAAAGTCGCTCGCACGACATCCATGCCCTGCTCCACGTAGCGCGTGATATTTTCCAGCACCACGATCGCGTCGTCGACAACGAAACCGGTGGAAATCGCCAGAGCCATCAGCGAGAGATTGTCGAGGCTGTATCCCAGCAGATACATGCCGCCAAAAGTGCCGACCAGGGAGAGCGGCACGGCAATGCTCGGAATGATCGTTGCTCGCACTGTGCGCAGAAAGAGGAATACCACCAGAATCACGAGCACGATCGAAATCAGCAGCGTACCCTCGATGTCTTTCACCGAAGCTCGAATCGTCGTCGTGCGATCCATCAAAACCGAGAGATGGATCGAGGGAGGAATCGAGGACTGCAGATACGGCAACAGCGCCTTGACCCTGTCCACGGTTTCAATGATGTTCGCTCCTGGTTGCCGGAAGATAGGTATCACGATACCCGGTTTGCCGTTCACCAACCCCAGGTTTCGTAAGTCAGCAACCGCATCCTCAACCGTGGCTACATCGCTCAGTCGCACCGCTGCGCCGTTGTTGTAGGCCACAATCAATGGCCGGTACTCATCTGCGGTAAACAACTGGTCGTTGTCGCTGAACGAATACGTCATCCCACCGTTCGATACTTCGCCCTTCGGACGGTTCGCATTGGCCGCATTCAGCGCGTTTCGGACGGTATCCAGCCCGACTCCAAGCTTGTTCAACAAGGTTGGATTCACTTCCACTCGCACCGCTGGCTGGGACGCGCCCCACACAAAAACCTGCCCGACTCCCTGCACCTGCGACAGCTTCTGCGACAGAATCGAATCCGCGGCATCATACATCTGCGGCACCGTCGACGTATCTGAAGTCAACGCCAGCAATAGAATGGGCGCGTCCGACGGATTCACTTTGCGGTAGGTGGGGTTGCTGGGCAGGTTCGCCGGAAGCTGGCTGCGGGCCGCATTGATCGAAGCTTGTACGTCGCGAGCGGCAGCGTCGATATTCCGGTTCAGATCGAACTGCAGGGCGATGCCAGTGCTGCCCAGCTGACTCGACGAGGTCATCTGGTTCACGCCCGAGATGCGTCCAAACTGACGTTCCAGCGGTGTTGCCACTGCCGACGCCATGGTTTGCGGATCGGCTCCCGGCAAACTTGCCCCTACGCTGATAACCGGGAAATCCATTTTCGGGAGCGACGCGACCGGCAGGAAATTAAACGCCAGAATTCCTGACAACAGCAGCGCCGCCGCCAGCAGTGACGTGCCAATCGGACGCCGGATAAATGGAGCCGAGATACTCATCTTCTATCTTCTAACCAACATGCCTAATCCGCCGGCATCGGCTCCTGCGGAATAGGATTGCCGATTCGGTAGCGCGAGAACCGGTGGGCGAGTCGGTCAAACCACAAATAGACCACCGGCGTTGTGTATAGCGTGAGCAACTGGCTGAGCAGCAAGCCGCCGACAATCGTAATGCCCAGTGGGCGGCGCAGTTCCGCGCCTGTTCCCGATCCTAAAGCCAAGGGAAGTCCGCCCAGCAACGCCGCCATTGTCGTCATCATAATGGGGCGGAAGCGCAGCAGGCATGCCTGAAAAATCGCTTCCTCGGGCGGTTTGTGCTCTACGCGCTCGGCTTCAAGCGCGAAGTCAATCATCATGATGGCGTTCTTCTTTACAATGCCGATCAAAAGTATGATGCCGATCAGCGCCACGACGGTTAAGTCGTTGCCCGTGACCATCAAGGCCAGAATTGCGCCGACTCCGGCCGAAGGCAGCGTGGAAAGAATCGTCACTGGGTGGATGTAGCTCTCATAAAGTACGCCGAGCACAATGTAGACGGTGATTACGGCGGCCAGAATCAAATAGGGCTCGGATGCGAGTGAATTCTGGAATGCCGCGGCGGTTCCCTGAAATGCAGCGTGAATACTGGGCGGCAGCTGAATGTCTTTTTCGGCTTGCTGAATTGCCTTGGTCGCGTCTCCCAGCGAGGCTCCCGGCGCCAGGTTGAACGAGAGCGTCACTACCGGGAACTGTCCTTGATGGTTGTTGGCGAGCGAGGCGCTGCTCGACTTCATGCGCGTGAAGGTCGAGATCGGAACGGGCGCGCCGCTGGTCGCTACCGCCGCTCCATTTGCCGTGGGCGCGCCCGAGTTCGGCGTCACCGTGCTGGGACGGATGTAAATGTCTTTCAGCGCTTCGGGCGTCTGCGCGAAACTGGGAAGGACTTCGAGGATCACGTGGTATTGGTTCAACTGCGTGAACATCGTGGAAACCTGCCGTTGCCCGAAAGCGTCGTACAGCGTGTTATCGATGGCCTGCGGAAATATTCCCAGACGCGATGCCGTGTCTCGGTCAATCGTGACGTTCGTCTTCAGCCCGCCATTCAGCTGGTCCGTGGCTACATCGGTCAAGGCCGCCAGGGTTCGGAGCTTAGCTACCAGCTTCGGCGTCCATTGCGCTAACTCCTGCGCGTCCGCATCCTCGATGGAATACTGGAACTGCGTCCGGCTGACGCGATCTTCCACCGTAAGATCCTGCACCGGCTGCATGTAAAGAGTGATGCCGTCCACCTTCGCCAGTTCCGGCTGCAACCGCCGGATAATTGTGGACGCATCGTCAGGGCGCTCGTCGCGCGGCTTCAGGTTGATCTGAATGCGGCCCTCGTTCGGTGTCGTGTTCGTGCCGTCAATTCCGATGAACGAAGACAGGCTCTCGACCGCGCTGTCTTTCAAAATGATCTTCGCCAGCTCTTGCTGCCTCAGCGCCATGGCGTCAAACGAAATGAAGTCGGGGGCCTCCGAGACTCCCAGGATCACTCCAGTGTCCTGTACCGGAAAAAATCCTTTCGGCACGACAACGTATAAGAAGAGCGTAAGAACAAGAGTTCCAAAGGTGACCAGCAGCGTCGCGGTCTGGTGTCTCAACACGATTTTTACCGTGCGCCCGTAAAACGCAATGATTCGGTTGTAGTAGTCCTCGGTAACCTCGTAAAAGCGGCCCTTTTCGCCCTCTTTGCGATGCTTGAGCAATTTGGCGCACATCATTGGTGTCAGCGACAGTGACACTCCCGCCGAAACCAGAATCGTCACGGCCAGCGTGACTGCGAACTCGCGGAAGAGTCTGCCCACAATGTCGCCCATGAAAAGGAGAGGGATCAATACGGCGATCAGCGACACGGTGAGCGACACAATCGTGAACCCTATCTGTCCTGCCCCCTTCAAGGCGGCATCCAGCGGGGAATCTCCCGCCTCCAGGTAGCGATCGATGTTCTCGATCATGACGATGGCGTCATCCACCACGAACCCGGTGGAGATCGTCAGCGCCATCAGCGTCAGATTGTTCAGACTGTAACCCAGCAGGTACATCACGCCAAAAGTGCCGATGATCGAGAGTGGCACAGCCACGCTGGGGATCACCGTCGCAGCAAGATTCCGCAGGAATAAGAAGACGACCATCACTACCAGGGCGATGGCGAGCATCAGTTCAAAATACACGTCCTTCACGGATGCACGGATCGTGATGGTCCGGTCGGTCAGAATCTGGACCCTTACTGCGGTTGGGAGCGACGCCTGCAACTGCGGCAGAAGCTTCTTGATTCGATCCACTACGCTGATGATGTTGGCGCCCGGCTGGCGCTGGATGTTCACAATCACTGCCGGCGTCAGATTCATCCATGCGGCGAGCCGGATATTCTCGGTCCCGTCGATGACGTTCGCAATATCGCTGATTCTTACCGGTGCGCCGTTGTGATAAGCGATGACGATCGGCTTGTACTGTTCGCTGGTGAAGAGCTGGTCGTTGGCGCCGATGGTATAGGACTGCCGCACGCCGTCGATCACGCCCTTGGCCTGATCTACGTTCGCCTGGACTAGCGCCGCACGCAGATCCTCCAGGCTCAGTCCGTAAGAAGCCAGTGCCGTCGGATTCGCTTGAATTCGCACCGCTGGCTTCTGTCCGCCACCGATCGAAACAAGCCCTACGCCCGGCAATTGTGAAATTTTTTGCGCTAGCGATGTGTCCGCCAGGTCTTCGACTTTCGACAAAGGCAACGAGTCGGAAGTCAGGGCGAGCGTGAGAATCGGAGCGTCTGCCGGATTCACCTTGTTGTAGATCGGGGGATTCGGCAAATCCGCCGGCAAGTACGTCGAGCCAGAGTTGATCGCCGCCTGCACCTGCTGCTCTTCCACGTCGATATTCTGATCGAGGCCGAACTGCAGCGTGATCACGGAACTGCCAAACGAACTGGTCGACGTCATCTGGCTGAGCCCGGGCACCTGCCCGAACTGCCGTTCCAGCGGAGACGTTACCGACGAAGCCATCACATCGGGATCGGCTCCCGGATAAAACGTCACCACTTGGATCGTAGGATAGTCGACCTCCGGCAGCGCCGACACCGGCAGTTGCGTGAACGCAACCCAGCCCACCAGCAACACGCCTACCATTAACAGCGTGGTTGCGACCGGCCGGAGAATGAATAGCCGTGAAGGACTCATGAACCTGAGCTACCTGAACCTGATGCTGGCGACCCCGGTGCGCCTGGCCCTGTTCCTTCCGTAGCATGCCGGCGCGCGCCACCGTCAACTGGCGACACTCCTCGCCCGTCGCTGGTCGTCCCGCCTAAGCCTGTGGCACGGGGTTCGATGCGGCTGCCTCGTTGCAGCTTGTCTTGGCCGTCGGTGACCACGACGTCACCCGGGTTGAGTCCGGCGGTGATCACCGTTGTATCCCCTTGGGTCAGCGACACTGTGACGGGACGGTCCTGCACTGTCTTGTCGGAGTTTACCGAATACACGAATGTGCCCTGCGGCCCTCTCAGAATCGCCGCCGTTGGAACGACCGTGCTGTTTTTGCGCGTCTCCAGAAGCAGGTCGGCATTTACGAACTGGTTTGGCCAAAGCTGGTTGTCTTCATTGCTGAAAACCGCCTTGAGCTTCGCGGTGCCGGTGGTGGGATCGATCTGATTGTCAATCGTCAGCAACTTCCCGGTTGCCAGCTTGGTTTGATCATCACGGCTGAACGCGTCAACCTCGAGCGGTCCCTTTTTCATATGCTGCGCGACCGTCGGCAAAACGTCTTCGGTCAGCGTGAAGATGACCGCAATCGGCTGAAGTTGAGTCAGGATCAGCATGGGATTCGTGTCCGCGGCATGCACAATGTTGCCGGGGTCAACCTGCCGCAGTCCCACCCGTCCCGTAAACGGCGCCGTAATATTGCAGTAAACGATCTGCAATTTCGCGTTATCAATTTGCGCCTGATCAGTGCGCACGGTTCCTTCCAGTTGGTCTACCAAGGCCTTTTGCGTGTCCACTTGCTGTTGCGCAATGCTTCCCGAAGGGATGAGGGTGGTATACCGGTCGAGATTCAGCTTAGCGTCGCGCAGTTGTGCCTGGTCGCGGAATAACTGTGCCTGCATCTGCTCCAGTTGAACCTGGAACGGGCGCGAATCGATCTCGATCAGCAGATCTCCCTGCTTGACGTTTTGTCCCTCCTGGAAGTTGACCTTCATGATCTGGCCGTCAACCCGGCTCTTGATGTTGGCCGTGTTGAACGCGGTCACCGCTCCCAGCCCCGATAGATATACGGGCACGTCTTGACGCAACACCGGCGCAGTCGCCACCGAGACCGAACGCGGTCCGGCCGCCTGTGCCTTCTGTTGCTTGGAATCGGCGGAGCTGCAACCGACAAAGAACGCGGAGAAGGCGACCACAACACCCAGCGTCAGCAGGCTCAAGATGCGAATCATCACACGTGATTTCATTGCGGAAGAATCAGTCATATTCACAGGTTTATTCCGTTGCCCTTTTGTTGGACCCGAGCTCGGCAGGAGATCAAATATATAGACGTAAACATTGTAGGCTCGGTTGCGGCAACTCGTCCTCGGGAAGGCAGGAATCTGCTAAAAGGGGCCCTCCGCCGAGAATGGCTCAGGTAGGAACCAGGCTGCAGTCGCTATGGCAGAACCGCGCTTAACTAGCATCAATGGCGGCCCGGGGGTGGGTCAAGACCGGGGCGAAGGTTTTACAAATCTTTACTCGCCTTGACCCTCTGTTGACTCGCCTTGACCCTTTGTTGACTTAAGACAAGAGGAGCGCAGCCGGAGTGGGATGAAGCGCCTCATATTCGGCAAGCTCCGTCTCGTGCTGCAGCGTGAGCCCAATGTCGTCGAGTCCATTCAAAAGACAATGTCGCGTAAATTCATCGATGCAAAACATCGCGCGAAATCCTTGATCGTCGCGTACTTCGCACTTCTCCAGATCGATCGTGAGCTGATAATCGTCGACCTCCTGGGCTCGACTCAGGAGCTGAGCAACTTCCTCCTCGGTTAGCGGCACGGTCAGAAACCCGTTCTTCGTGCCGTTGTTGGCGAAAATGTCTGCGAAGGAAGAGGAGATCACCGCGCGGAAACCGAAGTCGGCCAGCGCCCACACCGCATGCTCACGAGACGATCCGCAACCAAAATTCTTTCCGGCGACGAGAATACTCGCGCCTTCGTATCGCGGCTCGTCCAGCACGAAGTCGCCGCCCTTTTTTCCATCCGCGCCAAACCGCCAGTCGTAAAACAGGAACTGCCCAAAGCCGGTTTTCTCGATCCGCTTGAGAAACTGCTTGGGAATAATCTGGTCGGTATCGACGTTGAGCCGGTCCAGCGGCGCTACGCGCCCGCGATGCACTGTGAATGGTTTCACCGTGTTCTCCTAGTCATTGTTCGGGCAGAGTAGCAATTTTGCAGCGTCATCCCGAGCCGCCGTCTTTCGGGCGGAGCGAGGGATCTCGCGCGCACCGACTCGGATCAATGATGCGCACAATCAGCTCACCGAAACTTCCAGTTCCGAATATCCGTGAAGTGCCCCGCAATCGCCGCCGCCGCTGCCATCATCGGACTCACCAGGTGCGTACGCCCTCCGCGCCCCTGGCGCCCTTCAAAGTTACGATTGCTCGTGGAAGCGCACCGCTCGCCCGGCTGCAAAATGTCCGGGTTCATCCCCAAACACATCGAGCATCCCGATTCGCGCCATTCAAATCCCGCATCCTGAAAAACCCGATGCAGCCCTTCCTGCTCGGCCGCCCGCTTCACGGTCTGCGATCCCGGCACGACCATCGCCCGCACCTTCGAACTCACATGGTGTCCCTTCGCGACTCGCGCCGCTGCGCGCAGATCTTCAATCCGCGAATTCGTGCACGATCCGATGAACACTCGATCGATCCCAATATCCTCAATCTTTTTCCCCGGCTCCAGTCCCATGTACTGCAAAGCGAGTTCGGTGGCGCGCCGGTCCGTTTCCTGTAAGCCTTTGACTTCAGGCACGCGCCCGGTGACCGGCGCCACCATTCCCGGATTCGTTCCCCACGTCACGAACGGACAAAGCTGCGCGGCGTCAATCGCCACGACCCTGTCGAAGGCGGCCCCTTCGTCGGATGGCAGGTTCCGCCAATACGCAATAGCCTTCTCCCACGCCACATCCCGCGGAGCGAATTTTCTTCCCTTCACATAAGCGATGGTGGTCTCATCCGGCGCTACCATTCCGGCTCGCGCACCTGCTTCGATGGTCATATTGCATAGCGTCATGCGCCCTTCCATGGAGAGCGCCCGAACCGCTGTGCCTGCGTACTCGATCACGTATCCGGTGGCACCATCGGTCCCGATCTGCCCGATGATGCCCAGCGCCAGATCCTTCGCGCTCACACCCTCAGCGAGCCGCCCGCGCACGTCGATCTTCATCGTCTTGGGCTCGTGCTGCGCCAGGCACTGCGTCGCCAGCACGTGCTCGACTTCCGATGTGCCGATCCCAAATGCCAGCGCCCCAAACGCCCCATGCGTGCTGGTATGGCTGTCGCCGCACACGATCGTCATTCCGGGCTGCGTCAGCCCCAGCTCCGGCCCAATCACATGAACAATCCCCTGTTCCGGCGAATCCATATCGAATAGACGGATCCCGAACTCCTTGCAGTTCTGTTGCAGCGCCGCAATCTGCTTCGCCGCAATCAAGTCGGTTATCGGAGTTCCCCGCGGCTCGGTCGGAATGTTGTGATCCACGGTCGCCACAGTCCGGGCCGGCTGACGCACCTTCCTGCCGGCCGCGCGTAGCCCATCAAAGGCCTGAGGAGACGTCACCTCATGCACCAGGTGTAAGTCGATGTAGAGAATGGGTGACCGCCCCGCTGGCTGCGCCACCAGGTGTGCATCCCAAATCTTCTCGAATAGTGTCCGCGGTATAGCCATAGGTAGCTGAATATTTGGAAGGAAGCTAAACCCTAGTTTTTCACAGGCCGCTAACGATGAGCAAGGAAAAGGAGATCTGTTCTAACCACATTCCCTTGGGAACACCCGCCGCCCACCGGCGGACAAGTTCAGTTGGTAGGATGTTTCTGCAGGTGCGGCGTAAATCTCCGGACCACAAACTCCTGCAAGACATTCTCAAAAGCGCCCTCGCCAATTCGGATCAGCGTATTTTGCAACACCAGTGCCATGGCATCGCGATCGGTCGACGGATAGTAGAGATACGAGAGCCCTCCGGTCGCAAAGCTTCCCAGCACCCAGGAATAGTTCGGTTGCCAGCGCTTGTTGTCACCCTTACACATCACCGTGCTGCCCATCGCGTAGAGAATCCGTGATCGAGTGGTCCCAGTCCCTTTGTAGAAATAGCGGGGATCTTGTTTCAGCACAGAAGGCAAGATCGCGCTTCCGATGAACGTCCCTGAAACAACATCAGCATAGGCTGCCCCGAAGCGTTTCGCGTAGCCCTCCATCCCCTGCCCGTACCCCGAGAAGTCGTCAGTCCCCTGTTCAATCCCCGCCAGGGCCGCGGCTCCGACAAAAGTGAAGGGATCGATTGTGGACTTCCAGGCAAGCTGGAATTTTTGCTTGGTCGAAAGGGGAGCCGGATCTGGCTCATAGCTCACGTAGAAATTGGGAATGAAGCCGAGCACGCGCTGTTTCTCTTGCTCTTGAACCTGTTCTCGCGCGACCTCAACCTGCGTCAGGGAAACCCGCACCTCCGTCACCACCGTGGCAACCGAGAGCCGGATCTCCGGGACAATGTAAACCTCCCCAGGCGCCAGAACTCCACTAACGCTTTGGGGCTGAAACCCTTCCGACGTCACCGTGAGCCGAAAGGGACCGGGAGCCAGGTTGGAGAAGGTAAACTGTCCGTTGCTGCCAGATAATACTTCTTGCACTGGCGATTGATCTTCCCGCGCCAGTTGCAATCGAGCTCCGACAGCGACAGACCCGCTCTTGTCGAGGACAGTCCCGCTGACATACCCCAAAGATTGTCGCTCCGCCGGCTGCTCGACACTGGATGCACTGTGAGCACGCGCATCAACCGGGGGGCTTGCATCACCCTGAGCAGGAAGGGGCTGCGGGCTCTGGGCGGCAGCGACGGTCGGAAATCGGCAGGCCACGACCAGGAGGGTGAGCCAGAGCAACTCCGTATAACCAGGCACCCATGCGCGGACGTTTCGGTACGGACACATCTGTTCCCAGCTCTCCTGACTATAGTTCTCTGTTTTCGATTTTGCTATTTGCGGAGTCAGCCAAGCACATGTCTCTTATAACAGTTAACCTGTTAATGGACTGGCTCTGACGCGAGTGCGCGGCTTTTACTGTCGAATCCGGTACTGCTCACCATCTCTTTCGCTTGCGATGCGAGCAAACGCTGCAGTAGTTGCATGTCGTTCTCGACATCGGCACGGGCAGTCTTTCGGGTGGCCCCGGATTTCAATTCCTCCCGCAACCGCGCCTCGACCAGACCTGCTGCAAACTCGGAGCCCGCTGGAACTTTCAGAATATTTGAACGAGTAACTCCCACCGGAGCGGATTCATCCCCCATTTGCACTCGTAGAGCAAGACCGGCGGCGGCGTCGAAGACCGGCCTGGCGGAAAGGTGTAACGACGTCCAGCGGCTCCCGTCGCCGTCGGCCGCTTCAGACGACGAGACCAATTCGTCGAACTGGTTCTGAAAAGCGCGTCGGTCTGCACTCGTGAGCGCCGCGCTCAACTCATAATTAGAATCGAGGATCAGTGAATCTTTTCCCGGATTGAAGTGCCAGTGTTGCACATATACAGCAACCGCCACGCCCGCGGCGTAAGGGTGGACCAAGAATATCGGGAGCATATATTTCTTCGCCGTCAACATAACCTCGAACACGCCCTTCACCCGCTTGGATCGCGGAATCGTACCCGGAACTTGCGGAATCACGAACCTCGCTCCCCGAAGCTCGGGATGCTGCCGGGTGTAACTGGTAAGCGTTCTGGCCAACTGTTTCGGAGTCGTGACTCCCAGGTCCCCGACGATGCTGCGATGCACGGCGTGTGGATGGTAAAAATTGATGATCTGCCGGGCGAAGTCCGCGCAATTCGCGGTAACCAGGTTCCAATGCTGCCGGTTCGTTCTGTCATTCAGCATCTGGATCAGTTTCTCGTCCTGCTCACGCTCGGTATTAACCTCAAACGTGTAGATCGTGCGGATGAATGAGGCGCCGGTTAGCTCGTACCAATCACCGTCTGGCGTTTTCCCACCTGGGGCGTCGGGAACCAGGCTCTCAAGATGATTGCGACGGTATTGGTCGCGTAAGAACGCAACTAGCTTTCTGTCGGCAAACAAGGGGATGTCTTGTGGTTTTTCTACGGCGTACAGATAAGGGAGGAGAGGAATCGCGATCCAGTCGTATCCCGCGATCCCGCGATAACGGCTAATAACGATTCCGGTTTCGCCCGGAGTGCAAGGGCGCAGGACAACTGGTGATGTGGCGCAGACGCCGCTCAGGTAAACAGCTGCATGCCCCGTTCCTGCGAACGCTGCGTCATGACCGTAGGGTTCACCAAGGAACAAAGTTGCGCTGGCCTGCGCCGGGGGCACCGCGCACAGGCAGAAAAGCAGAATTGCTCTCGAAATCTTCAATCTCAAGACAGCCTCTAGTCCGCCGTGTGCGTACCAGAGAATGCACCCTCATCCAGGTGTCACTCTTCCAGCATGAGGTTAAGTCACCCGTCTCTGTCTCCATAACTGTCAGAAGATACAGTTCGTCGGAATTAAGTTGTCGAAATGTTTCAGAAACCGAAGACAAAGAATCGAAAACAGAAGTGCAGCTTTCGGCCCCCGGAGCCACGAACACCTGTAAAAGAGGTTCGTCGTCGAAAGGTTACGATTCCATAAATCGCGCGTTACCGGCTGTGATGCCAATCACACTCAATCGAATCACGCTGCCTGTAACCGTCCGCGTTTTTCCACAGCTCGATGTGACATCCAACCTTGACCCTGAAATCGGAAAAGTCGATCATTGTAGCGGCGGAGGCAGCGCTAGGAAGACCGTGACGACCTAGCTAACTGCCTTGTTTTAAGTATTTTAACCTCTAAGCCATTGGGCCTCAGGATTTTGCGGAGCATCTTTGCAAATCCCCGCGCCAATCAAGGCTTTCAGAGGTGCAGGGGGAGGGGGGTACCCGCTCAAGCCTCGACTTTCCCAAAACAAAGCAACTTTGCGCGCGCTCGCTGAGCACAAAAACTGAAATTTTCTTAGGAATTTTCCACAGACGCGGCACACGAAGAAGTCGGGAGGAAGACTCCTCAAAGCAGGAACGGCACGACTTCGGGTCGTGCCGTAAGTAAGATCTTTGGCCTTAGCGCTAAGGCAGCGGTTAATGCGGTCTTGTGATAGCGCCCTGCGACGCGGACGACACGAGCGCGGCATACTTTGCGAACACGCCTGTGGGATAGCGCGGTTGCGGCGCCTTCCAAGCAGCCATGCGCTGCCGCAATACATCGTCGCTGACTTCGACTTCCACCACACGCTGTCTAACATCGAAGTGAATCATGTCGCCGTCATGCAGGCCCGTAATCGGACCTCCGAGCGCCGCCTCAGGGGAAACGTGCCCTGCCATCAGCCCGCGAGTCGCGCCGCTGAAGCGCCCGTCGGTCAACAGCGCGACGGAACCGCCAAGGCCTTCGCCGACCAGCGCGGCCGTCACGCCCAGCATCTCGCGCATTCCTGGACCACCCTTTGGCCCTTCGTTGCGGATCACAACGACGTCTCCAGCTTGAATCTTCTTCGCCGTCACTGCGGCCATTGCATCTTCCTCGGATTCGAACACGCGCGCCGGACCGCGATGCTCCAGACGCTCATGCCCGCTGATCTTGGCGACACAACCTTCCGGCGCAAGATTCCCTTTGAGAATCACGAGCCCGCCCGTTGCTTTCAACGGCCTGTCAAGGGGAACAATCACTTCTTGTCCCGGAGTCTCGACGGCGCTCTCGGTCTCCGCGCCGATTGAGAGGCCCGTCACGGTCTTTGCCGACGGATGCAGATACTTCCCGTTCAGCAATCTTCTTGCGAGCAGCCGAATGCCGCCCGCACGATGCATGTCCGAAGCCACGAAGCGTCCAGAAGGCTTGAGATCGGCCAGCACCGGAGTGCGAGCGCTGACAGTTTGGAAGTCGTCAATCTCAAGTTCCACGCCGGCTTCGCGTGCGATTGCCAGCAGATGTAGGACCGCGTTAGTGGATCCGCCGCTCGCCGCAACGGATGCAATCGCGTTCTCGAAAGCGTCGCGGGTCAGAATGTCGCGTGGCCTGATTCCATTCTGCAGGACATTCATGACGACCTTGCCGCAGTTGAAGGAGATCTCATCTTTCTGCGCGTCCATCGCCGGAACGCTGTTGAATCCCATCGGCGACAATCCGATCATCTCCATCACGGTCGACATCGTGTTCGCCGTGTACTGCCCGCCGCATGCGCCCGCGCCTGGACACGCGGCATCTTCCAATCCGCTAAGATCAGAGTCGCTCATCTTTCCCGCCATGTTTGCGCCGATGGCTTCGTAGACATCCTGAATGGTTACATCTTTCCCGCGAAAGCTTCCTGGAGCAATCGTCCCGCCGTACAGCACCACGCCGGGAAGATTCATCCGCGCCAACGCCATTGCCGCCGCAGGAATCGTCTTGTCGCATCCGACCACGCACACCACGGCGTCGAACATCTGTCCACGACACACGAGTTCAATCGAGTCCGCAATCAGCTCGCGGCTGACGAGAGAAGCACGCATGCCCTCGGTGCCCATCGTTTCGCCATCGGAGATCGCGATGGTATTGAACTCCATGGGCGTGCCGCCTGCCGCGCGAATCCCTTCCTTCACCTTCGCCGACAAACGGCGCAAGTGAAAGTTGCACGGCATGGTTTCGATCCACGTGTTGGCCACGCCGATCAGCGGACGGCTGAGATCGGCATCGGTAAATCCAACGGCCTTGAACATGGAGCGAGCGCCCGCGCGGTCGCGCCCCTCGGTAATGCCACGGCTGATGTGCTTGAGATCCATAAGTATTTAAGACCCGGTGAAAGCTTACAGGAAGGATGATCTAGGTTTCAAAGTTTCATCGGTTCAAGGTTTCAAGGTTTCAACGTTCAAGGTTCGAAGTCGCTGCATTCGAAACGCTTTGAAACCTTACAACCTTTGCACACAAAAACGGGGAGTCCGCTTGGCAGCAGGCTCCCCAAGATGCATGACGCTGCCCAGGAGCCGTCATGCTTGCCCAGCTACAAACCTAGGCCCGCGCGGCGGCGCGCGACTCCTCGATCGCGACGCCTGCGGGAGGATGCGGCGAAGCCCACGCGGTATGTGGCGCGCCGGAGCTCACCTTGATGACGTCCGCGATCCCGTACCATTCGCGATAAAGCTGGCCAACCTGCTTCTGATTCACATCGAGGCCCAGCGTGACCAGATGATCGTGGTCGGCCGGTTCGGCATGCACGACGGGCAGATCGAGCGCGCGGCGCGAAGCTGCGTTCAGAATGCGCATCAACGTTCCCTGCGTATTGCGATAGCGAATGTGAAAAGTCTGCATAAGCATGCTCCTCGCTTCTCGTAGCGCCGGCGTCTCGCCGGCTGTCTGGCGGGTAACTTGCCCGCCGTCGGTGAAATCTATTGCGCCGGTTCTTCTTCCAGCAACATCTCCGAAAGCGCCGCTCCGGCCGGAACCATCGGAAAAACGTTGGCTTCCGGCGCGCAATCGAACACCAGCAACTCGGGCTCCGGCGACCGCAGAAATCGATCGATCTGATCGCCGGTCTCCTGCGATACCGGAAACTCGCGCATCGCCTCTTCGTTCAGCCGGAAGCTGTGAATCTTGTAGGCCTTGGCGATCTCCACGAAATCGGGGTTGTCGCTTAAGTCCGTCTCGGCGTAGTTGCGTTGGTAGAACAGCTGCTGCCATTGCCGCACCATGCCGAGATACTTGTTGTCGATGATGACCATCTTCACGGGCAGGCTAAGGCGGTGGACCGTGGCCAGTTCCTGGATGTTCATCTGAAATCCACCGTCGCCGGAAACGCAGAGGACGCAAGTGTCAGGCTTGGCCAGCTGTACGCCAACGGCGGCTGGAAGAGCGAAGCCCATGGCTCCAAGTCCGCCGGATGTAATGAATCCGCGGGGTGAAGCAGCACGGTAGCGCTGTGCTGCCCACATCTGATGCTGACCTACATCGGCAAGAATGACGCTGTCCGGTGGCAGACGGCTGAAGAGTTCGTCGAGGAAGCGAATCGTCGGCTGCGCCAGCCCGCGCGGATCCAGTTCCGCGCGTTCAGGACCGCAGGCGACCGCGCACCATTGGCTGAAGTCGGGAAGCGAATGTCGCCGCAATTCAGCCTGGAATGCCGGAATCGTGTCGGCCAGATTTCCGATGACCGGCAGATCGCAGGGGCGCACGCGATCCAGTTGTGCAGGATCGATTTCAAAGTGAACGATCTTGGCATGGGGGGCAAACCGCGTCGGTTCGCCCGTCACGCGATCATCCAGCCGCGCACCAAACACCATGAGGAGGTCGGTCTCGTTTAACGCCGTGTTCGCCGCGCGTGTTCCGTGCATGCCGACCATGCCCAGGTAATACGGTGCATCGGGAGGTACCGCACCCAATCCATGGACTGTGGCAAATGTTGGGACATTAAGCTCGTCAAGCAATCGGCGCAAGTCTGGAATGGCTCCTGACAGTTTCGCTCCAGCGCCGACGAGCGCGACCGGTTTCGAGGATTGCTGAAGCATCGCCACGATCGTATCGGTGAAACCGCCATCCGCTTTGGCGTCGGCAGGCCGCGCATGCGGGGTGAACTTCACCGGGCCAGAAAACTCTTTCTTGGCCTTGAGCATGTCGGTTGGGATATCGATCACGACGGGCCCGGGACGTCCGCTGCGGGCCCAGTAGAATCCCTCAGCGATGGCGTCAGGAATCTCGTCGATCGTGCGAACCAGCCGGCTCCACTTGGTCAGCGAGAGTGTCACGCCGAAAACATCAGTCTCCTGAAACGCATCAGTGCCGATGAGCGCGCTGCGCACCTGTCCGGTGATACAGACAAGAGGAACGGAATCCATCTTTGCGTCGGCGATTCCGGTGACCAGGTTTGTCGCGCCCGGACCGCTGGTGGCCATTGCGACGCCAATCTCGCCCGTGACCCGTGCATAGCCTTCTGCGGCGAAGACCGCGCCCTGCTCGTGCCGCGTGAGGATATGCCGCACGCCGCTGCCCTCAAGCGCGTCGTAGAGAGGCATGATCGCGCCGCCGGGATAGCCGAACACCAACTCGACCCCTTCGGCGCGCAGGCACTGCAGAACGATGTCGGCTCCCTTAAGCATTCACCACCTGTTTTGTGGAATCCTTGGGAGCTTCTGGAGGCTTCTTGCCTTCCTTGGGCAGCCAACTCATCATGCCGCGCAGTTGCGCGCCCACGATTTCGATGGGATGTTGCTTCTCTTTCTCGCGCAGCGCGTTGAAGCTGGGGCAACCGGCCTTGTTCTCGGCAATCCACTCCTGGGCAAACTTGCCCGACTGAATTTCGGCCAGCGTCTTCTTCATCGCAGCCCGTGTAGCGTCACCCACAACCTGCTCGCCGCGCGTCAGATCTCCGTACTCGGCGGTGTTCGAGATCGAGTAGCGCATGCGGCTCAGGCCCCCTTCGTAGATCAGGTCGACGATCAGCTTCACTTCGTGCAAACACTCGAAGTAGGCGATCTCGGGCGCGTACCCGGCCTCGACCAGGGTTTCGAATCCCTTCTTGATGAGCGACGTCAGCCCGCCGCAAAGGACGGCCTGCTCGCCGAACAAGTCGCTCTCGGTTTCTTCTTTGAAAGTCGTTTGCAGAACGCCGGCGCGGGTCGAGCCAATACCATGCGCGTAGGCCAGCGCGAGTTCGTGCGCGTGACCGCTGGCATCCTGCTGGATCGCGATCAGCGACGGCACGCCGCGCCCTTCGGTATACACACGCCGAACGAGGTGTCCGGGGCTCTTGGGGGCGATCATCACCACGTCGACGTCTGTCGGCGGAACGATCGTCTTGAAATGAATGCTGAATCCATGCGAGACGCCTAGAACTTTCCCGGGATGAAGATACGGCTTGATGAACTGCTCGTAGGTTTCGGCTTGCGTCTCATCGGGGGTCAGGATCTGAATCCAGTCCGCTCGCTTGGCGGCTTCGTCCGGGGCTACGACGACCATGCCATCGGCCCGCGCCTGCTGGGCGCTCTTTCGAGCCGGATCGAGGCCGACGATGACTTTAAATCCGCTATCGCGAAGATTCTGAGCCTGGGCGTGTCCCTGGCTGCCATAACCGATGATGGCGATCGTCTTGCCCTTCAGAACTTCGGGCTTGGCGTCGCGTTCGTAAAAAATAGTAACCACCGGGTGCTCCTCTCATTGCAACTTGTTTCGTCACACAAGGGAGGAAAGAAGCCCTTGCATTGGAGAAAACCTGATTCTGCCTGCAGAACCGACCGGTCGGTCGGTATCTGGAAATGCTATCTGTGATGCCTGGCAGGTGTCAAGGGAGAAGTCTGGTTCGCGAAGACGGGTTCTCCGAAGATTCGGCAAGGCTGGTTCCTGGCGGAAGCAAAGTCCTTAACCGCAAAGATCACGAAGAAAGACCGCGGAGAGCGCAGAGACTTCGTTTCGCACGCTTCGCGCAGCCGGGACTGCCGAGGCAGCTGTCCCCACATTCTTAAGACCCACGCGGACTATGTCCGCGAGCATTGGCATTCCGGGCCCCGAGTGTTTACCATGGCACGCGATGGCACGCGAGGCATTGGTCGATTCCCGACAGGAAATCCTGCGCACGGCAGCGCGGCTGTTTCAGCAGCGCGGATACGACGCGACGTCGATGAACGACGTGGCGGCCGCACTCAAGCTGAGCAAGGGCGGCCTCTATCACCATTTTCAAAGCAAGGACGAGATCCTGTTCGAGATCATGAACCATGCCATGGAACTGACCCAGGAACGAGTGATCGGTCCGGCGCGCAGTATCGCTGATCCGGCAGAACGTTTGCGGGCTCTGATCCGACTGCACATCGAGGTCGTTCTGAGTCCGCGCGATCGTGAGATCACGGTGATGCTGCACGAAAACCATCCGCTGCCGCCTCCACTGCGCAAGCGCATCAACCAGCGCAAGAAGGAATATGTCCATTTCGTGGAGAGTCTGATCGCGGACGTTCAGAAAGAAGCGCAACGCACCCGGGCGTCAAAAGGCACAGTGAGCCCGCGCGCGGCTGCCTTCGCCCTGCTAGGCATGATCAACTGGATTTATCAGTGGTACAAGCCGGAAGGGGAACTGCAGGCGAACAACCTGATTCCCCAATTTACGGACCTGCTCTTTGGCGGCATTCTCGCGTGACGATTTGAGTGAAGTGTTCTGCGATGGACGGCGATGAGCCGAATTTTACCTGCCCGTTCAGTAATAAGGAGCTCGAATGCTGCACCGGAAACTCCCGATTGTCCTGCTATTCACATTGTTTGTTGCGTCGCATCTTGCGGGGCAGAGCCGTCCCGACGTGCCACCGGATTTCGACGTTAAGGAGCACTACACGAAGTACGAGTACCGGATCGCGATGCGCGACGGCGTTCACCTGTTTACGTCGGTGTACGTGCCGAAGGACAGCTCCCATTCGTATCCGTTCCTGATCGACCGCACGCCCTACAGCGTTAGCCCATACGGCGTCGACCTCTACCGCACGCAGCTTGGGCCATCGCCCGACTTCGACAAGGCGGGATACATTTTCGTATTTCAGGACGTGCGCGGACGTTACATGTCGGAAGGGCAATTCATCGAGATGCGTCCGCACATCGATACCAAGAAGTCGAAGCAGGATGTGGACGACAGCACCGATCTTTACGACACGATCGACTGGCTGCTTAAGAATGTGCCCAACAACAACGGGAATGCGGGAATTTGGGGAATCTCGTACCCGGGATTTTTCACCTCGGCCAGCATCATCGATTCGCATCCCGCTCTGAAGGCCGCGTCCCCGCAGGCTCCGATGACTGATTTGTTCATGGGCGACGATGCTTATCACGGTGGCGCGTTCATGCTGGCGGCAAACTTCGGGTTCTATAGCCAGTTCAAGCCCCAGGAGAATCCGCAGCTTCCACCGAAAACATTTGTTCCATTCGACTGGGGAACGAAAGATGCCTACGAGTTCTATCTGAAGGCTGGGCCGCTGTCGAACCTGCGGAAATACCTGGAGGGCAAGAGCGCGCTGTGGGATGACCAGGTGGGCCACGATACTTACGACGATTACTGGAGAGCCCGCAATCTGGCGCCGCACATGAAAAACATTCATTGCGCTGTGCTGACGGTGGGTGGATGGTTCGACGCGGAGGATCTGCAGGGGCCGTTCTCGACGTTTCATTCCATCGACAAAAACAATCCAGGAATCTTCAATGCGCTAGTGGTCGGACCGTGGGTGCATGGCGGTTGGGCGCGATACGACGGGGAGCATCTGGGACGCGTGGAGTTCGCTGCGAACACGGGGGAGTATTACCGCAAGAAGATTCTGTTTCCGTTTTTCGAGCAGTACCTGAAAGGCAACGGCGATGCCAAGCTTCCGAAAGCGTATGTGTTCGAGACGGGCACGAATGTGTGGAGGCAGTATTCCGCCTGGCCGCCGAAGAATGCAGAGGCCAAGACTCTTTACTTCCACGCTGATGGGAGCCTGTCGTTCGAGGCGCCGGCGGCGGATTCCGGGGCGTTCGACGAATACGTAAGCGATCCAGAGAAGCCGGTGCCTTTTGTGAACTATGCCGCGCTGAATGTGCCGCAGGAATATATGCTTTCGGACCAGCGGTTCGCCGACAGTCGAACTGACGTGTTGGTCTACGAGACTTCTGTGTTGCAGGAGGATGTGACTCTGGTGGGACCGATCTCTCCGCGGCTATTTGTTTCGACCAGTGGGACAGATTCCGACTGGGACGTGAAGTTGATTGATGTGTATCCGCCGGATTATCCCGACAGCAGGCAGGACGCGCCACGGCCCGAGGAGCGCGACAAACCCAGAAAGGATGTGTCGGTGCCGCCGTTCGCCATGGGCGGATATCAGCAACTGGTGCGCGGGGAACCGTTCCGAGGCAAATTCCGTCATAGCTTTGAGAAGCCGGAAGCGTTCACACCCGGGAAAGTGGAAGAGATCAACTTCACCATGCAGGACATCAATCACACGTTCCGGCGCGGTCATCGGATCATGGTGCAGGTGCAGAGCTCCTGGTTTCCTCTGACGGACCGGAACCCGCAGACGTTTGTGAACATCCCCGACGCGAAGCCTGCGGACTTTGTAAAGGCGACCGAGCGGGTGTATCACACGAAAGCAGAGGCGTCCGGGATCGTGGTGGGATTGCTGCCGAACACACGATTGGCAGAAGGCAAATGAACTACCAGCGCCTAGACAACCCAGGGGATGATCCTTACTATAATGTAAGGAGGAAGCATTTTGGTAAGGAGTCAAAAGATGGCGTCAGCGACCGTTACGTCCAAAGGACAAGTTACTATCCCCGCCAAGGTTCGTTCCGCCCTGGGCTTAGATGCGGGTGACCGGATTGAGTTCGTCGAAACAGGGAAGAGGGAGTTCACGATTGTGCCGGCCACAGGGTCGATACGCGAACTGAAAGGACTGTTTCGGGGCAGGAAAACCAAACCTGTGACTCTGAAAGAGATGGAACGGGCAATCGCGAAGGGCGCGTCGCGTTCTCGATGATTGGTCTCGATACGAACATTCTTGTCCGGTATGTGACTCAGGACCATCCTGCACAAAGTGCGGCGGCAGCGAAGGTGATGGATTCCCTGTCTTCTGAGTTGCCCGGATTCCTGTCTTTGGTGGTCATTACGGAACTAGTGTGGGTGCTGCAATTCTCCTATCGTTTCAAGAAGCAGGAAATTGAACAGGTCGTCGAGAGGTTGTTGCGAAGCCGGGAACTGGTTGTTGAACAGGCGGAGATCGTCTCGCAAGCATTGCGCCGGTTTCGTACTAGCCGCGCAGATTTCGCCGATTGCTTAATCGAACGCTCTGGGCACGCCGTAGAATGCCCCTACGTTTTAACCTTGGACAAAAATGCAGCTGAATCTGGCATGCGACTGTTGGCGAGCTAGAGTTCCGCTCTTTGCAGCGAGTTTCTCGAATTACTCTTTGAGCCCGAAGAATTCTTCTACCACACGCACGTCGGTCGTCTTCTTGTAATTTGGGAGGCTTTCGATGAAGACACGGCCGTATTGTTTTTTGAGGATGCGGTTATCGAGCAGCACCAGCAGGCCGCGATCGTGCAAGGAGCGGATGAGGCGTCCGAACCCTTGTTTCAGCGTGATGACTGCTGCTGGGACCTGGTATTGAAAGAAGGCGTTTCCGCCGTCGGCATCGATCGCCTTCACGCGCGCAGCCACGACCGGATCGCTGGGTACCGCGAATGGCAAGCGATCGATGATGACGCAACTCAGTTGCTCGCCCTGCACGTCGACACCTTGCCAGAACGAGGAAGTGGCGAATAGCACCGCATTCGGAGTGAGGCGGAACTCTTCGAGCAGCGCGCTTTTCGGTGCGTCGCCTTGCTTCAAGATCGGGAACTCGACTTCGCCCAGCAGGCGCTGATAAATGTCATTCATCTGCGCGTAGCTGGTGAAGAGGACGAAGGCTCGGCCGCGCGTGATTTCCAGTAGTTGGCGAATACGGTCTGAGGCTTTGACGGTGAATTGTGGGGTGCGCGGATCGGGCAGGTCGGGCGGGACATAGAACAGCGCCTGGGTCTCGTACTCGAAATGTGACGGGAGCACCGATTCGCGCGCGTGCTCCATGCCAAGGCGCTTCCGGATGTACTCGAAACCGCCGCCGACGGCCAGTGTCGCGGAAGTCAGCACGGCGCACTCCAGCTTCGACCACAGGCACTCCCGGAGAATGGGACCCACATCGATCGGGGTCGCCTGAAGAAAAACATTCTGCCGGCCCTGAGTGCTTTCTTTTGTTTTCTCGGCGTCTCGGTTTCTCCGTGGTGAAAAACCTTTGCCGCGGCGCTCGATCCAGAAGACAGTGTTGCGGTCTTCTGATTCCATGGCATATCCCAGCTGCACTTGAATTTCCTGCGCACGGCGGACGAAGTTGAAGATCTCCTCTGGCTTTTGCGGCAGGCCTTCGAGTTCGCCCGCCAGTCGCGTGAGGGATTGATTAAACGCAACAAACTCGTCGCCATTTTCTTCGAGGAATTCGCGGCGCGACTCGAAAGCAAATCGGCCGTCGCCGGGAGGCAGCAGAGAGAAGAAAAACTGTGAGCGCTCGCGCAGACTGCCGAGCGCGCCCGAGAGCGAAGCGGAGAGCAACCGGTTATGCTGGAGCGAGTGTTCAACATCGCGCGCTAGGTCCTCAATGCGCAAATTGCTCACCGAAATGCCGAAGTAGTTTCCGGCGACATCTTCCAGTTCGTGCGCTTCATCGAAAATGACGGCGGCTGCTTCGGGCAGAATGCCAGCGTCGGGAGCCCCGTCGGCTTGCAGTTTGATGGCGAGATCCGCAAAGAACAAGTGATGGTTGACGATAATGATGTCGCTTTCCATCGCCTTGCGACGCATTTCGGTGATGAAGCAGCGCTCAAACTCGCTGCACTTCTGACCGATGCAGGCGTCGGCGCGAGCATCGAGTTTGTGCCAGAGGAGGCTCGCCTCGGGCAGTTCCGCCAATTCAGCGCGGTCACCAGTCGCAGTGGTCTTCTCCCAAGCGGCGATGGCGCGATACTGCTCGATCTCTTCAAGGCCGCTCAGCACCGGCTGATCGGTGAGGTCGTAAAGCTTCTTGCGACACAGATAATTGTTGCGGCCCTTCATGTAGCAGACCGAGAGGCGGCTGGATGCGTCGCCATACAATGCCTGCTCTAGAAACGGCACGTCTTTATAGAAAAGCTGTTCCTGAAGATTTTTCGTGCCGGTTGAAATGATCACACGCTTCCCGGAACGAATGACAGGCATAAGATACGCGAGCGTCTTGCCGGTACCCGTGCCGGCCTCCACGATCAGGTGGCGCTTTTCTTCGAGGGCCTGCTCGACAGATTGCGCCATTTGCAGCTGGCCGCGGCGGAATTCATACGCTGGATGCGTGCGCGAGAGCACTCCGCCGGGAGCGAAGAATTGATGCAGCGAAGCATCTTTGCCGCCGGGAGCGGCGCGGTTCGGAGAAGCAGGAGGCGCGGGCTGGGAGCTTAAAGACACGGGAGTCTCTATAATAGCGATTCCGGGCCTTTGGCATTTGGCGGAGCATGGGGAAACAGCCGCCTTCACCTGCAACCGACTTGAAGAGTCGGTGCCGGTACGGATACAAGAACTTGGGCCTACGGCCCAAGGACAACCGAAGGCGGCTGTCCCCACATTTAAGTAAGACTCGACTTTGACTCAACCTACTTACAATTCGAATAGCACTCTCGCTACAACCGCCGCCGGTATTCCCACAATTGCTATTGTCGGCCGCCCCAACGTGGGTAAGTCCACGCTCTTTAACCGCATCGTGGGGTCCCGGCGGGCTATCGTCGGCGATGAGCCAGGGATTACCCGCGATCGTCTATACGGCGATGCCGAGTGGGGAGGGCGCCAGTTGCGGATCGTGGATACTGGCGGAATTTTGTCCGAAGAGAAAGATCTGATTCCGTCGGAGATTTATCGGCAAGCACGCGTTGCGCTCGATGAGGCCGCAGCCATCATCATGGTGGTCGATGGTCGGACCGAACTTGCCGGCCCCGACCTCGAGCTCGTGCGACTTCTGCGCAAGGCGAACCGGCCGCTGTTTGTTGCCGTCAACAAGGTCGATTCGGAGAAGCAGTCGTCACTGATCAATGATTTTCACCGGCTTGGCGTGCAGAAGATGTTTCCGATTTCGGCGGAACACGGGCGCGGGGTCGACGATTTGCTGGATGCTATTTTGGAGACGCTGCCAGAGGAAAGTTTAACCACAGAGGACACGGAGGACACTGAGGAAGAGGCGCTCGCTAGCGACGAACGATCTGAGGCTGACGACGATTCCCTTCACGAAACCAAGGTTGCAATCATCGGGCATCCCAACGTTGGCAAATCGACTTTGCTGAATTGCTTGACTTCTTCGGACCGGGCGATTGTCTCTCCGATTCCGGGCACCACGCGCGATGCGGTCGACGAGATTGTCGAGCACAACGGACGACGCTTTCGATTCATCGATACGGCCGGTATCCGGCGCAAAGGAAAGACGCACCTGATGGCGGAAAAGCTTTCCGTCGTAATGGCGCGCAAGCATCTGGAAGGTGCGGACATTGCGCTGCTGGTCATCGACGCGACGGAAGGAGTAAGCCAGCTCGACGCTTCCATTGCCGGGTACGCGCACGAGAGTGGGCGATCAATCATCATCGTGGTCAATAAATGGGATCTGGTGATCAGCGGCAAGGAGAAGCCGGCGCGTCCCACGAAGGCTGAGCGCATGCGCGAGAGCAAGCGGCCAGGCGACCAGCATGCTTACGAAGAGCGCCTCCGCTATGAACTCAAGTTTCTGAACTACGCGCCCATCGTTTTCATTTCCGCCCAGAGCGGCAAGGGCACTGAGAAAATCTTCCCGCTGCTGGAAGAAGTTGCCACCGAGCGGCGCAAGCGCGTGACCACATCACAGATGAATCGCTTCATCGAGCGCGTGGACTTCGAACGCGCCTCGGTACCGATGCGCCAGCGGGTCAAGATTTTGTACATGACGCAAGCCTCGGTTGCCCCGCCAACCTTCGTGCTGTTCACGAACCGCGCCGTGAAATTGCACTTTTCGTACCAGCGGTTTCTGGAGAACCAGATCCGCGAGGCCTTCGGATTTGTGGGCACGCCGATCTGGATCAAGAACAGAGCAAGGGAGTAAGTGGAGTTCTGGGAATGTCACTCCCCTGCCACCATCCGATCCTGCGTCAGCAGACCAATGCGCTGCACGCCAGCGTGGTGGGCACGGTCAATCACGTCGGCAACGTACTGAAAATCGACGTCAGCATCGCCGCGCACGAAGGCGACTTTTTCGGCTCGTGTCAGGTAGATCTGCGCCAGGCGCGTCTCGAGATCTTCCCAGCGTACGTCGTCTCGGTTGATCCTCACGGTGGGTGGCTGGCCCTTCGTTGTCCACACAATTTGAATGATAATCGTGCGTGATTGACCCTCCACCGGAGTTTGTTTCTGGTCCGGTTGCGGAATCTGCGCTTTCTCCTGGTACTCCTTGTCCATCGACACCACCAGCATGAACATGATGATCAGCGTCAACAGCACGTCGATCAGAGGCGTGACATTGATCTGCGGACCGGACGGACCTCCGCCTGCCATTGAGAAAGCCATGAAGGTTGCTCCTCTCGGGCACGCGCGTGTGCTGCAGGATCAGACACCTCTTCCGGCTTGGGAGTTCCTCGTGAGCACGGGTAATGCGCTTTTCGTCGCTACCCGTTGAGAGAACGAAGCCCGCCGGTTTCCGGCCTTGCATCTTTCAGAACTTAGCGGGCATCATAATCACACGGTCGCAAGCGAAACGAGCGGCTAGCTGCGCACCCCTGAGGCCCATGACCCGTCGATTGCGACGACTCGCACAGCTGGCTGCCGTGGCAGCCGCCGCCTTTTTTTCCTCATTCGCATACGCTCAGGACAACTACGAAATCCAGGTATATGGTTCTGATACTGTTCCACCGCGGTCGACCATGGTTGAAATCCATTCAAATTTCACCGTGGACGGCAGCAAAACTGTGCAAGACGGCATGCTTCCCACCAACCACGCTGAACATGAAACGCTGGAGATCACGCAAGGAATCACCGATTGGTCTGAAGTGGGCTTCTACGTGTTCACGAGCATTCAACCGAATGAGGGATGGCAATGGGTGGGCGATCACATTCGTCCTCGGGTGCGCGCACCGGAGAAGTGGCGCTGGCCTGTGGGCGTGAGTCTGTCGCTGGAGTTCGGCTACCAGCGTGCGCAATACTCGCCGGATACGTGGACGCTCGAAATTCGCCCGATCGTCGACAAGAAGATCGGGCCGTGGTACCTAGCCTTTAATCCGGCGATGGATCGCTCATTTCACGGACCGAGCGTGAACCAAGGTTTGACATTCTCTCCCGCCGCCAAATTTAGCTACGATTTCACCAAGAAGATTGCGGGCGGGTTGGAATATTACGGGGCGTATGGCCCGTTAGCGGGTTTTGATGCGTTGAAATATCAGCAACAGCAGATTTTTCCCACTATCGATGTTGATTTCGGACCGCAGTGGGAGTTCAACTTCGGAGTCGGCATCGGCGCAACCAGCTCTACCGATCACCTAATAGTGAAATGCATTGTGGGCCGGCGATTCTCCTGGCCGCACGCGAGCACGGCCAAGCTGAAGCCTGAGTAACGAAGACTGCAGCGTCGGCGACAGCCAATGGTACGTTTATTCGTAGCGCAATGCTTCCACCGGGTCCAGTTTGGAGGCTCGCATCGCCGGAACGAGTCCGCTGATCACTCCCACCACAAGCAGAACTGCGGTGGAAAGAATCACGGTCATCATGGAAATTTTCAGGTGGATGTCGCCCTGGCCGGAGTCGTCTTCGAATAGCGGCCCCATCATGGGCAGCGTGCCTACGGACCATGCGATGAGATAGGACAGTAGCACGCCAATTGCGCCGCCGATGATCATGATGAGAAGGGTTTCGGCCAGGAATTGCAGCTTGATGTGGCGTTTGCGCGCTCCCAGCGCACGACGCAAGCCAATCTCGCGAATGCGCTCGTCGACCGAGACGAGCATGATGTTCATCACGCCCACGCCGCCGATTCCCAGCGTCAACGTGCCGATGAAGGTAAGCAGGACTTGCAGTCCGATTGTGAGGGCGTCGATGACGGGACGAAATTCGTCCCGGCCAAACATCTGGAATGCCTTGGGATCGGTGGGAGAGAAATTTTGCCGCGTCGCGACCGCTGCCAACACCTGCGCCATCGCTTTCTTCTCGAACTGCGGGGCAATGGGCTCAAACACCATCACGGCCGCATAGCGTGTGTTCCACAGATCGCCGGCGGCTGAATATGGAATCCACGACGAGTCATCATCACTCGAAAAATAGTTGCTGAGCTGGATCTTTCGCGCCATCACGCCGATCACGGTGAAGCGCACACCCGAGACTTGCACGGTCTCGCCCACCGCCGGACGGCCACTGAACAATTCTTCTTTCAGCCGTCCGCCGAGAAAGATCACGCGACGCCGTTCGAGTTCATCCTCCGCGTTAATCCAGCGGCCTTCTGACGGGACTTCGTTCCTCATTTCGCCGTATTCCGGACAGACGCCACGCACCGGCGCGGTTCCTACGAGGCGGTCGCCATAAGCAATGCCGGGGCGACGGACCGTTTCGAGGCAGACATGCTTCACGAGCGGAGCCGTGGCCTTCACCATATCGAGGTCAGCCTGCTCCAGGACAACTTTCTTCCCGGCGCGCTGGCCGCCGGGCTGCTCGCTGGTCTGCTGCGGCCAACAGATGACCACGCTCTTGCCGAATGCATCGAAGCCGTGTACGAGAACGCTGCGGAAACTGTTGCCGTACGCAATGAGGAGAGTCACGGTTGCAATGCCCCAGACGATTCCCAGCATGGTGAGGAAGCTGCGCGTGACGTTGCGCTTCAGAGCGACCCAGGCTTCGAGGATGATTTCTATCAACATTGCGTTACAACGTGCAGAAGCTGAGATCAGAAAGTTTCAAGGTTTCAGAGGTTTCAAGGTTTCATGTACTCCGAGGTTCGGAACATGAAACTTGAAACCCTGCTCTGTCTCATCCACCGGCTTCGTACCGCAGGGCCTCAATCGGATCAATTGAGGCGGCCCGCCGCGCCGGGTACAGGGCTGCGCCGACTGCGATTGCTCCCAGCAAGCCGGCGGCAATCAGACCTGAGCTCCAACTCGGAATCAGGCCGGCAAAAAAATCGGGCATGGGCAACATGTTTACCAGCGCACAGAATCCGAAGGCCACACCTAATCCGATCCCGCCGCTTATCAGCGCGATGATCAGAGCCTCAATAAAAAACTGGCGAAGGATGGTCGATGCGGGAGCGCCGATTGCCTTCCGCACGCCGATCTCGCGAGTGCGCTCCCGCACCGCAACCAGCATGACGTTCATGACGCCAATGCCGCCGAGCACAAGCGTGACGATCCCGACCGCTCCCAGAAAGAACTTCATGCCGTCCGTCATGGTCTTGAAGGCTTGCGCTTCCTGCACCGTATCCCAGATCGGGCACGCTTCCTTGTCGTTGGGATCGTAGCGGTGCATGCGTGCCAGCGCGGCGCGAACTTCGCGCTTGCATTCCGCATGCTGATCGACCGATTTCGGTGTCACCAGTAACTGATCAAAAGTCGAGTCTGTTCCGGGAGGCTTGTCCGGAAAATCGCGGCGCATCGCCGCAAAAGGCAAGAACACTTTGTTCACATCCCAGCCGTCATAGCTGGAGTCCTGCTTCTTCTTAGCCATCACGCCAATCACGGTGTAGGGAAAGTCGTTCAGATAAACCGTGTCGCCTACCGGATTGCGCCCGGGAAACAATTGCTTGGCGGCGTCCGAGCCGAGAAAGGCCACGCGACGCGCCTCGCGCATGTCATCCCAATCGTAGAAGCGCCCAGCGCCAACGTCGAGGCTGCGGATATATCCAAACGGCGGGTAGGAACCAGTGACGGTGAAAGCTGCGTTGTTGAAATTGCTATGGACGCGAACGGTGTCCTGCTCGAGTTCGGGAATGGCGTATTCGCAATCGGGGGAATCTGCCTGGACGGCGGCGACATCGGGATCTTCCCAGTGCACGATGCGGCCCGCATGAAGTCCGCCAGCCTGCAGGCTGGTGCGACCGTGGAAGACGATCATCACATCTTTACCGAGGTTGCGTGCCTGTTCTTCCTGACCTTCGCGCAAGCCTTCGCCAGCCGCCACCATCAGCACAATCGAGACGATGCCCCAGGCAATGCCGAACATCGTGAGGAAGGCTCGGAGCTTGTGAGCCCACAGCGTTCGCAGCACGTCGAAGATGAGATCGCGTACGGTCATGCCACTCGTTGGACGCGGGCGGGGAGAGAAGGTAATCCCCCAGGCCGGCCTACTGTTAGATACGCAACGGGCGGGGGATTTGTTGCAGGAAAAGACGGAGACGACGCTTTCAATTCCGTGACCAGCGTTACGGGGACGCGCACTGCTATCCGATCTTGCGATTTTTAGACTTGGACCGAACTCAGCCCTGCTCGTTCCATCCAGCCGTCGAATTCCTTCAGTGCCAATTCGCACTGCAGGCGATGCCGTTCCTTGCGATCGCGAATCTTATTTTCCAGGGCGGGCAGGAGGTCGAAGGTGATATTAGCCGGTTGAAAATTTCTTGCGTCGGCGTGGGTTACGTAATGCGTCAGCGATCCGAACGCCGACGCCCGCGGAGCGGCAACGATTTCGGCACCGGAGGCTAGGGCAGCAGCGTGCATTCCAGCCAGCAGGCCGGTTGCGATCGATTCAACATAACCTTCTACACCGCAGATCTGTCCAGCAAAGAAGACATGGGGATGCGCTTTCATCTGCAGAGTCTCGCGCAACAAGGTTGGGGAGTTAATGTAGGTGTTGCGGTGAATCTGGCCGTACCTCAGGAATCGGGCACTCTCGAGGCCGGGAATCAGACGCAGCACGCGTGCCTGCTCGCCAAACTTCAGATGATTCTGGAATCCGACGAGATTGTAGGAATCGGCTCGCAAATTTTCCTGCCGCAACTGTACGACCGCGTAGGGCCTCGTTCCCGTGCGCGGATCGATCAAGCCCACAGGCTTCATGGGACCGAAGCGAAGCGTGTCGCGCCCACGGCGGGCGATCTCCTCGATCGGCAAGCAACTCTCGAAGTAGTTCAGCTTCTCCCAATCCCGTTCCTCGACCGATTGCGCGCTCATAAGCGCATCGTAGAAGAGCCCGTACTCTTCGGGCGTCATAGGGCAGTTGATGTAGTCGGCGGACCCTTTGTCGTAGCGGGCCGCCATGTAGACGCGCTCCATGTCGATCGAATCCGCCTCAACGATCGGGCTGATGGAATCATAAAAATACAAGTGAGAACTATGTGGAGCCGCTGGCTCGGAGTGTGAGGTTGTTGTTGCCGCACCGAGGCGCGCGATTTCTGAAGCCAGCGCCTCGGAAGTCAGAGGTCCTGTGGCGATGATGGTGATGGCGTCGGCCTCATCGATTGCCGTTACTTCCTCGCGCCGCACGACGATCCTCGGTTCCTTCGAGATCGCTTCGGTGACCTGCGCTGCGAACGCAACTCGATCCACCGCCAGCGCATGACCCGCCGGAACCGCGCATTCGCGCGCGATCTTCAGCAACTGAGAACCAGCGCGACGCATCTCTTCCTTCAGCAGCCACGGGGCAGTGTTCTCGCTGTCGGACTTCAGTGAGTTCGAGCAGACTAACTCGGCAAAGTCGGCGGTCTGGTGAGCCGGAGTCGAACGCACGGGGCGCATCTCGTAGAGTTCCACGTCGAGGCCACGGCCGGCACACTGCCATGCGACTTCCGAACCGGCGAGCCCAGCTCCGATGATTTTGATGACGGACATTTGCTCTCGATCTCGGGGGCGCTATTTTGAGAGCGTGCGTTTTGTTCGCGGATCGTGAATTCTCTCGCCCCGGTTCAGCATGGCAACGAACTCTTGAATCTTTCGGGCACGTGTCTCTGCCTTCTTCGCGGTCTGGATGCGAAACAGCACCGCGTATCGATTTGCTCCGTCGAGCGATTGAAAGAACTTCTGGGCGCGAGGACAAGCATCTAGTGCACTCTGAAAATCCTGCGGCACTCTAGCCCCTTTCGGCGAATCATAGGCGGCATCCCACCGTCCGGTTTTCTTGGCCGCCGCGACCGCGTCGAATCCGGCAGGCTTCATACGGCCGTTTGCGATCAAGGCGACGGCCTTCTCGCGATTGATCTTTGACCAGATGCCCTTCGCCGAGCGCGGAAGAAACCGTTGCAGCCAGGCTTGCTCGCTTTCCGCCCGCTTCTGCCCATCGATCCATCCATAACACAATGCGATTTCGAGCGCTTCAGCATACGTGACCGACGGCTGGGCCGAATTCTTCTTGGCCAGGCGCAGCCAAAGTCCCAGTGATTTGCGATGATTCTTTTCGAGCCAGGCGGCCCAATCACTCTGAGTCGCAAAACTCCGGGGCAAATCACTCGCGTTGGCCTTCGCTTGCTCTGATTTCACAGCGCACTCTCGGCCAGTCGCTGTAACGGTTCGTCGGTGAGAAGCACAGGCCTCCATTCATCGCGAAAAATCCCCCCTAGCCGCTCATACAAGTCGATCGCCTTCTGATTCCGGTCGAGCACTTCCCAACGCATTCCGCAGCATTGCTCGTCGACAGCGATGCGTGCCACCGCCGCCAGCAGCGCTTTGCCTATGCCACAACCACGAAATGCTTCCCGCACGAACAGGTCTTCAAGATATAAACCGCGACCGGCCCATGTGGAATAGTATCCAAAAAACAGGGCGTATCCTGCGGGATGCCCGTCCCATTCGGCGATGAGAGTGCGGAAAAGCGGGTTCTCTCCAAATCCGTCCCGCGCCAGATCTTCTTCTCGAATGCTCACCAGTTCAAGTTGACGCTCGAATTCGGCTAGTTCTCGAATCATGGTACGGAGCGACGCGGCATCCTCAACAGTAGCAGGGCGAATGCGAAGCATGACAGTGGGAAACTCCTGTTGGCAGTTTAGTGCAGAACGCGAGGTGCAGGTACGGTGGCTCTTGCGATTTTTAGAGGGACATTGGCAAGAGGTTGCGGTTTAGGGAGCAGATGATCTGGGGCGCTCTCAGGGAGTGCTTCTTGATTCGAAATCGGGTTGGGAGTCGCCTGCGAGTCGCAGCGTAGGCGCACCCTCCAGTCTTTCACTGCCGCTTCGTTCCGCCAGTAATCATCGGCAAAACGAAAGTCCTTTTCTGCAGACGTCCCCTCCTGCACAAAAATCAGCTGATCTGCGATGATGAACCGAACGGGTCCACACTCTCACTCGTTGGAGAATTCAATGGCGCGTATCAGCCTGATCGGTCGGGAATCGGGAAACGCCGAGGTGAAGGAAATTTATGAGAAAACTCTGCGGGGCAAACCGGGGAACGCGCAGAAGGCTCTGGCGCATCGCCCGGAGATGCTCAAGAATTTTCTGAGTTTCTACGCCAGCGTGGGGCGCTCGCTGGATCGCAAGCTTTATGAGCTGGTCTACCTTCGCGTCTCGTTCATCAACGGATGCCACTACTGCACGCAGCACCACGTCGCCTCGTCAAAGCGAGTCGGATTGACTGCGGAAGACTGGGCAGCACTCAAGGCCGGAGACTACTCGCGCTGCGGCGATAAAGAACGAACCGCTCTGGTTTATGTGGAAAAGCTGACTCGCACTCCGCACGCGATCACCGACAGCGACTTCGAGCCTCTCAAGGCGGCGTTCTCAGAACCGGAGATCGTCGACATTCATTTGCTGACCGGTCTGGCCAACCTCACCAACCGATTCACCGACCCGTTGGGACTGGAAGTGGAGTTTCCGGAGGAGAAGATCTAACCTTCGCCACGGATTCGCACGGATTTTCGCGGATCAAAAGCGAGTTATTGCTTGATCTGTGCGAGTCCGACGATTCCGTGGCTAGAGAATTTCTCGCGTATCCCCTACGCGCTTGGTGACGCGTTCCCGATCCAAATACTCGAGCAACGGGATGGCATACTTGCGGCTGACGCCAGTCAGTTCTTTGAACTTTGCCACGTCCATCTTCGGAGACTTGGTCTTCTGTGTCGCGACCAGGCGACGCAATTCTTCGAGAGAGCTGCGATGAAAGACGAGTTCGTCGGAGATCTTGACCAGTGTCTTGTCGCGCAGCAGAAGAGTGACGATCTTTTGCGCACGGAGTTTGTCGACTTTGAGCCCCGCGAGCACCTCGTGCAGCGCAGGTACTTTCAAGGCCGCCATGGCAAACGCTGTCTCGATCGATTTCTTGGACTCCGCTTCCTCATCTTTCATGACGACGCCGTGGCCGGGCAAGCGGACTAGATCCCCCACAGATTCGATCTTCTTCTCTGCCAGCAGTCGGTCGAGCGCAGCGGTGAAGATTTCTGACGACGCTTTCACTTGCTCGCGAAGGGCCTCCTTGGGGATTCCGCCGACGAGAGGATTCCTCTTGTGAAATCCTTCGACCGACGCCACGATCGTCTGCTGCAGCGTAGACATTGCCGCCGCGTTCACGAACAAGTCGGCGATCCGCAGCACTCGTCCCTCTTTCACGGCTTGGGCGAGATGAGCTTCGAGGTAGAGATTGTTCCACCCGGTTTCGGTGATGAGTCGAGCCATCGAGATCCCGGCGCTACCTTGCCTTTCGATCCGGGCTGTCAGGATTGCTTCCGGATTCCCTGCCGCCAAAATCTGCAGGAAACGTTCGCGGTCCGGCGTTCGTGGAATCGGAGTCGCGTCGAATACAACGCCGCCGCCAATCGTGACCACGGGTGAAAACTGGCGGATAATGAACCGATCGCCAGGAAGCAGGAGTACGGCCTGCGGAAGCTTCAGTCGCGCAAACCCCTGCGCTCCTGGATGGAGTTGCTTGGCACCATGGAGCGCAATCTCGGCGACCGTCTCCATCGTGTTGGTGTGAAAATGCACCCGAGCGCGGGATTTCAGTGGGCGCGGCGCAGACGATAGCAGGTTCAGCCGGACGTCTATCCTTCGCGTGGTTGAGAATGTGGACGGAGGCGCAAGCGTCATGCCACGCGACAAGTCTTCCGTGCTTACGCCCGCCAGATTCAGCGCAGTACGCTGACCCGCGACGGCGGCGTCGGCGGCTCGTCCATGCACCTGCACGCCGCGCACTCGGACTCTTTGACCCCAGGGAAACACTTCCAGCTCTTCTTCACGACGAATCGTGCCGCTTACAAGGGTTCCCGTCACCACGGTACCGAAGCCCTTCATGGTAAAAACGCGATCGATGGGCAGACGGGCCAAGGCCTGCGAATCGCGGGGCTGCAGTTCCACCGCGGCCGCGATTATCGCCCGTTTCAAGTCGTCTAATCCGGCGCCAGTCAGCGAACTGACGGCAACGATGGGAGCCTTGGGAGGCTCCAGAAAAGTCCCTCGCAGAAAATCCTCGACCTCGAGCCGAACGACATCCAAGGTCTCCGCGTCGACCGCATCCGCTTTTGTCAGCACCGTGATGCCGCGTTGTACGCCAAGCAATTGCAGAATGTCGAAGTGCTCGCGGGTCTGCGGCTTGATGGACTCATCGGCTGCGATCACGAGCAACACCAGATCGATGCCGCCAACGCCTGCGAGCATATTGCGCACGAAACGTTCGTGGCCGGGAACGTCCACAAAACCGAGGTGCAGCGGCTCGCCGTTCGCGCCCCGCAAGTCCATGTGCGCGAAGCCCAGGTCAATGGTGATGCCACGGCGCTTTTCTTCTTCGAGGCGGTCGGCATCAATGCCGGTCAACGCCCTCACCAGCGCCGTTTTCCCGTGGTCGATGTGTCCGGCCGTTCCGACAATGATGGATCGCATAAGCTCAGTGAGATCTTACCGGAATGGCGCGAATGAGGATCTTAGACAAAGAAGCAGCCGACTTGCGAACTATCCGTCCAGCTCTTACTCTTCCGTACATGGCCGCGCCTGCCGCTCTCGGATTTAAGCTGCACACTGGCTGGGCAGTTCTGGTGGCAGCGTCAGGAGCGCCCGGCAAGTTTGAGGTATTGCTACGTCGCCGCGTCGAGTTGTTGCCTCCTGGAGATGCGATTCCTCGCTTCGTCTTCCATAAGGCCGCCGAACGGCCTCTGGTCCAAGCCGCAGATTTGATTGCTCGAGCCGAGGCCGCATCTCGAGAAGCGGCCCGAAATGCCGTGAAGGATATTCTTCACACGCTTGCGTCTCTCGACGTTGTGGCTAAAGCGGCGGGAATCTCTGAGGGTGGGAACGAGCAGCCAAAGGAATTGTCGGCGGTGCTGCGCTCGCATCCCGCGATCCACACCGCCGAAGCCGCACTGTTTCGGGAGTCGCTCGCTTCAGCCTGTGAAGATTGCGGCCTTAACGTGATTTCTTCACTCGATCGGGACGTCTGGACGAATGCCGCCACTGCATGGCAACTGAAAGAGGCAGTCCTAAAAAAGCAGGTGAATGGCCTGCGGACGTCCGTCGGCGCCCCTTGGGGTGCTGATCAGAAGACTGCGATGGCGTTCGCGCTGATTGCCCTGCGAAGATGACACGGGATCGCATGAATCGGATGCCGAGAATACGGGCTCGTGTTGGATCACACATTATCCAGATATGTGCCCTCCTCTGGTGCAGCCTCATGTCGGCTCAGGTCGCCGAATCCCATAAGGCCGAGTATCGCCAGGAACTCAGCCAGGGTTACACCGCGCTCCAGGAAAGAGACTACAAGGCGGCCCGGCAGCACTATGCCCGAGCCAACGAACTCGCCCATGAGCGCTCCGTAGAAGCCTTGCGCGGACTAGCCTGGGCCCATCTTCGCCTGGAAGACGCTCAGGCCGCCTTTAACGACGCGCAGGCTGCTTTAGCCCTGTCTGGCAGTGACGCTGAGCATGCTGAAATTCACAATCTGATGGGAGCGATCCTGTATTCCGAGTTCGTGGCAGACAAGACTCGCATCGACAAGCTACATGCCTCGGAAACGCAATTTCGCAGCGCAATCCAGTTGAATCCCGATTTGCCTGGCGCCTACTACAACTTGGGGATGGCCCTGCTGAAAGACTCGCAGGACGCCGACGGCGTGAAGATGTTGCGGAAGTACCTGGAACTCGCTCCGGACGCGGCGAACAAAGAGCAGGTATCCCGATTGATCGCCAATCCGCGGCTGAGTCGCGGTGAACTTGCGCCCGGCTTCTCGGTTCGCGACGCAGGCGACCAGATCGTCTCGACCGAGTCGTTGCACGGGCGCATCGTCCTGCTCGATTTCTGGGCTACGTGGTGCGGACCGTGCATCGCTTCGTTGCCCGACATTCGCAAGCTGGCGCACGAGTTTCCGGCGGACCAGTTTGTCCTGATCGGCATCAACGAGGACGGGGATGCCGACGCATGGATGAAATTTCTTAGCAAAGAAGACATGCCTTGGCCACAACTGCGGGACAGGAATTGGGCCCTCTTTCATGCTTTTGGGCTCGCTCCAGAGCACAAAATCGTGGTTCCGGCCTATGTTGTGCTCGACCGCGATGGCCTGATACTTCATAAGGCTCGCGGCCTGGAAGACGCCTCGTCGCTGACCAAAGAGATTGAGGATGCGTTGTCTCAAAAGCAGCGATAACACGAGGGCCAGGCGCCACCGGTGCCGAGTGGGGACTTCGATTCCTCCGAGCGAGATATCAGGTCGGTCCGCTCTACCCACCCGCGCCCCGAAATGCGACAATAGAGGCTCTTCCCATGGCCACCTCCTTGACCTCTGCCTTTTCTCCGGAGATCCTCCGGCAGCACGGCCTCACGCCCGATGAATACGAGAAGATCAAGCAACTTCTCGGCGGACGCGAGCCAACCCTGACCGAACTTGGCATCTTCAGCGTGATGTGGAGCGAGCATTGCTCCTATAAGTCATCCCGCGTGCACCTGAAGCGTCTGCCGACCCGCAGCAAACTAGTGCTGCAGGGTCCGGGCGAGAATGCCGGCATCATCGACATTGGCGACGGATGGGCCTGTGCCTTCAAGATCGAATCGCATAATCACCCGTCGTTCATCGAACCGTTTCAAGGTGCGACGACCGGTGTGGGCGGCATTCTGCGCGATATTTTCACGATGGGCGCACGGCCCGTCGCGGTGATGGACTCTCTGCGTTTCGGACCGATCACGGCCGCGAAGGATGTTTCACAGAAAGAGCTGCATAAGAACCATTCCGTGCTGGAGGGAGTCGTCAGCGGTGTGGCTTCCTACGGAAACTGTTTCGGTGTCCCGAACCTGGGCGGCGAGACGAAGTTCGAGCCGTGCTACTCGGGGAATCCGCTGGTCAACGCGTTTGCGCTGGGCCTAGTGCGGAAGAATGAAATCTTTTATGCGAAGGCAGCCGGTGAGGGCAATCCGGTAATTTACGTTGGCGCGAAAACCGGACGCGACGGCATCCACGGCGCGACCATGGCCAGCGAAGAGTTCAGCGAGGCGTCGGAAGCGAAGCGCCCGAATGTGCAGGTGGGCGATCCCTTCCTGGAAAAGCTGCTGCTGGAAGCATGCCTCGAAGCGATGCAGACCGGGGCGATCGTCGGCATTCAGGATATGGGTGCGGCCGGACTCACCTGTTCAACCTGCGAGATGGGTGGACGCGGCGGAGTCGGTATTGAGATCGAACTCGACCGCGTGCCGCAGCGGGAAACGGGAATGACGCCGTACGAGATCATGCTCAGCGAGTCGCAGGAGCGCATGCTACTGGTCGCGCAGAAAGGGCGCGAGGCCGAGGTCTTCCGCGTCTTCGAAAAATGGGGGCTCGATGCGGTCGAGGTGGGCAAGGTCACGACCGGCAATACGCTGCGGGTGCTGGAGCACGGGAAAGTTGTGGCAGAGATCCCGAATCCAGCGCTGACCGACGACGCCCCGGTATACAAACGTCCGCTGGCGCGTTGGGAACCTCCGGTCTCGCGGGAGATGCCGGATCAGATCAAACTCGGCGGAGGCTCCGACTTCACAGCGAATCTCAAGCAGTTATTGGCTAGTCCGAACATTTGCGGCAAGCGCTGGGTATGGCAGCAGTACGACCACATGGTGCAGACCAACACGGTCGAAGCGCCGGGAGCGGGCGATGCGGGCGTGATTCGCATTAAGGGCTCGCAGCGCGGGCTGTCGATGGCGCTCGATGGTAATGGGCGCTGGTGCTATCTCGATCCGCGGCTGGGAGCTATGCATGCTGTGGCGGAGGCGGCGCGCAAGGTCGCTCTCTCGGGAGCAAAGCCCGTCGGCGCGACCAACTGCCTGAACTTTGGCAATCCTGAAAAGCCGTACATCATGTGGCAGTTTTCACAGACCATCGATGGAATCACGAAAGCTTGCGAGGAACTGGAGATCCCCATCACCGGCGGGAATGTGAGTTTCTACAACGAGACGCTGGGGGAAGGCATTTATCCCACGCCGGTGCTCGGGGTTGTCGGGATTCTGGAAGACGTGCACAAAACGACCAAGATGCATTTCCGCGGCCCTGGACGCACAATCGTGCTATTGCGCGCCGGAGAAGCGGGCGATATCACGGATGCAGAAAGTGAGTTTGGATCTTCGGAATACGCCAAGGAAGTTCTGGGGGCATTGTGGGGATATCCGCCTGAGCTTGATCTGGAGAAAGAAGCTGGACTGCAGAAAGCGCTTATCGAGCTGATCGAGCGTGGCTTGCTGGACTCGGCGCACGATTGCGCCGACGGAGGCGTGGCTGTCGCGCTAGCGGAGAAGACGCTACCCAAGGGTATCGGGGCGCGGGTAAGCCTAACCTCTGGCGGACTGTTTGCGGAATTCGCGCTGTTTGGCGAGGATGCGAGCCGGATTGTGATCTCTTGCGACCCGGCGAGCGTGGCGCGAATCAAACAAGTGGCAGAGAAGCACGGCGCAGCAGCAGAGGTGATTGGAGAGACGATTCCGGATCGGCTGGAGATTTCTCTCGACAATAAGGTAGTAGTTTCGGCGAGGGTTGCGGACCTGAGCCAGTCGTACGAAGGGGCATTAGAGTCGGCGCTGCGTACTGATCCAGAGCTAGTGGCCGCTGAGTGATTCAAGCGAAAAAGCTTTGAACCACAGAGGGCACCGGGCACTGAGGAACACCGAGGGCCCTAAGCATGGCATGGTCGAGTTGGGGTTGAGCTAAGAGCCAGAACCTTTGAATCAGGAGCGAAATGTTTTCTTCTGACAAATTTCATGACGAGTGCGGCGTGGTGGCGATTTTCGCCCATCCCGAGGCGGAGAAACTTGCCTATCTGGGGCTGCACGCGTTGCAGCATCGCGGGCAGGAATCGGCCGGGATTGTCACTTCCGATGGCCTGACTTCTCGGGCGCACAAAGCCATGGGTTCGGTGGCCGATATCTTCACCGAAGATGTGCTTTCGAAAATGCGAGGCACACTGGCCATCGGTCATACGCGCTACTCTACCGCCGGAGACTCCGCGCTCCTGAATGCGCAGCCGATCCTCGTGCAATCGAACAAAGGATCGATTGCGGTCGCCCATAACGGCAACCTCACCAATGCGGTGCAGGTTCGCGCGCGGCTGGAGAGTCAGGGCTCGATCTTTCAGACCAACAGCGACACCGAAGTCATTGTTCACCTGATCGCGCTCTCCAAAGAGCAGACCCTTCCGGAAGCCGTGGCAGACGCTCTGCGACGGGTCGAGGGAGCCTTTTCGCTGGTGATGATGAGTAACGACCGCGTCTTCGCCGTGCGCGATCCGCGGGGATTTCGTCCGCTGGCCATGGGACGCATTGCAGCGCTGGAAGGTCAAAAACACGACACCATCGTTTTTGCCTCCGAGACTTGCGCGTTCGACCTGATCGGCGCCGAATATATGCGCGATGTGAAGCCGGGTGAACTGATTGTCGTGGGTCCGGAGGGAATCAGTTCGCGGTTCTATTCAACGGCCGCACCGCAGTCGAGCTGCATCTTCGAGCATGTTTACTTCTCGCGCCCGGACAGCATTGTGTTTGGCCGCGCCGTGCAGACCAGCCGCGAGGAACTCGGTCGGCAATTGGCTCGCGAAGCCGGAGTGGAGGCCGATCTCGTTGTTCCAGTACCCGATTCCGGTGTGACAGCCGCTGTGGGCTACGCCGCTGAGAGCGGGATCCCATTCCGCTTTGCCCTGATCCGCAACCACTATGTCGGACGAACTTTCATCGAGCCCAGCCAGAGCGTTCGGGACTTCGGTGTGAAGCTGAAGCTGAATCCGGTGCGGTCGCTGCTGCAGGGCAAGCGCGTGGTGTTGATCGATGACTCGATCGTGCGCGGCACGACTAGCCGGAAAATTGTCCGAATGATCCGGAGTGCCGGCGCGAAGGAAGTGCACATGCGCATTTCGTGTCCACCCACGGTCTCGCCTTGTTACTACGGCGTGGATACACCATCAAAGAAGCAACTGATTGCTGCCAACAAATCGGTGGATGAGATTCGCGACTACATCGGGGCGGACTCGCTGGCCTACCTCTCGCTTAAGGGGCTGAAGAAGGCTTGCGGCGAGGGTGAGAAGATTTCCTATTGCTCGGCTTGCTACACGGGGAATTATCCGACCGATATCATCGATGTCGAAGAGATTCAGCCGGCAGCAGTACGACGCTAGTCGCCGAGATCAGGCGACCCCGGCTTGCGTGCCATCGCGACCCGCGGGATCGACTGCAGATCCGGAACGATGCGAACGTCGTCCCATTTTTCAAGAAGCTGGTGAACCCTGCCCGCGATCGTACCGCTGATTTCCAGAATGAGCCATCCTCCTGGCCGCAAGGCGGATCGAGCCTGCTGAATGAGACGCGTAATGATCTCGAGCCCGGTAGGTCCAGCGAAAACCGCGATACGAGGCTCGAACTCGCGAACTTCCAGCTGGACCTGATCTTCTTCCGATTCCCCGACGTACGGCGGGTTGGAAACAACGAAATCTAGGCCCGCGAGGTTGAGATCGTCCAGCAGGTCGGCCTGGTGGAACTGGATGCGATTCTCGAGTTGATTGCGCGCAGCGTTGGCGCGAGCGATCTCGAGAGCGTCCGGAGAAATATCAGTCGCGTGAATCTCGGCGTGTGGAAATTCCGCGGCTAAAGCCAAGGCGATGCAGCCGGAGCCTGTGCCGACGTCGAGGATCTGGATCGTGTGGGGCGGGCACTGCTGCCCGCCGCTTTCTTTGGCAATCTCCAGAACGGTTTCGATCACATGCTCCGTCTCGGGACGTGGAATAAGAACCGCCGGGCTCACGATGAGATCCATGCCCCAGAATTCCTGCTGACCGGTGATGTATTGCGCCGGTACGCCGCGGGCGCGGTCGGCGAGCGCGGACTCGTAGCGAGTTTCCTCGTCCGCCGTAAGTTCTCGCTCAGGATGCGCGAAGAGATAGGCGCGGTCGCAGTTGAGCACGAACATGAGGAGCAATTCCGCATTGAGACGCGGAGACGGAACGTGGTCTGCGGTAAGATGCGCAATGGCTGAGTTGAGTGCTTGCTTGAGTGGCACAGGCCTATTTCACCACGGAGTCACGGAGACGCGGAGGAAAACAAGTAGACTCAGGATTCTTCGTATTTGGGGTTCGCGCCTGCCAGTCGTTTCCATTCATAGTCCAGATAGATCATCTGTCCAATGTGATGCTGCATGTGGGCGGCGCACTGCATGATCATATCGAGTCGGTTCTTGGCGTTCGTGCCCACTCCGGAATACTCTCTCGACCAATCCTCGGCAGACTGCGCCTGGATCGTCTTTCGCACCATACTAACGGCGTCATCAAAACGCTTCAGCGCCTCCTCTTTCGAAGGCGGATTCGGTTCGGCAAATTCCCGAGGCCGATCGCGAACGTAACCGGTCTGCGCAATCTGCGCACCGATGTAGTAGTTCAAGTTGCCGGTCAAGTGCAGGACCAGATGACCGAAGCTGTTTCCATACGGAAACGGCTTTCGCCAGAATTGCTCGTTTGTGAACGGCGCCGCCAGTTCGCGGACGCGAGCGGCATTCGTGCTGTAGCGGTCCGCAAAAACGGAGGCAAGGGTTTCATTGAGTCCGGACATGTGCTCTCCCACGATTTTCGCGCGCGTGGCGCCCGCGTCATATTGTTAAACGACGCTGGCGGCCTCCTGCTTCATCTTCTCGGCCTGGTAGTACGTCGTCAGCGCTTCGATGAGGGGCTGGAGTTTGCCATCCATGACAGCTTCCAGCTGGTGAATTGTGAATCCGATGCGATGATCCGTAAGGCGATTCTGCGGGAAGTTGTAGGTACGGATTTTCTCGCTGCGGTCGCCGGAGCCCACCATGGCCTTCCGCTCTTTAGCGAGAGCCTGTTGCTGCTTTTCCATCTCGAGTTCGTAAAGGCGGGAGCGAAGCACGCGCATACCCTTTTCGCGATTCTTGATCTGCGATTTTTCGTCCTGGCAACTGACGACGGTGTTCGTCGGGATATGCGTGATGCGGACCGCCGAGTAAGTGGTATTCACCGACTGGCCTCCGGGTCCAGAGGAGCAGAAGGTGTCAATGCGCAAATCTTTGGCTTCGATCTTGATGTCAACATCCTCCGCCTCGGGTAACACCGCAACCGTTACCGCCGAGGTGTGAACCCGTCCCTGCTGTTCAGTCGCGGGCACGCGTTGCACACGATGGACTCCGCTCTCGTACTTCAATTGAGAGAAGACTCGGTTCCCTTCGATGATGGCGATGACTTCTTTCAGTCCACCAGCAGATGACTCCGAAGAGGAAAGTACTTCCACCTTCCAGCGCTGAGTTTCCGCGTAGCGGGTGTACATGCGGAAGACTTCGGCGGCGAAGAGAGTGGCTTCGTCGCCACCGGTTCCGGCACGAATTTCCAGGATGATGTTCTTCTCGTCGTTCGGGTCCTTGGGAAGCAGCAGGAGTTTCAACTCTTCTTCCACCGTCTTGACGCGGATGTCCAACTGGTTCAACTCATCCTGAGCATAGGCCCGCATCTCCGGATCTTTTTCGTCGACGAGAAGCGCCTTGCTGTCAGCGATTCCTTTGGTCAGATCCTTGTACTCGCGGTACTTTTCCACGATGGGCGCGATTTCGCTGTGCGCCTTGGCAGTCTTCTGGTATCTCGCCGAGTCATTGACGATTTCCGGCGAAGCGAGAGCGCTGGTCAGCTCTTCGTAGCGGGCTTCGATTTGGTCTAGTCGTTCAAACATTGGAATCTCTCTCGTTGAGACGTAGCTCACTACGTCTCGGCTCACGGCCGCGGCCCCCCATTGAATGGGCGGGAGAGACGGTGTCAGCTACGCCTCTACGGCATTGTAGTGTTGTCGGAAGGCGGAGAGAAAGTATTCGCGGCGGGACCGCTAGGCAATCACCAGTTCGCCGCCACGTTCTTTTTCCAGGGACATCGCGTGATCGAGGGCGGTGATGGCGCATTGGGCCATTTCATCCGACGGAGGCTGAGTGGTAATGCGCTGTAGCCACAGCCCTGGCGCGGTCATCAAAGCGAAGAGCGATCCACGATGTTTCGCCGCAAAGCGGATGATTTCGTACGAGACTCCTGCGATAACCGGCAGAAGGGCGATGCGCGAGGCGAAGCGCGCCCAGAACGTCGTAAACGGGATCAGCATGTAAAAGCCGATCGAGATGAGCATCACCGTCATCAGGAAACTGGTACCGCAACGAGGATGGTAGGTTGAATACTTCTGCACGCTTGCGGTATCGAGCGGATCGCCATTCTCAAAGGCGAAAACCGTTTTGTGCTCCGCTCCGTGATATTCGTAGACCCGCCGAATATCCTTCCACAGCGACACGCCCCAAATGAACAGCAGGAATAAGGCAAGGCGGATACCGCCATCAATCAAGTTGAAAGCAATTCTGCCGCCCAGAGCCGGGTCGATCTTCTTCAGTTCAGTGGCCGCCAGAAGAGGGAGGTACTTATACATGAAAATGAAAAAGCCCAGCGAGAGCAGTAGATTTCCGGCGGCTAACCAATTACTGACCGTGGCAGCCTTTTCGCGGGATTTGGTCTGCGATTGGGTGGACTCCATCTCGCTTCGCTTCGAAGAGACAGCCGAGGGGACCGTCTCTGCATTTTCTTCGTCTTTCCCGCCTTCCTGCATGATGTCTTCGATGGCAACCTTGGCGGAAAATCGCAGGGCCCGGTAGCCAAGGTTCATGGCGTAGCCCAGGGTCATCACGCCGCGGACAATTGGCCAAGCCATCCACTTATGCTTCTCTGAGGGACGCTCGAGCGGTTCGCTCATGGTGACGACTTCCCCTGAGGGCTTACGACAGGCGATAGCCCAAGCGTGCGGGGAGCGCATCATGACTCCTTCAAGCACGGCTTGTCCGCCAACCAAGGTCTCTTCACCGCTCTCAAGAGCGGGCAGAAGTTGCACGGCGGCGAGAAATCGCAGGTAATTTCCTAGTCTACGAAGCACGAGAGTTTAGATGCTCCTAACACGGACACGACGCACCTCAGGGTATCACACGGTTGCAGTCGTGACGATCCGGTTATTGCTGGACTAAGTCTAAGCAGCGGAGAGGGTTAGGTCCTGGACATGCGAGAGCAAGAGGCCCTCGCGGCAGCTGGCGGGACGCTGGCGCTACGTCCATTATGATCGGAGGGCATGCAACAGCTAGCGACAGCTTGTGAACAAGTTGCGGCGACTACCAAGAAGCTGCTGAAAACAGGCATCGTCGCTGATTATCTGAGGTCGCGCACAACGGACGAGGCGGCGGTGTCAGCCGTTTTTCTTTCGGGACGGGCGTTTCCGGCATGGGAAGAGACAACTCTGCAGCTCGGCGGGCGGGCCCTATGGCAAATTGTGGCGGAGCTCTCGGGCAACAATGAAGCCCAACTGACGGCGGCCTATCGACGTCATGGCGACTTGGGAGCCGTCGCCGGCGAAGTCCTTCCCCAGCGTCCCGAGCAGGGTTTGGATGTCTTGGAAATCGAGAGAACCTTCCGCCAGATTGCGGCGGCGCGCGGGCCAGCGGCAAAGGTTGCCATCGTCCGCAGTCTCATTTCACAGGCCACACCGCTCGAAGCCAAGTACATCGTAAAGATCATCACTGGCGATCTGCGAATCGGGTTGAAAGAGAGCCTGGTTGAGGAAGCAATTGCGAGAGCTTATGGTGGAAGCGTGTCCAAAGTGCAACGCGCCAACATGCTTCTGGGCGATCTCGGGGAGACGGTGAGATTAGCGTCGCAAGACAAACTGGCCGATGCGAAGATGCGGCTCTTTCATCCCCTGGGATTCATGCTCGCGAGTCCGATTGAGTCTCCGGAAGAAGGGCTCAATTATTTCGTGGAAGCCGCGGTGGAAGACAAGTATGACGGCATCCGCGCGCAGGCTCATCTCGCGGACGGCGAGGTGAGGTTTTTCTCGCGCACGCGGGATGAGATCACCGAGTCGTTCCCCGAATTGCCCGACGCATTGGCCGGGCTATCGAAGGATGCAATTCTCGATGGTGAGATTGTGGCATGGGACCGTTCAGGCGAACGTGCCAGGCCATTCACCGTTCTGCAACAGCGACTGGGCCGAAAAAAGGTCGGCGACAAGATACTTAGGGAGACTCCGGTTGCCTTCGTTGTGTTCGACGTGTTGTATGCGGACGGCGAGTTGGTGATGGATCGTCCGCTGCGCGAGCGGGCTCAGATTCTGGATGGATTGCTGGCAGCGCCTCGGAAAACCTCGCACCACAGAGGACACAGGGGCTCGCAGGGAGCAGTGGCCGTCCAGGGAACCCTGGCGTTCGATTCCGATCAGGCCGACGCAATCGCAGATGCGAGCATCCTTCGTGCGCCCGTATTTCAGGCGAAGTCAACCGACGAACTGGAAAAGCTTTTCGTCGCCGCGCAGACTCGAGGCAACGAAGGGTTGATGATTAAGGATCTCAACTCGTCATATACGCCGGGCAAGCGGGGCAAGTCGTGGCTGAAGATGAAGCGCGAACTTGCCACGCTGGATGTCGTCGTTACAGCAGTCGAATACGGTCATGGCAAGCGCGTCGGCGTACTCAGCGACTATACCTTCGCCGTATGGGACGGCGACCGACTGGTGAATATCGGCAAAGCGTATTCCGGTCTCACCGACGCCGAAATCGCCGAGATGACGAAGTGGTTCCTCGAACACACGGTCGAAGACCAAGGCTTCCGGCGCGTGGTCGAGCCGAAGATTGTTCTAGAAGTGGCTTTCAACAACATGATGCAGTCCACCCGGCACGAGAGCGGATACGCGCTACGCTTTCCGCGCATTATGCGTCTGCGCCCGGACAAATCGCCAGAAGAAGCGGACACCATTGAGCGAGCGCGGGAGATTTACGAGCAGCAACGACCATAGCCTCCGCCAGGTACTTAGTGGCTATGGTGGTGGTGCCCTTCGCTTTCGATCACGGGAATTACGCACCCATGCGCGACTTCGCACACTACGTGCTCGAATTGGATGGTCGTGTGGTCGATGCGGAACTCGTGCAGCAGGAGTTCCTTCACGTCGCGCAAAATGCGTTCGCTGACCGAGGGAGGAATGTCGGCAATGGAAATGTGGCAGGAGAGCGCGTGCGTCTCGGATCCGATGCTCCAGACGTGTAGATCGTGCACGTCATTGACTCCGCCAACGGCCCGGATGGCGGACTCGATTCTCTCCAGTTTCATGCCGCGCGGCATGCCTTCGAGCAAAATGTTGAGGGTTTCGCGTACGATGCCGAAACCCGACCACAGGATCAGTACGCCGATCCCGAACGAGAGCGCGGAATCGATCCAGTAGTCGCCTGTCACGAGGATGGCCCAGCCACCGGCAATCACAGCTGCGGTCGAAAGGGTGTCGCCTACTTCGTGCAGAAGAGCGCTTCGGATATTGACGTCGCCCCCGGAACGGTATAGGAGCAAAGCGATTGCGCCGTTCATCACGACGCCCGCCGCCGCAACCCACATCATCACGCTGGCCTGTACATGCTCGGGATGCTGCAACCGCTTGAATGCCTCGTAGAAGATGAAGAACGAAACGGCCACAAGCGATGTGGCATTGACCAGCGCCGCCAGCACTCCGGCGCGATGATAGCCGTAGGTCTTCGTGGAATTGGCCGGGCGTGACTGGAAATAGACCGCAACCAGAGAGAGCAAGAGCGCGAGAAAGTCGGAGAGATTGTGTCCGGCTTCGGAAAGCAAGGCCAGGGAGTGCGCCCGTATGCCTGCCACGACCAGCAGCACGATGTAGGCCAGGGTTACGGCGAGCGATATCTTCAACACCCGCGTCGGGCCGCCCGCACCATGAACATGCACGTGCATAGCTCCAGTGTACGGGCGCTGACGACTGCCTTCAAGCGCGTCCCAAACCCAAAGTGCTTGGTCCAACGCAAAAGACCTACCGAGGCACGAAGCCAGGATTTAAGTCGTCCGGGCGAACGCCGATGATGCATTAAGGAGACAGGGCAGGCGCGTGAAGACACGCCTCTCTGTGCGGAAGATAGGTCGGAAGCGGCTCCGGACGTGCAGCCCAAAACGTGAGTTCGACTGGCAGAGATCGCTCTATGGACGAAATCGTTAAGGATTTTCTTATCGAGAGCAACGAGAACCTGGACCGCCTGGACCAGGAACTGGTGAAGCTTGAGAGTGAGCCCTCCTCCAAAGAGCTCCTCGCCAGCGTGTTCCGGACGATCCATACGATCAAGGGGAGTTGCGGGTTTCTGGGCTTTGCGCGGCTGGAAAAGCTGGCGCACGCGGGCGAGAGCCTGCTTTCCCGGCTTCGCGACGGCCAAATGATTCTGAATGCCGAAATCACCAGCGGACTGCTGGCAATGGTGGACGCGGTGCGTCGCATGCTAGCCGCGATCCAGACGACTGGCCAGGATGGCGAGGAAGATTATGCCGCCCTCATCGAACTTCTGGCGCGCTTGCAGGGCGAGCCAGCGGCGGTGTCCCATGCCGTCGCATCGGGCGAGGCTTCCGTTTCCTCCGTTTCTCTTGTTTCCCTGCCGATGCCTCCGCTGACCGTCGAGGCCGAGCAGCGTCCCAACCCAGTGGCGGCTGCGGCATCATCCAACCACATTCCTGAACCCGAACTGGGAGAGCTCGATCGTCACGCAAACCCGAATCAGATGCATTCCATGATTGGGAGTAACTCCGTGGCCTGCGAAGCTGCCTCTGCACGACAACCGGAACCCGCGCCAGTGAGCCCGGTTGTCGACGCCGTCTCCCACGCAGGTGCTCATTCCGAAGAACCCGCCGCAGCGCCTGCGACACCGGATTCGCGAAATCCGGACGCGGCGGTCGAAACCATCCGCGTGGGCGTGACGCTGCTCGACCGGTTGATGAATCTTGTGGGCGAACTGGTGCTGGCGCGCAACCAGTTGCTCCAGTTCTCCAACAGCACGCAGGATGCCGGATTTCAGGCCGTTTCGCAGCGCATGAACCTGATCGCGACCGAACTGCAGGGAGAGGTCATGAAGACCCGCATGCAGCCCATCGGCAACGTCTGGAGCAAATTCCCCCGCACCGTGCGCGATCTTGCCCACAGCTGCGGCAAAGAGGTCCGGCTTGAGATGGAAGGCCAGGATACGGAACTGGACCGGACCATCATCGAAGCCATCAAAGATCCGCTCACCCATCTAGTGCGGAATTCGATGGATCATGGCATTGAACAGCCTGAAATGCGGAAGCGCGCGGGCAAAGATCCTACCGGAGTTCTCACTTTGCGCGCCTTCCACGAAGGTGGGCAGGTCAACATCGAAATCAGCGACGATGGCGCTGGACTGAACGGCGAGCGTATCCGGGAAAAAGCTATCGAGCGAGGACTGATCTCGGAGCAACAGGCCACCCGCATGCCCGAAAGGGAGATCTTCAACTTGATCTTCTTCCCCGGATTTTCGACTGCGGAGAAGATCACGAACGTATCGGGTCGTGGTGTTGGCATGGACGTAGTGAAGACCAATGTGGAGAAAATCGGCGGCACAGTCGACGTTCAATCGACGTCGGGAAAGGGCACAACCGTCAGGGTAAAGATCCCGCTGACTCTGGCCATTATTCCGGCTCTGATCGTTACTTGCGGAGGCGAAAGGTTTGCGATTCCTCAGGTAAGCCTGTCGGAACTGGTCCGCTTAGGAAAAGAGGAAGGAGAGAAAGAAACTGGCATTGAACTCGTCCATGGCGCTCCAGTCTATCGTTTGCGCGGCAATTTGCTGCCCCTGGTGTACCTCGATCGCGAACTGGGAATGCGGACGGCGGCTGACAAGGGGTTGGACCGGTCAGCGGCCACCAACATCGTGGTACTTCAGGCCGAAGACCAGCAATTCGGGCTCATCGTCGACGAAATCATCGATACCGAGGAAATCGTCGTCAAACCCCTGGGCAAACAACTCAAGGGAATCAGCACGTACTCCGGGGCCACCATCATGGGAGATGGTCGTGTCGCGCTGATCCTTGATGTGCCGGGACTCGCTCAAAAAGCCAAGGTAATCGCAGAAACACAAGAGCCGGCTCAGACCAAAGAGCACAGTGAGGTTGGCCTGGGAGAACTCCTGGATCAGCACGCTTTGCTGCTAGCGGAGAACGGATCCGACAGCCGGGTTGCGATTCCCCTGTCCATGGTAGCGCGCCTCGAGGAATTTCCGAGAACCGTCGTCGAACACGCCGGCGCTCAGGAAGTGATGCAGTATCGCGGGCAGATCATTCCGCTGGTGCGGCTGTCCGCAATCGTTCCCGCCACCAGCGATGCGGAGTTGCTGGCGAATTCCGGATCGATTCAGGTGGTGGTGTATTCCGAAGGCAAGCGCACGGTGGGCCTGATCGTGGACCGCATCGTCGACATTGTGGAAGAGCGGGCCAGCGTCGAGTCGCTGACTCCCCGCACCGGAATCGTGGGATCGTTCGTAACCCAGCGCCACGTAACCGACCTGCTCGATTTACCGGCAATCGTGCGGGCGGCTGTCCCCGGCCTGCTGGATTCAGTCGAACTCGAAGCGCAGAGAGTTTAGGAGCAACGCGATGGCATCCCAACAATTCTGCACATTTCTTCTGGATGGCCGCTTATTCGGGGTACCCGTACCCGAGGTGCAGGAGGTCATCCGCTTTCAGCCGATGACGCCTGTGCCACTTGCGCCGCCAACCGTCGAGGGCCTGATCAATCTACGAGGGCAGATCGTGCTGGCCATCGATCTGCGGAGGCGGCTGTCCTTTGAAGATCGGGCCCAAGGCAAGTTGCCGGTGAACGTGGTGGTGCGAGCCCCAGACGGTGCAGTCAGCCTTCTGGTCGACGAGATTGGGGACGTGATCGAGGTGGAAGAATCCGCGTTTGAGGCGCCTCCGGAAACCCTTCACGGGTCCGTGCGGACAACGATTTTTGGAGTGTACAAGCTGGACGGCCGTTTGCTGCACGTGCTGGACAAAGACAGGGCATGCCAGTTAGGAGACCTATGAGACTGACAGTGGGAAGAAAACTAGGCTTAAGTTTTTTCAGCATCTTGGCGCTCATGGTGCTTAGCGCCGGGTTCATCTACATCAGAGTGGGTGCGATCAAAGCCACCCAGGATCGCGCGGTCAGCGTACGCTTCCCGACCGCCAGGACCTGCGTCGCCTTGCAGAGAGATCTCAATCAGGCGCAAAGCAAGGGACGCCAAGCCGTCCTCGCGGGAGGCCAACCGGCCCGGTGGGGCGCCGCAAAGAAAATCTTTGATTCCAATTGGGATGAAATTGATAAAGACGTCATCCAACTGGACGACCAGTCTGCCCATTGGTCTTTGCAGGCCAACCGCGATCGGCTCGGCGAGATCAAGCGACAACTCCCCGCTCTACGGGAGGCGCAGGAATCCGCGATGAAGCATGCGACGGGCAGTGAGCACGATGCCGTGATCCAGGCTGGAAACGAATTTGCCGACAAGGCAACTCCTACCACCGAGGCAATCAAAAAGCCGCTCGGCGACATTTCGGATTCAATCACCACTATGCTGGGGCAGGATGCCGATGATTTGGCTGCTCATACCCGGTCGATGTACCTCACGATAGCCCTGACCACACTCGGAGCCCTCGCGATCGGCTCTTCTGTCGCGGTTTGGCTGAGCCGCCGCATTTCCGTCACGACCGAGTCCGTCCTGGCCCGAGCTGAGGCCATCGCTGGCGGAGATCTGACTGGCGACGGCTTGAAGGTGCTCAGCGACGACGAACTGGGCGATCTGACCCTAGCGATTAACAAGGTGAATGACAGTCTCAAAGCGATGATTCTCGCTATTATCGAAAACGCGCAGCACGTGGCTAGCGCGAGCGAAGAGCTATCCGCCACCAGTCAGCAGATTTCCGCCAATTCGGAGGAAACCTCGGCTCAAGCAGGCACGGTCTCGCAGGCTTCGCAGCAAGTCAGCCAGAATCTGCAAAGCGTTTCTACAGGCGCCGAAGAGATGACTGCTACCATCCAGTCCATCGCCACCAACGCCCACGAAGCCGCCACCGTCGCCTCCAACGCCGTGCAAACCGCCCAGGCTGCCAACGCCAACGTCGCCAAGCTCGGCTCTTCCAGCGCCGAAATCGGTGAAGTCATTAAAGTCATCACCTCCATCGCCCAGCAAACCAACCTCCTCGCCCTCAACGCCACCATTGAAGCCGCCCGCGCCGGCGAGGCCGGCAAAGGGTTCGCCGTCGTCGCCAACGAAGTCAAAGAACTGGCCAAACAAACCGCCAAAGCCACCGAAGACATCAGCCGCAAGATCACCGCCATCCAGACCGACACCCAGGGTGCGGTAGAGGCCATTGGCACGATCACGGGGGTGATCGGCCAGATCAACGACATCTCGGGCACGATCGCGACGGCGGTGGAAGAACAAAGCGCCACCACGAACGAGATGACACGCAACGTGGCGGATGCGGCCAAGGGCTCGGGGGAAATCACGCAAAACATCGAGGGCGTGGCGGAAGCAGCGCGGGGAACATCTTCGAGCGCGCAAGAGTCGCAGAAAGCCGCGAACGAACTGGCCGAGATGGCCACCCAACTTCACGCTCTGGTCGACCAGTTCAAGATCGATACGGTCCACTCTCCAGCCACCCATCGCGCCCCATCCCGGAAAGCGATGGCTGCGGGGGTGGGACGTTGAAGATTTTCCGCGGCGCAGAGGAAGGTGTGCGATGTTCAGAAACCTGAAGCTGTCCGCGAAACTCATCGGGGGCATCGCCCTGGTGCTGGTGATCACTTCAGGCATCAGTTTCTGTATCCTCCAGAGTCGCATTAATAAACAAGCGGATGATGCCTTCCGCGACAAACTGCGCCAGATCACGGGCATGACCTCAGCCGCGCGGGACTGGTTTGCCGCCAATATCGACATTATGGTCCCAGATCACAACTTCAAACATCTGGAGCAGGTGCCGGTTGTCGTCGCCATGCGCACGGCGGAACAATACGCGAGCAATCAAGGCATGAAGTTCAGGACGCCGTCTTTGCACCCCCGCGACCCCAAGAACCAGGCGACCGAATTTGAAAGGCGGGCGCTCGAGGCCTTCGAGAAAGATCCCTCTCTGCCAGAATTTGCCGAGCGCGTCACGATGGACGGCAACGAGGTCATGCGTTACGCCCAGCCCGTCCGGATCGCCGAAGACTGCTTGCAGTGCCACGGAGATCCCGCGGGAGAAAAGGACCCGTTTGGTTATCCCAAAGAAGGGATGAAGATCGGGGACATGCGCGCAGCTTTTGTGCTGGAAGCCCGAACCGACACGCTGGTACAGGAATCGCGCTCCAACATGATGGCAACTTTCATCATCAGCTTCTTGACCGTCCTGGCAGCCATCGCGGTCATGTATCTCGTGCTGCGCCGGCTCGTAATTCGACCCGTGAAGGAGTGCGCTGATTTTGCCAGCACCATAGCCCACAAAAACCTGACCGTAGAAGACCTGAGAATCAGCGCTACGGACGAAGTTGGCGAGGCCATGCTGGCCTTGAATACGATGAAAAACAACCTGCACCAGGTGGTGCAATCGATTGCAGATACGGCGGGACACGTGGCCAGCGCGAGCGAGGAACTGTCCGCCACCAGCCAGCAGATTTCCGCCAATTCCGAAGAAACTTCCGCCCAGGCTGCCGTGGTAACCGAGGCGACACAGCGGGTGAACCAGAACCTGCAGAGTGTTTCGACCGGCGCCGAAGAGATGACCGCAACTATCCAGTCCATCGCCACCAACGCCCACGAAGCCGCCACCGTCGCTTCCAACGCCGTGCAAACCGCCCAGGCTGCCAACGCCAACGTCGCCAAGCTCGGCTCTTCCAGCGCCGAAATCGGTGAAGTCATTAAAGTCATCACCTCTATCGCCCAGCAAACCAACCTCCTCGCCCTCAACGCCACCATTGAAGCCGCCCGCGCCGGTGAGGCCGGCAAAGGGTTCGCCGTCGTCGCCAACGAAGTCAAAGAACTGGCCAAACAAACCGCCAAAGCCACCGAAGACATCAGCCGCAAGATCACCGCCATCCAGACCGACACCCAGGGTGCGGTGGAAGCCATCGGCACGATCACGGGCGTCATCGGCCAGATCAACGAGATTTCGGGCACGATTGCAACGGCAGTGGAGGAGCAGAGCGCCACCACGAACGAGATGACACGCAACGTGGCGGATGCGGCCAAGGGCTCGGGGGAAATCACCCAGAACATCGAGGGCGTGGCGGAAGCGGCGCGGGGAACATCGTCGAGCGCGCAGGAATCGCAGAAAGCCGCGAACGAACTGGCCGAGATGGCCACCCAACTCCACAACCTCGTCAATCAGTTCCGGTTGGACAAAGATTCCATGAACTACCAAGTGCCGGACGCGCAGGAATGTATCAAGACCAGGGCCGCTGGCGCTGGCCGGTAAGACACGACTGGCAAGAGAGGCGATCCTGGTTGCCGCAAGCCACAAGAAAGCGGGTACTCCTGGTCGACGATGCAGTGGTCGTTCGCAAGGCTCTCTCGCTGGCGATCGCTCAAGATAGGGACCTGGAAGTCGCAGGCACGGCGGTGAACGGTCGCGTCGCGCTCGCGAAATTCCAGGCGCTCCATCCCGACATCGTTCTCCTCGACATCGAAATGCCCGAGATGGATGGCCTGGAAACCGTCCGCCACCTCCGCAAAATGGGTGCTCGGGTTCCCATTATTATGTTCAGCACGCTGACCGAGCGTGGGGCAGCGGTGACACTGGAAGCACTGTCGCTTGGGGCCACCGATTATGTCACCAAGCCGAGCAACACAAACCTGACAACGACTCTGCAGGCGATCGCAGGCGAACTCATCCCCAAGATTCGGGCCCTTTGCCGTCTGCCGGAAGCGCATTCGGCCGCGCGGGAGAATCGCAGCGTGCGTGCTGCGCCAGTTCTCGTACTTTCTGCAGCACGATTGCTGTCCCCAGTGCAAATCGTTGCCATCGGAGTTTCGACCGGAGGGCCCGACGCGCTGGCCCGGCTTCTGCCGTCTTTACCGTCGAATTTTCCCGTGCCCGTCGTCATTGCGCAGCATATGCCGCCGATCTTCACTTCCCTACTCGCCTCGCGTCTGTCCGCGAAGTCCGCCCTGCCGGTTCGAGAATGCGTTTCTGGGGAGCCACTCTTGGCGGGCCATGCCTTCGTTGCTCCGGGGGATTTTCACATGGTGGTCGAGGGGAAAGACGGGCGCGTTGTCCTCAAGACGCACCAGGGGCCGAAAGAGAATTTCTGTCGACCTTCGGTGGATGTGCTGTTTCAATCCATCGCCCGTGTTTATGGGGCGCGGGCCCTCGCTATCATTCTGACGGGCATGGGACAAGATGGATTGAAGGGATGCGAGACTCTGCGCGGGTTGGGAGCACGCATCTATGTGCAAGATGAAGCCAGCAGCGTGGTTTGGGGCATGCCTGGCTTTGTAGCGCGAAGCGGTCTGGCCGACAAGATCATTCCCCTCGACCAAATAGCGGCAGAGATTGTTCGCGCAACCTGCACTCCACTGGCTGCGCGCAGCCAGGGCTGATTCACCGCGCTCGCGGGCAATCAGCTCTTGGTCAGAGTATCGAGATAACGATTATTGTAGTAAGTGGTTGTCTTCTGCACGAACTCGAGAATGCGGAACATCCGTTCACGGCCCTCGCGGTTCATTTCGCGGAACTGAACCGCAACACCGGTCCCAGGGTCGAGTCTGGCCACCACGCCCTCAGCGGTCAAGCTCGGATCATCCATCGAGAAGCCCAGCTTGATTTTGCTGCCCGGAGCAAGAATCGTACTGGTTTCTACAAAGCAGCCGCCCAGGCTCACATCCGTCAGATTCGCGAACAAGGGAGTTGCTCCCTCCGCGGTATGCATTTCGATGGTTACCCGGCACTTCATGCGAGGGTGGGACCGGCGGTCCTTGTAGGAGAGTTCCTTTTGCTTCTCCAGATACATGCGCCGGTCGGCTTCGGCTAGAAGTTGTTCCGCATCTTTGCCATCTTCCGGGTACATCGCGCGTCCGACGCTGAGCGAAAGAATATCCTCGCCGCAGACTTCGCTTCCTGCCTGCCGCGCCAGAGTCCGCATTTGCTCGGCTTTCTTGCCAGCCGCATCGGTCGCGAGCCCCGGAGCAATCACTACAAATTCATCTCCACCCATGCGGGCAACATAATCGTATTCCCGGCAACTGTCTTTGAGCGCCTGGGCAAACAGGCGCAAAACCCGATTGCCCTCCAAGTGTCCAAACCGATCGTTGATCTGTTTGAAACCGTCCATGTCAGAGACCATCACAGTCAGCGTCGAGTTATCGCGCTTGCAGCGAGCCAGTTCTCGATCAAGTTGCAGGAAGAGTGAGCGGGCGTTCGGCAGCCCGGTGAGGTAGTCGGTGGTAGCTGAATTTTCCGCCTGCTGATACTTCAGCGCGTTCTCGATGGACAGCGCCATCTTTCCGCTTACCGCAAGCATGATGCGCAGATGGTCAGTGGTAAAAGCGTCGCGCTCCGCGCGATAGAGCGCGAGAACGCCGATCACTCCGGAAACGCCCTCCAACGGCACAGCTAGCGCAGATCGTAACGTGCTGAACTTGGATGGATCATTCAGGTACCCGGGCTCGACCGACGGATTGCCATTGATGATCGGCTTCCGGTTGTGGGCGACCCAGCCCGAGAGCCCCTGCCCGATGGGAATGCGCAAGGAAGAAAACAGGCGGTAGTTATCGCCATTCACGTACTCCGGGACCAGTTCATTCTCGCGCTTGATGTAAATGGCGATAGCGTCGTAGGGCACCATCGGCTTCAGCTTTACCGAGAACACGGAGAGCGTCTCAGTCAGGCTTAGCGAAGCCCCCAAATCCTGGCTGAGCTCGAACAGACTTTGCGCTTCCTGGCGGGCGGCTGCGATCGAGGATAAGAACGTCGTCTCGCGCCCTGCATAATCTTGCACGGTGGCGTTCTCGAATCCGGCTGCGGGCTCCAGGCCACGCTCGATTTTGATCGAGGTGGAAAGCGGTCCGTTCGGATCCTGCACCGACTTGGCAACCGCCAGCCGTTCCAGATGTTGGTAGCGTTTTTGCAAGATGTCGACAACTTTCGGATCGAACGACTTGCCCGATTCGGCAGCTAATTTCTGGATCACCTCGCGCATGGGCAAGGCACGCCGGTACTGGCGGTCGGATGCGAGCGCGTCGAGATAGTCGACGGCCGAAAGAATACGCGCTCCGATCGGAATTTCTGCACCTTTCAATCCCACCGGGTAGCCTGAGCCATCCCACTTTTCGTGGTGGGCGCGCACGATGGGCACGACCGGATAAGGAAAGCGCACGCGTTCCAGAATCTCGGCCCCGACCAATGTGTGGATTTTCATCTTCTCAAATTCTTCCGGCGTCAGGCGTCCGGGTTTCGAAATGATGTGCTCAGGAACCGCTAGTTTTCCGATGTCGTGCAAGAGCGACGCGGCGTGTAGGGCCTCGAGTTCCGCGCCATTCACCCCCAGCTCTTTGGCGACTTCGATGGCATAGACGCGAACGCGCTGCAGGTGCTCGTGAGTCGTGTGGTCTTTGGCTTCGATGGCCAGCGCGAGCGCTTCAATCGTCCGTAGGTGCAGGTTCGCCATCTCCTCGACGTGACGCTTTTCGTCCTCCAACTTGCCAAGGTAAAGGCGATACGAGCGGTAAATGAGGTACACCGCGGGTACCAGGAGCAGCGACGTTTCCCAGTTGAACGTTTGGTTGAGCCAGGCAACCGCGCCCGCGATGCCGGCCCCCACCAGGTAGTAGGGGAATGACCAGAAATAACAATCCACCAGAATCCGGGTGAGAGGTCTTCGCTCCGTTAGCGAGATGACTGCCGCAATGGAGCCCGCGTTGGCGATGAAATAGACTGTCGCCGCCACCCCCAGCAGGATCGGGCGGTTGGCGATCAGCAAGTTCGCGACTCGATGGTGATATACAACGTACGCTAAAGCCGTCGAGAGGGACCCAGCGCACACATTGAACGTTACCTGGATCGCTTTGGGACGCTCCGGGTACAGACATTGCGCCAGCATCGAGATCGCACCCAGGATCAGCGTCTCAGCGAAGCTTAGTTCGAGAACTCCGATGAGGATGAAAAGAAAATTCACCGACAACGTCCCAGTGATGCCAGGCAGGTTTACCTTGAGTCGCGAAGCCAGAATGGCGATGCCCAGATAGCAAATGAACTCTGCGATGTTTTTACTGGTCTGGTGAATTCCGCCATACACTAACGTAGCCAGTCCTGCACTCACGATTAGCGTGATGTACAGCTTGGCGGAAAAAGACAGAGCTCTCCACGAGCGCGAGTGCGCAGGCAGACCTATAGCGACGCTGGTTGCACCAGTCATTCGAGTGAATACACGGCGGCGGGGAAGATGCCTAGCCATCTCTTAAATAACAGCTAACGCTTTTAGAAACAATGGCTTGGAAGATTTATACGAAACTTCCGTAACTTGCGGAGTTCAAAAAAGGGGGATGCTTCTCACCTGGACGGTTGTGTCGTCGCCGCTAAGGGTAAGAGCTGGTTGGGCTTCTCCATTTTCCATGGGAGCCGGGCATTTTCGGTGCCAAACCGGCATGGCTGACTCGTCGTGGGGAATCTTATACCGAATGCGAAACATCTTCTTCGGCTACATCCTGATTCGCGTCACCCGACGAGACAATCGTCGAGGATTTGCCACGACGCATGGCCACAATTCCGGTGCGAACCATCTCCAAAACGCCGTAGGGGCGCAGCACTTCCAGCAGCCCATCGATCTTGTCCTCGGCTCCAGTGATTTCGATCGTGAGCGATTCGGGAGCAACATCGACAACGCGTGCCCGGAACACGCTGGCCAGTTCCAAGACGTGCGATCGGGCCTCATGCGTGGCCGCGACCTTGATCATCGCCAGGTCGCGAACAATCGCCGGTTCGTTGGTGATGTTTTCCACCAGCAGCACATTGACGAGCTTATAAAGATTCGCCTCGATGCGCCGCGCCTGGTCGTGGTCCGCGTCAACGGTGATCGTCATGCGTGAGACTTCTGGCTTTTCAGTGCGGCCAACGGTCAGCGAGTCAATGTTGAAAGCACGGCGCCGAAACAGCGAGGCCACTCGGGTTAGCACGCCCGGCTTATTTTCCACGTATACCACGTATGTGTTGAGCATCTGTTTTCTCTATTCGTCGGCGGCGGTCTCGACAATCTTGCTCGGTCGCCGAATCATCTCGTGTAACGATGCCCCCGCTGCCACCATGGGATACACCGTGTCTTCTTGTTCTACGCGGAAATTAATCAGTACCGGCCCGTCATGTTCGCGCGCCGCCCGCACCGAGGGCACAACTTGCGAACGCTCGGTGACGGTCATGCTCCGAATACCGTAAGCCTCGCCCAGTTTGGCGAAATCGGGATTCAGTAGTGGCGTTGCCGCATAGTTGCGTTCGTAGAAGAATTCCTGCCACTGCCGCACCATGCCGAGAAATCCATTGTTGATGATGGCAATGTTGACCTTCAGATTTTCCTGCACGATCGTCGCGAGTTCACACAACGTCATTTGGAAACCGCCGTCGCCGACCACGACCCACACGTCAGCCCCCGGCCGCGCGACCTTTGCGCCGATAGCCGCAGGCAATGCGAAACCCATCGTGCCCAATCCGCCCGACGTGATCAGGCTGCGCGCTTTCTCGTGCTTGTAGTACTGCGCTTCCCACATCTGATGCTGGCCCACATCCGTAACGACGACGGTATCGCCGTCGCGCGTCTCGCGCCAGAGGTCGTTGATCACGTGCGCCGCATAGAGATGTCCACTATCCGGCAGGTTCTGAATGTCGCGTACGGCGGCATCGCCCTTCAGCTTGTCGATCGAATCGAGCCACTCACTTCGGTCAATCGACTCGACCTTGGGCAATAGTTCATGTAGCACCTCCTTCAGGTCGCCGACGAGCGGAACATCCACCTTGACGTTCTTGTTGATCTCCGCCGGATCAATCTCGATGTGAATCTTCTTGGCGTTGGACGCGTAGGTTTTGAGATTCCCCGTCACCCGATCGTCGAAACGCATGCCGAAAGCAAGAAGTAGGTCGGCTTCCTGAATGGTGTGATTCACCCAGGCTTCTCCATGCATTCCCATCATTCCTAGATTAAGGGGATGGGCGGCTGGAAACGCGCCAATGCCCAGTAACGTAAGTGCCACAGGAATGGCCGCGCGCTCAGCAAAGTCGCGGACTTCTTGCATTGCTCCGGAAATGATGATGCCGTGGCCTGCCAGGATCACTGGTCGCTTCGAGTTATGGATCAGTTCCAGTGCTTGCTCGTACTCTTTCAGTTCCGGAGACAGATCCGGACGATACCCGGGCAGTTGCGGCTTTGCGGCTTCCCAGTCGAATTCGCAAGTCGTCTGCTGCGCGTCTTTCGTGATGTCCACTAGAACCGGGCCCGGCCGCCCCGAGCGGGCGACGTAAAAAGCTTCACGGATCGTGCGTGCGACTTCGCTCGCATGCGTGACTAGATAATTGTGTTTCGTGATGGGAAGCGTGACGCCGGTGATGTCGGTTTCCTGAAAGGCATCCGACCCGATCAGTTTGCTTCCGACTTGGCCAGTGATGCAGACGATGGGGGACGAATCGAGCATCGCGGTGGCGATTCCCGTGACCATATTGGTCGCGCCGGGTCCGGAGGTTGCGACGGCGACTCCCACCTCCCCGCTCGCGCGCGCGTATCCGTCGGCCATGTGGGTCGCGCCCTGCTCGTGGCGCACCAACACGTGATGGATCTTGCTGTGCTTGAGCGCGTCATAGGCGGGCAGAATGGCTCCGCCGGGATAACCGAAGACGACTTTCACGCCTTCTCGTTCCAGACATTCCCAAAGGATGCTGGCGCCAGTCATATTCTTTCCGGGCATCGATGTCTTGTCCCTCATGCCACCCTTCCTGATGACCCCTAAAAAGCAAAACCCACCAAGCCAACGTTTCTGGCGGGGCGGGATTCGAGAGCCTTTTAGGATTTCTTGTTTCTCAGCTCGCTGGGTCCCTCCACACCGGATAGGGTATAAAAACTCCTACCCCCAAGACTACGACACGAATTCGGTGTAGATAGAGATTATTCATACAGGTGCACAGATGGTATCGGAGCTGGATGCCCGCTGCAAGAGGAAAGTCGTGGGCCAGATATCTTTCGCTGCCAAAAGCATTTGAACCGCAAAGATCGCGAAGAAAAGCCGCAGCGAACGCAAGGGAATATCGCAGCTGTTTTTCTTTGCGTGTTTCACGGTTTTTCTTTGCGCTCTTTGCGGTGAAAGGCTTTTCCTTTGCCGCCCGAGAAACGGAGCCAAACTCAACTACACTGGACAAATGTTGTTTCGCACATCTTCGGCAGCTTGCGCGACACTCTCGGGCATGCCGAGATCGCGCCAGTAATACTCGTCCGCTCGAAAAGCAAGAATTCGCTCTCCCTGGCCAGCAAGGCGCAGGTAAGACGCAATGATGGAGAAGACCCCATCCTCGGCCATCAGATTCAGAAGCCTTGGAGAAATCACCTGTACTCCGGAAAATGCAAACGCATGGGTTTCCGTCGACGGCCGGACAATTTCCGGATCCCGATGACGGGCAGCCCGCCGTCCACAGAGTTGCTGGTGCTCGTCGAAGAGAAGATATCGTGTTGTCTGACGATCTTGCACCGCCAACGTTGCGAGGGCCTGATGCTGCTTGTGAAATTCTGCCATGCGGTCAAAATCGATCGTACTGAGCACATCGACATTGTGCAGAAGGAACGGTTCGTTTGGACGGCCCTCTTCTAGAAAGAACCACGCCGCTTTTTTCAGGCCGCCGCCCGTGTCGAGCAAGACTTGTTCCCGTGAGATTTCAACCCGCATGCCGAAGTTGTCGTTCTTCTTCAAATATTCGACAACCATATCGGCAAAGTGATGGACGTTGACAATTACTTCGCGAATGCCAAATCGCTGCAGGCGGCGCAGCGTAATCTCCAGCAGGGTGTGCCCATCCACTTCGACTAAAGCTTTGGGACGATCATCGGTAAGCGGCCGTAGACGCATGCCCAGTCCGGCTGCAAGGATCATCGCCCTCATCATCATCGCGCAGCTTTCTCCGCTGACGTATTTTCTGCCGCCATCCTTTGCAGTTCGCGGTGCTGCACGATAACTTCAACCCCGCCTCGATCGCGGAGATGTTTCGCGAGTTGTTCCGCCAGATACACCGAGCGATGCTGTCCACCGGTACAGCCGAAGGACACCAACAGATGCTTGAAGCGGCGGCGCTGCCACTCGCTCACGTGATCGTCGACAAGCGACATGGCGTGGCTCAGGAAACGATGCACGCTCTCCAACTGATTGAGATAGTCGATCACCGGCGCATCTTTGCCAGTAAGTGCTTTGAATCGCTCTTCGCGGCCGGGGTTCGGCAACAATCGGCCATCAAAAACCGGGCCGCCACCATTGCCGCTCTCGTCTTTGGGCAGACCGCGATGAAAAGAAAAACTGACAATCCGGACGACGAGATTGTCCGCATCCGACGCCAGGCCCTGCAGTTTCTCCGAACCGAGCATGCTGTGAAAGGCTCCCATAAGCGTTGGAAGCGCAATCGGCAGCGTGACGTTGTGCAGCAGCCAGCGCAAGTTCTTCAACGCATACGGCACGCTCTGCAGAAAATGCACTTTCCGTTCATAGAATCCGCGGAACCCGTAAGCTCCTAACGCCTGCATGATGCGGACATACACGTAAGCGTAGTAATGCTTCATGAACACGTCGCGCTTCAGATCAGTAAATCCAGCCAGAGTTTCGAGATAGTGATCGAGCAGTCTCTGACGTAAGTCGGGCGGCAGATCCGCCTTGGCATCGTACAAGAGAGAAGCGACGTCATATTGCAGCGCGCCCTTGCGGCCTCCCTGATAGTCCAGAAAGAAAGGTTGCCCGTCGCGCAGCATGACGTTGCGCGACTGAAAGTCCCGATAGAGAAAATAGTCGCGCCCCGCGCTCAACAGGAATTTCGTCAGGCGGCTGAAGTCATCTTCCAGAGCCTGTTCGCTGAACGGAATGCCCGCCAGTCGGAGAAAGTAATACTTGAAATAATTCAGATCCCAGGCGATGGACTGTCGATCAAAGCTGCCGCGCGGATAACACACCTTGTAGCTCAGATCGCGCGCCGCCTCTATCTGGAACCTGGGCAATGTAGCGATGACCTTGCGATAGGCTTCTTCGGCCTGAGGATCGATCCGCTCGCCAACGCGATGTTTGGAAAGAAATTCAAAAAGCGATGTATCCCCCAGGTCTTCTTCCAGGTACGCGCCCTGATTCAGATCTTCGCCGTAGATTTCCGGCACCGGCAAACCGTGCTTGCGAAAATGTCGAGAGAACTCGAGGAAAGCGACGTTCTCTTCCCGCACGTCGTACAGGATGCCGATTGCACTGATTTTCCCTGCTGTCAGCCGGATGATCTTGCGCCCCGAGCCCCCCAGTTGTCCTTGCAACGGTCGCACGTGTTCGACTGGCAAGAGAAAGCGTTGCTCAAAGAGTATCCTGAGGATATCCATAGTGTAAGGCGGACGTTTGACGATTCATCCACAAAGATATCACCGAAGTCCGAGGATGGAGCCCGGGGGCATCACCGAACGTAACCTTGGGGGGCGTGGGGCGTGAGCGTAGAAAGGGAAAGCAGACTCAGAAGTCAGCCAAGAAAATTAGCAGCCTATTCGGCCTTGCGGGCCACGATATCAAACGTACACTTCACTTCATCTTTGATTCTGATGGCCCCCGCCGCGGCAGTGACGGGCGCAATTTCGTAGTCACTTTGCCGAACGCCGAACTCGCCGGACGCCCGCACCGTGCTGTCGTTGATGACCACTCGAGCCGAGACAGGTAAATTCTGAGTGACCCCGTGCAGGGTTAGTTCTCCGGTCAAGGCTACCCAATAACGATCTCCACTGCCGCTGGCTGAGACGCGCGAGCAATCGTACACGATCTCAGGAAACCGATCGGTTTCCAAAGCTTCCTCGCACATCTTGCGATGAATTTCCTGCCGGTCCTTCTCGCTGATGTCGTCGATAACTTCCAGAGAATCGGCTTGAAGCGTGATTCTAAGACGGGCACCTTCAATCGTGGGCCCAGTCTGCGTGAAACTGACTTCGCCCTGATAGTCTCGGACGGCGATTTTCGGATTGTGCCCAAAAGCGGAGAGCAAGCCGGTGGCAAAAGCTTGCGCCACAAACGTACTCCCCTTGGCATCAATTGCGTAGCGAACAGTAGCATCCTCCGCAAGCGGCCTCGTCGCATGCACAGTGCAGTCTCCCTCGTTCATCAGGTTCGGCCCATCTCGCAACTTCTGATCTCAAGTTTGTTTGCGTCCCACTACGTAGAATGAAAACTTGAGCTCATCCTGCAGTTTGAGCGTTCCTCCGGCGATGGAGGCAATCCGAATACCATAATCACTTTGCAGCAAACCAAAGTCCCCATAGGCGCGAAAGGAGTCTACTCCGAATGCTACCTGGGAGAAAAATGCGTGGCCGTTGGTAATTCCGTGGAGCGATAGCTTGCCCTCCACATTCACTCGGTTCAAGCTCTCCTTCAGCCGCTCGGCGCTGACGTTCGAGCTTTCAAATGCCACTTCCGGGAACCGATTGGTCTCCAGAACGTCCTGGTTCATGACGCGGTGAAGTTCCCGCCGATCAGTTTCCCTCAATTCGTCCAGCACCTCGAGAGATGCCGATTTGATGACAACTTTCAGTTTTGCATCGGCCAGCGTTTCGGGAACAAAGCTGATATCACCCGTCCAGGTACGAATCGCAATCTTAGGGCTGTGTGCCACTGCCGAAATCAGCCCGCTGGCAAATGCCTGTACCGTGAATTGACTCGCTTTGGGATCGATTGCATAGCGAACCATTCCATTTTGCGGTGTCATAGTCGTTCACGACCACCGTCAATCCCAGCCACTTCGACGATGGAAGCCCCCCTTTCTCGCCCAGAAATTGGGTTCCACCCTGAGTTCGAACTTTCCGCGATCTACATCGACCGCAGCTTCAAATAGCGATCCAGGTCGGGCAGCGCGCCTTGCACCAGGCTGCCGACGCCCGCCTGTCCCAGATAGCGCCGGACTACCGGATTGGAAAGAATCAGGCCCGCACCGAACACGATCAGCGCCACGCCACCGAGCATGTATAGCGTGTCCTTGTCAGTTGTGAAATCGGAGTGGTTACTGTTTTCCGCCACGATAGTCTCCTTTTCAGAATTTTCACCTTCATGACTGTTGCTGCAAAATCCTGTCCACAACAGACACAATTAGATTAACGGCTTCGTCTACTGCCGTCTCGACCGGTTTGCTTAGCCCGATCTGGCCCTCTTCGCCTCCAAACGTGGCAGGCTCACATCCGACGAGCAGCACTTTCTTTATTCCTCCATTCATTGCCTTGGCCAACCGGAGCACACTCAGCGGATTCATGCCGTGAGTCTCGACGACGGCCTGCTGTGGCTCATCCAGATTACTCAGGTCCGGTTCGACGAGAGAAACGGAACCTGCGGCCTGTCCATGCGGATACGCATCCACCAGGATTGTCGTTTCATATCCGTCCTGCAGAGCATACGCAAGATCGAAGCCACGAATGCCGAAGTCGACAACCTTCACCTTGGCGCCGAATTCGTGCGCGGACAATCGCCTGACTACTTCCACGCCAAACCCGTCATCTCCCAAGAAAATGTTTCCAATTCCGGCCACCAGAATGCGCGCCCGCAGCGCTGGCGTTCTGGATTGCGCGTCCGGCTTCGGCAAAGGCGCGACTTCCCCAGCAGCAAAAAAGAAACGGTGCCCGGGCTGGCGCAGCATACCCAAATCGCGCCCCGGATCGCCTTCCAGAACGACGCAGACGTGACTCTTGCCCTCATAATCCTGTTCTATGCTTTCGACAATTGCGATCTGTCCTGCCAACGCCATGTCGAGCACGTCGCCACCTTTCCGCGGATTCAAACGCACGCGGTCTCCGACGCGCACTTCGACGCCCTCGATGGTTAGTTGATTCACCAACGTCTTGTCTTCCAACAATTGCCATTCCCACTCGTTCATCGAGCGTCCTCCTTGAGTGGCCGCAAACCGCGCACGGCACCGTGCAATTTCATGAATTGCTCCGCGGGCATCGCCTCCGTGCGCTCGAGAATCTGGCGCGCGCGATCATCGGATTGGCGAATCTCACGCTTTTCGTCGTCTGTCAGCGTCATGATCCGCAATGACAGGATCTCGTCGATCTCGGTTCCATCGAACAAGTCCCCTGTACTCTCAGGCGCAATTTGCGGGTAATCGTAAAGGATGATGGGGGAAGCCAGCATCGTGTCCCGTTGTCCAGGCTCTCCGACCAGCACCGGCCATGCACCGACGTTTTGACATTGCGAGGCGAACTCTTGAAATTCCGCCGGCGGCTCCAGCAGCGAAACGAATTCACCACTTTTCACGCCCAGAATCGTGTGAGTCGAAACCAAAGAATGCATCAGCGCTGCATCGCGTTTTTCAGCAGCAGTTTCCATCGGCGTGACGTTTCTCAAGTGGATGTTGACCTTGAACAGATGTTCGCCGACTCGCTCCGCTGAAACTTCGACCGCTCCCTCGATCGCTTCTTGCCGGCGTTCGACCATGCCATTGCTCTCAGAATGAACCTGTATTTGGGGCGGGAAAGAGAAGCGATGCGTCTTTTCAGGCCAAAGCGCTTCTAACGCGGATTCTGGCAGAATCACTTCCTGCTCCACGGCCTCCAGCCAGCCGTCGGGCAAGGCCTCAGACTTGTTCTCGGTTGAACGGCTCGTCGAACGCGTTTGCAAATGCAGAAATCTCACTCTTATATCGAGAAGCGTTCCGAACGTCCCAGTAACCAGGCACTCGTTCCGCATGCTGCACACTTCCAGGTTCCCTTGTACGTAGCTGTAGGCTTGCGGATAGAGCACCCCAAAGTTCCAGCGCTGCTGATTTTTCACAGAAGACGGCCGGTAGGGATAGAGCATGTATCCCTCGTAAAGCACGGCCTTCGCAATCTGATCGACTCGCGCGAGATTCACGAGCGCACCGCCTCTTCAGCCTCAAGCATGCTCTCGAGCGCCTGCTCCCAACTGGGAATCCCGTGACGGACCTTGTATTTGTAAAGCCGCTCGAAAATATCGCGGCGCAGACACAACCACGCAGTGTTCGGATAATAGGAATCCATCATTTCGCGCCAGATTTTCACGGGCATACTGAATCGCGCTTCCTTATCCCATGAAATCGGCGAGACCTGCATGTGTTCTCCCTCAGCCGAATAAAACACAGTTCCGCTGAACATCACACACAGGGGTATGTCTCCATCGCCAAGTCCATGGAAATACTTAGTGGCGCCGACGTTGAAATCGAAGGTGCACGGCACGGGGAGATCAACTACCGTGGAGCCCTGGAACGGAGGAACATTCACATTCACGTGAGTCCAGAGCAGATTGCGGAGGGTCTGGCTCCATCGCTCAGGTTCGCCGAACAGGTCGCGCAACTTCTCCTGGTCTTCGGCGGTATACCGCCGGCGTGTGACTTCAATTTGAATCTGGCAACGGAGCGCTGCGGAGTGAATCGTCTCTGCCGGATTTGCATTCGTCACACCGAGCTTGAACGCAATCTGCGGCGACGCGGAAAACTTTGCCACCTCAGCGCCCTCGATCTTGAAACCGAGATCAGGCATGCTTCTCCTCAGTCACCACTTCCGCCTTGGCACGAAGATCCGCGAAGAAGGTACCGATCTCCTGCCACACCTCGGTGCCTCCCGACAATCCCCGCCAATGGAGGCGGATCAAGCCGACAAGCTTGTAGCAAGCATCGATAGGAACGATGTAATACTCCGCTGGAGCTGATCCACGCGCTTGACCGACCCGATTTACGAGCAGCGCTTCGACATCGGGTTCCAGACTATTCAATGCGGGATTTGCCCGCACGATGCTGCTCCACGCTTCAAGCGGCAAGAGCGATTCAGTTGCTCCAGCCGGACTGGGATATAGAGCACTCACGCGCGAATCCAGGCTGTTCTGGAAAAAGAATGCTAGATTGATGGGAATCAGCAAGCCATCCCACTCGGCATTGGTCATCTTAAAGTTCGCGAGGAGCCGAATGTCGCGAGGCACGCGCTTGTATTTCGTGCCTGCCTGGCCGCTGAACAGCATGGCGCAGGCATCACAGGCGCAGTGCAGGCGCCGCTTGGTCAATTCGATCAGATGCGCATGTTCCGAACGTAGTTCCGCGCTACACATCTCACACTGTTCGGCTTGCCGCTGCGGCTTGCGCGCGAACTGACGGAGACTCTCGAAGGCTTGCGATGTTTCTCGAAATTGCTCCGTCTTCATCATGATCATGGCCGGCAATCAAAAATCCCAACAGATAATCTCAATCCATGCCATCACTGCTGTGGGGCAGGGACGGCTGCAGCGTCGAAGAATTCGCCAGCGGCGGCGCCGCCTGTTGGGCCCTTCGCAACAGCTTCTCGACAGCGATGAAACCAGAATCCACTGGCTCATCCAGTCCTTCGATGACCAGCGAAGTTAGGTCAGGAGCAGCTTCGTAGATCGCCTCTTCTACCGTCGCTTTCACGGTTCGCCCCGTGGACCCACAAGCGTGACCGTCGACTCGAATCTGCAGACGAACTTCACCGCCGTTCACGCTGATTAGCTTTGCCTCGGCACCCATTTTATGGAGCCTGGAATCGATCTGGCGCAGTTTCTTCTCAACCCGCATTTGCAAATCCTCGGGATGAAGTCCATACAGAATTAGCAGGCTGCTGACGAGTGGGTCCTGACCTAGATCATCGATGATGCGCGCACCGGCATCGCCAGCCTGAAAGACAATGTCCAGCATTCGCTCCAAGCCGGTACCGTGCAGCTCCATTAGCAATTGCACGAGTTCTTTCGCCGCAGCCCGCGACGCGGGATCGGCGATCGCCTCCAGATCCCGCACCAGATCGCCGATTTTCTGTACTTGTTTTTGGAAGTCTTTTTCGTCGACCACAATCCTCCCTTGGCCACAAGGAGCGGAAGCGTCCAGATTTTCAACCTGCCCATCTGCGGCGGGCGCGCTTCCGCTCCTTCAACATGGCAACAGCTTCAGGGCTGAAGCCCAAACATGGGGGAATGCCTCGTCTCCAGCACCTTGCCGTCGCCCAGATACATATGCACGCCACAGGGCAAGCACGGGTCAAAGCTCCGTACGGCGCGCATGATGTCGATTCCCTTGAACTTGTCCGGGCCGTTTTCTTCGAAGATCGGCGTATTTTGCACGGCATCTTCATATGGTCCCGGCGTGCCATACACGTCGCGCGGATTAGCGTTCCAGGGGGTTGGCGGATAAGGATGATAGTTCGCAATCTTGCCCTTGCGGATCACGACGTGATGCGACAGAACCCCGCGCACCGCTTCATGGAAGCCGCATCCGATGGCTTCTTCCGGCACCTTGAAGTCATTCCACGTACGCGTGTGGCCAGAATGCAACTCCTCCAGTGCCCGTTCCGCGAAATGGAGTGCGCAGCACGCTGCATAGACCTGGAAGTATGTCCGCGCCCTGTCGCGCTCGATCGCGTTACTCCACTTCGGAATCTTCCACTCGAATTCAACTTCGGGCAGTGAAGTGGTCTTCGGCAGGTACATCTTCACACTGTTCCCTGTCGATTTGATGTACCCGATGTCCACCAGTCCGGCTAGCGCCGTGGCCCACAGTCGAGCGATCGGTCCGCCACCAGTATCAAGCGCCAGATGGTCGCCGGAGCGCTTATCGAACCACCGCGGCGACATGACCCACGTGTATTTCCCACCAAAATCCCGCTTCTGCGGACGTGGAATCGTCGTCTGATTCCACGGATGGTGCTTGTCCACGGCATTACCCAGCGGATCGGTCTTCACGAATGTCTCGGAATTCTGCCAGTCGTCGTAATAGGAACTGCCGAGCAGAATCCGGATGTTCAGGTTGATATCCACCAGATCGGTTGTGACCAGTTTGCCGTCGACCACCACGCCGGGCGTCACGTACATCTTGCGACCCCAGTCCGTCATGTTCTTGTAGGTGTAGTCACAGTGCTCGGGATCATTGAATGAACCCCAGCAGCCCAGTAACACGCGACGCCGGCCAACCTCTTCATATCCCGGGAGCGCCTCGTAGAAGAAGTCGAAAATGTCGTCATGCAGAGGGACAACTTTCTTCATGAACTCGACATACTTCATCAGCCGGACGATGTAATCGGTGAAGAGCTGAATCGTAGGAACCGTTCCAACTCCGCCCGGATACAGCGTAGAAGGATGCACGTGACGGCCTTCCATCAGGCAGAACATCTCGCGCGTCATGCGGCTCATTTGCAGCGCTTCTCGATAGAACGCGCCGGTGAAGGGATTTAACGCCCGCATGATGTCGGCAATCGTGCGATATCCATGAGCGTTCGCGTGCGGCGCCCCCGTCTTCTCGGCCTTGGCAAACACGCTGGGGTTGGTCTCTTTCACCATCTGCTCGCAGAAGTCAACGCCGACCAGATTGTCCTGAAAAATATTGTGGTCGAACATGTATTCGGCGGCCTCACCAAGGTTTACAATCCACTCCGCCATTGCCGGCGGGCGCACCCCGAACGCCATGTTCTGCGCATAGGTGGCGCAGGTGGCATGATTGTCCCCGCAAATCCCGCAGATGCGGCTGGTGATGAAGTGCGCGTCGCGCGGATCCTTCCCCTTCATGAAAATGCTGTAGCCGCGAAAGATCGATGATGTGCTGTGGCACTCCGCCACCTGCCGGTTGGCGAAATCGATCTTGGTGAAGATGCCCAGGCTGCCCACGATTCGCGTAATCGGGTCCCAGTTCATCTCCACGAGGTTCCTGCCCTTGGTGTCGACTTCTTTGGTCGGCGCAGTAATCGTGCTCATGTCGAATCGCTCCTCTCGTGGGTTAGTAAGATCTCGGGTGGTAGCCGGTGGTCAGCTCAGCCCGGGGATGCCGCCACTTCGGTTCCTTGTTTACCGTTGCGTGGGTCATGGAGCGGAGGGCTGAGACGGCCCGTCCATAAGCGCCGACCGCCGCCGAAGACACCTTCGCTCCCGGCGGCTCGTCCATGAACGGCATGAACTTGTCTGGAAAACCCGGCATGGTGCAGCCGATGCAGATGCCTCCGACGTTCGGGCAACCGCCGATTCCGGCCATCCAGCCTCGCTTCGGCACGTTGCAATTCACCACCGGACCCCAGCAGCCCAGCTTCACGATGCATTTTGGCGAACCGTAGCTCTCCGCGAAATCCCCCTGTTCGTAATAGCCGGCACGGTCGCAGCCCTCGTGGACGGTCTTCCCGAATAGCCAGGTGGGACGCAACTGCTCGTCCAATGGAATCATGGGCGCGCGCCCTGCCACCTGATAAAGCAGATACAGAACCGTCTCCATGAAGTTATCGGGCTGGACCGGGCATCCGGGAACATTCACGATGGGAAGGCCGGCCTTCGACGTCCATTGCCATCCCAAGTAGTCGGCCAGCCCCATACAGCCGGTTGGATTACCTTCCATGGCGTGGATGCCGCCGTAGGTTGCGCAGGTCCCGCACGCGATCACGGCCGTCGCCTTGGGAGTGAGGCGGTCAATCCATTCGTTGGTTGTGATGGGCTGATTCGTTGCCGGATCGGTTCCCAGCGCCGCCCAATATCCCTCTTTCTTGATCTTCTCGTTCGGGATCGAGCCCTCCACGACCAGAACAAAGGGTTCGAGCTTGCCCTTTTCCGCGAGATACCAGTACTTGAGGAAATCGTCGCCGTTCTCATACGCCAGCACGGGATTGTGCAGGTGAACCTTGGGCAACCCCGGAATGGCCCCCAGCAGCACGTCTTCGATGCTGGGTTGGGTCGCTGCCGTAATCGAAACGGAGTCTCCATCGCAGCCGAGTCCGGCTGTGATCCAGACGATGTGGACCTCCGAAACGGCCGGTGAATGCTGGGTTTTTCGACCGTAAGGAACTGCTTCTGCTGCCATAGCGGGGTCTCCTTTCGAACACGAGGCACTCACGACCTGGATGGTCGTGACGATCCACCTATTCCCACACGCGATTTGCGGTATGCGGAAATATCAATGCCCAGAATGAATAAAATCGATCCTTCTCGACAAGCGGGCTCAGCCTTGTTTTTTCGCCAAGGAACTATTGCGGACAAAGTCAGGGATTCCCTGATGACACATTAGGAAAATGAACACGCCGGAGATTCGGCTGGAGTGTGGCCGGCACCGCTACATATGGGTTATGCGGTCTTCTCGCTGATGTTCCACTGAATCGCGTGTTGCACAAGCTCTCGAGCGCTGCGGAGCGACAACTTTTCTTTGATGTGCGCCTGGTAGGACTCCACGGTTTTTATGCTGATGTGAAGTTCTTCGGCGATTTGGCGCGTCGAGTGCCCCTCGCCGATCAGGCGAAACACTTCGAGCTCCCGGTCCGTCAAGTCAGCAATCGAGGAAGCGCGACCTGCACTGGGGCTGCCAATGTATCGTTGCAGCATGCGGTTGGCGATGCGCTCACTAACGTAGATTTCCCCTGTCAGGATGCGCCGCAGGGCGACTAGCACCTTCTCAGTCGCCTCCTGCTTCATAATGTAACCTTGGGCGCCGGCGCGAAGCGCCCGCTCCGCATAAACAGACTCGTCGTGCATCGAAAGGATCAGCACGGGCAACTCCGGATACCGTATTCGGATGTCTTTGAGAAGATCCAGTCCATCCGGCCCGTTCAAAGAGATGTCGACGATGAGGATGTCGGGCTTCGTGGTCGCCACGGAATGGACCGCCGTCTGCGCGTCTTCTGCTTCACCGCAGACGGCAAGATCCGCCTCACGATTAATGAGTAGAGCCAATCCCTGGCGCACAATGGGATGATCATCCACGACGAAGACTCTGTTCTTCTTGGTTGTCGTGCTAGTTTGATTCATGCCTGTCTCTCCGGCTGGCTGCCGCTCTTGATCGGGAACCGGCAAGTGACTGCCGTGCCGCGAGGTAGCTCTCGCTTGACTTCCAGGTTTCCCCCAATCATGCCCGCGCGATAGTTCATGATATGCAAGCCGACGCCCGCATGTGGCGCGGGAGGCCGCTCGATGCCCACTCCGTCATCCCGTATGATCAGTGTTCCCTCCCGCTCCCCCGAGAAGAGACGGATCACGATGCTTTTAGCATGTCCGTGCTTGATCGCATTGTTCACCGCTTCCTGCGCGATATGGTAAAGATGCGTCGCCATTGGGCCGTCGTGAATCAGGACCGCCTCTTCACATTGAAAGCGGCATGCAATTCCGAAAAGATCTTCGATTTCGATGGCGTAGAGCCGCAGAGCGGACATCAATCCATGGGCATCGGAGACTACCGGCAGCAATCCTCGCGACAACTCCCTCGTCTTGCGAATCGCATCGTTGACCAGTTGCACGATTTTTGCGGCGTCAGCTGCCTCCGGAATCTGCCTCTCTGCCAGCTTCTGTTCTTGCACCTTGGTCATAAATGCGATGCCGGTCAGGTGCTGACCCAATCCGTCGTGCAAATCCTGTCCTATTCTTCGCTGTTCGCGTTCGCTGATTTCCAACACCGTCTTTTCCAGTCGCTTGCGCTCACTGATATCACGAATCGCGCTCGACACCAGCACGCCCTCTTCGGTCTCCAGCGGGCTGAGGCTGATCTCTACCGGAAATTCATGGCCATCTTTGTGCATCGCGTACAGTTCCACACCGGCGCCCATGGGACGCACGCGGGGCTCGGCAAAAAAATTTCTTCGATGCGCCGGATGGTTCCCTCGTAAGCGGAGGGGCACCAGCTTTTCGATTTCTTCCCCAAGAAGCTCTTGCCGAGGGTAGCCAAACAGCTTTTCCACCTGGGCGTTCACCAGAACGATTCTTCCTTTTTGGTTAACCACCACGACCGCATCAGGAGCCGCCTCCAGCAGGCCTCGGAACCTCGACTGTGCCCGCTTTTGTGCCGTGACATCAATCCCTGAGGCGATGACGTACATCGGCATCTTGGCTGCAGGCAGCACCGCTGCGGACCAGGCGATCGTTCGCTCACTTCCGTCCCGCGCAATCCACGAACTCTCATATTCGGTACGCGTCTCGTTATCGCAAATTTGCTGAAACATCGTCTGAAACTGTTCTCGCTCTTCCGGCACCAGGAACAGATCCCAGACCCGTTGCCCGCGTGCCTGTTCGAGCGTCGTGCCGGTGATCTGTTCGCAGGCGCGATTCAAACGGACAATACGTCCTTCGCGATCCAGTACGATCACTAACGCCCCGACGGTGTCGAGAATCGCCGACACAATGTTGCGCTCATCCTGCAACTCCTCTTCGGTACGTTTCAGGTCGGTGATATCGAAAGCGACTCCATGAATAAACCATGGCCGCCCGTCCGGATGCCGGATCATCTTCGCTTCACAATGAAACCAGATCACCTGCCCGTTGCGGGCGATCACCCGGTAGGCCGATCGCAATGACTTGCCCGACAAGAACATCTCGGAAGCTTCCAGGCTCCAGCGGTCCTTGTCGTCGGGATGCACTTGCCGGTACCACAGCACGGGATCCTCAAGCCATTCGGATTGTGAAAAACCAAGCGTGGCTTCGATCTGCGGACTCACGTATGCTTCGCCGATTCCGCGATCCAGATAGGCCATGAACACTACTGCGGGAAGTTGTTCGACCAAAGCGCGATACTTGGCTTCCAGGTTGGGGAGTTGCGTATCCGAAATCGGACTTTCGTCGAGTCTTTCGAAAAAATGATGGAGCGCGCCGAGAGACGCCGCGACGTCTCCGTTCTTTAGATAGGTTCCCGCGAGGTCGTTCAGAATGGACTCCGCGTCGTGCGGGCTGAGTTCCGGTTCTTCCGGCAAGACCGTCTCTTTCGCAGCGCGATCGTTCATTTTCCAGAAGGTGCTCATGCAAAGCTTTCCATCTCATCCACGAGTCAGAGAGACGACTGGGTTCTCGCCCGGCTTCTCCAACTTGGCTCCTTATTCAATGATGCCTGCGTGAACCTGCGAAGAGCGTGAATTGCCCGGCCATAGGTCTGCACTGCTTGGGACGACAGCAACGACCCTGGGGGTTGGTTCATAAACGGCATGAACTTGTCGGGAAAGCCTGGCATTGTGCACCCGATGCAAATGCCGCCGACGTTCGGACATCCTCCGATTCCACCCATCCAGCCGCGTTTCCCTACGTTGCACTGGACCACCGGGCCCCAGCATCCGAGCTTCACGATGCACAGCGGAGATCCATATTCCTCGGCAAATTGGCCCTGCTCGTAATATCCGCCGCGATCGCATCCTTCATGCAGCGTGCTGCCAAACAGCCACGTCGGGCGCAGCGCGTCATCGAGCGGAATCATCGGTGCGCGGCCGCTCGCCATGTAGAGAAGATAGAGAATCGTCTCCATCATGTTGTCCGGTTGGGCCGGACACCCTGGCACGCAAACGATCGGGATCTGCGCGTTCGACTGCCATTTCCAACCGAGGTAATCGGGCAGACCCATGCAGCCAGTCGGATTCCCCTCGATCGCGTGAATTCCTCCGTAAGTCGCGCACGTCCCGGCAGCAATGACGGCCCAAGCTTTGGGAGCAAGCCGATCGATCCATTCGCACGTCGTAATCGGCTGGCCCGTCGCGGGATTGGTTCCGAACGACGCCCAATATCCTTCAGCCTTGTTGTTTTCGTTTGGGATGGATCCCTCGACGACCAGAATGAAGGGCCTGTTCGATTTGCCTTCGGCGGCTTCGCGAAACGGTCGGACGAACTCGTCTCCGTTTTCGTAAGCGAGAAACGGATTGTGGAACTTGACTGTGGGGATCCAGGGCAGAGCGCCCGTCACAATATCCTCAATGCTCGGCTGAGTGGCGCCGGTCATCGCAATCGTGTCCCCGTCGCACCCCAAGCCCGCAGTCATCCACAGGATGTCGATGGCTTCGATCGTCGTGGTGTTTGTGACCCCTCCGGTTTGACAAACCGCAGTGTGCCCCATCGACCGTCTCCTGCGCGCTAATCCGCTGGCGCTGCGATTCTAGCCTATTTCGCTATCAATGGCGCTCCAAAGCGTAGACACGGATCGGATAACATTTGTTGCGGCAGCGCTACAATATCCGCGTGCCGTCCCCCGATCCCCAGACCGAATCCTCCCACAAGCATCATCGGCATGCAGTGTACGCCTCGGAGACGATCGGCCTGCTGGTGATCGCGCTCCTGCTGCTCGTCCTCACGCTGGTGCGTTACTGGCACGACATTCACTGGAGCCTGCGCTGACTGTGGGTGCGCACAACATTGAAGTGGGCTCGTCCGAACCGCTGCTGGTGGTGATCCTCGGACCCACCGCAAGCGGAAAAACTGCGTTCTCTCTTGCCCTCGCACAGAAGTTCAACGGTGAGATCGTTAATTGCGATTCGATGGCGATGTATCGCGAGTTCGACATCGGTACCGCCAAGCCCACGGCCGCGGAGCGCGCCTGCGTCCCCCACCACCTTTTTGACTATCTCGACCCCCCGCAATACATGACTGCCGGCGAATATGCCCGTCAGGCAAGGCAAGTGCTCACCGAAATCGGGGCGCGTCACCATCTGCCTATTTTGGTCGGTGGGACCGGATTGTACTTGCGCGCTCTGCTGGAAGGACTGTTCCCCGGGCCCCAGCGTTCAGAAGAATTGCGGGAACGCTTGCGCCAGAGCGCGGCGCGGCGCAGGCCAGAGCATTTGCATCGAATTCTCCGCCGCCTCGATCGCGCCTCTGCTCAAAAAGTTCACGCCAACGATATACCCAAGCTCATTCGTGCTATCGAAGTTTGTCTTGCTTCGCGCCAGAAAATGTCCGAACTCTGGCAGCAGGGACGAGATCCGTTGCGCGGCTTCCGTATTTTGCGCATGGGCCTCGATCCAGACCGGGCCTCACTTTATGATCGCATCAACCAGCGAGCGCAGCAGATGTTCGAAACTGGCCTGGTCGAAGAGACTCAGCACCTTCTCCAGAAATATGGTCAAGCCGCCCGCCCCCTGTCCTCTCTCGGATACAAGCAGGCCGCACAGTTTTTGAACGGAGAACTTGCTAGAGAGCAAGCTGTCCAAGCCGCGCAGCAAGCTCATCGCAACTATGCCAAACGCCAAATGACCTGGTTTCGTCGCGAGCCGGACGTAACTTGGCTGAAAGGCTTTGGCAATGAGGCGCAGATCCAGCAGCAAGTGCTAGAGCTCGTGGCTGATCAAATCTAGAGAACCGGCTTCGAGGGACCGGGCATGTGGGGACAGCCGAGGGCGGCTGTCCCCACACAAATGCTGGAAACACCCGAAGCCATTTCTTCTGCTATCGTTCCACCTATGCTACGAATCTTGTCCGCTATCGTCCTCGTTTTAGCTCTTGCCCTCTCAGCCGCTGCCAAAGACAAACACACGCACGCCGCTCCAGTCGGCGCCTCGCGTGGCGACAGGTGGGCCGAGAGGACTCTTCATAGCCTCTCTGTCGAGGAAAAAATAGGCCAGGTTTTCATGATCTGGTGCCGCGCCAGTTTCCTGAACGTCGACAATCCCGAGTACCTGCAATGGCTCGAGGACATGCGGAAGTATCACGTCGGCTCGTTCGCCATGTCGGTGCACGTCGATGGCCCGTTTTTATTACGAACGGAACCCTACGAGGCTGCAGAATTGCTCAATCGGCTGCAAAAGGAATCGAAGCTGCCGCTACTCTTCGCCGCTGACTTTGAGCGCGGCGTCAGCACGCGGCTCATGGGAGCCGCCAATTTTCCGCACGCCATGGCCTTCGGCGCCGATGGCAATCTCGCAGATGCGGAAGCCTTCGGGCGCATCACGGCTCAGGAATCCCGTGCCATCGGCGTTCACTGGAATTTCTTCCCCGACGCCGATGTCAACTCAAATCCCGCCAACCCCATCATCAATACACGCTCGTTCGGAGAAGATCCCAAACAGGTCGGAGATCTGGTCACGGCCTACATCAAGGGAGCACACGACGCTGGGATGTTAACCACGGTGAAGCACTTTCCCGGACACGGCGATACAGCGACTGACTCGCATCTCGGCGTCGCCAGTGTGAACGGCGATCGAGCCCACCTGGATTCGATTGAGCTTCCGCCGTTTTGCCAGGCAATCGCCGCCGGCGTCGACTCCGTGATGGTGGCGCACGTCATCGTTCCAGCGCTCGATCCTGACCCCAACCATGTAGCCACCATCTCGCCCGCGGTCGTTTCCGACCTGCTCGAAAAGCAGCTTGGTTTCAAAGGCGTAATCGTGACCGACGCCCTCGACATGGCGGGGCTCACCCATCTTTTTGCCAATGACATCGGACGCTCGGCCGTCGAGGCCTTCAAGGCTGGCAACGATCTGCTCCTTATCCCCGCCGATCTTGGCGCTTCTTACGAATCCATGTTGAAGGCTGTCCGCTCGGGTGAGATCTCCCGGCAACGCCTCGACCATTCCGTCCTCAAGATCCTGAAAATAAAAGGCGAACTCGGCCTCAACAAGTCGCGCGCGGTCAATTTGACCGCCATCGCCACCACGGTCGGCAAACCCGAAAACATCGCCTTTGGCCAGCATGTCGCCGACTCCGCCATCACCCTAGTGCGCGATAGTGGGAAAGTGCTGCCGCTGAAATCCAAGGGAACTGCCAAGGGTGGCCTTCCGTATATGACCAGAGAGGAGACCCACAATCAGGTGGTGGCTGTCCTTTTTTCGGATGACGTGCGCACAGAATCGGGTCGCGCATTCGGTCGCGAGTTCCGCGCCCGCATTCCAGATGCCCGCGTGATTTATGTGGATCCCCGCATCGCAGCCGGCATGAGCGATGAGGTTTTGAAGGCAGTTGACGAGGCGCAAACTGTGGTGGCCGCAGTCTATGTAATTCCGACGGCGGGCAAAATCGGCAATTCGATGGCGATGGCCGACGCAACGGGAACGCTGCTTCAGCAATTGCTCGATCATGCCGCCGGAAAAACGGCGGTCGTCGCGATGGGAAACCCCTACCTGGCCAGCGATTTCCCGAAGATCGAGAGTTATATGTGTACATTTTCTAATGCGACGGTCTCGGAAGTGGCCGCGATCAAAGCGCTCTTTGGAGAGATCCCAATTCGAGGCCACCTGCCGGTCTCGATTCCAAATGTTGCCCAGCGTGGTGCTGGCCTTGAGCGCCCGGTGCAAGTCGCAAATGGAGGGTCCCATGCAAACTAGGTTTCAAGTTGTCAGCGTGTTCACTTTAGCGCTCGCAAGTGTGGCCTCGCTATTTTTGCCAGCCTGCAGCGTGAACGTAAAAAAGCAGCAGGACGGGCAAGACAAGCAGGTAGACATCAACACGCCCCTGGGTGGCATCCACGTCAGCAAGGGTGCCAACGTGGCTGACGTGGGCCTCCCGGTTTATCCGGGCGCCCGCCTGAAGCAGAACGATTCCGACGGAAACAACAAGAGCGCCAACGTGAATATTTCCAGCTTCGGTTTCGGACTCAAAGTCGTGGCCCTCGAGTACCAATCCGACGATTCTCCTGCCAAACTCGTCGCCTACTACAAGGATGAACTCAAGAAGTACGGCAGAGTGCTCGAATGCCACACCAGCCACTTCGACGTAAACCCAGATATCAAGGACTCAGACCATGGATCTCGTGAACTAACTTGTGACGGACCAAGCGGAAACAACATCGAATTGAAAGTCGGCAGCAAAGAGAACCAGCACATTGTTGCGGTCCAGCCGGAAGGAAAAGGCTCGAGCTTCTCGCTGGTCTATGTTCGGACCCACGGCAAGGATGCGGATATTTAAACGTTTTTTCGGAGCGACGTAGCGCGCTGCGTCCGCCGCGACCCCAGGAGGATCAATGTTTCGTCATCTGACGATCTCGTTCGCAGTGCTCGCAGCCCTGACGCTGCCAGTGCTTGCGCAACAATCCGGCAGCCAAGACAAACCCTTCGATGTTCAGAGCTCGGTTGGTGATCTGCATGTCGGCAAAGATGCCAACGCTGAGAAGCAGGGGTTGCCCCTCTATCCAGGGGCGCGGCTCAAGCAGGAGAAGGACAACGACCCTCTCAATTTCGGAATCCTGACCGATAGTTTAGGGATGCAATTGATGGTCGTAAAGTACGAATCCGATGATTCGCCGGCAAAGATTGTTGACTATTACCGCGGCAAGTTGAAAAAGTTCGGCAAAGTTCTAGAGTGCCATTCTCAAAAACATGGCAGCACCGTGGACGTGCACGACAGCGACAAAGACTCCAACAGCAAAGAATTGAAATGCGAAGATAACTCGGGCCCGGTCACCGAACTCAAAGTTGGTACCGAGGACAACCAGCACGTCGTGGCCGTCGAACCCAGTGATGAAGGCAAGGGAGCAACCTTCGCTCTCGTCTATGTGCATACCCGCGGGAAACGCGGCGACATCTAAGCGGCGGTCGGAACGTAACGCGTCACCAACGAGGGCACTAAGTCGCACGGAGGAAGTGCTCATTAACGGAATCCTTCGTGACACTTCGTGCGCTTCGTGGCTTCAGCATTTCGCAGGTCCTACGTCGCGATAATCGCGGAGCCGCGTGCTGCGTCGCGGGATATTATCTGCGATACTCTCAAAGACAAGCCCTCGTTGATTCCGGATGGAACAGCCTTGCTACAAATGCGGACAAACGGTGGACGAAGGCGTTCCCTTCTGCCCGCACTGTTCGGCTCCGCAAATTCGCGTGGTTGTTGCCGAGCCGCCACCCCAGCCCCTGGCGTTCGCCACGGCCGCGACCTCGAATGATTCAGCCGCTCTGCCCGCGACGCAAACCATTCCGGTCCTCGCGCTGCCTATGCAGTGGTCGCACGCCATCAAGCCGTGTGCTCTGGCGTCGGTGGTGGCTTCGGTCCTGATGTACCTCGGGCTGAACCCGTTCGTGGCCATGATAAGTGTCGGGTTTCTGGCCGTCGTCTTCTATCGCCAGGGTCGCCCCGGCATCGCGGTCCGGCCAGCAGTTGGCGCGGGGCTCGGCGCCCTGAGCGGTCTGCTCTGGTTCGCGATGTCCTCGGTCTTCGAAGCTCTAATCGTGATTTTTCTGCACAAGGGACCGGAACTAAGAGCTGCACTGCTCGCCAAGATTCAGGAAGTTTCGTCTCAAACGAACGATCCGCAGGTCTTGGCCTTGTTCGAACGCGTCAAAACTCCGGGCGGGTTGGAGTTCCTGATGCTCATCAGCCTGATCTTTGCGTTTCTCGCTTCGATCGTCCTTGGAGGCCTCGGAGGCGCACTCGGCGGGGCGATCCTTGGCCGACGCGAACGATCCTAGGCCTGTACTCCGGTATCTTGCCAATCGCGCCACTTACATGTTGTGCCAGCAGGAGGGCGCATAGATCAACGGGTCTATCGCACAACGGGTCTATCGCACAACGGGTCTACCGCTCTTGCAGCGGCTCCGCCCTCCGCGTATGATCCATCGTTTGCACTTTTGGCGATGAATATGCCCGCACGCGGTTCGCTACTCGGGATCGAACACCTCGACGCGAAGGAAATCCTGGGCCTGCTCAAGCTGGCTCGCCGCATGAATCCGCTCAAGGCGCGGCCGCTGCTGCGGGGCAAGCGGATTGTGCTTCTTTTCTACGAATCTTCTACTCGCACCCGCACCTCCTTCGAATTCGCTGCGAAGTCCCTGGGCGCGATGACCACGCTGGTGCAGTCCTCCGGATCAAGCATTGAAAAAGGCGAGTCCGTGCTCGATACCGGGTATACGCTTCGCGCCGTCGGCGCCGACTGCATTGTCATGCGGCACCCGTCTGCGGGGGCGCCGCACCTGATGGCGCAACATCTCGACATCCCCGTCATCAATGCTGGGGACGGCATGCACGAGCATCCCTCGCAGGCCTTGCTCGACGCCTTCACAATCCTCAAATATAAGAAATCGTTCAGAGGCATGCAGGCCACGATCATCGGAGATATCTTTCACAGCCGCGTAGCCCGCAGCGCTTGCCACTTGCTGACCCGGTTTGGCGTCAAGATCACGCTCTGCGGGCCGCCCGAGTTCGTGCCCGACATCGCGTCAACCTTGGCACCAGGACTTCGCGTTACCCGCCACATCGAAGATGCTTTACGCGGCACCGACGTGATCATGCTTCTGCGCGTACAAAAGGAACGTCTCGCCGGTCAGAAAATTCGCCTGCAGGATTACATTGCGCGCTATCAGATGACCGCGGCCCGAGTGAAGCTGGCCAAACACGATGCGATCGTCATGCATCCGGGCCCAATCATCCGCGGCCTGGAATTGACGGCAGAAGTGGCCGACGGACCACAGTCGGTCATCGTCGACGAGGTGCATAACGGCGTCCCTACGCGCATGGCAATCCTGGCGCGGGCGTTAGGGAAGGCAAAATGAGTCACATCGGCTGTCATCCGCGTTTTTGTCATCCTGAGCGAAGCGAAGGACCTGTGCAATTTCTTGCCGCGGAAAAGAAGTTTCCCGAGAGCTTCCGATGATCCGTCATGAAAGCAAGAGCCTGCTGATCAAAGGCGGCCACCTGATCGATCCAGCAGCGAAGATCAACGCGCCCATGGACGTACTCTTGCGCGATGGCCGCGTCGCTGAAGTCGCTCTGCCCATCAACATCCGCGGCAGCGCCGACGAGAAGTTCGACGCCCGCGGCCTCATCGTTGCTCCCGGATTCATCGACCTGCATGTCCACCTGCGCGAGCCTGGACAAAGTTACAAGGAGACCATCGCTACCGGCACCGCGGCCGCAGCGGCCGGAGGCTTCACATCCGTGTGCACCATGCCGAACACTGCGCCGGTAGTCGACACGGCGGAATGGGTGACGTGGCTGCGCAATCCCGAGCGCGCCGCGGTGGTCAATGTCTTCCCCATCGGCGCTGCCACGCGTGGCAGCAAAGGTGGAACCCTTACCGACTTCGCCGCGCTACAACGTGCCGGCGCCGTTGCAGTGACAGACGACGGCAAACCCATTCTGGATGACGACGTCATGCGCATGGCTCTGCGTCTCGGCGCGGAACTGAATTTCCCGGTCGTGCAGCACGCTGAAGATACGCGCCTTACCGAAACCTGCTCCATGCACGCCGGCCCCACAAGCTTCCGCCTCGGGCTGCGCGCCATGCCGGCTGCCGCCGAGGCCGCCGTCGTCGACCGCGACGTCACGCTCGCGCAGCAGATTCGCGAATCACGCCTGCACGTGGCCCATCTTTCCACCTCGGACGCGCTCAAAGCCGTCCGCCGCGGCAAGCGCGCCAAGGCCCGCGTCACTTGTGAGGTCACGCCACACCACTTCACTCTGATTGATGAAGACGTGGGCGAATACGACACCAACTTCAAGATGAATCCGCCACTGCGCTCTGCGACCGATCTTGAAGCCATCCTGGTCGCGCTCGCTGACGGCACAGTCGACGCCATCGCCACCGACCATGCCCCGCACGCCGCCCACGAAAAGCAGGTTGAATTCGAGCGCGCTTCGTTTGGCATCACCGGCCTCGAAACCGCGCTGGCGCTGGCGATCACGAAACTATATCGCGATCACAAGATTCCACTCACACGCATTGTCGAATTGTTTACGTCAGGCCCCGCCCGAGTCTTCGATTTTCCCGGCCGCGGATCACTAGCGCGTGGCAGCCACGCCGACGTGACTGTCTTCGATCCGAAGAAGCGCTGGACCTTCGACGCCGCCAAGTCGCTGTCGCTGTCACACAACACTCCCTTCGATGGCTGGCAGTTCACAGGCAAGATTGTGGCGACGATTGTTAGTGGAAAGATTGTCTACCGCACGGAATAAGCGCAGCTCAGTCCGCATCGCCATGCTGTCGCCCGACGGACCAGACACTTGCCTGGTCCTTCTCGAACGGGTAAACGTGCACCATCCAGTTGAAGATGACCGGGTGAAAAGTTCCGCCCGCCGCGTCGCAGGCTTCCTGCGTGGTAATCGATCCCCGCAGTCCAAACTGCGGATGCGGCGCCAGCATCTCTTTCCGCTTGTCAGCCGGAGGAGCGCAAAAGTTCACGTGCTCGTGCCACTGCGCCACGCTGAGCGGGACCCGCTCATCCAACTGATCCTCTGTGAAACGCTTTGGCGCCGTATACATCACGCCAATGAGCTTGTAGTCGTCTCCGTGTTTTTCGTAAAGTAACGACGTTGGATGATCAGGATTGAAGTGGAAGGCCGCTTCCATGGCGTATCCGTAGTTGGTGAAGTGGTACATCTTCTGCGGAACCTCCGGATGAAAAATCTTAAACCCGTCAGCCAGCGCCGCGCGATAGTCCGTATATTTCTCCGAGGCTTTACGCGCTTCTTCCGCGACTTGTTCGGCGCGTGCGGAATCGCCGGGCTTGGGCTGGCGCAGGGCGGTCATCTTCATATGCGGGCCCATGTCCATATGGCCTTCCATGGAGTGCATGACGTGAGCGCTGGCATCGCTGTCGTCTTTGTCGGGTCCCATCGGCATGTCTTTCATGTTCGACATGTCGTGACCCGATCCGCCGGACATGTCCATACCAGGCATGGATTGCGGCGCAGCCGTTGGATTCCCAGCCGATGGAGCGGTTTGCGTTTGCGCCCAGGCAACGCCAGTGCACAGCATAGCGACGACGACAATCACGATTCGATTACGCATAGGAAATCCCCCACAATCTCAGTTGCTATTAACCCTGCCGCAGGAACGATGTTTCTGCAAGAAGTCTTCGATTACCAAAGATTACAGAGGTAATTGGGAGCCTCGCAAGTGCGCTCTCGTTGTCGGCCTGGCGCGGTTTCTGATACACCTGACTGCTTGACTCCGCAAACTATCGTCTTTCTCTTTTTTGCAGGCGCCCTCGGCGGAGCCCTGAATTCGGTCGCAGGCGGCGGCAGCTTCATCGCCTTTCCGGCCCTGTTGTTTACTGGCGTGCCGCCGATTCCTGCCAATGCCACGAATACAATCGCGTTGTGGACTGCGGCGGCAGCCAGCGGAGGCGCTTACCGCAAGCAGTTGGATGTTCCCCGTCGGGTGATGATTCCGCTGCTCGGCGCGAGTCTAATCGGCGGACTGGCCGGAGCGTTTTTGCTCTTGAAGACACCCGCCCAGACCTTCATGCGAGTGCTGCCGTGGCTGACCTTGGGAGCGACTTTACTTTTTGCCTTCGGAAAGAAACTTGCGGGTGGGCACGGATCGGTGATCGAGCACGAAGCTTCGACCTCTGCCCTGGTCGGAACCACTCTGTTTCAGTTGTGTGTCGCGGTGTACGGGGGCTACTTCGGCGGGGGCATGGGCATCGTGATGCTTGCGATGCTAGCGGCACTTGGCATGACCGATATTCATGCCATGAACGCTCTGAAGAGTGTGTTGGGATTTGTGATTAATGGCGTCGCCGTAGTGACGTTCATCGTGGCACGTGCGGTGTACTGGAAGCACGGCGCCATTATGATCGTTGGCGGAATTGTCGGCGGGTATCTGGGCGCACACTATGCGCTGAAAATGCCGCAGAAGTGGATCCGAATGTTTGTCGTTCTCGTCGGCGCGGGCATGACCGCGTACTTTTTTTGGAAGTCATACTGAAGAAAGCAGCCACGGATTTCACGGATCGTCACAGATCAGAATCCGTGAATTGATCATTGATCCGTAAAGTCCGTGTCGATCCGCGGCCCGAGTTTGTCATTGCAACGGCGCGGAAACGTGTTCGTGGACCGTAAGCCACTTCCCATCGACATTTTCCATGACGACCGTCCAGCGAAACTTACCCATCTCAACTTTTCCGGCTTTGGTGATCATTTGTTCCGCCACGGTCGCCGTCGCCCATACCAAATCTCCATGGGGATGAATGGCGACATCATCATTGAGCGTGAACTTCGCACTCTTGTATCCAGCTAGAACAGCCTTGACGCCCTTCTCATACTCGTCCCAACTGTTGTATTTGAGCGGGGTGATGTCGAAAAAAGTGTGGGGCTCACTGGTGGCATAGTAGTGGGCGACGTTGGTGGATCGAGGGTGGACCAGCCATCCCAGATCTTCTGCAGATAAGCTTTGTCGGGAACAGGACCGGCTGGCGCGTTTTTTTTCGCCGACTTCTTCATTTGAGCAGAACCGGACAGGGTCAGGGCGAGCAGGCAAAGAAAAACGGTTAGAAAGCGTTTGAGCATTCAGGTTTCCTCCGAGGAATCCGGCGGAATTCTCGCACAGGAAATGAAAAACCACAACGAGCACGGCGCCCATTGAGAAGTCCAAAACTAGAGCTTCATTTGACTTCACCGTGCTCAGCCGTTAGATTTCTTGGCGACGGTTGTTTCTGATCTTTGTAATGTCGTTCGGAACGCGCGTCTTTACCGCTCGGTGAAGACAGGGAAGCGGGTGAGAATCCCGCGCTGCCGCGCAACTGTAAGCGAGGAAATTGCTCTCAGCCACTGGGAAGAGTCCCGGGAAGGCCGAGGGCGTAACCGGATGGAATTACCATCCTTACTCGCGAAGCCAGGAGACCGGCGCGATCCGTCTACTTCAACCTCTTTCGCGTGCAAAGGAGGAAGGTATGCGCGTCTTCGCAGGTGTTCTTCTGGGAGTGCTTCTCTGTTTATCGTTGGCTGCGGCAGCGGCCGACCTCACAGTAAGAGTTGTGGATCCGCAAGGCGTCGCCGTGGCCGGGGCGCAGGTTTTGCTGCTACGGGAAAAGGGCGGCCATGCCGCGGCGAGGCAGACCACGTCGGCGGATGGCACGACTTTGTTGCGCGCTCCATCCGAGGGGCCTTACCAAATCAGAGTGCTGGCGCCGGGCTTTGCAGTGGGAACGGTCGAGGTTTCGTCCCAGGAGCAAATCACGGTGAAACTACGGTTGGCGGTCGCCGCGGAAACGGTGGTGGTGACCGCGACGCGAAATCCGGTGATTGGGGAGGCAGCGGGCGCTGAGGTCGACACGCTGAGCGGAGGGCAACTGACAACCATGCAGCCGATTGGGGCGGACGACGTGATGCGTTTTCTGCCGGGGGCCGTGGTCAATACCGCAGGTCAGCGCGGGGGATTGTCGTCGCTGTTCGTACGCGGCGGCGAATCGAATTACAACAAAGTGATTGTCGACGGCGTGACTATTAATGAGCCGGGCGGCACGTTTGACTTCGGAACTTTGTCGCCGACGCAGGGTGACCGGATGGAGTTCGTGCGCGGCGCGCAGAGCACGCTCTATGGATCGGACGCGATGACAAGCGTGATCCAGGCCTGGACGCGCACGGGCAGCACGCCGGTTCCCGAGCTACGCTTCGGCGCCGATGGTGGCAACCTGGGCACCGCCAATGGCTATGCATCGCTGGCGGGAGCGCGGGGGCGGTTCGACTACAACTTTTTCGGCAATCAGCTCAACACAGAGGGCTCCGGCATCAACGATGCCTACTCCGATTCCCTCGAGGGAGCGAACGTAGGTGCGCAGCTGGACGACAAGGTTTTTCTCCGCGTGCGATTCCGCCACTCCAACAGTCATACCGGCTTGCCGGGGGAATGGGTCTTTAACGGATACGTGCCGCTGGTGCCTTCGGACGGACCGAGCGCTCCGCTCGTACCGCTGCAGCCGAATCCCAACGCATGGTCGCAACTCAACGATCTACTGGGCAGCGTGGAGTTGACGGTTGCGGAGCCAAGCGGATGGCAGCACCGCTTCACTGGATTCGAGTATTTGTACCGGTATGACGACCTGGATCCCGGCGATCCGGCGCGGGTGAACACGGCGGGAGAGTCGATCGACTATCCGTCCAATGAAGTGGATCACATCAACCGCTCGGGATTCGAATATCAGGGCGACTATGCGGAGAGGAACTGGGCGCACACGACATTCGGGTATCGGGTGGAGAACGAGAACGGGTTTGTGGGGGATCTGGATTACGGCCCGCAAAACCACGGACAGAGGCTGAACCAGGATACTTATGCGCAACAACAGTTGATCCTCGGACGGCTGGGAGTAATTGTGGGAGGACGGTTCGTGCACGACAGCGCCTTTGGGAACGCATGGATTCCAAGGGTGGCGCTGACGCTGCAGGCTCTGCGCGGTAACAATGTGTTTTCAGGAACGCGTTTTCGATTCTCATATTCCACGGGCTTCAAGGAACCGCGGCTGGAGGAAACGTACAACGGAATTCCGGCGGACCCATATAACATCCCCAACACCTCGCTAAAGCCGGAACGGGTACGAGCTTTTGAGGCCGGCTTTCAGCAACTGTTTTTCAATAACAAATATGAATTCAGCGGCACCTATTTCAATAATCTGTTTCGAGACCAGATCAACTACGTGACACTGAATGTACCGCCGAATTATCCGGGCGAATATGTGAATGTGAATCAGGCATTCGCTCAGGGCGCGGAGTTGGTGCTGCGGGCGAAACTTCGTCCGGGGCTTCTGCTGAATACGGCATACACGTATACATCGTCGGAGTACCTGGATAATCCCGCACCCTACGATGCGGTGTACAACCCGGGGCAGCCGCTGTTGCGGAGGCCGAAACACTCCGCGACCCTGCTGTTGACCTACGTAGGGACCCGCTGGGGAGGAAATGTGAGCGGAAGTTTTGTGGGGCCGAGGGCCGACTCCGACTTCGACGGCTTTGGGATCACTCACGCGGCGGGTTACGTGCGCGTGGATCTGGGAGGATGGTATGCGATACGGCCGCGACTGACCGCGTATGTGAACGTGTCGAATGCGTTGGACCGAAGCTATAACGAGGTGGTGGGGTATCCGGCGCTTCCGATTAACTTCCGCGCGGGGATGAGGTTTCGGATTGGCGGGGAGTAGCGAACTCGGGCTGGCGCAGTAGAAATTCCCAGCTTCGCCGGTGGTCGCGCCAGATTGCAAGCGGTCCTTCGCTGCGCTCAGGATGACAGAGCAAATAAGGACGAGGCGATCTAGCTGACTTTTTGGGGAGCGCGGGGCAAGGGCATGGCGGCGGCGATTTTTGCGCCAAAATATCTCGTGCGAGCCATGAGGAGCTTCTCGATGTCGACTTCGTTGAGCGGCTTCTGCCGTCCTAGCAGGTGCGTCACCAGGGCAATCTGCGCGAAATGCTCGACAGTTTCCATCTTCATGTAGGCGTGTTCGAGGGTGTCGCCGTAGGTGACGACGCCGTGGTTCGACATCAGAATTGCATCGTAGGTGGGCACATAAGGCTCGAGCGACTCGGCCAGCTCGGAAGTTCCGGGCGTTCCGTAGCAGGCCAAAGGAATGCATCCCAGACCCATGACCACTTCGCAAACCAGAGGCTCAGTCAGGGGAATCCCGGCGGCGGCAAATCCAGTAGCGGTAGGCGGATGGGCATGGACGATCGCTTGAACATCGGGGCGCATGCGATAGATCAGAAGGTGCATCCCGATTTCGCTGGTCACGTTACGGCGTCCAGAGACGCGTTGACCGTTCGAATCGACGATCACCATGTCCCGTGTCCGCATGGCACCTTTGCTGACACAGGTTGGGGTCACCAGAATGCGATCATGCTCGAGCCTGACGGAAAGGTTGCCGTCCATGGCAGCCACGTAGCCGTGCTCGTGGAGCATGCGTCCGTAACGGACGATTTCTTCCCTGTATTTGCGTGCCGAAGGCATGGTTACCCTTGGGGGAGAATGACAAAAAGCAGGTCACAATTCGACTCTTGGATAGTACCAGCAGGCTGCGGGCAGAGACAATCCAAATTTCCATAAAAAACGCTGGGATTGGCCCGGGATGCGGCTCGCCGTGCGCGTTCGTGTCCCTATAATCGATGGCGTGCTCGTCTCGGATTTCCATTACGAACTTCCAGAAGAATTAATCGCGCAGGAACCTCTAGCAGACCGGGCCGGGGCTCGTATGCTGCATGTGGATTCCAGCACGGGGACGTTCGAGGATCGGCAATTTCGCGAGTTTCCGGATTTGTTGCGGCCTGGCGATCTGGTCGTGTTCAATAACACTCGTGTTTTTCCCGCACGACTCTATGGCCGGCGGAGCGGGGTGCGGTCGCAACCGGTAAGTGGGCGGAATCCGGCGGCACGAGATTTCTTGCAGGGACGGATTGAAGTTCTTCTGACGCGGCAGTTGCAGCCGGAGCCGAATGAGTGGGAGTGTCTGGTCCAGCCCGGGAGGAAGGTTGGGGTAGGTGAGCGCCTGTTCTTTGGCCAGCGCGACGAGTTGCAGGCGGAGGTCATTGGGCGAGGAGAGTTTGGAGAGCGGCGAATTCGGTTCGTGTCTCCCTCGACGGCCGCTGCGTCGGAAGATTTCTTTCAAACCGTGGAGAAGATCGGGCATATTCCGCTTCCGCCTTATATCGCGCGCGAGGATTCGGCGGGCGATCGGGAGCGCTATCAGACCGTCTATGCCCGGGAGCGGGGATCGGTAGCGGCTCCGACGGCGGGACTTCATTTCACGCCGGAAATTCTGGGACGCATGCGCGAGCGCCGGATTGAGACTGCCGAGGTCACGCTGCACGTGGGCTTGGGAACATTTCAGCCCGTGCGCGTAGAGCGCGTGGAAGAACATCAACTACATTCCGAGACATATTCGATTTCGGAGGAGTCCGCAGACAAGATCCGCCGTGCACGAAGAGAATCGCGGCGCATTGTCGCCGTCGGCACTACAACTGTGCGCACCCTCGAGTATGTGGCACTGCAGAATTCCGGCGAGATTTGCGCGGCTTCGGGCGAAGCCAATCTGTTTGTTTATCCCGGATTCAAGTTCCAGGTGGTGCAGGCGCTGCTCACGAATTTTCATTTGCCGCAGTCGACGCTTTTGATGCTGGTGTGCGCCTTGGGCGGCAAAGCAAATATCATGCGCGCTTATGAACATGCAGTCGCGCAGCGGTATCGCTTCTATTCCTACGGAGATTGCATGCTGGTGGAATAGGTTCAGTCGTTGCAATATCCACTGGGCGCGTTTCGTTTTTCCGAAACGTTCCGCGCAGTCTTAATCCTTCTCACTCGATTCGTGTTTCCGCTCCCGAGCGCGCGTAGGAAACAGAAAACAATACGGATTCACAAATCACCCGCGACGACTCTGTTCTGAATTCGTAAGCGCGTACGAATTTCCTTGCAACCGATCAGCAGAAACAGTTAAAAAGCTTCACCCGCTGAATCCGGTCCCAGCGCCTACGACGGAAACAGCCAAGCTTCATCCCGCGCCAGTCCCAACTGCGCCACTCCAACTACGCCATTTCGGCTGCCTTACCCGTTTCACCGAAAAATCCTGAGGAGGGATCATGCTTAAAACAGCTAAGCTAGGGTTAGCTTTAGTGGTGGCAGTATTGTTCCTGACGGGAACGATATTCGCTCAAACCGATCCTGGAGTTCAGAGTGGCAGCCGCGGCACGGGGGCGGCGCTCTCTTCCGTGCTGGCAAATGACAACGCCGGGATTCTCGCCTTTTTCACCGATGGACAGAGTCGCTTCCAAGAGGTCGAGGTCGTTACTGGAGGCACGAACAATGGGCTGGGACCGCGTTTCAATGCCAACAGTTGCAGTGCTTGTCACGCGCAGCCCGCAGTTGGCGGGTCCGGCGCAGCGTCCAATCCGCAAGCCACCTTCATCAGCAGCGGCGTAGCGCCGAAAGACGCCATGCCGTACTTCGTCACGTCCACCGGACCCACCGTGGAAGCACGGTTTCCTTTTTTCTTTAACTCCAACGGCTCGGTGAACTTCAGCTCACCTAACGGTGGAGTGGAAACCCTGTTTACGGTATCGGGCCGATCGGATGCGGGCTCCTGCAGTTTGCAGCAACCGAGCTTTTCCTCAGCGAAATCGGTAAACAACATCATCTTCCGCATTCCGACGCCGGTGTTTGGAGCAGGTCTGGTGGAAAACCTGGATGACTCAACGCTATTGAAGAACATGGCCACAAACCTGAACAATCGCCTGGGTATTTCCGGTGCATTCAACCATAACGGCAATGATGGCACGATCAGCCGTTTCGGCTGGAAGGCGCAGAACAAGTCGCTGCACATCTTTGCAGGGGAGGCCTACAACGTGGAGATGGGCATCACGAATCTGTTGTTCCCGCAAGACCGTCCTCTTCCCGGCGAAGATGGAAGCGGGAACAGCGGTCTTACGGGATTCGCATCGACCTGCCTGAACCTGAGTGGAACCGGCTATCCAGAAGACGCGAGCAATCCGGGCCAGTCGGGTGCGGCGATTCTGGATGACGTCTCGGCGTTTGCCAACTTCATGCGAGGTCTGGCGCCTGCGCCCGCCGGTTCCGTCGTCTTGAACGGGGCTACGGTGGCGGCGACTTCAATCTCCAATGGCGCTTCCCTGTTCAGCTCCATTGGTTGCGCGAACTGCCACAATCCAACCCCGGGCACAACGCAAAAATCGAACCTCACAGGGTCGCTGAGCAGTGCGCCCGTGAATGCATATTCCGATTTTGAGATTCATCACATGGGAACACTGCTGACGGATAATGTCGCGCAAGGAGGCGCGGGCGGAGACCAGTTCCGCACGGCTCCCTTGTGGGGCCTGGGACAGCGGATTTTCTTGCTGCACGATGGCCGCACGACGAACCTGCTGACAGTCATCGAGGACCATGACAGCCGGGGAAGCGAAGCGTCTACCGTGGAAGGGAATTTCGACAACCTCAATAGCAGCCAGCAACAGGACCTGCTGAACTTCCTGCGCTCGCTCTGATCAACCGCTGACACACGTGCTGGCGAGAGCAAAAGGGGGGCCTCGCCAGCGTCTTTCCACATTAGGTCGAGACGATCTGATCCGCCGCAGCAGTCGTCTGGGCGGTTCAGGGTAAAGGGCGTGGCCATGCGTTACGGATCTCTGCGTTTTCTGATTGTGATTTCATTTCTCATGTCATTGCTGGCGTCTGGTCAAAATTCGCAGTCGAAGGCTGGGTCCAGCAATGGCGGCGATTTTTCCACCGTGACAAGTGCGACCGATGGTCTAGCCAAGGTTCCCTCGGGCGTCATTCTGGTCAAGGGGGCGTGGTCGAGTGCCAGCGACTCGGTCACGCCGCTACCGGAAGGCGGAAGCGTCACCAATAATGTCTTCAAGAACGAATACTTTGGAATCCGCTATCCGCTGCCTTCGGGATGGACCCAACGATATGAGGGCCCGCCGCCGTCGGATAGCGGACGATACGTTCTGGCGCAGATCAGGCCCGCGGACCGGAACGCGACGATCAAAGGAAACGTTTTGATCACCGCGCAAGACATGTTCTTCAGTCCGCTGCCAGAAGAAAATGTTTTGCACCATATGAATTATGTAAAAGACCATCTGCAGGCGGACTACAAACTGGAAGAACCGCTGACCCAGACGAAAATTGCGGCCCGATCGTTTGACTTCCTGGCGTACTGGTCCCCGGTCGCGCAGTTGCATTGGTACGTGCTGGCGACCCAGATCCGCTGCCACACCGTGGAAATCGTGCTGAGTAGCCGTGATACGAAGTTGTTAGAAAGCCTAGTTCTTGATCTGGACAAGATGACCTTGCCCGCCGACGCAGGTTTGACAGCGGGCATGGGAGGGGGCGACGTTCCAGTTTGCGTCAAGGACTTCGCGAACGGCGCAAATGTAATCGCGAGGGTAGATCCGATTTTCTCGCAGGCGAAATTCAACCCAGTCCCGGTGCGGATCATCATCGACAAGAAAGGCAAGGTGAAGCACATTCACTTCCTCAGTGCATTTCCCGACCAAGCGAAGGCCATCACCGACGCGCTGGGACAATGGAGGTTCAAGCCGTACGTCCGCAACGGAATTCCGGTAGAGGTGGAGACCGGGATTATGTTTGGGCGGTCGCCGCGCCCGACTGGTCCGCAGACGGCGGGAGCGGCCGTCGAATGAGGAACCAAAGCATCAGAAGATTAGCGCGGCAGCGTTATTTGATCGCCAGCGAGATCGGGTAATACTTCTGGATCATTCGTCCGGTCATGAGGCCGCCTTCGTATTCGGGGATGATCACTTCATCGGCGCCGGAGCTGCGAATGGCATTGGCGTAGCGCTGTTGCCCGGCGCGGGTGATAATTTTGATTTTGGGGTTGAGCGACCGCGCGGTGACCGTGATGTAGAGGTTGTCGGCGTCATTGTCGATGACTATGCAGATGCCGCGGGCGCGATCGAGTCCGGCCTGCAGCAGCACGTCGTGGCGCTTGGCGTCGCCTTGGATGACGGGAATTTTGTCGTTCAGCAATTCGCGATAGAGGCCTTCGTTGGTTTCAATCAGGACGAACGGGATTTCCAGCCTCTGTAGTTGGTCGACCACAGTGCGGCCGACCTGGCCGTAGCCGCAAATAATAAAGTGGTCCTGCAGGCGGTCGACGTTCACTTCGTTGACCATAGTTCTCCATGCCTCCACGCCGTGACGGCTGAATATGGTGAGGAGGACGCGCTCGGCGATCCAGATCTGCAGCGCGAAGACTCCCGCATACACGAACAACGAAAATATCTTAGTGGCCTTCCGGACTGCGCGGTACTCAATCGAGTGCGGATGAATCACCCAGAAGAGAGCATCGAGCGGACGGAGGCCTTCTACACGCACGTAGAAGATGACGCAGACTCCGAGGAAGCCCGCCAGAACCAGCAGCGGCAGCCACAAACGTTTGAGGAAGACAACGAGGATGCGTCCCATAGATGCGCCGTTTCACAACCTACCCTTTGGAAAAAGGGGACAAGTATACCAATACCGGGGAAAATATGAGCAGGAATTCTTAAAGTGAATCACAGGTTAAAGGTGGGTCAATTTGCTGGAACGGATGAGTTGGAAAGCCCCATATGAGCGCGCAATTCTTGCCATTGCTCATTCACCCGGGAGTTGTGCGAAAGATCGGCGGCGCGGTGTAGCGACTCCTCCGCCTTCACCAGATCGTTGAGCTGAACATAGCAGTCCCCGAGACCCGCCCACGCATACCAATCTTGCGGATAGTCAGTCGTGACCTTCTCAAACACCGGTATTGCCTCGCTGCACCGCCCCTCCTGATCCAGTTCTAAAGCTGCCTGGACACGCGTGTCTGCGAGCTTTCGCGCCACGGGGCCATTCTGCGGTGCAAGTTCGTGGGCGATTGTGAATACTGTCGCATCGTCTTTCCATTGCTTCTCCTGCACGGACGTCAACGCCGCAAACACGATCGCCAGCACTGCCCCCGCGCACAATAAGAAGGGTCTTGCCTTCCCGGCCATATGGCACAAAGTTGCAACCAGCAGCATCAATCCTGCCAAAGGCAAATATGTATAGCGGCCGTGCAGGAAGTCGCCGGGATTCAACGCATTCAAGTTCAACGTAAGAAGAAGCGGCGGCACCAGAAGGCTCGTTCCCGCAACGAGTGCAGTCTCCACGCCGAGTGTTTCTACCGCACTCAGTTCCCGTTGAGCCTTTCTCCACGCCCAGACCACAACTCCCGCTATTATCATCGCCGCGCTTATCAACCCCAGCACCGGCAACGCCACTCCCCTCAGGGAAAACGCCTCGACCAGCGTAGAGTCGGCAAATGAATACGATCGAACTGGCCACAACATCACCCTCACATAAAACCACAGCGTTGCCGGCCAGGAGAGCGTTACCGCACTCCAGGACAAATGCTGCGTGGCGGCGCCCAATGTGGTGCCGAGAGCGTTGAACCGCATCGCCAGGTACAACGCGGTGACGCACAGGAAAGGAGCAATATGGCGAAACACCGCTGAAACATTGGTGCTGGCAGTGGCGCTCCGCCCACGATCCTTTGGCGAGTCCACGCTCGGCTTCACCAACAGGTCCAACCCGACGATCACGGCCGGAAATATGATCGCTGTCTCCTTAGCCAGGAGCGCCGCAAAATATGCCGCCACAGAAGCAGCCAACCAAGCGGTCGAATGCTGCCGCCTTTTTCCCTCCAGTGTCTTGCGCGATTTCTTCTGCCAAGCCTGCGCCCCCGCATGAACTTCTCCTTCACGGTATTTCACATAGCAAAGCAGGGCTCCCAGCACTCCAGCCGACATCAAGGGGTCAGGAACCGTTACCCAGCTAACGGATTCGGCCTGCGCGGGGTGCAGAGCAAACAATGTTGCCGTCACCAGCGCAGCGGTCGAATCGCGGAGCAGCTTAAACGTCAACATCCCCAGCAATGCTGCAACCACGACGTGCTTCGCAATGCTAAGCAAGTGCCATCCCCACGGAGACAGAGCGCTCAGCAAGAAACAGACCCTCATCCACAGCACAAACATCGGCCGGTAAAAACTCGATGGACCTCCGGTGAATTGCGACCACACGTAATTCGCAAAATAATCCCAGACGTGACCCGATTCCTGAATCCTGGGATCAGTGGTAAAGCGGTGGTCATCGAGTACAAATTGAAAGTCCAAGGAACGGCTGTACACCGCGAAGACGAACACAATGCAACACAACGCTAGGACGAAGGAGATTCGAGGCGAGTGTAACTGTAGCGTGCGGAAATGGCGTAAACCAGGCCGGGAAGGTTCATTGGCAAGTGGCATCGGCAGAAAAATTGTCTCACAAGAGGCGGGGTCGGGTGAGAAAACAGGAAGGCTTACAAGAGCCAATTGTCGAGAGATCTCGACTAGGCCCGTGGACCTGTCCGACGCTACGTTCCAAGAGCCAGACAGTCCCTCCCAAAAGCAAAACGGGCATCCGTACGGATGCCCGCTCATGAATACCGGCCACACTGTGATGCTGAGAATTACGCCCGGGCGCCGACCGCGGCCGGCTCGCTGGCCGGGACCGACTTGTCTTCTCCGTTGGCTTTCTGCTGCTGGGGCTGTCCACCCTTGCGGATGTCGATGCCGCCCTTGAAGAACGCACCGTCTTCGATGGAGATGCGCGCGGCGATCACGTCGCCAGTCAGCGAACCGTCGCTACGAATGTCGACGCGGTCGCTCGCCGTCAGATTACCGCGGACCTTGCCGAGCACCACGATCTCACGCGCATTGATGTTCGCGGCAACGACGCCATTACGTCCAATAGTGACGCGGTTGCCAGCCAGATTGATGGAACCTTCGACCCGGCCGTCGATGTAGAGCGACTCGGAGCCGGTGACTTCGCCCTTAATCACAAGCGACTTGCCGATCGTGGCCTGGTCCGCCGTTGTGGTGGTTACCGGCCGAGGAGCAGGCTCAGCGGACGCCATCGCTGGCGCGCTGGGGGTAGACATAGTGGGGCGCTCCGGCACGGCAGGCTGCGCTGGAGTCTGAGGCTGATTGGTCGGCTTCCACATGGGGTAAAAGGTCCTTTCCTAGTTGGGATTAGGGGTCACTGGCCGCACTTTCGTGACCAAATCCGATTGTACTCCCGCGTCTCAAAATGAGCGCTGTGGAAAATCCTTTATTTTCAATCGGGAGTTCCTTCAATGATACGCTCCGCGGCGTCTGGATGCCCGCCGCCCGACCGCCCAGGCTGCATACTTTCGACAGGGTGCGTGTAACGATTCCCGGAAAAATTTGTCGAACCGTACCTTTCCACCTTGCCGAGCGTTATGCTTGCAGAGTCGAAGATTTATCGAAAACGGAAATTGGGTTGAGGAGTCTAACTCTTCAAAATCCAGCCTTGGGGCAGATTTCAAAATCTGGAGCGAGCATGTCAGAACCAGCCTTGGTTACTCCCGCAACGTTGATAGTCGCGCGGCCTGAGCCGGGCGAATATGCGCCTTATTATGACCGCTACATTTCCCTGATTGCAGGAACCGACATTCTGGGGACGCTCGACGCGCAAAGGCGGCAGATGCTGATCCTCCTGTCTGGACGCGACGAGGCCGACGGCAATTTCCGTTACGCACCCGATAAGTGGAATGCAAAGGAAGTGCTAGGGCACGTGTGCGACACAGAGCGCATCTTTGCCTATCGCGCACTGCGGACTTCGCGGGGGGACCAGACGCCGTTGTCGGGGTTCGAACAGGATGATTACGTGAAGAACGGCCCGTTCGCGCGAATTTCGCTGGAAGAGATCGTCGAGGACTACATTGCCGTGCGGCGCGCAACGCTGACGCTACTGCGGAATCTGGACGAAGCCGCGTGGTTGCGGCGTGGCGTGGCGAGCAAGAACGAAGTGAGTGTGCGGGCGATTGCTTACATGATTGCTGGGCACGAACTGCATCATCGAAAAATTCTGGAGGCGAGGTATTTTGCCGGCCGGTAAGTCAACTTCTTTGTCGCGCGGATTCACGGATTAAACTGAAATTCGATGATGATCCCGTGAGCGGTTTGTCATTCTGAGCGAAGCGAAAAAACCTGTGCAATTTGCGCTTAGAGGAAATTCATAGCTCCTTTGTAGACTGCAATGACAGGATTGTTCGTCTGAGCACTTTCCGAACATGTCAGGTCCCGCACTAACCGAACTACTTCGCGGAAGAGGCGCGCACGTCGATCCCATCGCGTGCGTGGACGACATTTCCTCAGAAGTGGCGGCGCGGCAAGTTGTGGGATTTCCCCATTCGATTGCGCAGCTCGTCTTCCACATGAACTACTGGATGGATTACGAACTGCGCCGCATTCGAGGGGAGAGGCCCGCCCATCCTGAACACAATGCCGAGAGTTTTCCGTCCACTGCGACTCTGCATGGGCCGGAATGGGATCGGTTAAAGACGCAGCTTACGGATCTGCTGGGCGAGTTTGCCGAGTTGGCGGAATCTTCTCGCCAGGAACGTCAACGCGAAATCGAGAGCGTGCACGATGGCGACAAGAAGGTCGCTGGAACGCTGGACGCGGTGTTGTGGCAGATGGTGGCGCACAACAGCTATCACGTCGGGCAGATCGCGATGATCCGCCGTGTGCTAGGAGCGTGGCCGCCGCGCGCGGGCGGAGACAGCTGGTAGGGGAAACTGATTTGTCATACTGAGGTCCTCGTTTTTGGCGGACTGAAGGACCTATGGAGTTGTCGAGAGTATCGGCGCTGCTGGCAAAGTGCATAAGTCCTTCGCTTCGCTCAGGATAACAGCGCCTAAGTGTTCGCAGCACAGATCGATCAGTCCCTGCGAGTACGGTATGCTGAGAGCTGTTCATAGCCCGCCCTGAGCCGAATGGCGGAGGGCTGATCGCTGACGGCTTTTTCTATGCTCTCTGATTCGACGATTCTGAAACACATTGCACGGCAGCCGAAGCGGGCGGCGGGGTTTAAGCAACTCGTGCGGGAACTCGGGCTGCACGGGGAGGAACGGCGCGAACTCGACTCTCTGCTGCAGAAGATGGTGGCGCGCGGCACCCTACTTCCCGTCGACTCTGATCGCTATGCTTTGCCCTCGGCGGCGGCCGACAAGAATCTCGTCGCTGGACGGCTAACCATGCATCGCGACGGGTTCGGGTTCGTGATCCCAGACCCGAAGTATCTCAGTCCGTCCCTCAAGTCGAAGCTTGCCGGTGACATCTTTGTCGCGCCCCATCTTGTCGGCAACGCTATGCACGGAGACCTGGTGCTAGTCGATATCAGCAACGTGCGTCCGGATGGTCGCGCCGAGGGGCGCATCGTGCGGCCCGTGATGCGGGCACATCCCACCGTCGTTGGCATTTTTCACCACGGGAGCCGCGGTGGGTACGTGCGGCCGATCGATAGCAAGATTACGCAGGAGATTTTGATTCCACCTGGGATGGAGGTTCCCTCCGTGTCCCCTGTGTCCTCCGTGGTGAATGAGGCTGAGAGAACTGAATCACAGAAGGCACGAAGGACAAGAACGAAGAAATCGGTCGATCGCGTTTTGGGGAGTGAGGTTGCTCGGCGGACGGAGTGGGACGATCTTGAGGATCTCGTCGTTGATGTTGAGATCACGGACTGGCCTTCGCCTACGCAGACTCCGCGGGGACGGGTAATTGAGATCCTGGGGCGCGAGGATGACTTCGGCGTCGATGTCGAGATTACGATTCGCAAGTTCCATCTGCCGCATCATTTTCCGGCAGCTGCACTCGAGGAAGCGCAAGACGCGTCGCCGGTCATCCCCTCAACCGAACTGGAGCGGCGGCGAGATTTTCGCGCGCTGCCGATTGTGACCATCGACGGCGAGACGGCGCGAGACTTCGACGATGCCGTCTATGTGCACATGTTGCCAAATGGCAATTTCGAATTGCACGTACACATTGCCGACGTGGCGCAGTACGTGACGGAGGGCTCAGCGCTCGATCAGGAAGCCCGCCTCCGCGGGACCAGCGTTTACTTCCCTGACCGCGCGGTTCCCATGCTGCCGCTCGAACTCTCGACTGACATTTGCAGTTTGCGTCCGCAAGTGGAACGGCTAGTGCTGTCGTGTGTCATGGAGATCGATCATCGCGGCGAGATCGTGAGCTATGAGTTGAGCGAGGGCGTGATCCGCTCGATCGAGCGGATGACGTATACCGCCGTGAATGCCGTACTCGAGGAGGATGCGGCGGCGGGGGAGCGGCATGCGCCGCTGGTGGCGACGTTTGAACTGATGCGAGACCTGGCGCTGATTCTGAATCGGAAGCGGCAGCGGCGCGGATCCATCGACTTTGATTTGCCCGAGCCTGTGATCGAGTTTGACGAGCTTGGGTTAATGAAGAGTATTTCGCGATCGGAGCGCAACATCGCGCACCGGCTGATCGAGGAATTCATGCTCTCGGCCAACGAGTGCGTCGCCCACGATCTGGAGTCGAGACACGTGGCATCGCTGTATCGCATCCACGAGAAGCCCGACGCGAAGCGCGTGTACGACTTCGAAGTGATCGCGGCGACGTTTGGATATTCACTGGGCGTGGGCGCGCTGCCGATTCACCGCGTGCAGACAAAGACGGATCGCCGCGCGGCGTATGGGACGGGAAAGCGCGCAAGGGAAATTGAAATTCCGAAGGAAGTGCACATCACCCCGAGAATGTACCAGAAGCTGACCGAGAAAATCGCGGGCAAGCCGGAGGAGCGAATTCTGAGCTACCTGATGCTGCGGTCGCTGAAGCAGGCGCGGTACTCGGAAGAAAACATGGGACACTTCGCTCTGGCGGCGACGAGCTATACGCATTTCACCTCGCCAATTCGAAGATATCCGGATTTGATTGTGCATCGAATTCTCAAGAGCGTGCTGCGCGAGAGTAGCGCCGGCGACTCGCCGGCCCTTTCGCGGGCTGAAGGCCCGCTTCGCACCGCGGCCGCAAAAACTGATTCGAACGCATCGCAACGAACGAGCCCGGACTCAAGCTTGCCGCGGGCTTCCAGCCCGCCTCCAGGCCGGCGAGTCGGCGGCGCTACGGATGAGGCGCCTTCGCCGTGGTCGAAGCGTCGGGATCATGCGACTCACAAGGAACAAACTGCTCCTTTGGGCGGCCCGATTGGAGTGGATGAGCTGCACGAAATCGCGGAAGAGTCGAGCCGGGCAGAACGACGGGCGGCCGATGCTGAGCGCGAGTTGATGGAAGGGAAGAAAGCTAAATTCATGCAGGCCAAGGTGGGCGAGGAGTTCGAGGGGCTCATCACCAGCGTGACGAAGTTCGGATTCTTCGTGGAGCTTACCGATTTATTCGTTGAGGGACTGGTGCCGCTGAACACTCTGACGGATGACCGATATACCTATCATGAGAACACGCGCGAAATTATCGGACAGCAGTCGCGGAAGATCTATAGTTTGGGACAGAGGATGCGAGTGTTGGTGGACCGCATCGATCCGGTAGAGAAGAAGATTCAGTTTGCGGTGGTGGAAGAGGAGCCGGCGCGACCGAAGGGGAAGCGGAAAAAACGGTAAAGGGCTCATGCGTGATGAAGTAAAACCGCCGAACTGCGCCCGGCGGACAGCCGATGGCGGCTGTCCCCACAAAAAACCCGCCGAACTGCGACTCCTTATACTCCCAATGCTTTCTGAATTTCGGCAGCGATTCCAGCTGTGATCGCCTCCATCTTTTCCTTCGATTCAGCCTCGACCATCACTCGCGCCAACGCTTCGGTCCCCGAATACCGAACGACAACTCTGCCGTTGCCATTGAGTTCCTGTTCGGCGACATCGATCACCTTCTGGAGGGCAGGGATCTGGGCGAACGGGACTTTCTCGCGAACACGGACGTTTTGAATCTTCTGGGGAAACACTTTCAAATCGCCGACCAACCCCGCCAGCGGTTTGCCGCTCCGCACAATGATGTCCATGAGGCGAAGAGCGGTCAAGAGCCCATCACCGGTGGTGCTGTCCCCGTCGCGGAAAATGATATGGCCGGACTGTTCTCCGCCGAGAGAAGCACCGGTTTTGAGCATCTCTTCGAGCACATATTTGTCGCCGACGTTGGCGCGCAACATGCGGATCCCTGATTTTTTCAGAGCAATCTCGAGGCCCATGTTCGACATGGTCGTCGAAACGACGGTGTCGGCTTTCAGCTTTCCTTGGGCGTGCAGGTCGCGGGCCGCGGCCAACAGCACGCCGTCACCGTTCACGACGCGGCCCGAGGCATCGCAGAACAGTGCGCGGTCCGCATCGCCGTCAAACGTCACGCCGAGATCGAACTTGCCCGCAGATTCCGCGACCATCTTTCCCAAGGTTTCAGGATGTAACGCCCCGCAGCCTTCGTTGATGTTCCGGCCATCCGGCGAAATGTGGACAAAAGTCGTTTGGATTCCAAGACCGTGAAACAGTTCCGGCGCTTCCGCTGTGGCCGCGCCATTGGCACAATCCACCAGCACACGCAGCTCGCTCAGATCGGACGATACGCCCGCCATAAGCCATTTCACGTAATCGCGTCGTAATTCGGCCTCACCAGGAAGTGAAGGCTTTGGAACCTTGAGTGCTGTGTCGTCGGCTGCCGACGCATCTTGAAGGAGCTCGAAAATCTCTTTTTCGAGCGCCAGTTCGCGCGCGTCCGACAGCTTGAAACCATCCCCGGAAAAGACTTTGATTCCGTTATCAGTCCAGGGATTGTGCGAGGCGGAAATTACGACACCAGCGGAAAACCCGCGCGAGCGGGCAAGGTAGGCCACGCCGGGCGTTGTGATCACTCCTGCGCTATGGACATCTACTCCTACGGCCGCAAGACCTTCGGAAACACGGTCGGCAATCCAGCCACTGGATTTGCGAGTATCCTGGCCAATCACCGCCTGTGGCCTGGCCACAGTATTCATCAGGTCATGACCCAGCGCCCGACCGATCAGATAGGTGCTCTGTTTGGTGAGCGGGAATTCTCCCGCGACGCCGCGAATCCCGTCGGTTCCGAACAATTGCCGTTGCTGGCTCATAACAGTTCCGTTGAACACATCAAAATGGAGGACTAAAGATGATAAATGAGGAAACGTCGAAGGAGACGATTCGATGGACTCAAGATTCTCCAGCATCCCGAACCGCGTCGTCAATGCGAGGTGGCGCCTCCGACTTTCTGGACGAGCACCGTCACGCGAATCGAGTTCGCCTGCACAACCTGCACCAAGGGATCCGCGACATAGACATTCGTGGTGAAGACCGCGCTGCCGCGCGTGCCAGTGGCATCGATCGGATCGGTGGTCGCCGAATCGATTTGTTCGACGTGATGACGGGGGCCGATAATCGTGATGCGCGGCGGATCGGCGTCGACTTTGACAATCTGCTCGCCCTCAGCAAAATTCCCGGTCACGCGCGGATGAATCTCGACTTCGCGAGTCATGCGCGTATCGAAGGCCAGATGCAGTTGGCTGGGCACAACCTGCATGATGGTGACGTCGCCCGGGTGCCGCACCTCTTGTGAGGTAAGGTCGAAGGTTCGCTCGCCAGGCTTTACGTCGGCCAGATCGATTTCCGCGTGCACCTCGTTCGCCCGCAGATCGCGGACCACGCGTTCCGGGCCGCGCACGCGGATGAGTGCCTCCTGAATGGATTCGGAACTGATTTCCAGTTGTGAGGGCACATGCTGAAAAACGATGGGGGCGCGTAAAGACACTTCCGCGGGTTGCTCGTCACGCGAGATCAAAAACCACAGCCCGGTGGCCAGCAGCAGCGACAACACCTTCAGCCCGAAATTGTGAAAGACGTAGCGCTGGAAGAATCCGATCATGACAGCGGCTCCGATTTCGAGCGCGGCTCAGAACCTGTCTGAGGAAACGAACTGCGCAGAGGCGAATCGACGGCGGCATCCGTCTCATCTTCGTTTTGCGCAATCGAGGTCGGCAAGGCCACCGGCGCCATGTGGCGCCTCAGTTCGCTGCCCAGGCGCTCCCGCAATTGTTCGACCGTCAGGTCTCGTTCGATTTGCCCGCCAATGGCAAGGCTGATCGCGCCCGTTTCTTCCGAGCAGACCACTGCGATGGCATCCGTTTCTTCCGTGATGCCGATACCGGCGCGATGTCGCGTTCCAAGTTGAGTCGAGAGCAGCGGGTTCATGGAAAGCGGAAGAAAACAAGCCGCAGCCGCGATGCGGTCTTTCTGCACGATCACGGCGCCATCGTGCAGCGGCGCACTGGGCCGGAAAATGGTCGCGAGCAAATCATAAGAGAGGCGAGCGTCGAGCGGTACTCCGCTCTCGATGTGGGTGCGCAATCCGATTTCGCGCTCGATCACGATGAGCGCGCCAGTCTGGTGCTGGGAAAAAAGATTTGCGGCCAGCACGATGTCGTCGTAGGCATCGCTGTCGGAGGCGGACCCGCTGAAAAATGTCAATCTGCGGCCCAGGTCCGCGAGGACATGGCGAATTTCCGACTGAAAAACAACGATCAACGCAAACACGAGATAGGGAAGAACATGGCTGACGACCCAGTTCAGTGTGGTCAGCTCACCGATGCGCGCCAAATAGAAGGTGACTGCGACAACCAGGAGTCCGACCAGCATAGGAACGGCGCGCGTGCCGCGGATCATTACCAGCACCTGGTAGATCAGCAGGGCGACGAGGAGGATATCGAGCGCGATCCACGCGCCCTGCGTCCACGACGTGATGACTGGCGTCACTCGAATCGCTCCTGGTTTGCCGCTGGTGTTGAAAATCAATTGTAATGCAGAGGATTTGCGGCTTTAGAGGCGCCCTACGAATTTTACAAGTGCATGAACGTTATTGCGCGTCACTTATCCCTGCTTTTTGGTCACGGCTGCATGGATCTCGCCGTGCGCCAAGCGGGCGGAGATCTCATCGCCGACCTTCAGCCGCTGCACGTCTTTCAGCAGCCCGCCTTGGGAATCGAATACCAACGCATATCCACGCTCCAGAATCGCCAAAGGCGACAGAGACTGCAGCGCAGTCTCCATGCGCTCGCTGCTCACACGATGCTGCAGCAGAACGTTGCGCATAATCGCGACCAGGGCCGCCGTTCCGCTATCGAGTTGTTTGCGCATGCCAGAGAGCACCAGTCGCAGATCGTAATGGCGGACCGCCGCAGAAATCACTTCCCAGCGGCGGCGCACACGTTCCAGCAACTGGCGCTCGGCCAATTCCATGCGGTGCGTCAGGTCGTCGAGCTTTTGCTGACGCTGGTGAATGAGTTTCATCATGCGGGCGAAAGCGCCGTGTTGCGCAAGTTCCGTAAGAGCCTGTCTGCCCATCAAGAGGCGGTAACGCATGGCGCGGCTCAGTCGCTCGCGCAAGGCGGCAGCATGATCTTCGACCTCCTGACGCGAACGGATGACAAGTTCCGCCGCGGCAGACGGAGTCGGAGCACGAAGGTCGGCAACGAAATCGACGATAGTGAAGTCGGTTTCGTGGCCCACAGCGGAAATGACCGGAATCTCGGAAGCTGCCACCGTTCGCGTCAAGGCTTCGTCGTTGAACGACGCCAGGTCTTCCGCAGATCCACCGCCCCGCGCGATGATGATCACATCCACATTATCGTGCGTGTTGAAGAAGCGAACGCCGGCTGCCACCTCCTGCGAAGCGGCGTCGCCTTGCACCTGGGCGGGATAAATCAGCACGTTCACCGAATGATGACGGCGCTGAATGATGTTCAGGATGTCGCGCAGAGCAGCCGCCTGCGCTGAAGTTACAACGCCAATGCGAGAGGGCAACGACGGGATCGGCTTCTTGCGCTCGGCTGCAAATAGCCCTTCGGCCTCAAGCTTGGCCTTGAGTTGCTCGAAGGCCAACTGTAACGAACCGGCGCCCTTCGGCTCGATGTATTCGGCTGAGATCTGGAGTTCGCCGCGATCTTCGTATACGGTCACGCGCCCACGCACGACGACTTGCAAGCCGTCCGCGGGACGGAAACGCAGCAGTCGCGCCGAGGAACGGAACATCACGACTCGAATCTGCGCGTTGCCGTCTTTCAGCGTGAAGTAGAGATGTCCGGAATCAGGCGCCCGGTAGTTGGAGATTTCGCCTTCAACCCAGGCGTCGGAATATTCGCGTTCGATGTGCGAACGAACCGAGGCGACCAGATCGCGCACCTTCCACACGCGCCGCTCCGGCGGGCGGAAATTGAATCCCATCTGATCGGCGAGCGAAGACATTGTGGGCAGTGTACCGCAGGACGGCGTGGGGTGGGGACTTGCGACGCGAAGCCCTCACCTGGCAATACAGTTAGCCCGCTGTTGGGTCAGGCTGGTAGCAATCAGAAAAAAGAAAAGCCCCACCCGTTCGCGGCCAGCGCGACCAGCGCGACCAGCGCGACCAGGGTGGGGTACCCGACACCGTGTTTCTTCTAATAGATATCGAGGTGCACAACATCCGCGATCTGGAACTTCACGCGATTGACCAGGACAAGGTTCCCGCCTATCACGACGTGCGCATAGTTCGGAGGCGGAGGTGTAAACATCGCTTCCAGTTCGTGAGGACAAGGCTGCATCTGTCTCTGCAGGCCCAGGGGTAAAGTTCCGCGAACCACTAACTGGGCTTGCAACCCGGGAGGCAGACGATCGTGCTTGGCGAACCCACGCGGCAGATGGTCGTAATGGGCGCGGTACCAGTTGCGAGCAGCATCGCGGTCATGATCGTCGTAGCGGTCGTGGCCCCGGTCGTGATCGTGGCCAAAAGCGTTTCCGTGTTCATGATCCCGGTCGTGGTCGTCGTCGCGATCATGTTTGTCGTAGCCGTGATCGTGGTCCTGGGCTGCGGCGATGGTGCTTGAGAGAGCCAGCGACAAAACTGCAATCGCGCCAGCTCGAAACCAGAGCTTCGATAACATTCAATTTCTCCTCGTGACAGGATGACGGTCGACAGACCCAACTCTAGCGAAGAGGTGCACTTCGCGGACAGATTACGCTAGGCCAAGGACTCGCGATCTCCTTATTCCTCTTCACCTTAAGGGCTATGCGAGCTCAGTGTCGAACAAGACCGAAGGAAGCGGTCGGGCCTGGTGGCCGGTGATTCATCGCACACGCGGCCTCGCGCCGGGCAGACTATAATCCATCCCCATGGATCTCGAACAAAAAGTCACCGAACTCAAGAAGCGGAACCAGCTCGCCGAAGATAGTGGCGGCCCCAAGCGCCGCGAGCGCCAGCATAAGGAAGGCAAGATGTCAGCGCGCGAGCGCATTGAGTTCCTGCTCGACGAGGGCACGTTCGAAGAGACCGACAAGCTGGTCACGCATCGTTGTAACGACTTTGGCATGGCCGAGCAGAAGATCTACGGCGACGGATTCATCACCGGCTATGGCCGCATCGAGGGGCGACTGGTTTACGTTTTTGCCCAGGACTTCACTGTGTTCGGCGGCTCGCTTTCAGAAACCAACGCCGGAAAGATCGTAAAGATCATGGACCTGGCGGCGAAGATGGGCGCGCCAGTCATTGGCTTAAATGACTCGGGGGGAGCGCGAATTCAGGAAGGCGTAATGTCGCTCGCAGGCTATGCGGACATTTTTCTGCGCAACACGCTCTACAGCGGCGTTGTGCCGCAGATCTCGGCGATCATGGGGCCGTGCGCGGGAGGGGCGGTTTATTCGCCGGCCATTACCGACTTTGTGCTCATGGTCGACAAAACGTCCTACATGTTCATTACCGGGCCCGACGTCATCAAGACTGTGACTTTGGAAGAAGTCACCAAAGAGCAGCTTGGCGGCGCCATGACGCACAACGAGACCTCAGGCGTGGCGCACTTTCTGGCACACGACGACGCGGAGTGTCTGTCGATGGTGCGGGAGCTGTTGAGTTTTTTGCCTTCGAATAACCTGGATGAACCCCCGCGAAAAATATGCACCGATCCCGCGGACAGGGCAGATTCGGCCCTCGACAAGATCGTCCCGGCACAATCGAACCAGCCGTATGACATCAAAGACGTGATTCATGCGGTAGTCGATGACGCTTACTTTTTCGAAGTGCAGGAGCACTACGCGAAGAATATCGTCGTCGGATTCGCGCGGCTGGATGGACGGTCCGTCGGCATCGTGGCGAACCAGCCGTCGGTGCTGGCGGGAACGCTCGACATCAACGCCTCGGTGAAAGGCGCGCGCTTCGTGCGCTTCTGCGATTGCTTCAACATTCCGCTGGTGACGTTCGAAGATGTGCCGGGATTTCTGCCGGGCACGACGCAGGAATACGGCGGGATCATCAAGCACGGTGCGAAGCTGCTATTTGCATTTGCGGAGGCCACGGTTCCCAAGATTACGGTAATCACACGCAAAGCATATGGCGGAGCGTATTGCGTGATGGCGTCGAAGCACATCCGCACGGATGTAAACTACGCGTGGCCGACCGCTGAGATTGCAGTGATGGGGCCCGAGGGCGCAGTGGACATTGTCTACAAACGCGAACTGGACGCAGCGTCCAACCGGGAACAACTTCGCCGCGAAAAAATTGATGAATTCAGGGACCGGTTTGCAAATCCGTACGTCGCCGCCGATCGCGGGTTCGTAGATGCGGTCATCCAGCCGCGCGAGACGCGCAAGAAGTTGATCCAGGCGCTCGCCATGCTGGACACCAAGCGGAATAAGAATCCACCGAAGAAGCATGGGAACATCCCGCTGTGAACAGCCACACGGCCTGGAACGCGGTAAGATCGCCACATGCCACACGAATTGCCCAAGGGCGAGTCAAAAAGCGGATCGCGTAGGAGCGAACAAACCCGAGAGATAGACGTTGAGAATGCCAAGGGCGACGAATTGCACAAGCACGATTCGCTCTTTAATGCCGCTGGTGGAACCACGAGTGCGAACCTCGATCTCGACGTGAGCCGTGAGTTTTTATACTGCGAAGGTTATCTCAAGGCAACGCGCGTTCTGGCCAATCACGCTTTAGCCAATGAGTATGAACGGCACATCCTGATCTTCCCTGTCGCATTTCTTTATCGTCATCATCTTGAGTTATCACTTAAGGACCTAATACAAACGGCCCACTCGTTGGCAAGTGGTCAGCCCAAGAGTCCGGAGGGTCACGTTCTAGCAAACCTCTGGGAAGAACTCAAAACAATGCTACGGAGCCTCGGCGAGTCTCTGAAGCAGGACGATCTCGACGCGGTAGAGTCCTACATCGAGCAGTTGGAAAGAGTGGACAAGGCGGGGCAGGCCTTCCGCTATGCTACCAGCAACGAAGGTACCCCGCACCTGAGCCAGTTTAATGCTCTCGATGTCCGAGTGCTCACAGAAGCAATGGAGCGTCTAGCGGGGTATCTGAGCGGCATAAGTTGGCGTCTCAATCTTTTATTGGACCATAAAGAGGAGATGCTGGCCTATGAGCAGGAGTTCGAGCAGAATTCTTGATTGGGCCGCTCGCGCATAGACCCTGGGAGGCCCTGATGAACAAGCTGATCGCGCTACTCACTTTCTGCCTCCTCACCCTGCCGCTGGTTGCGCAGGATCCGGGGGCGTGGCTGTCGAATTTGCCGCAGGCCAAGGATTATGTGCAGCATCGCGCGTCCAGTTATGACCGGGGCGGCGGCAATGCTGACAGTCGCCAGATCGCGACCGGCGAGACTCTCACTCTGCTCGACGAGGACGGGCCGGGCCTGATCAGTCATGTTTGGCTCACGATTGCCAGCGACGATCCGAATCATTTGAAGGCGCTGGTGCTGCGTATGTACTGGGATGGGGAAGCCGCGCCGAGCGTTGAGACCCCCATTGGCGACTTCTTTGGGTTGGGCCTGGGAGATTATCACCTGTATCAGTCGGTGCCGTTTTCCGTTGGGTCCGACAAGGCTCTCAACTGCTTTTTCCCGATGCCGTTTCAAAAGCATGCGCGCATCACCGTGACAAACGAAGGGAAGCAAAAGACGGACGCATTTTATTTCAACATCGACTATCGCGCGTATGCTAAGCCTCTGTCGCCCGATCTGCTCTATTTTCACGCGCAATATCGGCAAGCTGCGCCGGCGCATGGTTGGACGAATCGATGGCAATCGAACGGCGATGCAGTCGTCAACGACAAGAAGAATCTGAACGGCGAGGGCAACTACGTTTGGATGGAAGCCACCGGGCGCGGGCACTTCGTCGGGGTGACCATGTCGGTGCTGCAAAATCAGGATGGGTGGTGGGGCGAAGGCGATGACATGTTTTTCATCGATGGCGAGAGCCTGCCGTCGATCAACGGGACCGGGTCGGAAGATTATTTTCTGGGAGCATGGGATTTCGGCGGGCATCCATTCTCGTATGGATTGTTTGGCGCACCGGTGGTGGGTCAGGAGGTCGCGGGTGGACGCTGGTCGCTATATCGCTTTCACCTCGACTCGCCGATCCCGTTCACCAAGTCACTGCGGGCGACCATCGAGCACGGCCACGCCAACGTGCGGTCGGACAACTATTTCTCGGTCGCGTATTGGTATCAGAGCGAGCCGCATGCGGCGTTTCCGGTGCTGCCTCCCTTGGAGCAGCGGATTCCCCGGATCTACGCTGTGGGTGGGCCGGGTAATAGCGGAAAGTAACCGCTAACCTCTTGGCCGCGGATTAACACGGATTCAAATTCGACGAAAGCGTTTAGGGACGTGGATCGAGCGAGGGTTGAGCTAAGAGCTAAAGGCTAAGAGCTGACAGCAAAAAATTAAGAGTTCCGAGGTGGTGTAGGGTCCATTCGTCTCGGCCAGTAGCTCGCGTTTGACCCTCGCTCGACCTGCTTTCAGAGTTTCCCTTGCGGGGACCTCCGCGCGATCTTCGCTTGGGCTCCGGGCTCACCGCCAACCGGATAAACCTACCCTACGCCTCGGAACTCTATCTTGCCTTCAACATTTCTTCTTCGTTCTCCTCAACCAGCGCTTTGCTATAGACCCTCGCTCGCCCTCCGTCCCAATCTTGCGATCAGAACAGTGACTCCGCTCGAGCCCCGGACGCCGCACCAACCGGAAAAACTTAAGAAGCTGTCAAAGAACGATCCTGTTGTACTCCTTCTATTTCTCCCGTCAATGAAAAACACGCACCTGTAAGTACACGTGTTTTCAAGCGAGTGCACGCCGTCCACAAGCCGGTGACCGGATTTGGTGCAGCCACGGAATGTATTTTCGCAGAAGCCGCGTCAGTCGCGGCTTCCGCAGAATTAACCAGGTAGAAACAGCGTCGGCTTCGACGCCACGAACGGCTGGCGCACTGTGAAAATCGCGCACTTCCCGCGCCTGGCTGGGGATCTGGGTTTGCCCAAGGTGGGGACAGCCGCAGGCGGCTGGCCCCATATGGCATCTCGTCAATCGATTTTGATTGGTTCGTCTGCCAGGCGCTTATCCGCTTCATCGGTCCCTGTCAGTTCGAATGAGTTCGTCATGACGGCCTTCCCCCTTTCGACACTCGTGATGACATAAGAGCAGCCGAACCAGTGGGCCTCTGCCAAATCAGTCTTCGACCATTGCGCCGGGTGGTCGGGATGAGAGTGGTAGAAGCCGACGATGTCTTCGCCGCGCCCGCGGCCCTCTCGCTGAATGCGGACCAACTCCTTGGGATCGATGTTGTAGCGGTTATGGGCCGAGTCGGTGCGAGTATTGCCGCAACGGGCAGTGGACGTCACGATGCGGGTGCCGTCGTCGGCCATTCGACCAAGCAGGATGCCGCAGCATTCGTGGGGATAGGTTTCTTCGCCGTGATGGCGGAAGGCGTCGTAATCTGCGCGTGCAAGCTTGAGCATGGCAACAGTTGTTGATTGCTGATTTTTGATTGTTGATTGAACCCGATTCGCCAAAGGCCTTTCAATCAGCAATCAAAAATCATCCATCAATCTCATCAGCCTTCGTTCCAGAATCGTTCGCTCAAATATTTGTCGCCGGAGTCGCAGAGGATGGTTACTACGACCGCTTCTTTGCCTTTCTTCAGAGGCAGATCGCGGGCGATCTTCAGGCAGCCTACGACTGCCGCTGCGGCCGAGATACCCACCAGCAATCCTGCAGTACGCGAAAGTCGGCGCGCCATGGCGTAGGCGTCTTCGGTGGCGATTTCGAGATTCTCGTCGGCGAGTTGGGGATCGTAAATCTTCGGCACAATCGCGCTCGCCATGTGCTTGGCTCCTTCGATTCCGTGGAAGGACGAGTCCGGCTGAAGCGAGATGCACTGGACGGCTGGATTCAATTCCTTAAGCCGGCGCGTGGTGCCGACGAATGTTCCGCTGGTTCCGAGCATCGCGACAAAATGCGTGACGCGCCCCTGCGTCTGCTGCCAGATTTCATTGGCCGTGCCCTGATAGTGGGCTCTCCAGTTGGCTTCGTTGGAATACTGGTCAGCGTAGAAATATTGCTCAGGATGCTTAGCTGCCAGCTCGCGGGCCATGCGAATCGCGCCGTCGGAACCGTCGGCGGGGTCGGTATAAAGAATGTTCGCGCCGTAACCTTGCAGAATCTGCTTGCGCTCACGTGAAACATTTTCCGGCATGCAGAGGGTGACGGGGAAGCCTTCGGCGGCGCCGAGCATCGCATAGGCGATGCCGGTATTGCCGCTGGTGGCGTCGAGCAGCATCTTACCGGGACCCAGCTCACCGCGGCGGCGGGCTTCGGCCACGATGTTGGCGGCTGCGCGATCTTTGACGGATCCCCCGGGGTTATACCATTCGGCCTTACCCAGAAGTGCTACGCCAGGCAGGTCGGCCGTCAGAGCATCCAGTCGCAGAAGTGGAGTGTTCCCGATGCGCTCGATCAGGCTGTGGCCGAGCGTTTCGCCCAGTCCCGACGCCACTTCCCGAGCGTTTCCGTAAGGCGCCGCAGTCGACATCGCCGCCATTTTGGGAGATCCGTGTGTCATATCTGAACCGAAACGCCGTGACCAACGTAATGTGCTATATGGCGTGAAACGAGATATGTAGTACGTTGTTAGATGAACCAGTTTCGCCCGGCGATGCAGCTTGCGCAAAGTTACGCCCGGTCCTTATAAAGGATGCATCTAATAGACGAACATCGGCCGGCATGGAAAGGTAAAAGTAAACAGCAATGGCCAAAACTATTGAAGCACGAACCTACGAGGAAGCGCTAGCCTGGCTGCGCGATCACGGGTTCGACATAACCGACGCGCCCGGTACCACGGCCCGCGTCTTCTTACGGAAGTACAATGTCTCAGCCGCGATCCAGAAAACGCCTGACGATGGCGTGAAGATTTTTGCGTACCCGGGCTACTTGATTGGCAGCGAGATTTCGAAACTGGTGAACCGCGGGTACCAGCAGTTTCTGAAAACCTCCAAGACCGAAGTACCGGCTACGGCGGACCATCTGAAGGCACTGCAGACTTTTGCAGAGGAGTTGAAAGTGGGGCTTGGGCTGCCCAGCCTGTACAACGAGTCGTTGGGAACAGTGAGCGAGTCATATCAGTATGACCGCATCGAGAACCGTGACAAAGCACCGGTGGATCGGCCAAAGCGTCCATGGGAAGTCGCAGGAAAAGAAGTCGCGCGCGCAGCAAAAAAGGGACGCGCTTAGGCCCTCGACCACATCACTGCGACCACGGGGGCTAAAGCCCTTTCCCCCGGAGATTCTATGCGGCGCTGAAGCGCCGCTCTTCCTCAATTTCACTGCCGCTCTTGCATGGATCGTCCGCGGCTCCTAGGTTCTTGCTCGTTCTTGCTTCGTCTTATCGAACTCCGAGCAGGATGTCGATCGTTAGCTGGTCGAGTTTCTCGTACGGCAGCCTCTTCTCCATGATCGCGTCTTTGTCAAAGGCGTGGGACAGGAGAGCTTCAGTGCCTTTTGCGGAGTATTTACCGGTTTTCGGAGTTCCGGGAGCCGCGGAAGAAATCTCCTTCAGAATGGCCTGGATCTCTCCGTCGGAATTCCAAAGGGCAGCCTTTTCTTTCAAAATCAGGTACGTGCGCATACAGCCGCGGGCGAAGTCCTTTACTCCGTCATAGTCCTCAGTGCGATAGGCATGGGCGTCGAAGTGGCGCGAGCTGTCGTAGGCAACGTCTTCCAGGAATTTCACCAGCCAGAATGCAGACTTGGGATTGTTTGACCCAAAACGCAGATCCTGGTCGTAGCGTCCGGGCGCCTGATCGTTCAAATCGATGTGGAACAGTTTGCCGGCTTCCCAGGCCTGGGCGACGCCGTGCATGAAGTTGAGGCCCGCCATCTGTTCATGCGCGACTTCGGGATTGACTCCGACCATCTCCGGATGATCCAGCGTGGGAATGAACCCGAGGTAGTGGCCCGTGGTAGCCATGTAGATGTCTCCGCGCGGCTCGTTGGGCTTAGCCTCAAGGGCGAAGCGGTATTTGTATCCACGGGCGATGTTGTATTCGCAGAGATAGTTGACGGCCTCACGCAAGCGCTTGACGGCTTCGTCGGCTCGACGGCAGGCGTCGGTCTCGACGCCCTCGCGACCGCCCCATAGAACGAAGATTTTCGCGCCCAACTCGGCACCGAGATCCATCGCGCGCAGAGTTTTCTGGAGGGCATAGGCTCGGACTTCGGGATCGTTGGCGGTAAACGCGCCGTCGCGAAAGACAGGGTGGAAGAAGAGGGACACCGTCGCCATAGGGACGACGATCCCGGCTTGCTGGCACGCCTTCTTGAACTCGCGCACGATACGATCTCGTTCGGCGGCGGCAGCATCAATCGGGACAAGGTCGTTGTCGTGCAGGTTGACGCCCCAGGCGCCGATCTCGCCCAGCACCGACGCGATCTCGTTAGGAGGCATGGTGCGGCGAACGGCGTCGCCGAAGGGATCGCGCCCGCGGTTACCGAGCGTCCACAATCCGAACGTGAATTTGTGCTCCGGCTTGGGCGCGTAGTTTCCGTTTGACTTGCTCATGGAATCGTCCTTCTTTCGTGCGGTCACTTTATCTTGCCTCCGATGGATTCAGTGCGGGCGGAGAAGAGGAGATCTTGCCTACCAGGCTGTCCTCCGCCTTCTTGTGCAGTTCCTGGACTTTATGCAGCTCTTTCTCCGCATCTGCCGGTTTGCCTTCGGCCTGATACAAACGTCCCAACTGATAGTGAGCATCGGGAAGGGCCGGATCGAGTTCGACAGCGTGGAGAAGAGCCGTCTGGGCGTCTTTGTAGTCCTTCTGCTGCATGTAGATCGCGCCCAGATCGACGTAAACGATGCGCAGATTCTTCTGAGCACTCATTGAGCGGTTGAAGAGCGCCAACGCAGCGTCCGGATGATTGTTCTTCCATTCGATGTCCCCAAGATAGGCCAGTGCTTGGGCGTGGTTGGGGTCGAGCGCCAACTCTCGGTCGAACTCCTGCTTGGCTTCGTCATACTGCTGCGATTTCCAGTGCAGATAGCCGAGGCCGAAATGAACGTTCGGCTCACTGGGGGCGATCTTCGCCGCAGTTTCGAACTCGCTGATCGCCTCTTGAGTCTTTCCCAGGCCGTCGAGCGCTTCGCCATAGAGCACGTGCGCCGCGGCAGAATCCGGGCTTTGCTGCAGCAAGTGTTGAAATTCCTCGAGCGCGCAGGGATAGTTCTTCGCCCAGAGACAGCTCTGCGCCAGAAGCCGTTGCAGCTCCGTGTTCCCGGGATCGTTCCTGGCGGCTGGCTTGAGATATTTGATGGCGTCCGCATATCGCTGCTCGCCGTAGTAGCAGAGGCCCAGCAGGGTGCTCGCCTGAGCGTTGTGCGGATCTTCGGCGAGAACGCTCTGTAGCGCGGCTGCTGCAGCCCGAAAGTGTCCCTGCTTGAACTCGGCTAGGCCAAGGTTCAGTTCGATCGTGGGCAGCTTAGGATTGAGCGCCAGGGCCCTTCTATAGGCTGATGCTGCCTCTGCGTACTGCTGCTGCTTGGAGAGAACTACGCCCAGGCTGGCAAAGGCAGCAGCATCGTTCGGATTCTGCCGAGTCACCGCTCGCCAGGCTTCCGCAGCCTCGGGCAGCTTGCCCTGCTGCTCAAGGGCGATGGCGGCCGCAGGGCTCGCTGACTGGGCGTTTGCGCGGACCGTGCCGAACATCGGGAAGAGCAGTGCCGCTAGAACGAGTTCTGACTTCCACTTCTTCATGGGTAAGGCTGAGCGTGACGGATCTAACAGAATCGTAATCTTCGAGCACACCTGGCGTGAAGCGACACTATTCATTCGCCGGCAATGTCACAGTTTTTTGAGGCCGAACTGGGCACATTGAGCCGTGGGCAGACCAATGGGCGGTAAGTAAGTAAGCCCCGCTCGCCCTCATACTGAGTGCGAGCGGGGCAGAGGTAAGAACTCCCGAAGAGGCTCTAGAACATCAGCTTCAGCGCGAGTTGGAACTCCCTGGGATCGAATGCTGAAGTCACGGCGCCAAAGTTGCTGGAGCCCTGGTTCAGGCTGATGCCGCCGTTGTTCGCATCCCCTTTGAACTGGGTATGGTTCCACATGTTGAAGGCATCGGCACGAAACTGCAAGCGCAAGCGCTCGGTGAAAGCGAAGTTCTTCAGGAGCGACATGTTCCAGTTGTCTCGGCCGGGACCTCGCAAAGCGTCGAACCCGAGGTTCCCGTAACAGTCGGGGCCTGTAGCGCAGGCCGGAGCGCTAAAGGCGCCCGGGTTAAACCAGGATGCCACGGTTTTCGGATACGAAATCGACCCAGTGAGATCCGGCCGGTTGCCCGAGTTCGGAACGACACTGGACGCGTTGCTCCCGCTGATCCCTAGATTCAGAGGTGCACCGGACTCCGCGGTCACGATCCCCGACAGTTGCCATCCACCCAAGGTTGCTTTCATCAGGCGGCTGCCGCTGTTCCTCAGGAATGGGATGTCGTAGACGAAGTTGAAGAATGCAATCTGTCTGCGGTCGAACTGCGACGGACCGAAGTCATACTGCCATCCCACGTAGGGGTTGGTAGCGTTGTTGAGGTCGCCGCCGCTGCCCGTGCTGGTGGTGGCATCCATGGCTTTCGAAACCGTGTATCCGGCCTGGAGTTGGAGGTCTCTGGTCACGTTCCCATGGAGGCCCACCTGCAACGAATTGTAATGCCCGTTGGCGCCGTTGATGGACTGCTTGATGCCCGAGAAGCCGAGGTAGTTCATGAACTGATTGGGGCTCGGAGCACCAGGCTGAAGCAACGCCGGAATCATGGTCTCGGGGAAGAGATTAACCTCCTGATAATAGTTTTCGTGCCGGTTCACGCTGCCCACGTAGGACACCGACAAAACCGCACGTGCTCCGATCGCCTGCTGCACCCCAAGGCTGTACTGGGAGGTACGAGGCAGCTTATAGGCATTGTCGATGCCGGTGACGCCGGCCGGAAGGATCGGCAAGGCAGCCGCGCTGATGACGCTGCCGTTGGTGAGGTTTTGTCCAGGATTGGAGAGAGACACGCCGTTGAGCGTGGGGTTCAAATCGCCGGGCGGGTTAACTGCGCCGTTGTACATGTCGTTGCCCTGAATGCGTTCGTACATCAGGCCATATCCGCCGCGGATCACAGTCTTTCCCTGACCGGTCAGGTCATACGCAAAACCAAGACGGGGTCCGAAGTTCGCCCAGTGATTGTCGACCAAACCCTTGGGAATGCCATTGACGCCGCCTCTGCCAATACCGTTCAGATAGAAGGCAACACCGGCCAAAACCGGATTGGGGCTTGAGCCGAAAGCTGCGGCAGGTGTAGCCGCGGTGCAACCCGGGCCAACCGCCGTGCAAATGCTGTTATTCACCGAGTTGAGTACGGCCGTGTTGGCTGTATTGTAGAGGTTGGGATAGAAGTTTGTGGACTGCTGGTTGGCTTCGTAAGTGTGGGGCACGCCATCCCAGCGTAAACCAAGGTTCAGCGTGAGCTTCTTAGTAGCGCGCCAGTTGTCCTGGATATACGTGGCATAGGAGACGTTGTTCCACTGACCGTTGATCTTAGCCGCGTCTTCCGTGTACTGCTGGCCATAGCCCAGCAGGAAGTCAGCAAAGTCCGATCCGCAGGCTTGTGTCGACGAGCCCACGCACCCAGTCGGCGAAGTGAACGACCCGTTGAAATTGAAGTTGCCTTGGGTATTGGCAAAGGCATTCTGGCTCTTCTTGTAGAGTGCCCAGCTGAATCCGAACTTGAACTGGTGCGCCCCCCTGGTCCAGGAGATGTCATCCCGAAGCTGGTAGTCGTCTGCCTTATTGACCCACGGTGTCCAGTTCGAGGTGTAGTCAGCTCCGGTAACGCCGTTTAGATTGATCGACGGGATACGGTTGAGATCGTTCGGCCCGGTAAAGAGACGGTTGAATTGGAAAGACGACGGAGCCGAAACCAGCCCCTGCGGGATGATGTTAATGCGATTGCCGTTGTAGTTGAACGAGGCTTCGTTCAGCAGCGTCGGGCTTATGACGTAGGTCGTGTGGACCACCGCGCTATAGGAGGGGTTGCCGAAGGTGTTGCTGACCGTCGGCACGTTATCGCCGCTCCATTGTGTCGTTCCATAGGTCTGATTGGTCTGCTCGGAAATCCAGTGCCCAAAGACCGAGAATTTGCTGCTGAATGTATGATCGACGCGAGCAATCTCCTCCCGCAAATTCGTGGGGGAATTGTTACCACCGGTAAAGTTCACGCCATTGTTCGCCTGCGGGAAGATCCCGCCGTACTTGCCACCGGCCGTCAGCAAAGACGTAGCGTTGCTGTTGATCATGCAGGCTGGAATCGTATTGTTCGGAAACGGCGATCCGGGAGTAACGTCAGCGGGCGCCACACCACCGGGACAGTTGGCAAACTGGATCGAGGGGAGGACAGAAACTGGGTCCACGGCGACGATTGTTTTGCCGTTGTAGGTAGTGGGGATCACAGAGCCAGCTGCGGTAGGATACTGACTCGCCAAGGGAACGGGGAGGTTCAGAAGGCCGCCATCAACCTCACTGCGCCATTCCATGTTGTAGAAGAAGAATGTCGGGTGCTCCTTCCAGAGAGGAACCTGGCCGCCCAAGTTAAAGCCATAGACGTTGTAACGCAACTCGGCAACCTTATTCGGCGCCGGATTGAAATAGTTGCGAGCGTTCAGCGCATCGTTGCGGAAGTATTCCCAAGCGGACGCGTGGAACTGCTTGGTTCCGGACTTGATGACCGTCGCGATCGTCGCGGCGGAGGACAGGCCGTACTCGGCGCTATAGTTCGAGGTCATGTTCTGGAACTCAGCGATCGAGTCAATCGAGGGGGCGACGCTGCCGCTGCTGCCGCCACGGTCCAGGTTCTCGCCGCCGTCAATCAGCTGAAGATTGTGGCCCGCGCGTTGTCCGTTAATACTGACGTTATTGTCGGCGCTGACCGGAGTAAATGGGATGCGGTCGGTCTGAATGCTGGATGCACCTGGGGTGAGCGCGAACAGAGAGTACAGAGTACGCCCGTTGATGCCCAGATCAGATACCTGATTTCCGTTGATGACCGTGCTGACTTCGCCGGTGTCAGTCTGCACCGCGACCGCGTTCGCTTCAACGGTCACTTGCTCCTGCACGCTGCCGACCGTGAGCTTGAAATCAATACGCGTCCGGTCTCCGACGGCGAGCGTCACGCCTTTCTGCTCCGTCGCCTTGAAGCCGGTCGCCGTTACGCGCACACTATAACGCCCAATGACTAGATCGGGAGACACGTATTGACCGTCGCTGTTGGTGGTCGTATTACGCGCCACGCCGGTTTCGGCGTTCGTGACAGCAATGGCCGCATTGGGAACGGCGGCCCCAGTCGGGTCCGTCACGGTACCTAAGATGGTGGCTTCCTGGGCCAGGGCTTGAGTGGCGAAGAGGACAAAGAAAGCTGCGAGGAGAACCGCAAGACGAGAACCGTTGCGTCTCACAGCCGTACCAAAACTCTCGGCAAACGCGGGCGAGAGGAATTTCATGTGAAACCTCCGAGTCAATGAACTGCAATTGCGTGTTCGCGACAAATCGATCGCGGGTATCTAGAGCTGGGACTGCCTTCGAAAATGGAAACGTTTACGGTGTTACATCCCTTAAATGACCGTTGTCAAGAAGAAAATCGATATAGTCCTTGGTTTTTGCGCCATCTTGAGTGCCAATGTGGGCAAGAAAGCGGCGTATACTCAGGCCGTAAACCGTGGGATTTTGCTTTTCCACGCCGCAAAATTGCACAAACGGAAGAAGACCGCGAAATAAGGGGGTACGCTTCGATGCCATCTCAGACGATGACAGTATCAACCTTGGTACTCTGCCTTTGTTGGACCGGTGCAGCTCTAGGGCAACAGAAGCCAGCGGCTCCTGCGTCAAGCGCACAAGAGTTTCCCGTAATGCTGCGGCAAACTGTGACTGCAGGCAAAACCCCGCCGGGCACAAAGGTCGAAGCAGAACTCACAGTAGCCACGTTAGTCAACGGAACTGTGATCCCAAGAAATGCCATCTTTTCGGGGGAAGTGATCGAATCAGTGGCTAAGACGAAAACCGATCCCTCCCGTGTCGCCCTTCGCATGGATTCCGTGCAGTGGAAGGGAGGCTCGGCCACGCTTAAGGTCTACTTAACCGCATGGTATTACCCGACACGAGACGCCGACGGCCAGGACCTGCAATACGGGCCGCCTCAACCCGCAAACCGAACCTGGAACGGAGAGGGCCAATATCCCGATCCGAATTCGAAGGTCTATAAGCCCTTTCCGGGAGGGTCTTCCGATCAAGGCGCAGCCGTTCCCGACACACCCGACGCCACCACGTCGAATCACCGGGTGCTGATGAAGGACGTGGAGTTGGCGGACGGTAATGACGGATCGCTCGGACTGACATCGAAACGGACCAACCTCAAATTGGATAAGCTCACGACCTACGTACTGGCCAACAGCGCGCTGCAGCCAACAAAGTAATTCCTCCCTCCCGCACGACGCCGGAGGCGCACTGAGCCTGTCGCCCCGCGTGTCTTCCTTGACGCACGATTTCCGCTGTGCTACAAGCGACGGTCGACCGTAATCGTTAACGCAACCATTTCTACCAGGCAACCGGTGCAGTCCTTAAACCCCTTGGTCTGCTCCCGTCGCGGAGGAGAATCGTTCATGAAAAAGCCCACTCGAACCGTCCTGTACATCACTCTTCTTCTTGTTCTTGCGCACATCCTAGTGAATGCTGCCGCCGCACAGAAGTCTGGAGGCGCCGTCTATCTCGACCCTTCCCAGCCCATCAATGTGCGCGTCGATGACCTGATCAAGCAGATGACGCTGGAAGAGAAGGCTGAGCAACTGGTGAATCAGGCGCGCGCCATCCCGCGGCTGCAAGTCCCGGCTTACGACTGGTGGAGCGAGGCCCTGCACGGGGTTGCGAATGCTGGAACCGCGACAGTGTTTCCTGAGCCGGTTGGGCTGGCGGCAACGTTTGATGACTCGTTGATCCACGAGATGGCGATCGTGATTGGGACCGAAGCTCGCGCGAAGCATAACCAGGCCGTGCGGGCGGGACGCCGCGACATCATGGAAGGGCTGGATTTCTGGTCGCCCAATATCAATATTTTCCGCGATCCCCGTTGGGGCCGCGGTCAGGAGACCTACGGCGAGGATCCGTTTCTCACGGGTCGCATGGGTGTGGCCTTCGTCACCGGATTGCAAGGAGACGATCCGAAGTATTTCCGCGTGATCTCCACGCCAAAGCATTTTGCCGTGCACAGCGGACCCGAACCGTCGCGGCACAGCATTGATGTGCAGGTCTCGAAGCACGATATGGAAGACACATATTTACCCGCCTTTCGCGCCACGGTAACCGACGGCAAGGCAGAGTCAATCATGTGCGCCTATAACCGCGTAAACGGCCAGCCCGCCTGCGCCAATACATTCCTGCTGCAGGATCAATTGCGGGGCGCATGGAAATTTAACGGCTACGTCGTATCGGACTGCGACGCGATCGTAGACATCTATCAGGGTCATCATTTCGTGAAGAGTCAGGCGGAAGCTGCGGCCGTCGCGATCAAGACTGGCATGGACAACGAGTGCGCCGACTTTTTCACCATCACCAAAGACGACCACGACTACAAACCATTCATAGATGCCGTAAAACAAGGCCTGCTCACCGAAGCCGATCTCGACAACTCATTGCGGCGCCTGTTTACCGCCCGCATGCGGCTGGGTATGTTCGATCCGCCGGCGATGGTGCCCTACGCAAAAATCCCTGACTCCGAAATCGATAGCGCCGCGCACCGCCAGCTGGCGCTGAGAATTGCTCGCGAGTCCATGACGCTGCTGAAGAACGATGGCACTCTTCCTTTCGCCGCGAGCGTCAAGAAGATTGTCGTAGTGGGGCCTCTGGCTGACTCTACCCAGGTGCTGCATGGCAACTATAGCGGGACCGCTTCGCATGCAGTGACTGCGCTGGAAGGCATTCGCAAGCAATTTGCCGGAGCTCAGGTCTCCTACCAGCCCGGAACAAACTTCCTGCGCGAGCATCCCGTGATTCCCACTGCGATGTTATCGACCGAGGATGCCAAGCCCGGGCTCAAAGGCGAATATTTCTCTCGAGAAATATCCGGCACGCCACAGGTCGTTCGAGTCGATCCCTACGTCGATCTTCAAACTTACCACCCTGATACTCATGCGTTGCGGGTGCCGAACGGCATGAAGGACTTTTCCGTCCGTTGGACCGGGTTTTTGACACCCACAGAATCCGGCACGTATCAAGTAGGACTGATGGGCTCGATGCAGCGCCTGTGGCTCGACGGAAAGCTCATCGTCGATGACGACATCGGTCACGATCCCAATCCTCAACTGGCTACCGTTCAACTCACCCAGGGGCATCGTTACACGATCAAGGTTGAGTATCATGCCGGCGGACGCACGACCAAACTTATCTGGCTCTCGACGACGACTGATCCGCTGGTTGATGCCGTATCCGCAGCGCGGCAGGCCGACGTCGTCGTGGCCGTGGTGGGCATCACCTCGAAACTCGAGGGAGAGGAGATGAGGGTTGATCTGCCCGGATTCCGCGGTGGCGATCGCACTAGCCTCGCCCTTCCCGCCGAAGAGGAAGCGCTTCTAGGAGCTTTGAAGGGAACCGGCAAGCCGCTCGTCGTCGTGCTCATGAACGGCAGCGCTCTGGCCGTGAATTGGGCGAACGATCACGCCAACGCCATCGTCGACGCCTGGTACTCCGGCGAGGAGGGCGGAACGGCAATCGCCGAGACGCTGGCAGGAGTCAACAATCCCGCCGGACGGCTGCCGGTCACCTTCTACAAAGGCATCGAGCAGTTGCCCGACTTCGAAGACTACGCCATGAAGAACCGAACATATCGCTACTTCACCGGCGAGCCGCTCTATGGATTCGGGCACGGCCTAAGCTATACGACCTTCGAATACAGAGGCATGAAGCTGTCGAGCCCGCAGTTGCAAGCCGGCAATCCGCTGGACGTTGAGGTTGACATAAAGAACACGGGCAAGCGCGATGGCGACGAAGTGGCTGAACTCTACATCACCTTCCCGAAGCTGCCCGGTACGCCCCTACGTGCCCTGCGCGGGTTCACCAGGATCCATCTAAAAGCGGGCGAGCAGCAGCACGTGAAGCTGACCCTCAGTCCGCGTGACCTCAGCTACGTGAATGAAGCGGGAGATCGCTTCGTCTCGACCGGCGACTACCTGATTACCGTCGGCGGAGGCCAGCCGGGAACCGGCGCTCCCCATGCGGACTCTCACTTGATGATTCAGGGCGAACAGAAGCTGCCCGAATAGCACTGAGAGTCCGCTTGATCATTGAGGACAGCCCCCCACTCAAAAGATTCTTAAAATACGCGGGGCGAAGGGAAGTTTTGCGCACCTCCGCAAAAAAATCCCATAAATGCACTGGGCTGTTTATCGCCCAAGACATTCACGGTATGTCCTTTTTGGAGCCCGATCTGTCGTCAATCCTGCCGATTTACTTAGGCTGCACGATGATGTACCAGCCGCCGGGAATGGTATAGGGCGAACCGGGAGCCTGCCTTGCGCCGGTTGAGGTCACGGAGAATACGTAAAGTTTGCCGGTTGACGAGTCGATCCCGTAAAGATGATTTGAATTGTCCCAGAAGACCTGATCGATCTCATCGGTGACGAGGGCCTTGGTGAATTTGGTGATCGGATTGGCGCCGTTGAAGTGGAACAACTGCAAACCCTTCGTCCCGCTTACGGCGAGATACTTGCCGGAGGGCGACGGCCAGATATCCTGCACGTTGCCGGTCACGGTGTAAGGCATGTTGGCCCTGGTGCTGTTGGTGGTCAGGTTGCCGGAGCTATCTGATGTATAGACCGCAAGCTGCCAGGGGCCGGTGCTGTTGTTGGTGTTGAAGACCGGAATCGCAACATGGTTTGAGGTGTCCGGCGCAGCCTTGAAGGGGCAGTAATTTTCACCGGTCGGCATAGGAGGCTGAATGTTGAGCGCGGTCAGATTCCCATTGCTGCTGCGCTCGAAACCAAAAATCTGCGGCACGAGCGAAGGACAAAAGGAGGAGTAGCCGTAGACGTTGTCTGCTATGAAAGCGAGCGGGGTGGTTCCGTAATTGGGATTGTTGCCAGTGCCGCCAATCAGCGAGAGCGCGCCGGTGGAGTTGTTGACTGAGTAGAAATCATAGCCATCATCGGTGCCAGTACCGTCCAGGAAGGCTGCGTAAAGGGTCGAACCGGTGTGATCGAGCGATGCTAGGTAAAAGTCCAACTGGCTGTTGGTGCTGACCTGGGACAGCGGATTCAGCGATCCGTTGGCGGCGATGCTGAGCGAATAGATGGTCGACTGGGATGCACCGAACATGTATTTGCCATTGACCGCCATGTAATAGAGGCCGTTGGCGGCGAAAGGCGAGCCCGGAATGACCGTCAGTTGGCCATTCGAGGCGGCACTGTAGCCGTAGATGTAAAACACCCCGCTGCTGGGAGAACTGGACACGTAGACGTAAGCTACTGGCGAAGTGGAAGACGACTTGTCGTCAGTTGGTGAAGACGAAGCCTGAGCGGATGCCAGAACTGTGCTGGCGCAGGCCAAAACGAGGGTCAGCGAATAGACCTTGTGCGACATACAACCTCTCCTGGGAGGAGACTGAAAACGATATGAGCGGAAACGCTAGGATGCGGCTCTTCTTTGTGAGGTTTCTAAAGTCATTCCTGTAGAAAGCAGCAGTTTCTAATTTCCGAAGATGTTGGCGTAACATTCCGATACCACTCAAATCCCCGGCTGCAGGGTCAAAACGTGTAAAGATCTGTTAACGGAAGTTGTCCCTAAACTACAGCGAAGCGCTCAGCCATGGCACGATGCATGAATTGTGGGAATGAGGGTGCGACTTCCTGAACAATGCGGATACGGCTCCGCTGCAATATCTCCTCATGATCTAGTTGAACAATTGGAGCATCAGCACGGTGACGTCGCTTCATGTCGAAGCAAACAGGATCATAGTTAGCTTCATGGGGAAGACCGAATTGTAGAAAGCCATTCGAGTGCAGCGTGGGAAATAGGCCTTTGTCTTTAAAAACCTTAATGGACAACTCGTAGAAAAGATCATGGCCACTGTTTGCGAAGAGCATCAACGGGCCGACCTCGATGTTGCAGAAACGGTACCGATCAATAAGCGACCGGAAAAGTTGTGGCCAGTTCTGCGGCAGTTTCTCGACTAGCTTCTCGACCCACGGATTACAGGATGTAGGCCGAATTTGCCAGTGGAACGTCCCGTACTCGGCGTTTGAGGTACGCAGTTCTTCTGGTATCTGATCTGGGAACTTCGGTTCAAAACCCGCTCCATTTAAATAGCGAACGAAATCGTCGACCAGTTCATCTGCACGTTTGCCAATCCTACTCATGTGAGTCTCGGTCCAATGATTTGATCAGTGTATGCACTGGGGCGTGTGCTTCAAAGTGACAGCGGTAATCGGCTCGGTTGTTGATAAATTCCCCATAGCACTCCTCTTCCGACCGCTTTCAAAGATCCGAACCGAAAGTGGTAGAAACTTTAGCGTTCAGGCGTGATATCGGCGGTTGCGGGTAGATCGGAAACCTGCATCGAACGCCTTAGTACTTGCGTTCACTGCTTCCCGCCGCCATCGTTATGGTCGTAGCTGATGACTCGGGGAACCAGCCATTTCCCGCCCTCGTATTTCCAGAGGTGCACGAACTTCGCATCGCCCTCGTTAGTATCGATTCCGGGATGCGAGAACCGGTGCGTTCCCAGCTCCACAGCGCCGTAGCCCTTCATCGGATAGACCTCAAGCGTACCCTTTACCAATTCGCGATGTACCTTGCCACAGATATTTTGTTTCACGGCTGCCAGCAACTGCTCGCGGGTAGTCGCGACCAGGCCGCCCTGATCGTGATAGAACTCCAGTTGCTCGGGGAAAAACGCGCCAAATCTCTCCAGTTCGCATCGGTTGTAGGCATCGAACAGCTCCGCATCGAGTGTCTGGATTGTCCGAAATAGCTCACCCTGTGACATTTCAGTTGGATTCTTGTTAGCGTCAGCCGCCGAAACGGAAGCGCTCCGCGCCTCGGGATTCTTGACCTGTGCGAAGCACTGCATGCCAACGGCGACGGTCAAGATGATCCAAGTCGTCGCCCATCCGCTCAAGTTTTTCATGAAACCTCCCATATGGCTTCGTTATACGGACCCTGTTGGCAGATGGTTCCCCCGTCGTGGACCCGATCCTCATTTCCCTGGTCTTACTCGGATTCGTAACTAGCGAAAAATCTCGACTGCACGCATCCACCCGCCGATCGCTTCCGGGCGGCGCTCGACAGTCGTTTCTCCCGACCACCCGGGTTAAGATGAGAGCACGTGCCCCGAGAGATGAACATCCGCTGGTTTGCCTGCTCGCTGACGGTGCTACCTTTGCTCGCGATGTGGATGCCGCACGCGGCTGTGCATCCCCAGTCATTACCGAAATCGTCCGCCACTTCGGCGAAGCCCGCCGCCGACAGTCCGATCCAGTTCGCCTTTCAACCGATCGACTTCAAACTCGACAGCGACGAAACGCCCGAACGTCATGCGCCAGAAACCATGGCCGGCGGCGTGGCCATCTTCGACTACAACAACGACGGCAAGCTCGACATCTTCTTCACCAACGGCGCGGATATCAAAACCCTCAAGAAGAGCTCCGCGAAATATTCCAACCGCCTCTTCGAGAATGACGGCCACGGACACTTCACCGACGTAACCGAAAAGGCCGGACTCGCCGGAACCGGCTACGACACTGGCGTCGCCATCGGTGACTACGACAACGACGGCTATGAAGACATTTTTGTTGCGGGCGTGTATCGCAATACGCTCTATCACAACAACGGGGACGGCACGTTCACCGATGTCACCGTGAAAGCAGGGTTGAACAAACCAGATCCCGAATATGGGCCGCTTTGGTCCGTCGCCGCCGCGTGGATCGATGTAGACAACGACGGCTTGCTCGACCTCGTCGTCATCAACTACTTGAAGTGGGATTTCGATCACGAGCCCGTCTGCGAAGCCTATGGGCATCGCGACTATTGTCATCCCAAGATGTACAAGCCCACTCCGAATCAACTCTTCCTCAACAACGGGGATGGAACTTTTCGCGACGCTTCCGTGGAAGCGGGATTCCGCTCCCATCCGCGAAAGGGCATGGGCGTTGCTGCCGCCGACTCCACACTCTCGGGCAAGATGGATCTGATCGTCCCCAACGACAAGCTGATGAACTGGTTCTTCCGCAACAAAGGTGGGGGGAAGTTCGACGAGATAGGATTCGAAGCCAACGTCGCGCTGCGCGAAGACGGCACCTACATCTCCGGCATGGGCGTTGATTTCCGCGATCTGGATAATGACGGCTACCCCGACATCATCATCGTGGCCCTGGACGGGGAAACCTTTCCGCTTTACCGGAACGATGGCAAGGGAGGCTTCGTCGAAGTCACGCGCGAGAGCAACATGACGAAGCTCACGCTGCCCATGTCAGGATATTCTCCAACCATCGCCGATTTTGATAACGATGGGTGGAAAGACATCTTCGTGACGCGCGGTCATGTGCAGTCTTTGCTGGCGCAGCCGAATCTGGTGGTCGAGCAGCCGAATACCGTCTTCCGCAATCTTGGTGGAATGAAGTTCTCGGCTTTGACCGCCGAAGCTGGATTGACGTCGCAACCCCCTTCTCGGCATCGAGGCTCCGCCATCGGCGACTTGAACGGAGATGGCCGGCTCGATGTAGTGGTGAGCGCGCTCAACGCGCCCGCCGAGATTTGGATCAACCAGAGTCCCGGCAACAATCATTGGATCGAGTTCAAGCTTCAGGGAACGAAGAGCAATCGCGACGGCATTGGCGCGCGAATTAAAGTGGTCACGAAATCTGGAGCGCAATACAACCACATGACCACCAGCGCGGGCTACGCATCCTCAAGCGCCGGCCCAGTACACTTCGGGCTGGACGACAACGCTTCCGCAGATTTGGTCGAGATCCGCTGGCCGTCCGGCATCGTCCAGCAGATGCGGGATGTCGCGGGCGACCGAGTGGTGGCGGTTAAAGAGCCGGCGCGGTAACAGTCCTCTAGAAGAAGCTGCAGCACGAAGGACTCGAAGGATCGCGAAGGCTTTGTTTCATTGCGTTTCCTTCGTGAACCTTAGTGTCCTTGGTGGTGAAGAATTTAATTGAACACCTGCTGCAGCGCAGGATAGATCTTGCGGTAGGTGCGGTAACCGTCCTGCATGGTCTTCGAATCTGCTTGCTTTGCAGGAATGCGCGCCGCCACACGAACCACTTTGTCGCAAGCCTCATCCACAGAATTCCACGCTCCAGCCCCAGTCCCTGCCAGAATCGCAGCCCCATAGGCCGCGCCTTCCTCGGCGGCGACAATTTCCACTTCATGCGCGTAGACGTCTGCCTGAATCTGCCGCCACAGCGGCGATCGCGCCCCACCGCCGCCCAGCCGGATCGACGTCACCGGAATCTTCATCTGCTCGAAGATTGAGAACGTGTCTTTCAAGCTATACGCGACGCCTTCCATGACGGCACGAATAATATGTCCGCGCGTGTGCGAAGCCGTGAGTCCAAGCAACGCCGCTCGCGCGTTCGGATCGAGATGAGGCGTGCGCTCGCCCATCAAGTACGGTACCCAGAACGCGCCCTCCGAACCCACGGGCGCCGCACTGGCCTCTTCCGCAAGAATGTCGTAGGGATCGCGGCCGTCCTCCGACCGTACTCCAAACCGATCCCGGAACCATCGCAAAGACAATCCCGCCGCTTGCGTCACGCCCATCACGTGCCACCGTCCGGGAATGGCGTGGCAGAACGTATGCAGCCGTCCCTGCGGATCCAAAGCTGGCCGGTCGGTCGCCGCAAACACCACGCCCGACGTTCCAATCGTGGCGCTGACCGCACCGGCCCGCGCAATGCCCATCCCAACGGCGCCAGCCGCCTGATCTCCCGCGCCGGCCACGACTGGAGTTCCAACTTTCAGGCCAGTAGCCTCAGCGCCCGCAGCGCACACTTTTCCGCAAACGGCAGGAGATTCATACAAAGCCGGAAGCAATCCAACGTCGATCCCAGACTTGCGCAGCACTTCCGTCGACCAACGTCGGTGGGCTACGTCCAAAAGAAGAGTTCCCGACGCATCCGCCATGTCGATGGCTCGTTCTCCGGTAAGGCGGAATCGCACGTAATCCTTGGGCAACATGACATGTGCGACTCTGGCCCAGTTCGCGGGCTCAGTCTCACGCACCCAGAGCAGCTTAGTGAGAGTGAAATTCGTCAGCGGAGGATTGCAGGTCAGCTGGATGAGAGCATCGCGACCAAAGAGCTTCTCCAGCTCCAGACTTTGCGCTTCGCTGCGCTGATCGCACCAGATGATGGCGCTGCGCACCACCTCGTCGGCGGAATCAAGCAATACTGCGCCGTGCATCTGGCCTGAAAATCCGACGCAGGCAATATCGTCGGCGCGAATCCTTGACAATTGCAAAGCCTTTCGGGCAGCCAATCCACACGCCCGCCACCAGTCGCGCGGGGCTTGCTCGGCCCAGCCCGGCCGCGGACTGACGAACGCCTCGTGCTCTTCCGACGCCGACGCGATGACCTTGCCGGTCTCGTCCATGACCAGCGCGCGCGTGCCTCCGGTACCTACATCAATTCCGAGATAAGCGATGCGTCCCCCTCGACCCGAGCGAGCGCTGGTGCGCTACGCGAAATCCTCCAGCAGTTCGCGCTTCGATTCGCCCGGTTCAACGATTTTCTCTTTTGCCGATTCCCGCGACTGTCTCTGCAGAAAGAAATCCAGATTCCCCCGCATCACCAGATGCGGCTCCAAGGCAACTTGATGCGACCGGCTGGCCCCTTCGACCAAGAATTCATGCAACATGCGGAACGAGATCTGGCCCAGTGCGCGCGGACGCTGATAGATGGTCGCGGCCACCGCTCCCGATCGAATCTCTGGAACCAAGTCAGGGAACAAGTCCGTCGTGATGATGGTCAGGCGCTCCAGCATATTCGCGTCGCGGGCCGCCTTCAGCACAGGCATGGAAGCTTCAGTCGTCACATAGATTCCGCACAAGTCCGGGTATTTTTCAAACAGCTTGCGGCATTTGCCGTAAGCCTCCGCTTCCACATCATGATCTTCAATGGGCTTCAGCAATTGGAGGCGTGGATAAAAAGACCGCAACGTGCCTTCGAATGCAGCACACTTTTCCGCATGCTCCGTAATGGCCATGTCGAAAACCGTGATCGCAATCGATCCTTCGCGCGGGCCCAAGAACCTTCCCATGAGATCCGCTGCCACCGAACCGCTGGCTAGAGTATCGATGGCCACGATGCCCAAGCGTCCGCTATTGGGGGCGTCGGTAGCTACACATACCACAGGAATCTGGGAGCGAGATGCGCGGCGTATCCACGAGCGCAAGGCCTGGGGGCGACTTGGGAAGGAAATGATCCCGTCGACTTTGCTCTGAATCGCTGCTCCAAAAGCTTCGTCTTCCTCTTCGCCAAGATGCGGATAGGTTCGAAACTCAAGCTCGACGTTCTCGAGCAGGATCGAAGAGGCGGCTTCGCGAATGCCCGTCCGCACTTCGTCCCAAAACGAAGTAGTTCCCTGCAGGGTATTGATTGAGATCCGCCGGGTCTTCTTGGAAGACAGATATCTGGCTGCGAGGTTCGGCCGGTACCCCAGGTTTCGCGCCATCTGCAGGACTCGGGTCTTGGTAAGTGGACTTACGCCGGGGTGGTCGTGTAACGCCCGATGCACAGAGCCAATCGAGGTGCCGAGCGCCGTCGCAATGTCACGGAGAGTCGTCGGAGGCTTGCCCATTTTCTTAGGCCCGTACTCCTGCCAGCCACCCGGCGGCCTGGCTCATACGACGCGGGGAGGGCAGTCAGGCCGCCGGAACCGTAAACGTTAACGGAAGAAGTCAAATTGCGCAAGCGTTCCGTGAACTAAAGCGGTTTTCCAGGCAATGAATGCAGGAAACCGGCCGTCGATTACTCGGACGGGCCGATTCGGCGCTTTATAGCCGATGTCGGTTATCCAGGGGCAGCGAATCGGCCTTCAGGCTGCACCCGACCCTTCTGATCCGGAATGCCTGAAACTCGATAGATCCAGTTGCAAATAGTGTCGCGCCACACGACCGCCTCGTCAGCCTGGTACTCGAAGCGCGCCAGGATGTCGCGGTAGCGCTCTTCGTCCATGTGCCCTTCGATCGTCTTCCACTGCGTGATGAACTCGCGAGCGCGATCCGCTCCCTCATAGTGCGAATCGTAGATGTGCTGGATCACCGTCTTTCCCGAGTGCAGGACGTAGGTGTAGGGCACATGGTGGAAAAACAACAGCAGGTTATCAGGGCAGGCCGCCAGACTCTCGTATAGCTTTTGAACTTCCGGAGGATATTGTCCGATATACCCGGTACCCGTCGCGACCGTGCGATCCATTCCGATACCCTGATGATCGGCGCGGTGCCATTGTCCCCAGCCATTTTCCTCGGAAGACTCCGGACCGGGATCATAATGATTTCCGGTAATGTTCGTGAGGGTTCCCGCTCCCAGCGGCCCGGTGTAACTTTCGTACACATGCCACGAACTAAGTTGCAGCGCGTCGATCGTCTTGAGCACTAGTGGATCATCTCCGAAAGTGAGCCGCGTCCACTCGTCAACGATTTCTTCGGCACTCAGATTCGGATTCCACGCCAGCCGTCCGAAGCCATATAGATTGGCCATCGCCAGCGGACTTCCGATCCAGTTCGCATCCATGCCAACATTGGCAACGCCGACGAAGCCTCCCATCGGACGATGGAAAATGCGGCCCGAGACCAGATCCTTCACGGGCGTGGCATTCGCGTCGATCCGCATGTCGAAATCCAGCACTTCCTTCCACATCGGAACGAGAAAGCAAAGTTGACGTTGCTGCCCGGTGTACTCCTGTGTGATTTGCAGTTCGATCGATTCATTGGTGCGGCGCAGACCGGCAAACAGCGGCGAGACCGGTTCGCGCACCTGAAAGTCGATCGGTCCATTCTTGATCTGAATGATGACGTTATCGTCGAACGCGCCATCCAGCGGATGGAAATTGTCATAAGCCGCTTTGGCCCGGTCGTTCTTCAAGTTCCGCCAGTCAAGATGGTGGTTGTACACAAAGGCGCGATAGAAGACGACCCCACCATGCGGCTTTAGTGCCCGAGCAATCGTGTTCGCCGCGTCGGCCGGCGTGCGCCCATAGGTAGATGGCCCAAGTCGACCTTCAGAGTCCGCTTTGACCACGAAACCGCCGAAGTCCGGAATGCGGCGGTAGATTTCATCGGCCTTTTTCCGCCACCACTCCGCGACCCGCGGGTCCAGGGGATCAAAGCTGTCCAGGCCACCCATAACTTTTGGACTGCTCAGATCGACGGACAAGGAAAGCTGCACGCCCCACGGGCGGAATACATCGGCGATGCGGCTGACCTGAGCGATAAAACCATCTTCGAGAACGCCAGGTGCAGCATTGACGTTGTTGATAGTGCATCCGTTGATCCCAATCGACGCCAGCAGGCGCGCGTATTCACCGGCGCGAGTCAGGTCTCCGCGAACATTTCCGTCAGCGAAGAAAATCGACGGTCCGCCGTAGCCGCGTTCGATGCGGCCATCGAGGTTGTCCCACTGATTCACCCAGCGGATCGGAGCATAGGGCTGCTGCACTTCATCGATGGCGGCAAGACTCTCTCCGCGAGCGATCTTGCTCAACACGGCAAACACGCCATAAAGAACGCCGCGGTCCGTGGCGGCCGTGATGATCAGGCACTCCGACCCATGGATGCGTGTGTTCTTCAGCCAATAGCCGTCAGCTCTCAGCTCCTGGGGCGGATGGATCTCCGGGGCAATAGCGCGAAATTGGGGCGGCGTTCCAAGCAGGATTGCATCTCCTGTCGAGCTGGAATCGGAACGCAGCGGCTTGCCCAGCATTTGCGTCACACCACGAATCAATTCCTGCTGCGCGGTCTTGAGGACGGCGGAATCGCCCAGCACAACCGCTTTGCTCGGCAGGCTCTCATATTTCTTGCCCTCTTGCGGACTCATCGCTGCGTACCGCAGCCAGGCCTCGGCACCTGTTTCCGCCATCAGGCGATCTGGGAACATCGCACACAGCAGGACTGCACTCAAGACGATGAATCGCAGCACCAATGCGCGGGACGCGGTTGCTCTCATTGCAAACTGGCTCCCTTGAATAGTCGAGTATAAGAGCATGGCAGTCGGCGGGATTCACAATCTCATTGCTTTTCTCATCTATCAGGCCTATCATTCGCGGCTGGAGGGCCTGTCATGAATACGTCCGGCCCGATATCTAGCCATTTCCTGAAACTCGCAGCAGTCGGCTTTCTCGCCACGTTCGCCTTCGCACAAGCTCCCCCAAAATACGACACCGCGACCGAAAGCACGATCAAAGGAACCGTCGCCGAGTTTAAATTTGTCCCTCCGTCGGGCGCGAAGCCCATCGCTTACCTAGTCATGAAGAGCGGATCGAACTCCGTCGACGTCTTCCTTTGTCCGAAAAGTTTTCTCGACGAAATGGGTATTGTGTTCAAAGCCGACGACCAGATCGAAGTCGTTGGCTCCAAAGTCAAGCAGGACGGAGCGGACCTGACGTTGGCTCGTGAAGTAATCAAAGGCGCAGACACGCTGACTCTGCGCTTCAAAGACGGCAAACCCGCCTGGTGATGGTTGCGTTCCCGGTTCTGCTTTTTAGTTTTGTCATGCCGATCTCTGCTTTCTAGTTTGTCATCCTGAGCGAGGATTGGTCCTTGCGCCAGAGCGCAAAGACCAACCGCAGTCGAAGGATCCCTACCCGTGATCCGGACACCCCGAACGATTCAGAGAGTTCCCCCGTGATGTGAAAGACTCCCGTGACCATTGCCGGAAAGTGGTAATCCGGAAATCAGGATTTTATAGAAAAGAGAAAAAAACGAGGGACAGATCTGCGGCCTTGCCCGCACAGCAGCCGGCACACGTCGGCCAACAACCCGGCTCAGCCCTTCCTGATAATCTCAAAGCAGCCCTTCGTTTGAACTTAGGAGATTGTGCATCGTTGCCGCCGCTGATTAATGTTCGCAGTATCTCGAAAGCTTTTGGAGCTGCCCCGCTCTTTCAGAACGTTTCCTTCACCGTTTCTGAAGGAGACCGCATTGGGCTCATCGGTCCCAACGGCTCGGGCAAGTCCACGCTGCTGCAAATTCTCGCCGGCACCGAAGACACCGACGATGGGGATATCGCCGTCCGCAAGAAAATCCGTCTGAGTTATGTCGAGCAGGAATCGGAATTCCAGCCCGGAGCCACCGTACGATCAGCTGTCGAAGCAGCGTTGAAAAGCTCTGCCGCGCCCGAGTCGGAGCGTGGAACGCGCTTTGCGGAAACGCTGGGGCGCGCCGGTTTCGAAGACTTGGACGCAGAAGCCGCGTCGCTCTCGGGAGGCTGGCAGAAGCGCCTCGCTATCGTCGAAGCGCTCGTGCAGGCACCGGACATCCTGCTGCTCGACGAACCCACGAATCATCTGGACCTCGCAGGCATCGAGTGGCTCGAAGAAGTGTTGGAACAAGCCCCGTTCGCCTGCGTGGTCATCAGTCACGATCGCTATTTTCTGGAAAACGTTGCCACCGAGATGGCCGAACTGAGCCGCGTTTATCCCGACGGCTTGCTGCGGGTCAAGGGACGCTACAGCACCTTCCTGGAAAAGAAAGAAGAATTTCTGCATGCACAATCGAAACGGCAGGAAGCCTTGGAGAATCTGGTTCATTCCGAGATCGAATGGCTGCGCCGCGGAGCCAAAGCTCGCACGCGCAAGTCGAAGGCGCGCATCGACAAAGCCGGCGAGTTGATGGAAGAGCTTGCGGACCTGAACATACGCAGCCGTAGCGGCACCGCGCAGATCGATTTCTCCGCCACCGACCGCAAGACCAAGCGCCTGATTGAACTGCAGAATGTTTCGTATCAAATCGGCGGCCGGAAACTATTCCAGGATTTGAACTTCATCATTTCGGCCGGGCTGAGAGTCGGCCTGGTCGGTCCAAACGGCAGCGGCAAAACCACTCTACTGCGCCTGATCCGTGGAGAAGTCGCACCCGCAGCCGGAGAGATTCGTCGCGCCGACAAATTGCGCATGGTCTACTTCGATCAGCGCCGCGAACTCGACCCGAACGTGACCCTGCGCCGCGCCCTCGCTCCTGAGGGCGATTCGGTGATCTACCAAGACCGCGTGGTTCATGTGGCCTCGTGGGCGGCAAAATTCTTGTTCAAAGGCGAACAGCTCAACCAGCCGGTCGAACGCCTTTCCGGCGGTGAGAGGGCGCGGGTATTGATTGCACAGCTGATGCTGCAACCCGCCGACGTGCTCTTGCTCGATGAGCCCACCAACGATCTCGACATCCCAACCCTTGAGATTCTGGAGGAAAGTCTGCTCGAGTTTCGCGGATCTCTGGTGTTGGTCACGCACGATCGCTACATGCTTGACCGCGTTTCGACCGTCGTGCTTGGCTTGGATGGTCAAGGCGGGGCCGAGCGCTTCGCCGACTACTCGCAGTGGGAAACCTGGCAAGCCGGACGGCAGCAAGCTTCGCTCAGCAGCGTGCGCGTCTCAGCTCGCGCGACCACAACGGAACCAGCGGCTGGGTCGAAGAAGAAGCTTTCTTACCTGGAAGCCCGCGAGTATGCCAGCATCGAAGAGCGCGTCGCCGCCGCCGAACAAGCACTCGATGCAAAACGGACCGCCGCGGAAGACCCAACGATCGCCAGCGACGCCACGCGACTTATGGCAGCTCACGCGGAATTGGCAGAGGCCCAGGACACAGTGGATGAACTTTATGCCCGTTGGGCCGAACTGGAGAAGAAGCAAGCTTGATTCAAGTTGCCTTATTAAGACACCAGGCAAAAAGCGATAATCGTATTCCCGCGCTTGCCGGTGTCCTTTTCGAGTTGTGCGAGCAAGCGCGCTTCCAGGTCATCGGGATCCGGCTTCATCTCACACGCCGCAATCTCTTTATCAGACGCACCTTGGAAGCAAAGCTCACACACACCCAGGCCTTCTTCGGATCGAACCGGGGGACCGAATACGCGGCAGGTCAGCGGTCGGGATTCGTACAGCTCGCAGTATCCCGTCTCGGGATCGAGCACCGGACAAGGCTCATCGTTGGCGAAGTCGGCGAAGCGCTGCTCTGCCTCTTCTCCTTCATCGAGCACGCCGCTGACCAGATCACCCGGAAACTCCGCCGCCAAGCGTGCAACCGACGTGCGTGCGCGCTCTCGTATCCGCGCCGCCCGCGCAGGCTCTAGTTTTTCCAGTTCGGCCAGTCCTCGCCGCAAGCGGAAAGCATCCAGTTGATTAATGGAGAAGACCCCGATACAACATTGCGTACATCCCGGGCGGCAGGCCAACCACTTCCCGCTTCGCTCAGTCGCCTCCACCAATGCGGCATCGACGATCTGGACCAGCTTCTGATCTCCGCGCGATGGAAAGCCCTTCCCCATCTAGCGAGGATATCGCAGCCTGATGCGCTTTTCACGTGACGGATTCCCGGATCAGCGCTGATCGAAGAGCGTCGTACGGTCGAGACGCTCGCCCTTGAAGACCACAAGCGAGATTCGCTCGGTAGCCGTGATGTCTTCCAGAGGATTTCCGTCGACCACGAGCAGATCGGCATCATTGCCAACCTGGACGGAACCAATTCGCTTCTCGGCGCGCAGCAAGCGGGCAGCGTTGAACGTAGCGGCCTGAAGTGCCACGGCGTTCGGAATTCCGGCCTGCACCCAGAGCTGCAATTCATGTTGGACAGTCGGTCCATGAATGACAAGAAAGTTTCCCGCGTCGCTGCCCGTGACCAGCGCGACTCCATGCTGGCTTGCGCGTTTCAGATTATCCGTCGCAATCTGCATGTCGATGGGATAGAGGGCAAACGTGGCGCGAATCTCTTCGCCCTCCTTGGACGTGAGCACCGCTTCCGTTCCCTGCAAAAGCTCAGGCGGCCCCACCTGCTGCACCAGGGACCGCTTCAGCAGGCTCGTCTTGCCGGCTGCGAAGTCTTTGAGTGCCTCTCCCACGCTCAAGGTCGGATCGTAAAACGTTCCTTGCTTCGCCATCTGATCGAACAGCGCATCGGGAATGGCTTGGCGAAACGATCCGTGCTCAATGGAGTTGGCCTGCGCCTGCACTGCGTCCGTAACATCGCGAGCATCTCCCGTATGCACGGCCAACGGAAGGTCATCCGCGTGTGCCGCATGAGCCACCGCATCAAATATCCCAGTATCGAGACGATTGAAAACTCGTCTCCCCGCCCCCGCTTCGAGAATTGCCTTGATGCAGTCGACGCCTTGCGTCTTCAACTCATCCACCTGCTGCTGGGCTTGCTCGGGCGAGGACGGCAGCCGGACGAACTGCTTTTCCAGATTCCCACGAACGTTGGAAGGCAGATCCTTGAAATACTCGGTGCCATGCCCACCAGCGGTCGTGAAGAGCGGTCCGCACGTGTGCAACTCCGCGCCCAGAGCCTCCCCTCCATTGACCGTCGCGCGCAGCTTGAGCACGGGATCCAGCATATCGCCGACACTTCGCACCGTCGTCACGCCGCTATAGAGATAAGCCGCCAACTCCCGAAGCATGCTTTTCTCAGGATCTTCCTGTTTGCTCGTGTCGGGATACAAACCGCCGGGCGCTCCAAGATGCACGTGCACGTCGATCAGGCCGGGAAGAATCGTTTTGCCCTCAGCCTCGACGACTTCGGCGTTCACCGACTTCGGGTCAGGACCAGATCGTTCGTAGACTTGGGCAATTTTCCCCGCGCGCACCAGGACGGTTCCAGTTTCGATGACCTTGCCGTCGCCCACAAAAATGCGCGCCCCGCGAATCAAATACGTATCCCCGCGAGCCAGTTGCCGATTGAGAACCTTGGTCTTGGCAATGCCGGTGCGCGTATGCATCTGCCACGCCCCGAGCAGTAAAAACGGGGCCAGCACCGCCAGCAGCCACAGCTTCGCCGATGATCGGATCTTTTCTTCCTTTTCCCAACGAAAGAGTTTGTACCCGATGAATAGCCCGACGGCAGTCGTCAGCAGCAACGCCAAAAGCGGCTGAAGATTCGCCCCAAGCCCCTCCTTCCGCAATAGCATTCCCTGAATCCCGGTCACCATGTATGTTGCTGGCACAAACTGCGTAATCGTCAGCAGCCATGGTGGAAACATCGCGAGCGGAAACGTTGCGCCGCTCAGGAAGAGCATGGGCAAGTAGATCAACTGCACGACCAGCTGACTCTCCTGCATCGAGTTGACAACCGAAGCAATGATCAACCCAATCGCCCGAAAGCCAGCCACAGCAACCGTAATAAAAACAAAGACTGAGCCCATCGACTGGGGCCACGGCATTCCGTACAAATAATGCGCCAGCGCGAAGATGAGAATCACGTTGGGCATGTACAGAATCCAGCCCGTCACTACCGACGCCACCAGCAGCGGCGCGGGCGTGATGGGCGTAACTTTGTAGCGGCGCAAGATGTTCGCTTCGCGCTCCTGCACCGCACGAATCCCCGCGCCGAATAAACCATTGCCGAGAATCCCGATGATGAGAACCATCGAGATGACAATCGTCATGGCCGCGCCCCGCTCGGCGTGCATCGCCTGACCGAAAATAAAGAAGAAGATGAGCGGGAAAAGATAGTTAAAGAAGATGACGGACCTTTGCCGCAGCGCCAGCTTCAGGTCAATCGAGATCAGAGCCTTATAGCTTTTCATTGGCGCAGGCTCTTTCCCGTCATCTCAATAAATACATCTTCGAGACTGGGTTGCTTCAGGTGAACATCGGTGAGCTCCAGACCTTGCTGGTCCATCCATTTCACCAGATCGACGAGCGTTGCGGCGGGACGGCGCGAGTGGACGGTCAGGGTGTGGCCGGTGGAATCTAACACGGCTTCGGTAGATTCCGCCCAGGTCGGGCGCTGCGCGGGGAACTGAGTTGCGCAAGTGACGACGATGCTCGACGCGTTCCGACTCTGCTGTTGCAGCCGGCGCGGCGTATCGAGCGCAATGATGCGGCCGGAATCGACGATCGCGACTCGGTCGCACAACCGTTCGGCTTCTTCGATGTAATGAGTAGTCAGCAGAATCGTGCGCTGCTCGCGCTTCAGTTCCTCAAGCAAAAGATGGATTTCCGCCCGCACCTGCGGATCGAGTCCGGTCGTCGGTTCGTCCAGGAAGATCAGTTGCGGGTCGTTAACGAGTGCCAACGCGAGCGCAAGCCGCTGCTTCTGGCCGCCCGACAAAGTGCCGTAGAAAGCGTTTCGCTTTTCTTCCAGCTGCAAACGCTTCAGCAGCTGGTCGAGGTCCACGTTGCGGCTATAGAAGGATGCGAACACGTCCATGGCTTCGTGAACGCGGATCTTCTCCGGCAGGTTCGTCGCCTGCAGGCAGACGCCGATGCGATCCTTCAGCCTCTGGCGCTGCTTGTCGGGATCAAAACCGAGTACGGCTACCCGTCCGCTGGTGCGGGGACGCAGACCTTCGAGAATTTCGACCGTCGTCGTCTTGCCCGCGCCATTCGGGCCAAGCAGGCCAAACACTTCGCCGGGCTGGATCTCGAAATCGATTCCCTTTACGGCTTCCACATCGCCGTACGACTTCTTCAGGGCTTGCACAGAAATCGCTGGCGACGTCGAACTCATGGAGACCGATAGGCTATCGGAGAATGGATCGGTAGTCAAAAATGCCTAACGTCGAAAGCGGCAGATCCTAACAAGGCGTCGTCCCTCAAGCGGCGCCGTCCAGCCGCGTGAGGGATCCTGCGCGGACAACTCCCGCGGTCGGCGATCTGCACGCCAGATCCTTCGCTCCGCCTGAAAGATCGTTCAGGATGACGCCGACAAAATAGCCGGTCCAGATGTACTCACATCCCGAACAGATTGTTTTGCAACTTGGCGTAACCGTGCTCGCGGGCCCAGAGGTCGAGAGGCGCGGAGGCCAGTTCGTCGACCAGCGGTTCCGCGCGGCCGTTTTTCGTAAGGTCCACGGTCTTGATGTAGGTTTTGCAAACGTCGCAGCACTCGACGCGGATGTATTCGAAATCGCTGGCCGTGAAGACGGCCAGCTTCTTATCATTTTCCTCGCCGCATCCGGGACAAACGATGCGCCGAAACTCCCACTCAGCAACGCAGAAAGAGCAGACCATGGATCGCGCGCCGCCATCACCCATCTGGCGCAACACGCCAAAACCAGGCTTGCGATGGCAGAAAGGGCACAACGCATACGCGGTCGAAGTGGAACGCGGCAAGGCACGGGAACGCAGAAGTTCGGCATAAGGCTGAAGGAAAGCCTGGGCCAAGAGTAGTTCCGCGTCGTGAGCAGATGGCGCAATCCAGCTCCTATTCAATAACTCAGGCCAGAAACCCGGGCCGCGAGTGAGCAGTTCACGGCTCAACTCAGCCAGTGACTTTGGCCCGCGTTCCTCAGCCATCGACAGAAACGGCTCAAATCTCATACTCAACTCTGCGAGTTCGGAAGCCGCCAGTTCATGATCGAGAGAAGGAACTGCGGACTGCAACACCGCGCTTAGCCGCTTTTGCAACTCCTCCTGCGAACTGGCAACGGGGATGTAAAACCCAAGAATTTCCGCAGCAAACGGATGCTGGGCGATAAGATCCTTTGCGCGATGAATACGACGTTGCCAGGGAGAGTTCGCCATCGGGTCAATTATCAGCGCAGTTGAGTGCTGGGGCAATTTTGTACGATGGAGCACCGACTTGCTACGACTTCTACCGGATTGACTCCCATCCCACCCCAGAGTTATAGTCTCCGGATTCTGTTTGGGTGCGACTCGGTCGTCGGGGAGTAAGTATTGCGACGGCCGCAACCTTCAACCTCCGTATGACATCTAGTTCGATTGGGATCCGCGTAGCACTCGAAGTACGCGGTAGATTGCTGGAGGTTTCATGGAATTCTCCCGCAGGACGTTTCTCAAGGGCACTATTCTCGGCGGTGCTGGCATCTCCGTACTCGGATTCGATCTCACTCCGGTCTACGCTCAAACCCAGAATTTGAAGATTTCTCGCGCCAGCGAGACGCGCAGCACCTGTCCGTATTGTTCGGTGAGCTGCGGCGTCATTATTTACACGCTGGGGGACAAGGCCAAGAACGCGATCCCGCAAGTGGTACACGTTGAAGGAGATCCCGACCACCCGATTAATCGCGGAACGCTCTGTCCGAAGGGCTCCTCGCTGGAACAGGATATTTTGAATGATCGCCGCCTGCTCAAACCGCAAGTGCGGCGCCCCGGCGCGACCGATTGGGAAGACATTTCCTGGGATCAGGCCTACGCCGAGATCGCGCAAAAGGTGAAAAAGACTCGCGACGATACATTTGTCGAAAAGGACGCGAACGGCCACACCGTGAACCGCTGCGAAGGCATCTCATTCACCGGCGGCTGCACCGATACCAACGAGTTTAATTATCTCGTCGTCAAGACCATGCGCAGCCTGGGGGTCTGCTACCTGGAAAACCAGGCCCGGGTTTGACACGGCCCTACGGTCTCCAGTTTGGGGCCCACATTCGGACGCGGTGCAATGACGAACGGCTGGATCGACATCAAGAACACCGACATGATGTTGATCATGGGTGGCAATCCCGCCGAGAACCATCCTTGCGGCTTCAAGTGGGCAATTGAGGCCAAGATTCACCGCAATGCGAAGACCATCGTGGTGGATCCGCGCCTGACGCGTACCGCCGCAACCGCGGATATATATCTGCAGATCCGCGCTGGCGCCGACATTGCGTTCCTCGGTGGGCTCATCAATTACGCGGTCCAGAACAACCGCATCGCCCACGACTACCTGGTCAACTACACGAATGCGGCGTTCATCATTAAGGATGGATTCAAGCTTCCAGACGACGGGCTGTACTCAGGCTTTGACGCGGAGAAGCAGGTTTACGACAAGGCGACTTGGAACTATGAGGAAGGCGGCGATTTAGAAGGCAAGCCGGTCGTCCCAACTCCGGCGTCCCAGCAACCAGCGGCACAGCACCCCACGGGTAGCGACACTGGGCAGGGACAAGGGCATCAAGCTGCAAGTCCTACAGGGGCGAAAGGCGGAGCTGCCATTGGCCCGACGCTGCCGCCGAAAATTGCATTTGATCTTTCTCTGCAGCATCCGCGCTGCGTTTTCCAGTTGCTGAAGAAGCAATACGAGCGCTACACGCCGGAGATGGTCGAGCGCATCACCGGAATTCCCAAGGACCAGTTCCTGAAGGCGGCCGACCTTTACACGTCCGTTCGCAAAGACGGAGACATGAAGAAGGTGTCGACCATCATCTATGCCGTCGGGTGGACCCAGCATAGTTTCGGCACGCAGATCATTCGCACGGCGGCGATGCTGCAGCTGCTCATGGGAAACATCGGACGGGCCGGCGGCGGTGTAAACGCGCTACGCGGACATTCCAACATTCAAGGCGCCACCGACATGGCCGGCATTTTCGACATATTGCCGGGTTACCTGAAGATGCCCAACCCGTCGGATGCGGATCTCGCGACTTACCTGAAGCGCATCACCCCGACGGCCTCCAAACCCGATCCGTGGGACTCTTTCAATTACTGGTCGAACACACCGAAGTTTGCCGTGTCATTCCTCAAGGCGATGTACGACAATGCTTCAACCAAAGAAAACGATTATGCGTTCCATTATCTGCCGAAGATTGACCGCAACTATTCCTGGGTGAACATCTGGAACGACATGTACGAAGGGAAGGTCAAAGGTATCTTCGCCTTCGGCATGAATGGGGTGATGATCGGTCCGGATTCCGAGAAGAACATCAACGCGCTGAAAAAGGCCGACTGGCTGGTGGTTTGCGAAATCTATCCCGACGAGACCAGCGAGTTCTGGCGCGCTCCCGGCATTACGACCGACGAGATGAAGCAGATTAACACCACGGTCTATCGTTTGCCGGGCGCGGGTTTTGCTGAAAAAGATGGGACGTTCGTGAACTCCGCGCGATGGCTGCAGTGGAAGAACGTCGCGCTGCCGCCGCCGGGTCAGGCTCGGCTTGATCAGGAAATCCTGGCAACGATTTTCCTGAAGGTGCGCGAACTCTATCAGAAGGAAGGCGGTAAGTTCCCTGACCCGGTGCTGAACGCCTCGTTCGCTTACACGACTCCGTACTCTCCGTCATTGGCGGAGGTTGCAAAGGAGATCAATGGAAAAGCACTCGCCGACATCACGGACCCCAAGACAAATATCACGATCAAAGCTGGCCAACAACTTCCGGGGTTCTCCTGGTTGAAGGATGATGGCACGACGCTCTCAGGCAACTGGTTGTACTGCGGCTCGTGGACTGAGGCAGGCGCATTAACGCAGCGTCGCGGCACCGAAGACCCCTCCGGCCTTGGTGTTTATCCGAACTGGGCATGGTCGTGGCCGATGAATCGGCGCGTGCTGTACAACCGTGCATCGTGTGATGTGAATGGCAAGCCTTGGGACCCACCTCGCCGTCAGGTCTGGTGGGACGAGACAAAGCAGAGCTGGGCCGGTGTCGACGTTCCTGACTTCAAGCCCGACTCACCGCCGAAAGATCACATGGGACCTTTCATCATGAATCCCGAGGGCATAGGCCGCTTGTTCGTGCCGCTCGGCGCCATGGCCGACGGGCCATTCCCCGAATTCTACGAGCCGATCGAAAGTCCGATCGCAAACCCGCTGCATCCCAATCAGTCGAACAACCCGGTCGTGAAGAAATACAAGACTGACATGGACAAGTACGGCACGGTCGATCAGGGATTCAACGTGATCTGCACGACGTACCGTCTGACCGAGCACTATCACTATTGGACGAAGAACAATCCCATGAACGTGCAACTCGTGCCGGAACCGTTTGTGGAGGTTCCGGTGGAACTCGCCGATCGCATGGGCATTCGCGGCGGAGAACGAGTGAAAGTCACCAGCGCTCGCAGCCACTACATTGCCAAAGCGATGGTCACGCGCCGCATCCGTCCGATGAAGATCGACGGCAAAGAGATGTTTCAGATCGGCCTGCCGATTCATTGGGGATTCCGCGGCATTGCCGAGGATGAGGGCAAGACCGCGAAGACATTAGCAAATCAACTGACTCCGACGGTAATTGATCCGAATGCCTTCACCCCGGAGTTCAAAGGGTTTCTGGTGAAGATCGAGAAGGCGTAAACCGCTATCAGCTTTCAGCCGTCAGTTCTCAGCCGACGGCGGAAAGACTGATGGCTGACAGCTGACGGCTACTATGAGCGACCGCAAGACACTTCAAATTAAGCAAATCTCGGGACACTCGGGGCCTTCGCCCGGCTTCGACATGCAGCGCGATGCCGAAGTCTGCAAGCTGATCGACACTACGATTTGCATCGGCTGCAAGGCTTGCGAGGTGGCCTGCGTCGAATGGAACGACATGCCGTTCAGCCCAACGACGTTCGACAACACCTACCAAACGATGCCGTCAACGCGCTGGAATTTCTGGAACCTGATCAAGTTCAACGAACACCAGCGCGAAGATGGCACGATTCAGTGGCTCATGCGCAAGGATCAGTGCATGCACTGCGCCGATCCCGGCTGCCTGCATGCCTGTCCTGCCGATGGCGCGATCGTGCAATACACCAACGGCATCGTCGACTTCCAGCAGGAAAACTGCATCGGCTGCGAGTTTTGCGTCTCGGGATGCCCTTACGACATCCCGAAGTTCAATCCCACGACGAAGAAGGTCTACAAGTGCACGCTATGTTCCGACCGCGTCGGCGCAGGTCTGGAGCCAGCTTGCATCAAGGCCTGCCCGACTGGATGCCTCAAGTTTGGCACCAAAGACGACATGAAGTTCATTGCCGAAGAGCGCGCCAAACAACTTCGCGAGAATTTCGGCTTTGAGCAGGCCGGCGTCTATGATCCGCAATCGATCGGCGGCACGCACGTGATCTACGTCTTGCACGACGCGGAAAATCCCGAACGCTATGGTGACCTGCCAAAGAACCCCGTGATCCCCTGGAGCTACACCGTCTGGAAGTGGCTGTTCAAGCCGGTGCTGGGAACATTCGCGCTATTCGGTTTGCTGGGCGTGCTGCTCCACTACGTGACGGTTGGGCCGCGCCTGACTCAACCGGAGCCGCCGCTCAAGAAGGAGGGTCCCGATGTCCAGCGTGGTTGAACGTTTTGATGACAAAGCGCGCAACACCTTCGATCGGATCGGACTGAACGAAGTTTACGTGGGCGAACTCCTGCGTCACCCCGTCTATACCCGCTTTCTCCATTGGATGGTCGCGCTCTTCTTCTTTCTCGCACTGTTCTCGGGGTTCGGCATTTACTTACCGTGGCTGTTCCGTTGGTTCACTCCTATCTTCGGAGGCGGCCCGCTCGCTCGTGCGATGCATCCGTGGTTCGGTCTGGGATTTGTGATCTTCTTCGGGCTGCAGACTCTGAACTGGATCATCCCCATGAAGTGGACCCCCGCGGATACGCGCTGGATGCGCAATCTGAAGGGCATCGTCCGTGGCACTGAGAAGATGGATCTGCCCGACACGGGCTTCTTCAACGCCGGACAGAAAGCGCAGTTTTGGGAGATCGTCGGTGGTTCCGTTGTGTTCCTGATCACCGGAATCATCCTGTGGATCGGCGCCGAAACGTTCGGCCGCTGGGCCGTCGCTGTCAGCTACGTCCTTCACGACATATCCGCGATCATCATGCTGGGAGGAATCTTCATCCACATCTATCTCAGCACGATCGGCGAGCCGGGAACGTTCCGGGCGATGATTCGCGGCGCGGTGACTGAGGCCTGGGCGTGGACGTTTCATCCCGCCTGGTATAAAGAGGTCACAGGGCGCGACCCGGTGCAAGCATGTGAGGAAGCGCGCCAAGGCGGCCAGTTCGAGGGCCAATAATTTTCTCAGGTGCTACCCGCAAGAAAGCCCATCGTTGGACTGATCTTTACAATGCAATTTTTGCGTTGGACTCGCCGGGCAACTCTACCTCACAGTAGTTCTACACTTTCTGCAACGTCGCAGAAGACCATCCGATTTTTGTGGAGTTTGGTTTTGGTACCCGTAAACGGGCTCCCTTTGATTGACCTCGTCGTCTGAACCAAGGCCTGTACCTGCAATTGATAAAGATCAGACGTTAAGAATCCTGACTTAGGGATGAGGGGGAAATGTGTCTGAAAAGAAAACAGTAGTAAGCCTGCGAACCGTCGCCGAACGAGTCGGACTTGCTCCGTGCTCAGTTTCTGCCATCTTAAACAACACGCCTGCGTCGCTGGCAATCCCGCAAAAAACGAAAGAGCGGGTTTTTCGCGCGGCGGGCGAATTGAACTATCGTCCAAATCTGTGGGCCCGCTCTTTGCGTACCAAGCGAACCCGCGTGGTAGCAGCCGTCACTTCCGATATCGGCCGGCCCGCCATCGCTCGGGTTGTGTCCGGCGTTCAGAAACAACTGCAACGCCGAGGTTATCTCCTGGCTCTCGGAACCTTTGATTGCGCTTCGGAATGGAATACGATTCCGGTTCAGCTTCAGCAACGCGGGATTGAGGGAGTCATCGCGATCGATGCGATCTTGCCAAATGAACTCCAACTGCCGGTGGCCTCTGTCGATGTCGAATACATGACCTTTCTCGAACCTCTGACGGACGAAACACAACGGTGGCTGTCGGAGTTGGGCGAGAACGCCGCGGAAACCGTCTTGCGGCAGATCGAAAAGGATACCGTTCCTCGCCGCATGAAAGTTGCTCCCAAACTTCCGAGCGCCTACTTCAACTTGCCGGCCACGATCGGAGCGGAGGGCGATCGCGAAAGCGCGTAAAGATCTCGGCGCGTTCGAGGTCCCACGAATGCGGGGGGCACGATGCCCTCGCGACAGCCTGGCCGGATGCCGGCCCCATTTAGCGTGGAACGGCGCGCCGCGATTTCGCCCGGTCCAGAATGCGGAACAAAAGCAGCCACCGTTTCACATTCGTGGTCATCAGGAAATTTTCTTTCACGTGCTCGCGCCCACTCGTTCCGATCCGTCTCGCGAAATCCGGATGCGTCAGCAAGTATCGAATTTGAAACGCGCATCCTTCCACAGAATGCACCAGCACGCCCGTGAGCTTATGAATGATCTGATTGGGGATGCCTCCTACGGCGCCGGCAATTGTCGGCTTCCCCTTCCATAAGGCTTCCGTGACCGTCAGGCCAAATCCTTCTTTGAGCGATTTCTGCACCACAATTGTAGAAGCCCGCTGAATCGCATTAATCTCCAAAGCGCACCAAGGCGGAAGGTCGAGAACGATGATGTCCGGATCGCTCCCGGCGGCGTCTTTCACCTCTTGCAGTACAGCCGCACCTTCCGGGTCATCCGAAGCCCCGCCACCCGCCAGGACCAACTGGCAGTCCACATATTTCTTGGCTAGCTTGTAAGCATGCACCACACCGACCGGATCTTTCAGGCGGTCAAAGCGCGACACTTGTGTCACGATCGGACGCCGGCGGTCGATCCCGAAGTCATCGCATATTTTCTGCACTACGGCATCGGGCAGTTCTTTATTTTTCTCCGACAGCGGATCGATGCACGGATAGAAAAGATATTGCGGAATGGGCAGCTGCCGTGCAAACGACTGCGACGAAAATATAGCTGCGTCAAATCTCTCCACAAAGGGCCGCAGAAAATCCCACACGCGCTCATCCGGATTCGACAGGTCGATGTGACAGCGCCAGACCCAGGTTGCTTTTGTCGTTTCCCGCGAGCGGATCAGGCCCACCGGCTGTGGGTCATGAATCACCACCATATCCTCTTCGAACTGCAGCCGTTCGCGATTTTGCTCGTTGTAGGTAAGAAATATTTCTTGCGCAGCCTTGGTCAGGTCGTAACTGCTGCCGTGCAGAGCATTGTGAAATGCTTTCGTGACCTCAAAAAAGTCGTTCCCGCCGGTGATGACATCCCAATGCGTAGCAACTTCCAACTCGGACAGCAGCGGTACCAGGCGATTCAGCATTTCGGCGACCCCACCGCCTACCGCAGTCGAGTTCACCATTTTGATCGTCTTGCCCTTAAGATCGCGCGCCAGGAAGCGCAACGCATCCACATTCGCCTGTCCAATGATGTCTTTGTAGTCGCCCAGGCGCGGAGCCGGAGCTGGCGCCGGCGGCGTCAACACGCTTGCCGGCAGCGGTCGCCCTTTCCCGCGACTCGGAGCCACCGGAAGTGCCCCTAGGGGCGCGAGCTCGGGTGCTTCAACTCCGGTTTCGCCAGCCTCAACTTCGTTCGGCGAGCCGGTATGGGAGTTTTGGTCTGGGATAGGGTTTTCCGTAGCGGCGCGCTGATCCTCTGTCTGTGACTTCATTCTTCCCGTTGTCCTAGTTCATCGCCTGTTCGACGATGGTAGCGATCTGCTGGCGAACGCCTTCCATCGTGTTGGTGTAAATGTCGATGCGCTCAATCGCGTCCGCCGCCTTTGGAAGCCCGGCTTCCTCTTCCAGCCACTGCGAGAAATCGTTGGACATCCGATGCAATCGCAACCGCGCCTCAATGAAGTGATGGTGAATCGAGTGCACGCTGATTTTTCTCAGACCCTCGACAAAGCCCGCTACCGAATCGGGCGCGAACGGCGTCGGCAGCAGGACGATATCCGAAGCGCAAAAATAGAATGGCTCGTGTCCGGCCTTCGATCCCGAATGAGGATTTTGTTGCAAATACTCATCCACGATTCCGACCATTCTCCGGCGCAGTCCGTCGATCGCCGTATATTCCCTTACATCCACACTGGCCAGCTGTTCCGCCAGCACAGGCTCGTTGCAGTCGGAAATGCACCAGTGAGCAAAATCGTTGGAGAATCCCTGCCGGATAAAGTGATGTTCCTGCAGCGTGCGGAAGGTGTGTTGGAAAATCGAGTCGTCAGGGCAAGTTTGAAGCGCTTGCCACAACTCGGAGAGAGTTGTGGCCTTTTGCCGACCGATTCTCAGCAAATGTTCCGACGTGTTGAAGTAGAACGGCTTGTCCGGTTTTCGCAGAGTGTGCTCGTCAGCCATAGAAAGTGTATTTAGATAGGTAGCACTCTTCACCTCTGCGGTTGTCTCGCTCCTGCTTTCACCCACTAGATAACGTGGCCACGGTTTTCCGCAACTGCCACGCGATTTCGCCTTTACCCCACCGACGCTCCAGCACGGAATCTGCTGTTCCCCCCTTCGGCCGCATCCAGGCGTATCTCGCACAGTTCGCCGATCAAGCTTCCCGCCCAGCGATACACATTGTTCTCGCGCACCAGTTTTCGCATCCGCCGCATGCGCAACTCCTTCTCGTCGGATTGCATTTCGAGCGCCGCGCAAATCGCTTCGGCCGTCTGATCGATGTCGTAGGGATTCACCTGAAGGGCATCCCGCAATTCGCGGGCAGCACCGGTAAAGCAACTGAGAATCAGCACGCCACGCTCGTCGCTCCTCGTCGCGACAAACTCTTTCGAAACCAGATTCATGCCATCGTGCAACGAAGTTACCAGGCATAAATCGGCGGCGCGGTAATACAGCTCGATCTCCTTGTGACTGTGCTGGCGGTTCAACAATACGATGGGCTTCCACTGATCTGCCTGAAACCGCCAGTTGATCCGGTCGGCCTCTGCCTCTACTTCAGCCTGCAGATCGTGATATCGCTTGATATGAGTGCGACTCGGAGCTCCAATCTGAACAAACGTGAACACGCCCTGATACCGCGGATACTTTTCCAGGAACCGCTCGACCGCCAGAAACCTCTCCAGAATCCCCTTCGTATAATCGAGCCGGTCGACGCCCACTCCCATGAGTGCGGCCTCAACGCCAAGCCCCTTCAACAGCGCCGCCCGTTCCTCGTATGCGGATTCCCGCGGTGGATTGGGGTTCGCATCTGTAAATTCCACACTGATGGGATACGGTCGCACAATCGTTTGGTGCTCCAGACGCTGCACCGAGAAATGCTCCCAGTCAATGCGTGATTCGACAATTCGGTCGACGGTCTGCAGGAAGTTGGTGCAATGCGATTGAATGTGAAATCCCAAAAGATCGGCGCCGAGCAAACCGTCCACCAGCTCCCGCTGCCACGGGCAAATTCCGAAGGCTTCGGGATTCGGCCACGGAATGTGCCAGAAGATGGCCACGCGCGCGTCGGGACGGCTCTGCTTGATCATTCTCGGCAGCAGGGCAAAGTGGTAATCCTGGACCAACACTACGGGTCGGCTGACGGACTCCATTTCTTCCAGCAGCGCATCCGCAAACTTCCGGTTCACTTCCTGGTAGTGATTCCAGTCGCTGGCCCGGAAGAGCGGTCGCGTGTGGGCAATATGGCAGAGTGGCCAGAGCCCCTCATTGGCAAAGCCGTAGTAGTACCCTTCCTCTTCTTCCTTCGTCAGCCAGACCCGCCGCAACACATAACGCGGATCGTCCGGCGGCACCAACAACCGGTCATGCGCGTCCACCATTTCCATGTCGGCATCGCCGGACCCATGCGCCACCCAGGTCCCATCGCATGCGCGAAGCACGGGCTCAAGCGCGGTGACCAGACCACTCGCCGGCACCTTGCCTTCGACCTCCTTGCCGCGCCGTACGTGCGTATACGGTTCGCGATTCGAGACCACGAAGAGCCGGCTGTCTTGCAGCCGCGCGCGGACGTGCACCGCTAGCCGATCGGCGGTCCACAACGACTCCCCTGATTCGCGCAAGCGAGCTTCGAGCTCTGCGGCGGAGCGGGCCGTGTTCAAGCTTTCCGCGAATGTCGCCACTTCCCGCGCCAGCGGACGGAACATTTCCAAATCTGGTACCTTGATCCGCACCACGCCTCGGCCCGTGCGTAACGCCTTCATCCAGTGCGCGGTTCGCGCGATCGGTCCGGCGATGCTCCAGCGCACGATGAGTAGCGTGATCAGGACGATGAGAACCATGTGAGCCAGCGCGCTCAGAAACGTCTCGCGCCAGATTCGCAAGCTCTCCGCCCGGATGTACCCGGAGTCGTGAACAATCGCCAGACTGCCAATCAGATCATCTCCGCGATGCAGGGGCAAAGCGCAGATGTGAACCGAAGCAATGCCGATTCGAAGGAAGGCATTGGTTTCGTGATTCTGCTGAATCGACTGGAGTACGATCGCAGGCGCACTAGCCATCAAGGGCTCTAGGTTGGTGGTAACTGCGATGGGATGGCCTTGCGGATCGTAGACCGCCAACCCTGCCAAATGTTCCCGGTTGGCAAACTGTTGAACGGTCCGCTGCAGTGCACGGGGATTGTCTCTGTCCAGGTCGCGTTCTACGTTGCGCGCCAGACTCTCGCCTAGCACCTCGGCTCGGTGCTCCAGATCTTTCCGCAGCCCGCGCTTCTGCACGAGAACTTGATAATACGACGTGGAAAGCGATACTAGCGTCACGCCAATAATCAGCGAAACGATAAGTCGAACGCTCAGCAATCGCATCGGACACGTCCTCCGCTACCCGCAATTCCAGCGGGCAGTGTGACCCCAAGCAAAACACCGGGAACTAGCGACACTGCTCTGCGTATCCGACGACCGGGACAAAACCTCTACTAGGCCTTCAGGAACGCGGTCCGAAAACCGCGCCGCAGACGAGGACGCACGACGAAGCGTTAGACGAGGACGATTCCCGCACTCGACGACGCAAAGGGACGCAAACCTCTGCGTCCAACGGCTCGCCGAAAAGCAAAACGGCCTTCTCTCTGGTGACGGGAACAGGAAAAAGGTTGCACCGGATGTGCCAAACCTAAGCTCTTGGTTCTAAGCCAATTGTCAACAACTGAGAGGACAGAACATGTAATTCTTTCGCTCAGAGGAGTCAGGTTTTCCAAATCCCCATAAGCCACGAGGAACGATCGATTACGTTCAGAGTTCTATAACATTAGGCTTGCTTCGAGAGGACGACGCATGACTACACTCGGAGTATAGTGGCACCATTCGTTTACATCCCATCGGAGCGCGAATGAGATCCAAATGGCGGCACGCCGCTTGCTTCGGAATGATTCTTCTGGCGGGCCTGTATATCGCTGCGCTGGCGGCTGCTCAGGCAGCCAGTCCGCAATCCGCGAACCCAGCATGGAAATTAGTATGGAGCGACGAGTTCAACGGTCCGAATGGTTCCGCTGTTGACTCCTCTAAGTGGGCGTTTGATACCGGCGCTGGCGGTTGGGGTAACAACGAGCTTGAGTACTATACGGCTCGTCCCCAAAACGCATTCCAGCAGGATGGCAACCTCGTCATCAAGGTGCTGCAAGAAAAATATACTGGCGCGGACGGCATCACCTCAAACTACACCTCCGCTCGCCTGAAAACTCTCGGCAAGTTTTCGCAGGCCTATGGACGCTTCGAAGCGCGCATCAAAATTCCTCGCGGTCAGGGAATCTGGCCCGCCTTCTGGATGTTGGGAACCGACATCGATAAGCCCGGCTGGCCCGAGTGCGGCGAGATCGACATCATGGAGAACATCGGCAAAGAGCCCACGATCGTTTACGGCACAATTCACGGTCCCGGATATTCCGGCGCAAACGGCATCGGCGCTTCCTACGCGCTTCCCAATAATCAGGCCTTTGCCGACGACTATCATGTCTTCGCAGTCGAGTGGGAACCGAACGTGATCCGTTTCTACGTCGACGATCATCTCTACGCGACTCGCACCCCCTCCGATCTGCCGAAGGGAACGAACTGGGTCTACGACCATCCATTCTTCATTTTGTTGAACGTCGCGGTCGGCGGTTACTGGCCAGGAAATCCGGATGCATCGAGTGTTTTCCCACAAACCATGCTGGTGGATTATGTGCGAGTCTTTGACCGCGCAAGCTCAACGGCTCCTGGCACTCCCCAACATTAACAACGGTTGTGTGTGCTTTCTGAATAACAACGTCGCGTGACGCTCCGGTGCGGCACGGGATCTGGACGTCATGCCGAGATGTGGGCAGGCCGGGGGCATAACGCATGTGGGCTTGGGTGGTGACGTCCCGGAGGGACGAAATCGTGTAGCCCAGCGCTTCAGCGATGGGTTAACCGACGAAACCGCAACAAGTCCCGCAGGACGGCACATACCCCACTCCCCGTCATTATTTTTCGCCAAACCCAGTTGACTCCCTCGCCGCCTCCTCAGATAAAATCGTGGCCTATCGCACGCGAAAAAGGAGTTCTTTCATGAGCAAGGTCAGAGTATTAGTCGGCACGCACAAAGGCGCATTCATTCTTATGGCAGACGGTAAACGCCAAAACTGGGAAGTCAGTGGACCACACTTCGCCGGATGGGAGCTCTATCACCTCAAAGGATCGCCCGCCGATCCGAACCGCATCTACGCGTCCCAAACCAGCGGATGGTTCGGACAAATCATTCAACGCTCCGACGATGGCGGCAAGACCTGGCAGCAGCCTGGAACTCCTCCCGGAGAAACGACTGCTCCCGGCGGCATGCCCAAGGCCGAAAGCAACAAGTTCGTCTACGACGCGGCGGCCGCGCCTCTCACGACTCATCAGTGGTACGACGGAACGCAGCATCCCTGGGAGTTCAAGCGCGTCTGGCATCTCGAGCCTTCGCTCACCGATCCCGACACCGTTTACGCCGGAGTCGAGGATGCCGCTTTATTTCGCTCGACCGATGGCGGAAAAAACTGGAAAGAACTTCCCGGCCTGCGCGGCCATGGCACCGGCCCCAAGTGGCAACCGGGCGCGGGCGGCATGTGCCTGCACACCGTCATTCTCGATCCCAGCAATCCCGACCGGATCTACATTGCTATCTCTGCGGCAGGCGCCTTCCGCACCGACGATGGCGGCAAGACCTGGAAGCCGATCAACAAAGGGCTCTACTCCAAATACATCCCGAACCCGACCGCTGAGATCGGGCACTGCGTGCATCACGTCGCAATGAATCCAACGCGTCCAGGAGTGCTGTTCATGCAGAAGCATTGGGACGTCATGCGTTCCGACAACGCCGGCGACCAGTGGACAAAAATCAGCGGCAATCTCCCCACGGATTTTGGCTTCGTCATCGACGTGCATGCGCACGAACCAGAAACAGTCTACGTCCTGCCCATCAAGAGCGACGGGGAACACTACGTGCACGAAGGCAAGCTGCGCGTCTACCGCAGCCGCACCGGCGGCAACGAGTGGGAAGCCCTCACCAAAGGCCTGCCGCAAGAAAACTGCTACGTCAACGTCCTGCGTGACGCGATGGCGGTCGATACGCTCGACAAGTGCGGCGTCTATTTCGGCACGACGGGCGGGCAGGTTTACTGTTCTCCGGATGCTGGAGACAGCTGGAGTCCTATCGTCCGCGATCTGCCAGCCGTGCTGTCGGTCGAAGTGCAGACAATCGCGTAAGGTAAGACTCACCTTGGTGCCCTCCTCGCCCGTCCGCCCTTTGGACGGATAAGGTGGGGACTTTGACTTCGCCGTTCTACGAGTGTTAGCGTCGCATGCGGTTTACTTCGGGAGAAAGACTCACTTGAAGATGGTTCACGCAGCGGCGGCGTGCTTGCTGCTCCTCGCTGGTCTTGCGTCAGCACAGGAAATCCAACATTCGCAGGCCAAGTCCAGCCCCGTCGCTCCTGCCGTGGAAGCCAACGTCCGAAAAGTTTGGGAAGACTTTAAAGACAAGAACAAGCAATCCCTGGGCGCCTCGCTGGCGGAAGGCTTCCGTGAGATGGAAGAGGGCGGCAGCGGGTTCGGCGATAAGAAAGCCGAGATTGCCATGGTGGACGAGTTTGAACTAACCAGCTACGTTCTGAGGGATTTTGCCGTGAAATCGCTAAGTCCCAGCACCGCACTCGTGACCTATTCCGCACACTACGAAGGCAAGTCTGCTGGACAGGCGCAGAAGTCCGATAGCATCTTCGGGGAAGTTTGGGTTCACGAAGGAAATGCCTGGAAAGCTCTTTACATCCAGGAAACTGCAGTAAAGTAGGTGCAGTCGTCTGGGGGGATGCGGCGCCCGACGCGCCAAGCAGGCGCCGCATCAGGCAAAAGTCCGCAACCCGTCGGCTAAGCTGGTTTCCATCATGATTCGAGTCGAACTTCCCCAACATCTTCGGACGCTGGCGCACGTAGGCCGCGAGATCCAACTAGAGGTCGAAGGCCCAGTCACGCAACGCTCCGTCCTCGATGCACTCGAGGCCCGCTATCCCATGCTGCGTGGCACCATCCGCGATCACGACTCGCAGCAGCGCCGGGCATTCTTGCGGTTCTTTGCCTGTGAGGAAGATCTGTCCCACGAACCGTCGGACTCTCCGCTACCCGACTCGGTCGCCTCCGGAAAAGAGCCCTTCCTGATTGTCGGCGCCATCGCCGGCGGCTGATGATGAGTGGGGTTACGAACTGTCGCCGCACCTACGTGGTACCATTCAGCCGTGTTCATCACCGATACCAGTTCCAGGGCGCGCGCCGTTCAGCTACAGGTTCAACGTGCGATGTCGGGCGGACAGCGCATTCTCCTAGCCTTCGAGATGAGCCTCTTTGCGCGCGACTTGGCCCGAGAGCGAATTCGACTCGATCATCCTGAGTGGGACGAAGCTCAGGTCGCGCGAGAACTGTTGAAACTCGCCTTCTTGCCGTCTCCACTTCCGGCTCGATTTCGATGAGCATTCCGGCGGTCTTTCAGCGAATTACAGCGAAACTCGATCACGCCGGCGTCGCTTATATGCTGACTGGATCATTCGCCGCCGCCCACTACGGCGTTCCACGGTCTACTCAGGACATCGATCTGGTCATCGAAACAACGGCAACCCAACTAAGGGACTTCGTCGAGAGTTTGCCCAGCACCGAATACTATTCAGACATCGATGCCGCACTCGAAGCGCATCGTCGGGAATCCTTGTTCAACGTAATCGACACAACCACCGGTTGGAAGATCGATCTGATCTTTCGCAAGTCACGACTTTTCAGTCAGGAGGAATTTAGCCGTCGCCGATCAGTCGACTTGCAAGGGCTCCGTCTCTTTGTGGCCAGTGCCGAGGATGTAGTCGTTGCAAAACTCGAATGGGCCAAACTGGCTCAATCGCATAGGCAAATCGAGGATGCAGCATCCATATTGAGGCTCCAATGGGAAAGGCTCGACCAGTCTTACTTGGAGAAATGGATATCCGAGCTGGGCTTGAAGGAGCAGTGGATCGCTGCCAGGCGTGCCGCCGGTCTCATTGCCGCCAGCGGCTAAGTCAAGTCCACTTTTGTAGATTCTGACGTCTACGAAAGTAGCTATTTCTTCCACAGCCTAACTGGCTGAAAACGCTGGTGAGCCAAAGCACGCACTAACGGACTTAATAACTTGGAACTGACCAACCGGGCCTGTTCCACAGTGTTCCTACAGGAACATCGGCCACCAAAGGATCCTTTGTAGCAGCCGGCATCTTGGCGGCTGCCGCGAGCCCATCTTGGCCTCGCAAGGGCAAGGTGACGCCGCTACAACCGAGGGGGAAGGCGGCGCTACTAAGCGTTCCCGTGCCAGTGCATCTGCCATCCCAGATACCGCACCGCAGCCTCATGCACGGCTGCCGCAGTCGTCGAGAAATTCGCCGCCACGTGATGCTCAAACCCGTTCTCGCAGATGTAGTGCAGCAACTTCTGCAACTCGGCAATCTGCACGACGCCGACGCCACCAAACGTGTTGAGCGAGTCGCTCGTAAACGATCCTTCGCCTACATATCCGCGGATCACTCCGGCAGTATCGTCGGTCGAAAAGCGCGCGAAGCTCATCGCACCGGGCTTCACACGGCCAACCACGGTTCCGAACGTATTATCCTTGCCGACTGTTCCCGCGATGATCTCCTGGAAATCCATGCGCACATCCTGGAAGAAATGCTTCGGCAGGTTGCTGCAATGGAAGCAGACCGCCTTGTTGGGATCGTCGCCGTAATTATTGTTCCAGTCGAGCAGCGCGCTGGGCGTCTGCGATGCCAGAGCCAAGGCATGCATGCTCAGCGTCCCGCATACATCGACCTCGCATGCCGCAGGGATCAGATTGTTGCTCATCATGCTCATAATGGTGCAGGGGACGACGCCAAAGTACTCTTCCATCGACGTCCAGCACTGCACCGCGCTGATTTTCACGTCCGTCTGCTTCATCCAGTCATCGATCACGTAGCCGAGCTTGGCCATCTTGATCAACGCCGCGTCGGGAACGCCGCCGGTCGTAACATACTTGCGAATGTCGGCCAGTTTGCTCTGCACGCCAGCGTGATCATCTTTCAGCTTGGCAATGCGGCCGAACACTTCCGACAGATCGAGCGTTTCAGTCGAAATGCCATGAGCTTCGAGCAGTTTCTCGCTGTAGCGCACTGTGTTGAACGCAGTCGGCCGCGCTCCGATGCTGCCCACGCGCAGATTGCGCATGCCGTTGGCTACGCGGCACACCGCCGCGAACCAGGCCAGGTCATTTTGAAAATCCTGCGAGTCAGGGCTTACCGTGTGCAGCCTGGTCAGCGAATAGGGAATCCCATACTGCCTCAGGTTGTTGCACGCCGACATCTTTCCGCAGAAGCTGTCGCGGCGATGCAGGATCGTCATCTTCGTCGCGTCATCCGGCGTCGCCTGCACCAGCACGGGAACATCCAGTTTGGACAGCCGCATCGTGTCGGCAATCGCGCGCTCATCGCCGAAGTTGGGCAGCGAGACAATCACTCCATCCAGACGATCGCGATTCTTCTGAAACAGCGCCGCACACCGCTTCGCTTCTTCGTGGGTCTCGACCGCGCCATGCTTGCTGTCCTCTGGGCCGAGCACTACACAATCCATGCCGGCCTTCGTGACCGCCTGGATCATCTCTTCGCGTCCGGACTTTGCCAGTTGGTCGGGAAAGAATCCGCGATTCCCGATGATGACGCCCATCGTCATTTTCTTTGCGGACATGACTTCTCCAATCGATCAGTCCTTAACCACGCGCCCGCGAAGGCGCATAGTGCCAGGAATAGAAGCCACCCAGCAGGGTCAATAGGCCACCCCACCAGACGCTTGCATGAAGCTGAAACAGCACTACCTGCGCTTCTGGCGCAGGCGGGTGCGCATATTCATAGAGTCCTGCACCCAGAATGAGCAAGCCGTTGACAAACAGCGATATGCCGATAAAGAACCAGATTGAGGCCGTTCGTTCAGTCGTCGTCATAAGTTTTTGCCTACCAGAAAATAATATTCAGCGCGATGAAGATAATCCCAACTATAGCCGCCCAGAACAGGGGTTTCTTGTACAGTGGAACGTCTCCCACTGAAGGAATGTCCGTTTCACCATAGACCAGGCCGGCCAGCGCGCTGTCGGGCAGTGGTTTCGTGGCAAGACTCACCACGACGGTTACGATCACGCACGTCAGAAACGACCACAGCGCCTGGTACATGTCTTGCGCCAGGGCCTTGGCATCGGGGGAAAGCGCAACGTAGCGCAGGGCTGTCGGATCGATCTTCACCCAGGTCCACATGCTGACCGAGCAAAGCGTACCGCACAGCAACCCCAAGAATCCTCCGGGACCGGTCGCACGCTTCCACAACATGCCGAGCACCACGGTGCCAAACAGCGGCGCGATGAAGAAGCTGAACAACGCTTGAACGTAGTCCATGATGCTGGCCGAACGCATGACCAGATACGCGGTGCCCACGCTGATGAGCACTCCAACGATCGTGGTCCAGCGCCCCATATTCACATAGTGATGGTCGCTGCCTTTCGGGTTGATCAGCGGACGATAAATGTCATAGGTCCAGACCGTGGTGAAGGCGCTGACGTTTCCCGCCATTCCCGACATGAAGCCGGCAATCAGCGCGGTCACTCCAAGACCCAGCAGTCCCGGCCCGCAATAACGCGCCAGCATGAGAGGGAGAACGTCGTTGTAGCTGTATCCGTGAGTGACCGTCGCCACCGATTCAGGAACCAGTTTCATCGGAAGCAAGCCCAGGCCGAGCAAGCCGGGAAGGATCACGATGATCGGCACCAGCATCTTGAATCCTGCACCGATGATGGGCGCCATCTCGGCGCTGCGAATGTCTTTCGCCGCCAGAATGCGCTGCACGACGAGAAAGTCGGTCGTCCAGTAACCCATGGAAATGACGGCGCCCAGTCCGAAGACAATCCCCGTCCAGTGAATGCCCATGGGATTGCTGCTGAACGAGCCCAATCCTGCCCACAGGTGGACATACTGTTCCGAGGCACGTTGCGCGATCAGGATTTTGAGATTGCCCCATCCTCCTGCTTCGTACAGACCAAGGATCGGAATCAGCAGCGCACCCGCCCAAATCAAGAAGAACTGCAGCACTTCATTAAAAATTGCGGAGCGCAGTCCGCCCAGCGTGACGTACACGGCGACCGTCAGCGACGAAACCCAGATACTGAAATTGATGTCCCATCCCAGCACGATCTGCATGACCTTGGCCATGGCGAACATGTTGACGCCGCTCATGAGGACGGTCATGAACGCGAATGAAATCGCAGACAGGGCTCGGCTCGGTTCTCCGAATCGCAGTTTCAAATATCCCGGCACCGAGTGGGTTTTCGAGATGTAATAGAACGGCATCATTACCAGCGCGAGGAAAAGCATCGCCGGAATGGCGCCGATCCAGTACCAGTGCGTCGCCAGAATTCCGTATTGATAGGCCGATCCCGCCCAGCCCATCAGTTCCAGCGCGCCCAAATTCGCCGAGAGGAAGCTCAAGCCGGCCACCCACGCCGTCATTTCCCGGCCCGCCATGAAGAAGTCTTCCCCGGTGTTCGCCCGCCCTTTCAGGTACGCGCCGATGGCCAGCACCAGCACGAAGTAGAAAGCAACAATGACCATGTCCACCGCGTGAAGGTGAACCAGGCTCGACGAACTCGAGAGAGCGAGGGCTAGATTCATTAGGCTTTTACCTGTCCGTAATAAGCGTTGCGGCCATGCTTGCGCAGAAAATGCTTGTCGTGCAATTCGCGCGCCAGCGGCCGGGATTCAGCATTGATCGACAATGTGTGGCAGGCCATGCGCGCCACATATTCCAGAATGACCGCATGATGAGCCGCTTCCGCTGCGTTCGCACCCCAGCAAAAAGGCGCATGCCCAGCGACCAGCACGGCCGGGATCGCGCTGGGATCGAGCTTTGAGAACGCACGGCAGATCGCCGAGCCGGTTTCCAGTTCGTAGTCGCCCGCAATCTCAGCGGGACTCAGCCGCTCCGTCACCGGAATCGAGCCGTGAAACGAGTCCGCGTGCGTGGTCCCGAAGCAGGGAATTGGCGTTTCGGCTTGCGCCCATGCTGTCGCATATTCCGAATGTGTGTGAGCTACACCGCCGATGGCGGGAAAGTGCTTGTACAGTTCCAAATGCGTCGGCAGATCGGACGACGGGCGGAGCGTTCCATCAACAATCTTCCCCGTCAGATCGGAGATCACGATCTGCTCAGGCGTCAGTTCCTCGTAGGGCACACCACTGGGCTTGATGGCCACCAGTCCTTCGCGGCGATCCATTCCACTGGCATTGCCGAAGGTATAAAGCACAAGGCCGCGGCGAACCAATTCCAAGTTCGCTTCCAATACCTCTTCGCGCAGTGTCTTCAGCAGCATTTGGGGAAAACTAGCGATCCAGAACGCTCAAAACAAGCCAGCAAAACCGTTCTCGTAAACGTTTACGCAACGGAACATTAAATGGGCGCGCGCACCTTTGTCAAAGACTTCATTTGCTCTACAAAGTCTTCGCCGCGGAAGAGCCGCACCCGCGACACCTCCGACTGTGGTCACGAAATGCCTGCGAGATAATGCGGGATGAGCCACCTGCACCTCCATGACGAGGGTGCCTGAGTGCAACGTCGATAGATATTGTCTACACTATCGTCGAATTGGCGAAACATCGAAGTTCAGCTTCGAAATCGTTCCCTTGAGAGCCACCGCATGAGCACGGAAGCCTATGACGTGGTCATTGCCGGCGCAGGAATTGTCGGGGCAGCCTGCGCGGACGAATTCGCGCGTCGGGGCATGCGCGTGGCCATCGTGGACCGCGACGTTGTGGGCAGCGGCGCAACCGCCGCCGGGATGGGCCACATCGTGGCCATGGACGATTCCGAACCGCAGTTCGCGCTCACGCGTTACTCGCAACAACTCTGGCACGCTATGCGGCTGGAACTGCCAAACGACGTTGAGTACGACCAGTGTGGAACGATCTGGGTCGCAGCCGATGACGAAGAAATGGCAGAAGTGCAGCGCAAGCACGAATACTATTCGGCGCGCGGAGTTCCAACGACGGTCCTCGACTCGCACGCATTGCGCCGTCTCGAACCCAATCTTCGCGATGGCATGGCCGGCGGCCTGCTTGTCGTGCAGGATGCTGTGCTGTATCCGCCATGCGCGGCCCGCTTCCTGATCGAACGCGCGCAGAAACACGGCGCGAAGCTTCGGCTCGGCGCTTCGGTGGCGGAAATCGGACACGAGCGTGTGCGGCTTTCTGACGGCCTCGAGATAGCGGGCGCGATCGTAGTAAACGCGGCCGGAGCTTGGGCGCCGGAGCTCACAACGGGAATCGAAATCAAAAAGCGCAAGGGACATCTGGTCATTACCGATCGTTATCCGGGATTTCTACACCATCAGTTGGTCGAGTTGGGATATCTGAAGAGCGCGCACTCGGTCACGAGCGACTCCGTGGCATTTAATGTTCAGCCGCGGCGCACCGGACAGATTCTGATTGGCTCCTCTCGACAATATGGAGCCGAGCACAAAGAGGTGGATCAGTCGATGCTTGCCCGTATGCTGCAGCGGGCGCAGGAGTATATGCCGGTATTGGGTGCGTTGTCTGCCGTACGTACGTGGACTGGATTCCGCGCGGCCACGGCTGACAAGTTGCCGCTGATTGGCCCGTGGCCGGAAGATAAGTCTCTGTTTCTGGCCACTGGACATGAAGGTCTGGGAATCACCACATCGTTGGCGACGGCAAGAATTCTGGTGGATCAGATCACCGAGGCGAGATCTGAAATTCCCCTTGAGCCGTACCTGCCATCGCGTGCAGGGAAGGAAACGCTCCATGCCTAGCTCGGCTTCTGATGCGCTCACACTGAGCGTCAATGGCTCGCGCGTGACGGTGCCTGCCGGGACCACGGTTGCGGTGGCCGTCGCAATCGCGAGACAAGCATGCCGAACTTCGGTGAGCGGCGAGCCGCGCGGTCCGTTGTGCGGCATGGGAATCTGCTTCGAGTGCCGCGTGTCGATCAACGGAACGCCGCATTGCCGCAGTTGCCAGATTTTGTGCGAGCCGGGGATGGATGTGAGAACCGATGGATAGCGCTTCTCAGCAGCAGCACTTCGATGTCCTCGTCGTCGGCGCAGGTCCCGCAGGCATGGCAACGGCGGTGCGAGCCGCAGAGCGCGGAGTTCGTGTCGGACTTGCGGACGACAACGCAAGCTGCGGAGGCCAAATCTGGCGAGGATCGTTCGACAACGCGCGCACGCCAGAGAACGAAAACTGGAGCCAGCGCCTGCGCGCTGCCAACATAACGAAGTTGTATGGAATGAGAGTGTTTCATCAGCCAGAAGCCGGTGTGCTGCTGGCCGAGGGGAGAGACGATCTCCGCGAATTGCGCTACACAAGTCTGGTGTTAGCCACCGGAGCGCGAGAACGGTTCCTGCCCTTTCCAGGTTGGACCCTGCCGAATGTGATAGGCGCGGGCGGTTTGCAGGCGATGATCAAATCAGGTTTGCCAATTCGCGGGAAACGTGTCGTCATCGCCGGAACTGGACCGTTATTGCTGGCGGTGGCAGCCTATCTGCGTAAACATGGAGCTGAGATTCCCATCATTTGCGAGCAGGCTTCGTGGAGCGCATTGGCACGGTTCGGTGCCGGGCTACTGCGCTTCCCCGAAAAACTTGCGCAAGGGCTACAGTTGAGAAAGGAGCTGTCAGGAATCCCGTTCGTTGCGAACAGCTGGCCGCTGGGGGCGCACGGAGCGAAGATGCTTGAAAGCGTCACCATTTCGCGGAGCGGTAAGACAGAGGTGATTCCATGCGACTATCTTGCCTGCGGATTTCATCTGGTTCCGAATGTCGAGTTGCCATCTTTATTAGGGTGTCAGGTCAGTGACGGATACGTAGGAGTGGACGACTTTCAGCAAACATCGGTTCCAGGAGTTTTCTGCGCCGGGGAACCGACGAGCATCGGCGGCGTGGAGTTGGCGCTGATCGAAGGAGAGATCGCCGGCCTGGCCGCCGTCGGCGAGACTGCAGAGGCCCGAAAGCTATTCGTGTGGCAGCGAAAGGCACGGCGCTTTGCGAGGATGCTGGATCGAACCTTCGCTCTGCGCCCGGAACTGCGGAGTATGCCTTCCGCGGGAACGCTGGTATGCCGTTGTGAGGACGTTGCTTATTCGCGTCTGCGGGAACATCCTTCCTGGCTCTCTGCGAAATTGCACACACGCTGCGGGATGGGGCCGTGTCAGGGCAGAGTATGCGGGCCGGCGACACAGTTTCTGTTCCAATGGAATCCGGATTCGGTGCGGCCACCAGTATTCCCCGCGCGCGTGGAGAGTCTGGCGCATGCCGTTGCGGCAACAGCCGCTGACATCAAGTCACAAGGAGTCTCGCAATGAACTGGAAGGGCGTCGTGCCCGCAATCACCACTTGTTTCAACGTCGACCTCAGCATTGACTATCACTTCATGGTGGAACACTGCCGCTGGCTTCTCGACAATGGATGCACCGGCGTCGTTGCCCTTGGATCGCTGGGGGAAGGCGCCACTCTTGCCTTCGACGAGAAGCTGGCCATTCTGCGAACCTGCGTCAAAGCGGTTCAAGGGCGCGGGCCGGTCGTCGCCGCCATCTCTTCGCTTTCCACCGCCGAGGCCGCGTTGCTGGCGAAAGCCGCAACCAATGCGGGCTGCGACGGCCTGATGGTTCTGCCACCTTATGTGTACAAAGGTGACTGGCGCGAGATGAAGGCCCATGTTGCCGCCATATTCCATGCCACCCATTTGTCCTGCATGCTCTACAACAATCCCGTTGCGTACGGAACAGATTTTCTTCCCGGGCAGATTCGAGAGTTAGCCGAGGAGCACGGGAATCTCGCGGCGGTGAAAGAATCGAGCACCGACGTGCGGCGCGTTTCGGCGATCCGTGCGCTTTTGGATTCGAGGCTCGAGATCTGTGTGGGCGTGGATGACGCCTTGCTGGAGGCGGTCGCGGTTGGAGCCACGGGATGGATCGCCGGGCTGGCAAATGCTCTGCCTCGCGAATCCGTCGAGCTATTTAACTGCGCAGTCAAAGGGGACAGCGACAACGCCTTCGAGTTGTATCGCTGGTTCCTGCCTTTGCTCCGCATGGACACGGTCCCAAATTTCGTTCAGCTCATCAAGCTGGTTCAGGCCGAGGTCGGGATTGGAAATTCACGGGTGCGGCCGCCGCGCCTCGAGTTGGTCGGTCGGGAACTCGAGCAGGCCAGGAAAATTGTCAATGATGCACTGCAGTCGCGGCCGCAGTCCGTGGTCAGCTACGCGCTATCAAGTCGGAAATAGATTTTGGCAAATATGGCACAACTTTCGGGTAGGTCGCTGATTGGATTTCGGGAAGGCGCGGGAGCAGGCGAGCCGGCGTATGCCACGAATCCCGCCACGGGCGAGCGTTTGCAGCCAGCGTTCCTTTCGGCAACTGCGGAAGAGGTGGACCTTGCGGCCCAGCTTTCCGCGAAGGCTTTCGAAGCCTACCAACGGGTCTCGGGGCACGACCGCGGCGCATTCTTACGCGCGATTGCCGCGAAGATCGAGTCGATCGCACACGAGATAATTGAACGCGCCGTGCAGGAAACAGCTCTGCCGCAAGGACGGCTCCAGGGAGAAACTACTCGCACCTGCGCCCAGCTCCGGCTGTTCGCGCAAGTCGCCGAAGAAGGGTCGTGGGTACAAGCTCGCATCGACCACGCCGATCCCGATCGCAAGCCCGCGCCCAAACCCGATATTCGTTCCATGCTGCGCCCGCTGGGACCGGTGGTCGTGTTCGGCGCCAGCAACTTTCCGTTGGCATTTTCAGTCGCTGGCGGAGACACTGCATCCGCTCTCGCGAGCGGTAACACCGTCATCTTCAAGGCGCACCCGGCCCACCCTGGAACGAGCGAACTGGTGGGTCGCACGATTCAACAGAGCGTTCGAGAATGCAATCTTCCCGAAGGAGTCTTCTCGCTTCTCTTTGACTCCGGCACGAGTGTGGGCACGGAGCTCGTGAAACATCCGCTGGTAAAAGCAGCGGGCTTCACCGGCTCACGGATCGCGGGCAGAATTCTGATGGATCTAGCGGCGTCGCGTCCCCAACCGATTCCGTTTTACGCGGAGATGAGCAGCACGAATCCCGTATTCATCTTGCCGGGTGCTTTGCGGGAGCGAGCCGAGAACCTTGTCGCCGGGCTACATACTTCTTTTACTCTCGGCGCGGGACAATTTTGCACGAAGCCCGGGATGGTCTTTTTGCCCCAGGGCTCCGACGCCGAAGCGTTCACACTAAAAATGCAACAGGTGGTGTCGGGATCGCCCGCATCCCATCTGCTGACGGGGAAGATTCAATCGTCGTACGACTCGGCGATTCACTCGCGCAGCCGCGAGGCAGCCGTGCGATTAGTGGCAGAAGGGCAGAGGCCATCCACGGATCCAAGCTTCGGCGTGAGCACCGCGTTATTTGAAACTGACGCGCCATCATTTCTCGGCTCCGATTTGGGCGCGGAGATCTTCGGTCCGACAACTCTGCTCGTGCAGCACGCTACCCGCGACCAGATTCTGGCGATTGCTCGATCTCTAGAAGGCCAACTGACCGCGACGGTTCATGGAACGGAAGAAGATCTGCACGAGTTTGCCGATCTGATTGCGATTCTCGAAAACAAGGTCGGCCGCCTGCTGTTCAACGGCTTTCCCACTGGCGTCGAGGTCACCCATGCGATGGTGCACGGCGGCCCTTACCCGGCAACCTCAGATGGGCGATCGACGTCGGTCGGCAGCCAGGCCATCTTTCGCTTCGCTCGGCCAGTCTGCTACCAGGGATTTCCCGACAGCGCGCTACCTAACGAATTGAAGAACGCGAATCCGCTGGGAATTTGGCGAATGATCGACGGCAAAATGTCGCGATAAAAGACTGCGGCTTTGGAAAAACGCGCGCGATGCTAAAAGATGAAATAGTGTGGTCCCGTATTCCTGGACTAATCACAGTTGTCATCCTGAGCGACGCGAAGGACCTATGTATTTTGTTTGGCACCACGAAACTCCTTGCTTGGTCTCGAGACCAAGTCCCGGTTTTTGTTCGCGTACTTCCGGGACATCACACTAGATCTGATAGTCGACGTCTTCCATGATCCGCTGCATCGACGCTGAGAGTGGCTCGCCTTTCGCCTCGGCGCCTTCGAGTTGCTGCACGCGTTCGCGGAGCTTATTCACTTCGGTCGCCACGGCCGCCAGCGCCTCCGACAGCGGATCGTTGATCTGTTTGGGATCGGTGATCACCACGCGCTTGCCTTCGCGGAAAATAATGTGCCCGGGCACGCCGACAACCGTGGAATTTTCGGGAACATTCCGCAGCACGACCGAACCGGCGCCAATGCGGCAGTTCTTTCCCACAACAATGTTGCCGAGAATCTTCGCGCCGCCGCCGATCACCACGCTGTCTTCAATCGTAGGATGCCGTTTGCCATGCTCTTTCCCCGTACCCCCCAGGGTCACGCCCTGGTAGAGAGTGACGTCATTGCCTACGATCGACGTCTCGCCAATCACGACACCCATGCCGTGATCAATGAACAACCGTCGTCCGATTTTCGCTCCTGGGTGAATCTCGATTCCCGTCAGAAGACGCGCGACCTGAGACAACCATCGTCCCGCTAGAACGAGGCGATGGTTCCACAGCCAGTGATTCATGCGGTAGAACCAGACCGCATGCAGCCCGGAATAACACAGGTACACTTCGAGACGAGACTTGGCCGCGGGATCGTGCTCCATCACATTGGCCACGTCTTCGCGAATTAACGACAGCAAATGCGGCATGGAAGATGATGTCAGGCCGGGAGCGCCGCCGTGGGAATCTGCAGCGCTTTCTCCCGCAACTCCTGAAACAGGATACTGCTCAAGTAGCGTTCGCCAAAAGACGGCAGAATCACCACGATCAGCTTACCGGCATTCTCGGCTCGCCGCGCCACTTTCAGAGCCGCGACCACCGCCGCTCCCGACGAAATCCCGACGAACAATCCTTCTTCGAGCGGAAGCCGCCGCGCCATGGCGATGGCTTCGTCGTTCGTCACCGTAATCACTTCATCGATGTAATCTCTACGCAGGATGCTGGGAACGAATCCCGCCCCGATGCCTTGAATCTTATGTGGCGAAGGTTTTCCTCCAGAGAGAACTGGGCTGTCCGCCGGCTCAACGGCGACCGCTTTAAACGAAGGCTTCTTCGGCTTGATGTACTGACAGATTCCGGTAATCGTTCCGCCCGTGCCCACGCCGGAAATCAGAATGTCGGCGCGCCCGTCGGTGTCTTCCCAAATCTCAGGCCCGGTGGTTTCGAAATGAATCTTGGGATTGGCGGGGTTGTCGAACTGCTGCAGCATGTAGGCATCGGGCGTGTTCGCGAGAATTTCTTTCGCTTTGACAATCGCTCCAGTCATGCCCCGCGGACCAGGCGTCAGGACGATCTCCGCGCCGAATGCAAGCAGCAACACGCGCCGCTCCAGGCTCATCGTGTCGGGCATCGTAAGAATCAGCTTGTAGCCTTTCACGGCGGCAACAAAGGCGAGACCAATGCCGGTGTTCCCGCTGGTCGGCTCGATGAGCACCGTCTTGCCGGGATGAATTTTTCCCTCGCGCTCGGCCTCGGTAATCATGCTGACGCCGATGCGGTCTTTCACGCTGTCGAGAGGATTCTGGCTCTCCAGCTTGGCCACAACTTCTGCCACGCACCCTTCCGTGACTTTATTCAGGCGAACCAATGGAGTGTGGCCGATCAATTCGGTGACGTTGTTTGCGATCTTCATAGTTTTCTCAAACCTCCTTCAGTCGCACGCGGGCCGCTTGTCCGCCGATTCATTTGGGTTCAGTCATACTACCAACAAGCTCGAGATTGTGACGTATTGGCCATGCACTGCAAGAAAATCAGAGACTACAACCATACTTCGTCCGCCCTTAATTCATTCGATTGGGGAGCCCTCTTGGGCCCGCTAACATATGTGGAAGACATAACCTCGCTAGACAGTGCGCGGCAAATTCCTGCCGAGTCCATCTCCCATCCTAGTCATCTCTTTCAATATCAGCAACTTGCACAAAATCAAATCGAAATCACGAATCCCTACAATTACTACTTGTTTTTGTCCATTCGTTGGTGTTAGTGTTCCCGACCTATTAGCGGGTTTTCGGGTGACGCGTGAACTTCTTCTGAACGCCGACATTCGATTTCCCAGGGTCTCTCAGCAAAAAGTAGCACGACAAGATTTCCCGCAGGCTCGCTGCGGGACCACTCTTCGTTTCAGGAGGGCTTTGCTATGCACATTCGTCGCCAGGTTTTCTCTTCCCTGATCGCAGTTCTCTTCCTCTGTTCTGCCGTGCTCTGGTTGAGCAGTGCCCCGACCGCATGGGCTCAGTCGACATCGACGGGCACCGTGGCTGGCGCCATCACGGACGCATCCGGCGCAGTCGTCGCCGGCGCCGCCGTAACGCTCACCGACACCTCGACGAATGTTGCGCGAACCACTACCACGAACGCCGCCGGGCGCTACACATTTGTCGACGTAAATCCTGGCAATTACAACGTGGAAATCAGCAAGCAAGGGTTCTCGACGACAAAAACCGCAAACCAGGTGGTAAGAGTCGGAGAATCGATCACGCTCAATCTGTCTCTGCAGGTGGGCGGCACGAACGTCGTCGTGGAAGTCGAAGCCACTGGCAATGAGCTCCAGACGATGAATGCCACAGTGGGCAATACGATTACCAGCATCGCCATTGACAACCTGCCAAGTCTGGGACGTGACGTCAGCACGTTCGTCAGCTTGCAGCCCGGCGTGAGCCCCGACGGCAGCGTCGCCGGAGCCGTTGTCGACCAAAGCTATTTCTCGCTGGATGGTGGCAACAACACCAACGACATGGATGGCAGCATGAGCGTGTACACCAGCTCTTACGCTGGAGACCCCACGGGTGGCGTTGCCAATCAGAGTTTCGGCGTCGCCGCCGGCCCGACCGGCGTGCTTCCGACGCCACAGGATAGCGTCGAGGAATTCAAAGTAAACACCGCGAACCAGACCGCCGACTTCAACAGTTCTGCCGGCGCCGAAGTCAAAGTCGTCACCAAACGCGGCACGAACAGCTATCACGGCACGGCGTACGAATACTATCGCGACAATAACTGGTCCTCGAACAGTTGGCAGAATAACAACCCTGCCTTCCTTACCGGACTTCCAAGCTTCCATTACAGCCGGTTCGGCGGCGCTGTTGGCGGCCCTCTGATTCCGAAAGAAGTTCTTGGCGGCAAGACCTACTTCTTTTTCAATTACGAGGGTTTCCGTTTCCCCAATTCCGAGACCATCAACCGAAACGTACCCTCCCCGGCCATGCAGCTGGGGCTGTTGACCGACACGAATACTGGCATCACCTACAACCTGAATCCCTATCCGGTCACTTACAACGGCACAACCTACGTGGCCAATGCGGGTTGTTCGACGCTAACCAACGGTCTTTGCGATCCGCGCAGCAAGGGAGCTAACGCAGAGGTGCAGCAAGTTTGGTCGAAGTATGAACCAGCTTCGAATGCCGGTTGCATCAACAGCCATTGTGACGGTGTCAACATTCTGGGGTACGCCGCCAATGTGAGCCTGCCTCAAACCAGCAATTTCATGGTGGGGCGCATCGATCACGATTTTTCGTCCAAGCAGCATTTCATGGCCAGCTATCGTTACTACAAACTCAAGAATGCAACGACGGACCAGATCGACGTCGGTGGATTCTTTACGGGAGATAAGGTGGGCAACCCTTCTTCCCAGTCCAGTGATCCGCAGCAAGCGTGGTTCCTGGTCGCGGCACTGACCACCAACATCACGCCAAACGTGACCAATGACATCCACTACAGCTTCCTGCGCAACTGGTGGTCTTGGAGCCGAGCTGGAGATACGCCTCAACTATCCGGGTTGGGCGGAGCGCTCGAAATTGGGGCTGGCGAATCAGCTACCCAGAATCTTGGTCCCTATAACGTGAACACGCAACAGACCCGAACCCGCTTCTGGGATGGCCATGATCAGATGCTTCGCGATGATGTCTCCATGCTGAAAGGGAACCACCTGTTTCAGTTTGGCGGCACCTACCAGCATAATTTCAACTGGCATCAACGGACGGATAATGGCGGCGGCATCAACTACCAGCCGGTCTATCAGCTTGGTCAGGGTTCTTCAGGGTCAGGCGCCGTCGACACCTCCTACTTCTGTAATCTTGTGAACTCGAATTTCACCTCAGCGTGTGGCGCCGACTACTCTGCGATATTGGGCATCGTTTCGGCATCGCAGGAAGCTTTCACCCGCTCTGGCGCCAACTTAACCTTGAATCCTCCCCTTACGCCGGCCTTCGACCAGAGCACCATCCCTTATTACAACGTGTATTTCAGCGATACCTGGCACATGAAACCAACCTTCACCCTCACTTACGGCTTGGGCTGGACTCTTGAAATGCCGCCGGTTGAGAAGAACGGCAAGCAAGTGGAACTGGTTGACCAGGCGGATCAGCCGATTGGCGCTGAAAATTATTTGCAGGCTCGCCAGCGCAATGCTTTGTTAGGTCAGGTGTACAACCCTGATGTGGGCTTTGCTCTGGTTGGCAACACTGCCAACGGCCTGAAGTACCCTTACAACCCCTTCTACGGCTCCTTCAGCCCGCGCGTCGCTGCCGCGTGGAGCCCGCGATTCGATGCCGATTCGATGTCCGGCAAGATTTTTGGCCATCAGGATACGGTCATCCGCGCGGGTTACGGCCGCCAGTACGGTCGCCTGAATGGAGTAGACTTGGTGCTGGTACCGTTGCTGGGTACCGGCCTTATCCAACCCGTGCAATGCGCCAACAATCTGATGAACGGCACCTGCGGCTCGAGCGGCTCAGCAACCGCCGCCAATGCCTTCCGCATCGGTGTGGATGGCAACACCGCCCCGCTTCCCATCCCCGCTCAAACCCTCGTGCAGCCTTTTTATCCTGGGCTCAACGGGATTGCCGCCGGCGCCGGCGAATCGTTGGATCCCAGTTTCCGGCCCAACGTGGTTGATTCCTTCGACGTCACCATTCAGCGCCAGTTGAACCGCCGAATAACCCTGGAGCTGGGCTACATCGGGCGCAGAATTACCCACGAATATCAGCCCATCAACATCAACGCAGTGCCTTACATGATGACAATGGGTGGCCAGCAGTTTAAGAATGCCTACGCGAACGTCGTGCTGCAGTACTGCGGTGGTTTAGCGAATATGGGCGGCGGCGGTTGCGGCGTTAAGGGTGGGCCCAATCCAGGTGCGGTAACGCCTCAGCCGTTCTTCGAAGCTGCGCTGAAGGGTACTGGCTACTGCACGGGTTACACCAGCTGCACGGCGGCCGTAGTGGCGAATGAAGGTGCTACCGGCACAGGGAACCTAACCTTCTCCAACGTTTGGAGCCTGTGGAGCGACCTGGATGGTGGGACCGTAGGCTGTCCCTCCACCGGATGCACTGGCCCGGGCGGGGATGCGTTTAACTTCGCGCGCACGATGATGAATACTGCCGTCCCTGGCTCGCCGTTCGGAGGCAGCGGCCAGCTCACGTCTGGCGTTGCCGTCAACGCCAGCGTTGGGTACGGCAACTACAACGCCGGGTTCGCGACCATCAAGATGACCGACTATAAGGGCATTACCATGCAGTCGAACTTCACTTGGTCCAAGGCCCTGGGCACTGGAGCTCTGGTTCAGGCTACCAGCGAATACACTCCGGACGATCCGTTCAATCTAGCGACGATGTATGGCAAACAGTCGTTCGATCGGAGGGTTGTTTACACCATGTATGTGGTGTATCAGCCGCCGTTCTACAAGGGACAGCAGGGACTGATGGGCCGTGTATTGGGTGGCTGGACGATCGGTACCGTATTTGCCGCAGGCAGCGGACAACCGATCGAAGTCAGCACCACGAACGGCGACAGCCAGGCCTTCGGCGGAGGAGACGGTCTCGCCTTCTTCGACAATGAAAATGCGATCCCGATCGGCCCCATTCAGAGTGGCCACGCCTATTACAACACTCCCGGATCAGCCGGCGTCGGCACCGGCGGCCTGCCGGTCAACATCTTCAAGGATCCGGCCGCCGCATTCAACAATTACCGCAACCCGATTCTGGGCGTCGATACTCGCGACGGCGGTTTTGGCCAACTCACGGGTTTGCCCTACTGGAACCTGGACGCGACCATCAAGAAGAGCATCCGCGTCGCGGAAAGCATCAACCTGGAATTGCAGGGCGTGTTCGCGAACCTCTTCAACCACAACCAGTGGCTCGATCCGCAGGGCACGGCGCTCTATGCTCCTGGTTCATTTGGCAATTTGCTGGGGTCCGCGCAAGCGCCCCCGGTCGGCGGAAACCGGGCGATCGAGTTAGGCGCTCGCGTTCGCTTCTAGCTCGTTGGTTCGACTCTCAGGCCGCGCTGCCGGGCGCGGCCTTTTTTCTTGTGTCGAAACGATTGTTTTTCAGGGGTACTACCGGTGCATCAAACCGTAGCTCACCGCGCTGGCGGAGCTTCCGATATTCACCAGGGAGACAGCGCGCTCCAGCTTGTGGTGGCCGGTCTCGTGGAAGAAGTAGCTGAGGCCGATCACTCCCACGGTTTCGCCAACGAAGTTCACGGCCAATCCCGGTGTGGAGCGTCCAAACATGCGAACCACGGGATTCAATTCCTGTCCTCCGCTTTGCAGGTTGGCGCGCGTCACGGCAAAGTCTGCGCCGTTCAAAACGGCGGCAGTAATCATCAACGCGCAATTCTGCTTGTCCCAAAACTTGTGCTCTGTGGCAGCCTTGGACGGCGTGGCCGGGACCGCCGATACATACTCAACTGCAGGGGCGGGGGCGTCGGGCAATGTTGTGGACGCAAGCAGCGCTTGCGCATGCAGCATCGGACAGAAGGCGCTCAGAACGAGCGTCGTGAGGCTCAATGAAATGTAAGGTAGAAAATTGCGGAGAGTCATAAGTGCCCGCCGAATCGGCGTGGCACGATGGAATGGGGCAAGCCGACCGCCACGCATCCAACATTAGAGCCCCTGCAAGCCGCTCACGATAAATGCTTTAGGTTCTATCTCTCATTAAGATGGGGGCACGGCTGTGCACCCTTTTGCACGTTGGGTTGACGGTTTTCCTCTGTCGTAGATAACCCTTCCCCTTAGTGCGGATCGGCCCACTCGGGTCACTGGAATCCCCTTCTTCTGTGACGAAAATCACAAATTGCGGTGCGAGACGTCACACGGTTTTCCCCTCCGGCAGGCGAAACTGTCAACAGCCTTTATGAACGACTTTGGGATTCTTACCAATCGCAAACGCGCCTTGATCGCCCTTATTCATTCCCTCGTTTTTCTCGGGATTGCGATGCGTGGCTTCCTCTCCCCCAAGGCTGGAATTCTTCTGCCAGGTTTTGTCGCCACGGCTGATCTTGTTCTGATTGCGATCTACCTGACCGTCACGTCGATCCTCGCCTGGCTGGTTAGCATTGCCCGCTGCACCAAGGAGCGCGTGTACTTCGTTCTGTGTGCCTGCAGCGCAACCTTCGGGCTGCTGCGCACCGTTTTCGGAGATACCACTCTTCCCATCGCGCAATACATGCGCGTGATCATGCTGACCTCGGCCGTGCTGGTCGGCACCTGGATCTTTCGTTCTTTCTCTTCCCCAGTCACTGAAAACGTTCTGTCCGAGTAGCCTTCCGCTCAGTAAAACAAGGCCGCCCGGGATCAAGTCCGGGCGGCTGTCACAGGAGGATGGGCGAGGCTTGCCTCGACCTTGTTTTATGACAAGAAGAATTCCTTCGTCAGATTGGCCCAGTCTTCGTCGGGCATGTGTGCGGTAAGGTCGTCGACCGCTACGCCGCCATCCTGAGCCAGCGCGCCCGCCGCCAGCGACATCCTGTTCTGGAGTTTCAGTGCGGACGCCTCAGTCCACAACCGAGCCAGCGTGCCGCCCATCAGGTTGCGGAAGTTGATCTTCGAATCGGGAGCCTGCACGGTCAGCAGCCAGCCATCGCCATACGGATCCTTCCGCGCCAGTTCGGGATTTGTCATGACGGCCTCGTTGATGTCGGTCACTGTGCCCTCGATCGGCGAAACCATATCCACCGACTTGCCGTCGCGGATAATCGTCCAGATTTTCTGTCCCTGACGAATCCAGCGGCCACGCTGCGGCAGCGCGATGCCATCGATCTTTCCCACCAGCTTCGACGCGAAGTCGTCGATTCCGACCCGAACCAGTTCACGGCTCTCGCTCAGCGCCCAGGTGTGGCCGGCGTGATAGCGAAGGTTCTCTGGAACCTGGAAGCCCGCGACCATCGCCGGTACTACGCGCGATGCCGGTTCACGATTCGCCGTCTGAAGAACCAGCTGTTTCGCCAACTGCTTCTGTCCACGTACATAGTCAATCAGTAAGAAGATTGCGAACGTCACAAGTACCATGATGACTGTCATAACCCACCTCGCCCGGAGTTCCCTTTTGCTTCTGGTCACTCACGCTTTTTGTAAAGGCAATCGCTTGGCCAAAGCGAACCGCTGCTTCGAACGATGCATGCTTGCGTGCGCATCTCGATTGATATGAATGAGATAGATGAGTGCAGATCGCGTCGCCGCAAAGCGTGAGGATAAAAGCTGCAGCATTTTAACGATGAGGTTTGCAACATGAAAAATGCAGCAGGTCGCATGAGTTCAAGCTGAAGCGCTCCGAACCAGTTTGTTACCAACTACTTGACGCGATTCGCCGCGCTGATGCGATCCGCATCACGGGGTTGCTGCAAAAAACAACGCCAATCATGTCTGGGAGCCACTTCGGAACCCTATTGACCAGCGTCACGCGCAAGGGTGACGCGCATCACCGCTCAGAAATTGCTAATTGTTGAGAATACTAGCTGTCTGAAGCTGCTGAATTTCGCGACAGCCTCCGAATCGGATGAGGTAAGCAGCTTGTAGTGGGCCGATTCCCGTCTAGCGGTTACGCCGGTAATCGCTCCTCTTCTTCCTCATTCGGCTCAGGCGTCGGTCGAAAGGATATCCGGGCGACTCTGGTCCGATAGAACTGCCGCGTCCGGAGACATACTTCATGAGTAAAGCACTCTTATATGATTCCACCGTTTGCATTGGCTGCAAGCAATGCGAGCAAGCTTGCGCCGCCCAAAACAAGCTTCCTTACGACGACACCATCGCCGCCGAGCAAATACAGTCCGACCACAAGATGACGGTCGTGCTGACGCGCGGCGACAAGTTCATGCGCCGCTTGTGTATGAACTGCAATGATCCTTCCTGCGCATCCGTTTGTCCGGTGGGTGCGCTGCAGAAGACATGCCCTCGGACCCGTCACCTACGACGCGTCGAAGTGCATGGGTTGTCGTTACTGCATGGTGGCGTGCCCCTTCAGTGTTCCGAAGTATGAGTGGAGCAAGCTCGTGCCCAAGGTGCAGAAGTGCACCATGTGTCCCGACCGCGTAGCCCAGGGAAAGCAGACCGCCTGCGCGGAAATTTGCCCCACTGGCGCCACCAAGTTCGGCGAACGCGATGAATTGATTGCCGAGGCGCAGAAGCGTATCCACGACAACCCGGGCAACTACGTGAATCACATCTACGGGCTCGATGAGGTCGGTGGCACGTCGGTGCTGTTGCTCTCTGCGGTTCCATTCGAGACCTTTGGCTATCGCAGCAATCTTTCCAAAGATCCCATGCCGATGCTCACCTACCGCGTCCTGTCGCACATTCCCGACTTCGTTCCGCTGGGAGGAATGGTGCTCGGCGGAATCTGGTGGATCACGCACCGCCGCGAAGAAGTCGCGCTGGCTGAAGGCCATGAGCCGTCGACCAACAAGCTGGCCGATATTAAGACTGCCAACAAGAATGGGAGGAAGCCATAATGGCCCGCGTCACCTCGTTCAAACTTACCTTCTGGAAACTGGTTTTCCTTTTCCTGATGGCCGCCGGCCTCTACGCGACGTTCGTCCGCTTTACGCAGGGACTCGGCGCCTCGACGCACCTCAGCGACCAGTTCCCCTGGGGCATCTGGATCAGCTTCGACGTACTCTGCGGCGTGATGCTCGCTGCCGGCGGATTCACTCTAACCGCGGCCGTTCACATCCTCAACATCAAGCGCCTGCACTCTATCATCCGGCCGACCATTCTTACTGCATTTCTGGGCTACATCCTGGTGTGCGCGGCGCTGATGTTCGACTTGGGCAAGCCCTACAACATATGGCATCCCCTCATCATGCGGAATCCGCACTCGGTGATGTTCGAGGTGGCGTACTGCGTAATGCTCTACACGACGGTGCTCGCGCTCGAGTTTTCGCCGATCGTGCTGGAACGTTTCAAGATGGAAAAACCACTGAAGGTGGTTCGCGCCATCCTGATTCCGCTGGTGATCTGCGGCGTGATTCTTTCTACGCTGCACCAATCTTCTCTCGGCACGCTGTATCTCATCGTCCCCGAAAAACTTTACCCGTTGTGGTACACCCCGTTGCTGCCTGTCTTCTTCTTTCTCTCCGCCATCGCCGTCGGATTGGCGATGACTATCTTCGAATCGTCGCTGAGCTCGAAGCATTTTGGATTGCAATTGGAACTGCCGGTCCTGCAGGAACTGGGCCGTGTCCTGGTCGTGGTGCTCGGCGTCTATGCCATTCTCCGCTTCGAGGATCTCGCCAATCGCGGTGTGCTGAAGTTAACGGTGCAGCCGGGATACGAGATGTATCTCTTCTGGCTTGAGATCTCGCTCGCCCTGATTCTTCCTCTGGCATTGCTCGTACAGCCCAAAGTTCGCTCCAGTGCGAACGGGCTCTACCTGGCCGCGGTGCTCGTCGTTCTCGGGTTCATCACGAATCGGATGAACGTCAGCATTACGGGGTTCGAGGGTTCCACTGGAGTTCGGTACTTCCCCAAGTGGACTGAATTGGCGGTCACCGGTTCCATCATCGCCGCTGGCTTCGCCCTCTTCGGCATGGCGGTGAAATACCTGCCGATCTTCCCCAAGGAAGAGCTCGCTGACGAAGCAATCACGGTGGAAGATCGCTCTGAATTGCCGGCTGTTTCCGCGGTCATGGAGCATGCAGGAGACTGACCCAAAACGTAGTCGATGGATGCGCCTGACCCTCACTCTCAGCGCCAAGCTGAATATCTTATTGCTCGGCGCTATGGTCGTGATCTTCGCGCTGCTGGGGTACCTCAATGTTCGGCTACACCGCTTACATTTGGAACAGAACACTTTGGCCAGTGCGGAGCGCGTCAGCGATGTCATCAAGCAGAGCACAACCAGCTACATGTTGCGCAACGATCGCGATGGCCTCTACCGCTCGATCAAGACCATGGCTTCCGAACCGGGCATGGAGAAGATCCGCATCTTCGATCAGGAAGGCCGGATCACGTACAACACCGATTCAGCCGAACAGAACCATGTGGTCGACAAGACCGCCGAAGCCTGTTACGGTTGCCACGCCCAGTCTCAACCCCTTGCGCGGCTGAATCGCCCAGACCGCTTCCGCATTTACCGCAATACTGCGGGCACACGTGTCCTCGGCATCATTACTCCCATCGAGAACCAGCCTGCCTGCTCCACGGCCGCATGCCACGCGCATCCTGCAGAGCAGCAGATCCTCGGCGTCCTCGACACCAATCTTTCTTTGGCCAAGGCGGACGTTCAGGTCGCCCAAAGCAGCCGCCGCATGATTGCCTACACTGGCTGCGCTTTATTGCTGATCGCGCTGTTGAGCTGGTTCTTCGTCTGGCAAGTAGTGGGCCGCCCTGTAAAAGCCCTCAAGCGCGGCACCGAACGCCTCGCCGCCGGAGACCTCGGCTATCAGCTTGAAGTGCAATCCAACGACGAAATTGGGGAACTCGCCAACTCGTTTAACGGCATGAGCCGGCGCTTGCAAACCGAGCATAACGAGAACGTAGCCTGGACTCGCACTCTCGAACACCGCGTGGAAGACAAAACGCGGGAATTGAAGCGCGCTCATGAACATGCCCTGCACACCGAGAAGATGGCGTCCATCGGCAAGATGGCCGCCGTGCTCGCACATGAGATCAACAACCCACTCTCCGGCATCCTGACTTATGCCAAGCTCCTGCGTAAGTGGACCGATCGCGAAGAAGCGCCCCGGGATGACACTGGCAAGCACCGCCGGCAGGAAATCTGTGACTCTCTCGACCTGATCGCTTCCGAAAGCCGCCGTTGCGGCGATCTGGTTAGAAATCTTCTGACATTTTCCCGCACCACGCCCATGAACCTGCAGCTCGCCAACTTGAATCGGGTGGTCGAGCAGTCTCTGCGGCTGGTCCAGCACCAATTGGATCTCGCGGGCATTCAGGTCCAGACGCACGTCGATCCCGATCTGCCTCCGGTCCTCTGCGACGCCGCGCAAATCGAGCAGGTGATCCTTGCGCTGGTCATGAATGCTCTGGATGCGATGCCGCAAGGCGGCAACCTATGGCTCACAACCAGTTTTGGACATGAACCGAACCATGTCCGCATCATCGTGCGCGACGACGGCTCCGGCATTCCACCCGAACTCTTGCCCAGGATCTTTGAACCTTTCCTCACGACCAAAGAGACGGGACGCGGCGTCGGCCTGGGCCTGGCCATCAGCCACAGCATTCTGGAGCGCCACAACGGAAATATCGAAGTGCAGTCCGAGCCGGGCCGGGGCACGACCTTTACCGTGACTCTGCCTTGGGATGCAAACCAGGACAATCTGGCTCAATCCCCGGCTAATGAAATTACCGCCATCACTAGCGGGAGGTGATCGAACGTGGAGACACAAGGCAAGCTACTCATCGTCGACGATGAACTGAGCGTCCGCGATTCCCTGGGAAAGTGGTTCCGCGAGGAAGGCTACGAGGTTGGAACCGCGGAAAGCGCCAGCGACGCGCTCACCCGCATGGCCGAGAATAAATGGGAACTCGCTCTGCTCGACATCAAGATGCGCGGCACCGACGGCATCGAACTGCAGCGCCGCCTGCACGAAATGGATCCCGACCTGATTGTCATCATGATGACCGGCTACGCGTCCGTTGAGACCGCGGTCACCGCGCTGAAAAACGGCGCGTATGACTATGTCAGTAAACCGCTCGATCCGGACGAGATTGCTCACCTGGTGAAGAAAGCGCTGGCCCACCGCCGCGCAGAAAAAGAGAATGTTCGCCTGCGCGAAACCATGGCCGAAATCACGCGTCCCGGCGACCTGGTCGGGCAGAGTCCGGCGATGCGAAAAGTGTTCGAAGCCATCGAGACCGTTGGACCCACCGATGCCAATGTCCTGATCACCGGTGAGAGCGGAACTGGGAAAGAGCTTGTCGTGCGCGCCATTCACGCCGCCAGCATGCGCCGCTTCCATCCTCTGGTCGCGATTCATTGTGGCGCTCTGACCGAGACGCTGCTCGAAAGCGAACTCTTTGGCCACGAAAAAGGCGCGTTCACGGGCGCGCAATATCGCAAGAAGGGAAAATTTGAAATTGCCGAGGGCGGCACGGTGTTTCTCGACGAGATTGGCGACATCAGCCTGAAGACGCAGACCGACCTGCTGCGCGTGTTGCAGGAACGCGAGATCACTCGCGTCGGCGGCAACCAGATCATCAAAGTCGATTTCCGATGCGTCGCTGCCACCAACAAGAATCTGGAAAGCATGATCGAGGAGGGCGCCTTCCGTCCCGATCTTTTCTACCGCCTGAACGTCTTCCGCATCGAGCTACCCGCGTTGCGCGAGCGCCGCGAAGATATCCCCCCGCTCGTCGAACATTTCGTGCGCAAGTTTGCCCTGGCCATGAACAAGCACGTGACCCGGATTTCACCCGCCGCCATGGACCAACTGCAGCAGCAGCCCTGGATGGGCAACGTGCGCGAATTGGAAAATGCCGTCGAGCGCGCCATGGTCGTGGCCCAAGAGCCCGAGCTTCGCGATCAGGATTTTATCTTCAAAACGCTGCAGATCGCCGTCTCCGGCAAGAGCCTGGACGAAATCGAGCGCGCCCACATCTTGCGCGTTCTTGAGGAGTGCGGCGGCAATCAGAGCCGCGCCGCCGACGTGCTCGACATCGACCGGGTTACGCTCCATCACAAACTCAAGCGCTACGGCTGGACGCGAACACCGGTGGAAGCTCGAAACTGAGCAATGAGCCTGGCGCGAACCAACTCGTCTGAATAAGTCTGCTCCGATGAATACTCTGCATCTGCTTCCGGTGGGTAAGGTGAGTATTTCAATCCTGCAGAACTTGCGCGCGGCGATCCCACAGAACCTCCACGTTGCCTGTGAGATTCTTCCCTACGAGCTCGATCCCAATCCTTCGTATCACCCCGAACGCCAGCAGTACCATTCCTCTGAGATTCTGAAGCGCATGCACGCGTTGGTGCGTCCGCAGGACTGGCGTTTCCTCGCCATCGCCGACGTCGATCTCTACATCCCAATTCTGAAATATGTCTTCGGGGAGGCCCAGATGGGCGGACCGTGCGCCATCGTGTCGATCCACCGCTTGCGGCAGGAATTCTATGGCCTCGACCGCGACGACACCTTGCTGGGGCAGCGTCTGCTGAAGGAATCCGTCCACGAGGTGGGCCACACCCTGGACCTCCGCCACTGCCAGGACTATCGCTGCGTCATGGCCTCGTCTCATGCAGTCGAATGGATTGACCTGCGCGAGAGCACACTCTGCGATGCCTGCCGTTGCCAGATGGAATTGAAGTTGTCTGCTGTCCGAGCCGAGAACCTTTAGCTTCTAGTTTGAGGCGTCATCCCGACGGAGGCGCAGTTCAGCCGGAGGAGGGATCTCGTGTGCAGCGCAAGATCCTTCCCTTCGGCTGAAAAACGGCTCCGGTCAGGATGGCGCCGCCTGTGTATGGAAGCCGACGATACCCCAATTCTTCCTGCCACCCGTTCCGCGTTTGTTGCTTCGTTTCGTTATGATCTCTTTGCATTAATCCTGACAACCCCATCGAGGTGACTATGCAGACAGCTGTGGTAACCGGCGCCGGCCGCGGAATCGGAAAGGAAATTGCCCTCGAGCTGGCACGCAACGGTTACCGCGTCGCCGTGAACTATTACAACGATCCACAACCGATGGTAGATGCGACTATCGCCGAAATCCGCGCCCTGCAAGCCCCCGCGCAAGACGGTGTGCTGGCCATTGAAGCGGATATCCGATCCAGCGGCCAAGTGATCGCGATGTTCGAGAGGGTCATAGCGGCCTTCGGCCAACTTGATCTGCTGGTCAACAACGCCGGCGTCCAGACCTGGAAGCCATTCCTCGACGTGACCGAGGAAGAGTGGGATCTGGTCGTCGATACGAACCTGAAAGGCTGCTTCCTCTGCACCCAGCAAGCCGCGAGGCACATGAAGGACCACGGCGGCGGTTCGATCGTGAACCTCGGTTCCGGTTGCAACAAGCTCGCATTCCCTTCGCTGGTGGCGTACACCGCGAGCAAAGGAGGAATCGAGATGCTCACGAAAGAAGCCGCCGTCGAACTGGGCCAGTACGGGATACGCGTGAACTGCATTGCACCCGGCTCCATCGAGTCCGAGCGCACGCGACAAGAGAATCCTGACTACGCGGGCACTTGGTCCAAGCTCACGCCGTTAGGCCGTGTGGGCACCGCCGCCGATATCGCACCGACAGTAGTCTTCCTCGCCAGCAAGGGTGGATCGTTCATTAGCGGGCAAACCATCTGGATCGACGGCGCCCTCTTTACCAAAGCGCAGTGGCCATATAAGAAGTGAATGTCTCGAGAGAGTGTGGGGACAGCCGCCCTAGCCTGCCCTGAGCGCAGTCGAAGGGGCTGTCCGTCGAGCGAAGCTCCGCGAGGGTTTTCGGTGCGTGCCGGGACCACCGAAATAACATGGCCGACCTATCTCTCAAGGCACAATCCCGCACCTCGTAGTACACTTTCCCGCATGATGCCAAGACCCTTCTCCACTCTATGCGTCACCGTCCTCATTAGCCTGGCGTGCATCAGCTTCGTTTCCGCACAGGCCACCAAACATAAGCCCGGCGTCGAACAGAAACCCTTTGGCACTCAGGATGGGAGGCCCGTCACCTTGTACACGCTCACCAACGCAAACGGTGTGGAAGTCGACACCATGAATTATGGCGGCATCATTGTTTCCATCCGCGTGCCGGACCGCAAAGGCCAGTTCGCCGACATCGTCCTCGGCCACGAGACGCTCGAAGGCTACATTCCGAATCCTCCATACATTGGCGCCGTCGTGGGACGCTACGCCAACCGCATCGCCAACGGCACCTTCACGCTCGATGGCAAGACCTATACGTTGCCCAAGAATGACGGGCCCAATACACTGCACGGCGGAACCGACAAGACTTTCAACAAAGTCGTCTGGGACGGCGAGCCTCTGAAAGGCAAGGCCGGCGTCTCCTATACCTACCTCAGCAAAGACGGCGACGACGGCTTTCCCGGCAACATGAAAGTCAAAGTGACGTATACGCTCAACAACGACAACGAATTCGTCATCGACTACGAGGCGACTACTGATAAAACGACGGTCGTTAATCTCAGCCAGCACAGTTATTTCAATCTCGCGGGCGAAGGCACCGGCGACATTCTGAATCACGAACTCATGCTCAACGCCGACCGCTTCACTCCAGTCGATAAGAATCTCATTCCCACTGGCGAACTTCGCCCCGTCAAAGGGACACCTTTCGATTTCACTACGCCCACCAGAGTCGGCGCTCGGATTGACGACAAATACGAACAACTTGTCCTGGGCCACGGTTACGATCACAACTGGGTCATCAACCGCAAAGGCGACGGACTCGTTCTGGCCGCCCGCATGTACGAACCCACCAGCGGCCGCCTGCTGGAAGTCTCCACCACGCAGCCAGGCGTTCAGTTCTATACCGGAAATTTTCTAGATGGCACCGTGACGGGCAAACAAGGCCACGTCTATAAACGTCGTTACGGCTTCTGCCTCGAGACGCAGCATTTCCCGGATTCGCCGAACCACCCCAGCTTCCCGAGCACGACCCTGAAGCCGGGAGAGACGTTCAAGTCGAAAACGGTGTTCAAGTTTTCAACGAAGTAAATTCGGAAGAGCCTCAAAAATGCCGAATACACACTATGAGGACATCCTCGCGAAGCAGTTGGCGATGAATGAACAGACTTGGGCTGCGTTGCAGAAGTACGGTGTGATAGAGAAAAGCACGTTGCGTTTAGATTTTTCTTACAATGCACTCGATCGCGAAGCGGCCGACAAGATGTGTGCGCTGCTCCGCGACCAGACTGATTACGAAGTCAAGGTCGAGTCCAGTGGTTCATTTCTGCGGCGTAGATGGCGGGTTGAAGGCAGAACTCAGAATACGGCAGTTTCTCCCACGATTTTAGATCAGTGGGTCACTTGGATGGTCACAGCCGGCAAAGAAACCTCATGTGATTTCGACGGATGGGGGACCTCGGTCTGAGTCCCAACTAACCTGGGACCCCGCCTCCTCATTCTCCCCGCAACTCCTCCACCAGCCCTTTCTCGACCCGCTTCTGATGTTCCGCCTGTAACTTCTTGCCCCCCGACGTCAGATAGAACGTATCAATCGCCATCTGCCCCTCGGTATCAATCAGCGCGATTTCAATGTTGCACTTTTGATCCGACAGGCACGACGCAATCCGATGCAGCAGCCTCGGACGATCCTGCGTAATCACCTGCACTAGCGTGCTGGACGACGAGCATGCATCATCAAAATCAATTTTCGTCTCGACTTTGACCTTCGCGATCACGCCCTTCTCCGAACGCTGCCGCTCGCGTAGCATTTTTTGCAGGTCGGCTTCGCCCAGCAGCACATCGGTCACGCTGCGTTTGAAGCGCTCCCACTCCGAAAGGTTCAGTTCCAGCGTCCGGAACCGGTCCGTAAAGTAAAGCGTGTCGACTACGGTCCCCGCCTCGTTCGAGAACGCGTTCGCCTTCACAATGTTCATGCCCCACGCCGCCAGCACGCCAGCCAGCTTGGCAAACAGAGCGGGACGGTCTCGCGTGACCAGCGTCAGTTCGTACCAGTGCCGTCCGCGCTTCAAGTCCACCTGCACTGGATTCGTGCCCAACTCCTCCGCCATGCGCATGTGCCGCATGACCTCCTCGGCGGCATGGACCAACAAATATCTCTGCGGAAATCCTTCCAGAAATTCCTTGAACTTGCAGCTGGTCACCGGCGCCAGCGACCGCAGCCGCGCCAACTTCTCGTCGTTCACGTCGGCGTGCACGCGCTGGTCGGCGCTGCGGTTCAGATAATTTTCGGCGCCAATATAAAGCTGCCATATGTTTTCCGCCTTCCACGGCGTCAACGCCTCCGGATTCACCGCTTTGATGTCAGCAAACGTCATCAGGCAAAGCATTTTCAAACGCTCCGGCGTTCCCACTTTGTCAGCAAAGGCCGCCACTGTCTCGGGATTGAAAATATCCCGCCGCAGCGTGGACGACATCTCCAGGTGGCTATTGATCAGAAACAGCACTTCAGCCCGCTCTTTCGGATCCACGTCCAACCTGTCCATCGCACGGCCCGCAATCTCCAGGCTAGCCGCAACATGATCCCCGCCGGGCACGCCCTTACCCGTGTCGTGCAATAGCAGGGCTAAATACAATAACTCAGGATTTTCCAGTTCCCCGAGCAGCCCCGCATAACGCTTGTCCCACTCCGACTGCGACTGCTTCAATCGGTGCAGACTCTCAATCGCCAGGAACGAATGCTCATCCACTGTGAACCGGTGATAGAAATCCCGGACCACCAGCGAGTCGATCCCCCTAAGCTCCGGCAGCAGCAGTGTCAGCAACCGCAACGAGTGCATGGCTCGCAATGCGTCCGCTGCGTGCGGTTGCAAAAGCGTTTCCTGCAGATAGAGCCAGAGCTCCGCGCCTCGCGGAGGCATCGAGGCCAGCGCCGGAAGCGCCTGCTCGATACGGTATTCGGTGGTCGCGCTCAACTTCAGCCCGTGGTGCGCCATGAAATGAAACAGCCGCAACAACACCTCAGGATCCTGCAGGGCCGAAGGCTGCTGCAGAAAGATAAGCCCATCGACTACCGAAAAGTCCGGCGTCGTCAGCCGCGATCGCCAGCTCTGCACCTGCCGGTACAGAGCCGACCACGCTTCGGGGATCTCTTCCAGTAACTGCGTAACGGTACGCTGCACGGCGCGGGCGTGCTTGAAATAGATCCGCATCCAGTCTGCGGACGACAGTACGGCGGAGTCCGGCCCATCCGACGTCTCTCCGACCATCCTCGCTCCGACCTTGCGTGCCGCTGCTTCGTCCTGCGCCTCCCAGCTCAGCGAGTTGTCATCGCGCCCATATCGAAAGTGCAGAAAGCATCGCGCTGACATCAGAAAATCCAGTGCCGCATCCAGTTGCTTGCGCACCGGAGGCCGCAGCGAACTCGCATCGGGCCAGTCGTGCAGCTTGTCCATCGCCGAAATCAGCGCAAGCCAGGCCGCCACGTTGCAATCGCGCAACCCGCCGGGAGCTTCTTTCAAATTCGGCTCCAGATGATAGAGCGTCATCCCATACTTCCCGTGCCGCTCGCGCGTGACCTCAGCCAGCCCCTGCAGTAGGGCCTTGGACTCCCGCACCACCAGCTTTGGGATCACCTTGTCATGAAGACGCCGGGCCAAATCGTGATCGCCCGCGAGATAGCGGCCATCGAGAAGAGAAATCGTAAACTCAGTGTTGTTGGGATCGTAGCGGTCGCACTCGCTCAGCAGGCGCGACGCCGGGCTCAGCTTCAGTTTGAGATCCCACAATTCCTGCGAGAAACGGCGGACCAGGTCTTTAAACGCCTGCTCGGCATTCCGGTCCCCAAAAAGAAAGAGCAGATCAATATCGGAATAGGGAAAAAGCCATCCACGTCCGAACCCACCCGTGGCGATGAGAGCAAAGTTGGCAGGCTTGGCCGGCTCGGGCGAAACGATGTCATGCCAAAGCCTTGCGAGAATGTCTTCCACCAGCCGTGTGCGTTGCGCCACGGCCGCGCGCCCGTCCCCGGAGACCTCGAACTCCCGTTGAATGCGCGCCGACTCGTCGCTGAGAGAACTGCGCAGTTCGCTGATCAATGAGGACGCCGCCATCATGAAAGTAATTCACCCCAGTGACGCTCGCCATTGGGGAAGGCCATTTCAACCACTGCCTGTCGGATGCTTTCCGGATGCGTCCCGGTAAAAACCGTTATCGTGCCTTCGCGGAGCCCGCGCCCACAGTGCTACAGAGCTCCCTCACCGCGCTCATCATTCCGAATGCGAATCGCCTCATCCACTCGCGACAGAAATATCTTGCCATCTCCAATCTTGCCGCTACGGGCTGCGCTTAATATGGCCTGCACCGCCTTGTCCACCAAGGCGTCGGCCAGCACCATCTCGATCTTCGTTTTCGGAATCAGGTCCACACTATATTCGCGCCCGCGGTAGACCTCGGTGTGTCCCTTCTGCCGCCCGTGCCCTCGAACCTCCAGAACCGTCATGCCCTCGACGCCAATTTCCTGCAGCCCGGTTTTCACCGCTTCCAGCTTGGAGTTCTGAATGACCGCCTCGATCTTCGTCATAATGTCGTCAAGTCCTGTTCTGCGTTCTTCACGCGGTCGCTGCGCAGAACACTCCAGCCACTCCCGGCCAGACTCCACGCCAACGCTTTCCCAATCATATCCCTCTTCTTTGCTTTGGGAACGATCCAGTCCTTGACCCTTCCGTCTTGTCTTCCTTATTCCTCCGGAAACGGGACACCCTGCCTTAGCGTATAGCTGCCCCACTCTACCCGCCCGTGGCTGTCGCGCGGAAATCGAAACTATTTATCGTACTTATCAGGTTTTGTTATGAAATCGTGCAAAACTCGATCTGCGAAGCTCGCCTTAAGAACCTGAGAACGCTGAAGATCATGCGATGAAGGTCGTGGCCCAAAGCTTCCGCCTACGGTCTTTCCCCGATGGTATCTACGTGAAACCCCGCAGAGAATTAGGTTGTGGGGGCTCTCTTGGAGTGCCCCGAAGCATGTTTCAGGGCGAGTGGAGGGCATCAACCGTGTCTGCAGAACCGTCAAAGGCAAGTGCTACGCTTCCTGGGAAAGTCGAGAAAGTTATCCATCCTCATCCCCATTCAGGCGAACCCGAGAAAGCTCAGATTGCTGTTGAGGGGGCGGATCATCTGTATCGGGAAATTCGGGTTCCAAACAGTTTGACCGACGCGAATGGGCACAAAGTGAAGCTCACAGAAGGCGCCGAAGTCGAAGTAAAAATCGAGGCCGACCCTGTAGTCACGAAAAACGCGTCATATCGCGACGAAGGGGTGAACCCCTCCTGATCCTTGCCGGACGCGGTGCTTTCGTAGACGAGAAGGAGCCGTCCCTGCATTATTTCGCCGGAGTTTTCTGCTCGTCGGTCGGCTTCACGAACTTGGCATCGTCCACCGGAACGTTCTGCCTCACCTCGGTCACTTGAATCGTGAACCGTCCACTAGGCCGCGCCAGAGTCCAGCGATAAGGAATCTTCACTCCGTTCGTGTCGCGGTAGTCTTCGTAGTCGATCTGCGTGGGAAGCAATCCCAGCGCGGTATCCCCGTAGCGAACCAGTCGCAGCAGCAATCCGGATTGTTCGTCAAAGTAGAGCTCAATCGGCGGCTTGCCCTCGCGCTGGCCCACCACGACGTAGGCTTCGCGATCGCCAATCTTCTCCGTCCCGCGCAAGTGCATCTCGCTGAACATGGGCTTCAGGTGCGTTGCCAAATGCAGATCCGCATCGATCGAGGCCGCATCCAGTTCACTGCCTTGCATCTCGCGTATCGGACGCCCCGGCGAACCCAACCATCCCTCGTGACCGTCGAATGCCGTAACGCTGTCTCCATCCCCCATGTGCGTGAACGAAATTCGCTGGTCCGGATCTTTGGAATAAATGTCGATCGGCAACGATTTCCCGCCAAAATCGATCGTCCCCTTCATGACGCGGGTGGTCACCTTGTCGATGGCCGCCGCACCTCCCGCCGCCTGCATATATTTGGCAAGCAATTGATCCGGCGTCGGACCCGCGCTTTCTTTCTCTGCGGCTGGCTTAGGAGCGGCCATCGGCCGCGACGGTTCCGCGGTCATCACCGCCGGAATCGCCAGCGGCATCGCACTGCCCCGATGGCACGAATTGCACGTCACTGCGCGGTGTCCCTCAAAATTGTCTTTGTTGATGGCGAACATCATCTCCATCATTTTGCGGGCGGTCTGCTTGGGCTTCTTGTCGTCTTTTTCAAATGCGTTCGGCACATGGCAGAAGTCGCATTGCACGCCCAGTGACGCCGTGATGAACATCATGGTCGGAATGAGCTGCTCTGCGGGAATGCCCTTGAGCACCTGAATATTCTTGAACTGTTCCTCGGCCTTCTTCGGACCAACGGTGATGGCCGGCTGGGTTGTGTCATGTTGCCCCGCGCTATTCACACGCGACTTCGCCGATGTGGATACGACCCCAAATGCCAGGCACATCAAGATCCCCGCCAGAATGACTTCTAATTTAACCTTCATCAAATTTTTGGGCCTCTGTTGAATTCAAGTCTTAAGAGTCTAGCAATGCGAACCCATTATGAGCCAGCGACGCGTGCCAGATGCAGAGAATGTCCTATTTCGTAGGAGCGAGCGTCGCATCCGCGTGCCGCACAAAGAATTTCCACTTATCCATTCCCGCCGGCACCGCGACATCGAAAAATCCCACCATCATTTCGTCCGAAGTCTGATCGCCCCATGTCACCGTCTTCTCCGGATCGGGATTGTGCGGATTATTTTTCGAATTGTCATACCAGGCAATGGCCCGAAGCCGGGTGCCCGCCTTCAGCACCCGCGGCTCGGCCAGCCGATAACTCAACTGCCAGTGAAAGTGATAATTCACCCGCAGCAATACCTCCGCACTACCGTCGTCGTGCACAATGTCGTACTCGAATCGCTTCCCGCGCAGGTGCATGTGCGGAAACAGGCTCAGCAGCGTCGCATCGTTGGGCAGCGTGCCTTGCACCTCCACGCGAAAGTCGTCTGCTCCCGGCGGAATAATCAATGCATGATTATTCAGTTGCAGCGTAATCACCCTCTGCTTCGGCGGAGTCTTCGCCAACACCAGCCCAATTCTCGTCTGATCCTGATCCGCCGACCCGTTCGTCGTGTAGTGCATCTGGAATACCAAGTCCGACCCCGCCGGAACAAACTTCGCCATCCCGTCGGGCCACTCATCCGGCGAACTGCCCGGCGCGTATACCAGCAGCAAATCGCTGGTCGTCTCATGCGCCTCCCGCCGCTCCAGCGGATCGCCCAACGTCGAAGCCGTGAATGGCTCGCCCACCGGCGCATGGCGCAGCCATTGCGAATCCGGCGGACGAATATACACCACCGCGTGATGCACATGCGCCGGACTGCCTGGCCGAAACTCCGACATCTGCACCCACCCGTCCTCCGCAAAATGCGTAGGCACGATCTCGTACGTGTACTCAATCTCGCCGCGCGCCGGGATCGGCACGGCCTTCGGCATTTTCACCACAAGATCAGGCTGCGGAATATTCCATCCTTGGGCCCATTTTCGCGGCGCGGGCGCGTCATGCAAGTCGCCCGCAGGCGCTCCCGCTGAGGCCCAGTCCACGAGGGTCGCAATCTGCTGCGGACTCAAAGAAGTGTCGTTCAAAAAATGCCCGTACCGCGGATCGGCGAACCACGGCGGCATCATCTTCATCTTGACCGCATGCGCGATCGCATCCGCCCAAGGCCGCGTCTGCTCATAGCTCACGAGCGGCATCGGCGCAACCTCTCCCGGCCGGTGGCAGCTCTGGCAGTGATCCTGGAGGATCGGGATCACGTCTCTATAGAAGGTAGGTGTCGGCGGCGCTCCTGGCTTTTGAAAAGCTGCTCCGCCCAAGCAGACGGCTAACCAAGCGGCGATCCACGAACCGAGAGCCCGATGACCCATGCACTAATTCTATAGCCTCAAGGTTTTCCTCCGTTTCCCCTGTGTCCTCTATGATGAAGTCGCTTTAAGAGGCCGATCACGGCACTCCCCGCGAAAAGATGCTACATTCATGAATTCATGTCAGCCCCCAATTCCAGCTTCGTTCGCGGCTGCAAATCTCAACCCGTCGACCGCACGCCCGTCTGGTTCATGCGTCAGGCGGGACGCTACATGCCCGAATATCGCGCGGTCCGCAAGCAACATTCGCTTCTCGAGATCTGCAAGAAGCCCGCACTCGCCGCCGAAGTCACCATTACCGCCGCTGAATTCCTCGGCGTCGACGCCGCCATCATCTTTGCCGACCTCCTTCTGCCCCTCGAAGTGATGGGCCTCCCATTTCACTTCTCCGTCGGCGAAGGACCCGTCATCGAGAAGCCCGTTCGCAGCAAAGAAGACATCGCGAACCTGCGTACCGATCGCGCCGCCGAACTTGGCTACGTCTCCGAAGCTGTCGCTCTGGTCGCCAAGCATTTCGGCGACAAGCTGCCGGTCATCGGATTCTGTGGCGCTCCCTTCACCCTCGCCAGCTACATGATCGAGGGCGGGGGCTCGCGCAATTACGTCCACGCCAAGAAGATGATGTACAACTCTCCCGCGGACTGGGACGCGCTTATGACGAAGCTCGTTGCCGTTACCGCCGCGTACTCCGCCGATCAGGTGCGCGCCGGAGCCGACGTCATCCAGATTTTCGACAGCTGGGTCGGATGCCTCAGCGTCGGAGATTATCGCCGCTATGTGCTGCCCCACGTTACGGGCATGGTGAAGAAGTTGCAGAAAACCGGAGTACCCATCATCTATTTCGGCACCGACAGCGCCACGCTCCTTCCCGCCATGAAGGAGACCGGAGCTGACGTCGTCGGCCTCGACTGGCGCATTCCGCTCGATGAAGGTTGGGCCCGCCTCGATCACGAGTGTGCCGTACAGGGCAATCTGGATCCCGTGCTGCTTTTCGCCGACTGGAAGGAGCTGAAGTCGCGCGCCGAAGACATCCTCTGCCGCGCCGCCGGACGCCCCGGCCATATCTTCAATCTCGGCCACGGCATCCTGCCGGAAACTCCGGTCGACAACGTAAAGAATCTGGCACGTTTTGTTCAAGAGTATTCGGTGACGCCGACCGGCCCGCGCGCGCCCGCATCCGGTAACCACAAATCGGCATCCGGAAACCGCACCCCATGACCCGTATCGCCATCATTGGCGGAGGCATTTCCGGCCTCTCCGCAGCCTTCGCCCTCGAAGAGCAGCGTCGCGCTGGTGTTGATGTTGAATACACTCTTTACGAATCCGCCGCGCGTCTCGGCGGCGTCCTCCGCACCGAATACATTGACGGATGTGTTGTTGAAGCCGGCCCCGATTCTTTCATCACCGAAAAACCGTGGGCTGCCGATCTGTGCCGCTCTCTCGGACTCGGCGACCAACTCATCGGCTCCAACGACGCCGACCGCAAGACCTACATCCTGACCAACGGCCGTCTCGTCGTCATGCCCGACGGCCTGATGTTCATGGTCCCCACAAAGATCCTGCCCACCGGGCTCTCTCCGCTGTTTTCGCTAAAGGCGAAGCTGCGCATGACGCAGGAACTCTTTCACCCACCGCGCGCGGTCGATCACGATGAGTCCGTCGCCGCCTTCGTCGAGCGCCATTATGGTTTGGAAATGGTCGACCGTCTCGCCGATCCGCTACTGTCCGGCGTATATGGCGGAGAAGCTGCCAACCTCAGCGTCCGCGCCGTTCTTCCGCGATTTGCGGAAATGGAACGCACGCACGGAAGTCTCGGTCGCGCCATGCTCGCCGCGCGTAAGAAGATGTCTGCAGGACCGAGCAAGACCGCCCCCCCGCTCTTTACTTCTTTGAAAGACGGCATGCAGAACCTAGCGGAAACGGTCGTCTCCCGCCTGAATCCGGCGTCACTCCTCACCAACGCTTTCGTGCAGGCCGTCCAACGCGAAGCCGGAAGCTGGGTGGTCTCGGCCGGAATGCAATCTGATCAGTTCGACTCGGTCATCATTGCTCTCCCAGCACCCGCGGCGGCTCAAGTCCTTCGCATGGTCAGTCCGGATCTCTCCGCCGAATTCAGCGCAATTCAGTACAGCTCTTCGATTACAGTCGGGCTCGCTTATGATCACGATGTACGTAAGTCTCTTCCACCGGGTTTTGGATTCCTCGTACCGCGCAGCGAAGGGAAGAAACTGCTGGCCGCCACTTTCGTCCACAACAAGTTTCCGCATCGTGCCCCCGAAGACCGCGCCCTGCTTCGTTGCTTTTTCGCTGGAAGGAATGCCGAAGACGTCTGGCCGCTCGACGACGGCCAGATCATCGCTATTGTGCGCAGCGAACTACAGCAAATCCTAGGCTTGCGCGCGGTGCCACTCTTCGCTCGCGTCTACAAATGGAAGTCCGCCATGGCGCAATACGGCGTTGGACATCTCGATCGCCTAGACCGCATCGAGCGCCTTCGCCAACAATTGCCGGGCCTTGCCCTGGCGGGCAATGCCTACCGCGGCATCGGCGTACCAGACTGCGTCCGCTCCGGCCGGGACGCCGCCACGCAACTCGTCAAGCCCATCACGGAGCCTTAGACGCTCACCTGCGGTTCCGGCGCCTCTTCATACGCGATCTCGCCTTCGGGACTCTTGGGCCGCCGCGCCTTCCGCCCGAACACGGCTTCCTTCACCAATTTGAAAATCGTGCGCCGATTCTGCGCCAGTACCTTCACCCACGCAAACTTCCCCATCATGGGGAAATAGATTCCGCGGAAACACAGCCGCGCGAGAAAGATATTGATGCGATACCCGAGCGGCTGGTCATCCAGCGAATCGACGGCCTGCGCTAGCGCTTCCGCGCTGTAGGCATGCGCCCATCCATACTTCACTTCGGCATGAGCTTCTTCAACACTCATCTTCAGCGGAGTGTGCGCCATCGCGAACGGTATGAACTCCTGCCAGTGCTTCACGCGCGTCAGCCGTCCCGCGGCTTCCAGCCGCTTGTAAAGCGGCGTCGCCGGCAGCGGCGTTAGCAGTCCAAAGATCGGCAGCCCTGGCGGCCAGGTTCGAACCTGAGACAAAGTTCGCTCGGCCACGCCAGTCGTGTCGTTATCCATCCCGAAAATAAACGATGTAATCGCATAAACATTGCGCCTCGCCAGCCGCTCCAGCACTTCCGCGTACTCACCGGGCTTGTTGAATCCCTTGTTGACATCTTTCAGATTCGTCGGATCAATCGATTCCATCCCGATAAACACCCATTTGCCGCCGGATGCCGCGATCAAGTCGACCAGCTCCTCGTCGCGCAAGAGGTTGGCGCTGATCTGCGCCACCCAATGCACCTGCGCTCTAGCGGCAATAATGTCTCGCAGCAGCGACTTGGTCCGCTTCACATTGATGGCGAAATTATCGTCAATGAAAAACACCGCCATCTGCCCCTTCTCTTTGCGGGCTCGCGCCTTCAAGAGCAGCAACTCGTTCACCACACTCTCATTCGTGCGGAATCGAATCGAGTCGCCGAAAAATCCAGTCACGGTGCAGAACTCGCAACCATATGGGCAGCCTCGCCCTGATTCAACCGGGATGATTCGAAACGTCCCCCAACCTTCGCCGACCTTTTGCAACAGTGCGGTCGCAGCCTTGGGAACGAGGTTGAACTGCTCCAGATCGATCGACTCCCACGGAATCACGGGATACTGTTTCAGCGACGGCTTGCGTTCTTTGCCGGTCTCGTCGACGGGTGTATAGATTTCCTTCAGCTCTCCGCGAACGGCGTCGTTGACTATTTGTGGCCAGGTCTCATCGGCTTCGCCGAGAGCCACCGCATCTGCATGACGCGGCCCGCCATCGCGTCCAAGAGCCTCATGGGCCAATTCGGTGACGTGAGGTCCACCCATCACGACCTTCACTCCTGTCGCGCGAATTGCATCGGCAATGCGATATGCTTTCGCGATCATCCGTGTCATCGCGCCGATCCCAACCAGATCGATCTTCTCGTCGCGGACGTACTGCGCAATCTGTGCCTCGTCCATGGGCTTGGCGTTGCCATCAATCAGCAGCACCTCATGTCCCCGCGGAGTCAGCGACTGCAGCAGAAACATCCACAGATGCGGCATGAAATTGCGTGTGACCCCATTGTCAGGGTTATAGAGCAGGATTCTCAATGACGTCTCCCTCCTAGGAGAGCGGAAGTGCTCACCGCACGGAAGCGTCACGAGCGATGCCAAGGATTGGCAATCTACTTAATTGTTTCGGGTAAGGCCTGAAGGGAATTCAGAGCCCAGCGAATTGCATACGCACAGTATATTGATTTTCGCTTACTTCTAAGATGCGGGACGATATCCGCAGGATGCCTCGGTCGCCGTTGCTTAAGTAGCAATCGTCTTGTTGTCCCTCCGCGACCGCTCGAGCCGCAGACGCGCCAGAACCATCCGTATCTCTTCATACGTAATCTCTGGAGGCAAGGCTTCTTTCAACTGCTTCAAGCGCTGTAGTCGTTCCAGGTCCACCGTCGCGCAAGCGGCCTCGATCACGGCCAGCTTATTGCGATCGATCCACTCCGCGCGGAATTCTACTTGCCCGTTCTCCACCATGCTCGCCACTGTGTTCACCACCGTTCCGAGTTGCCGCCCGCGAATCTTCGCAATCTCTTCCAGGCGCTTGCCTTCGGCCAAAAGCTGTAACGTCTCCAGCGCCGGTGCCGTCTTCTTCTCGGGCTCCACTGACGCCCGCGCCCCGTCCCGAAAACGGGCAAGCGCGTCCAGCAATATCCGACCGTACGTTTCCGCCTTGCGTTCTCCAATCCCGGTGATTTGCCGCAACTCGCCCAACGAATTCGGCCTCCTGCGGCAGATCTCTTCCAGTGTGGAGTCGTGCATCACCATAAACGTCGCCACGCCGCGCTCCTTCGACTCGGCCCGCCGCCACTCCCGGAGATACTCGCGCAATTCGCCTTCCTCCGCATTCGCTGGGGCGGGCGCAATTCGCCGCCCGGACTCATCAACAGCGCTGGCCGGCGTCACTGGCATAGCCGGTGCCTGGCCCGCCTTCCGCCGCTTCCTCGCATCCGGCAGAAACGTCTGCGTCATCCACGCCGGAACCGGAATGCAAATGTCACAGCCCCCGCACGTTTCCCACTTCGGAGTCTCGCCGAAATGTGTGCAGATCCTCTGGTGCCGGCACTTCCCCGATTCCACGAAGGCCCGGATAATGCGATACCGCTCCCAAGCCCGCTCCCGCTCAGCCGAATCGAGAATCTGATTGGCAAAATATCCGAGTAGCCCCGCGTCCTGTTTTCGCCAAAGCAGAATGCAGTCCGCCGGATTTCCATCTCGCCCCGCTCGCCCTGCCTCCTGGTAATACTGTTCAATCGACTTCGGCAGCGCCATGTGAATTACTGCCCGCACCGTTGCCTTGTTAATCCCCAGTCCGAATGCGATCGTTCCCACCAGCACGCGCACTTCATCTGACATCCAGCGTTCCTGATTTCGCCGCCGGTCGCCAGAATCCATCTTCGCGTGATATCCCACCGCCGCGATGCCCTGATCCTCCAAGTAGTCCACCGTCTCCTCCACCTTGGCGATGGTCGGCGAGTACACAATCACATTGCCGTCCGTATAGTTCCGCAACGCAGCTACCAGCAGCGCCGTGTGTTCTCCGCTGTCGCATTGATGCACCAGATAACGCAGGTTCGGGCGATGAAAACTGGCAATGTACTTGTCTGGATTGCGCAATTGGAGTTGCGCCAAAATGTCATGTCGCACATGTCGCGTCGCGCTCGCGGTAAACGCAGCAATCGGATGATCGGGAAACTTCCCCCGCAAGCTGCTCAGCTGACGGTACTCCGGACGGAACTCATGTCCCCATTCAGAAATGCAATGCGCCTCGTCAATCGCAAAAAACGAAATGGGCACATGCTGCAGCCAACTCAGCGTGTCGCCGCGCTGCAAACGCTCTGGTGACAGGTAGAGCAACCGGAAAGCGCCTTCCCGCGCCTGTCGTATCACCCGGCTCTGTTCCTCATTGCTGACGGAACTATTCAGCACCGCAGCCGGAATGCCCATCTGCGCCAGCTGCGCCGCCTGATCCTGCATCAGCGCAATCAGCGGAGAAATCACCACCGTTGTCTTCTCCGAGACCACCGCCGGCAACTGGTAGCAGAGAGACTTGCCTCCCCCGGTCGGCATCACGACGCAGGTGTCGTGCCCTGCGAGTAGGCTGCGCACAATCCGCTCCTGCAACGGCCGGAACGAACTGTATCCCCAGTAGCGGCGCAGCGGCGTGAGCAAGTCGGCTTCCGGGGGCATGCAGTCAGTATAGGCGCGCGGCGAAAGGATCCGGTTCACCGGAGATTTTTTGTTCTGAGGAACTCCCAAACCGGCAACATCCACATGCCCCTTGTCATTCCGACGACCGTACCGACGAGGAACCCGTTGTCGCCGCTAGAGGCACTGTCGCGTCCGCCGTCAGCAAAGCTCCCAGTGGATATACCCTGTCAAACGCGATCCAAACTGCAGCGATCACCACAAAGCACAGTACGCTGCCCTCCGGGCCGACCGAGCCTCCGCTCACCCAGTCAGCTCCGCGCAACGACGAACTCAGCAGGTGACCGGGAGCGACCATTCCGCTGTCAGGCACCGAGTAAAAGAATGTCTCGCCCCAATCCCACGCCGCGTGAAAGCCCACGGCGAACCAAAGACTACCAGTGCGTCGCAACGTCAGGCAGAAGAAGAAACCGATCAACGCCGCGGCCAATAAACCTCGCCATTGCTCGCCACCGTTTCGTAGATGAATCAGCCCGAAAGCACACGACAATACCAATGCTGCGGGCCAGAACCCGATCGCGCGCGCCAGCGTGAACTGCGTGTATCCGCGCAGAAGGAACTCCTCGAACAGTCCGACCAGCAGAAACATGACTGCCCAGAACGCTGCCAACCGCATCAACCGGACGCCGTGCAGCAGGACGTGGCCAAACGAGAACGCGTGCAGCCCATACAAGCCGAGCATCAACAGAGTTATTCCGGCAAATCCCCACAGCGAGCCGATCCAAAAGGGCCGTCCGCACGCAAAGTGCGCCGGCAAACCATACGCCTTCCACGGACGGAGTTCGACTCGCATCAGGATCACCGCCGGAATCACCGCCGCGAGAAGACTGCCGCACTCTTCCAGCATCATCGACCATAGGCCGCTCGCACCCAGATCCCTCCACCAGGCCAGATCGACTGCCAGTCTCTGCAGCAAGAAGAAGGCCAGCAGGTAAAAAGCAATCCCCCAACCTGCGCGCAGGCCTTTGGGGCCCAGAAACACCGTGCGGGCATACGAGGGCTGCTGGACGACACTAAACTCCGGGCCTGTCTGCGAAGCCGTAGGAACCGTTGCCAAGCCGTCCTTCGAGTTGCCCTCAAGATCACTCATCGCAGAACTTTCCCGCAAACCGCCCCGAACATGGTAAAACACTCGGCTCGACCTTATGCGGCCATATTTCACGCGCGAACGTTTCGGACGCCCGCAGTTTCTCGCCGGACTGCTGCTGCTCACCTTCCTCGCGCAGGCATTGTGGCTGGCGCATGCCGAGCTGGGAACAGCCCATGATCCTGACGCTCCGGAAGCCGTTCGCATCGGTGAGGGATGGAAGCAGTGGCACGGGCATGGCATTGCCGCCGCTCCGTTCCTCGACGCAAATATTGGTGCTCAAGATCCATTTCGCAGCGACAGCAGCGACTATGACAGCGAGCACTCGCCCTTGCTCTACATCGTTTCCGCCGCGCCCCTGCTGGCTTGGCCGCAGGACCTCGCCACCGACTCCGCCACCTACTGGCGCTGGCTTCCACGCATCCCTTTTCTCGCCTGCGGTCTCTTCCTGGGCGCGTCGCTGTGGTATGTAGCGCGGCGTCTCTGCGGAAACACCGGAGGCTTCATCGCTCTCACCTTCTATTGTTTCTCTCCCTCGCTCATCCAGGCGAGCGCGGTCTGGCGTACCGAACCGGAAATCCTCGCCGCATGGGGAGCGTTTGGAACGATCTTCACCGCCATCGCGGTCGCCCACACGCTTTACGCCCCGCGCGAGGTGGTCCTATGGAACTGGCGACGCATCGTACTGCTCGGAATCTCGCTCGCCATCGCTGTGGGCTCGCAGTTTTCGCTGATCGTGCTCGTTCCGATGGCCCTGGGTTTTCTGCTCTATGTCGCTCCGGTCAGGCGGGAAGCAGGATTCGTGATCTGGCTCTCGGCTTGCGTCGTGGCATTTGTCCTGTTGTTCGCGGTCTACTTCTTTCATCCTCACGCATTCGCTGAGAGCATGCTCCACGCCGAGTTCTGGGGAGCTACTTGGCGCGGATTCACCGTGCCGAGCGTCTATAAGCAAGTTGCATTAGGGATCGTTCGTGCGTCCCCCGCTCTTGCCTTTGCGCTTCCATTCGCTCTAGCCACTTACGCTGCGTGGCCTCGAACTCGCTATTTTGGGAACACGGCGCCGTTGCTGGTCGCCGCGCTGTTCCTGCTTTTGGGAATGACGCATCCGCACGCTGCTGGCGCGGGATTCCTGCTGGCTGCAATCCCCTTCCTTTTCATCTTCGCATCGGGCGTGTTGGCTGACTTGCTAGACACGAGCTACCGGGCTCCCGTAATGGTATGGCTCGCACTCATCATGGCTTTCTATGTCGTCTGGAGCCTCGTAAACCTGGTGCGTGTGCCACAAGGGTAGCACCGCAAACTGAGGACGGCCGGGCGACGTGTCCACATGATCGGCAGACGATGCCGGAACAACCCCCCAGAGACCGTCTGCGGGAAAGACCCGATTCCATTTCGCGTCGCCGCAGTTTATTCAATTAGTTTGGCGTCCCCGTCTCCATCGCCTGTTGAAGCTCCCCGTGGCCAAGTCGTGCCCATGCCGCGAAGGCGACGCGCCCGAAAGTCGCGCTGGATTGCCGGAATTCTTCTCGTCTCTCTCGCCCTGGTCGCTGTCTGCATCCGCATCGTGATCGTACGGGCGCAGCCGATTCTCCGTGCTCGAGTCATTGAAACCCTGTCAGCCCGTTTCAAGAGCCGGGTGGAACTCGCGGAGCTGCACGTCTGGGTCTCCGATGGCCTCCACGTAGATGGCAAGGGACTGAAGATCTATGGACTCGCTGATCCCAATCCGTGGGAGGCCGGCGTTCAGCCTCTGCTGGAGATCGGGGAGTTCCGCTTTCAGACCGCCCTGCGCAGCCTGTTCCGCGATCCCATGCACGTCGACACGATCTATGTAAACGGCCTCACCATGAATATCCCTCCGAAAAATGATCGCCAGGAACTCACGAACCTGCGGCGGCGCGGCGGGAAGATGAGCATCGTCGTCGATCATTTTGTGTGCACCAACACCAAGCTGCTGATTAACACAAGCAAGCCAGGCAAGGCGCCGCTGGTGTTTGATATCGGCGATCTGCGGATGAAAGACATTGGTCCTGGCCAGCCCCTGCATTTCGACGCCACCCTGGTCAATCCCAAACCGGTGGGGGATATCCAGTCCACGGGCTCGTTCGGGCCGCTCAACGAGCTAAGCCCGCGCGACTCCGCCGTCGCGGGAGACTATTCCTTCACCCACGCAGATCTGGGGACAATTAAAGGAATCGGCGGGATCCTGTCCTCCACAGGAAAATATTCTGGCACGCTGGGCCGCATCGAAGTCGAGGGCCAAACCGACACACCAGATTTTCAGGTCGCGGTCAGCGGCCATCGCGTCCCCCTGCACACGGGCTTTCACGCGATTGTCGATGGCACAGACGGCGACACCTATCTTGATCCCGTGAAGGCCCACGTGCTGCACTCGTCATTCACGGCCCGCGGCAAGATCGTGCGAACGATCAATCCTCCCGGACACGACATCGAACTCGATGTGTTGCTCGACCATGCGACGATCGAAGACTTGCTGAAACTGGGTGTCAAGGCAGATCCGCCGATCATGGCTGGAGCTGTCGCCATGAGGACCAGGCTCAGCCTTCCCCCCGGTCCTGACGACGTCGCCAACCGGTTGAAACTCGCGGGCAGCTTTCATATCACCGCAGGTTCCTTCACCAGTGAAAAGCTTCAAAACCGCATCGACTCCTTAAGCATGCGCAGTCTGGGCAAGCACAACGTGGAAGACGAAGCGGTAGTGCGGTCTAACTTGAAGGGCACGTTCACTCTGCGCCAGGGCGTACTCGCGTTCTCGTTTCTGCATTTTCAGATTCCCGGAACTCACGCAGACATGACCGGAGACTACAGCCTCGACGGCAATACTTTCGATTTTCATGGTCTGCTGAGAACGGACGCGAAGCTATCGCAGATGACGACTGGTTGGAAATCTCTCCTGCTGAAGCCAGTCGACCCGTTCTTTCACAAACACGGAGCCGGCGCCGAAATTCCCTTCAAGATCACCGGAACCCGCGAAGAACCTCATTTCGGACTCGACTTCAACCACAAAGACGAAACTCCTCCGAAGGCCCAGAGCGAGCCGCCCGTCCGGTAGCGCCAGCGGCCTTGCTAGGCGTGTAACGGTTTCACGTACGTTGATTTAGAATCAGTGGCGCAAAACGGCGTCGCTCTTCTCGTGCTTGACGCCAGGAGTGTTAATCGTGATTGCTTTGTTCGATCTTGCAAACACATCGAATACCGAGATCATCCTCTCACCTGAGCCATCGTCAAACGGTAAGAACGCTTCGATCCGCCTGCCATGGCCTTCCATCACATTCTCCATCATGCTCGTCGTTTGCGCCGTCGCGGCCTTGGCGCAGACGAATGAACTTGGCATCTTCACGAATCAAGGCAGCGTTGGCCAAGCCACGCCGGGCAGCTTGGCACACTTCGATGCGGCCAAAGGGGAATACCGCGTTACCGGGGGCGGCGCCAACATCTGGGGCAGTGCCGACGCGTTCTATTACGTTTGGAAAAAAGCTTCCGGAGATATCACCCTCACTGCCGATGTGCAATGGGTCGGCACCAGCCCTACCGAGCACCGCAAGGCAGTGCTGATGATCCGTCAGAATCTGGATCCGGGATCGGCTTATGGCGACGCGGTCTCGCACGGCAACGGACTTACGTCTCTCCAGTTTCGCGGCGCCGCAAATGAGCAGACCTATCAGGTCTTCACGCAGGTCGAGGGCACGGTACGCTTGCGGATCGAGAAGAAGGGAAGCCGGTTCACCATGTATGCAGGGAAGCCGAACGAAGAGTTGAAAATGGTTGGCCCGGTGGAATATGTCGGGATGCAGGATCCCGTTTATGTGGGCCTGGGAGTCTGCTCGCATGTCGCGACCACCTTGGAAACCGCGATCTTCTCGAACGTCAAACTTGAAGAAACGGCCGCGGCAAAATAGAGCGGAGCAGGAGTTCGCCTTGATACCACGATTGATGCTGCTTCCTTCAATCTTACTCGCACATTTTCTTCTTCCAGCGGACTCGCGCGCGCAGGCGACGGCCAGCACAGCGCCGCCTCCAGCCCACCTCACCGCAGAGCAGGATCATCAGCGCACCATGGATCTGCTCCACATCACTGCCCTGCGGCGCGGCGCTGACGGCGACCCGAAATCTCCCAATGCCGCAAACTACGACGAGTCGAAGGCGACTCCGTATTCCAAGCTCCCCGACCCGCTGCTCCTGAGGAATGGCAAGAAAGTCACGACCGCCAAGATGTGGTGGATCGACCGCCGCCCCGAAATCGTCGAGGACTTCGACTCCGAGATCTATGGTCGTGTGCCGAAAAATGCTCCCAAGATAAATTGGGAAGTTCTCAGCAACCTGAAAGAGATGAATGGCGATGTTCCCATCATCACTAAGAAACTGATTGGGCATCTCGATAACTCTGCATATCCGTCGTTGACAGTAAGCATCGACCTGACTCTGACGACTCCAGCCAGCGCAACCGGCCCCGTCCCGGTAATGATGGAACTCGCGTTGAGTCCAGAAGTGTTGGCAATGTTAGCCAAGCGCTATCCGCAGATGTTCACGCCGGGCCCTGGACCCACGTGGCAGCAGCAGGTTCTCGCCAAGGGTTGGGGCTACGCCGTTTATATTCCGACCAGCGTGCAGGCGGACAATGGAGAAGGTTTGACCGAAGGGGTGATCGGCCTCGTCAACAAAGGCCAGCCGCGCAAACTCGACGACTGGGGCGCGCTACGTGCCTGGGCCTGGGGCGCAAGCCGCGCGCTCGATTATTTTGAAACCGACAAAGCAGTCGACGCCACGCAAGTCGGGGTCGAGGGCCACTCCCGCTACGGCAAGGCAGCGCTTATCGCGATGGCCTATGATGCGCGGTTTGCCATCGGATACATCAGTTCGTCCGGCGAAGCCGGAGCCAAACTGTGGCGCCGCAATTTCGGCGAGCAGATTGGCAATATTGCCGGAACCGGCGAGTATCACTGGATGGCAGGGAACTTCCTCAAGTATGCCGGCCGGCTGACGGAAAACGATCTACCGATCGATTCACACGAACTGATCGCGCTCTGCGCTCCGCGGCCCGTGTTCATTAGCGCCGGAGCCATCAACGGCGATGGCTGGGTGGACGCCAAGGGAATGTTTCTCGCCGCTGTCGGGGCTGGCCCGGTCTACGAGCTCTTAGGCAAGAACGATTTGGGCTCGACTGAATTTCCGCCGATCGAGACCACCCTGATCAGCGGCGATCTTGGATTCCGTCAACACTCCGAGGGACACACGCCTGCGCCGAACTGGCCGGCATTCATAACATTTGCCGGGCGCTATCTGAAGGGAATTCCGACCCCTGCAAAATCGGCACAGTGAAAACGAGTGCAACCACCAAAACCCGGCTGGCAGACGGTTCGAAATAGCACTCACGAGTTTCGTAGGCTGTTTCACCCTACGACCTCTGGCGGCTTTTCGCCGCGCACTCTGCGGTCAAAACCTCGGCCGACGGCCTCCTTCATCTCGTAAGATCTGAGCAAGGAAAAACATGAAACACACACGCTCAATTCTCAATGTTTCAGCAATCGTTCTTCTCTTCAGCATTCCTCTCTTTTCGGCGTCGAGTCCCGATCTGCATTTAACGCAGCACGACGTACTCGAGATCCACGGCCTAAGCGTGCTGCTGTTTCACAATGAATATCACCGCGTCTTCGGCGACCAAAAGATGAACGGGATGGAGATCATCCTGCATGACCTGCGCATCGCGACCAGCGGTGACGTCCGACTCTCGCCAACGCCCGAGCAGTGGGACCCGATTCCAGATTTCAAAGAGCGCAAGCGCGGCCCGGCTCCCGACGAAGCCGCGGCCTACTGCACCTATCCCGATCGCGGCCTGAGTTATCGAATTGACGTGCAGCCTGAGCCTGGCGGATTTCGCGTCGCCGTGCAACTCGACCAGCCCGTTCCCGCAGCGCTCGTCGGCAAAGCTGGATTCAATCTCGAGTTCTTGCCGACGCTCTATTTCGGCAAGTCCTACTTGGTCGATGAAGGCGCGGGAATGTTTCCCCGTCACGCGGACGGCCCGATGGAGAAATCGCCAGATGGAACCGCAGAGCCGCTGCCGCTAGCCACCGGCCACCGCATCATCTTATCGCCCGAAGATCCGATGACCCGTGTGACTATTTCTTCCGATGGCGGTCCCGTCCTGTTATATGACGGCCGCAACAAGGCGCAGAACGGGTGGTTCGTCGTCCGCACCCTGATTCCCACCGGCAAAACTGGCGACGTCGTCGTCTGGCACATCCATCCCAACGTAATAACAGGATGGACGCGGCCTCCGGTCGTCGGCTACAACCAGGTCGGCTACACGCCCGATCGACCCAAAGTCGCGGTGATCGAACTCGATCCGCTGTTTGACGCGCCCAAGACGGCTCGCGTCCTGCGCCTCACCCCAGAGGGCGAATATCGCGAAGCGTTCACTGGCGAGATCAAGCCCTGGGGCAAATGGATGCGCTATCAATACGCGCACTTCGATTTCTCCTCAGTCCACGAGCCCGGAATCTATGTGTTCGAGTACGCCGGACAGAAAACTGGGCCTTTTCGAATCGCGGAGAATATCTACGACGGCATCTGGCGGCCTTCGCTCGAAACCTACCTCCCCGAACAGATGGACCACGTGAAAGTACGCGAGGGATATCGTATTTGGCATGGGGCATCGCATCTCGACGATGCCCGCCAGGCCCCGGTTAACTACACGCACTTCGATGGCTATAAGCAGGGCCCGACAACTGACTCTCCTTTCTCTCCGGGGCAGCACATCCCTGGCCTCAACGTCGGCGGCTGGTATGACGCCGGCGACTTCGATCTGCGCACCCAGACGCAGACTCGCGTCATCACCGACCTCGTTCTCGCCCGCGAACAATTCGGCGTGAATTCCGATGACACCTCGGTGGATGAAGCTGCGCGGTACGTTCAGATGCGGAAGCCGGACGGCATCCCGGACGTTCTGCAGCAGATCGAACACGGGGTAACCCTGCTGCTGGCGCAGTACCACGTCATCGGTCATGCGATTCCCGGCATTATCGAGCCCACGCTGCAGGAGTACACGCACCTGGGAGATGCCGCGTCAAAAACGGACGGCAAGATTTATTCCGACCGCATGGGCCCGCTGGAAACCGACGGCATTTACTCGGGCGTTCCCGACGATCGCTGGGCTTTCACGACACACACCACGGCACTCAGCTACGACGCAGTTGGCGCTCTCGCCGCCGCCAGCCGCGTGCTTCACGGCTACAACGACAAGATGGCGAACGAATCTCTGCAGATCGCCATTCGCGTATGGGACGAAGAACACAAGCAGCCTCCGGCTCTTTTTCACTATTTCAACACCACCGGAAGCGATCTGCAGCACGCCGAACTCGAAGCCACGGTGGAGCTGTTGATCTCAACCCGAGGCGGCGACATCTACCGTAAGCGTCTGAAAGAACTCGCGCTGGTGATCAACGATCATTTCGCATCTCTGGGAGCGACTGCCGCTCGTGCCATCCCATACATGGATCAGGAATACAAAGAAGCGGTCGCCTCCGCCCTGGCCGCCTATAAACCAAAGTTGGAGCAGATGCTTTCGCAGAATCCCTGGGGCGTCCCGATCTCGATGGGAACGTGGGGTGGTTCGGGTGGCGTGACCGGATTCGCGACCCAGATGTATTTTCTCCATCAGGCCTTCCCCGAAATCATTGGCCCTCAGCACACGCTCGACGCTCTGGATTACGTCCTCGGCCGCCATCCCGTATCGAACGTCTCCTACGTATCCACCGTGGGAACGCAATCGAAGCTGATTGCCTACGGAAACAACCGCGCCGACTACACGTTCGTGCCTGGAGGAATCATTCCAGGCGTTGTCATTCTTCAACCTGATTTCCCTGAATTGAAAGACGCCTGGCCGTTCCTCTGGTACGAGAACGAATACGTCATTGACGGCGTGACGTCTTTCATCGTCGCGGCTAATGCCGCCCATGCCGAAACAAAAAGCGGGAAGGCAGAGACGCGGTCGGAAACGACGCACCCAGAAACACAGCCCGCAAAGTGACAACCCGCTGCAGAACCGGGCTTCACTTCTTGTTCGACCTCTTGATCTGCTCCACCAACGTATTGATTTCTTCCGGCGTAAGTTTTCCCGCGTACTTGGGCATGTGATGCTTGCCGTTCGTGATAATGTCGCGCAGTTCGTCCGCGGAAGCAGCCGTAGTCTTCTCCGCGACGAGCGACGGTCCTCCGAACGTACGTCCTTCCGCAGTCTTCCCGTGACACTTCGCGCAGTTCTTCTGGAATACCGGGTTCTCAGTGAGCTGAGGGCTGGGCGTCGCGCTCTGGGCGGTGGCTGCGCTCAGTAACAGCAACCCGCACGCCGCGATCGAGAGTCGGAATAGTTTCACAGCAGACCTCCTCAAGAATAGTCTGCACAACTCTACTAGATGTGGGGCGAGCGGAAGATGCAGGGCGAGCCAAACGCTTTGCGCTCGCTGTCGCGAGATATTTTAAGAGTCGTTCCGTTCCTTGCAGGACCCAGACTACCGAGGTCCATGCTCGAACGCGCCTTCGTTCCTTCGGGAGCCGCTCTCAGATACTGCACCGGCCATGTCATTGCCTGTCCAAGCTCCCGCGCCGCCCGCAACGGCCAGTACGGATCGCGCAACATTTCGCGAGCCAGAAGGACCGCATCCGCCCGCCCTCCGTTAACAATCTGCTCGGCCTGCGCCGGCCCGGTGATCATCCCCACCGACCCGGTCAGGATCTCCGCTTCCTTCCGAATCTGCTCCGCAAACGGCGTTTGAAATGCCGGCCCTACGGGGATCTTGGCGCTCGCCACATTTCCTCCCGAAGAACAGTCGATCAGATCCGCGCCCAAGCCTTTCAGCTGGCGCGCAAGTTCCACGGATTGCTCAATGTCCCATCCATCCTCGACCCAGTCGGTGGCTGAAATGCGCACAAATAATGGAGCCCGTTCCGGCCACACCCGCCGCACCGCGGCCACAACCTCACGCAAGATTCGCGTCCGATTCTCAAACGATCCGCCGTATGCATCCGACCGATGATTGCTGAGCAGAGACAAGAACTCGTGGATCAGATATCTATGCGCTGCGTGAATCTCGATCACCCGGAACCCCGCTTCGCAGGCCCGCTCCGCCGCCGTGACAAACCCCCTCACAACTTCCTGAATGCCATCCGGTGTGAGCGCCTGCGGCATCGGATAGTTATCAGCAAAACGCACGGCGCTTGGCGCGACCACTTTCTTCCAACCGCCCGCGTTCTCCGGGGTCGCTCCGTTTCCTTCCCAGGGCCGGTGAGTACTAGCCTTACGTCCCGCATGCGCCAACTGCATGCCCGCCAGGCTACCTTGCGCATGAATGAACCGGACAATCCGTCCCAGCGACTCAATATGATCATCCTTCCAAATCCCCAGGTCATGCGGGCTGATGCGTCCCTCGGGAAGAACCGCCGTCGCTTCGGTTAGCACCAGGCCTGCACCTCCAACCGCCCGGCTGCCTAGGTGTACAAAGTGCCAGTCGCTGGCGTATCCATCAAGGCTGGAATACTCGCACATCGGCGAAACAAACACGCGGTTGGCAAACGTCAAGCCACGAATCGTGAGGGGATCGAACAGGTGGGACATACTCTTTTATAGTACGGCATGGAACGCAGGCGTGGCGGCCGCTTGAGAGACAAAAAAGAAAACGCCGCACTCCCTCCATGCAAGAGAGTGCGGCGTAAGGCAATTAAGCGCCTTCAGGAGCGTGCAACACACGGAAAGTATTTCCGCCGTTCGACCACACCAGCAACAATGCGTCTTCGCCTTTAGCTACTTTCGAAAGCGCTTCCTTCACATCGCTGGCCGACTGGACTTTGTGGCGATTCACTTCGAGGATGATGTCGCCCTGTTGTAGTCCAGCGTTGTCCGCGGAGCTTCCCGGCTGCACTTGCTCGATCACAGCTCCGTGAATATTGTTCGGCGCTTGCAGCTGATCGCGCAGCTCCGGCGTTAGGTTGCTGAGGCCGATGCCCCAGTGCATCTTGCCTTCGCCACTACCGGAATTATCGCCGCCTTCCGCACTGCGGCTGCCGAGTTCCTCCAGAGTGACAGGAACCTTCATGCTCTTTCCATCGCGCAGGACGGTCAACATGATCTTCGATCCCGGTTGTTTCTGTCCGACAAGGACCTGAAGTTCTCCCGCGTCGGTGACTTTCTGACCATCAATTTCGGTAATCACATCGCCGATCTGCAAGCCCGCCTTCGCGCCCGGTGAATCCGGTTCCACTTGCGTGACCACGCCTCCGCTCGCATTGGTTTCGTCAAAGAACTTCGCGTTCTCCGGAGTCACGTCTGCAATTCCGATTCCGATGTGGCCATGGTCGACTTTTCCATAGCGGATCAAAGTCTCCACCGTCGGCCGCACGATCTGCGTTGGAATCGCAAACCCCATGCCTGAAAAAGTCCCCGACGGCGAAACCAGGAAGGTGTTGATTCCAACCACTTCCCCGCGCGCGTCGACCAGTGGCCCGCCAGAATTGCCTGGGTTGATGGCCGCGTCCGTCTGGATGAATTCGCCGGGCTTGCTGGGATTCGTCGGGTCAGGATTCGCGCGGTTGATCGCGCTCACGATTCCTCGCGTTACCGTGAAGCGGAATCCATAAGGATTGCCAAAGGCCAGCACGGTCTGTCCCGGCCGAACTTCCTTCGAGTCGCCCCACGGCGCGCTCACCAAATCCTTGCCGTCAACTTTCAGGACTGCGAGATCCGTCAGCGGGTCGGTCCCGATCAACTTCGCCTTCATCACGCGCCGATTGCTGGTCGTCACGCGAATGTCGACCGCTCCGTCAACCACGTGATTGTTGGTGACGATGTAACCATCCGGCGAGATCACCACACCGCTGCCCATGCCGTGCTCAATCTGCGGCTGCCGCTGCTGCATGTGCGGGCCGAAGAACTGACCAAATGGGCTACCTTGGCCGAAGAACTGCTGCATGTCTTCCGGCATCTGCTTCCCAGCCATTTCGGGCTTGGTTTTTGAGGTTACAGTTACGTTGACAACCGCAGGGGTGACCCGGGCCGCCAAGGTTTCCATTGCCTTGTCGAGAGCCAACAGCGAGCTTACGCTGTCAACGTCGAGAGGCGCGGCTGCCGGCGCCGCTTCGGAAGCTCTCGCCGCCGCTGGTTTCGCGAATTCATAGGTGACAAACGACCCGACGAGAGCGAGCGCCAACACGGGCACCGCCAGTCGCCGCATCCATTTCTTGCTGCTGTCTTTCCACTGCATTCCCACATTCATTTCGAGTTACATCCTTTCGGGGTTTGTTACAACTAATTCGTTAGTTTTTGAACCTGAGCTTCCGCTTCGTGCCTGCTGTCCTTCATTTCATGTCTATGTTTTCTTCGAGGGAATTCGGTTGCCGGTGGTTTCAATCGCCGGATGCAACACGGTCACGCGCCACATCTGGATCTGAAACATCGGCTGGTCTGCCGCGCCGTTCGCGCTGCCCTGGACGACCACAAAGAACGTTTCTGTAAATGTCACTGGAGCCGCATGCGCGCTGGCCAGATGGAGCATGTTCCCCGCGTGTGGTTGCGCGCGTGGAATGGTCTTCGCCACGCCAGGTTTGGGATTTGCCGTCCGGCCTCCAGATGTGCTCAGTCGAGCGGACACTACCCGCGCTGGCTGATGCGCCGCACTTGAAAATCGCAGATTCTGAATCATCCCCGGGGAAATGTGCGCGTCGCCTGCATCGGACACGGTGCTCGCGATCATCGGACCCGCCCCGGAACCTTGGCCATCGCTAAACGCAATCAACCTGGGTGCCTTCGAAAATCCCACAGCGCAGATCACAGCGAACGTTCCCACCAAAGCCGCAGCAGGTTTCCAAGCCCGGCCGTTGGCCGCCGGCCGGTTCACGTCCAGAATCTGAGCCACGCGCAGCGAGGTCTGACGAATTTTTCCCAGCGCAGCCTGCGCCAATACCACACTGCGTTGAATCAAAGTCTTCTGGGCCAGATGCGCCAGGCATTCCGCATACGCTCGCGGACTCGCGGTTTCCGCCAACACGGCATCGTCGCACGCCATCTCGCGCTCCAGCGACACTCGCTTCTCAATCCACCACACTGCGGGATGAAAGAAGAAGACCGCCTTCACCACTTTCTGCGCCAGGTTCGTCCAATCATCCCAGCGCGCCAGGTGCGCCAGCTCATGCAGCAGGATCTGGTTCAGCTCGTCGGACGAAAGTTCCGTCATGACCCACTGCGGCACTACCACCGCAGGCTCCACCAATCCGATCGCCGTCGGAACATTCACCTCGTCCGATGTGTAAAGCGTCACGCGCCTCGGCGATTGATTGCGGGCGATCGTTTCTTGCAGCCGCGTGTCCAGGGATTTCGTGTCAACAGGAACGCAGCTCTTTCGAAGCACGTACAAATGCCACAAACCCCGGCCCACTCCCGCCAACCGCCATGCCGCAACCGCAGCCCACGCACCAAACAGATAAATCGCCCACGAGCCCGGCACAGTAATCGCCGATCCGCCCGCAGCCACATTGCCGCCCGCGTGGGCCCAGAATCCTCCAGCGACGAAAGGAAGTACCGCAATTGCCATCAGCGCCGAAAACCAAACCGCAAACCGCGTCCCCGAATCCTGCCGCCGAACCACCGCCAGGGCCAGCGCGGCAACGATCGCGATCAGCGTCCCTTCAATCAGGCAGTCCACGATCTGAACCGCTGACGTCTGCGCAACTACATTCAGATCCATCGCACTCATCATATTGATCGCATTCATCGTGACGCACGCGGTCATCGTCCGTTCACTTGCTCCTATCCAGCAACTGCCGCAGCCGATCCAGCTCCTCGGCGTCAATGCTGGTCTCTTCCAGGACATTCAGCACCAGCTGTTCCCGTGAGTTGCCGAAAAAGCGGCTGACCAGATGCCCGATCTCGAACCGCGTCGCATCTTTCCGGTCGACCAGCGGCTGGTACACGTGAGCACGCCGGTCTTTCACGTGCTTCACATAATCCTTCTTTTCGAGGATGCGTATAATCGTCAGGACGGAGTTATAGGCCAACGCCGGCTTCGCAGGCAGCGCCTCCAGCACCTCATGGACGGTCGCCGACCCCCGCTCCCACAGCACATTCATAATGCGCAACTCGGCTTCCGTCAGGGTTGCGGACTTGCTTCGCGCCAAAACTGCCTCCTAAAACGCCGTTATCAATTTGACGTAGCCGAACCAGAAACGTCAACTAATTTGTTAGTTGCATGAAAACACGATCGAGATGCCCAAGCCCCACTCGGAGAATCGGGTCGCTTGTTATGATCTGCTAGATTCCTCGCAACCGATTGAAAACAAGTATCATGTTTCACACGGGGCCCGTCGCCGTGGAACGAAGGGAAGACCCAAGAACGGAACATAAGGTGACGTGAGAAACTGGATGATGAAGTCGGGCGGGAGCACGGAATCTTCCTCGCCCACACGGAGCGAGGCCTGCCAAAATCAAGCCCCGCCGCGGCGGCATGGGAAAGCCCGGCACGGCAGTGCCGGGAAACCTCGGACCCAAACCAAACGAGCCCTGCAGGGACGGCACCTTCGATCAGGTCCCTGCTTGCTACTCACGCCGCAGCGCCTCTTGGTGGCTGCAAGACGTTTCCTCACAGTCGGCCGCTGGGCAATCGCAGATACTCCTTGGCGTTCCTGTAACAGATGTCCCGAATCATTCTGCCCAGAAGCCCATCGTCATCCGGCAACTCCCCACGCACCACGTCTCGTCCAACAACGTCACACAACACCCGCCGGAAATACTCGTGCCGCGGATACGACATAAACGATCGCGAGTCCGTAACCATGCCAATGAACCGCGACAGCAATCCCACATTCGACAGAGCATCTATCTGCGCCGTGATCCCCTGCTTCTGATCCAGGAACCACCACGCGCTCCCGTACTGGATCTTGCCCGGCCGCTCTCCCTCCTGAAAGCACCCAATCAACGTCGCGAACGGAAACGTATCGGCCGGATTCACGTTGTAAACAATCATCTGCGGCAGCGCGTCCTCTTGCGCCAGCAGATCGAGATACGCCGCAAGGTGCGCAGCCTGAGGAAAATCGCCGACTGTGTCGTAGCCGGTATCCGCTCCCAGCCTGCGGCCTGCGGCGCCATTCACATTGCGGAGAGCTCCTAGGTGCAACTGCTTAGTCCATCCCTTTTCCGCATCGAGTCGCCCGAAGAAAAGCATCATGAACGACGCAAACTGGATCCGCTCTTCCTCACCGATCGCCTCTCCTAGTCTCGCTCTCGCGAATATCTCCCTAGCCATTCGCTCCGTGCAAGGTTCTGCATAGCAGTGCTCCAGCCCGTGGTCCGAGAGACGGCAGCCCAGCGTATGAAAATCATCATGCCGCTTGCGCAGCGCCTCTAGTAGAGAGTTCAGATCCCGCACCTCAACGTTGGCTGCTTTGGAAAGCCGATCTACCCAAGCCACAAATTCGCCACCACAAACATCCACCGCTTTGTCCGGACGAAAGCACGGAAAAACTCGCGTCCCCAACTTCGACTTCGCCATCGCCTGATGATGCCGCAGATCATCGGTCGGATCATCCGTGGTGCAGACAACGTCCACTCGAAACTTCTGCAAGATCGCCTGCGTCGTCAGCTCGCCCGCCAACAAAGCATTCGCCCGCACCCAGATCGCCGGAGCCGATTTCTCATCCAGCAACTCAGTGATCCCGAAATAGCGCTGCAACTCCAAATGCGTCCAATGGTAGAGCGGATTGCGCAGCGTATAAGGAACCGTCCGCGCCCACGCCAGAAATTTCTCATACGGCGACGCGCCCCCGGTGATGTACTTCTCCGGCACTCCGTTCGCCCGCATCGCCCGCCACTTGTAGTGATCTCCCTCCAGCCAGATCTCGAACAGGTTCGCGAACCGCCGGTTCTCCGCAATATCTCGAGGAGAAAGATGGCAGTGATAGTCGAGAATCGGCTCCGCCGCCGCGAACTGATGGTAGAGCCGCCGCGCCACCTCGTTCGACAAAAGAAAATCTTCAGTAATAAAGGGCTTCATGGCTGCTGTTTCAAGCCAGAAATCATATCAGTTCACGAACCGCTTGACGGAGTGCCCGTACGCCGTGTCTAGTGATGCACATTACCCTTGCGCACACTCCAGTGAACCTAGGCCCATCACCCACGATCGCGCAACCAACCCCGCCCGATCCCGCGACTCCCCTCGGCTCCCGCCGCTGGCTGATCTGCGCCCTGCTTTTCTTCGCCACCTCCGTAAATTACATGGACCGCCAGGTCATCGCGCTTCTCAAGCCAACTTTGCAGCTGCAATTGGGATGGACCGAGGTCGGCTACAGCAACATCGTCACCGCCTTCCAATTTGCCTACGGCGCCGGGTTACTCTTCATCGGCAAGCTCATCGACAAGCTCGGCACGCGTAAAGGATTTTCTCTCGCCGTCTTTGTCTGGAGCGCCGCCGCCATGGCCCACGCCGCTGCGCGCTCCGTCTTGCAATTCGCGCTTGCCCGATTCTGTCTGGGAATCGGCGAGTCTGGCAGTTTCCCCGCGTCGATCAAAGCTGTGGCCGAATGGTTTCCCAAGCGCGAGCGCGCCCTCGCCACTGGCCTTTTCAATTCCGGCTCCAACATCGGAGCGCTCGTAACTCCGCTGCTCGTTCCCTGGATCACCTTCCGCTTCGGATGGCGCATGGCCTTCATCGCCACCGGCGCCGTCGGCTTCCTCTGGATCCTCTGTTGGCTCGTCCTCTATTGCCACCCCCAAGACGACGCGCATCTATCGCCCGCTGAACTCGCCCACATCCAAAGCGATCCCCCGGACCAGCCACTAACAGCAAAGACCGTCATCCCCTGGCGAACTCTGCTCACCCGCCGCCAGGCATGGGCTGTCGCGTCGGGCAAATTTTTCACCGACCCCATCTGGTGGGTCTACCTTTTCTGGATGCCCGATTTCCTCAGCCGTAATCTCGGCTTGAGCCTCGCTGGCATGGCTCTGCCTCTGTTCGTCATCTACAGCGGAGCCTGCGTCGGCAGCATCGGCGGAGGCTGGCTCTCGTCTTCTCTCATCAAGCGCGGATGGTCCATCAACTCCAGCCGCAAAACCGCGCTCCTGGCCTGCGCGCTCGCCGTCACCCCCATCATGATTGCTGCCCGCACCACGAATGCATGGCTCGCCGTCTGCCTGATCGCTCTCGCCGCCGGCTCCCATCAAGGATGGTCGGCCAACATGTACACGCTGGCCTCCGACATGTTCCCTCGCAGCGCGGTCGCATCTGTGGTCGGCTTCGCCACCATGGCCGGCGCCTTCAGCGGAATGTTCGTCGCCAAAGCCGTCGGCTACATCCTGCAACGCACAGGATCGTACGTCCCCGTATTCGTGATGGCTGGCTTGGCCTATCTGATCGCATTCGCCTTCGTCCAAGCCCTCGCCCCGCGCCTGGACCCGGCAAGTGTGTAAAGGGTGACGCCCGAGGAGACGCCTCGAATCCGCGGAGCCGGATGGATAATGAGATCGACAGTGACCCGATTCGACGCACCGGATAGACGGGGTCGGAAGTGCAACCCGATCTAAGCCGCGGAGCGGCGCAAGAATGCAGCCCACAGCGCAAGCTGCGGGTTCTGCGCGGAAAATGAGCCAAGCCCCGAAGGGGCGGCATGTGAAAACCCGGCACGGCAGTGCCGGGGGAGACAAGTAGAAGCAACCGAGTCCCGCAGGGACAGCACCAATTTAAACCCGAAAGAAAAAACGCCATGCTCCTGAAACGCTATCCCGACAAACTCTCCCTAAGCCGCGCAGCCGCCACTCAAGCCGCCACCGCCATCCGCCACGCGATCTCCGAGCGAAACCACGCCCGCATCATCGCCGCCACAGGCGCCTCGCAACTCGATTTCCTCGACGCCCTCACCAAAGCTCCCAACCTCGATTGGCCCAAGGTCGAAGCCTTTCACCTCGACGAATACATCGCCCTCCCCATCACCCACCCCGCCAGCTTCCGCAAATACCTGATGGAAAATCTCGTTCGCAAAACCGGAATCGTCAACTTCCACGCCATCGAAGGCGACGCACCCGATCCATTCCAGGTAGCTCGCACCATCGGCGAGCGCTTAGCCGCAGCCTCCATCGACGTCGCCTTCCTCGGCATCGGCGAAAATGGACACATCGCCTTCAACGATCCTCCCGCCAACTTCACGACCGAAGAACCCTACCTCCTCGTCGATCTCGACGAACCCTGCCGCCGCCAGCAAGTCGGCGAAGGATGGTTCTCCGACATCTCCCAAGTCCCCCGCCGCGCCATCTCGATGTCCCCACGCCAAATTCTCAACGCGAAAGAACTAGTCGTCATCGTGCCCGACCAGCGCAAAGCGCAAGCAGTCAAAGCCTGCCTGGAAGGTGAAATCTCTCCCCTGGCGCCAGCCTCCATCCTCCGCAGCCATCCCAACGCGACTGTCTATCTCGACGCGGCCTCCGCCTCGCTATTGAGTCGGGCTCTCCAGGACAAACTGGCCAACCAATCCCAAGTGATGTTAGCTTCATAGCGCCCTGAAGCCCAAAGAATGCCCACTCCCCGCAAGCCGATCCCGTCATTGCGTTGGTGGATCGGCGCTATCCTCTTCGCGTCCACCGTCATCAACTACATCGATCGCCAAACGCTCTCGCTCCTCGCCCCATATCTCAAGCTCGAATATCACTGGACCAACGCCGACTACGCCAACATCGCCATCGCCTTCCGCGTCGCCTATTCCATCGGCGAGACCGCCTTCGGCCGCCTCATGGACCGCATCGGCACCCGCCGCGGCCTCACCCTCTCCGTGATCTGGTACTCCACAATCTCCATGCTCACCTCGCTCGCCACTGGCTTCTCCAGCTTCGCCACATTCCGCTTCCTGCTCGGCACCGGAGAATCCGCCAACTGGCCCGCCGCTTCCAAAGCCGTTTCCGAATGGTTTCCCAAACGCGAGCGCGCCCTCGCAACCGCACTCTACGACAGCGGCTCCTCCATCGGCGGCGCCGTCGCTCCTTTCATAGTTTTGTGGATTTACTTCCGCTGGGGATGGCGTCCCGCCTTCATGATCCCCGGCACGCTTGGCTTCCTGTGGCTCATCGTCTGGCGATGGCTCTACTACCCGCCGGAGCAACACCCTCGCATCGCCCAATCTGAACTGGAAATGATCGTCGCCGACAAGCGCGAATCGAACGCCCCGCCATCATCCACGCCCCAACCGGCTTCGACCAGCCCTCGCTGGCGCGACCTCCTCCGCCTCCCGCAAACCTGGGGAACGATCATCGCCAAAGCCTTCACCGACCCTGTCTTTTTCTTCATCACCGAATGGTTCCCCATCTACCTCGTCGCCAAAGGCATCGAACTCAAAACCGGCCTCATCGCCATCTGGATCCCCTTCATCGCCGCCGACGTCGGCAGCTTTTTCGCCGGCGCCTTCTCCGGATACCTCATCCAGCGCGGATGGTCCCTCGGCTTCGCCCGCAAAGTTCCCATCATCTACGGCGGAATCGGCATGACCCTCCTGATCCCCACCATCTTCACCACCAACCTCTACGTCATCGCATTCCTGTTCGCCGCAGTCACCTTCACCTACGCCGGATTCACCACCATGGCCAATGTCCTGCCCTCGGACCTGTTCGCCAGCGAATCCGTAGCATCCGTCAGCGGAATCAGCGGCACCGGCGCCGGAATCGGCACCATCATTGCGTTCAAGCTGATCGGATATTTTTCCGACGCCCGCCAGTCCACCGGCACGCACGCCTTCGACCCCATCGTGATCCTGGCAGGAATAGTTCCATTCATCGGGATGATCCTGGTCCTCCTTCTGATCCGCAACACAAAAGCCACCGACCAAGGATTAGTCCGCCGTATGTGACAGTTGAATTTTGCTTGTGAGGAGAGGGCGCCCCGCCCGCTGCCGTTGACTTTGCCTGTGTGGAGCGGACACTCCTGTCCGCTGCCGTTGACTTTGCCTGTGTGGAGAGGGCGCCCCGCCCGCTGCCTTTGAATTTCTTCCCGCAAGTCGACGCATGCAGACCAAAGCACCAGCAAGGGCGCGCCACAGATTCCCGAAAGAAAAAAGCACGACCGAAGCCGTGCCCCATTTCATTGTCTTCTCTGTGACTCCGTATCTCCGTGGTGAAAACCGGACGGCCGAAGGCGTCCGTCTCCACATGTTTCTTGCTAGTCCCGTACTCCGTCCATGAACGCCCGCAGCTTCCGGGACCGCGACGGATGACGCAACTTCCGCAGCGCCTTGGCTTCGATCTGGCGGATGCGTTCGCGCGTGACTGCGAACGACTGCCCAACCTCCTCCAGCGTGTGCTCCGAACCGTCTTCGAGCCCAAACCGCATCTTGATGACTTTCTCTTCGCGTGGAGTCAGCGTGCGCAGGACCTGCCCCGTCTGGTCCTTCAGGTTCACGTTGATCACCGCCTCGGCCGGAGACACCACGCCGCGGTCTTCGATGAAATCTCCCAGATGCGAATCTTCCTCTTCGCCGATCGGCGTTTCCAGAGAGATCGGCTCCTGCGCGATCTTCAGCACCTTGCGCACCTTCGCCACCGGAATGTCCATGCGCTTGGCAATTTCTTCCGACGTCGGCTCGCGTCCCAGTTCCTGCACCAGCTGCCGCGAGGTGCGGATCAGCTTGTTGATCGTTTCGATCATGTGTACCGGGATGCGGATCGTACGCGCCTGATCGGCAATCGCACGCGTAATAGCCTGCCGAATCCACCACGTGGCATATGTCGAAAACTTGTAGCCGCGGCGGTATTCGAACTTGTCGACCGCCTTCATCAGTCCGATGTTGCCTTCCTGAATCAGGTCCAGGAACTGCAATCCGCGGTTCGTGTACTTCTTGGCGATCGAAACCACCAGCCGGAGGTTGGCCTCAATCAGCTCGCGCTTGGCCTGCTCCGCATCCATGTCCCCCTGGATGATCTCGCGCTGCGTGCGCTTGAGCTCCGGAAACGACACGCCGGTTTCGAGTTCCAGCTTTTCGACTTCGCCGCGAATCGCCCGCGCTTGCCGCCGGTATTCTTTCTTTTGCTCCTCACTGCGAGTGGCGTCGGCCTTGCGCTCCAGGTTCTGCGTCTGCCGGTCGAGCGAACGCATCCCGTCGACCGTCTTATTCAGGCGCTCGATCAGCCGCTTGCGCTCGGCGTTGGTGAAGCCCAGCTTGCGCACCGCCTGCGACACGGCCACAATGCCGCGCGCCAGCTTGCGGCGGGCCCGGCGATGATCCTTCGGTTTTTTCGTCTTCGAAACTTCGTGATACTTCTCTTCGAGCAACGCGGCCTTTTTGTACAGCTTGGCCATGTCGTCGATCTTGCCGGTGAACTCGTTCAGGCGGTTCTGCAGAATCTCGTCGGTGATCTCCTCTTCGTCGAAGGTCACCACTTCCTTGATCGAGCGCACGCCCTTCTTGAGGTCTTCGCCCATGGCCAGCAGTTCGCGGATCACGATGGGCGACCGCGACAGGGCCTTGAGCACCCGGATTTGGCCGCGCTCGATGCGCTTGGCGATTTCCACTTCGCCTTCGCGTGTGAGCAGCGGCACCGTCCCCATCTCGCGCAGATACATGCGGACGGGATCGTTAGTCTTTTCCAGAGCTCCCGGAGTCAGGTCGAGTTCTACGTCTTCGCCTTCCTCGGATTCGTCGAATTTTTTGTCGAGCGTGGCGGAAGGCAGCTTGGGGCCTTCCAGCACGTCGATGCCTTGCGTACCGATGGTAGTCAGCAGATCATCCAGGTCTTCGGGACTGTGCACATCGTGCGGGATCAAATCGTTGACTTGATCGTAGGTCAGGTATCCCTTCTCTTTGCCTGTATCGATCAGCTTTTTGATGTCGTCGAACTTATCTTCAAGAGCCAAAAGGTGTGTCCTCTAACTGCTTAATTCCGCTCCACAGGAGCTTGTGATATGTTCCTTAAAGGGTGGGAATATGGGTGACGCGGGGTTGTGCCTATCGCACAAACCTATGGATTTTAGCAAACAAGCGCTAGGTCGTCTATCGGTTACCCGCCTTATATTCCTACACCCGCCGCTATCGTCAATCCTCCTAGATAGTTAGATGGTTCCGACGGCCTTTTTGTTTCAGGCGGTTTTCTTCTTTCCGGGGTTTTTGAGCCCCTCTTCCGCGAGGCTGGGATCGCGCAAAGCGCGGCTGATGCGCTCCAGTTCTGTGAGCAATTCCCGCAGCCGTTCCCGGTCGGCAGCCAGGCCGGGCTTCTTGAGTTCCTGCTGGACGTCCTCCTGCCGGCGGCGCAGGTGAATGCGACGCAGGGCGCGGACCGAAGCCTCCAGTACCTCGGCCGTGAGTTCTTCATCCTCCTTCAACAGGATTGAGGCCAGCAGGCGGCGATCAGTTTCGGTGGCCGGCACTTCAAGAACATCGGCAGATTCGCGGTCCGCATTGAGCTGGAAATCGTTGAGCAGGGACTCGGCCAGCGATTCCGTGGCCAGGCCGCGATGCAGACCTTCGTTCTGCAGGACGAACTGGGCCTGGCGAGCGGGATCGAAGTCCTCTTCCGCGCCATCGCGAGCAGAAAGATGTTCCTCGCCGGACTGCATCAGGCGCGCCGAGGCCAGGGCGCGAATCAGAACTTTTTCGGCGTCGGTGACCTGTGCCTCGCTCGGGGCTTTGACGGCGGAGGTGGCGCGGGTTCCGGCGGCGTGCCGAAGCTCCTGGCGCAAGACCGCGGAATCGATGCCAAGTTTCTGCGAGATCTCGTGCGCCAGTTCGTCACGCACGATCCGGCTGGGCACGCGCTGGATGTGGGGCAAGAGAAAATTCACGGCCTTCTGTTTGCCCTCGCCGCTTCGCACGGGAAATTGGGTGCGCGCCCGCTCGATCAGGTAGTCGAAATACTTTTGCGAATTCTTGAGCGCTGCGCCATAGGCTTCTTTGCCTTTGCGGCGGATGTAGAGGTCGGGATCGAACCCCTGCTCCAGCGTCAGCACCTTGAGCGTGAACTCTTCTTCGACCAGCAGACCCAGGGTGCGCTCGGTGGCCTTGGCGCCGGCCGTATCGGGATCGAAGTTCACCACAGCATTCTTACTGAAGCGCCCGAGCAGCTTGGCCTGCAGCTCGGTGAACGCCGTGCCCGAACTCGCAATGACGTTCTGAAATCCCGCGGCATAGACGGAGATGCAGTCCATTTGCCCTTCGACGAGAATCGCGTAGTCAAACTTCTTGATCCACTCCTTGGCAAGGTCGAGGTTGAACAGCACCCGGCTCTTGGAGTAGATCCCGGTCTCCGGCGAGTTCAAATACTTGGGCCCGGATTTCTCGTCGGTCGCCAGCGTGCGTCCGGTGAAGGCGATCACTTTCCCGGCCTCGCTCGCAATCGGGAACATCACACGGTTGCGGAACTTGGAATACATAGCGGCGAGCTTTGAGCCACGACCTTCGAGCTCTAAGCCGTCCGCGCCCTTGTCCTCCTGACAGTCCGTCTTTTGGGCTCGAAGCACCTCTGCATTTCGCTGCGGATTGTCGTCCCCGCTTTGGAATTGCTTGCTCGCAGCTCGTGGCTCGGGGCTCGCAGCTTCTTTCCACGAAAACAGGCCACTCTCGCGCAACACTTCTTCGGTGAATTCTCCTTTGAGGCGGTCGCGGAGCAGAAATCCAGAATCCGGCGCATAGCCGATGCGGAAACGAGCGATCATTTCCTGATCGAGGCCGCGGCCTGCGAGATATTCCCGCGCTCTCGCGCCTTCCGGACGCCGCAGGCATTCCTGGAAAAAGGCGACGGCGCGCTCGTGCACGTCGAGAAGCTGTCCGCGCAGGCGCGCTTCCTTGGCTTCGCCGGGAGTTGAATAACTCGCCTTGGGCAGCGGGATGCCGAGTTTCTGGGCTACCAGGCGCACGGATTCGGGGAAGGTGATGTTCTCGATCTTCTGGATGAAGCTGAAAACGTCGCCCTTCTCGTGGCAGCCGAAGCAGTAGTAATACTGCCGCGTGGCGTGCACGGAAAACGAGGGCGTCTTCTCGCCGTGAAAGGGACACAGACCAACGAAATTCTGTCCGCCGGATTTCTTGAGCTTGATGTAATCGCCGATGATCCGGACGATGTCCGCCTGCTGCTTGACCGTGTACGCGAAGTCGCCAGGGTTCGCCATTTTAGGGACAGAGATCTCCACAGGAATTGTCAGGGAAAAGGAGGCTGAATGAAATATACCGCAGCGGGATTGTTGTGGAGAAGCTGTGGGAATCAGGCGATGGCGGTTGAAATGGACGGAAAACCTAGCCCTTGCCGACATCGGAGAAGCCGCCCCGTTGCTGATGCAACACGAGTGAAGCCATTGCCAGAGCCCGGTTGCGGGTGATGCCAGCGGATTGTTCTTTTGCCAGCGAGTGATCGGGTTCCTCGACCACAAAAAGCGGTCGAGCCCCAACGGGCTGGAGAACGATTCGCAGCTTTAGGTTGAGAGTCTCGGGGTATTCAGCGAGAGAGTTGCCCAATCTACCTTTGAACGGGCCTCGGGATTTCTCCCGGCCCACCGTCTCCCAGCATTCCGAGATTTCGTCAAATACTTCTTCGCGGACGGACGCCCACAATCCCCAGAGAAAGACCTCATCGGACCCAACGATGGGAATCTCGAGGCATCCCCTGATGAAGAACCGTTGCCGATCGATGATGCAAGGAGCATCGACCACAGGGGCTGAAGCCAACACCGATCCCACGCGCTTTTCGCGGCTCTCGAAGGGCCGCTCTTCCCACGGTCACGCATAGATTTACGGTCCAGCATGCACTCGGGCGATGCGTGGATTCACTTGTGGCATGTGTTCGTTATTCTTCCGCAACCTTCTCGCGGGTTCATCCTGACCGTAGGGATGCTTCGACTGCCAGGGATCGGCTTTTTGGCCGATCCTCCAGCGCTCAGCACGACAGGAACATAGAAACGGCACGCTCAACTCATCTGCGATTCTGCCGATGGACTTCAAGGGCAGGGGCTCCGCCATCCATGGTTAGCGCCGACCAGTACACGGCATCGATCGTCGAAAAGTACCGGGTGGTTCCCGACACGAATTCCACCTCGCACCATGCCGCTGACGAAGTGCTTCCATTGCTCAAGCAATTCGGAGGGCAGCACCTGCTGGGACTGACGCTGTCGGGTTCGTACGCCCAGAACACTGCGATTCGACTGTCGTCGGATGTGGACCTTCTGATTGCGCTCAGCCCCGTGCCCGGTATGGAGATGAAGAACATCTTCTGGAAGCTGTTCGAGTATCTGACCGATCATGACTTGCGTCCCCACACGCGGGACGTGTCGATCCGGCTACCGAGCAAGGGAATGAATCTGGACCTGATTCCGGCCTGCCGCAGCCGCGAAGCCTCGGGCGTGACGCTGTTTAACAAGCGCTCTGGGCAGACCATCGATACCGATTTGGGCCGCCATATTCACATCATCGGGAATTCAGGACGCCAGCAGGAGATCTGTGCGCTCAAGATATGGCGCGAGCGCATGTCTCTAGACTTTCCTTCGTTGTACCTCGAACTCACCGTGCTACGAGCTTTGGAGACTGCGCTTTTTGGACGTTTGGCGGAGAATGTCCTCACCGCGCTGCGCTATATCTCGAATCGATTCGAGGAAGCGGTGGTGCGCGATCCTGCGAACGCGGCGAACATTCTGTCCAATGATCTAACGGGCGCCGGCAAGCAGGAAATTGCCAAGGCAGCCCGCGATGCGCTTTACGCCGAGAACTGGAAGAAGATGATCCGGTAGGAGATTGAGCAGCGGTCTTCAGCGGTGCGGAGACGAACTAAACATTGAGCTCGACCAGGGTCGCTCCGCCTCCTCCTTCGTTCTGCGGGGCCTCCGCAACCGACGCAACATGAGGATGCTGCTGCAGCAACAGTCGCAGGGCTTTGCGGAGAATGCCCATGCCGCTGCCGTGCACGACGCGGACGCGCGGCAGGCCGGCCAGAAATGCCTGGTCCACGAATCGCTCGACCTTCGATGAAGCCTCGTCGACAGTCTGGCCGATCACATTGATCTCGCTGGGCACATTCGCGCCTTCGTTTTCGAGCGAGACGGAAATGCCCCGAGCCCGTGCGGCCTTCACCGGAGTTTCCGCCGCTGTCCCCTGGGCGCTAACGAGCACCTCGGCGATATCGTCGCGCGCGATTTTCATCTTCATTGCTCCCATCTCGACTTCGAAATGGCTGTCATCGACCTTGCGTACGACTCGCGCTCCGCGTCCGGTGGACTTCAGTTTCACGGTATCGCCTTCGGTGACATGCTTCACGAGCTGCGGCTGCGCGTGGGGATCGCCCTGGTCGGCTCCGGTGGAGTGCGCTACGACGGTCGAATCGAACTGCTCGCGGAATTCGCGCCGCAACTTCGCAATCCGGCGTTCCGCATCTTTCGAGAGCTTTTGCGCGGCAGCGCGATCCTGCACCGCATTCACCGCTTCACGCGCGTGATACTCAAAATCGCGCAACAGGCTTTCGAGCTTCTTCTCCATCTCGCGAATCTTGGCCTGCTGCTCTTTGCGGCCTTCGGCCGCCAGCTGCGCCTTCTCGCGCTCCAGTTCCTGTTCGCGCTCTTTCAAGCGCACTCGTTCGCCATCGGCAGCGCGCAGGTCGGCATGCAGCTTGTCGAGGAATTGGCCAACGTCGCGAGCCTGCGTTCCCAGCCGCGAGCGGGCGCTCTCGATGATCGCCGGATTCAGGCCTAACCGGCGCGCGATGTTAATGCCTGCGGACGCTCCGGGCACTCCAACTTTCAACTCGTAGGTCGGCTGCAGGGTAGCTTCGTCGAAGCCGACGGAGGCGTTCACCACGCCGAGTGTATTTGCCGCGTAAACTTTCAGCGAAGTGTGATGCGTGGAGATGACGGTCATGCACCCGATGCCGCCAAAATATCCCGCAATCGCGACAGCCAAGGCCGCGCCCTCTTCCGGATCCGTTGCCGAGCCCAGCTCATCCAGCAGCACCAGCGATTGGGCGGTCGCGGTGCGCGAGATGAAATCGATGTTCGTGACGTGGGCGGAGAACGTGGAAAGATTCTGCTCAATCGACTGGTAGTCGCCGATGTCGGCAAGGACGGCGTCGAATACAGGCAACTCGGCGCGGTCCGCGGGCACGGGAAGGCCCGACTGCGCCATCAATGCCAACAGGCCGACGGTTTTCAGCGTGACGGTTTTGCCGCCGGTATTGGGCCCAGTGATGATGAGCTGTCGACGGTCGGCTTCGAGCTCGACCGAGACGGGGACGACCGAAATTCCCTTTAGCTTCAGATTGCGTTCCAGCAGGGGATGCCTGGCATTATGCAGCAGGAGGCGAGCTGGGCTCGCCCCGGACGGGCGAATGCGCCCGTCCCCACACGATTCTTGCCGCTCTCCGCTGAACTGCACCGCGACGCAGTTGTAGTCTTCCGTGAACCTCGCTTTCGCGAATTGCAGTTCGAGCTCGCGCAGCACGTCCAGGGCGGCAAAGATCTCTTCGGCGTGCGCCCCGATCTGTCGTGTCATCTCCAGCAGGATGCGGTGAATCTCCGCCAGTTCTTCTTCCAGCAACCGCACCAGCTCGTTGTTCTGCTCGATGGTTTCCAGGGGCTCGACGAACACCGTTTGGCCGCTGGAACTGGCGCCATGCACGACCCCCTGCACGCGCCGCTTCTGCTCGACTTTCACTGGAATGACGAAGCGTTCGCCGCGAATCGTGACGAGCTCATCCTGTACAGTTCCGCCTTCGGCGAGTCTACGCAGATATCCCTGCAGCGACTCCTGAATCGAGCGACGCTGCTTTTCGATCTCACGACGAATGCGCGCCAGCTCCGGCGAAGCCCTGTCTTCGAGCGTTCCATCCGGCTGAATCTTGTTGCGGAAGCCGCGCAGAAATTCGGCGAAGTCCGCAATCTGGCCGGAGAGCGCGCGCACTCCATGCCACGCAGACCTCATGTTCGCGGGAGGATGCAGGGCGATCTCGCGCCACTCGGCCGCACGGTCGACTGCGAGAATCACGTCACGAATGTCGGTGGTCTCTAGCGTCGCTCCTGCGATGCGGGATTTTTCGACCAGGAGCGTGATATCGGTCAGGCCCGAGAAATCAAAGCGGCCACCAACGCGGCGGAATTCGCGAATCTCGCTGGTCAGATCCTGCTGGCTCTGAATCCACGCTTGATCCGTCGACGGCGTGAGGGTAGCAATGCGCTCCTGCCCGAGGGGCGAGGAGGTGTACGCGCGCAGCAGTTCCCGCAGAGATTCGAACTCCAGCACACGCGCCGAATTGTGGACAAGCTCACCCGCCATAGCAAATTATGGTAGCAGGGAGTGGAGGGTGGCAACGCAGTGGGAATTCACGGCAGGAGGGCGCAAAACGCAAAACGGCAGTAGCGATAGAAAAATTGTGAGAAGGATTGCCTGGCTCAGTCTCCGCCCGCGCCCGCAACCTGCACGGCCGGTTCAACCGCCGGAATCCTCACCAGGAACAAGGCCCCACCTTCGGGCTTGTTCTGGCAGGTGATCTGGCCATTGTGCTCCTGAATCACGCCGTAGACGGCGCTCAGTCCCAGGCCAGTGCCTTTGCCTACCGGCTTGGTGGTGTAGAACGGATCGAAAACCCGCAGCGGATCGCGAATCCCGGGGCCGGTATCGGAAAACTGCAGCATCGCTTCCTGGCCCAGCCGGTGCGCGGTGATTTCGAGCAGACCTCCGCCAGCCTCTTCGAGAGCGTCCATCGCATTTTCGATGATCTCCACAAACGCCTGAAACAGTTGGTTGGCATTGCCCCGTACGCGGGGAAAGTCGGCGGCAATCGAAAGCGTTACGCGGATCCTACCCGGGGCACGGCGGGACTCCAGCATCTGCGTGGCACGCTGCAGCAGCATGCTCAGATCGATCAGAACTTTTTCTCCCGGCGATTGCTGGGCAAAACTCAGCAGGTCGGCGACGAGATCGCGGGTGCGCTGGGCCTGATTCACGATCTTGCGCACCAGACCATTCTGCTCCTCGGTCAGCCGCTCTTTGGCCCAAAGCTGCTCCGAGTAATTCATGATGGCATTTAGAGGATGGTTAATCTCGTGTGCGGCTCCAGCGACCAGATTGCCCAGCGAAGCCAGCTTCTCTTTCTGTACCAGTTCGCTCTGCAAACGCTTCTGGCCCTCATAGCTGCGGCGCGAGTCCTTCAGTAGGCTCATCAGCGCCTGATCCTGAAAATACTGGCGCAGGAATACGAACGCGCCCAGCACCAACATCGCGCCCAGCACGGCAAAGGTGCGGAAAACGCGGGAGGGGTTCGCTGACTTGTCGACCAGCACAGTCCACAAGCCCAGTGCTGGGAGGGAGAGGATCGCCAGCATGGCGAGCTGCGGAATGATCTTCTTCCAGCGCGGGTGCAAGCGGAACTCCTGGGTTTGCAGATCCCATTCCCGCGCAGAGAGCGCGGTCGCTGCCATCCATGCCACGGTCGCGATTAGGGCAATATCATACGGGCTGCCGGAATAATAGGTGTTGTCGGCCTCGGCCCGATCGAGGAGCTGCGAGTTGATTCCATACACGAGTGCAGCGGTGAAAAAATTAAGATACAGTTTGCGCCATCCCCCGGCACCGTTCCAGGCCGCAAGCGCTAACACCACCAGCAGCAGTCCGTTTTCCAGCCCGTAAAGGCCGTCATAGTAGACGTTGTACCGGCTTACGTTCTGTACAACGTACTGATGTGGAAACACAATAAAGGCATAAAGGAAGACCCACCAGCCCAGGAGCATCAGAAAATTCAGCGCGCTGAGATGGATTCGTCCCGGGGTCTTCACCAGATCCGGACGCCATGCGACAGCCGCGATCATGGGCACGGCATGAAAGAAAAGAACAATGTCGAATAAGAACGGATCGGGGATCTGCTGCTTCAATACGATCTCGAGATAGCACCAGGCCGCTTGATTCGTAATCCACATCAGGAAACCGACGGTCAGGAGAGCCCAAAAACTACGCTCCTGGCTGGGACGGTCAACTGCGTTTTGCAGCGTGATGCCGGCAGCCGCCAGCATAAGAATTAACCCCAACAGATCGGCAAAGGCTGTCAAGCCCGCGCTCTTGTGCGCGACCAGCGACACGGCGGCGAACACCAGAGTGATTCCGGCCGCGCCGACAAACCAACGGTAACGTTGGAACAGACTCATCCGTCCCCAATTCTATGAGACTTATAAGAGGATTCCGAGGACCGTTTGGGAACCGACAGGTTACTTCCGTCACATCTCCGGCAGGCAACCCGAGCGGCTCCGGCGTCCAAGTCTGAGATGTTCTAAAATCAATGCCGGAAGGCGTACTTTCCTGATCCTTCCCCCTGGTGACCTACATGGCATTCCCCGTGACCCGTCTGCGCCGCCTGCGCCGCACTGCGGAACTGCGCAACTTGGTGTGTGAAACCCGCCTCACTCCCGACGCATTCGTCTATCCCATGTTCGTCTGCCCTGGAGAGGGCGTGCGAAAGGCCGTCGGCTCCATGCCGGGCGTGTTCAATCTGTCGGTGGACGAAGCGGTGAAAGAGGCCCGGGAAGTGCATTCCCTGGGCGTGCCCTCCGTGATCCTGTTTGGCTTGCCGGATAAGAAGGATGAAGTCGCCACCGGGGCCTGGGCTGAGGATGGCATCGTGCAGCAAGCGGCGCGCGCAATCAAGCGCGAAGTCCCCGGTCTGCTCCTGATGGGCGACGTCTGCCTGTGCGAATACATGAGCCACGGCCATTGCGGGATCGTGAGAGCCACGCCGCTGGCGCAGTCTCTCGGCGCGGCCGCCCGAGACACACTGAAATCCGCTCACGGAGTTGTCGTCCAAAGCGACGAGGAAAAGGAAAGAGCAATCGAGAAAGTCGCATCGCAAATGGCAGACTATGCCCGCCGCATCGACTTCGAAATCGTCAACGACGCCTCTCTCGAATTGCTTGCCCGAACTTCTGTATCGCTGGCGAAAGCGGGCATCGACATTATCGCGCCTTCTGACATGATGGACGGGCGCGTCGCCGCCATCCGCCGCGCGCTCGACGAGGCCGGACTCATCAATACGCCGATTCTTTCCTACGCGGCCAAGTTCGCATCGGGTTTCTACGGACCATTCCGCGAAGCGGCCGACTCGGCCCCGCAATTCGGCGATCGCCGCTCGTATCAGATGGATGGGGCGAACTTTCGCGAGGCCATGCGCGAGATCGAAGCCGACATCGAGGAAGGCGCGGACATGATCATGGTCAAGCCGGCCATGCCATATCTCGACGTAATCGCCGCCGCCCGCGATCGTTTCGAACTGCCGCTCGCCGCTTATCAGGTCTCGGGTGAATACGCGATGATCGAAGCCGCCGCCCGCAATGGCTGGATAGAACGCGACCGCGTCATGATGGAGTCGCTGCTCAGCATCCGCCGCGCCGGGGCCAGCATCATCCTCACCTACCACGCTAAGGACGCCGCCAAACTGCTGGGGTAACGTCGACTGGGTCGCGCGGGAGCTTTCGCGCGCTCCGGGCGCCGCTTTCCCGCAGCGCGGGGAGAATGCCTTGCGGCTTCTGTGGTTCTTCCGGCTTCGTTGGGGTCCTTCGCTTTGCTCAGGATGACAAGGGCGTTTTCACTCCCGATTTAGGAATGGAAACAAAAAATAGAAGCATTAGACATCGCGAATCTCTAAGCGCGTGTCATCCTGAACGAAGTGAAGGACCCCGGTTCATGCCGGAAGCGCCGCGGATGCATCAGGGCGTTCTCCCCATAACCGTCAAATTGGGAGCTATGCGAGAGCACGAGTATTTCGTTTACATCATGTCCAGCCGCTCCGGCACGCTCTACATCGGCATGACCAACAGCATTTACCGCCGGGCCCCGGAACATAAGAGCGGAGCGATCGACGGCTTCGCCAGCCAGTATCATTGCAACCGCCTTGTCTACTATGAGAGCTTCGACGATGTACATAAAGCGATTGGAAGAGAGAAAGAATTGAAGGGCTGGCTGAGAATCAAAAAGATCGCTCTGATCGAATCGAAGAATCCGAGATGGGAAGATTTCGCCGAGAAGTGGGGAGCGCAAATGCGGTTTGCGGGAGAGTCGATGCACAAGTAGGTAGCGCTCGAAAGAACGCCTTGCAACTCCTGCGGTGCTGTCGGCATTGTCGGGGTCCTTCGCTTTGCTCAGGATGACAGCGGGGTGGGGCCACCAACCAAAGTTTTTGGCAACCAACGGAACTTTCCCTTGCATCCATAGCTAGCCACTACGACTCTTCAGTACCGATCTGTACCGAGCGAAGCTGTCAAAGCATTCGAGGAACCTGCGGAATGCCCATGTTAGGGTTTGGGAGAAGAATCGCAGTGAACGGAGCCGGCAGCGTTCCCGCGCTTCCGTCCTTCTTCATTATTGGTCCGCCACGGACAGGTACGAGTTGGCTGCACTCGGTGCTGAGCCAGTGCACAGGGCTTTCGCATCCGACCAAAGAAACGCGATTTTTCGACAAGCATTTCGAGCGCGGTTTGGGCTGGTATGGATCGCATTATCGAGATGTTGCCGATGGCCGCGCGGTCGGCGAAGTGGCTCCCACGTACTTCGCGTCGCGGGAGGCCCGTGAGCGCATTGCGCGGCTGATTCCCAAGGCCAAAATTGTTTGCACATTCCGCAATCCCGTGGACCGCGTCATCTCACTTTACCGGCTGAAACGCGCATACGGATGGATCCGCTCCACCTTCGAGGAGGCACTGACCAGCGATCCGGAGTTTCTGGAATCGAGCCGCTACGCCGCTTATCTGAAAGATTGGCTGAAAACGTTCGGCGATTCGCAGGTCATGCCCACTTTGCATGAGGACATGCAGGCCGATCCTCAGACGTATTTGGATAAGGTGGTGGATTTTGTGGGAGCACCGCGGGTGAAGCTGCGTCCTTCGCAGATGAGTCATGTGCTCAGCGCCGAAGGAATGACGGAGCCGCGCCATTATGGCTGGACGCGGACCGCGCTGCTGCTGGCGGAATGGTCCAAGGCGCAGCGCCTGGGAGCGCTGGTTGACGCGGCCAAACGGCTCGGCGCGATGAAGCTCTTTATCGGAGGCGGATCGCCCTTCCCCGAACTACCCACGCTGCAACGAGCCCGGCTGCGGGAACTCTTCCGGGACGAAGTGGAAGAACTCGAAGGCATGCTGAAACGCGATCTATCCACATGGAAATAGCTCGACGAAAAGAAAAAGAATCGGCATAGGGGGAGTGGTCACCCACTCTCCCCTGCCACACCACCGTACATGCGGGTCCGCATACGGCGGTTCAGTTCGGTTGAGCTAGAGCGTGTCCAGCAACCGAGGAAGACCGAGCGCGTCGAAGTAAGCAATCGGAAGTGCGGATTGCAAAGCCGGACTGTTGGCCAAGCGCCAGGGGCCATGGGGACTGCCGGCGGTTTGGGCCGCGAGGTCATGTCCGATGTTTCGCTGGCGTAGCCGAACATACCGCACCTTGCTGCGCTTCCATTGCTTCCAGATCACGGAGCGCAACCTGCGTCGCATCCATTCCTCTAGCTTTCGCAGCACCGAGGGCGTCTGGCTGAAGCCGAAGTAACTCTTCCATCCGCGTACATAGGTGGCGAGTTCCTTCGTCATCTGCTCCAGACTGATGCCCCGTGTTCGTCGCGTCAGTTCCCGGACTCTTTGCTTGCAGCGGAGCAGAGCCTTGGGCGCGATGCGCCGTTTCGGTCTGGTCCCGCTCGTAAAGCTAAAGCCCAGAAACTTGCGCTCCTGCGGTCGTGCCACCGCGCTCTTCGACTCGTTCACCTTGAGCTTGAGTCGCCGTCGCAGGAAACTGGTCACGCTTTGCATGACGCGCTTTCCTGCCCGCTCGCTCGCCACGTAGATATTGCAATCATCCGCGTATCGCACGAAACGGTGCTGGCGCCGCTCTAACTCGCGGTCGAGTTCGTCGAGCACGAGATTCGACAGCAGCGGTGACAAAGGCCCTCCTTGCGGAGTTCCTTCTTCCACCGGACTCACCAGCCCGTTTTCCATCACGCCCGACTCCAGGAAAGCTCGGATCAACTTGAGCATCCTCTTGTCGCTCACCCGCCGCGCCACCGCCGCCATCAGCTTGTCGTGATTGACTCGATCGAAGAACTTTTCCAGATCGAGATCCACCACCCAGCGGTTGCCTTCGGCGATATACTGCTGTGCCTTGGCCACCGCCTGATGCGCCGAGCGTTGCGGACGAAACCCGTGACTGTGTTCGGAAAACGTCGCGTCCCATCTGCCTTGCAGAACCTGCATCACCGCCTGCTGGATAAATCGATCCAGCACCGTCGGAATGCCCAGCTTGCGCACTCCTCCGTCCGGCTTCGCAATCTCTACTCGCCTCACCGGTCGCGGCCGATACGTTCCGCTCATCAGCTGTTCCCGAATCGCGGGCCAGTGCTGCTTCAGGTAGCCCGGCAACTCCGACACTTTCATGCCGTCGATCCCCGGACTCCCCTTGTTGGCCTTCACTCGTCGTAAAGCCTGCTGACAGTTTTCCCGTCCGCAGACCTCTTCCGTCAGTTGCTCTTCTCTAGCCGGACTTTCGGTTTCGCATTTCGCCGTGAACGCTTCGGTCCCTTCCCGCGGAGCCCTCGGAGCTTCACTCCTCCCCTCCCCGGTAAAGGCCAGCACCATCTGTAACTGGTTCTTCTGCCGCTTGTCGTTCATCGAGTCCTGCGTCCTACTCGCTGCTCCTTGCTGTTCGGGCCTTCGACCTTGCGGCCTACTATGCCCTCTGCTGACTCCCGCCCCACGGTCAAAATGGATTGCTCCATCCTCAGTCACGACTCCGTGACATGCGGCGGGTCTCCCGAAGTAAGTTCGACCGCCTTCGACGCGCAACCGCCGGATTTACCACCAGTGTGCTTGGTGGACCTGGGCTTCGCTGTCCTTTGCCAACTCGCCCCACACCGTAGGCCTCATCATCCGGTTCTTGTTCATCGGCTCGCGCCTTTGATCCACGCTTCTTTCAGACCCCGCCTCGCGACGACGCCCTTGCGCTTCTCTAGCCCTTCACCTCCACCAGATTGGGCAGGGGACTTTCACCCCCAAGCTGTCGAACATGTTCGGCACACAAAGGAAAAGCCGCGACGATGCGCGGCTGTTTCCTGGACTTCGTAAGGTCGAACATCCGAGCTATTGGTGTTTATCTTTGTAAATCTGCCTGCTCGTTTTGTTCTGCTCTTTATTGAGCTGATTCTGCTCGCCCTTGGTCAGGTGCCCGTTGTGGGCGGCCATGTCGGCCTTCTGCTGATTCTGGATGTGCTGTTCGCGATTCTCCAGATGAGCAGTCTGTCCGGGTGTGAGCTTGTCGTTCTTCACGCCATTCGCGATGCGATCCTGCTGGTTCTGCTCGCGTCCGTTAACCTGGTTGACGCGAGGATGACCGGGATCGACTCGTCCCGCACCTGCACCTTGGGTTTGAGCAGAGGCGAGGCCGACTGTCATGAGACCGCCCGCTGCCAGGATGAGTAGAGACTTCGTGAGTTTGGTCATGTGTAGGAGAAACCCCCGCGTGAAAGCTTAGTTGCGGTGAGTCGCGGCGGGCTAGTTACAAAAGTATGCATACCGGCGACAAACGGCACACGCTCGATTTGGAGTAACCACGTGCGGGTTACCAACGCATTAATCTCGCGGCGGCCCTCAGGGGCTAAAGCCCTTGGAATTTTGTGCCACTCTAGGCTCCCGAACCTTGGCTGCTGGCGAATGACACCTCTACCTGTTTGCGGTCTTCGTCGGAGACTTTGAACATGGGGCGGGGCTTCAGGTTCATGAAGCTGGCTACGAATACGTCGGGGATCTGGCCGATGCGGGTGTTGTAGGTGTTTACGTCGTCGTTAAAGAACTCACGGCGGTCGGCGATGCGCTCTTCGAGCTCGCTGATGCGGTTCTGCAGCTTGAGGAAGTTTTCGTTGGCCTTGAGCTGCGGATAGTTCTCGGCGACGGCGAACAGCGCGTGCAGCGCGCTTTCCATCTTGAGATCGGCCAGGGCTTTCTGCGCGATGCTGGCCGCGTTCATCGAGGCAGCGCGAGCCTGCGTCACGGCAAGAAGAGTTTGTTGCTCGTGCTGCATGTATCCCTTGACGGCTTCGACGAGGTTGGGAATTTCGTCGTGGCGTTGTTTGAGGAGAACATCAATGTTGGCCCAGGCACGATCGTTCTCATTGCGCAGGCGTATCAGACTGTTGTACAGTATGACGGCGTAGGTCAGCACTCCGGCGGCAAACAGGAAGAACGCGAAACCTGTGATAACGCTGCTGTCCAACATAACCTCGCAGGTGACATGCCAAATGTGCGACACACCGAATATGCGACACACCAAGTTGCCAGCAAGAGCGCGATCGGGGCAAGTACCAAGGGGGTTGCGTCTAGGGGGGACATCGGGTGAACGCCTTGCAGGGCCATCCGTGCATCCGACGTCATCGGGGTCCTTCGCTTCACTCAGGATGACAGGCTCTGGCGAAAATCCCCACTTTTGCCGCAAACGACGCGGCAAAAATGGGGCACCCAAGAGAAAAGCATAAGCAGCTTTGACTTTAGTCTTTGCTGGGCTTCTTCGGAGTGATGTCGCAGGCTTGGCGGACTTGATCGAGATTCAGGCCTACGGGCGAGAACTCGGCGATCTGGCGTCCGCTCGGAGTGGGAAGCGCGATGTTGAAGATCTGCGCGCCCATCATGCCGCGCGCCGTGCCCTTGTCCATCTCGAGGATGCGGCCACGCCAATTCCAGCCCTTATAGTTGTGGACGTCGTCGACGCGAACCTCGACTTGGAGTTGAGGCTGGCCCCAGAATCCGGGACGGTTGGGGCGCACCTGGACTCCCGGATTAAAGTTGGCTACCTTGTACCTTCCGTTTTCACAAATCATCTCAACGCGGGGCTTGTAATTCGGGTCTTCGCGGAAATAGTTATCCGATTGGAGTTCGAAGCGAACCCGCTTGGCCCCGGTCATTTTGTCCTCGGAGCGGAACTCCATCCATTTGCCACCTGCGCTGACGCCATCCTGTTCGCCCTGGTAGGGACTCATGGCGCCATTTTGAGCAAAGGCCGAAACCGTAAAAAGCAGAGCTACAAATGCAAATAGAGCCGTCGCAATGAGGGTAGCGCGATTCGGCTGACGAAAAGAGCGCGATCGGTTCACAGTGTCCTCCAGAGAAATATCCCTATGTATATTGAACCCGGAAGGGCACTGAAAAGTTGCACAAATAAGGAGCGCCTAACGGCTATCGACTTTCAGGTCGAGATACACCTGCGAGCGGTCATCGAACTGGCTGACCGATTTAGTGTCGCTCTTGCGGCCTTTGTACTGGGCGTATACCTCATAATCGACGGCCGTGGAAAGGGCGGGAAAACGGTAAGTGCCGTCGGGGCCAACGATATAGGTCTTCACCGACCGGGTACGAGTGTTGGTCACGTAAACGACGGCATCGGGAAGAGGGTTATCCTGCGGATCGAGGACTTTCCCGAACAGCAGGCGCCCGACGGTTTTATCTTTTTTATCGGGTGTAGCAGTCGACACCGCAGCCAGGGCCACAAGCAGAGCACATACTGCCACTGCGGCCTTGATGACATGTTTGCGATTCATTGAGGTGCTATTGTCTCACGTCCGGCAACGACCACACGCATGCTTAGAAAGTTAGATGCAATCCGATGTCTTGGCGTTCATCGTTATAAATGTGGACGGTCACTTCCTGGACGAGGCGCAGGAGCTTGCCGTCGGCAGTTTTGTAGCCCTTCGGATCTGCGGAGAGGATGTAGTCGGACTCGCCGGCTGGAATGCGTTGGGCGAACTCGCCCATGTGATCGGAATAGACTTCCCATTTCGGCTTTTTGTCTTTGGCGCGGCGGATTTTCACGGTAACGCCGTAGACCGGGTGATCGTCAGGCCCCCAGACGGTGCCGGCGATGAGAGCGTAGGGCTTCTGTTTGGAGCCGGAGGCGGCGATAAGGCCCTGGGGAGAGCACAACACAAGCAGAAGAACTACGATCACAAGGAAAACGCAGGACGACGAAGTTGCAAGGCGAGCTGGTCGAAGGGAATCAGGAGTAGTCACCGTCTTCGCTCTCCTCCGCTTCGTCATCGTCGTCCTCTTCGTAGCCTGCTTCGACGGCTTTTAATTCCAGAGGACTGGCGGTGACGACCTCAAAGTCGGTTCCGCACTCGGGGCAGGAGATTACTTCCCCCTCGTCGACGTCGTCCTCTTCGACATCAAGATTAGTTTCGCATTCAGGACAAAGAACCATAAAGCCTCCCTCGCCTATTAGAGCCTCCTGATAATATTTAGATTCTCCGAAGCGGTTCGGTCAAGGGGCACAGGCCGTCTTCGAGAGATTTTCTGGGACACAAGGAATCGCACGGCACATCGGATTTTTCTGGACGGAGACCATCGATACATGCTCCATTTCCAAGACTTACGGCGCTGGGTTGCTGTGGCAACGGTTCTTGCGGCTGGGGTGGTTTGTGCGGCGCAGGCTGGCAACTCTGACTCGACGCCTGTCGTCGATCCGAGGATAGCTGCAGCGCTGCGGGAAATCTCGACGCAGCGAATTCAGGCAAATATCGAAAAGCTGGTCAGCTTTGGCACGCGGCTGACACTTTCGGCACAGGATCCAGCGTCGATCGAGGCGGGGCATGGGATTGGCGCGGCGCGAGATTGGATCAAGTCGCAGTTTGAGCGCTACTCCAAGGATTGCGGCGGCTGCCTTGAGGTCAAGACCGACAGTTTTGTCGAGGAGCCAGCCGATCGCATTCCTAAGGCAACGGAAATCACCAATGTTTATGCGGTTCTGAAGGGCACGGATGCGGCGAATGCAAAGCGCATTGTGCTGGTCACGGGGCACTATGACTCGCGGAACAGCGACATCCTCGACGCGAGCGGCGATGCGCCGGGAGCGAACGATGATGGGAGCGGCACGGCCGTCAGCCTGGAATGCGCGCGCGTAATGAGCAAGATGAAGTTTCCGGCGACGGTCATTTTCTTGACGGTCGCTGGGGAAGAGCAGGGACTGAACGGCAGCCATCATTTCGCGAAGATGGCGAAAGATGCGGGCTGGGACCTGGAAGCGGTTCTCAACAACGACATCGTCGGAGGAGACAAGAACGCGGAGCAGGATCGTTCGGTGGTGCGAGTCTTTTCCGAGGGAGTTCCCGCTGCGGCGACAGAGCAGGACATCCGGCGGATTCGGGGGCTGGGAGGGGAAAGCGATTCCGGCTCACGCGAACTGGCGCGGTATATCGCCGACGTGGGCCAAGCTTATGATGCGGGCGTGAAGTCCATGCTGGTGTTCCGGCTGGACCGCTACCTGCGCGGCGGCGATCATTATTCGTTCAACCAGCAGGGATTTGCGGCGGTGCGGTTCACGGAGTATCGCGAGGACTTTCATCATCAGCATCAGAACGTACGCACGGAGGGCGGCATTGAATATGGCGATCTGCCGAAATTTGTGGACTATGACTATGTGGCGCGCGTGGCGCGGTTGAATGCGGCGACCCTGGCATCGTTGGCGGCGGCGCCGGCGCCTCCGGCGAATGTGCGTTTGCTGACAAAGAATCTGGACAATGATTCAACGCTGACGTGGGAGGCCTCGCCGGGCGCGGCTGAATATGAGGTGGTATGGCGAGCGACGACTGCGCCGGAGTGGGAGCATTCGCAGAATTTCGGCAGCGCCACGCGGGCTACGTTGAAGCTGTCGAAGGATAATGTCATTTTCGCAGTGAGGGCGGTCGATGCCACGGGTCATCGCAGCCTGCCAGTGGTGCCGGTTCCGGAGCGGTAAAATCCCCGCGTCTCGCAAAACGCACTAGACATGGGGCACCCGAGATGCGAGTAGAATTGGACGAGTAGACGAGAGGGAATTGAGTTGCGGCGAACTGGCGAACCGATGACATTGAGCCTGCCACCGTTCACCCCGGCGGTGACGTGGCTGCTTGGCATCAACACGGGCATTTTTCTGCTGCGGTTTGTATTGGAGCTGGCGCGAATTCCTGCCAGGGGATTCGCGATTGAGTATCTTTCGTTAATTCCGCTGGATGTTGTTTCTCACGGATGGATTTGGCAGCTGGTGACTTACAGCTTCATCCATTTTGAATTCCTGCACTGGTTTGGAAACATGCTCGGGCTCTGGATGTTTGGATCCGCAATTGAGGGAGCGTGGGGAACGCGGCGCTTTGTGGAGTTGTACACGTTTGGAGTGATCGGCGCGGCCATCACGACAATCGCCGTCTCTTACATGCACATCCTCGGGCGCCCGGACACAGCGACGATTGGGGCTTCGGGCGGGGTGTTTGCCATTCTGATCGCGTTTGGAATGTTGTTTGGGGACAACGAAATCATGATGATTCCGTTTCCCTTTATGATCAAAGCGAAATACTTTGTCGGCATTCTGATTGTGGTGACGCTGGTGTTTGCCATGTCAGGCGGTGGCGATGTGGCGTACGTAGCGCATCTGGGCGGGCTGCTATTTGGCTATCTCTACGCGCGGCGCGGACCACGGGCGGCGCTGGTGAATGTGGGATTCGCGGAGCGCTATTACGGGATGCGGAATTCGTACTACCGCTGGAAGCGGCGGCGGGCGGCCAAAAAGTTCGAAGTATATATGTCGAAGCACGACCGCCAGGTTCACTTCGACGAGCATGGGAACTACATTCCGCCCGACGACGACACGCAACGTAAGGGGAACGGCGGAGGGAAGTCGGGCTGGGTGAACTAGCAGAGCTGCTGTCCCTTGCGCAGAACCCGGTTAAACCCTGCCGATCACAGTCATGGTCAGGGACTTCTGTCATCCTGAGCGACCCCTTCCGTCCTGAACGATCCCTGTCATCCTGAGCGACCCCTTCCGTCCTGAACGATCCCTGTCATCCTGAGCGATTCTGTCATCCTGAGCAATTCTGTCATCCTGAGCAAAGCGAAGGATCTCATGCACTTGTGACCCTTCCATCGGCCTAGCTGGGAATTCTCATCCTGGACGATCCATCGGCTCTATCCCTCGGCACAATCCATCGTGCGAACGCCTTCACACGGTTGTGGAAGCTTCCGGCGGGCGAGGGTCCTTCGCTACGCTCAGGATGACAAGTATAAGAGTGCGCTCAGGATGACAAGTCGAAGAAGTTGTTGAATTCCGAGAAGATGAGGCTCGGCAGATCGTCCTTCTTGGCTTTCCCTTTGAATCCCAGATCGTGGCCAGCGCCTTCGATCGGCAACAGCTTCGTTTTGGCCGGGATCATCTTCATCGCTTGCTTCAGTTCATCGATTGTGCCGAAGGGATCGCGTGCGCCGCTCACGAATAGGGTGGGCGTATGCAGGTCAGGGAGGTGCTGGGTGCGTTGTTGTTCCGGTTTGCGTGGCGGATGCAGCGGGTAGGAGAGCAGAAGCAGGGCCGAAACGAGGTCCGGAGCTTCCTTCCAAAGTTCGGCGCAGAGCATGCTCGACTGGCGTCCTCCGTAGGAGTGGCCGCCGAGGAAGAGACGGCGAGAGAACTTATTCATCGCGTCGAGAGCGTTCTTCAAGCCAGCGCGATCGCGGGCAGCGTCGCCGGGGCCGGGCGGACCGAAGGGGCGGGACTGGCGATAAGGCAGATCACAACGCAGCACGGTGAATCCCACGGCTGAGAAGGTCTCGGCAAGCGCGATCAGCAGCGGGGCTTGCGCGTTCGAGCCCGCGCCGTGCGTCAGGACGAGCGCCTCGTTGTTGGGGGTTTCGGGAAGATGGAGAAAGCCGCGGATTTTGGGGTCGACGGCATTATCGGAGAATTCGCGGATGGACATGATGCCAGGCTAAATGCATTTTACGGCAGCGGCATATTCGCTGGCTCGCTTCGCTTCGCTGGACAGCCGAAAGCGGCTGTCCCCACCTGAGTCTCTTTCACTTCTGGCTGTCGACGAGTATCTCGGTTAAGGTCTCGTAGACCTTTACAATTTGGATTTCGTTTCCCAACCGGGCCCAGCAACGCTGCATGTCGGGATCTTCGAGGGCAGCTTGGCGGGCTTCTTCGGACTTCCAGTAGCGCAGAAAAACGTAGTGCGCTTCGCGGTCGCGGTAGAGCATGTCGCGTCCGTATCCCTTGGTGGTCACGATTGAGGTGAGCTCGCGCAGCGTGGCCAAGGATGCGGCTTCCATGTCAGGAACCGGTTCCCAGACAGCCACGGAGAGGATCTCTTGCGGCATACGGGGGGATTATAACTTGCGGCGCGCAGCGCGAGGCGCTTTCTTGGCGCGCGGCTTCGTCGGCTGCGGAAGGACTGGATGAGATATCCGCTCGGCTTCTTCGCTGGTGACTACGTGCAGGCGCATTAGGTTGGTGGAACCGGAAGCCTGGCGCGTGCCGGCGACAACTCCTAAGACGTCTCCGGGCTTCAGGAGGCCGCGGCGCACAAGGTCCTGCTCGGCCATGCTGACCATTTGTTCAGCGGAGCGGGCCTGGCGACAGCTTATGGGATGCACGCCCCAATAAAGGTTCATGCGGTGCACGACCGGGGCGAGGTGAGTGAAGGCGTAGATGGCGGCTTTCGGGCGATACTTCGAAATCATACGGGCAGTGTTGCCGGTCTCAGTGAAAACCGCGATTGCGCCCATGGGCAGGTCTTCGGCGGCGTGGGCAATCGATTCGCAGATGGTTTCGGCAACGGAGAGACCGCGGTGTTCGCTGCGGCGGCGAAACTGAAAGTCGTTGGTATTGCTCTCGGCTTCGACGACGATGCGCGACATGATAGAAACCGATTCCCGAGGATACTGTCCGCTCGCGGTTTCAGCGGAGAGCATCACCGCATCGCTACCATCGAATACGGCGTTGGCCACGTCGCTGGCCTCGGCGCGCGTGGGGCGCGGGTTTTCGATCATCGACTCCAGCATTTGCGTCGCGGTGATCACGGGCTTGCGCCACTCGGAGGCGCGGCGAATCACGTGCTTCTGAATGACGGGAACTTTCTCCGGCGCCATTTCAACGCCGAGGTCACCGCGAGCGACCATCACACCGTCGGCGGCTTCGAGGATTTCTTCCAGATGATCGATGGCTTGCGGCTTTTCGAGCTTGGCGATGACGGGGACATCGCTGCCGTGTGAAGAGATGATCTGTTTGACCATGTTGACGTCGGCGGCGGTGCGGACGAACGACAGCGCGACTGCATCGACACCGTGACTAAGGCCGAATTCCAGGTCTTTGCGATCTTTTTCCGTGAGGGCCGGGATCGAGAGCGCAATGCCGGGGAGATTGATCCCCTTGTGCTCGCCCAGCATGCCGCCGTTAATGACGTCGCAGAGGACGTCTCTGCCACGGACGCCGCGGACGCGCAGTTCGATCAATCCGTCGCTGAGCAGGATACGGGCACCGGCGGTAAGTTCTCGGGCAAGGTCGGGAAACGTGGTAGAGATGCGGGTCGCCGTGCCGGGAATATCCTGCGGCGTGATGGTCACGATCGTCCCGGTCTTCAGCAGAACGGGCTCGTGACGTTCGAGCGGCCCGGTGCGGATTTTCGGGCCTTGCAGATCTTGCAGGATGCAGACGGTGCGTCCTTCACGTTCGGCGGCGCGGCGCAGGCGGTGGATGTTGTGGGTGTGATCTTCGTGCGTGCCGTGGGAGAAGTTGAGGCGCGCAATGTCCATGCCGAGACGGAGCAGGTCGCGCATGGCGGCTTCGGTGCAGCAGGCGGGACCGATGGTGCAGATGATTTTCGCGCGGCGCGGCGAAGGCTGGACCGTGGAGGGATCTGCGATCGGTTCTGGCATGCTGAGTTTCAATCTGTCTCCTGTATGTGGTGGACGTCCGGGATATTCTATCTGCAGATTTTCGAACGATGGTGAAAGATGCGTTGCGAAAACACAGCCCTCAGGGGCTAAAGCCCGGTTTCGTTCGGGCTTTTTACGGTACGGCTAAAGCCGTACCCTTCCACAAGACCCTTCAACATACAATTGCACAAAACTCTTCCATGAACTTGCAGTGTGCCTACGCTCTGGGGCCAGTAATCGCCGTGAGTTCTTTTCCCAGCATGGCTCGCGGGAATAGTAAGGCATTGAATTCGGCGCCCACCAGGACCACCAGGGAAATCAGATACATCCACACGAGCAGCGCCATTGCCGCTCCGAGCGATCCGTAGATGGTAGCGAAGTCGCCGAAATGCTGCAGGTAGGCGCGAAATCCGACCGTCGTTGAGAACCAGAGGAGGGTCGCGAGCATGGCCCCGGGCATCACGCTGTGCCATGGCTGCGTGCGCGGGACCGCATGATGATAGATCAGCGCAATCACCGCGATGCTGGTCAACGTCGCGATCAGCCAGCGCATCGCGCCCCAGAGCAAGAAAACGTAGACACTGAAATCGGGATCGATGTAGGGCAGAAGGCGCGCTTCGAACTTGCTGCCCACGGCGACCAGAACGGTGGAGAAGGCCATGGGGATCAACGCGAAAACGACCAGCAGGAATGCGATCAGGCGCTCTTTTACCAAGCCCCAGGTTTTTGGCAGTTCATAGCAGCGGCGGAAACCGTCCATCCACGAGATCATGACACCGGACGCAGTCCACAGGGTGATCACGGATGTCGTGGTTACCAGGCCTACGGGGTGCTGCGCGGCTCCCTTGAGATAGCTCAGCGCCGTGTTGCCGCCTGCGGGCAAGATGCTGCCCAGAGCGTAAGAGATTTCCCTCAGGTAGGGAGCACCTTTGCGCCAGTTCGCCAAAAGCGACCCAACAATCAGCAGGACCGGGAAAAAAGTGAAAATCATGGAATAGGCCGCGGCCTTGGCAGTGGCAAAGGCATCGTGGACAAAGGCCCGCCAGAACGCGAGCCGCAAGAGGCGGAGTAAGCGTAGCATGCGCTGCTCTAGCTTAGGGCCGGGAGGTACCGCACGCAAAGAGGGAAGTGAAGCAGGTTCCTCGATACGCACTCGCTGGGGGGTAGCGTGCATTTGTCGTCAGTAAAGTTTGTACAAGTTCCGGCTGGGCTTTGCCGTCGCCGGGACGGCTGAGGCGGCCGTCGCCACATGGCATGTGCCAGCACTAAAAGCGGGATCGGGGGCGAAATGATTCGCCCCCGGAACCGGCTTCAGTGTTGATTACTCAGCCGCGGGGAGTTCCGCGGGCAGATCATCGGTTTCGCCCTCGTGACGCATCATTTCGAGAGCGCGCTCGGCCTCTTCGTACGCAGCCGAAACTTCCGCCTGTACCTTGGCGGCAGCCTCTTCCATTTCTGGCGAGAGGCGCACGTTGCGGTAGTACTCCATGCCGGTGCCGGCAGGGATGAGGCGTCCGACGATGACGTTCTCTTTCAGGCCGCGCAGGTGATCGACCTTGCCGTTGATGCTGGCTTCGGTGAGCACGCGCGTGGTCTCCTGGAACGACGCCGCCGAGATGAACGAGTCGGTCGAGAGCGATGCTTTGGTAATGCCGAGAAGCAACGGACGGCCGGTGGCCGGCTTGCCGCCCTGCGAAATCACGCGCTCGTTCTCTTCGCGGAACGCGAACTTATCGGTCTGCTCTTCGAGCAGGAACCGGGTATCGCCCACATCCTCGACCTTCACCCAGCGCATCATCTGACGAACAATCACTTCGATGTGCTTGTCCGAGATGTTGACGCCCTGCAGACGATAGACTTCCTGGATTTCGTTCACCAGGTAAGCCTGCAGTTCTTTTTCGCCAAGCACCGCCAGGATGTCGTGCGGGTTGAGCGGGCCGTCCATCAAAGGCTCGCCGGCCTTGACGCGCTCGCCTTCCTGCACGTTGATGTGAACGCCGCGCGGAACCGAGTATTCCTTTTCGGTGCCGTTATCGGCGACCACGTAAATCTTGCGTTGGCCCTTCGAAACCTCACCGAATTTGACCGTGCCGTCGATTTCGCTGATGACCGCGGTTTCATGCGGCTTGCGGGCTTCGAACAGTTCGACCACACGCGGCAGACCACCGGTGATGTCCTTGGTCTTGGTGGTTTCGCGCGGGATCTTTGCCAGCACGTCGCCCGGCGTAACCGTGTCGCCATCCTGAATCATCAGGTGGGCCCGCGAAGGCATGAGGTAGCGCTTGCTGGCCTTACCCTTGATGACGATGGCGGGCTGGCGCTTCTCGTCGGGCGAATCGCCGACCACGTGACGCGAGAGGCCGGTGACTTCGTCTACTTCTTCGTGAAGCGTGACACCTTCCTGCAAGTCCTTGAACTGCACCGTACCGCCGATTTCCGTCAGGATGGCGAAGGTGTAAGGATCCCACTCAACCATGACCTGGCCGAGCGTGACCGGATCGCCATCGTTGACCTTCAGCTTGGCGCCGTACACCACCGAGTAACGCTCGCGTTCGCGATTCTTCTCGTCGACGACCGCGATCGAGCCCTGGCGGTTCATGACTACGAGATCGCCAGACTTGGCTTTGACGGTCTGCAATCCGATGAAGCGCACGTTGCCGTTGTTCTTGGCATCCAGGCGCGACTGCTCGGAGACTCGCGACGCGGTACCACCGATGTGGAAGGTACGCATGGTGAGCTGGGTTCCAGGTTCGCCGATGGACTGCGCCGCGATGACTCCGGTGGCTTCGCCGAGTTCGACGAGGCGTCCGGAAGCCAGGTTACGGCCGTAGCACATGACGCAGACTCCGCGTTTCGATTCGCAGGTCAGCACAGAGCGGATTTTCACGCGCTCGATGCCGGCCGCCTGAATCGCACCCGCGAGATCTTCGGTAATTTCCTGGTTGATGTCGACGATGACGTTGCCGTCATAGTCTTTGATCTTCTCGAGCGAAACGCGGCCCACAATGCGGTCGCGCAGCGGTTCGATAATCTCGCCAGCTTCCACGATACCTTGCACGTAGATGCCGTCGACCGTGCCGCAATCGTACTCGCTGATGATGACGTCTTGCGCAACGTCGACCAGGCGGCGAGTCAGGTAGCCGGAGTCCGCCGTCTTCAGCGCCGTATCGGCCAATCCCTTGCGGGCGCCGTGCGTCGAGACGAAGTATTCCAACACCGTCAGACCTTCACGGAAGTTGGCGGTGATGGGCGACTCGATAATTTCGCCGGAAGGCTTGGCCATCAATCCACGCATGCCGGAGAGCTGGCGGATCTGCTGTTTCGATCCTCGAGCGCCGGAGTCGGCCATGACGTAAATCGGATTGAGTTCGCCGGCCTTGTCACGCCGTTGCATTTCACCGAACATTTCGTCAGCCACTTTTTCCGTGATCGCCGACCAGATTTCGATGACCTTGTTGTAGCGTTCGCCGTTGGTGATGGCGCCGTCGAGATACTGTTGCTGTACGGCGACAACCTGCTTTTCGGCGTCTTTGACCAGGACTTTCTTGCTGTCCGGGATGACCATGTCATCAATGCCGATCGACAAGCCGGCGCGGGTTGCGAACTTGAAGCCCAGCGTCTTGACCTCGTCGAGCATCTTGACTGTGGTCTCAAGGCCGAAGCGCAGGTAACCGTAGTTGACCAGCGCGCCGATCCCCTTCTTCTTAAGAAGCCCATTGATGTACGGCATGCCCTCGGGCAGTTGGTCGTTCAGAATTGCGCGGCCGACCGTCGTGTTGACGAAGGCGCGCTCGATGTGAACCGGCTCGGTGTGAATGATGTCCTGATCGTCGTACGCGGTAGTCAGGTCGATCAACTCGCCCGAGTAGCGGAGGCGGATCGGGCTGAGCGTTTCGACTTCGCCGGCGTCCAGCGCCATCAGCACTTCTTCAATGTTGGCAAAGGCGCGGCCTTCACCCTTCGCGCCCGGCTTCGCTTTGGTCAGATAATAGAGGCCGAGAACCATGTCCTGGGTGGGCACGGTGATCGGCTGACCCGAAGCGGGTGACAGAATGTTGTGCGAGGCCAGCATCAGCACGCTGGCTTCGACCTGGGCTTCCGGAGACAGCGGAATGTGAACCGCCATCTGGTCGCCGTCGAAGTCGGCGTTGAACGCCGTGCAGACCAGGGGGTGAATCTTGATGGCCTTGCCTTCGACGAGTACTGGCTCGAACGCCTGAATGCCGAGGCGGTGCAGCGTAGGAGCGCGGTTGAGCAGGACGGGATGATCCTTGATGACTTCTTCAAGGATGTCCCAGACGATCGGCTCCTGCTGCTCGACCATCTCTTTGGCTTGCTTGATGGTGGTGACGTTGCCCGTCTGCTCGAGCCGGTGGTAGATGAACGGCTTGAACAGTTCGAGCGCCATCTTCTTGGGCAGGCCGCACTGGTGCAGCTTGAGTTCAGGACCAACCACGATGACGGAACGCCCCGAGTAGTCGACGCGCTTGCCAAGCAGGTTCTGGCGGAAGCGTCCCTGCTTACCCTTAAGCGTATCGGAGAGCGACTTCAGCGGACGATTGTTGGCGCCCCGCAGGACGCGGCCACGGCGTCCGTTGTCGAACAGAGCGTCGACGGCTTCCTGCAGCATGCGCTTTTCGTTGCGCACGATGACTTCGGGAGCGTGCAGGTCCATCAGCTTCTTCAACCGGTTATTGCGGTTGATGACGCGGCGATAGAGATCGTTCAAGTCAGACGTGGCGAAGCGGCCGCCATCGAGTGGAACGAGTGGGCGAAGCTCCGGTGGAATGACGGGGATTACGTCGAGGATCATCCAGTGCGGCTTGTTGCCGCTCTTGCGGAAGGCCTCGACGACTTTCAAGCGCTTGGCATACTTGAGCCGCTTCTGCAGCGAGCTCTCGTTCTTCATCTTCTCGCGCAGTTCGACGGAGAGGCCCTCGGTATCGACGCGCTTGAGCAGTTCCTTGATCGCTTCAGCGCCCATCATGGCTTTGAATCCGGCCGGACGGTACTGCTGGTCGAGTTCGCGGAACTTGGCTTCGTCCTTAATGACTTCGCGCTCTTTGACCGGAGCGTCGCCGGGTTCGACCACGACGTAGGCTTCGAAATAGAGCACGGACTCCAGGTCGCGGAGCGAGATGTCGAGCAGGTGACCGATGCGGCTGGGCAGTCCTTTGAAGAACCACACGTGCGAGCAGGGCGAAGCCAGCTCGATGTGGCCGAGGCGCTCACGGCGAACTTTGGACAGCGTAACTTCCACGCCGCACTTGTCGCAGATCACGCCGCGGTGCTTCATGCGCTTGTACTTGCCGCACAAGCATTCCCAGTCCGTCACCGGGCCAAAGATGCGCGCGCAGAATAGTCCGTCGCGCTCCGGCTTGAAGGTGCGGTAGTTGATGGTCTCGGGTTTGGTGACTTCGCCGTGCGACCAGCTCCGGATTTTCTCCGGAGACGCCAGGCTGATACGAATGGCGTCGAAGTCCGCGATCACATTTGCCATTTCGAATGGGCTCGAACGAAACAAGGTGTTCCTCCGCTTCCTGCGGTTCTGACGCGTCCGCCGACGGAGCTCATCAACCAGTTCTCAGTACTCGGTACCTAGTACTCAGTTGCAACCGAGTGAACCTTTCGCCTCTTCATGCGGCATCGAGCTCGTATGCCGCAGTGGCTGTAAATCCAAATCTCTTTTCAGTCCCCACCGCCCGGTCCCAGCTCAGCTTCCACTGCGTACTGCGGACCGGGTACTGAGAACAGATCTACTAATCTGCTGCCGCGCTGGCCGTCGGCTTCTTCTCGCCTGCCTTAATCAATTCCACATCGAGGCAGAGCGACTGGAGCTCGCGGATCAGCACGTTGAACGATTCGGGCACGCCGGGCTCCATGGCGGCTTCGCCCTTAACGATGGCCTCGTAAATCTTGGTTCGGCCGTATACGTCGTCGGACTTCGCCGTCAGCAGCTCCTGCAGGATGAACGCCGCGCCGTAGGCTTCCAGCGCCCAAACTTCCATTTCTCCGAAACGCTGTCCGCCGAACTGCGCTTTGCCGCCCAGCGGCTGCTGGGTGATCAGCGAGTACGGCCCGATGGAACGCGCGTGGATCTTGTCGTCCACCAGGTGCGACAGCTTCAGCATGTAGATGTAGCCCACGGTGACGGGCTGTTCGAACTTGTCACCCGTCATGCCATCGTGAAGAGTCGTCTTGCCCGAGGTGGGCAGACCGGCGTGTTCGAGCAACGCCTTGATCTCGCCTTCCTTCGAGCCGTCGAACACCGGCGATCCCATGAACACGCCCTTGGTCAGGGTCGGCGCCACGGATTCCAGTTCTTCGTCGGACATCTCCGAAATGATGTCAGCCAGCTGCGAGTCTTTGAACAACGCCTTCAACTCGCGCCGGATGGCTTCGGTCCGCGTGTTCTCTTTGAGCAGGTTCGTGATCTTCTCGCCGAGTACAAAGCCTGCCCATCCTAGGTGGGTTTCGAGAATCTGGCCGACATTCATACGACTGGGTACGCCGAGCGGGTTGAGCACGATTTCCACGGGCGTTCCGTCTTCGAGGTACGGCATATCCTCTTCCGGCAGAATGCGCGCGATGACGCCCTTGTTGCCGTGACGGCCGGCCATCTTGTCCCCGACACTCAGCTTGCGCTTCATGGCGATGTAGACCTTGACCAGCTTGATCACGCCCGGCGGCAATTCGTCGCCCTTGGTGAGTTTTTCTTTCTTCTCGTTGACGATCTTCTTGAGCACGTCGATCTGGCGAGAAGTCATCTCTTCGATCTCGTCGATCTGCTCATTCACCCGCGGATCCTTATCCGCATACTTGATGCGCTTCAGGTTACGGGTGGAGATACGCTCGATCTCGTCACGCGTGAGCAGGTTACCCTTGGTCAGCAGGCGCTTGTTGGTGCGCTCGTCGTGCAAGTCAGCCTGCACTTCCTTGCCGCCTAGAATGTTTTCCAAACGTTTCAGGCGCTCGTCGGTCAGAATTCGGATTTCATCCGAAAGGTTCTTTTCCAACTTGGCGATCTGCGTGGCCTCGATGGCCTTCGCGCGCTCGTCCTTTTCCTGGCCTTTGCGCGAGAAGATTTTCACATCGACGATGACGCCCTCAATGCCCGGCGGGCAGTAGAGGGAAGCATCGCGCACGTCGCCGGCCTTTTCGCCGAAGATCGCGCGGAGCAACTTCTCTTCCGGCGTGAGCTGGGTTTCCCCCTTGGGCGTTACTTTGCCGACGAGGATGTCGCCCTGCTTGATGCTCGCACCAATGCGAATGACGCCGGCTTCGTCCAGATTACGCAGCATGGACTCGCTGACGTTGGGGATATCACGCGTAACTTCTTCGGGCCCGAGCTTGGTATCGCGGGCTTCGATCTCGTACTCCTCGATGTGCAGCGAGGTGTAGTAATCCTCTTTCACCATCTTCTCGGAGACGAGAATTGCGTCTTCGAAGTTGTACCCGCGCCATGGCATGAAGGCGACGAGGACGTTCCGTCCCAAAGCCAACTCGCCGTGATCGGTGCAAGGACCGTCAGCAATAATCTCGCCCTTCAGAACGCGCTGACCTTTCTTGACCACCGGCTTCTGGTTGATGCAAGTGTTCTGGTTGGAACGCTTGAACTTCGTGAGCTGGTAAATGTCGCTGCCAACTTCACGCGACAGCTGCGTGGGATGGTGTTCGCCTTCGACGCGCACGATAATGCGCTCGGAGTCGACCGAATCGATGATGCCGTTGCGGCGCGCGAGAACGACCGCACCCGAGTCGCGAGCGGTGACGCCTTCCATTCCCGTGCCGACGATCGGCGCTTGCGCGCGGAGTAGAGGCACCGACTGGCGCTGCATGTTGGCGCCCATCAGCGCGCGGTTCGCGTCGTCGTGCTCGAGGAACGGAACCAGCGACGCAGCCACCGAAACCAGTTGCTTCGGGCTGACGTCGACGTAATCGACTTCCTCGCGGCTGACCAACACAAAGTTACCGGCCTTGCGGGCATTAACCAGTTCGGCGACGATGCGTCCCTTGTCGTCGAGTTCCACGTTCGCCTGTGCGATCGTGTGACGGTCTTCTTCCCAGGCTGAAAGATAGAAGGAGAAAGGCTCGATCGCTGCCGGCTTCTTGCGCTTCTCTTTCAACTCGTTGTTGATCTTCTCGATCTCGTGCTTCTCGATGTGATCTCCGACTTTGAAATCACTATCGCCGACGTTGACGATGGTGGAGTAGTCGATCACTCGTCCGCCCTTGATCTTGCGATAGGGCGACTCGATGAAGCCGTAATCGTTGATGCGGGCGTAACAGCTCAACGACGAGATCAGGCCGATGTTCGGACCTTCCGGCGTCTCAATCGGGCAGATACGTCCGTAGTGAGTGGGGTGAACGTCGCGGACTTCGAATCCAGCGCGTTCACGCGACAAACCACCCGGCCCCAGGGCCGAGAGACGCCGCTTGTGCGTAATCTCGGAGAGCGGGTTGGTCTGATCCATGAACTGCGAGAGCTGCGACGACCCGAAGAATTCGCGGATCGCAGCCATCACCGGCTTGGCGTTGACCAAGTCGTGCGGCATGGCCGTCGACATTTCCTGGTAGACGGACATTTTTTCTTTGATGGCGCGTTCCATGCGGACCAGGCCGATGCGGAACTGGTTCTCCATCAACTCGCCGACCGCGCGAACCCGCCGGTTGCCGAGGTGATCGATGTCGTCGACCGCGCCGATGCTCTTACGCAGCTTCAACAAGTACGCGATGGTGGCGTAGAAGTCATCGGGATCGAGGGTGCGCTTGTCGAGACTGGTAGCTTCCTGGTTCTCGAACAGCTTGATGTTGAACTTCAGCCGGCCCACGCGCGAGAAGTCATACTTACGCGGGTCGAAAAACATCCCGTGAAAGAGTGCCGTCGCCGTGTCGAGCGTCGGCGGATCGCCGGGACGCAGCTTGCGGTAGATTTCGATCAACGCTTCCTGCGGAGTCTTGACCGCGTCGCGTTTCAGGGTCTGGCTGATGACCGTGCCCACATCGTCGCGCTCGGGGAAGAACAAGCTCATCTCGACGACGCCGGAATCGAGGATCTTCGAAACCTTGTCCGCGGTCAGCTCCGAGTTGGCTTCGAGCATGACTTCGCCGGTGGTGGTGTCGACGATGTCGCCAGCCGTCCACGCGCCTTCGAGGTCGGTAATGTCCACTTCGATTTCGGTGATCTTCGCTTTCTGAATGTCCTTCAGAACTTGCGCATTGATCTTGCGGCCGGAGTGCGCGATTTCGTCGCCCGACTTGTTTTTGATGCTGTGCGCGAGCTTCATGCCCAGAAGATTGGTTGGCTTCTCGCTGGCCGGGTCGAGCGTCCAGTAGAGCTTCTTGTCGCGGACGGTGATGCGGTCGGTGGTATAGAACGCTTTCAGAATGTCTTCGCCGGAACGCAGGCCCAGGGCGCGCAGGAAGATCGTGCCCAGGAATTTGCGCTTGCGGTCGATGCGGACGTAGAGCACGTTCTTCTGGTCGTACTCAAATTCAACCCACGAACCGCGGTAGGGAATGATCTTTCCCAAGAAGTAGGTGCGGTTGTTGGCGGTCTCGAAGAAGACGCCGGGCGAACGATGCAACTGGCTGACGATCACTCGTTCGGTGCCGTTAATAATAAAAGTCCCGTTTTGCGTCATCAGCGGCACGTCGCCGAAGAAGACTTCCTGTTCTTTAATGTCTCGGATGGAGCGGTTGCCGGTCTCAGCGTCCTTGTCAAAAATCGTCAGACGCATGGTGACCTTGAGTGGAGCGGAGTAAGTCATGCCACGCTCTTCGCACTCAGCCACGTCGTATTTCAACTGCAAGCCGACGGGGTCGCCGCACTTGTTGCAGAAGTCGGGCGTGTTGGCGTTGTAGGTGCCGCACTTGCCGCACAGGACTTCGCCGGGATGGAACGGATCGGTGATGACTGTCGAGCCGCAGTTTTTGCAAGTGGTCCGGAGGTGATGCAGCCCTTTCAGGTGGCCGCATTTGCACTCCCAGTTACCAATGGCGTAATCCACAAATTCAAGTTGTGATACGTTTCGAAAGTCGGTAATTGGAAAGACAGACTGAAACACCGCCTGCAAGCCGCCGTCTTCGCGCTCGCTAGGCAGTTTGTCCATCTGCAGGAAGCGGTCGTAAGAACGCTTCTGAACCTCGATCAGGTTCGGGATCTGGATGGTGGCCGGAATTTTGGAAAAATCGAATCGTTTACGGAAGGCATTTTTCATCTTCAGAAACTCCCAATCTCACGCGCAGCCGAGGGCCACGCTTAAACCGCGGAATGTGGGGCGCGCCATTGTTGTCGCGCCGCGGGACGTACGTGTGTGGTACCGGAAAAGCTTGTGTTTCAAAACCTGGAACCTAAAAGACAGCGGGGCGCCCGCAGGGACAGTCGTTCCCGCAGACGCCAACCAAGGCGTTTCGCCATTCTTGATGTGAACTCTTTCGCGCCAGTTCGTCGGCCTGTTTCCGCCCCGCCTGCCCGCGGAGCAGCCTGCCCAAAACTACCCGCGCGAGACGAACCCGCGCTTGAGTGAAGCCCTGGGAGGCGACGTTATATAGATGCTAACATCACCGCCCAAGGTTCACAAGTAGGAACGTGCAAGATAACCGATTTTGCACTGCTTCCGGTGCGAATGGGTCGTGTGGAGCGGACGCTCTTGCCCGCTAGCCTTATCGATCATGCCGGCAGGCGGGCAGGAGTGCCCGCCCCACACAAGCCCCTACTTTACTTCGACAACCGCACCGGCCTCGGTGAACTTCTTCTTGATGGTCTCGGCTTCATCCTTGGAAACGCCCTCTTTAATGCTCTTGGGGGCTCCATCGACCAACTCCTTGGCTTCTTTCAGGCCCAGGCTGGTGACTTCGCGGACGGCCTTGATCACATTGATCTTATTGGCGCCCACTTCCTTAAGGACCACGGTGAATTCGGTCTTCTCTTCGGCCGGAGCCGCGGCCGCCGCTCCGCCGCCGCCCGCGACCATGACCGGGGCCGCTGCCGCTGCCGAGACGCCGAGACGCTCTTCGAGCTTCTTAACGAGCTGCGCTGCGTCGAGCAGCGACAACCCTACGATTGACTCTTCCAACTGTGCCAGATCCGCCATTTTAGTTCTCCACTTGTTATCAGTTTTGTTGATTTCGCTATCCGTCGGCCGGGGTTCCAGTGCGTCCTAGGTCCTGCTTCCTCGCGCCAGACAACGCTTGGAACGAACCGCGCAACCCCCGACTTGCCGGTAACCAAATCTCTTCGGATGGCTTGCGCCATCCAGAATTCTTCGTTTGTCATCCTGAGGCGACATACGTTTGTCGCCAAAGGACCTGGGCGCGCCGCGCGAACATTCTCGCGTCGTTTGCGAGAATGCAAAATCGCGCGTTTGGCGCGCATCCTTATGCTTCTTTGAACTTCTTCTGCTGCACGCCTTGATCGACAACCACGGCCAGGTTGCGGCCCACCGCATTCATCGCGGTGACCAAACGCTGCGCCGGAGCATTGATCAGGAACAGGAGCTTCGAATACAGCTCCTCCTTCGATGGCATGCTGGCCAGAGCTTCGATCTCTTTAATATTGATGACGCGGCCTTCGACCACCCCGACCTTGAAGGTGAACTCCGGCGTGTCTTTGGCGTATTTGGTCAGCGCCTTGGCCATAGCGACCGGATCGCCCGTGGTGTAGGCGATGGACGTCACGCCCGCCAGATCGGTCAGGGCGCCTTCGACTGCAGTGCCTTTGGCCGCGCGCTCGGCCAGGGTGTTCTTGACGACCTGATACTTCGCGCCCGCGCCGCGCAGAGCCTTGCGCAGTTCGAAGTCTTGCGTCACCGTCATCTTGGTGTAGGTCGCGACGACGACATTCGAAACGTTTTTCAAGTCTTTGCTCAGCTTTTCGACCTGCTCTGTTTTCTTTGCCTTAGTAACCGCCATGATTCAATCCTCGCAAGTGTTCTTTTCTCGTCTGTCATCCTGAGGCGACATGCCTTTCGTCGCCGAAGGATCTGGGCGCTGCTTGGCGCGCTTCCTGCTAAGCCTTCGCGGCCGTCTCGATCGGAGTCACGTCCAGAGAAATCCCGGGACCCATCGTCGAACTCAGGAAGCATCCCTTGATGTACTTGCCCTTAGCCACGGACGGCTTGGCTTTGATCACGCTGGTGATCAGCACGGTCGCATTCTCGATCAACTTGTCGGGCGTGAACGAAATCTTACCGACCGGACAGTGTACGAGGGCCGTTTTGTCAGTACGGAATTCGACCTTGCCGGCCTTCACTTCCTGCACAGCCTTTCCCACATCGAAGGTGACCGTGCCCGTCTTTGGATTGGGCATCAGGCCCTTGGGACCGAGGATCTTGCCCAGGCGTCCGACGGACTTCATCACGTCAGGCGTGGCGATCAGGGCGTCGAAGTCAGTCCAGTTTTCCTTAGTGATCTTCTCGACCATCTCTTCGCCGCCGGCGAAATCGGCTCCGGCCGCTTCTGCTTCCTTAATCTTGTCGCCGGTCGCGATGACCAGGACTTTCTTCGACTTGCCCAGACCGTGCGGCAGAACGACCGTGCCGCGCACCATCTGGTCGGCGTGCTTGGGATCGACGCCCAGACGCAACGTGACTTCGACAGTCTCGTCGAACTTGGCAAACTTCACTTTCTGCAGGAGAGGAACCGCGTCCTGCAGAATGTAGGGGCGCTTCTCGACTGCGGAGTGCGCCTTGGCTATGTTCTTTCCTTCTTTTTTCATTGCTTTTCCTTGTCTCCCACCGCCGTTCGTTGAATCGAAGAGCCGTGGTGCTTTTGACGTATGTGGCGCGAGCACTCTTGTCCGCGAAACCTTGACAACTTCTGATCAACTTACGGCGAGAACCACGCTCCCTGCGCTTGCTGGACAGGCGAATGCGTCCGTCCCTACGTAAACCTATCCAACCACTTCGATACCCATCGATCTTGCGGTGCCGCGAATGCTCTTGATCGCGGTCTCGACGGACGCCGCGTTCAGGTCGGGCATCTTCTGCTTGGCGATGTCCTCGATCTGCTTGGCGGTAACTTTGCCGACCTTATCTTTATTCGGCACGCCGGATCCCTTGGCGATGCCGGCGGCGCGCTTCAGCAAGATCGATGCCGGAGGTGTCTTGGTGATGAAGGTGAACGAGCGGTCGCTGTAAACCGAGACGACGACCGGGATGATCAGTCCCTCCATCTCTTTCTGGTTGGTTCTGGCGTTGAACTGCTTGCAGAACTCCATGATATTGATCTGCGCCTGGCCGAGCGCCGGGCCCACGGGGGGCGCCGGAGTCGCCTTGCCGGCGGCGATCTGCAGCTTCACATAACCTGTAACTTTTTTTGCCATGATCTCTCTTCCGTCGGCAGCGTGAGTCTAGGATTTTCGGCTCAACGATCTGCGGACTTTTCGTTTCTCGAAACCTGCCCTCGGGGGCTAAAGCCCGGTCTCGTTCGGCCCTCAGCGGTACGGCTGAAGCCGTACCCTTCCACAAACCCCGCATGGCTGAGCCATGCACTTCCACGAACTACGCGACCTTCTCCACCTGGTTGAACTCAAGTTCTACCGGGGTGGAGCGGCCAAAAATTGTGACCATTACTTTCAGCGTTTCGCGGTCTTCGTTCACTTCGTCGACGATGCCGGTAAAGCTGGCGAATGGCCCTTCGGTGATGCGGACCGATTCCTGCTTCTCGAATTTAACCTTGAGCTTGGGCTTCTCGCGGCTGTCGGCGACTTTGTAAACGATGTGCTGCACTTCTTCGTCGGACAGTGGCGTGGGCTGCTGGCCGGTGCCGACGAATCCGGTGACGCGCGGCGTGGACTTGACCACATGCCAAACATGATCGTCCATGTCCATTTCAACCAGCACATAGCCGGGATAGAACATGCGCTCGGAGGTGTACTTTTTGCCGCCGCGGACCTCGGTGACCGACTCGGTCGGGATCAGCACTTTACCGATCTTTTCCTGCAGGCCGAAGGCCGCCACGCGCGACTCCAAAGACTCTTTCACCTTGCGCTCGAAGCCCGAGTACGAGTGGATGATGTACCACTTCATGTTCGGGTTCTTGGGCACTTCAGGAGCGGCGGCAGTTCCCTCCGCGCCGGCGCTCTGCGGCTCGCTTGCTGTGCTCGTTGCCACGTCGTTTTTTTCTTCGTCCTGCATATGGGTGTTTCTTCCCCGCCAAGCGTTTCTTTTTCTAAGCAGCGCTTGGCTGCGGATTCGTCAATGAACTCGGAACACTTTGAACAGCGCCGTCACGCCGTGCTGAATGACGTAGTCGATCACGGCAAAATACAGCGCGAAAATGAAAACTGTAATCACGACCACCGTGGTCGTGGCCTGAACTTCTTTCCAGGACGGAGCGGTGACTTTGCGCATTTCGGTGCGCACATCGTTATAAAACGTCTTGATGCGTTCCGGCCAGGACTTTACCGTCGTCAGGAGTGCGTTTTGTTCCGTCATGGTCGCCATCTTCGTGACTTCTTCTTTCTTCCCGCTCGATCTGCTGCGCCTGTGCGTAAACTCTGGCAGGGGCGGAGGGATTCGAACCCCCAAGTTCGGTTTTGGAGACCGACAGTTTAACCGTTGAGCTTACGCCCCTGTTTCGATTGATGATTTCGCGATTGTCGATTGCTGATTGAAAAACCGGACCTTCGGTAATCAACAATCAAAAATCATCAATCAACAATTACTTAACTTCCTTGTGCGGCGTGTGCTTGCGGCAACGGTTGCAAAATTTCTTGAATTCCAACCGTTCGGTCGTCGTCTTCCGATTCTTGGTCGTCGAGTAATTCCGCTCTTTGCAGTCACCGCATTGTAATGTCACTATTTCTCGGGGCATAAAACAGCTCCTAGCTTCCAGCGCTTAGCTTCTACTTAAATCCTTGTCTGTGTGGAGCGGGCACTCTTGCCCGCTGCCTTTTGTCGCCGCATGCAAGCGGGCAGGAGTGCCCGCTCCACACAATCAGACCCACACGGCTCTACTGCACAATCTCCGCAATCGTGCCGGCGCCCACCGTGTGGCCGCCTTCCCGAATCGCGAACCGCAACCCCTTTTCCATGGCTACCGGCGTGATCAATTCGATCACCAGGCTCACGTTGTCTCCCGGCATCACCATCTCCGTTCCCGCCGGCAACTCCGCCACGCCCGTCACGTCCGTCGTGCGCAGATAAAACTGCGGACGATATCCCTTAAAGAACGGCGTATGTCGTCCGCCTTCTTCTTTCGTCAGAATGTAAACTTCGGCCTTGAACTTGGTGTGCGGCGTGATTGATCCACCCTTCGCCAGCACCATGCCGCGCTCCACATCTTCTTTCGCAATGCCGCGCAGCAGCAAGCCGGCGTTGTCGCCCGCCATACCTTCGTCCAATTGCTTCTTGAACATTTCAACGCCCGTCACCACCGTCTTGCGCGTCTCGCGGAAGCCGACAATTTCCACTTCTTCGCCGACCTTCACCTTGCCACGCTCGATGCGGCCGGTCACAACCGTGCCACGTCCCGAGATCGAGAAGATGTCTTCAATCGGCATCAGGAACGGCTTGTCCAGTTCGCGCGCCGGTTGCGGCACGCTCTTGTCCACCGCTTCCATCAACTCGTCAATCTGCTTCTCCCACTTCGCTTCCCCGTTCAGCGCGCCCAGAGCCGACAAGCGGACCACCGGCACATCATCGCCGGGGAACTTGTAGGTCTTCAGCAACTCGCGCACTTCGAGTTCCACCAGATCCAGCAACTCCGGATCGTCCACGGCATCGCACTTGTTCAGCGCCACGACGATGTACGGCACACCCACCTGGCGGGCGAGCAGCACGTGCTCGCGCGTTTGCGGCATGGGACCGTCGGTCGCCGCGACTACCAGAATCGCGCCATCCATCTGCGCCGCGCCCGTGATCATGTTCTTGATGTAGTCGGCGTGGCCCGGACAATCCACGTGCGCGTAGTGCCGGTTCGCTGTCTCGTACTCCACATGCGCCGTGGCAATCGTGATGCCGCGCGCCTTCTCTTCCGGCGCGTTATCAATCGAGTCAAACGAGCGGAACACAATCTTCGGATTGTGCTTCGACAGAACCTTCGTGATCGCCGCCGTCAACGTCGTCTTGCCATGATCAATGTGACCAATCGTCCCTACGTTGCAGTGCGGCTTATTGCGATCAAATTTTTCTTTCGCCATAACTCAGCTCTCTTCGCTCCTAGCTCTTACCTTCTTGCCAAACCGTTGTCATCCTGAGGCGCCGCTCTTGGGTGCCGAAGGACCTGTGTAACTTCTTAGTAATACTGATACAGCTTCTTAAACTTGTGCCGCAGCGCGATGTCGACACCCTCGAGCCTTGACAGGTAAAACTCACGCATCTGCGCCTGATCCGAAACCGGCAGCGACTCATACAGCTTCTTCGCATCCAGTCCTGCGTCGCCACCGATGCCTTCCAGCAATCGCTGCGCGAGTACCGCGTCGAAGTTCCGAACGCGAATCCCGTTGCGGTCCAGCCGCTTCAGGAAGCCCTCGGCCTTCTCCGGCAAGAACGCCTGCTCTACTGCTTTTTGCAGCGTGGCGAACTCTTGCGTCTTTTCAACCTTGATGGCAGCCTGCTCGAAACTCACTGTCATCCTCAGAAAATTCTCGTCCCTAAATTTCTGGAGCGGGAGACGGGAATCGAACCCGCGACCAACAGCTTGGAAGGCTGTGACTCTACCACTGAGTTACTCCCGCCCTGCGTCAGCTCTCAGCTATTAGCCGTCAGCTTTCAGCTAAGACCTCAGCGGCTAAAGCCGCGTCGGCATTTCGACTCTTACGGCGCGGCTAAAGCCGCGCCCTTCCACAAAACATCTGGAGCCGATGACCAGGATTGAACTGGTGACCTCTCCCTTACCAAGGGAGTGCTCTACCAACTGAGCTACATCGGCGCCGAAACCAGCTGTCAGCTATCAGCCTTCAGCTCTCAGCAAATCCTCAGCGGCTAAAACCGCTACTCATTCCGCTTTGACGGCACGGCCGAAGCCGTCCCTTTCCACAACCACCGCGATTCTCGAAAGCCATCAAGCGCGCAACGGCTACTCAGTATCTTTATCCGGGTGCAACACGTCGTTGCGTCGCAACACCGACTTCACCGCGAACAGCATAAGAACCACCAGCGTTCCCGCCCGAATCCTTGGGTCGGTCAGCGTCGTCCACGCCAGCACTCCCAGCACTCCGTAACAAATCAGCGCAATGGACAGTCGATTCACGAATCAGCGATTCACAGAATGCTAAATGGTGCACAGGGAAGGATTCGAACCTTCGTACCTCGCTAGGAGGGACAGATTTACAGTCTGTTGGCTTTAACCACTCACCCACCTGTGCAAAAACTCTCGGGCGATGCGGCCATTGCGCTCCGTCCGGCAGACCAACTCGACTGGGACCGCTCGAAAGCGCACGCGAAACCCGCAGACCAAGCGGAACCCAATCTTCATTTACTTTCGCAACACAGGGAAACCAAGGTTCGCGCAAGAAGACGCCGCGAAGATCACTGACCGCTGATCGTTAGACTATTCCCTCGACAATCAGGATCACAGCACACCGGAAAAGTACCGAATGGAGTGCGTTGGAAAAACCTGTTGCGCCGCTAACCGAGTCCGCCGAACAACCGGAAAAACATCTTTTCGCTATTTACTGGAGCTGGCGAAGGGATTTGAACCCCCGACCCTCTGATTACAAATCAGATGCTCTACCAACTGAGCTACGCCAGCAAATTCGGGGGAAAGACGCGCCGTCGCGCAAACTTATCCCTCAGATCCCTGCCAGATGTCCGGGACAATTATTTAAGGTATCACAAGGGTAAGTTGGGGTGCAAATAGAAGCGCAAGCAGTTCGGGACGATGTCATCCTGAGACGATGTCAGTCTGAGTGGTGGCGAAGCCAGCGCGAGGGACCTTACGTCAGGTGGCAGAGCCACTTGTGCTGGCGAGGAATCTTGAGTGGTTTCGGACCGTTGGGTATTCCCTTCTGCTGCGTCGTGGCTGACATCGTCGTAGGGTCCCTCACCGTGGCTTTGCCACGGTTCGAGATGACACGAGATCGGTTTGACTGAGTGATTAGCGCTCCGAGTGCTATCATTTCAGTCCTGATCCGCATTTCATGCGAATAAGACGTACTCTCCCCATTGTTTTGGCGGTCGTTGTTGTCGGCGCGGCAGTGACCGTTGCCGTCCAGCTGCGAAAGAGCGCTCCGCCCGAACCCGCGCGGCTGCTGCCTGGAGCCGATGCCTTTGTCTACGCCAACCTGGGATGGGCTCGCAAGGCCAATGGCGGAAAGTTACTCTTCCCGGTTGCGCACGATCCTGAATATGAACGTTTCATCCAGGACACAGGCTTCGATTTCGAACGCGATCTAGACGCGGCGGCTTTTGCCATCCACTATCCAGAAAAGTGGCCAGGCGGCGGAACCGGGGGCGCGGCTCCCGAGCCACGATTCTCTGAAGTATTCGTGGGAAGGTTCGATGGAAGCAAGTGTCTTGCCTACCTGAAACGCACGGCGCAGTCCGTGGAGAATTACAACTCGATCGACATCTTCACCATTCCCCTTTATGGACGGTCGTTCCGCATCGCGATCATCGGTGTAGATACGGTTGCAGCCTCGAATCATGACGACCCGGCGGTTATCCGCGGCATGGTCGACCGATCTCGGAGGCTGGCGTCTCCGTTTGGAGGCCCGGCTTTGCTGCGCCGTTACTACAAGCACGTGCAGTTGGCAAGCCCGGTATGGGTTGTGGCGCGAGTGGACCCTGCCGCGCCAGGCTTTGAATCCTGGTCGCCGGTTTTTCCGAAACCGGCAGACTTGGTAGTTTCCGCCAGTTATAACCCTCTGCATCTTCCTCTGCGCACTGGCGTGCTGCATGTCCGCGCGGAAGCCTGGACGGGCAGCAACGAGGACGCCCGAAACATGACCGAGAAGGCGAATACGTGGCTTTCTATGTTTCGCAGCGCGGAGTTGTCGGTCGGGTCCGGCGGCACAGATGCCGACGTCAAGGCAGTTTTCGACAGTCTGCAAGTGCGGCAGGAAGAGAACCGTGCCGTCCTCTTCGCGATTCTACCCAGCGGAGTTTTTCGCAAACTGGGGGAGCCGCCCGAGCAAACGCTAGAACCGGAAATTCCGGCAGGACCTGTCCATCCAACCCCTGTCCATCCAGCTAAGGTTCATTGAACAGTCCTGGAAATTGCTCGCGAAGCTCTGCAACTAAATCTGCCGCCGCGCGTCTGATCTGAGGGTGGCGTCAATTGCGGTCAGCGTCGATCGAGGTAACGTTCTGCAGGTACAATAAAATCGAATGTCCAGCTTCCTGTCAGGGCTTCCGCTTCCGATCGCCGCATTCATCGCGGGCTTGATCTCTTTTCTCTCGCCATGCGTGCTTCCGCTGGTGCCAGGATACGTTTCTCTGATCTCGGGCGCGGGCGTCGAGGAACTGAAGGCGCCCCAGAGCCAGCTCATGCGCCGCGTGATGGTGAACTCGATTGGGTTCATCCTGGGCTTCAGCGTAGTCTTCGTAACGTTGGGGGCGATCTCGACCGAAATTGGGCAGTTGGCGGCGCGCTACAAGCACACGCTGTCGATTGTCGCGGGCGTGGTCATCATCATCTTCGGACTGCATTTGACCGGGATCTTTAAGATCAAGGCGCTATATACCGACGCGCGGCTGCATAACGTGAAAGGTAGCAGCACGCCGATTGGCGCGTTTGTTATCGGCTTCGCGTTTGCCTTTGGCTGGACGCCTTGCCTGGGTCCGATTCTGACCGTGCTCCTGACACTCGCCAGCGAGCAGGACACTCTGGTCAAAGGAATCGCGTTGCTGGCTGTATATTCGCTGGGGCTGGCGATGCCGTTTCTGCTGACGTCGCTGCTGATGGAGCGTTTCCTGAAGTTTTACAGCCGCTTCCGGTCGCGCATGCACTTGCTGGAAGTCGCCAGCGGCGGCCTGATGATCGCGCTGGGAGTGTTGCTCGTTATCGGACGCTTTACGTTGATCTCGAGCTGGCTGTCATTCTTGAACCGTTTTGCTTTGTAGTTTGGAGGGTCTGGTTGTGAGGGTCGAAGAATTTCAGTTTTGTCCGAAATGCGGAGCGATGCTGAACCGGGATATCGCGGCCGCGCCGGAGAGCGCTCCGGCCGCAGTGATTTGTGGAGCGTGTGGTGCGGCGTTCGTCCCTGCGGAAGTTGCGAACATCGGCATAGCTCCGCCTCCCGCTCAGGAAGGGAAGCGGAATCCTTTGGCTCTGATTTTCGTCGCTGTGGTGGCTGCGGCGATGCTGTACTTTGGCTTTCACATGGCCCGGCGCTCGGGACCTCCCCCGCAGATCCTCGGTCAGGCGTCGCCTGCACCAGACTTCACTCTGGAATCGCTCGAGGGAAAGAACGTCCGATTGTCCGATCTGCGCGGCAAGGCGGTGTTGCTCAATTTCTGGGCAACCTGGTGCGGCCCGTGCAAAATCGAAACTCCGTGGCTGGTGGAATTGCAAAATAAGTATGGATCTCAGGGGCTGCAGGTGATCGGCGTCGCGATGGACGACTCAGGTAAGGAAGACATTGCCAAGTTCGCCAAGGACATGGGCGTCAACTATCCCGTTCTGCTCGGGAAAGAATCTGTCGGCGATGCGTACGGCGGCGTTCCGGCTCTGCCGGAGAGCTTCTTCATCGGCCGGGACGGCAAGATTGTGGACAAGATCATCGGCCTTAAAGGCAAGGCGGAAATCGAGGACTCGGTCAAACAGGCGTTGGACACGCAGGCGGCCAAGAGCACTGCATCGGTCGCGCCGCTGCGCGAAAACGGGCCTGTTCAGAGGTAACGTCGTATCTGATCGCAGATCGTTCTAGTATTCATGCAGGTTCGAGGGCTCAGAAACGACAAGAGGAACGGCGCCGCGAGCGTTCTAATATTGGGTGATCAAGTGAAATCGCAGGGGCAAATCTCGAAGCTGGCCGGTCTGCTCGTAATATTGGCTGCGAGTGCGGTCGCGCAGGGAGCAAAAGCTCCTTCTGTTTCTTTTGCTCCGGTGCCGCTGGTCACGGCTCAACGCACGGCGCAGACGATGGTGAATCTGAATTTCCGCGTGGCGTCGGGATTCCACATCAACTCCAACACCCCGAAGTCGGAATTCCTGATTCCGACAGCGCTGAAGATGGACCTCCCCACCGACATTATTCTGGGGAAGATCGAATATCCTGCAGGTCAGGACCTGACTTTCCCTTTTTCGCCGGATGATAAGTTGAGCGTGTACAGCGGAGACTTCACGGTTACCGTGGCCGTGCATCCTCTGCACGCGGTGACGCCGGGAAAGTATGTGATGCACGGCATCCTGCGATACCAGGCATGCGACAACGCCCAGTGTTTCCCTCCAAAGGCGCTGCCTGTGAGTTTTGATGTGAAAGTCGTGAAAGAACCGCCTACATATCACGCGAATCCCGCGCAGAGCCCGCACGTGCATAACTAGCCGTCAGCCATCAGCCAGCAGCTTTCAGCCATGCTGTCCCGCTTGTCGTGTTGAGCGGAGTCGAAGGATCGCTATGGCCACCACGGAACGCGCGTTCCACCTGTAATCTCTGCCAAGCCCCGGCAGCGACAGATGCGATCCAAAGCGGGTAGGGTGCTTCGACTGCGAGGAACTCTCGCGTCGCGAGAGTCCCCTCCGCTTAGCATGACAACGATGGGTTTTCCTCGGAGCAGCCCCGCATTCTCAATCCCTGATGCGAAGCGAGCAGCTGGACATTCCAAGCAGACACTCCAAGCTACGCGATCGAGCGGATAAAATTTATGATTGGACTGTGACCGAAGCGAAGATCCAACGGCGGCCCGTAATCTCGCTCGCCATCCGTCCGAGCGAGCCGAGTCAACTCGAGAAACTTCAGCTCGCGCTGAGCGCGCTCACCTGCCAAGATCCCGACATGAGAGCTGAGTCTGGACCCGGCGATAGGGAGACCATCGTCAGCGGAATGGGCGAGTTGCATCTGGAAGTGATCTGCGAGCGCATCTTGCGCGAATACGAGATTCCGCTCGACATTGGTGAGTTCAAGATTGTCTACCTGGAAACCATTCGCAAGAATGCAGAGGCGGAGGGTAAGTACGTTCGACAAATCGGCTTCCGCGGCCAATTCGCCCACGTGAAGATTCGGCTGGTACCTCGGAATGCGGGGAGCGGCTATCAGTTCGACAACGAGATCAAGGATGGCGCCATTCCGTCCGAATATGTCGAGCCAGTCAACCTCGGCATTCAAGTGGCCATGAAGGGTGGAGTCGTGGCGGGCCACGAAATGGTTGATCTGCGGGCCGTTCTGTATGACGGCAGCTATCACGCCGGAGATTCGAATGAAATCGCGTTTCGCATCGCCGCCTCAATGGCCTTCAAAGAGGCCGCGCGTAAGGCTGGCCCGGTTGTTTTGGAGCCGGTCATGTCCATTGAGCTGATCACACCCGAGGAATTCGCGGGCGCTATTGTAGGCGACCTGAGCCGGCGTCGCGGAATGATTGAAGCTATGGAGCATCGTGTCGACGGCCAGGCCATCCACGCTAAGGTTCCGCAGGCTACGATGATCGGCTATGCGCAGCACTTACGTTCATTCACGCAGGACCGCGCTTCGTATTCTATGAATTTTGCGCGCTACGAGGAGGCGTCTCGTGGCGGCGAGTCTGGATCGGACGAAGCGGGCGTCACCGCAAAGCAACCTCGAGGACCGCGCGCAGGCAGTGGCTTCGCAGCCGCGCGGTGGGACCAAGAGTCCTAAAAGGGCGGGGATTAACGCAACCGTACTAGAACATCGACCACAGGGGCTAAAAGCCCAAACTGATTCTGCGCACCTCGCGCGGCCCTCGAAAGGCCGCTCTTCCACGGTGGTACATGTATTTGTCGTTTTTCCAGAACCGTCGGGATGTCGTGGTTTTGGAGCACTGACCGTACCGGAGGCTGGTTAGTCGGTGCGCGGCGATGCGCTGGCGAGCGCGAGAATCGCGCCCGCAAACAGCAGCGTGTCGAAAAAGTAGTTGATCCCCTCGACCTTGACATCAGTACTTGGGTCGAGCAGCGCGGCGATCAGAATCGGCCCATAAATAAATAGGACGAGCAGCACAATCCAGGTACCGAGATACGTTGCCGCCATCCGCGTTTTCCTGGCCAACAGAATGGCGACACCGGCAACCAGAAGAATTGCGCCCGTCAGATAGTCAATGAGCAGGCGGCCCGGAATCCACACAGGCGTCAATTTTTCGAGCGGTACTCCGGGGACGTTTGCCGGGTGCAGAAAGTGCTGAACGCCAAAAAATATAGCAGCGAGCGCGACCAGCACGCGACCCACGGTGACGAGCTTGCCTCCGGCTTGTGCGCGGCCTTGTTCGCGCATGGCCGCTCCGGCAAGAATCCAGCCTCCGCCCCCGAATGAGCTCTCGCGGAAGATAAACGTCCATCCAAACCTGTCTTTGGGGTTGGCGATTACTCCGGGGATCGTCAACATTGTCACAAAAAGAAACATTGCGATCCCGAACAGCAGGCCGGACCAGCGCACCTGAATCCTTGTAGCAATGCTCAAGGAGGCGGCGAGCAGCACAAAGCCGAAGAAATACGCCCAGAACAATCGCCACGGCATATACGACGGCACGATGGGCAGGACGGCGTGTACGTCCGCCAGATGCAGGGCACCGAAGACGGCCAACGGGGCAGCGAAACACAAATTGCTCAGGGCTACGATTTTGTCCAGACCGCGGGCCTCCGCCACGTCGGTCTTCGCTGCCCACAGCGCAATCAGGAACAGCAGAATGGCGGCAGCGCACATCGAGATCGGAGTAGGAGGGAACTCAAGCAATGCCGCGAGAATGATGGAGTGCATGGGATGTCGCGCCTACGTTCGCGCCGCAAATTGTACTACTGAAGGGTAGGCGAGAGATTTTCTGCGAAACTCGACGCCGCCCTGAAACATAACAGTTGGCTCGGCGGCTGTCGGAACTACCTCGAACCGTACCCAGCAAAATTCCCGAATTGGACCCTGCGTCAAGAAAAATGAAACCCGGAAGGCCGCAGACCTCGCCGGGACAGGTAGCCTGTTCTTGGGCCCGTGGTGTAACTGGCAGCATATCAGCCTGTCAAGCGAGAAGGAGCGGGTTCGAATCCCGTCGGGTCCACAGCATTCCCTGGGTTGGTAGGGGAATCTGACGAGGAGTCTCCGACAGGCGGACTCCTCAGAGTAACCTTGACTTCTGATTCGTGGTTTCTGATAATCGAATTGAGCTTGACAGGCTGATGTGTGGACCCCGAGTGGAAGTGCGCTCGGGGTTTCGCTTTTTAGGCTGGTCGGGAGCAGAACCAGCCCTCTACCACGGTCGGTAAGGCACTTTGGATTCACGTGGCTCGACAGGAATGCCTCCCGATTTTAGAAAAGCATGCGCCGCCTGACCGGCCCTTATATGACTCCCAGGTCCGAGAATGACGTCTTTGAGGGGTAGGGCAGCAGCGGGATCGGGCAAGAACGGATGAGCGATATAAGGTATTAGGGTCGTGTTTGCTGATCGAAAACGCGGGGGATTTCTGAACGTGGTCTTATCCGTTGATACGGGAAGAACCAACCTCCACTCCCTTTCCTCGTGAAAAGACTCGTGCTTTGACAGTGCAGCCACCCGAAGTAAATCCGCTTGCGTTTTCACCATGGCGTCGGTGAGGTCGGCCTTGAATTGTGCACTACCCATGATTTTGTCGATGATTGCCTGACGCGCAGCTGGGTCGCCTACAGACCAGCTAGGCTTGGCCGCCGCAAATCCAGCATTCCAATATCCCTGAGACTCCGCCACAAAGTGGGCTAACGCTTCTCGTAAGATTGCCTTCTTTTCCTCGGGTCTATAAATGCAAGGGGCAAACGTGACCAGAGTGCCTATGTGCGCTGGTGGACAGAGTGCAGTCAACTTGAAAGCGACGCTGACTCCACTCGATCCTTGGGAATAACCTCGCCATTGGCTCAGTTGGTCTTCCGCCTCAGAAAACGAAGCGACGAACACTTGAAGGCGATCCGCGCTCAAATTGCCGGTGTCGAACGCCAGGTCCACAGCTTTTTTTGAGTAGTCTCTCGCCGGAAAGGAATTCGTGCCGTACTCGTTGGTTTCCGCGATTACTTGGGCCGCGATCTCCCGTGCATGGACGAATTCCGTGCGATCGTTAAGGAAACGAACATCCGTCGCAAAGATCTCATTACTCGTTACGATGCCTTGAAAACCCTGGACAGATGTGTAATGCCAGAGTTTTTCAGGTATCAGTCGGTTCAGCACATCACTAAGAGAATTGGACATTTTGAACTCTCTAACCTTGTGCTCCACCCTTCCCGCCGTGTCTCTTCTCCAACTTACCCCACGTATCTTTCAGAGCTACTGTACGGTTGAACACGGGCTTCCCCGGCCTTGAATCGGGATCGACGCAGAAATATCCCAGGCGCTCGAACTGATAGCGCGTGCCAGCAGTTGCGTTAGCCAGCGACGGCTCAACTTTCGCGTCGGCGATGATCTCCAGCGAATTCGGATTAAGGTTGTCGAGGACGTCTTTACCCTCTTCCACGGCGCTGGGATTTTCCTTGAGGAACAAATTCTCGTAGACACGCACATCGGCATTGACTGCGTGCGCGGCTGAGACCCAGTGAATGGTTGCTTTCACCTTGCGGCCATCGGGCGTGTTTCCACCGCGCGTCGCCGGATCATACGTGCAGTGCACTTCGACGACCTCGCCCTTGTCGTTCTTCACGATGCTCGTGCAGGTGACCAGGTAGCCGTAGCGCAGGCGCACCTCGCGGCCTGGGGTCAGGCGGAAATACTTGGGCGGAGGAACCTCGCGGAAGTCGTCCTGCTCGATGTACAGCACGCGCGAGAACGGAACCTTACGGCTTCCGGCGGTCGCGTCTTCGGGATTGTTCACCGCGTCCATCTCCTCGACCTGGTTCTCGGGATAGTTGTCGATCACCACTTTCAGCGGGCGCAGAACGGCCATCACGCGCAGCGCGCGCTTGTTCAAGTCCTCCCGCACGAAATGCTCGAGCATAGCCAGCTCGATCGAGCCCGTCGTTTTTGAGACTCCAATCGACGCCGTGAAATTTCGGATCGCTTCCGGCGTGTACCCGCGGCGCCGGATGCCCGAGAGTGTCGGCATGCGCGGATCGTCCCAGCCACGCACGCGGCCTTCCTGCACCAGCTGCAGCAGCTTGCGCTTGCTCAGCAGCGTGTGGGTCAGGTTGAGCCGGTCGAATTCAATCTGCTGCGACGGGAAGATGCCCAGCTGCTGGATGAACCAGTTGTAGAGCGGGCGATGATCTTCAAACTCCAGCGTGCACATGGAGTACGTCACTTTTTCCAGCGAATCGGACTGGCCGTGCGCGTAGTCGTACATCGGATAGATGCACCACTTGTTGCCGGTGCGGTGATGCTCAGCGTGCAGAATGCGATACATCACCGGATCGCGCATGTTCAGGTTGGGCGAAGCCATGTCGATCTTGGCGCGCAGTACCCGCGAGCCGTCGGGAAACTCTCCGGCCTTCATGCGCTGAAACAGATCAAGATTTTCTTTCACCGAACGATTGCGATGAGGGCTGTCTTTGCCCGGCTCAGTCAGGGTGCCGCGATACTTGCGAATTTCTTCTGCCGACAGATCGTCGACGTAGGCTTTGCCGTCGCGAATCAGCTTCAGCGCCCATTCGTAGAGCTGGTCGAAATAATCCGACGCGTAGAAAAGTCCGTCCCAGCGGAAGCCGAGCCACAGCACATCGGCTTTGATGGAATCGACGTATTCGGTCTCTTCCTTCTCAGGATTGGTGTCGTCGAAACGAAGATTTGTGTGACCGCCGAATTCATCCGCCAATCCGAAGTCGAGGCAGATCGCTTTGGCGTGCCCGATATGCAGATATCCGTTGGGCTCGGGAGGGAATCGAGTCTGCACCCGCCCGTTATATCTATTGGTCTTCAGGTCGTCGAGAATGATGTCGCGGATAAAATTGGACGGGCGAGACTCTGGCGCGGCACCGGCATCGGTCTCAGCCTCGGTATCAGACGTTTTCATGTCTTGATCTTACCGCAAAGATCGGCGGCAAAAGAAAGGCCACGAGCCCTAACGGCAGGCTCGTGGCCTTGATTCGACGCGATTTCCCATTTCGAGCTACGCGTGCCGGTGCAAATTGCGAGACGCCGCGGACACTACGCGCCTGTTTGCATTTACTGCACTCCGAAGGACGCCGGGCGTTGGGCGCCCGTGGTTCGTTTGTACAGATACCTCACGAATTGCCACGTCTGCACGATTGCGGCGATGCAAACTCCGATCCAGGTGGCCGCGACGCTGATCAGAATCGACACATTCACGACCGCAGCCAGCTGGACATACTTATGCGAGTCCCGCACCGCATCCTGTAGCACCACGAATGGGTGCGCGCTGGGCGCGTTGCCGATGGCCTGGATCATGTAGTTCAACACAACCAGAGTAAGGACGGATTGCAGCAGCTGGCTCAGAAGCGGAAACCACGTCCACTGCGGCCGCGCCAAAATGATGCCGGACCTTACCAGGGCGACAGCGCTGACCAAAACAAACGGAAGGTAGAACGCATGCAGGATGGGCCCGGCTTTCAGAAACGCCGCCGCTGGGCCGAGAATCATCCACGGATGCTGTGGCAGAAGCAACAGCCAGACGATGCCGAAGACGTTGAATCCCAATTCGCACACTGCCTTCATCAGCGATGGTTTGCGTTCTTCCTTGCGCACCGGCGGCAGCTTCAGCGGATCCCATTTGCACTCAGCACCAAGGTGCGCACTGGTGCGCTCGATGATCGCAAACACCAAGGTGACAATTCCCGCGGCGATGAACAGGCCGGACCAGAGATCGCCGAAAGTGATCGCCACCGCGGCTGCCCAGTTGCCGCCGGAGTTCGCCACGTTTACCGGTCCGACGATGAAGATGAACACCGGAACCAGTATCCACAGCAGCACCATCTTCAACACAAACCCGTAGATAGGAAATAGTGCGGGCCCAATCAGGTGGCGCTGGGGCCCCAGCCGTCCGGCGACCATCATTGGGCTGCCGCAGCGCTTCAGGATCTCCGCTGTCTCTGCCTTATCGAGCGGGTGACCGAGTTCATGTTCCTTGTCATCAATTTGAGAGCGCAGGTCCTCTCCCAACTCGGCGAGCAGATCTTCTTGGCGCTGCGTCTTCGGCAGCCAGAAGCGAACGGCCTGCAGGTAACGATCGATCAAGTCCAAGTTTCGGCTGGATGGGTTGTTCATAATCATGCCTCTTGAAGAATCTTGTTCAGTGACGCGTTGATGCTTTCCCACTCCTCGAGCAGCTGCTTGAGGATCAGCTCTCCGGCTGGCGACAGCCGGTAGAACCGCTTGTTGCGCTTGTCCTCTTCGCGCCATTGGCTGACCAGCAGGCCTTGTGTTTCCAAGCGGCGCAGCAGCGGGTAGAGGGTGCCTTCATCGATAGCCAGACCGTCATCGGCGAGTGCCTTGCGCAGGGTGTATCCGTACTGCTCGGTGCGAAGCTGGGCCAGAACGGCGACGATCAAGCATCCTCGGCGTAGCTCTAACTTCAAGTTCTCTAGGATCTCAGAGCCGCCTTGGGTACCGTTCGTCATATAGTATGTGACACACACTGTATGGCACACAGTAATAATTGTCAAGTATTTTCTCAACCCCATATGAGAATTCAGTGGGATCACTGCCTGCTCGTACCTCCGAACTCTGGGGATTTCACTGTATTTTCCACAAGCTAACGCGAAGTTTTTACCAAGAATTCAACTCTCCGTAACCTTGCAATAGCCTGCAGTTTCCTACGATCACAGCTCGAGGTTTCACATGAAAAAAATTGCTTTGCTCCCCCTCGCAGCGGTGTGCCTAATGGGCACCGCAATCGCGCAAAACAATCACTCCAGCCAAAACCAGATCAAACGCGTTCTTCTGATTAGCGTCGACGGCATGCATGCGGTCGATTACCTGAACTGCGCCAACGGCATTAGCACAGTGAACAGTGGAAAACCCTACTGCCCGGCGATGGCCGCCCTGGGAACGACCGGCGTTAACTACGTCGCCGCTAGCACCTCGAAGCCCTCGGATTCCTTCCCGGGCCTCACGGCGATCGTCACTGGCGGAAGCCCGGCGTATACCGGCGTCTACTACGACGTTGCGTATTCCCGAAACTATTCCGCCCCCGCGAAAACCACCGGCAACGGCCTCGCCGCTGGCCCCTGCACTCCTTACGGCACTCCCACCGGGACCACGACCGAATATGAAGAAGGCATCGACTTCGACAAGACCAAGTTGAACGGCGGAGCGAAGGGTGCAACCTTGACCGACGGAGGCATTAACTCGATTGACCCCTTAAGACTAGTCCGCGACCCAGCCAATGGTTGCGCGCCCGTTTACCCGTGGGATTTCGTCCGCGCCAACACCATTTTCAGCGTCATTCACCAGAATGGCGGATACGCGGCCTGGTCCGACAAGCATCCGGCATATGCCTCGGTGGCCTCTGGTCTGGGGCCGAGTGCGCTCGATGACTTCTACGCACCTGAAATCAACTCCACCGTCGTCGCTCTGCCGAACATCGTGACTCCGAACGGCGCAGCCTGCGACCCGATCCGTGATCCCAACTCAGACCTGACGGCCTGGACAAACAGCTTTCAGAACATTCAGTGCTACGACACTCTGAAAGTTAAGGCGGTGCTCAACTGGATCCGTGGGAAAAACCACCTCGGCTACCAGGACACCCAGGTTCCCACCATCTTCGGCATGAACTTCCAGACACTGAGCGTGGGCCAGAAGCTCATCGAAGCCAGCAACAGCACTACCGGCGGATATCTGGATGCCGCAGGCACTCCGGGTGCGGCTCTGTTCAGCGAATTCCAGTTCGTGGATGCTTCGATTGCCGCATTTGTGAGCGAACTGAAAAAACAGGGGCTTTACGATTCGACGCTGATCGTGCTCACTGCCAAGCATGGCCAGTCGCCCATCGATCCCAGCCGCTACGTTTCTCAGCTCATCAACGGTACGTCTCCCGTCACGTTGCTCTCGAACGCAGGCTATATTCCGTACTCCGAATCCACCAACAACCCCACCGGCATCGGACCGACGGAAGATGACGTTTCTCTGGTCTGGCTGTCGAACTCGTCAGATACATTGGCTTCGGTCGGCATTCTCGAAGCGAATGCCGCCGTGACCGGAATTGCGCTGGGGCAGATCTACTACGACAACTCGCTCATCCTCAACTACAACGATCCAACCGTAGACCCCCGGACACCCGACATCATCGTGACTCCGAATGTCGGCGTGACCTACTCGGGGAGCACATCGAAGCTGGCAGAGCACGGCGGTTTCGCCCACGACGATACGAATGTCGTGCTGCTGCTATCGAATCCGTCGTTCCAACCACAGACGGTTCGTAGCGGAGTAGGTACCGCCCAGGTGGCGCCTACGATCCTGCAAGCTTTGGGGATGAATCCTTCGTCCCTGACCGCCGTGGTTGCTGAAGGAACGCCAGTTCTTCCGGCGGTTCAATTCCCGCCGGTCCACGGCAAATAGTCGCCCGGCATCAGCCGGGATTGAACAGACGGCGGACGCCTCCACGGCGCCCGCCGTTTTTCTTTGGATGTGGTCTTCTGCTCGCGGCCGTATCGCTCCGGAACTTCGCGTTTCAGACTCCCGCCGAGACGATCTGCCCTGGGACGCCAACTGCCGTCTCGCGCTGCGCCAGCTGGCGCCGATAGTGAACGTGCCGCCAGCGAGTCATCTCTACGAGCGGCTTCCACACCGGATTCACCAGATCGTGCTTGATCAGCAGATGCCAGAAGCGGTTGGAGCGCTTATAGAGGTACGACATTGCAAGGTATAGCGGAATCGCCGCCCGGTCTTCTGGCCGGCGCCGCCAGATCGATGCATGCGAGAACAGGCGCTGGTAGATCCAAGCATAGCCCTGCTCGAGTTCTTCGGGAGTCATGTGCTTCGGCTGGAACACCGCATGGCCGGTGTCATAGAGGGTCCAATCGCGGTGCAGAATGCGGCCCTCAGCCTCCATCTGACGAAACAGCGGCGTCGCAGGATACGGCGTGAGAATGTGGAACGTGGCACACTCCAGGCGGTTCTCTTCAATCCATTCCGCGGTGCGCGCGAAGGAATCCTTGCGGTCGTGATCGAATCCGAGGACGAACGATCCGTTCACCTGGATGCCGTAATCGTGCAGGATGCGAAGGCGGCGCGCGTAGTCAGATGTTTTCGGCGTCTTTTTTCGCGCGTCGGCAAGATTGTCGTCGGAAAGCGATTCCAATCCGATGAAGACGCCTGTGCATCCAGCGAGCGCCATATTGCGGATGAGGCTGGGATCGTCGGTAACGTCGATGGTCACGGCGGCGCTCCAGATCTTGTTCAGCGGCCGAAGCGCGGCGCAGAGCTCGTGGAGATAGTCGTGGCGCGAGCCCAGATTGTTGTCGATGAAAACGGCGTACGGCTGATCGTCGGCCTTGAACTCGTCGACCACCTGCTGCGGGTGCCGCATGCGGTAGGGCATGCGCAGGCCGTCGGTCGCGAGGTAGCAGAATCCACAGCGGTTGTGACAGCCGCGGGTTGCGATCAAGCTGGTGGTGGTGAGAAAGCTGCGGCGCGGAAGAATCGATCGTCTGGGCGGGGGATCATCGCAGTAGTCGTCTTCGTAGGTGGCGACGTAGCGTGGTTGAAGGTCATTGTTCTCGATGTCGCGCAAAATCCGCGGCCAGAGTTGCACGCCATCGCCGAGCGCAAGGGCGTCGGCATGCGGCGCGCATTCATCGGGACAAGAGAGAACGTGCAGCCCGCCGAAAATCACTTTCGATCCTCGGGCGCGATACCAGTCCGCCAACTTGAAGGCTCGACGGGCAAACGTCAAGTGCACCGTAATGCCGACCACGTGAGGGAGCGGTTGGAATGGCGGCCGCCCGTCGAGCAGGTTTTCGTCCCAGTATTCGACGCGCCAGCGGGCAGGCGTAGTTGCTGCGAAGCTGGTCAGGGCAAGCGTTGGCGTGAGGACGTGCTTACCAAAACTGGCGTTGGCATCCTTGGGATAGAAGGGATTGATCAGCAGCGCATAGCGCCGCTCGAGAAGTCCGCGGGGCTCGGCTGGATCGAGCGCTGGCGCTGTAGTCATTTCGCGGGGGATCCAGCGCTTGGGAATGGGGCGAAGGAAGGACTCGTCCGGTGCGATCATGAATGTACTTTATACTACAAAGTACTTCAGGTCAAGCCCGTGGCGAGTTCCCGGTCTGCAGTCAAGAACAGCGACAACCACCAAGGACACGAAGGCTCACGAAGGATTGCTCTTTGGCCTTCCTTCGTGAACCTTCGTGGCCTCGGTGGTTAGAGATTTTGACCGGGAGTTAACTCATCGTGAGCACGACCCGGAACCGCGCCCGTCCGCTGATCATCTGATCGTAAGCGTCAGCCGCCTTCTCCAGCGGATAGCGCTCGATCATGGGACGCACTCCACTGAGGGAACTAAATCGCAGCGTGTCTTCCGAATCTTTGGCTGTACCCGACGGCCAGCCCTGGAGCGCCTTGCGCCCACCGATCAGCTGCAGCGGAGTGACCGTCAAAGATTCAAGGCCTGCTCCGACGACCAAAAGCTTTCCGTTGCCCGCGACGCCATCCACCAGGGCCGAGATCGATTTGGAATCGGGCGCGGTCGCCAGGATCACGCGCGCTCCGCCCATTTTCTGCAGCGCCTCGGCGGGAGAACCAGCAGCTGTGTCCACATATTCGTGAGCGCCTAACTTTCGCGCGAGCACCTCTTTGTCTTTTCCCCGACCGACCGCGACGGTGCGGAAGCCCATCTGGCGGGCATATTGAATGCCAAGATGGCCCAGGCCTCCGATGCCCTGCACCGCAACCAGATCGCCGGCGCGCGCTCCGGAATTGCGCAACGAGTTGAATACGGTAATTCCCGCGCACATGAGTGGTGCCGCCTCGGCCGCCGGCAGATCGTCCGGCATCAAAGCGACGGCTTCTGCCGGCGCAATCATGTATTCGGCATAGCCACCGTCGAAATGAATGGCGGTGATTTTTTCAAATTGGCAGAGAACGAAATCCCCGCGACGGCATGGGTCGCACTGAAAACAGTGTCCGCCATGCCATCCCACGCCGACTCGTTGGCCCGGCTTCCACAAAGTCACGTCCGCTCCGATCGCGTCGATGCGTCCCGCAATCTCATGGCCCGGCACTCGCGGATACTGAATCCCCGGCCAGTATCCTTCTTTCACCAGCGCGTCGCTGTGGCAGATGCCACAGGCCTCGACCTTAATGCGCACCTGTCCGCGGCCAGGCGCAGGGATCGGACGTTCGACGATTTCAAAATTTCCACCGGCCTTGCTGATTTGCACCGCTTTCATAATGGATGCCTCGCTGAGCTGATACAGAGATTGGTGACGCAAAGGATAAGAGATGGTGATCGTGGTCACGCGGACGCAAAATTCCGAATTGGGACTTCGATCGATAAAAATTACGTTCCGCAACCTTGCGAATTCCAAGAACGATCGCTCACGCTCTGGAAAGGGAGGTGGTGTAACGGGGCCACATCAACCCAGTTTCTGCAGCGCCTCGCCAATCCGCACCAGCGTCGTCTCTTTTCCCAGCACTTCCAGCGTCTCAAACAGGGGCGGGGCGTTCTTGCGTCCGCAGACCGCTACACGGATCGGCTGGAACATCTGCCCTGCCTTCACACTCAGTTCCTGTGCAGCCGCACGCAGCGCCTGATCCAGCGGATCATGTTTGAATTCGACGTTGGGCAATACCTCTTTCGCCTTGTTCAGAACTTTCAGCGCGATGGCCGAATCTCCCTTTTGCGGGATAAGTTCCGCAGGATCGTATGGCGGCAGTTGGTCGACGAAGAAGAAGTCAGCCGCAGTCAGCACCTCGTGCAGCAGCTTGATGCGCTCGCGAATGAGCGGGGTGATGCGCAGCATTCTTTCGGCTGTTACAGTGAACCCCGCCTCGCGCACGATCGGCAGCAGGCGCTGGTTGAGGTCCTCGATGGAGAGACCGCGAATATGCTCCGCGTTCAACCAAATCGCCTTGGGATCGAACATTTCTTCAACGGCGGAGCTCGCGGGCGAGGGCGGCCGCGCTTCATCGGGCTCCTTGAAGTTCACCACAGCGTTCGCGCGATTGATGCCTTCGAGCGAAAATGCGTCGACTAGTTCCTGCCGGCTCATCTGCTCCCGATCATTTTTCGGCGACCAGCCCAGCAGGCACAAAAAGTTGATGAATGCCTCGGGCAGAAATCCTGCGTCGCGATAGGTCGTCACGCTCACCACCGGACCGTGGCGGCGTTTCGAAAGCTTGGTCCCATCGGGGGCAACCAGGAGCGGGAGATGCGCGAACTGCGGCGGCGTAAAGCCGACGGCTTCAAAAATCAGGACATGCTTGTAGGTATTCGAAAGATGGTCCTGTCCACGAATGATGTGGCTGATCCGGAGGTCGGCGTCGTCAGCGCATGAGGCCAGATGATATGTCGGCATGCCATCCGAGCGCAGCAAAGCAAAGTCCTCGATGTCGGCGCCGGCCTTCATCTGCTCGCCGTAGACTGCATCGGTGAAGCGCACCACATGTCCCGCGTCGCGCGGCACGCGAAAGCGTAGCGCAAACGATTCTCCTGTAGCAGCACGACGGTCGCTTTCTTCGCGCGACAGTTCGCGCATGCCGGCATTGAATAACCACGTCCCTTGCGCGCCCGATCTCTCGCTGTCTCCAGTGTGCGCTGGTGTGAAGTCGCGATAGGCCAGCCCTTTCTGAAAGATGGTCTCCGCCATCTGGCGATGCAGGGCTCCGCGTTCGGACTGCTTGTACTCCTCGTCCCAACTAAGGCCAAGCCATTTCAATCCTTCGAAAATCGAGTTGACCGACGCGTCGGAGTTCCGTTCCAGATCGGTATCGTCGAGGCGCAGAATCATGGTCCCGCCATTCCGGCGGGCGTAAAGCCAGTTGAAGATGAATGTGCGAGCGCTTCCCACATGAAGAAACCCGGTGGGCGACGGCGCAAAGCGCACTCTGGGCTTATTGAACGCAGTTGAATTCAAAGATTCGGACATAAGGTCGAGTCAGGCGCACCGGAGCAACGACAGATGACAGGAAGATTGATCGCGATTGATGAACGCCCGATGGTCTGACCTTCGATGGTACGGGCAGGCAAAACCAGCGTCAAGCCGTCGCGCCAAAACGATATTGCATGCAACCCTCTGATTTAAAAAGATATCGAACCCGAGCCATGTACTTAAATCCTATTGTGTTCGGCCGCCCGCTGTGAAAGCATTAATACACTGTTTCCCCCCGAAACTGGTCCAACAGGTTTGGCCAGAGGTGTCCTTAACGGCCCTATGAACAGTGTTGTCATTACGACGGTATTGATCCCGGGATTCGTCTCGGTACTGCTGTTCCTCGTCTTTCACTATCTGCACGAGCAGAGCCGTCAGCAATATTTCCTTGCATGGAAATGGGCCTGGGCCTTCTACTCGCTGCACTACATTCTCGATGCCTTTCCGGGGTCTTCCTTTGCGTTTCTGCTAAGCGAGCTTTTCCTGGTGGCGATGGCGCTGTGCATCTTTGTTTCGACCAGACTGATGCGCGGCCCCTACCGTTTTCGCTGGTATGACGCCGCGGTCGGAGCCGCGGGCGTTACTCTCGCATTTCTCACGCTGCGTGGACACATTGTGAACGGGATGTTTCGCCCGGATGTGCAACCCGCGATTCGTCTCGGCTTGGGTCTGGCCGGCATCCTGCTGTACTGCTCTGCGGTTTTCTATGTGAACAGTCACAAGCGCGGATCGCTGGCATTTCAGGTACTGGCGATCGCCCTGGCGCTATGGGCAGTGCTGATGGGCGTCGGGCAATTGCAGAGTCCGTTGTTGGGGGAAATCTTCGGCAACGCCAGCCGGCTGCTTGGCCCGGTGCCGCAAATGTTGCTAGGCATCGCCATGGTGATGGTGCTGTTTGAGAACCAGCGCAACGCGGTGCAGGAAAATACGCTGGCTCTCTCCACCTTGGGAGTGGACCCGCGCCGTCTGCTTTTCGCCGACGATCTTGTCCCCAGCATGGAGGCCGCTCTGGAGCGACTGCGCACCGCGTTGCCCATGCGGCGCGCCGCCATTGTCATCACCGAGCGTTGGCGGGGTCTGTTGCCCTCTGTGCAACAAGGGTTCCCGGACGGATTCCTCGAAGCCATGGAGAAAACCGGCGCCGGGGATTACATCTGCGAGCTAGCTTACCGGCGCAGCGGAATCTTCACCGTGCAGGGACTCTCGGAGATGACCGAGCCACTCCCGGTGGCGCCGATGGGTACTTTCGCGGAATTCAAGAAGATTCTCACCGAAGCCGAAGTTCGCAACCTGACCGCAGTCAATCTGCAAACACGAGATCACAACTTTGGTGTGATTCTTTTCCCGCACGCGGAGCGCAGAGCGTTCGGATCGTCCGGCCCGCGGTTAATGGTCGGGCTCGCTTTGCAACTCGGCCTCACGCTTGAGAACTATGTCGTCAGCCACGACGCGCACCGCCGTACCAAGGAGTTCGAACTGCTGACCGAAATCGGCAAGGCGATCAGTTCCCGCCTCGATCAGGACGAAATCCTGCGCACTATCCAGGTTGAACTTGGGCAGATTTTCGATACCAGCCACTTCTACATCGCATTCCAGGAGGCCGATCAGATCCGCTTCGAACTTGAGGTTAGGGACAATCGAGTGTTGCCGAAGCGCACTCGCGAACTCAGGAACGCATTCACGGAGTATGTGATCCGCAGCGGCGAGCCTCTTCTCATCCGCTCCGATCTGGAAACGACCCGCAAGAGCCTCGGGATCAGCCATGTTCCCAGCCGCCCGGCGAAGTGCCTGATCGCGGCGCCAGTTTTCTTGAGCAATCGACCCTGCGGAATCATGGTCGCCATGCACCCCGATCGCGAATTTGTATTCGAGCAGCGGGATCTTGACGTGCTGGTTACCGCGGCCGGGCAAGTCTCGGTCGCAGTAGAGAATGCCCGCCTGTTTGCCGAAGAACAGCGCCGGTCGCGGCAACTCGCCTTCCTGAACAACATTTCTCGAACCGCCATCTCGAGCGATGATCCCGTCCACATGCTCGGCGAGATCGCCAGCGAGATCCAGAAGAATTTCAGCTTCGATCACATCGGCGTCGGTCTGCTCGACTACGGGACCAAGGAGGTCGAGATCAAGGCCGAGGCCGGAGTAACCGCCCACGCCACCGGCCGGCGTATTCCTCTCGGAACCGGCATTCTGGGACGCGTCGCCCGCACCGGGGAACGCGCCTTAGTGCAGAATGCGTTGCCCGGAAATCTGACCGGAATTCTGCCGGACTCGCGGGCAGTCCTTTGCATTCCGATCACCTATGGCGAGTCCTTGCTCGGCGTGCTGAACATTGAGAGCCGCAACGAGAATGCTTTCGCTCCTCAGGATGTTCTGATTCTCAACACGCTCGCCGACTTGCTGGCCACCGCGTTGCACAATGCTTTCGTTTTCCAGAAGCTGCAGCAGCAGTCCATCACCGACGGGCTCACCGGTATCAAGACTCGCCGCTTCTTCTGGGAAGCTCTGTCGGCTGAGTGGAAACGCGCCTCACGTTCCGGGCGTCCGTTCTCTGTGGTGCTGATTGATCTCGACAAGTTCAAAGAGGTCAACGACACCATGGGTCACTTCGAGGGAGATCTGGTGCTCGCGCGCGTGGGCCGCTTGCTCGAGCAGAAATCCCGGCAGTCGAACGTCGTCGCCCGCTACGGCGGCGATGAGTTCATCGTTCTGATGCCGGAAACCGGCGCCGAACAGGCTCAGGTGCTGGCCGAACGCCTGCGGCAGTGGGTCGCCGCCGACCCCATGCTGAGCGAGCACAAAATCACCGGCAGCTTCGGCGTAGCCAGTTTCCCAACCCACGGCTTCTCCATTGAAGACATTATCCGCGTGGCCGATGCTGGCATGTACGTCTCCAAGCGCTCCGGTGGCAATTCCGTTTCAACGGCACAGGAATTCGTCGAGGGTCAGGACTTCGCCCGCCAGCGCCAGCAGATTTCGGCCTACATCGAAGGCTTTCTGCAGCGAGAGCACACCGGACTCGAGCACCTCGAAGAGCTAACTTCCACGCTGTTCAAACTCTGCTGCGGAGACGACGGTTGCAACGCAGGGCTGCTGAAGGAAGCGATCGAATCATTAAGCCGCGCCGCCGAGTCGCGGGAGTTGCAGACCGCCGGCCATGGCGATCTTGTGGCTCGCTATACCGAAGTGGTTGCGCGCGCGCTGGGCTTGTCCTCTGAGGAAACGGCCGACCTGGTTTACGCCGCCCGCGTTCACGACGTGGGAAAGATTTTCGTTCCCGAACGCGTTCTCAACAAGCCGGGACCTCTTGGCGACGATGAATTTCTTCAAGTGAAGAGGCACGCCCACGTCGGCGCGGAGATTGTGGGGACGATTCCTCATTCCCAGATGATGCGCGAGGCGATTGAACACCACCACCAGCGCTTCGACGGCTCGGGCTATCCCGACGGCTTGCGCGGCGAAGCGATCCCACTGTGGGCGCGGATCATCGCGTTGACCGATGCTTACGCCAACATGGTGACCGAGCAATCGTTTTCTAATGCGCGGACCCCGGATCAGGCCCTGGAAGAACTGTCGAAGATGAGCGGAACGCGCTTCGATGGCATGTTGGTGCGATTGCTTCTGCGCGGCTTGAAGTCGGAGCGGATGTCTTCCAGCACGGGGGACTGAACGTCTCCTGCTTGCAATGGCAGGCCGAAAACTGGAAACTGGACTGCCATGTCCATTCCTCTTTCTCTTTCCGGTAAAGTCGCTCTCATTTCTGGTGGGTCCCGCGGCATCGGCGCCGCCACGGTGCGTATGTTTGCTGCGGCAGGCGCGAAGGTAGCCTTCAGTTATCGCAGCGCCCGCTCTCGAGCGGAAGCCTTAGCCCAAGAATGCGGCGCGGACGTCTGCCATCCTATCGCTTCCAATCTGGACAATCCTGAAGCCGCTCGCGCGCTCGTAACCGAAACCGTCCGTCATTTCGGCCGGCTCGACATTCTTGTCGCCAATCACGGAGTCTGGCCGGAGCAAGATGTTCCCATCGAGCGCATGTCCGATGCGCAATGGCGCTCGACTCTATCGATCAATCTCGATGGCGTATTCGGTTTGGTGAAACATTCCGTCGCACACATGAAGGCGCAACCGCGCAAGGATGGCCTTGCTGGACACATCGTCCTGATCAGCTCCACCAGCGGCCAGCGCGGCGAAGCCTTTCATTCCGACTACTCGGCAACCAAAGGCGCTGTGATCAGTTTGACGAAGAGCCTGTCGACCGAACTGGCTTCGTCCGGCATCTATGTGAACTGCGTGGCGCCCGGCTGGGTTGATACCGATATGAGCGCCGGTGCGTTAGCCGACCCCAAAAGCGGAGAGGAAATTCGACGCACGATTCCTCTTGGCCGTGCGGGGCGTCCAGAAGAGATCGCCGCTCCCGTACTCTTCTTATGCACCGAACACGCCAGCTTCATCACCGGAGAAGTCTTCAACGTGAATGGCGGCGCGGTCCTCGCCGGCTAGGCGCGGCCGGAAACCGCGTCGTAAAACCGATGCGGCCAGCTTGCATTCCGCCCAGTTCCTGCATCCAAGAACCAAGAGGAGCTTTTCACTGCTGCGGGCAGAAAGTCCACGAGAAACGCTACAATTCTGATTGGCACGCGATCACTCCCTCAAGTGGAATGAGACGGTTCTTCCCGATTCTGGTTTTGGTGTGTGCGGCCTGGTCTCAGGCGGGAGGAGAGCCTCGAAATAGCGCCGCTCAGACTTCATCGCAGGATTCGCGCCCGGCAGCCAACGCCGCCATTGCCCAGTCGGCAGACCAGGAAAATTCCCGCAAGGCGAAGGCCGCCCTGAACCAGGCCATCGAAGCACTGGGCGGCGCCATGTACCTGAACCTTCGCGACCGCGAGGAGCAGGGACGCCTTTACGCTTTTCATCATGGCAGAGCGAGCGGCGATGGCAGCGTGTTCTGGGGTTTCAGTGAGTTCCCAGACAAAGAGCGGGTCGAGCTCACAAAAGAGAGGGACATCGCGGAGTTGTATGTCGGCAATAAGGGATTCGAACTCACGTACAAGGGCGCTCATCCCATCGAACCTAAAGATCTCGAAGACTATCTCCGCCGCCGCCACTTCTCGCTCGACAGCGTCCTGCGCACCTGGGTCAACGATCCCGGCGTCGTGCTCCTGTTTGAGGGGACGGTGATTGCCGCTCAACATGAGGCGGTGCAGGTCACGCTCATCAACTCACACGACGAGAGCGTGACACTCTGCTTCGACACCGAGACGCATCTGCCGGCCAAAAAGTCCTTCACCTGGCGCGATCCGGTCGACCGGCAGAAGAATCTTGAAGAGGAAATCTACGAGAACTATCGCTCCGTTTCCGGCATTATGGCGCCTTACAATGTCACCCGCTATTTCAACGGCGACATGGCCCGACAGCGTTTCCTCAATTCGGTCACCGTCAATCAAGGACTGGACGAAGCGATGTTCGATCCGAATTCTGGCTACAACCCCAACAAACCCAATAAGCAAGGGAAACACTAGACCTACACTTTGCGCCCCTGATTCACTTCAAGATGCCCTGGTCACGGCTGGGCCGACACCTCGTGCATGATGTAAACTGTTTATAATATTATACTTACTTGCAGTTTGGTTTCGACTTGACTCTGGTTGGCGAGGCTTCTCTCTGCCACGGACTGTGGCTATTTTGCCACAGCCAACTTTTATAACACGGGCGTAGTCTACATCATTCATTAACTTATCTCTAACTCCCCCTTGACCCACGAGCAGACAATCCGCTCTGCGGTAGAGTGCAGCGGCGTCGGCCTGCACAGCGGTGCGCCGGTGTCGATGCGCATCCTGCCCGCACCGTCCGGCACCGGAATCGTCTTTCGGCGAATCGATCTCGATGGCTTCGAAATCGAGGCCATTAGCAAGAATGTAGCCCGCGTAAGTTACGCCACCAGCCTGATGAAAAAGGGCGTGCTCATTTCCACCACCGAGCACGTGCTCTCGTCCTTCATCGGCATGGGCATCGACAACGCGATCGTCGAGCTCGATAACCTGGAATTGCCTATCCTGGACGGGAGCGCGAAGCCGTTTGTGGAAAGGATTCGCAAGGCTGGGATCCGCAAGCAACGCCGGCTCCGCAAATATTTGAAGATTCGCCGCGAGCTCGAAATGCGCGAGGGAAACAAATTCATCGCCGTCTATCCTTCTGACACTTATTCCGTTTCCTACTCGATCAATTTCCCGCATCCGCTCATCGGAAAAGAGACGTTTCAGGTCGAACTTACTAATGGGAGTTACTTGAAACACATTGCGGCCGCGCGCACTTTTGGGTCACGCGAAGACGAGCAGGCCATGCGCAACATGGGATTGATTCGCGGGGCCTCCAGCGAGAACTGCATCGTGCTGACCCGCGACGGCGTCGAAAACGGTCCGTTGCGTTTCCCCGACGAATTCGTACGCCACAAAGTTCTGGATCTGGTGGGCGACCTTGCCCTGCTGGGGAAACAGATTCTGGGAAATGTCGTCGCTGACCGCGCCGGTCACGCCATGCACACTGCATTGGTCTCACGCATCCTCCGCGATAAGACCCTTTGGGAAGAAGTAACCTTCCCCGATGACGACCGGACGAGCACCGCCCATTCCAATGCGGAAGCCGCCGCCGGATCGTCGCTATAAGAGGAGCTTCGGTTATTGTTTAAAAGTCCGACCCTGCACGGAATTTACTATTCCTCGGCCCGTCAAGATGAAATTTCTTTCACTCTATAGGTCCCAGTTATCGCTGGTATACACTAACGTCCGTGTTTTAAGGGTATGAGATTCTAAGTCAGAAAGATGGGTCACGATGACGCTCGCCAATTCTCGGTTTGTATCCCGCAGTTTCTTTATCTGCAGCGCAATGGTTCTCCTGCTGGCACCGGCGGTTCTGGCGCAGAAGACCGTGACTGTTAGCACAGTCGCAGGTGGATTCATCAACGACGGACAGCCCGCCACATCAGCTGCCTTGAATGCCCCGACCTGCGCGGCTGAGGATTCCAAGGGTAACCTCTATATCTCGGACTCCACCAACAATCGCATCCGTAAGGTGAGCACGACCGGTGTAATTACTACGATCGCGGGTACCGGGATCGCCGGCTATAGTGGCGATGGTGGCCCCGCTCAGTCCGCAACCTTGAACAGTCCAGCGTGCGTAGTCATCGATGCGCAAGGCGATCTACTGTTCGCGGACATCAACAATAGTCGCGTGCGCAGGATCGACAACAAAGGCATCATCCGCACGGTGGCGGGCAATGGGACCGCCACCTGGACTGGAGACAACGGTCCCGCCGCGAAAGCCGGCGTCGGGTGGCCTTGGGGACTGGCATTCGACTCCGTTGGCAATCTTTATATTTCGCAACAATTTCAGTACGTGATCCGGAAGGTCGATAAGTCAGGAATCATCCACACCGTGGCGGGCAATGGAACCCAGGGGTTTGGCGGAGTTGGCGATGGTGGCCCGGCAACCTCAGCGAGTTTGAACTACCCGGAAGGGATCGTATTCGACAGCGTCGGTAATCTTTATATCGCTGACACCGACGAGAACCGCGTTCGCAAGGTAGATACCACCGGCATTATCACGACCTTCGCAGGCAACGGAAACTATTATTGCGGCGGGGACGGGGGCACTGCGAACCAGGCGTCTATTTTGTTCCCCGTCGGCCTGACCTTTTACAACGGTGCGCTGGCGATTTCGGCGACTTGTAGTGACTCGGTTCGCGACGTTAACCTGAGCAGCAATATCATCAACGGCGTTGCGGGACTTGGTTCCGGATTTAACGGCGACGGACTTGCTCCGCTTTCCACCGAGTTTTTTATTTCTGAGGGCCTCACGACTGATGTGTCCGGCGATCTGCTCGTCGTTGACAGTGGGAACGGTCGAGTCCGGAAGATAACCGCGACCACCGTCGAAACGATCGCCGGCGGCTACATCGGTGACGGTACAACCGCTGCTCGATCCGATCTAAACGGGCCCACTGGCATCGCTTTCGATAAAGCTGGGAACGTCTTTGTGGCCGAGAACCGCAACAATCGGATACGCAAGATAAGCCCCGCTGGCTTAATCACTACATTCGCTGGTACTGGAGACAGTGGTTCTTCAGGTGATGGCGGACTGGCGACGTCCGCCACCCTTGCTCCTTGGGCGGTTGCTGCCGACCTGAACGGAAATGTCTTCATTGCAGACCTGGTCGGTGGCGTGCGCAAAGTGGATTCGAGCGGCATAATCTCTCATCTCGGCGGACCGTCTTACCCGGTCGGTCTGTCCACCGACCCCGCGGGTAACGTTTACGCGTCCGGCAATCCTTTGGTTTGGAAGATAACGCCGTCTGGCACCGCAACTATCTTCGCGGGAGTCGCAAATCAGTATGGGTACAACGGCGATGGAATTCCGGCCAACCAGGCCTATCTCAGCGCACCTTCGGGAACGGCGATGGACGCGAGCGGAAATTTCTATATCGCAGATGCGGGAAACAACCGCATACGCAAAGTCGACATCAACGGCATCATCAGCACCGTAGCTGGAAATGGGACTTACGGCTTCAGCGGCGACGGCGGGTTGGCGACCAGTGCCGAGTTATCGGGCCCGTCGAGCATAGCTTTCGACACGCAAGGCAACATGTACATCGCCGACACCAGCAACTACCGCGTTCGTGTCGTGAACTCTTCCGGCGTAATCCGAACTTTGGCGGGAACGGGCAACACAGGCTACAACGGCGATAACCTCGCCGCGAATAAGACCAACGTGTTTCCCTACGCAGTTAGGTGTTAGTCCCAAGGGTCTCGTGTTCTTTGCCGACGGGGACGTTGATCGCGTGAGGAGAGTCAAGTAGGCAGTTTTCCGAGTGCGTCGGGGGAGAGCCAATGCAATCCTTATGCAGTCTGTTCTAGTCCGCGGGCTCGCAGGGCGGTTCGCTCGATTCCTGTACGTCGTGAGGCTGAGCCTGCAGCAGCCTTTCGAGTTCCGCCCGCGTCTGATCAATCACTGCTGCCGCGAACTTTCGAGCGGATTCCTGCCGCTCTTTCGACAACTCCTTCACGCGCATGTTCAGCAGAGGAACATCTTCCTCAAACCAGCGCAGCGTTCGTTGCACCTTGGCAATGCGGAAGTCGTCGGTCACGATTCTTCTCTCCCCATGATCTGGCAGTAACGATCTCGTGGTAGCGATCTTCCAGCTTGCCACGGGTATGGGCGCGCGCAAGTCTATAGCGAGATACCTCCCCTGAAAAGGAGGGACATGGGAAAGGACCTTCCCTGCGAAAGGGTGTGAAGAGTTTTCGTGTTCCCTCCGGCTTCGTCAGTTCCCGCCGGCCAACTGGGCTCGCAGCAAGATTTGGGATCGATCCGCGACTTTCACCGACTTCCCGGCCGACTTCAGCGTGCCATCCGGCGCAAGTTGCAAGTCCTTGATCCCATACACACCCACCGACTGCTCCGTCAGAATTTGTGTGGGCGCCGACGTGCCACTCCCGGATTGCGCGTGCTCCATGGTTCGATTCAAACTGCTGCCATAATCCACGCCGCCGTCGGAATCGGATTCGACAGGCGCAGCTACGGCCTGCACGGTCGCCTTGATTGGAGTCTCTCCGCCTTTTGGCATCTCGATCTTGTCGAAGGCAATCACCAGCGACGAATCGCCGGACTGAGCTGTCGCTTGGGTAATGTGTCCAACCACCTTCGCTCCTCGAGGTATGACGGTTCCATCCGGCAATTTGCCGCCCGCCACCTTGGCCACGACCTCGTCGCCCGTTTTCCACTTCTTCGTGTCGACACCCTTGGTGAATGATGCCAGAATAAAAAATGGCGCCGTCTTCTTGGCTGCAGTTGCGCCTTGCGTCGAAGTCGTCGCGGATTGCTGGGCTTCCGCACTCTTGCTCATGCCCACGGAGCAGGCCAGGAGCAAAACGACAGGCAGCGCGATCCGGTGAGCCAGGCGAAACATCCGGAACCGCTTCGCAGGGCGGCTTCTGGCAGGAAGCAACTCGATTGCATCAGCGCTCTGTTCAAAGGTTCGCATCTAAGTAGTCTCCTTTGTCATCGTTGACGTTCTCACCGGGATTCCCTCATTGTACCCTGATATTAGCGCTGCACTTGGAGGGTTCTCTTACTGAGAGGGGTACCCGATCCGCAACGGTTGCACGACGTTATAAATTAAAGGAAGTAGCTATGGCAGTTTGACGGGCAAGTGGAGATTCAGGTTGGGATTCTTAGTTTGACGTTTCCGATTCCGCTGCGGCCAGCCGATCTTTGGTTCCGGGAAATTCCCGTTCCATCTGTTCATCGAGCCAATGCTCAAGCTCCGCCTGCGAACTCTTCGGCACATGGTGAAAGCGGAACCCGGCAAGGCCCTTCACGTCGACCCAAGCCACCTCGGCTTCGACTTCCATATGAATGTTGCTGTCCGGCAGCGAGAACTTCAGGTGAGGCGCCGCGCCTTTGGGCAATGCTTCGCGTAACATCAGCGCCAGGCCACCCTCGCTGATGTTGGTGCTCGTGGCGTTCAGGGTCTTTCCCTCATACACCACTTTGACCTGCATCTTCACTGGCTGGCGGAAATAGCGGCGGCGCTCTTTGACCATGAAGTTCAGGGCCGCGTGAAAGCATCGAGACGCATTCAGAGCACTAATCGGTTTCTGCAGCACGAAGTTGGCGCCCATGCCGAAAGCTTCCTGCGTGGTGGTTCGATGCCCATTAAGGATGGCGAAGGCAACGGAGTTCTTGTTGCTGGGAGTACTTCTCAGGCCCTGTAGCACTGCGAGTCCGCCACTCAGATCGTCGCAATCCACAATCACGGCGTCGAACTTATCGGAGATTAGAATGTCGGCGCCTGCGCGCGCCTCATGGCAAATCTCCACATCGATCGACAATTTTTCCAGCGTAGGCCGGATCACACGGACCAAGTCTGGGTCCTGGCTCAGCAAAAGCGAGTCCAACGTCATACTGAGATTCTAGGTGTGTCCGGCAGAGGCACGATAGTAACCAAGGTGAGGGGCCCTTTGTCGAGGCCGCGAAGCCCGCATCCTGACACGCTCGTTCGCCAGATTGTGCTCTGGAACGCAGCAAGAGTACAACTGAACAAAGCGCCAAATGCCCAATCTCGTCTATCTTTCGCTCGGATCCAACATCGGAGACAGGGAGAGCTACCTGCGTAAGGCGATTGCGCAACTGCAAACGACAGGTCGTATCGTCTCGGTTTCTTCCTTCTACGAGACGGAACCGGTTGAGGTCACCAATCAGGCATGGTTCCTAAACTGCGCGATGGCTCTTGAAACGGCCGAGAAACCCGAGCAACTGATGGCGTCGATCCTCGACATCGAGCAACAGATGGGCCGCCAACGACTTCAGAACAAAGGCCCGCGCGTGATCGACATCGACATTTTGCTCTTCGGCGATATGGTCCTGGATTCTGCACAGTTAAAGATTCCACATCCCGCGATGGACCAGCGCCGTTTCGTGCTTGAGCCACTGGCAGAAATCGCGCCTGAAGTCCGGCATCCTGTGCGTAGGAAGACAATTCGGGAACTTCTCCGGGAGTTACCCGCTGGACAGGGCGTACAGAAATATTAGAGCTAGCCGACCTAAGAATTGGCGATTCAGATCCGTGGAAATCCGCGGAAATCCGTGGCCAAGGTTTTTACGGAAGGATAATTCGGCTCCCAGCCTCCTGCGGTCCCACCACTGGCGATTCCTTCTCTGGAAACTGGGCGAACAGGAACTCCACAAAAGCTCTCGACTTCGGACGCCCCGACGTGTGCCCATGCGCCAGCCGCAACAGAAAAACCAAGGCCTTCAGCACCTCAGAATCGCGCAGGCTCGAAAATCCAGTGTGCTTCTGCTCGGCCTCGCGGTACTCCTTCACCATGTTCTCGATTTCGATCGCGGACCGGCGCTGCGAGTCACTGGTCAACGGTGGCTCATAATGCAAACCCGAATTTACCCGGCGCTCGTAGCTTTGTGACAAAACAGAGAGAGACGCAATCAGATCCTGATCGTGCAGGCTGCGGTCCGCCAGCGCCGCCTTCGCCAGCGCATACGTCAGCCCCATCAGCAGATGTTCTTTCTCATACATGAACTGGTCGGAAACCTCGATCTGCAGAAATAATCCCGCGGGATCAATCTGGTCCGCCGAGCGCGGCTTCTCGTGTTCGCGTGCCTGTAAAAGATACGGACAATCGCTGGGACAGTCGAGCGTCACCTCGCGTTGTTCGCCGCAACATTGCGGACAAATGCGCCCATGAACAGCGGGGCAAAAACGTTTCTCTTTCCGGATTTCGCAGATCGCGCAGCTCAATCGCAGACTCCTGCAAGCATTATGTCATCCCGCTGTCCGATCTCACCACGGCGGCACAGAGACACAGAGGATTCTTAATTTTCTAATTTCACGTAATTTGACTCTTTCTTTCTCCGCGCCTCAGTGTCTCCGTGGTAATTCACTGCCCCGGTTACCACGTTGGTACGCATGGCAGGCTCACGCCGACGTTTGAGGGTGTGAGAAGCCCTGTAAAAATGGCCTCTCCCGCGTTTGTAAATTAGAAAACCCTTGTAAAATAAGGTGTTTTCCACAGGCCGGTGGGTATAAGATAGGCCCCGCTAGTATTAAACCGATTTTACTGAGGAGGATTTACATGGCTGCAGGTTTGACAAAGACACAGCTCATTCGGCATCTCGCCGAGAAGACCGAGCTCCCCAACAAAACCGCGGCGGCGTTTCTGGAGCAGTTGGCCGACACCGCTATCAAAGAAACCAAGAAGAACGGCATCTTCGTCGTGCCCGGCCTCGGCCGTCTGGTGAAGGCGCACCGCAAGGCTCGCGTAGGACGCAATCCGCAGACTGGCGAACCCATCCAGATCAAGGCTAAGACCGTCGTGAAGTTCCGCGTCGCCAAGGCCGCGAAGGACGCGATCGCCCCCAAGAAGTAGTTTGGTGTAAGATCGAAATCGAAGGCCGGCCTCGCGCCGGCCTTTCGTATTCTTAAGCAAAGTTTCAATGTTTCAAAGTTGCAAGGTTCCAGCAAATCCAGCATCGCGAGACCTTGAAACTCTGAAACCTTGAAACCTGACCGCTACAATTGGATCGTCATCGGAATCGGCGACATCGCAGTGCGCCGCGTCATTCCCGCGATTCTGGCTGAGCCGCGCAGCCGCTTGTATGGCTTGGTCACCCGTGATCCTGCGAAAGCGACCCCCTACGGAGTACGCGTGTGGCAAGCTCTTGACGCGGCTCTCGCTGATCCCGAAGTGCATGCGGTGTATGTGAACACGCCCGTCTTTCTTCATGCGCCGCAGACGATTCAATCCCTGCGCGCCGGCAAGCATGTAATCTGCGAAAAGCCCATGGCCATGAACGAGTCGGAGGCTCGCATCATGCTGCACGCCGCGGAAGAGAGTGGCAAGACTCTTGGTGTCGCCTACTATCGCCGCTCCTACCCCAAGCTCCAGCGCGCCAAACAACTCATCGCCGCGGGCGCGATCGGAAAACCGGTTTTCGCCGAGCTGACGAACCACATGTGGTTTGATGGAGAAGGCAGCCGCAGCTGGCTGGTTGATCCCGCCAAAGCCGGAGGCGGACCACTATTCGACATCGCCTCGCACCGCATTGACGTTCTGAACTATCTTTTCGGCCAGCCCCACCGCGTCACAGCCCAGCTTTCGAACGTGGTTCATCACTACGCGGTGGAGGACAATGCAACGGTCATGATCGAGTACCCCGGCGGAGTCCGCGGCGTTGTCGACGTCCGCTGGCATTCCAAGGTAGTGCGCGACGAGTGCCGCATCCGCGGAACCGACGGCGAGATGGACCTGACTCCACTGAATGGACCCGACCTGGTCTATCCCGGCGTGCGCGAAAGTATCCCGCCGCACGCGAACCTGCACTATCCGATGCTGGAGAATTTCGTCGACGCCTTAGAAGGCAAAGCCCCTCTGCTCTCCAGCGGCGCAACAGCATACTTGACGGACTGGGTCACCGAGCGAGCAAGTCGGCCAGCTTCGTAGCGCCGGCATCTTGCCGGCTGACCGACGTGAATGTGGGGACAGCCGCCTTCGGCTGTCCAGCCACTGCGAACCCCGGGGTCAAATTCGCAGCGCGCGAACGAGCCCGGGAAGTTTTACTTCCCGTACTCATTCTTCACGACTTCGCCGCCCTTCATCACAAACTTCACCCGCTCGAGCGTAGTCACGTCCTTGATTGGATCACCATCGACGGCGACGATGTCGGCCCACGCTCCCGGCTCCAAAGTGCCCACCTTGCCCGACCACCCCAACAGGTCCGCGGCGTTGATTGTCCCGGCCTGAATCGCCTGCAACGGCGTCAGCCCCAACCGCACCATCACCGCAAACTCGTGGGCATTCAACCCATGCGGATACACCGCGGCATCCGTGCCAAAGGCAACTTTCACTCCACTGGCAAACGCGTGTGCGATATTTTTGCGCGCCGCCGGAATGACTTCCTTGGCCTTAGCCAGCAGCGGCGGAGGCAAGTGGGTCAGACCCGCGTTGTCGATCATCCAGTCTCCGAGGTAGAGCGTGGGCACGAGATAGGTTCCGTGTTCCTTCATGGCTGCAATCCCGGCATCGTCGATATAGGATCCGTGCTCAATGGAATCAACGCCCGCCTCGGCCGCCCAGCGAATTCCTTCCGCGCCGTGCGCGTGCGCCGCAACCTTGCGCCCGAGCCGGTGCGCGTCGGCCACGATCGCCTTCATTTCCTCCAGCGTGTATTGCGAGGCTTGTGGATTGTCCCCCAGCGAAAGCACCCCGCCCGTTGCGCATACTTTAATGAGATCCGCGCCGTACTTGATGTTCTCGCGAACTTTTTGTTGCACGGCGGCTATGCCATCCGCAACGCCATCACTTGTGGCGTGGTATTCGAACGGCAGCATGTTGTTATCGCAGTGACCGCCCGTGATGCTCAGTGCCGGCCCGCTCACCAGCAGCCGCGGCCCCGGCACGTCTCCCGCATTGATCGCGTCGCGCAACGCCACGTCGGTGAAATCCCGTGCCCCCACATTGCGGGCCGTAGTGAATCCCGCCAGCAAGGTGAGCCGAGCGTTCTTGGCGCCAATCAACGCCTCCCGGGGGACGGAAATCGCCAGCCGGTCGTAGCCGAACTTGGGCTCCATGGTCAGATGCGTGTGCGCATCGATCATTCCTGGCAGCACGGTTGCGTTCGGCAGGTCGATGCGAACCGCGTCCGCCGGAACCTTCGCCTCCGCAGTGGCCCCAGCGCTGATGATCTTTCCGTCTTCGATCACCACCATCTGGTCTGCGAGCAATTTCCCGGTCTTTACATCGAGCATGTGACCCGCATGAACCGCAACGTGCCGCGGCGTCTGGGCCAGTCCCAACGCCGCCAGAAAACACACGAATGCCGCAGCCACAACGGTGCCGATCTTCCTCATTCAGTTTCCCTTTCCCCGGATTGTTATTGGTAACGCCGACTACCGCGACTGGCAACCTCGGGCCAACTGTCGAGACCCCAGACCCCCCAGCGTCAGCCGCGAAGAAGATGATGAATAGCAGCAACCGTGGCAGACGATCAAGTGAAAGCTGATCACGTGGAAGATGATCACGTGGAAGATGATCAGATGGAAGAGCGGCCCCTTCAGGGCCGCGTTAGCCGGCCGGAGGCGCGCGGGCGCCAGCCCCGTGGTCGTTTTCCCGCCCAAGGCACCATCGAAATGCCGTCTAGCCTCCCGGCCCGTCGTTGGAAACGTACTGCTCGAGCGAATCGAGCTCGTGGCTCAGGTCATCGACGCGCCACTCCAACAGGTTCCGTATAGAGAGAATTCCGAGCAGCTTGCCATTGTCATCGGCAACCGGCAGATGGCGGAAGTGCCGTTCCAGCATGATGCTGAGGGCTTCTCCAGCGCCCGTGGCGAGCGTCGCCATCTCGACCGGAGTGGTCATCAGTTCGCGGACCGAGGTCACCCTGGGATCGACGTGACTGAGTGCCATTTTTCGCAGCACGTCGCGCTCCGTAAAAATTCCGGCAACGCGATACTCGCTGTCGACCACCGCTACGGCTCCCACATGATGGTCCAGCATTTTATGAATTGCATCCGCGACGGTGGCTTCCAACCCGACCGCCGCGATCTCCCGGTCACAAAGCTGCAGCACGCTCATAAAGACCTCCTTCGGCCCGTCGTAGCCCGAAGCCGAAATTCACGCTTTCACACTGGATTGACGCATTATGCTCGCGGCGAACCGGAAGTCAAGCAAATTTGAACGTAGCGAGGATAAAAACATGAGCACCTGTGGCCCTGGCTTGCTGGTATTTCTGGCAATGTCGCGCGGACGCGATCCGTGTTAGGCGATTCTGACGCCTCGTCCCGGTCGGCATAGTCCGCAGGGCCCGAGAAGATCCCAGACCTTCGACGCATCGCCCTGTCATCTCACATCGTTCTTGTAGACTTTGCCGTCTTTCATCACGAACTGCGCACTCTCGAGCACTTTGATGTCGTGCAATGGATCACCTTTCACCGCAACTATATCGGCAAACGCTCCCAGAGCAACCACCCCGATCTTGCCCTCCATGTCGAGCATCACCGCCGCGCGCGAGGTCGCACTCTGGATCGCATCCATCGGCTGCATTCCGAATTCCACCATGCGCAAGAACTCCTGCGCGATCGGCTCGGTCCACGGGATTCCGCCCATGTCGGTGCCGAACACAATCTTCACTCCCGACTTCAGCGCCTTCTTGAATGACACTTCATGGACCGAGGCCCGCAAGCGGTCGCGTTGCCCAGCGGCCGTGTCCGCCGGAGCCCAGTCCGTGTAGTACACACTCAACGTGGGCACATACCAGGTTCCTTGCTTGAGCATCTGCGCAATCGCGGCATCGTCCAGATCCAGCCCGTGCTCAATGGAATCGCACCCGCCGTCGAGCGCCCGATGCAGTCCAATTCCGCCATACGCATGACACGCCACCTTTTTGCCCCAACCGTGCGTCTCATCCACGATCGCACGGAATTCCTCGAGCGTCAGAGTCGGCTGCGAAACCAGCTCACCGTTCTTTCCTACCCACGAGCGGTGCGTCATGTACACCTTGATCCAGTCCGCTCCGTGGTCGAGTTGCTCGCGTGCCGCCTTCCGTGCCTCTACAGGCCCATCCACGATCTGCGCGCCTTTGGGCATGTCCAACTCCGGAGCGTACCCTTCCAGCGGATATCCTCCGGTGGTCGAAATCGCCCGAGTCACAACGAATAACCGTGGCCCCGGAATATAGCCCGCCTCAATCGCCTCCTTGATGCCGACATCGCCGTAACCTGCGCCTTCGGTTTCCAGATCGCGCAGTGTGGTGAAGCCCTGCTCCAGCGCCCGCCGCGCCGAGACCGTGGCTCGCGCCGCTCGCAGCGCCAAGGGCGCCATCAGAATGTTGGCGTCGTATCCACCTTGTGCAGGATCTTCCCCCTGCAGAAAGATGTGCGTGTGGGAATCGATCAGCCCGGGCAGCACAGTCTCTTTCGACAGATCGATTACGGTAGCGCCCGAAGGAATCCTCGCGTTCGCTGCGTCGGAAACACTTTCGATCAGGTTTCCGCGCACGATGATTACCTGATCACGTCGGGGTTTGTCGGACTTGCCGTCAATCAAGACACCGGCGCGAATGACTGTGGCCGTCGCCACTGGCGAACCTGACTGTTGCGCAATGGCGCACATCGTGAATGGAAGAAACAAGATCAGTAGCAAGCGTTTCATGCGATCTCCCGGGAGGCGTCCGCACGATTCGCGGATGCCGGTCAGCCAGTCTCGTAAGATGATGGGGCGGGAAGGATTCTATACCTTCATTCAATCCCCTGCTTCGGATATGCAAGCAACGTTGGGTCAGGAGGAGCCTTGCAGCTACGCGTGGCGGAAACTCGAGATGCGGACGCAATCGTCCTCGTAATCAACGCTGCGTTTCGCCACGCCGAAAGTTTCCTGGTTGATCACGACCGGATCGACTTAGAGACGGTGCGCGAGCTGCTGCAGAAGGGAGTTTTCCTGATCGGCGAAAACAGCGCTGCGCAAGACAGCACGCTGCGTGGCTGTGTCTACGTCGAACTAAGGGGCGATCGCTCCTACCTCGGATTGCTGGCGGTCGATCCACGACTCCAAAAATCCGGCCTCGGTTCCCAGTTGATGACTGCCGCAGAGGACTACTGTGCCAAGGCAGGAAGCCGCTTCATGGATTTGCGAATCGTGAATGTCCGGGAAGAGTTACCGGCCTTCTACCATCGGCGCGGATATGCTGAAACGGGCGCTGAGCCGTTTCCTCCTGACTTGAACCCAAAACTGCCGTGCCACTTCGTGAAGATGTCAAAGCCGTTGACCTGATCCAGACGATCTGACTCAGGCCTTTACGACAGCACTGCATCCGCCTCAATCTCTACCAGAATCTCCGGTGAAATGAGCGCGCTCACTTGAACCATCGAGGTCGCCGGGCGAATATTGCCGAAGAATTCCCCGTGTGCTTTTCCGACCTTTTCCCAGTCCGCAATGTTCGTGACGTACATCCGCGTGCGCACCACGTCTTTCATGCCCGCGCCCGCTTTCTGCAGCGCGCTCTCGATGTTCTTCAGCGTCTGCACCGCCTGCGCATACACGTCGCCGACACCGACGATCTTTCCGTCCGGTCCAGTCGCCGTGGTTCCCGACACGTGCACATATGAACCTAGTTTGACAGCACGAGAGTAACCAACAATGGGCTCCCACGCGGTGCCGCTCGAAATGTTCTGCCGCTCCATGTTTCCTCCGTGGCTGTCGATTTTACTAGGAGAGCGGCAGCCGGAAGCCCTGAATTGGCAGCGGGACTGGGGGAGTGCCAGTGAAATACAGCAAAATCCGCTCATAACTCCTTCGCGCACGCCTCTTTTCTCAAGGATACTGTGCACAACTCACGTGGCATGCCTCATCTTCTAATTCATTTGAAAAACGAATCATGCCGATAAACAAAAGTCACTTGCGTTGCAGCATCAAACTAAGGTATCTACTCACGCATGTGGCTGAAACTCCGCGCATGATGCGGACTTCAGGGGGCCCAAAATGATTCCGGAATCGCATCCGTTACAAGAGCTGTTTCAGGACCTTGTCGGAAGGCACTACGCGGAAGAAATTGGCATCCGCGATCCGCAGGTCGTCGCCTACGTTTCGCATCTGCTCGCGGAGTTCTGCGAAGCCGATCAGCTGTTCAAAGTTCACGATGCCAGCAATCGCCCGCTCGCGGACGTCGGCGAGATGTTGCTGGAATCGGATCCGGTCTATGGCCCCGCGCCTTCGTTCGACCGCGAGCGCCAGGTGCGCAAACACATCGGCGATTATACCCTGTTCCTCGCTGGGATGTTCCCCGAAAGTATCAATCACTTCCGGCTGCGCCGCCAGCGCCTGGAAAATTTTGTGGAGTGGGTGAAAGCCGGCAAAGAAAGCTACTACATCGTTTCCAAGTTCGAACACTTCGAATATGCCAAGGTCGCACCCCTCTTTGCCAGTCTTTCCAAGAATTTCGAAGGCTGCGTCTACGGCCTGAACATGGTGAAGAATCATCTGGAAGAGATGCAGCATCCGATCATGCGCCGCACCGACGATCTGATCATGTAGCGGTGTTGACCACAGAGAGCACACAGGAGGCTCGGAGCGAATCCCTCTGTGTCCTCTGTGATTAGGTACGATTCCTACACTCGCACTTCCCCCGAACTCCCCATCCGATAAAAACTGAGCGCCGCGCTCCCCTGCGCCAGGTAACGAAACCTGCGCAACGGCCCGAATTCCTCACCCGGGTCAAATCTCTTTTCGTGCTCGGCAATCACCACCGACATCGCCCATATGAGAGATGAATCCGCCAACGCCCTCAGGGTACGCGTGTAAGCCTCCTGCATGCGATAAGGAGGATCGATGAACACCACATCCGCCGCCACATGTTGGCGCTCCATGCGCCAGAATGCGCGCGGCAGTTCTTCCTGCAGAATGGTGTATCCGTTTTCAATCCCAAGGCTCTCCAGATTGCCGCGGATCGCGTCCGCCGCCGCCGCCGAGTGCTCCACAAAGTACACCTCTTTGGCGCCACGGCTCAGCGCTTCAATGCCCACCGCTCCTGTTCCTGCATACAGATCGAGCCAAACACTGCCCTCCAGAGCGGCCGGATTTCCCGCCGTCAGCACGTTAAACAGCGTCTCCCGCAGCCGGTCTGACGTGGGACGTACATCCATCCCGCGCAGCGCACGTAGCGCCCGGCTCCGATATTTCCCCGCAATCACTCGCATGGCTTTGGACGTTTGGATGCCGCATTCAATATATCCATCCATGTAGAATAAAAGTAGCAAAGGCTTATGCGAAGCTGGTCCATTCCGGTTGGGCGTCTGTTCGGTGTCGACGTCCGCATCCACCTGACGTTTTTCATTTTGCCCGTCTTCATCTTCTGGACGGACTACGCCGTCCGGCAGAGTTCCGCTAACGGGCCGCGCGACCTCGCGTTGGCAGGCATTATTCTGCTCTGCGTGGGTGCGCACGAATGCGGACACATGCTCGCTGCGCGCCGCGCCGGCTTGATTCCCAAGGCAGTGATTCTGCTCCCGCTCACGGGCGTCGCCTTATATGACGAATCGCGCGCCGGCAAGCTGCAACCGGCGTCACTGCCGTGGCAGCGGGAGATTCGCCTGGCCCTCATCGGACCGCTGGTCAGCCTTTCTCTCGCAGCACTGGCCGCAGCCGCGATAACCGTCTCCGGGCGCGGTGCGGATCTTTGGCAATGGCCTTTTCTCCAAGCCACCAAGTTGCCGAAGAGCCTCGTCTGGGCCAATCTTTACCTCGCAATTTTCAATCTGATGCCCGCGTATCCTCTCGATGGCGGCCGCATCCTGCGTGCGTTCATGTCGCGCACGCTCGACGCCGCCACGGCCACGCGGCGCGCTGTCTCCATCAGCAACGCCATTGCTATGGTTCTGATGCTCGCCGGCCTGTTCAGTGATAGCTGGCTCACCATGGTCGGTGTGATCGTGTTCTCCGCCGCGCAGTTGGAAGAACGCGCCCTCGTATTCCAGTCCGTGCTCGACAACGTCCGCCTGGAAGAAGTTATGCTCACCGATTTCGCCACGCTCTCTCCGGCTGACACGTTGGAAGACGCGCTGGAAAAGGCAGTTCATTCCCTGCAGGACGATTTCCCCGTGGTTCGCGGCAGTGACATGGTGGGAGTGATTTCGAAGCAGCGCATTCTCGACGCCCTGCGGGCAGAAGGAAACGGCTACGTGCAGGCTGTGATGAACAAGATTTTCGAGGTGTCTCTGCGCCAGGACTCCTTGGGCTCAGCCTTCCGCAAACTCACTGCCCGCAATTCCAGCATCATTCCTGTCGTTGAAGACCAGCGCCTGATTGGCATCGTCACCCTGCAGAACCTGATGCACTCCATGACCCTGCTGGCCGAAAGCCGTAAACTCCGCCGCGACGAAGCCGAATCGTAAATCAAGAAGCAATAACCACGAAGGACACGAAGTATCACAAAGGAGTGCGTTTTTGTCGCCCTTCCTGCGTGATACTTCGTGTCCTTTGTGGTTAATGATTTTGTGTTGTTCTTGTTTCCAAGCCAACTGACGAGAGCCTATCTAAAACAACCGCACTGCCTTCGCCTTCTGCACCGCCGGAATCGTCCTCAATTTCGCCAGCACCTCCTCCGAAACGCGCCCATCGACGTGCACGACCGCGATCGCCTCACGTGGCTGGTCAGATTCTTTCTGCACGTCCTTCTCAATGGCGCGCCGTCCCAGCGAGAAGTCGGCGATGTTGATCGATTCCTCGCCCAACAAAGTTCCCACTTTTCCGATCACGCCTGGCACATCCCGATTCCGCAGGTAAATCAGGCTGCGCTCCAGCGGAGCCTCTACGTCGATGCCATCCACATGCAACAACCGTGGCGCTTGCCCGTGCAGCACCGCGCCCTTCACCATGTGCTCTTCGGTAGCCGTCTTCAGAAAAATCGAAAGCACGCTCCCCGCGCCTCCGGTCGACGACTTCGGCTTGTGCGATTCCAGCACCCGCAGCCCGCGCTCTTCCGCAATCGTGGCCGCATTTACCAGGTTCGCCTTCTCCTCCAGCGCCTCGTTCAGAATGCCCTTGATCGCGCCATTGCGGATCAGCTCCGTTTTCCATTCCGCGATATGCCCGCCGTAACGGATCGAAATCTCTTCAATGCTGCCCTCGGAAATTTGCGACAGAAACGATCCCATGCGTTCCGCCAGCACGATGTAAGGCTGCATCATCGCGTATTCCTCGGCGGAAACCGAGGGCACGTTCACGGCATTCTGAATCACGCCATGCTTCAGATATTCCTTCACCTGCTGCGCAATCTGCACCCCCACCGCCTCTTGCGCCTCGAACGTCGATCCGCCTACGTGTGGCGTCAGCACTACGTTCTCCAGCGCGAGCAGCGGCGAGTTCTTCGGAGGCTCTTCCGCAAAAACGTCGAGCGCGGCCGCCGCAACGTGCTTGCTCTTGAGCGCCGCTGCCAGGTCCGCCTCATTCACCAGTTCACCGCGCGCGCAGTTCACCAGCCGCACGCCTTTCTTCATTTTCGCGATCGATGCCTCGTTGATCATCCCGTTCGTCTGCGGCGTCAATCCCACGTGCAGAGTAATGTAATCCGCCGCAGCGTAAAGCTCGTCGAGGCCCGCCAACCGGATCCCCTGCTCTTTCGCCACCCCGACCGAGACAAACGGATCGTGCGCCACCAACTCCATACCGAACGCCCGCGCCCGCCGCGCCACTTCCATACCGATTCGGCCCAGGCCGATGATGCCCAAAGTTTTCCCACGCAATTCCGTACCCTGCAGCGATTTCTTCTCCCACTTGCCGGCATGCATCAGGGCATCGGCGCGGCTCAGGTGCCGGGCCATCGCCAGCATCATCCCCAGCGTCTGCTCCGCTACGGCAACCGCGTTGGCGCCGGGAGTGTTCATCACAGCGATCCCTTTGTGCGTCGCCGCGTCGAGGTCGATGTTGTCTACACCGACTCCGGCCCGGCCAATCACGCGCAGCTTCTTCGCGTGTTCCAGCAGCTTCGCGTCGGCCTGCACCGCCGAGCGCACAATAAGTGCATCCGCCGTTTCCAGATGCTGTTCGAGCTTGCCATCGAGTTGATCTGCCGTAAGAACCGTCCAGCCCGGCTCTTGCAAATGCGCCACGGCCGATGCCGATATTTTTTCCGCTACGATGATTTTCACGAATGATTTCCTTTGAATGAAGATCCGGTTTCAGAACTGATTTTCAGAACTGACGATCCAGTTGACGAAAAAATGACCGGGAAATAACACCCCTCTGACACCGCTGTTTCTGGGACTTTCTACACTCCCTCTTATTCGGGCCCCGGCCCTCGGGAGAACACTATGAAACCACGACCGCATATCAAATCAATCGTGCTCGCGGCGCTGATCTTCACCGTCGCTTGCGGCTACAGCTCCAAAACGACTCCACCGGTCGCCGGCACGATGCCTGCTATCAGCCAAATCGCGCCCACCAGCACAACCGCTGGCGGAGGGGCGTTCACTTTAACCGTCAACGGAACCAACTTCGCCTCCAAAGCGATTGTGAACTGGAATGGCACCGCGCAAAGTGGCACGACCTTCGTGAGCGGCAACCAGCTTATGGTCGCAGTTCCGGCATCGGCCATCGTGGCCCCTGGCACCGTCACCATCACCGTCACCAACCCCGGCACGGCTGGCACGGGCATCTACGGAAGCGGAGGAACTCTGGCCGAAACCTCGAGCCCGATGAATTTCACGATCAATTAGCGTCGTGCAGGCTTCAGGCGCCGACCAACTGTCGCTTCCCCGACTGGGTGCGGGCATAGACTTCTTGTGCTGCCCGCACCGCCGCGCCATATTCGACGCCCTGGTCGGTGACCTTGGCAAGCACGTGTTCGAGCGCGCCTAGAATGCCGACGGTGTCGAGGTAATCGTAGTATCCGATGTGCGCGATGCGGAACAGCTTCCCCTTCATCTCGCCCTGCCCGTTCGCCACCACCGCATCGAAGGTTTCGCGGAACTCCTTGACGATCTTGCTGGAGTCGAGACCCTCCGGCGCGCAAATCGCGGTCAGCGCCGCGGCTGGTGAGGCCGCATACAACTTCAATCCCAACGCCTTCGCGCCCGCCCGGGTCATCTCCGCGCAAAGCTCGGCATTGTTCACCAGCTCCTCGCGCCCCTTCGAAAGATCCCCGTTGCCCATTCCGCGAATGAATTCCAGCGCCGCTCCCAGGGCCGCAAACAGTGACGTGGCCGGCGTATAGGCAGTCTCGCCCTTCGCCGCTGATTTTCTCTCCTTGCGCAGATCGAAGTAATAGCGCGGTGAAGTCGTCTTATCCATATGCTTCCACGCCCGCTCGCTCACCGCACAGTAGGCCAGCCCCGGCGGCATCATGAGCGCCTTCTGCGACCCGCCGATGATCACGTCGACGCCCCAGCCATCTACATCAAGATGCGTAGTCCCAAGCCCTGTGATCGCGTCCACTACGAGCAGTGTCTCGTCCCCATGCGCCCGGACAATTTTCGCGATGCCCTCAATATCGTGCCGCGCACCCGTGGAACTCTCCGTGGCCTGCACAAACACCGCGCGCACCTGCTGATTCATCCGCGCCCGCAGGTCGTCCAGAGAAAACGTCTCGCCGTACGGAACCTCCAGCACTTCGACGTGGCAGCCGAACGCCTTGGCCAGCCCGGTCCAGCGCTCGCCAAACTTCCCCGCAGTCAGCACCAGCACGGTGTCCCCCGGCGATGTCAGGTTCGACACCGACGCCTCCATCACGCCTGTGCCCGAACACGCCAGTACCAGGACGTCATTCTTCGTGCCGATGAATTCCTTCATATCGCCCAGCACGTGCTGAAACAGCGCCCGGAAATCGGCTGTCCGATGGTGCGCCGTAAACGATGCCATGGCCGTCTGCGCCGCCGGCAGCAGCGGCGTTGGCCCGGGAGTAAAAAGACGATTCTTATGCAACATAGCCAAGTCCTTTATGAATAGGGATAGTCTTTCAGTTTACCGGAAGCGCGCCATTGCAGCACGTTTTCGCCAGCAACGGTCTACCGCAAAAGTCACCTCTGCGCCGTGACCCGCGTCACACCAAACACGTAGCCCCGGACGCATTCGTCCGGGGCATTTTTCCAACCGACTCGCGCTCAGGCGTTTTCCGTTCTTACCCACGCCCAGTTTTCGACGCCAGAATCTCCGGCTTATCAATCTTGGGCGGATTCGCCAGCAACTCCTTCGCCTTGGCGAACAGAGCCTTGGCAATCTCACCGTTGAGATGTGCATTCCGCCCATTCTCATCCGCAAACGTATCGAAGATTCCGTATTTTCCTTGCCCCATCTTGATGGCATGCCACGTCACCGTCCCCGGTTCACGCTCTGCCAAGGGCTGTGCCGATTTCAAGAATTCCTCAAGCTCTTTCTCCTTGCCAGGTTTGGCTTCAAGCTGAGCCCAGATCGCAAGTTTTCCCATGATGAATTCCTCCAGCCCCATCTGATGCCGAACGTACAAGTTTCGATTGTGACGATTTCAAAGACCCCGGGTGCCCCATTTCTCGCGCGGTTTGTGCATGAGAAGTGGGGATTCTTGACGGAGCTGGGTGCCCCATTCTAATCTCGCCGTTCTTTGGCGAGATTAGAGTGGGGACTTTGACTTCGGATGTTTGCCGCTAGATGAGATCCCGCATCCTCCGTCTATAATCCCCTCATGAGCCTCACCGAACAGATCCAGAAAGACATCGTCACCGCCATGAAGGCCAAAGAAGAAGCGCGCCTTTCCACCCTCCGCATGGTGAAAAGTGCCCTGCAACTGAAGACCGTCGAAAAGATGTCCCCGCTCGACGAAAAAGAATCCCAAGCCGTTCTGACGACGCTGATCAAGCAGCGCAAAGAGTCCGTCGAGCAGTTCACCAAGGGCGGGCGCCAGGAAATGGCCGACAAAGAGGCCGCCGAAATCATCGTTATCGAAAGCTATCTCCCCAAAGCCGCAGGGGAAGCGGAAATCGTAGCGGGCGTGAAAGCCGCTATCGCCGAAATGGGCGCGCCCACCATGAAAGAAATGGGCACAGTCATGAAGAACGCCATGGCAAAATTCAACGCCGCCGGCATGCGCGTGGACGGCAAAGTGGTCAGCGAAACCGTGAAGAAAGAGCTGGCAGGAAAGTAGCACTGCACACGTAGCGGCGGACGCATTCGTCCGCCGGTCGACCTCATGTGGGGACACCGCCCCCCGGCTGTCCGTCGAGCGAAGCTCGACAAGGTTTACTTGCTCCTCTGCAACTCGCGGTACGCCTCGCTCTTCGATACTCCCCGCTCCTTCGCCACTTTCTTCAGCGCCGCTTTCTCGTCGACCTTCTCTTCGGCCATAATCTGCTCCACCCGCTGCCTCACCGAGAGACGGACGAATGCGTCCGTCTCTACGCGAGCCCCCTCCTCCGCCTTCCCAATCAGCAATGTGATCTCGCCCTTCACTGCATCGCGCACCCGCAAATTTTCCAGGACTTCGCCTGCGCGGCCGCGCAGGAACTCCTCATGCAACTTGGTCACCTCGCGTGCCACGACAACGTGCCTCGCCGAACCCAGAACCTCGACCACATCGGTCAACGTCTCGACAATCCGGTGCGGAGCCTCATAGAACACCTGCGTCCGCGGAGAACTCTTGATCGCCTCGAGCGCTGCCCGCCGCTCCCCAAATTTCGCAGGAAGAAATCCGCTGAAACGAAACGAATCCGTGGGCAGCCCGCTCGCCACCAGCGCCGCCAGAAACGCCGACGCCCCCGGAATCGGCACCACCGGCACCTGATGCCGAATCGCCAACGCAATCAGCCGGTATCCCGGATCAGAAATCCCCGGCATCCCCGCATCTGTCACCAGCGCCACGCTCGCCCCCTCCTGCATCTCCTTCACCAGTTCCGCGGACTTCGTCATCTCGTTGTGTTTGTGATAGCTCGTCGTGCGCGTCCCAATCGAATAGTGATTCAGCAGCTTCTGAGTCTGCCGCGTGTCCTCGCACGCAATTACGTCCACTTCTTTCAGCACGCGCAACGCCCGCAGCGTGATGTCCTCCAGGTTCCCGATCGGCGTCCCCACCAGATAAAGCGCCGGCCCGGTCGCAGTCGATGCAGCGTCCTTCATCGCGGGAAGTCTACCACCACCGCGATCGTAACTTCGATCACTGATCCGCCGTTATACTGGTGGACCAAAACTGCCTTTAGCCACTAAAGGCTTGTCATCCCGACCGCAGCGAGCGAATGCGAGCACAGTGGAGGGACCTGCTGTTTGCCGCCCAAGTCAGATGATGGAGAATTCCCATGACGGCCAACGATTTCCGCAAACTCGCCCTCGCCCTCCCCGAAACCGAAGAGCGCCACCACATGGACCATCCCGACTTCCGCGTCGCCGGAAAAATCTTTGCCACCCTCGGCTATCCCAACAAGACCAGCGCCATGGTCAAGCTCTCGCCCGAAGACCAGCACAATTTTTCGAAGGACCATCCCGAAGCGTTCGTTCCGGTCAAAGGCGCCTGGGGACGCCGCGGCGCCACCAGTGTGTACCTCAAAGCCGCGAAGAAAGACATGCTTGCCAAGGCGATCGCCGCCGCCTGGCGCAACACGGCCCCAAAGAGCTTGCAGAAACCGAAAAAGTGACGCGACACGCACGAATCGGATGAACCAGCCAGAACGGACTTCAGCCGCTAAGGCGGCGGAAGAATTCAGCCCACGGCGCGAGCCGTGGGTGCGAAGCGAAAAAGGGTTGAGCCGCGGAGGGGCGAAAGAGAAACTACCACACGGACTCCTTCAGGGACGGCACGATCCGGGCGCCCCAAAGCCTCCCGCGGAATTGACGCAATCGCTCCTGGCCCCTAAAATCAATATGAAACTGAGTTGTCCCTCACAACCGTCTCACACTCATGCCACTTTACGAATACGAATGTAAGAAGTGCGGCCACCGCTTCGAAAAAATCCAGAAATTCTCTGACAAGATGGTCAAGAAGTGCCCCGAATGCGGCGGCCAGGTCGAGCAGATGATCTCCGCCCCCGCTGTCCAGTTCAAAGGCTCGGGCTGGTACGTCACCGACTACGCGAAGAAAACATCGTCTCCCGTATCCTCCGGAGATTCCCAGCCCAAAGACAAGAAGGACGACAAGCCGAAGTCCGAGAGCGGCTCGAAAGACGGCTCGTCGAAGGACACTAGCTCGAAGGAAAGCTCCTCGAAAGACAGCTCATCCAAGGAAACCCCGCGCAAAGGTTCCGGCAGACACAAATAAAAACGGCTCGGTCGTTGACCGAGGCCGCTTTGTCATCCTGAGCGAAGCGAAGGACCCATGTACTTCCCGCGAGTACATGGATCTTTCGCTCTCGCTCAAGATGACAATCGACCATTTACGCTGCGAGGCTACGGAAAGCCAAACAATGACTCGCTAGCGGCGCCCTACTTCAGCTCCCGCTCAAAATGATCCTCAATCATCGTGAATAGATGAATCCGCGCATCTTTCCCCGCAATGCTGTGTGTCTTGTTGGGATAGATCATCAGCCGGAACTGCTTCCCCGCGCCGATCAGCGCGCTAATCATCTGGATGCTATTCTGAAAATGCACGTTGTCGTCACTCGTGCCGTGCACCAGCAGCAGCGCCCCATGCAGCTTGTCGGCTGAAGTCATCACATCCGACTCCTCGTACCCCTCTTTGTCGTCCTTCAGCAGTCCCATGTAGCGCTCGGTATAGATCGAGTCGTAATTCCTCTGATCGGTCACCGGAGCCACGGCCACGCCCGCGCGAAAGCGGTCGGAATGTGTCATCGCATACAACGTCATCGATCCGCCATTCGACCATCCCCAGATCGCCACGCGATCGTTATCCAGCTGCGGATACTGCGCCAGCAGCTGATCCAAAGCGGTGAGCTGATCTTTCAACTCAATCGCGCCAAACTCATGCCGGATCGCCGTCTGGAACTTGCGATCCCGCCCCGGTGTTCCGCGATTGTCCACCGCAAAAACGGCGAAGCCCTTGCGCGCCAGAATCTCGTCGAACGCATCCGGCGTCGACTTCCTCACCATCTGCGCCGCAGGGCCACCGTAGATGTTGATGATCACCGGAATCTTTCCGCTCGTCGTTCCCTCCGGAGGAAGCAACAACCGTCCATACAGCACCGTTCCATCCTCCGCCTTGAACTCTAGATACTTCGGCGCACGCAGCCCGTACTCGGCAATCGCGTTCTTCGCCTGCCACACCGGACTGCACGATCCGCCAGCCACGGCGCATAGCGTGATGCTCTGCGAAGCATGCGGCCCGAAATACATGTGGGTGTAGTGTTTCCCATCGTCGCTGAAATGTCCGAAGTGCATTCCTTCCTCGGAAGTCAGCGCTTTGAAACCGGATCCGTCCAGCTGCACCGAAAAAATATGCACCTGCCGCGGATCATCTTTGTTCGCCTCGAAAAACACGGTCCCGGCCGCTTCATCCACGCCATCAATCCCCAGCACCTCAAAATCGCCCTTGGTCAGTTGCCGCTCCAGCTTCGCATCCGCGCTCATCGGATTCTGTTTGTCGAAGCTGTAGAGGTAAAGATGCATGTTGCCATCGCGCCAGCTCGGCCACAGGAACTGTCCACTGGATTTCAGAAAGCGCACTTCGAGATGCTCGAAGTCGATCCACGCTCCAGGCGTCGTCTCGGTCAGCACAATCCGCGACTTCCCCGTCTTCGCATCCACAAAGTACAAGTCCAGCTTGTCCTCGGTCCGGTTCAGCACTTCTGCCCAGATCACGCCATCACGCACCCACCCAAATCGTGGGATGTACGCTTCCTCATCGATCGTCAGTGAAATCCAGCGCACCTTGCCTTTGTCCGCATCCACCACGCCCAGCTTCACCACCGGATTCGGATCGCCCACCTTGGGATACTTCTCGTTCTCCACGTTCGGATGCGTCGGCATCCAGTCGGTGATGGGATAGGTCGGCACCTTGGTCTCGTCCATGTGCAGAAGCACGATCTCTTTGCTGTCGGGCGACCAGAAATAATTACTGCGCACCGCCAGCTCTTCCGCATAGACCCAATCGATATCGCCGTTGAACAGGTTTTCGCCGGTGTCCTTCGTCAGCGCCTTTTCGTCCTTGCCGCTCACCGGACGTACATACAAATTGTGCTTGCGCACATACGCCACATGCGCGCCGTCAGGAGAAAATTTCGGATCGCCGCTAGGGTCGGCCGCCGATGTAAACTGCACCGCCGTCTCCGATCCCAGATCGTAGAGCCAGAGCTGTCCCTGCGAATCAAAAATCAAGTGCTTCGAATCCGGCGCCCACAAATACGCCGCGACGTGATACCGCGTCAGCCGCTCCTTCTCGCGCTCGTTCTTCACCTTGTTCACGTCAGGATCCAACGACGCCAGCTTCGCCGCGCTGACCAGCACCTTCTTCTCGCCAGTCGCCGCGTCCACGTACCACAACTCGCCCTTCTCTCCTTTCTCGTCGCGCTGCACGAACGTAAGCCTCGTTCCATCCGGGCTCCACTCCGTCGTCTCCGGCCCGCGACCGCCCAGGCCGCCGGTTTGATAGATGGTTTCAACCGTCAACGGTTTGGTAGGCGCAGTCTGCGCCTCAGATGGCATCGAGCCGACCGAGCCAAGTTCAAAGACAAGGGCAAGCACAGCAAGGCAAGCAACGGAAGAACTTGTTTTCACAAACCGACCTCTCGGGGATGAAGTGACAGCAGACTCACAACGCGAACCAACGAGTGTACACCGCCTGAGGCCCGCGCGGCCCTAAGAGCGGCGGAGTGGAGGGACCTCGGGTTTCCCGCGTATCCCCGGCTTCAGTCCCCGAACCAAAAGCGTAAACACCACTCCCGCGACGAGGGCCGGTCCCTCAGACACCCAATCCCCAGTTGATCATCCCACTAGAACCGACCGAACCAGCCGATCCAAAGCTCTCTCGCTCCACCAGTAACGATCTTTGGTCCCTGTTCCCCCAGCCAACAGCAGAAAATGAAAAAGCGGCCGCGCGGGCCGCCCAAAAAAGCCAGAAGCCAGGAGCTAGGAGCTATTTTCGCCCCCGCAACATCTCCACCACCCGCTCATAATCATCCACAGTCGTATACTCGATCACGATCTTCCCCTTACCTTTGCGGTCGCGGATCCGCACTCGCACTCCCAGCATCCGCTCCAAATCCGTCTGCGCCGCCCGCACATTGGGATCCACCCACCGCGCCCCGCCGCCGGTTTTCTTCGTGACCTGCCCCGGCATCCCGGGGAATGGATCGAGCAGCCCGTTCATCGACAGCACCATTCTCTCGATCTGCTCCAGGCTCAACCCCTTCTTCACCGCATACAGCGCGCCCTGCGTAATCTGATCGTCATTCTCCAGCTTCAGCAGTTCCTTCGCCTCGCCGAAGGTGATCTTCTTTTCCGCGAGCAGCTGCATCACCTCGCGCGGCAGCTTCAGCAACCGCATGTAATTCGATATCGATTCGCGCGACAACCCCACGCGCTCGCCGATCTGCGCCTGCGTCAGCGAAAATTCCCTGCTCAATACGCGGAACGCCTCAGCCTGTTCGAGCGCGCTTAAATCCTCGCGCTGCAGGTTTTCGATGATCGTCAACTCCGCCGCCTGCTGCAGCGACAGCCGCCGCACCATCGCCGGAATCACCGTCTTCCCCGCTTTCTTCGAAGCCAGCAGCCTCCGCTCTCCGAGAACGAGGATGTACCGACCCTCCTCATCCCCCGGCCGGACCATGATCGGCTGCACCACCCCATTTACCTTGATGGAATCGGCCAGCTCCTCGAGCGCCTCATCATCGTCAACGTACCGCGTCTGAAACGGATTCTTGTCGATGTCGGCAATTGCCAAATTGATGACGAGGTTCGCCGGGACTCGCGATTCCGCCTGCGCGTAAATCGTAATGGGACCGTCACCCGCATTCTGTGCAGAAGGATCGAATGTGGGGACAGCCCCCGGCTGTCCAGCTGAGCGCAGCTCGGCAGCCGCAGTATTCGCGGAAGCAGAAGCAGAAGAAAGATCCGGTGAAGGCAGTTGCACCGAAGGGGTATGTGGCGCGGGCGCCCCCGCCCGCGCAGCGCTCTCCACGGACTCCTCAACCACCGCCCGAATGGTCCCGTCAATACGAACGCCGGTTTCCTCTTTTCGAATGGCGGGCGAGTGAGCGGAACCGTGTGGCGCGGGCACTCCTGCCCGCGTGTCTAAGGTGCCACTAACGCCTTGGGAAGATACAGGGCGCGCCGCATTTCCCGGCACGACCCGTGGCCCCGGCAGCAACGACTCCAACCCTCGTCCCAAAGCCCGCCGCTTCTCCACCTTCTCTTTATCTTTATCCGCCACGCGCCCCGCCATATTCTCCGCCGCCGAAGTAGTCATGAAATTTCTTCCCTTTTATCCCTCTGCACAAAAAGCGTTCTCATCCTGAGCGATCTAGCGGGACTTTGGAGCCTTGTTATCCGAGCGAAGTGGATGCGTCGCGAAGCGGCGCAGCCACGCAGCCGAAGGATCCCTTTCACCGCAACCGCCCCATTCGATCTCCGCGGGGAATTTCCGCAACAAACGTCCGCACGCAGCCTTTGTGTTTTATATACCCGTGCTTTTATATATTGATATCCATCAATCTAATACATTGATATACATCAATATGATGCCAGCCCCGAGAGCCCGCAGCTCAGGCAGTCTTATCCATCTCCGCCGCCGGAACCTCGACGCCCCCGTGCTCCTCTGTGCCCTCTGTGGTCGAGGGTTGTTCTGAAAGCTGAGAGCTGACCGCTGAAAGCTGCCCAGCCTGCCGCTCAATGATCTCCTTCGCCAGCCGTATATAACTCTCCGCCCCTTTCGAGCGCGGATCGTACACCAGCGCTGCCTTTCCATGACTGGGCGCCTCTGCCAGCCGAATGTTCCGCGGCACTGTCGTGCGGCATAGCTTCTCGCCAAAGTAATTCTTCAGCTCAGTCATCACTTGCTGCGCCAGGTTGGTGCGCTCATCAAACATCGTCAGCACCACGCCTTCAATCCCCAACTCAGGATTCAGTCCCGCGCGTATGCGCTCGATCGTATCCAGCAGTTCGCTCACGCCCTCAAGCGCAAAGTATTCTCCCTGCATTGGGATGAGCACCGCATCGGCCGCGACCAGCGCATTGAGCGTCAGCAAGTCCAAGGCAGGCGGACAGTCCAGCACGATGAACTGGAAGCGATCGCGCAGAGGCGCCAGCGCGCTGCGCATGCGATACTCGCGCCCTTCTGCGTCGACGAGCTCAATGTTTGCGCCGATCAGATTCTTGTGCGCAGGAATCAGCCAGAGCTGTTCGAGCTCTGTGGTGAGCAGCGCCTCCTCAGCAGTGGCGTCGCCCATGAGGAGATGATAGGCGCTGACGCGGTCAGGATCCTTGACGAACCCGAGGCCGCTCGTGGCATTCGACTGCGGATCGCAGTCGACCAGCAGCGTGTTCACTTCGGCAGCCGCAAAGGACGCGGCTAGGTTGATGGCGGTCGTAGTCTTGCCCACGCCGCCCTTCTGATTGGCAACAGCGATAACGCGTCCCATTTAGATTGTCAGGAGAACCAGAGCTAGAGGGCAGCATAATCCGCGATGCAATTCAAAGCAATGAAGAATTGCTGTGCACACAAGTGAATTCGTGTGCAAAACGCGTCCAATGTTCCTGTAGGAACATTCTGATGCGCTTGAGGCGGCCAGCAAGAGGACGAGCCAACAAGTGTTCCTACAGGAACATTGTGCGCTTCTTCGTGGCTTGCTGCAAAGCTTGCGAAGAAATGTCACGGTGAAAATGGACGAAACAATGGGGGAGCGGAGCGGCGCTTGTGTTTGCGTCGCCGATGTTCCTATGGGAACACTTCGCCTGATGGCGCCGACCGGGACTTGTCTTGACAAGCGATCACGCAACATAACCCTTGGAAGCTCTGTGGGGATGGTGTTGGGGGATCGATTCACTGCCGATCACCGGAATGTTCCTATGGGAACATTTTGGCTGACTGCGAATCGGGACGAGGGAGGGTGCGACCCTCCGGACTTGCGATTCTGTGAAGTGTTCCTATAGGAACACTGTGAAAAAACCACCTCATAGCCCCGAGTGAGACCATGTTTGATACCATTTTCCCACTTTACAGGGCGCAGCGGCGACATTTTCGGTCCTCTTCAGCTATTTTATAGCGATTACGGCAAACTTCCACTCCACTTGTTGCCAAATGTGGTTTCCAACGCCGAAGTAGCATTCTCCAGAACCCGTGACGGATCGATGGTGAGCCTCTCCTGTTCCCGCATAGTCATGGAATCGGCTTCTATTGGCAATTGTTCCCACTTATACCTTAAAGATACGCAACAAACCACCAAAGTATTTGTGCAGGCCGATGCAAAAGTGATGCTTCAGACCACTTGTTGCCTCTCTTGATTCCGGCCGACCAGGAGGATCCTTGAGCGGGAGCGGGGGATTGGGATTGGGGCGGCCCAGGAGTAATGCGGCAGGCTTGAGAGTGCATGGTCTTGCTGGGCGGCGCTGATCAGGAGGGCGAGGCGGCCGGACGGGGCGACCAGGGCAGCGGCAGTGGGCAAGATCTGGTCGAAGCGTTCGACGGCGCGGAGAGTCACGGTGTCGAATTTGGCAGCAAGGGTTTTGGCGCGGGCGTTTTGTATATCGACGTCCGTCAATGTAAGTGCGCGCGTGACTTCGCGGAGGAAGGCTGCTTTCTTGTGGTTGGATTCGATCAGGGTGAGAGAGATTTGTGGCTCCCAGAGTTTGATGGGAAGGCCGGGGAACCCTGGGCCGGAGCCTACGTCGGCGACACCAACACCAACACCAACACCAACACCAACAGCAACAGCAACACCAACAGCTTTCACCACAGAGGACACAGAGGACACGGAGGAAGATCGGGGGAACAGGTGGCGGGCGGCGAAAAGGCTCTCGCCGAAATGGCGGATGACGATCTCTTCGGGGTCGCGGATGGCGGTGAGGTTGATGCGGGCATTCCAGCGGAGGAGTAGATCGATATACGTCGATATACGTTGGAGTTGGGTTGAGGACAGGGCGGCAGGTTCTCTTCGACTTTGCTCAGGGCGGCCCTCTTCAGTTTGGGACGGTCCGGAATGAGAAGCCGGCAGGAACGGGTCTAGCAGTTCGGCGATGCGGGCCGTGTCCATGAACAGGGTTGATTGTAGATGGAGCTGTGCGATTTGGAAAAAGGGCGTCCGGCATCAAGAGCTTGAACCGCAAAGATCGCATAGGATTCATGAAGGTCGCGAAGAAAAGCCGGTGGGAACTCCCACCAGCTGTGTCGTCCCCCCGGATTGGTTTCATCTTCGTGGACTGACCCAGCGCTGAAGCGCTGGGCTAAGTTGTCTCGCCGCTCCGCGGCTTGAAGGGCCGTCGCTACGGTAACAGTTACGGATACGGCACGAGTGACTGGCGCGGTTACTCGTGACAGTGAAGAATGTTAGGGTTGCCAGAATCTCGTTTATCATGGCAAGAATCGAAAATGGAAAAGCGAGGAGTCCCGACGAGCGGATTCGGCATCCAACTGAGCTATGAAAGCCAGACCAGGGGAACTCTTTGACGAAAAATACCGGGTTGTGGCGGTCGAGAGCCAGAGCCTGACGATTCGGGGGATTCGGAGCGGCAAGTTGCTGACGATTGTGAATCCGGATCCCGCGAGCCCACTCACTTCTGATGATTATCCTCCGGGAAGGCTTATTGCGTTGAGCGATCCTTCTTCTTCGCCGTTGAACTAGGTTGTTGCTGCCCGTTTCTCAGTCTTCCGTTTCTCTATTCGACTACGACTGCTTGGCTACAGAGTAGCCCGAGGTCCCTCCGCTGCGCCGTCGCTGGCGCTCCGGCTTCGGCCGGTAGCTGCTTTTGCCCTTCTTCACCCGACTATACGTGACGGCCGAAGGCGGCCGTCGCGACATAACCACTCTTCATAACCATTGTCCGGGCCGTTCCCTAGCCCATCTACTTCAATGAGGCGGGCCAGTTGGTTAGGAGGGTGATGGAAGTGGATTTGGTGTGGTCGGTGGTTTGGACGACGATCTGTTTGCCGTCGGGGCTGACATCGTAGCTGATGCCGGTGAAGTTTGGCAGGTCGAGTTGGAAGAGCGGTTGGATTGAGCTCACGTGGAAGTTGGGTTGAGTCGAAGTTTGGGCAGCGATGAGGCGGTTTCCCATAGTGGCGTAGAAAAGTTCGTTATTGCGGCTAAAGATGGTGTTCCATCCGCCGGTGGTGGAGATCTGAGTCTTGGCTCCAGCGCCAAAGGGAACCACGTAAACCTCGGGCCGTCCGCTTTCGTAGGAAAAATAGGCGAGCCATCGGCCATCGGGAGAGAAGCGGCCGTCGTACTCGCTTGCCTTCATGTGGGCGCTGGCAGGTGGCTGGAAAGGCGTGCGTTCTCCGGTCATGGGCAACATCCAATTGGAAAAAATTCCGTCTTTCGTTTCCAGATCGAGCGAAAGATATTTCCGGTCCGGCGACCAGTCGACGGGTGAACCATTGATATAGGTGTCGTTTTGATAGAGAAGCTCTTCGGGCTGGCGGCCGTCGAGGGAGCGGAGGCGGATCGAATTCTTGCCGTTCTCCACAACGCCGTAAGCAATCTGCTTTCCGTCAGGCGACCAGACGGGCCAGAAATCATCGGGTCCAAAGGTAAAGCGGGTGGCCGGGCCGCCGGCGACGGGAAAAATCCATATATCCGCCGTGCCCGACCGTTGGTCACTGATGGTGACGGCGATGGATTTTCCGTCGGGAGAGAAGCGAGGATCGGAATAAACCGCAGGCGGACCAGGGACGCCGATCAGGTTTCCGCTACGGTCAAAGAGTTTGAGCTCGGATTCGGCGGAACTTTCGTGGTAAGCGAGGACGCCTTCACGGGAGACGCTGAACGTGCGAGCCTCGCCCAGAGTTTGCGGATCGCCAGAGAGAGCGAAGGAGCGGGAATTGAACGGTTGGGCAAGGATATGGCCGGCGCGGACCATGACGAGATGATCGGAGGCGAATACCGGGTGGGACCCCGGCGCAATGACGACTCCATCTTGTTCGGGCTTGCCTAGCACGCCAAGCTTGATTTGCGTCGGCGCCCCAATTCGATAGGAGACGTAGAAGAAGTGCCGGCCGTCGGGGAGAAACGAAGGATCCCCATGCGAAGTCTCGTCTTTGCCGAGATGAGTGGCGGGCGAGACCTGATTGCCCAAAGCCGCGATCTGCGAGATTGGACCGGAGCGTTGTTTGGAGAAGAGGATCGTGCCGTCGGGACCCCAGTCGCCACCGCCGCTGTAGACATCGTCGGCGAGGGTTTGCGCGTCGCCTCCGAAGACGCTGATCTTTTTCAGTTTGCGGTCGGAGATGAAGGCGAGGTAATGACTGTCGGGCGACCAGAAGGGAGTGGCGGCATCCTCGGTGCCGGGAAGCATGGTAGCTTGTTGAGCGTCGAGCGGGCGGAGCCAGAGGTTGGTGCTACCTTTTTCGTCGACGGCAGTGAAAGCCAAAATCTTGCCGTCGGGCGAGACGACGACCGGGCCTTCATCAAAACCAGAGGCGCGGAAGGAAGTGCCGGGCGGAGGCGGGATGTAGGCGCGCACGGAAAGCGCGGGAGCGGTCGCGCGTTGCGAGAGATAAAAGATCGCCAGTGCAGCGAGCAACAAAACCAGCGCGCTGAGCGAAAGCAGACGCGGGACCAGCACAGGAGATTGCGCCGGGGCCATTGCGGGTGCTGGTTGCGGGGATTGCGAAATGGCTTTCAGTTGCAGGCGTACGTCGTGGGCCGACTGGAAACGATCGTCGCGGTCTTTCGCCAGGCAGGACGCGACGAGATAGTCGAACGCTGGCGGCGTGAGCGGCTTGGTGGCGCTGATGGGTTCGGGATCTTTCTCGAGAATGGCGGAAGCGACGCTGATCTGGCTTTTGCCTTCGAAGGCGCGCTTGCCCATAGCCATCTCGTAGAGGACGGCGCCGAAAGCGAAAATGTCGGAGCGAGCGTCGGCCTCTTTGCCTTCGATCTGCTCGGGAGACATGTATTGGATGGTGCCGACAATGCTGCCGGCAGTGGTGAGCGGACTGACGGGAGTGGGACCACTCATGGTGCGCGCGGCGGAGAGAAGTGGAGCTGAACCCGAGCCTGCGGCGCCGAGTGAGTTCGGTTTCGCGAGGCCGAAATCCATGAGCTTGGTCCCGGATTTCGTGAGCATGATGTTGCCGGGCTTCAGGTCGCGATGAACGATGCCCCACGATGCGCGATTTCCAAGGCTTGCGCGACTTCCATTCCGATTTTCAGCAGCTCAGCGAGCGGCAGGGCGCCTCGGCGCAGACGATCGGCTAGGGTCTCGCCGTCGAGGAACTCCATGACGAGGAAATCGGTGCCGTCTTGTGAGCCGACATCGTAGAGATGGCAGATGTGCGGATGATTCAGCGAGGAAACGGTGCGGGCTTCGCGTTCGAAGCGCTGTTTGAATTCTGGATTCGAGGAAAGATGCGTGGGAAGAATCTTAATGGCGACGGTGCGCTCGAGGCGCGTGTCTTTGGCGCGGTAGACTTCGCCCATGCCTCCGGCGCCGAGCGGGGATTGGATTTCGTAGGGGCCGAGTTTTGTGCCGGAGGGCAGGGGCATGCGCGGGTCATTATAGCGTGAGGGTGGTGGGATTCATCTTGGGTGCGCTCGCTTCGCCCGTTCGACTCACTGCGCTCCCTGAGGAGGCTTTCGCGGAATGGCCGAAAGGCGGAGGTGCCCACATCGCCGGATTGTCCCCGCGCAGTTGGTGTGCTTTCCCGAGTGGCGGACAGAAGTGTCCGCCCCACACGAGCAGGGATTGACAGGCGAGCTTATCCTTCTGTATATTCAGTTTGTACTGAAATAAACGATATGGCAGAACTCACTGGAGTGCAGAAGCAGTACATCCTTCACTGGGGGGAGATGGGGACGCGGTGGGGGATTAACCGGACGGTGGCGCAGATTCACGCGCTCCTGTATTTGTCGCCGCGCGCGATTCCAGCGGAGGAAATCGCGGAGACGCTGAGCGTGGCACGGTCGAATGTGAGCACATCGATCCGCGAGCTGGAGACCTGGGGGATCGTGCGCGCGGTGCATGTGCTGGGCGACCGGCGGGAACACTACGAATCGATGAAAGACGTATGGGAGATGTTCCGGCTGGTGATTGAGCAGAGGAAGCGGAGGGAGATCGATCCGACGAGGGAAATTCTGCGGCAGTGCCTGGCGGATCTGGATCCGAAGGAGGCGGGGGCGGACTATACGCGGGAACGGCTGGTGGCGATGGCGGGATTCTTTGAGGCGGTGACGGAATTGTACGACCAGATGAAGCGGCTGCCCACGGGGACGGTGCGGAAGCTGTTGCGAATGGGGACGAGGGTGAGGAAGAAGGCGGGGTAACCCCTTTGTTTGAGGCTGGCGTGAGAAGTCAAAAACCCCACTTCTCGCGCAAAGGACGCGCGAGAAATGGCGCACCCCGGCACATCTGTGGTGCAAGATGCTCGCTTCACTGGTATCCCTTTTGCTGGCACACATCCGGTGGTAACAAGAGGCCGCAGTTTTCGGGCGGAGGTGGGGGCGCGAACCTGTACACTAACAGGAATCCAAAGCGAAGATGCCGGAGCGATGCCGGCTGCTGTCCATGACGCAGGATAAGTCCCAGGTTAACGAGCAAGAACAATCTGGCCCGGTTGCTTCTTCGGGCACGAACGGCCCCGGCGGTAGGTCTCGCGAGTCGGATGGGTCTGCCTCGTCCTCCAATTCTTCTTCAGAGTCGTCTGCTGGGCCGTCCAGCGCCCAGAGCTCGACTGATTCGCCTTCAGCGACGATATCCGAGCCAAGCGACGAGAGCGTGATCACCAAAGAGTTGCGGCGCTTGAATCGGGCCTTGCACACGCTCAGTGCATGCAACCATGCGCTGGGGCACGCGGGAAGCGAACCGGAGTTGCTGCGGCAAATCTGCGACATTATTGTGCGCGTCGGCGGGTACCGGATGGCGTTCATTGCCTATGCCGAGCAGGACGATGAAAAAACCGTCAAGCCGATGGCGAACGCCGGCCATGGAAGCGGATACCTCGACACAATTCAACTGAAATGGTCGAATACTGCGGCGGGCCGAGGTCCGGTGGGGTCGGCGATCCGGGAGAACCGGATTTGCGTCGTGACCGACACTGCGGTGGATCCGATGTTTGTGCCGTGGCGCGAAGCGGCGCTCGAGCGGGGCTACGCGGCGGTGATCACTTTACCCCTGCGAGTTGCCGGCTCAGCGTTTGGAGTGCTGGCGATCTATTCGGAGCAGGTGGGTTCGTTCGAAAGCTCGGAAGTGGAACTGCTGACCGAGATGGCGAACAACCTGGCGTATGGGATCACGGCGATCCGCTCGCAGGAAGAAGGGAAACGGGCAACGGCCGCGCTGAAGGAAGCGGAAGCAAAATACCGGCAACTAGTGGAGCAGGTTCCGGCGATCTCGTATGTAGCCGAGGCTGGCGTGCATGGCAGGTTCTTGTATGTAAGTCCGCAAGTGAAGACAATTCTGGGATATCGTCCGGAGGATTGTTTATCGGATCCGCATTTCTGGTGGGATCACCTGAATCCAGAGGACTACCCGATTGCGCTGCTGGAGGACAGCTGGGAGGAAGGGCGGCCGTTCCAGGTGGAATACCGAATGCGCCGACAGGATGGGGAGGAAGTGTGGTTGCGGGACGAGGCGGTGGTGGTCCGCGATCCGTGTACCGGAAAGCGGCTGACGCGCGGCATGCTGATCGACATTACGGAGCGCAAGCATGCGGATGAGGCGTTGCGCCGCAGCGAAGAAAACTACCGCAGGTTCGTGGCGCAGAGTTCGGAGGGGATTTTCCGGCACGATTTGGACGCGCCGGTGCCGATCGATCTTCCCGAAGAGGAATTGATTCACCACATTCTTCATGATTCGTACATGGCGGAGTGCAACCTGGCGATGGCGCACATGTACGGAATGAGTTCGCAAGAGGAGCTTCTGGGGAAACGGCTCACGGAATTGCTGCCAGCGGATGATCCGCGCAACGTGAAACTGACGCGGGAATACATCCGCAACGGATTTCGGGTGCTGGAGCGGGAATCGCATGAGATGGACATGCACGGGAATCCAAAAGTGTTCCTGAACAGCATGTTCGGCATCGTGGAGGATGGAAAACTCCTGCGGACGTGGGGAATTCAAAGAGACATAACGGAGCGGCTGAAGGCGGAAGAGGCGCGGCAGACGGCGGAGGCGGCGCTGCGCGAGAGCGAAGAACGCTACCGGGTGTTTGTGGCGCAGACTTCGGAAGGCATTTACCGGACGGAGCATGACGCGCCGGTTCCGGTGGGTGCTCCGGTGGAAGAGCAGATCGCGTTGAGCCTGGCGAGTGGCTACATCGCGGAATGCAACGATGCGATGGCCAAGATGTATGGCATGGAAAAAGCCAGCGATCTGATCGGGAAACGGTTATCGGACTTCCTGATTGCAGATGATCCAGTGACAAGAGAGTTCATGGCGACCTTCATCCAGTCGGGATACCGGATCACCGATTGGGAATCGCACGAGCGGGACGCGGAAGGTCACACCAAGATTTTCCGCAATACGATGGTAGGCATCGTGGATAAAGGGTGCCTGGTGCGGACGTGGGGCATTCAACGAGATGTTACGGCCCGCATGCATTTGGAAGAACAGCTGAGAAACGCGCAGCAAATGGAGGCGATCGGGCGGCTGGCGGGTGGAGTGGCCCATGATTTCAACAATATTCTGAGCATCATCATGGGGCACGGAGAGCTATTGCTGGCGGGAGCGGACGAGAACGCGCGCAACGGACTGGAGCAGATCCGGAGAGCCGCGGACCGGGCGGCATCGCTGACTCAGCAGTTACTGGCCTTCAGCCGGAAGCAAGTGCTGCAACCGAAAGTGCTCGATCTGAATGAAGCGGTCGCGGATGTACAGAAAATGCTGGCGCGGGTGATTGGCGAAGATATCGAGCTGATCGCGCGGCTGCATCCGTCGCTGGTACCGGTGAAAGCGGATCCCGGACAGGTGGAACAGGTGCTGATGAATCTGGCGGTCAATGCGCGCGATGCGATGCCGCACGGCGGCAAACTTACGATGGAAACATCGAACATGGAGGTTGGAGAAGAGCTGACGCGGGAGCTGGAACTGGCGCCGGGCCGGTACGTCCTGCTCACGGTGATGGATTCCGGGCATGGAATGGATGCGGAGACACTCTCGTATATCTTCCAACCGTTCTTCACCACCAAAGCGATGGGCAAGGGGACCGGGCTTGGGCTGGCGACGGTGTATGGAATTGTGAAGCAGAGCGGAGGAAGCATCCAGGTGGAAAGCGAAGCGGGACACGGGACCACGTTCCGCATTTATTTGCCGGCTTCGGAGGGAACGGGCCACAAGGCGGCTGGACCCCAGAACGGCGAGAAGGTGGATGGCGGAACGGAGACGGTTTTGATCACGGAAGATGAGCCCGACTTGCGTGAACTGGCGCGCATTTTTCTGGAGGGCTACGGGTACAAGGTGCTGGAGGCGGCGAGTGCGGAGCAGGCGATCCAGATGGCCGGAGTTTTCCCGGGGCCGATCGATCTGCTGCTGACGGATGTGATTATGCCGGGGATGAGCGGGCGCCAGCTGGCGGAAAATATTCTAAGCAAACGTCCACAGACCAAGATTGTGTATATGACGGGATACACCGACGATATGGTGGTGCAACACAAGGTGCTGGAACCCGGCGTGAACCTGCTGCAGAAACCATTTACGAAGAGCGGGCTGGCCTTGAAGGTGCGATCCACGCTGGATGGGAAATAGGGTTTGCCAGTAGAATTCTCGATTGCGGACCTAAACATTTCAACCACAGAGGACACTGAGGACACAGAGGTTGCCTGTTTATGAATCAGGGAAATGAAAACCAAGCAGGGGCGGCTGGCGAGACGAAAATCTGGGTGACGCTCAAGGGATTGCCGCTGACGATCCGACTGGAGTGGCCGTTTCATTCGTCGACGTCAGGGGCAGATTTCTCGGTGCTGCATGGGGACATCCGGCTGGAAGGTTCGGAAGGATTGCACGCGCTGGTGGCAGTGAACCTTTCGCAAACCGTCCGCGAGGTGATGCCTTCGCTGGAAGCCAAGGACGCGGAAGCGCCAGTCATCAATGCATTGCGTAAGGAAGTGGACCAGCGGCAGATCGAGTTTGTGAAGTCGGGAAAATTGTTGCCGGTTCCGTTTTCGAGCCGTCATTACGATTTCAAGCGGCAGCAGTGGGTGTTTGGCAAGGCTACGGATGACGTGATGGCGGAGTTTATCGAGCGCAAGGTGTATTGGCAGACGGTAGTAAGGAGATCCCCGCTTGTCGCAAATGAAGCGAGAAATGGGGTACCCGGGCGAGTTTGGATTGGGGATCCGACGGAGGCGCAATATCTGCAGACAACGCCGGCGCATTTCATTGAAGTTGCTGCGCGGTTAGTCGCGGCACAGGGATTGTTGCGAATCGAAGGCGAGTTTGCGGAGGCCACGCCTGGACTCATGGGACAGGCGCAGCGATTCGAAGACGCGCGGCGGCAGGCGGTGGAAGAGTTGGAGAAGAAGCACGCGTTCGAAAGAGGATAGGGGAGTTGGGAATTTCAGAGAACGGAGCCGTCGCGCGACATCACAAATGTCCGGCGAGAATCATACCCAGGATCATGAACACGACGACACCGGCGACGAAGTAGAGAAGCAGTCCGAGGAAGCCGAAGCCGATTGCATTCCAGCCATTCGAGGGCGATCTATCCGCGTTGGCAGCTTCCCACGCCGCGAACTCTTTGTCCTGAATCAGCGGGAAAATCGCGTAGAAAGCGGCTTCTGTGCCGAAACCCAACAGCCGCGACCAAGCGTCGGGAATGAAAAAGAAAATCAACATCAAAGCAACCGAACCGCAGAGAGTGAGAAGTCTCACCTTCTTCGCCTTTTCGGGGAATCCCATGCGACGCAGGCTGATGGAGGAAACGAAGGCGCCAGCAATAGGACCAAAAAAGAAAGCAATTCTCCCGGCAGCCTTGGGGCGCCAGGGAGCCTTGGGCGTTTCGGCGGGCAGCGGTGGGCCCACCGTGTACGAAGCTTCCGGCGGTGGCGGCATGATGGACATGCGCGCTGAGACAGTAGCATCGGATGCGCTGTTTGCCAAGCTTAACAAGTCTTGATTGAGCAGTTTTCCGCTTATCGCAGCGCTGAAAGCGCTGCGCCACCCAAAAGCGATGAGAGGTGGGAAATCTGGCGCGAACCTCTAAGCCTTCCCCGCCTCCTTGCGCGAGAAGAGGCCCCAGCAGAATCTGGGGGCGATGGCGTAGTTCACTTGCACGAGGACGATGGCGGCTATGCTGTAGTAGGTGTTGAGGGAGCAGAGAGCGGCGCCGGCGGCGTAGAGCGATTGCGCGATCAGGATACGGCGGACGATTGCTCGGTGAATTTCTGGGGGAACGTCGTCGGCGAGAAGGTGGGCGCGGGTGGCGTAACTCCAGCTCCAGTAGAGCGTCAAGCCCAGCAGCAGGATGTTGAACCAGTAAATGAGCAACGCGTTGCGGTAGTGGATGAACTCGGCGAGCAGCGAAGTGGTGAACGGCGTGAGCGTGATGGCGCAGAGGAAAGCGATGTGAATCCAGGCGAGATTGCGATCGGCGCGGGTGAAGTGGTTGAGCTGCGTCTGCTGTCCGACCCAGAAGATGCCGTCGGTCATCACGCTCATGAGAAAAACGACCAGTCGCGGCGAGAGCACGACGAGCGCGTGCCAGAGATCGCGCTCGGAGTGGATAGCTTCGGCGGCGGGAACGCGCAAGTCGAGAACGAGCAAAGTCATCGACACGGCGAAGATGCCGTCGCTAAGGGCGGCGAGGCGTTCCACACTTTGTCCGGCAACGCGGTTGTAGAGAGATGGCATCGAAAGGAGTTTAGCGTCTCGTGGGGGCGGCAGCAAAAGTGTAACGGCCGGGGAATCGCTAAGAATAAGAATATGAAAGGGTGATACGTGGGGGCGGGACGATTTGCGCGGTGCGGGATCGGCTCGATTGTTGTGTTGCTTGCCTGTTTGATCGCGGTCGAGCGCGCGGCAGCGCAGGATGACCTCGAGTGGCCATCCGCGCCGCTCCAGCAGAATTCACCGGCGGCGCAATCCTCGCAGCAGTATCCTCCGACCCAAAATCCCCAGGACCAGAAAAAAGAAGAAGGCTCGAATCCTGCGCAGAGCGCCGCGGACAAAACAAAAGAAATCACGATGCAGGCGGCGACGGCCACGAAGAATTTTGGAACGGCCGCGCTGCTCAAAGCGCGCGATTGGGAGAGTGGCTGGCTGACTGGAGTATACGTGGAACAGGGGCGGCCTCTGGTTCCCGTGAGTTCGCAGCAGAGGCGGGAGATTTATCTGGAGCAGACGCTGACGGCACCGGGGGCGTATTTGAAGCGCGTGTTTGCGGCGGGAATCGATCAGGCACGGGGGGTACCTTGGCAATGGGACGATGGCTGGGGCGGATATTCGGAGCGACTCGCGTCGCGCGAAGGGCAGTTCATCACGGCGAACACGCTGGCGTACCTGGGAAATGCAGCGCTGAAATATGAACCGCGCTACGATCAATGCCGGTGCAGCGGATTCTGGCCGCGGACGGAGCACGCGATTTTGCGAAATTTTGTTACCTACAACGACAGCGAGCAGGAGTTGCGTCCGCAATTAGCGTTGTACGGAGGAGCGTTTGGGGGCGGATTGATTTCAAGCGTGTGGAAGCCGCATCCGCGAAACGCGCTGGCGGACGGGGGTTGGGCCGTGCTGGGGCAGGCGGGATACGGCTCGCTGCTGAATATTTTCATCGAATTCTCGACGGACATTAATCGCAAACTGGGTGTGAAGAAGAGAAGGTAGGAACTCCCTTGTGGGTTGTGTGGGAGTTTCCCCGATTTCCTACTCGGGTACTTGCCCGATAGCGGAGGAATGCCAGTTGTGTGTGAAATGGGTGGGGGGCAGGTTTCGGGTGGACGCCAAGCAGGGGATCGCCCCCTCGCGCTTCGGGATCCGCACCGATCGTTTTCTCTTGCCTGCCCCCATTCCAACCTGCGGCGGATTAATTTCACTCCCAGCCCGCGCGAAGACGAGACCGGCATACGGGCCGACATCAGGCGGGTTTCGGCTTGCGGACAAACTGTGCGACGACGGTTCCGAGGGTAAGCAGGGATATCAGCGAGATGATGCCGAGCGAGATCGCGCAATAAATGCACCAGACGCCGAGAACATTGGCTTCGATGTTGGCGAGATAGAGCGAGAAAGCGAGGCCGGCAAACGTCAGAACTACGAGGAGGCGGTACCGGCGCAGAAAGGCGAACGCGCCCATGAGGATGTATCCGGCCATGCCGAGCGCGGCGACGGGGATTTGGAAGTGCAGTGGCCAGTCGTCGGCGTGATGGGGAAGCATGGCGTATGGGCTGTGGTTGACGATGCCGCAATCCCAATGGGCATTGATGTCGCAGGGGGCATCGCCCGCTTCGCGGTAATGCTCGCGCAGGGCGAGAGAAGAAGCGATGAAACCGAGTATGGCCAGAATCAGTAGCAAGTATTTCATTCGTTTGTTCACTCCTTCGATGAATTGCCCTCAGCCGATAAAGCCGAATCAGTGCTGCCGGATTCACGGCACCGCTGACGAGGTTGCGGAAAAACGCGGCCTGCAAGGAACATCGACCACGGGGGCTGAAGCCCAACAGCGATTCCATGCGTTTTTACGCGGCCCTCGAAGGGCCGCTCTTCCACGTCGTGCATTCATAGGTTGTATTTCCGCAGCCTGTTTAGCGATGTCACGAAGCAGCCTTTGAAGCGATGCGCCAATACGCACCGTACGTGGACGTTGTGCTTCCCCAACGCCTAGGGAGCAGGGGCAGCGGATACATCCTTTATTAGATCAGAAGGCTGCCATTCGCCACCGTGATACCACTTCACAATCTTGCCGTCGGGGCCGATGACGGCGGTGCTGAGGTTGTGCGTGATCAGTCCGCCTTCGGGCTTGACAGTCAGTGCGAAGAAGCCGGCAATCTTCGGCAAATCGGCGGCGCGGGGAGCGGCGAATTCCCAATGGCTGAAGAGTGCGGCGTCATGCGTGTGTGCCACGGAGAATCCGTAGTCGCGGAGAATCTTCGGCGTGTCGTGCTCGGGGTCGAAACTGATGCTCAACAGATGAGTGCCTGACAGCGCGGGGTTGGTGCCGAGCTGTTTGTAGATCTCGGCGAAGTTGCTGCTCATGCGCGGGCAGAAATCGGGGAAAGGGCAGCGCGTGTAAATGAAGGTGACGAGCAACGGGCTTCCGCGAAACTGCTTGAAAGAGATTTGCTTGCCGTTTTGATTGGTAAATCTGAAGTCGGGGACAACTTCGCCCGGCGCGGGAGTGTGCAGCGAGTTCGCCGCGGCGGCTGGAGGCTGATCGAGGTGGGCGACGGTTCTCACGTTCTCGAGCCAATAGTCGGGGACGGCGTCGTCACTCTTCGGCGGAACGACCACGACCTCGGCGGAGATGGAATCGCCGGGATGAAGATGGCTCAGGGTTGCGGCCGGTTTGATTTTGTAAGGCATGGCCATCGCGTCCATGAAGCCAGGAATGGCGTCGCCATTGATGATGGCGGATTCGGATTGGGTATCGACGGAGACGACACGTCCGGTGAAGGGATAACGTTTCGCAGCGGGCGTTTTCGCCCGATTGCAGGAGGAAAACAGGAATGCGCCGGCCAGGATGAGTGCGATTCCGAAAATACGGGAAGTAGGTTTGTTCACGTTGTAGACAGCTTAACTCGGAGGGGTGCTCGGCCGCCATTGCTCTTGTACTCTTTACGGAATGGCTCGGGGACTTTACGAAACGGGCGGTCGGAGCTTCGCTCGACGGACAGCCGATGGCGGCTGTCCCCGCGGCTGTCCCCCCATCTGAAGCGGGCGTTGTTTGGAATCTTGCTTTGTGAAATCCTCAGGGGTCAACGAAAAGCTCTTGACCGCAGAGATCGCGGAGCAAGGCCGCAGAGTGCGCAAAGAGAAAGAAAGACGAGAATGATTTATCTCGCGTTCGCTGGTGCTTTTCTTCGCGGGCTTGGCGGTTAAAGGGTTTGTAGCTCCAGATTTCAGACGGCGAGGCATACCATGGCATGCAATCCTGAGGTCTTGAAACATGTTCCATTATTCGCGCTGCTCGATGAGGAAGAGACGGCGGTGCTGGCTGGGCAGGTTCGGTTGAAGACGTATGCACCGCGGCAGCGGATCTACAAGATCGGCGATTCCACGGGACAGGCTTACGTGGTGGTCTCAGGGCGCGTGCGCGTTTCGACGGTCGATCAGGACCAACAGGAAGTCATTGTCGACGAGCCCTCGCACGGAGAGTTCTTTGGATTCGCGTCGATGCTGGAACAGACTCCGCATCAGACGGAGGCGATGGCGATTGACGAAGCGGTATGCCTGGAAGTGGACCAGAAGGATATTGCGGTGCTGTTGCAGCGCAAGCCGCTGGCCGGGATGGATATGCTGCGGGTGCTGGGCCGGCAGTTTCATGCTTCGCAGCAACTGGTACGGCTGCGGGCGAACCGGCATCCGAATGACGTGATTGAAAAAGATGCAACGTTCGGGGAGCGGATCGCGGACATGGTCGCGGGTTTTGGCGGATCGTGGACGTTCATTATTACGTTCGCGATCGGGCTCGCGGTGTACATGACGATGGACGCGGCGCTGGGCAAGAAAGGGTGGGACCCATATCCATATATTTTACTGAACCTGTTTCTGTCGATGCTGGCCGCGGTACAGGCGCCGATCATCATGATGAGCCAGAATCGGCAAGATACGAAAGACCGTCTGCGCGGTGAACTCGATTACGATGTGAACCGGCGCGCGGAGGCGGAGATTCAGGGACTGGCACGTAAGTTGAATGTGATGGGAGAAAAGATCGGCGACGTGGAAGAGATGCTGCGCGAGAAATTTACGAAGTCGTGAAATCTACTTCGAGCCGGGAGCCATCAACGCGATGAAGAAAAATGTTTGGAGAGCGGTGATCGAAGTGGCTTTCATCATCTTCCTGTTTTATTCCAACCTGTTGATGGGGGAATTTGAGCACTCCGGGATTGGCTACAAGAAGGGCATCGTTTGGGCGATGGAAGACGTGTTGACGATGGCCAATTTTGAAATCGCCATGGTGGCCGCGCTGATTGGCTACATCCTGTTTGAGTTTCTCCGGAAGAGACTTTAAATGGAGTCTGCGCGGGGCGGACACGCAGTCCGCCTCGGGTTTTCCTAGATGGAGAGCAAGCGTCGGAAGAAGGAACGATAGCGTTGCAGGGCAATGCGAAGATCTTCCGTGGAGACGTCGCCGCCGCGATCCCATTGCTGTTCGAGCCGGGAACGTTCTTCGGCAAAAACTTCTGCCAGGCGCTTCATGGCGGCAGCCACCAAGCCGTCGGCCTTTTCCACGGCATTGCGAGGCTCGTCCACGAAAGCGGTTTGAACTTCGCTCCAGCGGTTCCTTAGACCTTCGAGTTCATTCTCGGGGAAAAGCGGAGTTGCCTCAAACGTTCGATCAACGATGCTGCGCACGTCATTAGAAGTGCTTCGGGTAGAAATGTCTGGCGGATTTTGTCGCACATTCTTATCGAAAGCGCGCTCGTTGGGAGAACGCTCATCGATGGTACGCTCATCGGACGCACGTCCGGCGAGAACGGGTTTGGGCCGATCCTCTGAAACGGGGCGCTTGCCCTGTGCCAGGTCTGCCGTGGTTAGGTTTTCCTCGATTTCCAATTCGTCTTCCCCGATTTCCGGTTCGTCTTTCCTCATGGGCACACTCATGCTCGTGCCTCCTTTCGTTGTGGGTATGCGTCACCGAGCAGTTCTTCGAACAAGGAGCGATAGTGGACCATCGCATTGCGGAGATCTTCTGTGCTGGCTTCGCCGCGGCCGTGGCGGAGGGCGATGTCGTGCGCGGCCCGATAATTTTGAACAACCACCGGATGGTCAACGGAAATGTCGGCGGCACGCTGTTCGAAATCGGCCATGGGATAACCGCGGGTCTGCATCAGCTCGTTGACCAGTTGGTCGGCCTCTGACACCGAGGCCTTGGGATCGTCCACGAAATGCGATTGCACGACCCGCCAGCGCTCGGCGAAATCGGCACGAGTTTCCTCGGTGAGAGGGTGGATGGTGAACTTCTCCCGGCGTTTCGTGCGCATTTCGAGCACGCCTTCGGCGCGGCGAACCTCCCCTTCCTTCTTGATGACCCGATCGTATTCAGGGCCGAAGCGCTCGCGAAGGTGTTGCGTTCGCCGCTTGCGCGAGAGAAGAAAACTGATAATGGCGACGATGACAATTGCCGCGATCACCCCAATAATGATTGCGATTTGATGTTGGTCCATGCGGCCTCCGCGTGAAGGTTTCGAATTGCGTATTGGATTCGTTGGTGCGCGGAGGGGTTGTGAGGCAAGTTCCCGGTGCTCGATGCATCCCGACAAGGGGATTTAATACATGATTTTGGACTTCGATCCGGGCACATGGTTTCGCCCCGCCCCGTGGATTTTCTAGTAGTGAAAGCGGTAGCGAAACTCTGCATAAATCTGCCGCGGTTCGTTCCAGTGAAATCCGCCAAACGTCAGGCTGTTGTCCAATTGCACGCGGCGATTTGCCACGTTCAATGCGGTTACGGAAAAGCTGTATTTCTCAGCGAAAGTTTTGCCCAGGGCGAGATCAAACGTGGTGTGGCTAGGCAGGTAAGCCCCCGGATATTGCGCCTGAGGCGTCCCGTCCAACCCGTTCGTGAACCCGGAGCCGTAGTAGATATTCGTCGATGCATAACTCTGCCAAGGCAAGCTCGCGTTGAAACCAAGGTTCAACGTGTTCCTCTGATCATGATCTACGGGCGAATATCCGTACGGTATATCGAGTCCGCATTGCGAGTCATTCGGAGGGCAGATCAAGCCTCCAGTAATCGGGGCGGTGGCCTGCGCAATCTGATTTGCATAGGCAAGATGAAACTGGCCGCGATGCCAGAGGTTGGGTGAGCGCAGCGTGAGTTCCCAGCCTTGAATTTTGGCCGCATCCCACGTGATCGGCCAGAAGATATTCGATTCTCCGATATTGTTATGATCCAGCCAATTCCGCGCCGTGGTTTGATAATTGTCGGCGTCAAGACTCCAGCCGTGATACGGAATCGTCACGCCAAACTGCCACTCGTAGTCCCGCTCGCCGTGCAGCGGAGCGAAAGTGAAATCCTGGCTGTTCGCCAAGTCCAGAAGTGCACCGGTTGCAGTGACAAGTGGCGGAGCCTGGTAAAAGTATCCGTAGAAGCCGCGAAAAACCCAGTTCAGGCGCGGAACTTTAACGGCGACGCCGAAGCGGGGACTGGTTACGTTCTCCGAAATGGAGGAGTTGAATTGCGTTAGTCGAAGACCGGCGATTAGGGTCAACCAGGGAGTCACCTTGAACTTGTCGTTGATAAACTCGGCGGAAACTCCTCCCGTTACTCCAATCGAAGACGGGGGGAAATTCTGACTGCCATCGGTAAAGACGTTTTCGAAATAGTTGTATTGGTGCTCGGCGAAGCCGTAGACTCCGGCCTGAAGATCATTTTTCCAGAAGTTTGCGCTTAGGGATGCCTGCATCCCTGCGTAGTTGGCAGTCTGAGTGACGGTTGAGATGACCGGATAATCGTTCGGACCGCCTTGGTAGTCGGCGCCGTTATAGTGATAGAAAGGAGAAACCGTCAGCAGCATATCTGGATTAAAGGTGTGAACCCAGGAGAAGGTGACGTAGCCATCCGGCTCACGCTCGCCATCGCGCAGGCTGTAACTGGGATAGACCTGATTTCCGACTGAGTTGGGGTCGGGGTCGATGGGAATCTGGTAGTAATCCTGCCTCAGGGAAGTGACCACGCGAAACTGATTCTTGGGCTCGGGATTGAAGATGAACGAAGCGAATCCTCCGTAGCCGTTCGCGGCATCATGAACCACTTCAGGGACTGGAGTTTGGAGCCCGGAATTGCTTCGATTTCCGTTCAAACTGACATAGTAAGCAAAGCGCTGAGTATGTCCTCCGCAACTGATCTGGTCGTTCGTTTGATAGAAATTTCCGGCACTGATAACGAAGTCACACTCTTTATCGCGTTCAAAACCATTTCGGGGCACGATGTTGAAGATTCCGTAGGTACGGTCTCCATAGTCGGCGTCGTAGCTGCCTCTTAGAACTTCGAGATAATCGATGTCTTTGGGGTCAATCTGCGGGCCCAAGTTGGCGGCGATGTTCGTGTTGGCAATCGGGACGCCGTCAATCAGCCATTCGACCTGATGGCCTCCTCGCATGTGCAACATATCGTGCGTCACATACGTAGCCGGTACGTAATCGGTGATCATTTCGAGGCCGTTGGAGCGGTCTGCCCCAGGGGTTTCCCGGATGTCTTCACGGTTAACCATCGTCGTTGGCGTCACAGTGTCCATCGGCGCTGCCACCGGGACTCCCGAGACGGCGACGGTTTCCTTCGCGCCGGCGATTCCCAACTCGAAGTGCAGTGCGGGACTGGTATCGGACTCAACAATCACTCCCTGTTGCATTTGCTGAAATCCCTTGGACGAGACTGTGACCGTGTAATTCCCGAGGGGCACCGAACCGAAGTCAAACTCTCCCCGATCGTTGGAGTCTTGAGACTGTGTCCAGTCTGAGTTCTGAGCCTTCAACGTGATGTGAGCACCCTGGATGGGACGGTGCTGGGGATCATGAACCACGCCGCGAACGGAGCCGAAGATCGAGGCGAATGCGATCACGCTGGCCAGCAGAGTGGTCCACAGCGCGATGGTGATGCAGCGGAACCACCTGGCGGCGGTGGGCGTCGCGGACGTCGATATTCCGAAAGTGTGCTTCATCTCTCCTCCTAGTTGACGCATCTTTCAGCCCGCAATGGATGCAACGCAGTGATGCCGACGACCGAGGCGAAGGCGGCTGCGGCTAGACATGTTGCGAACAGCAGGATGCGAGGCATTCAGTCTCCGACGACTGTTGGACTTCGGGCGGCAAAGAGCCGAGCTGATCGGGCACGCCAAGGCAAAGACGTTCCATGGCGGGAGGTCCCGCAGCGGCTGAAGCCGACCTGATTTTTCGGCTGCGAACGGCACGACTGAAGTCGTGCCCTTCCCGAATCGCACTTCAGGTGTTGGAGATTTGCGGAGGGGCGCGGGTAGATCGGGAGCCAAAGAACTCAAGGGCGAGGATTACTGACGTCGTTGCGGCGAGGCGAGCTTCTACATTCTGCGCGAAGACTGGCGCGGATGACGGCTGCGGGTAGGCCCACTGCGATGTAGTTACGGCGCGACCGCAGTCACGGGTGCAGCAGCCGGTGCTGCGAAAGGTGCGCTGATCGGGGTCCGATCCATGACACTGATGGGCGGATTTTCTCAGACAACAGGCATGCGGTGGCGCAGCGGAAATCGCGAGCGCGAGCGGAGCAAGAGTTCCGATAAGCGCAAACAACAGCGTTAATTTGGCGGTCAGGCGCTGCATGGCTGCTGTGTGAATCCGAACCCCTAGGTTGGGGCAAGGATAGAACAAAGTCCCCACTTCTCGCAAACTATGCGAGAAATGGGGCACCCGGCTGACACTATCCCAGAGGTGCAAGCAGAGGTGGGCGGGGGCGCGCGCCCCACATGACCTACTGCACTAGATCAGGCTTTGCCGTTGATCTTTGCCCACCACCAGCGGACGCCGACGAAGAGGAAGCGCCAGTCGCTGAAGAATTCCGGGGGCTTGCCTTCGAAGGCGTGGCCGATGAACTGGAGGATCCATCCGAGGGCGAAGAGGCCGAGGGCGTAGAGCCACAGTTGATGAAGGAAGAAGCCGGCCACGAAGAGTGGGATCGAGAGCAAGATCGTAGGGATGCCGAAGGTGTGGCAGAGACGATTCACTGGATGCTGGTGGCTGGTCGCGTATTGGGCGATCCATTGCTCGCGGGTGCGGTTGCCTAGCATCGTTGGGGATGATACTACGAAGCGAAACCCGTTGGCCACGGATCATGCGGATTTTCTCGGCCCTCGGGGACTTAAAGAGTGTGCGTAAGAACTGCTCTTTCGCCCCTCAGGGCTGGATCATTTCCTACTCGCACCCACGGCTTTCGCCGTGGGCTGCATTCTTACGCCGCTTCGCGGCTGAAAATCTCTGGTGTTGCGCCACTTCGAATCTACTAATCCAGTTCTCACGCACACTCTTAAAGGCCGCCTCTTTGCCGAGTCTGGGCGGCACGGCTGAAGCCGCGCCCTTCCCAGTGCGATCGATGCGAGATCGTCCGGCGAGGAAAACAGGGCCCACTGCGGCGTCGCTTCGCTCCGGTTCCGGTCGGGATGAGAGGGAAATGAGATCGCAGGTCACGAACATTGCGCCGGGCTGTTGAGGCATTCGCTACCCACGTGGTAGCATCCTTAGTTTTGGCAGGGTACGTTGGGCTGGCCTGTTCCTGTCCTAATCCTCTTTATGGGCCGTTTCCTTCCCACGCCTGCCTGAAGGAGCCCAACTTGAAAGTCTATTCGGGAGCAAACATCAGGAATGTAGCGATCGTGGGACATGGTCATGCGGGCAAAACCTCGCTCGTATCGGCCATGCTGTACACAGCGGGCGCAACGCAGCGCCTGGGGCGGGTCGACGACGGGTCTGCGACGACCGACCACGACGAGGAAGAAATCGCGCGCAAGATGTCGATTTCGACTGGCGCCGCCGTGGTGGAGTGGGGGACGAGCAAGATCAACATTCTCGACACGCCCGGGTTCAGCATGTTCGTGCACGAGGCCAAGATGGTGTTGCCGGTGGTGGATGCGGCGATCGTTGTGGTGGATGGCGTGGCTGGCGTGGAGGTCGTGACCCAGCGCGTGTGGAATTATTGCGAAGAGTACAAGACGCCGCGGCTGATCGTGGTGAACCGCATGGATCGCGATCGCGCCAACGCCGAGCGAGTGCTCGAATCGCTGACCAACGCGTTTGGGCGCGATGTGATTCCGATTGAGCTGCCCATCGGTAGTGAGAAGAACTTGGCCGGCGTGGTCGATCTCGTACGCATGAAGGCCTACACCTACGAATTGGGCGGAAACGGCAAGGGGAAAGAAACGGAGATTCCCGCCAACATGCGGGCGCAGGTGCAGGAAGCGCACGAGATGCTGGTGGAGTTGGTGGCCGAGGGCGACGACAAGCTGATGGAGAAGTTCTTCGAGGCGGGAACGCTCGGCGAAGAAGACCTGGTCCCCGCGCTGCACAATGCAATTCGCGAAGACAAGATTTTTCCTGTCATCTTCAGTTCTGGGCTGGGGAATATCGGCGCGGATCGAGTGATGGATTTCATTGTCGACTACACGCCCGCGCCGTCGGAGCATGAGTGGGTGCAGGGCGAAGCGGGCGGGAATGGTGACGCGCCGAAGCGGCATGAGTCGGACGAAGAGCCGGTGTCGCTGTATGTGTTTCGCACGGTGTCGGACGCGTTTGCGGGGCGGATTTCGTACTTCAAAGTTTTCTCCGGCGTTTTGAAGAACGATGCGACGTTGCAGAACTTCAGCCGCAGCGTGCAGGAGAAATTCGCGCATATTTCCGTGATGCAGGGGAAGACGGCGGTTCCCGTGCCCGAGCTGCATGCGGGCGATATCGGTGCGGTGGCGAAATTGAAAGATACTCTGACGGGCGATACGCTGGGCGATAAGGCGGCGCCGATTCAGTATCCGCGGGTGAAGCTGCCGGAGCCGGCGATCACGTTCGCGATCGAGCCCAAGAGCCGCGCCGATGAAGACAAGCTGGGCCCGGGCATCCACAAGCTGATGGAGGAAGATGGCATGCTGCGGTTCTTCCGCGATCCGCAGACGAAAGAGTTTCTGATTGCGGGCACGGGGCAGCAGCACATCGAAGTAACGGTTTCGAAACTGAAAAAGCGGTATCACACGGAAGTGGTGCTGAAGGCGCCGAAGGTTCCGTACCGCGAGACGATTCGCGGCAAGGCCGACGTGCAGGGACGCCACAAAAAACAGACCGGCGGCCACGGGCAGTACGGCGATTGCAAGATCCGGATAGAACCGCTGCCGCGCGGGGGTGAGTTCGAGTTCGTCAATGACATTTTTGGTGGAGCGATTCCGAAGAACTATATTCCGCCGGTGGAAAAAGGAATCCGCGATGCGGCCGCGCGCGGATATCTGGCGGGATTCCCCGTCGTGGATTTTCGCGTGGTGCTGTATGACGGTTCGTACCACGACGTGGACTCGAACGACTTGTCGTTCCAGATGGCGGGACGGATCGCCTTCAAGAAAGCGATGGAGGTTGCCAAGCCTACGCTGCTCGAGCCCATCATGGCCGTGGAAATTACCGTGCCCGACGACTTCGCGGGATCGATCATGGGTGATCTGAATAGCCGCCGCGGCCGCATCCAGGGCATGGACAACAAGGCGGGCAACACCGTGGTGAAGGCCGAAGTGCCGATGTCTGAGATGCTGACGTACGGCGTCGAACTGACGTCGATGACGCAAGGGCGAGGGAGTTTTAACATGGAGATGCATCACTACGACGTTGTGCCGGCGCAGTTGCAGGAGAAGATTATCGAGAAGGCCAAGGCGGAGCGAGGAGAGGTGAAGGAAGAAGAAGAGTAAGGATGATCGGCTTGCGATGCGCGAGCCAATAGCTCGCAAGATGCGACGGCTCCCGAGAAAACCCTCCGCCTTCATTTCCGGACCGCAATATCCGTGCTGGCGAAATCGGTGCCCTTAGCCAAGAGGGGTTCACCGGAGAATTTGGCCAAAGCGTACGAGAAACAGTCGCCGAAATTGAGGCCCGCGGGGTGGCGACCTTTTCCGTATTTGCGCCAGGCGGAACGGGCAAGTTCGGCCTGTTCGGAGTCCACAGGCACAATCTGGAGATTGGCACGAACGACGAAGAGATCGAACTCGCGGCCCGCGGCTTCGCCTTGCCGGGCTTCGAGGACGATTCCAGTTTCGAGCACGCTCGCGGCGGATACCAGGCGACTCTCCGATGCGGTGATGGCAGCAAGAAATTTCTGACGCTCGGGTTCAGCGAAGAAGATGGCGGCGAAGGCGGACGTGTCGATCACCATATGTAGTTGAGCAATCCTTGTCGATCAACGGGGAAGCCCGTGTTGGTCATAGCCCAGAATTTCGTCTGGGCTGCGAGAATCGAGGATGGGCAGTTGGTCGACGCGGCGCAGGATTTCCTCCAGTTGACTTGCCAGAATCTGACTTCTGCGTTCGTTCCGAAGCCGCTTGAGACGCTCTTCCAAGGCTTTTTGGATAGCTCCCGTTAAAGATTCTCCAGTCTTGGCCGCGATCTCCCTCGCCAAGCGTTCTGCCTCTATACTCTTGATACTAAGCGCCATAGCAATAGTATTATACCATCATAGAAGTTAATATATAACTATATAATTTGTCGGTATTGACGAGGCGCATATATTTCTGAAGGCAAGGAGCTTGCGAGGTCCATGAAAGTAATCTTGAGTTTTCTCAGCGTCGTCTCCGCTGTTCTCTTCGTCGCGGTGCCGCGTGGGCATGCGGCGGCTGCGCCTCAGGTTTTTCAGACTTCGGCGGGCCCGGTTAAGATCACGCCGCTCTATCATGCGAGCACACTGATCGAGGCTGGTGGGAAGACTATCTATCTCGATCCGGCCAAGCCTGCGAAGCTTGCGGGACTTCCGAAGGCCGACCTCATTCTGATTACGGACATTCATGGGGACCACATGGATCCCGACTCGATCAAGGAAATCAGCAAGGCCGACACGGAAATTTTCGCGGCACCGGCGGTCGGGCAGACGGTGACCAGCGCCAAGCCGATTGCCAATGGCGAGACCAAGACCTGGCAGAGTTTTACGATTAAGGCAATCCCGGCGTACAACCTGAAGCGGGGGCCCGCTCCCGGGAAACTCTTTCACGACAAGGGACGCGGCAATGGATACGTGCTCACCTACGGAGGCAAGCGATTTTACTTTTCCGGGGACACCGAAGGCATTCCGGAGATGCGCGCACTCAAGAATATCGATGTGGCGTTCGTGTGCATGAATTTGCCTTACACCATGCCACCGGACGAGGCGGCGGACGCGGTGAAGGCCTTCCATCCGAAGGTTGTGATTCCGTATCACTATCGAGGGTCGGACCTTGAGGTCTTTGTGAAAAGTCTGGAAGGGACGGGGATTGAGGTGCGGGTACTGGATTGGTATCCGAAATAGGCTCGGCGCTTGGTTTGACCCGGGTGTTCGTGCGTTTCCGCACTGCGCGGGCGGGGGCGCCCGCGCCACATAAAACTAGGCTTTGAAAATCTCCTCTACCGGCTTGCGAAAGATTCTTGCGATCTTGAAGGCCAGGGGAAGGCTGGGATCGTATTTTTCGGTTTCGATGGCGTTCACGGTTTGGCGGGAGACGCCCAGTTTGTCGGCCAGGTCGGCCTGGGTCCAGTTGAGTTGGCCGCGCAGGTCACGCACGGTGTTTTTCACTCGTACCTCCGCTTGGCGATTCCCAAGCCAAGCCCCCACAGCATGATCAGCAGGGGCGCTACCCAGCTCACATCAAAGCGCGGCAGGCCGGCATTCTGCTGAAAAGCCCACGTGAGGGTGATCAGGCACGTAGCGAGGAAGCTGAAGGCAACGGCTTCCAACTGGATGCGCCGTTGCAGCTCGTCGAGCCCACGGAACATTCGCATGAAGGCCCACAGGGCCAGGGCCGAGGGGAGGATTGGCAGGAAGGCGATGGCATAGCCGAGCGACGTGTGTTCGTGTCCCCGCAGCATCCACATCGAGAGCGGAACGATCAGGGCGTAGGCGGCCATCGATCCGCCGAATTCCTTCAGATAGCGCTTGTTATTGGCGTCCATCGAATTCTCCACGTCAAGCATGCTTGACACTATGCAATGTAAAGCACGCTTGACATAGCCGTCAAGAGGATTCTTAGCGGCCATTCGATGGCGTTCCGGAAGAGTACCGCTCTATTTTCAAGAAGCGAGCACGGGGAATTGCGCGGGTTCGCATTTCGTTCTACCATCCGAAGCAGTGGCTACCGCGAACAACAACCTCAATCTCAACCGGGATCGCGAGCGCCTGGTCTCGGCGGCGCCGGTGGAAGACGATTCTTCGTTTGAACTGAAGCTGCGGCCGCAGCGGCTCGCGGAGTTTATCGGACAGAAAAAGGTCAAAGAAAATCTCGCAGTGGCAATCGAAGCGGCACGTTCGCGGGGTGAGGCAATGGACCACGTGCTGTTGTACGGGCCTCCAGGGCTGGGCAAGACGACGCTGGCGAACATCATTGCCAACGAGTTGGGCGTGCATTTTCAGCCGACGGCGGCGCCGCTGCTGCAGATCAAGGGTGACCTGACGGCGATTGTGACCAACATGCTCGAAAAACAGGTGCTGTTCATCGATGAGATCCATCGCCTGCACCCTGTGCTGGAAGAGTTGCTCTATTCGGCGCTGGAAGATTACAAGCTCGATATCATCATTGGGCAGGGGCCATCGGCGCGGACCCACACGTTGGAAGTGAAGCCCTTCACGTTCGTGGGCGCTACGACGCGAGCGGGACTGATTTCGTCGCCGCTGCGCTCGCGCTTTGGCATCGTGCTGCGGCTCGAGTTTTACGATCCCGAAGACCTGCAGGTGATTGTGGAGCGGTCGGCGGAGATTCTCGGGGTTGAAGTGGATGATGCGGGCGCGAAAGAAATTGCCGGACGGTCTCGGGGCACGCCGCGCATTGCGAACCGGCTTCTGCGGCGCGTGCGCGATTATGCCCAGGTTCGTGGCGCGGGCAAGATTGATGAGCCTACGGCGAAAGCCGCGCTTGAGATGCTGGAGGTCGATCAGTACGGATTCGACGAAGTCGATCGCCGCCTGCTCCTGACCATCATCGAAAAATATCAAGGGGGCCCGGTCGGCGTGAATACGCTGGCTGCGGTCCTGGCCGAGGAGCCGGATGCGATTGAAGAGATCTACGAGCCGTTTCTGATGCAGGCGGGATTTCTGAACCGCACTCCGCGCGGGAGGGTAGCGACGCAGCTGGCGTACGACTATTTCAAGATCACGCCGACGAGAAGGCAGAGCTCGCTGTTCTAGCTGGGGGAGCGTCGGTCAAGGAGCTTCCTGCCGAAACTCGGCCGGCGGACCTCAGAGGCGAAAGCCTTCAAGGAAAAGAAAGCATTTTCGCAGCGCTCAAGCCCTGCGCCACCCAAAAGCGACTCAGCAAACTGTTAAACCCAGCGTCGGCTCTGGCGTTTGGCCACTGCATCTGTTCGGCAAACCTCACAAACATTATTTAGCTGTTTTGTCTGAGCGGCGGATGGTGTATCTTGCTGGATTCTCACCGTAGGGGGCGGGGAGGACCGGGGGACCGTTGCGCTTGTTTCGAGTTCTGGATCAAAGGGGCCATTTTCTCGCCAAAATAGCCGTGGTAGGCGTCCTCGTTCTGGGCACAGCGAAACTGCCTGCCTCCACTTCCCGGCTGGGAACTTCGCGGCTTCAGAATGCGGACAAGAGTGCGCCGGATTCTCCGCAAACAACTTCCAGCCTGCAGAATTCGCGGTCCACACCGCAGAATCTACAGTTGCAGCACCAGCAAACGACACCGACCGTTCCGGGCCAGCCTACCGTTCCCGGTCAGAACCCCCAGACGTCGCCGCAGTATCCTTCGCCGTCATCGCAGTTGCCGGAGCCTCCGATTAAGAACCCGGACGTGCAGCCTGCGCCGAAACCTGCGCTCGCACCGCCGGCGCTAACCATCCCGCGATTGCAGCGTGCTCCGGCGCTGGAAGACTTCCTCGGCATGAAGCCGGAAGGCGAAACTGCGTTGCAGATGGCGAAGGTCACGGGCTTCACGCAGCGCAATCCGCATGATGGGGAAGGCGTTTCGGAGCCGACCGAGGCGTACCTGGGGTATGACCAGAAAAACCTGTACGTGGTGTTTGTGTGTTTCGACGATCCGCGAAAAGTGCGGGCGCGCATGTCGCGGCGCGAAGACATTTACGACGACGATCAGGTCGAGATCATGCTCGACACCTTTCACGACCGGCGCCGCGCCTACGCCTTTCAGACCACGCCTCTCGGCGTGCAATGGGACGCGATCTGGACCGAGGCCTCGCGCTCTGAGGTGAGCGGGAATTGGGATACCTCGTTTGACACGGTGTGGAACTCGCGCGGCAAGGTTACGGACCGCGGATTTGTGGTGTGGCTGGCGATTCCCTTCAAGAGTCTTCGCTTTCCGTCGACCATGCAGCAGGTGTGGGGAATCATTTTGTATCGCGGAATCCATCGCAAGAATGAGGATGCGTTCTGGCCGAGTATTTCGCGCAGTGTGCAGGGCCGGCTGGGTCAGGCTGCGACGTTGTACGGGCTGGAAGGAATCTCGCCCGGGCACAGCATCGACCTGATTCCTTACGGCTTGATGCGCGGGTACCGCGCGCTCGATACGACCGATCCCACCAACCCATATTTTCAGCACGCCGAAGCGCAGGGCCAGGTGGGGGCCGACGCGAAGTTCGTAATCCACGATCATTTCGTGGTTGACGTGACCGCGAACCCGGACTTCAGCCAGGTTGAAACCGACGACCCGCAGATCACGGTCAACCAGCGCTATGCCGTCTATTTTCCGGAAAAACGGCCGTTTTTTTTGGAGAACGAGGATTTCTTTCGCACACCGATCGATTTGTTGTTTACCCGCAGCATCGCCGATCCTTCGGCCGGAATCCGCCTGACGGGAAAGGACGGTCCTTATTCGGTTGGGCTACTGGCCACTGATGATCGCAGCCCCGGGCTGGCGGTGCCGGACTACAGTCCGTTTGCTGGGATTCGTTCTTATTTCACGATTGCGCGCGTGAGCCGTGATATCTATGAGCAGTCGAGCGTGGGTGCCATCTACACCGACTGGGAATGCCCCGCAACCGGCGAATACAACCGCATCGGGGGCGTCGACACTCGCCTGAAACTCAGCCCGACTTGGATGCTCGAAGGGCAGGCTGTGGCGACTTCGAGCAACCTGGACCTGAACTGCGAAGCCAATCTTTATCCATTCAGTTCGGGCAATGTGGGGAACGGCGACCACTACGCGGGTCCGGCTGAGAGGCTGGAGTTGCAGCGCGAGGGGCTGCACTTCGGCTACGACGGAGTCTACAACGACATCACGGCGGGATTCGTTACGATTCCGGGCTTCGTGAACCGCGTCGACATTCGCGAGACCCGGCAGGACGTCCGTTACCGCTTTCGTCCGAAGAAAGGCTGGGTGTTGAGTTGGGGGCCGTCGCTGAATGTGCGCTACGATTTTGACCACACGGGCTTGCGGCTCGACACCGACTACGCGCCTTACATTGCGATTCAGGGACGAGGACAGACCGTCATTTTTCTGAGGCCGTATCAGGAAACACGGGAGCGACTGCGTCCGCAGGATTTCTGTTTCTACGGCTACGCTTTGTACTGCGCGCACCCGAACCCGGGCAATCTCGACTATCACCAGCACACCAGCGGCGCGACAGTTCAGACCGGTTACTTCAAGAAAGCTACATTCGGCGCCCAGTATTACTGGGGCGACGGAGTAAATTTCGTCGCGCTGACGGACGCACCTCCGGTGATTCCCACGCCCTACAACCAGCCGTTTCTGGCGCGAGAAGACACTGCCGCGGCCAACGTGACGCTGCGCCCCATGACGCCGCTGAAGATTGAGAATACCTACTTGTTCGAGCGCCTGCGCCCGACCAACAGCGCGTTTCTCTTCCAGGAGGGTCAATTTCCGGGCGCCGGCCATGGAATCTTCAACAATCACATTTTTCAGAGCAAGGTGAACTGGCAGTTCACGCCGCAGCTCTCGGCCAGGCTGATTCTGCAGTACAACTCGGTTCTCGCCGGGACGCCGGGCGTTGGATCGCCCTACACATACCTGCCGACCTCGAAGCAGTTCAACGCCGATTTCCTGATCACGTACCTGGTGCATCCGGGGACCGCGATCTACGTCGGCTACAACGGCGACTTGCAGAACTTGGACGTGGTGCCGCAGACTCCGACGTCGCCGGGGTACGTCACCAACACTGCCCGGGGCTACATCAACGACAGCCGGCAGTTTTTCGTGAAGGTCAGCTATTTGTTTCGGTTTTGAAAGAAGCTTTCAGCTCGCAGCCGTCGGCTTTCAGCTTGGAATCATCTGATTCTGCATGCTTTGCTGAGAGCTGACAGCTGACGGCTGAGAGCTCTTCGTGATTGCCGAATCCTGGGGATATCCGGTAGAATCTAATCTTCGAATCGAGGTTAGGATCACGCTATGAAAGCAGCTATTCATCCGGCATATAACGAAGTGCGCGTGCATTGCGCGTGCGGCAACGCATTTGTGACCCGCTCGACCCATAAGGGCGACATCAGTGTTGAAATTTGTTCGGCCTGCCATCCATTCTTCACCGGCAAGCAGAAGCTGATGGACACGGCCGGACGCGTGGAGCGCTTCCGCCGCAAGTACGCCAAGGCCGAACCGGCGAAGAAATAACTTCTTTTGCCACGGATCTTCACGGATCAACCAAGAATTGAGCCCTCGCTGCGGCGGGGGCTTCGTTTTTGAATTGTGGAGCTACGGCGCAGGCCGGTGGCTCCTGGCGTGCGCCCAGAGTCCCAGGAACATACCGACAACCATTACGGTGGCTCCGACAGCGGCTACTCTAGCTTGATACTGCCACGGAATACCGGTATAGGGGTTTGACAGAGTCAGAGAGTCATGAAAGTTATTCCTGATACCAGCGTTAATAATCCCTAATGCCAGGCCGCTGAGAATGTACTTCAGCACCCCGAGGATCTGATGGAGTCCTCCATACATCAGGGCGGCAGCCATTACGGCGAGCAGGAATTCCTTGACACGAACCCAGCCAGCGCGGAGAAGATTTTTCTTTGTCATGGCTGCTCAGTTTGGTCGGGAGAAGATAGGTCGTCGACGCTGTCGTCTATCGCGGCTGGAGGATATAGCCATCTTGCGACGGCCCGCGCCGTCAGCAGGTACAGCGCAACCGTCACCGCTGAAAAGACTAAGTTGTCCCAGGGAAATGGCCTATTCGTGGATTGCGCAAGAACGGAGTCATGCTGACTATGGTGATAAAACCAGAACCCAGTCCGAACTAGAGTCGTGACAACTTCGAGCGCAGCCTGCCAAACCAGCAGAGCGACCAGGATCGATCCGATATATTGAGTCAGCAGAATCTCGCGAAGCTTCCTAAACATTTGGGGTTAGCCGTCTCAACGTCTGACGGGGGATTGTTTCACATGACCGCAAATTTGCAAGAGAAAGTAGAATAGCCGGGTGAAGAAGTTCTGGGACAATTCGAATGGCACGTGTGGGGCGGACACTCCTTTCCGCCAGGCAGCGCCACTACAGCCAGTCCCAGCCAGGCTCACGATCGGCACCGTCACCATCTCCCCTGCGACGGTGCTTGCACCCATGGCGGGCGTTACCGATACGGTGTTCCGCCGGTTTATCCGCAACTTGGGCGGATGTGGCCTGATCATGACCGAGTTCACTTCGGCCGATGGCGTGTTGCGCAAGAAAGATCAGAAGGCCAAGCGCTATTTGCATTTCTATGAAGACGAGCATCCCATCTCGGCGCAGCTTTTTGGGAGCGATCCGCAGGTGATGGCCGAGGCCGCCCGCATGGTCGAGGGGCTGGGCTTCGATCTCGTCGACCTCAATCTGGGATGCCCTGCCAAGAAGGTCGTGAAGTGCAATGGAGGGTCGGGCCTGCTGCGTGATCTGCCGGCGATCGGCAAGATTTTCGAGGCGGTGCGCGCGGCGGTGAAGATTCCCTTCACGGTAAAATTTCGCGCCGGATGGAACGATGAAGAAATTGTCTGTGTCGAACTGGCTCGCATGGCGGAAGATTGCGGGCTGGCCGCCGTGGCGCTGCATGCGCGCACGCGCGAGATGGGCTACAGCGGAAACGCGCGCTGGGAGTGGATCGCGGCGATCAAAGATGCGGTGAGGATTCCGGTGATTGGCAACGGGGATATCCGCAGTCCCGAGGACGCGTGTGCCATGGTGACGCAGACCGGCTGCGATGCGGTCATGATCGGCCGATCGGCGCCGTCGAATCCGTGGATCTTCCGGCAGATCGAACAGTATTGCGCGGGGATGACACGCGGAGGGGCGGACGCATTCGTCCGCCCGGTCGAGCGCAGCTCTGCAGGCGTTGAAGCCGGGGGCGCATCTGAGACTCAACACTTAGTACGAGCTTCGACAACCCCGGACGAATGCGTCGGAGGCTACGTGAGTGCTTACGACCATCCTTCCGAGGCCGATCGCTACCAGATGATTCGGACGTACTTTCAGATGCTGATCGAAGAGGAACTTCCCGACGCCGTCGGCAAGATGAAGCAGTTTGCCAGCTGGTTCACCCACGGCGTTCCGGGCGGCGCAGGATTGCGCAAGGCGATCTACGAATCGAAAAGCGCGCCAGAGATCCTGGCGCGCGTGGAGGAATTTTTCGAAGCCAGACTCTCTGGCGCGAGCGCCTCCGCCCGCGACACTGTGGAGGTGGTTCACCGTTAAGAGGCGCAATCACCTCCTACATGGTTTTCGCGATCATCTTTCCTAACTCATCCTTCTCCACATACGCCCACGGCGTTTTCGGATCGTGTGTGAAGACTTTGAGCCACTTCTCGGGGATGGCCTGAGCATAATACTGCTTCTTGCTCTCGATCGTCTGCAGCGGGTACAGATCGAAGCCCATGCCCCAGGTGAGGTCGATGTGCGCGGTGGTGGGCATGAGGTCGGAGATGTAGCAGGCGGTTGTGCCCTCAGGGGCTAAAGCCCCCGTGTCAGTTGCGCTGGACGGCACGGCTGAAGCCGTGCCCTTCCCGACTCGGCCCCTTCCGTCTGTACTCTTCGCGTTTATACCCTTTCCTTGTGTGCCGGTCTCATCCTTGTTGTTCTCGGGCCTGCCACTGTTTGCAGGCCCGCGGTTCGCAACATCTCCGCGGATAATGACCGCGTGCATGTGTTCGGTGTGGCCGGGGAAAGTCTTCACCGAAATGCCGGGAACAATTTCTTCGCCGCCCTTCAGCAGCGTCATCTGCCCGCTTTCGACGAGGGGATCGTAGTTTTCGGAGATGAAGCTGATCGAGTCGCGTTCGCTGGGATGCCGCCCGTATTCCCACTCGCCTTCCGGCGCGTAGTATTTCGCGCGGGGGAACGTTGCGACGAACTTGCCGTTCGCGGCGCGAACGGTGTTCCATCCGCAATGATCGAAATGAAGATGCGAGTTGATCACGATGTCGATGTCTCCGGGCGCGACTCCGCCGGCCGAAAGATTGTCGAGCAGCTTCGCTGGCTGGCCATAGATCTTCGCCATACGCGACGAGAGTTTGTTGCCCATCCCGGTCTCGACCAGCACGGTCTGCGTGCCGGTACGAATGAGGAGCGAGTTGAGTCCTGCGGTGACGTAGTTCTTGTCGTCGGCCGCCATCTTGCGAGACCACATCACCTTGGGAACCACGCCAAAGAACGCACCGCCGTCGAGGGGATACGTCCCATCCGAAAAAATGCTGAGTTCAAAGTCGCCAAGCTTGAGCCTGTGCATGAAGCTAGTGTGCCACACAGCGTTTTCACCACGGAGACACGGAGACACGGAGACACGGAGAAGCAAAGTAGCAAAGTGCAAATGCGTTCCCCGTGTCCCGGTCTCCGTGGTGAGACCCGGTCTGGTTAGAGGGTGAACAGAAATCCACAGGCTGGCTTCGCAATCGTGTGACATCTGCCCTTGTGCAGTGATTTCGAGTTGCGGCATGATAGGTGCCGGCATCGCCGTGGCGGAAAGCAAACAGGGTGGCGCCAAGTATCTTGTTTTCAAGATTTTGACCTCTAAACGCTTGAGGCTCAGGATTTTGCGGACACGTTTTGCAAAACCCGCGCCAGTCGCGGGTTTCAGAGGGGGGCGGGGAGGGGGTGGGGTACCAGGCAGTAAACTTTTCCATCGTTTGGGTGTTCTTTCACAGATTTTCCCGGAATTTTTTCTCGCCGGCCGCGCTTGGAGCGTTCCGCATCCCTGCCGCATCTAAGGTTTATCAGTTCATTACTTCCTCAAAAGTTAATCTGGAACGGAGAATGCCATGATTCAGATTCGTCCCAGCCAGGAGCGTGGTGGCGGAAACCACGGCTGGCTCAAAACTCATCACACGTTCAGCTTCGGGGAGTATTGGGATCCGAAGTGGATGGGATTCCGCTCGCTGCGCGTCATCAATGAAGACTGGGTCGCGCCCAACACCGGTTTTCCCACGCATCCGCATCGCGACATGGAAATTATCACTTACGTGCTCGAAGGCAAACTCGAGCACAAGGACAGTTTGGGAACTGGGTCGGTGATTCTGCCGGGCGATGGACAGCGCATGACCGCGGGCAGCGGGATTCGGCACAGTGAGTTCAATCCTTCGACGACCGATGCAGTGCACCTGCTGCAGATTTGGATTCAGCCGGAGAAGGCCGCGCTCGCGCCGAGCTACGAGCAGAAGACATTTCCTGAGGTTGAGAAGCGTGGAAAGCTGCGACTGATTGCTTCGCGCGATACCAGCAATGGATCGGTGAAGATTAACCAGGACGCGAAGCTCTACGTGACGCTGCTTAAGACCGGAGAAGAGGTCGCGCACGAGTTCGGTGCGGGACGCCACGGATGGCTGCAGGTTGCGCGCGGCGCGGTCGAGGTCAACGGTAAGGCTCTGGCACAAGGCGACGGAGCTGCCATCAGCGACGAGAAGAAGGTAAGCATCAAAGGGACGGAAGACGCGGAAGTGTTGCTCTTCGACTTGGCTTAAAAGCTTTCACCACAGAGGACAGGAACACGGAGGAATACTCTGTGACCTCTGCGTCCTCTGTGGTTTTCGGTTTGGTTTTTCTTATGCAGCGGCCTGCGGGTATCACCGTCATTTCCGCGCTCTTCTTTCTGGCCGCGATCTATCTGTGGACAATCAGCGTGGTGAAGTTGCTGGCTCCGGAGGCAATCTCGCTCATGAGCGGAGCGCAGCTGATGTATGGGTTGGAACTCGCGGGCCCATACATGGCAATGCTCGTTGGAACAGGCTGGGCGCTCGTGGGTTGGGGACTGTTTCGACTACACAATTGGGCGCGATGGGCTGCGATGGCGGTGATGACGATCGGAATCGCGTGGCTGGTGCCGAAGATTTCGTCTGCCGAGTTAGGCGTGCCTTTGCTTTGGTACGGATTACAGATCGCGCTACGCGCGGCCGCGGCGTGGTATTTGGCGCAAGCACCCGCAGTCCTCGACGCATTCGCCGCAAAGTCGCCTTCAGAGTAGAACTCCACTTCTCGCTGGCGGACGAATGCGTCCGCCGCTACGCGAACTTTCTTATTCCCCTTCGTGCAGTTCGCGGATCCAGATGTTGCGGTAGCGTACGGGATTGCCGTGATCTTGTAACTGCAGCGGAAGCTTGTCAGGTCCCGCTTTGTATGGTGGGCGCTCGCCGTGTGCGGTTGGGCCAGTGAGTTCCACGTTGTCTTGCACGAGTACTCCGTTGTGCAAGACGGTCACGCGTGCCGGACTGACTAGTTTGCCGGCGGTAAATCGCGGGCGGTGAAAGATGATGTCGTAAGTTTGCCACTGCGCCGGAGGGCGCGAAGCATTCACCAGCGGCGGATATTGTCCGTAGACCGCTGAGGCTTGGCCGTCGGCATAAGTCTTGTTCTCGTATGAGTCGAGTACCTGAATCTCGTAAAGGCCCATCAGAAAGACGCCGCTGTTGCCGCGTTCCTGGCTCTCTCCCACGCCGGGTGAAGGCTCGGCGAATTCCACGTGCAGCTGGCAATCTCCGAACGCAGCGCGTGTGGCGATGTAGCCCGTCTTCGCGACGACCTCCATGTATCCGTTCTCGACCTTCCATTTCGCGGGCCCGCCGCCTTCGGCGCTGACCCAATGCGACAGATCCTTGCCATCAAACAACACGACGGCATCGGAGGGAGGCCGTCCGGGAGTGTCTTGTGTGCTCGCGGTGCCGGGATCGACGACCGGCGGCACAGGGCGATTGGGGTCGTGAATTTTCCATTTCATAGGAGCTTGGGCGACGGAGAGTTGGAGGAACAGAATGAGTACTGTTGCGAGCGATGAGAATGTCTTGATCATGAGTGGCGCCTCGCGCCGGAGAACATGATACAGAACCTGGGCCACGGATCAACACGGATTCTCACGGATCGGCCCCCGGTGCAATGCATTTGATCCGTGTAAATCTGTGTAATCCGTGGCGCCTGTCAGCGTTTGGTTTTGGCTGGCTCTTTCTCGCCAACGCGCTTGCTGACTTCGAAGACCATCTTGCCGGCTTTCTTGTCGGCGTCGACGATGACGTGATCGCCGTGAAGGATTTCGCCATCGAGGATCTTGAGCGCGAGCGGATCCTGAATCAGTTTCTGGATCGCTCGCTTCAAGGGACGCGCGCCGAAGTTTGGGTCATAACCTTCGGTGAACAGAAGCTCCTTGGCGGCATCCGTGAGCTCGAGCGAGATCTTGCGGTCGGCGAGCAGGCGACGAACGTCTTCCAAGCGCAGCTCGATGATCTTGACCAGCTGTTCCTTGCCGAGCGGACGGAAGATGATGATGTCGTCGACGCGGTTCAGGAACTCCGGTCTGAAATGGGCGTGCAGTGCCTGCAAAACCTGCTGCGAGGCTTCTTCAAACTGCTGTTCGGAACGCGGGCTTTCAGCTTGCAAGAAGGACGAGCCGATATTCGAAGTCATGATCAGGATCGTGTTCTTGAAGTCGACCACGCGGCCCTTGCCGTCGGTCAGGCGGCCATCGTCCATCATCTGCAAGAGCACGTTAAACACGTCAGGATGCGCCTTCTCTATTTCGTCGAAGAGGATGACCGCGTAGGGGCGACGACGCACCTGCTCGGTGAGCTGTCCACCTTCTTCGTAGCCGACGTAGCCGGGAGGCGCGCCGATCAGGCGAGCGACCGAGTGCTTCTCCATGTACTCGGACATGTCGATGCGGAGCAGGGCGTGCTCGTCGTCGAAGAGGAATTCGGCGAGAGCGCGGGCCAGTTCGGTTTTGCCGACTCCAGTGGGGCCGAGGAAGATGAATGAGCCGATGGGACGTTTGGGATCGCTGAGCCCGGCGCGCGACCGGCGAATCGCGTTGGCCACGCGCTCCAGAGCCGGGTCCTGGCCGATGACGCGCTGGCGCAGCCGCTCTTCCATGGTGACCAGCTTTTTGACTTCGCCTTCGAGCATCTTCGAGACCGGGATTCCGGTCCATTTGGAAACGATGCGGGCGACGTCCTCTTCGTCGACTTCTTCCTTGAGCATGCGCTTGCCGCCCGGGTTTTCCATCTGCTTGCTGAGCCTGGCGAGTTCCTGCTCCGCTTGCGGAATGAGTCCATAGCGAATCTCGGCGACGCGCTCATTGTTGCCCTTGCGCAGCTCGGCTTGCTCTTCGGCTTTCAGCTTTTCGATCTGCTCTTTCAGGGCGCGAATGCGCGCGATGAGATCCTTTTCTTTTTTCCAGTTGGCCTTGAGCGTGTTGGATTTCTCGCGGATCTCGGCCAGCTCCTTCTCGATGATCGAAAGGCGCTCGCGAGAGTTCGAGTCGTCTTCTTTCTTCAGCGCCTGCTTCTCGATTTCCAGCTGCGTCGCTTTGCGATCGAGCTGATCGATGTCGGTAGGCAGCGAATCGATTTGAATGCGCAGAGAGGATGCAGCTTCATCGATCAGGTCGATGGCTTTATCGGGCAAAAAGCGGTCGGTGATGTAGCGGTGCGAGAGCGTGGCGGCGGCGACGATGGCCGAGTCTTTGATCCGAACGCCGTGGTGCACCTCGTACTTCTCTTTCAGGCCGCGAAGAATCGAGATGGTGTCTTCGACGTTGGGCTCGCCGACAAAGACAATCTGGAAGCGGCGCTCGAGGGCGGTGTCTTTTTCGATGTACTTGCGGTATTCGTTCAGCGTGGTGGCGCCGACGGCGCGCAATTCGCCGCGAGCCAGGGCGGGTTTTAGCATGTTGGAGGCGTCGATGGCGCCTTCGGCGGCCCCGGCACCAACCAGCGTGTGGAGCTCGTCGATGAAGAGAATGATCTGGCCTTGCGAGTCTTCGATTTCTTTAAGGACGGCTTTCAGGCGGTCTTCAAACTCGCCGCGATATTTTGCCCCGGCAAGCATGGCTCCGAGATCGAGGCCGACGACGCGCTTGTTCTTGAGGACTTCGGGCACATCGCCCGAGATGATGCGCTGGGCGAGGCCTTCGACGATGGCGGTCTTGCCGACGCCGGGTTCGCCGATGAGCACGGGATTATTTTTCGTGCGGCGGGAAAGAACCTGGACGACGCGGCGGATTTCCTCGTCGCGTCCGATGACGGGATCGAGTTTGCCGCGGCGGGCTTGCTCGGTGAGGTCGCGCGCATAGCGCTCGAGCGCCTGATATTTGGCTTCGGGATTCTGGTCGGTAACTTTCTGCGATCCGCGGACGACGGTGAGCGCTTTCAGGATCGCGTCGTAGGTCGCGCCGTGCGCCGCCAGCACTTGTTGCGCAATGTCACGCTTCAGGTGCGTGATCGCGAGCAACAGGTGCTCGGTGGAGACGTATTCGTCTTTGAAGTTGGAAGCTTCTTTGAAAGCCTGCTCGAGCAGTTTGTTGACTTCGTTGGAGAGCGTGGCCTGGGCAGCTTCTCCGGAAACCTTGGGGAGCTTTTCGATCTCTTTGTAGACCTCGGACAGAACGGCTTGCGGACCGATACCGATCTTTTCGAGAACGGGCGGAACGATGCCTTCTTTGTCTTCGAGCAGCGCGGCAAGCAGGTGGATCGGGCGTAGCTCTGGGTTGCCGTGCTCGGAGGCGAGTTGGTTCGCGCGCTGGACGGCTTCCTGCGCTTTGACGGTGAATTTGTCCCAACGGATGGGCATGGTGTGCTCCTACTATGAATTGCGAGATCGAGTAATTCGTGCTCTATGCATTTCACAACGCTCGCGGCGTAAGGTCTGAATCGTTCTCAAGGTCCTTAACGTAGTACTCCAGATTGCTCGAGATTTTGTCCAACACTCTAGGTAGCACCGGTACGATGTCACGGAACTTCGCCGTGGCTTCCATGTGAAAACCGTGGTAATAGCTCAGGTGTTCAACAATCTCTCTACGCTCTCGCTGGTTTATCGAATCAAATGGATCCTGCCCAGCGGAATCATAGAACCCGGAAAGGTGAATGAAAGCACAACCGAACCTGTAAACGTTCTGCGTCCAATTCTGCAGCCTGTTTGACAGTGTGACCATCTCTTTATCTGTTACACGCTTCCCATCTGGGGTCGTCCAAGCCTCCCCTTTCAGAGACTGGGCTATCAACCGTCCCCGCACGCTTCGGTCCTTGACGGACAACAAGTAGATACACCGAATCATCGAATCCAATTCTTGTCGAAGGATAGCGACGACGTTCCCCGATAGCCGATTGCCGTGGAGGAGATGGACTGCGGTACTGTTCTGAAGCGTCCTTTCCCGGACTGCGCGGCAGAAGGCCTTGAGTTCTGCATTGGGCACGAACGTTTACTCCTGTACCACTTCGTTATTCTCCGCGAAGCGGAGGGCGTCTGCAATCTTCCGGTTGGACGGAAATTACATGGGTCCTTCGCGTTGCTCAGGATGACAAGTTGTTTAGGTGCAAAGAAAAAACAGGAGGCAGTTACCTCTGACGCTTCCCTGCGCCGCCCTACGGTCCCGATTTCTTGACTCCTGGTTTTTGCCTCAGCCCGCTTGCTGATATCTTCTCGCTGCGGTCGCGAAGTTTTTCCAGTATCCTAATTTTTTCGGAGAAACTGAGGGACGCCAGGCGCGTTCGCAGTTTTGGTTTGCTCATTTCGTTCCTTCTAAGTATCTGCGCTTGAAATCCTGCCACTTTGATGTCAGCCTATGTCCCTCGATGATCTTCTGCAGCTTTTCTCGATCCACGGATTCCTGCTCCAAAAATTGCAGTATGCGATTGTGGTCTTTTAGGCGGCCGACACGGAGTGCGATTGCCACTAGATGCTCGGCGGACATCACGCGGGTCGGAACGCCTTCCACCGCGGTCTCAATAGCATCATTGATGGCTTCACCTTCCAAGTCGTCAGCCGGCAAAAGGAACTGCACTGGCCATTCGCCGATGATGATGTACTCGTCCTGAACTTTGTTGCCTCTCGCTTTCAGATGCTCATAAATAGGTGCAAGGCTCACGAGGCCGCTCGATTCGCCCGGAATGGTGATGAAGAGATCCAAGTCAACCGTCGCTGCGGGTTCAAGATAAAACGTCGCACCAACCGCTCCACCAATGGCGTATTTTCCGATGACGCCGTCGGCTTGCATCTGGTTAATCGCTTCGAGCGTAGTTTTCACGGTTTTAGGTCCCTGCAAGCATTGTGAACTACCTACCGCGTCGCGCCAAGCATGGATGTTTCAAATGAAAGGGGAGGCGGACATCTCTGCCGCCTCCCGCTGACCTCAGGGGCTAAAGCCCTGACTCTTTCGCGCATCGCACGCGGCGCTAAAAGAGCCGCTCTTCCACGGTACGGATCGGACAGTATCGTTGACGCAGTACGTTCGCACATGTACCGGTCGCACAATACCGCTCGGCTTCGCCTTTGCGGGGCGGACGAATGCGTCCGCACCTACGTGAGCGATTATGCGGCTTTGCTGGGGGCTTTGCCTTCCAGAGACTTCTCGCCACCCACCGTAACCTTGATCTGCTTCGGCTTGGCTTCGGCCTTTTTGGGCAGGTTGATCTTCAGCACGCCTTTGTCGTATGTCGCCGAAACGTTCTCGGCGTCTACGGTGGTGGGCAGCGTGAAGGTGCGAGTGAAGCTGCCGTACTGGCGCTCCACACGGCGATAGTTCTCTTCTTTCTCTTCTTTCTCGATCTTGCGCTCGCCGTGCACGGTGAGGACGTTGTTCTCAACCTGGACGTCGATATCTTTCTCGTCGATTCCGGGCACTTCGATCTTGAGCGAGACCTTGTGCTCGTCTTCGTAGACATCAACAGCGGGGGCAAAGCTCGATGTGGTCAAAGAATCGTCGCGGTCTGCATTGCTGTAGGAATCGCGGAACACGCGGTTGATGCGGTCCTGCAGGGTGGCAAACTCACGGAACGGTTCCCAACGGGTTAATACGGTCATGGCTAAATCCTCCTTCAGAATTTGGTTAAGTCAGAGAGTTGATTCGTTGCGACCAGGCTGCGAGGGATTGCTGGTATCGACCTCAGGGGCTAAAACCCGAATCAGTTCGACGCCTTCGACGCGGCGCTGAAGCGCCGCTCTTTCACGTGAGAGCGCCGACTCATCCACCTGAGGACCCCGCTTTCCACGCGGCTGGTCACCTCATTAGACGCATAGTTAGCGTAAAAGAAGCATAAAAGTTGAGCGTATCGCTGTCAAATTATGTTTTACGCTTATTTTCATTGACTTACACTGGCTATGACGCACTTGAGATAGGCAGTTTCAGGAATATTCAACAGAATGGGATGATCTTTGGCTTGGCTTCGGACTTCGATCAATCGAAGTGTGCGATGGGCATCGAGAGAGGCGGAAGCGAGCATTTCGAGGAAGTGGGGCTGGCTGACGTGGTAGGAGCAGGAGCAGGTGACCAGGATGCCGCCGGGACGCAGCATCTTGAGGGAGCGGAGGTTGAGTTCCTTATAGCCGCGAAGGGCGGCCTCGAGATCACGTTTGCTTTTGGCGAAGGCGGGGGGATCGAGAACGATGGTGTCGTAGCGGCGGTCGGAGGCGGAGTAATCCTTCAACAGGTCGAATGCGTTGGCCTCGATCCATTCGATTTCTTTGCCCTGGAGGAACGCTTGGTTCAGAACGGCGTTCTGGTCGGCGACTTCGAGTGCAGGACGGGAACTGTCGACCCCGGTGACCTGCGAGCAACGCGGAGCGAGGTGGAGGGCGAAGCCTCCCTGGTAGCAGAAGACGTCGAGTGCTTCTCCTCTGGCGTAGCGAGCGGCGGCGGCGTAGTTTTCGCGCTGGTCGAGAAAGGCTCCGGTTTTCTGGCCTTCGAGGGCGTCGAAGCCGAACTGGACGCCATTCATCTTGAAAGTGGTTGCCGTTTTCTCACCCTGCAAAAGTCCGGAGGCGCGGGGTGGAAGTGATTCGAGTTCGCGAACGCGCGGATCGACGCGCTCGACGACGGAAGTGGGGTGCAAGCGATCGGTGAGCTCGGCTAGAATCGCTTCGCGCACCGGGACTGCATCCATCGCCTGGGTGAGGATTTGCAGCGAGAGGATGTCGTTGTAGCGGTCGACGATGAGGCCGGGGAGGAAGTCGGCCTCGCTGAAGATGAGGCGGTAGGCGTTGGTGTCTGTAACGAGAGAGTCGCGATATTGGATGGCTTCCGCGATGCGGTGACGAAGAAGAGCGGGAAGATCAGCGACCGGGTCAGTTGAGGTCGTATCCCGTGAAATCATGCGGATGGCGATTTGCGAAGAGCTGGAGTATAGGGCGGTGCCGAGAGGCTTGCCGCGGTGGTCGGTGACGCGAACCAGGGAGCCGGGGGGGATGTTGTCGGCGGAGACGATGTCGGAGCGGTAGACCCAGACGTGGGCGGACTTGAGGCGGGTGGCGCCGCGGGGGGAAATCTTCACTGCGGGAAGAACTGCGGTGGATTTGGGCATGCAGTCATCTTAAATGCTGGGTTCAGATGAGCTGTCGGGCAAAAGGTCGAGCTGCGCTCGACGACCGGGTCTGAGACCCGGTCCCACACGAGCAAACCCCCACACAAACCAAAACCTGGACAGCCGATGGCGGCTCTCTCCACAAGAACCTTGACCCGTGTTTAGCTGGCGGCTTGTTCGGTGGGGGATACCGGGGCGGACGGCTTGACGTGGGAGCCTGCGGCGGCTTCGTGGCGGGCCAGGTCCAGGTCGGCGTTGAGCGAGTCGAGAATCACCATCGGAAGCTCGGAGCCGAAGCCGTCGAGTTCATCTTCGCTCCAGCCGCCGTTGAGGCGGATGGCTCCGGTGATGTCTTCGGGGAAGGCCTGGCGGTAGTCGCCTTCGCGAATGAGGATGTCGCCGATGAGGCGTCCGGTGTGCACGTCGTAGACGCGGCGGCTGGCCTGTCCGCGGGCAGAGGTGAGGCACAGGAAAGCTTCGCCGATGTCCGAGAATTCTGCGCGGTAGTACCAAGCCTGGGGAGCGTCGATCTTGGGATGATGGCGCTTGGCACGCGTGGTCGAAGGCTTCACGTCGGCCATCTCATCGGCGGGATTGAAGTAGAGAATCCGCTGGCAGGAGTCGCAGACAATAGTCTGAGTGCCGGAGCGAACCTCGTTGTAGGTTTGCGGCCGCAGCATGACGCGGCAGGCTATGCATTTCTGATCGCGGACTTCGGAGAGGCCGCTGCCACGAAATTTGGAAACGCGCTCATAATGACGGAGCAGGTCTTCGTTGATGCTGGTGCGAATCTGGTCGCGCTTGGCACGCCATTCGGCGAGAAGCTTTTCGTCTTTCGCGGTGAGCTGGCGGGCTTCTTCTTTCTCTTTTTCGATTTCGGCGGTTTCGGCTTTCAGCTCGGCCTGGGCGGCTTTCACTTCCTTGTCGCGGGTATCGGCGTTGACCATCAGCTCGAGAATCTTGTCTTCGTTCGCGGTGATTTCTTTTTCGGCGAATTGGATTTCGTGCAAGAGCGCTTTGTACTGGTCGTTGGTCTTTACGTCGAGAGACTGGTCGCGGTACTTGGAAATTTTCCCGCGCAGATCGGAGATGGCGATGTCGTACTTGCGGCGGGCGGCTTCGTCGGTCTTGACGGCGGCCTGAGCCTTTTCCAGTTGAGCTTTGGTCCCAGCCAACTTCTGCTCGATGACGGCGACGCGCTTCGGGAACTCTGCGACCTCGTCCTGCAGACGGCGGATTTCCTTGTCGGTGTCTTGCAGTTTCAGCAGGTTTTCTATGTCAGGAAGCATTGAGTATGCATTGATTCTAGCACGCGGAGGAGCGCGATTTCCGGGCTTGGGACGGATGGAGACAAAAGCAGTCCTTCGACCGCGGTGGGATGACAAGTGCTTTTACGGTCAGCATTTTGGTCCCTGAAGCAGGTAAAGGGATCGAACAAAAACAGGCCCCTCCACTGCGCTTGCTGCGCTGCGCTTCGGTTGATTGCAGAACGACATTGGCCCGTCGCAAGTAGATTGGTAAGTGATGAACAAGACCAAGGCTCGTGAGAGGAGCCAACGTCATGCTGATTATAGGCTGTGATTTTCATCCGGGGTTTCAGCAGGTCGCGACTCCGTCGGGATGGCAGAGGTGGGGTGGACTATTGCAATTTCGCGGACTCTGCTTTGGCTTCCTTTAGAACGGGGATATCGGGATCGGCGGTTTTCCAGAGGGTGAGGAAGTCTTGATAGGCGGCCTTGGCTTCGGGAGCGTGACCTTGCATGACGTGGGCGCGAGCCAACTGCAGGCGCGCGAGCGGGGATAGCGGTGAGTTGATGACGAGGGAGCGATTGTCGAGAAACTTCTGGAACTCGGCGGTCGCGGCTTTGCCTTCGTGGAGCATCAGATCGGCTTCGCCGCGGAGATACGCGGGATACAGCAAGGCTCCGATGTCGGGGAGCGGGCCGGGAACTCCCAACTCGTAGGGCGCTGTCGTGCTGAGAATCTCGACTGCCTTTGCGGGATTTTTTTTGCTGAGTTGAACTGCAGCGAGGATCACCGGCTGCCAATAGAAGTTGATTTTCGTATTCAGAGGATTTTGGGATTGCAACTCGTCCGCCATCTTCTGCGCGCGGTCGGCGTCGCCGATGCGAGCGAAGACCAGAGCGGCAAGGACGCGCGCGTTGCGGGCCGAGGAGAGAGCCAACGCATCCGAAGCGAGAGTGCGAGCTTGCGCTCGATTGCCGAACTCGGCTTCGCGCAGAGCGGCGTTCAACTCCCGTTTCGCGGCAGTCTCTTTTTCGCCCGCACGCTCGGCTGATTCCATGGCTCGCTGCGACAATTCACGGGCCTTGGCGAGGTGCCCGGAAAAAGCTTCCGTGTCCGACTGAAAGGACAGGGCAATGTCCTCCAACCCAAGTTTGCCGGCGAACCAGTCTGACTGGCGCTGCATTTCTTGAGTGTCACTCTCGAGGAATGCAACGCCGTAACGATAGATGTGCATATCGGGCACATCCAGGTGATGCGCCAACCCCCGCTGGTAGATGGCTTTCGCCTCTTCAAGGCGATTCAAGCGGCAGTACTGTTCCACGAGATTGCCGTAAGGGATGCCGCTCGCGGGATTGAGCCGGTTGGCTTCCAGCGTTTCGGTGACGGCTTTTTCCCACTGGCCTAAAGATGCGTAGTTGTTCCCCAGGTTGTTGTGCGGCGTCCAAAGTCGCGGATAGGCCTGGGAGAAGAGTTCGTAGGTCTGATTCGCTTTCTCGATGTCGCCGGTGACATCGTTGTAGTAATACGCGGAGATTGCGTAGTCCTCTCGAACGCTGACCCGGCCACGAAGGTCATAAGCTCTCTGATAGTTCTGCTTGGCCGAATCGGTTTCGCGCAGATTGCCGTAGGCTACCGCGAGCGAGGCGTAGGCCAGCGCGAAATTCGGGTCGAGGTCAATGGCCCGTTGGAAGAAGGGGATGGCGGCAGTATCGCCATTTTTTGCAAACGCCTTCTGCCCGAGAGAAAACGATTTCAACGCTTCGAGTGAAGGAGTGGTGGCCTGAGCGAGCGGCGTGTCGAATTTCTGGATGGAGCTGAGGGATTCGCCAAGATTCTCGCGCAGGCCGGAGGTCGCATGGTCGAGGGCGTCGAGAACCTCTTCTTTCTTTGCGGCCCGCTCTTGCTTCATGGCAATCTTGACGCCGCTGGGACAAGCTTCGGCACTCAGACTGACGACGTACTCGCTGCCGAGACTGGCGATGGACCCGGAGAGCACCGCCTTGCTTCCCGAGCGTTGACAAAGTTCCTGGGCGACGTCTTCCGTCAGGCGCTCGTCGGAGGAGTGACCCATGAGTTTCAGAGTGTCGCGCACACTGCGGTCGGGAAGGATGGTTAAGAATGGCGATTCTTGCAGTCCGACGGCGAGAGCCTGCTTGAGTGTGTCATCGAAGACAGGATCGCCAGTGGAGTTGGAGAAGTCGGCCAGAACGATCGTGTCTTTGTCTGTAAGTCGGGCCGCGGACTTCCGGGAGTGGAGGTAAAACGCCACCGCGCATGCGGCGAGCAGGATGGTTCCGGCGAGAATGAGAAGCTTCCAGAGTTTCCGGGCCGCTGGCGCAGTGACGGTGACTCGCACCGCGCTCGAGGATGAAGGCTGACTCGGCGCAGCCCCAGAGCCGGATGCCGGTGGCGGAGGTTGGACCGGTGGAACGATGGCGTCGAGCACCACCGCGGCCGTATCCGCACTTGGAGTAGCAACCTGGCCGGACTCGGTTTTCCGCTTCAGGCGCAACAACTCGGAACGCATGTCGGCGGCGTGTTGATAGCGCAGCTCGCGGTCTTTTTCGAGCGCGCGGTTAATGATCCTTTCCAGTTCGTAGGGGAGATCGGGATTCAGGCGCACCGGAGCGACAGGCGCGCGGTTCAGAATGGCGTCGAAAAGAGTAGCGGTGGTATCCCCGTGAAAAGGCAAGATACCAGTCGCCATTTCGTACAACACCGCGCCGAACGAGAACAGATCGGTGCGAGGGTCCAACTCCTTGCCCCGGGCCTGTTCCGGCGACATGTAGGCGATGGTGCCCATGGATGTGCCGGGGTTGGTGAGGTCCCTCAGTTGTGAGGAGGTTTGTGTCTTCCGGCGAGCGATCTCTGTGGCAGTATCGGGCGGAAGCAAAACCTTGGCCAGGCCGAAGTCGAGGATTTTGGCGTGACCGCGTCTGGTCACAAAGATATTGGCAGGCTTGATGTCGCGGTGGATGATTCGTTGCTCGTGGGCGGCATCGAGCGCGTCGGCAATCTGAATGGCCAGAGTGAGCAAGACATCCATCTCGATCGGCTTTTCGCCGATCCGCTGCTTCAGCGTCACGCCATCCAGAAACTCCATGACGATGAACCACTGGCCGTCCTGCTGGTCGATCTCGTAAATGGTGCAGATGTTGGGATGGTTGAGAGCAGAAGTCGCGCGGGCTTCACGACGGAAGCGTTCGAGAGCCAAGGGATCCTGAGAAACGAGGGCGGGGAGAAATTTCAAGGCGACGAAGCGACTGAGGGAAACGTCCTCGGCCTTGTAGACGACCCCCATGCCACCGCTGCCGAGTTTCTCAACAATGTGATAGTGGGAAACCTCACGGCCAACCAGGTCCGCTCCGGCGCGGGCGTGCCGGTTCGCGACCAATTTGCCCATCACATCGAGCGCGGGGGATTCAATGAAATGTTCGGCGCTTTTTTCGTGGGCGAGCAGGGATTCGACTTCACGGCGGAGCAGTTCGTCGTTGCCGCAAGAGCGGGCGAGAAATTCGGCGCGAAGGCTCTCGTCGATTTCGAGAGCACGGTGATACAAGTCTTCGACTCGGTGCCAGAGCTCAGGCTCCACGTCTATTCCTCTCGCACTGCTCGCAGGAGCTATACCTTTTACGAAGCAGGCCCGCGCGAGCGTGTCTGGCCCTCACGATTCTTTCCAACACCTGCGATCCTTCGATGTTGGGGCCGGGGCACTCAGCTTCCCACTCATAATAATGACAGGTTGCGAGGGGATCGGCTGAAGTGCGGTCGCGCCGCGAGCCGCGGAAACGGCTTCCGCGGAACTCCACAATCCCGCGGTTCAGCGAACGGTCTTGCCTAGTGCGGCGACGGCGTGGGCGGGAGCGAGGCGTACCGCGAAGCGATCGTCGTGCCCACAACTGATTACGGTCGTTTTGTTGGGATATTCCCGGACCCAGATCACGCGGTCGGGGTTCACAAAAACTTCCATGCCGTCCACATCTTCAAACATGACAAACTCCATGGAGCCTCCTTTTGGCAATCCCGGTCGTGCACTTGGGGGAAGCGCAATGCTCGAGCGGCACGGTCGATTGTACAGATGTGGAAAGCGGTGCCAAGCGGGAAGTGTGGCGGATTCAGCAGGACAAGGAAATCAAGACGAACTGGACGATGGAGCTGTGACATCTGGCTTCAGGGGCAGGCGAACCTGAAACGTGGTTCCCTTGCCAACTTCGCTGCACGGGGCGTCATGCATTCATTACTCGGGAGCGTGCCTCTGGTTCAATTTTAGTGATGGGCTCCCAATTCAGGCGCTGCGGCGCGTCACGTATAGCCTGAATTGACTTCGGGGGGCGAGAAATCAATTACAGTCGTTGATCTGGCTGAAGGGGGTTTGAGCGCTATCGCCTGCTAACGACAGTTGAGGTATCCTCAAGACGCCATGAGCAACGGGCACAGATCGGGCGAGAAGACTACAGGACGAAGCCTCAAGGTAGTTCCCGGAATAGCGTGCGAAATCCGCGATCAACTTCTCGCAGCTTATAGAGCGTCGGAAGCCGGGACTGAGAAGCACCTGCACACATTTAGAGCACTGGACGCTCATGAGAAGAAGCACGGTTGTGGCCCAAGGTTCGCCAGCCAACCGCAGAGTCAGTGAGTGTAACGGCCTGATTTCGACAGTTGAGGATCTGGCCTCACCGGAGTTCTTCCATTGTGTGATTCCAGCTTAGTCGGTTAGACGGTTTCCAGTCCGGTTTGTCCAATGCAGCACACGACCCATCTGCCATCCCGTCGAACGACCACCCCCCAAAGAACCAATTCTCGCGCTCGAATATAGCGTGGACGACAGCTACGCCCTTGTATTTTTCACCCTCACGCTGTGCTTCGCCGCAGCCGTAGAAGTCAAAACCTCCATCGCCAGTTTTATCTCCACGGGCTGGGGCAAATGCGAGTAGGTCTGGATAATTGGCGAATGAGAGGCCGTGCGCCGCATCCATCCGCGACGTAAACGCCTGCCGAGTCACCTTGCTACCCCCCGTGTCAGAAACCAGTTCGTAGAGTTTGCCCCAGTCCCTATCTCGGTATTGTTTGACGTACTCCGACAGCCGAGCCTTCAAGCCCTCCCTTTTGTCCGCCGGAACGCTCGCAAATGGGTCGGTGGGTTTGCTTGCCGCCAATGCGGCAGCGCAAGCGATTAAGGCAAGAGCCAGCAACCGTTTGCTCTTCATAAACGTCCTCCGCGATGCTCCAAGTCTACCGTCCATTATGACTCGACCGCCGCCATAGATGGCGAAAAATCCCGATCTCTAACAATGTCGGCACTGTCAAGCACGATCTGCGCACACTACTGCATGCACTCGAAGAAGAGCGCCATTTCGCTCTATCAGTTGGGTTGCGCGTTTCCAACCTGGGCTCGCTTTGAATCGTTTCGGGTCAGCCACTCGGCCCGACCCAGCCATCTCTTCGATCCCCTACTGCGATCAAGATTCCTTTATTCGAACTCCCTCACCAACAGGGAGCGGGATGCCCAATCATTACGTCGGTGATTTACTGCACACCATAGGGATTTCCGGGCTCTCCCGCGTGCGAACCGAGCTTTTGCCATGGGCCGTAGTCGCAACCCTGGCGCCACATCCAGTACAGATGCACCGCCAGTTTCCGCGCCATGGCTACCTTGGCAATCTTCCGTCCCCGCCGTTGGGCGAGGTGAAAGAACTTATGGCGCCACTCCGGGTGACTGCGCACCGTGACCTGCGCCGCTTCCACCAGCAGAAACCGCAGCAGCACGTTGCCTTGCTTGCTGATGTGTCCCAACCGGCGCCGATCCCCGCTGGACTTCTCCTCGGGAACCAGCCCTAGATAGCTGGCGATCTGTTTCCCGCAGTGAAAACGTTCGGGAGTTCCGATCACCAACTCGTAGGCCAGCGCCGTCAGCGGTCCGACTCCGGGATGCGTCATCAGTCGCCGCGTCACCGGACGCTTCTCCACTTCCTCTTCCAGCGCACGCGTGAGTTCCTGGATCTTCGGCGTCAGTTGGTCGAGCAAGTTGAGCAGGTCCTGACGTCGCCGGCTCGCCCACGGTGCCAACACGATCGACTCCAACTCCGCGCGGCCTGCTGGCCGCCACAGCGCTTTCTTGCGCCGCAGCCCTTCGTTCAGTGCCACCACATGCAACTGATTCATCACCCGCGTGCGCATCTGCACCAATCGGTGTCGATGCCACAGCAACTGTCGCATGTCCCGATTGGCCGCGTCGGGCACCCAGATCCGCGGAAAGCGGTCTTCCATCATCAGCCGCAATAGTAGCTGCGCGTCCTGGCGATCCGTCTTTTGCTTGCGCACTCGCTTGGTGCGAATCTCGGCCGCATCTCCGATCCACAACTCAAATCCTAGCTCGTGCAGCAAGCGCTCGAACCAGCGCGAGTGTCCACTGGACTCCATCCCCACTCGCACCGCTAGATTTCGCTGCTTGAGCTCCCGGTAAAACTGCTCGGCCTGTTCGCGATGTGCCAAGCGCCGTTCGCTCAGCTCACCCGTGTCTGTATCCACGTACGCAATTTGCTGGAAGCCCGGATGATAGTCACAACCTATAATCAGCATGTTCGGCTCCTTTCCTCCGAGCCTTTGGTTGGTTTGCGCCTCCAAAGTTTACTCGGTCGATGGGAGCCGACATTGTTTATGGAATCATTACACTCAGAATGCCCGGACGCATCGCACCAACTGAACCGTCTGGGCATTAACGATGAAAGACGACGTCTACGGTGACTTCTACCGGGACTGGTTTGCCATTGTGCGTGGCAGGATCGAACTTCCACCTTCTTCAAGGCTTCGACAGCGTTTTCATCGAGCCCCATACCCGCATGGCCAATCACGCGAATACTACTGACGCTTCCATCGGTTCCCACAACTACCTTTAGCGTGCAGAAACCCCGGTAGTTCGCTTTACGTGCCTCGTCTGAATACTCAGGTTCAGGCGTGAAAACGGCTCGTGGAGGTTTGGCGCAGGGTGGAGGATTCTTCTTACTGCACACCTTAAGCACGATCTGCGTCGCCCCAACCGGCGAAATCGATGGACGTTCGTCTCCCTGCGAGGATGAGCTTCGCGATCGGGATTGTGGGGCGACGGAAGACTCCTTGCTCTGTTGCTTCGATGATGAACTGCTTTCTGCAAAAACAAAGGCAGTGCCGATCAGTCCAGCAATTCCGAATCGCAAGAGGCGCGTCATGATAGAGGTCTGCTCCGAATCGAGCGCCCATTTTACGCTAGGAGCTCCAGCATTCCTGTTGAGAAATCTCCATATCACCGATTGCCCCGGCTCCGGGGCGCCAGATGGCGCGAGCCTGCGTTGTCGCAGGTTCCCCGGCTTGAGATTTAAGTCGGCTTCGATGAGGTACTCTTCGCGTCCCACTGAAACACTTCATTCAAGGGCACACTGAATACATGGGCGATGCGGAAGGCTGCCTCCAGCGATGGGGAATATTTTCCCGCCTCGATCGCGGCAATAGTCTGCCGGGTCACGCCGATGCGCTGCCCCAACTCGGCCTGCGACATTTCGCCATTCTGAAACCGCAGGAAGCGAATCCGGTTGGTCATTGCGCCTTCCATCACGCCTGCCTGCGATAGCACACAACGACCACACCGTAGTGAACGACTTCGGCAAGAAAGATCATGAGAAGCGCAGCGTTGATGATGGTCCATCCGCCGGAGTTGAACGGCATGACGCAGCCCACCAGGATCATGCCGCCAATCAGAATGTAGTAAGCGAAGCTGATGGAACGGCGCATGATGGCGACATCCCGCTCGTCTGGTGGGGTGCGCGCCTCGTCCGGAGCGCGGCGGTTGTGATAAAGATGTCCGATGCCCAGAATGGCCATCTGCAGAATCGCTGCTCCCGCAAAAAGAACGAGCTGGCGAAGGGTGGGCGCGGAAGGGTGCGACTGGGAGTTGGCGAGGACAATCGCGAAGTACGGGACAAAAGCCACCGCCATGGCAAACAACGAAAGCCAAGCAGTTTTTTCTCTGTAAGGCATCTTTGATCTCCCTGGAGGCCCGAGTCAATGTAATATATTTTTGACATTATGTAAAGTATAATTAACATCATGTAAAATGATACTACCTTTAAGGGCCGTTTTCGGCTTGGAGCAATCCTGATCGATCGAATCGCGGTTGGAGACGCGGCGGAATTCGCTAGGCCTTGGTGACGTTCGCGGCGGACCAACTCTTCACAAATTCTGCGAGGCGAGCGAGGGCTTCGGGAAATCGGTCGGTGGTCGCTGCGAAGCCGAGACGAAAATGCGAGGGCGCGTCCCAGCAATCGCCGGGGGCGAGCAGAATGCCCTGTTGCGCGGCGCCCTGGCAAAAGGGACGGCTGTTTTCTCCACTGACGAGCCAGGGGAAAGCAGTCACTCCGCCACGAGGAGGAATCCAGCCAAGCATGTCGCGATGTTCGGACATGAAGGCGGCCACGTGGCGAAGATTCTGAGTTGCGGATTGCTGCGTTTTTCCGAGAATGATGTCGCGGCGGCGCATGGCGATTTCCGCCAGCATTTCTCCGGCGGTGTTGTTGGAAATGGAAAAAATGGTGCGCGCATTCCAGAAGAGTTCGCGGCGCTTGGCATCGTGCTCGATCATCCATCCGGTGCGCACTCCGGATAAAGGGAAAGCTTTCGAGAAATCGTGGATGACGGTGGCGTGCGGCAGGCGGGAAGCCGATCTGGTCGGGTGTTCATGATAGATGGGGTGGTAGACCTCATCGCTGACCAGTTGGATTCCACGAGAGGCGGTGAAGTCGTGCAGGCGGTCGAGTTCCGCATCGGTCAACGTTGCGCCCGTGGGATTGTGAGGACTGTTCACCAGAACAAACTTGGTATTGCGATCGACCAGTTGCTGAATCTCGTCGAGATCGATGCGGAAACCATTTTCTTTGCGAAGAGAGTAATAGCGCGTCTCGATGCGGAGGGATTCGGGCAGCGCGGAAAAGGGCGGATAGCCCGGCTGAGGCAGGACAACGTTGGCTGCGGGCTCGGCGGCCAGCCAGAAGAGAATGAGCAGCGCCTCAGAGGCTCCGGTCACGACCTGGACGGTGTCGACATTGACACCGTGCATGTCGGCGATGGCGGCGCGTAGGCCGTCGGCTCCTGCGGGGCGGCTGTAGGCTAATTTGTGATGCAGGAAGCGCTCGCGCTCGTCGTCACTGGCGAGAGCGAGGATTTCATTCAGGGTCCAGCGAGGGCCTTCGCTGGAGGCGAGGTTGAATTCGATGTCGTGCTCGTAGGCGGCCAGCCACATGTCGAGGAGGAAGGGTTTCAATTGCATGTTTCACCTCGAAGGATTCGGCGGGCTGAACGCCGTCTGCCGATAACGTATCACAAGGCAGAGGCTGAGCTTGATGCGCATCGTCAGACGGGCAGAGTGAAAGGCTTGGACCACAGGGGACACAGAGAAACACAGAAGGGAGCATTGTACTTTCCGTGCCGGGCTTTGCCAAACCGCCGCTGTGGGGCTGGAGTTGGCTCATGCTTTTAGACGTAGTCGAAAAGGGTCATGAAGCCGAAGTCCATGTGGAGTTGCTGGTGGCAGTGGAACAAAGTCAGGCCCGGGTTGTTGGCCTGGAAATCGATTTCGACTTCCTGATATCCGTTGACCATGACTACATCTTTGAAGATGCCGGAGGTAGGCTGGCCGGCGTATTTGGTGAGTTCGAAGGTGTGGCGATGGAGGTGGACGGGGTGAATGTCGTCACTGGCGTTGCGCATGCGAATGCGGTAACGGCGGCCTTCTTTGAGATGGAAGGCGGGCGCGGCCATCATTTGATTGGGAGGATAGGCAGAGCCGTTGATGGTCCACTGATTGAATCCGTCGAGCGCGGCGTTTTGTTTTTCGAAGAGCATGTCGAAGGTTTCGACGGGCTTGTCTGAGGGCGCGGCGGGGTTGCCGAAGTGGGCGTAGTTCCATTTGAACGGTGCGGGCGCAAGCCACTGGGGCTTGCCTTTCGTGCCGGCATATTCGACGATGATGCCCATGCCGTGGTGGCGATCGTCGTCAGCGAGGTCTCCCATGATCCAGACGCCGGGATGATTCATTTCCACGATCGCAGAGATGCGCTCGGCAGTGCCGAGCCAGAGGACGGGAACGCGAATCGGCTTCGGGAGCGGGTTGCCGTCCATGGCAATCACGGTAAAGGTGTGGCCGGGAAGGGCGAGGCTGCGAATCTCGGTGGCGCTGCCGTTGAGAACGTGGAAGAGGACGCGCTCGCGGGGCTTCACCCGGATCGGGTCGCCGTGGCCGAGCATGCGTCCGTTGATGGTGAAGAAATCGTAGCCGACTTCGTATCCGTGTGGCATGCCCTTGGCGAGAGAGGCTTTCATTTTGCTCTCGCCGGAATCTTTAAGTGTTGCGACGGTTTGCGCGGGCGAAAGAAAATTTTGCGACATGTCTCCGCCACGGCTGAGAGTGGGCTGAAATTCTTTCAGTGTGAGGAAGACTTCGCGGTCGTAATTACCCGAATTTTGTTTCGGCTCAATGTAAACCGGGCCGACTAGGCCGCTGTATTGGCCTTGCGCGAGATTGGATCCGGCGCGGACGTGAGTGTGATAGAAGCGCAGGCCGGCCGGCTTGGGGACAAAAGAAATTCTACGGGAGCCATGCGCTGGAATGAACGGCGTACCTTCTTCGGCGGCCCCGTCGACGTCGGTTGAGACGAGTTGGCCATGCCAGTGAAGTTGTTCGGGAACGTCGGTGTCGTTGTGGATGTCGACGGTGACTGGCACGCCTTCTTTGAGGCGCAGGAGTGGTCCGGGGAATTGTCCGTTGTACGTGGTGACGGAGAGGATGTGATTGGGGGCAATCTCGAGAGGCTTGGTGGCGATGGTGAGCGTGTAGTCGGGGGACTTGTCGCCGGTATGAGAGATCAGACGGGGCGGAGTCAGCAGTGCGGCGGCAGCGGTTGCGGTGGCAGATCTGACAAAAGTGCGGCGATCGATGGGGGACATAGTTTTCGGGCAGCGATTATTGGACGTGGGGGGACTTTGGCTGGTTGCCAATATATCGGATCGGGGGAGTATTGTGTCGTCCCTGCGGGACTTGTGGCGTTCGGAGCTTGCCACCCAGCGCTGAAGCGCTGGGCGTCCTGGCGGGCTGGCCTGCCTTAGCATCTCTTCCATTGTTACAAGAAACTGGCTGCGCCAGCCTCCGTGATTTCCGAGGGTTGGGCATTCGTACTGGTGGTGGCAGCAGATTTGGAGGGATAAGGTTCGAACCGGCGCAAGATAACGGCCGTTGCCTTCGGCAGCATCGCGCCCTCCCTGCGAAAACCGCGCAGAGTGGGGCAGCCTTGGTTGGGTGGCCTCAGCGGAAAATGAAGGCTGCCCGGGCAGCCGAGACATCCCCCTCAACGATGAATTGCCGTCTCATAAACGATCCATGTGATCAGAGCAGTGATACCGAGAAGGACGATCGCGAAAATTACTGTGAGAGGCCAGAAAGCCCACGACCAGGATTTGTTTCTGATGTGTTGTATGGAATGGCGCAACGAGAAAGCCGTGCCGATTGCGCCGAGCGGAGTCAACATGAAGGCGGGCATAAAGGCATCGAGCTCCCCTGGTCCCCTGCATCCCTGCCGGAGGCAGTAAACGGCAGGCAGCAGAACGGAAAGGATGTAAATGATTGCGATGAAATACGAAGCGGCGAGGCCAATTCTGCGCAACATAGTCCGGTCCTTCAAGCTTGTTTGAGTTGGCGTACAGATGATTTCGGTGAATTGGCGTCCGGCAGGTTTTACTTCGCGGCTCAGATCGCGGGTCAAGACCGCGTGCTCGCCGATCCGCGGGAGATGCGCCGCCGCGAGTAGCGCCCGCTTCGGACGGGCTGCGCGCCCTTCATCGTTCCGTTATAGACGTACACCCAGCAGCGCAGGCGCTTCCCGTCGTCCATGGTGACGGGCCATGTGCGGCGCAGAAACAGGCTGGAGGCGCGTTTGTTCGGTTCAAATCCTTCGTAGTTATCCAGAGAATTCAAGGTGTTCTCGTCGCCCGGAAGTTCGAAGACTTCACCGCGAATCACCGACCGCGACTTCTCGCTCAAGATCGCACCCGGATATTCGCCAAGATCGTACAGCCGCCCGCGCACGGACGCCTGCCCCACCGGACGCAGCCGCCGGACCGTCGCCGCAATCTCGGGCGGCGCGTGCTGCGGTGAGAGCGTGCCATATACAAAAAGATGGTGGGTCATATCTTGTCCATCAAGTCTGCTCCATCAAATCTTGTCTATGCAGCCTGGTCGATCGAGTCGTGTTCATCAAGTCCTGTCCGTCAAGCCACCGGAGGAAAACGGGGCAGAAGCTTCTTCAGATACCCGTATCCGTTCCTGTCTTCGCTTACATATTCTCGCACGTCTTTGTGCTTGGATAGGACGCGCAGGTAATAATCAAACAGCGCCGCCACGTCCCGCCGGCTCAGTTGCCTTCGCGCCTCCAGATAGGCCATGAATTCGAAGAAATTGAGATAGTCGGTGAAATCCGGGTCTTCCTCTCGCACCAGCTCCTGAACGGCCGGAGAATTTGGAGCATTTTCATCCAGGCACTTGCGAATTCGTTTCAGGTCGGGCGCCTCATAAAACTTCGAATACAGGCTCGCCAGCCAGCGAGCCCGCTCAATCGTCGAATTTCGGTAATACGTCAGAACAGCGACGAATGCCGCGGCGGTGGCCATCAGGTAGTAGATCGATTGGGCGTTGGCGGCGAACCAGGAACCGATTGCTTTCGCGAACAGCATGGAAGACGTCACTCCGAAACTTCCGACATTGTATGTCGAGAATGAAGATGCGAACATTTCTCAGACATGTTCGCGAGACATGTTTGTAACGGCGAGTCTTAGAACCTGGTTCCTTTTTCTTGGCGCCCGGCGGCTTTTCTTCGCGTTCTCTGCGATTAAAAGGTTCCTCCCCGAAAAAGAATGCCGCCGATTTGAACTCCCGCCTCCACGCTCGTATACTTACACCCCGCGATGAAGGTCGTCGTTATTATTCCGGCTGCGGGTTTGGGCACGCGCATGGCGCCCATGCCGAGCGCGTTGGACGCCAAGAGCAAGAAGCCCCATCCCTCGAAACAGTTCAACGAACTCGCGGGCACGCCGATCCTCATTCACACGATCCGCAAATTCGCCGCCGTCGATGCCGTCAGCGAAATCTGGGTCGCCCTGCGCGAAAACGAGATCGAAAGTTTCCGTGATCGCCTTGCCCAGGAATCCAAAGACGTGCTGAAAAAAAAGATCGAGTTCGTCGCCGGAGGCGAGCACCGCCAGCAGTCCGTCGAGCACGCCCTCAATGCTATCTCCGCCGCCCCTGATGACGTTGTCCTCGTGCACGACGCCGTCCGCCCGCTGGTCACCGCTGAAACCATCCACGACGTGATCGAAGCCGCCAAAAAATACGGAGCCGCCATCGCCGGACTTCCCGCCGTCGACACCGTCAAGCAAGTCGAGCGCACGTCCGAAGGCGCGATCGTCAAGGCCACGATTCCCCGCGCCGGCGTGGTGCTGGCGCAAACGCCCCAGGGATTTCACTACAGCGTCATCAAGAAAGCGTTCGACGAAGCCTCCGCCGACGGCTTTACCGGCACCGATGAATCTTCGCTCGCCGAACGCTCGGGCCATGAAGTTGCAGTCGTCATGGGCTCCCCCAGAAATATCAAGATCACAAATCCCGGAGACATGGAACTGGCAGAGTTCTATTTTCGGAAATGAGCCACGGATTCTCACGGATTTTCACGGATCAACCGCGCTGGAGCAGCGTAAACTCGCTGGTGATGGATGCCAAGCCTCCCGGACTGCGAGCGACAGATCTTGAAGTAGGTCTGCTGCTCAATTTCGGACTACGCCCGCAATTCCGCCGCCTGCTCTTCGACAATCAAAGAAAGAAGATCGGTGAAAATCCGTGCGAATCCGTGGCCAAGGTTCCAGCATGAGAATCGGCTATGGCTTTGACTCGCATGAATTTCGTCCCGCCATCCCCCTCAAGATCGGCGGTGTCACCCTGCCGCACGACAAAGGTCTCGGCGGACATTCCGACGGGGACGTACTGCTCCACGCCATCACCGACGCGCTGCTTGGAGCGATCGCCGCTCCCGACATTGGCGCACTGTTTCCGCCGTCCGATCCCAAATGGAAGGGCGCGGACTCCGTCATCTTTCTGCGCGAAGCGCTGAAGCGCGTGCGCGACGCCGGATACAGCGTTGCCAACGTCGACGCCAGCCTCATCCTCGCCGCACCGAAAATCGGCCCACACTCCACCCTCATACGCGCCCGCGTGGCGGCGTTGCTGGGCCTGCCCGGCGATTGCGTCGGCCTCAAAGCCAAGACGCCCGAAGGACTGAACCTCGAAAACGCCGCCATCGCCCACGTAGTCGTCCTGCTGGAGAAAACTCCTCGCCCGAAAACTGCGCCAAAGAAAAAGAAGAAGACGCGGAAGGCCTGATCGATAGCACATCACATCAATCAGGAGTCGTCTTGAGCAGCCGCTTTTCAGGCGGAGGGAAGGATCCTGCGAGTATCAGTAGACCGCGTTTCGGGGAAATGATCGCTACCGAGTTGCCCCGCCACTCACGTTCAATTCCTCGCGGCGTTCGTTCGCGGCACTCATGAGCGCGCGAAAGATGGCTCGCGAAGCCGCATCCTGGTCCACCGAGCGCTCCGGATGCCACTGCACCGCGATGACGAAATGATCGGGCGCAGTTCCTTCCAGCGCCTCGATGATGCCATCCTCCGTGCAACGCGCTACCACCCGCAAGCCCTTGCCGATCGCGTCCGCCGCTTGATGATGCGATGAGTTCACCGGCAGCACAATCGCCGATCGCACTTCAAAACTGGGCCCTGCGACTTCGGGACTGACGATTTCCGCCAGCCTGGATCCCGCCTCGATCTCGACCGCATGCGCAACCGCGACTTTGCTTCCCGCCTCGTGATCTACCTTGGCCCGCGCCGATTCGGGCAGAAATTCCGGAATGTGCTGCACCAGCGATCCCGCGCGATAGACGTTCAAGCTTTGCAACCCGTAGCAAATCCCCAGCACGGGCTTGCGCACCTGGTAAGCGTCTTCCAGCAGAAGGTCGTCGACGGCATCGCGTTTCGGATCCGCTGCCGCCGTGTGCGGCGACCTCGTAGCTCTAAAGCGCGCAGGATCCACATCCGCCTTGCTGCCGGGCAGCAGCACTCCATCGCAGTCCCGAATCAATTTTGCGATTTCTTGCGAGGATTGATCGAGCGCAATCCGAACCGGCTCTCCTCCGGCCAGCTTCACCGCGCGCTCGTATTGCGGAATCGCCCGCTCCGCATACTCCGGATCAGAGCCGTGCGGCATCGGAATGGCAATCCGCGGAGCCATTGTTAACTGAGTTTCTCAATCGAGGCCAGCGCCTTGGCCTGGCGGTAGTGGCGAATTTCGATCATCAGCGCCAGCACGAAAATGACGGCTGCCGCGACCAGCGCGACCGGTAGCGCGATATGACGATACGCAATCCGCATATCAGGATGCACGCCTCGGAGCGCGCCAAGAATCACCGTGCCCAAGATGGCAAATAGCAATGTAACCGCGAAGCAAAACAGCGTCCCGATAAATGTCACAACTCCAACGCGTACTGGGACCGTGTACCAATAAGGAGAACGGGATGCACTCGCGGCCGACATAACTTTCTCATTCATTCTACTGGTTCGAGCGTTCCCGAGCGCGCTCAACGCCAGGCCTTGGGCAAACGGGAAATGATCAGTCAGAGAGGGGCCAACGAGGATCTACGACGCAGACTCCGGACGGGACCGCCAACAGGTGAGCCGAACCAGCAAAGTAAACGGTGGAACACATGCCGGGTCCCGGCCTGCTTCGAATAGCGAGGATGCCGATAAATGGAGTGAAAGTGGACTAAGGCAGCGTCCGCGGCACCGGTTTTCCCGCCACTTTGTAATCCTTGGGATACACCACCAGACACCGCCGCATTCCTTCGCCTTCGCTCTCGGTCCGCAAGTCGGCCTCGTCCCGCAACGCCAGGTGAACGATGCGCCGCTCCCGCGATGACATGGGACTGAACTCGTACGGCGTACCCGTCCTGCGCACTTTCTCGGCGGCCACAGTCGCGGCCGTCTTCAGTTCCTGAATCCGCAACGACCGCTGATTATGGCAGTCGAACGAAACCTTCTCATGCTCGCCCGAGGGCAGACGCAACATCTCCAGCGCAAGCAGTTCCAGCGCCCGCAGAAGTTCTCCGCCGCGGTCGAGCAACAGCGCCGAGTCGGGCCCGGCAAAATCCACCAGGATTTCCGGTTTCTCCCAGTCACGGTTCTCCGGCAGCGGCGGATCGACAATGATCCGGTACTTCAGCCGAAGTCCGCCATGCGTCACCACGGCCTGCAGAAACTCATTGATCTTCTTTGCAGCAGCGAGTTTGTCTGGAATGGACACGCGAATAGCTCCTGGCTTCTAGCTACTAGCCTCTAGCTCAAATCTTTCCTCGGGTGCCCCGTTTCTCGCGTCTTTTTGCCAGAAGCGGGCCTCTGTTGGCTCTCCTGCGCCGGCTTCACGCCAGTAGCTGGAAGCTGGCAGCTAGAAGCTTTACTTGTCTTTCTTCCTTGCGCGCTTCGCCATCATCTCGCGCATTTCGCGCCCGAGCGACGTCCGGTTCATCACGGCCTGCTGCGCGATCTGAATCAAGTTGGCCTCGGCGTAATACAGATTCAACCCCGCGGGCAGCCGGAAGAAGATGAACCCCATCATCAGCGGCATCATGAGGGTCAACATTCTCTGTTGCGCGGGATCCATGCCGGTCTGCGGCGTCATCTTTTGCGTGACGAGCATGCTGACGACCATGAAAATCGGCAATAGGAAAATCGGATCGGCCGCCGACAGATCATGAATCCACAGCCAGTGCGCGTGCCGCAACTCGAGCGCAATGGCCAGCATTTTGTAGTACGCGTATAGAAACGGCAGCTGGATGATCATCGGCAAGCAGCCGCCCGCCGGATTGACTCCTTCTTTCTTGTACAGCGCCGCGATCTCCTCGTTCATCGGAGCCTTCCGCGGATCGCGCAGGCTGTACTTCTTATACTTCTCCTGGATCGCCTTGATTTGCGGAGCCACGCGCTGCATCTTCAGCATTGACTTCATTTGCGTGATGCGCAACGGCAGCAGCGCCAGACTGAGAATCAGCGTCTGCAGAACGATGGCCCATCCCCAGTTGGGCACCATGTGACGATACGTCCACTTCAGCCACACGAACAGCGGCTTGGCGATGATGCCGAATGTGCCAAAATCCACCAGGCCGTTCAGATCGTTGTCCGCGCCCGAAACACCCGGTACGGAAACCTTCTGCAAAACTTCCAGTTCCTTGGGCCCAACGAAAATCCGCTCCGACGTTGGCCCATGCAGGTTGCCAACCGCCGCGCCGATCACGTCGACATTCACTACTTCTTTCGACTCCGGCTTCTGCGGATCCCGCGCCACCGACATCCCGTTGCGCAGCGTGACCATCGCCGCCGAATTCGGATCGTCCGGGATGAACACCGCTGCGAAATACTGGTCGGTCGGCCCTGCCCAATGGAATGGTCCGAGGATCGTCTTGCCGCCGCTGATGTCCGTACACTTCGAGATGATCGTGAATCCGCAGCGGATGGGCAGCCGCTCGATGTTCTTGTTGAACTGGTAGTCGATAAGGGCAGAGGCGTAGAACGCGGGCGTCGTCTGGCTGCCGAATCCCGCGGGCCAGGCGGGAAGCGCGGCAATTTCACTTCCCTTCGATGTCACATCGGTCGCGACGGTTACCGTGTAACTCTCATCGAAGCTGAAGGTCTTGCGAACCGACACATCCTGGTCGGCATACTCGAAAGTCAGCGTCGTCGGGGACGTTTGCTGGCCCGCGCGCGAAGGTACATAAAGCGCGGAGCTGAGCTTCGCGTTCAGACTGTCATCATACGTTCGTAACGACAGCGGGTAGCCAAACTTCTGCGCTGCGGCGGCATTCACCAGATCCAGCGGCCCATTTTGCGCGTCGTTGTTGAACTTCTTCAGGATCCATGACTTCACCTGCGCGCCGCGATTGGTGAACGTGATCCGGTAAAGATCGTTCTCAATTACGGTCTCGGTCTCGCTCGCGGCCTGCTTGGTCACGGCGCTCGCGGGAACGACCGGCTTCGCGACCGGCGCGGCGGGAGCAGTAGCAGCAGCAGCGGCCTGCGTCTGCACCGGCTGGGCTTGCTGTTGCCGCGGCGCGGCAGGTTGCGGAAAATATTTCTTGAGGAACGGCTGGAATGCCAGCATCACGATGAACGTCAGCAGAAAAACCAGCATCAGCCGCTTTTCGCTGCCCGGTTCGTGTTGTGGATTCTGAATTTCTGGCAAGTGACCGTGTCCTCAGTCCGCGCCGTGAGTCAGCGTGGCACCTTTCAAGCTACCCGGATTTGGATTTTGGGTGGCGCAGCGCCTCAGGCGCTGCGATGAATCGTCCGACATGAGAGCGGGCTTTAGCCCCTGAGGGAAGTTCGCGGCCTTCACCACCGGGTCGTATCCCCCATGCGCAAACGGATGGCAGCGCAGGAGCCGCACCAAAGCCATCCATCCTCCGCGCACCGCGCCATACCGTTCCACCGCTTCCATCGCGTACTCCGAGCAAGTTGGAACGTAACGGCAAGACGGCAGAAGTAGCGGAGAAATCGCCCACTTGTATGCTCGCAGCATCCGCAGCACAACGAGTTGGCCGACGCGGTTCATAGAATTCGTAGCAACGATTCCCTTGGTGATCCTTCGTGGCCGTTGCCTGCCCTGCGTCCAGCCGAAGGGTGGTTCAAGCTTTGCCTCTCGCGGCCTTGCCCGTAAGCTTCTCTTCTATCACTACGAAAGCGCGGCTCACTTCGTTCACCACCGCCGCAAACTCAACCGTCAGCAGCGACTTCTTCGGATTGATCACCACGTCCGCGCTGGGACTCACGGCCGGACGCGTCAGCCGCACCGCCTCGCGCAAACGCCGCTTCATCCGGTTACGCTGCACGGCCCCACCGAGCGCACGGCTCACGGTGAATCCGATACGCATCCCCGGAGCCACAGGCTTCCCGGCGGCGATCCCCGGTTCCGGCCGCGGCCAATAAAACACGGTCATTGACGCCGAGAAATGCCGCCGCCCCTGCTTGTACACGCGTTCGAAATCGGCGTGACGCAACAACCGTGCGCTGCGGGGAAAACTGCCGGCTCGCGGCTCGACACTCCGCGGCACGGTATCATGATTCGATTCTCCAGGCACACTGGCAGTCACAGTGACTCAAAATTCCAGATCGCTAATTCCAGAGGAATGTACAAATCCTGGCAAAAGCGGGTTGCGCGGACACCGGCCCGCGCCACTGGACTTATTCGCGGAAACCTGGTTTCACCGAGACCCGCTTGCGCCCCTTGGCGCGACGGCGGGAAATAACCTTCTTGCCGCCCTGGGTCTTCATGCGCGTGCGAAATCCGTGTGTCTTCGATCGCTTGCGCCGGTTGGGTTGGAATGTACGCTTGGGCATGAAAAGTACGTGCTCCTGATTCCTTCGACAGTGTTAGGGCAAACCATAAGTATAAATCACCCTGCGCAATCCGTCCAAACCGCAATCCGGGTATGCAAGGTCCAAAGCCATCACGATAGAAGGACACGAACTTCCACGAAGGAAAACCCACTACGCGAATTCCTTCGCAATCCTTCGTACCCTTCGTGGCGAATGCTTTTTCTCGCGCGCATGCACCGTCTCTGCGGCAGTTACCATCGCGGCACTTGACAGCATCATGCCTTCGGGGTCTGAATAAGACTTCGCGGAAAAATTCCAGCCAAAGTTTTCCACACAACAAAATATTTTGTGCTAGTATCGCGAACTGATCCTGCTTTCGAAATTCTTTTTGCTGTTGGCACCTGCGCACTGAGATTCGAACGCATTCCGCAGTAAACTTGATGGTTCCGGCTACTTCGTAAAACGGCAGTTTTAAACAGGCGCTCTCCACCAGCCGCCGGAGCGCCGCGGTGAATATTTCATATATGTCAGTTCCCAGTACAACTCTCTCCCCGAACCCGTGGGCGCGCATCCTCGATGCGCTGGAAAAGAAAATCAATCGCCACTCCTACGACACCTGGCTCAAGCCCACGCGCTACAGCCACTCCAGCGGAGGCATTCTCTTCGTCCGCGTTCCGACTGTTGAATTTCGCCACGCTGGCGACAAATATGCGGACCTCATCCAGGAAGCCATCGACAATCTCGGCCTCGGATTCAACGACGTTAAGTTCGTTACGCCCGACGACGATCCCGCGGCAACTCCGGTTCGTCACGACGGCGGGCTGAGTGTCGCTACCACCGCCGCGGGCCCATCGCAGTCGCGCTTCGACTGGGACGGCGCCGCGCAACTGAATCCGCGATACACGTTCGACGCCTTCGTCATCGGCAGCGGCAACCAGTTCGCGCATGCGGCTTGCCAGGCGGTTGCCGAACGTCCGTCCAAGGCCTACAACCCACTGTTCCTGTATGGCGGCGTTGGCATGGGCAAGACTCACCTGATGCAGGCCATCGGACACGAGATCAAACGCCGCCTGCCGCAGACTGCCATCTGTTATGTCTCCAGCGAGAAGTTCACCAACGACATGATCAACTCGCTGCGCTACGACAAAATGACCAGCTTCCGCGACAAGTTCCGCAACGTCGATGTCCTGCTCATCGACGACATCCAGTTCCTCACCGGCAAAGAGCGCACCCAGGAAGAGTTCTTCCACACCTTCAACGCTCTGCACGAATCGATGAAGCAGATCGTCATCGCCAGCGACCGCTCTCCCAAAGAGCTGGCCGAGATTGAAGATCGCCTGCGCAGCCGGTTCGAGTGGGGATTGATCGCCGACATCCAGCCGCCTGATCTAGAAACCAAAGTTGCGATTCTGCAAAAGAAAGCGGAGCAGGAAAAAGTCACACTGCCCACTGATGTTGCTCTATACGTTGCCTCCAACATTCGCTCCAACGTTCGCGAACTCGAAGGTGCACTGATTCGCCTGGTTGCTCACTCCTCGCTGATCGGCGCTGAAATCACGCTCCCGTACGCGCAGCAGGTGCTGAAAAATTTCATCGACTCGCAGGCGCGCAAGGTCACGATTGAATCAATCCAGAAAATGGTCGCTGAGCAATTCGGTCTTCGCCTGGTCGAGATCAAAGCCAAGAACAATTCGCGGGCGATCGTCTATCCGCGGCAGGTTGCGATGTACCTGGCGAAGCACATGACCGAAGCCTCGCTGCCGGAAATCGGACGCCAGTTCGGTGGCAAGCATCACACCACCGTGCTGCACTCGGTCGAGAAGATCGAAGAGCTTCGCAAGAACGACAAAGATTTAAACAGGTTGATCAATAAATTAACCGAGCAATTAGGCGGTTGATTCGCAGTGGGCGTTGAGTTTTCCACGGTGCAGTCCAGTCTTCCTTCGCGATGCCTGTGAATGACATGTGGAAGTTGTGCAAGGCAGGAATGAAATCGGCAGCACGGTCCAGTTCCACTACCGTCTCCGCAGAGTTTGGGACCGATTTCTAACATCAAGGGTTCGGCTGGAACCCGGTGACAACAGGCGAGTTGCCCCGGTTTTCCACTTCTGCGAAGGCCCTTCTGTTACTGCTGGTTTTATAGGTTTTGCATTTGATATAAGAAGAGTAATAAAAGTAGCAGGCAAGTAGCGACGTACGGGGAGAAGGACCTTATGCCGGTGGAGGCCGCTGTTGCCGCGGGCACGATGGAAATTACAGTCAGCAAGTTCGAATTGCTGCGCGAATTAACTGCCACGCAAGGTGTGGTCGAGCGCAAGACCACCATTCCGATCCTGTCCAATTATTTATTCGAGGCCGCGGGCGACCGCCTGTCACTCACCGCCACCGACCTCGATCTCAGTCTCCGCACGTCGTGCAACGCCAAGGTCAAAAAGGAAGGATCCTGCACGATTCCCGCGCGCAAACTTCACGACTATGTGAAGCTGTTGCCCGACGCCGACATCACCATCAAGCTGCTCGAAAATCATTGGGTCAGCATTCGCTGCGGCCGCTCCAACACGAAGATGGTCGGCATGGCGAAGTCGAACTTCCCCAGCCTACCCGCATTCCCCACCGCTGGGGCGGTGACAATTCCAGCCCAGGTGCTGCGCGGCCTGATCGCCCGCACCGGGTTTGCGATTTCGAATGAAGAGTCGCGCTACACGCTCAACGGCGCCCTCATGCTGCTGAAGCCCGAATCCATCACCATGGTCGCTACCGACGGACACCGCCTCTCCCACTGTGAACGCCCCGGTGAAAAATTTGAAGGCGTCTCCGGCGAAATGAAGACGCTGGTCCCGAAGAAGGCGATGGACGAACTGAAGTCCTTGCTCGACTCCACCGACGCCGAGACCATTGAGTTTGCGAAAGACGATTCGACGTTGTTCTTCCGCATCGGCAGCCGTCTGTTGACCTCGCGCCAACTCACCGGACAGTTTCCCAACTTCGAAGCTGTTCTGCCGAAGGACAACAGCAAGGTTGTGCCGCTGAACTCCGACGAACTGAATTCCGCCATCCTCCGCGTAGCCCAGTTCGCAGACGAGCGCTCGCGCGCTGTCCGCCTGCGTCTGGAAAAAGGTGAGTTGAAGATTTCCGCCAGCTCCACCGAAGCTGGAGAGTCGGAAGACTCCATCGAAGCTCCCTACACCGGCGAACCGCTGACCATCGGCTTCAACGCGCAGTACCTGGTGGATTTCCTAAAAGCCGCCGGCACGAGCGAAGTCCGTCTTGAACTGAAAGATGCTCAGTCCGCCGGCCAATTCCGTCCCGCCGAAGGCGATGACTACAAGTACCGCTACATCGTCATGCCGATGCGCATCTGACGCCGTGTATGTCGGTGTAGGGTTTGTGTGGGTGCGGGTCTTTGACCCGGACAGGCCGAGTGTCACTCGGCAGCTAATGCGGGCGAGCCCTTCTCGACCGCTGCCCGCTCTCTGGCTCGGCCCCTTGACCTCCCGTCTCCCCTGCCTTACATTGTCGGCACTTAGAATTTTTGGAGGGGCATCATGATGCTAGACGGATTCAAGAAATTCATCCTGCGTGGAAATGTTGTGGATATGGCCGTCGGCGTCGTCATCGGCGCGGCCTTCGGTGGTGTAGTCACCGCGCTGACCAAGGATCTGTTGACGCCATTCATCGCCGCAGTCGTAGGTAAGCCGGATTTTTCGTATCTCGGATTCACTATTCGCGGTACACCCTTCCCGGTCGGCGACTTCATCAATGCAGTCGTTTCCTTTGTCCTGGTGGCGGCGGCGATTTACTTCTTCGTGGTGACGCCGGTAAACGCCCTGGTAGCACGGATGAAACGAGGGGAGGCGCCTCCTGATCCCACCACCAAGAAGTGTCCCGAATGCCTGAGCGAGATTCCCATCGACGCCCGCCGCTGCGCCCACTGCGCGCAACCGGTGCTAGGCAGAGCGGCCTGAACATTGTCGGTTCCGTCAGAATGAAGACCAGTTTTGTCGGAGGTCGAACCGTTCGCGTACCATGGAACTGTGATCCTTAGCCGTCCAACACATTTTCTCGTGCTACTGATCTGCCTCGCGATGCCGGTTGTCATATCGCGCGCGCAGGCTCTGGCTCAATCCTCGTCGTCTTCCTCATCCTCCTCCGCGAAGCACGCAAAGAAACCCGCCTCCGACTCCAATCTCGATCCCGGCACTATCAGCGATGGCGTCTACCGCAACAAGACTTTCGGATTCTCCTGCAAGATTCCGCCAGGATGGGTTCTCCGCACCGACGAGATGAACCAGCCGGAAGAAAAGAGTGAGCAAGAGAAGCGCGCAGAAGAAAAAGGAAGCCAAGCCAACTCAGCCTCCAGCGCGGGCGCCAAAGTCCTGCTGGCCGCCTTCTCCCGACCGCCCGAGGCGCGTGCCGAGGATGTGAATTCCTCCATCCTGATCGCCACCGAGAGCGTGGACGCTTACCCCGGCCTGCAGGACGCCGAGCAGTATTTCGGCCCGCTTACCGAAGTTGCCAAGGCCCAGGGATTCACGATTGACGAAGAACCCTACGAATCTGCGATTGGCACAAAGAAGTTAATGCGCGGAGACTTCCACCGAGACGTCGGCTCGCGCGTCATGCACCAGTCCACGCTGGCCCTGCTGGCGCACGGCTACGCCATCTCGATCACGCTCATCGGCGGCACCGACGATGAAGTCGAAGAACTGATCGACGGCCTGACCTTCACTCCCAGTGGAAAATAATCCGGGAAAAACATAAATCTACGGGAAGAATACGAAAGTACACCCGTGGAAGAGCGGCCCTTCGAGGGCCGCATTGGCATACGAAATCCGCGTGAGCTTCAGCCCCTGATCGCCACTGGCGCCTGCTTGATTTCAATCTTCATCTGCGGCGGATGCAGCAGCGTGTTGTGAATCAGGCAATGATGCACCGCCCGCTCGACTCCCGCGCGATGTTGCTCGGTCAGTTCGACCGGGGTCTCGATCTCTATGAGGAAGTTCTCCACCCGCGCCGGATCCTTGACCTTTTCCGCTGTCACACGAACTCGCGTGCCCTCGGTCGCAAGCTTGTACTTGCGAAGATACTGCGCGGCATAAAAGCCGGCACATGATCCCAGCGATGCCAGCAGCAATTCCGGTGGCGTCATGCCTTCGTCGAACCCGCCATTTTCCGCCGGTTGGTCGCACGAAATCGTGTGCTTCCGCGCGTGGATTTCAAACTGAACCGCTCCCAGATGTTCGACTGTCACTTCCATAAGTGCCTCCAATAAAAGTTCTAACCTGATCCGTCCCGCGAACTAAGCATGATTCTGTCATCTTCTCCTTCGCGACGCTGTGTCTGCGCTCACTGATGGCCTTTTCCAGGTTCCGCGTTGGGATGGACTCTTTTTGATAGACCGGTTTGCACGGCAAGTGTCCGTGCCAAGCGCCATGCCAAATGTTGTTGAAGCCAGCGGAAAGTCACCCGTGTCGACTAACGCCGCCGGTGCGCAAGGATTTGTGTATGGGACGATAACTAGATTTGCCTGGTCGGTGGGTCCGGGTTGGAGGCTGTCCTGAGCGAAGCCGAAGGAATCCGGACAGGGCGAGCAAACCTCGGCTGCCTCTCGGCGTCCAGCAGTGTCAAAGAAGCTATTCCAGCGGCTCCGGATGTAAACTCAAATCCTTCTCCCCCGCCGCCTTCTTCTCCGCATACCTCTTCATCCAGGCTTCCCAACTCTTGCCTGCCGCGGTATCGCGCCCCGAAAATGCCACCGCCCCAATCTCCGCATACGAGATCGAAACTTTCTCGTTGGAATTCCTGGGATACAGCCGGACAACAGAGTCCTTCAGCGAAGTGCCGGTCCGCCGGTCGAACAAATATCCTTCGACCTTCGATCCATCCTTAAGCGTAATCGTCACATCGCCGCGATAATCGAAAGCCTTCTCGAGCGCGACGCGCAGCTCTTCTTCGCTAGCCAGTTCCGGGATCCATCCCTCAAGCCGCTCATGCGCCGTCCCCGGCGCCACTTCCAGCGCGTCCGGATTCGTCACATTTGCATGCGGAGGAATCGCTTCCGCCGAAGCGTGATCGATATGTCCGCCCTCTTTACCTGTCATGATCTTTCTCGGGAATACTCAGGAGACTCGTCGAAATTGTCATCCTGAGCGAAGCGACGGCAAGCGAAGCGCAGTCGGCGCGCAGTCGAAGGATCCCTACCCGCGAGACGCCGCCTCAATAAACCAAATCTCCGCTCCTTGCGGGACATCCTGCTTCGACTCCTCTCGAGGCAGCATCAGGCCGGTCTTAGTTCGATCCACGTTTGGGCCGCACACCATTTCCAGGCCCACGATGAATGTGTTGTGTACCTGGCCGTTCGGACTTCTAAGTTGAATCTTATCTCCGGGGCGAATCCGAACGTCCCCTAGCCAAGAGAAGACGACGACCAAGCCGCGTCCTGTTATCGCAAAAGAGTCCTCGATCCTGCCGAAGAGGATCATCCGCGTCTCTAAACCCGCGTCTCCTGCAGCGTTTCGCTCGGGGTTGCGATCTGCACTAGCGGATGCACCGCCTCCACCGGCTCCTCAAGCATACGCAGCGCCTCGTCATCGCGGTAAGCAGGGAACAGCGTGCCCTTCACCGTGGCCAGGAAGCCCTCCAGCGAACTGAACGTCGCATTCACCGCCGAGGCCTCATACCCGCTGTGCACCATGCAATTCGCGCACGCTGGATTCCCCGACTCCGTCCCATATTTCTCCCACGAAGTGGTAGCCAGTAACTCGGCGAAAGTTTCCGCATAGCCGTCCTGCAGCAGATAGCACGGCTTCTGCCACCCAAAAATGTTGTAGGTCGGCATGCCCCAAGGCGTGCACGGATACGTCCGCTTCCCCATCAAAAATTCCAGAAACAGCGGCGACAAGTTGAACTGCCAATTCTTCTTCCGGTTCGACAGAATCGCGCGGAACATGCGCCTTGTGCGCGCTCGTCCCAAAAAGTGCTTCTGATCCGGCGCCTTGTCATACGAGTATCCGGGCGAGAGCATCATGCCCTCCACCCCCAGTTCCATCATCTCGTCAAAAAACGCCCGCACCGACTTCGGATTCGCCCCATCGAACAGCGTGGTATTGGTCGTTACCCGGAACCCGCACTTCAGCGCCTGGCGAACCGCATCGACCGCAATGTCATACCCGCCCTCGCGGCAAACGGCCAGGTCATGCTCTTCTCGCTGCCCGTCCAAATGCACGCTGAAGGTCAGATACTTGCTCGGTTTGAACAGGTCGATCTTTTCCTTGAGAAGCAGGGCATTCGTGCACAGATAGATGTACTTCTTCCGCGCCACCAGGCCCTCAATGATCTCCCCGATCTGCGGATGCATCAGCGGTTCTCCGCCCGGGATCGACACCATGGGCGCCCCGCACTCCTCGACCGCCCGGAAGCACTCCTCAGGCGTGAGGTCTTTCTTCAAAATATGTGCCGGATACTGGATCTTCCCGCATCCCGCGCAAGCCAGGTTGCACCGGAATAGCGGCTCCAGCATCAGCACCAACGGATATTGTTTGCGGCCGGCGAGCTTCTGACGGAGCACATAGCTCGCGACGGTCCACATCTGTGAAACAGGAACTGGCATGTATCGAAAGAACCCCTTTTGACGGTATCTTTCATTTTATCAGGCTTGCCCAACCGCTGCTGCCCCCAGGAGGTTGATCATGTGGGGACAGCCGCCTTCGGCTGTCAGGGTGTGGAGGTTAACTCCGTGTGGCTCGGAGCGACTGGTGTGGATCCGGGTCGGCGCCTGTCCTGAGCGATGTCGAAGGAACCCGGACGGGACGGGCGGAGCTCGGCTGCCTCTCCCCTGCCGCCTGCCGCCATACAAAACTCTCTGCAACCCGGCCGCTGCCCCCCTCCTCTAAAGGTCATGCTCCTCCGCTCCACTCTCCGCCCCAAAGGACGCTTGTCCCTTCCCCCGAAACCGGATACCCTTAATGTCGGTCATCTTCATGTTTAGTCCTCATCCCAACCTGGCCGACGAAGTGAACCGCGGCATTATCCAGTCGGAAATCGAAGGCGGAGTTTTCCTCAACGACCTTCCGCCCTCCACAGTCCTTCAAATCCAGACCATGCATCATTGCTATACCGCAGTTCTTCTCGGCGGCAGTGAAGCCCTGCTCTCCGGCCACCCAGAGTTTTGCCCTGAGCCGGTGCAGGTCGCGATTTCCGGCTCAACCTGGGGAGGCTCCATGCTCAAGCTGCAATACGTCGGCCGCGGCATGCATCTCGAATTCCGTCACCCCCAGTACGCCACTCCGATCATCACCTCGCCCATCCAGGAAATCCGCGACCGCGTTCAGCTCCCCGCGCTTGAACTAGACGCCCGCCCCCACGGCGCTCACTCGTAAGCCAACCGTGCCTACAAGCTGGTCATCCCGACCGGAGCCGGAGCAAAGCGACGGCGGAGTGGAGGGACCTGCTTCTTAGCCGCGTATCCCAGTTCTCGCGATCGTCGCAAGTAGTACCGGACTTCCCATTTGACTTGCCCTTCCGCACCCACTACCATTCCGGCCAGCGGCCGGATCGGCCTCGACCATGCCTCTGAAGATAGACACTCGCGAAGTCGCTCACGTCACCATCCTCGACATTCACGGTCGCATTGTGCTCGGCGACGAAACCAGGGCCCTGCGTACGGCCGTCCGCGAACTGATTGCCGAGGGCAAGAAGAAGATCATTCTCAACCTGGTGGGCGTCGATTATCTCGACAGCTCGGGCGTCGGAGAGCTTGTCGGCAGCTTCACCACGGTCCGCAACGCCGGCGGCGAACTCAAGCTCCTGAACCTAACCCAAAAAGTCCACGACATCCTGCACGTCACCAAGCTCTACACCGTTTTCGACATTAAAGACGACGAATTCACCGCCGTGAAATCCTTCGACTACTTCTTCGCGAAGTAAAAGTTTTTGTCATTCCGAGCGCAGCGAGGAATCTGCTTGTGTTGTGTGGTCCGGATACTAGATCCGGACTGGCCGAGTGCGAGCTCGGCTGCTCGCCCGCGCACCGCTCTCGTAACCGAACCCGCACTCCCCCCACCGCAAAATTCGCGGTACTATTTCGAACGACGAATCGCATGGGCCACGCAAGTTGCTTAGGACGGGAGTCGTGCCGCTCATGGACAGCAGTGCCGATCACCGTACGCTACAACAGAAAACCGCCAGAGAATTAATCTGGACGTCCACCCATTCTTTCCACGGATGGACCTGCTCTCAGTGTGAATGGAATTATCCTCTCCCCACGCTTCTGAACGATCCCGAAGCCAAGACCGCCTATGACCGCCTGGCAGCGACCAAATTCCGCGACCACAAGTGCCCCGACCACCTCGCGCGCCTCGGCTCAGCCGACGATGCCGACAGCTTCACTCCGCGCATCCGCAAGCTGGTTCAGCAGGGATTCAAACCCAAAGATGCCGTCGAGCTCTTCCTGCAGGAAGTCGCTCTTGAATATCGCAACCAGCCCAAGATTCTCGCCCAAGCCAAGGCCGATGGCGAAGACTTCCTCCGCCGCGTCCGCGCGGGCCTGATTTAGCCGGAACGGCCAATAGATGTTGTAAAAAGACTGTTTTAGAGAGAGCTTCTCTTGCTTCGGTCGGCTTGGGGAATCACCAGCTTTGCGCAATGGGTGCAATCGCACGCGTAGTCGGGATCATCGCGCTTCGTAACATGCCCGCATCGCGCGCACGTGTAACCATTTGGGCTGCCCGTCATCACCTTGAACCCAATTCCTTCGACGCAATAAGGGCACCGGGCAAGTGTAGGCATAAAGGGAATGTCGGGTCCGGCAAATTCCCTACGTTATAACAATGCCGTTAGATCGCCTCCAATACAGTGTTTCCTGTAGACGAAAAATCAGTGGCCAAGAAGCGTGCCCGATTTCTCGCGCGTCGTTTGCGCGAAAAAGCCTGCCCTTGAGCTTGTCAAAGGGCGGGGGATTCTCCTAATTCTTAATCCCCATCTCCCCCAAAATCCACGCATAATCAAACGAAGCTTCCTTCAGCCGGTCGTATCTGCCAGAGGCCCCGCCGTGTCCCGCCGGACTCAAATTCGTTTTCAAAATCAAAATATTATGATCGGTCCGCGTTGCCCGCATTTTGGCCACATACTTCGCCGGCTCCCAGTACATCACCTGGCTGTCGTTGAACGATGTCTTCACCAGCATGTCTGGATAATTTTTCGCCGCGACATTGTCATAAGGCGAATAAGTAATCATGTAATCAAACGCCGCCTTTTCCTTCGGATTCCCCCACTCCTCGAACTCGCCCACCGTTAGCGGCAGCGTTTCATCCAGCATCGTGTTCATCACATCGACGAAAGGCACGCCCACCAATGCCGCCTTAAACAGATCTGGACGCATGTTCAGCACCGCGCCCATCAGCAGACCGCCCGCGCTGCGCCCCTCGATCACCAGCCGGCTCTTCGATCCGTATCCATGCCCCACCAGGTACTCGGCGCACGAAATGAAGTCCGTGAATGTTGTCCGCTTGTTCATCATGCGCCCCGCATCATGCCAGGCCTTTCCCATCTCGCCACCGCCGCGAATGTGCGCCACCGCCGTCACCACTCCCCGATCGACCATGCTGAAAATATTCGAGTTGAAAAACATGTCAATCGAGACTCCATACGATCCGTACCCGTACAAATAAAGCGGTCCCGTCCCATCCAGCTTCGCGTCTTTCAAATGCAGAACTGAGACCGGAACCTTCACTCCATCCGCGGCCACCGCATAAATCTGTTCCACCTGGTACTTCTTCGCGTCGTATCCTCCGGGAACTTCCTTCTGCTTCAGAAGCACCGATGTCCCCTTCTCCATGTCATAGGCAAACACCGACGCCGGAGTGATGGGTGACTGATATCCATAGCGGAACTCCGTCGTGTCATAAACGCGATTGATGTACGAATACGCCGCATACGCCGGCTCCGGGAACGAAATCCTCTGTGACTTCCCGTTCCGCAAATCGACTACGCGAATCTGCGGCAGCCCGGTTGCCCGCTCATACAGCACGCAGAAATTCTTGAACAGATCGATGTCGTCCAGCATGATGTCAGGATTCTGCGGCATCACCTCATGCCAGTTCTTGCTCGCCGGATCGTCGACCGGAGCGCGCACCAGCCGGAAATTCCGCCCCGTGTCATTTACGCGAATATAGAAAGATTCGCCGTTGTGATCGGGATAATATTCCACGCCCTGTTTCCGCGGCTCCAGCACTTTGAACTCCGCCATCGGATCGCCTGCCGGCATATATCGCGCCTCACTCGTCGTGTGGCTCGTCGACATCAGGAAAATGTAGGACTGGCTTCGCGTCTTGAACGCGTCCACATCAAAGCGCTCATCCTTCTCTTCATACACCAGCGGATCGTCTCCGGTCGTCCCCGCCACATGCCGGTACAGCCGGTACTGCCTCTTCGAAACCGCATCTTCCTGCGTGTAGAAAATCGTCTTGCTATCGTTCGCCCACACCACCGATCCAACTCGCTCCGCATGATCGCCCAGCGTCTGCCCCGTCCGCAGATCTTTCACCGCCAGCGTGTACTGCCGGAACCCCGTGTTGTCATACGAATACGCCAGCAGATTTCCATCCGGACTCACTGCAAACGCCGCCACCGACATGAACGCCTGCCCCTTGGCCAGTTCATTGATGTCGAGCAAAATCTCTTCGGGCGCCTCCATGCTGCCTTTCCGGCGACAGCGAATCCCATACTGTTTCCCCGCCTCGGTCCGCACATAATAAAAATAGTCGCCTTCGCGATACGGCACCTCAACGTCAGTCTCCTTGATCCGTCCCAGCATCTCGGCATACAGCTTTTTCTGAAATGCTTCCGTCGGCTTCATCACCGCTTCGGTGTACGCGTTCTCCGCCTCGAGATAAGCCCGCACCTCGGGATTCGGTTTGTCCCGCAGCCAGAAATAGTTGTCCACCATCTTGTGCCCGTTAACCTCGGTCACATGGGGAATTTTCTTTGCGACCGGCGGCGCAGGCAGCGTGCCAGTATCCGCCGCCGTCAAAACCATTACCGACCCCAGCACCATCCCGCCAACCTGTACCCGCCACAGCAATCGCTTCATAGGCTCTCCAAAGCTCGAAATGAAAACTATCGTGAAGAAAGCCGGGATTTTCCCGGCCGGGTGCCCCATTTCTCGCGCGTCCTTGGCGCGAGAAGTGGGGATTCGTCCCGCCAGCGCACGATACTCCGCCCCCACCATCATTTGCAACGCCCGCACCAATCCATGTGGGGGACAGCCGCCATCGGCTGTCCGTCGCGCGCAGCGCGACGTCGGCGAAACGTGGTTCAAGCTCTTTGCTCTTCGGACCACGCAATTCGCCCCGTTTGACGCCAACGATGAGTTTCCCTATCCTGAACCCAGAGCGCGAAGGGCGCCTCCAGTCCGCGGAAAGGGCCGTGCCCACCTGATCATAATTTCGAAGGCCACGAACCTTCTTTCAGCCTGCTCGAGTGCGGACTCCAGGCACATTGAAAGGAGCTTCGTATGTTTCCTAACCCGCAAGACGCTCTTCCGCTCCCGCCTCGCCCTGATCTGGATCAATACAAAAAACGCGCCAAAGAGCTACTCAAAGCCAGCCAGTCCGAGGACCCCGCTGCCCTCCGCACCTGGGCTGCCACATGGATCGGCTCGCTGGTCCGCCTTTCGCATCTCACAATCACGCCGCAACTCCCTGTGCGCATCGATCACTGGACCGATCAGCTGGAGAAATTCGCACGGAAAGAATTGCCCCAGGCCACGTGGGGACGGACGCATTCGTCCGTCCCGCCGAACGAAGCTCGGCTATCCGAGACCGCAACGCTGGCCACCGCCCAATTCGTAATCGCCCGCGCTCACGGCTTCGAGAGTTGGCCGAACCTGGCAAAGCATGTGGAGTCGATCGCGCTTGCGAATTCCCCGATCGATCACTTCGAACAATGCGTCGACGCCATCGCCGCGGGTGAAGTCGCGACCCTGGAAAGATTGTTGCGCGAATATCCCGACCTCGTCCGAGCCCATTCCACGCGCCGCCACCTGGCAACGCTGCTGCATTACGTCTCGGCGAATGGCGTGGAAGGCTACCGCCAGAAGACGCCGAAAAACATCGTGCAAATCGCCGAGCTTCTTCTCCAGGCCGGTGCCGATGTCAACGCCGTCGCCGACGTCTACGGCGGAAGCACCACGCTCGGCCTCGTAGCTACCAGCGTCCATCCTGAACGCGCTGGAGTGCAAGAACCGCTGCTGCAACTCCTCCTCGATCACGGAGCATCCATAGGCGCCGCAAATCCCCACGGACCCTCGCTCGTCGCCACCTGCCTCGCCAACGGTCGCGTCCAAGCCGCGGAGTTCCTCGCCCAACGCGGAGCCACGCTAGACCTCGAAGCAGCCGCCGGCCTGGGCCGCCTCGAAGTCGTGAAGAAGTTCTTCGATGCCAATGCGCCACGAAATCCACGAGACCGCGAAATCGAACGCGCCCTGCTGTGGGCCTGCGAATATGGCCGCTACGATGTAGTCGATCTCCTCCTGCAACGCGGAGCCGCTCCGCAAGCCCAAGCCAACACCGGCCAGACCGCCCTCCACTGGGCCGTCATCGGCGGACACCTCGACACGATCAGCCTGCTCCTGGCCCGCGGTGCCCAGCTCGAAGCCAAAAACACCTACGCCGGAACTGCCCTCGGCCAAGCCCTCTGGTCCGCCCTCAACGGCGACCCCAAAATCGACTATTTGGCAGTCATCGAACTGCTGCTCAACTCTGGCGCGCAGATCGAAGCAGGAACCACTGCTTGGCTGGCCCAACAAAAACCAGAATCGTCGAGGAAGGAGCAAGTCACAGAATTGCTACGTAGCCATCTATGATCTAGCGGAACCCCGCTCCGAGCGAAGCCGCGAAGCGGTGGGTGAGTCCTAGCGTGGGTCCGGGTCTGTGACTTGGACGAGCCGAACAATGCTCGGCTGCCAAAGTCCCGTAGGCACGACCGAAACTGTCATATTGCTCACATCGTGGCGCGGGGGCTGGCCCATCGAACCCAAGGCTGCCCCACTCTGCGCGGTTTTCGCAGGGTGGGCACGAGCTGCCGAAGGCAACGGCCGTTATCTTGAAGTTGCGCCGGTTCGAACCTTATCCCTCCAAATCTGCTGCCGCCACCACCACGAATGCCCAGCCCTCGAAAATCGCGAAGGCTGGCGCAGCCAGTTTCTTGTAACGATGGAAGAGATGCTAAGGTGGGCCAGCCCGCCAGGACGCCGATTCGCCGAAATCTTGTCAATAGGCAGAAATTACACGATCGGGCTTAACTCCATGAAAGCATTCGCAAAACAAAGTTCGAAACCATGTCCACTTTACCCCCTTCAATTTGATATTCTAGATATATAGAGACAATTTACTGTCAAGCAGGCGCGGCCTCCAGGTCGCGCCTTTTTATTTGGGAAAGTGGCACGCGTAGCCGCGGACGCATTCGTTCGCTTAGCAGCCTGCGGAAAAACTCAATTTGGGGGCGGAATAGGGAAGGGCACGAGTTTCACTCGTGCCGCTAAGTCCTTCAAAATGTGTCCGCGCTTCAGCGCTTGAGGGACCTTCAGCGGTTAGGACGAGCACAGGGACGGGGATGAGTACACCGAAAAGCACCAAGCACAGCAAGAACGAATGGGATCGGTTCCGCAACTTCAAGCAGCGCGGCGAATGGGTCGAGCTGCAATTCATGGCGAAGGCCGCGCAGCGCCAGTTCGCCATCAGCAAGCCTTGGGGAGACACACAAGCCTATGACGTCGGCATCGAGCACGAGGCAAACTTCCTTCGCGTCCAGGTCAAATCGACAACCGTAAGGTCCGGCGCCGGATACCGGTGCCAGTTCATGCCCAACCACAAAAAAAAGCGCGACTACTCGCTCCAGGAAATTGACTTGTTCGCCGCCTATGTCATTCCCGAGGATGTGTGGTATCTGATCCCCGCGGTCTTATTGCTGGGCCAGCGCAGACGCCGCATGGCCGCGCTCTGCCCCATGGTCCCGCCGAGAAAGAAGGCCAGTTACCGCTACGAACCCTACCGCGAAGCCTGGCACCTGCTCACCACGAGCCGAGCCGACCTGGCGAAGTGCAAGTCGCCGCCTCCTCCGCCATCTCACCATCGCAAGGCCAACTCGCGGAGAGGAGAGAACTCGACTTTGGGTGGCGCAGCGCCTTAAGCGCTGCGATCAACTCTGCCTTCTTCCGTCGCGGCTTTGACCACTGTTGCCCCGGCTCGTTCTCAGCCCCGAAGGGGCGGCATACGACAGCCCCGGACGTAAGTCCGGGGTACGCCGCCTATGTAGGGAACGAAGTCCCGGAGGGACGGCAGAAACTCTCATGTCGCTCGATATTGCTGCGCGCAAAGTGCCGGCACTAAACAGTTGGAGGCAGCGCGCTGACCCACCTAACTGAGGCTGCCCCACTCTGCGCGGTTTTCGCAGGGTGGGCGCGATGCTGCCGAAGCCAGTGGTCTTAGTTGGACGTCACACCGGATCGTGCCTCATTCCGTCCAAATCCCTTGGATCTATCAGCACGAATGCCCAGCCTGCGAAAATCACGAAGGCTGGGGCAGCCAGGTTCTCGTTACGATAGAAAAGTGCAAAGGCGGGCCAGCCACCTAAGGGGACAGGAACAGGGAGGGGTAGGTTTCGGAGAGGAACGCCACCACTCCGGATTTTGGCAGGACGCGATCGACGAGGAACGAGTCTATTGCTCCGGCCGCTGCGCCCGCGATCGGCCCGACGACGGGTATCAAACCCACGCCCGTGGTTGTAGCAAACCGAAGAACCTTGCCGGTGGTGCTGCCAGCAAGCGATGCGATCTTGCTTCTTATGCTGTCCACCATCTCTTTGATCTGCTCGTCACTCATTGACTCTGCGGAGCTAAGCCATTCCCGGAATTCTCGACAATCGGCACTTTCGCGCGCCTTGAGTAGGCGCTGCACATCTACCCTCTGCCCAGGTTCAAAGTCGGGAATATCGGCGAGTTCGATAACCCGTTCGAATTGCTTTTCGGGAAGATCTGGGTTTAGCGGAGCAAGCACGGATGATAGTCGGCCGAATAGGAGCGTTGCCTCATGATCCAAGAACCCAGTAATGGCTGAGTAAGCCTGCATGTCAGCAAGGCGCTTGTCCAGGTTTGAAATGGCCATTAGTGACGATTGCAGAAGCGCATGGGACTTCTCAGGTGTAAAGCCGTGCGACGTCAGGGACGTTTTGATGTGAAAAACGCGATGGCTAGTTTCCTGCACCTGCACTGAGAGGTCGGGGAGTGCGAAATTGCCAATCGACGGCTCCGACTTAAGACGCTCTACGACGGCTAGTTTTAGGGCTGGGATGTTAGTGCGAACGTCGCTATCGAATTGATTCAGCAACTCTTGCCCGTAGGTCTCCGGAGGGGCGACAAGCGAACCCAAAATGGTATCCTCCAGTGCTGAACGATCGCTGTTCTTCAGCCCCGGAATGCCTTGAAGGCCCTTCAGTTCCGATCTCAGTATCGGCTCGTCGATCTTCGCCGAAGCGATACCAAACGAAAAGTGATTCGGGGGCAAGTCCCTAACGCCGTTGCGGTTGATGTCCACGATGAGAAAAGTGGCGTCGCAAGCCAACCTTAGCAGCCCCGAATTTACAAGCTCAGTAAACCCTGCTAGATGGAAGGTCCGCACCAGGGTGGGCACTTCACGGAGCCGGATGGATTTAACAATGGTCTTGTCGAAAAGGATTAGGCGTCGCACCAGCGAACCGACATCTACATCTACAGCGTGCTTGCTCGATTGAACGGCTATCTGTCCAAGTACAGCCTGACGTATGTTCATTTACTGAATCAGCGTCCCCCCATTGCCTCCATTTGGCTCTGCATCCGGAGCGATGACTACGGCCGCTGCTACGCGGTCGCCGGGCTCCATATTCAGCAGTCTCACGCCTTGGGCGTTGCGGCCGGATTCGCGGATTGTGGTTGAGTCCATGCGGATGATTTTGCCGTAGTGGCTGATCAGCATGACCTCGCTGGTTTCGTCGACCTGCGCGATGGCGACGACTTTGCCAACGCGCTCCGTGGTCTTCACGTTGATCACGCCTTTGCCGCCGCGGTTGGTTAAGCGGTATTCGTCGGCGGGAGTGCGCTTGCCGTAGCCGTTCTCGGTGACCGAGAGAATCAGCTTGCCTTTGACCGCGGCGTCGATGACTTCCGGTTCGCCTTCGATTTTTTCCTTGGCGGGCGCCGGAGCATCGGGCTTGGTCGTGGTCGCCATGCCGACTACGTAATCTTTCTCTTCCAGGTCGATGCCCCAGACGCCGAAGGCCCCGCGGCCCATGGGGCGGACGTGGCTTTCGTCGAAGCGGACGGCCATGCCTTCGTGGCTGGCGAGGAAGACGATCTGGTTGCCGTCGGTGATGCGCGCGGCCACCAGTTCGTCGCCTTCTTCGATTCCGATGGCGTTGATGCCGTTGGAGCGCACGTGCATGAACTCGCGCACCTCGGACTTTTTCACCAGGCCTTTGCGCGTGGCGAAGAAGACGTACTTATTCTCTTCTTCGAGGTTCCGCACGGCGACCATGGTCTTCACGGTTTCGCCGGGTTGCAGGCCGACGAGGTTGCCGATGTGCTTGCCTTTTCCGGCGGCGCTGACGTCGGGGATCTCATAAACCTTGAGCCAGTAGACGCGGCCCTTGTTGGTGAAGATGAGAATGTAGGCGTGCGTCGAAGCGATGAAGAGATGCTCGACGAAATCTTCGTCGCGCGTCTTCATGCCGGTGCGGCCCGTGCCTCCGCGACGCTGCATGCGGTAGGTCGAGATGGGCGTGCGCTTCATGTAGCCGGAATGGCTGACGGTGACGGCCACCTGTTCGTCGGCGATGAGATCTTCGAGGACGATTTCGGCGGCTTCGTCTTCGATGCGCGTGCGCCGCTCGTCGCCGTAGAGCTTCTTCACCTCTTCCAGCTCTTTGATGATGACTTTGCGCAGCTTGGTCTCGGAGCCGAGGATGGATTCGTATTCCGCGATGTTTTCGCGGACGTTCTTCAACTCGTTGGAAATCTCATCGATCGAGAGCTTGGTCAGGCGATGCAACTGCAGTTCGAGGATGGCATCGGCTTGGCGGGTGGTGAACGGCTTTTCCGGATCGAGCTTGGGCGCGCGGCCCGTGGTGTTGATGTCGATCTTCTTGCCGCCGAAATACAGAACTAAATTCTCGCGGGCATCCGCGCGGTTAGAGCTGCCGCGAATGATGGTGATGACATTGTCGAGGTGATCGAGGGCGGTGAGGTAGCCTTCGAGGATGTGCTCGCGGTCCTTCGCTTTCTGCAGCAGGTAGGCAGTGCGGCGGCGGACGACGTCGACGCGATGCTCGATGAAATACTTGATGGTCTGGATCAGGCCCATTTCGCGGGGCTGTCCGTTGACCACCGCGAGCAGGATCATCGAGAAACTTTCCTGCATCTGGGTGTGCTTGAAGAGCTGGTTGAGAACGATCTGCGGCTCGGCGCCGCGCTTGAGTTCGACGACGATGCGCATGCCGTCGCGATCGCTTTCATCGCGAATGTCGGAGATGTCTTCGATGTCTTTGTCGTTGACCAGTTGCGCGATGCGCTCAACGAGACGCGCCTTATTCACCTGATACGGAATCTCGGTGATGATGATGGCTTCGCGGTCCTTGCTGAACGCCTCGATGGCCGCTTTGGCGCGCATCATGAAGCGGCCGCGTCCGGTGCGGTAGGCCTCGAAGATTCCAGAGCGGCCGTGAATGATGCCAGCCGTCGGGAAGTCGGGGCCTTGCACAAACTTCAGAATCTCGGCGAGCTGCGCGTTGGGATTGTTCACCAGCGTGATCGTGGCATCGACGATTTCAGTCAAGTTGTGTGGCGGAATCTTGGTAGCCATGCCGACGGCGATTCCGTCGGAGCCATTGATCAGAAGATTCGGGATGCGCGCGGGAAGAACGTCAGGCTCGACTTCGCTACCATCGTAGTTGTCGTGGAAATCGACGGTCTCTTTGTCCAGATCTTCGAGTAGCGCTGTAGACACCTGCGCGAGCTTCGCTTCGGTATAACGATCAGCTGCAGGAGGATCTCCGTCGACCGAGCCAAAATTTCCCTGCCCAAAAATCAGTGGATACCGCATGCTCCACGTCTGCGCGAGGCGGACCAAAGCGTCGTACACAGCAAGGTTGCCATGTGGATGGTACTTGCCCATCACGTCGCCGACGATGCGCGCGCATTTGCGCGTAGCCCGATTCGGCTGCAACCCCATCTGCGCCATAGTGAATAAAATTCGGCGGTGGACGGGCTTCAAGCCGTCACGGACGTCGGGCAGGGCGCGGCCGATGATGACCGACATGGAGTAGTCGAGATACGACCGCTTCATCTCCTCTTCGATGTTGACGGGTTGAATATTCGCAGCGCCGGGGCCTTCGCCACCGGGAGGAGGAGTCAGGGGGAGTTCGGGGTTTTGATCGTCAGCCATTGGTTCGCTTCTAGCTCCTGGCTGCTAGCTTTTAGCTAACAGCCTGCGGTTTGGACCGGGCATTTTTCCAGCGCGGCAGAAATCTTGTAACTGCTTGTATTTATAGGATGTTATGTGCCCTGGGAACTGTGGTTATTATAGCATGTCTGGAGCACTTCGGGTGCAGTTTGCGGCGACGCCAGAGACGATGCGCGCGAGATCCCTCGCTATGCCTGAAAAACGGCTCCGCTCGGGATGAAGCAGATCGAAGGTCGAGATGGCTGGAATCCGAGCTGCACCACGCCCCCCACTTCTCGCAAAGAACGCGAGAAATGGGGCACCCGAATCCAGGCCCCAAGCGGGTTCCGAGATGGGAAAACTCTGAAGAAATCAGTGAGATTTTGATGGAGCATCACTGAGCTTGACGCGCTTCGCTGCTAGGCTCGGCGGATGAAGCGGATTCCGTCGCTTGATGGCCTACGAGCTATTTCGATTTTGCTGGTGATCGTGGGACATTGGGTGGAGACGCGATATCAATCCGATGTGGCGGGTGCATTTGCGAACCTGGGCGTGCGAATCTTTTTCGTTATTTCCGGATATCTGATTACGGCGTTGCTATTGAAGGAATATGAAAAGAGCTCGACGATCGGGCTGCGGAAATTTTATGTGCGCCGGGGGTTCAGGATTCTGCCGGCGGCGATCGCGTTTATGCTGCCGGTCTTCATATTTTTCTGGCATGAGCTGCGCTGGTTTCAAATGGCAGCCGCGGCTTTGTATCTGGCGAATTTTGGTTTTGGGCATCCCTGGTTCCTGGGGCACTTGTGGTCGCTGAGCGTGGAGGAGCAGTTTTATTTCTTGTGGCCGGGAGTGCTGAAGAAATGGCACCGGCATCGGGTCGCGATTCTGGCGGGGGTGGTGGCGTTCGCGCCGGTGTATCGCGTGGCGTGTCACTACCTGGGATTGCATGGCCGGGCTGACGAAACGTTTCCGGCGGTGGCGGACGTACTGGCGATTGGCTGCTTGCTGGCGATCGTCAAGCAGCGCATGCCGACAATAAAAGCGATGTGGGCGGCGCCGATGGTCGTGCCGGTTGTGCTGGTTCCCATTTACATGGGGGCGTTGCGGTTTCACATTACGCCGCTTCTGCTGCTTGTATTGTGGCCGGTGATGCATTTTTCGATTGCCGGGCTAGTGCTGCATGTTGTGCAGCGACCGTACTGGATTCTGAATGTGCGGCCGGTGGTTTGGTTGGGGCAGATCAGCTACAGCCTCTACTTGTGGCAGCAGTTGTTTGCCTATGGAGACCGTCATAAGCCCTGGTATTTCGTGTTGTTAGCCATCTTGCTGGCGAGCGCTTCGTATTATCTGGTGGAACAGCCGATGCTGCGATTGCGCGAAAGAAGAAGAGCGAGGGACAGAAGAGTCGAGTCCGCCTACGCTTCGGCGGCATGAAGGTCTCTTGGCCAGATGTGACCTCAGCGGCTAAAGCCGCGATTGATTCTGCTCCACTTGTGACGCGGCTTGAAGAGCGTGGGTGAGAACTGCTCTTTCGCCCCCCGGGGCTGAGTCATTTTCCACTCGCACCCACGGCTTTCGCCGTGGGCTGTATTCTGTGTGCCGAACATGTTCGACAGCTTGGGGGTGAAAGTCCCCTGCCCAATCTGGTGGAGGTGAAGGGCTAGAGAAGCGCAAGGGCGTCGTCGCGAGGCGGGGTCTGAAAGAAGCGTGGATCAAAGGCGCGAGCCGATGAACAAGAACCGGATGATGAGGCCTACGGTGTGGGGCGAGTTGGCAAAGGACAGCGAAGCCCAGGTCCACCAAGCACACTGGTGGTAAATCCGGCGGTTGCGCGTCGAAGGCGGTCGAACTTACTTCGGGAGACCCGCCGCATGTCACGGAGTCGTGACTGAGGATGGAGCAATCCATTTTGACCGTGGGGCGGGAGTCAGCAGAGGGCATAGTAGGCCGCAAGGTCGAAGGCCCGAACAGCAAGGAGCAGCGAGTAGGACGCAGGACTCGATGAACGACAAGCGGCAGAAGAACCAGTTACAGATGGTGCTGGCCTTTACCGGGGAGGGGAGGAGTGAAGCTCCGAGGGCTCCGCGGGAAGGGACCGAAGCGTTCACGGCGAAATGCGAAACCGAAAGTCCGGCTAGAGAAGAGCAACTGACGGAAGAGGTCTGCGGACGGGAAAACTGTCAGCAGGCTTTACGACGAGTGAAGGCCAACAAGGGGAGTCCGGGGATCGACGGCATGAAAGTGTCGGAGTTGCCGGGCTACCTGAAGCAGCACTGGCCCGCGATTCGGGAACAGCTGATGAGCGGAACGTATCGGCCGCGACCGGTGAGGCGAGTAGAGATTGCGAAGCCGGACGGAGGAGTGCGCAAGCTGGGCATTCCGACGGTGCTGGATCGATTTATCCAGCAGGCGGTGATGCAGGTTCTGCAAGGCAGATGGGACGCGACGTTTTCCGAACACAGTCACGGGTTTCGTCCGCAACGCTCGGCGCATCAGGCGGTGGCCAAGGCACAGCAGTATATCGCCGAAGGCAACCGCTGGGTGGTGGATCTCGATCTGGAAAAGTTCTTCGATCGAGTCAATCACGACAAGCTGATGGCGGCGGTGGCGCGGCGGGTGAGCGACAAGAGGATGCTCAAGTTGATCCGAGCTTTCCTGGAGTCGGGCGTGATGGAAAACGGGCTGGTGAGTCCGGTGGAAGAAGGAACTCCGCAAGGAGGGCCTTTGTCACCGCTGCTGTCGAATCTCGTGCTCGACGAACTCGACCGCGAGTTAGAGCGGCGCCAGCACCGTTTCGTGCGATACGCGGATGATTGCAATATCTACGTGGCGAGCGAGCGGGCAGGAAAGCGCGTCATGCAAAGCGTGACCAGTTTCCTGCGACGGCGACTCAAGCTCAAGGTGAACGAGTCGAAGAGCGCGGTGGCACGACCGCAGGAGCGCAAGTTTCTGGGCTTTAGCTTTACGAGCGGGACCAGACCGAAACGGCGCATCGCGCCCAAGGCTCTGCTCCGCTGCAAGCAAAGAGTCCGGGAACTGACGCGACGAACACGGGGCATCAGTCTGGAGCAGATGACGAAGGAACTCGCCACCTATGTACGCGGATGGAAGAGTTACTTCGGCTTCAGCCAGACGCCCTCGGTGCTGCGAAAGCTAGAGGAATGGATGCGACGCAGGTTGCGCTCCGTGATCTGGAAGCAATGGAAGCGCAGCAAGGTGCGGTATGTTCGGCTACGCCAGCGAAACATCGGACATGACCTCGCGGCCCAAACCGCCGGCAGTCCCCATGGCCCCTGGCGCTTGGCCAACAGTCCGGCTTTGCAATCCGCACTTCCGATTGCTTACTTCGACGCGCTCGGTCTTCCTCGGTTGCTGGACACGCTCTAGCTCAACCGAACTGAACCGCCGTATGCGGACCCGCATGTACGGTGGTGTGGCAGGGGAGAGTGGGTGACCACTCCCCCTATGCCGATTAGGCCGCTTCGCGGCTGGATCCCGGTAGGTTCATCCCACCGTTGTCGCGCAAATCTAGTTCTCACGCGCTCGCTGAAGCCCGGGTTTTGTTGGGCGGTAGCGGTACGGTTGAAACTTTGCCCCCCCAAAACCATTCATGAGACCACTTCTAGTCGTGTCGAATCGGTGCTCATTGGACGCTATCGGGTCTTTGAAAGTCCGGGAGAGCATGTGTAAGTGGCACGGTATGGCTTTGTCGGAGTCGTGATTGCGCGGTTCGTTGGACATTCTCGATCGTGGCTCGGAGTAATGCAGAGTCAAAAGCGACGGACAGGAGTGTCCGTCCCACACGGGCATCACCCAGACGGCATGGCCCCAGACGACGTGACCCGACGTCGGGAGCTAAAGCCGCCGTTTATTTCGTCGAGGGGGCTGGGCTTGAATGAAGGCGCGCCCTTTCAAATCGGTTGGACGCTGCTGCGAATCTGCCGGGCACGATACTAGCTGGCAAGGTCTCTACGGGCGGATGATGACTTCGTTGGGGAATGAGGGGAGCTGGAATCGGACTCCACGGGACTGGTTCGACTGGATGGTTTCGGGCAGGTTCAAAGACGAGAGTTCTATCTTCCTGGTCCAGGATCCGTCGGTGTAGTAGTTGGCGCGGGTATAGAGAGCACCGTCGGCGATGGTGTACTCGGATGTTTCTTCGCGGTGACCATCGCGAAAAACGAGAACAGCGGGGGACGACTCGGCAACCAGCCCATTGGAGCGACGCTCCGTTGGATTCTGCGAGGACGATGTAACGTCGCTCTCTCGAGTCATCGCCTCCGTTTGGTCTTCAGTCGTGGCCTGCGGTTCGCTGACGCTGACATAGCGATCGCCCTGCAATTCGATCATCAGCGGTTGAGCCGGGGCGGGAAAGTAATCCCGCGTGGGGGCAACTTGCGGAGGGGACTGCATCAAGATGATCGGCGGCTGCGATGCAATGGGATATCCCGCGGAAAGGTAGTCGGCGAAGAACGGATCGTAGAACCCGGGCGAAAAAAACGATCCGCGTGAGAAGCCGCCTCGGTCGAACCGGGAAGCGTCGAACCGGGATGCGAAACGCGGAGAGAAGGAATGCATTCTCTGCGCGCTCATGCACGGCGCAAGAGTCGCAAGCAGCGCAATGAGGAGCAGTCTGCACATAGTCAGTTCGCCTGCACGGACGGCGGCAGCTCGAAGGTGACGCCATGTTCATCATTCTGCTGGCGAGTGGCTTCGAGATCGAGGTCGGAGAGCGGGACTTTGCGTGCGTGTCCGGGCGTCAAATCAAACAGAGTTGAACCGACAATGGCGTAGTTACCGACTTCCAACTTGCGACCATCCTTGAAGACGAGCAAGGTCGGCGGCTGAGGAGGGTCGTCATCCGCCACGGAAGCGTCGGCATCCTGTTGGGCAGCGTGAGGGCGAGGGACATCCTCGACCGGAGGAACGTAGGAAGCAGCGCCTGATCCCCTACGATCGAAGATCGTCGGACCGCCCTGGTAGTTGGCATCATCGGCGCTGGGATCGGCGTCGTTATCAACATCATTATTCGTCGCGCCGAGATCGACGGCATAGGGAACAGGATAGGCGTACACAAGAGGAGGTTGGGTGTGGTCCGTGTGACGATGATGATGTTGCCCATCGCCATTATGAGGAACGTTCGAGGGATAGTACGGACCGGACGGTGCATAGCCACGAGGGCCGAGAGAAGTGACGCTGGCCGGAGGACCGTTGACGGGGCGTCCGCCGAAGCCGGGAGAAGTCACCGACGAGGGCGTGCCGTTAATCTGCGCATGGCTCGCCGGGCCGAGAAACACCAGTAGCGCGAGCAGACTGAGAAGTGCGATCGAGGTGGGAATCGAATGCCGCACAGAAATATGATACTCCAACGGAGAAGACATAAGGCGCCTCGCGGATAGAACGCTCGTCCTTGATTAGATTGCAGGGAGGGCCGGGCGGATGCCCAAGGGCAGCGTCCGAGGGCTCGATGAAGCTGTCCGGCAAATATATACTTGACACGCGAACAAAAGGCGTAACCACGAAGTCGCCACCCGCCGCATCTGGCCTGTGCAGGGGATGTAACAAACAATTCACACTCAAGGTGAATACTATCTTCGAAGATTCGCCTTTGGGCCTCGACAAATGGATGACGGCTTTCTGGATGCTGGTCAACCGTAAGAACGACCTCTCCAGCATGGAGACTCACCGTGCTCTCGGTATCACCCAGAAGTCGGCATGGTTCATGCTTCAAAGCTTTCGTACTGCGCTGCGCAATCGTTCGTTTGGCTCTACGTCTTTGGCTCTACGTCGAAGATGGGTGGGCCAGACACGAAACTTGAGGCCGATGAAACGTTCGTCGGCGGCCTCACGAAGAACATGCACAAGGATCGCAAGTGGCGCCTTGTGAAGCAGGGCGGTACGCATGGCGGCGAAGCCGTTGTACAAGGAATCCTTGACCGAAATCTTCGGCAGGTTCGCGCTGAGGCTGTTCCTGACGTCCCCCGTGAGACTCTTCAAGCTGTTCTTCTCAAAAACATCAAGCACCGCTCGACGGTCCAGACCGACAACGCGGTAGGGGTACGACAAAGTTAGCCATAACTTCGTGCCGACGTGGTTTCGCGCGGAACTGTTGTACAAGCCCTGTCAGAGTTTCTCAATCTTCAAATCCGTAGCCTCGTGCGTTAGGAGGTTGACACCGCCGCATGTGATTGAGGGCGGAATTCGGGATTGCCTGAGGTGCGGCTATAATTTTGTTGAGCGGGCCTAGTGTCGAGTCCCGGAAATACGCGAACAAAAGCCGGGACTTGGTCTCGAGACTAAGTAAGGAGTTCCGTGGTGCCAACAAAATACATAGGTCCTTCGCGTTGCTCAGGATGACAAGGGAACTTACGGGACACCACACTGGGAAGAAATGAAATCTGCAATCCGATTTGCGGTGCTGGCGCTGGTGCTGATCATCGTGGCCATGGTGTCGGCGCTAACGGCGATGCGATTTGCCATTCACGGGCAGGAAGTTGCGATACCTCCGCTGGTCGGGTTGACGCCGCTGGAAGCGGAGCGCGCGGTGGCCGGACTCGGCCTGCAAGTTTCGATCGAGCGGCAGTACTACAGCCCGCAGATTGCGGAAGGGCGAATCATGTCGCAACTGCCCTTGCCAGGGACGAAGGTGCGGCGCGGATGGCAGGTGCGAGTGGCACAGAGTTTAGGGCCGACGCGGGTTTCGATTCCTGACGTTACGGGGCAAAGCGAGCACGCGGCGGAATTAAATATCCTGCGGCGCGGGCTGGAAGTGTCGTCGATGGCGGAGGTGCAGGCTCCGGACATTCCCGCAGATCAGGTGCTGGCCCAGAGTCCTACGGCGAACGCGACGCAGGTAGCCGCACCGAAGATCAGCTTGCTGGTGACGGCTCCGATGGATCCGCAGGCGTTTGTGATGCCCAGCTTTGTGGGACAGCCATTGGGGAGCGCGAGCCGGAGTTTGCAGGATGCGGGGTTCAAGCTGGGAAATGTGAACGTAGTGCCGCCACCGAGCAATGGTGCGGATTCGTCGTCGAACGGAAATGCTGCCGCGCCAGCGGACACTTCGAACCAGGCCGCTCCTCCTGAGATCAGTGCGGCACCGGCGGCGGCTACGCCAGCGAGCATCATCGTGGCACAGGTGCCAGCGGCGGGACAGAAAGTGTTCGCGGGGACCGCGGTTAATTTCGACGTCCGATAAAACCTCGCCACGGATTTGCGCGGATCTTCACGGATAAACCCAACAACATCTCTTAGAATTTTTCCAATATCGCTGCGAAGAAGCCTTCGCAGGGATGGACTCCTGGAATCGTGCGAAGGAAAGGGCCGCGCGTGAGCGACACCGGCTCGGGCCAGGTGAGTTCGCCGGCTCCCTTCAGGCGTTCGAGTTCTGCGCGGCAAGGTTGCAGGCGAAGAGAGTTGTTCTCGGACAAGGCTTGCTCGACGACGTTTTCATTTTCTTCTTTTTCCAGCGAACAGGTTGAATAGAGGAGGCGTCCTCCGGGCGCGAGCTGGGCCAGAGCAGAGCGGAGGATGGTGAGCTGGCGTCGTGGTAAGTCAGCGAGATCGTTGGGGGTGAGACGCCACTTGATCTCAGGGTTGCGAGAGAGCGTGCCGGTGCCCGAGCAGGGGACGTCGGCTAAGACTCGGTCGAACTGCTGAGTGACCGGGAGATGCTGCGCGTCGGCGGTCACGATTTTAATTTGAGCGGAGGGCTGCAAAGAATTTTGGAGCAACCGAGTTTCGAGCAGACGCGCACGATGAGGGTGAAGTTCGACGGCAGTGATTGCGGCGGTGGGATTGTGGTCGGCAATGGCCAGTGTCTTGCCGCCAGGAGCTGCACAGCAGTCAAGAATGCGGGAGCCGGCGCCGACAAGGGCGGCGACGAGTTGCGAAGCTTCGTCCTGGATGACGATTTGGCTGGTGCGGAATGCCTGGGTCTTCGTGATGTCTCCTGCTTGGACGCGGCGTGCGGATGCAAGGAGGCCTCCGGGGCTGAGAGTGATTCCTTCCTGCTTGAGTTGGTCTTCGGTTTCTGGCGTGCGGAGGCGGATTGCAGTGATCGGAATGGATTGATCATGTTGGCAGATCTGGCGAGCGGCGTCGAGGCTGTATTCGCGGGTCCAGCGCTCAACCAGCCATTGGGGATGCGCAAGGGTGCGGGCCAGGGTTTCGGGCGAGTCTGTTGCGTTCTCGAGACCCTCGGGGTTTCGAGGTGTGGCGGAGAGCTTGCGTAGGACGGCGTTCACGAAAGGTGCGGCCGAGCGTTTGCGGGCGCGTTTCACCAGTTCAACACTCTCGTGGAGAGCGGCGCGCTGTGGGATGCGGTCGAGCCAGCGGAATTGATAGAGCGCCAGGCGGATAGCGATGAGAATTTCGAGATCGAGTTTGGAGAGAGGCTGCGAAGAGGCGGTGGCGATTTCGGCGTCGAGACGCGAGCGCCAGCGAAGGACTCCCATGACGAGTTCGGTGGCCAGGGCGAGATCGGCCGTGGACATGTGCTCGTGCGTGGACGAATGCAAAAGATCGGAGGCATAGGACGACTCGTGTTCAACGCGAAGGAGAATGTCGAAGGCGGCGGCGCGGGCGGGCGAGACGGACATTGCGTTCCGATTGTAGGCGGGGAAGAAAAAACTCACCACAGAGGACGCGGAGGACACAGAGGACATCGGGAACGACGGCGGCCCTCAGGGGCTAAAGCGCGCGTCAGTCTTCAGGCTTACGGCACGGCTGAAGCCGTGCCCTTCCCAAATCTTGACCTTGGCCCTCCCAAATCTCAGCTGCGCCCTTTCCAAACGCGGCGATGCGATTCAGTTCCATCGCCATCTACGAGATTCACGAGGCGAGTCCTAACTTTTCGCCTGGCTGGAGACGGTATCCGCGGACGAAGTCTTGCGCAGATGTACGCTTCTTGCCCTCCAGCTGGATTTCGAGCAGTTCGAGGGAAGTATGGTGGCCGCAACCTACGAGAAGACGATCGGAAATGGTTCGGAGTTCCGCTGGAGACACCGCGTCAGACGCCGGGTGCGCCTTGGTGATCTGCAGAGTCTTGCCGCGAAATTTTGTGTAGACGCCGGGCCAGGGTTGGAAGCCGCGCATGCGGTTGAAGATCTCGGAGGCCGGGCGGGAGAAATCAACGAGGCCGTCTTCTTTCTTCAGGATCGGGGCGAGGCTGGATTGTGAGTTGTCTTGCGGGTGAGGTCGGATCGAACGCGCTTGCAAACCGCGCAACGTTTCGACGGTAAGATCGGCGCCGATCGCGGCGAGGCGCGGGGCAATCGTCTCTGATGTATCGTCAGACGCGATTGCGAGTTCGTGCTGTTGAAGGATGTCGCCGGTGTCGAGGCCGGCGTCGATGCGCATCGTGGTGACCCCGGTGACGGTTTCGCCATTGGCGATGGCCCACTGGATCGGCGCGGCGCCGCGGTATTTCGGAAGCAGCGAGGCGTGCAAGTTGATGTTGCCGAGCGGAGGGAGGTCGAGCATCCACTGGGGAATGATGCGGCCGTAGCCGACGACGAGGATGGCGTCGGGCTTGATAGCGCTGAGTTGGGCGCGGAATCCGTCGTTGGTCTTGATGCGGTCTGGCTGGCTGATGGGAAGATTCAGCCGCAGAGCGGATTGTTTGACCGGAGATTGGACTAGCTCGAGGCCGCGTCCTTTGGGACGGTCCGGCTGCGTGACGACGAGATGGATGCGGAAGCCGGCTTCGACGAGTTTTTCCAGCGTGGAGACGGCGAAGCGTGGCGTGCCGCAGAAAACGAGATTCAGAGACATTGGGAAGTTCTGTAATTTGGTAATTGAGTAATTGAGAACCCGATCCTGTGAGGCAAACGGAGGAGAAGCGGACGCGCAAGGGCTGAAGAGCGTGCGTGAGAACCGGTGGCGTCCCTGCGGGACTCGGGCTTTTCTCCCACTCGCATCCGGCACTTCCGTGCCGGGCTTTCACATGCCGCCGCTTCGCGGCTGGATTTCCGTAGGTTCATCCCACCGCTCTTGCGCGAATCTAGTTATACGCGCACTCTGAAGCCCAACTTCGTTTACGCCTTAACGGCACGACTGAAGTCGTGCCCTTCCCGAGCCTCCCGTCGTAAATTACACAAATACCAAATTACCCAATTTCTACCATTCTCCGGCTTTCATCAGCTTGCGGATTTTGCGTTTCATCAGATCGCGCTTGAGGGCGCTGATATGGGTGATGTAGAGCTTGCCGTTCAAGTGATCGGTCTCATGCAGGAAGGCGCGGGCCAGCAACTCCTCTCCTGTCTTTTCGTAGACCTTTCCATTCACATCCTGGGCGCGGATCGTAACCTTGGTGGGACGCGCAACGTTCTCGCGGAAGTCGGGAATGCTGAGGCATCCTTCACTCTGGGTGTGACGACCCTCGGTGTGAATGATTTCAGGATTGATGAGGACGAGTTTGGCGTCGGGGTCTTCCTTGAAAGTGACGTCGATGACGGCGATGCTGCGGCCAATGCCGATTTGCGGAGCGGCCAGGCCGACGCCGTGAGCGGCGTACATGGACTCGAACATGTCTTCGGTGAGCTTCTTCAGCGCCTCGTCGAAGACCGTAACCGTTTCCGAAGGTTTCTCGAGAACGGGATTGCCGAATTTTACGATGGGATAGATCATCACAATTCAGATCATCAGTACGTTTTCAATTGCAGGCAGTAGCCCTGGAAATTTCTTAATGTTTCGGTCATGGAATCGCCGCCGAATTTTTCCAAAGCGCAGCGCGCGAGCGTCAGGGCGACCATGGCTTCAGCGGCGACGCCGGCGGCTGGAACCACACAGACGTCGGAACGTTCGTAGGCGGCTTTGACCGGTTCGCGAGTGGAAAAATCGACCGATTGGAGCGGGCGACGAAGTGTCGAAATTGGTTTCAGATAACCGCGGACGCGGATTTCCTGCCCATTGGAGACGCCGCCTTCAATGCCTCCAGCGTTGTTGCGCGTACGCGAGAACGCGGTGAACCCCGAACTTGCGGTATAGCCAATTTCGTCGTGCACAGCAGAGCCGGGAGCAAACGCGGCAGCGACGCCCGCGCCGATTTCGACCGCTTTGACCGCTTGCAGCGACATCACTGCGGCGGCGAGCAGGGCGTCGAGACGCTCATCCCACTGGACGTAAGTGCCGAGGCCGGGTGGGACTTCACGGGCGACGACTTCGAAGACGCCGCCGAGAGAGTCTCCAGTTTTGAGAACCTTGTCGACTTCTTCCTTCATGTGCTGCTCGGCCTCAGCGTCGGCGCAGTTGAGCAGAACGTCGTCACGGTCGTGAAGAGCTTGAATCTTTTCCCACGGGACCTGGTCCGTGAATGAAACGTTGCCGGTGGCGACGACATGACTGAGAACTTCGATGCCCATTTCGCGCAGGAGAAGTTTGGCGATGGCGCCGAGGGCGACGCGGGCGGCGGACTCGCGGGCGGAGGCGCGTTCGAGCACATAACGGGCCTCGGGGAAGTTGTACTTCAGGGCTCCAGCGAGGTCGGCATGGCCGGGACGAGGAGACGCCACGCGCTTGTGCTTGGCGGGATCGCCCTGGCCGACGGGTAAGGATTCCTGCCAGTTTTTCCAATCCTGGTTTTCGAGTTCGATGGAGATGGGGGAGCCGATGGTCATTCCCTGGCGAACGCCAGACAAAATATGAGCGGTGTCGCGCTCGATCTTCATGCGGCCGCCGCGGCCGTAGCCTTGCTGGCGGCGCCAAAGTTCGCGGTCGAGGAAGGCCTGATCGATTTTCAGTCCGGCGGGCATGCCGGATAGAAAGGCGACCAAAGCTTCGCCGTGGGACTCTCCCGCAGTGAAGTAGCGCAGCATAAATTTTCGATTGTACCTGATGGGAGGCTGGATTTAGGGAATCCCGAGGCATAATCCGAGATCCCAGCTTTGAAAAAACACTCGCTGGAGAGTCGTTTTTTGCAACCAAATCCTAGGACGAGGGTTAAAATGGGGCAACGCCCGTCCGTCTTGGGTTCGAACCGAACCTGCGCTGCGTCGCGAATCTCTCTGGCCACGGTTAAGGAGTTGCCCTGTGTATTCCCCCACACAGAGACAATATGGAGAAGTGTCGGATAACAAGGAAATCCGCTGCCTTCTGGTGCACGACCACATTCTACTGCGCCAAGGTTTGCGGCGCTTGCTCGAGGACGAGCCGGACATGGAAGTCGTGGCGGAGGCGGGCAGTGCGGCCGAAGCTCTGCGTATGGCTTACGAGTACAAGCCTGAGATCGTCATTACCGATACCCAAACCTTTGAATGCGCGGTCCATCAAACGGAATGGCTGATTCTGCAGGAGAGCCCTGAAAGCAAAGTGCTGTTTCTGGCCACGCACGAAGGGGATGCGGTGTTACGGGAACAGCGAGACCCGAACAGCTGTGTGGCGCGGCAGACATCTGCGGAAGAATTAGTGGGGATGGTGCGACGGACGCACGCGGCGCGAACGCCCGGTTCGGCCGAAATACGGGAAAGACGACTGGGAGGGTGGCCATCAGAGGAACTGCTTCCGCGGAAGCGTGTCTTGACGTCGCGGGAACGCGAAGTGCTGAAGTTGCTGGCCGAAGGCAGGACAGTGCGGTCCGCGGCCGACGTTTTGGGATTGAGCATCAAGACGGTGGATGCGCACAAGTTCAATCTGATGCGGAAGTTGGGGATTCACAACAAGGCAGAGCTGGTGATGTGGGCGATTCAGAAGAGAGTGGTGAAGTTGCCGGCGAGTTTTTAGGCGATTGCGGTTTTGAGCTGGTAGACAGGGGCGCCGTCCCAAACGGCTGCATTCCCGTTTATTCTTTCGCCCCTTCGGGGCTTGTTCATTGATTCGTTTGTCACCCACGGCTTACGCCGTGGGCTGCAATCTTCCGCCGCTTCGCGGCTGGCCTGTGGATGAACCTTCAGTTTCATCTTCAAACCTCAGTTCTAAAATTCGAAAGCTCCCGCACTCCTCTCTCCACCTCCCGCGCTTGCTACCCACCTCCCACGCTCCGCTACTCCACATCGGGCTGGCAAGCGCAAATTCCGCCTTTAGCCGGTGAGCGCGGCGGAGGCGAGTTCTTCCAGGCTGGAGACGGTGAGATCGGGCTTGGCGGCGGCGGCTTTGACGGCGCCGACACCCGGGCGCGCCGACGGGCGGTTTAGCCATACGGTGGCGAGGCCAAGCGACTGCGCGGGAATCACGTCGTGGTAAATGCTTTGAGCTACGTGCAGAACGCGATGGGCAGGAGCGTGGATGCGGCTCAGAGCGAGTTCAAAAAGTTTCAGCGAAGGCTTATAGGCCTGCGCTTGCTGCGCGGTGATGACCTCATCGAAGACCACTTCCAGTTGCGGGCGAGTTTGAGCGAAGAGATCATCATCCACATTGGAGAGGATCGCCAGGCGAAATCGCGACTTGAGCTGCTGGAGAGCGGCGACGGTATCGGGCCAGGGCTTCCTGGTGCGAAGCGAGTCGGGCAGAGAGCGCACGTCTTCTGGGGTGGCATCGAAGCGAAGTTCCGCTGCAAACTGGCGAACCACCGATTCCAAGACTTCGCGATAAGGACAAAATGGTCCCCGCTCCGAACGCTCCTCGAAATCGCCATAGAGTTTAAGGATATCGGCGTCGTCGATCCTTTTTCCGTGAGCGGAGAGAACGCGGCGGAGCGCCGGGAGAATTCCGGCTTCCCAGTTGATCAGCGTACCGTAACAATCGAAAGTCAGAACCTCGAAGCGGGAGAAGTCAAGTGTGGGCGACTGTGTGGATTCAGACATTCGCGACGTCGAACTCCCATCGCGTGGCATTCCTGGGAAAGTCCTTTTCCGTCCAAGCCAAAACTACGCGAGGGCGAACGGAATAGACGACAACCTCCGGCGAGACCGGCAGCGGCATCTTGTATTTGGTGCTGGAAGCCGCGTCCAGCTTTGTGAGTGTGGGCTTGTGAGTAAGGTCAACCTCAACGGCTCTGCCTTCGAGAATTACTACGTCATCTCCGGAATCAAGATGAACGGACACGGCCGAATTCTGAGCCAGATTGCGAGCCTTGCGCGAGGCGCGGCCGGTGCCGAAGTAGAGCGCCCCATCGACCCAAAATCCCCAGACAGGGATGGAATGGGGACGGCCATCGGGACGCGACGTGCAGATCCAGTAGTTGCGTGATTTCGTGAGCCGCGCTTCCGCGTGGCTGAAGGGAAGGTATTGCTTGCGGGGCTTCAGTCCATAATCCGCAGGTACGTGGGGCAAACCGACACGGCAACCAGAGGGAGCGGATGGTTTTTTCTGGGCTGCGGATTTCTTCGGGGCTCTTGGTTTAGGCATCGCGATCAACCCCTCGGTTCGATCAAATTTCCCACCCTTCGGCTTCGCTCAGGGCAGGCTTTCTCGGGCAAAAGACGCGCGAGAAATGGGGCACACCCTTGGGAGTGCGGTTGTTAACTTTACCGCCGGGAGTCAAGGACAGGCAAGGTAGGAGTTGCGACGGGAGACTCGTCGAGTTCGGCGTCGGCGGCAGCAGCGGGATCTTCTGGTGGAGCGAGCTTTTTTGGCGCCAGGAACTTCTCGGTGTTCAAAAGAGGGCGGCCGAGGGATGCGTTGTAGCTGGTCCAGGGACTGTCGAAACCCGCCTCGCGCTCGAACTGAGCGCGCATGGCCTCCATCTTGGAGTCGAGGTCATCGAGATAGTGCAGCATGAGGGCTTCCGGGAACATAGGCAGCTTGGGCGAGCCGAAATCATACTGACCGTGATGGCTGATGATAAGGTGCTCGATCATCGTCTTGAGCTCTTCGGGAAAATCGGGTTGGAAGGCGAGCTTGGCCTGTAGCATTTCCAGTTCGATGATCATGTGGCCAAGCAGCTGCCCCTTGGTCGTGTAGGAGAAAGAGCGGTTATAAGTGAGCTCGTGAATCTTGCCGATGTCGTGCAGAAACGCGCCGGTCAGCAGGAGGTCGCGATTGATCTGCGGATAGTTCTGGCACATCAAGTCGCAGGAACGAAACAGGGAGACCACGTGATCGAGCAGACCACCGATGTAGGCGTGATGCAGGGTTTTTGCCGCGGGGGCATTGCGGTAAGCGGCAGCAATCTCGGGATCGGCCATGAAGGACTGGATGAGCGACTTGAGGTGCGGATTCTGGAATGAGGCGATATAGTTGGTCAGAGTCAGCCAGAGTTCGTCAACGTTCTTGGTGGTTTTGGGAAGATAATCCGCGCACTCGATTTCGGATTCGCCGAGCTTGCGGAGCTTGTGAATCGTGAGCTGAAACCGGTTTTTGTATTTGTTGATGAGGCCCTTGATCTTGAGGAAGTCATCCTGCTCGAAGGCGTCGAGGACTTCTTCGACGTTGTCCCACATCTTGGCCTCAAGCTGGCCGCTACGGTCGCCGAGAGTGAGCGCGAGGTAAGGTTCGCCGGTTTTCTTGGGCTTGATCTGTTTGGCGACGACAACGAAGCAGGAGGTGATGATCTTGTTTTCCTGGCGCGGGCAATCGCAGATGTAGAACTCTTTCATGGGCTGTCTGAGTATAAAGCAGGCGCCGCCGCGCCAAAAATTAGATGATGCCGAGCTTCTTATGCTTCTTCTTTCCTAGCTTCTTGGCGTCGGATTCCTTGGCAGTCGCGGTTTCGACGGGTTGGGTCTGGTTCGGGCTCTCTCCAGTGTCCACGTAACCCGGTGCGTATTTGATGTAGGCGTCTTCGCGCAGTTTGGTGAGGTAGGCGCGCAGGGCGGGCTGCAACTTCTCGTAGTAAAGAGCGTCCTGAATCTTTGGAAGGGCATCCTTCATGGGGGGAATGCCGGCCATCTGGTGGTCCACGACCTTGAGGATGACCCAGCCTTGCTTGGTGCGAATCACATCGGTGACTTCGCCGGCCTTCATGGCAAAGGTCTTGTCCTCGAGCTCTTTGGCGAGTTGGCCGCGCTTGAACATGCCGAGCGCGCCCCCATCGGCGGCAGATGGACCGTCGGAATTTTTCTTGGCGATGTCTTCGAAGCTGGCGCCATCGTGAATCTGTTTCAGGAGGCCGTTCGCCTTCACTTCTGCGGCACTGAGGGCCGCAGCTTCGGCTGCTTGCTGAGCGGCCTGATCGGCGGCGGGCTGAGCATTCGGAGTAGCAGCAGGGGCTGAGCTCGGATCGGGACTTGCGGGCGTGGGAGCGGGCGCCGGAGTCACGGGTTTGGGCGCGATCAGAATTTCGCTAAGGCGGATGTATTCCGGCTGCTCCATTTCGCTCTTGTGATCGTCGTAGAACTTCTGCTCTTCCTCCTTGGTGACGGTGAGATGGCTGCTGACTTCTTCGCCAATCACTTTCTGGGTGATGATCTGGTTGCGCATATTCTGCTTGAAATCTTCCCAGGAGATTCCTTGTTTGGTGGCTTCCTTTTCGAGATCCTCGAGTGATTCCAGCTTCATATCTTTGCGCATCTGGTCGAGGCGCTTGATGAGGTCAGTGTCGCCGGTAATGCCGAGGTCTTTTCCTTTATCGAGAAGAAGCTGCTGGTCCACAAGATCGCGGAGAACGTCTTTCTCGCGCTCGGCGTACGCTTTGTCGGGATCTTTGGGGTCCTGTTGCTTGACTTCGTCTTTGAGTTGGTCTTTGCTGCGCTCGTATTCCGACCGGGTGATGATCTGGTTATTCACGCGCGTGACGATTTCTTCGACGACCTGTCCGGAGTTCGGTGAGGCGGCGGGGGCCTGAACAGCCGGGGGTTGGCCGGCCGTGGGCTGCATCGGAGCCTGTCCAGCCACGAGGATGGGCAGACATACCAAAACAATAGGAGCCAGGCAAAGTTTGTTCATAGGATGTATTGGGCCGCCACGCCTCCTGGGCTTGCGGGCAAAGGTGGGTTCTGGCCGATGCGCTATTTTACTACTTTGGAGCGAAGCCCGCGAGGCAGTCTGACGATTTTGACGCCGTCACAGGCCACTGAGTTGGCCGCGAGAGGTTAGGGCGTGCGCACCAGGGCTAAAGCCGTGCGATCGTCGCAAAGAGGTGCGTTCCCGCCAAATTCGTCGGCCGCCTTCAGGATGGACGCACAGAGGCTTTCTGCACCCGTGTCCTTCGAATCCTGGAGAAACTGCTTGGTACGGTCGAGACCGAATTCTTCGCCGGAGTACCAGCGGCGGCCTTCACACTCAATGACTCCCCGGGAAACGAGGAGCAACTCGGCGCCTTTTTCGATGGCAACAGTCGGGGCGTCGGCAGTGGCGTGGGAAAAGAGTCCCAGAGGCAGACCGCCCGAGGTGAGTTCGGTGACCCCGTTTATGTCGCGGAGAAGGCCAGGAGTGTGGCCGGCGTTGGTGTAGCAGAGCGTGCCGAACTTTTCATGGTAGCAGGCGATGAAGGCGGGGCAGGAGCGAACGCCGCTGGAGGCTTCGATGAGGCCGCGATTGATGCGCAGGCTGAGCTCGGTCATGGCCTCAGATTCGTTGATATCGGGGCGCGAGAAGAGCTCGGCACCGAGGTTGCGGAAGATCCCCTGGGCGGTTGCAAGGATAGAGCGGGTGTCGTCGCGGCGCCCGGCAACGTCGAGGAGACCGAAGAGAATGCGTTCCGGGCTGACGCGGACGGCGTCATAGAAGTCTCCTGCGACGCGCTTACCAACGAAGGCGGCGCCGAGGTCCACGCCATCGATTTTGGGAAACACGGTCGGGACGAGTTCGACCGTGGGTGGTTCATTCGGGATACGAGAGCGGAAGAGAGAGTGCATCGAGTGCAAGCCCCAGAGCCCGAAACTAGCACAGGAAGGGACAGCGGGCAAACAAGGGTGGGCGGAGAGGCTATTCGCCGTACTTGTCGGCCAAGTAGCGGGCGACGTCCGATTCGAGTTGGCCGTAGTCGGAGTGGATGGTAGCCCGCAGGGCGGCTTCGGTGGAATTCCCTTGGCTAATGCGCTGCAGGATGCGCTGGATGTCGCTCATGCCATACGAATCGTTGATGTAGGACACGGCCGCCAGCGACTCCGCATACGCGAGATAGGCTTGCGCGCCAGAGAAATTCTGGAAGCTTCCCTCCAACATATTCAGAGGAATATTGCGCTGTCCTTTGAACAGAAGAGAGAGCTGATGGCCATCGCCACCGAGGCTCTTGGGTTCGAGCAACTGGGCGATTCCTTCGTGCAGCCAGGGCGGGCAGCGGCCTGCGGAAAGCTGCGTAATAAAGGAGTGAGCCAGTTCGTGCTTCAGCACGTGCGCCAATTCCGGCGTCATGGAATTGAGACCGCTGACCGGGATGCGCAGCTTGCCATCGTTCATAGCTCCCGACCAGGTCGGGGCGTGGGTGACATCGAAGAAGGCTTGCTCGGTGTAAAGGGTGACCAGAATGTTGTCGCGAGGCGGATTGCCGAGATCGCGCGCCAAGTCGTCGTAGTCGGATTCCAACGCAGCCAAGATTTGTCCGCGGAAAGACTCGGAGGTTTGTTTTCCTTCGTAGTGCAGGACGAAATGGCTGCTTTCTCCCTGGACGAAATCAGACTCAACATTCTGCTCACGCTGGGCTTTGGCGAGGAACCCCTCGACTTTGGCGTCTGGGCGCAATTCGAGGGAGCGCTTCCAGGAGGCGATCGCGTCCTTGGTGTGGTCTGAGGCGAATTGGGCATAACCCAGCATGGTGTAAGCGTCTGGAGAACTGGGAGCAACCTGCACGGCGCGCTGGGAATACGGCAAGGCCTGAGCCGCGTTTCCGGTTCGAACCAGTAATGCCGCGTAATAGATAAGGATGGTGGAATTGTTGGGCTGGAAGCGCAAGGCGCTTTCGAAATACTGGCGAGCCTGGGCAACGTTGCCGTGTTCGAACTCAAATTTGCCGGCAATGAAATCTGCGGTCGCGCTCAACTCGGCGTTGCCCTTGCCCTCCAGACCGCTGAGAACGTCGGCGTTTACCTTGCCGTCCCTGATAATCCTGCCGACCAGGTCGCCTTCATTCGCGAGGCTGTCGGGAGGAACAAAGGCGGGAAGGTCGGCGACCTTCGCTGAGCCGGATGAGGCATGATCCGGCATGCCGCCAGCGTCAATGTGGTCTACGACAGACTTGGGGATCGCGTAGGAATCGTCGCCAATGTCGTATTCGTAGTGATTGCCGTTTTCGCGGACGTGGTCGACCACAATGGTGCGGCCGTTCTTCAGGTGGATTGTGTCGGCCCACATGCCGGCTGGAGCCACAGCCACTGTTATAAAGAGGATGATGACAGGCAGGCGCATTCAGGCGCATTCTAGCAACTGGGGGCAGTCCTTCCACGTGACGAAGGTACTAATGAACAAACGAGGCTTGTGGATGACGGCGGTGGTCTGGCTCATCGCCGGCGCGTTGCCGGCAGCGTTCGCAGCGAACGCGAATCCGCCCGAGAAGCCGGCTGAAACTCTCTATCTGCAACTGGGCAGCGTGGGCCTGGATCCGACGCGGGTGTATCACGTGCGGGGCGCATCATTGGATCGATCTGCGGTCCAGATTTCTTTGGAGGATGGCACGATCGGTTTCACGCAGGACGTGATGGGGCGAATCACGGGAGCGTTTTTCGAGGGCGACGGCGAAGTGCTGCTCACGCCTCCGAACGAAGTCGAACGCCGATCGATGAGCTTGTTTACGGGGATGGCGATTCTGGAAGAACACTTTGCGACTGCGTATTTTCGTTTCAACGATGACGCAGCGAACGAGTTGCGACCGGATCTAAGAACAACGGACGAGGGGCAGGCATTCGTCGCGCGTTGGGGAGCGACTGCACAGAATCTTGCTGCGCAGGACGCGACGAGACTGCTGATGACCTTCAGCCAGATGCTTCCCGTGGCGGGGTCCGAGAGTCAGTCATCGCTGGGGGCGAATCCGGCCGGAGGAGGGAACACCGGCGACCGGTTTCTTCACGGGCGGCTGCAAGGAACGAAATTAGGGGTGTTCGACGTCTATTTCGATTCATGGGCTGCGGAACCCGTTCAGGCCGGCCAGGCGAAGGCGGCGGAAAACGGAGATCTTTATTACAACGTCTGGACGTCATTCGCGCCCTCAGATGTGAAGACTCTGAAGATCCCTCGCGGCACTGACTCCGATCCGGAGAACGAGAAAAGGCATGAAGGCCGGATCGAAGTTCGCCGTTACGCCATCACGGCTGAGGTGCAGCCTCCCAAAAGGATCCAGGCCCGAGCCCGGGTGGAGCTCGAGGTGAAGGAAGATGGATCGCGGGCATTGTTGTTTGAGTTGTCGCGATTCCTGCAGGTGGAAAGCGTAAAGCTCAACGGACAACCGGTGGAATTCATTCACAACCCAGCGGTGGAAGGGACGCAGCTGGCGCGGCGGGGAAATGATCTTGTCGCGGTAGTGCTGCCGGCGCCAGCGCAGGCGGGGCAGAAACTCGACCTGGACTTTGTGTACGGCGGCGAAGTTCTGGCGGAAGCCGGCAGCGGACTGTTGTATGTAGGAGCTCGAGGCACATGGTATCCGAATCGTGGAATGGCGATGGCAGATTTTGACCTTGAGTTCGAATACCCGCAGGGCTGGACCCTGGTGGCGACGGGGAAGCCGACACCGGTTGCATCTGGAATTGTGGCTAAATCGACCGGCGATCAGCTATCGCACTTTGTATCGGAGCGGCCGATACCGCTGGCGGGATTCAACCTAGGCAAGTACAAAATGGTTACGGCGCGGGCGGGCGACGTAACCGTAGAGACCTATGCCACGCAAGGCGTGGAACGAGATTTTCCGACTCCCGCGGTTCAGGTGATTGAGCCGGATCCATCGAATCCAGGTTCGAGGGCACCGCATGTCATTGAGCAAGACCGTCCTTCTCCCGCGCAGAATGAGGTGACGGTGGGCGAGGATGCGGCGCAGGCGATTCAGTATTATGCAGCGCGCTTCGGCCCCTATCCCTATAGTCATCTGGCTTTGACGCAGATGCCCGGGCGTGACAGCCAAGGTTGGCCTGGATTGGTGTTCCTTTCGTCGTATGCCTTTCTCGACGAGCGAGAACGCGAGCAATTGCACTTTGAGCCCTACCGGGTTCTGCTGCAGCAATCGATTCCGGCGCATGAGGCTGCACATCAATGGTGGGGTGATCTGGTTACGTGGACCAGCTACCGGGACCAGTGGTTCTCTGAAGGGCTGGCGAACTACTGCGCAATGATGATGTTGCAGGAGCGCGACCCCGCCGGTTTTCGAGAAATCATGGAGAAGTACCGCCAGGATCTGATCACCAAAAATAAGGATGGAATGTCTCCCATGGAGGAGGGACCGGTAACTTTGGGAACGCGACTTTTATCGTCGCAGTTCCCTACGGGGTACGAGGCGATCCTCTATGGACGGGGGACGTGGCTGTTCCACATGTTGCGGACCATGATGAAAGACGCTGAGGTGCAAGAAGGCAAGGGCAAAGTTCGCGTCGCGGGAGTGGCGGATGAGCCCTTCACGCGGGCACTCTTAAGGGCTCGGCAAAAGTATCAGGGCAGATCGATGAGCACCAGCGAACTGCTGAACGTGCTTGCCGAAGATTTGCCGCCAGCCCTCCGCTATGAAGGGAAGGCGTCGCTGAATTGGTTCCTGGATGGATGGATCAACGGAACGTCGATGCCGAGGCTGGAACTCAAAGGCGTGAAGTTCACTCCTAAGGGGACTGGCTCGTTGGTGACTGGCACGATTCTGCAAAAAGATGCGCCACAGGATCTGGTGACATCGGTCCCCGTATATGCGTCCATGGGCGGGCGACAGATGGTGCTGCTCGGGCGAGTGTTCGCCGACGGAGAAGAGTCGTCGTTCCGGTTGCAAGCTCCGTCGGGTGTACACAAGATCGTGCTGGATCCGTATGAAACAGTTCTGACAAGTCCGAAGTAGAATTCTGGAACGGTGTCGCGCCATCGGTCGATGATGCGGTTCCGAATCGGTTCTTCATTCCCACCCAGTTTCCCGAAATGAACGATGGTGAGGTTCCCGTGGAGCGGGCCGAAGGTTCTCTCCGCTGCAAAGCACTCCATTCCTTAGACTTTTCTTAGTGAGTGGTTGGTGGAAGCATGTGGCAGCTCATCTGCTTATTCAAGAGTGTGGATTGTTGAACAAAAGGCAGCGGGCAATCGGCGAGCAGCCGCTATGCATATACGGACCACGGAAACGCAAAACGAGGATTCGAAATGCTTCCGGAGTTTGGACAATGAACCGCCGACCCAAGATGAGACGATTCTCTATGTGGAGGACGAAGCATTCGTGCGGGAAGTGACCTGTGAAGTGTTGTGCGATGCGGGATACCGAGTATTGTCGGCAAAGAATGCCCTCGAAGCGACGCGGTTATTTGAAGCGCGGCGTGGTGAGGTAGAACTGTTGCTGACCGACGTGGTGCTACCTGGCGAGAACGGACGCTCACTGGCGGGAAGGCTTCAGCGACAGAATCCGGAACTCAAGGTTTTGTTGGTTACCGGCTATGCGGAGCAGATGGGCCTGACAGAAGCGATGCAGACGGAATGCCTGGCCAAGCCGTTTTCCACTGAAATACTGCTGCGAAGAGTGCGGCACATGCTGGATCGCGAAGGCGACCTCGTCGGCCGAGAGGATATGCTTACGCAGGTGTGCGGTATCGCGTAGCTTGAAGGATTTGCGCCGGAATTTGAGAGAGGGGCACGACGCGAGTGAGAACATTTGATTCAGAGCAAGCTCGCGGCATGCTGTAGACCGCGCACGTCGCTTCGTCTTGGCCGATGGTGAGGCCGCCCAGCCTGTGGATCGCCGCCATCCCTTCGGCGCCATCGCAACCCATTCCTGTCATGATAACTCCGAGGGCAAGATGCCCGTAGGCTTCGGCCACCGAGTCCATGAGCACGTCGATGGAAGGGACATGTAGACGATCATCGGGATGAGCGCAAAGGCGGAGGACGGCGCGCGAATGGGAGAGCCTCACAACGCTCATGTGGCGTCCAGCGGGAGCGATGTAGACGACGCCGGGCTGAATGCGTTCCCCATGAGAAGCCTCGCGTACGGTTAACGAGCACAAAGTGTTCAGCCGATGTGCGAAGGGCGCGGTGAAGCCGAGGGGCATGTGCTGGACAATCAGGATCGGGACAGACAGGCCGCGAGGGAAAAGCGGGAGAATCTCAGTGAGAGCTTTCGGTCCGCCGGTGGAAGTTCCAATGGCAATGATTGCAGGAGTGGAGGGGAAAACTTTATCTGCGGTTTTTACCGGGCAGGACCGGGGAGGTTTTCTGGTGGGCCGAACCGAGGAAGGGAGGTTGCTCGATTGCGCGGCGGCTCGGATCTTGGCCACGAGATCATCGCGAATGTGGAAGATATCGAGAGAAGTCGGCGACAGCTGTTTGGGAACGTAGTCGAAGGCTCCGGCGGCGAGAGCCTGGAAGGTATGGTCCGCGTCCTTCTCGGTTGCCGCACTTACCATAATCACGGGCCGGGGAAACTGAATCATAATGCAACGCAGAGTCCCGAGTCCATCGAGACCGGGCATCTGTACGTCGAGCGTAACCACATCAGGATTGAGTAAATGGATCTTGTGGAGTGCATCCGGTCCGCTGCTGGCGGTGCCCACGACTTCAAATCCAGATTCGGACGAAATGATGCGGGCGAGAGCAGTGCGCATGAAAGCGCTATCGTCGACGACAAGCACGCGAACCGAAGCGAGGGTGTCGGCGCCCGGACTCATTTTCGGTAGATCGCGCGGACGAGGGAGTGAACTTCGTCCATGTAGGAATCCATTTCAAAGGTAAGGCGAGCCCAGTCAAACTCCTTCAAGCCCTGGCACTCCTGCGACAGCAAGGCGAATCCGGTTTGCTCGAATAAGTTGACCTGACGGTTTTCGGAGTAGCCGTGGTTCAGTCCACTCATACGGCAGAGCAGATCGCTGAGTTCAACTAGCGCCACCAATCCGGCGTGATCGCGGGCTTCCGCGAGATTGTGGTGGAGCGAGACGACTTCACACAGGTCGGGAGAAAGCTCCCAGTTATCGGCCAACAGGCGGCCGCTGTCGCAGTGGGTAAATCCAAGGACGGTTTGTTCCGCTTCGTGCAGAGGAATGCCTTCGGCGCGGGCCAACTCGAAGGCCTGGCCGAATTCCTTTGGCATGACCCATAAGTTGACGATGATCCCAATGTCGTGAAGCAGTCCTGCCAGATATGCCTTGCTGGGATTGGAGTACGAAATCTTGCGGGCAAAGTGCCGGCAAACGAGCGCGCACCCGAGGGAGTGCTCCCAGAAGACGACGGGATCGATGCCGGCGCATTCGCTGGGCATCATGTTGAGCAGGCCGCACGACATGGCGATGTCGCTGACGCGGTGAAATCCGAGGCCGACGACGGCGCCGCGCAACGAGTCGATTTTTTGCCATCGCCCAAACAGCGGGCTGTTCGCCATTTGCAAGCACTGCGCGGCCAGGGACTTATCCTGCGCAATCAGGTCGGTGACTTTCTGTACGTCGAGTTGTTCGATGGGCTGCTCGAGGTAGCGGAGCAAAGGCGCCAGCACGGCCGGAATGGTGGGGATGTGTTGGAGTCCGTCCATCCGAGTGAGCAAGGTTGCTTTGTTCGCCGCCGTATTCACGTTTTCCTACTTTCCCGCCTGCATGCGTTCGCCCCTGATGTACGCAGTGGCGCCCGGCAAGTGGACCAACCGGAAGTCCTCCGACACTCCGTAGAGCGATTCGGAGTGGCCCAGAAAGAGATATCCGTGGGGCAGAAGGTTGTTGTAGAAGTGCTGGATCACCCGCCGCTTGGAAACCAGATCGAAATAAATAAGCACGTTGCAGCAGAAGATGAGGTCGATGCCCTTCATGAAAGTCATGCGCCCGTCATCGGAAAGATTGAGGCGGCTGAAGTTGATGCTGCTGCGAACCGCGGGCTGCAGCTGCAGTTGTTCGCCGGCCGGAGTGAAATATTTCTGCCGGAACAACGGAGTCAGATTGCGTGTGCTGTACGTGCCATAGATCGCATTCTTGGCGTGTGCGAGGGAGCGCTCATTGAGGTCGGTGGCCAGGATTTCGACCGTCCAATCCTTCAGGCGGCCGTGAGCTTCCTCCGTCAACATCATGCTGAGTGTGTAGGGCTCTTCGCCGGTGGAACACCCCGCGCTCCAGATGCGCAGGCGCCGAAGTGGGAGCTTGGATTTCGCCTCCAGCACTTTGGGAAGGACGATCTGGCGCAGCGCGTCGAGTTGTGGCTGATTGCGAAAGAAGCAGGTCTCGCCAATCGTAATTTCGTTCAGCAGCGCAATCAGTTCAGCCTGCCGCATGGGTTTGATGGTGAGGCACTCGAAATACTCGCGCAGACTGGGTGTCTTCAGTTCTTTCATGCGGCGGCCACAACGGTCGGAAAGCAGCCGAAGCTTGTTGTCGGGATGAAAGATTCCAGCCACTTGATACACGAGGTCGCGGATGCGCACGAGGTCCGGATCGGGTGGGCCGGCGACAGCGATGGGGGATGGCGCGGCGGCGGCGGTCATGCCACGACCTTTGCGATGGCGTCGGTGGAGATTCGCGTGGTGTGGCTCACGATAGTTTGTCCGCGGGGATCAAGTCTTCGTCCAACAAGCGTGTCGAGGAATTCATCGGCGGGGGAAGGCGATACTTTAGGGGACCGCGGCTGAGGGTTTTGTGGTGGTGGCCTGCGCGAGCGCGCTGGGGTTGACGATATGGCCACTAAGAATGACCACATCCACGCGCCGGTTCTGTGCTCGCCCTTGCGGAGACTCGTTAGTGGCGATGGGGTGATATTCGGCGTATCCAGCAGCCGATAAACGCTCGGGAGAGAACCGGTAACGAACGATCAGCAGACGGACCAACTCGGTGGAACGCGCGGTGGATAGTTCCCAGTTAGAAGCCATCTGCAGGGTGTGGATGGGGACGTTATCGGTGTGACCTTCGATTCTGAGGTGGCAGGTGCGGACGGCGAGGATGGATGCGATGCGATCGAGCGCAGGCAGGGCCGAGGGCTTCAAGGCTGCCGAGCCGCTGTCGAAGAATCCGAACTCGCGCAGGCTGATGACGAGACCTTCAATCTCGCGGTGCAAGGCGACACTATGCTGGGCGATTTCATGCCGCAAGGCCTGCTGCAACTCGGCTTGCAAGGTGTTCAGGTTGGCCTCTTCGGAAGCTGCGGCAAGGGCGTCTTCGGGAGGCGAAGAGATGCGGCCGAGTTCAGTGTTGTGCTTCGCATTCTCGATGGCTTGTACGGTGCTGAATGGCATCGGTTCGTTGGTATCGATGGGAACGCGTGTGGTGGAGTCGGGAAAGACTCCAAGCTCCTGAAAGGCCACCTGGATGGCCATCGCCAGCCGCCCGACTTTGCGCTGATCGACCTGGGCGGAGGCGTAAAGAACCACGAAGAACGCAAATAAAAGGGTGATGAAGTCGGCGTAGGAAACCAGCCAGCGTTCGTGATTGGCATGAGGCCGGGGGCGCTTTCGCCTACTCATGACCGGGGGTCTCGGGGGCGGCCTTGTCGTTCGATTGGGTGGATTCCACCAGGAAGCCGAGCAGTTTGGTTTCGAGCATGCGGGGATTCATGCCCTCGAGGATGGAGGCCACGCCTTCGAGCGTCATCTCGCGGGTGATCTGCTCTTCCCGAATGCGCAGCTTCATCTTTCCGGCTACGGGCAGATACAACAGATTGGCGGAGCCGACTCCGTAAATCGTAGCCACGAAGGCAACGGCGATGCCGCGGCCGACTTCATCGATCTTATCGAGATGCTGCATGACCTGGATGAGTCCGAGTACAGCGCCGATGATGCCGATGGTGGGAGCAAATCCACCGGCCGACTCAAACACCTGGGGAACCTGCTCTTCGTATTCGGCTTGATTGTCGAGTTCCAGTTCCATGATCTTGCGGAGCTCTTCGGGCTCGGTGCCGTCGACGGCTAGCATCAGAGATTTCTTCAGGAAGGGGTCGTCGATCTGGGAGAGTTCAGCGTCGAGGGAGACGATACCTTCCTTGCGGGCTTTCTGGGCGTACCGCACCAGGCGGCGAATGGTTTCCTGTGGATTCGCCTTGGGGCTGAGGAAGACCGAACCGAAACGCCGCATCGCCTGCCCAACCACGGGCAGGGGAAACTGCAGCATCACGGCTCCGAGCGTGCCGCCAAACACGATCATGGCTGCGGTTGGCTGCAGGATCTGGCGAAGGTTTCCACCCTCGAGCAGCAGGCCTGCGAGGATTCCGCCGAGTGCGAGAACGATCCCGCTGAGACTGGACTTATCCACGCTCACCTTTCTGGCTCGCGTACGTGAGGCTCGGGAGACCGCGCGATCACTGCGTGCGCAGACGATGGATCCCAGGAGAGCGAGAGACCCTGCAGTACCGAGCGCCGGAAGTCGATGATGCGGGTAAGGACATCGCTTACTTTTTCGAGCACGACAATCTTCTCCCCAGTGATCAAGGTAACCAGCGTGTCCGGCGACTGCTCAATGAACTTGATGAGGTCCGAATTAACGGCGAGCGGTTTGTTGTTGAGACGCGTGAGCTGAATCATCAGTGCCCGCCCTTTCTTGGCCAAGGTACAGAAAGGCAGAGAGACGGCCCCTGTGAGGGACATCGGCGGAGGAGAGGAATGGTTTAGCGAGGTGGTGGCGAGCCGGCATTACCTTCGGTTACGGACGGCGAAATCTGAACTGGAACGGCCCACTAAAGCGGCACAGGAACTTGCCGATGAACAGGAAAGAAATTCGGGGTTCCGCGAGCGGCATAAAGCGAGAGAGCTTCGCAGAACTTCCTGAGAAAACACTCAGGTAAACCGAACAAAATTCAACGAAGAAGGAGCTTCGCAATGCCTATCGGAATCCTGAACAACATCGCATCTCTGGCCGCGGAAAATGACTTAACCGTGACCAACAACAACCTGCAGAACGTATTGTTGCAGTTATCTTCGGGCCAGCGCATTAACACCGGTGCCGACGACGCAGCCGGGCTGGCCATTGCCAACGGCTTGCAGGCTAACATCAGTGCTCTTACACAATCTGCCAGCAACGCGAATGACGGCGTAGGCGAGCTGCAAGTGGCCGACGGCGCGCTTTCCCAGGTGACCACGTTGCTGAACCGCGCGGTTACGCTGGCGACGGAATCGTCGACGGGTACCGTGTCAGACTCGCAACGAACCGCGATTCAGGCTGAGTTTTCGCAGATCACGCAGGAAATCGACCAGATCGGCGGCAATACGACATTCAACGGCGCGCAGGTCTTCCAAGGCGGCGGCACCAATTACAACCAGGTGGATCTGACACCAGCCGCGCCCGCGGCCTTGGCCACCGCCGTTAGTGGAACGCTCACCATCACAAATGGCGCTGGCACAGCCTACACCACCAGTGCGTCGGATACTACGGTGGGCCAGCTCATCAACGACATCAACACCTCAACCTACGTCAACGGACAGGGTACCACTGTACCCACGGGACTGTTGGCTACACTGAATAACGCTGGCCAACTGGTGATTACCGACTCGCTGAACACCGGCACCGGCGCGGTTACTGTCGTCGGCGGGAACAACGTCACCAATGAACTCACGGTCGACGACACCACCGGAACGTTCACCGTCGGCGGAGCCGCCGATGCGACCAACGCGAACGCCACCAACACCAGCACCATGAACATCTTCCTCAGTGACTCGACGCTGGCAGGCGTGGAGCAGATCGGAATCAATCTGGGCACGTTCAGCAGCGACAATATGAACGGCATCAGCTTGGGGAGCGACAACCTAAGTACGGCAACCGCGGCGCAGACCACGCTGACCGACCTCAACAACGCGATTGCCCAAGTCGCCTCGCTCCGAGGCAATATTGGAGCCAGCGTCAACCGGCTGCAGAGCGCCAGCAACGTCGTCAGCAACCAGGTGCAGAACCTGACGTCTGCGGAAAACACCATCATGGCGGCTGACATTCCGACCACGGTAGCCAAGATGACGAGCGACTCAATTCTGGAACAGACCGGCATTTCCGCTCTGGCCCAGGCTAACCAGCAGCAGCAGCTTGTTCTGAAACTGTTGCAATAGTAAGGAAGCATTGGCGGAGGAGGCGGCGGGACCACCTCCTCTGCAGTTCTCCGGAGGATCTCTCGATGAGCATCAATCCGGTACCAGGAATCGTTCCCGTAGGTGAAGTGGCGCCGGGCGAAGGACAGCCGCGGGCGCGGCAGTCCCAATCTGCGCCCGCACCCGAGCCGGCAGTGAAGACAGAGGCTCCGCCCGATTTGGGAACTCCGCCAAAACAAGAACGCTCCAGTCCAGAAATTGCGCCGGCAGCGGCTGAATTCCCGCAAGATGAAGTGCAGTTGCAACAGGATCCGCAGATGAAGAACCAGGTCATCGTCCGGTATTTGGACAAAGCCACCGGGGATGTGGTTTTGCAGGTGCCGAGCGCGCAAGTGCTGGCGGTAGCCCGTGCCATCTATGAGGACTTCCAGAAGCAGACCGCGCCCCCGGCCGACGAAGGAGAAAAACCCCATGGGCATTAGCCTGAATCCAGCGACGCTGCTCAGCGGACAAGGAATCAACGTTTCCAACCTGGTGAATCAGGTTCTCGCCGAAAGCAGCGGACAGTTGACAGAGTGGGACGGCGAACAATCCACGCTGCAATCGCAGGCCAGCGCCCTGACCAGCATTAACAGCGATCTCAACAATCTGGCGACGGCGGTTGCCGTCCTTTCCGACCCGCTGGGGGCGATCACCGGGCAGGCGGCCACGTCCTCGGACAACAGTATTCTCACGGCGACCGCGCAAACCGGGGCCCTGGCCGGGAACCACACCGTCGTGGCCAGCAATCTTGCCAGCGTGGGCACCGTCTACACGAACGATTTCGCGGGAGGGGCTGGGGCAACCATTCTGCCGAGCGGCGTCGCATCGGGGGAGATTGATCTGCAGATTGGCGGGAGCACGGGAAAGACTCAAACCATCACGATCACGCCCGGCAGCAATGACACCCTCACCTCGTTGGCCAAATATATCAACGGCGAGAACCTGGGAGTGAACGCCAGTGTGGTCACCGACGCCAACGGCTCCCGGCTGGCCCTGGTCAGCCAGAATACAGGCACGCCCGGAGCTCTGGCCATCACTGGCAACAACACAAATCTCAGCTTCAACGCGCCCGCGGGGGGTACGAACGCGGCGCTCACCATCGACGGGATTCCGTATGCCAGCGCGACCAATACGATTACCGGGGCCATCCCTGGAGTGAGCCTGAATCTGGCCACCGCCTCCCCCGGCAATCCAGTGCAAGTGACTGTCGGTCCGGACACATCCCAGGCGATCGATGCCGTCAACAACTTTGTGTCGGCCTACAACCAGGTTGCCACCGATATCAACCAGCAATACACCGTCAACGTCGCCACAAAGTCCGAAGGCCCGCTGGGCTCCGATAGCTCGCTGCGGGGGTTGCAATCCAGCCTGATGTCGGACGTCACCCACGCCGTGTCCGGAAATAGCGTCTACAACAGCCTGGCCTCGCTGGGCATCAGCATGAACGATGATGGCACCCTGTCGGTGAATTCGACTCAGCTGAGCAGCGCGCTTTCGAGCAATCCCGCGGCATTTGTAAGCTTCTTTCAGAATGCGACGCAGACCGGGTTTGCCGACAGCTTCAACAAAGACCTGACCAACCTAACGAACCCGACCGAAGGCGTGCTGAACCTCGATCTGACGCAGAACGAGGCGCAGCAGCAGAATCTGACCAACAACATCAACAACTTTGAAGCGCAGCTGACGTCCGAGCAGACGGCGCTCACCAGCGAATTCAACGCTGTGAACGCATCCCTGCAGGCCTATCCATTGTTGCTGCAGGAAGTCACGGCAACCCTGGGAACGCTCAATTCGGGCGGCGGCAGCAGCGCCAGCAGTTCCTCGACCCCAATCTTGACCTCAGGGCTTTAAATATGAATGCACCACTCTCCTATCGCGAAGCGGCAGTGCCCGGTGCCAGCCCGGTGCGGCTGGCGATTCTGCTCTACGAACAGTCCATCGAAGATCTGCGGCGAGCCCTGCAGGCCCTGGGCCGGGGCGACATCGAAGAGCGCACACGCGCGATCAATCATGCCATCGTAGTGATCGGATACCTGCAAGCATCACTCGACAAAGAGCAAGGTGGACAGGTTGCGGTGAACCTTGAGCGGTTTTACGACCGGCTGCGCGCAGGCATCGTCGAGGCTCAGCTCCAACAGTCTGCGGCACTTTTGGAGCAGCGCATCGCCGATCTGATGCAAGTGCGGGAGGCGTGGTGTGCCGTGGAACGATCGAGCGCCACGCCGGCAGGCGCGCCCATTCCGTTGCAGTCTCTCGAACCGATCGAAGCGAGCGCACCGCGCACTGCCGCGGAATGGAATGCATAAATGTCCCTGCTGAATTCCCTGGACATCTCGCAGGTCTTCCATGAAACCAATTCCCGGCTGCGCTTCTGGCTGGACAATCTGATTCCCGACTCCACGCCCGAGGCCCCGCCCCGAGCGGCCACCCCGCAACAGATGGCCGGCCTGTTGTCGGAGCTGATGCGCGTTGGCCAGTGCTTGCGCGAATTGCCGGACGAGAAAAACGTCGAGCTCGAACAGGAACTGGGAGAGTACCGCAGGAATGTGGAACGCCTGCGACGTCTGCTGCCGGGGATCCACGACACGCTGCTGCGCGAACGCACCCGCCTCGAACAGGAACGGGCACGCGTGGGATCGGCTGCCGAATGGGTGCGCCGCTCCCGCCAGACCACCCTTTAGGCAGTCCACATCTGCGCCCTTTCAGAAGTGGGGCTTCATAGTTTGCGATCCTACTTGTTGGGATCCTATTTGAGGTAGCTGAACAGATTCGTTTGCGTGGTCCCCGCTACGGCCTCGAGCGTGGCCTGGTGAGAGGTTTCCGCGCTGGTGAGGTTGGTGATCACGGTGGGCAAGTCCGCAGCTCCGAGGGCATTTTGCTGCTGGGCGAGTTGGGTGATGTAGCTATTCAGGTAAGTCTGCTGGGAGTTGAGCTGGTTTTCCGCATTGCCGTAGAAGACCCGTTGTGAACCGATATAGTTGGAGGCGTTACTCACCTCGCCGACCGCGTCGCTGATGCCGACGTTACTCTGCAAGGCGGTGATCAGATCCTGAATCGACTGAAATATGTCGTTGCCCGGCGAGGAGAACAACTCTGAACCCGGAAGGTTGGTTTGCACCGTGAAATGACTGCCCAAGGTAACGCTGTTGGTGTTCGAGTTTCCTACGTACTGCACGCCGGAAGAGGAGTTGGGATCGACAACATAGGGCGCTGTCTGGGTGGCGGTTCCGGCAAAGACATAGCTGCCCTGGTAGGAAAGGTTTGCCAGACTCAGCAATTGGGACTGGATGCCTTGTACTTCGGTAGCGATCGCAGCACGATCCGAGTCGTTGAGCGTGCCGTTGGCGCCTTCCACGCCCAGGCTGATAGCACGCTGCAAGGCGGTCGTCACGGAATTCAAGGTGGAATCGGCGGTCTGTGCCTCGCCTTGAATGCTCTCGAGGCTCCGCAGAAACTCATCGGCCGTAGAAGTTTGCGCGGCATTCTGGACAAGAGCCGCCGCCGCCGCCGGGTCGTCGGAAGGCACACTCACACTCTGCCCCGACGAGATCTGTTGGAGATCGGTATTGATCTGCTGCTGGGTTTGTCCCAGGGCATTGAGCAGGTCAGGGAGTGGATTGGGATTCACGCGCATGATTTGGCTAACCCGTTAACGTACCCATCTGGATGACGTCATACATCATGTTGTTGATGGCTGTGACTACCTGCGCCGAGGCAGCGTAAGCGTTTTGGTACTGCACCATGTTGGCCGCCTCCTGGTCGAGCGAGACGCCGGATACCGAGGAACGCTGATCGTTCAACTGCTGCAGCACCAGTGCAGAAGCGCTCTGTTCGGCGTTCGCATTGGCCGAGGCGTTCCCCACGTTGAAAACGATGCCGGAATAGTAGCCCGTGGGGCTCTGGCCGTCGATGATGGACTGGCTACCGAGAGCGTACATCAACTCGGCATTTCCGTTGCTGCCGACAGTGCCGTCGGAGCTGGCCGCAATTTTCGCAGGATCGGTGATGGCGACCGACAGACTGGCAGCCGCGCCATTTGCCGCTGGTGGATTAAAAAGGTAGACGGGGGTTTGCGGATTCCCGTTCGCATCGGTTTCCCCGGTCGGATCACCCTGCAGATCGTACCCGGCGGTTTGCACGTTGTTCACGGAGGTCGCTAATCCGGCGGCCAAGGTGTCGAGCTGCGTTTGCATCGTTGTGACCTGATCGCGAGCCTGCAGCAATCCTTCCAGTTGCCCGGAAGCCAGGGTCGATGTGATGTCGCTGCCCTGCGCAAAGATATCCTGAACGCTGTTTCCAGAAGAATCGGTGGCCAGCCCGGTCGAGAGCGCAAAGCTTTGTTGTCCGGCGACGAGAGGCGTCCCGTTGGCGGTAGTCAGTGTGAGCGTGTTGTCCGTCGGAATCACAGAGACATCCACCAGCGAGGAGAGCTGATCGATCAATTGGGTGCGCTGGTCGACCATAGTGCCAGCGGTTTGGCCAACGTTTTCGAGGCTGCTGATCTGGCCATTCAGCTGCGCGATCTGCTGGGTGAGCTGGTTGATCTGCCCGACCGATTGCTGAATGCTTCCGTCCAGACTGGTACGCTGCGCCGTCAGGTTGTTCGAGGTGACATTGAATGCCGAGGCTAGGTTGCCGGCTGCCGTGAGGACGCCTTGGCGGAGCGAAAGATCGGAAGGGCTGGTCGAAAGCTGGTTCACGCTGTTGAAGAAGTTTGAAATCGCTGTCCCAATATCGCCCGTGCCGCTGGTAAAGTTCACCTGGGTTTGGGACAGGGCCGAGGCCAGTGCACTCATTTGGCCCTGAGTCTGGGTCTCCTGCTGGATCCGGGATTCAAGAATGGGATCGCGAACGCTTTCGATGGTTGCGAGCGTCACACCGGTGCCCAGGGTTAAAGGATCCACGACGATCGGATCGCTCGAGGCCAGGATGGGCACCTCGCGCGAGTAGCCGGGAGTGTTGGCGTTGGCGACATTGTTGGTCGTCGCCTGGAGCGCGCCCTGCTCGGCCATAAGCCCGCTCAACGCTGTCGCAAGACTGGCGTTCAGACTCGACATGCGTCGCCTTCCCCGAAGCGGCTTTGTCCCGGAGAAGCATAGGTTGCCCCGGGCCCGGCCAATACGTTTTCAATGGTTCGCAACCGGCGCTCGGCCCGCGTGACCAGAGCCACCTGAATTCGTCCACAGTCGAGTACTCGCTGCTGCGCTGCCCGCACTTGGCCGACGAGTGTGCAATCGACCGGCGCCGCTCCGCTGTCCTGCGCGTCGATCTTAAGCGCGTCTAGCGCAGGCTTTGCCCAAAGCAAGGCAAGGCAATTGCGCATCCGAATCTGTTCGCAAGTGGCCTGCTGCAGGCGATCGAGATCGCCGGAGAGCAGTGCCCGCTGGCTGGCATGAAGACTGGCTTCCAGCTCGAGCAAGAGTGCGAGCCCGGAGTCGATTTGCGTACTGCCATTCGGCAAGGATCGTTCCGGCGAGTGCGGTTCTCCGGCTGGAGACGCTGCGTCCGTGGAAGTGTGCCTGGTCGAAGATTCTCTGGTCACCGGTTCAGGCCAGATGGTCGAGCTGATGCCGGGGTTCGTCGGTGGTGCCTGAGGATTGGCCTTCACGATCATCGGTCTCCAGCTCCTCTTCCGGGCGCGGACGGCGGCGCGCCGGACGCCCTGAATCCTGATTCGCCGAATCGCCAACCGCCCGGACGGCTGACGCGGCTGGCAGAACGCCCGAATCCCAATCGGTCCGCAAATCCCCGCTGTTCATGGTCGTTACCCATTGTTGTTACCCATGACGATTAAATAACGCTAAGCGGCGGACCCGGCGACCATGTTTGTGAACAAGGCTCCGGCCACTTTTTCCGGGCTTGGGTCATAGTGCCCGCCTTGAATCGCCTGCCGCAGGGCGTGGACGCGCTCTTCGCGCACTTCCGGAAGTTGCGACGCCTGTGCCACCAGCGCCTGCACCTGCGTGTGAGCTCCGGAAAGCTCGGTTTGGTCTTCGGCTTCATACGCGTTGCTGGCAGAGACAGCGGAACCCGACGCGGTCTGCGCGCTGTTGCGGTTGGTCTCGGTCAATTGTTGCGGTCCTTGATTCTGATCGATTCTCATGACTGGTTCCCTCTCCTTGAATTCCGTTGCAATTCAAGTATCGACCGCACGTTAAAAGACTTTAATCTGGTCCCGCGCCGGAGGGCCGATTTCAAATATTTAGCGCCTTCATCTCATTCTATCGGCAGGGGTTGCAAAAAACTTTAGGCCGCAGAGGAGGGGCCCTCGCGGTAGCGGGCACCGGCTCACCCCTTACCTTCGTGCTGCGGCAGGTGCCGGGTAATCATGGCGGCGATGCCAAATCCTCCGCGCTCTGCCAATCCTTGGGCTAGAGCTTGGGTTCCGAGATAGTTGTAATCGTCGGCGCCCGCGGAGGTGCTTTCGCCCGGGAGGGTCGCAAACGTTTTCTCCATCGATTCCAGCAGCGACCCGATTAGATTGGACTCAAACTCTCGGGCTGCTTTCGCGCCTCGTCCCGACGGCGTCGCCGTCGCAAGCATCGGGGAGAGCGTTACGGCGGAATCGGGAATGGAGATCATCAGATGACCTCCAAGTCGGCCTCGAGCGCTCCGGCGGATTTGATGGCCTGCAGAATCGAAACGACATCGCGCGCGGTCGCCCCAATCGCTTGTAGACGGGTCACCAACTGCTCGACGCTGGCGCCTTCGCTGAGTTCGATGTTGCGGGCGGGAGCCTCGGTCGCGCTTAACTTGGATTGCGGCACAACTTCGGTCTGGCCATTGCCCAGGGGGTTGGGCTGCGAGACGGCGTAGGACGTAGTGACCTCAATGGAAAAAGTACCATGCAGAATCGAGACCGCCCCTAGGTGGACGTCCTTCCCCATCACGACCGTGCCGGTACGCTCGTTCACCACCACCTTGGCGCGGCGACGAACCTCGACTTCGAGATTCTCGATGTGGGCCAGCAGTGCAGGCACCGCGCTGGGCGCCCCTGGCGAAATCTTGATATCGACCCGGCGGCTGTCGACAACCGAGGCGAGCGGCTGCGACCACTCCTGATTGATGACAGTCGCGACGGCCTCGGCTGTCGAAAAACTGGCGTCATTCAACAACAGCGACAGATGATCCAGGCGCGCTAGATCGACCGAGCTGTCGCGCTCCACCAGTGCCCCTCCGGGAACCCGGCCTACCGTGGGATGATTCATCTGCTTGGAATTGGCAGCGCTGCCGACGGCGTAGCCGCCAATGATCAGCGGTCCCTGGGCGGCCGCATACACTTGGCCGTCGGCAGCATAGAGTGGAGTCAACAGCAACAGGCCGCCTTCGAGGCTGCGCGCGTCTCCCGCCGAAGAAACCATCACATCGAGTGGGATGCCGGGGCGGGAGAAGGGAGGCAGACTGGCCGTCACAAACACCGCAGCGACGTTTTTCACCTGCACCGTGGTTTGAATCACCGACTGGGGAATCTCCACGCCCATGCGCTGCAGAATGCTGGCCAGGGTCTGAATCGTAAAGTAAGTCTGTTGCTTGTCTCCTGTGCCCTTCAAGCCCACCACCAGTCCGAAGCCTACCAGCGAGTTGTTGCGAATCCCTTCGACGCTGGCCACATCGCGGATCAGCACTTTGTGGGCTTCGCGATCGGCGGCCGCTGCACCCCCCGCCAGAGCCACGACAACCGCGACCCGTAGAATCGAACGCCAGTGTTGGGCCATATGTTTTCCTCGAAGATGTTCTCTCCGAAAAATCTGGTCTCTGGCAAACCTTGTCAGAAACCGACAATGCGCAGAATCCATTTCAGGATCAGATTGGGCGGACGGGTGCCTTCACTGATGATGCCTTTCCCTTTGACCTCAACCTCAAGGTCTCCCACGTTGTTCGAGGCCACCGTATTGGCGGCATCGAGATCGCCGGGCCGCACCAGCCCGCGCAGCACTACGGTTTCGTGCTGGTTGTTCATGGTGATCTGGCGCTCCGCTTCGACGACCAGCGTTCCAGTGGGCAGCACGGCAGCCACGCGTCCGGTCAGGGTTGTACTCAGCGAGGTCTGGGAAGTCGCCTGCGCTTTTCCCGACAACGTCTGATTCGAAGAAGGTGAGAACAGATTCGCTACGCCGGTGGTCTTGAGCTGTCCGGGCAGAGCGGTAATCCCGGAACTGGCCGAGAAACTGCGATTGGAGGAGACATTTCCAGTGCTGGTCGCCGATAGATTCTGCGCCACACTGATGGTGACGAGGTCGCCGACGCGGGCAGCTTTGTAGTCGGCCACCATATTCGCCAGCCGTCCCGAATCGATCCATAAGCTTCCCAGAGTTGCGGGCGGGGGCTCCGGAGTTTTCGCGGAAACCCGTACGACGTACTCCGCGAGGCCGTCCCGTTTGACGGCGTTTTCTTTAGTTTTCGTCTGGGCAAAGGCTGGCGAGACGGCAACAGCGCTGACGATGAGACCAACCATAAGACAAACGATGAGAGAAACAACGATTCTTCTTGCCCGATCCGGCATGAATGAGTTCCTTTCCACCGAGACTGTCACAAGCCCGCGCGCAGTTTTCCTGCGCTTACCACTATGGCAGCCACAACCCGCCCGCTATGCGCAATGCGGGCGCGCACGCGGTCCCCGCGACCTCCTTGATCGAGCGATACTGCAGGCGTAATCAAGCGAATTCCATCCTGATCCCAGTCCAGAGTGAGTCTCTCGCCAGCCCGTACCAGCGGGGTGAAGCCTGCTGGGCCCGACTTTGTGCGTCCGACGCGAAGTTCGTGCTCAATCCGCAGCTTCAGGGAAGAAACGATTTCCCGCGGAAGGCTCCCGCTTGGGAATCGCACCAGAAAGGGCACACATTCCCGTGGATCAATGCATCGACCCCAGAGTTCCCATCTCCCCAGAGGATCCCGCGTTGCCCGGCTCAGCTCGATACGCGCTTCTTGGGGGATACCCCCGGAGATACCGCAGTTCACCTCGCGACGCGCCATCCCGCCCGCGCCGGATTTCGCCGCAACCCTGGGCGTGGCTCCTGGAGTTGACGGCGCGTCTCGCCGATCCGTAAGTATCCGCTCACCGATTTCGTTGCATGACAGCCGCATCCCAGACCGCCGAACCGTGATCCGTTGCGGGATTTCGACCTTGGCGGATCCGCCCATGCCCTCTTCCGGCCCTACTCCCGTTTTGTTGAGAAGAAGCCGGACATCCTCTCCGCGCAGCACGCGGAAGCTTCCCGCCAGCGGTGTGCGCCCCAGGCTCAGCCGAGCAGCGGCCCGCGCGACCGCCGGACAGGCGCTGGGTCCTAAAAGATCGGCCAGCGAAAGCCTTTCGCCAGAGACCTCGACACGCGCGGGAACAATCACACGGCAAGTTTCCTCGGCCGCCGCGTCGGAGCGCAATAGGGAAACACCAACGATAGAGGCCGAAATCAGAAGCCGCTTCATACGATAGAACCTGCGGTCGTGATTGCCACGGTTGCCGTTAGCGTCCAAGGGTGTTGATGTCCTGCAGCATCTGATCCGCGGCGTTGACCACGCGGGAGTTGGCTTCATAGGAGCGCTGGGCGACGATCATCTGGACGAACTCGTCGACCACGCTGACGTTGGATTGCTCGAGCATGCCTTGCTGAATCGAACCCAGCCCCTCGCTGCCTCCCGGTGTTCCAATCACCGGATCGCCCGAGGCGGTGGTGGCCAGAAAAAGATTGCTGCCGGTGCTGTTCAATCCTCCAGGATTGTTGAACAGCGCAAGCTGCAGCGATCCCACCTGCTGCGCCGCCGTTTGTCCGGGCAGGGTCACGCTGATGGTTCCGTCCTGGGCGATCGTCACCGAGGTTGACCCGGGAGGAATGGCCACGGCTGGCTGAACGGGGTTTCCGTCCTGGGTCACCATGTTGCCTTGCGCATCGAGATGGAAGTTGCCAGCCCGCGTGTACGCCGTTTCTCCGTCGGGCAATAACACTTGAAAGAACCCCTGTCCTTGAATGGTCAGATCGAGCGGATTGCCCGTCTGGCTGAAGTCCCCCTGTAACTGAATCACTTCGGTTGCCGCGGTGCGCGTGCCCAGTCCAATCTGCAATCCCGCGACCATGGTCGTCTGTTGCGAAGCCGCCGCCCCGGGCATCACGAGATTCTGATAGACCAGATCCTCAAATTGAATCCGGCGGCGCCGGAACCCGGCCGTGCTCGAGTTCGCCAGGTTATTGGCAACGTTGTCGAGATTCGTTTCCTGGGCCATCATTCCGCTGGCCGCGGTGTAGAGTGCGCGAATCATGATTGCTTTCCTCCACTCAGACGCGGGGCAAATCCTGTGCCGCAGTCTGATTCAACTGGCTGTCGAACAAAGTGAGAGCGCGCTGCATCATCTCGGCGTTGCGCTGGATGCTGATCAACTGCACGACTCCCTCGACCGGGCTGACGTTGGAAGCCTCGAGCATGCCCTGACGAATCGAGGAGGAAGCTGGAGCGAGCTCAGACCCATCCGGCGCCGCATAGGTCGCGTTGCCGACGGCACGAAAGCTCGTCGCCGGCGAGAACTCCACCAGGCGCAGCTTGGCGACGGCGGCGCCATCGACGGAGATCGTTCCATCCGCGCTGACCGTGACCGCACCATTGGGCAACGTGACCGCGCCCTGGTCGCCCAGCACGGCATCGCCTTGCGCGGTGACGAGTTGTCCCGTGGGGGTCGCGTGAAACCCTCCATTGCGCGTGTACACCGTGCCTTGCGCCGACTGCACCGCAAGAAAGCCAGGGCCAGCGACTGCAAGATCCAGGGCATTGCCCGTGGCATTGAGGCTGCCGGAAGCGAGATCGACACGGCTGCCACCGAGAACTGCGAAGTCATTGACGGCGGCGTTCAGAGGATTCCATGCAACCGCTCCGCCACCCGCTAGGAGCGAGCGAAAGGTCGCCTGCTCTCCCCGATATCCGGACGTGCCAAGGTTCGCCAGATTATTCGCAACTAAATCCAGCGCTTGCGTCTGAGCGGCGAGCCCGGCGCACGCCGCGTAGTAGCCACTATCCATGATTGATTCACCCGCCAGGGGAAGGAGCATGCTGGATGCCAATGCAGATGAGATTTCGAGAATTTTAAGGCGGATCGCAAAGGATTGAAGAAACAGAAAAAACGCGGCGCGATGCATGTTTCTGAGAACGCGCGAAGGACAGTCATGGGAGAAGATCTTGCCGGGCAACTCGCTGAGCCCCCGGCAAAATCTTCCGGCCTGTGCGGGACGCAGGCCAAAGCCAGCGGCTAGTTGTGAACCTCCAGGGAGAGTACGACGGGCTCGCCGTCAAACAGAAGAATGGTGTGCATTTCATCGTTCACCATGGAGTGCAGGTTGTACTCGCTGCCGGTGATGACCGTGGGCACCGAGAGCATGCAGCTATCGCCGAGGCCCGTGATCTTGTTCTTGAAGTTTCCCGCCACCATGTTGCACACTTCGCCGACCGCGTCCCACATTTCCGGCCCGGCTTTTTCCGGATCGATGCCGAGCATGCGTGAGGCCATGCGGGCGGCGGATTTTGTGCTGCAGCGCACGGTGAGAATTCCGCACAGCTGGCCCGCCAATCCCACCATGGACGTGATGTCGAGCCCTTCTTCCGGAGGCGGTACCGCTGGTACCTCGAGCGGGCAAGCGAGCATCAGTTCGAAAACTTCCTGCATCGCCAGTTGGAGCGTCGGGAGCCAGAACTCGCGTCCCCCGGAGGAGTTCAGGGATGAATTGGACGAGCTCATAGTTTCCTTTCCAGCACCGGAAGCACATGTTCTTTGACCTGGTCCGGCGTAAACGGCTTGCGGATGTAGCCTCTTGCTCCGGCCGACAGCGCCTGCACCACATGCCCTTCGCTCCCCTCGGTCGTAATCATCACGACCGGAACGCCCTTCGCGCTGTCCACTCCGGCCAGCTGCTTAACGAATTCCAACCCGTCCATCACGGGCATGTTGATGTCGCAGAGAATGAGGTCGATCTTATTCTTCTGCACGGCTGCGAGGGCTTCGGCCCCGTTGCCCGCTTCGAAAATCTGGGCAATGCCGAGTCCGGCCTGACGCAGCGAGCGTTCCACAATTTTTCGCATGACCGAAGAGTCGTCCACAATTAGAGCGCTGATGTTGTCCATGTCCCGCGAATCCTCTCGGAGGGAGACGACTGAGCCGTATCACCCGCCGTAGCTCATATCGGCAGACAACGAAGAGACTTTAGGCGGGAAGGAGCCCGCGGCCGGGAGAGCGAGGGAAGCGGGCGTGGAAGCGTCGCTCGGAGAACGAAGAAGCAGGTCGAGAGGCGGGCGGGGCGGACGAACCAGGCGAACCCAGACGTAGGGGCCGCAGGCGGCCAGGTGGATCTCCGATGCCGAAAGGCGCACACAGTAACTGCGGATAATCCGCATAAACTCAGCGCGATCCGCGACGCGGTCAAAGACAGCTTCACTCTCGCCGCGATGTTCCGACAGGGATGCGAGGTGCTCGCGGACCAAGCTGGGGACCGCCATGCAAGACTCGGTGCGGCATCCCAGCATCTGCTCGATGGCGTATAACACGCTGTAGTCGATCCCTTCGGCAAACGCGAGGTGCAGCGTCGCCGTAGCCTTCACATAGTCCACCGGGATCATGGCAAAAGCTTGCAGCAGGGTGGCCGGGATATGCGGCGCGCGGCTGGCTCCGCCGTTCCCGAGAGTGGTCCGAAGAACTGGGCAGGACCACTGCCGCGCCAGGGCTGCCGTAATCTGTTGCTCGCTGACGAAGCCGAGCGCGAGAAGCCACTCCCCGATTCTGCCTCGTCCCGCGGCACGTTGTGACGCGAGCGCCGCTTGCAGTTGTTCCACCGTGAGTTGTTGGCGCGAAAGCAACAGAAGTCCCAAGGGAATACGATGCGAAGCCGCCGTCCGCTGCAAGCCAAAGTGGATACGGCGAAGGGCATCGTCGAGGGCCCATTCCATACACTCCTCGCGGCAATAGCGCAATCCCTGAATCATGACGCCCCGCATCCTTCTGCGAAACCTTCGCCAAGCGCTTTGGGTATGCAGGCAGTTGGCATGCCCGCAAGCCGGAGCCAATTTCTGGTACAGCTCGCGCCAAGCGAGTCCCCATGTATCGAGATGTCGACCGAGATGTAGACTGGCCGTTCCCATCGAAATCTCCTAACTGGAAGGTGCGACGTCGGTGACCCGTACTCCGTAATTGCCATTCAGTACCACGACTTCTCCCCGCGCCAGCAGGCGTCCGTCGAGCAGCACATCGACCGGTTCCTGCACTTGGCGATCGAGATTGACCACCGAGCCCGGAATGAGATCCAGAACGTCGCGCAACAGCAACTGCCGGCTGCCAAAGCGCAGAGTCACCGCGAGCTCGACATCCATCAGCAAATCAAGTTTCACGCGGCTTTGCTCGGGATTGTTCGCCACCGCCGGTGCAGGAGGGCTGGCGGTACTCGCAGCTTCGGTTTTCTCGGAACGCATGGCGGCAACGAGCGCGGCACTGAGCTGCATTTCCATCTGGGCCATGGCAGCAGATTCATCCCCGACTCGAAACCATGTTGTGGACGAGGCTGGCCAGGAGGCTGCCCCCACCGAGGACTCAAGGCGAAGTTGAACTTCCCCCCAGGTGGCCTTGAGCGCACTGGCAGCCAGACCCCCAACCTGGCGCAAGAGCTCAACCGCAGCTTCGCGGTGGTCGGAGGTCAACTCAACCTCGGGAGCAACCGGCTCGCTCATGAAAATCTGAGCCAGACGAAGGATGGAAGCGGACGGGAGCCGCAGGCTCATCTCCCCGCGCAAGCCTCCGGAACAGGCGCAGAGGATCCAAAGGTCTCCGGCAGCGGCGGGCGCCGGTTCCGGCGGAGCTTCGCCGAGAACAAAACAGGGAAAGGCGGACCCGCCGATTTGTTCCAGGACCTGCGTCAGGCTTGCGGCCCATGCCTGAACATAGGTCTGGACATAGGCCTGGACATGAGCCTGGACGTTGGGAGCGGGTTGGGACGGGAGAGCGGACGCCGCGGTTTCCATCATTTTGATTTCTCCTTGGACTCCGGCGCGCGGTCCTGGCTCTCTGCGCTTTCTGCCAAGCGCGCGAGCACCCGGGCTACGCGGTTCGCTCCACACCGGGCGGGAACCGCGCGAAACATCTCCTGTCCGGCAATCAGCAACGAAGCGGGTTCGGCCGCCCTGCGAGAAAAGGTGAGAAGGTCTCCGGGTGCAAGTTTTGCCAGTGTGTCCACCGCCAGGCGCATGTCTTTGGCTCCCAGCTCCGCCTGAAACGGACAGTCCAGCAGACGGCGCATCAGACGTTCGCGCGAATCGGTTGCGCCCCGCGGCCGGCGATGGCTCCAGTCCGCCGAGATTTTACGCAACAGAGCGTTCGACACGACCGCAGGCACAGCCACGTTCAGGCCTCCGCGGACGTTGGGCATGGTGACTTCAAAGCTGAGGGAAAGCGTCTTTTCCTCAGGAGGCATCAGCCGCTGCGCCTCGGCTACCTCCAGCCGCTCCTCGAATCCCACCTCCAGCGCCAGCGCCTGCCAGGCCGCACCCAATTCCCGGCAGACAATGCGCGCGACACTGTCGAGAATCTGCTCTTCGATTTCCGTAATCTCCCGCGTCGCGGCCATGCCCTTGCCCTCGCCGCCCAGCAGGAGGTCGATGATGGGAAACGCGACCTTGAGGTCCAATTGCAGAGCCGCATTCTCTCCGATGGGATCGAGCCGGCAAGATGCGAGGTACGTCGTCTCGGGAACGCGTTGCAGGAATTCGCGGTAAGTCAGATGTTCTGCGGAAACCAGGGTGGCGGCAAACACCACGCGCAGGTAGGCGCCGAGCGAGTCGGTCAGATTGCGCGCGAAGCCCTCGTGCAGGGACGTGATCGCCTGCAGCTGCTCGCGCCCGATTTGCCCTGAGCGGCGGACGTCCCAGAGCTCCACGTGAGGCTCGACCGGCGGTTGGGACTCCGCTTGCCCGCCGCTGCGCGCCACCCGCACCATGGCATCGATTTCTTCCTGGTTGAGAACTTTTTCCATGAAGGTTGGCCCTCTCAGGCTCCCGCTGCGGAGGCGGCGCTCACTCGTCCTCCTCCAGCGGTCATCATTTCTTCCAGACGCGATCGCAGCCGCACCACGGCCAGCGAGTGAATCTGGGAGACGCGGGATTCTCCGATGCCAAGCACGGCTCCGACTTCTTTCATCGTGAGTTCCTCGAAGTAGTAGAGCGAAAGCACCTGTTGTTCTTTCTCCGGCAGTTCCGCGATGACCCGGGTCAGAAGTCCCTTCATCTCCGAGCGCAGACAGCGAAAGAACGGCGTGTCCTCGGGCGCATTGGGAAGGTAATCGCACAAGTCTTCTTCCTTGCCATCCCAGGGCGATTCGATACGCAGGCTGCCGACTTCCAGGCTGTCGATTTCGCCGAGCAGGTGCTGCAACTCCTGCAGGGTCATGCCCAGTTCCGCCGCCACCTCGTTCTCGGTGGGAGCGCGGCTCAGCTCCAGGCTGAGTTTGCGGTGAGCCTCCTCGATCTTACGGGCCTTGCGCCGCAATTCGCGCGGCCCCCAGTCCATTTCGCGCAGGCTGTCGAGGATGGCGCCGCGGATGCGGAACTTCGCGTAAGACCCGAACTGCACGTGCTTGGTGCTGTCAAACTTGTTGAGCGCGTCGATCAGCCCAATCACGCCCGCGTGGATGAGGTCTTCCAGCGGAACGTGCCGGGGCAGCCGCTCGTGAATGCGACGCGCCAGGTAGCGGACCTGAGGAAGCTGTTCCAGCAGGATACGATCCCGTTCTTCTTTGTCTTGCCAGGAGGTGTAGGCTTGCGCGGTGTTCTTGTTCATGGCACTCTCATTTCCCGGAATTCCGAATTTCTTCTTCGTGACCGGTTCATCGCAAAACTCCCACCGATTGCACTTCCACCACCGGCGGCACTTCGAGCGGCGACAGCACGACCACCTTGGGCAGGAAAGGCTCGAGCAGCCGCTTCAGGTGATAACGAGCCGGCGTCGAACACAACAGGACCGGACTGGCCACAGCTACCTGCTCTCCTGCGAGCTGCCGCATCCCGTCGAGAATGCGGCGGGCAAACGGAGGCTGCAGCCCAGTCGTGCCGGGTGCTGCCGAGGCCGCGCCGAATGCCCGGCCCAGCTCTTCCTCCAGCACGTGGTCGAGTGTGACCACGCGCAGTCCTCCACCCTCGGAGAGCAGTGGGCGCACCAGAGCTCGGCCGAGAGACTGCCGCACCGACTCCACCAGAACCACCGGATTTTTGCTGGTGGGCACAGTGTCGAGCAGGGTTTCCAGAATCGCGGGCAAATCGCGAATCGATACCTGTTCACGCAGCAGCTGTTGCAGAACTTTCTGGACTTCCCCGAGGCTGAGAAGTTTTGGCACCAGCTCTTCGACCAGCTTGGGATGGCTTTCCGCGAGCCGGTCGAGCAGGCGCTTGACTTCCTGCCGGCTGAGCAATTCGTGCGCGTGCTGTTTGACGACTTCCGCCAGGTGCGTGGCCAGAACCGAGGTCTGGTCGACGACGGCGTATCCCGAAGCCAGCGCCTGATTCTGCAGCGCCGCGGGAATCCAGACGGCGGCCACGCCAAACGCAGGCTCCTTGGTGGGTGTTCCCGGCAGAGGACGTGGAGAACCTTCCGAACTGATGGCCATCATGTGGTCCTGGTACATCTCCCAGCGCGTCACTTCTACGCCGCGCAATGCGACCACATATTCGCGCGGCTTGAGACGCACGTTGTCGGTGATGTGGACTGGCGGGACGATGAATCCGAGTTGCTGCGCCAGGTTCTGCCGCAGCGCTTTCACCCGGGCCAGGAGTTGCCCCCCCTGATTCTGGTCGACCAGGGGAACCAGGCTGTATCCGACCTCGAGACTCAATTCATCGAGCTTGAGGAGATCTTCGACCGAGTCTTTTGCCGGCTTCTTCTCGGTTACCGTAGTCGACGCCGGTGCCACGGCGGCCTTCGGAGATCGCCAGGCCAGAAATCCAGTGGCTGCCGCCAACAGGTAGAAGGAAAATTTCGGCAGCCCGGGAATCGCCGCCAGCGACAGCATGACCCCGGAGGCGATCAGCAACGGACGCCGGGTCAGCAGTTGCCGTCCGACGTCGACCGAGAGCGTTGCGTCGGAGGAGGCGCGAGTCACGACCATACCTCCTGCCATCGAGACCAGCAGCGATGGAATCATGGTGACCAGGCCATCGCCCACGGTCAGAACCGTGTACGTTTTCAGCGCTTCACGGAATGGGATATCGAGCTGGAAGACGCCAATCAGAAATCCGGCGATGATATTGATGGCCGTGATCAGGATGGTGGCAATGGCATCACGCTGGTTGAAACGGGCCGCGCCATCCATGGCGCCGTAGAACTCGGCGTCCCGCGCGATCTGTTCGCGTCGCGCGCGGGCCTGCGACTCGTTGATCAGGCCTGCATTCAGGTCGGCGTCGATCGCCATCTGCTTGCCCGGCATGGCGTCGAGGGTGAACCGGGCCGTGACCTCGGCCGTGCGCACCGCGCCGTGCGCCACTACGATGTACTGGATGGCGATCAAGGCGATGAAGATCACGAATCCCACCACGTAGTTGCCGCCGACCACGAATGAGCCAAAGGCTTCGATGACTCGTCCGGCCGCCGACACGCCTTCGTTGCCGTGCAGCAGAATGCGCCGGCTCGACGCCAGATTCAGAGAAAGGCGAAACAGGGTGAGCAGGAGAAGCAGGCTGGGGAAGACGGAAAACTGCGAAGGCCGCAGAATCTGGATGGCGGACAAGAGCACAAGTACAGCCGCCGTGATGCTCAACGCCAGCAGCACATCGAGCAACAGGCTGGGCAACGGAACCAGCATGACGAAGATCAAGCCAACGGCGGCGACCGGCATGATCCACTCGGAGGCGGCGTTGGGCTTGACATTGGCCGTTCCGGCGGGCGCGGGAGAGCTTGCAGGCATTGCTTAATTCCTCCCCGCAGCGGTATTGTGGGCGGCACGCGCCTGCGCTCGCCAGATAGCGGCCAGAATCTCGGCCACGACGGCGTAAAGTTTGGGTGGAATGGCCTGCCCGACTTCGACGGCCCGGTAGAGCGCGTGGGCCAGCGGCGGATTCTCCACCAGGGGGATGCCGTGCCACAGCGCGACTTCGCGGATTTGTGCCGCCAGCAAGTTGCGTCCCTTGGCAACGACCACGGGGGCGTCCATGTCCGTGTGGAACTCGAGCGCGATGGCGAACTCCGTAGGATTAGTAATCACAACCGCGGCGCGTTCCACGTCCTTCAGCATGCGCCGCCGACGCGCCTGGCGCTGCAGGCGCCGGATGCGCATCTTGACGGCCGGATTGCCTTCCGACTCCTTGAATTCGTCGCGCAGATCCTGGCGGCTCATCTTCAGTTCGTTCTCGTGACGCCAGCGTTCCAGGAAATAGTCTGCGGCCGACCATAGCAGCAGCACCAACGCGGCTTTCCACGCCAGTTCGAACATGTGTCCGGCAGTGAAGGCGACCAGCCCGCTGGCGCTGCCGTGTAGAAGCGAGGGAAACCGCAACCAGTCGCGAGCCAGCAGAGTGATTGCGAGATAGATGATGATGGCGGTGGGCAGCAGCGCTTTGAGCAGATGACTCACGGCGCTCAGGGAAAACAGCTGTCCCAGACGGGACGTGGGACTCAGACGGCTCAGGTTTGGAGTGAGCGCGGTAGGAGCGAACACGAGTCCTCCCTGCGCCACTCCACCCAGAGTCGCGACCAGCCAGCTCAGAGCAGCAGCCAGAGCGACGCCGCGGAAGATGACGAGATCATTGCGCCAGACGGGCAACAACTGCTCGGGACGGGTGGCCGCCGAGTCCAGTTCCTGGCGCAGCAGGCCACGCCAGTCCGAGACGAAAGCCGGCAATTCCCAAGCCAGAAGCATCACGGCGGTCATAGTCCCGAGACCGGCGACGAGATCGCGGCTGCGGGCGACTTGTCCCTGCTCGCGCGCTTTTTGCCGCCGTCGCGGTGTCGCTTTCTCGGTCTTGTTCTGGTCGGCCATAAGTTAGGTTTCCAACGCGCACCATCAGCCCGCGAGATTCATCGAGCCCGGTGCAGATCGAGCCAGGTGCAGCAGCCGTTCGCCCAGCGCGATGGATTCGGCGAAGCGGTGGGAAAAACTCTGCGGCCAATAGGCCACGACCCCGACCAAGATTGCCAGGCCCAGCAGGTTCTTCACTGCCAGCCCGATAAAAAGCACGGGAAGCTGGGGGGAAGCTTTGCCGAGAAATCCCAACCCAACGTCCGCGACCAGCGTGGCCACCAGTGCGGGTGCGGCAATCTGCACTCCTGCGAGAAAGATTCCTCCTGCCGCACGCAGCAGACCGCCGGCGGCAGCAAACGTGGCCATCGCCGTGCCCGCCGGAAGATACGTAAAGCTGCTCACCACCGCGCGCAGCAGCCAGTGGTGCACGTCGAGTTGCAGAAAAATCAGCAGCGTGGCCAGACGATGGAACTCGGCAAGCACTGGCGTGTCGGCATTGGTCTGCGGATCGAACAGCGTGGCCAAGGAGTATCCCATTTGCACGCCGAGAATCTGGCCCGCCATCATCGGCGCCTCCATCATGAAATTCGCCGTCAATCCCAGCACCAGTCCGATCACGACTTCACTCAGCGCCACGCCGGCCCACTGCCAGGACGACATATCGATGGGCGTCGGCCGCTGCAGCGGGTACAGAAGCGCGGTCACGAGCACAGTCAGAGAGGCCTTAAGCGGGAGCGGAACAGCGTCACTGCCAAGGAAGGGACAGAACACCATCAGGCCGGAAATACGGGCTCCGAGGAAGACCGCGGCCGTCAGCAACTGGTCGAGATGGAAACCGCCCATAACGTTTCTCTCGCCGTTCAACGCAGAAACGGCCGGAAGTCGGAAAACATCTGCAACGTGAATGCGGTGAGACGGTGCACCATCCACGGCATCAGCAGGATCGTCGCTGCAGCCACCGCGAAAAGCTTGGGCACCGTCGATACGGTCGTGTCCTGCAGCGAAGTCAGCACCTGCACCACGTTGATCAGCAAGGCGAGAACAGTTGCCACCATCAGCAATGGAGCGCCCATCCAGAGAGCCGTCTCGATCGTCTGGCGCATGATGTCGACCACGTGGTCCGGTCCCATTCCGATCCTTTCAGGCAAAACTTTTCATCAGCGAACCCACCAGCAGGTTCCAGCCGTCGACCATGACGAAGAGCATGATCTTCAGCGGCGTCGAAATCACAACCGGCGGCAGCTGCAGCATTCCGATTGAAGTCGTCACCGCCGCGACCACAAGGTCAATCACGAGAAACGGAAGAAACAGGGCGGCTCCTATCTGAAAGCCGGTTTTCAACTCCGACAGGATGTAGGCGGGCACCACCACGCGCATCGGCACATCCCCGGGACGCGCCGGGCGCGGCGCCTGAGCCAGTTCGAGAAACAGGGCGAGATCCTTTTCGCGCGCGAACTTCAGCATGAAGTGCCGCACAGGAGGCGTGCCTTGCTCGATCGCTCCCCAGGCATCAATCTGCCCGCGCTGGAAGGGAACGACTGCGTCCTGATAGATCGAGGCGCCGACCGGCTGCATCAAGAAATAGGTCAGCACCAGGGACAGGCCGATCAGCGTCTGATTGCTGGGCGCAGTCTGGGTGCCCAGCGCCTGGCGGAGAAAATGAAACACGATGAGGAGGCGTGCAAAAGGAGTGAGTGCTACCACCAGCGCGGGAAGCAGCGTCAGCAGAGTCAGCAGGACGACGATATTCCAGGGCACGGTGCCGCTGGCTCCGGCTGGTCCGGTCCAGTTCAACCCGGAGGCATGACGCGGCCGGACCGCTGCCCATGCCCTCGCCGAAGGCAAGAGATTCAGCCAGAGCACTACCGGGAATCGTCTGAGCCAGTTCAAGGCTGGATCTCCTCGCAGGTAGCGGCCGGTTCGACCTGGGGCGAAGCGATCTGTTCCACACCGTTTTCCAGCCGAGCCAGCAGCACCAGGGACGCGGATGTGCCGCCCACCAGGAAACGCGCGCCTTCAAACTCCACGACTGCGACGAATCGGCGCTCACCGAGCGGCAAGCTTTCGCATAGACGCAGACGCCGCGGCGCGCTTCGGCTGATCTGCCGCAGCCGCTGCCAGCAGGCGCGCGCCCAACGCCACAAGTCCTCAGGCGCGGGGCGCGCGGCGATCGTCGCGTCCGTCGCACCGCAGGCAACTGCCGAGTTCATCGTGACGGTCACGCTCCTGTTCATGCCAACTCCGTCAGTCGCACGGCGAGCCGGGAACCAGCGCCTTCAAATTCCGCCCACCCGATCAGAGTTCCGTTAATGCGCAGCGGAATGTCGTGCGCAACCCGCCATCCGGTTTCGATCAGAGAGCCAGCGCGCAGGGCAAGAAAATCCGAAACTTTAAAATTGGGCAGGGGAAGGTCAACCGTGAGTTGACAAGGCAAGCCCATCACGGGACGCCAGAGTTGCTCGTTGTGGTTCTCCCGCTCGGCATGGAGGGGAGGTTTCTCCAGCTTGGAGACCGTGGAGATCGCTGGCGCGGCTGACATTGTCGTGTTGCCCTCGTTTCGTTAGCGTTGAATCAGAAACTCCGTGAAGTAAACCTCTTCGATGCCTAGTTGGGGGACGCGCTCCTGAAGGGCGTGCAACACGTCTTCCTTCAGCTTGGCTTTGCCGCCCGCAGTCAGCAGATCGTTAACCTTGGCCTCGGCCAGCACGCCAAGAACGATGTCGCGAACCTGGGACACCGGAACCGGTTCCTCCCCGTGCTTGATCTCCCGATTCAGCCCAAGATCGATACCCACGCGCAAATACGATCGCTGTTCGGTATCGGCCAGGTTCAGAACGAACGTTTCCAGATGAAGTGTGGATCGAACGCGAGGGCTCTCGGTCGCCGCAGACTCATTTCCCCGGTAGGCCCAGAACCAAATGCCAACGCCTGCGAGGATCACGATCGGGAGCAGGATTCCAAGGTGGCGAGCCTTCTTGGCCTTATTCAATTCCACGGGCATGCACTGGAGGAAAGCAATCCGGTTTCCGCTTTGGAAAACGAAAGGGAGGGGCAGGAGGGGGACTAGTTCTGGTTCCCGCCCAATGGAATCAACTGGCTTTGCGAGGCCAGCGGATGCAAGGACCGAGATTGGCTCAAGATGACGAGAGAGGTAAGCTGATTCTCATGAAGAACTCTTCATGAGTTAGAGTGGCCCCGGCGCTGAATGCGCTGCCGGGGCCGCATCGAGGGTTAGTGATGCGAAATCTTCGTCTACTGTTTGAGCGCAATGGTGTCCTGGGTAATCTGATCGAACGTGGTCACGGCTTTGGCGTCGGCCTCGAAGCCGCGTTGGGCAACGATCAGGTTGGCGAACTCGGTAGCAATGTCCACGTTCGATAACTCGAGCGAACCACCGGACAGGGTTCCAAGTTGGCCCGAGCCCGGAACCCCGACCACCGCTTGTCCGGATGCCAGAGTTGGGGAGAAATCTGTGTTGCCCTCGAGTTGCAGGCCGTTATTGTTGGAGAAACTGGCCAGAGCGATTTGTCCGAGCGCCTGCGTCTTGCCATTGCTGAACGAACCGGTGATGGTCCCGTCGGAGCCGATCGCAAAACTCGCCAGCGCGCCGCTGCTGCTGCCATCCTGCGAGAGCGACGTCGTGCTGTTGGGAGCCGCAACCTGTGTCATGACCGGCGTTGTTCCGTTCATCACGTTCCAGTTGAACGTCATGTCGGAGGCGCCGTCGGCAAGCCCTTGGATTGGAATGCCTGTGACGTCGGACAGAGCGCCCGTGACCGTGCCTCCGGTCGCCGCCGTATCTCCGACGAGCACACCATTGCCGTTGAAGGTCAACGTGCCCGTGGCGAGGACTCCGGTAGCTCCTGCTGCGCTCAGATCCGTTGGGGGAATGCTAAGACTGTAGTTCCAGGTGTTGGGCCCTGTATTCGTGAAGGTTGCGGTCAAATTGTGCATGCCTCCGAGTGAGTCGTAGATCTGAATCGGAGTCGTGTACGCCGCGTCGGTGGGAGTAGTGGAGGCATTGAGGTTGACAGTGAGTTGCACGTTGCCGGTCTGAGTCGGCGGGCTCATGGTGCCGGCGCCCAACTGGATCGGCGCCAGCCCAGCCCCGGTATTGACCACTCCGTTCGCAGCGGGATAGCCGAGGACCTGCTGTCCGTCAGAAGTGACAAGGTAATTGTTAAGTTCGGAAAAATCTCCTGCGCGGGTATAACTGACCACGCCATTGGCGTCCTGCACGGCGAAGAAGCCTTCCCCTTGGATGGCCACATCGGTCGGAACGCCGGTGGCGCTGACGCTACCTTGCGTGAACAATGAGGGCGTGGAGCCAACTTGAGTTCCGGCTCCCAGTTGAATCGGATCTCCGGCACCGGTCGTGCCCAGATTCTGATAGAACAAGTCGCTGAATAGAACGACCTTGTCCTTGTATCCCGTGGTGTTCTGGTTCGAAAGATTGTTGGCAATGGTTGACAAGGCGGTCGATTCCGCGGTCAACCCGGAAAGAGGGATGGAAAAATTTGGCATTTAGAACACTCCTTGGATCTTGTGATTGAGAAACGATTCTGCGGGAGAGGTGAAGTTCTGGAGCACCGATTGTGCCGCGGCTCCGGCGGTAGGAACCACCACGGAGGGTGTGACCAGGGAGACTGGCTTGGCGGGGCCGCCCGAACTGGGGGTCGTGGTCGGAGAACTGCCACCGGTGGTGGGCGTGCTCCCTCCGGTAGCGGCGGTACCAGAACCGGCGTACTGCTGTAATAGTTGATCGATCTGAGTGACTTCGCTGAGTTCACTGAACTGAGCTAGCTGTCCGACGAATTGGCTTGGATCCAGGGGGCTGGTTGGATCCTGATTCTGCAGTTGTGCGACTAGCAATTGTAGAAACATCGTGTCCAGGCCCTGCGGACTCGCAGACCCGGTTCCGGTCGTCGTCGTCGTGGGATCGCTGGAAGCAGCGTGCGGAAGGATCAAAGTTGGCGTGATCACACAATTTCTCCTTTGTTATGCAAGAATGCTGAGCCCCCGGCTGTGCGGTTGCTTTGGTCGTTCCTCCCGCTCGCCGGATTCGACGCCGGATATTTCTCCGCGGCTGGCCATCGCGATCGGTCTCGAGGGAGATGCCTGCGGCTGGGAATCTCTGCCAGAAGATGTTTGGCTTGAGAACGCGAATCCCTGCTGGCGAAAAGTCACCTGATTCAGGCGGAGATTCTGCTGTTGCAGCGTGTTCGCCACCGCGGGAAGTTCGGTCGAGATCAACGAGCGCAGATCCCCCCGTTCGCTGCCGATCACGATTCCCACGTCATTGGCGTGAACCACAGTACGCACTTCGACATTGCCAAACGCCGAGGTGTTCAGACCGATGCGCATTTCCGATTGCGCGGCTGTGTTTGTCATCTGCGCCAACTGGACGGGCCCGGCGCTCGCATTGGCCGGAAACTCTCCGGAGGCAGGAAGGTTCGGGGCGGAGCCGGGAGTTGGGGTCTCCGAGCCAGTGGAATCCGTTCTTGCGAACCCACTGCTTGGGACGCCGTTCGTCGCCTGCACTGTGGGACTCGCCAATGCGACGGCTGTTGGCTGAGGCGCACTTGCCGGAGGAGCCGAGGTCTGCCCCGCGACCAAGATCGCAACCTTGTGGGCGTCTGGGTCCGGCGTAGCGTCGCCAGCGGTGCTTGAATTCGTGTTGGTGTCTGCTCCGCCAGTGGGAATCAAATCCTGCACTGCTGAGTGCGATGGCGACGGATTGCCGACATTTTCCGGCATGAAGGCGTTCTTCCCCGAGTTCGGATTCTTCTCGATCGGAAGATTTCCCTTCTGGCTAAGGGAAGCTAGCGGAACAACGGCGGAACTGATGGACGGATTCACAGGCTGCCGGTTGGGAAGTGAGGCCAGCAACGGTGGTGGATTCTGCGGCAGTCGATCCGAAGATGCACTCACCGAAGTTCCCCCGGAGTGGATCGCACTGGCAGAAATTTGTGGCGCGGAGAAGTTTAGTTTTGTGGTGGAAGGGAAAGACTCGCGCGAAGTCTGCGCTGAGGACGCTTGCTTCTGGCTGGCCGGCGGAATGGCAGGGGAAAACAGCGCTGGCGGCAAAGGGTCTGGTGCTCCTTGTGTAGTCGCGGTCTCCGGCATACACACGGGCGTGTTTGAAGTTCCCGTCGAAAATGGCTTGTCTGCCGCGGGGGAGGACGGTTGCGCCGCATCTGCCTGGCTGCCTGGGCTCGCGCTCGAGTCGGAGGGCGCCGAGGCTTGAGGGCCGAACGAAACCGAGGCCGCGATCGTGGAGATTGCTGAAGTTGGAGGTGCGTCCGCCCTGGGCTGGCCACACGTCGGTTGCGACGGGCTCGCTGCGTTTGAAAGATCTACTGCGGGCGCTGGATCGGCAGGACCCGCGGTTTGTTCGATTCCTTGAGGCGCGAGTGGAACATTCTGTGCGATGGGAGTTCCCAAGAGTGCGCCATCCGAAATCTTTTCCCGTGTGTCTTGGTTTCCGGCGGTCACGGTGGATCGAGGATCGTCCAGTTGTTGTGCTGGAGCCGACATTGACGGGATCGTTATCGCTGCGGTGAGGGGGGCGGATGTTAGAGAAAAGTAACCGCCCAAAGAGGTGGCATTCAATCCGGAACCTGTCGACGTCGCGACTCCGGGCAATGGGCTCGGAAAGCCGGACGATGTTGCTTGCGGAACTTGCGTGGCGCCATTTCCGTTGTTCCCTGCGGACGTCAGCGTCGAAGACTCCGGGAACGATTCTTGGGGTGAGTGGTTGGGAAGCGCTTGCGGCGCTGCCAGCGTTGGCAGGGTTACCGGTGGGAGAGACGCAAGCCCGGCGTTGAGCAATAGGTTTCCCGTGGCCGAGTCGTTAGGGCTAAGCGCTTTGGTCGCGATTGCCTTGCCTGCGGCCTTCCGGAGACTGCTCAAATCGTCTACGGGGACGGAAGGAACGGGCTCATTCGCCGTCGCGGTAGACACTTGCGCAGTGCACAGATCCGCGAAGCTACTCAAGCCTCGAGCGACAGTGGCTGCGCGATTCGAAACCCCCACGCCTGCGGTTGGAGATGCGCTGCTCAGGGTCCCGAATTCGACAGTGGAGCTCACGGTAAGAGTGCAACCCGATGCGAGAATTCATACGGCATCGATGCACGTTGCGCGCCATCTTGAACCCTTGCGCCGACGGGCGCATCGGGGTTCTAACGGGCATGAAATCAAGCGAATCCAAGTTCTGCCGATGGAGAAAGCGATTGGGGAGCGTGACGATGCTGGGCAAGGACTGCCCAGGCCCGGCAGGTTTATCCACGCCGCAGGTAAGCTAATCGCAGAAGAAAGAGGTCGTCGAGTTGGCGCTGTTCGCGCCGGGCTTCCTCGCGCTGGTATTCGCGGAATTGTTGGTGGCGAAGAGTCTCGAAGGTCTCACGCTCGCGCCGCGCTTGTTGAAAGACCCTCTGTTGCTGATCTCGAAGATTCTGCCAGCGCACCAGTTCGCGTTGCATATCCTGCCGTTGCTGGCGAAGCGTCGCCTCACAAGCGAGAGAGAAATGCAGTTCGGCCGAGGTCGTTCCGCTCCCGAGCTCCAGAGATTGCCGGAGCTGCGTTTGCCGGATGCGGTCATCCACTTGGTCGAGGAGATGCCGCACCTTAACAACCTGCTGGTTGGCTGCGCGCAAACGAAGTTCCTGCTGGTGCTCCACGCTTTGCCGGAAATGAAACAAGGCTTGCAGAGGGAAATGGAAGGCCATGTGTTTAGCTGGGCAAAGCCAGCAGGCGGGCGATACTGTCCGAAAGGGTGACCGACTCGCCAGGTTTCTGCATGAGGAAACGATGCAGCTCGGGAATCAGAGTGAGCGCTTTATCGAGGGTCGGATCGCTGCCCTTTTGGTAGGCGCCGATGCGAATCAAGTCTTCGGACGCTGTGTACGCGGCCAGCAGACGCCTTAATTCGTGCGCCTTCTGCAGATGAGGCGCGCTCGCGACCGCAGGCATCAGACGGCTCACACTGTCGAGCACAGCGATCGGGGGATAGTGACTGCGCACGGCCAGCTTGCGATCCAACATAATGTGACCGTCGAGCAAAGCGCGCGCGCCATCGACCAGCGGATCTTGTTCATCGTCTCCTTCCATCAAGACCGTGTAGAACGCAGTAATGCTGCCCGAGCCGAATTTCCCGGCGCGTTCAATGAGCCGCGCCAGCATGGCAAAGCAGGATGGCGTATATCCTTTTGCTGTGGGAGGCTCGCCCGCGGCTAAACCAATCTCGCGCTGCGCCATGGCCAGACGCGTGAGCGAGTCAATGACCAACAGAACGTTCTTACCCTGCAAACAAAAGTATTCCGCGACCGCGGTTGCGGACAGAGCGGCACGGATGCGGAGCAGCGGAGACTGGTCGGAGGTAGAGACGATGACCACCGCGCGCTTGCGGCCTTCTTCTCCCAAGGAGTTTTCGAGGAAATCGCGCACCTCGCGGCCGCGTTCTCCCACCAGTCCTAGGACGGTGAGATCCGCCCCCGTGTTGCGGGCCATCATGCCAATCAGCGTGCTCTTGCCCACGCCGCTTCCGCCAAAGATCCCGACACGCTGCCCACGCCCGCAGGTAAGGAATGCATCGACAGAACGAATACCGCAGCTGATGGGTTCACAGATCGAAAGGCGTTCCAGAGGAAGCGGAGCCGCCGCGTCGAGCGCCCGATATTCGCGGGCGCGATAGGGGCCCAAAGAATCGAGAGGCTCGCCCTGGCCGTCGAGAACGCGTCCCAGCATTTCCGAGCTTACTCGTAGTGTGGAGCGCTCACCCCACGTCACCACGCGGTCGCCGTGGCGCACGCCGCGGGGCAGATCAAGGGTCATGGAGAGCACCGTCGATCCGCGAAAGCCGACAATCTCTCCCGGCAAAACACGTCCCTGAAAGTCGTGGATATGACAAATCTCGCCGACCGAGCAGAACGGGCCCTCCGATTCGACCAGCGGACCGATGACCTGGGTGACCCGCCCCTGCCAGCGCAGGGCGGAACAGGTTTCCAGGCGAGATAGGTAGGGAGCAAGCGATGGATTGGCGCTCATCCCATGGCTCCCGGGCGGGCCGCCATCAAATCCATCAATCCTTGCTCGATCTCTTTAAGTTGCACTTCGAGCCCAATGGCAGCGGTTCCCATCGACGTCTGCAAAGTGCAGCGGTCGGGCGGTTGCGCCGGGTCCTCGAGGATTTCCGGAAGATCCGCGGGGTTTACGTGCGTGGTCAAATACCGGCGCCAATCTTCAGCATCCTGGGGATGGATGCGCAATACGACTCCGGTTGCCCCGTCAATCTTCTCCAGCGCCACGCGGACGATGCCGGCGAGCAGCAAGGGATCCATTTGCGCCTCGCGATGCAGGATCTTGCGCGCAATGCCGAGCGCAAGCTGAACGACCTCGGCTTCCACTTTCTGAAAATAGACTGCCCGATCGCTTGTGAATTGCGCCAGCGCTGCAGCCATCCCTGCACGTTCCCGCGCAAGCTGATCCTCAAATTTCTTGCGGGCTTCGGCGAGTCCGTCATTGTGGCCTTGCGTGCGAGCCTGCCCTTCCCGTGAAGCGGCGTCGGCGCCTCCATCATCCGGTGCACGAGCAGGAATTCCTCCTGCGGCGAGCTGATCCGACATCGTCCCGCGTGCAGTCGCGCTCAGCGGAATCGAATCATAGGGAAAGGGCTGGAATTCGGCGGGCGGTGGTTGTGCAAGGGAAGGCGCGCAGCTAGGCGACGTACTCATCATCGCCCTCCGGGCTCAGCGTCAGCTTGCCTTCCGCCTCGAGTTTTCGCGCCACGGCCACTGCCTCCAGTTGCGCCTTGTGAATCTCACGCGACTTCACCGGACCCAGCACGTCCATATCTTCTTTCAGCATTTCGACGGCGCGCGACGACATCGACTTGAAAATATAGTTCTTCAACTCCTCGGACGCCCCGCGCAGGGCCGTGGCCAGTGTCTTCTTGTCCATTTGTCCCAGTAGTTCGCGAATGCCGGTTTCCGGCACAGTCAGCAAATCTTCGAAAGTGAACATCAGGTTGCGAATGGATAAGGCGAGCTTGGGATCTTCTTTTTCGATGCCTTCGAGGATGGTTTTGGCGGTGTTGATCTCCAGCCGGTTCATGACGTCGGCAACACCCCGCAATCCGGCATAGGCGCGCCGGCTTTGCTCGCCTAGGGCTTCCAGGCGCTTGTGCAGGACGAGGGAAACGCGCTGCGCCATCTCGGGAGAAAACTGGCGCAGCTGCGCCAGCCTCTTGATCGCTTCCGAGCGCAACTCCTCGGGCAGTCGCATCAGAAGCGTGGAAGCCTGTTTGGCCTCCAAGTGGGCAAGGATCAGCGCGATGGTTTGCGGGTGTTCGCCTTCAATAAACTTCGCCAGCTGTTGCGGATCCGATTTGCGCAGGGAGTCCAGCTTGCCGGCACTCATCTCAGCAGTAACCGATACCTGGCGCAAGAGTTCCTGCGCGCCTTCCTCGCCGAAGGCCTTGATCAGCAACTTGTTCGCATATTCCTTTCCGCCTTGCGCCAGATAGTCTCCGGTCATGACCAGGCGCTCGAATTCCTCGAGCACAGCCAGCGCCGTTTCGGCGTCGACTGAGTTCAACCCCGCGATTTCGTGCGTAATCTGCTCCACCTCGGCTGGCGGCAGATGGCGGTAGATCTGGCTCGCGGCATCCTCTCCGAGGATGACGAGCAGAATTGCCGCTTTGCGCAGGCCCGCGGGAGCCGCAGCCGCAGTCGTCATTGCTGTCCTTCCTGCTGTACCCAGCTTTGGACCAGGCGGGTCGCGGCCTCTGGCTCCGCTTTCACTTTTTCGCTCAGTAACCGCTTCAGTTGACTGGCGCGCTTCCCGCCTTCTTCCAGAACGCCCTCGCTTCCGCCCAGAACCGCGCCTGGGGAAGCGCCTGCAACCTGCGGCGCGAGGGTTCCGCTCCATCGTCCAGGCAGTTCGCGGAAAGCAGCGAGAGCCTGCTTCTTCACCGGACGCAGAACGAGCCAGTAGGTGACCAGAAACAGCGCCGCCAGTCCGACATAGCGCAAGGCCCAAGCCCAAGGCTCGATCACGCGCCTCCAGTGTTCGGTCTTGCCCGGAGGCGCGGGCAAAGCTTCCGGGGGAGATTCCTGGAACGACAGATTCTCAACCGCGAGCACATCGCCGCGCTTCGGGTTGACCCCGATCGCGGCCTGGGCCAGCTGTTCGATTTGCTTCATCTCGTCGGCTGTGCGCTTGCGGCGCGTTGTCGTGCGTTTCCCACCTTGCTCGGTGGATTCCATCGCATCATCGACCAGCACCGCGGCCGCAATCCGGCTGATGCGTCCCGGGGGTTCGACACTGTGATGCAGGCTCTTGCTCACGGCATAGGTAGTGGCATCGGATCGTGAACTGGACTGTTCCGCGCCAGGTGCGGACGTCGGGGTTGGAGTTCCGGTTGGGACATTGCTGGCGGTTCCGGGGACGCCGGCCGGAGCGGCGCCTGTCGAGGTTTCCTCGGAGTGTTCCTGGGTCAGGGTTGCGGCGGTCTTCGGATCGTATGTTTCCTGCGTATCTTCGCTGCTGCCAAGATCATATTCCACATGGACGCTGGCGCGAACATGATCCGCGCCGACGACGGGTTCGATTGTGTGAACCAGGGTTTTCGCGAGCTCTTCGTCGAGGCCGTAGGTGCGGCCAGTGGAGCCGTCGCGATTGTGGAGGAGCGGAGTGTTGCTGTCGGCATCGACAACCGTAACGTTTTCCGGGCGCAGGCGATCGACGGCGCTGGCCACCAACTGCGGGATGGCCTGCTGGGCTTGTTCAGACAGGTGGCCGCTGCGGGTTTTTAGAATGACCGCGGCTTTGGCGTCATGCTGCTGCTCGGTGAACAGCGACTCCTGCGGCATGACCAGATGCACGCGCACAGCTTCCACTTCGCTCAATGTGGCCAGCGTGCGTTCCAGTTCGCCTTCCAGGGCACGCTGGTAATTCACTTTTTCGGTGAAATCCGATCCCGCCCAGTTGGGCGTGTCGAAGAGTTCAAAGCCCAGGCGCGCGCTGCGGGGCAGGCCCGCTGCCGCGGTCTCCAGACGGCTGGCGTCGAGTTTGTCCTCGGAAACCAACAGGCTTCCTCCATCCGGCGACACCTGATGCGGGATATTCTTCGCGGCCAAACGAGCCGCCAGATCTTGCGCTTCTTCGGAGCGCAATCCCGAGTACAGAGTCACGTACTTCGGCTGTCCTAACAAAGCCACGAAGATCCACAGAGTGCCGCCGACCAACGCCGCGCCGGCGGCAAGCAGCAGCCGCTGGTTCAGCGTCAGGCCCTGGAAAAACTGTCCCAGGCGCTGGAGCACATCGTTGCCGGTGTTTGTCGCGTTGGCCATTTCCGTTGCTTGCCCGGTCGACTAAAACTGCATGCGCGAGATTTCCTCGTAGGCGGAGACGATCTTGTTGCGCACCTGCATCATGAGCTGAAAGCTGAGATCGGCCTTTTCCACCGCGATCATCGCGCTATGCACGTCGGCGCCGTTGCCGTCGATCACGCCAGCAACCTTGGTTTCCGCTTGTCCTTCCAGTTGCTGGATGTCGTCAATGGCGCTGTGCAGCACATCGCGAAAGCCGGACTCGGAGGCAGGCGGTCGCAGCGAAGTCATGTCTGCTTCGGCCGGAAGGATGCGCAGGGAAGAGATGGCGCCGCTCATGCTGTGTTCTCCCGCAGAATCGAAATCAACTCGCGATCCATCGAAGAGATCGCAACTCGCCGAGATCGATCAGCTCAAACATCGATCAGCTCAAAATCTGCAAAGACTGCTGGATCATGTTCTTGGCCGCCTGCACCGCCGCCGCGTTCAGTTGATACGCCCGCACCGCGCTCAGCAGGTCGGTCATCTCCATCACCGGGTTCACGTTGGGATAGGTCACATATCCCGAGGCGTCCGCATCGGGATGTCCGGGTTCGTAGCGCCGCGGCATAGGAGTGGCATCGGCGACAACGCGATCGACCCGCACGCCCTCCTGGGGCGACTGGTGCATGGCGGCCAGCAGCAAAGGAAATCGCGGCGTCGGCCGCGCGCGAAAAACGACCAGCTGCCGCCGGTAAGCGCCGCCCTGCGGCGTGCGGGTAGTCTCGGCATTGGCCATGTTGGCGGAAACCACTTCGGCGCGCCAGCGTTCCGCTGCCAGGGCCGAGCCGCTGACTTCGAGCATGCCAAACAGGTTCATGATGCTGTCCCTCCGGAGTTAATCGCCGTCGAGATGAGATGAAACTGATCTTTCAGGAGCTGGACCCCCAGGTTGAACTTCATCTGAGCCTCTGCCAGCAGCAGGCTCTCGCGCTCGACGCTGACGTTGTTCCCGTCAGGCCGCTCCATGAGTCCGCGAACCTGGTGGGCCACGGGACTGAAGGACGCGGAGATCAACTGTCCTTCTTCCAGCCCGGAGTCTTCGGCGGCTGCGCGCTTTAACTCTGTCCTGAAATCCAGGTCGTGAGTGTGATAGCCGGGCGTGTCGATGTTGGCGAGGTTAGTCGCAATCAGTTTGTAGCGGGCCACATCGACATCGAGGAAGCGGCCCAACGCTTCGGTCATCGAAGTTTCAGTCATGCTGGCATTCATTTCTTTTCATCCTTCCATCAGCAATCGCATTCATCCATTGCGTTTCGGCGTGCCCGTTCATTCATGCCCATAACTGCTGCAACTGGGCAGGCCGTAGCTGCGAACCTTGTTGCGCACGGTGCGCAGGCTCACGCCGAGGAGCTCGGCCGCGCGCGACCGGTTTCCGCCCGTGGCTTCGAGTGTCATTTCAACGAGCTTACGCTCCATATTTCCCAGAGAGACTCCCGGACGAAGGCAGGAAGTGTCGGAAGGGCCGGTGGTCGCCATCCAGTCGCATTCCTTCAGGGCATCGACGCGTATCTCAGGTCCCTGCCCCAAAGCCACGATGCGGCGCATGCAATTGGCCAGTTCGCGGACATTCCCGGGCCACGAGTGCGCTTCGAGTCGCTCCAGAAATTCGGGGGTCATGCGCAGCGATTTGCCCGGCGGAGCGTAAAGACGGACGAAAAACTCGGCCAACTCCCGAATGTCGCCGCCGCGCTCGCGTAGCGGAGGCAGGCTGAGGGGAATCACATTCAGGCGGTAATAGAGGTCGGCGCGAAACCTTCCCTCCCGCACCATCTGCGTGAGCGCGCGATTGGTCGTGGCGATCACGCGCAGGTCGACGTGGATCGGGCGCGTATCCCCGAGGCGATCGAATTCGCGTTCCTGCAACACGCGCAGCAATTTGGGCTGCAGCGCGAGCGGCATTTCTCCGACTTCGTCGAGCAGAAGCGTGCCGCCATCGGCCAGTTCGAATTTTCCCGGCTTGGCATTCCCCGCTCCCGTAAAGGCTCCTTTGGTATGGCCGAACAGCTCGCTTTCGAGCAGGGTCTCGGGAAAAGCAGCGCAATTCACCGCGACAAAAGAGCCATCGCGGCGCGGGCTGAGTCGATGGATCAGGCGTGCGACCAGTTCTTTACCGGTCCCGCTCTCGGCCTCGATCAATACATCCGCATCGCTCGCGGCTGCCTGGCGTGCGCGCTCGAGCGCGCGCAGCCACCGGGGAGCGCGCCCGGCCAGATCTTTCGCAGTGTTCGCTTGCATTCTTGCACGCTCCAGAATCCGTTCCGCTGCCTGCTCGAGTTGTTCAAAGCAAACGGGCTTGACCAGATAATCGCAAGCCCCGTCTCTCATTGCAGTCACCGCGTCCGGAACGCTGGCGAATGCGGTCAACAGGATCACCGCGGTGTGCGGCGCCAAGGCTCGAGCCGACCGCATTACGAAGAAGCCGTCCTCACCGGGCATGCGGATGTCGGTCACAATCAGCGGGTGCATACCGCGGCCGAATTTTACAAGAGCTTCCCGCGCGGTCGAGGCCGTGTCCACCTGCCATCCCCGTCGCGAGAAGCGCGCTTCGAGCGCCGCACGCATACCGCTGTCGTCATCCACCACCAGAACGCGATTCAATCGGTGACTCCTCTCTTGCAGTTCCCGGCCTGAGGGAAGATGACGGCAAAGGTCGCACCGTAACCGGGGCGATTGAGGGCCGAGATGGTTCCCCCGTGCTGCTCGGCGATCTTGCGGCTCACCGCCAGACCCAATCCTGGGCTGCCCTCACGCGTGCTGAAACCCGGCTCGAAAATGTCCGGCAAATGCTGCACGGAAATCCCAAAACCCGTGTCGGAGACTGCGACCCGGACGGCGCGGGTGTCCGGCAGCTTTCGTCCGGCGATTTCAATCCACCCCCCTTCCGGCGTCGCCCGCATCGCATTCAGAACCAGGTTCAGGAGAACTTGTTCGAGGCGATGCCGACTGCCATCGACGAAAACCCCGGACAGGCCATTCTGCAGGCTCAAGGTGACATTGGCTTGCCGCGCCAGCGGGCGAAGGAAGTCACGCGCCCACTCCAACAACTGTCCCACATCGACGGGTGCGCGCTTGAGGTCGGGCAGGCTGTGAAAGTTCAGTACGTTGTTGACGGTAGCCGCCAGAGTGCGCAAACCGGCCTGCACATGTTCCACCCATTGGCTGCGCTCTGCGTCCAGATTCGATTCCGCCAGCAATCCGGTAAACAGTTCCAGGCTGCCGAGGGGGTTGCGGATTTCATGCGCCAGTATGGAAGAAACTTCCGCGAGGGCCTGCTCGTGGCGAAGCTTCGACTGAGTCTCCTCGAGCTCGCGGCGCAATCGCTCAACCTCGGCGCGCAGCTTCCCGTACGAGTGCTCGAGCGATCCCGCAGCCGCGGAAAAAGATCGAAACGCGCGCAGAAGAAACTGCTCATCCTCCAAGCTCGCGCTGCCGATGTTTAGTTCAGCGCAACCCAAAGCGCGAGGCGCTTGCGCAGGATCAAGCCTGGACACCGGCATGGGCAAAGAAGTCATAGCCACCGGCAAGATTTGCACGGGTCATGCCAATTGCGGTCGCAACGGCCTAAGATTTCGCTCATGATTCCATCGCCACGGCGTGACGTTCCGAGTTCTGCGGATAAGAGAAATACAGGTGTTCGGTGTCGATGGTGTCGCCATCCTCCACCAGGATCGACGCCCGCTCCATCACGTGCTGCAACTCGCGCACGTTTCCTCTCCACGGATACGACTCCAGGATGCGAATGGCGTCTGCACTCAGGCGCGGACTTCGCATTTCCAGGGCTGCCGACATGCATGCCAGAAAATGTTCCGCGAGCGGCACGATGTCGCTGCGGCGTTCCGCGAGAGATGGCAGCTCGATGGGAAACGCAGAAAGCCGGTAGAAAAGATCTTGACGAAAGTCTCCACGCTCGGCACGACGGGCCAAGTCCACGTTGCTGGCGGCAAGAACTCGTACGTCGACGCGGGTGACTTCGGATGTGCCCAGCCGCTGAATCTCTTTCTGCTCCAGAAAACGCAGCAGCTTGGCTTGCATTCCCAGAGGGAGTTCGCTGACTTCGTCGAGGAACAGCGTTCCTCCATGAGCCGCCGGAATGCGTCCCAGTTGCGATTGAACCGCGCCCGTGAACGCTCCCCGGGCGAAACCGAACAACTCCGACTCCAACAGAGCTTCAGGAATCGCCGCGCAATTCACCACCACGAGCGGTTTGGCAGACCGCGGACTGAGATTGTGCAGAGCCCGTGCCACCAGCTCTTTTCCGGTTCCCGTGGGGCCGGCGATTAGTACGGTGGTCGTGCGAGCAGCAACCAGCCGCACCATGCGGTACACCCGCTGCATGGCTTCGCTGGTGCCAATCATTTCCGGCAGCGGACTCAGTGTCTCCGCTTCCCGAACTGCGCACGGTTGACTGCTCACGCAGAGCATTTGGTTCGAGCCGTGCCGGCCTTTCTCATCCACATCTTCGTGCTCTTGGCTGTGAACTTCACTCGAACGAGCCTCGTCGGAATCGAGCAGCACAACCTTCGTTCCCGGAAACCTCCGCTGAATGATAGCGATGAGTTCCTCGGCATCGAGATCGGGCAGACGGCGGTCCAGAAACAGAACCTGCCAGTTCCCCTGTTCCAGCTTGGCGAGCGCATCGGCTCCTCCCAGCGCTTGCTGGACAGGCCGGCAGCGGCCGTTCAGCCGATGAACCATTTCTTCGCGCAGGGCGCTGTCGGGGCTCGCGATCAACGCTCCGCCCGACGGACTGAAGACTGGCATTATGGTCATGGCGCTCATTTCAAATCTCCATGTCTGCACTGTCGCAGTGCGGGCGGGCGGAAGCGAGAGGCAGCCGAATGGTGCAGGCTTGCGACGTTTCCGTCCGGGTGACGGTCCATTCGGCGCCTGCCTGCTCCCATCCTGCCTGCGCCAGCAGCAATCCGAGTTCTGGACCGGAAAATGGTGAATGTTCGGGCGGCGGACCTTGATTCCAGGAAATGGTGAGGCACGCGTGTTCCGGTTGAGCTGCTGCGGTAACCCGTAACCCGCTCTCCTCGCGGGCCAAGCTTAAAGCGGATTCGAGAAGGCGGAACATGAACACCCCCAGACGACGCCGATCGGCTTTCACCGGGAGCGCCTGATCGCATTGGAGGAGAAGGCGCACCTTCCTGGTCTCGGCCACAGGCAGCAGATCGTCTGCCGTTTCGCGCAGCAGCGCGTCCAGCAGGAATGGCGCCACTGCTCGGGGATCGAATTGCTCCGTGTCAGAAAGTTCGCGAATGGCCGCTACGAGAATCCGCATGCGATGGGTCAGCTCTAACCCTTCCTGCAAAGTTCGAATGTAATATTCCGTGGGTCGTGGGCCCGCCACCGCGAGTTCCAACGAACACTGCAACCCGGTCAGCGGCTGGTTGAGCGCATGCAGCAGATGCGCCAGCGGTCTTCTTCCCTTGACCAGCGGGCCGAGGGCAGCTCGCGGCACAAGTTGGGTAGCGCGGCCGCTCATCGTTGAACCTCTGCTGCCGATACCGGAGAAGGAGCACTCAGCTCGTATCCCACGCCGCGCACCGTGTGGATCAACTTGGTTGCGTGACCATCGTCGATTTTTCGGCGCAGGTAGTTGATGTAGACGTCGACCACGTTGGTGGTCGTATCAAACGTAAGGTTCCACACATGTTCAATAATTATGGAGCGCGTTACTTTGCGACCGGTATTGAGCATGAGGTATTCCAGCAGGGAAAATTCCTTACCCGTGAGTTCGATTCTGCGGCCCTCCCGCTCCACCAGCCGTTGTACGCGGTCGAGCCTCAAGTCGGCAGCCACCAGGACCGACTCCGACGGCAAGTGGCTGCGGCGCACCAGAGCCCGGATGCGGGCCGAAAGTTCGCTGAACGAAAACGGTTTGGCCAAATAGTCGTCGGCTCCCGTGTCCAGGCACTGGATGCGGTCTTCTACCCGCGTACGTTGGGTCAGGACGAGCACAGGTAAGCTCGGCTTTTTCGACCGCAGATGCCGCAGTACGCTGACACCGTCAAGCTTCGGAAGGTTCAGGTCCAGGATCACCACGTCGTACTCAGACTCAGTCGCTGCCGTCCGAGCCTGTTCGCCATCCGGTATGACATCCACCGAGTAATGCTCGCCCTCAAGGCCCTGGCGAACGAATCGAGCCAAGGCTTCATCGTCTTCTGCCATAAGAATGCGCATAAAGTGAACCGTCCTTAATCGAACAGACAAGTCTAGTTAGAAAGCGCTCAGTTGCAGCCAAAACTAAGCCCACACTAAGGTCTGTAGGTGCGGAAATGGGTCTCGCCTTCAAAGTGGGAAGCTTCGCTCGGCGGTGTGCGCGGGAAATCCCGTCGTAGTCCGAACCTCGGGTCCGAACCTCTGGTCCGAACCTCAGCGGCCAATTCCTTCTTCTCCGCGTAACAGCGATACTTCCGAAGGGACTTTTCCAACCTGGAGTCATGTCTTGCGGGTGTGGAGCAAAACGACACTTAAGGCGCTGCTGGTGCCGGGCGGCGTTCTGCTTTTGGCTGTCGCCGTGCTCCTCTATTCCGGGTGGCTGACGTTAGCTTTACCCGCGCTCGCCTTTCTGTATTACTGCGCGTTGATCGGGGGGATGCTGCTCGCCTGGCGATTCCACTCCAGCCGCATCTTCTTCGCGTTGGTGGTTCTGTTTTTGTTCCAGGAAGCGATTGTGCTTTTCGGAAACGGGCTCGTTGCGCCGGGAACGCCCGGAGGAACGGCGCTGCTGGCGGCTTCGGTGCTGGTTCCGCTGAACTTCGTTCTGATCGCCCTGATGCATGAGCGAGGCTTTACCACATCTTCCGCTGCGCCCGTCGGCATGCTCCTTTTCGTGCAGGCGGTGATTGTGGCGGTGATGTGCCGCGTCGCTGAGGGATCGTCATCGATTTCTCCACGCCCGCATCGCTTTGCGACCGTGGCCACTTTGCCAACTTATGCGCTCGTTGCTTTTGCCACCGCAGGTGTCTTCTTGCTCGTGCGGTTTCTACTCACCCGAAAGCATCTGGACAGCGCCCTGTTCTGGTCGCTCTCTGCGTTTTTCCTAGCCTTGCATTTCGTTGCGATACCGCGCATTTCAATTGTGTATTCCGCGACCGCGGCCTGCATTCTGGGCGCGTCGATCATTGAGAACTCCTACCTTCTTGCCTATCACGACGAACTTACGACGCTACCTTCGCGCCGCGCCTTTAACGATGCACTTCTTCGCTTGCAACATCCCTATTCGATTGCGGTAGTCGATATCGATCACTTCAAGCGATTCAACGATACCTATGGTCACGACACCGGCGACCAGGTTTTGCGGCTGGTTGCGGCAGGCTTATCGCGAGTCACGGGCGGGGGACAGACCTATCGTTGTGGCGGCGAGGAATTCAACATTCTGTTTCCGGGAAAGACGACCTCCGAGGTCGTGGATCACCTGGAAAAGCTGCGCGCCGCGATCGAGTTCTCGGAGTTCCGCGTCCGATCGGGCGATCGGCGCCAAACTCCCCGCGGCCCAGACCGCCGCGGCGACAAGCCCCGTGGGCGCCCGCGGAAGGGCGATGTGATCCGCGATCTTGCGCAAGACAAGCCACCTGCGCCGCTCTCTGTGACCGTCAGCATTGGGGTTGCTACCTCCGCCAAGGCAGAGTCCCATCCCGACCTTGTTCTGCAGGCTGCCGACAAGGCGCTCTATCGCGCCAAAGCGAACGGACGTAACCGGGTCGAGACAGCGGCCTCTCCGCGTCGCCGCACTCGCGCCAAAACAGCGGGAATTGCCTGAGTCCCGACTGGTCTGAATTACTATCAAAATTAAAGAGAGTTTCGTTGCAGGCGAGAGCTGAACGTACGGCCCGGACCGTCAACCGTAGGACGGGAAGTATGACGGCCCGGTTCCGAACGTTTTCGCAAGCACCGCAGGCCGTGCGGTCAGCCGGCGGTCGAAGGTGGGATCAGGCGCTTCCGGCCGGTGCCCCCGCAGGCGGGACACTTCAACCGGATAAATGCGACGCCTTCAGACTTACCGTTCAAGTCCACAGGTTTCGCAACAAATCCAGTACCGCCGCAGTTCGGGCAGTCGTCCGGAGCCACTCCTCTCCCCCCTCATGGTTGATCGCATTGTCTACGAGGAAGCTCCGAAAGTTTCTGGAGATTGTTTTGCGTTACGAATCACGAACAAGAATTCGCAGCGTAGAGAAATGTTCGCTCTCGTACAAGTAGGAAGGATCACGACCGCGAAAAACTCACGATAACGGCCTTGGATGTCGGAGTATTACTCCCTAGTGCGACGCTGTCGATCGGCACCAGAACATTCGCTTCCGGAAAATAGGTCGCCACGCAGCGCCGGGGAATCTCATAAGGCACTAGCAGGAAGCGTGCCGCTGTCCGCAGTTCCTCTTTGCCGTCGTTGAAGAAATGGCTAGTGATGTTCAACTGTTCTCCCGCTTTCCATCCCTGCTCGTTGATATCGTCGGTATTCATGAGCACGACCCGGCGACCGTGAAAAATCCCCCGATATCGGTCGTCGAGGCCGTAAATAGTCGTGTTGTACTGATCGTGGCTGCGAAGTGTGGTCATCAGGAATTGTTCTGGCCGCAGTCGGACGCGCTCCATGGCCGAGACCGTAAAGTTCGCCTTGCCCGTCTTTGTCCTGTAATCGTCGTCCCGCGCCGCATTTGCCTGATAGAAACCGCCCTTCTGACGAACACGACGGTTCATGTCCTCACAGCCCGGCACGACGCGGGCGATCAGGTCACGGATCCGGTCGTAGTCTTCGACCAGATGCAGCCAATTGACTCCAGTTCTTTCGCCGAGAGTCGCCAGAGCCAGTCGCGTCACAATCATAGGCTCGCTCAAGAGTTGATGCGACGGCGGCTGCAGGTTTCCCCGCGACGTGTGCACGATCCCCATGGAATTCTCAACGCTAACGAATTGAACCCCGTCCGCCTGCATGTCTCGATCCGTGCGCCCCAGGCACGGCAAGATGAGCGCTCGCTTCCCAGTAATAAGGTGAGCCCGGTTTAGCTTGGTTGAGACATGAACGGTGAGTTGACAGCGCCGAAGGGCTTCGGCCGTGAACTCGGTGTCGGGCGTCGCAGAAAGGAAGTTCCCACCCATGGCGAAGAAAACCTTCGCGTCACCCCGGTGCATCGCTTTGATCGAATCCACCACATCCCAGCCGTGCTTCCGGGGAGGCTCGAATCCGAAAACATCGCGTAGCTTATCGAGAAAGCTCTCCGGCATTCTTTCCCAGATGCCCATCGTCCGGTCGCCCTGTACGTTCGAGTGGCCTCGGACCGGGCAGACTCCCGCCCCCGGACGCCCCATATGAGCGCCCAACAGCATCAGGTTGACGACTTCCTGAATGGTCGCGACCGCCCGTCGCTGTTGCGTCAGCCCCATTGCCCAGCAGGCGATCATCGACTTCGATTGCATCACCACTTGGGCGATCTCCCGGATCTGCGATCGCGAGACGCCGCTCTGCTCGACGATCTCGCTCCATGGCACTGCAGAGATGGCAGCGCGGAAGTCCTCAAACCCGCAGGTCTTATCGTCAATGAACGAGCGTTTGATGACGTTCCCAGGATTCCGGCTTTCTTCCTCCAGAATCTCTTTGCACAGTCCCTTAAAGAAGGCGAGATCTCCACTCAACCGAACTTGTACGAAATGTTTCGCAATCTTCGTCCCCGCCCCGAACAGGTGAAGCACATCCTTGGGGTGTTTGAATCGGGTCAATCCGACTTCCGCCAGTGGATTCACGCTGACAATTGTCACGCCACGCCGCGCCGCCTGCTGCAGGGTGGCGAGCATTCGCGGATGGTTGGTGCCCGGATTCTGCCCAATAATAAGGATAGTGTCAGCCAGGTCGAAATCCTTCAGTGTGACGGTTCCCTTGCCGACGCCGATTACTTCTTTCAACGCCAACCCCGACGACTCGTGACACATGTTCGAGCAATCCGGCAAGTTGTTGGTGCCGAACTGGCGGACAAACAGTTGATAGAGAAATGCGGCTTCGTTGCTGGTACGGCCCGATGTATAGAAAATCGCCTGATCGGGAGAATCCAGACCGTTAAGTTCGCCCGCAATCAGCTTGAACGCGGCTTCCCACGAGACCGGTTCGTAATGGTCATTGCCATTGTGCAGGACCATGGGATGGGTCAGCCGTCCCCGATGGCCCAGCCAGTAGTCCGACTGACGCGACAGATCGGCAACGCTCCACGAGCGGAAGAATTCAGGCGTGCAACGCTTAGCCGTTGCTTCCTCCGCAATAGCCTTCACCCCGTTTTCGCAGTATTCGTTGAGAGCGCGATCGTCGTCGGGATCGGGCCACGCGCATCCCGGACAGTCGATTCCGTCAAATTGATTGAGATGAGAAAGCGCCGCGACTCCGCGGACTAACCCTGGTTCCCTAAACGTGAATTCGGTCGCTTTTAGAACACTCTTGAGTCCGGCCGCGACCTGAGCAGGCTGGGCAACTCGGATCGCTTCGATCTCGATCGGCGCCGTTGCCTGCGGCATGTTGCGGCTGAGGCCTTTGGACCCGTCGGCACCGTCGCGGCTGGCAGCTACAGCTTTTGTTTCTCCCACGATCCCCACAGCACCAGTCTACGACAGACCCTTCTGCATGAGACCATTACCTAGGTTTGCGGCGGGAGGGCGAGCCGAGAGCAATTAAATGAAACATCTCACCGGCGCCAGAATCCAACTCTCCAGTATCAAGGCAAGTCCAGCCCCAGATATTCCAACTAACTCGCTCGGAAAGGAGCGCATCATGATATTGGGCATGACGACGTCGACGTTTACCCTGGTACACGTACTGCTGAGCCTGGCCGGTATTGGATCGGGTTTCATCGTCGTGTATGGTTTTTTGACCGGCAAACGTCTCGACGGTTGGACCTTGATCTTTCTGGCGACGACCGTGCTCACGAGCGTCACGGGATTTCTTTTTCCTGTGGAACACCTGCTGCCGTCCCACGTGGTTGGCATCATTTCGCTGGCGGTACTTGCGATTGCAATCGTGGCGCGCTACGCTCTTCACCTCGCGAATGCTTGGAGATGGATCTATGTAGTCTGCGCTGTCTTGGCGCTATATCTGAATTCCTTTGTTGCCGTCGTACAGTCATTCCTGAAGGTTCCCGCCTTGACGGCACTGGCCCCGACGCAGAAGGAACCGCCATTTCTGGTTGCTCAAATTGCGGTTATGGCGGTCTTCATCGTGCTTGCCATTTTTGCCGTAAAAAAGTTCCGCGTGGAGCGGGCTGCTAGCGCCGGATCGCTGAACTCCTAGTGCCTGTCGCGGAAGCGGAGTTCAAACGAGCGCAGAAACCTGTCCAGTGTTTGCGCCTTGAACCACTCACTTCATTTCGCTGCCGTGGTAAACTGTAATTCCGCACGCCGGAGAGGTGGCAGAGTGGCCGAATGCGGCGGTTTGCTAAACCGTTGTACGGGCTAACACCTGTACCGAGGGTTCGAATCCCTCCCTCTCCGCCAGTATATTTTCCAAGAGCTTAGACGTATATCGATGGCCATCGATATATGGCTTAAAGGACCTTCCCTACCTAGAACGGACGGCAATGGGCGACTCAGCCTGCCTCTAAATTCGGCGGAAAACTTTACTGCGCTGGAGCAGCGGGAGTGACTTCAACAGCAGAGACAGCTTGTGGGTTTTCGAGGCGAGTGACTTCGGCAATCTTCGCCTTGACCAGCTGTTGCCATTGATTGAAACGGACAGCAACGTCTTGCGTGTTGGTGTCATTCAGTGGGTTCATGTGGCACACGACGCAACGTGAGCGGTAGACCTCCGTGATGAAGTGTTGAAACCATTCAGCGGTTGGGAAAAAAGCATCTACAAAATCCGTTTGCGCTGCTCTCACGAGAGCTGGAAGCTGGTTCAAGTCCAGATAGTCAATCGGGTTCGTGCTTCGGCGTTGATGCCAAGCATTAACTTCATCGTCTGCCAGCCGGATCGTTAGATGCTTCTGCAAACCATTCGGGGCGATCTTTTCCCACCAGTCATTCCCGTGCTTCGCTTTCAAGACACGAGTCAGGAATTGACGAATGGAGTTCTCAAGCAGGGACAACCTGTGATAGACGGGAACCATTGCCTCAATTTCATCCCGCGTTCCTTTATTGAGGATTGGGTCTGCTTCGGGATTATCCAGCTTCACGCGGAAAGGCTTCTTGGGTTTCTTGGTTCCTGTCTTTGCCTTGGCGGCTGGTTGAGCGGCGGTTGCCACGGTCGTTTGAACGTAGGGAATCATCCCGCGAATCTGCTCCAGCTTTCCGGGCGGTAGCACGCTTCCATGCTTGTGAAGATTGATGTGATTCTTCACGGCCAAGACGAGGATCGCGTCTCCAGTTGATATGGAGAGCTGATCCGCGATGTCTTTCGCGATGTTGTAAAGCTGCGCTCGCTTGACCCGCAATTTATCTTGCAGAGCTTCCCGGATTTTATCTACGCCTGCCATGTTTTACTCTTCAGGAGTTGGCACCAGTGATGCTGGGTCAACCGTCGGGATTTCACGCGGCCTCTGCCTAGCCTTGGCTTTCGCCAGTGTGACACTTACGGTGTTCGGTGTCGTGCCCAACAGCTCGGCTATGAATTTCCGGTCGAAGCCAGCTGTGTTGAGCATCTGGATCGCCTGTGTCTGCTTCATGTTCGCAGTCACCTGCATCGCCGCGAGCTTCAGCATTTGATCGAGCTTCGTGTCTATCCGTTGTAGTACGTCGTCATTGCCCATTGGTGGTGACATTGGTCTCCTGAGGTTCTGGTATCGCCAATTCAGGTTGATCTTCCGTCTTCGTTTTTACTTTTCGTTTTGGTGGAACAGGCAGCGTCATCATCTTCTTATAGAGTGGGAATTTGGCCGTGCCCACATTGATAACGACACCATCATCGAACCAACCTTGCAGCGCGGCTGACATAGACTGCTGTGTGACTCCCGCAACCGCCGCCAGTTGAGTTCCGTTCTTAGTGCCATCGCATGCGTTGTAGGCTTGAATGTACGCATCAGGGTTTTTCTTTTTCGCCGTCACAATCTCGACCAATTTCTCAGGCGTCCAGACGAGCCGGGCGAGAAGCGAAACCATGATCTGGTTCGTTTCGATAATGTTCGCGAAGACTTCATCTTGCGTCATTGAGCGACCTCCGCAGCGAGCACAGCAGCGGATTCGACCACTTCCACCTTCGCCGCTTCACCTTTCTTTGACTTCTTCTCGGTGGCCTTCTTGCTCGCGTAGAGCACTTGCGCTACGTTGTGAGTGGTGACACCCACAGCCTCAGCGATCATTTCTCGACTAAGCTGCATCTTGTCCAGCTTAACGATCGCGTCGTTGTTATTGAGCTCCCGGACGTACAGTCCAGCCAGCAGCTTGACGATCATGTCCAGCCTGGAATTAGTGGCGGCATCCTTGTCATCACTCTGAAGCGGCACAAAACCTCCTTGTTGCTAATCGACCATGATTGGAAATTAGCACCAACCGCGTCACAGTCAAGCAAATTCGCACTGCCGCTAAGATTTGCTTGTGGAAAAACTTAGGAAATCGCACCGCAAGCTGTGCATCGTGGAGGAAAACGCACCATCTGTGGTGCAGCAAAGTAAAACGAGCCAGAGGTCCATGGTGATTGAGGAGTGCCCAGCGGTTTCTTTGACCGCCGCATTTCCCTTGCAGCCGAACAGCTTCATCCAGCCTGCCGCCCATCCAGCCGTCCGATCACGTCGGTAACTCGCCAGCTTGGCCCCTCCGTGGCACGATTAAGGCCTGGAGGAGAGGACATCGCAAATTTGGTGCAACACCAAATTCAGGCTCCGCAGACGACGCCGAGAAGAGGGCAGTGAAGGCGTTCGGCCGGCTCCGCGTCGCTGAGCACGACTACCGCACAGTAGGGGTGGCGTTCGGCGAGACGCTGGTGGCCCTGCGGGATGAGATAAAGGCGAAGCATGGCCGGGACTTCATGTCCCGTCTGAGGCAGCTCGGCATCTCGCAGGAGAAGGCCCGCTACTGGATGGCGAAGGCGGAGGGAAAGCCGACGGACAGGCACGGCGTCCGACGCGACCCAGTAGGCTGGGACAGGGCCTTCGAGTGGCTGAAGGAGCTGAGGGCGAAGCTCGTGTTCCTCAGAAAGCCGAGCCACAAGGCCGAATTCAAGGCAAGGGCGATGGACTTCGCCCAGGAGCTGGACAGCCTCGCGCAGGAGCTGCGGTCGGTAGGCGACGACAAGAAAAGGAGGAACCATGCCCTCGTACTACAACGAAAACGACAGAAGCAAGGCAGCAGTGTTGCGGTCGCTGATGGAAAGTCGGCTCATACCGCAGGGAGACATCGATGATCGCTCGATCAAGGAAGTCGCCAAGTACCCCAAAGACCTCGAGGGCTACACGCAAGCGCACTTCTTCGCCGGGATCGGCGGATGGCCGCTCGCGCTCCTCCTCCTCGGCATCAAAGAGGACTTCCCGCTTTGGACGGGGTCGTGCCCGTGCCAGTCGTTCAGCGTCGCCGGCAAGAGAAGAGGTAAAAAGGACCCGAGGCATCTCTGGCCCTGGTTCCGCGATCTCATCGTTGCAAGACGCCCTCCACTCGTCTTTGGCGAGCAGGTCGAGGGCGCGATCGACCACGGGTGGCTCGACGACGTCGCCGGGGACTTGGATAAGGCCGGCTACGCCTTCGGGGCTGCGGTATTCCCGGCTCCACATGTGGGAGCGCAGCACCTCAGGGAGCGGATATGCTTCGTGGGCGACTCCACTGGCCAGTCAGCAGCCCCTAAGGTCAGCGAGTCTTTTGGAGCAGAGTGTGGGTTCGACTTCAACAAGGGCTTCTGGGACGACGCGGAGTCGGTCCGAGGCTCGGACGGGAAAAGACGCCTGCGTGAGCCCGGGACACGCCTCGTGGCTGATGGGATACCCAGACGCCTGGCTGTTCTGCATGGACTCGGCAATGCCATCGTCCCTCAGCAGGCCGCGGAGTTCATCGCGGCCTTCTTCGAGGCGAAAAGGAAGATGAGGAAGCCGAAGGCGATGGCCGCGAGCGCCGGTCGGTAGGCTTCGAAAACGTCGAAACCTGGCTACCTGCGGTCTCCGCAGGTCGTCACGGACACGCAGGGCAGGCGTTCCGGAAGGGCGCGGTTTTTCGACTGCCAGATGAGACCTGGGCAAGGGCCTGCGGCTTTCCTGACTGCCGCATGGTGGCTTCCGCGCAAGAGCTCAGGTCGTTCTGCCGTCCGTCGCGCCGTCCATTCGAGGCAAAACTCGAGCGAATCCCCGCCAGCTGGTGGACCCTAACTGGGACTCACGGGGCAGCTGCAGGCCACGGGGTCCTTCGTCCGCAGTGGTTCCGCACAGAACCGCACAGGTCGCATCCGGCCGGAATCGGGCCGCTCACGCATCGAGCAACTCGACGACGTCGCCGGGGACTTGCATAAGGCCTAATACGAGGGGAGGGAGTGACTAGTAATTCCAAAACTAGGTAAGCAGATTCCGGAAAGTTGCGTCATCATTTCGCTCGCTCCAGCTCGTCCGCTCGTGAGAGCTAGACGTCAGTCACAGAGTCACATACAGCCTACGCGACCATAAACATAAGATAATAAATACCCTCATTCTTTATATGTCGAGGCGAACTACGCAGCGTGACGCCGTGACAGCTGTCACAGAGCGAGCGAGCTGACGAGCGGCCGTCACAGACCGAAGGCAATAGTGCACCATAGCCATGGCGAACCTAAGACCATGGTGCACTATGCACGAATTATATCTGCGTAAAATGAATACTTGTGTTATAAAAATAGAAGCAGGCAGCATCCTGTCTCGGCAGGCTTAGGTTTTCCAAACCTCAGAACGTATGGCCTTATTTACACCTCGCACAGCTAGCCGCGAGAACCCAGAACCGAAGGCCTATGGCAGACATACCCAATTACAAGGAAATAGCTCTCTCCTACATCCAGCGTGGATTCAAGGTCCTTGCCCTCGAAGGCAAGTCCCCTCAGAACACCCATAGCACAGCTGGAAGGAAGCGGCTACCTCATACTCGTCCGTGGTCGAGGTCCGGAGTTTCCCAACGCCACGGCGGCAGGCGTGTTCTGCGGAACGGGAGAGTACTCGGTGTTGGACGTGAACGATGCGCCGTGGTTCATGGAGCAGCGCCTGTATCCTGCGCAGACTTTCCATGCGATTACCGCCTAAAGAGCGGGGAGGAGTGGCAGGACAGCCCGCTGTGGATGACACGAGAGCGGCACTATCACTTCAAGAGTCCGGTGCCGGTGAGCATCAAAGCGAAGTTCCCAAACCCCAGGAAGGATGAGGCGAGTCAGCCCGACAACTTGATGGAGGCGCGTTTAAGTCTCGCCTCTGGGTCACCGCACAAATCTGGTGTCCTATACGAGGCTGTCAACAAGTTCCCTTGTTCTTTACCTCTTCTGAGTTCGTGTCGTGGCTTCGCAAGATGTCTGTGAAGGGAAGCACGCAGCTGGCTCATTCATTCCCAGCGATAAAGGCCGACTGGAATCCTAAAGCCGAACTGGAGCAGCAGGACTGAAGTTCCAGGCCAAGGTGCGCGGCGAGTTGGAGATTTGAACTACCACGTTCTTTATGGCATTGCTTTGCCTGTGGCCGGCAGCATGACAGCCACGCTACTAACAACGAGCAGTGCGCCTTTGTCTGGGAAGAGAAGGCAGGCAGCTCTTCCATAAGTGCCATGTAAGTGGCGCCGGACCTGCCAATGCTCCGCTGTCTCGTCCGCGGATAGAGCGAGCGTCCATCGTCGACAAGCCGAGCCAAGAGTACAGAGCAAGATCAACAGTTCCCCTGTGTCCGAGGTGAAGGACGAACCCATCGAGCTGGTGCCGAGCATTGAGAGCCGCATTCCCCGGAAGATGACGTCCATGCTGAACGCTCCGAAGAGCGTGAGCAAGACGAAGCTCAGCATTTATTGGACTGCCTTAGTCACCGCCGCTGGCTTCAGGGCGATCCGCTTCAATCTAGAAGACCCAGGACCCCAAGTACTCAAGCCTTCTCTGTTCAAAGCAGGCGCTAACCTCCACTTGGTGGAGATCGTGGACCGCTACGCCACAGCCTCGAAGGACAGCAAGGAGATGAAGACCACCATCGACTTCTCCAAGCCGGAGTTCACGGAGCCTGGTCGAATACATCGAGTCATTTGGAGATGTCGCGCTGGTGGTGATCAACCCATCAACAACTACTAGGGGAAGGCAAAGGCAGTCTCCGAGGACGACATGCGCCCGATTCACTCCGCCCTGTTCGATGCGGCTGAGCGAACTGGCGTGGGGATTCTGATAATCAATCACACGAACAGGCGGAAGTACACCAGCGACCCGCTGGAGAAAGCCCATGTCGCTGGGTCGGGGCAGAACGTGGCCAGAGTGAACTGGATGCTGGACCGCGACAACGCGGACAAGGATGTCGGCTCCTGATGGACGCAGAGTTGAACCTCAGCCTTGGCAAGATTCAGGCCTTCAAGATCGTCGGAGACGGGCTTTTCACGCTTGGGGACGCCGAGCACAAGGACATAGCCCACATGGTCTTGGTGGTTAACACCGACAGAACGGCCCAGGAGCACATAGAGCAGAAGGAAAGCGTGATGTATATCGTATCCTTTACCATGGCTGACTGGATCTAACCTGTTGAAGGAGAACGGTGAGATGGACGCCAAGTCAGTGCAGGCGCAAGCAGCCCGAGAAACACCTACTGGACGCCGGCCAACGTGAGGCAGGTGTTCTAGCGCGAGCTGGCGGAGTTTGCAGCCTCTCGGACAGGGTCGGCAAGCAGACCATGTGGGGCTTGGGTATTGCCTCCAGAGCGGCAGAGAGACTTTGCAGTAGAACAGCTACAGACCTAGGAGCAGCTACAGAACACTGGAGGAGGGATGCTGTTGAAGAAAAGCACTTGGACCAAAGGTACTGCGTATATTGGCGCGACTTTGCAGGCAGAAGGAAGGCGTGCTTGCAGGATGATGTCAGCGCGGTCTGTTCCAGGATAGCTGCAAGGTGAGCGTGGCTCGTCTTGAGTCTGCCGGGTTCGTCTCGGCCCGATCAAAGGCGATGGAGCCGCGAGGACGATGAGCTAACCGACCTTGGCCGTGAGGAGGCAGAACGTGCCAAGGTCGAGGCCAACATCGCGGCTGCGTCTGAGATGGCGTCGATCATATGAGCATCCCGACAGAGGAACAGCAAATCAACGGCCACGCCGGAGGAATCTGCAAGGGTTGCCGCATGGAGGTCACGTACTCGGAGATCGCCCTCGGCGGTGTGAGCCTGAGCCTGTGTCGCCGCTGCGCTGGCTTCATCTCCGGGTGGCTGTCCGCCGACATCGCCGTAGGCACGCGCCAAAGGGGCGGCTTCGAGGGCGACTTTACTCAGGTCGAAAACACGGTGCGGACGAACCTCAGGATGCTGTCCATCCTTGGCATCGCGCCTTCGGACGAGGAGCTTGCCAGCCTGATCGAATACGCGAGGAATCTTGCCCTCGCTAGAGCAGTCCCAGGTAGCCATGTCCCTGAGGAACGGCCGCGACGCCGACCCGGTGGCCCAGGGGAAGGTCTTCCTCAGCATGTGGCTGCTGTACCGGACGCAGAAGACGATGACCGCGTCAAGCTGGCGCGCAGGTTCGGTTTCACGAAGGCCTACGTCGAGCGTTGGATCTGCTCCGGGTGCCCGCTTGACGGAGCGGAGTAACTGCTTCGGCTGCATGGGCTTGGGGACGGAACGCTGGTCCAGCGTCTGTAAGTACACGGTAGTATGTACACAGAGCGCATAAGGACGCTCGAAACCTATGATTTCCCTAGACGAGAAGCTCGGAACTGCGGTGGCCAAGCTGAAGCCTTCGAGCCGCAAGAAGTACCAGGAACGCACTCGTGGTGAACGCCTCAGTCAGGAGACCCTCATCAACATCGCCGAGAGCCTCGTGGCCGAGGACGGAGCGGTCGAGGTGCGCGAATCCCGTTCCATCCGCCGCAACAACGGCTCAGCCCGCGAGGCTGGACAGAACACAGAGGCCGACTTCCGCGCAGAGTCGGACGCCATCCTGATGGAGGCACTGTCGAAGCGCGACCCACGCCTCAAGAAGGCGACCGAGTCGTTAAACGGACGCCTGACAGAGTCGCAGAAGCAGGACTACGACTTCGCGGTAGCCATCGGGCTGTCGGAATCTGAGGCCCTCAAGGTGGCCTTGAGCAACTTCATCAAGGGTTAAGTTTTCCCAACAAGCTTCTTGACGCGGGCCGCGTTGGGAAGAACGGGAGGCAGGCGACCATTCGTCCCGGATGGCACGCGGCTTCCCCGTCAAATTCGAAAGGAACAGACCATGCAAGCGACCATCCTGAACGTGCTAGGCAAGATCCCGCAGAAGCAGGATCATTCGAGGACTGCAACAACGCCATCGCGTCCGTGCTCAAGACCCAGGCGAAGCTCGACGAGAAGAACGGCCTCCGTCGCCACGAGTGGCGTTCTGAGCTTGAGGACCTGGATCGACGCCTGAAGGGAGCTCCCACGGCAGAGCAGGCAGAGGCCGCATTAAAGTCCCTGATGTCGAGCATCGCCGGAGCGTCCGCCGCATACCGCGAGCAGATCGCCGCGGCGAAGGAGGCACTCAAGGAGCACTGGCTCACGCCGCTCGAGCGGACCAACCTGAACAACAAGATCGAGGTCCTCGACGGCGAGCTGTCCCAGCTTGTCCGAGACACGAGGGTCCGCCTTGCCCACGCAGAGGCACCGGCGAAGGACGCGAAGGAGCTGGACAGATCAGGCCGCGCTGGGAGGAGCTCAAGAAGCGGGCGAAGGACGTGGACGCCGCGCTGTCGATCCGAATTCAGTCACACGAGCAGCCACCGGTGAGGCAAGATCCGGCGTGTCTCTGGCGTACACAGCGATGAAACCGCCAGACCTCTGTTCAGACGTCGGCCACGGCGCAATCCGTGGCCCTTTTATAGGGAGGAAAACAGATGAATAAGATAGCCCAGACCATGAGGCGGAAGGAAGACCCGCAGCTCGCCGCGAAGTTGAAGTTGCGCGACGACCTGCTGCAGAACTCAAGACCAGAGAGGAGACGATCGCCAGCCTCCGACAGGAGTTGGCAGTGAAGACCGCCTACGTTCTAGGAATGCTTGAAGCCAATCCCGACATGGCACCGACCGCCGAGTTCCTCGATTCCATCATCAGCTAGACAACCCATCGAGGACCTCCCTTTGGACGACAGACTGACCGCCAGGCTCGCGGAACTCAACCGCAAGATCGAGCTGGCGCAGTCCCAGCTGGACGAGCTCTTCCTCCGGATCGAGAGCGTCCCCGGCCTGCTGGAGGCCCTCGCCGTTCACGAAGAAATGCTGAGGAAGCATGAGTCCGGCGACGAGGATCTCGTGGGCGACCTATGAACATCCAGGAACCCAGCGTAGCGAAGTACGCCCGCCTGTGGATAGTCTCACACGCCGAAGAAGTGAGGGCCGCGCTGAAAGAGGCGGGCGTCGAGGCGGCGATCATAATCCCCGAAGGCATCCGCCGCCCCCAGCTTTCCCAGTTCGGCTTCTGCGCCAAGATGCTGATCAGAACCGAGCTGAGTTACCGGGCCATCTGGTCCACGGCGAGGCGAAGCGGCTACCCGAGGCTGTCCATAAACGCGGTGAGGACGTTCGCCAGCAGGCTGCGCCAGTGGTACGGGGTGCCGATCCCGAGAGAATGGGGAGGACTGGACTGAGGTGGAAGAAATAAAAGTAGGCCCTATTTTTCTTCCCTATCCTTCTTCTTGTCCCATGCCTCAGTCAGCAGCCTCATCCCGCGTACAGTCTCCTCAGGGGTTTCCTTTTTGTAGAACGTGAGTGTCGTGCTCATGTTGGCGTGTCTCAGCATCCCCTGCGCCGAGACCACATTGCCCGTCATCCCCACCAGCGCGGTGGCCATTCCTCTGCGGCAACTGTAGAGGCCCTTGTACTTGTCCTTAAGTATCCGACGAAGAACCCTGTTCGCATAGGCGCTCATGTCGAGAGGCCTAGAGCCCGAGGGGTTGGGGAAGAGCCATCCCGACTTCGGGCTTCCGCTGACGCCGTGCCACGCCGAGGCCAACGCCCTCGCTGGAGGGATGAGTGGAACCGTGAACGTCGTCCCCATTTTGGTCTGACCCACGATCCCGCGCCAAGCCGACCTTCTCACGACGACTGTCTCCGCGGTGATGTCCTCCCAGCAAAGTCCGCTCAGCTCTCCTGGGCGAAGGGCCAATAAGAAGGATAGGCCGAACGCGACCTGTGCCTTTGCGTCGGCTGCGAGAAGCGAGAGAGCTTCCTTAGCCTCCTCCAGCGTGTAGTGCCGCGTGGGCGTCGTGGCCTTGGGCTTGGCCAGGAGCTTCACCTCCCGCCACGGGTTGCGCTCGATGATCCCTCGGTTGACCGCATGCCCGAAGACCGTGGAGCTGAGGGCACGGACATGGCTGAGCGAGTTGCGCGTCATCCTGGGCGCGAGGCTGGAGAGGAACTCGCTGCCGTGATGGGTGCGGTAGCTCTGGAGCGTCTTGCCCGTGAAGTGAACCTTGAGCACGCCGTCCCACAGCTTCTTGTAACCGTGGACGGACGAAGGCTTGAGGTTGTCCGTCGCCCACGGGAGGAAGGTCTCCGTCCAGAAGTCGAAGACCATGACCTCCGGTCTGCGTTGGTCGATCGCATCGACCTTCCCCGAGTTGACCTCCAGCATGAGGACAGCCGCCAGCTGGTGGATCTTCTTTCGGTCCGTGCCCTCCGGGCATAGCCGCTTGCTTTGGCGTTTCCCGCCCTGGTAGAACCTGACGTGCCACGACCCGTGCTGCAGGATCAGACTTCCTTTCTGCATTCTCATGGCCGGAATTATGCCGCGAAGGGCGGAGGTACGTACAATTTTGTCCGTACAGACTGCGGGATCGGACTGCTGAGGAGAACTAGGTCTTTGGAGTGAAGGCCTTACGTGGTGGAATGTTCCAGCTTGCTAAACCGTTGTACGGGCTAACACCTGTACCGAGGGTTCGAATCCCTCCCTCTCCGCCAGTATATTTTCCAAGAGCTTAGACGTATATAGAAACGGGTGTCGATATATCCTCGCCAGCGGTAGTTCCTTCCAATCGGGCGGCAATGGGCGGCGGAACGGGCATATACTTTGTATCAGTGTGGCAACTTCGCCCTGCCGTGGAGACTCCGATGCGCAGATTTTCACCTTTGCTCTTCGTGATCGTTATGAGTACGTCGTTATTGGCCCAGAGAACGGTTGATTGGGCCAATTTGGATAAGAACTTGACGATGGAAATAGTCGCCGTCACAAAGTACTGTGCAAACGTCGAGGACTATTCCAACTCTCTGGTTCCTCGGATCTTCGCCCAGACTACTTCTGACTATGGACAATCGGCAGGCTGGGTGGAGTACGACACCAAAGCAGCTTGGAGGCAAGCAGGAAGCCCGAAACCAGTGGCGTTCGTGTGGTACCGGGATGCCAACATTGCTCGCGTGAGAATTTCTTCAAGCGAGGATGAGAACCCCCGAGTGTACGGCGACTATTGTTATCGTAAGGATGGCTCGCTTGCTCGACTTCGGTCCGATCCGAGTGTCCAACGCAAATGTCAACCGAACGGGTCTCTGTGTACTTTGGTGCTGCGTGAGATGCGGCTGTATCCGCCCGAAGGTCAGGCCCTAACTACCTACGGAGTAGATATACATCTGAATGCGAACGGTGGTCTAATTGTTGAGCAAGAATCGGCAGGAGCCGAGCGCATCGTTGAGAACTTCGTTCCCACGAAGTGGCCTGAATACCGACACGTCACAGACTTGCCTTTCAGCGAGTTGCTTTACGCAGACTTGAGATAACTCTCCGGACCCCTTGCGGCGGTTCCCTCCTCCAGCCCACGACGGTTGTCCTGACCGCTACAGTTCCGTTGCGGAACCTGGGCTTGGGTTCTTCCGCCGTCCGCCCTCGTTGGGCGACGGGCGTCAAAAAAAGCAGGACTAGGCCGCATTGGTTCACGTTCCGCTCTGAAGCGCCCTTTAGGGATTTCCCTAGTAGCGCAAACATCGAGTCAACCCTAGCGTGGTCTAGTGGAGTGAATTGGAGTCGCACAGGGATCAAAGAACCGGAATGGGGAGACTGACATGGCCACGGTAACGCCCGCCACTACACCCTCAACGCCCAAAGAACACGACTGGACGAAACCACAGGCGATGGCGATTCCCAAGGGGGGCTTTTTTGAGGACAAGGTTGAGCAAGGCAGGTACGGCCCGATCTTTCCCCAGACTCCAGCTTGCTACGGCTTCAGCGTCATTGCGAAGGTCATCCCTGGAAGGGAAGAGCACATCTACAACCATGCCAAGGTCATAGAGAAAGCAATCGCAGATGATCCGACCACGCTCTCGATACTCAAGGCACACTACTTGAGGTGGCTGATCTTCACCATTAACGGGGAGAACTACCTGATGTACCAGGCCATCTTCGATACCGATTTCGATAAATACTGCGAGGATGCCTCTTACCTGTTCGGGAAGACGGGGATCAAGTCCGCCTTTGAGGCCCTCGAAGGGTGGCCTGCAGACTACGCGACCAATCCTGCGTCCATAGTCAAGTTTTTCCGCGAACACCAATGTCCGAGCTTCCTCGAATACAGCGAGCATCCCTACGTGACTTGTGAAGAAATCAAGAAGGCCCTTAAGCTCAAGGCAGCCTTCAGCGACGCGCTCGACTTAATGCAGTAGGAGGATTATTGGTTACTCCCGTCCTGCGGTTGTCTTGACCGCCGCATTTCCGCTGCGGGTCCTGGGCTTGGTCTCCGCTTGCCGTCCGTCCAGCAGCCGATCACGTCAGTAACTCGCCAGCTTGGTATCCCCGTGGGGGGATGGGCCCGGGAGGGGAGACATGGGCAAATTCGATGCAGCAGCAAATTCGGACGCCGAGAAGAAGGCGGTGTAGTTCGGGATGCTCCGGGCAGCTGAGGCCGACGAGGAACGGAGCTTCAAGTTGCCTTACTGGGCATAGACGAAGGGCCGCTCTGCGCGGCTACTCCAGAAGTAGCCGAGGATGATCACACTTGCGACCGCCGCGTACGCACACCACAGCGATGTGAACGCGTACCGCTTGACCTCCATGACAATCAGAAGTATTGCCAGGTTTGCCGCGCCGAAAATTACCATCATCTTGATCTTGGAGAAAAAAAGCGAACCGCACGTTGCAATCACATAAAACAACGCAACCGCTGTATTATTTGTCGCTTGATTGATGTATACGATACTGTTTTCCCTGACGTAGAGCTGCAACGGGAATGCGGTCAGCGCCCACAAAATGTATAGCGTCGTGGCTCCTCCGAGCACGAGGAACGGCAACATCCTCCGGCGGCTTTTCGAGTTCGGCTCAAACAACAGCACGCTTAGGGGCAGCAAAAAAGGAAGAAGCCCCTGCGCATAAAGCATGAAAGCCGCGCCCATATCGTGCGCCACCGTAGGCGAAAGAATCCCATCCAATCCCAGCCAGACGAATCCCTCGATGAACTGATGAACGGCGAATAGTAAGGGCAGCGCTGCGAAAAGCAGTTCGCGCCTGTGCTTCACCTTCGTTAAGGTGACGACGCCGACGGCTCCCAGAACCCCGCTGCCCACAAAGTTCGCTGTAGCTGAAAAACACACGCTTCGTTTCCCCGTTGCCCGACGATCACCTTATCATCGCAGAACACAAAACGCGTCTCGGGAATGCAGGACAGAACTCACCCCGTTTCTCTTTGGAGAAATTCTTAGCCGGGTCGCGCGTTGTGACAGCCCGGTTTACTTCGCCACTGCATAAGCTGGGCTTCGTTGATTTGAAGCCCAGCATGGTTCGATCTGCCATCCCGCATGTTGCCGAAAGGCGGATCGCCCGTCGCCCTTAAAGAGTGAGAGGTTCTTTTTTCCTCGAGCTCAGGAAAGGTCGTAGCGGTCAAGGTTCATCACCTTATTCCACGCGGCCGCGAAGTCTTTCACAAACGACTCCTTCGAGTCGTCCGACGCATAGACTTCTGCCAGTGCGCGGAGCTGGGAGTTCGAACCGAACACCAGATCGACACGCGTGGCCGTCCACTTGGTTTTGCCCGTAGCCCGATCGCGTCCTTCATACACGCCTTCGGATGTAGCGGGCTCCCACTTAGTGTTCATGTCGAGCAGGTTGACGAAGAAATCGTTCGTCAGTGTTTCCGGCCGGTTGGTGAAGACCCCATGCTTGGTCTGCCCGAAGTTCGCATTCAGCGCCCGCAGGCCGCCGACCAGAACCGTCATCTCGGGAGCAGTCAGGGTCAGCAACTGCGCCCGATCGACCAGGAACTCTTCCGCCGAGAGGATCTGTCCGCTGCGGAGATAGTTGCGGAACCCGTCAGCGACCGGTTCCATCACGCCGAAGGAGTGCACGTCGGTCTGCTTCTGCGAAGCATCCGTGCGTCCCGGTGAGAAGGGAATTTTCACTTTGTGCCCAGCCTTTTTCGCGGCTTCCTCGATGGCTGCGTCGCCGCCAAGCACGATCAGGTCTGCGAGCGAAACCTTCTTCCCTTTGCTTCCGTTGGTCTGCGAACTGTTGAACTCCTTTTGGACCCCCTCCAGCTTCTTGAGTACTTTGGCCAGTGCAGCCGGCTGGTTGACTTCCCAGTCCTTTTGCGGCGTAAGGCGTATGCGCGCCCCGTTCGCCCCACCGCGCTTGTCGGAGCCGCGGAACGACGCCGCCGACGCCCAGGCCGTCGTCACCAGTTGCGAGATCGACAGTCCGGACGCGAGGATCTTGGCCTTGAGAGCAGCAATGTCCTTCTCCCCGATCAATTTATGATCCACTGCGGGAACAGGATCTTGCCACACCAGGGTCTCTTTCGGAACGAGCGGGCCAAGGTACCGCGAGATCGGCCCCATGTCGCGGTGCGTCAGCTTAAACCACGCGCGCGCAAAGGCATCTGCGAACTCATCCGGATGCTCGTAGAAGCGCCGTGAAATCTTTTCGTACGCAGGGTCGAACCGCAAGGCGAGGTCCGTGGTAAGCATGGATGGCGCATGATGCTTTGACGGATCGTGCGCATCCGGCACCGAACCTTTGCCTCCGCCATTTTTCGGAGTCCACTGGTGCGCACCAGCTGGACTCTTCGTCAGTTCCCATTCGTAGCTGAACAGGTTGGTGAAGAAATTGTTGCTCCACTTCGTTGGAGTTGTGGTCCAGGTGACTTCGAGTCCGCTGCCGATGGTGTCAGCACCGCAACCTTTGCCAAATTTATTCTTCCACCCGAGCCCTTGCTCCTCAATGGAGGCACCTTCTGGTTCCGCGCCTACATATTGAGCGGGAACGGCAGCACCGTGCGTTTTGCCGAAGGTGTGTCCGCCAGCAATGAGCGCGACCGTCTCTTCGTCGTTCATCGCCATGCGGGCGAAGGTTTCGCGGATGTCCCGTGCCGCAGCGATGGGATCGGGCTTTCCATTGGGCCCTTCCGGATTCACATAGATCAGACCCATTTGCACGGCCGCGAGCGGATTGGAAAGATCACGGTCGCCGGTGTAACGCTCGTCTGCGAGCCACGTACCCTCAGGTCCCCAGTAAATCTCCTCTTCGGGTTCCCATACGTCCGGGCGTCCGCCACCAAACCCGAAGGTCTTGAAGCCCATCGAGTCCAATGCGACATTGCCGGCGAGAATCATGAGATCGGCCCAGGAGATTTTCCGGCCATATTTTTGCTTGATCGGCCAGAGCAACCGGCGCGCCTTGTCGAGGTTCACATTGTCGGGCCAGCTGTTGAGTGGTGCGAAGCGCTGTTGACCGGATCCAGCCCCGCCGCGGCCGTCGCCGATGCGGTACGTGCCCGCGCTGTGCCACGCCATACGAATGAAAAGCGGCCCATAGTGGCCGAAGTCGGCCGGCCACCACGCCTGCGAGTCGGTCATCAAGGTTTGCAGATCTTTGACCACGGCGTTCAGGTCAAGCGTTTTGAACTCAGCGGCGTAGTTGAACTCCTTACCCATGGGATCGGACAGCGGAGAATGCTGATGCAGGACCTTCAGGTTCACCTGATTCGGCCACCAATCAACATTGGCGTGGGACTTGCGAACGCCGTGCCCGAAGGGGCACTTCGCCTCGTCTAGCGTGCTCTTGTCTTTAGTTTCGGGGGAAACACTTCCTGATGAAGTCGCGAGTGTATTTTCCATAATTTTCATCCTTCTCTTGATTGCGTACTGCGTGAAAGAACTATTTTTTTGGGCTGCAGCTGCGACAGAGGCCAAAGACCTCGATCAACGGCTGCGTCAGATCAAAGCCGTCCGGCAGTTGCCGGGATAGCCGCTTGAAATCGATGAAGTCCCCTTCAACGTCCTGCACCGATTTGCAGCGAGTGCATACTACGTGGTGATGAGGTTCGAGATTGCCGTCCACGCGCAGCGTGGAGGCGTGCGGACTGACCTCTCGCAGCAACCCGCACTCGATGAAAAGCCGCAGGTTGTTGTAGACGGTCGCTAGAGAAATGGATGGAATGCGGCGCCGGACCGCCGCGTAAATGTCTTCCGGGGAATAATGTCCGTGAGAAGCGATGACGGCCTCAAAGACCACTTGGCGCTGGTGCGTGACCGCCAAACCGTGCTTCGCGGCCAGCTCACGGAACTGTTCATGGCTGAAGCGCATGATTATTGTATGAGAACAATTATAAAACGATAGGGAGCCGTGTCAAGAGGCAAAGGCCTTCTTCGCGACCGGGTTGATCGATTCTTCGGACTTCTCTAGGAACTAGCCCGCATGTCGCTCGACGTTCCTCCCGCCGCGGGAACGTAGCACTTCTGCGTGTAGTCCATCACCATGCGGTCAGCGTTGAAGCGCCAGCCCAGAGTACGAATCGTCCGCTTCATGCGTTTGATCCAGCCGCGCGGAAGGCCATCGCGATCGCGCTGGTAATACAGCGGGATGACTTCTTCGCGCAGCGCTCGCATCAGATCCTCTCCGTCACGCGTGTCATGTACGGCCATATTGGAGTGCGTCCGGCCAGTCCCGATGGAGAAGCCATTCATGCCATCGTAAGCTTCAGCCCACCAGCCGTCGAGAATGGAGAGATTCAAACCGCCGTTCAGTACGACTTTCTGGCCGCTCGTGCCCGAGGCTTCCAGCGGACGGCGGGGATTGTTGAGCCACACGTCGACGCCCTGCACAAAATGGCGGCCGACGTTGATGTCGTAATCTTCCACGAACACAAACTTGTCGCGGAACTTGGGATCGCGCCTCAAGTCCGCAATCTGCTGCAACACGCGCTTGCCCGGCTCGTCGAGAGGATGAGCCTTGCCGGCAAACACAAATTGGACCGGGCGATTCGGATCGTTAACCATGGAAGCGAGCCGCTCGATGTCGGTCAAGATCAGGTTGGCTCGTTTGTAGGTTGCAAAACGGCGGGCAAACCCGATCGTAAGAGCATCGGGACTTAACACACGCTCCAGTCTCTGCAACACCTCGTGCGATTCTCCGCGGCGCTTCGCCTGAGCTACGGCCCTCTGGCGCACGAACTCGATCAGCCGGGATTTCAGATTAAGGTGCGTCTCCCACAACTCACCATCGTCGACATTCTCAATTCCCAGCCAGATCTTGGCTTCGCTGCCGCGCTGGTGCCAGTCCGTTCCCAGATGGCGATCATAGAGACGGAACATTTGCGGGGCCAGCCACGACGGAACATGCACTCCGTTTGTAATGTGTCCGATCGGAATCTCGTCCTCGGGCTTGCCGCGATAAAGTCCGGTCCACATCGCTCGCGAGACTTCGCCGTGCAAAGCCGAAACGGCGTTGGCACGGCGCGAAAGCCGTAACGCGAGTACGGTCATACAGAACAGCTCATCTCCGTTTCCGGAGCTCTCGCGTCCCAGTCCCATCAGGCTCTCCTGAGAAAGGCCAAGGGCCTCGCGAAGGGGTCCAATGTGTTCCTCAACCAGTCCTGCATCAAACCGGTCGTGCCCGGCGGGTACCGGAGTATGTGTAGTGAACACCACCTCGCGAGAGATTCGGGGAACAGCCGCGTCGAACGCAATCCCTTCGTCTTCCATCCGCATGCGAATCGCTTCGAGAACGGCAAAGGCGCTGTGCCCTTCGTTCAGGTGGAGAACGCCAGGGGAAATCCCCAAGGCTTTCAGAGCTCGCAATCCACCCACACCAAGCAGCAACTCCTGCCGAATGCGGATTCGCAGGTCGCCACCATACAACCTCGAAGTCAGCTCGCGATCTTCGGGAGCGTTGCCTTCTACATCGGAGTCGAGCAGCAGAAGGTCGCGTCGGCCCACGTCGACGCGCCAGACTTTCGCGCAGATACGGCCGCTGCGCGTCTCGATTTCCACCACAATCGGTCTGCCGTCTTTGCCGATCGCCACTTCCATCGGCATCTGATTGACGTCCGTTTTTAAGTACTCTTCCCGTTGCCAGCCGTTCAGGTCGAGCCGTTGCCGGAAGTAGCCCTGACCATAGAACAGGCCGATGCCAACCAGGGGAATGTCTAAGTCAGAGGCGCTTTTGATGTGATCGCCCGCGAGCACTCCCAAACCGCCGGAATACACCGGCAGGGACTCGTGCAGCCCAAACTCGGCAGAAAAATAGGCGACGGGATGAGGCCGCAACACTCCAGCATGCCGCGTTCCCCAAGTCCGATCGGCTTCCAGATATTCCAGCATGCGCCGGTAGGCATAGTTCACGCGGCTGTGCAGCATGAGTTCTGCGGCTCGAGTTTCCAGCTTGGCGAGAGGGAGTTCCGACAGCAGCGCGATGGGATTGTGATTGAGTTCGTTCCATCGTGCAGGATCAAGATCCATAAACAGGCTGGAAGAGTTGTGGTCCCAACTCCACCACATGTTACGCGCAAGCCTCCACAACCGCTCTTGCAGCGGAGCGATGAAACGATCAAGCGTGCGAGCTTCACTCACGACTGGAGCGACTTGGGTAGCAGCCTCGGTAAGCATGCGAATTTCGTCTTCGCTGAAAACCCGAGCCTCGATCGTCTGCACCACCAGAACACCCTGCAGAACGCCTCGCTCGATTAAAGGAACTCCGAGGAACGACTGGTATGCATCTTCACCGGCGTCCCGAAAATACTTAAAGCGAGGATGATTCTTCACCTGCGCGACCGAAACCGGACGCACCAGTTCCGCAACCAGGCCCGTAAGTCCCTCATGCACCGCCATCCGCAGATTGCCGATGCATTCGCGGCGAAGCCCGACGGTAGCTGCCAGCACCAGATTCGCGCGGTCCGGCTCCAGCAAGTACGCTGAACACACATCGGTGCGAAACCTCTTGGCAATGAGGGCGACCACATTCATTAGCGTCTCCGCCGGCTGGCCGCCTTCCGCCGCGAGATTTCCAATCTCTTCCAGCGTCAGCACATTGCTGACTTTGCTCGACTGCACACCCTGCTCCATGTCCTCTGCGATGTTTTCGTATCCTTCCAATCTGGTCTTCAGCCTCCGTTGGTCGAACCCTTGAATCAAGAAATAACTTGGATGATCTTATCGTCGAGACCGTTCCATTGTTTTCTATTGTACGGTGTATGCAAGGAATCGCTGTGGCGGCCTCAAAATGTGCACCGGAAACGGTTCGCGCATAGAGGGTTCACTGCCTCGCTCGGAACGGTCGACTCGAATCCCGCGGAGGAACCAGCTTACACCGGATAACCTGGATTGCCTTGCGCCTTCGATAAAGAGTAAAATCAGCGCCATTCCAGCCAACTGATGGGAGGCATACGTCCACCTTCCAGCGGTGCTTTAGAGCATGCGAGTTTGGGACAGCGGTACGGAAGAATTGAGAAAACGACAATCCCGTCCGCCATGCAGACTGCGGCTCGTTCAGTAAAACAGAGGACGGACAAGCGATTCTCGAGCAGGATTGCATCTCGCGCGACCCATGGAGTTAGGAAAATGAACGGTGCTGCCGGACGGTTTCTGCGGTTGGGAGTAAGTTTGTCTGGATTGGTTGTCTTGGGATGGGTGCTCACTGGGCAGGCGGCGAGGCCCGCGGATGAGGGACTGCCCACCGACTGGAGTCACAACCATGTGATTTTCTCGCAACCCGGATCGGACGATCAGGCCCGTCTGATCGGCGCGGACCCGCGCTACTGGCAACAGGTTCATCGCCGGGAACAATCGTTGGTGGTGAGAGCAGAAGAGTCCGATACAGCCTCGGCGCGCCTGCTCGCGGCGCGTGGGGGCGTCCGGGGCGGTCTTTGGTCCGAGAATCTTGGCCCGGGAGCCACCGCTGGCGCTGCCAATTTCCCCGCCAAGTATTCGTTCAGCATTACCACCGCGAATTGCGGCACCGCTCCAACTCCGGACTACGTGGTCTACAGCACTGGCCTTTCGGGTTCAGGTACGCAGGCCGACATCGTAGCCTTCGACAACCTCTATTCCGGCTGCGGAGGCACGGTCCCCTCTGTTTATTGGACGTATAACACCGGTGGCCAAGTCCTTACTTCTCCTGTTCTTTCTCTGGACGGGACCCAGATCGCGTTTGTACAGACGAACGCTGCCAAAGCGTCCATGGTTCTTCTGAAGTGGAAAGCTTCCACAACCGAAACCGTGAGTTTGCCCGGCGTACCCACGTTGGCAGCCAGTGCGGCTTTGTATCGCACTTGCGTTGCCCCGTGCATGTGGCTGGTTGCCCTTCACAATGGAAGCGGAGTCGCCGTCGATGACACCACTTCATCGCCTTTTTACGACTACACCAACGATATCGCTTGGGTTGGGGGAGCCAACGGCTGGCTCCATAAGGTTACTGGCATCTTTAAGGGCACACCGACGGAAGTCGTCACGGGCGGGTTCCCGGTGCAGGTGAAAGCAGCTTCGACCAACGCGCTTTCCGACCCGGTCTACGACCGCATTTCTCAGAATGTGTTCGTTGGCGACGCTGGCGGATTCTTTTACCGAATTCCCTCTGTGACGGGCACTACGGCGGTTGCCACCAGCCAATTGGATTTCGGCGCAGGTCTTGTCGAAAGTCCGATTTTGGATCAGACCAACGGCCACCTCTTCGTGTTCGCATCCAGCGACGGAACTACAAGTTGCGGGGGTGTGGCTTGTTCCGCCATCTATACGCTGAGCACGACTTTCGCAGCGGGAACCGCAGGGTTGAAAGTCACCGTGGGCACCAGCGTTGCCAAGGGTACTTTGCCTAATCCCAACCCCTTGTATAGTGGCGGCTTCGACAGCGCGTATTACAGTGCCGTTGGAGGATCGGGGAACCTGTATGTTTGTGGAAACACGGGTGCGGATCCAACTCTTTACCGGGTTCCCGTTACTTCCGGAGTTTTCGGCGCCGCCGTCGCGGTGGCAGCCCTGACTCCTGCCGCCCGTACTCCCTCGTGTTCTCCTGTGACTGATTTTCTGAACTCAGGGACCAGAGTGGCCAACGAAGAGTACGCGTTCTTCAGCGTGCAAAATTACGGTCGCCCATGCGGCAACAAGGGCTGCCTGATGAATTTCATTACCATGCCATGGAAAGCCCAAACTCCATATGTGCGGGGTGACCAGATCATGGTCCTTAGGACCGCCAGCAATATCCTTTACATTCAGACGGCGGTTGGGACTGGCATTACAGGAACAACCATTCCCGTGTGGTCCCCCATCGTCGGTTTGAAAACGACCGACGGCAGTGTCACTTGGCTGAACCAGGGGGTGACGACGGCTACCGCGTTGGGAGGTTGGACAGCCAACGCCACCCATGGCTTGCAAGCGCGTATTCTCGACTCGAACGCGAATGTCGAGATCGCGACCGTGGCGGGAAGATCAGGCGGCGCTGCTCCCGCTTGGAGCACGATCCCTGGCGGTAATACCGCGGACGGCACGATCACTTGGATCAATGCCGGACCCTGGCCCAACGCAGGTCTCTCCATCACGTTGGGCACTGGCGGAATTATTATCGATAACGCTGTGAGCAGCACCACTTTGGCAGGAGCCTCTCAGGTATACTTCTTCACTCTGGGCAATGAACCCTGTTTCACATCCGGCACCACGGGTGGCTGTGCGATGCAGGCCTCCCAGACATCTTTACAATAGGCGGGATCCCAATGGCTACGAATAGTTTTCCCTCTGATGAACCGCGTACCCCGGCAACCAGCAAGAAGCCGTACGAGAAGCCAGCCTTTCGTTACGAACAGGTCTTCGTGACCTCGGCTCTTTCGTGTGGGAAAATCAATCCTCAGGGACTTAGCTGCACTTCCACCAAGGTTTCCTAAAGCCGTGGGGACATCGGCACTCAATCCGTTGAACGCCATGAAATGCGAACTGGCGAGCGAGGTCTTGCGCTCATCGGGCACTCTGCGGTTGCGTGTCACGGGCTGGAGCATGCTTCCCACGGTGATGCCCGGAGATACGCTTGTCATTGATCGCATTCACAGCGATGAGGTATCCGAGGGCGATATCGTCCTGTTCGGACGCGACGGCCGGCTTTTTGTTCATCGAGTCATCGATAAGGGTCAGCCGCAAACTCGAAGAATTGTCACCAAGGGCGACGGCATGCGGGCCGCCGATCCGCCCGTTTCGGGAAGTGACCTGCTAGGAAGAGTCTCTTCCATCGTGCGAAACGGGAAGTGTCTGGAACCGAAGAAAACGATGAGCGTTCCCGAACGCGCCGTCGCGGCTATAGTTCAGCGTTCCACCTTCGCGGCCCGTGTTGTTGTGGGCGTGCATGACATGCGTCAAGGGCCGGAGAATACTTCACAAAGTTCCTAGGATCGAGCGTTCCCTTGCCCGAACTGACCACCGCCGTCGAGCGTCTCAGCCTCGTGATCGAAATCGGGGGAGTGCCTGTGCGCGTGCACACGACCGAACCGCAATTCCTAGCCACGCTGCAAGACCGCTACGCGGGGTTCGTTTCCTCCTCAGAACACGCGGAAATTGAATTTGACGTGGACCTTTGCCCATCGCGCTTCGGCGATCCCAATGCCCCAGTGCGCGTGACTCAGCACCTGGGCCGCTGGACCTTCGAGCGTGGAGATTTTCGCGCCGAGTGGGAGCCCGGTTCTCGAACAGGCCGCATTCGCCAGACGGCCAATCCCTACTCCATCGATGCTGTGCTTCGCATCTTCCACACCCTTGTGCTGGCCGGCCAGGGAGGCTTCCTGCTGCACTCCGCCAGTGCAATTCGAAACGGCAAAGCGTTCCTGTTTGCCGGAGTTTCCGAAGCAGGCAAGACGACAATCTCCCGGCTAGCCCCGCCCGACGTTACGCTCCTCACCGATGAAATCTCCTATGTGCGCAAGCAAGGTGACGGTTACGTTGCCTATGGCACTCCGTTTACCGGAGAACTCGCGAAGCTCGGCGAAAATGTTTCCGCGCCCATTGCCGCGCTTTACCTTCTGGCCAAAGGGTCGGAGAATCGCATCGATTCCATCCAGCCGGGCGAAGCGGTTCGATCCCTTCTTGCTAATCTTCTCTTCTTCGCGGAAGATGAGGAACTCGTGCAATCGATTTTTCACTCCGCCTTCAAATTTGTGAGCCGGGTCACGGTATCCCGTCTTACCTTTGTGCCCGATGCCCGGGTTTGGGAGTTAATCGGATGAGCAGGCTTTATGTTGCACGCAATCCGCGAGTCGCAGCGCGCAGTCTCGATGGCGAGATGATGATTATGTCCGGTCGGGATTCTACCCTTTTCACGCTCAATAGGACGGCCACCATCCTGTGGCAATCCGCCGACGGAACCACCCCGCTCGACGAAATCGTCGAGCATCGCATCTGCACCGAATTTGAGGTCGAGCCCGCGGAGGCGTTAAATGACGCCGAGACTCTCGCTCGCGAACTCGCCAGCCACGAGATCCTGCAAATCTCGGAAACGCCGATTCCTCCGCGGAATTCGTCGGCCGGAGAATCCCGATGAGCGCTCTTCTGCAGGAAATGTCGGTGAAGGCTCTGAGGCTCAACGTTCCGTTCAGCGTTCACGTCGATCTGACCTACCGCTGCAACGAGCGCTGCGTTCACTGCTATCTCGATCATGACGATCACGGCGAGATGACCACCGCCGAGATCAAGCACCTGTTCGATGAGATGGCCGAGGCCGGCGTCTTCATTCTGACTCTTAGCGGCGGCGAGATTTTTCTGCGCAAGGATTTTTTTGAGCTTCTCGAACACGCCCGCTCTCTCATGTTTTGCGTCAAGCTCAAAACCAACGCGATCATGATCCGAGAGGCCGAGGCTGCCCGTCTTCGCGACCTCGCGGTCGATTCGATTCAGGTCAGCATTTACTCGCATCGTGCCGAAATTCACGACGCCATTACGCTGGTTCCGGGCTCGCTCAAGCGTTCTCTCGATGCTATACGCTTCCTCAAATCCCAAGGCCTGAAGGTCATCATCGCCAACGTTTTGATGACCCAGAATATGCAGGATTATCCCGGCGTCCGCGCGCTTGCCGCGGAACTGGGTGTGGAATGCACGCTCGATCCAACCGTGACGCCCATGATGGATGGCAACCGATCCACTGTGGACTTTGGCGTGGGCCACAACATGCTTCGGCAGGTGTTCCGTGACCCTGCTCTGGTCGGCGACGTGAACGAGTTTTGCGCCATTCCCGCGAAACCCGATGAGAGCGATCTCGATGCGATACCTTGCAGCGCCGGACACGGTGCCTGCTATGTCTCGCCATACGGTGAAGTTTTCCCCTGCGTCCAGTTTCCGCTTCCCACCGGGAACGTTCGGCAGCAGCGCTTCCTCGACATCTGGCGCCATTCCGACAAGATGAACGAGGTGCGCTCGATTCGGCTGAAGGATCTGACGACTTGTAGCTCGTGTTCTCACGTTGCCGGATGCTCGCGTTGTCCCGGTCTGGCGTTCATGGAAGGGAACATGCGCGGGCCTTCGACGCAGGACTGCGAGAAATCCTTCGCGAAAACCGGAGTTCCTTCAGCCAACATGCTAGCTAAGAAACTGGCTGGGGCGAACATGGGAGATGCGAAGCTCGTGCAAATCAGTATGCAGCCAACGCCTGCATCGGCTTCCGCCGTGAGCACGATCGCGTGATCGGGAACGGCCACCCACGCAGCCGAAAAGATGTCCGGAACTAGCCCCACACTCGAAGCCGAGTGGTCCATACTACTAGCCGCCTGTTCAACAACTCCACGTCCGGAAAAGCAAAATCGTCTCCGCGCGTTATTGCGTCAACCTCTCCGCTGGAACATTCTTCTCGATCTCGCGGAGCGACACGGTGCTCAACCGCTTCTGTATCAGACTCTTGTAGAAGTTGAAGATGCCATTCCTCCTGGGCAAAGGCCCTTGATCGAGCAGCGCTATCAGATCAACCTGCACAAGACGTTGCTCCTTTCGCGAGAGCTGATCCGAATCACTGATCACCTGACTTCTCTTGGTATTGAAGTCATACCCTATAAAGGTCTGGCGCTTGCGGAATTGATCTACAGTGATGTCGCGCTGCGCCAGGCGGGCGACATGGACCTTCTGATTCATCCGCAAGACCTCCCACGCATTCGGGATGTCGCTCGTGAACTCGGTTACACGCCGCATCTTTCGCTATCCGAAGCAGAGGAACGCGCTTACCTGAAGTTCGGATACGAGTACTCTTTCGACGGCCCGGCAGGACCGAACCTTCTCGAGGTGCAGTGGGCAATTCAACCGCGCTTTTACGCGATTGATTTCGACATGGAAGGCCTTTTTCAGCGTGCGGCAACGGTCAAAGTCGCAGGCCACGCCATGAAGACTCCGTCGTTAGAAGATCTGTTTCTGGTGCTGTCGGCCCATGCCGCCAAACATGTCTGGGGACGCCTGGTTTGGCTATGCGACAACGCGCGCATCATGAGCATTCCTGCGCTGAACTGGAATTGGATCGGATCGCAGGCGGAAGGCTTGGGAGTTGTGCGCATCTTGCGCGTCAGCATGCTGCTGGCGAACCGGCTCTTAGATGCTCCCATTCCCGCTGCTGCGCTAGCGGCGCTGCCCGAAGATCCAGGAGCTGCAGCGCTAGCCGGCGAGATCCAAACTTACATTGTTAGCCAAGATGCTTTCAGCGTGGAGTCGGTGGCTTATTTCCGCCTGATGATGCGACTGCGGGAACGTCCTGCCGATTGCCGCCGTTTCCTGCAGCGGCTAGTCTTCACTCCAGGCCCCGGTGAGTGGCAGGCGCTCCGTCTCCCCGCGCCATTATTTCCGCTCTATCGGCTGGTGCGGCTCTCCCGCCTGACAGCAAGATTCATTCGACGTTAGAACGCGATCGCCGCCTTCCACTTCCGCAAGTACAGTCCATACATCGCCGCACATCCGATCAAAGGCACGGCCAGCCCGGCTTTCAGGCTATCGAAATGATTCGAAGATACGCCAACCATCCACGGAAGCAGTCCGCCCCCGATATTCGACAGCGTGAACATGAAAGATCCGAGCCACGCAGGCGCCGACCCAAACTCTCGGGACAAGAGTGAAATCGTAATGGGATACACGCACGACAGTCCCAGTCCTGCAAGACAAGCGCTCAACGCCACTCCCACCAACTCATGCGACAAGACGAGGCCAACCATACCCGCGCATGCCATCAGCAATCCGCCCTGCACCAGCCGAATCTCGTCGATCATCCGCAGCAGCAGCGGCGCTGTCCATCGTCCGAGCATCAGCGCCGCGTAGAAGAACGACGGAGTCATCAGCGCCACAGCCGGTGTCAGGCTTCCCAAGCTCTTTGAGTACGTGGCCAGCCAGAATCCGAAACCATTCTCGACCCCAACATATAAGAAGAAGAGCACCGCGAGAATCAGCAACGCGCTCTGCGTCCACCGAATCACCGTCGCAGAAGTCCCACTCGCGTTCTTGTCAATGGACGGCTCGACGATCGATGAAGGCATCACCGCGATGCCAATCGCCACCAGAAGTCCAAACCCCGCCACCGTTCCCAGAAACAGTGGAATCTGGTGGCTCTTAGCGGCCGCTGCGACCAGAAATGGACATGACACCGCTCCTGCGCTCCAGCAAAAATTAAGGAGATTCAGTGTGGCGCTGCGCCGCCCCGGATTCACCTCGGCCACCAGCAAGTTCGCCGCCGGAACGGCCAACCCCAGACCAAATCCATACATTCCCACGCACACGATCCCCATCACCATCGGACCCGCCAGCAGCAGGCCCAAGCCAGCGCTCATCAGCAGAAGCCCCGTCTTGATTGCGAATCGAAATCCCCATCGCGAAACCAGTACGCCTGACAGCGCAACCGACACCGTCGACGCCACATACTGAACATTGATGAGCGCGCCGCCTTGGGAATAATTCAACGACCATCGCGCCGACAAGACCGGCAGCATCGGACCAAGCAGTACGGTCGCAATCCCGATCGGTACAAACGACGCATAGGCCGCCATCGTAAGCGCCTTCGCGGATGTGGATGCGTCGGGTGTCTCAACAGGGGCCATGAATGGGCGGGGACGCTCTGCGGTTACTATATCGGAATCGCCCTATTGGCAGGCTGGCGCCTTGGCTGTCGATTCCCGCACAACGAGTTCAGGTTCAATGGCGATCTCAGAAGGATATTCCTGTTTTCCCTCAATCCGTTCCAAGAGGCTCTGCGCCGCCACTTCGCCCATACGGTTCAACGGCTGTCGCACCGTGGTCAAACTTGGCGTGTGAAATGCCGCCCCCGGAATATCGTCGAACCCCAGCACCGACACATCCTGCGGAACCCGCAATCCCTGTTCCTGTAACGCCCGGATCGCGCCAATCGCTGAAATGTCGTTGTAAGCAAATATCGCCGTAAACGGTTTCTTCCGCGCCAGCAATTGCTTGGTGAACGGGTAGCCCAGCATCGGCGTCGGATCATCCGTATCGATCTGCACAGTCAGTTCAGGATCGATCTCCACGCCAAGATCGTTCGCTACCCGGCAGATCGCATCCCAACGATCCTTCGCATCCGAACTCACAGGGTTCCCCTTCATGAATGCGATCCGATGGTGAGAGAGTTCTTTCAAATGAGTGAGGGCCAGCACAGCCGCTCGCGCGTGATCGAGGGTGATGTTGGTTACCCCTTTCAACTTTTTATGTCCTGCGATGGCGACAGTGGGGAGCATCGGGGCTTCCTGTACAGTCGTATCCACAGTAATAATGCCTTCCACGCCACGTTCCGAGAGCAGCTGAGAGTAACGATTCAACAGCACAGGATCGTGCCGGTGCACCACGGTCAGGAAGAAATAATCACGCTTTCTCAAGTACTGCTCGATGCCGCTGATGATCGGCGAGCTGTAGGAGTCACCGATCTCTTCCGCGATCACTCCTATGGTGTAGGTACGCTTGTTGCGCAGCGTGCGGGCAAAAAAATTGGGACGGTAGTTGAGTTCTTTCGCCGCCGCGTGAATGCGGTTCTTCGTCTCCTGCGGAATCGAGCGGGCTGACGGCGAATCGTTCAGAACCGCAGACACCGTTCCTGGCGTGAGTCCGATGTGTTGGGCGACGGCTTTGAGAGTGACGACCTCTGGTTTTTGGTCGAGCTTCTTAATTTGACCCATGGTCGGTTAGATCGTTTCCATCAAGACGCATCATCCTGCCAAATCCGTTTCCTGTCAGTGATTCGGCACACGCCCGTATTTCAGTTAAGCCTTCGCGTACCGTTGGCTGTTCGGCTTCGACCCGCTCAACGCGAAGAACAGAATGTACAAGTAACAGATGACCGGGAGGAAGAACGCATGATGAATGCCGATGTGATCGGCGACCCACCCTTGCGCCACCGGAATAATCGCTCCGCCCACGATCGCCATGATCATGACTCCGGACCCGTCCCCCGTGAGAGGCCCAAGCTCGGCCACGCCCAACGTGAAGATGCTCGGGAACATAATCGAATTGAAGAGCCCGACGAGGATGATGCTGTACATCGCGGTATGTCCCGTCGTAAGCATCGAGATCGCGACCAGCGCGGCGGCGCAAACCGCGCAAATTCCGAGTAGCCCACGCGTGCTCATCTTTTGCAGCAGCGCGGAACCGATGAAGCGCCCGACCATCGCGCCACCCCAATAGAAAGCTACGAAACTGGCCGCGACTTTTTCCGTCAGGCCGCCAATCTCCGGCTGGCCAAAGTAGTTCACCAGGAAACTGCCGATTGAAACTTCCCCGCCGACATATACAAAGATCGCGACGGCGCCAAAGATCAGATTCGGATGATGCCAGATCGAATCGTTCACCTTCTCGCCGACCTTATGCTGAGCATGCTCGATGGTCGGCAATTTGAAACTGCCAATCGCAACCGCGAGCAACACCAAGGCAATTCCCAAGCCGACATACGGCATCTTGACCGTCGCCGCTTCGTGCAAACGGTAAGCTTGCAGAACGTCAGGCGCCATGGCTCGAATCTCCGTCATGGTCTTGGGGGCTGCGCTCAGAATGAGCAGCCCGCCGAAGAACGGAGCCAGAAACGTGCCCAGGGAATTGAACGCCTGAGTGAGATTCAGACGGCTCGATGCAGTTTCGGGCTTCCCCAGCACCGTGACATAAGGATTCGCGGCGACTTGCAAGCAGGTGATTCCCGCGGCAAGAACAATCAGCGCGCCTAGAAATAACGGGTACGACGGAACACTCGCGGCCGGCACAAACAGGAACGCCCCGGCTCCCATAGTGAGCAGGCCCACAACCATCGACCGCTGGTACCCAATCGAATCCACGAGCTTGGCCGAAGGAATGGAAAATATAAAATAGGCGCCGAAGAATGCGAACTGAATCAGCATGATCTCCGCATAACTCAGATCGAAAATCGATTTGAGGTGCGGAACCAAAATGTCGTTCAGGCAGGTCAGAAATCCCCACATGAAGAAAAGCGTGGTCACTGTAGCCAGCGGAGCGCCGTAGCTCTGTCCTGTGCCGGGCGCGGTGGATGTCGTGGAAGTGTTGGGGGCCGCGATTGCCATGAGTGCAGTATCCACCCTCCAGAGAGTGAGTGAACCGGTTCAACGGATTAATTACCGAAGGTCGAACGCGGCCATCATAGCATCGCCCGAGCGCGGATTTGTGCATTTTTTGTTGGGCAGACATCGGCTTGATACCCTACAAAATCGTTTCTCTAGCTTGACAAGCGGACGCCGTGCTGGAGACTGCAGTCCACCGGCGTGCCATGACATTTTCGTGCCCGCAGGAACGCGCTGCAATCGCGGTGATCGGGAAAAAAACTCTTCGTGATCATGCGTGTCCTTAGTGGTTCATGCTCTTAAATTGTTTTAAGCAGGAAGCTCAGCGTCCGACGGCAAGACGCGTGGCCAGCCGTGGCGGAAGTTTGGCGGCAAAAATGCGGTCCTGCGCTTCTTTTAGATTGTAGGGCGTGCGGTGAAAATGGACGACCTGCGCGTCCGTGTCGAACAAGGCAAATGCCGCGCGCCAGTCTCCATCTCTCGGCTGTCCCACTGATCCCGGATTAATCAGGTATCGGGTGTCAGGCTTCAGTTGCAGCGGAACCGATTCGGGCTGGCCTACCGTCTCATACTCCGGACGGAATCCATCTGCGGAAGATCCGTTCGCAAAAAATCCGCCCTGCAAGTGCGTATGTCCAAAGAATGTCAATGGAATCGTCAGCGTGATGAGTGGCGCCAGCGCGTCCCCCAGGGAAACCACGTACTCGTCCTCATCATTGGGAGAGCCGTGAACCAGTTGTACCTGCGGAAAATCGGGCATCGGCACAGGTCCGTGCGGCAAGGCGCGCAACCAGTCCAGATTTTGCGGCGTCAACTCGTTGCGAGTCCAGATCGCCGCCGCAGCGGCCATAGGATTAAAATCGTCCAGATCCATCACGCCGGTCGCCGCCTTATCATGATTGCCGCGTACGAAAATTGTCCCCAGCTTGCGCGAACGCTCCGCCACTTCGTTGGGACTGGCGCCATAGCCGACAATATCGCCGAGGTTCACGACCGTGTCGAATGAAGGGGCCGCGGCCAGGGTGGCTTCCAGAGCTTCGAGATTGGCGTGGATGTCGCTTAGCAGCAGTATGCGCACGAATCACCGGACAAACTGCCGATTATAGACTAAGGACCAGAGCGGCGATGTCCGGCAGTAACGTTCGGGCTCGAAAGGAACTCAATGACCGGACGCGGATTACTGGGATGGCGGTTTAAAAACCGTACGCCGCGATGGTTCACCGTGATCGTGTCGTTTTTGATGGTTGATTCCGTCGTGCATCTCGTTCTGTTGTCGACGGTGTCCTCGTGGGCGCAATCCTCGCGGGACGCGACCCACACATATCTTTTGCCCTTCAGAGATGGCGTCAATTATTTTGTTCAGCCGTTGCTCGGCCTGTATCTCGATAATCACTCGATCGGAGCTGCGCTGTTTGCCTTGTTGCTTTTGCTGCTGTTTCTGAATCGCAACCGGCTAGAGCGCGCCTCTGATTAAGCATTCACCACGGGGCAGCGAGCCCAATGCCCCGCCGCAACTTCGACCAAGCGCGGCAACTCACGCCCGCATTGGGGAATGCGGAATTCGCACCGCGGCTCAAAGCTGCAGCCCGGCGGCATGGCATGCAGCGCGGGAACAGTGCCTTCAATTGTCTGCAGCGGGCGAGTGCGATCCGTGTTGAGATCAGGCACGGCGTGCAGAAGTCCCCGCGTGTAAGGATGCGCAGGCGACTGGAAAATGTCTTTCTTGGCACCTAGTTCGACCAAGCTTCCGGAATACATCACCGCAACGCGATCGGCGATCTGCGACACCACCGCCAGGTCATGGGATATGAAAAGCATCGCCAGTCCGAACTTGTTGCGCAGTTCGGCGAGCAGCTCGAGAATCTGCGCCTGAATCGTGACGTCGAGGGCAGTGGTCGGTTCGTCGGCAATCAGCAGCTGCGGACGATTCACAATCGCCATCGCAATCATGATGCGCTGCCGCATGCCGCCTGAGAGCTGGTGAGGATAGTCGCGGGCACGGCGCGCTGGATCTGGAATGGCTATGTCGCTCATCGCATCGACGGCGCGTTGCCAGGCTTCCTTCTTAGACATGGAGTGATGCGCCGCGACCGCTTCCGCGATCTGTTCTCCAACACGCATGACTGGGTTCAGGGCGGTCATCGGCTCCTGAAAGATCATGGCGATGCGCGAGCCGCGTAGCTGGCGCATGGCGTCGTCCTCCATTGCCCTCAGATTGCGCGCACCGGCTCCCCTCTCGCTGAACACGATTTCGCCTGAAACCTTCGCCTGCGGCGGCAAAAGCCGCATGATGGCGAGCGACGTGATTGACTTGCCGGAACCGGACTCGCCGACCAGCCCCAGAACTTCTCCCGGTGCGATGGAGAAACTAAGATCTCGCACCGCGAAAAGCGTTTGTGTCGGCACAGACTCCCCGGGCCATGCCGATGCCTGCATGGCAACGCTGGCGGCTTGCTGGATGGGAAATTCGATGTTGAGTTTGCGTACTTCGAGCAAGGGCTGCACGGGTTTATGTTAGCAGCGCCCCTGAAAACCGTCGCTTTCGGCGAGGGCTCTCGTTCCTGAATCTTGCCCCGCGCCCGCCGCATCTCTTACAGTAGACCTATGAGCAAGATTCACATTCCTACGCCATTGCGGCAGTATGTGGGCAAGCAGACTTCGGTCGACGTCGCAGGATCGACCGTCGGCGAAGCGATGAACGCGCTGGTCGCTCAGCATCCCGACCTCAAGAAGCACCTTTACACCGAAGACGGCAAACTGCGGGCCTTCGTCAATCTTTACGTCAACGACGAAGACATCCGTTACATGCAGAAAGAAGCAACCGCGCTGAAGGAAGGTGATAACATTTCGATTGTGCCTTCCATCGCCGGAGGCGCTGCCTGACTGGGGATTTCTGATTTGAATCCTTTCGCTACAATGCGTTGTTGTTGCCCTTCCTGTTGTTAGGCCGCATTCGCGCGGTCGTCGATTCCATTCCAGCGATCACTTTCTTGGGATTCGACAACGAAAAGCCTTAACCACCAAGGGCACGAAGGTACACGAAGGAAGATCAACTGAGGACATTATGGCCACTACTACCGAACTTCCCGTAACGCTGAATAAGGACGAGATCCTCCGCTACTCGCGCCATCTGATCATGCCCGAGGTGGGCATGGAAGGGCAGCAGAAGCTGAAAGCCGCGCGCGTGCTGTGCATTGGTACCGGCGGGCTAGGATCGCCACTGGCCCTCTATCTGGCCGCGGCCGGCGTCGGAACGTTGGGTCTGGTCGACTTCGACGTGGTGGACTACACCAACCTGCAGCGCCAGATCATTCATTCCACCGCGGACGTGGGCCGCAAGAAGCTTGATTCGGCGGCCGACAAGCTGAAAGGAATCAATCCTTTCCTGAACCTGCGGACGTTCGACACGCGTCTGAGCAGCGCGAACGCAATGGAACTTTTTCGCGAGTTCGACATCATCGCGGACGGCACCGATAACTTTCCGACTCGTTACTTGGTGAACGACGCGTGCGTACTCAGCGGCAAGCCGAATGTGTACGGATCGATTTTCCGTTTTGAGGGACAGGCAAGCGTCTTCGCCACCGAAGATGGACCGTGCTATCGCTGCCTGTATCCGGAACCGCCACCACCGGGCCTGGTTCCTTCCTGCGCCGAAGGGGGCGTGCTCGGCATTCTTCCCGGCCTCGTGGGTGTGATGCAGGCCACGGAAGTCATCAAATTGATTCTCGGTATCGGCGATCCGCTGATCGGTCGCCTGCTATTGATCGACGCGCTGGGCATGAAGTTCCGCGAACTGAAGCTGCGCAAGAATCCGGATTGTCCTGTGTGTGGAGCGCATCCGACCGTCACGAAGCTGATAGACTACAACGAGTTTTGCGGCATTCGTGGGGAGGAAAAGCCTGTGAGCAGCGGAGTTCCGGAAATTCAAGTCGAAGAACTGAAGCGGCGCCTGGATGCGAAGGATGATCTGTTCGTGCTCGACGTGCGCGAGCCGCACGAATACCAGATCTGCAACATTGGAGGATATCTCATTCCACTGAACGACCTGCCGAAGCGCGTGAGCGAACTCGACTCAAGCCGCGAGATCGTCGTCCATTGCAAAATGGGCGGACGCAGCGCCAAGGCGGTCGCTTTCCTGCAGCAGGCAGGGTTCTCGAAAGTGCACAACCTCGCCGGAGGCATCACGGCCTGGTCCGATCGCGTGGATCCAAAGGTGCCCAAGTACTAGGAGTTGCCAGTACCCACCTAGTAGTTGCCAGCTTTCAGAAGGGAGCGCGAAAGCGCTCCCTTTTCGTTACCTGTTTGCAGATCACGAAATCGCCAGGACTCATAGCCGATCGCGAAAGGTTCGTATCAGGGCATCGCTTCAGCGATGCCGTCCCGCCAGCCAGCGGCAACGAGCCAAGGCCCTGCGGCGCAGCGTCAACTCGAATTCAATATTGAGCCGACGAATTACTAAAGTGCTCCGTGTTGTGATCCCAATCCTTGCTGAATCGTGACACCAACATGATAATGCAGTTTTCAAACCGCTGTCCCGCTGTTTCGCAGAACCTAGGAGGCGTATGAAAACTCTAGTTGCGATTATCCTTTGCTTTGTGACCCCGCTCACGGTCTTTGCTGGTGACAATGCCTACAAAGTCACCTATGACGGAGGATCAATTACCGACGCAAAAGCAGGAACCGGGATGAAGCTATTCATTGAGTCGAATCAGATTCGACTCGTGAAAGACAAAAGTGATGTCGTCACCATTCCTGCGTCGGCCGTCACGGAGATCAGCTACGGCCAAGATGTTCATCGAAGAGTCGGTGCGGCGATCGGGCTGGCCGTCGTCTCTTTCGGGATCGGCGCACTCATGGCGCTAACGAAATCAAAGAAGCATTTCGTGGGTTTGACCTGGGTGGATGGCGACAAGAAGGGTGGCTTTGCCATGCAATGCGACAAGAACGATTACCGAGGAGTGCTCGCCGGGCTCGAAGGCGTCACCGGCAAGAAGGCCGTCGACTCCGATGCCATGACCGTGAAGAATTAAGATGCTGCGAAAGTGGCTGCCCTTCCCGACTGCCGACGAAGGAAACGTGCGTTCTGACTAGATGCCTCAGCCTCAATCGATCGCTCTATTTTCCCGGTCTTCTGCTCCGGGCCCTTGTCCGTGATCCCTCGGCCCTTGCATTTTTTCCAGAAGTGCTGATAATTACGAGTTTCCTTCCCCCCGGGAGGCTTCATGCCGTTTCTTGTTCGCACCCTGCGCGACGCCGCATACGTGTGTCTGGCCGGCGCGCTTAGCTACCCCACCCTGCTGTCTGTGGTGTTTGGCGGAGCTGACACTCACGCTCAGAACTCCAACCCGGCACCAAATTCCGACGCGACTTATCACGCCCTTCGCAACCTGAACTTAGGCAGTGAGGCCGTGAGCGTCAGCAACTTCACCTTCAAGCGTGACGCCGCCACGTTCTCTCTTCATTCCGGAACGATTTGTTTTGCCGCGCCCGTGCGGGGAAAGATAACAGGCGCCGTATTCAACGGCGAAGGCAACATGACGCTCGATCCCCCCGGGGGTGATGAGAAGAAAAGCTTACGCATGCTGACCAAGGGCGGCGCATTCAGCGAAGATTTCAGCCAGTTGGTGCTGCGCTTTACCGATGGCAGCCACGACGAACTGAAGAAGGCCGGCTCCGCTGCTTCAGGCAGCTGCGATCCGGGACCCTTCAAAAGCAGTCAGACGGCAACGCGCCATCACCTGAAGTACAACCTTGAGGCCCGCATCCTGCAAGACGTTCTCCGAGACGATCCCGGTGGCCTGTTCGTGGCTTTCGTCCACGGCAAGAACTACGACAGCCGTCTGGTATACATTGTCGATCCCAACGGCGCTGTCGAGAGTGCGCCCGATGAAGTGGAATTGATGACCTACGACGAAAACAAGTCGGGAATCTGGGCCGCTTTCCATTTTTCTCCCGATTACAAAAGCAAGCTGGGAAAGGGGGCAGAACGGACGTCGTCAATCCATATCGACCACCAGACTCTGGACACTACGATCGAGAAGAGCGGGAATCTGACCGGCAAAGCGACGACCTCTTTTGTCGCTCTGACTCCCGCACTCCAGGTTGTGCCGTTCGAGATGTATCCCACGCTGCGAGTTCAACGTGTAACCGGACCAGATGGTCAGGCGCTCTCATTTATTCAGGAAGACAAGAACGACGATTCTGATTTCTATGTTGTCCTGCCCAGAGTGCTAGGCAGAGGTGACAAATACACAATCGTCACCACGTATGGCGGCAAGGATGCGGTTCGTAACGAAGGCGGCGGCAACTACTATCCGGCGGCAAGAGACAGCTGGTATCCCGGAAATGCGCGCGCACGCCTCGGCGACTACAGCAATTACGACATGACCTTCCGTATCCCCAAAGGGATGAAGATGGCCGCGACCGGAAGCTTGATCAGTGAGAGCGTCGACAGCGGACAGAGCGTGACGGTTTGGAAGAGCGATGTGGCACAGCCCGTGGCCGGATTCCAGTTTGGCAAGATGAAGGTCGAAGAGGCCAAACTGACCAACCCTGACTTTTTGGTGGCGGCCTATGCCAATGAGGAGCCTCCTGACTGGATCGCTGGAGCTCGCGGCGGGACGATGGGGAATCTAAGCACCGTGAGCATGATGAAGGAACCGCTGTCCGAGGCTCAGTACTCGATTAGTCTCTATACGGGTTATTTCGGTCCGCTGGCTTTCAAGAGGCTTTCGATGACGCAGCAGACCGCGTGCAATTATGGACAATCATGGCCGGGGCTGGTGTGGCTTCCCATCTGTGCCTTTTATGACGTCACGGTAAGGCACCAGTTGGGCCTGGATTGGGGTGACCGAGGATACTGGGAGGTTGTGACTCCGCACGAAGTCGCGCACCAGTGGTGGGGACAGACGGTTGGGTTCAATTCCTACCGGGACCAATGGATGAGCGAAGGCTTCGCGGATTTCTCCGCCTCATTGTTCCTGCAGAGTGCGTATGGCGACAAGAGCACGAAAAAGTTCTTGAAATTCTGGGAGGACGAGCGCAAATCGATCGTCGAGAAGAATGCCGAAGGATTCCGCGCCATCGACGTGGGGCCGCTCACGATGGGATACCGGTTGAACAACAGTAAGGCCGGGTCAAACATTGCCCGTGATCTCATCTATCCGAAAGGTGCGTTCGTGTTGCACATGATCCGCATGATGATGTGGGATCGTCAATATCGTGACCAGCTCTTCAAAGAGACGATGCAAGATTTCGTAAAGACTTACGCCGGCAAGTCCGCGTCCACAGAAGACTTCAAGGCCATTGTGGAGAAGCACATGACCGACCAGATGAAACAATTTGGTAACGGGAATATGGACTGGTTCTTCAACGAATACGTATATGGTACCGCCCTGCCTTCGTACACTTTAGAGACGGCCAGCTTCGATACAGATGCTACCGGCACCTTGGTGCTCGATCTCAAACTAAAGCAGTCGGGAGTCACGGATAATTTCCGCATGCTGGTTCCGCTTTATCTGGAACTCGCAGACGGGAACATTTTCTTTCTTGGTCGCGCGCGCATCGTCGGAAACAGCACCTTTGAACAGAAGATTCCTTTAAAGGGATTAAAGGATAAACCGCGGCGGGCCGTGATTAACTACTATGATGACGTGCTCGCGAATTGAGGTCGCTCTTTGGCGAGATGAAACGGGGAGCACACTCGTGCTCCCCGTTATTTGCGCTTCGAGGCCCGATTACTTGCTCGATCCCGGCTGCATACCGTCGCTGGAATCACCAATCTCAAGAGCGAACTTCTTGCCTTCAAAGCGCGCGCCCTCGAGACTGCTGGTTCCGTCGCCGTTGTTCTTCACGACGGCCGCGTCGTTCAGCGCCGGAGAGTTGAGATCGATGACTTTCGCCGGTACTTTGGCAATCACGTTCTTGCCTTGTTTGATGCTGAGTTCCACGTTGGGACCGCTGCCATCCCACTCTAGCCTGTAGTCGCCGGCCTTCAGCTTGGTTCCATTGATCGTGGTAGGACTCTGCAGGGTGAGATTCGCCTTCGTGGCTGCGAATGCGCTGGAGGCCACTAGCAAAGCCAACCCCGTCACTACACTCTTCGAAACTGTCGCGAACTTCATAGCTGCTCCTTTTCTCTTTCCCGAAGATGCGTCGGGAATCGGCTGGGGCGGCCCCCGTTCGCGACCAGCGCAAGAAAACACTTGTGTTTCCCCACGAATCGCATAGAATGCTGCCGCCGGGGTTGAACAGACAAGCCACACGCTTGCTCTGCCGCTATGGGGGTTATCTCACTTGGGCCGCCAAACCGAGCGTGAGAGAATCCCCAGACCCCGCAATCAGTAAATGTCGATTCAGTTTGCCAGCATCACCTCTGCGCTGGTTTTCTCCACTATTTGGAACTACGTATTCGATGCTCTCGAAGTTCCCTCGGATTGTGTCGCTGTCATACTTTCTTGGACGCTGAGCACATCTTTCGGGTAGCAGAGCGCTAGCTAATTCATCAGAGATTCATGTAGACGAAACGAACATCCTCGGTGTGTTTCTGGGGTGAAGTTACCTTCGATTCGATCGAGGGCGCGAAGCGACTAGCGTGATGACGGTTCGTGTGGAGATGGGCGCTTTCGGCCGTCCGCCGGAGCGAAGCACGGCGAGGAGTTCGTCAGTTCCCTAGAATTCCCATCCGCTTCCCGACGCTCTTCAGCACGCCCAGCGCCTGCTCCAACTCTTCTTTCGTGTGCGTGGCCGTCATGATGGTGCGTATGCGCGCCTTGCCCTCCGGCACAGTCGGGAATGCAATTCCGGTTCCGAGCACGCCTTCCTTGAACAGTTCGCGCGAGAAGTCCATGGTCAGTTTGCCGTCGCCAATAATAATCGGCGTGATCGGCGTTTCGCTGGCCGGGGTCGAACGCCCTCCGATATCGAAGCCCAGCAGCCCAAGTTCCTTCTTCCAGAAGCGCGTGTTCTCCCAGAGTTTCTCCATGCGTTCGGGTTCGCTTTCCAGAACGTCGAAGGCCGCGATGCAAGTAGCTGCCACCGACGGCGGATGCGACGTCGAAAACAAAAACGGCCGCGCCCGGTGATATAGAAAGTCAATCAGATCGCGCGTGCCGCATACATATCCGCCTAGAGCGCCAATCGCCTTCGATAATGTTCCGACCTGAATGTCCACGCGCCCGTGCATGCCGAAATGATCGATGGTGCCGCGTCCGTTGCGCCCCAGCACCCCTGAAGCGTGCGCGTCGTCGACCATCATAATGGCGCCGTATTTCTCGGCCAGATCGCACAACGCGGGTAGCGGACCGATATCGCCATCCATAGAAAACACGCCATCGGTGATCAGCAGTTTCTTCCCCGGCTCACGCTTGATGCTGGCTAGCTGCTCCTCCGCGTGCGCGATGTCTTTATGACGGAACACCAGGATCTTCGCCTTCGAGAGCCGCGCGCCGTCGATAATGGACGCGTGGTTCAGATTATCGGATATGATGAAATCGTCTTTGCCTAAAACCGCCGAGACGGTCCCCGCATTTGCCGCGAAGCCCGACTGAAAGACCACGCACGCCTCGACGTTCTTGAAGTGCGCGATCTTCTCCTCGAGTTCCATGTGGATCTTCATTGTCCCGGCAATCGTCCGCACGGCGCCCGATCCCACGCCGAATTTATGCGTTGCTTCCAGCGCCGCCTCACGCAGCTTGGGATGCGTCGTCAACCCGAGATAATTGTTCGACGCCAGGTTGATGACTTTCTTGCCGTCAAATGTGCAAACAGCCGCCTGCTCGTCATCGAGCACGCGCAGCTTGAAGTGCGTGCCCTTGGCCTTGAGCTCGTTGAGTTGGTCGGTGAGATAAGAAAGCGGATTAGTTCGGGTTGCAGTGGTCATGAAAGGCCTCGCCACGGATCAACACGGATAAAAGCAAGCACTGAGTCTAAACCTAAATACAACGAAAACTGACATTTGCTGGAATGATCCAAAATGAATTGCCAGTGGGAATCCGCGCAAATCCCGGCTAAGAAGTTCCAGCCATCAAAACATAATCGGATTCCCGGTCGCAATGCTGGCTTCGCACAGACGCTTCATGCTGGCGAAGAACTCTTTTTCTCCCTCGGTCAAGATATCGCTCGATCCGAGCACCAGATTCACTTCGCGCAACAACGCCGGCGAATCCTTCACCGGAAGCCAGTCGCCAGTGTGCGTCCCGTCATAGACAACCTTCTTCAGCAGAATGGGAAACTTGGGTCCGGGATTTCCCTGCAGGCCGCGCAAAAACTCCCGCACATGCTGGATCCGCGTTATGTTTCCCAGCGGCTCGGATACCAGATAGCCTTCATGCTCACATGACTGTTGCACCCACCGGTCGTGCGCCTCCCATTCGTCTTCAGACGGATCGCCCGACAGCGAAGGTGAATCGGCCTCGTCCCACATGAACCTGTCAGGAAACGGATGCGGCTTCGCCCTTCCATCGCGGATGCAAGTGCAACGTACGAATGCGTCGAGACTCATCCCCTGTTCCTCTCGGCTGCTAACTTTGTCTTCGTCGTCAGGGCGCCCGGCTGCCGGCGGTTGGCTTCCGGGAAGAGACGCTTGGCTGCCGGGCCCGAAGCCGGTAGCCGGACGCCGTTTCATCTCACGCCGTTGGGATACACCAGAATCTTGCTCGCTTCTCCGGTCTTCAGCCGCTCCATCGCCTTGGAGAAGTCCTTCATCGGGATGCGGTCCGTAATCACGGGGTGCAAATTGAGTTTGCCACTCTTGAGTAGCGCCGTCATTTGATACCAGGTCTGATACATGCGCCGCCCGTTGATTCCCTGGATCGTGATGCCCTTAAAAATAATGTCCTCGGAAAAATTCAGCGAGATGGGCTTTGACGTCAGACCGAGCAGTGAAATCCTTCCTCCGCGCCGGACGACATCGAACGCTGTGCGAATCGAATCCGGATGCCCCGCCATTTCCAGCACCACATCGACGCCCAGGCCGCCGGTCTTCTCCATCACGATGGCGTTCACATCTTCCTTCGCTGGATTGAGCACATAGTCTGCGTTCATCTCGCGCGCGACTCGGGCGCGGTGTTCGTTGACTTCAATCGCAAACACTGAAGTCGCCCCGACAGCCTTGGCCACGGCAATCGAAAACAGTCCAATCGGCCCGCAGCCCGTAATGGCTACGCTCTTCGCAGCAATCTCACCGGCCAGCACCGTGTGCACCGCGTTCCCCAGCGGATCGAGAATCGACGCGTAGTCCACGGGAATCGCAGGATCGAGTTTCCAGATATTCGACTCGGGAATCACCACGTACTCGGCGAACGCGCCGTCGGCGTCTACGCCAATGATCTTCACGTTTTGGCAAATGTGCGCTTCGCCAGTGCGGCACTGCAGGCACTTACCGCATGCCACGTGCATCTCGGCGGAAACGAAGTCGCCTTCCTTGACGCTCGTCACCTCATTCCCAAACGCAGCAACTTCTCCACAGAACTCATGTCCCGGAATCAGCGGCGGATGAATGCGGTTCTGCGCCCAGCGGTCCCAGTTGTATATGTGCAAATCCGTTCCGCAAATCGACGCGACCTTCACCTTCACCAGCACGTCGCTGCGGCCGAAAGCAGGAATCTTCACTTCGCGAACGTCCGCGCCCGCCGCCGCCTCCGGCTTTACCACCGCCAGCATTGTTGTTGCCATACTTGCCACCGATACGTCAGTATCCGGCCAAAAACTGAATAAAACACAAAACGTGTAATTCTAGCACCGCGCCGAGCCCAGCCGGGGGCTTGCATCAATGTCCTCTGTCGTCCAAACCGGTAAACCGCAGCGCTTGTGCCCGCATCAAAGACCGGTCTCATCGACCCGATTCATCCTGGAGGTCAGATTTCGTGCATCGTCGCGCAAAGGTGGTCTTGGTGGTCCACGCCTGTATTCTTTTGAGCGCAGTGGCAACGGCGTCCCCAATCGCGGTGCGTTATAAGGAGGGATTGCTTCATGGCTTTCTCGTGCTGAGCACACTCGATGGGACCCCCATTGCAGAGGGAGACCTCACCGAGGTACCTCATGGCAGCCGAATCACAAGCCACCTGACATACCGCTTCAAGGACGGATCTCGGCAAGAGGAAACCGCCATTTTTTCTCAACGCGGCAACTTCCGCCTTCTCAGCTATCACCTTGTGCAGAAGGGCCCATCTTTCAAATATGCGACGGCGCTTTCGATTGACGCCTCCTCAGGCCAGGTCAACGTCGAGTACACCGACGACGACGGTAACCAGAAGACAGCGAGTGATCACATGAAACTGCCACCTGATCTTGCCAACGGTTTGGTCGCCACACTGCTGAAAAATCTCGCGCCAGGCACTGCACCAATCGAGGTTTCGATGGTCGTCGCCACTCCCAAACCTCGGTTGGTGAAACTCGCGATCAGCAGCCAGGGCAAAGATCCCTTCACCCTCGCGGGCTCCGCGCGTGAAGCTCTGCACTATGTGATTAAGGTAGAAATCGGCGGACTCGCCGGGCTCGTGGCACCCTGGTTGGGCAAGCAGCCGCCCGACTCGAATATATGGATCCTCGGCGGCGAGTCGCCTACCTTCGTCAAATCAGAAACTCTCTCCTACATGGGAGGCCCGATCTGGCGCACCGAACTCGTGGCCCCAGAGTGGCCGCGGGCTGCGACATCGGATGCGAAGAACGCGAGCGGAGAAAAGCGTTAGATCGTCGCGGAGCCGCAGGCTTTTATGTGGAGACGGGCGCCTTCGGCCGTCCGCCGGGCAAAACCCGGCCGGTCTCGACAAAAGGACTTAAGCCTTGGAAGTTCTGGGCACGACCGTCTTAAATTCTTCCGACTTCCCCCGCGGAATGGTCAGCGTCTTCCACTCGCTCGATCGCAGGTGCTTGGCCAGAAACACGATTTGTCCAACGTGGGCCGCATAGTGCGCAATCTGCCGGTTGATGGCCTGCAGAACGGTGTGTGGCTCGCTGCGAATCGTCACCGTACGCATTACATCCTCAGGTCTGAGCCCGTCGAGCGCGTCCAGAACGCAAGCCCATCCCTCTTCCCACCACTTCATGACTTCAGCGCGAGTGCTGGTGCCGGTGACTTCAAACTCGCGATCGCGAAACCGGTCAGGCTTTTCGCCATCACTGGTAAGAAAGTCGGTGAAGCGCGAGCGCATATTTCCTGCCAGATGTTTGACCAGGATGGCAACTGAGTTCGATTCCGGATCGAGTGTCACGAAGAAGTCCTCATCGCGAAGTTGCGACATCGCTCCTTCTCCCATGCGCTTATGCCCGCGCATCTGCCGGCGCGCTTCCTCGATGTAGTGACTTGCAAGATCGATTGCCATGACCTTCCTCTTTCAAATCTAGACGCCCGCTGTCGGCTCCGCAACGATGGGATAGGGTGCTGACGGCACAGCCCCTCGCGGTTCGAGCACCAGTTCAAACCCTCCCACCAAGTTAGCAAACACGTTATAGAGCAACGCTCCGATGGCTCCGCTGATGAAGCCAAACAAACCGTAAAAAACAGGCATCACAATGGCAACGAATACACCGATGATTCCGGCGAAGGGGGCCTTCTGTTGGCCCAGCGCTGATCCGACCAGTCCGAAGAATAAAAAGAAAGGCACGAAAATCAGTCCGAGGCAGCCATAAACCAATCCCATAATCTTGGCCACCGACACGACCCCGATTGACTTCACGATATGCATAAAGTACATCCTTTCCGATCAACAGGGTGCTGCTGAAACCAAAGTGGACGCCTAGGGCCGACCCCATCCCCCGCCACCTGGCGTTTCGATCCTGATCCGCTCTCCTCTACGCAGACGGGTGCTGAACTTAGCTGGCATTTTTTCGTTCGTCCCATCCTGGCGGATGATGAACGTCTCCCCCGCTGTCCCGTCTGACCCTCCCTCCAGACCCCACGGTCCGCGTGACCGCCGGTCGGCGAGCAGAGTTACTTCGCAGTCGGTCAGCACTTCGATCTCACGAACGATGCCGTCGCCGCCGCGAAACCTTCCCGCGCCTCCGCTGTCCGGCCGCAGCGAATACTGTCGCACCCGCAACGGATACGCATACTCCAGCGCCTCCGCCGGGGTGTTCAGAGAGTTCGTCATATGCGTGTGCACGCCGGAGACGCCAGGCTTACCGGGCCGCGCACCCATGCCGCCCGCTACCGTCTCGTAATAAGCAAACGGCTCGCTCGTGCGCGCGTCTTTCGTGCGTAGATCTTTCGTGCGTAGATGCATGCCGCCAATCGTCAGATTGTTCATCGTCCCGGAAGCCGCGGCCGGAATGCGATCGGGAATCGCCTGCGCCAGCGCCCGTAATACCAGGTCGACAATGCGCTGCGATGTCTCCACATTCCCGGCGGCCACTGCGGCCGGAGGTCGCGCATTCACGATGGTCCCCTCCGGCGCGATGACTTCGATTGGCCGCATTAGCCCGGCCGCAGCCGGAACATCCTCCGCGAGCAGGCATCGGAAGACGTAGAAGCAAGCCGAAAAAGTGATCGCCGCAACCGCGTTGACACTCCCCTCAACCTGCGGATCGCTCCCGGTAAAGTCGACCGTCACCATGTGGCGGGGGCGAACCCGCCCACGACTTCGGGCAGCCTTCATCTGTTTCGGCTCCCATCGGTGGACCCTAATGTGTACCGCGATCTTCACCGCGTGCTCGCTAATCCCGTCTCCATCCAAATAGTCTTCAGCCCGATACTCGCCTGCCGGTACGCGCCGCAAAAATGCCCGCATTATCTCCTCGGCGTAGTCCTGCAGATCGCCGGCAGCCCGCCGCGCGCGTTCGATGCCATAGCGCGAACAAACTTCCCGCAGTCGCTCCGCTCCGGTGTGACAAGCTGCAATCTGCGCTCCTAAATCTCCTTCGCGCTCTTCCGGCGTGCGTACGTTGTTCAGCAGCATTGCCAGCACATCCGGGCTCATTTCTCCGCGCTGCATTAGTTTCACCGGAGGAATCCGCACGCCCTCCTGATAAATCTCGCGGCAAAGTCCCATCGAACCTGGATAAGCGCCGCCCACATCCGCATGATGCGCCCGCGAAGCCACGTAGAAGTCAGGACGGGTTGAGGCAACAGACTTCTTTTCTCTGCCGGCTTTCGCGGGCAAGAGTGCCCGCGCCACACGAGCCACATATACCGGCGCGACCAGGGTGATGTCCGGAAGATGCGTCCCTCCGCGAAACGGGTCGTTCAGCATCACCACATCTCCGGGTCCCATCACCCCCGCATCAATCGCGGCCCGAACCGACATGGGCATCGATCCCAGATGCACCGGCATGTGGTCGCCCATGGCGATCACCTCACCCGCACCGTCAAACACCGCACACGAATAATCGCGCCGCTCCTTGATGTTCGGAGAAAACGCGGTTCGCCGCAGCGCCGCTCCCATCTCCTCGGCAATCGAGTGATACAGATTCTTGAAGATTTCCAGTTCGATGGGATCGCGCCGCATGACGCGCAGTTTACTACCAGTCGTTGCTGGTTTGTCGTTGGTCGTTAGCGAACCTGGAGTTTCTTGGAGGAGCGTTTGTTGTTCTCGCCAAACGACAAGCGACCAACGACGAACGACCCCAATAAGAAATTCGCGCAAATGTGCAAAATTGTGTTGACACTTTATTAATACTGCCGCAATATCTTGTGATATAGGGCCTTCCCATACTACGAGTAGGGTTGGCCTTTCAAGTAAAAGGGCCCCAAGTCAACAACCTTTGCAAGGGAAAATCGTTCACGGAGGAACCTTCATGGCAACGAAGAAGAAGGCAAAAAAGAAGAAACACTAACCGTCAGCGAGGACATACCTCGCTTACACCACGATTTCTCACTGGCCTCTTAAGAGAAGCACCTCTTAAGGGGCTTTTCCTTTTGAGCCTTGCCGGCCCCTGCCTCGAAAAGTGAAATGGAGGTTCTCAACTGCAGATTTCCGGAGCGGCGCAGCAGGGTTGCCCCTGAACTCCCGAGATGAAATTCTTCGCTGCCTCGCCCCACTGGGTGTGTCACAATAGGCAGACCACGCGGCTTTTGCCGCATGATCCGGGAAAATGGCAGCTCGCAAAAAAAGTGCGGCGAAGCACAAGGGGGATGAAATCTTCATCCCCGACAAACTCTATTTTCGGATCGGCGAAGTGGCCACGCTCTGCCACCTGCCCGCCTACGTGCTGCGATTCTGGGAGTCCGAGTTTCCGCAACTGAAGCCGGTCAAAAGCAGCACTGGCCAACGCATGTACCGCAAGCGGGACGTTGAGAGTGTCCTGCGCATCAAGCAACTTCTCTACGAGCAGGGATTCACCATCTCTGGTGCCCGCCAGCACCTGCGCGATGAAAACAAATCTGACAAGACGCAGGCTGCAATTCCGTTTCCTTCGGCTTCCGCCCCCGAGATCCAGCACATCCGCCAGGGCCTGCGCGAGATCCTGAACCTGCTGTCGACCCGACGCACGGGATAGTCTCCATCGCCTGCGCTCCGCTACGCCTCTACCCAGTTACTCCGCTCCAGAATCGTCGGCGGCTCGTAGGTCTTGCCCCGCTCCAGCCGCCGCTCTTCGCGCCGCGTCGTCCACAGCAGCACCGGACCGAGTACCGCCGGAAGCATTCGCGACACGATTCCCGATTCCTGCCTGAACTCGTACCGTAGCTCCCGAATCTTCTCGCTCACCTTGCGATCCACTTTGCGGAACTGCCGCTCCATCGCCCACAACGCCGAACCGTACACGCCGCTCAGTTTTTCCATTTCGCGCGTGAAGCGTTCGCGAACGCGCGCGTCGGGATAATCTTTGTAGCGCTTGAATCCCGCCAGCAGAGTTCGCGAGATACGGTACAAGCTCGGCCCGTTGAGTTGGAAGTCACGCCAGAAAGCCCAATCGAGAAAGCGTTTGGAGTCCTCCCGCGAAATCGCCGCATGCTTGAAGTTGAATTTGAACTGCCCGTGCACGTCGGCGTAGTCCACATCGCGCAGCAATCGGCCTTCTTCGGCCATCTGCTGATACAGCGGAGTTCCCGGTACCGGCGTGTACAGCATGAACTGGTGGAAGTCCGTATCGTGCGACACCGCGTGTTCGATCTCCGACACGATGTTGTCCGGAGTATGGTGCTCCAGCCCAATGATCGTTGACCCTTGCACGCGAATTCCATGTTCGCGCAACTCGCGCGTCAGCTCCCGCGTATCCGAGCCTTGCAACTTGCTATATCCCGCTTTGGGAGATTCCAGTCCCATCCACAGCCACGACACGCCCAACTCCACCAACTCCTGCATGGTGTACTTGCGGATCGCGTTGGCCGACGCGAAAACCGACAGCGCCCAACTCTTGTGCCCTTGCTTCATCAGTTCCAGTAGCCGCATGGCACGCTCGCGATGCAGCAAGAAGTTCTCATCCATCACGAAGAAGGAGCTCACCTTCAACTCGTCCTCCATCCGGCGCATTACTTCGAAGAGTTCGTCGCCCGTTTCAAAGAAGTTAACGAACCTTCCCTTTCCTCCGAAAAATGCCGAGGTCGTACAGAAGTTGCATCCCATGGGACAGCCGACCGAAGGAATAATCGTCGCCGCTGTCGCGCCTTTGCGTTCCGGCAGACGAATGCCCATGATCCGCGTCCGCATTCCCGACACGATCGCCGGATGGCGGATCGGTGCGCTCTCGTCTTCGCCCAGATAGCGCCGCATCCAGGAAACGCCCTCGCCCTTCACGATGTGGTCGGCATTGATCATGTTTTCCACGCCAGGAATCGCGGCGACGTGTCCGCCCACCACAATCACCGATTGCGGCGAAAGCTCCCGAATCATGCGGCACATCTCGCGCACTTTGCCCAAGTTGACGATGATTCCCGACAGGCCCACCACGTCGTATTGATTGGTTTTCAGTTCCCGCGCGAAATCGTCGCGGGTGGGGAAGTCGAGCACCGCGCACGGCGCAGAAATGTTCGCCTGGATCATCATGATGCCCCAGGAGCGATGAAACATGCGCAGCGAGAAACTGCCCTGTGCGCGCGTCACTTGGTTGTGATAGAGCTCCATCGGGTTGATGGAGCGGCTGCCGAATTCGTCGTCTTGCGCGTACGGCCCGAACACCGAACTCAGTAAAACGCGCGCTTGAGATCCTTTGGGATGTTTCGCGAAACTGCCGGAATGAATGCTATGAGGGCTGGCTACAACATCGCTCGTAAGAAGTTCCAATTCTTTCCATCATCCGTTTCCCCCCACATGCCGTTGGTCCAATCGTAGTCGTGCCCACGCCTACTGCGACCGGCCGCGCGAAGAAAACACAAAAAGATTACAAAGCGAGGACGGTGTCCAAAAGTAACCCGAAAGCAGCAATGGTCCATGCGCACTTGAACCCACCTTGCCATCTAGCCTAGAATCGCTGCGCGATGGCATCGGAACCGCTGGAGATCGAGCGCCTCGACCGTGGAGTCCTGAGCTTCCGCGGCCCGTTGACCATGGAGAACGTTTCTCCCTTCCTCAATGCGGTCCGCCGTGAAGACGCTCCCACCATGATTCTGGATTTCACCAACGTTCCATATCTGGATTCTTCCGGCCTGGGATCACTGGTCAGCGCTTGCACCACCTGCACCAAGGCGGGGCGCCGCATGGCTCTCACCGGCGTCAACAAGCGCGTCCGCAAGGTTTTTGAGATTACGAAGGTCGAGCAGATTTTCCTGATGTTCCCTACACTCTCCGACGCTCTAGAGGCCTTCACCAACGCCGGCACAGCGTAAGAAGTGAGAGATCAATGTGGGGGACAGCCGTCATCGGCTGTCCGCCGGGCGCAGCCCGGCACGTCGTCGAGCACTCTTAATCTACGACGAAGATTCAGGCCACGCGCCCCTGATTCTGCTTCTTTGCTCCTCCCGCATTCACCGCGTCTAGCCGGATGCGCGTCACTCGCGCCGTTTCCTGCAGCAAATCATTGGTAAACTTCGCGCCTTCCCCCGCCATCACCGAACCCGCAGCCAGCGCGAATCGCAATGCGTCCGCCTGATCCTCAAAGTACAAAACAACTTGTCCCGACATAGCACTTCTCCCTGGGCCTGGAAGCCCCTAAAGTCGTGAGCGGTACGACTTGAATGAAACAGCTGAAAAGATCGATTCGAACCAAACGACGCTTCGACGAGGGCCGCGGCCAGAGCTTTCCCTGATTCTCCGAGCGGATCAACATCAAGTCAAAGTGATTCTCTTGGTTCCACATACTCGGTAGGTCATCCCCGCGGCCGAGAAGCTATACTGCCCGTGTCATGCCTGTAACGATCTCCATGCTTCGCGGCGTCAACGTTGGCGGCCACAACAAAATCAAGATGGAAGACCTGCGCGCTCTTTACGAGTCGCTCAAGTTCGAAGATCCCCGCACTTACGTGCAGAGCGGTAATGTCATCTTCCGGGCCAAAGAAAAGAACTCACCCGCCTTGGCCAAGAAAATTCAGAATGCAATTGAGAGCAAGTTTGGTTTTCGCCCAGCAGTTGTCCTCCGCACGCCCGACGAATTGAGACGCGCGATCGCGGCTACTCCGTTCGCTGCCAGCCGCAATCTGGAGCCGGGCAAGATCCTGGTGACGTTCCTGAGCGACGAGCCCGGCTCAAATGTGAATGCCACTCTTCTCAGCTTGAAGGATTATCCCGAGGAGATTCATCTGAAAGGCCGCGAACTCTACATCTACTTCCCCAATGGCGCCGGCAAAACCAAGCTCCCCTGGTCTTCCGTCGAAAAGCTCCTGAAAACCACCGGCACCGCGCGCAACTGGAATAGTGTTACCAAGATGCTGGAGATGGCAGAAGAAATGGAACTCGCCAAATAAACGGTTCCGGTGGGAAGATTTCGTAGGACCAACGGGAAACCGCGGCCTGTGCACTTGAATCCAACCCAATGGAAATCAGGTACTGTTCGCGTCGCAGTCTTGTCGCGGACGTTATGCGTGCCATCCGCCATGTCCCAATCGCCTGCATCGCCTTACTCGGTGTCCTCGGAACGCTCAGTTGTGGCTCGTCCGGGCCGCCACCCAGCCTGGCCGTTGTGCAGGCCACCGATCTGGGAGTGATCGCTAGCAACCCGAAAATTCTTGGCCGGGATGGCGGGTACAGCGGGACGTTCGCCGGAAATTCCGTATGGGTCTTTGGCGACACTTTTCTCGCGAATCCAAACGCCGAAGGCCAGACTCTGATCAGCGATTCGTGGGCCTCGACCACGAACCTGAGCGCCGCCAACGGCATCACCGGATTTCAGGAGCGCGACGATTCTGCCGGGGAGCCCGCCATGTTGCTCTCCTACACGGCGGCGGAACAAGCCTTCAACACGTCCCACGACGGCAATCCCTGCCAGCAGCAACCCTGCGGCGCGCGCTGGGCGCTCTGGCCCGGACCTGTCGTCGAGGACACAGCTCGCAATCGTGCTTTGGTCTTTTATCAGCTGGTCATGGCGCAACCGGGTGCTTTCAATTTCGCTGCGGTCGGCTACTCCGTCGCCATCTGGGAAGATTTTGCCGGCCAACCGCAACGGCCGACGATTAACCCGACCGCCGATCATCCCGATCTGCTCTTCGGCCAAAACGACCCCAGCTTCGGCGCGGCGGCCTTTGCCGATGGAGACACGCTCTATGCTTACGCCTGCAATGGTTCCAACCTGAGCGTCCCGTGCGTAGTAGGCCGTGTTGCTCTGGAGAGTGTTCTCGACTCAAGCTCGTGGACCTTCTACTCCGGAAATGGAAACTGGTCTAGCAACGTCAGTGCGGCCGTCACTGTGATGAATGCTGCTCCCACCATGAACGTGTCATGGAACAACTATCTGCAATGCTACGTCGCCGTCTACAACGAGCCATTTTCCGAAAACGTCGTGATGCGAACCTCTCCGAAGCCCGAGGGACCATGGTCCCAGGAGGTCACCGCGTTTGACGCGCTTGCTCCCACGAACGGTGGAAACTCGGTTCATGACGCACAGGCCCATCCCGAGTTCAACGGCAGCGATGGACAAACGATGTACGTGGCCTACTCGCACTCCACCGGAGCCTTCACCAGCGAATTGCGACTCGTCTCGGTGCAACTGAAAGCCGTCAGCGCCCAATGAGGGCTGAGGAAACACCCGAAACGATTTCGGAAACTGGATGCCTACTCGTGTCGCAAACGGGACCGTAAAGGAGCAACTAGACGGACAAAGTAAGTTGAAATTGGTCGGGACGGGCAGATTTGAACTGCCGACCCCTCGCACCCCAAGCGAGTGCTCTACCAGGCTGAGCCACGTCCCGACGAGGAAGGATTCCACTAATGCGACGGTCGCCCGGAAGGCGTTCCGTCAAGCAGCGGAGGGGTTCACTCGACAATTCTACACTACCGCTGGCAACATACGCGTCTTGTCACCCTTCGCGAAGCGAAGGATCTGTGCAACTTGTCGGCGCGGTACGCGTTCCTTCGGCTCGCAAAAGCCCAAACCACGATGACGCGCACTCGGTACGCAAGACGCCCCTACTCCAAATCCCTCCAGTTCGCACCTACCCCTATCTCAACCTGTAGCGGCACCACCAGCGTGTGAACTTTTTCCATGTACTCCCGCACCAGCGGCTGCATAATCTCCACTTCATTCTCCGGAACTTCAAACACTAACTCATCGTGGACCTGGAGCGTCATCCTCGATTTCATCCCGCGCTCGCGCAGCGCCGCATCAATGCGGATCATCGCAATCTTGATCAGATCCGCCGCCGTTCCTTGCAGCGGCGTGTTGACCGCCGTCCGCTCCGCGAATCCGCGCTGGTTAACGTTCTTGCTGTTGATGTCCGGAATCGGCCGCACCCGCCCAAACAGCGTCTTCACCTTCATCTCGCGCCGGGCTTCTTCGAGCGTCTTGTCGATGAACGACCGCACGCCGCTGTACCTTTCAAAGTAAGCGGCAATGAACTGTTTCGCTTCCAAGGGTTCGATGCCAAGCTGTTGCGACAGCCCAAAGGCCGACAACCCATAGACAATCCCAAAGTTCACCACCTTGGCCTGACGCCGGTGGTCGGGCGTGACCATCAGCGGAGGCACGCCAAATACCTGCGAAGCCGTCAGCGTATGGATGTCATCCCCGCGCCGGTAAGCTTCCACCAGCAGCGGATCGCGTGAAAAATGCGCCAGCAAACGTAACTCGATTTGCGAATAGTCGGCGGTCAACAGCACATGTCCCGGCTCTGCAATGAACGCCGCGCGGATTCCGCGCCCCAACTGCGTGCGGATCGGAATGTTTTGCAAATTAGGATTTGCCGACGACAGCCGCCCGGTCGCTGTTCCCGTTTGCCCGAAGGTTGTGTGCAGGCGTCCAGTCGCGGGATTGATCAACGCCGGCAGCGCGTCAACATAAGTCGACTTCAGCTTGGTGAGTTGCCGGTAATCCAGCACCATCCGCGCGATCGGATGATTCTCCGACAGCTCTTCGAGTACATCGACCGCAGTCGAGATCGTGCGTCCCTTGCCGTATTTCACCGGTTTCGGCAGGTTCATCCGATTGAACAGAACGTCACCCAGTTGCTTCGGCGAACCGACGTTAAATTCCATTCCGGCGACTTCGTAAATCTCTTTCGCCTTGGAGGCGATCTCGCGCTCAAGTTCGCTCGACATCTGCGAGAGCGCGGCCGTATCGATCTTCACTCCGGCCTGCTCCATGCGCGCCAGCACCGGAACAAGAGGAAGATCCATTTCGTCGTAGAGCTTGACCAATCCCGCCTGTTCAACCTCGCCGCGCAGCGCGCCGGCCAGCCGACCAGTTATATCGGCAGACTCAGCCAGGTCTCCCGCCAGCTTCAGATTGAAACGCCGCAAAGCCACGTCTGCCAAACGGTGCGACGAGTACGTCGGGTCCAGAAGATACGAATACAGCATTGGGTCGTGCTGAATGCCTGCGAACTCAATGCCAAGCGAATCGAGCGCGTGGATCGCCGCCTTGTAGTCATGCAGCGCTTTAGGAATACCTGCGTCTGCCAGAACGGCGCGAAGTTCTTCCGCCGCTTTTCCCGAATCGAGCTTGACGATCGTGGCCGATCCCGCAGCCGACGAGATTGCAACCCTTCGCGCCGCAGGCGCAGGCAGCGCCGCATCTAACGATGCCCCCAAGCCCCCCATGCCCGATCCCATGAAAGACATTTGCGCGTCCTGCGGTTCTTCCTCCTTTTCCTCTTCCTCCGGGGCCACAGCCGCCCGCTCCAACTCCACAGCGACCGCGAGCGCGCCCCCCGCGCCCAGTGCGCGAACGACGCTCTCCACATCCGCCGCCGATTTCGCCTCCGTGTAGCGGGTCTCACTCACCTCGACCACCGGCAAAAGCTCTTTCAGCAGCGAAGTAAATTCCAGCTCAGTGAAGAGAGCGCGCAACTCATCAACGTTCGGATCGCCAGCACGCATGTTCTCCACATCCAGCTCGATCGGAACATTCGTGTCGATGGTGGCCATGCTCTTGCTGAAAAGTATTGTGTCGCGATTGTTCAGCAGCGACTCGCGATACGTCTTTCTCTCCACTTCCGATGCACGCTCCAGCGCTTGCTCCACGGTTCCAAAACGCTTGATGATCTCGACCGATCCTTTATCCCCAATTCCCGGCGCTCCCGGAATGTTGTCGATCGCATCGCCCCGCAGCGCCATCACATCGATCACGCGCTCGGGTGGCACGCCCAGAATTTCCTCCACCTTCGCCGCATCGCATATCAGATTGTCCTTCGGCGGATTCAGAATCAGCACTTTGTCGTTGACCAGCTGCATCATGTCTTTATCACTGGAAACGACATACACGGGATGCGAAGCCTCCGCCGCCTTTCGCGCCAGAGTGCCAATCACATCGTCGGCCTCGAAGCGCAACACCTCTAGAATTGGAATTCGGTACGCTTCGAGCGCCCGCCGAATATATGGAACCTGCTGCACCAGATCCTCGGGCATCGCCTTGCGGTTCGCTTTGTAACCCTTGTATTCCACCTCCGTGAAGGTCTGCGTCTTGATATCGAACTTGCGAATGCTAGTTACTGCCTCGGCCTGCTCGTCCCGGAACGTCGGCCCGGCCACATCGAACACGGCGGCCAGATACTCCGGCGAAAAGTCGTCCCGCAGTTTCCGTAGCATGTTCACGAAAACGTAAATCGCCGCAGTCGGAAGCCCTGTCTTGGTCGACATAGGCCGCTGCCGCGCCATGGCGTGATACGCGCGGAATATAAATGACATCGTGTCGATCAAGTAAATGCGGCCGTGAGTGGCCGACCCTTGAGACGACTTGCCAGAAGATGGCTTGCCAGCCGCGGCTTTGCTGGTTGCAGCTCGATCATTCGAAGGTGCCGCTGACGGAGCCTTTTCCGGAGATTTCTTACGCGCGGGCAACTCGTTTAGTGTAGCAGCAGGAAGACGGCTAGAAGTCGATGCGGAAGTCGGCCTGCACAAACTTCTTCCCCGTCCCGTGCCCGTTGTTGCTGGAGTTATTCCGGAAGACCATGTGGTACCTGGCCGGCTGGCCGAAAGTCGGCGGCAATTCGGTATTCACATCCTGGTCGTGGGCGTCCTCGGCTGAAAAAGCCGCTTCGCCGGGATGCCCGTTGAGAAAGTCGTTGTACTGTTGCTCGTTCAGCACCAGAAACTCCACGTCCGCCCCTTCATCGCTCGTCTGTGCCCCGGCCCGTTCCAGAAATGATCGGTAGTTTCCCCGCAACTGTGGAGTCGCAGCATGGGCCGGCACTTCAAACGCTAACTGCACAATGTCTCGAACTCCAAACGTCTGGTGCAGAATACCGCTGCTGGTTCCCACCACCGATCCTCCAACGTGATCGGAGGCGACGGGCTTATATCGCAAGGTTTCGACCTTCAGCCCGATTTTGCTTGATACATAATCAGCTAGCGGGCCTGCGAAGGTCCCCGGTCCATGCGCTTCCTGAGCTTCGTCGACTGTCTTGTTGATAGCCTGATCCGGCTCCGACGATGTGGATGGTGGCGCAGCGGTTCTCGCGGCGATCACAGCTGCCATTTGGTGGCGGTAAGACCATAAGGAATAGAGGACCACCACCACAATGCAAACTCCGGTAAGCAACCCAAGACGCTCTCGCATATCTGCCCCTGCAAGAATGTTAGCGAGGGACGGGCGAGATTCGGCAGCTATCGTTGGATCGGCAGTTACTTCGGTTTTCCGTATTCCGTGTTGAAGCGTAGCTGAATCTCTCCGCACGTTCCCTGTTCGGGAGAATAGACGACACACGTGTCGAAGGGCCGCGAATACACGTGCAGACTGACCGCGCGCTGATTGAATTTCCGAGGATTCACAACGCGGTGCACGGGATCCGCCGGATCCACCGCACACGGCTGCGAAATATTCATCTCCACCGTATTGGTTGGCTCCAGAACGCACGTTCCGCCATTCAGATCCTGGTGGACGAGGTGAAAGTTTTCCACCTGTAAGCGACCGATGGGAACCGCCATCCAGCAATTCTGGTCGCGATGATTGTGCACCGAACTCGCCTGCCCGACTTCCCAGCAAATGGCCATTAACTCATAAAGAGGGGTCCGGTCGATCAGGTTCCGCGTGTAGTGCTGGCGGTCCCAGTTGAGGAACGCCTCGAGGGAATCAGCCCTGACCGGCATGTCTTGCAGAAAGCGTCGAACTGGTTCGGTGGGCCCGAACGCCGACTCGTGAAGTTGTCGCAACCCCTCGACGAAGGTTTGGATGGAAACAGATTTTACAGCGGTGGTCATTGGTGCGCTCCGAAAACGAGTATAGCCCAGCAAATCGTGTAGAGCGGACACCCGGCCCGCTGCTTTTGACTTCCGACGCCACGGGCATTCCCGCCTACGGCTGTGTCCCAGCTTCCGAAATCTCCTTGCTCTGCCCTTGCGCCACGACTGGATACACCGCTCCTTTGCGGCGCCGCAGATCTCCCGGCAACTCCGAGCGTAGCAGCCACAACCCGGCCGCCACCGCTGCCGCCCATGTCACCGAAACCAGCGCCAGTTGTGTCGCGTCGGCCGCGCGGCCTCCCAAACCGGAAATCGCGAGCGGCACAACCTTCGCTACTTCAAAGCTGATCCCTCCCGCGACCGCTGCCACTACTGCTGCTTTTCCCAGTTCACCCCACCGCAACTCGCCGAGCGAAACCAGTTTGCGGTAGTGCAACAAGACCGCGAGCACCAGTAGATTCGCTCCAATCCCGATATTCGACGCAAATGCCAGCCCGACAAGGCCGTACGAATGAAACAACATCGAGTACACCGGCAGGGATGCTGCGGTCACAATCGTAACCGCCGCCATGGGCGTCAATGTGTCGCCCGCTGCGTAAAACGCCCGCGCATAGAGTCCCTGCGCCGACCACAATGCGAGCGAGAGCGAGAACCAGAAAAAGTAAACCGCCGTGGGCTGCGTGTCTGAGGTAAGAAACTTTCCTCTTCGATAGACCAGGTCGATCAAGGGAAGCGCGGCCGCCATCATCCATGCGGATGCCAGCAATGCTGCCGCCGAAACCCGGTAGACCGAATCATTCACCGTCGCAGCGAATTCTTTCAGCTTTTTCTCATTGAAAAGCCGCGCAAAAAACGGCAACGAGGCTTGCCCCGTCGCTTGCCCCAGCACCGCAATCGGCACCGCGAATAATCGCTTCGCATAGTTCAGTCGTGAGATGCCGCCCACCACGCTCGACCCGTAGTGGCGCAGAATCCAATCATCGGCGGTAACCAACGAGACTCCCAGCATCAGCGGCACTGACAGCTTCACCCACTCGCGAAACGCCGGATTGCCGATATCAAAGGACGTCCGGTATCCCGTCCCAATTCGCGCTGCGCCAATCACGCTGGCCAAGAACGGGCCGGCAACGCTCCCGATCACGGCGCCATAGGCCAGCGACTCGATTCCGAAATGCCGTCCGCCCACCACTCCGCCGAGGATGATGCACAGGTTGTAGATCAGCGGGCCGAACGCTGGAAGCAGGAACAGCCGATGCGAAATCAAGACTGCCGAAACCACCCCGCCCACGTAAAAAAAGATCTGCGCGGGCAGCAGGATTCGCGTCAAGTGAACGCACAGTTCGATTTGGTCTGGCTTGAAGTCCTTCACGAACCAGCGCACAAACTGTGGTGCGAAAATTTCCGTCAGGATCGTTCCTACAATCATCACCGCAGTCATCACGGTAATAATGATGGAGAACGTCTTCTGCGCATCCGTCTCACGTTTCTCGGCCAGAAAACGTGTGTAAATCGAGATGAAAGTGATCGACGCCGCGCCCCCGGCGACAATGTAGTTGAGAAAATCGGGCAGGGTGAACGCTGCTACGTAGGCATCAGTATGGGAGCCCGCGCCGAAGGCGTAAGCAATGTACGCTTCCCGCGCGTAGCCGATCACACGCGAGAGCATCACCGTCCCCATCAGCAGCAAGGTCGCGGAAAACGCGGTGTGCTGATGGGATGGCCGAAGGAACCGCAAAAGTTTCGTCATTGAGACCCGATCGGAACGTTCAATCTTATCGGAATCTCAATCCGTCAAACAGTTATGGGTCAGACACTGTCGGTCGCGCAATCCCATTGTGGGTCGGCGCAGGCTCGTGCGGTTCAGGCACGGCTCGTATGGGTCGGACACGGCTACGAGTGGGTCCGGCACGGCTCGCGTGGGTCGGGCACTCCTGTCCGACGCCTTTGACTTTTCTCGTTGCAAAAGATCGATCCGCCAGTTTCTCCTTCACCGTCCCTCTAGCGAAACGTAAACCTTGTCCGCCGATACCAGATCGACATTCGACACTTCCGTCTTAAGCTTCACTGACACGAACCCTGCTTTCTTCGGAGGCTTGGCAAGAAACGTCAGCAAATATTGATGGTTCAGCCGCAGAGCCAGATCATCCAGGTACGGAGCAAACGCCACGGGCGGACCATTGAATCCAATGTAGTACGATTCGCCGCCTGTCCTGTCCGTGACCTGCGCAAGATACAGCTGCCCCCAATAGGTTTGCCAATAGCTGTGACCAAAATGTCCAACCCCAGGCGTGTAAATCGCAGATATCAGAATTCCCGCCCGTTGTGCGTCGCCGATCGCCTCCTCCACATACGGATCCTGCAGGTCTCCGGCGCCATAGTATCGGTCGATGCCGTCCGAAGCCATGATCACCTCGCGGCGGGCGCCGCTGGCTGGCCAGCGCTTGATCAAATCGCTCAGCGAAAAATACGGGCTGCCATTAATGCCGCGAATCCCCATGGGCAGCCGCAATGCTTTTGCCGCCTGCGCATGATCGCTCGTCAGATTCTGTTCAACCTTGGCGGTGCCGTTCTGCATATAAGCAATTCCAATTTTCGTCGACTCCGGCTGCGCACCGATGAACTGCCGAAGATCCTGCAGCTGCGTGCCCAGAGTCGCGTTGGACCCGTCGTCCAGCAGAATGAAAAGCTCGAGTGCCGCGTGATCTCCCTGCGCCGGAATCCATTCCGTGACCTTATCTCGATCTTTCCCCTGATACACCATGACATCGTCCCGCTGGACCACAGGAGCCTCGGACCCCTTGTGCGGCTCGGCCGTGACCACCACGTGTACCGGGATTCCGTTGTCTGTCGATGACTGCTGCGCCAACCCATTGCTGACCCCGCATATCAGGATCGCGAGAGCCAGCGTCACGTTTGCAATGAAACCATACTTATTCATAAGACTCCTTACAGAGAACTGTCTCTGACCCGCCAACCGCAGCGGAACCGGAACGTACACGTTCTAACCTCTTAGATGTTCCAGCCAGAAAAAGGGTGGGACCTTCCAGCGTGTCGGCGACAGGCCTGCCCGAGTGTGTTTCGACCCACGGCCAGCGATCATTGGCCCGCTACAGACAATGGCCCGTTACAGAAAGCGGGCTTCAGCCCTTGTGGGTTGCTCCTGCGCGCCTGCGGATTCTCAATTCGCAATGCGATAATGCCGACGTGGCCGACTCCACGACAACCCACGCTCGTTCCGCCGTATTTCGCCGATCTTTCCGCAAGGATTTCTCCTCGGCCGTTCGCGGCGAAGGTGTCTATATCTGGGACGCCGGCGGGAAAAAGTATCTCGATCTTTCCGGTTCTGCCGCCGTGAACTTGATCGGACACGGCGTCCCGGAAATTCCCGCCGCGATGGCGCAACAGGCGGCCAAGCTCGAGTTCGTCCACACCAGCCAGTTCACCACTCCGGTCGCCGAAGAATATGCCGAAGAATTACTAACGTTCGCAGGAGAAAAGTTTCGCGGCGGAGCAGTCTATTTCACCAGTGGTGGCTCCGAGTCGATTGAGACCGCGCTGAAGCTTGCGCGCCAGTATCAAGTCGAAATCGGACAACCAGCGCGTCACCAGATCCACAGCCGGAACCAGAGCTATCACGGATCCACGCTCGGCGCCCTGTCTGTCTCCGGCAACAAGCGTCGGCGCGAAATCTATCTCCCGATGGTGCGGGAGTTCGCGCATGTCGGCATGCCCTACTGCTACCGCTGCTCCTTCGATTGCACTGACGGCTGCCGCAACTGCGGCCAGCAATACGCCGCCGAACTCGAACGAGCGATCGAAGCCAGCAATGGCGCAGCTGCGGCCTTCATCTTCGAGCCAGTCAGCGGCGCAACGTTAGGCGCGGTTGTTCCTCCTCCGGGACACCTGCAATCGATCGCCCAAATCTGTCGGCGTCACGGCGTGCTGCTTATCGCCGACGAAGTCATGACCGGCATGGGCCGCACCGGCCGCAACTTCGCCGTCGAACACAACGATATCGCGCCTGACATCCTCGTCACTGCCAAAGGACTCTCCAGCGGATACGCCCCACTCGGGGCCGTGATCGCATCGAAAAAAGTCATCGACGCCATCGCCGCCGGGTCAGGCGCCTTCCTGCACGGCTTCACGTACAACGCTCATCCAATTTCGCTGGCCGCCGGGCGCGCCGTCCTCCGTCATTTGGTAAAGAAAGGCTTGGTCGCAGCCGCCGACTCCGCACGCCCCGGCACTCCCGCGGCCCACTTTTACCAATCCCTGCAGAACCTGCTCGATGAAGAGTCTGTAGGCGACGTCCGCGGCATCGGCCTCCTCTGGGCCATAGAATTCGTCGCCGATAAAACCAGCAAACTTCCATTCCCGCCCGCCCAAAACTTCGCCGGACGCGTCGCCACATCGGCCTTCAAGCGCGGCCTGCTGGTCTATCCGATGCAGGGGAGCGTCGATGGCATCTCCGGCGACCACCTCCTTCTAGCACCGCCAGCTGTCATCACCCCAGATCAGATTTCCTGGTCCATGGAGCAACTGGAAGCCTCCATCCGAGAAGTAAAGTAGCGCCGCCGTCTCGGCGGCTGTCCGGCCGGTGTCCCGCCCATCGCTCATCCCCTGTTGATGCCACCGCATATTCCCCATGCTTTCATACGCTTGCAGCTTGACCTTGGTTTGATCTCGACTTGATCCCCAGTGCATTGTCCCCACTCGCAATTCAAGCGAAAGTGTCGATCGATGCTCCTGTTTCCAACGGCCCGCAACCACGAAGAGCCCCACTCCGAAGACGTCGCGGCGGACCACAGAATTGCGGCAGGACCACAGGGTTGCGCAAGCACCACATATGTTCGTACTACCGTGGAAGGGCGGCCCTCCACGGGCCGCGTAAGAGTGGCAAACCGCGAAGGCTTTAGCCCCAGAGGTCGCACGAAAAATGGCTATGAAAGCGGCTGTGAAACGAAAACCGGAGGCAACGATGGCAACTCCCAACGCTCAAGTCCTGACCGAATTCTGCGAACAACTCAACCCCCGCGTCCTTTTCGAACTGCGCCGGCCCTTCCCCGACATGCTTCGCGTCCAGGAAAGCTGGGTCGCAGCCGCGGAAAGGCGAGCCCTGCTTTGGCTCGCCGCCCGCGTCCCCAATCGCATCGGCCCCGATCACCTCACAGCCCTCGGCCTCGCCGCTCAAATCGGCGCGGGACTCTGCTATGCCCTCGCCGCCCGGAACCGCTACGCCCTTCTCGGCGCAATCGCCTGTCTCGCTCTCAACTGGCTCGGCGACTCTCTCGACGGCACCATCGCCCGCGTCCGCCAGCGTCTCCGCCCACGCTACGGCTTCTATGTCGATCACATGGTTGATAGTTTCGGCGCTCTCGCATTGATGGGCGGCCTCGCCCTCTCTGGATACATGCATCCTCCGATCGCCATCGCCCTGCTCATCGCCTTCCTGATGCTTTCCATCCAGTCCTATCTCGCCACGCACGCTCTAGGCGAGTTCCGCCTCTCATTCTGGCGCTTCGGTCCAACCGAGTTACGCATTCTTCTGTCCTTGGGAAATCTAGCGCTGTTCTGGAAACCGGTGGTGCGCCTCTTCGGCGGCAGCTACCGCCTCTTCGACGTAGGCGGCGTCATCGGCCTCGCCGGCATGGGATTGATGGTCATTGTTTTTACGATCCAAAACACGATCCGCCTCTACCGCGAAGAAAGGATCCTACAATGACGATGAAGACGACGCTTTCGCGCGACCACGCGCCATCCAAATTTGTGCGCTGGTGCAAATTCAATCTCGTCGGCGGAATCGGAATCACCGTGCAGTTCGCCGCCTTGTTCCTGCTGAAAAGCATTCTGCATTTCAACTATCTCGTTGCAACCGCGGTCGCCGTCGAAGCCGCCGTCGTCCACAACTTCGTCTGGCACGAACAATTCACCTGGTTTGATAGAACGAAGGCGGAAAAGAACCGGCAGAAAGGAAACAAGTCGAACGATTGGGTCCGGCCCCGCTGGCGTCGCTCGTTGCCGAGGTTCCTGCGCTTCAACCTCACCAACGGCGCCGTCTCCATCCTCGGCAACCTTGCTCTGATGAAAGTGATGGTCGGCCAGGGCCACATGAACTACTTAGTCGCCAACGGAATCGCGATCGCCCTGTGCTCACTCGCCAACTTCCTGGTTAGCGACTCTTGGGTGTTCGAAAAGCGCTCAGAACGCTTTCGGAAAAACACCCTGTCATCCTGAGCCGAGTGCAGTGATTCACGTAGGGAATCACTCCGCGAAGTCGAAGGATCCCTAATCTGCCTCAGATGCCAAGCCAGCTCCGCCAGGAATTTGCTGCACAGGCTGTATCTAAATTTCCATGGGAATGATGCATACCCACTGCACCTAACCTCAACCGATCTTCACCACAACCTTCCCATAGTTCTTCCCGTCCTGCAGGAGCCTGTACGCTTCAACCGCACGCTCCAGCGGGAGCACTTGCCCAATCTGCGGAATCAGCTTCTTCTGCCCGATCCAAACGGATAACTGTTTCCATGCCGGATCCATAATCTCGGCCTTCTGCGACAGATAGGTCAGCCACAGTCCCTGTACGCTGGCCGACTTTGCGTACATCGCACGTAAGTCAAGCTGAGGCTGCTTGCCCGTAGCCGTCCCATACTGAATGACCCGTCCAAAGCCGCGCAAGCAGCGCAAGCTCTTCGCGGTATGCTCTCCTCCCAGCATTTCAAACACAGCATCGACGCCCTCGCCGTGCGTGAGGTTCTTAACCATCTCTTCGTAATTGTGCTGCTTGTAATTAATCCCGTGCTGCAGGCCAAGTTCTTTCACACGTGCCAGCTTTTCGTCCGAAGATGAAGTCCCATACATATCGACGCCGAGCAGCTGCCCGATCTGCACCGCCGCGGTGCCCACGCCGCCAGCCACGGCATGAATGAGCACGCGGTGCGTTTTTCCAGCGGCCGCAGGCTCAGTCATACCTGCCTGCCAGTATCCCAAGTAAGCCGTGAAGTAGTTCACTGGAAACGCCGCCGCCTGCTCGTCGGTCCAATGCTCGGGAATCTCCCAAACCACGTTGGGATACGTCGCAACCTTCTCGGCAAAAGCGCCCCATTGCGCATATCCCATCACGCGCCGTCCGCTGTTCTCCTCAACCCCGGCAAACTCGCGTCCCACCACCAAGGGCGGCGCCGGCGTTCCCGGATACCCACCTCGCGTCGTCATCACATCCGCAAAATTGATTCCACCCGTGCGTACCCGCACCAGCGTTTGCCCGGCTTTCGGCGTGGGCGCTGGGACATCCTGGATCGCGAGCGCGTCAATCCCAGACAGGTTCGTAAGAACGAGGGCTTTCATGCGAAAAGTTTAGCAGGATGTGGGAAGCTGTACTCTCTTGTGCTGACTTACAAAGTGAAAAGAGAATTGGCCCGCTCGTCGATCGTATCCAGATGCCGGATACTCTCGCGAACGGGCCACGCCACCGCCGTTACAGAGTTGCGCTACATCACCACCATGAGCGCGATCCGCACTCCCGGATGCCGCAAATCAAACAGGAAATACTCGCCATCGATATAGTCGACATAACAGTCGTCGTTGTAATCCCAGTCCGACGGCCAAGCATCCACCAGCACGAACGAATATCCGCCATAAAAGAAGCCCGGCGAGTTCTCCACCATCACTGGCCGCTTCACCACAAATGTATGGCTCCGTCCGAAATGGTCGCGGAACTTGTCGTCCGGGATGCGTGCACTCTGTCTGCCGGGACGAGCCGGCCCTTGTTGGGTCGGCTTCATCTCTCGCGATCGATCATCTTGCTTCTGTTCCTGCTTTTCTTGCTTGGGAGGTTCCTGCGCAGGAGTCTTCATCTCATCCTGCCGAGTCTCGGGTCGAGCCTGATCCTGCTGTTTGGGCTCCTCTTGCTTCTTAGGCTCTTCCTGCTTGGGTTTGTCTTCTTGCTGTTTGTCGTCCTGTGCATACAGGGCCGCCGAACTTGCAACCAGGGCGGAGAGAATTACTAGACTCAGAAATCGGAAAGCTCGCATAGACATCCTCCAATGATCCATTGAATGGACAACGGGCCGGCGACTGCTTGCCGTGGCAGTTCGCAAATGCCATGTTCAGATGCCCCATGCCGAGCTCGCGACCGCGGGTACTTTTCCGTAAATGAAGCGGGACCGGCCTGTAGGCGAAAGTTCGCTCTCTGAAGGGAAGCCATTTCCAGGCGAGTCTTAGCCCCACCTGACGCGGCGGGTATATACTCTTGGCGTTGGCTTATTGATCTTCCGGCTGAGCCCTTGCGACCGGAACGGGGCGTACGTTCATTCCCCTAATTCTCTTGCGCGCCCCGCATGCGAAGAAAAGGCTGGCTCCGCCAGGGGCGACGAGGCCGGCACGGGTGCATTGCTCGGTTTTGAGCCCATGGGCATATTGCATCCGCGGGGAGGTTGACCGTGGATCTTATTCTTGTACGTCTTCTTTTTATCGTTGTCGTAGCGATTACTTGCTTCGTCATTGAGCCCTTTGGATTGACCCGCAATGTAGATGCGGGTGTGGGCGCTTTGCTCGGGCTGGCAATCGTCGTCTTCGAATGGAAGCTGCGGATGGTCAGCCTGAAACGGCTGATCGGTGCCGCCATTGGAAGTTTCCTTGGCATCTGTGGCGCTTATCTGTTTGCCCTCGTCATCCGCAACAGCATTCCCGAAGGCCACACCCAAAGCTTCCTGCAGATCCTCGTCATGCTTCTGATGGCCTACGTTGGCCTCATCGTCGGAGCCAACAAGGGCGACCTGCTGAACCTGGCAGCCCTCGGCGGCATCTTCGGTGGCGAGAAGCAAGGCAAGAAAAGCTACAAGATTCTCGACACCAGCGTCATCATCGACGGCCGCATCGCGGACATTGCCGAGACCGGGTTCCTCGACGGCATCATCGTCACCCCGCAGTTCGTGCTCCGCGAGCTGCAGCTGGTCGCCGATTCCGCCGATTCGTTAAAACGCAACCGCGGCCGCCGTGGCCTCGACATCCTCCAGCGCCTGCAAAAAGTCGCCACCCTCACCATTCAGATCGTGGAAGACGACTTCCCAGCCGTCCGCGAAGTCGACCTCAAGCTGATCGAGCTGGCCAAACTCTACGAAGGCAAGATCATCACTAACGACTTCAACCTCAATAAAGTGGCACAGTTACAGGGCGTGGAAGTCCTCAACATCAACGAGCTCGCCAACTCGTTGAAGCCGATCGTCCTGCCCGGCGAGACGATGCGTGTCTTCATCCTCAAAGAAGGCAAGGAATATAACCAGGGCGTCGCCTATCTGGATGACGGCACGATGGTGGTCGTCGACAATGCCCGCAAGATGATCGGCAAGACGATCGATGTCTCAGTCACCTCCGTGCTCCAGACGACAGCAGGAAAGATGATCTTCGGCAAGTGGGACGAGCGCGCCGCTTATTCGCGCCAGGCAGCAACCCCCGTTTCTCCTCCGCCAGTGCCCGTCGCAGTAGTTGGCCCGGTGGCAGCGGTTTCTTCCGGAACTGAAACGAAGCAATCTTCGTGACCCTCCGCTGAGGGGGACGACATCGCCAATGCAGGGGCAATTGCTGCGGGCATTGTCGCCAGCGGTGCTGTCAGTGCCGGTGTGATAGCGTTCCCGCCGGACAATTGTCGTTCCCGCTTGTGGGATTCTCACCCATTCACCAAAGCCATCATGTGCTCTGGATACCTTCCTCCCGCCGCCGCGTCGCTGGGAAATACCTCCTCAATCCTCTGCAAGTCTTCCTTCGTCAACTTCACTTCAAAAGCGCCGACATTCTCCTCCAGATATTTCCGCCGCTTGGTCCCCGGAATCGGCACAACGTCGCCTCCCTGCGCCAGCACCCACGCGAGCGCCAGTTGAGAAGGCTTGCACCCCTTCTCGCGAGCAATTTCTTCCACGCGCCGCACCAGATCCAGATTCTTCTGAAAATTCTCCCCTTGAAACCGAGGGCTGTTGCGCCGATAGTCATCTGCGGGCAAGTCGTCGAACTTGCGGAACTGCCCGGTCAGAAACCCGCGCCCCAGCGGACTGTACGCCACAAAGCCAATTCCCAACTCGCGACACGCGGCTAGAATGCCGTTCTCCGGATCGCGCGTCCACAAAGAATATTCCGTCTGCAGCGCGGCAATCGGATGCACCTTCACCGCACGCCGCAACGTCGGCACCGAAGCCTCCGACAGCCCGAGACACCGCACCTTTCCTGCTTTCACCAGCTCCGCCATCGCGCCGACGGTCTCTTCGATCGGTGTGTTGGGATCAACGCGATGCTGGTAATACAGATCGATGGTCTCCACCCTAAGCCGTCGCAAACTGGCTTCGCACGATTTGCGAACATAGTCGGCTTTTCCGCTCACACCCCGCACATTGGGATTGCTCGGATCGCGTACGATTCCGAACTTCGTGGCCAGCACGATTTTGTCGCGCTCGCCCTTGATGGCCCGTCCGACGAGTTCTTCATTTTTATAAGGACCGTAGACGTCCGCCGTATCGAGAAATGTGATCCCGAGTTCCAGCGCCCGATGAATTGTCGCAATCGACTCGTCGTCATCGAACCCGCTGTAAAACTCCGACATCCCCATGCACCCCAAACCAAGTGCCGAGACCTTAAGACCGCTGCGACCGAGCTCACGAATTTGCATAGTGACTCCTTGCAGATAATTGCCGCATGTAACTTAAGAGATGCACCAACCCCACTGCGCGATGATAGGAATTCGTGAGTCGTTTGCGGCGACCGTGCCATCTCTCGTCAATAGAACTGTGTGCCAGCGGAGGAATCGATGAGTCGGGTGCCCATCTGGTTCGAACGCAAATTTGAGTTTTCCTTCCCGATAGAGCTGCTCCCGAATGTTCTCTCGCGTCTTCGCGGAACCCCGCCACGATTGGACGAAGCGCTTCGCGGCCGTTCCCACGAAGCCTTGACCGGCAAACCGGGAGAAAAGTGGTCGGCTCAAGAGCACGCCGGTCACCTGCTGAGCTTGGAGTCGTTGTGGCTGGCGCGAGTGAATGACTACGTGAACGGCAGCAGCGAACTCACGGTTGCCGACCTGCAGAACCGTAAGACCGACGAAGCGAATTACAACGCGCGCCCTCTGGAAACAATCCTCACCGAGTTCCGCGCCGAACGAGGCAGACTTCTGCAGCGAGTGAGCGAACTGGATTCATCTCTGTCTGCCCGATCCCTCCCGCACCCACGCCTCAGGATGCCGATGCGCCTGGTGGACCATCTGTATTTCGTGGCCGAGCACGACGATCATCACCTGGCCCGAATCTGGGAATTGCTGACCGGGGTCCGTTAGCTACCTTAGACTTATGTGGCGAGAATTTATGTGGCGAGGGCGCCCCGCCCGCACAAAGCTAGCGGAAAACGAGAATTCTTGGCTTTGTTTTAGCCATGACATCGCCGATTGAGACCGCGCCAACTCCCGCATCATTGAGCGCTGTTGTCAGTTGCTGGCCATCCGGCGTAGAAATCAGCAACCCACCAGCAGTCTGCGGATCAAACAGTAAAGCCCGCACCTCTTCGAGGATGCCGTCGTCGTACTCGACCATACACTCGGCAAACTCCCGGTTGTTCTTCAGGCCGCCAGGTATATAACCGGCGCGAACACATTCCAGCGCCCCATCGAGCAGAGGAACGCTTCCAGCAGAAATGCGCATCGACACGTCAGATGCCAAAACCATCTCGCGAGCGTGGCCGATCAGCCCGAATCCCGTAACGTCGGTCATCGCATTCACGCGAAAGTTGCCACTGATGATCAACTCAGCCGCCGCCTTATTCAGCGTGGTCATCGACCGCACAGCCGCATCAACCCACGCCGGCTCGGCCTTACCCTTCTTGATCGCCGTCGAGATCACTCCCGTCCCGATCGCTTTTGTAAACAACAGCGAGTCGCCGGGCTGGGCTCCGCCATTCGCCAGAACTTTCTTCGGATGCACTGTTCCGGTGACGGAATATCCGAACTTCGTCTCCTCATCGCGAATGCTGTGCCCCCCAATCACGGTGCATTCCGCCTCAATCATCTTCGACAACCCGCCGGCCAGAATGCGCTCGAGAATCGAGAGATCAGCCTTCTCGGGAAAGCACACGAGAGCCAGCGAAGTGAGCGGCTTTCCGCCCATCGCGTACACGTCACTCAGGGAATTGGTCGCCGCGATCTGGCCGAACGTATAGGGATCATCGACGATCGGCGTGAAAAAATCGACCGTCTGCACCAGGGCCTGGTCGGGCGCGATCAGATACACTCCGGCATCGTCGGCATGATCGAAGCCGACCAGCACATTCGGGTCGTGTTGCCGGGCTAATTTCCCAAGCACCGTGTCCAGCGCCGCCGGACTCAGCTTGGACGCTCAACCCGCGGCTTTGACGGACTCCGTCAGCCGAAACGGCTTGCTCTCAGGCATGGATTCATTGTACCGAGCCGTCACCCTGGAATCGGGTTGGAACGGAAGACTCTTCACCACGGGAGGCACTGAGTCACGGAGAAATCGAAAACCAAAAGATATTGCAACTTGGGTCTCTCCGGGGCTCCGTGCCTCCGTGGTGAAGCGATTGCACTACCTCACTGTCACGTCCGTCACCCGCATCTCGGGATACTCGTGGTTCCACTGTGCCGAGATGCTGTCGAAGGTCAACCGGAATGGCCGCGCCTGGCCGGGACCCAGGGGGTAAACGCTGAGGTCTATCGGTTCGTCATAGGCTCCGTTAGCGCGGATGACTTGTAGCGGCACCTCTTCGCGCTGGGCTAGCTGTCCCATCGAGTCTCTAAAGACGACCTCGACCACAGCATGGGTCACCGTTTTGTCGCCGGCATTGGTGATAGTCCCATCGACATAGCTCACCGTCGCACCGATAAAGTTCTCGGCCGCGCTCATCTTGAAATCGGAAAGTTTCAGGTTGGCGATATACGGCGACGCGGTCTTGGCCACTTTGGGCGGTTCGCGCAGCAGAAATGCAGCCCCGAGCGCGATTCCGATGACGAGCAACACCGCGATCCCGATAATCAAACGGCTGGAATCTCGTTCCTCGGCGACCGGCGATGGCTGTCCCAAGCTTCCCATGAAAGGAATTGTAGGCGGGCGCTGTTGGATTGTCGATCATGCCGAACTCGCGCAGCCGTCCGACGTGTCCTCTGCGTCCTCTGTGGTCAAGCCTTCCGCGCCCCGAGCAACCGAGCCGCATTGTCGTGATACACCTGCCGCAGAATCGCAGCGCTCAATCCGAAGCCATTCAGGCTCCAGTGATACGAAAACTGTTCAATCTCATAAAAATGCTCGTCCATTGATTCGAGGATGCGAAACGTCACACGGTACATCGCTTTGTCGACACCCATATCGGTTCCGTAGACGAGCCGGCCGGAATGTTTGGCATAAAACTGCGATGCGAAGCGCGGGATGGGCGCGGTCTCTGCGTACCGTGCGGAAATATCGGCATACAGGTTAGGATTGCGCTCCAGCACCTCTCCCAGCCGCGCGAGATCATAGTCCAGGTTCGCGAGGTGGCACGCGACAAACGTCGTGTTGCGATGCCGAGCCGCGGTGCGCTCGAGGATGTCAACCATCCCCGACAGGCACACAATTCCCGGCTGATTGTCGAGCCGCCACTCGTACGCGTTCATCAGACCGTCGTTGTGCCGGTCCATCTTCTGATACATCCAGATTGGGTCGGCCACGTGCAGGCTGATCGGCATGCCCAGCTCGCCACACTTTTCCCAAAGCGAATCCATGCGCGGATCGTCCGGATGCATTCCCGGCGCATTCGACTTGCCCGACCTGAGTCCTTTGCCCTTGTCGTGGATCTCGCCCACGCCGCGCGCTCCCGCTTGCCGGCAGCGTTCCAACTCCTTCACAGCGACGGGCCCGAAGCCGGGCTTGTCAAACCCGGTGAAGTCGAATCCGCACCACATCTCGAAGCGCTCCGGATATCTCGAATATTTGCTGTGAATTTCGTCAAACTCGGCGCCCGTCGTCATCGTCAGAATGATGGTCTTCTCGATTCCGACCTCGTCCATGTTCTGCACCCACTCATCAATCTCGACCGCGGTCTTGGCGTACGGATGCGAGTGCATATCGATGATCGGGAACTTGGCCTTGGCAATCTCAGTGATAGGAATCTTGTAAATAGATTTCGGACGGTAGTCCTTCAACAGAAGAGTTTCGGGCGACGCGGCCGCTTTTGTTGGCACGGCATTCTTAGCGACCCCATCTTTCGCGTCGTCCGGATTCACTCCAAAGGTGGCTGAAGAAGAAAGTGTCGCCGCAATTCCAGCCAACCCAGCCCGCGTCACAAACGATCGTCGATCCATAGGTATGTCCCTGCGTGTGAAAAGATTTTCTTTGCGTTCTCCGCGAAACCTCTGCGACCTTTGCGGTAAAGGCTTTGTTCCGATCATCAAGCTCGCATCCGCGGCACAAGAATATCTAAGCGGAAGTCCGAAAGAAGGCAAGCAGAAACAGCACGCCGAACACGGCATCGACTCCGGCAAAGACGACATCAGAAGGATGAATGCGCTGCTGCAAATAAAGAACGAACAGGGAAGCGCCATAGCCGACTTTCTCAATCATGGAGGGAATCATCATCATGCGGAAGCGAACAGGATCGCGTGCGATGAAAAAGAACGCGATCTGCCAGGCCAGGCCCACGCTGGCGAATCCATAGTAAAACCCGGGATGGGTGATGGCCGGAGGATCCTGCCGCCCGATGACATCGAACATGAAATAAAGAGGCGTGAGGATCAGCACTCCCCAGATACCCGCAGTCCAGAAAACGATCTTGGCGAATTTCATCAAGCCATCCGCTGACAAACGAGCTGTTACCGCGAGAAGTCATGTTTGCGCTTTTCGCGTGCTCGGTCAAGTGACAAGAAGGAGGTCTCGTCTGAGTTCCCGCGAAGCTTACCGTCGTAAACTAGAAGATCACTTTGAGCGTGAACTATGCCGAGCGCGGACCGCCCGGGGCGTAGAGTGCACTTTGTCCGCTTCCTCCAGCGCCGCCCCCCTCGTCGAGGTTCGCTGTGGAACATACCTTGCCAAAGTCTGGATTGATCAAGCCTCCCGGGTAAGACCATTGATCATCTGGAGCACACTGCGATCCGGGAAGCCCGAACATCGGGTGGTTGAAGACGTTGAAGTATTCCGCGCGCACATTGAGCTTGATGCGCTCATTCAGATTAAAACGGCGGCGCAGAGCAACGTCGGTCTGGTTGATCGAGTAAGGACTGCGCAGCCCGTTCCTGGGGAAGTTCCCCGCCTGCCCTGCCGGTGGTGCCGAAAAAGCAGCGGGGTTCAGCGCTTTGCCGCTGGGCTGGCTCCGATCGGGAATCCAGTAGTGTTGGCCGGGCACGATTTCCGCCTGCGTGCTATAGAAACCAGCCGCGGTAAACGCCCCCTGGACGGTTATATTAATCGGCGGCGCCGACCACATGCGCACCAGGCCATCCACCGCCCAGCCTCTCAGGATCGCGTTGCCGGTGCGCCCCCAGGAAGGGGCGGGCATTTCATACGAGATGGCCGCGCCCAAGGATTGCCTTACGTCGTAGTCGGAGGGCGTCAATGGAGGCAGCACAATATTGCTCAGGCTCTGCGCGCGCAGGCCGCTCGCGTCGCTCGAACCCAGATCGCTCGATTTCGCGAGATTGTAGGACACAAGCGCTTGCAGGCCGTGCGACATACTGCGCTGGAACTGAAGCTGAAACGCGTTGTAGTGCGAGTACCCGGCGTTCCGGATTGCGGTGACGGTGACATAGTCGGCCGAAGTCACGAGCGCAGGGGGAACGACGTTATCCCCCCGCAGCAGTCGTCTGCCATCGGAACCAAGATAGGTTGCGGTCAGCGTCTGTTTCACGCCGAGCTCCCGCTGAATGGCCGCATTCCACTCCAAGGTAACGGGAAGTTGCAGGTGCGGATCGAACGCGGTTGTATAAAGCACGTTCGCGTTAAATGTGGTTGAGAATGGCGGAGGCTGGAACGCCGTCTGAGTCACATCGAAGGCAACGCCCGTGTTAATGAATTCCTGGCGCCAATAAGGAAACCCAATGGAAATATGGCCGGCGTTCCCGTAGCCTAAGTCATAGAAGAGGCCAAACCCTCCTCGCACCACCGTCTTCGGGGTAACCTGGTAAGCGGCTCCGAGGCGAGGCGCAAAATTGCCATACCTGGTGTGCCAGAGCGCGCCTGGTACCAGCGTCATAGGCTGCGAGTCGAAGATTCCCCGCAACACGTAAAGCGGTTGGCTTGCGCTGGCCGAAGCCGGCGGAGTATTGATCTCCCAGCGCAACCCGTACGTCACCGTCAGATGATCCTTCGCCCTCCACGCGTCCTGAGCAAAGAGCGCGTAGTTATTTATCCTCAACAGAAGAGGGTCGGCCGCATCGAGGAGGATCTCACCGGTGGTCCCCGCCACCAAGTCCGCATACGCGGGAAAGACTGCATATCCTGTACTGGGCTTCGAACTGGGGTCCAAGCGGCGGTAATCGATGCCGAATTTGAGTTGGTGCACACCGACAGCCCACGAGAACGTATCCACAAAATTGAGTTGCCGTTGAGCATTGGAATATAGAGTTCCCTCCCGGACCTCTTCACCGGAGGAGAACACCAAGGCCTGTCCCTTCTCCGGGCTGAATGGGGACGCGGACGGAAATAGCGTAGAGGTAGGGGGAATCTGGCTACCATGAAAATTCGTCAGCGAAGTGCTATGGGTGCCGTTGTTTCGGCTCCAGTTCGCACGGAAGTCGTTCACTTTCGTAGGAGCGACCAGAATGTCAGCTCCCACGGTGAACGTATCGGTATCTAGATAGTCATAACCCAATTCCTCTAAATATCGAGTCGCGTCATGCGACGGCGCGTGGTTATAGCGCGCAAACAGAGTAACCTTGCTCGACAAGTTGTGGTCGATGCGAAGGCTGGTGGCATTGAGAGAAGAAGGGTCCGAGTAGGCGATGGTGAGGTTCGCCCGGCAGGGATTTTGGACGTTATCGCATATCGGGTCAATGACAGGAGCATTCGGATCCGGGAGTGGCAACGCTCGCAGAATCGGTTGATAGACTGGCGCGGCTGCCTCTCGCGCTGACTCTGTCAAGAGTTCCTCAGTGTCCGTCTGCGGCTGCCGCAGCCGCAACCCTTCATACGAAAAGAAGAAAAAAGTTTTGTCCTTTAGGATGGGTCCGCCCAGCGTCCCGCCAAAGTCGTTCTGCCGGAGCGGCGGCTTGGGCAGTGGGGGACGGTCAAAATAGTTGCGCGCATCGAAAATATCGTTCCGCAGATAATCAAAAGCACTGCCGTGAAATTGATTAGTGCCAGATTTCGTGACAATCGAGATCTGGGCCCCGGGCGTGCCCGTACTCGGCCGCGTACGACGACGTCTGTATGCGGAACTCCTGCATGGCATCGACGGAAACCAGCCCGTTCGTGCCACCCTGCGCCGTAAACGCAGGCAGCGCACCGCCCAACGTTTGGCCGAGGATGAAGGTTGTCGTGGCGAAGTTGGCGCTTACACCGTCGACCATGAAGTAATTCGAATCCACGTATTGTCCGTTCGTGCTGAACTGCCCTTGCCCGAGATTCTGCGATGTAAACACTATTCCTGGAGTCAGCCCGATTAAAGACTGAAAACTTCGACCATTCAGCGGCATGTTGTGTAGGACTTGCTGGCCCACCACGGTACTGACCGCGGCAGAATCGGTCTGCAACAGCGGTGCCGTCACAGTGGAAATCTCTGACACAGAACCGAGCGCCAGCTTGAAATTCTCGTTGACCGCGTCCTGGACGTACAACTGCAGGCTGGGCTGGACGACAGTGCGGAATCCTTCCTTCTGAATGGTCAGCCGGTAGGTAGCGGGACGAAGATTGGGGATGACGTAGATCCCGTCTTGATTCGTAGTGGTGACGATGGAGATATTGGTTTCAAGGTTCGTGATGGTGCACTCGGCACCGGCGATCACGGCGTCGGTCGGGTCTGTGACCCGGCCGGAAATGCGCGCGCTCTCTGTCTGTGCGGTGGCAACGACAGCGGCAAATAATAATAGGATCCCGACGAGCGCCGGGCCTGGCGTCAGAATCTCCCTGCGTGGTCGCACGACGTAGTCTTCCCCGTATCAAGGCAGGAGGCAGAATAGTCCTGAGGATGGACCAAATTCAACTGGGCAAACTAACATTGGCGAAGGGAGCCCCAACTACAAGTAGCCGAACTATTCGCCACCGACGGTAAGGCCGTCCACGCGAATCGTCGGGGCAGCGACCGATCCCCGGAACTCCAGGTCATTCGCAATCTCGGAAATATTGAAGAACAATTCCTTCAGATTGCCTGCGACCGTGATCTCTTCCACCGGATAAGCGAACTCTCCGCCCGAGATCCACAGGCCGGAAGCTCCGCGCGAATAGTCGCCCGTCACCAGGTTCACGCCCTGCCCCAGGAACTCCGTAACGTAGAGGCCTTCCTTGATTCCCGAGATCAATACCTTCGGAGTCTTGGAACCGGGCTGCAGGAAATAATTTCCCGGCCCGATTCCCGGCGTCCCGGCCAGTCCGCGCGAAGCGTTGCCCGTTGTCTGCAGGCCGAGTTTCTTGGCGGTATAAGTGTTCAACAAATACGATTTGAGAACGCCGTTCTCGATCACGACCGTGCGCCGTGTGGGCACGCCTTCGCCGTCGAACGGACTCGTCCCGAATCCTCCGGCGATCGTCCCGTCGTCGATGATGTTGACGTTGTCGCCGGCAATCTTTTGTCCCAGCTTTCCTGCGAGGAACGAGGCCCCGCGGTAAACCGAGTCTCCGTTCACACCCTCAAAAATGTGTTCGAGAATCGAGGTCGAGACCATGGGATCGAAAACGATCGGCACTTGCGCGGTCTTCGCCTTGCGGGCGCCCAGACGGCGTAGCGTGCGTTCGGCGGCTACTTTGCCGACTTTTTCCGGCGCATCGAGCTTCGTTAGCGTGCGCGCCACCGAGTACCAGTAATCGCGCTGCATCGCGCCCTCGGCAGTCTGTGCGATCGGCACGGCCGCCACCGAGCAATACGACCGCTTGAACTCGCCGACAAATCCGTGGGAGTTCGCAAGAACCTTGTGCCCAGTCGCGGCGTCGAACGATCCGCCTTCGCTGTTCTTGATGCGCGGATCAAAATCGAGTGCCGCCTTTTCCGCGCGGCGCGCGTAGTCGATGCGATCGGCACCGGGTAGCGAATACACGTCTTCATGATAAAGATCGAGATCGCCGGAAATCGAGCCCAGTTGTGAGGCGTCCGGAATTCCGCCAAACGGATCTTCCGAGGTGATCTTCGCCAGCTCCAACGCGGACTTCACCATGCGATCGAGGCCCGCCGGGGAAAAGTCGCTGGAGTAAGTGCTGGCCGCGCGCTGTCCAAAGAACACGCGTACACCGATCGACTTCGAGCCCGACTCTTTCAGGGTTTCGACCTGCCCGAGGCGAACCAGCGTGGAGAATTCGTCGCCTTCCCGGACCACACATTCGGCGGCAGTGGCGCCACCGGCCATGGCGCGGCGGACAATGTCCTGCGCGACTTCGCGCAGGTCGGTGGCGATTTTCGGGTATTGCGTTTCGACTTGGGTAGACGACATAGAGTTATTCACCACGGAGACACAGGGGCACGGAGAAAAACTGAACCACGAAAAAACACTGTTAGCACGAACTTTTCAGAGATTGCGATCGTGCTCTTCTCCGTGACTCCGCGTGTCTCCGTGGTAAAAACGTCCTACTGCATGAAGCCGCCGGGATCTTTCCTGGCGGTCCCGCCGACGGTCAGGCGATCGATCTTCAGCGTCGGAATGCCTACGCCGACCGGCACGGCCTGTCCATCTTTGCCGCAGGTGCCGACGCCTTCGTCGAGTTTCAGGTCGTTGCCGACCATGGAAACTCGCGTCAACACGTCGGGACCATTGCCGATCAGCGTAGCGCCTTTGATGGGCGCCGTGATCTGACCATTCTCAATCATGTAGGCTTCAGAAGCCGAGAACACGAACTTTCCGTTCGTAATGTCGACCTGGCCGCCGCCGAAGTTCACGGCATAAATCCCATGCTTCACCGAGCGAATAATGTCGTCGGGATGATCCTGGCCGGCCAGCATGTACGTGTTGGTCATGCGCGGCATGGGAATGTGCTCGTAGCTTTCGCGCCGCCCGTTGCCAGTGTCGGCGATGCCCATCAAACGCGACGAAAGCTTGTCGCTGAGATATCCCTTCAGAATTCCATTCTCGATCAGCACTGTTTCCTGCGTGGGCTCGCCTTCGTCGTCGACGTTTAGCGATCCACGCCGCCAAGGCATAGTGCCGTTGTCGACCACGGTGCATTTTTCGCTGGCGACACGCTTACCCACGAGTCCTGCGAAGGCAGAAGTTTTCTTGCGGTTGAAATCCGCTTCCAGCCCATGTCCTACGGCCTCATGCAGCAGGACTCCCGGCCATCCCGGACCAAGAACGACTTCCATTTCTCCCGCCGGTGCCTCGCGCGCGTCGAGTTGCAGAATCGCCTGCCGCGCCGATTCGCGGGCAAAATGTTCCGGCGTCTTCTCGCCGAAGAAGAAGTCGAGAGCAACACGCCCGCCACCGCCCGATGAACCGCGTGCCGAGTTGCCCTCGGTCTTCGCGATGCATGACACGTTCATGCGGGCCAGCGGCTGCGAATCCTCCGCAAACGTTCCGTCGGACCCGACGACGAGAATGTTTCGTAGTTCGTCAGCGTAACTGGCACGCACTTCCTGAATTCTCGGATCGTACGCACGCGCTGACTTATCCGCGCGCATCACCAATTCAACCTTGGCGCTAATCTCGGCGTCGACGGAAGGCAGCGTTACCGGATACAAGCTGCGGGCAGCAGCTTTTTGAAATCCCGCGACCGTTGCTTTTGCGGGAGCGCTGGCAATCAACGCGGCCGTCTTCGCCGCATGCAGAATGCGCTCGGAAGAGAGATCGTCGGTATAGGCGTAACCTGTGCGCTCCCCGGAAACGACGCGTACTCCGCATCCTGCAGAAATGCCCTGCGACGCCGACTTGACCATCGACTCGTCCACCATCAGCGAGGTCGAGGAAAGATATTCAAAATAAAGGTCGGCATAGTCGCCGCCAGCCGAGAGTGCGGCAGACAGGTAGCGTTCCAGATCGTGCTCAGTCAGGCCGTACTGCTCGAAGAAAAAGCGCTTTTTATCAGATGTCTGTTTGTCCACGTAAATTAGATGCCGTCGGGTCTGGCAAGGACTCCCCTGGCAGGCACTCCCTCTCCTTTTATTATCCCACAGAGAATCGGATCCGCTGTCTCTGCGGCCATTTCTTCCACAGGGTCGCCGATAACGATGGTCACTCGTCACAGACTGGAGCGAGCCGAATGTGGACAATTCTGTCGTGACCCCCGACGCCCTTACCCGCACACTGCAAGACTTCCTGAGCGAGGCCTCGGGCGCGATGGTGCTCGAGAACGGCTCCGTGGCCTTCGACCTGGCGCGTGCCAAATATTCAGTTTCCGGCGAATACAACAAGTGCCTGCTGCATTTGTGGTCCAGCGAGCGAAACACGGTTCGGCGCGTGCTCGACGCCGAGGTGAAGAACGGAACTCTGAAGCTGTTTGTGCAGAGGCTCGGCCAGTCGCGTCCCACCAAGCTGGAGATTTGTTGCGAACACGATCGCCGAACTCCGACGGCCAAGAAGGCGGCCCGCGCCGGCTACGAGCAGAAGCTGAGACGCGCCCTTGATCGGCACTTTCCGGGTTTCGCTGTAACCCGCCTGACCACCGCCATTGATCTGGAGAAATCGTTCGGTCCGATCTACGCCCGCGGATTGCTGCGGCAAGGCCAGTCGGCGTTCGCTGTTCTCGGAGTCAACGCTTCGGAAACACAGGCGTCCATCGATGCATCCCTGACCTTCGGGATTCTCTGGCTTGAGGCTTGCAGGCACTCTTCCGCAGGCAAGTTTCTGGTCGAGGGGCTTCAACTGTTTGTTCCCCATGGATGCTCAGCGCTGGTCCGCGAGCGCATGGCCAACCTGAACCGCGCCGCAGCCAAATGGAATCTGTTTGAACTCGACGAGCGTCAGGACGCTTTAATGGAGATCGATTGCACCGACCGCGGGAATGTGGCGACGCGTCTCGTCCACGCGACCGATGAGGCGTCCGCGCGCGAACGTTTCGGCGAATCGATCACCAGAGTCCATGAGATTCTTCCCAACTGCGAGGTCGCTGTGCTTTCTGCGGCGGAACTGGCCTTTCGCTGGCGAGGCCTGGAGTTTGCTCGCGCCCGCATCGGCGCCGAGGCCGTCACCTTTCGCAGCCGGCAGGAAATCGTCTTTGGCGTCGGCGCCGAAGAGCGAGTGCTTGAAGATCGCAACTTTCAGTTCTTCGTCCAGCTGCTCACTGCGATCCGCGATACTCGCCATCCCTATGGGCCGCGACAACACCCGCTGTTTCGCCTGCATCCGGAACGCTGGCTGGAGTCGCTGGTTGTAGGCGACGTAAGCGTCATCGATGAGCGCCTGGAGTCGGGCACGCCCTACTCGCAGGTTCCGGCGTTCTCGGCGTCGGACCGCGCCATGCTCGACGTGCTGACTACCACTCGCGACGGGCGATTGGCCGTCGTGGAACTCAAGGCCGACGAAGATATCCACTTGCCGCTGCAGGGGCTGGACTACTGGTCGAGGGTTCACTGGCACCATGGGCGCAACGAGTTCCCGCGCTATGGATATTTTGATGGCCGCGAGTTGTCGCCGGGAAAGCCGTTGCTGTATCTGGTCGCGCCCGCGTTTCATGTGCATCCGCAAACGGACGTGTTGTTACGCTATCTCTCGCCGGAGATTGAGTGGGAATTCGTAGGCATAGACGAGCACTGGCGCGAGGGAGTAAAAGTTGTGTTCCGGAAACGCCCTGAGGCTCGTTCTCGCCACGGAGGCACGGAGACACCAAGCACTCGCGAGTCCGAATTACGACCTGCGATCTGACCAAATCCCACCAAGCCAGCCGCGAATCGGCGCAAGAAGATAACCCTTCTCCGGTTCCCCCGTTCTGTCATCCTGAACGAAGTGAAGGACCCCGATGAAGCGCGCCACAAAAGCTGCGAGGCATTCTCCCGATGCCTGCCGCCGGAAGTGTCGGGACAATGCCTTGACGCGATATCGGAGCAATAGACCTCACCGGGGTCCTTCGCTTCGTTCAGGATGACAACAAAGAAAAACGCGAATCAACGATCAGGTTCAGGTAGGGGGAGGGACGCCAGACCGCCCGGTCGTACTACCCTTTCCAAGCCTCCAACAACCGCCGAACATCCACTAACTGCGCCAGGTGATACGCGTTGTGATCCGCCACCAGCAGGGCTTCCCGCAGAATCGTTTGCCCGTCGCCCCACGGGATCCGCGCGAATAAATCGGTCTTTGGATTTGCCATCAACGCCTGCATCGCCTTCAGGTCCCGCCGGAACTGCTGAATGCTCTTGTTCCATGCCGCGGCCTTTTGCGGAGCTGCAGTCTTCGGCCAATATCCTGCAGGCCACGGCGGCGAGACGTGCTTCGGGTTGCGGCTGAATTCGAGAATGTCCCACTGTGCCAGACGCAGGTGCTCGAGCAACATCCAGGGCGAGTGTGGGAAGTTCGCAGGCTTTGCGCCATACAGTTTGGGGGGTAAGCCTTTCACCACATCGTCGAATTTGGCGTGGGCGCCTCCGCCTTCGAGGAGTTCGACAAGATGTTTACGCAGGGAGTGATCGTGATCCTTCGTCATTCATACCTCCGGTGCGGCACACATTTTAGTGTAACCCTGCCAGAGGCGGCTGAGCGTCGCGCACGGCGGGCTCTCCCGGACAGCACTCCGACTCCTGCCCCGACCCTAGGGGAAAAACGCCAGTGCCCCCTTCGGCCCTGCCACGAGCGCCCCTCCCTCCGGATAAGCGCTAACCGCGTTGAACTGAATCCCCATCTTCTTCTTCCCCTTAATCCGCCGCGGACTGTTCGGCGGCCGATAATCCAACAGGAAATCCTGCCCCACAATAAAAAGCCGTTCCGGCGCAACCGCCTTCACCCGCATTTTTTTCTCGACGACAGCCTCCCGCACCGCCTGCTGGTTCACCTGGTGGTCATAGGCCACCGCGGAAAAATACGCGAGCGGATGGATCGTCGCCAGCGTCCAAGTCTTCCCTGCATCCTCGGTAAAGGCCAAGTTCGGCCCGTCATCGTTGGGACGCTTGTAATCCCCGCCAGCAATCACTCCATGCAAAGCATCGCGGAAGGCGATCGAAAAAATCCCTGCAGAGTCCGCTCCATGCACGATGGGCGTATCGAAAACTTCCCAGCTCTTGCCGCGATCCGCGGAATGAAACACGCGAGCGACCTTGCCGCCCGTCGCGAACCAAATGTTTCCGTCGGGGTCTCCTGGCGCAATCGCTATGCAGGTATTCGACGCCGCAAACGCCCCCTCACCTTCAATCGCGCCCGGCAACTGCGAAGCCGGAAGCATTCTCCAGTTCTGTCCGTCATCCGTCAGCAGCACTTCAAACTTAAGCACGCCTGACTCGTCCGCAATCGGATCTCCCAGCAGGATCCCATGCTTCGCATCCCAAAACACCATCGAATCGAAAAATCCTTTGGGATTCGTATTCTGAAACTGCAGTTGCCAGCTCTTCCCAGCGTCGCCGGTGTGATAAATCCGCGACTGCTCTCCTGGCCCCGCAGACATCAGGAAAGCTTCGTCGGCTGAGAAAGCCGCAACGGCCCGAAAGTCCAGCGTAGCTGCATCCGGAACCTGCGCCGGGGTCCACGTACTCCCGCCATCGATCGTCCGCAGATAAGTTCCATGCGTCCCGCTCGCCCAAGCGATGTTTCGCGACACCACGCTCACTCCTCGCAAGCTCTCGCTACTATGGGAAATCTGCACTCGCCGTCCAGACTGCCCTAGTGCTGCAGCCGTGAAGAAAAATACCAGCAGGTAACGCATGTGTAGAATTGTCGCAGAATCGAGGCGCAGTACTGAAGACGCATTCAGCCTTGCCGGTCGCGGCGTCCGCAACTACAATTTTAAAAAGCCCGGTCCGCGCCGTTCGTCCAACGGATCGTTACAACCATTATTCGGTCTGCGTCCTCATAGTTGTAAGCCGGTTATTTTCGTCGCTTCGTCCTTCGTAGTCTCTACTCAATTGTGCGCCAGGCAGTTCCTTCGGTTGCGGGGACTGCGATCATTAGAATTCATCGGACTCAAGGGGTGTCGTGTGATGCATCGAATTGCGCTTCAGCGTGCGTATCTTATCGCCGGTTTGCTGCTGCTCGCGAACAGCTCGAGTCTGGGGCAAACGCTGAAACTGCGTCCCCCTTCCGGCCCAGAGTCTGCGCTGGCCAAGAACGACGCGCCGCCTCCCGAACCCGCTCTCGTTACCGTTCCGATGAGCGTTCCCGCCGGCACTCCCATCAAAGTCGCCCTCGACTCCGAGGTCCGCATCCGCAATGTTGGGCAGCCGATCCACGGCAAAACCACCGACCCGGTCTACGCCTTCGACAAGCTGCTGATTCCGGCAGGCACGCGGGTGAACGGGAAAGTCTCGGCCATCGACGCCGTCCCCAAAACAACGCGCACACTCGATGCGATGGACGGAAACTTCTCCCCGGTTCGCGGAGTCCACGTGCAGTTTGACGAACTGGTTATGCCCGACGGCCGCCTGCTGCCCATGCGTACCATTGCGTCTCCGGCTCCCAACGGAGTCTTGCGTTTCGTCCCTGCAAACGAAAAATCCGCCAATCCCAATAAAGTGAAGGATGCGGCGTCGAAAAAAGTGAGTGCCACGCGCCAGATGATTCGTGACCAGTGGGCTGCGTTGCAGAAGCAGATTCACGATCCGGGAAAGATGCACAAGCTGAAACGCCTGGCTGTGGCTCAGCTTCCCGTGCATCCGCAATACATCGACCAAGGCACCAGCTTTAACGCGAACTTGCAACAGCCGCTCGACTTCGGCACCGAGTCCATCAAAGCGGAGGCTTTGACCAACATCGGCTCTCCTCCACCGTCCGGCAGCGCGGTCCATGCTCGGCTGGTAACTCCGCTGAATTCTTCGATCTCCAAAAAAGGAGACAACGTCGAGGCCCTCATCACGGAACCACTCGTTGCCTCCAATCACCTGATTTTGCCAGAGGGGAGCATCATTCAAGGTTCCGTGATGCAAGTGCAGCCAGCGCGCCGTCTGGCTCGCAACGGCCAGTTGCGGATTCTCTTCCGCGAAGTTGCCCCGCCCGACGGCGTCGCTCAAAAAGTTGAGACCAGTTTGGAAGGCGTCGCGGTCGCAAAAGGGGAACACCTGAAGCTCGACTCCGAAGGCGGAGCTCAAGTCACCACGCCGCGCACCCGCTACCTTACGACAGGAATTCAAGTCATGCTGGCAGTCGCTGCAGCGACTCCCGACAACGACGGCGCTCTCCATGGAAGCAGCAACAGCGGAGACATCGGCGCCGGTGGCGCCGCCGCCAATGGCGCCTCGGGCTTTCGCTTGGTGGGAATGATTGTCGGCTTGATTGCTCGCTCTCGCGTCGTCGCGACCGGCTTCGGCGCGTACGGAGCCGCCACTTCCATTTACTACAAATTCCTCGCGCGCGGCCGCGACGTGATTTATCCCAAGGATATGGCGATGGTGATTGGACTCGGCGCGCGGGAATCAAAGCCCAGTGATCCGACCAATCCCGACCCACAGCCGGCCGGCGCGCCTGGCAGCGCACCCGGGAAACCCGCATTCCCCGGCCGGTGATGCGATCCCGTGCCGCCAGCATTCCCTATTTTGCCATGAAGTCCGCGAATGACGCCGTTTTGCCTGTATAAATCCGCAACGTGCAGCGTGCGCCCACATGGGCAAACGCCACTTCGAGAGCCTCCGACGGCTGATCAACCTCCGCCGTCTCCATCTGCGCCCGGGCAATGTCCTGCTTCTCATCGTAGGCCGCGCCCGGCGCGACGTTCTTATTGACGACCAAAGTCCAGTGATCTTTCGCCGGAATGGGATAAATCGTATACGCGCCCACAGGAATCACCGAACTACCCAATGCGAGCTGCGCCTCGGTGAATAAAGTCATCGGCGTTCCCCCAGGAGCCCAGGGCTTTTTCTGCGGTGGCTTCTCTTTGTTCGAAACCGGGTTGTAGCGCACGTACACCTGACGTCCATCCTCCAGATTACAGGTTGTCGTCGAAGTTCCAGCGCTCGCCGCTTGCGCGGCCAGCCAGGGTGTCCACAATAACGATACAAGTACAGCTCTCCAGACGAGAGTTGCCGACATGGGGTCGAAGGCCTCCGCGCAGAAGTGTATCGCCCTACACGCTTAAGGGGAAGCACTTTGCGCGGTCACGCTGATTTTCCTGACTCCATAGTCCCGTTCGTCGTGCGTCTTCGGTGACGTTTCCCCGCCCCCCGCCGGTTGCTACCGTCACTAGCAGGTACCAGTGCGTCCGGTACCGAGCAAGTACGATTCAATCCGAGGATTATCAATGGCGAAACCGAAACTTAGAATTCTTTATGGCGAAGGCGATGGAGAGGTTCTAGCAAAGCAAACCGCTGTTCTGGAAAAAGCTGGCCACATCGTGCAGTCTGTGGAAGGGCGCAAGGCCGTCGACGAGGCTCTCAAGAAGAACTCGTTCGACCTGGTTGTGCTGGGCGCGACCCTCACTCGCAACGATCGTCATCATCTGCCCTACATGGTGAAAAAGGCCAACTCCGAGACCAGCGTTCTCGTGATGCACGCCGATGGGAGCCGCCATCCCTACGTCGATGCCTGCACCGACACGGGAGCCAGCCTCGAAACGGTTTTGAACCGCATCGAGTCCATGCAGATTGCCGGCATGATGCCGAAAGCCGCGGCGGCCGCCGCCGGCCGTTAATCGAAGCCGAAGAAAGAGATTCACCACAGGGGAACACCGAGGGAAATCAAGCCCTCTGTGTTCCCCTGTGTCCTCTGTGGTCAAGATTTGATACGTCGTCTGGGACGACGTGCCGCTGTGTGTAGAATAGGGCAGATGTCCCAAGCAGCTCCCGCCATCACGCGCAGCCCCGCCGAAGTCGTCCGGCTCACGCCGGTTTCGCAGGCTTCGAACGGCATCTGTTACGCTGTTGCCGGCGAGGTTGCGATCAACTCGTTCGATCTCGAGCGCATGATCGCCGCCGTCCCCACCCGGATCGCCAGCGCTCTCGAACGCAAGGCTTACTACTTCGTCCCGCTCACCATCAGCCAAGGGGAAGAGACTGTCATCGCCGACCGCTACGATGTGGCGCTCAGCGACAACGCCGTCTGCCATCGCAACCTGAATCTCGGCGACTCGCAGTGCGTCTTCATTTCCACGCGCTTGATGGACGACAAATTTTCCGTCGCTTTCGAGTTCTATATCAACGTCGGGCACGCCCTGGTCGAGCGTGCCGGAGTTTCGCGCGACTTCAGCGAGTTGGCTTGGAGCCAGGCGGAAGCGGGTGTGCGCGGCGAAACCTCTCTCGACGCCTGGGAAGCGCGCAAGCTCGCCACCGCCGGAGGTCCCGACGCCGAGCGTTTCAAAAACGAATATCTCGATGCGACGTTCTCTGACACGATCTCGATCTATCTGCTCTCGCTGTATCTCGATGTCGATTACTACGATCTGCGCGAGCGCGACTACCCGCTGCTGGCGCCCTCTGCGCTCGCCGAGCGCTTGCGCAAGGTCGCGGAACTGTTCCCGCCGAATACCGGATTCGAGTTCGCCGTGCTCTACAAGCGGCGGGGCTAAAATCGCCGGGGCGCAGGTACCTTCCCGACCGTCGCAAAGGCATCTTGCCCCGCGACCGCAATCAGAAGCCACGGCGCTTTGGAGCGGGATATCACTTCCTTAGCCTGAAACCTGAGACAGGATGTACCGTGAAAAACCCACCCTCCCGCAACCTGCGCGAGAAGAGTGGGGCACCCCCAATCGGGATCGCTTGAGGAGAATCTATTTCCCGTTCGAGATCACAAAGTTCACCGTGCTGACCTGGTTCCCGCTCACTGTCACCGACTTTTCCCACGTCCTAGCTTCGGTGAAAACCGGACGCTGCACGCTGTGTTCGGTCAGCACATCGTAAGCCTGCTCTTTGCCCGCGAGCCCCCAGCCTTCATGCCAGGCCACAATTTGATACGCTCCCGGCGGCACGTTGGTGAACTCGTATCGTCCGCTTTCATCGGTGACGGCGTAGTAAGGATGCGAAACCACCATCATTTCCGCGTTCATCCACACATGGCCGCCATTGCAGCGCAGGTGAACCAGGCCCGGCGTCGCCATGGTGCGCGACGTAACCCGGTCCGGGAAGGGAAAGGGCAGATTGAATGACGCCGCTCCATCCATGTGGATGGTGTGCAGAGTCGCGTCGGAACTCATCATGCTCAGCGTCCCATCCTTCGGCACCAGAAGAATGTGGGGAATGTAGCGGCAATGCTTCTGGTCCAGGTGCCGCCGCTGCTCGGGCAGGTCCATCGCTTTCCCGCTGGAAATGTTCTTGAGATAGACAACAGTATTCGCGACGCCGCCCTGTGGCCCCAAAATCAGTCGTTCCAGGTCAGTCGTCTTCTTGGAATCAGGATCGCAGATCTGCGGATCCTTGGTGATGGGAAAGTCGAGAGCGCGTGGCACCGCGCCCGACCATTTTACTGTCCCAGAAATGGTGCCACCGTCGCTGACGGTGACTACTTTGTAATCGCTTTGCGAGAACGCAGCGGTCGCAGCGGCAAGGCAAAACGACAATAGCAAATACTGAGTTACGAATCGGCGCATACCCGTCCCCTTGATGCTCGTGGACGCCGGTTTCCGCAAACCGGTTGCTTCGCCCGAGCATGAGATTTGGCCGCACTTGTTGCTCCTGCTCCCAACAATATCTCCGCAACTTGCGGGGAATGCTGCACAGGGGCCCGGACCCGTTCCGGGAGCAGCACATGGGTTCGCAGGTCTTGCTTACGGTTTCAACGGGGAGGCCGTGCTAAAAGATCGGTCTTGTGATTGAAATCACAATAATAGTGCTCCTCCAAGAGTAAGCAGTCGAGATTACTAAAGTGGGAGGACAATCAGGGGATACCCGATACAGGGCAGAGCCCTATCTTCCGACGGTCCGCCGGCATCGTAAATTTGCCGTCGAGACTTTACAATCATCCCTCCATGACGGTGACGGTTCGATCGTTCGCGAAGATCAATCTCGGCCTGCGCATTGGCGCGCCGCGCGACGACGGATTTCACGAACTGCTGACGGTCTATCAGACAATCAATCTGCATGACGTAATTCGTGTCAGCGTGAGGCGCGGCACTGGGATCGAAATTCAGTGCGCCGACCCGCGCGTACCGCGGGACGAGACGAACACCTGCTTCCGCATCGTCGAGAAGTCCATGCGGACGCTACGGGCGAAAGGTCGCGTGGAGATTGAGATTGAAAAGCGGCTGCCGGTGCAGGGTGGGCTGGGTGGGGCTTCCGCCAATGCCGTGGCCACTCTACTGGGGTTGGAGCGGGCGCTGAAGAAGAGTCTGCCCGCGACTGAGAGGCTACGAATCGCGGCCGAAGTCGGTTCGGACCTGCCGCTGTTTCTGGTTGGGGGCGCCGTGCTTGGCATTGGCCGCGGGGAGCAGGTGTATCCACTGCCGGACTTACCGGCGATGGCCTGCGTCGTGGTCACGCCAAAAGTTGGCGTCTCGACTCCGAAAGCCTTTGCTGAGTGGGACCGGTTATGTGGCGCGTGTGGCGCGGGCACTCCTGCCCGCGAGGCAGCGGCTCTGCTGCCGAGTTACGAGGAGATCATTGAGCAAGACCCAGCCAAGCTTCACTCCGCGCGGCCGGATCGAAGATCCGGCCCCACACAATCAAGATCAAACCCAGCGTCGCCGCCCACATCCGCATCCGGGAAATTGACGCTATCCCCCGCCTCCGATAGAATGAATAAGCTTGGTCGCGGCTTGTCGGCGTGGCTGAGTCAGCAGTACTCCAGTGCTCCTTCTGATTTTTTGGCAAGAGGGGGTCGGGCCGAGAATCCGCTTCTCTGGCTTGTCCGGGCTGGGATAGAAAACGACTTCGAACGAGTCGTCTTTCCTGAATATCCCGAGCTGAGTCGTGGAAAGCGCGCGCTTTTGCGCGCGGGCGCGAAGTATGCGTCCTTGTCGGGCTCCGGTTCGACGTTGTACGGGCTGTTTGCCTCGCGAGAGGCTGCCGTGCAGGCGACGGCTGGGCTCCAGAAGCAAGGCTGGGCGGCGCAATCGACGGCGACGCTGCCGCGGCGGGTGTACTGGAAGCGGGTGCTTGCGGGCTGAGGGCTGCGGTTTCGGGATTTGTCCCCAGGGCGCTCGCCTTCGGCTTCGCTGGACGGCCGAGGCGGCCGTCGCCACATGGTCTCTGTGCACGGTCCGTGGTCGGCCGAGAATTTTTGATTGTTGATTTTTGGTGGATGATTGACAATTGATGTGCCCCGCTGGGGTTCCATCAACAATCGAAAGTCGACCATCAACGATTGGTTCACTGGGCCGTCGACTAATGGTAGGTCAAGTGCCTTTGGAGCACTTTGTCTAGGTTCGAATCCTAGCGGCCCAGCCAAGAAAATCAGCTTTTAGCCGTCAGCTCTGAGCTCGATAGGAAGAGCTATCGATGGCGGGTTGGCTGAGAGCTGAAAGCTGACGGCTGAGAGCGCAACCCTATGGCTACTTTGGTGACGCCGACCGACAAGACTGAGAAAGTAGAAAAGAAAACTCCGCCTGTGACCGACGAAAAGACCGAGCGCAAGCCGCGTCCGCGCACAGACGAGAAGTTCAAGATTTTCAGCGGCACGGCGAACGAACATCTGGCCGATGAAGTCTGCCAGTTTCTCGGCATGCAGCGCGGGCAGGCGCAGGTGATTCGCTTTCGCGACGGCGAGTGTTACGTCCAGATTCAGGAAAATGTACGTGGCGCCGACGTTTTCGTGATGCAGCCCACGTGTCGTCCGGTGGACGAACACCTGATGGAGTTACTACTCATGATCGATGCGCTGAAGCGCGCTTCCGCGCGGCGCATCACGGCTGTGATTCCATACTTCGGTTATGCCCGGCAAGATCGTAAAGACAAGCCGCGCAGTCCGATTTCCTCGAAGCTGGTGGCCGATCTGCTGACCACTGCGGGCGCGCACCGGGCATTGATTGTGGATCTGCATACGCCGCAGTTGCAGGGATTTTTCAACATCCCGGTGGATCATCTGTTCGCTTCGCCGGTGCTGGTGGATCACTTCCGCAAGCTGGCTCTGCCGAACCTGACCGTAGTCTCGCCAGATGCGGGCGGCGTGGAACGCGCCCGGTTCTTCGCGAAGAAGGTCGATGCGGCGTTGGCCATCGTCGACAAGCGGCGCGTCGAAATGAATGTAGCCGAAGTGATGCACGTGATCGGCGACGTCAACGGACGCACGTGCTTGATCATCGACGACTTGATTGACACGGCGGGAACGCTGGTCAAGACAGCGCAAGCTTTGATGGACAACGGGGCAACATCGGTTTATGCGTGCGCGTCGCACGCGGTACTGTCGGGTCCGGCGGTGGAGAACATCAGGAACTCGGTGATTAAAGAAGTAGTGGTCACCAACACGATCCCATTGACCGCCGAAGCCGATGCGGCACGGACGGAAAAGGGAGGCAAGATCAGCGTCCTCTCGATTGCCGGATTGATTGGCCGGGCGATTCAGGCCAATCATGAAGAGACTTCGGTCAGCAAGTTGTTTACGTAAATCAGCTATGAGCTTCGAGCCGTGAGCTGGAAGCAAACATAGTTGCTCGCAACTCATAACTCATAGCTCGAAGCTCACAGCTAAGGACTTTAATTTTATGGCGACAACATTGGAACAGAGCACACTCGAAGCGCAACCACGGGAAGCAGGCACCAAGAATCATGCCCGCCGCGTGCGCAAAGACGGAAAGATTCCGGCGGTGGTGTATGGAGCGGGCAAGGAATCCCTTCCCATCACCGTGGATCCGCGACACGTGCAGCGTATCCTGAACTCCGAAACCGGCCATAACACGATTTTCGATCTCGCTCTCAGCGGCGGCGGTGAGCGCACCAAAGCCATGATCGTCGACTGGCAGTATGAGCCCATCAAGGGCCACCTGCTGCACATCGACCTGAAGCGCATCGCGCTCGACAAGGTGCTGAAGGTCAGCGTCCCGATCTTCCTCATTGGCGAAGCGGCCGGCGTGAAGCAGGAAGGCGGCATTATGGAGCAGATGCTGCGCGAAGTCGAAATCGAGTGTCTTCCTGCGGACATTCCCAGCCACATCGATGCCGACGTCAGCCATCTCACGTTCGGCAAGGTGCTGCGCGTTTCGGAACTGCCGCACTCCGACAAGATCAAGTTCATTACCGACGAGAACCAGCCCGTGGCGCACGTCACCGCGGTGAAGGAAGAAGTCGTTGCCACTCCTGACGCGACCGCGGCGGAAGCGGCGGCACCCTCTGAGCCTGAAGTCATCAAGAAGGGCAAGCAGGAGACTGAGGAAGAAGGTGGCGAGGCTCCGGCCGGCGGCAAGGCCGAAAAAGCCGAGAAGAAGGAAAAGAAGTAGCCCTGGCCACGGATCGATGCGGATTCACCCGGACCGGAGCAAGAGATTTGTTCTATCCGTGAGTATCCGCGAAAATCCGTGGCAAATCGTTTGGGTTTTGCTGGAGGCGGTTCTAAGGCGTGAAACTGATCGTCGGTCTTGGCAATCCTGGTATCGAGTATCAGTTCACGCCGCATAACCTGGGCTTTCTGGCGATTGATCGAATCGCCGGCAGCCTGGGAGTGGAAGTGAGAAACCGGCAGTGCCGGGCTTTGACTGCGCGAACGGTGATTGCCGATCAAATGGTGCTGTTGGCCAAGCCGGAGACGTTCATGAATTTGAGTGGCGTCTCGGTGCGCGAGTTGGTGCAGGAGTACGAAGCGACCCCGGAATCGGACCTGATCGTGATTCAGGACGAGCTGGATTTTCCGCTGGGTACGTTGCGCGTTCATACGCGGCGCAGTTCGGCGGGGCACAACGGCATCGAGTCGATCATCGGGGCGTTAGGCACGCAGGATTTTCTGCGCATCCGGATCGGAGTTGCACCCGATCGAAAAGTTGGCGACGGCGCGGCCTATTTGCTGGCGCCGATGCGTAAGCCCGAGCTAGCGATTGTCGACGGCATGCTCGACACCGCCGAAGAAGCAGTGAAAGTAATTTTGAAAGAAGGTCCGGCGGCGGCGATGAACCGCTTCAACCGGAAACCGGACGAAGGCAAAGAAGCAAAAGATTAGCCACGGATAGGCACGGATTCACACGGATCAAGAAACGTCCTTAAGGTTTTATCCGTGAAGATCCGCGAGAATCCGTGGCCAGAGATTTGGAGAAACGAATGAATCGTACCTATGAGCTGATGTTCATTGTTCGGCCAGATATGACGGAAGAGGATCTGGACAAATTGATTTCGACTCTGAGCGGCGTCGTGCCGACCTCGGGCGGAACCCTGCAGCGCGTTGACAAGATGGGCAAGCGCCGTCTGGCCTACGCCGTGCGTCGCTTCCACGAAGGCATCTATGTGTTGATGGTCGTCGAAGGCGGAGGCGCCGTAATTCACGAATTGGAGCGCCGCCTGCGCGTGACCGAACAGGTCATCAAGTTCCTCACCGTGCGCATTGATGAAGAGCAGAAGCGTCTCGATAAGATCAAGGCCCTGCGCGACGCGAAGAAGAAGGTAAGCGCGCAGCCCGCGGCTCCGGCACCTGCGGCGGCGGAAGCGCCCACGGCTCCGGCTGCGGAAGCCCCCGCGACCGCGTAAAGCATTCTTAGCGATCTTTGCGGTGAAAAGTTTTTGGCCGCGGAGAACGCCGAGAATCTCCGCAAAGAGCGCCAAGAGAAGCTAGCGGGAACGAAGAGATCATCTGGCAGTTAGCAGAAGAAAGAGATTCGAGGAGAATTATGGCTGACGAAACGAAAGCACCAGAGCAATCGGCACCGAGCGAGCGGCCGCGTTCCAGTGAAGGACCGCGATCCGGTGGAGACCGGCCGCGGTTTGGCGGTGGCGGCCGTGGTCCCGGCGGTCCTCCGCGCGAAGGCGGTGGCGGACGCAAGTTTTTCCGGCGCAAGAAAGTCTGCAAGTTCTGCGTCGAGAAAATCGAAGACATCAACTACAAGGATTACCGCATGCTCGGCCAGTTCGTCGCCGAGAGCGGCAAGATTGTGCCGCGGCGTCTGACCGGCGTCTGCGCCCCGCACCAGCACCGTCTCTCGGCAGCCATTAAAAAGGCCCGCAACATTGCTCTGCTGCCGTTTGCCGGACGAGCATCGTAAGCCCGCCACAAAGGCGTTATCATTCCGAGCGAAGCGAGGAATCTGGGTTCTTGCTCGCGACGAGAACAAACCTAGGTCCCTCGCTTTGCTCGGGATGACAACATTTGAGAGAGAGCAGACTACACAGAAACTGGAGTCATCATGGAAGTCATCCTGAAAGAAGACGTAGCGAAACTCGGTTCCCGCGGCGATGTAGTGAAGGTCGCGGAAGGTTACGGACGCAACTACCTTTTGCCGCGCAAGCTGGCCATTCAGGCCAATGAGGGCAACAAGGCCGTCGTCGCGCAGATGAAGGCCGCCTCGGTGCGCCGTTCCGCCAAGGAGAAGACGCAGGCCGAAGAGCTCGCCAAGCAATTCGACGGCGTCTCGGTCTCGTTCCAGCGCCGCACGGGCGAGCACGATCAACTCTTCGGATCGGTCACGTCGAGCGACATCGGCGACGCCCTGACCAAGAAGGGCTTTAACGTCGATCGCCGCAAGATCCAGCTGCACGAGCCGCTGAAGACCGTCGGAGAGTTCTCCGTCCCTGTGAAGCTACACAAGGACGTGACCGCGCACCTGAAGGTGGTCATCGAGAAGGAAGCGGTCGCGGAGTAAGGCCGGTTTTGGACAGCAAACGAGAGGCGGAAGAGGAATGGTGGATTCTTCGTCGCTCATCGGGCAAGCCGTCTCCCACTATCGCGTCCTCGAGAAATTGGGCGGCGGAGGAATGGGTGTTGTCTACAAGGCCCAGGACCTGCGCCTGGATCGTTTCGTCGCTCTCAAATTCCTTCCCGACGACCTCGCCAACGATCCGCAATCACTCACGCGCTTTCGCCGCGAAGCGAAAGCAGCTTCCGCGCTCAATCACCCCAACATCTGCACGATCCACGACATTGGCGAGGAGAACGGCCGCGCCTTCATCGCCATGGAATATCTGGAGGGTGGAACGCTCAAGCAAGCCATCGCTGGGCGTCCCCTGGAGATCGATCGGCTCCTCGGCCTCGCGATTGAAATCTCTGACGCGCTCGATGCTGCCCATGCGCAGGGCATCGTTCACCGCGACATCAAGCCGGCCAACATCTTCGTGACCAAGCGCGGATCGGCGAAGATTCTGGATTTTGGCCTGGCCAAAGTCTCAGAATTGCGCCTCACTGATTCGGCTGACACGATCGCAACTGTTGGGGATGAGCGGGAGTATCTGACCAGTCCCGGTACCGCTGTTGGCACGATTGCCTATATGTCGCCGGAGCAAGTTCGCGGCAAGGAACTGGATGCCCGCTCGGATCTGTTCTCCTTTGGCGCAGTTCTCTTCGAAATGGCGACGGGCGCGCTTCCCTTTCGTGGCGACACGTCGGGCGTGATCAGCGATGGAATTCTCAACCGCCCGCCCGTTCCACTGGCGCGGCTGAATCCCGACGCGCCCCCTGAACTGGAACGCATCATCGGCAAAGCTCTCGAAAAAGATCGTGATCTGCGCTACCAGACCGCCGGAGAAATGCGCGCTGACCTGAAACGTTTACGCCGCGACACCAGTTCGGGAGCCTCCGCGATCTCATCCGGCACGCATGCGACGGAACGAGAAGCATCCGTCACGCCTTCTTCCCATAGCCTTTCTGCGGAGCATAGCTCCAGTGGTGCCATCGTAATGGCAACGGCCTCGCGTCACAAAGCTCTGACATTCTCGGCCGGTGCCTTATTGCTGCTGGTCTTCGTCGCTGCGGGCTATGGCGTCTATCGAGCGCTCTCGCATCGCGGCGGCTCCGAGGGTCCCGCAAGAATCACTAAGGTCAGCGACTGGAACAAAGCCATGGACTCCGCCGTCCTTTCACCGGACGGCCGCGCCATCGCATTCCGGTCTCCTGTGGAAGGGTACGATCAGGTATTCGTGATGCTGACCTCCGGCGGAGAACCGTTGCAGCTTACGAAGGAGGAAGGGAATAAAAGAGTCGTCGGATTTTCCTCTGATGGTACGGAAATTTATTTCGCTCAAACCCTGGGCGGGTCTGAGATTTGGGCCATTCCTACGCTGGGTGGTATCGCCAAACGGCTGGCAACGGCTCAGTCTGTAGCCGAGTCCCCCGACGGGCAGTACCTGTTTCTGCTGAAACCGGAGGGGCAAATTGTCCGCACAGCCAAATCTGGCTCCCTGGACGAACAGCTAATTTTCGACCCGGCCAATTCACCGATGGCCCCAAAGGCGCAGACCGGCCAATCTGTCGGCGTTGTAGCCGACATAAAGAGTTATCCCGATGGCAAGGGTCTGTTGCTTTCGTCGGCTTCAGGCAGTTCGATACTTTATTATCGCCTCGACATCGCCACGCACTCCGTAGAGAAATTGGCTGAACTGGCTGACACCTCGACGCGAAGTTGCTGGGCGATTCCGGGAAAGAGTCTCTACATCAGCCGCAAAGTCAACGGAATTACAAATATTTGGGAGTTCTCACTGCAGGACCACTCCCTCAAGCAAGCCAGTTTTGGTCCTGGCCCCGATCGGAATCCGATGCTGGATGCCGGGGAACGAGGCGTTTATTTCATCAACGGCAAAACATCCGGGGAACTCACGCTCTATCGTGTCGCTTCCAAGCAGTTCTCTGACATCGTCGACGAAATTGCGACTCAGCCGGAGTTCTCTCGGGACGGTAAGCATCTTTCCTACATCACATACCCTGACCTGAATAAATCGGAAATCTGGGTTTCTGACCCTGACGGGCAGCACCGGTTGAAGCTTGCCTCTGGAGTCGACCTGGAAACGCTGGCATTTTCCAATGATGATACTCAGTTCCTCCTTGCTGAATTAGGGGAGCAAAACGTCAAGCTTTACGTCGTCAATACAGATGGAACTCACTTGCGCCAACTGCCCTGGCAGGGCAACGGGGTCGGGTTTGCGATCTGGGAGCCGGGAGATCAATCGATCGTTCTGGGCGGGCTTCTCAGTAATCGCGTTGAGGCGAACTGGAGAATCTCTCTCAACACCGGTGAAGCTGTTCCGTTGTATCAGGGTTGCGGCATGGCCGTGGACATCTCTCCCGACCAGAAATTCATCCTGGGGACGGTGCTCTGGCACGAGCATCCTGCCATCTACGAGTATTCGGTTTCGGACAAGAAATGCACTGTGTTGCGGCCGGACATTGCCACCTATCTGTCGTATTTCGCTCCCGACGGCAAGTCGTTCTTCTACTCCCTTGCCGCCCACGGCGAGACCACGATCTATCGTCAGACTTGGCGGAATGGAGCCAACGTCGGTCCTCCGATTCCCGCACTAAAATTACCGTTCGCTTTGCGAGAGGACTATGCGGGGAACGCTTTCATCGTGTCCACTGATTTGTCCTCGATCGTATTCGCGCGGCCGGGCGGGCATGACGATCTCTACCTGCTCTCGCGCCCGTAGCGGTGGGTGATGGTCGGCGGTGAGGTAAATCTGCATTAGGACGTGACGGCGCACCTGAAGGGCGTCTTCGAGAACGAAGCACTCGCGGAGTAAGGGATCGATTATTCGCGGTACACTGTATTGGTGCAATCGCATCCCGAGAACCAGGGGAGACGCAAGTTGGGAATGAGTCGGGCAGTCCCTGACGCGGCGTTCAATACGGATTTGGGATCGTTGTACCACGTCGATTGCATGAAGCTTCTCGCTCTGATTCCAGACGGGCGAATCGACACCGTGTTCGCCGATCCACCATTCAACCTGGCCAAGGACTATGGCAATGGCAAGGACAAGGATGATCTAGAGAACGGCGAGTATTTAAAATGGTGCCACCGCTGGATCGATCAGTGTGTCCGGGTGTTGAAGCCTGGTGGGTCAATTTTTGTTTACAACCTTCCTCAGTGGGCGTTCCATCTGGCCTCTCATCTCGAACATCGAGGGATGAAGTTCCGTCACTGGATCGCCGTCTCAATGAAAGGGACGTTCCCCAGGGGCAGGAAACTATACCCTGCCCACTATGCTCTACTCTACTTCACGAAGGGCGACCCGGAGACGTTTAACCACGTTAGGCTCCCAATCCCCGCATGCCGGCATTGCGGCAAGGATGTTAAGGACTATGGCGGTCATCGGAAGTTTCTAAACCCGCTTGGATTGAATCTCACGGATTTTTGGGACGATACAGCTCCGGCGCGGCATCGGAAGTTTAAGGCCCGATGGCATGTCAACGAACTGAAACCCGTTATTTCCGCCCGCTGCATAGAACTCTCAACGAACGAAGGCGACATTGTGCTAGACCCATTCGGCGGCGGTGGTTCGACATTCGAAGCGGCTCAGAAGTTAAAGCGTTACTGGATTGGTTCAGAGATTGTCGACTGCGAGCTGGTTCGCGAACGCTTTGCTCGAAACCTACCCGGCGTTGAAACCAACAAACCCCCGGCTGCGATATCTGCTATATTCAGGGGTCTAAATCGAAAAAAGCCAGCCGAAGCCCCATGCCAAAAATCGTCAGCGAGCAGGCCTTTGACGGCGCAGAAGCACTTATTCAGAGACTCGGGCTCGATGAGTTGCTAGACGAGGTTCGACGCATCATTACCAGCTTCGAACTTCTCGTGGAAGAACGCAAAGACGGTAACGGCAGCAAGGTTTTGCGTGCGCGCATCGACAAACAATTCAGTGCGGCGGGCGGGTGGAATCAGAAAAAGAGTGGCGGCGTCGATTGGATCAAGCAACAGGCTATAAATGGCAGGCCACGGCACATCTGCATAGGCGTTGAGATTCAGGTCTCCGGGCGAAGCGACATGCTGTCAGTCGACCTGATTCACCTCAGGAAGGAACTCCTTCAGGGGAAGATCGACTTGGCGGTATTCGTCGTTCCAAGTGACAAGTTGGGCTACTTCTTAACGGACCGCGTCGCCAAGCTCTCAGAAGCGAACCGCCATATCGACATGGCTAGGGCAGAAGATATGCCCTTCGTGCTTATTGCCATCGAACATGACGGGGCGGGCCCAGCCCTGCCGAAGCAAGGCAAGAAATTCTCAAGAGGCTAGCGCACCGCGCTACACGAGGCCTGGGCAGGTAGGCTAGCTTGCCTCACAATCAGGGCACTTCCTATGCCAAACCCACTGCCATTCCTGTAGCTTTTTGTTCTGTTTCCCCCTAAATCTTTGCCCCTGAATCACCTAGCTCCCCAAAAAATCTCCCGCCAGCCTATAATTTCTGCTCACGGTTCTGTCGACTACCCGTCTATTCCTGTGCAAGCCCGAAGACAGTAAATGCGGGCGACAGAGGACACGACGACAATGCCGGCCGGTGTTTGGGCGATTCCAATTGCGGTTGGCGGACGGGCCCACTCGAAGGAAAAGAGTGAACGGGTAGAGCGATTCGATAGCAACCAGGACCCCGCGCGGGGCCGCATGGCTGGGCAAGAACGCCGTATAGATGACACGATGTTGATTCGCGAGGCCCAGCGGGGAAACCGCGGCGCCTTCGAAGAACTCGTGCGCCACTACGACCAGCCCGTCTTGCGGCTGGCTCTTCATCTCACCGGGACCGAGCAGGACGCGCAGGACGTTTATCAGGACGCCTTCCTCAAAGCCTACAAGAACATCGGGAATTTCCGGTTCGAGTGCTCCTTCTACACCTGGATTTACCGTATCGTGACCAACCTGTGTCTCGATCATTTGCGCAAGAGGAACGTGCGCAAAGAGGACGCGCCGGTCGCGAAAGATCCTGACGGCGGCGAGTACGATTTGCTTGAGCAGGTGCCGGATGGACGCGCCGGGGCGAATCCTGAGCGTGACTTGCTCCGCCGCCAGTTGGGCGCGCGTATTGCCGGTGCGCTCGAGAAGCTGACGCCCCGCGAGCGCATGGTATTCGAGTTGAAGCATTACCACGGACTGAAGCTGCGTACCGTGGGCGAGATTTTGCAGACCACGGAAGAGACCGCCAAGAACACGCTCTTCCGCGCCACGCAGAAATTGCGCGGCGCCCTGGCAGATATGCGGTGAAGCGCGGAGTGACGGACGCATTCGTCCGTCGAGCGAAGGCGAAGCCGAGCCGCTCGGAGTGATGCAATGCAGGTGCAACTATGAAATGCGAATGGGTTCGAGAAAATATCGTGCTCCAGGTTTATGGCGAACTGGCCGATGATGCCCGCCACGAACTGGAGCAGCATGTGGCCCGCTGCGCCGACTGCGCAGCCGAACTGAAGGCGGAGCAGCATTTCCACGATCTGCTCGCGCAGGATCGCGCGGCCGATCCGTTGCTCCGCGATCCGTCGCCCAATCTGCTGGCGGCGTCGCGGATGCGGCTGCAGGAAGGTCTGGAGACGGCCAAGCAAGGCAACTTCTTCAGCCGCCTGGCATTCGATCCGACAAGCTGGCTGCGGCAGGTGAAGTTCTCCCCCGCGCTGGCTTCGGCGATTCTGATTCTCGGCTTCGCTGGCGGAGTCGGGACAACGTACAAGTTGTATGGATCACGGCCCACGACCACAGCTGGAATTATCACCACCACGAACCCCGCGAACGTTCCTGCAGAAGCATCCATCGCAGGCATCAGCTCTATCGTTCAGGATCCTGGCACGAATCAGGTCAGCATCAAGTACAACGCCGTATCGACCCAGGAATATCAGGGTCCACTGAACGATCAAAAAGTCCAGGAACTCCTGCTCTACGCGGCTCGCAATAACTACAACTCCGGTGTGCGTGTGGATTCCGTCGATCTGCTGGCGCAGAGGAGCGGCGATCTGCAGGTGCGGGACGCGCTGATGTATACGCTGCAGAACGACACGAATCCCGGTGTGCGACTGAAGTCGCTGGACGCGCTGGGCAACTACGTCAAGAGCGATACCAACGTGCGCGACGCGGTGTTGCGGGCGCTGGTGAACGACGGGAATTCTGGTGTGCGGATCGAAGCGTTGCGGCTGATTGAGCCAGTAAAGGCCGATGGCAGCGTGCGCGGCGTCCTGATGGCGTTGGCTGCGAAGGATCAGAGCCAGTACATCAAGTCGCAGGCCCGCACCATGCTGGCGCAGTTGCCGGAGATTGATTAAGAAGTAGCGCCGGCACCTTGCCGGCTGTCGCGAAGGCATCTTGCCTTCGCATGGGTGGGCGAGAAGCCCCCGCGACAGCCGCCGGGACGGTGGCACCACAAAGGGCGTTGTAAAGAACGACCGCAGAGTATCGCGAGAATTGAGGAGGATATTTGAAACGCGCGCTACAAATCGTCGGGCTGGCCACCACGCTGGCTCTGGCTGCGCCACCGGTCTTCGTTCCAGAGGCCTGGGCGCAGGAAACACATGTAATCCACGAAGGCGGAACCTGGGGTCAGGAGATCACCGGTTCGCTGGCAGCGGTTAAGGTCCTGAGAGTCAAAGTCGACATGGGCTCCGTAGTCGTCCGCGGCGGGCAGCAGCAGGGCATCAATTATGTCGTTCATACGCGTTTTGGCACTTCTTCCGAACAAGAAGCGCGCCGCCAGTTCGAGCAATACAAAATCACCGCTTACGTAAAAGGCGACACTGCATGGATCGTCGGAGATTGGCAAGGCGGCAGACAGCCGCGTCATTGCTCCTCCGAATTTTCCGTGATGGTCCCCCGCGAGATGGCTTTGGTGAAGCTGGAGACCGAAGGCGGTAACGTCGATGCCTCGGGCCTGGCTGGCCGCGTGGAAGCCGAGAGCGGTGGCGGCGGAATGAAGCTCGATGACATCGGCGGCGGAGTGAACGCTGAAACCGGCGGCGGTTCAATCGACGTCGGCACTGTCAGCGGCGATCTCGGTCTGCATACTGGCGGCGGCTCCATTCAGGTTCGCCACGCCAACGGCAAAGTCGTAGCCGAAACGGGTGGAGGAAGCGTCAGCATCCAATCGGGATCGCAGGGCGCCACCATCGAAACCGGTGGCGGCAGCATCGAAGTGCGCCAATGCAATGGCAAAGTGAAAGTCTCGACCGGTGGCGGCAGCGTCGACCTCAGTGACATTGGTGGTCCTGCCGAGATCGATACTGGCGGTGGAAACATCCGCCTCACTTCGGCCAAGGGACACGTTCACGCTGAAACCGGTGGTGGCGGCATTGAGTTGCTTGGAGTACCCTCGGCACGCGCCGAAACCGGTGCAGGTGGCATCACCGTGAAGCTGGTTAATACCGGCGCCGAGCGCAACGACTCCGATCTGGAAACCGGCGCGGGCGACATTACGGTGTATATCGCCTCTGATGTAGCCATCAACGTGCGGGCTAGCGTCGATATGGGCAACGGACACCACATCCGGTCCGAATTCCCGGAGATTCACATCGGCAGCGAGGGCAACCAGTGGGAACCCAAGACCCTCACGGCCGAAGGCAAGTTGAATGGTGGAGGCCCAACCCTGAAGGTGCGCACCTCGACGGGCGACATTACCTTCAAGCGCGCCACCCATTGAGACGCTTTGAAGACTGCGATTTCTTGATTGCTGTTTGAACACCCATGAGGAAATGACCATGCGCAACTACGTTATGACCAGTCTCATGTTGTTGCCATTGCTTTTCACCGCCGCGCAGGCGGCGCAGAACTGGTCGGTAGATCCCCCTGGGACGTCATCGTCCTGGGGATTTTCCAGCGAAGACGGCGGCACCAGTTCCTATCTCGGCGTCGACATTTCCGACGTAACTACCGAGCGCCTGAGCGCCTTGAAGCTCAAAGAAGAGAAGGGCGTCGAAGTGACGATGGTCGACCAGGACGCCCCCGCCGGCAAGGCCGGAATCAAGGAGCACGACGTCATTCTCACAATGAATGGCACGTTGATCGAAAGTGGCGCCCAGCTCCGGCGCATGATTCATGAGATGCCCCCCGGCCGCATCGTGTCCTTCGGCCTAAGCCGCGATGGCCAGCCAGTCACCGTGAAGGTGCAACTGGCCGATAAGCACAGCGAGTTTGCCCACAATATGAAGCCGGGCGACATTCACATCAACATTCCCGAGATCCGCATTCCCGACATCGACATTCCGGCGATCACGATGGTAATGGCAACGGCATCCGCACGCAGCGGGTTGCTGGTCGAGAACATCACTCCGCAGTTGGGAGAATTTTTCGGCGTGAAGAACGGCAATGGTGTGCTGGTTCGCAACGTCGAAAAGGGCAGCCGCGCCGAGAGAGCCGGCCTCCGCGCCGGAGACATCATCGTCAAAGCCAACGGCCAGCCCGTTCACGACACCAGCGACTTCACCAGCATCGTCCATTCGCGCAACGGCAATTCCGTCAGCGTGGGTGTCGTCCGCGATAAGAAAGAATTGAATCTGAATCTGACGCTGCCCGATCGCAAGGATTCCGGCGACCTTTTCCAGGAGGAAAGCTCCGACAAGTCGCTGCTCAATGCCGAATCTACGGCGGAATTGACTGAATTGCGTCAGGAACTGGCCAAGTTGCAGCCCCAGATGACACTGGCGGTCGAGAACTCGCGCAAGGCCGCGCAAGAACTTCGCAAATCGCTCTGCGACCAGCAAAAGAAATTACGCGAAGAAAGCCAGAAGCAGCGCGATGAGCTCCGAAAACAAGAGCGCGAATTGCGGCTGAAAGTAGAGCAGATGCGCCGCAACGTGCTCCTTCTTCGCAACCGGATGGATATCTAGTAAGAAGGGCAGGAGCCTTATCGCCCGATCGATGCCGCGCGGCTCAGGCTGGTAATGCAGACGCGATTCCGCCCCGCCTGCTTCGCCGCATACAGCCCGTTGTCGGCCGCGCGAATGATTTCATCCCGCGTCCTGCCATGCGCGGGAAATGCCGCCACCCCCGCGCTCATGGTCACCATGCGCGGCACTCCCGGAAACTGGTAGCCCTCCACCAATCTTCTAAGTTTCTCGGCCACGGCGGTGGCCTGTTCCGCGTTCGTCTGCGTCAGCAGGATCGCGAATTCCTCCCCGCCATACCGGCACACCACGTCGATCTTGCGCACCTGCTGGTGGAAGAGCGACGACACCTGCCGCAGCACCTCGTCGCCCAGCAGGTGACCGAACTCGTCATTCAGCTTCTTGAACTGATCGATATCCGCCATGATCACCGCCATCCCCGTGCCATAGCGGCGGGCACGCTCAACTTCCTCCATGATCCGCAGTTCGAAGAATCGGCGGTTAAAAATACCGGTCAGCCCATCCAGGTACGCCAGCTGCTTGACCCGCTCCACATAGTGCGCGTTCTGGATCGAGTTCGCGCAAATATCGGCCACCGATTCCAGCGACTGCAGTTCGCTCTCACGAAATGCGTTGGTACGCGCACTGTGCAACGTGAGCACACCCAGAGTTTGCCCAAACGAAATCAGCGGAATACTCATCCGCGAAGCCGATTCCTTGAAAAACCGCAAGGCATCCGGCGCGCCGCTCAGATCGTTTTCGATGATCGTTCCGCTGGTGGCGATCACGCGCGACCAGGGTTCTTGGCCAGCCGGAATCCGTTCCCCTGGCGGGGTACAAGGCGTCAGATCCCCTTGGTGCGCCCGCATGACCAGGTCGCCCTCTTCGCGCAACAGAAGCGATACGTGCGAAACCTGAAACGTTCGCTGAATCACCGAACACACGCGCGCCAGCAAGTCCTCGAGTTCCATGACCGCCGTACTCTGCTGCGCAATCGTATTGATCGCCTCCAGTTGCCGCGCCCGTTGCCGCTCCAGCGAATAGAGCCGCGCATTCTGCAGCGCGATCGACGCCTGTGTCGAAAACAGCGTCAACAACTCGATGGTCTCCTGATCAAAGTAGTCGATGCGGTCGCTCTGACAATCGAGCACGCCCACCACTTCATCGCGCACCATCAGCGGAATCGCCAGCTCCGAGCGCGTCGACTGTGCCGCCGAAATGTACCGCGGATCCTTGCTTACGTCGGCTGCGTACACCGGCTCCTTCTTCTGCACCGACGCGCCGGTTATCCCGTCATGCCATCCCAAACGAATCTCGTCTTTGCCCGCATCCCAGCCCACCTGCGAGCGCACGTACAACTCCTGCGCATCCTTGTCAATCAGCAGGATGGCCACGTTCGGCAAATGAAAATAATCACGCGCAATTGCCAGGATCCTCTGCAACACCTCGTCTAAATCAAAGGTGGAGAGCACCGCCTGGCCTGCGTCGTAAAGCACCGCGAGTTTCGGCATGTTCGAACGAATTGTACGACGGCGAAAAGGGGTTACCGAGGTTCCCAAAGTAACCGCCCGGAAGGAAGATGTGAAGCGAGCCTGTCGCACGGGAACGAACTATACGGAGTGGAATGTGGACCGGGCGCCCCCGCCGCTGCCGTTGAAGTCGCTGTTGCTCTTGAAAGCGGACCCCGCGTGGCGAAGCGCGCACCCAGTTCGCACCACACCCAAGCCGCGGAACGGCGGCACAAGAAAGCCCAGGACGGCAGTCCTGGGGGACGGTCATCAAGGAAGATACCAGTCCCGCAGGGACGACGAAAAAAACCAGCGCCGGCGTGGCAAGCCTACCGCCATCGTCTCGCCGTCCGAATCAGCCCATACGCCACCAGGCAGAACCAGAAATCCACAACCATCCCTACATCCAGATGGAATGGACGATGCCGCGCCACCGCAGGCAGCGACGGGATCAGCGCGAAATACACCACGTTCCCCAGAATGATCGCCAATAACGCCTGAAGAAGGTTGATGAGCACCAATGGTTTAGACACCGAAAATCTCTCCCCGGTTTCCGCAGCCCGGGTGCGGGTGCGCGTGCCGGGTGCCCCGCGTCTCGTTCTTGAGACGTGGGGATTCTGACTTCCGCCCCGAACCTGCCAATCTCGCCAAACCCTCACTCCGTCCAAAATCTTATCAATAGGCAGGAATTACACGATCCGACTTAACTCCGTGAAAGCATTCCAAAATATAAAGTCTCCAACTGAAACCAGTCCCGGAGGGACGACAGAGCAAGGCAGGTAGGTCAGAGATCAAAGACGAGTCAGTGAATTCCTTGTTGCACGGCCGCTCCCAGCACTTTGCCCGGGCCTGGCCGTTGGACAAAAACGACCAGACGTACGTCCTTGGGATCGATGCCCGGCTTCAACTTGATCTCAACCTCGCGACTGAAATCCTTTCCCTTCTCCACCTTGCCGATTTTGGTCAGGCTTTGCAGAACCGCGGTGTGCTCAAGATGTTTGCCGCTGTTTTCGCCGTGCAATACCTGGGACTCCGCATGATTCAGCGCGACCGCCTCGTAGATGTCGGCGCTATCCGGTGCGGAACTGCCGTCCACTTCAATACGTGCCCGAACGGCAGCCGCATTTCCCGGCTCGACCACGGCGGAAGCAATTCGTACGGGAACCACCCTTGCGCTGGCTGCCTGTTGCAGGGTCGCTTTGACCTGTTGTGCGTCGGCGAGATGCAGGGTGGCCGCTCCATCGACAATGACCTCAGGCGTAGCCGGGGCGTCCAAGCCGAGAGCATGCACATATTCGCTCTGTCGTTCAGTGTTCGAAGCGGAAGAGTACGGATCCTTCCAGCCGTCGTGGTTCCAGTAATCCACATGCTCGCTGAGCACAATCAGCCGCGCCCCGGGAATCGGCTGGGCAGAGTCAAGCCGTTGCAGCCACGCGTCTGCGGGAGGACAACTGGAACAACCCTCAGAAGTGAACAACTCGACTAGCACAGGGATAGGGGCGGGCGTATCCGCAGTCTGCGAGGAGGTCGCTCCGGCGAAACACGAAATGACGAACAGAATCGGGATCGCTTTCTTCATGACCCTTGCTCCATGATCGAATCCTAAGAGTGTCAGTCACTGCCGGCAATATCCACTCATACAGGTTGGATGCTGACCACAGCACTTCGGATCCGACCTCCCTGGTCCCCAATGCCCGACCGCTCCATCATCCCCCGAAAGTGTGAAGCCGCGGAGCGGCGGCATGGGAAAGCCCCGGACGTAAGTCCGGGGTAAGCCGGAAGGAATTGGAACCAGTCCCGTAGGGACGACAGAACTAGAGATGGAGACGATTCGGAGCGGTCGCGCCGCCCTGCCCAACCCTCCACGTTGTCATCCGAGCGAGACGTTCTTTGGCTCGCGAAGGATCTGTCTAATTCCCGGCGGACTGCATAGAATCCTTCGGTCCGCAAAAACGCGGCCCTCACGATGACAAAGCAAGCACGACACTCCATCATCCTAGATCCGCGGGTGGTGGGAAGCGATGAGGCCTGCACTCGATGCGCTACACGCCCACCGCTTCCTTCTTCGTCGCCAGCAACTGCCGCAGCACATACTGCAGAATCCCGCCATTCGCGTAGTACAGGGCTTCCTGCGGCGTGTCGATGCGGACTAGCGCGTCGAACTCCTTCGTTTTTCCGTCGGCGGTGGCGCGCACTTTCACCTGTCTCCCGGCCGCGAAGTGCTCGACCAGCTCGCGGACGCCGCTGATCTCGAACACTTCCTCGCCAGCAAGTTTCAGCGATTCCGCGTTCTGGCCCGCGAGGAACTGCAGCGGCAGCACTCCCATGCCCACCAGGTTCGACCGGTGAATGCGTTCGTAGCTTTCGGCGATCACAGCGCGCACGCCCAGCAGCGCCGGACCTTTGGCGGCCCAATCCCGCGACGAGCCCGATCCGTATTCTTTGCCCGCGAGCACGATAAGCGGCGTACCTGCGGCGCGGTATTTCTCCGACGCGTCGAAGATCGACATCTCGGTGTTCGCCGGCAGGTGCCGCGTGAATCCGCCTTCGGTTGCGACCAGCTTGTTGCGCAGGCGGACGTTGGCGAACGTGCCGCGCACCATCACTTCATGATTGCCGCGCCGCGATCCGTAGGAATTGAAATCTGCCGGCTTCACGCCATGTTCCTGCAGATATTTTCCAGCCGGACTGTCTTTCTTGATCGATCCGGCGGGCGAGATGTGGTCGGTGGTGACGCTGTCGCCGAGAACGGCCAGCACGCGCGCTTTCTTGATGTCGTGCACGGGCGCGGGTTTCACCGACATCTCGTCGAAATACGGAGCCTGACGAATATATGTCGAATCTTTCTCCCACGCGTACGTCTCGCCTTTAGGTACAGACAATCCGCGCCAGCGTTCGTCCCCCGCAAAAACTTCTCCGTAGGATTTTGCGAACATCTCCGAGGTGATGGACTGCTCCATCGTCTCTTCGATCTCACGCGACGAAGGCCAGATGTCGGCCATGTATACGGGCTGCCCGTCGCGGCCTTTGCCGATGGCGTCTTTGCGCAGGTCGATGTCGATGCGCCCCGCCAGCGCGAACGCGACCACCAGCGGCGGCGACATCAGGTAGTTGGCGCGCACTTCGGAGTTAATCCGTCCTTCGAAGTTGCGGTTCCCGGAAAGCACCGACGCAACCACCAACTCTTTTTCGTCGATGGCCTTCGATACCTCCTCGGGTAATGGCCCCGAGTTGCCGATGCAGGTCGTGCAGCCGTAGCCAACAAGATGAAACTTCAGCTTCTCGAGATACGGCGTCAGACCGGCTTTCGCCAGATATTCAGTAACCGTCTTCGATCCCGGAGCGAGTGAAGTCTTCACCCACGCGGGAACGGACAGCCCTTTCTCGACCGCTTTTTTCGCCAGCAGTCCCGCGCCAATCAGCACTGAGGGATTCGAAGTGTTGGTACAGGAAGTAATAGCGGCAATCACGACGCTGCCGTGCTTCAGCGAATCTTTGACCGACGTGGACACATGCTCGTGCACGTTCGGATCTTCCACGCCAATCGCAGCGGGGCTGCCGCCTTCCTGTTCCCACTTCGCGTTGTTGGCAGCGGGAGCCGTAGTCTTCGCCGCCGACTTCGGCTTGATCAGCGAAGGCAGAGCTTTGTTAAACGACTCTCCCGCCTGCGAGAGCACAACACGATCCTGCGGACGCTTCGGCCCAGCGAGACTCGGCTCGACCGTCGCGAGATCGAGCGAAAGCAGTTCCGAATATTCCGCCTCGGGAGTCTTCTCGTCGTGGAACAGTCCCTGCTCGCGGCTGTAAGCTTCGACCAAAGCGATCTGTTCTTCGCTGCGACCGGTGAGCCGCAGATAGCGGAGCGTCTCCTTATCGATCGGAAAAATTCCGCAAGTCGCACCATACTCCGGCGCCATGTTCGCCACAGTGGCGCGATCGGCGAGCGACAAATCCTTGAGCCCCGGCCCAAAGTACTCCACGAATTTTCCAACGACTCCATGCTTCCGCAACATCTCAGTCACGGTCAAAACAAAATCAGTAGCAGTAGCCCCCTCCCGCAACCGCCCGCTGAGTTTCACGCCCACCACCAGCGGAATCAGCATCGACACAGGCTGCCCCAACATCGCCGCCTCTGCCTCGATCCCCCCCACGCCCCATCCCAAAACCCCCAAAGAGTTAATCATGGTTGTGTGACTGTCGGTGCCTACCAGGGTGTCAGGGTAGGCCACGCGCTTGCCTGGGCTTTCGTAAATGAATACTACGCGGGCGAGATATTCGAGATTGACTTGATGGACGATGCCGGTGTCGGGAGGGACGATGGCGAGATTGCGGAATCCGGTTTGGCCCCAGCGGAGGAACGAGTAGCGCTCTTTGTTGCGCTGAAACTCGAGCAGAGCGTTCATTTCGAAAGCGTTGGGAGTGCCGAATTCGTCGACCTGGACCGAGTGGTCGATTACGAGTTCGACCGGTTGCAGCGGATTGATCAGCGAGGGATCGCCGCCCAGAGTTTTCATGGCATCGCGCATGGCGGCGAGATCGACGACGCAGGGGACGCCGGTGAAATCCTGCAGGAGGACGCGGCTGGGGGTGAAGGCGATTTCCTTTTCCGGCTTCGAGTTTCTGTTCCAGCCAGCGAGCGCGCGCACTTCTTCCTTGGTGACATTGCGGCCATCCTCAGTGCGGAGGAGATTTTCAAGCAGGATGCGGAGCGAGAAGGGCAGGTGCTTGGTGGAGATTCCCTGGTTGTCGAGGGCGCTGAGACGGTAGATTTCGTATTCTTTGTTGCCGACTTTGAGAGTGGATTTGCTGTTGAAACTATTCACAGACATGATTGCCTTCCTCGAGGAATGACTTGGCGCGCAGGTGGATCTGGATGCGCAGAATGCAACCTACTAGTGTAATGCGTTTGGGCGGGAATTGCGTAGTAAGGTCGTAGGTGAGCTTGCGCATCCGGATGTGCGCGGACGGCGGGCGCTAAAGAGCGCGCGTGAGAGCCGTGCCGTCCTGCGGGACTCGGGCTTTTTTCCCACTCGCACCCGGCACTACCGGGCCGGGCTATCACATGCCCCGCTTCGCGGCTGGATCAGGAGATTCATCTCACCGTTCTCGCCCAAATCTAGTCCTCACGCACAGACTGAAGGCGGTCGCGCCTTTGGTACAATAAAGAGCGGCCAGCGACGCGGTGGCCAATCTGTTTCTGGAGTTTTTTGCCTTTGCTGTCGTACAAGAGTTTCTGTTCGTTCCTTCTGTTGGTGCTGATTTCTGCTGGGCAGTTCTCCCGCGCCGCAGCCAATCCCAACCTTCCGGATCTTTCCCACGGCCCATATCAACTGCATCTTTTCCATATGCATACGGGCGAGCGGCTGAATATCGTCTATCGCGACGCCGAAGGATATGATCAGGAATCCCTGGCGCGGCTGAACCGTTATCTGCGCGACCATCGAACGGGCGACATTCACGAATACGACCCGCGCGTATTCGACCTGCTGCACGACTTGATGACTTCGCTCGGGAATCCGAATCTTGAGATCGATGTTGTGTGCGGCTATCGCACGCCATGGAGCAATGAGTTCTTGCGCACGCATGGACACGGCGTGGCCCTCCACAGCCTCCACATGCAGGCGATGGCAATGGACATTCGTGTGCCTGGAATTCCCACCTCGCGATTAAGGGATGCTGCCTTGGCGCTGCATCGCGGCGGGGTCGGCTACTATGCAGCGTCTGATTTTGTTCACGTGGACGTAGGGCGAGTGCGGCGCTGGTAGCCGGATGTGATTACTGGTAGGGATAGCCTTTGGCCAGCGCCGCCGCCAATCTGGCGTCATGTCCGTAAATGTCATCGCTGAAGTGAACGTCGCCGTTTGCATAAGCGAGCGCCGTGCCGTAGACGATGAAGACCGGGACGCGCTTCACCAGGTTGACGGTGACGTCGTTCTTTCCGCTCTGCATGGCTTGCTGCACCTTCTCCACGGTCCATCCCGGATTATTGCGCAGGGCCCAGTTGGCCAGTTCGGCAGGCTTTTCGACGCGAATGCAGCCGTGGCTGAAATCGCGGCGTGAGCGCGAGAACAAATCCTGGGCAGGCGTGCTGTGGAGATAGACATTAAATTCGTTGGGAAAAATGAGTTTGACCAACCCCAGCGCATTCGTGGGCCCGGGTTTCTGCCGCACGGCCAACTTTCCCGCCCTTAGTTGTGCCAACACGTCATCGGAAATCTCTCCCGAGGTAACAACTGTGCCGTTTTGCGTCGTGACTTCGTAGTTCTTGCGGGCAATGTAACCGCGATCGCGCTGGATTGCGGGAACAATCTCGCTACGGAGGATGCTGGGCGGAACATTCCAGTAAGGCCGCAGAACCACGTAAGTCATATCCCGGGTGAAGACGGGAGTTTGCGTGCGCATGGCTTTCCCGACCACGACACGCATATCCATCACAACATTGTTGTTCTCATCCAGGGCGCGCAACCGGAAGTCGGGAATATTCACAATAATCGGGGGCGCGGAGAACTCGGCGGGCAACCATCGCCAACGCTCGAGCGTGAGTTGCAGTTGGAGAACACGATCCTGCAGCGGCACATTCAGCTGTTTAATGGTCGCGGGACCCAGGCGGCCGTCGGCATCCAGGCCATGGCGGGTTTGGAAATGCTTGACGGCGTCCACGATCGGTCCACCATAGGTCTGAGGGTCTGCGGGAAGCGTGGCGTCCGGCGGGAGGTCGCCGACGAGTTGCAAGCGTCGGACCAGAGAAGGTACACCGGCGTAGGTCTGCCCCGGGTCGATGGGCTTACTAACATCAGGAAGCTTTTCCCCATCGTCAGCGCGTGCCAGTTCAATGTAGTGCGCGAGGGCTTGCTCGGTGCGGCGATAGCCGGGAAACGGAGGTTCGATCTGGTCCAGAACGGCTTGCAGATTCGGGGCAGTCAGGATTTGTTCGCGCAAAAAATGGGCGAGATCGTATTTTTTCTGTTGCACGTTCAGGCCGAAATCGAAATGCACGGGATTGACCCGTCCGATGCGCAGGTCGGAGACGTAGCGCATGGTGCAAACGCTGAGAGCCACATCAAAGCTTGCCACCGTCGGAGCGTTCGGTGAGCTTTGCAACTCGCGCAGTCTCTCGTCCCAGCGCGAGCCGTCGTAGTCTTCCGGGTTGAGCCCCTTCTTAGCGGCATCCTTGAAACGATCGATCAGGAACAGAGCCTGTGGCACTGGCTGAGTTCCCTGGAGCCACGCAGGCGCGTAGCTTGTCGGTTCGTAAAATTTCTGCAGTGCGGTTCGATAGTCGCTGAAGTTGGGCCAGCGCATCCCTGGCAGGTTCGCAGTGGTGACGAGAGTCTGAATGTCTGCTTGTTGTCCAGCCCCGAGAGTAGACAGAGACAGGAGAAGAACCAGAGAACTCCACACCAAATGCGTGAGAGTGCGCAAGCGTTGGGTTTTGATTGCAGTTGTTCTGGCGCATTCGCGCATGGCTTGATTGCCCACCGGTTCCTTCTCCTCAGTTGAGATGCGGCAAATGAGATCGCTACACCTTATAAGTCCCGGTCGGGCCAGGGAACTGGCAAAACTGGCAGTCGATTCTGGGGAATCTCGCGCGGGGGCGAGCAGTTCAGTTTACTTACTGTAGTCTAGTGTCGTGTCCCGGAAATACGCGAACAAAAGCCGGGATTCGTATCGAGACTAAGCAAGGAGTTTCGTGGTGCAAACAAAATACATAGGTCCTTCGCGTCGCTCAGGATGACAACTGTAATTAGTGCAGGAACTTACGGGACACCGCACTAGCCTGCTTAATTCATCAAGACTGAGATTTTGTTGCGAGGATGTGCGATCGGGCATTGATGAAGGGCAGAGTCGTCGAGGTCATGAGCTGGGTGCGGGACAGTTCGGCGTCACGATCTGAGAGAGAGGATTTTGAACACGGCTCCGCAGGAACCAGCGATTGGGGGTTGAGTTGGGAAGCAAGGAAAGGGATCAACTGCTGTTGACGGCAAGGGCGGCGGAGCGGAACAGGTTCTGAAAGGGCCAGCCACTGGCGAGATGGAAGCGGACGCAGCGGGCGGTGTGGCGGACGCGAGCCCCGATTTTGAAGAGTTGGGCGCGCAGCGTTTCGATCTGCGCCGAGCGCCAAGGCTGCGGCAGGTGCTGGCGAAACAGGTTGACCAGATTGTAGGCGAAGCCATACAGCAGCAGGCGGAAGGCGTTGGCCAGAAAGCGATGGCAGCTCAGGCGGTCGGCGCGAAAACCGTTCTTGAATTCCTCGATGCGGTTCTCGCACTCGCCGCGATCGTTGTAGAAGGCGAAGACCTCCGCCGCGCGACCGGCGCAGTTGGTCACCACGAAACGCAGGTTGGTGCCAGTGGTGGTGTGTTCGGCTTTGTAGCAGATGCGGCGCTGACGCGGCCAGGAGCGGGCACGATGACGGAAGCTGGAGAAACTGCGCTGGGGTAGCTGGGTGCGGCGATAGCGCCGTTTCAGTTGTTTTTGCAGAGGTTGGGCACGGCGCTGGAACACGCAGTTGGCGGGGATGCCGAGGGCATACTCGATCCCGAAGAACTCGCAGAACTGGTAAAGCAGGGGCAGGGCGAAACCGGCGTCGCCACGCAGTTTGATTTTTACACCGGGGAAGGCGGCTTCGAGTCGCGGCACCAGACGCACCAGCATGGGTACAATGCGGGCATGACTGGAGGCGTTTCCCGACGCAGGCGCGCCGCCAGCAGGCATCCACTGTGGCGTTCGAAAATCAGCATGGGGTGATACATGTGCTGGCCGTAGGCGCCGTTGAAAAAGCTGAGCTGCTGCTGGCCGTGCGTGGGATCGTCGGTGGAATCGATATCGAGCAGAATCTCACCGCGCAGGCGGACTTGGTCGCCGCAGAGATGGATGAACTGCTCGACCAGAGCGTCATTGAGGTGCACCAAGTCGCGGGCGCAAGGCGCGTTCTCCCAGCGGCTGAGGGTAGGCTGGGAACCGAGCGGATTGCCGAGTTTCTGATCGGCGACGATCTGTAGCATGGGATCGTGGCGCAGGCGGTCGGCATCGTTGGCATCTTCGTAGCCGGCGACGATTTGGTAGATACGTTGTCGCAACAGTTCGAGCGAGTCGTGACGGACGCGCTCGTCATCCCGCGGATCGCTGAGGAGCGCGGCCAGATCGCGGGTCAGATGATGGCGCTCGTCGAAGGCGCGCAGCGGCAGCAGGCCGGCGTCGCTGGTGATCTGCCCGCCGGAAAAATCGGCGCGGATGGGTTGATGACGGTAGAAGGAGAAGCTCAGTTGTGGTAGAACACTTTGTATCAAGCGATGGATGCTCCGAAAGGGAATGCTGGGTGCCCAAACCCAGTGTTCATCATTCCTTTTAGAGCATCCTTTCTTTTTTGGCTAGAGACTGAGTGAATAATCCAGGCTAGTGGCCTGTCGCGGTGAGTTCGTTACCGGTCCGTGGAATCCCGCAGGGGCTAAAGCCCGCGTGATTATTGGCTCTGGGCGGCACGGCTGAAGCCGCGCCCTTCCCAAAACGATAAACAGATGGCCGCTCTAAGTAAATGATTGTTCTGCGACAGGCCACTAGTAGGGCGAAGAAGAGAACTGGCGGTCCGCAAAGCTTAAGAGAACTGAGATTATGGCAGAGTCATTTTCCATCAAAGATCTCCATCAGGTGGGCGAGGCGCTCGCGATTGCCGCGCGGACCGAGATCATGCCCCGGTTCGGCAGGCTCACGTCGGCGCAGATTCGGCAGAAGTCTTCTCCACTCGATCTTGTAACCGACGCGGACGAAGCTGCGGAAGCCACCATCAGCGCGGCGTTGAGAGCGGCATTTCCCGGTTGCGTGATTATCGGCGAAGAGGGCACGCACAAAAATCCTGGGCTGCTGCAGTCTGTGGGCAGCGCTGAGCTGGCATTTGTGGTCGATCCGATCGATGGGACCAAGAACTTCGCCTCCAATTTGCCTCTGTTCGGGGTGATGGCGGCGGCGACGATTCGCGGCGAAATCGTGGGCGGCGTGATCTACGATCCGGTGTGCCGGAACTGGGCTTACGCGTTGCGCAGTGCGGGCGCTTGGATGGAGTACGAAGACGGAAGCCGCATTCCGCTGCAAGTAGCGAAGCCGGTGCCATTGTCGAAGATGGAAGGCATGGTGGCTACGGGATTCCTGGCGGAGCCGCTGCGTAGCATCGTGATCGCCAATACGACCAAACTTGCAGCCACCGCAAACTTTCGGTGCGCAGCGCACGAATATCGTCTCGCCGCGGCGGGCTACTGCCATTTGCTTCTCTACAACCGGCTGATGCCGTGGGACCATGCCGCGGGATGGCTTCTGCATCGGGAAGCGGGAGGGTATAGCGCGCATTTTGACGGCACGCAATATCTCCCAACGCACCTGACTGGCGGATTGATTTGCGTGCCGGATGAGGAGAGCTGGCGGCTGGTTCGCGATGCGATGCTGAGCAAGTAGGGAGGTTCCATGTTCGAGGGCGCGAAGCAGAGAAGCCAGGGGAACTATTTCGCGCGAAGAAGAAGGATAGGGACGCCGATACTGTGACGGACACGAGTAGCGGTAGAACCGAGAAACAGGTCGGCCAGGAAGCGGTGTCCGTGGGTGCTCATGGCGACGAGATCACAGCGCTTCTGTTCCACCCATTTGATGATTTGATCGGCGGGATCGCCATAGGCGAGTTCGGCGTCGGCAGAAATGCCCGCAGAGTGAAACTCCGCGCGAACCTTTTGCAAATAGGAAGTGTCTTCGGCGATTTCGGGACTGACGGCGTCGGGGCCGTAGGTGCGGGCGGCCCATCCGTCAGCGACATGAAGAAGCACCAAACGGCTGTGGGCCAGTTTCGCGAGCTGTTTCACGTGTTCGATAATGGCGCGGTCGGTGGAAGTGCCGTCGAGAGTGACGAGAATAGTGTCGTACATGGGTCTTGGCGTTCGCGGAGCTGAAGAGACTCATCTTTCGCCCCGCTGGGGCTTGTCGGTTTCGCACTTTCCCCACGGCTTACGCTGTGGGCTGTATTCTAACGCCGCTTCGCGGCTAAGAGCGGACAACCATGTTCCGCCGAATCCCTGAGTATCCAGTTCTCACGCGGACTCTGAAGCCGCGCACTTTCCAATCGTAGTGCCTTTGTTTATCCGCCGGTGATGACTTGCCAGGCCGATTTTAGCGAGTCGGGCAGGCCGTAGATGTCCATGGCGGTGATCAGAATAGCACTGGCCCAGCCCGCAACCAGCAGAAAGAGACCATTCTTCCAATTGCCCATTCGCTTGCTCGAACTGGTGAATTGCAGCAAGGGGAACATGGCAAACGGAAGTTGCAGCGCCAGCACGACCTGGCTCAGCGTCAGCAGATCGGTGACGCTGCTATTCCCGCGCAGACCGATGATGAAAACGGCGGGCAGGATGGCTAGTGTCCGCGTGATGAGGCGCCGCACCCAAGGACGGATGCGCCAATGCATGAAGCCTTCCATCACGACTTGACCGGCGAGAGTGCCGGTGATGGTGCTGCTCTGTCCGCTGGCCAGCAGGGCAACCGCAAAGAGCGTGCTGGCGACGGCTGTGCCGAGTAACGGAGCGAGGGTCAGGTACGCGACTCGAATCCAGTCACTGTCCGAGACGAAGTGGACGACTTGGCCTCCCAATGTTGTCACACTCGCCTTTCCGAAAAATACGGTTGCGGCGAGCACGAGAATCGCTGCGTTGACGAAGAAGGCGATGGTGAGCGCGACGATGGAATCAATCGTGTTGAAGCGGATGGCGCTGCGGATGGAAGGTTCGTCTTTTTGCAGTCTGCGGCTCTGTACCAGCGCCGAGTGCAGGTAGAGATTGTGCGGCATCACGGTGGCGCCGATGATCCCGATGGCGATGTACAACATGCCGGCTTGGCGAAAATGTGGGGTTACGAGGGCGCGCCCCATTTCCAGAAAGCTGGGCTGGGTTTGGGGGAGAACGAAAATCTCGATGAAATAACAGACAGCGATGGTCGCGATCAGCACCAGCACCACGGCTTCGATGGTGCGCATCCCGAAGCTCTGCAGGGCCAGGAGCAGTAATACGTCGAGTCCGGTGATGATGACGGCCCACAGCATGGGGATGTGAAACATCAGGTTCAGAGCGACGGCGCTGCCGAGAACTTCGGCGAGGTCGCAGGCGCCGATGGCGAGTTCGCTCATCAGCCAGTTGGGCCAACGGGTCCACGCGGGATACCAGTCGCGGCAGCATTGGGCGAGATCCTTGCCGGTCACGACACCCAATCTGGCGGAGATGACCTGCATGAAGATGGCCATCAGGCTGGCGAGACCAACGACCCACAGCAGGCCGTACTTGAACTGCGCGCCCCCCTGCAAATCCGTACCCCAGTTGCCGGGGTCCATGTAGCCGACGCTGACGAGAATCGCCGGTCCCACGAAGGCGCGCCATTGCTCCCAGAATCCGGCCTCGTGGTGCGGGACGGCAACGGTCCCGTGCACTCCCTCCAACGAAACATGGGATCCCTTTCTGGTATCGGCGGACGACGGCAACTCCCTGGGTAGTTTCGAAGTTGTGGTCGTCTTATTCATGCGGAAGGGGCGGTTTTCCAGAGCAACCTAGCTTCAGGGCCCAGACTGTTAGCATAAGTATATAGCAAAATATAAACTATGGTTAACTATCTTGACGCGGGGCGATGGCGAAAGTAATGAGGTGGTACGGGGACTTCGGTTGTCTTCCCATTCGGTCCGCGCACGGGATGCTCCCTTGTCGGAAGAGCGGTCCTGGCGGGCGCAATGCTCCTGGCGCGGCGCGATCCTGAGGGTGGCCTGCCATGGAATATAATGCCCGCACCGATGGCCCTTACCTCCGGCACGAAGATCGGTCCATACGAAATTCAGGCGCCGCTCGGAGCGGGCGGCATGGGCGAGGTGTATCGCGCTCGCGATACGCGGCTCGGGCGCGAAGTAGCAATCAAGATATTGCCTGCGGCGCTGGCGAAAGACGGCGACCGCTTACGGCGATTCGAGACTGAGGCGCGGGCGGTCGCTGCGTTGAATCACCCGAACATTCTTTCGATCCATGACATCGGCACCGATGAGGGAGCGCCGTACCTCGTCTCGGAGTGTCTTGAGGGGCAGACTCTGCGGCAGGAGTTGAGCGGCGGCGCGTTGCCGTTGCGCCGTGCTGTGGAATATGGGACGGCGATCGCGCAAGGGCTGGCTGCGGCGCACGACAAGGGGATCATTCATCGAGACCTCAAGCCGGAGAACATCTTCATCACGCGCGATGGGCGGGTGAAGATCCTGGATTTTGGGCTGGCCAAGCTGGCGCGGCCCGCGGACGAAGGCGCGACCATTGATGCGGAGCTGACATCGGCGGGAATGGTGCTGGGGACGGTCGGATACATGTCCCCCGAGCAGGTGAAGGGCGAAGCGGCCGATGCGCGCTCGGACATCTTTGCGCTGGGAGCGATCCTCTACGAGATGCTGTCGGGAGTGCGTCCGTTCCGGCGCGACACGGCGGCCGAGACGATGACGGCGATCCTGAAAGAGGATCCGCCGGAATTGAGCCAGACGGGCAAGCAGATCTCGCCAGCGGTCGAGCGCATCGTGCGGCGGTGTCTGGAGAAGAAGCCGTTGCAGCGCTTCCAGTCGGCACGGGATCTGGCGTTCAATCTGGAAGGTGTTTCGGGGATTTCTTCGACGGGCACGAGTACCGTCACTGCGCCGGCGGAGGTGAGCAAGCGTCTTGTTCCAGTAGCCGTGGGTGCGATTCTGCTGGCGCTGGTCGCGGCGGGAAGCTGGATGCTGGGGCGGCGGGCTGGCACGACGTCCCCGCCTTCCTATCATCAGCTGACTTTTGAGCGCGGGTTGGTGTATGCGGCGCGGTTTGCGGCCGATGGACGATCCATTTATTACAGCGCGAGTTGGAACGGGCAGCCGTTGCAGATTTATTCCACGCTTCCCGACGGTCCGGAATCGCGTCCGCTGAATTTGATCAACTCGACCGTGTTTGCAGTTTCCCCGTCGGAACTTGCGATCTCCATCGGCTGCACCGACCGCTACATCGGCACTTGCGAGAGCACACTGGGATTGGTTCCGGTCGCTGGCGGCTCGCCGCGCGAGGTTGCGGACCACGTGCTCTCGGCGGACTGGACCTCGGAGAGCAAGGAAATGGCCGTTATCCGCGCGGGCGGAGGACGGTATCGCGTCGAGTTTCCGCGGGGGAAAGTGATTTATGAAGGGAACCGCGCACTGGGGAACCTGCGGATTTCGCCGGATGCAAATGCCGCGGCTTTCAGCGAGTTTGTCGGCAGCGACGGTGATGCGGGATGGGTCGTTGCAGTTGATCGGAACGGAAAGCAGCTTCTTCGGTCCCAAGTCTTCAACAGTGTCGAAGGGCTGGCGTGGCCCGCATCCGGCCACGAAGTCTGGGTCGCCGCCACCGCGAGTGAAGGTTGGTCGGACACAATTTTTGGTTTGAGCTTGAAAGGGAAACAACGGATCGTGCTCCGGCTGCCGGGCATGCTTCGTCTGCATGATGTGGCTCCGGACGGCCGGATTCTGCTGTCCAAGGAAAACTGGCGGAGCGAGTTGCGCGTGCGCGGCGAGAAGGATACGACGGACCCCGATCTCTCCTGGCTCGATTACGCCACGCTGTCTGATCTTTCTGAGGACGGCTCGCAGGTGGCTTTTGACGACTGGGGCGAGGCCGCAGGCCTTTCGGACCTCTCTTACGTGCGGAAGATCGATGGCTCGCCGGCCACCAAACTGGGGGCATGGAGCGGCCTCGTGCTGTCGCCGGACGGCAAAGTTGTTCTAGCAGCTGAGGCCGCGCAGGTTGCCGATTCTCCTCTAAGTCTGGTGCCGGTGGGAGTGGGGGAAGTGCAGCGGCTGAACTTGGGACAACCTCAGGTTGTGGGCGAGAGCGGTTTCATGCCGGACGGAAAGGCGATCTTTTTCGCCCGCGATGATGGTCATGGGTGGAGGATGTATGTACTCGATCTAAACGGCAGCTCGCCCCGCCCAGTCACGCCCTCGATTTCCCTCGGCGCTTCCTCGCACTACGAGTCGAAGCAGGTCTCACCCGACAGCAAACTGGTCTTCGCGCGCGACCTCGCGGGGCGAGGGATGATGTATCCGATTGCCGGGGGAGAGGCGCGAGCCATGCCGGGATGGCAGCCGGAGGATATCTGGATTCGGTGGTCCGGGGATGGGCGAGCGACTTATGTGTATCACGACGAAAAGACTTCAGCGACTGTGTATCGGCTGGAGGTAGCGACGGGGAAAAGAGAGCGCTTCGCGACGCTGGCACCGGGCGACCCGGCAGGAGTCACCTCGGTGCATCGCGTGCGCATGACGGCCGATGGGAAGACTTTCGCCTACTCGTTTTTCCGGGAACAGTCCGATTTGTTTCTGGTGCAAGGCGCGAAATAAGCCTTGGTTTGGCAGATGCTAGTGTTTATTGCGCCTGGAAGGCGAGAGCCAGACTCGCTCGGAGGCCGCGGGGCCGAGCGATACGGTGCCGGCGGGAGTGGAGAGCGTGAGGGTCTGGTCGTAGTTGCGTTCGAGCAGGCGCAGCTTCGCTCCGGGGCGGACGCCGCGATGCTCGAGAAATTCGAGCAGGTTGCGATCGCGTTCGTAAATTCCGCTGACGGTGTAAGTGTTGTCGAGTTCGGCGTCGGCGAGCAGAACCAGACCGCGGCGGCGGCGGCTCGCGGGGCCTTCGAGTTCACTTAGGTTTCCGTGAGGACAGGCGCCGCCGGATCCCAACTTCGCCAGTAGCTTCGCTTCGAAGTCGGGCGAGACCGCGTGCTCCAGGCGTTCCGCCTCGTCGTGAACTTTCCACCATTCCATGCCGAAGAGTTCGGAGAGCATGCGTTCAATGAGGTGGTGGCGAAGGGTCAGCTTGCGGGCGATCTTGCGTCCGGCTGCGGTGAGGCGGACTTCGCCGCTGGTCTCGACGCGCACAAGGCCATCTTTTTTCAGGCGGCGCAGGGCCATGGTGACCGCGGGCGGAGAAACCTTTAACAGGTCAGCAAGGCGGGCGGAGATGACTTGTTCGCCCTCGCTTTCGGCTTCGAGGATGGATTTGAGGTAGTCCTCTTTGGAGACGGTGATCACTGAAGGTGATTATACGATGGAGGGTTAATTGGAGTTAATGCCGAAACCTTAAGGGTGCGGAAGTCTGAGCACGAGATACTTCCAGCACAGAGCCTGAGTCTGCTCGGCACGTGTGGGGACGGACGCATTCGTCCGTCCCGCGGAGCGAAGCTCTGCTGGTTCTTCCTTCGGACTACCAGCTTCCGTTCGAACCGGACGGACGAACGCGTCCGTCCCCACATAAGCATCGCCCGCCCACGGAACTCGTGCTTGCGCTCCCCAAAATGTTTTATGCTGCGCGCATCACGCCGGTCGGGTAAAGCGAGAGTCTGCGTGGGGCTGGCTGTCGGAAAGTGGGATAGCAAAACCTGCGGCGCTGGAGCGTCGCGGACGGGCCAATGTGCCCGTCCCACACAATCAAAACTGGCCCCGCCACAAAAGTAAAAAGGACAGTCCGGAGCCCCCGAGACTGTCCCATCAAACCCTCCCGGTTAGAAGGGCAACTTGATGAACCTAAGGTACTGTGGGCATGTTGCAAAGGGATTGCAGAACGATGAATATCTGATGAATTCCGGTTAGGGTGCGCTGCTATAGTAGTCCGTTGCATAATTCGATTTGGTTGACATCCTTTTTATCTCTTTATTCCTGATTTCTGGTCGAGAGGATTCGATGCCGTCCACTACATTGCGCAAGACTGAACAATCACGGCGCCTGCAGCAGCGGGCCGAGAGCATGATTCCCGGAGGCGTGAATTCTCCGGTGCGGGCGTTTCGATCGGTGGGAGGAGATCCGCCGTTTATCGTGCGCGGTAAGGGCTCGCACATATGGGACGCCGACGAAAACGAGTACATCGACTACATCGGATCATGGGGGCCGCTGATTCTGGGGCACGCCGAGCCGAATGTGCTCGACGCGATTGTGGGCGCGGCTTGCAATGGCACGAGCTTTGGAGCTTCCACGCCGTCCGAGGCCGATCTCGCCGAGTTAGTGCTGGGCGCGTTTCCGTCGATGCAGAAAGTGCGCTTCGTCAGTTCCGGCACGGAAGCGACGATGTCGGCGATCCGGCTGGCGCGAGCTTATACAAAACGAAAATACATTGTGAAGTTCGAAGGCTGCTATCACGGGCACGCGGACGCGCTGCTGGTAAAGGCAGGGTCGGGAGTGGCGACGCTGGGAATTCCGGGATCGGCGGGCGTTCCCGAAGAATTCACGATGTTCACGCTGGCGCTGCCGTTCAACAATCTGTCGGTGGTCGAGCACGCGTTCCAGAAATTCAAGCATCAGATTGCGTGCGTGATCGTAGAGCCGGTGGTGGGGAACATGGGATGCGTCCCGGCGGCGGACGATTATCTGGTGGGGCTGCGGATGCTGACCGAGCGCGAACGGTCGGTGCTGATTTTTGATGAAGTGATGACTGGATTCCGCCTGTCGTTTGGCGGAGCGCAGGAGTTGTATAACATTCGTCCCGACCTGACGACGATGGGGAAAATCATTGGCGGAGGATTGCCAGTGGGCGCGTATGGCGGATCGAAAGAGATTATGGATCTGGTGGCGCCGCTGGGGCCAATGTATCAGGCGGGAACGCTATCGGGGAATCCGCTGGCAATGGCCGCGGGATGCGCGATGCTGAAACAGTTACGCGATCGGAAGGGTGAGATCTATCCGCGGCTGGAGAAGTTGAGTGGAGAACTGGTCGAGGGAGTAGCAGCGGCGGCTCGCGATGCCGGAGTTGCGCTGTGCCACAACCGCGTGGGATCGATGTTTACCTGGTTTTTCAATCAGGGGCCGGTGACGGATTGGGATTCGGCGTCGAAGTCGAATACGGAGGCGTTTGGGAAATTCTTCCGCAGCATGTTGGATAGTGGCGTGTACCTGCCGCCATCGCAGTATGAGGCGGCGTTCCTGGGTGCAGCGCACACGGACGACGATGTGCAGCGCACGGTGGCGGCGGCGAAGCAAGCGTTCGCGGCGATGCATTAGAGTTTTGTGTGGGACCGGATCTTTGATCCGGTCGCGGCACGGAGCGCCGCAGGGTTTGTTGCTTTATCGGAATCGGGATGCGCGCAAGGAAAAGCGCGGCCCTTCGGGCCGCGGCCGGATTAAAGATCCGGCCCACACGAGCATTGTCACTGCACACACGCATTTTCACTCCATCTTCATCATCTGCGGGACCGTTGCGAATTCGTAGCCTTCCAACTTGTATTTCGCGATCAGACGGTCCGTGGCCAAGACTGTTTGGGAACGGTCGGCGCCCATCTGTTTGTGACCGCCGTCGTGCAAGAGGATGACGTTCCCGCCGCGAATTTGCTTGCTCACTTTCTGCTCGATCACTGCCGAGGGCGGCGCGGTCCAGTCGTAACCCGTCACATTCCACATCACAGGTTCGAAGCCCAGTTCGCGCACGATGCGCAGAACCGCAGGCCGGCGTGCGCCGAACGGTGGGCGGAGCAGGTTGGAATGTTCGCCGATGGCGTCCTGCAGGGCGGAGCGGCAGTCGGAGAGCTCCTGACGAACTTCCGCTGCGCTCTTGAGACTCAGAAGCGGGTGCGTGAAGGTGTGATTGCCCACGACGTGGCCTGCTTTGACGACCTCGCGGGCAATTTCGGCACGTTGACGGACATAGCGTCCGATCAGAAAAAAAGTTGCGTGCACGTCGTGCTTCGCGAGGACTTCCAGCAGCCGCAGCGTGTGCGGATCGTTGGGTCCGTCGTCGTAGGTGAGCGCAAGTTGCCTTGTGCCCGGCGCCAGGCCGGTGAAGGTGCGGCCGTACCACTGCCCGGTGGGCGCCATGGATTGGTATCCGGCAGCGACTGCGGCAGCTGCCGACGTTCCGGCGAGCACGATTCCGAGCATGGGTGGATTGTAATGGATGATGGAATTGGACAACCCGACTTCGGTGTTGTCATCTTGAGCAAAGCGAAGGACCTATGCACTCCCAGCCAGTTACATAGGTCCTTCGCGGCAAAACAAAGCCGCTCAGGATGACAATCAAGCGGGTTGGCGTTGTGAAATCGCGTCTCTCCAATTTTCCACCCGCTGTTAACTCATCCCGCAATTGTCACTCGGCGGTATCCGAGATATCCTCTGAATTCCGAAACATCGCAAGACCTCGTCCTACGAAAACATGGCCAATCTTTTCGAACTCCCCCGGTATATAGCTGTGGAAGGACCGATCCGCGTGGGTAAGAGCACGCTGGCGCGCATTCTGGCCGAGCGGTTGAATGCGCAACGCGTGATGGAGCCCGAGGCGAATCCGTTTCTCGACTCCTTTTATGAAGGAGACCGCGGGGCGGCGTTTCAGGCGCAGTTTACGTTTCTGGTGCGGCGGTTCGAGCAGTTGCAGGCGCTCGATTTGGGTCCGCGGTCGCAGAAGGTTGTGGTCTCCGATTTCATTTTCGAGAAAGACAAGCTGTTCGCCTGCCTCAACCTGACCGATCACGAACTCGATACCTATAACCGCTACTACAACCATTTTCGCGACCTGTTGCCTACACCCGACCTGGTGATTTATCTGCAGGCAACGCCCGAAGTGCTGAAGAAGCGGCTCAAGAAAAAAAATGCGGCGAGTGAGCGGGCGGTGAGCGACGAATATCTGGAGGAAGTGGTCAAGGCGTATGAGCACTTTTTTTTTCACTACACGTCGTCGGATTTGCTGATCGTGAATACGTCGGAGATTGATTTCGTCGATCGCAATGAAGACCTGCAGGAACTGCTGCGGAAGGTGACGGAGCCGATCAAGGGGACGCAGTACTTCCTGCCGCTGGGCGGCCAGGATGCGGCGGGGGCGTAACAACTGTCGTTGGCCATTGGTCGTTAGTCGTTGGTCGTTTCCTTCGACACAACCGTAGCGTCTGGCTGCTAGCTTCTCGCCACTGGCGAACCCGCTAATGACGACTATTTCTCGTGCCGCGGCAGCGGGTACACCGATAACATTTTCCCCAGCTTGGAAAACTCCGGATCGGCGGTGACCAGCCAGGCACCGCGTTCAATCGCCAATTCCGCAGCGAAGGCGTCGGCGTAGCCCAAGTTGTGTTTCTGCTTGAGGGCGGCGGCGCGGGTGGCGCGCTCCAAGTCGGCTGGAATGACGACGATTGGGAATCGTCGCAGGCTTGCTTCTACTTCGCGGGCCTTGACCTCGCCGTGTTGACGCCACGCAATGTAGAAAACTTCGCCCCAGTTTATGGCAGACAACAAAAGTGGCAAATCAGCGCGAAAAGCCTCTTCCAGCAGCCGCCGGACTTGCATCGCGGTGACCGGACGGTCCTCAACAAATCCGATGAGAGCGTTGGCATCGAGAATATATCGCCGGGGCTTTCGGGGCGCGACGACCGAGGTCACCGCTTCTCTTTCTCGCGCTGGCGCTCACGCTCGCGTTCTTTGAAATGCTCTTCAAACATCGAAGGTTCACCGGGACTCGGCTTGAGAAAACCTTGGATCTCGTCCAGGATTCGCTCGGTGATGGGCATCAGAATCAGCCGGCCTCTCTCTTCTGTCCAGGTCGCCCGGGTACCCTTCTTTAGTCCCAACTGTTCGCGAAGTTCCACCGGCACCACGACCTGGCCCTTCGAGCTAATGGTGGTATGGTAAGTCGCCATGCGATAAATCTTACCATAGGAATGATGTAAGATATCCTATTACCGTCTTACTTTGGTAATCCTTTCTGGGTGGTAACCAGCAAATTCCTGTAAAGACGCCGCTTAGCGCACTCGGTGGCAGGTCGACTCTTTTGCGTAGTCCGTTCCCTTTTTTCCGGCTACAATACCTTCAGCGTCATCCAAGGTGTAGACGCCACGATGCGTGCACAGGCTCTATCCGCCAGAGGCGGAGGGGCACTGGAGGACATCATGAGTATCACCCCTATTGGCGGTCGTCTCTTCGACGGCTCGGGCCATAAGATCACTACCGCGTCCCTACGGGAACAGAAACTCCGTCACGACCCCATCACTTGCCTCACCGCTTATGACTATGCCTCGGCTCGTCTGGTCGACGAGGCGGGCATCGACATGGTGCTGGTGGGAGATTCGCTGGCGCAAACCATGCTGGGCTACGAGAACACGCTCTCGGTCACGATGGACGAGATGCTGCACCACGTGAAGGCGGTGCGGCGTGGCGTGAAGAATGCGCTGTTGATCGCTGACATGCCGTACGGGTCTTACCAGATTGACGTGAAAACAGCCGTCGGCAACGCCGCGCGCTTTGTGAAGGAAGGCGGCGCCGAAGTCGTGAAGATTGAAGGCGGAGAGAAGCGCGCCGACCTGATCCGCCAGATTATTGACGCCGAAATTCCGGTCGCGGGGCACATCGGTTTGACTCCGCAGTCGGTCAATGTGATGGGCGGCTACAAGGTGCAGGGCAAGAGCTTGGCCGGAATTGAGCAGCTCATGCGCGATGCCGTGGCTCTCGATCGCGCCGGCGTGGCGTGTTTGTATCTTGAAGGAATTCCGCGGGAAGTGGCGGCGATGATTACGGCCGAGGTCACCACGCCGACGATTGGGATCGGCGCCGGTCCGGAGTGCGACGGGCAGGTGCTGGTGTTTCACGACATTCTGAATCTGACGTTTGGGCCTCCGGCAAAATTCGTGCGGCGTTACGGCGACGCGGCGGCGCTGATTACGAGCGCGGTACAGGCGTTTCGGGCGGATGTGCGGTCGCATCATTATCCGGCGGACGAAGAGTCGTATCATTTACCGCGAGAAACTGGAGCGGGGCTCGATGCCGTACTGGAGCGGAAACGGGCGATGCGGCGGTAACGGCGGACTCCTTAGGCAGGGATTCGCGCGGATCCCCACGCATCACATTCCGGGAACAATGTCGGCGTTGAGCGCGTATTCTTAACTAGGTGCGATTTCGTTTCGGCTGCCGCTAGTGCCGAATCGCTCCTGGTGCTAGGCTATTTGATAGGAGGGGCTCATGACTCTCTCAACCCTGTTTTTTCTTCCGTTCTTCGGCTTCTGGTTCGTGATGTATTTTCTGCCGTCGATCATTGCCCTGGCCCGCAGCAAGAGGGACCTCCTGGCAATCTTCCTGCTGAATCTTTTCCTGGGATGGAGCGTGATTGGATGGATCGTGGCGCTCGTTTGGGCGTTGAAGAATGATGTTCCGGCGACGGTGAGGTAGATTCGGCTCGTGATCCGAAAGTCTCTTGGCATGTGGCTGGCATTGACTGTGCTGCTGGGGATCGCGCAGGTAGCGTGTTCCTCGCAGGCGGCGCCGAAACCACCCGCCCCGGAAGCCGTGCTGCAAGCTATTCCGCCGTCGGATCCAGCGCAGGTCGATCGCATTCACGACATGAAGACCTGGCGGAATCCTTATCTCATCATCCGTGCGGACGGCGTGGCGTTGCTCGATGCCGCCGATAGCGCCGAGATCCATTTGAAGACGGCGGAGTTGCTGGCGGCGCTGGCGGCATTGCCCGCCTCGAACTGGCCCTATGGGCGCGTGGTGGCGGCTACAGAGAATGCTGCACGTTCCGAGCAGGACGGCGTGGCGATTCGGCGCAACAAAGGCATCGTAGGCGGGATGCTGGAGGGAGCGCACGTGGCGGTGAAGTGGGTGCCCGCGGGTTGAGTTACGATTCTGACTGACAAGCGCGTTGAGCTTCGCTCAACCGGACAGCCGATGGCGGCTGTCCCCACAGGGAACCGAGCCGGCCTCTTGCGCTTGATCAAGCGTTCTTGAAAATCAGGTCTTGAAATCTTTCCTTGAAAATCTGCACGAGCATTCACGAAATGCGAACCGAGTCACGTGCCTTCCGGCGCGCGGGCAAGCGGCTCGGACTTGTGCCGACCATGGGAGCGCTGCACCAGGGGCACTTGTCACTGGTGCGGGCCGCGCGGGCATCGTGCGACGTTGTGGCGGCGTCCGTCTTCGTCAACCCCACTCAGTTTGGACCGACCGAGGATCTGGCGAAATATCCGCGATCGTTCGAACGCGACTGCGAAATGCTGGAGCGCGATGGTGTCGAATTACTGTTTGCGCCGCCCGTGGAAGAGATATACCCAACTTCGGCGCACCAGAGTGTCGGCCCCGCACCAGCGACCTGGGTGACCGTCGAGGGGCTCAGCGAAAAGCTCGATGGACGTTCGCGGCCGGGACACTTTCGCGGGGTCACGACCGTGGTAGCCAAGTTGTTTCATATTGCGGAACCGGATGCGGCGTTTTTTGGGCAAAAAGATGCCGCGCAGGTGGCGATCATCCGGCGCATGGTGCGCGATCTGAATCTCGCCGTGGAAATTGTGGTGTGTCCGATCGTGCGCGAGGCCGATGGGCTGGCGATGAGTTCGCGGAATGCCTATCTGGACCCGCAACAGCGGAGGCAGGCACTCGTGTTGCACCGTTCGCTGACGCGGGTGAAGGAATTGGCAGACAGCGGGGAACGCCATGCCGCCAAGTTGGCCGCGGCAGGTCGCGAAGAGATCGCTCGGGAAACTGCGGTGCGTCTCGACTACTTCGAGATCGTGGATCCGAATACACTGGATTCCGTCACAGATATTTCAAGTGGCGCGCTGGTCGCGGTTGCGGCATTTGTGGGGAGCACGCGGCTGATCGATAACCTTCTGATTGGCGGCTAACAATTCGGCCGAAGCGCGTGTTCTCTCACAGCAAAAGGACATTGCCAATGAGAGTCACCAGGAGAACGGCGCCGAGTATGAAAACCACGCCTGCCATCTGGAAATTAGGATTTTGGAAGATACTCTCCTTCCGGCCCATCCGCTTCAAGGTTCGTGAATACTGAATGATCATGAAAAAAAGCGGGATCGTTCCCGCCGTCAGCATGAAGGCTCCGAAATTCCTCGGGGTCTGGGGGCGCATCAGTCTAAGGGAAGCATGCTCTTGCAGGTATTTCAGGATATTGAAAATCGTGAAGCCGAAGCCGATGAACGACATTGAGGTCCGCACCGCGGCGAGCATGGTCCTGTCTGCGGCCAGAACGGTTCGTTCAATTGCGAGCCGGTCCGCTAGTTTCAGCTCTTGCTGAAATTCGTTCTCTTCTGTTCTTTCGATTCTTGCTTCCCGCTTCGCGTCGTCTAGCATTTGGCTCCTTCGCCCTCTGGATCCGGACGCCTCTGCTCTATTGCGCTCGCGGTCCGGCTGGGCGGCAGGTGCTCAAGCTGGGCTTTCCGCTGCTGGCTTCTTGCGGCCCATCTTCCAATCCATTGAGCAAACTCGTAGTTCTCGTTGACTTCAGATGTCATTGATCCCTTCGTCTTGTTCGCTTGCCTATTTCTTCTGGTCCATCATGAGGATGAGACGAGACATTGGGGAACTGTCAAAACTGACGGTGCGAATCTCCAGCAGAATATCCAAGATTCAAAGCCTCCAGTGAATTCAAGCCAAACAGGGCTATCGCAGCCGGAAGTAACGGGGAACTGAGAAAGTGGCTTGCGCCTCGAGTGGGGCCATTTTGCAGGCCTTTTAGATTGACAAGGATCGATCGCGTGGGTAAGATCTTTGCCCGAGCCTGGGGCGGCCGCATTCCTTCCTCCTATCCGTCACGGCGAACCTATTTCCTCGATCCGGCATTGGTGGGCAGTGCGATTCGGCCTCATCTCGTTATTTTGACGTTGCTTTTTCCGTCTTCCCATTGGGTCCTGTCCGCGTCCGAAAATCAGAGAGGAGATTCTATGAAAGTTACGAACTGGGGAATTCTCGTTTCGCTGGTTTTAGCAGCTTGCGTCGCTGTGGGCGAAACGTCAGCACCATCGACCACGGTAGACTGCAACCAAGGTCAGTCCATAAGCGCCGCACTCGCCAAGTTGAACAAGCAAACGCCTAACACTCTCACGGTGAGCGGAACGTGTACCGAATACGTTCAGGTCATCGGCTTCGAAAGCCTTACATTGCAGGGGGCGTCCGGTGCGACACTGCTGGAGCCGACCACAACGACCAGTCAGCTTGGCCTCCTGTCCATTGGGGCTTCACGCAGCGTTACCGTCGATGGGTTCAGCATTCAGGCAAGCACGACGGGCGTTTCGGCGATTGCAATCGGTCATGGCAGTACCGATATCCGGTTGCGGCACTTGACTATCACAGGCGGCGGTTCCGGAATCTCAATTTATGAGCAAAGTCAGGTATCCATTGCGTACGTGACGGCGCAGGACCCCGGCTTCTCTGCGCTCGGCATCTACGACTTGTCGGATGTACACGTGGAGCGCAGCCTGTTTCAGAATTCGACCGGAGCGAATTACCACGTTGGCCTGTTTGTCGGAGCGTCCCACATCACGATGTATGGCACGACCATCAATAATATGCAGGTGGGAATCGATGCGTACGCTGGTTCCATTATCGACGTGCTCACCTTCACTACCTACTATCAGACGAGTGGGTCGACCGATGTAGTCATCAATAACTCTGCTGGAACGAACGACAACGGGGTGACGATCAGCGAGGGCGGATCGCTCAACGTGACAGGAGCGAAACTGCTCATTAACAAGCCTGGGCAAACGTTCGGCGGCACGACGGGAGGCGTTCTTCTCTCCGGCGATGCATCGATGACTACCTCCAATGGATACCTTGTCATTACGGGAAGTAATGGCCAGGGAGTGATGGCTCTCAATAACTCGCACGCGACCATGATCGGAGCCACGATTACCGGAGGCAGCCACGGCGGCCTGGTAGCGGCAAATCTGTCGAGCATCGACGTGAGCACGGGCACAAACCTCACGCTGGTCGGTGGAAACAGCGTGGATTTATTTTGCGATCCAGACTCGACGATTACCGGGACCGTGAATCTGTCGGGCGTTCCTACCTCGAAATGCACCAATCTGCTCTCTGGAGAGACGGTGACGTTGCCCTAGCCCGGGACTGTGGGGATAGGATGGCGCGGAGCGGAGCCTCTGGCGGATTGCGGTCCCGAGGGGCTCCCGCTACGGGATGGCTGCGACGGTGGCGGGCTGGGGTTCCATTCTCTGGAGGACCAGCGTTTCGACCTGCGACCAGAGGCGGGGATCGCATTGGCTTTGCAAGTGGTTCGGGGAGAAAGTGTGCTGGAACCAGGAACCTCCCTCGCACCGTACCGGGTCTTTCTCGTAATCGAAACGGAAGTTTCCCAGGATCTGAGTCTTGGAATCGTCGGCGGCGACGATTTGTGCGCGACCGTGGATAAGTCCGTGCGGCTGATAGAAGTTCACCGCGGCCGCAACATTGTCGGGGATGACTTTGTCCGTCTGCCAGGGCTTGGCTACGCTATCGACCTGCACGGTGAGCAGGACGGGAATTCTTACACGGTCCAATTCACGAGCCAACATGACCACCGCAGATGCTCCCCAACTGTGACCGAACAAAATGATGTGCGCCTGCGCCTTTTCTTGTTCGCTCAAGACGCCGTCGTGATTGGTATCCAGCAACTGAACAATCGCCTTGTACGCGGCTTTTCTGTGGCGGTTTTCAAAGACCTGAATCGAGGCATTCTTGGGGATGTCCTGCCGAATTCGCTGCGCCAGTTTGACTGGACCGTGGTGCGGATCGTCGTGACGGACAAATCCGCCGGCAAAACCGATGAGAATATAGGAAGGGGGAAAGCTAGTGGGCCGACTGGATACCGCGCCATCCTTCGCGATGAGTAAAGGTGTTGTAGCAGTAACGAGGGCGAGGATCCCAGCGAGAATCGGACGTCGCGTCAAGCGGGACACGTGGGCTCCTAAGACACTAAGATGACTAACTCCGCAGCGGGGTTGCGGGAAATTATTTTCACTCGTGACGAGCGAAAAGCCTTGACTGGTGCGGATTCTCGCTGACCCGACTCGGACGCAAGTTTACACCCCATGTCAAGCGCGCCGGAAAAGCGGCGGCTTGGCGGACGCACCGGCTCAAAGACCGGTTCCACACGTTCCCGCTCACAACTCTGCTCCCCCACGCCCTCTACTTGCGGGAACGAACTTTCCTTGAAACGAAGGGGTTACCCTTCAGCAGGTAGCGCAGGGGCTTGTCAGCGGCCTTGGTGATGCCGATGCGGGGAGTGGTGACGATTCCGCGCGCGCGATAACCGTCTTCGCCGAGCCACAGGGAGCTGTTTGCAGAGGTGAGATCGCATCCGTTATCGCGGGTACGCGTTATGCCGAAGGCTTCGCTCAACTTTCCCGGACCGTTCGTGAGGTTAATCAGATCTTTCGGCCCGTGGACGTCGATCCCGCGGGATTCAGCCATCTCTTCGATGCCAGTCAGCGGCTCCATCGCGCGGAAAAGGACGCCCCCTGCTTGGCCTTCCGGTTCGCACGAGACGTTCAAGCAATAGTGATTTCCGTAGATAAAGTAGATGTAGGCGTGGCCGGGCGGACCGAAAAGAACTGAATTGCGGAGCGTTTTTCCTGCAGCGGAGTGGGCGGCGGGGTCTTCTTGCCCAAGGTAGGCTTCGACTTCCACAACGCGTGCGGTCAGAACGGCAACAGAACGATCCAACCCTCGCCGGACCAGTACCTTGCCCAGAAGCTCGCGAGCGACGCGCCGCGGATCCCGGCTGAAGAACGCGCGGTGCAGCGGGCGAATATTGTCGGTTGGTGCGGGCGTCGATGACTTGCGCATGCAGCCAAATCTTAACCGAAGCTGAAAACTTAGATCGGTTTCGGTTGCGTGTTCACGGCTGCGGTGACATTGGATGGGGCACCGTCTAACGACTTGCCGGGTTCATAGGCGCGCTTCTCGTGCTTGCTGCCGACCTTGCAGATCACGTCACGCCAGCCGTCGTCCCATGTGATGCGGGCCTCTCCATCGACCAAGGTCCATGTGCCGTGCGCGGCCCCAATTGACTTGCGCGCTTCTCCGTCGGCGCCGAGAGTGATGTAAAACCGGCTTCCGTTGATGTCCTCCCGCACCTCCCACTTGCCCACGTAGTGACTTCGTCCCGGCAGCATGGCAACTTCCGCTGGACCGAATTCGATGCGATCAATTTCGGCGGAGATTTTCTCGCGGTGGCCGTCCTTATAGACGATGACTGCGGGAGGCTTCAGATCGATGCGCGCTATTTCGGCCATGGCCAAGGTCTGGCGGTGACCGTCTTTGAAGACGAGCGCCACGGAATCTCGATCGTCGGCAGGAGGCGGCGCCGGTTTGGCAAATGCGCCAGCGCATACAAACAGCAGGATTCCAGAAATGACAACGATTTGGATGAGACCGCGCATGAGTTCCTCCGGAACGCGCGAACCTATACTCCGCGAACCTATACTCTCAGATCCAGGCGGGACAGCCGACGAAGCTGTCCCCACATGATGGTGAATACGAAAGTCCGTCGCAACTGGTTCCGCTTTCCCTGCGTTTAAGCCACGCCTTTGGCCGATTCCTTCAGATAAGCCAGCACTTCTTCGGCGTGGCCGTCGGGTTTAACCTTTTCGAAAATGTGCTGGATTTTGCCGTCGGGACCAATGATGAACGTGGTCCGCGCCACTCCCCACACTTTCTTTCCGTACATATTCTTTTCCTTCATCACGCCGAATGCTTCAGCCACTTTCTTGTCAGCGTCGGCGAGCAAAGAGAAGGGAAGATCGTACTTTTCCTGAAACTTCTTTTGCGCTTTGGGCGTGTCGGGGGAAACGCCGAGCAGCACGGCGCCCGTCTTCTGCATCTTTGTATATGTGTCGCGGAACCCGCGAGCTTCGATGGTTCAGCCGGGAGTGTCGGCGCGGGGAAAAAAGTAGAGCACCACGGTCTTGCCCCGCAGATCCTTGAGAGCGACGTCTTTTCCGTTCTCGTCCTGCAAAGTGAAGTCGGGAGCCTTATCATTGACATTCATGGGAATTTCTCCGGGAAAATTCAAGTCGGGCCCAAGCCGCAGGTCGGAAACGACATCCGCCCGTTCGGCGTTCGTCAAGATTTTACACCGCGGAATCTTCGGTCGTGCGTGCTGGCTGATCGTGCTGTTGGCGTGCATTGCGTTTCTGCCGGTTGCCGCAGCGGCGCAGGACGAGCTTCCGCAGATCAATCCCGGCGAGCGCAAAGCTCCGCGTAAGAAAGAAGCGGGGCCACGAGCGGTGGCCATCCTGCAAATGACCGCGAGCGGGAAAACTACGCTAGTGCCCATCGCGATTCTGGTGTATGGAAAGTTCTGGGATGCGTCTGCGTACAAGGCCAATCCCATCCCGATGTCGCTGGAGCCCGGCACGGTTTATGAGGCCGAGCGAACCGGCAGTTCATTAGGGCTTTTTACCGTGAGCAGTGCCTTGCACAGCGATGCGGTCAATGCGCAGAACCCGTGGCTCGGGACCGGCAGATGGGTTCCGGCAGGCGCCGAGAAAGAAAAGAAGGAGTTCAAAGCGGACGCCGTTCCGGTGGGGATCGACAACAGCGACGCGCCGCCGCGGCTGACCAGGGATCCCACGAAGATGGCTCCCGCTAGCCCCACGCCTTCGAGCGCGCCTCAAGCGACTCCCTCTGATTCAGGGGACGGGCCGCCGCGGCTGACCAAGCACGACGCGCCGAGCTCGTCGACTCCGGGCTCAACTCCGGCAGGGCAAAGTCCGTCTGGATCGGGCTCACCAACCACGTCGACTCCAGGCAATTCGAAACCCGGCGATACCAAGCCAGCTGACAGCAAGACGGCTGACGCGAAGTCCGCCCAACCGAAGGCGCCTGCGGTTCCCCCCCCGCCGCCCTCGGATAGTGGCGCAGATGAAGCCAGCCGGCCGAAACTGCGGCGCGGCAAGCCCGTCGATCCGCTACCGGAAGACGAAGTGCCGGGATACAGCAAACCCGGGGCTGTGGGATCAGCTGCGGCGGCGGCGAATGGAGCAAAGGCGGCTGAGGTCGTGGCCACCAAGGAGCCGGTGCAGTTGATTCCGGCGATTTCCGATGCGACGGGCCCAATACCGCGATCGTTCGCTTTCGAATGGCTCAAGGGCGAAGAAGGAGATCGTCGTGAGCAGATGAACGCGCTGGCTAAGGAGCAGGTGCGCGCGTATGTCGCTGCGCGGGCCAAGGCCAGCATTGTGGCGATGCCGGCCGGTCCACATGCTACAGCACATCCTGCGGCACATACTGCGTCACATCCCACGACTGCCAAAGCAAGAGGAAAAGATCCGATCCTCGAAAACGTGCAAATGACCGCTTACGACTTGTGGACCACGAACCAGCCGGTTCTGGTGCTCACTGCCGATGCTCATATGCCACCACGGCCCCCGGGCGCTCCGCATGCGGACGCAGATTCCGATTTGCAGTATTCGATCATGCTCGTGGCCTATCCCGACATCTACAACAACCTTCACAAGATATATGCGGGGGTGACCGACAAGTATCATCTCGACATGACGCCGCGTCTCGAACTGGTCGACGCCGTCGATGCCGACGGCGATGGCCGCGGCGAACTGCTGTTCCGTGAGACTTCGGATGCGGGCAGCGGCTGGGTCATTTATCGCGCCACCGCCGACAAGCTGTGGAAGATGTTCGATAGCCTCCATCCGGAGTAGGCCCGCTTGATAGCTGGGTAGAAGTGGCAAGAAAAAAGAGGGCGCGGATCGGTGCCGCGCCCTGTCCAATTTCCGGCCAATCATGCCGGACTGAGTGGGGTGTTGGATTTAGCGAGCGCGTCGGCCGCCTTGCACAGGAACGTATCGACGGCGTCGCTATAGGGTTTCTTGAAACTGGCCGGCCAATTGGCTTTGTCGGCATAAAGCTTTTGCAGATTTTGCGCGATGCCGGGATCGCCTCCGGTAAACATGGCCAGCAGCTTTTGCCGCCGCGCCGCCAGTTGCAGTCCGATCTCGCCGGCCGGATCGGCTCCGCTCGCGATGGCCGCTTCCGTATCTTTTGCCAACGCATCCCAGCCGCGCTGCGATTCCGCCTGCACTTCGGGCGACCAGCGCTGGCGCAGGTTTGTGAGCTGTTCCTCGTTGTAATAGTTCTTCATCCAATCTTTTCTGGTTTGCATTTGAATCACCTCGATGACCTTGCGGAATGGTTCCCAATCCGGAGTTCCGCCGCTGGCCACGATCTTTTCCGCGCGTTCGATGGCCTGGATGGCCCGGTCAAGATGGCCTCGCTTCTCGGCGAGAATCTCGCGTTGCTGGCGAAGCGCTGTGGAGAGATCGGTGTCTTTGCGTTGAAGAAGCTCGCGAATTTGGGATAAAGGGAATCCGATGAACTTCAACGCCACAATCTGCTCCAGGCGCGCGAAGTCGCGGTCGCGTGTAAACCCGATACCCTGCGGCAGTGCGGCTGCTGGGCTTCAGCAGCCCCAGACGGTCGTAATGATGCAGAGCGCGGATCGTCACTCCTGCGCGTTTCGCGAACTCGTGAGGCAGGTAGGTCTGGTTCACGATTTTCCCCTATCAAGGTTCTAAGGTTTGACGTTGGGTCAGGGTCAAGGGGATTCTAAACGAGGTCCGCGGCGGGTTTCGTCCCGCCGTGCGGGGTTTCCTGTAATCGCAGCAGCCACAAGGCATCTAGCAAGTGAAGCGGTTCTTCGCTTCTTTTCCGTTAGAATCGCTGGGCGCACAAGCGGAAGCCTGCATGCGTCGCCGGATCATGCGAAAGGATCCGCCATCGTCACCGTCCTGAAGGAGATCGAATCTAGTTTGCATCTGACACGCCGCAAGTTTGTTCGATCGATTCTCGGGGCTGGCGCGGCCGCGGGACTGCCGTCAATGTTGACGGGATGCAGTGGGTCCTCCAAGGCCAGCACCGCGGCCGCCCCCAAAGCCCCGCAATTTGGCGCATCGGAAGTTACATTTCCCAAGGGATTCTTCTGGGGTACGGCGACCGCCGCTTACCAGATCGAAGGCGCCTGGAATGCGGATGGCAAGGGCGAATCGATCTGGGACCGCTTCGCGCACACTCCCGGCAAAATCAAGAATGGCGATACCGGCGACGTGGCGTGCGATTCCTATCATCGCTGGCGCGAAGACATCGCCCTGCTGCGGGCGATGAATCTGAATAGCCATCGCTTCTCGATTTCATGGCCGCGCATTCAGCCGGCAGGGTCAGGCGCGGTGAATGCCAAAGGCCTCGATTCCTATCGCCGCCTCGTGGATACGTTGCTCGAGGCGCACATCCGGCCGATGGTCACGCTCTATCACTGGGACCTCCCGCAGGCCCTGGACGTTGCGGGAGGATGGACGAATCGCGACACCGCAGCGCGTTTCGCGGATTACGTGCAACTGATCGCACGGCAGCTCGGGGATCGTGTTTCCGACTGGATGATTTTCAACGAGCCCGACGCATTTGTGGATCTGGGCTATCTGGAAGGCACGCACGCGCCCGGGCACCAGAGTGTTCTTGATTTTCTACGGGCAACTCACGTGGTCAATCTGGCGCAGGGTGAAGGATTCCGCGCGCTGAAGGCGGCGCGTCCGGCATCGCGCGTGGGCACGGCATTCAGCATGTCGGCGTGCGAGCCGGCGACGGATTCCGCAGAAGACAAATTGGCGGCCGAGCGCGCCCATGCCATAACCAATACCTGGTTTCTGGAGCCGGCCCTGCGCGGGCGTTATCCCGATGCGCTGGCGTTCTTGCCCGAGACTGCGATGCGAATTCAGACAGGCGATATGGAGAAGACCAAGGCGGCGCTGGATTTCATCGGCATCAATCTTTACTACCGGACCATTGCTTCGGCTCCGGGCACCATGGAGCGCTTCTCGCACACGCAGGAGTGGCTGTTCCCGGTGAAAATGGATGGCGGACAGCAAGGTCCGAAAACGGACTTCGGCTGGGAGGTCTGGCCTCAAGCGCTGTATGACATGGTCATGCGCATCACGCGGGACTATAACCGTCCAGCGATCGAGATAACCGAGAGTGGATGCTCCTACAACGACGGCCCCGATGCGAATGGCGCGATTCATGATCACCGTCGCATCGAATATCACCGAGAATATCTGGCGGCATTGGGGCGCTCGATCGCCGATGGCGCCGACGTGCGCGGATATCATGCCTGGAGCCTGCTGGATAACTTCGAGTGGGCGGAAGGCTTCAGCCAGCGCTTCGGGCTCACGTACGTGGATTTCAAAACGCAGCGGAGAACGATCAAAGACTCAGGCCGCTGGTACGCGAAAGTGGCCGCTAAGAATCGCGTAGGAGCTACCTAAGGTTGTGTGGGGCACGATATAGGGTGGAACAAGATGATGTGGTGTGGGATCGGGTCTCAGACCCGGTCAGCGGCTGCAAGGCCGCTGCGGAAAGTGTCCGAAAACAGTAGCCCGGGTGCCCCATTTCTCGCGCGCACTTTGCGGAAGTGGGGACTTTCACTTTCGCCCCTGCACGCGCAGCCCAGCCAAACCCAGCACCACGCCGACGCCGAGCACGATAAACGTGTAGATCATCATCTCGTGCGAGCGTCGTGATAAGCCATGCGTTAACGCATTACCCAGCCCGCCGCTGGTATTAAAAAACGCATGCAACACAATAGCGACCCAGACGTTGAACTTCGAGATGTTCGCCGCCGTAGTGAATAAGAAGGAAATCCCGACAAGTATCAGGAGAAACTGCCAGGGATTGGCGCTGCTCCAGCCCTGCATCTGAAACAGCGGCAGGTGCCATCCCGCCCAAAGCGGCGCGAGAATCAGCGTCGCCCATACCGGCCCGTAGCGCTCCTGCAATCTAGGCAAGGCGAAACCGCGCCATCCCGGCTCTTCGTTCACCGGACCGCCAAAGAATGTCGAGAAGTTAATCGCGTACGTGCTCCAGTGCAACAGCGACGACCAGTGCAGCGAGTAGATAGGAGCCTTCGCGATCGCTGAAGACGGAGCCAGGAGCGTGGTGACGAAGAAGGCCCCTAACCCAAACGCCAGACCCGCGGCCAGGCTGCCCCATCCCGTCCACGCGCGGCAAATCTTAAAGTCGCCATCGGTCAACCATCGAGTGATCAAAGCAGCCACCGTCGGCCCGAACGCCCCTGCGAGGAATATCGCTTCGCCGAAGGTTTCAGCCTTGTTGTCGGGGATGAAGCGAGGCAGAACCAGCCACCATGTCCATGTCCATGCATAGGTCAGCAGGAAGAAGAGGGAGAGTGGGTGCTTCTGCGCGAAACGGACGAGGGCTGCCGGTGAATCTGCAATTTGGATCGTCGAATCCGCCATTTGGATGGCGGAACAATATCACGGTCGTACGCCGGAAGGACAGAGCTGGACTCGTTTCTGCCCTTCGGCCAGTTCGCGCGGAGGAGTCGATGTGTGGGACCGGGTCTCCGGACCCGCTCAGCGGCCGCAAGGCCGCTCCCGCGGCCTGACCGGGTTAGAGACCCGGTCCCACACAAGAAGAAGAACTACTTACTTCTGCTGCATCACCAGTTCGCCGTTTTCGACCTTCATCGCGCCAACGTTATCGGGAAGCTTGAGCCGGTCGCGCTGTTCGGCCAGCTTTTTCTGCAGCGCCGGATTCACCAGCGAAACCGGAACGCTCAAGTCTCCAACTTTGAACTCCGTGGGTTCGAAGGTTGCGTATCCATCTTTTTCGCCAATATGACCCGAGACCGTGACCCACACATCCTTGCCGGCAATTTCGGTGAGGAACTGTCCGTGCACCAGGTCGCCATCGAAGCTGACCTGCTGATCTTTAATCGTGGGCGCGGCGCTGCCCAGATTGGAATCCGGAGTGAGCGCTGCTCCTCCCGCGGTGCCCAGCGATTGCGCGAGCACCGCACTGATCTCGTCGGAGTTGATGTGGACTTCCGCCTTGGAGGCCGACGAGGCGTCTTGTCCGGCATCCGGTTGCGCCGGCTCGGAAGATCCGCTCGAGGCCGGTTGCTGCGCGGCCTGCTCGAACTCCGCCATCTTCTGGTCAAACGACTGCGCATGTTGCGCAATGGCTGCAGGTGCCTGCGAGTGCGCCACCGGCGCGGGCCTCTTCAGCACCAGATAAATGGCTACCAACGACGCCACCAGCGTGGCAATGCTGATGATGCGGTCGAGCTTGAGTTTCATGGCAATTCCCCAACGGTCAGCCCAGGACGGTCGGGCCCACAGTCATGGTAGCGGGAAAAACAAGGAAGATCAGGTGACCAAAGTGAAGGCCAAGAGACTGGCTGTGTGGTTTTGATTGAGTGTGGTTCTGATTGTGTGGGACCGGGTCCTTTGACCCGGTCGGGCGGTCTGAAAGGCCGCTGGCTTTCCTGGATACAAGTTACTTCAGCTTCTTCGCCAGCAATTCATTTACGATCTGCGGGCTGGCTTGGCCTTTGGAGGCTTTCATCACCTGGCCGACGAAGAAGCCGAGCATGGTCGTCTTCCCGGCACGATATTGCTCAAGCTGCTTGGGATTCGCGGCGAGAACTTCGTCGATCATCTTCTCGAGCGCCGAAGTATCCGTGGACTGCTGCGGGCGGCCCTCCTCCTCGTAGACGACGGGAAAATCTTTGCCGCGCTCGAAGGCGAGATCGTAGAGATCCTTGAGCATTTTGCCGGAGATCGTCCCAGCCTCAACCAGATCGGCCGAAGCCGCAACGCCTTTCATCGAAATCGGAGACTGTCCGATTTCGATGCCCTTCGCTTTCAGCCGTCCCATCAACTCGCTCTGCACCAGGTTGGCCACGCGCTTGGGATTCTTCGCGGCCTTCGCAGCCTCCTCGAACTGATCGGCCAGCGACTTCGAGAACGTCAGCACCTGCGCATCGTATTCGGTGATGCCGTAATCCTTCACCATGCGGGCGCGGCGGGCCTCGGGCAGTTCCGGCAACGCGCGTGCAATTTCAGCCTTCCATTTTTCGTCGACCACCAGAGGAAGCAAGTCCGGCTCAGGGAAGTAACGGTAATCGTGCGCCTGCTCTTTCGAACGCATGCTGTAGGTCTTGCCCTCGTTCGAGTTGTAAAGCCGCGTCTCCTGCATGATCTTGCCGCCCGATTCAATCACGTCAATCTGCCGCCGAATTTCGTATTCCAGCGCTTCGCGAATGAAGCGGAACGAATTCACGTTCTTGATTTCAGCCTTGGTGCCGAATTCTTTCTGCCCGCGCGGGCGCACGCTGACATTAGCATCGCAGCGCAGTGAGCCTTCCTCCATGTTGCAGTCGCTGACGCCGGTGTAAAGGATGATTTCCTTCAGCCGCGTCAGGTATTCGTAAGCCTCATCGGGCGAAGCGATGTCAGGCTCGCTGACAATTTCGATCAGCGGCACGCCGGTGCGGTTGAGGTCGATGGCAGTCTTCTCGTCCGAGTCGGGAAAGCCCTCGTGCAGGCTTTTGCCGGCATCTTCTTCGAGATGCACGCGCGTGATGCCGATCTTTTTCTCTACTCTTTGCCAGCGGGAATCTCGATGAAGCCAAACTCCGCCAGCGGCTTGTCGTATTGCGAAATCTGGTATCCCTTGGGCAGGTCGGGATAGAAATAATTCTTGCGCGCAAAAATGGAAGTCTCGTTGATGCGGCACTGCAGCGCCATCGCCGCCAGCGTGGCGAACTCGACGACTTTCTTGTTGAGCACGGGCAGCGCGCCGGGCATCCCCAGGCAGACGGGGCAGACGTTCGTATTCGGGTGGCGCTCCGAAACGCGTCGAGCACGAGCAGAAAATCTTGGTCGCCGTCAGCAGCTGAACGTGGACTTCCAGCCCGATGACCGGCTCATATTTCGTGTGGGCGGCAATGGAATCGGCCGTCGTGGTGACCATAGGGAGTGATTATAAAGGTAATGCCGACGAGGACATGTCGAAGCTTTGTCATCCTGAGCGAAGCGAAGGACCTGTGTAACTCCCGGGGAGTTGCACAGCTCCTTCGGCCCGCAAAGGACGCGGCTCCTCAGGATGACAAGTCTGTGTAAGATGGCCCTCAGCCTGTCCTACGCTCGCTCGTAAAACCGGAAGAACAGCGACTGCTTCGACACCGGCTCTGCCTTCTCAGTCAGCGTAGCCATCTGCTGCTGGTTGAGTGGCGTAAACTCTCGCGCCAGTTGTACGTTCTGTTCGAGCTGCGCAATCGTATCGCAGCCGATGATGACCGTGCTGACCGGCAGCGACAGCGAATAGTACATCGCCTGCCGCATATCGAGCGTGCCTCCGGTCGTCGCCAGGATTCCATTCCTTCCCACGAATGCTTCTGCTGTTCGATGGGCGGAGGCGTCCACGACGAAAGAATGCGTCCGCGCGCCGGGACCTTCATTCCGATGATGCCCATCTGTTTTTCGACAGCCAGCGGCAGCAGTTGCTCACTGAAGCTGTAGTGATGCGGATCGGCAGCATTCACCGCCATCAGGATCGTGTCGAACGGATGCCGGTGAATGGCCTCGATCAGCGCGTCGGGCCGGTAGTGGCCCGTGATGCCAAGATAGCGCACGATCTGCTGGTCGCGAGCTTCGAGCAGGGCTTCCATGGCTCCGCCCTTAGCGAAGATCTCGTTGATGTCGGTCATCGTGCCAATGTCGTGCAGTTGCCACAGGTCGACGTGGTCAGTCTGCAGCAGGTTGAGCGACTTCTCGATCATGCGCATGGAACCGTCGCGCGTGCGCTCTTTCGTCTTCGTCGCGAGAAACGCCTCGTTGCGGCGATGCTTCATCACCTTGCCGACGTACTGCTCGCTCCAGCGCTCGGGGCCGCCATAGATCGAAGACGTGTCGATGTAGTTCACGCCAAGGTCGAGCGCCTTCTCGATGATGGGCACGGCAACAGCTTCGTTGTTCGCCTTCTCAAGCGAAGCTTGGCCGCCCAGACTGAAGATGCCGACTTTATATCCAGTCTTGCCCAGATTCCGCGTCGGCATGGCATTCGTGGTCGCCGGATTGAACGGCAGAGAATTCGCCGCCGTCTGACTGCGCGCGATATCGGGAAGCGCGGCCGAACCGAGGGCGGCTGCGGTCATGAAGCCACTGGCTTTCAGAAAACTGCGACGGTTGCTGGATGATTTCTGCGACTTCGACTTGCTCATGAGGACCTCCGAAGAATGTAACGCACTACATTAACGCCAATGGCTGCCCAAATCCACGCCAAACTGGAGTGAAAAGCCGTCGGACCTCGGACCTCAAGCGAGAAAAAGCCCGAGGTCTGAAGCCTGCGGTCCGGCGTCCGGTTTCAGTTCGGGTTCTTCGGCGCGTTCAGGTACTTGTCCACCGGAATCTCGAAGAACAGCAACTCATTTCCCTTGGCGTCGGCGACGCCAGAGATGTCGATAATCGCTCCAGGCAGCGGCGACGTGATACCTCCTACGTCGAAAAATAGAAATCCCGACTGCGTGCCGTGGGGCTCGACCGCCCTCGCCGCGAATTGAGAAGTCTCGATCTCGTCGCGTCTCTTTCTTGCTGATTCCCCCCTTTGTCTTATGCGGCAACGGAATCGGGCTCGGCCGGGTGTTCGATTGCGGATTGGAAAGCCGCCGGTACAAATCTTCGGTCGTGATGGGAGTGAGTTTCGAGTGATGCGCCGTGTCAGCGTGATTTCCATGTTCGCAATGGAAATGGGCTGGTCTCCGTCATTGGTCACGATAAAGAAAACAGGCAGGAATCCGTGCGCCGCAAAATTGGTCGAGAATATCTTGGCCTTCTCGGGCGTGTCGTAAGGATCGGCCGCGATGGCAGTCTGTTCGTCCCGATGGAAATCATGTGCGGGATAATTGATGGCGCTCTTCGCCACCGGCTTTACGAAGGTCTTCGACGCTATCAGGGCTGGAACAAATAATCCCGCGCAAAGGGTCAGGACGGCTATGCAGTCAATGAATCGGATGGAGAGTCGCCGCATGCCTCCAATTATAAGAGGCGCCAACGCAGGCTGCGGTAGAAGCGGTTTAGAATGGCTCAACTTGAGCTATCTCCTTTACAGTCTCGTGCTGGCGCTGGCCATGCTGCTGAGTTCGCCGTACTGGCTCCACCAGATTCTGCGCCATGGCAAATACCGCAAGGGATTTGCCGAACGCTTGGGAAAGGTTCCGGCGCGGCTGATCTCGGCTGGCGGAGGATCGCGACGCGACTCCGTGATTTGGATTCATGCCGTGTCGGTCGGGGAGGTGCTCGCCGTCAGCGGGCTCGTGGAGCAGCTTCGTAAGATGCTGCCTCAACATCGAGTGCTTGTATCAACCACCACCGACACCGGGCAGGCTCTTGCTCGCAAACACTTTGGCGAACAAAACGTCTTTTACTTCCCCATGGACCTCGCCTTCGCGATTCGGCCGTATTTGCGGGCATTGCAACCGGAATTGATCATTCTCGCGGAGACGGAGTTCTGGCCAAACTTCTTGCGGCTGGCGCACGCTGGCGGCGCGCGCATCGCCGTGGTCAACGCGCGCATCTCCGACCGATCGTTCCCCCGGTATCAGCGTTTCGGCTGGGCGCTGCGCAGAATGCTCGTGCACGTCGATCTGTTCCTGGCGCAGACGCAGCAGGACGCCGCACGACTGGAGTCGATCGGCGCAGATGCTTCCCGAGTTCAGGTTACGGGAAATCTGAAGTTCGACGTGAGCCTGCCTTCGCCGCCGCCGATTGTGGAGAGTCTTCGCCGGTCGATTGCCGCCGAGGGAGCGGGACCGGTGCTGGTCTGCGGGAGCACGGTGGAAGACGAGGAACCTCCGCTGCTGAAAGCTTTTGAGAACCTGCGCGTTGCGCACCCGCGTGCGGTGATGATTCTGGCGCCGCGCCACCCCGAGCGCTTCGATGACGTCGCGATCCTCGTAGGGCAGTTGAGCATCCCGTTGTTCCGGCGCTCGTTGTGGCACCGGGAACCCCTCGCTGGACGAGTGTTGCTCGTCGATACCATCGGAGAACTCGCCGCTCTCTACGCGCTCGCCGACGTGGCCTTCGTTGGCGGAAGCCTGGTGCCGCGCGGCGGACACAATATCATTGAGCCGGCGCAATACGGCGTCGCGACCGTCACCGGAAACCATACGGAGAATTTTCGGGATATCGTCGGCTTGTTTCAAAGCCGCGACGCGGTGCGGATCGTGGGCATATCAGAGTTGCCCTTGACGCTGATGCAGTTGCTTGCGGACGATAACGACCGCCGCGCTCTGGGCCGCCGCGCCGCCGACACCATCCGCTCGCAGATGGGCGCCACGTCGCGGACGCTGGATGCCTTGCTGACTTTGATTCCCCCCGATCGCCGGCCAGTTTCCGCCCAAGCGGCACACACGGATTGAATCCTCTCTCCGCCATTTACGGAAGTGTGGTCGGGGCGCGCAACGCGCTCTACGGTCGGGGAATTTTACGCGCCCGAACGCTGCAAGGCGCGGTGGTGAGCGTGGGCAATCTTTCTGCAGGCGGATCGGGAAAAACTCCATTCGTGTTGTTGCTGGGAGACTTGCTTAAATCGCGCGGCATCAAGTTTGATGTGCTATCGCGCGGCTATGGGCGCAATTCCAAGGGTGTCCTGCTGGTGGATCCTGCAGGGCTGCCGCAGGAGTTCGGCGATGAGCCCCTGCTCATTGCGCGGAAGCTGCAAGTTCCGGTGATTGTGGGGGAAAATCGCTATGCGGCTGGGCATTTCGCGGAATCAAGATTCGGAGCGCAAACTCACCTGCTCGATGACGGCTTTCAACACCGCGCCTTGGCGCGCGACTTCGACATTGTTCTGGTGACGCCTCAGGACGCTGGAGACAAGTTGCTCCCCGCAGGACGCTTGCGCGAGCCGTTGCGCTCCTTGCAGCGGGCGGACGTGGTTGTGCTGGCCAGTGGTGCCTCAGTCGACTCATTTCCGATGGAGGGCAAGCTAGCTTGGCGCGTGCGCCGTGGTATCGTACCAAAAAACATTCCACCGAGGCCGGTCGTGTTCTGCGGCATTGCGCGCCCACAGAATTTTGTACTGCAACTGCGAGCGGCCAATATCGAGCCGGTGGCCGAGGCGTTCTATCGCGATCATCATGCTTACGGCGAGAAAGATATCCGCGACTTGCTGGATCTTAAGCAGCGCAGCCAAGCCGGCGGCTTCGTGACGACCGAAAAAGATGCAGTGAATCTGGGAGGCTATTTTGCTGCATTGGAGCCACTCACCGTTGTGCCGGTGAAGATGGAATTGGCCGACGCAGCTAACGCCGTGGATACCATGCTGCACAAGATCGAAGAGCGAAAGCGCGGCGCATGAGAGAATCGGTCTCGTAGCGTCGGCGTTCCGGCGGCGGAGACCGTCTCGCCTCCGCACTCCCATGAGATCCGTGCGCTGCGGGGTTCAAACTCATTCTCGAACATGATGAAACATTCCAAAGAAGCCGACCGTCTGAAGAAGATCGTCGAAGCATTTCCCAATCTCACGGTGACGCTGCTGGGAGATCTGGTCGCCGACGAGTTCGTATTTGGCGAGATTTCCCGCGTTTCGCGCGAGGCTCCGGTGCTGATCCTGAAGCACCGCGAGCGTACGGTCGTCCCGGGTGGCGCTGCCAACGCCGCGAATAATCTCGCGGATCTGGGAGTCAACGTCCTGCCGGTCGGCATCGTGGGTGATGACGAACCGGGACGAATGCTACTGAAATATTTCCGCCACAAGCACATCGCGGTCAGCGGCGTCCTCAAGGACAAGAGCTACACGACGGTCACCAAAACGCGCATTCTGGCCGGGATGACGCACACGGCGCGGCAGCAAGTCGTGCGCGTCGACCGCGAGCCGCAGGAATTTCCCAACGCTCATTTAACGCGGGAACTGTATCTGGCAGCGAGGAATTATGCGCATGCTTCCGACGCGCTGCTGGTTTCCGACTACGGATACGGAGCGGCCACACCGGCGATCGTGAGTACTTTGCAGCAAAAGGGCAAGCTGGGATCGGTGCCGATTGTGCTCGATTCGCGCTACCGGCTGATGCAGTATTCCGGAGTGACTGCGGCAACTCCCAACGAGCCCGAAGTGGAAGAGGCTCTCGGCATTCGCATCGGACAGGACTGGAACAAAGTCATCGCCTCGGGTGAACGGATGATGGCACAGATGAAGCTGCAGTCACTGCTGATTACGCGCGGGCGTGATGGCATGGCCGCTTTCGATCATAAGCACAAACCGGTGGACATTCCGATCTTCGGATCCGACCAGGTCGCGGACGTAACTGGCGCCGGCGATACGGTGATCGCGGCGTTCACGGCTGCGCTGGCTGCCGGAGCGACGACGGAAGAGGCGGCGCAACTAGCCAACTACGCTGGCGGCATCGTCGTAATGAAGCGTGGGACGGCAACTGTTTCGCGGGAAGAGTTGCTGCAGGCGATTGACCAGGCACCCCCGGCGACGCGCCCTCATTAGAATACTTACTTGAAAGCGCCTAACAAAATCCTTAGCCGTGAAGAACTCTGCAGCCGTGTCGAGGAATGGCGGCGCGCGGGTGATCCTATCACTCTAGCGAACGGTAATTTCGACCTGCTCCACGTTGGCCATGTGCGTTACCTGCGCGGGGCGAAGGCTCTCGGTGGCCGGCTGGTGGTGGCCATCAATTCCGACGAATCGGTGCGCGCGCTCAAGGGCGAAGGCCGACCCATCATGCCCGCCGAAGAGCGAGCCGAAATCGTAGCGGCGCTCGCCGATGTGGATGCGGTGGTGATCTTTCCCGAACTCGACGTGCGAGCCATCATCCGCGAGGTCCGCCCCGATGTTCAAGCCAAGGGCACGGACTACACGGCCGGCTCGGTCCCTGAGCGCAATGCGGTCGCCGAGTATGGTGGGCGCATTGCGATCGTCGGCGATCCGAAAGATCACTCGACCACCGAGATCATCCGCACCCGGTTGTCGCCGAGGAAATCTTGAGCGTCGGGACCGAAAGCACTCCGAATATCGAGCGCCTGCTGATTGTGCGGCTTAGCGCGATGGGCGACGTCATCCACACATTGCCTGCAGCCCAGGCTCTGCGCTACGCGTTTCCCAACGCGATGATCGGCTGGCTGATCGAAGAACGATGGGCGGAACTTCTTTGCGCGCCCGGAACGCCGCGGCGCGGGCCGCGATCGGCTGGGCGTCCGCTAGCGGATTGGGTGCATACCGTTGATTTGCGCGGGTGGAAGAAATCTCTGTTCACGGTCTCGACGCTGCAGCAAATTGCGAGAGTCTGGAATGACGTGTGCAGCGTGAAGTATGACGTTGCGGTCGATTTGCAGGGAGCGATTCGGTCCGCAGTGCTGGCTCGGTGGTCGGGCGCGCGAGTCGTCTATGGCGCGGCGGAGCCGAGAGAATCCCCGGCCAGCCTCTGGTACACGCGGCGGGCGATTGCACGCGGCGCACATGTGGTCGAACAGAATCTGTCGTTGGTCGAGGTAATTGTGGGAAAGAAACTAACCGTGCCCGGAGTGGAGTTCCCCAGAGATCCGGCGATGGAAGAGAGCACCCGTCAAGACCTTGCACAACATGGAATCGGCGAGTACGCAATCCTGAATCCGGGTGCCGGATGGGGAGCGAAGCGATGGCCCGCCGAGCGCTATGGAGAAGTCGGGCGGCAGTTGGCCAAAGATGGTCTGCGCTGCCTGGTCAATTGTGGTCCGGGTGAGGAAGACTTGTTCCAGGAGGTGAATGCCGCGAGCGGAGGCATCGTGAGTCCAACGAAAGCCTCGATCACGGGCTTGATTGCACTCACGCGGAGGGCGCGGTTGTTCATTGGCGGCGATACTGGTCCGCTGCATCTGGCTGCGGCGTTGCGGGTGCCAGTTGTGGCAATTTTCGGGCCGACGGATCCGGCACGGAATGGTCCTTATGGAACTTGCAGCGTTGTGTTGCGGAATCCGGCCAGTCCAACGACCCATGCGCGCAAGGCGCAGCCTGACGAAGGGATGTTGGAGATCAGCGTCGACTCAGTCGTGCACGCGGCCCGCCGATTACTCGACGAACCGTCCGCGGACAAAGCTCTTGGGAAGGGCACGGCTTAACAGCGTGCGGAAAAGCAAACAATATATGCACCTCCGTGGCAGAGCGGCCCCTCGAGGGCCGCGTAAGGCGCGGGGAATCAGTGTGGGCTTCAGCCCCTGGAGGGTTGCTTTGCTTTCTTCTTCACTCGGCGATGAAATGACATCCGACGAAATCTTCCGAACAACCGAAGCTTCCCATGGCTGAATACTCACGCATCGCGCGCCGCATACGAGTGCCGCTGGGATTCGTGTTTGCTGTGTTGTACTTCTGGCTGGCGCGGCCCTCGTGGCGATCCATCGCGCTGGGCGCGGTTGGCATTGTGCCGGGCGTTCTGATTCGGGCGCTGGCTTCCGGGCATGTGCGGAAGAATGAGGCGCTGGCGACTTCCGGCCCTTATGCCTACACGCGGAATCCGCTTTACCTGGGCTCATTGCTGATCGGAGTTGGCTTTGCCATTGCGGCGCGCAGTTGGTGGGTCGGTGTTGTTCTCGTCGTGATGTTCTTCGCCATCTATCTTCCAGTGATCCGCGGGGAAGAGGCATTTCTGCGCGGGAAGTTTCCGGAGTTTGAGGAATATGCGCGGCGCGTGCCGAGGATGCTGCCGCGGATCACGCCCGCCCGTTCGGGTGATGAAGGCGGAGGGTTCTCGATGGAGCTTTATTTGAAGCATCGGGAATGGAATGCGCTGCTGGGGAGTGTGTTGCTGACGGTGGCACTCATCGTCAAGATGCGGTTGCTTTCGTGAAGTGCTCAGCCGTATTCGAATGCCTTGCGGGGATGCGGATTGCGTGCGCTGGGTAGGTATCCTTCGACTGCGTGGCCGTTCGGCTTCGCCGAACGGTCACTTCGCTCAGGATGACAAATCGAGCGAGTCATTTCTGCGCCAGCAGTTGTTTCGCGTGACTCAGTTCTGGGCGCGTTGAGCTTCCTCCGGCGCAGACTTTCAGCAACATCGCGTAGTACTCATTCGCTTCTGGCTGCTTGCCGGCTTCTTCCGCTGCGCGGGCTGCGCCCGAGAGTCCGTTGAAGCGGTTGGGGTTGAACTTCAGGTCGGTCTGGTATTCGGTGAGGGACTGCTGCGGGTGCTTTGCTTCGAGCAGGATCTCGGCAATCATCTCGCGGGTTGGGATGCCTTGCGGCTCGTCCCCGAGAGCATCTTCTTTGTCAGCCATGGGACGCAGAATCGCCACCGCATCGTCGTACTTGCCTTCCGAAAACGCGAGCCACGCCTGCGCCTGCTTCAGATCGGTCTCAGTGGCTTCGGCGAAATCCTTCTTTTTATCGTCTACAAATTTCTGATGAATGGCCTCGATCGCGGTGATGTCTTTGCGAACGTCGTCCGAGTGGCGGAGATGGGCGGCGCCGATTGCCTTCGCCCAATAACCAGCGGAATCTTCCGCGGTGCCGGGAACCGGAACGGGCGTAAGTGCCGCGGCGGCGGCCCAGTCTCTCATCTCCAGCGGATACAAAGCGGCGAAGTGGGCTTCGGTCGCCATATGTGGATCGAATCCGATGCCGTACATGTCGTGCATTTCGGGCATGGCCTTGACTTCATCCATCAGCGCCTTGGCGTCGGCTTCGCGCCCGCTTTGCATGTAGGCGTAGAAAAGGAAGTCCATGGCGTGGAACTGATGGCCTTCGCCGCCCATATGCATAGCTGCGGTTTTGCGCGTGGCGGCGATGGACGCGAGATTGGAGTTGATGTCATCTTGCCAGAGGCCGACGCGGGCGAAGATGTGCGACGGCATGTGCAGCGCGTGGGGCGCGGCGGGCGCGACTTGGGCGTAGCGGCGGGCCGCGGGAATTCCGCGCTCGGCCAATTGCGGCTTGTCGTAGGCGTGAATCAGGTAGTGCGCGACGCCGGGATGATCGGGTTCGGTAGCGAAGAGCGGTTCCAGAATCTTTGCGGCCGCCAGTCGATTGGCGAAGGTTTCGTCATGGGGCGGCTCGGAGGCCAGCAGCGAGAGCGCGTAGAAAACGGCCGCTTCGTGATCGGCAGGAAAGCGCTCGTACACCTTCTTCATTCCGCCGGAGTAAGCCTTCGCGCGCGCGGCGTGGTCGAGCTTGTCAGAACTGCTATAAAACGCGCCGATAGCGGCGATGTAGCCGATCTCGCGGGGCGTGGGATGCTGCACCTGCCGCGCAGCATCGACTTCGCTCAGTCCGCGGGCGATGACTTTCGCGTCGGGCTCGTTCCATAGTTGATGCCAGATGCTCATGGCGATGCCCCAATGCGCCATGGCACAGTGCGGATCAGTCTTGGCGATATCGATGAACTCCTTCTCCGCTTCTTCATACCAGAACGAATGCAGCAGGGCGACGCCGCGGGCGAAGGGCTTTTGCACCGCCGGATCGCACGAGACGGGGAACTGCACGGTTCCGAGTTGCGTCTCGGTTAGGTCTTCGTGGTGACGATGATCTTTGTCTTCGTCGTCGGCGAAGGTTGTGAGCGTGCAGACGACAGCGAACAGCAGCAGCCAGGCAAGTCGTTTCATAGGAAGTCCCCCAGGATCGCACGCGACTGAATCGACGTGACCGAATTCTAGTCACGCGGGGGTGGGAGGGTCAAACGTGGAGCCGAAAGGTCGCCAGACCCATCCCACATCCTTCCGGAAGATTTCGGTGAGTTTTTTTCGGCTCATTCGTGGTGTTGAAACTTTTTGATAATGTCCCCTCACGAACTGAATAGAAATGTCCCCATAGACTGAGACCTCCAGCCACAGGAGGTCTCGTTGAAGAGGACAGGCATGAGCAGCGGTGAGCTGGAGCGGGTGGAGGTAATGGGGCGAGTCGACAGTGGGGCACTGAAATTGAAGGATGCAGCTGCCATGCTGGAGTTGAGTTATCGCCAGGCGAAGAGATTGTGGCGGCGCTATCGGCAGGTGGGCGGCAAGGGCCTGCAGCATGGGAACGCGGGCCGGCCCTCCAATCGGAGTAAGCCGCTGAAACTACGGCGACGGGTGCTGAATTTAATCAAGAAAAAATATTCCGGCTCGGAAGAGGAGCGATTCGGGCCGACGCTGGCGTCGGAGCACTTGGCGGAAGAAGACGGGATCGCAATTGATCACGAAACCTTGCGCTGTTGGATGTTGGCGGAAGGATTGTGGAGCCGGCAACGGAGGCGAAAGAAACACTGCCAACGAAGAGAGCGCAAATCGCACTTTGGCGAACTGGTGCAGTTGGACGGGAGCTTTCACGATTGGCTGGAGCAGCGTGGGCCGCGGGGTTGCTTGATGGACATGGTAGATGATGCCACCGGCAAGGTGCAGGCTCGAATGGGGAAGGAAGAGACGATCTGGGCGGCGGTCGAGGTATTGCGGGCGTGGATTGGAAATTACGGGATACCCCGCGCGCTCTATACCGACTGGAAAAACGTGTACAAGCGAAAAGCCACGCCCGCGGAGCAGTTGCGGGGAGAGGTCCCGGTCACGCAGTTTGGAGGCATGTGCCAGAAGCTGGGCATTCGCATCATTGCCGCCAGTTCACCTCAGGCCAAAGGTCGCGTGGAGCGAATGAACGGGGTGCATCAGGATCGCCTGATCAAGAAAATGCGACGGAAGGGGATCGGCAGCTACGAAGCGGCCAACGCATATCTGGAAAAAGAATATCTGCCGGAGCACAACCGACGCTTTGCCTATCCGGCGGCGAGTCCGGAGGACTATCACGGCCGGAAGCCGACGGCCCGCGAACTGCGGGAGATTTTCCGCTTAGAGACCGAGCGCGCGATCAGCAATGACTGGGTGATCCGCCACAATGGTCGTTCTCTGCAACTGCAGCCTGGGCAGCGGCGCTATGGACCTACGCAAAGCAAGGCCCTGGTCTGCGAATGGGAGGACGGAACGATGCAGGTGTACTACCGCGGGGAGCGGATAGCCTTTACCGAACTGAAGGAGCCCATACGAAAAACCACCCGGCCCATGCCGGCGCCCGTCAGGCCCATTGTGGTGAGGAAACCTAAGCCAGACCATCCGTGGCGGCAGGGTTATAAAAGCATGAAGCCACGAGTTCCAAACCCGGGGATCGCAACGCCTCTGGTTGGAATGCGCACTTCCGCTTCGCCCTAACTACAGGGCTTCGCTGCAGTGCGCATTCCAACCAGAACACCACAACACAAAAAGGGGACATTTCTAATAAGTTAAGGATGGGGACATTTCTAATTAGTCTTGACACTCGGCTCATTCGTGGTTGACAGCCAGTGGATTCGAGGATATGCTGCCACCGCTTTCTTTCCTTGGGTTTTATTCCCCCCTAACGCGTCCTCCCGGTACTCAGGCTCACAAGACCAGGGCCCCTTGTACTAATTCGAATCACATTCGGTACATCGGAGGTGCTCTATGTCCACTTCGTTTCGCCGCGTTGGCTCGGTGTTTTCCAGGCAGCTTGCTTCCACAGTCACAAACGTATCCCGTCGTATTGCCTGCGCTTCCTCAGTAGGAACAAACGGCAAAGGCCAAGCCCTGAGCAGAACTGCGCTGATTTCCGCGGCGTTGTTTTTGTTCCCGCTCGTGCTCGCCGCCCAGAACGTACTGACCTGGCACAACGACAATTCGCGGACTGGCCAGAATCTGAAGGAAACCACGCTGACGCTGGCGAATGTGAACTCCACCGCGTTCGGCAAGAAGTTCACGCTGTCGGTCGACGGCGAGATCTTCGCGCAGCCTCTGTATGTCGCCAACGTAAGCATCGCAGGGCAAGGCACGCACAATGTGGTTTACGTGGCCACAGAGAATGACACCGTGTATGCCTTCGATGCCGGAGGCAGTTCCACAACTCCGCTATGGCAAAACGCCCTGGCGAGCGGAACCGGAGTTACAGCCGTGCCCTGCGGCAACACGGGATCCTGCGAAATCAGTCCCGTGATTGGAATCTCGGGAACCCCGGTAATTGATGGAACGACCAAGACGCTCTATGTGGTCACGTTCACGTTGGAGAGTGGCAACTACTTTCAACGCCTGCATGCACTCGACATTACCTCAGGCGCGGAAAAGTTCGGCGGACCGGTCGTGATCCAGGCTTCAGTCTCGGGCACCGGTGTCGGGAGCAGCGGCGGGACGATCACCTTTAATCCGCTGGTCCAGAACGAGCGATCGGCGCTGCTGCTATCGAACGGCGTGGTGTATATCGCGTGGGCATCGTTTGGCGATCTCAACCTGTATCACGGTTGGGTGATGGGCTATTCGGCGGCGACGCTGGCGCAAGTCAGCGTCTTCAATGACACGCCGAATGGATCGCAGGGCGGAATTTGGCAGGGTGCGGGCGGATTGTCGGCAGACAGCACCGGCAATGTCTTCGTCATCACCGGCAATGGCACGTTCGACGCGAATCTGACGGGCGGCCTCGACTACGGCGACAGCTTCCTGAAGATGACGACGACCAGCGGGCTGGTTGTGGCGGATTATTTCAGTCCCGACAATGAATTGACCCTCGATGATGACGACGAGGATCTGGGCGCGAGCTCGGGTGTAATTCTTCCCACGCAGAGCGGGACGCATCCCCATGAAATCACCGGCGCCGGAAAGCAGGGGATTATTTATCTGGTGAATCGGGACAACCTGGGGCAGTTCAACTCCGGCAGTAACAATGTCGTTCAGCAGATTACCGGCGCGGCCAGCGGCTACAACAGCACGCCTGCGTATTTCAACAAAGCGGTGTACTACTCGGGCGAAGAGGACTATGTGCGCCGCTACACCTTGGCCAAAGGTATGCTTTCGAAAGCATCGGTCTCCAAGTCGGCGACGACCCTCGCTGTGGGAGGCACGCCATCGATTTCGGCGAACGGAACGGCGAATGGAATCGTATGGGTGATCGACGCCAGTCCGAAAAAAGGAACGATCGACGCGATGCATGCCTACGAAGCGTCGAATTTAGGAGTCGAGTTATACAACACACAGCAGAACGCTACGCGCGACAGTTTGGGAAGCGGCATACGATTCTCGGTGCCAACCGTGGCGAACGGGAATGTGTATGTCGCAAGCAGGAATGGGGCGACCAACAGCCTACTGATATATGGGCTGCTGAACTAGAAGCAACGACCACGGGGCTGAAGCCCAGACTGATTTCACGCGGCTTTCGCGGCCCTGAAGGGCCGCTCTTCCACGGGAATGCGCGATTTACGGCAATACAATGAGTTTATGTGCTTTCCGCAGTCCCTGAAGCGATGCCCTGATACGCATCGTGAGAATCAGCCAACGGTTGAGTCGGAAACGAGTTCACAGCCAGAGCAGTGGGAGTAGTCCAGCGATGGCTAGACTTACCAGAAGCGTCAGGCTTTGCGTACCTGTTTTTCGATCAGCGAGGCTGTAGGAGTAGATGCCTTTGATCAGGTTGTTGCTGGCGGCGGCGATCAGGACGGCGATGGCAGCGACTTTGAATGGCGTGAGCGTGCCGGCGGCCTGGGTCATGCCCATGATGAAGGGATCGACGTCAGTAACGCCCATAATGGCGGCGAGGATGTTGACGCCGGCTCGGCCCAGGTAGGTCACCACGAGCTGGGTCGCGATGAGCATTCCGACAAAGAAGGCAGCGAAGAGAAACGCGGCCTTGAGTTCGAGAGGATTGCCGGGCTCGAATTCGCGCTTGATTTTGGAATCCTCGGCGTCCGGCCGGCGCGACCAGAACCACCCGGTTGCGATGGCGACGGCAGCAAGAACCAGGAATGCAGGAGCCAGCATGGCGCCTAATTGACGGTTGAAGAGCGTCAGCAGTGCGACCAGGCGTAAGTACATCACGCCCGATGCGATCAGAATGCCTCCAGCGAACAGATGCGGACGCTGCTCGCGAGCCGCGCGGCGCGACATGGCGATGGTGGTGACGGTCGAAGAATAAGCTCCGCCGAGAAGGGCCGCGAGAATGACGCCTCCGCGTTCTTTCGTGACCTTCTGCAGCACGTAGCTTCCGTACGAGATCGTGCTGACGGCTACGACGACCAGCCACGTCTTGAATGGATTCAGGTGAAAGCGTCCGAACGGCTGGTTGGGCAGCGCGGGAAGAATCACCGCAGTGAGCAGCAGGAACTTGGCGAAGGTGAGAATCTCTTGCGGGGCGGCGCGTTTCGCGAGAGACTCGAGGCCTGCTTTTAATTCGAGGAGCAGAAGGCTGGCAACGCTGAGCGCGGTGGCGATCCAGAAGTGGTCGTAGTACACGAGCGCGCCGACCAGGTACGTCGCGAGGCCCGACATTTCGGATGTGACGCCGGCGGCTTCGGCGCAGGTGAGTTTGTGCCAGTAGGAGAGCAACAGGAATCCGCCGACCACTAAGAATCCCAAGGTGACCGGGAGCAGTTGAGTGCCCGAAAGAAGCGCGATAGAGTAACCGATCAGTCCGATGATGGGGAAGGTGCGGACTCCGCCAAAAGAATAGGCAGCTGCAGCGGTTTTGTGCTCTTCGCGTTCGAGTCCGATCAGGAAGGATAGGAAGAGGACGAGGACGATCTTGACGGCGTCGGGTGGCAGCCAGCGGTACAGGTCCACTTGCAGTTGCGCCTCTCACTGATGCTGGCAGTATAGACCTGCGCGGGGAAAAAGCAGATTCCCTCCTTGCCACCGAGAACTACAACATGCGCGAAAGTAATCCACTGGCAGGGCTGTCTTTTTGGACACACGCGGGCGGGCGCCCGCGCCACATAATTCACGCCACACTCTTCAATTGTTCAATTCCACGACATTCTAGATTTCTTGCATCACCGGCAGTCCTGAAACTTCCCGCGCGCTCGGCGAGAGGTCGTAGCTGACCGTCGTGATTTCGGGGCAGCGGTGGCACGCAGCGGCGCCTTCTTGCGAATACCAGCGGCAATCTTTGCGGATGGTGCACGGCGGCAAAGCATCGACCACGGCGGGCAGAATCTGGACGATGCGGGTCGCGAGGCGGCAATCGGCTCCGTCGAAATGTGGGCATTTGTGCTCGGCGCACGTGGCGGACAAACGATAGACCTCGGTCGGCTTGAGCGGAGCCGAGAGCGCGAGCACGTCATCGGTGGCGGGCAGGATCTGGTTCAGGTAGACCAGCCTGGGGGTCGGCCCGTCCTGCTGGACCACCCCCAGAACACGGCAATTGTCCATCCCGGGCTGCGCGCTGGGACAAAGCTTCGACATGGCTGGCCTCCGGCTATTGCTTCAACTGGAGTTGATCAACCGCAGGAATGCCAATGATGATATGGCCTCCAGCGGAGTAGATGGCACCTTTGCCTCCGACACTGGCTTCGAGGCCAATGCCGGGCTGGGCCAGGATTTGAGTGGCCACCTCGTTGGCGAAGGCCTGCGTTTCTCCGAAGGTGACGTTCGCCAGCATGGTTTCGGGAACCGGAATGCCTCTGATGAGATACGAGAAGCTGATTCCTTGCGGTGCCTCGAGTTTGAATTTGGGATGCTTTTGCGCGGCGGCCCTGACGGCGGCCTGCACTGCACTGGTGAAGTGGCTGAGCGATACGGATTGGGCTTGGGCCATTGTGCCTCCTGAATTGTCGGTGAGATTTCCCCACAGCGGTCTGCAAAGGATGGTGCGGCGGAGATCAAGAACGTTTCAGGGCGGCAGACGGCGAGCCTGGAGCACGCGCGAGCATGCACCGTAACAGGAAGACTTGATGTTCGAGAGATTACTGCGTGACGGTGGCCTGGTAGCTCACAGCTTGCCAGTGACCCATGCGGCGAACCCAGACGCGGGTGTAGCGATACGGGCCGCTGAAGTCTTCGCCGAGCTGGTGACCTTTTACGTCGGCGCGAGCGGTGACGACGGCGGTATCGCCGTAGACGCGCACTACCATGTCACTTACGTTGATGGTGTCGTAGCGAAGCTGGCGGCTCTTGCGGGCGGAGACGGTGTCCTGCTTGGTCGTGACCTGGCCGAGAGGCGTGATGGCGACGTAGTCCTCGGCAAGGGTGCGCTGCGAGAAATCGGCATCGCGGCGGATGCTGGCCTCCTTGGCCTGCCGCTCCATTTCGAGGATCTCGCGAATCGCAGCCTGGTCAGGAGACTCCACAGATGTCCGCGGATGCACGGCAATATGCTGGCCGCCAAAGGCCGGCAGCGCCACAACCCCCGACAACAGAAACACTGCACACTTGTTGATCAACCGATTGATCACAATGAGACCTCCGCGGTTTGCGAGGGGACAGAGATCCGCCTGACCGAGCTACGCAACTTTGGATGCTGGAGTTCCGTGGAAAAGTTAGCTGCGGCGACCTTTGTGTCAACATCAGTCATCAGCGAATACCCACAAGTCAGGCTGGAGAGACCATCTCTAAGAGTAAAGACGTCTCGAAGGCTGTATTATTTCGCAGAAAATTTTCAAGAGACCTAGGCCAGCCAGCGGCCGGTCCCGCAGCACCCCACGCCCAATGGAAATAGAATAATGCAACTCTCCTTCCATCATGACCACGGGACAAATCGTTGAAATATTGAACCGGGGCCGGTTGGAAGCCGATTCTCTTGTCCACTTCAGGACCGGACTGTCCAGAATCGGACAGCGGATGCATAGGGCGGATATACAGGGAACGGGGAGCATCTAGTAGAATCAAACGTCCCCTTTAACGCATGGCTGATATCCGTCGTGGTCTGATTATCGTCAACACTGGCCCCGGGAAGGGCAAGACCACGGCCGCCATGGGAACCGCATTGCGAGCTGTGGGCCAGGGCATGCGGGTGCTGATGCTGCAGTTCCTCAAAGGCTCGTGGCACTACGGGGAACTCGACGCCGTGCAGGCCTTCGGCGACAAGTTCATCATGAAGCAGATGGGACGCGGCTTTGTGAAAGTCGGCGCGGAAAAGCCAGATCCGGAAGATGTACGCATGGTTGAGGAAGCCTGGACAGAAGCCGACCGCGCGATTCAGTCGGGAGAATGGGACCTGGTCATTCTCGACGAGATCAACTATGCCATCAGTTACGGCATGTTGGACCCGGCAAAGGTGGTCGAGAGCCTGAAGAAGAAGCCGGAGATGGTGCACGTCATCTTGACGGGCAGGAACGCGCACCCGACAATTGTCGAGGTCGCCGACACGGTCACAGAGATGCGCCAGGTGAAGCACGCATACGAGAAGGGCGTGATGGCGCAGAGAGGAATTGAGTACTAGATCATTGATGACTGCTGATTTTTGATTGTTGATTGAAAACCGTACAGGTACTCGGGTTTCACTCAGAAATCAACACTCATCAATCAGCAATTTTCTTTTCTATGGCTTGGTTTAAGCGCGAATCCGGGGATCTCGACAATTCGGGGGAGAAGCGCGTCAAGACGGAAGGCCTGTGGGTGAAGTGTGAGAATTGCCGGCAGATCATTTGGAAGAAGGATCTCGAAGAGAATATGAACGTTTGTCCGAAGTGCGACAAGCACTTCCGGATTGACGCCCGCACCCGCCTGGCCCAGCTGCTCGATGACAATCAGTACCAGACCTTCGATGGGGACATAGCATCGACCGATCCGCTGAAATTCGTAGACTTGAAGCCCTACTCCTCGCGGCTGAAGCAGGCGAAGGCCGATACGGGTTTGAACGATGCCGTCATCAATGCGCAGGGCAAACTGCTGGGGCGTCCCGTAATCGCCAGTGTGATGGAATATGCCTTCATCGGGGGCAGCATGGGTGCAGTCGTGGGCGAGGCCATTACGCGCGCGGTGGAGCGCGCGGCGGATAAACGTACCCCGCTGATTATTGTGTCGGCTTCCGGCGGCGCTCGCATGATGGAAGGCGTCATCAGCCTGATGCAGCTGGCGAAGATTTCCGCGGCCCTAGCGCGGCTCGACAAGGCCAAGGTCCCGTACATTTCCCTGCTCACCGATCCGACCACGGGCGGCGTGACTGCGTCGTTTGCCATGCTGGGCGATTTGAATATCGCCGAACCTGGCGCGCTGATTGGTTTTGCCGGGCCGCGGGTCATCGAGCAGACGATCCGGCAGAAGCTCCCGCCAGGCTTCCAGCGCAGCGAGTTCCTCCTGCAGCACGGCATGCTCGACGCGGTGGTTTCCCGCAAAGAGCTTAAACCCTACATCGCGCGGGCGCTCGATTTCATGACGCCGGCCGCATAACGGCAGTCCGTTGTAAACCGTCGCGATCGCCCTTCCTCTTGACTGTTCCCCCATCTCCTTTTTCGCAGCTTTGAGTTTTGCACCATTGCGCCTAAGGGGTTCACAGTATTCACCGGACTGAGAGATCGCTGTAACATGGGTTAATCCCCTCTGTTACTGAGTATCCATTCAATGGAGGTTCTTATGCGCGCCGGAAGCGAAGGAACCAAACCTTCCGAATATTGGGAAAAACTGTATCGACAGGCGCTATGCGAAGCGGATAACTCGAAGTTGCCGCGCAGGATTGAGGTAGCGAAACACGCCATCCTTGATCGGCTGGAAGATACCATCTGCGTTAGGACCAAGTCGAATGTTCACGCCGGGGAGATGGCGGCTCTTCGGAATGCACATCGTGCGCTGAGAGTGTTGGAGCAGACCTACTTCAGCGAGAGCACCGGCAAGATGATCGCGTGAGGCTCTCGCCGGCGCGAACGGCCCCAAGCGCCGTTCTGTCGCAGTTCATCTGGCCCGGCCTGTCCACCACAGGACCTTCCCGACAATCCGCCAATCAGAGCCGGCCGTGATGGATACGGCTTCGTACTCTCGACGGTCGGATACGAGCACATCCATGCGATCGAAGCGAATCAGTCGCGAAACCAGCAATCCTCTCTCTCTATGCCAGGCAATCACGATCTGTCCCACGAGATCGTCGTTCTCGGTGGTCGAGGTGTCGACGGCGACGATATAACCGTCAAGGATCAAGGGAGACATCGAATCTCCCTTCACGCGAAGACAAACCGTCGAGGGAGGATTCGGACACCAGTCCCGCGGCGCTGCCAGTACCGATTCGGCTGCAATGTCGGTCAGGTCGCTGGTGTCGCCCTGAGCGCCGGGCGTGCCGGCGTGAACGGGGAGAAGTGGGATCACGACGAGACTGGCCTTCTTGAAGCTGGGTCCCTTCTTACTGCCTGCACTCGCAAACTGCGCATCGAAAATTCTATTGTCAGCGATGCGCCGATGCGCCACCGGCAACACGCGTGTCACGTCCGACAGGCGGAGACCAGCCCGCTTCCAGAAGAACCAGCACAGCGGAGCGTCGGCGAGATTGCCCAGCCGGATGTACGTTTCGCCCGTCGGTTCCGCGGCCCCGCGTTCCCAGCGGGAAACCGCCATGGCCGAAACTCCCAACCGATTGCCGAAGGCTTCCTGGCTCAGCTTTCGGCCGTGGCGCATGTCTTCAATTTTGCGCGACCACTCGGGAATCGAGATTTCGGTTTTGCGAGCCATGTCGACATTGCACCGAGGTTACCGCACCCGATCCAACTCCTAAATCGGGCCTCACCCTGATCCCCCCATTGTACGCTGGCGTACGCCGCCCGACCCGAGATTTAAATCGTTCTTGCTAACCTAACAATCTGCGCTAGTATTAAATGTTACTCCATGGGCGTCCGGCTGAGTAAGGAACCGTGTGACCAAAATACAGGCCGTCTTTGCTGAGAAATCCCCCGGGAAAACATCCACCAAGAGTATTGATCCCCGCAGCGTCAGTAATGAGATCCTGCTGTCCCTCCCTCAGAAGGAAAGTGCGGCCTTGCTTGCCGAACTGGAATTTGTCGATATGAGTTCCCACGACCTGCTGAATGAGATGGGAGAACCCATTGAGTTTTGCTATTTCATGAACAGCGGGATGACATCGGTGCTTACGATGATGGGAGACGGCAAAGGAGTGGAAGTCGGGCTCACCGGAAAAGAAGGATTCGTCGGCTTGCCGGTGGTAGTGGGACTGAAAACCAGCCCCACTCGCGCGATCGTGCAGATTACCGGGAGCGCGTTCCGGCTGAGCACGGCGAAAATGCTCCAGGTGCTGCGCCGATCCCCGCAACTGGAGAAACGGCTGAATCGTTACGCCCAGGAACTGGCCATGCAGGCAACGCAAGTTGCCGCCTGCAACCGGCTGCATGAGGTCGAGCACCGGCTGGCGCGATGGCTGCTGATGAGTCAGGATCGGGTGGGCGGAGAAATCGTTCCCCTCACGCAGGAGTTTCTGTCGCACATGCTGGGGAGCCGGCGGGCCAGCGTGACCGTGGCCGCGGGTATTCTGCAGAAGGCGGGCCTGATCCACTACACGCGCGGGGCTGTGACCATCGTGAACCGCGCCAGGCTGGAAGACGCAGCTTGCGAGTGCTATGAGATCATCAGCCGCCAGTCCGAAAATTGGCGGAACGAAGCAAGCTGACGCGATTCTGGATCGCTTTAGGCCGCCGCCTTTTTCGCAGGAACCTTCACGCCCTTCTTGCGGGCTTCCGACAAGCCGATGGCGATCGCTTGCTCCCGGCTCTTGACTGTTCCGCCTTTTCCTCCCGGTCCTGATTTCAACGTGCCTCGCTTCTCGCGTCGAATCGCGCTCGCGACGGACTTGCCCGCGGCCCTTCCGTATTTGCGGCGGCCGCCTTTGCTTCGCTTTTGTGCCATGGGTCCTCTCCTGAGAGTTAGAGAACTCTCTGGGGCAAGAGGTTGTGACGCAGCCAGCCCACGTTTTGCGATTACGGAGTATTTAACGCAGCCAACAGAAATACCAGAGGCGCATTCCAGTTGATTGCGATCTCGTTGAGGGAATACGCTCCCTGGTCGTCTTTGTACATGCGCATTGGCGGTCCTTTGGGCAGCGTGACCGCGACGGGGTCGGCGGGATGAGAATTTGGCCCGCCTGAGAGCAGGCCAGGCCAGGGAGCGGCAATGTTGTCGGCCCCGCTCGGACGATGGTGCGGATGCTGGAAGGACTTCGTTCCCAGCTGCGTTACCCACGACAAGTCCCAGCAATTGCGGCCGACTAGATAGTGCAGATTTTCCGCAGCTGCCTGACGGTAGTCGTCATTTTTCTGTAGATGGTCGGTGACGATGAGTTGCAGCCCATGGTTGCCCGCAACGCTATTCGAACCCCAGTTGTAGTCCGAGAGCGACAACGTGTTGCCGTAACCGCTCTGCTGGCTGTTCTGAACCAGTCGGTCTGCTTCCCGCACGCTGGATTCACGAATCTGCGCCCCCAGTTCACTGGAGCCGCCCTTCCTGCCGGACATGGCTGACGTCCAAAGCGCAAAGGCGGAGAGATCGTTCCAGCCGGGGGTCTTGATGGTGAGACCATGGTCGGTCCGCAGGTAGCCGATGCCGTTCTCCAACGCCAGGCGATATTGTTCTTCGCCCGTAGTGCGCCACAGCTCGGCGGCGGCCCATAGCATTTCGTCACGACAATCGTTGTCGCCATACTCGCCCGTGTGAACGCCTTGAGGATTCCGGAAAGTCACATCCGGATGCTTGCTTGCCCATGTGTAGGCGCGCTTCGCAGCTTCCAGGCAATTTTTGGCGTAGGCGTCGTCGTAGGGTCCATAGCACCGAGCGGCGATCGCGGCCACGGCAGCCAGGTCTGCAGTCGCACAAGTACTCTTGTAGGGAGCAGTTCCGGTGCCGATGACGTAGCTGGTCCAATGATCCTCTTGTGGCATTATGAAGGCACAGAAATTTTCGCTGGTCTGCTTGTCCCAGACGCCGCCGTCGTCGTCCTGCAAACTGAGCATCCAGTCGAGATTCCAGCGGATCTCCACGAGGAAGTCGGGAATTTTCCCACCGGATTCCGGAATCTTCAGATCGAGATTGCGCACCGCGCCATTCAGCAGCTCCCAGGTCCAAAGGAGAGTGCCAGTCGAGATTCCGGAATTCACGATGTACCGGCCGTAGTCGCCGGCGTCATGCCATCCGCCATGGTTCTTGTAGGAACCGCTCTTTCCGGACGATTTGTGAAACTCTGCCGTCAGGTGGCACGCGGGATGCGAATAGCCATCTCCGAGATCGACATTACATCCGCAACGCTGGCCGTAATAGCTACGCATCGTAAGCCAGAGAGCGTGACGGTAAACCTCGTCTCCAATCTGGATCGGCGCGCTCTTGCTGCTGTCGGTCTCGAGAACGTACATGCCGGGCTGGCGCAGCGAGGAAACATCGGCAATCTGTACGCGATCGCCCGAAGCAGCATCGTCCAGCTTTGGCCCGGGCTTTCCTTGCAGCACGACAGCGCCGCTCGTCACCGCTCGCACTGTGAAGTGCGTGGAAGGGGAGCGCAATGTGATCAGCTTGCTTGCGCTGGGAAGATATCCCAGCTGGTTGAATACCGGACTGGTATCGGTCGCGGCTGCTGCATTGGCCCACGTCGGACCGAGCAGCCAGGCTGTGGGAAGCGCGGCCGCGCCGCTGCACATGGCTGCGGTCTTCAAGAATCTTCGTCGCTGCATGCTCACCTGTCGAAACGCCAAAGGAAGTTTCCAGGCGCCAACAGCTGCGCCGGGAAGGATTTCAGATTACCACTGGCATCTAAGGGCTTCCGTCGTGAAACTTCGTGCCCTTCGTCGTAACGGTTTTTGATGTTGCCGTCGCCGGATCTCACACGCGGCTATCCCGCCTCGCTCGTCATGATGAACAGCGGTTTCATCTCGAAGCTCTTGTAATGCGGACGCAGCCGGTCGATGTTGTACTGCTCTTTCACGTTCACAACTTTTTTCGAAGCAGTGACCGTGTCGATGGGCAGGTTATCGTAACGTCCATTGCGCAGCACGACCAGCCGGCCGTGAATCTTGCCGAGGAGCAGGTCGAGCGCCAGATTTCCGTAAGCCATAGGGACGATGGAATCGATGGCGTCGGGATCGCCGCAGCGCACCAGGTAGCCGAGTTTCTGATTGATGATGTCGATCGTTTTCCCCTTGTTGTACTTGGGGGAAAGTTCTTTCAACTTTTCTGACACCAGGTCTCCGATGCCGCCAAGTTTCTTGTGGCCGAACGCGTCGGTGGTCTCGGCTTCGAAAATCATTTCTCCGCCTTGGAACATCGCCCCCTCGGAAACCAGGACGACGGAGTAATGGCTCGGATTCTTCGCCCGATCCGCGACTAAAAGCTCGGTCAGCCGCTCGATGTCGAACTTGTGTTCGGGAATCACGCAACGATGGGCCGCTCCGGCCATGGTGGGAAGCATGGCAGTAAATCCGGCATACCGGCCAAAGACTTCGAGCACCATGAACCGTTCGTGCGAGCCGGCGCTGGTACGCAGGCTGTTCGTCATGGCAATCGTTCGAGTCACGCAGGTGCTGAAGCCGATGCAGTAATCGGTGCCCGGGACGTCGTTGTCCATGGTCTTCGGAATGGCCACAACCTTCACGCCTTCCTGATAGAGGCGTACGCCATAGCTCAACGTGTCGTCGCCGCCGATCGGAATCAGGTGGTCGATGCCGAGCCAATCCAGGTTCTTGAGGACCTCCGCCGTGAGATCGTTCGTTTCGGCGTTATAGGCCGACTGAAGATGAGCCGGAACGCTCGACTTTTTCACCCTGCTGGGGTTCGTGCGCGAAGTGTGCAGGAATGTTCCGCCGGTTCGGCCTGTGCGATTCACCAGATCCTCGGTCAGCGTCTGAAAGTTTTCGCTGTTGTCGTAGTCCTTCTCGCGGATGATGTCGACCAAGCCTGCCCAGCCACGCCGGATCCCAATCACCTGGCAGCCTTCGCGCAACGCACGGATCGTCACAGCCCGGATCGCAGGATTCAGGCCGGGGACATCGCCCCCGCCGGTAAGGATTCCAATCACACCTTTTTTCGTCTTCACAGTTACTCCCTTATGTCAGCAAATTTCAAGGCCGTCCGCACTCAGCTCATGATGTTCTCGGTTTTGAGTGAAGCTATTAATTCTGCCAACCGGCCGAGTGGAGGGCTGTGATTTGAATCATTGGGGATTGTGACGCTGGCACAGAGGAGTTGTGTTACCAGTGTTTCGCATGCCACAGGATCAAGAAGGTGGAGACAGACGAAAAGGAGCGCCACTTGCATGGCGCTCCGGTCCAGAAACCTCTGTGTCCTCCGTGTCCTCCGTGGTGAAGGGCTCTTTCTTCATTCCCCGCCGATCCGGAATCGCTCCGACTCCTACTTCACCGGATTGCCGTCGGCGTCGATCTTGTGCACTTCGCCGAGATTCAATTCGCGAATGCCCGACTCGACCTTGCCCATATCGCCAACCACCACCCATACCAGATGTTCCGGCTGAATGTATTTCTTGGCGATTTCGTTGGCGGTTCCCGGCGTCAGGGCCAGTGCTTTCTGAGTGAAGGTGTTGTAGTAATCCTCCGGCAAATCGTATTGCAGAATGTTGCCGTAGGCGCCGCTCAGTTGCTGCACCGTTTCAAACGTTCCGGGCAGAGCGAGCGTGACGTTCTCCTGCTCGTCCTTGAGTTCTTCCGCAGTGATCGGTTTCGCGCCCGCAATGTTGTTGTACTCCTTGACCAACTCGACCATCGATTCCTTGGTCTTGTCGGTCTGCACCGCGGAGATGCTGATGTACGGACGCTGGCCGCGGGCGGGCGGCAACACGGCGCGCACGCCATAGGACCAGTGCTTATCCTCGCGCAGATTCATGTTGATGCGCGAGCTGAATTTGCCGCCGAAGATCCCGTTCACCAGTTGCAGAGCGAGAGCATCCGGATCGTTTTGTGGAGGCGCGAGTTGCGCGCCAAAAATTACGCTCTGGCCCGAGCCGGGCCGGTCGATCAGATAGACCACATCCTTCGCCGGATCGGCAACATGAGGTACGGTTCTTTGCGGAACATCGCCCGCCTTCCACGATGCCAGAAGCTTTTCCAGCTTCGGCTTGATTTCAGCCATGGTCGTGTCGCCCACCACCAGCAGCGTGGCGTTGTTGGGCTTGAACCATGTAGCGTGGAATTTGGCGAGATCCTCGCGGGTCATGGCTTTCACAGCGGCTTCGGTGCCGCTACCGGTGAAAGGCACCGCATAAGGATGTCCTTTGCCGTAAATCAGCGCCGGTACCACGCGCAACGCCATCGGCAGAGGCGTGACCTTCTCGCGTTGGATCATCGCGATGCGTTCTTTCTGCAAGCGTAGAAATTCCTTCTGCGAAAACGCCGGATGTAGTATGAGGTCGGCGTAAATGTCGAGCGACGGGTCCAGTGTGCTCTTCAGCGTGTTGAGGCTGACCAGCGAATAGTCGAGACTGGCGCTGGCATTGAAATTGGCGCTAAGGGATTCCAGTTCCTCCCCAATTTTGAGCGAGTCGCGCGTGGGCGTGCCTTCTTCGAGCATGCGTTGCTCGAAGCTGTCAGTCCCGGTCGCATCCGCGGGATCAGCGGAGTATCCGCTGTCGACCATTAAGGTGAAGTTCACCACGGGCGCAGAGTGACGTTCCGCCAGCACGATTTTCAGCCCGTTGCTGAGCTTGGATTTTTCCAGCGTAGGCAGCTTGAGCGATACCGGTGCACCGGGAGCAGGCTCTTTCGAGCGATCGAGCTTGCCCTCGGTCTTATACGTCGTGGGATACGGTTGTACTTCGAGCACATAATCACCATCGCTGAGCCAGTCGATGGCGGCCTTCTTGACTGTGGCTGGTGTCGCGGCCTTCACCCACTTCAGATAGTCCTTATAGCAATCGGGATTGCCCCGGAACGTCTGGCAGCGGGCGAGCAGGTCGCTCTTGCCGCCGAAGCCGCCGATGCGTTCGACGATGCGCGCGTAGCGGCCGAGAATTTGAGTCTTGGCCAGTTGCAGTTCAGCCGGAGTGGGGCCGTTCTTCAGGAAGTTCTGCAATTCCTCGTCGGCGGCTTTTTCTACTTTGCTGAGATCTCCGCCGGGAACCGCTGTGAGCGTGAAGTCGAATTGCCCGCCAATCTCACTGGTGTCATTCGACGAAGTGGCGCTGGTCGCGGTCTGATCTTTGTAGACCAAGCGTTTGTAGAGGCGCGACGTCTTACCTTGGCCAAGAATTTCGGCTGCCAAGTCCAATTGCGCTTCTTCCGGCGAGCCAAATTCCGGGACGTTCCAGATGCGATACAGGCGTGCCTGGGGCACGCGATCCTGCACCCAGCCGCGGTGCGTGCCAGTACGTTTGGCAATCCATACTTCCTGTTTGGCGGTTGGCGGCCCGGCGGGAATGTCTCCGTAGTACTTCTCGACTTTTTCGCGCGCCACTTCCGGCGTAATGTCGCCGGCAATCACGACTGTGACGTTATTGGGTCCGTAATACGTTTTGAACCACTCCTGTACGTCGCTTAGCGAAGCGGCGTCAAGGTCTTTCATCGAGCCGATGACCGTCCATGAATAGGGATGGCCGACCGGATATGTGTTTTCGGTGATGATCTGTTCTGTGACGCCGTAGGGCTGATTTTCGCCCTGGCGCTTTTCGTTCTGCACGACGCCGCGCTGCAGGTCGAGCTTCTTCTGATCGAGTACACCGAGCAGGTGACCCATGCGGTCGCTCTCGGCGAACAGGACGTAATCGAGCATCGACGTGGGCACGTTCTCGAAATAATTCGTGCGATCGTTGTTGGTGGTGCCGTTCAGGTTCGTGGCCCCAACTTTTTCCATGGCGTTGATGTAGGTGTGGTTGAAGTCGTCGCTGCCGCTGAACATCAGGTGCTCGAACAGGTGGGCGAAGCCAGTCTTACCGGGCTGCTCGTTCTTCGAGCCCACGTGGTACCAGGTGTTCACTGCGACGATGGGAGCCTTGTGATCTTCGTGCACCAGAACAGTGAGCCCGTTTGGCAATACAAACTTGGTGTACGGAATGTCTGGAATCGGAATATCAACGCTAGGGACGGCTGCAGTTGCTTTATGAACCGGAGCAGTTTGCGCCTGCGCCGCGGCTAAGATTGGCCTGCAGAGGAACGGGACGATCACTGCGACCAGAGCTATGACGAACGAAGTGAGCTTGTCTCTCAAAATTGCCTCCAGGCAATGCAGATCAGGGCCGATTGTTCAGCAGAACACTGTACACGGGGAGCATGGCCGTCGTCACGACCTACAACTTTGCAGAAAAACAACAAATCGATGCACCACCCTGAAAGAGCGGCCCTTCAAGGACCGCGTAAAAGCGTGCCTAATCAGTTTGGGCTTAAGCCCTTGTGGTCGATCTTTGCAGAGCTCCGTTTTTTCGCGGCCTGTTGCGCCGCGAAAAAAGGAGCATCCTCAGAACTGACCGCAGAAACACGGAACCAGTGTTTATCGTTGACCGAGTTCGCCTTTCAGATAACGGTCGAACCACCCGGTAAGGCGTTCCATAATGTCCCGCTGATGAGCGGGCTGGCGTATCGCGTGGCCTTCGCCCGCATAGACCACAAACTCGGTTTCCACGCCCATGCTCTTCAGCGCGTGCCAGAACTCGCGCGACTGCGGTTCCGGAACTTCGCCATCCCGTTCCCCGACGAGAATGAGCGTTGGCGTTTTGACATTCTTGATGAACGTCATGGGCGAACTCTTCGCATAGACGGCGGGATCGTCGTAGACCGAGGCTCCGAAATACGGGATCATCCATTCGTCAATGTCATTTTCGCCGTAATAACTCTGCCAGTTCGATAGCCCGGCGCCGGCCACGGCGGCACGAAAACGGTGAGTCTGGGTTACGGCCCACATGGTCATGTATCCGCCGTAGCTCCAGCCAAACATTCCGATGCGCTGGTCATCGACGGGGAGCGTCTTCACCACTTCGTCGACGCCCGCGAGGATGTCGCGGAAGTCGCCGTAACCGAAATCCTTGACGTTTCCTTCGGTAAACTTTTCACCTTGCCCGAAGCTGCCGCGCGGGTTGGGAAAGAGCAGGAAGTATCCCTTGGCCGAGAGACTATCCAAATTGAATCCACGGCCGGGCCAGCCCGGGCGGACCGCCGACGCAGGCCCGCCGTGCACTACCACAACCATCGGATAACGGCGGCTAGAGTCATAATCCTTGGGATACATAAGCCAACCCTGGATGCGCATTCCGTCGCTTGACCAATGCAGGCTCTTCATCTCGCCCCAGTCGGGATGGAATGCATCGTTGTCGTGCGTCAGCTGCTTCCAGTTGCCAATCGATCCGACCCAGATCGCCGGGGGATGCTCGGGAGAACTCCGGAGCACGGCGGACTTCCGACGGTCGGCCGAGAAAGAAATTGTGAGGGATTCCGGCGCGGAATAAACCTCCGCCGCTTTCCGACCATCGATGTCGAGAGCCGAGATCCCCGACTGGCCGTCGACGGTTTCAGCGAATAGCATCTTGCCCGGAGCGGCCCAGAAAATTCGATTGGGGGAAGCCGCGAGTCCGGGTGTGACGTTGCGCGCATCGCCGCCCGATGCCGGGACGACGAAGATGTCGCCGCCCGTCGAACCCTCATCGCTCATCAGCCCTTCGATAAACGCGATGCTCTTGCCGTCGGGCGACCAGCGCGGCTCCGCGATCTGCAGACGAGGCTTGTAGACGGGTCTCACCGGCCCGCCTGATGCGGGCAGGGTATAAATTCGCGCGAAGTACCAGTTTGCATCTCCTGCGCCACGGGCGGCGATCAGAGCGAAATCCCTGCTGTCCGGCGACCAGTCGTATTCATAAACATACATGTCAGCGGGCGAGATCTGCCGCACGCTGCCCGACGCGGCATCAACGGTCGTGAGACGCTGCTCGTAGACTTTGCTGTCGATCACTCCGGTTTCGGGCGTCATTGGCATCAGTGGTCCGGCCGCCCGAGGCGCGTTCTCCGTGAACAGGATGGCCACCATCTTTCCGTCCGGGGACCATGCCGGAGAGTCCAGAAAGCCTTTGAGGTTAGTGAGTTTGCGCGCCGCACCACCATCGAGGTCGGCGACATAAAGCTGAGACTGACCATCGCCCCCTGCGTCGGAGAGGAAAGCCAATTGCTTGCTGCTTGGCGACCAGCAGACGGATCCCTCATGAGCAGTGCCGCCTTCACCCGCTGCCGAAAGGCGCATGGGCCGCGCTGTAGATGCAGACGAGTTCAGATCCTGCACATAGATCGCCGACCCGCCGATTGCCGAGCCGCTTCCGCCTGTCACGGGTTCGACCCACGCGACGCGAGTTCCATCGGGAGAGATGGTCACGTCGCGGAAATTCTTGATGGAGGTTTTTGCCTCCTGGCCCAGGGCAACAGAAATTGCGGCCAGGGACAGCAAGAGTCCAAGAGCGATTCGCGTCAGGGGCGAGTTAATTCGAGGGTTCGGCGCCATGTGGGCAAGAATCTCCATGATTCGGCACGAGGAAGCTCAGCCGGAAACAGCCGTCATCCTACACCGGTTCGGCCAATTCATGCATCCCCGGGGCTCCCGGTCGCGCGCCAGTCCCAGGGGCCGAAAAAATCTTCTGCCCGGGTGAAACGGTTGGCTACCCCCCAGCACTATCCCTGCGTGGAGGACATCGGCCGAGAGGACGATGGGCCACAGTTCAGGAACCCAGGCTTGCAACCACGGGCTGGAGTTCTGGTAAGTGCCGGAGTCGATCCGGGGGGAAGCGGCTTCGGCACTTTCTACGTTTTCAAGACTTCCCCGACAGATACATCGTTCGATAAAGCGTTCGATCCAAGCTTCAGGAGTTTGTTCCTCCCAGTGCAAAAAGCCCGCTCCAACCCGACAGCCTGCCGCCGCACCACTCTCACCCTGGTCAAACGCCCCGCCCCGCCTGCACCGGAAAATAACAGCGACCGTCCATCCCCGGTGCTACACTTTCTGACACTTCAGAATGTTCGGGGCAAGTACTTGCAGTTCCAATCCTTTGACGAGGGCTATCTTAGTCGCCTACGCTCGGGAGATTTCCGCACGCAAGACCATTTCTCCGCCTATTTCAGCGCGCTGATTAAGATCAAACTAGGCTCTCGCCTGAAATCGCCGGAGGCGATTGAGGACGTGCGGCAAGAGACTTTTGCCCGTTTTTTCGTCGCCCTGCGGGATGGCAAGATTCTGCAACCGGACCGCCTGGGATCGTTCGTCAATTCGATTTGCAACAACGTCTTACTCGAGCATTACCGGTCCTCCTCGCGCAGCACTTCGCTGGATGAGGAAGAAGAGAACAATTTTCCAGCTGTAAACATCGATCTGCTCGGCGCGATGAGCGCCAAAGAAAGAGAAAACAAAGTCCGCCAGATCCTGGAAAAGCTTTCCGAACGGGACCGGCGGCTGTTGCGCGAAGTGTTCCTGGAAGAGCGCGACAAAGATCAGGTTTGCAGGGATTTCGGCGTCGATCGAGAGTATCTGCGCGTACTGTTACACCGCGCCAAACAGGCATTCAAGTCATCGTACTTAAAGCATTCGGGAGAGAAACCCCCAGATTTTGCTCCCGCTTAAGGACGAGGCAATGCCAAGGCGCGCATCCCGTATGAGGGGGAAATAGCCATGGACCACACAGCGGTGGTTCGAGACAAAATGACGGAAAGATATCTACTGAACGAACTCGAGTCCGATATTCGGGACGAGTTCGAAGAGCACTATTTCGATTGTCCGGAATGCGCCCAGGATGTGAGCGCGGGCTACCAGTTTGTGGAGGAGACCAAAGTTGCTCTAGCCGAAAGGCTCGAACCGGTTCCCGTCCGTGCGACCCGCCCTGATCGTGCCCGAGGTGGGTGGTATGCCTGGCTGCGTCCGGCATTTGCCGCGCCTGCGCTAGCGCTACTGCTGGTGGTGGTTGGGTACCAGAATCTGGTTACGGTTCCCGCCCTGCGGTCAGAACTCTACCAACCTCAGGTCTTGCCGGCAGTTTCGGTGAACCTGGGAACATGGGGTGTCGGCGGTAGTCCGATTTCCATTCCTGAGGGGAAGGGCCTTCTTCTGCTCGTGCGCATCCCGCCCGACGGCACTTATACGCGGTATTTGGCCGAGTTGTATAATCCCGGTGGCCAGGCGGAAGGTTCCTTCACGCTCACGCCTGCGGCCGGTCAAGATCGCTGGCCGGTGTCGATTCCGCGTATCGAGCGGCAGGCAGGGACCTACCGGTTGGAACTACACGGCACGACCAGCAGTGGGGAAACCAAAGACCTCGGTAGCACGTCCTTTCAATTACAAATTCAGTGATGAGTTGTAAAGGAGCGGAGGTACACTATGGCCACTATGACGGAAACTCCAACAGCAGGCAGCACGGTCATCCCCTCGCATGACTACCACGCGGAAGCCCATGTTCTGAGCGGGCACTTGCAGCGTCCGATCGATCAGAAAATCGAGCGGCAAGCCCCGGTCACACTGAAGGATCGCCGAGGCGGTCATCTGACCCGCTATACGCAAGATGTCAGCATCGAGGGATTGATCTCCTTTGCCAAGGGCGAAACCCGTGTGTCGGGAGCGCGCAGCCCCAAGCACAATGGATGGGTGACGCTCTCCACCTCGGTGATGGAAGGCTTGAACGTTTTTGAAATCATCACCGCCGACCGCGTCGTCTCGCAGGTTTCGACCGATCATCCTTATACGGCTGGTCACGTTCCCCGTGTGACCTTCCTGGGCACGCAGTTCAAGAACTTCCAGGTCAGCGGGTTCCCGGCCACGCTGACCCTCAACCTCGGAATCTGCGGAGACAAGCCGGCGGGCGACCGCTCTTACCTGCAGGACACCACCTTCCTCGGCAAAGTGAAAGAGCAGACCGAAATCATCGCCAACACGCCCGGCCTTCCCACGGACTTGAAAGCTCAGTACGATAAGAAGCTTGCCCACATCAACACGCTCATCAGTACCGCCGACGCAGAGTATCGAGGCGGCCACGAGCCCATCACATGTTCCCTGGTCCAGAGCATCGCCGACATTCCGATTCCCGGCGTGCAGATCTTCGGCCACGTTCTGGTGATTCCGGAGTTCGGCACGGTGGCACTGGGCGAAATCGAAGTCGGCGAGCGGATGTACGAGCCCTCGGAGCGCCCCAGTGTTTACTTCGAACTGGCGGCCATCAAGATGAACCTGGGCTGTGTGGGACACGGCACCGCGCAAGCGGGCACCGTCGTCGCCAACGGACATACCGTTCCGTAGTCTGGGCTCTATGTTGTCTGCTGGCCTGCGGGATCAGCTGCGTTCGTGAAAATCCGCAGGTCGCCTTCGACAGGACGCAGAGAGCATTTCAGCGCGGCGACCTCAAAGGAAGCCAGGACCAGGCCCATCGACTTTACATCAAATTCCAAGGTTCGGATCCTTCGTGGGCATTGAGATTCAGAATTCTGGAAGCGGAATGCTTGCTCTGGCGCGGAATGGGCCAGGAGGCCTTAAAGCTCCTGGACGCCCTTCCCGCCTCTCCGTCCGATCGGGAATCGATCATTCATGCTCTCGCCATCAAGGGCGCAGCGCGGGCCCGCTTACATTCCTTTGCCGAAGCGGATCATGACCTCAATCGCGCTGAGCAGATGTGCCTGTCGCAGGTGGAGTCGATTTGCGGCGCCGTTTCCCGCGCGCAGGGCATCCTGGCGGTCGAGCGCGGGCAAGTGGCGTCGGCCTTAGGGTATTTTCAACAAAGCCTATCCTTCGCCCGTCTACATTCGGATCGGTTCCTGGAAGCAACCGCACTGAGCAATCTCGGGCTCGTTGCCGTGTCTGAAGAACACTTCGACGAAGCGAAGGACCAGTCCGACGCCGCATACCAGGCTGCTGCCGCTCTGGACGCGGATCGAGTTGCCCTGGTCGCGGAAGGCAATTCGGGCTGGGCTTCTTACCGGCTGGGAGATTCCGAAAGAGCGCTGGAGGCATTTCAGCGCGCGGAACAACGCGCTGCCCAACTGGGGGATATTTTCGATCACGAAAATGAACTCATCAACCTCGGTTACATCTACCTGGACCAGCGAAAGTTTGATGCGGCCGGAAGGTTCTTTCAGCAGGCGCTCGATCTCGCCAGCGCGAACGACAACAAAGAAGACGTTTACAACGCGCTCCGTGTTCTCGCCCGTCTTGCTTTACAGACCAATGATCCGACGAAAGCGGCCCAATACGCGGAGCGGGCTCTCAGCATTGCCCGGGAGAGCGGCAACCACGTAGATGAACTCTATCCCATGCTTGTGCAGGGACAAGTCGCCGCAGAGCGCGGTGACGCGGCCAAGGCCCAGCAAGTTTTCCAGGCAGTCGAGAATGATCCAGCTTGCCCCGTCTTTCTGAAGTGGGAAGCCGAGCACTCGCTGGCGCAACTCTATGAAGACGAAAAGCAGCTCAACCCAGCAGACCGTGAATACCGCGCCGCTCTCGCGACATTCGAAGCGGCGCGGGCTGCCGTGCACCACGAGGATTTTCAGCTTTCATTCCTAACGAATGCTTCCCACATCTACAACGACTACGTCCACTTTCTCGTGATGCAGGGAAAAACGGACGAAGCCCTCCGCTGGGCCGACTACAGCCGGGCTCGCACTCTTTCCGAGGGACTCGGCCTGCTCTCGAAGGCGTCCTCGAATCCTCGCGCCACTCAGCCTCCCGCCCTGAATGCACGCGATATTTCCCGTCAGGCCAAGAGTGTGCTGCTCTTCTATTGGCTCGGGGAGAAGCAGTCCTACCTATGGGCGATCACTCCGCAAAAGACAACTTTGTTCCAGTTGCGACCGGGCGCTGACATTGAAGCCATGGTGCAGCGCTATCGTACGGCGCTCAATGGTCCGCAGGACGTCTTGGAATCCGGCGAGGAGGGGCAGACTCTCTATCGCACCCTCATCGCGCCGGCCAAGGCACTGCTGCCCAACGGCGCGAAGGTGTTGATCATCCCTGACGGCAGCCTGAACAATTTGAATTTCGAGACCCTGATCGTTGCCGATCCCAAGCCCCATTTCTGGATCGAAGACGCCGACATTGCCAACGCCAGTTCACTGCGCGTGCTCGCAGCATCGTTGGCTCGCCCTCACGCGCGCGAAAGCAAGCGCAGCCTGCTTCTGATTGGCAACAGCGTCGCCCCCAGCCAGGAATATCCCGAGCTTCCAAGAGCTTCGGAGCAAATGGGGAACGTCGCTAAACATTTTCCTGCAGCCCAGGAGCAGATCTATCAGCGTGCCCAGGCCACGCCGGCAGCTTATCTCGCCAGCGATCCTGGAACTTTTTCCTACATCCACTTCGTCGCGCACGGCACTTCCAGCCGCCTCAGCCCGCTCGACTCGGCGATCGTGCTCTCCAAAGGCGCCAACGAAACCGACTCGTTCAAACTGTACGCACGCGAAATCGTTCAGCATCCCCTGCACGCCGATCTCGTCACGATCTCCGCGTGCTATGGCGCCGGCGAACGTGCGTACTCCGGCGAAGGTCTAGTCGGACTCGCCTGGGCATTCCTGCGCGCCGGCGCTCACAACGTTATCGCCGGTCTGTGGGAAGTGACGGATCAATCTACCGAGCAACTGATGGATCGCTTCTATGACGAACTCGACAAGGGAGCCACGCCGGATGCGGCTCTGCGCGCCGCCAAGCTCTCGCTGCTCCACGGCGACAAATATCATGATCCCTTTTATTGGGCCCCGTTTCAGCTCTACACCGGTTCCTAGTGTGCCAGCCAACCGGTTCGCGGAATAAGTTTTGAAAGGGCGCGGCTTCAGCCACGCCGCAGCGCCCTCTAAAAGATAAGGGGCTTTAAGAGGGTGCGTGAGAACCCGTTTGCGACGAAAACGGTGAACCGAAAACTAACGAAAGTCCAGCCGCAACGCGGCGGAATATGAAAGCCCGGCACGGCAGTGCCGGGTGAGGTGGGACATATACCTGAGTCCCGCAGGGACGGCACCGGTTCTCCCCCACACCTTTTAGCCTGGGGCATTGGTCCGGTAGGACTCGTTCGTACCGCGACTTCTTCTCCAAACCTGGCGCGAGACGACACTCGGTCCCACATGCAAAGAGCAATCGGCCCTACTCGGTGGTGTAGTTGATCTCCATCCGCCGCACTTGCAAGCTCGACGCGTAGAGCGCGATCGCCGCTACGATCAGAATGCCCAGCACCGCAACCGGCGCTGCGACAGGATCGGAATTGGAAACCAGCAGTGCGAGCACGGGCGGAGTGCCCGGCTGAACCGGAATGTCCACTGGACATAGAGATTTAAGGTAATAGATCACGCTGAATTGTTTGAGCAGCGCCGGCAAAAACGGATTGATCCCTTCCCAGATGAGGATTGCCGCCGCCGGAAGGATTGGATTCTTGAACAGCATTCCCGCCACCAGGAAGAACGCTCCATAACCAATGCAGGCGAGAATTGTCACGCCCACGTAGACGGCGGCGTGCTCGAGTCCATGGTTGTGATAAAGGTAAAGGTCCTGCGCGGCCGGGCTGAAATGCCATAAGAAAGCACCGGTTTGCAGAATTTCGCTGGTCACGAAGATAACGCACGTGGCGAGCAGGCCGGCAAGAAATTTTCCCGCCATCAGCACTTCGCGCCGGATGGGCGCCAGAAAATAAAAGTGAAGACTGCGGTCGAGGATTTCACCGCGAAAAAGGTTCATGAAAATCCCAAGGCATCCAAAGAAGATGGCGAGACGAAGAAAGAAGAATTGGAAGACTCCGGCGAACATCACCGAGTCCTGGCCGAGATTGTTGCCTTCCTGAATATTGATGCGCTCCACTTTGCCGTCGACGATTCCCACGAATAAATCGTTCTGTCCATCGGAGTAGTGATAGTCCTCGTGCGCGATCGCGTCGGTTGCGCCGGGGTCGTTCTCCTTGGGGCGGCGCTCCGTCCAATGAAAGTTGAGCGGAGGTTTTCCCAACGTAGCAATCACCTCCTCCCGCGTCATGCCCGGCTGAATGGCCGACAGATCCTGGTAAGTGAGCACCCTGTCGCCGTGCCGGGCAACGCTCATGCGATGGCTCTGCTGATGCGATGTTGCCACGGCATACGCAATGAACAGCACGACGGGAAGCGCGGCCAGAATGTAGATCCACAGGCCCCGCTTGGCGAAGAAGGTTTTCTTCATTTCCAGCCGGATCACGGCGCGGATCTGCGCCCACCAGATTCTCGCTGTCATCGCAGTCGTCGTGCTCGTCGGCATCGTCGTCATTGGACGGCCTCTTCGTTCCCGATCAGATACTCGTACACGGAAAGCACGTCATCATCCGCGGGAGCGATCGATTCGATCTCGATTCCATTCAATGCCAGGTCGTTCAGCGCAAGATAAAAGCGGTCGGCATCGCGCGTTTTCAGCAGCAGTCCGCGCTCGTCCTTGTGGATCGATACTTCGATCGTGCGCTCGTCCTCGAGTATCTTCGATGCGAGCTCGCGGGGCCGGCTGCAGCGCACCAGAATCTGCGTGGGATGCTCTTGAATTTCCCTGCGAACGTTCTGGATCTGGCCCTCCGCTACCACGTACCCGTTACTCAGCAGGATGACCTGGTCGGAGATGACGTCGACTTCATGCAGGATGTGGCTGGAAATAATCACGTAACAGCCTTGCTCCGCCGTTGCGCGGAACAGAGCGATCATCTCCGAGCGCGCGAGCGGATCCAGACCGTTGAGCGGTTCATCGAGCACCAACACTCTCGGGTCGTGCGCCAATGCCTGCGCCAGCCGGATCCTCTGGCGCATCCCCTTGCTATAAGCGGCAACGTTTCGGTGAGCAGCCTCGACGAGGTTGACGCGTTCAATCGCGCGCCACGCCAGTTGCTGAGCGCTTTGAGAGTCGCGGCCCGACAGCAGCAGATAGGAATACAGAAACTGATATCCAGTGAGCCCCTTCGGAAACGCATCGAACTGCGTGGAATAACCGAGAATCTTGAACAGATGTTCCGGATCGCTGGTCTTGCAGCCAAGAACCTCCACTCGTCCTCGCGTGGGCCGGACCAGGCCGGTCATCAAGTTCATCAGCGTGGTCTTACCCGAACCGTTCGGGCCCACCAGGCTGGTGATCCCCGGCGGGATCGATAGATTGACGCGGTTCACGCCCAGAATCTCGCCATAGAACTTCGACACATCTTCGAAGACGATGCGATCATTCACCGGAGCGCTCACCCGATCACCTCGTAGGCGCGCACCTTGCGCATGAGCAGCGTCAGGCAGATGCCGCAATAAACGAGCAGCGCACCCCACGCCTGCGCCACGGGAATGGCATGGTCGGTGTCCACCTGGAACAGCGCGTTCCAGACCGTTCCCATCAGATACGCCACATTGAAGAAGTGGCCGGATTGGGTGCGCATCACCGCGTTGATCGCCTGCGCGAAGCCGGCTCCGAAAAACATGACGGCCAGCAGCAACGCGCCGGCAACGATTCTCCACTTGACCCATGCGGAAAGCGCCATTGCCAGCAGTGACAGCATCGTGATCCAGAGGAGCGAAGAAAGGACGATGCTGCCCGCAATCCAAAGGTTATTCCAAGCCCAGCCCGGTCCGGCAAGAATCGCCTGCATGAGGAAGAGAACCAATCCCGGCACCCATGTAATTTGTGAAAGAAGAATCGCCAGCACCGACGATTTGCCCAGCACGTATTCGACTCGCGAAAACGGACGGCAGAAATATAACGGCAGTGCGCCGTTAGCGAGATCAGGAGAAATCAAGCCCGGTCCGGCAAACGCGGTCAGAAGAAACGCAAACACGCCCTGCACGCTCATGAAATTGAAAAAGAACTTGTTGTTAATGGAGAACACCTCTTTGGGCACTCCAAGTTGCTGAAGAAAGCTCACGTTGTGAACCAGGTAAATCTGCAACAAGCACAAGAGCGGGTAGAAGAAACAAATCACAAACAACGCAGTCAGAAACTTCGAGCGGAAAAGGTTCCGTCGGGAGTAGCGAAACAGGACAAAGCACCGCGACCACGCCGGAGTCAGCGCTCCCGAATACGCTTTGTAATTACGCCGGTAAATTGCCATTTGTGCTCCGCGCGGCCTGGAACAACTTTCGCCTGACGGTTCTCCTCAGCTCTCCATGGCCTTCAAGAAAATATCTTCTAATGTGTCGCGCCGGAAGTTCATCCGCCGAATGCGCACCTGTTGTTCGGCGGCGATGCGGAAGATGTCGCGAGTCTCCACGCCCTCGGCCAGAATCATCTTCATGCGGTTCGCGGTCACCGCGCATTCACAGCCCAGCTTCTCGATCGCCGCTGTGAAATCACCATTCGCGCCATAGGTTTCGAGTTCCAGAAAGCGCTTGTTCGCGCGCCGCTCCTCGTCGAGATTCGAGTAGTGCGCGATCCGTCCCTGTTTCAGGATCAGCACTTCGTCGCATGTGTCCTCAACGTCGCGCAGCAGGTGCGAGCACAGCACGATCCGCATTTCCTTGCCGTCGCGAATGTCTTTGATCATGCGGATCATGCGCTGCCGCGCCGAAGGATCCAGACCGTTGGTCGGCTCGTCGAGAATCAGCACTTTTGGACCGTGAACGATGGCCTGCGCCAGTTTCGCCAGCTGTTTCATGCCCAGCGAGTACGTCCCCAGCGGACGGTAGCGAGCCTCCGCCAATCCAACGTAAAACAGCGCCTCGTGGGAGCGCTCGAGAGCCATGTCGGCGGGCAAACCCGAGAGCTCTCCCATCATCTGAACAAACGACACCGCACTCATCTTTGAGATGAACGCGTCATTCTCCGGCATGTAGCCGACTACGCCGCGAATCTTTTTGATTTCGGTTGCGATGTTGTATCCAAAGACCCGCGCCGTCCCCGCAGACGATTTATAGAAACCCAGCAAGGTATTGATCAGCGTTGATTTTCCCGCGCCATTCGGACCTAGCAGGCCGATGGAGCGTCCGCGCAATGAGGCACTGAGGCTGCGCAGAATTTCCCGGTTGCCGAACTGGACCGACAACCCCTGCATTTCAACCAACGGTACAAGCGGAGCAGCTGGCGGCGTCAACTCGCTGACGCCGTCTGCCGCTCCGCGTTGTGTCATCGTGCTCACTGAGTTTGCGGTGCCGAATGAGTGTGGTTCATGGTGTCGCCGAGAAACATCTGCGGCAGGAACGGCCCATTATGGCCCATCGTCAACAGGGTGCCCAGATCGAATCCCATGAACCCGGTGTTACTGGCGACCACGATCTGGTTGGGTTCGCCGTAGGCATAGATCAGTCCAGGCGCGGAATTTGCCGTGAGCGCATCGATCGATTGCTGCTGCTGCGGTGTCAAAGCTCCACTCGATTTCATTTGTGCGGCGAGCGGTCCCACGACCGGTCCGATGTTGTGATAGAAGATCGCCGAAAAGTTGGTGTATCCATCTGTCGGCAACAGTGCCTGAAAAGCGGTCGAGTGCGTCAGCGTGTAGCCCGCCTCGCGAGATTGAATCGCCCGCGAGATGGTAGCCACATCTGGAGCGGCAATCAGATAACTGTCGACAAAAGTGTAATCAACTTCGGAGTTGGGCTGGTTCGGACTGCTGATCACGAAGTAAGTCCGGGAATTGACCTGCCGCTGCGTCAATTGCACCGAGTGTCCTTTCGTATTGCCCTCGCGATTGAAGCTGTCAACCAGTTTCGCGATCGTCGACTGCAGCGTCGCAGGATCGTAGACCTCGAAGATCAGCTTCCAGCGCGGGGTTGGGACCATCGGACCATCGAATGCCAGCGTGACCTCGCCGCCCAGTGGCGCTGCCAGGTCGTTCAGCACATTCACGCCGGTCTTGGTCTCGAACTCGTCCAGACGCTGCGTGAAGTCCGCGTCGCCGCTCCCGATCATCTTGAAGACTTCTTCCATGATGCTTCTTGGATTCTTGATGACCGCCGACGTCACCATGCTGGCGTCAGGGGAAACGAAGTCCAGCGATCCCATCGACGCCGGCGCTGCCAGCCACGATGCTACGCCTTGCCGCTCGGACGCGAACATCAGGTCGGCATGGCTCTCGCTCTTGCCGCCAACCTCCCGGTGTTCCATCGTCAGATAGCGCACGTCGCCAATCCCCGGCGGCAGTTCGTGACTGCCCACTCCTGCTTGTACGTGCTGCGCGACAATTTGTTCCATGTCGGCGCAGAAAAGCCATTCCGCCCCCTGCTGGTAGGAACTCGCGATGTGCTGGTAGAACGGCGTTTGGGCAAAGGAACCTGCGTTCCCTTGCTGCGCGCGCATCACCGCATGCTGCAGTTCCGCCAGATCCGGACTGGCGATCATCAGATCGTTGCTGACGTGAACCAGCAGCGGGTGGCCGGGCGCAGACTGTCGCGCCCCACGGGTTCGGGACCGTCTGCAGAGCAGCTTGCGTCTGCAGAAAAGTATCCAGCCCGCCCTGCTTCACTTTCGCCAGGATGACCGGCGCCGTATAGTTTGCGCCGTCCTTGCCCACGGCAAACACGACCTCATCTCCCAGATAGCTGCTGAACGTTTTCACCTGGTTCAGCACGTCTTCCAGCTTCGGCCCCTTTCCCTCTTGCTGTTGCTTCCACCAATCGCGCAGCGCGGGACTCTGCTGCAGGCGATCCTGGAACAGCCGGTCGGCTTCACCCAAAGTGTTCGTGAGATTCGGAATCGCCGCATAAATCACAGTGTTATCGGGAACGTAAGGAAGAAGCTCAGAGTTGTAACGCAATCCCGGCCCCGGAATGGCGGCGAACTGCTTCTGCAGTATCGCGAAGTCGCCCAACAGCGCCAGATACTTCGCGGAATTCTTGCTCCATGCGATTTCGTTTTGGATGGGAACCTTCGAGACGTTACCGCTCGAAGTCGCTTCGTCTCCAGCGGTCAGGTCGGTCGTGTTCCCGCCGAAGTCCGCGCGCACCACGCCTTCAATCACGGCTACGCGGGAGCCCTTGAGTCCCATGATTCACGGAGAAAATCGTGCCCTTCACCGAGACCAGGCCATCATCGGTCGCAACGTACAAACGGCCCGTGCGCTGTTTGGCTGCCTGCACGATCACTTGCCCGCCATCCAGATGAATCGTCGTACCCTTCCAGGCGCGAGTGACCGAAACATCCGAACGCTCGCCCATCTCGACCAGGGAGCCGTCGAGCAACCGCACTACCGCCGTGGAACCTTTCGCGGTGCGGATCTCGTCTCCGTTCCGATCTCATATCCCGCAGGAATCAGCCGCACTTCCGTGCCTGAGCCGGTATAGAGCGCGCCATCCACCGACTGAACGGATGCGCGAACGACGTGCTGTCCGGGAAGAAGTCCATTGCTGAACGCGACCATGCCAATGGCCGCGGCAAAGACGGCGGCAGCACCCATCGCCCAGCCCCATGCCATCGAACGCGGACGCCTGGGTTCGAGTCGCAAAACCCTCTGCGGTTCCACGGATCGGGCGCGGTCGAGTGCATGCCGGCACGCGACGCACGCATGCACATGATCTTCAAACAGCAACGCTCGCGCCGGCGCAAGCTGCTTGCTGCAGATATCCCGGAATCAGCGCCTGAAAATCGTCACAGCTTCGCAGTGTGTGCGCATTGACGTTAGCGGTCGACGCGGTGCCCGGCAATCGATTTCCAGACGCGCTCGCCAGCCTGCGCGACTACCCGTTCATCTACTGGTTCATTTCGAATTTCCGACAGCAAACGGTCAAACTCTTCGTTCTTCATGGTCTGTCTCCCTTGGGTTCTCGCGCATAAGGCGGCGTTGACGAGGCCCGCGTCGATCCGTAAGCGGCAAGTTCCTTGCGGAGCTGTTGCCGCGTGCGGTGGACAATGAACGGCCACCAGCACCTGTGAAATACCGAGCATCCGCGCAATCTGCGGATTGCTGAAGCCTTCAAGAAATCGCAATGCGAAAATTTCCGCGGGCCGCGGCTTCAATTGCGCCATGGCTCGCGTCAAAGCCTGCCGCAATTCGCGAGGATCCTCATGCGCGGGTTCGGCCGGAAGATCGGGAAGTTCCACGGTGCGATCCGCCTGCCGCGACCGCGAATCACATGTCCAGCGCGGCGTTGATCGCCGCCCGGCGCAGGTAACTCTCCTCGTTTTCCAGCACGGCTTCGTTCACCGCTTCGTTCGTACCCCGCCGAAACAGGCGCAGAAACACGGTCTGCGACACGTCCTCGGCATCCGCGGCGTTGCCCGTGATCCGGTACGCCGTGCGGAACACCAGGCCGTGATACGCCCGAAACATTCGCTCGAATTCGCTCGGGACTACGATTGCCGGTTCCTCTGCCAGTGCGCTTCGCAGGGTACGCCTCCCATTGCTCTCTTCGACCACTAAAGACGGGGACGGGGAGGAGTTATTACAATCCTGTTCATTTTTATTTCTTGAGGGGGGAGAAGCCCCGCAAGTCTCTCAGATCTGTCATTCTGAGCGAAGCGAAGAACCCCTTGCAAGCCCGCACTGCCAGCGGCTTCTAAGGGCGTCTCCACTCCGGCTTTGTCTGCTCTTTCGCAGCCGGGCCCAGACTTTGGCCAGAAGCCGCCTCGTCCGAAACCCCGATGCGTCCTGCGTCGCTGCACCCAACCTGTATCATATTTGGGTTTAAGGGGTTAGCCGCACGATCATGGCGAAACTGAACATTAAGTCAAAAAGCGACTGCATGTGGGATCTGGTGAGCCTGGGCGAGGTCATGCTGCGCCTCGATCCGGGCGACGAACGCATTTCGACCACGCGCCACTTTCGCGCCTGGGAAGGCGGCGGCGAGTACAACGTAGCTCGCGGACTCAGGCGTTGCTTTGGACTCGATACCGCTGATCGTCACCGCGCTCGCCGACAATCCTATCGGCCGCCTGGTCGAAGACCTTATGCTGCAAGGCGGCGTCTATCAGAAATACGTTCGCTGGATGCCCGTACGACGGAGTGGGCCGTACCGTTCGTAACGGCTTGAATTTCACCGAACGCGGCTTCGGCATTCGCGCCGCGCTTGGCTGTTCCGACCGCGGACACACCGCCATCTCGCAACTGAAGCCAGGCGAGATCGATTGGGAGCAGATTTTTTCGAAAGATGGAGCGCGCTGGTTTCACACCGGAGGAATTTTCTGCGCGCTGTCGGAGACCACGCCGCTCGTCGCGCAGGAAGCCATGGAAGCCGCCAAGCGTGCGGGCGCCGTCGTGTCTTACGATCTGAATTATCGTCCCTCGCTCTGGAAGTCGATTGGCGGAAAAGCGAAAGCACAAGAAGTGAACCGCCGCCTCGCCCCATTCGTCGACGTAATGCTTGGCAATGAAGAGGATTTCACCGCTGCGCTGGGCTTCGAGGTCTCTGGTTTGGATGAACACCATTCCAAGCTCGAATCTGCAGGCTTTAAGAAGATGATCGAGGCCGTGGTGAAGGAATATCCCACGATGGCGGTGATTGCGACGACACTTCGCAACGCGAAGACGGCCACTCGGAATGATTGGGGAGCGCTGTGCTATTGCGATGGCGGCTTTCATGAAGCGCCGGTGCGCGAGAATCTGGAAATCTACGACCGCGTGGGCGGAGGCGATTCCTTCGCGTCAGGATTGATTTACGGATTTCTGGCGGGCAAAGATCCGCAGTGGTCGGTGGAATGTGGCGCGGCGCATGGGGCCCTGGCCATGACTACTCCCGGCGACACGACGATGGCGACGCTAGCGGAAGTTCTGCAGGCCATGAAATCGCGAACCGCCGGATCGAGCGCTAGCTCGGAGCGGTAAGTGAGCAAGAATATGACGATTGACGAAGTAATTCGCAGAATCGAAGAAGTTGGAATCGTCCCGGTCGTTCGCGCGGCGACGGTCGAAGAAGCCACCCGCGCGGTCGAAGCTATCTGCGCGGGCGGCATTCCCGTCGTCGAAATCACTATGACCGTTCCCAACGCCGTGTCGGTCATTCGCGAAGTGGCGAAGCAGTACGGAAATAAAGTTCTGATCGGCGCGGGCACGGTTGTCACCGCCGAGCAGGCGGAGTCGTGCCTTCGGGCCGGAGCCGAGTTCCTGGTCAGCCCGGGCTTGTCGGCGCCGGTACTCTCAGTCGCACGGGCGGCCGAAAAATTGGCGATCCCCGGAGCGCTGACTCCAACCGAACTGATGAACGCTCACGACCACGGCGCTCGCCTGGTCAAGATCTTTCCTTGCGGCAACGTCGGCGGACCGAAGTATCTGAAATCGCTTAAAGCGCCATTCCCCAAGGCCGAATTGATTCCAACCGGAGGCGTGAATGCAGCCAACGCAGCCGATTTCATCGCCGCTGGAGCTTTTGCGCTGGGAGTTGGCGCGGACCTGGTCGATGCGACGGCTTTGCGCGAGGGCAATCTGGAGAAGATCACTTCCGCCGCGCAAGAACTAGTGCAGGCGGTTATTGCTGCGCGCGCCACGCTCCGCGAAAAAGAAAAGAAGGCACGCTAAGTCTCATTGCGCCTTGCATTCAACACCCGAACACCTGTAAGTCGTTGAGTCCTCGTGCAAGTGATTGAGGATCCGTGGAAGTCGTTGAAAATTCGTAGAGAGCGCTGCGAACCTTCAGGAAGCGAAATTATTTCCCGGACGATCCATTCTTCATCTCACTACGATCGTCGCTTGTAGGGCCATTTCCGGCTCAGGAAATGGCATTCGTCGTGCCGTTGTGATGGCCCATTTGAAGGATCGGATAGCTACGTTTGCTTCGGAGCGCGAAAGCGCTGTACGAGTTTGTATGTACAAAGCGGCGTAAGTGCAGCGGATTGATCCACTTACTGATTCACGCCGCTGGCCAGCACGCCGCCATCCACCGGCAGAATGTGGCCGGTCACGAAACTGGCCGCATCAGAGGCAAGAAAAACCGCCGCACCGATCAGTTCTTCGAGTTCGCCAAACCGTTTCATGGGAGTGCGCATCAGCACTTCGTCGCCACGGCCTGTTCCGACTAACAGTTTTTCGCTGAGCGGCGTGCGGAAATATCCCGGCGCAATCGCGTTCACGCAGATTCCGTGTCGAGCCCACTCCACCGCCAGCGATTTGGTGAGCGATGCCAAGCCCGACTTGCTGGCGGAGTAGGCGGCCACCTCAAACAGCGCAAGGAACGATCCCATCGATGCGATGTTGATAATGCGCCCGTAGCGGCGCTCGATCATGTGGCGTCCAAAGACCTGGCACGACCGCAGCGTGCCCGTCAGATTGGTGTCGAGATCCGGTTCCAATCGGCTTCAGAAAAATCCAGCGTCGGAGCGCGTTTGGTGATGCCCGCCGCGTTGACCAGGATGTCGACTTTCCCGAATGCATCGACACTAGCTTGCAGCAGTTTGTCTAAGGACTCGCGATCGTCCACATCGCAGGTCACGCTCAAAGAACGCCGACCCAGCGATTCAATCTCATCCGCCAGCTCTTTTACGAGTTCCATGCGCCGCGCACTCGCGACGACATCGGCGCCACCCTGTGCCAAGCCGAGCGCAATCGTTTTGCCGATCCCGGAACTGCCTCCGACCACGACTGCCGTTTTGCCTGCAAGATCCAGTGGCTTGTAACCCATATCACCTCGAATCGCTATGAGATAGGAACGTGCGCTACCAGTTGAACATGGTTCCATCGAGCTTCCGGTTCACCGGCAAGTAGGCGCGCTCGTAGGGAAATTTCTCTCCCAGCTTTTCGTCATAATCGACGCCCAATCCCGGCGCGTCTCCGGGATGCAGGTAGCCGCCCTTGAACCAATACGAATGCGGAAAGACCTCGTCCGTTTCCTTCGTGTGCCGCATGTATTCCTGAATTCCGAAATTGTTGATCGAGATATCGAAATGCAGCGCTGCCGCCATCGCGACAGGAGAGAGGTCGGTCGCGCCATGGCAGCCGGTCCGCACATGATAAATCTCAGCCAGGGCCGCGATCTTCTTCAGGTGCGTCAAACCGCCGCCGTGCACCACGGTCATGCGGAGATAATCGATCAGCTGCTCCTGAATCAGGATGTTGGCATCCCAAACGGAATTGAAAACCTCGCCAACCGCGAGTGGCGTAGTCGTGTGCTGGCGTAGGATGCGGAAGCCTTCCTGCAACTCCGCCGTCACCGCGTCTTCCAGCCAGAAGAGATGATACGGCTCCAGACTCTTCCCCAGCCGCGCAGCCTCGATCGGGGTGAGCCGGTGGTGAACGTCATGCAGCAAGTGAAGATCGTCTCCAAACTTCAGGCGCAGGGCTTCAAAGAGCTTGGGAACATGCAAAAGATATTTTTCCGTCGACCACTCATTTTCCGGCGGCAAACCTTTTTCCGCGGGCTCGTAATAGAGCTTGTCCTTCGCAACTCCGTAGGTGGAAGGCAGGCCCGGAATTCCGCTCTGGGCGCGGATTGCGAGATATCCCAGCTCTTTGTACTTTGCGACTTCGTCGGCGGTCTCTTCAAGGTCGCGGCCATTCGCGTGGCCGTAGACCATCACTCCCGTCCGGCTTTGGCCTCCGAGCAGGTTGTAGACGGGCGTGTTCAGCGCTTTGCCCTTGATGTCCCAGAGCGCCATGTCGACGGCCGCAATCGCGGTCATGGTCACGGGGCCGCGCCGCCAGTACGCGCCGCGGTACAGGTATTGCCAGACGTCCTCGGTCTGGAACGGATCGCGTCCAATGAGGCAGGGAATCAGGTGATCGGTCAGGTAAGACGCAACGGCCAGCTCGCGGCCGTTGAGAGTGGCGTCCCCCAAACCGTAGACGCCTTCGTCGGTGGAAATCTTGAGCGTGACGAAGTTTCGTCCGGGGCAACTGACGAACACCTTGGCAGCTGTGATCTTCACAGGGTCTCCTCAGACCAACCTAAGAGTGTAGCGAAAGAAGAGTGTAACGAAATCGCCCAATGTGGTGCATCGTCCGCCGGGCGGACTTGACTCTATACCAAGGTATAGAGTCACAATCGGACCATGCGAATCGGAGAACTCGCCACCAAAGCCGGAGTGAACATACAGTCGGTGCGCTTTTACGAGCGCCGGCGCATTTTGCGCGAGCCGGGGCGGACGGCGTCGGGATACCGCGTATACGGCAAAAGCGATCTGGACGACATCTGCTTCATCAAGCAATGCCAGGCGCTGGGCTTCACGCTGAAAGAGATCCAGCCGCTGTTGAATTTGCATCGGGCGGCGGCGCGGCTGAGCGTGTCCGGCGTTCGTCGGCCCGCGGAATTCCGCGACATCGCGCAACTCGCTCGCGTCAAACTGGAGCAGATCGACGAGAAGATGCGTGCGTTGAAGTCCATGCGGCTGCGGCTGCTTGCCATGATCGACCGCATCGAGACAGTCACATCGGTGGGATGTCCGGGGAGTGCGGTGGCTTCGCCGCGGGCAGGCAAGCGGTAGCCGATTGTTGTGGCGGTTCTTTCCAGAGCTCTCGTACGAATTCCCCGCCAGGCCTCAGCGATGCGCTCGATGCAAGGGATTCTTCGACTGCGTGCGCCGGGTCGCTTCGTTCTCCGGCTCACTCCGCTCAGAATGACAATCCTCTTGACTCTCTACCTTGGTACAGGTCCCAAACTCTTTCCCATCCGCTGACATTGTTTCGAGGCGGAAGGGAGGAAATCGCGGTGAACGCCAACGCTATTTCGCTCAAGAGCAACCGGCCGGTGTGGATGTTTGCGCTCGCGGCTCTCGCCGCATTGAGCCTGGCTTTCATGTGGAAGGGCGCGGGAAGGATGATGAACATGCAGACCCAGGTGTCGAAGCCCGCCGAATTCGCGCAACTGAAACCTCAAGAGAGCGCCAAGATCGTTGTCGAAGTCACGGAGGCAACCGAGGGCCAGATTCGCGGGAGGTTGCTGGAAAAGCAGGACGAGACTCATTACGCGCGCACCGCGAATCCAGCCGACGTGAGCTGGAGTAAAAACACGTCCATCGTTATGGGTAAGGCGGAGGACATCCGTCCGGACGCGATTCTCCACGTTACGGGCAAGGTAGCGGCGGACCACAGCGTACAGGCGCAGCAGATCGTGATTTTGACCGGATACGTGCAGGTGAAATAAGTCCGGCTGACCAAGATGATTGTTTATCTCATCGGCGGGCTCGCGGGACGAGTCGCGACGGTCCTCTCCATCCTCGTGGTTGCTTTGCCTTACTTGCTCCGGCGCAATCGTCTATCGCGCGGGTTGGGACTGGCGCAGGAGCACGCCGCGCCCTACTTGCGCCGCCTGGGGCCGCACTTTTGGATTGGATATGCGATCGTCGCACTTTCTACGTTGCACGCCGGAACCGTAATGCGGGCCATGGCCCGAGCGAACAGCGTTGGGATTCTCGCGGCGACTGTCGCGTTCTTTCTGCTTCTTTTCGAGATTGCCCTCGGGCTGAATTTGAAAGATGAAAGGCTGCCAGCACGACGGCCAACGCGGCGGTTGCATTTCTGGACGATGGCGGCGTTCGTCGCGGCCCTAAGCGCACATTTGTGGTTGAACGGATAGCAGCTAGCGTAACGAGGGCGGCTGCCACGACAGTGCAGTGCGAATTCCCATCGAGGCCTGCCCTTTCGCTCGCTGCAAGGGATTCTTCGACTGCGTGCGCCGGGTCGCTGCGCTCGCCGGCGTACTCCGCTCGGAATGACAATGGCAGGGCAAGCTATTGAAAGTGCTGGCGCATGGAACGGTGTGAAAACATTTAATTCTTAGTTTTCCTCGGTCTTCCACAGGGAAGTCTCATCCTCCACAGTTTCTGCACAACGACACAACTTTTTTGTGTTGCGACGCGCAACGATCTGGATGAGAGTGTGTCCAGCGAAACGTGAAGTTTCCTGAGCGTGCCGAATGATTGCGGCAGCGCCAGCGGCAGCCGGCGATTCTCGAGGGTGAATTGCCGGGGGATCCTCCAGAAAACGCGCGCAAGCGCGACTGGTTGCCCGGGCATTGCGGCCTCCTCCCCCACCCTGCTCTTTGCTCTTTTGAGCGTGGAGCGGGACAGGGCCGCTGGCCACCGCAGGGTTCGCAAGTTCGTGATCGCAAGATTGCGAACCGGCAACGCGCTTTGGCAAAAGCGGCACTCGTTGCTTGAAAGAGCGGCGAGCGCTGTCGGGCTGAAGCGGTCATTCCGCCGCCACGCGGTGACGAGCAGCGCAGGAAACCACGTACGAATGCGGTCCGGGTGGCTGGCCTGGACCGCATTTGCTATTTGCGGGCTGATTTTTCGCGGTTCTAGGCGACTCGAGTGTCCGCGACTGGGCTGCCCGTTATCGCGGGCGCGACATCCACGTTGGATGATTGCGGCACTAGGGAATTCTTCAGACGCAGGAATCTTTCCTCGAAGAATCTGCGTGACAGGTACGCGGCCGCGATCGCACCGCCGGCGGCCACCCCAAATCGCAGCACGACCAAGGCGAAGTGGTCACTCGTAGGAATCAACTGCGGCCAGAAGTAGCGGCACACCCGGTCATAAATGCGAAACGCGAGTAGGTGATCGAGGTAGAGCCCGTAGCTGATGAATCCGAGGAAGCGAAGAACCCTGATGTTCACGAAGCGTTTTCCTGCGCCGCTGCCTGCGAGGAGGAACATCAATAAAACGCCCGCGAAGAAGACGTTGATCATCGAGAGTTGCAGAGCCGCGCCGAGCAGCCGATTCCTGGTGAGAATTCCGAAAGGCGCGCCGGCAAGCGCCGCCAGGATCGAAGCGCCCAGAAGCAATCCGCAAAAAGCTTTGACCTGACGTCGGCTAACTGGAGTGCGAAGAACAATCGCCAACAGGCAGCCCGCCGCCAATCCATCGGCTACAAACCACGTATACCAATCGAGTCCTGCTCTGCGGCCCAGGGAGAAGGAGATGGCCCGCAGAACTGGGACCAACACGACGATCGCGGCTGAGACCCAGGCCAGACGCCGCATGGTCAGTCGGCGAACGACCGTGGGCCAGGCGATGTAGAAGTGCTCCTCGACCGCCAGAGACCACAGTGGGCCGTAGTCGGCGGCGACGCCGAAGAAGTCGGTCATGTTCGCCAGGTAGACAAAACTCAGTCCCACGAAAGCTGCGGAAGCACTGCGCAAGATCAGCAGCAGAATCAGCAACGCGTAGTACGCGGGAAGGATGCGCAGAGCGCGCCGCGTATAGAAGCGCCGGTAGTAATTTGGCCGCGACTTCGAATCCAGCAGGATGCCCGTGATCAGGAAGCCGGAGAGCACGAAGAACAAATTCACGCCGATCCATCCCGGCTGAGTCAGTGTGATGAATCTGCGAGCCCAGGGGCTGAAAGACATACCGGAGTACTGCCAGGAGAAACCGTGCAGAAACACCACGGCCATCACCGCAATTCCTCGAAGCGTGTCGAGTTCCGGCATGAAGGGGCGAAGGAGTTCGGCGCCCGGCGGTGCGGGCGGAGCGTTGTTTGCGGGAACCGAAGGCATTGCGATGGTGCTTCATTGGATATCAAATCCCGAGGACGCGTCAAACCCACGTGGGTCGTTCCGCACAATGTTCAACGCATTGTTGAGTAACGGACCGGTTTTCGCGGGGTTTCCACAGCATATCGGTTGACCTTCACAGCTTCTGCACAATTCCTTTTGAGTTTCGCTTTGTATTCGCTTATGCTCGGGGCTGGAATGCGACAGAGTGTTCTACAGACGATGGCGACCACCGATTACACGATCAGTACCCTTCCCGCGAACGTAGAGGCCGAACGCTCGATACTGGGCGCGATCCTGCTCGACAACTTTGCTTATAACCAGGCTGCCGAGCATCTGCGGATCGAAGACTTCTCGCTCGACTCGCACCGTCGCATTTACACGCGGATGGTCGATCTGGCGGAATCGTCTCTCAGTCAGCGATCACGCGCAAATATGTAAACGACTTTGAGGAATATCGTCACTCGGACTTCGTCTGGCTGCCTAACGTGGAGCGACGCTGAACTTAGCCGTCCCCAGGTTTTTCCCTGATACCAGCCTGGTTGCTCGCCATTTGTGTCTCCGTCGTGGGGTTTGCAAATACAAGAAGCCCGACCTTTGTGCCCTCAATCAGACCGCTGGCTCCAGGGGGCCACGCGCGGAACGAAAGATAAGAGATCTCGCGAGCCCTAGGTTTGCGAAATATCCAAGGCAGACCGCGGCACGGCGGGGGGAATTGGCATCCGCTCCAGTTGCTGGGATCTTTCCCCGCGTTTGTCTCGGAGACGCAGCATGGGCCGCTCGACGCAGTAATACGACAGGCAGGCGCAAGCCAGCGCAGGCAGCACGAGCAGGTACCCCAGGTGCAGCGAGGCGTTCGAGCAAAACAATTCTTGCCACAGGTAGAGGCTGTAGCTGATTCTCCCCAACCATGCTACCGGACCCCAGTTCAGCGCGCGATAGGGAACCTGGATCACGTGCAAGACAAGTCCAGCGATGGAGATGTTCAGTAGAGGGCGAAGAACGAAAAGCATTAACAGGGACCGCGAGGCGCTGGTCGCGGGAAACCAGGGGATAATGATCGTCGCCAGAAGCATGAGGACAGCCGGCCCAGCGCCGATTCTAGGGAGGCGGGAGGCAAAGATTACCAGCAGGCAGCCTATGGCAAGTTGGTCAGCGTATGCCGGCAGACTGCCGAGCAGTCCGTTGTGTACCTTGAATGCATAAAGACAAGTCCAGAATAGTGGCGTCGCGATCAGGACGCAGAGGAGGATGGCCGTCTTGTCGCGCTCCCACCTCTTCAAGGCAAAGGGCCAGAGGAGATAGAACTGTTCTTCAATGCTGAGCGACCAGAGGTGTCCAAAGATCCAAGGCCGCGCCAGATCCATATTCGCGACGTAAAAAACGGCGGCTGCGGCATGGTACCAGCGGATCTGCTGCCAGTAGAGGACCATGACAACCGCGAGAAAGACTAATGCTGCCGGGAAGATTCGATACGCCCGTCGAATGTAGAACTCGCGCAGGTTAATCGTGGAACTTCGCTCATATTCCCGCAGCAGAAGTTTCGTAATCAGGTAGCCGGAAAGAACGAAGAACACGTGGACGCCAAGCGCGCCGTAGCTCCCAAGCACATCCAGGGAAACGTGCTTCCACTTCACAAGATGACTGAGGATGACCAGCGTAATCGAGATTGCGCGCAGGCCGTCCAACGATGGTATTCGTTGCATGCTCACAAGGAACGGGCTCTATCGTGCCGCTCGAAACTGGTGGGCATTATAAATGACGATAGTCGTCCGCCGATCGAATCGACGGCCGTATCCGTAAGGAGTAACGGACCGGTTTTCGCGGGGTTTCCACAGCATATCGGTTGACCTTCACAGCTTCTGCACAATTCCTTTTGTATTTCGCTTTATGTTCGCTTATGCTGCGAACTGGAATGCGACAGAGTGTTCTACAGACCATGGCGACCACCGATTACACGATCAGTACCCTTCCCGCGAACGTAGAGGCCGAACGCTCGATACTGGGCGCGATTCTGCTCGACAACTTTGCTTATAACCAGGCTGCCGAGCATCTGCGGATCGAAGACTTCTCGCTCGACTCGCACCGTCGCATTTACACGCGGATGGTCGATCTGGCGGAATCGTCTCGGCCCATAGACATGATCACGCTGATCGAGGAGCTCGACCGGCACAAAGACCTGCAACCCATTGGTGACGTCGCGTACGTGTCGAGCCTGGTCGATGGCGTTCCCGACCGGCCGAGCATTGAGCACTATGTCAAGATCGTGCGCGACAAGGCATTGTTGCGCGGGCTGATTTCCGCGGCCAGCACGGCGATTGCCCGTGCGTCGGATCAGGGCGATGCGGCCGAAGATGTTCTCAGCGACGCCGAAGCCGCGATCTTTCAGCTCTCGGAAAAACGCATTGGTCGTGGCTTCATGGGCGTCCAGGAAATCGTTCGCGAATCGTTTGGCTCGGTCGACGCTTTACTGCAGCGCGGCCAGCGCATCACGGGTCTGGCCACCCACTACACCGACTTGGACGAAATGACTTCTGGCCTGCAGCGTTCGGATCTGGTGATCATTGCCGCGCGGCCCTCGATGGGCAAGACTGCGTTCGTGATGAATATTGCGGAGAACGCCTCGATCGAAGATCAGCAGGTGGTCGGCGTCTTCTCTCTGGAAATGTCACGGGAAGCATTGCTGATGCGTCTTCTATGTTCGCAGGCGCGCGTCGACGCCCACAAGATGCGCACCGGTTCGTTGTGGCAGGACGACACGAAAAAAGTCGTGCGCGCCATGGAGCAACTCGCGCACGCTCCGATTTTCATCGACGACACCCCAGGCATTTCTTTGAGCGAGATGCGGGCCAAGGCGCGCCGCCTGAAGCAGGCGCAGGGAGGGCGGCTCGATCTGATCATCGTCGATTACTTGCAATTGATGTCAGGTGGCGGCAAACGCTTCGAGAATCGAACGCAGGAAGTGTCGGCGATTTCGCGCGGGTTGAAAGCATTGGCCAAAGAATTGAGCGTGCCGGTGATTGCGCTCTCGCAGTTGAGCCGCGCTCCAGAAAGCCGCGGCGGAGATCATCGTCCACAACTTGCGGATCTGCGCGAATCCGGCTCGATCGAGCAGGATGCCGATCTGGTTATGTTTATCTTCCGCGAAGAAGTTTACAAGCAGGATGATCCGGAGTTGCAGGGCAAGGCCGAGATCATTATTGCCAAACAACGCAACGGTCCCATCGGCAAAGTGCGCATGGCGTTCCTGAAAAATAGCACTAGATTCGAGTCACTGGCCGAGGGTGGAATGGCCTCTGACGAATAGCCTTTCCCTACAGGAATCACCGTAGGAATGCCTAGTAAGTCCCTTAGGAAGTTCGGTTTGCGCGTGAGCATCCGAATGAGGCTTTACCTGTGGAAAAGCTTGTGGAATTGAAAACCAGTTTCCAGATTGCTGTCAGCAAAGACCGATCAGTCGGTTTCTGAACGCTCCGCTTGCCACCTTTAAATGCATGAGTAGTAACCAGTTATGCAATTCACTGGGCATTAACATAATGAGAAGCAAAGAACCAGGGACCCGGTTCCCTTTTTGAGATTTGCACATTTTTGGGTCATGGCACTTTCGTTTTCGGCGCGATTTCAGCGGTTTTTCGCATCGCCGGCTCGCCGTGAATCCTGGCGAAATGCTGATGCGAGTGATCGATTTTCCGCGATGGGACAGGGCGGCTACCGCTACGAAAGCCGAACAGGCTAGTTGCTACTCTCGCCAACCTTGAGGACGGCTAGAAACGCTTCCTGGGGGATATCGACGCGGCCGATGCGTTTCATGCGCTTCTTGCCTTCCTTCTGCTTTTCCAGCAACTTGCGCTTGCGCGAAATGTCGCCGCCGTAGCACTTCGCGATGACGTTTTTGCGCATGGCGTGGACCGTCTCTCGCGCGATGATTTTTGCGCCGATCGAGGCCTGGATGGGGACTTCGAACATCTGTCGGGGAATCAGTTCTCTCATTTTTGACACGAGCGCCTTGCCACGCTCATAGGCGAAATCGCGGTGCACGATAATCGAGAGCGCGTCGACGGACTCGCCTGCGACCAGGATATCGAGCTTCACCATGGGCGATTCCCAATAATCGGCGAGATGGTAGTCGAGCGAAGCGTAGCCGCGCGAAACGGATTTCAGCCGGTCGTAAAAGTCGAGCACGATTTCGTTCAGCGGAAGTTCATAGTGCAGCATGACGCGAGAGGAGCTGACGTACTCGAACGTCTTCTGCTTGCCGCGTTTCTCTTCAACGAGCGCCAAAATTCCCCCGACGTATTCTTCGTTGGTGAGAATCGTTGCCAGAATGACCGGCTCTTCGATCTTTTCGATTTCGCTGGGATCGAACCAGCGCGACGGATTATCGATTTCGACCATCGTGCCGTCGGTCTTGTAGATCTTGTAGCGGACGCCCGGCGCGGTCGTGATCAGGTCAAGGCCGAATTCGCGCTCCAGGCGTTCCTGAATGATTTCCATGTGGAGCAGGCCGAGGAAGCCGCAGCGGAATCCGAAACCCAGGGCGACTGAACTCTCCGGCTCGAAGAAGAAGGAAGAATCGTTGAGGCGAAGTTTTTCGAGCGCTTCGCGGAGTTGCGTGTGCGCGTGGGCATCGATGGTATAGAGCCCGGCAAACACCATGGGCTTGATTTCTTCGAAGCCGGGCAGAGCCTCGAGGGCGGGATTAGCGTCGTGGGTGATGGTGTCGCCGATCTTGGTGTCGGCGACATTCTTGATGTTGGCGACGATGAATCCGACTTCGCCGGCGACCAGTTGATCGATCTCCACCGGCTTGGGCGTGAGGACGCCGAGAGTTTCCGCATCGAAGGTGGTGCCGTTCCACCAGAGGCGAATGCGATCGCCTTTTTTGAGCGTGCCTTGAAACACGCGGGTCAGGACGATGACGCCGCGGTAGGGATCGAACCAGGAGTCGAAGACGAGCGCCTGGAGCCGGTTGTCGGGCGATCCCTTGGGCGGGGGCACGCGCTTCACAATGGCTTCCAGCACGTCGGGCACGCCCTGTCCGGTCTTCGCGCTGATCAGAACCGCGTCGGACGCGTCGAGTCCGACGGCGCCTTCGATCATTTCTTTGGTGCGCGGGATGTCGGCGCTTTGCAGATCGATCTTGTTAATGACGGGAATGATTTCGAGCCCGTGATTGATGGCGAGATAGGAATTCGCGAGCGTCTGGGCTTCGACTCCCTGGGACGCGTCGACGACGAGCAACGCTCCCTCGCACGATGCTAGCGACCGCGAGACTTCGTACGAAAAATCGACGTGGCCGGGCGTATCGATCAGATTGAGCTGGTAGGTCTGGCCGTCCTGCGCGGTGTACATCATACGGACGGCGTGGGCCTTGATGGTGATGCCGCGCTCGCGCTCCAGGTCCATCGAATCGAGCACCTGCGCCTGCATTTCGCGCGCGGACAGCGAGCCGGTCAGCTCCAGCAGGCGGTCGGCCAGCGTGGATTTGCCGTGGTCGATGTGCGCGATGATCGCGAAATTACGGATGTGCTGGGAATCCATGATCAGAGCGGTAAAACACGATTCTAGCAGGTGAACTTTCCCGATTCGGGACTTGCTTTCCTCACTGCGATGCTGAATGTGACGATGAACACAAACGGTGGAACTCGATCGTATTACAGTCCGATTGGGCCCGTGGTGTAACGGCAACACGGCACCTCGCGACGGTGGCAGATGCGGGTTCGAATCCCGTCGGGCCCACGCTTCGGTTCTGTGGAGCGGCAGTTCTGTGGGGGCGAAATGCGAGGATAGCTCCCAACAAAAGTAACTTGACTCCCTCTGGTGGGCGAGACGATACTGAGGTTGTCGCGGGGTGCCGTCTTGACCTCAGTTCTTAAAGGCCTCGAAAATCGAGGCCTTTTGCATTGTCAGCGTCTTCTCGGCAGAGTCCTTGCCCTTCATTCCTTTCTTGTTTAACCTCTCTTGTCTAATCTCTCTTGTCTAGTCTCGTGGGCCAAACTGAAATTTTGGAGGAATCGTGCGAATCGCGATCTCAATCGTTCTGTTCGTCGTCGGATGCGCCCTCGCGCCGGCGCAGACTCTGTCCTCCGCGGTGCAGGCTTTCGTCAAGGTGAATGCCCCTGTGGTTGCGCTGACTCACATTCGCGTCATTGACGGGACAGGGGCGCCGGCGCGCGAGGATCAGACCGTGATCCTCAGCAAAGGGAAGATTGAGTCGGTGGGCGACGCATCGGCGGCAAACGTTCCCAAAGATGCGCAGGTGCTCGACCTGCATGGGTACAGCGTGATTCCCGGTCTCGTGGGCATGCACGACCACCTGTTTTATCCCATGGGAAACGGCATCTTCGGAGAGATGGCGTTCAGCTTTCCGCGGTTGTACTTGGCGGCCGGCGTGACCACCATTCGTACGACCGGGGCGCTCGAGCCTTATACCGACCTCGAACTCAAAAAAGAAATCGACTCCGGGCAAACTCCGGGACCGAAGATTCACGTCACCGGACCGTATCTTGAGGGCGCAGGCTCGTGGGCGCTGCAAATGCATCAACTGAGTGGGCCCGAGGATGCGACGAAGACCGTTAATTTCTGGCTCGATGCGGGAGTCGACAGTTTCAAGGCGTACAACTTCATTACCTCCGACGAACTTGGAGCGGCGGTGACTGCGGCGCACAAGCGGGGCGCGAAAGTCACTGGGCATCTGTGCTCAATCGGATTTCGCGAAGCGGCCGCGCTGGGGATTGATGATCTCGAACACGGGCTGCTGGTCGATACGGAATTCTTTCCCTGGAAGAAGCCGGGCGAGTGCCCAAACACGCCGCAAGACGTGGACTTCTACGGGAAGGTGGATGTGAAGGCCGGGCCAGTGCACGACATGATTCTCGACCTTGTGAAGCGGCACGTTTCGGTGACGTCGACGCTGCCGGTATTTGAGATGTTTGTGCCAGGGCGGCCGGCGATGCAGCAACGGGTGCTGGATGCGCTGTCGCCGGATGCGCGCAGCGCGGTGCTGAACAACAAAGTTCGATCCAGCGACCAAGCGGCGATTCGGCGACGGTACAAAGCCGACGCTTCCCCATGGCCGGCAGCGTTCAAGAAGGAAATGGAATTCGAATACGAGTTCTCCAAAGCTGGCGGCCTGTTGCTGGCGGGCCTCGATCCCACGGGCATGGGCGGAGTGATCGCTGGCTTCGGCGACCAGCGCGAGGTGGAATTGCTGGTCGAGGCAGGTTTCACACCACTGGAAGCGATCCACATAGCGACCGCGAATGGCGCGCAGTTCATGGGGGATGCGGAGCGTGTGGGAACGATCGCCCCCGGGAAGCAGGCCGATCTCGTCGTGATGAAGGGCGATCCTTCGAAGAAGATCGAAGACATCGAGAATGTCGAAATCGTTTTCAAAGACGGCGTCGGGTACGATTCGGTCAAGCTGATTGAATCGGTGCGCGGCGTGGCGGGAAGCCGGTAGAAAACAGTACTCAGTACCCAGTACTCGGTATTTGTACAATCTGAATCCCATGCTCGTTCTTGCTTCCGCATCGCCGCGACGCCAGGAACTCCTGCGCCACGCGGGCATTTCGTTTATCCCACAGCCGGCGGATATTGATGAAACTCCGCTGGCGGATGAATCGGCATGGCAGTGTGCGGAGAGGTTGGCGCGCGAGAAAGCGCTGGTAGTATGGCGCACGCGGCCGCAGGATGTGGTGCTGGGCGCGGATACGATTGTCGTGGTCGACGAGGCGATTCTTGGCAAGCCTCGCGATGCCGACGACGCTGCCCGCATGTTGCGGCTGCTTGCTGGCCGGGTGCACCGCGTGATCACTGGGGTGTGCGTAGTGACGGCGATGGCCACGGACCAAGCTGCGCAGAGTGCCGTCGACAAACTCAGCACCGAGAACCGAGAAGTGAAAACTGCTTCTGAGACTACCCTGGTCACAATGAACCCATTGACAGACGAAGAAATTCGCGACTACGTCGCAACCGGCGAGCCTATAGATAAAGCGGGCGCGTATGCGATCCAGGGAATCGCGTCGCGCTGGATTCCGCGCATTGAGGGCGATTACAGCAATGTTGTCGGATTGCCGGTGGCGCTGGTGTATCGCATGCTGCAGCAAAGAGGATGAATTCGCATGAGGCCGCGTCGTGAGAGGCTGACCATGCAGTCGCGGAGAGCGATAGGATGGTTACGATTTCTTCTCTTCTTCCTCTTTGGGGGCGTCTTTCTTTTCCGGCTCCGGGTTTTTCAGCGCGGCTTTGAAGTTGCGGATGCCTTCGCCCAGGCCTTTTCCCAGGCCGGCCAATTTGTTGGTACCAAAGAGCAGAAAGGCGATGACAATCACCAAAACCCAATGCCAAGGCTGAAGCTCACCCATGATTCCTCCACCCAGACGGTCTCCGTGAGTGCAGCGTAAGTCGGACGAAGGCTCGTAAGAAAATTCTAGGCTGCCCGATTGCCGTAGTCAAAGGCCGAAGAAAAAGCGGCCAGGCGTCGAAACCCTTACCAGCGGGCGTCTCACGAGTCTATTCTCGAAGGACACGCACTGGCGGAGGCCAAGATGCTCAAATGTTCCATGCTCAAGTCTCGCGTTCTTGGGTTGGCCCTGCTGCTGTTGCTCCGGCCGCTAGTAAGCGTTTCGGCGCAAAATTCCGTTCCGGCTGCGCCGGTTACTTCGCCGACCGAGCCGCGCAAGACCAGCGAACCGTACACGGGCGACCTTTCGATTTTCGATTCGCCGGGCCGCGACGAGCGCCTGCAGATCAATCGCGTGCTGGATATTCTTGGAATCAGCTCGGGGAAAACCGTGGCCGACATAGGCGCCGGTTCAGGATGGTTCACGGTTCGCGCGGCCAGGCGCGTAGGCGCAGCCGGGCTGGTGTATGCAGTCGACATTAATCCTGAGGCGATCCAGCACATCGGGGGCCGGGCCCAGAAAGAACATCTGCAGAATGTGAAGACGATTCTCAGCACACCCGACAATCCGCTCTTGCCCGGAGGTTCGGTGGACGCGGTGCTGTTGCTCAAGACCTACCACGAGGTGGCGCGGCCCGTGACGTTACTGCGGAACCTGCGGACGGCGCTTCGTTCGGGAGCGAAGGTAGGAATCATCGACCGAAACGGAAACGGAGAAGATCACGGAGTGGGCCGTGACGTGGTGATTCGCGAGGCGAAAGAGGCAGGCTACCAACTGCTCGAGCAATACGACTTTGTGAAGGGCGACAAGATGGATTATTTCCTGGTGCTTACGCCAAAACCGTAACCTCTTCGACGACCGACCAGGTTGTCCGCGTCAAGTCGGCAAACGCTGGCAGGTCCGCATCCGACGCGGCGCCCTGCGGACTCGCCCACGCAGCTTCCATGCTCGCCCAGTCGTCAAAATAGAGTTCGACGACGGCATCCCATCCGGGAAAATCTCGCTTGGGATCGGGACAGACGAAGTTCTGGACGTATTTGCGGACTCCAGGTAACGCCTTCGCCAGAGGGCCGTGAATTTCCTGCAGGTGGCGGCGGAATTCTTCGTGTGTCGTGGCCGGGCGTTTGTAGAGGACGACCATGAACTTTAGCATTTGCTGCTAGAGACCTCGCAGAAATTCTAACCACAGGACGCAGAGGTTCTTGATCGGCGTCATGCGCTCTCGATCATTCCGGCCAGAAGCAATGCGCGCCGCGGCAATTCTGAAATCACGATATGTTCGTGGATCGCGTGTGCTCCCTGACCTGCGCCACCCATGCCATCGAGCGTGGGGATGCCCATTCCGGCGGTGAAGTTCCCGTCCGAACCACCACCGACCGCGGCCTCGTCGAGCTTCCAGTCGATCAGCTTCGCGATCTCTCGCGCCTTCTCGTAGAGCGCAGCCACACCGGCGGTCCGTTCCATCGGCATGCGGTTGATGCCACCTTCGATGTGGAGTTGGCAGCGTTTATCGAATGGCTTGAGCTTGCGAAGTTTCCGATCGAGCACGGCGGCCTGCTTCGCATGCGTGATGCGTACATCGATCTCGACCGTGGCTTCGGCCGCGATCACGTTGGTGCGCGTTCCTCCGCGAATCACGCCCGGGTTTACGGACAGACCGTGCTGCAAATCGTTGAGCTTCGAGACGGCCGTAATCTGCCGCGCAAGTTCAAGGATCGCGCTGTGTCCCTTTCCCGGATCGAGCCCGGCATGCGCAGCCACGCCTTTCACGTTCAGCGTGTAGTCCCCTACACCCTTGCGCGCGGTCTTGACAGCACCACGCGGACCGGCCGGCTCCAACACGAGCACCGCAGCGGATTCTTTGGCTAACGCTTCAGTGATTTTGCGGGAAGAGTAACTGCCGACCTCTTCATCGGAAACCAGAAACACGGTGACCGGCCGGAGAAGGTCCGTGTGCCACGATTTAAGTCCGGCAATCGCGTAAAGCATGAGCGCGATGCCCGATTTCATATCGAGCACGCCGGGCCCGTGCATGCGCCCGTCTGCGACTTGGCACGGCATCTTGGCCAACGTTCCCAGCGGGTAAACCGTGTCGAAATGTCCCAGCAGCAACACCGGCTTCGTTTTTTCGCGTCCGGGGAAATCGATTTGCACGCTGTCGGCGAATTCTTCGGCACGATGTACGCGCGCCCGTCCGCCAGCCGCCTCGAAACTGCCAGCGAGGAAGGCGCCCATACGGTCGGCGGCCGCTTTGTTGTCGCTGGGAGATTCGATTTCGACGAACTCGCGAATCGTCTGAACGATCTGCTCCTGGCGGGCTTCGAAGTAGCCCAGCCGCTCACTCCACGCCAGGTTCGGCTGCGCTACTTCGGTTTGAGTCCGCTTCGCTTGAGTCCGTTTAGGCTGTCCTGTTTTTTTGCCGGGCATCTTCCGCTCGTCTCCAGCCCGCGGCCAGAGGAGGCTCCTTCGGGCGCAAGTCGTACAGTATAATCTTCAAGCCGTTTTGAGACGAACCAGTTTGAGACGAACATGACTGAGAGTACCCCTGTTCCGGATCCTTCGTCCGGCCCCAACAAGATCGCACTCGACATCCACGACATCCAGAAGATCCTGCCGCACCGTTATCCTTTCTTGCTGATTGACCGTGTGCTTGATCTGGAACGCAAGAAACGCATCGTGGCCATCAAGAACGTGACCATCAACGAACCGTTCTTTGTGGGGCATTTTCCCGGCCTGCCCATTATGCCGGGAGTGCTGATCGTGGAAGCGATCGCGCAGGCTGGCGGTGCGCTGCTGTTGACCGAAGTCGAAGACCGCAGCGACAAAGTCATGGTCTTTACCGGCATCGAGCGCGCCAAGTTCCGTAAGCCGGTTACCCCCGGCGACCAGTTGCGTATGGAAGTCGAGGTCGTCGGCTGGCGTTCAGTGCCGGGGATGACCGCCGCGAAGATGCAAGGCTACGCTTACGTAGGCGACAAGCGCGTCGCCGAAGCCATCGTGTCGTGCCAGTTGGTCAACAGCTCGCGCGGACGCGGCTCGAACGGCGGAAACGGCGATGCAGGATAGCGACCGCGCGCGAGTCTGCTCGCTCGCGATTCCACGCATCCGCCTATGAATTCAGCGTCCATGAACGTACATCCGACGGCCCTGGTCGATCCGCTCGCCAAGGTTCCGGCATCCTGCAAAATCGGACCGTATTGCGTGGTCGGCGCGGAAGTCGAACTCGGTGAAGGCTGTCACCTGGTCTCGCACGTGGCGATCGAAGGTCCGACGAAAATTGGCGCCGACAATGCTTTCTTTCCGTTCAGCGCGATTGGCATGGCGCCGCAGGATGTCACATACAAAGGCGAGCCGACACGCCTGGAGATCGGCGATCACAACGAGATTCGCGAGTGCGTCACCATCAGTCGCGGCACGGTGAAGGGCGGAGGCCTGACCAAAGTTGGCAGCCACCTGCTCATCATGGCCTATACGCACATCGGCCACGACTGCGTGATCGAGGATCACGTGATGCTGGTGAATGGTGCGACGCTCGGCGGGCATGTAACGGTCGAGGAGTGGGCGGTGGTTGGAGCGCTTTGCCCGGTGCACCAGTTCGTACGCATCGGCGCGCACTCTTACATCGGCGGAGGCACGACAATCACGCAGAATGTTCTGCCCTACTCGATGACGTCGGCCGCGCGCGATACGCACGCCTACGGGATGAACAAAGTTGGACTCGAACGCCGCGGGTTTTCCAAAGAGCGCATCGCGAAGATTCATCACGCCTACAAAATCTTGCTCGCCTCGAAGATGAATACGACGCAGGCCCTGGAAAAGCTGAAATCTGAGCCCGATCGCGGCGAAGACGTGGATATGTTGATCCGCTTCATCGAATCGTCCGAGCGGGGGATTATCAAGTAGCGCATGCCGTCACAAACTGAAAAGCTCGGCCTAATCGCCGGCAACGGCAAGTTTCCCTTTCTCGTGCTCGATGCGGCGCGGGCGCAGGGATACGAAGTGGTGGTCGCCGCTATCAAAGAAGAAGCCTTCCCCGAGATTGAATCGCATGGCGCCGCGGCCGTTCACTGGCTTTCGCTCGGCGAACTCTCCAAGCTGATCGAAACTTTTCAGCGCGAAGGGGTGCGGCGCGCGATCATGGCGGGGCAGGTCCGGCACAAGCAGATTTTTTCCAGCATCCGTCCGGACTGGCGACTGGGCAAGCTTCTGCTCTCGCTCGCGACACGCAACACCGATTCGCTACTGGGTGCCGTGGCCAAAGTGCTGGCGGATGAAGGCATCACGCTGGAAAGATCCACATGGCTGCTCGAACCGTTGCTGGTCAAACCGGGCGTGCTGACCGCGCGCGAGCCTACCGAGCAGGAGCGCAAAAACGTCGAGTATGGCCGCACGGTTGCGACCCAACTCGCGCAGCACGACATTGGACAGACCGTGGTGATCGCCGAATCCGCGTGCGTCGCCGTGGAAGCGATGGAGGGCACCGACGCTACCATCGAACGCGCCGGACAAATCATGCTCTCGCTGCACGGCGACGCGTCTACCCTCAGCCGGGCTCTGACTGTGGTGAAGATCGCCAAGCCGAATCAGGATATGCGCTTCGATGTTCCCGTCATCGGCGTGAAGACGATTGAAGTAATGCAGGCGGCTGGCGCGAGCTGCCTCGCTGTGGATGCGGGCAAATGCCTCCTGCTGGACGGCCAGAAAATTATTGATGCGGCCAACGCTGCCGGGATTGCGATCGTCGCGGAAGGCAGGTTAACGGCATGAAAACGAAAACAACGGGAAAAACGTCGGAGGGTGCTCGCATCGCCGATCAGCTGCGTCGCGCATTCTACGGCAGCGCCTGGCACGGGCCCGCCTTGCTCGAGCTGTTGGAAGAGGTAGACGCTCCGACCGCCGCGGCCAAGCCAGTTCCGAACGTTCATAGCATCTGGGAACTGGTGTTGCATGTGGCCGCGTGGGACCGCGCAGCGCTCCGACGACTCGACGGAGAAAAATGTCAACCCACGGGAACGGCCAATTTTCCGCTGGTGATTAAGGCGACCGCAGCCGAGTGGCGCAAGGCCGTTGCCGCTACAAAACGCACCCACGACACACTCGTTAAAACTGTCGCTGCTCTGCCGGAGGCGCGCTTCAAGGATCGCGTTCCTGGCAAACGGTACGACTTTTATCACATGCTGCACGGCATCGCGCAGCATGAGCTCTATCATGCAGGGCAGATCGCGATTCTGAAGAAGGCTCAGGTTGTCTCAGGGGCTAAAGAGTGTGCGTGAGAACCGGTGACGTCCCTTCGGGACTTGGGCTTTTCTCCCACTCGCACCCGGCACTTCCGTGCCGGGCTTTCACATGCCGCCGCTTCGCGGCTGGATTTCGGTAGGTTCATCCCACCGTTCTCGCGCAAATCTAGTTATCACGCGCTCTCTAAAGCCCGGTCCTAAGTTCCCACGTTTTACGCGGCCCTGAAAGGGCCGCTCTTCTACGGTCGTGTCCGGATTGTGATAGACGCAGTTGTACTCTTTCCCTCAATCGTTTGGGGCGCCTTCCTCTTACCGCCGATCGCGGGCGGGGCGCGCGCCACATAAATCTCTGCCTCACCACTTCTTGAAGATCACTGCCACCGCTACCACGATCAGCGCGAATCCCGCCAGGTAATTCCATCGCAGTGGCTGCTTCAGATACAAGACGGAGAACGCCGCGAAAACCGTGAGCGTAATGACTTCCTGGATGGTCTTGAGTTGTGCCGCGGTGAATTCGTAGGAGCCGATGCGGTTGGCCGGCACTTGAAAGCAGTATTCAAAAAAAGCGATCAGCCAGCTCACCACGATGACTTTGTAAAGCGGCACTTCGCGGTACTTCAAATGTCCGTACCACGCAAACGTCATGAAGATATTCGAGATAGTCAGCAGCGCGATCGTCCGCATGGGCGCGATTGAATCCTTTCTGGGTTGATTTTGGAGAAGCCCGGCCCTCAGGGGCTAAAGCCCTCGTCTTTTTCACCGCTAACGGCACGGCTGAAGGCGTGCCCTACCCGAAATCACCGCTAACATCACGGCTGAAGCCGCGCGCTACCCGAAATCTCTTTCTTAACGGCGCAGCTGAAGCCGTCCAGCCTGAGGTCTTTGAGCACTCTCGGGTCCCGCTTGGGCTAATCCAGATGCTCTTTCCCTGCTTTCCGTTTACAATTTCTTTCCGGCAACCGGCCATCGAGAATTTCTCCTGCCATCGCAAAATCCGATTTCCGTCGCCGTGGTAGGCGTGGGCGTCTTTGGACGCAATCATGCACGAGTTTACAAGGAACTCGAACAGCAAGGGGAACCGGTGCGCCTGTTGGGAGTGGTCGATCCTGACATCAGCCGTGCCGACGCCGTGGCCCGCGAGTTCGGCTGCAAGGGGTTTGGGTCGGTGCCGCAGATGCTCACCACGCATAGCGAGCTCCAGGCCGCATCGGTGGCAGCTCCTACAATGCATCACCTGGCGGTAGCCCGGGAGTTGATGCAGGCGGGAGCGGATGTGCTGATCGAAAAGCCGCTCGCCACCAGTCTTGCAGAAGCCGAGGAACTGGTCGCGCTCGCAGCCACTCACAAGCGCGTCGCACAGGTGGGGCATCTCGAGCGTTTCAATCCCGCGGTACGAGCCACGCTTCCCCTGCTGACGCAGCCAATGTTCTTTGAAGTGCATCGCCTCAGTGTTTTTACTCCGCGGTCGCTCGATGTGGATGTAGTGCTCGACCTGATGATCCACGATCTCGACATTGTTCTGGCGTTAGCGAAATCTCCGGTGAAAGAAGTTCGAGCTGTCGGCCTGCCGATTCTTTCTGGCAAAGTAGACATCGCCAACGTTCGCCTGGAGTTCGAATCTGGCTGCGTTGCGAACTTTACCGCCAGCCGCGTTTCGACCGAGCGCGTGCGCAAGCTGCGTTTTTTTCAGCCGAGACAGTACGTTTCGCTCGACTACGGGCGCCAGGAAGTATTGGTCTTCACCGTCGGTCACGACACCGCGACTGGTACACCTTCGGTGAACCCGCAGATCGGGGTTACGAAACCTCCGGTCGCCTCGGAAGAGCCCTTGCACGCCGAACTGAAGTCGTTCCTTCGCGCCGTGCGGGAAAGGTCCACGCCCGTAGTTCCGCTCGAAGACGGCCGCCGCGCCTTGGCGCTGGCGCTTGAGATTGTCGCCGCGATCCGCGAACACAGTCAGAAGGTGAATCTCGCCAGCATCGCTTAAAAATAGCACTGGAAAGCCTCAACTTCCTGTTTTACATATGTTTACACGCCGAACTCGGGCGCCATTTGTTGTGAGCAGAATCCCGGGAAAGATGCGAAAATAGAAGTAACTTGGTTGTAGAGCACCCGCGCGCCCCAGCATTTCTTCCTAGAAGGCCGGATGCAACGCTGCGAGTGTATTCGGTGTCTAACGACAGGCGGATACAGCCAGGTTGTTTTTACAGTTATCCCAGCGCATGCCGATAACACAAATTCCATTCCAGGATCCGGTAGCTCCACCGGAAAAGCCACAACCGGAGCAACTCGGCCTCTACGAAACCCAGGACTGGGAAACCGCCAACCAGGATCTTGACTCGCGTGTTCCGCATCTTCTCATCCAGTTACAGGACGATCTGCAGCGATCGCGAAAGCGCGAGGCAGGGTGGATTTCGATCATCGTCCACTTGCTCTTGTTCATTTTTCTCGTCTACCTGCCGTGGATCGAGAAAAATGTCTGGCACCACATGGTGGTCGTTCCGGTTGATTCGACGAAGGACCAGAATCTGACTTACCTGACGCTTCCGCCCGATTTGCAAAAGCCCGCACACCGGCCCAACACCAACATCGCGTCGGATAAGGATCGCATTGCGACGTCGCGACATCCGGAACTCGATCCCAAAGAATTGCGCAAGATTCTGGCGACGCCTCCTCCGGGTTCTCCGGGCAGGAGCGGTCCGCGCGCCCCGGCGGCTCCGCCAGCGGTGGCGCAGAACCAGCCGCAGGTGCAGCAGCCGCAGCAGGGACAACAGCAGCAGACGCAACGTCCGCAGTTCCAAACCGACCAGACCGCGCAGTTGCAGATGCAGGCGCGCCCCAATAATTCGTTCAGCAAGTACGCTGGTGGGATGACTCCCGGACAGGCCATTCAACAAGCCACAGAGGGAGCTGCCGCCAACCGCGCCGGGGGTGGTGGTCAGGGCGGTGACTTTGGCTTGGGAACCGGAGCACACGGCCGCCAGCTCGGCAATCTCGAAGTCCTCAGCGACACACAAGGCGTGGATTTCGGCCCCTACTTGCAACGGATTTTGCAGGATGTTCGCCAGAACTGGTACTTGCTGATTCCAGAATCAGCGGAGATGAAGAAAGGCAAACTCGCGATTGAGTTTGCCATCACCAAAGATGGCAAGGTTGCGGATATGCGATTGGTAGCAAGCTCCGGCGATGTGGCGCTCGACCGGCCGGCTTGGGGCAGCATCACCAATTCGAATCCATTTCCTCCGCTGCCCACCGAATTTACCGGACCTTATCTTGCGCTCCGATTCCGCTACTACTACAACCCCGACAAGGGCGAGTTAGAGTAGCGCCGAATCTTCGTTTCGGCGAGCGAATCGTTTACCCCTCCTCATAATCAAATAGCTGACCCACTATTTATGGCTGGATTTTGCCGTCCGCAGATTCCAGCAGGAAAGAAGATTGCTTGCAGAAAATGCCAGTTCTGTTCGTCGGCCATGGATCGCCGATGAACGCGATTGAACACAATGCGTTTACCGAATCGCTCCCCGGCCTGAGTGCACGGCTGCCGAAGCCGAAAGCGGTGTGCGTCGTGTCGGCACACTGGGTGACGCCGGGATCGCATGTGCTGGCGTCCGCTCATCCGAAAACGATTCATGACTTCTACGGCTTCCCGCGTCCACTCTACGAAGTGCAATATCCTGCGCCCGGTGCTCCCGAGGAAGCGAAGAAGGTAGCGGAGAATCCCGAGATCACGCCGGATGATCAATGGGGACTGGATCATGGATCGTGGAGTGTGCTGCGCCACATGTATCCGAACGCGGACGTCCCGGCGTTTCAACTCAGTCTCGATGAGCGGCGCGGTTTCAAAGAGCACCTTGAGCTTGGCCGCGAGATTCATTCGCTCCGCGAGCGCGGGGTGCTGATTCTCGGCAGCGGCAACATCGTGCATAATCTGGGCCGCCTTGATTGGAACAACCCTTCCGGAGCGTACGACTGGGCGGTAGAGTTTGATGCCAAGGTGAAGCAGGCTGTCGATGCCCGTGATGCCAAATCGCTGGCCCAGCCTGAAAAGTGGGGCGAGGCATTGCTGGCGACCGCTCATCCCACAGTCGAGCACTATCTGCCGCTTTTGTATTGCATGGGAGCCACCGATGATCGGGACGCGGTTTCGTACCCGTACGAAGGCTTCGACTTCGGCAGCATCTCGATGCGGATGATTCTGTTCGGGGACGCGCAGAAGGCTTAGTAAGTAGGAGCTATCACGGCTGTTCTGGAGTCATCCTGACTGGATCCGTTTTTCGGGCGAAGGGAACGATCCTGGGCGCATGCGAGCGGCATATGCGGGACGTCTTCGCGCGGGATCCCTCGCCCGGCTGAAGTGCGCCGGACTCGGGATGACGCCTTCGAGGAGACTGACAGTTCCAAGCTGCTTCCTCCAAGGGCTTGCCCACTTTCTCGTGCCCGACTTGACCTGCTACATTTTGAGCCAGTGCTTCCCGCCGAAGAATACGTGCAGCGCAAAAACGCTCGACAGTCGTGCGTTGCGCATTACGAGACGATCCACATCCGCCTGGGGAATGTGCGTCTCCTTCTGTTTGTCGTCGCGCTGATCGTCGCCTGGGCGTCGATTCGAGCACACTACCTTTCACCTTGGTGGCTGGCCGCGCCGGTAGCGGCGTTTGTCGTGATTGCGTCGTACCACACGCGCGTTCTCCGCGCCCAGGAACTCGCCCGCCGTGCCGCCGAGTTTTATGAAAGAGGACTCGCTCGCGTCGAAGATCGCTGGTCGGGTTCGGGCGAAACGGGCGATCGCTTCAACGATCCTCATCATGTTTACGCCGCCGATCTGGACCTGTTCGGCAACGGCAGTTTGTTCCAGCTTCTGTCGACCGCTCGCACACGCATGGGAGAAGATGCGCTGGCGGAGTGGCTGCTCTCTCCATCATCGCTGGAGCGAATTCGCGAACGCCATGCCGCGCTAGGCGAACTGCGCGATCAACTCGATCTGCGAGAAGATCTCGCGGTGCTCGGAGCAGACGCGGCTGTGGGCGTGCATCCGGATGCTTTGCTCAAGTGGGCGGAATCGCCGAACCGAATGGAGCCGCGGTGGATCCGGTGGCCGGCCCCCGTGCTCGCCGCACTGGCGATTTCGGCTTCTATAGTGTGGGCGCACTGGAACATCGCGACCCCGTTCGTGCTGGTCGTGGTGGTCGAAGCCGTTCTCACCTACATGCTCAAGAAGCCGCTGGAAGAAGTTCTGCACGAAACCGAGCATGCGTTCCGCGACCTGGATCTACTTTCCGGCGTGCTGGCGCGGATCGAAGCGCACCCGTTCCAAGCGCCTCGATTGCAGGAACTGAAGCAGGATCTTCTATCGAGCGGAGTCCCCGCCTCACAGGCGATTGCCCGGCTCAGAACCTTGGTCGAGCGCATCAACGGGCGACACAATATTTTTGTACGCATCATCGATGCGCCCTTGATGTACTCGGTTCAGCTCGCATTTGCGGCGGAGCGCTGGCGCCAGGCGCACGGCCGCACGCTGCGGTCATGGGTTGACGCGATTGGGCAGATGGAGGCGTTGCTCTCGCTGTCGGGGTATAGCTTTGGGCATCCGGCTGATCCGTTTCCAGAATTCACAGGCGGCGCTGCATCCTTCGAAGCGCAAGACCTTGGACATCCGCTCGTTCCCGCGCAACTGTGCGTGCGCAACAATGTGAGCATTTCTGGACAGACGCGGCTGCTGCTGGTCAGCGGATCCAATATGTCGGGGAAGAGTACGCTGCTGCGTGCTATCGGCATGAATGCTGTGCTGGCCATGGCGGGAGCGCCCGTCCGCGCCAGCCGTCTGGTGCTTACTGCGCTGCAAGTCGGCGCCAGCATTCGCGTCAACGATTCGCTGCAGGAAGGCAGTTCCCGTTTTTACGCCGAGATCACGCGCCTGCGCCAGATCTTCGACCTGGCGGGCGGAAATCCGCCGCTCTTGTTTCTGCTGGATGAGCTGTTGCAGGGAACGAATTCGAAAGATCGCCGCATTGGCGCCGAAGGAATTGTGCGGGCTCTGGTGAATCGCGGCGCGATCGGTCTGGTCAGCACGCACGATCTCGCCCTGACCGATATTGGCGGACCCGTTGCAGGACACCTGCGCAATGTCCATTTCCAGGACGAGCTTGCGAATGGACGCATGACGTTCGACTACAAACTACGCGAGGGCGTGGTGACGAAAAGCAATGGGCTCGAGCTGATGCGGTCGATCGGGCTCGAAGTGTGAGTCCATGAGCGGCGAGACACAGAGGCTAAAGCCCCTCTTCATGTGGGGCTGTGACGCGGCCCTGAAGGCCGCTTTTCCACAGTCGGCTAGAGGTATAGAGATGCTTCCGCTCGGTTTGTTTCGCGGGACAGCCGATGGCGGCTGTCCCCACGTACGACCAGCTATCCCGCATGAGACCTTGGCTCACCAGACGCGGCACTGGTTCTGATTGACCATTGGCGACCCTGCCTTACAGTGGAACGCCTGCTGAAACTGCGGCATGTTCGACACCACACCATTGGTGCGATATTTTTCTGGAGAGTGCGGATCTACCGTGGCGCGCAGCCGCTTGGTTTCGTCGCGAGTCTGACCGCACCAGCTCTGGCCGTAACCGACGAAGAAGCGCTGGTCGGGAGTAAGTCCATCGATCGGTTCCAGCGTCTGGCCTGTAGTGTCGGCTTTCCACGCCATGTAAGCGAGCAGTAGTCCGCCCAGGTCTGCGACATCTTCGCCCAGCGTCAATTTTCCATTGATCTTGATGTCATCGATGATCGTGTAGCTGGAATATTGATCGGAAATACAACTGGCACGCTTCTCGAATTCCTTTGCATCCTCGGGAGTCCACCAGTCGCGCAAATTCCCGTGCGCATCGAACTGGCGGCCCTCATCGTCGAAGCCATGTGTGAGTTCGTGACCGACCGTGCCGCCAGTATCACCATAGTTGGGCGCAGCGTCCGACTTGGGATCGAAGGCCGGAGGCTGCAACACGCCGGCCGGGAAGTTGATGTCATTCATCTGCGGATCGTAGTACGCATTCACCGTCGGCGGAGACATGCCCCATTCGCCGCGGTCCACTGGCTTGCCAATTTTGGCCAGTTGACGGTCGAATTCAAACTTGCGCGCGCGCTCCACGTTGCCCAGTTCGTCGCCGCGCACGATCTCAAGTTTGCTGTAGTCGCGCCACTTGTCGGGATAGCCGATCTTGTTGGCCATGCCATGCAGCTTGGCGAGAGCCTGTTCCTTGGTAGCCGCCGACATCCATGGCAGAGAGTTGATGTCCTGTTCCATCGCCGTCTGAATTTCTTTCACGATCTTCAGCGCCTCTTGCTTGGCTTCCGGGGGAAAATACTTTGCCACGTAGGCCTGGCCCAGGGCCTCACCTAAATAACCGTCGACAGCTTCGGTGCAGCGTTTCCAGCGGGCCTGAAGTTCCTGCTGCCCGCGCAGCGTCTTCCCGTAGAAAGCGAAGTTCTCATTCAGAAACGGCGCCGAGAGATGCGCTGCGTCGGCATGCACCAGGTGCCAGCGCAGGTAGGTCTTCCAGTCCTCCAGAGTCTCTTTCGCGAGTGTCTCATTCATCGTCTTAAAGAATGCCGGGGATGACACGTTCAACGAGGCCAATGAGGGCATTCCCACCTTCGCGAAATAGACTTGCCATTGGAAGTCGGGGGAAACGTTCTCCAACTCTGCACTCGTCATTTTGTGATCGAGTGCTTTCGGATCGCGCCGCTCGACCCGCGTCATCGAACCTTTGGCCAGTTCGGTTTCGATACGCATCACCGTTTGCGCTTCTGCTGCGGCAGACTCCGGCTTGTCGCCTAGCAGCTCGAACATCTTCTGCACGTGCGCCAGATATTGTTTGCGCAGTTCCACCGATTTCGGATCATCCTTGGTGTAGTAGTCGCGGTCGGGCAGGCCAAGGCCGCCTTGGTCAGCGTCGGCGATGACCTGATTCGCATCGCGGAAGTCCTGGATCGAATCAAAACGGAAAAGCACGTTGTCGTGAATCATGCTCGCAGCCACATCGGCGATCTCGGCCTTGGATCTGATCTTTGCGATCCGATCGAGCGACGCTTGCAGAGGTGCTGCCCCTTTGGCGTCGATCGCCTTCTCGTCAGTGCAGGAAGCATAGTAATCGCCAATCTTCTGATCGACAGCGTTGCGCTTCGGGTCCGGCGCCGCGGCTGCTTCGAGAATGCCGCGCAATTGGGCCAGATTCTCATCCTGCATTTTGGAATATGTGTCCCAGGACGACTGGTCGGGCGGAATCGGGTTCTTCCTGATCCAGCCGCCACACGAATAGGCAAAGAAATCCACGCACGGATCGATGTTTCGATCCATCGCTGTAACGTCGAGAGCCGGAGTATATTTTGTCGCGCTGGATTGCTGCGCATTCGCCAAAGAAGAAAGACACACTACTGCAACCGCAACGATACTCAAGCGCAAACTTGCCATGAAGAGGACCTCTTACGGGAGGAAATAGAAAACAGTGAGACTCCAAAGTATAAGCTCAGCGATGAAATGTTGTCAGATATCCGCTGAGGTCCGAAGCCTGAGGTCCGGCGCCGGCTTTAGCCCTTCCGCAGATGAATCGATCCATCTCCCGTGCGGATCGTCAACGGGCTTCCGCCGCCGTTGAGCTTGCCGCGCACTTCGTTTTCGCGGATCTTGCCCTCGGTCGTGACCGGCATATCGAGATCGATGTGGCCGTCGCTGGTGTGCAGATCGACGTCAGCCGCCAGCTCGCCGGGAATCTCAAGCGAAACGTTGCCATCGCCGGTTTCAAGGCGCCACCCTGCGGCCAGCGACGACCCGGTTCCGGCGCGCACGTCGAGGTGTCCATCGCCGGTCTTGAGCTCAAGCTCGTCAAAGCGGCCCTGGGCGGTGATGTGCCCGTCGCCGGTCGACGCATGCAATTTGCCGTCAACGCTTTCCAGATTCACTGAACCGTCGCCACTGTGCAGATCCATCTCGCCCTTCAATCCCGCGATATCGATCTTGCCGTCGCCCGTCTCCAGGTTGACGCGCCCCTCACGCGGCATCTGGATGATGATGTCCACGCGATGTGAGCCCCACTCGACATTAAAATTATGGTGCGGATAGCGCACGTCAATTTCGACCGTGTCGCCCGTCTGATGTTCTTCCACGCGGATGCCGCCTTCGCCGATTTTATAGCGCGAGGTCTCAACCTTAGCCTCGATCGTGTTCTGGTCCCACGTGGTTACGCGGATATTTGCATCCGAAGTTTCGACTCGCAGATCGGGCCTGCCGCTGATGTTGTAGGTCTTCGACCACTCGTCCGCGTGAGCGGGCAACACGGCGACCACGGCGACGGCCATCACAGCAAGCGACCAACGCTTCACGGCAGCAAATCTCATAAGCCCTCCGGCGGGCATGCACAGCTACGCCCCAGCCTCTTAGACGTGGTTACGGAGGATCGGTGAGGTTGGTTCCATGGAAATGTTCCAAGGAAAATGTAAGGTTAGCGCGCCTGCACGCCGACATAGGCCATCCGAACCAGCGTGCGCTCGGAAAAGGGCAGATACAGTAACGCCGCACTGACGGCAAAAGCCGCGCCCAGACCGATCTGTTCGATCAGCAAGAACGGTGCGACTGCCCATAGCTGATCGAGCGCCAGAATGAACGGGAACATCTGACGGAATTTCTCGCCCAGCCTCTGGTAGTCGAAGCCCACCGCCGAGAGTAAATACAGCCGCAGGGGAATCCCCACTCCGGTGGTGACGAGCACAGACCCGGCAAGGATTGTCCCACCCGACCGAACAGGAAGCGCATCCCCAATTTCCTGGACATATCGTAGGAGAAACAACGCGGATAGATAGAACGCCAGGTACATCACCTGAATGAGAGCGAAGAGCCCACGGGTGACCGCTCGCCGCGGAATCGGAACCTCGAGCTCGGGATGCAAGGCGACCGCAGTTGAATCTGCGAGCGAGCCCGCGGTCGGACCAGACGCGTTGCGGCTCGGAAGTGCGTTCTCCGCCGGCGGAGTCTCTTCCGATGCTTGCGTTTGCACCGGCGCGATGAAGCGGTATCCGCGGCGCGCCAATGTCTCGACGTAGCGGGGGCTCGAAGCGGAATCTCCCAGCGCCTCGCGCACCTTATTGATGGCGGTATTCAGGCTGTGATCGAAATCGACAAAGGTATCGGACGGCCAGAGTTTCTGCTGCAACTCTTCGCGCGTCACCACCTCGCCTGCGCGCTCCAGCAACAGAGCCAGCACCTGGAACGGCTGCCCCTGCAGGCGCAACTTCACGCCGCTCTTGCGCAGTTCGCCCGCGCTGAGGTCGAGCTCAAATAATCCGAACCGTGCGACGCGCCGGTTATTTTGCGGCAATCCCATGGACGACGCCGTAGTGTAGCACTCAAAACCGGCGCGGGGATTCTGCAACGGCAACGGCTTCGTGCACGCCGGCTGTTGGCACTCGGCCATTGATCACTTCCGTAATAGCCCATCGGAGCCATTCCCAATCTGCCCCTCAGAAGTTAGTCTGTTCATGAGCAGACTTCGGGGGAGGGCTGTTCAGCAAGCGTCCCATGACTCTTTGAGTCTTGGGACGCTTTGTTTTTGGGATCAAGAGAAGAACCGGGCTGGCACCGGCAACGTTGCGTTGGTTAGTAGGGAAGGCTGCGACATTGGTGATTCTCCAGCTGCCTGCCGCATGTGAGACAGCCCTGCAGCATGAAGAGAACCACCGTCGCAGCCTGTGATGCGATCAACCGCTTCCGCCGTTCCGAAGCCTGACCACTCCTGCGGCACGTCGTTTCCTTCCCGCTGGAAACCTTCGCTTCCGACTAACCGGCGCTAAGCGTCAGGGTTGCCACGTTGACGTGCGGCCACAAGACATTGTTGAAAACCAGAATCGACACCTGCGAGTACTGCAATTGCAAGAACGTTTCCGTCGGCCAGAACGGCTCGATCGACTGAAGCGTTGGGTTCGTCGCCTGCGGTTGTCTCGGTTGATCCGGGACGCGGACCCACTCAATCCAGAAGGTCGCCGCCGACGAGTACACGAATGCATTTGGACTGTTGATGGGATTACTCGGCTGCGCCGGATTCGGCGTGCCGAGAAACGGGATATTCGACAGGTTGGTGCCAAGACCGGTCTGGAGGTTGATGGTGATCGTCCCCAGGATGTCCTGGCCAACGATGGCCGACCTCAACAAGGAATTGGGATCGTTGACCAGATCCTGGAACTGCGTCGGGAACGGGCCGTTGCTCTGTGAGCCGGCAATGTCGCAAGCGGTAACGACCTCCGGAACCAGGTGTTCGGCGCCAGTGCCGGCGGGCGCAGGGATTTCGGTGGGCTGAATGCCGAGTCCCTCCACGGGAGGATTTGGAACCGCTGTACATCCGGGCGGAGGTTGCGGCGTGAATGCGGGAAGGCCCGCGACGGGATACACCGGAGGGATGGTGGGTGGGCCCGGCACTGGAGTCGTACTCGGGGTCGTCCCTTGCATTAATAAAGTAACTCCATGCGGGATGCTGGCCATGCGAACGATGGTCGGACCGTTCGCGGGTTCCTGGCTTGCGGGAACATTCATGAAGAGTCCCGGCTCGATGTGCAGCGCTTGCCCCGCAGTCTGGAATGGAGGCTTGTCTGCGTCGGTGACGCGCTGCAGGTAGTGCAAGCCGTACAGGCCGAGATCGGTTTGCGGCGCCAGCCCGCGGTTCGGGACGACTCCTGGAATCACGAAAAAATCGAGCGTCTCGCTCGTGAGGTTCAACTCGAGGAAGCGCTTGATCGCGCCGCCCACAGGCTGGGACTGAGGGTTATCGGGCCGCCACATGGAATTGAAGCCGCGTCCTTTCCAGCTACCGGTTAAGGAAGCCAGTGGACCAAGCTGCAACGCCGTCTTGATCGGTCCTTGTTGGAATCGGGGTGGAACGTACACACCAGCATTGGCTGGAGGGTTGGGAGCAGGCATAGTAATCCTCCTTTTTAGCCGGCAATTTGATTTGCCGGTTTATCTGATCGCTTGGATCCTTGGGGCCGTTACTGCCGGGGGGAAGGAGTGGGGTCTTGGTACTACCGAGGAAACTACCGCGTGATAGTACACATTTTCGCGATTGGCGGCGAGATTTCTTCATCGGTTTACGGAATCCGAACATGGCATCGCTCGGCGAGAGAAATTTCTTTCCCGATCGCATCCGTCAAATTACTGCATCGGAAGGGGCTTATTCGATGTGCGTCGGGCGAGCTTTTTCAAGATTGGTGCGCATGGACGACTTCGTTTGCAGCATTGGATTGCCGCAGATGTGTCGGAAAAATGGAACAAGACGGCGTGGGACGAAACGGCGGTCGTCGGAATCCAGTGCAAGATTGTTGAAGAAACTGGTGGCGGGGTAGGACTCGAACTTGAGCCGATTGCAGGCGTGAGCGAAGCGGGAGCCTGCTGGCGAAATCCTGAGTACAGCGAAGGACGTTGCGGAAACTGGTGGCGGCGGTAGGACTCGAACCTACGACCTACGGATTATGAGACCGTCGCTCTAACCACCTGAGCTACACCGCCACTTGCCTGCAAATCGGGAAGGATGCGCGAAAGGAACCTTGCCGCCGGTATGTCCCGGCACTCGCAGCTCGGACGCAACGAACCTGTCGGCCTTGCGCCCAATTCTTTATTCTAAGAGCGCGTGCGAAATAGGTCAAACGCAGATCTCATGCGGGGACAGCCGCTCCGGTTGTCTGTCGAGCGAGGCTCGACAGGTTTGGCGGCAAACTGAGAAACTACACGCTGGATTCGGCGTTCGCCAACTCACAATGGCCGAAAAATCCATGAAGGCAATCGCAGTCATTCCCGCGCGTCTCGCATCGACGCGTCTGCCGCGCAAAATGCTGCGCGAAATCGCGGGGAAGCCGCTCGTCGGCGTGGTGTACGAGGCGGTACGTTCTTCGCCGTTGCTAGCCGATGTCCTCGTCGCCACCGACTCCGAAGAAATCATGAACGTTTGTCGTGAGCACGGCTGGAAATCGGAAATGACCTCGCCCGCTCATCGCAGCGGCACTGAGCGGGCGCACGAAATCTCCGGCCGCAGAGTCGCCGAGATCTACATCAACGTCCAGGGAGACGAGCCTCTGGTGCGCTGCGAGCAAATCGCGACCTTGTTGCAGGTCATGGAGAATCCTGCGGCGCAGGTTGGGACGCTGATGACGCCCGCTGTCGCGATCGATATCCCGAACCCGAATGCTGTCAAAGTCGTGACCGATCTGACTGGGCGTGCTTTGTATTTTTCCCGCGCCACGATCCCTTTCGATCGCGATGCCACGCGGCCCCAATACTTCAAACACCTCGGCCTCTATGCCTATCGCAAACCCGCGCTCGATCGCTTTGTCACGCTCCCCGAGTCATCGCTGGAAAAGAGTGAACGACTGGAACAGTTACGCTTTCTGGAAAATGGCATTCCAATCTATCTCGGCGAGACTCCGTATGACAGCGTGGGAGTGGATACTGAAGAAGACTTGCAGCGAGTGATCGAAATCCTGCGGAAACGCTGAACCGGCGCCGTTCAGATCGGTGGAGTCGCGTCCTGCTTTTGTCCCCACGCCTTGGCCGCCGCCAAACGTCGTGAGATCGCAGGATGTGAATGGAAAAACCATTCCACTAATTTCGAAGGCGTTTTTTCCGCCAGATTCTGCTCCGCCAGCTTATTCATCGAGGAAATAAAAGGAGCGACGCTGGCGATGGACTCGAACGCATACCGGTCTGCCTGGCGCTCGTTGAAGCGCGAATATGCGTTGAGCGCGGGCATCAACACAAATGAAAGCACCACCGAAACGAGCGCCAACAGCGGCAAGTTCGCGAAGTCGGAAAGTTCCTCGAACATGTGCTGGTCGATGGCATAGTGAAGAGTCCAATTGGCCGCCCAGAAACCGAACAGGGTGATCGCCGCCTGCACGAAGATGCTCTTAAGAATGTGCCGATGAACATGGTGCCCGAGTTCGTGGGCCAGTACGGCCTCAATCTCATCGGGGGTGTAGTTGTCGAGCAGCGTATCGGCGAGAATAATGCGGCGGGTCGCTCCCAGCCCAGTCAGAGCCGCATTCGCTTTCTTGCTTTTTTCCGAAAGTTTCCAACGGTACACGCCGCGCACGCGCGTCCCGGCGCGCTCGCTCAATATCACCAAACGGCGCCGCAAGTCTTCGTCATCGAGCGGTTCAAACTTGTAGAAGATCGGGAAGAGCAAGACCGGAGCAAGCTGAGCCAACACGATGAACAGTCCCATGAAGAGGGCCCAGGCCAGCAGCCACCAATGTTGGGGCCATTGCCGGAGCGTGAAATAGAGAACTTCCACGACCACCGTGCCCAGCACCAGTCCGACCAGAAATCCCTTTACTTCATCCCAAGCCCACGACCGGAATTTCTGCGTCGACAGTTGGAACCGGCGCTCGAGCGAGAAGCCGTAATAGTCGAGCCCGATGCCAAGGATCTTGCTGATCACGAGCAACAGCAGCAGATAGATGAACAGCGAGAAGGAATAGTTCTGGAATCCGAGCCGGTACGCCAGATCCCGCAGCCAGCCCGACCACCCCGTGACCAGCAGCACAATCAGAAACGCAAGACCGACGACGAAATCGGCGATGCCCAGCCATCGCCGGATGCGGTTGTAGCGTTGCGCCTCGGGTGAATCGGCCTGCGTCGGATTGGGATTGTCCGGCATGCTTTAAACAAAAATCATCTGCGCTAACACGACTATGTAGATTGACGTCTCGGAACGCGAAGCGCTAGCCACCGTTTCTTACGAAACTCTCGCCTGTGATCAGTAACTCGCTCACTAACTCTCGCGACGATGCCTCCGTGTAAAGCCGCAAGAGAGGCTCGGTGCCGGAAGCGCGAAACAATACCCAAGCCTCCGCGCCATTTCCGTTCGTCGGAGCATCGAGGAAAAACTTCACGCCATCGCGATACTCCTTTTTCAACACGCGATAGCGTCCCAGAGCCTGCGTCTCTTCTGCGCGAGCTCGTTGAATTGCACCCTGCTTCATCTCTTCGGAAATGTGCAGATCGCGCCGGCCGTAATAATGCGGACCAAATTCACGCTGCAAGTCGGCCACCAGCTGCCCCAGAGGCTTGCCTTCCTCTGCCATCACATTCGCCAAAAGCAGGCAGTTCAGCACGCCATCGCGTTCCGGAAGAAACCGCGAATACCCGATGCCGCCCGACTCTTCGCCACCCATCAGGATTTCGGTCTCCATCATCAGATCGGCGACGTACTTGAAGCCAATCGACGTCTCGTGCAGCTTACGCCCATATTTCGCCGCGATGCGGTCGAGCATGCGCGTGGTATTGAACGCGCGCACCACGTCCCCCGGCCATTTCTTCCGCTCCAGCAGCCAGCGCAGGATCACGCAGAAAATCTTGTGCGAATCCACGAAGCTGCCGTCTTCCGCCACTGCGCCAATGCGGTCCGCGTCGCCGTCCGTGGCCAGACCGGCATCACATTTCTCGCGAACCACGGTTTGCTGCAACATGGCCGTGTGAGGCTCGATCGGCTCTGGATTGATCCCCGGAAACAGCGGATTCAGTTCCTCGCGAATCGCCACATGCCGTACGCCGTATTCAGAAAATATTCCGCTCAGCACGCCACGCCCAGAACCATACATCGCATCGACGGCAAACTTGAACTTCGATTTTGCAATGAGGTCCATGTCGGCAAAACTGCAGACGGCGGCCACGTACGCTTTCTTCAGGTCAACTTCCTCGACCGCAGCCTTCGTACCCTTCGGCATCGCATCCGCGGCCAGTTCCTCTTCGATCTTCTTCATGATGGCGGGCGTCGCCGAGCCGCCGAACTCGCCTTTGAACTTTACCCCGTTCCAGTTCCACGGATTGTGGCTGGAGGTCACCATCACTCCGCCGGCCGCGCCCTGATGCTTCACCGCGTAAGAAACTGCGGGCGTGGGTGTGTAATCGTTGGCCAGTTTAACGGGGATTCCCGCCGCGGCAATGACTTCGGCCACAATCTGCGCGGCTCGCGGCGACGCAAAGCGTGCGTCGTAGCCGACGAACACCCCGTGTTGCGGTTCCTCATATTTCAAAACATAGGAAGCGATCGCGCCCGCGACACGGCGCACGTTCTCGAAGGTGAAATCATCGGCAATGATGCCGCGCCAGCCGTCAGTCCCGAATTTAATCTCTTGCGCCATGGATAGATAATGGATAAAGGTTTCGAGTTTCCAGTTTCGAGTGACCGCGGATGCAGCAGGCTTCTCAGCTGCCTCAAACCCTGAAACTCGAAACCTGAAACCAGAAACCTGAAACTAGAAACTAAGTAAGCTTATGCAGCTTCTTCTCGTCCAGATACTTCACGATCTTGCCCACATCCTGCGCGTGATGCCGAGTCGTAATCAGTAGCGCATCTGGAGTTTCGACCACGACCAGGTCGCTCACTCCCACGGCTGCCACAAACTTCCCCGGAGAGTAGAGATAGTTTCCCCGCGCATTCATCAGGAACACGCCAGATGCCGCGACCATGTTGCCTTCTGGCGGGCTGCTCTTGGCCGTGTGATGCTCGTGCAGCGCGGTCCACGATCCCAGGTCGTTCCAGCCAAAATCCGCCGGCAAGCAGAAAATGTTGCCGGCCTGCTCGCCCTTCGCGGAACGCGGTTCCAGCACTGCATAATCTATGCTGATATTTTCACACTTGGGGTACAGCTTCTGAAACGTGGCCGCGAACTTGCGTGTGCCGAAGGCCGCGGCAATCTGTTCGAGCAGGAGGGCCGTCTTGGGCAGATGCTCGCGCAGCGCATCGGCCAGCGTGCGAGCGCTCCACAGGAACATTCCACTGTTCCAGAAGTAATTCCCCGCTGCAACAAATTCCGCAGCCTTCTTCGTGTCGGGCTTCTCGGTGAAGCGCCGCACGCGCAACGCCTCGCCCTGAAATGTGACGCCCGCCTCAATGTAACCATAGCCGGTTTCCGCGCGATTCGGCCGTATGCCGAGCACCACAATATTCGCGCCTGCGGCCGCGATTTCAATTCCGCGTACCAGAGTCTCGCGATACTCCTTCTCATCGCCGATGACATGGTCTGACGGAAACATCCCGATCACCGCGTCGGGATTTTCCCGCAGCAGAAGAAACGCCGCCAATCCGATCGCCGGTGCCGTATTTCGTCCCACCGGTTCCGCCATAATCTGCGGCTTGGGAACCTTCGGAACCTGCTTGGCGATCGCGAGTCGCAGATCTTCGTTGGTGATAATCCAGAAGTCCCTTGCCGGGGCCAGCTGCAACAGCCGCGCCACGGTCTGCTGGATCATCGTCTGTTTGCCGTCGAGCGCCAGCAACTGCTTCGCGCGCTTCTTGCGGCTCAGCGGCCAGAAGCGCGTGCCGCGCCCTCCAGCCAGAATGACGGGATAAAAATTCGAGTTCTTAGCCACGGATTCTCATTGCTGTACACCGACAAGAATTCACGTCAACCCTTAAAGTCTTGTTTCCGGCTCCGGCAGCGGCTCTCCCGGCACGTACGACCGCAGAAACTCCAGCGCCCATTGCGGCCTCACACTGAATTTACCAACGCAAGCGGGAACCACCACCGCATCGCCCTTCGCCAGCGTCACCGGATCCATCCCCGCCGCCTCGATGACTCCGCAACCTTCCACGGCGACCAATATCTGCACAGAATTCCGGCCGGACGCGTCACACGTCGCAAGCTCCAGCGGATCTTTCGCTTCAAACATGTCCACCACAAAATATGGCGCACTCACCAGCGATGCATGACGGTTCTTGCTGCCGCGAATTTGCTCCGGCGCCGGTCGCACTACTTTGCCGGACTTCACCTTCTCTTTTACCGCCGCCATGCCATCTTTCAAATGCAGTTCGCGCGGACGCCCGTAATCATACAGCCGATAAGTTGTGTCGGATTGCTGCTGCGTCTCCACTACCACCGACCCCGGCCCCAGCGTGTGCACTGTTCCACCGGCCACATAAATCATGTCGCCCGCGTACACATTGACCCAATTCAAAACTTCCTCGGCGCGCTTCTGGTGAATTGCGTCTTCCAACTGCTGCGCGCTCACGCCCGGCTTCAGGCCCAACGCGATCTGTGCTCCGGGCTTCGCGTGCGCAATGTACCAGCACTCGGTCTTGCCCCATGGCTGACCGACGCGCAACGCCTGCGCATCGTCGGGATGCACCTGCACGGAGAGTTTTTCATGCGGGAAGAGAAATTTCACCAGCAACGGAAAGCGTTTGGGATCGCGCGACGCATCTCCCACCAGTTCCCGCTCGTACTCTTCGCTTAACTGCGACAGCGTCTTTCCGGTGAGCGGGCCGTTCGCGACTTTGCAATCGTCTCCGCTCAGCCACGCCTCGCCGATCTTCTCTGCGAATTTGTGATTGGGATAGATCGGGGACAAGTCGAGCGTGCCCCAAGGACGGGGATCGAATCCCGGAAGCATCAACAATGGATATAGATTTCCCATGCCAAGCGTGCGCTCACAAAAAAGACCGTTCGCAGGCGGAACGGCCTTTGCCGAACCTGATCATCTAAAAACCTGACTGCAGTCCTTATAGCGAACCGAAAAACTTCCGCATGCGTTCCAGCCCGCGATCTAACTCAGCCTTCGAAGTCGCATACCCCACGCGAATGTGGTCGCTCGTGCCAAACCCCTCGCCCGGAACCGTTGCCACATGAGCCTCGCGCAACAGTCGTCCTGCCACGTCGGAAGCGGACTTCAGCCCGCCGCTGCCCAGGAAAGACGAAATATTCGGATACGCATAGAACGCGCCCTCGGGCATTGTGCACCGTACTCCCGGGATCGACCGCAGCCCCTTCACCACATGATCGCGAAGCTCGATGTATTCCCGCCGCATCTGCTCCACACATTCTTGCGGCCCTTTGAGAGCAGCTACCGCGGCCTTCTGCACAATCGAAGTCGGATTCGAGGTGGACTGGCTCTGCAACTTGGCCATCGCTGTCACCACCGCCGACGGAGCCATCGCATATCCCAACCGCCATCCCGTCATCGCGTAGGTTTTCGATAACGAGCCGAGCACGACGAATCGCTCTCTATATTCACGCAGCGCGCCCACGGAAAAATTCCTGCCCGTGTAATTCAGATACACATAGCACTCGTCCGACAGCACCCAAATCCCGCGCTGATGCGCCAGGCGAATGACCTCGGTCATATCTTCCGCGCTCATCACCGCGCCCGACGGATTCGAGGGCGAATTGAGAATGATCACCTTCGTTCGCGGCGTAATCAGTTGCGCGACCATCTCGGCCGTCACGCGGAATCCCTGCGACTCGTCTGTCTCCAGCAGCACGCAATTGCCGCCGGCGTAGCGCACGATGTCTTTGAACGAAACCCAGTAAGGGACGGGCAGGATGACCTCGTCGCCGTGATCGACCAGCACCTGAATCGCATTGAACAACGCATGCTTGCCGCCGGTCGAGGCGATGATCTCCTCGCGCCGATAGTCGGAATCGAAGTCGACATTATGGCGATGCGCAATCGCGTCGCGCAACTCAGCCGTGCCCGCCACGGCGGTGTATTTCGTGAAATTTCCTTGAATCGCAGCGATTGCCGCGTCCTTGATGTGCTGCGGCGTCGAGAAATGCGGCTCGCCCGCGCCAAAATCGACCACGTCGATTCCCTGCGAACGCAGCTTATCGGCCTCGGCCACGACCGCCATGGTGGCGGAGGGCTCGATGCGGTTGATTCTCGCGGTCAGTTTCAATGCTTCCGTGGTTGCGCTTGCCGTGATCATGCCTTCTTCTTCCTTTTCCTCGGGACTTCGATGATCTCCGGATCCCGAAGTTTGTATGCGGGATCCAATTTTTCCCGCAGCTTTTGTTCTACCGCGTCAGGGACGAGATCTTTGACCGGCCCTCCGGCTTGCGCCACCTCGCGCACCAGCCGCGAACTTACATAGGAATACTTGACGGCCGGCATCATGAATACCGTTTCCAGCGAAGGTTCGAGCTTGCGGTTCATCAAGGCCATCTGCAATTCGTATTCGTAGTCGCTGATGGCACGAATGCCGCGTAACACGCACATGGCGTCGATCGACTTGGCATATTCCACCATCAAACCGTCGAACGTGTCGATGCGAACGTTGCTCCAATCAGCGGTCAGGTGGCGCAACATCTCGAGCCGCTCCCCCAGGCTGAACATCGGAGTCTTCTCTGAATTGCGCAGAATCGCCACCACCAGCTGTTCGAACATCTTGCTGCCTCGCTCAATCAGATCGAGGTGCCCGTTGGTGGGCGGATCGAACGACCCGGGATAGACAGCTATTCCTTTATTCAATCGTCCTCACAAGCAGACCGCCGGTTGCGCACTTCGAGCCTCTGAGAAGCAAGAGAAGATTTTATGCGGGCAGGCGCAGGATGGCAATCTTGCGTTCCTTGTCGTACTGGGGAGCTTCCAGGCACGAGTACCTTCGTTGTTGTCATCCCGAACGAAGTGAGGGATCTAGGTTTTCTGCCGGTCCCGGTGCATGTGCAGGCAAGAACCCAGGGCCCTCGCGATGCTCGGGATGACAAGGGGAGCACGTCGGCACCCAGGTCCGTCGCGGGGCTCGGGAAGACAGGTCGGTTGAGGGATCGTCCTAGGCGGTCTTTATCGCGAAGCGAAACGTTTGTGGCTGGTCCCACTCGCGCGAAAGGTCATCCCACTTCGGGTTCCCCGACTCAATCAGAGCAACCCGTTTCGCCCGCGTCCAGGCTTTGATCTGTTTCTCGCGTTCGATTGCGTTGCGCACATCCCCGAAAGTTTCGAAGTAGACCAGTCTTGTAATGTTGTATTTCGCAGCAAATCCCGGGTTAAGTTTCAGCTTGTGTTCTCGCACTCTGCGACGAATGCTGTTCGTGATTCCGGTATAAAGCGTCTTCGAGGGATTGGTCATGATGTAGACGAAATACCGTCTCTCGGCCTGCATCAGTTGCCTCCAGAACAAGGAATCATCTAAGCCAATGATGCTAGCCGCGCCAATGAATTGGTCAGCGCTAGCAAATGTTTGTCAGCGCCAACAAATGCTTGTCGTCGCAATAAACGCTTGTCATCCCGAGCAGAGCGAGGGATCTAGGTGTTCTGCCGCCGCCGCTAATAGCGCAGGCAAGAACCAAGGTCCCTCGCTACGCTCGGGATGACAATACATCTCAAGGATGCTTTCAGCTAGCGCCGCGCCGCGACGATCGGGGCCTTCACGGATTCGGTTCCCGTCGGCATCGTGGCTAGCTTTGCTCCATTTGCACCATTGGTCGGAGCCGGCGCCGCTGCCGGTTGAGCCGGCCCTTGCGCCAATCCCAAGGTCTTACGAACCTCGGCGTCCAGCTTTGCCATCACGTCCTTGTTGTCTTTCAGGAACTGGCGGGCATTTTCGCGTCCCTGGCCAATGCGTTCGCCCTTATAGCTGAACCACGAACCTGATTTTTCAAGGATGTTGTTGTTCACGGCGATGTCGATCAGATCGCCCTCTCGTGAAATTCCTTCCCCGTAAAGGATGTCGAATTCCGCCTCGCGGAATGGCGCCGCAACCTTGTTCTTTACCACCTTCACCTTGGTCCGGGACCCGGTGACCACATCGCCATCCTTAATGGCGGCAATGCGCCGAATGTCGACGCGCACCGACGAATAAAACTTCAGCGCTCGTCCGCCGGTCGTCGTTTCCGGATTCCCAAACATCACTCCAATCTTCTCGCGGATCTGGTTGATGAAGATCAGGCACGTTCTGGACTTGGAGACCGTTCCTGTGAGTTTCCGCAGCGCCTGCGACATCAGCCGCGCCTGCAGGCCCATGTGGCTGTCGCCCATTTCGCCATCGAGTTCGGCCTTAGGAACGAGTGCGGCCACCGAATCGACCACCAGCACGTCGATGGCGTTCGACCGCACGAGTGCTTCCGTGATCTCCAGTGCCTGCTCGCCATAATCGGGCTGCGAGACCAGCAGGTTGTCCACATCGACGCCGAGTTTCTTGGCATAGCCGGGATCGAGCGCGTGCTCGGCGTCCACAAAAGCGGCCATCCCGCCCATCTTCTGCGCCTCAGCGATGACCTGCAGCGTGATGGTGGTCTTGCCGGAAGATTCCGGTCCAAATACTTCGACCACGCGTCCGCGCGGGAATCCGCCTACGCCCAAGGCGGCGTCAAATGAGATCGACCCGGTCGGGATCACCGCGATGGGCACAATCGCTTCCTTCGATCCCAACCGCATGATCGAGCCCTTGCCGAATTGCTTTTCAATCTGCGAGACCGCCAGTTCAATCGCCTTGCCCCGTTCATCCGCCATGGGTGGCTCCTTTTATGAGTGCCGACTAAATGAAATCTAATCTGGCCGGATTATACATATAGATCGAAGCGAAGAAAAGGCGAATCAGCATAATTAACCTGTGGAAGGTTCCAAAATGGGGCAGGAAGAGTGCGTAACGCGGGCGCCACCGCCCGCGAAATCTAGTCAGGAAGAGGAACGAGGCGCTCTGCAATCCAGTCGCGAAGCAACGCAAAGCGAAACTTGCCGTCCGCGATCGTTTTGAATATGAAATCGCTTGCCGCCCTGCTGGAAACGTCCAAATCGAAGCCGTTCATTAGGAGGAACGTGTGAGCGGCCGCAAAACCCACCCGCTTGTTGCCGTCCAGAAACGGATGATTGTTGACCAATGACTCCAGCACGGCAGCCGCCTCTTCGCTCAGGTCGTTGTAGTAACCAGTCTGAGGACGGAAGACCGCGGCTTCCAGTGCACCCTGATCGCGCAAACCGTGCACCCCGCCATATTCCTCGATCTGGTGATGGTGGATCGCGATCACTTCAGCCACCGTCAGGTAAGCGCGCTCGGCCATTACTTGGCCAGTTTCTTGTACAACTCACGATACTTTTCGTTGGATCGGCGATAGGCCGCCATGACCTCAGGCCTGACCATGCGCTGCGAGGGGACGACATTGTGCAGGTAATGCTCCAGCGCCCGCTCCAACACAAACCGCTGAGACTGCCCGTTCTCCTTGGCGACGGAGACGAGTTCCTCGTAAAGCTTGGCATCGATTTCCGGTGCGATTTTGATGGAGCGTGGCATGGGCGACTCTTCGTTAGATTGTAGCTGCTAGGGCCATCAGGGTCAAGATAAATCTAGAGATTGCTACAAATGCCGGATCTCCGGCGCGGTCCTTCAGGCAATGCCGATAAGAATCAAGACCAATCCCGATACGGCGAGCGCGATTCCGAGTCCAAGGAACAAAAACTGGACTCCTCTTTCTCCGCCGCGAGCCCAGAGGTTGGCAACGATGGGGCGACTCGACTGCGTCTTCGCAAAGAACTTCCGACCCGTTCCCTTGTAGAAGAAAATATGCAGCGTGCCAATCGCAAAGAGAAATCCTCCGATAAATTTGCCAGCCGAAATGTCCGAGGCCATTTCACCCACTACCGCTGCAGCAAATCCACCGGCGCCGTCACGTCGTGCACCCGGAAATACTTCGCCAGTGCCGGATACTTCCGCGCCACCGCCTCATACATCGCATAAGCAACGTTTCGATAAGAAACATGGCCGGCCGGCGTGGTCCGCAACTCCGAGATGTAAACTGCCTCGGCGAAGTCCATCTTGAACAGGGCCCGCTTGCGGAAGGCCAGCGGAATCGCGTACTGCGAATTCTCTTCTGCCTCCGCAGTGGCGCGCCCAGCGAGTTTTTCCACGGCCGTCTGCACCCGACGCATCGCGGCCTCAAACTGTCCGCGCACGCCCGCATCTTCCACATCGAGAAGCATCTCGAACCCATGCTGCGTGGTGAACCCCTGCATCACCTGGATGCACCGCCGGTGCCGATGCATGTCGCGGAACCCGCCCGTATCCATCAGGATGTCGAAGCGAAACTGCTGGCCCGCGCGGAATCCTCGCAGCATCTCGTCGTGCTTGCCGCGATGCCGTAGCCCGAGATCGATGATCTCCCGCCGCCGCCGCTCGCCTGCCACCTGCACCGCCTGCCGAATCTGCCGATACGAATGATGGCCATGCTCGTAGAGCAGCGTAGTCGCGATCTCCACTTCGAGCGGCTCTTCATCGAGCAGATCGACAATCGCCTTCGACGGCGCCAGTGGCTCGTCAGCCATCAACTCGCGCGCCGCCTGCCGCAACTCGCGCCGCGTCGCCATCTCATACTCATTGGGATCGGCATACTTCACCAGCGTCGGCGCGACCCGCACCTCGCGCAGCAGTTCCTGCTCCGCCCGAGCGCCCAACTCCGGACTGACCGCCCGAATCTGAGAAACCAGATCCTGCAACGACTCCGCATTGACGTTGTACGCCGCCCCAGTCGCCGCCTTCTTCAGCGACTCGCCCAGCATCCGAATTTCTCTATGGGTATGGGATAAAAGCCGCGCCACCTGCGTCTCCAGCGTGCGCGCGTTGACGATCTCACCCAGCGAAGTATTCGTGGCCAGCGGCAGCAAGTACCGCGTAATGTCAAACGCCCGCGCCTTTAGCGCGCGCTCATACGCGTCCTGCTTCATGTCGGCCGGCTTGGGCGTGATGCTGATCAGGTGTCCGGTCATGTGCGCCGAAAGCGATTCATACTCGGCAAACAGAAAATCCAGAGTCTCGCGATAGAGCCTCCGCGAATCGTCATCAGCGCCGAAATCCGGCGTGTAGTAACCACTCTTCTTGAAGTCCTGATAGCGTGTCGACCGTTCCTGCCCGTCCCAGCGCTGCTCGTCGGCCAATTCAATCGCCGCCAGAATCGACAGCCGCTCGACTGCCAACGCGATGTGCGCCAGGTCGGCAATCGAGCGATGTCCGTACTGAAAATAAAAAGTATTGAGAAATTTCTCCGCCTTCTGCGTGCTGATCTCCCGCAGCGACTCCTTCATCGACAGAGCCGATCGCGAATACTTGGCCATGGCGTAAGCCTGAATCTCCGGCTCGACGCCGAACACGGCGAACACCTCAGTCGAAGGTTCGACGGATGTGGCGCGGGCGTCCCCGCCCGCGTGCTCGGTGGGCGAGCCAATCGAGGTTTTCTCGCCTGGCGGCTTTTCCCAGGCCGATCCGCGCTGCGTGGACCGATGTCCCGCATCGCTCGTCGATGTTGCGGAAGAATTTCGGGTGGAAGGGTCGGGCATCACTATTACTTCATTCGTCGCAGTCTGTGGCATGAGTGCTGGAATGTTACTCGGCGAGCTTGTGGATTAGCAATGCGATTCGCTGGGCTGATTCCGCAAGAGAGGTTCATGTGGGACAAGCCGCCCTCGGCTGTCCGTCGAGCGCAGCTCGACTACATTCTCCCGCCGCCCGCGGCTGTCCGTCGAGCGCAGCTCGACTACATTCTCCCGCCGCCCGCCGGCCGCGTATAATTCGGCTTCCACCGCAGTCATGACCAAGTACTTGGGAGAACTCTCATGTCCCTTTCAGGACGAGTAGCCCTCGTCACCGGCGCCTCGCAAGGCATTGGACGCACTTGCGCCCTGCGCCTTGCCAAAGATGGCGCCACGGTGGCCGTCGCGGCCCGCAATCAGGAAAAGTTGAACGAACTCGTCCAGGAAATTACCGCCGCCGGAGGCAAGGCGGCCGCGTTCGCGCTCGATGTCGCTGACGAAGAACAGGTCAAATCCACCGTCAAGGCCATCATTGCCCAACTCGGAAAGATCGAAATCCTGGTCAACAATGCTGGCATCACCCGCGACCAGCTCGTGATGCGTATGAAGCGCGCCGATTGGGACGCGGTGCTCCAAACCAACCTCACCTCCGCCTACCTCTGCATCCAGCAGGTCATCACATCGATGCTGCGGCAAAAGTGGGGACGCATCATCAACATCACCAGCGTCTTCGGACAGATGGGGCAGGCGGGGCAAGCCAACTACGCCGCCTCCAAGGCTGGACTCATCGGCCTCACCATGGCGATCGCCCGCGAAGTCGGCTCCCGCAACATTACCTGCAACGCCGTCGCCCCCGGATTCATCGAAACCGCCATGACCGCCGTTCTGAGCGATGAATTCAAGCAGACCGCCGTTAAGCAGATTCCACTGGGACGCGTCGGAACTCCGGAAGACGTAGCCGGCGCGGTGGCATTCCTGGCTTCTGACGATGCGGCGTACGTTACCGGTCACGTGCTGAGCGTAAACGGCGGCATGCTGATGGGATAGTTTTCCAAAGTCTTAACCACAGAGGACACTGAGGACACAGAGGAAATGAAAACGAAGCATCCCGCGATTTCCTCTGTGTCCTCCGTGTCCTTTGTGGTAAAAGCTCTTTCGATTACGCAGGCAGAAACGCCATCCCAGATCGCCCAAGCCCGCGAACTCTTCCTCGAATACGTGCAATCCCTCGGCTTCAGCCTCTGCTTCCAAAATTTCGACAAGGAACTCGCGGATCTCCCCGGCGATTACGCGCCCCCGGACGGCCGTCTCCTGCTGGCCGAAGCCGAATATGATGCTCAGCTCGCGGGCTGCGCCGCTCTCCACAAGCTCGACCGAGATATCTGCGAGATGAAGCGCCTCTATCTTCGCCCTAACTTTCGCGGCAAGGGTTTAGGCCGCGCACTGGCCGACCGCATCATCACGGAAGCCCGCCAGATCGGCTACCAGCGCATGCGTCTCGACACCGTCGAGCCGGTCATGAAAGACGCCGTTGCCATGTACCGCAAACTCGGATTCCACGAAATCGCTGCCTACTGCGCCAATCCCATTGCAGGTGCGATGTACATGGAACTCCTGTTGTAATCCCGTACACAATTCGTCCACAATGGGTGCCCCACAACTTGCATTTGAGCTGGGGGGACTTTGATTTTCGAAAGGATTCAGTCATGAAGAGGATTCTTGGCCTGATAGGTCTCGTCCTGCTTGCCGCATCCGCCCTCGCCGCCGACGGCAAACCGGTCACCTACAAGAGCGGTGACGAAACCGTGCAGGCCATCCTCTACACGCCCGCCGGAAACGGCCCGTTCCCCGCGCTGATCGTCATTCACGAATGGTGGGGATTGAATGACTGGGTAAAAGAACAAGCCTCGAAACTTGCCGCCCAGGGATACGCCTCGCTCGCGATTGATCTGTATCGCGGCAAGGTCGCCACTACTCCCGAAATGGCGCACGAAATCATGCGCGGCGTGCCGGAAGACCGTGCCAAGCGCGACCTTCACGCCGCGTTCGAATTCCTCGTCGCGCAGCCCAACGTAAAGAAGGACCGCATCGGCGCCATCGGATGGTGTATGGGTGGAGGCTACTCGCTCGACGTCGCGTTGCAGGAACCCACGCTCGCTGCCGATGTTATCAACTACGGCCACCTCGCCACCGATCCCGAAGCGTTGAAGAAAATCAATGCTCCCATTCTCGGCCTGTTCGGCGCGCAAGATCATGGCATCACCCCCGACGACGTTCACAAGTTTGAGCAGGCGCTCCAGCAACTCGGCAAGAAGGTCGAAATCAAGATCTATGACGACGCCGGCCACGCGTTCGAAAATCCTAACAATAAAGACGGATATCGCCCTGCCGATGCCGCCGATGCCTGGAAACGCACTGTCGACTTTCTGGCGAGGACACTGAAGAAATAGAACCGGACTGCGCACGCCCAAATCCGCGCCAACCGCAGCGTTCTGCCTGAACGTTGCTTATACGTTGTGCAACTAACGACCTTGCATCAGATCGGGTGCAGATCCGTTCCATTCGATTTTCATATGGCACGAATGTACGGTACATGGCACGAATTTCCCCTTGCCATAAGTTGCCGCTCTGGTTACTATGACGCATCCTGAAATGCTCCCCACCATGAACATCGGCGAGACGATCCGCAATTACCGCCTGCAAAAAGGCATGTCTCAGGGCGACATCGAAAAACGAACCGGCCTGCTGCGCTGCTATCTCTCGCGCGTGGAAAACGGCCATACCATCCCGTCGCTCGACACGCTTTCCAAAATTGCCGGCGCCATGGAACTCCCGCTGTCGCAGTTTTTTGCAGAGCCCGGTCATAACAACGGCTCCAAGGGACTGCCGCAGCTCTCCGACGACGAAGTCCGTTTCCTCAGCCAGATCCGCCGCTACTCGACTGTTCTCAACGACAGCGACCGCAAATTGGTCCTCGCCATGGTCAAAAAAATGGCGTCGAATTCCGGGAAGTAGCTATGAGCCTTGAGCTCTGAGCTTCGAGCTGCCCCCGGCATCCAATCGTTCCTCGCCGCACCTCTCGTCCCTCGCCGCACCTCTCGTCCCTCTAATCGGGGCAGGGTGCTCAGAGCTCAGGGTTCGTTGCTCAAAGCTCGTAGCTCAAAGCTCGTAGCTCGCAGCTCTTAGCTCGCCCTTACTTTCGTACCATGCCCGTCCGTGTCCCACGGGCACCTCGCCCGTCCCTCACTTGCTCAATACACTGAACCTGGAGACACCTGTGACCACCGACGAGGAACTGAATGTTCTCGACAGCCAACTGCGCCGCCTGAAGATCGAATACGAGATCTATTTCAGCAACCCGACCAAGCGTCCCCCTACCGACATCGAGTGGAAGGTGCTCAGCCTGCTGCGCAAGTTTTCCGACGGCGGCCGCATGAATTTCTCGCAGCGCTACCGCTATAACGAAATGGCCCAACGCTACGCCGTCTACAGCGACCTGTGGCGCAAGAAGTCCCGCATCCGCGAAGAAGGGTATCGCCGACCGCAGGACGCGCTGCTTTCCGTGCAAGGTGTCCGCACCGCCGAAGAAGAACACAAACCACAGCATCATCCGGTGTACGGCATCAGTCACGCCGCCGCTGCCGCGGCCGCCGGAGCCAGCGCATCTCAACCCTTCACGCTGCACAGCGTCGATCAGGCCGAGCGGGAACAGGTCGAGCGCCTGTACAACACTCTGGTGGCGGCCAAGAAAAAGGCCGGAGAGAGCGTTACCGGCAACATCGATTCCTTCACCGCGTTCGTGCAGAAGAAGACCGAACAAATCCGCAAGCAATACCACTGCGAAAACGTCGAATACTGCGTCGAACTCGCCGACGGTCACGTCAAACTCAAGGCCAAAGCCAAGACGTAGAATCTTCCCGCTCCGCCCGTTTCCCCGTCCTGGCCTTAAACTTTCGACTCAAGTCTTTCCTCCACTTCCTAGAGTCTTTAATTGATTGACTTCTGAGCCAGTGCGGATAACATGTTCCCCCGCAGCTCACAGTCTTTCGGCCACGTAATCCCAGGTGAAACGCGACCGGATTTCTCCAGCCATGATCGAAGGACTCCGCGAAGAGTCACTGGTTCGTGGGGAAGCTGCAATTACTGTTGGGAGGATAGAAAATGGTAGTGAAGCGCGCACTGGGCAGCATGTTTGTCTTGCTGCTTGCCTCCGGGGTGCTCCTGGCCCAAAACACTCATTTGAAGGTTGCCCACACAGTTCATAAAGGCACCATCACGCCCCTGAAAAATGGTCCGTCTTCGGCCCCGCAAGTGATCTTCAGCAACATCGGCCCCAATATCTCAAACGCCTACAACGACACAACCGGCTACTACATCCTCGGACCCGACAACTCAGTCGGCCTTTCCGAGCAGGCTATCGGTGTTCCGTTTACTCCTAGAACCGCTTCGCACGTGAGTCAGTTGCTGGTTGCAGTGCAGTGGATCTCCGGCACCAATCTGGTGAACGTGGGCCTCTTCAGCGATTCTGGAGGCACCGTCGGATCTCTGCTGGCCAGCGCTCAATCCTCGGCGATCCCGACCTTCGGAACCTGCTGCCAGGTCGTCGACGTCACCATTCCTTCGACTGCCGTCAGCGGCGGAACTCAATACTGGATCGTTGCGTGGTCGGATGATACGAATGCGCCGGATTTCACGGGTGTGTTCGCAGCTTCCAATCTGGCCAACATCGCCGGCGATGTGGGGCTCGCTGGATGGTTCTCCTTTACCACCAACACTCCTGCCGCCGCCGCCAAAGGCACCATCCCATAATCGTTACCAACCAAACATAACCCAGGCCGCGGAATCCTCCGCGGCCTGATTTATTTGCGGAATTTTGACCCGGTTTTTCACTGCCCGACTCCGCTACCCGCAGCTGAATCCCTGATAGAATTTTTGGTCGCCATCATCATCACACTCTCATCCGAGGCCTCGCATGTCTGCCCGTATCCAGCGCGCAATTCTGAGTGTCACCGACAAAACCGGACTCGTCGATTTCGCGCGCCAACTCTCCTCGCTCGGCATCGAACTCGTCTCCACCGGCGGCACTGCCAAGCTGTTGCGCGACTTCGGCGTGACCGTGAAAGACATTTCCGAACTCACAGGATTCCCCGAAATGCTGGACGGCCGCGTTAAGACGCTGCATCCCAAGGTCCACGGCGGCATTCTTCATCGCCGCGAAGATCCCAAACATGTCGCCGCCGTTGCTGAACACGGAATCGCACCGATCGACATGGTCGTCGTGAATCTCTATGCCTTCGAGAAAACCGCAGCCAAACCTGGCGTTGCGTTCGAGGAATTGATTGAGAACATCGACATCGGCGGACCATCCATGATCCGCTCCGCCGCCAAGAATTTTCATGACGTCGCCATCGTCACGTCGCCTGCCGACTACGACTCGATCGCCGACGAACTCTCCCGCTCCAACGGCACGCTCTCGCGCGCGACCAAGTGGCGTCTCGCCCAGAAAGCCTTCGCCACCACCGCCGCTTACGATTTCGCCATCGCCTCGACTCTCGAGCGCATCAGCGCCGACTCGTTCCAGTTGCAACCGGAAACCAGTGCTTTTCCCCCGACCCTCCGGTTCACGTTCCAGAAAACCCTCGACCTGCGCTACGGAGAAAATCCTCACCAGAAAGCCGCCATGTATTCCGACGGCTCCGGTGTAGGCGTGGCCAACGCGCGCCAGCTTCAGGGCAAGGAACTTTCCTACAACAATATCGTTGACCTGCAAGCTGCGTGGGATCTCGCCCAGGAATTTAATGAGCCCGTGGTCGCCATCATCAAGCACACGAATCCGTGCGGGACAGCCACCGGCAAGACTCTTGCCGAAGCCTACAAGCGCGCCCTTGAATGCGATCCAGTGTCGGCATTCGGCGGCGTGATCGGCGTCAATCGCCCGATTGACGCCGAAGCCGCTGAAGAAATGCACAAACTCTTTCTCGAAGTCATTGCAGCTCCCTCTTTCGACGAGGCCGCGAAAGCCAAATTCGCTTCCAAGAAAAATCTCCGGCTCGTCGAAGTAATCGACCCTCGTAGCCCCGGACGCATTCGTCCGGAGGCCCAAGCCGTCTCACGCAACTGGGTGCTGAAGAACATCTCTGGCGGCCTCCTCGTGCAGGATGCCGACATTCGCCCCCTGCAAGATGCCGATCTCAAAGTTGTCACCAAGCGCCCGCCGACGCCCGAAGAGACTCGATCTTTGCTCTTCGCCTGGAAAGTCTGCAAGCACGTGAAGTCCAACGCCATCGTCTACGCGCGCGATGGCCAGACGGTCGGCGTCGGCGCAGGACAGATGTCTCGCGTCGACTCCGCAAAAATCGGCGCCATGAAGGCCCAACTCCCGCTCCAAGGCACCGTGGCCGCCTCCGACGCTTTCTTCCCCTTCCCCGATGGCGTCGAAGAGATCGCCAAAGCCGGAGCCACCGCCATCATTCAGCCCGGAGGCTCACAGCGCGATCCGGAAGTGATCGCAGCCGCCGATCGACTCGGCCTCGCCATGCTCTTCACCGGCGTCCGCCACTTCCGCCACTAAGCAAATTGTTGATTCCCAGATTGTTGATTGCTGATTGTAAAGATATGTGTAAGTCGATCCAATGAAGCGGGTGCAAATCAGCAATCAAAAAGACACTATCAACAATCCCCACGGTCCCTGAACTTCCGGTTCCTCCATTCTTCTTGCGGCCTGCACTGTTTTTTCCCATCCCCGCCAGCCCTCGGGGTAGAATAAAGGCACCTTTCCCCCGGCGGCTTTGCATCCAAATAAGCTGAGGCTTCGGAAACGCGCTTCCAGCGCAGTCAGGTCAAGCATGAATCGTTTGTTTTGCATGGTTGTAGTTTTAATGGGAATGACGTCGGTGTCCGCAATGACCGCCGTCGCCCAAACCAGCCCGTCCTCGTCCCAGCCCGCTGCCAGCCAGACCGATGTCCAGCCGGCCCAATCTGCGCCAGCTCCGTCCTCTGCGCACAAGGCCGACAAGGCAGCCGCCTACTATCACTACACCCTCGCGCACATGTACGAGGAGATGGTCACCGCCTACGGCCGCAGCGATCTCGCCACCAAGGCGACCGACGAATACCGGCTCGCCATCGAAGCCGACCCCTCTTCGGAATTCCTGACCTCCGGGCTGGCCGAGCTCTACGTCAAGACCGGACGCATTGCCGACGCCGTCAAAGAGGCGCAAGACATCATCAAGCGCGATCCCAAGAATCTGGAAGCCCACAAGCTGCTTGGACGCATCTATCTCCGTTCCCTGGGCGACATGCCGGGCGGTTCTGGCTCCGACAACATCCTGCACCTGGCCATCGAGCAGTATGAGCAGATCGTCAAACTCGACCCCGAAAGTGTCGATGATCACCTGCTTCTCGGCCGCCTTTATCGCCTAAATAATGACATGCAAAAAGGCGAGGCCGAACTCAAGACGGCCATCAAACTCGATCCGTCTTCCGAAGAAGCCGTGACCACGCTGGCCATGCTCTACACCGATGAAGGCGACACTGCGCACGCGTTGCAGGTGCTGAGCTCGATCCCTGACACGGCCCGCTCCGCCAAGCTTTATTCCGCTCTCGGCGCTGCTTACGAGCAGCGCAAGGATTACAAGAGCGCCATCGACGCCTACAAGCACGCCATCGTTCTCGATCGCGACAACCTCGATGCCATTCGCGGCCTCGCGGAAAATCTGTTGAACGACGGTCAACTCGATGCCGCCCTCGAGCAGTACAAAGTTATTGTCGATTCCAATCAGGAAGATGCGCAGAGCTATGTTCGCATGGCTGAGATCTATCGCCGGGAGGCCAAGTACGATCTCGCGCTCGAAAATCTGAAGCGCGCCGACACGCTCGTTCCCGACACCATGGATGTCCCCTACAGCATGGCTTCCGTCTATCAGGCGCAGGGACGTTACGACGATGCCACCAAGATCTTGCAGGATCTGCTGAAGCGCACGGAAAAGAGCGAGACCGGATCGAGCCAGGCCGACCGCAACAATCGCGCTATCTTCATTGAGCGCCTCGGCATGATCTATCGCGAGCAGGAAAACTATACGGCCGCGGTCGACACCTTCCGAAAAATGCTGACGCTGGGGGATGAAAACGCCCGCAGCGGTTACCAGGAAATTATCGACACTTACCGCGAAGCCAAGCAGTGGCCGCAGGCCACCGCCGCCGCCAAAGAAGCGGTTCAGAAAATGCCCGACGATCGCGACCTTCGTATGGTGCTCGACGCGCAGTTGGCCGATACCGGCGAAGTCGATAAATCTGTCACAGACATCAAAGCGATGTTGAAAGGCGGACCGGAGGATCGCGAAGTCTATCTGCGCCTCGCCATCATCTACACGCGCGCCAAGCGCTACAACGAGGGCCTGGAAGCTCTTGCCAAGGCCGAGCAGCTTTCCACCAAGCCCGACGACAAGGCTTATGTCGACTTCCTCCGCGGCGATCTCTACCAGCGCCAGAAAATGTTCGATCAGGCCGAAGTCGAATTCAGGAAAGTTCTGGCAATGACCTCGCCCACCGATCCGCAAAGCGCTGCCACGCTCAACTATCTTGGCTATATGAATGCCGATCGCGGCGTGAAACTTGACGAGTCACTCAACTACATCAAGCAGGCATTGACTTTCGAACCTAACAACGGCGCTTATCTCGACTCGCTCGGATGGGCCTACTTCAAGCTCGGCAAGTACGATCAGGCGGAAGAAAATCTGACCAAGGCCGAAGCTCACATGAGCACCGACCCCACCGTGCAGGAGCATCTGGGGGATCTCTACCAGAAAACCGGCCGCCTGAAACTCGCCGCTGCCCACTGGGAGCGATCTGTAGAGGAATGGAACAAAACCGTTCCTGCGGAACAGGACACCGACGCCTTCGCCAAAGTCCAGCAAAAACTAGATGCCGCCAAAGTAAAGCTGGCGAAAGAAGAATCCACCAAGCAGTAATCACCCTGTCATCCTGAGCGCAGCGAAGGACCCATGCAGGCCGGCACAACGCCTGGCCTGCATAGGGATTTCCACCCCGAATGCCTCACCCGCTGACGGAGCCCGCACAGTTGCCGGAGGCGCCGTCCTCATCTCTCCTTGGCTCGCGCACCCATACGACCTGGAATGCCGCCGCGTCACGATCCTCAGCGTCTATACCGATCCCGAATACCGCTGTCGCGGCATTGCTCGCCAACTCATGCAAGCCCCAATCTCTTGGTGCCGGAGCGAAGGCTTCGCCCGCGTGACGCTCCACGCCAGCGACCACGGCCGCCATCTCTACGAATCCCTCGGCTTCGAAGCCAGCAACGAAATGCGCCTCAACCTGCGATAGCATCTGAGTACCGAGTTCTGAGCGCAGTCCTGCTTCTGCTATCCTTCCTCCATGCTCGCCGCCTACGCGGTGCACGTCGAACACTCGCGCGGACGCCGCTTTCCCGAGCCTCCGCATCCCTACCGCAACGACTTCCAACGCGACCGCGACCGCGTCATCCATGCTCGCGCCTTCCGCCGCCTCGAAGCCAAAACGCAAGTCTTTACCCGCCGTTACTCCGACCACTTCCGCAACCGCCTCACCCACACGCTCGAAGTCTCGCAAGTCTCTCGCACGATCGCTGGAGCGCTCGGCCTCAACGTTGACCTCGCCGAAGTCTTGGCCCTGGTCCACGACATCGGTCACCCTCCCTTCGGCCATGCAGGAGAAAAAGCTCTCGACGCCGCCATGCGCGAGCACGGACTTTTTTTTGACCACAACCTGCACGCCCTCCGCATCGTCGAAGACTTCGAACAGCGCTACGCCGCCTTCCGCGGCCTGAACCTGACCTTCGAAGTCCGCGAAGGCATCATTAAGCACTCGCACGATTACGACGTGCAGCAATATCCGGAGCTGGCCGAATATCTCTTAGACCAGCGTCCTCCACTCGAGGCCCAACTCATCGACCTGACCGACGAAATCGCCTACAACACCGCCGACCTTGACGACGGATTCGAAGCTCATCTGCTTTCGCTCGAAGAAATCCGCGAAGGCATCCCGGCTTTCGAGCGCTTCTATCGCGAAGTCGAGCGGATCTATCCCGACGCTCCCGACAAACTGAAATTCAACGAAGCCCTGAAACGCGTTCTCAATCGCTTCGTCGATGACCTCATCACCCACACACGAACGCGCGTTCAGAAAGCCGGGATCAAGACCCTCGAAGACGTGCGCCACCACAGCGAACGCCTCGCCGCCTTCAGCCCTGCAGTTGAAGCCGAACGCAAGCAGAGCAAAGATTTCCTCTACGAAAATCTCTATTACAGCCCCTCGCTGGCGGGAGAAAAAGAGGATGCGGAACGCATCGTCAAAGAACTCTTCACCTTCTGGATGGACCATCCCGAAGCCCTGCCGCACAACTACCGCGACAAAGTCGAGAAGAAAGAAGATCCATTGCCCCGAGTGATCTGCGACTACATCGCCGGCATGACCGACAACTTCATCTTCGAGCAATACGAAAAGCACTGCCGAGATCGCTGAGATGTAGTTCTCTATGTGGGGACAGCCGCCCTCGGCTGTCCGCCGGGCAAAGCCCGGCTGCCGATCGCCCACATGACCCTGTCATCCTGAGCGAAGTTGCCGTCCGCAAAGCGGACGGCAACGCAGTCGAAGAGCCTGCCCTGAGCGAAGCCGAAGGGATCCCTGAAGACGAGTATCCTCGATTCAAGGAAAGGCTTTAGTGACTCACCGACGTGCGAAGACCTGCGCTCTGCATAACGGGCGAAACGTCCCGATAGCACTCAGAATGGCCGAAAAGCAGAGTCATGGCATTTCCATGGCTTCCCACCGGCTTCCGCCGTACTCTCGATCAAGCGTTTCCCGCGATTCGACGCGAAAGCGAATGCGTTGAATTATCTCCGAGGGAAATCCAGCGTCTGCTGCCGCGCCACAAAGCCTTCGGTAGAGATTCAGGTCTTCAAGAATGCGATCACGTTGTCGATCGGTCGCTATTTCGATGCAGAATGCACGCCGTCGAACTGGACTGCCTCGCCATCTGAAGGCCTTGGCCGTAGGGTAATAAGAGCGGGCAACGAGTTCGATGGCACGTTTCGTTCCTCTAGTGGCCAGCCACAGTTTCCACCCTGTCATCACGAATTATCCATAGGGCCAAGGTCAATTATCTCTATCGCGGCTGCACTCCGCCGCTTGAGCGCCTGAATCGATTCGCCCGGCTCCTTCATTCGCCCGCCACCCGCACTACCACGTCAAACAAAATCCGCGGCCCTCTTCGCACTTCCTCCACCCGAATCCGCTCATCATTCCCATGCTCTGTGTTCCCCTCCTCATCCGTCGCCGTGTAAGGATTAAATCCGTACGAAGCAATCCCCAGCGGACGGTAGCGCTGATTCTCCGTATATCCGCTCGTGATGTGCGGCACCACCGGCGTTCCAGGGAAATACTTCGCCGAAATTTCCCGTATCGCCGCATACAGCGCATTATCCGTCCCTGAATAATTCGCCACGCGGAACTCCGCATTCAGCGGCTCGACACTCACATTCGGATCATTCACCACCTGCCGCACCTCGGCCAGCAGCGCCTGCGGATCCCCTCCCGGCAGAATCCTGACATCCAGATTCGCCCACGCCTCCGGAGGAATCACATTCGTCTGTTCCGATCCTCCCATCATGGTCAGCGAAATCGTGTCGCGCAAAAGAAAGTTTAGCGACTCATCGTTCTCCACTTCATCCTGAAATTTCTTGCTCTCAATCGCCTGGTTGATATTGCGATACTCCGCCGCCCGCTCCGGCGGTTCCTGCGAAGCCATATCGCGCAAAAATTCATCCACCACCGGCAACACGCGCAACGGTGTTCGATACGCAATAATCCGATTCAGCGCCCGCACCAGCCGGTTCGGCGCCGAATCCGGATTCGGCCGCGACCCGTGTCCCGGCCTTCCATGCGCCACCACATGCAGCCAGTAGGTCGTCTTCTCGCCCACATCCACGCCAACGTACTTCACCTTGCCATTTTCCAGCAGATTCTCTCCACCCTCGTTAATCAGGAACTGCGCGTTCCCCAGCAACTCGCGCTGATTCTTGATGAACCAATCCGTCCCCGTTCCGTCCGCCTCTTCATCCGCCACGGCCAGAAAAATTACGTCGCGATCGAGCACAATCTTTTCCCGCTTCAACATCACCATCACAACCAGTTGCGCCAGCCCTTCATCCTTCATGTCCTGCGCGCCGCGTCCCCACAAGTAGCCGTCGCGAATCTCTCCGCTGAACGGAGGCACTTTCCAGTGTGAAGCATCGCTGGTGACCACATCCATATGGTTCAGCAAAACAATCGGCCGCGGGTGCGGATTTTCTTCATGCCGAGTAGCCGGAATCCGCGCCCACAGATCTCCGCGCCCCGGCGCATACTCGAACACGCGATTCTCAATCCCTTCCTGATCGAGAATCTTCTTATAGAACGCCACCGCCCGCATCTCGTTCCCCGGAGGATTCGTCGTATCGATCCGCAGATATTCCTGCATCCTTGTTACGGCCAGATCGGAATACTGCTGGAGATGTTCCGGCGAAATGCGCGCCGACGCCATTTCCGGCTCCGCTCCCCAACTCGACGCGGAGAAAAAAAGAGTTCCACACGCGACCAACACCAGACAAGTCAAACGCCCGCGATTTATTCCCAAAAGTCCCCCCTTGTTACCCCTGATTACCGAATCCAGTTACTGAGATCGAGGATTGGTGTGGCAAACGACCAACGACGACCGTCCGCCGACCCATTTTTCCACGCAGTTTTTATATCAGGTTTCCCAAAATTACCCTGCCTGCCGTCTGCAGCCTATCTTTCCCGCCCTCGCGGCACTACAATACCCATAGATATCAATCATTTAGCTCTTAAACCCTAAGGCTCGATTTGGCATCCCACCTGTAATACGAATGACAGGTGCCGCTGCAAATCGGTGCCTCGAGTTCCAGGCCATGCGCGGCGTCAGCGCGGGCCGGCTCAGCGATACCGCTGGCTTTCTTTTGCCGTTCAGAGACGCTATTAAATTTCACGCACGCTCAGGCGTGCCGGGGTGGCGCAAATCGGTTGAGCCCCAAGCTCCGCCCCAACTTGGAGGAAGTCATTATGAACCACCGCCTACTGTTCGCCCTGCCGCTCGCCGCGGTCCTTGCTTTCCCGGCCGTCGCGCAGACCACCTCGTCCTCTTCCGACCAGAGCCAGCCCGCCGCCGCCGCTCAGTCTACTTCGACAGACCAGAACGCGACCGGAAAAGCGCCCCTGGCGCCTCCGTCCCGCGAGGGCTTCTGGGGACGCATGAATCCCTTCGCTCGCAAGAGCTATGTGAAGCGTCAGACTGAGCCCATCCGCGACCGCGTCAACGAACTCGATGAGCTCACCGCCGGCAACAGCCAGGCGATCAAAGACACCGACGCTCGCGCCCAAGCGGGCATCAAGCTTGCCTCTGACAAGGCCAACGAAGCCGATCAGCACGCGGTCGACGCCGGCAACAAAGCCACCGCCGCGCAGCAGTCCGCGCAGCAGGTCACCGCCCGCGTTCAGACCGTGGAAACCGTGGTCAGCAACATCGACCAGTACAAGGCTTCCAACGAGACCGAAATCCGCTTCCGCCCCGGCCAGACCGCCCTCAGCAAGAATGCTAAAGACGCTCTCGACCAGATGGCCAGCGGCGTCAAAGGCCAGCGCGGATACATCATCGAAGTCCAGGGATTCTCTTCCGGTAAGGGACAGACCGCCATTACCACCTCGCAGAAGATGGCCGAGTCGGTGGTCCGCTATCTCGTCCTCAACCACGACATCCCGGTCTATCGCATTTACCTCGTCGGAATGGGCAACGCTCCCGCTCCCTCGACCGATGACAAGACCAAGCGTGTCAGCGGAGGCCGCGTCGAAATCAGCCTCCTGAAGAACGACCTGGAGCAGCTCTCCGCTAACACCGGGGCTCCTGCCACCACTGCCGATCAGGCCCAGCAGCCGAAATAGATGTGGAAGAGTGGCCCTCTAGGGCCACGTTCAGCGCAACGATCTGTCGGGCTTTAGCCCATGAGGTTATCGACGGCGGACAATAGTTTGGGACCAACGGGCGCCTCGCTCTCAAGTCCCTCCCCCAGAAAAGCCTCTTGCGCAAGCGAGAGGCTTTTTCGTTCTCCGAACGCACTTCTCGCGCGCACTTTGCGCGAGAAAGCCTGCCCTAAGCTTGTCGAAGGACGGGGATTTTTCCGTGCGGAACTGGAAACCTGCCAAAGAAATGAAGAGATGAAGAAATGAAGCTGGCTGCGCTCAGTCACTGCCGGTCTCTGACTTCTTCTGCATCCACACGCGCCACGTGATCGGCCCGGCCTCCTCATTGGTCATTGGACGTCCCGCCAGCTTGAGGACCAGCTTGATCTGACCGTGATGGTAGCCCTCATGCCAGATCATGTGCTGCAGCATGAGGATCGGGTGATCGTAGTGCAGGTTCATCTCCTGCCCGGCCTCGACTCTGCTCTTGACCGCGTTGCGCACCGCCTGGGCGCTTTCGTTCAGCAACTGCGCCATGCGATCCCGGTCACGCTCGGCTATCCACTCTTGCTCGGGAACGCTTCTGGCGAACTCCGGCGCGTCCTCGAAGACGAACACCAGCCGCACATAGTGGATGTGGGTGAACAGCTCCGCGACGGATGGCCCGCCCTCCATCGCTCTGACTCCCAGTGCGTCCCCCGGGAGCGCGCGCAACAGGTTCACCAGGATCGTATTGTTCCGGTCCCAGGAATCCAGCAGAGCCTCAAGCAGGTGCTGATCTTTTGTGTCCGGCATAGCAATGACCCGACAAGAACGCCGCAGCCACCAGCGAGTTCACGAAGAATCGCCTTGGACCAACCGAAGTTCTGCGAGCCAGACCACGCCACCGAGTTGGCAGCGTGGTCCCTTGCTCCGGCGCACCGAAAAGGCGGGTTCAGGCCGCCGCTGACGGCTTCGCGAACGACTGGATGGCGCTGGCCTCGTCCATCTGCACATCGAAAACCATGGCCAGTCGGGTCATCTGGAGAAGGTCCTGAACCCGTTTGCTGGGATTGACCAGTTTCACTTGTCCACCCTGATTGCGTGCCGAGCTGTAGGTTCCAACCAGTTCCCCCAGTCCTGAACTGTCGATGTAACCGACTGCGTGCAGGTTCAGGAGGATCCTGTTAGTCCCGCCGTCCAGTATTTTGCGGATGATTTCTCGCAAGGCGGTGCTGCCATCGCCTAATGTGATTCGTCCCGTCACGTCCACAATCGCGACGTCTTCCACGGTGCGAACGCTGGCCTGCATCGGTACTGGAGTGGATCCCTGGATCGTAAGACCCGTCCGGTCCAGAATCTCTGAAGCGCATTGGGCGAGCTCCTTCGACTCCGTGCGAACTACGACGAGGGAACGCCCTGATTGCAATACCTCACGAAAAAAGGCTGCATCCTCAGTGCACTTGGCATCCGGTGTAGGCTGGAGAGTACCAGCGTCATTCGCTACAGCCTTGCCCAACGAGGCACCGGCGCCCGCCCCCGTCAATCCAAGCAGTGCGGCCGCTCCAAAGCCGATCGCAAAAATCGTACCGACACCGGGAAGCAGGACACTGGCCGCGATTACGCCAGCCGACATGCCGACCGCACCCCCGGTGAAGCCTCCCAGTGCCGCTCCAAATTGCTTACCGATGGTTTTTGCCTCTACTTCAGACCGAGTTAGAAACAGGATCGACTCTTCTGGGACCTGTTTCTGCAGCAGTTCGCGGACGGCATCTTCGGCACAGCTCCGCGAAGAGAACACCCCAATTGATGTTTCCACAAGAACCTCCTGATATTTTGATCTTCCCCGCTGAGGCCCACAAAAGCGGCGGCTAGTATACACCGGCCCATTTCTTTATCAAGCATAAAGAATTGCGGGTGTCAAGACTAATTAGAAATGTCCCCATCCTTAACTTATTAGAAATGTCCCCTTTTTGTGTTGTGGTGTTCTGGTTGGAATGCGCACTGCAGCGAAGCCCTGTAGTTAGGGCGAAGCGGAAGTGCGCATTCCAACCAGAGGCGTTGCGATCCCCGGGTTTGGAACTCGTGGCTTCATGCTTTTATAACCCTGCCGCCACGGATGGTCTGGCTTAGGTTTCCTCACCACAATGGGCCTGACGGGCGCCGGCATGGGCCGGGTGGTTTTTCGTATGGGCTCCTTCAGTTCGGTAAAGGCTATCCGCTCCCCGCGGTAGTACACCTGCATCGTTCCGTCCTCCCATTCGCAGACCAGGGCCTTGCTTTGCGTAGGTCCATAGCGCCGCTGCCCAGGCTGCAGTTGCAGAGAACGACCATTGTGGCGGATCACCCAGTCATTGCTGATCGCGCGCTCGGTCTCTAAGCGGAAAATCTCCCGCAGTTCGCGGGCCGTCGGCTTCCGGCCGTGATAGTCCTCCGGACTCGCCGCCGGATAGGCAAAGCGTCGGTTGTGCTCCGGCAGATATTCTTTTTCCAGATATGCGTTGGCCGCTTCGTAGCTGCCGATCCCCTTCCGTCGCATTTTCTTGATCAGGCGATCCTGATGCACCCCGTTCATTCGCTCCACGCGACCTTTGGCCTGAGGTGAACTGGCGGCAATGATGCGAATGCCCAGCTTCTGGCACATGCCTCCAAACTGCGTGACCGGGACCTCTCCCCGCAACTGCTCCGCGGGCGTGGCTTTTCGCTTGTACACGTTTTTCCAGTCGGTATAGAGCGCGCGGGGTATCCCGTAATTTCCAATCCACGCCCGCAATACCTCGACCGCCGCCCAGATCGTCTCTTCCTTCCCCATTCGAGCCTGCACCTTGCCGGTGGCATCATCTACCATGTCCATCAAGCAACCCCGCGGCCCACGCTGCTCCAGCCAATCGTGAAAGCTCCCGTCCAACTGCACCAGTTCGCCAAAGTGCGATTTGCGCTCTCTTCGTTGGCAGTGTTTCTTTCGCCTCCGTTGCCGGCTCCACAATCCTTCCGCCAACATCCAACAGCGCAAGGTTTCGTGATCAATTGCGATCCCGTCTTCTTCCGCCAAGTGCTCCGACGCCAGCGTCGGCCCGAATCGCTCCTCTTCCGAGCCGGAATATTTTTTCTTGATTAAATTCAGCACCCGTCGCCGTAGTTTCAGCGGCTTACTCCGATTGGAGGGCCGGCCCGCGTTCCCATGCTGCAGGCCCTTGCCGCCCACCTGCCGATAGCGCCGCCACAATCTCTTCGCCTGGCGATAACTCAACTCCAGCATGGCAGCTGCATCCTTCAATTTCAGTGCCCCACTGTCGACTCGCCCCATTACCTCCACCCGCTCCAGCTCACCGCTGCTCATGCCTGTCCTCTTCAACGAGACCTCCTGTGGCTGGAGGTCTCAGTCTATGGGGACATTTCTATTCAGTTCGTGAGGGGACATTATCAAAAAGTTTCAACAGCATAAAGAATTGCGGGGAGGGCGATGGCCCACCCGGGCAGAATGAGCGTTCAGGCCGCTAGGGCCGGGGCAGGTCTGCAACTTGCACGGGACCGGCGGCCTCAAGGGGGCATCCGTCGGTCTTGTTAGCGAAAAACACGCCAGCAAATCTCGACGATGAGGATTCCGGCCAATGCGTGATATGGGGATTTTTCGACAGTTATCAAAACAGAGGACGCCAAATCGCTACGGCTGCGCCGAATGCAAGGAACGAGGTTCCTGCATGGCTGTTCACTGTAACGAATTTCCGTCGACGCCTTTAAATCCGCTTGACATTAAAGTGCATTGCAAGTACGGCATCTACCGTACCGACTTTCTGCCATGAAAAGCGTATTCTGTTAAACCATGCGGCAGCCTAATAAGTCGCCCAAAACGATCAGCCGCCTAATCGACCGACTGGAAGCCGCTCGGGAAGAACTGCTCACGATTCAGAGGTCTTTTGAAGAGCTTGAGGCTGTAAGCGAATCCCTTACCGGCCCAGGGAAGATCGTTTCCCGGCGCAAACTCATCCTACCCGTTCCCAAAGACTTGTCGCGCTAATTGTCAAAGGATATTAGCGCCGAGGTCCTGATTGGGAACATTTCAGCAGAGCCTTGTTCACCTATGTTGCCCCGAGCAATGCCAAATGAGTGTAATGATTCCATAAACAATGTCGGCTCCCATCGACCGAGTAAACTTTGGAGGCGCAAACCAACCAAAGGCTCGGAGGAAAGGAGCCGAACATGCTGATTATAGGTTGTGACTATCATCCGGGCTTCCAGCAAATTGCGTACGTGGATACAGACACGGGTGAGCTGAGCGAACGGCGCTTGGCACATCGCGAACAGGCCGAGCAGTTTTACCGGGAGCTCAAGCAGCGAAATCTAGCGGTGCGAGTGGGGATGGAGTCCAGTGGACACTCGCGCTGGTTCGAGCGCTTGCTGCACGAGCTAGGATTTGAGTTGTGGATCGGAGATGCGGCCGAGATTCGCACCAAGCGAGTGCGCAAGCAAAAGACGGATCGCCAGGACGCGCAGCTACTATTGCGGCTGATGATGGAAGACCGCTTTCCGCGGATCTGGGTGCCCGACGCGGCCAATCGGGACATGCGACAGTTGCTGTGGCATCGACACCGATTGGTGCAGATGCGCACGCGGGTGATGAATCAGTTGCATGTGGTGGCACTGAACGAAGGGCTGCGGCGCAAGAAAGCGCTGTGGCGGCCAGCAGGCCGCGCGGAGTTGGAGTCGATCGTGTTGGCACCGTGGGCGAGCCGGCGACGTCAGGACCTGCTCAACTTGCTCGACCAACTGACGCCGAAGATCCAGGAACTCACGCGTGCGCTGGAAGAGGAAGTGGAGAAGCGTCCGGTGACGCGGCGACTGATGACGCATCCCGGAGTCGGACCGCTGACGGCGCTGGCCTACGAGTTGGTGATCGGAACTCCCGAACGTTTTCACTGCGGGAAACAGATCGCCAGCTATCTAGGGCTGGTTCCCGAGGAGAAGTCCAGCGGGGATCGGCGCCGGTTGGGACACATCAGCAAGCAAGGCAACGTGCTGCTGCGGTTTCTGCTGGTGGAAGCGGCGCAGGTCACGGTGCGCAGTCACCCGGAGTGGCGCCATAAGTTCTTTCACCTCGCCCAACGGCGGGGACGGAAGATTGCCAAGGTAGCCATGGCGCGGAAACTGGCGGTGCATCTGTACTGGATGTGGCGCCAGGGTTGCGACTACGGCCCATGGCAAAAGCTCGGTTCGCACGCGGGAGAGCCCGGAAATCCCTATGGTGTGCAGTAAATCACCGACGTAATGATTGGGCATCCCGCTCCCTGTTGGTGAGGGAGTTCGAATAAAGGAATCTTGATCGCAGTAGGGGATCGAAGAGATGGCTGGGTCGGGCCGAGTGGCTGACCCGAAACGATTCAAAGCGAGCCCAGGTTGGAAACGCGCAACCCAACTGATAGAGCGAAATGGCGCTCTTCTTCGAGTGCATGCAGTAGTGTGCGCAGATCGTGCTTGACAGTGCCGACATTGTTAGAGAGGGGATTTTTCGCCAGTTAGATACTCAGGAACACGCTAAGAACTAATGCGTCAATGTGATGCGCGTGGAGGCTGGCAGTTCCCCGCGTACGAAAGGCGCACCCATCTTTTGCAATTCCGACTGCTGCTCCTGAGTGAAGTCTTTATCGTTCCAGCCATATAGTGCCGCCTCAACTCGGTATTCGCCCGGTGCAAGGCCGTCAAATAGATTTGTTTCCAGCGTCAAGTGACCTCGAAATCGTTCACCCGGTTTGAGTAATACTGCCTCCAGTTTCATGCGTTGCGTGACAGTTTGTTGCGATGGCGAACAATCACCCGCGAACCCCGGAATGAAATGTCGTCCAAAACTGTTCTCAAACCAAGCCCAGACATGGGGACCTGCTGGGCATTTCGCTTCCCATTCTCGCGGAACGTAGACCCTCCCATTACTAATGTTCGTAATTTGGTAGTTCACAACCAGTTGCTCTCCCGCACGGTAGCTGTGCCGCTCAGTCGCGACGGTGAACGAAACATCATTAGCCGGGACGAATGTCTCCGTTTGGGCAAGAGCTGCTCTCGCGACGAGCAGCGCTGCCACGATGGAGAGAATGAGTTGTCGGTTCATTTTGGAGCCTCGGCCTTGTATTATCGCGCCAACGGCAGCGGGGCAACGACTTCGGGGAGGGGTTTTGAGCGTAATGATTCCATAAACAATGTCGGCTCCCATCGACCGAGTAAACTTTGGAGGCGCAAACCAACCAAAGGCTCGGAGGAAAGGAGCCGAACATGCTGATTATAGGTTGTGACTATCATCCGGGCTTCCAGCAAATTGCGTACGTGGATACAGACACGGGTGAGCTGAGCGAACGGCGCTTGGCACATCGCGAACAGGCCGAGCAGTTTTACCGGGAGCTCAAGCAGCGAAATCTAGCGGTGCGAGTGGGGATGGAGTCCAGTGGACACTCGCGCTGGTTCGAGCGCTTGCTGCACGAGCTAGGATTTGAGTTGTGGATCGGAGATGCGGCGAGATTCGCACCAAGCGAGTGCGCAAGCAAAAGACGGATCGCCAGGACGCGCAGCTACTATTGCGGCTGATGATGGAAGACCGCTTTCCGCGGATCTGGGTGCCCGACGCGGCCAATCGGGACATGCGACAGTTGCTGTGGCATCGACACCGATTGGTGCAGATGCGCACGCGGGTGATGAATCAGTTGACCCTGCATGAGACAGGGGTGCATCGCGTGGCTGCGCACAAGAAGTGCTGAGGCACCCCACCATTTCAATGCGGAGGAAACGTTCATGGCTGACGCTACGCTGGCGCGACAGCACCACCCCGATTTCGCGCCGGAAGAGAAGCGGGTCATATTCGCCTCCTCGCTCGGCACGATATTCGAGTGGTATGACTTTTATCTATACGCGACGCTGGCGCCGTTCTTTGCCGCGTTGTTCTTCCCCAAGGGCAACGACACTACCGCGCTGTTGTCCGCGTTCGCCACCTACGCTGCCGGCTTTCTGGTGCGCCCGTTCGGCGCAGCTGCTATTCGGCCGCATCGGCGACATGGTCGGCCGCAAATACACCTTCCTGGTCACTATTGTGGTGATGGGTGTTTCGACTTTTGCGGTGGGCCTGCTGCCTGAGCGCGTCCAGGTCATAGGCTGGGGTGCGCCGATTTTGCTGGTGAAGCCTGCGTCTGTTGCGAGGGCCTGGCCCTCGGCGGCGAATACGGAGGCGCCGCGACCTACGTCGCCGAGCATGCCCCGCCGAATCATCGCCGTGGCTATGACACCAGTTGGATTCAGACCACGGCGACGCTGGGCTTCTTCCTCGCGTTGGCGGTCATCGGCGGCTGCCCGCGAGGCATGGAAGCGAAGGCACTTCGCCGAGTGGGGCTGGCGTCTTCCCTTCCTGGTGTCGTTGATTCTGTTGGTGTGGTCTCGGTTTACATCCGGCTAAAGTTGCAGGAATCGCCGGTGTTCCAGCGCATGAAAGCTGAAGGCAAGGGCTCGAAAGCCCCCGCCCGCTGACCGACAGTTTCATGAGATATCCGAACAACAAGTACGTGCTGCTGGCGCTGCTCGGCGCCACCCGCCGGCCAGGGCGTGGTGTGGTACACGGGACAGTTCTACGCGCTGTTTTTCATAGACCCTCCACCCTCAAGCCTCGACTTCCTGACGACCTACGAACTGATCGGGGCAGTCGCTGATCATCGGCACGCCGTTCTTCATTTTCTTCGGCTGGCTGTCGGACAAAATCGGCCGCCTCAAGATTATTATGGCGGGCTGCCTGATCGCCGCGGTGACCTACTTCGGCGGCGAGCCGGCCCTGGGTCGTTTCGAACAGCAACGCTCCGGTTTCCTCGTCGGGCGGACGAGCCTCGCCGCGGGCCGCCAGGTTGGCAAAGGCCGTGCCCGGCTCGATCGTCAGCTGATAGAGCGAGAGATGTTCGCCGGCGACGTCCAGCGCCTCGTCGAGTCCCGCTCCGCCAAGCGGCCAGGCTCTGTCCGGGCCGGGCGTAGATCAGATCGAACGAGTACCGCGCGAATGTCGCGGGCATGCCGATCGCGGCGATCGCCTCGGGCGGTCATGGGCGCGGCCGAGAAAGCGCAGCGCCTCTTGGTCGAGCGCCTGGATGCCGAGCGACAGGCGGTTGATGCCGGCCTCGGAAATCGGTGAACGTCGGCCTCGGCCGAGTTCGGGTTGGCTTCGAGGGTTATTTCGAGATCGGCTGTATCCGCCCATGCCGCTTCGACCCGCTGATCATGACGCCACCGTTTCGGGCGGCATCAGCGAGGGCGTGCCGCCGCCGAAAAAGATCGAGCCGACCGTGCGCCCCGGCACAGCGCGGCCTGTCGCTCGAGTTCGGCCAGCAGGCCCGCGTCCAGCGAGCCGGTCGATGCCGCTCGCGGACATGGCTGTTGAAGTCGCAATACGGGCATTTCGACCGGCAGAACGGCCAATGGATATAGATCGCCAGCGGCGCGCTGGCGCTGCCCCAATCCACCCCGCCCTGCGGGTCGGCTCCGTCAGCAACGAGGCAGGAAAGAAGTTGGCAACAGCTGATCCGCGCGGTCAGACGCCAAGCCCGCCTTGTGTGACGATGAAATCGACGATCCTCGTCGACGCCCTCGCCGGCTTTCAGATTGGTGAAGACGAAGGGCCGCTGCGCCCGCATCTGCCTGGCGTCGCGGTCCATGATCTCGAGGTTGGCGCCGACCAAAGGGGCCAGGTCGGTCTTGTTGATGACCAGCAGATCCGAACGGGTGATGCCGGGGCCGCCCTTGCGCGGGATCTTGTCGCCGGCGGCAACGTCGATGACGTAGATCGTGAGATCGGCCAGTTCGGGCGAGAAAGTCGCCGCCAGATTGTCGCCGCCGGATTCGACCAAAATCAAGTCGAGATCAGGGAATTTTTGGTTCATCTCGGCGATGGCGGCGAGATTGATCGAGGCGTCCTCGCGGATCGCGGTGTGCGGGCAGCCGCCGGTTTCGACGCCGTGGATGCTCTCTGGCGGCAGCGCGCCGCTCTTGGTCAGGAACTCGGCGTCCTCGCGGGTATAGATGTCGTTGGTGATCGCGGCGATCTGTATTGACCGCGCATGGTCTTGCACAGCTTTCCATCAGCGCGGTCTTGCCCGAACCGACCGGCCCGCCGATGCCGACGCGCAACGGATCGCTTTGCCGCTTCTCATGAGCGGAACAGCCTTGTGTATTGGGTTTCGTGGGCCATCGAGGCGAGGTCGACGGCGAAGCTCGCGGAGCCAAACTCGGCCCGGTCCCGCGTCATCGCCGCGGCGGCCGCTTCGACCACGACCGGCTCCAGTGCGCCGAGGATCCGCTGGCCATCGGTCTGACCGATGACTCCGAGACGCAGTCCGGCGGATCAAGATTGGCGGCCATCGCCTGCAAATATCCTGTTAGCGCGCTGGCGATGGGGATACCGGCGCGCGCCGTCGCCGCGCCAACGGCCGCGGGATGGCACACCGCGTCGAGGCTCGCCGCCCACAAGGTGCAGAACGGTTCGGCCCAGGCGGCGCGGCACGTTGCCAGAAACGCCTCGCCCTGGGCGCTGGTTTCGAGCGCCAGTTCGGCTGTGGCACGATAAGCCAACCCGCGGCGGTTGGCGGCGGTCAGCAACTCGATGTCGTTCGCCGCGGCGGCGCGATGCGCATCACGCAGGATGTCGGCATCAACCCGCCCGCTGCCCAACGCGACGACCGCGGCGATCCAGCCGTGCAAAGACGGGCGCGGTCGCGCACCCGGCCGGCTTCGGCAGCAGCTTCGAGGCCGTGCGAATAACTGAAAGCGCCGATCGGGAAGCCCGGCGACA
>CAWFIV010000008.1:0-26392 GCA_963815925.1 uncultured Acidobacteriota bacterium | reverse complement strand
CATGTGGTGGCACTGAACGAAGGGCTGCGGCGCAAGAAAGCGCTGTGGCGGCCACAGGCTGCGCGGAGTTGGAGTCGATCGTGTTGGCACCGTGGGCGAGCCGGCGACGTCAGGACCTGCTCAACTTGCTCGACCAACTGACGCCGAAGATCCAGGAACTCACGCGTGCGCTGGAAGAGGAAGTGGAGAAGCGTCCGGTGACGCGGCGACTGATGACGCATCCCGGAGTCGGACCGCTGACGGCGCTGGCCTACGAGTTGGTGATCGGAACTCCCGAACGTTTTCACTGCGGGAAACAGATCGCCAGCTATCTAGGGCTGGTTCCCGAGGAGAAGTCCAGCGGGGATCGGCGCCGGTTGGGACACATCAGCAAGCAAGGCAACGTGCTGCTGCGGTTTCTGCTGGTGGAAGCGGCGCAGGTCACGGTGCGCAGTCACCCGGAGTGGCGCCATAAGTTCTTTCACCTCGCCCAACGGCGGGGACGGAAGATTGCCAAGGTAGCCATGGCGCGGAAACTGGCGGTGCATCTGTACTGGATGTGGCGCCAGGGTTGGACTACGGCCCATGGCAAAAGCTCGGTTCGCACGCGGGAGAGCCCGGAAATCCCTATGGTGTGCAGTAAATCACCGACGTAATGATTGGGCATCCCGCTCCCTGTTGGTGAGGGAGTTCGAATAAAGGAATCTTGATCGCAGTAGGGGATCGAAGAGATGGCTGGGTCGGGCCGAGTGGCTGACCCGAAACGATTCAAAGCGAGCCCAGGTTGGAAACGCGCAACCCAACTGATAGAGCGAAATGGCGCTCTTCTTCGAGTGCATGCAGTAGTGTGCGCAGATCGTGCTTGACAGTGCCGACATTGTTAGAGATGTGCAGTAAATCACCGACGTAATGATTGGGCATCCCGCTCCCTGTTGGTGAGGGAGTTCGAATAAAGGAATCTTGATCGCAGTAGGGGATCGAAGAGATGGCTGGGTCGGGCCGAGTGGCTGACCCGAAACGATTCAAAGCGAGCCCAGGTTGGAAACGCGCAACCCAACTGATAGAGCGAAATGGCGCTCTTCTTCGAGTGCATGCAGTAGTGTGCGCAGATCGTGCTTGACAGTGCCGACATTGTTAGAGATGGGGATGTTTCAACAGTTGACGTGGTAGATTAGCGCAGAAGGGCAATGTCTACAGGCAAGGTATTCCGATCCATTTTCGTTGCAGGGTCGAAGTTTCTGATTTTCGCCGCTGTGGTTTACGGCGTCTGCGCTGTGGGTCTTAGGATTCACGAAGCAAGTTCCCCATCCTCAAAGGACATATGTGGGCGGGTCCAACTTGGCATGACTGTGAATCAAGTCGAACAAGTGGCGACGACGTTTGAAGGATGGCAAGTCCTCCGAGACGATGGCGTGTTTGTGATCTCCACTCGTTCCTATCGTGACAAGAGCCCGGTTTGCAGGGTCGCGATTGACCCCAGCACACATCGAGCCACTTCCAAATCCATTGGGCCGCTGCAACGCGGCGACTGGCCGACGTTATGACAAGGTTCGTACCGAGGGCTTCTGACTGGCCTCTGCTGGGGGCAGCGGTGCTGGTGGTCCTCTGGCCCATGCTGGTTATGCCCCTTCACGGTTACGGCACTTCGTCATTTGCTTCGGGCTATCGCGAAGTACATATTGGCATGACTTGGGACGAGTGGCAGGAATTGCAGCGACGGCATCGCGTGGAGTGCGTCTGCGATGGGACCGATTGCTTTGTCGATGATCTTCTACGAACCTACAACGTGACGTTCCGAAAAAGAGGCGACGAACCCCTTAAAATCTGGTCCAAGCGTGTGTACATCCATTTTCCCTCCGGTCGCACTTACTGATCTAGACCCGTTCGCGAATTTCAAGTTGTGGGCTACCTGGCGAAATCAGGCCATTTCGCTCATTGAGAATTGCCGAGCCAGAGTCCAGCCTATCGACCGCGAGTTGCCCCCGCTATTCTTTTTCGCAGTTGGAACAGAGAAAACGCCAAGATTCCATAACAGATGCTGCCACTGAGTAGAGCTACGGGCCAACCGACATCATGAGCGCCGAGGTTCGCGATTGCTGGCAGAACCCAAAAGGGCACCGTGAGCCAACCAAACGCAAGGGGGGCGACGCTCGCAAGGCCCGTGATGGCGAGCGTCACGACGAGTCCCACCACCCAAAAAATAACAATGATTTTGATAAATCGCATGCGACTAGCTGGCTGTATTATGCGTCAACGGCGGGCGTTACGTTCGATAACTGGCGAAATCAGGCCTTATCACAAGCTTGCGCTTTTACTTCGCCTTTTTCGGCCTTGATGAGCGCTATCGCCATAGCACTCAAACCCCCCCACGTGCACATTTCGCCAACTACTCCGCCCGATTCAATGCCCCGAATGATACGGATGCCCTTTTAAAATCGTGAACGCCCGATACACCTGCTCCAGCAACACCACCCGGGCCAACTCATGCGCCAGCGTCATCCTCCCCATGCAGATCGTATGCTGCGCCGCCGCCCGCGCTGCTTCGCTGAATCCGTCCGCCGCGCCTATGGCAAAGACCAGTGGCAAAGGATTCCGATCCTGATAATCTCCCAGGAACTTGGCGAACTGTTCCGACGAGAATTCCTTGCCCCGCGAGTCCATCAGGGCCAGCGTCGACTTCGCGCCGCTCTTTGTTCCCCCCGACCGACCGCACATCTCCAGCAACGCCGCTTCATCCCGCAGAGAGATTCCCTCCACCTGCGCATAGCGCGAAATCCGCTTGAGATACTCCTCGGTCAGCGATGTGATCGCTGCCTCTTTCGTTTTCCCGATCCAGGCAATCTTGATCTTCACGCGAAAGCCAGTCCTTACTTCTTGCCTGAGGCGAGCACTACCGATGCTCCAAAGGCGATCTTCTCTCCGTCCGAATATTGCCGCACGGCTGCATGCACCTCTGCATTAATCTCCGGCCACTTCTCCGCCGGAACCCGCTCCAGCATCGGACGAAACGGCACCGCAACCGCCCGATTCTGCTCCCACACTTCCTCGACCGGCCCCGGCCAGGTCCATGGAAGACGTCTTAGTCTCTTCCTCCACTGCGCCGAATCCCGCACTCCGCAACACCGCCGACAAACTGCCCGGCTCCGAATATCGAAACGGATTCGGCCCACCCGCCGCCAGCAGGTCTCCACCGACGTGCCGGTGCACTACGCCCATCATGCTTTGCCAATACGGCTGATCGAACGAACCCCAAGCCAGAAAGCAGGCCCGCGCTCCCGGACGCAAAACGCGCCGCAGTTCGCCCAGCGCGAGCACGGGTTCGCCAAAGAACATCACGCCGAAGCGCGAGGTCGCCAGATCAAAGCTGTCATCCGGAAAAGGCAAGCGATGCGCGTCCGCCTGCTGCGTCGTAAAGTTCTTGCAGTCCGCGCGCGCGTGCGCGCCCCGCCGCGATATCCAGCAAGTCGGCGCTCAGGTCGAGCGCCGTGACATGCCCGCGCTCTCCCACGCGCGATGCCAGGCTGATCGCTGGCTCGCCCGTCCCACTGGCCAGATCGAGCACGTGCATCCCCGCGACTGGCTGCGCATACTCCACCAGCGCATCGGTGACCGGCTGCCCCATGGCGGCCGACTTCGCCTTCCACTTCTCAGACGCAACCAGCCGGTACTGGTTTCCCCAGTCCGGCTTGGACTCTGCCTCCGATGTCATGTTGGAACCCTTCAGACTTGTGCAGAACAGATGCGCGAAAAAAGACCTACGCTCTCGCTCTTCTTTTTTCGCGCCGCCACTGGCTTCGCGCGGCCTTCTTCGGCGCAGCCGCTTTCTTCTTCTTCGGAGCCGCGTTCAAATCCGCCACTTCCACCCGCTTCGCCGTCTTCCACAGCCGCTCCAGATCGTAGAACTTCCGCGCCTTCTCCGAGAACACGTGGACCACGAAATCCACATAATCAATCAGCACCCACTCCGCCTGCTTGTAGCCCTCCACGTTATTCGGACGTATGCCCGCCGCCTTCAGGCGCAGCTCCACCTCGTCGGCAATGGCCTGCACCTGCCGCGGATTGGTCCCGCTGCACAGCACGAAATAGTCGGTAAACGCTCCCGCCCCTTTTTCCATTTCCAGGATGCTGAGTTCTTCGGCCTTCTTTTCCAGGCAGGCTTGGATCGTGGCGGAAATTTGCTGTTTGAGTTCGTTCTTCTTCATTCGCTCGTTAGATGTTCTTCAGGAGTCGTTTAGCGATTCCATTGTAACCGACCCCCCGGACGCAACCGGTGTGCAGAGTTCTCTCGTGTTGTGGATTTCCCGAGAGGAGCCGGTGTACCGTGCGCTCCCGTCTTTGGGTGTCATCCCGAGCGAAGCCGCTTTTCAGGCGGAGTGAGGGATCTCGCCCGGATTAAGACTCACGGGAGTGACTACATCACGCGCGCCGAGACTACTTGGCGGACTTCTTCTCTGCAGCCGCGCGCTCCCGCAGCTTCGCCATCGTCGCCGCCGACGAATCTTTCCGCTTGCTGCTCTTCTGACGCCGCTTCGCCTTCGTTACATAATGATTCTGAGCCATCATCTCCTCCAACTTCGCACGGCGGTTCGGGACGCCACCCCAAGTCTGTTCGTGAAACTGCCCACCTATCATACCGAAGCTGTATGTGGCGCGAGCTGTATGTGGCGCGGGCGCCCCCGCCCGCGAAACCTCGAAGTGAGCCCAGCCGTCTCAGAGCACCACGAGCTCTCGAAACTCGAAACTCGAAACTCTGAAACCCCCTACCGATACAACCCCATCTTCCGGATATATTCCGCCACCGGCGCATCCACGAACCGCCCCAGCGATTTCCCCGCTGCGGCAGCCTGCCGGATCGCCGTCGCCGAAGCTGGCTGCTTCAAATCCGCCAGCAGATGAATCGTCGCTCCCTTCAGCACCAGATCGCCCGTGGCCGGCTGCTTCTGAAACGGCCGCGTCACCTCCGCCCGCGGACGCAAACCCTCCGGCAGCGCGTTTGCCACGTCCGCCAGCGAATATCCCGGACGGCTCGCCACCACAAACTCGCACTCGCGGAACAACGCCTCGGACTGATACCACTTCGCAATGTCGGCAAACGCATCCATGCCAATCAGCAGGAAGATTTTGTCGCTGGCCTTGCAGGACTGCTTCAGCCGTCGGACCGTGTCGATCGTGTAGTTCGGCTTCTCCGGCCGGTCTTTCTTGGTGCGAATCGGCGCCACACCTTCCTCCGGCGCCTCCAGCAACGAAGGCACAAACGCCTTCTCCTCGGCCGTGGCCAGTGCCAGCATGGCGAAGCGGTGCACGAACGGCGTCAGCGGCTGCCTCTGTTTATGCGGAGGAATGTTCGCCGGCACAAAATAAATCCGCTGCAGCTTGTATTGCTCCAGCGCCGCCCGCGCCAGCGCGAGATGCCCGCGGTGCACCGGATCAAAAGTTCCGCCAAACAGTCCAATATTCATGAAGTAGGGAATTGCAGACAGCCCCGCCGATTGTCCAGATTCCAACCCAGAGATGCTGGACGAACCACAATACCATTGTCCCAATGGACGCTTCGCCGCCCGGCGAACGGACACCCCATGGAATCGTCTAAGTCAAGTAAAAATGTACTCCTGTAACTATCGTGTTTCCCAATCTGGAACTAGGATAGGTGACATGCGAGTAACCCTCCCCCTACTCCGCATCCCGCCCGCACGTGCTCCGATTCTCCGCTATGGAGTGGCGGTGCTCAGCACCGCGCTTGCGCTGATCCCCACCGTCCTTCTGGCCGATGTCTCCGAAAGCCGCCTGGCGCTGTTTGGCGTCGCCGTCATGGTCAGCGCGTGGTACGGCGGCTGGAAGCCCGGAGTCGTGGCCACCGCCTTCGCCCTCACCGTCTGCGCCTATTTCTCGCTTGCCGGGCCGCACACCCCCGAGCAGCTGCAAACCGCCCTCATTCGCCTTTCGCTGTTCTTCTTCATCGCCATGCTGATCTGCTGGTTAAACGCGGCCTTGCGCGCCACCCAGGAAGACCTTCGCCGCTCCGAGCTGAACTTCCGCTCGCTCGTCACCAATGCGCCCTACGGCGTCTGCCGCTGCGATTCCACCGGAAAAATCCTCGACGCCAATCCCGCCTTCCTCGAACTGCTCGGCCACACTTCCACCGACGAACTGGTTGGCGGTCACATTTTTGGCCTCTACGCCGACAACGACCAGTGGTTCGATCTCGCCGACTATCTTCGCTCGGCCGCACCCTTCAAGGGCCTGACCGCCGAATGGAAGCGCAAGAACAACACGACCACCGTCGTCCGCATTTCCGGCCGCTCGGTGCTGAACGGGGGCGAAGGCATCGTCTTCGAACTCTTCGCTGAAGACGTTACCGAACGCCGCGCCCTCGAGCAGCAACTCCGCCAATCCCAGAAAATGGAAGCCGTCGGCCGTCTCGCCGGAGGCATTGCCCACGACTTCAACAACCTTCTGATGGTGATTCTGGGCTACTCGGAATTCCTCCTCGAACGCCTCGGCGCTGAGCCTTACCTGCGCGGGCCTGCCCAGGAAATTTCCAGCGCCGCCGAGCGCGCCTCGTCCTTGACCCGCCAGCTGCTCGCCTTCAGCCGCAAGCAGATGCTAGCCCCCCGCATCGTCAACCTGAATGACGTCGCCACTGAAAACATCAAAATGCTGACTCGCATGATCGGCGAGGACATCGATCTGGTCATGGTTCCCGGTAAGAGCATCTGGTCCGTCCGCGCCGACGCCGGCCAGATCGACCAGGTCATCATGAACCTTGCCGTCAACGCCCGCGACGCCATGCCATCGGGCGGCAAGCTCACCATCGAGACTTCCAACGTTACGCTCGATGACGAGTATGCCCGCTTTCACGCCCCGCTGCGCCCCGGCGACTACGTCATGATCGCCATCAGCGACACCGGCGTTGGCATGGACGGCGAGACTCAAGTCGCACATCTTCGAACCCTTCTTTACCACCAAGGGGACGAAAGGCACCGGCCTTGGCCTGTCGACCGTTTACGGCATCGTCAAACAAAGCGGCGGATACATCTGGGTCTACAGCGAAGTCGGCAAGGGAACGACGTTCAAAATCTACCTGCCGCGTGTGGCGTCGCTCCGAGAACCCGCGGCGCAAATTGCCGCCCCCGTCGAGTACCGCAAAGTCGAGCCCGGCACCGAGACGATCCTGCTGGTCGAAGATGAGGCCAACCTTCGCTACCTCGCCCGCCAGTATCTCGAAAAGCAGGGCTACAAAGTAATCGAGGCCGCCGACGGCGCCGTCGCCATGCAGATCGCCGTCGCACATGAAGCGATCATCCACCTGCTGCTCACCGACGTCATCATGCCTGGCATGAACGGCCGCGAACTGGCGCAGCGCATCGCTGAAATTCGCCCCAACGTGAAAATTCTATATATGTCCGGCTACACCGAAAACGTGATCGGACACAACGGCATGCTGGATGCCGGCGTTCGCCTGCTCCAGAAGCCCTTTAACCTTCGCGACCTGAAAAGCAAAGTGCGCGAAGTGCTCGACGCAACACCAACTCCCCCGGAGGTCGCTATGTCCACGCAATCCGCTGAACCACTCCGCTCAGTGCGTGCCAGGGAAATTGCTCCCAACCGCGCGCAACGTTTCCAACTTCATTTGCCTCTGCGCTATCGCCGTCTCGGCGAGAAGGACTGGCACGTAGGCACAACCGAAAACATCAGCCGGTCCGGAATGCTCTTCCAGGCCGACGAAGCTCTGCAGCCCAACGCGCAGCTGGAAATCAATCTCGTGCTCCCGCAGGAAATTGCCGGACTTTCCGCCACCGAAGTCGTCTGCCGCGGAGAAGTCGTCCGCACCGTTGAGCAAAAAGGACCGTCCGTGACCCCCGCGCTGGCCGCGCGGATTCTGCAATACCACTTTCAGCATGGCCCGCTCCCGAGGGCGTAAACTGTTTCCAGGGTTCTGTGAGCTTCGTTTGGGGAAAGGCGGCCTCGCAAGGGGCCGCCTTTTGATGTAGCGCCGGCGCCCGCCGGCAGTACAGTTGGCGGAAAAGCTCACGATTCGTATCAGGGCATCGCTTCAGCGATGCCGTAAGCACAATAGAATCGCTGTCGGCTTCAGCCGCTGCGCGTTTGCCGAATAGCTTGGAAATGCGTTTTTCAGTAGACGCTGGAGCGAGTACCTGCCCCGAACTTGGCGGAGGGTGTGCGGGGACCGGTCTCCGACCCGTCCAGGCCGAGCAATGCTCGGCTCGCTTTCCTGCCTTCCCCATAAGTCTGGATGGCAATCCTGCAAAGCTCCGCGTTAAGATTGCCCCCACCTCTCAGCGCGGCAATTCTGTGCGAAGCCAGGTCTGTAGTATCCTCGTTGCCAGCTTCGCTTGTCAGAGGATGATTTGGTTTTCAAATCGAGTCGGCCAACCTACGCAATCATCCTGCTCGTGCTCTCCAGTCTCTTCATGGGTGCGACGTTTCTTCCACTCTTGTATTCAATTGTGCTTCCCAACGAGGACCTCCAGGGATTTGTCTCCGCGCTGGAGCAGCGCAGTGCCCCGTCGATGGAGGCGGAACCCGTGGTTCAGCAGGCAATCGCCGCGGTAGGTCCCCTAACGAAAGCTATCAAAATTGCATACAACTCCGAGTGGGCCGTTGCGATTCACTATGCTGGTTCGCAGCCCTCAGAAAAACTGAGGGCGTCGCAGGCCGTTTATATCGCTTGGTTCCAAAAGCATCCGAAAGCTGCGCTCGTCTCGTTCACCTGCTACGAAAACGGGGCAGGTCAAAAGACCTACCAAATCAGGGAGGTCGATCCCGTTAGCGTAGTGCGCGGCTTTGCGATTCCCCTTTTCCTGTTCGGCGTCTCGCTCTTCCTGGTGCGCAAAAAGAAAACACCGTCTGCCACCTCGTGATAGCACTTCCGTCAAGACGTGGCCTCCGACCCAACCTAAATTCTCTGTGGCCCGGGTGGCCCTCCCGAGCAAAGCTCGGCTCGGGTTTCTCTTCTTCCCCGAAGTCTCGATGGAAATCCTGAAACGCATTCGACCTTGGACAGCCGCGGAGCGGCGAAACAACTTCGCCCAGCGCTTCAGCGCTGGGAGAAGTTGGGGAATCGGAGTGAGCCCCGGAGGGGCCACAGAAAAGCAGACCAGCCCTAGCGCGATCGTTACCCGCCTCAGTCCCCCGTGCCCGTCAGGATGACGGGCCCGGGGCGGGCCCCAGGTTGGCTCTGCTGCGTGAAGTAGAACCATGCGATTCGGGCGCAGGTCTTTGTCGGGTTAAAGGTCACTTACAAAGGGTGCCCCCATCCTAGCCCCGCCTTTTGCGGCTAGGGTGGGCAGCGATACTGCCTGGAGGTTTTCCGGCAGCGATCATCCGCAGGGAAAGGCGACAAAACGAACCTTCCGGCAGGTGTTTTCCACAGGCATCCACAGCCGAAATCTCGATTCCTGTGACGTACAACCTTGACCGAGAATATAGAAAGCGCACAATGGTTCCGTGCGCGAGAATTCCCTCAGCTCGGCGGCCACACAATCGGCTCTAGTACTTCTCCGCCAGCCTTCGACCAAGATCCCTTCGTTGCCCATAAGTCCTTATTCTGGAATATTTTGCGGTAATCGCGTCGAGCCCTCGAATCGCAACTCCAATAAATCCAAGATTTTACGCGGAGCGGCCCACGCTGGCGCGCCAAAACCATCCGCTAACTCCTTATTCCATAATATTTTACGTGTAAGTCATTGCGGCTTAAGATTTTGCCGGGACGCTCGCCCGTCCGACACGTGTAACATCAATGAATTGAATATTTTAGGAATCTGCAAAGAAAAAAACTGGAGAGAGTTGGTCAGGAACATGGGCCCGGGACCATCCGCTAACTGCTTATTTCATAGGATTTTACGTGTAAGTCCTTCCGGCTCAAGATTTTGCCGGGGAACCCACCGATCCCGCAGACCTAACCTGAATGAATTGAATATTTTACCGAGAAGCGCGGAAAAAAACTGCGATCTCGATCCGCTACTGTTTCTCCTCGACCGCCGCGCTCAACTCCCGTTCCCGGAACTTCTGGACTTCGTCGGCCATCGCCCACTTCAGCTCCTCGATCCCTTTGCCGGTCACGGCGGAGATCTCGTAGAGCTTCAGCTTGTGTTTCTTGCAATACTTTTTCAGCGCGGCCAGCTTGTCTTTGTTCACGGCATCGATCTTCGACGCGGCCATGATCATCGGTTTGTCTTGGAGATGGGCCCCGAAGCTCCACAGCTCGGCCAGGATCACTTCAACGTCCTTGGTGACATCCGGGCGTCCGCTCGAATCCGACACGTCGACCAGATGCACCAGCAGGCGCGTGCGCTCGATGTGCCGCAGGAACTGCGTGCCCAGTCCGGCGCCGGTGTGCGCGCCCTCGATCAATCCGGGAATGTCGGCGACCACAAAACTGACTTCGTTCTTGGCATCGCCCACCGCGACCACGCCAAGGTTGGGTTCGAGCGTGGTGAACGGATAGTCCGCAATCTTCGGACGTGCCGCCGATATGCGCGAGATCAGCGTCGACTTGCCTACATTCGGATATCCCACCAGCCCCACGTCAGCCAGCAGCTTCAGCTCGAGCCGGTAGACATGTTCCTCGCCCGGACGCCCCTCTTCATGCTCGCGCGGCGCCTGATGCACCGAGGTGGCAAAGCGCGCATTGCCGCGCCCACCGCGGCCTCCACGGGCAATCACGAAACTCTGGTCTGCCTGCGTGAACTCGAAGAGCTTGTCGCCGGTCTCATCGTCGTAGACGATTGTTCCGACCGGAACTCTCAGGACGATGCCTTCGCCGTCGCGTCCAGTTTTGTTCGATCCTTCGCCGTGACGTCCGCGCTGCGCGGTGTGCTCGGGATTGAAGCGGAAGTGCACCAGCGTATTGTGGCGCTCGCTGGACTCCATCACGATGTCGCCGCCCTTGCCGCCATCTCCGCCCGAAGGTCCGCCGCGGGGGACGAACTTCTCCCGCCGGAAGGCCATGCAGCCGTTGCCGCCGTCGCCGGCCTTGACCTTGATTTTTGCCTCATCAATAAACATGCGTATTCCTGCTATGCGTAATCACTAACTATCATCGCGGAAGTTGGTAGGGATGTCTAACGAACATGTGGAACGAACATGTCGGGCACGGACGCCCGACTGACGATGTCGAACGGGCGCCTCTACTGCGAAGTATCTAACGCCCGGCGAGCGCGACCGCCTTCAACCCCGGCAACCAGCCGTTTTGAAACTCCGGACGCACCGTCTGCGCCGCATCCAGTGCCTTCTGGAAAGCCTGGCGTGCTTCGTCAGGTCTGTGCAACCGCTGCAGCACATCGCCGAGTTCGGCCAGAGCCTGGACCGATCGCGGAGCCAGTGCCACCGCCGCCTGCGCCTCCGTGAGCGCCTCATCCATATGATTGGCCTGCACCGCCAAGGACGCCCGCGTCACGTGGTTCAGCGCGGCAGCCAGAGGAATCTCAAAATGTCCGTCAAACACAAACAACCCATCCTCGATCACCGCAGTCGGCCGAATCCGCTGGAACTGATCGTAGGGATTGAGCTCACCCGGCCCAAACTCATATCCCGACAGCACTCCAGCACTGATCAGCACGGGCCCGTCGATGCTCTCCGGAACTTCGATCGACGGCTGCAGCCATACCGTCGCAATCGTCGTCAGTGGCTTGCACTGAACACCGTAGTACGTTGGATCGACGACCACCCCGGCGAAGTACGCGAACCAGCAGTTCTTCACCCCCCGCCCGTCGAGATACTTCTTCGTAGCCCACAGTTGCTGTCCCCAGTCGACATTCGAGTCGCTCAAATATTTGTAAGTCTGCGAAGGCCCGCCCCACAGTTCATTCGAGTACGCCAGGTAAACTGGAAACGTCCGTAACGACGACACCCCATTCCACAACAGCAGAAGCGCCACGAGATAGGCCCAGCGCCGCTGCCGCTGAATCAACTGCCACGCGCCCCAGGCCGCCACGATCATCAGAAACGGATACACCGGCAGGATGTGGCGCACCCCAATATTCATCCCCGATCCCATCGCGACCAGCAGGTAGACGGCCGCGGGAACGATGAGAAACAGCAGCTCTCTCCAACACTCGATACGCGATCGCGCCATGGCAAGCGGCAACAAGGCAAGCAAGATCAGCAGCCCCAGCGTCGTCTTGATCGCAAACGCCACCGGAAAATAATTCCACCGCCCGTGCGGATACACCGTGCCCAGCAAATACGTGTGGCTGAAGTCGGCGGTGAAACCAACGTCTGCCAGCCCATACAAATAAGACTGCGGCAGCAAATGCCAGCGTGCGGCTGTCTGAATCATCTTCGCCTGCACCGGATTCTTCAGACGCCCGGCATACTCGATCACGCGCGGGCCGGCATCTACTCCAGCCTTTGGATGGAGGCGAAATCCGTAGAACGCCCACAACACCGCAACCGCAATCACGCCAACAACCACCAGCGCACCGACCAACCGCAACGCCCGCTTCGGCTTGTTATCGCCACGATCAGCCGAAGCATCCCGCCGCGCCACTTCGCACGCTGCCAGCACGAACAGAATTGGAGGAATCAGAATGGCCGAATGCTTCGTGGTCAACCCCAGTCCTGCTGCTACCCCCGTCAGCACGAGCCGCCCCGCCGTCGGCTTCTTCACATAGCGATAGAACGCATACACAGTCGCCAGCAGAAAGCAGGACATTCCGACGTCCGTCGTCACCAATGCGCCATGCGCCAGGATGTTCGGTTCAAACACGAGCAGCGCGAGCGCAACAAAAGCCGCAACGTCCCCAAACATTTCTCTCGCCACCGCAAACACCAGCCGACCTAGAAGCAACGTCAGCAATGCCGCCGCCATCCGCGTGCGGAACAAGATCGCGGCTGCGTCGTTCGAATACACAAACTGCGTCGCCGTCACGAAGTCTGCTTCCTTCGAAAATATTCCCGGATGAGCAGGTACTTTCAGCGGAAGCCGAAGCAGCGGCAGCGCGGCCAGCAGTTTCACCAGCGGAGGATGCTCAGGGTTATCTCCGAAATCGGCGTGGGTCCAGTAGCTGTAGCCCGCAAAGATGTGGCAGGCTTCGTCCCATGTCTGGGATTCGCGTCGCGCCGAGAGAGCTAACTGCAGAGCCAGAATGGTAAGAAGAAACGCCACTCCGGCAGTCCGCAAGCCTCTGGCCGAGAAATGACGCGAAGAATTGTCAGAAGAAGCGATCATTCAAACGGGGCAGTGTAATCGCGACACCGCCCGTTGTCCATGATCGGAACAAGATCGGAAGCGGAGCAGGGCCGCAGCCATAAAGGAAAGACGGCGGCGGATCGAAAACGTTACTCGACTTCGACGGGCTCGACCATCACGAATTTACCCATCGAGCCCTTGTTCAGGAACTTGATGCGGCCCGTGATCTTGGCGAAGAGCGTGTCATCTTTGCCGCGGCCCACGTTGAGCCCCGGCTTCACGCGCGTGCCGCGCTGCCGCACGATGATGGTGCCACCGGGCACGAGTTGCCCGCCGAATGCCTTGAATCCAAGCCGCTGCGCGTTCGAATCGCGGCCATTTCGTGATGTTCCTTGCCCTTTTTTATGTGCCATAAGACTGTTCTCAGTTCTCGGTTGTCAGTTCTTAGTTAAGGCCATGTAGCGACGGACGCACTCGTCCGTCAAGGTTTATTTCTTCTTCGAAGCCGGCTTCTTCGCGGCCTTCTTCGGAGCAGCCTTCTTTTTGGCCGAAGTCTTCTTCGCCGTCGCGTGCGTTTCCGGCGCTTCTTCTTCCGCCGCCTTCACCTTCTTCGGCTTTGCTTCTTTCTTGGGCAGTTCCGGAGCCTTGAAGCTCTGTCCGCCAAAAGCGATCTCGGCGATACGCACCGCCGTGTAGGCCTGCCGGTGCCCGCGCAGCTTCTTGTACTGCTTCTTGCGTTTGTAATGGAACACCAGGATCTTCGCGCCGCGGCCTTCTTCTATGATGTCGCCCACCACGCGCGCATCCGACTGCTGGCCCACCTGGCCTTCTTCGCCCGAAACCGCCAGCACAGGAAACTCCACCTGACCGTCGGTGCCGGTGCCCACTTTTTCCACTCGAATCACGTCTCCGGGCGCCACCCGGTACTGCTTTCCACCGGCGCGGATAACCGCGTACATACGTCTTCCTCCAAGAATGTCGTTGAAATTCAGCCCGTACACTGGAACTTCGCAATGGATCTCTTACCACGAAACCCAAACGGAAACCCCAGGGCGCACACGGGCGCAACCAAGGGGCCTGCTGATTTTCCTGTGCTTGCTGTGTTTTCCGCCTCGGCGCTTCAGCAGCCAAGACAGGCGTCCCCAGAACGGGTCGGCGAGTACAGGCAAACTCAACCATTCTAACGTGCGCTGTGGAAATCGGTCAAACAGTTTGCACCGCGGAGATTCGAGCGAAGAGTAAACCATGAACCACGAAGGACACGAAGTCCCACGAAGGTCAATGAAGTAAGTGTTTTCCTTCGTGAACCTTCGTGCTCTTCGTGGTTAGAGCCTTGCCTACCGCCTCCACCGCCCCACCACATACAGCACGATCGACAGCACGATGCTCACCAGCACTGAGGTCGCCAGCGGAAAGTAGAAGGTCGTATTCTTCCCCCGATAAATAATGTCTCCCGGCAGCCGTCCCAAAGGCAGATTTATGCGACCGAGCAAGGTCAGCAGCAAGCCGACCACTGCCAGCCCGAGCCCCAAGACGATCAGTAACCTGCCGAAATCCGTCATGGTCTGAAATCCTTGCGTTCCCATGGGTTCAAGCCGGCCGTATCATACGGAAAACGGCGCGAACTGAGAAGAAAGACCCATCCCATTTTCTCTCTTTTCCCTGTACCCTGTATGCACTCACGGTCATCCTCTGACCGCATTCCAGGAGGCCTGTACCATGCCATACCACCAGCCCCGCACTCGCCTGCCCAAACTACCAACCTTCCTGTTGCTCGCGACTGCCTTCGCGCTACCCGCCTTTTCCCAGGACGTCCTGACCTACCACAACAATAACGCCCGCACCGGTTTCGACAACAAGGAAACTACGCTCACCCTGACCAACGTGAACTCCACCACCTTCGGCAAGCTTTTCACCGTCGCCGCCGACGGCCTCGTCGACGCCGAGCCGCTCTATGTTTCCTCCGTCTCCATCTCCGGCGTCAATCACAATCTGCTGATCGTCGCCACCGAGCACGATAGCGTCTACGCCTATGACGCCGATACTGGCACGAACCTTTGGCAGATCACGACACTCAAGTCCGGCGAAACCACTTCCGACAAACGCAGCTGTTCCCAGGTCGAGCCCGAGATCGGAATCACCTCGACTCCCGTCATCGCCCGCCCCAAGACTGGCAATCCCGTTATCTACGTCGTTGCCATGTCGAAAGATGGTTCCGGCAACTATCACCAGCGCCTGCACGCGCTCGATGCCACCAGCGGCGCGGAACTCTTCAACGGCCCCGTGGACATCGCCGCCCAATATCCCGGCACCGGCGACAACAGTTCCAACGGATTCGTCATCTTCGATCCCGCTCAATATAAAGAGCGCGCGGGACTGCTCATGATCGGCAACACGGTCTATCTAGCTTGGGCCTCGCACTGCGATTTCCGTCCCTACACGGGATGGATCATGGGCTACAACACGACCACCCTGGCGCAGACCACGGTTCTCAACGTCACTCCCAACGGCAACGAAGGCGCGATCTGGGGATCGGGCGCGGGCATGGCCGCCGACAACGCCGGCAACATTTTCCTTCTCGACGCCAACGGAGTCTTCGATACCACTTTGAATTCCACCGGCTTTCCCGAGAGCGGCGACTTCGGCAACGCCTTCCTTCACCTCACCACCAAGGGTGGACTCGCCGTCGCCGATTATTTCGAGATGTATAACGAGCAGAGTGAAAACAGCTTTGACACCGATCTCGGTTCCGGCGGAGCCTTGCTCGTCAGCGAGAAAGACAAGACGGGCAAGGTTTGGCAACTCGCAGTCGGCGCCGGCAAAGACAACAACCTCTACGTCGTCGACCGCACCAACATGGGCAAATTCAATACGACGACCAACAAGGTCTATCAGGAACTCACGGGCGGTCTGCCCGGTGGAATCTGGTCCATGCCTGCGGCCTTCAACACCAACCTCTACTATGGTCCCGTCAGTTCGCCGATCCTCAAATTCCAGTTTGTGAACGCGAAACTCCACCCCACCGCGACCGCGAAAACCTCAAACTCCTTCGCGTATCCCGGAGCCACCCCTAGCATCACCGCCAACGCCGGACAGAACGCGATTGTGTGGGCCTCGGAGAACACGAATCCCGCCGTGCTTCATGCCTACAACGCCCAGACTCTGGTCGAGATCTACAACACCAACCAGGCCGCCAACGATCGCGACCATTTCGGCGCCGGCAACAAATACATCACGCCCATGATCGCCAACGGCAAAGTCTACGTCGGCACCACGAATGGCGTCGGCGTCTTCGGCCTGCTGGCGAATAAGTAGAAAGAAGAGCAGAAATTACTAGCGCGAAGCGGGTTACCCATCCTAACGTCGCGCCTTTTGCGACGTTGGGATGGGATTTGATTTGGATCCTATTTCTGAATTCTGAAGGAACGCGTAGCCGGGTGCCCCATTCTTGCCGCGCTTTTTGCGGCAAGAGTGAGGATTTTGAACTTTGCTCTCTTCCCTTGACGCGTCGAGGGTTCCAACCGGTGTCACGTAGCGCCGCCGTCCCGGTGGCTGTCGCGGGGGCGTCTCGCCACCACAACCTGCCGGAGACTGGCGTTGCCGAGTTCCTTCGGAAAGCCTGAAACTATTACGCTCCGGCGGATTGTGCGCTGCCCCTAGGCACCTACCCCTCCAACCTCGCCTGCAGCTCCCGCAACGCTGCAATCCAGTCGTTCAGCCCATCGGCCTCCATCCACAGATCCTTCAACTCCGAGTTTCTCCGCACTCGGTCCACCGCGCGCTTGGCCACGTCCTTCATTTCCGGAGCGTAAGCCTGCGGATGTGTCTTGGCCCACTCACCAATCGCCGCTGGCGCTCCTTCGCTGGCAGAACCATTCAACGCCGCGACGACTTCGGCCGCAGCAACGGCAACGCTCGCTGCCGGCCCTTCCAGATAATTGGGATCATCTGCCGCCTGCGTCAGTATCTTCGCCAGCCCTTCAGCCGAAATGGCATTCAACTTCCGCACCCAATCCGCCGCATCATCATTCTCGAAGCTTCCCGTACCCCATGCCCCCACGCGTCCTCCTCAGCGACCGCCCGCTGATGCTGGATTATAAAGGTGGGGATTTTGACTTTCTTTGCAGCCTTGCATTCTGACGCAACGTTCGTTGACTTGCCCTCGCATCCCGCCTACCATACCGCCACCGCATGATTGGCCAAACCATCTCTCACTACCGAATCGTCGACAAGCTCGGCGGTGGTGGCATGGGGGTCGTCTACAAAGCGGAAGACACGCGTCTCCATCGTTTCGTCGCTCTGAAGTTTCTTCCCGAAGATGTCGCGCGCGATCCCCAGGCATTGGCCCGTTTTCAGCGCGAGGCTCAGGCCGCATCCGCACTGAACCATCCCAACATCTGCACCATCTACGACATCGGCGATCAGGATGGGAATACGTTCATCGCGATGGAGTTCCTCGATGGAATGACGCTTAAGCATCGCATCGGTGCCCGGCCCATCGAACTTGAGACGCTGCTCGATCTTGGAATCGAAATCGCCGACGCACTCGACGCCGCTCACTCCAAAGGAATCGTTCACCGCGACATCAAGCCCGCGAATCTTTTCGTCACTGAGCGCGGCCACGCCAAGATTCTCGATTTCGGATTGGCAAAGACCCGCGCCTCCGTGACTCCCGACGGCGCCACCATCGCCAGCAGTCAGGATCCTCACCTCACCAGTCCCGGCAGCACTCTCGGCACGGTTGCCTACATGTCTCCCGAGCAGGCTCTGGGCAAAGAACTCGACGCCCGCACCGATGTGTTCTCTTTCGGTACCGTGCTCTACGAGATGGCCACAGGCAAGCTCCCCTTTCGCGGAGACACCACCGCCGCCACTTTCGACGCCATTCTCCACAAAGATCCTGCACCACCGCTCCAGCTCAATCCCGATCTTCCCCCCGAACTCGGGCGCATCCTCCGCAAGGCTCTCGAGCGCGATCGCGAGATCCGCTACCAGAGCGCGGCGGAAATCCGTGCCGATCTCAAGGGACTGCGGCGCGATACCTCTTCGGGCAAAGTGAGCGTCGCGGTCGCCACTCCGGCGCAAGTGCCCAAACCCAAACGTCTCTGGCTTTGGATTGCCGCACCAGCAGCCCTTCTCGCCCTGGCGGCTCTGGCATGGTTCTTCATTCCCGTGCGTCCGCCCAAAGTTACCGGCGTCACACAGATCACCCATGACGGCTTCCCCATCGGAAACATGCTGACCGACGGTGCGCGCATCTATGTGACCCAGTTTCGTCCCGAGGGCCTCGTGCTCGCCCAGGTTTCCACCACCGGAGGCGAAACTTCCGCCATCCCGACTCCCGTCAAGAGCATGTTGATTGACGATATCTCCGCCGACCACTCCCGTTTGCTGGTCGGCAGCCTGGTCACCACCGGCACTCGCGAAACCCCGTTGTGGGAAGTCCCCTTGCCAGCAGGTTCTCCCCGGCGCATCGGCAACGTCCTTGCCAGCAGCGCCGCCTGGTCGCGTGATGGGCGCCAGATGGTGTTCGTCAAGGAATTGGACCTCTTCCTCGCCAACGCCGATGGCACCGCCGAGCATCATCTCGTAACGGCTCCCGGTTCTGTCTTTTACCCCGCCTTCTCCCCCGATGGAACTCGCATTCGGTTTTCCGTCCTGGACCAGGTGAACGCAAACTCGTTGTGGGAAGTCCGCACCGACGGAACCAATCTGCACCAGCTTTTCAAGGGATGGCATACTCCTCCCAGCGACTGTTGTGGCCGCTGGTCAGACGACGGACGCTATTACCTTTTCGAAAGCAGCATCGGCCGCTCGAACGATATCTTTGCCGTCGCCGATGCCACCAATATTCTTCGGAAGGCTTCTGCCATTCCCACCCGAATGACCACTGGCCCCATCCTGTACTCCACGGTTACACCGGATGTGAACGGCCGTCGACTCTTTGTCGAGGGTCTTCAGCCGCGTGGCGAACTGGTGCGCTACGATAACGCAGCCAAGCAATTTGTCCCAATCCTCGGCGGCATTTCCGCCAGCGACCCCTCTTTTTCGCGTGATGGCAAGTGGATCGCTTATGTAACTGTTCCGGACTTCACTTTGTGGCGCAGCCGCGTTGATGGCACCGAGCGCCTTCAGCTAACCTATCCCCCCGCATTCGCTACTCTTCCCAAATGGTCCCCGGATGGAACCCAGATCGCTTACGTCTCGACTCAATCCGGAAAGCCGTGGAAGATCTTTCTGGTTTCCTCACAGGGCGGTTCGCCCGAAGAACTCTTGCCTGAAAATGTCGGCGAGGTGGACGTGACTTGGTCTCCCGACGGCAAACAGCTTGCCTTCGGACGCCTTTCCTCCATGAATACAGAATCCCCGGAAATTGAACTGGTGAATCTGAGCACCCGTCAGGCGACTGCGTTCCCAGGTTCCAAGGGATTGTTCTCTCCGCGCTGGTCTCCCGATGGCCGCTATCTGGCAGCCGTCACCGTAGAAGGCTCGCGCCAGCTCATGTTGTATGATTTCCGCGCGCAAAAATGGTCAGAGTGGATTACCGAAACCGCGAACGTGGATTATCCGGCTTGGTCGGCTGACAGCCGCTACATCTACTATGACAATTTCGCCACAGAGAATCCCAAGTGCCGCCGCGTCAAAGTTGGGGAAACGCATCCCGAAGATCTGTTCGATCTGAGTGGCCTGCGCCGGTTTTTCGGACCCTGGGGCTCGTGGAGTGGCCTAGCCCCGGACAACTCCCGCCTCTTCGTTCGCGACATCAGCACACAGGATATCTACGCCCTGGACGTCGATCTCCCCTGATCGTTCCGGAAGAGGGCGCGGAAGAATACTAACGGTGCGCACTATCGTGGAAGAGCGGCCCTTCTAGGCTAGGGTCGCGTCCTGCGCGCGGAATCGGTGCGGCTTCGGTGTGTGTGTGGGGGAACCTGTTTGGTAGATTCCGAGTAGCACAACATCGACGATTCAGCCGCGAGGCGGCGCAAGAATGCAGCCCACGGCGAAGGCCGCGGGTTCGAGTGGGAAGTGATCCAGCCCCGGAGGGGCGAAAGAACAGTTCTCCCGCACACTCTTCAGCCCCTGAAATACCTCTGGAACCGATCTGTTCTTTGCATCGCAAAGTACTTGACAGCCATCGTCCGCGCGTTTACTCTATCCCCATGCTCGACCCGCGGCCGCATCGCGTCCGGCGCTTCCATCGTTCCTCGGAACACAGCTCCGCGCCGCCCTCGCGCACCGCTCCCGAAGTCTTCGAGGACCTTCGCTTCATTCGCGACACCATGGAGCGCTCCGCCGCCTTCACCGCCGTCTCGGGCTGGGGACAGGTTCTTCTTGGTGCCACCGCGCTCACCGCCGCGTGGCTCGCCGCCATCCAGAGCTCGCCATTCGCTTGGCTGCGCGTCTGGCTTGCCGAAGCTCTGCTCGCTGCCGCCATCGGACTGCTGGCTTGCACCTGGAAGGCGAACCGCCGGGGACTGCCGCTGTTTTCCGGCCCTGCCCGCAAAGTCGCCCTCGGCCTCGCTCCGCCCCTCTTTGCCGGAGCCTTCCTCACATTTTTTTTGTTTCGCGCCGGCTATCAGTCCGCGCTGCCGGCAACATGGCTCTTGCTCTACGGCGCCGGTATCATGACCGGCGGAGCCTTCTCCGTTCCCATCGTCCCAGTCATGGGACTGTGCTTCATGCTGCTCGGTGGCCTCGCTGTTCTTGGCCCGGCGGCGTGGGCCAACTGGTTTCTAGCCGCAGGCTTCGGCGGACTGCATATTATTTTCGGACTTCTCATTGCGAGGAGGCACGGTGGCTAGGCCGCTTCCATCGCACCGCAAGCACACCAAGCCCGAGCCCGGGGTGCATGGGCAAGCTGCGGATCACGCCCGGGCGCGTGTACGCGAAAAAGTGCGCGACGCTCACGAGAATTCTCCCCGCGCTCCCGAACTTCCCGAACTCGATCGCCTGATTCACGAACGCATCCGTCTCGGCATCGTCAGCGCACTCGCTACCAACGATTCGCTCAGCTTCAACGATCTGAAGCGCGTGCTCAAAACCACCGACGGCAACCTCAGCGTGCACGCCCGCAAGCTCGAAGAGGCACAATACATTTCCTGCGTAAAATTTTTCGAAGGACGCGTCCCCCGCACCGAATACCGCCTCACTGCCCACGGCCGCCGCGCCCTCGCCGAATACCTCGATCAGATGGAAGAGTGGATCCGCGTCACCCGCGAAGAGTAGGGCCTTCGCCGGAGCCAGCACCATGCCGACCCACATCGCCAGCAATATGAATTTCCCCGCGCCGCTCGCCGTCCTCGGATTCCTCGCCGCCTGCGGAGGCCTCTTCTTCGCGGTCGCCTCAGCCCTGATCTTCTGGTTCGCCCGCAAGCCAAAATTCGCGCGCATTGCCATCGTCGCCACCGTGGCCGGCTCCGTCGTCTACTTCGCTCTTCTGTTCGGATTCTCCGCCAGCAGCCGCGATACCCTGCTTGCTCACGGGCAAGAAAAATATTTCTGCGAGATCGACTGCCACCTCGCCTACTCCGTCCTCGACACAAAGACGCAGTCCGACGGCCACCTCGTCATCACCCTGCGCACGCGCTTCGACGAGACCACCACATCTCCCGACCGCCCCAAAGACGCGCCCCTCACGCCATCCGCGCGCGAGGTTCGCCTCGTCGACACCAACGGCCACGAGTACGCTCCCATCGCCGCCACCGGCACGCCACTCCTCACGCCGCTTAAACCGGCCGACTCCTACACCACACAGCTCGAATTCAATCTCCCCAAAGACGCGACCGGACTGCGCCTTCTCATCGAAACCAAACCACAATGGCCCGACAACCTGGTCATCGGCGACGAAAACAGCCTCCTCCACAAGAAAACTTATTTCGCCTTGTAGGCTGGTGTAGGGCGGACACTCCTGTCCGCCGCTTTTGAACATAATCATGTGGGGACAGCCGCCTTCGGCTGTCCAGTCACGCGAAGCGCGCCGTCTTCTATTTCGCTTGTTGTCCTTTCCGAAAGACGATTCGTATGTTGGTCTTGTCATTCCGAACGAAGTGAGGAACCTGCTTCTTCCGGCCCAGACTTCGCCTGTGTCGATCTCATCGGGAGCCACCGGCCCGATGCTACAATCCCCGCGATGAAATGTTTCGCGCTCTTCCTCTTCCTGACCGCACTCCTCAGCGCGCAATCCACCGAAGTCGAAATCACCGCCGAGCCTCACCATCATGAGGTCTTCGCCAACGCGCAAATCCGCGTCTTCACTGTCGAAGTGCCTCCGCACGGCGAGACCCTGCTGCACCGGCATCGCCACGACTACATCTACATCACGCTCGGCGACTCCGAAGTCCTCAACGCCGTGCGAGGAAACGATCCTGTCACCGTCAAGCTGCAAGACGGACAAACCGGATTCCTTCCCGGTGGCTACACTCACGTCGTCCGCAATCTCCGTGACCAGCCCTTCCGCAACGTCGACGTCGAACTCCTGCAGGACGACAAACTTCGCCACGCGCCCGCCCACTGGGACTCCACTCATCCCGAAGACGATCGCGGCCTCGACATCCTCCACGGCGGCACCAAAGAAATCCTCTTCGTCAAAGACGGTGTTCGCGTCTCTGAAATCGACCTGCAGCCAAACGCCGCCGTTCCCGCCGAATCGCGGTCTCATCCGCTGCTGCTTGTTGCCGTGAACGACCTCGACCTCTACACCAGCGATCCGCGCACGCACCGCCCACCCGAGCATCCACCAGCCGCAACCCACTTCCACGCTGGAGATTCCAAATGGCTCGTCCACGGCTTCGGACGCCCCCTCACCAACGCGGGCCCGCACAACGCCAAATTCGTGACCGTGGAATTTCCCTAGCTGCAATTCACGCACAGAAGGGTCTGTGTCACGTGTGGGACGGACACTCCTGTCCGTCGACTCGAGCGCAGCTCGACGATCTGTTTCTTGGGTTTTGTCATTCCGAACGAACTGAGGAACCTGCTTCTTCTCGCCCAGATCACGTGTTGTCGATCTCATTCAAGCTACGGGGCCGTATCCATTTACTCGGCCACCACAATCACCGGACAGTTCGGCGCACGCTGCCCCGCAACCAGCGCGGCTCGCCAGGCTCCCAATTCCGCCAACAACTCCGCCACCCGAATCCCGCCAAACTCTCCGGGATATCCCGCCAGATTTCGCCGCGCCCGCGCCATCAGCGAGCAAGCTCCGACAACATTCCCCGTCGAGTGATGATGCAACGCCACCGCCGCCTGAATCAGCCCCTGCAGAAATCGCTTCTCCATCCCATGCGACTCGCGCCACTCGTCCTCCCAAACCTCATGCGCGTCATAAAACTCCCGCGCGTTGAAATGCCGAATGCCAACCTGATATCGCTCCCCAAAAGTCATCCCGAAGATTCTACGTTGAAGAGGTTCGTGTGGGGACGGACGCATTCGTCCGTCCGTCGAGCGCAGCTCGGCGAAGGGAAAGGACTCGAAAATCGCAAAATACAAAAATTCTTGTCAAGCCCCCAAAACGCCCCAATTTCCCCCAACCCAAACGTTCTAAACCAACTATAAAGTCCAGAAAATGTCCACTTTCCCCCTGGCAACTTGATAAAATAGAACTATAGAGAGAAATCAACGCGGCCCACCCAGGCCGCGTTTTTTATTGTCCAATTTCAGTCTCTCCAGGCATTCATACCAATGAAAAATCCAGGGATGTACATCCGCCACCCCAAGGCGCGGGGCGAGTGGGCGGAGCTGCGTTTCATGACCCGTGCCACCGAACTCGGCTTCATCGTCGCCAAGCCCTGGGGAGACTCCGCCCCCTTCGATCTCGCCCTCGCCCATCGCGGACATTTCGTCCGCGTCCAGGTCAAATGCACCATCTTCCACCGCGGCAACTCCTACAAATGCCACCTCGACTCCAACGGAGTCCCCTACCGCCCCGACCAAATCGACTTCTTCGCCGCATATGTTATTCCCGCCGACATCTGGTACATCTTGCCAATCAAAGCCACCCACCACCAACCCGACATCCTCCTAACCCCGCACAGCAAGAACGCAAAGTACGAGAAATACAAAGAAGCCTGGCACCTGCTGAAGCGCTGACGCGAAGGCTGGAAGACAAGCGTGAGCGCGGTGGAAGAGAGGCGCATCAGCGCCGCGTCAGCGTGCCCGTATCAGGGCACGGTTTCAGCAGCGCCGCCAAGCAGCACCATGCCCTGTCTTCAGCCGCCGAGGGCAAGACGAATCAGCCGCGGAGCGGCGCAAGAATGCAGCCCACGGCGCAAGCCGTGGGAACGTGGCACAAGCATCAAGCGAGCCCCGGAGGGGCGACAGAAACTAACCCCAGATATATCGCTCATCGTACGCAACGTTGTTCTTCAGGAGGAACGCAATAAACTCCTCCTGAAACGAATGCTTGCGATGATGCTCTTCCTGTTCGGCGATATATTTTGCAACTCCCGGGACACTTGATTCGCTCACGCTGAACACTCCGTACCCGGTTTGCCATGCGAACTTCGAATCCCATTTTTCATGAACCAAGCGCGATGAATTGGCTTTCACCACCCGCACGATCTGCGCTGAAGATTGAGCGGGCCGAATCCGAAGCAGCATGTGGACGTGGTCTGCGGTCCCGTTGATGATCAGCGCCGTCCCACCCATTTCGCGGATGATCCCGCCGAGATACGCAAATAGATCGGCGCGGAAATCCGATTTGATCAGAGGTAGCCGGCCGTGTGTCGAGAAGATCATGTGAAGCAAAATATTGCCGGATGTGTGGGACATGTTTCTTTCGCCCCTCCGGGGCTTGGTGATTTTTTGCCGCCTTCCCACGGCTTGCGCCGTGGGCTGCAATCTTCCGCCGCTTCGCGGCTGCATGGTTGCCGATGAAGCCGTCCGCGGCGAACTCGTTCGTGCCACGAGCCCGCCCGCTCCAGCTTCGATTGTGGGGAAGAAGTGGATAGGAAAGCGGTGACCGATGTCACAAACACCGCGTTCGAATCCAAATCGGGAACAGAGATCGTCCCGCAGCCCGTTTGAGAGAGTGCTCGTAAGGAGCATTTCGAAGCCCAGCTCCGAAGGAGCGAAAGAATGCAGCCACGGCGCAAGCCGTGGGGAACAGCGTCACAAGACCGCGAGCAAGCCCCGAAGGGGCGAAAGAAACGCCCACACCAAGCTAGCGAATTACGCTCGCCGCCGATCCGCGCTAGAATTGCGGCGCGTTCTCTCTGCCAGCATGGAAAAGAATCAGCTCTACTACGGTGACAACCTCGCCGTCTTGCGCGAGCACATCAAGGACGAGTCGGTCGATCTGATCTATCTCGACCCGCCCTTCAACAGTCGGCAGGACTACAACGTGCTTTTCGCCGAGCGCGACGGCACGCGCTCCGCCTCGCAGATCATGGCCTTCGAGGACACCTGGGAGTGGAATATGGACGCCGAGGGCGCCTACGAGGGTGTCGACGGCCGTCTCTACTTCCACGACGAACCTAAGGGCGACAAGACCAAGCAGATCATTTTTTCGGTAAAGGCCGGACACCTCTTGGCGACGCATGTGCGCGACCTGCGCGGAGTGATCGAGCGCGAGAAGGCTGAGATCGGCGTGCTGATCTCCATGGAGCCTCCGACCAGGCCGATGCTGAAGGAGGCCGCCGAGGCCGGGCTCTACCAGGTGCCGGGACTGCAGGACAAGTATCCGCGTCTGCAAATCCTGAGCATCGCCGAATTGCTGGAGGGGAAGCGGGTTGAGTTCCCGCGGTTCGCATCGGATGCGACGTTCAAGCGCGCGCCGAAATCGAGGAAGGCGGCGGAGGAACAGATGCCGCTTGGCGGTGGAGATATCGAGGAGCCGTTCTAACGCAGGATTTCAGCCGCGAAGCGGCGCAAGAATGCAGCCCACGGCGCAAGCCGTGGGTCGAAGGCGCAAGCCTCCGCGAAGTCCCGGAGGGGCGAAAGAGAAGAACCCATCCCGATTTCCCGGATGAAGCATCAAGCAGTTCTTTCGCCCCTCCGGGGCTTGGTATTGCCGTTGACGCCTTCCCACGGTTTACGCCGTGGGCCGTATTCTTTCGCCGCTTCGCGGCTACCCGGACATGGCTCCGCAGTCGGCACGATCATGTCAGCATCCCACGCTTTTAAAGCAGAGACGGCTGTCACAGCCGCCCATATTTCGCGGGCTTCCCAGAACCATTTCAGTAAACTTACGCAATTTTCAAATTCTCCCTTGCATTTTTTCGGATTCATCTGGTATAAACAATTCACCGAGAGCAGATG
>CAWFIV010000007.1:0-109232 GCA_963815925.1 uncultured Acidobacteriota bacterium | reverse complement strand
TTTCCTCCCCCAGACCGCTGTATGTCATCGAACTGGACGCCGCGCGCAACCGTGTGATCGTCGGCGACGACACGGCGCTGGATCGCGATGAATTCCAAGTGGAGCGCTGCAATTGGATTTCATTTGATGAGCCGCCGGAGGAAATGGAGGTGACGGCCAAGATTCGTTACAACCATCCGGGCACCCCCGCGACCGTCCGGCCGTCGGCCAACGGCGGCGCGGCAGTCAAGTTGAGTATTCCGCAGCGTGCGATCACTCCCGGCCAGGCCTGCGTCTTCTATGACGATGATTTGGTCGTGGGCGGCGGCTGGATCACGGCCCACCAGTAGCCGCGGCTTGTTTTTCAGCGAGACAAAGGTGTTTTTCTGCCATGAGCAAGATCGAGTAAATCGAACAGGCCGTCGCGCAGTTGCCTCTGAGAGACTTCGCTCAATTGACTGCCTGGGTTGAACGCCGCCGCCAGCAGCATTCGGAAAAAATCAAACCGGGTTGGAGTCATCTGAATTTGCTCCATCCCCGGCTCGATTGGCTTTGTTGAGCGGCTTAACGCGCGGTCAGGTGCGCTTCAGGGTGCTTACTTGCAGCAACTGGCAAGTTAGTTGCCGCCCATGCTGCAAGTGTGGATCGCCACCTGCGTCGCGTTCTTGCCCACTCCTGCAGTCTTGAGGGACGTTTTGCATGTGCCACACAGATGCTTTTGCACCGTGACGACCGGTTTGATTGCGCCGCGAGCAGTCGTATCCACCCGGCTGGTGAATTCATCTTTGCACTGCGGGCAGGCCATCGGTTGCGCGGCCGCCGCTGCCACCGTGACGGTCGGGGCGGAATTGGCGATCAGCAATTGCGCGCCTTTGACTTGTTCCGCGGAAGTGAGCATCGGTGACCAAACCGCAGCGGCGACGGCTAAAGCGAGGCCCGACCAATAAGAGATTTCATCGTGTTATTTTTCATTTTTTTCTTTCTGTTTGGCGGAAGTGTTATCCGCCGTTCTGATCTGCTTACGCCGCACCCGACGTTTCCCCTCGGTCATTTTTTGGCGGTTTGTTGTCCTTTCCTGCCATCTTCGGAATGATGAAATTGTTGCGGGATTCTCGCCGGAGCGGCGTATAATAAGTGGACCGTGCGGCGAAGAGTTCGTATCGAGACCCTGGCCGTGCCGGTTCCGAACAAAGCGAAATGGAAACGTATGAAAAACAATCCGGAAGAAAACAAAGACCTGTTGGACAGGTCGCTGCGCGAGTGGCAGGTCAACGACGCCCCTGCCGCCCCGGTTTCAGGGACAGGTCTGGGGGCGCATCGCCGATGCCGCGGAGGAGCGAAAAAGCCACCCTTTGGACAGTCTTCCGAAGACTGGTTCCAGCTCGCCTTCTCGCGTCCTGCGGTCGCGCTGGCGTATGCGCTGGTTTTGCTGTTCTCAGGTTCCGGCACCGGCTACTGGCAGGCGCGGGAAAAATCCGCGCTGATCGAACACTCCCTTGGCTCGCGCTATGTCCAGTCGGTGGACCCGTACCAAAAAACCGGCATGTAAGCCATGAAACGGGCCTTTATTATTTTCATCTCCGGCCTGCTCCTGGCTGCCACGGCGTATTGCGGCTTTTATTTCCTCGGCTCCGCGGCCGAGCGCAACCTCGCCCAAAGCCAGACACCGGAACTGGCCTGGCTGAAAAAGGAGTTTCATCTTGACGATGCCGAGTTCCAGCGCATTTCGGAACTGCACGCCGCCTACCAGACGCATTGCGCGGAAATGTGCGGGCCGGATTGCGGCCAAGAACGCCGAGTTGCAGGCGCTGCTCGCCAGCCAACAACACGGTCACCCCGGAAATCAAAAAGCAAACTTTCCGAGGCGGCGCAAATCCGGGCCGATTGCCAGGCCGCCATGCTGGCGCACTTCTGCGAAGTCAGCCGCACCATGCCGCCTGCCGAAGGAAAACGCTATCTCGCCTGGGTTGCCGAAAAAACCTCGGCGCCATGCAAAACATGCCTGACACGTCCTGCCCAGTCCGCCCATGACCCCGGACACCACTGACACCCAGGACGCGGCAGACATGGCGCGGCTGGTGGAGGGCCATGACGCCGCGCTCAATTCCCTGATGGAACGCCACGGGGAGAAAGTGTTCCATTACCTCATCCGCCAGCTCCAGAGCGAGGCTGATGCCGCCGATCTCGCCCAGGAAACCTTCGTGCGGGTCTATCAAAACCGCGCCAGGTTTGATCCCGCCGCCCGATTCAGCACCTGGCTATACACCATCGCCACGAATCTCGCGCGCGACCGGTTTCGCTGGCGCGGCCGGCACCCGCAAGTTGCCCTCGAGGCCGAAAATGAGTCCACCGGGGGAACCCTGGGCGATGCGCTGGCCGATCGACAATCCCGGCCCGGCCGAACAAATGCAGCACGCGGAGCGCGCCGATGCCGTGCGCCGCGCTGTCGCCCGACTGCCGGAGGATTTGCGCACCGCCATTGTCCTCTCCGAATACGAACGGCATTCCCATGCGGAAATCGCCGCCATCTCGGGCTGCTCCGTCAAGGCCGTGGAAGGCAGGATTTCTCGTGCGCGACAGTTGTTGCGCTCGCACCTCGCCGGCCTGGCGGATTTTTGCTGACCCGCCCGGCTATTCCGGAGTGGCTTGGTGCTGGACGCGTTCAACAAGGGGCAAGAAGATCATTCAGTGCGCGGGCTTTCCCTCCATTTGCGCGATGGCCTCCTGCATCTCGCGCAAGTGAACCGCCGGATCCGGCGAATCGGTGATATGCACGATCCGGCCGCTCAACCCGATCAAAAAGCTCACGCGCCGCGCCATGTGCTTATCCGGTCCCAAGCGAACCCCATATGCATCCGCAATATCGCCGCTGGTGTCGGCAAGCAGTGGAAAGTTCAGGTTGTATTGAAAACGAATCGTTTGATGGCTTTCGGCATTATCGAAACTGACGCCGACAACATCGACGTCGCGCTTTTTGAGTTCAACCATTTTGTCGCGCAGCCCGCAAGCCTCGGCGGTGCAGCCCATGGTATCGTCCTTGGGATAGAAATAGAGCAGCACGATCTCTTCTGCCGATCTTCGATTTGAGGTTGAACCGTGGCGCCATCCTGGTCGTGGCCGGAGAACAGCGGAGCGTTATCGCCTTCCCGGAGGGAAACTGCGGCCAGCAGTGGCATTGCGGTGATCGCGAAAGTCGCCGCGAAAATCCAGCGGACGCAGGTGTGAAATGTATTCATAGATTTGTGTTCAGTCTCAAATACATAAGCGTAACGCGGCGCGTTGTCAATCCGCTTGAACGCGGTTCGCCGTGATTACACGATTCCGCGCACCAGTTGACGGGCTGCGGTCACGGTGGTATTGCATTGAAGACAGATGCCGCGAAAAATTCGCCAATTGGTATCCGATCTGACCAAGTCGGGGTTTATGCTTGTGCCGGGAGGCAAAGGGTCGCATCGTAAATTTCGCCACCCGCGAATTCCCGGTTCGGTGATATTAAGCGGCGGCAATGGTGATGACGCTCGCCATTACCAGGAGAAACAAGTGCGCAACGCGATTCGTGAGGCGGCCAAATGAAAGACTGAAGACCAGTATTTGAGATTTGTCGTGTGGAATGATGACGATAGCCTCTACATAGAGCCAGTCCCAAAAGGTCGCATTCGGAATTATTTTGGGGCGCGGGGCGTTTTCAATCTAGACAATTGACAGTGATTCGCTGGGAAAGTTCAAAAAAAATCACTTTACTGATGTCAAGACTAGGAGTTTGGCCTATTTCCGGCCACTCGGCATACGCAGCGCCTCCCGGATGAGTGCTCCAGGAGTTTCGTGGGCGGCGTTCAGGCCGCCTGGGCTTGGGGTTCGGCCATCGGCCGAGCGTTGCAACCTGGCCAAGCACCCAAAGGTTGTGCGCCAGGACGGTCCAAGTGACGGTCAGTTGGCGGTGCGCAAACCCTTTGCCGCGCATGCGCCCGCCCAAAAACACATTCTTGACAATCGCGATGCGCCCTTCCGTCTGGGCCCGCCGTCGTTGTAAGCGCTTGAATTTCCAAGAGTGTCCGCGCTCTTGCAGCGCCGTCGGGAGAACGCGGGCAAACCCCGTTGTAAATGCCCTCGTCGGCCAGGCCGACCCGGTTGCTGTAGCTGTCAAATCCACGGTCGGCGGTGGCCGCCTTGAGTCGCGCGCCGTAAACTTGCTCCATCCGGCCCACGCTGCGCGGCAGCAATTGGTTATCGGGCGGGGCCTGCTCTTGAAAGAGTTCCCAATCGAGCAGTCAGGCCCTGGGGGTTTTCGGCCAGGAAAAACGTGTTGCCAAACTCCACCTCGGCCCCGGCCTTCTTGCGCACGATGACGTGGATGTCCGGCTCGTAAAGGCTCAAGATTTTGTCTGCATTGGCCACCGGTTGTTCCTGCAGAATCCGCTGGCGCGCCTGTTGGCGGGCCTTGGGCAATTGCTCCAGCACCTGGTCCATGCGCTGGAGCACTTGTTCGGCCTGGGGCCGGGTCCAGTCGGTTTTCTGCCATTGCTCATCCAGCAAAGCGCGGTAGCGCCGGGCATGCTGGCGCACGACGCCCACCAGGCTGTCCATTTGGCGGAGAGTTTTCTTGCGCTGGCGCTGGCTGTCGGTCTTGTTGCCGGCATGGGTCATTTGGATGCAAAGGGTGTTGATGCGCGTGATAAAAACTCTCCGGCTCTTCCATCCGGTGTTTGAGGCCCTGGTCGCGGATCAGGCGCACCGCTTTCATCAGGGTGCGGGTGGCGTCGCGCAACAAGACCCAATCGACCGGGTAGTGGATGTTGGCCTCCAGGCAGGTGGTGTCCAGAAAGGCGCTTTCCAAATCGACCGCTTGCGGGCAGATGGAGTTGCTGCGGGGCGGTGGCGCCCAGGTTCAAGAGTTGATGGATGACGTGGCGCACCTCCGTTTCCTTCCACCACACGTCATAACGTTGGAGCGTGCTTTTGCTGGGCACCTTGACGCAGCCCACCTCGCCGAGGCCGCAGAAGTATTGGAGCAGCGGGCTGTCGGCCAGCCGGGCGGCGAAGACCGCGATAGTCCTCCCGGAGCAACTGGCGGGCGATGTTGCAGCGCAAAGCGCGGCGGCTGTGGAGTTGGTGGTTTTGTTGGGCGCGGGGGCTGACTTTTGTGCGCTGGGCCAGCCAGCGCTGGAGATCGGCTCTGCAGGAGTTGGGTTTCCAAGCCGCTCTGCCAGCAGGAGTTGATCGATGTGCAGGAAGTTGTCGCGGAACTGGCGGTAATCGACGTTGCCCTCGATGGTGGGCAGGGCTTGCGGCAGCGGCACCTGAAAGGGGATAATCGTGGCGTTCGTCATGGAGCTAGATTATAATCTAGCTTATAAAAGTCAAACATTATTTGAAAGAAAGATCAAAAAAAATGCAGCCGACCACCTATCCGTTGAAAATCCAAGCCATTCGCTCGCAGGGACAGCAGCCCCGGCTCTACGTGAGTTTTCCCCTGGCCTTGGCCGCCGCCATCGGCCTCAACCCGGGCGATCAAGTCCAATGGGAGTTGCTCGACCGGAGCGAACTGCGCTTGGTTCGCCTCCAAGCCCCGCCGCCCGCCGCCAAACACCGCTTTAGCAAAACCTGAACCTCCGGGACGACTTATAATCGCAGATTTTGCCGCTTTTGGGCAAAGTCAGCCGGTTATGGGGCGCACCAAAACGAAAATCCCTCTCGGAAAGTTCATTTGGGACTGGCTCTACTTAGGAAAAGCATGTACGCGTTAGCGACAGGTTCGGAAACAGAAAGCCATCCACTGGGATCAATCTTTTTGGCCAAGCTTTTGAGGATCGGAAGGATTCGGTCATCCACCTTATCCTCATGAAGTCGGATATTGTCGTGGCCTTGCAGGGCTGCCGGAAATTCAGCCGCCTTGCCGATGAATGTTTGAAAGTCAGTGCGGTTTTTGTCAAATCGCCACTGCTCAATTTCACGGACTCGATAAGACCGGCATTAATAGCCTCTTTGGTTTCATCAGAATCCAGCGGATCGTAAGATGCTGGAACGATTCGATAAATTCTCTCCCACACACACAATGCTGATTTCAGCCAGGCGTCACTTTGGAATTCGATTGTCGGGAAGTAGAGGATTTTCCCGTCACTAAGATTCTCAATATTCATGCAGCGTTCAGGTGGGTTTGCAGATGGATTACGGCCTTGCGAAATTGGTCTGTACCGCGGCACTCTCTGCCTGAAGCCGCATCGTTCATATTGTTTCGGGTCAAGCAACATTATCGATAATCCACTCGGCGGCAACAACAAAACGCGCATTTTGGCTTGATGGCACGATGAGCGACGGGTGAAGGCTTGTCGTGAGCCTCAATACTCTTCTGGGAAGGAGCGGTAGAGGACCACCGCAGTCCAAGACGCTTCGCGCTTTCCATTCGCTGATAAAATGCGCGCCGCCGTTTTGGCAAAGGAAGCCCGAAGGCAATCACTCGGTTCGGCTGAGGTTATTGGCAGTTCAGGCGGCTAATGGAGGGTTTGGGGACCGAAGGCATAGAGCGTGGACTGGGTGCGGAGATAGAGATTGTCCCCGACCAGCGCCGGCGTGGCGAGAATGCGCTCGCCAAACTCCGCCTGGTGAAGAATTTCAGGCTTGTCACCGCCGGCCTTGACCACGCTGAGTTTGCCGGACAGTGAAGCGACGTAAATCCGCCCGCCGGCAGCCACGGGCGAGGAATAGTAATCCCCCGGCGCATCCAGGCGCTCCTGGGTGTAATAAGGTTTGCCGGTCTTGGCATCCAACTGAGAACATGCCACCGGTCTTGACGAGGTAAATCCGGCCATCGTAGAAAAGCGGCGAAGAGACGTAGGGCAGCCCGCGGGTAAACTTCCAGGCCACATGACTCTGGGTGATGTCCCCACGGCCTCCCGGGTTGACCGCCACCAGGATATTTTCCCCTTTGGCGGCATTCGCCTGAATCTCATCCCATTCGGCTTTGTCGATCTTTCCATCGCGGTTCAGGTCAAGGCCGCGCATGTAGTCGCGCATGACGGGATCGATTTTGTCGAGGCTGATATCACACCGTCGTTTGTCCTTGTCATAGCCCTCCAGAAACTTTTCCCACGTGGGCCAGGGAGCATCGGCCTTGCCGTTGGACCAGGCCGCGAAGAAGAGCAGTCCGTCGCCCGACCACCGGCGTGGTGCAGGCAAACGAGGCTGTTCCCTGAACCAACCAGTCTTCCACACCCGTCTTGAGCGCGTAGCCCTTGAGGCGCAGGGACCCAGGGGTGATGACCTCGTCAACGCCGTTGTTCCGCCAGAGGATCGGCGTGCCAAAGCTGCCATGCGCGTCGGGCCGCGGCGTTTCCCAGGCTGTCTTGCCCGTGCCCAAGTCCACTGCCAGCAGGGACGAGACGTCGTTCTGGTCGCGGTTGATGACGACGAGGTCTCCCGCGATAAGCGGGGACGATGCGGTGCCGTATCCGCCCATGCTAAAGGCCAGCGGCATCGGATGCCGCCACAGTTCCGCGCCCTTGCGGTCGTAGCAAACCAGCCCGAAAGAGCCGAAATAACTGACCACCCGCCGGCCGTCGGTCGCCGGTGTGGGGACGGCGGGGCTGCTCTCAGTGCTGTGAAAGGATTCGACTTTGTCCGGCTTCAATCCGCGAGACCAGGCCAGCGTGCCATCCTGGCGGCGATAACATCGGGTTTGGAGTTCGTTGTCGCTAAAGGTGGTCAGAAAAATCTGGTCGTCCCAGATGCACGGCGAAGATGGCGACCAAGGCACCTGGACCTTCCACAAAACCGAGTTGGTGGGACTGATGTTGATGGGCGGCGCGCCCCCGTCGCCGACGCCCGAACTGTTCGGCCCGCGAAACCCTGGCCAGGCTGGAGTCGCGCCATCGGCCGCGAACGCGGCGGCCGCCGCAATGACACTAAGCACCGCATCAAGTTTCATAAGTAAAGTAAACCGCACCGTCTAAAGGCCACGTTAAAGCGCGCGCTGACCGCATGCAATGCCTTAATGGCATTGTCACCCGGATGGCCATTCTTGTCGCAAGCAATTCTCCACAAGCCGAATCCTAAACGCAAAACTCCCGGAGCCGGGCGGGGGTCAATGTGGAGCGCAGAGGGCAACAGGGCGAGCCTTACATTGACGCGCCGACGGGCGGCGAAACTGTTAAACGGCGAGGTCAAAGCGGGAGATCGGATCACGGCGGACGCTGAAAACTGCGAAATAAAAATCGACCGCCAAGAATAAGTGTTCATGGTGTAGTTCGGCACGGGCACGGAATATCGAAGTAATCCTCCTCGTTCAGCGAACTCAGGAAGGCCGCCAGCGGGGCGACGGCGGCACTGTCCAATGAATATCCCGCTCAATTGGGGGTCGGCGTTTCTGACGGTCGCCGGCGCTGGCCTAGGCTGGAAAAGTTTTGATAAAAAGCGATGACCTCCTCAATGCGTGTTCATCCGGCCAGTATGCAAGTAAGGTTGGGAGCTTCCAAGGTCACGGAGATTGCGGGGTCTTGAACAGGGCGATCATGAGCGGCAAGGCCACGGCGGGCGGTGGGCCGTGCCAACGACAACTGATAAAACTCCTGCGCCGTTGGCCAGCGTGTCGTTGGTGAAGTTGAAATTCCCCTGGCTGTCAAAGGTGTTGGTGGATAATGACGCTCCAGTTGGTTTGCGGCAGCATCAGATTCGTCGAGGCCAGAACATAATATGACCAGCCCGGCGTGCCATTTGTGCCCGTCAAAAACGAGATTGTTCCCAGTCGTCGCCGTGCCGCAGAATTGCGGCGATGTCAGCTGGATGCCCATGAGTTGCGGCATAATCGCTTGCAGGCTGGCTTGGGGCGCATGGCATGTCGGGGTTGGCATAAACATTCCATAATCCCAGGTCAACCTGTCCCGGCTGCGCCAGGCTGGGCGGCGTGATAAACATGCCCAGGGCATTGGGATGATTCGTCGTCGCCGGCAGATAGGCGTTGTAGTTGGTCTGGCGCTCGCTAAAGCCTGGTATGGCCAGCGCCATGAATGACGCCCGCGCCATGAATGGAGTCGTATTCCTCCTGCGCCGCCCCGGTGTTGTGGAAAAGAAAATCGGTGAAAGCCGGCGGGCTGTGGCAAGCCACACAATTGCCAGTCTGAGCGCCCTGAGTTCTGGCCGCTCAGATTGCGCTGTCGTCAAAAAAATCTTCAACCCCGCCAGCTCCGTCGGGCCAAATTGATAGAGTTGATCGTGGGTTGGTCAAAATGACCGTCAGCCGGATCGGTCACATATTGGGGATTGGGCAGGTTGTCAACAAGCTCGAAGCAGACGCTGGCTGTATTGCAGCGGCGTTTCATTTGCCGCTGGCGACCGGGGCAGGCCATTCTTGATCAAAAAAACGTCATAAGGCGAACCGTTAAACTGTCCGGTGGCGTCCTGCGAGAAAACCAGGGTTTCCAAGTAGGCCTGGATCAAAGCGGCAACATCCCGCATAATCAGGCTCGTCACTCACATAATTGGGGTCGGCGGGGTTCGTCACCGACACGTCAAAGAGACGATTCGTGAATTGATATCTAGTATTGGCTCTCGAATTTGCACTCGAGCCCTGCAAATGTCTGCGCATAAGACCACCCGCCATATTGTTGCGCCAGGCCGTCGCTGCCGTTGTCGTTCCGAATGACATTCACAATTTGGGATATGGCCGTGGCATATTCCGTCGGCTCCCAGCCGAAATTCCGCCCCGTCAAGGTGGAAATGATCAAGTCCTGGGGCGTGGCGAACTGCCCGTCGTAGTGGAGAAACAACGGGGTGGAATGAGGCAGCAGGGAATTGACCAGATCAATGGCATTGCGGTGCGTCGTGCGTCAGTCCATCGCCCTGGCCGGGATCGGACTGCGCGGGGCGAAATCACAATAAGTGCGATTGCCGGTGTTTTCCTGTTCTTCAACCATATGGCAGGCGCGGCAGTTCATGGATTGGCCGGCAAACGGCCCCGGCAACGGCCCGTTAATGGTGACCGTGGTGTTCATCACCGGATCGCCGTTGGTCAAGGGCGAAATTCGCGTTGCCACCCGAATTGGTGAAGAAAAATTGCGCGAACCGTGTCTCCAAGAACAGACGCTCGCCGATGTTGCTGTTACCGAAAGCATCGTTATCCTGAGCGCGAGCAACAACCGCAAACCAGCATGCGCCATTGACCAGTGCCACGGCCAGGGTCATTCTCATCGCGATCATCACTGTAATTGTCCCTTCATTGACCGATGGTAGCCAAGCCGCCAACTGCGTTAATCGTCATCGCCTTTGAAATCGTCAGGGTCTCCGAGCTTTGACCGGGCTTGATGAAAATCGTTCCGCCGGTGGTCACGGCGCTTACTCCCGAAGCCAGTGTCGAGTATGGAAGATCGTAGGTGCCGAGCTGGAAAATTCCACTGTAGTTGAAATCCACCCAGACCGGCCCAAAGAATGTGACTGGATCCGAGGCGATGCCATTGGCGATCACCGCCAGAGAATATTGACCCCCGGAAACCGGCACAGTAAATTCCGTGGTCACCAGGTTGGTGCCGGTCTGGACGCCGGTGCTGCTCCAATTGTAGGTGCTGCCATAATAGACGTTGTTGCTGGAATCCGTCAGGCGCACAAGCGGGTAGTTACTGTCCATCTGCGCATCGTCGCCATAAGCCGCCCCCTGGGAGATGCCGTTAAGCCCGGTACCAACGAGGTGGTATGAACCATCCGGGTTCAGGCTGATGCTGGTGATGGCTGGCTTGCCTGAGGCTAACGATGGCGGGTCGGGCTGATAAACGTACAGGTCGGTGCCCATATGGGAGTAGAGCACGGTTCCATCCGGCAGCACGAGCATGGTGGCCATGTAAGTAGGAATGTCGTCGGTCAGGCCGCCCGTGGGACTGCCTACCTGCGTGAATGAATTGCTGGTGTAATCATATTCAAAAAAGCTGGTTGGCCTGGGGAATTGAGGCATGTCGCTGTCGTCAATATAGGGGATCGCGGCGACCGCACAAAGAATCTTGCCGTTGGGCATCATGGCTGCGGGAGTGTCGGCAGAAACCAACTCCTGGGGTATATTCGCCCCTTCCTGCCATTCCCTTGATTGGTGTTCCCGGAAGGCGTGTAGATGGCAGTATTGCCGTTGCCGCCCAGGAAAAACGCATTGCCATTCGGCAGCAGAAACGCGGGTCCGGTTTCACCAAAATAGCCTGCCAGCGCCGCAAATGTGGATACGGGTAGGTCTGCGTCCGGGATCCATTTTGTCAAGCCGGGAATGGTACCGTTCCGAATTGGTGCCATTGCCGTTATATGAAACACCGTTGGTAAGGGTTACTATAGGATCGACCGTAAGGATGCTGCCGTCCGCCAATTTAACCCAACTATTCTCAGCCTGCTGACGGATAGTCTGGCGAACCTAAAGACGACCAACTATTTGAATTGGGATTGAAGAATATGGACGTGATCCCTCGGACCGGCTGAATCATCACGTTTCCACCGGCCAACATTACCGAATTCGCATCAAGGATAGTGGCGTTGGTAGGATTCACTATGGAACTTGGCGGATTGACCACGGTCCACTGCCCGGAGACGATATCAAACAACTCGGCTGTGGACCCCCCGGTCCCGTACTCGCCACCGGCCACAAAGACTTGATTGTTGGGCAGCACTTGCGACGAGAAGCACAGACGGCTGTAATTCATCGGGTTCAAAGTCGTCCACTGGCCGTCGGCGTAGTGACCTTGACCATCCGGGGTCAACAGGTACCAATTATTATTATAAGTGTAATCGTCGTTTTCCTTAGCCATGACCGTCCCATTGGGGAGCAAGAGCATCAGGTTGACAGCGCCGGGTGAGGGTTGGGTCAGTTGTGTCCAGGTGCCAGCCCGGCAGGGGACCAGTAATCCCAATAAGACAACCGCCCAGCCGGTCCGTATAACTGCTCCACGGAGCACTAAATTTTGAGTTTTCATCAGGTTTCTTTCATGAACGACCAGGCGGTTATTGCAACGTGACCAGCACCAGCACCATGCCCTTGCCTGCCGTTAACTCGGTCATGGCTTTGCCCAGAATCGCGCCCTGCGCGCGGACGTGATCGGTGACTTTCATCGCTTCGGCCCGGAGTGCTGGAAGTGGTCAGCAAGTCGCCCGGTTTGATGGCCCCGTTGGAGGTGTCGGCCTGAACATAAACGCGGCCGGTGAGCGCCACATTCTTGCCGCCTTCGAGCAAGCCCTGCTGCTGCATCTGGATGCCGGGATGAATGCCGTTGGCGCCGCTGACCACGCCGGCCACGCGGGTGTCGTAAGGCTGGTCGGTCAATTTCAACTGGCCCGGATTCGCCTCGTCAATCACCACCACCGCGCCCTCGGAAACCGTCTGGTCCGCCGTGGAGATGGCAAACGGCTCGGCCAGGTCGGAGCCTCCGGTAATGGTGATGGTATTGCAGGTCAGACTTCAATGTGCCCGGCCATGTAGGTCTGGGTCTGCGTCCCTGGCGTGCCGATGCGAATGACGCCGCTCTCGGCTGGAATTTCCCAAATTGCCAATGTAAATGTTGTTGCTGCCGGAGGTAATGCTGGAGCCTGCAGAATCGCCCACAGCCGTGTTGTTGTTGCCAGACGTTCTCGGCCGAGATAGCCAAATCGCCCACGGCCACGTTTTGATTGCCAATTTGATTCAATTTCAAGGCGTCATGACCCACGGCCGTGTTGACGTAGCCGCTCGTGTTGTTGTTAAGCGCATTATAGCCCACGGCCGTGTTGAGATAGCCGGTCGAGTTGTCGTAAAGCGCCTCATAGCCATTGGCCGTGTTGTTGTAGCCGCTCGTGTTTGCCAAAAGCGCCCAGTAGCCGTTGGCCACATTATTTGAGCCGGTTGAGTTGTTGTACAGCGCCTCATAACCTAAGGCTGTGTTGTTGTTTCCAACGGAGTTTTTTCCCAAAGCACCGGCGCCCACGGCCGCGTTGAATGCGCCGCCGCCGTTCATCGAAAGAGCGCCAAAGCCAAGGCCCGTGTTAGCGGGACCAGTGGTGGTAAAATTACCGGCCAACGGACCGGCGTAGAAGTCAAAGTCATTGTCGGCAATTAAAAGGCTGTTGCCGCCGGAATAAACGGCGGCGGGTGCCGACAAAACCAAACTACTGCCCAGCGTCAAACTGCCCAGCGAGACATTCGATTCAGTGTTGGTCACCACCGCGACCGGCAATTGCGTTAGTGGAAGGGTGCCGCTGAAATTCATCACGTTGAGATTGGTCAGACCCGCGCCGTTGCCGTTGATGACGCCGGCAATGAACGTCTGCGTCTGGCCGGTGCCAATGCGGATGAGGTTGGTGTCCGTGGGCAGACCCGGGTTGCCGATGTCAATGTTGGAACTGCCCGAGGTGATATAGTAACCGGCCTGATGGCCCAGCGCGATGTTGTTGCCGCCGGTCACGCTGCTGTAAAGCGCCAAGGCGCCGTCGGCCACGTTGCTGCCCCCGGTGCCGCCGGAGTAAAGCGCCTCATAGCCATTGGCCGTGTTGTAGTTGCCGTTCCCGGTGCCGCCGTTGCTGTAAAGCGCAAATGCGCCGTTGGCCGTGTTGTAGCTGCCCAGGCCGTTGCCGTAAAGCGCATACACGCCACTGGCCAAGTTGAATGAGCCCTGGTTGTTGCCGAGCGCGAGGACACCGAAGGCGGAATTGTCATGGCAGCCTGCCGCCCATGCTGCTGCCGCCCATATACATTGCCTCCTCGCCAACGGCTGTATTTTGGATTCCACTGCTGTTGGCGGCAAGGGCCGTCAAGCCAATGCCGGTGTTGCCCGAGCCACTCGTGTTGTCGACAAGCGCTTGGAAGCCATAGGCGGTGTTGTTGGAGCCGCCCGTGTTCTCGTTAAAAGCCATATAACCGGCGGCCGTGTTAGCCGCACCACCGGTCGTCGAATTGCCCGCAAAACCAATGAAGAAGTTTTGAGCGTTTATATCAGTGGTATTGCCGATGCTGGTCAATTCAGAGGCCGACAACGTGCCGCTTAAAGTGTTGGCGCTTTCCGCGTAAATGGCGTACGGCGTGGGGGTCAATTCCTGACGCGGCGTTAGCGTGGTGAAACTGCTGTCGCCGTTCGTTTCCACTCCAATCTGCAACCAGTTGGTCGGCCCGTAAACACGCCTGGGCCAAAATCAATCAGCACCGTGAACTGACCGTTGGCGACAACGACAGCATTGTTGGTCACCGGTTCCACGATAGGCGCACCACTGGTGTTGGTGTTGAATAGTGTGAAGGTTAGGTTGTAGGTGCCACTGGCCGGACTCCCGTTGTTCTGGAGCTGTCCCTGATATGTGAACGCCGTGCCCTGGGCGAAAACGGTTGAGTTGAGCGCTGATAACAGGATCAGCGAGGTGAGGGCTTGTTTAATTTGATTTTTCATAATGATTCGTTTAGTTATTGAGAGTTGAACGGGAAATGAAACCAAGTTGCGGGGAGAACTGCCTTCGCTTGGACACACAGCCGATTTTAGCCAGCCCGCGCCAAAACGGCGCATTGTGGCCCCGGTTGATGTTGATGATTTTTGATTTAGCACAAACCTCCCGCAATTGGGGAAACTGGCTCTGATCTAAACCGGGATTTCCCATTTGGTTTGTTGCTTATGGCGTAAATGAATTGTTTGTGGCTGTTTTCGTGATGATCTTCCCACCGCCCGGATTGGCAAGCCATTTCGCAGGGGCAAATTGACAGAAGTCAGAAGTCAGAAGACAGAAGTCAGAGGACAGAGGTCAGAGGTCAGAAGACAGGAGACGGAAGGATTATGTCACTGCCAGTAGAAGCAACTTGGATGAGAAATGCACTACAGGTTGTGGGTGGAATCTGTAGGCTACAAGAGAGGGTAGTGGGGGATGTCCTGATAGTCGATTCAGGTGGGAGTGAGAGGGCGCGACTGTTATTCTTGCGTCAACAAAAATGCACGGGAGTGTGAATAACTTTTCGCTCGAAATAGTTGACTCGGCCGCCGCATCGGCGGGAGTATCGGGAAAAACCAACGCCAATGGCTTCTTATTAATTTGTGATTTCAAAAAGTCGTTGGATGTTTGGGCAGATTGACGGTCAAATGTCGGATTCGGATTCAGGCAAGTGTGATGTTGGCGTGGCCGGCTTGTTCGGCAGTGGAGTCAGCGTCGCGCAGAATATTTCCAGCCATCTATTTCAGGTGGCGACGTGGGAACTGCGCTCCTCCGCCAACCCGCGAACTTGCCGCAGGGCCTGGCAGGCGGACCATTTCTTCAGGCACGATCCCTTTCTGAACTGGCCGGATTGGTGAGTCGGCCGCGGACGATTTTTGTTTTTGGAGAAACCGCAGCGCAGACGGACGGAATGGTTAATGAGTTGCTGCCGCACCTGGCCCCGCGAGACCTTATAATTGACGCTGGAGATTCGTACTTCAAGGACGCGGAGCGTCGCGCCCGGAAGCTGTCGGAACGATCCGTCGAGTTCATGAGCCTGGGAATCGCCGGGGGCGATGCGGCGGCGCAGACGGGATCATCATCATGGCGGGCGGACGGCGCGAAGTCTGCGCGCGGATGCGCCCAATACTGGAGGCGCTGGCAGCCAACGTCAACGGCGAACCGGCTGTCGGCTATTTTGATTCCGCTGCAGCCGCGTGCTTTGCGCGCATGGCACATTCCGGCATCGAATACGGGTTGATGGAACTGGTGTTTGAAACGTTTGAGTTGATGCAACGGACGCTGGCGTTTGGGGGCGAGGAATTTGCGCGATGCCTCCGGCGCCTTGAACGTCGGTGTTCTCAACGGTTACCTGGCCGAAGTTTCCGGGCATGTTTTCAATCCCGTTGATGAAGGGATGGAGCGGGGCCAGATCAAGGGGAAGCTTAACGCTCTCAAGAACGACGCGGCGGCCCGGCGGATTTCGCAATGCGCGCGGGAGTTGGGGGTGCGGACGCCGACAATCGACGCGGCGCTGGGCACGCAGTGTTTTTCAGCGCGGGAACGGCAGCGATCGTTGATTATGACACCGTTCCGGCATCCCGCAGGGCGTTTTGGAGAGGACGCAGAGAGCGTGCTGGATGAATTGCGCGGGGCGCTGTCACGCCGCGATGATCATTGCTTACGCGGAGGGTTTGGCGCTGCTGGCCGCAGGCTCGGCGCGGCATGGGTTTGATTTCAACCCGGCTGAAGTTGTCCGCATCTGGAGAGGGGGCTGCGCAGTAAGGACGCCGCTGCTCGATGACATTGCGGCGGCGTTGCGGGCGACTCCGACGCTGGGGAATCTTCTGTGCGACGAGGACATTGCCGAAAAGGTCATGGCGCATCAGGAATGCCTGCGTCATGCGGTGTGGCGCGCCGGCGAACTGGACACGGTCGACGCCGGGATTGCTGGCGTCGCTGGATTACCTGGATTCCTTCCGGGAGGCCTGGCTGCCGGTCAACCTGGTGCAGGTTCAGCGGGGCCGGAAGCGGCGGGGTGAGAACGAGGAACGGGAAAATGAGGCGGCACTGACGATCGGAATGTGACGCCGGAGCGCGTGTTTGGAATTGGCCGTCAACGGAGCACGCCAGCCAGCGCGGCCACCAACTGGTCCGCGGTGTACGGCTTTTGGAGGAAGATGATCCGGCGCGGCATCACCCAGGGCGGCGGATTGTTCTTTTTGCGAAAGGCCGCTGGTGGCGATGATCTTCAATTGCGGCGCGCACCAGCGGCATGGCTCGAATCGCAGCCGCGCCGTCCATCACAGGCATCATCATATCCACTATGGCGGCGGAGATTTCGTCTTTGTAGCGTTCGGTCAGCGACAGCGCCTCGACGCCGTTTTCGGCGGTCAAGACGCGGTAATCGGAGCTTTCCAGGATCAACTGGCACATTTCGCGAATCGCCTCCTCATCGTCCACAAGCAGGACTAGTCTCTGGTTGCCGGCGGGCGGCGCGGGCGCGAGGGCAGCGGCATCGGTCTGAGGGCGGCGGAGTTTGGCGGGAAAATAAATGGAAAAGGCCGTGCCGTGTCCCGGGGCGCTTTCCAAGCCGAGCATGGCGCCGTGGCTTTGGAGAATTCTCACGATGGTCGAGAGGCCCAGGCCCGCTGCCTTTGCCCGGGCTCCTTGGTGGTGAAGTAAGGCTGGAATATTTTCGTTTGCAGTTCCTCGGACATGCCAATGCCGGTATCGGCGACCTGGATTTGCACGTATTCACCGGACGGGCCGGAGAGTCCGGCGCAGAAAACCGGCTCTTGCAGAGTGACATTGTGCGAAGAGAGGGTCAAAGCCCCCGCCGTCTGGCATCGCATCCCCCGCGTTGACACAGAGATTGAGGAGGACCTGGTGAAGTTCCATGGCGTCGCCTTCGATCTCGCAGACGCGCAGGATCGCAAGAGGTCTTGACCCGAATGGATTTGGGAAAAGTCTCGCCGAGGACATTGACCGTTTCCTGAATAAGTTGATTGGGCCGGAGCCGGGTGCGCTCGGTTTCGGGCGCCGCAGAGCCAGTGTCAAAAACTCTTTGACAATCCGCGACGCCACGCTCGGCGCTGGATTCGCATGTCGGCCAGGATTTTGCGGCTGGAAGGATCGCCGGCAATATCCCTCAAGAACGGCACGCCCATCAGGATGGGCGAAAAGACATTGTTGAGGTCGTGAGCAATGCGCCCGACCTGCGCGCCAATGCTCTCCAACCTCTGGGCGCGCAGGAATTGGGTTTCGATCTTCTGGTGGTCTGCTCGTTGCGCGTTGATTGTTTCCCTTGCTTTATTGCGATCGGTTATATCGATCATCGCTCCGACCATTCGGATGGCGCGTCCTTCGGCATTGCGGACCACGCAAGCGCGATTGAAAACTTCGACAACGGCGCCGTCGCGGCGATGGAATGGGTATTCGTCCGACCAATACAGCGTCTGGCCGGCGAGGACATCTTCGAGGCCCTTGAGCACGCGTTGGAAGTGGTCCGGATGGGCGTGATCAAGCCAAGGGCGTTCGCCCGGCTGGGTGGCTTCGGAGTAGCCGAACTGACGGAGAGTGTGGCTCTGCCATGAGACGCCGCTTTGGATATTCCAATCCCAAATGACATCGTTGCCGGCGCGGGCGATGAGCTGGAATCGTTCTTTGCCGACATTGCTGAGGCTGTCGTCGGAAGGCGGGATTTGTTTCATGGGGAAGATGGAACCATTTCAGAGACGAGAAACCGCGCCGCTGGCCCGAGAGCCAGCGTAACCAGGCCAAAATGCGAATGCGGTTTGTTCGGCAATGACACCTCGCTTCGTTTGACACCCGACAACACGGCAGTTTACAGCCCGAACACAGGGAAATCAAACGGTAAACGTCGCAAAACGTTGCAAAACCGTTGCTCAGGTGCATTTCACTTTCTTGGGTAAGTCTTGTTGGCGAAGCAATTCACCTTGGGATTTCTGACTTCTCGATTGAGAATTGGTCATTGGGAATCTGTTATTGGTCATCGGAAGGGGTTATTTGCTCCCTTTGGAATTTTCGGCGTCCTGGAGTTTTTTCATTTGTTGGACCAGGTCGTTGTATTTCTCCACCAGTTCGTTTCGCGCCTTGACGCTGTCGTTGAATTTGCCTGACGAATTCGTCGCGCTCGGCGACCAGTTTTGCGATGGCGTCGTTTTGCTTCTTTATGCCGTCGTAGGCTTCTTTGAGTTTGGCTTCCAGAAGATTTGTCGACGCGCCTTGTATTGGACGATCTCGTTGCTCATGATGTCGCCGGCGGATTGCAGGCGGGCGACTTCGCGTTTCTCGGTGAGATGGCCATGGTCGTTGCTCATGGCGGTTTGCTTGAGCTCGGTGATGCGGTCTGCAGTCCGGCGATTTCGGCGTCCATGCGTTGATGGAGTTGGTGTAGCCCTGGATGTCGGCGGATTGTTGATAAATGATCTGGTTCGAGTCTCTCGATGGTGTTGAGCTGGACGGTCTGCAAGTACCATTGCCAGGCGCACAGTGCCGCACAGGCCGAGGGCCAGGACGATGAACAGGTTTTGTTGAAAATTTTTCATGGTTATTCGGCCGGGCGGGATGGATCGGCCTTGATGGCGACGGCCACGTGCTGGATGCCGGCGCGTTTGACGAAATCCAGCACATACATCATCGCGCCGTGCGTGGCGTCGCGGCTGCCGCTGAGATAGACGGGAACGTTGGTGTTGAGCTGATGGCGGTTGGACAGGACGGTGAGCAAGTTCGCGGGAAGGACAGCAGTTTGCTTGTCCAATTCGAACCTGGCCGTCGCGATCGACTTTGAGGTTGATGATGTCGGGTTTCTTGGTGGAGGTGGCCAGGGTGGCGGTGGGCAGGCTGGCTTTGAGCGTGCGGACTTTTTGCATTTGCAGGCTGACCATCATGAAGGAGGCGAGGAGAAAAAACATGATGTCAATCAGCGGAATGATCTCCAGGCGGGTGCGCTTGCGGGCAATGGGGGAGCGGATTTTCATGGGCTGGCCTGGTTGGTGCGCGCCCGTCGACCATGAAGGCCACTTTCTGCACGCCGGCGCGGCGCACGGCCTCCAGCACATCGCACCATCGAGCCGTGCAGCGTGGCGGCGTCGCCGCTGATATAGACCGGCAGATTGGTGTCGACGCGGAAGCGGTTGCTCAGGACCTGGTCCAATTCCGGCAGGGTGATTTCCTTTTTCTCCAGCCAGACGGCGCCGGCCTTGTCCACGGCGATGTTGATCATGTCCGGCTTGTAATCGGCGCGGGCCATGCTGGCGGCGGGCAGATTGACCTTGATGTTTTGGGTGCGGTCCATTTGCAGGCTGACCATCATGAAGGAGGCCAGCAGAAAGAACATGATGTCGATCAACGGAATGATCTCGATGCGCGAATGGCGGCGCTTGACTGGAGAGGACAGCTTCATTTGCTCAGGCCGATTCGACGGGAGCCGGTACGGCGCTTGGTCCAATTTGACGGCTTCCGCACTGCATTGGCGCGACCATCATTTCGACGTTGGTGGCCGCGGCTTCCAGTTCAAATTGCAGGCGGGCCAGCCGGCCGGTGAAATAATTGAACGGGATGAGCGAAAAAATGGCGATGCCCAGGCCGCAGGCCGTGGCGATCAACGCCTCGCCGATGCCGCCGGTGACCGCGACGACCGACAATTCCGCGCTGCCGACGCTGAGGAAGGCGCGCATCAAGCCGGTGACGGTCCCCAGCAGGCCGAGCAGCGGCGCCAGCGTGACCAGCGTGTCCATGACGGTCAGAAACCGCCCGGCGCGTTCCAATTCGATGCCCGCGGCCAATTGCAACGCGCCTTGCATGGAGGTGTGGACGTGGTTCAATGCCGCGGTGAATCATGCGGATGACCGGGTCGTGCGAGCCTTCGGCGATTTGGATGGCGGCGGGGATGTCGCCGTTTTCCAGCGCGGCCAGGATTTGCTCCAGTTTCTTGGGGTCGCGGCGGCGGCCTTCGCGCAGCCACCAAAACGAGCGCTCGCCCACCACGGCCACGGCGACCAGCGCGCAAATGAGGATCGGCCACCATGACCGGGCCGCCTTTGAGAAAAAAATCAAAAACAATATTTGCCATCATAAAGTGTAAATGGAGAGGGGAGATTAGGATTAGATTAAGATTAAGATTAGGAAAAGAAGAGTGTTTCCGCTCCTAATCTTAATCTTAATCTTCATGCTAATCGGTTCATTGAGCTGGTAGAAATGGTGGCTTGAAAAACATGGCCGCCGCTCATGGGCGGCGGCAATCCAATGGCGTTTGACGAATTCGACGGCGCTTCGGTCCAGAATGGGCGAGCCGGAAGTTTCCTTGATCGATGGACTGCACCAGGCCGACTGTCATCGACTGTCAACAACAACACGACCGTGCCTTGCTGGCCGAATTTGAGGGCCATCTCCGGGTAGGGCGGCTGGGGGCGGTCTCCGCCTTCGCCTGTGCTGCCGATGGTCTGTCGGCTCGTGGTGAACCGGCGCGGTCGGCCTTGAGCGGCGCGACCGGCGGGGCGCGGGCGACGGCATTGGGAACAACGACATTGCCGATGGTCGGCACGGAAAAATTGATGGCCGGGGAATCCGGCGTCACCACCACGACTCGCGGCGCGATTTCGCTTTTGGTCCTCGTTTTGCGGCTCCATTTGTTTTGCTTCCGTCGGGGCGGCGGCGTCGGCGGCAGCGGCTGGATGATGATCGGCACCGGCTGTTCGATCGGCGGCGGGACGGTTCGGAACAGGCAACCGGGAGCGCGCGCCGGACACGCCGACGATCAGGAAAAAGAAGCAGATGGAATTGATCCAGGCCAGCCGCCGATAGGCGTCGCGCTCCGGCGCGGGCAGACAAACCCGGGCCAAGTTCGGACTTTAATTGATAGGCGGCAGCGGCCATAAGACAGTTTTTCGGATATGCCCGGCTTCCGTCAATATGTTAGAACGAGTAACTCAACGAACCAAAAATCCCGCGGCGCTCGCCATATTGCGGCGGCATTGACGCCCACGCCCGATCCGCTGCGCAACTCATAAGTGTTGTCGGTCACGTTGACGACATCGAGTCGGGCTTTCAAATATTGCTTGTGCGCCACTTTGAAGGTTTGTTCGCACGCCGACGTTGAGCGAGTAATAGTCCGGAACGGACGCGCCGTTGGGGATGGGTTGCTGCGCCGATCGGCAGCCGTCGCGTCCTGCCGCAATCCGCTGCCGGCAACCACGTCCATGTAACCCATGGTGCTGGTCGTGCGCGACTCGTTGTAACGATAAGAAACGCCGGCCGTGCCGCTATAAGCCTGGTCGTGGTCCAGATAAATCCAATGATTCTGGACGTAGGCCATGTCGCGCCGGATCAAACAGGAATTGCGCCGAGTCCCAATTTTCGCCCTGGGCGACGGAATAAGCGGCGTTGGCATAGGCGCTGAAGCCGTTCGTTCTCGTAAGAGGTCGTGAATTCCAAGCCCATAGACCCGGCCTTTTTCATAGTTGAAGGCCGAGAGAATAAGCGTCTGCCCGAACAACCCGTCATCGAGTTGGTTGCTGGGCGGTTTTGTAGTAACCGTCCAAGCCCATGTTCCAGCCGGGAAGAATGGTCTGGGTGATGCCGGCGTCGTAATAGTTGGCGCGCTCGGCTTTGACCGGATCGTCCTGAAACGTGGCCGGGGCGCCGGAGGTGCCGGCGAATTTCGCCAGGCTGCCGCCGCCGACGTCCTCCACGGGCGGCGGGGTGAAGTAACGCGAGTAACCGGCGTGCAGCGTGGTCGATTTGAACGGTTTATAGATGAGATTGGCGCGCGGGCTGAGTTGATTTTCGTCGTCAAAGGAGGAAGAGAAAACGTCGAAGCGCGCGCCGACATTGAGGGTGAGCGTGGGGAAGATTTTCCATTCATCCTGCAAATACAGCCCGGCAAACAGACCGTAGAGGGGATGGTTGTCCGTGATATTTGCCAGGGTCGGTCGGATTGCCGCTGGCGTCCAGGTTGAAGACGGTGGTGGAGGTATTATTTTGAGTCGCCCTCGGCCAGGAACTGATCCGCCGGCGCGGATGGTATGGTAGTCGCCCAATTGATAACTGGCGTCGGCTTGCAAGCCGGCGGAGTAAAGGTAGCGATGCACCTCGCTGGCCTCGCCGTTGAGGTAGAGGTCGCCGATCGGGTCCGGCGTGAAATGCTGTTCGCTCTCGCGGCCAAAGGCGGAGATCTGAAAGTCCAAATCGCCGGCGGATTTCTGGTAAGTCAGGACGCGTGTAATAATTCTGCTCGTTTTGATTTTCGTTGTTGTTGGCGGAATTGAAAGTGCCCGGAGCGGAACAGTTGCCGGGTGTCATGGCGAGCGCAAGGTATCGCCCCCGGGAGCCGTTCCCGATGCCAACGCCCGGCGTATTGGGCACCTCGAAAGTCGCTGTAGGACGCGCTTGCCATCATGGTGAGCCGGCTGGACGGGTCGATGATGTAAGACCCGTACATAAACGTCTTGAATTGTTCCGTTAATCATGAACGCCGTGGAACTGCCGGTGGGATTCTCCCGGCGTCGGCAGCGATCCTGCGGTACGCGAAGCGCTCTGGGGAGGTCCCGGCTTTAGCGAGCAGAGCGTTTTTTACCAGCACATCCAGCAGATCGCCGCCGTGCGGGCGCAGCAGTCTGCGCTGCGTTACGGACGCTTCTATTTTCGTCCGCTCTCTGGAGACGGAGTCACGTTCGGAGTCTCTGGATTCCCTCAAGGGGTGGTCGCTTTCTCGCGGATTCTGAACGATCAGGAAGTTCTCGTCGCGGCCAACGCCAACCCCGCGCAGTCGCAGCAACTCGACGTCATCGTGGAGATCGTGCTCAGCGCGGACGGCGACGTGTTTAACATCTTGTACAGTAATCAAGCGGGCGCGACCGCACCTCAACCCGTTCGATTCATCGCCCAGGGCGCAGCCACGGTGCAGGAAGTGGATGGCTCGACCGGACAAGGCCCTCTCCACGTGGTGCGGGTCAATCTGCAGCCGATGGAGGTTCAAATCCTGCGTCGCGGCGCTGACCAGTAGAGGTTGATCCGGTTCGCCGTGTTCATTCGACGGGCCCGACCACCTTCATCTTGCTCTCCACGTGCGTATGCTGAAACCCCGAGTTTTCCAGCGATACCGTGCGATGTTTCCGCGGTCTTACTGACAAATCCAAACCCGTTGCCTAGCACAATATTCGACGGCAAGCCAAAATTCTCGATGGTGAAGAAGTCCGCGCCCTGCAAGACACTCGTGAACTTCGTGGTGCCGTAAACAGCGAGAATCTTCCGGGCGGCGTGGGAGCAACCCATGCCGCTTTTTTCTGCTCCACAATGGCGATTCTGCGCCACGCAGACTGCTGAAACCACGACTGGATTCTGTTACGCTTTCCTTATCAGGTAGTCTGGTGGCGGCCTATGACAGGCTTGAACCGCAATCGCGTTCCATTCTTCGTGGCAGTATCGCTTGGTTTGTGTCTTGCGTTGCCCGCCTCGGCCCCAGCTGCCGAACCGCCTTGGCTCGAAATCCACTCGACGCACGTCACCGTTATCACCGACGCCGGGGACAAGCGAGGCCGCGAAGTTGCCCTGCGCTTCGAACAGATGCGTTCAGTCTTTGCCCAACTGCTGGGAAAAGATCGCCTCAACCAGTCAGTGCCACTCACCATCCTCGCGTTCAACAATGACAAGTCCTACTACCAGCTCGCGCCGCTACAGAACGGCCAGCCCATCGACGTCCCCGGATTCTTTCTTGCCGGCGAAGATCAGGATTTCATCGCACTCAATCTTTCCGAAGACGACGCATGGTGCGCCGTCGCCCATGACTTCGCGGCCATGCTGCTGAATTACAACTACCCGCCTGCCCAGGCATGGTTCGACGAAGGCCTCCTCGAATATTTCAGTTCGATTCGCCTCAACGACAAGCAGGTCGAGCTCGGCGGTGACCCCGGATTGCTTCCACCTGTTAATGAAAACCCCGGCGGCAACCATCGCGAGGCTCGTTCGCCCAAGTCGCTCACCGATGTTCTCGTCGCGCAGGCCTGGCTCCCGCTGCCCGAGCTCTTCACCATGAAGCGCGATTCCTCGACACCCAACCAAGACACGCGTCACGCTCTGTTCGAAGCCGAGTCGTGGATCGTCATGCACTATCTTCTGCACGAGAAGAAGCTGCCGGAAACTGGAGCCTACTTCGGTCTCACTCTTAACCAGCATGTCCCGGTCGAAGACGCCATCCAGCAGGCCTACGGCATGAGTTCGGCGCAACTGGAACAGGCGGTGAAAGAGTACTTCCACTCGCAAAGCGGGGCACTCACTGCGCTCGACGCCGCCCGGCAAACCGACTCCAAGGCTAGCGCCACCAACCCCGGCCAGGTTTATCGCTTCGCTGCTCCCGTCGGTCCCGACGATGCGGTGATTACCGCCAAGCCTTTGCCCGAGGACGACGAGCGCGCACTCTACGCTGAGGTAGAAGTTCGCATCCCCGAGCGCCGCGACGCCGGCCTGCAACAATTGCATGCATTGGCCACCGTGCCCACCGTCGCGGATAAGAAGTTTGAAGCTAAGAACCAGGAGAAACGACCCGCCGAGGATCCTGACCAGCTTCCCAGCAACGCCATCGGCAGTCCGCTCGCCCATCGCGTCCTAGCCTGGGACGAAATCCAGCACAGCGACTTCGACCAGGCTGCGACCGAATTGTCCGACGCCGCAACACTCAATCAGCGCGACATGTGGCTCCGTTATTACCTCTCGATTCTGAAGTACCGCGTTGCCCAGTCCAAACACACCGACATGCAGGGTCTCCCTAACATGATGATGGATCTGAGGGCGGTGCTCGAGTGGTATCCGGAAATGGCTGGCGCTTACGACCTGCTGGCGGTGGCGCGTAATGAAGGCGGAAGCACTCCCGCCGCCATGCAGTCCGAGCGCGCTGCCATGAACCTAAGCCCGCGCAATCAGTTCTTCACTTACCACCTGGCTCAGATTTACGTAGCCAGCAAGAAATGGGACGCGGCGCAGGTCCTGCTCGATCGTCTGAAAACCAGCGACGATCCAGACATCGCCACACTCGCAAGCGAATTGCAAGAGAAGGCCGGATCTGAGCGCAAATACGGCATCCCGCTGGGCGCAGCCAACGTGTCGCAACCCAAACTCGAGCCACAGAAATCGCCATTCGATGTGCTGGAAGAAGATGCCGCCAAGCGCGCCGCCGACGAAAACACAACTACAACGGCCGACGCGCGTCCCACGAAGTTCGTCAAAGGCCGCCTCGTCACAGTGGACTGCTCGACTAGTCCTGCGGCGATTCTGACCGTCGCTTCCGGAGGCTCAACGCTGAAGCTGCGCGCCCCCGATTACAAATCGCTGGTCCTGATCGGCGCCGATGACTTCTCCTGCGAATGGCGCGACCGCCAGGTTACGGTGAACTACAAGCCCGGAGGATTGACGAACGGCGATGTAGTCTCTTTGGAAATGCGGTGACTGAACCGCCGGAATAACAACAACACTTCCAGCTTGATTGCTCCGCAACACCTCAACCTTCTCTTAGAAACGCTATAATCCTCTACTCACCGATTTGTGTTTCGCGAGTCTAACTTTTTTGCGGAGGCCCTCATGTCGCATTCTCATCGTTCCCAGGCATTTCGCGGTGTGTTTCTGACGGGCCTGTGGATTGGCTTGTTTCTGGTTTCCGCGCACTCGCGGGGCTTCGCCCAAAGCGATCCGCTTCACATCTGGGTTGGAACCCTGAATCGCGCTTCCGCGGAAAAATGGGTTGGCGACCACATCGCCAAGGAACAAAAGTACGTCGACGAATTGCTCGCAGCGAAAACTCCACGCACGATCGAGAACACTCTGCGCCCCTTCGACAACGCCCAGAATGAACTTGGCTTGGCTGGCTCCGAGGCGTATCTCATGTTCGCCGTGGCGCCTCAGAAAGAAGTTCGCGACGCGGGCCAGGCCCTCGCCCAGCAGGTCCAGCAGGTCAATACCGTCCTCTATTTGAATCAGGATGTATACCGGGCACTCGCCGCAATCGACATCTCGAGCGCAGACCCCGCCACCAAGCACTACATCGAACGGACGCTCCTCGAGTACCGTCTCGCGGGCGTCGATAAAGATGCTGCTACCCGCGCCCAGGTGAAGAAACTCCAGGATCACATCACCGAGGCCGCGCTCAATTTCGGCCGCAACATCCAGGAACATCCCAATCACATCGTCGCCAAGAACGCAGCCGAATTGGACGGCCTGCCTGCCGACTTCATCTCTTCCCACAAGCCGGAGGCGGACGGATCGATCATTCTTTCCACGGATGAAACCGATTACACGCCCGTGATGACGTACGCCACCAGTGAAGACTTGCGCAAAAAGATGTATCTGGCGTACACCACTCGAGCCTACCCGGTGAATAAGGACGTCCTGCTCGACGTGCTGAAGTCCCGCTACGAAATGGCCAGGATTCTCGGATACGCCAGCTTCGCCGATCTCGCGACGGCCGATCAGATGATCGGATCAGCGGCGAACATGAAGGCGTTTCTGAACGAAGTGGATGTCGCCTCCCGCCCTGCATCGCGCCGCGAATACGACATGCTGCTAGCGTTCGCCCGTCAGAAGCAGCCCGGCCTCGCTGCCATTCCCGCCTATGGCCGCTTCTATTGGGACGATCAATACGCGCGCACTACCTTTAATTTCGACTCTCAATCGGTGCGGCCCTACTTCACTTATGATCGCGTGCAACAAGGAGTGCTCGACACCGCGGCCAAGCTCTTTCATCTTTCTTTTAAACCCGCAACGGCTGCCCCTGTCTGGGATCCGTCCGTGTCCGCGTGGAACGTTTTCGATGAAGGCAAACTGGTGGGGCGCGTTTATCTCGACATGCACCCGCGCGACGGCAAAGACAAATGGTTCAGCTCCAGCCCCGTCGTGCCCGGAATCAAAGGCCGCCAGTTGCCCGAAGGCGTGCTCATCTGCAACTTCGCCGGAGGCAAGCCCGGCGATCCCGGCCTGATGCAGTATGACGATGTTGTCACGTTCTTCCATGAGTTCGGCCATCTCATGCACAACATTCTCGGCGGACAGCAGGAATGGAGCGGCATCACCGGATTCTCCACCGAGACCGACTTCGTCGAAGCGCCATCGCAAATGCTGGAAGAATTCTTCCGCGATCCCACCATCCTGCGTTCGTTTGCCAAAAACTACCAGACTAACGAAGTGCTTCCCGTCGACCTAATTGATCGCATGAACCGCGCCAGCGCCTTCGGCCGAGCCAGTTGGGTGCAGGGCCAACTTTTCTACTCGACTTACTCGCTCGATGTCCACGAGCGTGCACCCGACGCCATCGATCTCGATGCCATGCTCCGCGCCGATTACACGCGTTTCTATCCGTACCCGTTCGTGGACGGCAATCGCTTCTACGCCAGCTTCGGCCACCTGATGGGCTATACCTCGAACTACTACACCTACGTGCTCGACAAAGTCATCGCCGTGGATTTCTTTAGCCAGTTCGACAAGAACAACCTGCTGGGCGGAGAAGCTGCGATGCGTTACCGCAAAACGGTTTTGGAACCCGGAGGCTCCAAGCCTGGCACGGAACTGATCAGCGGCTTCCTCGGGCGCCCGCAGAACCTGGACGCCTTCAAGCTGTGGATGGACGAAGAATTCCGCGGAATTACGAAGTAGGATTGGGGTTGCGGGTAGTCGCCCGAAAACCATGGCATTGACCTTACCAACGTTGTCGTTCTGAGATGTTATCTGAGCGCGCCCTCATTCAGCAATGACGTTTAGGGAAAATAATGTGCCATTGTCGCAGGGATATTCCGAGTAACTCCAGACAGCTCCGTTGTGGGCCTGCACTACTCGGTTCAGCACAGTAAGCAGCGAAACAGCTTCCTCAGTCTCTGGAATTTTCTCCGGCTTTGATGTTTCACTGCAATCGCCGCGGATGCAAATCGTGCTCGCCCCACCCTCGATCGGAGCCTCCCGTAGCCCAAGCTTCGACGCCTCTTCCGTCAGTTCGGGTAACTGGCGCAAACGCCCAAGAACCTCCCGGATGGGGGTTGACTTGTCCCAGGCGAAGTTACGGATATGCACCAGGAGTAACGGCGGTACAATGCCCCCGGGGAAAAAGTTTGCCACGCCATTCCGGACTTGCCATTTAGACGGAGCTCTGAGTTTTGCAACCTGCGCGACTGCTTTGTCGAAGTTGGTTCCGGCCGGAACGGATACCGTCCCCTCCTGACCATCGGAGCATCCCTCGTTCGACGTAGCCACGCCGCCCGATAGGCCGGCTTGATTAACCAGCATCGCAAACATTGTCGGCACCGATCCGCATAACTGTAGCTCCGGAAGCAGGACGCTGGCGGGTTTCTGGGATTGAGGCGCTTCGGCATTTGTCGGGTTAGCAGTGGTCTGGGCCGTGGTGGACCAAGCCATAAGAACTGACGCGGCGAAAGCAACTAGCTTTTCCATATCGACCTCGATAAATCCATTTTGATGGCGTCGTGATCGTTGAGGTTACGTTAGCGTGGCAGGGGAACTGTGCGGTGAGTTCCTCTCGCTATTTTCGCGAGAAGCCGGTCCCGTGACATCCTTTACAAAGCTTTTCGAGAAATCCCTTGCGCTATCTTGGGTAGACTCCCGGCCCGAGTCCGGCGCCATAGTATTCCGCGATCGCCTCTTTCTCCTCCGCCGTCAGCTGCCGCGCGATACTGCGCATTCGAACGTTGATGTCGTTGCTGCGCGACCCGTTCGCAAAGTTGTCAAGTTGTTCCTCCAAATAACTTCCGTTCTGAACCGCGAGCAGCGGTGCGCCGTTCACGTAACTGACGGGGCCATGGCACGATTGGCATGGCGGAATGCCGCGCTGGCCATCCCCGAAAAGAATGAGTCGGATTGCAACCGAAGCACGCGAGGGATCCTTCATCGCTTCGGGAAACACCCGGCTGTCCTGGGGATCGCTCGCCGTGGGCAGCATGGAGTAGTACGCAGCCAAATCCGCTGAGTCTCGGGTGGAGAGTCCCGCGACCTGGCTTTGCATTACTGGAGACGCACGTTTCCCTGAGCGAAAATCCTCCATCTGTTTCCAGAACGACAGCCGGTCCGCGCCGGCAAGGTTCGGGAAGTCTGGAGACGCGCTGAATCCCTCCTCGCCATGGCAATGACTGCAGCGCCGGGCGAGGATCAGCCCGCGAAATGCATCGCCCCGGGAAACCAGCGCAAGCGTTTCATGCGTCCATGCCACATTCGATGGAACGCGAACGGGAGGTTCCGCGGCGGACTGCTGCGCCGACGAATCTGCTCTTAACCATAGGAGCGGAATCGCCAATAACACAGCCACGAGCGTTGCACGCCATCGGACCTGCGTCTGCAAGCGAGCATCCTGTCTAGCGGGATTCACAAGTCCTCCTTTCCCCGAGACTCAACGTAGCAAACTGATCCCGCGGGACCACCTGCAATTGTCCTCTCATCGCGTAGTGCCCCGGTCCACAGAATTCATGACAGGGAATCTTGAATTCGCCTGGTTTAGAAAATGTGAAACTGGCTTCGGTGATCGTTCCGGGCACAGCTTTGAGCCCGTAATCGGTGCCGAGAAAGCTCAACATGTGCACGTTATCGGCGCTCGTTATTCGAAAGCGGATGGGAACGCCGGCGGGGACGACAATGCATTGCGGCACGAAAACATATTGCTGCGCAATCATGCGCACGGTGAGGGAGCCCTCCGGATCCTCCGCCGCACCGAGGTTGCTCTCTACGAATTCGCCTCTCACGTGCAACGTGGCCGGATCGGGTCCCGTGCCACCGCCCAGAAAATGCCATACCGGCAAGTCCACCTCGGTGTAGCGGGTCGATAGAAGTACCACTGCGACCAGCACGATCGCGGCGATAAACCCGATCTTCTTCTTCTTCATCAGCGAAATCCTTTATGCATGACTCGTGCGACCGCGGGCAAGAATCCTCCGCTTGGTAGTCGGAGAATTAGTGAGCGGCCCCCGCCCAGACTTAGCCCTTGGATGTTTTTTGGCGAGACGGGGATACGTAAAAACGAAACCCCTCAGGTCGGCCACTTCCCATTGCATTCACAACCCGGTACGTGAGTTCTTCCGCATTGCGTCCATAAAAAACCCTCCCGCTGGGACCGGGAGGGTTCTCAAGTTCTCAGATGGTTCGCAGTTTATGCGCGGACGACATTTGCCGCCTGAAAGCCCTTGGGGCCTTTCAGCAAGTCGAACTCCACGGTCTCACCCTCGTTGAGCGTGCGGTAGCCGTTCTCCTGGATCGCGGAGAAGTGCACGAATACATCTTCCCCCGTGGAGCGCTGGATAAATCCATATCCCTTCGCCCCGTTGAACCACTTCACTGTACCTTTCTCTCTCACGGATAAAACTCCTTTCACCAATTGCTAAGAATTATTCTCCAGCTTTCTCGATCGTCGCCCCGGTCGTTTGAAGCCCCCTCAAAGAAGCCGGTAGAACTTTCGGTTGCGTCCGCGATGTGCGCAAGGAACTACTCCAAAAAAGGAAAAGACTCCTCAGTCCCCGCTGCGGCTACATCCGCTTGCTGCGTGAACTTTCGGAGCCCGACAATTTGGCGCGTTTCCAACACACCCAAGCAACGTCAACCATCTACTGGTCTCACCACCGGACCAATCCCCGGTAATGAGCAACAGATAATAAGCGCTATTAAAACGATTCGCAAGAAGAATTAGAAGGGAAACGTAACATGACCACTGGTCATTTCCAATAACTTTGACACAGATAAAGAAATAGTCCGGTAACCGCTTCTGGAACTTCGGTTTATCCAGCCGGCGTCATTCTCAGCCCGCGCCAACGCCCTCTGATACGATGAATCGGCGACATGGCCAACCCTCCCATTCCAACGTTTCCTCAGAACAACACGGTACGGCCGCGTACAGTGCCACCGCTGCCGCGCCGCCCGCCAAGCCTGGTTTTTTCTACCGTCAAGTACTTGATGCGGACCGACGTGCACACTTTCGCTTTTTCCGTCGCGGCCAACTCCATTCTGTCGTTCTTTCCTTTCGTCGTCCTGCTGATGACCCTGATCCGCCGTGTGTTTCATTCGCGCGTGATGTACGACGTTGTGCTGGAGTTGTTGCGCGACTACTTGCCCGCTGGTCAGGACTTCGTCATCCGCAACCTCAATTCCATGGTGAACTCGAGGCAGCGGGTACAAGCGGTTTCGTTGCTCATCCTGCTAGTGACTTCGTCGGGAGTGTTCCTGCCGCTTGAAGTCGCGCTGAACCGCATCTGGCGATTCGAGAACAACCGCTCCTACCTGGGCAATCAGATCATCTCGCTCAGCCTGGCATTCGCGTGTGGTGTGCTGGCGTTGCTGTCGATTGCGCTTACCGCGGGTCCGGTCGCCTTCATGGAGTTCGTGCTGCGTGGGTATGGAACGGGATTCGTCCGCGTGGTCGGATTCCTGATGATGAAGGTCTTCGCCCTCGGCGCGAGCATTGCAATCTTCTTCCTGATCTACTGGGTGCTGCCGAACGGAAAAGTGCCGGCGCGCGCCGTTTTGCCCGCAGCCATCATCATGGGATTGCTTTCTGAGGCGCTTAAGTATGCGTACATTCTGGCGCTGCCGTGGTTGAACTTTCAGGAAGTCTACGGCCCCTTCGCGCTTTCGGTGAGCATGATGTTCTGGGCGTTTCTGTCTGGACTGTTACTGCTGGCAGGGGCCAATCTTTCGGCCGAAGAACATCTGCAACGCGCTCTGTAAAACCTCACTTTGGAACCGGGACTTTTGAGAATGCGATTCCGCGCTTGCGATTGATGCGGCAGATCACGTTCTCCAGTGCCTTCGGCAGCGTATTGACGCCGCGACCTGGCATGAGGGCATTCTTCTCCAAATACTCTTCCGCTCCAGCATCCAGTAGCCGTTGCCGGTTCTTCTCGGAGAGGCTGCTGAGCACGACAACCGGGATCTCGGTGGTTGCCCGGTCTTTCTTCAGGTGCCATAAGACGTCCGGTCCGCTGATCTTGGGCAAGATCATATCGAGCAGGATCAAGTCGGGATGTTGCGCTCGCGCCAACATCAGCGCAGTCTCCCCGTCTTCGGCACAGATCACTTCGTATCCTGCCTGGTGCAATACCGATTCGTTCTCCCGTCGGATGGGCTTGCTGTCCTCCACTAAGAGAATCTTCACATTGTTCTCCCCCGCTGCAATCTCTATCGGCAGCCGGGGCACAGCGCTTTAGAAGGGGACGCCGCGGAGTCCGAGGCTGCCCGAGACAAAAAAAGGCCGCCCGCGGGAAGCGGGCGGCTCTGTTCAAATGAATCAGTTCGAATCAACCGATCTTTGATTCGCTTAGAGACAATCTATGTTCGCTGCTGGGTTCGTATTTATTGCCCAGATTTCTTCGGCTCCTCAATCTTCAGCAGCTCGACTTCAAAGATGAGAGTTTGGCCCGGACCGATGTCGGCGCCAGCGCCACGGTCGCCATACGCCATGTCGGCGGGAATGAACAGCTGCCACTTCGATCCCACGGGCATCAACTGCAGCGCTTCGGTCCAGCCTTTGATCACGCCGCCGACGGGAAACGATACGGGCTGTCCACGTTTATACGAGCTGTCGAATTCCTTGCCATTGATCAGAGTGCCACGATAATTGCAGCTGACGGTGTCGCTGGCCGTCGGCTTTGGTCCGTTGCCTGCGGTCAGAATCTTGTACTGCAGTCCGCTGGGCAGAGTCACGACTCCGGGTTTAGTCTTGTTGGCGGCGAGAAATGCTTCGCCTTCTTTGCGGGCGGCGGCGCCTTCCGTGTGCGCTTTGGCTTCCATTTGTCCGCGGACGTCGGTCTGCAATTGGGTTAGAGCGGCCTTCTCTTCATCTTCCGTCAGCAGCGCTTTGCTGCCGGCCAGAGCGTCTTTCAAGCCGCGCGCGGTGAGTGCCGGATCGACGGACGCATTCACGCCTTGGCGGCGAAGGTCATTGCCAATCTTCATGCCCAAGGCGTAGCTGGCTTTATCCTTCTGAGTCTTGAGCGTCACGGCAGTTGCGCTTTTGGCGGTCACGGGAGCCTTCTTGGCAGCTGTCGCCGACGACGGCTTGGCGGAAGCGGCGGGTTGTGAGGATTGAGAAGTCGTCGCTGCCGGAGTTTGCTGCGCCGGGGCGTTGCCCAGCAGCATCATCCCGGCGGCCAATAGTTGGGACAGAATTACGAGCGGTTTATGCATATGTTTGTATTGTCCCATTGAGCAGGAGAGATGAGCAAACCAACGGCGCCCGACTTTGGTTACTACTGGATGATCCCTTCTGGCTTCCGGCTTTCGGGTATCGAGCCTCGATGCAGTAAGCCGGACGGCGCATGCGCGGAAGGATAGCATTTCCGCCGCGTGCTCTGTGGCCGCAGCGGTGTACAATTCCTGCCACTCGCCCTGTCCAGGAAATCCGGTCGAATAGACCTTATTGTGGAATGGAGACTATGAAACGATTTTCACGGAGGTTCGCTGCCGTCTTGATTGGTTTCGGCTTGGTTTTTGGGATGTCAATCTCTGCAACCTCGTCCGCGCAGCAAGCGGCGCCCTCCAAACCCGCCGCGAAGAACACGGCGGCGCAATCTCCCGAAAAACCGGCGGAAAACGCTGCCAAGCCCGAGGCTCCCGCAGAGCAAAAAGCGCCACCCCGCGAGAGTTCCGGAGACAAAGATAAAGAAGAGCATTTCGACATGACCGAGGCGTCCCCGGTGGCGACGCATCACCAGATCACCGTCGACGGGAAGCTCCTGAGATACACGGCGACGACGGGACGCCTTCCCATCAAGCGTGGCGACGGCAAGATTGAAGCGGAGATGTTCTACGTCGCGTACACGCTCGATGGGCAGGAAGCTGCGAAGCGTCCGCTCACGTTCGCGTTCAATGGCGGCCCGGGATCATCGTCAATCTGGCTGCACATGGGGGCTCTTGGACCGCGGCGGGTCGTGCTGCAACCGGATGGGTTCATGCCTCCCGCGCCCTACCGAATGGAAGACAATCCCTACACGTTGCTCGACAAGAGCGACCTGGTGCTGATCGATGCGATCGGCACGGGCTTCAGCCGCGCCGCGGACACTGAGTTGTTCAAGAAATTCTGGGGCGTTAAGGGAGACATAGAGGCGTTCAGCGAATTTATACGGCTCTACATAACTAGAAATGAGCGGTGGGCCTCGCCGCTGTTCTTGTTCGGAGAAAGTTACGGAACGACGCGATCCGCCGGGATCGCCGGGTATCTGGCGGATCGCGGCATTTCGTTTAACGGCATCACGTTGCTCTCAACGGTGCTGAACTTCGAAACGCTCGAAGACAACAACACGAACGATCAGCCATATATTTTTCTGATTCCATCGTTCACGATGATCGCCGGCTATCACCACAAGCTGGCTCCCGATCTGGCGCAGGATATGAACCGGGCGCGCCAGGAATCAGAGCAGTGGGCTTCCACAGAATACGCGCAAGCTCTGGCCAAGGGCGACTCGCTCACTCCGCAGGAACGGCAGAAAGTCATCGACCAATTGGCGCGATTCACTGGACTCAGCAAAGAGGTAATCGACGAAGCTGACCTGCGCATCAACGTTCGCAAATTCACGCACTACCTGCTGATCGATCAGAAGCTGCGCATTGGCCGCCTTGATGCGCGCTACACTGGGCCTGATCCCAATGGGCTGCTCGACACGCCGTTCTACGATCCGACCGGATCGGCGACGCAGCCGCCTTTTACCTCGGTATTCAACAACTACCTGCGCACCGAACTCGGGTACAAGACCGACATGCCCTACAACGTGCGCGCCGAGAGCGGTGGCTTGCAGTGGGATTGGGGTACGGCGATCCAGGGCTTCCCCGACACAGCCACGGCGATGCGGCAAGCGATTGTGAAGAATCCTTATCTGAAGGTTCTGGTCATGGAAGGCTACTACGATCTGGCAACACCGTACTACGCGGCTAACTATACGGTCGATCATCTCAACTTGCCGCAGAAGTATCGGGAGAATATTTCATTTGCGACTTACGAGTCGGGACATATGGTGTACCTGCCGATGGAAGGGCTCAAAAAGATGAAGTCAGATCAGGCAGCGTTCATGGGTAAGGCAAATCCTTAACCACGGTGTCCACGGAGAACACAGTGTTTTGCGGTCCAAAAACATCATGAGAAAAATACTTCTGTTGTTGGCATCTTTTGTCTTGATCGCCAGTGTCGTCGCATTTGGGGACGAGTCCTGCGACAAAGTCGGCGAGCTGAAAATTCCGCATGCGAAAATCATTTTCGCGCAGACCGTGGAGGCGGGAAGATTCGTCGGGCCTCCGGCATCGTTCACTGGCCGCGATCAGAGCGCGTTCTACAAGAGTCTTCCAGCGTTCTGCCGCGTGGTAGGCATCGCAACGCCCAGTACGGATTCCAACATCCGGCTGGAAGTCTGGATGCCCGTTTCCGGCTGGAATGGCAAGTTGTTGGGAATCGGCAACGGAGGGTTCGCCGGGCTAATCGATTTCATGCAACTCGGCGTGGCCGTGAGCCATGGGTATGCGGCCACCGCGACCGACACTGGCCACGAGGGCACTCCGATTGACGCGGGCTGGGCGGTCGGACATCCGGAGAGGGTCGCCGATTTTGGACACCGCGGCATTCATGAGATGACGCGCATCGCCAAAGCCGCGGTACACGCGTACTCCGGGAAAGATGCGCAGCATTCATATTTTGCCGGTTGCTCCGATGGCGGACGCGAGGCGCTCATCGAGGCGCAGCGCTATCCCGCCGATTACGATGGAATTCTTGCCGGAGCGCCGGCGAACAATTGGACACCTTTGTTCTCCACCGCTGTGTCAGACACGCAAGCTTTGACGCTCAACCCTGCAAGTTTCATTCCACAGGCAAAGATTCCCTCGATCGCAGCGGCGGTGGTGGCGGCGTGCGATCAGATCGACGGAGTGCGCGATGGAGTCTTAAACGATCCCCGGCAGTGTCACTTCGATCCGTCGACAATCGAGTGCAAGGCTGGCGAAGACACCGACAAGTGCCTGACCGCGCCGCAAGTGGCCGCACTGAAAAAGATCTACGGGGGACTGCTCGACGCCCATGGCCACCAAGTGTTTCCCGGCTTCTTGCCGGGCGCCGAGGATGGGCCCGGAGGCTGGGCACTGTGGATCACCGGCCCGGCGCCGGTCAAGAGCCTGATGGCATTCTTCGGGCTCGGGTACTTCTCTGACATGGTGTATGAAGAGCCTGGCTGGAACTATAAAACCTTCAAGATGGACGACGGCCTGAAAGCTGCCGAGGAAAAATCCGCAAGTGCTCTGAATGCGACGGACGCCAATCTGAAGCCGTTTGCAGCGCGGGGTGGAAAGCTGATTCTGTATCACGGTTGGAACGATCCCGCGATTCCGGCGCTCAGCACCGTCCAATATTATGACCGTGTCGTGACAAAGATGGGCCACGACACCGATTCGTTCGTGCGGCTCTACATGGTGCCGGGCATGCAGCACTGCGATAACGGCCCCGGCGCAGATTCTTTCGGGCAGGTTGGCAGGTTGACGTTCGAAGATCCGCAGCATAGCGTCGCTGCGGCGCTAGTACAGTGGGTTGAGAAGGGAGTCGCACCCTCGACCATCATTGCCTCAAAGTACGCGGGTAGTGACAATCAGCCGGCCACCATGACTCGGCCGCTGTGCGCGTATCCGCAGGCTGCCAAGTACAAGGGTACTGGCGACACTAATAATGCGGCGAACTTCGTGTGCGGGAAATAGAGAAAAGTATTAAACACGAAGGACACAAAAGAAACCATACCTCAGAAAACTTCGTGATATTTCACGGCATTCATCATCCAACGCATTCACCGGCTGTACTGATTTTTCTTCTTATCGTCGTGGCGCTCGATGCCAAGTTGAATAAGCCGGTCGATCAGGTCAGCATACTCCAGCCCTGATGCTGCCCACAGCTTGGGATACATGCTGATCGCCGTGAATCCCGGCATGGTATTGATCTCGTTCAGATAAATCTTGCGCGTCTTTGGATCCATCAGAAAATCGACGCGGGCTAGACCAGAGCAATCCACAGCCTGGAATGCCGCCACCGCAAGGCTTTGCACCCTCTTCGTTTCCGCTTTCGTCAGCTTGGCCGGGATGATCAGCTGCGAACCTTCATCGACATATTTTGCGGTGTAGTCGTAGAACTCTTTGCCGGGCACGATCTCGCCGGGTACCGACGCCGCGGGCTCGTCGTTACCCAGCACGGAGCATTCGATCTCGCGGGCTTTGTCTTTCTTGCCACCGACGCCCTGTTCGATGACGATCTTTCGGTCGAACTTCGCGGCTTCTTCGATCGCGGGGCCGAGTTCCTTGCGGTTATGCGCCTTGCTGATGCCCACCGACGAGCCTAGATTCGCGGGTTTCACGAATACCGGGTAGGTCAGCTTGCTTTCGACTTTCTTCTGAACCTGCTTCGGATCGTTCTCCCACGCGCTGCGCAGAATCGTGACATGCTTGACGATGGGAATTCCGGCAGCGATGAACAAAGACTTCATGATGTCCTTGTCCATGCCTGCTGCCGAGCCGAGAACGCCCGCGCCGACGTAGGGAATGTCGGCGAGTTCGAGCAGGCCCTGGATGGTGCCATCCTCGCCAAAAGTACCGTGCAGCACCGGGAAGATTACATCTACATTGATGGCACGGTCGCTGGCACGGCGCATTGGACCGGCGTCAGTCTGAAAGGGAACCAGACCTCTCTGACGGTGTACCGGTTCGGGTGGGACAACCACGGCTTCTCCGCGGGCGAGAACGGCGGCGGCTTCGGTGTTCTGCGGGTCGCCCGCGCGCAGGTTGCGCGGCTCGAGAACGAGCTTGCCGGTCAAAAGATTCTCAGCGTGCTCGGCCGTGAGCCAGCGGCCATCTTTGGTGATGCCGATGGGAACGACCTCATACTTTTCCTTGTCGATTGCGTTGAGAACTGACGCGGCCGAAAGGAGCGAAACTTCATGCTCCCCGCTGCGCCCGCCGAATAAGATGCCGACCCGAATCTTTTCCATGATGTTCCAGTGTGGACGCGAGCTAAGGCGCGCGTCAATCGCAGTGATGGTTCGGAGAAAACTTTGGCCACGGATTGGCGCCGATTTGCGTGGACATTTCCTTGTCTTTGTTTGATCCGTCTGAATCCGTGAAATCCGTGGCTAAAGAATCTTCTTCCCAAACGCCGACAATGCCAGTTCCACCGCCAGATCGGCCGTTCGGTTGTGCTCGTCGATGACGGGATTCACTTCGACGATCTCGAAGCTCAGCATGCGGCCGTGATCGGCGATGATCTCCATGGCAAGGTGCGCCTCACGATAGGTGGCGCCTCCGCGCACAGGAGTTCCCACGCCAGGTGCATCCTCGGGATCGACCCAGTCCATGTCGAGCGAGATGTGATATCCGGCAGTGCCGCGAGCAGCAATGCGGAGAGCTTCTTCCATCACAGTGCGCATGCCGCGCTCGTCGATGTCGCGCATAGTGAAGACACCGATGCCTGCGCGGACTACGTTCTCTTTCTCTACGGCATCGATGTCGCGCACTCCAACCAGCACGCAGTTCTGCGGTTTCACCTTTGGAGAAAAATCGAAAATGTTTGCCAGTTCCGACGGCCACAGGCCCATGAGAGCGGCGAGCGGCATGCCGTGCACGTTGCCGCTTGGGGATGAGTCTGGTGTGTTGATGTCGGTGTGGGCATCGATCCAGATCAAGCCGACGTGCTGATTCTGGCGGCGGTAGAATTCGGCAACACCCGAAACCGTGCCGGCGGCCATAGAATGATCTCCGCCGAGAGCAAGTGGGACCTTCCCCGCCTCGAGCGTTTTGATCACCAGTTCGGCATGCTTCGTGCAGGTAGCTGTGATCTCTTTCAAATACTTGGCGTGGGTGTCGCCTTCTTTCTTCTGTTCAGGAATGGCGACGGGCACGTTGCCGCCATCTTCCACTTCGTGCCCAAGGGCCTCAAGGCGCGCCTCAAGTCCGGCCACGCGGACGGCCGACGGCCCCATGTCGACGCCGCGCCGGGACTGGCCAAGATCGAGAGGAACACCGATGACGCGGATTTTTCTGGGAGTGATGTTGGAGGAGCTTGCTGTGGTCATCATAGGTCGTTAGCGAATTTATCTATGTACCGACGAGCACGCCGGGACAATGCTAGGAAATCACTTTCGAGCGAGCCTTGCTGGTCGCCCTTCCGATCAGCCACAGAATCCCTTTAGCCACCAAAACAACCGCGCCTAACCATGCAAATAGTCGGGCGCCGAGCGGCGGTCTTAGCTCGTTCGCGAGCCAATCCAAAGAATTTCGGTGAACGAAATAACTCCAGATCGCCAGCCACGACAGTCCAATGACAAAGCTGACTGTCCCAACTATGGTCGAGAGTTTGAGTCTAGTCAGCATTTGTCCTGGAACTTCGAACAGCCTACGGATAAAGCCGGTACAGCATTCTCGGGAACGGAATCGTCTCGCGCACATGTTCCAGGCCGCAAATCCATGCCACCGCGCGTTCAATACCCATGCCGAAGCCGCCGTGCGGAACGCTCCCAAATTTGCGCAGGTCGAGATACCATTTGAAAGCTTCTTCGGGCAGGCCGTGTTCATGGATGCGTTGCAGCAGCAGTTCGTGCGATGCCGTGCGCTGCGAGCCGCCGATGATTTCTCCGTAGCCTTCGGGCGCGAGCACATCGACGCATAAAGCAAGCTCCGGACGCTGCGGGTCGGGCTCCATATAGAACGCCTTGACCTTCGCCGGATAGCGATGGACCATGACGGGCTTGTCGAACTGCGCGGAAAGATAAGTTTCGTCGGGCGAGCCCAAGTCGCCGCCCCATTCGAACTTCGATTCCAGCGCGCCTTTTGCGTGGCCTTCCTGCAGATTCTTCACGGCGTCGTCGTAGCTGATGCGCGGAAAAGGCGCATCGATTTTTTCCAGCTTGGAGATATCGCGGCCAATGGTCTGCAGATCGACGCGGCGCTTTTCCAGGCAGCGCTTCACGATGAAAGTGATCGACCCTTCCGCGAGTTCCATCACGTCGTCAAGCTGGGCATAGGCAACCTCTGGCTCGACCATCCAGAACTCGGTGAGATGGCGGCGCGTCTTGGACTTTTCGGCGCGAAACGTTGGCCCGAACGAATACACCTTGCCTAGCGCCATTGCCGTCGCCTCTACATAGAGCTGGCCCGACTGCGTCAGGTAAGCCTGCTCGTCGAAATAATCGACGGGGAAAAGTGTGGTTGTGCCTTCACACGCCGCAGGAGTAATGATCGGCGGATCAGTCAGGGTGAAGCCGCGTTCGTCGAAGAAGTCGCGGGCCGCTTTGATGATCTCCGCGCGCACGCGCAAGATCGCCGCCTGCCGCTGCGAGCGCACCCAGAGATGACGATGCTCCATGAGAAAGTCGGTGCCATGCTCTTTGGGAGTGATGGGATATGGCGAAGACTCGGGTACGCGCTGTACGACCTGCACGTTGGCAACATCGAGTTCGTAGCCGCCGTGGGCACGCTTGTCGGCGCGGACTTTGCCTTCCACGATCACGCTCGACTCCTGCGTCAGAGTTTTGATCGCGTCGAATACTTCTGGTGTCACGGCGTTCTTAGGAACGACTCCTTGAATGATGCCCGAGCCGTCGCGGAATTGCGGGAACAGCAGCTTCCCGCTTTCGCGTAGATTGTAGAGCCAGCCGCGGATGGTAACCGTCTGGCCTTCATGCTTGCCGATTTCAGCAATAGTAGTAATAGGTGAAGACATAATGAGTCAGGTTTCAAAGTTTTAACGTTGTAAGGTTTCAAAATCTCCGGACTGCAAGCCGTTCCGGTTCGCGGGAATTTCCTTGAAACTTTGAAACCTTGAAACTTTTCTTACGCCCCTTCCAGCTGATCGAATGTTTCCGAGAGCTTCTCCAGCGGATTCACCTTCTCATCTTCCCCGAGTTCGAGCAGCAGAGGCGGAGTTTGCGGTGCCGAACGCAGCAACTCCATCGCTTCTTTCCAGTCGATGGTTCCCTGGCCCGGCCATAGATGAGAATCTTTATTCTTGTCGTTGTCGTGAATATGGGTGGAGCAAATCTGACTCTTCAAAATCTCAAAACCTTCGCGCACGGATCCTGCCATGTGCGCATGACCAACATCGAAGCACACTCCTACGTCATCAAAGTGCGCCCCGCGAATTAATTCGACCAGCCGATCGGGCGTCGACAGTTCGTTGGGAATGTTTTCCAACAGGATACGAACGCCCAGCGGCTTGGCAAACGCCCGCAGGTGCTCAATCGACGTCATCGCAGCCTCGAACTTTTTGTCGCTGAAACTCTCGTTTGGCGTTCCCAGATGCTGCACCAGGAAGCGGAACGGAATCTGCTCGGCAATTTCGAGGGCTCGCTTGATCTCGTCCATCGCTTCAACGCGTGCAGCCCGATCGGTGGAGGCTACATTCACCGGCGGGGCGCCGGCTCGGCCCCACTCGTAATCGGAGTAGAGCGGTGAGTGGACCGAATTGAGCGGGATCCCGCTGCTGCGGAACCACTCGGCTAGCTCTTTCACGTGCGCCTTGCGGTTGGCATAATCGACATGCTGACGCGCCGCAAATATCTCAACCGCCTGCACCCCGTTGCGAGCCAGCCCATCCAGAATGCCCGGATGCAGCCGTTCTTTCACGAACAAATAGGTTGAAACCGCTTTCAGCATGCGTGTCCCTTGGGGAATCGTTGATTGATTGTTTTTAATTGATGATTGAAAGCCAAAAACGCGAAACCCTTTCGACTTCAATCAACTATCAAAACGCAACAATTATTAATTCCCTTCTAATAGCCCTCAGCCTTTCCTGGGCCCCGCCCATCGCTAGCCCCCAACCGGTCGCCGGTTTTGGTATCGACCGCAATGCACTCCGCGTCGCTCCAATAAGGGTATACCTCGTTGCCATAGTGCAGGCCGATCTCGATGTTGTATCCCATGCGCCGCAGCAGATTCATGGTGTCAGGCGAAAACCACGGTTCCAGGTTGAGTACGTCGGGCATCCATTGATTGTGAAAGCGGGGCGCGTTCACCGCTTCCTGGATGTTCATGCCGTAGTCCACTACTCCCATTAGAACATTTGCGACCGTCGTAATGATCTTGGAACTGCCGGGGGAACCCAGCACCATAACAGTCTTGCCGTCGTGCACGACGATTGTCGGGGTCATCGACGACAGCGGACGCTTGCCCGGACCAATCGCGTTCATATCGCTCTGCAGCAGGCCATCGGAATTGGGCACGCCGGGCTTCGCAGAGAAATCGTCCATCTCATCGTTCAACAGGAAACCCAGGCCGTCGGCCGTCACCCGCGATCCGAACCAGTCGTTGATCGTGGTCGTCACCGAGACCGCATTGCCAGCGTCGTCCATTACGGAGTAGTGCGTGGTGTGGTTGCCTTCCTGCGGCGTTGCGGGCGGATGGGCGGCAGCGTACTGCTCCAGTTGGCTAAAAACAGCTGGCCGCTTGATATCCTTGCTGGGCGTAGCGTGCGCGGCATCGATCGTCTCCTGCCAAGCGGCAGCATATTTCTTGTCGATCAGCTGTGCGACCGGGATTTTCGCGAAGTCCGGATCGCCCATGAACTCCGCGCGATCGAAAAATGCCCGCCGGAAGGCCTCGGTCGTGTAGTGAATCGACTCAGCCGACCGGTCGCCCATCTTTGCGAGATCGTAGCCTTCCAGAATATTCAGGGACTCAATCAGCACCGCTCCACCCGACGACGGCGGCGGCGCGCTGATGACTTCATATCCGCGATAAGAGCCACGAACGGGCTCGCGCTCTTTCACTTCATACTGTGCCAGATCGTCAGCGGTAATCAGGCCTCCGCCCTTTTGCATGGCGGCGGCCAGTTCGCGAGCGAGCGCGCCGTGATAGAAATCGTCGGGCTTTTCCGCGATGCGCTCGAGGGTCCGCGCCAGGTCAGGTTGGCGGAAAACATCGCCAGGTTTGTAGTAGTCACCGTTGCGCTGAAAGATTCGCCGCGATTCTGGGAACTGAGCAAGATGCTTGTCGTGCTGGAAGTCTCGAGCCTCGGCCGAGGTTAGTGGATATCCCTCGCGCGCCAGGCGAATGGCGGGGGCCATCACCTGCTTAAGCGTCAGCTTGCCATATTTCTGCTCCGCGTACACGAGGCCGGCCACCGATCCAGGCACGGCAATGGACTTGTATCCGATTTCACTGGCACCGGCGATTACATTGCCTTGTGCATCGAGATACATGCCCGGCGTCGCCGCCCCGGGAGCTTTCTCACGGTAGTCAATGAAGTGCGCCTTGCCGTCGGCCATGCGGATGAGCATGAACCCGCCGCCGCCGATGTTTCCCGCGGGAGGATGCACAACCGCCAGCGCGAATCCGGTGGCGACCGCGGCATCGATGGCGTTGCCGCCAGCCTGCATGATGTCTACGCCAACATAGGACGCCAGGTCATGCACGCTAACCACAATCGCGTGCGGCGCGCGGACAGGATATGTGGAACCGTTGAGAGGGGATGCAGCTTCCAGCGCTAGAAGCGCCATCAGCAACAAAATCAATGATTTATGCGCAGTTCGCATGCGGTGCACGGCCTCAAAGCCTCGGGGCAAACTCTGAGGCTAGCCGACGGCGCCAAGCGGAGTCAAATCAGGCTAGCAGGCGTTACGCCGGGGGTAGTCTCTGCAAGGGCCTGATCAACTCTTCCTCTTGTTCTTGTTGTTCTTGCGCACACCGTGGCTGGCTCGAATCCGAACCACCTTCTCCTTCGCGGTCTGGCTAACCTTTTTCCGACGTGGCGCCTTCGCCGACACCATCTCGTACGATTGCTGCAGCAGATGTTGGATCTCATCCTTCGGCAGCGCGTCCAACCGGTCGAGCATCACCCAGTTGTGGCGCCCGAGGTAGGGCGAGGGGCGAATGTTCTGGCGTTCGACGAGTTCAACAAACATCTCCGGAGTGCACTTGAAGGTCAGTCGCACATGATCCAAGCCCAGCACGGCGAACATCTTTTCTCTTACCTTGAAGCACAGGGCGTCACCCCACTGCAGCTTCTCGGTTGCCGCGGGAAGTGACAGGCAGTAAGCGCGAATCGACTCGACATTCATAGCAACGCCTCGGTGAGATCCCACTAGTTTCGCACAAGGACGCGGACTGACCACGGCTCACCTTGGACCACCTCGGGACGTCCAAATCGCGGGGATGCCCGACCGGCCATCCCCGGGTCGTCGCATCACTGCACGTGACGTCAGCCGTGCCGTCCGACCATGTGCGCGCCGCTCCCATTTGGCAGAGCACACACCGGGAAATTGACTCTTGCTTCCCGATGGCGACCTTGGGCGGCTCCGGAAGAATTTGCGCGCACTCTCGTGATCGCCTCAAGTCGCGATTTACTTGTTGGGTAGAAACGCAGTGTGCGGCAGTGGCACCAAGGGCGTCCACCGGCACAGCTGGCAGGATGCCGGCGCTATTAGGTCGGCACTCACGCCTTAGCTGCTTGATTATCGTCACTTTGCTGTAGGCCCCACACGGAACCCCAGTCGCTTAGCGTTTCGCTGCGAAGTAGTCCCACCGTTCGTCACCACCACGGCATACTCGCACCCGGCTTCGACCGCGGTGGCCATTCGGGCACGGAGCAGAGCCGTCTGTAAGCCCCGTCGGCGAAACTCGGCGAGTGTGCCGGCCGCCGCAAAGAGCAAAGACTCACACCTGCTGCCGCGCCTCACCCAGCGATACGCTCACATCCATCTTTTTCTTGTTGCGGTAGATTGTGATCTTCACGGTATCTCCGGCCCGGTGGTTGTTCATCACTTGCGAAAGGTCGTCTTCGTCCTGCACCTTTTGATCGTCAATGGCCACGATCAGGTCGCCGCCCAGCATGATCGGAGTATTTCCGAGATAAGCGCGCTCACTGCCGGCGCGAAGCCCCGCCATATCGGCCGAGCCGCCCGGCGTGACTTGAATGATGAGCAATCCGTAGTCGGCAGGCAGGCCGATTTCATCTGCCAACTCAGGGGTAATCGGAATCGTGCGGACCCCCAGTGCTGGCCGCCGCACCCGCCCCAAGGTCATCAGATCATTCAGCACAGCCTTCGCAGTATTGATGGGAATGGCAAAACCGATGCCAGCGCTCTGGTTCGCATTCGAAAGAATCATAGTGTTGATCCCGATGACTTCCCCGTGCCAGTTCATGAGCGGACCGCCGGAGTTTCCCGGATTGATCGCCGCATCGGTTTGAATGGCCTCATCAATCGTAGCGCCGTTGGGCTCGCGCACTGGCCGGATCGAACTGACGATTCCGCGCGTCATTGTTCCTGCCAGGCCAAATGGATTGCCGATCGCATAAACTTTTTGCCCAACTTGCAGATTGCGCGAGTCACCCAGCACCGCCGGGACCAGGTCGGTAGCCTTGATTTGAATCACTGCCAGATCGTGCGGAGGATCCGTGCCTACCACCGTGGCCTTATATTTCTTGCGGTTGTGCATGGTGACTTCGACCTGGCGCGCTTCGGCGATCACGTGATAGTTGGTCAGGATGTGGCCTTCTTTGTCGATCACAAATCCCGACCCTTGCCCTTCCTGCGGCACCAGGCCATAGAAGAAATCAAAGGTCATCGCACGCGACGTAACATTCACCACCGAGGGAATGTTTTTCTTGTAGACGGAAATATTGTTCTGTTCTTCGCCGTCGAGCGTTTCGTTCGGGGCCGCCTCGGTGATCTCAACTTGACCCGGATGGCTCAGCCAGTTCGAGGGATGCAGGCCGCCCGCCAGCGAGTTCGAACGCCAGGTCGTGAAATAGAAGAACGCCCCGGCAATGGCCAGCGCAAAGATTATGGGCCGCATGACTTTCATAATTCAACCATCCGATTTCAAACCGTTCGATTCGACCGTTCTTCGATTCAACGTACAAAGATAAGTACGATGAGGGGGAGTAGAAAGGTCCCTACTTTGATTTTAAACAATGCCCTACCCCGAAGCACGCCCCGCATACTAGTTCCATGTCATCCTGAGCGAGGCGAAGGACTCTGGACTCCTAGCCACGCGCATAGGTCGTTCGCGGCAAAGAACGCCGCCCAGTATCGAGATCATAGCTTGATCAGGTCCCTCCCGCTTCGCTACCTAGCTTCTGCCACACTTGGAGGACCTGCTCGCGGGTGTGATCGAGCGAACCGGAATTGTCGATCACGTAGTCGGCGGCTTTGACCTTCTCGACGTCGGGAAGTTGAGCAGCCATGCGGCGCGCGACTTCTTTGCGCGCGGACTCAACGTCGATCTTCTGGCGAGCGGCAAAGCGCGTGACGCGCTGCTCTTCGCTGCAGGTGACGACGATCATCCGGTCGAAATGGTCGGCGGCGCCAGCCTCAAGAAGGAGCGCGGCCTCTACAATGGCAACGGCATGTCGGTCGTGGTTGCCCACAGCCTGCAGCCACTCATCCTGGCTACGGATCACCGCGGGATGCACAATACGGTTTAGTTCCTCGATACGGGATGCGCGACGGCCCTCCGGAGCATCGGCCGGACCAAACGCAACCTCGGCCATCTTTGCCCGGTTCACACTCAGGTCCGGGTTGAGAATCTCGCGTCCGAAATGGCGCACGACTTCGTTGTAGACGGCCTCGCCCGGCCGCATCAGCGAATGCGCGATGCGATCCGCTTGCACCAAATGCGCGCCCGCCGTGACAAACATCTCACCGACCACCGATTTACCGGAGGCGATTCCACCGGTCAGACCAACTTTCAGCATGAGGCTCCCAAAAACATTTTCACCACGGAGACACGAAGCCACGTAGAAAACCAACAATCAAAAACTGGCTTTCTCCGTGACTCCGCGTCTCCGTGGTGGATGCTTACACTCGCGAGAGTTCCGGGACACGATTTCCCCGCCGCATCTTCGCGGCTTTCACCGTATTGAACATCAACATCGCGATCGTCAATGGGCCGACGCCGCCCGGAACCGGCGTCAGTACTCCAGCAACCTCTGCGACCTCAGGATGCACGTCGCCGATTAGCGTCGAGCCCTTCTTGCGGAAGTTCTCTTCCCTTTTCACGTTGCCGGCAAAGAAACGCCGGAATTCGGCAGGATCCGTAACAGTGTTCATACCAACATCGATCACGGCGGCGCCATGTTTCACGAAATCACGCGTGATCATCCCCGCACACCCAATGGCGGCGACCAGAATATCGGCGCGGCGGCAAACTTCCGGCAGCTCGTGCGTCTTGGAGTGACACACGGTCACAGTGGCATTGGCGTTGAGAAGCAGCATGGCTGCGGGCTTGCCTACGATGTCGCTGCGGCCCACAACGACTGCTTCCCTACCCGCGATCGGAATATTGCTGCGTTTCAGAATCTCGATCACTCCCGCGGGCGTGCAAGGCACGAGCCCGGGACGCTGCGTGGAAAGGAAACCCACGTTGACGGGATGAAATCCATCAACGTCTTTGGCTGGGTCGACCGCCATCAATATTTTCTTGGCGTCGACTTGGGCAGGCAGCGGCAACTGCACGAGGATCCCATCGATATCGTCGCGGCGGTTCAGATCTTCGATCAAAGCCAGAAGTTCAGCGGTCGCGGCGGACTCTAGCGGCGTCAGCTTCTCGCTATAGAGGCCAACTTCTTCGCAGGCTTTGACCTTGCCGCGCACATAAATCTCGGATGCGGGATTATGTCCGACCAGCACGACCGCGAGTCCGGGACGTACTCCCGAAGCGGCCATGGCCTTCACTTCAGCAGCAACTTCGCTGCGAATGTCTTGGGCGATCTTGGTTCCGTCAAGGATGATGGCAGGCATTCGGGCTCCCTTTAAAATTCTATCGTACCCGGCCCGCTGGCCCGCGCGACAGAGTGCCGCAGACATGCAAAAACCTCACCCGGCGGCACGATTCTGTTCGGCCGATTCTGCAGGCACAACTGCGATCCCATCGCGGTAGCTGACAGTTCTGGCGGAGATGGCAGGAACTCTTTCGCCGGGCACCAGAATCCCGACCAGATTCAGGGGATCGGCCGCCGAGAGCGTCATCGTCTCGCCGCTCAGGGGTAAGCTACGCATGCTTCGCACCGATTCCACCGCAACCGGCAAGGCGAACTGCTCGCCGAGGAAGCCATCGACAAAACGGCCGCCACGAATCTCGCCACGATCTTCGAGACGCCGGAAGGCCATCAGCAACTCGCGCCAGGGAGGCAGGTTCGACTCCCGCACCAGCAGATCGCGAATGACAATCCCATAACGCCGCAGTAGCATCCAGCACGACGCTTCGACTGCACGGTTGCGCTCGGCAGCGACGTCCGCGTGGAGCAGCGCCCAACGACCCGAACTGTGCCGCGGGCGCGTGCTGCGCCCACTCCCCTGCCCGGCGCGCCGCTTCGGATCGATCAAAGCACGCAGATTGTCGAACCCGTCGGCGGTTACCAGCCCGGCTGCAACCAATTCCCAGAGTCCAGTTTCGATCTCGGCCTTGAGCTTGCCCGTACCGCGCACGATGTCGGCAAAGAACGAAGCGCCGCGCTGCCGTAGAAATTCAAGCACTAACCGCGCCCCATGGCTCAGGCCGCGCGCCTCAGCCTCCTCGCCCGCGGCATGCCGCGGAATCATCCAATCGGCCTCTTCCCGCACGAAAAACGTGATCGGCGCGACGCTGGTGGGAATCACCCGGCGTTGGCGGGCGTTTGGCGCATCTCCGTTGCCGCTCGTGGTTGCCGCTGAATCAACCGTTGCCGGATGCGGCGACAGCCTTCCCCATCCCACCGCCCCCTTCAGACAAAGCTGATCCAGCCACTTGGGATCGTAGTCAGCAATTCTGCATGCCAGTATCTGCCGTTCCCAGGCGTTTGCCGGGATTTCAAATCCCTGCAACTGCTGCAGCACTTCCATAGTGCCGCGCTCGCCGACAACCTGCGTGCCGGCAGCCACATGTTGCCACCGCATCAGCCATCGCATGAATGCGGCCGCGGTCACCGGCTCGATCTGCTTCCGCAGGATTCCAACGGTCAGCCGGTGAATCCTCGCCAGCAACCGCCGCTCGCACCATTCGATCTCAGGTTCGTTTAGCGCAGCCTGCTGTGGCGCGGGCACGTGTGACTCGGGCACTCCTGCCCGCGTGCCTACGGCACCAGTGAACTTGCCCCGAAGGACAGTGCCGTTGGCTTCCATCCGCAGCAGAGTTTTCTTGATGTCCGAAGCAGCCAGCCCTAATGACTCCCCAATCTGCGAAGCAGTCGCTGGCCCCAGATGCGACATCCATCCGGTGACCAGTGTCAGAAGAGCATCCTCGCGAGAACTCTGCCCTGACTCCACGTCGGCCAGATTCTGTTCGAATTCTGCGGAAGGAAACAGTGAAATGAAACTCCGCGCACGCTCGGCCGCCACCCAGTAGCGCCGGCGTCCCACTGACCGTCCGGAGGCCGTCTCAGCCTCGGCAACCACAGCAACTCCGGCCCGACCTTCATTCACCAACCGCTCGAAGAAGCCGCCCCATTGACTTGAAGCAACACTCATGTGGAAAAGGCCGCCATCGGCCGTCCGGCTCAGCACGGCTGAGCCGTCGTCATTCACAATCGCAGGTATACCTGCCAAGGCCGGTCGAACTTCGCTCGATTGGACAGCCGAAGGCGGCTGTCCCCACATAGCCAGTCCGGTCATGTCAGCGGAAAACGCTTCCGGCAGCGCCACCAGCGTGTGCAACACATCATGCAGTTCATCCGCATCCCGCACATCTGGCCAAGCCTCTTCCCGCACTTGAGCAATTGCCGCAGGATCCAGCCCTCCGACTTCCTCCAGCACCGACTCCGGCAGCACCCGGCGCATGTTGACAGCGCGCGCCCGGCGTTCTTCCAGCGGCGCGTCGTCCAGATAGGCATACGGATTCGCATTCAGAATCTCGTGCGAGAACTGCGACGGCACTGGCGTATCCACCGCCAGCACGCGAATCTCCCCAGAAGCCATACGCCGCAGAAGGGACTTCAATCCCTCCACATCCATCGCTTCGGTGAGTACGTCTTTCATTACCTCGCCCACCAGCGGATGATCGGGAATCTTTCTCTCGCCCTCGATATTCTCGAAACAGGCTGCGGCGTCGGGAAAAACAGACGCGAGCAGATCGTCGGAACGCATACGCTGAATCTGCGGGGGAACTTTCTTGCCATTCTGAAAGCGCAGCAGCGCCAGTGCGCGATTCGCGTCCCAGCGCCAGCGTGTAGCAAAGATTGGAGAATCCAGTGCGGCCTGCTCCAGAATCGGCTGCACCGTTTCCGCCTGCAGGAAATGAAACACATCCCCCAGAGGAAAACTGTGCTGTTCAGCCAGTGCGATGTTCAACCCGTTGTCGGTAGCCGCCGCCTGCAACTCAAAATTGAAACCAACGCAGAACCGCTTGCGCAGAGAAAGTCCCCAGGCTTTGTTGATCCGCCCGCCGAATGGCGCGTGGATCACCAGTTGCATCCCGCCCCCTTCATCGAAGAACCGCTCCGCGATCACTGTCGTCTGCGTTGGCACCGCGCCCAGCACCGCGCGCCCTTGCACCACGTATTCGATCATCTGTTCGGCGCCGGAATCGTCGAGCCCGCACTCTTCCTTCAGCCAACTCACTGTTTCAGCAACGTCGGGCTGTGTCGCCGAAAATCCGACGGGCGAAGTGCTCGGCAGCCTCTCGCTGATTTCTTTTCGCAACTCGCCGACCTGCGCCGACAATTCCTGCGTGCGCGCGGGAGCCTCTCCCCTCCAGAACGGAACGCTCGGCGGGGCACCGTGCGCATCTTGCACCAGCATGCGCCCGGCATTGGTCTCAATGCGATGAATCATCCACGACGTGTTGCCCAACAGCATTATGTCGCCGCGATTGCTCTCTACCGCAAAATCTTCATCCACGGTGCCCACCACCACGAGGTCCGGCTCGGCGACCACGGTGTAGAGAGAGTTATCCGGAATCGCCCCGCCACTTGTAATGGCCGCCAGTCGCGCCCCACGCCGCGCCCGCAACGTTCCATTCACGCGATCGCGATGCACATACGCCCCGTAGCGCCCGCGTTCCGCCGCGATCCCCTCCGAAAGCATTTCGAGAATGGAATCGAACGTTTCGCGCTTCAAATTCCGATAGGGGTAGGCCCTTTTCGCGAGCGTGAATAGCTCGTCCTCATCCCAGCCGTCACCATGTGGCGTGGGTGCCCCCGCCCGCGCATCCGTAAACGCAACCTCAGTCCCCAGATCCCGAGATGAGGCCGTCAGTCCAGACGCGCTGCCATTACCTTCGCTCACATCAGCATCGTTTCCGGAAGCACGCGGACGGGGCGCCCGCGCCACATCGCCGCTCATCGCTGCGCACGAGGCCACAATCTGCTGCGCGAGCACGTCCAGTGGAGCTTCGGGGATGATCAGCCGATCCAAATCGCCCTGTTTGATCGCACGCACCAAAGCGGCACATTCCATCAGATCGTCGCGCGTCGTGGCAAAAAATCGGCCCTTGGGAATTGCGCCCCGCCAGTGACCCGAACGCCCAACTCTTTGCAGGGCAACCGCAATCGCCCGCGGAGAGTTGATCTGCACTGCCAGGTCGACGGTGCCCACATCAATTCCCAACTCGAGCGAGGCCGTCGCCACCAGCACTCGCACTTGCCCCTCTTTCAGCTTCTTCTCTGCCGCGAGGCGCAGCTTCCGTGACAGGCTTCCGTGATGCGCCGCCACATTCTCTTCGCCGATACGCTCGCCCAGTTCATGGCACAAGCGCTCGGCCATCCTGCGTGTATTCACAAACACAAGCGTCGAACGATGCTCGGCCACCAAGGCCACGAGACGGTCGTAAATTGCGTCCCACAACTCATTCGAGGCCACCGGTCCCAACGGCATTGGAGGCACTTCGACGGCAAGATCGAGTTTCCGTTTGTGCCCGATGTCGACAATCACCGGCGCAGGTCTTCCGGTTCCGGTCAAGAAATGCGCAACTTCTTCGATCGGCTTCTGCGTTGCCGACAGCCCGATGCGAATCGGCGGCCTGTGAGACAGCGCCTCCAACCGCTCCAATGACAGCGTCAGATGCGCGCCGCGCTTGTCGTCGGCGACGGCATGAATTTCGTCGACGATCACCGTCTCAACATCGCGCAGAATGGCCCGGCTCTTGTCGGCGGTCAGGAGAATGTAGAGCGACTCGGGCGTGGTCACCAGAATATGCGGAGGCCGTTTCAGCATGGCTCGCCGCTCGTGCTGCAGCGTGTCGCCGGTGCGTACTGCGGTACGAATCTCCGGCATCAGCAGTCCGCGCTCGCCAGCCAAGGCAAGAATTTCTCCCAGCGGCCCTTCGAGATTTTTCTGTATATCGTTGCCCAGCGCCTTCAGCGGAGAAACGTAGAGCACTTCGGTGCGGGCGGCCAGATCACCAGCCAGCGCCTTGCGCACCAGGCGGTCAATACAAGCCAGAAATGCCGCCAGGGTTTTACCCGATCCGGTGGGAGCCGAAATCAGCGTAGTTCGCCCAGCCAGAATGTGCGGCCACCCCTGCTCTTGCGGCTCGGTCGGAGTGCCAAACTTCCGCACGAACCACTCCGCCACCAGAGGGTGCGCCCAGGTCAGGGACGAAGGAAGGGACTGCATCCGAATATTCTAGCCCGAATCGCCATTTTCGCCAACTGTTCGCCAGTCGACCGACTCGGATTGCGGATCTCTTTTCACAGACTCGGGAAAATGACCGGACCATGGTTTCTGTAAGTAGACGATTTGGCTCGCTGACCTACGGACTGAGCAGGAAGCCGTGCGAGGTCGTGTATACACTGTCTTGATAGTAGCCAGTGATCTCCCCCGCGGAGTTGATGCTGAAAGGAAAGATGAAGTTTACGCTTGGGTTCCCGAAGTTTGCTACGGTGCCGTCGGGATGTCGTATGAAACCGTGGCCGATGCCGCGGTTGTCAACATAGAAGCCAGTGATCGTTCCCTCATCGTTGACGCTATAGGGAGAGACCGAGGTCGAGTTTTCCACCGTGAACGTAGTAATCGTCCCGTCAGGCGTGCGCAAGAAGCCAAAAGGGGCATTGAGCGGGCCATACGCTCCCGTAATCTCGCCCGCGGAGTTCATGGCCGCCGGTTGCGTATTCTGCCCAGACTGAACCATGAAAGTAGTAATCGTGCCGTCTGAAGCGCGCACGAAGCCGTGGTACAACTGGGCGGAATCCATGTAATAGCCGGTAATCTTTCCAGTCGAGTTGATGCCGGCGGGCCGCGTAGAACTCGAACCCGAAGGATCGAAACTGGTAATGGAGCCATCCGGAGCTCGCACGAAGCCGTGAGAGGAGCCGTGCGGCTGGTTGTAATAACCTGTAACCATGCCGGCTGAGTTTATGGCCTGGGGCATGGTGTCAGATGAGCCCGGCGGGTCGAATGCGATGTAGGATCCGCCCGGGGTTCGCACGAAGCCGTGGGACCTCTGGCCCGCGCCGAAGTATCCCGTAATCCATCCCGTGGCGTTGATGCTCCAGGCATAGGTGTAACTCGCGCCCGGCACATCGACCGCAGTAAAGCTGCCGTCGGGGTTACGCAAAAAGCCATGAATGCCGCCCCCATCCGAGTAGTATCCCGCAATGGAGCCGCCGGTATTGATACTCAGAGCCACAGTCTGGCGGGAGCCAGGAGGGTCGAAGCTCATGATTGCAGGCTCTTGGGCAAGCGCGCAGGTGCTCAACAGCAGCCACTGAGCTAAGCAAAGGCCTATCTGTTTCCGATTCCTTACCAAAGACAGAGGGGCCAGAGCAGATCGATTGGCGATCATCGCGAACTCCTTGATGGAATCCAAAACTGCGCGGTATACGATGCGCTTTTCTCGCTAAAGGTAGGCCTCGAGGACGGTTGTTCACAAACCATCATCGTTGGCACTCGTTCACCGTACCGGCGATGTTTGGGCAGTGGTAATAGCCAACGACATTGCCGTAGCGGTGCATGCGATTCGGCAACGCGTCGTAAGTGGATACTTAAAAAGTGTGAATGTGCACGAGGACTGGGCTTCCGCCGCGATCGGCACCGCACACAGCGCCAGGACGCAGGCGAAGGACGACTTGGTCATAATCACTCCTAGGAGTGTCAAAAGTGGTTTTTGGAGCGGAGTGCCAAGATTCTGCCCTGCTGGTCCAGCTTTCAATACCCGACAGTGTGTAGCTCCTCGGGCCCGGGAAGGAGTGAGTGTTTCGCTGGACGTCTCAAAGATTGCCGGCGTATTGGTTGCGAGCCGAGCCTGTCCCGCCCGCATCCGCGCGGCAAACGCTGCTAAAATTCCGCCGATGCCCAAACTCTCCCCGCAAGCCCGCGCCCGCAAAATCAAGCTTCTGATCTTCGACGTCGACGGTGTTCTCACCGATGGCAAACTCTTCTTCGTTCCGCAGGACTCGCTACACCGGTCGAGTTCAACGTCACCTTCTATGGAGAGGACCGCGCAAGGCCAAATCGAGATCAAAGGATTCCACGCGCATGACGGCGTCGCCAACTCCCTCGCGCGGATCGCTGGAATCAAGACCGGCCTGATCACCCGCCGCAGTTCGGAAACCGTCGAGCTCCGGGCCCGCGATCTCAAGATTGAATACATCCGGCAGGGAATTCGGGACAAGCGCGGCTGTCTCGAAGATATCGCCAAACAGGAGGGTCTCACGATGGAGGAAGCCGCCTTCGTGGGCGACGATGTGATCGATCTCCCCGCCATGCGCGCTGCGGGACTCGCGATCGCCGTAAAGAACGCGCGCACCGAAGTAAAGCGCGAGGCCCACTACACCACACCCCACGCCGGCGGCGACGGCGCTCTGCGCGATGCCGTCGAATTCATCCTCAAAGCACAGGGCAGGTGGAAGAAAGTTCTGGAAGAGTACGTCGGAGACAGCTTCTAGCTCGAATCTTTCCAGGTACCCTGTTTCTCGCGTCCTTTCGCGAGAAGCGGGTCTCATCGACTCCACACTGCTCCGAGCCCAATCTAGTTTGCAGTTAGCAGTTCAGTGAAAAATCTTGAGCGTTATCGATGCGTACTTTGCAGGTTAGCCAAGAGCTCGCGGCTCGTAGCTCGAAGCTAATAAAAAAACCCACCGGATGCTTGCTTGGGGCGTGCTCGGGTCAGCATCCGATGGGCTACCGTTTCTCCTTACTCACCCTGTTGTTTTCAGGAGTATGTAGACAAATTAAACACCCGATTGCGCGGAAGTTCCGTCTAATTTTGTAAAGCTTTGTAAAACATCGGAACACGATAAAATCAGCGCAAACGGACGACGTCGTCGCATGCAAAACGTAAGTTTTTCTGTTTTGCGCGATGGTGCAGAACCACCAAACAAAACGGCCGGCGATCTCGAGCAAGCGTTTGAGGTCGTAGCAGCGACCAATTTTCACGCCGGGTATATTGCCGGGAGACGAAGGAACGAACCGCATTGCGCACGTTTCGCTGCGCTGGTCTTCGAACTTCTATTCTGGTAACGCCGGAGGTTTCGACGCCACCAACTCCGCAAATCTTTTATCTTTGCGCAAGCCGGCGAATACTTCGTCGGTATACACTTTGTTGAAGTCTTTGTATCCTTCTTCGAGCGCCTTCTTCAGATATTCCAGCGAACGATCCGAATACCCCATCTTGGCGTATAACTTCGCCACCAGGAAATCGTACCGTGCTCGATCGCCCGGGCTGGGCAACTGCGCTTGCACACCGCCGCGCGACGTCCGCTCAAACACGTCAGGATCGAGAGCGAGCGCGTGGTCGTAAGCCACCACCGCCGGCTCGAATTCCCTCTTGGCGAACAGCGCCGCGCCCAGGTTGCTGAAAAACGATGCCGATGTGCTGTCGATGGCGATAGCCCGGCGATACTCCTTCACGGCCGGGCCGTACTTCCGCTCTTCGTAATACACCACGCCGCGATTGTTGTAGGCGTCAGCAAACTTGTGGTCGCATTTGATCGATTGATCAAACGACTTCTTCGCCTCGCGATAACGCTGCATCATCAGTTCGGTGATGCCAACCTTGTTCAGCACACCCGCGGAGTTCGGCTGCTTAACCATCGCCGCGTGATAGTAGTCGAGCGCGTCCAGATAGAGCTTCTCTGTGCGCAACTCATCGGCCCGCTTCTCGAGATCGGCCACTGTGGCGTCGGCCGCCGGAGGATCGACCAATCGCAGCAACGGAGGTTTTACCTGAACCTGTTCGGCGCGGGCCTGTCCCCATGATGCAATCGACAAGGTACAGACACAAACTGTGAGAAGTGAAACCGGAGCCAGCAAAATCCTCGGGCAGGACGACATAGGCCACCCCCAGCTATTGGACACATTCTGGCACAGTTTTGGCTGATCGGCGACGATTTTGTGACGAAATACGGGGGTTCAGTGGTTAGCCTGCAGGCCTCTGGAACACGGAGCCTGGCAGTAACCTGGGGTGGTTACTTCAGGTGTGGCAGCTAACTCCCAATACTCGTCAGTGCGGCGCCGTCTGCCCACTGTCTGCAGGTTTAGACACCGGAGCCTGCGGTTTTGTCATCCTTAAATATCCCGGCGATCTTGCCGAACAACCCCTTCTTTTTCTTAGGGTCCTGAGGATTACTGGGATCCTGCCCATCTGCCGTTTGGGCCTGCTGCGGCTGGACCGCCTTATCCCCGCCAAACATACGGGAAAAGAACCCCTTCATTCCCTCCTGCGCATCGCAAGTCTCCCGCGGCTCCGTTCCCGCCACAAAAGCGGAGGTATAGTCATCCGGGCAGGTGGGCGTTGCCAGTCGGTTGGTGATCTTATCCAACTGCACGTCGACCACGCCCGTCGGTTGCTGGAACTCCTTCATGTCGGCATACTGCGGCAGCGTCGACGCCTTCTTCATGAACTCGGTCCAGATCGGCGCCGCCGTCATCGCGCCGCTCAAGCGCAGATCGCTGTAATCGTCGTAACCCACCCAGACAATACAGAGCAGATTGGATGTGTATCCCGCGAACCAACCGTCATGCGAACTGCCGGTCTTGCCCGCCGCGGGCGGAGTAAACCCTCGCAGCCGAACTGCCGTATAGCCGAGTCCATTGTTGATCACGCCTTCCATCATGTTGGTCATGACGTAAGCGATGCGCGGATCCAGAACTTGCTTTTGATCGGTGGTGTAGTTCGCGATCACGTCTCCCTTGCCATTGCGTACCGAGCGCAGCAGGATCGGAGACAGCCTCACGCCATTGTTCGCGAATGCCGTATACGCGCCCGACATGTCGAGCGGAGAAGCGTCATACGAACCCAGCGCCATCGCTGGAGTAGCTTTAACGGAGACAATCCCGGCCGTGCGCGCCAGGTCGGCCACCTTGTCGTACCCAACCTCCTCGGCGACCTTCACCGTCGCATTGTTCAGCGACATCGCCAGCGCGTAGCGCAACGAAACGTCGCCCCTGTACTCCTCTTTGTAATTGCGCGGCTCGTAGATCTGGTCGCCATAGGCAAAGCTCGTAGGCGCATCCGTAACGATGGACGCCGGAGTCAGCACCGTCTGCGATCCATCCAGCGCGGTGTTCATTGCCGCCGCATATACGAACGGTTTGAAAATCGATCCCGTCGGCCGCTTGGCCACTGCGTGATTCAACTGGCTCCAGCCGTAATCGCGCCCGCCCACCAGAGCCAGCACCGCGCCCGTGTGCGGATTGAGCACCACCATCGCAACCTGTGCCTGAGGACCCGGCGACACCGTCGTCTCAAACTTCTTTCCGACTTTCACTTTCTTGGTGCGCAGCTTCTTGACCTGATCGTCCACCAGCTTGATGCCCGTCTCTACCGCTTGCGCCGCAGCTTTCTGCAAGTCGGGATCGAGCGTCGTATAGATCCGGTACGACTGGTCGTTCAACTCGTTCTCATTAAACTTGCTGATCAGCTGATCGCGCACCATATCGACGAAATACGGCGCGTCGCTCGCTTCCACGTTCGGCGGAGCCAGTTTCAGAGGTACAGCCTTGGCTTTATCTGCCTGCTCGCGCGTGATCGCGTGGGTTTCCACCATCGATTCCAGCACCAGATTCCGACGCTCCAGCGCGCGCTCCGGATGCCGGTACGGCGACAAATAACTCGGCCGCTGAATCAGTCCCGCCAGCAACGCCGCCTCCGAGAGGGTGATGTCTTTCAGATCTCTATTGAAGTACGCCTTCGACGCCTCCGCGAACCCGCTGATGGCGAACGAACCTCGCTGACCCAGGTCCACCCAGTTCGCATAGAACTCGAAAATCTGTTTCTTGGTGAACTTCTGTTCCAGTTCTTCGGCGATCAGCATCTCGGTCAGCTTGCGCCGGATCGTCTTTTCCGGCGTCAGAAAGAATCCGCGCGAAAGCTGCATCGTGAGCGTCGATCCGCCCTGCTCATGTCGTCCGCGCACTACGTCAATCCACGCGGCTTCCCCCATGCGCAGAAAGTTCACGCCGCTGTGTTCAAAGAAGCGACGATCCTCGATCGCGAGCACCGCCTGCACCATGACGGGAGGGATATCGTCGTACTTCACCAATTCGCGTTTCGATCGCTGCTCCGCGTCGAATAGCGCCGTCACCAGTTGCGGTTCGAGTTCGTAGGCGGAAAGATCATTTCCGTTGCTGCTGATCTGATCAATCTGCCCGTCATGAATGCTGATTCTCGCCGCCTCCGGACTGTGATACGACTCCGGCCCGGGCTTAATCTCGATGCCGTCCTTCAAGATGCGAAAGCTGCCGAGCTTCGATTCCCCGTCTTTAGCGGAATATCCGGCGCGCTCCAGGTCGGTCGCTATCTCTCGCACCGTGGCCATCTCGCCATTTCGCACGATCTTCGGCAGCGCGTAAATCTTCGCCGAATTGGCGAATACCGGAGACCGGAACCGCTTCTCGATCACCCGGTCATACTTGATGTAAAAGTAAGAAAATAGAACCGTAAACGACACCGCGAGCAGCAGAAACACGACCAGCGCCGCGCGCAGCACGGGATCGCGAGGCAGTCCGCGAATTGGCTTCGAGTCCCCTCCGCCAGCTTTCGGAATTTTGATCTTAATGGTCACAGGTCGTGGTCACGGGGTCACGATTACAGTTGGGAAGCCTTCGACTGCGCCAGTGCTATACGAGTGAAACGGTTCCTCATTCTCTCAGACGTCAGTACGGGCCAAAAGGTTTGTATTGCCTCTCCCTAGTTGCATCTTCGGAGACACTTTCGCAGAGGCGCAACCTGGCCCGCAACGCAAAGGATGTCTTTTATTGTACCCCTCTCACAGAAACGAAAAGAGACCCGCGGTACATGCGGGTCTCAGACCTCTCTACGATCGTGCCCCTGCCCGGCCCCGAAGTTTACGGTACGTCCGTCACGACCCAGTAGCCGCCCGTCGTCAGCGTCAACGGCGTAGTCGGCTGCGTGAGAACTCCGCCCGTGCCCACAGTGAGACCACCCAACGTGGTGACAACGGTATTGGTGCTCGTGTCCTCGACGCTGCTGTAATCGAACAGGAAAGCGCCGCTCTGATCAAACTGCCCCCAGTAGCCGGTGGCCACACCACTGAACGGAGATCCGCTCACTGCCATGAGGCTGCCCCCAGTACCGATCTGGTAACCCTCGATCGCATTGTAGGCCGTATCCGTGTCATTGATTCCGAACGAATACACCAGACTGCCACCCTTGTTCTGCTGCACCGCAATCGTGAATGGCGAATACACCGTGGGAACGGGGGTGCCCACCTGCGAAAGTGCGCCGTTGGTCTGGTTGATGCTGAAGATGTATAGGTGATTGTCGTCGACACCGCTGCTGGGTATGGAATTTCCGGTCGTCCCGATCAGGAACTGGCCGGTCGCCTCTCCCGCAACCTGCCACATCGGAAACGCAAATGGGCTACCCGGCACCGTCGTCAGAGCACCGGTGCTGCTGATGGCAAAAGCGGCCACAGACGACCCAGTATGATTCCCGTAAAACCCGTCACTCGCATACAGATATTTGCCTAAACCGTCCGTAGCGAGGTTCAGCGGCGAGATCCCCGCAGGGAAAGGAGAGCCTGCCACTGCAGTCAAAGCTCCTCCGGTCCCGATCGAATATACGTAGATCGTGTTTTGCACCGGATCCGAGAAAAACAAGAATGTTCCTGCGGGGTTAGTGATCATGTTTTGCTGAGCAACGGCCCCACTGTTGATCGATGTCAAAAATGACGCCGAATACGGGCTGCCGGTGATGCTCGTCAAGCCGCCACCGCTCGAAATCGTCCATCCAAAAATCTGGTTCGTGGTGCGGAACGCCGCATAGAGATACGTGCCCTGAGCCACGACCATGCCCGCGCCCGTGTCTTTTGGAATCGTGGGTGCCGTGTAGCTGGTCGTTGGACCCAGAGTGTTGGCCGTAGTGTTGAGCGTATAGCCATCGATTGTGCCCGACGAACTATCCACGGCGAAAATATAGGCAGCATTCGTGGAGGTGCCCCCGCCTTGCCCAATGCCACTGCCCGACGGCGTACAAGTGGAGGCGCCAAACGTGATTCCACATGTGTAGTGGCCGCAGCCCGCCAGACCCATCGTGGCCAGCACTACAACGAAACTAAAGAGCGCTCGAAGCTTCATCGCCATGACTTCTCCGGAGATTTTCTGAAATCGATCCTCACAGATCGCGCGAAAAAACTCTTTTCCCATGGCGATGTTAGGTGCCTCGTAACCAAGTGACAAGGTTACGAACGTCATTGGCCAAACCTAAATTCCGCCGCGCCCAGTATGCATTGGATTCTAGTAGCGAGCCTTTCGCGCGGTGAACGCGAGAACGGCCGCGCGAAGCTCGAAGATTCTTACGCCTTCTTTCAGCGACTCTCGATTGGAGGCCTCAAGGTGGTGATAAGGATGCCGCCCACCAGCGCAAGCCGTCGGTGAATTGGAAAAACTGAGCACCCTACAGGGGCGAAAGAAACCAATACGTAGACAACGTGCGAGTGAGGGCCGGGCTAGAAGCCCTTATTTCCGCTGGAAGGAGTGAAATGTAAAGTGAAGGAATAACCTGGCAGAGTCACAGGAACGCTGTACTCCGCAGCCACATACACGCCCAGCGACCCTGGCGAACCAATCCGCTGAACGGTCACGTTTTCAGGGGCGAGATCGATTTGATGTTCGGCAGCTTTCTTGATCACGGAATCAACCAGTTGCTGGTCGGTCAGATGGACGTTACTGCCGCCCATCATTGCCACATCCCGCAAGTCGTCCTGAAAGGAATAGTTCGTCAGCTCCGGCGGAACGACCTGAAACAAGGCATAGACGCAACCCACCATGACCAGAATCCCGATAATCGCTTTAATAGTTCCCATGTCCCACGATCTGCTCAACCGGGGACCAGGAACCACTTCATCCCGTCCGGCCAAGCAACTCCCGAAAAGATTCCACAACCGCCGTGATCCTAACATCGCGAACTTCACGAGTCGAACGTAAAACGACCTCCACGGTACCTTCGGTAACCTTGCTTCCAACCGTGATTCTAAAAGGGATACCGACTAAATCCGCATCCTTGAACTTCACTCCCGGCCGTTCGTTCCGATCATCCAGAATCACATCGAAGCCTGCCGCCTCCAGTTGCTTCGCAATGTCCGCCGCCGCCGCCCGCACCGCTTCATCCTTCACGTTGACCGGCGACACCACAATCTCGAACGGCGCAATCGAGGGCGGCAGCCAGAAGCCATTCACATCGTTGCTCTGCTCCACCGCGGCCGTCAGAATGCGCTCGATCCCAATCCCGTAGCACCCCATGATCGGCATCACTCCCTTGCCGTTCTTGTCGAGCACTCGCGCCCCCATCGATTCCGAATACCGGTATCCCAGCTTGAAGATGTGGCCCACTTCGACCGCCGTGTCGATGCGCAACCCATTCCCGCACGTTGGACATCCCTCGCCCGCCGTCACGGCGCGCAGATCCACGTACGCCGTCGGCTGAAAATCCTTCCCCGGCGTGATGTTCTTCAGGTGATAGTCTTCTTTGTTCGCGCCACCAATCAGATTCACACGGCCTTCGAGCGCCTTGTCGACAAAGAGCACCGCCTTGTCCGCATCCTTCTTTCGATCGCGTGCCCACTCGATGCCCACCGGGCCCAAATATCCCGCCGGAGACTTGAATAGCGCCTTGATCTCACTCTCATCCATCGGACGCATAGCCCCGCCCACCGCGCCATTCAACTTGGCCTCGTTCAGCTGATGATCCCCGCGCATCAGCACGACAATTCCGCGCAGCTTCGTCTTGCCTGTCTTCTCGTCCTTCTCTTCCGCCATGTAGGCCAGAGTCTTGATCTTGTTTTTCGGCGACACTCCTAAAAATCGCGCGACATCTTCAATCGTCTTCTGCCCCGGAGTGTGCACCTCCAGCGGCTTCCCATCGGCTTCCGGCGCGAGATCTCCCCACGCTTCCAGCTTCGAAATCGCCTTCTCCATGTTCGCCGCGTAATTGCACCCGTCGCAGCTCACAATCTGATCTTCTCCTGCCGAAGTGCGTACCATGAATTCGTGCGACTCCTTCCCGCCCATCGCCCCCGAATCGGCTTCGACCACCATGTATTTCAGCCCGCACCGATCAAAAATCCGGCAGTAAGCTTCGTAATGCTTCTTGTACGAAATATCCAGCCCCCCCGCATCGATGTCGAACGAATACGAGTCCTTCATCATGAACTGCCGTACCCGCAGCAGCCCAGATCGCGGCCGCGGCTCGTCCCGAAACTTCGGCGCAATCTGATACCAGATCTGCGGCAGCTGCTTGTAACTCCGCAGGTCTTTCAGCGCGATGGAAGTCATGACTTCTTCTTCCGTCATGCCCAGAGCCATCTCTGCGCCCTTGCGGTCTTTCAGCCGAAAAAGGTTCTCGCCCATCAACGCCCAGCGCCCGCTCGCTTCCCAAAGCTCCCGGGGATGCAGCGCCGGCAAGTAAAACTCCTGCCCGATCTTGTCCATCTCCTCGCGCACAATTCGCATGATCTTGTGAAAGGACCGGTTCCCGAGAAAAAGATAGGAGTAAATTCCCGCCGCGAGCTGCCGGATATACCCCGCCCGCACCAGAAATTTATGCGAAGCCACCTCGGCATCCGCCGGCGCCTCGCGCAACGTAGGAATGAAGCTTTCAGACCATCGATGCATAGGTGAACGATTCCCGTAAAAGTGGAATTGGTTATTGTACCAGCGGGCTAGATTCCGATCGTTTGCCCCCCAGGACCGCACTCATCGTAATCAATAGTGTCGTTCAGACGGGAGGGGCCAAGGCTCCTGCGTGTGTCGCCCTCGCACCAACAGATATACCATAACGTATTAGTAATTACCTATACAACTAGTTCTTGACGATCAGTTCCTTGTTTTGATATCGTTACTTCGGAGGTGAAGGCCATGACGATACCGGAAAAAGGTTGTGGCTTTCTTGCGTGGCGGTAAGCCTGGTGCGTTTTGCGATGACTGCATCAAGATTGGGCTGAATCTGCCTCGGAGGCAGGAGGTTGCAATCGTTACTACCCTGTCCTTGTGCAATGGGTTTCAGCGGGCCCATGAAGCTTGTGCGGCAAAGAGCCATTCCGGCATACAAGAAAAGCTGGTCATTCGAGCGCTGTGAAGTTGAATCATGAGGAGACAAGCATGACGATCACATCGGGAATACAAATCAAAGTCGCCGACGAGGTCTGGATAGCGACAGCCCTCCTCCATCGACAACATCCCGACCGTGCAGATTTCTCGATAGAAGAAATCATCCAGCGCGCGTCCAAAGAGGCGGGGCAACAACCCCTCCGTCCAGGAGTCTATGTCCACATAGTCCAGCATTGCGTCGCGAACCGTCCGCCGAATCCTGGTCGTTACCGAATGCTCTACGAGAGCGCGCCCGGTCGGCGCCGCTTGTTTCGTAGCGGAGACAACTACGATCTCGCTCGCGAAGATGCCAAGACAGTCCCTGCGACGGAAGATATTCCGTCTGAACACGCGCCCCTTCTGGACTGGTATCGAGACTGGAATCAGGACAGCATTGAAGATCGGATCGAGAACGATCCTCTGCTCGCCTTATATGGCGATGGCAAAGACCTTTGGGCCGACGAGAAGGCCGACGACTACGTGCGGCGACTTCGTGAGGGATGGGAATGAGCCGCGTCTTTTGGGACACGAACCTCTTTATTTATCTTCTGGAGCAGAAAGAAGAGTTTTCGGTGATGACCAAGGAGTTACGAACAAAAATGCTGAGGCGGGGCGACCAACTCCTAACCTCTACGATCACCCTTGGCGAAGTATTGGTTAAACCGAGGCAGGCGGGAGATATGGAGCGTTGTCGAATATATGAGAGGGCTATTTCATCGGCAGCAACGCTGATTCCGTTCGATATCGAGGCGGCGAGGCACTACGCCTCGATCAAGATGAGCCGGTCAGTGCAAGCGCCAGACGCCGTACAGCTGTCCTGTGCCGCGAGCGTCGGAGTAGACCTCTTCATTACCAATGACGATCGGCTCCAGAACAAGCAAGTGCCAGGCATCCAATTCATCGTACCTTTGACTCGCGTTCCTGTCTGAGAGCGCTCACTAACCCGCCAGCTGCTTCAAAATCTCTTTCCCAAGCTTCTGCGACTCCCCGAAGAACTTCTGATACTCCAAAAACAGCCGGTTCAACTCCAACGCCTTATCCGTCGACGGATGCTTGCGCAGAATCATGTCCCGCACATGCACCGGGTTCGGCAATGTAGCATCCTCATTCAACTCTTCCAGCGCGGTTTTAGGATCATAGTGATACATAGGCTTCTCTCGATTGAAGAGATTTGATCGTTGCATCATTGCATAGTTGGAATCTACGCCACGGAAGATCTTTCAACTGCCCCATTTCCGGCCCCTTGAAGAAAACAAGGGCCATTTTTCCGAATCAATGCGTCTTTGGTTTCGGGGGGTCGGGTTTCCACGGATTGGCGTTGGCAGGGGCCTTGGGGTTGACGCCGAAGTCCCATACATAGAGGTTCATGCCGCCTTTGGCGTCAGCGCCTTCCGCGGCCATCATTTCCACCAGGACATATTCTCCGGGTGCGAGACTTTCGGTGGCGGTGACTTTGAGCCAGCCGCCGCTGATTCCGGTGATGGTTGTTTTGACGAGGTGCTGATCCTCAGTGATTTTGCCTGTGACCTGGCGCTTGACCTCCCCTACGATGCGCTTGCCGCCTTTGACTTCTGTGTGGACGACGCGAAAGCGGTTGAACGGCACGCTCGGCTGCTGCGGCTGTTGCGCTTGCTGCGGCTTCTGTGGACCCTGCGGGGTGCGGGTGGAATCGCTCTGTGCGGCGGGCTGATCCGGAGCGTCGTCGATATTGATGTAGAGCGAGGGAACGTCGACATGGGCCTGTACGGCCGCGTGGGCGCCATCGAGTTCGACGGTCTGCTTGAGGCCGGCGACCGGATTGATTGCGCCGCGGAAAATGTTGGCCTTGGCGTTGCGGTTGACGTCGCCGGCCGTCTGCTGAATTTCCACTATCTGCGGCTCGCCCTGAAAGCTGTCCAACAGGAAGACACCCGACTCCTCGGGCAAGCGCAAACCGGGTGCGACCTGCGGCATCAGGGCTTCTGCTCGCTCGTGTTCATTCTCGAGTTCCTTGTCGAGGGCCGCAGCCTCGGGGACGGCGGCTCCGGCGGCACGTTCCTTTTCGTATTTTTCTGTTGCCGGCCAGTCAACGAGCGAACTGGGGAGTTCCTCCCACTCATCGCGCTCGGCACTCATGTAGCGCACGCGATCACCTTTTACCTCATATTTCGTGACCAGTTGATAGGAGCCATCTTTGAGGATGAGGCGGCGGGCGAGATCCTGGGCGCGAGAGATCGCGGGCAGCGCCGAAAGAAGCGCGATCGCAATAAGGAGCGCAATAGGAATGAACAGCAGCGCTTGATTGCGATTCCCTGGAACTCTCCGGAGCATGTCTTCATTATCATCTGGAGCGGATGAAGAGTCGAATCGCAAAAATGACGGGACAACCGACGACGACGCGGTCGAGGGTCTACCTGATCCACCGTGGGACCGTCAATGTAGTATCCTGTTGGGCTCGAATACGACAACCCAAAAAATGAACTACATCTCCCTCAACTCGCTCAACTTTCCCGCTTCATTCCTGTTGTTCGTGGCCGCCTCGTTAGGGCAATCGGGGCCCGCGCCGATTGCGGCTTCCGGGAACATGCAGGGCACGCATCCGGTTTCGTATGCCTCGGTAACGGAACTGAACGGAATGCTGGCACAACTGGAGGCGAGTTCCAAGAGTACGCAAGCAGATTTGGGCAAACTGCGCATCGATCGCTGGAAGACGGACGGTTCCTATAAGAGGCAGGCGTCGGGAAATGTGGATTCGATTCAGCGCAACCTGCAGGAAGCGCTACCGGAGATGATTGGCCAGTTACGCGCCGCGCCGGAGGACCTGCCAGCGACGTTCAAGCTGTACCGTAATCTCGATGCGCTGTATGACGTACTGGGAAACGTGGCCGAGGGAACCGGGGCGTTCGGGTCGAAGGATGATCTGCAGTCGCTCTCGAACGATCTGAACGCATTCGAGACGACGCGAAAACAACTGGCGCAGAGGATCGAGATGTTGTCGACGTCGAAGGAAGCGGAGATTGTGCGGCTGCGCGCGGATTTGAAGACGGCGCAGGCGGCGGTTCCCGCGGCGGCACCGGCGAAGCCCAAGAAGATCGTTGTGGACGATAATGAGCCGGCGAAAAAGCCCGCGGTGAAGAAGAAGCCGGCACAGAAGCCGGCACAGAAGCCGGCACAGAAGCCTGCGACTCCGTCTACGGCGAAGCCACCGGCGGGGCAGACGCCGGCTCAACCGCAGCCGACGAATCCGCAGTAGGGGCTTTGGGCTTCCGGAGGCTGGCTTCCGGAAAATTCTCCGGCTACGCGGCAGGGGAAAGCCAAGAAATCGAAGAGTGCTACTCGGACGCCGAGAGCCGGAAGCCGAATCTGTTACTCTTCCCACCGCATCTACATTCCAACCTTATGACAGCGGGATGGGCCTCATCGTTGGCGACGAATCTGCATGGCAGCATTGTTGTGGCGATGCTGGGCGCCGGCGTCATTGGCGTGGTGCTGCTCGATGCGTTTGAGACCGTGGTTTTGCCGCGGCGGGTGACGCGGCACTTCAAGCTCACGGCGTGGTTTTACCGGCAAACCTGGATTCCGTGGAGAAACTTTGCGCGGCGCATCAAGACGACGTCACGCCAGCAGAATTTTCTCGGATATTTCGGGCCGCTATCGTTGATTCTGCTGCTGGGATTCTGGGCGGCGGGGTTGATTTTTGGATTCGCGCTCATTCAGCAGGGGATTGGCGGACACGAGCAGCTGAATGGCGAGCGTCTCAACTTCGGCAAGATTTTGTATCACAGTGGGGAGACGTTTTTTACGCTCGGGTACGGCGACATTGTGCCTACGTCGGGCCCGGCGCGGGCGCTGTCGGTCTTCGAAGCTGGAATGGGCTTCGCTTTCCTCGGCGTGGTGATCGGATATATCCCGGTGGTGTACTCGTCGTTCTCGCGGAGAGAAATTCAGATTTCCATGCTCGATGCGCGGGCGGGATCGCCACCCTCCGCGGTCGAGTTGCTGTTGCGCCTGGCGGGCAGATCGGGAGATCCGGGCGTGGACCAAAAAGTTCTGGACGAAGTACTGCGCGAGTGGGAGCGCTGGGCGGGTGAGCTGCTGGAGAGCCAGATTTCGTATCCGGTGCTGTCGTTTTTTCGCTCGCAGCACAGCAACCAATCGTGGCTGGCCGCGCTTACGACGATGCTTGATGTAACCTCGCTTATTCTTACGGGCATTGAGGGAGTCCATACAGGCCAGGCGAAACTTACGTTTGCCATGGCGCGACATGCGGCGGTGGACCTGGCGCAGGTGGTGAATGCGCAATACGATTCGAGCGCTCCCGGTCGGTTGACCGAAGCCGAGCTGATCGCATTGCGGGAAACGCTGGGTACGGCCGGACTGCGATTACGGAACGATGAATATGCGCGGGACAAACTGACCAAACTACGGTCGATGTATGAACCGTATGTGCATTCGACGGCGCGCAATCTGATGCTGACACTGCCCCCGTGGCAGTTCACGCAGAAGACGCGCGACAACTGGCAGGCGGGGCCGTGGGACAAATTGATCCAGTCGCGCGGGCTGGCCGTTCTCGGGCAGAAGCCGCCGCCGCCGCCGGGGGAAGATCACTTCTGACGGGATCAGTCCAGCAGCTAAAGCCCGATCGGTGGGAGGGCTAAACGCGGCCTGCAGGGGCTCTCTCCCACCATGCTTGCTCTTCGACGCGCTGCGTGCGTGCTAACATCCTTCTTTCTGGAAACATTTCTCAGATGAAAAATACTGGCGAGAACGTAGTGCGCATTGAGGCGGAGGCTTTGCGCGCGCTGGCCGAACGCATCGGCGGCCCGATGGCGGAGGCGTTTCAGCGGGCGGTCGAGTTGATGTTTTGCTGCGCGGGGCGCGTTGTGGTCACCGGGATGGGCAAGAGCGGCCTGATTGCGCGGAAGATTGCGGCGACATTGAGTTCCACGGGGACTCCAGCGCTGTATCTTCATCCTGTTGAGGCTCTGCACGGGGACCTAGGGATGGTGGTGCGCGGGGACGTGGTGCTGGCGCTTTCGGCTTCCGGAGAGACGGAGGAGATTCTGGCGCTGCTGGCAACAATCAAACGGCTGCGGGTGCCGTTGATTGCGATGACCGGGGACGAGATTTGCGCTGAGGTCAGCAGCAAGTCCCTCGACGTCGCTCGAGATGACAGAGCGCAGGGAGCCAAGGGGAAGCCTACCTGCTCAACTCTGGCGGCGGCGGCGGACGTGGCGCTGGACTGTTCGATTGCGCGGGAGGCCTGCGCACTGGGCCTGGCGCCAACGGCTTCGACGACTACCATGCTTGCGTTGGGGGATGCGCTGGCGGTGACGCTGAGTGAGCGTCGCGGATTCAGGGAAGAGGACTTTGCCAACTTGCATCCTGGGGGAAAGCTCGGTAAGCGGTTGGCGCGAGTGGAGTCGCTGATGCATACGGGCGACGCGTTGCCACGAGTTTCGCCAGCGACAAAGATGCCCGACGTGATCTACGAGATGTCGCGTAAGAAGCTGGGTGTGACTGCGGTGGTTGAGGGCGAGAAGTTGCTGGGTATCGTCAGCGACGGCGATTTGCGGAGGCTGTTGGAGAAGCGTGGAAAAGATGTGATGGATCTGACGGCGGGCGAGGCGATGACGCGGGATCCGAAGACCATCAGCGCCGGGGAATTTGCGGCGACGGCGCTGGCTTTGATGGAAGAGAAGAAGATTACCTCGCTGGCTGTGGTCGAACCTGGGAGCAGACTGATCGGAATTGTGCACCTGCACGATCTGTGGGGAACGGAAATGATGTAAGCCGGCTAGTGAGAGAAAACCTCAGAGCTTGAGATCGGAGCGTGGGCGAACATGGTCCCGCAGAAAACATGAACTTCTGAGACTTCCGGGCAATCAGCTTCATGAAGTCCTCCGCGAAGTCTGAGGTCTGAAGTCCGCGGTCTGAAGTCCGACCCCAAGCCCCGGAAGCCGGAAAGTGGAAGCCCGAAGCCCTATTCCTTCAGCATCCCGCGCTGCGCAATCCCGATATTATCCCGCGACGAATTCTTCACCACGTACATCATTCCATCCGCTTGCCGGATCACATCGTGCGCCGTGCGCGCATCATGGGGAAAGGTCGCCAACCCAATCGACGCCCGCACATTCAAATTCAACCCTTCTTCGCGACAGAAACAGCTAGCACGCAGCCCGTCCCGCAACCGCCTGGCCACCACCAGCGCTTGGTCTTTGCTCGTCTGCGGCAACAGCACCACGAATTCATCGCCGCCATAACGGAACGCGAAATCAATCAGCCGGAGTTGCGCCTTCACCAGATACCCGATCTCCGCCAGCAGCTTGCTTCCGATCAAATGTCCGTGGGTATCATTCACCGACTTGAAGTGATCGAGATCAATAAACAACACGCTGAACTCGTATCCGAATCGCGATGACCGGTAGACTTCGGTCTCCAGCGTCTTATAAAGGTGCCGCGCATTGTAAAGACCGGTGCAGTCATCGGTGATCGTCAACTCCTGAATCTTTTCCACCCAGCGCGCGTTCTCGATCGCAATGGCCGCGTAATCGCACAGCGACTGCAGAAAGAACAGCTCCGCATCCTTGAAGCGATTCATGTCGACATTCACCAACTGGATCACACCCAGCACGCGAAGCTTCGATCGCAGCGGCACGCAAATCACCGACCGCGTCTCCCACTGCGTCGTCTGGTCCACCCGGCTGGCAAAGACCGGGTCCGCGGCGACGTCAGGCACCACGCGTGCCTCGCCGTGTTTCGCGACCCACCCGGCAATGCCCTCGCCCATTTTCAGCCGGACATTCTTCAGGGCCTCAGCCTTGTCGCCCACCGCAATCGCGAAGTAGAGCTCGTCATGGCCCTCGTCCACCATCAGCAGCGACCACGTGTCCGGACGGAAATATTCCGCCATTTTTTCCATGATGGTCTGCAGAATGGAATCGAGATCCAGCGACGACGTCAGCGCCTTCGCCACGTCGTGAAAGATCGTCAGTTCCTGGTTCTGGCGCGTCAATTGGGTGCCGGCCTCAGGCATGCGGAGAATACCGTTGTCCTCACTAGAAGGGTGGCGTTCCAAAAATTATATGCGTCACTTTCGTACAGCGGCAACGAACGTTGGTAACACGAACCCCTAAAGCCAACCAGATGAGCCGCTTCCGGCCCCTTAGCCACAGCGGCAGCGGAACGCGGGAACACTCCTGTGCGCAGCCCTTGCCTTGATCCATCTGGCGCGGAGTGATCTATGTGACGCGCTCCTCTGATCTGTGTGGCGCAGGCGCCCTCGCCCGCGGCTCTTGACGTTGATGTTGACTTTCAGGTTTGTCGCGTCCCGACATCGACCGTTCTTCCTACCCCATCCATTTGAATTCGTCGTATCGTATAGAGCTATGAAGAACGTCCTCCCATCCCTCCTGACGCTGCTCATCGTTTCCCTTGCGTCCCTCGCGCAAACTCAGCCCCCTCCGCCTGACTCCAAGTCCGTGCCCGTTATCGATGGCGCCATCGGCCAGTGCTCCGCCGACTTCACCATCAACGACGAGGCTGGCCATCCCGTCTACGCCGCCCAGATCAAAGTCCACATCGAATACGGCTTCATGTACCTTCGCAAGCTCGATCTCCAGATCGGTACCAACATCGACGGCAAAGCCCGTTTTATCGGGATGCCCGACCGCACCAAGCGCGGCCTCTACTTCGAAGCCTCCGAAGGCGACCGCACGGGCTATGCCTTTGACGATCCCTCGAAAACCTGCACAACCCAATTCACCATCGTCCTCCGCAAAAAGCCTTAGGTCTCCGCAACGACCGAGTGTGATTTCCGGCAAGGAAGGAAAAAGCGGGCTCGTGACTGCCAACGGTCGAACCATCGGTCGCCGTTCGTCATCTCACGATTGTCATCCTGAGCGGAGCGAAGGACCCATGCAACTTGTTTGCAGCGTTACACCGACGCCGAATTGACAGGCGCTTCGCTCAGGATGACATTTTCAGACGAGTAAAGGGCTGGGATCGTGATTGCCTGCGAACACTTCCGCGACCAAGCGATTCGCGGCGACAACTATCCTTTCATCTCCCGTTCCATCACGCGCCGCAACGCGCTGTTGATTCGTGTCTGGTAGCGGCGTCCTTCCCTGCGGAACCAGGCCAGCACATCGGCGTCGAGCCGCAGTGTGACCGGCTTTTTGATTGGCTTGTAGTATTCCAGGACCTCTGACATCAAAACCCCGGAACGTTTCGACTCGGCCGAAGCCGACAGGCTTAGACTCTTGCGTCGAGCTTTCTTGCGCGTCGCTGAGGGTCGACTCTTTCGTGATTTTCCGCCCTTCGTAACTCTTTGCCGCTGTTTCATTTACCTCACCAGACTTATATAATTGTACATACAGAATCGTAGGAAAAGTGTTCCTATGGGAACACTGTGGAAATCTTCCGCGCGGTGCCCGTAACTCCTTCAGCCAGCAGCACTTCCCTCCAAGGCGATGACTTCGTCATCCTCTCCCATAAAAGCGAATGCCTCTTGCGGCACAGGATTCTGCCATACCGGCGCGAATGACTGCCGGTGCAGTGCCGTGGGACCCAACTCGCGGAGCGCGGCTAGATGTTTCGGCGTGCTGTATCCCTTGTGCGACGCCAGACCGTACGCCGGAAACACAGCGTCCCATTCGCACATCAAGCGGTCGCGTTCCACCTTCGCCAGGATTGACGCCGCCGCGATCGACGCTGAGAGCGCGTCTCCATGAATGATCGGATACTGTGGCTGCTCGCAGTCCAGGCGCAACGCATCCACCAGCAGATGATCCGGCGCAGGAGCCAGTAACATCACGGCTTCTCGCATTGCCGCGCGCGAGGCGTGATAGATGTTGATCTGATCGATCCGCGACGCGTCGACCGCAGCGACGGCCCACGCGAGGGCATGTTCGCGTATGCGTTCGGCCAACACCTCGCGCCTCTCTGCCGGCAGTAGCTTGGAATCGCGCAACCCGCGCACGCGATACGCCGGATCGAGAATCACGGCCGCAGCCACGACGCAACCGAACAGTGATCCGCGTCCAACTTCGTCCACACCAGCCACCAGTCGCGCGCCGGACGCCCAGGCCTTCTTCTCATACCGCAATGTGCAGCGCAGTTTTTTCAGCAGCCGCAGCTTGGCCGCGGAGGGCGAGAGCGTTCGTGCAGACGATGACTTCATCACAGAAGACAGGGAGCTCTCACCATCTTCGTCGAGCGACTCGAATCATGCAAGCCTCGATTCCGAACTCCCTACAACGAAGAACACGAAGTTCCACGAAGGAGCCCGATCCTGCATAGCTCCTCTGTGATCCTCTGTATCCTCTGTGGTTCAAGTTTTTTTCTTTGAACGTCTGAACGAACCTCAGATAGCACAAGCGTGCGAGGCCCCCGCCACCTGGGTAACGCCAGTCAGTAACCAGTGCCTGGATTACGAACGTACATTGCCCATTCGGACATGTACTGGTAACTTCGCCTTAGTTGAATTGAGCGCAAAGCATCGTGGAAACCGAACCCAACCCGTTAACCGAAACCGGCCTGCTGACAGGTAAGGTCGTGCATCTGGCGCTCCCGGTGCGCTGGAGCCTCGTCGGCCAGGAAGGTCGCGGCCCCGCCGAGATGGCGTGCACCTACGACATCCACCCGCATGGCGCTCGCCTGTTGAGCGCGCGCGAGGTGAACATCGGCGACCTGGTGATGGTGGAGCGCGGGCGCAATAAGGCCATCTGTCAGGTGGTCTGGTCCGGAGATCCTTCGTCGCCGCTGCGTGGTCAGTTCTCGGTGCAATGTGTCGAAGGCAAGACACCGTGGGAGGACGAACTCCGGCAGATGGAAGAGCAATATCAGCCGGTGATTCTCGATGGCAAGCAGCGCGGCTCGCAGCGGGGTTTTGACCGTCCGGACGTTAACCGGCGCCGGCGTCCACGGTTCTACGTCGAGGGCGAGGCCGAAGTGATCGATGGCGTGCAGCGCGTGACTGGCGAGGTGCAGCAGATTTCGGAATATGGGGCGCGCATCTCAGCCACCGACATCTTGCGCCCGGGAACCGACTTCCGCCTCATGTTGAACATGTTTGACATCAGTGTCGCGGTGAAGGCGCAGGTGAAATATCTGGTCGACAATCTTGGGATGGGTGTCGAGTTCCAGGAAATCCGCCGCGGCGATCGACCGCTGCTCAGCTATGTATTGAGCAGGCTGCGCTCGAAACGAGTCGAGGAGTTCGCGGAAGTCGAAGTCGTACGCGAGCCGCTCCCCGTCGCGGGATAGCCCGCCGGTCGCCTCTCTTGGAACATTTTCTTCACTCCTTCATTTACAATTCAAACAGTTCTGTTGGGTCCCCAAGAATGTCCTCCATCGGAAAGGTGAAGGCGGCTCTCGCCGCGGCCCTAGTATTCCTTCTCCTCAGCAGTTGCTCTGCATACCTGGCATTCAGCCGTCTGGCCATTGGAGAGGGCTGGGTCCGTCACACGCGCGACGTGCAGAGTGCACTGGCGCAATATGCCATGACGATCGCCCGTGCCAGCAGGCTGCGCTCGGAATACGTGGAATCCGGCGACCCTTCCCTTCTGCAGCGGCAGGCCGAGCAAGTCAGCCAGGTCCGGAATAATCTGGCGTCCATCCAACACCTCACGGCCGACAACCCGCAGGAGCAGGCCAACAGCAGAAAACTTGCCGAACTGACCGAGCAGCGGATTGCCCTGATGGATCAGGCCATCGCGCTCAAGCGCGCCGGAGAGTCGACGTCGCCGGCCCAGGACGCGATCAGCAAGCAAATCGTCGCCAGCGCCGACGCCACGGACATGGTCAGTCAAGGTATGTACGACGAGGAGGAACAACTTCTGGCGGAGCGCCAGGCGCGAGTGAGCACCTCGTCCACCGTCATCGAGGCGATCCTGATCACCAGCCTCTTTTTGGCGTTTGTCCTGTTCCTCATCCATCACCAGTTGCTCACCGATCAGGTTACGGCACGCTCGCGGGCCGAATCGGCGCAGAGAGCGCTCAGCGCCCGTTTGCTGTCGCTACAGGACGCAGAGCGGCGCAAGTTCGCGCGCGAACTGCACGATTCCGTAGGGCAGCACCTGGCTGCGCTGAAGATGGCGATCTCGATGCTGCAGGAAAAACTGCCGGGAGATGCCATCCTCAAAGATTGCGAAAAGATGCTCGACGACTCCCTGACCGAGACGCGCACCATTTCTCACCTACTGCATCCGCCGCTTCTGGATGAAGCCGGGCTGAGTTCAGCCTCGCGCTGGTTCGTCGAAGGATTCGGAAAGCGCAGTGGCATTGCCGTCAACCTGGATATCGTCGACGGTATTGCCCGGCTGCCGGAAGCCAGCGAACTGGTATTATTCCGCGTGCTGCAGGAAAGCCTGACCAATGTGCATCGGCATTCCGGCGCGACCCAGGCCGATGTCAGCCTGCGTGCCGACGGTAAGGAAGTGATTCTGCGGGTGCGCGATTATGGGCGCGGCATGCCGCCAGCCGTGATCCAGAGCTTTCACGAAAACGGCTCCGGTGGCGGAGTGGGGTTGGGCGGCATGACGGAGCGCATTCGCGAAATTGGGGGCACGTTGGAAATCAATTCAAGCGCTATCGGCACCGAAATTGTCGCGCGACTGCCCGCGCGGCGCAGACCTCCCCTAGACAAGTTTCTGTCCCCATCGCAAGAGGTAAGCCAATGAAAGAGAAAATCCGCCCCGTCTTTGCTCGTCCCGTCTTTGCTCGTCCGATCTTTGCTCGTCCGATCTTCGCCGTTTGCGCAGTCTTTCTTTGTCTCTGTGTGGCCTGTTCGAAAACAACTCCGCCGCCGGCTGTCGTGGTTGAAATCCCGTCTGGATTCACGGGCGATGTTCTGCTGGAGATGGGCGTCAAAGAAGCGCCGCCGCTGCCGAAAGACGGTGATAGCTTTGTTGTGACGGTGCCCAGGGATGGCAAGATCGTAACGTCGACGCTGCTCACGAGCGCGCGGCCAACCTTCAGGAATTCCGGCGAGGGTGCAGTTTGGGGCTATTCCCATTCGGTATATACAACCGGCGATGGGATTGCGACTGGCGGCAAGATTGAATTCTTTGTCGGAACACGAAAGGACTACGAGGCGGAACAGGGCAGGAAGAATCACTCCGGCGGATTTTCCACGATGCCGGAATCGGCGGGACTAGGGGCCTGAGGTCCGGCAGGATCGTCGGAGGAAGCCTTGCGGCCTCCCGAACATCCATTTCCTGAGATCGGCCAGTGCGCCAGCCGCGAAGGGTTCGTGGCTGGCGGCACCACCTATGCCGGTCTATGCCTTGGCGACTTTTTCAACTCTCTCGACGTCGCGCAGGCGGGCAGCCTTGCCCCGTAATCCGCGGAGATAGAACAGGCGGGCGCGGCGCACCTTCGATGAGCGCAGCAGTTCGACCTTGTCGATCACCTTGGAGTGAACGGGGAAGATGCGTTCCACGCCCTGGCCAAAGCTGATCTTGCGCACGGTGAAGCTGGCTTGCGGTCCGTTGTCTCGCTTGATGACCACGCCTTCGAAGGCCTGCACGCGTTCCTTGTCGCCTTCCTTGATCTTCACATGAACCCGGACGGTGTCGCCGGGACGGAAGCCGGGGATGTCGGTGCGTTGCGATTTAGCCAGCAGCTTTTCGATGATTAGGTTTGACATTGTCGTTATCCTTCGTGTGTCTCGAATCTTTAAAATTCGGTCGTGGGTCTTGGGTGTCCAGGCCTTAGGCCTCTCCCAATACGGAAGACCTGAGACCTAATCCCGCTTACCCACGGTCCGCTCTAATGCGGCCCAGAATCTTTGCGTCCTCGTCGGTCAGCACCACGCCTTCCAGCAGGTCTGGCCGGTTGCGCAGCGTCTTTTCCAGAGCCCGCTGCCGGCGCCAGCGGCGGATCTCTTCGTGATTCCCGTTCAGCAGAACTTCCGGCACAGGCATCCCCCGAAAATCCGCGGGGCGCGTGTAGTGCGGATAGTCCAGCAATCCGCCCGAGCCACAGGTCGAATCCGCTGCGCCGCTTTCCGTAACCTCGCCCGCTTTCTCATGCGCGGTGAACGATTCCTGCCGCGTGGAAGCTTCGTTGCCCACCGCGCCGGGCAACAGCCGCGTGACCGCTTCAATGATCACGGCTGCTCCCAACTCGCCGCCGCTGAGAACATAGTCGCCGATCGAAACCTCGCGGTCGGCGATAAAGTCGGCCACGCGCTCATCCACGCCCTCGTACCGTCCGCAGACCAGAACGATGCGCTCGAGCGTCGCCAGTTCTGCGGCCACTCGCTGCGTGAAACGTTCACCTTGTGCCGAAAGCAAGATTACGCTTTCTTTGGCGGCGCCAGCTAACCGATCGTCACGCGAAGCAAGCTGGAGCGGTTCTAAGCAATCAAAGATCGGTTCCGGCTTCAGCACCATGCCTTCGCCGCCGCCGAAAGGGCGGTCATCCACCGTGCGGTGTCGGTCGTGCGTGAACTGCCGCAAGTCGTGGACTTCGATTTTCGCCAGGCCCATCTCGCAGGCCCGGCGGGTAATTCCGTGATCCAGCGGTCCTTGAAAGAAGCCGGGAAAAATCGTCAGGATATCGGCTTTCATCTGGACCTAAAACCTAAAAACTTTTCACCACAGAGGACGCAGAGTACACGGAGGAAACCTTAACGCCTCTTTTTTCTCTTTGACTGCGTTCCCTCTGACTGCTGTGCCTGCTTTTCTTCCTGCGTCACTGGGGCATTGATTTCCAGCAGGCCCTCAGGAAGGATCATGCGCACTTGCCGCCGCGCGATATCAACACCTTCCAGGTACGCTTCGGCGAACGGCACATCGAACTTTTTCCCTTGAGCACCGCCCGCGCCATCGGCAACAACCAGCAATGGCGCTTCACCGGCTCCAAACTGAACATCTTCGATGCAACCGATTTCTCGGCCGCGATCGAGAACCTTACACCCAATCAAATCGCTGACGTAATTCCAACCTGGATCGAGGCCGGCCCGCTCTTCGCGCGGGACCTGCAATTCCGATCCGATCAGCAATTCGGCGTCATTCATGGAATCGACGCCGCGAAACTTTAGAACCAGCAACCCTTTATGCGGCCACAGGTTTTCGACTTCCAGTTCGCGCCGCGCAGATTCGTTCAAGTCGTCCTTCGCCTGCGCGAACAGCTTCATGCCTTCCGCGAAGCGTCCCGGGACGTCGCTGTGAATCTCGGCGGCGACCTCGCCGTGCCGGCCTTGCGTCTTTACGACGCGGGCCAGCGTTACAAACTCGCCGCTGGTTTCAGAACTCACTAGCCCACGCTACTCGATGATTTCGAGCGTGTAGCGGCGGTGCGCCCGATGTCCTGCGGCGCTCAGCAGCGCGCGAAAGGCGCGAGCGGTACGGCCCTGGCGCCCGATGACCTTGCCTACGTCGCTCTCGGCGACTTCCAGTTCAATGACGTCGTCGTCGAACTTTTCGACGAAGACTTCGTCGGGGGCATCGACCAGCGATTTCGCAATCAGCTCAACGAGAGCGCGCACATCTCCAGAGGGCTCAGTCATAAGTCAGCATTCTCACGGTGAAATGAAAGCCATTGAGGAACTGGGATCAAATGGCCCCCAGCGGCCAAAGCCGCGATTGATTGGCGGCCTTTGCGGCACGACTCAAAGTCGTGCCCTTCCCCAATCGTGAATCTTAAGCGGCGGAGCCGGCTGTGGCTGGGGCGGGAGTCTTGGTGAACAGCTTGTTCACGCGCTCCGACATTTGAGCACCCTTCGACACCCAGTACTCGACGCGCTCACGCTTCAGCTCGACGCTGGCGGGATTGGTGCGGGGATTGTAAGTCCCGACCACTTCCACCGGGCGGCCGTTGCGGGCGCGCGCCTTCTCAATCACCACAATGCGGTAATGCGGTTGTTTGCGCGCACCACGGCGCGCCAGACGAATCATTAACACAGGTCTTTATCCTTGTTCCGGAAGAGTCCGGTGAGATCGAGGCAAACTCTTATTATGCCGGAGGTTATAAGGAATTGCAATGACGATGGTGAGCGCCAGACCCCTGCTCCTCGATCTACTGGCAGTTTCCCGAATAGTAACAGGGCGGGAAGTGGTTAAACATGAGCCAGATCGGCCAATACAGCGCCATCGGGCTTCCCACCAGCAGCCAGAGTCCGCGCCTCCGATAACGCCACAGGCAGAATCCCAGTATCAGTACCCAAGCCAATGCGAAGGGAATACTCCTTGAAATCATCGCATCATAATCAAGAGGCATTCTGTAGCTGGGGGACGACCACCCTAGATAGGCGATTACCAAGGATACTGTCAGAGCAATCCAGTACCTAATGATTATTCGTCATGGCTTAGGGGACTTTCTCGAAGCCAGTATGCCACAGACTTGCATCGCATGGGCTGCTATCACGTCCCGTGCGGAGAAGCGAGTCGCTGAACTGGTCTTTCAATATACACTATACTAGTGTACACTATTCTAGTATGAAAAACATTACCCTAAGCGCCGAGGAAAGTCTGATTGAGCAGGCACGACTGGTGGCGAGGACGCAACACAAGACGTTGAATGCTGCATTCCGCGAATGGCTGGAACAGTATGCAGCGCAAGCAGGAGGAGGCGCTGCCGTCGATGCCCTGATGCGCAGACTCAGGCACGTGCGTTCGAGCGGCCCCTACACCCGGGACGAAATGAATGAGCGGTAGATTCTTTCTCGACACGAACCTCTTCGTCTACACCTTCGACGCCAAGGCGCCAGCCAAGGCCAAGAAGGCCGCCCAACTGATTCGGCTCGCTGCGGACACCGGCGAAGGGATCATCAGCTACCAGGTAGTGCAGGAATTTTTCAATGTTGCTCTTCGTCGGTTTCCTCAGCCGATGAGCGTGGCGGAGGCGGAGCAATATCTCATAACGGTTCTACGCCCTCTGCTGGCGGTGCATTCCTCTCCCACAATTTATTTCGAAGCTCTCCGAATCTCCGAGAGACATCGATTGTCGTGGTATGACTCACTCATCGTGGCAGCGGCGCTGGAAGGACGCTGCGAGAAGCTCTACAGCGAGGACCTCCAACACGGGCAGAAGATCGAAAACATGCGGATTGAGAATCCGTTTGTGTAGAGAGCTGCGTTCAAGTCGTTTTCAACAAGAATTGCCGACCTGTGCACACCGCAAGTCGAAAGAAACTTGTTATCCGGAGCGACGTCTTTTGTCGCGAAGGATCTATGCAGCGGCAGACAAACTGCATAGGTCCTTCGCTTCGCTCAGGATGACAAAATCGCTACCGCTGAATAGGTCACCGCGCGGCCTTACGCTACAGCTTTTTTCTTCGGCGCCGAGGCTTGGCCCTTGGCGGCTGGCTTGGCCAAGAAGTTCAACAGAGCGCTGTTGACTTCGTCGGCGTGGGTCCAGGCTATGTTGTGCGGACCGTCTTTGATGACGACGAGTTCGGCGCCGCTGACCAGTTTGGCAGTGCGCTGTCCCGAGGAAGCGAAGGGGACGATGCGATCCGCGTCGCCTTGAATGACCAGCGTTGGAACGTCGATCTTAGCGACATCCTGGCGGAAGTCTTCATGCCAGGTGGGAACGCAGGCCAGGCTGGCTGTCGCCGAAGCAATGGAGGCCACGTTCCAGCTTGCCTGAACGGCCTGCTCGCTGACGCACTTTCCCAGATAGACATCCATGTTGTAGAAGTCTTTGAAAAATGCTGTGAAGAAGGCGTAACGATCGGCGGAGATGGCTTTCTCGATGCCTTCGAACACGCTGGCATCGACGCCCTCTGGGTTCTCGGCAGTCTTTAGCAGGTAAGGCGGAACCCCTGACATGATGACGGCCTTGCTCACGCCCTTCGATCCGTATTTGCCGATGTAGCGCGCCACTTCGCCGCCACCCATCGAGAAGCCGACGAGGGTAAAATCGCGCAGCTTCAGATGCGTGATGAGCTTATGCAGATCTTCGGCGAAGGTGTCGTAGTTGTAGCCCGTGGTCGGCTGGCTGGACTTTCCGAATCCGCGCCGGTCATAGGCGATGACGCGGTGGCCCGCTTGCAGCAGGGCGGGAACCTGCTTTTCCCACGACGAGCTGCTCAGTGGATATCCGTGGATCAGAACCACGGGTTGACCGGAGCCGTGGTCTTCGTAATAAAGATGGATGGAAGTTGAATTCTCTTTCCCTACTTCAACGTAGGACATAATGCTCCTCCTCGCGATTTGATTTTGATTTTGGCGATGTTAAGAGTTGGCTGTGACGGTTCGCGGAATGCTACTGGGATAGATTGTAGACCAGCCGCCGAGGATGCATTTCGAAGTTGCTTTCTATGACGGAATCTCTAACCGGGTGGCGGAGCACATCCCGGGCTTCGTCCTGCTAGACTCAAGCGTTTGGAGGTGCTCGTTTGCAGGGGATCTATCTTCTATCCGGGGTGCGAACTCCAATTGGGAAATTTGGCGGGGCAATGGCTTCGCTGACGGCAGCCGACGTGGGCGTGGTAGCGGCGAAGGCTGCGATGGAACGGGCCAGGGTCGAACCAGGACAGGTTGATGAGACCATAATCGGCTGCGCTCGACAGGCCGGCGGCGGCCCGAATGTGGCGCGGCAGATTTCTGTGCGCAGCGGCGTGCCGCAGGAGGTTCCGGCGTTCACGGTGAACAAGGCGTGCGCGTCGGGGCTGAAGGCGATTGCGCTGGCATATCAGGCGATCCTGCTGAGCGACGCGAACTGCATTCTGGCGGGCGGGACGGAGTCGATGTCGCGGGTTCCTTATTATCTCGACGGCGCGCGCTGGGGATATCGGCTGGGTAATCAGGAAATGGTCGACGGCATGTATCGCGATGGATTTTTCTGTCCGCTGGCCAAGATGGTGATGGGTGAGACCGCAGAAGTGCTCGCCGAACAATACAAGATTACGCGCGAAGAGCAGGACGAATTTGCTCTGCTGTCGCAGACGCGGGCGGCGCGGGCCATTGCCGCTGGTCGGTTTGACGCGGAGATTGTGCCCGTGACGGTTGAAGGCAAGAAGAGTGCAACAACGTTTGCGCGGGATGAACATCCGTTTGCCGACGCAAGCATGGAGAAGCTGGGGAAACTGGCTCCCGTCTTTTCGAAAACGGGGACGATTACCGCCGGAAATTCTTCGGGGATCACCGACGGGGCGGCCGCCGTCGTCCTGGCCAATGAGCACTTCGTGAAGCAGAACAATCTGAAGCCGCTGGCCCGCATCACAGCGGTCACCTCGGCGGGCGTGGATCCGCGAACGATGGGGATTGGGCCGGTTCCGGCGCTGCGCAAACTGGAAGACAAGCACAATTTGCGGCTGCATGAGTTTGGGCTGATCGAGTTGAACGAAGCCTTCGCGGCCCAAGTGCTGGCTTGCGACCGTACCTTGAATATGAATCGTGACCGGCTTAACGTAAATGGTGGCGCGATTGCGCTCGGGCATCCCATCGGGTGTACGGGGACCCGAATCACCGTCACGTTGCTGCACGAGATGCTGAAGCGGAATACGAAACGCGGGGTGGCTACACTCTGCGTGAGCGGTGGGATGGGGATGGCGCTGGCGTTGGAGAATGTTGTGTGACTGCAACTTCCGAAAAAGCTTTTCACCGCAGAGTTCGCTAAGAAATCCGCGAAGATCGCGGAGAAAACCACAGACATGAAAAGGGAGCCACAATTTCGACAGGCGATCGAATCGGATGTGGGGACTCTTCTGCGATTCATGCGAGAGTATTACGCCTTCGATGGCCACGGCTTTGACGAGGCGAAGGCTCATGTGGCGCTGCTCGCGCTACTGCGCGATCCCAATCTTGGGCGGGCGTGGCTGATTCTGGACGGCGGCGGAGCAGTGGAATACATCGTGCTCTGCTTCGGCTATAGCCTGGAGTGGCTAGGGCGGGATGCGTTCGTCGACGAGTTCTACCTGCTGGAGGAGTATCGCAGTCGCGGGTGGGGCCGGGCGACACTGGGATTTGTGGAAGAAGAGGCGAGGGCAGCCGGGATCAGCACGTTGCATTTGGAAGTTGTTCGGGAGAATACGGCGGCTTTGCAGGTCTATCGCAAATTGGGGTTCGCCGAACACGTGAGTACGTTCCTCTCGAAATGGATTGCGCGGGATTTTGCAAAGCCGCAGGGGCGAAACGGGTACTGACCACTGGAATCCATCCCCGCCTGATTCAACTTCTGTTATGCTTTTCCCCGCTCTTCCCCGGCTATCACTCACAATAAGCCAACGTGCTCAGGGAGAATGTCATGCTTCGACGGATGGTCCGAAGTTTCTACCTTATTGCTTTCCTGCTGGCTGCAAGTTTTGCGGTTGCGCAAACTGAATTTTCTGCCGAGATCGTGGACACGCACAAAACCGACAATCCGAACCGGGCCAAGATTTATATGGGAAAAGACAAATTGCGCATCGAACCCACCGCGGGGAGCACGATGGGCAAGGGTCCGGGCGGCGCGGTGATCATGAATATGGCGACGCAGACGACCACGGTGCTGATGGACCAGCAGCACATGTATATGGAAATGCCCGCCCAGATGGCAAACCAGCGGATCGCATATAACTTTTTCCGCACCGGCGACGTGGAGAATGCTTGCTCCGACTGGGCGCAGACGGCGAAGAATAAGGGTGGGTCCTGCCACAAGGTAGGCAACGATACGGTGAACGGACGAAGCACGGTGAAGTACGAGGGCACCAACGCGAGTGGCGAAACGAGCACGTTCTGGATCGACCCCAAGCTGCGCTTTCCGGTGAAATGGGAAGGAAAGAACAATAGCGGAGAACTGCGCGACATTCAGGAAGGAACGCAGGCTGCGAGTCTGTTTGAGGTTCCTGCCGGGTATACGAAGTTCGATATGGGGAACATGGGTGGGATGATGCAGCGGCCGCAGTAGGGCAAAAACCTTTCACCACCGGGGACACAACGGAAGACTGATCGAGTGGGGCTCGACGGACGGCCGAGCGAGCTAGCGCTTCACCATGTGGATCTCGGTGCCGTTCTTGTGGAACTTCACCTCGTCCATGAGTTGATTGATGAGGAAGATTCCGCGGCCGTGATTGGAGAAGAGGTTCTCGCCGACAGTGCAACTGGGTATTGCCTGAGGGTCGAAGCCTGGACCGGGATCGCGCACGATGATGAGAATACCGCGCTGCTCGTCGCAAGCCACGAGGCACTCGACGATCTTGCTGGGATCTTCCTTGGCGCCGTGCACCACGGCATTGGCCAATGCTTCCTGCAGCGCGAGTTCGATAGCGTCTTCCTTGCCATCGACGCACTTCATCTGGCGGACGGAATCCATCACCTGTGCGACCACCGGGTCTACCGACTTGCGGTCCGCTGCAAGCGTGACGCGCACGCGCAGGTTCAACTTTTCTGGATCGAAGTCGTACTCCGGGAGTTGTTCCTCGGAAGAAGCCCCAGATTCCATGGTTGGCTCGTTCGTCCCCTGTCCGCCCGTGGAAGCGCGGCTATTGCGATTCTAGCGGCAAGGCGCTGATCCGGCAATGGCCGCCTCATTTGAGGCGCTCGCTACCATAACACAACCTCAGTCTTTTGTGGGGTTACGGTCGCCGTCTGGCCCGCTGCTCAACTCAGCGTCGGGCTGGACGGTCTTGAGTTCCATCATGCGGTGCTCTAATTGTCTACGCCAGTCTAGCTCTTCCACGAACCGGCGCGAGTCGCGCCATCCCGGTTCGGCCTTGACAAAGAGTTCGAGAAAAACTTTTGTCCCCAGCATGCGCTCCATCTGCAAACGCGCGGAAGTGCCGATTTTCTTGAGCATCTGGCCGCCTTTGCCGACCAGAATTCCCTTCTGCCCATCGCGCTCGCAGTAGATGGTGGCTGCGATCCGGGTCAGCCGCGCGCCTTCCTCGAAGTTGTCGACGATGACCGTAGTCGCATATGGAATCTCTTCGCTGGTATTCAGCAGAACTTGCTCGCGGATGATTTCCGCCGCCATGAATCGCGCAGGCTGGTCGGTGATTTGATCTTCGGGAAAATAGGCTGGGCCTGCGGGAAGAGCCGCGATCACCAGGTCTAAAAGATCGTCGAGGCCTTTGCGCTTGAGCGCGGAAATGGGGATCACCTCTGCGAAGTCGTAAAGCTTCCGGTACTCCTCGATCAGCGGCAGCAGCTTTGACTTCTCGCGGATCAAGTCCACTTTATTGAGAACGAGAAATGCCTTCGTCTTCGGCCGCTTCAACAAGTCGAGTGCGAATTGATCGCGGGGATCAAACTTGCGCGTGACATCCATGATCACGAGCACGAGGTCGCAGCCTTCGAGCGCCTCGCGCACCTCGACCATCATCTTGCGCCCCAAAGAACTGTCCGGCTTGTGAACTCCGGGTGTATCGACCAGCACAATCTGCCCGCCACCCTTGCCTTTGCGCTTGGGAACATGAACGACGCCCTGGATGCGATTGCGCGTGGTCTGCGGCTTGGGCGAGATGATCGCGAGTTTTTCGCCCACCAGCGCATTGAGCAAGGTAGACTTGCCCGCGTTGGGGCGGCCGAGAATGCAAACGAAACCGGAGCGAAATGGCATAGGGAATCAGCTGCTAGCTGCTAGTTTCTAGCTACTAGAGTAGAACCAGTGATATCGGGTCCTGCTTCATCTTAGGGTATTTTCGCGTCAGGCGCAGACGATCCTAGAGAGAAGGCTCTGCTAGAGCTAGCAGTTAGCTTCGGTCTCATTCCGGAATCCGGATGCCGCCATCCTCCGCGATCGGGAAGAATGGATTCCAGGCGACTTCCCACAGGAACCCGTCTGGATCGGAGAAGTAGCCGGAATAGCCACCCCAGGACGATTCCTGCGCAGGTTTGGAGATTCGTGCGCCTGCAGCCTGCGCTTCCTTCAGCACCGCGTCAACTTCTGCTCGATTGCGCGCGTTGTAAGCCAGTGATATTGCCCGGAAGCCGTCGCCACCGGCGGCGACATTGGCATCCTTAGCAAGCTCCTCTCGCGGGTACAAAGCAAGAGCCATCCCGCCTGCCTGGAAAAACACGATGCCCTCGGACTGAGCCATGGAACGCCGCCATCCCAGGCGCTCGTAGAATCCCCGGCTGCAATTCAGATCAGCTACGCCGAGGGTGACGATGCTGAGGCGTTGTTCCATTTAGCTTTGAGCTCCTAGCTACTAAGTCCAAAGATATGGCGTTCGGCTGCTGGGCAATTAGCAAACGAACCATAGGAAACTCCGGTCGGAGAAGGGTTTCCCTAGAAGCTAGGAGCCAGCAGCTAGAAGGTGCTCAGATCAGCTTCAACTGCTGCGGCTGCACGGCGCTGACCCTCACGCGCTCGACCTTACGGTCGGTGGACTCCAACACTTCAAACCGCAGACCGTCTTCCTCTACGACTTCCCCCTTGCGGGGAATGCGGCCAGCGAGTTCGCTGACTAAGCCGGCGATGGTGGCGGATTCTTTTCCTTCCGGCTTGGTGCCAAAGAGTTCATCGAGGCGGTCAACATCCATTCCACCGGCAACGATAAACGAACGGTCTCCCTCGCGCACGATCTCCGGCTTTTCATGGTCGTCGCGGATCTCGCCCACGATTTCTTCGACCAGATCTTCGATCGTAACCAGCCCGGCTACGCCGCCGTATTCGTCAACCACAATGGCCATGCGGATATTCTGCTTCTGCATCTCTCGCAGCAAGTCGCTTCCCAGCTTGCTTTCAGGGACGAAGTACACATCGCGGCGCATGATCGAATCCAACCTGCGCACGTGAGCTTCAGTATCCGGCACCTGCAGCACGTCCTGGGTGTAGACGATCCCCTTGATGTTATGAATGCTGCCTTCATACACCGGAACGCGGGAATAGTGCTTCACGCGAAGCATCTCAATGAAACGCTCGACCGTGGTATCGGACGGAACGGCAAACATGTGGGGTCGCGGCTTCATCGCTTCGCGTACGGTCTTGCCGCTGAACTCGACGACCGACTGAATCAGGTCGCGGTCGCCCTCCTGAATGATTCCCTCCTCCTGGCCAGCCTCGATCAGAGCATCGACCGCTTCGGCGGAGGTTTCCGGCTGTTCGCTGACGCCCTGCTTGGTCAGCGCTGCCACCGACTGCAGAAAACCCAGCACGATCGTCACCGGCATCACGAGATAGATCAGGACTTTGAGCACCAGCGTCCAATGCACCAGCCAATCGCCCTTGGTGCGCGAGAAGAAGACGAAGGGCAAAAAGCGGTTGCATACGATGACAATGAGGATCAGGCTAATCGTGGCTTGCAGGATTTCGTAGATGCTCCATGACGGATCGCTGAAGACCAGATAGCCAATGAGCATGGCGATGGCCGCCATGGTCAACTGCGTCAGCACCGCCATCGATAGAAGCGCGCGAGTGCGGCCGACTCCGAGCTCGGGTTCGATCTTTTGCTCGAAGACGTCGATGTTGTCTTGAAATTCGCGGGAGAGAAACTTCCCCACTTCCTGGTAGACGCGATCCACGTAAGAGACGAGCGTCAGCAAGCCCAGAAGGAGCAGAAGCGCAATGGAGACCGCATAATTCATACCGTCGTGCGCGATCGAGCCGAGCGCGATGAGGCGTGCCGAACGGTGTTCGCGTTGTCGTTCGTGGATTGAACTCGTTCGATCAACGCAGCCGGCAGTCTGAGGGCGCGGCGCAACTTCGCTTCCTTACGCGCCATCTCACCATTATCACGCTCGTGATCAAAGCCCGCCAGATGCAGAATCCCGTGCAGCACGAGGATCTTGATTTCCTGCGCAACTGGATGTCCGAGCCGGACGGAGTTTTGCAAAGCGATGTCGGCCGAGATGGCGACGTCGCCGGCAACTTTTTGACGTTTGCCGGAGTTCGGGCCTGAGGATATCGATGGAAATGACAAGACGTCCGTGGCCTTGTTCTGGCTGCGAAACTGGTGATTCAGGGATCGGATCGCGGCGCTGCTGGTCACAAGCACATTGACTGGACGCCGGAGGCCCGCCACTTTTCGAGCGCGCAGGACGAAACGATTCAATGTTTCTTCGTTCACTCCCGCAACTTTCTTCTGCAGAATAACCAAGTCTTTCTCTCAGACCGGTGACAGCGAAAAAGGAAACAGGAGGGCTGAGTTGCGGCCCTCCCGCCTAAGACGAACGTGTTATCCCTTGGCTTCCGCCGAGGACGATTTCGCTTCGCTACTGGCTGCGGCTGCCACTTGCTTTTCGATGCTCGCCGCGTCCGCATGCTTCGGTTCGGCGAGCAGGAGCATCTGTTGCTCGGCGACGCGCGTCTTGTGGTCGTCGTAGGCGCGAACGATGCGCTGCACCAGGTGATGGCGCACGACATCCGTTTCGTCGAAGTGCACGAAAGCGAGGCCGTCCACGCTTTTCAGCACGTCCATGGCTTCGAGCAGGCCGCTGCGGCGGGCGTTGGGCAAGTCGATCTGCGTGGCGTCGCCGGTAATCACCGCCTTTGAGCCGAACCCGAGGCGGGTGACGAACATCTTCATCTGCTCGGAGGTGGTGTTCTGCGCCTCGTCGAGAATCACGAACGAGTCGTTCAGCGTGCGGCCGCGCATGAATGCAATCGGCGCTATCTCGATAACATTCTTTTCCAGGAAGCGATCGACTTTCTCCGGATCAAGCATGTCGTATAAGGCATCGTACAGCGGCCGGAGATAGGGATCGATCTTGTCCTGCAAGGTGCCGGGCAGAAATCCGAGGCGCTCGCCGGCTTCTACTGCCGGGCGCGCGAGAATGATGCGGTTCACGCGCTTGGCCAGCAGAGCCGAGATTGCCATAGCCACGGCAAGATAGGTCTTGCCAGTGCCAGCGGGGCCAATGCCGAAAACCATGTCGTGCTTCTCAATGGCTTCGAGATAACGACGCTGGTTGGTGCTCTTGGGCTGGACGGTGCGGCGTCCAAAGGAACGCTGCTTGCCGGCGTCCGCCAAGCCGCGCAGGGTCGAGTTGGGATCGGAAGTCAGCACGCGCAACATGCTGTTGAGATCGCCATTATTGAAGGTGTGGCCAGAGCGCTGCAGGGTCTCGTAGTCGGAAAAGACCTGCTCGGCGCGCGACACGTCCTTGGCCGCGCCTTCGAGCTCGATCGCATTCGACCGCAGGTTGATGGTGATGTTGAGACCGTCTTCCAGCAGTCGCACGTTCTCATCCCGCGTGCCGAACAAGGTCTCGATGTTGGGACTCAGTCCGATGTTTTTCTTCATGCGTTGGTTAGTGCCTTTGGGTTCATGCTCGTGTGGGTCCGGGTCTTTGACCCGGACGGGCCGGTGAAAGCCCGGCGGCCGCGGACAGTGGGATAAACCGAGGCCTGCTCGAAGTCAGGCACAAAGCAGGGTTTCGCGTGGAGACGGGACCTACCGAAATGCGCATGCCCAGAAGGCAAGTCACTACCATTGAGTTAAAGCCTACCCCGGGGCGAAGCGAGAGTCAATGGGAACAGACTGTAACATCTGTGGGAAACTTCCAGTATGAAGAAACCATCGTTACATGTGACCAAATGGCTGGGGGATATTCCTGTAGAGATCGAATGCACCGCCTGCCCGGAGTGGAGATTCCGCGCGATGTCATCGAGCCATCGACCGAACCGGGAAGAATATAGCAAGCAACTGCAGCGGGCGTTTGACGACCACCTCAAGACCGTCCACGGGCAGACTGACATCGGCAAAATCAACGAGTGACCGCGGCTTCGTCGCGAACCGACGCGGCTACAGCCCGGGTGCGGGCCCAGTCTCGTAATGTGGCAATCTCTTCGGCGCGCGTGACCGAAAGCGGCACGGTCTGCTTCAGGGCATCCAGAAGCGACTGCGTGGATACTTGCTTCTTCTCGGAATATGCGGCGTAGAGTCCGCCCTGGACGGCTGCGTCAATCTCGGCTCCTGAATAACCCTTGGCGGCGGCAGCAACTTGGTCGAGATCGAAGTCGGCGGGATTGCGTTTGCGCTTTGCAAGTTGGATCGCGAAGATCTGCTTGCGCTCGGTCTGGTTCGGCAGATCGACGAAGAATAATTCATCGAAGCGGCCCTTGCGGATCAGCTCGGGCGGCAGCGCTGTGACGTTGTTGCAGGTGGCGGCGACAAAAACGGCCGACTTGCGGTCCTGCATCCAGGAGAGGAATGACGCGAGCAGGCGCGAGGAGACACCAGCGTCGGCGGAGGCTGAATCCGGGCCGCTGCCTGCGAAGACCTTTTCTAACTCATCGATCCAGAGAACACATGGGGCAAGGCCTTCAGCGACCTGGAAGACTTTGCGGATACGCTTTTCGGTCTCGCCGATGAACTTGTCATAGACAGCCGCGGTGTCGAACTTGACCAACGGAAGCTTCCACTCTCCGGCGACAGAACGGGCACAAAGCGATTTGCCGCATCCCTGCACGCCTAAGACAATCATGCCGCGCGGCGGTTCCAGGCCAAATTCGCGGGCCGAATCTTCCCAGGCTCCGCGACGCTGCCCCAGCCAGTGCTTCAGGTTCTCGAGTCCGCCCACAGCGGCCATGTTGTCGGAGGCTTCAATGAACTCGAGCATCCCCGAGTGCCGCAGCAGTTGCTTTTTGGCTTCGAGCACATCGGTGATGGTCTCGGGACAGAGCGCGTAGCGAGTGACGAGGGCCTGCGAAATGGCACGATCGGCTTCTTCCTCGGTCAGGCCGCGCAAGTTAGCGGATATAGCGTCCACGCCAGCAGCATCGAGTTGCAACTTCAGCGTGTAAGTCTTTGAAAGCCGCGTGAAAGTGTCGTGGATGATCTCGTGCAAACGGTCGCGATCGGGCAGGGAGAGATCAAAGTACTCGACCAGCGTGCTCAGTTCCGCTGGCACGACGATTTCGGGAGCGGTGATGATTACGGTACGACGGTTGGTCGCGAACTTTTGGCCAACGTCGCGCAGGCGGCGGATGACGACCGGGTCATCCATGTGGCGGTGAAAGTCTTTGAGGATAAAGACGGCTTCGACGGTCATCGACTCCATGTTGGCCAGCGCCTGCGCGGGTTCGCGCGTGTTGTAGATGGCAGCGCCGGCGGCAATCGCGGCACCATCGCCGCCCACGGAAGACGCCAACGCGCGGGACAGCCTGTCTGATTCCGCACTACCGGGGCTGAGTGCGGTTCGTGTTGCCGCTTGGCCGCGTCCAGCCTGGGTCCAGATTGCGTTCTGGTCGATGCGGGATTGCAGGGACGCCTTCGGTCCGTCAGCCGGAGTGTTCGAGCCAGAGCGCAACAGGCCGTCGGCGATGGTCCACTCGAACGTCGCCATGTTGAGCTGGCTGCACGCGGTGCGCACCATGCTGACGGCGTGGGACTCCTCCGCCGTCTCCATCACGACGATGGGGGTCGAGGAGTTGATGAGAACTTTAAGGCGATCGAGTCCGTCTGTCATGGTCACCACGCTTGAATTATCGGCCGGAGGTCGAGCTCCGCTCGAGGGACAGCCGATGGCGGCTGTCCCCACATCCCCTTGTTTGACCGGGTGGGAATGCTTCTCTATAATAGGGAATTCGGACCTATCCCGAATATCTCTCTGCACTTACAAAGGTAACGAACCAGCTATGGCAAATCATCTTTCGGCGCTGAAGCGTGCGCGCCAAACCGAACGCCGCACCGCGCGCAACCGCGCCAACACTTCTACCTTGCGTACCCAGCTGCGTGCCCTACGCGAGACCATTGAAAAGGGCGACAAGGCTGCCGCCGAGCAGATGTACCGCCTGACTGTCTCCGCCCTGGACAAGGCGATCCAGAAAGGAACGTTGCACGAGAACACGGCTTCGCGCTACAAGGCCCGCTTGGGTAAGCGCGTGACGGCGATCAAGTAGCTTTAGAGCTCTCAGCCTTCAGCGATCAGTTATCAGCCATCAGAAGGAAGGGCAGACGTTCACCCTTCGGAGCAGCCTAAAACTCTCCGGTACCGGCCGGATCCTCACTTTCTGCGCAGGAAGATAACCTCTTCATTCCGCCCCAGCGGTTCAGCAGTTTTTCTCCCTCGCTCTGGATTTCACCGATCGTGCGAGGACGCAGATTGCCGGAATCAGCAAACAATAGATACAGAATTCCGTCCCGCTGACCTCCGTGGCGTGCGTCGGACGACACACCCAGGGCGTCGGCCAGCGCGACGGAGCCTTCTCCTAAGGTCCCAATGTCGGCATAGATCGCGAAGGACGATTTACCGTTCCGGAGGTTCATGACGACGGCAAAATCCCCCAACCGCGCTCCTCCGCGGTCGGCGACGTCTTGGGGCAACACTACATAAGGGATTTCCGATGCGTTGACATAGGCCGTTGGATCGGTGAACTTCTTGCTTTCGTCGGAAAGAGAGGTGCAGGAGATGTAGTAACCGGGGAAAGGATCGTTCTCTTGCTGAATCAGGGGATCCCCATGTCGATCAGTAATGATGCCGTTCCAACGGGCGGGCACACCGGCATTCGCCAATTCATCAAGGCCGGTGTCGTCAGGGTTGTAGGCGTTCGGAGCGCCGTCTGCATCGATCGCCATACCTGAGACGAAAAAGAATGCCCGGCTGTCGGGCAATCGCCAAACCGGCACTTCATGGGAATGCTGCGTATCTCGGCGCAACGCCACAAAGTCCAACAGCATCGATCTTGCAGTAGTGCAACTCAAGGGTTCCACTCGTTGCGAAAATCCCGGCATGCACAGGAGCGCGAAGAGTAGGAGCGCGGGTAAGGCTTGTTTCCTCATCCAATCGTTTCTCCACAACCGCAATTCTCTCGACTAGGTTCGATTGCGGTGAGATCAATCCCAGACTAAGCCGATCCTGCGGATGCTAAACCTGTCAGAAATTACAGGCGGGGCGCCGGATGCGGCCATTTCACTCCGAATCATCACCGCGGTTCAGTGCTTCCGGGACGATGAAGGGTAATCCTGCCAGAGGTATTGCAGGGCCTCGTTGAGCGTTTGTTGTTTCACCGCCCGGTCGACGTGTCCGGCGTTGCGGGCGAAGATGAATTGGTAGTGGTAGCCCTTGGCGGCGAGGACCTTGGCCATCTGCTCGTTGGCGAGAACCCAATCGTGCATGTTGTCGCGCATCACGTTCGGGTTGAACAGGTCACGGTCGCCTACTTCCATCCAGATGCGGATCGGCTTAACGGGACTTTCTGGGATGAGATGCTCGTGGAATTCCCAGGCGCCGTGGGGAGTTTTCGGATTGTAGGGCCACTGCTGGTTGATGAAGGTTCCAGAGTAGGCAAGGACTCGGTGATACAGCTCGGGGTGATACCAGGCCATGATGAGGGCGCAGGAGCCTCCTGAGCTGCCGCCCATGGTAGCGCGGGCGTCGGGATCCTTGGAGAGCGTCACGTGCGCTTGCGATTCAACCAGAGGCAAGACTCCCTTTTCGATGAACTCGGCATAGACGCCGGACATGGTGTCGTATTCCAGACCACGCTCACTGCCTTGGGCGTCGCCGCTGCCATTGCCAACGGAGATCGCAATCATCACGGGAATTTTATGTTCGGCGATCAAAGTGTCGAGGGCTGAGAACAGCAGGCGGTCGGGTCCATCAGTTCCGATGATGAAGGGCGCGACGCTGCCGGGGACATATTGCTTTGGGATATAGACAGCTACTTTCCGCACGTAGGGAGCGGGGCGGCTGGTGGTGACAACGAGCCTCGCGGGATTTGCAGGATCTGGAGTGCCGAAAGTATTGGGGTCGCGCGCAATGCCGGGATAGATCTTGCTATCGGAGGAGTTCATGGTGAACTCGATCACGATGCCATTATTCAGGTTGTCTGGGGAAGACATCTCCGGAGCGGGAGTGTGGGTGGGGCCAAGGATGAAGTTGCCGTCGACATTCGCGGGAGGAGTTGTGCCGTCGGGGAGTTCCTTGCCGGTGACGTAGCCGGGCGTGTTGGCATCGCGCGTGGGCGGAGCGGGGCGCTCCACGTGTTGGGAAGAGGCAGGAGACTGAGAGACGGCTGAGCGAGGAACCGCGACCAGGCTGAGGATTAGGCACAGGCGATAAGAACGCAGCATAATCATCTTGCCATTGTGCAGCATTTCGCGCGCTGCGGGGAACGCATCATCAAGAGTTGTAACATTCATCCGATCGGCGGCATAAGGTACGAAGTTGGCGGCGTGTCGATCACGCACCGAAGAATCAAGGAGGTCTTCACATGGGTGACTTCGAAAGACTCATTGAAGCGGCGAAGAGTGGCAGCGTGGCGGGTGTGAGGTCCATTCTTCAGAACCATGCAGAGATTATCAACCAACAGGATCAGCTAGGCGCGACTGCTCTCCACCATGCGGCATTTGGTGGACATCGCGATGTCGTGCGGGCCCTGGTGGAGCACGGGGGCAGACATCAACGCGGCAGACAGTGAGTTCGGTGCAACGCCAACCGGGTGGGCGATTGAATACCTGCGGGAGTTGGGTGGATTTCTGGGGATCGAACTGACCGATTCTGGCTACGCGATCGAGAGAGGCGACCTCGAGTGGGTGGCGCGATTCCTGAAGCGGTTCCCTGCTCTTCGTGAAGCGAGAGACTCTCAAGGAACGTCATTCAGCGTGCTGGCGCAGCAGTCGGAAAATCCGGATATCGCGAAGCTGTTTGGATCGTGAGGGTGGTTGGTTGGTTATTCCGATTGTGGGAGCAACGTTCACACCGGCAGCTGTTCTTGCATCCAGCCTGGGGTTTCGAATTTGGGCTCCGTCGTTAGATCCATTACAAGGCGTTCGAGGACCATGCGTTTGCTGACGGGATTGGAGCGCAGGGCGAGGTCGGCTTTCGCAACCAGGCGGATGGCGCGGGTCAATTCGCGACGATTCTTGTAGCGTCTCGCTTGCTTGATGATGTCGTCGGCGGCGAATGGAGGGACGCGGAAGCCCTGCCACAAGGCGGCCCACAGCATGCGCTGGTCGCGGACGTTGCGCTCGAGGATGACCAGCATCTGGCGGAAGGTTTTCGCGAGCATGTAGATGTGTCCGATAGCGGCTTCTTCGCCTTCGCCGGAGAGGAGGATCGCGTCGAGAATTTCCAGGGCGCGGACGCGTTCTTTGGCGGAGATGGCGTCGGTCAGTTCATAGAGCGAGCGTTGCTTGGCGGCGAGCACCATGGTTTCGACATCGCCCAGGGTGACGCGTTTCTTTTCGCCAACATAGAGAATCAGCTTCTCGAGTTCATTGGAGATCATCATCATGTCGCCGCCGAGGGCGTCGACTAGTTCCCGAGAGCCGTCGGCATCGACTTTCACGCCACGACTGGCGCAGTAGTCGGAAATCCAGCGAACAGCTTCGCCTTCTTCCACGCGCGCGAGTTCGACGATACCGCAGTATTGACCCATGGTCTCGCGGATGCGCTGGTAACGTTCCTTGTCCTGCATCTCCATGCGGCGGACGTCGGCGGGGATGCTGATGTGATCGGCGACGAAGATCAGGAGCGCGTCGGGATTGGGATTCTTGCAGTAATCTTCGATCGCCGACAGCTTTTCCTCGTTGGAGCCTCGTCCGAAAAGATTCTTCACGCCGCGCACGAAGAAGACTTGAAACGGCGCCATCAGCGAGGGAGTGCGGGCGCGATCGAGAACCTCGGCCAGATCATTTTCGGCGAGATCGAATTCGAAGAAGCCAAAGTCGCGCAAATCGGCGGGAACCAGGTGCTCGAGGATCGCGTCGCGGAAGCGCTTGCGGAAGAAAGCCTCGTCACCCACAAAGACGTAGGCAGCGCGCAATTTGCGCGATTCGAGTTCACTGACGAAGCGCTCGGCTTGGGCGAAGGCGCGCATCAGATTTTTTCCGTCCTCATTGTTTTCGACTTTAACACTGCGAATTCGATTCGACTAGTGGTGCGAGGGTAACGCGGGGTTTGGTTTGGCAGAACGGGTCGGTGGATGCGCACGCAAGATCCCTCCCTTCGCCTGAAAAACGGCTCCGGTCGGGATGACACCCTCTTCAGGACGATGCTTTGCTGCGATGCTTGTTGCGCTTTGCGATGATCCTATTCGACGACCTTCAGGACGGACTACATCTTGTTCAGAAAATCCATTACTTCAGGCGAGGTCCAGTCGACAGGACCTACGAACTTGCGGCGCAGGACGCCCTGGCGGTCGATGATGTAGGTCTCGGGCCAACCCGAGGTGCCATACATGGTGGCGACTCTTTCGTCGGGATCGCGTACTGTTACAAAATTGACGTTCCGCAGCTTGAGGAAGCGATGGTAGGCATCGCCATCCACGTCGATGCTGACACCCAGAACCATGATGCCTTTAGCTCGCGTCCGCTCCTGCATCGCCATCAACGACGGCAGTTCGTCTACGCAAGGCGGACACCAGGTTGCCCAGAAGTTCAAGATCACGATTTGGCCGCGAAACTGATTGAGACTCACGGTGTGATCGGAGTCTTGCACGGTGAAGTCTTTCGCGGGATCGCCGATGTGAGAAGGGCGCGAATGGCTGTAACACCCGGAGGCGAACAAGGTCGCGGACACGGTCAGCAGACACAAAAATCGCTTCACGCTCTAGAATCCCTCCAAAATATTCGAGACCAAGGTGCGAGCGAAATCCTGCGAGAGGCGGCGGAAGGCAGGAGAATCTTCTTCAAAGAAGCTGCTCAGATCCTGCGAGACTTCGTATTGCTCGCGGAACAGGTATGCCGGATTTTGGTACAGCACTTTGCCGTTGCGGTCGGTAAGGACAACCTTCATACTGACCACGACTAGCACGCTGGCCGCTTGTCCCGTGCTCGAGTCATAAGTGAGCGGAGAAGCGGTGGTGGAGAGCACGGTTCCGCGCAATGTGGCGTCTGCGGTTTCGCTGGCATCGTTCAGGATGCGGTAGTGCGTGCGGGTGATGAACTCGCGGACGACTGAGGCCGTCAGCATTTGCTCGATGCGGTAAGTGAGGGTCTCGTTCTTGAAAGCCGGAATGGCGATGGTCTTGACGTTTTCGGGAAGCTGAACGGCGTGACCGGCGGTGTGGTAACCGCATCCGGCGTTGAAGAGCAGGAAGGCCACCACGGGCAGCGACAGCCACCGGGCCGCACGCATGTTCATTCAGGTTTCCCCATTATCATCTACCCCATCATATTTTCCCACCAAATCTCTCTCATTGAATCTTCCCGGTTGGGCGCGTGGCGGTCATACTCTCGGCACACTCGACGGCAGTCAGTGCTGAAATGCGGAGATTGTCGGCGGCAGCCCAGAGCCAGACGGCATTGGGCTGGAGAGGATCGACCTTGATCAGCAACTGAATGTCGGCCTGTCCTGCGGAGCTGACATTGCTCGGCGAGTCTTCGTCCGCACCCGGAATTGCGATGTGATCACCGACCAGAGCTTGCGACAAAGCCTGCACGTCGGTAGAACCATCCATATCGAGAGAAACGGTCAGAGCATGACCGTGGAAGATCGGCGCCTGCAGCAGAATGAGTGATGGCTGCGGAGCATCGTTGCCGACAATTTTCTTATAGTGGCGGAGGATGCGCGCTTCGATGGAATCGAGCGTCGGCTCCGCCTTCTGGCCGTAGCGGGCGAGCATATTGAAGGCCACCTGCGCGTCGAAAACATCCTTCGGCAGGGGCTGGAATGAGAGCAGGTTGACGGTCTGCTGGTGGAGTTCGTCCATGCCGCGCTGGCCGTGCTCAGAGGCAGGTTCGAAGATCGTGGAGACCGCGCGCCGGATCATGCCTGCCTTCTTGGCACGCAGCAGAAGTAACGCCAGCACTACACTGACGGGATGTGCCGCGATGCACGGGCCGGGCTGCAGTTCCGGCACCGGCACTTGCCGACGCTCGCGTTCGACCCAGACAGAGCGCACGCTAGCCCCGGGTTCGTTCTCCAGCGAGCCGCGGAGGTCGATGATGGCGCTGCCGGCATCGCGGGCATCTTTCCAATTCTTGCGCGTGGTCTCGGGGTCGGAGGCAAAGAAAGTGAAGTCGACGTTTTCGAATTGCTCGGCGCGGACCCGCTGGATGAAGCTGATCTCGTCGCCCATGGCTTCGAGTTGACCCATGGACTCGTCATCATCGAGCAAGCGGATATCGGCGGCGGGGAAGTTGCGTTCGTTGAGCATCTCAGCAACTTCCTTGCCTTTGAGGGAGGCGGCGCCCACGATAGCGGCGCGGTAGAGATTTCCACGGGCGCTAACGGGATGTGACGCAGACGGCGCTTTAACGGGGTCGTTCATGACGTCTGCGAAGCCTCCTTGTAGGGCGGCGGCGGCGGGCCACTGCGGCGGCGGAAGATCCATTGCACACGCCAGAAAACGCCGGAGATCATGTAAAGCAGGGCGATAAAAAAGAGCATCTGCCGTGAGAAAAACCAGATCGAGGCGATCAGCGCAGCGAGAAACAGAATCAGGCGAAAGGGATGGCGCGAGCGAAAGTCGATATCTTTGAAGCTGTAAAAGCGCCAGGTGCTGACCATCAGGTAGCCGACGGTGGTCACCATGGCAAGCCAAGTCAGCGCCGTGTACCAAGATTCGAGAGGATCCCCGGCGGAGAAGTGGACCACGGCGGCGATGACACCCGCGCCCGCAGGAATGGGCATGCCAACGAAATACTTCTTCCCTGGGCGGCCAGGATTCGAGGGTTGCGGGTTGGAGGTGATGTTGAACCGCGCCAGGCGGCTGGCTCCGGCAATCAGGAAGAGAAAGCTGGCAGTGGCGCCCAGCTGCGTCAGCTTGATGTGCCAATTGTTGTGCCAGTCGGTCAGCATGACCGGCGGCATGAGGTAGAAGCCCCATGTCCAGGCCAGGAGGGCGGGAGCAACCCCAAACGTAATCGCATCTGCCAACGAATCGAGTTCCTTGCCGAAGTCGCTGCTGGTCCCCGTCATGCGGGCGATACGTCCGTCGAGACCGTCAAAAAGCACCGCGAAGCCGATCGCCTTAGCCGCGTTGTCGAGGTGCCCATATTCGTTGACGGTGGCGCGCATGATCTCGAGAACGGCGTAATAGCCAAGCGCCATGTTGGCGGTGGTGAAAAGCGAGGGCAGGATGTACATCCCTTTGCTGAGCCTGCGTCGCGGTGGCCTAGGAGTCGGGTCCATTAGTGCGCCCTCTGGCTGGCGGGAACCGTTCCTGCGGCAGTTAGCGCGCCTTGCGGCTGCAGATAGGCCAGGACGGAAGCGCCGCCTTGCACGCGGTCGCCAATCTTTACATTCACCAGGGCGGAAGCATCGAGCAGCACGTCGACGCGGGATCCGAATTTGATGAGGCCGACGCGCTGGCCTCGTTCAAGGCGATCTCCGACTTTGGGGTAAAACACGATTCTGCGCGCGAGCAGGCCCGCAATCTGTTTGAAGACAACCCTCTGGCCGTCGCCCTCAACCGTGACTATGTTCTGCTCGTTCAACTCGGCCGACGTCTTGTTCATGGCGTTCAGATATTGGCCATGCTGATAGCGCACGTCGCGGATCACACCCGCGATTGGGGAACGGTTGACATGCACGTTAAACACGTTGAGGAAGATGCTGACGCGGGTTTGCTTTTCGTTACCCACCATGACGGTTGCAACATCGGTGACTTTTCCGTCGCCTGGAGAAACCACTGCACCCGGATCTTGCGGAATGGCGCGTTCCGGATCGCGAAAGAACCAAAGAAAGAAGCATGCCAGCAGCACAGGGATAATTGCCCAGGCAGGATTCGTCAGCCAGCCAAGCAGGCCTGCTGCGGCGATGAGGGGTAGAGCGTAAAGATATCCGTCACGAACCATGAGAGCTTTTAATTATAGAGCAGGCTGCCGGAGGGCAGGACGAATTGGGCTGATGGGAAGGTTGCGTTCCCCGCTGGCAACGCCGCGAAGCTTTGGGAAGGGACCAGAATCACCTGATCCGAAAGAGATCGTGCTTGACGACATGTGGCACCGCTGTGCGACTGCCCTAACTTCGGTGCCATACTGATAGCACGTTCTGGTGTTGTGCCACTCGTTGCGTTTGGTTACTGTTGATAACTGTAGTGCCATGCTTCTCCCCCCTATGCATCCTTAATGGTCCTTGAAAAGATTCCGACATTTCTGATCACTGGCGTATTGGTCATCATCTTTGTGTGCCTGAAAAGGCACGCGCGCAGCGCTCGCCTGACGCTGTGGACGGTGGGCTGGACGTTAGTGTTCACGCATTTCTTGGCGCAATTGCTGGAGTCAGGTCAAGGGGCGGCCAACTCCCTTCTACTGGCAATCGACTTCGGATCGCTGCAAGCCGCCGTAGTCACCTTTCTCGTCTCCGTCACTTCCGCGGCTGAGGACCGGACGAAACGGACTCTTCAGTTGACGGTCTTGGGCGTTCCGTCCGTGGCATGGGCGATCGCTGCGGCGTTCCACGGACCCTTGCAGGACGGGGAGATTGCGCTTCTAGGAATCGGTTTTGGCTTGGCGGGGATCTTCATTTGCCGGAACCAACGCCCCCTATCGCCTGCCATGCTGACCATCGCGGCTGGATTCATGAGTTGGGGAGCGGCGTTTCCGGTCCGGATGTTGATCGATCGCCTGAGCCCGCACCTGATGATTTCGGGGGAACTGTGGAACACTCCCAAGATCTTCGTCGCGTTTGGCATGATTCTGGCGGTCGTGGAAGACAAATCAGAATCGATTGCCGGGATGCAGCATAAGGCCGACCGTCTCGACCGGCGGTTGGAACGCTTCTCGGCGCTGACTACCCGGCTGCTAAGCGGTGAGGAATCGGAGAAGATTTGTCCGGCGATTGCCGCGGCAATCACGGAGGTCAGCACTTTCAGCGTGGCGGTGATTCAACTCGAGGATGCTGAATGCAGCCTACGAGTGACTGGGTCAAGTGGATTAGCCACGGAGGCTCTGCAGAGTCTGCAGACTCATATGCAAGGCTGGACTGTCGATCAAATCAAGAATTTGTGTTCCAGCGACCGGCTGATGGGGAAAACTTCCTACGCCTTGCCTCAGGATGAAGCCATTTTGTTTGCGGTGCGGGAGAATACGAATACAAAATGGACGGACGGCGAAGAGCTACTGATCCCGCTGTGTTCGGACGCGGGCGCGTACCTGGGCTGCATCCAGCTGGGAGCGCCACGAGATACAAGAACAATCCACTCGCTGGAGTTGTCCCACATCGAAATGCTCGCGACCGACATTGCGTTGGCGGTCGAACTGCAGTCTCTGCGGGCGCAGCTGGTCTGTTCCGAAAAACTGGCGGCACTGGGGCAACTGCTGGCGGGAGTCGCGCATGAGCTCAACAATCCTCTCACGGCGATCATGGGGTATGGCGAACTGATCAACGAGGCCGTCGAGGCACCGCAGGCTCGCGATCAACTGGCAAAGCTGGTGAGTGAAACGCGCCGCATGAACCGGATTACCGACAACCTGCTCCGTTTTTCGCGGCAGAGTGCACGCGGCACGCAGGCGGTTCAGTTCTTACCAGTCGCGCAGGAGGTGCTGGCACTTCGTGAGTACGACAGGCGATCCCGCAATGTTCGGGTTGAACTTGACGTGGCTCCAGACTTGCCTCTTCTGGCGGTCAACGAGGACGAAATCAAACAGATTCTGCTGAACCTGCTGAACAATTCCAGCGATGCTCTGGAGGAAATGTCTGGAAACAAACAGATCACCATTCGCGTCGGTCGGAACGGCTCAAGGGCGGTGATTGAAGTTGAGGATACGGGTCCGGGCTTTGGCAATTTGGGCCGAGCGCTGGATCCGTTCTACACCACGAAACCTGTGGGAAAAGGAACGGGACTCGGGCTAAGCGTGTGTCGCGGGATTGTCAAGAAGCGTGGAGGTAGCCTCGAAATCGAAAACGTGCAGCCACATGGCGCACGCGTAAGGATCAAATTGCCTCTGGTGGAAGAAACCCCGGGGCTGCCCCTGGCCGCCGTCGCTCGCGCGTAGAACTCCACAGCGGCCCCGGCTTCCATCGAAAAAGAAATCTCTCCAAGTAAAAATAGGAAAGTTGCGCTCGGCCAGACCCACAGATGTTGTTGAAGACGGGACGGCTTTCGCTTACGCTAGCGGACCTATGCCGCTCACTAAACTCCGCTTGCACTTTGCTCTCAGCTTGATCGTTGCCTGGGGCTCGACGGCGCGCTCGCAAACTCCGTTCACTCTGGAGCAGGTGATGAGTTCGCCTTTTCCGGGCGAATTGGTCGCCGCCACACAAGGAAGCAGGGTCGCTTGGGTGTTCAATGCCAAGGGTGTCCGCAACGTCTGGGTGGCAGACGGCCCAGACCTTCCGCGCACCGCCCGCCCAGTGACTCATTACAACGCGGACAACGGCCAGCCCATTGCGAGTTTGCGCCTCACACCCGACGGAAAATCGGTGGTCTACGCGCTGGGCACCGAACTGAACGACGCGCAGGAGAGCGCCAATCCTGAAAGCTGGACAAAGGGAGCCAAGCAGCAGGTGTTCGCGCTGGATGTGGATGGCAAAGATCCACAACCCAGGCTGTTGGGTGATATGGGCTGTCCGGAGGAAGACTGCGAAGACATCGCGATCTCGCATGATGGCAAGTGGGCTTTGTGGTCCGCGAAAAAGAAGTTGTGGCTGGCCAGTGTGGATGGGAAACAGCAGGCCAAAGAATTGGCATCAGTGCGAGGAGCGGCCGAGGATCCGAAGTGGTCGCCCGATGACAGACACATCGCTTTCGTCAGTCGGCGCGGAGATCACAGCCTGATTGGCATTTACGATTTCGATGGCGGCCCGATCCGCTACCTGGCGCCGAGTGTGGATAAGGATTCGATGCCGCGCTGGTCGCCGGATGGCAAATGGGTTGTCTTTGTGCGCACAGCCGGAGAAGAGATGAAGCTGCCGCTGATTCCGGTGCGCGCGATGCCGTGGTCGCTGTGGATGGCCGATGCCGCCACCGGCACGGGAATCGTGTTATGGCGCAGTGGAGACAGGCTTGAGGACTCTTTGCCCGATCTCAGCGAAGACGGATCGCTCATCGTTGCCGCCGGTGGACGAGTGGTGTTTTCCTCGGAACAGGATGGGCGCACTCATTTGTATTCAATCGCCAGAGGCGGCACAGCTATGCTGCTCACGCCCGGCGATTTCGATGTGGAAGACGCCACGCTCAGCGCGGACAAAGCGTGGGTGATTTACTCGTCGAACCAAAATGATGTGGACCGGCGACACTTGTGGCGTGTTGCGGTGGCCGGCGGTTCTCCACCGCAGGCGCTGACGAGTGGCGAGACCATGGAGTGGTCCCCGGTCCAGACAGGCGATGGCAAGAGCGTGGTGTGCCTGGGTTCCACGGCCACTTCGCCGGCCATGCCGTATGCGGTCACAAACAAGGGCCGCGACACGATCGCGAAGCAGGCTCTGCCGCGTGACTTCCCTTCAGATTCGCTGGTAACGCCGACGCAGGTGATTTTCAGCAGCGAGGACAACGTCTCGCTGCACGGCCAGCTTTTTGTACCGCGTAACGCGAAGGGGAAGGTTCCGGGGTTGGTATTCATGCACGGTGGTCCGCGCCGCCAGATGATGCTGGGCTTTCATTCCATGGATTACTACCATAACGCCTATGCTGAGAATCAGTACCTGGCGAGCCGCGGATACGTAGTGCTATCGGTCAACTACCGGCTTGGCATTATGTACGGACGCGCTTTTCGTGAAGCGCCGAACGGCATCTGGCGTGGGGCCTCCGAGTACAAGGATGTTGTGGCAGCGGGAAAGTATCTGCAATCGCTGGCAGAAGTGGATCGAGATAAGATCGGCTTGTGGGGTGGTTCCTACGGTGGGTTCCTGACGGCTATGGGGCTGGCAAGGAATTCAGATCTGTTTAAGTCGGGAGTAGATTTCCATGGCGTGCACGACTGGAGCGTTTTCCTCACGGAGCGTCCGTATTTTGGCAATGTGGCCCTGCGTCCACCGGACGCAGACGCGGCGGTGAAGCTGGCGTGGGATTCTTCGCCCGACGCTCATGTGGATACGTGGAAGTCTCCAGTGCTGCTTATTCACGGCGATGACGACCGCAATGTTCCCTTCAGCCAAACCGTAGACCTGGTGCAGCGGTTGCGGACACAGCACGTCCCGTTCGAACAAATGATCCTGCCGGACGAAATCCATGGGTTCCTGCGGTGGAAGGATTGGATTCGGGCTTACACGGCGACGGAGGAGTTCTTTGACCGGACGTTGAAACGCGGCGAGAAAATCGGGAGTGACGACTGGGGTTCGAGGTAGAGACTGGCGGAGAGAGCAGGCAGGCGGACTACGACGGGAAACGTTGTAAGTAGCAATAAAACAAGGCGCTGCATCGCGCCGCGTGGTGGGCAGATTACCCCCTTGGCGGCAAAGCCGCGTGGAGGTTGGCCAGATTGATTACGCTACGTTGACGCCGTATTGCAGCCGATACTCGCGCTCAATCGACTCCATCTGATCTTTGAGGCGGAGTTTCAGCTTTTTCAGACGGACTTCCTCGAGCTTCTCGTCTTCGCTGAGATAACGTTTTTGGGTGAGTGTATCGAGGCGTTTCGAATACTCCGTGTGCTCCTGAGCCAATTTGCGGAATTCCTCGTGATTGGTTAGGAGTTCGTCCTTCGAAGTCAGCATCCAGCAGACCTCCAACCGGGATAGATATGAGCTGAGGCTAGCACAGGGCAAAACGGGGTTCAATGCCAAAAAGTGGTGCAATCTCAGTGTGAGAAATCGGTTTAGGAGAGAGTCCGGCGATAGAGGATGGCGTCTTCGAGAGGGTTTGTGTAGTAGGACTTGCGGCGGCCGGACTGTTCGAAGCCTGCTTTTTCGTAGAGATTTCTCGCGGCCATGTTCGATTCGCGAACTTCGAGAAACACGGAACTGCTGTTTGTCTTACCGGCGTCTGCGAGCAGGGCGTCCAAAAGCCGCTTGCCCAGGCCCTTGCGGCGCGCGGTTGGGGCTATGACGATGTTTTCCAGTTCCCATTCAGGGGCTACCTGGTTCGCGACGAGGAAACCATGCGAAACCGCTTCTTGGTGAGCGACGGTGTTCGGTGTGGGAACGGCAATCGGCGAGTCTTCGGCCACGAGCACGAGTCTTGTGGATCCTCTTTGGAAAGCCTGCCGATATTGCTCTTCGGTCCAGTGGCCGGCAGTGGCGGACTGCCGCTCCAATTTCAGGATGGAAGGAACGTCGATAGCGATTGCAGGACGGATCAGCACGGTGTTTTCGGACTCAGCGCTTGCGCCGGGGCCAGCTAGAAGCTAGCAGCTAGGAGCCTTGTTTCACAAACAGCTCGGCGTCGGAGCGGCGCATGTAATTCGCCTCCAACTGCTCGGCCGAGACCGTTTCACCGGCATGCAGCTTTTTCCAGCCGAAGTGCGCGATCATCTCAGAATTCGGGCTTTCTATCGTTACCACGGTGAGGCCGGCTTCGCGGGCCGTCGTGGCCAACGTCGCGTCCGAGATTGCGACCGTGGCCTGTTGCGCGGCAGAGAGAAACTCAGGTTTCGATAGTAGTTCCTCGCGCAGAATGCGGGCCGATCCGTTCGTAATCTCGTAGGAGCCGAAAAAGACTTCGCCGCGGCCGCCGTCCAACGCTGCGACGACCGCTCCTTCTTGTCGGATAGCGACTGCCATGAGCTGCAGCAGCGAAATGGCCACGATGGGCTTTTTCAGAATCTCTGCCAGGGCCTTGATGGCCGCCAGCCCCACACGCAGTCCTGTGAATGATCCCGGACCAGAGACAACGACGAAGGCATCGATGTCAGCCTTGGTGAAGCCGTGCTTCTGAATCAGGACCGCGATCTGTGGCACGAGTTGGGCTGAGAATGTTCCTCCTGCAAGCGGGACAACCTCGAGCATCTCGGCTTCGGTTTGATCGCGCTCACCGGCGCGAGCGAGTCCGACCGTGCCGTTCTTGCCTGAGGTATCGGTGACGAGGATAAGCATTTTATCCGTGTATGGTAGAAACCTGTGAATATCCGTGGCTGGCTGGATCTTATCCCTGCACCAACTCCAACAGAACGCCACCCGTGCTCGAGGGATGCACGAACACGTATTGATGCCCACCGGCGCCGATCTTTATTTCTGCCGAGGCGAGGCGCACGCCATCTCTTTTCAGGCGCTCGACGGCCGCCGGCAGGTCGGGAACCTTCAGGCAGACATGGTGCAGGCCCTCCCCGCGCTTGGCAATAAATTTGGCGATCGTCGAATCGACGGACGTGGCCTGGAGCAGTTCCAGGCGGCTTTCGCCGATCGGGACCATCACCAGGCGCACTTGTTCCTGCTCGACCGTTTCTTCCGGCGAGACGGTGAGGCCTAGCTTTTCGTAGATCTCCTTGGCCGCCGCCAGCGATTTGACTGCGATGCCGAGATGATCGATTTGAAACATTGGATTCGGTCCTTACTCACGTAGCGGCGGACGCATTCGTCCGCCCGCGGTTTGCACGAGAAGACGCATTCATCGGGCCGCTAGCCGCCCTAAACGACCCCGGACGAATGCGTCCGGGGCTACGTGTTCGCCTTCGCTGCAATCTGTTCTACCAGCGTGTACGGATCGCGTTTATGTTCGGCGACTTCTGCGGCCAGGGTTGCTATGTTGCCCTCGCCGAGTTGTTGCCGCGCTTTCTCTAACATCACGTCGCGGAGCATTTCTACCAAGCGCTCCTGCCAGTTCTGGGCGCTCTTTTTCAGCGCCAGATTCTCCCTCAGCAGGTAAGTCTCGTATTCGGCGATGGCCACGGCCAAATCGTCGACTCCGGTACCATCGCTGGCGACACTCTTCACGATCGGCGGTGTCCACCCGAGGTTGCGCATGGCAAGCGATTGAAGAGAGCGAATAGCAATACGGTACTGTTCCTGCAGCATGTCTTCGACGGTTGGTCTTACTCCTCGTCAACGGCTTGAGCGTGGCGTTGATGACGCCGAAGATCAGGGCTACCACGAGCAGCGTGCCGACCTTCGACCAGCCACTCCCCGCGAGCAGCTCAATTCCGGGCACCGCCGCGGTCGCGACGCCCAAGGCGGCCGCGGACACGACCACCCGAAGCAGGAAACTCATAAACCAGATATTACTTGAGTTGGGAGGCGTGTTAGCCGGGTGCCCCACGGAAGCTGGGAGGCGCGTTAGCCGGGTGCCCCACGAAAGCTGGGAGGCGCGTTAGCCGGGTGCCCCACGAAAGAGGCGCCGGTAGGCGTGCGGAGTGGTGCCGCGCCAGGCGCGGAAGTGGTGGCGCAGGGCGGTCGCGTTGCCGAAGCCGGTCCGGTCGGCGATCGCGTCCACCGTTTCGTCGCCCTCCTCAAGCAGCTGCTGGGCCAGCAGGATCCGCTGCCCGATGAGCCACCGCTGCGGGGTGGTGCCGGTGTCCTGCACGAAACGGCGGGCAAAGGTCCGCTCGGACATGTTCGCGCGGGCGGCCAGCTGCCGGACGGTGAGGGGCTGGTCCAGGTGCGCGAGCAGCCACTCGAGCAGGTCCCGCAGCGTCCCGTCGCAGGAGGGGGCGACGGGCTGGTCGACGTACTGGGCCTGCCCGCCGTCACGATGCGGCGGCACCACCATGCGGCGGGCGATGCCGTTGGCGACCCGCGAGCCCTGTTCCTTCCTGACCAGGTAGAGGCACGCGTCGATGCCGGCCGCGGTGCCCGCGCTGGTGATCACCGGGTCATCGTCGACGTAGAGGACATCCGGATCGACCTTGGCGGCGGGATACCGGCGGGCCAGTTCCTCCGCGTGCCGCCAGTGCGTGGTGCAGCGGCGGCCATCCAGCAGGCCGGCCTCGCCCAGGATGAAGGCCCCGCTGCACACGCTCAGCACCCGCGCGCCGCGATCCACCGCCCGGCGCAGCGCCCGCAGCAGGTCGTCGGGAAACTCCCTGGGCGCGTCCGGCCCGGCGGGCGGCCTGACGCGGGATCCGGCTTTTCGGGGCGCGTAGATGCACAGCCGGTCGTCGCCGACCGCGGGCAGGGCGATCAGGTCCGCTTCCTCCAGCCGCTCCAGGCCGCAGGAGCGGCTGGATGGTGAAGTCGTTGTGCGCGCGGAGCGGCGCCGGCTCCCCGGCGACCACGGCGAAGTCGTAGGACGGCAGCCCGTCGTCGGCCCGGTCGACGCCGAAGACCTCGCAGATGGTGCCGAACTCGAACGGGAGGAAGCCGTTGACGACCACGACGGCGACGTTACGCAGCATGGTCACCCGGCCGGCAGGCGCGTATCCGGTTACCAACCGTCATGACTGAAGTATGCACCAGGAATTGGCAGGATGTCGCCAAGGATAGCTTTACTGCCACTGGCCTGATACCGCGAGCGAGGCATCCTAGATATATGGACGCTTACAGTTCTTCATCATGCCCAAGCCAGCGGGCGTCCTGGGTTTCTCACCTGGCCCGCCGACTGTGCCATGTGGCCAGCGAGATTCACCGCGCGAACAAGGTCGCCTCGTCGCTCATGTTTTCCTACGGCCTGGCCGAGCCGAATCGTGCGCCGGACACGTACGCCGAGTTCCTGCTCCGCTCGCGGGCCGCGCCACGGCATGAGCCGTCGGCCCGCAGCCGGGCCGAGGGCCGCCCGGTCAGCTAGGCCGCCCGGCCTAGCCAGCCCAACCCGGCGGCGTGCCCGGCGGGTATGGGCCGCCAGGGCCGCCCCGGGCGGCCGGGGGGAAGGACGCGATGATGTGCGCCGCGTCCGGGATGCGGTTGCGTCTAGGCCGGACCGTTACCTGGTGACCGAGACGAGCATCCGCCTTAGGTAACCCGCCCAGGCAGGATCGCCGGTCAGGCGACCGCGTTGTCCCCGGCCCGGCCCCACAGCCAGCGCAGCAGGAGGTCGGGCGCGCCCTCGACCACGACCCGGGGATGGTCGCTGGGCCGTCCTCCACCACCACGCGGCGCGGCGACGGGCGGACCGTCCACGCCGTCCGGCCCGCGGCGACCGTGATCGTGTCCTGACCGCCGTCGGCCGTCAGGTGCTCCCCCTCCATCTCGGCGAACTCCTCCGGCCAGGCCACCGAGCCGTAGGCCAGCATCCGCGTGAGCACCTCGTCGACGCCGTTGACCGCGAGGTTGGCGGGTACGGGCGTCACCGGCAGGCCGGCCGCCAGCTCGGCGTCGATCCGGTGCACCACCGTCTCCTGGGCCATCCGGCGGATCCAGAACGCCACCGTCTGGTCCGGTTCGTACCAGGTGAGCGCGGCTGAGCCCGGCTCGCGCGCGCTGAATTCCGCCCTCAGTTCGCCGTAGGTCCGGCCGAGCAGGGCTAGCGGCGGCTCGGCGGCCAGGCCGGGCGGCGGCCACCCCGGCGGCGCTTGTTTGGTGCGCATCAGGGTCACCTTGTGCAGGTATACCTCCGCGACGTGGAAGACCAGGTTGGACATGGTCCAGCCGGGGCAACTCGGCACCGGCGTGGTGAGGTCGACGGCCGTGGCCGCGTCCCGCAGATCGCCGTAGTCCGCGGACAGGCACTCCAGATACCAGGAATCGTCCATGCCGGTACTCTTCCACGGCCCGCCGACATTCAGGCGGCCATGCGGGGTAGCAGGTAGCTTTCCGGCTGGCGAGCGACCAGACGCAGGTGACCATGGTGGTGAGCGGGGAAGGCGCTGGCGGATGCGCCGGAGTTGCCGGATGACAAGACGCTCCGGCCGGTCACCGAGGCGATCCGTGCGCTGCTCGGGGTCCTAGTCTCGTAGTTGGGTTGGCCGGATTCAACTGGCGACCTCCGCGA
>CAWFIV010000006.1:0-72375 GCA_963815925.1 uncultured Acidobacteriota bacterium | reverse complement strand
CGGAATGGGCCAGGTAATAATTGGCCAATTCGCCTTGTTTTCCAGAAGAAGGTTCCAACACCGCGTCGATATGCGCCAGCCCGGCCTCTGGACCATCGCGCATGGCAATGGCTACGGCACGATTGAGCTCGACAACTGACGAAGGCTGAATTTGTACCAGTTGGTCGTAGAGCGCAACAATCTGCCGCCAGTCGGTCCGAGCGACCGATTCCGCCTCCGCATGAACGGCCGCAATCGCGGCCTGCAAGGTGTAGGAGCCGAAGTGGCGGGACTTCTGCCCGGACTTCCCAGAGTACCCCAGGGCTTTCTCCAGCAAGGCCACTCCCTCCGCTATCTGCTGCCGGTTCCAGAGCGAGCGATCTTGATTCTCCAGCAAAATCAGCTCTCCGGTCGGAGAGGTTCTCGCGGCGCGGCGGGATTCCTGTAGCAACATCAAGGCAAGCAGGCCCATTATTTCTGAACTCATGATTTCCCGGTCCATGAGTTCCCGGCCTATGATTTTCGGCCCCATGACTTTCGAACCCATGATTTTCGAACAAAGCACTTCCGGCTCCGGCCGGAGCTCGTTCAAATGAAGTTCGATCAGCAACCGGCCCAGTCGAATCGCCTCGCCGGTGAGCTCGGCCCGGGTTACGTTCGCTCCTGCCGCAGCTGAGTAGCCCTCGTTAAAGACGAGATAGATGACCTGAAGCACTGCGCCCAGTCGCTCCGGCAATTCCTGGGGCGTCGGCACCTCGTAGGGAATCGGTGTGTCTCGAATCTTTGCCTTGGCGCGCACAATGCGCTGCGCCAGCGTACGCGGAGTGGTGAGGAAGGCCTTCGCGATCTCCTCAGTGGTCAGCCCGCACACTTCACGCAAGGTGAGCGCAACGCGCGCTTCCGGCGCGAGAGACGGATGACAGCAGGTAAAAATCAGCCGCAGCCGGTCGTCTTCAAGGAAATCGTCATCACTGGACTTTTCCGCGGAACTCGATTGCGCTTCAATATAGCGCACCAACTCGTCCTGAGACGCATCAAATCTTGCCCGCCGACGCAGAGTATCAATGGCTTTGAATCGGGCTGTCGATATCAACCATGGCCGCGGATTGCCGGGTACTCCACTGCTCGGCCACAGGCTCAGCGCGGCCGCAAAGGCTTCGTGCATCGCCTCCTCGGCAAGATCAAAATCGCCGAGCAAGCGGATCAGAGTTGCCAGGATTCGTCCCGAATCCGCGCGATAAAGGGAGTCGAGCAATTCGCGTATCCGTTCGGCGGAGTGCTCGGAGATGACACGCTCGGACATGACCACGACCTTAGCAAACCAGCTACCCCGGAATCAATTTGGCAAACGGGGGATCGATTCTGGCAGATCGAGGCAAAGTGCCCAGGTCGTGGCTCTGAAATCCGGACAACGGAACGCTTCCCGGTTGACTCAAAATTATGAGATGGTTGTGGCTGCCAGTGAGACCGCTTTTGTGGTCAATGGAGGTCATTCGCGGTTGTGGGAGGCAACGGACCCAAAGTTGAAAAAGAGCTTGAAAGCCACATGCACACAGGGGGGTCTCCAGTTACATCAGGAGGCCGCCCAATCGCCTCGCAGATCCCTGCACAGGCTTGATTTTCCATATTCTTGGGGTATATTCTTTTTGCTAACATCGGCGTTAGTCATAGCCGTTCAGCGCGGAAGGGTTTTCGTCACAATCGCCAAACGCGGTTACAAATGCGATTCGCGCTGCCCCGAGAGCACGTTGCTTCTTGTCCGTCTGCCAATGTCGACCTCGCGCTGGAATAACGAACTGAGTTTCAATCACGCTATTGGCAACCTAGTTCCTAGGCGGTAGCGGCACAGCATGATCCAAGATCCAAATTCCGTGTCGACTGTCAGGGCCGTTCCAGCCGTGGAGAGAAGCGTCGAGGAGCGATTCGGAGTTCTTCCCAACTTCTTCCGCCTCGCACCTGAGACTCCCGAGATCATTGAGAAACTGTGGGGATTCGCGCAAGCTGCTTATCTCGACAATCCTCTGCCGTCGATCTTTAAGGAGCGCCTTTTCGTCCACCTGTCGCGCTTTTGCGCAGTTCGCTACTGTATTGCTCGTCATGTGGGTTTTCTGGTGGGGCTTGGCCGCCCCGCTGGCGATCCGACTGCGCGTACGCAAAGCGTTACTGACGTCGTGAAACTGCTGCTGCGGCCCTTTCTTCGCGGACCAGAACTTCAGTCTCGTCTATCGCTGTGTGCCGCGTGCCCCGCACCCCTCATTGAAATGCCGATGGCCGACACTCAGATGGAAGATGCCGTATTTGTGTTGACGGCGCACGTCTTCTTGAAGACGTCTGACTATTTATTGTGTCTGGATGCGCTGACGCGGCTTCTTGGTCCGGCTCGCCTTCAATACTTGCTGTTGTTTCTGGCGTTCGTCAGGGCAGCGCACTATTGGACTGAAACCCATCCTGAAATTGCCTTTGAAGATGACATCAACAAACTGCTGTCGACCCATGAAGCACTGGCAGATTGCATCCTGAATGATCCGGAGGCCAGGGACAGCCTCAGCCAGTCTTTATTGGATGAGTTGCCGGCCCTACGCCTTAAAGCGGATAAAGCCATCGGCTTACTCGCCGCCATTGTGGAGTCCTCGGAAGATGCCATTGTCAGCAAGACGCTCGACGGAATCATAACCAGCTGGAACGACAGTGCGGAGAGGTTGTTTGGATACACCGCCAGCGAAGCGATCGGCCAGCATATTTCGCTGATTATCCCGTTCGATCGCAGGGACGAAGAAACGATCATCATCGACCGAATCAAACGTGGCGAACGAATCGAACACTTCGACACGATTCGGGTGCGTAAAGACAAGACGGAACTCGATATTTCGCTCAGGATTTCGCCCCTTCGCGATGCCAGCGGAAAGATCGTGGGAGCGTCTAAGATTGCTCGCGATATCACCCAAAGCAAAAAAATAGAGCGCGCCCTGCGTGAGAGCGAAGAACGGTATCGAACGTTGTCGGATGCGCTCGACATGCAAGTGCAGTTCCGTACCAAAGAGCTGGAGAGAAGAAACTCGGAACTGCGTGACCTTTCGGCGCGACTCATGGAGTCGCAAGATGCCGAGCGCCGGCGCATTGCGCGGGAACTGCACGACAGTGCTGGTCAGACCTTGACTGTTTTGGGTCTCAGTCTTGCGAAGCTTGCCCAGGACGCTCAGCATAATCCAGCTCAACTCGCCAGAGGCATCGCGGATGTCGAAAACTTAGTGCAGCACTTGAGCCGGGAGTTACGCACCACTTCCTATCTTTTGCACCCACCTCTACTGGATGAAAGTGGGCTGGCATCGGCCCTGAACTGGTATGTGCAGGGCTTGAAGGAACGCAGCGGGATCAACGTTGATCTGAAAATCGATTCAGATTTTGAAAGGCTGCCTGCCGATACCGAGCTCGTCATTTTCCGCATCGTGCAAGAGTCTTTAACCAATGTGCATCGTCACTCTGGAAGCAAGACGGCATCCATCCGGGTGGCTCGTGAAGGCGATAAGATTATTGTCGAAGTACAGGATCACGGTAACGGAATGTCCCCCGAAAAGCTGGCGGAGATCCAGTCTCAAGGGTCCGGCGTGGGCATCAGCGGAATGCGAGAACGCTTGCGTCACGTTAACGGCGAGTTAATTGTCGAATCGAACAGCCGAGGCACAAGGATTCTTGCCATTCTTCTCTCAAAGCCGTTTCCGCAAAAAGAACAGTTCGTCGCGCATCAAACACGCGAAATCGCTTGATTCCTTCAGAAAATGGTTTGGCGTGGCGTCAAGGTTTTTTCCCCTTCGCGGGAGGCAGCAGGGCGACGGCGGACTCCGCGGTGAACAGGAGGAAGGTGAACGTCTCCTGCAGGTACAAGCGGACCGCGGTGTCGGTGTGGCTGAGATAGCCGATGGAAACATCCTGGCCGATATGCAGTTCGAAATCGCCGCCACGAGTGGTCAGCACGAAAGCGCCCGGAATGGCGGGCGCCCAAATGATTTGATCGTTGACCAGCCTCTTCACGTGCTCCAGGACAGGGTACCCGTGGTCGCTGGTTTCGGCGAGTGCCGTGTAGGCGTCGGCACCGAGCAGAACCGAGTAGGGGCCGTTGACGCCAACCAGACGTAATCGGCTTAGAGCTTGCGAAATGGCTTCTGGGTACTGGCGAACGTCAGCCGGAAGCGTCATGATGGGATTGCTGCTGCCCTGCCGGATGCCTCCAATGCCCGCGGCGGCATAACCCTCAAAGATGGCGCCATCCTCGGCGAAAGCGATCTGTCGTGCCGCGTCCTTGGCCGGTTGCCAGTCGGAATCGTTCGCGCCCCGCTCGACGTCATCGATCGATTGGCGATTCAACTCGAACGGAACACGGAGCTCCACCAAAGCCTTGACCTCGCGCTGACTCGCGACGATGCCCTTCGCCGGAACGGCGATCATCCGCAGGTGGCCGGTGCCGACCGCGGAAAGGCTCGATCCTGCCGGTCCTTTGACGTCAACGACCCGGCGTCCGGCAAGATAGCGCTTGAACGTGCGTGAGGTTTCCTGTTCGATCTGAGCCCAGGCCGAATCAGAAATGGGGGCAAGTTCGCGATGAAGATTATTCATGTCGACTGTCTCCTTTGAGAGAACCGATGCCGAGCGAACCCTCGCGCACCGACGGAATGGTTGGTGAAGGTGAAGGCGAAGCCTCGGCCGCCGCAGACACAGCCGTAGAATCCGCAACCGCAGGCTGGTCTTCGTTTGCTTGGGGCTCGTTCGCCTGGATATCGGTCACGTTTTCCAGAAACGTAGCTGAGGGCACGAAGAACAGGTTTCCGGTGACGGCACGGCTGAAGTCGAGGATTCGGTCATAGTTGCCGGGCGGCCGGCCGATGAACATATTTTCGAGCATCTGCTCGATCGTGCGGGGCGAACGGCTGTAACCGATGAAGTAAGTGCCAAACTCACCGTGCCCGGGCCGGCCGAACGGCATGTTGTCGCGCAAGATCTTGATCTCTTTCCCGTTCTCCACAATCGTGGTGAGCGCGCTGTGTGCTGAGGTTGGCTTGACGGAGTCGTCCAGTTCGATATCCGACAGCTTCTTGCGGCCGATGATCTTTTCCTGCTGCTCGGTAGACAATGCGTTCCATGCATCAAGGTCGTGAAGATATTTCTGCGTGATCACGTAGCTGCCGGCGGCGAACGCCGGGTCTTCTGCGCTGATGAGCACGGCCTCGATCACCGCCGCGCCCCTGGGGTTCTCGGTGCCGTCGACGAAGCCGAGCAGATCGCGCTCATCAAAGTAGCGGAAACCCTGAACTTCGTCTTGTGGAATTGTTGCCTCCCCGATCCGCGCCATGATCTGTGTCGCAATCTCGAAACATAAATCCATATTCTTGGCGCGAATGTGGAACAGCAAGTCGCCGGGCGTGGAGACCGCATGACGGGCACCGGCGCGAATCTCGTGGAATACGTGCAGTTCTGCCGGCCGCGGTGGCCCAAAGAGCCGGTCCCACGCGTCGGCTCCAAACCCAATCACGCAGGACAGCGCACCTTCCAGGTCGCGAAACCCAACCGCCCGCAACAATCCCGCGAGATCGCCGCAGAAAGTCCGGATGCTCGCGGCATGCTCGGGGCCCGGTTTTATCGTGACTACGAGAAAGATCGCGGCGCGTGTCAGCGGCGCAGTCACTGGCTGCGCCAGGGCTGATAATCCTGCTTCCGGCGCGTTCAGTCGATCGGGTTGTGGATCGGTCTCCATCGCGTGTCGTCGCGGCAGGCATGCGCCGGTTTCATTTTTCGAAACGCTACGCTCGCCTCGCGCATGAAAGTTTGCCCTGCAAGCTTACCATCCGAAGCCAAACCTGCAAACGCCCCCACCATCTCGATGGCCACCAATCATAGATGCCGACTATTGGCCGAATAGAGTCCCCCACTTCGCCGATCTCACCGGACAAAACACGCTCAACCGGCGCGCTGGGACAGCATGTCTCGGTGTACCGAACCGGCGAAGTCCCGGATCAATGTGGCGATCTCATCAGCAGCCGTGTCCAATGCGAAATGACCGCCGTCGACTACGTGGACTTCAGCGTTCGGCACGTCCTGCCGGTAGCGCTCTGGCTCGCCGGGGTCGAACGAGAGCTCATACTTTCCCCAGATCACCAGCAAGCACGGCTGCTTCGCGCGCATCCATGCCTGCCATTTCGGGTAGGCGTCCACATTGGTTCGATAGTCGTAGAACAGGTCGCTTTGAATCTCAGCCTGGCCGGGCCGGTTGAGAAAATAGAATTCATCAGTCCAGAGATCAGGGTCGTGGCGTTCCACGTTCGGATCGTTTCCCACGTGGCGTGCACGGGTGGCTGCGAGCGACAGGAGATTCGTGCGCAGCGCGTTCTCGTTGGTGGCGCGATCGGCCCAAAAGGCTCGCCGCGTCTTCCAATTCGCGCCCAGGCCGTCGTTATGCGCGACGGCGTCCTGCACGATGAGAGCCTCGATGCGATCCGAATGAGCCAAGGCCATGCGAAATCCTACGGGACCGCCGTAGTCCTGCATGTAAAGCGTATAGCGCAAGAGTCCGAGCGCTTCGGTGAAATGATTTATGATCTCGGCATAGTGATCGAACGTGTACGCGAATCGTTTCGGGTCCGGCCAGTCACTGTGTCCGAATCCGGGATAGTCTGGAGCGACAAGGTGATAACGATCGGAAAGCCGGGCGAAGAGCGGCTCAAACATTCGCGATGAAGAGGGAAGTCCGTGCAGCAGCAGAATCGTCGGCGCATCCTTCGGGCCGGCCTCTCTGTAGAAGATAGAGAGCCCGTCGACTTGCATCGTGTGGTAAGACGTCGGGTATTTCATGGGACCATCCTTTCCCTGTCTTGGAGCTTGGGCCAGCAATTGAAGTGGTGCGAACCCGGTGCAAGTCGCCACCGCGAAGCCGCAGGCGGCATGCGAGCGAGGTTCAACCGGGCACGCGAAAAATCCATCGCCCTGTGCAGATCGCAAACTCGTCGGACCAGGGCTCGCAGCATTCGTGCGCTCGCCAATCTCTGCTCGTCGACCGAGACGGGCTATCCATTTGCTCTGATCGTCGAGAGCCTCGCCAGGTCGGACCGAACAGCGTCTTCACCGCTCCCATGAACGCGTCGCGTTCGCCCTCTGCGATGTATAGTTCATCAGAGTAAGTCGAACTGCCAAACGATTCCTCCTTGTTCACGGAATTTTCCCCTTCAAGCCTTGCGATCGACAAATCTGACCACGTGCACTGTAACCGAATCAATTAGACGAAGGTATTGGCGAAACTTTGCTACCCCTCGAAAAGAGAGGGCGACGTTCCGTGGTCGGGCACGATGCTGCCGGCACAACTCTTCGTCTTCTCGGCACAAAACCCGAGCGCATTCGTAGCCGTAATGGTGATGCAACAAAATCAAGGACCCGGGCTACTCGCCAAGATCGGGCTGCCGGTGACGATGATCAAGTTCTTCGCGGCCTTTACACTAAGCCGTAATTCATTACATAACTGTACGTACACATTTGCCCCTAAAATGGTCCCCATGGGAACACTATGGAAAACCTCCCCAGAAGCACCCCAACCTACTCATAGCGCAGGCTTTCGACGGGATCGAGCTGCGAGGCGCGGGTGGCCGGCAGGGTGCCGAAGATAATCCCCACCACCGACGATACGATGATCGCGATGATCGCTGACCACCCGCTGATGGGGATGCGGTAGTCCGTCAGGAAGCGCACCGAGTACGGAATGGCCAGGCCAAACACGATGCCGACAATGCCTCCGGTGACTGAAATCAGAATCGCTTCGGCGAGAAACTGGAAGCGGATTGCGCGGTTGGTGGCGCCAATCGCTTTGCGAATTCCCACCTCGCGAATGCGCGATGTCACCGTCGCCAGCATGATGTTCATGATGCCAATGCCACTCACCAGCAGCGTGACGAACGACACCAGCATCAGGATCAGCGTGAGCGCGTCCGCCACCTTCCCTGCCACGGTCAGCAACTGGTTCAGGTTCTGCACGCTGTAAACCGATTCAGGGCGATGGCGCGATTGCAGCACGCGTTTGATCGCCGCCGTCGCCGGGATCACGTCCTGCGGAGTCGCCACCGAAAAATAAATCTGATACACCGCCGACGTCGGCGTAAAGAAGCGGCTGACCGTGTACGGAATCAGCATCGTCTCTTCCTGAATTTCCGACTGCCCGAACGTGTCCACGCTTTCTTTGAACACACCCACAATCGTAAACGGAAGCCCGCCGCTCAGCTTGATGATCTGCCCCACCGCCATCGTTGCCGAGCCGTAGAGCTTCTGCGCCAGCTTCTCGGTGATCACTCCGACCTTGTTACGGCCAGAAGAATCTTCAGCGTCAAAGAATCGCCCCGCGAGAACCTTCAAATTCCGCACGCGCATATAGGCGGGATCGACGCCCAGAACGAGGATGTCGCTCTGCTTGCCGCCGCCCACACTGATGCGGTCTCCAAGAGCGACAGTGGGCGAAGCGGCTACGACGCTGGGAACCTGCTCGCGAACCGCCTGCACGTCATCCCCGGTCATGGGATCGGGCGTGGAATCGATGCGCTGGGCTCCGCCCTGGTAATCGGCATAAATCATGTTCGTGCCGATCGATTGCAATTGGCGCAGGATGTACTGCTTGCCTGTCAGTCCGATCGTGGCCACAAGAATTACCGACGCAGTGCCGACTGCCATCGCCAGAGCCGTGAGTGTGAATTGAAGCTTGTTGCTGCAGAAGGCGTCGTAGGCGAAATTCAGGATTTCGCCCGAGCCAATCGCAAAGCGTCGTTGCGTGTCTAGAGATAGAGAGGTCGCGTTCGCCATCGCCAGGTTACAGGTTAGATGTTAAACCCCACTCGCGAGACCCGCAATTCAAGCAATTGTAGGGCCGGGATCTTGCCGGCTTGGTCTAGCCCGCGGGACCGGTGGGCGAGACGCCCTCCGGATGGCCGCCCAGACGGCGGCGCTATAGTGCAGCGTCCTGCTGCGAGCGTCCAGCAATCGCAACAGCAGCGAGGACCACGATCAGCGGATCCACGGGCCGAAAATAATACGTCTCGGGATGCGAAAAGTAATACGTAAGGGGAAAGAATAGCAGCACGATCGCGAACCGCACGCCCATAGAGTGATCGCGTCGCCAGACGATTCGCAGCCCCCAGAGCGCGAGCAGAGACATCGTCGTGTTGACGAAAATATTCGGGGGATCGAGCGGCTCGTCTTTCAAATACGCGTGGTCGAAGCTCCAGTAGCCTGTCCACATGTAGACGATGCGACGGCAAGTCATCCAGACGAACCACCCAGGATGGCTGCGGATGTAGTCCTTGCCCTGCTGAAGTTTGTGATCCATGTAGGCGATTTCGCCCACACGCTCGTATTCGGAAAGTTCGGCATCGCTGTGGTTGGGATGGACGAAGCGATTCACCCAATGCTGCGAGTAGCCATTGTTGCCGATGTAGAGTTCGAGCCCATAGCCGCTGCGCACGGGAATGAATTTGTGAAACACGACATAGTTGCGGACGATCCAGGGCGCCAGCGTCGCGGCTCCCATGATCGCGACAGCGATCATCTGCGCTTTCCATGGCCGGGCCATGCGGTAGCGGCGAAAGAGAGTCCATATGCCAAGAAATGGCAGCACCGCCATCACGACCGGTTCGGTCAGAGCGGCAACACCGCAGAGAAATCCGAACAGAATCCAGTCGCGTTTGCGAGAAGAATCCTCGAGTCGCCAGGCAAATAAAAACAGCCAGCAGAGTTCGAGTGTCACCAGGCACGTGGACCATGCCCAGTCGGCTCCGTAGTAGACACCGTAGGGAGAGAACGCCCATCCCCAACCCGCCCACTTGGCCACGCGCTCACCGAACGCGCGCCGCGCCAGCAGAAAAACCGGAACGCAAGTCAACGCTGAAAACAAACTGTTCAGCGAGAGCGCCGCGATCACCGAAGCCTTGGTCTCAATGCCAAAGATTTTGAAGATGCCCGCGAGCAAATAGGAGTAGACCGGCGGCAACAGCGCGGACAATCCCGTGTCGGCAAACGGGCTGCCGAAGCCGTGGCCGGAGGCGATGGAGCGCGCAATCCTGCCGAACGCCCAGTGCTCGAGGACGAAGGGATCCATCCATTCGTGATAGAGGAAAGGAATGACTGCGAGCCGCACTGCAAGGGCGACAAGCACCATGAGGACGTAGGGTTGAAAGCGTTTCTTAGAGACAGATTCTGTTGGCATGAGATCGTGACGCAAGCTTGGGCGAGAGCAGGTGACCTCGGGGGCTAAAGCCCATACATTTTCCCGCTCCTGGTGGCGCGGCTAGCCGTGCCCTTCCCAAACCGTATTTCTAAAAAGAAGCTGTTTCAGTATAGACGGCAGACTTGCAGCTGATCGTTCCAATAAGGACACATCATTCCCTGCCCCGCTTGATGTGACGACTCAAGAGGCGGGTCGGGACGAGGGAGGATCACCCAGGTCACGCCGAATTCTTTCTTGAGGCGCTGGAAATCGCTGGCTTGAAAATCTTGCCAGCCGCGCAGTGCGGTCACTTCCTTCAGCCAGCGCGGTGCGAGGCGCGGGACGCGGGCAGCCATGCCGCCATCTTTGTCGTAGTCGGCGAGGACACTGCGTTCGGCGAGCGCGCGGAATCCGTGGTAGTCCTCACCGGGCAGCGTTACGTAATGAGGATCGAGCGCAAACAAGGCGTCGACCGGAGTGTTCTGGCGGATCCACGCGAAGGCTTGCAGCCATGCGTTCTGCGGCGCGAGGCCCGGGAACTCCAGATGGCGAGACGCCGGATACATTTGGCGTTGCGCGTAGAACATGCCGGCGCTCAGGGGGATAAACAGTAATAGCCAGCGGTAAATCTTGCGATCTATAATATAGCTACCTATCAAACCTCCGGCAAGCAAGAAGAAGAGCAAATACAGGAGGTGGAGGTACCTCATCGGCTCAAACGGCCGCAGGCGTTCGAGACTGGGCGGAAGCATGATGAGGAGTCCCGCGGCGGTTTGAAAGACGCCATAGTAGAGCAGGCTGGAGACGAGCCAAGGCAGAGCAGGGCCGCAGCAAGTCACACGCGGAAGGAAACGTCGCAAGGCAAACAGCAAGACCAGCGGCCCGAAGACTCCCAGCCATTCATACCATTCCCAGCGCCCAAGATAGTAGAAGCTGCGCGTCGCTGCGGCCTGACGCCAGGCGTCGGAGGCCGGCTCAAAGATCCATCCCAGAGGAATAATAGCGGCGGGCGCGAACAGTCCCGACGATGAGTTCTGCGGCATTTTCGCACTCCGGTTCCAGAGCAGGAACGCGCAGAAGGAGATTCCGAAGCAGGCCATGATGGCATGGATGGAAAAAGCGATCGCCAGGAGGAGGCCTGCGAGCCAGACACGACGATCAAGAACCGCGACGATGGCGGCGAGAATCGCGGCGGTTGCCAAGGTGCGGGGATGCAGGTATTGGTCCGCAAGCATCATCGCGATACCCGACACCGGGAGAGTCAGCAAGATCGCGATGGTGGTGACTGCAGCCCACTGGGCTGCGGCATCCGCGAAGCAACGGCGACTGATCCGCCAGCAGCCGTGCAAAAGCAGAAAAATGGCAGCAAACTGCCACAGCAATACGGCCCATGCCAGCGGCAAATGAGTGAGACGGACGGAAAACGCGATGAGCTTATCGAAAATGGTGGCCTGAAACTGCAGCCGGAAGAATTCGGAATCGTGCGGGAACAGCGCGGGGTTAAGATTCCGCTTGATCGCCGCCAGGTAGAATGCGTCGTCCTCGAGACCGGGATGGTATCCCATCACCAGGAAAGCGAATAGGGTGAGCAGGGTCAGGACGGACAGATTCCTGACAGAGAAATCGTCTCGGCCCGATGAGTTCCATGGCGGATTTTGGGGAGACTCTGACGTTGGGGGTTCTGACATGCGAGAGCGATTTCTGGTATCCGTCATCCGACCTCAGCAAAGACCCGTTTAGCGAACAGCGAGTGCATAGGTCTTTCGCTTCGCTCAAGATGACAATCCAAACTGCGTCGCGAATCTGTCCGACCGGACACTAGGCCGGACGTACGGTTTCGGAGCGGGCAGCATAATAGGTTTGACCCGCCGCTTCCAGCTTGCGGCCCCTGTCGCTAAAGCGGGGAACCCGAAACAAGCCGATCCTTTGCAGCGCAAACTGCAAGGTCGTCGCCAGCACGCCGAAGCCATACTGCACGCTACGCCGGAAGTTGATGGATGAGGCTTCCTTGAAATATTTTGTGGGACAGGAGACCTCGCCGATGCGGAAACCGAAGTGAACGCACTGTGCCAGCATCTGATTGTCAAATACGAAGTCGTCGGAGTTCTCCAGCAGCGGCAGTTGGGTAAGAACCTTGCGGCTGAAGGCGCGGTATCCGGTGTGATACTCGGAAAGTTTGACGCCGAGAAACAGGTTCTCGAATGCGGTAAGCAGGCGGTTGGCGATGTATTTGTAAACGGGCATCCCGCCGAGCAGGGCGCGACCTCCGATGATGCGCGATCCCAGGACAACGTCATACACATCGTAAGCGACCAGGCTCGCCATGGCCGTAATCAGGAGCGGCGTGTACTGATAGTCGGGATGCAGCATGATGACGACATCGGCCCCGGCCGTCAGGGCTTCGCGATAACAAGTCTGCTGGTTGCGTCCGTAGCCGTAGTTGCGGTCGTGCTGGAAGACGTGCAGGCCGAGTCGCCGGGCAAGAGCCACGGTCTGATCAGAACTGTGGTCGTCGACCAGAATGCAGATGTCCACCAGGTCGGGCACTTCTCCCACCGTGATCTCGAGGGTCTTCTCCGCATTGTAGGCGGGCATGACGACCGCGATGCGCTTGCCGTTAATCATTGTCCGGGGATGAAGCGAACCAGACTAGTTTACCCGAAATGACCAACCGAGGCAGCGTGCCGGGAGCCTGCGGTCACCCGCACTGTCATTTCTGGCAGTTCCCGCGTGGCTCGATACCTGTCAGGCTGCGCGGGTCGATTCACGAGCCGCGTTTGGCCGATTTTCTGGGGCGCGGGGCCGAAAATCATCCCTTCAGACAGGAACTTCCATAAAATGGCATCGATGGGACGCATGCCCCGCGAGAAGTGTATGACCGGGAAGTTATTCCTGGTCTTGATCACCGCCAGTTGTCTGCTATGCGCAATCAGCGTCGCTCAACAAGACACGTCGAGTGCGCCACCGGACGCTCCCTCGGCGAGTGCGCAATCTGGCGACACGCAACCGCAAACCACATCGCAGAAAACCAACCCGCTGAAGAGCAGCATGGGCTTTGTCCAACTCCTTTCGCGGAAGTCGGTAGTCTTTCCCGACCTGGCGACTGACAAGGGGCCGCTCAATCCATGGGGGAAGTTCAAGCTGGCGGCGAACAACAGCGTGTCGGTATCGACCATTGGCGCCGCGCTGCTGGGCGCGGCGTATGGCCAAGCCATCGACAGCCCCTCTGGGTACGGCCAGGGCGGTTCCGGATACGGCAAGCGCTTCGGATCGGGCATGGCGCGGGCCGCGTCGGACAATATGTTTGGAACGTTCGCCATCGCCTCGATGCTGCACGAAGATCCGCGCTTTTATGTGAAGAATGGCCTCTCCTTCAAACAGGCGGTGAAATACAGCGCCGCCAGGGTCCTATACACCCGGAGCGACTCGGGAGATCGCGTGATCAACTTTGCCGGACTGCTGGGTCCGCTGGCGGGCGAAGGTCTGGCCAATACGTACTGGCCACCGCAAAACCAGGGAGTGGGCAGCACGTTCGCGCGTTACGCGGCCGACATCGGTTGGAGGTTCGGGGGGAACCTGCTGCGCCAGTACTGGCCAGAGATCAATCGGACGCTTCGGCTCGAAGAGCCGGTACCGGAATCTGCCGCCCCGGCGAAGGGCAAACCTCAACCGATAGCGCAGTAGAAGCTGAGAATGGCGGTCGCCTTGCTTGCGGTTTGCCGGTATTCTATCCTGCGAGTGAGTCTCTCTTTCGCAGGTCTTCTGTGGGCCGCACCTGTCCTCTGAGAGGCACGGTGGGAAAGAGTCCGTTAAGATCGCCGCATTCTTTTGGAGGTTAGCATGTCAAATACTGAGCCAAGAACTTGTGCGCACCTACCTTGCCGTTGCACGGTGACGGAAGGGCAGAAGTATTGCAGTGAATCGTGCGAAGACGCTGGATCGAGAGAAGTGGAGATCGCATGCGAGTGCGACCATCCACCCGCGTGTCCGCTCGCGGGCGAAGAAGAATCGGTCGCCTAACGAAGACCTCGATTCCTGACGAAACGAAGCTGTGAGAAGCAGCGCGGGGATAGCTGTGTCGACGGCCTGCAATCCGTTCGGCTTATTTCATATTGTCGAGGATGGAGCCGACGATTCCGCCTACGACGCCACCTTCCACAGTCTGTCGTGAAACTTCGTGGGGCAGATATCTCTCGATGGCGTGCGCCAGCCGGGCGATGGGCAGTGTCTGTAGCCAGATGCGGCCGGGTCCGGTTAGCGCGGCGAGGAAGATTCCGTCACCGCCAAAAATCATGTTCTTAATGCCCGGCACGGTCGTGATCTGGAACGAGACGCTCGCCTGGAATGCACCCACGTGGCCGGGATGAACGCGTAAGGTTTCGCCCGGTTGCAGATCGCGCACCACCAACTCTCCGGAGAGTTCAAGCCATGCGGTTCCCTGTCCGCTGACTCTTTGCAGCAGGAAGCCGTCACCACCGAAAATTCCAGCGCCCAGTGACTGCTGGAAACCGACGCCGATCTGAATCTGCGACGTGGCGCAGAGAAAGCCCTGACGGTGAATCATGTATTCGTGACCCGGCGCGACTTCGACGGGCACAATGTGTCCGGGCAGCTTGGTGGCGAAAGCAAGTTCGCCCGGTCCGCCGATGGAGCGGTACTCAGTCATAAAAATCGAACCGCCGCCAGCCACGCGCTTGAGCACGCCAAAAAGTCCTCCGCCGCCACCGAACTGGGTGTGGGTGGTCAGCTGGATCGAGCTGCTCATCCAGGAGAGTTCTCCTGCTTCGGAGATGATGGACTCGTTAGGTTCTAAGGCGAATTCGAGAACCGGCATGGTGGTGCCGGTGATGCGGCTCTGCATAGTGGATCTCCTCGGTTCAGGCTATCTGGGGCGAATACTCGGGCAACTGTCCAGCCCGCGGAAGATTCAGAGTATACATGGGGATCTTGGCGAGCGTGGGGAACATCGCGAGATGCGTCAGCACAACTTCAATGTGCGCTAGGGCACAAACTCCATACGTGTACGTTAACGTAAGGAAGGAGTATCATGCTCGCGGCGGCGACTGAGCTGCCGAGCGTCGAGAACATCGCGTCTTTCCCCTGCAGGACGGCATGAAGAAGAACAACGGCATCTACAAGATCGCGGAACTGGCGAAGGTTTCGATTGGCACCGTCGACCGGGCATTGCACGGACGCGCAGGAATCAGCGAAGCAACGCGCGAGAAGGTGCTGCGGATTGTCAAAAAGCTCTCCTATTCACCGAACCCTGCCGCCCGCACCCTCTCCGTCGGGCGCTCGACGATGCGGATTGGTGTTTGCGTGCCCGAAGAAAGCCGATTGTACTGGGACCAGATCCGAGTGGGCATTCGGGAAGAGGCCAGCCGTGCCCGGGGCGTGGGCGTGGAATTGATCCAGCGCCCCGTTCCGATCCTGGGCGTGGAAGAAGAGAAGCAGATGACCGCATTATTGAACCGCGGCGTCAGGGGAATCATTGTGGCGCCGGGTAATCCGCAAGTGGCAGGGCCACTGATTGACATTGCCGAGAAACGGAACGTGCGTGTGGTGTGCACAACGACGGATGCGCCCCAGAGTTGCCGCTCCAGTCTGGTGGCGGTCGATCCGGAATTGAGCGGACGACTGGCCGCCGAACTGATAGCGAAGTTTGTACCGCGCGCATCGAAAGTCGCAACCGTGACTGGGATGCTCGCCACCGAAGAGCATCGCCTGAAAGCGTACGGGTTTTCCTCTGGATTTCCCTTGGAGTGCAGTGGAGGCGAAGTGGTCGCGGTTTTGGAGGCCCACGAATCCGAAGAAGAAAGCTATCGCAAGACCTGCGATCTGTTGGCGCGTGAACCGGACCTCCGCGGCATCTATGTGAGCACGGTGAACTGCCTTTCGGTCTGCCGCGCCTTGCACCAACAACGGATGGAGAATCGGGTTGCGCTGATCACCACAGACCTGTTCCCCCAAATGGTGCCCCATCTGAAACAAGGAACGATCCGGGCGTCCATTTATCAGAATCCGTATCTGCAGGGGCAGACGGCCATGCGGATACTTCTGGATCACTTATTGAACCGAGATCCAATTCCGTGCGTGAGCCATATCACTCCGGTGCTGGTGCTGAGGAGCAACCTGCATCTTTTCCGCGAACTCCAAGGTAAAATGCAACCTCACTGGATCGCGCAAGACTCCGACGACGACCGCCAGATTCCTACCGCGCTTGCGGGATAAGAATATCTGTGACGGTGTAGGCGGGAATGGTGACGGTGAAGTTGTTTCCGACGTCATCGATCTGTGTTCCGGCAATCGCCTTGTCGCCTGGAGGATTACTTCTGCCGTAGTCGAAGCGCATGCCGGGTCCGGCCAGTTTTCCTCCGGTCACAGTCACCTTCACCGTGGCGTTATTCTTCGAGTCTTTGTTGACGAGCATGATGCTCAAGCTGCCGTTCTTGTGGCTGGCCGCATGTACCGAAAGAAGGGCATGACTGGATCCGGCAGCGACAATGGTCTCATTGAAGTTCATCAGGTTGTGAATCATCTGGAGTCCAAAATAGGCCGAGCCGGGCTTGTTATTGTCGTCTAGAAAATTGCCGCCATGCAATGCCAACCAGTCGATGTTAGCGGCTCCAGATTCGATCAGGGTGAGATACGCGTCGGCGGCGAAAAGACCGACGACAAGTGGATCATTGATCTTAATGTACGATTTGGGGCCAACGTCGGTCACGAGCAATTGCATATTCTGCATATTCGACCCGCAGTACTTCTGAAACAGATCGAGTAAGGCGCTCAAGATGCCGGGCAGTTCGTCGCGAGGAGCCGATAGCAGGCTGGGATTGTCGAGTTCTTTAAAACCGGAAGACTGCGTTGTGTTTCCGGTATTCCAATGGAAAGCAACGAAATCGATGTCTTTGCCAGCAACCTGCAAGACATTTCGGTCCCAGTCGAGTCCGGAATCAGCAGCTTTGTGAAAGCTGCTCTTCTCTTCATACTTTCCGGTAACCGGATCGGGAGTCCACTCTTGCACGTCCCACTTGTTGGCCACCGGAGAATCGATGGAAGCACCGACCTTGATGCGCGGGTCCACATCTTTCATCGCCTTCGCGAACAGGATGAGGTTCTTGCCGTAGGCGGCGGGAGAGAGATTTGCATTCTTCCGCCGCTGCCTCTCATTTTCTTTCGCCTCTTTCGGATAGGGAGCGTGCAAATCGAGGGTTTCTCCTTCACCGCCGTAGAAGCCGTTTTTGTAGACCTCGTTACCGACTTCCCAATACTTCACGTTGAGAGGCTGCGGGTGATTGATGCGCAGGAAGTTTTTGCCATCATCCGCAGGCAGCGGTTGCGACGCGCGCAACGAAGCCCAGTAGCCGACGGTTTGCCAATCGTATCCGGTCGAGTCTTTGCCGATCAGTTTCGTGTCGTTGGGATTGCCATTCGCGTAGGCGACCCATGCGGCCCCTTCCGCCGGTTCGCCGCCACCCGTCCCGGCTTGATTGGAACCATAATTCACAACAATGACAGTAGTGCCGACGTGATCGACAAGGAAAATGAAGTGGCCGAAGTCGGTGTTGGGGGCGTAGCCGCTGTAGCGTAGCGCGATGGGCGACTCCGAATTCGACGGCTTATTGGTCGACCAGTGAAAATTGTCAGCGAAGCCTCCGCCTGGATAACGCAGCGTTGTGATGCCTGCTCCGCGGAGCAGGCCAGGCAACTCTGCGTCCATCAAATGAGCATCGGCGATCGAGGAATTAACGGCCAGCGCGCGCGGAGCCATGAACGTACGGCCCTTGTCCATGTCGACGGTGACTTTGACCACGCCCTTGATCTCGGGTGCGCTGGTCGCGGTGGGCATATCCTGTGGTCCGCCGCTGTCGTGCTGATTAAGAACCTGGCTGACGGCAGGCTGGCTGAGCGACAGAGCGATCGCAACCATAACGCACACCAGGAAGGCTGAACGGGTCGCATTGCTTCCAGTTTCAGTTGAATCGGATCGGCTCGACCGAATGTTGATCATGGGATTGTTCCGTCTCCAAATAAAATGTCGATTCTGTAGATTGTGCACGCTAATGGGTTTTGCCTGAAACGCTTGCCGCCAGAGGCGGCAACTTCGCGACCTCTTTGATGCTCCCGCCTTCGGTGATCGTATAGATCGAGTCGGCGGCGACGTTCTGAAATTCATCTTTCGCACCGCTGGGCCACTGCACCACGACGCGGGCTATTGTGGCGTCGGCTCCCAGTCCGAAATGGAGGCGTTCGTCGTTGGATGAGAGATAACTTCCTCCGGCCCGGACTTCGGAAATCTGCGACATGGTTGCTGTGGAGATGGTGACACGTGCTCCCACGGCGCCACGATTGCTTTTCGTTCCGACCAGTTTAAAAAGAACTCGATGATTTGAATTCTGCGTGTCATTCAGAAACAGCGATGGTGGTTCACCAACGTTGTACACCACAATGTCAACGTTGCCATCATTATTGAGATCGCCGAAGGCAGTGCCGCGACGGGATTGGAGGGCGCCTTCATTCAGCCCCGCTTCGCCCGCAACTTCCGCAAAGGTGCGGTCTCCGCGGTTGCGAAAGAGTTGGACCGGTTCCCGATATCGCGCTTCATGGGGCAACGTATCTGCTTTTGGTGAAACGTTGCCGTTGGCGACAAAGATGTCGAGCCAGCCATCGTTGTCAAAGTCCGCAAAACCCGTTCCCCATTTTACTGGCGCGGAACTGGGCCCGCCGATTTTCGCTTCCCACGTCTCGTCCTCGAACCCTTTCTCGACCTGGTTGCGATAAAGGCTGACTGGCTGATTGCCGAAGCGCGAAACGACAAGATCAAGCCTGCCATCGCGATCGAAATCGCCAAAGTCCCCCGCCATGTTGCCAAGTTCAAGCCCAGAGGGATCGACTGCTACTCCAGTAACCATGCCGACATCTTCGAAGGTGCCGTCGTGCTTGTTGCGGAAGAGATAGTTGGCGTCCATATCGTTGGCGACGAAAAGGTCGGGCCAGCCGTCGTTGTCGTAGTCGCTCCAAACCACACCCATGCCGCGGCGTTTCTCGGAGTTGTTGACGCCCGCCTTCTCGGACACCTCCTCGAAGGTTCCGTCTCCGCGGTTGTGGAACAGCAGAAAAGTTTCGCCTTCCGCTCCTGGAATTTCGATCGGCAGCCCCTTGTAGTTGAAAGACGGCGAGCCCGGTTGGGGCAGGTGATGAATGTCGGTGTGAACATAGCGGGAGACAAACAGATCGAGGTGGCCATCACGGTCATAGTCGGCCCAGGCCGCGCCGACACTGAATCCGCCGCCTGCCACGTGAGCACGCTCCGTAACATCTTCGAACTTGCATCCGCCCATGTTGTGGTAAAGCACGTTGTGGCCGTAGCCGGTCACGTAGATATCGCTCAGCCCGTCGTTGTCGAAATCCCCAACGGCGATTCCCATGCCCCAGCCGCGGGTGGTGAGCCCAGCCGCTTTCGTGATGTCGGTAAAGTGCAAGTCGCTATCCTGGCGATAAAAAGTCACCATCGGATCTCCACCCTGCAGGTAACGGTCGATGGTGGAATCGCTGACCACAAGGATGTCGAGTTTGCCATCGTTATCGCAATCGATGAGGGCGACGCCGCCACCCATCGTCTCGACTAGATATCGCTTGTCAGGAGAAGTTGGAGGCAAGGTTGTAAGGCCTGCCTGGCGGCCGATGTCACGGAAATGGGGCTGCGGATTTTGCGGCTTCTGCGCAGAAGAATGCAGAGCCAGGCAGAGAAGTGCGAGGATGAGCGCGCAATCTCGAATCCGGAAGCACGTGTTCACCAGAGTCATTGGTTTTGGCGCCCTAGCGAAGGATCCCACTCCGTAGCTTTCTTGCGATATAACGATGCCGTGATTGCATCATTGTTATGGGCGGCAATGCCTCCGAGATTGTAATAGCCTTCAGCAATAGCTGGGCCTATGTTATTTATGAACGCTTGTGCTTGCGCCTTTTCTTTGGTTCCGGCAGCTGCCGCACCCGGGCGCCGGGCCTGATCGTCGATTTTCCTGGAGGAAACGCTGCCCGGACTCTCATTCCGGCCGGCAGCAACTTCCGCGGAACTCAGACGCAGTTGCCTGCGAAGATCTTCTGACTTCTTGATCTCGGCGGTTCCTTCCTCAGCCCGACCGCTTCCCTGCAGAATTCTACCCAGCATATAATGCGCGCGAATCACCAGGTAATCCGGAGAGTTTTCGCTGGAGGCTGCGATCAGCTTTCGTAAGAACGCTTCGGCCTGAGGATCGCGACGGGTCTCAGAATATAACTGGCCCAGTAAGAGCTGCGTGCCTGGATCTTGAGGGTTGAGGGTGGAAGCACGCAGCAGTTCTCGTTCAGCTTTCACGAAGTCGCGCTGCTTGAGTGCAATGTAGCCCAGCATGTAGTGGCTGGGGAAATCATTGGGATCGATCTTCAATTGCAGCTCGAATTCCGGTATAGCTCGGAGATATCCTGCCTCCTCGTTGCGCGCGAGGTAAGCGAGGCCCAAGTCATAGTGGGCGGCGGGAGCGCGGTCATCTCGGGCAATCAGTTTCTTGAGCTCGTCGATCGCCTGATCGGGACAGTCGCCGTAGTAGTAGACCATTGCGACCGCTACACGGTTGGCCGGACTGTCTCCCAGATTTGCGATTGCCTTTTGCAGGAGCGAACGTGCGTTGTCGAGTTTTTGCATCCGCAGGTAAGTAATACTGAGGAGACGCCAGACCTCATCGATTGCACCGTCTGATGCGGCGGCTTCGAATTGTACCTTTGCCGCAGGGTAATCTTTCTGCTCGAAGAAGATGCGGCCGGCCAGGATTCGTGCTCGGACATTGTGAGGCTCGGCATCGAGCACCGACTGGATCTCGGATTGAGCATCTGCGAGCCGGTTCTCGTCAAACAATACCGAGGCGTAGTCCAGACGGGTCCCGGTGTCCGGCCCAGTAAAAGCCACGGCTTCGTCAAACGATTGTGCTGCTCCAGTCAGGTCGCCCATGCGAGCTTTCGCATTGGCCACGCGGTGGATCGCCTCACCTAGAAATGCTTTGTACTCGAGGGCAGCCTGCTGCTGATCTCCATTGCGCAACGAATTCTGCGCGGCGGCAAAGTGCTGGCCCAACGAGTCAGGGGCTGCTTGACAGCGCGCACTCGGCACTGCGGCGGAAGCAGTCAGGACGCACAACGAAATGAAAAGCACGCCGGGCATCGATGGCATGAGTCGGGAGGCCCCGACCAGGTCTTTACCGATCGGCCTTCGCGCCCGCATCCTGTCCTTCCTGCTGGTGGTCCAGCTGTTTGAAGGCGGCAAACTCGCGCGCGGCCGCCGCACTCTTTCCAGTCTTCTGATATGCCTGAGCGAGGTTGAAGTGAGTGGCGGGAATCGTGGGCGCCAGACGAACCGCCGTTTCCAGCTCGGCGATTCCCTGCTCCGGATGCCCGCTCTGCACCAGCGCCCGGCCTAGGATGTTGTGAGGAGCATAATTCTTGGGCTCGAGTTCCATGGCACGACGGGCGAATTGCTCGCTCTTCTCCAACTGCCCCAGTTCCAAACAAAGAAAAGCCGCCTCGATCATAGCGGGTACGTGCGTCGGGCTGATTTCCAGTTCTTTCTCGAGCGCCTGAACGGCACCTTCTTCGTCCGACACGGCGAGAACAAACCCATAGCCGAAATGCAGATTCGGTTCCTTGGGATAGGCCGCGATCAGATCTTCATACAGTTTCTTCGCAGCTTCCAGGTGATGTCCGTTGACATTCCATCCAGCCTCGCCAGCCTTCATGATGAGATCGTGCTTCGCGGGCGGAATCTCGTACGGAAAGATTGGCATGCGCAACACATTCAGGCCGGTGGCCTCAATTACGAGCGGGTTTTTGTCTTCGATGCTAGGAAAGTAGGCCTGTTCCTTCGTTCCCATATCAAACTGGCCGGCGGTATCCCAGAGGACCCCCAGTTCGTAGTGGATTCTGGCAAGGAGGTCCTTATTGTCACCCAGGCCCAACTGCCTGCCCTTCATGAGATGGTCAAAGGCCTGACGATAATGGCGAAGCTCATACTCGCAGAATCCGAGATAGGCCCACGACGGGCCGTTCTTGGGAGTCAAGACGGTGGTGCGATGGTAAGCGTCCGCTGCTTCGTCGTAACGCTCCAGCGTGAACAGGGAGGCGGCGAGATAGCCCCAACCTTCGGCCCAGTCCGGGCGCAGCTTGACGGCCTGGCGGTAGAGCTTGACGGCATCCTCGAAGCGGTTCTGGGTGAAGGCCTCGGCCGCTTGCTGCGCAACTTCAGGGAACTTAGGAGCAGAGGCGGTCTGCCCATGCGAGTGGCTACAAAGCAGAGCGAACCCGAGCAGGAAACAGAGACGCCTGACAGCCGTCATAAATTCCTGATTATATCGTCCATCCAAGAGCGCAGGGTCCTTCAAAGGGTGAAAGAAAAACGGGGTGGCACGTTCGCCACCCCGTAAGAACGCTCCCAACTCGAATTCTCAGAAGGTGTACTTGGCTGAGAGTTCGAGTACGCGACGGCCATACTTGGTGCTGGCATAGCCGGAGGCACTTTGGTTTCCATTGACTACGTACGGCGTACCAGGAGTTGGAACTGGGCTGCTGAGTGCGTAATGGCCTGCACCGTATGGGCAGGCAGGCCCTCCGTTTGTGTACGCAACGGAACCGCACTGGTAGTTGAAGGAGATTGAACTGTCCGCGCCGCCCTGGAACGAATCCAAGGGGTGGTTCAGGAAGTTAAATCCTGAGACGCGGAACTCGACGTGCTGCCTCTCCGTGATGTTGAACGTCTTGAACACAGCCAAGTCGCTGTTGAAGTAGGCGGGGCCGTGGATGTAGGGCAGTTGCCAGTAGCCGTTGGTTCCTGCCGGGGCGACGCCGAAGCACGACGCGTTGAAATATTGGTGCTTAGCGAGATTTTGCGTTGGGTTGCAGACGACGGTCGGCTGCAGGTTCGAGTTGTTGGTGCCCAGGTAGTTTTCAACGTTGATGGAATAGGTCTTGTAGTTGACGCCGCACGTCGGATTGCACGTGTCATACTGCGGACCATTGCCACCGAAGCCTAGGTTGGTGGTCGTCAGAGCGGGGATATTGGGCCCACTCTGCCACGTGGTAATGCCGGAAAGATTCCACCCATTGACGACGTAGCCCAAGCCTTTGTTGTGGACCGGATTGCCCGTTTGGAAGGTGTACGAGAAGTTGAACACGTGCGAACGGTCAATGGCGAGGACGCCGTAATCATGGGACAGGCTCAGAGCATCAGGCGCCAGGGCATTCAACTGCGCCGTTCCTTCGGTTCCCAGCGTTTTGGACCAAGTGTAGTTAAGGTTGTAGGTGACGCGCCCCTTTTGACGGATCCAACTCGTCTGGAGGGCATTGTAGTCGGCTTTTCCGATATGCTGAATCACCTGCGCGTTGTTGGTGGAGAACTGAGAGTTCAGCGGGTACGCGACGGAGTTTATCGTTCCATTCGCGGCTACGTCGCAAGCGTTGACGGTTCCGCCGTTGAAGCTCGGGTTGTAAATGGCCTTCGCGGACAATGGAGTGGTACAACCGTTGACGGCGAACATTCCACCGTCTTGAACTACGTTCACGTTGCGAGCGTCGAGGTTATTGGTGTTGCCCTCAATCGCTGCGTATCGGGTCTGGCTGCCGACATAGCCAATTTCCAGGAGCGAGCTAAATGGCAACTGTTGCGAAAGCGTGAAGTTGTAGTTGCGTGAGATCGGCTGGTTGTGATCTTGCGCAAATCCAGTGGTATTGCCGCAAGGATTGCACAAACCACCGACGGGTGCGACTGCTCCGGTGACTCCAACCTGATTGATGTATCCCAACGTGAAGTTCCGTGGAGCACCGAAGTTGACCACGCCTTGCGCGGCATCGATCGGTCCTTGGTAGTCGTTCCACTGATCACGATAGCCATATTCGCCCCAGCCGCCACGGAGCACGGTTTTGCCGGTTCCGAATACGTCGAAGGCCAGACCCAGTCGGGGTTGATATGTGATCGCCGGAATGTTCCGGCCGGTGATTGGAATGCTATGATCGACGCTGTTCCAGGCAAATCCGGGAACGCCGGAAGCCTGGTTCAGAGCTGAGTCGGTGAAGGTTCCGGTGTAAGCTGCAACCCCGCCGGTAGGTGGCCGCCACGCGCCAAGATGATCAAGGCGCAGGCCGAGGTTGAAGGTGAAGCGTTTCGTGGCTTTCCAATCATCCTGAACATAACCCGAATACGTCGGATACCACGCATTATCCAAGGCGCTCTTGGTTACCTGGTTCCAGGCGCCAATGCCAAGAAGCAGGTTGGCAACGTTATTGTTCGCCCCACAGAGGGTGTTCGGAGTATTCTGCGGGAGGTTTCCGACCTGACCATTACACTCGAACGGTCCGCCGTTCACGGCCTCTAAATCGCCGTTCAGGTTGCTGAACGCTCCCTGGTTGTTGACCGTTTTTTCCCAGTAGAAGCCGGCCTTGAAGGTGTGGGTTCGCCACGACTTGGTGACGTTGTCCTCGGCTGAGATATTGTACTTCTGCCAGGTAAAGTGACCACCATTGGCGAAGATATCGGGCTGAAGCATCTGCGGAGTTCCCGCCTGCCAATATCCATCACCGATGTCGGGCATCATCGTGGTGTTGGTCTTGAATACGCCCTGATAGGGATAGTTATTGGAAGCGAGACCCCACGCACTCTTGCTGTTTCGGACAAGCGGGTAGTTGATGTAGCCCACCGCCGCGGAGACGTCATTGGTGAGTGTAGGGCTGAACACGTGCAGGAAGTGCCCAGAGACGGTTTGGGAATTATCCTTCGACGACATTCCGCCGGGGAATGGAATGGAGTTGTAGGGCTGCCACCAGAGGTGCACGGGTACGTTGTCGGTTTCTTTCTGCGTGTTGTAGGTTACGTAAAGTTTGCTGTTGTCGGTGAAGCTGTAATCGACGCGAGTGCGGAACATCCAGCCGTTCTGGTTGGTGTTCTCCGGCTGAAGGTAGTTGAAACCGCCGGTTTTTGTGGGGTCAGCGTTCGGAAGCGGGATGTTGTTCATGATAATCGCCGCTGCCGGGTCGATCGCGCTTTTTGGTATTGGGCCATTCGAGGTAGTTGTCGGAGAATTTTGCCAGCTGAAATTGCTGCCCAGGAAGGCGCAAACGGGTTGGTAACCCTGTATGCCTTGCCCACCGCAGAGCAACTGATTATCGTTGCCATCCGCAGGATTGACGACACCGCCGGTACTGCTGAAATCACCATCCCGCATGCTGAGAGTGGGAACAGTATCGGTCAGCAAACCAGGCGTAGTTAAGCCGGCCAGCGGGATCTGGTTCTGATAGTAGTATTCGTATCCTGCCCAGAAGATCAGCTTTTTGCCGGTATGCGGAACCGGACCGCCAAAATTGAAACCCGGGTAAATGAAGCGGCTCTGGGGCACCGTAATCAGACCGCCGGGGCCCTGCGCCACCAACTCACGGTGAAAGGACCAGTCCAGCGAGTTCATGGAATTATCCCGGAAGTGCATGTAGGCTTCGCCGTGATACGAGGTGCTGCCGGACTTGCCGACGGCGTTCACGACCACTGGCCCCTTCGCGCTGTCAGCGCCGAAGTTCGAGGTTTGCACTTTGACTTCCGAAACCATGTCGCCATTGACGGTTTGAGTCGCGCCGCAGTTGCAGCCGTTATCAATAATGTGAGCACCGTCGCTCACCAGGTCGGTGCCGGAGCGATAGGGCGATCCACCCGCCACCACGCCTTCGCCGACCGCGCCGCCCGTCGGAGAAATGACGGTAAAATCCGGCCCCTGGTTGGCGACTCCGCCACCGTTGTATGCCGAAAAACCAGGCAACGTCCGAATCAGCTCGGTTGCGTCGCGGCCTTCGAGGGAGAGGTTGTTGAGTTCCTTCGAAGTGACGACCGAACTTCTCTCACCGGAATCCACTGGTGCGATCTCCTCAGCAACCGCCTCCACCTTGACGGTTTCGCCCTGACTACCGACTTGGAGCGAAATGCCCGAGATATCGCGCACATCACCGGGACGAACCGGAATGCCTGACTGCGACCAGCCCTTGAAGCCGGTAGCCGAAACGTTCACAGAGTAGTTGCCGGGAATGACCGTCCCGAAAGAAAAGTAGCCCCTTCCATCCGTTACAGTCTTACGAGTTCCGCTCGCCTCACTCACCAGTTCGACGCTAGCCTTGGGTACCACTGCGCCAGCCTGGTCATAGACTGTTCCCGTCACGGTTCCAGTCGATTGTGCATACAAAGACTGCGTCAGCAGCATTAGCGCCAGGGTGAGCCCTAATGCTGTCACAACTGCTTTAAGAAATGCAGTGGTGGAATTTTGTCTCATCGATTTGCCTCCTGCCCCGGGCCCCCTCGTAGGGGGCGAAGTCAGATCATCGGACAACTTCTTCTTGTTTGAAATTCTTATCGCTCGAACCTGCGGTTCGCATGTGTGAACGAAGCGCACGCGAGCGTAAACCGTTAACGTACACGACCTTTTTGGTCGTCGGGAACTTTTACTCCCGCTTGAGAGTGACTGTCAAGAAAAATCGATTTTGTGTTTGTCAATAGCGGTTCCCTATTAGGAACCTCTTTCTTGCCGGGGTGAATCTACCGGAATCCATAGGGCCAAAAAGGGCTGGGAGGGGCGTGGAAGCTCGCCAGCATCGCGTGCCGGAACTCGAACTCCAAAATCGGGGCCGCTTTCCCAGAAAACGCCTGTAGCTAACCTTGGAAAAGCGGTGGTAGCATAAGCCGATAGTGGGGTGCTTTATGCGACGCGGTTGGGGCTGCTTCGCTCTCGGCTTCGTTTTGATGGGGCTCTTCCCTTCTCCCGGTGTCTCCCAAATCAGTACCTCGCTTCGCGGACTGTTTATCTCCGGCTATGTCCGCGATGAAGCGACACAGCAACCGCTGCGCGCAATCACTCTTGAATTAAAAGCAGAATCTGGCGGGACCGCGGCGCCTTCGGTGGTTTCCGGAACGAATGGCGAGTTTGCATTCACCGGGTTGATTTCCGGGAATTATTGGATTGTGGCACACGAGAAAGGGTACGAGCCGACCAACTACTCGTTGATGCTGGGTGGAATTCCGCTCAACAACGTCATCGTGGGTTTGCGCCGATCCGAGACGGCGCAGGCTTCGGTACCCGGGGACGCCATTTCCGCCCACCAGCTCAGCATTCCGGAAAAAGCTCGGGAGGGGTTTGACAAGGGCGTCAAGCTGATGACCGGCGCGAAGCCGGATTATCGTAAAGCACTCTCGAGCTTTGAACGCGCGGTCAAAGAATATTCTGACTATTATGAGGCGTATGCGGAAATGGGGATCGCCTATCAGCACCTGGGCGATGCAGCCGCGGCCGAGACGTCTCTGCGCAGGTCGGTGGAGATGAGCGCGAACCGGTATCCGGACGCACTGTTCTTGCTGGCGGAGATGCTGAACGATGCGAACCGCTTTATCGAATCGCAGGTATTCGCCCGACAGTGCGTAACGCAGGACGAGTCTTCGTGGAGCTGCGAACTGGAATTGGCCCGGGCGTTTGCGGGATTGAAGCATCCGGCTGAAGCGGAGGCGGTGGCGGTCAAAGCGAGCGAATTGAATCCGAACAACGCCAAGACGTACCTTGTGCTGGGGAACATTCACATTGAGGAACACAAGTACGACGCGGTCGTAAAGGACTTCAACGCCTATCTGAAGCTCGACCCCTCGGGCCCGCTGAGCGATCAGGTGCGCGCCAGTGAAGCGCAGGCTCGCCGGGCGCTGGCCAACTCTGCGGGAACTACCTCGCGGGCTCAATAATCCCAAGCAGGCGAGATACAATCTGAGGAGCTCGATCGTATGGGATACTGGCTCGCTGCATCATCCTTATGACTCTCGGTTGTCGCTGGGCTCGACGTAGCTCGCTCTCCTTATTCTGTTTTTTTCTTATAGTCGCAGGAACGCTTTGGTCGCAGGAGTCCCCTCCACAGACCAGGCTCGCGCCCGCCGGGATCGAATTTCAGGAAGTCTCCCCCAAGACGAGCGGCATCACATGGACCCACAACAACGCGGCGTCGGTAGAGCACTACATGCCAGAGTCGATCGGCCCGGGCTGCGCCTTCCTGGACTACGATAACGATGGCTGGATGGACATTTTCTTCGTGAACAGTGGACCATCGGATTTCTTCACTCCGCAGAAACCGCTCCGCAATGCGCTGTACCACAACAATCATGACGGCACGTTTACCGACGTCACGGAAAAAGCCGGACTTGCGGAGACGAAGTCCTTTGGCATGGGAGTCGCCGTGGGCGACTATGACGGCGACGGATGGCCCGACATTTATATCACCGCCTACGGGCACAACACGCTTTATCACAATAATCACGACGGCACATTTACGGATGTTACGGAAAAGTCAAAGACGGGCCTCTCGGGGTGGTACACGAGCGCGGTCTGGTTCGACTACGACAACGATGGCAAACTCGACCTTTTCGTAGCGAGCCACGTGGAATACAACAAGAACTCGAGCTGCGGCAACAATGCACTGGGGCGTAAGTTCTACTGCATCCCACGCGTCTTCAAGCCCACGTCAAGCCACCTGCTGCACAATAATGGCGACGGGACTTTTACCGATGTCAGCCAAGAGTCTGGAATCGCGAGTTCGATGGGGAAGGGCTTCGGGGTGGTGGCCACCGACATTGACAACGACGGCTGGATGGATCTGTTCATGTCAAACGACACGGTTCCTGATTTTCTCTTCCACAATCTGGGTAACGGAAAGTTCAAAGAAATCGGACTCGAAGCGGGCGTAGCCTACAGCGACACGGGGAAGGCTCGTTCGGGTATGGGAGTCGATGCAGCAGACTATGATGGCGACGGCTGGCAGGACTTGTTCGTCGCCAATATCGACATGGAACTCTTCAGCCTGTATCACAACGAAAAAAATCTGACTTTTGCAGAGACTCCCGGTGAGATCGCAAAATATTCCCGCAATCTGAGTGGATGGGGATTAAAGTTTTTCGACTACGACGACGATGGCGACATGGACTTGATCCTCTCTAATGGTTATCCCGATGACATGATAGGGTTTTTCAGTTCCCTAACGACGTATCGAGAGCCGCTACTGATGTTCGAGAATCGCAAGGGCGTATTTCACAACGTCAGCGAGCAGTCAGGACCGGTGTTCCAGAAGATGTTAACGGCGCGCGGGCTCGCGGTCGGCGACTTCGATAACGACGGCTATCTGGACGTGCTGGTCTGCAACAACGGCGGCGCGCCGATCCTGCTGCACAACGAAGGCAACCACAAGAACCATTGGGTGGGAGTGCAACTGGTGGCGACCGCCAGCAATCCAGCCAGCGTAGGCGCGACGCTAACGTGGACTGCTGGAGGAGTGACCAGGAAACGGCTGAAGACGGGCGGAGGTAGTTTCATGTCGTCGCACGATCCGCGGGAGATTCTCGGGATCGGAGCAGCCACCGAGATGGACAGCATCGTGGTGCATTGGCCGTCGGGCAAGACGGATCGGGTTGAGAATCCTCCGGTCGATGCTTATATTCGGATCGTCGAGGGCAAAGGGTTGGAAGCGCCCGCGAAACGCTGAAACGTTAGTCTGGTTCGATCGGCGGCAACAGGCGCGTGGCCATCTGTGGTCCTTCTGGTGGGATGGGGACGGGCAGAGGAATCTCCATCGTGCCAACATGACTGCTCGTGGCATCCTCAACGCCAATGCGGAGGGTCGTGGCCTCGGCGGGAATGTCGAGTTCCTCATGAAGACGAAAGCCGCCAGTCATAACATCTTTATAGTTCTTCGGCGTGAGATCGCTGGTAGCGGTGCTGACCATACTCGCCAACAGTCGCCCGTCATCGTTGAACGCCGTGACCATAAAACTCAACACCGCGTGGTAGGTGCCTGCCGAAGTTGGGGAAAACCGCAGGTCGGAGGCATCGACAGCGAAGTCGATTCCATAGTGTTGCACCTCAACGGGTCCAACCGCGGGACCTTTCTTGTTTCGCACTGCCATCCCCACTTGTGAGGCATCGACCTTTCGAGATTTGCCCAGCGGCACAACTCTGGTGGAGAAAACGATCTGCCGAGACTGCGGCGATCCTTGCTGCATGGCCGCAACCCCAATGCGCTGCGCAGGCCCTCTCGTGTCTTTTGCGCCCGCATCCGGATCGTCGGCATAATACCCGCGGCGATAGGCGAGGTGGTATCCCTTCTCCTCCAGAGCGACTTTGATCTTTCTGAACTGGCCGTCGTACTTCTTGTTTGTAGGCGTGTAGGAAAGCGTATAGTAATGCGATCCTTCATCGATGGCCGTCTTGATGGCATCCTCAATGCCGTTGCCGTTGAAGAAGGCCTTTCCCCCGGTATCGGCGGCGATCTGGTTCATGGTCCCTTGCTCGCCGGCCACGGTCTCCCGAAATTCCCGAGTTTCCTGATCCATCCGCGATGACAACGGCAAAGAGTTGCTGGTGTTTGCTAGCAGCGCCGCCCCGGACCCGGGATTGGGCGGCCCCTGCGAACCTGCGAATGCCCTAGGATCATAGGTTCCATTGTTCGCAGCCGCATACATGGTCTGCGTCTGCGCGCCCTTCACGCTGACCGGATACACCGAGACGTGCGCGTCGGCCAGCAGGTTCGTGGCCTTCTTGATCTGCATCTCATAATTCCGCGTCACGGGCTGATAGTTCATTACATCAGGATTCGGAAAAATGCTGAGGGGGAAGGATCCTGAAAGCCACACGAGATTTTTGCGTCCCGGAATTCCGGAGAGATACCGTGCCAACTGGGTAAAGGCATCGAGAGTGGTCCGCATGCGCAGGTCAACGTCATGGGCGTTCTGGTCATCGAGCGCGTTTTGCGTGCGCTGCAAAATATCGATGCTCTCAGAGGTCCCTGCCACCAAAGCAAGGTCGCGCGCCAATTGCACGGAACGTTCCAACCCCGAATCCGATTGCCAGGGAGGAGCTTTCACTCCGCCTTTCTTCCCTTTCACCGCGCCAATCAGCAAATTCTCGTCGCGCGTGAAGCCCTGGATCAAGCGAAGGTTGGAACTCAGCGAGCACAGAGCAATCTGTGATGCTTCCGGCCTCTTCTTGATGAAATTGATAAGTTGATCGCGCGCCCGTTGCTGATCGGGCAAGGGAGTATTCAACAGATCGAGCACTACAATTGTCGGCGATCCCGTTTCATGCGCTGGGGTGCTGCTGTTCGTATAAATGTTCGGTGGCAGTTTCGGTGTAGGAGGTGCGGACGGTTTCGGCTGCCCCGGGGTTACGTGGGCTATATCCGCCGGCGCTTCCTTTTCCGGAACTGGCGCGGCTGAAATCTCTTCGAAAGAACGCACGCTCTGAGCCTTGCCATCTTCACTGAGCTCAAAGTCCTGTTGGCGAAGACCCTTGACCGGATGTCCCTTGGAATCGGTGACGACGACGTCTTCCACGACGATCCGGGGAGTGCTGCGGAATGTAATCGCAGGAACTTCTGGAGTGGTAACCTGCGCAGTTGCGGGTGGCGTAGTCGAGGGCGCGGTCGACTGCGAGTCGGCGGACTCTTTCGCCTCGGCTTCTTCAGCCGATGCCTTCTCCTCGCGGGCGGTCTCTTCCGAGGCGTCCACGGACGCGAAAGTGGTTTCTTCGGGCGCTGTAGTCGAAGGAAGTTGCGAGGCAGCGGCGTAGAGGCCGGGAGTGTCGGACTTCACGGACGCATATCTCGCGCGATCGTCCGGAGACATTTCGGGAAGCGGGAAAACTTCAAGAGCGTTGCCTTGCAACAACACGAGCGTCCGGCCATTGGGCGCCAGCGCGACATTTTGAGCCGTGAGAGTGGGAGGCGCTACCGTCAAGGAAAGAACCTCGGCGCCGCTGGCGGTATCCAGAACCTGAATGTCCTGCTGCAGGCCCCGGTCCGCCCCGTCGGACTCTTCGTTATCCTGATCGGCGTTGTCCTGATGGGCGGAGACGGCAGGTTCGATCACGCGAGCGATCGAACTCACGGCGATGCGGCTGCCATCTTCGCTGCGTTGAATTTTTGGTGTGTAACGATGCTCACTCCAATGCTGCCGCCACAGGAAACGTCCGGTCACGGTGAAGGAACTCACGCTATAATCGGAACTCTTCATCGCGCAGCGGCCAACCAGCACGGTGTCTTCGCTGGAGAACATCACATCGGGCACACAATGCGAACGCACCCGGGTAATGTTGTCGCGCTGAGAACCGGAGGGCCCGAAACGAATCAACCAGACCTTTCCGGTGTAGCCGTGAATTACATCCGAGAAACCAGTGCTGAGAGCTTCCAGATTGACCACGCCCTCCGCTTTGATGATGCGCTGTACAGACATGTTCGCGCTGTCGAGAAAGTCAATTTGGACTTTCGGCTTGGTCGGCTGGTTCGAGGCTTTGGCTTTCGTTGTGGCCGGCTCATCGATGCGGCGCTCGACGATGATCTGCTTGCCGTCCGGGGTTACCGCGATCCAGAGAAAAGGTTTGGGCGAATTCAGTAGCAATGTTTCGTGGAGACTCGAATCCAGCAGGTAAAGGCTGTTGAGCCTTCGAAGCAGAATATGTCCCGATCCCATCGACCACAGATAGCGCTGATGGTCGTGCAGGTACCAGTCCGCTTCGCGCACAACTTTCCCGCTCGGCACCTCGAGGACTACGGCGTGGATCATGCGGTCGTCATGAGTGGGAGGGCAATCCGGCAGGCGCTTAAACATCTTCTTCGGATTGAAGGTCAGGAGCACATGACTGTCGTCCAGAAAATCGAGCGACAGGTTTGCCTGCGTCGAGAGGCGGGCCGACGCGGATAAGGAATGAAATCCGACAGGTGAAAGATCAATGCTGGCCCGCGGTTGTGGGTTCTGCTGCTTTGGTTTGTCGGTGGACGTTTGCGAAACCGCCAGGCTAGGAAAGGAAACCAGAATAAATGCCCCGAACATGAGACCCGTGAACCGGCGCTTCCACCGGATCATTCCAGTGCTGGAGAAGGAAACTTCGGACGGCAAATCAACCGCCATGATTAAACCTCGGAACCCGATTACGAGCGGCGTTAACGTTAACGGCGTGGGGAGGTTACTTCGGGGATAGAGTTTAGCACAGCCCTTGTTCGGCTACTGTGCGCGGGACTACGACCGAGCCGTTAGAAAGGATCAGGAATCGCGGGCATCTAGCGTGAATCCAGCACCGTCTGCACAAGGTCACCAAGCTGTTCGGCGGTGAACTGATTTCCCTCAATGTTGGCTACGAGTTTCCCGCGGCGATCGATGACGGCGGTGTGAAGAGAATGGTTCATCAGGCCTTCGTCCTGAAAAGCGTCTAGACCGAACAAGTTGCAAACGCGCTGAACCTCCGGCGGCGGTCCGGTGAGAAAGCGCCATGAACTGGCGTCGGCCTTCCAGATGGAGGCATATTTGAGCAATACGTCTGGCTGATCGTGGGCAGGATCGAAGGTTACGGTGAGCAAGATCAGGTCGCGGCCCAGGCGATCTTTGAAGCGTTTCTGCAGTTGGCCGAAGTTATTTGAGGTGCGGAAACAGAAGTCCGGCAACGCGCAGCGGGTGTAAACAAAGTCGAGGGCGACAACTTTTCCGGTGAACTTGGAAAGCGATACCCGGCGAGAATTCTGGTCGAGCAGAGTAAAGTTCGGGACTGATTGACCAATCACCAACGGCTTCACGGTAATAGCCGATGGGTTCGCGACTTGGTTGAACAATTTCAAGCGGCGCGCGGTAAGCGGGTCCACTTCCAAGCCTTGATAGGCGAGCACTTGGATGTCTTCCAGGTGGGAGGCATCTTTGACGACGATCAATTTGAAACCAATGGTTGTTCCGGGAAGCAGTCCGTCGAGTTCCTTGGCGTCGCGCACCTGGAGGGGCATCACCATCGCTTCCATGTACCCCGGGATGGCCTGGCAGGACACCACGACGGTCTTGTGCGGGGCATCTACCTTTAACACCATTCCCTTGGCGGTGTAAGTTTGCGCGTTCGCCCAAGCGGCCACGCCGAGCAGGCAGACGCACAGCAACCTTCGGACAACATCGTTTTTAAAGGAGACGCTCGTCATTATCGGGTTAAACTTTGTCGCGTCGAACTTACCGCCATCTTGGACGGCCCACCTAAGTGGACCGCGGGTCGCTCCAGTTTGGCCGGCTCTTTGGCGAATTCTTTGATTTCGAGAAATTGGTTCTTATCGACGTTGGGGAATTCCTGTTTCGTGTTGCTGGTTGGCCACCACACCTCAACGTTCAGAATGCGCGCCGACTTGCCAAGGCCGATGTGTTGCTCCATGGGCGAGGCTCCGAACGAGCCGCCACTGCCTACTGTGCGGTAGATCGAACGGGACGCGCCGCCTTCATTCTGCACCGTGACTTTAATTCGCGCTCCGACGGCGGCACGATTGCTCTTCACTCCGACCAGTTTCAGATTGATCCAGTCGTTGCCGTTGCCGGGATTTTCGAAGAGGCGAAACTCATGGCTGTCGCCGGGAACCGCGCCCCCGGTCACTGTGAGGATGTCTTCATCGCCATCGCGGTCGATGTCGGCAAAAGCCACGCCGTGTCCCTTGTGCAATTCTCCGGTGCCAGAGGCGGTTGTGACATCGGAGAAGTATTTCCCTTCATGATTGCGCAACAACACGTGCGGAAGGAGTGAAGCATAGTTGGGATTTCCATTTCCTAAGTAAATATCCAGAAACCCGTCATTGTCGATGTCTCCGAAGTTCGAGCCCATCGGCATAAACACCTTGTCGAGGCCGGTTTCGGCGGTGACGTCTTTGAATGTTCCATTACCCATGTTCTTGTACAGTTTCTGAGTGATGGCGTTGTGCGGCATTCCAAGGTAAGTGCGCACGCTCTCGTCCACCGAAATGAAGTAACTGGTGACGAAGAGGTCGGGCCAACCGTCGTTATCGTAATCGAAGAACCAGGTCGGAAAGCTGATCCAGGGGCCGAGGACCCCTGCTTCCTTGGCCACATCGGTGAACGTGTTGTCGTGATTGTTGTGATAGAGAAAATTCTCGCCAGCGTAATTGGAAACATAGAAATCGGGGAAGCCGTCGTTATCATAATCGGCGGCGGCCACAGCCTTGGTAAAGGCGACTCGATCGACACCTGCCGCGTGCGTGATGTCTTTGAAGGTGCCGTTCCCATTGTTCAGAAACAGTTGCGGCGCGGCATTTTCGCTGCCCACAAATAAATCGAGCAAGCCGTCGTTATTAATGTCGGCCCAAGCGGCCGTCTGCGTTGCCGTCGCCGGTTCGGCGAGGCCCGCCTGACGCGTCACGTCGGTGAAAGTTCCGTTGCAGTTGTTGCGCAATAGAGACTTGCGCATGGGAATTTCCCAGCCGCCGCGCAACACGAGGATGTCCATGCAGCCGTCGTTGTTGTAGTCCGCTTGCAGAATATTTAAGCCGCCCAGTTGGTCCATCAATCCGGCTTGCTCGCTGCGATCGGTGAAGGTTCCATCCCCGTTGTTATGAAAGTAGTGCATGTGCTCGCACATGTTCATGCTGGAGGTCACCACATCCAGCAGGCCGTTGTTCTCGAAGTCATCGACAATCACTCCGCCAGCCATGGAGAAGTTGTGCAACCCCGCGGCTGCGGCTACGTCGACAAAGTGGGGAGCATCTTCTTTCGATTCGAAGGCAGAGGGCGAAATCAGATATTGTTTCGGAACGCCGGCAGGATATTCGCCGACCGTCATATAGGCGTAGTTCAGCAGCCAACGCGCGGTAAGGTCGTCCGGAACGCGTTCGAGGAATTTCTGGAAGAATTCGATCGCCCTCCGCGAATCTTCTTTCTTGGCGAAGGCCGTGCCCCGGCGCATGGGAAACACGCACTGATTGCCCTGCCCGTGGTAAATGCCGTTATCCATTTCCGACTTGTGCAGGTAGGCAATGCCGAGTTCTTCTTCGATCTGCGGTACGACGGCCGGAGCGCCGGCGATCGCGACTTCATAAGCCTTCTTGTACTGCATGATGGCTTTGTCGATCTCGCCGGGATAGGCGTAGAGTTCGCCCAACGCGTAATACTCCTGCGTTACATCGACGGGCGACTGCCCCGCCAACGTGGCCGCATTCGATGGGGCGAGCAGGGCTTCCATCTTCTTAGTGGCGTTCGCGAGAGTTTCTTTACGCGTTTCGCAGACCTGCCGCAGATCCTGCCCCCAACCCGGGGGTTTGGGTGAACGGAACAGCGCCGACTCGGCCTCGCCGACGCCGGAAACATTCGGCGCATATTTCACGCTGCCGATGGATGAGAGCGCGGCAATTCTCTGACGGTTGGCATCTTTCATTTCGGAAACGGAGGAAGGTGCGAGAACTTTCACGATCGCGTAACCGGAGGAGATGTGTGCAATGGATGAGATCCCGCCCACCTTCACACCCGCGAGCGCGTCGCGCAGTTCGGGGCGCAAGCCGGCGGGATCTACGATTCCCATGTATCCGCCGGCATCAGCGGTCGGGTCGGTGGATTTTTCCTTGGCGAGCACGGCGAAGTCTTCTCCATTTTTCAACCGCGCGAGAGTTTGCTCGGCTTCAGCTGCGGTGTTCACCACAATGATTCGCAGTGGCATTCCATCCGGTGAGGACGCAGATGACGGTGGGGACGATTGCCCGAGCAGCGGCAAGCACAGAGCAGCGTTTAAAACCCACGCCAGACCGCTCGTGAATCCAAATTTCTTCGCGTTCGACGTCAATTCCAAAGGCCCCCCGGAAGCGTTCGTCCCCACAGTAGCGCAATCCCAACCATGCTACAATCTGCGCACTTGGATGCGCATCTCTGTCTTTTTTCTCTTGCTGTCTGCGGTCTCAGCCGCTCAAGTGCATCCTGCAGCGGGCCCCGTTCCGCGATTTGAAGATGTTTCGCGCCGCGCCGGCCTTACGGTTTCCCACATCACTTCGCCCGATGAACTTTACATCATGGAGTCGACCAGCGGAGGCGTCGGCTTTATCGATTGCGATAACGACGGCAAGCTGGACATCGTCACAGTCAACGGATCGTCCGTTGAGCGCTATCGGCACGGCGGCGATTTGATGGTGACGCTCTACCACCAGGATGCGGACCTGAAATTTTCTGACATTACGGCGGCTGCCGGACTCAAGAGAAAAGGCTGGGGCATGGCTGTGGCCGTGGCCGACTTTGACAATGACGGATGGCAGGATCTCTACGTCACCGGCTACGGCGGCAATGTTTTGTATCGCAATTTGGGGAATTGCAAATTTGAAGATGTAACGGAGAAAGCAGGAGTGCGCGGCGGAGGATTCAGCACGGGCGCGGCCTGGGGGGACTATGACCGCGATGGCCACGTCGATCTGTTTGTTCCGCGCTATGTGCACGAAGACATGAACTCGCTGCCTGACACGCACCCGAATGGCACGCCATGTAATTATCTTGCGGTGCGTGTACTTTGTGGGCCGGATGGTCTGACGGGTGAGTCGGATTTTCTGTTTCACAACCGTGGCGACGGAACTTTCGAGGAAGTCGCGCAAAAGGCGGGTGTTGGCGATCCCGATCACCGTTTCGGCATGCAGGCGATCTGGGCCGACTTCGAAAACGATGGCTGGCCCGATCTCTATGTGGCCAACGATACCGGCGCGAATTATCTCTATCGCAACAAGCACGACGGAACGTTTGAAGACATCGGCTTGTGGTCAGGTTCGGCGCTGACGGGTGAAGGGCGGCTGCATGCATCGATGGGGCTCGATGTTGCGGATTTCGATCACACGGGAAGATTCTCGATCATCGTTACCAACTTCAGCCAAGAAGGCATGTCGCTTTTCGACAACCTGGGCAAGGCGGGCTTCGACGACATCAGTTCGAGTGCAGGCTTGTTGCTGCCGACCTTTCCTTATGTGGGTTGGGGCACGGCGTTCTTTGACATGGACAACGACGGATGGCCTGACATTTTCGTGGCCAATGGACATGCGTATCCGCAGATGGAATCTGTCAAGGGCGGCGTTCCCTACCGCGAGCCCCTTCTGCTGTTCCGCAACAACCGCAACCGAACGTTCGAGAATGTCACCGCTCTCTCCGGGCTCGACAAACTGCCGCGCGCTTCGCGACGGGGTGCGGCATTCGGCGATGTCAACAACGACGGCAAGATTGACGTGCTCCTGTTGAACGTGGGAGCCCCGCCCACGCTCCTCATCAATCGCACGGTGAGCGACAATCACGCGGTGCTGTTCCGATTGGAGGGGACGAAGAGCAACCGGGCTGCGATCGGCGCACGTGTGACGGTCACCTGCGGGGATCTAGTGCAATTCAACGAGGTTCGCGGCGGATCGAGTTATGCGTCGCAGAACGATCTTCGCCTGCATTTCGGATTGGGATCAAACGCCAGCATGAACACAGTGGAAGTCGCGTGGCCAAGTGGAAAGAAAGACGCCTTCCACGACCTGCCCGCGGACCTCATCTACACGATTAACGAGGACCGGGGAATCGAGAAGAAGGTTGCGTTTGCCGTCCAAACTGCGAAGCCCGCGGCGGCGACTGTTACGCTAAAGAAGCCGTCAGGCCACTGAGGCTCCGTCGTACGGCGGAAAGTCGTCATGGTTTACCCGCTTCCAGTTGCTTTTTCGCATCTTCCAGAGCGGAACGTGCGGCCTGGTCGTTGGGATGACTTTCGAGGTATCGGCTGAGAGGCTGCGGGACTTTGCTGTATTCCTTCGCGTAAAACGCGGCCATGCCCAGATTGCGATCCAGGCCATCAAGGCGCGGATCCCAGGTGGACGCCTTCTCGAAGAAACTCACAGCTATCACGTATTGTTGTTTCTCGGCGGCGAGGGCGCCTAGATTGTTGTATCCCTCGGCGACCAGCGGACTGAGTTGGCTCTTCATTTCTTCCACTCCCTTTAATTCGTCCGACGAAGAACCTGCCGGCGCTCCCGAACGATCCTGCTGTTCCTGCTGCGCCAGACTGCTCGAGCTGATGACTCTCGCTTCCACCGCAGGTCCGGAACTCATTCCGCGCGTGTCCGCCTGCTGCGCCGAAACCGCCATCTCCTGTTTTGACTCCTGCTCCCGGCCCGTTTTCATGAGCAGCCGGCCGAGCAGATAGTGAGCCCGTCCAGTTTTCTGCGCGGGATTATTTCCCGCAACCTGAATCGCTTTGCGAAGCGTGGCTTCGGCATCATTCAGACGATTCTCGCCAATGTAGGCTTCAGCAAGATTGACTAGCGTGTTGAAATCCTGAGGCTGCAGAGCGGCCGCTTGCGACAGTTCCATCTCGGCATCGGTAAAGCGATTCTGCTTCAGCGCGATGTACCCCAGCATGTAGCGGCTGCGAACGTCATTGGGATTGACCTTGAGCTCCGCCTGAAATTCGGGGATGGCCTTATCATAACCGGCACTCTCATCGTGGCGCAGGTACGCTAGTGCCAGATAATAATGCGCGTCAATGGCATGGCTGTCGAGCGCGATGGCTTTCTTGAATTCCGCGACCGCCTGGCCGGGATAATCCATCAAACTGTAGGCGCGGCCGAAGTAGATGTGAATGAGGGCCGTGTCTCCGAGGCCTGCGACCATGTCGTTGAACAATTGCCGGGCGAGTGTTTCCTGGTGCAGGATGAGATAGGTTCTGCCCAGTAGATATCCAGTCTTAAAGTCGGGATTTGCGGCGACCGCGGCCTCGAGTTGTACTCTGGCGGCGGCGAAATCTTCCATATGGAACAGCACGCTTCCCAAAAGAAAACGCGCTTGTGCATCCTTCGGGTCGGAGCGTACCGCCTCCTCCGCCAGAGTTTTCGCCTGAGGCAACTTCTCGGCGTCGAGACACACCCTCGCGTAGTCGAGACGCACGCTGTTGTCTTGAGGTGCGAATTTGAGTGCTTCCTCGAACAACGTTATGGCTTCGTCGAATCGTCCAGCGACGGCTTCGCCGTTCGCGATGCGATGCATGGCCTCGGCCAGGAACGCGGAGTACTCCACGGCAGCGCGCTCGTGATCTCCCGCGGCCTGGTATTGAGCGGCCGCTTCGTAATGCTGGCGGAGTGCATCTTGCTGGTCTGGCGCGCTCTGCGCCCCGGCGCGGGCAGAGGCGCCGACGAGAAAGACCGCGATCAGGAGGGGCAGATGCAACCGGTCGAATACGAGCGCGGCGCACGAACGTCTGACCAACGAACAGCCGCCGTGGAGAATCCCCATTCCGGCGATGATAGGCAAGCCGGAGCAAACCTCGCAACTATTCGAGGGCGCCGGTCGGAGGTTCGTCTAAGCTTCCAGCGAGATGCCTTCAGGCGATGCTTTCGATGAGGACACCTTCGAATGAAACTGGCACCTTCACGGGAACTCCCTCCGATCCGCCACATAATCGATATTGTTTATTCGACAACGACGGGCCAACTGGGGGAAGATAGAGTGGGATTGGAGGTGGTATGGGATCCGCATTGACCCTGCGAATTGTTCGAAAAGCAGCATTCTGGCTGGGGCTCGCGCTTCTGCCGGCGAGCACGCTGGGAGGTCAAGCGACGAAACCAGCAAGCTCGGCACCACCCGCGCAAACAAACCCGGCGATCCCTGTTCTCAAAGTGACCACGCACTTAGTGGCCATCGACGTTGTGGTCACCGACCATCATGGGAACGTGATTCCGAACCTGACCGAAAAAGACTTCCAGGTATTTGAACAGGTGCCCGGCAAGAAGGGCCAGCGGGAAGAAAAGATTTCGCAATTCGAATTCGTGACGCAGGCGTCTTCCGCATCCGCCGCCAAGAAGGCGCCGAAAATGCCTGCTGGCGTGTACACGAACCTGATCGGCGCCACGCGATTGCCGGTTCCACCAACGGTCTTGCTGGTCGACGGAATGAACACCGACGTCGACTCGGGGATGCAGGCTCGCCGCCAGATGGTGAAGATGCTGGCATCGATCCCCCCGGACACGCCGGTAGCGGTCTTCCTGCTAGGCCGCCAACTTGTGTTGCTGCAAGGTTTCACCAAAGATCCCAAGCTGCTGCGGGACGCGGCGCAGAGGGCGCTATCGCTCGATAGCTCGGCCGCGGCGGTGGCGGATGCGCGGGACGATCCCAACAGCCTGTCGCAACAAACGGAAGACATGTTCGGCAGCCAAGGACAAGAAGAAGGTCCGCAAGGCCAAACCACGATTTCGCCAAGCTCAGCTCCGGCACCGGTCGCTTCCGGTCCGCCAGGAGGAGAGCTTCAGATGGCGGAGATTGAGCGATTCGAAAGGGAGACCTTTGCGGCGAACATTGACATTCGCGTGCAGACCACGCTGGACGCGCTGCGCACCATCGCCCGCCATTTGAGCGGATACAGCGGTCGCAAGAATCTGATTTGGATTTCTTCTTCCTTCCCGCTTACGATCGCGCCGGATGCCATGCAGCATCACAATCTCGGGTTTGAGAACAACCGCAACTACGAGTCGGAAGTGGCTGCAGTGACCAACGCGCTGGCGGACGCCAAGGTTGCGGTCTATCCCGTGAATCCCGCGGGCGTGCAAACGCAGCAATTCTTCGATGTAGCGACTCGCCGAAGTAACACCTTCTACGGGCCGACGGGAAATACGGAGAAAAACACGCTGAACCGCGAGAATGAAGCACGGTTCGCGACGCAAGAATCGATGCAGGAAGTGGCAGAACAAACCGGTGGAAAAATCTGCGTCAACAACAACGATTTGGCCGACTGCGTGAAGACGGCCGTCACGGAAGGCTCGTCGTATTACGAGATCGCTTACTATCCCGACGCTTCCGACTGGCACGGCGAGTTCCACAAGATCGTGGTCAAGAGCACGCATCCTGGAGTTCAGCTTTCGTTCCGGCAGGGCTATTACGCGCGCTCGGAAGAGCAGGCCGCGAAGGCAGAAGAAAAACACGGCAACGATCCACAGTTGCAGGAAGCGGCTTGTGGAGACCTTTTGACTTCCACGTCCCTCCTGGTCGTCGCCGAACCTTTGCCCCCGGACCAATCGGGAGAAGTGAAATACTTCATGGCAATCGGCGGCAAGATGCTGACATTTACGCCGTCTGACAACGGAACTCACGAAATGCGGCTAGACTTGGCCGTCTGCACCCTGGACCGCGGGGGCAAGCCCTTGCAGTATCTGCAGGATCATGTGCAACAGCAGATCGCCGAGAAGGAGTATGCGACCACCAGCGCTCGGGGTGTATCGCACGTCGTGCAGTTTGCGCCCAAGCCAGAGACGACGCGAGTGCGACTGGTGGTGCGCGACGTAGCCAGCGGGCGGCTCGGGTCTGTCGACATTCCCTATCCGACTCCAGCCACGAAACCTCCTGGGACAAAGTAGCAAGCGCACGATGCTGCGTCGCTTTGCTGTGACGCCTGATCGGTCAGACCGATCCAGCGGAGACCCCCACCGCCCGCTTGGAAGTGCCGCCCCACAGCCCGCTGCAGATAGATAGCGCGCTATTACAGTCGTCGCTGTTTCACCACCTGTGCGGTTTCGTCTCTTTTTCGTCAGTTGGATTCGCGCCGGCGAGGGAGTCGCTTTGCCGAGGCCTCGGATCCAGGTGGTTCACGGAACGGTTCCACAGCAATGCGCTCGTAACACACTTCCAGCACGGTCAGGTATTCTGTACCGCCCGGCAATTGAAGTACTACGCTGTCACCCGCTGCCGACTTCATCAACGCGCGCCCCAGAGGTGATACCCAACTGATGTGGTTGCGGTTGAGATCGACCTCGTCTGTGCCCACGATGCTCACCACTCGCGATACTCCCGCGGAATTGGCATAGCGCACCTTCGCCCCGAAGAATGCCCTGGTCGCCGCCTGCCCCGCTCTCGGAGCTTCCGGGTCCACCACTTCCGCGGCTTCGATTCGCTTGGTGAGAAAGCGAATTCGCCCATCGATCTGCCGCAGCCGCCGCTTGCCATACTGATAGTCGGCGTTTTCACTGCGATCGCCGTTGCTGGCAGCCCATGCTACTACCTCCGTCACAGCCGGGCGTTCCCTGGTGAGCAGAAACCGGTGCTCATCTTTGAGGCGCTCCAGCCCGCTCGGCGTGATGTAGTTCTTGACTGGCGTCGCGGGTGCGTCCGCTTGTGGTTTTCTGGTAAAACCTTTTCGCATCTCGTAGTCTTTCCTGGGAGTATTCAGTGGAGTGTACCCAATAAAAGCGGAGGAACGCTGCGGCCGGACTGATTGTTTCATGTTTTCCGGCAACCCGGAGCACACCCGCCACGTATATCCCCACATTTCTGCGACGGCGGGGCGAGCTGTTCCTGCAGGAACACAACGTCATGACGAAGTAGGGCAGACGATATTGTCATGACAGCTAACCAAAAGAAAATATGTCGGGGAACGCCCAGTCGTCCCCATATTCGGTTGGCAGTGGCCCATCTTTGCATTGCACCATTCCCACGGAGGGTGCCCCATCCTTGCGTTTTTGCAAGGGGTGGGCGGCGATGCTGCCGGCGCAACTCTTATCCGCTCTACACCGCCCGTTGCGTATGCCGTCGTCGTACCCGCCCTTCGCCTACGCGAAGGACGGGGCACCCGCATCTGTGGTGGCTTCTGCAGTTTGAGAGCCGGGCCACCCGCGCGATAAGGACGGGGTACATGGTGTCTTGAGCTTTACTTTTTGGGCCGCGACTCCGGCGGCACAAGACCTGCGAGGCGGTAGTACACAACGAGCTGGCCGTAGTGTTCACCGCTATGTTCGATAAGGCCGTATGCTATGTCGAGAACGCGCGCTTTCTGGTCAGGGAAATAAACAACCTCCGTCGTCAGGCCTTTTTCGCCTTTCGACTGGATGGCGGCTGCGCCATCGGCGAAGGATTTCTTGACGAACGCAACGATGTCGGCCTTGGACTTATATTGGTCGCGCTTCGGATCTTCTTCTGCCTGAGGCACCTTCCCCATGACGGGATTGGTGAAGAAGTAGTTCGATCCTGCCGCGTGCAGCAACTGCTCTGCGAAGCTGCGTTGCGCCGGCGTGGGCTTGAAGTCGTATTTGTCCTCAGGAAAATCCTCGGCCATCGCCGTCAGCTTACGGCCAATCTCGTTCCAGGAATCGAGCACGACCTTCACTTCCGGATCGGCAGGTTTGACGGCTGCATCTTTCTTCATCGCGTCCTGGGCATGCGCGGGAAATGCCCATGCCAGCAGGACGATAGCGAGAAACGGTATTCTTTTCATTTCTTTCTCCACGATTCTTTGTCCACGAAAGAGTTTTGCGAATCAAAGTTTCAGCTTCTTATTTCGCCTGCGCTAGCTTCGTAACCACTGCGGCAACTTTATCGAGTGTCTCGATCCAGCCTTCCATTTGGCCGCTATTTTTTGCGCTCTCCATGGGTTCATTTCCAATGTAGGTGAGTTTCGTCTGGCCGTTCCCGAGATCCTCAAAGATGGTCACGTCGTACGCGCCTTCGATAGCCTCATCTTCTATCCCTAATTCTGCAGGCTCAATCTTGTTTCCCTTTGAGTCGGAAAAGTACATGGAGGAAACGATCTTTTCGAGGGGAACAATCTCGTGGTATTCAACCGCATTCCAGCCCTCCTGCCCATCCGGCGTTCTCATGCAGAGGAGAGATTTTCCTCCCACGCGAAAATCCATCTTGCAAGCGGGGCAGCTAAAGCCTTTCGGCCCCCACCACTGCATCACGTACTTCGGGTCTGTCCACGCCTTCCAAACCAGCTCGCGTGGGGCATCAAAAACTCTTGTGACGACCATTCGCTCGATCTCGTTCACCGTGTTTTTTGTCATCTCTGATCTCCTCTTTCTTCATTTGATTCACAACTACTTCTAATTTGTCGAACTTCTCTTCCCAGAATCGGCGATAGCTGATCGCCCAGTCGCTGACTGTCTTGATCGCCGCTGGCCTAAGGGTGCACACACTTTCTCGTCCACACTTCGTCTTGATCACAATCCGCGCCCGCACCAGGTAGGCAATATGTTTTGAAATCATCTGCTGCGAAAGCGCAAACGGTTCCGTCAATCCATGCACAGAGGCAGGCCCGCGGGAGAGTCGTTCGATCATTGCCCGCCGGGTTGGATCCGACAAAGCCGCAAACGTTGTACCCAATCTATCCACAACCGTATGGTAGTGGATTATCTGTCGATGTCAAGTGTGAATTTTGGGCGGGGGGAACACGACCGCATGAGGAATGGAAGAAACGTACAGCCGATGACGACCTAGCCGCTAGCGCTGGATTCGCAGTGTGCCGAATGTCGCCGTGTGCCGAATTGACAGGGCTTCGCTGGCACATTAGGCTTGGGCGCACAGATGAATGCCACGATTATTGTTGCGATCATTTCCGCCACCGCCGTCCTGTTGGCCAGCGCGTTGGGTTCTTTCCTGACGAAAGCTAAGGAGCGCGAAGCCGAATGGCGAAAGCAAAAACTTGACCATTACAAGGAAATGATGGCGGCGTTGAGCGCCCTTGTTGGCACACACTCATCGCACGAGTCGCGGATACGCTTTGCTAATGCAACCAACAACATCTTTCTTGTAGGCTCGCCTGCCGTGTTGCTTTCCTTGCGCGATTTCTTGGACGCAACATCGGATTCCAGCGCCCCGAACCACGAGGAAAATTACCACGACAAATTATTGACCGCGCTCCTGTTTTCGATACGCGACGACCTTGGAATCAAACCTAACAAGCCAGATGCGGCCTATTCTTTCAAGCTATGGTCAGGGGCACCCAAACCGCGGTAACGTGCCTGGCGCCCCGGGTTTGCGCCCCATCATATAACGTCTGCGGCTTCACTTTTCTGTTTTTTGGGGCGCTAACCTGGGCGGGGGGAGCAAGCCTTGAAGAACCCGTCCAGTTCATCGTCGGTGTAAACCTCGGGTTCCTTCTCCACGAATTTGCCATCCTTCACCGTCACGAGTCCCTCGCCGGGCCTCAGCCCCATAGCGGCGCGGTAGAACTGATTAACCCGCAGCATTTTGTTGCCCGCTGTTCTCAGACTTCTTCCACGCACTATCAGCCACTGCTTATAGCGGAGGAAATCCTCACGAGTAATGTCGCAGAGAAGGGCTTTCTTACAAACTTGGCGAAATTCACTAAGCGTCTGCTTCATCAAACCGTGTGACTCAAGACTCTGGCTGAGTTTGTAATCGTTCAGGAACTTCCACATCTGCGCGTCGTAATCGAGCTTCGGGACTTCGAGTTTGATCGGAACTCCCAACGCCTTCGCGTTCAGCATGGATTTTTCAACGTAAGCGGCATGAACGGCATCTGAAGGATTCGGCCCGATCTTCTTCCAAATCTTTTTCTTGCCATCTCGGTAGCTGATGTAGAAGTTGCCTTCCGGGTGGTGCTCGGGCTTGCCGTTCACCAAGGCCCAATGAGGCTTGGGCTTATGGTTTCGGCCCATTACGGGCTTGCAATACTTCCAGCGACTGCCCACCTTGACTTATTTCCAGACCGAAACTTTGCGGTTCGCCATGCTTCCCCAGAGAGCAAAAAAGCTGGCTAACCATAGCTCAAACGGTAGGGGAGCGGTAGGGTACGTCGGTCACCATTGGGAGCGACCTCTGTTTACGATGGTGCGGGGAAATCATGGTGCCGGGAGGGGGAGTCGAACCCCCAAGACCCGAAGGTCGGCGGATTTTGAGTCCGCTGCGTCTGCCAGTTCCGCCATCCCGGCTAAGAAAGGCTTGGCTTATCGAAAGGCTTTCCTATTGTACGGCAGCGTTTGCGAAATTTGAATACGATCACGCGGGCTGCGGATTTTGCATGGGCGCTGTCGTCAAAGGCAACTCGACACGAAACGTGGCGCCCTGGCCAGCGCGGCTTTCGACCGCAATTGAGCCTCGGTGTTGAATGACGATCCATTGGGCAATGGCCAGGCCCAGACCTGACCCACCTGGTGCGCGGCTGCGCGCTTTGTCGACCCGGTAGAAGCGCTCAAAAATCCTGGCCTGATCTTCCTCGGCGATTCCTACCCCCGAGTCTCGCACCGTCACTACCGCGCTGTCGGCCGTGTGTTCGAGCGACAGGTGCACTGATCCTGGCGCGGACGTGTACTTGAAGGCGTTGTCGAGCAGAATGTCGGCCAGTCTTCGCAGCAAGGTCTCGTCGCCCATGACATGTGGATTCTGTTCGTCGAGGCTGGCGGAGAATTGCAGGTTGCGTATGGTCGCGACCTGCTGCCAGCCATCGACGACGCTGCGCAAGGTGTGGCGCAAATCCACCGACTCGAACTTGAGCGTTTCGCGGCCCGAATCGGCGCGGGCGATGGACAGCAATTGTTCAATCAGGGTGGTGGTGCGTTCGGCCTCGAGAAGGATGTGGCGGAGAGACTCTTTGTATTCGGCCTCGCCGCGGGAGCGGCGCAAGGCGAGTTCGGCCTCGGTGCGAATGAGCGAGACGGGAGTCCTTAGTTCATGGGAAGCATCGGCCGTGAACTCGGTAATGCGATGGAACGCGGATTCAATACGGTCGAGCATCTCGTTCAAGGTGTCGGAGAGGCGCTGGAGTTCATCGCCGGTTTCCAGCTTCTGAAGGCGCGAGGTGAGATTGGTTCCGCTGACTTCGCGGGCGGTTCGCACGAGAGCATCCACGGGTGACAGCGCTCTGCGGCTTAGCCAGTAGCCTCCGCCGGCAGCAACAAGCAACAACAGTGGTGCGAACATCAGCAGATAGGAGCGGAACAACTGGAGTGTCTCCACTGCGTCGTCCGCTGGGATACCCATCTCGACCGTATAGACGTGGCCGTTCGCTTCCAGAGTTCGAAAGATGAAGCGGAAGGGAAGCCCATCGATCCTGCGAGTCCTTGTAATGGGCCGCTTGATCTGATCTGGCGGCAAGAGTGAGGACTGGTGCGCCTGCACAAATGCCGAACGATAAATCAACTGGTTATTTTCCGCGAAGAGTTGAAGGTAATCGCCAGAGTGCTCAATCGCATACGTCTCGGTCACTTCTTCCTGAAGCTTGGCAATGGAGCGACCCGCTGGTTGAGCCTGCAGGAAATTCTTCAAGTCGTCGACCTGGGATTCGAGGTCGTCGTCGACCAGGTCGTAGAGATTGTGACGCAGAATAAACCACATTCCCGCGCCGAAGATGAGCTGCGCCAACGCGAAAATCGCCAGATACCAGAGCGTGAGGCGCACGCCAATGGAAAGTCTTCTCATGGCTATCGTCTGATCCTACCTTGCCTATGCGTGAACGTCGGGTCGAATCATGTAGCCCACGCCGCGGACGGTGTGAATCAGCTTGGGCCGTCCGGGCGGATCGACCTTGTTGCGCAACAGACGCATGAAAGCGTCGAGGGTATTTTCCTCAATGTCGCGGTCGAATCCCCACACCGATTCAATCAGAGAACGCCGGGAGACGACCTTGCCCGCGCGGTACATGAGCCGTTCCAGCAGATTGTATTCCGTGCGGGTCAATGAGACCCGCTCTTCGCCTCTTTGAACCTCGCGGCTGGCGGGATCGAGAATCAGGTCGGCCACGCGCAAATTTGTATCTTGCGCGACTAATGCGCGTCGTTTTACCGCACGCAAGCGCGCCACTAGTTCGTCAAACGAAAACGGCTTGGTCATGTAATCGTCGGCCCCCAGATCGAGCCCTTTGACGATGTCGGGAACGGAGTCGCGTGCCGTGAGCATAAGGATGGGCGTCCGGACTTTTTCCGCGCGCAGACGCTTGGCGAGTTCGTATCCGCTGAGCTTGGGCATCATCACGTCGAGAATGATGACATCGAACTCGTAGGACTTGGCGAGGGCAAGGCCCTCGGCGCCATCGGACGCACAAGTCGCCATGTGCCCTTCCTCCGTTAATCCCTTGCGAAGAAGGTCGGCCATGCGCGCTTCGTCTTCCACGATCAGCAGCTTCATCGAAATCAGATCGGATGCGACATCCGCAAAGCTAGTTTAGAACCGAAGCCTGGGCGACGCCGAGCAATCTGAAAAAATATTAACTTCCCGTTCATTCCTCCGTCACACGGCAACTCTAGCATTACGGGTCATCTAGTCCATTCATTCCACAGTAGTCGGTCATAGATGTTCTGAAAGCTCTTTCGTTTCCAGGACGTCGCAGAACCTCTGCATCGGACCGCGCAGAAGCTCTGCCGATAGAGCGTCTTTAGTTGTGACCGCAATTCGACTGCGAGGAGCTGAAGTCATGACCCAAGATCATTGCCCATCGACTGCTTCCCTATCCCTGAGAATGTTACGCGTGTTGCTTCCTTGCGCCCTACTTGTAGCCACGGGGATACCAGTGGCGTTTGGGCAGGTGGATCGCGCTGTATTGGAAGGAACGGTGACCGACTCCTCGGGAAGCGTGATCGTGGGCGCCGAGGTGAAGGCGGTCGCGGTCGACACTGGACTCAGCTCGGAACAGAAGACGAATGCGAAGGGCTACTATCTGATTCCCGGCCTGGCAATCGGCGGCTATAAAGTGACGGTAACGGCCGATGGCTTCAAGGCCAAGCTGATTGAAGACGTCATCATGCGTGTGGGCCAGACGCGCACCTTAGATGTGCAGCTCGCGGTGGGAGCGGTGAATGAGCAGATCGAGGTCAAGGCATCGCTCTCCGCAACAGATCGTACTTCGGCGGCGGCAGCCTCGGTCATCGACACAAACCAGATCTCTGAGCTGCCTAATAACGGGCGTGACTGGGCCAGCTTCACGCTGCTCGCGCCGTTCGCGCAGGACGACGGCGGCGGCGACCAACGAACCATCCGCTTCGCCGGCCGCGCGCGCGACGATAACAACTTTTCGATCGACGGTGTCGACGCCGGCGGCATCCAGGAGCAGGCACAGAAATCGCAAACCCGTCTGCAAATCTCTCAGGATGCGATCGAAGAGTATCGCGTTAACTCCGCGATGTACGACGTGGAGTATGGAACCCAGGCCGGCGGCCAGATCGATGTCGTCACCAAGTCGGGAACCAACGATCTGCACGGCACGGTGTTCGGGTACTTTCGAAACTCAGTCTTTGACGCCCGAAATTTTAACGATTACAACCTGGCGGGCAATCCTCAGGTTCCGCCATTTCGACTAGGGCAGTATGGGATGTCGCTGGGCGGTCCGATCAAGAAGAACAAGCTGTTTTTTTTCATCAATTACGAGGGAATTCGCCAGTTGCAGTCGACTACCGAGCAAGTAACCGTTCCCGCCGGGATATGTTGCGCCTCTTTTCCTCTACCCGAGCCGCAAAACATCACCGTACCTTACCAAAAATACGTCCTAGATCAGGCGACCAGTCTGGGTTACGGGCCGCAGATGTGCCAAATCATGCAGGCTTACTCCTGGCGAGCCTCGGTGGGAACCATTGACGGCTGTGCGCCGCGATTTGTTTTTCCCGATAGCGCTTTCACGTACCAGGGGGGAAATCAAGACGTGGTCACGTTCCCTGCTCCAACGACGGTGCATGAAGATACATGGTTAGTGCGGATGGACTACCAAATCAACGCGAATACGCTGCTCTACGGTCGGGCGGGGCGCGACATCAGCCTGGTCGACGCTCCAAACGGAAGCAGCAGTCTTCAGTCGGATAAATTGCAAACCATCAATCATCCGGCGAACTATACGGTAGCTCTGCAGCATAACTTCAGTCCGACTCTGTTTAACGAAGTGAAGGCTTACATCAATCGCGCCCCGTTCCATAACCCACAAGCCAGCGCGCTACCGTATGCGGTGAGCACGAACAGTTTTGTCGGCCTCAACAACGACAGCGCCGACATCGAGGTGGGAACGACCTTTGGAGGTATCGACAACCTGACCTGGACGCACGGGCGCCATACGTTCAAGGCAGGCATGGAGTACCGGCGTGTGCGGCTGAATCAGGGGCAAACGTCCAACAACAACTTGACGTTCAGCGACGACTACTCCTTGTCCCAAGCCTCGCTCTCCAACATCAACTACATCGCTCCCTGGTGCTGCCATGGCTTGCGGCGCAACTTCTTCATGCCTTACTTCCAGGACGAATGGAAGGCAACCCCGGCCCTGACTCTGACGGCTGGTTTGCGCTGGGATTACTACGGTGTGGCCCACGAGGCGACCAATCGCACCACCGTGTTCGATTTGAATGAGTTTCACGGCGTGTGCCTGGGAACGGGATCTTTCAACGTAGCGCCGAGCCCTGGTCCCATCAACACCGCACCTTGCCCGGCAAATCCGGCCTTGTACAACGCGAGTTATGTGAACTTTGATCCGAGGGCATCTTTTGCCTATGCGCCCACCGAACTGCATGGCAATACTGTGTTCCGCGGGGGCTTCGGCATTTATCATGGCGCTGCGCAGAATGATGATTTGAACGCTGGACTCGAGAGCGATACGTTCCGCGTTTTGGTCAACAACTTCGGAACCTGCAACGCACCGATTTATTGCCCTAACTTGCTGAGCGAGTTTCAGCAACAGGATCCTACTTTTTCGGGCCTCAGCAGCCTCAGCAAGCAAGCCAGCCATCCCCGGGCTCTGCAGCGAGAAGATCGGCGGGATCTCTACGTAGAAACGTGGACTCTAAGCGTGCAACACCAACTGCCCTCCAATTTTCTGGCTTCGGCGCAGTATCTTGGCAGCCGTGGTATTCGGCTCTTCTCGCGAGGCGGTGTAAACCTCTGCACGGAACCGGTGACCTTCAATCCCCTCGACGGCGATTGCGTGCGCACGCTCGACCAGTACTATCCTGGCGGGAACCCGTTCGGTTCCGTCGACAGCAAAAGTGATATCGGTTCCAGCACGTATAACGGCCTTGAGTTGGGGCTGGAACGCCGGTTCAGCCAGGGACTGGAATTCCAGGCGCGTTACACCTTTGCTCACTCGATCAATGATGGCTCTGTGGGCGGTGGTGAATCGAACGGACCGGAAAACGTAAACTGCCTCCAGTGCGACAAGGGCCCAAGCATTTTCGACGTTCGCCACAATGTCACCGTGAACGCCGTATACGATCTTCCGTTTGGTCCCGGTAAGCCTTTCTTGAACTCTCCCGGAATCGTTGGGAAGTTCGTCGGAGGGTGGCAGCTCAGCAGCATTGGGCTTTGGCACACGGGTCATCCGTTGACAGTGTCGATGGACCTCAGTAACAGCATTACCGACACCAGCTCCCCGTTCAATGGACTTCCTTACACTTACCTTCTTCCGGATGGGAATGACCAGACGAATCAACGTCCAGACGTCATTCCGGGAGTGCCGCTGATCCTGCCTCATCAGCATCCCGGTACGCCAAACAATCCCGGATCGCCTTACATCAATGCGGCGGCGTTTGTGGCTCCGCCGGTGGACGCGAACGGAAACTTCACCCGCTTCGGCGATGAGACCAACGGACTGATTCGTGCGCTGAACTACTGGCAAATCGATCTCGCCCTGATCAAAGAAACGAAGCTCACCGAGCGCGTTTCCCTGTCGTTTGCCGTGCAAGCGTTCAATATCTTCAATCATGTGCAATTCGGCGATCCAGGGGCGCTGAATCTTGTCTACGATCCAACCGCAGGCAGCACCGGCTTCCTGACACCGCAGGGAGGTTTCGGGGTGATCAGCTCAACCGTGAACTTCAACAACAACAACGACAACGCCGCGTCGCCGAATACCGGGACGGGCCTGCCGCGTCAGCTGCAGTTTATGGTGCGCTTTAACTTCTAAGCTATGGAGTATGCCTTCAGGCAAACTTCAGGCACATACTCTAAGGTTGCGTGAGGATCAATTCATGATGAGTCGCAGGTCTTGTCGAAAACGGTAAGAACGGCGCCGCGGGCCAAGACCATGGCGCCGGATCCGAAAACGCACCGGCTGTTCCTCTCTACCGCGGAGGATGGACAGTCTGAAGTTCTAGTCGTGGGACAATAGGGCTGCCCAGAGCCCCGCTTTTTATGAATTCTCGACGCACACCTCTCGCTCAGTCGTTAATCGTGTTGTTCGGGATTGTTACGATCCTCGCCCTCACCTGCTGTACCAAGAAGTCGACCGCGCAAACCTCGACCGTCGATCTGCGGCTCGATGCGAAGACTCCGTTTCGCTTCGTCGCCTATGGAGACACGCGATTCCATGACCCGAATGACACGGAGGCGGCGAATCCTCAAGTGCGTGTTGCACTGGTGAAGGCCATTGCTGATGTGAACCCGGCGTTTGTCTGCTTCACTGGAGACATCGTCTACAACGGATTCGACGCCAACGACTGGAAGGTCTGGGACAGCGAGACCAGCATCTGGCGCGAGAAGAAGATTCCGATCTATCCGGCGCTGGGCAATCACGATTTGCATGGAGATGCGAACGTCGCGCTGGGCAACTACTTTCAACGATTCCCCGATTTAAAGAATAGCCGGTACTATTCGGTGCGCGTCGCCAATTCGCTGATCCTCGTGCTGGACAGCTCCTTGGACGAAACCGGCGGAGCGCAGGGACAGTGGCTGGCTGACAAGCTCGATCACGTTCCCGCCGACGTGGATTTTGTATTTTTGATGTTCCACCATCCGCCCTACACGAGTTCATCGGACGCGAAAACTTTCGGTGGCGGACACTCGGCACGTGCCACTGAGTTGGCACTGGCGAAGACACTGGAGGCGCGTCAGGCTCACTCCCGCTTCCGCATCGTGGTCTTCTCCGGGCACGTGCATAACTACGAGCGGCATGAGCATGGTGGCGTGACGTATTTCGTCTCCGGCGGGGGAGGGGCTCACGCCTATCCAATTGAGCGGGCTCCGGATGATCCCTTTCAGAGCAAGCTGGTGAACTATCACTACTTGTTCGTCGAGGTGGACCACGGGCAGATGAAAGTCACGATGAATCGGCTGGACCTAACCAGCGGCAAAGCGGTGTGGACGCAGCCGGACTCAATCACTATTAGCGTTCCGGTAGCAGCCGCCGCTGCGCAAGCGGCAGGGCGTTAAACCGGGGCAGCGTGGCAAGTCCCCTTACATGTGTTCGTGGTCCACGACACTCCCAAGGCGTGCAGGATCAGCCGGTCGCGAAGCGTCAGCTTCTCGGGATCGAGCACCACTCCATAGGCATACTCGACGAGCGCGTCGCAGGTGATGCACCACCGCTCGTGGCGGACGACGCCACCACAATGTTCGCACTCTGCTTGTGCATTGTACTGGTTGCTGTGATACCAACTGGCTGCGGGATTGGCGAACATTTCTGCCTCCGGTTCTCACCTGCAAAATTCCCCGAAGCCAACCGTACAGCCCGGTGGAACTGCCATGAGTGGAGACTAATGTCGACCGGAAACCGCGCCCTATTTTGCCTGTCACACTTAAGTGTGATTAAGATCACATACGGTCCGAAACAGGCCTTGGGAGCCCATTCCCAGGCTTCCTGTTTCGGATCTCTTACTTTGGATCTCTTGCTAAAGTGTCGCGAGATTGCGAAGTCGGTGTCGGAGGGTTAGCAGTAGTGGTACAGTCTGGATTCCAGCCGTCTCGACCTCAGCCTGCATCACCCCGAACGGAGCCGTTTTTCAGGCGCAGCGAGGGATCTCGTGCGCATCCTCTCTGGGTCGCGGCGAACCACACCACTGCCAGGGAACTGGCTCACTTTGGGATTCCTCGTCCATCATTTATCCTGAAGAGTTGCCCGACGCCTGTCGTAACAACCTGTCGACATCAACTTTTGAACTCGACGAGCTAGCAGCAAGGAGCTAGCAGCGAAAAGCTGCCTTTATGAAAACCGGCATTATTGGCCTACCCCAGGTAGGCAAGACATCTCTGTTCCGTATCCTGACCAAGGCACATCTCTCCGCGCAAGCGAGCAATCCACGTGAAGCGCACATCGGCGTCGCCAAGGTTCCCGACGACCGGCTCGACCGCTTGGCCGCGCTTTATAACCCTAAGAAGCTCACGCATACTTCGGTGGAATACGTCGACGTCGGAGCCATTGGCCAGGACGCTCTGAAGGAGACTGCGTACATCGGCCACCTGCGTCAGGTCGACGCGCTCGCCCACGTCGTGCGCGTCTTTGAGGATCCGGCGGTTCCGCTCGTGGCAGAGATTGATCCGCTGCGCGACATTAAGAATGTCGAGTTCGACCTGATGGTCAGCGATCTCGGTCAGATCGAAAAGCGCTTGGAGCGTCTGGAAAAAGATCTCAAGAAGATGAAGACGCCGGAACTCGAAAAAGAATTCGAATTGCTGAAGCGGGCTAATGCACATCTCGGGGCCGAAAAACCGCTGCGCGAAATGGAGATGACGCCGGAGGACAAGAAGCGCATTCGCGGCTTCATGTTCCTGAGCGAGAAGCCAATTTTTTATGTGTTGAATATTGGCGAATCGACCGAGTTGGGGGAGGAACTGGACGAAGCCGTGGGCAAATACAAGCTCACGGAGATTGCCGCTCGCCCGAACGCGGCGGCCACCGCCATTTGCGGGAAGGTGGAGGCCGAACTGGCGGAGATGACTGATGCCGATGCTGCCGAATTCCTTTCCAGCTACGGGCTGAAGGAAAGCGGGCTGGTGCGTCTGATCCGCACAACTTATAAGCTGATGGGGCTGATTTCATTCTTCACCGCGGGCGAGGATGAATGTCGCGCCTGGCAGGTTCCCGCTCATAGCCGAGCCCAGGAGGCTGCTGGAGCCATCCACTCCGATCTGGAAAAGCATTTCATCCGCGCGGAAACGATTCGCTGGGACCAATTGCTCGAGGCTGGTTCGGAAGCCAACGCCCGCGCCAAAGGCACCCTGCGTCTGGAAGGCAAAGATTACATCGTGCAGGATGGGGACGTGATGCACATCCGACATAGCGGATAGCGGGTCGCCGTATACTCTTCCACATATGCTCAATCGTTTGATCTTGCTCGGTGCGGCCATGGCGCTCGCTTGCGGCCTGTTCGCACAAGCAAATCCTGCGCCGGCCAAGGCCACTGCCGACTCGCCGGACTGGAGTGAGCCCTTCCCGGCGCATCGCATGATCGGAAACATTTACTATGTGGGCAGCCGTGGGTTGGCTTCGTATCTGATTACGACTCCCGAAGGACACATTCTGATCAACAGCAACCTGAAAACTTCTGTCCCGCAGATTCGGGAGAGCGTTGAGAAGTTGGGCTTCCGCTTCAGTGACGTAAAAATCTTGCTGATCAGTCATGCGCACTTCGACCACGACGCGGGCAGCGCCGAGATCAAGAAGCTGACCGGCGCACAATACATGGTCATGGACGGGGATGTCGGCGTCGTCGAATCGGGCGGCAAGAATGATTTCCAATACGGTGACGATTCGGCAGACCAGTATCCGGCGACGAAAGTCGACCAGGTGCTCCACGACGGCGAACAGGTGATACTGGGCGGTGCGGTGCTGACTGCGCATAAGACCGCCGGGCACACCCGGGGCTGCACAACGTGGAGTTTGAAAGTCAATGAGGCGGGCAAGTATTACGACGTCGTTATCGTCGGCAGCCCGAACGTGAATCCGGGATACAAGCTGGTCAACAATGCGCGTTATCCGGAGATTGCCGACGATTATGCGCGTGGCTTTCGCATCCTGAAGTCGCTGCCCTGCGACGTTTTTCTTGGCGCCCACGGGAGCTACTACGGAATGGAAGCGAAATACGCACGAATGAACGCGGGCGGGGCGAACCCTTACATTGATCCGGCAGGCTACAAAGACTACGTGATGGAGCGGGAACAAGCGTTCCTGTCTGAGTTGACGAAGCAAACAGCAGCGGCGCAAAAAAAATAGTCACTACCCCGAACGATCCCACTATGGGTGCAATTGCCACCAGCGTGCTTCTCGGATTGACGGCCGCCGCCGCCAACGTTTTTGGCGGCGCGATCATTGTGCAGAGGCATTGGGAGCGGCGCTACCTTCGCTACTTTGTCGCGCTGGGCGCGGGATTCATGCTGGCTACCGCCTTGGTTGAGATGGTTCCTGAGAGTCTTGAGTTGATTGGGCGTCCGGCGGCCCTGCTGGTTCTGGGCGGCTACCTGATCATCCACTTCTTCGAACACACGGTCACGCCGCACTTTCACTTCGGCGAAGAGACCCATCACGATGAGTTCATTCACTCGCACAAGGGATACTCTGTGCTGCTCGGACTCATCATTCACACATTCTTCGACGGGATCGCCATCGCATCGGGATTTCTGGTATCGAACTGGCTGGGATGGCTGATCTTCCTCGCGATTTTTCTGCACAAGATCCCCGAAGGCTTCACCGTAAGTTCCGTGATGCTGGCCAGCGGACGCAGCCGGGGCACGGCGTGGGGAGCGTCTGTGATGCTGGGCGGATCGACCCTCGCCGGCGTACTCACCATGGCGCTGTTCCGCCATCATGTGGGCGCGGGGCTACCGCTGGCGGCGGGAGTGACCATCTATGTCGCTGCTTCCGATCTGATTCCGGAGGTCAACAAGGAACCCGCGATGAAGATGGCGCTACTGGTATTTGTCGGCGCCGGAGTATTCTTCCTGCTCGATCACTTGTTCCACGTACATTGATATCATAGAAAAGCCCCCGGAATTCCCGGGGGCTTAAGTCACACCAACGAGCTCTAGTCCACCGTGAGACTCACCGGGATTGAGGGAATTCCGTTGGTCACCACTTCCAAGGTGCTGGGTCCGGTTTCCATGGTTGCGGGCACATCGAAGTTTGTCGAAACAATGGCTGATCCAGTCGCGACTCCCATGGAGCTGTGATTGTGGGTTTTGGCGAAGAAGACGTGGCCGGTGCTGGTGTTCGTGATCCGCACGAGCGGATAGTTCGTCGCGGTTTGAAATTCGTCGCCGAACGCCGCCGCTTGCGAAAGCCCGTTGAACTGCGTGCCTGAGATTCGATAAGTAGATCCACGGGTGACGCGGGTCGCGACGGCCTTGATGGTCGGAGCCCATGCTGCCTCATAAGTTCCCGCTGGGTTGTAGACTTCGGTCCCGCCCACCAGCAGTTGCCCCGTGGGCAGCATCATTAAGCAACCGGGAGTCGCCAGCGTTTGCGTGAAAGTCACCCCATCCCACAGATAGGATCCAAAGATACCTTCGACCAGCACGTCGCCGTTGGGCAGCAATGCTGCGAACGAATCGCCCGCGTTATCGCCATTGGGAAAGTCAGGACCAACCGTCCAAGTTTTTGTAGCCGTGTCGTAGATCGCGGTGTGTCCCGCACCGCTGCCAGTGCTGGAATTCGATCCGGTGGCAAACACGGTACCATCGGGACGCAGGATCGCAGGACCGATCTCTCCGGGCGGGTAGTAGCAAAGCGAACCGTTGGGCCCGTAGTGGATGCAACCGAAGGGGGAGGGTGAGTGCAGATCCACAATCGTGCTGCCCGCAGTGCTCCATCTTTTGGTGGACGGCACATATCGTTCAGAGTTCGGAGCATTCTTGACATCCGCGGTCAGGATCGACCCATCCGCCAATAGCGTCCAGCCTTCTTCGGCGTTGAAGTCGCTCTTGCCCGTTCCGGGCAATACGGTCCATGCCAGCGTCTTGGAATTGAGTATCGCCATCGTCTTGTTCAGCTTGTTTCCTACGATGAACGTACCGTTCGGCAATACGGCCGAAGGCGAATCTCCGATATAGGTCCAACTCGCCGGTGGCGGAAGATTGGTCCATGTGTTTGCTTTGGGATCGTAAATCGCCCCCAGATTCGTCAGCGTGAACACTCCGTTCAGATATTCGCCCCCGGTAATTACGACACGGCCATCGGCCAGCACCGCTGAGGCGAAGGCATCCGGAACGTATCCCGCGGGCAGGCTCGCCATCTTCGCCCAAGTTCCATTCACGTAACTTCCGGTGTTATCGGGCGTGAGTTTGTAAAAGTCGGAATCGGCGTTTCCCTGACACAGGACGGTGGCGTCGGTCAGCAGAAAGCAGATGCCGGCACCATCGGGCGGCTGATGCGTAAGACGCTGAATGGTCTGGCCGGGGGAGACGCTGGCAACTGCGAAGAGAAAAACTACGGCGAGAAGGAACTTCCTAGGCACGGGCATTCTCCTTAGATTTTTTAGCCTGGGGGTCGAAATAACGAGAAAGGCGCCTCGGAAGCATACAACAATCGTCCCGAAAAGTGAGACCTTCCGGCACGAATTAACGAGTTCTTTACAACTGCCAGGGAAGCTCGTGTTTTCACATGCGCTAACAGAGACGCACGCTCGACTAATCCACAGTGTGTTTCGCAGTGTAGCCGTCGCGCGCAACTACGTCGATCTTCACGTCTTTGCCCTTCTGGTCTTTGACCTTCAGCGGACCTCCGTCGGCCGCTACCACCTGCACTTTCAGCTTGCGGTAGGTGCCATCCAGCTTCGAATTCGTAGGAGCATAGGACAACGTGTACTGCTTGCGAATATCCTCGCCAATCTGCTGGAAGTCCTCGGAAAACTCCGCCGTAAAGCGCGGAAAGTAAGCCCGGCCCCCAGTCATCGCCGCAAAAGTTTTCATTTCGTTGTCGGCCTGCAGGTAATCGATAGTTTGCATGTGCGGGCTAGCGATTCCATGCGAATAACCGGTGCAGTGGTGGACCTCGCAGTATTCCCGCCACTGCCATCCGACGCTCACCGGAAAAATCGTGACATCTTTGGTGTCTTTGATCTTCTTCGTGATCTTGTCCAGCGTCAGTTTGCTGAAGGTGTCGACCCCGGTCGAAATCAGGATGACGTATTTCTTGCCTTCCACGCGATCCAGCCGATCCAGCGTGTCGTACAGAGCGTCAAACTCGTTGGTCTCGGAGAAGCCGGGAATGCGCATCTGGTTGAGGGCTCCGTACACAGCCCTCTTATCCTGGGTAAAGTCAACCAAGATGTGCGGCTGCATGTCATAGTAAGTGACCGCTACCCAGTCATCCTTCTTCAGCGTATTCGCAAAAGCGTAGGACGCATTCAAACTGTCGACCAGAAATGGCCAGGTGGTTGACGCAAACTCCACCAGCAAGACGGCCGTTATTGGCGCTTGCGAAACATTGAAGTCCCTCACCTGCTGCGGCACGCCGTCTTCGAGAATGCGGAAATTGCCCTTCTGCAGGCCGGGAACGAATTGGCCGTCCTTGGTCGTGACCATCACGTCCACGTTCACGAGCGGAACGTTGACCTTCAGCGAATAGTCTGGAATATCCTCAAGCTTCTTGGGCGCAACCGGCGGCGGCGGTGGTGCGTCTTCAGCCTTTTTCTTGGGAATCGCATATGGCCCGACGTTGTCGGTCGGACCACCAGCTTCGGCGGGCACGTCCTGCTTCGGCTTGCCATTATCCGGCGCTTGGGTGGCGGGCGTCTGCGTCTGTTGATCCTGAGCGACTGCAAGAATGGCGCCACAGATCAGGGCCAGACAGGTCAATGCCGCCAGGATTGCTCTGGTTCGACAGTCATTTCCACTCTCCAAAGGCCTATTTTTGTGACGATTAAACATGGTGATCCCCGAAAAGTCTCTGTGCTAGTATAGACGCAAGGATTCGCAATTGGGATGTTTTGCCCGGTCCCAGATCGTTCCCCTCCTGGCAACGAGTCGCAGTTGGTCTGAGTCTAATCCGTAAGGGGCTGTTGGCGGGTCCCGTGTCGGGGCTTTACATGAGAAAAGTGGTTCTCGCGCTTGTTGTCCTGGGTGTCTCCCTATCTGCAATCTCCCTGTCCGGACAGACTTCGCAGCCGACCATTCCCGTGGACCAGATACATCCCGGCATGCGCGGCTATGCACTTACGGTATTTGAGGGTGTGAAACCGGAGTCGATGGACGTAGAAGTCCTTGGCGTTCTGCATAATGTAAACGGCCCGAAGGGTGACATTATCCTGGTGCGCCTGCACGGCACGAAGGTGGAATATACGGGCGTGGTCGCCGGCATGAGCGGCAGCCCGGTCTATCTCAACGGCAAGCTTGCCGGAGCCCTCGCGTTCCGCATTGGAGAATTCTCGAAAGAACCGATCGCGGGAGTCACTCCGATCGCCGACATGCTCGAGATCAATGCGCTCGACAAGTCGCCCGCAGAAGAAGCTGCGGCCACAAAACCCAATGTGACGAACGCGGCTGGAAAAACTGCTGCGCCGGGCGAGGCTGGGACGCTTCCGGCTTCGACGCAGGGTTTCGCCAACTACCTCACACCCATCGATACACCGCTAGTATTTAATGGATTCTCCGAAGATACCGTTCGCCGATTCGCAGGCCAGTTCGCCTCCGCCGGGATCGTTCCAGTGATGGGCGCCGGCTCGGTGAGCGAAGAGAAACAGCCGGAGCCGCTGGAAGCCGGCTCCGCGGTGAGCGCGATTCTGGTTCGCGGCGACATGGACATTGCCGCCACTTGTACCGTCACCTACATTGACCCGCAGCGCTTGCTGGCTTGCGGACATCCTCTGTTGCAGTTCGGTTCGGTCGATCTGCCGATGAACAAGGCCAACGTACTGGCCACGCTCGCGTCGCCGCTGAACGCCTTCAAGATCGTCAACACCACCGAAGAAGCCGGGGTCTTCGTGCAGGATCGCCACACTGGCATCATGGGCGTCTTCAACAAAGAGCCGGACATGATTCCGGTGACGCTGACCATCCGTGGCGGCAGTGGAGTTCCACCAAAAGATTTCCATTATGAAGTGTTGAACAATCCGCGCCTGAGTCCGGTGGCGATCATGGCGACGGTCTTCAACGCGCTGCATGGAGTAAATGAATACGGCGAAGAGATTACCTATCGCCTGAACGGCAGCATTAACGTAAAGGGTTTCCCGGAAGTCGGGCTCAAGAACATGTTTGTCCCCACGGAGAACGGTCAGCCTGCCGCCATGGCCGCTGCCATTTCGCTGGGCGAGCGCTTCGGACGCATCTACGACAATCCGTACAATGCGCCGGCGGTGAAGAGCGTGAAATTGGACTTCGACCTGGTTCGGGAGCGGCGCTGGGCGCGCCTGGAAAGCGCACGAACCGATGTGACCGAAGCGCGGCCGGGTGATGAGATTGTTGTCGAAACTGTTCTCGCTCCTTATCGCGGAGAGCGTGTGGTGCGCCAGATTCCAGTCAAGATCCCCACCTCGGTCAGCAAAGGAACGCTGCGCATTCTGGTCAGCGACGGCGACACGCTCGACCGCGTGGGCCGCGCCAATCCAGCCTTCGGACGTAAGCTTGACTTGGCCTCGACGATTGCGTTGCTCAACAAAGAGCATGCCAACAATCGCCTCTACGTTTCCCTACTGGAAGCCGATCCGGAGGCGCGCGTGGCCGACAAAGTCATGCCGACCCTGCCCATCTCGGTGATGAACATCATGGACGGCATGCGCGGCAACCAGGAAATGATCGTCAGCGGAGAATCCAGCGTGGACGAAACGGCAACACCGCCGCTCGACTACGTCGTCAGCGGCGCCCAGTTGCTGACAGTCACCGTGAAGTAAGAACATCGCCTGCTCGGCTGGTGAGACGCCGTCGGCAGGCGCGGGCAGGAGTGCCCGCGCCACACAAGCACATGCTTATTCTTTCTCGTTCTGACCCATCTGCATGGTTAGATATCGCTCGTAGCCGAGCTCTCTGATCAGATGCACTTGCGCTTCAAGGAAGTCAACGTGACTTTCTTCGTCCTTCAGCAGCTGCACGAGGAGATCGCGCGATCCGTTGTCGCCTTCTTTTGTCGCCAGAGCAACAGCGTCGTTGTATTGCTTTACGGCTCCGACCTCGAGCGCCAGATCGCTCTCGATCATCGCCTTGACTGTACCGCCGACCGTCAATTCCAAGGGTTGCATCGACGGGCTGCCATCCAGAAACAGAATCCTCTCAATCAGCACTTCGGCGTGCTTCATCTCGCCGATGGATTGTTTCTTGATGAATTCGGAGAGCTTGTGATATCCCCAGTTCTCGCACATTTCCGCGTGCAGAAAATACTGGTTGATCGCGGTCAACTCTTCTCGCAGTGCCTTATTCAGCTCAGCAATAACTTTGGGATTACCTTTCATGGCGGCCCCGAGTATTGCAGACTCGATGCCAGAGAGCAACCGGAAATGTCGCATACCGTACAGAGCGCACTACGGTCGAGAATAGTAGCAGGCTGGTCCGCGTCTTGGGTGAGCGAATATCCGCTCCGCAGCCGAATTCGAGAACGGAACAAATAGTCCGGCGTTTCATGAGCCGTTGGCAGTCGCGGGCAGGAGTGCCCGCGCCACACAACCTACCCCAGCACTGCATCAATTGTCTTCAACAGATCGGCGCGTGTGAAGGGCTTTTCCAGCAGCCGTATACCGCCGTCGACGCCTTGGTTCGCGACCAACTCCCCGGTATAGCCCGACATGTACACCACTTTCATTTCCGGATGGGAATCCATGACCCGCAGCACGAGTTCCGGTCCAGTCATGCCCCTCATCACTACGTCCGTGAGGATCAGGTCGATTGTTCCGTTATGAGCGCTAATTGCATCTAACGCGGCCTTTCCGTCTGACGCATCGAGTACATGATAGCCATGTTCCTCCAGCATCTTCCGGGTTAAGCGACGCATGATGGCGTCGTCTTCGGCCAGCAAGACGGTCACGCCATCTCGTTTCACAGGCAACTCTTCCGCCTTACGCGCAGGCGCCGTCCCCAGTTTCTCTTCGGCGCTGGGAAGATAAATTTTGAATGTGGTGCCGTGCCCGGGCTCGCTGTAGACCCAAATATGCCCGCCGCTCTGCTTGACGATGCCGTAGACGGTAGCCAAGCCCAGCCCGCTTCCCTTTCCTATTTCTTTCGTGGTAAAGAAAGGCTCGAAAATGCGGGACCGCGTTGCCTCATCCATGCCGGTGCCGTTGTCGCTGACCGCCAGCATTACATAGCGCCCCGGAATCATTGCCGGATGCTCCCTGGCAAAGGATTGATCTGAGTCTAAGGTCGCGGTCTCGACGATCAGCTTGCCGCCGTGCGGCATCGCATCGCGCGCGTTCACCGCCAGGTTGAGGACGACTTGATCCAGTTGCCCAGGATCGGCTTCGACAATGGCTGTCGCCGATCGTGGCAGAATCACGATGTCGACGTCATCTCCCATCAGCGGATGCAGTAGCTTGCTGACCTCCTTAAGCCGGTCGTTCAAGTCGAGCAACTGCGTCTGCACCGGCTGGCGGCGGCTGAAGGCCAGCAACTGGCGGGTCAGAGACGCACCGCGCTTGGCCGCCTCGTGAATATTGTCGATGTATTCGGTGCTCTCGGCGTCCACCCGGTTTCGCAGCAACTCGGCACAGGCTGTTACAATCCCTAACAGATTGTTGAAGTCGTGTGCGACTCCACCCGCCAGCCGGCCCACCGCCTCCATCTTCTGCGACTGCCGCAGCTGATCTTCGATCTTTTTCTGCGCTGTGATGTTGCGGGCAATGGTCGACGCGCCGACCACCTTGCCCTCCGCATCATAGATCGGAGAAACAGAGATCGAGACACTCAAATGCCGTTTGTCTTTGGTGACGCGTACCGACTCAAAGTATTCGACTCGCTGGCCATTGCGGATCTTCGTCAGAATCCCGGGAATCTCGTCGGCTCGATCTTTCGGAGCCAACACCGAGATCGGCCGTCCAATCATCTCTTGCGCGGTGTAGCCATAGATCTGTTCCGCGCCCTTGTTCCAGTGCGTGACGATTCCGTCAAGGTTCTTTCCGACAATCGCGTCCTGCGAGGAATCGACGATTAGCGCCAGCCGGTTCTGCGAGTCGCGCAGCTCGCGAGTCTTTCTGCGGTCAAGTTCCTCATTGGCTCGGCGCAGATCTTCTTCAATGCGCTTGCGGTCGCCGATATCGCGGATCACGCTCAGCACGACCATACCGTCATCCGTTGCGACGGGGCTCAGACTGATCTCGACTGGAAGCTCTGTGCCATCGCGACGGCGGCCATACAGATCCAGCCCCGATCCCATGCGGCGAATTTTCGGTTGGCGGTGGAACTGTTCGCGATGCTGGTCGTGATGGGGACGCTGGCGCTCCGGCACCAGAATCTCGATTCTCTGCCCAATCAGTTCGTCGCGCGTGTAGCCGAACATCGCCTCGGTCTGAGAATTGATCTGGATGATGACGCCCTGCTGGTTCACCGCAGCCACCGCGTCAGGGATTGCCTCCAGAATGCTGGGGGAAAGCAAGGTCTCGGCCACAGATCTTGGCCCGGAGTCTCGGCTCTGGTTGGGCACTTCAGGTTCACTCATGGTGCATCCCATTAAGGGAGGTCTGGATACTATACGTCAATCCGACGCGGTTCAGTACGGTAAGAGACAAACTTACCAACAGGATAACGTCACGGCAGACCGATCTGGGCCAGAGCCTTCGGCATGTGCCGGAACCCCTGAGTCGCCACCACGGCAATCAGCATTTGCGTTCCGTTGTACCCAACATGAACGAGGAAACTGGCCCCCACCGAGCGGGTGACAGCGCGCACGATGCCGCACACCACCCCGACAACCAGAATCACAAGCATGGCGCCCCAGGCATACCCATATTGCGGCAGGTGCATCAGAGCAAACGGCAAAGCGGTCAAAAAGACTCCCCATGCCACCCCCAAACGGCGCGCCACGACGGGATAGAAGAACCCGCGAAAGAATAGCTCCTCCATCAATGGACCAACTGTCACCGCGATAAAGGCCAGCAGGTAGGCGTCGAGCGGCCGGTCGAACAGATGCTCGAAGGGAGTGTCCTTCGGCATAGGCAATAGGCTCTCCAGCATGGCAAGCCCCATCATCATGAGTGCACCCAGCCCAAGCAATTTCCACTCCGACCGAGGCCAGTTCCAGCGAACCGCCTGCCAAAACGGCGAGTGATATTTGCCCTCCACGAGCATCGCCATGCACACGGCTACTGCGATATAAATCAGAAACTGCGACAAGAGCAAGAGAATGGGCTTCTGCGCTACCACCGCAAAGGTTGAGTGAGGATAGACCAGCCAAAGAGCTCCGACGATGACAATGACCTGCAGGATCAGCATGGTCACAAAGGTTAAGAGGGCGATGAGGAGAACGTCCCATCCGCTCCAGACGGGATTCTCCACGGGCGGCGGACCAACCGCGATGGGCGGCGCGAGGTTCGTCGGCGCCAAGGGATCAAGCGTGCTCGGCACGGGATCCGGCGGCTCGGTCCTCACAGGCAGTTGCGGCTCGAACTGCGGATCTTCGGAAGATGGCAAACAGAATTCCTTTAACTGGCAACTGGCGACCGGGTACCGGCAACTACTTTTCCAAAGTATCCCGCGAGCGCCTGCCCGGTGTACGACTTTTTCACCCGCGCAACAGTCTCGGGCGTGCCCTGCGCCACAATCCGACCGCCTTCCTCGCCGCCCTCAGGACCGAGATCGATGAGCCAGTCAGCGTTGCGGATCACATCCAGATTGTGTTCGATGATGATGATCGAGTTTCCCAGGTCGGTCAACCGGTGCAGCACATCGAGCAATTTCTTGACGTCATCGAAGTGCAGTCCCGTGGTTGGCTCGTCGAGCAAGTACAGTGTTTTGCCCGTCTGCCGCTTGCTCAACTCGCGCGCCAGCTTGATGCGCTGCGCCTCGCCACCAGAGAGCGTTACGGCAGACTGGCCGAGATGAATGTATCCCAGCCCCACGTCCACCAGGGTCTGCAGCTTCTGCCTCACCTGCGGAATGTTCTCCAGGATAGGTAGGGCGTCGGAGACCGGCATTTCCAGCAGATCGGCGATCGAGTTGCCGTTGTACTTCACGGCCAAAGTTTCGTGGTTATAGCGCCGCCCTCCGCACACTTCGCATAGCACATACACATCGGGCAGGAAATTCATCTCAATGCGGCGTTGCCCTTCACCCTGGCAAGCCTCGCAGCGTCCCCCAGAAACGTTGAACGAAAACCGACCCGCCTTGTAGCCGCGCTCGCGCGCCTCCGGCAACATCGCGTAGAAATCCCGGATCTGCGTGAACACTCCGGTATAGGTTGCCGGATTCGATCGCGGCGTCCTCCCGATCGGCGATTGATCGATGCGGATAACTTTATCGATGTTCTCGGCGCCCGAGATCGCCTTGTGCTCGCCGGACTTTTCCCGCGACCGGTAAAGTTGGCGCGCCAATGCGCGATACAGAATATCATTCACCAGCGTCGATTTGCCCGACCCGGAGACGCCGGTCACCACCGTCATCACACCCAGAGGAAACGTGACATCCAGGTTCTTGAGATTGTTTTCCTTCGCGCCCAGAATCGTCAGCGCCGCGCCGTTGGCGTGTCGCCGCTCGGGCCGCATGGCAATCGACGTTCGCCCGGAGATGTACGCCCCCGTCAGCGAGTCGGGATCCTTCATGATCTCCGCGGGCGTCCCATGCGCCACCATGCTCCCGCCATGCCGCCCCGCGCCCGGTCCCAGGTCGACGATGTAATCCGCGCGCCGGATCGTCTCTTCATCGTGTTCGACGACTAGAACCGTGTTCCCCAAGTCGCGCAGATTTTCGAGCGCCGTCAAAAGCCGGCCATTATCGCGATGATGCAGGCCGATCGACGGCTCGTCCAGCACGTACAATACGCCGCGCAGTTTGGAGCCGATCTGCGTAGCCAGCCGGATGCGCTGGCCCTCGCCGCCTGATAGAGTCGCCGCTGAACGATCGAGCGAAATGTATCCCAGTCCCACCGCGTTCAAGAACTGCAACCGCTCGACGACTTCGTGCATAACGCGTCCGGCAATCGCCGCCTCGCGCCCGACCAGTTTGATGCCCTCCGCCACAGCCAGCGCGCGCCCCACCGGCATGGCCGTGAAGTCGGCGATCGACATGCCATTCACTTTGACGGCGAGACTTTCTGGCCGCAGCCGCTTTCCATGGCACGCTGGACACTGCGTCGCCGACATGTGATCCATCAGCCAGTCGCGGTAGCCTTCCGAAGTCGACTCCTCCAAATTCTGTTTCAGGTATCCAAAGATGCCGTGAAAGCCCGTCTTGCCGCCGCGCCCGGGCTCGCCGTTCAGCAGGAATTCTTGCGTCTTCTCCGGCAGTTTCTCAAACGCCGTGCTCAGGTCGATGCCGTAGGCCGCCGACACAATCTGCAACTGATGAATCAGGTTCTGCGACGCCGATCCCGGGCCCAAACCACCATCGAGCAGGGGCTTCGACCAGTCACTGATCACCTTTGCCGGATCAAAATCGTACTTGCTCCCTAGCCCGTGGCACTCTGGACACGCCCCGTACATGCTGTTAAAGGAAAACGACCGCGGCTCGAGTTGTGGCACACTGATACCGCAATCGGGACACGCCAACTTCTCGGAATAAAGCTGCTCGTCGCCGCCAACTACAGCGACCTGCACCAGGCCGCCTGCGAGCTTCATGGCCAAGCCGACCGACATTTCCAGACGATGTTCGATCCCTGGCTTCACCAGTAAGCGGTCCACGACAACTTCAATAGTGTGATTCTTCCGCTTGTCGAGATTGATCAATGCCTCGTCATCGAGACTCACCAATTCCCCGTCGATCCGCGCACGCGTGTAGCCGTGCTTAACGAGCGTCTCCATTTCCTTCTTGAACTCGCCCTTACGCCCGCGGACGATGGGTGCCATCACCATCACGCGATCCTCGGGCGTTAGGGCCATCACGCGTTGGACGATCTGGTCGGCTGACTGCCGGCTGATCGCACGCCCGCACTTGGGACAATGCGGCACTCCGATCGAGGCAAACAACAGGCGAAGATAATCGTATATTTCTGTAATCGTTCCGACGGTTGAGCGTGGACTGCGGCTGGTGGTCTTCTGCTCAATCGAGATGGACGGGCTAAGTCCATCAATTGCATCGACATCCGGGCGTTCCATCTGGTCCAGAAACTGCCGGGCGTAGGCCGACAGAGTCTCGACATACCGCCGCTGTCCCTCGGCGTAAATGGTGTCGAAGGCTAGAGACGATTTGCCCGAACCGCTCAGCCCGGTCACCACGGTCAGGGCGTTGCGCGGAATCTCAACATCAATGTTCTTGAGGTTGTGTTGCCGGGCGCCCCGGACGGAAATTTTAGTAATCGCCATTATTCGCCGGGGTTCATACCCCTTCCGTAACGTCGACAGGTAATCAGAATTGTTGGAAAGTGGAATTGCACAGCTCTACTCCGTATCTTAGTCGTCAACAGCGGGGAGCGTCAACGCGGGTTAGATTGAAGACTCCTCCAGTTGAGCCGACAAGAAAAGCAGGTATACGGATTTCAGGGCCGTGCATCAGATAACAGCCCTTCGCTAAGGTTGGTAGACCGTGATTTCGTTACTTATGCCCGTGATTCTCTTCTTGACCGTCATCGCCTCGGTAAGCTTGGGCGTTTTCGCCGCTTATGCGGCCGTCATTTGCATTTTGAAGGCTTTCGGACCAGCGTCAAAGCGGGAACCGGCTCGCCCACGTTTGGTTCTGGTTCCCACGCAGAACCACGCCAGCGGCGACTAGATTTGTGTCGGGACAGCCGCCCGTTCGGCTCCGCGCAGGGCAGGCTCTCGGCTGTCCGTCGAGCAACGCTCGACCGCGAAGCTCCGCTTCGACTGCAATTCCGGGTTAGTCTACTCCGTGCCTGTTCCAATTTCCGAACACCATCCACTTGTACCTTCGTACTCAGCCTAGACTAAGTTAGTATGCGGTGGGCCCTCCGAAACCTTCCTCATCGTTAATCCTGCTGGAGGTGCGTTGTGCCAACCTCGCTGTACGCTGCAGATTTCCAGTCCGTCCTCGACCAAGCCGTGTCTCCACCCAATCCGGCCGCCGCTCCGTTTGCTTCGCCAGAGGACTGGCGCGATCGCTGGATCTACTTCCTGATGCTCGATCGTTTTAACAACCCCTCCGCGGCCCCGGCCCATCAGCCCTTCGACGATCCTAACTATTTCGGCTTTCAAGGTGGAACATTCTCGGGCGTGCAGCAACAGCTTGCGTACATCAAGCAGCTCGGCGCGGGAGCGATCTGGCTCAGTCCGGCGCTCAAGAACTTTCAGTTCGATCCCAACACCTATCATGGTTACGGCATTCACAACTTCATTAGCGCGGAGCCTCGTTTCGCCGCGAACGCCGGGACGGCTGACAATGAACTGCGCCAGCTCGTGGACGCGGCCCATCAGCAGGACCTGCTCGTCATCTTCGACATCGTGCTGAACCACACCGGCAACGCGTTTGCATATCAATGTGATCCCACCGATCAGTTCTGTATTGCCAACCAAGGTTCGCAGGCGAGCTTTCATGCTTCCGCGCAGCCGGTGCAGTGGCGCGATCAAACCGGTGCGGCGCGCCCGGACTTCCCCGATGTCGCGGCCATCGCCAATCCTTCGGCAGACGCAGTTGTTTGGCCTTCAGAACTTCAGCAAAACCAGTTCTTTCGTCGCCAGGGTCTTCCCGATGGCAATGGCGATGACACTGTCGGTGATTTCAGCATTCTGAAGCAGATGATGACGGCCCATCCCGATCTGCAAGACTTCCTGATACGCGCCTATCAGTATGTGATCGCGCGCTTCGATATCGACGGCTTCCGCATCGATACGCTGCGCTACCTGAAGGGCGACCTGCCGCGGCTCTTTGGAAACTCCATGCGCGAGTTTGCGCTGAGCATCGGTAAGAAGAACTTTTTCACCTTCGGGGAAGTCTTCGATGCCAACGCCGAACAGGATATCGCTCGCTTTATTGGACGAAACACCAGCGACCAGAGCGATCTCGTCGGAGTCGACGCTGCGCTGGATTACCCGCTCTTCAACACCCTGAAGCCGGTTGTGAAAGGATTCACGCCGCCAAGCACCGTTGTCGGGATGTATCAGAACCGAAAGAACGTGGAGGCCGACGTTCTCAGTTCCCACGGCGACGCGACTCGGTACTTCGTCACCTTCCTCGACAATCACGACGTGAAGGAGCGCATTCGGTATGTCGATTCCACCAATCCCACGAAGTTTGACGATCAAGTGACGCTCGGGCTGGCTTGTCTTTATTCGCTGCCCGGAATTCCCTGCCTTTATTACGGCACCGAGCAAGGCCTGCACGGCGTCGGCAGCGATCCTGCGGTACGCGAAGCGCTCTGGGGAGGTCCCGGCTTTAGCGAGCAGAGCGTTTTTTACCAGCACATCCAGCAGATCGCCGCCGTGCGGGCGCAGCAGTCTGCGCTGCGTTACGGACGCTTCTATTTTCGTCCGCTCTCTGGAGACGGAGTCACGTTCGGAGTCTCTGGATTCCCTCAAGGGGTGGTCGCTTTCTCGCGGATTCTGAACGATCAGGAAGTTCTCGTCGCGGCCAACGCCAACCCCGCGCAGTCGCAGCAACTCGACGTCATCGTGGAGATCGTGCTCAGCGCGGACGGCGACGTGTTTAACATCTTGTACAGTAATCAAGCGGGCGCGACCGCACCTCAACCCGTTCGATTCATCGCCCAGGGCGCAGCCACGGTGCAGGAAGTGGATGGCTCGACCGGACAAGGCCCTCTCCACGTGGTGCGGGTCAATCTGCAGCCGATGGAGGTTCAAATCCTGCGTCGCGGCGCTGACCAGTAGAGGTTGATCCGGTTCGCCGTGTTCATTCGACGGGCCCGACCACCTTCATCTTGCTCTCCACGTGCGTATGCTGAAACCCCGAGTTTTCCAGCGATACCGTGCGATGTTTCCGCGGTCTTACTGACAAATCCAAACCCGTTGCCTAGCACAATATTCGACGGCAAGCCAAAATTCTCGATGGTGAAGAAGTCCGCGCCCTGCAAGACACTCGTGAACTTCGTGGTGCCGTAAACAGCGAGAATCTTCCGGGCGGCGTGGGAGCAACCCATGCCGCTTTTTTCTGCTCCACAATGGCGATTCTGCGCCACGCAGACTGCTGAAACCACGACTGGATTCTGTTACGCTTTCCTTATCAGGTAGTCTGGTGGCGGCCTATGACAGGCTTGAACCGCAATCGCGTTCCATTCTTCGTGGCAGTATCGCTTGGTTTGTGTCTTGCGTTGCCCGCCTCGGCCCCAGCTGCCGAACCGCCTTGGCTCGAAATCCACTCGACGCACGTCACCGTTATCACCGACGCCGGGGACAAGCGAGGCCGCGAAGTTGCCCTGCGCTTCGAACAGATGCGTTCAGTCTTTGCCCAACTGCTGGGAAAAGATCGCCTCAACCAGTCAGTGCCACTCACCATCCTCGCGTTCAACAATGACAAGTCCTACTACCAGCTCGCGCCGCTACAGAACGGCCAGCCCATCGACGTCCCCGGATTCTTTCTTGCCGGCGAAGATCAGGATTTCATCGCACTCAATCTTTCCGAAGACGACGCATGGTGCGCCGTCGCCCATGACTTCGCGGCCATGCTGCTGAATTACAACTACCCGCCTGCCCAGGCATGGTTCGACGAAGGCCTCCTCGAATATTTCAGTTCGATTCGCCTCAACGACAAGCAGGTCGAGCTCGGCGGTGACCCCGGATTGCTTCCACCTGTTAATGAAAACCCCGGCGGCAACCATCGCGAGGCTCGTTCGCCCAAGTCGCTCACCGATGTTCTCGTCGCGCAGGCCTGGCTCCCGCTGCCCGAGCTCTTCACCATGAAGCGCGATTCCTCGACACCCATCTGG
>CAWFIV010000005.1:0-12545 GCA_963815925.1 uncultured Acidobacteriota bacterium | reverse complement strand
CGCCCGCGACCTCAGCCCGGCGAAGGTCGCTAAAGTCAGCAAACAGTCCGCCGAAGAAGCCGCGCGCGGTTACGAAAGTCTGCTCGAACTACGCCGCCTTCACGTCGAACTCGACCTCGCCATCCGCGACGCCTACGGCTGGCAGAATCTCCCTCTCGACCACGACTTCTACGAAGTCGAAACCCTTGCCGAAGATGACCGCGTTCGGTACATCATCAGCCCCGCCGCCCGCAAAGAAGTCCTGCGCCGCCTGCTTGAACTGAATCACGCACGCGCAGAAGCAGAGAGAGCCAACACGAAGCCAGCGAAAACATCGCACGGCAAGAAGGCCCTGTCACCCGACGTAGAATCTATTCAGATGTTCGCCGAGGAATCATGATTCCTGCGTTTAGTTGTGCGTAGTTTTTGGCCAGCGGGAGCTGCCAGAGTGTCGGTGCTTCCGAGCGGAGAGTCAGCGCGCCAAACTCAGATGTTGGGCTAAACCAGTTGCCACCTTATCTTCTGCAGCCCCCAGATGAATGAGTAGCAGAATCGTCAACAATGCTCGCACCCTCACGTTCAAGTTATACATTCGATGCACGTCGTCGATGATGGGTGGTCTGTCAGCCTCGTCGTAGTGCGTTAGGTAATTTCGCGTCCTCACAGTCAGATGCACAAAGTCTTTTTCTTCTTCTCCGAGAATCGACTGCTTGGTTCGATCCGAAAGTGTTCGCAGAAGTGCTTTCAGTCGCGTCCGCAGCGAAAGCTGGTTTCCGTACTTGATAGCAGATTCGAGCCTCTGCTTGAAATCTTCCTCGAGATCGGCTGGGATCGCTGAGCAAAGGGCATCTCGAATTGGTTGGAATGGTGAGTCTGCGAGATATTCCCCGCCGTACAACCTGCGATGCAAGGTCTCGACTGCTTGCATCAGAGCGAGGAAATTTGTGTACACGCTCTGCCGGGTGTTGTAAATCGTGCTCACTACGAGGTCATAAACTGGATCGAGGCTTTCGTTAATGAACCACGAACGGAAGATCTTCGAGGTGTAGTCTGAGATTTCCGTGTAGGGCAGGTCCATTTCGGGCGCCAATACGGGCGGTGCGCTTTGCGTCCGCGGAACCCGAAAAAGGTTAACCGCATTTTGCGGCGTTTCCGAGCCAGCTAGTTTCAACCTGATCATAGTCGCGTGTGTCGGCCGACCCTGGAGCACGGTTAACAGATTCGCAAGTTGCCCCATCAAACCCTCCGCCTCTTGAAGCTGAAGGGAGTCCTCGAACTGAATGTCGAAGTAAGCTCGCGTTTGAGCAGAAAAGCTTCCGGCGACAAAAGAGCACTGCGCTTGAACGAGCAACTCCAGCTTACGGACACGAGCCGCATCGCAAACGGTAAAGACAGATGTTGGGGAAGTTGGCACCGCTATTCGAAAATGCCCAGGATCGCTTCCAGGTTCCTGCTTAAGAATGGCGGTTGAGCACCACTCTTCCAAGTTGGTATATCCGACAAGCGCTCCAGAAACGGAGATCTCCGAGACCTTGTTGAATCGTTTGCCGACGATTAGGCCATTCGCAGTATAGGTTTGGGTAGACGAGAGATGCGACGGGAAGCCACGGTACAGAGTGCAGGCTTCCTCATCCACCGTCTCGCCAACAATGCATTCAGCCTTGAGACGATTTAACAGAGGATACGGATTTTGAAGAAACTCAGACGGGTCTTGCGATTCGGCGGCACCGAACCTGCCGTCAAGTCGAAGTTTAATGGGACCGGCAGCCGAGTACGAAACAACGCCATGAACTTGATCTTCCGGGGAGTCGGGAAGCCACCACTTGCCACGCAATTCGAAGGTTTCAAATAAGCCTTTGTCGCCCGGATGCACTATTCCCTCGTCCTAATTGCCGCGTTGGATTGGCTCCTAAGACGATATTCTACGGCTTAGCGAACGTTCGGTGCAGACGGTATCGCCTAAGTGGACGCAGAGTGCTCACAGAGAGCAGTAACGAATCCCTATTGAATTTAGGGCTCGATGAGCTTATCCAATTCTTCACGGGATGCGGTTCCAGGAGTCCAGATGGGGATCGGGATGTCCGCCGGCTCCTTATACATCCAATCTGACCGTTTCCAGTCCTCGATCCGTATGATCTCCGGTTCACCCTCCGGGATCACTTTCGCAGGGTCATAGCTAAACAGCACCAAGTTTGTCCGCCAGTGACGCACACTCTTGAATCGGATTCCGTTGCAGCCTCTCTCTCGGGCGCAGTCGGCAATGAAACGGGGCACAAAGTATTCAGGCTTCCAGCTATTTGCGCGATCTGCAAGACGAAGAACTGCACCCGAGTGGGTGAGCCCGCACGCCAACATCGTTGTGTCTTCGTCGGCCCACTCTTCTTCATCGCTGAGGTCGAGGATTTTATCGACCGCCTTGACCCGAAACGCCTGCACCCAGGCGCGCGACTCATCTTCGTTGAGACACTCAATAGCGGCTCCATCCTTGTCATCAGCCAGGTACATCACGCTTTGGCCGGCGTGGCTGTACCGCCCCTCTCCGACAGGATGTTTGGCTGGATCTGGAGGAAGAAAGTCTTCCCGCTTGTAGTCGCGACCATTGGTGATTCGTCGAGCACGATAAAATACGGCGTTGTCAATCGTCTTCAAAGGAAACTGTGCAATTCCGTCTCGAATCTCCTTCCCGAAATCGTGAGTGGCCCCGAGATACGGGTACTTCTCCAGAAAAGCATCGAAAGCATCGAGCTTCGCTGAGTGGCTGGCGTACCACTTGTCCATCAGATCCTCATATCGGAGTTCGCCTTCTGACTTGACGCCGACTTCTTCCCACAGTTCGTGCGAGCTAGAACAACTTGGACACTGCACCAGACTGGCGACTTCGTCTCGGCATTCTTCTGGTACATCAGCCCGTTCCATGACGTCGTGGAGCGTTGTGTGAGGATTAAGCCAGACGGCCTCGCCGCCGTCGTATGGCTGTCCGTAGGCGCATTTTGAAAGGTACCCCTCGACTGCCCGAGCAAAGTCTTCGAGTTCATCTTCCGAGTAGTGGTGATCTAGCGCCTCGTCAGAGATCTCCGACTCGTCTGTTTCGTCGCTGAATCCGTTCATTTCAACGATCGGGTCATCATCGTGTTCCGCCATGGCCGTGCACCTCTCGTTTCTATACGATGCTGCTACTGTTAGCGGCGTGCGTCAAGAAACGTAAGACCGAGCGGGTTTTGTCAGCACCCTTGTCATTCGGTCCGGCTCCGCGAGAGTCTGGTTGGGCGAGATCGAAGACAGTTCGCTCGGGTAGTTACGGAAGACCTGATGCTGGCGGCCGTCGGCGCAACGGCGGCGCAGCGGAGGGAAACTGCGGTACCAGACTGCTCCATTTGAGCCGTGATCCCCGGCCAACGGCGTCACACGCCACAGCGTGACCAATTGTCTAATGCCTTTTGAGCCGAAGAAATGAGATTGGCGTGTCTCCATCTGGTTTCAAAAGGGTTCTCCGCGAATGTTGAAAATCAGGACTCTTTTGGGCCGGCTCGAACGGACTCTAGAACTTGCGACCGGTGAACGTGTTCATTTTGCTGCACTCGTTCGGCAAACTTCCCCAACTTCAAGACCGCATATTACTCAAGTGATGCAGCCAGTGCACTGAGGGATCGGCCATCAGTCGCCCGGTCTGCGCGATCCCTTTTTGGAGTTACACCACCAATGCACGGCTTGGATATTGTCCGGATGGTCGTCTCGGCGGGCGCCTCCCATTCCTTTTGGCTGTCTGTGGTCCGGTACGACGTCGCTGCAGTCGGCAAATTCGTGATGGCAAATGGCACATTTCCCAGCCTGCTCGACGATCTTTCGGTTCAGCAGCTTCCGCATCTCGGCGGGCGACCGCAGTTCGCGATATCCCCGGGGATGGTGTGGATCTTCGATGCGCTGAACGCCAAGCTGAAATCTGCGTTCTTTCCGCGCCAGCTCGCGACCGCAGCAGAAGAGTGATCTGTGGATTGGGCAGAATTCATTTCGACGGAGTTTCATGGGAATGCTCCCGTGTGAATTGCATTGGTATTCGTTTCGGCTTTTCTGGGATTGGATTATCGAGAGAGAGCAGGAATGTCCCCGCGGAGTCGGCCCATGCATTACAAACAGTCGCCTGCCCTCACCTGTTCACCCTGGCGTCATTTTGCAGACGAGCTTTCGTTACAACGGGGACAGCAGTCCAAAGGATATGTATGTCTGCTTCACCGGATGGGTTTGCTCAAGCCCACCAAGACAACATTCGCGAGTATCTAGCGAATAAACAAATATTTTGCGTTGCACCAATGGTTGACCGGGATATCATGCCGGTTAGTAAATCGGAACGGGCGGGGTCGGAATGGCTGATAAGAGCGCAATCGAGTGGACCGATGCCACGTGGAATCCGGTGACCGGGTGCACGAAGATCAGCCCTGGTTGCGATAACTGCTACGCCGCGCGCTTTTCGGAGCGGTTTCGCGGCGTGCCTGGCCACCCATTCGAGACGGGATTTGACCTTACACTCCGGCCGCAACGCCTGCTGCAGCCTTTCGAGTGGAAAAAGGCGCGCATGATTTTCGTGAATTCGATGAGCGACTTGTTTCATAAGGACATTCCTGCAGCGTATATAAGCAAAGTTTTTGAGGCGATGGAGGGAGCCGATTGGCATATCTATCAAATCCTGACGAAGCGAAGCTCGCTGTTGCAGAAGTTTGTAAACCAGCGTTACAGCGTCCGTCCAGCACCAGCGCATATGTGGTTCGGGGTTTCGGTGGAGAATGAACGTGCGACCTCGCGGATAGCGCACTTGCAAGAGGCGAATGCTTGCGTCAGGTTTCTGTCGATAGAGCCGCTGATCGCTCCAGTGGGGAAGTTGAATCTCAAGGGGATTTCGTGGGTGATCGTGGGGGGCGAAAGCGGGCCACACGCGCGGCCGATGGAAGAAAAATGGGTGATCGATATTCGCAATCAATGCGTGCGGGCGAGGGTGGCATTCTTCTTCAAGCAATGGGGTGGAAGGAATTCGAAGGCAGGTGGCAGGTTGCTGGAAGGCGAAGAGTGGAATCAGTTTCCTATGGAGTTTCCGACCTACGCGGCTTAGCATAATTTGTGATGACTGCCGCTTCGTTGAAGTTTGATGAGATCGGTTATTGGTCGGAGTTAAAGCTTGCTATCGTGGCGGAGTACGGTGAAAGATACACGACAGCCTTCAAGAACACTTCCCTAAAAAAATACTACATCGATGGTTTCTGCGGTGCCGGCCTGCATGTCTCGAAGGATAGGGGCGTCGCGGTCGAGGGGAGCCCCTCGCGTGCGCTGAAAGTGGATCCACCTTTCGACGGGTTTTATTTCATTGACCTTGCGGCGAAGAAAACCTCTTACCTTGAAGGCCTGTATGGCAATCGAGAGGACGTGCACATCCACACCGGGGATGCGACGGAATACCTTACGAAGACGCTGCTTCCTCAGATTCAGTATGCGAATTACAACCGTGCCCTTTGCCTGCTCGATCCGTATGGCCTCCATCTGGATTGGGAAGTGATTCATCAGGCTGGGCAGTCGAAGGCGATAGATATGTTCCTGAACTTCCCGGTGATGGACATGAACAGGAATGCGATCTGGCGGCATCCCGAAAAAGTGCCTGAGAGCGGAATCCAGCGCATGAACCGATTTTGGGGTGACGAGAGCTGGCGCCAGGCTGCGTATGCTGAGAGCGCGCAAACGGTCCTGTGGGGCGAGCCTGACATCGTTAAGCAGGATAATGATGCGATCGTCAGCGCGTTCTGCGAGCGGTTGAAAAGCGTTGCGGGCTTCCAGATTGTGCTACCGCCGTTACCGATGAAGAACAGCACCAATGCTGTGGTGTATTACCTCTGTTTTGCTTCCCAATCCCCGGTTGCCGAGCGGATTCTTACATCGATTTTCGATCGATATAGGGCGAGGGGTGTGGCGGCAGGTTGAAGTGTGGGGTTTATGGCGCGGGATGTTCCGAAGGCGCGGCTCTTGTTTCGGCGGCAGGCTGGGTAGGCTTCCCGTCGAAGCTTTATAAACTGCTTAATTTGTTGGGGATAGGATCAATCGGGGCGTGCTGAATGGTTGGCCTGCCAGCCTTCGATCGGTATATCGGCATCGACTATTCCGGCGCAGAGACGCCGAAATCGAGCCTCAAGGGCTTGCGCGTTTACATGGCGGACCGCAACGGACCTCCTACTGAGGTGCCGCCGCCGCCCAGCCCACGCAAATACTGGACACGGCGAGAAATTGCCGAATGGCTGGCGGAACGCCTTTCAGAAGAGCAACCAACGCTAGTTGGGATTGATCACGGCTTTTCGTTTCCGCTGCAGTATTTCGACCAGCACCACCTGCCGCACGATTGGCCGGCGTTTCTTGACGATTTTCAGCGGCATTGGCCAACGGATGACCAATATACCTGCGTTGATTTTGTGCGCGATGGCCTTCGCGGCGTTGGTGTAGCTCGATGCGGAAACTCTCGCTGGAGGCGCGTCACTGAATTGAGGGCCGGGGCGAAGTCCGTTTTCCACTTCGATGTTCCGGGCTCGGTTGCAAAGTCCACCCATGCCGGGCTTCCGTGGCTTCGGTATATCCGCCTTCACGTTCCCGGCGTACACTTTTGGCCTTTCGATGGCTGGGATGTCCCGGCGGGTCGATCAGTCGTGGCAGAAGTCTATCCATCTCTTTGGAGCCACAGCTTCGCGCGGGGAGATCGGAACGAACACCAACATGACGCATTTTCCGTGGCGGAATGGATGCGCCGCTCCGATCTTGACGGTACACTCGCGGACTTCTTGGCTCCCGTTCTCCCGCCCGCTGAGCGCGAAGCGGCGCATATTGAGGGCTGGATACTGGGAATTAGATGAAGACCGCCTACGCCACTCCGCTGTTCCTGGGAGAATGCGGCGCTGAATCCTACGCGGCGGCAGTATCCTTATCAATTAGCGTAGGCACCCATGGTTGAACTCCACATTCACTGGTCACAGGCAGTTTGAACCGTTCAGCCCTCATCGGAGAAACAATGGACTACGTCAATCTCGGCAAGACCGGCCTTAAGGTTTCCCGCATCTGCCTCGGCTGTATGACTTACGGCGCGCCTGCTATGGGCGCCCTCAGAGCCGGCAGCCACGCTTGGGCCCTTAACGAAGAGGAAAGCCAGCCCTTTTTTCGCCAGGCTCTTGATCTCGGAATCAACTTCTTCGACACCGCCAACGTCTACTCAGGCGGAGCCAGCGAGGAGGTGCTGGGGAGATTCCTCAAAGCCAATACCCACCGGGAAGCTGTGGTTATTGCCACCAAGGTACACGGCGTCATGCGCGACGAACCCAATGGCCGGGGCCTCTCCCGGAAATCCATTTTCTACGAGCTGGACCAGAGCCTCCGCCGGCTGGGAACCGACTACGTTGACCTCTATCAGATTCATCGCTGGGATTACGAAACGCCGATCGAGGAGACCCTGGAAGCCTTGCACGAGGTGGTGAAATCAGGCAAGGTGCGCTACATCGGCGCCTCGTCCATGTTTGCGTGGCAGTTCACCAAGGCGCTCTATCTTGCCGACCTTCACGGATGGACCCGCTTTGTCTCCATGCAGAATCACTACAATCTGCTCTATCGCGAAGAAGAGCGCGAGATGATGGCCCTTTGCCGGTCAGAGGACATCGGCGTCATCCCCTGGAGCCCTCTCGCGCGCGGTCGCCTGACCCGCCCCTGGCAAAGCGAAACCACCAAACGCTATGAAACCGACCAGTTCGGCAAGAGGATGTACCTGCAGACGGAAGATGCCGACCGCAAAGTTGTGGAGCAATTGGGAGAGATTGCCGAACGACGTGGCGTTCCCCGCGCCCAGCTTGCGCTGGCCTGGCTGCTGAGCAAGCCGGGAGTCAGCGCACCGATTGTCGGAGCCACTAAAGCGCACCACCTCCAGGACGCAGTAGCAGCGCTCTCGCTGCACCTGACGCCCGAAGAGATTGCTTCTCTCGAGGAACCGTACACACCGCATCCTGTCCTCGGCTTCAGTTGAGTTCTTGGCGTGATTTGCTTTGCCTTCAGAAGGAGGAAACACATGCAATTATCCAAGCGCCCGCTCGGTTCTGGCGGCGTCATGATCACCCGTGTCGGTTTCGGCTCATGGGCCATTGGCGGAGGCGGGTGGTCCTTCGGATGGGGTCCGCAGGACGATGAAGCGTCGGTCGCAACCATGCGACATGCTCTCGAATCGGGTATCAACTGGATCGACACCGCCGCAGTCTACGGCTTAGGCCACTCCGAAGAAGTCGTTGGCAGACTGCTAAAGCAGCTTCCCATCTCAGACCGGCCGCTGGTGTTCACCAAGTGCGGACTGATCTGGGATGAGCGCGACCCGATGGCTCCGGCGAGTCGCGTGTTGAAGCCGGAATCGATCCGCCGGGAATGTGAGGGTTCGCTGCGCCGGCTTGGCGTCGAGCGCATCGACCTCTACCAATTCCACTGGCCCGATGAAACCGGCACCCCCGTGGAGGATTCGTGGGGAGAAATGGTCCGCCTGATCGATGAAGGCAAGGTCCGCATGGGTGGCGTCTCCAATTTTGACGTTGCGCTGCTAGAACGCTGCGAAGCCGTCCGGCATGTGGATTCGCTGCAGCCGCCGTTTTCGCTGATTCACCGCGCCGCGGGAGCAGCCGAAATCGCCTGGTGCGCCGAACACAATACCGGCGTTATCGTCTACAGCCCAATGCAGTCGGGACTGCTCACCGACCGCTTTGACCGGCAGCGTGTAACGAACCTCGCGGAGGATGACTGGCGACGACACGATCACGAGTTCCAGGAGCCAAACCTCAGCCGTAACCTGGCGTTGCGCGATGCACTGCGACCGATAGCTGAGCGCCACAACACGACCATCTCCGCCGTTGCGGTTGCGTGGACATTGGCTTGGCCGGGCGTTTCGGGCGCGATTGTCGGAGCCAGGTCGCCGCAGCAGGTGGATGGCTGGATCGGCGCCGCGGCACTGGAGTTGACGGCTTCGGACCTCGACGAAATCTCGTCCGCCATCACCAGCATAGGCGCTGGAACCGGTCCAGCCAGAGGGCGATGATTGAGTTTGTGACACAACCAGAACTCAATTCAAAGGATATTTATGCCGGCTTTACAGGATCGATTTGCTCCAGCTCAAAAAGACGTGAACGGCCTTGCCGAGCGCCCGGACAACAACACAATGCTGAAGCTGTACGCTCTATACAAACAGGCGACTCAAAGCGATGCCACCGGGGAGCGGCCGGGCGGCTTCGACTTTGTCCGGCGCGCCAAGTTCGATGCTTGGAGCGAGATCAAAGGGACTTCCGCCGAGGATGCCATGCAGCAGTACATCGACCTGGTTGCCTCCCTTCGGCGCTGAAACCGCGCCGTCGTTGACGGGGAACAGTCCTGTCTGCCCCACTACAGGCAGGGCTTTTTACGCCCTATCTGTGCTATGATCCTCAGGTGAAGAAAACCGGGAGGCTGCGCAAGGTTGTAGACGAAACGACCCAAGTGCGTTGTGCTCTCGGAAAAGGACTCATCCGCGAAGAGGTATGGCAGGACTCTCGCAGCGTCATCGTCAGGTACAACTTGGCTTTCATCAATCACGCTCTTAGTGCCAGGGATAACGGCAGGGTGGTTGGTTACGACAACAGCCACGGTGACCATCATCGGCATTTCGCCGGCGCCGAAGAGAAGTTTGCTTTTGTCAGCTACGAGAGGCTGCTGGAACAATTTCTAGACGAAGTGCGGGAACTCCGCCAGAAGAAGGAACCGATATGAAGTTGAAGATCAATACGGGTGGATTTGAAGGCTACGCGAAGCGGGCCCTGGAGCGGGCGCGCAAGTTGGATCGACGGGAAGCGATCAAGCCGGAGATCACCATCACTTTCGAGGACCCACTCGCAATGGTCGAGGTCCTCACGGCGGAGCGTCTCCGGCTGGTTCAGAAAGTGCGGACCAAATCCTCGTCGATCACGGCGCTTGCGGCCGCACTGAAGCGCGACCCCAAGTCCGTACGCCGAGACGTTCTGAAGTTAGAGCGGGCGGGAGTGGTGCGCACCCGCGAACAGATCAATCCAGGCCACGGACGAGTCAAGATCGTGGAACCTGTGGCCCGCGAATACCGACTCACTGCGGTTCTTTAGCCCGGCGACCGGCAGTCCTTCGCCAAATGGCAGTGTCGCCTTTATCAAACGTTTTCAAGCCATCGATAAGCGTAACTTGGGCGCGCTAACCGCAAAACAGCTTTCTGGTTTTCGTAGGAAGAGAGTTTCTCATGCCTACTGTTGCTGGCGGGGCCCGGCAAGGTGAACCCGGGCACCATCGCATGTGGCCCTGGAAGAAGATTGGCCTCGTTTTCTTGCTGCTGGTCATCGTGTCCGTCGTGTGTACCTCGCTGTGGCCTCTCACGGTTCTGCGGGCTGCTGGCCGTTTCGCCTTGTGGGGCGGTGGCATTCACAGCGAGTACGCGCAGGTTGGCCCCTATCGAGTGCATTACTTTGAGGGAGGTAAAGGGCCCCCGTTGATTTTCGTTCATGGTCTGGAAGGGGAATCTCTGAACTGGATCCAGCAGATGCTCGACCTGCGTAGCCGTTTCCACGTCTACGCCATCGATCTGCTGGGCCACGGGCAGACCCAGCAGCCCGACATCGCGTATTCCATCGAGCAGCAGTCGGAGATGCTGCGGCAGTTTCTCGCTACCCAGAACATCAAGTCTGCGGACCTGGTCGGAGTTTCGATGGGCGGCTGGATCGTGCTGAAACTTGCCAGCGAGCATCCCGAAGTCGTTAACCGGCTCGTGATCGCCGACGCTGCTGGGCTCAAGTTTCAAACCAACCTTAACGCTCGGACATTTCTTCCCCGGACGCCGGACGAGTTGACTGCCTTCATGGCTGTACTCACTCCTCGGCAATATCATCTGCCGTACATAGTCTCACGCGACCTACTGCACCAGTTTGCGCAGCGGGCCTGGATCACCCGACGCATCTTCGACTCGATGCTCACGTATCAGGACGTGCTCGACGGCAAGCTTCAAGGAATCAACATTCCTGTGCTGATTATTTGGGGGAAAGAGGAAAAGCTGATTCCGATGTCGATTGGTGAGCAGATGAAGCAGGAACTGCCGCACTCTTCCCTGTTGGTTTGCACTGACTCAGGCCATCTGGCAGTGTATGAATGCTGGAAGAAGCTCGAGCCCGAGGTTATAGAGTTTCTGTCATCGCCTGCGCCACCGGTTCCTCACGTGCACGAATTTGCAATGGGGAAAGGCGCAGCAGCACAGTGATGAAACCAGCCATCCAGTTTAGGCAACGAGGACTTGTCGCATTAAGTTGCTACTTGGGTAAGGAGTTTTCTGTTCATCCTGGAGCCTCAACGTACGACAGGCACGGGAGACGCCCGATAAGGGCATCTCCCGTGTGTGGTGGAGAGAACAGCCGTTTTAGGCTGCGTTGGGGTGGGAACCGTTGTTAACGATGCCTTCCAGCCCCTGAACAACCTGGACCAGCGTAGGCATGTCGGCGATTTCATTCAGTGGCGGCGCCTGCAGTTTGGCGAGTAAGGCACCGACCTCTTTCTCCGGGATGCGATCGAGGACAACCTCCATGCGGCGCAGGCCCCGCGTGGCCGACTCCAGCACGTCGAGAATTTTCTTCTTCAACTGGATGTCGCGTACCAGGTGAGGCTTGTTGGCATGGCCGTATTCCCGTAGGACCCATCGGTACAGCTTGCCGCCGACAGATTCCTCCAAGGCGGAAATGCGTTTGTCCAAGTCAGCGCCGTTGCCGTTCTTTGCTGCGCTTTCGCTCGGTTTTGGCTCATTCTTGCTGGTACCACCATCGGCGGCAGCCTGCTGCGACCCTGCGACGTTTTGGGTTGCTGGCGGGCGCGTACCTCCGTTTCCATTCCGTGTGGGGGGAGTCGGGTTCGCGCGGCCGTTGGATCCGTTGCCGTTCGAGCGTCCGTTGCTTGCATCGGTCGCGTGCGACGGTGCAGCGCTTGCGTTCGCGCCGCTAGCCTTTCCGGACGGACGTGCTCCCTTGCGCCAGTTTTCCGGGATCAACCAGACTGGAAGGGCTGGAGCTTTCTTCGGGCGTCCCTTGTCGTCCAGATCAACCCAAGGCGCGTCGAAGTCGTAAAAGCAGCGCCCCAGGCCAAAACACGAGCAAGCGCGTTTGAACGCCTGTGCTTCTGCTGAAGTCATTGCGTTCTCTTCGTCCGCCCACTCTTCGCCGGTTCCCGAGTGTGTTCCAAGGCCCTCGATGGTCACCTTGCAGACCACCAGAATCTTGCCCGTGACGATCTCGCTGTTGCGCTTGTAGCGGGTGATGTTGTTCATCGTGGTCGTCTCATAGCTACGGGTCCAGCCCTGGGGTGTTACCAGTCCGTTGAGACGATCGGTGTAAGCGCGCGGATCGGCGTAGGGCACGACCTGCCCGCGGGTGCGGTTGTTGGCGGTGTTGGTCACGCGCCACAGGACCTGGTCGACAGGAAATGGAACTTCCAATTCGACCAGGAGTTCTTCATTGCTGAGTTTCTTCATCGAAAGAGGTCTCCTTCGC
>CAWFIV010000004.1:0-456886 GCA_963815925.1 uncultured Acidobacteriota bacterium | reverse complement strand
ATTTCGATCTTGTCGAGCTGGGCCAGGAGTTGCCCCTTCTTGACGCGATCGCCGTAGTCGACCAGCAGTTTCTTCACAATGCCGCTGGCTTTCGACTTCACTTCGACCTTCGTGATCGGCGCGACCTTGCCGGTCGCCACCACGCTCTTGGCCAAGTCGCCCTTTTCCACTTTGGCGAGTTTCGACGGATCAATCTTGTGTCTCCACCCCGCGTCGCCGCGAACACTCCGCCCGCGATCAGCAACACCAGTCCCAATCCCACGCTGCTCCAGATAATTATTCTGCGACGCTTCTTCTTATTATTATTTCCGTTACCGTTGACGACGCCTCCTGTTGTTGCTCTAGATTGACACCGCCAAGTGGAGTCGAGGGAGCCATTCTGCCGCCCTCATCTTCTTGTACGCGGGCTGAGTTGCTTTTGTTCCTGTGAAACTATGATTTCCGGCGAAACTCTTTGGTTTTCCGGCTTGGATTCAAAAAAGATCGTTGATACTCGCTAACCCATCTGCCGCCTGCCAGTTAGACACGCGACTCTTTAAAAGGATAGCCGATAACGGAGTGGAAATTTGTGACCCCGCGCACCACATGGATGTGAATGGGATATGAAATGTGGGTACCGTCGCCTCGGCTGCCCCTCCAGCGCAGCTCGACTTTCTTTGATGCCAGCCTCGAAAATACCCGACCTCAGAAAATAGGGGCAAAAAATCGAGCCTTCGGCTCGAGGATAGCCGAGGGCGGCTGTCCCCACACAGGCTGTGCCCGCACTGACTCTCCCACAAAGCCCTGCTGCGCCAACAACTCCCTTTCAAATGTTAGAATTAGCGCTCCATGATTGCTTTTGTGCTGCTCCGGGGTCTTTCCGATCCTGCTCCTGGTGGCAGCCAATGCCTTCTTTGCGGCAGGCGAATACTCCCTGGTCAGCATGCGCGATACCCGCATCCAGCAGCTCATTTCGGCCGGACGCATCGGCGCGCGCACGTGCAGCGCCTCCATCAGAATCTGGATGAAGTCGTCAACGGCGTTCAGCTCGGCATCACTATGGCCAGCCTCACTCTTGGCTGGATCGGCGAGCCCATGGTCGCCCGGCTGGTGGAAGCATGCAGTTCGTCCACCGCGTGCCGCACGCTGCCGTCTACGCCCACACCATCGCCATTGCCATCGCCTTCAGCCTGATCACCTACATGCACGTCATCCTCGGCGAGTTGGTCCCCAAGACCTTGGCTCTTCAGCGTGCCGAGCAAGTTGCCCTTGCTGTTGCTGCCCCCATGGAAGCGTTCATCACCCTTACCCGTCCGGTGCTGTTTTTTATGCGCCGCTCCGGCGGGCTTGTGCTGCGACTGTTTGGGCGCAGCCACGCGCCGCGGAGGCGCCGTCCATTCGCCCGACGAGCTGAAACTGATTGTCACCGCCAGCCGCCAGTTCGGTCAGATCCCGGAGTTTCAGGAGGAGATGATTCACAGCGCCATCGAACTCGACAGCATCACCGTACGCGAGGTGATGGTCGCCCGCCCGGACATTTTTTCTCTGCCTTCTGACCTCCAGCTTGACGAAGCCCTGGCCCGCGTCGTCGAGGGCCAGCACTCGCGCATTCCTATCTACGATCCGCAACGCGGGCCCGAGCACATTGTCGGCGTGCTCTACTACAAAGACCTCATGCGCTGGATGCGACTGCGCCTGAGCAATCTTGGCCAGTCAACTTCGACGCGAATTTCGCGCATGCAAATCAGCCAGATCATGCACGACGTGCTGGTTGTGCCTGAAACCAAGGTTCTAGCGGAACTCCTAGCGGAATTTAAAGATCGCCGCCGCCATCTCGCCGTCGTCGTCGACGAATTCGGCTCAACAGCCGGCGTGATCACGGTCGAGGACATCCTTGAACAACTCGTCGGCAACATCGAAGACGAGTTCGATGTCTCCCCGAGCGAGCCGGCCCTCGAAGACGAGTCTGTCATAGTCCTCGAAGGCTCAGTCAACATCCGGGACCTCGAAACCGAATACGGCCTGACGTTGCCGCGAGACGCCGGCTTCGAAACCCTGGCAGGATTCATTCTGGCCCGCTTGCAGAGGATTCCAACCTTGCGCGACAGTTTCGAGTACGAAGGCAGACGCTACACCGTGGAGGAGTTGGAAGGCCACCGCATCGCGAGAGTGCGAATCGAAAAAACCGCGAAAGTCGAAAGCGAAGCCGAAGCCGCGAAAGGCGCGGGGGACTGAGAAGCATGGAGTGAAAAAGGGAACTGAGAAGCACCGAACTAATAAAGAAATGCTGCCTACGTGGATGCCACAATAGCCCGTCATCCTGAGCGAAGCACGACAGCGAGCAAAGCGAGTCGTCGCGCGCAGTCGAAGGACTCCTATTCAGCCGTTGCTCACGCGGCGTCGAGGCGTTCTCTGTAGGATTCGAAGTACAGATTCGAATTGAGTAGAGCGATGCCCTGGGAGGCAAAGCGTGATGTCTGGAAAAAGGGATCCTTCGACTGCGCGAGCTCATTCGAGCCCGCTCCGCTCAGGATGACACCCATAAAGGACCGACCGAGAACCAAGAACTGGGAACCGCCTCCTGAAAACTGTCCTCCAACGCGTCCTCTACACCCTGCCCGTCATCTGGTTGGTGGTGAGCCTTGTCTTCCTGCTCATCCACCTCGTCCCTGGAGACCCCATCGCGCAGATGCTCGGCGAAGGCGCGCCCCCCGCCGACATCGCTGCCACTCGCCACGCCTACGGCCTCGACGTCCCCCTCGGCGAACAATATCTTCACTACTGGAAGGGTGTTCTCCACGGCGATCTCGGACGCTCCATCCGCTACAACCAGACGGTCACCCAGCTGATCGCACAGCGTTATCCCTACACGCTGCGCCTCACCCTCGCGTCGTTGTTGGTTGCGATCATTCTTTCCGTCCCCGCCGGAGTCCGTTCCGCCCGACGCCGCAATCGCTGGGACGACCGCGTGCTCTCCATCGTCAGTCTCTTCGGCCTGTCGTTCCCAAACTTCGCGCTCGGTCCCATCCTCATCTTGTTATTCTCGATCAAACTCGGATGGCTCCCCGTCTCCGGCGCCGGATCATTTGCCAACTTAGTGCTGCCCGCTCTAACCATGGGCAGCGCCCTCGCCGCCATCCTCACCCGCATGGTGCGCACTTCGATGCTCGAAGAACTCAGCCAGGACTACATTCGCACCGCCCGCGCCAAAGGATTGCCCGAGCGCACCGTCGTCTATCGCCATGCCCTGCGCAACGCCATGATCCCTGTGCTAACGGTGCTGGGCCTGCAGTTTGGCGCGCTGCTCGCCGGCGCCATCGTCACCGAAAAGATTTTCTCCTGGCCCGGCATCGGTCGCCTCACCGTCGACGCCATTTCCGGCCGCGATTATTTCCTGGTCCAAGGCTGCATCCTCGCCATCGGATTGACGTATGTCGCGGTCAACTTCCTTACGGATGTCCTGTACTCGGTGGCGAATCCAAGGATCCGACAGTGAACAAAGCAATGCCGTTCGGATTATTTAGGCTCGGCCGATACGTCCACAGCCGTTCTTTTTATTCCAAAAACCTTGTCGAGCCAGGCGAGCAAGTGATTAATGTCAGATATGTACTGGGACAGCTTCTGGCCGGTTAGATGTCCCATCAATTCGGGCTCCGGAGCTTTGGACCAGTTTTCCTGCCTAGCGACGAACTCAAGGGGTGCGTCCCAAACAGTATCGCTATCTTTGAAATGCGCCAAACTGTTACGTAGATCCAAATAGCAGTTTGAGCTTCCCGATCTCAACATCGAAATCCGTCTTAAGGAGACCATTGACTGCGGTTGCGACATTGATCTTTTCTGGAATTGCCAATCTTTTTGTCGCGTTCCAGATGGCATCCGCTAGCTCACCCTTCGGAATTACAGTGGAGAGAAACTCTCTGTAAGAATCGTTGCAGGCGGCTTCGAGCAAGAAGGTTCCAAAAACGATAACCTGGATTCCGCTCTCGATGTCGTCACGACTACCCTCCGCCCTTTTTCTTGCGGCTTCAAACATTCTTTCGTAGAAAGCGTTAAGGCCCGGACTTATAGACACGCCTTTTATCTCACCTGCAACCAACTTGATCTTAACTGCGCCGCTTCTCATAGGGGGTCATCTCTGGCCGCTCTACAGCTACTGGGAGCGCCGACTCAGTTTCCCGGCTAAACCAGCTCAATTACCACCCGCTGCCCCACCAGCGCAGCCGCCCGCTGCAAACTCGACAGCGTAATATCGCGCTTCGGATCGAGTATGCGGTCCACCTGCGAGCGGCTCGTCTTCAACAAGACCGCCATGCGCGCCTTGGAGATCTTTCTTTTCTTCATAGCCTTGGCCAGTTGCCACGCCACGACTTCCTTCACGGCCTGCGCCTGCGCTCCCTCGAAGATGTTTTCTTTCTTCAGAAAGTCGTCAATGCTCGATCCCAGATGCTTCTTGCTCATCGTTCCAACTCCTTTTGGCGCTTACGCGCCAGCGTGAGGTCGTCGTCGGGAGTAGCGCGCGTCTCTTTTATGAATCCGTGCAGTGCCACTAAGCGATCCCGATAAAAACAAATCAATACGCGCGAGGTACGGTTGCCGGGCAGATCGGTTCGCACCTCCCACAACCCCCTTCCCATCGGTCGGCATTGCGAAAGAAGACAAGGTCGATCTTCCGTGGTGCTTTCTCAGAAACCATCTCAGGCTGTCTTGGAGCGTACCATATAAAGTACGTAGCGCCGCTAGGGAACCGCTGGCAGAACCCGAATCGTCCCCAGCCAAGTCTCCACCAGCTTCGGCCAATCCGTAATCGGTAGCTCCGTGCGCCGCAGTCCGTAGCCGTGTCCGCCGCTAGCGTAGATGTGCAATTCCGCCGGTACCTTGGCATTCTTCAGGGCGAGGAAATAAACCGTCGAGTTCTCGACATGCACCGGATCGTCTTCCGCCTGCACAATAAACGAAGGTGGAGTCCGGCTTGTGACGTGAATCTCTGCGTTGGGCGCGAAGTTCTGTTCCGAGAGCGCAAGGTAGCCGGGATACACGATCACCGCAAAATCAGGCCTGCAACTGATCTTGTCCGCATCATCAACCGGATCGTAGAGACGCTGGTCGAAGTGCGTGCTGAGCGCGGCGGAAAGATGGGCTCCCGCGGAGAATCCCAAAACGCCAATGCGGTTGGGATCGATGTGCCACTCGCTCGCGTGCGAACGCACGATTCCCAGTGCCCGCTGCGCATCCTGCAATGGGGCAGCAGACTTGGGATAAGGCCCCGAGTCGGGCACTCGATATTTCACCAGCACGCAGGCAACACCGATGGAGTTCAGCCAATCGCATACCTCGGTCCCTTCGAGATCGATGGCCAGAACGTGGTAAGAGCCGCCAGGAAAAACCACAACCGCGGCTCCGGCGTTCTTATCCTTCGGAGAATAAACGGTGAGCGTGGGTGTCGATACGTTTCCCAGACGAATGACTGGCTTGCCCGCGACCAGCCTATCTTTCGGAGTCGTGGTGTCAGCCTCGGCTACCGCACTGGGCCCAGCACCAGGCGCTCCGTGCGGCCACAGGTTCAACGTAGTGTGGCCGGGAGAGGCCGGCCTGGCTGGTGTCTGCGCGAACAAGCTCGCAGAGAAAATAATAAAAGTGAGAACGGAAGACAGATGTGTACGCATGATCAGAGCCTTCTTCGTGGGAAGTTGACAGAAACGGAACGATGATCGCAGTCAAAGGACGTGAGCCGCAAGATCACAGTATAAGATTGTCCCTACGCAACTCATGCCGACCGCCGCCATCTCTTTCCGCCGCAAGCTTGCCGGAAACGCCCGCCACAATCCGCTGGCAGCGATCGGCGTGGTGCTGGTCGTAATCTTCGTGATCTTTGCGCTATTCGCGCCCTGGATCGCACCTCAAGATCCCGCTTCGATTCATCTGCCCACGCGTCTCGAGTCGCCGTCGTCCGCGCACTGGTTCGGCACCGATGAACTCGGGCGCGACATTCTTTCTCGCGTCGTTTATGGCGCCCGCATCTCCATGCTGGTCGGTAGCTGTGTGGTGCTGGCGTCGCTCGCACTCGGCCTCATCATAGGATCGATTGCGGGATACTACGGCGGGGGCGTCGACCGCTTCGTCAACGTTGTCCTGATGAATGCGTTCTTGTCGTTCCCGGGAATTCTGCTCGCGATCGCGTTCATCGCCTTTCGCGGTCCGGGCATTTTCAATCTCGTGCTCGCGCTTTCTCTCGGCGGATGGGTCGGCTACGCCCGTCTGGTTCGTGGACAAGTCCTCGCCGCCCGTGAACGCGAATTCGTCGAGGCCGCGCGCGCTCTGGGTGCCAGCGATCTGCGCATTATCGTCCGCCACATTCTTCCCAACATTATTCAGCCGGTTGTTGTTCAAGCTGCGATTGGCATGGCTGGAGCTATCCTCGCAGAAGCCACCATGAGCTTTCTCGGGCTAGGCGTCCCTCCGCCGACCTCCAGTTGGGGAGCGATGCTCAACGACGGCCGCGCGCATCTGTTCGACGCGCCCCACCTCGTGATGTTTCCCGCCCTCGCAGTGATGCTGGCCGTGCTGAGTTTCAATTTCATCGGCGACGCTCTGCGCGACTACCTGGACCCCCGCTCCCGGATCGAAGCCGGACTATAGGATTACTTCGCTGAAGCAGTAGAGTTGTCATTTCGAGGGAGCCAGAGCGAACGCAACGGCGAGTCGAGAAACCTGCTTCGCAGCTCCTACTTCCCGGAAAAACCAGGCTTCCCGGAAAAATCAGGGATCGCGATAAAAGCTTGCAGTGTCGCAACGCCTCAGCCAGCCGGGGGCGTTTTGCTTTTTCGGCGGACGGCCGGGGAGCTCTCGGCTAAACGCCTGAAACGGCTCGAGATACAAATCTTGACATTAATCGCAAATTGCAATATAACTATCTCGATTTGAAATAAACGAAACGGGTCCAATGAAGCTGGGCGAGAAAATCCGGTACTTGCGAGAGGTCGAAGGTTCGTTGCGCGGCCTGGGCCGCCCTATGACGCAGCTTGAGTTGGTGCGCGCCATCCGCGAGGAATTGGGCAAGGGGCAGAGCATCAGCCAGTCATATCTCTCGCAGATTGAAAACGGATCGCGCCCACACATGACGCAGTCGTCGCGCGCGCTGCTGGCCAAGTTCTTCAAGGTTCATCCCGGATTTTTGGTCGATGATCCCGATGGCTACCACGCCGAGCTGACCTCCGACCTGCGCACTACCGAGGGTCAGCTCGACGTCTGGCTGTTGCAAGGCTCGGAAAAATTTGCCAACGATCCGGAAGTCAGCAAGGTTCTGATCAAGGCCGCTCGCGAAAAAGATACGCGCCGTAGTTTCCTGTTGTTGGGCGCAATTCTCGAGACTCCGGGACTGGCCGACCGCCTGCTGGAGGCGCTGCGGCCCGAACTTGGCAATGGCGATCGGCGCGGCACGAATGATGGGAGGCGAATCCGATGACGTCCACAGGCTTCAGCTGGGCAGACTTCTATCTGATTTGTTTCGCGATCGGATTCTGCTTCAGTTTCTTTTCCTTTGTGTTTGGAGGATCGCGCGTCGGGCGTTTGCACCTGCCCCATTTTCACGGACACGGCGGAGCGCACCTGCCGGCCGCTCACGGTTCCATTGGGCATGCTTCCTCTGCGGGCGGACACGTCTCCGCGTCGGGTCCGAGTGCGGCAGACTCGTCCGCAGCGAACCATGCGCCACGCAGCTTGAGCGTTTCTCCGTTCAATCCTCCGGTCATCGCCGCATTCTTGGCGTGGTTCGGCGGCACCGGTTACCTGCTGACGCGCTTTTCCGCGTTGTGGGTCGGCTTGGGGTTGACGTTGTCGGTCGCGAGCGGCCTGGTCGGCGGAGGAATCATCTTTCTGTTCCTGACCAAGGTTCTGATCTCCGACCAGGAGTATCTCGATCCTGCGGATTTCGAAATGGTCGGAGTTCTGGGCAAGCTCTCCGTGCCGATTCGCGAAGGGGGCACCGGCGAGTTGATCTACTCGCAGGCCGGAACTCGCCGCGTTTGTGGAGCGCGCAGCGAGAGCGGGGCGCCCATTGCCAAAGGAATAGAAGTCGTCGTCACGCGCTACGAGAAGGGAATTGCTTACGTCCGTTTGTGGAGCGAGATGACCGGCGAGACGGACGAAACCACGGCCGCGACTCAATAAGGGTTCCGAGTCGATTGCCCGGACCGAGAGTTGGAGATGCCATGAATCGAGACTGGTATAAACCGTTGGTCGCGCTGATGTGGCTGGTGCTTCCGATCACCGCCGCAAATTACTGGCAGGCATGGGATCAACTGCCGCCCCGCATGGCGGTTCATTTCGACGTCAACCACCAGCCCAACGGGTACACATCGCGAGAAGGCGCAGTCATGCTGGGATTAGGGATCATGGCGGTCTTGCTGGTGCTGTTCACGGTGGCCGCCCTGATCGCGAGGGCCATGAAGCCGAACGCTTCGTGGCCAATCCTTGGAGTCGCGTATGTCGTGATTGGGTTTTGCTGGTTCGGCAACCATTCGATCGTGAATTTCAATTTGAATCCGCTGGCCCATTCCGAGTTGGTGGGCGCAAGTTCCCCGGCGACAAGTGACTCAGACAGCCGAATCATTCTCCAACCGCATTTGTAACAGGAGGCGTTATGTTCGAAGGCTTTTCCCACTATGCAGTGATCTGGATCTTTGTCTCGCTGGGAGTGATGGTCATCCTCTTTCTGATCAGCGGAATGGCCAGGCTCTATCGCAAAGCCGGCCCCCACGAAGCGCTCATCGTGTACGGCCTGGGCGGCACGCGCATCGTGAAAGGTCATGGCTCGGTCGTACTGCCCATGGTGCAAGTTTGTCGCGGGCTTTCCCTCGAACTCATGTCATTCGATGTGGCTCCGCAACAGGATCTCTACACCAAGCAGGGCGTGGCCGTCACCGTCGAAGCCGTGGCGCAGATCAAGGTCAAGTCCGACGACGAGTCGATTCGCACCGCCGCTGAACAATTCCTCACCAAGACGGACGACGAACGTCAAGGCCTCATCCGGTTGGTGATGGAAGGCCACCTGCGCGGCATCATCGGCCAACTCACGGTGGAAGAAATCGTGAAGCAGCCGGAGATGGTCTCTGACCGCATGCGCGGCACCTGCGCGGATGACATGAACAAGATGGGGCTCGAAGTTATCTCGTTCACCATCAAGGAAGTGCGCGACAAGAACGAATACATCACCAACATGGGACGTCCCGACGTCGCGCGCATCAAGCGCGATGCCGACGTGGCTGCGGCGGAAGCGGACCGCGACACGGCCATCAGGCGCGCTCTGGCGACACGGGAGTCGGCCGTGGCGAAGGCCCAGGCCGATCAGGAGCGCGTTCTGGCGGAAACCTTGTCTCTCGCCAAGCAGGCTGAGGCGCAACGCGACCTGGAAGTGAAGAAAGCGCAATTTCTGGAAGTGACTAAGCGCCAGCAGGCGCAGGCCGACAAGGCCTACGACATCCAGACCAACATCATGCAACAGCAAGTCATCGCGGAGCAGGTGAAGGTGCAGCAGATCGAGAAAGAACAGCAGGTCAAGGTGCAGGAAGCGGAAATCAACCGCCGCGAAAAGGAATTGATCGCGACCGTGTTGAAGGGAGCTGAGATCGAGCGTCAGCGCATTGAGACGCTTGCCGCCGCCGAGAAGCAACGCCTGATCGCCGAAGCCGAAGGCCATGCGTCCTCGATTCGCGCGCAAGGCGAGGCCGAAGCGGAAATCATCTTCAAGAAAGGTGAGGCCGAAGCCAAGGCCATGAACGTGAAAGCCGAGGCTTATCAGGAATATAACCAGGCTGCCGTGATCGACAAATTGTTCACTGGGATGCCAGAGATCGTGAGAGCGCTGGCAGCGCCGCTGGCCAACGTCGACAAGATCACCATCGTCTCAACGGGAAACGGGGATGCTTCCGGGATGAACAAGATCACTGGCGACATCACCAAAATGGCGGCTCAAGTGCCGGCGCTGTTCGAGACGCTGTCGGGCATGCCTTTGTCAGACTTGCTCGGCAAGGTCCGCCAACTCGGCGACAAGACGCCGAAGTCCAGCGATACGCCGAAGGCATAGCGAGGGGTGCGGGGATGCTCATGTGGGGACGGGCGCCTTCGCCCGTCCCGCTGGGCGCAGCGAGGCGTTTTAGGAGCAGTTATGACGAACAAATCAAAACTCGCCGGATTCGGCATCGCGCTGGGAGCGGCGCTGGGCGCGGTGTTCGGAGTTTTGGCCGGGAACATGGGCCTCTGGCTCGTGATTGGTGTCGCGATCGGCATGTTGATCGGCGCCTCGATCGGCCGCAAACCAACAGAATGCCCACAGTGCGCGCAAATGCACCGCGCGCATGAGCTGAGAAGGGAAGTATGACGAAAAATAGAAGAATCGCAGCCGCCATTGAAATGGGAGCCGCGCTCCTGGCCGCGGCCGGACTGCTATTCGCGCACGTTCCACCCATCATCGCCAGCGGAGTAGCGGTAGTCGGGATCCTGATCGGCACAGGCGTAGCCAAAGGAAAATTCTCGAAATCGCAAGACGCAAACAACAAGAACGGATAAGTCGGTTCGCTAGAAGCTATTAGCTTCTAGCGAGTAGCTAGTAGCAGCAGCAAGATGCTGAAGTCAAAGAAGGGGGTTCACAATGGCACTACTGGAGCGCGTTTCCACACTAGTCCGGGCCAACCTCAACGACCTGATCGATAAGGCCGAGGATCCCGAAAAGATGATCAAGCAGGTCATTCTCGACATGCAGAACCAGCTTTTGCAAGTCAAAACGCAGGTGGCGATTGCGATCGCCGACCAGCACCTGCTCGAAAACAAGCAGAAAGAAAACGAGGGCAAAGTGGCCGAGTGGATGCGCAAGGCCGAGCTTGCCGTCGACAAAAAAGAAGACGACCTGGCTCGCGCCTCGCTACTACGCGTGGAGAGCTATCGTGAACTCAGCGAGAACTTCACGCAGCAGGTGGCCGACCAGAAGGCGCAGGTTGAAAACCTGAAGTCGGCGCTGCGGCAGCTTGAGCAAAAGTTGACCGAGGCGCAGGCCAAGTCCGATGTGCTGATCGCGCAGCATCGCCGTGCCCGTGCCGTGGGTAAGGCCAGCGACGCGCGCCTTGCGTCGGGCGATGGTTCGAAGGCCGCGGCTTTCGACCGCATGAAACGCAAAGTGGCACATTCGGAGGCCGTCAGCCAGGCGAAGGCGGAAATTGCCAACGACAATTTGGAAGACCGCCTGGCCGCGCTCGAAAAGGAAGATCGTATCGAGCAGTTGCTCGCCGATCTGAAATCAAAACGCGGAGCCTGAGGAGCCAATCGCTCCCGTCTCCCTAAGCGCAATGCCAAGGAGGCAGTGTGACTTGGAATAAGAGCAGATTGTCGACCGCCGCCGGCTCGCTCGCATTGTCAGCCGGCATCGGCGTGCGACTCGGGATGGATGGCGCCTTCGCCCATTTTGCCAGCGGTTTTCTGTTGGGAGTGTCGATCGCCTTGCTGATTCTGGGCTTCGCGCGTCCGTCGCGCCGCGCATCCAGATAGGCACGTGCGGCTGTCGGAGCTCCCAAAACCCATTCTTACCTGGGTTTGAATATTTTATTTGTGGAAAACAAGGAGCAAGGATGATCGCAACCGTCAGAATTCGAACCGCGCTCGCGTCGATCCTGTTGTTCACGCTATTGCTGTCTGCCTCAGCCTTTGCTCGGGCGCCGCAAAAACCAGAGCAGCTTGCGCAAGCCTCAGCGGATGGGTGGCTGATCGTAGTCGATGCTGCCAAGTACGGCGACAGTTGGGACGAAGCCGCGCAATCGTTCAAAGCGGCCATCACCAAAGAGAAATGGCAAAACGCGCTAGAGACGGTCCGTACTCCTCAGGGAAAAGTGCTCTCGCGCAAGCTCAATAGTGCCAAGTACGCTAAGAATCCGCCGAACGCGCCCGAGGGGGAATACGTCATCCTCCAGTACGACACCGATTTTGAACACAAGCCCGGCGCGGTCGAGACGGTAGTGCCGACGTTGGATCAAGACGGAAAGTGGCGGGTCTCCGGCTACTTCATCAAGTAGAGACGAACCGCATCATGTGGCGCGGGCGCCCCCCCCGCGCAGGCGTGTCTGGTGCTTCTTGCCGGGCCAGTGTTTGCCGTCAAACGCATCAATTGAAATCAATGAGTTACCGTACGGCGAAAATGATTTGCCGCGCCGCGCGGCAAGGCCTCGGCAACCGCAAGGCTACCGGATCGCGGTCCTTCGGCATCTATTGAACGCGCCCCTTCGGAATCCGAACCCGAGGGATGATTCATGAAGCAGTTTGCTGTGGACTCTTACTGGTGGTGGGTCTGTTTCTGGTTGGCTGCGGCTCGAATAGCTCCAACTCTTCCAATATCAACGGAGCGTGGAGCGCCACGCTGGCCGATTCCAACAACGTGCAGGCTTTCAGCTTTGGCGTGTCGCTCGTCACCAACAGTGACGGATCGCTGACCGTCTCCAACTTCACTTTCAACAGCAATTCGGCCTGCTTTGTGTCCGGTGAAACGGCGAGCGGTTCGTTCACCCTGAGCGGAAACTTCAATGGCAGTACTAAGGGGACGTTCGGCTTCACCGTGAAATCCGGCACTCCGGCGGGCAATACCGTGACCATGACAGGCACCGTCAACGGCAACAGCATTACCGGAACGTGGACGATGGCCGGGAACAATTGCACCGGGACCGGTACGTTCACGATGACGAAGTCGTAAATCCTTCCTGCCGACTCCTATCTCGCCGGACCCTGGCCATCTGCCCCAGGGACCGGTGGCCCTCCATCCCTCTCACATCCATCTCTCTTACATCCATTGACGCCCCTGCCTGCATCTCTCTATTCTCATAGAGATCCCAAAAGGCTCATCGAGATCCCAATTCAAGGACGGTAAATGAAGAAGCTCGCAATCCTGATGCTGGTCGCGCTGGAACTCGCGGTGAGTGGCTGCGGCAGCAATACCATCCCAACTACGAACATTAATACCTCCACCAACGGAAATTGGGCAGCCCAATTGACGGGTGGCATTGGACCTGCCAGCGAACTGAATTTTGTAACCGAATTTACGGTTTACAATAGCGGGCCGCTTTCCATCTCGGGCTTCAGCTTTTTCAATGTGAGCTCGTGTTTTGGCAACGGCATCGACAGTTCAACCCAATCCGGATCGATCACCAACTTATTCACTGGGTCGACGGGCGCGGTGACGGGCACGCTCAACTTTAGCGTGACTTCGAGGGTCACAGGCAGTGTCTTGACGCTGACGAACGGACTGCTGACCGGAACTTCGAATGGCACCACAACCACCAATGGAACGCTCAGCAACGGAGTGGCGATCGGAAACTGGAGCCTCTTGCCCGGTCCAGGCGCTCCCGCCGACTGCACCGGAACTGGAAGTTTCATCATGTGTCAGTCTCCGGGATCCAACGGGCTCTGCGCGGTTCCATAGCACGCCCAGGTTGATGCTTACGCTGCGTATTCCGGTCCAAATTAGGATTTTCTCGGCTTCTCTTCATTTTCCAAACCTGCTCTTCCTTCGTCTCGCCTCGCTGCTATACAGTGAGAGCCATGAAGCGCTCTCTGCAACAGATTGCCGAGGCGGTTGGGGCCCGACTCATCGGCGATGGCCGCGTGGAATTGGGCGGCGTGGCGAGCCTGGAGTCCGCGTCTTCGGATGACCTCATCTTCGTGGAGGACGAGAAACATCTGGCCACTGCGCTGCAATCCGCGGCCGGCGCATTGATCGCCGGAGAATTCGCCGCTTCTGCGCCAAACCGGCATCCGCTTCTTATCAGCGATCATCCCAAACTTGCATTCGCTAGAGCGGCGCAGTTCCTCTCCAAGGATTTGTCCGCCAAAGATAGTCACTCGGGGAACGTAGCATCCAGCGCGGCGATTCATCCTTCCGCGGTGCTGGGAAGGGGTGTCTTCCTGGACGAACGCGCCGTGATCGGGGAGCGGGCGCAGATTGGTGCACGCACGCGGATCGGCGCGGGTTGCGCGATTGGGGCTGGCGCCAGGATCGGCGAGGATTGCGAAATCTATCCCAACGTTACGATTTATCCCCGCACGACGCTGGGCGGCCGCGTGATCGTGCATGCGGGCGCCGTGCTCGGCAGCGACGGCTTCGGGTACGTCCGCGAGCGCAAGACCGGCCACTACGAAAAGTTTCCGCAAGTCGGACGCCTCGTCATCGAGGACGACGTCGAAATTGGGGCCAATACGACCATCGACCGCGGCGCGCTCGATGAAACCCGGATTCGTCGCGGAGCCAAGATCGACAACCTGGTCCACATCGGTCACAACTGCCAGATTGGCGAAGACGTCGTGATCGCCGCGCAAACCGGGCTCTCGGGAAGCATCGTGATCGAGAAAGGCGTCGTGCTCGGAGGTCAGGTCGGCATTGGCGAACACGCCCGCATCGAAGAGGGAGTGATGCTGGGCGGACAGGGCGGCGTCCTGCCCAACAAGGTTTTGCGCGGCAAGGGCGTCGCATTCTGGGGAACTCCAGCGCAGCCGCTGCGCCAATATCTCAAGCAGCTCGCGACGCTGGCGCGCCTAGCGAAAAAGTAGGCGACCCGGCTCCCTGCTTCTGGCTTCCGGATAGGACCCGGGAGCCGAATAGCGGCAGCCGGAAGCCCAAATTCATGGCAATCATCGTCATTGGCGGTCATTCGCGCAGTGTGGGCAAGACGAGCGTTGTCGCCGGCTTGATCGCCGCGCTGCCCGAGTTTGATTGGACTGCGGTCAAGATTACACAGTACGGCCATGGCATTTGCTCGGCCAATGGCGAGGCTTGCGACTGCGCCACTGGCGACCATTCCTGGGCGATTTCCGAAGAACGAGACCGGTCAGGAGCGTCCGACACATCACGATTCCTCGTCGCAGGCGCAGCCCAAGCCTTGTGGGTGCGAACTGAACAAGGACGTCTCGCCGAGGCGATGCCCACCCTCCGACGTCGCCTGGAAGCCTCGCGCAACGTGATCATCGAATCCAACAGCGTCTTGAAGTTTCTGCGTCCGGACTTGTACCTGACGGTGCTCGATCCCTCCACCGCCGATTTCAAGAATTCGGCCCGCGAGTTTCTAGATCGCGCCGACGCCGTGATCGTTCACGACGTAACTGTCAACACAGCGTGGCGAGCCGTTTCCCTGAAGCCAGTCAAAGATCACCCCATATTTCGCATCGCGCCGCCCACGTACATTACTCCAGAAATCGTGAGCTTTGTTCGCGTGAAGCTCATGGCACGACCCGTTGACCAAGAGAAACTAAGAGCTAACAGCTAAGAGCTAAGAGCTAGGAACTGTTTTTGCTATCCTTTCCCGTGCGCCAAATTCACTACAGCGCCTGGCTTCTGGTCGGGCTGTCGGCCATTCTTCAGGTCATCATCTTCCCGCTCCTGGGCATCTATGCGCTCTCATGGTTCGCGCTGGCTCCGCTAATTCTAGCGTTATTGCGCACGCGGCCGGCAGGAGAACTTGAGATCGCCGGTTCTGTCAGGCTTCGTCCCGCCAGCCCAGGCCAGGGATTCCTGCTGGGCTACGTGTGCGGAATCCTCTGGTACGCGGGCACCTGCTACTGGATCTACGACACCATGCGCCAGTACGGCGGTCTCAGCGCACCGGAAGCGCTGCTCGCTCTTTTCCTCTTCTGCTGCTATCTAGGTCTCTATCACGGCTTCTTCGGACTGCTCGTCAGCCTTCTAGCCGATTCAGCGCGCGACTTTCGCCGGCCGCTCGTGATCGCTCCATTTCTGTGGATAGCGGTGGAATTGGCGCGCACCCGGATAACAGGTTTTCCCTGGATGCTGCTCGGCATCGCGCAGGTCGACAACATCGCTCTCTCGCGAATCGCCGCGTCGACCGGGATCTATGGCATCTCGTTCGAGATTGCGCTGGTAAATGTCGCGGTGGCTGCGGCATTTCTCGTCCCACGCGAAAAGCGTGGCGCCATGCTGGCCGCGGCTCTGGCGGCAGCCGCTGTCTTGCAGGCGGGAAGGTTAATCGACGCCCCTCAGTCGAAGGCCGATCACGCGGCGCTGCTAGTCCAGCAGAACATTTCAGTTTCTGCCGAGTGGACTCCTCCCTATCTTCAACAGACGTTGATCGATTTGACGCAGCTCACCGAGAAGGCGGCCGCATCGTCGCCATCAAAGGTCGATTTGATGGTCTGGCCGGAATCTCCCGCACCATTTTTCACGAATGACCCGCGATTTCGTGACACGATCAGCGACTTGGCTCGCATCACCAAGACCTGGACCGTTGCGGGCGCGATTGGGACTTCATCGAAAATGGCAATGGGCGGCCAGAGCGGCCCGTTGTTCAATTCCGCCGTTTTAGTCAGCCCCAACGGCGACTGGACTGCTCGCTACGACAAAGCGCACTTGGTTCCCTTTGGCGAGTATCTGCCCTTTCCCAGCCTGTTCTCCTTCGCCGGAGGCCTAACCAAGTCAGTCGGCGAGTTCGAGCACGGCACCTCGCGCCAGGCCCTCGACGCCGGAGACGAACGACTGGGCACCTTCATTTGCTACGAGTCGATCTTTCCCGATGAGGTCCGCCAGTTCGCGGCGCAAGGGGCGCAAGTCTTCGTCAACATTTCCAACGATGGATGGTATGGCGATAGCGGCGCCTACGCGCAACATCTGAATCAAACTCGCATGCGCGCCATCGAAAACACTCGCTGGATCCTGAGCGCCACCGACACCGGAGTCACCGCTGCGATCGATCCTTTGGGGCGAGTCGTAGCGCGTGTTCCCCGCAAGGAGCGCACCACGCTGGTCGCGCCATACGCCCTTAGCTCCGTCACTACTTTTTACACGCGCCACGGCGATTGGTTCGCGTACGCGTGTGCGATAATTTCACTGGGAGCGCTGGTTACCCGCTTTACATTCCCTGGAAATCGCTCCACTCATCGCAAAAAGGCTGACGCGTCCTCATGAATCAAGAGTTAGTGCTGGAATACGAGAAACTCAGCAAAAAGGTCCACGAACTTCGGGAGTATCTTTGACGCGGAAAAAGTCCGCCCGCAGCTAGCCGAAATTGAAAAGCAGTCCGCCGACCCGAATCTCTGGTCGAATCCCCAGCGATCGCAGCAGGTGATGCGCGAAAAGAAGCGGTTGGAGCACGTGCTCTCGACCGACGCCGACCTCGCGCGCCGTGCCGACGATATCGCCGCCTATTTCGATCTCGGCAAAGAGGGGGAGAACGTCGACGGCGATTTGCAGCGCGAAATCGGCACGCTGCGGGAGTTGCTCGACAAGCTGGAAACCGAAACCCTGCTTTCCGGCGACAATGATGCCCGCAACGCCATTGTCACGATTCATCCCGGAGCGGGCGGCACCGAGTCGCAGGATTGGGCTGACATGCTTCTGCGCATGTACCTGAGATGGGCCGAGCGGCAAGGCTTTGAGACTGTCCTTTACGACTACCAGCCCGGGGAAGAAGCTGGACTCAAGTCCGCGACGTTCGCGGTCAATGGCGAGTACGCCTTCGGAATGTTGCAGAGCGAGATTGGCGTGCATCGCCTGGTTCGCATTTCTCCGTTCGATCAGGCCAAGCGGCGGCACACTTCTTTCGCCAGCGTCTACGTCTCCCCGGAGATTGACGAAAGTATTGAAATCGTTATCAAGCCGGAAGATATCCGCATCGATACGTACCGCTCGAGCGGCAAGGGCGGACAGCACGTAAACACGACCGATTCGGCCGTGCGCATCACGCACATCGCAACGAATCTGGTCGCCAATTGCCAGAACGAACGCTCGCAGCACAAGAACAAAGAGCGCGCCATGAGTATGTTGCGTTCGAAGCTCTATGAGTTCGAAATGGAGAAGAAGCGCGCCGCCACCAAAAAGATCGAAGACTCGAAACTCGACATCGAATTCGGATCGCAGATTCGTTCGTACGTGCTGCAGCCCTACCGCATGATCAAGGATCACCGGACCAAGGCCGAAGTCGGGGACGTGGATCGCGTGCTCGATGGGGATCTGCAACCTTTCATTCGGGCGTACCTGCTAGCCCGGCGCGGAGAGAAGCAGTGATGAAGACGGCAGTGAAAAAAGCTCGACCACAGAGGACACAGGGGGCACAGAGAAAAATCAAGCTTGGTGCTCGCTTCCGGCGCGCCTTTTTGTTTGCCGCTGAAATGCATAAGGACCAGACGCGCAAGGCCTCGACCATCCCTTACGTTGCGCACCTGATGGGCGTTGCCTCCCTGGTGCTGGAAGCAGGCGGCGACGAAGATCTAGTCATCGCCGCGCTGTTGCATGATGTGGTGGAGGACTGTGGCGGAGCGCCCATGCTGAAGGAAGTTCGCCGCCGTTTCGGGCCCCGCGTCGCCAAGGTAGTCGACGGTTGCACCGACGCGGACACTTACCCCAAGCCCCCTTGGCGCGAACGCAAGGAAAAATATATCAGCCACCTGAAATCGGCCGACGCCGACACGCAGCTGGTTTCGGCTGCCGACAAACTCAACAATGTGCGTTCCATTGTCAGCGATTACCGGGTGATCGGCGAATCCGTCTGGTCACGGTTCAACGGTGGACGCGAAGGTACTCTTTGGTACTATCGGACTTTGCGGGATGTTTTTCTCCGCCGCAAGCGGAATCGCATCACGCGGGAATTAGAGCTGGCAGTGAGTGAACTTGAATCCCTTGCCCTGGGGAAGACGGTTTTCCGCGGTTCAAGCGCTCAACCCTCCGTTGAGGTGTGAATCTATGGCGCGCATGATCGATCAAATCCGCGCTTCGAAGCTGCCCTCCAACATGATGCAGTTTGCCGCGCGTGGCGCCCTGCAGGTGCCACCGGCCGAAAACATCGAGATCCTCGTCTATCTCGCCCGTCACAACCCGGTGTTCGGTGAGCTGGCTCGCATGACTCTGGCTGGGTGGGAGGAGAAAGCGTCGCTAGCCGCGGCAGCCGATCCCCAAAGCCCGCGCGAAGTGCTCGATTACCTGGTTTCGCCCGACAACTTGCGGCCCAAGTTGCTGCCCGCTCTGCTGGAAAACACCTCCATCTCAGAAGGACAATTGATCAAGCTTGCCATCGGTGCCACACGTGATTCCATCGAGATGATGCTCAAGAGCCAACGGGTACGTTCACTAAGCGGCGTCGTCGCGACTCTCCGGTCGAATCCCTACTTGAAAAAAGAAGAAGCGGAAGAACTGAAAAAAGCAATGAGCGCCAGCAAGGCTTCCGCTTTCTCGCAGGAAGATCTGGCTGGGCCAGAGCAGGCCACGATATCCGAGACTGCGACCGAAGAGCCAGCCCCGGCCGTGAGTTCCGGCACGGGCGACGAATGGGCCGACGACGAAGCTCTCTCCGCTTATCTCAAGGAACACGAACACGTCATCGCTGCGGAAGGCGACAAGCCTTTTCAGGCGATCGGCGGAGTCGTCGAACTGCTGAGTGAGGATTATCTTTCGGACGATGCCGCCGAGGCTCCCGCGCCGCCGGCCGCCCCCAAGCCCGCCGCGCTTCCCAAGAAACCCCAAGTGGTCGTGCGCGAAAACGCACTCCAGAAAATCAGCCGTCTCGATGTAAAGGGCCGGATACAGTTGGCGCTGAAAGGCAACAAGGAAGAGCGATCCCTTCTAATTCGCGACGGTACCAAAGTCGTCGCCCTGGCTGTGCTGGAAGCACCCAAGCTTTCTGATGGCGAAGTGGAAAGATTTGCCAGCCAGAAAAACGTGCTGGAGTCCGTGCTACGCCAGATTCCGCTGAAGCGCCGCTTCATGAAGAACTACAAGGTGGTGCGCAATCTCGTGGCCAACCCGCGCACCCCCCTCGACCTGGGGCTAGGCCTGATGAAACACCTGCTGAGCGCTGACCTGAAAAACATCTCGGCCAACAAAGAGGTTTCGGAGACGGTTCGCAAACTGGCGCTGAAGATGTACAAGCAAAAAGAAGAGCAGGCGGCCAAGAAATAGTGTCGAGATTTGCTTCGATGACCGCTCCGGATCCCATCGCCGATTTGCTGAGCCGGGCCAAAACCATCGCGGTCGTCGGCCTGTCCTGTAATCCGCTGCGTCCCAGCCACGGTGTCAGCGCCTACATGCAGAGTCACGGATACCGCATCATCCCCGTCAACCCGCGGATCGACGAGTGTCTGGGCGAAAAAGCTTATGCCTCACTACTGGATGTCCCCGAGAAAATCGACATCGTGAACATCTTCCGCCGTCCCGAGTTTGTGGAAGCAATCGTCGACCAAGCCATCCAACGGAAAGTCCCAGCCATCTGGATGCAGGAAGACGTGATCCACGAGAAGGCCGCGGAGAAGGCTCGTCAGGGCGGGATTTTCGTGGTGATGGACCGCTGTATTCTCAAAGAACACCGCGCGCGATTCCGGTAGTGCGCCGGGAATTTCAACCAGGCGCTTGCGTTATGGGAAGATGCGTGGGAACGATGATCTAACGCCCAACGCCGACAAACACCACGCTTGCATCGTCGCGCACTCCAGAACCATCGGCGAAGGAGCGCACGTCGTCCACAATGCTCACTGCCGAAGCCCCCGGCTTCACCGCGTGCTCTGCGAGACGGCAAAGGCCGTATTCTTCCTCGTTCGCGTTCACCGCTTCTGTAATGCCGTCGCTGTAGAACACCAGTCGCGATCCTTCGGAAAGCGTAACGCGCGTCTCGGAGTAGTCTCCGCAACTCAGGCCCAGCGGCAACCCTCGCTCCGTGTCGAGGAAGTGCTCGCCTTCGTGGTCGATAAAAAGCGGCAGCAAGTGTCCGGCATTCGCAAACACAACTTCGCGCGTCGAGGGATTCAGCACCGCATAGACCATGGTCACGAACTTGCCGGCAGGGAAGTCGTTCACCAGCAATTCATTCAAGCGGGTCAACACTTCGCCGGGCGTGCAGCACGCCTCCGCTAGCGAGCGAAACACGCCGCGGGTGGCCGACATGAGGAGAGCGGCGGCCGTGCCTTTGCCGGAGACATCCGCCAGAACCAGTCCCCAGCGCCCATCCGGAAATGGAATGAAGTCATACCAGTCTCCGCCAACGGCACGCGCTGGAACGCTGAGACCAGAAATCACAAATCCGGGAATGTACGGAGAACTCTTCGGCAACAACGCCTGCTGAATAGCCCGCGCCTCTTGAGCCTCGCGGTCCAGCGCCGCGCGTTCGGCACGCTCCGACTGCAACTGCCGCGCGTTATGGACCGCCACCGCGACGTGATCGCATAGCGCTTGGAGAATCCGCAACTGCTGGCGTGGAAAGGCGTCTAACGCAGGGTGCGACGCCGTGAAGACACCGACCAGTCGTTCACCCACTCGCAGCGGAATGGCGACTTCCGACAGCGTCGAATGTTCGCAGGCGATATAGTACTCATCCCTGCGCACGTCGGGCGCATAGCGAAGTTGGCCCGTGGATGCGACATACCCGACCATGCCTTCGGTTCCGATCTTCAGCCGGAATCCCTTCTTGTGGATGGTGCAGCCGCGCACGCCCGCCATCACCATGTCGTGCCGGGCTTCATCGTGCAGGTAGACGCTGGCTTCCAGGCATCCAAAAGACTGGGCGACGTCGTTCACCACGCTGTCGATGAGTTGATCGAGGTCGAGAATCGAGGCGATCTTTTGTGCAGCTTTCTGCACCCGCTGCAAGTCTTCTACAAGGTCGGAGGGCAGAGCTCGCACGGGAAGAACTTCACTGCTGACGGCATTGGGAAACGTAGCCATGGAAGACAGTCCTTCGAATCTTTATTACAAGTAGGATGTCTCGGCGGTACGCTACGATTCTTTCTTTGCCGCAGGCGCGCCGCCTTCGCCGGCCTGCGAGCGCTGCCGTTTAATTTCTTCCATTCGCTCCCGGATGCGTTTCTCAATACCTTCATTCGTGGGCCGATAGTAGACGCGATCCCGCAGATTGTCGGGCAGGCATTGCATATCGGCGACCTTGGCGTCCAGATCGTGGGCATATTGATATCCGTGGCCGTATCCCAATCCCTTCATCAGCTTGGTAGGAGCGTTGCGCAAATGCAAGGGGACGGAATCGGCCGCGGTCTGCTCAACGTCCTGCTGCACGTCGCCGTAGGCGGTGTACAGGGCATTCGATTTGGGCGCGACCGAAAGATAAACAACAGCCTGCGCCAGCGCCAGATTGCCTTCGGGCATGCCGATGAAGTCAACCGCGTCACGGGCCGCCATGCATAGCGAGAGCGCGTTGGGATCGGCCAGGCCAATGTCTTCGACCGCCATGCGCACCACGCGACGCGCCACATAGAGCGGATCTTCTCCCGCCTCCAGCATGCGGCCGAGCCAGTAGATCGCGGCATCGGGATCGCTGTTGCGCACCGACTTGTGCAGAGCGGAAATCAGGTTGTAGTGCTCTTCGCCGGTCTTGTCATAGAGCAGGATGCGCTTTTGCAATGCATCGCGCACGATTTCGTCGGTAATCTCCAGCGCGCCTTGCGCATTCTTCTGAGCCAGTCCGGCGGCGACTTCCAAGACGTTGTAAGCACTGCGCGCGTCGCCGCTCGTGTAGCTGGCAATCTTCTTCAGCACGTCGTCCGACGCAGTCAGATTCTTGTCGCCCAACCCGCGCTCCTGATCGGTTAGCGCTCGTCGCAGCAGCAGCGCGATCTGATCTTCCGCAAGCGGCTTCAAGACGTAAACGCGGCAGCGCGAGAGCAAAGCCGAGTTGATCTCGAACGATGGATTCTCCGTCGTGGCTCCGATCAGGCGAATATTGCCCTTCTCCACGTGTGGCAGAAACGCATCCTGCTGCGCCTTGTTGAAGCGATGAATCTCGTCGATGAAGACGATGGTGCGCGTGCCGTACTGGCGTGCCCGCTCGGCGTCCGCCATGACCTGCTTGATCTCTTTGATCCCCGCAAGCACGGCGGAGAACTCGATGAACTCCGCCTTCGTCATGTTCGCAATGATCTTCGCCAGCGTCGTTTTCCCTGTGCCCGGCGGTCCCCAGAAAATCAGCGAACCGGTATCGTCACGGTCGACCTGCGTTCGCAAGGGCTTGCCTGGACCGATCAAGTGCTCCTGGCCAAGGTATTCGTCCAACGTTCGCGGACGCATGCGATCCGCCAGCGGCCGCGTCGTATCTGCAGCGCTTCCTGCATTCGGGATGGGCTGGAAAAGGCTCATAGCTGTCTTGCGCAAGAGGCGCAAAGTTGTAGCTTAACTCATTCCAATCCGGGGCGATCAAGAGACACTTTCTCTGCAAAGAGCAGGCGTCATCTCGAACGGAGCCGCATTTCAGGCGAAGAGAGGGACCTCGCGCGCGGGAACCCGGTACCCGTTTTACGGGAAATCCTTCACTTCGCCTGAAGAACGGCCCGAGACTGAGACCGCGGAAAGCTGCGAACGACGCAGGCGCCGTCGTAAGTTGTTGAGTCTTCGTGTAAGTGCTTGATTATTCGTAGAACGGCCGCTAGAAGCCCGTAGGCGCGAGATCTTGTCGCGGACGATGATTTCCCCGTTCCGGCAAAAATCGTCGCTCCTAGGGCTGTTTCCGGCCCGGGAAAGGGCATCCCAGGCGGTGATCTGGACGAGAAACCGACCGTTAAGACTTCGCCGCAGTGATGTACGTACAAATAGCAGTTACAATAATATGCGTACGAGGCGGTTTTACAGAGTGACTTCCTTCGTCGTATCGACAAACTGCAGCTCCGGCGCTGCCGGGAGAGCTCCCACCTCCGCCGCATACCGGTAGAAGAGCTTCAGCCCTTCCAGGCAACCATCGTCCAGACGATAGTGAATGTTCTCAGTGAGATAACTCCGCACATCAGCCTCGGTTAAATCGAGCCGTGGAGCCCATTCGCGAGCAATCTGGTGGAGACTGCAAGTTTCCAGCCCGTGGTCGCGCGATTTCTGAAACACCGCGGCCAAGTCCACAGACGGGGAGGCCTCCGGCAAAGCATCTCCACGGACCGCCCAAAAGGCAAAGACAAACGGCTTTCCGGTGTGGCGGATCCATTCTTCCGCAAGGTCGAGAGTGTGGTAGCGCGCACGATCCACTTTCAGCGCCGGATCTCCGATGAGCAATCCTGCATCGTGCTCGGCGACCATGACATCGAGATCAGGTGCCATCGCCGTAAACGTCCTGCCCCCGCCCATCCACTTCTCGAACAGAACCTTGGTCAGCGCCACCGAGGTCATCGAAGAAGTATCCAGGGCCACCGTCCGCACTTGTGCGATCGGAACTTTGCTGACCAGCAGAATCGATCGAACCGCGCGCCGCGACGCAATTGCGACTTCAGGCAGTACCTGCAGTCCGGGGATCTCGGCATACGCCGCTGCCGGAATGATGCCAATGTCGGCTGAGGCGTCCGCCAGTGCCTGGGCACACGCCGAAGGCAAGGTATAGGAAATGTCGAAGTCGCGGCCGGCGTCCCCGTGTTCGAAATCCCACATCAAAGGCGCAGTATTGAGGTAAGAAATCGCAGAAATGCGGAAACGTCTCATTTTCCACAATATTAACAAACCCGTTGTGACATCTGACCTTGACACGCTTCTTTGCCGCTAATTACATTCCGCTCGGAGTACATTTTGTCGAACGCCGTAGTGTCCCCCGCGGCCACCCATCTGCTGGAGTGGCTGGCCATCTCGCTGACCCCAGGCCTCGGTCCCACGAAGTCGCGCAAACTGGTCGAGCATTTCGGATCGGCCGAAGCCGTGTTTCGCGCTTCGCTGACGGAACTTGAGAGCACCGGCATTCAAGCGGTATCCGCCCAGTCGCTGGCCACGGGCAAGTCGGCAGAGTTGGCGCGCGAAGAGATTGCGCAAGCTGCGGCGGCAGAGATCATTCTGCTCTCGATGGACGATCCGTGCTATCCGCCCCGCCTGAAAGAAATCTACGATCCGCCGCTGATTCTTCGGGTTCGGGGTAATCCGGAAGTGCTGATCCAGCCCGGCATTGCGATGGTGGGAACGCGTCATCCCACGGTGTATGGCACGGGCATGGCCGAGCGCCTCGCTTGCGACCTCGCTGCCCAGGGACTGGTCATTATTAGTGGCATGGCGCGCGGCGTCGATACTGCCAGCCATCGCGGCGCAATTTCCGCCAAAGGCAAGACGGTCGCGGTGTTTGGCACTGGCGTCGACGTAATCTATCCGAAAGAAAACTCGCGACTCTCGGAACAAATTCTGGCTCTGGGCGGCGCGCTGATTTCTGAATTTCCCCTCGGAACCTTCGCTGCGCCACAAAATTTCCCCATCCGCAACCGCATCATCAGCGGAATGTCGGTCGGCGTCCTCGTGGTCGAAGCCGCCGAATATTCGGGCACGCGCATTACCGCGCGCTGCGCTCTCGAGCAGAATCGCGACGTTTTCGCTGTGCCCGGCAACGTCACCAACAAGAATTCCTGGGGACCGAACACACTCATCAAGCAGGGCGCCAAACTGGTGGCGACTTGGGAAGACGTGTGGGAAGATCTCCCGGCAGAAGTGCGACTTACCTTGACTCCCGCCTCCCCGCCTGAATCCCCGGGTGCCTCGTCCGCATCTCTATTTCCGAATGAAGGGCTCCCTCCTCACGAAAAGCGAATCCTGAGCCTGCTGAAAGCCGATGAGTCCACGCACATCGACGAAATTGTCGAGCGCCTGGAAAACGATTTGTCGTCTTCCGAAATCTTCGCCGCCCTGTTTGAACTGGAATTGGCCGGCAAAGTCAGGCAAATGCCGGGGAAGAATTTTGTGAAAAGCTTCTGAGAGCTATCGGCTATCAGCCGTCAGCTCTCAGTTGGACTATCGTGAACGGAGGGGCAACGTGCAGGACTTCAGGCATCTCAAGGTTTGGGAAAAAGCGCACTCGCTCACCCTACACGTGTACAGGGCCAGTAAATCCTTCCCGCGAGAAGAAATGTACGGAATGACGAGTCAGATGCGGAGAGCTTCGGTGTCGATTGGCGCGAACATCGCCGAGGGAACGTGTAGGCGGGGCGACGTGGATTTCGCGCGCTTTCTTCAAATCGCCATCGGTTCGGCCAGTGAACTGTATCACTTGCTGCTTGCGCGAGATCTTGACTTGCTTAAAGCCTCAGATTATCAGCAACTTTCGGGTGAGGCCGTAGAGGTAAAACGGATGCTGGCATCGCTCATGCAAAAGCTGAGAGCTGACAGCTAAGAGCCGACAGCTTCCGTCCAGTAACTTGTTGCATTCCGCCCATTCGTGCTAGCTTCGAAACGGACTGCTACGAAATTGAGGATCCATTGTCAAAAGGTTTAGTGATTGTCGAATCGCCGGCCAAGGCGAAAACTATTCAGAAATATCTGGGCAAGGGCTTCACGGTGGAAGCCTCGCTCGGCCACGTGAAAGATCTGCCTAAGAGCACGCTGGGCGTCGATATCACGAATGGCTTCGAGACGGATTACGTCGTTATCCCCGGCAAAGAAAAGGTTGTCGCCAAGCTGAAAAAGCTGGCGGCCTCAGCCGACTCCATCTACCTCGCGCCTGACCCGGACCGCGAAGGCGAGGCCATCGCCGCGCATCTGGCGTTTGAACTCGATGGAAACGGCAAAGGGAAAAAAGCGAAGAAGGTAAAACTGAAGAAGGGTGAGGAGGCGCCTCCTCCGCGCATCCAACGCGTCACGTTCAATGAAATTACCAAGCGTGCCGTGCAGGCCGCCTTCGAACATCCCCGCGCCATCGATCAGAATCTGGTCGACGCCCAGCAGGCTCGCCGGGTACTCGACCGGCTGGTGGGATATCAAGTTTCTCCGCTGCTGTGGGATAAGGTTCGCCGTGGTCTTTCCGCAGGACGCGTGCAGACGGTTGCTCTTCGTCTGATTGTCGAACGCGAACGCGAAATCAAGGCGTTCGAGAAGAAAGAATATTGGACCATCGACGCGCACCTCGCCGCCAGCAAGCCTCCGGCGTTCGACGCCCGCTTCGTCGGCAAGGGTGAAGAGAAGGTCGAAGTCACAAATGGCGAAGACGCGGAAAAGATTCGCGGCGCGCTGGAGAAGGCTGACTGGGTGGTGCGGTCGGTCGACAAGAAAGAGCGCCGCCGCAACGCCGCTCCTCCATTCACCACCAGCAAGCTGCAGCAGGATTCCTCGCGCAAGCTGCGTTTCAGCGTGAAGCGCACGATGATGATCGCGCAACGGTTATATGAAGGCGTTGAACTGGGTGAAGAAGGACTCGTCGGCCTGATCACCTACATGCGTACCGATTCCACCCGTGTCGCCCCTGAGGCGATCCAGGAAGTGCGTGAATACGTTGGCAAGGAATATGGTCCGACGTACCTGCCCGAGACGCCGAACACCTTCAAAGAAAAGAAGGACTCGCAGGGAGCGCACGAGGCCATCCGTCCCACTTCGGCGATGCGTCATCCCGACCAGCTGAAGCAGCTCTTAAAAGAAGATGAGTTCAAGGTCTACAAGCTGATCTGGCAGCGCTTTGTGGCGTCGCAGATCAACCCGGCGGTCTTCGACCAGACCACGGTCGACATCGACGCCAAGAACGGCAACGAGGTTTTCTGGTTCCGCGTCACCGGGTCGGTGCTCAAGTTCGACGGCTTCCTCCGCGTCTACGAAGAATCCAAGGAAGGCAAGGACGAGGAAGACGAGGAACTGAAGCACAAGCTGCCCGCGCTCGAAGCCGGACAGAAGCTCACGCTCAAGGAACTGAAACCGGAACAGCATTTCACCGAGCCGCCTCCGCGCTACAACGAGGCATCGCTGGTGAAGGAACTCGAAGAGCGCGGCATCGGCCGCCCTTCCACCTACGCCGCGATTCTTACTACCATTCAAGAGCGGCAGTACGTGCAGAAGGTCGGCGGAAAATTCTCGCCGACCGAGATTGGCCTGGTGGTCACCGATCTGCTGGTTGAGAACTTCCGCGACATTTTTGATGTGCAATACACTGCCCGGCTGGAAGAGAATCTCGACGAGATTGAAGAAGGCAAAGAGAAGTGGCAGGACGCGCTCGCTGACTTCTACAAGAAGTTCCTGAAAGATCTCAAATATGCCGAAAAGCATATGGAGAACATCAAGCGGATGGAGAAGCCCACCGACGAGAAGTGCGAGCGCTGTGGCGCGCCGCTGGTGATCAAGTGGGGCAAGCACGGATCGTTCTACGCCTGCAGCACCTACGATAAGGAAGATAAGAACACCTGCACGTTCACGAAAGAGAATCCCATCAACCTGCCGGATCTCGATTCGGCCGACGTGCAGGAGACAACACAAGAGGAATACTGCGAAAACTGCGGCCGCGTAATGGTGTTGAAGCGCGGGCGCTTCGGCCAGTTCATGGCTTGCACGGGATATCCCGACTGCAAGACGACGCGCCGTCTCGATCAGGGCAAAAAGGTTCCCGATATTCCGCTCGACGAACTCTGCCCGAAGTGTGGCCGCAATATGATGATTCGCCACGGCCGTTATGGCGAGTTCACCACCTGCAGCGGATACCCGGAATGCAAGTACGTCAAGCAGAACTACATTGGCGTGAAGTGTCCGGAATGCAAAGACGGCGATCTCGTCGAAAAACGTGCCCGCAAGGGGAACACATTCTACGGCTGCGGAAACTATCCCAACTGCAAGTTCACTTCCGCTCACAAGCCGATTGCCGAGAAGTGCCCGAGTTGCGGCAGCGAATATTTAGTGGAGAAAAATCTGAAGGCCGGACCGGTGATCGCGTGTCCCAACAAAGAGTGCGACTTCGAGCGGCCTGCACCACCAGCGGAAGCCGCGGCGACCACAGCGTGAAGACGAGGGTAATCGGGTGATTTTGTAATTGAGTAATCGGAACGTTGGGACTGGTCGACGCCGCCTGGCCATCGAAAAAGCTAGTCCCAATTTGTTAAATTACTCAATTACTAAATTCCACAATTACCCGATGGAAGCTTGAGGTGTTCCTATGTCTAAGAAACCGACCACAGCCGATGCTCACCTAGTCCTGGAACTCTACGAGTTGCGCCGCGAAGCCGAAATGCGGAAGGCTCGCAACTGGTGGGGTGGCGATTTTTTCCCGCAGAGTGCGGACGACGTGATGAAAGTTGCCTTCACCATGGGATCACCGGAAAACAATTGGTTCCGGCAGGTGGCTGGATATTGGAACATGGCGGCATCGTTTGTCCTGATGGGTGTCTTGAATGAGGAACTATTCTTGCAACCGTCGGTTAGCGGCGAAATGTTCCTGATCTTCGCCAAGGTCCAGCCGCACCTGAAGGAGTTGCGTGAAAAGATCGGCGACCCGCACTTCTTCCTCAACATTGAGAAAGTCGTCACCCACACGAAATGGGGTCGCGACCGCTTGCAGTTCATGCTGAAGCGCGTGGAGACGATGCGCCAGAGGCGCGCCGGGCAAAAGGCAAGCTAAATCCCACTCCTCGACTTCTGGGATCGCCGCGAGGCCACATTTCAAGTGAGCGCAATCACTCCCGGGCCCGCAGCATCTGTTATTCTAATCGGCTGTGCGGATGATCTGGTGGTTCCTGATCCTGGGTGTAAGCACGCTGGTGGTAGTGTGTGTTGCGATCGCCCTGTATGTTCACCTGCACAGGCATCTGCAGAAGGCACACGCTTCGCACGACGGACCGTTGAGCGAACCGCAACGCCCGCGCCAGCCCGACATCGAGCGCTGAAGAGCGTCGCTGCAAACGTGGCTGGCGATGTAGGAGGTCCTTAATATGGCAAAATTCGCAATCAATACTCTGAGCACTCCGCAGGAGCGGGCCCTCGAGGCCTCGCGTCAAGTCGCGCTCGTGGTGGGCGCCAGTCTGGTGGTGGCCCTCTGCGCGCGCATCACCGTTCCGTTGATGCCGCTAACGCCAGTTCCGCTTACGGTGCAAAATATGGGTGTCCTGCTGGTTGGGATGATGCTGGGCAGCCGTCGCGGATTCGCAGCGCTTGCGCTCTACTTGGCCGAAGGCGCGGTGGGACTGCCTGTGTTCAATCCCACCGGTCCTGGCGGGATTGCGCAACTGTTCGGCCCTACCGGCGGATTCTTGATGGTGTACCCTTTCGTCGCCTTTCTGGCTGGTTATATTTTCGAGCGCGGCACGAAGAGTTTCCTGCGCGCTGCCGTCGCCGGTCTCATGGCTGAGATCCTCCTATTCGCGGGCGGATTGACTTGGCTTTACGCTTTCACGCATTCGCTGGCCAAGGCAGCCTATCTCGGCTTGTATTGGTTCCTCGCCGCTGAAATCATCAAAGTGATGTTGGCCGCAGGCATCGCCACTCGCTGGAGCGCGGCGCCGCGAAGAATCCAGTAACAACCAAGCAAGAATCGAAGTTCAGTAGTCGATTCCCGGGGAGTTCAAAAAATGACAGTCGTATCCGAAACAAAAGCGCCGGGCAGCGGTGCCTCCGGGCAGGTTCGCGAGATCACCGTGGCACACAGCCCGGATTCTGACGATGCCTTCATGTTTTATGGCCTCGCCACGAACAAGGTGCGCACGCCGGGCCTGCGCTTTAGCCACACTCTCTGCGACATCGAGACGCTCAACCAGAAGGCGCGTGAAGGCGTGTTTGACGTCAGTGCGATCTCGTTTCATGCGTATCCCTATGTTCAGGATAAGTACGCGCTGATGACGTGTGGCGGCAGCGTAGGGGAAGGCTATGGGCCGATGATCGTCTCGCCGCGCCCGTTTACGGCGAATGAAATCAAGACCAAGCGCATTGCCGTTCCCGGCACGCTGACCACTGCTTACTTAGCGCTACAACTGTTTGCTCCCGGCATCGAAACGGAAGTCGTTCCCTTCGACCAGATCATTCCACAGGTGCTCGAAGGCAAATACGAAGCCGGACTCATCATTCACGAAGGACAGCTGACCTACGACAAGTCGGGGCTGCACCGCATTGTCGATCTCGGCAAGTGGTGGGGAAAAGTGACCGGCCTGCCTCTGCCGTTGGGAGGGAACGCGATCCGCCGCGCCCTTGGTCCGGAGTTGATGCCCGCCGTTTCCGCGGCTTTGCGGGAGAGCATTCAGTATGGACTGGATCATCGCGAGGAAGCTTTGTCGTACGCGATGCAGTTTGCGCGCGACCTCGACACGCAATCCGCTGACAAGTTCATCGGCATGTATGTAAACGAGCGCACTCTCGACTATGGCCCCGACGGTCGCGAAGCCGTCCGCCGTCTGCTCGATATGGGACACAAAGCCGGAATCATCGGTCCGGAAGCGAAAGTGGATTGGGTGTAGGAAGGAAGCTGCTAGCAGCTAGCTCCTAGCTTCTAGCTGGTTTCTGCCGGTGCCCATCGCTGGTTTCGTGCCGCCCGTCGTCTCTTACTCATATTGTTAAGCTGAGAGCTAGGAGCTGGCAGCTTGTCCCAAACCCTGCTTATCGACGCCGACGACACGCTTTGGGAAAACAACATCTATTTTGAGCGGGCCATCGCGCGCTTTATTTCGTTTCTCAATCACCACGAGTTTTCCCCCGAGCAGGTGCGGGAAGTGCTCAACGATGTCGAACGCGATTGCATCGTGAAACACGGATACGGCCTACACAGTTTCGTCCATGCGTTGATCGATACTTTTGAGCGTCTGAGCGTCGGCCCGGTTACGCCCGAGTCGTATGCCCAGATCCATAGCTTGGCCCACACCATCGCCGACCACGCGGTGGAAATGCTGCCCGAGGTACCGGAAACGCTCCAATACTTGTCCAAGCACCATCGCTTGATCCTGATGACCAAGGGCGCCATTGCTGAGCAGACGGGAAAAGTCGAGCGGTCTGGCCTCAAAGAATATTTCGCTGCGGTCGAAATCGTTGCCGAGAAAGATACGGCAGCATACGCTCGCATCGTGGAAAAATATGAGCTAGCGCCCGCCGCTACCTGGATGGTAGGGAACAGCCCGAGATCCGATATCAATCCTGCCCTTGCTGCTGGCTTGAACGCTGTCTTCGTTCCGCACGGCGACACCTGGATTCTCGAGCACGAGGAAGTCAATCCCGCGCCCGCGAAGCAGAAACTGCTCATTGTCGGGCGTTTCGCGGAACTTCGCGAGCATTTCTGAAACTCGACCACAAATCTTCACCACAGAGGACACGGAGGACACAGAAGCATTTTCTTATCCTCTGTGCCCTCCGCGTCCTCTGTGGTGAAGTTTTTACGCTGTAATAGTAATTCGAACGCGGCTCGCAATGGCCTGCTGGTAGCGGAATCAGCTTCGTCACCTTGTTTTCCATTTCGTCACTACCGCATCAAACTAACCAACACGTTATTTCCCGCTGGTTATTTCCCGCATGTTAACCTCATCTTGCTCTGCGATCTGGCTCCCACGGAGTCTGTGGCGATACAGACCCACAATTTACGGCGGCTGTTGCATACGGTTGAGGCGCTGTCCGAGCTCGGCCCCGCGCTAACGGCGGAGCGCGAGTTCTCGGAAACTTCGCGTCTGATGCTGTCCGCCATCATGGAAGCGGCAGGCGCGCGCGAAGGCGCGCTCTTTCTCTTCAATGACAAGCCCGCCATGCTGACCTCGACGACGGAACAGGGATTTGCCCTGATGCCCAGTCCCGCCTTCATTCCTCTCCTCCCCAAACATGTGCATGCGTTGAGCGCGGCGCGTGGGCCGATCGTCCTGAATTCGTCCATGTACTCGGTCTTTCTGAGTTCCAACGGCAACGTTGCGCCCGAACTGTTCAAATGCCTTGCTCCACTAAAGGCCGCCGGACGCTTGGCCGGTGTGGTCGCTCTGGGGCGCCGCCCAGGCGAGGCGCTCTATGAAGACAGCGAACTCGATGCGCTCGAGCTGTTGTGCAGCTACATCGCGCTAGCCGTTCAGAACCATGCCCTGACGCAAACCATTGCGCAGCGCGTTTCTGAAAATCTACGGCTCATGGCGTCGCTGCACGGGTTCTACGACAACGCGCTCGAAGCCTTTGCCACCGCCATTGATGTGAAGCACGTCAACATTCACGGTCACTCGCTGCGTGTCGGCCGCTATGCGTCTGCCATTGGCGAAGCCATGGGGTTGGAATCCAGCGAAGTGGCAGCCCTGCGCAGTGCTGGATATCTTCACGACATCGGGAAAGTTGCCGTCGATCGCCGCCTGTTCGGCAAGCCCGGCGCGCTCAATCCTGAAGAAATCCGCGAGATGGCCGATCACACCACCGTCGGCCATCAGATCGTGAGCAGCGTGCAGTTCCCGTGGCCCAAGATTCCCGAAACTGTGCGCTGGCACCACGAGCGCAGCGACGGTTCCGGCTATCCCGACAAACTCGGTTTGGACGACTTGCCGATGGCCGTGCGCATTGTGGGCGTCGCCGATTCCTTTGATGCCATGACGAGCGCACGCCCGTATCGCGCACCGCTTTCCGTGGGCAGCGCGCTCAGCGATCTGGTGCGAATGGCGCCCGACAAATTTGATCCCAACGTTGTGCAGGGACTGCTCATTCAAGTGCGCCGCGACGCGGTTGGCAGCAGTCGCACCCCGCTACTCGGTACCATGACGGTGAATATCGCGGCGGCCGATATCGACCAGCTAGCCGCCACTTTGCAGCACAAAGTATCCCGCGGAAAAATGTATCTGACCAAAGAGAGCGGACACTAGCCTCTCGCTTGCCATTTCGCGACTGGAAGTCCTTGTACGACAGTTACTTCCCAGCCTTGCAGGAACCACATCGAACCGCAACTTTTTCCCCCATTCGGGTTCATAATTGAAAGACCTGCCCGTCTGGGAGCTTTCATGAGATCCGGTTTTCTGCGATCCAGCTTTCTGCGATCCAGCTTTGGTAAGCTCGCGCTGCTGTGTCTGAGCCTGACTTTCTTAATCTCGGTCAGCTCGGTTCCGCAATTACTAGCCAAGAAAAAGGACAAGCCCGCCGATTCCGGTGCAGATCAACAGAAGCGTGCCGTGCAAGCGCTGAACCGCCTGACGTTTGGTCCGCGCCCCGGCGAGGTTCAGCAGGTGATGGCGATGGGCGTCGATCAATGGATCGATCTGCAACTTCATCCGGAGAAAATTCCAGACAGCGCCGTCGAAGCGCGCCTGGCGCCGCTACGCACCCTGCACATGAGTTCGAAGGAAATCGTGGAAGAGTTTCCCGACCAGCAGATGATCAAGCAGGTCATGAACGGCAAGCGGCCCATGCCGTCCGATCCGGCCAAGCGCGCGGTGTTCCAAGTGCAGATCGCGCGTCTCGAGGAGAAGCAGGAACGAAAAGAGATCCGAGCACAGGCGTCAGCTCCTGTTCCTGCGCCGGCTTCGTCTTCGTCTGGTCCTGCCGCAGCCGACGGCGCGAAGACTGCTGAAGAACTGGCAGCAGCCGCGGCGGCTAGTCCGGATGCGATGCCGCCCGACGCCAACATGAGTGGGATGAGCGCCACTGGCGCTGCGCCCGCCAGCGAAATGTCTCCGGCGCCCCCGGCAGAAACGAAGCCGTCTCCTGCGGAGGAAGCCGAAGCCCAGCGCCGTGAAGATCGTCTCTACGCGGATTTGAAAGTTCAGGGACTCGTCGATCTTCCCGCCGACCAGCGTTACAAGAAAGTGATGGCGATGTCGACTGACGAGCAAGTGGCCTTCGCCGACTCGCTGAAGGGCAACAAAGGCGACGATTTTCTTGCGGGCATGGACCCCAAGCAAAAAGAAACGCTGATGGCCATGAACAACCCGCAAGCCGTGGTGCTCTCGGAATTGGTTCAGGCCAAGCTGCTGCGGGCGATTTACAGCGACCGCCAGCTCGAACAAGTGATGACCGATTTCTGGTTCAACCACTTCAACGTGTTCGTTGGCAAGGGTCCGGAACGCGTGTTGATCACCAACTACGAGCAGGAGGTGATCCGTCCGCACGCGTTGGGCAAATTCGAAGATCTGCTGGTTGCCACGGCGAAGAGCCCGGCAATGCTGTTCTATCTCGACAACTGGATGAGTGTGGGACCGAACTCCATGCGGGCACTTGGAATTCCGGCTCATCCCGCGGGGCCTTATGGTCCCTACGGCCGTCCGCGGCGCTTTCCGCAGCAACCGAATCCGAACGCGAAACGCAAGCAGGCCAGCGGCCTGAATGAAAACTACGGCCGCGAACTGCTGGAACTGCATACGCTCAGCGTGAATGGGGGCTACTCGCAGCGCGACGTCACCGAAGTCGCCAAGGTCTTCACCGGTTGGACGATCGAAAAGCCATACGAAGGAATGGGATTCAAGTTCGATCCGCGCATGCACGAACCTGGCCCGAAAATCGTTCTGGGACACAAGATCAAGCCCAAGGGCGAAGATGAAGGCAGGGAAGTCTTGCACATGCTGGCCACCAGCCCGCAAACGGCACACTTCATTTCGTTGAAACTTGCGGAACGCTTTGTCTCCGACGATCCGCCGCCCGCCCTGGTCGACCGCATGGCGAAGACGTTTGAGAAAAAGAAGGGTGACATCCGCGAAGTTCTGGCGACGATGTTCCAATCGCCTGAATTCTGGGCCGCTGATACTTACCGCGCGAAAGTCAAAACGCCGCTCGAGTTTGTAGCTTCCGCCGTGCGCGCGACTGGGGCCGACGTGGACGATGCGTTCCCGCTCGCCCGCCAGATCGGCAACTTGGGCATGCCGCTCTATTCCGCGCAGCCGCCCACCGGATATTCGATGAAGGCGGATGTGTGGGTAAGCTCGTCGGCGCTGTTGGGCCGCATGAACTTCGCGCTGGGATTGACCGGCGGCAAGGTTCGCGGCGTGACGGTCGATGCCGTGCAGTTGGCTGGAGGTCCGCCTCCGCCCGCCGATGCAACTGTCGCGCTCGCCGCTCTCGAGGAAAAGCTGCTCGCGGGCGACGTGTCGAAGCAGACGCACGACTCGATCCTCGCGCAGATTGAAGCGCCGGCGAAAAACACGATGCCGGGCGGACCGGATAAAGCACAAGATAAGAAGGGTCCGCCGGGCAAGCCCGCAGGGCCTCCGGACGCGAGCACAATCGCCGGCCTGCTGCTGGGTTCGCCCGAGTTTCAGAAGAGATGAGATTCTAGCTGTCAGCTCCCAGCTATCAGCGGTCGGCCTGTTTCGAAAAGGCTAGAAGCTGAAGGCCGACAGCTGATCGCTGAAAGCAGGGGTTACCATGTCCATCACGCGTCGCATCTTTCTTCGCAACAGCGGGCTGGCCGTCGTAGGGACGGCGGCGGTGCCGAGCTTTCTGACCCGCGCAGCTTTTGGCGCGGTCGAGGCCGGCGGCCGCACGAAGCGGCTGGTCGTCATTTTCCAGCGTGGCGCGGCCGACGGACTGAACATCGTGGTGCCCTACGCTGAACCGCAGTATTATGCGATGCGGCCCAGCATTAACATCCCGCGCAAGTCCGTGATCGATCTCAACGGCTTCTTCGGGCTGCATCCTTCGATGTCGGCGTTTCAGCCGCTCTGGCAGCAGGGACATCTGGCGATCGTACATGCCGCGGGATCGCCCGACACCACGCGCTCTCACTTCGACGCCCAGGATTTTATGGAGACCGGAACGCCCGGCGTGAAGATTACCGAAGACGGATGGCTCAACCGCTCGCTCCACAACATGCCGGTGACGGCGCAGAACTCACCATTTCGCGCGATCGCGCTGGGGCCGTCTGTTCCTCGCATTCTAAGCGGCTCGGAGCCCGCTGTAGCGATGAACAACATCAACGACTTTTCGGTCGGTGGGAAAAATCCCAAAGCCGCACCCGCAGCCAGCGCGTTTGAAGCGATGTACGATCACTCGTCCGACAGTGTGCTGCATGGCACCGGCGAGGAAACGTTCGACGCGGTAAAGATGCTGAAGTCCGCGGACCCGGGAAAATATACGCCCGCTGCGGGTGCAGATTATCCGAAGGGCCGTTTCGGCGACAGCCTGCGGCAACTCGCGGAGCTGATCAAAGCGAACCTGGGAGTGCAGGTTGCGTTTGCGGACATTAGCGGATGGGATCACCACGTCAACGAAGGCTCAACCGAAGGCCAGCTGGCCAACGTGCTGACAGACTTTTCGCAATCGCTGGCGGCATTTTGGGTGGATCTCGGTGACCTTGCGGAAGACACGGTCGTCGTCACTATGTCGGAGTTCGGGCGCACCGCGCATGAAAACGGCAACCGCGGCACTGATCACGGCCATGCCAATGTCATGTTCGTTCTCGGAGGCCCGGTGAAGGGCGGCAAAGTGTACGGCGGTTGGCCTGGTCTCGATCAGTCGCAGCTGTACGAAGGCCGCGACTTGGCTTTGACCACGGACTTCCGGCAGGTGATCGGAGAAGCCGTCGCCCGGCACATGGGGAACAAGAACCTGGCGAACGTTTTCCCGGGCTACGACAATCAGCCGGGGAAGTTCCTCAAGGTGCTGGGCTAGCGACCGTCAGATCTCGATCAGCACGTCGCCATTCTCAATCTTGAGAGGATAGACGGCAATCCTCGCGTTGGCATCTTGGGTGGCCGCGCCCGTGGTTGGATCCCAGGCCCAGCCGTGCCAGGGGCAGACGACCTTGCCGTTTTCGATCATGCCCTCGCCAAGCGGGCCGCCGCGGTGCAGGCAGACGTTATCCATGGCGCTGTAGGCGCCGTTCACGTTGGCGACGCAGATGGTCTTCGCGCCACAGGGGAATTCTTTGGCGGTATCGGTGGCGGGGAGTTCGGATTCGGTGGTGAGCTTCGTCAGGTTGGACATGGGTTCGGGACTTGCTCAATTCGATCGGCCGAGCTTCGTTCGGCGGACAGCCCCTTCGACTCCGCTCAGGGCAGGCTCAGGGGAGCTGTCCCCACATGGTTCTATTTTGCTGACAGCTGACGGCTGAAGGCTGACAGCTATTTCGGTTGCAACGTTTGCGCGATCATTACCTGGCGCTTGAAGTTCTCGACCATGTTGGGATCGAGCCGGACTTCCGTAGGCTTCCGGGCCAGTGTCATGGTGTCGATCTTGTCTTGCAACTTGAGCAGAGCGTAGAAAAGGTTCTCGGGACGCGGCGGGCATCCGGTGACGTAGACGTCGACCGGGACGATTTTGTCGACACCCTGCAAAACGGCGTAAGTGTTGAACGGGCCGCCGACCGACGAGCAGGCACCCATGGAGATGACCCACTTCGGGTCGGGCATCTGATCGTAGATGCGCTTCACAACCGGAGCCATTTTCAGTGTGACCGTGCCGGCGACGATCATCAGGTCGCTCTGGCGCGGGCTGGGACGGAAGACCTCCGAGCCAAAGCGCGCGATATCGAAACGCGAAGTCGAAGACGCGATCATCTCGATCGCGCAACAGGCCAGGCCAAACGTCATTGGCCAGACGGCCGACTTGCGCGCCCAGTTGAAGACGTAATCAACCGTGCTGATCATGAAATTCTTTTCGAATTTGTTCTGCAGCCAGCCCATGCGTGGGACCTCGCGAAGCTCTACACAGGCAGTCTAGGTAACACGGGATACCGTGTCAAACGCCTTCTCCGCTCTTGGATTATCATGCGCATAGTGGCGCGCCACCTCTGAGGCATAACGCACGCCGACCCGCTCGCGATGCTCGGCTAGCCACTGGCTTAACCGGGTCGATCCCGAGGAGGGCCCCTCTGGGGCAAGCAGGTTGCTCATCAACCCTCGATACTCTTCCCAGGTAAGAATGACGTCTCCGACGAACCAACCGGTCGCCAATGTGGAGAGGTAGGCTAACGGCGTCGGAAGGTGAACGAGGCGCACGCAACGCCCGACCTGCTGAGCAACAAGTCTTACCAATTCCTGGAACGTAAAAGTCTCGGGCCCAACCGCATCGACCACCGAGTTTCCCACTTGATCCGCCGCGTCGGCGACAAGGCGCGCCATATCCTCGACGTAGATCGGACGCACGTGATACTGGCCATCTCCTGGAATACCGAACACAGGAAGGCGGCGAATGAACCATGCGATGTTGTTGATAAGGATGTCTTCCAGCCCGAAGATCACAGTCGGCCGCAGGATTGTGTAGGAAAGTCCGGAGTCGATCACGGCCTGTTCCAGTTTCGCCTTGCCGCGGTAATAGCCAAGACGAGATTCGGCCGACGGGTTGGCAATGCTGACGTGCACAATGCGCTGAACTCCCGCTTTTTTGGCAGCGGCGATCAGGGTGCGAGTGTTTTGAACCGCAGTTCCGAAGGTGGACTCCCCGCGCGGGAATCGTACCCAGTAGGTGTTGATGAGGACGGACGCGCCACGAAGGGTTTCGCTCAACCGGTCGGGATCATCGAAGCGATAGGGGAAGACTTGGACCCTATCACCGAATGGATTCTCGCGCTCGGGATGAAAGGTCAGCGTCCGCACGCGATATCCCCGGTCGAGGAGAAGCCGCGTCGCATACTTGCCGGTGTAACTGAGTGCTCCTGTAATGGCTACTGTTTTGCTTGAGGCGCTCTGTTCCTGCATGGTCTCCCTTCCACTTGACTGCTATGTCTCCATTAGCTCGAGGACTGCTTTGCGCATGGGTTTCATGAGCGGCAGGGTGGAAATGCGCAGCAAGTTCACGAGCAGGCTCAGGCTCTTGTCCGTGAGGCGTTGGGTCTTCTCTTGGTGGGGAGAGCGATCGTAGAGCCAGAACATGATCAGCGCCATCTGATAGAGCCAGAGCAGGTACGGCAGCCGCGCTTGCAGGTCGGAGGGCACTTTGGCGTCGCTGCCTTCGAGGGCGATGCGCATGTGCTCGATTGCGCCCTCGCGGATGGCGCGTGTGTCGTCGCTGAACGGGGAGAGCGGGTCGGCGCTGTCGGGGGCGTGACGGAAGAGGGCGGCGCAGAATTTGCGATTCGGTTCGAGCAACGCGAGGCGCTTTTCGAGGATGCAGCGGATCCGGTCCTTGAGTTTCTTGTGACCCGCGAGCGCTTCGAGGACGGGCTCGTTGCTGTTGGCCTGCATTTCTCCGTAAAAGGCGAGTACGATGGCGTCTTTGGAGGAGAAGTAATAATAGGCGCCGCCGAGGGCCACGCCGGCTTTGGCAGCGATGTCGCGCATGGTGGTCGGTTCGAAGCCCTTCTCGCGAAACAATTCCATCGCGGCTTCGTAGATTTTGCGGCGCGTATCTTCCGCGCGCGCCGTGGTTCGGGGCTTCAGGGTGGTTGTCGTTGTCATAGCAAATACTCGCGAACGGTCGAAACCGGCGCGTTGCCGGCGGGCACGGCGCAGGGCTCGAGTTCGACCTGGCGCAGTTCACCGGCAATTGTTTCAGGATCGTCACTGCTCAGCCAGCTGGAAAGACGGTGGCGGTTTCTGGAGAGCGCCGCGAAGGCTTGCCGGGCCAGCGGGGCCAATAGTGGGTGCGTCAGACGCGCCGCCCAGTCGCGATAGTCAACCATCGCGTAGAGCACCATGATCCATGCATGGTTGTTGAGGTAGACCGCGCCTTCATCGCTGATGACGGCCAGGTCGTCGCTGGTAGCAATCTTCTCCAGCTCGGGAAACAGGCGGCGGGCCTTCTCGGATCCGGCTTCGAGAACGGCGATGCCGATCCATGAGCGCTGTACCAGGATCCAATCTTTCAGGCGGCGGCAGAGTTCGCATTTCGGATCGTAGAGCACGTAGAGCTTCTGCATATGCGCACCTCCTGTTGTGTGGCGCGGGCGCCCCGCCCGCGATTGCTCTCGGCGCAACTCTCCCGCCGTTCACCGCGGTATGGCAACCTTCAGCATGGCGTCGGGCGCGACGGGAGGAGTGGGCGTCAGCGGGCCCCGGGCGATCCGCGCGCTGCGGCGGATGCGGGAGAAAACGTAGAGGTTGAAAAAGTGCATGCCGCCAAGGATCATGAGGACCATGCCCATCTTGTCGCTGAGCAACTCGATGGCGGCGCGGGAGGTGTTGATGACGTCGGCAGTCTTCAACGCCAGGGACACGAATCCGATGTTGATCAGGTAGAAGCCGACCACCAGAAGATGGTTGACCGAGTCGGCGAGTTCCGCGTTGCCGTGGAAGGCGTCGACCAGGAAGATGGCGCCTCGCTTGTGGAGTGTGCGAGCGACCCAGATGGTGAGGGAGACGCTGATCAGTACGTAGACCAGATAGGTGGTGACGATGATATTGTTGGCGGTGTTCATCTTGTTGTCCTCCCTTTCAATGTTGAACGTGTTCAAAACGAATATAGCTTTGCTCTACGGGTGCGTCAAGGGAAAAGTCGAACATGTTCAATTCATTGATTCTAAACGGGGTTGAGGGATGCCTTTCCTCGTTTGTGCTTGGCGCACCCAACTCGGCTCACACTCTCCCGCAGACCGGCTGGCTCGTTTCCATCGACCGTGGGGAGTGACTTTTGTAAGGTCAAAACATTCGTTCCACGGTTGCCCGCCCGCAGAAGACGATATTCTGAATGGTCTTCGCGCTGCTCGGGGTGCCGGCCGATTTCTGAAAGAGCCGAACCTGAAGATCACCGGCACGATCGGCACCCGGGCTTCCAAGCAGCCAAAGCAAACGAAAATCCGAGACTCAATGTTATATTGTGCGAGTTCGGGGAAGGTGGGCGTGAACTTTCCGCCGGAAGCAGGTCGCTGCATGGGCACTCAACCCGCCAGAGCATACCGTATCTTAGACAGAAGGGCGTCATTTTGGGAGGCGTGGCAGTAATGGCTCCGATCCTTTTCTGGCTGATCCTGGTGCTGTGCCTGCTGATCTCCGTAGTCAAGTATTTGATGGGGATGATCATGAGGCTTTCGTTCCCGAGCACGAAGGCGAGGAAGGATTACACGTACGAGCCCACGGTGAGCGTGCTCATGCCCTGCTTTAACGAGGGCAAGACAGTCTACGAAACGATCGAGAGCATCAGTAGGAGCAACTATCCGAACGAGAAGTTTGAGGTGATCGCGCAGGACGACTGCTCGGTTGACGACAGCTACGAATGGATGCAGAAAGCCCAGCGCGATTTCACCAACGTCCGTATACGAACCGGGCGGAACGAGGTCAACAGCGGTAAGGCGCGCTCGGTCTGCAATGCGCTGCAGCATTCCGACGCCGAGATCATCATCTCGATCGATTCGGATTGCATCTTCCATCCCGATGCGATCCGCGAGCTGACTGCCTGTTTCGCAGAGCCGAAGATGGGTTCCGTCGGAGGACGAGTCGGGGTCCGCAATCCGAACGACAGTGTCATAACCGCAATTCAGACGCTCATTTATTACTCCGCGTTCCAGCTCTACAAAATTCCCGAGAACTGGACGCGCAGTGTTTGCTGCATCAGTGGATGCCTGTTTGCGACCCGCCGTGAGTTGCTGCTCGAAATCGAGCCGGCGATTCGCGCTCGCAACTGGTTCGGCGTCCCCGTCAGTCAAGGGGAAGACCGGTTTCTGACGCATCAGACGCTGCTACGCGGTTATGGCACCTACATTAACAACGACGCGCTCTGCTGGACGACTGTGCCGAACACGCTCTCGGTGCTGTTCAAGCAGCAGTTGCGCTGGCGGCGCAGCATCGTCCGCGACTTCTTCTACACGCTGAAGACTCTGCCGCAACATGTCTGGCGGCTTCATCCCAATACCGTGCTGACGCTCGTGCTGGTTCCGTTGGGAGCGCTGGTGGGATTCCTGGTGGTGATCACGGCATTGACGCAAGATCCGCTGTCATGGACTGGGCCCCTGCCGCTGATCACGGCATTGGGCATTGGCGCGGTATTGACCTGGATCGTCAAGAAATACAGCGCGCGGGAGGCGGTTGCGCATCCGCTGGCTTTCGCAGCGTATGTGGGCTGGTCCATGGTCAGCAGCTTATTCTTGACACCGTTGGCTTTGTGCACGATGGATTCCGCGGATTGGGGCACGCGAGCCATCGATCCTCGACGCGTTGATTCTGGACCCGTCGAAACCGAAGAGGTGCCGATTGGCAACACCACCGGTTGATACTCTGGCCCCGGAACCCAAGATCTCTGCCCCTCGACCCGCGAGCACGAAATCGCCGGCCACCGCGACTGTGCAGGCGATGCACTACAAGATCGTGCTCACGCTGTACCGCGTGTTTGCCATTGTGGTGCTCTACCTGGTGCTGATCGGAATACTCGCGTACGCGTGGATTATGGGTTTCTACGCGGTGAACACCTCATGGGCAGCGCCGCTGATTCTTTCGGCGACCGACGAAAAAAGCCTAGACTTCCGCGAAAAACTGGTGACCAGCCAGCAGACGATCGAAGATCTGAAAGTCGATTCACAGAAACTGGAAACCGGTTTGGCAGAGATGAAAGAACACCGCGGTGCGCTGCTGGCCCTGGCGCCGCAACTGCGCGACGCGATTGCCCGGGAACGAACCCACAACCAGACGTCCGGTCCGGCACTTGCGCAACTCGACCGGCAAAAGCTCGCCGACAATGCCAAGACGCAAAAGGTGCTGGCGCAGTTACGGGAAGTGGAAGCGAACATCCAGAAAGATCTCGCCGCGGGCCTGATCACGAAAGGCGACGCGGCCACGCAGCTTTCCGCCCTGAATCAGGCGCAGGACGCTTACACCGACAGCAAGATCGCCGAGATTCTGCTGACCGACAGCGTGCTCGACAAAACCACGACTGGGACGAACACGCTGAATGTGCTCGAAAAGCAGGCCGAGTTGCAGTCGGAGGTCGCGCAGTTGGATATCGCCATCAGTGTAGCGGAGAAGCAACTCTACGAAGAATCACGGCAGATCGTTCGGTTGCGCGAAGCCATCACGACGGCGAAGCAAAGCCCTTACTATTTGAATGCCACAGGCGGACAGACGCTGTACTTCGCTTTCGTTCCTTACGACAATCAGGCGCATGCGATCGTAGGCAGCTCGATCTACGATTGTTACCTCAATATGATTCTGTGCCGGCACGCGGGCACGGTGAAAGCAATATTCCCCGGTGAAGAGCAAGCCATCCATCCCATCTTCAAGACCCAGATACGGGGATTCATGATTCAAATGAACCTGGATCACGCGGAATCGGCACGCTCGAAGACCGTATTCCTCGGGCGCAAGCCCGTTCTGTTCTAGTCCACAGCTGTTCGAAGGAGACCCGAATGTTTTCGAATCACTGGAAGCTGGTGATGGCCGCAAGTCTGTTCCTGAGCGGTGCCGCAGTCGCGCAAAATCCGTCTGATCAGATCGCCTACTGCTCCTATGTGATGGAGCAAGCCAAGGCGCAACGCGATCTGCTGCGCACGCCTACGGCAACAGCCGGCTTCACGCAGCCTGAGACGGGATTGCCCATGCAGTTGGTGGGGGGCGCGTCGCTCGGCCTCTCCGACCTGCGGAAAGCCGGCCTCACGATCGCTGTCGCGCGCCAGAATTGCGAACTCTACAAAGCGACGACCGCGGCGCAGCAGGACGTGCAGTACGCGATTTCAAGTCTGGAGAGAGAAGCGCTACGCAACCGGCTCACGCTGGTCGATCAGGCCTCGCAGTCCCTGGACGCCCTGATGGAAAAGACCGCGAAGATGGTGGAGGCGCAGAACGCGACGCGGCTCATGCTCTTCAATCTGCAGTCGACGAAGATCAAGCTGGAAGCGGATCGAGCCAGCACGGAATCGAAGATCAGCGCACTGTATGTCCCGCCATTGAACGAAAAGCCGCTGAAAGAATTGGTAGCCGAGAAGCAGGGCGGCGAAGCCAGCGAACAGAGAGCGCTCGATAAATTGAACCGGCAGAATAGTTGGGACGTTGCGCTGTCCGTGGGAGTCCACCAGCAAGTCAATCCAGTGGCTTATGGTGCCCAGCCCTACGGCGCCGTGTCGGTGAACTACAACCTGGCCAGCCATTGGATCAACCGGCATCTGGATCGCGCCGTCGATGCCTACGATCAGTGGAAGAAAGTGCAGGAAGGGGATGTAGTCCGCAACGTAGAAGTCCTGCAGCAGCAACTGGTGGACAGCGTCAAGGCGCAAGAAGCCAAACTGAAGTCGCTGCAGGAAGAGAGCGAACAGATTGAGAAAAATCTTCAGATGATCGGCGATCCAGACACTTCCGCTGCGCTTGACTTTCGCAACCAACTGACTGCGGCGCAACTGCTCTTGCAAGTGGAGACTCGCGACGCCGGTTTCAGGCTTGATCGGCTGCGGCAATACCTTGCCAAGAACTACTGAATTCTGCGGGGCGGTTAGAATCGGGATTGCGCGCAGGTTCAAAGTCATCGAGCCGCGACCAAGCATCTGGCGACTCAGGGTGGGAGCCCACGCTTCTGTTTTTCGACCTATTGTTACAGGACAGGCCCGCGGATGAGGTGCTGCGCGCTGTCGAAATCAAGAAGCCCCACCCCCGTCTCGCGAGAAGCGGCGGGATGAGGATGGGGCACCCGTTTCAAAGTCAGTCTTGCTACGGATTCACGATCTGCCAGATGGTTCCGCAGAACAGATCGCAACCTTCAATGCCGCCATTGATAGCGGTGCCGTAGAGCGCATTGGCTGTGGCGTCCCAAGTGGGAGCGCCGGTCGGATATCCGCCGTTCACTCTGTAGGTGAACTGGTAGAGTGTGGCCTCGGTCCAGGTGCCGCCCTTCACTGCCGGGGGAGAGAGCTTGAATACGGTTCCGTCTCCGGCGGGGTGCATGTTCTGGCTGCTGGTGGTGCCGTAGAGCTGGTTCGTTTTGTGATTCCAGGTGAGTCCGCCGACGGGATTGGTTCCGTAGCTCGTGCTGAAAGAGTAGAGGACGCTTTCGGTCCAGCTGGTTTTCGTCGGGCTGAGCATATAGACGACGCCATCGCCGGTCGCGTCGCCGCCGCCGTTAGTGACGCCGTAGATATCGCCGCCCACGTCGAAAACGAGATTGCCGTTTGGATAGCTTCCGGTGGTGGTGGAGGCGCCGAAGGAATAGACGATGGACTCAGTGCCGAGCCCGCCAGTTGTGCTCGGCGCGAATTTATAGAGCGTGCCCTGAGCGTAGGCGCCGCCGTAGGATGTGACGCCGTATAGATTTCCGGAAGAGTCGATGAGGATGCCGCCGCTGGGCGAGCTGCCGTCGGCTAGATCGCCGAAGGCGTAGAGCACTTTCTCTGTATAACTGATGCCGTTCTTGGTTGTCAGCTGATAAAGGACGCCGCTGTCCCAGGTCCCACCGCGTGTCGTCACGCCGTACAGGGTTCCTGACTTGGTTAGAGCGAGGGTAGCGGTTACCGGAAGGCGACCGTCGGCGTTGCCCTTGAACGCATAGAGTTGGGATTCGGTCCAGGTGCCGCCCTTGACGGTGGGGGGAACCAGCTTGTAGACGACGCCGCAGTTGCAGGAAGCATCGCCGCCGGCATAGGTGGTTCCGTAGAAAGCTCCAGCCTGATCGCGGACGAGATCGGAGACCGGGACGTATCCGCCGCTGCCATAGGGAACGAAACTGTACAGAACGGTGACCGTCCAGGCGCCGCCTTTGACGGCCGGCGGGGACAATTCGATTACCGCGCCGACTCCATAGGCGCCGCCGCCCCGCGCGGTGCCGTAGAAATTGCCCGCGGAATCTTCAAGGAGAGCGCCCTGAGGCCAGAAGGTGGCGGTCTCAGAGAAAGTGTAGATGGTGTTCTCGGTTTCGGTCTGTGCGCTCGCGATGGTGCTAAACGCAAGAGTCAGGATGAAGAGGGCGGTCGTTAGATGGAAGATGCGAAGATAGAAGATCCGAAGGCACATATCGTCTCCTAAAAGCAGCGGCGCGGAGATTGGTCGTACGGTTGGGGGACCGCAATTCCGGCTGGATAAACCGGGGCTAAATAGTAGTCAGGAAAGGATGGGCTTGGCAAGATGAAGAAATCTGCAACATCGGGTCCAGCCTTTCCGGGACGGTTGCCAGTGAGCGTCCGGCGACGCTGCCGTCGGGAAAGTATTTGACCGCGAAGAACGCAGAGAAAGGCCGCAGAGAACGCGGAGAAAGGCACGGCTCTCCGTCGGGGTTTAGAACCGCGCTTGGACGTTGTGGCGATGGGTCCGATAAAATGAGAAAGAATTCTGTGGATCCCTTATGTCCCTGACGAAGGCACAAGCGCTGGAGATGTTCGAGTCCGATGACCTGATCGGCATTGGGATGGAGGCCGACGCGGTGCGGCGGAAGCTGCATCCCGAGGGCGTCGTGACCTACATCATCGACCGCAACATCAACTACACCAACTTCTGCACCGAGTACTGCACCTTCTGCGCGTTCTACCGGCCGCTGAAGGGTCCGGCGGCGAAGGAGGGGTACATTCTCGACTTCGACACGATCTACGAGAAGATCCGCGAGACGGTCGAACTTGGCGGCACCGGCGTGTTGATGCAGGGCGGATTGCATCCGGACTTGAAGATTGATTGGCACGAGAAGATGCTGCGCGGGATCAAAGAGCGGTTTCCGCAGGTGCATCTGCATTGCTATTCGGCGTCGGAGATTATTGCGATTGCGGAGTACAGCGCGCTGTCGATCCGCGAGACGATTTTGCGGCTGCGCGATGCGGGGCTCGATTCGATTCCCGGCGGCGGGGCGGAAGTGCTGGACGACGAAGTGCGATACAAGATTGCGCGGCTGAAGTGCCTGACGGACGACTGGCTCAACGTACACCGGACCGCTCACCAGATCGGGATGCGAACGACCGCGACCATGATGTTTGGCGTGGGCGAGAAATATGAGAATCTCGTCAATCACTTTCAGCGCCTTTATGAATTGCAGGAAGAGACAGGCGGGTTCACCGCGTTTATCCCGTGGAGCTTTCAGCCGCAGAACACTGCATTGGGCGGGAGGCACTGGGATGAGGCGACCGCTGTCGATTACCTGAAAGTGCTGGCCATCTCGCGGATTTATCTTTCGAACTTCCTCAATGTGCAGTCGAGCTGGGTAACCCAGGGGCTGAAAGTGTGCCAGATGGGGCTGCGCTTCGGCGGGAACGATGTGGGATCGGTCATGCTCGAGGAGAACGTGGTGCGGGCCGCGGGCGTGACGAATTGCACGACCGAGGAAGAGTTGCGGCGGATTATCCGGGATGCGGGTTTTCGTCCGGCGCAGAGAGACACGTTGTATCGGCAGTATTTCTTGAATTAGGACTGCAGGGGCTAAAGCCCGTCATATCTGGCGGCCTTTACGCGGCCCTGAAGGGCGGCTCTTCCACCATGGCGTGCGCGATTGTGGCGCCCCAGCGGCTATCGCATGCCCCAGATCATCTTTTAAGGAACAGCGGAGAACATCAATGTCGTCATCCTCGCCCTCATCCTTTTCTTCCATCGGAAAACACGCGGGAACTGGGACGGGTAGCGGGCAGCCGGCCGTGGCGGAGCCTGCATTCGCGGAGCGGGCGCGGACTCTGGTCTATTTAGGACGCGTCGGAAGTTTATCCACGCTTTCGCGCAAGCGGCCCGGATTTCCCTTTGGATCGGTGATGCCGTATGCGTTGGACGAGGGCGGACGTCCGATCTTCCTGATCAGCACGATGGCGATGCATACGCAGAACTTGAAGGGCGACCCTCGCGCCAGTCTGCTGGTGACGCAGGACAACGCAGAGGGTGATCCTCTGGGAGCATCGAGAGTTACGCTCGTGGGAAACGTTTGGGAAGTGCTGGAGGCGGACCTGTCTGCGGTTCGCCAGATTTACTTGGCACGCCATGCGAACAGCAAGTATTGGGTGGACTTTGAGGATTTCGCTTTTTACCGGATGGAAGTAGTGGATGTTTACTACGTTGGCGGTTTCGGAGTCATGGGCTGGGTTTCCGCGTCGGAGTATGTCAGCAGCGAGCCGGATCCATTGGCGGATGCGACCGCCGGCATTCTTGAGCACATGAATGCAGATCACAGGGACGCGCTGGTTCTGCTGGCGGCGAAGTTTGCCGGGATCGAAGCACAGGAAGCGACCATGACCGCCGTAGATCGCCTAGGGTTTCACGTCCGCGTGAAAACTACTGACGGCATGCGCGGGGCTCGCATTGCGTTTCCACGTGAGGTGAGGAATTCTGCCGAGACCCGGACTGCGTTGGTCGAGATGGTCCGACAGGCGCGGTGATTGCTGCCGCAGCCCGCGAGAAATGACGAAATGAGATTGTTATCATAAAGTTTCGTATGGCATTCCCGATCAAAATCTGTGCGGTTTGCGGCGAGGAGTTCGAGTTAAAGCCGGGAAAGCCGGGGTTTGCGAACCGGTGTCCGTCGTGCAGCGAGCCGGAGTCTGATGAGCCTGCGACGAAGAAGGGCATGGACGCGGATGAGCGCAAGGCGCTAGCGGAAGCGAACGAGGCTCGTCGGAAAGCGATGCGCGATTTGCTTTACCGGAAGGACAGCTAGGTCTTTCGAAGGTGTTCTTCTCTGCAGATAGCACCTCTCAAACCTGCGCTGCGCGCCTGGATAGCCCCTTCGACTACGCTCAGGACAGGCTAGGCGGCCGTTCCTATAACTCACCCCTACTAGGGGTCAAACGCAGTCGGACAGGAGTGTCCGACCCACACGAGCTTCTTCTCCTACTGTTTCAGGATCCAAGTCGTCATTTTGTCCAGAGCTATCGGGGACATGGTTTCTTCGATCTGCGAATATTCCGTCGGGGAGCCGGTTTTTGCGGTCTGGAAGAGATGGTTCAGACTGGGGAGTTCATCGACCTCATAATTCTTGTTGCCGGCTTCCTGCAAGGCTTTGCGAATCGCAGGCAGATTCTGACTCGGAAGGACTTGTTTGTCGAGCGATCCGTCAATGGCCAGCACGGGACACGTGACTTTGCGCAGCGCAATTGCGGGATCGTAGGTGAGGAAATAGCGGAACCACGGCGAGGTGACCTGTTTGATTTGCATACCGATCTGCGCCTCGGGGACGTCGCCGGTCAACTTTTCTCGCAGTTCCTTTTCGAGCACCGCTTGATCCTTTTCAGTCTCGACCAGAGTGAGCATTTCTTTTTCTTTGACCGCGTTCTTGGCCGCTTCTTCGGGTGTCTTGCCCATGGCTACTTCGATGGCTTCTCCTTGTGCGACGAGAACTTGATCGCCGGGGACGCCGGTACCGGCCATCATGACAATGAACGCGACATCCTTGTTGCGGGCGGCGACCATCGGGGCGATGACTCCACCTTCGCTATGCCCGATCAGACCGATCTTCTGAGGATTAATTTCGGGGCGCGTTTTCAGATAGGCGACGCCAGCCTCGGTATCGGTGGCGAAGTCAGCGGTGGTCGCGGTGGCAAAGTTTCCGGTGGATTTGGCGGTGCCGCGATCGTCGGCGCGGAGCACCGCGATTCCGTGGCGCGTGAGGTAGTCCGAAAGAACCAGGAACGGCTTGTGACCGAGCAAGCTCTCGTCGCGATCCTGCGGGCCGGAGCCGGTGATGAGAACGACCGCGGGGAAGGGGCCTTTTCCTTGCGGAATCGTGAGCGTTGCGGCTAGCGTGACGTTTTGTGCTTTGTTGTCGTAGGTGACGTCTTCGTCGCGATATGGGTAAGGCTTGACTGGATTCTGTGGGCGTTTGAGTTCGAGTTCCGCCAGATCCTTCACCGGCTTCAGGACGAGGGGCATGGTACCGCCGCCCTGGGACCACTTGCCGTCGATCGAGGAGAGATCGGCGGCGATCTTGCCTTCGAAAACTCCGGCGATGCTCTTCGCTTCGATCTTCAACGACGAGCCATCGCGCGTCACTGACGTGGTGGGCAGGCCTTTCATGCCCTGGTCGAGACTGTCCATGGTGGCGCTGAGGCCGTTGCCAGCGGTGAGGATGTGGAAGACGACACGGAGTTTGAGGACGCCGGTGTCGATGGTGCCCATCCATGTGCCGTCGATGTCGGAGGGTTTGGCCGGTTTGTCTTCGGTTTTGACGGGAGCGGCAGCGCGCTTGAACTCGAGGGGCAACGGCGCGGCTTGCGTCCAGGTGCCGGTGATCGTGTTTCCATCGACGGCGACTTTGCCTTCGTAGGTGCCGTGCACCACGGTGACGTCAAGGCTCAGCTTGGGATCGTTGAGCGTGATGGAATTGACAGGGATGCCGTTGGCTCCGGGCTGATCGATGCTGTCGAGCGTGGCTTTCAGCGTGTTGCCAGGCGCTTTCGTGATGTGCAGCACGAGGCGAAGTTCGGCTCCGCCCGCGCTGAGCGTGCCTTGCCAGTCGCCGGTGATGTCCTGAGCGTTTGCCAAAACTGACGTTGCTGCTGCCATTATGAAGAGTGCGAACATCTTCTTAAGCATGGAATGCCTTTCGGAATTGCGAGGAGATGCGCTTTCACAGCGCTCCCCGTCGTTCCACCTGTTTGTAGAACATGAGGGAATAGATGACGGGACCCAGCGCAGCAATGACAATTGCGGTGATGGGCAGCCAGAAGGGCGCTCGCAGAACGACCGCGATCAGACCCAGCAGGCCTCCGGCGAAAAAAGTCTTGGCGGCGAAGCGGTGCGTGGCGTTCCACACCTGCTCGTCGGCGATGGTCCATGGGGTGCGAATTCCGACGAAGAAATTTCGGCGCACTTTGCCGAGGACGTTCCCCAGCAGCGCGATAAGCAGGCAAACGCCGCCTTCGACGGCACGGCTTACGTCGAGTACGACGCCCAGCGACGAAAACAGGATCAGAAGCTGAACATAGGCCAACAGGGCAACGCTCACGACCATGATGTAGAGATACGTGGCGCGGAACGAATCAACCTCGAATTTCTTCGGAGACAGCCAGGGAAGGGCGGCAAAAACCCCGACAATGAACAGCATCAATCCGGGGCCGAATAGGAAAAGCAACCACTTGGGGCCCCAGCCGTTCACATGTCCTTGAACGTCCCAGTGGATGGGGACGATGTTCGGCAGTTGCTGGTATGCAACCAGCGTTCCGGCAAGAGTGGCCAGAATGACCGCGATCGCGCCCCGATAGTATTTCTGATTCAGCGTCATTGGGTTGGTCATTTTGCGTCTTCCTCCATCGGCTTCTTTGGGTCCGACTTCGCGTCTTGCGGAGGATGGTCTTTGCTGCGAATCAGGTCCATGGCCCACGCCATCAAGTCCTGCACTACGGTGGTATTCAGGGAGTACCAGATCTGCTGGCCATCGCGGCGGCTGGTGAGCAAATCCGCGTCTTTCAAGACGGAGAAATGGTGCGACATGGTGGGTTTGGTCATGTCGAAGCGCTCGGCGAGATCGCCGGCTGTCATCTCGCCACGGCGCAGGAGGCGTAGGATCTCGCGGCGGGTGGGGTCGGCGATGGCTTTGAAGGCTTCGTTAGAGGATTGGGTCATAGTTCGACCAATATGTAATTAGATAATAATCGAAATATATGGACCGGCAGCGATTTTGTCAAGGCTCGGAAAATTCGTGGTGGAGGCAGTATGAGCGGCGCCCGAGATCCCTCACTGCGCCTGAAAAGCGGCTCCGTTCGGGATGTCCCGCGCTGGAATGAGGGGCGTAGACAGTTCTTGGGACGTTGAGGGTCGAAGGGTAGAATGGTCAGGGAATGTGGGCCGACCCTCACGGCCTTGGGAATCGCTCCCGGACGTTTCCAGTCTGAAGCCATGGCGCCGAGATCAATGAAATCTGTTTCGATGAATGTGGGATCTGCGTGTCTGCTCGTGGTTCTGCTCGCGGGCGGTGTATTGGCCCAAGTCGCGGGTGGTGCTGCAGGGAAGCCAGCGGGACGGGCGGCGATTAACGGCATCGTCACGAAGGATCCGGGCAGCGAGCCGGTGAGGAAGGCGCTGATCGAACTGATCACAGAGAATCAGGCGGAAGGTGGAGATTACACGGCGGTCAGCGGTCCGGATGGTGGATTTCGCATTGAGGGAATTGTGCCGGGGCGCTACCGCCTCTTCGCCGAGCGTACTGGCTTGCTGGAAGTCGACAAGCACCGGGCCCGGACCGATGGGCGAGTGTTGACGCTGACGGCGGGGCAGGAACTCAAAGATCTGCAAATTCGCTTGCAGGCCGCGGCGGTGGTCCGCGGGCGCGTGACGGATGAAGATGGTGATCCTCTGCCGAACGCGCAGGTGGCGGTGCTTCGGCAAACCTACGTTTCGGGACGCAGCCGATTAGAGCAAGTGGGCGCGGAACGCACGAACGATCTGGGCGAGTACCGCGTTGCGGGGCTGCCAGCGGGGAATTATTACGTCTCGGCGAATCCGCCGCCCGATTTCCGGAGTCTCATCGAAGCTGCCGGAGCGTCAACGGAGACGCACGGTCCGAATGACAAGTCGGCTGCAACTTCCTCTCGCATGTCCTATCAGACAACCTACTATCCGGGGACCACGGATCGCAGTCAGGCTGCGCCTATGCAGTTGCATGCGGGGGACGAAATCCCGGCGGACTTTTCGCTGACGCCGAGTCCGAGCTTGAGTATTCGCGGGTCGGTGGTGAATCTACCACCGCGGTCCTCGGCGGCGATCATACTGCAGTCGCGCGATTTCAGCCTGGTTCTGAATGGCGCGGAGATGCATCAGGATGGAAGTTTTGTGATTCGCGACGTGGCCCCGGGGGCGTACACGATTCTGGCGACGGTGGAGAACGCGCCGGTTCCGATGATGGCGCGGCAGGCACTGCAAGTGGTTTCGAGCAGCGTGGAAGATTTGCGCCTGTCGCCACAGCCCGGAGGATGGGTCCACGGGCGGATGCGGTTCGAGAGCAAAAATGGGGAAAGAGTCGATGCCAGTCAGATTTCTCTGCAGTTGCGTTCGGTCGACGGCGATGATGAGGCCTCGAGCGCGTTCAGTATGGGGGATGGATTTTCTCACCTGGCTCATGTAGGCGCGGATGGCAGCTTTGAGTGGAAGAGTGTTCCGCCGGGAAACTATTATGTGCAACTCGCGGAAGAAGGCGGCGCGAACGCCGATTTGTTTTTGAAATCGTCGGCCTCAGGGAATCGCGAATTGGGTGACGCGGGCCTAAGCGTGAATGGCGGCGCCGTAATGCTCGATCTCGTTGCCAGCGGGAAGGGAGGCGTGGTCGACGGAATCGCTGTCGATCGGAAAGACCAGCCGGTGCCGAATGCTGTGATTGTGGCTGTGCCGGACGCCCGGCTGCGTGGACGCATGGAGCGCTATCGCAAGACTGTCAGCGATCAGAGCGGGCGGTTTACGCTGCACGGAGTCGAGCCGGGAGACTACACGGTGTTTGCCTGGGAGAGTGTCGATGGAGAGGCTTATTACAATCCGGAGTTTCTCAAGACCTATGACGGGCAGGGCAGTGCGCTGCGGGTGAGTGAGGGGGATCGGAAGAGTCTACGGATCGAAGTGATCGCGGAGAGCGACGAACAACCGTAGCGGAGAGATCCGTACAGCAGTCAAAAATAAAGATTCATCATTCAGAAATCAACTTAGAAATCAACTCAAAAATCAAAATCCTCATCCCATCGAACTTCGCTCTGGGCAGGCTCTGTCGCAAAGAACGCGACAAGGATGGGCACCCAATTCTTCCCGCTCATTCTGGTTTTGCGCGCTCACCAGTGATGCGTTTCTACAACGGGAGAATCCTTGTCGGCGGTCTTGGTTTCGTCGGCGTGGATCTTGCCGTCGTTTTCAGCGTAGAAAGAGCGGTGCTCGGCGTCGAGATTTTTCGGCGTCATGGTGAGCGCGAAGTTGTCCTTCTTTGACTTGAAGCCTACGGTGTAATCGCCACGTTCAGGGTTGACCATGCGCTGCGTGAAGGTTCCAGTATGAACGAGTTGAGTGAGCGAGATCGCGTAGTGGCCGTATTGCTTGTTAAAGAGCATTTGGGCGCGCATGACAACGCGCATGTAGGCGAGCGCCGCTGCCTCCGAATCGGAGTGGGCCGGATCGCCGTGGAACTTGGGCACGTAGGCAGAGGGCGGAGTTTGCGGCGCGGCGGGCGTGGTTTCCTGCGCGTAGAGAGTGCCGATAGCCAGCGAGAAAACGAAAATGACGGCGGAAAACAGCGATAGGGTTTTAGTGCGGATGGCTCTGCGAGCGGTCATCGGAAAGGTCATGCGAAGGGTTTCTCCCGGAAACAAGGAACTCAGGTAACACGCGGCGAAAGGGATTGCTTCGCTGGAAGTTCGATCGCCAATTCCTGAGATTCTATTCATTTTCCATGTTACTCCCGTAATTTCACTTCGGTCACGTTCTCTTTGCATCGCGATGAATTATCACTATGCTGGATACAAGAATTCAGACCCATAGGGAAAACTATGAAAGCAGCAGTTGCTCGAAAACCAGTCATCAAAATCGCGGTGGTGGAAAGCGATCCATTGCGCTTTGTTGGATTCCGCGCATTGTTCGACTCCGAGCCCGAGTTTGAACTCATCTCCGCGGCACTGCCTGAGATCAGCACGCTGCAAGGCATTGATCTCATCCTGCTCGGCAACCGTTCCGGACAAAACCTGTTTGACGTGATGGCCAGTCTGAAGGCCACGCGGCCGGATTTGCGAATCATCGTGACCGGGTCCGGTATTGACGAGGAAACCATTCTGAAAGCGATCGCTTCCGGGGCCAAGGGCTACGTAGACGAGGCGGCGACACCGGCGGAGTTTGCACAGGCGATTCGCATTGTGAATCAGGGATCGGTGTGGGCTCCGCGCAAAGTGCTTTCCATGTTCATTGAGCGAGTGTCGTCGGCGCCGGGGCGCATCTTTCCAGCGGGCAGGGTGACGTTCACCGACCGCGAGAAAGAAGTGCTCGAGATGCTGGTGGCCGGCCGCTCCAACAAAGAGATTGGTGGTCAGTTAGGGATAGAAGAGCGCACGGTAAAGGCGCACGTCGCGAAACTGATGCGCAAGGTGGGCGTGCAGAACCGAATTGCATTGTCGGTGCATGCCATTACGCATTCGCTGGTGGCGACGAAGTAGGGAAGCGAGCCAAACGCGCGTTTGTCGCGTCGCAAAGAACGCGACGCTTCGCGCGACTCGCCCGGGTCCTTCGGCGGGCAAAAAGCACCCGCCTCAGGATGACAACCTTGGGCGTAACCTCGGGCCACTTACCTTCGTAATCTTGTCGGAAATTCGGGCCCGACGCATACTCACTTCACCTACCACAGAACCTGGGAGACGGGGTTGAGAGTGGCGATTAGGGTCACTACTTTCAGCCCCGCATTTTTTTTGTCCAATCCCAATAGCTCCACGGAAGATGAAGTCCGCCATACCCCTACTGCGTAATCTGGAAAACGGCGCCGCCCGCGAAATAGAGTTCGTCCACGGCGCTTCCGTAGAGCGTGCCCGATGCGTCAACCAGGAGGTCGCCGACCGGGGTGACCCATCCGGGGGTGGGATATTCCGCCGTGAGGTTCCAGAAACCGGACTGTGGAGTCAGTTTGAAAATCTGGCCGCAGGCGCCGATCTGGAACTCATTGCAGCCTGCGAGATTATCGGCAAACTGGGTTCCACCGTAGAGGTTGCCCTTGGCATCAAAGACCAGGCCATCCACAGGCGAGTAGCCATCCGCCTGATCGGTGAAGGCGTGAATGACCGACTCGCTCCACACGCCGCTCTTGAGCGATAGCTGGAAGACCGTACCGCAACCGGTCAGGGTGTTGCATCCGGTACCGCCCTCCAAGGTGCTTCCGTAAATATTTCCGGCGGAGTCAAAGATCACAGAAGGATTCGGGCCTGCTCCATCGGAGCCATGGAAACGATAGAGCACGGATTCCTGCCATCTTTCCGACGAGTGAGAGAGCTTGAAGACTAGTCCGCAATATCCCGCATAACAACTGTTATTGCCGCCCCCAGCCGTGCCAAAGATGTTTCCGGAGGAATCGAGCAAAATCCCAGCTGGCGCTTGGCCGCTGGAACCCCCAGCAAAACGAAGCAGAGTGCCTTCGTGCCATGTACCATCGGAATCGCGGGAAAGCTGAAACACAACGCCACAGCCGGCACTGCATTGCGCGGTCCGGCCGCCGAACCGCGCAATGCCCACCAACGCGCCGGAAGCGCTGAAGGCAAGCCCGGTGGGGCCCGACCCATCGTTTCCACCGCTGAAATTGTAGAGGACGGTCTCTGACCACTTCTGCCCTATCCGCGAAAGTTTGAAAACAACGCCGCACCCGCTATCAAGACAACCGTTACCGTAAGTTGCGCCGCCGTAGAAGGTGGTGCCGTAGATGTTGCCGGAGCTGTCGCGGATGAGCCCGGACAGCGGCCACGCGCCGTCCGATCCGGTGAAAGTGTGGAGGATCGTTTGCGACCACGTGCCTCCGGAGGAGCGCGAGAGTTCAAAGACGGTGCCACAGCCCTCCAGAGCGCAGTCGCCGATATTGCCGTCGTTTGTGGCTCCGAGGAAGCTTCCGGCTGAGCCGGGTGCGAGATTGGCATACGTCGTCAGGGGCGGGAGTAATAAGATTGTGTTCACGGTTTGCGCGCGGACTGGCAAAGGGAATGCAGCGACGGTAAGAGCAACGATCCCAACCGCAAGGGGAAAAAGATGAACGCTGATGGCCGTGGCGGCGGTGCTTGCTTGATTCTTCACGGGACTTCTCCTTGGCTTGGAGTGGCGGATGTCGGACCGTCCGCACGTCTGCTACGGCGTGATTTCGAAAGCCACGCCATAACCGCTGGTGCCACCGTAGTAGGTTGTTCCGAAAAGGTTTCCCGCGTGATCCACGATGAGAGTGGAGCGCGGGATGGAGCCGTCGGTTCCCGCGAAAGAGTGTGTAACGCTTTCGGTCCAACCGCCGTCGGCATTCGGCGAAAGCTGAAAGACCACGCCTTGCTTCGAGGCGCCACCGCCCCAAGTCGTGCCGTAAAGGATTCCTTTATCGATTACTAAACCGGCGTCCGGTTGGCTGCCGTCAGAGCCGCCAGTGAAGGCATAGATCGCGGTTTCCTTCCACTTCCCGTTGGCTTCCGGAGTTAGCTTGAAGACGACGCCGCATCCCATAGGGCCATAGCCGGACCAGCAGTTGTTGAGAATGCCGCCGTCGGCGCCGGCGCCATACATATTCCCGGCTTTGTCGAAAACCAACGCGGAAGGAAGTCCGCCGTCGGTGCTGCCCGTGAAGGCGTAGATGGCGGAATCTTTCCACGGGCCGCTGGTGGTAGGGGTGAGCTTGAAGATCAATCCTGGAGAATTGGGCAGTTCCCATCCGCCCCATGCGCCGGCAGCCGAGCCGTAAAGGGCGCCCTTGGAATCGAAGGAGAGGAATGCGGGGCCGACGCCGTCCCAGCCTCCGCTGAAGGTATGCAGAAGCTTGAACTTGTATCGTGCCTCGGCGACTGGGGACAACTCAAAAATCACTCCGCAGCCGCCGGTGTTGCCACAGGACTCGCTGGTAAGATTGGCGCCGGCGACGTTCGATCCGTAGAGATTGCCGGCTTTGTCGATGATGAGGTTTCCCAGAGTCGGGACCATGCCGTCATTGCCGCCGGTGAAAGAGTAGAGCACGGATTGTTGCCATTCTCCCGTGGAGGTCGGCGACAGTTTATAGACCACACCGCAGCCGTCGGAACCGCAATTCGTGGAGTTAAGGATGCCACCAGCGCTCGCGGTGCCGTAAAGATCGCCGGCGGCGTCAAAAATGGGAGTAGCCTCAGGAGTAGCGCCATCGGTGCCGCCTGTGAAGTTGTAGAGGACGGTTGCCTGCCACGCGCCATTCACGAGAGACAACTCGTAGACCGCCCCGTGGCTACCAGAGCCACCGGGCGAGACGCCATAGAGATTGCCGGCGGCGTCGGATACGAAGCCGCTATAGGTACCGTTGGGAGCGGTCGTGCCGAAGTCGTAGATTGTCGTCTCGGCTTGTGCGGAAGCACTGGCGGTCAAACACACGGCGATGCCAACTAACAGGAGGGCAGAGCTCAGTATGCGTGAATGTTTCGCGTTTCGTAAAAGAGAGGGACTTGGCATGGCGAGAATTCTCCTTGAAGGTAAGACGGTGAACCTTGCTTGATTCGACGAGACGGGGGATGGCGACTTCGGGGCCGGTACTGCGTGACTCTGGCGCCAGACTATAGCATGAAAAAGAAATGAGGCGCAATCCCGGTTACGTCTGTTGTTCCCGTCAAGAGTCGGCCTTGAGAAGGAGTGCAACTTTCTTCACCTCGTTTACAATCCAATCACTGGATCCCAGTCAACTTTGAATGCGTGAGGAACAATGAAGAGACCTGTTTTGCTGACCCTGGTTGTGTGTCTGTGCGCCTTAGCCTGTGCGGGACAGGATGAGGAGAAACCATCGAAGGCCGTAGAGCGCGTGCAGGCGGCTGCCGATGTGCTGAACCAAATTCAGTCGGCGCCGGACTCGGGCATTCCCCAGGATATTTTGAGCAAGTCAGAGTGCGTGGCCGTGGTTCCGTCCATGTTAAAAGGCGGGTTCGTTGTCGGCGGAAAATATGGCCGCGGGCTGGCAAGCTGTCGCACTCCGAAGGGCTGGAGCACGCCTGCGTTTTTCACGATCACCGGAGGCAGCTTTGGGTTGCAGATCGGTGGGCAGGCAGTGGACCTGGTGATGCTGATCATGAACAACGATGGGATGCAGCATCTACTGTCGAGCAAAGTGGCACTCGGAGCCGACGCCTCGGTCGCCGCGGGACCGGTGGGACGTCTCGCGGAGGGAAATACCGACTGGAAGATGCGCGCGCAAGTGTTGACTTATTCGCGAGCCCGCGGCGTGTTCGCCGGCGTGAGCCTGAACGGCGCCGTATTGCAGCAGGACAAGAACAGCACGCGGGAATTTTACGGACACATGATGACGTTCAAGGCAGCATTGACCGGCGATGTGGAGCCGCCGTCAGCGGCATATCCTTTCTTGAGTACGCTTGCGAAGTGGGCGCAGGAAGCGGCGAAGTAGGACATCTTGGATGTGTCGAGCTTCGTTCAGCGGACAGCCGGTTGCAGCAGTCCGCACATTTACTTCTACTTCCTTTCATTCACTGGTTTGACAAGTAAATTTTCCGGGTGATACGGTCACGCTTCCCCTGATGCGGCGGAAACTCGAATACGCGGCGGCCTGGCCGTTCATCAAGATCCTCGGTCTTCTTCCTCGCTCACTTTCGCGAGCGTTCGCCATTGGCATCGGTCAGTTGGTTTATCTGCTGCACTTCCGCTTGCGTCAGGTCGGAATGCGCAATCTCGAAATGGTGTTTCCAGAAAAGAGTGTGGCCGAGCGGAAACGGATTCTGCGCGGGGTCTTCACTTCGCTGGGCCGGCAACTCGCCGAGTTATGCCAGTTTCCTCGCTACACTCCCGAGAATATTGATGAGGTTGTCGTGTATGACGGCCTGGAGAACTACGAGCGAGCGTACGCGCGCGGCAAGGGAGTGCTCTTTCTGACCGGGCATTTTGGTGGTTGGGAGCTTTCGGCGTTTGCCCACTCGCTGCATGGCCACTGGCTCAATGTCGTGATGCGGCCCATGGACAACCCGTATCTCGACCAGTTGCTGCAGCAATATCGCACCATGCACGGGAACAAAACTGTCGATAAGGATGATTTTGTCCGCGGATTGTTGGCGGCAATGAAGGCGGGCGAGACGGTTGGAATCCTGATGGACACGAATATGACGCCGCCCCAGGGCATCTTCGTCGACTTCTTCGGCATTCCTGCCTGCACGGCGAGCGGACTCGCGCGGATCGCTTTGCGCACGGACGCGGCGGTGGTGCCGGGTTTCACAATTTGGGATCGGGAGCTAGGAAAATACTGGCTGCGGTTTGATCCCGCGCTCGAACTCATTCGCACAGGAAGTCTTGAAGCCGATATCACAGCAAATACGCAGACCTTTACCAAGGTGCTCGAGGATTATGTGCGGAAATATCCCGATCAGTGGTTGTGGGTGCACCGGCGGTGGAAGACGCGGCCAGAGGGGCAGCCGCCATTGTACTGAGTTGGGCTTCCGGCTTCCGCTCTCCGGCTTCCGGACTTCAGACTTCCCAGACCTCAGACCTCAGACCTCAGACCTCAGACCTCAGACCTCAGACCTCAGACCTCAGACCTCAGACCTCAGCTTCCCCATCTGCGCCTTATTGTTTGCCTTCGTTTGTCCGGTGGTGGACACTTTGCGATGAAACTGGACAGAACGAACCCTGCTGCACAAACTGTTTCTACCTGAAAATTGAATGGTTTCACGCTCGTCGGGATTGGTGACGGAAGTGCCAGCGTTTCGTCTACCTCCTCGGGAGTAGACTGACCATGCAAACCCTGTTTCAGGACTTCCGCTTCAGCCTCCGCCAGCTGTTCAAGAGTCCGGGATTCGCGTTGACGGCCATTTTCTCGCTGGCCCTCGGCATCGGAGCGACCACCGCGGTTTTCAGCGTCGTCTACGCGATCCTGATGAATCCCTATCCCTACGCGGCCTCGGACCGAATGGTCCACATGCGGTTGCTCGACGATTCACAACAGCAGCGCGGGTTTGGCCTGACCGGAGGGCAGTGGCAGCAGATTCGGAAGTCGCCGGTCGTCGAAGATGCATTCATGGAGGACGATTGGAGCCTCACCGTCACCGGGAAAGATCTGCCGGAGGACGTGCAAGGCGTCTACTTGAGCTCGAACGGCTTCTCCTTTCTGGGCGTTCCGCCCGCGCTCGGTCGGGGATTGATTCCCTCAGACGCGATCGATGGGCAGGAGCCGCAGCCCGTCGCAGTGCTGAGCTACAAATTCTGGCAGCGTCATTTCAACGGCGATCCGGCGGTATTGGGTCAGGACCTGCAACTGGTACACAAGAATTACACGATCGTAGGCGTGGCTGGTCGGCGCTTTACGTGGGGCGATGGCGATGTGTACCTCCCGCAGAAAGTTACGGAGGATCCGGTTAAGGCTTACTACGTCGGCATTCGGTTGAAACCGGGTGTGACCCACGAGGGGGCAGATGCGGCCTTGCAGCCCTTGATTGCGCAGTTCGCCAAAGAGACGCCAAAACATTTTCCGTCTGATCACTTCCGGCTCCATGTGGTGGGCCTGAATGAACAGTTTGTTCACGACCTGGGTGGAACTTTGTACCTGCTGTTCAGCGCAGTGGCGTTGCTGCTGGCGATCGGATGCGGAAACGTATCCATCCTGCTGCTGGCGCGAGGCACGTCACGCCGACACGAATTTGCGGTGCGAACGGCGATTGGCGCCAGCCGGGGCCGCATCATCCGCCAACTGTTGACCGAAGCGTTGTTGCTTTCCCTGACCGGGGCGGCGCTCGGCGTGCTGCTAGCATATCGGGCGCTCGCGCTCATTATTGAACTGCTGCCCAAATATTCCTTCCCGCACGAGGCGTCGATTCAGATCAATTTGCCAGTCCTGGCCTTCAGTGTGGGTGTCGCCTTACTTACAGGAATTCTGTTTGGCTTATGGCCGGCGCTGCAGCTTTCGCGGCCCGAAGTGAGTCAGGTGATGCAATCCAGCACGCGCAAGATCGCGGGCGGAGTGCGCGGCCGCACTACGCACAACATTCTGACTGCCGTGCAAGTTTCACTGACCCTGGTGATGCTGGCGGGAGCGGGCGCGGCGATGGAAGGATTTTTGCGCCTGATCCACACGCCCCTGGGATATGACCCGCACAATGTGATGTCGGTGGGCATTCCGGTGCATGACGGCGCGTATCCGACATGGCAGGCGCGCAAGGCGTATTTTGAGCAACTGCGGAATAAGGCGGCGACCGTTCCCGGGGTCACTATGGCGGCGATTTCGAGCAATGCGACTCCACCCTCCAACGGATGGCAGACCGGGGTGGAGATCTTAGGCAGAACGCAGCGCGAAGGGCAGAAGATTCGCGTCAACTTCGTAAGCCCAGGATATTTTCCGCTCTTAAAGATTCCTCTCGCGCAGGGAAGGATTTGGGATGAAGCGGAAAACCACAATGCCGCGCATGTTGCCGTGATCAATGAGACCATGGCGCGGCTTTATTTCCCGATTGGTGACGCGTTGGAGCACTCTCTGAAAGTGCCTGATATGAAGGACGAGCCGCCTTACGTAACCACCGCGTCGGGCTCCGACGGCTGGCTGCAGATTGTGGGTGTCATTGCCGACAAGCGCGATGACGGATTGAGAAAGCCGATCCTGCCCGAAGCCTTTGTGCCGTACACGCTGTCGATGCGGATGTGGACGCAGATCCTGGTTCGCTCAGAGGTGCCGCCGCTGTCTCTGCTGCATGCGGTGGGATCGCAGGTGAACTCCATCGATGCCGATCAGCAGATTAACGGGGATGTCGAGGATCTCGATCACTGGATTACGGGACAGCAAGAATATGAGCAGGAGCAACTGGTGGCGTGGCTGTTCGGTGCCTTTGCGTTGCTGGCGCTGGCTCTAGCCGCGGTAGGGCTGTATAGCGTGGTTTCCTATTCGGTCGCGCAGCGAACCAACGAGTTTGGCATTCGCATGGCGCTGGGCGCCCAGCGGGTGCATGTGTTGCAGATTGTCTTCGCCTCCACGATCACGAGCGTGGGAAGCGGAATCGTGGCGGGCGTTCTGCTGACGCTCGCGCTGAACAAGATTCTGGCGCGATGGGCGGAGGGCAGCTCCCGCGATCCGCTGGTGCTGCTGGCGGTGACCGTTCTATTGAGCCTGGTCGCAGCGATTGCCTGCTCCGGGCCCGCGCGCCGGGCAGTCAAAGTCGATCCGATGACGGCGCTGCGCTACGAGTAGAAGGCGTCGCCGATTTCGTTCAGGGCAACTGCGGCTCTGAAACTCACCGTCTCGGCTGCGATTTGATTTCGAGCTCGAATTGAGCGGGCCGAGGCTGAAGCAAGGTTGTCGGTGGGTGCTACGGCCTCATAGCAGCAGTTAAGCGATGAGGGACTTGCTTTTGCCGACTCGGGGTCGCGCGCGCAGCATTGCCAGCAGGTACAGAACCGGCCAGCTTACGACGAGAAGCGGCACGAGCCGTTCTTGCCAAGACGGACCTCCCGCGTTCCATGTCCCCTCACTCCACCGCTCCAATGCAACTTGGCGCCACCCTCCCATCCAAGTAACCAGAGCGGTCAAGGCGGAGACCGAAACGGCTAACAGAAGCGTGCGTAGCATGCCAAGCTTGCGACCGCATCGACCCCGCCGCATTCCGGCAAGAGCAGGAATCAAGAAAAGAAGCGATTCCAGAATCAGTGGGAACGCCGCAAAGAAAATGAAGTCGAAGACACCGAAGTTATGGACTACCAAGCCCCTGAGTGTCACAAGATGCAAAGCGTTTAGGAGAAGCCGCCCCAAAATGATCAGCGTCATAAGAGGGCCGCATAAACAGAACCAGACTAAACAGAACAGCGTCTGGTTAACATAAAGAGTGTCACCCGACAAGGTCCCCAGCACGAAGCCACCCACCCAAGAAAAACAAATGACTGCTAACGAACCGCAAACTAGAGATACGAACTCTTGAGCCCCAGTTAACCCGCTGCTATAAGGCACTCCGTACTGCCAGTAGATGAGAACCTGCCTGGACAAACCGCCAACAACTCCAACGGAAATATGGCTAAGGATGACTCCAACCGGACCGACGATTCCAACAAGACCGAGCCACGGTTTCCAACTCCTCCACAGCATGGCCTGTCGCCTTAAGACGAAACCCAGCAGTTCGCGAACTGCCCGTCTGTCGCCCATCTTGAGTTCTGCCACGTCTCCGACAACCGCATCTTGGAGGTCAGGCTCCGACGTGCGAATAACTCTGCGGATCAACCACGCGCCTACCTTCATGGACGGCCTCCGGCTCGATTGGTCTCCCATGGCACACCGCTGCTTGAGCGCTTCACAGCCTCAAAAAACTCACTCGCTGCTTTGATCCCCTTGCCAGTGAGGCGAACCATGCGCTTGGATCGTCCGCCCCGCTGCCGTGTGCCGCTGCCCATCCATGTTTCGATTAGGCCCTTCTCTTCAAGACGATCCAAAGTCGTGTAGAGCGCCCCAATGGAGCAGTTGCGCCGTGTGAGATTCTCAATCTCCAACCGGATTGCAACGCCATAGGCTTTCGCGCCCAATCGCGCAGTTGCGGCGAGAAGAAGGTATTCAAATTCGCCAAGCATGATTAATTATACATTGTGATTATAATTGACGCGGCTGTCAATGAAATTGGTTGACGAAAAACCTTATCGCTCATGGACCTAACTCTGGATGTAGCTGCCGTTTCCACTACCCTTTCCGGTAAAATTGGATCTTCCTATGAATACCTTCGAACAAATCGCCGAAATTGAACGGAAATATTTGCTCCAGACTTATAACCGCTACCCCCTCGTGCTGACTCGCGGGAAGGGCGTGTTTCTCTACGACATCGAAGACAAGAAGTACCTGGACTTTGTCTCGGGGTTGGGAGTGAATGCGCTGGGGCACGCGCATCCGCGGATTGTGAAGGCGATTCGGGAACAGGCGGCGAAACTCATCCACGTATCGAACCTTTACTACCACGAGTATCAGGGGCCGCTGGCGGAGAAGTTGTGCGCGCTGTCGGGATTAAACCGTGCATTTTTCTCGAACTCCGGGACCGAGGCGATCGAGGGATCGATCAAGCTGGCTCGGCTGGCGGGGCATCGCGCGGGCGGCGAGGCGAAGTCTCGTCTGGTGGCGTTGGAAGGTTCCTATCATGGACGAACTTTTGGCGCGCTTTCGCTGACCGGGCAGGATAAGCACCGCAAGGGATTCGAGCCGCTGCTGGAAGATGTCACGTTTGTGAAGCAGAACGATCTGGAGGGCCTGCGCGCCGCAGTGAATGACAATACCTGCGCGATTGTGCTGGAACCGATTTTCGGCGAGGGCGGAATCTACGAGTGCTCCGTGGAATTCCTGCAGGAGTGCCGTGCGCTGGCTGATCGTCACAAAGTCGCACTGATTTTCGACGAGATTCAGTGCGGCCTCGGGCGTACGGGGACGATCTTTGCCTTTCAGGCTTTCGGCGTGACTCCCGACATGGTGGCGATTGCCAAGCCGATTGCCGCGGGACTGCCGCTGGGTGCATTTATTGCGAAGGAGGAGTTCGCAACCGCGATTTCTCCCGGGCAGCACGGGACGACGTTCGGCGGAGGGCCTCTGGCGTGCCGCATCGCGCTGGAGTTCCTGGCGATTGTGGAAGAAGAGAAGCTGCTGGAGAACGTGAACAAAGTTGGGGCGTACTTGCGAGAACAGCTTCAGGGGTTAGTGCAAAAACGCGCGGCTGCGATCGCAGTGCGCGGGCGAGGCTTCATCCAGGGGATTCAATTGGAGATCCCGGCGCGTCCCATTGTGGATGCGGCGCTGGCCGAGGGAGTGCTGTTCAACAGCACGCAGGATACGGTGGTGCGATTCCTGCCTCCGTTCCTGATGGAGGAAAAGCACGTCGACAAGGGGATCCGGGTTTTGAAGAAGCTGTTGGGGAAGAAGAAAGCGGCGGCGTAAGCGGCTTCCGGCTTCGTGTGATGCTGGCTGAGTGCTTGGAGTTGTGGGAGGTTGTGCGTCAAAATACACCGCCCACGCCGAGAGCCGGAAGGCGGAAGCCGGAAGTCGAACGCAAAAAACGGGGAGCCGAAGCTCCCCAAGTGAAGCGACAGAGGCGTTCCTGTAAGTAGAATGCGGCGGCGGCAAAACGGTTGTCCGGACGAAAAGATTTGTAATGAATGAGATCCAGGAGACTGCGGGAGGGACTGCTTCGTATGTCGGTGACGGCGTAGAAGAGTGCTGGATGGATCTTGACGGCATGAGGATGCGCTACCTGCGCGCGGGTTCCGGGCCGGCGTTGATCCTGCTTCACGGGCTGCTGGGATACTCCTTTTCGTGGCGATTCACCCTGCTGGCTCTGGCGCCATTCGCGACCGTATACGCGCCCGATCAGCTCGGGGCGGGATTTTCGGATCGGCCGCTCGGCGTCGATCACTCCATGCGGGCGACAGCCCTGCGAGTATTGAAGTTTGTGGAGAACTTGGGCCTCTCGTCGTTCGACTTGCTGGGGACTTCGCGCGGGGGTGCGGTGGCGATGGCTGCGGCCGCGGAATGCGTCAAAGCCGGTAGCTCGCGGCGTGGCTTGCGGCGGCTGATCTTGGTTTGTCCGGTCAATCCGTACTCTCCGCATGGAACGTGGCTCGCGCCATTCTTCGGCACCACGCTGGGAGCGTCCTTGTTTCGCGTGGGCGTGGAACGCATGCCATTTCTTTTTCCTTACTGGCATGGACGGCTTTATGCCGACCGCAGCAAGATTCCTCCTGGAAGCCTGGACGGCTACAAAGCGCCGCTGGCGATCCCGGGATTGTTTGAACACGCCTTGAGCATCGTGAAGACCTGGACCGCCGACCTGATTGAACTGGAGCGGCTCCTGCCCAGTCTGGCGCCAATCCCAACGCTGCTGATGTGGGGGAGCAAAGATCCGGCGGTGTTTGTGTCGTCGGCGGAGCCGCTGGCACGACACTTCAAGAATGTGCGGAAGGTAGTCTTCCCTGGGGTGGGGCATTTGCCGTACGAGGAATGTCCCGCCGAGTTCAATGCGGCGCTGATTGAGTTTCTGCAGAGTTAGCGGCGGCCTGGAGAAGGCTCCAACCGGATCGCCGAGCCGTCCTCGTGGGAACTCTTTCGCGAGCCGGTAATCGTCCGTGCCCGTATGGGGTGCTTCGCTTCGCTCAGAATGACAAATTGCGCTCAGAAATGACACATTGCTGAATTGGCGTTTGCGACCTTTCCATGAGCCACTCCATTCTCGACCTGTTGCGGAATGCGGTGGTGCACTATGGATATTGGGCCGTGGGCGCGGCACTCTTGCTCGAGAACGCCGGTATTCCGGTGCCCGGGGAAACGATATTGTTGCTCGCTAGTTTCCTGGCCTATTCCCAACACGAGTTGCAACTTCCCTGGATCATAGTGGTGGCGACGATCGCGGCCACGCTGGGCGACAATCTGGGTTTTGCGCTCGGTTATTACGGCGGACGCCGGCTGCTGGCTCGGTACCAGGCTACCTTCAGGATTTCGAACGCGATCCTGTCGCGAGGGGAAGACCTGTTTGCCCGGTATGGTGCGGTGACGATCTTTTTTGCGCGGTTCGTGTTCGGGATGCGGATTATCGCAGGTCCGCTGGCCGGAGTGCTGCGGATGTCCTGGCGAAAATTCACGGTATTCAATTTCCTGGGAGCTGGCCTGTGGGTGACAGTCATTTCCAGCGCAGGGTACCTTTTTGGCCAGCATTGGCACCGCTTGGAGCGGGATATCAAGCGGTTCGACGCAGTGGCGGCGATTGTGGTGGCAAGCGTGGCGGCGCTTCTGTGGTGGCGAAGCCGCCGCGAGGTTTGAGTCGAGCATCTACCCAGTAACCTTTTGCTTGGTCAGGAACAGTGAGTGAACGCTATAAGGTACGGCTATACTGTGCGGAAGTCGCGGGGCGTCGGGGCGGGCACCAGCGGCAAGTCGAAGTCACACCGGTTGCGTCCGCGCCGCAAGTCGGACGAGGAGGAACACGTGAAGAAGATCGGATTCTTGACTTTGCTGATGACAGCAACACTTCTCTTGACGCTCGCCTTCCCGGCGGCCGCAGCCGGACCCAAGCCAGCAGCGCCCGCGCCCGCGGTGGTTGTGGCTCCGCCGGCTCCAGCCAATGCTGCTCCGGCGCCAGACCGCCATCCCCACATTGACGAAGCGCTGGAGGCGATGCGCAACGCCAAGCACCAATTGGAAACCGCAGAACACGACTTCGATGGTCACCGCGCGAAGTCGCTGGAACACCTGAACGCAGCCATCCACGAAGCCGAGATCTGCATGTCGATGAAGTAGAGGCGAGCGGGGAAGAAAGATTGTTAAGAAACCCACCCATTTACGGGTGGGTTTTTTCTTGAGCGGAATCTGCTATTTCAGCGTGACCAGCCTCTCCACCAACTCCGAATAATCTTTCTTCTCGATGCCGTGGACTTGCTTGTTGTACTCGTCCACTTTCGAGGAGTAGTTCATCGAGCAGAATTTGGGGCCGCACATGGAGCAGAAGGCGGCTTCTTTGTAGAAGTCGTCGGGCAGGGTTTCGTCGTGCATGGCGCGGGCGGTCTCGGGATCAAGCGAGAGAGCGAACTGCTTTTCCCAGTCGAATTTGTAGCGGGCGTAGCTGAGGGCGTCGTCGCGGTCGCGGGCGCCGGGACGTCCGCGGGCAATGTCGGCCGCGTGGGCGGAAATCTTGTAGGCGATGATGCCGTCTTTCACGTCTTTTTCGTTCGGCAGGCCCAGGTGCTCCTTCGGCGTGACGTAGCAAAGCATCGCGGCGCCGTACCATCCGATCATCGCCGCACCGATGGCGCTCGTGATGTGGTCGTAGCCGGGGGCGATGTCGGTAACGAGCGGTCCGAGCGTGTAAAACGGGGCCTCGTAGCAGAGTTCGACTTCCTTTTCGACCTGCTCCTTGATCTTGTCCATGGAGACGTGGCCGGGGCCTTCGATCATGACCTGCACGTCGTGCTCCCAGGCTTTCTTGGTGAGCTCGCCTAGAGTCTTGAGTTCGGCGAATTGGGCTTCGTCACTGGCGTCGGCGACGCAGCCGGGGCGGAGTCCGTCGCCGAGCGAGAAGCTGACGTCGTACTTCTTGAAAATTTTGACGATGTCGTCGAAGCGGTCATACAAGAAATTCTGTTTGTGGTTGTAAGCCATCCACTGCGCAAGAATGGCGCCGCCGCGGCTGACGATGCCCGTGATCCGCTTGGAAATCAGCGGCAAATACTGGATCAGAACGCCGGCGTGAATGGTCATATAGTCCACGCCTTGCGCGGCTTGCTCTTCGATCACTTCCAACATGACTTCGGCGTTGAGGTCTTCGACGCGCTTCACGCGAGCGATGGCTTCGTAAATCGGCACGGTGCCAATCGGAACCGGCGAGTGGCGAAGGATGGCTTCGCGGATCTCGTGAATGTTGCCGCCGGTGGAGAGATCCATCACGGTGTCGGCACCGTAGTGGACGGCGGTGTGCAGCTTCTTCAGTTCTTCGTTCACTTCCGACGTGACGGCGGAGTTGCCGATGTTGGCGTTGATTTTGCAGAGGCTGGCCACGCCGATTGCCATAGGCTCGAGTTCTAGATGGTTGATGTTGGCGGGAATAATCATGCGTCCGCGGGCGACTTCGTCGCGCACCAGTTCCGGCGCCAGCTTCTCTTTGTGCGCGATGAACGACATTTCTTCGGTGATCAAGCCGTGCCTTGCGTAGTGCATCTGCGAGAAGTTGCCGGTGCTGTTTTCCTTCTTGCGGCGGGCGAGCCACTCTGCGCGGGGTTGAGGGACGGTGTAGCCGTTGCTGCCATTGCCATTGGAAGTCATGAGAACCCCAGAATCGGAAATTCGGTAAGCTCCGATTATAACCGCGTCTGGGGTTTGGAAGAGCGAGACCGGAAGGCTTTCACCACAGAGGACACGGAGGCGCACTGAGGAGGTCGGACCGGTCGCGCGGACGGTCCATCCCCCACGGGTTGATCACGGTGAATCGCGAGGCATAGAATCTCCAGCGTCATCCTTAAACAGCTTCTTGAAGGAGAGTTCTCCCATGCGTTGCTTGCGCTTCGTGCTGCCTTTTGCTTTGGTCGTGACTTCTGCCGGATTCTCGCAGTCTGCGGGATCCGCCAAGCCCGGTGCTGGGTTCAGTATCGACAACATCGATAAGAGCGTCGATCCTTGCGTGGACTTTTATCAATACGCCTGCGGGAACTGGATCAAGAATTCGGAGATTCCAGCCGACCGGCCATCATGGCAAAGTTTTTCGGAACTGAACGAGAGCAATTTGGTGATCGAACGCAAAATCCTGGAGAAGGCCGCGGCGGGCGGCCCTGAGCGAAATGCCATCGATCAGAAAATTGGCGATCTCTATGGATCCTGCATGGACGAGAAGGCAGTAGAGACGAAGGGCATTGCGCCGCTCAAACCGGAGTTGGAGCGCATTGCTGCCGTGAAGGACAAAGCCGCGCTGATCGACGAAATTGGACGCCTGCACATGATGGGGGCTAACGCGTTGTTTAACTTCTATTCGAATTCCGACTTGCACAACGCCGATCAGGTGATTGCGTACCTCGGGCAGGGCGGGTTGTCGCTGCCAGATCGCGATTACTACATCAAGGACGATCCCGACAAGGTCGAAATGCGAAAGCATCTGGCGGAGTATGCGACGACATTATTCACGCTGGCGGGCCAGACTCCGCAACAGGCGGCCAGTTCGGCGCAGACCGTGCTCGTCGTAGAAACTTTGCTGGCGGCGGATGCGATGGACCGCACCAAGATGCGCGATCCGAAGAACCGCGATCATAAAATGACACGCGACGAAGTCATCGCGATGGCGCCGGAGTTCTATTTCAATCGCTATTTTGCGGCCGTGGGTGCGCCGAACTTTACGGCGCTGAACGTGACCAATCCCGATTTCTTCCGGCAAGTAAATGGAGTGGTCGCGACGCTGCCGCTGGATTCGCTCAAGACTTATGTGACTTGGCACGCGTTGCGGACGGCTGCTCCGTGGCTGTCGCAGCCGTTCGTCGACGCGAATTTCAAGATGCGGCAGGCGTTGACCGGGCAGAAGGTAATTCAGGATCGCTGGAAACGCTGCGTCGATCTGGTGGATGGATCTCTGGGCGAAGCTTTGGGCCAGCGCTACGTCGAGGTGGCCTTCGGGCCTGACGGCAAACAACGCATGCTGAAGATGGTGGACGCATTGGAAAAGTCGCTGGATGAAGATATCCAGAGTCTTTCCTGGATGAGCGACGAAACCAAGAAGCAGGCAAAAGTAAAGTTGATAGCGATCCGCAACAAGATTGGCTATCCCGACGAGTGGCGCGATTACAGTTCCGTCGTAATCAAGCGGGACGATCTGTTGGGCAACGTGCAGCGGGCGGACGAGTTTGAGTCGAAGCGGCAAATCGCGAAGATCGGCAAGCCGCTCGACCGCAAGGAGTGGGGCATGACTCCGCCGGAAGTGAATGCTTACTACAGCGGGTCGTATAACGAGATCGTGTTTCCCGCGGGGATTCTGCAGCCTCCGTTTTTCGATAAGAACATGGACGACGCTGTGAATTTCGGCGGCATTGGGCTGGTGATTGGTCACGAGCTCACACATGGCTTCGACGATCAGGGACGCAAGTTCGATCCGCAGGGGAATCTGCGCGACTGGTGGACGGAGCAGGATGGCAAGGAGTTCGAGAAGCGCGTGAGTTGCGTGGCTGACGAGTATTCCGGCTTTGTCGCGGTCGACAACATGAAGCTGAATGGAAGGCTGACTCTCGGTGAGAACACGGCTGACAACGGCGGCGCGCGCATTGCGCTGGCTGCCCTTGAGCGTATGATTGCCGATGACAAGACCGGCAAGGAGGGGCAGAGCATCGACGGATACACGCCCGAGCAGCGGTTCTTCCTGGGATTCGGGCGCGTGTGGTGCGAGAAGCAGCGCCCCGAGTATCTGCGGATGCAAGTCAGCACCAATCCGCACTCGCCGGGGAAGTATCGCGTGGACGGAGTCGTGCAGAACATGCCGGAGTTTCAGAAAGCGTGGGGCTGCAAGGCGGGCCAGCCGATGGTGGCGGAAAACGCTTGCCACGTGTGGTAGGCGCGGCAGTTCGCGATTAGGGTCAACATCAAAAGCCCCACTTCTCGCAAAGGACGCGAGAAATGGGGCACCCAGCGATCTTCAGTGCGCTCCGGCATCTCTGTTTCCTCAGAGTTCCGGTCCTAGCAAGACAGGCACGCCACCCGACATGTGGCAAACATCGACCACGTGGACCACATCCGCGAACGGCACATTCCCCGGTTTGAGTGCAACCACTTCCCTGCGGTCTTGCAGAAGCTCTTCTAACTTGTGTTGCAATGCCTTGAGTGGAACCTCCTGACTGTCGATTCTCAACGTCGGCGATCCGTGACTAGGTGCGATTTCGACCATGACCGCAGCCGGTGCCGTAGAAAAAAGCTGCACCGTTAGTCCTTTGGGCGGAACGGTGGTTCCGGGTTCGGCCCCGGAGGACTGTCCGGTCAGCAGAACCACTCTCTTAAATAGATCCTTACGAGCAGCCGCAAGAACTTGCTCAACCGTGGCAAAGGACGCGCGGCCGTCAGCCTTGATATAGAGTTCCTGCGACCGGTTGCGAGGGCGAGTCTTCATCGTGTCCAACAAATCCTGGGGCGTCACGGGATCAATTCCAAAGTAAATATCGTTGTCGCCGGTTACCGCTACGATCCAAGCGTCCTCATTATCGGCTGCCGGAACTGACGCAGCGCTGGTTGTCACCGCCATCTGCACGCTGACGCCTCTCTGCATTTGCTGCGTGTGGCCCGTACGAGGCGTGAACAGTAAAGTCACACTCAGTGCGATGATGGTCAGCGCGAATAGGTTCGATCTAGATCGAGTATTGATCGTGAACGATTTCATAACATCTTCTCCTTCTTTATTTGCCGCCAAGGGCTGGAAGCCCGCGGCTTGTGACGCTCGTTCCGGTTTTGAGTGGTGCTGGCCGTGTGCGAGGCCGGGACGGCCTCGCGACAGCCGGCGGGACGCCGGCGCTACTATCTCGTGTCACGGTTTTGCTCCTCCTAATGACGCCGTGGCGAGCGTTCCTCCAAGCCCCATGGTTTCTACTGCGGACGAGGGGACGATGACCATCGCACCCTTCTCTTTAACGGCTTCATACAACATATTCATGGCGCGCAGGTGGAGGGCGACCGGATTCTCGGCATACGAGGCTGAGGCCTGTACGAAGCTGTTTGAGATTTCGCTTTCGGCCTGGCCCAGGATGATGCGGGCCTGGCGCTCGCGCTGGGCTTGCGCCTGGCGCGACATGGCGTCTTCCAAGCCTGACGGAATTTTCACATCGCGGATTTCGACCGATTGAACTGTGATTCCCCAGGGATTCGTCTTCTCGTCGAGAATGTGTTGCAGTTCGCGGCCCAGGGTTTCGCGCTCGGTGATCATTTGCGCGAGTTCGTGGCGACCGATAGATTCGCGCAGTGCCGTCTGCGCGCTGAGCGTGATGGCTTCGATGAAGTTCTCGACTTCCAGAATGGACTTCTCGGCGTTCCAGACCATCCAGAAAACGATCGCGTCGACGTTCACCGGAACGGTATCGCGCGTGAGCGTGGATTCCGCCGACACGCTGGTGACCCGGACCCTCTGGTCAACATAGGCGCTGAGCGTATCGACGATCGGAATGATGTGGCACAAACCGGGACCGCGCAAGCCGATGTAACGGCCCAGGCGCAGGACTGCGACCTTCTCCCACTGGCGGACAACCTTGATCGCAAACAGAAAGTAAACGCCAACCAGTGCTCCGATCATGGCGGGTGCCGTGTGGTGAACCGCCTGGGAAACTGCAACACCAATCACGATGCAGATGGCGAACAAAAAAAGGGCAATGCCGCTGACTTCGTTCATTCGGATTTTGGCCATGACGTCTATCTCCTTTTCGGAAGCAAGTCGCGCAGACGATCGATCAGATCTTCGAGAGTGAATCCGGCGGCGCCGGCGCGGGCCGCAAACTCTCCGGCCATCTGGCCAAGCTGACGTTCTCGCTCGGCGGAATTCTTTTCCGGCTTCTTGTTGGAAATGAAAGTTCCGGTGCCTTGATGAGTTTCGAGCAGGCCGCCGAGCTCCAGTTCGCGGTAGGCGCGCATCACCGTATTGGGATTGATGGCGAGATCGACGGCGAGTTGGCGCACGGTGGGAAGCTGATCTCCCGCGGTAAGGCTGCGAGAGGCAATGCCGCCGCGTACTTGGTCGATCAACTGTCGGTAGACCGGGACGCCGCTATGCAAATCGATCGAGAATCGGGGCGGCGCGGGAGTGGTATTTCTTCCCATGCGTGTCAGTGTACTACACTGTTAGTACACTAAGTCAAGAACATTCTGCGAGTACCGTTCCTCCCGTGGTGGAGTCCTGGCAATAGGTGAAAAGTCGGCTGGCGCTTAATTTTGGGCCGACCTGGGCGCTCGAAGTCGTGCCCTCTCAAACTGGAAAGAGCTTAGCGAGCGAATCTAGAGACAAACACTCCATGTCCTTGCAACTACATCGCGACATGAACTTGACCAGAACATGACCTTGAAATGACGCACGAATTACGGCGTGGTGACAATCCCTGCGCGGGCATCGCCTAATCTCCACTCACGTCAGACGCGACATCCCCTGTGAACTGAATCGATCGAGCGACCGCAATGGTGAGCGGTCACGCCGAGGGAGTTCTGCGCGACGACACGGCTAAAAGGAGGCGACATGGGAAAACTTTTCGTACTTGCACTGGCAATCGCGGTATCGGTGGGGACAACGGCAGTGCTAGGCAATAGCGGCCGCAGTGCGCGCCAAAGCGAAGATTCGATTGCGCGAATGGCTGGCGACGGAGCGTTTCGCGACGGGCTTTACGTGGGTAGGCTGGCCGCGGCGAGCGGACGGCCACTTGTACCCGACATCGGGCGCTGGTCGAGAGAAAGCGATCGGACATCGTTCGCGTCCGGATATCGGCGCGGCTACAACGACTTTCTGGCAAGTGCCAACCGTACAAATTTCTGAATTGAGGTGATGTGATGAAGTCGCGGAACGTGGTTGTAATCCTTGCCTTGGCCGTGGCGGCAGGCGTTTTGTCACCGCATGCGGTAAGGGCAGGCGGCCCTCTCCCAACCTCCCCGGCAGCTACGGTCCAGGGGAATGTGCGATTCGAAGGAAAAGTTCCGCCGGCCAAAGCGATCAGCATGGCGGCCGATCCAGACTGTGCACGGCAACATTCTTCGCCGGTGATGGCGCAGGAGGTGATGACCGACGCGAAAGGCGATCTGCAGAACGTGATCGTATTCGTGTCGGACGGGCTGGGCGACCGAACGTTTGCGGCGCCCAGCCAGCCGGTGGTGGTGGAACAGAAAGGATGCATGTACCAGCCACACGTGCTGGCGGTGCGTGCGAATCAACCGGTCGAGGTGGTCAACGACGATCCGACGGCGCACAACATTCATCCGCAGCCGGCGAATAATCGCGAGTGGAATAAGGCGGAGCCGCCGGGAACGAAGATGGAGGAGGCATTTGCGCGAGAAGAGATCGCGATTCCGGTGAAGTGCAATGTGCATCCGTGGATGCGGGGTTACATTGCGGTGTTCAAGCATCCGTATTTCGCGGTGACGGGGAAGGATGGCGGGTTTGATCTGAGCAATCTGCCGCCGGGGACTTACACGATCAAGGCATGGCACGAGAAGTTCGGGACGTCGACGCAGACGGTGACGATCGGCGCGAACGAGACGAAGGAGATCAGCTTCGTGTTCAAGGGAATGTAGCGGCGAACCACGGGGTTGAAGCCCTTGTCAGTCTTGGGGGCGAATTAACGCGGCCCTTCAAGGGCCGCTCTTTGACGGTGGTGCAGGCCTTTCGGGGTGATGCAGGCTTCCATGGTGCGAAGGCGAAGGTTGCCGATGCTATGTTTTCGTTGTTTTGAAGCCTTTGCGGCGTTGCTCGCTGTAGCGGCGCAGCGCGTCGAGGATGATGGGGTACGCTTCGGATGGCGGGCGTATCTCATCGACCTCGACGGCCTTGCCTTCCAGTTGTTTGTAATCCTGAAAAAAGCGGCGAAGCATGAGCAGACGGTGAGGCGGCATCTCCGACGCCTCTTTATAGGAATTGAACTCGGGATCCTCGGTCGCGATGGCGATGATTTTGTGGTCCTGCTTGCCGGCGTCGATCATAGTCATCAGGCCGATGGCGCGGGCGTGAATAATGGTCAGCGGCACGACTGGTTCCTGGCACAACACCAGCACGTCGAGCGGGTCATCGTCTTCGGCGAGGGTCTGCGGAATGAATCCGTAGTTCGCGGGATAGTAGACGGCCGAGTACAGAATGCGGTCGAGGCGAATCAGGCCGCTGGACTTGTCGAGTTCATACTTCACGCTGGAGCCGAAGGGAATTTCCACGACGCAGTCGAATTCTTGGGGAAGCTTGTCGCCGGGAGTAACGTCGTGCCAGGGATGAATCATAAGAGGATATGGTGCTCCCTAATGTTCATTCTAACGGAGCCGGTTGGGGAAATTTGTCCTAGGTGTCTGGAACGCTGGAAGCGCCGTGCTACCCAAGCCGCGTCGCACAAGAACTGGTTCGCTCTTCGGCAAAAGCCCCACTTCCCGCACACAGAACGCGCGAGAAATGGGGCACCGGCGCACGAAGCGCATCGCTTTAAGGGGTTAGGCGAAATTCGCTGTGCAATTTGGTCTGGGAGTTTTCTCCGACCCAGACATCGAACTGTTCCGGTTCGACCACCCATTGTTTCTTGGCCGGGCTCCAGAATTGCAATTCGTCGGAGCCGAGCTTGAAGTGGATTGTCTGTTTCGCACCGGCCGCGAGAGTCGCCCGCTGAAATCCCTTCAACTGCCGCACCGGCCGGGAGGCGCTTCCTGCTCGCTGGTGAATGTAGAGCTGCGCCACGGCATCTCCCGATTTGGCGCCGGTGTTGGTTACGTCGACCGAAACATCGACGGTGCCGCCAACCTTTGCTTCGGTTTGACTCAGCTTCAGATTGTCGAAGGTGAACGTCGTGTAGCTCAGGCCGAAGCCGAAGGGATAGAGCGGAGTGCTCGAAATATCCCAGTAACGGGAGGTGAAGCGGGGCGCGTCCTCGGGAGCTTGCGTCAGATTATGGTTGTAGTAGATGGGGGCAGCGCCAGAACTGCGCGGCCAGCTGACGGGCAAGTGCCCAGCCGGATCGGCGTCTCCGAACAAGACATCGGCAATGCCGTTTCCACCCTGATTGCCTGGATACCAGGCTTCGAGGATCGCGGGAACATGCTCCGCTGCCCACGAGATGTTGAGCGGACGTCCGTTGATGAGGACAAGGATAACCGGCTTTCCCGTGGCGACGACAGCTTCGAGTAATTCTTCCTGGCCACCGGAAAGTTTGAGCGAGGAACGGGACGCGGCTTCTCCGCTCATCAGGGCGATCTCGCCCATGACGAGAACTGAGAGGTCACTGCGTTTTGTCAGCGCGACCGCGTCTTCCATGGCTTGGTGCGCTTCTTCGGGAGTCTGCTTCGGCTGCTCTTTGATGGTGACGAAGGGAATGTTCTCGAAAACGGAGGGGATATCGCGCCGGATTTTTGGCCCATGCGCGAATTCAACCTGCACGGTGTTGCCGACTTTATCCTTGATTCCTTGCAGGATGCTGACGGTGGGACCGGGTTTGACCAATGCGCCCCACATGCCGAGCAAGTCCTGTTGCGCATCGGCCAGAGGGCCGATGACGGCAATGGATTTGATCTTTCCTGTCTTGTCGAGCGGGAGCAGGTTTTGTTCGTTGCGCAGCAGGACCACGGATCGCTGTACCGCCGTGCGAGCCAGTTCGAGATGTTCGGGCGCGTTCAGCACCTGATCGATGCGAGACTCGTCGACGTAGGGATGCTCGAACAAACCGAGGCGGATCTTAGCTTCAAGAATCGGAAGCACGGCATCATCAATCTGCTGCATTGAGACGCGGCCTTGCTTGACCTCTTCCGCCAGATCCTTCAAGTACGTGCCGCTGGCCATGTCCATGTTCAGGCCCGCGGAAAAGGCTTTGAACGCCGCGTCCTGGCCGTCGCGGGCGTAGCCGTGAGTGATGAGGCTGTGAACGGCATTGGCGTCGCTGACCACGAAACCCTTGTAGTTCCACGTATCGCGCAGCACATCGTGCAGCAGCCAGCGATTGCCGCTGGCGGGCACGTCGTTCAGGTCCATGTAGGCGCTCATGAAGGTAGCGACTCCAGAATCGGCCGCGGCCTTGAACGGCGGAAGATAAACATTCCACATTTCTTCTTCGGGAATGTAGGAGGAATCGTAATCGCGGCCGCCATCTGCCGCACCGTATCCAGCGAAGTGCTTAGCGCAGGCCAGGATGCGATCGAGAGCTCCGGGTTGGGTTCCCTGGAAGCCTAGAACCTGTGCCCGCGCCATGGCTGCCCCGAGGTACGGATCTTCGCCGGCTCCTTCCACCATGCGTCCCCAGCGGGCGTCGCGGGCGATATCGAGCATGGGAGTGAAGGTCCACTCGATTCCGGCGGCGCGGGCTTCGCGGGCGGCGACAGTCTGCACGGCCTCAACCATCTTGGGATCCCACGAGGAAGCCATCGCAATCGGCGCGGGAAAGATCGTGTGGTAGCCGTGAATCACATCGAGTCCGAAGATAATCGGAATGTGAAGGCGGGATTCGTCGACCGCAATATGCTGCCAGCGGTTGATCTGTTTCGGATCGGAGACCCAGAGAACCGATCCCGCGCCGTATTTGCGGACGATGTCTTCGGGCTGACCAACTTGCTCCCTAAACTCGGGAATGGGAAAGCCGGGGAGTTGCGAGAGTTGCGCAACTTTTTCTTCGAGGGTCATCTGCCGGAGCAGATCTTTGGCATCAGGATGAGTCTGCGCAGACAGCGACGCGATACCAGACTCCAGCAGAACGAAAAGTACGATGATGCGAGACAGCCAGGAAAACTGGAATTTCGAAACCGAAGCGGACATGGGCCGGCACTCCTCCAATCGAAGCGGGCAGACTCGGACATCAGCAAGCCTCGAATTGCGCCGCACTATAACGATTTAGTCGGAAGCAGTGTAAACCCTCGATGCCTTCGGGGAAGATTCTTTTCCTCATCGCCGCCGAAGAATTGACGCCGATTGGGTCCGGTCTGCGCGCTCAGGCTTGAAAAGAATAACCCGCCAGGCAGCGAAGTGTCGCCGCGAGATATCGCCGCGACCGATGATGGAGCGTTTCGCTTCCGTTAGCAGCCTCCGTTGCGACGGATCTTTCGGTAATCTTGCTTCCCGCCCGTCCAGCGCGTAGAGTCTGAACGTGGGGTGTATCCCTTCTGCGGGGCGTCATGTCAGATCAGGCGAAGACTTATCTCAAATTCGGTGGAGCGACGGCGGTGATTCTCCTGTTGCTGGGTTACCTCGCCTACACCGGCGTGCAGGACAGCAAGAGTTACTACGTCACGATCAAAGAGCTGCATAAAATGGGCGACGGCGCATATTCGAAACGCCTGCGCGTTGCCGGAAACGTGCAGCCGGGCTCCATCAAGCGCGTGGGAACCCATGTGCAGTTTGTGCTGATGGAAGAGGATCAGACGCTTCACGTGGACTACACCGGAACCGAGGCGCCGCCTGACACCTTCAAGGACGATTCTCAGGCGCTGGCCGACGGAAGATTCGACCGCGATGGCGTGTTTCACGCGAGGCAGCTGCAGGCCAAGTGCGCCTCGAAATATGCTCCGCAGCCGGGGACGCCGTCGGGCGCGCCATCCGCTGAGCCAACAAAGAGCATGACCCAGGTACAGCCCGCGACTGGAAGCGGCGTTTCGAACTAGAAGCTACCAGGTCTGTGTAGTGATCATGTTGAGACTCCACACAGGGTGGCAATCAGGTGGGGACAGCCGCCCTCGGCTGTTCGTCGAGCGTAGCTCGACTGTCTTTGTCGCAAGCGATCACGCCTTTCCCCATCTTTCTCCTGTAAACTCAACCTGCATTTAAGATTCTGCGCCCTCTTCCAAGCACAAGTGACTGAAGCCGCGAAGCCGAACATCTCGGTCAGCAACGTCATCAAGCAGTTCGGCCGCTTCGCCGCTCTGCGCGGAGTGACCGCCGAGTTTGACGCGGGACGCTTCCACGCAATCCTCGGCGAGAACGGAGCAGGGAAGACGACGCTGTTGCGGGCGCTGGCCGGACTGGCACAGCCGACGCGGGGAGAGATCTCGATCTTTGGGCGAAGTCCGCAAGAGGCCTGCCGCGATATTGGATATATGGCGCATCCGTCGCTGCTCTACGACGAGATGAGCGGGATGGAGAACCTGCGCTACTTCGCACACCTTTACGGAATTGTTGGGGACCAACCCTGCGCGGCCGTGATTCGCAGCGTGGGCCTTGATCCAGAGTTGACGCGGCCGGTGGGGCAGTATTCGCAGGGCATGCGCCAGCGGATGTCGCTGGCGCGGGCGATCCTGCACGATCCGAAAGTGTTGTTGCTCGATGAACCGTTTTCGAACGTGGACGTACATTCAGCGCGGGCGATGGTCGGGCTCCTCAAGGGCATGCGCGATGCGGGGAAGACGGTTTTCGTGATCACGCACCAGCCGCTCCTGCTGGAGGGCGTAGCCGACGAATTCGTGTGGATGCAGGGGGGAGAGATCGTGGATCGCACAGCCAGTCTCGCCCGCTCAGCGGGTTCTGCCGAGGACGTCCAATGAACTCGCTCTGGTCGGTGATGCTGGCGACGCTGGTCAAAGATATCCGGCTGGAGTGGCGCTCGAAAGATGCGTTGAATGCCATGCTGTTTTTTTCTTTGCTGGTAGTGGTGATTTTCAGCTTTTCGTTTGATCCTCTGGCGGAGGAATCGCGGCACATCGCCGGGGGATTGATCTGGGTCGCGTTTCTGTTTGCGTCGGTGGTCGCGCTCAATCAGACTTGGGCGCGCGAGTTGCGCAATCAGGTGCTGGATGCCTACCGGGTTTCTCCAGCTCCGGCGAACGCTTTGTTTCTAGCCAAGGCGCTGGGGAATTTTCTTTTCGTGAGCGTGCTGGAAGCGCTGATGGCGCCGCTGTTCGTTATTTTTTACAACTTGCGCGTGCTGGGTCCGGCTTGGCAACTCATTCCGATCGGCGCCCTGGGAACATGGGCTCTCGTGGTAAACGGTACGTTCTTCGCGGCGATGTCGGTGCGCACGCGCAGCCGCGAGATCATGCTGCCGCTGCTGCTGTTTCCAATTTCGATCCCGGCCGTGATCGCCATGGTTGCGGGTACTACCTCGATTCTGACCGGCGAGGAGTCGGCGCACTTCTACATCGTGTTGCTTCTCACCTACGATGTGGTGTTTACTACTGCTTGTCTGGCTCTTTTCGAAAAGATTCTGCACGCCGAATGAAAAAACTCTTCCCCATCCTTTCGGTGATCACCGCGGTGTTGCTGGCGTATGCGCTCTACGAAGCGCTAGTGGTTGCGCCGACAGATGCGCAGCAAGGGGACGTCTACCGGATCATCTACTATCACGTTCCGTCGGCGTGGACCGCGTTCCTGCTGTTCTTTATTAATTTCATCGCTTCGATCCAATACCTCGCCAGCAAGAAGCCTTCGTCGCAGAAGGCGGCGAAGTGGATTGTGCTTGCCATTGGCGTGGTGGGAGTAGTCGCCTGTTTTCTGCCGCCCGTAAAGGCCTTGATCCCGGCGGGCATGCGTCCGAGTGCGGTGGCCACGACGGTGTTGCTAATTCCGATATTTTATTTTGTGATCGGAAAATATTTCCCCGGACGACTTCTCGATGTGCTGGCGGTCACGACCGCCGAAGTGGGCGTGGTTTTCTGCACCATCGTGCTGGTCACGGGGCCGATCTGGGCGCGTCCGGTGTGGGGAATCTGGTGGGCGCCGGGAGACATTCGGCTGACTTCGACGCTGGTGTTGTGGCTGATTTATGTGAGTTATCTCGTGTTGCGGCGCTTCTCCAATAGCGCGCAGACGCAGATGCTGGCCGCGGCACTAGCAGTGTTTGGCGCGCTGGATGTTCCGCTGGTCTACTTTTCGATCTGGTTTTTCCGCACGCAGCATCCGCAGCCGGTTATTGGCGGAGGCGGGTCGATGGATCCACGCATGCTGCACGTGTTACTGGTCAGTTGGATGGCTTTTCTGTTCTTCGCATTTCTAGTGTGCTGGTCGCGCTTCCGGTTGGAGCTGTTACACCGAGAAATCGAGGAAGCGCATGCAATGGAATCGCTGGTCGGAAGCGGAGTGGCAGCGAAGGCCAGCCTGCCGCTCAGCCGGAGCTCACGATGAACGCCATCAAATTCCTCTTCGCAGCTTATATTGCCACGTGGCTGATCCACGGTGTTTATCTCGCAAGCCTGGTTCGCAGGTTCAGCCGTCTGCGCCAGCAGTTGAAGGAACTGGGCAAAGGGAAGTAGTCTACGTCGGCGCCTGCAAATGAAAATATTCAATATCACAAGTGGGCACGCGACTCTGACGATTCCTATTGCCGGTCCGAAGGGAACGGAGTGGTTGCGAGTTCGAGCGGGCCGACGTGCGGGCAACTGGCGATTTGTCGAGTCTGTTTGTTTCGGCCGGAGAGGCCACAACTGATCTTTTGGCGGAGCGAGCAAAATAGATACACGTCTTTCGGTTGCCGATCCAGAGGAATTTGGCCGCGACTCTTAGTTGCTGGCCTTCCATTCCTTTTGCAGGGCAGCCAAGAAGTCCGGGCTGCCGTTGGAACGTAGAAATTCGTAGTCTTCGATCATGGCGGCGGTGCCGATGCGGGCGGAGGGAAGAGGATTTTCTACGCGGATGACGCGTGCGGTAAAGCGGACGCGAACGGCGTCAGTCAGCGTAATATGGGGCGGGAAGGTCAGCGTGACTTCGAGCTTGGTGCCGGCTTCGACCGCGCGGTCGAGATAAAAGAAAACGCCGCGGGCACTCACGTTCTGAGTTTCAGTCTGCAGTTCACTGGCGCCTTCGAGACGGACGACCGCGGGCAGGCGCATGTCAAAGCGCCGCATCATCCGCCGTTCCTGTGAATTCGGTTGCATGGCCAGACGCTCTCCAAGAGCGTGTACTTCCGAAAACCGACAGCGGACGGTGGTGCCCCAAAGTGCTCAGAATCTGGGTTCTAAACCAAAATCGTTCCGTGCCCTTCAATGTATAGAAACATTGGTTGTTTGCAACAGCAAAAATGCCAGTCGGAACTGATTCGGTTAATCTGTCCGGAATCTGTAACAAGCCCGTCCGGGAGCCGCGGGAGGACGCAAACGTGCGCATGGCTCCGCAGGTAGAAGAGCAATCCCGCTGCCATCGCTGTTTTCCTGAGTCCTGAGTTTCCGGCGAAGAATGAGCGACTTGAGAACGCGGTCGAGTTGCGGGCGCGGGCAACCATGCAACCGGTTGCCGAAAGTGGCATATTCTTTGGCCAAGTCGTGGATTTCGCCCAGTCGGCGCTCGGAATAGACGAGGCTTGGTCTTGCAAGTCCTTTCACGCCACTTTTGTGCCACTGCGCGGCATCTTTCCTCATCCTCGACCGCATCTGACGAGTCGTGGAGCGGGCCCACGGCAGAGGCTCGCTTGACTTGTCTATCCGTCAGATGTTTAAGTAGTTATTTAATTTTTTCCGCCAGTTCCAGTGACCAGCAAGCCGCGGTCGGCTCGCCAAGTACGTTCGCCGACGCGAGGGCGGATGGACTTGTGCGCCGTCCCAAATCACTCCAGTGATCGGTGCGAAGAACGGGTTGGGCGAAAAACGGCCTGAACTAGACGATCGAATGAAGAAACGATGAAGAATCGAAGGAATAGGGGTTACATTGCATCGGAGGAACGAGTGAACGTAGATCGCCGTTGGTTGGGAACATCCGTGGTACGAGTTCGCATTCTGGTTGTCGGGTTGGCGCTGCTGGCCGCAGGATGCGCAGTTCTCGGGTGGGGTTCCCGCTCACGCCATACCGCCGCGAACGCCGCGGCTCACCTTATAGCGATCGAGCAGCCGTCAACCGTTGTCCCAAGCCTCCTGGCCACGGCTCAGTCTCTGCAGGGCGAGCCTAAAGCCGCCGCGCAGTCGAGGGCGCGCTCACTGTTTGAGGGGCTACCGCTGATTTTCGAACCGAACCAGGGGCAAGCCAACCTGGATCCGATCGATCCCCGCGCGAAGTTCGTGACTCACGGGTCGGGATACAGCCTGTTCCTGGGCTCTGAGGGCGCAATTCTGAGCATGGTATCTCAGGGCCGGGCTACGCGCCGGTCGACCACGAATTTAGGGAAGCGCGACAGTTCGGTCCCGCGCGTGGAATCGCTGCAGATGAAGCTGGCCGGCGCCAATCCGAACGCGAATGTGACCGGAGCCGAAATGCTGCCGGGCAAGAGCAGCTACTTCCTCGGAAACGATCCGGCCCAGTGGCACGCGAGCGTTCCGCAGTATGCGCGCGTGCGCTACGAAAACGTTTATCCGGGAATCAATCTGGTGTTCTACGGAAACCAAGGCCGGCTGGAATATGACTTTCAGGTTGCGCCGGGCGCGGATCCGTCGCGGCCAGAACTCGAGTTCGATGGTGCGAAAGAGCTGGATCTGAAAGACGGCAGGCTGGTCATCAGGAGTGAAGGCAGCAGCGTGCGGCTCGACGCGCCTCGTGTTTATCAGGAGATTGCCGGGAAGCGGCAAGAAGTAGCAGGCCGCTTTGTGCTGCGGGGTGCAAACCGGGCAGGATTCGCGATCGGATCCTACGATCATTCGCGCGAATTGATCATTGACCCGGTGCTCACGTTCTCGACGTATTTTGGCGGCAGCGGCGATGAACGCGCGACCTCAGTTGCGGTCGATGGGACCTTCAACATTTATCTTGCGGGGTCCACAACATCCCCCAACCTGCCAGCCGTGGGTGTATTTCAAACGACGCTGGCTGCGGGTGCGACTCAGAACGTGTACGTTGCCAAAATCACGCCGCCGCTGGGCTCGCTGGTTGCGGTTCTCGACTTTGTAACCTACCTGGGCGGCAACGGAACGGACACGCCCGCTGGCATCAGCGTCGACGGAGCAGGTAATCCGTACATCGCTGGTACAACTTCATCCTCCAACTTTCCGACGACAGCAACTACGGCCTATCAGACGACACCGTCGAGCACGGGCAGTCACGTATTTGTGACGAAGATGCAGGGGGACGCTACAGTCCTGCTGTATTCGTCCTACCTTTCGGGCAATGGAACTGATACCGCGAGCGGAATGACGATCGATGGTGCGGGTTATCTTTATGTCACGGGCACGACGACCTCGACGGACGTCTCCAGCGCGACCGACCAATTTCCGGCGAGCAATCTTCCGCAGGGAGTGCCGTTCCAGGCCATTTCGCGCGCGCCGGGTCTGCCTCAGTTTTTTGTGACGAAAGTGAACACGAATGCCACCCGAACTGAGACTGTCGCATATTCGACCTACTTTGGTGGGGGCACCTTCGCTACGACCGCCCCTGTTGCCGTCGGTGGCAATATCGCTGTAGACACCAACGGCAATGTGTACTTCACAGGCACGACAAATTTTGTGTACACGGGATGCTCGGGATGCAGCAACAGCGACTTCCCGATCCTGAATGCGTACCAGCCCTGTCTGGATCAGGCGCCCCCGCCCAATCCGGTCACAGCTCCAATCTGTACGGGAACTACGAATACGACGGAACCGGACGCCTTTGTGGCCAAGCTCAATCTCAATCCCACCGCGGCACAGGGACAGCAGTTGGTCTGGTCAACCTACCTGGGTGGCACAGGGGCCGACTCGGGCACAGGCATCGCGCTCGACGTTGGAGCTGCCAATGTGTACGTGACAGGAACGACCAACTCGACCGACATTGGAACCAGCACCACGACCCTGATTACGTCCGCTCCCTATCAAAAATGTCTGGACCAGCCGGTTAACCCTGCGAGTGGCGTAGCCTGCACGCCGCCAACCGTGACTCCTCTTCCGAACGACGCCTTCGTGGCGCGGTTCACCAATCCATCGACAGTTACGACCGGCGCTCCGGTCTTCGTAGCCTTGAACTATTTCTCTTTTCTCGGCGGCACGGCCAATGAAGCTGGACTGGCGATCACGGTGGATTCCGCTAGCGGCGCGGTGGTGACAGGCTGGACGCAGTCCACGGATTTCCCGGTGGCGAGTTCGATTCAGAGCACCCTCACCGGCGGCCAGGATGCCTTCATCGCTCGGCTGAACACGGTTGCCGTGATCGGGCAGTCGCAGACGGCTTCGTGGGCCACCTACTTCGGCGGAGGTGCGGCGGATACGAGTACGGTGCTCACCGAAGGTACGGGCGTGACGCTCGATGTGAACCAGAACGCCTACGTGGCCGGAGACACGAATTCGCCTACGCTTCAGGTCCAAAAACCGTTGCCGGTGCAGTCCAACGGAGTGACCGGGGCGAACAACAACGGCGGTTACGATTCTTTCGTGACGCAACTGAGTTCCGCCTTGAGCCTGTCGATTAACGGAGTGTTGACGCTGGGAACGAACCAGACGTTCATCAGCGCCGGGAATCAGGCGACCTTCACCTACACGATCACCAATAACGGCCCCGATCCAGCCAACAACATCACCGTGACGGACGATCTGAGCCCAGCGGTTACGATTGTTCCGGTTACGTTATCGTCCGCCAGTACGAGCGCCGGAACTTGCGGCGGTGGGTCGACCAGTACCGGCGTGAGTTGCAGCCTGCCGGTTCTGCAGTCGGGGTCAACCGCGACCGTCACGATCGTGGTGGTTCCCACTCCGAACAGCAGCGGAAGCCAGGCGGCATTCAATGGCGGTTCGGTGCAGGCGACGGGCCCGGGCAACAATGTGCTGGCTCATACGCTGGTGCCGGCGGATATGTCGGATTTCAGTCTCCAGGTGAGCCCGCCCAATAACAGCGTGGTGCAGGCCGGAAGTACCGCGACCTATCAGGTGCAACTTACGCCACATCCGGTCTACTCCACCAATATCTCGCTGGGATGTACCGGTTTGCCTACGGGAGCTACGTGCACCTTCACCAGCAATCCCGTGACGTTGGCAGGCCCCGGGTCCTCCACCCTGAACATCACCACAACGGCGCGGCCGGTGACGACGACTACCACCAGTTTGCTGAGACAACATTTCTATGCGATCTGGCTGGCGATTCCGGGCCTTACCCTTCTGGGTGTGGGTGTCGGAGGGGGAAAGCGCAAGCGGCGAATTCTGGGAATCCTGATGTTCTGCGCTCTGTTTGGGCTGCTCTTGTTGCAGCCAGCGTGCGGAGGGAAGACGACGCAGGCGCCAGTGAGCGGCACCCCTGCCGGCATTTACACGATTACCGTCAACGCTTCGTCGGGCAGCGATACCAAGAGCCAGAACATCACGTTGGCGGTGCCGTAAACTCGTCCTCAACCAAAAGGAAATAAGAACGCCCACGGGCTTGAGCACCGTGGGCGTTCTTATTGAAATGAGCTGACCGCTAGGCACCTGCCGACAGCTTGTGGTGTCCTTTGGCTTCGGCAATTCCGTACTGCCGGATCTTATACAACAGAGCCTTGTAGCTGATCTGGAGAATCACGGCCGCCTGTTTGCGATTCCAGTTCGTCTGCTCCAGAGCTTGCGTGATGGCTTGGGCTTCAGCTTCATCCTTGGCGGTGCGGGCCAGAGACTTCAACCCGCCCGGTTCGGCCGTGCGCAATGATGGATCACCGGGTCCTGCGCCGTTGCCATCATTTCTGGGCAGCAGCTCGGCGACGGCGAGGTTCTCATCGCCGAGAATCAGGTAACGTTTCAGAAAGTTATTCAACTCGCGAAGATTGCCGGGCCAGGAATGATTCTGGCAGGCTTGCAGCAACGCCGGAGAGAGCGGCAGCGGAGCCCGGGCGTAGCGCTCGGCCATGCGCGACATCGCGTGTTTCAGCAGGATTGGAATCTCCTCCTTGCGGTCGCGCAGCGGCGGAATCTGCATAGTGAACGCGTTCAGGCGGTAGTACAGATCTTCGCGCAGGCGCTTGTTGGCCAGCGCTTCGGGAATGTTAATGTTCGTGGCTGCGAGGATGCGCACATCGACCTTGATGACCGAACGGCTGCCCAGGCGGGAGAACTGCTGGTCCTGCAGGACGTGCAGAAGTTTCGCCTGCAGCAGTGGAGGCATCTCGCCGATCTCGTCGAGCAGAATCGTTCCCCGATTGCAGAGTTCGAATTTTCCGGGCTTGGCATGCGTCGCGCCGGTGAAGGCGCCCTGCTCGTAGCCGAACAATTCGCTCTCCAGCAGGTCGGCGGGCACGGCTGCGCAATTGACTTTCAGGAACGTCCTGTGGGCGCGAGGCGAAAGTTTGTGGATCAGGCGTCCCAGGACTTCTTTCCCGGTTCCGCTCTCACCGAGCAAAAGCACAGGAATGTCGACGTTCGCGACGAGTGCAGCTTGCGAACGGATCTTACGCATCGCCGGGCTCGCTGCGATGAAGAACACATCGTCTGAGAGTTCCTCCACATCCCCGCTATAAGTCTGTTTTCCCCGGCCGAGGCTGAGATCGATGACCGCATCGAGTTCTGCTTTTTGAAAAGGCTTGGTGAGGTAATCCTGCGCGCCAAGCTTCATGGCGTGGACCACCTTGCGCGTGTCGTTGACGCACGACAACATCACAACCTTCACCCCGGGTTGAAGCTGGCGGAGTTGCTCAAGCGTCTGCAAGCCATCGATGCCGGGCATAAGTACGTCGAGCAGCACCAGATCAGGCTGTAGTCCTTTTTCGACGCGCGACAACGCTTCCTCGCCGGTGGTCGCGGTTTCTACCTTGTAGTCATCCACTTCCAGCAGCGTCTTAATGTACCGGAGCATTCCCGGTTCGTCGTCGACCAGCAGGATTTTGGCGGTTGGCTTCATCGGTTCTTCCCCTTGCTGGCGGTCGCAACTCCCGGTTTGTAAGGAATGAGAAAAGAGAACTTGCAGCCCGCGCCGGGATCGCTTTCGACCCAGATCTTGCCCCCCATGCCTTGCACCAGGCGGCGGGCGATGGCGAGACCTAACCCCATGCCTTCCTCATTTTCGGTGCCGGGAAGGCGGAAGAAGTCGTCAAAAACTTCGAGATGGAATTCCGCGGGAATTCCGGGGCCGGTATCGGAGACGCTGACTTTGACGGAGTTGGGATGAGTTACGTTCTGGCGTCGGCGCTCCGCCTCGGAAGGCTGCGCCGCGGCGCGGCGTTCCCACATGTGCGGCTCCGCATGCAGCCACACCGTTCCTCCCTGGGGCGTAAACTTGTACGAATTTTCCAGAAGATTCGAGACGATCCGTTCCAGCTTGGGAGAATCGACAGGAAATATCGGCAGCTTATCGTTCGCGAGAAAATAAAGCGCCAATCCTTTTTCCTGAAAGCGATTCGACCAGAGGCGGCACATATCGGACAGGTAGTCGTTGATGTTGCCGGGTTCGAACTGCATGCGCAGGCCGCCGGTTTCCAGCGCGCTGTAGGTGAGGAAGTCCTGGATGAATTGTTGCAGGCGTTTCCCGCTGGCCTTCATGTCATGCAGAACGTCGCGCTGGCGGTCGCTTAGCGGGCCGAGCTTCTCGCTGTGAAGCAGCTCGACGTAGCCATTCAAGATCGACAGTGGCGTCTTCAGGTCGTGCGCAGCGGAGGCCAAGGCGTTCGTGGTGCACTGAAACCGATCCCGTAGCTCTTTGTACTCCTGCAGCAAGTTTTCCGGGCTGGGCACGTCGCCATCGGGCCGGGCAGCGGCAACAGGCATAGGTTCAGAGGTTCCTCTCTCGTCGGAAACACACGTATTCTTTTGAGCAGTGGCCATGAGGGAAAACCACAGGGTTTCACGGGGAGAGGAACAACTCGCACTCAAGTTTTACGTCGCGAGTGCCGGTAGGAAAATCGTATGACAGGGTCTAATTCATTGTCAACGGAAAATGCACTGGAATTACCCAAGTGTAGCAAAACCTTGCACTTTTGCTGCAGGCAGGCGAGTACGACGTGAACCTTACACATCGAATAGAAGGCGAATGAACATGCCGAAATCTTCCGGTTCTTTAAGGGTTTTGCGGTCGCACTGGATGAGAAAGGGCTATTCTCGTCCGGTTTCATCGGAGATATGCCTGAGATTTGGCCCGTGAGGTGCTCCCGACGCTGGGTTCGGAGCTGTGGAGAGGTCTGCATGAACGGCGCGAGAATGGGAACGGAGCGAAGGAAGTGGGCTCGATTGCCGCTCGCAATTCCCGTTTTCGTGCGCACCCGGGACGGAAAAGGGAAGGAATTTCTTGAGTTTGCAACCGCTCTCAATGTAAGCGCGGGTGGAATGTTGGTGGCGATTCGCCGGGCACTGCCGCCCGTCGCGCAGATCCGCCTGGAGATTCCCAGCGCGCCGGTTGCTTCTCTGGCATCGTTGCCTAGGGCTTCGCGAACCCTGCGTGCCAAGGCCCTGCGTACAACGTCGGCCGACGGCTATTATCTGTTGGGCCTGAAGTTCGCGCGTCCGTTGTTGATTTCGAACAGTCCCAATGGCGGACGCAGGCGGAAAATCGCGGCAGCCGTGTGAAAATGTTTGCTCATCCTGCCCCGTAAAATGTTACTCTTGCGTCCATTCCCTGATTACCGGGGTGTGACCAGTCGGTTCTTTGGTAAGTTGATCCGCCTCAACCACATAAGCTAGATTGAGAGTGGTCCCCCGGAGGCGACCGTCCCTTTGGCTCTCCAGGTGCAGGTTAAAGTTTCTCCCCCCAATTGGTAGAAACCAGCCATGACAAGCAGCAGCGTGAATACGCTCGTCCAGCCCTTAGGGGAAATGCCGCCAGACGCCATTGTTTTCGGGCGTACTGAGGTCATGCGGGCGGTTCGTGACCGGCTGACCAAGTTGGCTGGCGCCAACGTTCCGGTGCTGATTCAGGGAGAGAGCGGAACCGGCAAGGACATCATTGCGCGCATGATTCATGCGGCGTCGCCGTGGCGCACCGGGCCGTGGGTGAAAGTGAATTGTCCGGCGATTCCGGGCACGCTGCTCGAAAGCGAGTTGTTCGGGTACGAAAAGGGTGCCTTCACCGGAGCCTATGGCATGAAACCGGGGCGCGTGGAGATGGCGCACCGGGGTACGCTGTTTCTCGATGAGATTTCCGAACTCGATATGGCGCTGCAGTCGAAGTTGCTGCAGCTGCTGCAGGACGGACAGTTCTGCCGCATCGGCGCGCAGGAAGACAAGAAAGTGGAAGTTCGCGTAGTTTGCGCGACCAACCGCAAACTGGAGCAGGAGATTGAGAACGGCACCTTCCGCTCCGATCTGTTTTACCGCATCAATGTTGTGAATCTGCACCTGCCGCCGCTGCGCGAACGGGCCAGCGACATTCCCGACTTGGTGGCGTACTTTCTCGAGTATCACAATCGCAAATACAACTGCCGGGCCCGCGCGCTCTCCAACGAATTGATGTCGGAGTTGCGGAAGTATCACTGGCCGGGAAACATCCGGGAACTCGAAAACCTGGTCAAGCGCTACGTGATTTTGGGGAACGAAGAAGTGATTTCGTCGGATCTGGCGCCGCGCGCTCCGGATTTTTTCAATGCCGAGATTCCGCTCGATGGCCAGATTTCTCTGAAGAAGCTGACCCGCCAGGCGGTGCGCGAGTTAGAGCGAAAAGTCATCCTGAAGGTTCTGCAGAATTGTCATTGGAATCGCAAGCAAGCCGCACGGGCGCTGAGCATCAGCTATCGCGCGCTGCTGTACAAGATTCGAGATGCCGGACTGCCCTCGAACCGCATGGTCAAGCGGAGAGCAGACATTCCCAAGCAAGACATAGCGGCAGATTGAGCGCCGTCACTCCACACGTTCCGGAGCCCTCATCGAACTCCCGCAGTTGCTCGGTCGCATTTTCGGGCTTTTGACACTCTCCCCGTCTTTGTCATCCTGAGGAGCGCGCTCAGCGCTCCGAACCTTACGACGGCGTGAACCCTCGATGCAGTCGACAAGGCCCACCCAAATCCTTGCGGCCGGGACGATCGGTAGCAATCGAACAGAAGTCCCAGCCGACAGGGGATTCATTCCTCCAAACGGGAGGCTCTTAAAGGAAGGGACTCGCGGAACCCTACTTTTCCGTTGCCGCAGTTGGCAGTCTGAGGTGAGGGTCCACCAGGCAGAGCAGTTGATCTTTCAGGAATGGTCCGCTCGCCAGCAGCCCCGACAGTAGTGGATTCCGGCGATTGGCGATCAGTTCAGTCTTCTCCAACGTGCTGACGAAGCCACCACTGCTCATCACTAGAGCCGCGCCTGCTACCACGTCCCACTCGTTTTTGGGTGTCAGAGTGAAAGTAATGTCAGCAAGCCCAGCCGAGACGAGTGCCAGCTTATAGGCCACGGAACCCATCGCTCGGACTTTGAAGGAGCCATTCTCAAACCGCTTCCACTCGCCACGCTTCACTTCACTGCGGCTGGCGAGGATGAGCGCTCCGTCCATGGTCTTGCGCTGACTGGGATGCGAAGGCTGACCGTTGTAGAACACGCCAGTGTCAATGGCGCCTAAGAAGGTTTCCTGCGTTGCAGGGTTGTAGATTCCTCCAGCCACGGGCTTGGCGTTTTCTACGAAACCGATGGAGACGCAGAATTCGGGCAGACCCTTGACGAACTCACGCGTGCCATCGAGCGGATCCACGATCCAGACCCGCTGCTTGTCGAGGCGGGATGGATTATCCACGGTTTCCTCCGAGAGCCAGCCTTCGCCGTCGCGCAGCAGGTTCTGCCGCAGCACGGCGTCGACGGCGCGATCGGCCTCGGTCACCGGATCATGCCCAATTTTGTATCCTGTTTCGATTGCGCCCGGCGTGAAACGTGCGAACACTTCGCGGGCAGCAGTTAACGCTGCTTCGATGCGCTTCAGAATGTCGGCATAAGCGGAAGAGGACATGTTTTCCTGAATAATAGTTGTTTGCGGGGCAGGGCGAAAAATCAAGCCAACAACATGCGGGCCCCGGTGATTAAGAGTAGAGCGCACAGAAGCCGGCGCAGCCAGACCATGGGGACGCGAGTAGCCAGGTGCGAACCTAGCAACCCTCCCGGAATGGAGCCGATCAATAGAGAAACAACCAGGCCGGGATCAACGTTTCCCAGCCGGAAATGAAGCAGACCGGTGACTCCCGTCAGGATAACGGCGTGCACGATATCGGTTCCCACATTGACCTTGGGCGGGTAACTGTAGAACAGCAGCAGCAACATCATGATGATGCTGCCCGAACCGACCGAGGTCATGCCCACGAGAAAACCAGCCACCAAGCCAATCAGCACCATTCCGGCGAAACTCTTGGCGGTTGCCGGGCGAGTGACCACGTGCTCTTCGATCTTCCTCTGAAACAGCAGCAGCAGCGGAACGATGATGAGCAGAATTCCGACCGCAGTCTTGATGAAGTTGTTGACTCCATCCCCATACAAGTGACGGATGTACACCAGCAACCGAACGCCGCAGATCGCGCCGGGTACGCTGCCGCAGGCCAGAGCGAGAACAACTTTGCGGCGAACCGTGCCCTTCCTCAGGTGCATCAGGCCAGCTGGGATTTTGGTGAAGAAGTTGAACACTGCGTCGGAACCGACTGCCACGATCGGCTGGTATCCCAATCCGAAAATCAGCACGGGGAGCAGCAAAACGCCGCCCCCCACGCCGCTCATTCCAATGAGGACGCCCACAACAAAGCCAACCAGGATTTTGGTTGCCAGCAGTGGCATAGTCGATCCCTGTTCGCCTTACTCTCCCGCGTTCGTTACACCGATGAAGCCTTCGCGCTCCAGATGCAAAATGATTTCCTGGGCAGCTTCTTCGGCTGACAGTTCGCCGGTGTTGATGGTGACGTTGGCATCGGCCGGAACTTCGTAGGGATCGGAGATCCCGGTGAATTCCTTGAGGATGCCGGCACGAGCCTTAGCGTAAAGACCCTTGCGGTCGCGTTGTTCGCAGACCTCAACCGTCGTGGCGATGTGCACCAGAATGAATCCGCCGTAGGGCTCGATCATCTGGCGCACGAGTTTGCGGGTTGCGTCGTAGGGGGCGATGGGCGCGCAGATCGCGATGCCACCGTTCTTGGTGATTTCCGAAGCGACGTAACCGATGCGGCGAATGTTGATGTCGCGATGCTCTTTCGAGAATCCCAGCTCTGAGGAAAGATGCTTTCGCACCAGATCGCCGTCGAGCAGAGTCACTGGGCGGCCGCCGACTTCCAGAAACTTCGTCATCAGAACGTTGGCGATTGTGGACTTGCCCGAACCCGAAAGTCCGGTGAAGAAGATGGTCACGCCCTGCTTGGCGCGCGGCGGAAAGCTGCGTCGTAATTCCTGCACGACTTCCGGGTACGTGAACCACCCGGGAATATCGCGGCCTTCGTTCAATCGAGCGCGCAGTTCCGTGCCGGAAATATTGAGAACCTTGTCGCCCTTCTTGACTTCGTCGTCGGGGACGTAGCGGTCCTCATCCTCGAGGTAGACCATCATGCTGAAGGGCACCATAGTGACGCCGATGTCGGCTTCGTGCTTCTTGAAAGTCTCCTGCGCCTCGTACGGTCCGTAGAAAGGCTTGCCGTCGGTGTCTTTGCCCGGGCCCGCATGATCGCGGCCGACGATGAGATGCGTGCAGCCGTAGTTCTTGCGAATCAGCGCATGCCACATCGCCTCGCGCGGTCCACCCATACGCATGGCGAGGGGCAACAACGAGAGCTTCTGAGTCCCTTGCGGGTACTTCGAGCTCAGCAACTGGTAGCAGCGTACGCGGGTGTAGTAATCCACGTCGCCCGGCTTCGTCATTCCGACGACCGGATGGATCAAAAGATTGGCTTCGACTTGTTTGGCCGCGCGGAAAGTGAGTTCCACATGTGCGCGGTGCATGGGATTGCGGGTTTGGAAGGCAACGATGCGGCGCCATCCAAGAAGAGCGAATTCCGCGCGTAATTCCGCCGGAGTAAGACGCAGAGTGCGGAAGTCGTAGTGCGACGGGGCCTGCAGTCCCTCAACGCGGCCGCCCACGTACCACGGGTTCGCTTTATTCATCGCGTAGTCGGCGCCCGGATGAGCCTTGCTCGTGCTATTAAATACAGCGTTGGCTTCGGCTGCGCGGTCCGGTTGCCAAACTTCCTCGACATGCAATACCGCCAGCATGACGCCCTCGGCGTCGCGCAGCGCCACGTTGCTGCTGCCGGGCGTGAGCTTCTTGGCAAATTCCTCGGTGACATCGAGCGTGATCGGCATGGGCCAGAGAATTCCGCTGGCCAGACGCATATTTTGACAAACGCCTTCGTAGTCGGCTTTGGTCATAAACCCGCGCAACGGAGAGAAGCCTCCGTTCATCAGCAGTTCAAGATCGCAAACTTGCCGGGCGGTCAGATCCCAGGATGGCCACTCGCGAGAGTGGGCTTTCAGTTCCGCGGCTTTTTCCGATGAGGCAAGAAGATTGACGAGTTCGCCGCCGTGCGGAGCAATCAAATGACTAGTCGAAGCAGACAAGCGTGAGAACCTCCAAGGTTCGTTGATTTTGGATTTACTTCATGTAAGTCAGCGTCTCGCAGAAGGAATCAGTGATGACTTCCGGACATGCCAATCGGGGGGGATATGCTTACGAGACTACAAAAGTGTTGCCGGCCAATGACCCTGGTTGGCCCAAGTGTACACCATAATGTTTGCACCCCTGGCCCCTCGCACGTGCCATGCCGCAGAGGTTTCGGCAATTGTACTGTAAATTGATAAGGATAAAAGCTAAACTTGAGTTTTCCGCAGACGAATCGCTCTCCAGCCTCTGGAAATGTGCAAACTCTTGCGTTTATGAGAAGCAATTTCTTCTTATGACAGACAGGCTATGCAGGATCTTGCATAGGGGATGCGATTCCGCCCCGGCTCCCGATTTCTTTAATATTTGAGACGCCATCCGTGTCCGCGGACGCACAACGCTGCCAGGTAGCCGTCGTCAACGGGAATGTCGCGCAGAGACCATCGGGCCGCTTCCGCGCCGTCAGGACGAGTAGCGAGCAGCGCATTCAGATCGCCGGGTTTCAACGAAACATCAAACTGCCGAAGCGGGAGTGACAGGCCGACTCCTTGAGCCTTGATGTACGATTCCTTCCGACTCCAGCAACGGAAAAACGCGTGATACCTCTCAGCCGGCGCGAGTGCTGACAACTGGCTCTGTTCCTGGTCGGAAAAGAAACGGCGTGCGATCGGCTCGTGCTCGAAATTCTCTCGCACATGTTCGACATCCACGCCAAGCGATCGTCCGCGCCCGAAGACGAGGAGTGCGATCCCTCCCGAGTGAGAAACGTTGAACTCCAATCGGGTAGCCGACGGCGACTGTTTCAGCGACGGCTTTTCCTTTTCGGAATATTGGAACTCGATCTCGTTTGGATCGGAATCATCGTAGCCAGCGAGGATCATCCGCAGCAGGGCACGCGTCGCGGTGAAGCGCTGGCGGTCTTTGGAAAAATGAAAGCGTGCCGCGCGTGCCTGTTCGTCCGCGGAGAGCACCTGTCTCCATCTCTGCTCGCCATCGGCCACGGCGGCCAGGTCGATCTTCCAGAGATGGACCTCATCCTCAAGCAAGGCGAGGGGCGTTTCGGGACGAAACGCAACGTCGGAAATGTTCATTCAGTCCGCCCCCGGCGAGCCATGCCAGTCTAAAGCAAAAAGATGCCGCCGGAAAACTTGGCACGTTTTCGTGATCTTGCGGGTTTTGCTTGAAGAGAGGATGTTGAATTTGGCTACATCCGTGCACCACCTGTGGAAACGAGTGCAAGACTCTAGAGTCGATCGTGTAATTTGTGCCAAGGGTTTCCCCTAGGGTGGGAAGTTTCGTCTAAGGCGTTTACCCGATATTAAAGCTAAGCGGAAGGAGTTTTCCGTTGAGATTCGAAACTCCTCCAAAATAAAAAAACAGAAAGCGTTCCCGCACGGATCGCTTCACGGCCTGGTACAGCGTGCTTTCGCGCGCTATGGGTGCGAAAAGTCGCGTGTAGGGGGCCCTAACCATTTTCGGGAAGCAAGTTCCAGATTCTCCGAGCGCCGTTCGAGCGCTTGCAAGTGGCTGTGGAAATTAGTGTTCAGTCGTCACAGACAGAATTCGCCGCGATGTGGCAATGTGGATGCTATGAGAATCAGAAAGGTTCGAACATGCGTCCATTGCGACGGGGAGCGGATGCAAAACATTTTAAATAGGGGGATTCGATGAGGGAGCAGACTGTTCGGCTCGGTCCGCGCGAACAGCAGATTGTCGAACTGCTTTTGCAGGGCTGTGACAACGCTGAGATCGCCAGCCAGTTGAAGATGGCGCGGCGAACCGTGAAGGCTCATTTCAATCGGCTATTTCTTCGTTTCGGAATCACCGGCGGTATCAAGCGAGTAAAACTCGCGACCCTGTTGTACCGGAGGCAAGCATGTCTGCAAATGGACGGTATGGGACTCGTGTCCCCAGTGAACGTGAACACCGAGTCATCCAACTCGTTGCCGAAGGCCTGAAGAACCGCGAAGTCGCGCAAGCCATCGGCACCACCGAACACGTCGTGAAGAATTACCTGCGGGTGATCTACGACAAACTCGGACTGTGGAATCGCGTCGAACTGGCGCTGTGGTATGAGTCTCGGCGAAGCCCTTCAGTCCTGGTAACTCAGTAAACGATCTGTTCCTCCAAACGCAATCGGGCGTGTCGCGTCCAAAGGCGCGAACGCCCGGGCTTGGTCGGGCGTCCGTTCGAATTAATCGCAGCCAAAGGTTTGCAGGTGCTGCAGTTGTTCCGCGGCTTCCTTCGCTCCTGCGCGGGCCGCCGAGTCCAGTAACACGTGCGCCTGATCGCAGTTCTTCGAAACTCCGTCACCGTTCAAATACAGGTCCGCGAGCAGAACCGTCGCGGTGGCATTGTGTTTGGACATGGATTTCCAGAGCCACTTCGCAGCTTCAGCGCCGTCTCGGGGCTTTCCATTGGTTCCTTGCAGATAACTCTGCGCTATGGCCAGCTCTTCTGCGCCGTGCCCAGTCGCAGTTTCCGGCTGCGATTGATTGGTGGGATTTGGTTTTGGTGCGGGCGAGGTCACGGCCTTTGCGGGAGCCTTCGCGGCAGTATTCTCACTCGCTGCTGCCGCATTCTGTGATGGGGCAGCCTGCTTATTTGCCGCCATCTTATCCTCCGTATCGTTGCTCGTAGGATCCGGTGGCGTGGTTGTCGCTGGAGCGGCTTGGGTAGCAGCCGGCGCAGAAGGGAGCGCCCCACGAGAACTATCCGACGTGGCTTGCGCGCTTCGCCATGCCATATAGCCCAGCGCAGCAATAATGATTGCTAACGCAGCTCCCACGTACAGGCGATAGGGCCGCGAGGTGGCGGGGTAGCTGAAGATCTCTTCGTTGTCATAGCGACTGCTATAGCGATCTGAGTCATCGCGGCTGGCTTGAAATAGAGACAAGCCATTTGTTGATTCTGGTTCAAATCGAGCAGGTTCCGGCGGAACGTACTGCGATTCTGGCCGCACGAATGAGCTCGATTCCTGATCGGCCCAGTCTTCGATTGGTTGATTCCTGGTTGCGGAATCCACAATTGCCGAATCCAAAGCACCCAGTCTCGTGGGACGAGCGCTCTGCTGTTGCCGAGTGCCGCACATGCCGCAGTATTTCTGAGTTGCGGGCAACTCCCGGCCGCATGACGTGCAGCGAACCCGTTCCGGCTCAGTCGCTGCAGGTGGAACCCGCGAAGTTTGGAATGCGGAGTTCATCTGCGCCGCCCGTTCTGCGGCAGGCAATGGCTGGTCGCCCAAGCTATTCTCGTGGAGAGAGCCTTCCGCACGTAACTCCCGCAATAGATCCAACACGGCCTGCTCCCGCTTTTCCGGCGGATTGGCGAAATACACGTCCGCCCAGCGTCCCATGTTCTGCGCTAGCAGCGGGTTCAGAAGCGGATTCAATTCAGGGGGCGGCAGGGTACTCGATTGATCAGGACGTTCGGTTTGACGCGGCAAAGGGGGTTCTCCCATCTTGCGAGAAGTTGACGAAGAGCAGTGGCAGAGCTGTATGTATGATTGCACTCCGGCAGTCTAAGGTTGTCAAATGAAACTCCTTGCGAATCAGCGCCGAAACGCCCCGCTGCCGTTCAGTCGCAAGTTTTCCGGTAAGCCGGTTCGAACGAATCCAACTGCGCGTCCCGTTGCGAGGTGAATTTTCCCTTGGGAGTTTTGCCATACAAGTCGGCGCCTGGACAATAGTAGAGGGCGGTACGGAGATCAACCCAAACCTGCGTATCTGGATTTCCTTTACTCAGCGGCGGGGCAGGAGCTTCAGCCAGACCCAGTTTCACGAGAATGCGGTCGAAGAGTGAGAGATCCGCTTCTGGAGCGGCCTGATGGTGGCTAGCGGTCGCAGCCGGGTTGGCCGTCGCGCTGACCGAATGATTCGACCAGATCCCCCAGCGAACTACCGCGGCCACCAGAAGCACCGCGATAGCCAGATAAATATCGCCGCGCCGGGCATTCCAGAAGCGTGCCAGCCCCCCGGGTTGCCTGGCGCCTGCCAGTTGCTCCAGAAACTCGCGAGCGCTCGCCGCGGAACTCCATGCTGCACTTCGTTCCGCCGGGACCAAGGCGGTCGATTCCGACGCTTCGAGGCCGTCTGCAGACTCCGACTCCAGAGCAGCGTCAGATTTCGAAGGCGTAGAGTCATCGAATTGCTCGATGATGTGTCCCTTGTTTTGAGGCGGTTCGACTTGTGGCGATTCAGTCGACTCGTTCCGCAGTCCGGTGATCGCAAACAGATCGGGGATCTCGTCTTCGAGAGAATCCGCCAGGGACTTTGGGGAATCTGCCTGATCGAGTCTTGCTTTTAACTCGAGAAGAGCAGGGACGTCGACCGCTATATCGGTCGGAGCGATATGCTTCATGGCCTCCTGGATTTGCCGCAGAGAATCATCTTTGCTTTGCATGCTCGGGGCTTCATAATCGCTGCTGCGGGGAGTTCCGCAATTTCCGCAAAACTGTTCGCCTCCTACGATCTGGTGCCCGCACTTGCGGCAGGTGACGCTCGAGGCGAGCTCTGTCGCGGGACTTGCGGCTCCTTTGGCCGAACTCTTGGACTTGTCGACGAGGGCCGCGAGATTCGGCTTCAGCTTTTCCAGAGCCTCCAGCATCACCGCACGTTCGGTTGCGAGTGATTTTTTCCAACTGACTTCTTCGTTCCGCGCTAGCGCCTCAGTTACCAATCCAGCCATGAGTTGGCAGCTGTGAACATCTTGCTCGGTAAATCCCTGCGTGGTGGGGTAATAGAGTTCGATCGCCCCGGCGACTCCACCATCATGAAAGATGGGGACCGCAATCATCGACTGAATGCCGCGGCGGCGGCACTCTTCCGTGTCGAGAAGAAACTCTGGATTTACATCATGGCAGCGGAAGACCTGGCCGGTACGAAGGCAAGCCGTTGACAGCGCCTTCTCCATTGGAACTTCAGCTCCCACAGGGAGGGTCAGGGTTCCCGATACCGCGCGGTAACGAAGCATCTTGTCGTCGAGGATGGCGATAGCGGCTCCGTTTGCCCGGGCGATCTGGCTGAGCCGCTCGGCGGCCAGCGCCATCGCATTATCCAATGCCAGATGGCGAACCTGAATCTGGTGCTGGGTCTCGACGATTTTCGCCAGAGTGAAGGTGTAATCGGTAGTGGCTGGTGCAGCAGCTTGCGGTGATGCGGCGGACTTCGCAGGGGCAGGCGCGGAGCGTTCTTCGGCTTCCAGTGCATCCCGCTTCAGTTCGAGGCTAAGCTTCATCTGCTGCAGTTCGCGGTTATGCTCCTGCAGAACATAGGCCGCTTCCAGCAGCTTTGCGAGCGTTGGCTCGTCGAAAACTGGCTTGTCTTTTTCCTCGGACACGACTTCTTTTTCCACCCGTGGAAACCGTCCCTGCGCTCTGTCCCCGGCCGACGGGGAATGCGCCTATTCTAGTGCAACTTACGCGCCAAATAGAGGTCGCCAAGGTGGTTCACAACCGGGGGTGATTCTGGATTGAGTACCTTGGGGCTCCGTGGAGGCGCAGGCCCTCAAATCTGCCAATAGTTTACCGCTGGCAGTGGAGAGTGGCCATATTTCTTATGGTCCCGTGCGTTTGATCAGAGCCGGGTAACCACACGGCGGTAACCATGCGGATCTGCAGGAAATTTCAACTCTTCCCTCACCCTTTTTACTCTGAAGCCTCTTACTCTGAAACCAGAGCGGCGTTCTCTATGGAAGCCTCATCCTTGCTGTTGAGGTAGAAGTACACTGCGGGAGTAATGATAAGTGAGAGCACCATGGAAATCAGGACTCCGCCGATGACCGCGATCGCGAGAGGTTGCAGCATCTGCGACCCGGCGCCGATGGCGAAGGCCAGCGGCAGCATACCCGCCACGGTGGCCAACGCCGTCATCACGATGGGACGCAATCGACGGCGGGCGGCTTGCAGCATCGACTGTTCAGGAGAATGTCCCAGATTGCGCATCTTCTGATCGGCATCAAGCAGCAGGATGCCGTTCTTGGCCACGATGCCGATCACCATGATCATCCCCATGAAGGAGGAAATATTGAACGTGGTGCGCGTAATCAGCAGAGCGATAAATACTCCCGAGGTCGAGAGCAGCGCCGACGATAGGATCGCCACTGGCGCCGCGAACGCTCCAAACTCAAACAGCAGCACGATGAAGAGCAGCAGGATGGCAAGAATCAGGACGATGACAAGGTCGTGGAACGAGCGTTGCTGTTCCTCGTAAGTGCCGCCATATTCCACGCGAATGCTCGAAGGGATGTGCAAGCCGGCCACGACTTTCTGTACGTCGGCCATCCCGCTGCCCAGGCTTCTGCCCTCAAGGCGAGCGGTGACGGCGATGTCTCTTTGCAGGTTTTCGCGCCGCACTTCGGTTTGACCTGCATTCTCCACCACGGTCGATAGCGCGCCTAAAGTAGCCGTATGCCCCGTGCTGCTGACCAGCAACGTGTCGCGCATGGCTGCCAGCGAAGCGCGGTTCTCCGCGGGGAAGCGCACGCGCAGGGTGTAGGCACGGTCGTTGGTCACAACCGGCGTGGGCGCGGGCTCTCCCTCAAGAATCGCGGAAGCATCGAGAGCAATCTCCTCGGCACTGAACCCGGCTCGGGCGGCGACGCTCGGATTAACCTGAAATGTTACGGCTGGCCCACTGACTGTGTTCTCAATGCCATTCAGGATGTCCACCACGCCTGGGATTTTTCCAATCGCTTCGGCTACTTTCGGGGCCCATTCTTCCAGTTGCTTGGGATCCTGGGAGAAGATCTTGATCTGGATCGGTTCAGGAGCTGAGGTCAGGTCGCCAATCATGTCTTGCAGGACCTGGGTGAACTCAATGTCGAGAGCGGGTTCCTGCTGTTTGATATCAGCGCGCACGTCGGCGATGATGTCTTCGATGTCGCGGCTGCGTTTTGCTTTCAACTTCACCAGAATGTCGCCGGTGTTGGCTTCGGTTACGGCCGCCAGGCCAAGTTGCAGGCCGGTTCGTCGCGACGTACTCTCGACTTCGGGAACCTCGCGCAGCATCTCTTCCACATGACCGACGACCCGATTCGTCTCCGCCAGTGAGCTGCCTGCCGGCATGATGTAGTCGAGAACGAATCCTCCTTCGTCCATCTCCGGCAGCAGGTCGGAGCCAGAGAACGTGTAACAGAGGTACGAAGCAGCGACTAGGGCGGCGGCAAAAATAACGAGCCATCGCGGCCGCTCCAGAGCCCGGCGCAGCCAGCGTTCGTGGAAGTTCACTACCCGGAGGAAAAAGCCGCTAAGGTGTTTTTCCTCGGCGGCGAGCAACTTCATCGCGTTGTCGTTTTCGCCGGAACCGTTGTCCTCCTTCGTTTCGGACGCGAAAGGCTGAGTAACTTCCGCTTCAGCAGCTTGAGTGCCGTCGTCGCGATGCCCCTTGATGAAGTACTGGCTCAGGGTTGGTGTCCAAGTTACAGCCAGCGCCAGGGACGTTAGCAGCGATACGGTCATGGTGACTGCCAGGGCGCGGAAGAAAACTCCCGTCACCCCGGTGATCGCGATCAGCGGAATGAATACGACGACGGGCGTGATGGTCGATCCGATCAGCGGTACCGTGATCTCGTTCAGTGCCCGCCGGATCGCTTCCAGGCGTCCTTGGCCGGAGTCGCGGTGCAGGACAATGTTTTCGACCACGACGATGGCGTCATCGATGACCAGGCCGACCGCGGCCGCGAGACCTCCCAGTGTCATCAGGTTGAATGTCTGGCCCATCCACTTCAGAGCGATGAACGTCACCATGATCGTGACGGGAATAACCAGGCCGGCGACGAGCGAAGTTCCCCAATCGCGCAGAAAGACGACGAGAATAATCGAAGCCAGAATCAGGCCCAGCAGAATCGCGTCGCGGACGCTCTTGATGGACTCATTGACAATGATCGATTGATCGTAGAACGGCTGGATCTGGACTCCTGGAGGCAGCGTCTTGCGGATGCGTTCGATCTCATCATGAACTTCTTGCGCGACTTGTACCGTGTTTCCATCGGGCTGCCGGTTGATGTTCAGCAGCACTGCCGGTTTCCCGTTTGCCGTGACAACCGTGTACACCGGTTTCACGCTGGGAGCCACCGTGGCTACATCGCCGATGCGAACTGGAATTCCCGCCGGCGTGCTCTTGATGACCGCATTGGCAATTTCTTCCGGTGTACGCACCTGGCCATTGACTAGTCCCAAATACAGCTGATGATTTCGTTCGAGCAAGCCCGGAGAATCGATGAGATTGGTGCGCCGCACGGTGTCGAGAATGTCGGATACGGTAACGCTTGCCGTCAGCAGCTTTGCCGGATCGGGCATGATCTGAAACTCCGGCTCCTGCCCGCCTTGCACGATCACGGTCGACACGCCGTCCAGGCGATTCAGCCGCGGCTTCATTTCGTAGGTCGCCATCTCCCATAGTTTGGTTTGCGGCACGCTGTCGGAGGTCAGGCTGTAGCCGATGATGGGGAACGCCGCGAACGTCAGGCGGTGCGCTTCGATCTTTGCGCTCGCGGGAAGTTCCGGCTGCACGCGCGAAATGGCGGCATTCACGTACTGCAGTGTTTGGAACATGTCGACATCCCAGCGAAAGTACAAATCAACTTCCGCCGATCCGCGGCTGGTAATGGAACGCACGGTGAGCAGTCCGGGTACGCTATTGACCGCTTCCTCAATCGGACGGGTGACCGTCACCGTCATCTGGTCGATCGGCATCACCCCGTTGTCGACCGCGATTAGCACGCGAGGAAAATCCGTGTTGGGAAAGACCGATACCGGAATGGTGAATGCGAGATACGCACCCAGGAGGCCCAGAGTGAGAATCAGGAAAATGACCGGCCTGGAGTGCCGGGCAATCCAACTCAGCCCTTCATTGGAACCGCCTTTCGAGGAGTTCACGCAGACGCTCCGCAGCAGTTATTTTTCACTGGATCCCTCACTGGGAGCTTTCGAACCCTCCTTAGATCCCTCGGGAGCGCCTTCCGCCGGGGCCGCGGCTGCTTCGATTTTTATCTTCGTCTTGTCCGGGAGTCCGTAAGCTCCCGTGGCAATCACCTTGTCGCCGTCCTTGACTCCTTCCACGATCTGAACGTCGTCCCCGTTGCGGATTCCAACTTTCACCGGAGTCTGATGGGCGAGACCATCGGACCTTGCCAGCATGACAGTGGAGGCGCCATCCGGACCAGTGAGGATGGAACTGGCCGGCACGACCAGAGCGTCTTTCACCGTTTGAGCGGTAAGGGAGAGTTGGACGCTCGTTCCCGGCTTCAATGCTTGTTTGGGGTTCTTGGCCTCAAGCCACACTTCGACGGTTGTGCTGTTTGGATCCAGAGCGGGACTTACGATCGTGACCTTGCCTTCAATCGGGGTTTCGATTCCGGGCACAGTGATCGTGCCCTTGTCTCCAACCTTCAGAGCGGCAGCATCACTCTGGGGAATGTGAGCCTTGGCAATGACTGAAGAAATGTCCATCACGGTCAGCAGCGGAGTGCCTGCCGCCGCCATTTCGCCTGGGTAGAGGGGACGATCGGTGACAACTCCGTCAATTGGACTGCGGATTTCGGAGTAGCTGAGCTGCGCCTCCGCTCCCATGTACTTTCCCTTGGCAGATTCCAGTTGTCCCGCGGCCGACTTAAGTTCCTCCTGCTTACCGATTGCCAGGAGAGCGTCCAAGTGCTGCTTCGCGATTGCAGCCTGGTTCCGGGCCGTTATGGTATCAACTCGGGACTGGTCGAGTTCCTTGCGTGGCAGCGCACCTTGATCGAACAGTTGCTGGCGGCTCTCGAAGACTTTTTCTTGTGCGTCCAGCGCCTGCTGCGCCTGCTGTGCGTCCGCCTCGGCCTTCTTGATCTCTTCCGGCAGACTGGCGCGGGTCGTGGTTTCATACACGGCCTGCGCCTGATCGTACGAGCCTTTGGTGTCCTGTGCGGCGGCGGACAGATCTCGATTTTCGAGCACCGCCAGCAATTCTCCCTCGTGAACGGGACTGCCGCGCTTGACTAGAAATTTCTGCACCGGAGCGCTGATCTTCGGCACAATCGCGGCCTGTTGCCTGGGAAACAGAATGGCTTGCGTGGTGATCGTGTGTTCGATCGTGGTTTTTTCCACGGGTGCCACTTGCACGGTGACGACCGGTTGTTGATCGCCCTTGTCCGAAGAGCAGCCCACTGCAATCAAAATGCCAGCGAACGCCGCAAGACTGGTCATGCCGAGCCCACGGTGGCGCAAGCGACAAAGCCTGCGATTGCGGTTTGGCATGGATCCAGGTTCGATTCGGTTCATTCGGCTAGAACGTTCCTGTCAGAGTTTGTAAGTTCGCCACAGCCACCCGAAAGCGGGCCTGGCCGTCATCGAATGCGTTGCGGGCGAGTGTCAGCGTATTCTGCGCGTCGACCACCTCCAGCACAGTCGATTCTCCTGCCTGGTAGCGCAAGGTCGTGAGGCGCAGGCTGTCGGCGGCCAATTCGGCGGAACTGCCAAGCGACTCCATTTCGGCGCGAGCGGTTTCGGCTTCGCTGTAAAACTGGCGCAGGTGGCTGAGTAGTTGCCGCTGCGCGTACGTCAACTCCACATGCGCCTGGTCCCGGCGCAATTCCGCTTGCTTGAGCTTGCTGCGATCTGAGCCCCAACTGAAAATGGGAATCTGCAGCGTGGCCACGGCGGAATAGCCGAGGTTCCGGACGCCGTTCGTGGTGACCGCGAACTGATTCGCATCGATGCCGTAAAAGTAATCGACGCTCAGCGCAGGCAACAGTCCACCCCAAGCGGCCGACACCTCGTGATTCGCAACCTCGAATGCCGCCAGCGCGGCGCGCAGGTCGGGATTGTTCTTCTTCCCGGCTGTCTCTACTTCGGCAAAAGCGGGCAGCGGTTCGGGCGTCTGCAAATCATCGACCACGGCGAAGTCCTGATTGAAATCGGGAAACAGCAGGACAGCGAGATCGAGGCGGCTGCGTTCCATATCCAATTGCGCTTCCTGCAGGTCGCGCTGCTGCTGCTGGTTTTGGATCCGCGCCTTGATGACGTCGGCATGGGCAACTTCGCCGCCGTTCTCTAGTTTCTGGCTGATATCGAGAAAGTGAGCCGCTTCAGTGGCTGCCCGTTGCGCTGTCGCGTACTTGCGTTGGGCGACCACCAGCCCGTAATACGCCTGAGTCACGGTCACCACCAGCCCGCGCGTCGCGATTTCCGCCTTGGCGCGCGCCAGCGCCAGCGCGGCTGCTGAGCGCCGATAGTCCGCAACGTTGGTCAGCGATAGCGCCTGATGCACGTCCGCCTGGCTGATGTATTCGTGCACCCCATTGTTCGCGATGAATTTCGAAGTGGGACAGCCTACGGTGCCGGTTGCGCTGCTGGTTGCGCAGCTGGCAGGCAGCGGTCCGGTGCCTTGGGTGTAAATGAACGAATTGTTGTAATTCACGTCGGGCAAAAGTCCGGCCCGCGCCTGCACCCGATCCTCGTGGGCCAGTCCCAGGTCGGTGATGGCCGAGCGGTACTGCGGATCGTTCGTGCGCGCGCGCTGCAAGGCGTCCTGCAGCGTGATTGTGACCGGCGCCCCACTGGCAGGCGTGGTATTTGCAGCTTGCGTCTGCAGGGACAGCGTCACCTGTGCAAAACTCGAGCGCAAGAGCGCCAAGAACACCAAAACGAAAATCCAACAGTTCAGACCAATACCGATTTGGGAACCTGCCTTCCGCACAGCCACGGGATTCATTCGATGCCTGTTCACGATGTCACCTCGAAACGAAGCGGGCGATAGGGTAACAATGAAAGTCTCTGAGCACAAAGGGGATCGTCCAGCCCGTTCTTCCAAGCGAAGGCCAGGTCTGGCGGCGCGAAATCATCCGCAGCGACCTCGGTGGCGAAAATACCTTTGTTGTCGACGGCACTCATGAGTAGCGATTCCGGCCCGAATTGGAACTCGTAGGCTACCATGCGGCGTCTGAAATCCACCTGAAAACCAAAATCTGTCGCTAAAAGTACTACGCCCCAAAGTACTTAGCTCGTGGTGGGAGGCAGCTACGAACAATTGGCGAAAGCCGTGCTATGAAAGAAACCGAGTGTGATCGCCGAAAAGGCAGGAGGCAACCATCATGATCGACATGGTTCAAGTCAAAGTTACTCCCCGCGACCAGCAGGTTTTGAACCTTCTTGTGCAAGGTTGCAGCAACAAAGAAATCGCCGGCCAGCTCAACATCAGCCCGCGCACCGTAAAACAGCATCTGCGGACCCTATTCTTGCGGGCGGGAATCCGCGACGGCCGCAAGCGCGTGAAGCTCGCCATCGCCATGTTCTCGAACGAGGAGGCTCAGTCATGACACCACGTGAGTGCCTGACCCCAAAGGAGGTCCAGATCGCTATTCTGGTCTGGGAAGGTCTGACCAATCGCGAAATCGGTAAACTTGTGGGCACGAGCGAACAAGTCATCAAGAATCATTTGCGCAGCGCCTTTGACAAGCTTGGCGTCTGGAGCCGTCTCGAACTGGCCATGTACATCGCCAGCCACGGAGGGAAAGACTGGCCTCCCGAAACCCACCGTCCAGTAATGCCGTACGACCGGACGGTTGCGGCTGGTTGAGTTCTGCGCCGCCTTTCAACCCTTATACCCAATTCATGATTCATCGGGATCATTTGTCGGATTGCCATCCTCACCGAGGGCAGAGTCGTTTCGATCCTCTGCCCTTGAATCGCAGGACCGCCTTCAGTCCAAACTCTGCAAAACGTTTCACGACCTGGACTTTCTCTGAGATTGGCGGATCGTCTAACCCTAAGCTCTGCAATCAGTTGAAATCTCTCGCGCAACGGTATAAGAATTGCTTTCTGAAGGAGGTTCCGCAAGAGCGGGCTCAAGCAGCCACGAGCCGGCTTCGCAAACCGGGGCGAAACCGCGATGGCATACAAAGAGATTTTCTGGATGGCCTGTGACTCCACCGAGCAGTTGCGGGCGGAGTATGGCCCTTTTTATACCCGTTCCGAGGCGGAGGGTGAAGCCAAGAAGCTCGGTTTCGGCTACCTCCTGCGTTACGAGCATCTCCTCGGCGAAGACGAAGAGATTCAGGAAGTCCGTTGCATCTTTGTGGAACTTCCGGGCGCCTGCCCAGTTGGGGTCGAGGCCGTTCCGGTCACCCTGCATACCCGCTGTGCCACGTGCGGGGAATCCGCTGCCCATGAGAAGGGATGGCAGGCCGAGGTCTGGGCCGACATTCACGAGTTCGAACATTCGCGCCATCGTGTGCGTCTGTTCGAGCACGCGCGCGGCAAGGGCTTGAAGGAAATCGGAGACTGGCGCGGGTAGGATTTCTCGGAACTCAGATCTTCCTGGAAAGAGCGCTCGCCGCCGCCCGGTCCACTAACCAGATCAGCTTTCCGTTCTTCGGGCGAATCAGTTTAGAAGGAAACTGGTCCGCCGGAACGTCGTCCTCCAACACTGCGCGCAGCACCGTTGCCTTGTCCGTTCCGCTGACCAGAAACGCCACGCACCGCGCGGCATTCAGAACAGGCAGAGTAAGGGTCAAGCGGAAGGTCTTTAGCTTATCAACCCAGTTGGCGATTACGAGTCTCGATTTCTCCTGCAACCCTGCGGTGCCTGGGAACAGCGAGGCGGTATGCCCGTCCGGACCCATACCGAGAAGGATCAGATCGAAGACTGGAAACTGTCCTGGTTCCAGTTGGAAAAACTTTCGCAGAGTCTGTTCGTAGGCGTCAGCAGCAGCGGCCGCGTCAGGATTCTCCGCAGGAAGCCGGAACACGTTGCCCGCGGCGACTGGGACCTTCGACAACATGGCCTCGTCCGCCATCCGGTAGTTGTTTTCGGGATCGGTCGGCGGCACGTGCCGCTCATCACCCCAGAAAAAAAAAGTGCGATCCCAAGGCATCGCGCTGCGGGCGTTCGTCGCTAATAAATTGAACAGACTCTTGGGAGTCGATCCGCCCGAGAGTGCGATGGTAAAGCGGCCGCGTTGAGCGACCGCTTCCTTGGCCGCGCGCACAACTTCTTCGGCGGCAACTTCAAAAAGTTCCTGCGGCGTGGTCAGGATTCGAATTTCTGCGGAAGAACTCACGGACTTCGCTCTCTTCTCGCTTAGTGCTGGCTGCCCCCGGCAGCGGCGCACCGCGCCGCTCCAAAGAGCCCGGCTTTCTCGTTCATGACAACCTGCACCGGGATCGCCTCCACCAGATGCCGTAACCGGCCTTTCTCCAGAAACGATTGCATGAAGAGTGGACCCTTCAGCTTGGCAAGGATCTTCGGCGAGATTCCTCCGGCCAGAAACAATCCCCCGGTCGCCATTATCTTCAGAGCCAGATTGGATGATTCGGCCCCATAAACGGTGATCCACAAATCCAGAGCTTTCTCCGCCAGCGCATCCCTTCCGTCGAGCGCCGCTCGGGAAATCGCCGCGGCTGGGTCAGAGTTGTTGAGCGCCGCGGCAAACTCCGGCGCCTCTTTCGCGCATCCGGTGTCGCGCAGGAATTCGTAAACATTCACCAACCCTGGACCCGATAGGATTCGCTCGTAGCTGACATGTCCGAAACGGGCTTGCAAGAAGCGCACCAATTCGATCTGCAAGTCTCCTTGGGGTCCGAAGTCAGTGTGCCCGCCCTCGCACGCGAAAACGTGGTGATGATTGCCATCCCAAAACAACCCGGCTTCTCCCAATCCTGTCCCTGGTGCGATCACTCCCTGGTTGCCGACGGCAGGTCCGATCACGCGATTCAAAGGAACCAAATCGCTCGCCGCTAGAGCGCCGATGCCCCATGCGCTGGCTTCTAGATCGTTGATCAGCAGGGTTGCTGGAAGATGAATCTGTTTGGCCAGGCGCGACTGCTCGATGACCCAGGGCAGGTTCGAAGTCTCGACGCGCCCGTTGCGCACCGGTCCGGCGACTCCGAAACAAGCCGCCTCAGGACGGGTGCCCGAATCATCCACAAACTTGCTTACGATTTCCCCGAGTTCGCTGTGCTCGCGGCTCGGGAAGGTGCGTTCCGACACCAGGCGCAAATGCCCATTCTGGGGTTGAAAATAAGCGAGCCGAGCATTGGTGCCACCAATATCTCCGGCCAGAATCATTTCTCGAAGTTCCTCCAGCGGCGTCCGTCGCGCTCCAACAAATCATCTGCTTCCTTCGGTCCCCAGGTGCCAGACGCGTAATTGGGGAAATTCCGCGGCGGGAGCGCCTTCCAGAGATCGAGTACCGGGTTGACCACGGACCAGCCCGCTTCCACCATGTCGGCGCGCTGAAACAGCGTCTGATCGCCAATCATGCAGTCATGCAACAGCCGCTCGTAGCCGGTGCTGGGCTGCTTGCCAAAATATTCCTGATATTCGAAATTCATGTCGACCGTGCCCAGACGCATGACCGGACCGGGAACCTTGGCGGCGAACTGCAGTGAGATGCCTTCTTCGGGTTGAATGTGCAGGACCAGTTGATTCGGCATCAGGTGTTCGACTGGCGTGTCGCGGAAGAGCACGAAGGGCGCCCGTCGGAACTGTATCACGATATGGGTATTGCGCACCGGCATCCGTTTTCCCGTGCGCAGGTAGAAGGGAACGTCAGCCCACCGCCAGTTATCGATCAGGAGCTTCATCGCGACGAATGTCTCCGTTCGCGAGTCGGGGGGAACGTCAGGTTCTGTGCGATAGGCAGCGACTCGCTGGCCGTCTTCGGTGCCATCTCCGTACTGGCCGCGCACGCTGCGGCTCAAAACTTCCTCATCCGTCATCGGCTGGATCGCGTGGAGGATCTTGGCCTGCTCATCGCGTACGGCGTTGGCGTCGAAGGAAATCGGCGGCTCCATCGCGGTGAGACTGATGAGTTGCATGATATGGTTGGGGACCATATCGCGCAGAGAGCCGGCATGATCGAAATAACTGCCGCGTCCCTCCACGCCAACGGTCTCGGCTACGGAGATCTGCACATGGTCGATGTAGCGGCGATTCCAAACGGGCTCAAAGATGCCGTTGGCAAAACGGAATGCCATGATGTTCTGCACGGTTTCTTTGCCCAGATAGTGGTCGATGCGGTAGATCTGCTTTTCGTCCACTTCTTTGAGGAGTTGCTGGTTCAGCGTTTTCGCCGATTCCAGATCGTGCCCGAAGGGCTTCTCGATGACCACTCTCCGCCAGTGACCATTGCTCTGCTCCATCAATCCGGCAGCAGAGAGCTTCTGCACGATCGGCCCGAAGTAACTGGGCGCCGTCGCCAGGTAATAAAAAAAGTTCTGGTGGGTCGAGTGCTCCTGATCCACTTTGGTGAGGAAGTCTTTCAGCTGCGGATACAACTTGTCGTCGTTGAAGTCGCCAGCGAAGTAGTAAAAACGCCGCGCGAACCACTCCCATAGATCGTCGTCTACGCACTCCCCGCAGTAGGCTTTGATGTCGTCATAGACGCGTTTTCGGAATTCATCGTTGGAGAACTGGGTGCGTGCGACCCCGACCACGGCGAACTCCCGGGAAAGCAATCCCGCGCGCGCCAGATTGTAGAGAGCCGGAATCAGCATGCGTCCGGTCAGATCGCCGGCGGCTCCGAAAATCACCATGACGCAGGGATCGCCCTGCTTGCCGATACGCGGCGGCGCTACCGTCGGGTGTTCCGCTAGTTCAGCCATGAAATAAGTCCTCGGTTATGCGTTAGAAATCAAATTGTTCGCAACGTCTGCTTCGCGTCCTTTTCGGATTTTTCTTTGCGAACTTCGCGATTCACAGCTTCCGATCTAAGCTGTCTTCTTGCTGGCGCCGGCTTCCACATGCCCGCCAAACTTCTGCCGCATGGCGGATAGCATCTTCTCCGCGAACGTGTGTTGCTGCCGAGAACGGAACCGCACGTATAAAGCCGCGGTCAGCACATCGGCAGGCACAGCTTCTTCCAGTGCGGCTTGAATCGTCCAGCGGCCTTCGCCAGAATCCTGTACATAGCCTTCGTATTCGGAAAGCGTCGGATTCTCCGTCAGCGCCATCGCGGTCAGATCGAGTAGCCACGAACTCACGACGCTTCCGCGCCGCCATACTTCCGCGATGTCGGGCAGATTCAGGTCGTAGCGAATATCCTCCGGCAAGTCCTTGCTGGTGGAATTCTTGAAGATGTCGAAACCCTCGGCATACGCCTGCATGATGCCGTACTCGATGCCGTTGTGCACCATCTTCACGAAATGTCCGGACCCTGAAGGGCCGCAGTGAATGTATCCGTCTTCGGCTGTTCCGCCGAGCTTTTCGCGCCCCGGTGTTCGCGGGATGTCACCTTTGCCCGGCGCCAGCGTCTTGAAAATCGGATCGAGCCGCTGCACCGCTTCTTTCGGCCCGCCAATCATCATGCAATAACCACGCTCGAGGCCCCACACGCCGCCGCTCGTGCCCACATCGATGTAGTGAACGCCCTCGCTTTTCAATTGCCCAGCGCGCCGCACATCGTCTTTGAAATAAGAATTTCCGCCGTCGATAATGGCGTCGCCGGCTTGCATGTGCTGCGCCAGGGTCTGCACCGTCACTTCCGTGGGACCACCCGCAGGTACCATGATCCATACCGCCCGAGGAGGGGTGAGCTTGGCAATCAGATCTTCCAATGATGTGGAACCACTGGCGCCTTCGGCCGCCACTTGCTTGACCGCATCGGCGCTGAGATCCGAAACCACCAGTTTATGTCCGCCGCGCATCAGGCGCCGTGTCATGTTCGCACCCATGCGTCCCAGTCCCACCATTCCTAATTGCATGCGTTGCTCCTAAATAGCGCCGGCGAGCTGCCGGTTGTCGCGAGGGCGCCGCGCCCTCGCATCGTTCACCCAGAAACGCTACAGTGTTGTCTGCATCGCCAGCTGCGCGGGCCCGCCCCGCAGCGAGGCTTCACTTGGCTCACGTTCTATGCTTTTTGCGCAGTGCTCTTGGCGACGGCCGCCAGCAGCTTGTCAAAAGCGTCGGCAAATAGTTTGACGCCATCGTCGGTTAATCTGTCGGTGGCCTGTTTCATCGAAATACCGGAACGAGCCAGATCGTCCATGGTCTTTTGAGCGCCCGCCACATCTTCGGTAAGGCTGTTGCGCAACTTCCCGTGATCGCGGAAGGCGTCGATCGTAGCCGGCGGCATCGTGTTGACGGTGTCGGGACCGATCAATTCTTCGACGTAGATCACGTCGCGATAGTTGGGATTCTTCGTGCTCGTGCTTGCCCATAGAACGCGCTGCGTTTGCGCGCCCTTCGCCGCCAGAGCCTGCCAGCGCGGTCCACTGAAAATATGCTGGTAGCTCTTGTAGGTGAGCTTTCCGTTGGCGATCGCAACTTTACCCAACAAGCTTTTCAAAAGGGCTTGCTGGCTCGCCTCGGTGGTCGCCTTGAGCTTGTCATTGAGCTGCGAATCGATCAGCGTGTCAATGCGGCTGATGAAAAAGCTGGCCACGCTGGCCATTTTCTTCAAATCGCGGCCGTGCGCTGCCAGTTCTTCCAGCCCGGCAACGTAAGCCTCGGCAACTTTTTCGTACACATCCTGCGCGAACAGCAGCGTGATATTGATGTTGAGGCCTTCGCCGATCAACTGCCGGATCGCGGGCAATCCCTCTGAAGTGCCCGGCACTTTAATCATCACGTTCGGACGGTTCACCGCCTTCCACAGGCGCCGCGCCTCATCGATCGTCGCCTGCGTTTTGCGCGCCAGATAAGGCGAGACTTCCAGACTCACATAGCCGTCGCGGAAGTGGGACTCTTCGTACACCGGCCGCAGCACGTCCGCCGCATCCTGAATGTCACGAATGGCGATCTGCTCATAGCGGGCGGTCGTGTCGAGATCGTTTCGCGACGCCAGCGATTTCAACATATCGTCATACAGGGAACTATCCGCAATCGCCTTCTCGAAGATCGACGGATTCGAGGTCATGCCCCGCAGTCCGTCGTCTTCAATCATATGTTTCAGCTTTCCCGTGGTAAACAAATCGCGTCGAATGTAATCGAGCCACATCGACTGACCGTAGATGAGCAATTCCTTCAGCGGATTTTTTGTGGCTTTTGAGCTTTCCAGAACTCCAGTTGGCTGCATGATGACCTCCATTACTCTTACTCGTATCTGTTCGATGACCCGCCCGGCGGAACCGTTGCCGCTTCAGTCCCTTCCCACGGCTTGATGATCTCTCCCCATTGACGATCTTTCCCCAAAACCAACTTACTCCCCTGCAATCGCCTTGCGCGCTTCGGCAACCACCGTGTCGACCGTGAATCCGAAATACTTCAAAAGATCTTTCAGCGGCGCAGAGGCACCGAAACGATGCATGCCGATCGTGCGTCCCTTCAAGCCGGTGTACCGTTCCCATCCAAAGGTCGCCGCCATCTCCACCGAAACCCGCGCCGTCACGCTGGAGGGCAGAACGCTTTCTTTGTAGGCGGCATCCTGCTCGTCGAAAATTTTCCAACAAGGCATACTCACCACGCGAGCCTTGATGCCCTCGCCCTTGAGTTTTTCGTACGCATCCACACAGAGCGATACCTCGCTGCCCGTAGCCAGCAGGATCACGTCCGGTTTGCCACCGGGCGCATCCGCGAGAATATAAGCTCCCTTGGCCGTGCCGGACGCTGACGCATATTTCGAGCGATCCAGAGTCGGCAGATTCTGCCGAGTCAACACCATGGCCGCTGGCGAATGCTGCAAGGGCGCGACGATCTTCCACGCCTCCACTACCTCGTTGGCGTCCGCCGGTCGAAGCACAAGCAAATTCGGCATCGCCCGCAACGACGCCAATTGCTCGATCGGCTGATGCGTTGGCCCATCTTCGCCGACTCCGATCGAGTCATGGGTGAAGATGAAAATCGACGGACACTCCATGAGCGCCGCCAGCCGGATGCTGGCCCGCATGTAATCGCTGAAGTTGAAGAAAGTCGCGCCGAACGCGCGAATCCCTGATACATTCAGCCCATTCACGCTCGCTCCCATCACGTGCTCGCGAATGCCAAAGTGCAGGTTGCGCCCGGCATAGTCGCTGGCCGAAAAGTCCCCCGCGCCCTCAAACTTTAATGTGGTCTTGTTTGAGGTCGCCAGGTCGGCCGATCCGCCAATGAGCCATGAAATGTTTTGCGCCAGGACATTGAGCACCTTGCCGGAACTTTCCCGGGTGGCAACGCCCTTCGGGTCGGCCGGGAAGGTTGGAAGATTCTTGTCCCAGCCCACTGGCAGTTCGTGGTGCTGCATCTTGCTCAGGCGGTCACTCAGATCCGGAAACTTCTGCGAGTACTCTGCGAAGAGCTGCGACCACTGCGCGTGCACATCGCGTCCGCGCTTCCCGATCCCATCGCGAAAGTGTTCGCGCACACCGTCGGGCACCAGGAACTTCGCATCTTCCGGCCAGCCGTAGAACTTTTTGGTCAGCCGCACTTCCTCCTCGCCCAACGGTTCTCCGTGAGCTGCATTTGTATCTTGCTTGTGCGGCGAGCCGTAGCCGATGTGGCTGTCCACGATGATCAACGTCGGGCGGTCCGTGGTTTTCTGGAAGGTTCTAAATGCCCGCGCCAGCATTGCCAGATCGTTGGCATCGGCCACCCGCGTCACGTTCCATTCGTATCCCACAAAGCGCGTGGCCACATCTTCGCTGAAGGACCAGTTGGCGGGACCGTCGAGGGTGACGGAATTGTGGTCGTAGATCCAGCAGAGATTGGAGAGTTTCAGATGCCCCGCCAGAGACGCCGCTTCGCCTCCAATGCCCTCCATCAGATCGCCATCCGAACACATCGCGTAGACGTTGAAGTCGAAGATCTCGAAGCCCGGTCGGTTGAAGTTCGCCGCCTGCCATTTGCTGGCGATCGCCATTCCAACGCTGTTGCCCACGCCCTGGCCAAGGGGACCGGTCGTAGTCTCGACCCCCGAAGTAATGTGCGATTCTGGATGTCCCGGCGTGAGGCTTCCCAACTGCCGGAAGCGCTTGATTTCTTCCAATGGAACCGCGAGCTCGTTCAATATTTTGCCATCTTTGTCGACTCTCCGTACCCCCGCGAGATACAGCATCGCGTACAGAAGCATGGAAGCGTGGCCGTTGGATAGAACGAACCGGTCGCGGTTCAGCCAGGTGGGATCGGCGGGATCGTAGCGCAGGAATTCCTGCCAGAGACAATACGTGACGGGCGCCAGTCCCATGGGCGCCCCCGGATGCCCCGAGTTCGCCTGCTGTACCGCGTCGATGGCCAGAGTTCGAATCGTGTTGATGCTCAGCGTGTCCAGCTGCTGCCCCGTTACTAAAACCTGCTCACTGGCTACCATGCGATTCTGCTCCTCCAGTCCGGATCACCGGCGCGAATAGCCCTACAAGGAATTAGAGCTCTTGCTCAGAGAAAGGGTTCAATACGCAGAAAGTGTATCAATTTCCGCGAAGGCGTGGATTGAGCTGCGGTGAAAAACTGGCAGGATAGACGAATCGCTTTATTTCAACAATTGCAGGTAGCTGCCCTCGCTTTGAGAAGCGCGGGTCGTGTCCTGGACGAACTTCAGGAACTGGCGCAGGCTATCGCGTTCGGTTGGTGCCATCCCTCCGAAATTGACTCGAACCCCGTTGGACGGCCCGGTGCGCGAGACCACGCCACTCAGGGCAAAGCCTTTTACCCAAATCTTTCCATTGGGCACCCAAAGTCCGATCTCCACCTTGGCCCCTGGTTTGACGGGTTGCGCGGTTTCGACCAGACATCCGCCAACACTGGTGTTGGAGAGATTGCCCCAAATCGGGTTCGGAATTTCATCGACACGAAGTTCGACCGCCACGAAGCACTTGATTCGCGGGTGACGCCGCCGGTCGCTTCCCCAATTCGGACTGAACAAATCGGGCTCGAACGGAGGTGTGGCTGAGGCTGGAGTTGGGGTCGGAGTCGGAATTGGCTGGGGCGCGGGAGCCGCGGTGCGTGCAGACTTGGCGGTCGTGGATGCGCCCGCCTTGATCTCGCGCATTGCCGTCAGCAACGTTTCTTCGCGCTTCTCCGCGGGGGCTTCGCGATACGCCTGCAGCAGTTTGCCCACATGCCGGACCAGGTCCGGATCGGAAAGTATCCGCGTCCAATCAGTTCCGGTTGCCGCACTCATGAAATGATCATCTTCCATTCTTGAAGCATATGGCTCGCAACTAGATTGAACCGAAGGTCACCGCCATTCAAGATGACCTAAGTCACGTTCCCTCAGTTCTGATATCAACGCTATGGGTTGAGGAGATGCGCGCCGCGGGGTTCAGAGGTAGTTTGGGTTCGTCTTGTACGCCGAGCAGGGGCAAGCAGACTTTCATTGACTTTCAAAAGTAAGTTGCACGATTTCGGTGGTCTCTGCCTGCGAAGGTTCAAACTTCCATTTGCCGACTGCCTCGATGGCCGCGTCGACTAGCACGGGATTTCCACCCAGCACTCGCGTCGACTTGACGTAACCGTTGGGCCGCACCACCGCCTCCACTCGGACCACCCCATGGATGTGCATCTTTTTCGCCAGTTCGGGAAAGGTAGGTGCGACTCGCGAAGCGACTTTCCGATCGGCGGTCCCTGATCCAGGAGCGTTTTGAGCAACAACCAAGCTGCCCATTACGGCAATGAGTGCGATCACTACCAATGAGAGACTTTTCCGCTTCACGTTCTTTCCCCTCTTACTCCTTCAGCTTATAGGGCCTCCCGGGAACGGGCAAAGCACCGAAGTTATTGAACCTTGGGGGTCAACCCCGATAGTCGAAAGGTCCTCTTTCTTGATAGGGTAGTCGGTCCACCATTGCGACGCTGGAACAGCCGAGTCTCTATGTGGCGCGGGCGCCCCGCCCGCGAAATCTGCCACGAGCGAGATGAGAATAATTTGATGTACGGACGACGCCAATTCGATCTTGTTTTCTCGCTGCGGGCATTTCGGCAGGGGGGAGCGCCCGCACCACATTGCCTACCCGGCGCATCATTCACGGCGCAGATCATTTGCATCTCCACGGCTCGCAAACGAATCAAACTGGACGAGTTATGCTAGGAGTGAGGAAGGGCGTGCCGGTCCTCCGACGGAGTGTCGAACGTTCCCACAATCCAGAATGCGCTGCTCATCGATAGTGATAGTCTTTCGAACGGTATTTTTCAGTCTCATTCTTGCCTTGCTCGCCTCCCCCGCCAGTCTGCTCGCTCAGGCTTCCGGTGGATCGTCTTCAGCCCCTAACGTAACCTTGCCGGGTCCCCCGAACCCATTTCTAGGGAGCGCTCCCGAAAGTACGGCCACTCCGGAAGTTCTGCAAATCGATTTCAAAGACGCCATTGATCGCGGCTTGCGCAATAACCTCGGGCTGTTGCTCGCTGCCGAACAAACCGAGTCGGCACGGGGACAACGATGGAAGGAACTGAGTGAACTCCTGCCCAATATCGGCGCTCGCGTGATGGAAGATGTGCAGACCCAAAGTCTGGCCGCTCTTGGGTTCAACAAGCTTTTTCCCTTGTTTGAAGCTCCGGGCAGCACGACCGTTCTTCCGCGATTAGTTCCCGCTTTTAACTACTTTGACGCAAGAGCATCCCTGACGCAGTCGCTATTCAATTTCAGGAGCCTCGAACGCGAGCGCGCGGCATTGGAGAATGTGAAGGCGGCACAGTTCAGTTATAAGGACGCGCGGGAGATGGTCGTGCTCGCAGTCGGTAACGCGTACCTGCAGGCCATTGCTGCCAGCGCGCGTGTGGAAACCAGCGAAGCCCAGGTCAAGAGCGCCGAGGCGCTACACGACAAAGCGGCCGATCAGCTGAAAGCCGGATTGACGCCCGCCATCGATGCACTGCGCTCTCAAGTTGAACTCCAGACTCGGCAGCAGCAACTCATCGTTTCCCGCAACGAATTTGCCAAGCAGAGATTGAACATTGCCCGGATCATCGGTCTGCCTCCAGGCCAAGAGTTTGTCCTCACCGAGAAGGCGCCGTATCAGGCGCTCGCCGCACTTCCGCTCGAGACCTATCTGCAACGCGCCTACGCCTCGCGCGCCGATTATCAGGCGGCTGTGGCTCAGGTACGGTCGGCGGAATTATCCAGAAAAGCCGCTGCCGCGGGCCGGTACCCCAGCGTCGATGTGGCCGCGAATTTCGGTGATATTGGAGTCAATCCGGCTCAATCCAACGGCACCTGGCAGGTGAACGGAGGCGTCAATATTCCGATCTTTGCTGGAAATCGCGTTCACGGAGACCTGCTTCAGGCCGACGCGCAATTGAAGCAGGCTCGTTCGCAACTTGGGGATCTACGCGGCCGTATCGATTACGAGGTGCGCGCCGCGCTGCTCGACTTGAACGCCGCCGCCGAACAAGTCGAAGTAGCCCGCAGTTCTGTCGATCTTGCCGAACAGGCGCTCGCCCAGTCCCAGGATCGCTTTACCGCGGGCGTGGCCGACAACCTGGAAGTCGTGCAAGCACAAGAATCGGTCGCCAGCGCTCATGAGAGTTATATTCAGAGTCTTTACGCCCATAATCTCTCGAAGGTCGAACTGGCGCATGCCATCGGCGACGCGGAAGAGGGTGTCAAACGATATTTGAAAGGCAATCAATAACGTATGGAGCAAACTACACAGAGTCCCCCCCAAACGCTGAAAAGCCTGGACCCGACAGGCCTGCCGGCCCTACCAAGCCGCTGCCAGCTACCGAGGAGGATTTTCATACTCGCCCCCCCCGCACACAGAGCTCCGAGTTCCGGATCGCCGTCGTCATTGCCATCATCGTTCTTCTCGTCGTGGGATTCTTCGCCTACCGTTACTTCACCAGTTATGAATCGACCGACGACGCCCAGGTCGATGGCCACGTGAATTCCGTCAGCGCCCGCATTTCCGGTCATGTCATCAAGCTGAATGTGCAGGACAACCAATACGTGCAAGCGGGAACCGTGCTGGTGGAGATCGATCCCGCCGATTATCAGGTCGCCTACGACCGCGCCAAGGCTGATTTCGAAGACGCCCAGGCAGCCGCCGTTGCCGCGGGAGTGAATGTTCCCATCACCTCGGTGAACACCAGCAGCCAGGTCTCAGTCAGCGAGGCCGATGTGAGCAGCGCTCGCGCCGGCATCCAGGTCGCGCAACAGCAATTCGCAGCCGCCAAGGCACAACTCCAGGAAGCCCAAGCCAATGATGTCAAAGCGCAAAACGATCTTGGCCGCTACAAACAGTTAGTCGATAAGCAGGAGATTTCTCAACAGCAGTACGATCAGGCCATCGCTGCCTCCAAAGCCAGCGCCGCGACCGTCGAAGCTGCGCGCGCCAGCGCCGATGCCGCGCAGCAGCAGGTGACGCAGGCCCAGGGCCGGCTCATTCAGGCTCAGGCCAATTCCCGCTATGCCAACACCGCGCCCAGGCAGATGGAAGTGACGCGCGCCAAGGCAACCTCCGCCCTGGCGGAAGCGCAACGCAAGAAAGCGGATCTCGATCAGGCCGCTCTCAACCTGCAGTACACCAAAATCGTTGCTCCGGTAAACGGCATTGTCAGCGATCGCACCGTCGAGGTCGGACAGAATGTCGCGCCCGGCCAGGAACTCATGAAAATCATCAACCTCGACGATGTTTGGATCACGGCGAACTTTAAGGAAACTCAGCTGCGCGATATGAAGATTGGCCAGCGCGTCACGATCGAAGTCGACGCCAACGGAAGAACTTACGACGCGAAGGTTGACAGCATCGCCGGAGCCAGTGGAGCCCGTTTCAGCCTGTTGCCTCCGGAGAATGCCACCGGAAACTACGTCAAAGTTGTCCAGCGCATTCCGGTGAAGCTCGTGCTCGATCCTCGTGAGAACACTGATCACCAATTGCGCCCCGGCATGTCCGTAACGCCCAAGGTCTGGATTCGCTAATGAGCGCGGCCACCGCCACTATGGATCACGCCGATTGGCGTCCAGCGTTCAATCCCTGGATCATCGCGATCACGGTTACCCTGGCGACGTTCATGGAGGTGCTCGATACTTCGATCGCCAACGTCGCGTTGCCCCATATCGCCGGAAGCCTCTCGGCCGGTCAGGACGAAAGCACCTGGGTCCTGACTTCGTATCTCGTTTCCAACGCCATCGTGCTTCCGCTCAGCGGCTGGCTTTCGTCCATCATCGGCCGCAAGAATTTCTACATGGGCTGCGTGGCCCTGTTCACCATCAGTTCTTTCTTGTGCGGACTCGCGCCGAACCTGGCCACGTTGATTATCTGCCGCATTCTGCAGGGCGCCGGTGGTGGCGGATTGCAGCCCAGCGAGCAGGCCATTCTGGCCGATACCTTTCCTCCGGCAAAACGGGGCATGGCATTTGCGGTCTATGGAATGGCCGTGGTCACTGCCCCGGCGATCGGCCCTACCCTTGGCGGCTGGATCACCGATAACTTCAGCTGGCGCTGGATTTTCTTCATCAATATTCCCGTCGGAATTCTGTCGATCCTTCTAACGTCGCGACTCATCCAGGATCCGCCCTATTTCAAACGCCGCAAGCTGAGCGAAACGCATATCGATTATGTTGGACTCGGATTCGTCGCCCTGGGGCTGGGAGCTTTGCAGATTGTTCTCGACAAGGGCCAGCGTGACGACTGGTTTGAATCGAACCTCATTGTCACGCTTTCGCTGATTGCTGCTTCCGCATTAATTTTTTTGATTGTTTGGGAGTGGAGACACAAAGATCCCATCATCGATCTGCATCTGTTTCGCGACCGAACCTTTGGCGTTTCAAACTTGCTGATGTTCATGCTGGGCTTTGCCTTGCTGGGCAGCACTCTGTTGATTCCTCTCTTCTCCCAAACGCTGCTGGGCTACACGGCGCAACAGGCCGGCTTGGCTCTGATGCCAGGCGGCTTCACGATCATTCTTCTGTTGCCGCTCGTGGGCTTTCTGCTCTCACGCTACACCCCGCGATGGCTTCTCTTGTTCGGTCTTGTCACCCTTTCGTTCTCCCTCTTTCACATGACCGGCTTTGACCTGGACATTGATTTCCGGACGCTCGCCATGGCGCGTGTTGTTCAGGCGGTGGGGATGGCCTTCCTATTCGTTCCGATCAATACCGCCGCGTATGCTTTTCTGCCACGCGACAAAAACAACGCCGCTTCTGGCTTGATGAACCTGGCCCGCAACATGGGCGGAAGCGTGGGAATTTCCATTGTCACCACCATGCTGGACCGGCGGTCCCAGATGCATCTCACCGATTTTGCCAGTCATCTGACGGCGGGTAACGCCGCGCTGCAAGCCTCGATTCAGGGCGCTTCCCGCGCGCTGGTGGCCCACGGATCCAGTGCCACCACTGCCAACCAACAGGCATACGCTCTGATTCAGGGCACGGCCGAGCGGCAGGCAACCATGCTCGCTTACGTGGACTGCTTCTGGTTCCTTGGAGTGGCGATTCTGGCCATGGTCCCCATGGTCTTCCTCATGAAAAAATCCAAGCCGGGCGGGGGAATGGCAGTACACTAAAAGAAAGCCATGTTTCGCCTCATCACGATCGAGCGCGAGTACGGCTGCGGCGCCGCCTCCATCGCCGCTCAACTGGCCGAACACCTCGGCTGGAAGGTGTGGGACCAACTGCTCACCCAAGAAATTGCACATCTTGCCAACGTCGAACCCTCGGCGGTCATGCGCTGCGACGAGCGCATGGACAGCCGTTTGCACCGGCTTGCGAAATCCTTCTGGCGAGGCAGCTACGAACGCAACTCCGGAGCTTTAGGCTCTCAAGTGTTCGACACTGACCGCATGATGTCGATGATGCAGGAGACGATGGACAAGATCGCGCGGGAGGGGAACGCGGTCATCGTGGGCCGCGGTGCGCCCTATCTGTTGCGTGAGAATCCCGACGCGTTCCACGTTTTTCTCTATGCTCCGCGGTCCGAGAAAATCCGCCGCGTCATTGCGGAAGGGCACACCGAGGGAGACGCAGTCGATATGGTCGATTCCGTCGACCGCGAACGCATGGCCTATGTGAAGCACTACTTTAATGCCGACTGGCCCACGCGCTCGCTCTACCACGTCATGCTCAATACTGCCGTGGGCAATGAACCGGTCATCCAAACGATCCTGGAGACCATGCGGCTCGTGCAAGGCAGCCCGAAAGCCACGGACTACGAGCATTCCCACGTGCCCGCGTCGTCCCAATAATTTTCTCGCCAGTCGCGTGGCTTAGTCTCTATATCTACGCGCCTCGAACCGGCCCTGCTGGTGCCGCTGAGGGACGCCCCGGTCTTTGTGGCGCCGGACAACAGTTTTCTTCGCAAACATCCTGCCGCGGACCCAGTGTTCCCACAGCACGTCGTTCCGTTCCCGGCGTGGTCCGCTCAAGAATTAATTCACGAATCATTTCGATGAATTTGGGATGCACGCCTACCGTCCTCGCCCGCACCATCGGCAGGGGCAAGGAATCGCAAAGCTGCCGCGCCTCAATGTCCAGGTCATACAGCACTTCCATGTGATCCGAGATAAAGCTGATTGGAGCCAGCACCACCGCGCTCGCCAGATTGCGGGACTTCACTTCGCGGAGATAATCGAGGATGTCCGGCTCCAGCCATGGCTGCCCCGGAGTTCCGCTGCGGCTCTGATACACAAGCGCGTGGTTCGTGACGCCAAAGCGCGAAGAGACAAGTGTTTTCACCTCCTCCAATTGGCGAACATAATCACACGTGTTCGCCATCGAGAGCGGAATGCTGTGCGCGACGTAAATAATCTGGATATTGTGTTGCGCATCGACCGGGATCTGGCCTAGCGCTTCACGCACCCTCTCTTCCGTCGCATCAATAAATCCGGGATGGTTGAAGAATGCGCGCAACTTGTCAACCGCTGGCGTGTCCGCCCCGACTTGGCTCTGCGCTCGCGCGATGTCTTCACGATACTGGCGGCATCCCGAATACGAACTGTAAGCCGAGGTCACAAACGCCAAAGCCCGTCCGACACCGTCCTGTTTCATCTGCTGCAGTGTCTCTGCCAGCAGCGGATGCCAGTTCCGGTTCCCCCAATAGACGGGCAACTTCGGACCGCGTTGTGCCAGTTCGCTTTCCAGCGCCGCGATCAGTCCCCTCGTTTGCTGGTTGATTGGGCTCTTTCCGCCGAAGTGGTAGTAGTGTTCGGCGACCGCGAGCGTCCGCTCGCGAGGCACGTTCCTTCCACGCAGAACATTTTCGAGGAACGGTTTCACGTCCTCATGGGATTCGGGCCCGCCGAACGAGACCACCAGAATCGCATCGTAGTTCATGGATTGACTCAGTAACGGATTGACTCAGTTATGGATTCGCTCAGATCTCAGGATGACACGAGCGCAGCTTTGGGCGCTACTTTCCGCCTGTGGCTGCACCCGAGGGCGCAATCTCGGCAGCCGCGTTCAAAGGCGTGGGCCGGTCCAGGGAAATATCCATCTCGGTGAACCGTGGAAGAATCACGTCCCGCCCGTGTCGCGTCGCCAGGTACAGGCCCGATACGCAACTTGCGACGATACGCGCCGTTCCGGCCGTCGAAGCATCGGTCGCAGTTTCGACAATGGCCTCGATCACAAGCTGTACCCCATCATCGACTTCCTTCGCAATCCCTGCGGTCACTCCGATATTGATCGCCATCCATACCTTGCCCGGACGTTCCCCGTGCAGCTGTCCTTCTGCATCCATTCTTGTGTGCGACCTCTGATCCAGCTCCGCCCCTGCGAGCGACGCCGTGATCGAAATTCGATGTCCTCCCGGAAATGTGAGTTCCGTGAATGTCAGGTACAACGACCCGGACCGGCTCAGCCATCGCGGCGGAGTCTTCTTTACCACCTTCCCCTCGAATACGGAGCCTGCGGGAACGATCACCTTCGAACTGAGAATCACCGGTTCCAGCAGGCGCGCTTGCACCGGATCGTTTGGCTTGCTCTTCGAGGCACTCACGCTGCCCAGAAGAAGAATCTTGCAGCGGGTCCCGGCCGGAAGCATCTCGGGCAGCGCCGAACTTGTTTCCGACGAATCTATTTCCGCCGATTCCGTCTCGTTCTTGCTGACTGCGGGCGAAAAAGTATCGCCGATCCCAAAAGCCTCCAGAATCAGCGTCGGTACCGCAGGTTTCTTCGCAGTCGCAGGGCCCACCTGGACGGCTCCTTTTTCCGAGTCTGGAGCAGATCCTGGTTTGCCTTTCTTCGCGGTCGCGTGCACCTCCCGCATCCGGCTTACCGAAATCAAAGAAACCCGCAGCTGCGTCTCGCCCGTGTCCTGCTCAACTTCGGCGGTCTTGAAGATCGGATAGTTCTCATGGCGCGGCGTGAACGCCTGAATCACCCAAGGCCAGTGGTCATTCGGAATCCGTTTTCTCTTTTCTAAATGGTCGACCGTCAGCCGGATGCTGCTGCCTGCGGGGAATAACTTCCGGTCTGACGAATACACATCCCGTGACAAGTTGCCCTCCACCGTATCCCCGGGTTTCAACTTCGACATTTTCACCCGACTGGTGAGCCGTACTTTCAGGTAAAGCGCCGGGTCCACGGCAGCGGGACTGTTACCGGCTGGTGGATCGTCTGCGGAACGGCATACTGCCGGATTCGCGAGGATTCCGCCTGCCAGCAGAACGAGCGTCATTGGCTTTATCCATCGCAATCCTCTCGTCATTGTGGTCTCCCAGTTGGAAATGTTTGAGTCCCGACAACAATTTTGGCGGATGGCGGCGGTCGCAAACGTCCACGCGACTGCCAACTGGCGCACGAGGGGGATCTGGTGCGCCCGGAGAGATTCGAACTCCCGACCTGTTGCTCCGGAGGCAACCGCTCTATCCAGCTGAGCTACGGGCGCGCACGGTTCCTACAGTCTACATGGGCAGGGAACTACCATCAACGGCAATGCCATCGCCGCAGTCGGCGGCCGGCCGCACGACTGAACAATCGTCGTGAAATCGCTGGCCTTACAGCTTGCTGAAAGACCTACGATTCGTATCAGGGCCCCGCTTCAGCGATGCCGTAAGTCGTGCAAAAATCAGCGTGGCCTTCAGGCTGCAGAAAAACCCCGTTGGATCGAGCTTTTGGGTGGCGCAGCGCTTCAAGCGCTGCCGTAAGTGCTTAGCTTTGTTTCGGACCTTAGCCCCTGAGTGACTTTTCCTGCAGCAGGCGAGTCTTTCCGCAGGCTGTTCAAAACTGCCTCGTCGGGTACCTGGTATTCTTTCGCTCCGTCTTCAACATCTTCTTTTCCGCTTTCCGCTGTGCCTTCACGTATTTCTTCTGCGCCTTCTGCTGTTTCTTCTCTGCCTTCCGCACATCCCGATTCTGGGACGCACCACTGGCATGCGGCAGTGCAACAGCCTGCGTCGACCATCCCAAACCCAAACTTCCCAGCAAAAGGATGGCGGCAAATCTCTTCATGAAGTCTCTCCGTTTCCGTGATTCTACCCCACCCGCGTCCGCACCCTTAATCAGAACGCCACTAGGAGGTTCAGTTGCAGTTTTCTTCATCTTGACGAAGCGCGATTCACACACTCACACTCCCCGTAGGTCTATGACCCGACCGGTGCACGTGCACTCAGCGTCGCCTCCGTCCGGCGCCACGGAAATCCCTTTGCACGAGATCGGGAGGGCGCCGCTTGACTTGGCCTCAACACAGAAACCTGGTTTTGTCCTTCTTCATCAGGAGAGATTCGCCCATGAATGCTTCAACACGATCTGCTCAGAGATTCGTCTCTAACCTCGGTGGGATGATCGTGCTGGCAATCCTGGCTGCTCCGTCGGCCTCCGCGCAAATCACCTTTGCGACGATCCATGAATTCACCGGCACAGACGGTGCTTCCCCTGTCGGGAACCTGGTCTCAGACTCTGCCGGTAATTTCTATGGAGCCGCTACCCTCGGTGGTCTGCAGAACACGACCAGTTGCATTCTCGAAGACTCCGGCAACTACTGCGGTACTCTCTTCAAGCTGTCCAGATCCTCGGCCGGGAAGTGGCCAGAGTCAGTACTCCACGAATTTACCGGTGGATCGGATGGCGGCAATCCTTTGGCCGGTCTGACGATTGACGCCGCGGGTAATCTCTACGGTACGACCGTTTTCGGAGGTCTCACCCAGGAAGGCGTGGTATTCGAACTGTCACCCACCGCGACCGGACCGTGGACAGAAACCGTGCTCTACTCGTTCTTGGGCGGTAATGACGGCTCCTTTCCAGAAGGTGTTCTCGTCTTCGACAAAGCGGGGAATCTGTACGGCACAACGTTCGGCGGAGGCACCGGCTATTGCGGTTTTGGCGCCTCCTGCGGCACGATCTTCGAGCTCTCCAAAAGCTCCAGTGACATTTGGAGTGAGACCGTCATCTACAACTTCGCCAGCCTCAGTGATGGCGCGAATGCCAGAGCCGGCATGATCTTCGATTCGCACGGCAACCTTTACGGAACAACCGCAAACGGCGGAAATACCGGCAACACCTATTGCGGATACCCGTATTACGGCTGCGGTACCGTCTTCGAACTGATGGCAGCAGCGGGAACGTGGAACAAGACGACTCTCTACATATTCAACGACAGCACCGATGGGGCATACCCGGACGCAAGCCTGATCTTTGATTCCATGGGCAATCTCTACGGCACGGCGGCCGGGGATGGCGATATCAATGGATGCGAATATGTGGGCTGTGGCGTCGTGTTCAAACTCACCCCGAACTCTTCAGGCGCCTGGAATGAAGTTGTGCTTCACGCCTTCAAGAACAACGGCAGCAATGTTGGCGCAGGCGGTGGCGTACCCGTCGGCAGTCTCATCTTCGACTCGGCGCACAATCTCTACGGCACTGCGGCGCAGGGTGGAACGCTGAAGGGCGGAGCTCTGGGAGATGGGGTCATCTTCAAACTCTCGCCGACCACCACCAAGGCGTGGCAGGAAACGGTGCTCCATACATTTTCTGGCTCAGACGGCGCGATTCCCTCCTCCGGTCTGCTGTTCGACTCCGCAGGCGATCTTCTCGGAACTACCAACGGCGGAGGAATCTTGAACGGCTCCCACTGTAGTGGTATTTCTTGTGGCGTGGTCTTCGAAATCAAGCCCTAGAGACGGACCCCGGCCTCGCAAAGCGTGCAGGTCTCTCCTACTCCGGTCGTTGTTAGTCCTTCACCGCTTTGTCGGTGATCTCCAGTCCCTTGTCGATGATGGCGAACGCTTCCCGCAGCTGTTGCTCGTTAATGCACAGCGGAGGGTTCGTATAGAAAGAGTTCCAGCGCACGATCGTGTAGAGTCCCTGCTCGCGGAAGAAGCGGCCGAGCGCGCCCATCTCCTCCGACGTGCCGTTGAACGGAGCCATCGGCTGTCGCGTCTTGCGGCTGCGCACCAGTTCGACGATGCCGAACAGCCCGATCGACCGCACCGCGCCAACTGAAGGATGTTTCGCCTGCAACTCCGCGCCAAGTTGCTTCATGATCGCGCCCATCTTTTTCGTGTTCTCGATAAGGTGATCTTCTTCGTAGACTTGAATCGTGGCCAGCGCAGCCGCGCATCCCATCGGATGCGAGTTGTACGTCAGACCTCCATAGAAAACTTTGTCCTGGAAGTGCTGCGCAATGTGATGCCGCATTCCCACTGCTCCCAACGGCAGATAGCTTGCGGTGAGTCCTTTCGCCATGCAGATCAAATCCGGCACGACCTTCCAGTGATCGATGGCGAACCATTCGCCGGTGCGCCCAAAGCCAGCCATCACTTCATCGGCAATCATCAGGATGCCGTATTTGTCGCAAAGCTTGCGGACGCCTTCGAGATATCCATCGGGCGGAATCAGAATGCCATTGGTGCCAACGACGGTTTCGAGAATAAACGCTGCGATTGTGTTCGGACCTTCCAGTTGGATGGTCTCTTCGATCATGGCGAGCGAGGTCTTCGCCGATTCCCAGCCGCGCTCGATGCCGTGATAAGGATCCAGCACATGCACCACGCCCGGAATGCCCGGCTCCGCGGCCCATCGCCGAGGATCACCCGTCAGCGTGATGCTGCCTGCAGTCGCTCCATGATACGAGCGGTAACGCGCCATGATCTTGTGCCGCCCGGTAAAGAAGCGCGAGATCTTGATTGCGTTCTCGTTGGCCTCGGCGCCACCGTTGGTGAAGAAAAATGTGTCGATGTCGCCGGGAGTGATTTCGGCGAGCTTCGCGCCTAGGCGCGCGCGCGGCTCGGTGGCCATGAACGGATTCGCGTAGGCGAGAGTCTGCGCCTGTTCATGAATCGCATTCACGACGCGCTCGTCCCCGTGGCCGATATTGACCGACATCAACTGGCTGTTGAAGTCGATAAAGCGCTTGCCTTCGGGCGTCCAGAAGTAGATGCCCTTGGCGCGCGCAACGGGAATGGGATCGACCTTCGACTGCGCCGACCACTCAAACAGTGTGTGCTTCTTGGTGAGATCAACAATCTCCTGACCCGTCATAGCAGGATTAGCAAGTGTAGTAGTCATGGATTCCTCTTAATCAAAAAGACCTTTTTTACCACGGAGACACAGAGACACGGAGAAGACAGGAATTTGAGTTCATTCTTTGTGTCGATAGGAAGACGTTGTGCACCTTACTTTCTTCTTGGCATTTCTCCGTGCCTCTGTGTCTCCGTGGTGATGATTTAGAACTTGCGGCTATGCTCTTTGGCCCAGCGCTCAACGACGACTTTTTTGTCGGTATAGAACTCGATGGCGTCACGGCCCTGGCCATGGAGATCGCCGAAGAAGCTGTTCTTCCATCCACTGAACGGAAAGTACGCCATGGGCGCGGCGACTCCGATGTTGATGCCGATGTTGCCCGCAGGCGCTTCATAGCGGAAGCGCCGCGCGGCCGATCCGCTCGACGTAAATAGTGACGCCTGATTGCCGTACGCGCTGCGTTCGAGAAAGGCCAGCGCTTCGTCCATATTGTCGGCGTGCACAAGGCTCAACACCGGACCGAAGATCTCGGTATCGGCAAGATCACTGGTTGCCGGCACGTCGTCGAGAATCGTGGGCTTCACGAAATTGCCCGACTCGTATTTCGGAATCTTCGCTTTGCGGCCATCCAGCAGGACTTTCGCTCCTTGCTTCTTGCCAAGGCCAATCAATGACTCGACGCGCTCTTTGCTCTGCGCGGTGATCACCGGTCCCATCTGCACGCCGTCTTCAAGGCCGTTTCCGACTTTGAGTTTCGAGGCTGCATCGGCGATTGAATCGCGGAATGTTTTCTGCGCCTCGCCAATCGTGATCGCGACCGAAACGGCGAGACAACGTTGACCAGCACAACCGAAGGCGCTGTCGCTGATGATCTGCGTAGCCATCGGCATGTCGGCGTCGGGGAGAACGATGACGTGATTTTTGGCTCCGCCCTGACACTGACAGCGCTTTCCTTGCTCGCCCGAGCGAGCGTAAATGTATCGTGCTACCGGAGTCGATCCCACAAAGCTGATTGCGCGCACTTTGGGATGGTCGATGAGCGCGTCGACGACGGCTTTGCCGCCATTTACAAGATTGACAACGCCTTTTGGCAGACCGGTTTTCGCCAGTAGTTCATACACGTAGCGCATGGTCAGTGGGACGCGCTCGCTCGGCTTCAGAATGAAGGTGTTTCCCGTGGCGATCGCGTAGGGCAGATACCAGAACGCGATCATGCCGGGAAAGTTGAAGGGAACGATCGCGGCGGTGACGCCCAGAGGCTGGCGGATCATCATCTCGTCGATGCCGCGCGCCACATCTTCGAGGTTGTAGCCCTGCATCATCATCGGGATGCCACAGGCTACTTCGACGTTCTCGATGGCGCGGCGCATCTCGGCTTTCGCCTCGGCAAAGGTCTTGCCGTTTTCCATCGTGATGATGCGGCCGATTTCGTCGATGTGCTCTTCGAGCAGCATCTTGAGCTTGAACAGAGGTTGGATGCGGTCTTCCGGAGGAGTTCGGCGCCATTCGGGAAAGGCTGCAGCTGCGGCTTCCACGGCGCTGCCGACTTCAGCGGCGTCGGCGAGTGGAACGCTGGCCAGAACTTCGCCGGTTGCGGGATTGACGACATCGCGCCATTCGGACGCGGGCGAGTCGGTCCACTGGCCGTTGATGTAGTTGGTCAGTTTGGTGATGGGAGGTGCTGCTACGGTCATGATGGTAATGCCTCTGCTATCGTGAAGAATATCGTGCGCTAAAGCGATTCTACAAATCTCGCGGTCTGCACTGCGTACGTGCTCTGCTCTCCCTTGTTAACTTCCCTAAGCCTCGCAGCCTCATACTCAGCTAGTTCTTTCGATGGAAAAATCTTAACGACAGTAGCGCCGTTCTCGCGGCTCAGATAAGGGTCGAATCTCACGATCACGTATAGGTACAGATACTTGGAGTGTGGCTTGTCCATTGATCCATCCTGTCCTGCGCTTATGCGCGGTCAAAAGCCCCATGCATCGTGAGAACGCCTCGAGACAGCAATAATGATACAGCCTTATAAGGGATCCTTCGACTGCGGTTGGCCTTCGCGCTTGAGGCACGAAAGCCAATCCTCGCTCAGGATGACAAATCCTCAATTTCTATACTAATTGCGCGACGGCGCCTTTCTGGTTACATACTGTGGCGATCGCGGATTCGAGGACGGTGAGCGCTTCGTCCATTTGCTCGTTCGTGATTACCAGCGGGACCAGAACACGGATCACGTTGGAATATGTACCAGCCGTGATCGTGATCAGGCCGTGTTCGTAGCAATATTGGGTTATCTTTTTCGTTTCGTCGGTTGCTGGAACTTTCGTTTCCTGCGACTGCACCAGTTCGACAGCCTGCATGCCGCCGAGACCGCGCACGTCGCCAATGATGGACCAGCGGCGCTGCCACTCGCGAGCGCGGCGCTGGAAAAGCTCGCCGAGTTCGTTGGCTCGCGCGAGCAGGTTTTCCCGCTCGAAGAGGTCGAGAACCGCGAGGGCCGCAGCGCACGAGAGCGGATTGCCGGCGAACGTTCCGCCCAGTCCGCCCGGTCCCGGAGCATCCATGATTTCGGCGCGTCCGGTGACGGCGGCAAGCGGCAAGCCTCCGCCCATTGATTTAGCTGTGACAATTAGGTCCGGCTCGATGCCGTAGCGCTCGCTGGCGAAGAGCGCGCCAGTGCGGCCAAAGCCAGACTGGACTTCGTCGGCAATGAACAGAATGCCGTGCTTATGGCACAACTCGGTCAGCACCTGGAAATAGCCAGGCGGCGGCGCGACGAAGCCCCCTTCTCCAAGTACCGGTTCTGCGATCACCGCGGCGACTTCTTCGTTGGCGACGACGCGCTTAAACGTATCTTCGAGATGGCGCGCGCAATACAAATCGCACGACGGATATTTCAGGTTGTAGGAGCACCGATAGCAGTAGGCGAACGGGACGCGATAGACCTCACCGGGAAACGGCGCGAACCCCGCCTTGTAGGGATGCGTCTTGCTGGTCAGGGCCAGCGTCATCATGGTGCGGCCATGGAAAGCGTCTTCGAAGGCGATGATTCCGGGACGCTTCGTATGGGCGCGGGCAATCTTCACCGCGTTCTCGACGGCTTCGGCGCCGCTGTTGACGAAGATCGTCTTCTTGGCAAACTTCCCGGGAGTAACTTCGTTCAAGCGCTCGGCGAGGCGAACATAGCTCTCGTAGGGCGTGACCTGAACACAGGTGTGCAGGAAGCGATCGAGCTGGTCTTTCACGGCGTCGACCACAGCTTCCTGACGATGGCCGACGTTAAGACAGCCAATACCGCCGGCGAAATCGAGATAGCGGTTGCCGTCGACATCTTCGAGCCATGCGTCTTCGGCTTTGGCGACATAGATGGGTGTGCCGTGAGAAAGGCCGCGGGGCACGGCTTTGGCGCGGCGCTCAGAGAGCGCCTTGGATTTCGGCCCGGGAATTGGTGTGTTAATGCGAATGGTACTCATAATCGTTTCTCGTGAGAAATCCTCGAAGCGGTGCAGGTGCTCCCTAGGTTGCAGGGGTCCTTCGACTGCGGTTGATCTTCGCGCTCGGGCGCGAAGATCAATCCTCGCTCAGGGTGGCAAGAATTAAGCATCGCATTCATCTCAATCAGTACCAGGCTATCGGCGCTTCGTTCAGGTTGATGTAGACCTGTTTGGTCTCGAGATACTCTTCGATGCCCCAGGGGCCGAGTTCGCGGCCGAAGCCGGATTGTTTGTAGCCTCCCCAGGGCGCTTCGACGTAGGTGGGCTGCATGTGGTTGACCCAGACAACGCCGGCGCGCAGAGCTTTGACAGCGCGCATGGCCTTGAAAATATCGCGCGTCCAGACTGCGGCCGCGAGGCCATAGGGAGAATCGTTGGCGATCTTGAGCGCGTCTTTCTCGTCTTCGAACGGAATCACGGCGGCGACCGGCCCGAAGATTTCTTCGCGGGCGATGCGGTCGCTGTTTTTCACATCGTAGAAGATCGTGGGCTGCACGTAGTGTCCCTTGGCGAATTTTTCGGGGCGTCCACCGCCGGACGCGAGTTTGGCTTCTTTCTTGCCGATGTCGAGATACGAGTTCACGCGATCGTACTGCTCCTTGCTTACCAGCGGGCCCATCTTGGTTTCGCGTTCGAGCGGAGGGCCGAGCTTAATCTTCTTGGCCTTCTCGGTCATGGCCTCTACGAAGTTTTTGTAGATCGACTTCTGCACGAGGATGCGGCTGCCGGCCGAGCAGACTTCGCCTTGATTGATGAAGACGCCAAACAGCGCGCCGTCGATGGCAGCTTCGAAGTCGGCATCGGCGAAGAAAATGTTGGGAGACTTGCCTCCGAGTTCGAGTGTGACGCGTTTTACTGTGTCGGCGGCTTGCTTGACGATGATCTTGCCAACCGCTGCACTGCCGGTGAAGGCGATCTTGTTGACGTCAGGATGCTGGACCAGCGGCGCACCGCAGGATTCTCCAAAGCCGGTGATGACGTTGACGACGCCCGGAGGCAGGCCGCAGTCGGCGAAATGCTTGGCGAGTTCAAGAGCTGTAAGCGGAGTCTGCTCTGCAGGCTTCAGCACACAGGTGCAGCCTGCGGCCAGCGCGGGCGCGAGTTTCCACGCGGCCATCAGCAGTGGATAGTTCCACGGGATGATTTGTCCGGCAACGCCTACAGGCTCTTTCAGCGTGAGGGACATCGCGTTGTCGGGGACGGGATTCACATAGCCCACGACTTTGGTGGCGAGTCCACCGTAGTATTCGAAGCAGGTGGCAACGTCGTTGAGATCGTACTCGGCTTCGACGATAGGCTTACCGGTGTTGCGGCATTCGAGTTCGGCGAGCGCGGGCAGGTTCTGGCGGACTTTGTCGGCGAGCCGGAAGAGGACGCGGCCTCGTTCCTGCGCGGTGGTGGTCGCCCACGGGCCTTCTTCGAAAGCGGCCTTGGCGGCGGCGACGGCGCGGTTCACGTCGTGGGCGGAGGCTTCGGGGACTTGGGCGATGACTTCTTCCGTCGAGGGATCGTAGACGGGGAAGGTCTTCGCGGATTTGCTATTGACCCATTCGCCGTTGATGAACATCTGGTACGTTTTGATATCGGTCTGAACTCCGCTGGGCATCGTGGCCTCCGTGCAGGGGCTAAAGCCCCAATCTCTGTTGCGCCTTCAACGGCGCGGCTAAAGCCGCGTCCTGATACGAATCTCTCTCAGCTGCTGCGAGCTGTGCTCGCAGGACAGCCGATGGCGGCTGTCCCCACATAGGCCGAAATCAACGGCGCAGTTCGGCGGCTGGAACGGCCGTTGCCATCGCAGCGAGAACTTGTTGTGCCGCTTTGCGGCGGCCGTAGACAAAAAAGAAGAATGCGGCCAGACCTACAAAAAATAGCGTGCCGCCAACCATCCAGACCTCATACCAGAACAGCGACGAGATCTGCTGAGCTGGAAAAAACACCAGAAGGATTCCGAGAATCGTAGTCAGAAATCCGCTGGTCCCGGCAATGAACATCTTGGCGCGGCTGCACTGGCCCTTCGGCACCGGCTCCGTCACGGCGAACTTCACTAGCGCCCCGAACGCATAAATGAACGGGACAAGTTGCAACACCACGGCGAGGGAGAGTAGTTTTTGAAACACCTCCCCAGCGCCTGCCGGGCTAAGGTACAAGCGCGGAAGCAAAGCCAGAGCGCCCATGAGTTTGTCCCAAAACCACCAGCCATAGAAATTTCCGAGCACGAGGAGACCGGATACGATGGCCTGCACGATCAACGCGGCGTAAGGCGTGGCGTAACGCGGGTGGACCTTGCCGAGCCACGACGGCATGTAGGAATCGAGTCCTGCGACGAAAGGAATGCGTGCAGAACCGCCCATCCACGCAGATCCAATACCCGCGATCGAGAGACTCAGCAGAAGCGCAAAGGGGATCGAAATCCAGCTAACGCCGACGCGATCAGCCATGTGGGTGACGGCTTGAACGATTCCCTGCAATACGTTGACGTCTTTTCCGACCGCGATCAGCAGTGTGAGGGTCGCGCCGATGTAAAGTGCGCCCGAAAGCACTCCGCCCCAGGCAACTGCGCCCGGCAGTGTACGCTGTGGGTCTTGAATTTCGTCGCCCATGACGGAGGCTAGTTCCAAACCGACCAAGCCGAAGCAGATCACGCCAAATGAATTGAGCACAAATTTTGGGTCAGCAGGAATTCTAAAGTCGGCAGCTGAAATGGTCGTTCCAAAGCGTAACCAGACAACCAGACCAAGACCGATCAGCACGGCTGCAGCGATGAACGTCCCGATTGCGCCGAGATTGTTGATCCACTTGCCAACGCCCAGGCCAAAAATGTTCAGGGCTGTAAGAGTTGTTAAAAGAGCGATCGAAGCGATCGGCGCAAAAGGGCCCTGTTCTGCCAGTCGTTGATGTCCCGGGCCGAGCACGTAGACCGAGACGCCGACGAAGTAGAGCATGACCGTCGGCACGTAGAGCATGTTGTTGGTCCAGTAGCACCAACCGGAGAGGAATCCGTGAAAGTCGCCGAAGACTTCTTTCGCCCACAGGTAGACGCCGCCTTCGCCGGGATAGCGGTGGGCGAGTTCGATGACGGCGATGCCTTGCGGCCAGAAGAAGAGAAGGAGAGAGATGATCCACAGCCAGATGGTGACGCCACCGTTGGCGGCGATGGAGGGGACTACGTTGAGATTGAAGACGGCAACGACGAACAGCAAGACGAGATCGCGGCGGCCGAGGGCGCGGATCAAGTGGGGCTGTGCGGCGGATTGTGGCGTGGTGGACATGGGGCGCTACTTTACCGATGTCATCCTGACGAGAGCGCTAGCGCTCGGAGGGACCTCACGATCGGTGTGTACTGCCGATGGTCTCGGTGCGGATTTCTTTCACTGCATGTAGCATCAAGAGTTCCCTTACACGTCGTGGGTGGCGCATGGCCTCGTAAGATCCCTCGCTCCGGTTTCGCCACCGCTCAGGATGATGACAACTAAGTAATGATCGTAGTAGCGCGAACCGCTGCGTGCAGGGCGGACAAGAGTGTCCGCCCCCACACAGACATTACTAATGCGCGACTGCGACTGGGGCGGCGCGCTCCTGCTGCGCTTTTGCCAGCGAGGCGGCGATGTCGTTGAAGGCCGCGAGGTGCTGGTCGATGTCCGCCTCCGTGTGTTGGACCGAGATCGTCCATTGCTCGTCCCACCAGTAGGGCTGTGCCATCACGCCGCGGTTGACCATGCCGAACCAGTAGTGACGCCAGAGGTCGATGTCGATCGCCTCCCAGTCGCGGTAGTTGCGAATTTCTTTCGGGTAGAGCATTAGCGCACCGTTGGCTCCAGCTTGCGCGATGTAGGCCTGCAGACCGACTTTGGCAATCGTGGCGCGATAGCCGTCCGTCAGCTTCTTGCCGAGTTTATCGACTTTCGCGTAGTTCTCACGGGTGAGGACCTCGCGGAAGGTTGCGAGGCCCGCCGCCATCGAAACCGGATTCGTATTGTAAGTGCCGCCGTGGAAGACCTTGTGCTGCGAGATCAGGTCCATCACAGATTTGCTCGTACCGAATGCGGCGAGGGGCAGGCCTCCGCCGATCGACTTGGCGAGGCAGATCATGTCGGGATGAACGCCGAAGTATTCGCTGGCGCCGCCCCATCCGAGTTTCGCACCGGTTTTCACTTCATCGAAAATCAGCAGCGCGCCGTATTTGTCGCAGATCTCGTGCAGGCCCTTCAGGAAGCCGGGCTGCGGGATGCAGAGGCCGACGTTCATGAGAATCGGTTCGAGGATGATCGCGGCGATCTCGCCGGGATTTTCCTTGAAACGACGTTCGACGGTCGCGAGATCGTTGAAGGTGGCGATGAGCACGTTGGCGATGGCCGATTTCGGCACGCCCAGACCGCCGGTGACTGACGTGGGAGCGTGGATGTCGCCGTAGTCGGGAGCGTGCGGCTTGACGCTGACGAGAGCGCTGTCGTGCAGACCGTGGTAGGCGCCTTCGAATTTGACGATCTTGTCGCGTCCGGTGGCGGCGCGGGCGAGACGAATCGCATGCATCGTCACTTCGGTACCGCTGTTGCCGAAGCGGCACATCTCGACGGGGAAGCGGGTGCAGATTTCCTCGGCGAGTTCCCACTCCATGTCGTGGGGCATACCGAACATCGTGCCGGTGGAAAGCCGCTTTTCGACCGCCTTCATGACGGCGGGATGGCAGTGTCCGGCCATGAGCGCGCCAAAGGTCAGGTTGTGATCGATGTATTCGTTGCCATCGAGATCGCGAAACTTGCTGCCGCTGGCTTCTTTCACGAAGATGGGCCAGGGATCGTAGGCGCGATAGTTGCTGGCGACACCGAGTGGAATACGTTTGAGATTCTTCTTGTGGGCTTCGGCGGACTTGGGCGTGCGCCGCTCGAAAGTGGCGAGTTCTTTCTGCAGATCGGGATACATCAAATTGCTCCGGGAAAACTCAGGCCAGCGGCTTCTTGGGCGGGCGGGCCATTAGATTGCCCGGGCGGTAGAAGCCGCCCGGGTTTTGTGACTTAGAAGTAGAACTTCAGTGCAAATTGTACCTCGCGCGGATCGCGCGCTTGCAGCACTTGTCCGAAGGTGGTGTTGCTGAAGTTTCCGTCGGGATTTACGAACTCGGTTTTGTTGAACAGATTGAAAATGTCCGCGCGGAACTGGAAGTATTTGGATTCGGACAGAGAGACTCGCTTGGAGAAAGTAATGTCCCACTGATTTTCTCCTGGACCGCAGCAAATGGAGCGTGGAGTAGTTGCGAAGGTGCCGAGCGTGGGATCGGAAAATTGCGCCGGATTCAGATAGAGGTTGCCGTTCTTTTTGGGATTCAGGATTTGCAGCCGTCCGTTCAACTGAGGGGCTCCGGCTCCAAGAAAGAACAAGCTGCTGATCAGTTCGTTGTCGTCCTGAGTTTGAATTCGAATGGGGAAGCCGCTCTGGAACTGAATAATTCCCGACATCGCCCAATCATTCAGGACCTTTCCCTTGAACCCGCTGTATTTCGGGATCGGAAATTCCCAGTAATAGTTGATGACAAAACGCTGGGCAGAATTGAATAGGGAAAGCGCCCGGCTGGCTTTGTAGTCGAATGGGTTGACGGTTTCTTCGAAGCTGGAGGCCCAGTCCAGAGACTTGCTCCAGGTGTAGGCCGCTTGCAACTGCAGGCCGTGAGAGAAGCGTTTCTCCAGGCTGGCTTGGACCGAATTGTAGGCGGAGGCGGCGATGGTGTCTTCGGCGAAGATGTTGGTGAAGACCGGGACGCCATCCGCGGGGCAGCCATTGCCGGGACCGCCGGTTAAGGGATTGCAATTGGGTGAGGAGTAGGGACGCAGGCCAACAAAATTAAGCGTCTGACCTGCGGCCTGAACGGTGCCTCCGGCGGGCAGATGGAACCCACTGGGCAAGACGCTCCCGTTGGAACTGGGCAGCGTTACCGTGAACTGATTGTCTTCCAAGAACGGGCCACAACTCCCCTGCTGACCATATGAAAACACTTTGGTGGGATCGTTATTGGCGAGGGCAATGATATCCAGACAGGTTTGCGGATTCGCAGCGTTGATGTCATGCGAAGCCAGCAGCCGATGTCCCTGCGATCCTACATAGCCGAGTTGAAGCACTAAATTTCGGGCCAGTTCCCGCTGGATATTGAGGTTGTACTGAGCCGAATACTGGGTTCGCATGTGAGGCTGGAAATCCCCGTACAACAGCATCGGGCGGAAGGAAGCCCAGTCCTGCGGAGTTCCGGGCTTCGGGCTAAGGATCCCAGTGAACGGATTAGGACTCAGGGTGCCGGTCTGCGAAATGAAGGGAGTATTCAGGAAGGTTGAGGGCAGATAAGTACTGCCGCCGAAGGGCGGTTCGGCGCCGAACTGTTCGAGCACCAGTTGCTCCATCGGGTTGTAGAACATACCCCAACCGGCGCGAAAGGTCGTTTTGGGATTCAGGCTGTAGGAAATTCCAACGCGGGGCGCGAACGCTTTGTAATAGGTTTGCGTGAGGCCAGCGGGAATCCCGGCGTCTCCGGGAACGACCAGGCCGGTAGGTTGAACTCCTGCCGAAGCGCAGTCGGTGCCACCGAGATTCGCCTGGTCGGCAGGCGTCAAGACGCAAGGATAGACGGTTGAGTTCTGACCTGGGCGGAAAGTCTGAACATGGTGGAGCGCGTCGGCCAGGGGCGTATCGAGTTCCCAACGCAATCCATAGTTCAAAGTGAGTGAAGGTCTGATTTTCCAGCTGTCCTGGGCAAAGAGATAAACGCCGGTGTTGCGCACATTCTCCCTTTGTGCAGAGCCTTGAGAGTAGCTGTCATCGAGGCCCAGCAAGTATCCCGGGTAGCTGTCGCCATACAGGACCGAATTCTCGGTCGTGCTGTTGAAGGTGAACTGCCCACTGACGTTGTAATAAAGAGTTTGATCGAAACGAGAGCGGCGGACGTCTGCGCCAAACTTCAGGGTGTGATTGGATTTTACCCAGGTAACACTGTCCGTCCACATGAACGAGTTACCGACTTGTGGTAATTCGCCTTCCCACCCATTACCGATCGCAAATCCCCCGCCGATATTGATAAACGGAACTCCAGTGCGATCGCTGGGCAGGCCCGTCGTGATTCCGTATTGCGGGTTGGTGCCAAACACGCCCTGAATTGAGTTGGGGCCGACATTGGAGTCGGAAGTCCCATTGAAACAGACGGCTTGCGCCGCCGCGGAGGAGCACGAAGCTTGAACGGCATTCGTATTTTGCGGATGCTGGAAGGTCAACTGGCCTTCCCGCATATATGTAAAGCGGAATTCGTTGATCACGTTGTTCGTGATGGTCCAGGTGTGGCTGGGATTGAATTGCTGATATCGGGAGCCGACATTGGCGCCGAAGCCAGGAACGTTCGCTCCTGAAGCCTGGAAGTCGTAAAAAGGTTGAAAGTTCGTGTCGTTGGTGAAGTAGTAGTAGAAACTGAAATTTTGGCGGGTGTTGATGTGGTGGTCGAACCGGACGGTGAACTGATTCTGGGTGTCAGCGCTTACCGGGACAGCTTGATAATTGATGCCATCAGGCCGATTCGCTGCCGGGACGAATCGCAGCATGTCGATCGCAACCGGATCCTGGCAGGGGGTCGGGATCGTGGCGTTGCCGCTGGAGTTGGTCGGGAATATCGAAGTCCATAGCACGTTGGCGGCGGGCGTTTGTCCGCCCTCGGCGTTAATTCCGGCAGTGCATCCAGGCCTACCATTGAGGGCGTCTGCGGCGAACTGATCTGTGAGTTGGTTTGGAGTAACGCCGTCGGACGCGAACATGGGGAAGCCACCCGCAAACACGCCGTTCCGTTCTTGTGGAGTTGGAACCGCGACGGTCTGGCCGGAAACTCCCTGCCTCACGCGGCGACCTTCGTAGGAGACGAAGAAGAAGGTGCGGTCCTTGATGATTGGTCCACCAAAGGTTCCGCCAAACTGATTCTGATTTTCCTGGGGCTTGATCGTGTTAAAGAAGCCCTGCGCGTTCAAAACCGTATTGCGGAAATATTCGTAGATGTCGCCATGCCACTGATTGGTGCCGGACTTGGTGACGACGTTCACGACGGCGCCGGAGTTGCGCCCATATTCGGCGTCGAAGGTGTTGCTGATCACGCGAAATTCTTCAATGGCGTCGGGCGTCGGCTGGATGGTCGGCAGGTTGACGAACTGATCGTTGGCGTCGCCGCCATTGACGCTGAAGTTGTTGGCGCGTCCCCGGCCGCCATTGACGGAGACGGCGCCCGCATCAGAACTGCCGTAGAAGGTTCCACCGCTGGAACCCAACTGCGACTGTACGCCGGGCTGAAGTTGCAGGAACTGGTAGGTGTCGCGAGCGTTGAGAGGGAGCTCATTCACAGAGCGATTGTTGACGACAGCTCCGAGCTGGGTGCTGCTGGTGTCAACGAGAGGAGCTTCGGAAGTGACGTCTACGACTTCCTGAGTCGCGCCCAACTGCATCGCCATGTTTAACGTGATGACCTGGTTGACGTCGAGAGCGATGCCATGACGAACAACCTTCTTGAATCCAGTTAGATCGAAACTGAGGCTGTAGGTTCCAACGGCGAGATTCGGAAAGACGTAGTCGCCGCTATCATTGCTGACGGCATCCTGACCGACGCCGGTCGCGTCGTTGGTGGCCGTGACCTTCACATTGGACAGCACTGCTCCGGTGGGGTCGGAAACCCGGCCGAGAATGCGGCCGCCGGTGCCCTGGGCTGTAAGCAAGGTGGAAAGCGAGAGACATACAACGAAGGCTACGCACACGTCCCTCATTCGTGAGGCAGGCGGGCGGAGCTTCGGCGAGCGGAGTCGCAGTGACGACATGGGGCCTCCAGACATCTTCGGGAGAGTTGTTTTTGTTTGAAAGCGACAGCTTGTATCCAGCCACAACCTTGCTATAATCCCGCAAGGTTAGAGAAGAGGGGCGGGAGCTGTCAAGGACAAAAAAACGCGTCCTTCCTATAGAAATTTCGAATCGAGATTGCTGATCTCGTCTGTTATTGATGACAACCAGCATGCCTGAACCCTACTTGAAAATTGGAGACGTGGCGCGAAAGGTGGGCGTTTCGCCGTCGGTCATCCGCTCGTGGGAAAGTCTCGGGCTGGCGCGTCCGCGGCGCACCGAGAGCAAGTACCGGCTTTATACAGCGGAAGACGTGAAGCTGTTAAAGCGGGCGCGATTTTTGCGAAAGGTGCGCGGACTGAACGCGGCGGCGATTGTGCAACTGCTGAAGCGCGAGGGCAAAGTTCGCCCGGCAGCGGACGGAAATGCGGGCGCCATTGGCGGGCATCTAAGACAATTGCGGGCGAGGCGGAAGCTTTCGCTGGCGCAAGTGGCGAAGGCAGTCGGCGTCTCGGTGGGATTTCTCAGTGCGTTGGAACGTTCTCAAATGAGCGGGTCGGTGGGAACGCTGCGCAAATTGGCGCGCTTCTACAAGACGAACATTCTGGATTTCTTCGATGCGTCCGATGCCAGCAAGCGACAGGTGCGGCCCGCGGAACGGAAAATTCTGGAAGCAGGCACAGGAGTGCGCATGGAACTTCTCGCTTGGGGCAACACGGTAATGGAGCCGCATCTGTTCCGGATTGCACCAGAAGCCGGCAGCGGCGATCCGTACACCCACGACGGAGAAGAGTTCATTTATGTGTTGCGCGGCGAACTGGAGATCACCGTGGATGGGGAAGAATATCGGCTGAAGCCCGGCGACAGCTTTTATTTTGAAAGCGCGACACCGCATCGATGGAAGAACCCCGGCCGCAAGGAAACAATGGTTTTGTGGATCAACACTCCCCCAACCTTTTAGGAGGAAGAATGAACTGGCAACGCATGCGCTTGCTGCTTCCGCTGGTTGTGGTGTTGTGTGCAGGTTCCTGCTCGAAGAAAACACCCACGCTCAACCTTCTGGTGTGGGAAGGGTATGCCGATCCCTCGTTTGTCCAAGCGTTTGAAGAAGAGAACCACTGCAAAATCACCGCGTCGTATATGGGATCGAGCGACGAACTGATGGCCAAATTGCGCGGTGGCAGCGCCGGGAATTATGACGTGATTTCACCGTCGAGCGATGTGGCGACGTCGATTGCGACTTCCGGGCTGGCGGCTCCGCTCGATCTGACGAAGATTCCCAGCTACAGCCACCTTTCTCCGCAACTGACATCGTTGCCGCTGGTGCGCGCGAATGGGCAAGTATATGGAGTGCCATTCACGTGGGGGCCGGATCCGATTGTTTACGACACGACAGTGTTTGCGCAGCCTCCCGACTCGTGGACCGTGATGTGGGATCCGAAATACAAAGGGAAAGTTTCGGTGTGGGACGACCTTTCGACGGTATACATGGCGGCCCAGGTTCTTGGCTATGACAAGCCCGATCCGTCGCAGCTTTATAACCTGAGCGACGACCAACTGGAAGCGGTCAAGAAGAAGTTGCTTGAACTGAAACCGAACATCCGCAAGATGTGGGCAACCGGCGGCGAGTTGACGAATCTGTTTGAGAGCCGTGAAGTGGTAATCGCGATGGGATGGCCGCTCAATACGGCGGATCTGAAGAAGGCCGGGTTCCCAGCGGGCGAAACCATTCCCAAGGAGAACACGACGGGCTGGATCGATCACCTGATGATCACGGCCGGCAGCGAGAACAAAGAGTTGGCGCACGAGTTTCTGGAATACATGATTGAGGCGAAGACGCAGAAGCTGGTGACGGACAAGACGAACTATGTTCCGGCGAATCCGCAGGCCGCTCAATTCATGACTGCCGATCAGGTGAAGGCGCTGCATCTGGATGATGTCGATAACTACCAGAAGCGGCTCTACTTCTGGCAGAACGTGCCGCGACGCGCGAAATACACCGAGATTTGGAACGAGGTGAAGGCGGCACAGTAGCGAGTTTTCGATTCATGACATTTTCCATCACTACCGCAGCGATTGCTACGAGCCGGCAAGACATCGGCAAGCCAGTGCTGCTGACGATCCGGAATGTGGCCAAGAATTTTGGGCGCAACGCGGTGCTGCGTAACGTTTCTCTGGAAATAGCGGAGGGCGAATTTCTAACGATCCTTGGGGAGAGCGGATCGGGAAAAACGACTCTGCTGCGAATTGTGGCGGGATTCGAGACCGCAACTTCCGGCGAGCTTTGGATGGGAATCGAGCGGCTGGATCAGCAGCCTCCGTACCGGCGGCGCGTGAACACGGTGTTTCAACACTATGCGTTGTTTCCACACCTGACGGTTGAGGAGAACGTGGGATATGGCCTGCGCGTGGCGAAGCGGCCGGCGGCAGAGATTACGCAACGGGTCGCGGAGGCGCTGGAAAAAGTAAAGATGTCGGCGCACGCGAAGTCGAAGCCGTCGAAGATCAGCGGAGGTCAGCAGCAGCGCGTGGCGCTGGCCCGGGCGCTGGTGAATCGTCCGCGTCTGCTGTTGCTCGACGAGCCGCTGTCGGCACTGGATGCGAACCTGCGGCGGCAGATGCAAGTGGAATTGAAATCGCTGCAGCGCGAGGTCGGGATCGCATTTGTTTTCGTGACGCATGATCAGGAAGAAGCAATGGTCATGTCGGACCGAATCGCGCTGCTGCGTTCAGGGGAACTCGAGCAGGTGGCGACGCCGCGCGAGATTTATAGCTGTCCGGCGACGGCGTATGTGGCGCAGTTCATTGGGCATACGAATCTGCTGAAGGGTGAAGTTCGAGGCGGAGTGGCGCGATGCAATTCACTAGCGTGGGCTGCTGCCCTTCCCGACGGGCCGGCGCTGTTTTCGTTGCGACCTGAGCATGTGCGGCTGGCGGGAGCTGGAACCGCAGACGACCGCACCGCGCGCGTTCGTGGTCGGGTCGTGCAGCAGGCGTTTCACGGAGCGACCGAGTTGATCCGCGTCGAGTGCGGTGACGGGCTGGTGCTGGTTGCACGGATCGCGAGCGGAGGCGACGTGCCAAGCGAAGTTGAACTCGAGTTCTGTGCGGCGGATGCGATCGTCGTACGCGAGTCCCCGGAGCGGAGTTGATGTTCTCCCGCGCCTACAAGGCCGTAGTGACCGTGCCGCCGCTGTTGTGGGTGACGGTTTTTCTGCTCGTCCCGTATCTTCTGATGTTCTGCTACAGCTTTTGGTCGGTCTCGCCGGCGCAAGTCATCGTGCACTCGTGGAATTTGGATAACTATAAAGAACTTTTGCAGAAGGCGGAATATTGGCAGACGTTGTTGCGTTCGATGTGGATCGCAGCGCGCGTGATGCTGTTTTCGTTGGTGCTGGGATATCCACTCGCGTATTTTCTTTCGTTTTATGCGGGAAAGCGGAAAGACCTGCTGTATCAGATGGTCATTATTCCGCTGTGGGTCAGCTATTTGGTGCGGGCGTATGCGTGGAAGACGATTCTTGGGTCCGAGGGAGTCCTCAATACGCTACTGCAGTATGTGCACTTAGCGCGGCATCCGCTGGAGTTTCTGTTGTACAGTCCGTTTGCTGTGGTGTTAACGCTCACCCACATCTATACGCCGTTCGCTTTTCTGCCGATTTACGCGGCGCTCGAGCATATTCCGCGGAACCTGGTCGAGGCTTCGCATGATCTGGGCGCGACACCGGCGCAGACCTTCTGGGAGGTGATCTTTCCGTTGTCGATTCCGGGCGTCGTTGCGGGCGCGACGTTTGCTTTCGTGCTGAGCCTTGGCGATTTTCTGGCACCGCTGCTGCTGGGCGGACCGAGCGGAATCATGATTTCGAATATTGTGGTGAGCTTGTTTGGGGCGGCTTACAACTGGCCCCTGGGCGCCGCGATTTCGCTGGGCATGCTCGTGATTGTGGTGAGCCTGCTGTTTCTTTCCGAGCGACTGGAAAAGAAGTGGAGCTTTTCGTGAGCGGTGCTGCGGGAGGCGGATCGGGCAACGTCCCACGGTCGCAATGGCTGTTGTTCCACGCCGCCGCCGTGTTTTCGTTTCTATACCTGCCGATTGCAGTGCTGATTCTTTATTCGTTTAACGGACAAGGAGTGGGAGGATTTCCGCCACATCATCTCACGCTTGACTGGTATCGAATCTTGTTTGCGGATGGGGCGATCTGGGATTCGGTGCTGAACAGCCTACAGGTGGCGTTTGCGGCAATGGCAATCGCGCTGGCATTCGGGATTCCGGCCGCGCTGGCTTTGGATCGGGCGCAGTTTCCGGGGAAGGCGCTGTTCCGGCGATTGGTGCTGCTGCCGCTGATTCTGCCCGGAATTATCACGGGACTTTCTCTGCTCATGCTGTTCAACGTGATGGGCACGAAGCTCAGTTTGATGACGATTGTGCTGGGACATGGCACCGCACTGATCTCGGTAGCGACGACTGAAGTTTTCGCGGGGCTGCAGAAGTTCGACCGGGCGCAAGAAGAGGCCTCGCTCGACCTAGGAGCGAATTACTGGCAGACATTCTGGCGCGTGACGGTGCCGAACCTGAAACTGTCGATCATCGGCGCGGCGCTGCTCATCTTTACGCTTTCGATGGACGAGATCGCGGTCAGCTTTTTCCTGATCGGGCGCGACAACACACTCCCGTTGGAAATCTGGGGTCGGCTGCGGCGGGGGATCACGCCGGAGATCAATGCGGTGTCGACGATCATCTTTGTGTTTTCACTGGTGACGATCGTGGTCTGGTACCGGCTGCGGGTGCAGGCAGAGGGCAGTGCGGAAGTCGGCGCGGAACTCATCGAGAACACTTCAACTGAGTCTGTCGGTTGAACGAGTTTATTGGGAAGCTTTCCTTCGAAGGCATAGCACGAAATCACGCCCAAAGAAAAAAATCAGCGCGATGGACCAGGCGAGCAGAGGGCCCAAAATACCAGAAAGCCACAGCCAACCTGACCAATGCAGATATGGAGAACGAACTTCGCGAACTTCGACTGCGAAGGCAAGTCCCCAAAAGGCTCCCGCTGCAATCAGCAGAAGATCAACAGCCAGTCGTAGGGGAATCCAGTGGAATCCTAGGACCGTGCGGTTTCGCCGCCAGGATTCAACGTTTAGCGCTACCCAATACCACAAGACGCCCACCGCCGCAACGACTGCCACGTAATCTCCGGGAGCCGACGCATAATGAAACCAGAGATTCTGAACCAGGGCAACGGGCGCATTCAGGGAGAAGCATAATCTGAATGCAGGCGCCGGGCCGGCATATCCTGTAGGAGCATCTGCACCTTGAACCATCGATCGGACCACCAGAACAGGCCTGCTGCCAAAGCCATCTGCGCCATCGGTAACGCGTATCTTAGCTTCACGCGCATATTTATCCTCTTAATAGACACTGCAAGGCCCGACGTTGATTCGGCGAAGGCGTCGGTTTCTGTCCGGTTTTCATCCCCCTCATAGTAAAGTGGTAGTACACCATATTTTGGGAAGGATCCTTTTTGAGTTCAGGCATTCGCAATATCGCAATTATCGCGCACGTTGATCACGGGAAGACCACGCTGGTTGACGCCATGCTGCAGCAAAGCGGCACTTTTCGCTCCAACGAACACCATGTCGAACGCGTGATGGACTCGAACGAACTGGAGCGGGAGCGCGGCATCACCATTCTCGCCAAGAACACAGCAATTTTTTATCACGACGTAAAGATCAATATCGTCGACACGCCCGGCCACAGCGATTTTGGCGGTGAGGTTGAGCGTGCGCTGAAGATGGTCGACGGAGTCATGCTGCTGGTGGATGCCAGCGAAGGGCCGCTGCCGCAGACGCGCTACGTGTTGAGCAAGGCGCTGGAGGCGCACCTGCCGCCCATTGTGGTCATCAATAAGATTGACCGCGCCGACGCACGCCCGCAGGAAGTGTTGAACGAAATCTACGACCTGTTTATCGATCTGGATGCGAAGGAAGAGCAGATCGATTTCCCCGTGCTATACACAAACGCAAAGATTGGCACCGCGACTACGGATATCAAGGGCGGCGGCACCGACTTACGGCCGCTGTTCGACGCGATCATCAAGACCATTCCGCATCCCAAGGGCGATCCGGCCGGGCCATTGCAAATTCTAGTCGCGAACCTCGACTACAGCGACTATTTGGGACGACTGGCGATTGCCCGGGTCTTCAACGGAACCATGCATACGGGCGAGGAAGTGGCCATCGCCAAGCTTGATGGAACGCTGCACAAGACCAAGATTACGAAGCTGTTTTCTTTTTCGGGCTTGAAGCGCACGGATATCACCGACACGGAACTGGGGGACATCATTGCGGTTGCGGGCGTTGAAGGGATCACGATCGGCGAGACGATTACCGAAGCCGAGAACCCCGCGCCGCTTCCGCATATCGCAATCGACGAGCCGACCATCGCCATGCTGTTCACGGTGAACACGTCTCCTTTCGCCGGGAAGGATGGACAGTACGTCACATCGCGCAATTTGCGGGAGCGGCTGGAAAAAGAGCTGCTCACCAACGTTTCCCTGCGTGTGGAAGACACGGGCACCACGGATTCATTTAAGGTGCTGGGGCGCGGCGAACTGCAGCTTTCCATCCTCATCGAGATGATGCGCCGTGAGGGCTACGAACTGATGGTCGGGAAGCCGGAGATCGTCACCAAGCGCATCGACGGCAAGCTGATGGAACCAGTCGAACATCTCACGGTAGATGTGCCGGAAGACTTCGTCGGTGTGGTGATGGAACAACTCGGATCGCGCAAGGGCGAAGTCACCAACATGCACAATCACGGCTACGGGCGAGTGCGGATCGAGTTCCGCGTACCCAGCCGGGGGTTAATTGGACTGCGCAGCCAACTACTTACGGACACGCGCGGAACCATTGTGATGAACGCTCTGTTTGACGGATATACGGAGTGGCAGGGCGACATTCCGCACCGTCTCACAGGGGCACTCATCGCTGACCGTGGCGGAGTCTCAACCGCATATGCGCTATGGGGATTGCAAGAGCGTGGCGAACTTTTTGTGGGTCCGGGCGTTGACTTGTATGAAGGAATGATCATCGGCGAAAACGCGAAGGACACCGACCTCGACGTGAATGCTGTTCGCGAGAAAAAGCTGACGAACATGCGAGCTTCGACAGCAGATGAGGCCATTCGCCTGGTGCCCTTCCGGCCGTTGAATCTGGAGCAAGCGATCGAATTCATTGCCGACGATGAATTCGTGGAGATCACGCCCAAGTCGCTTCGGCTACGCAAGAAAACTTTGCAGTCGAATCAACGCAAGAAGAGATCGTTTGCCACAGTGGAAGAGTCGTGAAACCGCGACGCAAGTCCGAGAAGAGCACAAAAGACAAGCCACCTCTGCGCATGTTTCTGGTTCCCTGCAGTTGCGGGACGACCTTTGCCGTGGCGGAGAACTACGATCATCAAGGTACGGCGTGGCGCCGATATCTCGTGTGCCCGGGCTGCGGCAAGCGACATGATCCCAAGAACCGTCTGTTGCAGATGGGATTCCATGCCGAGGGGTATTGGAAGGTGGACGAGTGCTAGTTCGTCCGGTCGGCGGGTTACGGGGGTTTGTGAAATCAATTTGACAAGCCAGTTTCCGGAAACCTGCTATACTTCTGCCCGCATTCGACTGTTCGCCAGCTCCGGTCTCGATTTTCAGGAAAGGCCCTCCCGACCTGCCAAGTCCGCCGAATTGCTCGCACTTCCGACAGCTCAATGCAGAGGCAGACGCGTGAAGAATATTTTTGTGGGGAACTTGAGCTTCAATACAGCCGAAGACGAACTGCGGCAGCTGTTTGAGCCGTTCGGACAAGTGGATCGCGTGAGCATCATGACCGACCGCGACACGGGGAGATCCCGCGGTTTCGGATTCGTCGAGATGGCCAGCAACGAAGACGGGGAGAAGGCGATCACCGCTTTGAATGGATCGTCCGTCGGCGGACGCACGATCAACGTCAATGAAGCACGACCCAAGACTGAACGGAGTGGCGGTTTTGGCGGCGGCGGTGGTGGTGGCCGCGATCGTGGAGATAGAGGCGGCCGGGGCGGCGGCGGTGGCCGGCGAGACCGGTACTGAGCGGGATCCTCTCGAATACTTCTTTACGATTTGAAGCTCGCCTGAGTATGTCCCGCGAAAACGGGATGGTGGCAAGCGTGTCTAGACGCGGCTATGGTGCGGATAGCGTCCCGTAACTTTGCGGACAAAGCCGTGAAGTCGATGAACGCCGCCCGTCTTCGGCAAGAACATAAAAGGGCATTCTCCAGGCACCAATCGAATTCCTCGTTCCTGGCAAAAGGCCACAGCGCGCGGGCTGACGGCACCGTTACCTGCCGCGCGATACATCCATACCCGACGGACACCAGCTTCCGCACAATCGGAAACGACTGTTTCGGTGACTTCCGGAGACGTCATCAGGAGCGCGGCGTCGACGGGAGGTTCAATGTCTTGCAGCCGGGCGAAACAGCGCCTACCCTGCACATTGGGGATCTTGGGATTGACGGGAACCATATCGTAGCCGCGCTTGCAGAGTTCCTCGAAGAGCGCGGCGCTGAAACTCTTAGGCTCCCGCGAGATGCCAACCATCGCAATTCGCTTCTGGGTTAAGAAATCTTCGATCGTTTCCAAGGACAAATTGTGAGCTGCCATATTGCCCTCCTACAAGCGTCAGCGCTTGCCGACGGCGCGCCGGTCAGTGGAACTGTCTCATCGGCAGTCCGGCCTTACGGTAGCTCACGGGGCGCAGGTTAGCAGTGACGGAAATCACCACGAGACACTACTAGTCGTGACGATGAAAGTGAAAATCGGACTTCCCGGTCCAAAGCAGATTAGGCAGCTCTTCGCTCGGGATCCGCCATGTGGACGATGGGTAAGGGAATCGGGATCCGGCGTGCCTGATTGGAGTGTTTCCCGATGGCGTCAACAAAAACCGAGCCGTCTGCCAGAACGACCGGATCGCTAAGGAATTTGAACTCCTCGCCGTAGAGTCGCATCTGGTTTTGGGGGGTGAAGCCGAGTTGCTTTAACTTTGCACAAAGAATGGCATGTCGAGCTGACATTAGGGCACCTGTAGTTTCTATTGGCTGGGTTTCTCAGATCGGAAATATGAAGTATGATCACCTGTCTTTATTATTATACCGCGTCCAGAACCGTTGAGCGGCGCGGGATTTGGGGCATCCGAGCCCGGCGAAACGAGTGCATGAATAGCTTGCACGATTGCCCTGCAAGGGGCACAATCTAAAGGCGAGTAGCCTACCATCCGGCTGGAGTGGAGCCAAAGTCCCACTCGGAAGAAGATCAAACATGAAAAATCAATTCCTAATCCCCCTACTCTTGTCTACCGTGGTTGCCCTTCCGGTGTTCGCGCAGCAAACGAGTTCGACAGCAACGCCAACGAGCGCCAGCGTACTCGGGCCGATCCCACCGGACCACCCCACGAATTTCTGGGATGGTGACGATCCGAATATCGTGAATCTGGTGACCCATCCGTTTGCGAACAAGAAATATGTGCAACGGCACGTGGCGCCGATTCGGGACCGGATCAACGAACTGGAAGAACTGACCGCAGAAAACAGCAAGCAGATCAAGGACGTGGATGCGCGCGCGACGCAGGGGATCCAACTGGCGTCGGAGAAAAGCAGCCTGGCGGACCAGCATGCAACGGATGCGGCCAACCAAGCACAACTGGCGCAGACGGCAGCGACGCAGGCTTCCACGCGGGTGGCGTCGGCTGAGCAGATGGTGAGCAGCATCGATCAGTACAAGAGTGGCGCGCAAACCGAGATTCGTTTCCGCCCCGGTGAGACTGCGCTGAGCAAGTCGGCAAAGGACGCACTGGACGCGATGGCTGCGCCCCTGAAGGATCAGCGTAACTACATTATCGAAGTGCGCGGATACGCTCCGGGCCACGGTTCGGCCGCGATTGCCAGTTCGCAGAAGATGGCGGATTCGGTAGTGCGTTATCTGGTGTTGAGCCATCATATTCCCGTCTACCGGATTTACGCGATGAGCATGGGCAATGCGCCGGTCATGGGCACAGATGGCACCATGGCGAAGTCCGGCAACACGGGGCGGGTTGAGGTTAGCCTGCTGAAGAATGACGTGGTGGGATCGGCGCAGCAGTAAAGCTTCCGAGGAGGGCAGAAAGGGCGAGTCGATCGAGACTTGCCCTTTTTGGGTCTCACCACGCTGACATCACAATCGAGATGTTCTGCGTCGGCTTGCTTCCTTCTCGTTCCGGCATGAGCGGGTAACTACAGCGGAAGTGCCCATTCGTAATTTGAAACATCCCCGTACTGCAGGCAGAATCAGAGTGCCCACCACTTCGAAGCTCAGCCGTTGCGGTTTCCTATCTCGGGAAGGCGCGCGGCTGAATGCAAGTCAAACCTGGCCAGACGGGGATGTGATCCGCATTGTCTCGCGCAAAGGCAAGAATTCTCTGCATTGACGACCATTGGACCGGACTGATCGGACGCAAGACGCTGCTGGAAAAGAGCGGCTATGAAGTGCTTGAAGCCAGCGGAGGAGACGAAGGTCTGAGGTTGTTCCGCTCGCACACGGTAGATGCCGTGGTCGTCGACTATCAAATGCCTGGGATGAACGGCGATGTTGTGGCTGCAAAGATGAAGCGGATTAATTCGCATGTCCCAATCATGCTGTTGTCAGCCTACGGTCCCCTGCCCAAGAGCAAGCTGAGTTCGGTGGACTCGTTCGTGTCAAAATCTGAGCCTGCGAACATTCTGCTGTCCTCGCTTCACAATCTGCTGAACGATCGCCACAAACCATTGTTTTCCCGGTGGCTCGAGCATTGGAGGAACCGAAACCAGGCGGCGCCCCATTGAACTTCCTACGGCAACTATTCGGGCGAGGTTGTACGCACCGGTTCTCGTGGCCCCGCATCGGCGACGACGGTCGTCATTACCAGATTTGCCTGGCTTGCGGAAAAGCCTACGAGTACGACTGGGCAACAATGCAGCGGACGGATCGCTTGCTCACGCCGGGGGTTCAACACGGCTAGATGCTCTTGAAGAACGTCCAAGGACGGGCTTCCGATGCAATCGTCGAATCGGCAATGAATCTCTCCTCTCCAAAGCGGCGAAAGATTCGCGCCACGCGTGTGAGTCTGCAGGGGAAGATCGCGGTCACGATCGAGTTAGAGAATGGCCGGCAAGTCGCGGGCAAACTCCATCAGCTCTCAATCACCGGCGGGCTGTTGGAAGTGGCGTCATACCTCCAGGAACGGTCGAAGGTTAGCTTGACGCTTCCGATTGGCGCCAGTGTGTTGCGTCCGCAAGCCGAGATGCTGTTTCCTATGTGGAGCGCGCAAGGCATTTTGCAGCCATTCCGGCTGACCCGCCTTTGGGCGCAAGAGCGCCAGATGCTTGAAGCCGAAATCAACGAAGTGCTCAGACAAACCGTGGCCCGATCGAACGCCGGCCGGGGTTCGGGGCTGCGCCTACCTCACTTTTATCTGGAATCCTTCTAAGCCCCAACCACTCCAAGTCCCAACCCAATCAAGTGGTAGCTCGTTAGTTGACCCTACGTGCAGCCGCGTTCCGAGGAAAGCGAGCGTTCGGGCCCAAGCGGAAGTGTGCTTGCACTGTTCCGATTCGGGAAGGGGCGGCGAAACTGTGATTTGAATCACAGACGGTGAACCTGCCTTCCGGTCATGATGCCAAGCGATCGGCTCGACACCTCCCCCAGGTCGCCGAGTCGTAACGTCGAACCTTGCAGTGTGTTTGGCGGGAATTTCTTCGGCGCGGACGAGGGCGTTGCCGCAGCGGTTGATCTTCGCAGAAAGAAGCTCGATTTTGCGGAGACGAACGGTTCTTAACCCAGGGACTCCTCTGTTGTGAAAGGTTGGCCATGAGTTCTGCCGATCAAAGGAAACCCGTTGGAGCGTCCGCCTACTGGCTATATTCCTGGCCACGACGTTACGGGTTCGCGCTGGTGGTTATCATCCTAGCGGCCTTGGTGCGTTACGGTCTCGACGTTGAGTTCGGATTTATCCAGCCCTTTATTCTGTTCTATCCACTGATCATGTTGATAGCACTGTTGGGCGGATTCGGAGTTGCTGTATTTGCGACTTTTTTTTCCGCGGGCCTTGCCGGCTATTTTTTCATGGAGCCGCTGAATTCGTTCACGATCAGCAATAGACGCGACATCGTGGGATTGGCGCTGTTTGTAGCTATGGGAGTGACGATCAGCTGGTTCGGAGATCTGTTTCGGCGGCGCGCGATCCGCTTGAAGGAGTTCGAAAAGGCCGTCGAAGGCCTGGAAGAAATGATCGTGGTAGTCGACCGCGATTACCGATATGTCATCGCAAACCGTGCTTTTCTGAATTACCGAGGCCTGAGAACAGAAGACTTGGTCGGTAGTCCGATCCAAGAACTACTGAACCCAGGAGTTTTTGAGACAACGGTAAAAGAGAAGCTCGATAAGTGTTTTCGTGGCCAGATCGTGCAGTACGAAACGCGATACACGTACCCGACACGGGGTGAGAGGGATTTGCTGGTGTGGTATCTTCCGATCGAAGGAACGGGCGGAGTCGACCGAGTTGCCTGCGTGCTACGAGACGTTACCGATCAGAAGCAGGCAGACCGCTCGCTAAAGCTCTTCCGAGCTCTGATGGACCAATCAAACGACGCAGTGGAAGTTGTGGATCCGGAAACGTTGAGATTTCTGGATGTGAATGAGAAAGCCTGCAAGGACTTGGGATACAGCCGGGAGGAACTGTTGGGGATGTCGGTGTTCGACGTGAATCCTGAGCTTGACGAGTCCGAGCGGACGAAAGTGCAGGCGAAATTGCGAGAATCGGGATATGTAGTTCAGGAGGCTTTTCACCAGCGCAAGGATGGATCAATATTTCCGGTAGAAATCAGCCTGAAGCATGTCGAGCTGGATCGAAGTTACATCATCGCAGTCGCCCGTGATATCACCGAGAGAAAGCGGGCGGACCAGGAGTTGGCGGAGAGCGAAAAGCGGTTCCGAGCCGTGTACGAGAGATCCCCAGTGGGGATCGCACTGGTGGACCCGGAGAGCGGACGCTTTCTCGATATGAATCCGAGGTTTTGCGAGATTCTTGGGCGGAGAAAAGAAGACGCGCTGAAGGTCGATTTCCAGAGTGTGACTCATCCCGACGACCTGGCTGACAGTCTTGCCAGAAGAAAGGAATTTTCCGAAGGAAGATCCACGACGTTCGAACTGGACAAGCGCTATTGTTGTCCGGATGGAAGGGAGGTCTGGGCGCATGTCAGCATCACCCCGATGTGGCGCGAACAGGAGCCCAAGAAAGTACATCTGGTAATGGCCCGCGACATTACGGAGAGCAAGCGGGCAGAAGAGGCGCTGCGACGCTCCGAACGGCGTTATCGCCTATTATTCGAAGAAAATGTGGCCGGAGTTGCCATCTGCGATATCGAGGGTCAGGTGTTGGACTGCAATGGCGCGTGGGCGCGAATCCTTGGCTATGACTGCGCGGACGAAGTTCGCGGCCGCCAGACGGCCGAGTTCTATTTCAAGCCGGCCGAACGCCACCGGCTTCTGACCGAGTTGGGACGAGAGGGGATGTTTCTGGGCCGGGAGATGCAGCTATTGCGGAAAGATGGCTCTCCGGTTTGGGTCGTGTTCAATTGTGTTGTCCACTCCGCCGAAGGTGGCACACCACTTGTACAGGCCACGGCGATCGACGTCACCAAGCGCGTGCAGGCAGAAGCAGCGTCCCACGGTTCGGAACGCCGCTATCGGATGCTGTTCGAAAAAGGGGTGGCTGGAGTTGGCATCCTCAGCATGGGCGGCCTAGTCGTCGATTGCAACGCCGCCTGGGCGCGCATATTCGGACACGGCAGCGCGATGGAGTCTTGTGGACGGCAGATTGCCGAATGCTATGCCGACCCGGCAGAGCGAGATGTGTTGTTGGGCGAGTTGCAACGGAACGGCGCTTTCTTTAACCGGGAACTGGAGCTCCGCCGCAAGGATGGGACTCCTTTCTGGATTCTGCTGAACAGCGCGCTGCTCAGCGAGGGACAGTATCCACCTCTAATTCAGTCCACCGTGCTCGACATCACGGAGCGCAAGCGGGCAGAAGATGCGTTGCGGCGGCGCGAGGAGGACTACCGAAGGTTTGTAGCGCAGAGTTCGGAAGGCATCTTCCGCGAGGATCTGATGATTCCCGTTCCGGTTGATTTGCCGGAAGATGAAGTGGTCGCCCGGATCCGTCGCGACGCTTACGTTGCGGAGTGCAACGACGCGCTTGCCAAAATGTACGGTTTTGGATCCGCGCAGGAACTGGTCGGAAAACGGCTGGCGGAAATGTTAGTTCCCGATGATCTGGGAAACCTGGAGAGTATGCGCGAATTCGTCCGTTCCGGTTTTCGTCTTTTGGAGCGATCGTCCCGGGAAGTGGATCAGCACGGAAACGGGAAAATCTTTCTGAACAGCATGATCGGTATCCTGGAAGAGGGGAAATTAGTGCGCACCTGGGGAATTCAGCGCGATGTGACCGAACGGGTGAAGGCGGAAGAAGGGCTTAGAGCGACAGAACAGTCTTTGAGAGAAAGCGAAGAACGGTTCCGGGTGGCGCTCAAGGACTCCCCCATCACAGTCTTCAATCAGGATCGCGAACTGCGCTACACCTGGATTTACAACCCACAGCTGTACTGGCAGCACGAGTCGATTGGCAGGACCGATGAAGAAATCGTGGGGCCGAAGAAAGTATCGGGTCTGGTTGCACTCAAACGGCGGGTACTGAAAACGGGAGTGGCGTTGCGGGAGGAAGTCGTCATTCCGAATGACGGCAAGAATTACGCCTTCGATGTAACGATTGAACCGCTGTTCGATGCGGAGGGCAATGTCATAGGAATCACAGGAGCCGCAATGGACATTGCGCGACTCCGCGAGATGAGCGACCGCCTGCAAGATGCCCGGGACAAGCTGGCTCGGGAAAAAACATACTTGGAGGGAGAAATTCAGGCGGAACTGGGCTTTGAGGAAATCATCGGACAGAGTCCCGCGCTGAGTGAGGTATTGAAAAATGTTCGGGTCGTTGCACCTACGGACTCCACAGTGTTGTTACTGGGGGAGACCGGAACTGGGAAGGAATTGGTGGCGCGTTCGGTGCATGCGCTGAGCGCTCGGCACGATAAGGCTTTCATCAAGCTCAATTGTGCGGCGGTACCCTCGGGTTTGCTGGAAAGCGAGTTGTTCGGGCACGAGAAAGGCGCGTTTACCAGTGCGGTGAGTCAGAAGGTCGGGCGGATTGAACTGGCGGATAAGGGGACGCTCTTCCTGGACGAAATTGGAGAACTGCCCGTCGAACTGCAGCCGAAGCTGTTGCGGGTGCTCCAGGATCGTGAGTTCGAACGATTGGGCGGGATCCACACTCTGCACGTTGATGTGCGAATCATCTCCGCCACGAACCGCGATTTGCGCCAGGACATCGCCGACAAAAAGTTCCGCGAAGACCTGTTTTACCGCCTGAACGTCTTTCCTATCAGCTTACCGTCCCTGCGGGAGCGGCGCACCGACATTCCTATCCTAGTTCAGCACTTTGTGCGTAAGCACTCTGCCCGCATGGGCAAACGCATTGACTCTGTTTCCCCAGAGACGATGGTTTTGCTTCAGAAATGGAACTGGGCGGGCAACATCCGCGAACTGGAGAACATGATTGAGCGCATGGTCATCTTGAGCAAAGGCAGAGTACTGTCGGCGCCACCAGCGGAGATGGTTACGCCGCCCGATGACGCCGAAGACAGCCTTACCGAGATGGAGCGTGAGCACATTATTCGGGTTTTGCGGGAGACGAACGGTGTGTTGTCGGGCATGGACGGCGCCGCGAGCCGACTGGGGATTAAGCGCACGACATTGCAGTCGATGATCAAGCGGCACGGGATTGAATTGCAGGATTACCGGCGGGGAAATGGGACGTTCGGGGCGAGTTAGGAATCGGGCAAAGGTCACGGCTTGGAGATCGAAGTGCAGGCATCAAAGTCAAAATCCCGACCCTCTGACAAAAGGCGCGAGAAAGGTGCGGGGCCCGCGATCTCTACTTCGTAAGGCGGTTGTATTTTTTCAGGACTTCGCGGAGGCGATCGTGCGGCAGGGCGATCACGGTGTGATTGTCAATGCCGGTCATGGTATTTGCCGCAACCATGGCATTGACGACGGCCTCTTCCGTCGCCTGCACAGTCGCTAAAAAGAGTGGATCGAGAGAATCGTTGGGCAGCATTGTGAGCCGGTGCAGTCCCTTTGTGCCGACTGCTCCGGGATTCGCGGTTGAGAAGGCGATGAAGATGTCCCCGGAGCCATCGCCGGAATAGCTTCCGTCGCGCCCCAAGCCGAGCGAGATCTTCCGAGCGATACGCTTGAGTTGTGTGGGGATGAGTGGAGCATCGGTGGCAAGGACGACGATAATGGAGCCCACATCGCTTTGCCAAACGGTATGCTCCGGGATCTCGCGGCCGACGTTAATGCCGGCGATTCGAAGTTGTTCTCGCGAGCCGTAATTGCACTGCACGAGGACGCCGATGGTATAGCCTCCCGCTTTTTCGTCGAGGACGCGAGAACTGGTTCCGATCCCTCCTTTGAATTCATTGCAGATCATCCCGGTGCCGCCGCCGACATTACCTTCTTCGACGGGACCAGTGTGGGCGACGTCGAGAGCGTGCCAGGCATCTTCGGGCTTAACGTGGAATCCGTTGATGTCGTTGAGATAGCCATCCCAGGTTTCAGCAACGACGGGAAGAGACCACCAATAGCCCTCCATGTCAGGTGAGCCGTGCTTAACTTTCCACGCGATGACGGCGTCGCGAACTACGCCAACGCTGTGCGTGTTGGTGATCATGACAGGTCCGTTGAGGAATCCCGAATCGTCGACCCAGGTGGTGCCGGTCATTTCGCCGTTCCCATTGAGGGTGAACCAGGCGGCGAATACAGCGTCGTTGCTGGTTTTGCCGCGAGGGTGAATGGCGGTAACTCCGGTACGGACGGGACCTTTCCCGACCTCGAGTTTGCCTTCGCCCGAGATGAGCGTGGTGTGGCCCACCTCGATTCCCTTGACGTCAGTGATGGCATTGTTCGCGCCTGGAGTGCCGTCGAATGGCACGCCGAGATCGCGGGCGCGAGGCTTGGTCTGCGCCGACACGGCTGCGGCGACCGAGACAGTTAACACCAACACGGTCCATCGGAAATGGGAAAGTGGCATCGATCCTCCGAGCAAAGGAGGAAGTATAAAGGATGGGGCCACCAGCTAGGTGGGGTTCGGTGCGCTTTCGGTGCTGGGGTACGGTAGTAAAATTGTCAGAGAAATTCCTTGGGAGAAAAAAATGAAGGGGTGGAAGAAAGCTGTGGTGATCGGAGCTATTGGTTCAGCGGGTCTTCTATTTATGAAGAAACGTTTTTCCGCGGGTGTCTTGGCGACCGGTGTGGGGCTGGCGGTGCTGGCGTCGGAGTATCCCGAAACGTTCGAGAAAGTGCGGCAGGCGCTTCCGGATTATTTCGATCGTGGCATGCAAGTGATGGAGATGGCGGGACAAGCCGGCGAGCGGATCACCGAGGCTGCGGGGCGCAGCGCGGTTGAGGCTTGGGAAGAGATCGGGGGATAGATTCGGCTTCGGGCTTCCGGATGGGCGTCCGACGCTGCCTTTGCCTCGGGAGCCGGGAGGCGATCAGCCGAACCTACTCCTTATTCGATCCCGAGTTGTTTTCGGGCGTCAGGGCTGAGGCGTTCGGGAGTCCAGGGTGGAGTCCACACCACGTTGACGGTGCAATTGCTGATCCCGGGTAGCTGCTCGATGCGCGATTTCACCTGGGCACTGATGTTGACATGCTCGGGGCAGCCTTGGGCCGTTAGGGTCATTTCGACCGTGACATCCTGCTTCTGTGCCTCCGGAGTTTCAGCGGGCGCGGGGGCGAAATTCACCTTGTAGATCAGACCAAGATCCACGATGTTGACCGGAATCTCAGGATCATAGCAACTCCTTAGAGCGCTCAGGACGTCTTGTTCCGTGATGGCGGGCATGGGCGATAACACCTCTCCTCAGTTTACCTTATAGTTGCGCCTCGCCGAGCCATCTCCGGCGACGGCAGGAAAGTTGGTAGAGTCTTTCCATGTTGAGTCCAGAGGCGAAACAAAAGCTACAGCTGGCGCTGCTATTGGCGATGGTGGTTGCAGGAATTCGCGCGGGCTACATCCTATACCAGCGACATCAAGACAGGTTAGCGGCGGATCGCGTGAAGCAGGCGCAGAGCGTCGGCTATTCCAATCCCGATTACTATGTCAATCCCAAGAAGCTTTATCCCTACGACTTGAAAACCGCCAGGCAGCTGATGCAGCAGCCCGTGTGGGTGAAGGAAGGATATCGCTACACGTATTACGATTACGACGCAGGCAGCAAGCACGTTGACTTCAAGCATGATGCTGGGTTGCTGCTGCCGATCGAGAAGCTGGAGATCAAGGACATTATTACCGCGATGCCCGCCGGAGCGGGGCAACGGCGGCAGGTCATGGCCATCTTTCAAAAAGAAGGGAAGAGTTACGCGGTGCCGATCGGATTCGAAGCAGACGAGCAATACAAGATTTATTCGGACGAGATGTTTTTCGTGGAAGATCCCCACGGTTTATACAAGCACTGGCCGCCCGATGTGTGGCAGGGAGTGGAACAACATCAGGTGAAGGCTGGGATGAACGAGATGCAGGCGGATTTCGCGGTCGGTATGGGCGTGCCCGACGCCGGAGATACCTCGGAAGAAAAGACGGTACGCTACCCGAATGGCGGAAAGCCCCTGGTGGTCGTCTATCACGAGGGCAAAGCGGCAGAGATCAAGGTGGGGACGCCAGGATCGTGACATCGACTATTCACCCGTTCACGAAATAAGCTTAAGGGACAGGAACAACCTCGGTGGTGAGATTCCAGCCTCGTAGCGCTGCCCTCGCCGGTCCATTAGCCGCTTTTGCGGGATATTCAATCTCGATATCCCGACTCTCGCCGGGGAGCAGCGAGACATAGTTGTCGGAGTAATACGCGGGAAGAATCCGCGAACCATCGAGTGCGTTGAGCAGTGTCAGTTTGGTCGCCAACGACGCGACCGTTCCGCTATTGTGCAGTTCTACCAGGACCCGAATGTTATCGCCGGTGCGGGTGGATTTCGCAGTTGTCGAGACGGACGCAGCCGGTAGATGATTGAGACGCCGATAGGAAGCATCGTCCACTCCAAGCCAATAGAAGTTTCTCGATACAACTTCGCCCGAAGCGCTCCGCATTTCTAAACTCACCAGCACTACCTTCTCCGACTGAAGTAGGGACGAGAGTTCGAACTGGAATCCATCGGTGAGACTATCGGCGGCTGCGTCTTTCTTCTCTTCTCTGTGGAGTAGCAGCTTGTTTTCCAATGAATACACGTTAGCAATAACGGAGAGTCCAGGTTGAGCGTCATTCGTCGTATTCACAATGGCGACGTGGTAGTTCGACAGATCGAGTTGCACGTGCAGAGGTTCGCAGGCTTTTTTGACGGCGTAAAAGGAAGATTGTGTGTCGTAATCCGCGTTCAGGATTTGCCACGTGTTGCTGGGCCAGGCGGGCTGCGTCATCCACAAGAGGCGTCCGCTGTTCGGAGACCAGAGGTGCGCGTTCATGCCTTCGAAAATCGCACGATGGTCGACATAATCGAGCATTTGGGCTTTGCGCTCGAAGTCTTCCAGACTTGTGGGCGCACCGAATTCGGTTTGCATCTGCGACATGAAAGGAGCCATGTCGCCATTTCCGCTCTGGTGCCAGTCGTGGTAGGCCCAATCATCGCTAACCGGCCACTGATCCTCTTTGGGGATCCATGTGCGGAAAGATTCCAGAGTCGAGAATGACGGAGTCCCCGTTTCCACCGAGAAGCCGTGATTCAGCGTGGTGTAGTAAAGCGTTGGGTCCATATACTTGTACGGACCGCTGTTCTGCAGGTTAACTTGATTCGAACTCGGGAAGTAGTAGCGGGTCCCGTCGAGAGAGCGAGTCAAGTCGATGAGCCCTTCGTTGATGATGGGCTGCGGCACCCCTTCATTGCGGCCACACCAGACGACGATCGAGGGATGATTGCGAAAGCGAAGGATCGTGTCTCGGGCGTTCGCTAGAAACAGCGCTGGATCTTCGGCTTCGACATTGTAGTTCTGCGTGGATTCCCAGAAGTCGTTCCAGACCATCAGGCCATATTCGTCGGCGAGATCATAGAAAGTCTGCTCGGTGTTCTGGCCGACCCAGTTGCGGATGATATTCAAATTGGCGTCGCGGTGCAGGCGGAAGAAGGGCTCGAGGTGTTCGCGGGAGACACGCTTGCGAGAATCGTCCATACCCCAGTTGCCGCCGCGCGCGGCGATGCGCACGCCGTTAACCTTGATCACGAGGTACGGGGAGGTTCTTGTATCATCGAGCATCTTGATTGCGGGTGAATGCTCGCCGCCGGGCATCAGCGATGCGACCCAGGACTTCCATCCTTCCCTCCACTCCGGCGGAAACACTGCAGGATAGGGATCGGCGGCGGGAAGTTCCCGCATCGCTTCATGGCGGACGTCGACGACAAAGTCTGCACTCAAACGCGCGGTCGTCGGCGAATATTCCAGACGGCGAAGGTGGCCGGTGGTGTCGAGCAGGCTCAATTCATAAGTGACCTCGCGAATGCCAAAACGCAGGTCTTTCGTATCAGATTCAACATTCCCCACGGAAAAACTCAGATGCAGCGTGTACAAATCAGGTTTGCCGTAACCGTTCGGCCACCAAAGGCGCGGATGCTGCACGGAGAGTTGCGCGAACTCGGACGGCGTTAGCTTTACTGAGCTTTTTCCTGGCGGCAGCGTAATCTGTTTCGTCACGTTGATTTCGCCGAAGGACGCTTTCAGCGTTCCCGTCACCGGGGAAACGGAGACGTTTTCCAGCGGCACCGAGATTTCCACCTCGGCGTGGCTCGTGTCGGGCAACGGAAGGGAAGTCACGACCTGCGGGTCACCGATCTGGACAATGCTGGTTGCAGTCAAAGTCACTGGCTGCCAGATGCCGGTATCGCGGTCGCGAACAGCTGGAATCCAGTCCCAGCCTTCCGTCGCGACGAAGGTGGGGCCGTCGAGGCACATGATGCCGCCATTTTCCCCGGGTCCACCCTTGATGGATTGTTCCTGCGGAATTCCAGGATGGGGAGGAGGCGAGACGCGCACGGCGAGAGCATTGGCCCCATTGGTCTTGATGATCTCGGTTACGTCGAAGGTGCCGCGAATGAATGCGCCCTTGATCGAACCGAGAGACTGGCCATTGAACCATACTGCCGCGTTATAGTTGACGCCCTCGAAAGCCAGCGTAAGGCGCCGTCCGCGAGCATCTTTGGGAGCGTGGAATTCCACGCGATACCAGTAGTCCTGCTTGTTCAGAGATTCAGGGATGGCGAGATTGTTTAAGCCGTAGTCGGGATCGGGATATACACCGCGATCGACCATCGTGGTGAGCGCGGTTCCAGGGAGGGTCGCGGCCATCCAATCTTTAGCGTTGAAGTTGGTTTGCGATATTGCCGCGCCGTCGGTGTCGACTCTGGGCGCCGGAATCATGCGCCAGCCCGCGGCGAGGGTCCAGTGGCTGTCTCCATTTGCCTGAAGAATTTCCTGAGCGGCGGGAATCTTCGCTGTGGGGCGCGAGAATGGAGCGTTGCTGCGGGGCATGGTGGCGGGATCCTGGGGCGCGCGATATCCAGCTTGGCCGCGGGTTTGAACTGGCCAAGGCTTTGAGCCTTCTTCGAATTCGATTCGCGAGAAATCGTCCGGCCTTGTGAAAAGCTGCCGGATGTCGTCGCCGCTGAGCGCATTTCGAACCAGCGTGAGCGAGGCGATTGATCCTCCGAAATGCTGCCAATTCGAGGTCGCCGACGGCGGAGGAGCCATTTCGAGAACCGGGCTGATGCTTCCCAGATCCAGCTTGCCGCTCGCGACTTGAACGCCATCACTGTAGAGGCGGAATTCGCTACCATCAAACGTGGCCGCCAGGAAATGCCATTTTCCGGAAGCGAGTCTTGCCGGGCCGGAGATGCTGTTGTCCTTGCCGAGCCACAGACTCACGTGCTCGCTGTCGAGGGCGAGATATCTCGAATACTCTTCGTTGGGGTCGCCAATGCTGGCTACCAGATTCATCGTCTTCGGCGCCTCGGCTGGTTTCACCCATGCGTAGAGTGACCACGGGGAATCCGCGCGAAGAACTGAATCGTTTTTATCCAGAGGCTTCTTCAGGCCATCGCCGTCCGGCAAGAATATTGCGTTGAACGGGCCGTAGAAAGCAGGATCGTTCGGGACTTGCGCTTGCGAGAGAGCGGGAATCGAAGTTGCGACAAGGCAGATGGAAACCATTGCGCCCGAAATCAGGGGGAGCAACGGAAGAAAAAACGAGCGTTTCATGAAGGCTCCGTGAACACGTGGAGGAATGAGGTGAAGAGGAATCGTATCAGGAGTGGACGGGGCATTCTAGGCGAGGATGCAAAATCCAGATGACATGCATCCAAAAAATAGCTTTGACCGTGCGGACTTGGCCTCGTAGTCTCGCTATGGGATGTTGTCTCATTTCCATCACCGCCATCATCATCACGCGCATAACGCGACGGCGGCGATGTGCACCTGAGATTGCAGACTTGAGATAACAGCACTTTTCAGGAGTTCAGGCCCGCTGAAGCGAAACGCTCAGCGGGCTTTTTGTTTCTCGACGAGAGGGAGTGGCGCGATGAACACAGAATTTGATTTCGACAAAATGGGAGGCCTGCTTCCCGCCGTGGTGCAGGACTCGACGGACGGCGAAGTTCTGATGGTTGGGTTTATGAATCGGCAGGCTCTGGACTGCACACTCGAGAAGGGGTATGTAACGTTCTTCAGCCGCACCCGGCAGCAGTTGTGGATGAAGGGCGAAAGCTCGGGAAACCGGCTGAAAGTCGTCTCAGCACATACCGATTGTGACCGCGACACGCTGCTGCTACGTGTCGAGGTGGAGGGCGCGGGACTGGTCTGTCATCGCGGCACCCGGTCGTGTTTCACCGAATCAATTCCAATGCGCACTGCGGAAACAGCCGCGGGCTCGACGAAGGAGACGCGATGAAACTGCGCATCGGAATTCCCAAAGGCAGTTTGCAAGAGGCTACGTTGCAGCTGTTTGCGCGGGCCGGCCTCCCTGCTTATACGAACGGACGATCGTATTTTGCAAGTACTGCGGATCCTGAGATTGATTGCATGTTGATCCGTGCGCAAGAAATGGCCCGGTACGTGGAGCATGGGGCCATTGATGCGGGGCTGACAGGGCTGGATTGGGTGATTGAGAGTGGGTTGGAAGTCGTGACCGTAAGCGACTTGATTTACGCCAAGCGAAGCCGGGGCAAAGTGCGCTGGGTGCTGGCGGTGCCGGAGGATTCTTCGGTGCAGCGGGCGGAGGATCTCCCAGGAAAGATTGTTGCTACCGAATTGGTGAAGGTTACGCGCGATTTCTTCTCACGAAAGGGAGTCGGTGTGCGGGTGGAGTTCTCGTGGGGCGCGACCGAAGTGAAACCGCCCATGCTGGCCGACGCCATTGTCGAAGTGACGGAGACAGGGAGTTCCCTCAAGGCGAACCGCCTTCGCATTCTGGAGACGGTGCTCGAGTCAAACACGCAGTTGATCGCGAACAAGTGTTCGTATGGCGATCGCGAGAAGAGTCGAAAGATTGACAACCTGGCTTTGATGCTGCAGGGAGCGATGGAGGCGCAGGATCGTGTTGGGTTGATGCTGAATGTGAAGAAAGAAGATTTGTCGGCGGTACTCTCCGTGTTGCCAGCCCTGCAGAAGCCGACAATCTCGCATCTGAGCGATGAGGATTGGCTGGCTGTAAATACCGTCATCGATGAGAGTGCGGCCTGGGACGTAATTCCGCGACTGAAAGAGGCGCGGGCTCACGGGATCGTCGAATATCCGCTGAACAAGGTGGTGCTGTGATGCGGATCGTTGCTGGCCGTGCCGTCGAAGCGATGGTGCAAGATCTGGCCGCGCGCGCGGCGCAACTCGGCGCGTTGGAACCGCGAGTGCGGCGCATTGTTGACGATGTGCGGCAGAGAGGAGATCGAGCCCTTCGGCGTTATGCGGAGCGGTGGGACGGGTTGGCGAAGAAACAGCCGTTGCGTGTCACGGCGGGGGAGATGGCGGCGGCATTGCAGGATCTCGCGCCACCGTTAAGGAAATCTCTTGGTCAAGCCGCGCAGAATATCCGCCGCTTCTGCGAATGGCAGAAGCCGCGCGATTGGATGCGGGATCGCGCCGGAATCTCCCTTGGCCAAATCGTACGGCCTTTGGAGTCTGTGGGCTGTTATGTCCCAGGGGGGCGATATCCTTTGGTTTCCACGTTGCTAATGACCGTGATTCCCGCGCGGGTTGCGGGGGTTAAGAACATCCGAGTGGTCTCGCCGAAGCCGTCGCCAGAAGTCCTGGCTGCGGCTGCGATGCTGGAAGTGGACGAGTTCTATCGCGTTGGGGGAGCGCAAGCGGTTGCGGTGTTGGCGTATGGGACCGAGAGCATTCCGCGAGTAGACAAGATCGTTGGTCCCGGGAACGCATACGTCACCATAGCCAAGAAACTCGTGTCGTTCGACTGTGCGATTGATTTTCTCGCGGGGCCGACAGAGGCGGTGATTCTGAGTGATTCCGGAGTGCCGGATTTTATCGCTGCCGATCTGGTCGCGCAGGGTGAGCATGATCCGGAAGCGCTCTCGGTGTTGATTACGACTTCTCGGAAGTTAGCGCGATCGGTGCGGGCGAGTGTGGCGCGGCTCGCGAAGGACAATCCGACGGCCAAAAAGTCGTTACGGGCACGAGGCGCAATCTTGATCGCGACATCGCGCGAACAAGCGCGGGAATGGGCGAATCGGATCGCGCCTGAGCACATCACGATTGCGGAAAAGGACTTGCCGTTCATTCAGAACGCCGGGTCGGTGTTCGTTGGGAATTACTCGGCGCAAGCGGCGGGCGATTATGCTTCGGGCCCGAACCACGTATTGCCGACTTCGGGGCAGGGACGATTTCGCGGAGGTCTTAGCGTGGCGGATTTCGTGAAGGTCATCACAGTGCAGAAGCTCTCCAGCAAGGGGCTGAGGCGGATTGCGCCGGTCGTGGAGTGTCTGGCCGGGGCTGAGGGACTGGCGGGACATACGCAGTCGATCCGTGTGAGGTGCGAGCATGCTTAAATCACGAGAAGCGGTGCGGACACTGCCCGCTTATTATCCACCGCTGGCGGACAGGGATGGACTCCCGCTGGATTTCAATGAGAACACGGTCGGGTGCTCGCCGCGAGTGCTCGAACGGTTGCGTCAGTTGGGTCCGGAGCAACTGGCAAAGTATCCCGAGCGTGAGCCGGTGGAAGCGCTAGTGGCGGATATGTTGGGAATTGCGGCGCCTGAACTATTGTTGACGAATGGCGTGGACGAAGCGATTCACCTCCTTTGCGAGACTTACCTCGAACCCGGAAACGAAGCCTTGATTGTTGTGCCGACGTACTCCATGTACCGCATTCATGGGATGGCCACAGGAGCAGACCTTATCAGTGTTCCGGCGGGCGAGGATTTTGCTTTCCCGGTCGACAGCCTTTGCAAGCGAATCAGCTCCCGCACGCATCTGATCGCGATTGCGAATCCGAATAATCCGACGGGAATGGTTGCGCCGGCAGAGGATCTTCGGCGAATCGCGCGCTCGGCGCCTTCTGCGGCGGTGCTCGTCGATGAAGCCTATTTCGAGTTCTATGGGCAAAGTATGCTGGCAGCGCGCCAGGAATTACCGAATCTTTTCATAGCGCGAACTCTTTCCAAGGCATATGGGATGGCTGGCCTACGCGTTGGAATGTTGGTGGGGGATGCGGAACAAATGCGCCCCGTGCGGCGCGTCAGTTCACCTTACAACGTAAATGCCGTGGCGCTTGTGTGTTTGGCGGATGCGCTGCGTGATCAGTCCTATATCGATCGATATGTGAGCGAGGTACGCGAGTCGCGCATGCGGCTTGAGCATGCGCTGGCGGCCAACGGAATTCAATTCTGGCCAAGCCAAGCTAACTTTGTGCTGGCGCGGGTGGGTGCCGCTGCCGCTTTTGTTGAACAGATGAAGAAACACGGCATTCTCGTTCGGGACCGGTCGACTGATCATGGGTGCGAGGGATGTGTGCGCATCACACTGGGTCCACGCCAGCACACGGACCGATTGCTCGGAGCCCTGCAAGAGACGCTGGAAAAGCTTGGTATCGCGCAAGGAGCATCACGGCGATGAGAAAAGGAACCATCCAGCGGATCAGCAAAGAGACGCAGATTCAGATGTCGCTCACGATCGAGGGGCGCGGGCGTTACCAGGTGTCAACCGGCATTCGTTTCTTCGATCACATGCTGGAACTGTTTGCCCATCATGGAGGTTTTGACCTGAAACTCAAGGCTCGGGGTGATCTCGACGTAGATCAACATCACACCGTGGAAGACGTGGGAATTGTGCTTGGGCAGGCGTTCGACAAGGCACTGGGCAGCAAGCGCGGCATTCTCCGCGCGGGATATTTCCTGATGCCCATGGATGAGACCATGGCAATGGCTGCTGTGGATTTCTGTGGGCGCACCGCCGCCGTGGTGGACACTAAAGTTCGCGCCCGCTTGGTGGGCGATCTGCAGGCTGAACTCGTGCCGGATTTCTTTGAGGCGTTTGCGCGAGGCGCGCGGGCCAATGTTCATGCGCGAGTGCTCTACGGGAGATCGAGCCATCACAAGATTGAGGCGTTGTTCAAATCCTTTGCGCGAGCGTTGCGAGCCGCTTGCTGGCGCGACCGTCAAATGGCGGGTCTGCTGCCCAGTACCAAGGGGGTGTTGTGATGATCGCAATCGTTGATTACGGAGCCGGGAACCTGGTTTCGGTGAAAAAAGCGCTGGATTGGCTGGGGCAGACTTGCACGATTACTTCCGACCCAGATCAGGTTGCAAGCGCCGAAAAGATCGTGCTGCCGGGCGTGGGTCACTTTGCGTCCACGGCGACACTGGCGCGATCGGGTTTGCAAGAGGCCATTTCGTCAGCAATTCAGTGCGGCACTCCCTTCCTGGGAATCTGCGTGGGAATGCAGTGGATGTTTCAGCGGAGTGAGGAATCGCCGGAGACTGCGGGGCTAGGGGTGTTCGAAGGAGAGTGCGAACACTTTCCCGTCTACGTGAAGTCGCCCCATGTGGGATGGAATCAATTGGAAGTTGACTCCTCGTCGCGACTGTTGCGCGGTGTGACTTCCGGATCGTTCGTATATTTCACGCACTCGTTTCGTGCGCCAGTGACTGGGACGAGCGTCGCGTGCTGCGAATACGGTGGACGCTTTTCGGCTGCAGTCGAACGAGATCACTTGTTTGGAGTTCAGTTTCATCCCGAAAAATCCGGAGAGATTGGATTGAAGTTGCTGGCTAATTTTTGCGCGCTCCAACATGCTGACTAAACGCATTATCGCTTGCCTCGACGTTGATGGTGGACGCGTAGTAAAGGGCGTGCAGTTCGAAAACCTGCGCGACGCAGGAGACCCCGCAGAACTGGCGAAGGCGCATAGCGAGTCGGGCGCAGACGAAATCGTGCTCTTGGATATTTCCGCCGCTCACGAGCGTCGCGCAACCCTCCTCGATACCGTGCGACGCGCTGCGCGTCAACTTTTCATTCCTTTCACGGTGGGAGGTGGGATTCGAACGCTGGAGGATGCGGTTGCGGTCTTTTCGGCGGGTGCGGACAAGATCAGTATCAATTCCGCCGCGCTTGCGAATCCGACAGTGATCACGCGAATCGCCGAGCGATTCGGATCGCAGGCGGTGGTCGTCGCGATTGACGCCAAACGCTCCAAGGCGACTTCGCGTTGGGAAGCGTTCACTCACGGTGGACGAAGGTCCGCTGGACGAGATGCGGTGGTTTGGGCTCAAGAGGCGGAGTCGCTGGGTGCGGGCGAGATTCTTCTAACTTCGATGGATCGGGACGGGACGGGCGTAGGGTTCGATTGCGAATTGACGCGGGCTGTAGCCGATTCCGTGCGAATCCCTGTGATCGCTTCCGGCGGCGCAGGTGGAGCGCACCATTTTGTGGAAGTATTCAGGGAGGGGCATGCCGACGCTGCATTGGCGGCGTCGATTTTTCATTACGGTTTCAACCAGCTGGCGGATCTGAAGCAAGAAATTGGTTCGCAGGGAATTTCGGTCAGGTGGCCATGTTGATTCCCTCGATCGATTTGATGGGCGGCAAGATTGTTCAACTGGTGCAGGGCAGAAAGAAGGCTCTGGAGTTCGACGACTTCGAAACATGGGTGAGCCGCTTTTCGAAATATCCGTTGGTACAACTGATTGATCTGGATGCCGCCATAGGTACCGGAAACAACGTGGAACTCGTGAGGGAGTTCGCGCGTCAGCTACCATGCCAGGTTGGTGGGGGCATTCGCACGGTAGAGGCTGCTCAAGCTGCACTCGCGGCGGGGGCCGAAAGAGTGATCGTCGGGTCGGCTCTGTTCAACGGCGGAAAACTGGATCTGGACTTCGCAAAGACCCTGTCGAACACGATCACTTCCAGCCGGCTCGTTTTCGCGTTAGACGCGATGGCCGGCTATGTGACGACTCATGGATGGCGAATCGTCACTGGGGTAACGCCTCTCGAGATGGTACAGGCTGTCGACGACTGGTGCGATGCGTTTCTCTATACGCATGTCGATAGCGAAGGGCTGTTGCAGGGGTTTCCGCAAGAAGTGATCCGGCCACTGCGAGAGGCTACGAGTCGACAGATGATCGCAGCAGGCGGAATTTCGACACAGCAAGAGATCGACGAGTTGCACGCAATTGGCGTCGATACCGTGGTCGGAATGGCAATCTACAAGGGGATACTGCCGGGTTTCGCCATTTCGAATGAATGACGCCTTCGGCCTTGCGAACGGGGTTTTCGTCTGGGCCCTCGTCTGTCATTCAGCCTAGAACTTCAGTCTAGAACTTCAGTCCGACGGCGCTGCTCAGGAAGGCGGCGACGGGCGACATCGTCCTGCAGGCATCGACGAAGATTGACATGAACCGGGGGCCGCAGACCTGCTTGTCAGTAAAGTTCACGGCGGTTCCAAAATCGCGAAGCTTAAGGTCGTCTACGAATTCGTGATCGGTAGGGAAGCCGCGAGGCGGGCGGCTGAGTTTGCCGGCATCGTCCCAGTTGAGAAGCATCCGGACGGCGCGCCATTCCTTTGGACGTGAAACGATGGCACTTCGGACCTCCAGGAGTGTCGGAGGTTCGGGATGCCACAGGCCCGAAGCGGCGAAGCAACCATTGGACTCGAGATGGAGATAAAAACCAGGGGAGTGAACATCCTTGCCGCGGTGGGAAAACCGCATGGCAATATGCGTTTTGTAGGGTCGCTTGTCATCGGAAAATCGCGTGTCGCGATAGATCCGAAACATGGACCCGCGTGACGGACGGGGATCTGCGACCAAATAAGGAGCAATGTCGTGGAGCGGGCCGGCGAAATCTGTGATGAAGCGCAAAACAGGCTTGCGTACGTGACCTTCCCATTCTTCCTGATGAGCCAAAAACCAGCCGCGATTGTTGTTGCGTTTGAGGCGCGCGAGAAAACGAAAGAGTTCGGGAGTGAAATAAGCAGGCATCGGAACCAAGGTAAGAAGCCGCGCAGAAAAAGTAAAGGGCGCGTGCATGAAATGCGCCATTGACGTCAATCGAACCGCCGTGCTTCGATGAGAAGTGCCGAGTTCCAAGCCCGTTCTGCCGGTCGACGCCCTTCTGCCGGAGATTCTCGGTTCCTTGAAACGGAATCCGAACCTGATCATCGTAGCCGCACCTGGCGCGGGAAAAACTACGCGCGTGCCGCCCGCGCTCCTGGACATTGTGAGTGGTGAAGTAGTTGTGCTCGAACCGCGCCGGATTGCCTCTCGGCTGGCGGCGCGTCGAGTTGCATACGAGCTTGGCGAACAAGTCGGCGAGACGGTCGGATATCAGATTCGGTTCGAAGAGGCGGTTAGTCCGCGCACCCGGCTGCGATTCGTAACCGAGGGCATCCTCACGCGGCGTTTTCTCTCCGATCCACAGCTCAAGGGCGTCTCCACGGTTGTGCTGGATGAATTCCATGAGCGTCATCTCGAAGGTGATCTCGCCTTGGCGCTGTTGAAACGCCTGCAGAATCAGCGACCAGATCATCAGATTGTAGTTATGTCAGCTACGCTCGATGCTAGCCCGGTGGCGCGATATCTGAATGATTGTCCGATTCTTTGTTCGGAAGGAAGATTGTTTGATCTGTCGATCAAGCATTTGCCATATTCGCCGGAACCGTTAGAACAACAGGTTGGGAACGCGGTGGAATCGCTGATCGACGCCAACCACAACGGCGATTCGCTTGTTTTCCTTCCCGGCGCGCTGGAAATTCGTCGGGCGATGCGGGCGTGCGAGGCAATTGCGCGACGCGCGGAATTGTTGATGCTCCCTCTGCACGGGAGCTTGCCGGCAAGAGATCAGGATCGGGCGTTGTCTCCCGCGTCTCAACGGAAACTGATTCTGGCCACCAATGTCGCGGAAAGCTCGATAACCGTAGAGGGCGTGACTGCCGTGATTGATAGCGGGCTGGCGCGGTTTGCCACCCATTCCCATTGGAGCGGACTGCCTGCGCTGCATGTGGGGCGAGTGAGCAAGGCTTCTGCGAAGCAGAGAGCTGGACGTGCGGGACGCACCGGACCCGGACGCGTGTTGCGCCTGTATACAGAGGAGGATTACTCGCGTCGAGCGGAGCATGATGCCCCAGAGATCCTGCGCAGCGATCTTTCTCAGCTTTGCCTTGCTCTGCGAGCGATGGGCATCAAGCACGTCCACGATGTTGCATGGCTTGATCCTCCCAGTGCAATAGCAATTGAGCAGGCCGAGTCGCTGCTGGATCGTCTCGGAGCCCGAGGACATATGGCACAACGGTTGGCGCGGTATCCGCTGCCACCGAGGCTTTCGCGAATTCTGGTGGAAGCCGTCGAGCGAGGAGTTGGGGAGGACGGGTGCGTGGCCGTGGCCCTGCTGGGGTCGGGGGCGCGCGCCGAGAAAAATGATCTGCTCGCTGTTATGGATTTGGAACTGGATCACCGAACGCAACAACATGTTTCGCAGCTTCGACGAATTGCGCGAGTCTCTGGTCCGAAAAAGCACAACGATGATGCTCTTCTGATGTCAGTACTTTCGGGATTTCCCGATCGAGTTGCACGGCTGCGATCTGGGAACCAAGTGCTGCTTTCGACTGGTGCGTCGGCCGAGCTATCGACTCCGGCTCCGCGATATGAGTTCATGGTGGCGGTCGACGCGGAAGACCGTAAAGAGAAACCATTGCTGCTCGTTCGTATGACAGCGCGGATCGAGCCAGAGTGGCTGATCGATCTGTTTCCGGACCGCGTGAGGGACCAATCTGCGCTGCTATGGAATCGCGCAGCGGAACACGTCGATGCGGTGAGCGCTCTTCTCTACGACGAATTGGTGATTCAAGAATCGCGAGGCTCAGTACCGGACCCGCGAGCCGCCGCTGAACTGCTTGCGGAAAAGGCGCTGGAGGCCGGCCTCGAACGTTTTGTGGACGTGGACTCGCTGAACGAGTTCATGGCCCGAGTCGAGTTTGCCGGTCTCGACGTTCCGAATGTTCCCCAGGCTCTGCGCGAGCTATGTTGGGGACGGCGAAGCTTTGCTGAATTGAGAAAGGAAGCGGCAGATCTGGTAACTGTTCTAGAGCAAAAAGTAGGCGCACGACGGCTGAGCGAGATCGCTCCGGCGAGCATCCGCCTGCATGGCGGGCGTCAGACCAAGGTCCACTATGATCATGGCAAGCCACCCTGGATTGCATCTCGTCTGCAGGACTTTTTTGGCATGCGGGAGACGCCTCGGATTGGGCGCGATCGAACGCCCGTGGTGGTTCACTTGCTAGCGCCAAACCGGAGGGCCGTCCAGACGACGACCGACCTGGCGGGATTTTGGGAGCGGCTCTATCCTGAGGTACGCCGCGAACTGAGGCGACGCTATCCCAGACATGCATGGCCGGAGCGGCCCTGAATCATTCTTCCAACTTCCTGAACTATTCTTCCAACTTGAAGATGCGTTCCATCAGCAGCCATTTCTCGCCAGGCCTGGCTTGGGGTAACGATTTCTGAAATGTTCCCATAAGGGTCTCCCACTCTTGCACTTTCGGATTGGCCTGATCTGCTTTGGCTTTGGACTCGAACGAAAAAGATTCGTTTACTTTCATGACCATGAACATGCGCGTTCCGAGGAGATAGATTTCCATGTCCTCGATGCCGGAGTCCTTGATGCTTCGGGTGATCTCGGGCCAAATCTTTTCGTGATAGCGCCTGTATGCGGCGATCAGTACCGGGTCGTCCTTCAAGTCCAGTGTGAGGCAGTAGCGTCGTTTCATTCGACCTCTGTGGCAGGAATGCTTAAGGATGAGCCTGCTCTCGCGGAGGCAGGCCGATATCCCCACATTGCAAAGTAGAACACGTAGGCATGGCACACCAGTGGAACCAAGAAGGCGCGTTGGATATTCCACGCATCGGAAATCCGGCCCATGATGGCCGGGCAGACTGCGCCTCCGATGATTGCCATGACCAGCAAGGATGATCCCAACTTGGTGTATGGGCCCAGGCTCTTCAGACTCAACGCGAAGATCGTGGGGAACATGATGGAATGAAAAAAACCGATCAGAACAACTGCCCAAACCGGCGCCACGCCAGAGGCAAACAGAACCACAAGCAGACAGAGGAGCGAGCCTGCTGCGAATAGGCTGAGGAGTCGGGGCGCTGCGATCTTGTGCATGATTGCCGAACCTGCGAAGCGCCCAATCATGAAACCGGCCAGATGCGCCTGCAGATAGTGAGCCGCCGCTTTTTCATGAGTACCGGGTAGAGAAAACTCGGAAAAACGAATAATAAAGCTGGCCACCCCAACTTGCGCGCCGACATAGAAAAACTGAGCGATCACTCCCTTAATCAAGTGCGGAAAGGCGAACGTGCCGGCGAGTTTCGCATTGCCAGTTTCGACGCCATCCGTGCAGGTTTCGCGGATCTCAGGCAGTTTCGTCAGGTAGATCAGAAGGGCGACCAACAAGAAAACTCCGGTAATTACCAGATACGGAATCTTCACCATGTTGGCTTCGGAGACGCGATATGCCAACAAGTGCGACGGAGTCATCGCGGCCAGTTCTGCAGGTGTGTGCTCGATGCCGGAGAGAATGAATCTGGATCCGACCAGCGCGATCATCACGGCGCCCGCGGCGTTAAACGATTGTGCGAGATTCAGTCTCCGCTCCGAACTCTCCGCGGGGCCAAGGGTCGTCACGTAAGGGTTGGCGGCAACTTCCAGGACAGACTGACCGCAAGCCATCAGAAAGAGGGCAAAGAGAAAAAAACCGTAGATCCGAACTGAAGCGGCGGGAATAAAAAGGAGTGTGCCCGTGGCACAGACCAGCAACCCTGCAAGAATTCCTCTCTTGTAACCCAGTTTCTGCATCAGCCATCCTGCGGGTAGAGCGGCCAGAAAATATCCGCCGAAAAAAGCTGATTGGATTAAGGAGGACTGAAAATCCGTCAGTCCGAATGCCTTCTTAAAGTGCTGGATCAGGATGTCATTCAGATTGACGCCGATCGCCCATAGAAAAAAAAGGCTGGTTACCAACACCAGCGGCACAACGTAGCGTCTCTCGGTGAGTGGCGGCGATGCTGTCATTTGCAGATCCCTACGTCAGCGCGCGATCGAGGTGAGTGTAGCCGCCGTCGACGAACAAATGCTGGCCGGTCGTGTGGCTCGACTTCGATGAAAGCAAAAATACGACCATAGAAGCGATTTCTTCCGAGGTGGTCATGCGCTGCTCGAGTGGAATCTTGCTAAGGATCATTTTCAGTTTCTCCTCGGGATTGGGAAACGTTTCGAGCCAACTGCGATAAAGTGGCGTCATGACCTCGGCAGGGATGACAGTGTTGACGCGAATGCCGTAGGGCAGAAGCTCCGCCGCCCATTCGCGAGTCAGAGCCATGATCGCGCCTTTCGACGACGCATATCCCGAAGTGCTTCCCTGGCCAGTGACGGCGGTTTTGGAACCGACATTCACGATCGATCCGCGCGAGCGCTTTAGGTGGGGCAGGGCGTAGTGGGCCATTCCGTAGTAATGCACCAGATTGCGGCGCAGCGATTCCACATATTCGTCGACGCTGCCGGACTCCAGGCCGACCTTGTCGTTGCGGCCGGCATTGTTTACGAGGGCATCGATCTGACCAAAAGCCTTCAGCGTTTGCTCGACGGATTCCGAGCAACTCTCCGCCGTCGCGAGATCGCGCGTGATGAGTCCGCAAACGCCACGGCTATTCTGAAGTTCTTCTTGCAGTTGTTTGCCGGCCTCTCCATCACGGCCCACGATGATAGGAATCGCGCCCTCGGCCGCGCAGGCGTGGACGATTGCCGCCCCAATTCCCTTGGCTCCGCCGGTGACGATCACGACCTTGTCTTTCAGTTGCAGATCCATGCGTTAGCCTCGCAGGTTGAAGAAGCCGCCATCGATCGGATAGTCAACGCCCGTGATGAACGAAGCTTCGTCGGAGCATAGGAAAAGAGCAAGGGAGGCGACCTCGTCGGGCTCTCCCATTCTTCCGAGTGGCTGCGACCTGGCCAGCTTCTCGAACATTTCCTTCTCTTGTCCGGGATAGTTCTTCCGCAGATAGTCGTCTACAAACGGCGTGTGAACCCGAGCCGGCGAGATGCAATTGCAACGGATGTTATGTGGGAGATAATCTCGCGCGACGGAGTACGTCATGGCGATGACCGCCCCTTTGCTCATCGAGTAAGCGAATCGGTCTGACAGGCCCGAGGATCCGGCAATCGACGCCAGGTTCACAATCACGCCACCGCCAGAATTCTTCATGTGTCCAACGACCGCATGCATGCAGTTATAGAAGCCCTTTATATTCACCTGAACGACGCGGTCGAAGTCTTCCTCGGTCGTGCTTTCGACGGTCCCGATATGCGAAACCCCCGCATTGTTAATAAGGATATGAAGGCGATCTCGGCGGAAGATTTCCTCAAATACGGTGGTTACGTTCTGCTGATTGGTGACGTCGCAGCAGTGGGCTGTCGTTTTGCCGCCCGCAGTCGCGATTTGCTGGCAGGTTTGGATGGCCGCGGCTTCGTTGACATCCAGAATCTGAATCGTCGCTCCGTGCTCCGCGAATTTCAATGCGATGGCTCGTCCAATGCCGCTGCCGCCGCCTGTAATAACAGCGACCTTGCCGTCCAGTCGGAAAGCGCTTGCTTTACTATTCTCGCGATTCAGAGCGATACGCCTCGCTTCCAGGGAATGAAATCTTCCTGAGACTTTTGCTCGGCTTTAGTTCGAATCTCGCCGCTCGCCACTTGGATCACGAGATCAAGGATGGTTTCACCCATCTGCTCGATTGTTTTCTGGCCCGCCACAACCGCACCGGTATCGATGTCGATGATATCGTGCATGCGCTCCGCGAGATTTGAGTTGGTGGAAAGCTTCACCACCGGGGCGATCGGATTTCCCGTCGGCGTGCCTAGCCCGGTGGTGAACAAGACGACGCTAGCTCCGGCTCCGACCTGCGCGGTCACGCATTCGACGTCATTCCCGGGCGTGCATTGCAGGTTCAGCCCCGGTGCAGTCGAATACTCGGGATAATCGAGCACGGCAGTCACCGGAGAGGTACCGCCCTTCTTTGCTGCACCGGCTGATTTCATTGCATCCGTTAACAGTCCATCGCGCATGTTCCCCGGCGAAGGATTCATGTCGAAGCCGGAGCGAACGGCGGCAGCACGGGCGGCGTAGTCGCGCATCAACTGAATAAAGCGGTTGCCGACCGCTTTGGTCGTGCCGCGATTGATGAGTTCCTGTTCCACACCACACAACTCGGGAAATTCGGACAGAATTGTTCGGCCACCGAGGGCGGCGAGCAGATCGGCAGTATGCCCGATCGACGGATTTGCGGAGATACCGGAAAAGCCGTCAGAACCTCCGCACTTTAGGCCCACGCACAGGTCGGAGAGCGGAGCGGGCGTGCGCTGAGCTTTGTTCGCCTCGACCAGACCCTGGAAAGTTTGCTGGATTGCCTCCGACATCATCGCCGCTTCCGAGCCGCTACGCTGCTGCTCGAGAATAGATAACGGCTTGCTAAAGCTTGGATCACGCTTGCGGAGTTCCTCGCGAAGGATTCCGATTTGCGCATGCTGGCATCCGAGGCTCAGGACGGTTGCGCCCGCCACATTGGGATGGTGAATGTAGCCCGCGATGAGCCCGCAAAGATTGTTGGAGTCCTCCCGCGTTCCGCCGCAGCCGCCTTCGTGCAGCAGAAACCGAATACCGTCGACATTTTCGAACAAGCGCCCGGATGGAGCGGGCACATCATCGGTGACGAGTGCGTGAACGTCGATCTTTTTCGCTGGCCCTTCGCGATACAGCTTTACCAACTCCGCCACCTGGTGGCGATAGACCTGAGGAGCTGCGAACCCTAGTTCCTCTTCCAGTGCCCGCTTTAGCACCTGAATATTTTTGTTTTCACAGAAAACGAGGGGAACGACGAGCCAATAGTTCCGCGTACCGACTTGACCATCGGACCGGTGATATCCAAGGAAAGTTTGGTCTTTCCGACGTGAAGTGTCGGGTGGCGACCAGTGAAACTCTGTCGACTGCACCTCGAAAGGCGCAGCCTGATGCTGAATGTTGCTGGTAGTCAGAAGCTCTCCGGCCGCGATCGGCTTCACGGCTTTACCGACCAGAACGCCGTACATGACGATATTGTTGCCAATGCTGAGGCCTCGCATGGCGAACTTGTGTTTGGCGGGAACACTCTTGACTGGAGTGTAGACTTGGCCGTCGAATTCTACCGGCTCCCCCGCCTTCAAGTCCGTGAGCGCGATCAAGACGTTGTCGCGGGAGTCGAGTTGGAGCACGGATCGGGGCACGATGGAGTACGCAGCTAACTGAGACAGCGCAGACAGACCGGACAGAGAAGATCACTCTGCGATTTATGTCCGGTCATTGTAGAACATGTGTGGGCCGCGTGGCGGGCAGATTCTCAGCCGGTCGCGAGTCGCCAGAAGCGCTGCGCGTTGCCGCCTAGCACGGCATTTCGCGACTCAGGATTTTGTTTGATTAGGTACGTTTCTATGACGCTAACTACTTGCGCATACGAGGCCGCCGCCAGACATACCGGCCAGTCCGAGCCGATCATCAGGCGATCCGGTCCGAAGGCATCGAAGGCCACGTCGAGAACAGGGACGATCTGCTCTGGCTTCCAGTGTTGCCAGTCGGCTTCGGTTACAAGTCCCGACAATTTACAACATACATTGGGGAAACCAGCTATGAGCCTGATCCCACGGTCCCAGAAATCGAGATTGCCGCTCCTGATCGGTGGCTTGGCTAAATGATCGAGAACAAATCGCTGCCGAGGACAGCGTTCCACAAACTCAGCGGCGACGTCGAGATGTTTGGTGTAAATCAGAATGTCATAAGCGAGGTCAAATTCTTCCAGGGCCGAGATGCCACGTAGAAAATCCGGTTGCAACAGAAAACGATCATCCGGTTCGCTTTGCACAATGTGCCGCATCCCGACCAGTTTCGGGTTTCGACACAGGGCCTTGAGTTGCGCCCGAACGTCGGGCGAGCGCAAATCGACCCATCCAACAACGCCCAGAATCCAAGGGGATCGCTCAGCTAGCTCGAGAAGCCAATGTGTTTCTTCCAGGGTTTGTCGGGCTTGAACCGCGATAGAGCCGTCAAATCGGTTGGTTTGGAGTTCCGGCTTCAGATCGCCGGGAAGAAAATCGCGGCGGAGCGCGGCCATTGAGTTATCGATCCACTCATATTCGGCTGGGTTGTAGATCCAAAAGTGTTGGTGGGCGTCAATGTTCATATGTGGCACTGCGTTTCATCGTAGACGCATTACCCGAGTGCGCACAGATATTTTCCAAGAACCATTGGAGGCTTTGTTGCCCCATAAAAAAGTCCCGGCCTCTAGGCCGGGACTCTGCGGTAACGAGCTGCTTGCTCCTCAATTAGGAGGCGCGGCGTTGCCGGTTCATGTTCTCGTTGTCTTCTTCGTCCTGACCCTGGCCGCCCTTCTTCGATTGTCCGGGCTGTCCGCTCTGTTGGCCAGTCTGCCCAGTTTGGCCCTTCTCGCCATACTGTTGTCCGGGCTGATTGCGGTGCTGCCCAGACTGTCCGCTCTGTTGGCCCGACTGACCACCCTGCTGTTTATTTTTTTCCATATCGTCTGCCATGAAATAGTCCTCCCTTGGAGTACGCGACTTGGCGCACTCTGCGATTTGAATCGACTGCTTTCAATTAGTTGCTAAACGAGCTTCGAGGGGTTGGGACCAAAAGAAATCGCATCATAATATGCATCAGGGTGCTCAGTCGTGCTGTCACTCATCGCGGGACCGTAGAGACCTGGATCGGAGGAGTCTCAGACGGAGTGAAGACTCTCAGTCGTTGTACTTCCTCCTGCGTCTTCTGCCAAGCGCCGGCGTTTTTCTTGGTGGCGACTGGAGCATTCGGATCCCCATAGAACGCTAGAATATTTTCACGAAGTTCCGGCGTAGTCTGGGCAAAGTCTTGTTGAGCTAGCTGATCCAGGAGATGCGCATAAGCTTTGTCGGTGAGAACATATTCGCCGGCATGCGTCATTCGTCCAGTGTCGAAGTCGGTATTGGGCAGGCGGAGCTTGTCAGTTCTGGCTTCCGCGAGAAGCGATTTGTAATTGTCGAGGGTGTGGTTGACGCTGGCTATATACAGGTCTTCAGTTTTTTGACTGGGAATCTTAAAGTCGAGCGCTTTGAAAGGTCCGACCTTCGGAACAAACTTGAGGAAGAAGGCCAGGACTCGAGTGCCGAATCCTGGAGTGCGGTAGCCTTTTCCCCATTCCTTTTGATAATCGGCTCGCGACAGGTAATAGCGAAATTTGCGCTTATTGAAGTTGGGGGTCTCGGCGACGAGTTCCTTCTTTCGCGCCAGAAGCGCTACTCTCGTCATCTCCGGAAGTATTGTGCCGATGGCTCGGCGGAACGTTCCAATCGCCAGATCTTCATTCGATATGACTTCACTCAGCGGAATCCCATAGGTGTCTTCGAAGGCTCGCTCCAATACGGGCTTCGAAATCTCGAATCCGATGAAATCGTGATAGCGATCGGAGGTGTAACGATTCTTGGCGACCTGTGTAACGTCGAAACCGAATTCCGTGCGTATGTGAGCCTTCGGATTGTCGGCATAAGTCACTTCCGTGCCAAACTTCTTCCGCAGCTTCGGAAACTCAATCGCCACTGCCCGGTTTACAGTGGGATGTCCCAGGTTGTCCGCCGAGTAATGCGCGAGCGCGCCCAGAGCGAAGGCGTATTCATTCAGGTCCTGGGCTTCGTTAATGAGATTGACGATGAAGTCTCCGCTGCGCACGTAATGGGTCAGGTCACTGAAGTATTTGTTGCCGAATGGATAGTAGCCCATGTCCTGTAGGAGCGACCCGCCATAGGCAAACGCGTGCGCTTTTCTCAGATCGTCGGCGGTCGCATCGGGAAACCGCTTCATGAGCAGCGGTTGAATGTCGTCTTTCCAAAGAAGATCAACAACCTCTTCGTGGGTCAGCACGGAATAGGCACCGCAAACCGGTGTAAGACCGAGGAGCAATACGACACCGATCATGGCCCGCCACAAGCTCAGCGATCGTGTCATAAGGCGCTGCCGGTCTCCAACTGCAGAACGTGGTCTCGATCGTACCGAAGCAGGTGCTGAAGGTATGCCGGCCGAAGAACGATAGGCAAGGGCCAGATTCTGCTCTTGTTAGGTGCCACCTGAGTCCGAAGGTTGGCTGGCAAAGTAACGTCACACGCATGATCTGCGACTGTAAGGTGTTGTGACGCGGGGTCGACGCGATTCCGTACTGTTGGCCCGGCCCTCGCTACACAAACATTCCTCGACGATTACCAGATCGTTGGTACGGACAGGTGGGGCGGTGCGAGCTAGCCTTGAGTCGCACTTGATCGGGTCCGAGAAATTCGATCGGAGGAGATGATAATGAGCATTTGGACGATATTGTTCGTAGTTCTGCTGATAGCGTGGCTGGGTGGGTTTACGGTGTTCCATGTCGCCGGCGGAATGATTCACCTGTTACTGGTGTTCGCGGTAATCTCGCTGATTTTGCATTTCGTAATGGGTCGAAGCGCAGCCTAGAATCACGTCGATTTCCGGGACAAAAGGAAAAGGCCAGCAAAGAGCTGGCCCCTTTTTAAAATCGCCGCGCCCACGTCGTCCAGTGCTATTGCTTCATGTTATTCATGTTGCCGCTCACCATTTTCAGCGACACGACGTCAACCTCGTCCTTGTCGGCGGAAACGTGCGCCTTGAGTACGACATGGTGGCCCTCATGTCCCTTGACCGCATCGGGATTGGCAATGGTCCAACTCTTCCCGTCTTTGTCGCTGACGAATGTCTTGCCGTCATCGCTGATCTTGCCCGTGATGCTGGAGGCTTTCGTCGACGTTTCTGATTTTGTGGTGTCCTGCTTCATGGTGTCTTGAGCCACCAAGCTGTAAGACGCCAGCAGGCTGAGTGCGAATGCAATCGTCAACAGTTTTCTCATTTTCAGTCTCCTTGCGAAAAATTTGTTCCGCCAGAGCCGTCGAGCGATCCGGTCGACGCTAAAGGATGGTCGTGAGCGGTGAACGTCCATTTCCGGAAGAAGAAACGACACCAACCCATCGCTATTCGGGATTGCTCGGTTGATCTGACCCAAAGTTAGCGGAGACAGAATGCCTCGGCAATCGGGGGAACGCCGTAGAGTAAACGAGCCGTTGCCGGTAAGGTCGCTTTTCACGCAACCTCCTTGTAGAGGTTCCATCTCTAAGCAAGCCGCTAGGCGGGTTTTACGCCTAGGGCATCAGGACGGGGTCTGACTCGCGATCAATCCTTCGCGGTCGGTGCCGCCTCCGAAAAATCGCACCGACCAGTCCCGCAGCCCGCAGGAGCAAAGCTATACCGGGTAAGCGAAGGATGATCGGGCAGGAGAACGTAAATGCGTATTGGCTCCGTTAGGTTGCTGTTGTTGGCCTTTGCAATGCTGGTCCTTTCGTCAACCTCGTTCGCTCAACTGCGGATCTCAGTCTCGTTTGGCCCACCCGCATTGCCGGTCTATGAACAGCCGATCTGTCCTGGCGATGGTTACATCTGGACACCTGGTTATTGGGCATGGGACAACGACGATAGCGACTACTACTGGGTGCCGGGTACCTGGGTCTTAGCTCCGGAGGTGGGTTATCTGTGGACTCCACCATATTGGGGTTGGGCAAACGGCGTGTTCGTTTTTTATGACGGGTATTGGGGGCCGCACGTCGGCTTTTATGGCGGAATCAACTATGGCTTCGGATATTTCGGGGAAGGATTCCAAGGCGGTCGTTGGGACGGCGGACACTTTTTCTACAATCGCTCCGTCACAAACGTAAACGTCACGGTGATTCATAACGTGTACAACACCACTGTCGTCAACAACACCACCAACATAAATCGAGTCAGCTACAACGGTGGCAATGGCGGCGTGAATGCGCGGCCACGCCCCGAAGATGAAGCCGCGGCACATGACAGACATCTTCCTCCCGCAGCCGCTCAAACACAGCACATGCAGGCAGCGCGCGGCAATCCGGAGTTCCGCGCCTCGATGAATCACGGGAAACCTCCAGTCGCAGCAACCGCCAAACCGGGAGAGTTCAGTGGCCACGACGCTGTGCCTGCACGAGCGGCAGGAGCACCCTATAACCCTCCAGCCAACCGTGGAGGGTCACCGTCACGGCCTTCGTCCGAAGGACAGCCCAAAACGGCCGGCGGACAACCCCCAAACGCTCATCATCCAAATGAACTACCGCCGATGGAGCGCCCGCCTGCTCCAAATACAGGCAATGCGAAGACGGATCAAAAGTATCAGCAGCAACAGCAAAAGCTGCAGCAGAAACAAGCGCAGGAACGGCAGAAGCTTCAACAGCAGCAGGACAAGGAGCATCAGCAGCTAGCGAAGCAGAATGCGAACGAGGCTCAGAAACAACAGTTGGAACAGAAACATCAACAGCAAACGCAACAACTGCAGCAACGGCATGCCCAGCAACAGCAACGGTTGCAGCAGCGGCAGGCGCCTCCCCCAGCCCGGCCGGAGCAGAAGCCCCCCAAGGGGAAATGATTTGAGAGACGTTCGGGTGGCGGCACCTGCAAACCGCAGTGCGCCGCCCGAACGATTATTTGAATTTCAATAGGGCAGATAAGTCGGGCTGCCGATTGTTTAGCGTTCATCAGGCTAAGGCAAGCCTATTTCCTTTAGGTCCGATGACGCCGGCCTTCTGCTAGAACACTCGGTGCAACCACGGTGCTAACGTCGCCGTACTTTCCTAACAGGGAGTACCAACGGATCCGCAACAGCTCCATCACCATTTTCGAACCATCCGCGAGAGGGTGAATTCTGGTGCCCGCGTCGTGAGACCACACGACCGGTACCTCTGCCACTTGAATTCCCAGCTTGCGCGCCAGGAAGAGAAGTTCTGCGTCAAAACCCCATCCCTCGATCTTTTGCCGGGGGAAGAGCGCTTTCGCGGCGCTCCGTCGAAATGCCTTGAAGCCGCATTGCGTATCCTTGAAGTCAAGCCTCAACAGGATTCGCAGGAGCGTGTTAAAAGCTCTGCCCATCACTTGGCGCGCCACGGATTGCCGTTGGGTCTGCAGTTCGGTGCGCACCCAGCGCGACCCAATGGCCACATCGGCTCCCCCCTCGAGTGCGGCGAGCAGCTTTGGAGCCTCTTCGATAGGCGCCGACAAGTCAGCGTCGGTGAACAAAATGATCGAACCTTGCGCATTCAAAACTCCGTTGCGCACGCTGTAGCCTTTGCCGCGGTTGCCGGGATTCAGCACGAGTCGAACAATGTCGTTTGTTCGAGCATATTCCTCGACTAGAGAGGCCGTGCCATCGCGCGATCCATCATCCACCACGATCACTTCAGAATCCCAAGCCTGCTCGCCAACGAAATTCAGGATTCGATCCAAAGTGGGTCTTAAACGCGCACTCTCGTTGTAGGCGGGGATCACAATGCTGATACCGTTTGAAGAGTTCAAAACAGAGCTCACTTCCTTTAGTTATTGTTCGTGCTTTGACGCCGCGGGTTTCTGTGAGGTCAGGATGCTCTCTGACCTTCCCGCGAATCCGCCCGCACCCAGGCTTAGAGATCGAAGCAGCTCACGAGGTTGCGTGGGAAAGGGCTTTACGGGCTCCTGCAAACTTGCTTAGGCTGGCCTTCTGACTGGCCAATTGTCTACAGGAAATACCTTAGGGCGTGGCCTCAAACGACCATGGTACCAATACATGTTGGTAATGAGCAGCTGAGGCGTCCGGGAGCCATTTTCCCAAGCTGCATTATTCTTCCCCGTCAGTGTGTCTACTTATACCGGTTTGCGGACCATTCCGCGCTTAGACAGGGACTCCACAGGTGGATGGATTTCGCTGCCTGGGAGTCACCTGAAATATTGCTCCTTTTTCGGGAGAGGCTATGAAAAGAATGGCGGTTAACGACATCGCGCCCGACGGCGCTGAAATTCTTCCCTCCGGCAACGCGAGGAATAACGGAAAATCCAAACCGGCAGATGGATCGCTCGATCTGACGGTCATACTGACGAGCCTGCAGTCGATGCGCGACGGGGACTTTACGGTGCGTCTCCCAGGAACATGGGTCGGTCTGGCTGGAAAAATTGCCGACACGTTTAATGAAATCGTCGCCGCTAACCAGCACATGTCGCAGGAACTGGAGCGCGTCGGACACGTCGTCGGAAAACAGGGTAAGACGAGAGAGCGAACCCGATTTCACGAGTCCCGAGGTGCTTGGGGCGAGATGGAAGTTTCGGTCAACACCCTGGTGGAAGACTTGCTTCGACCGACGGCGGAAGTGACTCGCGCCATTGCGGCTGTGGCGCAGGGCGACTTAACGCAGACGGTTCGGCTCGACGTGGACGGGCGTCCGCTGGAAGGCGAGTTCCTTCGTTCCGCAAATCTCGTGAACACAATGATTCAGCAGTTGGGCGTGTTCACCGCGGAAGTTACACGCGTGGCACGCGAAGTAGGAACGGAAGGCAAACTCGGCGGCCAGGCGCAAGTGCCCGATGTGGCTGGCACGTGGAAAGACCTCACGGACAACGTGAACCTGATGGCCAGCAATCTGACTGGACAGGTGCGTAACATCGCTGAGGTCGCGACAGCTGTGGCCAGCGGCGACTTGTCCCGCAAGATTACGGTCGATGTGCGCGGCGAAATCTTACAGCTCAAAGAAGCAATCAACACGATGGTGGATCAATTGCGATCGTTCGCGTCGGAAGTGACGCGCGTGGCACGTGAAGTCGGAACGGACGGAAAGCTTGGTGGACAAGCGGTGGTGCCGGGTGTCGCCGGTACGTGGAAGGATCTTACTGATTCCGTCAACGCAATGGCCGGAAATCTGACGGCTCAAGTACGAAACATCGCAGAAGTTACGACGGCGGTTGCTCGCGGCGATTTGTCCCGCAAGATTACGGTCGACGTTAAAGGCGAAATTCTCGAGCTCAAAGACACCATCAACACGATGGTGGACCAGCTCAACGCGTTCGCTGGCGAAGTGACGCGCGTTGCTCGCGAAGTCGGCACCGAAGGCAAACTTGGCGGACAGGCACAGGTACCGGGCGTAGGTGGCACTTGGAAAGATCTCACGGACAACGTGAACTTTATGGCTAGCAACCTGACTGGCCAGGTGCGAAATATTGCCGAAGTCGCAACGGCCATCGCCAGCGGCGACTTGTCGCGGAAAATCACCGTCGACGTGCGCGGTGAAATCCTGCAGCTGAAAGAAACGCTGAACACGATGGTCGACCAATTGAACCGGTTCGCTGGCGAAGTAACGCGCGTGGCTCGCGAAGTAGGTACCGAAGGGCGGTTGGGCGGACAGGCGAATGTGCCTGGCGTGGCCGGAACCTGGAAAGATCTTACGGATTCCGTCAACTCGATGGCCGGAAACCTTACCGGTCAGGTCCGAAACATCGCTGAGGTCACGACGGCTGTAGCCCGCGGTGATTTGTCGCGCAAGATCACGGTCGATGTGAAAGGCGAAATTCTCGAACTGAAGAACACCATCAACACGATGGTGGATCAACTGAACGCGTTCGCCGGTGAAGTGACTCGTGTGGCCCGAGAAGTCGGTACAGAAGGTAAGCTGGGCGGTCAGGCGCAGGTGCCTGGTGTTGCTGGTACGTGGAAGGATCTCACGGACAATGTGAACTTCATGGCCAGCAACTTGACTGGCCAGGTTCGCAATATCGCTGAAGTTGCAACGGCCGTCGCCCGCGGCGATTTGTCGCGCAAAATCACGGTCGACGTGAAAGGCGAAATTCTCGAGCTTAAAGACACCATCAATACGATGGTGGACCAGTTACGTTCGTTCGCGTCGGAAGTGACGCGCGTCGCTCGCGAAGTGGGAACTGACGGCAAACTCGGCGGCCAGGCCGTGGTACCCGGCGTCGGTGGAACCTGGAAAGACCTGACGGACTCCGTCAATTCGATGGCCAGCAACCTCACGAATCAGGTCCGGAATATCGCTGAAGTCTCGACGGCCATCGCGAGCGGAGACTTATCGAAGAAGATCACCGTCAACGTCAGCGGCGAAATTCTGCTGCTGAAAGAAACCATCAACACCATGGTGGACCAGCTCAACGCTTTCGCGGCTGAAGTTACGCGCGTGGCGCGCGAAGTGGGCTCCGACGGAAAACTGGGTGGACAAGCTCAGGTGCCGGGTGTGGCCGGAACCTGGAAAGATCTCACCGACAACGTGAATTTCATGGCCAGCAACCTCACGGGCCAGGTGCGAAATATCGCTGAAGTCACAACGGCAGTGGCTCGAGGCGACTTGTCGCGCAAGATCACCGTCGACGTGAAGGGAGAGATTCTCGAACTCAAGAACACCGTCAACACGATGGTGGATCAGCTCAACGCGTTTGCCGGAGAAGTGACGCGCGTGGCCCGCGAAGTCGGTACAGATGGAAAATTGGGAGGCCAAGCCCAGGTGCCCGGTGTGGCCGGAACCTGGAAGGATCTCACCGACAACGTCAACTTCATGGCCAGCAACCTCACCGGCCAAGTGCGAAATATTGCAGAAGTCGCGACAGCGATCGCGAACGGCGATCTTTCCAAGAAGATTACGGTCGACGTGCGCGGCGAAATCCTGCAGCTCAAGGAAACGCTGAACACGATGGTCGAGCAGTTGCGATCCTTTGCCGCCGAAGTGACCCGCGTGGCCCGCGAAGTCGGTTCTGAAGGGCGACTGGGAGGGCAAGCCAATGTGCCTGGCGTCGCCGGCACGTGGAAGGACCTCACCGACTCCGTCAATGCAATGGCTGGCAATCTCACGGCGCAGGTCCGAAACATTGCCGAAGTCACCACGGCGGTGGCTCGAGGCGACTTGTCACGCAAGATTACGGTCGATGTGAAGGGTGAAATTCTTGAACTAAAGAACACCATCAACACGATGGTGGATCAACTCAACGCATTTGCTGCTGAAGTGACTCGCGTAGGCCGCGAGGTGGGCACGGACGGCAAGCTTGGCGGCCAAGCGCAGGTACCGGGCGTCGCCGGAATTTGGAAAGATCTTACCGACAACGTCAACGTAATGGCAGTCAACCTCACTGAGCAGGTCCGAGGTATTGCGAAAGTCGTAACCGCCGTGGCGAACGGAGACCTCACGCAGAAACTGACGGTGAACGCCAAGGGCGAAGTGGCAGCTTTGGCCGAAACCATCAACAACATGACTGGCACACTGGCTACGTTCGCCGATCAGGTTACAACCGTAGCACGTGAAGTCGGCGTCGAAGGCCGTCTCGGTGGCCAAGCCAATGTGCCAGGAGCCGCCGGAACGTGGAAGGATCTTACCGGCAACGTGAATCTGTTGGCCGACAACCTCACCAACCAAGTGCGCGCCATCGCAGAGGTCGCGACTGCCGTGACCAAGGGCGACCTAACGCGTTCCATTCAGGTGGAAGCCAGCGGCGAGGTGGCGGAGTTGAAGGACAACATCAATACCATGATCGACAACCTCCGCCTTACGACCGATCGCAACACCGAACAAGACTGGCTGAAGACCAATCTGGCGCGATTCACCGGCATGTTGCAAGGCCAGCGCGATCTGGCCACGGTCGGACGCATGCTGCTTTCTGAACTTGCGCCGCTCGTGAACGCGCAGCAGGGCGTGATTTATCAGATGGAAACCGAGGAAACGGCGGGCATGGTGATGTTGTCGGCGTTCGCCGATGATGGCGAAAAAGGACACCTTCGCCGGTTGAAAATCGGTGAGGGACTGGTTGGACAGGTGGCGGCAGAAAAGCGCCGCATGCTGATTACAGACTTGCCCGAAAAAACTGTTCCCATCCGTTCCGGATTGTTTGAGTCAGTACCGCGCAATGTCATCGTCCTTCCTGTGCTGTTCGAAGACCGGGTCAAAGCGGTAATTGAACTGGCTTCTTTGAATGCGTTCACGGCATCACACTTGGCCTTTCTCGAGCAGCTCACCGCCAGCATCGGTATCGTGCTGAACAGCATTGAAGCGACGATGCAGACCGAGGGCCTGCTGAAGCAATCGCAGCAACTTGCGGCAGAACTCCAGACCCAGCAGAAAGAACTCCAACAGACGAACGAGCAGCTCGCGCAAAAGGCGCAGCAGCTTGCCGAGCAAAACGTAGAAGTGGAGCGCAAGAACCAGGAAATCGAGCAAGCTCGGCGCGCCCTGGAAGAGAAGGCCAAAGAACTCGCACTCACTTCCAAGTACAAGTCCGAGTTCCTCGCCAATATGTCGCATGAATTGCGGACACCGCTGAACAGCATTCTGGTGCTGGGTCAGCAACTGAGCGAGAATCCTGATCATAACCTCACGCCCAAACAGGTGGAGTTCGCGCGAACGATTCACGGCGCGGGCACCGACTTGCTGAATCTGATCAGCGATATTCTCGATCTTTCCAAGATCGAGTCTGGAACGGTCTCAGTCGAGGCGCAGGAAGTGTTCTTTGCCAACCTGCTGGAGATGGTGGCCAGACCTTTCCGCCATGAAGCGGAGAATCGGAAGCTTGCGTTCGAGGTGCAGGCCGATCCCCAACTCACGCGTAGCCTGGTGACCGACTCGAAGCGACTGCAGCAGGTTCTCAAGAATCTGCTGTCGAACGCCTTCAAGTTCACCGAGCACGGTTCGGTGCGGCTCTCGGTATCGGTGGCAACCAAGGGATGGAGCGAAGATCATCCAATTCTCAGCGGGGCGGCGTCGGTGGTCGCCTTCGAGGTCGCAGACTCGGGCATCGGCATTGCGCTCGACAAACAGCGCATCATCTTCGAGGCCTTCCAGCAGGCAGATGCGAGCACGAGTCGCAAGTACGGCGGAACAGGTTTGGGGTTGGCGATCAGCCGCGAACTTGCCAGCTTGTTGGGCGGCGAAATTCAACTTCGCAGCATGCCAGGCCAAGGCAGTATCTTCACGCTGTATCTGCCTCTCACGTATGTGGGGCCATCGGCCTCGAATCTGACCACGCCCGACAGGGGATCGGTTCCGACCATGCCTCTGCAATTGTCGAGCATGGTAGTTTCAGAGCGCCCTGTGGAACAAATCGCGGATGATCGCGATATTTTGCAGCCGGACGACGCGGTCCTGCTCATCGTCGAGGATGATCCTCACTATGCTCGCGCCCTTTGCGATCTGTCGCGCGATAAGGGCTTTAAAGTTCTCGTCGCCTTGCGCGGTGCGGAAGCTCTCGCTTTGGCTCGCGAGTTTCATCCGACTGCCGTTTCGTTGGACGTATTCCTGCCAGACATGTTGGGTTGGACGGTGCTCAACCATTTGAAACAGGATCCGGCGACACGGCATATTCCGGTGCAGATGCTGACCTTGGACGAGGACCGCCATCACGGGCTCGCTCGCGGCGCATTTGCATTTGTGACCAAGCCGACCAGCACCGAGGGGCTGGATTCCGCTCTGTCTCGCATTAAGGAATACGCAGCGCCCCGTCGTAAACGCTTGCTGATCGTCGAGGATAATCCGGCCGAGCAAATGAGTATTCGCGAACTGTTGGGGCATGACGACATCGATGTCGCCGTAGTCTCGACCGGCGCAGAAGCGCTGGATGTGGTGACCCGAGAAAAGTTCGACTGCGTCGTCTTGGATCTGCGGTTGCCCGACATGACCGGCTTCGACATCCTGGAGCGTATGCGCGACGTCCCTGAGGTAGGTGATCTGCCGGTCGTGGTCTTCACCGGCAAAGAACTATCTCCCGAGGAGGACGCTCGTCTGCATACGTTGGCACGAAGCGTGGTCGTAAAGGGGGTGGAATCGCCCGAGCGGTTGCTCGACGAGACCGCTCTGTTCCTGCACCGGGTGGTTGCGGATCTTCCTGCGGAGAAGCAGAAGATGCTCGATCGCCTGCATCGGTCCGATGAAGCTCTCGTGGGGAAAAAGGTGCTGGTCGTTGATGACGATATGCGCAACATCTTCGCGCTCAGCAGCGTGCTGGAGCGGCGCGGGATGGCGGTGTTGACTGCCGGAACCGGGCGCGAGGCAATCTCAATGCTCGAATCCACTCCTGACGTGGCGATTGTTTTGATGGACATCATGATGCCCGAAATGGACGGCTACGCGACCATGCAGGTAATCCGGCAGAATCCATCTTTCCGAAGGCTGCCGATCATTGCTTTGACGGCGAAGGCCATGAAGGGCGATCGCGAAAAGTGTCTCGAGGCCGGGGCTTCGGAATATCTGGCGAAACCGGTCAACACTGAACAACTGCTCTCAGCTTTGCGCATGTGGCTCCACCGATAGCGATTGGTCGGAGGAAACCGAACGAGAATTGAGCGTGAAAGCTAAAGCGCATGATGGAAAGAATGGCGAGCGTGCACGAAAAGGTAAACATCCTCATGGTCGACGACCAGCCGGGCAAACTGCTCAGCTATGACGCGATTCTTGCCGACCTGGGAGAAAACCTGATCAAGGCGACCTCTGCCAAGGAAGCGCTTGAGAAGTTGCTCAAGACCGATGTCGCGGTCGTGTTGATGGATGTGAGCATGCCGGAAATCGACGGCTTTGAGCTTGCTGAGATCATCCGGCAGCATCCACGCTTTCAGAAAACGGCCATCATCTTCGTTTCTGCCGTGCATTTGACGGACCTCGACCGTCTCAAGGGATATCATCACGGGGCCGTCGATTACCTTTCTGTTCCCATCGTTCCAGAAGTGTTGCGGGCGAAGGTTAGAGTATTTGCCGAGCTGCACCGCTACAAATTGCAACTGGAGCGACTGAATAATGAACTGGAAGAACGGGTCGCCGATCGTACATTGCAATTGGAGCAGAAGGCGCTGGCGCTGCAGCAACTGAATAGTGATCTCGCCAGAAAGAATCAAGAATTGGATGCAATCGTGCAGACTGCTCCCGACATCATCTTCAGCCGGCAAGTGGATGGGGCGAGGGACTACCTTAGCAGCAGATTTTATGAATATACGGGGGCTGCTCCCGGCTCCGCGATTGGTCTGGGATGGCTTGAATACGTGCATCCGGAGGACAAAGAGCGGAGTTTGTCGCACTGGATGCGCTGTGTGCAGTCTGGGGAAGCCTACGAGTCGGAATATCGCATCCGCGGCAATGACCGGCAATACCGGTGGTTCCGAGCTCGAGCCGTGCCGCTTCGCGATCCGGAAGGAAAGATTGTGAAGTGGTATGGAACTTGTTCGGACATCCATGACAGCAAATTGCTGGAACAGTCAATCCGTGACAATGCGATCGAGCTGGAACGAATGGTGGATCTGCGGACGGCCGAACTGAGACGTCTTTCGAGCCGTTTGATGAGCATGCAGGACGAAGAACGGCGCCGTATCGCTCGCGAGATTCACGATGGTCTGGGACAGGAGTTGGCCGCAGCCAAAATGATTCTGGACGGCATCCTGGCACGGGATTCGTCACCGCAGATGCGACAGGCGTCGATGGACGCGAGCGAATTAGTGGACCGCGCGATCAAACAAGTTCGGACGATCTCCCATCTCCTGCACCCACCGCTCCTGGATGAAGTAGGCCTTGTATCGGCGCTCCGTTGGTATCTGGAGGGACTGTCGGACCGCAGCGGAATCGAAATTCGCCTGGAGATCGATCCACCGGACCTGGGCCGCCTCAAGTCAGACATTGAAACGGCCGTCTTCCGCATTATTCAGGAAGCTTTGACCAACATGTTCCGCCATTCCGGAGCGCAGAATGGAAGTGTAAGCCTCGCGGAACGCGACGGGCGCATCGTCGTGACTGTGCGCGATGATGGTAAGGGAATCGAGGAACAAGTAATTCAACTACGCCCCGACAGCGTCGGCGTCGGTATTGGCGGAATGAGGCAGCGAGTCAGCGAACTTGGTGGAAGTTTGCGTTTGGCGAATGCCCATCCCGGTACTATTGTCGAAGTGGTAATCCCGTCACGGCGGCACGAGCGGGTAGGCGTACCGCTGACGATTTGAAGTGCTTTTCGATTCTTGCTGAATTCCTCAAGCGGCCTTCTGATTTTCGGCCCTCTTTTCGTCAGCCTTGATTTCCACTTGTTCGTGTTTGATGTCGAGGCGTAGACCGTTATAAATGCCCATGTATTGATTGGCGATCCAGACCAAAGCGAAAAATGCGATCACGTAACCGCGCCAATCCACAAAAAGCAGCTTATACCGGGCGATGACAAGAACACCCGCAGCAACGTAGTGGCTGAAACAGTATTCGCAGGTAAACAAATAGAAGAACTTGCGCCGAATTGTCGACCTGGCTTGCAGACATTCCCGCTGGCAGTACTGGCGCGGCTCACGGAACACTTCTTCATGGGTTACCGTCCAGGCGATGCACGCGACCGGAATCGCCAGCACGAGCAGAGAAGCAACCTGCATACCGAATCCAAGCATGTTCCGTCTTGGATGCTCCGGCAGCCCGGATCGTTGATTGGCGCGTCTTAAGCCGTTCGTAAGTGGTCGGCATCTTCTTCTTACACACTTCCACCGATATTGGGTCGATCGGTTCTTTCCATATCATAATGTCAGCAGGATGCTGGCGACCTTGTCCATTTATGGAGTGACTGCACACGGCGGCCCGAGCCGGGCCTTTGCAGTTTGACCGACTTGGAAGCCGTCCTTGGTCGCCATGCATCCCCTTTGAACTCATCCTTTCTTGCCTGTCCGTTACAAGGAAATCCGCTGAAACTCTACTGGGTATTGTTGATTGTTGACTGGGCCGAGCGACGCGCAACTTAGATAGAGAAAATTGGCTCCATCTAATTATCCAAGAAGGTCCGCTGATGGGTAGTTCTCTCGATTCGAACGAGGAAGAAAGGGGCAATGTCAGACCATGAAGTTTCAAACATGCATCTACAGCGCATTGTTCGCGATCACCGTCTCGCTAACGCTGGCTTGTTCAAACGCGTCCTCCAAGGCGCCCGATGTCTCAGGCGACATCCGCCACGCTCTCGACCAGGCTGGTCTGAAGGATATAAGCGTGAGTCAAGACAGGGATAAGAGCGTCGTAACTCTGACGGGCAATGTCGGATCGGATGACGATAAAGCGCGGGCGGAATCGATTGCCAAGTCTATTGCCGGAGCCGAAGTTGTATCCAACGAGATTGGTGTGCGACCGGCTGGGGACGTGAGCGCCGCAAAGAAAGTAGACTCCGACCTCGATTCTGGCATCGACAAGAATCTGGATGCCATGTTGGTCCAACACAAGCTCAAGCGGGACGTCAGGTACGACGTGACCAATGGTGTCGTTACCTTAAAGGGAAACGTTGGCTCCCAGACTCAGCGGGAATCAGTCCAGAAACTCGCTGGACAGGTGCCGAACGTAAGACAAGTCGTTAATGAATTGCAGGTTCGAAACCAGAGGGCGACATCCACGAATTAAGACGACGAAGTAAACACTGGTTTGTGTGCTGCCACCAGCGGCAGATTCTTGAGGTGAGTCTGGCGCTGGAGTGAAGGGGTTTTACGGAGGGACTGGCTGTTTGCCATAAGGCGTTCGCGAAAAACTGCAGGAAACGCAGAAAACGATGACGAGGCGGAACCCAAATCTCGCGCCACCCAAGACACCAGTCCCCTCATCGACTACGATTCGTTTTGCCTCTCTGGTGCTGGTGTGCTTGACGATTATAGTCCTTGGGGCAGTGGCCTACTTCACGGAACGAGACATTGTCCTCAGCCGAGATTGGGTGATCCACACGTACCAAGTGCGGTCCCACCTCAGCGATCTGCAACTGGAAGTCATGCACGCTGAGGGCGACGAAACGTCCTCCCTTTTGATGCCCGCGAAACAACCTCTTTCTCAATCTCCCCACCGGTCTGACTTGGCACTTCAGACCGTTGCGGAATTGCGTAGATTAACCGGCGACAATCCCCAGCAACAGCAGCGTCTGGACAGCTTGAGGCAGATACTGGTGGAAACGGGGTCGCTGCTCGAAAGCCAAAACAATTCCAATCCTCGGCCGCGTCTCTCGGCGAGCGAGCGAAGACGGCAAAAAGAGATCGGCGCCCATCAAGCACAAATCGGTCTGATTCTGCGAAGTATGCAGGACGAAGAAGAATCCCTGCTCGATCAGAGACTCAAGTCTTGGGACTATCTCTTCAAGCGAAATGTCCTCATGCTGGGATTTGCATTTGCCATCGTGACCCTGATGCTGGGTTACAACTTCCGACTTCTTGGGCGTGAGGTTGCGACGCACGAAGGACGTAGAAGAGCGATCGCGCACCAATGCGGACTCCTATCGTTTGATGAGTGCTCGTATCCTCGACTACAGGATTCGGAACGTCGGCGGATTGCACGCGAACTTCATGACAGTGTAGGTCAGTACTTGGCCGGGCTCAAAATCAATCTGAGTCAACTCGAAACCGGTGTGCGCATCGACGCACAGTCATTGATTCGCCAGACGCTGGAACTCACCGACTACGCAATTCAGGAAGTTCGAACGATCTCGCATCTCCTGCATCCTCCGCTCCTCGAGGAGCTGGGATTTCTACCGGCGGCCCGCTGGTGCGTCGATGAATATGGGAAACGCAGCCAAATTAAAGTTTCTTTGTTCGTCCACGAGCCCTTCCGGCGGCTGCCTAGGGAAGTCGAAATCGCCTTGTTTCGCGTTCTTCAGGAGTCGCTGACCAATGTTTACCGTCACGCGGCCGCCCAATCGGTTGATGTTCGAATTGTATAGAACGACGGTCATGTGAGGTTAACAGTTGCGGATGATGGAAAAGGCATTCCGCAGGATGTTTTGGCGCGGTTCCGAGCGGGCGCGGCCCCCGGTATCGGATCAGGCGGCATGCGAGAGAGATTAGCGGAATTCGGCGGGCAAATCAGAGAGGAGTCGTCGAGTGACGGATCGCAGGTCGAGGCGGTCATCCCAACTAACTTCTTTACCCAAGAAAAAAAGGCTCTGAGCGAGAATCTGGGAAAACGTTCATTCTAGGCGGTTTTTTGAAAGGCAGCATTCCGCTCCGCCGGCCGCCCAAACACCAGATTCCCGCCAGAACGGCCGATAAACGGGGCCTCGCTGTGGAAATGACGCTCCGAGGGCGGAATGATGGAGCGTTTACTCCAGCGGTTTGGCCTGCCCTCGGAGCTTGGAAACCCGCAAAGGACGCGGGTTCCCACATTCCCACAGTGACGGCGACTGCGGCTGCCAAATCGGACAAACTGCCAACCCCCCGCCAATCGCACGTTATTCCAGATTCTTGTGCAGAACCGAAAAAAATAAGCCACTGGAGGTTTGACCGCTGCCCATAGTTCGAGACAGCGGTCGAGTCCACGCAGATGTCTGGGAAACGAACTAATTCAGCGATTTGCGACCGCTTCCCAGATGCGCCACCAGAGAGACCAGAAACAGGACCAGAAAGACCACGAACAGTATCTTTGCGATTCCTGCAGCCGCCACGGCGACACCCGTGAAGCCGAGCACTCCCGCAATTATCGCAACGACTAAGAACATTAACGCCCAGTACAGCATGATGAACCTCCAGGGTGGAATTCACTCCAGACGATCCTAGGGAAGGTCGCACCGCCGGGGGCATCCTCCATAGTTTGTATTTAGGGAGCTGCAGTCCTGTACGTGACCAGGAAAATCAGGTTGCTCTTTCAGGAAGGAGCAGGTGCCGATCCGTCCCAGAGGATCGGCACCCGCTTGGGGGGCGTTGTGTCGAGTAGAGACTGAAGATTAGTTGTCGCCGCCAAAACTCACAATACTGTGGACACTGTAGAGCTAGCTAGGGAGATCCCTCACCGGACTTTGATTGCACGCGGCCGCCTTCATTCCTCAGGAAAGTTCTCAGGTTGATTACTGCCTCTGCTGGATAGAACCGAACCGGCGGGCAGACTAACGTTGTCGTGGAAAGCACAATAGCAGGTGCTCGCATGGAGCACAGAAGAGGACGAAACGAAATGAGACTCAATACTTCGGGCTGGCCCAAATGTCTCCTAGTTCTGAGCATTTGTTTGATGTGCCTCGGCGTGAGCTGGGCCGCCGACAAGGATGATTCGGATATTGCCAAGCGTATTGATGCGTCCGCCAAGGTCTTGAACGAGATCATGGCGACGCCGGACAAAGCAATCCCAGACAAGGTCATGCGCGATGCGAAGTGCGTTGCCGTCATTCCTTCCATGGTCAAAATTGCGGTTGGCTTTGGGGGAAATCATGGCAAGGGCGTGGCTAGCTGCCGGACCGAGTCCGGTTGGAGCGCTCCCGCGCCGATCACGATCACGGGCGGAAGCTGGGGCCTGCAACTCGGAGGTCAGGCAGTTGATCTCGTCATGATCGTGACCAACGATCAGGGCATGCAGCATTTGCTATCCAGCAAGTTCAAGCTCGGCGCGGATGCCTCTGCCGCCGCTGGTCCAGTAGGCCGTGATGCGGCCGCGGACACCGACATCAAAATGAGAGCCGAAGTGCTGACCTACTCGCGTGCTCGCGGACTCTTTGCCGGAATCGACTTGAGTGGAGCATCCCTGACTCAAGACAAGGACGAAACCCGTCTGCTCTACGGCAGCTTTGTTCCGTTTTCAGAGATTCTGAGCGGAAAAGTTCACGCCACCTCTGTTAGCGAGCCATTCTTGGCCGCGGTCAGGAGATATTCCGGCCAGAGCAGGGAATCAAGCAGAAATAGCGCGCACGACGGAACCAAAACGGCCTCGAACCAACAGTAGAGGTTGGAACTCCTACGCCGGCTCGGCTTGCGACCGAGCCGGCAGAACCAGGTCAACCTTCAGACAACAACTCTTAGAGGAGGAGCAATGTATACGATTCTCTTAGTAGTGCTGATCTTGATGTTACTGGGTGCGCTGCCTACTTGGCCGTACAGCCGGGGCTGGGGATATTACCCGAGTGGTGGCTTGGGCCTGGTCGTTGTGGTTGTGCTCGTGCTTCTTCTCGCGGGGCGTTTGTGACCAGTGAGGTTTTGCCTTCCAGTTTTGCCGGTACGGGAAACTGCGGGCTGCCCAAATGGGAGGAACTGGCCTTTATTCTCCCATTGGGGTTTCGGTGCAAGTTTTTTAGGAGCGGTCATGTCGAGTCATCAGAATTCTGCCTTCAACGGTGAGTCCTCATTCGCGCTAGTACCGCGCGCGCTAGCGAGAAATCGGTATGAGGTCGGTCCACGTGTGCCACCCCGTCCAACAGTACGATCGACGGCGCCACTGTCTCGTCCCCCGGAGGAGATTTGGGGACACTACAACAACTATCGAGCGAACGGCGTCTTTGTCTCCGCGATAGTTCACCTCGCGTTGCTGGGATTACTGTTGAGCGGCGCCTTCTTTGGTCACCAAATCGTGCAAGCGGTTGTGAAGCACGAGACCGTGACACTGATCGCGCCATCGCCGGATACTTATGCCTTACCAACCGCCAAGAAGGTGATCAGCGGCGGTGGTGGCGGCGGAGATCATGATGCATTGCCCGCACCAAAAGGGCATTTGCCGAGGGCGGCCCTGCAGCAGATCACCCCACCGGCGATTGTCATCCGCAACGAGAAGCCGCGGTTAGCGGTAGAACCAACCGTCGTGATTCCGCCCCAAGTCCATGTAGCGGACAATCACATGCCTAATATCGGGACGGCATCAATGGCAGCGGTTATGCCCGCGGCTCCCCCTTCGAATGGCACCGGTTCTGGCGGTGGGATCGGGTCCGGTTCCGGAGGAGGGGTCGGCGTTGGTCACGGGCCTGGCGTCGGTGCTGGAATTGGCGGCGGAATTGGCGGCGGAGTCTACAAGGTCGGTGGCGGAATTTCAGCTCCGCAAGCGATTTCGGCGCCGGATCCTGACTATACCGAGGAAGCGCGCAGAGCCAAGAAGCAAGGAACCTGCGTTCTCTGGCTGATTGTTGATGCCGCCGGACATCCAAGAGACATCAAGGTGGTGCGAGGCTTAGGCCTGGGGCTTGATGAAAAAGCGCTGGAGGCGGTGCGCCAGTGGCGTTTTCAACCGGCGCTGAAAGACGGGAAGCCAGTGGATGTCCAGATCAGTGTGGAGGTGGAATTCCACCTCTATTGATCCCCGTATGTCAATCGGTTTGATGCCCTACCAAGGGAGTTTTTTTCTGAAGCCTCGCTCAGAAGGCCTAGATCCGCGCCCCGCGCGGATCTTCGCTTTTCCGGAACGGACTAAGGGTCTTACAGCGTCTCCTGCAACCGTTTACAGATGTGACCCGATAGAAGGATCTCGATCCTTTTTTTACTCTCTAAGCCATGCTCGCGGAATTCTGAGCGAGCGAACTACCTTCTGGTACCCGAAAAGGAGATCAACGTGGCGACTTGTGCGATTTCTGCGACAGATGTGAACGTCATCCCTGAAACTGCTGCGAAGGGCCGCGACGATTCCCAGATCAACCTGGTCAAACGCGCGCAGGCCGGCGACGAGCAAGCCTTCGCAACGCTGTTCCAGCAACACAAGAATCGCGTTTATTCCGTGTGCCTGCTCATGACCAAGGATGTTGCTGAGGCTGAAGATCTGACTCAAGAGGCGTTTCTGCAGGTTTTTCGCACCGTCAGTTCGTTTCGCGGTGACGCTGCATTCTCGACCTGGCTCTATCGTGTTGCCGTGAACACGGTTCTAATGAAACTTCGTCGGCGCAAATCTCCACCGACCGTTTCTCTCGACGAGCCGGTCAATCCAGAATCTCCTTCTTTGCATCGTGACTTCGGCAAGAGTGATCCGGAGTTGTCGGGCGTTGTCGATCGCATCGCGCTCCGGCGAGCCCTGCAAGAACTTCCCGAAGGCTGCCGAACGATCTTTGCTTTACACGAGGTGGAAGGGTACCAACATCACGAGATCGCGCAACTGCTCGATTGTTCCATTGGAAACTCCAAATCTCAATTGCACAAAGCTAAGTTGAAGATGCGTGCTTTGCTATTCCCGAAGACAAAAATACGGCGGCGTCCGGCGAAGAACCAGGTGGCCGATCAGGGATCTGGGCTCTTGGGCCTGACCAAGCTAGTCGTCAGATAGCGGATTCCGCCAGTGAATAGCGAACGTTAGTGAGACTTTGGAAGGTGGAAATCGCAGTGCTAGGTGCAATCGTCATCATCGGACCGGAGATACGGAATGAAGAAGATGCGAAAACTCCTACCCATGAGGGAACTCCTCTGGTTTGTGTGGAGGTTCTCGGCCGGTCCGTTGTGGGACGAATGATCGAAGAATTGCGCCGGGCCGGCGTCGAGCAGATCTCGATCCTCGGGAACGTTTCGGGTGCGCCCGCCGGCGGCGGCATGAATTTCGCGACAACGATTAATCTTTGCTCGACCGATGACGTTTGGACTGGAGCGACGCAGCAGATTGCGGCGTATGCAGAGCGCGGCATTGAGGCAGTCGTTGTCCTTCGCGCCAGCGCATACGTCGATTTCAACGAAAAGGATGCCATTCAGTTTCACGCTGAGCAGGGAACGCCCGTGACACGCGCTTTCGATCGGGAAGGACCTCTGGATTTATGGATCATCGATCCGTCCAGCATCGAACAAGCCATGGATATTCAGACCGCCCTGACGAGAGCAGAATCCGCACGCTATTGGGTGGGTGGATATGTGAATCGGCTTGAACATCCCCGGGATCTGCGCCGGTTGGCAGTGGACGGCCTCACCTCTCGCTGCGGATTGCGGCCCCAGGGGATCGAGACGCGCCCGGGGGTCTGGATCGACGAAAGTGCGCAGGTGCACCGAGATAGCCGAATTGTTGCGCCGGCATTTATCGGCCGCGGATCAAGGATCTCCGAACAGTGTTTGATTACCCGCTGCAGCAGTGTTGAAAGCGATTCCCACGTTGACTATGGCACCGTGGTGGAGGACAGTTCCATCCTTTCGAATAGTTATGTCGGAATCGGCCTTGACCTGTCTCACTCGATCGTGGATGGCAACAATCTATTCAACCTGGAGCGAGACGTGATCGTGGAAGTCTCGGACCCCAGGGTGATACGAGAGAACAACGTACAGCGCAGGGACAAGAATCGCCAGTCGCCGGTTCTTGTTGGAGTGGGAGGCGCGCGGTTTGCGCCGGCCGAGGAAAGCTCCAGCTAGGTTCGGATGTGCACGTGAAGTCAAAAGTAGATACAAAGAGTCATAACTTGAAGAGGTGGAGAAATGTTAACGAGTGGGCCCGTAGTCGTGATGCAAGTGCCTGAGCTACTGAACCGCAGTGCTGTTCGAAGCTTCCTGCAAGAAGTAGAGCCCCTTCTTGATTGCCATCGTCCGCGAATTGTTCTCGATTGCTCTCAAATTCGCTCGATCGATAGCGCGGGCGTCGAGATGATGCTGCACTGTCTGGAAGAGGCGATGAAGCGCGATGGGGATTTGAAACTGGCTGCATTGTCCCCCGAATCAGAAGTGATTCTCGAACTCATGCGAGTGGCTCGCGTGTTTGAGGCATTCGCGACCTCGGACGAAGCTGTGCGTAGTTTCAACGCAATTCCGGGGGAAGCCGTTGCCCAGGATGCGCCCTGGTATTCCGGTGTGTTTGGTGAGCCGGGTGCCCTCAGGCAGGCCAGTTAGTCTGCTGGTCAAGGAGAAGACGATGCGACCGCTCCGCAAAAGCTTTGTGTTCATGGCATGTTGGTTACTCGCTTTCGGTCTGTCAGGAAGTATCTTTGCGCAGGACGAACGGCAATCAACTCCGCAAGAAGCCACAACCAGTAAGGTTGTGGCTTTGCCTGTCTCGCTGAACGAGAAGACGCCTTTATCGGAACTTCCTGACAGCCCTGGGGCCTCTTTGGCAAGAGTGCAGGACTCTCAGCAAGATAGCTCATCGCAGCCGGTAACAACGGCGGTGCCTCAGGACGCGACCCCACAGACTGGCGCCCAGGATCAGACTCAAAAACCTCAGCGTCCGCTGGGCACGGCGGCTGCGGAAGCGCCAAGGGTAAACGGCGTGACGGCAGCTCAGCCCGCGGGAGTCGCAATCGCTCCGGCCAAGCAGCGACGTGTGCGGACGATTGTCCTGAGAGTCGGTGCCATTGTGGGAGCTGGCGTTGCGATAGGCAGCGTGATTGCCTTAACTGCCGGCACGTCGAGCAAACCGCCGGGCGCGCACTAAAAACTTCGGAGCATACGCTTGGAGCAGCATTTGCCAATTCGTCATGGGATCGCACAACATTCGAGTGATTAGCTTCTCGGGGATCGATGGCGCCGGGAAAAGCACGCAAATCGACGCCCTGCAATCCCTGTTGCGGGACTTGGGTCTCCGTTCGGCCCTCTACACGTTTTGGGATAACGTGGTTGTCTTTCAGCGCTTGCGGGAGCACATAAGTTCCAAAGCCTTCAAAGGCGACAAAGGGGTAGGTAGCCCGGATAAACCGATCAACCGCCGTGACAAGAACGTTACCTCTTGGTATATCACTGCGCTCCGTCTATTCCTGTACTTGCTCGACGCCTACAGCCTGCGCGTTGCCGTGTCAGGAAGCCTGAATGCTGGAATGGATTTCATCATCTTTGATCGATACATCTACGACGAACTGGCAAATCTCCCGCTCAATCACCCGTCGGTGCGGTTCTACATACATGTTCTCTTGCGTCTCGTGCCTAAGCCCGATGTCGCCTTTGTAGTAGATGCCGATCCCGAAGCTGCGCATACTCGCAAGCCTGAGTATCCGTTGGTGTTTGTCCGCAAGAACCGCGATGCGTACCTCACTCTTAGCCGTTTGGTCTGCGGCATGACCGTTCTCGCGCCTCTCTCCGTCAAGGAAACAGCCGCCAAAATCAAGGATTCGGTTTCGAGGCACTGCCTGCGGGACCACGTTGAGACGGTCGCCTTGCCAATGCAATGTCATGACGCACCCCAGTGAAGCAACAATTCCGGTCGTCCGAATCTGTTTCTTTCTTGCCACCGTCTGCAACATCTTCTGCCGAAAGCACATCGAATCCTGAGCGCTCGAAGGCGGGAGACGAATGAAGATTTGCCTGGTGACGACTTTTCCCCCCAGTACCGGGGGGCTCAGTGAATATGGATTTCATCTCGCTCAGGAGTTGCAGAGCAATCCATTTCTCGACCTTACCGTTCTGGCAGACGAACTTCCGCCCGATCACGTCGAATTGGAGAGCTTTAATGTCATGCGCTGCTGGTCGTTCGACGATCCAGCAAGCGCGTACCGCTTGCTCAAGACACTGCATCGTCTGAAGCCGGACGTAGTTTGGTTCAACCTTCTGTTCAGCACGTTCGGCCGCAACCCTCTCGTTGCGTTCTCCGGCCTCATGACTCCATTGCTTGCCCGCTTGAGTGGCCGTTACACCCACGTAACGCTGCATCACTTGATGGACACCGTGGAACTGAAGGATGTCGGAGTTCGACATGAGGTGATTTACCGCGTGGCGGGGGCGATCGCTACGCGCGCTCTGTTGCTCTCGAATTCTGTCTCGGTGCTGATGCCCGGATATCGCAAGATTCTGAACGACAAGTATGGCCGCGACAACGTTCACTTGCGTGCGCATGGCATTCTCGCGCGGCGCCCCGAGTTTCCCGATTTCTCGCGTCGCGTAGCGCTTGCCCGACACATTTTGGCGTTCGGCAAGTGGGGAACTTACAAAAGGCTGGAGTTGATGATCGAGGCTTTCGACCTGATCTCTGCCAAAATGCCCGAGGCAAAGCTCGTGATCGCCGGCGGAGACCATCCCCAGGCGTCCGGCTATACGGAGTCGATCAGACAACAGTGTGTTGGCAATGATCGCATCGAATTCCGAGGCTACGTCCCGGAGGATGAGCTGGCCGATTTGTTTCAGAGTGCTACAGTCGCGGTAATGCCATATTCGTCGTCAACGGGATGTAGCGGGGTTGCACATCTGGCTTGTGCGTATGGAGTGCCGATTGTTTGTGCGGATCTCGCCGACTTCCGGCAGATGGCGCTGGGCGAAGAGTTGGCGATCGATTTTTATCCGCCCGGAGACGCGCAAGGACTCGCGGATTGCTTAGTCCAGTTGCTCGGTAATTCTGAGAAGCTGCAAGCCATGGCGACCCAGAACTTTTCTGCAGCGTTGCGAATGACGATGCCCAATGTCGTGCAGAAGTATCTACGTCATTTTGAAGTTCAACAACGCGTTCAAACCCTGCGATATGTGGCCCATATTCGACGGTTGCCGCGGTGGATTCCCTCAAAAACATTGCTGTTGCGCCTCATGACTCGCGACTCCTTAGGTTGGTCACGGCGCTCGGCTGTCCTCCATACGATGCTGAATGACCGCGATGATCTCGCGCTACTGCACGGTAACGGTGATGGTCGTGGCAAGCTGGATCGAACTAGCACTGCCATTGACGGTGACGGTGTAACTGCTGACGCTGGCAGAGTTGGTAGCACTGCCGGTGGTTCCCCCGCCGCAGGACGTAGCGCCGACAATCATCGCGGCCAGAAAACAGGCGCCAAGAATGGCAAGGATCCGCTGGCGCCCGATCTTGCCGCTGAGGGTCAAACCGAAGACGCCGAAACCCAAGATCCAGACGGCGGCCAGGGTATGACCCCTCTCGCTGCCATCCGAAGCAGTGGGCGTAACGGCGGAAATGGTAAGCACGGAACTGACGGATCCGGAGCCGGGAACAACGGAAGCGGGCGCGAAGGAGCAAGCCAGGTTGTTCGGCAGGCCGGAACACGTCAGGTCGATGGCATCATTGAAGGCCCCTGATTCGGCTTGAGCGGTTACCGTCACATTTCCCGATCCACCCGCAACAATTGTCATCGACGAAGGATTCGTCCCGAGCGACACAGAGGTCGTTCCGTTGGCAGCGATGCAGCCCGTGGTCACCTTGACTGCTCCCGAAATCTCGTTTGTCATGGTCGGCTTGCCTACCGCTTGCACGTACAGTGTGTAGCTGCCATTAGGAACCGAGTAGCTGCAGAGGTTCACCGAGTTAGTCCCGGCGCTGAAGTCACCCAGCGGCATCAGGCTCTGGCCGTCGGTGCTGATGTATGGAACGTAATGGTCGACTGTGCTGGCGTCGCCATTAATCGTCCACTGCAAGGAATTGCCCGACATTTTGGCGGAGACCGTCAAGCAGTTACTGATTCCAGACTCGATCTCCGTAGCTTCTTCGTAATCGTTCCAGGTTACGAGTTGCAGAGCCGACAACTGCCGACCGGAGCTATAAAGGCCGTTAACTTCAGAGAACGTCTGCAGCCATGTCTGTCCACATTGCTGTCCCATGACCCGGTTGGATCCCCACGCCGCCAGCGTGTCATTAAACCCTTTGTAGGATGCACCAACAGTTTCTTCGTTCGATAACGGGATTCCTGTGTCATAGAAGCTCGTCAAGTAGCTCATTCCGTAGTCGGTGGTTGTGGGCATCACCCAGGAATAGCTGCCGTTGCTCAACACGTGAGTGAATCCCGCGTTGTTCTGAAAGAGAAAGACTGGTTGTGTCGCGAGCGCAGCATCTACCGCGTTCCAGTCGATCGTATAAGACAGATCGATGTTGAAATTGGTAACCACTGGCCTGCCTTGCTGAGTCATATAGGAAGGCGATGGAAAATAGTTCTGTTCGATATATTGCAGCTGACTGATCAAGGCCTGCTGCGGGGTGCAGCCTGAACAGGAATCCCATTCGATGGCGCCCTGGTCGACCATGATTGCGAAAGTGAAGCCCGGATGTAACTCGGCTTCGGCCATAACAAGTTTTGTGGCTTGGTCGATGCTGTTATTGGGACCATACCAATCGACGATCACGCCATCGATTCCGCGGCTGATCATATCTGTGATTTGATTGTGGATCTGGGTAGGGTTGGTGGAACTGTAGCCGACGTTCATGTGGTTCGATCCCCCGAACCACAAGAGCAGGTGCGCATACACCTTCGTGGTCGCTCCCCCATACAGCAGGGTATGCACGTCAACTTTGCTGATATTGCCGGCGCCAGCGTTGCCATTGGTCTGACTGACAAAGCCATTGGCGGCACTCGTATTGTTCGCTGTTTGGGCAGCTAATGTGGTCGTTGGTTGAACGTAATTTCCGGCCGCGTACACACCTGTCGTGGCCAGCAGCAAAGCTGCAGCGCAGAACACTTTTCGACACATCTTCCCTCAGGAGCGGAGGAACCGAGGTCTTACCGCTGATCATGGAGGGAGGCACGCCGCGCCTGTAGATTCCTCGGAACCAGCTCTCTTTCTGGGACTAGCTTTCTGGGTCGTTCTGGAACAACTTTCTGGGACGTTCTTGAAGCAGCGTTCTGGGACGGACGTTCTGAGAACGAATGCAGCTTACTGTTTTACCTGTGGCTTTGAGAAGGTATCGGGAGGGCATGAACCAGCGGCCTAGGCCCGGCGTGCCATGATTCACGTTGACACGATGGGACGAGAACTTCTCATCTCGCCTGAAACGACCGCTTAAAGAGCCTTTCAGGTTTCCGCGTTAAACGCGATCCAAGCCAAGCCGCAGGTAATCGAAACCAACATTCCGCCTGCAAACCTCATCCAACCCACGTTCCACTGTTCAATCTATTTTTGGGATTGATGGAGTTTGTGCGACAGGTGAGGCAAAAACAGTGAAAAAAAAGCTATATTCTTATTTGTTCTGGGGAATGATCGCTTGTTTGTTGACGCTGTGCGGATGTCAGGGACTTTCCTCTTCCTCAACGTCGAATGCCGGCATCAATTCCATCAATCACATCATTTTCATGTCGCAGGAGAATCGCTCGTTTGACACGTACTTCGGACAGTTGCCCGCGTATTGGGCGGCGAATGGCTTTCCATCGCAGCAGTTCGACGGCTTGCCCGCCAACGCATCGAATCCCGGTTACACCAGCGAGCCCGCTGTGTCCGCCTACCACGTCGCGAGTGAGTGTATCGATCTCCTCTCTCCTGCCTGGAATGAAAGCCATCTCGATTGGAACCTACAGAATCCGGCCTCCACTACCCCCGAAATGAATGGCTTCGTTTGGAACGCCGCGAACTTTGCGATTAACGAAAATGCTGCCGGGGCGAACCCGCCATATACCGACACGGCAGGTGTTCGTGCGATTGGTTATTCCGACGGAAGCGACCTGAACTACTACTACTTTATGGCCTCGAACTTTGCTACGTCTGATCGTTGGTTCGCGCCCGCTCTCGATCGCACGCAGATCAATCGTATGTATATATTCGCGGCAACTTCTCAGGGTTATGCTTATCCTCCAGGAACTAACGCTGCCGATAATGCGCCACTCACCGCGCCAACGATCTTTGATGCCCTGCAGGCCGCCGGTGTGAGTTGGAAGGTCTATTACACGGACAATATTTGTACTTCGGTCCCTCCGGACGATCGGGTGCCAAAAGGTGGACTGCCTCACGACGCATCCTCCTCCTCGAGTGGCGGCCCGTGCACGTATCTGACCCAATTTGCAAAGTATTCTCCACCAAATCCGTTGCCGGACAATGTGGTGCCGGTCTCCCAATACCTGGCCGACGTCCAGGCGGGTACGCTTCCTTCAGTTGCGTTTATTGAGACCGGGTATTTGTCTGGACAGGATGAGCATCCCAGCTCTGGTACGAACGCCCAGGTGGGCGCTGCTTATGTTGAGAGTCTGATCAATCCGTTGATGACGAGTCCCTCTTGGAAAGATTCAGTTTTCATTCTGACTTACGATGAACCGGGCGGCATGTACGATCATGTGCCTCCGCAGCCAGCGGTGAATCCGGATGGCATTGCTCCCGTCGATTTATTGTCGACCGATATCTGTGGCACGGCAAACAATCCCAACGGATTCAACTGCGATTTCAATTACACGGGCTATCGTCTACCTCTGCTTGTAGTATCTCCCTTCACTAAGCGGAACTACGTGTCGCATACTGTTGCTGACTATACGGCGATTCTAAAATTCATCGAAACCAGATTCAATCTGCAACCGTTGACGAAACGCGATGCCGCCCAGATGGATATGACAGAGTTCTTCGATTTTCAGAATGTTCCGTGGTCAACCCCACCTTCTCCGCCGGCTCAGTCGACCAGCGGTGCATGCAACGCCAGTAATCTCGGGTACACCGGGAAGTAGATCAGGCCCGCGCTAGGCGGCGTTTGCCTAAGGGCGTCGGTGACCACCAAGGCCAAGGCGGGAGCGGCCCCGGCGCTCCCGTGGTTAGGCTCCGTATCGACGTGCACCGGAGCGGTTTTCCGACACGAGCTCCTCCATTTATCTAGATCGAAGAGATTCGGCGCTTCGGACTTATTTCCCCGGGGAATTAATCGTTAAAGTCCGAGCCACGTATCGTGAGCCTTCGAAATTCGTGACCACGGTGACGATCGCGCCAACATGCAGATCTTCGTTGGGCTGGGCCGAAGGATCAAGATAGATTTCATACGTCTTGCGATCGGTCGAGGAGTTGATGACCAGTAAGCCGGCACGCAAGTCGATGTGAACAACCTGTCCCGCGAACGTATAGCTAGTTCCAGGAAGGGCGAGAATCGAAATCTCACGGGCAAGGTCGTGACCGTTGCCTTCGGAACCGAACTTCACAGCGACCAGCGATCCCTCAGACAACGTGCTGGCCGGAATCGGGCGATCGTCTTGTAAAAACTGGGTAGAAGCATTGATACGCACTTCGAGAGGTGTTGGAGAAATCGCATCTCTGATCGTCAGCTCGCCTCGATCCGCTCTGTATTTCACAACCGTCCCCTGGCTTTCGCCGACCGCTAGTGCGGTTTTGATTCGAATGCTGCGGGCGAAGACCGTGCTTCCATCCAGGATGGTGTCGAGATAGATGCGTTCTCCCACTTTCAAATCGGCGATAGCACCTTGGGATGCGCCGCTGTACACGTGCGTCCGCGGATCGAACAAGATATTCATTCGGCCGCCGCCGAAAATGCGGATCGTCACCTGGTCGCGGACGCGATCCAAGCGCTCGAGAGTACCCCCAATCAGCGTTGCTTTTGCACGAGGCACGCTCGGCAGGTCGGGAATCAGGCTGGCGGGATCGGCCACAATCGCCGCATCGGGGTCCGGGGAAACATCTGCCGCGGCTGGCTGCACCGGCTTAATGCTGCCCTCGGCTGGCGAAACCACAGACGACGTTGCGGCGGAGGCAGAGGATGCAGCTTCAGACGGCGCTTGAGCGTGAACCAGGCTACTGATCAGCAAACTGCCGAAAGCGATTTTAGCGACACGACTCATGCAGACTCTCAATGGAACGCAACTTTCCCCGCGACAATTGGATGCCACCTATCTCCACAAGGTAGTCTCAATTCGATCACGAGCTGTCTCCAAACTGGCCGATTTCCAGCAAACAAAACTCATGTCGGGGCATCCAAATTTGGTCTCAGTTTGGACTATTTCGCTCGTCGAGGAAACGAACGCTCATGCACGCCAAGCGATGGCTTTTCATAGGTTTTGTCGGACTCGTTGGGATTGGAGTCGGCACGCAGTCTGCGCAGGCGGGGGACCTGAAGATCACCATCCCGAAGCGGAGCGTCCTGACACCGGTACAGCGTTTGAACCGGGAGGGCGTCGAAGCAGTCCGCAAGCATGATTATGCAAAAGCGGAGCAACTGTTTTACAAGGCTTATCTGTTCGATCCAGACGACGCGTTTACGCTCAATAATCTGGGTTACGTTTCGGAGTTACAGGGACAGATCGACCGCGCGCAGCGTTTTTATGCTCTCGCAGCAGAACAGGCGAGCGAAGCGATAATTGACCGGGCGAGCATGCGTCGAGTGGAAGGCCGCCCTATGAAAGATGCGGTGGCGCTGGCTGACCAGCCACTGCAAATTAATCATGCCAACGTTGAGGCGGTGCGCTTGCTCTCCCAGGGAAGGGCGCCGGAAGCCGATCTGCTTCTTCAATCCGCCCTGCAAACGGATCCCCAGAACGTCTTCACGCTGAACAATATGGGCGTCGCCAAGGAGATGGAGGGCGAGGATCAGGAAGCGCTGAAATATTTTGACCGAGCGGCAGCAGCGCGCTCTGAGGCTGCAGCTATTGTGACCATCGACCGCACCTGGAGGGGAAAGCCCGTGAGCGAAATGGCCCAGCAGAACGCAAAAGCGTTACGCGATCATCTGGCGCGGTCCACAGACGTGAATGAGCAAGTGGCGGAGCTCAACCTTCGCGGTGTTTCGGCAGTGAATCGAAATGACCTGCATTCGGCAGATGTCGATTTTCGCAAAGCTTACGCCCTCAATCCGAATGATGCCTTCACCCTGAACAATATCGGCTACGTTGCAGAACTCGACGGGGACCGTGAAACTGCGCAATTCTTCTATGACCGCGCTCGCTTGGTGGGCGGGAATGTTACCGTAGGAGTCGCGACTCGTCGCACCGAAGAAGGAAAGAAGCTCTTCGCGGTGGCTGCCGACAACAACACCAAAGTCGAAGACAAAGTTACACAAGATCGCGACGCTCTGCGGCGCAGGAATGAGCCGGTTGTGTTGCGGCGCCGCGACAATCGCGTTGTCGATGAATCAGTTCCCGCCCCAGCCCCGTCCGACCAGAGCGAGCCGCCACAGTAGGAAGCAGACCTTCTGGTCTATGAATCGCTTTCCTGGAAGCGTCCGATGTCGGACTCGGGATCGTAGAAGATGTAGCGCACAAGGTTGGTCAGGTAGCGCGAGAGCGTATTGACGTTCGTGCGGTACCAGCAACACCGCGTCATTGCGGGAGAAAATCCGCAGATAAACTGAAAGCTCTCAAGATCGGCCGGAGGCTGCGCCAGCATCGCAGCAGCCATGCGGTGATTCCCGTCGAGAATGGTCAGCGGACTTCGATCGTCCACACCAATCAACAGAACGGTGGGGTTCACCAGGCTATCGTGGACCGAATTCGCAATGCGATCGAGCTTGCGGAAGAACTCATCGTTCGGAGATTCCTGCCACTTGAGCCGCAGGCACTCGATCATGTCCGTGAGATAGAAACTCCCTTCCGCGATGCGGCGCCATTGCGCTCGCGGAAAAAAACGAATGCGGTTGAGATCATTGCGGCGTAGTTCAACCTGAAACCATTGCGTGTCCTCCGGAAGCTCGCGCCACATCGCGCCCCGGCGAAGGAATAGAAGGGCGCGGCGCAGCGCATTCTCGCGGTGGCTCCGCAGATCGGGATTCCGAACCAGACGGCTGAATTCCTGGCGGTATTCTTCGAACTCGGGGTGATGAAACTCGCTCCGCAGAAACTCGGCGATGACCTCCTGCTCGGGGAGGGCCCGGACAACGGAAAGTTTGACGTAAGTGTCAACGCCTTCCGCAGGAGTAATTTCTCGCCGAAGGAGAGGAAGCGCAACCGTGACCAGCAAGATCACCATGAGTATCAGCTGCACGAAAATTACCTGTCGCAGAGTCTGATGAAAGACACAGATACCCAGAACCAGGGCTCCGCTGAAAGCCAACTGTGCCCAGCTGGTATTGGCAATTTTTCGGGACATCTCGTAGGTAATCATCACTGAGCTTAGCGAGTAAATCCCGGTTGTGACTGCGTAAAGGATCAGCAGGGCAGCTAACCCGCCATAGTTTCCCAGTTCAAAGTGCGCTCCAAAGAGAACTCTCCACAGGAAACTCGGGATAGCCCACAAGCCGAGAATCAACACAGACAGGATGAGAAACACCATGCCGAGCGACATGAAAAGAACCGGGCGAGCCTCACGATCGCTGGAGCGGGTCGCCGCGGACACGGGAAACATCGTGTTGACCACCGACCACGCGCACATATTGACCAGTCGCCCGACCAAAGACACTGCGGCATAAATGCCGGCTTCCTCGGATGCGAAGAAATGCTTCACGAGGACGATATCGAAGTTGTTGATGATGACTTGTCCCGAGAAAAACACAATCGCCTGCAAGCCTTCTCCAAAGGAAATAAAGATGCGGTGGGAACGTAGCGGCCTTGCACTGGGAGTGGGTTTGGCCAAAAAATAGGAGGCGATGACGGCGATCACGCTGGCCAGCACCGCGCCTTTCACGCCCAGTCCAATGCGAATCAGCAAATACGCGCCGCCAAGGCGTACGAGGCCTTCCAGCATGAAGTTCATCGCCAGCGAACTGAATGCATGGACTCCCTGGATGTAGCCCCGTCGAACGCCTAACGGGATGTAGAAGGCTGCCCCTAGGGCGAGAAGCGAGATCAAGACTGGATCGGGCAGATTCAGGTAGGCCATGATCACGCGATTGAAGACAAACAACGCGAGCCCCAAAACAATCCCGGCCACCCATGCCTGAATGTGCAGTGATGACGAAGATCTCAGTCTTATCCTCGGCCTTTTCGTGATTGGCGACGTATTTCGCGCAAACCACCTGAAAAGAGAGGGTGATGGCGGAGGCCAGCATCAGGAGGGTGTAAACCGCGGTAGCGTGCGCAAATCCTGTGGGACCCAGAAGGCGGGCGGTGACCACGTTGTAAACGAGGTTCGTGATTCCAACCAGCCCAGACCCGGCCAGCAGCGTCAGGCTTCCTCCGAGAAGTTTGTGCCGCAGCTTCTTCGCCTGCGTCTGAGCCCCGCCGAGAGGGATGCCTTGCGAAGCATCCGTAATGCGCTCTTTTCCGATGAGGGTCATTAAGTGGTCAAGGCAACACTAGAACAAGCTGAAATGCACCACCGGAAGGATCGTGCTCCTGCTGGATCCGGGGAAGTCGTAGAAAGTCTGCTGCTGAATGCCGAGCGAGAAGCGCATCGGATAAGACACCGGAACCTCGCCTGTACCATCCTTTAATTTGCCGTGGAGCGGGCGGACATACGACACCAGGAACTCACTCTGAGCGTTGTCGTAGGCGTGATATCCAGATCCTCGAGAGAGAAGGAACGATCCTTGAACGCTCCATCGCGGGTTCGCACGGAATTCGAATCGACCTCCGGGCAGCACAGCCTGCGCGATTGCGTATTGAGTGTTCTGCACGCGCCATGACCGCAAGTACTCGGCGAGCACCGCCGCAGTCAGGCGGTTGCCGAATTTATGCTGTAGCCCGCCATAGCTGGAAGTATTGAAGTACTCCTCCACCATCGGACGAAACAGAAGGTCGCGCACCGAATAGCCCGTGATCAGGGAAGTGTTGCCCCATGGACGGCCGACCGTGAACTCAATGTTTGCGGCGACGTCACGCGAATTCTGATCCTGGTCAGTGAATGGTCCGGCCTCGTGAATCGCGCTGCCCGTTATCGAAACCCAATTGAAAAAGGAACTCGTCGAAAGGTATAGAAACTGTCGGAACAGATTCTGATTCATGTAGACGGGAGAAATGGTGTCCCGCCGGATCGTAAACTGTAGCCCGCCATTGAACGTGATCGAATTGGTACCCAAGTGGAGAATCGGCGAGATGCCGCCGTTCAGAACTGTGTCGTAAGTATTGCGATCCTGGACCACGCCGACACTGGGATACAACAGCCGCCCTGCGGTCAACGACTGGCCGACGAATCCGGTGATCGCGGGAAAATTCCCCAGGTTGACGCGGTAGTGCGATTCCGCCAAGCTCTGATAGGAATGGCGCGGGGGCGGCAACTGCGCGGGATTGGTTACCTGGAGGATCCTGGCGTCCAGAGTGTATACGTTGATGTCTTCCAGTGAAGCGGCGAACGACGCTTCGGGAGCGATGCTCAACCTGTCATTAATCTGCCGGCCTTCCTGATCGGCGGCCGTGTACTGCGAACTCTCGGCGATGCCTTGGTCTTGCTGGCCTGCGACGGTGCTCGCCTGCGCGAAATCGGAAAGAGCGTGCAGCGGATCCTGACGCTGGCGAGATAAACTGGCCGCTGCCATCATATAGTCATAGTCGCCACGAAAATCATCCGCCGACCCGAGACTAGCCAGAGCCGTTTCTGCTTTTCGACTGTCGCCTTCCGCCAGATACGTATTCGCGAGCCCGATCTCTACGTTCCGGTTGTTGGCTCCCGCCATCGTGGCTTTGCCGTAATACGTTTCTGCGAGATCGAAGTCGTGCATTGCCAGAAACAGTCCTGCAGCCTGGGAGATATCCTCCGCCGTGACTGGAGAACTGGCGTCGAGCCGCGCTTCAGCGAAGCCAAGGGCAATTTGACGGCGCGCCTCGTCCGGATGGCCTTGACGCAAGAAGATTTCCGCGATTGCCAGGCGGACGCCGATTCGGTCTCCTCCGGGTACATCGAGGGCACGAGAGAAACGTTGCATGGCGGCATTTCGATCGCCGAGCGTCAGCAAAGCATCTCCCGTAGCCATAAGAACCGTGACGGTGTTGCCCCCCAATCGTTCCGCGGACTCGATGTCGCGGAGCGTCTGTTCGCGGTTTCCCTGCTTGGCGTGAACTTGGGCCATCAACGCGTAAATCGCGGGATCGGATGGCGACAGCTTCAACGCCTCATTGAGTGCGGCAACCGCTTCGGTATAGTGCCGCATGTGATAAAGGACGTCGGCATAGGCTAATTGAGTCGTCAAATCGTTGGGTGTTTCCGCCAGCGCCGCGCGGTACTCCGTGGCAGCGTGAGGGAAGTCCTGTTCTTGCCGGAAGGCTTCCGCTCGCGCCAGATGCAATGCGTGGGATTTACCAAGCGTCTTCTCCGCAAGATCGAGTTGCTTGAGAGCAGGCTTCGGGCGATGCAGTTGTAGATTTGCGTATCCCAGTCCCAGGTGAGCTTCGCCATAATGCGGATCCAGCCGCAGAGCGGTTTCAAAATCCTTTGTAGACTTTGACGGTTCACGAAGATCGTTCAACACGAAGCCGCGATTCGCGTAGCCAACCGCCATTTGTGGGTCGAGTTCGAGTGCTCGCGTGTAATCGTTTACTGCTGTCCTGGGATCGCCTTTGTGGGCATGGACGTTGCCCGCGATGAGGGGTAGATCTCTGTCCTCGGTAAGGATTGGTTCGTAATTAATTGCGAGCGCGAGGGCCTCATCGTAGCGGCCGAGATAGTAGAGATCGTAAGCAAGATAATCCACCCCCTCGCGATCATTCGGTAGCTTCTGAATCACTTCAAACCCGAGCTTCGCAGACTCCGCGTAATTTCCTTTGAAAGTGAGGTAACGTTCCCGCTCGCGCATAACCTGCGGGGTCGCATTGATCTTCGGTGTCGCGCGCTCAAGCCAGCGCTGAGCCAGATCGATGTTGTGCGATTCAATTGCTGCGTTTGCGCCTCCAGCCACGGTTAGAGCACTGTCCGGCATGCGCTCATAAGCCTTCTCGTAATTTGCTTCCGCGGGCTGAAACCTACGCTCCGCCGTGTAGAGATCTCCCAACGCCAGGTACGGCGCGTAGTCTTTGGGACGGGCGGCGATTGCCCGGGTGAAATAGGACTCAGCCAATTTGGTGTCACCGGCATCGCGAGCCAGATAACCTAGAGAGGACAGCGCCTGGCGGTTGTTGTGATCGAGTTCCAGGACTTTCGTGAAGGTAGCGCGCGCCGCGTCTTTCTGCCCCATCTTCGACAGTAGGGAGCCGAGATTCATCAACGAGTTAACGTTCGTCGGCGCTAGCGCCAGCGCCTCTTTCAGATCACGGTTGGCCGCGTCAAAATCTCCCGAGGCGGATTCCACGACTGCGCGCAGCCGCAGCATTTCCGGGCGAGATGACTCGGGTACTTGGATCTGCTGAAGAGAGGTGGTAGCAGCCTCCAGTTGCTGTCGAGCGCCATCCGGGTTGTCTTGACGTACGTCGATCTCATAGAGATTCAACCGAAGTTCCACCGGGTACAGGGGGCCCTCTTGCGCGTGTGCCGGCAGATTCTTGAGTGCCGTCGAGTATTCGTCCGCGGCTTCGGGCAAGCGGTCCTCGGACTCGGCGATGCTGCCTAAAATAGCGTGCAGCCGGTAATTGTTGGGGTCGTTCTGTCTGGCGGCGTCGAGAAAAGGCCGGGCCGCGTCAGCCTGTCCGAGGTTGACCAATGCTTGTGCCGCGCTGAGTTGCAGGCCTACATTGCCTCTCGCGGCCTTTGCGAGTCGCTCATAAATTGCAGCCGCTTCCTGCTGCTTTCCGGCGACTTCATACGTGTAGGCAAGTTCTGCCATCACGTCTGTAGTTTTGGAAGGAATTGCTTGCAACGCCGCGATCGCCTCATCATACTTCCCTTGATCCCGGTATTGTCCAGCCACTGCACGCAGAACTTCGGGATCGTGCGGAGCCCGACTTTTCGCGCGGTTCAAATATCGCGCAGAATTATCGGGTTGTCCCATCCGATCGTATGCGTGAGCAATCAAGAGATCATTGTGTGCCGTCGGTTGCATCGCCTCGGCTCGCTCAAGAAAGCCCAAGGCAGCTTTAGGGTCTGAGGTGAGCATCAGTTCACCAGCCAACTGCAGACTGTTGGCGTCTTTGGGGTTTGCCTCGACCACCCTGCGCAACAACTGCTCCGCCTCTTGATCGCGGCCCATCTTGGCATAGGTCTGAGCGAGACCCGCCAATCCGCGAACCGAGTTGGGTTGCAGCTTCAGTCCATGCGAGTAGGAGTCCACGGAGAGCTGGTAACGGTCCGCGAGCCGAGCGGTATAGCCCAGCAAGAACCACATTTCTGCATTCTGTGGTGCCGACTTCGCGGCTTGCTCGGCATAATTCACCGCGGCGGCATAGTCACCTCTTTTCAGAGCGGCGTCGGCGGCGCGCGCCTGGCGCGCCACATCGATCCCCGCCCCCCAACTGAAATCGGGACTTTGCGGAGCTTCACCTTGCGGTTGCTTGATGGTTTGTTGGCGGGACGATGAGGAGTTGGCGCCCCCACCAACGTCAAAAGTTTGTCCACGGGACTCACCCAGAAGGCCGAGAACCATGACAATGCAAAAGCTCGTGAGCGGAATCCGGCTTTTCACAGTATCACCACGCTTTATCAGTTCATAGGAACTCTCTAGAGAGCTCCTGCACAGGAAATCCTGCGGTTTTTCTCAGATGCCATGGGAGCGGGTAAGTTTGCCGTCCATCAGAGGTGACGACAGGACAGGTGACGAAGCAGGAGAGCGACCCTCTAGCCAGGCGTTCGGGGTTGCAAAAATGGGGTAAACCCTCTAGCCCATTTCCGAATCCAAGGGTCGCTAAGCGTATTGGAGTCTGTCACAGCATGATCTCAACTGAAAGCTACTCTCGTCCTATTCCGCTCATGGCGATTGTGTTGGTGGCACTGGCTGTGCATGGGCCTTTATTGCTCATGCAACTTCCTGCCGGTTCGTTCGACACGAACTTTCACATCTTTCTTGCTTCTCATTATGTGCACCATTGGTTCAATCCCTGGAATGAGAAATGGTTTGCCGGGTTTTCGCAGACCACTTATCCTCCGCTTACGCACCAGTGGATCGCGCTTCTGTCGACCCTAGTGGGGTTGAAGATGGGGTACATGCTGGTGCAGTTGATTGCCGTGCTGCTCCTGCCTGTAGGCGTATTTCGGTTTGCTCGAATCTGGGTGGATGAGCGTGCTGCGGGCTATGCTGCTCTGGGCAGCATCTTTCTGGGGGCGCTTGCGTTTCTCGTTTACCAGGCGGGGCAGTTGGCGACCGTCTCTTCGGTTGCTCTTTACCTGAATGCGCTGCCTTATCTGTATGAGTGGTCGATGCTTGCATCCGTGCGTTCACTCTTCAAGGGCGTCGCGTTGAGTTTGACTGCGGCCGCTGCGCACCATGTTACGTTGATCTTCGGCGTCCTGTTCTTCGTCGGTCCTGTGCTGTGGACCGCTTGTCTGGATGCCCAGGAAGAAGACAGAAACACGTCGCTCGGCGGGGTGATATCGCGCGCTTTGCTCTTTGGCGTTCTCGTTGCCGTTGGGGTCGGCATCGTCTTGTTGCCTTACTGGATGGCACTGATTCAGCATCCGATCCATCAGATCCCGATTCCCCATGACAGCCGTGCGAACTTCTTGCTGCACTCAATTACCGCGATCAACTACTTCGTGATTCCTTACGGAGCTTTGATTCTCGCCTTGCCGTTCATTCTCATCCGAGGTGCGTCGACGCGCCGGTTGCGTCCTCTGCTGATTGGGTTCTGGCTGTGCCTCATTTTCGGATTGGGGGGCACAACGCCTCTGCCGAGATGGCTGCTGGGGCGTGCCTACGAGATCCTGACTTTCGAACGTTTCACATTCTGGGCCACCTTGCTGGCGATGCCCATTGTCGGACTTCTTGCGGTGCAACTGTTGGATCGTTTTCGCGCCAAAGCTGCGGTGGGGCTGTCGCTGGCTGCGGTTGCGACAATCGGTGCGGCCTTGGCGTGGCTCACTGCCAACCCGTACCGTCCAACCATCTCGATGGATGTCAGTCCCGTGATCTCTTTTCTCAATCGCGACGGGCATGATTCCTATCGTTACCTCACTTTAGGATTTGGCAGCGAACTGGCGAAAGTCTCTACCTACACCGACGCCAGCAGTGTCGATGGCGACTACAACTCGGCCCGTCTGCTCCCCGAAATGACGCACTACGGGTCGGCGCAATTGACCAACGCCAAGTTCTACGGATCGGCCGGCATGGACTCGCTGCGCGCGATGCTTGAACATGCGAACCGTTATGGACTCAAATACATCTTCGTCCATGACTCGTACTATGAGCCGCTGTTGACCTTCGCCGGATGGCGCCAGATTGAGAGCTTCAATCACGGCGATATAACGGCTTGGTCGAAAGACGACGTCCCACCCGCTCACCGCATCGTCTCCGACGCGATTCCTCCCGCATGGATGGGGCTGCTCTGGGGGACGTTGCCGATCGGGGTCAGCGTGTTTGCAATGTTCCTGGTTTTGTTGCTTCCGGCTACCCCACGTCTGCGAAGAGTGATCGAATCCCCCGTCCGTGTTGATGAGCGTCAAGGCCATTACGTAGCCTGAGTAACCAGGGAGCGATATGAAACATCTACTGCCAATCGTGCTCGTCGCAGTTACCGTCCTTCTGATGGCCATAGGTTTGACTGGAGCGGGGAGCTCCACCGGCACTATTGGCATCGCCGCGGGTTCGGCACTTCCGGGGCTCAGCGAAACCGCGACCACGCCCGGGCAGGCCCTCTCCAATTTTCTGAGCGACGTTCAGAGGCGGAATTGGAGCCGCGCATTTGCCAGTGTTGAAAGAACAAATGATGCCGCAAACGAACAGTCATTTATTCAGGAATGGACTGGAACCAATGGCGGACTTCGCTCATTCTCGAGCCTGGAACGATATGATGCGCGCCCCATCCACGCAACCGATTCGGAAGCGCAGATGCGCGTCCAACTGCACTGGGCGACTCCGGTTGGTCCGATCGAAGATGTTCGCGATTTCCGTTTGGTTCATCGCGGTGACCAATGGAAAGTGGTTTGGGACGACGTTCCACTTCCCAATGTGCCTTCGCAAATCATTCCGGTGAATTACTTGCGTTGGGATCTGGTGACTGGCGGCGCAGGGGAAGAGTGGGGTTCGCATAATGTGGATTCTCCGCATGTGCGCATCATTTCGATGAACGCCGTGGATTCGGCCGAAGGCTCCGTAGTGATGGGAGAGGTCGTGAACGAAGATACGATCCCCGCATTCGTGAATGTTCAATCCACGCTCCTGGATGCTGCCGGCAGTGCGATTGACGACGAAAGCAGCTTCGATAAGATCTTGCATGTGTTGCTCCCCAAGCAGGTATCACCCTATCGCATCGACTTTCCCCATGTCAGCCTGAGCAAGGTGAAGAATGTTCACATGGACGTCAAAGCTACGCTCGTTCCAGCTTCGTCAGATCCTGTCATTGGTGTCATGAATCAGAAACTGGACACGGATGCACAGGGCCATTCGGTACTCCATGGCGAGCTGTTGAATCAGAGTGGCGAGACAGTCAACATTCCGCATGTGATCGCGAGCTTCTACGACAACAATGGCAAAGTGGTTTGGGTTTCGGATGGATATGTTGAACGCGCCTTGCTTCCCCAGGAAACCGAGCCCTTTGCAGTGGAGATTCCCAAATCCCTGGCAGGAAAGGTCCAGAACTTCCATGTCGTCGTCAACCAGTACAGCCTGCAAAAGTCCTAGAATGTGGCGAGATTGGCTGACGCTCGTCCTGGGGGTGGTCGGGATCGCGGCAGCGCTGTCTGCGCAGGATGTGGACCTTCGGGCGCCCTCTTCGGCCATCGCTGGAAATGCCGCTTCGATTGCCACAACCGGCAGCGGTTCAGCGACGTTTTATCTTCTCGGGCCGAGCCTCTCGATGAAACGGGATGTGCAGCTTGGACAAGATATCTCCCTAAGCGCGAAAGAGCTGCTGAGTGCCGGAAAGTATGTGGCGATCATCTGTACCGGCAATTGCCAGAGCGTTGGATTCTTTGTCGCGCCGGCAAAGCCAGTGAGCCTGGCGTTCCTGGTTCATCCTTCGCGCGCGCCAGTAAGCGAGAACGACGTGGTTAGCGGCGTTGCGATGCCTTTCGATGAGTATAAAAATCTTGTTCTGGCGCCTACCACGGTAGATTTCCTTCTGACAGCTCCGGGCGGAGCACCTGCGTCGCATCGAGTGGAAACACAAAGTGGCATTGCCTGGTTCCGGACGAGTTCCGGCAAATCCGCAGGCGCACTGCAGATCACAGCGTCCATCAATAGCGTATCCACGCGGCGCGTGGTGCAAGAAGTGGCCTCCGATCCGTGCAGCTTACGGATCAAAGGCCAGCGTGACGCGAAAGGATTCCTGGTTGAGACCGACCCGGTGCGCGACTGCAGTGGCAATCCCGTGCCAGACGGCACGATCGTGACATTCACGGCAAAAGGTGCGCAGGGAACAGACACCGTGGATGCTCCGGTTAAAAAAGGAATTGCGCGCGCGCAGATGACCGGCAGCGGCGCAATCGTAATTTCCGCTGCCTCTGGAGTTGCGATGGGGAATGAAGTGCGCCTTGGGGGGCAGGAGTAATCGGGAGAATTGGAGAATGTCGCGAATGGGAGATCAGACTCGATTCCGCTGTCTTTCAAAGTGGCTTGCCTTGGCTCGTGATTGCTGTGGTGCCGACGATCTCTGTTTGCGTTGATTCGACTCCGCAAGTTGTCCTGAGCACGAGCAAAGCTGGGCCCCGCGCCGTCGAGACCTTGACCGAGCGCGCCATCCTTCGCGACTATAAATTCGCCTGGGCGAATATCGATCAAGCGCTGGAATCCAATTCCACTGCTCCGCTGAATGGGTTGTTCGTGGGTGCGGCCGGTGCGTGGCTCAACGAGGCAGTCGCCAGTCAACGACATAACGACCTGAGTTCCCGCCACCTCAACCAGAGTCACAAGGTGGACGCCGTCTTCTACGCGCCAGAGGGAGACATGATCGAGCTCCACGACACGGCTGAATACGACCTGCAAATTCTCGACGGTCACAAGACGATTCACTCCGAGCACACGATCATGCATTATGTCGTGATCATGACTCCGGCCGCCGACCGCTGGGTCATTCGTCAACTTCAGGCCGTTCCACAGTTTTGACCCGGTAACGCACGCCAACCACTGTCGTCGCGCTCGCATCTAATTCCTCATCAATCGGTGGAATGCATGGAGCGTTCAGTTGTCGACGAGACTGCTAGGTCTAGCGATTTTGTGTTTTATGGTGGGCAGCGGCTGTACCACGCCCGGCATACACCGTGTCGCCCAGCAAAATCTGCAGGCTCCTAATTCCTGGCCCAAAATTCTCGCAGTCTACATGCCTTGGTTTGGCGATCACGTTCACATCGATGTGGGCTACTCCAGCGACGATCGCGGGGTTCTGCGACGTCAGATTCAGCAGGCTCGCCACAGTGGAATCTCCGCCTTCGTGGTCGATTGGTACGGAACGACGCTGCCTTTTTCCGACCATAACTTTGCCCTCCTGCAGGAGGTGGCCGATGAGAGTCATTTTCAAGTCGCGCTTCTGTACAACGAAGCCGAAGATGATGACGCGCAGGCCACCGACGATGCGATAGCAGCGATAGATAAGGCATATAAGGCTTACATCGGACCCGAAGCGCCACATCGCGCGGCCTACCTGACTTATAACGGGCATCCGATGATCTTCATCTTTCCCAAACACGGTCATGTGGACTGGAATCGCGTTGCTGAACGCTGCCAAGGATGGGAGGCCCCGCCCTTGCTTATATACAAGGACCAACCGCCTTCACAATTCAGTGGAGCTTTTGCGGGGTCGTATGCCTGGGTTCAGCCCGGGCAAAAGGGATGGACACCGGACGGCAGCAATTGGGGCGAAGGGTATTTGGATTACTTTTACAAGAACATGCGAAACCAGCATCCCGACAAGGTTGTCGTCGGGGCTGCCTGGCCGGGATTCGACGATTCTTCAGCAAAGTGGGGATTGAATCGCCATATGCAAAGCCGATGTGGACAGACATTCGAGGATACTCTCCATCTCTATAACCGGTATTTCGACGCCGCCCATCCTCTGCCGTTTGTGATGATCGAAACTTGGAACGATTACGAAGAGGGTACCGCCATTGAGCGCCTGAACTTCGCCAGTTGCGGCCAGAATTCTTCATCCAGCGCTGGTTCCAACTGAGTCCCAGCCGGCGCCAACCGCCGTCTCCCTTTTCACATCAAAAGATGCGCAGTATCCCATACGTTTATCGGAGTTTCATGCATGGAGCTGGTTCGCGGATCGACGAGAAATGTCAAATTGTTGTCTGAGCTTTTGCTGACTCCTTCATCTTCGGGAGAGTCCAGGCCACGGCGACCTTTTGAGCACTGTTCACCCGAAACACACCAAGCGATTTGCGCAATGGAACGGCAAGATTTCGAAGATCTCAAAGCGCTGGCGATTACAAACCATGTCATTTTGCGCTCCTTTGCGCCTCTACAGCTGATTCTCGAAAGCAATGGCAGCCGAGAGGCTGCTGGTTGGGCCGAGAATGCGATGCAGCAGGAGTCGGAGCGCATTGATCATGCGTTGAGATTCTTGCAGCAGATCTGTTCATCGTTGGAGGAGTCCGCTTGCCCGGTCATCGTCATCAAGTCGCTCGATCATTGGCCGGACCTGGGAAGTGATCTCGATCTCTACACGGACGCCGATGCCTCCAGGGTCGTCGAGGTCATGAGTGCGCGCTTTCATGCCAAGCTGGCAGATCGCAGCTGGGGCGACCGGTTGGCGAACAAATGGAACTTTATCGTGCCCGGACTGCCCGAGCTGGTTGAAGTGCACGCCGGACGTCTCGGACAAACCGGAGAACAAACTGCCGTCACTCGGTCCCTATCGTCGCATGCACGGGTGGCCGAGGTCCGGGGCTGTCTCTTCCGCGTTTCGGCACCGGAAGACCGCATCGTTATCAGCACGCTGCAACGCATGTACCGGCACTTCTACATCAGGCTGTGCGACATCGTGGATAATGCCCGGCTCGTGGACGAGAACTTGGTCGATTTTGAATACCTGTATTCCTTGGGCTCAGCTGCCGGGCTTTGGGAGGGAATCTCGACATATTTGCGGATTATCTCCGAATATGCCGAATCGTATCGCGGAACGGGTATTCCCTTGCCTTCGATCGTGACGGGATCAGCTAAGTTCGGCACGAATCAGGTTCGTTTCCGTCGAGATTTCCTGCGCGTTTCGATTTTGCCTCACTCTGTCAATCTGTACGCTTCGGAGCTCATGACTTTATTGCGGAAGGGAGAACTTCGGAACAGCTTTCGTCTCAGCCTGTTACCCGGGCTGGCCACGGCCGCAGCGCTCGAGCAGAAGCTTACCGGAAGCGACAAAGGAATCTGGTAGGCATTACCCTTGGTGGAAAACCTACAGGCTTCGCTGGATTGTCGCGACCCGGACGTCGGCTTAGCCTCTTTACCAGAGAGTAACCGGGACGAGAGAGTGGCCGAGCGGGCAATTTCTGGACGCGTCGGAGATTCGCAACTGGTCGTCTGGCTCAGGGCTTGGAAGGGGCTTTGCGTGGTTCGTATTCTTGTTGTCGACGATAATCCGTCAGTCCGCCATTACTTGCGGGCGGTGCTTGAGCAACAGTCCGCTTGGCAGGTGTGCGGCGAGGCGCGCACCGGCGCCGAGGCGCTCCATCACGTGCTGGAGGCTCCTCCCGACCTGATTCTTCTTGACTATCAAATGCCAGATTTGAACGGGGTGGATGTCGCCAAGCAAATTTCTGAGTTGTTTCCCGAGATTCCAATCCTGATGGTGACGCTCCATCTTTCGAAACAACTGTCTGAGGCAGCGCGAATGGCTGGCGTGCGCGGGGCCTGTGCAAAGCAGGACATTGGCTCCGTGGTGGAGGCGGTCGAGGTATTACTGCGGAACCAAACCTACTTTCCGGCTGCGACAGTCGGGTGAACAGCGACCAGGGGTTCCGGGCATGATTCTGGCGTCTCACGAATACATGATTCCCTGTATTGGACCCTGGTTCATCGGACGGTAGTCTCGATGAGTGTTCCTAGGGTCCTGAGACACCCCCGGGGATAGCGGTGTTTTCGGCGATCATATCTGTCGGGCGTGTCACCCGGGCTGAGGTAGAATGTGGCGAATCGTTTGGTCGGGGTCCCCCCGGAAGAACAGAACTGCATGACAATTCGCATACTCTTGGTTGATGACCATCCCGTAGTGAGACAAGGATTGAAGACTTTGCTGGAGGGGCGTTCGGGCTGGGAAGTAATCGGCGAGGCGGCCGATGGCGCTGAGGCTGTGGAGAAAGCGAAGGATCTGAATCCGGACGTCATGGTACTCGACGTCACCATGCCGAAAATGAATGGCCTGGAAGCGTGCCGTTTGCTGCGCCGCCAATCCCCACAACTCGAGATTCTCTTCGTTACACAACACGATTCTCCGCAAATGATGCGCGAAGCCCTGGAAGCTGGCGCCAGGGGATACGTCGTAAAGTCCAATGCCGCTCGCGATTTGTTGGCGGCCGTGGAAGCTGTGAGCCAACATCGTGTTTTTACCGCGCTCAACGGACGCGATCGGGCAGAGTTGCATTAGGGGTCTGTATCAATTGGAAATTGCGGTCCACCTTTTGATCTGTGGGGTGAATCATGAAGTTGAGAATCTTGCTGGCTGACGATCACGAAATTGTGCGTCGCGGATTGCGCGCACTTCTGGAAAAACACGATGGCTGGGAAGTTTGCGGAGAGGCCAGCGATGGTCGCGAGGCGATCGAGAAAGCCCTCCAATTGAATCCGGATGTCGTCATCGTCGACATCGGGATGCCCAATCTGAATGGCTTGGATACGACGCGCCAGCTGCTTCAGCATGATCCTCATTTTAAGGTCATCGTGCTTACGATTACGGATTCCGATCAGGTCATCCGCGAGGCCTTGGATGCCGGTGCCCGCGGCTTCGTCCTGAAATCGGATGCAGCGCGAGATTTGGTGTCCGCGGTCGAAGCGCTACAGAACAAGCGCATGTTCTTCACTCCGCGCGTGAATGACCTCGTCCTGGCAGGCTTTTTGGAGAAGGGACAGACGGTTTCCAGAAACGAAGCCCCCAAGTTGCCGACTTTGACCGCGCGGGAGCGTGAGATTACTCAGTTGCTCGCGGAAGGCAACAGCTCGAAAGAAGTGGCGTCGCTTCTGAATCTGAGCACCAAGACCGTCGAGACCCATCGCAGTAACATCATGCGCAAACTGAGTTTCCATTCGATTCGAGACCTGGTTGTCTATGCGATTAAGAACAACCTGATCCAGATCGAGTTGCCTCCGCCACCACCGAAGACTCCTGCCGGACCGACGGCTGCTTAGTCTTGCGTTTGCTTCTGTCTTAGCCGTCTCAGTCGCAGCGAGACAAGCTACCGAACCGTCTCGCCGGGATAAAATCCGCTTCGTGTCCGGACCGTCAGCCGGTTGCGGCTACCGGGTTCCTTGGCCTCGACTCGAATGGTTTGGTATCCCTTCTTTACTGAATCTCCCTGCTTGAACGCAAGCGTGTACTGGCTGCGAATGTCGTGCGCCACAGTCCGCGTGATTTCATTGACCTCGTCCAGACTCTGTGGAAAATAAGCGACTCCCCCGGTACTCGATGCCAGATTCTGGAGGGCCTCTCGTCCTGTTCGTGTCATGCCGCTATCCGTCAGCCCGATGGCATAAACGGATTCTCCTTTGTTCGGCTGTAAATGACGGATCGCATCCTGCAGCGTCTCGCGGCTCATGTTGTCCTCGCCATCGGTCACCACTAGCAGGACCTTTTTGCTAAGCCGAGGATTGTTTTGCAGATGCACCGCTGAGGCTACCACGGCGTCGTAAAGCGCAGTGCTGCCTCGCGTTGAGGTCTGATGCAGGGCCGCCTGGAGCAAGTTCACGTTCGATGTGAAATCCTGATCCAGATAAGGGGTCTGACCGAAGTTGACGACGAAAACTTCATCCTGCGGATTGCTCGCACGGATCAGATTGAGTACTGCCTGATTCACCTTTTCCCGCTTGTCGCGCATGGAACCGGAATTATCAATCACAATCCCTATGGCTACAGGAACGTCCTCTCGGCGGAAAGAGGTGATCGGCTCGAGTACGCCGTTCAAATAGATGGTGAAATCGCTTCGGCTAAGCCCGGTCACCAAACGCCCCGTTTCATCGACGACGGTAGCGTGCAAAACCACTTCTTGCACTTCCTTCCGAAAAACGAATCTGCCCGAATCATCAGCCGAGCCCTCAGGCGCGATGGCTGGCTGCTGACCCGGTTGTGCAGGCTGGTCGGACGCGGGCTGCGATTGCTGGATGGAGGGCGGAGGTTGTGGAGTTCTCGGAGGACCGATGTCAGGATCCTGCGCGAGTGCGAATATGCAACTGCCGAGTGCGACCGTCAGAACCGTCCCGAAGCGGAGAAAACAAAAGTTACCAGAACGCATTTGGACATACCTCCGTGCGTCTCTTGGATGCAAATCACTCCTTCGCCGTATACGATTGTTCATTCGTATTCATGAGGGCAGCTTATCGAGGAGTACGGGAAATGCTGTATTTGCCCCGTAAGTCCCAATTCTTTTGGTTCCCGGACTCGTTCGGAAAAAGTTACATGCGGACCGGGAACCCCATCCCATGCAAGTGATTTGGATCCAATCGAATACGCGTTTGGCACGATTTGTGCATTGTATTTACGCAGGTTTTCTTGGGTCAGCGTGAGTGAACGCAATACCCTTACTTATCAACCTGGTCTTTCGTGGGTCGGAGATCTCAATTCAATCGTGAGGTGGAGAATGCTTCGAATCCTGATTGCGGATGATCATGAAGTGGCCCGGGGCGGAATTCGAGCGCTCTTGGAAAGCCATCCAGGTTGGGAGGTTTGTGGAGAAGCAAGAGACGGTCGTGAAGCTGTCGAACTGTCTAACAGCCTGAATCCCGATCTGATTCTTCTTGATATCGGCATGCCGAATTTGAATGGCCTGGAAGCCGCTCGCCAGATCTTGGCGGCATCCCCTGACGTGCCGATACTCATTTTGACCATGCACGATTCCGATCAAGTTGTGCGCGAAGTGCTCCGCGCTGGCGCTCGCGGGTTCCTGCTGAAGTCCGATGCCGGCCGCGACTTAGTCGCTGCGGTGGATGCTCTTCAACGCCAGAGGACTTTCTTTACGACTCGAGTCAGCCAGATGGTATTGGAAGGCTACCTGGATCGCGGCTTTCGGGAAGTGGGAAGAGAACTGACCGAAGTCGATTCCAACAATGTCTTGACTGGACGAGAGCGCGAAGTCATTCAACTTCTAGCCGAAGGAAAGACCAGCAAAGAAGTCGCAGTCACTCTCAATCTAAGCGTGAAGACCGCAGAAACCCACCGAACAAATCTCATGCGAAAGCTCGGATTACACTCCGTAGCGGACCTGACCCGATACGCGGTACGTAACGGAATTGTCCAGGTATTTTGATTCTCCCCGATGTGAATTTTAAAGGCCCCACTGCGGTCCTTGTGCTCAGTACAAAGTAGAGTCCTTTGCCAAATCGATTAGGGACTTTACTCGATAGTTCCCACTTCCCTTAGCGACTAGCCTGATTTGAGCAACTCGGTGCCAAGCTATCCGCCGCACGGGAGGATATTGAATGCTTTGGACTATCGCGGCCCTTTTGTTAATCCTCTGGCTGCTAGGGATGGTCAGTTCCTACACCCTTGGCGGATTCATTCACATCTTGCTGGTGTTGGCAGTGATTGCCGTGCTCATCCGCATCATTCAGGGTCGAAGCGCAGTCTGAACCCGTAAAGGAGAATTGCATGAATAAGGATCGTGTGGAAGGAAAAGTGAAGGACGTAGCCGGCCGCATCGAGCGTCAGGCCGGAGAATGGACTGGCGACACAAACGCGCAGGTCAAGGGCGCAGCCAAACAAGCGGAAGGTAAAGTCCAGGAAGCATGGGGCAAAGTGAAAGATTCGGCAAAGAAGACCGCCGCCGACGTTAACGCCGCGAAGCCGCCACATCGGGCTGCCGAGGACGTTGACTCCGAGGAACCGCCCCAACCAAGGCGCTCGCGAGGCTAGGGAATCGATTTTCAAAGTGCTCGCACGTTTCGCGAGAGTGGTCTGGCCCGCACTTCAAAAGTTCGGGCTTTTTTTAGCAATACGGCAGAACATTCATAAATCAACCAGTAATCATCCGCCCAAAATTGAATGCATCACCGTATTTCGCTTTCGGCTATATCAAGTTTAGATGGTGGGGACACGACGAGGAGGTCCAATTTATGCTTCGGGCTCTTGGTGCGTTTCTGGCGCTCTTCTCTCTGTTGAGCCTGGCCGTAAATCTGAACCTCACCGGCTATGTATTTGGAATGGCAGCCCTGTCGCTCTTCGGCGTCGATCTGTTGAGAGCACGTTTTTCTCAGGGCCCATGGCCATCCCGAATTCGCGAAGAGCCCCTTCACTGAGTCTCGGGTAGCCGTCGGCTACAGCGAACACTCGATGGATCAATCTGGGAGCCGCGCTAGAACTGTGAGAGATGCCGTCCAGTTTTGAAGAGTCCCGCTTCGTCGTTCGGATGAGGGTTTCTATGAATGGAATGACGGATTGGCTTGTGGGAGGTGTTTTGCTCGCAGTAACTCCCTTCGTCCTTGGCCAACAGGCGCAACTAGTCCCACGGTTCCCCGAGGACGTGTTGACGTTTCAGCAATTGATCGTGTGGTCCCGCCAGCAAGAGCCGCAACCGATACCTCAGCCCTTACCACAGCGAGATAACCCCGTGCCTCAGCCTGACCGGCAGAATCAGGTTCCCTATCACCAACCGGCAAATGACTCCCCCGCGACGCAGACGTTCACTGGAAGAATCGTGAAGGATGGTGGTCGGCACGTCCTGAAAGTAGCGAGCAACACCAGCTACCCACTCGTCGAACAAGGGGATCTGAGTCGTTACGAAAATCAGCCCGTAACGGTTGTAGGGATTTTCGATACGGCTAGCAACACCATCCGGGTCGCTAAAATTGAGTTGCTTCTCTAGCGAGCACCATTGGCCCCAAAGGGCTTCCTCCGTCCTACACGATTTACCCTAGTGCGGCGGCAGCAAAAACCTTGTAGTTTGAGGTAACGCGTCACCAGTCGTGCTGCCGAAGGTCCTTTCCCTTCCTCGCGATCCGGCCTGGAGATCAGAATTATGACTTCGAATGGAACGGCTGCTTACGGGATGTACCCTCGCAGCGTGGCTCTGCCAGAGGTCGTCTATGCCCTGAATCGGGCTGGATTCGGAAACGAAGACATCTGCATGGTGTTATCTCCTGCGCACCCGGTTGCCAGTGCGGTGCGGGACGCCAAGATAACCGACGTCCGCGGGGAAGACAGCGCAACCGGCGTGCGCATGATTGGCTGGTTTTCGGAATTCGGTGCTGTCGTAATTCCGACCGTTGGCTTCTTCATTCGCTCCCGGGAATTCTTACACGCCTTGATGGCGGAGCAGAATCTTCCGGCTATGTCTCGAGGCTCCCGAACCCTGGTAGGACTTGGCTTTTCCGAGAATGAGGCGATGAGACTCGGGCACCAGTTGACCGACGTGGGAGCATTGGTCTACGTGTCGTGCGAAAAAAGCGGCAAAACTGACCGCGCTGTCGAACTGTTGCGCCGTGCGGGTGCAAGAGAAGCGGCGGGCTTGGGATTAGCGAAAGCAGCTGAAGCGGCCGCTTAGATTCCAGGTCGTTCGAGGACCTCTGTTCTGCGTCATTCATAATCCGTGTTTTTGGCGGATCCGGAAATCTCTTCTCTTGCGGTATCCGGCCGAGAAGCCCGCTCCCCTCTATTCACTGCTTTTCCGCGATTCCTATCACCAACTTAGGCGGCCGCAGCGAGCATTGGCATCACTGGCACTACAGTTGCATCTCGTTTTCCGCCAACTCTTCGAACCTGCGGGACATCTCTTGTTGGTTCGCTGCCTCTAGGGGGGGCGAGCAGCATGAGAACAAATCGTGTCTGGATTGAGATCGTCGTATTGGGTACGGCAATCGCGTGTGCTCTGGCATTGCTGCTGGCGACGTTAGGAGCCGCTGCCGGTGCTGCTACAGTCGATTCAGCAGCGCAGCGAGAGAGCACTACCCGGCAGGCTTACGAGGGAATGATGACCTGCTCCCGTTGCGGTGCAAAGCACTCGCCGTCAATGGGCGAGACCGCCTCGGCTTGTGTCCGCATCTGCGTGCACGGCGGAGCCAACTTCGCCTTGGTCGATCCGAATGTTACATATCTCCTCGAAGGAGATGCATCCGATTTCAAGAGATTTGCAGGACAGCGAGTCCGGATTGTGGGAGAACTCCACGGAAAAACGATCAGAGTCTCCTCGATGGCCGCAGAGATCTAGTGGCAGTTTGCGCGTAGCCCACCTGTTTCGAATCAGGGAGAGCTAATGATTTTTCGTTTGGAGAACTGGCGAACGTCGGTATGGTCGCTGGGCGGCATTGCCATCGCGTTTGTGGTGGCATTGCTCGTTCACTTCATTCTGTTTCGTGCTGCCCGCCGACTGAATTTGCGAAAGCGGACGGTACTCGCCCAGGCGCTGTCTTATTGCGAGAAGCCCGTGCGGCTAATCCTTCTGCTGTTGCTTGAACTGGCAGCGTTTCCTTTCCTCCCAGCCAGTCCAGCCGTGAAGAGCATTCTGAATCATTCGAGCGGCATTGTTCTGATCGGCGCCATTGCTTGGTTGCTCGTTGCCATGGTCGATGTGGTCGAAGCGGTTCTGACGCAAAAGTATTCTTTCGAAATGGCTGACAATCTAGCGGCCCGAAGAGTGCGAACCCAGGTTCAAGTGCTTCGCCGCATTGTCGTGTTGATGATCGTGGTTGTCGCGATTGCGGGCATCTTGATGACCTTCCCGTCCATTCGGCATATCGGTGAAAGCCTTTTCGCATCCGCCGGCTTGGCCGCAGTGGTGGCTGGTTTGGCTGGTCGTACCATGCTGGCGAACTTGCTAGCGGGCGTACAGATTGCCTTGACTCAACCCATCCGGCTTGAGGATGCGGTCATTGTCGAGGGCGAATGGGGCTGGATTGAAGAGATCACCACCACTTTTGTCGTGGTACGAATTTGGGATCTTCGACGTCTGGTATTGCCGATTTCCTATTTCATCGAGAAGCCGTTTCAAAACTGGACCCGCAAGAGCGCTGATTTGCTGGGCACCGTCTTCATCTACGCGGACTATTCCGTACCAGTCGAAGATCTGCGGAAGGAGCTTCACCGAGTCTTGCAATCCACAGAGCTGTGGGATGGAAAGGTGTGGGGTCTGCAGGTCACAAACGCGACGGACCGTACCCTGGAACTTCGCGCCTTGATGAGCGCTCCAAACGGATCTCGCGCCTGGGATCTTCGATGCCTGGTTCGCGAAAAATTGCTGCAGTTCCTCCAGGAACAATATCCCGACAGCTTGCCCAGGACGAGAGCGGATGTGCAGACTGATGTGCGGTCTCAAGAGCTGCGGCCGGGCGAGGAGCAAGTGCGGGATTCCGCGAATGCAGCCTGATTGGTCCCGACCGCAACTCGATCTAATAAAGAACGGCGACGTCCGTTAGCTCCTCTTCCGGCATCTCAGCCACATGCAAAAGGACATCGAGCCCGTTGGTAAATATAGTTTCCGGATGCCCGCAGAGCCAGAGCCGTTTCCGATTCAGGAGCCGCGCGATCCGCCTGAGAACCCCGACTTGCCAGTGCGCGAACCCGACCCGGAAGATCCCGGCCAGATTTAGTTCCGCCGTGCTGGTTGTCGCTTCCTACAGTGAACGGAGGATTGTACGACCTCACACCGGATCGCATACTGACATCGAAATACGCTGGCAACATTCCGGGACAGTTTTCTGCCCGGTCCACATCCATCACGCATTCTACGACTGCAGAGGAGAAAAAATGGCACACTACGGCATTTTGAGAGAGGCGAGGTTCGTCGAGGCGAGTGAGGATATTCGCGGCGCTCATTTATACGGGTTGAACGATGAGAAGTTGGGAAAAATCGATGACGTAGTCTTCGACCATTCTGACGGAACCATTCGCTACGTCGTGGTCGACACCGGGGGATGGCTCTCTACCAAGAAGTTCCTCATCCCCGCGGAGGGTCTGCGTTTGTCACCCAAGCATAGCGGCGACTTCGAAGTAAGTCTGAACAAGAGTCAGATCGAACGTTTTCCCCCGTACAAAGAATCCGATTTGGACTCTGCGGAAGAATGGGCCGACTATGAGGGGCGGTACCGCTCAAAATGGGTGACCGATCCGGTGATGCATCGCGCCGGGACGGATCGCAACATAACTCCTACCACGGCGCAGACCTCGGGCAATGTTGCATCGGAGCAAGCCGCAGCCGAAGCGCAAGGGTACTCCACGATTTCTCCAGTTCCAGCCAGTCCGCGGGGCAGTCGTGCGGACCTGGACGCGGCTTCGGCGACGTCGGAGCGGGCCGTTCCGGCGGGAACCGATTCAGTAGTGATCGACAACAGCGCAGTGGGAATCGGCGGGCGCTGGGACACGTTCCAGAGTCGCCTCCGCGAACGCCGTAAGGAAATCGTGGCGCACTGCAATACCTGTTCTGGTCAGTCGGCGATGAAGCGCGGTTCCGAAAGTGTGGATACACTACGCAAGGCTGTCTAAGATCTTCACAAAGGCTCACGCTTGAAGTGCGGGTACTGGACAACGGTAATACCGATGTCCAGTACCAATTTTCGTTTCTGCGTCTGCTTCTCTAGATGTGGTCCTGACTTCAAATTAGCGGCAAACGCAAACGGCATGAGAGCATCCCACTATCGACATGATTGCCGGCAATCCAAGAGCGGGACGCAGAATCACGACAGCGGCATTAGTCGTGCTATTCGTGGTCTTGATGAGCGCTGCCTTTGTCGCGATGAGAAAGAAACCGGAGCCTCACCCGGAGCCGCCGCTGCATCCCTCCATCATGGTCCAAAGCGGCTTTGTTACCGGTTAGAGTTTGGAGCGACTTTCCACAACTGCGCCAGCGCTCTGGCGGCATCCGAGAGAGCTCTCTTCTCAGCATCGATCGGCGATTGCATACCCGCAGCGCCGGCGCGCTGTACGATCGGAGTTCGTTGTCGCGACACTTTGCCGGTAAGGCCTACCTCATATATGTTGCGGACTGCAGATTCGAAAGCGCGTTGCAGGTCCTGCGCGGGCGGAAGAGCGTTTGCTATGTTTTTGCTGGGCATTATGTTTTTGCTGGCCATTGAGAGACTCAACTTTCTCGGTTTTCAGCACTCTAAGGCCGGCGTGACCCCGGCAACAATACAGCGTTGCCCCCAACGGTTCGGATTGTATTTCCTACCCCACATCGGAATGGCATCTACGTGAACATCGTGTTCTATCGTATGCATGGTGTTTATCGAATGGCAGAGATCAGCGTTCGAAGAAGAACTGTGGAAGGACGCCATGCGCCCTTCCACCCTGCTAGGCAGCACGCCTGCTCCCCTTTGCTTGCCTTGACTGCTGTCGGCTTTCCGGATCCTCAGCTATCTCGCGAGCTTGCGCATTGATCTGCTCGGCTAGCTGAGTGAGCTTTTCATCTGTCTGCTTTTCTTCCTGCAGCGTCTGTTCGATCAGGGAAACCTGCTCGTTTTCGCCCAGTAGCTCAGCGAAGGCTCGCACGGTTCCATAGCCGGCAATCTCGTAATGCTCTACGCGTTGAGCTGCGCCGATGATGGCCGCATCCATGACGGCTCCCTGGTAGTCCTCTCGCAGGGTTTCTCCGCCTTCTTTGACCAGGCCTTCCATCCCGCGGCATTTCTTGCCCGTGGCTTTTTCTCCCAGCATTTCGAAAATCTGTTCCAGCCGGGAAACGTGCTCCGAGGTCTGCCGCAGGTGTTCTTCAAATCCCTGGCGCAATTCGGCGTTGGTCGAGGCTTTTGCCATTTTCGGCAAGGCTTTCACAAGCTGCGTCTCGGCGTTATAGAGATCTTTCAATTCGTTGACGTACAGCTGGCGCAATGAGTCCTTTTGCATCATGTTCCTCCGTTGTTGCGATTCCAGCGAAGAAGCGGAGTGTCTCCCTGGGGTTACTCCGAAAACTATGTTTCTCATCAGCGGCAAGCAATACCCCGGATGCTGTAGCCGCCTGCTTTGCATGTCGCGTTTCTGCCTGAAGCCAGTGGACACGCGCGCCGCCTGGAGGGGATCAGGCATTGCCACCGCACTCCTTAGGGTGGAGGGGGTATTGCACGGGGATGTTCATCCGCCTAGATTCATAGCACTGGCTTGAGTCGAACCCGACACCGTTCTTTTACCGCAGCCTTGCCCGCTCGCAAGTCTCAACTCCGCTTGCAGTCGCTGGTTCTTCCATCCGTAATCCAATATGCCGAGGTCAATCGACATGAGTGTCCCCGACGCGTCCGTGGACTGCCCTGGGAATCTGCAGCGGACCTTAAAAATTCTGTGGTTCGCGCTCTTATCCGGGTCGATCGCAACTCTAACGGCATGCGGAACTGGTTCCGCAAATACCACCACGCCGCCGCCGACACAACCGAGCTACCCGTCGACCCCGCCCGTGCAGATTTCCTGGTCACCACAAACCAGCCCCCTGCCGGCTCCTCCCGCGACAACTCCGCCACCCGATGACACGGGATCGAACGACTTTCCCCTCACTGTTTCCAGCCCGGTCGATGGATCGACCGTCACTTCACCTACGAACCTGGTTGCCACTGCCACTCCCAAGAACCCAATCTTTTTTATGCGAGTCTATGTCGATGGTCAATACGCGGCGTATTTCACTTTCAACAGCTCGATTAATACTCAGCTCTTTTTGTCCCCCGGGGCGCACAAGCTCGAAGTAATGGCGGAAGACAATCAAGGTTACATCTCTTCGAGCATCCTCAACGTCACCGTGAGCGCGCAGTCGCAGACGACGATCAACGACATTCAGACGTTGCCCGGTTGGCAATCATGCTCGGCAACGTTCCCTGCGGGCTCCGGACGGGATGGGCAAATCTGCGCCGCAGGGCTGGGAACCGCGGACTCAACCATGACACAGAATCAGTCGACTCCCGCCATGGACGGGAAATCGGCGAAGTTCTCCATGGGCACCGGCATCACGTCCGCGTGTCCTCAGGGATACTGCAACATGCTGTACTTCAATCCCGTCGCGGGCGGAAATGGCGTCAGTCATTTCACCTACGACTTGTATTTTTACATTGATAATCCCACCGCTGCGCAGGCCCTTGAGTTTGACATCAATCAGACATTCGGTGGCAATCGGTGGGTCTGGGGCTCAGAGTGTAACTTCAACGGCTCAGGGAAATGGGACATCTGGGACGACATCAATGGGTGGCAGCCCACTTCCATCGATTGCACACCCTTTCCCGCGAACACATGGATCCATCTCGTTTGGAACGTGGAGCGCGTCGGAAGCCAGGTGCATTACATCAGCCTGACCGTGGGCGATCAAACCTATAACGTGGATACTTACTATTCGAACCAACCCGACTGGACACTGGAAGAAATCGATGTGGCCTTTCAGATGGACGGAGATTACAAGCAGCAGCCTTACAACGTATGGCTGGATGAGGTGAACCTGACAGCCTACTGAATGCGTGGACTGTTCTTTCACAGGCTAGCAATTTTGCGGTGACCGCATTTCTGACCGCTCGCAGATGCCGGTCGTTCGCACTAAGTTTTTGGGCATCGAGAGGTGGAAATGCGAAGCACGGGATCCAGCGGCCTCCAGCGGCACGCTCTCATGATTGGATCAATTGTGTTGGCTCTTGTGCTCGGCGCACTGGGTGGATGTCAGGGTTTGCCAGCGAACGTGGCGAATTGCCCGATCACGCCGACACCTCCGTCGAACACCTCCGTCGTGCCGCCCGCGCAGGAACCTCCACCGGCAGCTCTTTGCGCTTTCCCGGCAGCAATTTCGAGCCCAGGGAGTGGGGCCGCCGTTCATTCGCCGGTACCCATTGTCGCTACGGCCACTCCTCCCGATCCGGTTTATCTGGTTCGGCTCTACGTCGATGGACAGGCAGTACTGTACTCGCCCACCGCCACCATCAATGAGTTCCTGTGGATGCCCAATGGACAGCACTCTGTAGAAATGGTTGTCGAAGATGTAGCCGGCTATATTGCGACGGTTACCACGCAGGTCAGCGTAGTTGCACAAGACACGGGAGTCACGAACATTCAAGACAGAACAAACTGGGTATCGTGTTCCGCCCAGATTGCCGGATCGACCTGCGCAGCCGGTCTCGGCGTGGCCCAGTCGAGTCTGGCCTTGGATCAGTCCAGCCCTTCGTTGGATGGATCTGCGGCGAAATTCAGCCTGGCCGGGACTCATGCATATTCGAACGAGCTTTACTGGACTCCTTTGGGTGGTGGGAATAACGTGAGCCACTTCTCTTACGATCTATGGTTCTACATCGATAACGGCGGCGCTCCGCAGTCCTTAGAATTCGATGTCAATCAAACCTTTGGCGGCACACGCTGGACTTGGGGAACCCAGTGTGACTTCGACCAGACCCATCACTGGGATATCTGGGATCCACTCCACGGTTTGTGGATGCCCACCTCTGTGCCCTGCAATCACTTTCCATCCAACACATGGATCCATCTTGTGTGGAAAGTCGAACGGGTGGGGAATCAGGTGCACTACATCTCGGTCAGCGTTGCCGAGCAAACCTACGATGTTGACACATACTACACTGCCCAGCCGAACTGGTATCAGGAAGAAATCGACGTCGCCTTTCAGATGGATGGAAACTATGAGCAGCAGCCGTTCCACGTTTGGCTGGACGAAGTAACCCTACTAGCCAACTGACTCTCGCGAACTCCCCACCTGCGGAGTTGGTTTTGCCCTGCTAATAAGGTAGGAATTGGACAGCTTGCCGGGTGTTCCCACTTGAAGCGCGCCACTCTTCGTCGCCCGAACTACAATTCCCGCCTCAAAAACGAGCCTTTTGGCTGATTTGGGCTTAGCCCTAGTGAGTGCCCTTACCGAGTGTCCTACAAGCTTTTCTCTTTGACACTCGGGTAGATGCTGTATACAGTGAACTCACTCCGCTCAGAAATCTCCGCTGACGCCCGAAGCTCGTTCGACGCGCGTTTGCGGCATTAGAACGATGCAGGGTGTCCCGCCTGACGTCGGTGCGATCCCTCTGTTTTGAATGGTTGCATAGTTTCAAAAATACATTCCAACCGGAGAAAAAAGCTAATGAAGAAGAAGACTGCCCTTATCCCCTTATTCATCTGTGCTTTGCTGGTTTCGACCGCCTTCGCTGGAGTAAGTATAACGAGTCCGCCCAATGGCAGTACCCAAGCGACATCCGTAAATTTCGTTGCCTCCAGCAGTTCGTCCTGCTCCAAAGGGGTGGCTTCGATGGGAATCTACCCCACCCCTTACCAGTTGGCCTATACGGTGAGTGGCGCAAGCCTGAATACCAGTCTCAACTTTAATCCCGGAACCTACAACGTAGTCGTGGAAGAATGGGACTACTGCGGCGGGGCGGCGACTTCGACTGTCACGATTACGGTCAAGACCGGCCAGAGCGGCGTCTACGTAACGTCGCCAGCTAACAACAGCACGGTCAGTTCACCGACAGCTTTCACTGCGACCGCTACCACCACGTGTTCTTTGGGTGTGGCGTCGATGGGAATCTACACGGGGCCGAATCAGTTGGCCTACGAAACCGGCGGCGCCAGCCTCAACACAAGTCTGACGCTGAGTCCCGGAACCTACCACACAACTGTGGAAGAATGGGATAAATGCGGCGGTGCGGCGACCACACCGGTCACCATCACTGTGTCTTCATCAGGCTCAACTCTCTGGAATATTCACAGCTCCGGCGGGTGGAACGGGTACGCCCAGCAGCCACCCAGCTATAGCGACTGTACGACCTGCACCCCGAGCGGGCCGGGAACCACCTGGGCGATGTATCAAGGTGTAAAGTCCCCCACACTTTCAGGAAACTCGACCCAGTACAACATTGGCGGGACCATGGATTATTCCGACGTCTTGTGGAACAACCATCTGATCGGCGACCTTTCGTCGCAAGGACTTCCCGATACCAACCACACTTTGGTCCCGACGCTTCACAACTTTACCTACGACGTGTGGTTTTACAGCAGCAACCTCGACTCCGCACAAGCCCTCGAATTCGATGTTAACCAGTTCTTCGATAATCTGGGGTTCACCTGGGGTCACGAATGCCGCGTAGAAGCTGGTAATGAATGGGATATATGGGATACTTCCACCTTCAAGTGGATTCCCACCGGAATCCCGTGCTACCCATTGCAGAACGCGTGGAACCACTTGATTATTCAGGTTCAGCGCACCTCCAGCAATCAAGAGCTCTACCAATCGATCACGCTGAACGGTCAGACCTCCACTCTCAACTGGTCCTATTACCCATTTTCTGCTCCGGGATGGTGGGGAATTACGGTCAACTACCAAATGGATGGAGACTACAAGCAAACGCCCTATACCGTCTATCTCGACGAACTGGACTTTACCTACCAGTGAGGCCCCTCGGCAGTTCTTGACTGCTGATGAGGTCTAAACGCAAGGACTTTGCCAGCTGAGGCCCTCCACGATCGCAGGCAGGGGCTTCACCGGCAAAGAGTCCAGTTCAAATACACTGGCCTTGCCAGGGTCGTCTGCTCAATCAAACGACGCTGTCCCCCCCCACGGCATTCCGGTTTACCGAAGGCGGTTGCATGTTCCACTTTCCGAACTAAAACCTGGGATGAGTTGACATACGCTCCGGCTCTGGTAGCGTGGGGCCGCCGGGGAACCGTCGTTCCCGGCTCGAGGCTGCCATGGCGTATTCCGAGGTAGTCAGTAGTACTGTCGCGCCGGCGTATGACCCAAAAGATACAAGCCCTGCAACCTTCGTCCACGTCCTGCGAGACGAACTGGGTTGCATCAACGCCTCGCGGCAGAAGCGAGACGTCAAGCCCAAAGCGCTCGCCGGCAATTTGACCGGCCTGGCTTTTTCGGGCGGCGGGATTCGAAGTGCCACCTTTAACTTGGGAATTCTGCAGGCGCTGGCCGAAAACGGGCTGCTCCATCAGTTTGACTATCTCTCGACCGTTTCTGGCGGCGGCTACATTGGCTCGTGGCTCGCGGCGCTCACCCAGCGCCTCACGAAAGAATTCGCGGCCAAGTTTGAAGAGGTTGAGAAGGTTCTCAGTCCGTGCAAATACGAACCCGATAAGCGCCCCGAACCTTCGGTGCTCCACTGGCTGCGCTTGTACAGCAACTATCTGACGCCCCACACTGGAGCTATCTCGGGTGATACGTGGGCGATGCTCGGGACATGGCTGCGCAATGTCCTGCTGAACCAGACGATTTTCGCGCTCATCTTCATGAGCCTGTTCGTGCTGTGCCAGAGCGTATTGCTGCCGCTCATTCTAGTGGAAGACGATGGCTTAGCCTATCTGGTGAGCGGTGGGATACTCTTATTCGTGGCGTCGGTGTCGATGGCGGTGAATGTGATGGGAGAGGCGCCGACCACAGCGATCCGGCAGACTCTCTTTCGACGGGTGAAGGTCACGGTGACAGTGATGTTGCCGTTCGTGGCGGCGTGCGTCTTGCTGAATTCCGGTCTGTGGCACACGAGCTATGGCGAAGAGCCCTTATGGACGTGGGCGATGGCCGGCGCTGCATTTTACTTTGTGGCTTGGGGTGTGGTGGCGTGCATGGCTGTGGTGCGACGCTGGTGGCGTGAGCGTCAGAGCAAGCCGCGAAAGCTAATGGTTTCCATTCTGGCCCTGGTAGTGTTCTCGCCGATGGCAGGTGCAGTTGGCGGATGCCTGTTGCGGGGCTACGTTTTATCGTTGAACCATCTGCCCGATTGGGCCAACGGTAGCGACAGCGAGGTCGCTCTGGTTTTCGGCAGCGGTGCCCTGATGATGGTTGTTTTGTTGACGGGGACGCTTCATATCGGGCTGGTGGGCCGCGGTTCCGTCGATGTTGTGCGGGAATGGTGGGCGCGGTTGGGAGGGTATCTGACGCTGATCACGATCGGCTGGCTGCTGCTGGCCGGGGCCTGTGCCTTTGGGCCGCTAGCGGTGCGCTGGACACTGTTCGAGTTGAGACACTGGTCCATGGCGGCAGGGCTGTTGTGGGTTCTGCATAACTTTCTGGGTTTGAAAGCGGCCAGTAGCGCGAGAACCAGTGGCGAGGTGAGCAGCGTAGCCAAGGCGAAAAAGGACGGCAGTGAGAATCCCTGTGAAGATGGCGAAAAGAAGAAGTCGCGGATCATGGCAACCCTTACCTCTCCGCGCGTCCTGAACATTCTGGCGAAGCTGGCTCCTTACGTCTTTATCGTTGGGTTGGTGCTGCTTCTGGCCACGACGGTCCAGATTGCCGCCGGCCTGGTGTTTAGTCCTGATTACACAAGGGAGCTGTGGCGCTTTAACAACGGGATGGACTGGACCGATCTCGCGGGAGATTATTGGGTAGTGTTTGAAAAGGGGTCGGCCGCGTGGTTGGCGTTGTCTGCAGTCGCCCTTTTCCTCGCCGGGGTGGGGATGTCGTGGCGCGTAGATGTAAACGACTTCTCGCTACATCATTTTTATCGCAACCGGCTGGTGCGCTGCTATCTGGGCGCGTCCAACTCCGATCGAAAACCGGAGCCGTTTACGGGATTCGATCCTAACGATGACGTTGCCCTCAGCGAACTCTGTGATAACTATCCCGGCCCCTATCCGATCCTGAATGCAGCCCTGAACATCACCGGCGGCGAGGAACTAGGATACGCGACACGGCGCGCGAAATCGTTCATGTTCACACCTCTCTATTGTGGCTATGAATTGTCCTCAGGGGATGGCCCAAAGCGATTCACGTGTGACGACGGCTATCTACCCACCTACTCAAAGACGGTGCAGGGACGGTCGGTGGCAGGCGTGGGGAAGTTCGGCTCCGAGGGGGGAATCTCTCTTGGCACCGCGATGGCGATTTCGGGCGCTGCAGCCAGTCCGAACATGGGTTACTTTACGACACCAGCGACCGCTTTTTATATGGCGCTGTTCGATGTGCGGCTAGGCTGGTGGATGGGAAATTCGCGCTATCCAAAAAAGTGGCAAAGCCTTGGGCCTGCCCTGGGGCTGGGATACTTGCTTTCCGAGGTGCTAGGCCAAAGCGATCAGCAAAAAGGATATGTGTATCTTTCCGATGGCGGCCACTTTGAGAATCTGGCGGTGTATGAGTTGATCCGGCGGCACTGCCGCGTGATCGTGGCTTGCGATGGCGACTGCGATCTGCAGTTTCAGTTTGAAAACTTGTTGAGCTTAATCGAGAAGGCGCGGACCGATTTTGGCGCGCGCATCGAAATCAATTATGAAACGATCCGGCCCTCCGATGGGGCGCGCGAGAGTGAAGTGAACCACGTTGTCGGAACCATCTATTACGATCCAAAGAATCCGAAAGACACCGGGAAATTGATCTTCGTGAAGGCGAGTTTGCCGAAAAAGCCGGAGGCAGGAATGAAACCGCGCGATTCCGAACAAAGAACGCTACCCGATGACGTTTGGCAATACGCGAAACTGCACCCGACCTTTCCGCATCAGACCACGGCTGACCAGTGGTTTGATGAATTGCAGTTTGAGAGCTACCGCGCACTGGGGGAATTTATTGGCGTCCATGCAGCGGAGGACATAGGGGATGCGTTGCGGTCTGTGGTCGGGTAATAGCAACCCAGCGAGCGAAGTTCCACGGGAAAGATGCTCCGACTGCTTGTCGGACTCCGCACAGCGACGGGGCTAATTATTTCTGTGGAAGGTATAGCCCAAGGAAGCGCCCAGGCGAACAACGTTTCCGGAATGGAAATTCGTCGTGTTATTCACGATGTAATAGTAATGAGCTTCGGGCCGGATAAAGACTTTTCGCCACAAATTGTACGTAACCTCGAAACCCAGGTGAGTGAGGAACTGCGTGCTGTTCACGCGACTGACGCAACCTGACGAATAACCGCAGTCGCCGAATCCGTTATAAAAGAGCACTGTCTGTCCGCCAATCCCAGCCAGGCCTTCGATACTGGTTTTCTTGGCTACATGGTGTGAGTAAAGTGCATTGAAGTCGTAGATAAAGGGCCGATATCCCTGGAAGTTGTTGTAGTTCCCTTGCTTGTAGCGGAAGCTCAGTTCGGCGTTCAAGCCGAAGTGATTGCCTCTGATGCGGTCGATACTGACTCCGGGATAGACCCCACCTTTTTCCGGCGGGGGTGGATAGGCCAGGGTAGCGGTCGGGTTCTTGAAGGAAAACAGCGTACTGCCGCTGACCGCGACGTCGTATTGCTGAGCATAAGTGAAAGTAGCCAATAGGGGAACCGCACACACAGATAGGATCAGCGCGAACCTTCTCAAATACAGCCCCCTTTTCGTTGAACTCTTGAAGTGTGTACGGTAGCGCAGTGTGCCCGGTGTAGCGACGAGAACGGTCGGCCGGAAAAAGAAACGCGGCGGTCGGAACCCTGAATGTACACCGAATCCCGGCCGCCCTCAGTCTGAATTCTAGTCCGGACCAATGGTATAGCCGATTGAGGCTCCCACGCGAACGACGTTGCTATTGGTGAAGTCGGTCGTATTGTTCAGGATGTAATAGTAGTGAGCTTCCGGCCTGACAAAAACGTGTCCCCACACGTAGTAGCGTAAGCCTCCGCCCACGTCGATCAGAAAGTGATTGCTGCTGGTGTAACAAGCGCCAAAATAGACGCAGTTGCTGGTGGGCTGGTAGCCGTAGAATCGAGTGGTCTGCCAGCCGATGCCACCCCCCAGGTCTAGACCGACCTTCTTGCTCAGTCGAGGCTGGTACACGGCGTTGAAGTCAAACAGAATAGGGCGGTACGGTTGACCATTAGGTCCGCCGTAGGTTCCCTGGCTTGCTCTCCACGCGGTGTCGAAGCCGATTCCGATGCGCCTGTGGAAAATTACATCAGCGCTGATGTTCGTATAGAGCCCCCCTTTTTCTGGGCAATTAAACGGGGCGGAAGACGAAGCACCGCACGCTGCAGCGCCTGGGCCTAGAATCGTTCCAAAGCCAAACATGGCGTCGCCCTGTTGCGCGGAAGCCAGGTTTGCCAGTGCGAGGACAGTGAAGACGGTCGCAAAGAAGGCGAGCTTTCTCAAGAGGAACCTCCTATAGATTCTCGATGATGGCGGTAAGATGCGACCGCCAAACCTTTTGGATGCAAGCGTATGGATGTTCAGTTCATCATAATTTCATCACCGCGATAATTCAAATTACACCGCGGCGGCGGATGCTGATCAGCCAGGAATACAAAGGCGCAAGATCAAACCCGGCGAGCCGGAACAAGTTGCGCTGGTGAGCGATGACCGACAGGGTCGCAGCGTGTCATCGTTTTGACGCGCCGGTCCCTCCGCCACGCAGGACGTGGTCGATGGCAACAGGACCGCCGCCGAAGAAGATAAGAACAAAGGCCAAGGTAGCGACAGCGAGCGGAAACTCGTATCCGGTCGGACCGATGAGTCCATTGTGCAAATGCACTTTCCAGATGGCAACCACCAGGTCGACGCATACGACAAACGCGGCCGCGCGTGTGAAGAATCCTGCGAAAATGAGCAATCCGCCAAGCAATTCGGCGAACGCGGACACGTATCCCAACCAGGCGGGGAGCCCCAGGCCGGCCACTATCTGGGCGTGGTGGTGCAAGCCTCCAAACACTTTGTGATAGCCGTGGCCGACCATGATGGCGCCCAGCGTCAGGCGCATGACGAGAAGGGCAAGAGGCTGCAACCGGTCAAGATAGCGCAAAGGTCCTCCGAGCGAGATAGAGTACATCAAGACGGGCGGAACATAAAAGTGCTGCAAGCGGAACTCGGCTAGGACTATCAGGAGCGGTTCCCCTGGGCGCTGTTCGCGGCGGCAAACCGTGGCCTCGCTATTGAAGAATCAGGTACAAGGTTCTGTTGAAACTTTTTGATAATGTCCCCTCACGAACTGAATAGAAATGTCCCCATAGACTGAGACCTCCAGCCACAGGAGGTCTCGTTGAAGAGGACAGGCATGAGCAGCGGTGAGCTGGAGCGGGTGGAGGTAATGGGGCGAGTCGACAGTGGGGCACTGAAATTGAAGGATGCAGCTGCCATGCTGGAGTTGAGTTATCGCCAGGCGAAGAGATTGTGGCGGCGCTATCGGCAGGTGGGCGGCAAGGGCCTGCAGCATGGGAACGCGGGCCGGCCCTCCAATCGGAGTAAGCCGCTGAAACTACGGCGACGGGTGCTGAATTTAATCAAGAAAAAATATTCCGGCTCGGAAGAGGAGCGATTCGGGCCGACGCTGGCGTCGGAGCACTTGGCGGAAGAAGACGGGATCGCAATTGATCACGAAACCTTGCGCTGTTGGATGTTGGCGGAAGGATTGTGGAGCCGGCAACGGAGGCGAAAGAAACACTGCCAACGAAGAGAGCGCAAATCGCACTTTGGCGAACTGGTGCAGTTGGACGGGAGCTTTCACGATTGGCTGGAGCAGCGTGGGCCGCGGGGTTGCTTGATGGACATGGTAGATGATGCCACCGGCAAGGTGCAGGCTCGAATGGGGAAGGAAGAGACGATCTGGGCGGCGGTCGAGGTATTGCGGGCGTGGATTGGAAATTACGGGATACCCCGCGCGCTCTATACCGACTGGAAAAACGTGTACAAGCGAAAAGCCACGCCCGCGGAGCAGTTGCGGGGAGAGGTCCCGGTCACGCAGTTTGGAGGCATGTGCCAGAAGCTGGGCATTCGCATCATTGCCGCCAGTTCACCTCAGGCCAAAGGTCGCGTGGAGCGAATGAACGGGGTGCATCAGGATCGCCTGATCAAGAAAATGCGACGGAAGGGGATCGGCAGCTACGAAGCGGCCAACGCATATCTGGAAAAAGAATATCTGCCGGAGCACAACCGACGCTTTGCCTATCCGGCGGCGAGTCCGGAGGACTATCACGGCCGGAAGCCGACGGCCCGCGAACTGCGGGAGATTTTCCGCTTAGAGACCGAGCGCGCGATCAGCAATGACTGGGTGATCCGCCACAATGGTCGTTCTCTGCAACTGCAGCCTGGGCAGCGGCGCTATGGACCTACGCAAAGCAAGGCCCTGGTCTGCGAATGGGAGGACGGAACGATGCAGGTGTACTACCGCGGGGAGCGGATAGCCTTTACCGAACTGAAGGAGCCCATACGAAAAACCACCCGGCCCATGCCGGCGCCCGTCAGGCCCATTGTGGTGAGGAAACCTAAGCCAGACCATCCGTGGCGGCAGGGTTATAAAAGCATGAAGCCACGAGTTCCAAACCCGGGGATCGCAACGCCTCTGGTTGGAATGCGCACTTCCGCTTCGCCCTAACTACAGGGCTTCGCTGCAGTGCGCATTCCAACCAGAACACCACAACACAAAAAGGGGACATTTCTAATAAGTTAAGGATGGGGACATTTCTAATTAGTCTTGACAAATCAGGTACAAGGTTCTTGACCCATGCGCAGCCGGGCGCTACTCTTTCCGGCGCAGGTTTCTTTTCCGCAGTTGGGTCCCCCAACAAAAAGTTGCTACTTCGAGAAGAACGGGAGTTCTCCATGCGTAAGAAGTTCTGCTGTGAAGCAATCGCGATGGTGGTGCTTTTCTTCGCGCTGATTCCAACTTCCGCGGCTCAACACAAGAAGCGTGTGGCTGTGCTCAATTTCGATTACGCCACGGTGCAGACCACGGTGTCTGCGGTGTTCGGAACGAACGTCGATGTGGGCAAGGGCATTTCCGATCTGCTGGTGCAACAACTGGTCACCGATGGCAAATATTCTTTGATCGAGCGCAATGCCATCGACAAGATTCTGAACGAGCAGAATTTCGCGAACAGCGATCGGGTCGATTCCTCGACTGCCGCGAAGATCGGAAAGATTCTGGGCGTGGACGCTGTGATCATGGGTAGCATTACGCAGTTTGGACGCGACGATCAGAGCAAGACGTATGGGGGAGGAGTGTCTACACTCAGCAAGTTCGGCCTTGGCGGCGTGCAGAAACGCGAGGCCAAAGCTGTTGTCGGAATTACCGCGCGGATGGTAGATACGACAACCGCGGAGATTCTCGCCGCAGTCACCGGAACGGGTGAGTCGACCCGCAAGGGTACCTCGCTGGTCGGCGCTGGCGGTGGTGGCGGCAACGGCGCTGGCGGCGGATACGACATGACCAGCAAGAATTTCGGCGAAACCATTCTTGGGGAAGCGGTGCATGCGGCTGTGACCCAGATGGCCACGCAGCTGGATGCGAAGGCCGACGCCCTTCCCGCTCGCAAAGTGGAATTCACTGGGCTGGTGGCCGACGTCAGCGGAAACACCATCATCCTGAACATCGGGCGCAGTTCCGGCGTGCAGGTGGGCGACGCGGTCGATATCAGCCGGCCCGTGCGAACCGTGAAAGATCCGACCACGGGGAAGGTGATCAAAACCATCACCAACCAGATGGGGACCGCAACAATTACAGAGGTCGATACCGACTCGGCAACCGCAAACTATACGGGCAGCTCACCGGCGAAGGTGGGAGATGCCGCCAAGAGCGCGTCAGCGGCAAATTAGGAAAACAAGAGCTAGTCATCAACCACAAGATTCGCAGCGGCGACATAAAGCCCTGCAAATCCAGCGGGTTGAGCGAGCGACATAGTACCTCCGTACCGTGCCTAGTACTTCAGTTACCGGTTCGTGGGTGACCGACCTATAATTGCATGACTACCTCATGTAATTGTGTGGCTAAGCTAGTAGCACACCATATATAGAACTCCCCTCCGGGCCGCACTCTCCTCAATTCCAGAAAACAGGCACAAAACCCCATAAAACGCGGAGATTCGCTTCGAGGCTGGGTTTTTCGGGGTTGAGATATGCTCGGAACACCGAAAGCCCTCGGAGCCGATATTGAGGGTGAGGCAGTCTCCCGAAGAAACGCGCCGAGGGAACCCGGTGCGGGATGGAAGTGGTGGTAAAGGCAAAAGGACTATGGCCGACTCGCGAGAAGTGATGAACATTCGCCAGGCGTCGCAATATCTGGGCGTGAGTCCCGACACGCTTTACAAGTACGTTGGCGAGCAGAAAATTCCCGCGTTCAAGCTAGGCAACCGCTGGCGCTTCAAGAAATCGCGGCTGGACCAGTGGATGGAAGAGAAGTCGAGCGAGATGGAGCCGCAGACGAAACGGAAACCGAAGGCGGCGGCGAAAGCTGCTGGTCAAAGCTAGACAAAAACGTCGCGGGCCTGAGTGGCCGCGCACACAAAAAGGTGGGCACATGTTTGGATTGGGATCGAAGTCCATTGTTGGCCTGGATGTAGGCTCTTCAAGCATTAAGGCGGTCGAGCTCAAGAAGAAGGGCGGACAGATCGAAGTCACGCACTTAGGTCTCGAGCCGCTGTCTTCCGACATCGTGGTCGATTCGATGATCGTGGACTCGGGCACGGTTTCGAGCGCGATCTCGAAGCTGTTTGCCGATAACGAGATCAAGACCAAAGCCGTGGCCACCGCGGTCAGCGGGCACTCGGTGATCGTGAAAAAGATCTCGCTGCCCTCGATGAGCGACCAGGAACTGGCCGAGACCATCGAGAAGGAAGCGGCGCAGCACATTCCCTTCGATCTGGCCGATGTGAGCCTGGACTACCAGATTCTCTCCGATGAGGTGGGCAGTCCACAGATGGACGTGCTCCTGGTCGCGGTGAAGAAGGACAAGATTCTGAACTACACCAACGTACTGTCGATGTCCGGGCGCACCCCGGCTATCGTCGACATCGATGCGCTGGCTCTGCAGAACTGTTACGAGTACAACTACCAGCCGGCGCCGGGCCAGGTGGTGGCGCTGCTGAACCTGGGCGCCAGCGTCATGAACATCAACATCGTGAAGGGCACGACGCCTCTGTTCCCGCGCGACGTCAGCGTGGGCGGGCACCAGTACACCGACTCGTTGCAGAAGGAACTGGACCTGAGCTTTGAAGACGCCGAGTCGCTGAAGCTGGGGAACAAGGTGGGTACGGTGAGCGAGGACGCGAAACATCCGATCTTACAGCAGGTCACCGAAATCATCGTGCTGGAAATTCAGAAGACTTTCGATTTCTTCCGGGCCAGCGCGGCCGGGGAACACATCGAGAAGATCTACCTGGCGGGCGGGTCGTCCAAGGTACCGGGCCTGGTGGAAGCATTGCGGCAGGAGTTCTCAATGCCGGTGGAGTTGTTGAATCCGTTCCAGCGGGTGACGCCGCCCGTGGAAGGACACGGAGCGGAACTGGTGGAGCAGAATCCTGGCCAGATGGCGGTGGCCGTGGGCTTGGCCCTGAGGAGCTTTGAATCCCTATGATCAAAATCAACCTGCTCGAAAATTCCAAGGGGAAGAGCAAACGCGGTGGCAGCGGTGGTCCGGCAATGCCCACGATGGAAATGGGCGATATGGGCTCGCCCAAGCTGAAAATTCTTGCGGTGCTGGTGATCTGCGGCTTGTTCAATTTGGGCTACTGGTACCGGCTGGATCATCAAGCCAAGGCGATCGCGGTCAAGATGAAAGTGGCCGAACAGAAGAACCGCGAGCTGGCCGACGTGAAGGCGCGATTTCTTGAGCGTCAGACACAAGCCAATAACTACAAGCGCCGCGTCGATGTCATTGACGGCCTGCGCCAGAACCAGACCGGCCCCGTCAACCTTCTGGCCATGCTGGGCGAGACGGTGAACAACACCGAGGCTGTGTGGCTCAGCAAGATGGACGATCAAGGCCCGAACGTGAATCTCGAAGGAACCGCATTGAGCGCAGATGCGGTGGCCAATTTGATCGCGAATCTGCAAAAGACCGGGTTCTTCAAGAATGTCGAGATGAAAGAAACGTTCCAGGACGATTCGATCAAGGACATGCAGGCGTTCCAGTTCACGCTGACCTGCGAGAAGGGAAAGTCGTAGAGGCGGACCTATGGCGAATTTTAGCGAAATGTCGGGCATCAAGCAGTGGGGGACTGTCATCCTCGGGGGAGCTGTGGTGACGGCGGCGCTGTATTTCACTCTGTTCAAGAGCCAGAACGATAGCAACGCGGCCGCGCAGCATGCTCTCGAAGATAAAGTCCGGGAAAACAACGAACTCGAATCCTACCGGCCCAAGCTGAAGCAGATGGAGCAGCAACTGGCCGAGCTGAAACAGCAGCTGGAGATCGAGCAACGCATCGTTCCCGATGAGAAGGCAGTCGATGGTTTCATCACCATGTTGGACGGGGAAGCGCAGAAGGCGGGTGTAGAACTGCGCCGCTTCACCGCCAAGGACACGAAGTCGCAGCAGTACTACACCGAAGTTCCGTTCGACCTCGAGCTGGACGGCCCGTACTACTCGGCTCTGAATTTCTTTGACCGCGTGAGCAAGCTGGAGCGGATTGTCAACGTCGGCGGACTGCTGGTGGCGACGACACGCAATCCGGGCGCGGCAAAAGTCAAGCACCAGTACCAGTACGCACCGAACGAGAGCATTATTGCGACATTTACGGCGACCACTTACTTCAGTCACGACTTGACACCTTCCGCGGCAGGCGCCGGGACTAAACCCGGAACGCCGGCGGCGAAAAGGTAGGGATGGCTATGAAGCTGACAACAGGGATTCTGGCAGTGGCAATGATGATCGGCGGGGCGTGGGCACAAAGCCCCGACGCCATCGACAACGCACGCAGCGCTGCTAAGGCGATGCAGCAGAACCAGGCAAACCCGGCTGCGAACTCCGCCGTGGCTGCCAAGCCGGCACCGGGCGCTCCTGCACCTGCGGTGAAGCCCGCGGTGATTCCGACGTCCAAACCCGTTGCCGCAGCGTCGACGGCTTCATCGTCGAATAATCGCCTGCAGCGAGTGAATGTTGTTCCAGGCCAGGACGGCGTGCAGATTGAAATCAGTTCCACCCAGGCGGTGACGCCCACGGTGACCAAGCTGAGTTCGCCAAACCGTCTGCTCGTGGAACTGCCGGATACGATCGTGGCCAGCGCGCAGAATAAGATTCCCGTAGGCAGCGCTGGGGTCAAAGGTGTGCGCATTGGCATGGACGGCAAGACTCCTCCGACAACCAGCGTTGTGGTCGACCTGGACGAGCAATTGCCCTACGAGTTGACGCCGGGCACAGCAGGCAAGTTGATCCTGACTCTGCATTCGCAGGGAGTGGCACCGAGCGTCGCGAAGAATCCGGCACACGCGGTGAAAGCCGTGGCCGCCAAGGTCTCCGCAGCAGCGGTTGCTCCGCCGCCGACAACCAAACCAGCGCCGGCACCTGCGAAAGTTGCCGTAGTGAAGGCCCCGAAGCCTGCAGCTCAGCCCTCCAAGGCGGAGCCCAAACAGGAAGCCAAAGCTGCGCCAGCGAGCAAGGTCGCGGCCCCAATCGAGCCCAAACCCGTAGTAGCTCCGATGGGGAGTGCGAGTCCTGCCAAACCCGCTCCCAAACCAGAAGAAAAGAAGTGGGCGATGAGCGGGAAACGCGATCCATTCTTCAGCCCGGTCGTGCAAACCAACGGCTCGGGTTGTTCGACGGGAAAGAAGTGTCTGGAGATCGGTGCTATCAATCTGCGGGGCGTGGTGAAGTCCGACACGGGTTTCATCGCGGTAGTGACCAACAACCTGAACAAGGCTTATTTTCTGCGGGAAAACGATCCCGTGTTTAACGGATACGTGGTGAAGATTACCGGCGATTCGGTGGTGTTCCAGGAAACGATTCAGGACAAGCTGGGCAAGCCCTTCACGCGCGAAGTGGTGAAGAGAATCATCACACCTGCGGTTTAAGCAAGACGGCCGACCGGGCGACCGGAGCGCCGAAAATCAAGTTGGAAGAAGGACACGCGGGCCAGGCCCGCGGGTGGGGAGAGGCGAAATGCGAAAGCAACAAGTGACCATGTTCGTATCGTTGCTGATCTTGGTAGTGGCTGCGGCCGCACAAACACCAAGCCAGCTCGATCGAGTCAACGTAGTCCGGAGCACGGACGAAATCCGGGTCGAGATGAGCGCTCGCGGCACTGTGACGCCGAAGCTCAGCACTCTGGACTCGCCCGCTCGCGTGGTGGTGGATCTCCCGGAGACCGTTATGGCGACCGGAAAGACCCGCATCCCGGTGGGCGCTGATGGCGTGAAAGGTGTGCGTATTGGAATGGATGGCCAGGCACATCCAACCACGCGCATCGTCGTCGACCTCGACCAGGCTTGTGCCTACGAGTTGACGCCCGGCGCGGCCGGGAAGCTGGTCCTGACCCTGCACACCAACAAGGTCGCAAAGGCCTCTTCTGAGCCAACGACGGTGGCCGCGAGTTCGGCGGCTCCCATGGAGGCGCAGTCTTCGCCGAAAGCGGAGACTACGACCGCAACGAAGACCACCGCTCAGGATTCGAGCGCTCCCACGGACTTTGTCGTGGTTCAGCCAACGTATCAGGCCAAGAGCCAGGCTCCGGCCAACGTGAAGAACGAAGCGGCGGACGAGCCCACGGTTCGCGCCCAGGAAGCGGCTGCCCGCTTCTCGGACAAGACTGCCGCCGAACTGCTTCCTGTCAGCGTGCACTCAGCCCAGGCTCAGAACACGACGAACGCCATCACTCCCGCGGTCAATCTGGCAGCGGAACAAAAAGCCCAGGCCGGGCAACAGCCCGCAGTTGCCGGCCCGAAGTATACGGGAGAGCCGATCTCGGTCAACCTGAAAGATGTCGACCTGAAAGACTTCTTCCGCCTGATTCACGAAATCAGCGGTCTCAACGTGGTGCTCGATCCGAATGTGCACGGAACTCTGACCGTTGTGTTGGATGACGTGCCGTGGGATCAGGCCCTCGACATCGTGCTCAAAAACAACGATCTGGCACGCGAACTGGAAGGCAACGTTCTGCGCATCGCTACCGTGGAGACTCTGAAGCACGAAGCGGATGCCCGCCGGGCACAGATCGAGTCGGAATCGCTGGCCGTGGAAAAAGTCTCGGTGACGCGGTTCCTGAGCTACGCGAAAGCGAAGGACGTCATTGTCACGGTAAAGAAATTCCTCTCGCAACGCGGCGATGTTGTGGCGGATGATCGCACTAACGCCGTCATCATCAACGACATTCCGAAGACGATTCCCACTATCGACCGCCTGCTCACACAGCTCGACCGCAAGACGCAGGAAGTCGAAATCGAAGCCCGGGTTGTGGCGGCGACCCGCCAGTTTGCCCGCGACATCGGTACGCAGCTCGGCTTCGGATGGGGCAACGGCCACAGTGCAATCGGCGGAAACTCGGCAGTTGGGACGTCACCCACCACGGTTGGTGGGCTCACTCCCGGTTACATTACTACGGCAGGATCGAGCAGCGGCAGCTCCACCGGTTCTTCAATTCCGTTGTTCTCGAACCTGGGGTCCACGGCACCAACCAGCGGCTTGACCTTTGTCAATGCCAGCAACACCGTGCGAATCGATGCTGTTCTCTCGTTGGCTGAATCGCGCGGTTTGCTGAAAGTGCTCTCTCGTCCGCGAGTCGTTACTCAGAACAATATTCAAGCGTTGGTAAAGCAGGGCGTCCGCGTGCCGATCGTGACGCAGGCGCAGTTGGGCGGTCCTCCGACCGTGACCTACGTTGACGCTTTCCTTCGGTTGACGGTCACTCCGCAGATCACTTCGGAAAACACCATCTTCCTGAACGTCGACGTGGAAAACACCACGCCAAACTTCGGTCAGGAAGTGCAAGGCAACCCCGAACTGATCACGCAGCAGGCCACCACGCAGGTGCTGGTGACCGATGGCGGCACGGTGGTGATCGGCGGCGTCATCCAGACGCAGAACTCGATCAACATCTCGCAGGTCCCGCTGCTCGGCAACTTGCCCTACCTTGGCAACCTGTTCAAGCACACGCAGGTCAACACCTCGAACCAGGAGCTGATTTTCTTCATCACGCCGCGAATTATCCAGACATAACAGCTTCAGACCTAGCAGCGTAGTTCGAAGATTGAAGCCGCCGTCCTGAAGAACCTGTCAGGACGGCGGTTTTGCTTCAGCTTCGAGCCTTGAGTTATAAGCGCTCACCCGCGCAGCGGCACGCTCCTCTTCCATGGACGCCCCTCGTTCACAACTCATAGCCTTAGTCTCCTGTTAAACTTTCCAGCAGTGGACTTTCAGGCGCGCCAGAAGAAGTTGCGGGAGCATCTTGCCACCACGCGGTTCGATGCGCTGCTGATCAGCCATCTGCCCAACATCCGATATCTTTGCGGCTTCACCGGAAGCGCGGGCCTGCTTCTCGTGGAGCAGGCGGGAAGCGTTTTCTTTACCGACGTTCGCTACGACACGCAAGCCCATGAAGAGGTCAAAGGCGCGAAGGTCGTGATTGCGCGCAAGGGGGCATTGTCGAGTCTGGGTGAGTTTCTTGGGACGCGGCGCAAGCTGGCTCGGGGATGGACGGTTGGCCCTGAGGCCGAACACTTTACCATCGCCGAGAAAAAGCGGTTGACGCAGGTGAGGCCCGCCGGTGTCCGGCTGAAGGATGCGCCACCTGTAGTGGAACGGGCGCGCATGGTCAAAGATGCCGACGAGTTAAACCGCATCCGGGCTGCCGTCGCCCTGGGAGCCAAGCTGTTTGACCGGGCGGTCGAAGTGATACGTCCTGGAATCAAGGAAACCGAGGTCGCTGCGGAGATGGAGTTGGCAGCACGCCGGGGTGGGGCCGACGAGATGTCGTTCTCTACGATCATTGCTTCGGGGGCTAGGTCAGCTTTGCCTCACGGGCGTGCCTCGCAACAACCGATCCCAACTGGCGGATTCGTGGTCTGCGACTTCGGTGTTATACTTTCAGGTTATTGTTCGGACCAGACTCGCACTGTATGGGTTGGTGCGGTTTCCGAGGATGCCCGCCGGGCGTATGAGGCAGTCCGCGAGGCGCAGCAGGCGGCGATCGATGCTGTCCGGCCTGGAACGACTACCGGAGAGGTGGATGCTGCGGCCCGTAAAGTATTGCGCAAAGCAGGTTTAGGACGATATTTTACCCACTCGACCGGACACGGTGTGGGGCTGGAGATTCACGAAATTCCAAGAGTTGCGGACGGGCAGCGCGAAGTCTTACAAGCTGGGATGGTCATTACGATCGAGCCCGGAGTATACTTCCCCGGCAAATGGGGCGTGAGGGTCGAGGACATGGTAGCGGTCACCGCCGGCGGGTGTGAAGTGATGACACCGACGAGCAAGGATTTTCTGGCAGTTTCGTCTTCTTAACGGTACGTCAGCCGGGCAAGATCCGAGCCCGGCTTCTTCGCGCGTTTCGGGAATTTAGGTTGCGCGGGGTTGTTTCGCAAAGAGCGGCGAAGGGTCCCATCCTAACGAATGAATCAAAAAGAGCTGAAAGAACTCATCGAGTTTTTGATCGAAAAGGATATTGCCGAGTTTGAGTTGGAGCGCGGCGATGTCAAAGTCCGGATTAAGCGCGCCGGAGAACACACCTTTGTCCACTCGCACGGTGAGCCACGCTTTTATGCGGTTCCCCCGGCTCCCGGAGCCGCCCTGGAACACCCAGCTGTGCCGGTAGCGGCAACCCCGGCTGCGTCTGCTCCGGCAACGCCTCCGCCTCCAGAAGAGGGGCTTCACATGGTGAAGTCTCCCATTGTGGGGACGTTCTATGAAGCTCCCTCACCAGGTGCGCCTCCCTTCGTGAAACCAGGAGACGTGGTGGAGGTGGGCCAGGTGCTTTGCATCGTCGAGGCGATGAAACTGCTGAACGAGATTGAGTCCGACGTCGCCGGGGAAATCGTCAAGAAGCTGGCGGTCAACGGCCAGCCGATTGAGTACGGCCAGGAATTATTTGTGATAAGGCCGAAGAAGTGAATTTGGGATCAACCTGGGCGCGCCCTGAACGCGCCTTTTTGTGTCTGCCAGTTATGAGCTACGAGCGTCGAGCCGCAAGCTTGAACCAAGTAGCTCGAAGCTCATAGCTCATAGCTCTTACTCATGTTCAAAAAGATTCTGATTGCTAATCGCGGAGAGATTGCACTGCGCGTGATCTGCGCGTGCAAGGAACTCGGCATCCGCACGGTCGCCATCTACAGCGAGGCCGATCGCAACTCGCTCCACGTGCGCTTTGCCGACGAAGCCATCTGCATCGGACCACCGCAACTCGCGCTCAGTTATCTGAATATTCCTGCAGTCATCAGCGCGGCGGAGATTGCCAACGTCGAAGCCGTGCATCCGGGGTATGGGTTGCTGGCGGAGAACGCGAACTTTGCCGAGGTATGCGAAACCAGCGGTATCAAGTTTATTGGGCCACGGCCGGAAGTGACTCGCCTGATGGGCGAGAAGGAAAAGGCACGCGCCGCCATGAAGCGGGCGGGAGTGCCGATTCTGCCAGGCTCCGACGGGATCATTGCCTCTGACGGAGAAGCGGTCGAGTGGGCGCGGCAAGTGGGATTCCCCGTGATTGTGAAGGCGTCCGCTGGAGGCGGCGGACGCGGCATGCGGATTGTCCGCAATGAAGAGGAATTGCCAGGACTGTTCCGGGCCGCGCAGGCCGAGGCGGCAGGAGCGTTTGGCAACGGCGACCTCTACATGGAGAAGTACGTTGAGCATCCCCGCCACATCGAATTTCAAGTATTGGCGGACGAGCACGGCAATGTGGTGAGCTTGGGGGAGCGCGAATGCTCAATCCAAAGGCGCCATCAAAAGTTGCTGGAGGAATCGCCTTCGACGCAGGTTACTCCAGAGTTGCGCGATGAGATTGGTGCGGTTTTATGCAAATCGCTGGCAGAGATCGGCTACAGCAATGCTGGAACTATCGAGTTCCTGATGGACCAGGACCGGCGCCTTCATTTCATCGAAATGAACACCCGGATTCAGGTGGAGCATCCAGTCACCGAGATGGTGACCGATGTCGACTTGGTGAAAAGCCAGATCATGATCGCGGCTGGAGCCCACATGCGGGACGTGTTGCAGGGGCCGATCGTCCATCGCGGGCACGCGATCGAGTGCCGCATCAATGCCGAGCATCCCGAGAAGTTTACGCCGTCGGCAGGGAAAATCACGGCATTCCATCCCCCTGGAGGTACGGGGGTGCGGGTCGACACGGCTGCCTATACGGAAGGTGTGATTCCCCCGTATTACGATTCGCTGATCGCCAAGCTGATTGTGCGCGGAAAAGACCGCAGCGAAGCCGTTTCGCGTATGTCGCGCGCGTTGGAGATGTTCATCGTAGAGGGTATATACACCACGATTCCGCTGCACCGTAAGATTCTGGTCGACGAAGACTTCCGGGCCGGCAAGTTTGATACCGGATTTATCGAGCGTTTTCTAAAAAAGAACGGTCACACGTAGCGGCGGACGCATTCGTCCGCCCCCGCGCAGCGAAGCGGTGCGTTCACGGAGTAGCAATGCGTTTCGTCTTTAGTGTTTGATGGAGGCCCCGGATGAACGCGTCCGGGACTACGTGACTCGTGGCACTGCGAGCGTTCTGCACACAATGATTCTCCTCCCGCGCCTTTACGCCATTGTCGATTCGTCCACTCACGAATCCACTCATGACCTCGTCGCCTACGTCCAGAAACTGATGGTCGCTGGTTGCACCCTACTTCAGTATCGCAACAAATCCGGCAATGCGCGCGTGATGCTGGAGCAAGCGCGGGAACTCCGGCAGCATTCGCGGGCGGGGGCGCCCGCGCCACACTTGCGGTTGATTATGAACGACCGCGCCGACCTATGCCTGGCCGCCGAGTTCGACGGCGTGCACGTCGGCCAGGAGGACTTGTCTCCAGAGTCCGTGAGGGCAATCATCGGGCCGCAGCGACGGCTTGGCGTTTCCACGCATAATCCCGAGCAATTGCGCGAAGCGGACCTTACATCGGCGGACTACCTTGCGATAGGGCCCGTGTTTGCGACTTCCAGCAAGGACAAGCCCGATCTGGTGGTTGGGCTAGAAGGTGTACGGCGGGCGCGGCAGTTGACGCGCAAGCCGTTGGTGGCCATCGGGGGGATAACCCGGGCGAACGCCGCCTCCGTGATTGAGGCCGGAGCAGATTCGGTCGCGGTGATATCCGATCTATTACGGGATCCACGCAAATCAGCAGAGGAATTTTTCCGCATTCTGAGGTAAGGTAATCGTCGTTAGCCGCGTGTCGTTAGCCGTTTGAGCCTGATTTAACGACGCACGACAAACGACCAATAGCTTTTCGGAGGATTCCTGAGTACAACTTCAACGCAGCCGGCCGCGCGCAGCGACTGGGAAATCCACAGTCATCAGGACAAGGAACTGGTCCAGGGCCTGGGCCTGACCAGTGCAACGATGCTGGTCATGGGATCGATGATCGGCTCGGGCATCTTTATTGTGTCAGCCGAAATCGGGCGTGAAGTCGATTCGCCGGCATTACTGATCGGCGCCTGGGCGGTTGCCGGGTTTATGACCATCGTGGCCGCCCTCAGCTACGGCGAACTCGCCGCCATGATGCCACGGGCCGGCGGGCAATATGTTTATCTGCGCGAAGCGCTCGGCCCGCTGTGGGGATTTCTCTACGGCTGGACTCTCTTTCTGGTGATTCAGACCGGAACCATCGCCGCCGTGGGCGTGGCATTCGGCAAGTTTCTGGGCGTGTTCGAGCCTTCGATTTCTTCGTCGCACTGGCTTCTGCACATCTGGAAAGTCCCGCCGATCCATGTGGGTCCCATGGTGCTGGGCAACATGGATGTCGGCATCAATACGCAGAATCTGGTCGCGATCCTGCTGGTGATTTTCCTTTCGGTGGTGAACATCTTCGGCGTGAAAACGGGTGCCGTGATTCAGAACATCTTCACGGTGGCGAAGGTTTCAGCGCTGCTGGGCCTGGCAGTATTTGGGTTCTTGCTCGGACGGAATCCTCAGGCCTTGGCCGCCAATTTCAGCGACTTCTGGCGCCATTCAGGTCTAGGTGCGCAGCATGCCGTACAGGTGGGCGTTGGCGGGCCGATCGTGATGGTCGGTACGCTGACGATTCTGGCCGTGGCACAAGTCGGATCTTTGTTCTCCGCCGATGCGTGGAATAACGTCACGTTTACTGCCGGGGAGGTGAAGAATCCCAGTCGCAACCTGCCGCTGTCGCTGGCGATGGGAACGGGCGTGGTGATCGCGCTCTATATCGCCTGCAACTTCATTTATCTAAGCGCTCTGCCTCTGGACGGGGTGGAGGGCGGAGCTACGATCCTCGCGCGCGGTATTAAACATGCTGCCGAGGACCGCGTCGGCACGGCAGTGATGACTCAGATGTTTGGTGCAGCGGGCGGATTACTGATGGCCGCGGCCATCATGATTTCGGGCTTTGGCTGCGCTAACGGCTTGATCCTGTCCGGGGCGCGCGTCTATTACGCCATGGCCAAGGACGGCTTGTTCTTCCGTAACGTTGCTAGACTGCATCCTACTTATAGGACACCCGCGATCTCGCTGATGGTGCAGATGGTTTGGGCCTGCCTGCTGTGCGTTTCCGGCAGCTACGGGCAGCTTTTGGACTACATCATTTTTGCCGTGCTGGTCTTCTACATTCTGACGATTGTGGGATTGTTCGTGCTGCGGCGGACGCATCCGGACGCAGTCCGGCCCTATAAGGCCGTCGGTTATCCGGTCCTGCCCATCATTTATATTGTGATGGCTTTATTCATCGATATCGTACTATTGCGCTACAAACCACAGTTCACCTGGCCGGGGCTGATCGTGGTGCTGCTGGGGATTCCGGTCTACTATGCATGGTCAAGGGGGTCGCGACGTGGCAACAACACAAGTCAGTCCGCCTAAGAGCCAAGGAGAACCCAAACGGATGGCGAATCTGCTGGCAACCAAGCCGCTGAGCATGCTCATGGAAGAAGCCCGCGAGACGGGTGAGCATAGCCTCAACCGCACGCTCGGAGTCTTTCAACTCACTGCTTTGGGCGTGGGCGCGATTATCGGCGCCGGCATCTTTGTAATGGTCGGTCTCGGGGCACAATATGCCGGTCCGGGACTCTCGCTTTCTTTTGTTCTATCTGGATTGGGATGCGCCTTCGCCGGCCTCTGCTACGCAGAATTCGCGGCCATGATTCCGTTGGCGGGCAGCGCCTACACTTACGCCTACGCTACGCTGGGCGAACTGTTGGCATGGATCATCGGGTGGGACCTTACGCTCGAGTACGCCATGGGGGCCAGTACAGTGTCCTCCGGCTGGTCGAATCATTTCATCGAACTGCTCAATATTTTCCATATCAAGATGCCGCTCTGGCTGGCCTACGATCATTGGACCGCGCTGAAGACGGCTGAAACCATAGTTGCGCGGCAGATGGCGGTAGCCTCGGATTCATCTCTCGTTCCGGGCACACAGGCCTTTTTGGACAAAGTCAGTGCGCTTACCGCCGCGGCCTCTCCCGAATTGCTACAGAGAGCGCATGAACTGCTGAGTGCGCCGCGCCTGTTCGGGATGGAAGTTGGCTTTAACCTTCCCGCTTTCCTGATCGCGCTTGTCATCACGGCGATCCTGGTGGTTGGCATTAAAGAGAGTGCGAGGTTTAACGCTACGATCGTCGTTATTAAAGTGTCGGTCGTGCTCTTCGTGATTGCCTTGGGCTCTCACTACATCAATCGTGCGAATTGGGGCATGGACTGGCACTCCTACGCACCCCACGGTTTGGGCGGGATTTGGCAGGGCGCGGCCTACATATTTTTCGCTTACATCGGGTTCGACGCCGTATCGACCACGGCTCAGGAGGCCAAGAATCCGCAACGTGACTTGCCCATCGGCATGATCGCCTCGCTCGCGATATGTACGGTGTTATATATCGCCGTCGCCGGCGTTCTGACCGGGATGGTGCACTGGCAGCAGATCAACATCGAGGCACCAGTCGCGGTTGCATTCCTGGACCGGGGGCTCACGACCGCGGCGAATATCATCACGCTCGGCGCTCTCGCCGGCCTGACCAGCGTGATGCTGGTGATGTTGCTCGGACAGACGCGAGTCCTTTACTCGATGGCGAATGACGGTCTCTTGCCGAGGAAGTTCTTTGCAGATATTCATCCCAAGTTTCGCACGCCGTGGAAGAATACGATCCTGGTTGGCTTGCTTGCGGCAATTGTCGGGAGCGTAACGCCGATCGACGACATCGGAAAGATGGTGAACATCGGAACGCTCCTCGCCTTTGTGATCGTGTCGATCGCGGTCATGGTCTTGCGCCGAACCAACCCTAACCAGCCTCGGCCATTCAAAACCCCGTGGGTTCCGCTTATCCCCATTCTCGGTGTGATCTCCAACGGCTACATGATGTACAACCTGGGTTGGGTGAATTGGGCGCGGCTGTTTATCTGGCTCGCAATCGGGCTGGTTGTGTACTTCAGTTACGGGCAGAAACATAGCCGGGTGCAGGCAATTGCTGCAGGACGCACGCCGGATCCTAGATGAGTCGCGAGTGATTCGTTGATGGGGCCTTCCGCGCTGCGCGGAGGGCCTTTTTGTTTTAAGATCGCTCGTGGGCCGCTAGTCGACGGCCGTTGGCGTCGACGTGGCAACACGTGCGATGAACTTCGCTAACGACGAACGACCTGCGACTAGCGGCTGCCCATGAAAGCCTTCCGCAACCTTCGAACCATCGGCGCGCTCCTCCTGCTCGTGATGGCGATCGGCACTGCCGGCTATCACTACATCGAGGGCTGGTCGTGGTTTGATGGCTTCTACATGGTGGTCACCACGCTGACCACCATCGGATATCAGGAAGTTCATCCGCTCTCGCATGCGGGGCGCGTCTTCAACGTGTTTGTGATTCTGTCGGGCGTGTCTCTGTTGGCTTTGGGCGTGGGAGCCCTGAGTCAGGCTTTGCTAGAATTCGAGCTGCAAAGCTTCTTCGGAAGGCGGCGCATGGAGCGCGAAATCGGCCGGCTCGATGGCCATTACATCATCTGCGGTATGGGACGCGTGGGACGCAGCGTAGCTCGCGAGTTGGCGCGCAAGCCGGTGCCCTTCGTTATGCTCGAAAACATCGAAACCAAACGCCAGCGTTTTGCTGCGGAAAATTGGCTTGTCATTGCTGGGGACGCCACCCAAGAGCAGACTCTTCGTCAGGCCCAGATCGAGCGGGCGCGAGGACTAATCGCGGCCACTACCACCGACGCAACCAACCTATACATCGTGCTCACGGCGCGCGGGTTGAATCCGCACCTGAAGATCATTGCGCGGGCCAGCGAAGACGCTGCGGAAAAGCATCTGTTGACCGCGGGCGCTGACGCCGTGGTTTCGCCCTATTCGTTTGCCGGGCAGCGTATTGCACAGTCGCTGCTACGCCCGCACGTGGTCAGCTTTCTCGACACCGCAACCACCCATCTCGGCATGGATTTGGAGATAGGCGAGATTCACATTACTTCCAGGTCCAGTTTCGCGGGCAAGACGATCGAGAGTTCGCGCATACGGCAAGAGCGCGGAGTGATTGTGCTGGCGATCAAGCGGCGCGAAGGGATGCGTTTCAATCCCGCACCCGATGAGCGTATCGAAGCCGACGATTTTCTGATCGCCATGGGCGAGCCCGCACAACTTCGGCAACTTGAGCAAACCGCTGCGGCCTCATGAGAATCCTAATCGCATGAAAATCGTCACCGCGGAAGAGATGCGCGCCATTGACCGCGCCACCAGCGAGCGCTTCGGCGTCCATTTTTTGACTTTGATGGAGAACGCTGGCTCGGCAGTCGCGGAGCACGTTCTGATGCATTACAGCGCTGCACAAAAGATCGTCGTTGTCTGCGGCAAGGGTAACAACGGCGGCGATGGGTTCGTCGCTGCGCGTCTGCTGCACGAGAAGGGAAAAATCGTTCAGGTGATTCTGCTCGCGGATCGCGTTGACCTGCGCGGTGATGCGGGGGAGATGTTCGGCAAGCTGCCCATGCAGCCGATCGTTGCCCACTCCAGCGAAGACTTGTACCACGAACAGGTTCAGCTGGCGCTGCCAGCTGACTTGTATATCGATGCGATTCTGGGCACCGGTTTCAGGCCGCCGGTGAGCAGGCTTTATGCAGACGCCATCGCGCTGATGAATGCAAGTCAAACGCCCATCGTCGCCGTCGACATTCCGTCCGGAGCTGATGCCGATGCGATGGCACCGCAGCAGGGAACCATCGCCCGTGCGAACTCCGTCATTACATTTACCGCACCACGCCCGGCGCATATTTTTGGGGCACTCGCCACGGGACCGACTGAGGTCGCGGGAATTGGTTCACCGCCTGAGGCTATTGTTTCGTCGCTGCACCTCAACGTGATTACCGCCCGTGATTTTGCGCCGCTGATTGGTCCGCGTCCCGCGGATTCGAATAAGGGCAAATACGGACACGTTCTGATCGTGGGAGGATCCGTCGGCAAAGCGGGATCGGTAGCAATGGCCGGCATGTCCGCTTTGCGAGCTGGAGCCGGGTTGGCGACTGTCGCGACGGCAAAGTCTGTACTCTCTAGTGTTGCCGGTTTTCATCCTGAGCTGATGACGGAGCTTTTGCCGGAAACGCGCCCTGGCACGATCGCGGCGGGGGCAGAAGCGCGGATCGACTCACTGGCGAAAGGGATGAGTGTCCTGGCTATCGGACCAGGGATTTCGCGAAATGTCGAGACGGCCGAGTTAGTCCGGACTCTGGTGAGCAAGAGCGACATCCCGATCGTTCTCGACGCTGATGGGCTGAATGCTTTCGAAGACTTGGCGAATGAACTGAATGGGAAGGGGCGGCTGCTGGTCATCACGCCGCATCCCGGGGAGATGGCGCGACTTGCACGAATTTCGACCGCAGAAGTTCAAAAGGACCGCTTAGGCGTGGCGCGTCGATTTGCCAACGACCATCAGATCATTGTGGTTCTTAAAGGCTATCGAACGCTGGTGGTCCAGCCTGACGGGGAAGCTTGGGTGAATATGACGGGCAATCCGGGAATGTCAACTGGGGGAACCGGCGACATTCTTACCGGCATGGTTGCGGCGATGATCGCGCAGCACCCGCAGGAACCGCTGATGGCAGTCTGTGCGGCGGTACATCTGCATGGGCTAGCCGGAGACGTGATGCGCGAGACCGTGGGCGAGCATTCGATGGTCGCGACCGATCTGCTGAAAGGTTTGCCAGAGGCGTTCCAGCGCGCGCAGCGGGCGTCGAAAGAAAGGTTTGTGAGTTGGACAGGGTAGAACCGTTCACTCCGGGCCAAATCCCTCTTTACGAGACACTCTGTCGCGGCGCTGAAGCGCCGCTTTTCCACATATTCTCTCTCGCGCCTATCTTGACTTCGGCAACTGGATGGTCTTTCCCGCCGCGGCGGAGCGGCGCGCTGCGTCCAGGATCTCGGTCACCGTCACATTCGTTTCGAGCGATGAGAGTGCGTCTGGCTTGGCTCCGTCGAGGATTACGGCTCGCAAGTACGACAGTTCGCTGTCGTACGGGGAGGGCACGGGCTTCGCCGTGAGTTGTTCCTCGCAGCTATCATTTCCACCTCGCCGCAGACGAATGTCGTCCCGCTTCACGGTAATCACGTATCCCGTCTGCCCATACACTTCCATGTCCTTGCGGTCGAACGGCCAGTTCCACGAAGCCTGCACGATGGCTTGCGCTTGGGGATACGTGAGGATGATCGTCGCTTCGTCATCCACTCGCGAATAGATTTGTGGCTTGATCTGCTGGGTAACCGCGGTGACAGTTTGTGGGCGTTGTCCGTCCATCAGCCACGTCATGAGGTCGGCGCCGTAGCATCCGAAGTCGAACAGCGCGCCACCACCATCGAGTTTGGGATCGGTGAGCCAGGCGAGGAATTCCGGTTCGACGCCAATTTCCTTCGGGCCTTGGTGGCCGTCGTGAATTACCACTTTGCGGACGTCACCCAGGGCTCCTTGATGCACAAGATCGTAGGCGGCGTGATTGCTGCGGTACCACGAGGTCTCGTAATTGACGAGCACTTGAATCTTTCCGGCGTGTGCCGCTTTCTCGATGGCGAGCGCGTCGTCAAGGCTGACCGCAAGCGGTTTTTCCATCATGACGTGGACGCCGTGCCGGGCGCAGATCTCGACCACTCGGCGGTGGTCATAAGTGTTCGTATAAACCAGCACGGCCTGCGGGTGCGCTTTGACGATCATCTCTTCGAGATTGGCGAAGAGCAGGGAACGGTCAAAGTCATAACGAGTTGCAGCCTGCGAGAGGAGTTGCACGTCCGCTTCGGCAATACCCACGATCTGGATCTCCGGGCTGTGTAGCGACGCGCCCAGGAATCCGTGAACATGTCCGTGCACCAGACCAACGATGCCGACGCGAAGAGGCGGGTGCGCGGGCGAGACCTGACCTGAGCACTGTGTGGCGACAACCAACATCAAGAGGAAGGCTGGAATTCGGATCATGGCACCTCGCCTGAGCTCAGTCCCACATGGTAAATCGGCCAGTCCTCACAAGGTTGAAAATCGGTGTTTTGCGATCCACGATCCTGTCCGGTGGGACATTACCCAAATAGTAATGATCCGCTAACTGCTTCATAGGGCAGGGGGATCATACGTCCAATTGCCGCTCCCAGCGCGGGAATCCGGACGAGGGGCTTCAGTAATCTATTACTCGATACAGGCTAGTGCCATAGTTTGAAGTGCTTATGACCCACTTCCCCCATCCGCACCCTTCGCGGCGCGCGGCACGGGTTCAGCTAGGCGATTCGGTCCTGGCTGCGATCCGACTTGAAGATGGCCGGCGCACCAAAGCGAAACTCCAAACCATTTCCGCAACCGGCGGCTTGCTCCAACTGTCGCATTGCCTCGGACAAGGCGACTTTGTCGAGGTTGCCTTTCAGACGCAGGCCGGCCCGGTGCACGGCATGGCCGAAGTTCTCAGTCCAATGCGAAAGATGGAGGACTCTGTACTGCAGCCGTTCCGCTTTGTGGCACTGGAGGACGACGACCACCGCCGTCTGCGAACTTCGCTCGATCACGTCGTGGACCGCAATCTGCTGGGGATGAAGTCCAGCGGCTTCTCCACCTATTAGGCGAAACATGTAGGTTGGGCGAAACATGTAGGGACAGCCGCCTCGGCTGTCTGCGAGCGAAGCGAGCCGGAATAATTCGAGCCGGTAGTGGCCAAGCTGAACGGGCTATAAAAACAACAAGTATATGCAGCAGCGTGGAAGAGCGGCCCTTCGAGGGCCGCGTAAAGCGCGTAGAATCACTGTGGGCTTCAGCCCCTGTGGTCGATGTTTCCGCGACCTCTGACGCACTGCCCTTTCCAAAATCCAACTGGCTCAGTTCTATACTGGACATGTGAACGGCCAGGCCAAAGCCAGCAAAATTCTGCAGGAGACCATCACGCATTCAGCAGAAGAGACGATCGCCTTTGGTCGCACGTTGACCCGGTTTCTCGCGGCGCCCAAGCTAGTACTGCTTCGCGGAGATCTGGGGGCCGGCAAGACCACAATGGTCAAAGGAATCGCGGCCGCCTTCGAGGCGGCGGCCGAGGAAGACGTCACCAGCCCAACCTTCACGCTGGTGCACGAGTATCGTGGCCCGAGAGCCAATCTCTACCACATCGATCTGTACCGCATCGACACGCAGCGTGAGTTGGAAACGCTGGCGCTCGACGACCTGCGCTCGGACAACAGTATTCTGCTCATCGAGTGGGGAGAGAAGTTTCCACAGCTAGTGCGGGAGCGCGATCTGGAGATCGCCCTGGAGCGGGAAGGCGAGAAGGGGCGGCGGATCAGGATAAACGGTTAGGCCCTTAACTTGCTGCTCGGGACGATAGTGAAACGGCTAGCAAATGTGTGTAGTAGAGATGTTTCACCAGTTGAAACGGCGGTCCCTCAGATAGCGGCGCAGATAAATTCCGGTTGGCCGATGAACCGCGAGTTGCGGATCTAGAGCAGCCCACAAACTGTAGTCTTGCTCTCAGACGCTCTTCCGCAACAGCAGCGTTTTCTGCGTGAAACATCTCAGGGCCAAGAGGAAATGGGGATGGCTATTATTTATCGAGCAGGGGAGGCCCGCTGACTCGTTTTCCGTTTAGGTGGAAATTCACCTCGACATGGTCCGCGATGGAGATGAACGGAATACCCTTGTTCATCCCGTAGTCTTTTCGGTTAAAGACCATTTTTCCTTTGATTTCGCCAGTGCCTGTCCCCCCGCCGGAAACTACCAGCGTCAGCTTCTCAGGATTGGACACTCCGCGTATCGTAAAGTCGCCATCCACCTCATAGGTATCATGACCGGTCCGTACAACTTTCGTTGACTTAAACGTGATCACCGGATTGTGCTCCACATCGAAGAAGTCTTTGCCCTTCAGCTTGCCGTTCTTCAGGCCGCTTCCGGTATCCACGCTGTCTGCCTGAAGTTTGATCTCCAATACCCCAGTTGTTTCGTCAGGAGATGTAAACGTTAAGGTGGCATCCCACTTGTCGAATTTACCGGCGATATTCACGGACGCCTTCACGTCGAACTTAATCCAGCTATTTACCGGTGTGATTTCGAAGACCGGAGCCTGGGCTCGGCTCACAGACGGAAACAAAGCAAATGCTAAGAGGCAGAGCGCGGCGAATCGTAAGCTGCTGAGCATGAGTCTTTCAGACATCAAATTCCTCCGACCAGTTTCGATCAGACCAACAAGACCCTTCTCACTTTTGCTGCTTACAACGTTGGACAGAACCGTATGCCTCCAGTTGTGCACGGGCAGCCCGTCTTGTCGGCGCGGCTCCTCGGACTTTCTGCTTATTCGCGATTCGCTTCATTTTTCATCCTTAGATTATCCTTTGGGATGATTCAAAGCCCCGTAGACACGCTGGTGAGAATGTCCAGCCTATGAGCAGCGTACCGCCCCGACGACTGTCAAAACACGACAGCACGGCACGGAAAATCGATTGAGGCTCCTGAACTGTGCCCGTATCACGGTCAAACCGGAGGTTGACTGTTCTAATCAGAGACTTAGCACTCAAAACCCCGGAAAACGCATATTTGTTCGGTTCACTCGAAGGATTCCTTTCCCATGAGCGGCTATCGAGCATCTGAACGCCGCTCTCAGAATCCCATGATGTTATATCCGCAATCGACGTAGATCACTTCGCCGGTAATGCCAGAACTCGCGTCCGAAGCCAGGAAGACTCCTGCGTTTCCGACTTCTTCGACTTCCACGCGACGGCCTAGCGGGGCGCGTTCTTCGTGGCCCTTAAGCATATCGCTGAAGCCGGCGATGCCGCGCGCAGCCAAGGTTTTGATGGGCCCCGCGGAAATCGCATTCACGCGAATTTTCTTCTTCCCCAGTTCGTACGCCAGATAGCGCACCGAGCATTCGAGTCCCGCCTTGGCCACGGCCATCACGTTGTAGCGGGGGACGACTTTCTCGGATGCATAGTAGGTCATGGTCATGATCGAGCCGCCGTCTTCCATGAGAGGCGCGGCGGCGCGTGCGACGGCGACCAGCGAGTACACGCTCACGTTCATCGCCACTCGGAAGCCTTCGCGCGTCGTATTGACGAAGTCGCCCTTCAGTTCGTCGGCCGGGGCGTAGGCGACCGAATGTACGAGCGTGTGCAGTTTTCCCTGGCGCTCTTTCAGCGTAGCGAAGAGGCGATCGATTTCCTCATCCTTGGAGACGTCGCACATGTACGCTTCGGCACCGGGCAGTGACAAAATCAGATCCTTCGCCTCCTCCTCCAAGCGTTCGTTCTGATAGGTGATAGCCAGCTTCATGCCGGCGGCGTGCAGTCCCGTGGCGATGGACCACGCGATGGAGCGCTTGTTGGCGACTCCGAAAACGACAGCATTTCGGCCCTGCAACTCTGAAAACATGAGTGCTCCTTGGAATGGGAAAGAATAACAGCCGGAAGTGCGATTTACCACGGAGGCACTGAGGCACAGAGAAAAAACACGAACCGCCGCACATCAAAACAAGACCCTTTGGTTCTTCGTGTCTCGGTGTCTCCGTGGTGAACAGTTCATTTGACCGCGTTCGCTTCTTCGACCGCTGCCATGGTTCCCACCGGCCAGCTCGCGGTTACGAACGACATTCCGTACACGACGGCAAGAATCGCAAACGCCGCCACAAGGCTGACCTTGTGCGCGACTGCGCCCACCGACAGGGCCAGCACAAGCTGCAGAAATGTTCCGGCAAAATAGAATGCGTTCTGCACCCGGCCCATCAGGTGTTTAGGCACCATCTCCATCAAACTGGTATTCATGGCCACCCCGCCAACGCCACGCGCCGAACCCATGATGAAATAGATCGCGATGGCCAGCACGAGAAGCGGCAAAATCGGAGCGCAGACCACGCAGACCGACAGCAATGCCATGGAGAATGCAAGGGCGCGACGACCGCCCAGCCATGCGATGGCCTGCGGCGCGTACAAAGCGCTGATGAAGGCTCCAGTGCCCCATCCCGCATTGAGCCAGCCGTAGCCCTTGGCCCCGGCGTGAAAGACGCGATCGCTCAGGGAAGGCGTGACCACGACTCCGGTGATCATAGCCCCCAGAAACAGTGCCCAACTGATGCCGAGCATGACCACGGGCCGATGATCGCGCAGAAAGTGTAGGCCCTCGCGCATCTCGCGCCAGAATCGCTCCAACTGGCTTTCCGCAGCCAGAATGTCGGCCTTCAGTTCCTGCGGACTTAGCACGACATGACGTCCCTTACGCACCGCGAAGTAGCAGAGAAACGACACCACATACGTCGAAACGTCGATCAGCAGCACACCGCCGAGGCCGATGTGGTCGTACATAAAGCCCACGATCGCGCCCGCGATAAGCCATCCTCCCTGCACGCCCGCCAGAAGGAACGTGTTGGATTCCACGAACTGGCCTTCGGGCGTGAGTTCCTGAATCAGCGCCGTGATCGTGGGCCAGAACATCCAGAAGCCGGCCGCGACCAGCGTATTCATCAGGTAGAGTTGCCAGATCTGCACGTGGTGGCGGAACGCCAGAACGGCGACAATTGCAATGACGACGCCGCGAACGGCGTCGAGCCACATAACCAACCTTCGGCGGTCCTCACGGTCAATAATGACGCCGGTGAAGGGAAGCATGAGCATCGCCGGGACCGTTTGCAACACGGCAAATGTCCCCAACGCCATTTCGGAGTGCGTGGCCTGCAGGATGTACCAGGCGACGGCGGCCGAGTTCATCCCGCTGCCCAACATGGAAATCACGTTGGCCGCAAAGACGAAGCGTAACGGACGCTGGCCGAGGATGGCACGCATCTTTCTACTTTAGCCGATGTCGGAGACCGCCGGAATTCACCACAAAGGCATCGAGTCACGGAGAAAAGCGAAGAGCAGTGTCTCAGTGCCTCAAAGGTAGGTGGTTTCTTGCCCTCCGTGATCTACACTCTTGCGTGCCGCCCCGTTCGGCGCTAGGATTCGCCTGCTGTTTGAAGTTGCAGGTTGCCGTCCTAATTCTCGCGTTTATCGGAGGCGGGCTATGAGACGCTGCAGCGGTTCGATGCTCCTGGTAGCTTTCTTTTTCCTCGCGGCTTCTCTCCCTTACTTAAGCGCCCAGGTTGATCGCATTGTGATTGCCGCGGGCACGGATGAAGATCACGCGCTGCAAGCGATCTCGAACGAGCAAGACCCGCAAAAAAAACTTGCCATGTATCAAGAGTTCGTCCAGAAGTTCTCGGCGAATCCTGCCGCCGCAGCGTATGGGAATTGGCAGATCTCGCAGGCCTTTCAGGCCACGGGCGATTTGCCGAAGGCGCTTGAATACGGAGACAAGGCGCTGGCAAGCTCTCCGCATAACCTCGATATTCTTGTGTCGCTGGCGAGCATCGCGCAGCAGGCCAAAGAGAATTCCAAACTCATGGATTATGCCGCCCGAGGCGGGGAAGTTTGTCAGTCAATTGCCAAGGAGCCCAAGCCGGAGGGCATGAGCGATGAAGATTTTGCGCGCAAGATGAACGAAGATAAGACGGCCGTGCAGAACAACTGCGATTTTCTGGAGACCTCCGGTTTCAACGCCATCACCAGCGAAACCGACCCCAAGGCCCGCATGGCTGAAATCGAGAAATTCACTGCGGCTTTCCCGGATACGAAGTTTCAGGATCAGGTGTCGAACTATGCCATGTACACGCTAGGGCCTGGACAACTGAACGATCAGGCGCGTCTGGTTGCATTCGGGGAAAAGATTCTCGCTTCCAATCCGAACTCGCTAGCTGCACTGCTGCTGCTGGCCAATTACTACGGAGACGACGCCAAGCCGGGTAGTGTCGCCAAGGCCATTTCGTATTCGCAGAAAGTTATCGAAGTCGCAAAACCGGACGCCCCGGATGCCGACAAATCACGCAAAGTTTCTGCTGGGGTTGCTCACAACACGATCGGGTGGGCTTACCTGAAGCAGGAAAAGACGGGCCCTGCCATCACGGAACTGAAAATTGCCGCCACTCTGCTCAAGGGACAGGACGATCAGCAGTATGCACGGGCCCTGTACGGCTTGGGCTTCGCATACGGAAAACTGAACAAGCTGACGGAGGCGCGTGAAGTCTTGACCGAGGCAGTAAAAATCCCTGGGCCATTGCAGGCCATGTCTCAGGACTTGTTAACCAAGGTGAACAGCGCGCGCGCCAAAGGGAAATAGATTCGCGACCGTCTCTTTTCTTGATACAGCGAGCGAGCAATCACCTCGGAGGCCACAGAGCATTCTGTAATTCCGCGTTTTCTGTGGTGGATTATCTCATTTGGCCGGCTTGACCAGATCTTCACTCAGCGTTTGTGCCTTCCATGCCAGCGTGCGAGCACGTTCGAGATCGCCGTCCTCGATTGCCTGCTTCGATTGCGTCATGAATTGGCGGATCTGATTCATCGTTTCTTTATCGGTCGAACTAAGTTCTCGTCCCGCGATCTGCTTGAGATTCGTATCCGTCGCCTCGAGCATCCGGTTGGCGGTGTCGCGCTGGTTCGACGCTCCGCTGCCTGCTGGACCACCGGCCAACTGAATACTCGGTTCTGATGCTCCTCCCTGCCGCACAATTACCTTTGAAGGCGGACAATTCGTCCCAGAATTTGATGACCCTGTATTCGAGTCGCCTACTTTCGTGTTCGGACTCGTGGGCGCGGAAGCGGCCTGTCCAGTAGCCGTCGAAGCACTATTGCAATCGGAAGAGGAGGTTTTCTTTTTGCGGGCTGCCTTCTTAGGAACGGCGGCCTCATGCGGTTTGGCAGAAGTTTGTGAGGTCTTTGCAGGGGCTTGTGACTGCGATGGAGGCGGTGGATTTTGCGCGGGAGGCGCCGTTTCCTGATTCTGCGCTGCCGCAGTCCCATCGGTTGTGGATGTCACCTGTCGGGCGCTCGGATGCCACGCTCCAATGGCCGAAGGAGCCGAAGAAGCCCAACAAACACTGACAAGCAAAATTGCGGCCAGAGACATATTCAGAGGAGGTGATCAACCCTCAAGGCTATTGATTCTACCGCTTTGCGCACGACGCAAAGGAGGAGATCTTGATTTCTTTTGCTCGCGTTGTAATCGATCAATCGGTGCGTTGAGCCGCCGTAGCGTCCGTGGCGTATTCAGCACCAATCTCCGTACCGGCTCCGGTAACAGGTATGTGAAACCGGAACGTCGTCCCCATTCCTTCGATGCATTCAAAGTCCACCGATCCGTAGTGCCATTGCAGAACTTGATAGGTCTGCGCCAGGCCGATACCGCTGCCGTCTTTCTTAGTCGTGAAGTACAGCTCGAAAATCTTGTCGTGGAGGTCTTGTGGAATGCCGCCTCCCTGGTCTCGGACCTCCGCCACAACCAGGTTATTCTCTCGCCGCGCCGAGATCGTGAGCAGTCCTCCGTTGGGCATCGCCTGCACGCCATTGAGGACGACATTGAGAATCGCCTGCTTCATCAAGTCGACGTCGACTTTGATCGGTAGTCGTTGCTCGGGCATATCGCGCTCGATGGTGACCCCGTGTTGCTCGGCGTCGGGCGCTGCGAGTTGAGCTAACTCTTCCATCAGGCGGCGGAGGTCGACATCTTCCAGATGCAGATCGCGCGGCCGGGTGAAATCCACCAGTGTCTGCACAACCCGATCCAGCCGGCGGATCTCGCTGTCGATGATGTCCAAGTGGCGCCGTGTGTCGGGTTCCTGCTCCGCCAGTTTGTTCCTCAGGAGCTGCAAGTGGAGCACGATGGCGTTAATGGGATTTTTCACTTCGTGCGCGACGCCTCGGGTGAGACGACCGCTGGCGGAGAGGCGGCGCGACATCTCAATCTCGTCTCCTATGCGGCGCACCGATTCCGGATCACGCATGATCAGAAGAGCCCCAATCTGTGAATTCTTCTCTTGAACGAAATCCAGCGAAACCTGGACGTGCTTTCCTCCGGCCGCTGCAAACTCCCGCTGCGAGAGCGGACGACGGCGATCAAAAGCATCGAGTAGGGCAACGCCCAGAAGGGAATCGCGGTCGAAGACCTCCTGAACAGTGTGTCCCAACAGTTCTGCGCGCGGACGGCCGAGAAAACCTTCTACGGGAGCGCTCACCAGCACCACGCGCGAGTCTCGCGCGAACAGCATCAGGCCGTCCTGCAACTTCGACATGAGCTGATCGACGTTGTCTTTGAGAGCGGAGAAGATCTCGCGGCTGTCCCGGATCTGGCGGCCAAGATTGGCGATCTTCAACGAGACCAAACCGTACTCATCGTGCCTCGACTCGTCGCCGTAAAGTGCCTCGGCATCTCCGGCGCTGACACTGTCGAGGTTGAGGCTGATCTTTTTCAACGGACCCAGCGCGAGGTTGGAAATTCCCGCAGCTAAGAATAGAGAGGCGAAGATCAGGGCGATTGAGATATAGAGCGACCTCATCAGTCGTCCTTGCACCTCGCTTTTCAAGAACACTGTTTGCACGCCGATACGAATTGTGCCGAAGGGTTCCCCATTCAATTCGAGCGGATAGGTCACGTCATACACGGCCGCCGGGCTGAAGACCAGCCGGATCTGTTCGCGAAACCGCGCGCCGATCACCTTCTGAAAATCCGGACGTGGTGGTACGACCTTGCCCACCAGGCTGGCATTCGTGTGCAGCAAGGCCCTGCCATTCACGTCGACGATGCTCGCGTCTTGAATAAATCTCCAATCTCCAGGATAGGACTGGAGCAGATTGTTCAAGGCAACATCAGTTTGCACGTAGTCGGCTAGGGCGCGGCGCACCGCGACCGGGTTGTTGGTATCGATGGACGTGCTGCTGAAGTCGGGTACTGCATTGTTCGCGGCATATGCCAACTGATGCGTAAGACTGGTTGCCGTCTCATTCGCATTGGTAATGCGCAAGCGAAGGATCTGGGAGATGTACAGGTAGGAAAATGCAGAAACCATGGCCGTCACCATGAGAGTGATGACGAGCACGATGATGGTTTTTCGTCGCAGCATGAAAGGAAACGGAGCGGCTCGCACAACCATCGGTGCGAGAATAACTTAGCTACTCGGAACTTCCTCCTTGCCGGGGACGGCCTCCGCACCAGCGCTACCGTATTCTTTCAATTTGTTGTGCAGGGTCTTCAGGCTGATTCCAAGAATCTCCGCAGCTCGCGTCTTGTTGTTGCTGGTGGCTTCGAGAGTTTTCAGGATCAGCATCTTCTCGGCTTCTTCCACGGTTGTGCCCACACCCAATCGGACGGCATCCGGATCGTTGGCCGCCGTGCGCAGTGGGGCTTGCCCGAACCCCGGGGGTAAATGCTTGGTCTCGACTGCGCCCGCATCGCAGACGATCACTGCCCGTTCGATGGTGTTGCGCAATTCCCGGACATTCCCAGGCCACGAGTAATTGTTGAACAGGTTGAGCACGGCCTCGCTCACTGCCGCCACTCTGCGTCCGTGTTTTCCGCTCATCTCTGCCAGCAACAATTGCACCAGGCTGGGAATATCTTCTTTATGCTCGCGCAGAGGAGGCATGTGAATGTTGAATACGTTGAGACGATAATAGAGATCGCTGCGCAACTCGCCGCGAGACACGGCTTCATCGGGAATTTTATTGGTAGCCGCGAGAACGCGGACATCCACCGAGGTCTCAACCTTGCTGCCGAGGCGGCGCAGCTTCCGGTCTTCGAGAACGCGCAGCAGCTTGGCTTGGGTTCCGATCGGCATTTCGCCGATTTCATCCAGCAGGAGCGTGCCTCCTTCCGCCAGTTCAAAACAGCCAGTGCGGCGCTCCATCGCGCCAGTGAACGATCCTTTTTCGTGGCCGAAGATTTCGCTTTCCATCAAAGTTTCGGGAATCGCGGCGCAGTTGATCGCCACAAAGGGCCGATCCTTCCGCGGACTGAGTTCGTGAATGGTCCGCGCTACCAGTTCTTTTCCTGTCCCGCTAGCTCCCGTGATCAGCACCGACGCAGTGCTGGGTGCAACCATCTCGATCAGCCGGAAGATCTCCTGCATCCTGCGGGACGCTCCGTTGAGACGTCCCAGCGATCCCACATCCCTCAACCTACGCCGGGTAGCCTCGAGCTCGGCGCGCGTGCCCAGCAGAGCGGATGCATTCGCCAGCATCGTCCGGAGACGGTTGGTATCAATGGGTTTAGTAATGTAGTCATAAGCGCCCATGCGCATCGCCTGCACGGCGCTGTCGATCGTTCCCTGGGCTGTGACCAAAATCACAGCTATCGTGGAAGCCTGTTCGGCGAGACGACCCAGCAATTCCAGGCCCCCCATCCGCGGCATTTTGAGATCGGTAATGACGATCGATGGGGACCATTGCGTTGTCTTGTCCAATCCCTCTATGCCATCGCGAGCGGTCTCCACGCGATAGTCCCAGGACGAAACCAGTTCGGCCAGGCCCGAGCGTTCGTTCTCCTCGTCTTCAACAATCAACACTTTTTCGTGGCTCATCGGGTCGCTCTTGGGCTGTAAGCTAGATAGGTCACGTTGGCGGCCAAATCCTTATCGACTCCCGTTCGATCGAATTCCAAGATACGCGGCCCCTTCGCGCCCGGCAAGGTCGGACGTCCATATTTCGCTGGCCCTTCGCAAATTTCATTTTGAGACAACGTCCGCTCGGAATGGTTGCCTAGTCTGGCAATATTCCTTAGTCTACGCTTTCGGTTTAGACAGGGGTACGGTAGAATTTACAGTTCCCAGGGTAAGGGCCTCGTTGTATACCGAATTGCTATATCTTTTTCCCCGTAGATGTCTTGCTGTAAAGGCACCCGGGAACCAGCACATTCTGGAGGATTCCATGGTATTGAAAAGCACCCGAGGCGTAGGTCGAGCACTTCTCGTCGGTCTAGCCGCAGTGATTGCAACCCTGTTGATTTCTTCTTCCGCGTTTGCGCAGAGCGACACCAACCCGCAGTGGGACGTTTTTCTCGGATATCAGTGGATCCATCCGGGCGCCAATGTTCCCGCGTCCTACGGCAATCCCAATAGCCCTGGGGTTTATACGGTCCCTGACATGCCAGCGGGTTTCGGCGCAGCGCTAGCCTACAACTTCGATCCGCATTGGGCAGGGGAATTCGACTTCGGACACAACTGGGGCCACGGAAATGCCGAGTCAACCTTCTCCGTCGGCCCGCGCTTCATGTTTCGCGGCGAATCCGAGGATTTCTTCATCCATGCCCTCGTCGGCGACAATTGGTTGCCCGTCAGCGGTCTGCAGAAGGGTTCGAATGGCATTGGCCTCGTTCTTGGTGGTGGAATGGATCTGACGATCAATAAGAGCATCAGCTGGCGCCTGTTTCAAGTGGATTATGTATGGTCCCCACACAACTACGCTGCTTACGTTGATCCCCAGTTCCCGTCGCTGCGACGCCCGCAGTTCCAGGGCGTAAGGCTGCGGACCGGCATCGTGTTTACCTTTGGTGGCGCGGAACCGGTCGCTCCGACTGCTGTGTGCTCGATACAGCCGTCGGAAGTGCTGGTTGGCGAGCCCCTCACCGCAACCGTTACTCCCAGCAACTTCAATCCCAAACATACTGTGACTTATAGCTGGAGCGGGAACGGTGGCGGCCAGTTAACGGGCAAAGACACCACTGCGTCCATTGATACCACCAACGCCACTCCGGGAAGCTACGGAGTCACCGCACACGTAACCGACCCGAAGGCGAAGAAAAATAATGAAGCGAGTTGCACGGCGAACTACACCATCAAGCCGCTGCCGCCGAAGAATCCTCCGACCGTGTCGCTGTCGGCTAGTCCATCGGATCTCGTAACGGGCGGAACGGTGAATCTATCCGCCAATTGCACCAGTCCCGACGGTGTTCCTGTTTCCGTTGCCAACTGGACTTCCACAGCCGGTAGCATTTCCGGTTCTGGCACTTCGGCCACTCTGAGCACTACCGGAGTTCCTCCGGGACCGGTGACGGTCAACGCGACCTGTACCGACTCGCGCGGTTTGACCGCTCAAGGGTCGACGCAAGTCACGATCGAGGCTCCGCCAGTCGACAAGAAACTGGAAATGAGGCTCGCGCTGCACAGCGTCTACTTCATCGTCAACCAGCCTCGTCCGAATGACAAGACAGGCGGTCTGCTGCCGAGTCAACAGCAAACGTTGATCGCGCTCGCGACCGACTTCAAGAAGTATCTCGAAACCAAACCGGACGCCCAGTTGATTCTCGGTGGCCACGCAGATCACCGCGGCACTGCGGAATACAATATGGCGCTCTCCCGGCGTCGTGTCGATGGCGTCAAGAACTTCCTGGTTCAACAGGGCGTTCCAGAGGCGAGCATCCAAGTCAAGGCGTTTGGCGAGGACGAAAACCTGACCACCGAACAAGTCACGGAGGCAGTGAACGCTAATCCGGATCTGAGCTCAGAAGAGCGGGCCCGGATTCTCAAGAACATGAATGTCGTCCGCATGGCGAGCAATCGCCGTGTTGACGTCACTTTGAGCACAACTGGCCAGTCTTCGGCTAAGGTGTTCCCGTTCAACTCAACCGATGCTTTGACGCTGATCGGCGGCCGTGAAGGTGCCAAAAAGCCGGCAGCCAAGAAACCAGCGCCGAAACAGTAACAAGAGTCTTGGCGACAACTGATGCGGAGGGCAGGTCATCTGCCCTCCGTTTTTTTTTCCAAAGAGCGCTCGCCTCGTTTTGACGAAAAAGAGGAAAACAGAGGAATAAACTCCCCGGGTGGCAGAATCTACACGCACTACCCGAATGTGCCATCGCCAAGTTCTTGATTTAATGAGATTGTCTCTGGTATTCGGGTTGCCACTTCCTTGTCGAGGAAGCGCGCGCGAGGATGAGACTGATGAACCAATACCGCAGGCCCCAAGGTCTGACGAGTTGGCGATTGACGATTTGGCCGCTGCTTCTTGTCCTGCTCTGCTCGGCTGGGTGTGCTCGTCCGGCCGGGTTGCAAAGTGACGACAGCACTGACCACGCGGACCAGCATCCGGTACCGTTTCATGAGGAGGGGACCGCACTTTCCGGGGCGAATGATTCCGCCGCCTCTCAACCGAATGGCCAAAACGCTGTCCCCCCGAACCTTCCGTTCCATGAGTCTCAAAGCCTGCCCGCTGGAACGCTGATCATGGTTCGACTCAAGGCTCCGATCTACGCCGAAAATCCCGAAGCCAATGCGAGCTTTGACGCCACCGTCGACGAACCGGTTGAAATTGGAGGAAACACGTTGCTCCCGCGAGGTGCCCCGGTTGCAGGCCATGTGGAGTCGGCACAAGCATCCAATGTCAGGCGCGACCATGGTTATGTACGCTTGGCCCTGAATTCGATGCAACTAGGCGGCGTGAACCTCCCAATTCAGACCTCCAGCCTTTTTGTGCGAGGTGTTCCCGGAGCAGCGCAGGCTTCGCACGCGAAAGAACCGCCCACTGAAGATTCCCCGAGCGTAATCCGGATAGAAAAGGGACGTCGGCTTACTTTCCGCCTGACCGAACCCGTGTTTGTTGTCGCTAGCCAGCGGCCACCATCTGGTCGTTAGGGCCGAAATCCTCATCCGCCCGAGTTTTCCACAGAAAGATTTCCTGTTTTAGTGACATCTGCCCTTCTGCTGCACAATCCCAATTCTCTATAGTGGGCTCGAAATGGGATGAGCCCGAGATCAACGCAAAGCCAAATTCCCATTTCGGGAAAACTAAGGTCGGATGAGACGGGATTTGGCATTCCTTTCGGGAATTCGCCCGAGCAAAGTAGGCATATGAGCGCCGCTGCTGAAGTCTCGTGGACGTCGCAAGATCCGAAAACGGAACTGCAGACTCTTTTTGAAAAAGCACCTGTCGGTCTTGCACAATGCCGGCGCGACGGCAGCATCGCTGCGCTCAACCCAGCTCTGGAACGGATGCTCGGCACCGCTGCAACCATTCCTGAAACTCTTTGCTTCTCAGATCTCATTCCGCAACAAGCTCGCGATGAGTGCAAAAGACTCTTCTCCGAATTGTTCGAGGGACGACGCGATAGTTTTCAAATCGATTCCAAGACAGCTGGAGAAAAAGGCGGCCCGTTGCGCTGGACCGCGTGGAGAGTTCCTGGCAGAAATGGCGATCCCGACTACGCGCTCGCGCTAACCGAAGAATTTCCTCGGGACTTCGAGGCCGAACAGCGTTTGCGGCAAGCCCAGAGGCTGGAATCCGTAGGTCGTCTGGCCGGTGGCGTTGCGCATGATTTCAACAATCTTCTGACTGGAATCCTGTTGTATTGCGACTTGCTCATCGCTCACCTGGAGCCATGCCATCGTGTGCGCAAGTATGCCGAAGAAATCCGTAACGCCGGAATGCAGGCCACTGGCCTTGTCCGGCAATTACTCGCAGTATCTCGACCAACGAATGCCGAGCCACACCTGCTCTCGCTCAACGAGATTGCCGAAAGCATGCGGAACCTCCTGGTCCCCTTGATTGGGGAAAACATCGAGCTCAAGTTTCAACTCGATCCCAACTTGGGGCTCATCAGAATGGACCCGACGCAATGCCAGCAGATTCTGCTCAATCTGGTCCTCAACGCGCGCGACGCGGTGCCCGCCGGCGGCGTGATCACGGTCGAGACTCGCAATTGCAACATCCATGTGCTTGCAGAGAGCAGTCCTGCCTCCACTGACCCGGCCTCCCTGCCCTGTGCCCTCTTCGTTGTGGCCGACGACGGAAGTGGCATGGATGCCTCCACCCGCGCCCATCTGTTCGAGGCTTTTTTCACGACGAAAGCTGGAAAGGGCACAGGCCTGGGCCTGGCCACGGTGCACGATATTGTAAGCAGCAACGGCGGCCTCATCCATGTGGCCAGCGCGCCAGCCAGCGGTACCCGCGTCAGTGTGCTTCTGCCACTGGTCCCGCAGGCATTTGTCGGTACCGACAAGTCCCACGATTTTCATCCCGAGACGATCCGGGGAGTACTCATGCCTAAAGCATAAGAAGAGGAATGAACGCCATGACGTCTGTTGCTATGAGTCCGATGACTGCCACACCGCAAATCCAACCCGCCAATTTTCTGAACCTTCTGATTGTGGACGATGAGCGATCCATCAGGGATGCCTGCCGCGAAGTGGCGCAATCGCTGGGGTACTCAGCGTATGTCGCGGACTCCGCTGAGCACGCGTACCGGTGTCTTGACTCGCAGGCGTTCGATGCCATCCTGCTCGATCTGCGCCTGCCAGGCGTGGGCGGCCTCGACGCCCTGCGCCGCATCAAAGAGCGCCGCCCTGAAGCTGTCGTCATCGTGGTCACCGGCTACGGGACCGTACAGTCGGCCGTGCAGGCCATGAAAAATGGCGCCTATGACTATGTGACCAAGCCCTTCAGCGTCGATGAGCTAAAGCTGCTGCTGGAGCGGGTGGCAAGCCACTTAAAACTGAAGTCAGAGAACCGCCTGCTGCGCGAGAAAGTAAAATCGAAACAAGGATTCGGAGGCATCGTCGGCCGCGCTCCCGAAATGGAGAAGCTCTATCGCATCATTGCCAAGGCAGCCAACAGCGTGCACCCAGTCTTGATCCTGGGTGAAAGTGGCACTGGTAAAGAGATGGTTGCGCGCTCCATCCACTACTCTGGTCCATTCCGCGATAAGCCGTTCATCCCGGTCGACTGTGGATCGCTCGTGCCCACTCTGATTGAGAGCGAACTGTTCGGCTACGTAAAAGGCGCGTTCACCGGCGCGAACCAGGCCAAGGACGGACTCATGGCGATGGCCGAAGGGGGAACCATCTTTCTCGACGAAGTAGGAGAGCTTCCCGTCGACCTGCAGGCCAAAATGCTGCGGGCAATTCAGGAGAAGGAAATTCGCCCCGTGGGCAGCACGCGCCGCGTGCCGATTAATGTCCGCATCCTTGCTGCTACCAACCGCGATCTCGAACAAGCCGTGATGCAGGGCGAGTTTCGCCGCGACCTCTATTTCCGTCTCAACGTCCTCAGCTTGCGCATTCCCTCACTGCGGGAACGGCGGCAAGACATCCCCCTGCTCATCGGCCATTTCCTTGACCGCATGACCCGCACTTCCGGACAGGAAAAGATCCTCAGTGACGACGCGTTGAAAGCGATGCTCGCCTACGACTGGCCGGGGAACGTTCGCGAGCTGGAAAATTGTCTCGAACGCGTATACGCCTTTACCAGCGGCCCACTGATTCACATTACCGATCTGCCCCGCGAAGTTGCCCACATCCCGCTTCCCGAGTCGTCGAACGAGAACGGCAACGGGAACGGGCACGGGAAGATCATTCCCATGGCGGAACTTGAGCGGAAGACGATCCTAAGCGCCATCACCGAACTCAACGGCGACAAACTGCAGGCCGCCCGGTTGTTGGGCATCGGGAAAACAACCTTGTACCGTAAGCTGAAGGACTACGCTGCCCACGAATTTCAATCCTGATGCCCGATTTTGAACTGGCTCGCGGGACAGCCGTGCCACAAAGGGAAGCCACGCTGTCGCCGACATTGCTAAGCTTTGTATTTTCAGTGCGAAGCAGTGTGGCGGCAGACGTGCAAATGGAAGGGGCATGATTCTACTCATTACGTCTTCAGCTAGCGGTTCCGGGTGCGCCGACTCCTTGTATGCCGCCACCGGCCAGGAAACGCACTGGGCCCAGAGCCTGCAGGAGGGTGCTACTCGCCTGCGCGAACAATCCTATTCGGCCGCGGTCATCGACCAGTTTCTGCTCGAAACCGAACCTGAGGAAAGTGATCAGATGATGGAACATCTGGGCACGGCGTTTCCCGTCTACGTCAATTTTGGTGTCACGGGAATGGACCGTCTACTGCGAGAAGTGCGCTCGGCTTTGCATCGCCGCAAGCGTGAGGAAGGCGCGGCCCGCCGCGCAGTCGCGGAACAGATGCACAGCGAAATGCGTGAGACTCTCACCGCCATGCTTCTTTCTTGTGAACTAGCAATGTCGGTGCCTGATGTCCCGCATCCCGCCGCAGAAAAGATCCGCACCATCGATACTCTCGCGCGGGAACTGCGCCTGCGTCTGGAAGTGAACTGACCCTTACGCAGTACTGACGATTGTCAGCGTCATCACCCGTAACAGTTCGCGACTTGGCGATTGCCTCCGCAGTTTGTTCCGCTGTGTAGTATTTTTGCGCTATTGTGCGCGTCTTCCCGCTCCGTTAACGTTTCGCTGCTCATCGTTCTGTGGACTGGGGTCCCGGATCAATCTAAATGCACGCGATAGTTCGCGCATTGATGTACGTGCGCGACGTGGAATTTCCCTGCCCCGCAGAGCGAACAAGATTTCACAAACGGAAGACTCAATGCCGATGACTATGTTCAGAAACCTGGTCTGTTCGGTCCTTTCAACATTTCTAGCCCTAAGCGCTGCCGCACAACAGATCTCCGGAAGCATTCGCGGAACTGTGGTCGATCCGACCGGGGCAACGGTGCAAGGCGCGTCGGTCAGCGCCACTCAAACCGAGACGGGCCTGACCCGTACGTCAACCACAGACCGTACCGGTGGGTACGTATTGCTCGAATTGCCTGTTGGCCACTACCGCCTCCAGGTCGAAGGCAAAGGCTTCCAGACCTATATTCAGCAGGGAATTGTTCTGGACGTAAACGAGACGGCGACCGTCCCTGTTCGTCTGGCGGTCGGCGCTGAGACCCAGCACGTCGACGTGCAGGCTGATGCTCAACTCATTCAGAGTACAGTAACGAGTCTAGGCAAGACGGTGTCAGAGCGCGAAGTGCTCGACTTGCCTCTGAATGGTCGCAACTTTGCTCAACTGGGTTTGCTTCAGCCGGGTGTCGTTCCTCTCACGCCTGGCCTGGCGGAAGCGGGCGGCTCTTTGCGCGATGGCCAACCCTACGCGGTCAACGGCCAGCGGCCCGAGTCGAACAACTTCCTGATTGATGGCGCGAATAACTTCAACGGCGTGGACGGAGGCTTCGTTCTCAAACCACCCATAGACGCCATCACCGAATTCAAAATTCTCACCCACAATGCGACCGCTGAGTTCGGCAATACGCTGGGCTCAACCACAAATATCATCACCCGCTCGGGCACCAACAGCTACCACGGAGCTCTTTGGGAATTCCTCCGCAACGATGTTTTTGACGCTACCAACTACTTCGGCACCACGACGGAACCGCTCAAGCAAAATCAATTTGGGGCGACCTTCGGCGGTCCCATTCGCAAAGACAGAAGCTTCTTCTTCGGATATTTCGAAGGATTTCGCAACCGGCAGGGAGAAACGGATTCCTCCACCGTGCCCTCGAAGGCCGAGTTGCAGGGAAACTTTGCCGAGATCTGCCCGGAAGGCTTCACCGCTGGCTTCTGCAACAATCCCAACCACCAGCTCTTCAATGTGTTTCTGAACCAGCCCTACATCAATAACCAGTTCGACATGTCTTCGGTCAGTACTCTCACCAAGAATCTCCTGAACTATTTCCCGGAGCCGAACAATGGGACGAACGTCTACACCGCAACCGAGGTAGTGCATCAAGACACCAATCAGTTCGGGTTGCGGCTCGATCAGTACCTTGGAGACTCCGACGTACTGAACTTCCGGTATGCCTACAGTGATGGCACGGAACTGCACCCAATCGCCACGTCAGGGGCAAGCGTGCCGGGTTTTCCGGTCGGCCAAGACCAACGGGCGCAGAATTTCGTTGCGCAGGAGACACATACGTTTTCTCCGACAATGATCGGAGTCGCCCGTTTTTCGTACTTGCGCAATAAATTCCTTTACGGTGAAAGCGAAAATCACACCACCCCAGCCAGCCTTGGATTTAATTACCAACCGAGCTTGGACGCAGCCATTGGCCCTCCGTTCATCCAGGTGAGTGGCTACACCATCATCGGCGATCCGATTACCGGGCCGCGCGATACCTACGAAAACGCTTTTGACTATTCCGGATCGATGAGTTGGGTGCACGGGCGGCATGAATTCAAGTTCGGAGGCGGTTACCAGCACCTGCAGATCAACGTGCTGCAGGGCATCGCGACGAACGGCTTCTTTGTGTTCGCAGGTTTTCCCGTCGCCCCAGATGCGTTTGCCAGCTTCCTGTTCGGCCAGCCCGTTTTCTTTTTGCAAGGCCGGGGAGATTTCTCACGCGGCATTCGGGGCAACTCCCTGAACGGCTACGCGCAGGATACTTATAAAGCGACGCCCCGTCTGACTCTGAATGTCGGTTTGCGCTATGAACTTCCGTTCCCGTACACCGAGATCCACAACCGGCAGACGCTTTGGATTCCGGGCCGGCAGTCGACGGTCATGCCGAATGCGCCGCCGGGGCTGCTTTATCCCGGAGACGCTGGCGTGCCCGCGGGCTTGATTCCGACCTTCAAAAAAGGATTCGCGCCGCGGTTTGGATTCGCGTGGGATCCCACCGGAGAGTCGAAGTGGCTGGTCACCTCCGCCTATGGAATCTTCTATGAGCCGTACTATACGGGCCAGGGCGGACCCCTGCAAGCGCCGATCAGCGCCCCTCCGTATTTGCAGACCCAGCAGATCAGCCTCACTGCCAGCACGTTTCTTAACTTTCCCGATCCCTACAACGGCAACCCGCCGCCGAACGGAACATTTGCAACGCCTCTGACCAACCTGACGCTGGCTCCGACCTTACCCCTGCCTTACTCACAGGATTGGGACCTCGACTTGCAACGATCCCTCGGCTCAGATCTTCTGCTCGAGATAGGCTACGTCGGAACCAAGGGAACGAAGCTCCCGCGTTTTGTAGAGGCCAATCCGGCAATCTACATTCCCGGGTTCGACTCCAGCGGAAACCCCATCTCCACTTCCAGCAACGCGGACTATCGACGCATTCACTCCGGATGCACCCTCGCTGCAAACTCTCCGCCATGCACGTACTCATCCACAGGCCTGATCGAGGGTATCGCCAACTCTTCCTATAACGCCCTCGAGGGGAGCCTGACCAAGCGCTTCAGCCACGGTCTGTCATTCCTTGCGTCGTATACGTATTCGAAAACCATTGATGACGCTTCTTCCTTCAACATGACCGGTTCGGCCGCGAAGCCCGTGGCCGGCGAGAACGACCTCGCGCAAGATCCCTTTGATCTCGCCGCCGAGCGCGGGCGTTCCCTGTTCGATTCGCGTCATCGGTTTGTGCTGAGCTACCAATGGAGTCTGCCTTTCTGGCGACAACCGCACGGCTGGTATCAACACGCACTCGGCAACTGGCAGGTTAACGGGATCGTGACCTTGATGAGTGGAACGCCCTTTACGGTCTTCGATTCCACCGACTTTTCGGTGCAGGGCTCCGCGCCGGAAATCACCGGATTCTTCTCGAACCGGCCGAACGTGGTTCCCGGACAGAGTCCCAACTCCGGCCCGCGTACGCCTGCCGCTTGGTTAAACCGCAGCGCTTTCCAGCAGATCATCCAAGATCCCAACTCACCTGTGCAACAATTCGGCACCGCCGGCCGCAACATCGCACAAGGCCCGGGCTATGCCGATTGGGATTTCTCAGCGTTCAAAGACATTCAAGTCACCGAAGGCAAGGAGTTTCAGTTCCGAGTTGAGTTCTTCAATTTTCTGAACCACCCGAATTTCCGGCTGCCCGACAGTGACATCAGCTCCCCAACTTTTAACCAGATCCTCGAAGCCCAGGCGCCGCGTTTGATCCAGTTCGCCCTGAAATTCTTGTTCTAAGAGGTGTGGGGACGGTGCCTGGCCCGCCCAGGCGGGGGCACCTTCGCGGGGAACTCCGAACTGCCGGAAATCGGGCGTCCGTCAGTACTGCTGAATAATCTTGCACAGTCACGGATGAAACCCCTTCCCGTCACCCGTGATTCCCACTAAAATGGATGCGCCCGACGGGCGGAATCCCACGCCGTTCGCGGTATTCCGCACTCGTCCCCCGGAGGTTCTGTGCACGTTCTCGTCACCGCCGACTCGCTCTCGGGGTCATGGACCTATACCCGCGAGTTTGTGACCGGACTGGTCACGCGCGGCGTACGGGTCACGCTGGTCAGCTTTGGCGAAATTCCCCTGCCTGACCAGACCTCTTGGATGGACCATCTGCACGGCCTCGACTACCGGCCTACCGCGTTTCATCTCGAGTGGATGCAGGATGCGGAAGAGGACCTGCCCGAATCGTCCGCGTTCCTGATGGCGCTGATTCGCGAGCTCCGGCCCGATGTTTTGCATCTCAACCAGTTTTGCTATGGAAACTTGCCAGTCGACGTTCCGCGCGTGGTGATGGCCCATGGTGACCTTTTCACCTGGAATTATTCCGTTCACAATCATGCCCCGCGAGCCGAGCGCTCGCTTACCTGGTATCGCAACACCGTCCTAAACGGACTTGCCGGCGCGGATGCAGTGGTCGCCCCTTCCGCATGGATGCTCGATCGCATTTCCACGTTTTATCGACGTCCGCATCGATCCCAAGTGATCTATCCGGGACGCAATCCGATCTTCTTCAATCCTTACGTCACCAAAGACGATTGTGTGCTCGCTGTCGGCCGCTTGGTCGACGCCGGCAAGCAAGTGTTTCTTCTCACGCAGCAGCCCTACTCGGTTCCGGTGTGCATCGTCGGTGCCGAACATACGGTCCCCATGCCGCGCATCCCGATTCGCGCTGACGTGAAGGTTGCCACCGAGCAGTCCTCCGTCGCGATCCGCGGTCCGCAAACCGAAGCGCAACTGCGAGCACTCTATAGCCGCGCGTCCATCTACGCCGCGACCGCGCGCTACGAACCCCTCGGCATGGCCGCGCTTGAGGCCGCCTTCTCCCGCTGCGCCATCGTGGCCAACGACATTCCAAGTTTTCGCGAGATCTGGGGCGACGCGGCCCTCTACTTCCGCACGAACAATGCCGCCAGCCTGGCGGAGAGCATTCGCACCCTGAATGCCGATCGTCCCATGCGCCGCGCATATGCCGAATTGGCATACTCTCGCGCCCGCGAGCGTTTTACCACCAAGCGCATGATCGACGAATACCTGCAGCTATACCGCAGCCTTGCCTCTGTTCGTATCGAAGCAGCATAAAAATCAAGAATCTTCCATCACGAAGGACACGAAGTCACACAGACTTGCCATCAAAGCCCTTAGTGATCCTTCGGGTCCTTGGCGCTTTATGCCTTTTCTTTTCCAGCGATAGCCCGACTGCGTCACGCCGCCAAGACAGACACCCTCGATTAGTGATATCTTTTTAGCCTTACTAGAAACCCGTAAGGTTGGAGGACGAAATCTCATGGCGCAGGTAAAGATCACTGTCAGGCCCAACGGCCCGTTCCGGGTCGAAGCTCCAGAAGGTTCTGTCGAACTCGTCGATGTCAACGGTACTCCGTTCGATCTCACCGGCAAAACCGCATTCTCGCTCTGCCGCTGCGGCGGATCGGTCAACAAGCCCTTCTGCGACGGAACTCACAGCCGCATTGGATTCCAGGGCGCGGAACTCGCCGTAAAGAAAGCAGACAGCGGTTCTTCGTCCTAGGAGCGTTGCAGCCTCAACAGCCGGCATCAGCGTTTGCACGGGATTAAGAAGGGTACGGCTTCGGCCGTGCCGCGGTTGCGGCTAGCGACTAAGCGATTTGAGCCACTGAGAATATCGAAACTTCGTCCACCTGCGGAGGAGATCGTGCACGATTCACGGGACCGGGCACTGGGAATGCATCGCAAGATTTCCCGCCGGGATTTTCTCAACGGCGTTGCGGTGACGGCCAGTGCGGCCATGATGCCGTGGGACGTGTTCGCCGATCCCATGCAGGCGGCCGTCGGTCCCGAGACCTCCCCAAGTTACTACCCGCCCGCTCTCACCGGCATGCGCGGCAGTCATCCCGGATCGTTCGACGCTGCCCATGCCCTGCGCGACGGCACCTTCTGGGATACGGCCGGCAAGCCCGAAGATGCCGGTGAGACTTACGATCTGATCGTCGTCGGTGGCGGCATCAGCGGGCTCGCCGCCGCGCACTTCTATCGTAAAGCGACTGGCGGCAACGCTCGCATCCTCATTCTCGAGAATCACGACGACTTTGGTGGACACGCCAAGCGCAACGAGTTCCGCGTGAATAACGCGTTCCGCCTCGGTTTTGGCGGAACATTCTCCATCGAGAGCCCCGCTCCCTACAGCACGGTTGCCAAGGGAGTGATTCAAGAACTCGGCATCGATGTGTCGTCGTATCCCAAATACTTCGACAAAAGTCTGTATCCTTCAGCAGGCTTGCGGCCCAAAATCTTTTTCGACAAAGAGACATTCGGCGTCGACAAACTTGTCATTAATTTCAGTCCGCGCGGCGGAAACGAGAGCGAAGATGCGGCGGGTCCGTCGCCCGAGTTGTTGAAGCAGTTTTGTGCCGATGCTCCGCTGGCCGATCCGGCCAAGCGCGACCTGCAGCGCCTCTTTCAGGAGCCGAAAGACTATTTTCCCGGCCTGACCTCCGATCAGAAAAAAGCAAAGCTGGCGCGCATCAGTTATGCCAGTTTCCTGAGAAATGTTGCCGGAGTTCACGAAGACATCATCAAGATGTACCAAACGCTGCCGCACGGGCTCTTCGGCGTGGGCATCGACGCCGTCGCAGCGCAGGACGCGTGGGGATTCGATCTACCCGGTTTTGAGGGCCTGAATCTGGATCCGGCGCCCGGGAAGGGCATGAACCGCGACGCCATTCCCAACGAAGAAGCCGAAAAATACTTCTTCCATTTTCCCGATGGCAATGCCACGATTGCTCGTCTGCTCGTCCGCAAGTTGATTCCGCAGGCCATTCCGGGTAAAACCTCGTCGGACGTGATACTGGCCAAAGCGAATTACGCGAAACTTGACGATTCCAATTCGCCCGTACGCATTCGCCTCAACAGCACGGCCGTTCGCGTGAAGCATATGGGCGACGCCGGCAGCGCCAAGGAAGTGGAAGTGACGTACGCCCGCGGCGGAAAGGTCTACACCGCCAGGGCGAAGAACTCGATTCTGGCCTGCTGGCACGTTGTAATCCCGTATATTTGCGGAGAACTTCCCGACAAGCAGAAAGAGGCGCTGGCCTCTGCGCAGAAAGTTCCGCTGCTTTACACCAACGTCGCGATTCGCAACTGGACATCGTTCCAGAGAGTCGGGGCGAGTTCCATTTACGCGCCCGGCATGTACCACACCGGCGTAAACCTCGATTTACCGGTAAGCATTGGCGGATACGAATGCGCCCGCAAGCCGGACCAACCGATCGTCGTTCACATGATGAAGGCGGCGTGCCATCCCGGGCTCCCCGCTCGCCAGCAGCATATGTATGGCCGCATGGAACTCTACACCACCGACTTCGAGACGATGGAGCGCAACATTCGTGATCAACTAGCCCGCACTCTAGGTCCGGGCGGATTCGATCCCGCGCGCGACATCTCGGCCATCACGGTCAATCGCTGGCCCCACGGTTACGCTTACGAATACAACTCGCTGTTCGACAAGTTCTGGCTCGAAGGCGGCGAGACTCCGTGCGAAGTGGCGCGCAAGCCCCACGGCCGCATCGCCATCGCCAACTCTGATGCGGGAGCCTATGCCTACACGGACGAGGCGATCAATCAGGCATGGCGTGCCGTAGGGGAGATCACGAAAACGTAGTGGAAGTTATGGAGTGGAAGTTATGTGGGGACAGCCGCCCTCGGCTGTCCGCCGAGCAAAGCTCCGCCGCGGTTTGGTCTACGTCAATTCGTATTCTCGACCCTTGAGCTGCGCGGCCTTGTTGCGTGCCTCTTGCGCCTGCTGGGTCATACCTTTCGCCTGATAGGCGTCCGCTAATCCACTCTCGATGTCGGGTCCGTCGCCGTTCTTTTCCTTCTCCTGCAGGTAAGCCGCAATGGCTTCGTCGTAATCCTTGAGTCTGGCGTAGCAAGTTCCAATCTCGAAATAGATTCCAGAAATCCGCGGATTCAATCCCGCTGCGGTTTTGAACTCGTCAATCGCCGCCTGATACTTGTCTTCGTCAGCGAGCGCCAACCCCACCCCGTAGTGGCCATCCGCGTTATTCGGTTGCTGCGCGAGCATTTGCGTGAACGCTGCTCTCGCTTCTTCGGGCCGCCGCTCGTTCAGCAGCGTGACTCCCAGGTTGAAACGCGCGGGCACATTTTGCGGCTGCAGTTCCAGCACCCGCTTAAATTCTGCCTCCGCCTGGGAGTATTGCTGCCGATTGAAATATGCCTGCCCGAGCGCCGCATGAGCCTGCGGCAGATTGGGTTCCTGCTTCACGAGATTCTGCAGTCGAGCAATCGAATCGTTCCCGTCTTCCGACAATCCCTGGAAGGCGCTTGCCATCCGCATGGGAGCGCCGCGCCACTGCCGAACGCCAAAGGCCGCTCCAAGTACCGCCAGAGCCACCACGGCAAGAACGCCAGCTCGGCGAGCATCGTGTTGTGGCGCGAGGCGAGCGATCAGCGCGCCGAGGATCAGTCCGCTGACCAGGCCACCGGCGTGGCACGCATTGTCGATGCCCGAAACCATCGTTCCGAACAGCACATTGAACCCGACAAAGAACAGAAGACTTCGCAGCGTCCCGCCGATTGCCACCCGCGGCAGTGAGAATTCGCCGAGGTAGAACGAGGCGATCAGCGCCCCGGCTAAGCCGAATATCGCGCCCGATGCGCCAACGCTCAGCACGCCCGGATTCCACCCCACGCTCCCCACGCCGCCGGCGATTCCGGTCAGAATATAAATGGCGCCGAAGGTCCAACGTCCATAGAGAGACTCGCACAGCGCGCCCAGATCCCACAGGCACCACATGTTGAAGGCGATGTGCATTAGCCCGCCATGCAGAAACATGTAAGTCAGCAGCCGCCACCAGTCCCCGGATAATGTCCGAGGCCCAAAGTTGGCGCCGAAGTGCACCATGATTTGCCCGGGGAAGTCCATCACCGAGCCGCTGGCGAGCACCATCGCGATGAACACCATCACGTTGGCGCCAAACAGGACTTCTGTCAGCGAGATGCTGGATTCGCGCTGCACCCACGGTGCGGCGATCACGGGCTGAGGAGCGTCGTCATCGAGTTCGCCGCGCTGCGCCGCCTCGTGCTGCTTACACCACTGGCAGATCTTCTTTCCAAAGATCAGCGCCGGCATCTGACGGCCGCATCGAATACAGTTCGCCATGGTCTTACAAGAGAGTATCAGCAGTAACCAGCGTTGTGCAGCGCACGCAAACACGTAGCCCCGGACGCGTTCGTCCGGGGCAGTTCGCTTCGCATCGGCGGACGAAGGCGTCAGCCGCTACCGAATACGAATCAATGAATCGTCTTGGTCTTCCGCGACATGTAATCCATCAACAGATACTGCCCCAGCGTGTAAGGCGTGGTGAAGTACGCCTTCCCGCGGCACATCTCAGTCACTTTCTGCACAAACTGCACCAGCCCGTAATCGGAAGCCAGCATGAACGTATTTATCAGCACGCCCGCCCGCTTGCACTTCGAAACTTCCTCCAGCGTCTGGCTGACGACCAGTGGGTCGAGGCCGAAGGCGTTCTTGTAGATGCGGCCGTCCTCGAGTGTCAGCGCCGACGGCTTGCCGTCGGTGATCATCACGATCTGCTTCATGTCTTTTCGTTGCCGCTGCAGGATGCGCTGCGCCAGCCGCAGACCTTCACGCGTGTTGGTGTAATACGGGCCAACCTTCACTCGCGCGAGCTGCGACAACGGAATCTCCTCCGCCGAATCGTGAAACAGCACCAGCGAGAGCGAGTCCCCGGGATATTGTGTGCGGATCAGGTGGGACAGCGCCATCGCCACTTTCTTCGCGGGAGTGAAACGGTCCTCGCCGTACAGAATCATCGAGTGCGAGCAGTCAAGCATCAATACAGTCGCGCATGACGACTGATATTCGCACTGATGCACCTGCAAATCCGAGTATTCAATATTCAGCGGCAGGGTCAGACCCTCGCGCTGGATCGCGCTCGACAGCGTTGCCGTGATGTCGAGATTCATCGTGTCCCCAAACTCGTAGGTCTTCGCCGATCCGCTGGTTTCAATGCCAGTCGCGAGATCGCGCGTGTCATGCCTTCCAAAGCTCGATTTGCCTAGCGATCCGAGCAGGTTGCGCAGCGACTTAAAGCCGAGAAAATCGAGACTCTTATCGGTAATTTCGAACTTGGCTTGCTGCGCCTCTCCGGTCTGGCCGCCAACACTCGACTGCCGCGCCGGATCGTGCGGCTCGTCGATCGAGATGTAGTCTTCCTGCTGCATGCGCTCGATGAGTTTCTCGATTAACTCGTCGAGTTGCCCATCGGCGACCATCTGCTCGATCTGCTCCCGCAGGTTCTCGTCGAACATCTCCCCATTCATCAGCGCTTGCTCGATGGCTCGCCGCAACTCGTCCAGCGTCTGCTCGCCCTCGGGCAACTCGTACCACATTGACTCCTGAAACCCGCTCTGCAGTAGATAATCCGAGAGCGCGCTGAGCAGATCCTCCATGCTCATCTCGCCGGCGGGGTCGGGCACGTATTTGGAGTAACGAATGCGTTTCATAGAACAGCTTTCAGCCGTCAGCTATTAGCCTTCAGCTCTTTGCGCAACCTCGGACGCTTGTGCACTTTCGCGGGTCGAAACCGGCACAAAATCGTAGAACAAGAACTGAGACAAAAGCATGTTGCATGATGGCGTGTCCCGGGAGTAGATGACTCCTACAGTCTTGCTATCCTTCAGCCGAATACTGCCGGTTGTGTTTCCCAAGTGCAGGAGGCCATCCGATCCTCGAAATAGATACTTAATCGCTGCGCCGCGGCGCCTGTTCGTCAATTTCTGAAACGAAATCACTGTACCCACCGCGGCCACCCAGTTGCGGACGATCCTGTGCTCTCCGGCGAACCTTGCGGCCAGAAGCAGTGGAGCGATGCAACCGACACCAGTCAACAAGTAACGACCGACACTCTGCTCGAGTCGGGCAAGAAAGAATGGAAGTGTACAAAGACAAGCCATTGCGATTGGTACCATCCGCCGCCGCTCGGAACGTAAACACTCCAATTTCTGGCGGAGTCCCTCATCGTCGAGCAGCGCGTTTTGATAACGGTAAACCAATCGGTTCGCTCGGTAAGCTCTTCAGTGGAACGACCAACGACTAGCGACCAACGACCGCTAGTTAAACTGCCGTCTCTGCCGATAAGGCTTCTCCTCCGGCTCGAAACCTTTCTCTCGCACGGCCTCGGGTTTCTTTTCTCCCGCCTTAAATACCCGCTCTTCGCTACGGCCGATACGTTTGTGCGAGTGTAGTCCTTCGAGGATGAACTCCGCCGCCGACACCTGCTGCTCCGGGCTGTCTTTCAGCGTAACGGCCAGCGGGCCGAGTTTATCGACCAAGCCTTGGATACCCTTCAACTTTTCCAGTGCTTCCACCGCCGGGACGGAGTCCGATAGCTGAATTTCTCCCCCCAGATCGAACCACTGCACGATCTGCTGCACATTCGCGCCGGTGAAGTATTCGTCGTACGTTTTGGCGATCGCCGAGCGAATTAGCTCCCGGCCTACGTGGTCTGCGCCCTTCATCTCGCCTTCATACTCCAGTTCGAGCTTGCCGGTAATCGCTGGCAGCGCCGCGTACACGTCACTGATGCGCGGCACGACAACCTTTTCGTCATTCCGAATCGCCCGTCTTTCAGCATTCGAAACTACATTTTCCATCGCCGAGATAGGCAGCCTCTGGCTCACTCCCGAGCGCTTATCGATCTTCTTGTCCTCGCGTGCCGCGAAGGCCACTCGTTCAATCACTTCCTGCACATAATTCGGCAGGTGCAGGGTGAACAGATGCTGGTTGTGGCCGTTGCGCTTGGTCCAAGCCTCCTGCGCCGTAATCGCGATTCCTTCCTCCACCGTCGCTGGATAGTGTGTGCGAATCTCCGAGCCGATACGGTCCTTCAACGGCGTAATAATCTTGCCGCGCGCCGTGTAATCTTCCGGATTCGCGCTGAACACCAGCGCAACATCGAGCGGCAGACGAATCGGATATCCCTTAATCTGTACGTCGCCTTCCTGCATGATGTTGAACAATCCCACCTGAATCTTTCCCGCGAGGTCTGGCAGTTCGTTGATGGCAAAGATGCCGCGATTGGCGCGGGGCAGCAGACCGTAATGAACCGTAAGCTCGCTCGATAGTTCGTGCCCGCCGCGAGCCGCCTTGATGGGATCGATGTCTCCGATCAAGTCGGCAATCGTCACGTCGGGCGTAGCCAGCTTCTCTACGTAGCGTTCATCCGGTGATAGATAAGCGATCGGAGAATCGTCTCCCATGCGCGCGACTTCTTCTCGGCAACGCCGGCAGATCGGAGCGTACGGATTGTCATGAACTTCGCAACCCGCAAGATACGGCATGTGAGGATCGAGCAGCGTCGTCAAAGCGCGCAGGATGCGGCTTTTGGCCTGGCCGCGCAATCCCAGCAGAATAAAGTTATGCCGCGAAAGAATGGCATTGATGATCTGGGGCACGACGGTGTCTTCGTATCCGACGATGCCGGGAAACACCACGGCGTCGCCATTTCCCCGGAGTCTTTTCGTCAGGTTCTCGCGCAGTTCATCCTTAACGCGTCGTGTGCGCAAACGCTCTTCAGAAAAGGAACTGCGGCGCAGATCACCCAGCGTGCGCGGAAGACTGCTCATGAATGGATCCCCCACAAACCAACTTTTCCCGATTATACGCGCCGCGACGATGAAACGTTTTCCTCCACCGCTCCCACTAAAAACCAAGGCAGCCGTCCTGAGCGGAGAAATTGGTCCGAAGCGGATCAGTTTCGGAGTCGAAGGATCCCCTTCAGCTTTCTTGTAATATTCGGCACCGAAGGGAATTCTGACGTGGACTTGAATTGAAGAGATGCCCTCCCTCGACCGCACCCGGTTAAGAGCATAGGGATCCTTCGGCTACATTTCCGTCCGCCACTGCGGCGGACGAAAACTCCGCTAAGGAGTACCTTACCGCGCGTGCCCGTTTCCGCCGGCCTTCTCGCGCGCCTTCGCCGCTCGCCGGAGATTGGGCAGAATGCTCTCGAGATATCCCGCGACCGTCTGGATTCTCTCACTCTCCGACCGCATCCCCAGTAACTTCTGTTTGAAGTCGAGATCCAGCGGCAGGGAACCGGCAAGATAAAAAGAGAGTGCGTTCTGGTCGGCGGCCGAAAGATCTTGCACCGCTCCGGCTAGAGAAAGAATCTCCAGGTGAACCTGAATGGCCCGTGCTTTGTCCTCAGGCGCGGTAGCACCGGGTTCATCCGCGACCAGCAGAACCTCTGCCTGCAGGAACGATCGTTCCCGGTTCAACTCGAGTACCTCAAAACGCTTGCGGCCCTCCGCAATCAGATCCATACGACCGTCGGGATACTCTTTCGTGACCGTGATGATTTCCGCTGTGCAACCAACCTCCGCGATCCCGTCCTCCATGGCTCGCAAGACGCCAAACGGCGTGTTGTTTGCCAGGCATTCCCCAATCATCTCTTTGTATCTCGGCTCAAAGATGTGCAACGGCAAGGGAACGCCGGGGAAGAGCACGACGTCGAGCGGAAACAACGGAAGAAGGGCCACGAAGTCTCCAAGATCTAGAGCCCGCGGAACCGAGCGGGTTTTCCGATTGTACGACATGCGGTCGTATTGGATCAGCGTGGTCATCGACGAAGACCTCGAACCACGAAGGACACAAAATTAACGAAGATTGGATCTTCCTTCGTGAGACTTCGTGTCCTTGGTGGTAGAAAGTTGTCTGGGCCGTCCATCACCAAAGCAGCCCGCACCTTGACTTGCCGCGTCACGGAGAATACAACCCCAGCATGGAACTTGACGGGAAAATCGTCGTGGTTACGGGCGCTTCGATGGGCATCGGCGAGGCGATTGCCAAAGTCTTTGCCGAGCAGGGTGCCAGCGTAGTTTTGCTTTCACGCGACGTAGCCAGGGCTGAAGCAGCTCGCGCGCGCATCGGTTGTCTCGACCGCACCGTCGCCTTGTCCTGCGACGTGCGTCACTCCGAGGAGATCGATCGCGTCCTCGCCTTGACCCTGCACCACTTCAAGCGGGTCGATGTGTGGCTCAACAATGCCGGGCACGGTCTCATGGACTCCGTTGCCGAGGTCGACATGCAGGCCTGCCGGGAGTTGTTCGACACCAACTTCTTCGGTGCGCTCTATGCCATGCAGGCGGTCATTCCGGTCATGCGACAGCAGGGCGGGGGCGCAATCATCAACATTTCGAGCGTTGCCGGCCACATCCCTTTGCCGTTTCATGCGGCATACAGCGCCACAAAATTCGCGTTAAATGCCATTGGCAAGGGTGCCGGAGTCGAACTGAAGAAGGACGGCATTCACGTGCTTACGGTTTGTCCCGGCTACGTGCAAACGGCGTTCAGCGAAAATGCGGTTCGCGGCATCGAACTGAAGAAGGTGCGTCCGGCGTCCGTTCGCGGTATTCCCGCGGAGAGAGTCGCGCGCGCCACCTTGCAGGGATTTTTGAAAGGGAAGCGAGAAGTGATCGTTCCGTGGACGATGCACATCCCCGTGAAGCTTTATCAACTGTTTCCCAGCCTGGTCGAATGGGCGACGGGGAGAATGGCGAAATGAAGTGTTTCAAAGTTTCAGAGTCGCAAGGTTTCAAGCCACAGGACCTGAAACCTTGAAACGTTCAAACCTTGAAACCTTGAAACGTTCAAACTGTTCTATCCCAACTCTGCCAGCATGGCTTCCATTTCCGATTGCGCGTGCAGGTTGCCGGTGCGCCGAGCCGACGCGATGCCATCGTTGAGCATCTTCTTTGCGTCGTCGACGCGTTCCGCTCGCACCAGCGTTTGTGCCGCCATGAAATATCCCGCGGTGTATTCCGGATGGCTCTCCAGCAGGATCGCGAATTCCGCCAGCGCGCGGTCGAAGTCGCCCTGCTTGGAATATTCCATGGCAAGTCCGTAGCGCGCGAACGCGTCTTTCGGATTTTCCGTCAGGATCTCATTCAGTGCGGCAATGCGGTCCATAGTGTGGTAGAGGAATCGAGCGCCCCCGCTCACGAGATTACTACATCCGCGGAACCGAGCGTAGCTGATGCTTTCGCACACTGGCGATACTCCCTGCAACTGATTACAATTGCCAGTCCCACTAATTCCTAACCTCGAGCACAACCGATGGCCTGCCCTTACTTCATGCCGGTGTCGAGACTGGAGAACGGCAACTGGCCGCATCCCTCACGTCTTCCGCTTGGCGGTGGATGGTGCGGCCACTGCACGGCTCCAGATCACCAAGGCGAAGTGCCTCCACAAGACATATTGGAAGCATTCTGCAACCTGGGATACGCCAGTAGTTGTAACTGGTCACCGCCGACGCGCGTATGGGATGCAGTACGCTTCGCCGTCTCTGCTCCGAAGAATCCTGCCGCCGGTCCCGCGCCGCAAAATGCGACGTCCCATCCTGGCCGCGTTCTTCTGCTCCACTATGTCTGCGAACGGAATCATCGTCCCATCGAACACGGCGACCTGGAATTTGATCTCTCGCGAGCCACATGGGTCCGACGGCATGAAGATAGTCGCATTCAGAAGATGGCGGAATGCTTCCTGGAATCGTACCTGACCAAGAAAGCTTGAAAACCTACGAGGAAAGATTATGACCGACAACACCCTGGCGCCACGCCCAGTGCGCGATTCGCAGTCCGAGATGGCGGAAATCGTTCTGCCCAACGACGCCAACCCACTGGCGGCCCTGCTCGGCGGACGCCTGATGCATTGGATCGATCTCGCCGGAGCCATGGCCGCCCATCGTCACTCCCGCAATTATGTCGTAACCGCCTCCGTCGATCACATCGACTTCCTCGTTCCCGTCCGCGTCGGAGACCTAGTCATCCTGCGCTCTTCCGTCAACCGCGTCTTCCAAACTTCCATGGAAGTTGGCGTGAAAGTCTACGTGGAGAACTACATCTCCGACACGGCACAGCACGTGGGCTCCGCTTACCTGACATTCGTGGCCGTCGACTCTGCCGGCAAGCACCTGAAAGTTCCTGCCGTGATTCCCGAGACCGCCGAGCAACAGCGCCGCTACAATGATGCCGGGAGGCGCCGCGAGATCCGGCGTGCCGAATTGGAACGGCGCAGAAAAAATCGCTGATTTTCATGGACTGTTGTGATTTGCATCACATAAGAGCTTCGGCTTAAAGGTTAGCCTATCGGGGCGTCGAGGTTTTTCATGGATAGTGCCCTCTTGGTTCATCGCCTGCACTTCGCCTTTACCATTACCTTCCATTATCTGTTCCCCCAACTCACGATGGGGCTGGCCCCGCTTATCGTCGTTCTTAAAACATTGGCCCTTCGCCACAACGACGAGACCTATCACCAGGCCGCGCGCTTCTGGGCGCGCATCTTCGGTATCAACTTCGTGATGGGGGTGGTGACCGGGATTCCTATGGAATTTCAGTTCGGCACGAACTGGTCCCACTTTTCGCGGTTTGCTGGAGGCGTCATCGGCCAGACTCTGGGCATGGAAGGCATGTTTGCTTTCTTTCTGGAATCCGCATTCCTCGGTCTGTTCTTGTACGGAGAGAAGCGCCTAAGCCCTCGCGCCCATTGGTGGTCAGCGGTCGCGGTCTTTCTGGGCTCGTGGCTGTCGGGATTCTTCATTGTGGCCACCGATGCCTGGATGCAGCATCCCGTGGGATACGCCAAGGCTGCCGATGGATCGGTTCAACTCAGCAGTTTCTGGGCCCTGGTCCTGAATCCTTGGGCTTGGTGGCAATACGCTCATAATATGAGCGGCGCCGTGATTACCGGATCGTTCGTTATGGCCTCCGTGGGAGCCTTCTACCTGCTGTGGGGCAAGTTTGAAGCCCACGGACGCATCTTCGTCCGCACCGGAGTTGTGGCTGGGCTGATCTTCAGTGTCTTGCAACTCTTCCCCACCGGCGATGGCCAAGGCCGCCTGATTGCTGAGAACCAGCCTGTCACCTTAGCCGCGATGGAAGCCTTGTTTGCCAGCCAGCCGGGCGCACCGCTGGTATTGGTCGGGCAACCCGACGTCACTGCGCGAAAGATCGACAATCCGCTGGTCATTCCCAATGCCCTGAGTTTCCTGACCTACCGCGCGTGGAAGGCGCAAGTGCAGGGCCTGAACGCATTCCCTGAAGATCAGTGGCCGTCGAACATCGCCCTGCTGTACTTCAGCTACCACATCATGGTCGGACTCGGGACAATCTTCATTGCGATCTCGGTATTGGCAGCGCTGCTGCTGTGGCGCGGCAAACTTTTCTCCAGTCACTGGATGCTCTGGATTCTGCTGCTAGCCCTGCCGTTCCCCTACATCGCAAATACCGCCGGATGGATTACGGCGGAACTGGGCCGTCAGCCGTGGCTGGTTTTCGGCCTGATGCGCACCGCGGACGGCTATTCAAAGATGGTCTCCGCCGGAAACGGCATGTTCACGCTGCTAGGCTTCATGGGAATGTACACGGTGCTTGGCATTCTGTTCCTGTTTCTGGTCCGCCGCGAAATCGAGCAAGGCCCAGAGGCCGAAACAGAATCAGCGCACTAGTAGCGCCGGCGACTCGCCGGCCGTCGCGGGGGCTTCTCGCCCGCGCGTGCGCAGACGAAGCGAAATGCTGGTCGGAATATCGGTTGCCGAGCATGGTTTTGAGAGGGGAACGGCGTCAGCCCTCTCGCTGGAACAAAAACGGGAAGGGCACGGCTTCACTGTGCCACCAAGCTTGGCAAGAAGAAGGGCTTTAGCCCCTGAGGGATTACGATGGGCACTCTTTGGTTCATGATCGTTGCGGTGATGGTGGCAGCTTACGTGGTGCTCGATGGCTTTGACCTGGGCGCCGGTGTGATCTATCTCGGCGCTGCCCGCACACCGGAAGAGCGTCGCAGCATCATGCGCGCCATTGGCCCCGTATGGGACGGCAACGAAGTCTGGCTGCTCGCCGCCGGAGGCACACTCTACTTCGCCTTCCCCTTGCTCTACGCCTCCAGCTTCAGCGGCTTCTATCTGCCGCTGATGATCGTCCTCTGGTTGCTGATGCTGCGCGGCATCGGCATTGAACTGCGCGCGCACATGAAGAATCCCGTCTGGCTGGGATTCTTCGACACCATCTTCTGCGGCTCCAGCCTGCTGCTCACCATCTTCTTCGGCGCGGCCCTGGGCAATGTCGTCCGCGGCGTTCCCTTGGGTCCCGACGAGTACTTCTTCGAGCCGCTCTGGACCAATTTCCGCGTGAACCAGGGCACTGCCGGCACGAATAACGGCATCCTCGACTGGTACACGGTGCTCACCGGCGTGATCGCGCTCGTTACTCTGACAGCGCACGGATCGTTGTATGTCGCCGTCAAGACGGATGGCGACGTGAATCGTCGGGCCCGGGCCGTGGCCCTGTGGGCGTGGCCGGTGCAACTGGTCCTGACCGTCGTCGGATTAATTGCGACCATCTACATCCGCCCCACGGTCCTCGACAACTACAAGCAGCACGTGATCGGATTCCTCATTCCCGCCGTCGTGTACGCCTCGCTCGCACTCATGATCTACGCGATGCGCAAAGGGGAAGACAAGACCGCATTTGTCGGTTCGGCCCTGTACATTGTCGGCATGCTCGTGGGCGCAGCCTTCGCGCTCTATCCCGTGGTGCTCCCGGCCAGCACCGATCCCGCGCTCAGCCTGACCATTTACAACACGGCCGCGGGACAGCATGGCCTCATCGTCGGAATCGTCTGGTGGATCCTCGGGATGATCCTCGCCCTCGGCTACTTCACGCTCTTGTTCCGCATGTTCAAAGGCAAGGTGCGGCTCGAAGGCGAAGGGTACTGAAGAAAGCGCTACGGATTTCACGGATTGTCACGGATCAAGATCAATCAAGCTTCTGATCTATCCGTGTCAATCCGTAAAATCCGTGGCGAGGCTCCTAGGGCAAACTGGCGTGAATGCCCAGCCCTTCGGCGACCTTCCGCAACCGCTTGTCTCTCGTCCAAAGAAGCGTGGGCGCATCGATCAAGACAGAGGCGATCAAATGGGCATCCGTGAGTCCAATACCCAGGTTATACAACCGTTGCGCCGCAATCATTGCCCGTAGTTCGCTCGTCCGCGCCACCTTCACCTTGGGCAGAAGGTCGAGCAGCGCGAGCGTCTGCGTCCGGTTCTTAAGTGATCCCAAGGCCAGTTCCGCGACGATAAAAGGATGGATGACAATCTGGCCTTGCTCAAGATGTCTGCGGAGTGCAGTGTCGCCTGATCGCAGATGATCAATCCAGACCGAAGTGTCCGCGAGAATCAATCGTTCCCCGGGCGCCGTCGTGGGATCTTCTTCATCCGTGGCATCGTGCCTCCCAAGGATGCCAGTCTGCGCGCGCTCTCGCGCTCGATGAGCGCCTTGAGAGCCTCACGAAGCAAGGCTGTCTTCTCCGCCACCCCGGTGAACTCCTGGGCAGTGCGTACGAGATCGTCATCCAGCGCAACGGTAGTTCTCACAGAATCTCCATGCACGGATTATAGCATCGAATGATGTTGCAATACATGCCTAACATCTTCGTGAATCCGGGGAACTTCGGTAACTGGCGACCTCGCTTAGCCCAGACGAAAATTAAGAATCGACACGTGTGAAATAACATGCGAAGAACGAAACCAGTACTTCTTTTTTGCCTCTTGATTGTCATGTCGACCTGTCAATTTGTGGTTGGCCAGTCGGGTCAAGAGGAGCAAGCACCTTCGGATCTCAGCCTTGAACAAAAGGCCGCGAATGGGGACCCAGAGTCTCAAAACCAGATGGGCCTTGATGCCAATGACGACCGTCGATATGACGAGGCATTCAAATGGTTTCAGCTCGCTGCCAAGCAGGGGCTCAGCAACGCGCAGTTGAGCGTGGGCTATGCATACGACGAGGGTCTGGGGGTAAAGAAAGATCCGGTTGAGGCGGTTCACTGGTACGCCCTTGCAGCAGCACAAGGGAATGCCCAGGCCGAGTTCAATCTGGGTATGTGTTATCACCATGGCGAGGGTGTTCCATCGGAAGATGCTGCACAAAATCGTATCGCCGCAATCAAGTGGTTTTCGTTGGCGCTCAGTCATGGTAATGAGAGCGCGGCAAACGGTCTCGGCCTCGTGTATGAGCATAGTTCTAGTCCCGACTATAGCGAAGCCTTCCGTTGGTATCGCAAGGGCGCAGAAATGGGCGATGGGGAGGCTGCTTACAATACCTGTCGATTAATGGGCCAGGGGAAGGGTGCGCCTAGCGACTACTCCGAGGCGTTGCGTTGGTGTTCTGAAGCAGCCGACGGTGATACTAAGTTCATCAGGTCGTGGGGCCAGTATGGTTTAGGACGCATCTATGAGGACGGGACTGGGGTTCCTCGAGACTACGTAAAAGCTGCAGAATGGTACAGACAATCGGCCGAACAAGGAAATCCCGCTTCCCAACTTCGCCTGGGCGATCTTTACTCAAAGGGACGGGGTGTTGCTCGCGATCTCGTTGAAGCCTACATGTGGATCGCCGTCGCGGGGTCTCTAGACAATCCCGAAGCTCTGACTGAGCTCCAGATTCTCACACCCAAGATGACAGAAAACGATGTGCTCAAGGGGCAAACCCGTGCTCGGCAATGGATTGAGCAGAATCGGCGTGACCCGGAAGACGATCCTGGCCATAACGTGCTCTATCCTCACTAGCCAAGACGTGGTCGCACGGTCTGTAGCGGCCGCCATTTCCCGTCCGGTCGGTCTGATCCCGCCTGTATAATCGACCTTTGGGGTTCTTCGTCATCTTCGCAATCCCTCTCTGGAGCGTGACCCTTTGAGCTCACATACACCGCATCAGCATGGACAAGGTCCCGCGCCGCAAGGCCCGCAACCTCTGCCGGGCGTGGACGCCATCATCGCCGTCGGTTCGGGCAAAGGCGGCGTAGGCAAGACCACGCTGTCTGTGAATCTGGCCGTCGCTCTCGTCAAGATGGGACACAAAGTCGGCCTGCTCGATGCGGACGTCTACGGCCCCAATGTCCCGCTCATGCTGGGAGTCAACGACCAGCCGCGCATGGTCGGCGAGAACCGCATCGAGCCGATCCAGGCTTTCGGGTTGAAAGTAATTTCCGTGGGATTCCTCAATCCCGGCGACAAGCCCATCATCTGGCGCGGTCCCATGCTGCACCAGATTGTCCGGCAGTTCCTCGGCCTCGTGGAGTGGGGGAAGCTCGACTATCTGATCGTCGATCTGCCGCCCGGCACGGGCGACATCGCGCTGTCGCTGGTGCAGACTGTGCCGCTGACGGGCGCGGTCGTGGTCTCGACTCCGTCGGACGTTTCTCTGCAGGACGCGCGCAAAGCTATCGAAATGTTCCGCCAGATGAAAGTGGACGTCGTCGGCGTGGTCGAAAACATGAGCTACTTCACCTGCCCGCACTGCCAGCACGAAGTGGACATCTTCTCCCGCGGTGGCGCCGAGAAAATGGCAGAGCGGTTCGGTGTCCCGTTCCTGGGAAACATCGCCCTCGATCCCGAAGTTCGTAAGTCGGGCGATGGTGGCACGCCGGTTGTCCTCGAAGGCGAAAACTCGCCGCACGCCAAGTCGATCTACGCCTTCGCGCAGAATGTAGTCACGCGCACGGCCGAGATCAAAGCCAACGCGCCCGCCAGCGTGATTCAGATCCAGTAGGAGCTTGAACCACGAACGACACAGGGGACGCGGAGGAATTTTCCTCTGTGTCCCCCGTGTCCTCTGTGGTTAAGTCCTCTTGAATCGAGCCAGCCGAAACGAAGCATCCAGGGAGCGGTCTCTCAAAACTGCCACCGCAATCAGTTCCCCAACCGCCGGCCCATGCTTGAACCCATGCCCTGACCCGCCGCCGACCAGCCAGACGTTCTCATTCATGGGATGCCTGTCGATGATAAAGTGACTGTCCGGAGTCTGCTCGTACTGGCAAACGCGGGCTTCAATCAAAGGCGCGTCCTTCAGGGCAGGGAAGCGAAAGCTGACATATTCGCGGATATCTCTGAGAGTCTCCGAATTGATCGCACGCTCTCCGTCGGTAGGGTCAAAAGCAGCTCCGCGCGTGTCGTCGGCGATCTTGAAGCCGCGCCGGTCGCTGCCTGGGATGCCATAGCGAAAGCGCCCGCGATGATCGGCCCATACCGGCAGATGTTTGTCGCTGAAGCGGTCATCCCCGATAGGCGTCCCGAAGAAGAAAATGTCCTGTTTGGTAGCTTGTATAAGCTCGCCAACGACCTTGGGGAATAACTTGCCGAGCCACGGTCCGCAGGCAAACATATAGCGGTCGGCCTGAAGGCGAGAACCGTCCGATAGCACAAGACTGCGCAAGGGCTCGCTTTCCAAACCTTCGGCTCGCACCGCAGTTTGCCGGTACTTGCCTCCCGCAGCGACGAACTCGTCCACGACGGCCTGGCAACTTGCACGCGCATCCAGATATCCGCATTCCGGCTCGAATATTCCCCACTCGATGCCTTCAAAATTAATCTGCGGCCAGCGTTTCCGCATCTGCGCCGCCGAGAATTCCTGAAACTTGATGTTCGCCGCGTTCAACGCTTTCACCGATCCACGCTCGAACGCGTCATCACGCCCCGAAGCCATCCACAGCACGCCGGTGCGATGCAGAAACTGCCGCTTCCACCGCCGCTCGTACTTCGCCCAAAGCTTCAGTGCACGCGCCGCCATCGCCGTATAAGGCTGATCGGGCCCGTAGGTCCCGCGCATGACCCGCGTCTCCCCGCCCGAAGACGCCCGCGAATTTCCCGGCCCCCAGGCATCGAGTAGCGTGACCCGCGCTCCGCGCTCCAGCAGATGCAGCGCACTCCATCCGCCGAAGGCCCCGGCTCCGATGACTGCAACATGAAGTTTCGATTGCATGAAAGTAGTAGAGCATAACAGCAGCAAAGCGCTAAGTTTCAGCGTTTCAAGATTGCGACCTGCGGGCCTTTGAAACATTGAAACCTTTGAAACATTGAAACCTCGAAACATAAGAACCTTGAAACATAAGAACCTTGAAACATAAGAACCTTGAAACCTTGCCCACCCCCAGAATCGGAGGAAGCCGCGCATCTTTGCTCCAAATCCCAACCTTCTGCATCTAAAATAGTTAGGTAAAATGAATTGGAAGCGGTTTCTCCCCCCGGCCGCCGCCGCTCCGACTGACACAACGGAAAAGACGGTTAAAACTGGTAACCATGCCCGCTGACCCTAATATCGGGAATCGCGAACGCGAAATCCTGACCGCCATCGTGGAGACCTTTATTTCCACCGGCGAGCCCGTCGGCTCGCGCACGCTCGCACGCTCCAACCGCGAAGGTTTGAGCCCCGCATCGATTCGCAATGTCATGGCCGACCTTTCCGACGCCGGATTCCTTGAGCAGCCGCATGCCTCCGCCGGACGCGTGCCCACGACCGAGGCCTACCGCTATTACGTCGAGCAAATCTCCGGCACCGCCCGGCTGGCCCCGCAGGAAGAGACCATGATCTCCGACTCGCTCGCCGGCATCACCGATGTGCAGGAGTTCATGGAGCGCACCTCGCACGTGCTCTCGCTGATTTCGCGCAACGTGGGCGTGACGGTGGCCACCAGCGGTCCAAAAAATGCTCTGGAGCATGTATATTTCTCGCGCCTGGGCGATCAGAAAGTGTTGGCCGTGCTGGTCACCCGTTCCGGCTTGGTCCGCGACCGCGTGCTGCGCCTGGACCTGTCTCAGTCGGAACTCGACCTGGCTGCCCGCTACATCAACGAAAATTTTCGCGGCTGGACCATGGAATCGATGCGCGCCGAGCTCTCGCGCCGCTTGGAGCAGGAGCGCGGCGAATACGATCGCCTCATGAACTCGATCGAGCAACTCTATAAGCAAGGTGCGTTAGCTGCGGAACAAGGATCGCAGGTCGTCTTCGTCGACGGCACGTCGAACCTGGTCACTGGCGATCAGGACCGCCAGCGACTGCAGGAGATGCTCAAGACGCTGGAGGAAAAAGAAAAAGTCGTCCAGTTGCTCGGCGCTTATCTCGACGTGAAGCAAGAGGCGGTGCGCGTCGTCATTGGACTCGACCAGGCCCTGCCATCGATGCAGAATTTCGTCCTGATCGGAGCTCCCGCGCACGCCGGCAATGAAGTCATGGGTTCGTTGGCAGTAATCGGCCCTACGCGCATGGACTATCAGCACACGATTACTGCAGTCTCATACATCGCGCGCCTGTTTGACAAGATTTTGAATGAATCGGAGTGATGCAAACGCTGTTATGAAGAAAGCAAACGGAAAATCGGAAACAGAAACGGCAGGATTGGACCTGGAACGCGAACTCCCTCCCGCCGATGGGGATGAGAATCCCTCGGAAGCCGCGTCCAGCGGTGCGAAAATCTCAGAGCCTGCCGGTCCCGCCGTGGAACTGCAGAAGCTGAAGGCCGAGCGCGACTCGCTGCTCGATCGGCTGGCGCGGGCGCAGGCAGAATTCGAGAACGCACGCCGCCGCGCTGCCAAAGAGCAGCAGGATTTTCGCGACTACGCCGCGGCCGACGCGATCAAACCTTTGCTGCCGGTGCTCGACAGCTTCGAGCGCGCTCTACAGGTCAAGTCGGAGCCTGCCGACTTCCGCAGTGGGGTAGAACTCATTTACAAGCAACTCCAGGATGCCCTCGCGAAGGTCGGCGTCCGCGCGATTCCCGCCAAGGGTGAGCTATTCGATCCACACGTCCATGAGGCGATCGAGATGGTCGAGACTACCGAGGCTCCGGACCACGAGGTGGTCGAAGAGTTGCAGCGCGGCTACAAAATCAAAGACCGCCTGCTGCGTCCGGCGATGGTGAAGGTCGCAAAGAATCCCTGAAATCAGATACTTCTTGTTTTGTTTTTGGATGGCTCAGCGCTTCCAGCGCTGCCATTGCTTGGGGCCCGAGGAGCAGGCTTTAGCCACTGAGGTTGTTCGGATTCTGTATTGAAGGAAGGTTTCATCCTGACGACGAACGCAAAACGCGATTACTACGAAGTGCTGGGCGTAAGCCGCACGGTTACCGAAGTTGAACTGAAGAGCGCCTATCGCAAGCTCGCGCTGCAGTACCATCCCGATCGCAATCCGAACAATCCGGATGCGGAGGAGAAGTTCAAGGAAGTCAGCGAAGCCTACGCCGTGCTGGCCGACGGCGACAAACGCGCCGCGTACGACCGCTTCGGCCACGCCGGGCTCGGCGGCGGATCTGGCCAGGCAACTGGCTTCGATCCCACGGTCTTCCAGGATTTCAGCGACATCTTCGGAGAGTTCTTCGGCTTCGGCGACATGTTCGGCGGTGGCTCCGGTGGCCGCCGCCGCAGCCGTGTGCAGCGTGGGGCCGATCTGCGCGAGGATCTGACGCTCGAGTTCGAAGAAGCCTTTTTCGGCACCGAATCGCGCGTAACGGTTCGCCGCCACGAGGCCTGCGAGGACTGCCACGGCTCCGGCGCTGCCCCCGGCAAGGGACCGACGACTTGCCGATCGTGTAACGGCCGCGGTCAAGTCCGCTACCAGCAGGGATTTTTCAGTATCGCCCGTACTTGTCCCGCATGCCAGGGTTCAGGCAGCGTCATCACCGATCCTTGTTCGAAGTGCAAAGGCGAGGGGCGAATCCTGCGTCAGCGCACGGTCGATGCCAAGGTCCCCGCAGGAGTGGAAGACGGAACGCGCATTCGTTTTTCGGGAGCTGGTGAAGTGGGAGCCTTCGGCGGCCCTGCCGGAGATTTGTACGTCGTGCTGCATGTGAAGGAGCATCCGTTCTTCGCGCGCGAAGGCAACGATCTGCATTGCGTTGTGCCGATCTCGGTAACGCAGGCCGCCATGGGCGCGGAGATCAAGGTGCCCACCATGGAAGGCGAGCACACGCTGAAGATTCCCGATGGCACTCAACCCGGAGCGACCTTTCGCATTCGCAACAAAGGCGTGCCAGTGTTGAATGGGCATGGCAAGGGCGATCTGTATGTCGAGGTTCGCGTTCAGGTTCCGACCAAGCTGAATAAGCGTCAAAAAGAATTACTGCAAGAGCTCGATGCTCTGTCGAAGGTCGACAACCAGCCCATGCTGCGCTCGTTGCTCGGCAGGGTCAAAGACATGTTCGGCTAGCTGGGAACTTTACTTCGACGTGCAAGGGTATGACTTCAAGAGGCGCGAAAACGACACATTTGTGCTCTACCGTGGAAGAGCAGCCCTTCCGGGGCCGCGTAAAACGTCCGGAAAAATGAGCGTGGGCTTCAGTTCCTGGGATCGGTGCTCCTTGCAGGCCGCGTGTTTCGGCAATCCCTTCTTCTCATGACCCGACGCCGATGGATCGCCGACGAAGTCTCGGGCAATATCGCTGCCTTAACCGGCGAACATGCCGATCATCTCGTTCGCGTTCTTCGTGCCCGCGTGGGTCAGGAATTCGATATTGCCACCGGTACCACAGTACGTCGCGGAAGGGTATCGGCTATCCACACTGGTCGGGTCGACCTTGAACTGGGTGAGGAAGTGCCCGCCGCTACACCTTCCAACATCTCCCTGCTGCTCGCCATCTTCAAGTTCGACCGCATGGAATGGGCGATCGAGAAATGCACTGAGTTAGGAGTTTCACGCATCGTGCCCGTGATCGCCCGCCGGACTGATGCGCATCTGGCGTCTGCCGCGCCGAAACGCGCAGAACGCTGGCGCAGAATCGCGACCCAAGCCTCCGAGCAATCTCGTCGCGCAGCGCCACCCGAGATTACGGATCCCATCAAGTTGCAGGGAGTTGCAGGTCCGTCTGACAACGCTCTGCGAATTGTCCTTGCCGAGTCGGAACATCAGAATACGCTGCGTGATGTTCTCGCCGGGCGCAGCGAAAGCGAAATTCATCTGGCGATCGGCCCTGAGGGTGGTTGGACGGACGACGAATTGCATCTCTTCCAAAAGGCGGGATGGACCTCAGCCTCCTTGGGTCAAACGATTCTACGCGCTGAAACTGCCGCCATCGCCGCTACTGCCATCGCTATTGCAGAACTTGCCTGATTGTCATCTGAGCGGTTCGTGGGTGAAAATCTGAATATGATGAACAAAGGCCACATCTACTTCGAAATCCAGGCTGACGACACCCATCGCGCTCTCAATTTTTACGCCCAGATCTTTGAGTGGCAGTTCACCGAGATCAAGGGACTTCCCGTGGAATATTGGACGATCGAAACCGGAGGATCCAGAGGCGGCTTACTAAAGCGCCCACTCCCACCGCCCTCGCCTCGAAGCGGTACCAACGCCTTCGTCTGTTCGCTCGAAGTCGAAAACTTCGATGCAACGGCGAAGACCATACTGAGCGCCGGTGGGATTGTTGCACTTCCGAAGTTCGCCGTCCCCGCCACCTGCTGGCAAGGATACTTCGTCGATCCTGAGGGGAATACGTTCGGCATTTTTGAAGTTGACCAGAACGCCGGCAAATAGCAGTCGTCGGTTCGCCACAGACTACCGAAGGCGCGCGGCTTGCGCGCCTTATCGCTTCGCTGCATCCACGCACACAGTTTGCACATTGCCGCAGGTGATATCCTGCCTGCAATGCCGCCTTCGAAGTCTAACTCTCGTCTCGCCTCGTTCACTCCAGACGATCGCCAGCACGAAGCTATCGAGCACGTCGACGGGCCCATGCTGGTGATCGCGGGTGCCGGCACTGGAAAAACCTCGGTCCTGACCCACCGCATTGACAGCCTGGTTCGCGAAGGCCATGCCCAACCCCACGAAATTCTCGCTCTAACGTACACCGTCAATGCCGCCCGGGAGATGCGTGACCGAGTCAGCAAGCTACTCGGCGGTCAGAAGGTCAACTCTGCCACTTTTCACGACTATTGTCTCGACCTGCTCAAGCGCGCCCAGCAGGATTTCGGCGTTCTCGACGACAAGGATCTCTGGATCTATCTTCGCCGCCGCATTCGCGAACTGCGTCTCCAGTACTACATCCGCGCTGCCAATATTCCTCAATTCCTGAATGACCTCTTGGATTTTGTCAGCCGCTGCCACGACGAACTGGTTACGCCCGCCAAGTACGCCGAGTACGTCGAGCGCCTGGAGCGCAAAGAAGTCCCCATCCCGCGTGTGGTGAAATCTAAGATCGTTCTCGAAGACGAAGAAGTTCTTGGCCGCTGCCGTGAGATCGCTCGCGTATTCACAACCATGGAGCGCTGGCTGCAGGAGGACAATCTCGGAACCTTCAGCCACATGATCACCCGTGCGCATTCTCTGCTGCACGGCGACGAAAATGTTCTGGCGGAGGCGCGTTCCCGAGCCCGCTTCATCCTCGCCGATGAATTTCAGGACGCCAACTTCGCGCAGATCCAGATCCTCGCCCGCCTCGCAGGTTCGGCGGGCAACCTCTTTGCCGTCGGCGATCCCGACCAGGCCATCTACCGCTTTCGTGGTGCATCCAGTGCAGCATTCGAACTGTTCGACCGTCATTTCCCTAATGCCGAACGGGTCATCTTGGAAAAAAATCGCAGGTCCACCACTCCAATCCTTCGTAGCGCTTTTGCCCTGATCGACAAGAATCCTCCGGTCTTCGCGAAGCACGCCGACGGCGGACTCGCCTACCGCCGTACGCCGCTCCAGTCGGCTCGTGAAGAAGAGGCGGCCAAGACCGGCACGCAGCTTGCTACGCCTGCAGTTGCAGTCGTCGTTCTCACGACCAAACACGCCGAAGGTCCTGACCTGGTCGCCGTTCTGCGCGACCAGCATAAGAAGTCGAAGTGCAAATGGTCGGACTTCGGCATCCTCTATCGCTCTCACTACCAGCGTGACGACGTCGTACAGGAACTAGCCGCGGCCGGAATTCCCTTCGTCATCGAGAGCATGGACATCTCCGACACTCCCGAGGCTCGTGATCTCTTTGCCTGCCTGAATGCGGTCGTTTCCGCCGGCGACGATGTCAGCTTGTTTCGTGTAGCTGCTCTGCCATGTTTCCACGTGAATCCCGAAGATCTTCGGAATGTGATGCGTGCCATTGCCCGGGATAATCGCGAAGCCCGTATTGTCCCTCTTTCTTCCGCACTCGACCGTGTCGCCGGCGGCGCCGATGTCCTGGCAGCCGTCCACCGCACGCGCGAAGAGATCCGCCGCAAGCAGGCGAAGGCCCGCGCCGCGCTCGACATTATCGTCAAGCAGTTTGCACTCGATGCCACGTCTCCCATTCTTCAAGCGGCGTTAAAGTTCGTTGAGACCTGGGAAACGAAGAAGGTCAACCGGACAACCGAGCTCGAAGAACTGGTCGACTATCTCGCGCTTTTCCGCGAGGCCGGCGGCGTGATTCCCATGGAAGCTCGCGACAGTGAGAATGCTGTCCGCCTCATGACCGCACACGGCGTCAAGGGACTGGAATTCCCCCACGTCTTCATTCTCCGCGCGAATCCGCCCGCGTTCCCCGCCTCGTACAAAGAGACTTTGGTCGCCTTCCCCCGGGAATTGCGCGACCAGGATTCCATGACCGAGGCTGACGATAAGACACTCCACGACCAGGAAGAGCGCCGCCTGTTCTACGTCGCCATGACGCGCGCCCGCGACTCGCTTCATATTTACGCGAAACAGGGAACTGGCAAGATGAACAAGAATCCATCCGGCTACATGCGGGATTTGATCGAGGACAAAAACCTTTCCCGCTGGTTGTCGGCAGTCCCGGCGCGCGGGACGCAGCAAACGCTCGACATCTTCGGCGAAGCCTCGGTCGCCTATCCCGCAGAGTCACAGACGAACGTATGGTTTGAGCTTCCCGTTCTTCCCGGGCTGCATACACGCCTCAGCGCCTCTGCCGTGGATACCTACGAGCGCTGCGGTTTGCAGTTCAAACTTGACCGCGACTGGCGTTTGTCCGCAAAGCCTGCTGCGGCCATGCAGTATGGAGCGGCCATCCATCGCGTCCTCAAGACCTATTTCGATGCCGTGAATCTTGCGCGTCCCAAGACGGACAACGAACTCATCGATCTTTTTCGTCTCGATCTGGCCGAGGCCAATATTCAGGAAGCCTATCAGCACGAACTCTACGAGAAGCAGGGAATCGATCAACTGCGTGACTTCCTCGCTTCAGTTCGAGCCCTTCCTCCGGTTGAGGTCTTGCGCACGGAGCAGTCGTTTGACATTCGCGTGGGCCAGACCTCGGTAGTTGGCCGGATCGATCGTATCGACCGCCGCCCGGACGGAAGCGTCGCTATCGTCGATTACAAGACCGGCAAGGCTCGCGATCAGGAAAATGCAGACGAGAGCCTGCAGTTATCTCTGTACGCGATTGCAGCACAAGAAAAGTGGGGATATCATGTCGGCGCTTTGATCTTTCACAACCTGGAAGAAAATGTTCCCGTGATCACGACCCGTACGGAAAGTCAGTTGGTCACCGCACGCAGCCGTGTGGAAGCTGCTGCCCAGGGAATCGCCGAGGGCCACTTTGCGGCGAAACCCGGAATCCACTGCAATTTCTGCGCATATCGGAGTTTGTGTCCTGAGAAGGAGAAGCGCATTCCGCATTTGGTGGAAATCACTACGGCCCGGGTCAACTAAGCCACCTCTTCAATGAATTTGCGGCCCACAAAAACTTAGGGGACGCTCTTGAGCGTCCCCTTTTTTACTGGTACTGAACTTGCTTAGTGCTTCTTTTTCTTCTTTGCCTTTTTCTTGGTTGCCATTGTTCCTATTCTCCCTTCCATTTTTCATGGAAAATGTCGCAGTGGTCTTCAACTGCAACTAGTTGATGTATAGAGTTAATGAAAAATGAAGTCAAGAAAAAAATGATGATCGATCGGCGCAAGTCGTGACACCAAAGTCACGATGAGAGAACTCGGATGCATTAGTCAACGAGAATTTCGAAAACAAACGTCGCATCGCATTCGATTCTTGTCTATCACGCAGAATGAAACAACGTGAACTCGCAAGGAACGGAGAGAATCACTCTGCGTCAGAACACTCGCACTCAATTCCGCCTTGACCTCAGTCCCGCGACGCATTCATATTCTCCTGCATCTATAATGGAGAGCGCGAAATCTTCGCGGGAGCTTGATTCATGGCCTCTTTTGACGATGTAGTCATCATTTCCGGTTGCCGCACCGCCGTGGGAAAATTTCAGGGTGGCCTTTCTGATTTCACCGCTCCGCAACTCGGAGCGATCGTTGTACGCGAGGCAGTCAAACGTGCAGGTGTCGAGGTTGCCGCGATTGACGAGTGCATCATGGGCAACGTGGTCTCCGCAGGGCTCGGTCAGAATCCGGCGCGACAGGCTGCAATCTATGGCGGACTCTCTCCCGCGACAGGTGCCATGACAATCAACAAAGTTTGCGGCTCAGGATTGAAATCCGTCGCGCTCGCCGCGCAAGCGGTGCAGACGGGGAATGCCTCGATCGTCGTCGCCGGCGGCATGGAATCGATGACGAACACTCCCTACCTTCTCCCACAAGCGCGCAAAGGATATCGCTTAGGCAACGCACAGATCGTCGATTCCATGGTGCACGATGGCCTGTGGGACATCTACAACGACTACCACATGGGCATCACCGGCGAGAACGTTGCTGAAAAATACGGCATCACTCGCGAAGAGCAGGATCAGTTCGCTTTGAACTCGCACCGCAAGGCGCTCTCCGCTATGAAAGAATGTCGCTTCAAGTCGCAGATCGTCCCCGTCGAGATTCCCGCAAAGAAGAAGGGTGCGCCGTCCACGATTTTCGACAAGGATGAAAGCCCACGCGAAGACACGACCATCGAAGTCCTGCGCTCGCTGAAACCCGCTTTCAAAAAAGATGGAACCGTCACGGCCGGCAACGCGCCCGGTGTGAACGACGGTGCGGCCGCCCTCGTCGTCACCAGCGCAAAGCGTGCGGCAGAGCTCGGCGCCAAGCCCATGGTCCGCATCGTCGCGCAGGCGACCAGCGGAGTCGAACCCAAGTGGGTCATGATGGCTCCTGTGGGCGCCGTTCGTACCATCTGGGAAAAGACCGGCTGGAAGAATGAGGACGTCGATCTCTACGAACTCAACGAAGCTTTCTCTGTGCAGGCGCTGGGCGTGATGCGCGAGTTGGGTTTGAATCCCGACAAAGTCAACGTAAACGGTGGAGCGGTGGCGATCGGCCATCCCATTGGCGCCAGCGGCGCGCGCGTGCTTGTGACCCTCATCTACGAAATGATTCGCCGCGATGTGAAGCGCGGCATCGCCGCCCTGTGTCTGGGCGGGGGCAACGCGGTAGCGATGGCCGTCGAGCGCTAAGAAGTCTCACTGGGGAAGACGATTTATGTGGGGACGGCCGCCTCGGCCGTCCAGCAGGAGCGAAGCTCCTGCGCACGCCTGCAATCATCGGGCGATCAGCCCATTCGGAGCGAGCTATCAATGCGGATCTGCCTTGCTGTTGCCTTCCTGCTGACAAGTTCCACTCTGTTCGCCCAAAGTCGGTACGATGGCACCTGGAAAATGAAGACGGACACCCTGCAGTTCTCCGGCCCACCCGAGGTTTACCTGCTCGACAAAGGCATCTACCACTGCGAGAGTTGTGTTCCGAAGGTGGACGTGGAAACCGATGGAAACGATCACAAGGTGACCGGACACCCATACGACACACTTGCGGTGCGTGTCCTGGATAGCCGATCCGTCAAGTTCACGATGAAGAAGGACGGCAAGACTACGTTCGAATGCGTCGAGACGGTTTCAGCCGATGATCGCTCGATGACGGAGGCGTTCACGAACACGAGCGAGGCGGACACAGTTACAGGAAAAGCGGGGTTCACGCGCGTGAGCACAGGCCCGGTTGGGTCACATGCGCTCTCCGGGAACTGGAGCATGCTTACGGTAAAGAACGCGACTCAAGCCGGTACTCTGACCACCTATCAGAGCATCGATGGGGGCCTGAAGATTTCCGACGGCAGCCAGACCTACGAAGCCAAATTTGACGGCAAAGACTATCCCGCCGGCGATGTCGGTTCGACAATCTCGCTCAAGCTCATAGATCAGTACACAATGGAGGAGACGGATAAACAGGACGGGAAGGTCACGACGGTGACTCGCACGATGATTTCCGGGGATGGCAAATCGATGAGAGTTAAGTCGTTCGACAAACAACGCGGCGGAACGATGACGTACACCGCAGAAAAGCGTCCGTGAATGTTAGGCCGACACAACTAGCCGTTTAATTCACCGCCGACACTGGCAGCGTCACGGTGAACACGGCTCCGCCACTCGGGGAATTGGCTGCCTCCACGCTCCCGTTGTGTTCCTTCATCACCGATTTACAGATGCTCAAGCCCAGGCCTGTCCCGCGACCCGGCCGCTTCGTCGTATAAAAGGGATCGAAGATGCTCGGTAAACTCTCTTTCGGGATTCCCGGTCCGTCATCGTGAAAGCTCACCCACACGGAATTTTCGCCCTTGCCCAGACGAATCCGCAGGGTCCCTTTATCCCGCGTTTCGCGGATGGCCTGCTCCGCGTTCACGATCAGATTCAGGAAGACCTGCATCAACTGGTGCGGATCGCCGAGCGCGTAGGGCATTCCCGCCTCTTTTAGAAAATCCACAGCGATGTTGTTCTTGCGCAGAGAATACGCATGCAGGTTCAGCGTGCGTTCCACAACTTCGACGAGATTGATCCGGCTCTTGCCCGGAGTCGGCGGACGAGAAAAATACGTCAGGTTCTGGACGATCTCTGCCGCACGTCTTGCCTGCTGCTGCAGGATTCCGAGCTGCTTGCGGGATCCTTCATTCGTTTCGACGTCCTGCAGTAGTTCGCTCACCCCCATGATGGCGGTCAGAGGATTGTTCAGTTCGTGAGCGACGCCTCCGATCATCGCACCCATCGCTGCCAGACGCTCGCTCTGCACCACCTGCTGTTCGAGCTTCCGTTCGACCGTAATATCCCGTACCGAGATAATGACTCCGCTGATTTTCGCCTCGGCGTCCACCAATTGGCTGCCCGCAGCCCGCATCGTTCGCCAGCTTCCATCGCGATGCCGAGCCCCGTATTCCGCCGACGCGAAGATTTCTTTGCCCGAAACCACTTCGTGATACAGCGCAGCCAGTTCCGGGGAATGATCTTCCAACTCCGAGATTTTCTTCCCCAACATGGCTTGCGGCTCGTAACCGAGGAGGTCCCGAGCCCGGGAACTGACGAATGTGTACCGTTCCTCGAGATCCACGACCAGAATCAGGTCCGGGAAGCTTTCCAGCAGCCGGGCGCGAAATTCCTCCTGCTGCGCCAGTTGCCGCTCCATCTTGCGCTTCTCGGTGATGTCGACCAGGGTTCCCTGATAGCGGATGATGTTTCCCGAGGTGTCCCAGACGGCGCGCGAGGAATCGAGAAAGATCGCGGCGCTTCCCTCTTTGCGGCGCAATTTGATCTCGCGCGTGCGGACGCCGCCACGGTCATCGACGGCCCGTCCTAGCACAGGTTGGCCCGCTTCAAAGTTCAATGCAGCCGGTTCCACCGCGAGAAGATCTTGCTTTTCTACATAGCCCAGCATGCTGACCAGCGCCGGATTGGCGTCGAGCAAGTGACCATTCGGGGAACTGAAGTAGACGCCTTCCTGCAGCGTCTCGAACAATTCCGTGAAGCGCAGCTCTTTCTCTCGCTGCTCCGTGACGTCGCGGCCCAGCATGCTCGCCCCGACCACCTCATCGCCTTTGACTATGCCGTTCAGGACGCATTCGAAATAGAGCGGCCGTGAATTGTTCTTCAGCCGGATTCGTACAGTCCCCGCCCAGCGCTTCTTATCCAGAAACCGGCCCAGCCCTTTCTCCACGTCCGGCTGCGTTGGCTCCTCGATTAGATCGTAGATCTTGCGTCCGACTAGGTCGGAGTAAGGCAGTCCCGTCAATTCGGTAACGCGCTTGTTCACCGTTCGCATGGTGCCGTCGAGCGACACAGCGCATGCGGGATCATCAAAGGAGTCGATCAACTCCTTGAAATTCCGCTGCGATCGCATGATGACCTGGCTGAGTTGGTCGAGTTGCTCTTCCGAGGGCGCTGCGCCGACGTGCTCCTGCAACCCCCGCAGCAAGCCTTTCAGTTCGCTGACTTCGCGCCGCCTGCCATAGGCGTACACGGCGAACAGAACGGAAAGAGCCAGGATTCCGAACGGAATCGCACGCAGCGAAAACGGGACGTTCTCCAACCGCTCGTACAGCAGTGCCGCCAGCGCGACCGACAGCAGCACCATGAATCCGAGAGCCCATCGCCATAATTGGGATTCTTCTCGTTCCAGGTTGCCGGGAGGCTGAGGAGTACGCGGGCTGTCAGCGGGGTCGAGGCTCATGAGGGATACTGCCGATCATGGTACATGTCATCCTAATTCCTTACGCATAGGCCGACAACCGGATTGTTGGACACTTTGGTGCTACAGCAGGGCCTATTCGTCCGGTTCCGGGGACGGATTGGCAGCAGCATCCGCCGGCTTCGCCCGGCTCGCAAGAATTGCCTGCCAATTAATTAGGGCGTTCCAGAGCAAACGCTGATCGCCGCGGTTCAGGTCGCGGTGGATAGGGTTGAAATTGAAACTCACGACGTGTCCCTTGCCGACAGGCATATCGAGGATGGCTGGCCTCCCGATCAGATTTTCTTCCCCCCACGCCTGCCCGCTGACCACGAACGGTTTGCCATCGATGTCGCCCCATTCCATCACCACCCCGCTGCGGTCTTCCGGGCCGTCCAGGCAGGTTGTGCAGTAAGCCATCCGCAGCCACCGTCGAGGAACGTTATAGAGCGGGAAATTTTGCCGGAAGACATACGTATGCGCCGGATAGCCATAAGCGATCGGATGGTCAGCCCGATCGAAGGTGACTCGCACATGGGCCCCGGGCGTTCGCGTAGCTGCCTGTTGCGAGGCTGCCGACGACGCGCCGCCACCTCCGGCCGCGCTGCGCGGCACGCCGCCAGAAGATCGTCGCACGAATCTCACGAGCCCACCTTCCAGCGCCAGCATGCTCCCGCTGCCGAGCGTCACCATCAGCCCGCCATCCTCGATGAAGCGCTGAATCTGTCCCAACCCTTCATAACCGATTCCCCCCGTGATGTCGTCCGATTCCGCAGGAGTGCCGAAGCTGGGCGTCTGCGGCGTCTTTTTGAAAGGCATGGGCGACCATGCCTTCGGCAGACCTTCGATCTGTTCGGCCAGTTCCAGGTCAACATGGCCGTAAAGCAACACATCGATGCGATCTCGCAACTTCCCAGCGCGAATATCTTCGTCGCGAAGATACGTGTAAGGAACTTTGCGCTGATCGAGCGAATAGCGAATCCAGCCGATCGAATCCGTGTCTGCCCACGGAACCCACACGCCGATGCGCGGAGCCTTCGCCGTATGACGCGGCACGTCCGGCGCAGAAGAGACTTGGGTGAAATCGAGTCCCAGTTCCGCTGCAGTCGAAGTGACCGCTTCGCGCAATCCAGCCTGTGGAGCAACGATCCACGACCCGGGGGGGAACCTCGACCCGCCTGCCTCAAACTCTCGTTCTGCGATTTTAATTTCGAAATTCGCCAGGCGATATCGCGCAGCCAGAAACGATTCCTGTCCCGTATCTTTGAGCAGGTACACCGAGCCACTTCCTGTGACGCGTCCAGCAGGATGCGGCACCTCGGTCAGCGGGGTTAGTGCAACCGACCGAATGGAAGCGTCCGCCGTAGGGATCGCCTGCAAGTGGTAGTTCGCCGGAAGCTCCCACGAAACATCATCGTAGGGTGGTTCGCCATCCTTCGGGTATTGCTGCGGCGTGAGCAAGTCCACCGCGTAGTTGCGATAGGGCTGATCCAGGCGCACTACATATGTTCCCGCAGCAAAGCTACCCTCCTTAAGTTGAATCGCCCCGTGCGCCCGCGCCACCTCGATGTGCTGGCCCATCAACCGGCCGACCATCGCCGCCACCCGCGCCGGATCTCCCTGATCGCCCGGAATCAGAAACGCATATGGAGGTTGCGTCAGCCCTTTCTGCCACGAATCCCACGACTTCTTGTAGAAGTTGCGCAGCATCTCCTTCGACTCAATTGCTGACTGGTCGAGCGCCGCCAGCGCGCCGGTTTCCTGATAGTTCAGATTGTCCCGGGCCGACCACGTAACTTCGCGCGGGGCAGGCAGTGGCCGGTACCACTCCATCGATGTGGATGAAAGAGAGATGGCGCGCTTCTCTGTCTCCGCGCTCCCGTTCCCGAACGTCTCATACCCGCGGCCGATGCTGTTGTGATTCATCGCAACCGAATCGAGATACAGGTGCGCAAAAGCCTCCCCAAAATTCCACGTCGAAACGCCCGGCATGCCCATCGCCGTCATGGCCTCGACTTCATGGAAACTTAGCGCCAAAAACTCGCTGTAGGTAATCGGATCGATATTGGGGTTATAGGGTCCCGTCCCGTTCCACGTCATCATCAGCGGCACGCCCTCGTGTAGATCGTGCACTACCGTCGGGTGCCACTCATGAAACATGCGGTGGACGGCCTTCGTGGTTTCGTGGGTCTGCTGGTGCGTGTCGCGATTGATGTCAACGAAGGTGTACTTCGACCAGTACGGCGGCGACTGCCTTGGAAGCGTGTTGCGATCGGTCTTGCCTTTGAGATACCGGTAGAACCAGTCCACCATCTTCTCGCGGCCGTCAGGATTGGAAATGGGGTTGATCAGCACGACAAGCTTTTCCCGAATCCGCCGGATCATGGGCTGCTCCGATACCGCCAGCCGGTAGGCCAGTTCGAGCATCGCTTCGGTCGAACCCGTCTCATCGGAATGCAGAGCCGCGTTGAAGTAATAAATCGGGCGGGACGACGCGATCAGCTTTTCGGCAGCCGCCTGATCAGTAAGCCGCGGGTCGGAGAGCGCCGCCGTCGCTGCCTTCAGCCGATCCAGACCGCGAATGCCGTCTTCATCGGCAATCGCGAGCAGGATGATGTCTCGCCCCTCTTCACTATGCCCGATCGTGAATACCCGAACCCGTGGGCTTTCTGCCGCCAACGCGCGGGCATAAGCATAGGCCTTCTCAGTGCCAAGCAATTCTCCGGGTGCGCCCATGATCCGCCCCAGAAACTTTTCCGGAGAAGGAACGGTGTTGGACTGAGGAATATACGACACCCATGGCGAGACGAAATGTGGATCCGTCGTAGCCGCGGCAATCGCCTCGACCGATCCTGGCTCAGCAGTATCAGGACTCTGCGCACTCGCATTGACCATCCAAACGAACAACAACAACCACACAAGCACCACTCGAAGCATTGCGCCTCGAACCATTGCGACTCGTATCATGGGGCCCCCGGATGTAGTTTGACGCGAAAGTTTAGCACGCGCTTTTGCCCGGTTTGCAACCGGTAAGGTCCACTGTAAATCCGCAACGGGAAAGGGCACGACTTCAGTCGTGCCGTAATGATCTACTGACGATGCGGCTTTAGCCGCTGAGGTCCACACCAGGGGCACGTTTTCCACAGCTCAATGGTGACATCCGTCACAGCCAACGCCACCCTTGAATCCGTAAGCTTGATATCTGGCACCTCAGGACTCGTGTCTCCGGGTGTCCCCGTTTCTCGCGTTCTACGCGAGAAAGCCTGCCCTGAGCGAAGTCGAAGGGCGGGGATTTAACCGCATGCTCTACAAAACTCTCAGCGCCGCAGTCTACGGTATCGATGCCAACATCATTCAGGTCGAAGTCGATTGCTCCGGCATCAAGTGCGATCAGGACCACTTCCACACCGTCGGCCTGCCTGACGCCGCTGTCCGCGAGAGCCGGGACCGCGTCCGCGCCGCGCTGAAAAATTGCGGCTACGACATCCCGCCTACGCACATCACCATTAATCTCGCCCCCGCCGACATCAAGAAAGAAGGTTCCGGATTCGACCTGCCCATGGCCTTAGGCATCGTCGGAGCCTACGGCGGCCTCACCAAGAAGGACATGACAGATTGCCTCTTCGTCGGCGAACTTTCCCTCGACGGTGGTGTTCGCGGCGTCCGTGGCGCTCTTCCCATCGCGATCGAGGCTCGCGGACGAAAAATCTCCCGCATGGTTGTCCCCGAAGCCAACGCCAAGGAAGCCTCTATGGTGGCCGGTGTCGATGTCTACCCCGTCCGCTCGCTACTCGACGTGATCCACTTCGTGAACTCCGGCAATGGCATCGTTCCCATTAAGGCCGACGGTGACTCCCTCCTCCGCGAATCCCAACAGTTCTTCGTCGACTTCAAAGACGTTCGCGGACAGCAGACCGCCAAGCGCGCCATCGAAATTGCATGCGCCGGAGGCCACAACATTCTGATGATCGGGCCGCCCGGCTCAGGCAAGACCATGCTCGCCAAGCGCATGCCCACGATTTTGCCGCCATTCACTTTTGAAGAAGCGCTGGAGACTACGAAGATTCACAGCGTCGCCGGAGTTCTCGACCAAGGCACGGGCCTGGTCGGAACACGCCCCTATCGTTCGCCGCATCATACGATTTCTGACGCCGGACTGATCGGCGGCGGCGTCATTCCGCGTCCCGGCGAGGTCTCGCTCGCGCACAACGGTCTGCTCTTTCTCGACGAACTTCCCGAATTTCCCCGCAACGTGCTCGAGGTCCTTCGCCAACCTCTAGAGGATGGGACTGTGAGCATAGCCCGCGCCTCCATGTCTCTGACTTTTCCAGCGCGTTTCATGCTGGCCGCGGCCATGAATCCCTGCCCTTGCGGCTTTCACAATGACCGCACGCGCGACTGCCAGTGCACCACTCCCATGATTCAGCGCTATGTCTCTAAAATCTCCGGACCGCTCATGGACCGCATCGATATCCACATCGACGTTCCCGCCGTGAACTATAAAGAGATGCGTTCCACGAATGAGCCGGAGAACTCGGCCAAAATTCGCGACCGCGTCATCCACGCTCGTCAGAAGCAACTGGCGCGCTTCGCCACCTCCCGTGAAAAGCTCTACTGCAACGCGCAGATGTCCTCTCGCCACATCCGCACCTTCTGCGAACTCTCCGCCGACTGCGAACGTCTGCTCGAACGCGCCATGACCCAGCAAGGCCTCAGCGCCCGCGCCCACGACCGCATCCTGAAAGTCGCGCGCACCGTTGCCGACCTGGAAGACTCGCCCAACCTTCAGCCCAAACACATCGCGGAAGCCATTCAATACCGCTCCCTCGATCGCACGTACTGGGCATAAGAACAACCGGTTCCCCAGCGGAAGGGCGCGACTCAAAGTCGTGCCATAGACTTTCAAAATCGCCACCGGCTAAGGTGACATCGTCCTAAGGCCGGAAATCCCATTCCATGACCTTTCGGGATTCGAACTCATCTCCCGCGTGCCCCATTTCTCGCGTTCTTTGCGAGAAGTCAAGTCTTTGATCGGATGGCGTAGGTGTATCTTAGAACCCTTTCGCCTTCAGCAGAACATCCAGATCCTCTGGGTGGAGAGCCCGCACCATCGCATCCTCCCGGCCGAGATCATTCTGAAACACCAACTGCGCCAGCGATTCCTCGAGCGTAAAAGATCCTTGCTTGCGCGTAATCGTGATCTCCTGCTGCAGATGCTGCAAGGCGTTCTTGCGGATATGCTGTCGCGCCCCGTATCCCACCATGAGCAGTTCGGCTGCGGGCACACGACCGCCCTTCCGCCCGGGAATGAGGCTCTGCGTCAGCATTGCGGCCAGCGCCATTGCCATCTCGGCGCGTATCGAGTGCTGCCGCTCTTGTGGGAACGAATCGGCAATCCGCGATACCGTCGAGGCGGCGTCGGTCGTATGCAGCGTCGTGAAGACAAGATGTCCAGTCTCTGCCGCAGAGAGCGCGATTCTCGCCGTCTCCGGATCGCGCATCTCCCCGACCACGATCACGTCCGGCGCTTGCCGCATCGCCGCGCGCAGCGCGGTAGGGAAGTCCGGTGCATCGATCCCGATCTCGACCTGCTCGATAATACTGAGATTGTGACGATGCTCGTACTCGATAGGATCTTCAATCGTCACGATGTGGCGCGCCTCATTCTGGTTGATTTCGTTTACCAGCGCCGCCAGTGTCGTGGTTTTCCCCGACCCGGTCGCGCCCCCAATAATCACCAGTCCTCTCTGGAGCTTGGCCAATCCTCCCACTCCTGACGGAAGGCGCAGTTCGTCGAGAGTGGGAATCTTCGACGGAAGCGCTCGAACCGTGGCGGCTGCAAGCCCACGCTCGCGATGCAGATTGATTCGGAACCGCCCCACTCCTTCGATTCGATACGACGAGTCCGCTATGTGGCTGTGCTCGTACTCCTCTCGCGCGTGGGGTGCCAGTGCCGGCAACACAGCGCCCTCGATCTCATCGCCGCTCAACGGCCGGTCGCCGATAGTGACAAGCGACCCCTCGACCCGCACCGAGGCAGGCGCGTGCGGTACCAGCAGCAAGTCGCTGCCGTTTCGTGAGAGCAGTTGCTCCAGCCACGAATTGAGCTCGACGGACTCGTGCTCTCGGGTTTCGGGATGTATCATCTGTACGCGTGCGGGGTTTGCTTCGGCTGTCATCGTCATAGTTTAGATGCAATTAGACGCATCATCGCCGCCGATCTTGCGCTCAAAGATTCGCATCTGGCTGCTGTGGCCACCGTCGTCTATCCAGCCCCGGAGCGGCGATACATGAAAGCCCGGCACGGGTGTGCCGGGTGAGGCTGAGAAGATAGTGCGAGTCCCGTAGGGACGGCACGCTGTCACTTACGCGTAATAGTTCTCGCGCAGGCGCGGTCTCCAAGGATTGAAGACGTCGCAACCCTGAAACCCTGAAACCTTGAAACCTTGAAACCTTGCCTTACTCTCCCCGCGGCAGCATGTTCCCGCTGCGCAGATAGCGGTTGTGCCAGCTCAGCGATTCCGTCAGCAGATGCGGCGTATGTTTGCCATACGACAGCTGCTCCGAGCGCGACAGGTAATCCTGCAGCAGAGGTTTATACTCGGCACTGGCGCACTTCTCGATCACAAGCTTGGCCCGCTCCTTCGGCGAAAGTCCTCGCAAATCTGCCAGCCCGTTCTCTGTGACAAGAACCTGCACATCGTGCTCCGTGTGATCCACATGCGAAACCATCGGCACGATCGTCGAAATCGTGCCTTTCTTCGCCGACGACGGCGCCATAAAGATCGACAGGTACCCGTTGCGTGCGAAGTCTCCTGACCCGCCAATCCCGTTCTGAATGCGCGATCCCATCACGTGCGTCGAGTTCACGTTGCCGTATATATCTGCCTCGATCATCCCGTTCATTGCGATCACTCCCAGCCGCCGAATGATCCCTGGATTGTTCGAAATCTCCTGCGGGCGCAGAACAATCCGTTCGCGGTAACTCGCCATGTCCGCATTCACTTCGTCGAGCATCGCTGGACTCAGCGAGAACGCGGTTGCCGATGCCGAAGTCAGCTTGCCCGATTTCAGCAGCCGGATCATTCCATCCTGAATCACTTCCGTATAGGAAGTCAGTCCCTCAAATGGCCCTTCCTCCAACCCAAACAATACCGCGTTCGCAATGTTCCCCACGCCCGACTGCAAGGGCAGCAGGTTTTGCGGCATTCGGCCTTTCTTCACTTCCCAACTGAGGAACTCCAGAATATGTCCGGCGATCCTTTTCGAAGCCTCGTCCGGAGCCTTGAACGGGCTATTGCGGTCAGGAGAATCGGTCAGCACGATCCCGGCAATCTTCTCGGCGGGCACCTTGAGATACGGCGTGCCAATCCGATCGCCCGGCCGCACCAGCGGAATCGGCCTGCGATTCGGAGGCGGTTCCAGACCGTAGTAAATGTCATGCATTCCTTCGAGCGCCATCGGCTGCCACGAGTTCACCTCGAGGATGATTCGCTCCGCGCAATCGATCCACGTCTTGTTGTTTCCGATGGAGGAACTCGGCACCACCCGGCCATCTTCGAGAATCGCCGCAACCTCGATCAGCGCTACATCCATCTTGCCCAGAAATCCATACTCCACAAACTGCGCCACATGGCTCAGATGGATGTCCATGTAATCCATCTCGCCCGCGTTGATGCGCTTGCGCGTCTCCGGATCCGACTGGTAGGGAAGCCGCAGATGAATCCCTCCCGCCATCGCCAGCGCCCCGTCAAGTTCGGGCCCCGTCGACGCCCCTGTAAATACGCTCACCTGAAACTTCTGCCCGCGGAAGTGCGCGTCGGCGATTCGATGCGCCAACTCAATCGGCACCGTCTTCGGATATCCCGACCCGGTAAATCCACTCATGCCAATTTGATCGCCTGAGCGAATCAAAGCCGCCGCCTCGGCGGCGCTCATGATCTTGCTCTCAAGTTGGGAGTTCAAAACGCGTGAAGTGGTTGAGGTCGCAATCGACATGGAAAGCCCTCGCAGTGTGTGGCACGAACCAACTTAACCGTAGCCGCACTCGTCTGAACGGTCTGTGATTCCAATCACAGACAAGTGTGTGGACGATGAAACGTGTGTAGGGGGAGTGGAGAAGATAATTGGAGACGGCTGGCGGATGGGCCTTGGCAAGATTCCAGCCGCGAAGCGGCGTAAGAATGGCCGCGGCGAAAGCCGTGGGTGCGAGTGGAAAATGATCCAGCCCCGGAGGGGCGAAAGAGCAGTTCTCACACACTCGGAAGTGCCGGGGCGCGGGCAAAGAATGTTATGAGCCCCGCCAGGGACGCCCCGTGTGCCACAGGCGATTTCCCCGTCGCGAGCCCCAGTCCGAATTGCTGCGTTGGCCTCCGGATAATAAATGATCAGCACCCTTTGAACTTAAGCTAACTTGCTGATTCCAGAGAGGGAAGCAAAACTCACCCGATCGTTCGGGATCTCATTCCCATACTAGGAAACGCTCCCATCACCAAGCCTTACAAATAATTACTTGACCTCTCCATCTGTTACGTCTACATTAACGAGTTCTAGGACATCCGGAAGCTTCTGGGCTGTTTTATTCCATCTGCGCCCGCGAAGCTGGGCCCAGAAAATCGAGCATCTTCGGAGTCCTGTCACGCATCTATTCAAAGAGTGAGTTTTTACGCTAACTCCTTTACAACTTACTAGGACTCAGTGACTTAGGGCGCAGTCTGGGGTTCCAGTCACCCTCCCTGGCAAAGGACGAATGCGGAAGGCCACAATCATAAAGTAAGGAGAACGTACGCACATGCGCTCTGATCGTGTGTTTGATGCTTTACAGACTTTGCGGAATCGGTATATGCTTTGTCAGCTTGCCTCCAAGGCCACGCGGAAGTTCCACCGGCCCAGCACCAGAATCCAGGAAACGATGAACGGTGTGTTGGACCGGATCGCTGACTCGGATCGGCAAGAAGTTTTGTCGGAACCAGAGAACTTTGCTGAGGCACAACGGCGGGCTGCTTAACCAGCCCCGCCTTCCTGCCTCGCGGTAGTTGCGTCTTCCCTGCGTCCCCTCCTTTTGAAAATCTCCCGTCGACACTACCGAATACGTTCTAGTGCACGGGTTTAGGTGAATCATGACCATTGCTGAACTGAAAGAAAAGAACATCACCGAGCTGACCAAGATCGCAAGGACCTTGGATCTGCCCGGTGCCAGCGGTATGCGCAAACAGGACTTGATCTTCAAGATCCTGCAGGCGCAAAGCGAAAAAGAAGGCCACATTTTCGCTGAAGGCGTACTCGAAATCCTGCCCGATGGCTACGGTTTCCTCCGCTCTCCCGACTACAACTACCTTCCGGGCCCCGACGACATCTATGTGTCGCCCTCCCAGATTCGCAAATTCGATCTCAAGACCGGCGACACCATCAGCGGCCAGGTTCGTCCGCCGCACGAGGGCGAAAAGTATTTCGCGCTCGTCAAGATTGAGGCCGTCAACTTCGAATCGCCAGACGAAGCCCGTAACAAGATTTTGTTCGACAACCTGACGCCGCTCTACCCGCAGGAGCGTCTCAAGCTCGAGACCACCCGCGAGAACGCCAGCGCCCGCGTCATGGATCTGCTTACGCCCCTCGGTAAAGGACAACGCGGCCTCATCGTCTCTCCACCGCGCGCCGGCAAGACCATGCTCCTGCAGAACGTCGCCAACTCGATCACAACAAATCATCCCGAAGTTGTTTTGATGGTTCTGCTGATCGACGAGCGCCCGGAAGAAGTTACCGACATGCAGCGCTCGGTCAAAGGCGAAGTCATCTCCTCGACCTTCGATGAGCCCGCCGCGCGTCACGTCCAGGTCGCCGAAATGGTGATCGAAAAAGCGAAGCGTCTGGTCGAGCACAAGCGCGATGTCGTGATCCTGCTCGATTCGATCACTCGTCTCGCCCGCGCCTACAACACGATCGTTCCGCCCTCGGGCAAAGTGCTCTCAGGCGGCGTCGATTCGAACGCCTTGCAGCGTCCGAAGCGTTTCTTCGGCTCCGCCCGCAACATTGAAGAAGGCGGCTCGCTGACCATCATCGCGACGGCCCTGATCGACACCGGATCCCGCATGGACGACGTAATCTTCGAAGAATTCAAAGGCACGGGTAACAGCGAAATCATCCTCGAGCGCAAGCTGGTCGATAAGCGCGTCTTCCCGGCCATCGACATCCAGCGCTCGGGCACGCGTAAAGAAGAACTCCTCATTCCGAAAGAGGATCTCTCCCGCATCTGGGTTCTGAGAAAAGTTCTCAACCCGTTGTCCCCAGTCGAAGCCATGGAATTGCTGATCGACAAACTCAGCAAGACCCGCGGCAACAGCGAGTTCCTTGCGAACATGAGCGCGCTGTAATCGCGTAGCCCCGGACGCATTCGTCCGGGGCACTCGTTAGTTGAGCCGACTCCGCTCACGGGCAGGCTGGGTCGGCCTCCGAGCAACGCCTCCGTTTCTTCCTCTCCCCGGTGGTGAATAGTTTTTGCCTTTCTTCGCGCCCTTCGGGCCGTTGGTGGTGAATGCCTTGTGTCTTCCTCCGTGTCCCCGGTGTCCTCTGTGCTGAATAGTTTTTGCCCTTGCGCCTACCCTTGTGGTTAATTCCTCTTAAGCCCGACGTATAATTTTCCCAGAGGAGTGCGAGTCCGGCTCTCTGCGAGGTTTCCGTGCGATCCTCCTTCGTATGGACGATATTCTTGTGCGTGTTTTCCTTCCCCATAATTGCGCAGACCCCGGTGCAAAGCCCTCCGCACCGTTTCGACGTTGCCCCCGCAGATGACGACGACGCCCACTCGCGAATCGTCGCGGAGCAGGCCAAAAAAGCCGCCAAAGAGCGTGTCGCCGCTCTCAAGCAGGACACCGATAAGTTGCTGAGGTTATCCATGGAACTGAAAGACTCAGTGGACAAATCCAGCGAAAATGTTCTCTCGCTCGACGTGATCAAGAAGGCCGATGAAATCGAAAAACTCGCCCACAGCGTCAAAGAAAAGATGAAGGGTCCAAACTAGGGTTGTGAGAGCTCTGAGGAATCTGTCCCGCAGAAACAAATGATGCCCTAGAACCGTTCAGTTGTCTCCTGTGGGCTCCCTTTGGGCGGGTGGGTTGACCTTTTCGGCAGGCGGTTCTTCTTGTCGGCGCACAACGACCTGCAAGAACATCCAGGGAGGGTTGGATCCCCCGCTCACCCAATGCATCTCCGTCCAGTAACCCTCGTCGTTCACACGCGCCACCCAGTGAGTCTTTCGCTGTGGTGGCGATCCGAAGTCAATCGTCATTCCCTTCCAGTCCCCGTCCACCTTAATCTCGCCCTCGCGCTTGTTGGGCTGCTGGAAGATGCGATATGTTCCCGACTGTTCGTCGTAGGATATTAGACTGGCGGAGCCGATCAGCCGACGGCCATCGGATTTTTGTAGCCCCCAGCCTTCTATCCGAAGCACTAGACCGTTCTGCTAGTAGTGGACATCTTCGGTGAAGTCCAAATCTAGCGTTTCGTGGAGACCAAACCATCGCGCCTCGCCCGACCATTTTCCAACCAGGAAAGCGAACTTCTTCATGGCCTCGCGTTGCGATTCCACATTGGGCTCTGCAGGTTCCTGGCCTAGGGCTGAGGCCAGCATAAACAAGCATGCGACAAGATTTACTACGACATCGCACAAGGGAAGACGCATGCGACCGGGTGTCATAATAGAAACCTGCATCCGCAGGAACGACCGACGGCTTGCTGGGAGATTCCACCGCTTCTTGACTTTCGCGCGCTTGCTCGTTGACCTCTACCCGCAAACTCCACCTGTCCCTGCTACGAGATTCGATTGTCTCCGGACCGCGTCCGCGCCATAATTGCCTTGGTGAAGCTACTCCCTCCGGTGCCCTGAGCGCCCGTGGGTCCTTCGCTCATGGAGGTTCGCCATGCTGAAGGCAATGTCACTCACCCTGGTGATGCTCGCGTTGATGAGTGCCACCTGTCCCGCTTCCGCGCAAATGCCCCGCCTTCCGCCTTCTATCTCGCAAGGCCCCGGAGGCAACGTGCCCACCACATCGGGCGACGAGATTCAAAAACAGCAGGCTCAGGCTGCCAACCTCCAGCGCCAGATCGAGATCAAGCGCGACACCGAAAAAATGTTCCAGCTCACGTCCGAACTGAAAGATGATCTGGAGAAGGCCAGCCCGGGCGTCATGTCGGTAGATGCTCTCAAGAAAGCCGAGCAGATCGAAAAACTCGCCCACAGCGTGAAATCAAAAATGAAGCAGTCGTTCTGAACCGGGGTTGGATCATTTGCCTTCTGTGGAGACAGCCGCCATCGGCTGTCCGTCGAGCGCAGCTCGACCAATCCAAGCCTCCGCAAAATAAAAACGCCATCCGGATCTCTCAGGATGGCGCCGACTTCTTGACCTTTTATGCTACTCTGCGCCCTGCTTGATCCTCATACTGTAGAACGAGCGGTACACGAACGTAAACGACACCACGAAGAACGCCAGTGCCAAAACGCGAGTCAGAGTGCTCCCCTGATCGCTGGCCAGTTTCACCGCCAGTTCCACCGCGAGCAATCCGAACAGCGTCGTGAACTTGATCACCGGATTCAGCGCCACCGACGACGTGTCCTTAAACGGATCGCCGACCGTATCGCCGATCACCGTTGCGTCATGCAGCGGCGTGCCCTTTTGCTTCATCTCCACTTCGACAATCTTCTTGGCGTTGTCCCAAGCCGCACCTGCATTCGCCATAAAGATCGCCTGGTAGAGCCCGAAGATCGCAATGGAAATCAGATATCCCACGAAGTAGAAGGGATCGACGAACGCAAACGCCAGCGTCCCAAAGAACACCGCAATGAAGATGTTCAGCATGCCCTTCTGCGCATACTTCGTGCAGATCGCCACCACCTTCTTGCTGTCGGAAACCGAAGCCTTCTCCACGCCCTCAAGCTTGATGTTCGCTTTGATGAACTCGACGGCCCGGTAAGCGCCGGTCGTCACCGCCTGCGTGGATGCACCGGTGAACCAGTAAATCATTGCGCCACCGGTGATCAATCCCAGGAAAAACGGCGCGTAGAGCAGCGAGAGCTTGTCCAGGTTCGCGGCCAGCCCGTTGGTCAGCGCCATGATGATCGAGAAAATCATCGTTGTGGCCCCGACAACCGCCGTGCCGATCAGCACCGGTTTTGCCGTCGCTTTGAACGTATTTCCCGCTCCGTCATTAGCTTCGAGCAAGTGCTTGGCACGCTCGAAATCCACGCTGAGGTTAAAATCTTTCTTGATCTCACCAACAACGTTCGGCACAGCCTCAATTAGCGACAACTCGTATACCGACTGTGCATTGTCGGTCACTGGACCATAGGAATCGACCGCGATCGTCACTGGCCCCATGCCCAGGAATCCGAATGCCACCAGCCCAAACGCAAACACCGCCGGAGCCAGCATTCCCGCCGCCAACCCCAAGCCCATCGTGCTCATGTAGTAGGCGACGGCCATCAGCATCATCATCGCTAAGCCAAGGTAGTAGCCGGAGAAGTTGCCCGCCACAAATCCCGACAGAATTCCCAGCGACGCTCCACCTTCCTGCGCCGAGACCACAACTTCTTTCACGTGCCGCGACTCGGTCGACGTGAAGACTTTCACCAGTTCTGGGATCAGCGCTCCCGCCAGCGTTCCGCACGAAATAATCGTCGCCAGCTTCCACCATTGCGTCCCATCGGAGCCAAGTTGCGGAATGACAAAGTACGAAATCACATAAGTGATTCCGATCGAGATAATCGAAGTCAGCCACACCAGCGAAGTCAGCGGCGCTTCGAAGTTCATCTCGTTCGCCGAGCCATACTTCGCCTTCGCAATGGCTCCATTAATGAAGTACGACAAGGCGCTCGATACAAGCATCATCACGCGCATCACGAAGATCCATACCAGCAACTGCACTTGCACGCTCGGATCTTTCACGCCCAAAAGAATGAAAGTGATCAGCGCGACCCCCGTCACACCGTAAGTCTCGAAGCCGTCCGCCGAAGGCCCAACCGAATCGCCGGCGTTGTCGCCCGTGCAGTCCGCAATCACGCCCGGATTGCGTGCGTCATCTTCCTTAATCTTGAACACGATCTTCATCAAGTCCGACCCGATGTCGGCGATCTTGGTAAAGATGCCGCCCGCAATGCGCAGCGCCGCCGCGCCCAGCGACTCGCCAATCGCGAAGCCAATGAAGCACGGTCCCGCATAATCTCCCGGAATGAATAACAAGATAAACAGCATGATCAGCAGTTCCACGCTGATCAGCATCATCCCGATACTCATGCCCGCTTCAAGCGGAATCTGATACACCGGATACGGTTTGCCGGGAAGGGAAGCGAACGCCGTCCGCGAATTCGCGAACGTGTTCACGCGAATGCCAAACCAAGCCACACCGTAGCTTCCCGCAATCCCCACCAAACTAAAGCCCAGAATAATCGGCAGCGTCAGTCCCACCGATTTCCCCGGCACCGGCGATAGCCAACCGAAATAAGCCGCAATAATGACGGCGATAAACGCCCACAACAGCAGAATGAACTTGCCCTGCGTCACCAGATAGGTCTTGCACGTCTCGTAAATCAGTTCGGAGATCTCGCGCATCGACCGGTGCACCGGCAGGTTCTTCAACCGCATGAAAATCGTCATGCCAAAGCCGAGCCCGAACAGGCAGAACAGGATTCCGATCAGCAGCAGCTTGTGGCCATCAATCGCGCCATTGAAAAAGCTGACCTGCGAAAGGTCGGGCAGTTTCAGGGAAGCTTCGCCGCCGCCAGCCTCGCCGCCAGGTTGAGCCAAAGCAGTCGCGGCGCATGCGGTCAACAGCGCTGCGACTAGTGATAGTTTCGTGGCCACGCGGCGTGCTAGGAACGCAGCCGTGGCAAGCCAGGTACGCATAATGAGTCCTCCGAAGAAACGGTTTTTAGGAATTTATGAACGTGTTTCGACTCCGCCTTCCGAAAGCCGCATCCGGCTCACTGCCAATTCGAGCCTTGGATCTTCTGTTTCGGAATTCCGAACACGCTTCCACCGCAAAACTGAAAGGAGTGTTGGAGCTTGGCCGCGTCGGAGCCTGCGCTGGATTTTCGCTAAGAAGCACACCGCTACAAGACCGGACCAGAGAAATAAGACTCCAGTCCCGGAATACCAGCGCAAAACGGGCATTTATAACACGTTGGATACCATGGGTCAAACCTATTCACGCAGCAGCGGAGCAGGTCTTCCCAAATCGGTCAAAGAATCGATTTTCTTAAGCCTTAACCCCGTCGTCTCAGTAACTTAGATCGCTGCTGCTTTCCGAGCTTCGCTTCTGCGGGCCAACCAATTCCCCCGAAGGAAGATCTTCGTATCTTAAGAAACAAACGATGACGATCCCTCGCAGGCTTACTGTGTTGAAGTCAGCCCCTGGTAGGCTGTCCCGAGGAATTTTCCCTGAGCATCGAAATTCCAGTTGAATATCGCCATGCCCGCCCGGGCACAAGCGTGGCAGCCATTCAGCAACGGATAACCGACCGTAAATTGTATGCCGCCGTTCGGCCCAGTTTGTGAGTTAGGCCAGACCTTTCCATCGCGATCCCCCGGCCATACATCGACTTTCGGAAATTGGGACTTGAGGTCCTGAAATTGAGAACTTTGCTCCATGGTTTTCCTGTCGAGCAGCTTCAGATCCTCGACATTGACGATTGGCGGCTCTCCATTCACCAATACGAGACCGTAATTGTTGTTGGCGCGCAGAGGATATGTAATCCACCCGAATGCGACCGTGCCCTCATCCTGAAAACCGGTCATAATGCCGAACTCGCCGTGGCTTTGCTTGTAGAGTTCGCGCGTGAAATTGATAGCGCTAGCCGGAGCGCCAGCCTTCGTCATCTGGCCAACCATGCATTCGAGGTCATCGGGGTGTGATGACTGATCGCAGGCAGCGTGAGCCCCAGCCAAGAACTGTGCCGATACCTGCCATACCGCCGACGCATCAATTTTGGTTTTCCCCGATTGCGCCATCAAGCAGCCTGTCAGGCAAACGACAGCAAGAAGTAAATTGCGATTGCGCATGTGACTATCTCGCGGCGAAGAGTATTGCTTGGTCCGGCAAGAGTCTACTGGCAATTCTGCCCATGGCCGATTCCTGACAGCATTGAATCAGCTCGCAACATCGCCTGAGGGGAAGAGCCTCGCTCTTCTTCGCTTCACGTCGAGTCAGACGTCGCATTCCTGCAAAGAATCCAAGCCCTGAAAGAAGGAACAACGGGAATCACGACCTGGCCTGGCTACTTTTGGACTTGCCCGAGTCTTCGCAGCCAACGGCCGAATAGAACGGCGACCACCGATGCCACGAGCCATACTCCAGCTGTTTCTTCCAGATCGGACACGCCTCCCGCAGAGTAGGCTCGAATACAGAGAACCATCCCCGCCACGATCAGAACCGCAATGATGAATACAAGGCTGTCGTAAATGGATCGGCGTTGCTTGAATCGTTGGCGGGAGTCAATTTCTCCGGCAGGCTCGTGCAGAATGCCGACACACACTTCCACACACTCGTTGCAGATGTAAACAGGATCTTTCCGATCCGGTCCGGCTATAATCCGTTCCACTTCGTTCACGGTTCGGTTGCAGAACGAGCAATGCGATGCTGCCATGGCTGTCCTCTCTACGCGCCGTAGTTTGCCACAACTCTTGCGACCTTCCCCGTCGCTGATAACTCCATGAATTCCGCCGTGTGCGTCGCCTTCTGGTTCCTGTAGTAGAGTACTACGCTGTTCAAGCCCCAAAGCACTTCAACCAACTGAAAGCGGAGTTCCGGGTAAGCTTCGAGTCCTCGCCGAAAGTAAGCCCTCAAGCTTTCTTTCCCGACCACCTTCCCGTCCGGTGTCCCCATCTGCGCCGCGACTGGCGAAGTCAATTCGACTGCGTCCTCATAGTGCGACAGGATCCGATCCAAATCATGGGCATTCCACGCCGCAACCCAATGATCGGCCAATTTTAGGGCTTCCTCTTTTGTCACGAATGATTCTCCGCCAGAAGAATTCCTCACTTGGGTCTTGATTCTATAAGTGCCACGATAGACCGCGCCTGGAAAAAACGCGATTCGCAGGCTGCGATAAGACAACAAATAGATGCACCAGCCTAGAAGAATTGAGGACGCGGAAACAACAAATATATGCACGACCGTGGAAGAGCCTTCGAGGGCTGCGTAAAGTGTGTGAAAGAAATCAGTGTGGGGCTTCAGTGTGTGCGTGAGAACTCATTTAGTAGATTCCGAGTGGCACAACACCAGAGATTTTCAGCCGCAAAGCGGCGTAAGAAGGCAGCCCACGGCGCAAGCCGTGGGTGCGAGTGGAAAATGACCCAGCCCCGGAGGGGCGAAAGAGCAGTTCTCACGCACACTCTTCAGCCCCGTGGTCAATGTTCCCTGCAGGGCCGCGTCTTTCAGCGACTGCCTTAGAAAGGCCGGTAAACCACCAGATACACCAGAACCACGATGCAAAGAGTCAGCACGAGGAACGACACCTTCTCGAACCTCAAAGTGTCTTTGCGCGTGGTTGGCTCAGTTCCCATGGTGTGTCCAGTTTCCAATAAGAACGTCGTCTTGAGAATGGCTCGACCGTGGTGGCACGGGGGTAACGTGCCCAAAGTTTTCGGAGTCCCGTGCGATCTATCGCCAACTACACGCGTGACTTAGCAGGCTGCGGAAAAACAGTAATAATGCGTCACTGTTTCCCCGCATAAATGAAATGCTCCGTGAATTCAGTTGTCGGTTTGCAAGGTAGTCTCGAATCGCGGGCACCATAGTCCGCGCACTTCGAGAACGATTCCCAGTGTATTTGTGCGGTGATGCTCTCATTCTTCCGCAGCTTGTGTGCCGAACAAATTTCCGGCAGAAAAATTGCCTCGTTCGAAATTCAACGGTGGCACGCTCCCGCGAACAATGAGAAACTCAGAGAACGTCGTAGATTCAGCGCACTCATTCAGGACGGACCAAACTCATGTTTACTCCCCAGCCCATCGGACACGCCCGCACGCCCTACCAGAACACGAAGGAAATTCCCAAAGGACCCGGAGCGAAACACGATGCGGAAGGCACTCTCGTTATCCTTCCGCAATTTACCCTGGGTCTCACTGACGTCGAAGGCTTCTCGCACCTGTTCATGCTCTGGGTCTTCGACCGGTCTGAAGGATTTGAACTGCTCGGCACTCCTCCTATCGACGACCGGCCGCATGGCGTATTCGCAACTCGCTCTCCGCGCCGGCCCAATCCGATCGGCCTCACCGTCGTCGAACTGCTTCGTCGCGATCAGAATTCGCTCTATGTTCGCGGTGTCGACATGCTCGACGGCACCCCCATCCTTGATGTAAAGCCTTATCTTTCCAGCATCCCCGCCGAGAACTTACGGCGCGGCTGGCTGGCCGAAGCCGAGGCCCGCCGCACCAAATGATCTTGATTAACCTGTGCAATTTTCTTCATCTTGCGGGTCTGGCAACGACTGATGTAGCGTTCCATGGCAGAGTGCGCCCAACCCCCTTGCGCATCGTATTGCCATCGTTCCGAACCCAGGAGGATCGTCATGGAGTCGAGCTTGACCCAGGAATTTCTGCGCGTAGCGCAAAGACACGCTGTTCAGCAACTCAGGCTTCGACCTACTTTGCTTCTAGCAGCAGTCTTGTTCTGCGCTGCCGCACTCGTCCAGGCCCAGACGGTCTCCACTATTTACAACTTTTCCGGCAACGGCATCAGCGGCGCAAACCCGTGGTACGTCACTCTGGTCCAGGGAACCAATGGCAACCTCTACGGCACCACCTACAATGGCGGGGCCTTTTCTTCCGGCACTGTCTTTAACGTCACCACCTCCGGATCCCAAAAGCTGATCCATAGTTTCACCGGTACCAGCGCCGATGGCGCCTATCCCACCGGCGGCCTCACCCTCGGCACCGACGGCAATTTCTACGGCACCACGCAGCAGGGTGGTACCCAAAGTCAGGGCACCGTCTTCAAGATCACACCCACCGGAACCATCACGATTCTTCACAACTTCAACGCCTTTGTCGATGGTGCCTTCCCTTGGTTCCCTCCCATTCTCGCCTCGGACGGCAACTTCTACGGCACCACCAGCGGCGGCGGAATCAACGGTAACGGCATCGTCTACAAAATGACCACTTCTGGCACGCTCACGAAGGTCTATCAGTTCGACGTTACCCACGGTTTCTCTCCGATTGCGCCGCCCACTCAGGGCACCGACGGCTACTTGTATATCCCCATCGCTGAAGGCGGCACGTCCTACTGCGGAACTATTCTGAAGATGTCGACCTCCGGCGTGATCAACAACACCTACGATTTCCCCTGCGGCAGCGGCGGATCTTTTCCCATCGGCCCCCTCATCCAGGCCTCAAACGGAAACTTCTATAGCACCACGCAAGATGGCGGCACCAACAATGAGGGCGTGATTTATCAGGTCACCCCCAGCCTCGCTGTCACGGTGCTTCACAGTTTCGGCGCGACCTACGGAGATGGCACCTACCCCAGCGCTGGCCTCTTGCTCGCCACCGACGGCAACTACTACGGTTCCACCTCAGACGGCGGCGCCAATGGCGATGGCACCCTCTTCAATACCTCGACCAGCGGAACCTATACCAGCCTCTACAGCTTCAACAACACCACCAACCTCACACAGATGGATCCGTTGGCCCCTCCAGTGCAGGGCACCAACGGCATTCTGTATGGCGTCACGGAATTCGGCGGACCCACCAATAACGGCACGGTTTACAGCTTGAACATGGGCCTCGCACCTTTCCTGAACATGGCGCTATTCACCGCGAAGGAAGGGAACGCGGTCACCATTCTCGGCACCCACTTGAAGGGCGCAACCGAAGTCACCTTCAATGGCCGGACCGCAGACTTCAAAGTCCTCTCCGACACTCACCTGACCGCAACCGTTCCCACCGGAGCGACGACCGGCCCAATCCAAGTCACAACACCTGGCGGCGTTCTGTTGAGCAGAAAAACATTCGTCGTAAAGCACTAAAGCCCCTTGTGGCGCGGGCGCTCCGCCCGCGTCTTCTCAGCCCCGTCCCATATCTCGCGATCTTGAGAGATGAGGATGGGGTTTTGATTTTTAGGTTCACCGGAAATCAGTGGTCGGCCTAGGTGGGACGATCCCTGATTTCGTTTGGGCTGCCCTTTCCGGTCCATTGGAATCATCGGCTTAGCGGAAGTGTCGCACCGGAGCCCCAGCGAACTTCCCCAAACCAGTTCGCGAGTCAGCCCTCAACAGCAACGAACAAATCGGTCGTGCCGTTTCGGCCACGTTCACGCCTCAAAGGCACGAGTTTTCTGACGGCACCTGACACTATTACCAGTATGCGTGGATCTGGCTCCGTCCTAGCATGAAGTGTGCCTCAAGGTCATCCCCCAACCGGACGAACCATCTCGCGCTATTGCGTCCTCGAGGAATTAGGGACCGGTGGCATGGGTGTGGTCTATAAAGCGCAGGACAACGAACTAGGCCGGTTCGTCGCTCTAAAGTTTCTGCCTGAGCATGCGGCCCAGGATCCGAGCGCCCTGGAACGTTTCCGTCGCGAAGCACGCGGTGCCTCTGCGCTCAATCATCCAAATATTTGCACCATCTACGAAATCGGAAGCCACGAGGGTCAGGCGTTCATCGCGATGGAGTACCTCGATGGTGTGACGCTGAAGTCCCTGATCAGCGCCGCTCCCCTTGATACGGAGCGTATCGTCGCCATCGCCATCGAGGTTGCGGATGCGCTGGATGCGGCTCACGCCGAAGGAATTATTCATCGCGACATCAAGCCTGCCAATATTTTCATTACCAAAAGAGGTCACTCGAAGATTCTCGATTTTGGCCTCGCGAAGAATATGAATCGCGAGAGAGTCGCCAGCCAGATCGCAGCAGAGGCCACACGGTCTCTGTCCTATGTCGCTGACGAACATCTCACCGGTCCAGGGGTCGCTATGGGAACCGTGGGCTACATGTCTCCCGAACAAGTGCGGGGCAAGCCGTTGGATGGCCGCACCGACCTGTTCTCCTTCGGCATCGTTCTCTACGAAATGACCACCGGCCGGTTGCCCTTTCAAGGTGGCAGTTCGGGCCTCATCCTCGAAGCCATCCTGAACCGCACTCCTGTAGCTCCCGCTCGATTCAATCCCGAAATTCCTCTCGCCCTCCAGGACATCATCCACAGAGCCCTCGAAAAGGACAGCAACCTGCGTTATCAGCATGCCGCCGATCTGCGTGCAGAACTCCAACGGCTCAAGCGCGACTACGAGTCCGGGCGCAGTACTGGGCAACAAGCAACCGATTCGTTCGTCGTGCCCATCACCACTCGTCAGACCTTGACTGGCAAGGGCCAAACCCGGACTGGCAAGACCCGGACTTCCTCGGCGCAGACCGCTGGCCTCCGCCCAACCCGAGCCTCCAAGATCATTGACTCGCTCGCAGTGTTGCCCTTCGAAAATACAAGCGGAGACCGTGACCACGAATACCTGAGTGACGGGATCACCGCCAGCCTGATCAATATCCTCGCGACCCTCCCCAAACTCCGAGTGATGGCCCAGAGCACAGTATTTCGCTATAAGGGCCGGGAAATGGATGCTCTGGCTATTGGCCGTGAGCTGAATGTGCGTGCGGTCCTCACCGGAAAAATGATGCAAAGCGGAGGCTCTTTGCGCATTGGCGCCGAACTAGTCGATGTGGCAACGGGCTGTCAGTTATGGGGCGCGCAATACGATCGCAAGCCCGTCGACATTTTTGCCGTGCAGGACGAAATTTCTAACGAAATATCCGAGAAGTTGCGCTTGCAGTTGACTCGCGCTGAAAAGAAGCGCCTCACTCGACGCCACACCGAGGACGCCGAAGCCTACCGGCTCTACCTCAAGGGTCGCCATCACTGGAACCGCTGGACCGAGGAAGGCTTCTACAAGGCCATCGAATACTTTCACCAGGCAGTCGAGAAGGATCCCAACTATGCCCTCGCCTACACTGGCTTAGCGGATTCCTACGTTCTGCTGGGATGGAATAGCTACCTTCCGCCGAAAGAAGCATTCCCGAAAGGCAAAGAAGCCGCGATGACCGCCCTTCGCCTCGATCCCGATCTCGCCGAAGCTCGCACCTCGCTGGCCGCCCTGTTGTGGCTTCACGATTGGCGCTGGGATGAGGCTGAGACGGAATTCAAGCGCAGCCTCGAACTCAGTCCCACCTACCCAACTGCCAACCACTGGTACGCAGAGTTTGTGATGACCATCGGGCGACACGAGGAAGCGATCGCCAGGATGAAAAAGGGCCAGGATCTGGATCCCTTGGCGCTCATCATTAATGTTGCCGTCGGATGGGCTCTCTACTATAACCGCCGCTACCAGGAAGCCATCGAACAGCTCCGGCGGACCGTCGATTTGGACCCCAACTATCCCGTCACGTATTGGATACTTGGGCTTTTGCTAAGAAAGACCGGTCGTTACGAAGACGCCCTTATTGAAGGCGAGAAAGCCGTGAAGCTCTCCGGGGGCAGTCCTCTGATGCGCGCGGCCCTCGCCTGCACTCTCGCCACAGCCGGCAGGACGACAGAAGCACGTCAAATGCTGGACGATCTGGCCGCAGCGGCAGAACAAAAGTATGTCGCGCCCTACTTCTTCGCCGGGATCTACGTGGGTCTGCGAGAGCACGACCTCGCGATTGCTTGCTTGGAGAAATGCTACGCGGAACGCTCCCACTGGCTCATCTACCTTCACATCGATCCGGCCATGGATCCGTTGCGAGAGGATCCGCGTTTCCAGGACGTGTTGCGGCGTATCGGCCTTCCCGCCAGCCGCTATGCGTCAGGCCCGAGTAGTAAATCCGCTTGAGGGTGGAATTGTTGCTCTGCAGATTCCCGAGCCGCCTAGTCGATGCTCCACCCTTCGTGACCGAAGGGTGGATACATCGCTATGTCAAGGTTGATGACGCCCCTACTCTTTCCCCGCTCCGGGCGCCAGGAACCACTTCGACGCCGTGTCATCCGTCTTCAAGAAGTTCAACAACTCCGTGGACACCTTGATTCGTCCCGACGGATCCGACGGGTGCGTTCCATCAATGTACGCATCTTGGCATGACCATACCAGCCCATCGCTGCGCGGAATCATTCCGTTCGTCCAGTAATACGGTCCCCAGGCCACCCATGGTGCCTTCACCGCACCGTCCGCAGGATTGAAGTTCATCGCAGGATCCCCGCCGATCTGGTCCTCAATCGTGTTCTTCACCGCAAACCCGGATTCATACGCATACGGTTCCGGATTCAACGTCGCCGCTCCATCCGAATAACCGGTGTAGTTCATGCTCGAGTAGTACGCCAGCTTGATGTTCGGGAACTTGGTCTGCAGATTTTGCGCAATCGATTCCAGCTGCGATTGCAGGTTCACCATGTCATGCGGAAAAGTCCCGCTCGGCCCGCCATCCACATCCAGAATCCACGCGCCCACCACCTGTAACGGCGTCACTCCGGCGTTGGGAAGGTAATCATACAGAATCACATTCCAGAAATTATTCGTCGAAGAAGCCAGCAGCGCCGCAGTCGCTCCGCCGGTTGCGCCATCCACGATCACCAGGTTCGGGTTCTTCGATGGATCCGTATTCGCCATATCCACAAACGTCCAGAAGGGCTGCTGCGTCACCGACAATCCCACCGAAATGAAAACGTATTTCCCGGTCGGGCTGTAATTGCCATTCCCATCCAGCGGCACAATCGCCGACGCCGCAGTCTGTCCGTACGCATCGTGTCCCACATCATCCACATTGCTACCGTTCAAATAGAGCCCGCCCTCTTCCGCGCCCAGATACAATTTGGTGCCCAAATCTGACAGCGGCACCAGCGGCCCCGAGCCATCGCCCGCATTCACACTGATGTTGTTGCAATTTTTATATCCTGAATATGCGCCCACCGGGAGCGTGAACGCCTTGCTGGCTCGCTCCTGGGTCTTCGAGGAATCTGCCACGCGCGCCGTGAACGTATAGTTTCCTACCGCTACGCTGGCTGGAATCGTTCCCGTAATCTCACCTGCAGTCGAAAGCGACAAGCCCGTCGGCAAAGTCGAACCCGTGGCCAGTGTCCACGAATACGGCGCTTTCCCACCAACCGCCTGCAGAGTTGCCTCGTAGGGATAGGCTTGCGTTCCCGAAGGAAGTGTTGGATAGCTGTCAATCCCCACCACCGTCGGACTCACGCCGTTACCCCACAGACTTGCTCCGGCAGGAGGAGCGACATCATACGTCAGCGAGATTGTGCCAGGCTGGCTGGCCACGGCCGTCGGGACGTAACCGATCGTCAGCTTCAGTGACTGGCCGGGAGCGATCGATTTCGCAGTCGTCCAACCCGACTCCGCGTAAGGAGGCGTCACGATCACGTTCGTGACTTGGAATGTAGCCGTTCCCGTGTTGGTGATCGTCAGCGTCTGCGGCTTACTCGAAGTCCCGAGCGGCGTGTTCGCAAACGTCAGCGACTTCGTGCTTAGCGTAGGGATCGCTTCCGAGTTCGTGCCGTAGCCGTTCATGTTCACGGCCTGACTCGGCTGCGTTGCCATCGCGAATGTCAGATGACCCGCATAACTTGCGGCAGCCGTAGCGGTGAACTGAATTCCGTAATCTGCGCGCTGCCCGGGAGTCAGCGTGATGGGAAGCGTTCCGCTCACCACCTTCAGTTGCGTGATGCTTGGCGTGATGGAGTTGACCGTTACGTTCTGGCTGCCGCTGACGTTGTACACGCTCACGGTTTGCACAACACTGGTTCCCGCCGGGATGTATCCGTAGTCCAGCCCGGTCGGGAAAATAGCAGGATTGGTTTGTGCCGCAATCGGCAACGTCCCCGCACAAATCAGCATAATCATCAGAAGCAGCGCGCTTTTGTCTCTCATCATTGGCCTTTTTCTCCACCGCAAAATGGAGCTATTCTATGAAAATTCCAGCTCCGCGCAAATGATGAAAGATTTTGCATGCCCGGCCGAGCATATGTGGCGCGGGCGCCCCGCCCGCGGCCTTTGCCCTTGTCCTTGATCTTGTTTTTTGCCCCTGGTTCTGGTGTGGTGTCCCGTGAGTTCCTGGACTAATCAGAGTTGTCATCCTGAGCGACGCGAAGGATCTATGTATTTTGTTTGCACCACGAAACTCCTTGCTTAGTCTCGAGACCAAGTCCCGGCTTTGTTCGCGTATTTCCCGGACACGACACTAGATTCTGACAAGAGCAACCAGCAGGGCTGATCGTGATGAAAACGAAATGACGATCGCACCCCAGGTGTCGCCGCTTCGACTCGTCCCGACACCAATCGGGCTCGATACACGTCTTCTTCTCTGCCGCGCGAAGTTCAATCCATGCACGATTCCCCTCTAACTCGTTCCCAGACAAGGAACTGACAAATCTTTACCTGCAATCGGACAGCCTCCCCTTCTGGAATCGTGCGTGCTCTCTTGTGCGTAGGCGGGAGTCGAAAGGGTTACTTCCGCATCCAAAGACTTAAGGAGAATCAATCATGAAGATGCATCGAAGTCTTATGTTCGCGGTCATCATGTCTGTGCTTGCGCTGACTGTGGCTGCTTTCGCACGAGACAAAAATCGTCACAATGTCGTCCTTCCCGAAACCACGCAGGTGGGCACTGTCCAGCTCGCTCCCGGCCAATACACCATGGAGTGGAACCAGACTGGATCGACGGCGGAAGTTAACTTCGTGCAGCATGGCAAGACCCTCGCTCAGGCGCCAGCCAAGATCGTCGATCTCGGCCATTCTGCCTTAAACGATTCCGTAACGCTCAAGACCGAAAGCCAGAGTGCCGGCGCTCTCGAGCAAATTCAATTCGGCGGTCACAAAGAAGCGTTCTCTTTCAGTGACGCTGCCAGTGGAGAGTAAACCTTTGTAAAGAGCGGGCGCAGCCCGCTCTACTTTTTCTCTCTGAATCCACCCCCGCTTTGAAAGGGCGCGGCTTTGAGCCGCGCCGCGCGTGATCCAGAATGCCTGACGGCTTTAGCAGCCGAGGGATCCAAACTCCCCATTTTCTGAATCGCTTCTTCTCTCCGCGACATCAGCTCCCAACTCATCCGTCAGAACAATGTCGAAGCCTCGACAGATTCCTTCCCCTACTAATCGAAACCCGCACTCACGCCGCCCCTAACCGCTTGCGCTGCTTTCAGATCCGCTAACTTGCCAGCACTCCGTCATTGGTATCGTACGTGCCTGTTCTTACGCCAAGTGGGGTTCTGGCTTTCATCGTTTTATAGAAGTCAAATCGCAAGCCTAGCCTGAGTCCCGCTTGAGGCATTTATGTGGATTGTCCGTCTCGCTCTCCGACGCCCTTATACCTTTGTCGTGCTCGCCATTCTCATCCTGATCCTGGGGGCTTTCTCCATAGTCCAGACCCCCACCGACATTTTTCCCAACATCAACATTCCAGTCGTCAGCATCATCTGGAATTACAGCGGACTCAACGCCCAGGACATGAGCGACCGCATCGTCTCCGTGACCGAGCGCTCCCTTACCACCACGGTCGACAACATCGAGCACATCGAGTCGCAGTCACTCAATGGCGTCGCCGTCGTAAAGGTCTTCTTCCAGCCTCACGCCAACGTCGAGCGCGCCATCGCCCAAGTCACCGCAGTTTCGCAGACGCAGTTGCGCCAGCTTCCGCAAGGCACCACTCCTCCTCTTGTCATCAGCTACAGCGCGTCCAGCGTGCCGATTCTCCAGCTCGCCCTCTCCGGAGGAAAGCTTTCCGAGCAGCAACTCAATGACTTCGGCCTGAATTTCGTGCGTACCCGCCTGATTACAGTGGAAGGCGCGGCCGTACCTTATCCATACGGCGGCAAGCAGCGCCAGGTGCAAATCGATCTCGATACCAACGCCCTGCAATCGAAGGGCTTGTCTCCGCTCGACGTGGTCAACGCTATCAGCTCGCAGAACCTGATCCTGCCTTCGGGCACAGCCAAAATCGGTTCCAAGGAATACGATGTCGATATCAATGGCAGCCCCACCGATATCGCCGGTCTGAACCAAATTCCCATCAAGACCGTGGGCAGCAGCACCATTTACATTCACGACGTCGGCTGGGTCCGCGACGGCTTTCCTCCACAAACCAACATCGTACGCGTCGATGGCCAACGCTCTGTCCTGCTGACAATTCAAAAGGCCGGCAATGCGTCGACGCTAGATGTGATCTCCGGCATCAAGTCACTACTGCCGCAGATCAAAGCAAGCCTCCCGCCGGAACTCGAAATCAAGCCGCTGTCTGATCAATCGATTTTCGTCCGCGCATCCATCGACGGCGTCATCAAGGAAGCCACCATCGCCGCCTGCCTCACCGGCCTCATGATCCTGATCTTCCTCGGAAGCTGGCGAAGCACCCTGATCATCGCCGTCTCCATTCCCCTCTCGATCCTCACATCGATCATCGTGCTGAGCGCGCTCGGCGAGACGATCAACATCATGACCCTCGGCGGTCTGGCGCTCGCGGTCGGAATTCTGGTCGACGATGCCACCGTGGAAATCGAAAACATCAATCGCAACATCGCGCAAGGAAAAGAAATCCAGCAGGCGATTCTCGACGGCGCCCAGCAGATCGCCGTCCCCGCCTTCGTCTCGACGCTCTGCATCTGCATCGTCTTCGTCCCCATGTTTTTCCTGACCGGCGTCGCCCGTTATCTCTTCGTCCCCCTCGCCGAATCGGTCGTTTTCGCCATGCTCGCTTCGTATCTGCTCTCGCGAACCCTCGTTCCCACCATGGCAAAGTACCTCCTTCGTGGCCACGAGCAAGAGGCCGGCCACCTGCCCGCCTCCAGCCGCAATCCCCTGGTCCGCCTCCAGATTCGTTTCGAAGAATCCTTTGAGCACCTCCGCAACCGATACCAGCGCGTACTCGAAGCCTGCCTCCATCACCGCCGCGCGTTCCTGCTCGGTGTGCTCGCATTTTCCATCGCGTCTTTGTTCGCTCTCATCCCATTCCTCGGCCAGGATTTCTTCCCCACCGTCGACAGCGGCCAGTTCAAGCTCCACCTTCGTGCTCCGACCGGCACGCGCATCGAAGAGACCGCGAGACTTTGTGATCTCGTCGAACAATCGATTCGTGAGCAGATTCCGCCTGCGGAAGTCTCCAGCATCATCGACAACATCGGCATTCCCTACAGCGGAATCAATCTGTCTTACAGCAATTCCGCCCCCATCGGCCCCTCCGACGCCGACATCCTGGTCAGCCTCTCCACCGATCATCGTCCGACCGACAAATATGTCCACGACCTCCGCCTCAGTCTGGCGCAACAATTTCCGGGCGTGACGTTCGCCTTCCTGCCCGCCGACATCGTCAGCCAGATCCTGAACTTCGGCCTGCCCGCACCCATCGACATTCAAGTCGCCGGCAACGATCTCGAAGGAGACCGCCGCTACGCCGACAACATCCTGCAAGAGATTCGCGCCATCCCCGGCACCGCCGACATCCGCATTCAGCAGCCCTTCGATCAGCCCGAACTCTACATCGACGTCGACCGCACCAAGGCCAACGAAATCGGATACACGCAACACGACGTCGCCCAGAACCTGCTCGTTTCCCTGAGTGGCAGCTTTCAAACTTCTCCTACGTTCTTTCTCAATCCCCAAAATCGCGTCAGCTACTCGATCGCCACGCAGACGCCGCAATATCGCATTCAAACCCTGCAGGATCTCGAAAACATTCCCGTCACCGGCACCAATCCCGCCGCGCCGCCGGAAATCCTCGGTAGCCTGGCCTCCGTCGCCCGCCGAGTCCATATGCCGGTTGTGTCGCACTACGACATTCGTCCCGTGATCGACATTTACGGCTCCGTGCAAGGCACCGATCTCGGTTCGCGTCGCGCGGCAAATCAACCAGGTCATCGCCGATACCCAACGCTCTCTCCCGCGCGGATCGCAAGTCATCGTTCGCGGCCAAGTCCAGACCATGCGCTCCTCCTACATCGGCCTGATCGCCGGCCTTGCGTTTTCCATCATGCTCGTCTACCTGCTGATCGTCGTGAACTTCCAGTCGTGGCTCGATCCCTTCATCATCATTTCGGCCTTGCCCGCGGCCCTCGCAGGGATCGCGTGGTTCCTCTTCGTCAGCCACACGACGGTCAGTGTCCCCGCGCTCACCGGAACCATCATGTGTATGGGCGTCGCCACCGCCAACAGCATCCTCGTCGTCAGCTTCGCCACCGAACAAATGCAAGAAGGAAAAGACGCCATCGCCGCCGCCCTCGAAGCCGGTTACACCAGATTTCGCCCGGTCTTGATGACGGCCCTCGCCATGATCATCGGCATGGTGCCCATGGCTCTGGGACTGGGCGAAGGCGGCGAGCAGAACGCGCCCCTCGGTCGTGCCGTTATTGGCGGACTGCTGTTCGCCACCGTCGCAACCTTACTATTCGTGCCCACGCTGTTCAGCCTGCTGCATGGCCGCACGAAAAACAAGAATCAGAGCCAAATCAATTTCCAGGAAGTCCAATGAGCAAACAGCACGATCAAGAGAGTGGAGAAATTATGCCGACCGCAATCGACACCGAAGAGAAAGACCAGCGAGTCATCGTCCAGGAAGTTCCTCAACCAGTTCTTGCGACCGGGAAATCACGATCCACACACTGGCTCGTAGGCCTCGCCGCGTTCGCAATGGTCGCGGCGGCCCTGGCATTCGGCATCCTCCCGCGTGTAAAAGCCCGCACCACGCTGCGTGCCGAAACTGCCTTCATGGCAATGCCCACCGTCGCGGTCATCCATCCTGAGCGCACGGCGCAGGCTGAGGAAGTTGTTCTTCCCGCCAACGTCCAGGCCTTCATCAGCGCACCCATTTATGCCAGAACCAACGGGTACCTGAAGAAGTGGTACGTCGATATCGGCGCGCACGTGAAAGAGGGACAGTTGCTCGCCGAGATCGAGACTCCCGAAGTCGACCAGCAACTCCAGCAAGCGCGCGCCGACCTCAACACCGCGCAGGCCAACCTGCAACTCGCGCAAATCACCGCCAACCGCTACCAGGACTTGCTCAAAACCAATTCCGTCTCCCAGCAGGATACCGACAATGCGACCGGTGCCCTCGCCGCGAGCAAGGCCACCGTGCAATCGAATCAGGCCAACGTCAGTCGCCTTCAGCAACTACAGTCGTTCGAAAAAATCTATGCGCCATTCACCGGCGTCATCACCGCCCGCAAGACCGACATTGGAGACCTCATCGACGCTGGCGCCAGCGGCGGCTCCAAGACCGACCTGTTCGACATCGCTCAGCCCGACAAGCTCCGCGTCTACGTCAACGTCCCTGAAGCCTACTCTCAGGCCGCCAAGCCCGGCCTCACCGCCGATCTGACTCTCGCAGAATTTCCCGGTCGCCGTTTTCAAGGCCGTCTGGTGCGCACCGCCGAGGCCATCGATCCCTCTTCGCGCACGTTGCTGGTCGAGATCGACGTCGTCAATCCCACCGGCGTTCTGCTAACCGGATCCTATGCGGAAGTTCACCTCAAGCTCCCCGCCGGAACTTCTTCCTACGTCGTCCCGGTCAACACGCTCTTGTTCCGCAAGGAAGGCCTGCGCCTCGCCGTCGTGAAAGATGGCAAAGTCACGCTTGCCCAAGTCACGCCCGGCCACGATTTTGGAGATCGCATGGAAATCGTCGGAGGCCTCCAAGGCGACGAATCCATCATCGTGAATCCTCCCGATTCGATCGTTTCCGGACAGGCCGTCCGCATTTCGCAATCGCCTTCAGGAGATGCTCTGTGAACTTCAGCACATCCACGACGAAGAAACGTACAACGCCACGAAGCATTCCCCTGTGTCCCTCTGTACACTCTGTGGTAAATGCCTTTCCTTCCCACTCCGGAAACGCCTCTCGAAGAGTCGCGCCGAAATTCAAGGCACTGCTGCTCGCCGGAATTATCCCGTTACTGCTAGCCGGATGCACGGTGGGACCGAACTACGCCCGCCCCAACGCACCCGCGCCGCCTGCGTACAAAGAGTTGCCGCCCGACTGGACGACCGCACAGCCCAGCGATGCCATCGCTCGTGGCAAGTGGTGGGAGATTTTTCAGGATACAAAACTCAACGGCCTAGAAGAACAGATCAACGTCTCGAATCAAAATCTGAAGGCAGCCGAAGCGCAATACATTCAAGCTCGAGCCCTGGTCCGCCAGAATCGCGCGAACTACTATCCAACGGTTTCGGCCGGATTCGGCGCCCTTCGCGATCATCAATCGCAGAATCGCCCGCTCTTCAGCCAATCCACCAGCACCTACACCGATATCACTCTGCCCGTCAGCGCCTCCTATGAAGCCGATGTTTGGGGACGCGTGCGTCGCACCGTCGAGGCCAGCCGCGCCCAGGCCCAGGCCAGCGCTGCCGATCTCGAGGGCGCCCGCCTCAGCCTGCACGCCGAACTCGCGTCCGATTATTTCCAACTTCGCGAACTGGACGCAGAAGAGCAACTCCTTTGCGACACGGTCAAAGCCTACGGACAGGCCCTCGACCTGACCCAAAATCGCTTCAAGGGCGGAATCGCCTCCGCCGTTGACGTCGCTCAGGCACAAACTCAACTCGAAACCACGCGCGCCCAAGCCATCGACGTCGGCGTCCAGCGGGCGCAGTATGAACATGCAATCGCCGTCCTCATTGGACAGCCGGCTTCCACGTTCAGTCTGTCGGCGTCCCCGCTCGACCTGACGCCCCCGATCATTCCCCCCGGCATGCCGTCTGAACTGCTCGAGCGCCGTCCCGACGTGGCCGCCTCCGAGCGCCGCGTCGCTGCCGCCAACGCCAACATCGGCGTCGCCAAGGCAGCTTACTTTCCCAATATCTCGCTCACCGCGGCCGGCGGATTCGAAAGCAACACCATCACCAACCTGCTCTCAGGCCCCAGCGGATTCCTGTTGGCCGGCGCCTCTGCCATGGTCACCGTCTTCGATGCAGGCCAGCGCCACGCCGTCTCCGATCAGGCCAAAGCCGCCTACGACGAATCCGTCGCAAACTATCGAGAAACCGTTCTCGGCGCATTTCAGGATGTAGAAGACAATCTCGCCGCGCTGAGAATTTTGCAGGACGAAGCCAAAACACAGCAGGCCGCAGTGACCGCTGCCCAAGAGTCCCTGAATCAATCTCTGACGCGCTACAAAGGCGGAGTCACAACTTATTTAGAAGTCATCACCGCGCAAGGCCTCGCTCTCTCCGACGAGAGAACCGCAGTCCAGATCCTCGGTCGCCGTGTCAACGCCAGTGTCCTTCTGGTTCGCGCCCTCGGCGGCGGCTGGGACAGCTCGTCACTTCCCCAGAGACCAGAATGTTGCGGAAGATTAGTCAGCGAAACGACTGGAGCACCGGAGACAAATCAGGGGACCGCACCCGAAAAAGCAGGAACCGAATAAAGGCAGGCGATTCACGGAAATCCTGATCGTCCGGAAACTTGAGCGCGGAAAACTGAGCGCGGAAAACTGAGCGCGGAAAACTGAGCGCGGAAAACTGAGACTCCAGCCGCTTAGCGGCGAAAGAATGCAGCCCACGGCGTAAGCCGTGGGTAGAGCGCAGAAGATGACCAAGCCCCGGAGGGGCGAAAGAGATGCACCCGGCCGAACCCGATTGCTGTTCATGCGCATCCGCCTAGGCGTTCGGCGACTCCAGCCGCGCAGCGGCAGAATGCGAAAGCCCGGCACGGCAGTGCCGGGTACGATCGGACAAGCTCTAACGAGTCCCGCAGGGACGGCACTCTCTTCGTATGGTGCACGAACGACTCGCCTTCGGCAGCAAGATCCGCCCCTCACTCCCCCTGCCGCGCAATCCCCAACCGCCGCATCTTATAAATCAACGTTGTCCTAGGCATCCCCAGCCGATTTGCCGCACCCGTCGACCCGCCCAGCACCCACTGCGTCTCCCGCAACGCGTGCAAAATGTGCTCCCGCTCCGCCTCTTCCAACGTCACCGGAGAACTTTCCCGCGGCCGCTCCAACACTCGCACCAACTCCGCCACCGGCGCGCACAACGATTTCCCTTGCGACAAAATCACCGCCCGTTCAATAAAATTCTGCAGCTCGCGAATATTCCCCGGCCAGTCATACCGCATCAACGCTTCTATCTTCTCCGGAGCGATGACGTCGATCTTCTTATTCATCTGCTTGCCGTAGTGCTCCACAAAGTGCATAACCAGCAGCGGGATATCCTCTCGCCGCTCGCGCAACGCGGGTAGCCGGATCGGAAACACATTCAGCCGGTAATAAAGATCGGCGCGGAACGATCGATCCTCCACCATCGTCCCTAAATCTTGATTCGTCGCCGCCACCAGACGCACGTCCACCTGAATCGACCGGCTGCTCCCCAGTCGCTCGAACTCCTGCTCCTGCAAAACCCGCAGCAGCTTCGGCTGCAACTCCAAAGGAATGTCGCCCACTTCATCCAGGAACAGCGTCCCCTTATCGGCGACCTCGAAGCGCCCAACCTTCTTCGCGATCGCTCCGGTGAACGCGCCCTTCTCATGGCCGAACAGTTCGCTCTCTAGCAGTCCCGAGGGAATCGCCGCGCAGTTGAGTTTCGCAAACAGATTCTCCCGCCGCGAACTCAAGTTATGAATCGCCCGCGCCACCAGCTCTTTCCCCGTTCCCGTCTCTCCCTGAATCAGCACCGTCGAGTTCGTCGGCGCCACGGTCGATATGTGCCTTAGTACATCTCGAATCGCCGGAGTCTCGCCCAGAATTTCATCAAACCCGCGCTCGGCGCGGATCTCCGTCCGCAAGTACGAAGTCTGCCCCGCCAGCCGCTCCCGCGATTCATCGACTTCGCGATACTGCATCGCGTTATCCAACGCAATCGCAACCTGGGTCGAAACCTGTTGCAGAAAATCCGCGTCGGCTTCCGAAAATCGCCGCGGATGCCGGTCCAGCAAATGCAGCACGCCAATCTTCCGGTCTCCTCGGATCAGAGGCAGGAAGCATCCCGACTGCACACCTTCCTGAAAGTTGATTTGCAGCGCGCTCACATGCAACGCCCGCGGCGCAGTCTCATACAAAACTGGTTCGCCGGTGCGAAACGCTTTCCCGGGACTCGTTCCCTCGATCGGCAACTGCATTTCCTCCTGCAGAAAACCGCGCCCCTCGGGAAAATCCAATCCATGAATCTCGAGTTTTTGCTTCTGCAGGTCCGGCAGGGACAGGCAAGCTCCATCGCACTGCATCGCCAGCCGCACCCGGCTCGGAATCACCTTGAACAGCTCTGTCAGCGATAAGTTCGAAACCACCGCGTTGTTCACATCCAACAACAGCTTCAGCCGGTCGCGCTCTCGCGCCACCTGTTCCTGCAATTGCGAAGCGTTTTCATAGTTCAGCGCGTTTTCCACCGCAACCGCGACCTGGCTCGCCGCCAATTTCTGAATTTCCAGCTGATCCAGCGCGTAAGCATGCGGCGTCCGATTCCCCAGGCTGAACGCCCCGAGTCGTCGCCGCGGAGTACTCAGCGGAATGCCGCAGAAGGAGCGCACGCCGTACTCCCGCATCAACCTCACCGGCCGCTCAAACCGCTTCTCAAGATCTAAATCGTCCAGCACCAGCGGTTGCTGATTCTCCCAAACCCACGCCGACGGAGATTCCTCCATGGAAAACTCCATCCCCGGACGGACCGTGTCCGGACCGTCGGAATCCAAAATATGCACACGCATCACATTGCGCGCCGGATCGTACAGCAGTACGCTCAAATAGCTAAAATCAATGATGGGATGAAGCCGGTGCGACAGATCGGTGAACAATTCTTCCAGCGTGCGGTGCGACGCAATCGCCGACGCCACTTCCAGCAACGCCAGGTAGCGTCCAGACAGGCCGTGGTCCTTCTCCTCGGCAATACTCTGCATATCCTCGGAATCCTTCCCAACCCCAAGCACGCCGTGTCGGAAGCTGTCGACCTGCAGACCCAACCCGACTTCCTATATACAATTCAGATGACGAAAATGACCCTTGGGATTCACAACCGCTTTGCCATCAATGATCTGCGTCGATATGCCTTTCGCCGCGTACTGGACGCAGAAATGCACACATAAAGACGAAGCTGATAAGGCGCACACCGCAAATTACCGGCGAGAAATGGAGGCAGAAAATGGAAACGAAACGATTAGGCAATAGTGATCTTCTTATTACACCCATTGGCATCGGCGCGTGGGCTATGGGCGGCAGTGGCTGGACCTGGAGCTGGGGACCGCAGAACGACAACGACTCGATCACCGCGATTCACGACGCGCTCGACCGCGGCATCAACTGGATCGACACCGCCGCCGTCTACGGCCTCGGCCACTCCGAAGAGGTCGTCAAGCAAGCCCTCCGCGGCCGCACCCATCGTCCCTACGTTTTCACCAAGTGTGAACGGACTTGGGACACAAACGGAAAAATCGGCGGAACGCTGAAAGCTGAATCCATCCGCCGCGAGTGTGAAGACAGCCTGCGCCGCCTGGGAGTCGATGTACTCGATCTCTACCAGATCCACTGGCCCGAGCCCGACGCCGACATCGAAGAGGGTTGGACCGAGATGGCGCGCCTGAAAGAACAAGGCAAAGTCCGCTACATCGGCGTCTCGAACTTTAACGCTGCCCAGATGAAACGCGCCGCTGCGATCGCACCCATCACGTCGCTCCAGCCGCCCTATTCCATGCTGGCCCGCAATGTCGAAGAATCGATCTTGCCCTACGCCCTGCAAAACAACATCGGCGTTATCGTCTACTCGCCCATGTATTCTGGATTGCTCAGCGGAGGCATGACTCGCCAGCGCATCGCCTCCCTCGCCGCAGAAGATTGGCGCCTGCAGAATCCCAACTTCCGCGAACCGCAACTCTCCCGCAATCTCCGCCTGGTCGAGTTACTGAAAGAAGTCGGCGATCGCCACGGCCGCACCGCCGGAGAAGTTGCCATCGCCTGGACGCTCTACCATCCGGCTGTCACCGCTGCGATTGTCGGCATGCGCAATCCCCAGCAGGTCGCCGGTGTAGTCGGCGCGGGAACCTTCCGTCTGTCCTCCAAGGAGTTCGCGGAAATCGAAGAAGCCCTGCAGCAGGAGGTAGCCCTGCAGCACTCCTAAGCAGTGTTCAGCAGCTTTTAGAAAAAGAAAACGCGGAGTCGCAAACACCGACTCCGCGCCCTCTCACTCTCAACCCAAAACCCAAGTCTGCCCCGACGTCTCTAGCATTGGATCTCCACGAAACACTAGAGGCTCTCTTCAGAAAGCCTCGATCGCAGAGCAGTCGCAGTTGTTCAGAAGATCAAATCGAAGTCAGCTGGATGGGAATAAATTGGCTCCTCAGGTAGGACTCGAATCCACCTGAAAACGTCAATTGAAGGACTTACACAGCACGGACGGCACTCTAAGGACGTGGAAGTACCCCGCAGTCTACGTTAAGTGATTGCGAAGTGATTGCAGAACTCAACGGCCTGCACTGCGCGGCCTCGCTCATGCCAAACGCTCATGGATGTTTGGCTGAAATGGTTCGAGGATTAACGGCTTCGATATCTGTGTAACGAGCGAAGTCCTTTTCGTTGAACGTCAGGATCTTGCCGACGCCGTGTACTCGCATTGCGGCCACCAACCGCGCATCGTGCACCTGAACCCCAGAGACATTGCTCACAACAAGCAGTTTGCGCCATTCTTGATGTACGGCCAAACTGTCCGGCAGCAGCCGCAACTTGTCTTCAAATAACCGCGCCCGACGATCAGCTTCCTGGGGAGAAAGCCCGTACCCATTGCGGTCAAGTGGACGAGTACAAGTGTTCCAGAATTCAGCAACGTTCTGTGACGTATAGCAGAACACAGCACCGCGCTGGAGAGTAGCATCAATCGCGGAGATCACGAGGGGATAATCGCGATCATCCGGCTTTACCCAGCGAAGAAGGACGTTGCTGTCAACCAGGTATGGCGTGCCTGCCATTTAGGCGCGATCCTCATAGAAACTCTCGCGCGTGAAGCTCTCGGTCGGAAGATTAGGCAATCCCTCGGAACCTGCTGACAGCGCGTTGAGCATGGTATGAAACGCTTCCAAAGTCAGATTCCCTTGAGGCACAGAGAGAGAAGCCAGAGCCTCCTGCAAAAGACGCTCCGCCACCTTTTCCAAAGGTATGCCTCGGACGCGAGCTTCCGCGACGAGTTGCGCTTCTATTTCCGGGTTGAGTTCGACCTGGATCGTCATTGTGTTTTGCCCCTACACAATAGATTAGCTGCATTCTGAATCGAATACCAGTTCTCCGTGGTTCGGGTGGCTCAACGGGGAGCTCTGCGTAGAACGCGGCATTGTGTGTCAGCACGTTGACGACGTGAAAACCACGGGAGTCACGGAAACAGATGTCCGCCGATAGCGGCTTGCTCGAAGTGCGATGACCGGATGAATCGGTGCGGCCGTGAGCAGTTCCTGGATGAACTGCTGCCGCTTCTCCTTTCGCTGCGACGTGTCGGCACGGGCGGCACCATGGGCCAGATCGATCAGAGTGACCACGGAGATCGCGATATCGGTATCCCCGCCTTGCCGGAGATGGCGGCAAGCATCTGCCGCGCGTTCTGCCCCTCACGCTCGGCTGTGATCAGCACACTGGAATCGCGGATTAGTCCCATGAGGGCGGTTCGAGCGGCTCGCGATGACTTTCGAAAGCTGCCTCCACATCCCTGGCGAAGTCAGCGTCGATGGTCGCCGTCGAGTCTTCAGCTAGCAACGCGATCACTCCAAGATGGACCGGCGCGGCGGTATTGGTGCATGGATCACCGCCACGGGCAGCTTGCCACTCTCGATCACGACTTCCGCACCCGCGCTCACCCGTGCCAGCAGCCCAGCGACGCTGGCGGCTTCCACTTCCGATGTGGATCACATGGTCAGCCACGCAACGATTATGCCGTTATTCCCCGTGTTCAGATTCTGCCTCTAAAGCCGCCAGCAGTTCCGTGCGGTCTTGGCTGCACCTTCATGCGCACCCCATTCTGTCATTCCCGGATACGCACCGGACGCGGCAGCCGTAGCAGAAGCGTGTGCTCCTTGGGCCGCAAGCCCCAAGGGATGGGTATCTTCCTCCAGATGCATCATTGCCGCACTTGGCGGCCAACTTCTGGTAGCGGTATAGTCCCCCTCATGCAGTGCCACAAGGTTTCTGCTCCTGCCACGGGTGCGGGTGAAAAGGCTGGCTAGCAAAATTCGGTAGTGGGCTACTTTCAAAGTAGCCCACTACCCAAAATTCTGGTGATGAGCGCACGGCAAATACAACACAACTGGCAGACGCGATATGGCATCGCCAGATGCTGGTGGAAACGCAGGTGGACGCGAATCACTTTCTAGGTGCTCTCTACCAGGCCGTCAACTCAACTTGGTACGGTCGCATGGATGGGGAGTGCCTCAACCACGGTCAAGCCGTAAAAGAAATCTACGTGTATCCGCTGGTCCGCGATGCAAGGCAGCGTTTATGCGGCGATCCCACACAGCCGGGAGCCTGGCGATGAAAACGCTGGTCACCAATGAACTTTTTTCGGATTTCATCGAATGCAGATACCGGGGCTATCTGAATATCACTGGCGCAACTGGACCAAAATCAGACGTCGTTGACGTGTCCGGCAGACTCCGTGAAGGCTACCATAGCCAGGCTCGCGAGCACCTCTTGCGGGCCTATCGTGACGAAGGCAAACAGGTGTGCACTGACGTCGGATTATCTGTGGTCCTTGCCAACAGATATGACCTCGCCATCGACGTCACTGCGACCGACACCAACACCTCTGTCCGGTTTGACGCATTAATGGCGGCTCCGGGCAACGCGAGTGGGAGCCAACCTCACTACATCCCCATCATCTTCGTCAACAATCACAAGGTCAGCAAAGACGACGAATTGCGGCTCGCACTGTGTGCTTCGGTTCTCATTCGCTGGCACGCTTGTCGGCCTTCGTTCGGAAGGATTCTCCATGGCAGCGACTTCAGGATGAAAAAGGTCGAACTGGCCAGAGTATTGGAACAGGCCGGCAACGCACTTGAACAGATACGTGCGCTCCGCGAGCGAGCTAGTGGGCCCCCGCCGTTGCAGTTGAATGCGCACTGCCCAACCTGTGAATTCAGGGACAGCTGCCGGGCAACTGCGATCGAGAAAGATGACCTTAGCCTCCTTCGAGGAATCAAGGAAAAGGAGATCGTCAAGCTCAGGAACAAGGGTATTTTCACCGTTACGCAGTTGTCATACACGTTTCGACCGAGAAAGAAGTCAAAACGATCTGACCCCAGAATAATCAAGTACTACCATGCTCTCAAGGCCCTCGCGCTTCGCGAGAAACGGATCTATGTCGTTGGAAGGCCAGAGCTGACCATAACGGGTACTCCCGTATATATCGATGTCGAAGGAACGCCTGATTGTAACTCCTACTATCTCATTGGCCTGAGAATTCCAGGCGCCGCCTCTGTTGTTCAACGATCTCTTTGGGCGGATGATCGTGCGGCCGAAGAGAACATCTGGAAGGAGTTTCTTCAAATCATCGCGAACATCGAGAATCCTCAGCTGATCTACTATGGCAGCTATGAGACTGTATTTCTCCGGCGCCTGAAGAAGCGGTACGGCGACACCGCCCAAGACGGGAGCTCGTTGGTGCACGGATTGATGAAATCCGCCCAAAATGTTCTCTCTGTTGTGTATGGGCGCGTTTATTTTCCGACGTACTCCAACGGTCTTAAGGACATTGCATCTTATCTCGGCTTCAAGTGGTCAATTCAGGAACCATCTGGCCAGCGAAGCCTAGCTCTCCGGCGGGAGTGGGAACTCACGGGTAGCGAAACTGCCAAGCAGGATCTCATAAACTACAACACTGACGACTGCACCGCCCTGGAAGTAGTGGTGCAGACGTTGCTCCAGCTGATCCCCAGAGATGGCGCTTCGCCCACAGCGCTTCCGTATCCAAATGCCGTCCACGTCGATTCTCTGAAGCCACAGACGCCGTACAGGCTGGGGCCAGTGGATTTCGTGCTTCCCGAACTCGACCAGATAAACAAGTGTGCGTACTGGGATTATCAGCGCGACAGAATATACATTCGATCAAATCCTCGCCTCCGTCGAGTCGCCAGAAGGAAACAGCGTAAGAAGCGTCGCCGGATTCTGCCAGTGAACGTGACAGTCAGCCCCTCCCGGCCTTGGAAGTGCCCAGGGTGCGCTTCTAATAAAATCAAAAGGAATGGAAGGCACAGCAAATTGCTGTACGATCTGCGGTTCACAACTGGTGGCGTAAAGCGTTGGATTAGCAAGTACATCATTGACCATTACAAGTGTCGGAGTTGTGGGGCGCCGTTTGCTTCGGACGTTTATGACTGGACGCGGCATCGCTACGGTTTACAGCTCCTAGCATATGTGATTCATAACATCCTTGAACTACATATTCCTCAGCTTAAGCTGTCTGGAAGTATGCGCACGCTCTTTGGTTATCAAGTCGGTCAGCCAACAATCAATGGCTTGAAGCGGAGGGCTGCGGAGCTTTATCAAGACGCCTATGAAGAGATCAAATACAGGCTACTGCATGGCAAGCTCATACATGCTGATGAAACTCACCTGAGCACTAAAAGTAGCAGCGGTTACGTGTGGGTATTCACGAGCATGGAGGAAGTGGTCTACCTTTGGTCTGCGACCCGCGAAGGGAATGTTGCTGAGGAGTTCCTGAGTGGTTTCAACGGTGTATTGGTCTCCGATTTCTACTCTGCGTATGATTCGATCAGTTGCGCACAACAGAAATGCCTGGTCCATTTGATTCGCGATTTGAACGAAGATGTTCTCAAGGAGCCGTTTAATGAAGAAATGAAGGTGCTGGTGTATGAGTTCACGGCGCTATTGAAGCCCGTAGTCGAGACTATCGACAGGTTTGGCCTGAAAGCTCACTTCCTCAAAAAACACAGGCTAGAGGTGGCGCGATTCTACGAGCGCCTCCTGCCCCGCAACTACAAGACAGAACTGGCACAGAAAGCGCAGGACAGGTTCAGAAGAAACCAAGGAAAGCTTTTCACCTTTCTGGATCATGATAATGTCCCCTGGAACAATAACAACGCAGAACACGCGATAAAGGCGTTCGCAGCGCTACGCAACGTAATCGAGGCATATTCAACTGAAAGTGGCATCCGCGATTATCTGGTGCTGTTGAGCATTTATCAGACCTGCGAATACAGGGGAGTTGACTTTCTCCAATTCCTTCGGTCCGGAGAGAAGCGGGTCGATGATTACGTTCACCAGAGCTCGCGGCCAAGGCTCCAAGAGCCTTCGCGTATTCGATCCCGGCAACATTTCTGGAGCGATCCCACCCGGTAAACAAATACCATAATTTATGGGTTCTCTTTTCACCGACTGATGGTGTCACCGCTAAAAATGATTCGCGCTGATTGCTGGTCAGCCAGGTTTAGTAGTTCGGACATTTGACGACCAGAAACCATGCCCGCTTCATCCACGATCAGAGCTTTCCCGAACAAATCCCTTTGGGCACTCTGGCCCTGTAACAACCGTTCCACCGTGATGGCATCCGAGAAGCCTACTTTCTGCAGTTCTTCAAGCTGCTCCGTTAATGACTGGCTGATGCGCACTCGATAACGTTCGTTGCTTTTGGTGCGGTTGCCACGAATGAGCGTGCCTTCCACGAGGGGACGGCGTTTGGGCTCGGATAGGCCGAATTCCTTGGCATCCTCCTCAGTCATTCCGTATTTCTGAGCATCGACTAGTGCCATTGCCGACTCTCGCATCAACTGGCACAGGAGCCGGACTTGCCCCGTAGCGGTCGATAGAATCTTCTCGACTTGGTTCTTGGTTGGCGGTTTGACTTCCGACTTCTTGAAGCGGATGCGAAACTGTGGCTTCATCTTGGGATTGGGAATCGGAGATTTCTCGATATAGCCCATCCCCGCAGCCCACGAAAAGAAACTACTAATCACAGACCAATGGACGCTCAAGCTACTGCTGTCTCCGCTGCGGAACGGCAGCGTCAGACGCCATTTGATTACCTTGTCGGTGGTGAGTGCTGTCAGCAGCAGAATGTTGTTTTCCTCGCACCAAGCTACGAGTTTGCCCCCCATCAGTTTCGCCTTGGTATTGTCCAAGCCGTCTTGGTCACGGAATTCGTACCACTCTCGCAATGCTGCTTCGAGCGTTATGCCTTTGGGGACTACCTTCCCCTCGGCAAAGTCCTTCAGTCGCTCCTGCAATTCCTTGTTGTTGGACTGCGCCTCAGACCAGCTTCGGGTGCCCAAAGACCACTTTGTTTGGGGGCAGGTGAGTTTCTTCCCTTCGAATACCGCATCCGCTTTTTTCCACCCGAATTGCACCCACAAAGGGCACTTACAGCGGGAGTCGTAGGGGTTCTCGCTACTGCACTTCCTGTTGTGACGCCGATGGATTCTGAATGTCATGTCTCCCCTCTCCGGAGGGGCTAGGGACAATCGTAGGGACAATTCAGAGGGGAAGTCAATGTTACGTAGGTTTTACGGGGGCAAAAGAATGGCTCCTCAGGTAGGACTCGAACCTACAACCCTCCGGTTAACAGCCGGATGCTCTGCCATTGAGCTACTGAGGAGTGTGGTGGGTCGCGGCGGGCCGCGATCGTTGTTAACGTCTTATCATAGCATTCCTGCTGCGGGTCTGAAAACATTTGACATGGGCTTCGCGTTCCGTTTCTTCGCGACGATTCTGATACGCTAGGCCTTTGGATTCGAGGTGGTTATGGCGGGAGGGGTGCGTTTGATTGCTCTTTCTTTCTTGATTTTCGCGGCGGCTGCAGTGCTGGCGGACGACTCTCAATCTTCGTCTTCTCCTACCCCTTCTACCCGTTCTTCGTCATCATCTTCTTCACCCTCATCGTCTAAAACGTCTTCGCAGTCTTCCGCTGGATCTTCTGCCTCCGCTGCTGTTTCGCTTCCGCAGACTGCGGTAAAGCCCGTGATTGACATGTATCACGGGACGAAAGTTCTCGACAATTACCGGTGGCTGGAGAACGGCAATAGTCCCGAGACGCAGAAGTGGGTCGAGGAGGAGATGGTATACACCCGCTCGATGCTCGACCGGCTCGCGGGGCGCGAGGCGATTCATCAACGGCTGACTCAGTTGCTGTCGATTGGCAGCGTCACACCTCCGGTGATCGCGGGCCGTCATTATTTCTATACGCGGCGTGAAGGGATGCAGAACCAGCCGATTCTCTACGTGCGGGAGGGACTCGATGGGACCGATCGCGTGCTGGTCGATGCCAACCAGCTCGCCGCCGACGGCACCATCGCGCTCGACTGGTACCAGCCCAGCGAAACCGGCAAGTATGTCGCCTACGGCACTTCGCCCAGCGGGTCGGAGATGAGCACGCTGCACGTGATCGAGACCAAGACCGGCAAGCTACTTCCCGACACGATCGAGCGTACGCGCGCGGCCTCGATTGCGTGGATGCCGGACAACTCCGGCTTCTTTTACACGCGCTATCCAAAAAAAGGCGACGTGCCCGCGGGGCAGGAGATGTACAACCGGCACGTTTTCTATCACGAACTCGGAGACGATCCCGGGCAAGACGACAAACCGATTTTTGGCGAAGGGCGCGATGCGGAAGACTGGCCGAACGTAAATCTGTCGAATGACGGGCACTGGCTGCTGATTCAAGTTTCGCAGGGGTGGACCAAGTCCGAGCTTTATCTACTCGATGTGAAGAAGGGCACGCCGCCCATTCGCATCACCACGGGCAAGAATTTTCTGTACGGGGGCGAAGTCTACGACGGCAAGATTTACATCACCACCAACGAAGATGCGCCGCGCTACCGCGTTTTCGTCGCCGATGCGGGCAATTATGATCGCGAGGCGTGGAAGGAACTGATCCCCCAGAGTGACGCGGTGTTGCAAGGCGCGGGCGTGTTTGGCGGAAAACTCTTTGCACAGTACGAACAGAATGCATCGTCGCAGTTGAAACTTTTTGATCTCGATGGCAAAAAGATCAGTGACATCGCTCTTCCTGCCATCGGCACTGTCTTTGGCACCAGCGGGCGCTGGGATCGCGATGAGGCGTTCTTCGGCTTTCAGTCTTTTACGATGCCGCCCGCCATCTATCGCGTGAGTCTGAAACCCGAACATGTGGTGACCAAACCCGCAGGACCTGAGGGCGACGCGGTCGGCCTGACTTCCCTCTGGACCAAAGTCGATGCCCCCTCGATCAATCCCTCGGCCTACGACGTCAATCAGGAGTGGTTCAACTCGAAGGACGGCACGCGTGTCCCCATGTTCGTCGTGCATAAGAAAGGCATCGCGAAAAACGGGAAGAATCCCACGCTGCTGACGGCCTATGGCGGTTTCAATGTGAGCCTGACGCCCAGTTTCAGCCGCACAGCGTACTTATGGATGGAGCACGGCGGCGTTTACGCCGTCGCGAACCTGCGCGGCGGGGCCGAGTTTGGCGAAGACTGGCACCGCGCCGGCATGCTCGACAAAAAACAGAACGTGTTTGACGACATGATCGCCGCCGCCGAGCACCTGATCTCCGAAAAATATACGGACAGGAATCATCTTGCGATCCAGGGCGGCTCGAACGGCGGACTGCTGATGGGCGCCATGATCACGCAGCGTCCTGACCTGTTCCGCGCCGTGGTCTGCCAGGTGCCGCTGCTCGACATGATCCACTACCAGGATTTTCAGATCGCGAAATTGTGGATCCCCGAATACGGCACGTCGGAAAACGCCGAGCAGTTCAAGTGGCTCTACGCCTACTCGCCGTATCACCACGTGAAGCCGGGCACGGAGTATCCCGCAATCTTATTCATGACGGCGGATACCGATACCCGGGTCGACCCCATGCACGCAAAAAAAATGGCCGCGCGGATGCAGGCCGAAGCGAAGAATGGGACGAGCAAGACGCGGCCGATCTTGTTAAGGATTGAAAGCAAAGCAGGACACGGTGCGGGCAAGCCGGTGACGAAGCAGATCGAAGAGTTTACGGATGTGTATTCGTTTTTGTTTTGGCAGTTGGGAGTGAGGGAATGAGTTCGCAGTCCTCGCTGTCATCCTGAGCGAAGATTGGTGTTTGCGCCCAAGCGCAAAGACCAACCGCAGTCGAAGGATCCCTACCCTCCCTTCGCTGCCAGTACCGATTCAAGGAATCCTCACGAGCCCGCGGCAATTTGCGCACAGACGCTACGCCCGGGTTCGACAAGGATGGAAATAGGTGAACGTCCTGTCTGTCCCCGGGTTCCCCGTGACGAAGCCTAGATCGTTGGCCAGCATGATTTGGGTCTCCACCTCGGCGAGAGAACCGCGGGCGTTATTGAGGAAATGGTGGAACTCGCGTCGCGAGTATCGAGGGTGCCTTGCCCCTGATGTTGAGCGAATCGGGAAACTTCCAAATCAAAAATCCTTCAAGACAACCCATTTCGTATGGTCTGTTCTCCGGAACGGCCGCCGTGATCACATAAGCCGGGCGCTTGTTTCCCCAATCGTACCCCTCCGGACTGATGCACTCTCCGCTGGTTCCTTTGCGGAAATGTTTGGCAAGACGCCTTCCGAGGAGCAGCGCCTGTCTGACATACATAATCTCGCCATCACTGCTAAACACAACATAAATGCCGGAGCGTTTGGAGTGAGGCCATTCATCATTGGGCCAACGGAGCCTGAATTCTGCAGGTGCCTCTTCGGGCACCAACGCATACGGCTCGCTGACTTCTATAGGCGGAAGATCAGGGTGCCGAGTCTTGCTGTACTCGAATAGAGCGTTGTAGAAGGAATCAAACATTTGAAAAGACTCCATCACTCTTATCCTGGAAGATTTTGCCTCTAAGTGCTTACGGCTCAAGATTTTGCCCTGCCTCGACCGTATCTCCACCCCGTAACTCCATCAGAATGAATAATTTAGAGATTCCGCAAAGAAAAAAGTGGGAGGGGGGTACGACCGAGGTCTTCGATTGGACCGACGTTGGCGCGCGTCCGGAATTGTTGCCCATGAGGCGAAGAATTTGCATAGCGGACTAGTCCTGGTGTGCCTTTGATTTCAGCCAGTTACGGGCTTGGCAGGGTTCCTGCTGGTTCTCCTATAGATATTAAGGAGGACTCTATGAGCGCGCGGCGCGGAGCACATCGATGGTTATGGGCAGTGGTAATGGGAGCGGCTTTGATCGTCGTCCCGGTGATTTTCGCTGAGAATCAGGTGATGGGGGAGATTGAGTTCGAGGGGAAATCCAAAGTCGAGAAGACTTCGGGAGTTTGGGTGGATGGCGGATATGTCGGGTATTTGAAAGAGCTACACGGATCGAAGAGAGTGTTGTTACTGCCGGGCGAACATGTGATCACGGTGCGGCAGGATGGGTATCAGGATTTTGTCGCGCGCGTCGAGGTGCAGCCGGGACAGAAGCAGGTGGTGCGGGTGGCGATGGAGAAAGCTGCGACGCAACCGATGCCTTCGGTCACGACGACGGTGAAGATTGAGGTGAATCCGAATCGGGCCGCGGTATTTGTGGACGGACAATTTGTCGGACACGTAGGAGAGTTCGAAGGCGCGGGCCGCGGGATGCTGGTCGCGCCGGGGACGCACAAGATCCGGGTCGCGCTTCCGGGATATCAGACGTTTGAGACGGAGATCAATGCGGTCGCGAATCAGAAGGTTGAGGTTAAGACGGATTTGTTGAAGACCGGTGACACGACGGCCGATCCGATGATCGCGCCGGCGGGAAACGACCACGCGGCGTCGCCCGCTCCGCCGCCTCCGCCGGAGCCGATTCCGCCTCCGCAGCGGTGACGGGATCTTCACAGGGATTGGCTCCGGTCGGAGATGCCGACCCGCTTCCCTGATACTTTCTCGGGCGAACGCCAGAGTGCGCGGGCGGGGGCGCCCGCGCCACATAGGTTCATCACTCTCTTTTATTCCCGATGGATCAGACTGGGGGATGTGTTAGGTGAGAATTTTTGTTCGAAGGTATCTTCGACGAATGTGTAGCCAAGGTTGCAGGTGAGTCCGAAGAAAGTTCCAGGAGCGGTATGAGGGCAGCGAGCACTTACGGTGCGAACGAGGACAGACGCACGGACGCCACCAGATATACATGGAATCGCAGAAACCTCGCGGCGATTGGAGTGCTGGAGGAGCGGACTGCCCAGGGGCGGAGGACCAGATCGCGAAAAATCAGATGCAAGTAGAAGTCCGACGGTTGGGCGATTTTCTCCGAAGGCTTTTCTCAAATCACGAGAAAGAATCCGGCTGACGATTTAGAACAGTTTGCATCCAAACGAGGCGCCTTAGGGTCGGGACAAGGCGCTGGGAGCCCTCGTTTGGATTACTGTGCGAAAGCGATTTGGACCTTTGTTCTGTCAGCATCTACAGCCACACTTCTTACCGTCAGCGCTGACTGCCAGACGAATGCCTTCGGGCCAGCCGCGGCGGAGAAATCAACCGATGTCGCCGCAATGCCGACTTTCAATGTGTCGACATTTCGTGCGGGGACGTTCGATGACGACGCTGCTTCGGGCTCTACTACTGCCCAGCAGAACTCGGAGCCGCATGGCGGACTGGTGTCGCGATCGGTGAAGCGAATTCTAGAGGACCAGAAGGGACTCTACCTGGCGCCGTTCCAGCCCGCGAATCTCAAGCGGGACGCTATCATGCTGGGCGGCACCGCCGGGTTTCTAGTGGCCGATCGTCATATTGAAAATGCCCTTCCAAGCGGGCACTACCAATTTTGGCAAGACACCTCGAACATCGCGATCGGGGGCTTGGCAGCGACGCTGGGCGGGGTCTGGCTGTACGGGATCAGGTCGGACCATCCTCACGCCCGGGAAGCGGGGGAACTCGAACTCGAGACCCTGGTCAACACGTTTCTGATTTATACCCCCATGCAGTTGATTGCCGCGCGGGAACGCCCGGGAGAAGGAAACGGGCATGGGGACTTTCTGAAGCACTCGGCGATTAACACGTCATTCCCCGGTGGACATGCGATGTTCACCTGGGCGATGGCGACTGTGGTGGCTCATGAGTATTCGCAAAATTGGGTGAGAGTGCTGGCCTACTCAGCGGCCTTTACGGTGACGTTGAGCCGGTTCATGGCAAAGGATCACTGGGCGTCGGATATGTGGGTAGGAACCGGCCTCGGGTTGGGCATCGGGACATTCACGTTCCACGCCCATTGCGATCCGGAGTTGAGCGCTTCGTGCAAGCGGCACTATGCGCGGATGCTGAAGTTCAAATCGAAATCGAAATTGGAAGACACGCCGCTGGGATCGTGGCCGAACGTGGAGCCATGGGAAAGCTACGCGATCGGGCCGCCAATTTCCCACTGATCGCCGAAGGGATCGACGACGCGTCCCATGCGCCAGCCGTGTTCATCAGTCATCAGTCATGGGATAGACTTGCGACGCGCGGCGGCGCATGTCGGCCAGATGTCGCCCATTCTCGTCTTACGCGTTGCCGCTGCGGGCTCTGTTACCATCTTGCCGAGAATGGCTGGGGAGGGGTGATTGGCGGAGAACAGGATTCCTGAACGAAAATCGGCATTCGCCGAGGAAGGAACATTGCATCTTCGAGTACTAGGAATTGTGCTGGCCGGCGGCAAAGGAACGCGGCTGTTTCCGCTCACGCGGGAACGCGCCAAGCCGGCGGTTCCGTTCGGAGGGAAATACCGGATCATCGATTTCGTGCTCAGCAATTTCGTGAATTCGGGAATCAACTCGATCTATGTGCTCACGCAGTTTCGCAGCCAGTCGCTGCTGCAGCACCTGAGCGAGGGATGGCAGTTCGGCGGGCTGCTGAAGAGCCATTTCATCATCAACGTGCCTGCACAGATGCGGTCGGAGAACGAAAGCTGGTACCAGGGAACGGCGGACGCGATTTTTCAGAACCTCAATCTTATCGAGCAGTCGGACCCGCACATGGTAGCGATTTTCGGCGGCGATCACATCTACCGGATGAACATCGCGAGCATGATCGACTTCCACATGGCGCGGACGGCGGACGTGACGGTGGCGGCGATTCCGGTGGACAAAGAATATGCCGCAGACTTCGGCGTCATTGAGGTCAATGACGACGGGCGCATCATGGCTTTTCACGAAAAAAAGCCAGATGCGCCGACGATGCCGGGAGATTCCAGCCGCGTCTATGCCTCCATGGGCAACTACATTTTTTCTACACGCACGCTTTTGGATCTTCTGAAAGAGGATGCGAAGGTTCCAGGCAGCCGTCGCGATTTCGGCATGGACATTTTGCCGAAGCTTGCGGGGAAGGCTCCGATGTACGCGTACAACTTTGAGGCAAATCGCATTCCCGGTGAGGGCGGCGACTCAGTTCCGTATTGGCGCGACGTGGGCACAATCGATGCGTATTACGAAGCGAACATGGACCTGAACCACGTGAAGCCTGACCTCAATCTCTACAACCGCGAGTGGCCCGTTCGCAGTACAAGCTATCCCGACCCTCCAGCGAAGTTTGTGTTCGATGAGACTGGGCGACGAGGTGAGGCGTTGGACAGCATCGTGTCGGGCGGATGCATTCTTTCGGGAGGCCTGGTGCGCAAGTCGGTCCTGGGACGCGGCGTCCGAGTACACACGGGCGCTCTGGTAGAAGGTTGCGTGATCATGGACAACTGCGATATCGGACGGCACGCCCTGGTGCGGCGCGCGATCCTGGACAAGAATGTGCGGATTCCGGAAGGCGCCACGGTGGGCTACGATCACGCGGCCGACCGCGAGCGCGGATGGCACGTGACGGAGTCGGGCATCGTCGTGATTGGGCGGGAGCACAGCACCGTGCCGGTGGCGCCGATGTTTGCGTGAGGCTGAGCGGAGACCGGTTGCTGACCTGAAAGAAGAAGGGCTGCCGGAAGGCCGCCCCAGCAGGCTGCGAAAAAATCTCCCCGTTGGCGCCTGAAGGTCCCTCAGGCGCTGAAGCGCGGACACATTTCGAACGACTTAGCGGCACTAGTGGAACTCGTGCCCTTCCCAATTCCGCCCCAAATTGAGTTTCTCCGCAGCCTGCTAGCGGCTGACTTTTTCCTTCTGGGCTGCCATTTCAAGGCCGCTGGGTTTCGTCGGGCCGTTACGGTCAACCAGCGCGGCATAGTCCTGCGACTTGAACGGATAGTTGAGAGTTGACTCCTGGCCAGTCGTGCTCAAGGCGATGTCAACCCGGCGGTTGTAAGCAAACACAACCGTCTGTATTTTCTGCAGGGCCTTCTGCCGCTCTTCCGCACTCAGACTGGCATCCTGCTCGACCCGTTGCCTCACTTGATCGACACTCAGGTTCTGTTCCTCGCCGTACGCCCGAGTCTCAATGTTCGCCTCGGGAATCCCTTGTTCGATCAGGTAGCGCTTGGCCAGTTCCGCCCGCCGCTCCGAAAGAGGCTTGTTGTATCCTTCGGGGCCGCGCCGATCCGCATGCCCAGAGAGCACAAGGTGGGCGTCCGGCTTATCGGCGAGGTATTGCTTGAAATTATCGGCAAAGCTCTTGAGGGTTTCCATTTCGCTGGGGAGCAAGGCGGCATCGGACTTGCTGGATCTTGGCCGATCGGTTGGGAAGTAGACACTGCGCGAGAGTTGAACTTCGGGTTGCTCAATCGAGCCTACGATGTGCAGAGCCACTGTCTTCGTCTCGGCGCCGCCGCAGTCGTTCGTGGCCTTCAGCGTGTAGTTAATGGTCTCATCCACAGGTCCGGGGTCGGTTTTCTGAGGCGCAACCTGCAAGGTGCGGCTGCCGCTGGCATCGACCGTGCCCAGGGGCTCAATCGTGACTGCGGATGCGTTGGTGGCGCTCCAATTCAATGCCGTACTGCTGTCTTCGACGACCTTGTCTCCGACCCGCTTGTACTTGACCTCGGGCGACGAAAGCCCCAGGTTCGCCTGGACTGCGGTGTTCAGGTTAACGGTCACGCTGGAAGTCGCGGTGCCACCAGGGCCCACGGCCGTAAGGTTGTAGGTCGTGGTCTGCTTGGGCTGAACTGCTTGTTCCCCTGAGGTGGCAACCGGACCGACCGGGCTGACTGCAACCTGAGGCGCGTCCGATGTGGTCCACTTGAGCTGAGAGGAGTCACCGCAGTTCAGTTGAGCGACCGTTGCCGACAAGTCCGCAGTGGGTTTCGCAACTGCGACGGTTGCACTGGCATCCGCCGCGTGGAAGCGTGGGATCGCGCTGAGTTTCTCGCCCCGTGGCCACGGGACCGTCTTTCGGACTCCCTTGGAAGCACTGACGACAACGCGCTGGTTGGCGGGAACATCGACCGGGCCGGACCACTGCGTCTGATCCCCACCAAGAATCGTCACCTGGTAGGTCCCGGGGGGGACGACGAGCTCTTGCTTCCACCACCAGTTGTGGTCGAACTCGTCGCCATGGCCGACAAAAAAGTCGGGCGTCTTCCCATTCAGCAGCACGGCCTGTCTTTGGGCTCCCTCGATGGTCATAGCCCCGAAAGGCCCCGGAACGGTCGCGCCGACCGATTGCAGACTCACTTCGAGGTCGGTAGTCTTTCCGGCCGTGATGGTAACGTCGCGGCTGGCCGGTTGGTAGCCATAGTTGACCAGTTCAATCTTGTGGTCGCCGGCGTTGAGTTTCAGCGTGTGATGTTTGCTGGCCTCGCTGATCGCTCGGCCATCAACGAAGATGTACGCCTGTTTGGGGGTAACTTTGATCTCGAGTTTGCCGTCCTGGGCTAAGCTTGAGATTCCGCTCGTCAACGCTACGAGAGCGACAGATAGACCGAAACGGAAGACGTCACTCTGAAATTTCATGGTGGACTCCTTATCTCGGGTCCTGGGGATGGGCGCATTCCAACAAGACTGCCGGGGCTGAGCGTTCTCAGCCGATGAATGGATGCACCGACCCCGGGGTTACACGAGAACATCTAGTTCAAGGCTATGATGGCTGGGGCGGCTTGGCAGCTGTCACTTCTAACAGGTGTGATCCGTTCGTGGGCGAGGACTTACTGTGAGACATCGCCTATCAGTCGATGAGCCCTGTGATGGGGTTTTGAGGGTAACGGCGTGATTTCGCCAACAATCGCAAAAAATGTTGAGCCGAGAAGCGGCTCAAGGTAGCATTGCGCGACGAAAAGGTCGATGCAGCCGTTTCTATGACTAACACAAAGACACTTGAGCGCTGGCGTCCTCATCCCCTTGTCTTCATTTACTGTGGACTAGCAATCGTTTTGCTTGGGAGCGCCTGCTTTTGGGGAATTGAGCTACTTGTTGCGCGATGGTACCGACCTGAAAGCGCGGGGAAGGCTGCGCTCGCGGGCACCGTACTATTGGCGGCTCTGCTCTCGTTGTCGCTGCGGCGATGTTCTACGCCTGCGCTGCCGGCCTTCCGCGGGCTGCTATTGATGACCGGCTGCATGACGATTGGGGTAGGGGGCTTCTTTCTGCTCTTTGTGATTCCGGCAGTAGTGTTCGCAATTGTTTCAATCATTGCGATTGCTCTCCTGAGTCTCTTTCGAAAGGATACCGCTTACGCTCAAAATCAGTTCCGGCAACTTGTGGAGTTTTATCGGAAGCATCGGATGTACCAGTGAAACCGGCGCTCTGGTCGCATCACGCTGACGGGTGTTGAAAAATCCCATCTCTAACAATGTCGGCACTGTCAAGCACGATCTGCGCACACTACTGCATGCACTCGAAGAAGAGCGCCATTTCGCTCTATCAGTTGGGTTGCGCGTTTCCAACCTGGGCTCGCTTTGAATCGTTTCGGGTCAGCCACTCGGCCCGACCCAGCCATCTCTTCGATCCCCTACTGCGATCAAGATTCCTTTATTCGAACTCCCTCACCAACAGGGAGCGGGATGCCCAATCATTACGTCGGTGATTTACTGCACACCATAGGGATTTCCGGGCTCTCCCGCGTGCGAACCGAGCTTTTGCCATGGGCCGTAGTCGCAACCCTGGCGCCACATCCAGTACAGATGCACCGCCAGTTTCCGCGCCATGGCTACCTTGGCAATCTTCCGTCCCCGCCGTTGGGCGAGGTGAAAGAACTTATGGCGCCACTCCGGGTGACTGCGCACCGTGACCTGCGCCGCTTCCACCAGCAGAAACCGCAGCAGCACGTTGCCTTGCTTGCTGATGTGTCCCAACCGGCGCCGATCCCCGCTGGACTTCTCCTCGGGAACCAGCCCTAGATAGCTGGCGATCTGTTTCCCGCAGTGAAAACGTTCGGGAGTTCCGATCACCAACTCGTAGGCCAGCGCCGTCAGCGGTCCGACTCCGGGATGCGTCATCAGTCGCCGCGTCACCGGACGCTTCTCCACTTCCTCTTCCAGCGCACGCGTGAGTTCCTGGATCTTCGGCGTCAGTTGGTCGAGCAAGTTGAGCAGGTCCTGACGTCGCCGGCTCGCCCACGGTGCCAACACGATCGACTCCAACTCCGCGCGGCCTGCTGGCCGCCACAGCGCTTTCTTGCGCCGCAGCCCTTCGTTCAGTGCCACCACATGCAACTGATTCATCACCCGCGTGCGCATCTGCACCAATCGGTGTCGATGCCACAGCAACTGTCGCATGTCCCGATTGGCCGCGTCGGGCACCCAGATCCGCGGAAAGCGGTCTTCCATCATCAGCCGCAATAGTAGCTGCGCGTCCTGGCGATCCGTCTTTTGCTTGCGCACTCGCTTGGTGCGAATCTCGGCCGCATCTCCGATCCACAACTCAAATCCTAGCTCGTGCAGCAAGCGCTCGAACCAGCGCGAGTGTCCACTGGACTCCATCCCCACTCGCACCGCTAGATTTCGCTGCTTGAGCTCCCGGTAAAACTGCTCGGCCTGTTCGCGATGTGCCAAGCGCCGTTCGCTCAGCTCACCCGTGTCTGTATCCACGTACGCAATTTGCTGGAAGCCCGGATGATAGTCACAACCTATAATCAGCATGTTCGGCTCCTTTCCTCCGAGCCTTTGGTTGGTTTGCGCCTCCAAAGTTTACTCGGTCGATGGGAGCCGACATTGTTTATGGAATCATTACACTCAAATACCCGGAACATGGATCTGAGTGAGAGGCCTGTTTTCGCGCGGCTATCAATTGACGTATTATCCGTCGTTGATAAGCTGACACAATGATTGTCATCCAGTCCCCGAGATTGCAGCTCAGCCAGTTCCAGATGATGGATGCACAGGAGGTCTTTGGATGCATCACGCCCGCCATCGCCAGATTTATGCGATGGGAGCCGCCATCGTGGAGCGAGTACGTGACGCGATGCGAGAAGAGAGTTCAGGCTCCAGAACCGAACAAGTTTTCTTTCGTCATCCGGCGGCTCGACAACTGGGAATGTCTTGGCATGGCAGGGTTGGAAGACGCGGATTCTGTTTCGCCCGAAATCGGCCTTTGGCTCAAGGAAAGCGCGCATGGGCAGGGTTTTGGCCGGGAAGTCGTGGCCGCACTCGTTGAGTGGGGACACGCAACTCTCGGCAAAGGAAGTTTCATCTATCCGGTGGCCGTACAAAACACCGCCAGCAGGCGTGTCGCTGAGAAACTTCACGGCGAGATCATAGGTAACCGCACGAATCCGAAATATGACTCCGTCGTTTACAGGATTCCCTTCTACGAATCGCCCTGACGCGGGCAATCAGTTGGCGAGAAATCCTGATATCACTCTTTGACCGATCCAGCAGGCGTACGGGGCGAAAGAACGGGCGAGCCGAAACGGAAGGCCTGAACGAGAACTCGCACCGGCTTTATCCGCTGTAATCAATCTTCCTTTCACGCCGCGTTTTTCCGAAACAATCGCTCCCCGCCAAAGATCGCAGCGACACGATAAGCTAGTTCACACGATGACACAGATCCACTGCGCCGCCCTCCTCTTCGACATGGACGGAGTGCTGATCAACTCCACGCCCGCCGTCGCCCGCGTCTGGCGCCGCTGGGCCATCGAGCACGGATTCAATCCCGAAGAAGTGGTGGCCCGCGCCCACGGCCGTCCCAGCCTGACAACCGTAAAGGAGTATCTTCCCAACGCCGATCACGCAGCCGAGAATCGCGAGGTCGAACGCCGCGAAATCGAAGACCTTGAGGGCGTCGTCCCCCTGCCCGGCGCGCTCGAATTGCTCGCCAGCCTGCCCCCGGAGCGGTGGACTATCGTTACATCCTGTACACGCCCGCTCGCGGAAGTTCGCATCCGGGCGGCCCGCCTGCCGTTGCCGAAAAAGATGATCACCTCCAACGACATCACTCACGGCAAGCCGCATCCCGAGCCTTATCGGAAAGGCGCAGCGGTCCTCGGATTTCCTCCGGAGCAATGCATTGTTCTGGAAGACGTTCCAGCGGGAGTCCGCGCCGGGAAAGCCGCAGGCGCGAAGGTGATTGCCTTCAAAACCACAGTACAGGAAAAAGTCCTGCGGGAAGCCGGCGCCGACTGGATCTTGAACAATTGCGCCGCCATCCGCCTGCTGGACTTTAGCCAGGATCTGGAACTAGCCCTCACCGAATCATAAAGCGCGCGCGCGGAACGTGGGCCGTGAATCCTCTGTGACCTCCGTGTCCTCTGTGGTCATCTTTTTTGTCGCGCAGCTGTCTAAAGTTCCTCCCGCCCCCGCCGATCAGTTCCTTAGCGGGTGATTGTTTTAGGAGAGACTTATGTCAACGGCAGCAGTTTCCACCAGTTCGATCAACAACGGGTTACAAAGCTATTTTCAGGCACGGAGTTCCGATCTGCAGAAGCTTGGCCAGGCGCTTCAGTCGGGTGACCTCACGGCCGCCGCTCAGGAGTTCAGCGCCATCCAGACTCTAGGCCAGAGCGGCCCATTCGCCAACGGGAATCCATTCAAGATGAGCCAGCGGGAGCAGGATTTCACTGCCATCGGGCAGGCGCTGCAATCGGGAGATCTGGCGGGTGCGCAGCAAGCCTTTGCGCAGCTGAAAAGTTCATTCCAGCAGGGTCAAAGCTCTGAGCCTGCGCCAGTCGCGGTGATTAATCTGAGCAGTGCTTCTCCAGCGTCGGCGGATGCAACTACAACGACCTCGCAGCCGGTTGCGGCCGACTCGACCGCGTCGGGCAGTGGTTCCGAGATCGTCATCAACCTCGGCGACGTTACTCCGGGCGAGCAGATCACGATTGGCCTGAGCAATGCCAGTAATGGTGGCGAGCAGTTGACCATTGGCGTCGCTCAGCCCAACCAGACTCCGGAACAGATAACGCTCAACCTGACGCAGAACAACACCCAGCAAATCATTCTCAACCTTTTCAACAGCGCGTCCAGCGGCGCGGCGCAGGGATCCGGTCTCAGCGTTACCGCCTAGATATTCGTCGAACATCGGTGCGGACGGCAGGTCGGGCACAGTCGCCAGACCTGCCCGCCGTACTTGCCCGTTAGCCTCACCTGCTTCGCCCTCGTAAATCCACCCTCTCTGATAGTAAACTTTCCCCGATCACTCACCCGGAACTTCTGTTCGCAAGGAGGGACTACACATGAAACATAGGTTGCCGATTCTGCTTGTCATCTTGCTGAGCCTTGTCACGCTGGGCGCGGCTCAGGATCAGCCTTCCGCCAAGTCGCAGGACCGCATCATCAAAGAAGTTCGCCACGAATTGCTGATGCTCCCGTACTTCGGCGTGTTCGACTACATCGGCTTTAAGGTCGAGGGCTCCACAGTCACGCTGTTGGGGCAGGTCGTGCGTCCGGTCACGAAGTCGGATGCCCAGAATGCTGTCAAGCGTATTGAAGGCGTCGAGAAGGTCGACAATCAAATCGAAGTTCTTCCCCCGTCTTCGATGGACGACAAGATTCGGCAGCGGCTGTTCCGCGCGATCTACCAATACCCTCCGCTGCAGAAGTACGAACTGGGTGTGCAGAAGCCCATCCGGATTATCGTGAAAAATGGCCGCGTCACTCTCGAAGGCGTGGTGGACAACGAGTCCGATAAGAACATGGCCGGCCTGCGGGCTAACACGGTTTCGGGAATTTTCTCCGTCACCAACAATTTGCAAGTCGTCAAGCCGTAGAGCAAACATACGAGCTTGCACCACAAAGGGCACGAAGTATCACGAAGGCCTTTGCCAAGGGTTTTCCTTCGTGAACCTCCGTGTCCTTCGTGGTAAAGCCTTTACATTTTGGTTCCAGAAATACTCCTAAAACGATATTCTTCTGGCATTTTGAGCTATCCCTCCGCGTATAATGCTCCCGGATTTGACTTCCGCCCCTGCGGAGCCTTTGGAGGAATGCAATCATGAGTTGGCAGTCGATCAACCGCCGCACGTTTCTCGAAACCGCAACCACCGTCACCGCCGCAACTTTGCTGACCAGTCGCCTGGGCTGGGCTGCCGGGGAACACAAGATCGAACACCTTGGCGTGCAGCTCTACACCGTGCGCGACCGGATGAAGACCGATTTCTATTCCACTCTCGCGCAGGTCGCCTCCATCGGTTACAAGGAAGTCGAGTTTGCCGGATACTTCGGCCTCACGCCGAAACAAGTCCGCGATGCGCTCCAGAACAACCACCTCACTGCGCCCTCGACCCACGTGCAATACGACGAGCTCGACGACAAGTTTCCCGCCGTCATCGAAGCCTCCAAGACCATCGGGTTGAAATACATCGTTTGCCCCTGGATCCCCGAAGAACTGCGCAAGAATCCCGACATCTGGAAGCAGGCTGCCGACAAGTTCAACCACTGCGGAGAGCAGACCAAGCAAGCTGGCATTCAGTTTGCCTATCACAATCACTGGTTCGAATTTCTTCCCGTCAACGGCAAGCTGCCCTACGACGAGTTGCTCACCATGTGCGACGCCAATCTGGTGAAGATGGAAATGGACCTGTGCTGGATCACCGCGGCGGGAGCCGATCCTCTGAAGTATTTCAACGCTTATCCCGGACGGTTCCCGCTGGTCCACGTCAAAGATCTCAAGACCATGCCCAAGATCACGGCCGGCGGCGCGCAGAACTACGGCGACACCGTGGACCTGACCGAAGTCGGCAGCGGCATCATCGACTGGAAGCGGATTTTTGCTCAATCGGACAAGGGTGGGATCAAGTACTACATCGTCGAGCACGATCATCCGAAAGATCCGTTCCAGAGCATCACGCAGAGCTACGAATATCTGAGCAAGCTGCGCTGGTAAGCTGAGGCTCGAATCAATGACATTGATCACCGCAGCCCGATCGGCCGCGCGTCGGCGAACCTTCGTCGCGGTGCTGATCGCCTGCGTCCTGCTGAGTGCTTGCGAGAAGAAAGTGGCGCCGGCGAAGACGCACTCGGTGGATCGTAGCGAGATCAGAGCCATTAGGGAGCCTCTTACCTATTCCTCGATGCCTGCCAGCGGGGTTGAGGGTGGCGGCGGGCAAGACTACAACCTGGCTCCCGCTTCCGTCAGCGCCGCCCTCGCGTCATCCGGACAAACCGAGCCGCTCGAGGCCCGCAAGATCGTCCGCAACGGATCTCTCGACCTGCTGGTCAACGAGGTCAGCCAATCGATTGACAAGATCGTATCGATCGTTACCGGGGTGGGTGGATTCGTCGAAAAGTCGACGCAGACCAATAGCGGCGGTCATTCTGCGTCGGTGACGGTGCGCGTTCCAGCCGGCCGCCTCGACCAAGTCGTCACTCAGATCAAGGGTTTGGCAACCGCAGTTGATCGCGAGAGCGTCGAGGTTCGCGACGTCACACGCGAATACATTGATCTGGACGCCCGTCTGCGCAACGCTCAGGCCGAAGAAGCGCAATATCTGCAGATTTTGAAGCGGGCCACGACGATCAAAGACACCCTCGACGTTACGGAAAAACTGAGCGACGTCCGCGGCCAGATCGAACAAATGCAAGGCGAAATGAAATTCCTCACGTCGCAGATCGCTTTGTCGACTCTGGAGATTTCACTTCGCGCTGAGGCTGACGCGGCCGTGGCGGGCATCCACTGGCGTCCGTTGCGTCAGGCGAAAATCGCCGTGAGTGAAATGGTTGCCGGACTGGCGGACTGGGCCGACTCGGCGGTCGCCTTTATCATCAACTTGCCGCTGATCGCGGTTTGGTTCCTGTCCGTGGTCGCTCTGCTTGCGGTCGCGCTTCGCATCCTGCGCTTCCTGTGGCGCCGGTTCGGGCCGAAGATCAACTGGCGGCTTCCTTGGAAACGACCGACCCCGCCTGTGGCATCGTCTGGCCCGGGCTAAGATCGCATGGGAAGGTGACAACCCGTTCTGGAATGTTCGCTCGGGCGGGTGGTTGCTCAAGAGAGTTTCTAAATATACTTTACTGTCTAGGGTTCGGATTTAATCGGCTGTAGGGGAGATCCATGCAGGTTAAGCGCACGCCTAAGACTTACGACGTTTGCATTATCGGCTCGGGTGCTTCGGGAGGCACAGCGGCCAAGGTTCTCGCCGAGGGCGGACTGAGCGTCGCGCTGCTCGAGGCCGGACCTCCGGTCGTCCCTGCACGAGATTACAAAGAACACGTATGGCCCTATGAGTTGCCGCATCGCGGCGCTGGCGTCGGAGGCCGCGCGCGCCAGGGACTCGACGACGAATTCCTCGCCCCCAACGGCGCCTGGGAAATTGAGGGCGAACCCTACGTTTCTGCTCCTGGATCGAGTTTCCGCTGGTTCCGCTCGCGCATCGTCGGCGGACGCACCAATCACTGGGGACGCATCGCCCTTCGCATGGCTCCGGTGGATTTCAAAGTCCGCTCTCGCGACGGCATGGGCGACGACTGGCCCATCAGCTACGAAGACGTTGCGCCCTACTACGACAAGGTCGAGTCGTACATCGGAGTCTTTGGGACGAAAGAAAATATTTCCAGCGCTCCCGACGGAATTTTTCTGCCGCCTCCCAAGCCGCGCTGCACCGAGATCATTATCAAGAAGGCCTGCGACCACCTCAACATCCTGTGCGTGCCGTCGCGCCTGGCGATCTTGACGCAGCCACACAACGGCAGGCCCGCGTGTCACTACTGCGCGCAGTGCGGGCGCGGATGCATTACAGCGTCCAACTTCAGCTCCAGCCAGGTGATGATTCCACCTGCGGAGAAGACTGGACGCTTCACGCTGATCACGGGCGCGATGGCGCGCGAGCTGGTCGTGAATAAAGACGGCAAGGTCGAAGCCGTTTCCTACATCGACAAGGCGACTCGGGAAGAAAAACGCATTCATGCGCGAGCATTTATCGTGGCCGCCAGCGCCTGCGAATCGGCACGGCTGCTGCTGAATTCCAAGTCCACGCTTTTCCCCGACGGGCTCGCCAATTCCTCCGGCGTGGTCGGCCGTAATCTGATGGATACAGTCGGCAGCGATGGCGGCGGATACTTTCCTCAGCTCGAAAGAATGCCGGCGCACAATCACGATGGCGTGGGCGGCATGCACCTGTACCTGCCGTGGTGGAAGTTTGACCGCAAGAATGACTTCCTGCGCGGCTACCACACTGAATTCGGCGGTGGACGCGGGATGCCCGGCGTCGGCGACTATGACGACCTGTGTGACGAATTCGAGGGCTACGGTGCCTCCTTGAAAAAGGAGTGCAAGAAGAAATACGGCACCTACATTGGATTCGCCGGACGCGGCGAGATGATTCCCAACGAAAACTGCTATTGCGAGATCGATCCATCCGCCGTCGATCAATGGGGCATCCCGGTCCTGCGCTTTCACTGGAAGTGGAGCGACAACGAAATCAAGATGGCGAAAGACATGCAAGAAACCTACCGTGAGATCACAGAAGCAGCTGGCGGCGTCTACCTGACGACAACGCAGACAGATGGTCGGCATCCTTACGGGATCGCCGACGGCGGCGTGATCATTCACGAAGTCGGTACGGTTCGCATGGGTGAGCACGCCGCAACCTCGGCGCTGAATCAATATTGCCAGGCGCATGACGTGAAGAATTTGTTCGTAACCGATGGCGCCACCTTTGTGACTAATGCCGACAAGAATCCGACGCTGACCATCATGGCGCTGACGTGGCGCGCTTCCGACTACTTGCTGGATCAGGCGAAGAAAGGGAATCTGTAAACCGAACCCTATGACAATTTCGCGACGCGACATTCTGAAGTCCCTTACGCTCACTGCAATCACCGGTTCGGTGCTGCGCGTGATTCCGCTCGAGGCCGCTGAATACGCGCACCGCATGGTGCGCGAGGAAAAGGCCGCGGCAGGGGGCCAGGCATATACGCCCAAGTTTTTCTCGCCGCACTTCTACAAGACGCTGCAATCGCTGTGCCAGACCATCATTCCGTCCGATGACGAAGCCAAAGGAGCGATCGAGGCGGGCGCGCCCGAATTCATCGACCTGATCACCAGTGAAAACAAAGACTACCAGGTCGCGCTGGGCGGCGGATTGATGTGGCTCGACAATACTTGCATCGACCGCTACGGCAGCGTGTATCTCGACTGCACACCGGCACAGCAGAAAGAGATTCTTGACCTGATCGCGTACCGCAAGAACGCGAAGACCGATCCGAGTCTCGGACAGGGAATCGAATTCTTCGGATTCCTGCGCAAACTCACTGCCGACGGCTTCTTCACCAGCGAAATCGGGATCAACTATCTCGGCTATATCGGAAATACATTTATGAGTGAGTTTCCCGGCTGCCCGCCATTGCCAGAGGCGTAGCCAGCAAATGTGGCGCGGGCGCCCGCCCGCGAAAATGCGGCGGTGACCTAAATTCGTGGCGGCTCAATAAGCCATGGGCAGAACGATGCCTTCCTGGTCCTGATGCGGACTGCATACTTCGAAAAACTCCACGCCGTCCAACTTCAGGTTCAAGCCCATGCGTTCTGCGGTGCACTTGCCGCACAAGGACACAGGGACGGGATTGCCCCATCGCAGCAGCGTCTCTTGCGGTCCCTTCTCGACGACATCGGCGAAAGATTCGCGGGTGAGGCCGCGCGATTCGATCCATAGGCAGCGGCCTGGAGCCCGGCACTCCGCGCAGGTCCCAATTTGTTGCAGCAGGAAAGCGCTGTGCCATTCGGACTCCGGGGAGGAACTGCGGAGAAACTGCCGCTCGCGGAAGACGTAACAAGGCAGGCCCGGGGCGGGCGCGATCACGATGGCATGCCCGCGAAAGTCGGTATAGTCGCGGCGCAATTGCCCGCCAAGACAATACAGGCACAGCGGTGTGATTTCCCTGGAGTCCGATTCCGCGCCTTGCGAATATCCGTGGGCCGCCTGCCGCCCGCAACTCACGCAACGCTTTTTGCGCGGACTGCGCTTCAAGAAATTCAGAAAGCCCATCACTCAAGCCTTCCCAAATGGATCTTCCAGCGATCGCGGCTGCGGTGTGAACAGTTCGGCGCCATTCTCGGTGACGTGCATGTCGTCTTCGATCCGCACTCCGAATTCGCCGCGAATGTAAATTCCCGGCTCGTTGCTGGTGGTCATGTTGGCCTGCAGCTTGGTCGGATTGCCGCGAACCAGGTAAGGCCACTCATGGCCGTCCATTCCCAGGCCATGGCCGAGGCGGTGAGTGAAATATTTGTAGTCGGGACCGAACCCTCCATCGGTCACGACCCTGCGCGCCGCGCCGTCCACGGAGCCACACTCCGCTCCTGGATGCGCCGCCGCCAATGCCGCCGACTGCGCGCGCAGCACGATGTCGAACACTTTGTTCATCTTGTCCGAGGCTTTGCCGAGAACGAAAGTGCGCGTGATATCGGACTGATAGCCCTCTACTGTGCACCCATCATCGATCATTACGATCGAACCCTCGCGCAGCACCTGCGGCGTGGTTGATCCGTGAGGATAGGCGGTGTACTCATCGACCATGACGCTGGCGTCGCCGGGAAATCCCAACTGCCGGTACGCCGCGTCGATCAGGCCGGAAACATCGCGTTGCGTCATGCCTGGATGCAGCGCGTGATAGACGGCGTCGTACGCGGCCCACGTGACCTGCGACGCCAGACGCATGAGTGCGATCTCGTGCGTGCTCTTGATCATGCGGCATCCCGCGGTGACTGGCGTGGCGCTCGCGATGGTCGCCTGCGGCGTAGCCTTGGCAATGCCATCAGCAAAGACGAAGCGGACGGTCTCCTCGATGCCAAGCTTGCCGCTGGCGATGCCGCGTTCCTGCAATCCTTGCGCGATGCGCTGGTACGGACTCTCATCTTCCTGCCACACGCGCACATCGGCCTGTGCGCCGTCGGGGGCGTTGCTGAGTTGCTCGCGGGCCCGTCCTTCTTCGAATGCGGGGCACACATAGAATGCCGCGCCCTTGGCGGGCAGCACGAGCGCGAAGGTGCGCTCGCCGCCCCACCAGCGAACGCCGGTGAAATAGCGCAACGAAGTGCCTTCCATCAGGATGATGGCGTCGAGGCCGTTTTCGGTCATTAATCGCCGGGCGTGCTCCTGGCGCTCCTGGCGCTCGTCGCGCGTGATGGGCGTGGCCTCGCTCTTGCGCGATTTCAACTGCGCGATCGACGGTGGCAGGGAAGCATCGTCCTTTGCCGCCGTGCCAGCCGCCGCGAGAGATTGCGAGGCCGCCGCGATCCCTGCCGTTACACCGCTCACTTCCAGAAATCGTCGCCGCGAGATCATGAACCCCTCCTGGATGAAGAGAAAAGTAGTGCGGCCATTATAAAGAAGCTTTGGATTTTCGATTGTGTAGGTAGTACCGGGTCCGTGCCCTTGCGTTTCGGGGGCAAAAGCTCGCTCGGCGACCGCTGAAATCCGGCGCAAGCCTAACATTTTATTATAGTTAGTGCTGTTATGCGTATAAATATGTACGTACAATAGGGTACAGCAATTAAAGGCGGCGTCCGGTCCTGGAGAAGACTGCCGCTCGTCGTGCAGGATGCCCTTTGCGGGGCCGGAAACGCCCCTGGCTGCGACGATCGATGCCGAAGGCAGGGAAGAGCTCGTCCGGGCAGCAACTGTCTGCGTAGCGGTCCAGAAAGGGCCTTCTACGATTTTTCAATGACTTGCACGAAGGCTCAATGACTTACGGAGTTTGATGACGGGCGGTCGATAGTTCCCTCAGCGCCCTCCGAGTCCTCTGTGGTTGTGTCGTTCAACCACAGAGGACACAGAGGACGCGGAGGAGTTCAGAGAAAGCGACCCGATATTGCACACCGCCATGGCCACGGCGCGGCGGACGATGATTTTTCCGGTTTACAGGCAGGCCGCGTCGTCGTAAGCTTTTGAGGCCAGACGCCGGTTCCCCCTATCGGCGGGCATCCCCCCCAAAAATCATTGTTCGAGAGAGGTACTCGCCATGCCCCTTCGTCAGAAGATCGTCTCGATATGTGCCAGCATTCGAGTCTGCATCCTGATCGCCGCCGCGGTGTCGCTGGCTACCGGTCAGACCGCGATCACGACGTATCACGTCGACAACGGGCGCACGGGATGGAATTCTCACGAGACAGTGCTGACGCCTGCGAACGTCGGCAGTTCCTCGTTCGGGTTGCTGAAGACCGCCACCCTCGACGGCAAAGTGGATAGCCAGCCGTTGTACGTTCCCGGCGTGATTATCACGGCCGGAAAAAATCAGGGCCTGCATGATGTGGTCTATGTGGCCACGGAAAACAACACCATCTACGCCGTCGATGCGGAAGCCGGCACGGTGCTGCTCAGCCCGAACTTCGGACCGGCAGCCGGCCTCCCGGCGACGTGCAGTGGTAAGACCGTGAGGGTCGGCATCACCTCGACGCCGGTCATCGATTTGACCAGCAATACTCTTTACGTAGTGACTTACACCAAGGATTCCACGGGGCCAGCCTATCGCATTCATGCCCTTGATCTGGGCAGTCTGACGGACAAAGTCACGCCGCAAGTGGTGGTGGCGTCGCACACATTGACCGATGGCACTACTTTCAATTTCAATGCGGCCTACCAGCGCCAGCGCCCCGCTCTCTTGCTGGCGAATGGCAACGTCTATGCTGCGTTCGGCAGTTTTTGCGACGATGATGTCACGATCTCCCGCGGCATTCTTCTCGGCTGGTCGACGGGATCTCTGACGCCGCTCCCGACTAATTTGACTGTCGACACTCAGGCCGCATCTCAGGACAACTACTTTCTTGCTTCGATCTGGATGTCGGGCTACGGCCCCAGCACCGACGACTCCGGCAACATTTTGTTTGTTACGGGAAACTCCGATCCCTCCGGCACGTCCTACGATGGGGTGACCGACATTCAGGAGAGTGTCGTGAGAGTGTCGCCGGACTTGTCGACGGTGCTCGACCTGTTCACACCGTCGAACCAGCCGCATCTTGATGAATCGGATTCCGACTTCGGCGCCGGGGGAGTCATGGTGCTGCCCGATCAGCCCGGCGCGGTCCCGCATATGGCTGTCGCCGCCGGCAAGGTGGGAAGCCTTTTTCTGATGAACGTAGACAAGCTCGGGGGATTCTCGACCACGAAGAACAATGTGCTGGGCACCTACAGTATTGGCGATTGCTGGTGCGGCGAGTCCTATTTTGTCGATCCATCGGACGGAATCGGCCGCGTGGTCACCAGTGGCGGATACATGGTCGAGGTCTACAAGATCCGGATCTCGCCGAAGCCCGCGCTGTTCCAGGTATCCAAATCCCCCGCCATTGTCGGTACGCATAACTATCCCGGCTTCTTCACCAGCATCTCATCCAATGGAACGGCGAATCCCATCATCTGGGCAGTGTCGCATCCGGCCAGTACGACTTCGACTGCGATTTACCTGTACGCGTTTAATCCCGAATCGGTGGCCGGCGGCACGATGAAGCAGATTCTGATGACCGCAGCCGGATCGGGCCAAGGCAACGTCGTGCCGGTCGTCGCCAATGGCGAAGTCTTCGTGGCGAGCTACGCGGAACTGGAGATCTTCGGGCTGAAGAGCGGCCGCAAGAAGTAGTTTCCAGCAAAAGGCCGCGAGACCAACTCGCTGCCGTATGCTCTCCTCATCCATGGAGTCCGGTTTCCAATGCGCGTCGTGCGGAGAGTGGAATACGACTTCAGTCGACGAGTCTGCGGGACGCCGCCAGAGCTACGTGGAAGACTGCCAGGTCTGTTGCAAGCCGAATGTCCTGCGAATTGAATACGACAATTCGTCGCAGGAGTTCTTCATCAGCGCCGAACTGGAGTGAAGAAAATTCAACAGCTTTACCACCAAGGACACGAAGTACCACGAAAGAAAACTAGGGAGAAACCAGGCAAGCGCGACCTTCGTGTAGCGTTGTGTTCCTTGTGATTGAAGGTTTTGCGGTTTCGCGAATAACCCCAGACACTCGCGGGGACGTTCGGCTCGCGCTATAGTTAGTTCGCTAGTTTCCCAGAAAGGATCGACCACAATGGCAACCGGCTACAGCGCTGGCAGGATGGTGGCTCACAACATGGTGACCACGCAGTTCGAACTCGATGGCTTCCGCGTGACCCGCACGCTGGGAGTGGTGCGCGGGATTGTGGTGCGCTCGCGGTCCATCTTTGGAACCATCGGCGCCGGCTTGCAGACGCTGGTTGGCGGCAACATTACGCTGCTTACCAATCTGTGCGAGAAAACGCGCCAGGAGGCGTTTGATTTAATGCTGCAACATGCCGCCGAGATCGGTGGCAATGCCGTGGTGGGGGCGCGCTACGACGCGACCGAGGTCATGCAGGGCGTGACCGAAGTGCTAGCCTACGGCACCGCTGTTTTCGTGGAGCCCTCGAAGTAAGGACAAAATCTCAACCACAGAGGACGCGGAGGACACAGAGGGATCTTTGGATTTCCTCTCGGCTGACCTTCAGCCGATCTCGAATTTTCGACTTTTCTCGTGAATTCCTCCGCGCCCTCTGTGTCCTCTGTGGTTTTCGTTTTTCGGTACGGGAACTCTCCACCAATCCGCTGCTCCACGCCTCTTGTCCCGCTTTTCCACAAGAAAATCCGCGCGGGTCGCGGAGATCAAGAGAAATCTTAGCGAAAGAATAGCGAAAGAACCAAGAGCGTAAACCCAACCCCTTGTGGTCACTGGTTTGGTTCACCACAAGCCTTCGTACTTTCCAGAATCAGGGTCGGAGTGGGAGAGCCACCATCAAGTTTCTGCTTGACAATAAACGACTTACAGCTAAGATGTGGTACAAAGTGGTACGAAGTGGTAAGCACAGTAAGGCCAGTGGGAGCTTTGAGCTGAAACGAGGAGCCGGTGGAAATCCGACCCAAAAGCACGACAAACAGCCCGAAAAGCCCGACTTTGACCGAACTTGGCGCGTTTTTGGCCTCCGTGGTTGCAGTGGTAGCGGTACACAGACATGTTTCGCGGCAATCATCCAACCCGGGTCGACGAAAAAGGACGGTTAAAGGTCCCGGCCGAGTTCAAGCGGGTGATCGACGAGAAATACGGTCAGCAATTCTACATCACAAGTCTGGATGGCAAGGTTGCTCAAGTGTATCCCTTCGAGGAGTGGGAGCGGATCGAGCAGAAGCTGGCAGGGCTCTCCAATTTCAATCCCACGAAGAAGAAGTTTCTGGACCGAACGAACTATTACGGGCAGCAGGTCGAGATGGATGGGCAGGGACGGTTGTTGCTGCCGCAGTTGCTGCGCGAGACAGGGCAGATCAAGGGCGAGGTAGCGGTTCTGGGGAATTTGACATATCTCGTAGTCAGGAACCTGGAGCTGTTCAAGAAAGAGATCGAAGAAGAAAAGTTCACGCCTGACGATGAGAAGACGCTCGACACGCTGGGCATCTAGTGAACCATCTATCGGATGGGGGATCAACAGACACCCCTCAGGGGGTTGGGCATGGTGGTGGAAGAGTGAGCCATGTTCCCGTTCTTTTAAAAGAAGCGATCGACTTTTTAGCCGTGCGGCGGGGTGGGACCTATATCGACGCCACGGTGGGTTTGGGCGGACACAGTTACGAAATCGCAAAACGCCTCGGCGCACCGGGACATTTGATTGGCCTCGATAAGGATCCTGCAGCGCTGGCAATCGCGCGTGAAAGGCTGACAGCAGGTCCCTCGACTGCGCGTTCCGATTCGCTGAGCGAATCAGAACGCTCCGCTCGGGATGACAGGGAATTGGGGGATGGGTCGGGGACGGATTGGCCTACGGTGACGCTGTTGAATCGGTCCTTTGCGGAAATTGCGAAGGGCCAACGACCAGCGACCATCGACGGAATCCTGGCGGACATTGGCGTAAGCAGCCTGCAGTTGGACGATGCGGCACGCGGATTTAGTTTTCAGGCGGATGGACCGCTGGACATGCGGATGGACCCGCGTGGCGAGCGCACCGCCGAACAAGTGGTAAACCACCTCGACGAGCGACAGCTTGCCGATGTGATTTACGAATTCGGAGAGGAAAGGAGGTCGCGGAGAATCGCCAGAGCCATTTGCCGGTCGCGGCCGATACGATCTACCGCACATCTTGCGGATGTCATATCAGCCGCGGCCCGGCCAATGAATCAGGCAGAACGTAGGATTCATCCGGCGACCCGAACCTTTCAGGCTCTTCGAATCTTCGTAAACCGCGAACTGGACGATCTGAAGGCACTGCTCGAAGCGGCGCCGCGGATTCTGAAGCCCGGGGGACGCGTGGTGGTGATCAGTTTTCACTCACTGGAAGATCGCATCGTAAAGGATGCCTTCCGCGAGGGCGGAATGAAGGACAAGCACTATCGGGTGCTAACCAAAAAGCCGGTAACGGCAACTGAATTGGAAAGCGATCGCAATCCGCGGGCCCGCAGCGCGAAATTGCGGGCGGCGGAGAAAGTTTAGGTGGCCCCTGAGGAGATCAAAAGCTTCACCACAGAGGGCACGGAGGACACAGAGTTTAGCTCCGGAAAACCTGCCGGAGTTCCCGGCACAGCTGTAATGGCGTGCCGGGCCCTTAAGTTCAGGTTGGTAACCCCAAGCGGACGAAAGATTCGCTGGGCAGAAAGACAAATGCGGCGTCGGACCTCAGACGTCGGACCTTGGCAAGAAGCGCTGGGGCTGAAGTCCGAGGTCCGAGGTCAGGTTGAACGGGTTCCGTGGTAGGAATCCAAATTTGAGGTAGCGGGTATGTACACAGAAAAAATGCACTCAGGAACGATGTACACCGGAACACTGATCAGCGATTTGATGACCGCGGTGGAGCGGGCCGAACAGAAAGCGGAACAGGGGAAGGTTGCGGACGAATTGCATGCGATCTTCGCGATGCAGATTCCGGTGGCGGACAACGAGCAGATCTTCATGGGGGCGGCTTAAATGGCGGCAGCAGCGGCAACAATGCGAAGTGCTGATTTCGCGGGGCAACCTCCCGTGGCAGGGCGTCGTTCGTTTTGGACGAGTACACCCGAGATCTACTTCTCCAAGGCGATCGACAATTCCCGGCTGGTCAAGGTGGAGGATCCGCGGCGCAACCGCGAAATGAAGCAGTTCGGCACGGCGCTGGCCTGTCTGTTCCTGCTGGTGTTTACCTATGCCTGGCAACACTTCAAGGCGATCGAGTACGGCTACCAGATTGAGTCGGCCAAGCGCGAGCTGAGCGAAAAAACGGAAATGAACCACGCGTTGCGGCTGGAAGATGCTTCGCTGCGTGATCCCGAGCGGATCGATGTGCTGGCCCGCCGCATCGGCCTGGTTCCTCCGGAGCCGGGACAGGTGATCCGCATGGATGCGGTCTCGGGTGAGGCTTCGGCGCCAGTCATGGCGAGTGCGATGCCAGTGACCGCGATTCCTGGGCAGTAGAAGGTTTGCGTGGGGCGGCTTTGTGCGATCTGGTTTTGTGTGGGTCCGGATCTTTGATCCGGACGGGCCGAGTAAAGCTCGGCAGCATCTCGGTGGCGGCCTGTCTGTACGGAGGCCGCCATGTTTGTCTCTGAGTAGTTGTCATCCTGAGCGAAGCGAAGGACCCATGCACTTCGCCGGCAGCATCGGCGCTGCCGACAAGTCCATAGATCCTTCGGCCCGCTAAACGCGGGCCTCAGGATGACAAGACGTAAGGGTAATACTCATGGCCCTGGATCGTATCTCCGGCAAGAATTCCCGGCTCTACCTGCTGGGTGGCATTCTGTTGTTGTGGTGTGTCGGCATCTGTGGGCGGCTGGTGTATCTGCAGATTTTCAGTTACGGAAAGTTTGTCAAGCAGGCGGGACACCAGCAGCAGCGAGCGATCCCGCTGGCGGCCAAGCGTGGAGTGATCTACGATCGTGCCGGCCGCGAGCTGGCGATGTCGGTGCTGGTTGATTCGGCGTTCGCCGTTCCGACCGAAGTCAAGGACCTTCCCACCGCAGTTTCTCTGATCACGCGAATCACCGGCGATGACTATAACGTCGTGCTGGCGGACTGCCGCGCGCACAAGACATTCTGCTGGGTGGCGCGCAAGGCCGACGATGAGACCATCGAGCGCATCAATTCCCTGAAGCTGCAGGGCATTCATTTTCAGAAAGAACCGAAGCGGTTTTATCCCGCGCGCGATCTGGCGGCGCAGGTGCTTGGCTCTGTCGGTATGGAAGATTCCGGCCAAAGCGGGATCGAGCACGAGTTTGATGACGAACTGAGCGGGCGTCCGGGAAAGATGTTTATTTCGGTCGATGCGCGCCGGCAGTGGTTTGCCGATGTCGAGACCCAGCCCGACCCGGGCAAGAATCTGGTCCTGACGATCGACAAAAACATTCAATACATCGCGGAGAAGGAACTGGAGCAGGCGATTCAAGACACGAAGGCGATTGCCGGCACAGTGATTGTCGAAAATCCGCATACCGGAGAAATCCTGGCGCTGGCGAATCGGCCTACGTTCAATCCGAATTTGCGTAAACAGATCACGCCCGGGGCGCTGACCAACCGTGCGGTGAGTTACGTCTACGAGCCGGGATCGACGTTCAAGCTGGTGACGATTTCGGCGGCGCTCGAAGAGAAAGTCACGAATCCCGACGAACTCTTCGACTGCCAGATGGGATCGATCGTTTACAACGGCATGCGCATCCGGGACTCGAAGCCGCATGGGATTCTGCCGGTGTGGGGCGTGCTGGCGGAATCGAGCGATGTGGGATCGATCAAGATCGCGCTGCGCCTGGGCGAAGACCGTTTCTACAAATACATCCGCGCCTACGGTTTTGGACAGCAGACCGGGATTGAGTTGCCGGGCGAAACGCGCGGGCTGACCAAGCCCGTGAGCCGGTGGTCGAAGGTCTCGATCGCCGCGATCTCGATGGGGCAGGAGATTGGTATATCGCCGCTTCAGTTGGCTGGACTGGTCTCTACGTTCGCCAATGACGGGGTATGGGTGGCGCCGCGCATCGTGACTGGAAGCGTGGAACCGAAGGGCACGCCGCAGACTGTAGCGTTTCATCCCGGCGCGTCCCATCGCGTGATCTCTTCGTTCACTGCCGCGGAGATGCGATCGATGATGCAGAAGGTCGTGCTCGAGGGGACGGGCCGCAAAGCAATTCTGGAAGGCTACACTTCGGCGGGAAAGACGGGCACGGCGCAGAAAGTGGATCCAGCCACGGGCGCGTACTCGAAGACGAAATACATCGGATCGTTTGCCGGATTTGCTCCGGTCAACAATCCGCAAATTGTGGTCGCAGTGATTCTGGACTCTGCCGTCGGGCTGCATCAGGGCGGCCAGGTCTCGGCGCCGGTGTTCAAACGCATTTCGCAGCAGGTGCTGGAATATCTGCATGTACCCCACGATCTGCCGCTGTCCCCGCGACACCAGTTGCTGATGGCGAAGATGAAAGAGAAGGATCTGGAAGAAGGCACGCCGGATCATCCCGGGGAGCCGCTGGAAACGGCGGAAGTGAACGGGAGTGGTTCTGAGCCAGCGAAAGGGCCGGATGTGGCGCGGGCGCCGACGCCCACGACGGCTGAGGCCGGAGGGAACGTCGTGCAGGCGGCCATGCGTCAGGCGGTGACCACGGTGTCGAGCATTCAGCAGGTTCCCGCAGATGCAACAGACGCGAGTTCTACCGCGCCAGCGAAACTTCCATCCACCGGAACCGTGGTCCTGGATGTCGAGCAGGGCGGAATCGAAGTGCCGTTGTTTGTAGGCAAGACGGTGCGCGGAGCCGTGGAAGCTGCCCAGGATATTGGTCTTGAACTGGATGCCGTCGGGAGTGGAGTGGCTCGCCAGCAATCTCCTGCCGCCGGAACGCACGTAACATCCGGATCGCGGGTTACGGTGCAGTTTGGGCGCTAACGTCAAAATCTTTCACCACAGAGGACACGGAGGACACAGAGGAATTCATGGGAAATTCTCTGTGTCCTCCGTGTCCTCTGTGGTGAACGCCCTTCCCGTTTGACCCACTGAAAAAGCGCGTGATACGGTAATCAGTCACACCTATCCCAGCAGGCCAGCCACTGCGGGCTAATTGAGGTCTATTTTGTCTTCGGTTGAGGCGACGCCCGCCGGCATCACGACGACCATCCGCAAAACTGCGCTGAACGCTGTCCATCGCCAGATGGGCGCGAAGATGGTGGAGTTCAATGGCTGGGACATGCCCGTCGAGTATCCGGCGTCGATCGGCTGCGGCATCATCAACGAACACATGGCCGTGCGCACGGGCGTGGGCATCTTCGACGTCAGCCACATGGGCGACATCCGGTTGGCTGGTCCGCAGGCGCTGGCGGCGGTGCAGCATATTTCGATGAATGACGCTTCGCGGCTGGCCATCGGACAGGCGCAGTATTCGGCGCTGCTTTATCCAGAAGGCACGTTTGTCGACGACGTGATCGTTCATCGACTTGGCGAGGACGAATATCTTCTGGTCATCAACGCCGGCACGCGGGAGAAGGACTTCAACTGGGTGCGCGACAACACGCGCCAGTTCGATTGTGCGGTCGAGAATCTGTCGGACGACTTCACGCAAATTGCGATTCAGGGGCCGAAGGCTGTCGATCTCCTGCAGAAAATGACCGACGCCGACCTGAATGCGGTGAAGTTTTACTGGGTGACACGTGGCAAGTTATGCGGACTGAACAACATTCTGATGGGACGCACAGGGTATACCGCCGAAGACGGCTTCGAGATCTATATTCCTGCCGATGAAGCGACCAGCGCCCGCGTCTGGTACGAGATTCTCGCTGCCGGCAAGGAGTTTGGGGTTGTGCCCTGCGGGCTGGGAGCTCGCAACACGCTGCGCCTTGAGGGCAAGCTTCCGCTCTACGGGCACGAGATTTCCGATACGATTAATGTCTGGGAAGCCGGCCTCGACCGCTTCTGCAAGATGGAGAAGCCCCAGTTCGTTGGCCGGGCAGCGCTGGAGAAGGCTAAAGCTGCGGGCGTGAAGCGGGCGCTGGTCGGGCTGGAGATGACTGAGCGCGGCATTGCCCGTGACGGGTACAAAGTTCTCGACGTCGGCGGGCACGAGATTGGATACGTCACCAGCGGATCTCCGGCGCCGTTCTTGAAGAAGAATATTGCGCTGGCGTACGTGCCGGTTGAGTTGGCGGCTGTTGGGACGGCGTTGAAGGTGGAGATCCGAGGTCAGAGCGTGGGAGCGGTTGTGGTTCCGACTCCTTTTTATAAGCGGCCGAAGAAAACCGCATAACCACAAAGGACACGGAGTACACAGAGGATTCTAGAAGCTAGCAGCCAGGAGCTAGACGCGTTTATGGCTTATCCGACAGATCGCAAGTACACCAAAGAGCACGAGTGGATTCAAGTGAATGGAAACATCGCCACGGTTGGCATCACCGACTACGCGCAGCAGTCGCTGGGGGATATCGTGTTCGTCGAGACTCCCAAGGTGGGCGCGGAACTCACCGCCGGTAAGACATTTGGCACGGTCGAGTCGGTGAAGGCCGTGTCAGACCTGTTCGCTCCCGCATCGGGCACGGTGACCGAGGTCAACGCTGATCTGGCGACGTCCCCCGAGAAGGTGAATACCGACGCCCACGGGTCGTGGATGCTGAAGCTCACGCTGAAGAATCCGAGTGAATTGGACGGGCTGCTCTCTGCCGCTGACTACGAGAAGTTCGTGGCCGAAGAGGCGGGACACTGAAAAAGCTGACCTCAGCCTTCGGAGCTCGGACTTCAGCCGAGCCTTGCCGAGATCTGAGGTCCGACGTCCGACGCCGCCTTTTGAACGTCCAAAGGGTCGTTTCCATGAATTTTGTACTCGACTCAAGCGGCGCCGGTGCCGTCGCAATCGAAATGACCTTGAGGCACATCTAAAGAATTTCCTATGCGATATTTACCCAAATCTCCTGCCGACCGCGAAGCCATGCTGAAAGCCATTGGACTGCGCTCGGTCGACGAGTTGTTTGCTCCGATACCTGCCGAGTACCGGCTGACCCGCGACCTCAAGATCCCGCGCCAGATGGCGGAATCGGAGATTGTTGACTTCTTCCGCCAGCGCTCGCGCGAGAATGGCGACGGCTATACCAGCTTTTTAGGCGCAGGCGCGTATCTTCACTATCGCCCCGTCATTATTGATTCGCTGATTTCGCGCGGCGAATTTCTGACGGCCTACACGCCCTACCAGGCGGAAATCTCCCAGGGGACGCTGCAATCCATCTTCGAATTTCAGACGATGATCTGCGAACTGACGGGCATGGAAGTGGCGAACGCTTCGATGTACGACGGATCTACGGCAGCAGCCGAAGGCGTGATGATGGCCGTTCGTCTGACGGGACGACGGTCGGTAGTAGTGGCGCGCAGCCTGCATCCGGAGTATCGCGAAGTTCTGGCGACCTACGCGACGCATCAGGGGATGCCGCTGTCGATTGCCGGTTTCAACGACGATGGCCGGGTGAACCTGAGGGAACTCGAGAAGTCGATGACTCCGGACACGGCGTGCGTGCTGGTACAGTCGCCGAATTTCTTTGGCACGATTGAAGATATTGCGGCGATCGCCGAGATTGCGCACAAGCACGGGGCGATGCTGGTGGTCTCGATCGCGGAGGCGGTTTCGCTGGGAATCGTGCAGCCTCCGCGCGAGGCCGACGTCATTGCCATGGAAGCGCAATCGTTCGGTGTGCCTCTCGGCTTCGGTGGTCCGTACTGCGGCGTCATTGCGACGCGCGAGAAATATGTGCGGCAGATGCCGGGGCGCCTGGTCGGGCAGACGGTCGACAAGCAAGGCAAGCGCGGATTTGTTCTGACGCTGGCGACGCGCGAGCAGCACATTCGCCGTGAGAAAGCGACTTCGAACATCTGCACCAATCAGGCTCTGGTCGCTCTCATGGTCAACATCTTTATGACGGTTTACGGCAAGGTGGGCTTGAAGGAATTGGCCAAACAGAATCTGGCGAAGACGGCGTATGCGGCCGGCCAGTTCGCGAAACACGGCAAGGTTCTATTTGGCGGCGCGCCACGGTTCAATGAGTTTGTGGTGCAGACCAGCGAAGATCCGCACGCGATTAACGGACGCTTGCTGGGCCACAAAATGGTCGGTGGTCTGCCGTTGAAGAAGTTCTACCCCGAACTGGGGAATGCTGCCTTGTGGTGCTGCACGGAACTGACGACGCGCAGCGCAATCGATACGGCGGTGGGATTGATCGCCGAGAGTGAACGATCGGTGCGGTCGGCTAAAGAAGAAGTGGAAGAGGTGGCGCTATGAAGCACGTGACTCGCAAAGCGTCACTCCAGGTCAATCAGAACGAGGGGCTCATCTTCGAAAAGTCATCCGCCGGCAAGGCTGCGTGGAAGTTGCCACCGCTCGACGTGCCGGAAGTCGACACGGCTGCGCTTCTCGGCGCGTCCGAGAGAAAAGATCTGGGCAATCTGCCGGAAGTGAGCGAGATTGAAATCATCCGCCACTTCACGCGTATGTCCACGTGGAACTATGCCATCGATCTCGGCATGTATCCACTTGGCTCCTGCACGATGAAGTACAACCCGCGCGTGAATGAGGCGGTAGCGCGCGTCGAGGGAATTGCGAACGGGCATCCTTACCAGCCGGAGAAGATTTCGCAGGGGGCGCTGCAGATTATCAAGACGCTGAGCGAGCAACTGATTGAGATCACCGGCATGGATGCGATCACGCTGCAACCCGCGGCTGGCGCGCATGGCGAGATGACTGGGCTGCTCATGGTTCGCGCCTATCATCAGTCCAAAGGCAACGCGCGCAAGAAGATTCTGATCCCCGACTCCGCGCACGGCACGAATCCGGCAACGGCGGCCATGGTGAATTATGCGGTGGAGAACCTGAAATCGGATTCGCGCGGCATGGTCGATATCGCTGCGCTGGCCGCGCAGATGAATGAGGATGTCGCGGCTCTCATGTTGACGAATCCCAACACGTTGGGAGTCTTCGAGCAGGACATCCACAAGATTGCCGACATCCTGCACACCAAGGGCGGACTTCTTTACATGGACGGCGCCAACATGAATGCGTTGGTCGGCAAGGTACGGCCCGGCGATTTCGGGGTCGATGTGATGCACCTGAACCTGCACAAGACGTTCTCGACGCCGCATGGGGGTGGTGGTCCGGGATCTGGACCGGTCGCAATCAAGAAAACGCTGGAACCGTTCTTGCCAATTCCAGTACTGACCGCCAAGTCGGATGGGACGTTGGCTTTCGATTACAACCGCCCGCAATCCGTGGGGCGGGTGCGCGCGTTCTATGGCAACTTCGGAATGTTTGTGCGCGCACTGGCATATATTCAGGCCAACGGCCCCGATGGCTTGCGTCAGACCACCGAAGACGCGGTGCTCAACGCGAACTACATTCGCAAAGGACTGGAAGGCACCTACGATCTTCCGTATTCCACGCCGACCATGCACGAGGTCGTTTTCAGCGACAAGACGCAGCTGAAAAAAGGCGTGCGCACGATGGACATCGCCAAGCGGCTGATCGATTACGGATTCCATCCGTACACCACGGCCTTTCCGTTGATCGTTCCCGGCGCGCTCATGATCGAGCCGACCGAGAGTGAGTCAAAGGAAGAGATGGACTTGTTTATCGAGGCGATGAAATCGATTGCGGAGGAAGTGGAGGAAGATCCGCAGACGGTGCTGGACGCCCCGCATTCGACGCGCGTCTCGCGTCTGGATGAGACGGCTGCCGCTAGGAAGCCTGTTTTGCGATGGAGACCGGCGAATTAACCACAGAGGACACTGAGGACTCAGAGGAAACCGAATTAACCACAGAGGACACTGAGGACTCAGAGGAAACCGGATTAACCACAGAGGACGAGGGCTCAGAGGAAACCAGTTTCCTCGAGGTGAGTTCGGGCGACTCGCCACTTACCATCCTACGAATGCCATCACGCAAGTGAACCACATTGAAATTGATCAATAGGCCGACATGCTTGTGGCTTAGTTTGAGATAGGTCAGGAGTTGAGCTTGGTGGACGGGCGAAATGGCGTCCACGGCCTTGATTTCAATGACCACTAGGTCTTCTACAAGAACGTCCAGCCGGAATCCGAGATCCAACCGCACGCCATCGTAGATTACCGGGAGCGGCATCTGCACGGCGGTGCGAAATCCTCTCTGATTGAGTTCGTGCACGAGACAGGCCAGGTAGACGCTTTCCAGAAGCCCTGGGCCGAGTGCGCTATGAACCTTCATGGCCGAATCGACGATAGCGCCACTAATCTGGTTGAGGTGCATCTCTGTGTCCTCTGCGTCCTCTGTGGTTGTATCTGTTTCAGGACGCGGCAGTCTGTGACAGTTGTCACGTGATCATGCAGATGCGTGTGCAAAACGCCTGCTGTGTTCCTCCGTGTCCTGTGTGGTTAAATCCTATTATTGCCTCTCAAAAGACAAGCTAGCCCGTTCGCGGATCCGCAGAAACGAAATCCGATCGTCTGCCTGCTTCTCGCGGTACTGACGCTTGCTCTCTACAATCCGGTGACGCGGCATCCGTTTGCGAATTACGACGATGACCGCTACGTCACCGAGAATCCGCACGTCCGCCAGGGACTCACCACGGGCACGTTCACCTGGGCGCTGACTTCCACCGAGCAGGCGAACTGGCATCCGCTGACATGGATGTCGCATGCGCTCGATTGCTCGCTGTATCGGCTGAATCCAGTCGGACATCATTTCACCAGCATTTTGCTGCACGTCGTGAATGTGATCCTCCTTTACCTGCTGTTGATTTGGGCAACGGGGCGGTTCGGGCCGAGCCTCTTTGTGGCCGCGCTGTTCGCGGTTCATCCTATCAATGTGGAATCGGTTGCGTGGATTGCCGAGCGTAAGAACGTTCTCTGTACGATGTTTTTCTTGCTCACACTCTGGGCTTACGGATGGTATGCCCGGAAGCCTGACTGGAAACGGTATCTAGCAGTGACCGCACTCTTCGCTGCCGGACTAGCCTCGAAGCCGATGGTGATTACGCTGCCGTTTGTCCTGCTGCTGCTCGACTACTGGCCGCTGTTCCGAGTGAAAACCGCCAACGGGGAATCGAAGACCACGCTACCCACGTTTCCCTGGTCGCGACTCGTGCTGGAGAAACTTCCGTTGCTCGCGCTCTCCGCTGCAAGCGCATTGATCACGATGCAAGCGCAGCGGGCGGGAGGAGCGATCCGCTCGACTGCGGAAGTTTCTTTCGGGTCGCGCATCGCGACCGCCATCTGGGCGTATGCGATGTACCTGTGGAAGATGCTCTGGCCGGCGCGGCTCGCGCCGCTCTATCCGCATCCGGGAGATTCGTTGGCAGCTTGGCAAGTTTTGGTTGCAGCATTGGCATTGCTGGCCATCACCGCGACGGTATGGCGGTTGCGCGAACGCCGGTATCTCGTGGTGGGCTGGTTCTGGTTTCTGGGGACACTGGTTCCCGTGATTGGCCTGGTGCAGGTTGGAGAGGCGGCCATGGCCGATCGTTACGCCTATATCCCGCTGATCGGTGTTTTTGTGATGATGGCATTCGGTGCGGGGGACTGGGCTGAACAGAAAAAAATAGGCATGGTTCTTGCCGCTCCGGCTGCGGTGGTTCTCATTGCTCTCGCGTTTGCCACCCACCGCCAAATTGGATACTGGCAGACGAACGAAGAATTGTGGTCGCACACGCTCGCGGTGACCGAGAACAATTTCGTTGCCGAAGATAATTTGGGAGGCGCGCTGAATCTGGAAGGAAAAGAGGAGCAAGCTTACCCGCACTTCGAGGCGGCGGCGCGAATCAATCCGCGCGATCCGATGAGCCGCGGCAATCTCGGAACGTATCTTCAAACGCATGGCCGGGTGGCCGAAGCGATCACGCAGTATGAGACTGCGGTGCAACTCACTTCCGATCCGGGCCTGCTGGCCCAGACCTACTCCAACCTGGGTGCGGCCGAGCGCGCCTTAGGAGAAGACGAGCAGGCGCAGAAGAGTTTCGAGCAGGCGTTGCGTCTGAATCCCAACCAGTTCAACGCCTGGCTCGGCCTGGGGTTGCTGGCGCAGAAGCAAGGCAAATTCGATGAAGCGATCACCGATCTTTCCCGCTCGGTGGAATTGCGGCCGACCGCCCAGGGATATTTCGAGCTAGGCCGTACGCTGGCGAAAGCCGGGCATATTCCTGAGGCGCTCGATGCTTATCAGCGAGCGCTGCAAATCACTCCTGACTTCGTCGAGGCGCAACAGGCCGCCGACGCGCTGAGGCAACCGAACAGGTGAGACGACCCTGCGCCGAAGATGGATGATTGTTGATTTCCTGATTGCTGATTGAAACCGGCAGATGATCCGGTCTTTCAATCAGCAATCGGCAATCATCAATCAACAATCAAGGATTGGTCGTCAGCATTTACTTAGCGGAAATGGCGACGGACGCGCGGGTCGTTTCCCAGTCGATTTGCAGGGTGCAGCCGCTGCCGGATTTGGCGTAAGAGATGGTGAAGTTCTCGACGGGTGCGGGTAGTTTCGAGACGTTCATGTCGACGCGCGCCAGTTCGTCACTCTGATACTTGTACGGGATGCCCCATTCGCCGGTCTTCTTGTTGATAATCAGTGTCCACCTGTCGGCGGTGGGAACGGTGAAGATGGTATAGCTGCCGGCAGGCACGGTCTTGCCGCCTACATTCACGTCGGCGCTGGTCACGAAGGTTGTCGCGGCATTGGCTCCGGTACGCCAGACTTCGCCGAAGGGCACCAGCCCGCCATAGATCTTGCGGCCTTTGGCGCGCGGGCTCGAGTAGTCGGTCTTGATGGTCTTGCCGCCAAGATCGCAGGAAGCCGAAGCTGGAGGGCTGGCCTGCGCCGCTGCGAACATCGTGAGGGTCAACATCGCGAATACAAAAATGGCAATGCGTTTGTGCATGGTCTCTCCTTTGGAATAGGTGGTGCTACCAGAAGCTTTTGACGTTTGAAAATGGTTTATGTCAGCGAGCCATTATGCTCCCGGCGGTGGCGCAGTTACAATCTTCGGATGCCGGTATTCGAAGAAAAGCAGGAAGAACTGGAACACTACGAAACTATGATGGGCGTGCCGCGTGGACGACTGGCCGTCACCATGGACACTATCACCGATGCGATGGCGCTGGTCGGCCAGCACGGCGTCTATTGCCAGAGCCAGCGCTGGCCCGGTAAGCCCGTGATGGACATCCAGATCATCATGAAGAGCCTGACGGATGCGAAAGAGTTGATCCAGAGCGTGATGGAAGAACTGAAGGCGAATCCGTAAGTGCGTTCACCACGGAGTCACAGAGCCACAGAGAAAACGGGCAATTCAAGTCTTTCCCCCGTGCCTCCGTGGTGGAGTCGTTTTGTGGTTTAGGGTTTCACGGTGAGCATCACGACTCCGTGGGACATCACCGCTGCCGAGAACTTCCCCGTGAATTTTCCCAGATCCTTGTGCTGCCACAGGTCGCGCACGGTGGCGCTGATGCTGGTGGGATAGCCCAGATCTTCCCAGTTCGCGGTGATCTGCTGTGCGGTCGTCCCGCGATTCAGCAGGATTACTGCGCGGCTTCCGTCTCTTAGTTGTTTGGCCCAGACTTCCAGATCCCCATTTTTCGCGACGCGCTCGCCCTCGCGGCCGAGCGCGTCCTGATTGACTGCGATCACTTCCTTATTGGTTAGAATGTCGCGAATTTCCGGGCGCATGTCGCGAAGGTCGTTGCCGGCAATCAGCGGCGCGGCCAGCAGGGCCCACAAACTGAAGTGAGAGCGATACTCGGTGTCGGTCATTCCGCCGTTGCCGACTTCGAGCATGTCGGGATCGTTCCAGTGCCCCGGCCCGGCATAGGACTGGAGACCTACCTGCTGGTCGAGAATTCCCATCACGCCATTGGAACAGCAGGTGCCGTCGGGCCATTTCTGCTGGCCGCCCCAGCGGTCCTGAATGTCGCCCGTACTGCGCCAGAGATTTCCCCCGACCTCCGCGCCCCACAGCCAGGGCTTGGCTTTGCCCCACTCGCAAATGCTCAACACGGTGGGGCGCCCGGAAGCGTCGAGTGCCGCGCGGATGTTCGCGTACGAAGCCTTCGCGTCCTGCGTGGTCGTGTTGCACCAGTCGTATTTCAGGTAGTCGACGCCCCAGGCGGCGTACTGAAGCGCGTCCTGATACTCGTGCCCGAGGCCCCCGGGGCGGCCGGCGCAGGTCTTTGAGCCCGCGTCGGAATACACGCCGAATTTCAGCCCCAGCGAATGAATGTAGTCGCCTACGGCTTTCATACCATGCGGAAAACGCTGCGGGTCGGGGACGATATTGGCGTTCGCGTCTCGGCTCACCTGCCAGCAGTCGTCAATGTTGACGTAGACGTATCCCGCGTCTTTCATGCCCGACTTCACCAGCGCGTCGGCCATGCTCTTGATCATGTCTTCGTTGACGTTGCAGGCGAACTTGTTCCAGGAGTTCCATCCCATCGGCGGGGTCAGAGCGAGATTTGCCGATGGAGAAGAGCCTTGCTGTGCGAATCCAGAGGGAAGGAAGAATAGCGCGAAGAAGAAAACAGTAACCAGGGCTCGCATCGTTTTCATGCAGACGTTTTATCAGAAGCGATTGGAGATTGATATCAAAAGATACGGGTTACAATGCCGGGTTAGTCATCTCGCCGAGTTCGTCTGGCTGTTTTCGAAATGATGGAGGATTTTCATGCGCATTCTTCGTGCTGTAACGATGATGGTTTTTACGAGTTGTGTGGTTGCCGTGCTCCCTGGCGCCCTGTCGGCGCAAGGCTCCTCAGCGGCTGTCGGAATCTTTGAAGGGCATAGCGACGTGGGCACGGTTCTGCATGCTGGCTCGGTCGACTATGACGCGTCCAAGCGTACCTACACTATCAGTGGCAGCGGCGAAAACATGTGGCTCGCGGCCGATGCATTCCAGTTCGTCTGGAAGAAAATTTCCGGAGATGTCACGCTGACTGCCGACATTTCTTTTTTGACCACAACGGGCAACGAGCACAAGAAGGCCGTGCTGATGTTGCGGCAGAGTCTTGACGCTAATTCGGTGTATGCGGACGTCGCGCTTCACGCCAGCGGCTTGACCTCGTTGCAATTCCGCGATGAGAAAGGCGCGCTTACGCGCGAGGTTCAGTCGAAACTGTCGGCCCCGAAGCGGCTGCGGATCGCGAAGCGGGGAGACTACGTCTACATGTCCCTAGCCGCCGACGGGGAGCCCGAGGTCGCCGGTGGATGGCTCCGCATTCCTTTGGAGGGCGAGTTCTATGTCGGACTCGGCGTGTGTTCGCATGACAAGGACGTAGTCGAGAAGGCGGTATTCTCCAACGTCTCATTGAGGCAATACATTCCCACCGGAGTTGGCAAGGTGACTCTCTATAGCGCGCTCGAGACCATCGCGCTCGATTCCTCCGACCGCCGCGTTGCCTATCTCGCGCAGGGACGCTTCGAAGCGCCCAACTGGATGCGCGACGGCTCCGCATTCCTGTTCAATCGTGAGGGCCACATCGAGCGGCTGATGGTCGGCAGCGACAAGCCGGTCGTCATTGACACGGGCTTCGCGAACCGCTGCAACAACGATCATGGCATTTCTCCCGACGCTACCGAGATGGCTATCAGTGACAATTCGCAGGGCGATCACAACTCGCTGGTGTATATCGTTCCGATCACTGGTGGGACGCCGCGGCGGATTACTCAGAAATCTCCGTCGTACTGGCATGGCTGGTCGCCCGACGGCAAGACGCTGGCATTCGTTGGCCAGCGCGATGGCGACTTTGATATCTATGCTATCCCCGCATCCGGAGGCGAAGAGACGAGGCTGACGACCGCCAAGGGGCTCGACGATGGCCCGGAATATTCTCCTGACGGTAAATACATTTACTTCAACTCCGAGCGCACGGGACACATGCAAATTTGGCGCATGAAGGCCGATGGCAGCGAGCAGGAGCAAGTCTTCTCCGACGATCTCAATAACTGGTTCCCGCATATTTCGCCGGATGGCCAGTGGATGGTGTTCCTGACGTACGGCGCCGATGTGACGGGACATCCGGAGAATAAAGACGTGATGCTGCGTCTCATGTCGCTCGATCCGAAAGCGACCGACAAGAAGATCACGGTGCTCACGAGACTGTTCGGCGGGCAGGGAACGATCAACGTTCCGTCGTGGTCGCCCGACAGCACGCGGGTGGCGTTTGTGAGCTATATGCTCGTGCCGGAAGAGCAATCTGGCAAATAACATCTTTCACTCTGGCGCTTGGAATGGGGACGCGGGTAAGCCTTCTTTATTGAACAGATTGCAGGATGGATTGGCAGCCCAGCCGTAGCGCACCGAAACCGGCGTCGGAACCGTCGGGCTCGACACCACGACGGATGTGCCGTCGAGCTTGGCGTCCGCTGCGGAATATTTTCCATCAGCCCCAGCGATTTCGAATCCCGTAACTGCCGCGCCTTTTGCCATTAGTCCGTTCGCGTGATCGAACCACACACGCAGCGCGTGATCTTCTTGCGCGACCTGTCGATACAGTGGCCCGGACCATTCGACTTTCTCGCCGTAAGCAATTGCCCGCGCCGCCAGCGCCAGGCGCAGGCCGACGTCCTGCTTGTTCTTCGGATGAATATCGACCGCGTCGCCGATATCGATGGTCACTATCATACCCGTATTCCTGAGCGCGAGCGCCTGCCGCTGCGCATTGCGGACATCGGGCCACAGCGCTTCGGGAGCAGTATTCCAGTTGGCGATCTGCACAAAGAGGAAGGGAAAGTCACCTTCGCCCCACGAGTTGCGCCAATCGCGAATCGTAGTTTGAAAGAGACGGGCGTAGAGTGGGGCGCGCTCGGGCCCGGAGTTGGCTTCTCCCTGATACCAGATGACGCCGCGAATCGCGAAGGGAGTGAGCGGTGCGATCATGCCGTTGTAGAGCGCTGCAGGAGCCCATGCCGCGAAATCCGGATGCCACTGCGGCCAGGGAACAGGCTTGCCGTCGGCCTTGGCCTGTGCCACGGCCTGCTGATAGTCGCGCTCCTCCCGTTGCAGTTGCAGAACAGTCGTCGACTGGCTGTCGAGTGTTTTTGCGCGCGCCGCGAAAACTGGCATGAGCGACGCATCGGCGGCAATACCGTGAAGACTCGTCCAGGACTCCGCGGGGGTACCTCCCCAGAACGTTTCGATCAGACCGATGGGGACGCCGAGTTTCTGCTGGAGGTCGCGGGCGAAGAAATACGCCACGGCGGAGGTGCCGGCAACGGTCTCGGGAGCGCATGCCGCCCATCCCTTGGATTCGACATTCTCCAGCGGATAGTCGGCGGGCTTGTGCTTCACGAGAAACGTTCGAATTTTCGGATACTGCGCGGCTGCGATTTCCGCTTGCGCGTTGATCAGTTCGGTCATGGGAAATTCCATGTTCGACTGGCCGGATGCGACCCACACGTCGCCCACAAGCACGTCGTTGAGCACCATCGTGTTGGTTGCCTTGATGCTCAATTGGAACGGACCACCGGCGTCGCCAGGCGACAGGTAAATGCTCCAACGGCCGTCAGCATCGGCGGTTCCTGTTTTCGTCTCGCCGCGGAAGGTGACCGACACGGCCTCCTGCGGAGCGGCCATGCCCCAGACATGAACGGGAAGGCCGCGTTGGATGACCATGTGGTCCGCGAGCAGAGCCGGTAAAGTGACGTCCGCGTGAACCGAAGTAGCCAGGAACGGGACAAGCGCGGTAATGAAGAATGCGATGTGGGCAGCTGACAACCTGGGAGCCCGTCGGTTCATGAGTTCCTTTACTGTAATTCTCATCGCGACAGTTGTATCAGAGGGGAGATCAAGAACAAAACATAACCACAGAGGACGCAGAGGACACAGCGGAACCAAGAATCCTCTGCGTTCTCTGTGTCCTCCGTGGTGAAGAGTTTTAGTTTTTATTCCGTACTTAGACGCCAGATCTATCGGCCTACTAGAGACCTTCGCAGCGTGAGTTCCTTTGCTGTAGTTTTCATCGTGACACTTGAATCAGGAATCAAGAACAAAGCTGAACCACGGAGGACGCAGAGGACACAGAGGAACCAAGGATCCTCCGCGTTCTCTGTGGTGAAGCGCTTCGGTTCTCACTTTTGTACCTGGAGCTAGATCTATCGGCCGACTAGAGACCTTCGCAGCGTGAGTTCCTTTGCTGTAGTGTTCGTCGTGACACTTGAATCAGGAATCAAGAACAAAGCTGAACCACAGAGGACGCAGAGGACACAGAGGAACCAAGGATCCTCTGCGTTCTCTGTGGTGAAGCGCTTCGGTTCTCACTTTTGTACCTGGAGCTAGATCTATCGGCCCACTAGAGACCTTCTGAGCATGAGTTCCTTTGCTGTAGTGTTCGTCGTGACACTTGAATCAGGAATCAAGAACAAAGTTGAACCACAGAGGACACAGAGGAACCAAGGATCCTCTGCGTTCTCTGTGGTGAAGCGCTTCGGTTCTCACTTTTGTTCCTGGAGCTAGATCTATCGGCCTACTAGAGACCTTCGCAGCGTGAGTTCCTTTGCTGTAGTTTTCATCGTGACACTTGAATCAGGAATCAAGAACAAAGCTGAACCACAGAGGACGCAGAGGACACAGAGGAACCAAGAATCCTCTGCGTTCTCTGTGTCCTCCGTGGTGAGAGGTTTTGGTTCTTAAGTCGGTACCGGAACGCCAGATTCTATCGGCCTACTTTTTCGTCGAAGAATTTGGCCATTAATTCCAGCGCCTCTTTCGTCTCTGGCAACTGGAAGTGGTACCAGAAAGCGTGGGGCAAGGCCTCGAACACAACCAGTTGCGCATCGTTTCCGGCGTGCAGCAGGGCACGCTGCAGGATCGTGGTGCCGCTCAGCAGGATGTCCCGAGTGCTGGTGACCAGCAGGGTGGGCGGCATGCCGTGCAGATCGGCGAAGATGGGCGAAAGAACGGGGTCTTTGCGGTCGGCCTTGCCGACATACTGATCGTCGGGCAAGTGATTTGGATCGGTCGGGGCTAGACGGCCGGGAAAGCCATTCAGCGTGAACAATTGCAGGGAATCAGCGGGACGACTGAAGTCGCCCAGTCCGGAAAAGATTCCGAGCGCGGCGGGGAGCGGCAATCCGAGTTGCTTCAGGCGGACCGCTACTTCGCAGGTCAAAATTGCTCCGGCCGACGTTCCGAAGATTCCGATGCTGTGGGGCTGATAAGTTTTCAGCAGTTCCCGGTAGACCGCGACTGCATCGTCCACTGCGGCGGGAAACGGATTCTCGGGTGCGAGACGGTAATAGACCGATACGACCTTGATCTTCGCCAGATTTGCGATCGGAACGCCCTCGATCAGCGAGCCGGAATCGGAATTGAATCCCCCGCCGTGTAGATTGATGAGCACGCGCTTGCTGTCGGCGGCCGAGAGCGGCGTGATGATGTCGGTGCGGACGCCGGCCGTGGTTGTTTCCTCGACGTTCACGGGATAGAGCTCGCGGGCTTCGGCGGAATCCATCTTGCGCCATGCGTCGGTGTTCGTGCGGCGCTCGGCGAGCGTTTCTGGCGGGCCCACTTTCTGGTGGGTCAACGACTCTAGCCACGCCTGCGCTTCCAGACTGATGGTCTGCGGCATGGGAATGACGCGCGTGATATGCGCGGTGCCGTCGGGATCGAAGGTAGCGGAATCCTGTGTGGAGGAATTCATCTGGGCCTGCAAGCTTGGAACAAGTGTGATCGCGGCAAGAAACAGCGCTGAAATTTTCATTGTGACTGTTGTATCAGAGGGGAAATCAAGAACAAAATATAACCACAGAGGACACAGGGGACACAGAGGAACTAAAATCCTCCGTGTCCCCTGTGTCCTCTGTGGTGAAGACTTGTAGTCTTACGCCAGTGTGTACTTTCCCCGCTCGATGACTTTCTGCGCGATCTGCTGCCGAAGTTCGACGGTGTTGAACGGTTCGTATTTCGCTAGTCGGCGCAGGATGGCAAGCTGGGTGCGCAGCATGTCACCGTCGGCCACCGCGGCAATCACCTTCCGTGCTGCGGACTCGACTTTCTCCATCGCCTGCGAAAGATAGACGCGGGTCATGGCAACCGGCAAGGCCGCGCCCGCCTCGCCTTTTGCATCTACGATCTTCTGCGCGCGAAGGACGGCCGACTCCATCGCGTAGGCTTCGATGGTCATGTCCGCGATCGCGCCCATGATTTCCTGCTGATCCTGGATCGCCTGCATATATTTCTGCGTGGCCGCGCCTGCCGCGAACAGTCCCAGCTTTTTGGCTTGGGCCACTAGCTTTCGTTCTTCGGGTAGAGCGCCTTCGAGTTCCTCGGCCATGGATGGTCCGGAGAGCACCTCATCCATCAGTTTCTTGATAGCGGGCATGAGCGGTAGCTGCCCAGTCATCGCTCGCTTCAGCAGGAAGCCGGTGATGATCAGCCGGTTGATCTCGTTGGTCCCTTCGAAGATGCGATTGATGCGGGCATCGCGATAGGCGCGCTCGGCAGGATATTCCTCGACGAACCCGTATCCAGCATAAATCTGCACGGTTTCGTCGACGACGTAGTCGATCATCTCCGAGCCCCAGACTTTAATGATGGAGCATTCGACCGCGTATTCTTCGATCGCCTTGAGCGCCTGCTTCGCGGCATCGGCAGCGGACTTGTCGACCTCGCCGAGAGCCGTGTCCATCATGGCGACGGTGCGATAGACGAGCGACTCACCGACGTAGAGCAGGGTCGCCATGTTGGCGATTTTTTCCCGCACCAGCCCGAAGTCGGCAATGACCTTGTTGAAGGCCTTGCGCTGCTTGGCGTAGCCGATGGCGTTCTCCAGCGAGACGCGACCGCCGCCAACGCACATCGCTCCCAACTTGAATCGGCCAACGTTCAGAATGTTGAAAGCGATAACGTGTCCTTTGCCGATTTCACCCAGCAGATTGTCGACCGGGACTTTGCAGTCGTTCAGAATGATGGGGCAGGTGGATGAGCCGCGAATTCCCATCTTGTGTTCTTCGGCGCCGACGGAGAATCCGGGGAACGTTCTTTCGACCAGGAACGCGCTAAACTTCTCGCCATTGATTTTGGCGAAGACCGTGAAAAGATCGGCGAAGCCGGCGTTCGTGATCCACATCTTTTCGCCGTTGAGCACGTAATGCTTGCCATCGGCTGACAGTTCAGCACGAGCTCTACAATTGAGAGCGTCCGAGCCAGAAGATGCTTCTGAAAGCGCATACGCGCCCACAATCTCGCCTGAAGCCAGCCGCGGTAGATACTTGTTTTTCTGCTCTTCGGTGCCGAAGTAGACGATGGGCAACATTCCGATGCCACTGTGCGCGCCCCAGGTGGTGGCAAAGCCGGCATATTTCGCGATGTGATCGGCGATGACCGCAGCGGTGACTTTGTCCATCTCAAGGCCGCCGTAGGCTTCGGGGATTTCGACTCCGCTCAGCCCAAGTTCGCCGGCTTTTTTGAGCAGTTCGCGGGAAACCGCGAAATCCTTGTGCTCGATTTTTTCGACCTGCGGAAGAATCTCGTTGACGGCAAACTCTTCGGCCGTCTGTCCGATGAGCTGGTGCTGCTCGCTGAAATCTTCCGGAGTGAAAACGTCCTCGGGCTGCCTCGATTCCAGCAAAAAGCTGCCGCCGGAGATACGGGCCTTAGGAACCGTGGTGGTCGTCGCCATTTCTTACCCCCAATCAAGAACCGCTCGATCCCAAGGAGGATGCGGCGGAAAGGTCACTGCTCTGTGCATTCTAATCCGGCGAGAGAGGGAAAGAAAGGAAGGCGAAGCGACAGGCATTGACTGAATTTGATCGAATTCAGCCAATGCTAAAGAAGTGTTACGCCGGTGCGCTCAGCGTTCCAATGAGATTGCCCGTTGTTCTGTGGTTTTCAGGCGATACCGCGACGCCGGCTGGCAGGTTGAGTAGCTGACCGGGTGCGTGGAATCCGAATCCTTGGAGTCGCGCGCGACGACATAGCTGCGAATCTTGAGACAGTAGGTGTCCGCGCCAGGTAAACCATTGAGGCTGGATAGAAGCATGCCGGAGTCGGCTTCGGGGCCGACGAGGAGCGTGCGCGCGTCCGTCGTGGAGGGGAATATCTTATATTTGTCGATCTGGAGGCGATCGAGCGGATTTGTTCCCGGTGCGGCATCGACAGGCTGGTTCGAGATAATCTTCCACGGCTCGGACGAAGCAGTCTGAGTCTTGCTCGCCGTGGCAGCCTGATCTGAAATCGTCGTTGAGTCAACTTTTGTCTGAGAGAAAGCTAGCGCAGAACAAAGCGCTAGCGCGGCAGCGAGAAGGCGGGTGAGAGTCATAGGAAGCCCTCCTGAGCCGAATTATACCGCTGAACGGCAAGCAGTTCCCACGATTTCCTTGCTGAACCTTCGCGTCCTTTGGGGTTACAGGTTTTCGAAGATGCCGGCGGCGCCCATGCCTCCGCCGACACACATGGTGACCATGCCGTAGCGGGCTTTGCGGCGCTTGAGTTCACGGATCACGGTGGCGGTCAACTTGGCTCCGGTGCATCCCAGCGGATGCCCGAGGGCGATTGCTCCGCCGTTCGGATTTACTTTCTCAGGATCCAATCCTGCTTCTTGGATCACCGCCAGCGACTGCGCGGCGAAGGCTTCGTTCAGTTCGATAACGTCGATGTCGGCGAGTTTGAGTCCAGCCATCTTCAGGGCTTTGGGGATCGCGAACACTGGGCCGAGTCCCATCTCTTCCGGCTTGTAGCCTGCCGTTGCGAACGAGACATAACGAGCCAGTGGTGTGATCCCCAGAGCCTTGGCACGCTCGGCCGACATGACGACGACTGCGGCTGCGCCGTCCGACATCTGTGACGAGTTTCCTGCAGTCACTGTGCCTTTCATGTGGAATGCGGGCTTCAGCGCCATGAGCGCTTCTAGGGAAGTATCGCCGCGCGGGCCTTCGTCGACTTTGAAGACGATTTCTTGACGCTTTGGCTTCGAGCCATTCGGCGTGCTGAAACTCACAGGAACCGGAACGACTTCGTCGGAGAATTTTCCGGCTCGAATCGCCGCCAAGGCTTTCTGGTGGCTGCGCAAGGAGAACTCATCGGCAGCCCGGCGCGTGATGCCAAAACGTTGGCCGACGCGCTCGGCGGTGAGTCCCATCGAGAGATAGGCGTCGGGATAGTGATCGACGAGCCACGGGTTGGGCGAGATCTTGTGACCGCCCATGGGGATCATCGTCATCGATTCGGTTCCCCCAGCGACGATCACTTCGGCGCCGCCGCTCATGATGCGTTCGGCGGCCATGGCAATCGACTGCAATCCGGAGGAACAAAAGCGGTTGATGGTGAGCGCGGAAACTTCTACCGGCAAACCCGCACGCAGGGAAGCGATGCGGGCCACGTTCATCCCTTGCTCGGCTTCGGGCATGGCACAGCCGAGGATGACGTCTTCGATTTCTTTGGGATCGAGTTGTGGGACGCGGTCGAGCGCGCCTTTGATGGCGATGGCCGCGAGTTCATCGGGACGAGTGGAGCGGAGCGTGCCTTTATAGGCGCGTCCGACGGGCGTGCGGACGGACGAAGCAATTATGACTTCACGCATGGGATTTATACCGTGATGTATTCAGTGATGGCGCTAGGCGCCGGAATTGGATCGCCGTGCCGGCGCATGCCTTCGAGGTGGAACTCCATGGCTTCGCGGATCAGCTCCTTCACCATCCAGTGTTGTGCCAGCAACGCCGAGGCCGGGAAGATCGGGGGCATAAGCCCCCCACCTTCGACCGATCTCTCATAGATGACGAGATATTTCATTTCAGCCCTGCTTGCTTAAGGATATTGTTCACCGTTCCAGGGGGAATGTCCACTGACGGATAGCCCGCAACAGTAACTGTTCTGGGTTTTGTCGGATGACGGTACTGACGATGGCTGCCTTGGTTCGCGCCAATTTCCAACCGTCGCCTTCCAGCCGCTTGATCACGTCGCGTACCTTCATTGCGGATGCCGTTTACTTGGCCGGCGCGAAAAAGTAATAGTCGGCGGTATAACTGCTTTTGCTTTCTGCGTCTTTGTGTGACTCATCGCAGGCGTCGTTGCCGGGTTTTCCGCCGTGTGTGTGGACGCGTTGAATGGTGGTAACTTTTGCGAGCTGACCTTTTCCCGCGTTGCTGACGACGTTGACCAGCAGCCAGGGAACCGAGTCCGAGTCGAGTGCGTCGACATGGGCAGCTGCTTTGCCGGAGACTTCGCTGCCGTCTTTCAGTTTCCAGGTGGGCAGCTTCGAGGTCGGGTCCGCGAGATGCTGGCCAATCACCTTATCTTTCCGATCGCGCAACTCCGCGTCGGGACCTTTCAGGGTCCAGGCGAATTTGCCATCCGCGCCTGCCTGACAAGTGTAGATCTGCGATCCCTTGGCGTGCACCATGAGCACAGGCTCAACGCCTGTGGGGACGGCGATGGCATCAGGAACGTCGGGAGCGGATTCCTGTGCGGGCGTTTCTTTTTGAGAATTGGCTTGGGCGTGGGCGATTTGGCTGGAGGCGAGGAGAACGGTCAGAACGATGACCGCAGCAGCGGGCAGCAGAGGTCTTCGCATGAAGCGATTGTAGCGCAGGAGAAAGCCAGTTACCTTCGGATGGCCAGTTGCAATAGAAGCGCGCCCTCAACGGCGCCGAGATCGGCGCGCGACAAGCTTCCCAGTTTGTTTTTCAGTCGTTGTTTGGAGGCGGTCATGATCTGGTCGGCCATTGCTTTGTGCTGCTCACCATTTAGTGTGATCACGGCTTCGCCGGGATAGACTCTCGCGACCTGACTTGAAATCGGAACGACAATCACGCGGTTGAGCGCGGCGTTGGCGAAATCGTTACTGAGGACGACTGCCGGGCGCGTTTTCTGGATCTCGCCGCCGACGGAGGGATCGAACGAAACCCACCACACTTCACCTCTGCGCGGATGCATCGCCGATTAGCCCCTCGCTCCACGCTTCGGCCTCGCGTTCGCGCTCCGAGTCATTGGCCATCTCGCGATATTGCGCAACCAGACTGTTCGGGGATTTCTCGGCAGCTTCGCGCGCCGCTTGTTCGACGCTTGCCGCAGCGTAGCCATCAACCACGAACCAAGTTGCGTGCCCACGCGACACTGGATTTCCCAATGGCTGTTTGTCACTACCGTTCCAACGCGTTGCGATCCTTTCTTCCTCTTCCCAAAGAATTCGAGCCACGCTCATTCGGTTCTCGCCTGGATCGTGGATTACCTCGAGAATGCCGCCTACCGAGTGCTTGGGAGACAGAACCTCCTCAGGGCGAACGTAAGACATAAGCTAATCTCCTACTTAGGAGAATAAGCTATGATCAGAGCTGCTGTCAATAGCTAATATTGGTAGTTAAATTTACCAGCTATACGTACATGTAAGCTGTTTATAATCAATTTCTTAGTGTTTTCCCGGTCTTCAGCGTGAATTGAATCCTTTCCTGCGTTTTCTTTTCTCCGCAGAGGGATTTGAAGCCTTCGCGTTCGAGGTCGAGGATGTATTGCTCGCTCACCGGAGTGCCGGGCGTGACGTTGCCGCCGCAGAGGACTTCGGCGATCTTTCCTCCCAGCTTCACTTCGTAGTCGGTGATGAAGTCTCCCTGGCGCATGAGGTGGACGCCCATCTTCAAAGCTGCCAGAAGGCTTTCGCCGGGAGCGGGAATGTCGGTGCGCGGCACGGGAGGCTCGTATCCGGAGCGCGCCAGTTCCAGCGCACGGGCCTTGGCGTCGGAGAGAACGCGCTCGCGGTTCATCGAGATGCGGTCGGAGTCGGAGAGGAATCCGAGGCCACGCGCTTCATGCGCCGAGGTGGCGACCTTCGCAGTGGCGATGGCTTCGAAGGCTTTCTTCATCGCTTCCATCATTTCGACGGAACCGGCGAGAGCTTCGCCCGAGACTTTGCCACGCGACGCGGTCGCGCTGTCGACGGCGCGCAGGAGCATTTCTTTGCAGCCTCCGCCGCCGGGGAGCAGGCCGACGCCGACCTCGACCAAGCCCGTGTAGAGTTCGGCGTGGGGTTGGCGGGCTGCGGCGTGCAAGGAGATTTCCGTGCCTCCGCCGAGGCAGAGGCCGAACGGCGCGGAAATTACGGGTTTGGGCGAGAACTTGATGGCCTGGGTCATCCCTTGGAACTGGCGGATGGCGAGGTCGACGTCGTCCCACTCTTCTTCCTGCACACTCATGAGCAGCAGCATGAGGTTGGCGCCGACGGAAAAATTCGTGGCGTCGTTGGTGATGACGAAGGCGTCGAAGGCTTCGCCGGGCCCTCCGGGTTTCAGGGATTGAATGATCAAACTGATGATGTCGGCGCCGAGCGAGTTCATCTTGCTGTGGAACTCGATGCAGGCGACGCCATCGCCAAGATCGACCAGGGAAGCACCGGAATTTTTCTTGACCACGCCGTTCGATTTCTTGGCGACGGTGACGGACCACACTCCTGACGGAACTTGAATCGGTTCCCAGCTTTCGGTGCCGAGTTCCCAATACTTGCGTCCGGCCGGGGATTTCGCGTCGTCGACGTACCAGGATTTTTGTCCGGTGGCGAGCAGGCGCTCGACGTTGGCGGCTACGGGCTTGCCTTCTTTTTTCATGCGGGCGACGGTGGCCTCGACGCCGGCGGCATCCCAGAGTTCGAAGGGGCCGAGCTCCCAGTTGAAGCCCAGGCGCATGGCGCGGTCGATTTCCACGACGGAGTTGGAAATCTCCGGGACGCGGTTGGCGGAGTAGGTCCAGAGGTCGGTGAGTGCGGCCCAGAGGAAGGCTCCCGCTCTGTCATTCTTCTGCGGGCCGCTGCCATCAAGTCCCAGCAGAGTGCGCAGGCGAGTACCGGTGTCTTCGATGGATTTCGCCATGTCGAGTGCGGGGAATTTCGGTTTCTGGCGAGGATGGTATTCGAGCGTTTTCCAGTCGAGGGCCAGGCGTTCGGCTTCTTTCTCCTGACCGGCATCGGCGGGCGAGGGCGCCCGCCCCACATTCTTTTTGTAGAATCCGCCCTTGGTTTTGTCGCCCAGCCATTTCTTCTGCAGCATCTGGTTGAAGAAATCGGGCAGTCGGAGGTCGCTGCGCTCGTCGTGGACGTTGGTGGTCATGTTGCCAACGACGTGGCCGAGAATGTCGAGGCCGACCAGATCGATGGTGCGGAACGTGGCGGACTTGGGCCATCCGACGGCCTGTCCGGTGAGCGCGTCGACTTCTTCAATGGTCAGCCCCATTTCCTGCATGAGGCGTACCACATTCAGTACGGAGAAGGTGCCGATGCGGTTGCCGATGAAGTTAGGCGTGTCTTTGGCGATGACGACGCCTTTGCCCAGGCGCACATCACAGAAGTGAGCGATGGCGTCGATAGCGGCGCGATCGGCCTCGGGTGTGGGGATGATTTCCAGCAGGCGCATGTAGCGCGGCGGATTGAAGAAGTGGGTGCCGAACCAGGCCCAGCGGAAGTCGTCGGAGAATCCTTCGGCAATTTTGCCGACGGGCAGGCCGCTGGTGTTGGTGGTGACGATGGTTCCGGGCTTGCGGACGGCTTCGACTTTCCGCAACAGGGCGCGTTTGATTTCGAGGTTCTCGACCACGGCTTCGATGATCCAGTCGACGTCGGAGAGTTTCTTGAGGTCGTCTTCGAAATTTCCGACGGTGACGAAGCGGGCAAGAGAGGGGTCCATGAACGCGGCGGGCTTGGATTTCTTGGCGGCGTCGAGTCCAGCAGCGGCGATTTTGTTGCGCGCCGGGCCATCGGCGTCGGGGGGAACAATATCGAGCAGGTAGCTGGGAACGCCGGCATTGGCGAAATGCGCGGCGATGCGGGCGCCCATGGTTCCGGCGCCGAGGATGGCGACTTTGTTGATGCGTTTCATGATCAGGCCTCGTTATGAAAGTTTTCACCACAGAGGACACAGGGGACACAGAGGAATTCGTTTGGTGAACCTGCAATGGTAATCGCATTGGGACCGATTTTTCTAGGGCTGGGGTCACAGGCGTGATGCCTGCGAGGCTTCCGTATGCTGAGTTGATCTGCGCGATATCTTCCTCCGCCTGAAGAACGGCTCCGTCAGGATGACGCCGATGGGTCAGAGATCCGCATGGGCTTCCACATATTCCAATGCCTTCCGCGCCATTTGTTTTTCGCCACCGTAGGCGAGCAGTTTGGGCGCGTCTTCGAGGCGCACCCACTTGGCGCGTGCGACTTCGACGCGCATGGCTTCGGTGAGATTATCGATACGTCCGGACTCGTAACGAAGCAAGTAGAAGCTGACGATTTTGAACACACGCGCACCGTCGCCCCAGGAGCGCACATAGACATACTTGCTGTCTCCAAGTTTCGTGAGGGGGACGGCCGTGATTCCGGTTTCTTCGCGAACCTCGCGCAGGGCAGCTTCAAGCGGCTTCTCACCGGCATCGATCAGGCCTTTGGGCAGGCAGAGGGTCGCCTTCGTTTTCGAGCGAGCGGGACGTTTGGCGGGATCCGGTTCGGCGAGCGGCGTCTCGTAAGGCGGTTCAATCACGGCCATCCACCAGCTACCGTCTTTCTTACGGATCACTACGCCGCCGGCTGAGATTTCGCGCACCATACTGTCCGCAAGTTAGCAGGAATACATAGTTTTCGTCACGGGGCTACGGTCGGCACGGTAACTGTTACTGACTTTGGGTATTCCCAACGTAATCAAAAATGGCACTCTTGTGCCGTTACAGCCATCTATTGAATTATGGCATCTTATGAGGCAGCAGAGGCTGTAGTACCCGCGGCTGCTTCGGGGCCGTGGATGTGGGGTTGGCTGTGAATAGTCTGGGGAAGATTCTTCGGTCGGTTCAGGCCTTCAGGCGTGAGCTCTCCCGCAAAACTGCGCCAGTTTTGTCACCTCGCGTTCCAGCCATTGGCGTGGCCCTAGGTGGAGGGTTTGCCCGCGGCATCGCGCACATCGGCGTTCTGAAAGTTCTCGAACAAGAAAATATTCCGATCCGCATTGTCACTGGCACGAGTGTGGGCGCGTTGATGGGGGCGTTCTATTGCAGTGGTGTCTCGCTCGAGGAATTGGAAGAACTCGCGCACAACGTGCGCTTCGCTACGTTTGCGCGCTGGACGCTGTCGCGTTGCGGCTTCGCTTCGAACGATCGCATGGTTGCGTTCTTGACGCGCACTTTGAAGGTGAAGACGTTTGAAGAACTCCAAATTCCTTTGGGCGTGACCGCGACCGATTTCAATACCGGAGAGGCCGTGGTGTTTCATTCGGGATCGATCATCGATCCAGTGCGCGCGAGTTGCGCTTATCCGGGAATGTTCTTGCCGGTACAGATTCGTGGGCGATACCTGGTGGACGGAATGCTGTCGCATCCGGTGCCGACGCGGCCTTTGCGCGAAATGGGCGCAGACCGCGTGCTGGCGGTTCACTTGAAAGGCACGTGGGCCAATGGCGGGCCGCCGCGGCATCTGTTTGACGTCATCGGACAATCATTCGCAATCGCTCAGGATGCGATGTCGAGCTTGTGGCGCCAGGCTGCGGATTTGGTGATCGAACCCGACGTTGCGGGATTTGCCTACGATGACTTTAAGCGCGCCAGCGATTTGATTGCCGTCGGAGAAACCGCGATGCGGAAAGCGCTGCCCGAAGTTCGGAAGTGGCTGGAAGTGCCTGCGGAGAAGGCGTACACCGGAATCGAACGCCGCGGAATGGCGCGCCCTGCGCCGATGCCGGCGGACTGAACGGTTTCTGAAGAATCACTGCATTACTTTTCTGGGGATGGAATCCGCCCGGCTTCTTCTTGGAGGCGCTTCCACGCGTTCTCCACATGTTTCGCTCGCGTATGGGTTTGGCCGATGCTGAGGCGCAGGGTGAGCTTGCCATGCAGTTTGGTGTGAGTCAGGAACAAGTCGCCGCTGCGGTTGAGCCGATCCATGATGGTCTGGTTGGCAGTATCTCCGGCCTTGTGGCGGAAGCAGACCAGATTCAGCGGCGCGGGGGCGGCGAGTTCGAAGCGAGCGTCGTTCTGCACCCACTTCGCGAACTGTTCGGCCAGTTGCACGTGCTGGCGAATGTGATGCTGCAGGCCTTCGACGCCGTAGTGGCGGATCACGAACCACAACTTCAGCGAACGAAAACGGCGGCCCAATTGGATGTGCCAGTCGCGGTAGTCGATGACTGCTCCCGACTCGGTGGCCTGGTTTCGCAGGTATTCCGGCAGGATGCTTAAGGTTTGAATCAGCGCTTTGCGGTCGGCGACCCAGAAGCAGTTGCAGTCGAAGTTGGTGAACATCCATTTATGCGGATTGAAGTTGTAGCTGTCGGCGAGTTCGACGCCGTTCTGCAGGTGGCGAAATTCGGGGCAGAGCATGGCGGTGCCCGACATGGCCGCGTCGACGTGCAGCCAAAGATTGTGCTGGCGGCAGACTTCGCCGATGGCGGCGATGGGGTCCATCGCATTGGAAGAAGTGGTTCCGATCGTGGCACAGACGAAAAACGGAGTTAGGCCTTTGGTTCGATCGGCTTCGATTTGACGCGACAGAGCATCGGGGCGCAGGGCGAGCTTTTCGTCTACCTCGATGAGGCGGAGATTGTCGACGCCGATGCCTGCGATCATGGCTGCCTTTTGCAGCGAGGAATGGGTTTGCGTCGACGCGTAGGCGACGAGTTTGCCATCGCATCCCTTCTGGTTGCTGACGTAATTGGTAGCTCGCTCGCGGGCGGCCAGCAGGGCACAGAGTGCGGCGCTGGAAGCTGTGTCTTGAATGACGCCGCCGCCAGTGCTCGACGATAGAAATTTCTGCGGCAGGCCGAGCATGGCGACGAGCCAGTCCATGACGTGGGTTTCAAGTTCGGTGCAGGCCGGGCTGGTCGACCACAACATACCTTGCACCCCGAGGCCGGAGGAAAGAAGATCGCCCAGAATTCCCGGCCCTGAGGCGTTGCATGGGAAGTATGCGAAAAAGTTTGGTGATTGCCAGTGGGTGACGCCGGGAAGGATGACGCGATCGATGTCTTTCAGCAGCGCGTCGAAGGGCTCGCCGAGTGCCGGAGGGTTCGTGGGAAGCGCCGCGCGAATCTCTCCGGGCTTTATTTGCGAGAGCACAGGAAAGGATTCGATCCGCGCTTGGTAGTCCGCAATCCAGTCCACGACGGCGTGGCCGTGACGACGGAATTCTTCGGGCGTCATATGAAAGGATTTTTCTTCGGGCAATTTATTCTCCCGCTGGGTTACTTCAATCGTCCAGCATACACGCGCGTTTTGTAGTCGACGTCGACCCGTCCGGCAACGGCATGCGTCATGAAGATGCGCTGAAGTTCCGCCAGCATCGGGGCGTGCTTGGGATGCTCCGGTCCCGGCGCGTAGGACGACGACAGCAACCTGCCCTCGAGTCCGGCATAGTCGAATTCCTGCCGCATGTCGAAGGCGTGCTCTTGATATGGCTCGGGATCGAAGAATTCGTTCACTGCGTCGGTGGTGCGTTCGTGGCGCACATCTTCGTAATCGGTGCCGTAGGTAAGGAGCAGTTGTTCGTATTCGCGCAGAAACGGAGTGGAGTCAGTGAGGCGCTCGTTCCACAGCAGGACGAGCCATCCACCGGGCTCGAGGATGCGCACAAACTCGCGGCGGGCCGGTGCCCGATCAAACCAGTGGGCGGACTGGGCGGCCGTGACGAAATCCACGCTCGCGTCAGGCAGAGTGGTCGCTTCAGCCGTTCCCGCAGTGCTGGTGAATTTCGGAAATGCTGTCAGCAGTCGCTCGCCCGCTTGCCGCATCTCGGCGTTGGGCTCAATGCCGAACACGGGATTTCCGTTCTCCAACAGCGGGCGCGTCCAAATCCCTGTACCCGAGGCAATATCAGCAATGACATGCCTCGGCGACAGGCCACATTCGTCCTGAAGCCAACGCAAGACCTCCGGCGGATATCCCGGCCGATAACGGATGTAGTTTTCCACGCGATCGGAGAAACGACTGGTGGCGTTGGAAGCAGGCGTCATGGTTGCAGGTGGCAGGATTTTTCATCTTGCCAGAATTTCATTCTAACGGCAGGATAGAGGTGTTGTCCCTCCCCGCTGGGTCGGCGGAATCGGTCTGCCGGGTGCTCCAGGCTGGAGTTCCGGGCAGCGAAGGAAAAGTGAATACGCCCCGGCAGCAGCCCTACACCTATGCGCGTAGTCATCAAAGTCGGCACCAGTCTCATCGCTCCCGGCGGGCAGATTGATATCAACCTGCTGCGCGGAATGGTCGATCAGTTCGACCTGTCGAAGAACGAATATCTGATCGTTACCTCGGGCGCGATCGCCGCGGGCATGTCAGGCCTGGATCTGCGGAAGCGTCCGAACGATGTTCCGCGCATGCAGGCCTGCGCCGCAGTCGGCCAGAGCAAGTTGATGCACACCTACGAGCGCCTGTTCTTCGGCAAAAAGGTGGTCGCACAATTGCTGCTCTCGAGCGACGACTTCACTTCGCCGGTGCGCTATCGCAATCTGCAGAATGCGCTCGCCGAGTTGCTGGCTTTGGGCGTGGTGCCCATCGTGAACGAGAACGATAGCGTCTCAGTGCGGGAGATCGAAGGCGCCTTTGGCGACAATGACGAGTTGAGTTCGCTGCTGGCCACCGCGGTCAAAGCCGATTGGCTGCTGCTACTGACGAATGTCGATGGATTTCTGGTTCCTAACGGACGCAAGAAGCCGAAAATCCAGCGCGTGATTCGCAAGCTGACGCCTGCGCTCGAAGCACAATGCAATGGCAAGAGTGCGCAGGGCCGCGGCGGCATGATCTCCAAGTTACGCGCCGCGAAACTGGCGAGCGAGGGCGGAGTTCAAGTGGCGATCGTGAATGGACGGCATCCCAAGGCGATCATGCTGGGCATGGAGCGTAAAATCGGAACGTACTTTCCGCCGCAGAAAGATCGACAGTAGGGAACATGGCCACGACTTTCACCGTCGCAGCTTCGACGCAGGAAAAACTGCTGCATGCGCGCGCAGCGTCCTCGCGGCTCGCGTTGCTGTCGACGGAAGAGAAGAACGGGTTGCTGCTCGAAATTGCGGATGCCATCGAAGTGAACGAGACAAGCATACTGGCGGCGAATGCCCAGGACGTTGAGGATTCCGGTCTCGAAGGCGCGATGCGCGACCGCTTGCTGTTGACTTCGGCGCGAATCAAAGAAATGGCGCGCGGGGTGCGGGATGTGACCGCCCTTCCCGATCCGATCGGCGAAACCTTGGCCGAGTGGACGAAGTCGAACGGTCTGCGCATCCGCAAGGTGCGCGTTCCTCTGGGTGTGGTGGGAATTATCTACGAGTCGCGTCCGAATGTGACGGTTGACACCGCGGTGCTGGCGCTGAAGAGCGGCAACGCCATTGTGTTGCGCGGAGGCAAAGAAGCGGCCCAAAGCAATCAACGCCTGGTGGAAATCATGAGGGCAGTTCCAGGAGTGCCTGAGGGCGCAATCGAACTGCTCGATTCGAGAACGCGGCAATCGGTGCAGGAATTGATTAAGGCCCGTGGGTTCGTGGATGTCATCATTCCGCGCGGCGGCGCGGGGCTGATCACATTCGTGACTGAGAATTCTTCCGTGCCGGTGATTGAGACCGGGGCAGGGAACTGCCACATCTTCGTGGATGAGTCGGCCGATTTCGAGATGGCCGACCGCATCGTGATCAATGCCAAGACGCAGCGACCGTCGGTATGCAATGCAGCGGAGAAGTTGCTGGTGCATGAGCACGTGGCGGCGGAATATGTCCCGCGCATCGTGAAGAAATTGATTGACGCTGGCGTGGAAGTGCGCGGCGACGGCAAAGCTCGCACCCTCGCGGCCGGATTGCATGTTGGGCCTGCGACCGAACAAGAGTGGTACGAAGAGTATTTGCGTTTATGCATGGCGATCGCTGTGGTCGCCGATGTCGACGATGCCATCGCGCACATCAGTCGCTACTCCACCAAGCACAGCGACTCGATCGTTACGCACGATGAAGCGAACGCGAAGAAATTCCTGCGCGGCGTGGATTCCGCGGCGGTCTACTGGAATGCTTCAACCCGCTTCACCGACGGCGCAGAATTCGGCTTTGGCGCCGAGATGGGCATCAGCACGCAAAAACTTCACTGCCGAGGTCCCTTCGCACTGGCGGAACTGACTTCGTCGAAGTACGAGATTATCGGGACCGGGCAGGTAAGGTAGTGGCTCGGCGAGGTCTTTTCTTCTTCGGCAAGACGCCCGCGAAGTACAGGTCGCGCTTCTCGCTCACGTCACTATAACCGCTGCCGCGCGGAGCCGGCGTGATTTTCACGGGCTTCTTTACATGTTTCATAGGGTCCAGGGGTGGGAAGCTCGATTCCACCTGTGCTACCTTACTAGCTTTCACCACGGGAGCCCATGAAACTTCTCTTAACGGCCATTTTGTCTTCCGCCCTATTCCTTTCCGGATCGTCTCCCACTGCAAGTGGCAACGCGGCATCCTCCGCCTCGACCCCAGCCATCTTCGGGTTTCGCGACGCGACCGCAGAGCTGGCTACAGAATCGCGCTTCCTGGCCGTACCCGATGCGAAGCTGGCAGAGGAGCATTTGCGGATTCTGACTCAGGCTCCGCACATGGCGGGCACCGTAGAAGACAAAGCCACCGCCGACTATGTCGCGCAGAAGTTTCGCGACGCGGGACTCGAGACCGAGATCGTCGAGTACAAAGTGTGGATGAACTATCCCGCAGAAATCAGTGTCGATTTGACGGCACCCGCAGGAGTTGCCATGCACGGCCCGACGCGCGAGCACGTCGACGGGGATCCTTATGACGAAGATCCTCGCGTAGTGATGCCTTTCAACGGCATGTCGCCGTCGGGCGATGTTGAGGGCGATGTGGTCTATGCCAACTACGGGACGCCCGAAGACTTCGAGAAACTCGACAAACTGAAAGTTGATGTGCGCGGCAAGATTGTGCTCGTCCGCTACGGCCAGAATTTTCGCGGGGTCAAAGTATTCGTCGCGCAGGAACATGGGGCGGCGGGCGTGATCATCTACTCCGATCCTGCAGATGATGGATGGCGTCGCGGCGATAAATATCCCGATGGGCCGTGGCGTCCAGATACCGGCGTGCAGCGCGGCTCGGTGGGATACATGTTTGAGTTCCCGGGAGATCCGACGACACCCGGTGTTGCGTCGGTGCCGTCGCTGCCCGATTCGCAAAGGATTTCACCTGAGCAGTCGGCGCAGATGCCGAAGATTCCCGTCACGCCCTTGTCATATCACGATGCCTGGCCGGTGTTGCAACATCTCGACGGACCGGATTCGCCGCGCGAGTGGCAGGGATCGCTGCCGTTCACGTACCACGTCGGTCCGGGGCCGGCGAAACTGAAGATGCATCTTAAACAGGACTACCAGTTCCGCACGCTATGGGACGTGGTCGGGCGCGTGCGCGGGAGCGAGTTGCCGGACGAATGGGTGGTCGCGGGAAATCATCGGGATGCGTGGGTGTATGGCGCAGTCGATCCCAACAGCGGGACGGCCGCGATGCTGGAGTCGGTGCACGGCGTCGGTGAGTTGTTGAAGTCGGGATGGAAGCCGAAGCGGACGCTCGTCTTCTGCAGTTGGGATGGAGAAGAAGAAGGCCTGATGGGCTCGACCGAGTGGGTCGAACAGCACGAGGCCGAACTGGCCAACGCCGCCGCCTACTTCAACATGGACGTTGCCGTTTCCGGACCGAAGTTCGGGGCTTCGGCGGTGCCGAGCCTCAAACAATTTCTGCGCGATGTGACCAAAGTTGTCCCTAGTCCGAAGGGAGGAACGGTCTACGAAGCCTGGCAAAAGGCGGCGCAACCGGAGTCGCCGTCGGTGCAATTTCCGACAGAGGCGATCGGAGACAGCCGCCGTCTTCCCGCGGCGCAGGTGAAGACCGATGTTCCCGTGGGAGATCTGGGTAGCGGGTCGGATTACACGGCGTTCCTGCAGCATCTGGGAGTGCCTTCGAGCGATGTGAGTTCGTCCGGCCCTTACGGGGTATATCACTCGGTGTTCGACAACTTTGCGTGGTTCAAGAAGTTTGGCGACCCCGATTTTGTGTATGAGCAGCAGATGGCACGCGTGTTTGGGCTGGAAGCGGTGCGCATGGCCGATGCCGACGTTCTCCCCTACGACTATGAGGAATACGGGAAGGAGATCGATACGTACCTCGACGCGGCTCACCGGCGTGCCGAGGACAAATTCGGCAAGCAGGCGCTCGATTTCAACGCCGTGAACAACGCGGCGCACCGTTTCGAAGCCGCGGGCGTGAAGATCCTGGCAAAGCAGAAAAATCCGCCGCAGGATGTCACGCGGTTGAATCAAGCCTTGCGAGGGGCGGAGCGGGCGATGCTGGACCCTCAGGGGTTGCCGAACCGTCCGTGGTTTCGCCACGTGATTTACGCGCCGGGGGAATATACGGGTTATGCAGCGGTGGTGATTCCTGGAGTAAATGAAGCTCTCGACAAGGGCGACAGCGAACGCGCACGCCAACAACTTGCGGTGCTGGCGGCTGCGCTCGAGCGTGCAGCGAAAACGCTGGAAGGATACCGGTAAAAGATGGCGAGTTCCTATGCCTTCGGGGAGTTTCTGCGAACGTTGCCGGCCTCGGCGGCGGCGACCTTTCTAGCGCTGTTTCCGATTGTCGATCCCTTCGGCGGCATTCCAATCTTCTTCAGCATGACTTCGCATTGGAGCCCGCAGGACCGGCGGCGCACGGCGCTCAAAACCGGGATATGGGTATTTCTGATTTTGGTGACGTTCCTTTTCTTCGGACGCTTTGTATTGCACTTCTTTGGCATCTCGCTGCCGGTGATCAAGATTGCCGGCGGTCTGATCGTCGCCAACACGGCGTGGGGCATGGTGACTTCGCACGCGCGCATCACGCCCGAGGAAAGTCATGAGGCCGAGGAGAAAGAGGATATCTCGCTGACTCCGCTGGCCATGCCCCTGATGTCGGGACCGGGCGCGATTGGAGTCGTGATGGCGCTGGCGGCCCATGTGGACAATGCGGCCGCGTATCTCGGCATGGTGATCGGCGTTGCCGGGATCGCACTCAGCGTTACGCTCTTCTTCGTTCTTGGCGGACCGCTGGTGCGGCGTCTGGGGCCGAGCGCCGTTGGGGCCATCAACAAGATCTTCGGCTTTCTGATTCTCGCCATCGCCGTCCAATTGGTGTGGAACGGATTGGCAGACTTCAGGAACTGACCTTGTGTGGAATCCTGGAGCGTCCGGGAAGAATACGAGCCGTAAACATCGGGGGCTCGGTATGCTATTCCGCGAAAGTACGCGACCGAGGGCCTCGAACACACAGATCGCGTGCGGGAGAGTGAGTGGTAATTCTCGTCTAGAATCGCCAGAAGTGGAAATCCAGGATCGCGGGAAAGTTTTTCTCTCAGTAGTGGGGCATCGGAGCCACAGGGGACAAAGGGGGAACACAATAGATAGTTCTCCGTGTTCCCATGTATCAGCTTCATCATCACCTCAGGGATGAGCAAGATCAGACAAATCCAGCGGAATCTTTACTATTGCGAGCAGTTCAACCACACAAAGGAGAGCATTCCATGCCGACAATTACTACTAAAGACGGTACGCAGATTTTCTACAAGGACTGGGGAAAGGGCCAGCCCATTGTATTCAGTCACGGCTGGCCGCTCACGGCGGACGACTGGGACACACAAATGATGTTCTTTGGCGAGCGCGGCTATCGCGTCATCGCGCACGACCGGCGAGGGCACGGCCGTTCCACCCAGACATGGGACGGCAACGAAATGAACACCTACGCCGACGATCTCGCGGCGCTCACCGAGAAACTTGACCTCAAGAACGCCATCCATATCGGCCACTCCACCGGCGGCGGAGAAGTTGCCCGCTACATTGGCCGGCACGGATCCAAACGCGTCGCGATGGCGGTGCTGATCAGTTCGGTTCCACCCCTGATGGTGAAGACGGATAAGAATCCAGCGGGTGCTCCGATCGAGGTATTCGATGGCCTGCGAGCCGCGTACGCCCAGAATCGGCCGCAGTTTTACAGAGACATCACCCTTCCGTTCTACGGCTACAACCGCCCCGGCGCCAAGATTTCCGAAGGCATCCGTGAGAAGTGGTGGCTTCAAGGGATGATGGGTGGGGTGAAGGCAGGCTACGACTGCATCAAGGCGTTTTCAGAGACGGACTTCACCGAAGATCTGAAAAAGTTCGATGTGCCCACTCTGATTCTTCATGGCGACGATGATCAGATCGTGCCCATCGCCGCAGCGGCCCTGCAGTCGGCGAAGCTAGTGAAGGGTGCGACGCTTAAAGTGTATCCCGGCTTCCCGCACGGGATGCCCACCACCAACGCAGACCAGATCAATACCGACCTGCTGGCGTTCATCGAGCAACGCAAGCAAGCGGCCGCGTAAAAAACCTGTGTAGCCCGGCCCTCGCAGCAGTCGCGAGGAGCCGGGCCGCAGAAATGGGATAGCGGTTCCGGATGAGGGCGCCGACCAGGTTTCATGCACGACATGGGGCAGGCTCGTTCGTGCGCATGAAAATGCTCACAGAGCAACTCGGCTTAACTGATTTTTCCCGATTGTGCTCCAGCGAGTTCCTTGATCTGCTGACGAATTTCCCGCCGGCGACGCTGTCGCTCTTTGCGCGCCGCATCCAGTGGAGTTCGGGGTTGTTCCGTTACATCAATCTCTTTTAGCCCGGCCAATTCGTTTAAGAGCGACAGCATTTGTTCGGAGGCTTCACTTGCCATTGCTTTGACTCCCAGCCAGCGGCACAAATCGCATGCTGCTTCGATGCTCGACACGGTTAATTTGCTGTATTGAAGAAAATCTCCGCCGAGGCTGTCCTGAGTGCCCGGCGAGCTCTGGAAATTAACCTACTTTTAACCTGCAAGGAATGTTGCCGTAATTCCGCAATATTCATCGACCTTAGAGGCACTTACAGACATTACCGGATGGACTCCTCGACCGTGACACGGCTAGCGTCGGAAGAGCGGCAGCCCGCGCCTTGGCAGCCTGGAGGTGAGAGTTATGAAAAAGATCACTCGAAATTTGCTGCAAAGTTTTCTGTTAGCGGTGACTGCGTGCTCAATCGTGGCGACTACGGCACGGGCAGCCGACGAGAGTCCGTCCGATGTAGCGCAGCGCCTGGACGCTTCAACGAAGGTTCTGAACGAGATCATGGCCAACTCCGAAAAAGCGATCCCGAATGGAATTATCCGGCGTGCGACCTGCGTAGCAGTTTTTCCGTCGACGGTCCAGGTAGCCGTTCTCGTGGGGGCCAAGCATGGCAAGGGCTTCGCCACATGCCGCTCCGGAAGCGGCTGGAGTGCGCCCGCTCCTCTGGATATCTCCGGCGGCAGTTGGGGAGCCCAACTTGGCGGCGAGGCGATCGATCTTGTCATCGTCATCACCGACGAAAAGGGAATGCAGCAGCTCGAGTCCGGCAAGTTCCGGATGGGCGTCGAAACTTCCGTGACCGCTGGGCCTGTGGGACAACACAACATGAACATCAACGCTGACGCGGTGAGTTATGCGCGCAGCCGCGGCGTATTTGCCGGGACCAACATCACAGGCTCTTCCATCACCGAGGATGAGGGGGATGCGCGCACTCTGTACGGGTCCCCAATGAGCCTGGCCGATATCCTCAGCGGTAAAGCACAGCCGCCGGATACCGGCGAATCATTCCTGAACACGGTACAGAAGTACGCTGGCCAGACGAAGCCCCAGCCATAAGAGAGCTGGCAGCCTGCGAGTGCGAAGTGATTTTCAAGCTTGGTTGTCGAAGCCCAGTCATCGAAGCCCAGTCATCGAAAGGGGAGCCAAATGGCAGAGCCGGAGCGCACGTTGATATCGGAGACGTCATCCGAGCCCTGCAGGATTCATCCCCAGCAGCAGATCCTTTTTCGCGCAATCCTCAGTCTGTTCGAGTCGCGACAGATTTCCTACGCCGTCGCGGGAGCATTCGCATTACAAGTGCATACCGGAATTCATCGCGACACCAAAGATCTTGATCTGTTTCTGACGGCCGACACGGCTCAGGTTGTACTCAAGTTGCTGCGGGAAGAAGGATTCCGTTGCGAAATCTGCGATCCAGTCTGGTTGTTTAAAGTGCATCGCGATGGATTCTTCGTCGATCTGATCACAGGCATGAGCAATGCCGTCATCATCGTCGATGACTCGTGGATTCGACGCTCGAAACCTGCGGTCGTTCACGAGGTGCCGACGCGCGTTCTGGCCGCCGAAGAACTTCTGGCGTCCAAGTTATTTGTTACACGGCGGGAACGCTTCGATGGCGTCGATATCGCTCATATCATTTACGGAACCGGCGGTAAGATCGACTGGCAGCGCGTTCTCGCCCTGGTGGGAGATCATTGGGAGATGTTCTTCTGGGCGCTTGTCTTGTTCCGCTACTCTTATCCCGCGCAGACCCAATTCGTTCCCCATGAGCTGTGGCACTCCCTCATTCAACGATTTGAGGAGGCCGTTTCCCGACCCAATCCGGCCGCGAAGTTCCGCGGCAGCCTGATTGACGACAAGATGTTTGCCATCGATATCAATGAGTGGGGACTGGACAACCTCATGCGCGAGTACCGCGATCGCAGGCTGCGAAGTCTTTCGCCGGTGAGCAAGACATCATGAGAATCGCTGCCACTGCGGACTTGCATTTTTCCGCAGCCCGTCACAACGTGTTGCACGACCAGTTGAATCGCGTGCGCGACGAGGCGGATGTTCTGGTTGTTGCCGGTGACCTCACCAATTATGGAGAGCCCAGCGAAATGGAACCTCTGCTCAATGTCGTAGTTCGCTCGCGGGTGCCAACGATTGCGGTTCTCGGAAACCATGATTACGAATGCGGCAAGCAGGCAGAGTTGATGCGCATGATGTCATCCTCCGGAATCAAAGTGCTCGATGGCACTGCTTACGAGCGGGATGGCGTAGGATTCGCGGGGACCAAGGGCTTCGTCGGAGGATTTGGTCGCGGTGTTTTGACCGCGTTTGGAGAGCCGGAAATCAAGCAGTTTGTGCAGGCTTCCATTGACGAGACTTTGAAGCTGGAACGCGCGATGGCTCAACTTCGCACACCCAAGCGGGTCGTCGTCATTCATTACTCCCCGATCGTGGCGACGGTGCAAGGCGAGGCCGCCGAGATATTCCCGTTTCTCGGTACGTCGCGCCTGGCCGAGGTCATAGACCGTCATGGCGCCGACCTCGTGCTGCATGGTCATGCTCATCACGGACGGCTGGAAGGCAAGACCACCGGAGGCAGTCCCGTCTACAACGTCGCCATCACCCTGCTGCAGGCGCGGGAGCCATCCGCATCGTATCGAATCTTCGAAATATGATCTGTTTGCTGGGCGCTCGATGCTGACTACCGAACTGTTAACTACCGAAATGCTAACTACTGAAATCTCGATGCAGCAGTCGCGAATTGGGGCTCATCACCTTCCTGATGGAAGCTGGGAATTCTTGCTGTGGGCTCCGCATGCGCGCTCGGTTCGCCTGCAACTTTGCCCATCCAACCAACTCATCGATATGGAGCTGTTACCGAAAGGATACTTCCGCGCCAATGTCACAGGCCTTAATGAGGGCACTCAATATTCGTACCGTCTGGATGAGCAACGCGGTCTACCCGATCCCGCGTCGCGTTTTCAGCCGCAAGGTGTACACGGTCCGTCACAAATTGTAGATACAGGATCGTTTCAATGGACCGATCAAGACTGGCGAGGCATTACCCTGGAAAGCAGCATCTTCTATGAGCTTCATGTCGGCACCTACACGCAACATGGAACGTTCGATGCGGTCGTTCCCCACATGGCAGAACTAGCCGATCTCGGCATCACAACGATCGAGATTATGCCGATTGCGCAATTTCCGGGCTCTCGCAACTGGGGATACGACGGCGTCTACCCGTTCGCGCCGCAGAATTCTTATGGTGGTCCGGCTGGGCTTCATCGGCTCGTGAATTCCGCTCATGCTCACGGTCTCGCTGTCGGGCTCGATGTGGTCTACAACCATCTCGGCCCGGAAGGCAACTACCTTAGTGCATTCGGACCTTACTTTACGGATCGCTACCGCACTCCCTGGGGTGAAGCAATCAACTTCGACGGTCAAGGCAGTGACGATGTGAGAAGGTTCTTCATCGAGAACGCACTCTATTGGCTCGAGGAATACCACCTCGACGCGCTCCGCCTGGACGCCGTCCACGGAATCTTCGATTTCGGGGCGCGGCACTTTCTCGCGGAGCTGAAACGCAGCGTTGCACAACTTTCGATCCGGTTGGGGCGGCCGTTTCACGTCGTCGCTGAGAGCGATTTGAACGATTCGCGACTGTTGCACGACCGTGAACACAGTGGATACGATCTCGACGCGCAGTGGTCCGATGACTTCCATCATTCGGTCCACACTTTGCTTACCAAAGAAGACCGTGGATATTACTCGGACTTCGGGGGCATCACGCCGCTGGCCGCGACTCTAAAAGAAGGTTGGTATTACAGCGGCCAGTATTCACAGTTTCGCCAGCGACACCATGGCAACTCGCCACGTGGATTGGCTGCGTCGAAGTTCGTGGTCTATACGCAGAATCACGATCAGGTGGGCAACCGGGCATGTGGTGAGCGATTAACTGCACTGGTCGATTTCGAATCTCTGAAACTTGCCGTCGGAATCAATCTGCTTTCTCCGTTCGTGCCCCTACTCTTCATGGGCGAGGAATACGGCGAGACCGCGCCCTTCCAATACTTCACCAGCCACGGAGATCCGGCGCTGGTGGAAGCCGTTCGTCGCGGCCGTCGCGAAGAATTTGCAGCTTTCGACTGGGAGCAAAGCGTTCCGGATCCGCAGGACGAACAAACTTACAAGCGCTCCCACCTGGACCATTCGTTGCGGGAAAAAGATAAGCACCAGACGCTCCTCCGCTTCTACCAGCAACTGATCCGAATTCGTCGAGAGTTCAACTTGGGATCTGCGGTGTCGCACACACTCCGCGAATTGGGTGATAACGCGCTTTTGCTTTTATTCGACATCAATCCCAAACGCCTCGCAATCCTGCTTAATTTCGCCGAGCATCCCGTCACCCTGGACGTACCGGACTTGAGTGGGAACTGGGCAGCACGGATGGACTCTGCTGCCGCCGGCTGGAACCGCGACAACAAGAATTTCGATGACGGTGGTTTCCGGACCGTGTCGCAGGATTTGCGAGACGGTAAGGATTTTGATGCGAGGTTAACCCGCGCGAGTGAGTTCCGCCTTTGTGCCCGTGCATTTCTGATTCTTGAACAACACAAGTCAGTGGAGGCGGAGTGAGATACATCTGTATTCACGGACATTTCTATCAACCTCCGCGGGAGAATCCCTATCTCGAAGCCGTCGAGTTGCAGGACTCGGCCTATCCGTATCACGATTGGAACGAACGCATCACTGCTGAGTGCTACGCCCCCAACGCCGCGTCGCGCATTCTTGACGCGGACAATCACATCGTAAAGCTGCTCAACAATTACGCGCACATCAGTTTTAACTTCGGCCCAACCTTGCTGTCATGGATCAAGGACCGGGCGCCGCGAGTTTATGCGGAGATTCTCGAAGCCGATAACGAGAGCAAGGAACGGTTTTCGGGGCACGGTTCTGCGATCGCGCAGGGCTACAACCATATGATCCTGCCGCTGGCCAACCGGCGTGACAAAGTTACGCAGGTGAAATGGGGAATCAACGATTTCGAAAGCCGATTCGGGCGCCCCCCGGAAGGCATGTGGCTTCCCGAAACTGCGGTCGACACCGAAACGCTGGAAGTTCTGGCCGAAAATGGAATCCGCTTCACCATCCTCGCACCTCGTCAGGCCAAGCGAGTCCGCAGCAGCAAGCAGAGCAGTCGCTATCACGATGTAAGCGGAGGGCAGATCGACCCGGCGCACGCCTATATCGTCCGGCTTCCGTCCAAGAAGCGCATCAGCGTGTTTTTCTATGACGGCCCGATTTCGCAGGCCGTGGCCTTCGAAGGTCTGCTGAGCGACGGCAAGCGCTTCGCCGATCGCCTGATGAGTGGATTCTCGGACACGCGCCAGGGCCCTCAGTTGGTTCACATTGCAACGGATGGCGAGAGCTACGGTCATCATCACCATTTCGGGGAAATGGCTCTCAGCTATGCGCTCGAGGAGATTCAGAAGAGCGAGCTTGCCAAGCTGACAAACTATGGAGAATTTCTGGACAAACGTCCTGCCGAGGACTTTGCCGAAATCGTTAGCAACAGTTCCTGGAGTTGCGTGCACGGTGTCGAGCGCTGGCGCAGCGATTGCGGCTGCAATTCTGGCGGGCACGCCTGGAATCAGCAGTGGCGCGCTCCCTTGCGCGCGGCCCTTGATTGGCTGCGCGACCGGCTAGTGCCGATCTTCGAATCACGGCTGAAAGCCTATCTCAAGGATCCATGGGCAGGCCGTGACGATTACCTTCGGGTGATCCTCGATCGCTCGGAAGAATCTCGGGCCGCCTTCTTCGCCGAGCACGCCGTGCGCCCGCTCGAAGCAGATGAGCAGGTCACGGTGCTGAAGCTTCTTGAAATGCAACGCCACGCCATGCTGATGTATACCAGCTGCGGTTGGTTCTTCGATGAGCTTTCCGGGATCGAAACGGTGCAGGTCCTTCACTATGCGGGACGCGCCTTGCGATTGGCAGGGGAATGTTGCGGCGTAGCCCTCGAAGCCGAGTTCCTGCAGCATCTGGCCAGCGCCAAGAGCAACCTACCCGAACATGGCGACGGTGCGCGCATCTACGAGAAATGGGTGAAGCCTGCGGTTGTCGATATCAAGCGAGTCGCCGGCCATTACGCGATCAGCTCGCTGTTCGAAAGTTATTCGGACAAGACGCGAATCTATTGTTATGACGCGAAGCGCCTACGTTACGCGCTCGATGCGGAAGGCAAAATGCGGCTCGCCACCGGCAACGCTCAGTTCCATTCTGAGATCACAACGGAATCAGCTTCTTTCGATTTTTCGGTTCTTCATTTCGGAGACCACAACGTCACCGCTGGGGTGCAGGCGGCGGCTCAATTCTCGGAACAGAACCAGAAGAGGCTGGTTGAGGCATTCACCCAGACCGATACGGCCGAGGTGATCCGCATGCTCGATCAAATTTACGGCAAAGATATTTTCTCGTTGCGGCTGCTGTTCCGCGATGAGCAGCGCAAGATTGCAGGTCTCATCCTGAACGAGTCGCTCAACTCTGCGGCGGCCGTATACGCCAGTGTCTTCGAGAATCAGGCTCCATTGATTCGCTTTCTCAATGGACTTGATATTCCAGTTCCGGCCGCGCTGAAGTCCGCCGCGGAAATTGCATTGAACAATCAATTGCAGCATGCTCTGGATCGGCCGGAACTTGATGCCGATAGCATTCACGGGCTGCTGCGCGAGGCGACCGCCAACAAGATTGCGCTCGATGTTACGACCCTCGAATACAAGTTGCGAAAGCGCATCGAACATGAAGCCGCTGCATTTGCCGCCAATCCATCCGACTACGATGCCGCGATGCGCTTGACCAAGCTACTCGATTTAACTCCGTCATTGCCCTTTTCCGTCGTTCTTTGGGACGCACAAAATCTGGTTTACCGCCCGCTGCTCACTGCCTATCAGCGAAACGGCTGGCACCAGCCCAACGCGGATCCCGTCGCCAAACAACGTCATGAGGAACTGAATCACCTGGCTGACCAGTTGCACATTTTGCTGCCGCAGGGCTAGGGCTCGAAATGCCTTCCACTCGTGTTCCATCGTCGACGTATCGGATCCAGCTCAATCCTGAGTTTCGTTTTAGCGACGTTCGCGGCATTCTCCACTACCTGCACGAGCTCGGGATCTCCGATGTGTACCTGTCTCCCATACTCGCCAGCCGCAAAGGCAGCAATCACGGGTACGATGTGATCGATCCCAGCCGGTTGAACCCTGATCTGGGCACCGAAGAAGAATTCGTCGCACTGCAAACCGATCTGCGGGAGCGCGGGATGGGACTTCTCGTTGACATCGTGCCCAATCACATGGCAGCCAGTGCCGAGAATCCCTGGTGGATGGACGTTCTGGAGAACGGCGCACAGTCGGCCTTTGCAGCTTTCTTCGACGTTGATTGGCATCCCCATGCCCGCAGCTTGGATGGCAGAATTTTGCTTCCGATTCTTGGACGGCCGTTTGGAGAAGCGCTGGATTCTGGGGAGATCACACTTGTTTACACGGATGGCCGCTTTTTTCTTCAGTATTTTGAAACGCTCCTGCCCGTGTCTCCCCGCTCCTACTACGAGATACTCAACCAGCGAGTGGAGCGTCTGAAAGAAAAGCTTGCTGAAGACAGTCCGGCGTATCACGAATACGCGGGCATCCTCGCGTCCGCTCTTGAGTTGGCCCGCGCCGATCGCCGCGCCGCCGATACAGCCGCGGAACGCCGCATGCGCTTTGAGTCGGCACGGGACCGCCTGCGGGCGGTTGTGAACAGTAGTCCGGAGGTAGCGCGACTGATCGCAGAAAATGTCGCGGAGATGAATGGGAGGCGAGGCGATCCCGCCAGTTTCAGGTTCCTGCAGCGTTTACTGGCCGAGCAAAACTACAAGCTCGCGTTTTGGCAGAACCTGAATGAAAGCATCAACTATCGCCGTTTTTTTACGATCGCCGACCTCGTGGGTGTGCAGGTGGAAGACCCCATTGTGTTTGAGGCCACGCACGGATACATCCTGCGGCTAGTGTCGAAAAATCCCCTCGCAGGATTGCGCATTGATCACATCGACGGCTTGCGCGACCCGCTGGCTTATCTCAACAAACTGCAAGAAGGTCTGGCTGCGAACGAGCCGCGTCCGGTTTCTTCTTCCTCCTATGTGATCGTCGAAAAAATTCTCGCGCCACAGGAAAACCTGCCCGAAGACTGGCCGGTCAGCGGAACGACAGGCTACGATTACTTAAATCAAGCCAACGGAATCTTCGTAAACCCCGAAGGCGCTGGTCAGCTCGAAGAGATTTATGCCAACTTCATCGGTCGTCGGCAGGACTTCTCCGACCTGCTTTATCAAAAGAAAAAGCTGGTCATGAGCACACTGCTTGGCGTCGAGATGCGCACGCTGGGCCGGCAGTTGGCCGAACTCGCCGCGCAGGACCGCTATGCGCGCGAACTTGGACGTAGATTCCTAATCGACGCCCTGATCGAAGTCACAGCCTGCCTTCCGGTGTACCGAACCTACATCCGCAATATGGACGTACCTGCTCAGGCGACCAGCCATATTGAGGAGGCGGTTGAAGCGGCGCGCCAGAGAGCTCCCCAGATCACTCCGGGGCCCTTCAATTTTGTGCGGGAAGTGCTGCTGTTGTTGAATCCCCCGCACGTGCTGCCCGACCAGCGCGAGGCACGTCTCGCCTTCGTGATGCGGTGGCAGCAGTTTACCGGACCTATCGTGGCCAAGGGTTTTGAGGACACAGCTCTCTACGTCTACCATCCTTTGCTGTCACTCAATGATGTCGGTGGGAACCCAAGGCCATCCGAGTCCGCTTCGCCCCAGACCTTCTTCTCGTTTCTGCAACAGCGGCATGAGGTTTGGCCGGGCAGCCTGGATGCAACCACCACTCACGACACCAAGCGGAGCGAGGATGTCCGCGCCCGCCTCAACGTGCTCTCGGAAATTCCGCACGAATGGAATGAGCGGCTCGCGCGCTGGGCGAATCTGAACGCGAAGTACAAGGAGCAGACGGGTTCGCAGTCCACCCCAGATCGCAACGAGGAGTACTATCTGTACCAAACTCTTCTGGGAGTGTGGCCTCTCGAACAACAAGGTTTTGCAACTCTGCTCGAACGCGTCCAGGCGCATCTCGTCAAGGCAACGCGCGAAGCCATGGTACACACGCGCTGGACGCTTCCGAATCAGGCGCATGAAGATGCGCTGCAGAATTTCGCCGCCCGGATTCTTTCTCCAGATAACCGTGAATTCCTGAAGGACTTCCGCGAGTTTGAATCGAAAATCGCATACTTCGGAATGATTAACGGGCTGTCTCAAGCGTTGATAAAAATCGCCGCGCCGGGGGTCGCAGATTTTTATCAGGGTTCCGAACTGTGGGATTTGCGCCTCGTCGATCCTGACAATCGCGGACCCATCGATTTCACAATCCGAGCCGGCGCGCTGCAGGAGATCTCAGGCGCGAAGGAGGAGATCGAGTCTCTTCTTCGCAGCCTGCTCGATCGTTGGTGCGATGGAGGCGTCAAACTGTTTCTGATTTGGAGAGCCCTCCGCTACCGGCGCGAACTCGCACCGCTGTTTCAGGAGGGAGAATTTCTGCCTCTGCAGGTCGCCGGGTGCAATGCTCGGAATGTGATTAGCTTTGTTCGCAGGGCGGGTTCGAAATCCGTTCTAGTGGCCGTTCCGCGCTGGTTTTCTCAACTTCCGACTGGTGGCCAGACGCTGCAGTTTGACTGGTGTGACACCCAGGTAGTATTGCCGTCCGGTTTGCCGCATCGATGGAGGAGTATTCTCGCCAGTGGCGAGTTGCAGGGCCGCAATCAAAACGACGGCACGCGCGTGTTTGCCAGAGATCTGTTCCAGCAGTTTCCGGTGGCATTCTTCGAGTCTTCCGAGTGAAACGATCACGGAGCGATTTCGACGTCTGCGAGTGCGGGTACAGTCTAAACCGGATAGACCATTCTCCGGGAGCGGTCGAGGTTGACTGTAAATACTTGGGAAAAAGAGGATTAATGCGTTGGCGCAAAAACAGGCTCCCATAGTGCCGCCTTTTTTCTAGCAGGAGGCCTCTTTTGCATTTGCAGTCTCGCGCAGGGTAGGGAGGCAAGTTCGGAAGGCGCTTCAACTCCAGTGGGGAGCAAGCAGGTAGCTCGCGGAAAGTACATTGTTGAGGATCTGGCAGCTATTGAATCGTTGAATAGCTGAATCCTTGAGTCCCAACGGTTCAGCTGCAGTCCTTAACCGTTATGATTGCTGTCGATCTGGTCTTACTGGGCGAGTTGACGCCTCGAGTCGCGGAAGTGCTGACTGGCAGGGAGAGCGGCGAGATCGTCAAACCAGGATTGACCCCAGTAAGTCCTACGTCCGGATGAACATCGCTGCAGTTACCGCACTGCCCGGAGCTATCTGTCTTAACTACGAACAGCAGGCTGCGCTGGGCCTGGTAATCCTCGGTCCAACCGGCGGCGATGAAGCCGCCATCTTTTGCCACGTCGCCTCCGGCGAAGTACTCGCTGAGGGACAAACCGTTATCGACCTGATAATAGAAATAATGCCAGAGCACGTTGCCGTTGGAATCGACCTTCCCGAGCCAGGGCACCAGTTCGATCTCGCCCCCTGCCAGGACGACGTTTCCATCACCGGCGAGAAAGTATCCACCATCGTCAGTCTGGTGGACCGAGTAGATCACAACGCCTAGCTCGTCGCCGTAGTCGCTTCCGCCGCTGTAAGCGTTCTGCCAAAGGATGTTGCCGGTCGAGTCCAGCTTCACCAGGAGCCCGCCTGCTTGGCTGTTTCCAGACCAAGCGCCCGCGGCGACATAGCCGCCGTCAGACGTTGCCACGAGGGAATCGAGGAACAGCGAGTTTGACCCCGCAGCGCTGAGAGCCCGCTGCCACTGGACCTTACCGCTTGAGTCAAGCTTGACGACCAGGCCGCCCTCGCACTCAAAGGGCTGGCAGCGAGAGGAAAGGACGTAGGAGTTTCCAGCTGCCACGTAGCCGCCGTCCGAGGCCTGTTGAATGGCGTTGAACACGACGGTGGTCTGCCCCAACGGGCCAATGGCGCTCTGCCACTCGACGTTTCCCGAAGCATCAAGTTTGAGGACCAGGCCACCGCTTGGCGTCTCGGCGGCCGTGTACACTCCCCCGGCGCCTACGAAGCCGCCGTCGGCTGTCTGTCTGATGGCGTTCAGGCCACTACTGCGACCAATAGAATAGTCCTTCGACCACGTCACATCGCCTCCGGCGTTCAGCCTTTCGACGATCGAGAGCTGCAATTCTGCGCCGTTTGCACAATGAAACCCGCTGCCAACTCCCCCGCCCCCTACGACGTAGCCACCATCCGTGGTCTGCTGAAGAGAGACGCCAATACTGTAGCCGCCTGGACTGTTGAGGCAGCCCAGTTCCTTCTTCCACTGCGGATTGCCGGAGGAATCGGTCTTTACGAGCCAATCGACGATCGGGTTGGTGTTCCCTTGCGCCACGATACATGATTCTGTGCTGCAATCGGTCGAGGCCATCAAGATATAGCCGCCATCGGAGGTGGCCTGTACTCCCTCGGGTACGACATTTTTTTGCTCTGTGGTGTTGGGAATAAAATTGGCATACGTCTTTATGTATGTCACCGGGCCCGCCGCTGAAAGCGCGGCTGCCGAAAATGTAATGGCCGCAAGCACTCCGGCAAACTTCAGCGTGTACGATCTGGCGAGGTCACGCCTCGTGACCATAAGCTCTCCTTGAATTGAGATCGGGCTAGGAAGTCATTGAGTTCTGCAATCGGGGCATGGAATGATTTGGGGTCTTACTACGGTGGCTTGCCGCCGGTCACGCTCATCAACCGTTCGCAGTCATCCCCTTGCACCTCCTGTCCCTACCGGTTGACTAAGAATCCGCACCCGCGCCATCTGATCCTTATCTCCTTCCCGGAAGCTGACCCTTGCAAGCAAGAGACCATTGTGTCGATTTCTCGGGCTGGAATGACTGCTCAGATGAGCTGTTTCTGCAAGTGGGGCGGCTACAACGGTGCCTTCGTTGCTGATAGATAAGGTCATGGATTGCGAGCAACTTACGCAAAGCCAAAAATATTCTGTTCGAAAGTTGGATGGGGTCAGCGCAAGGTCGTTTTCGAGACGGAACAGCCTGCCGTCTCCCAGATAGCGAAATGCATTTGAGCACGATGGATTAAAACACTTGGCAAGCATATGACCAGCGGTAGACGATGTCAGCTGTCGCTAAACTTGCTGCTCATCTCTAACGCTAACGTTATAACTCAATACGGGATTGCGGGATCAATCGAGTGTTTCCTGTATTGATATCGCAGTTAACGAGAAGACGGCCAAACAATATCTCGGGCGAAGCGGCCGCACGTCCAGAAATCCCCGCGCCAATTACGACAACACTATTCGCCTTAGCCATAAGCCTTTAGGGGATTGGTCTCTCCGGTCTGTCTGAAAGGCAGCTGCCTGAGCAAGCCGTTAAGTCTTCCGCTATGCCGCTTTCTTCTTCGGAACCTTTGCACCTTTCTTGCGCGCTTCGGAAAGGCCAATCGCAATCGCCTGCGTCCGGCTCTTGACCTTGCCGCCTTTGCCGCCCTTGCCCGACCGCAGCGTTCCACTCTTCTTGCGCCGCATCGCGCTGGCGACGGTCTTGCCAGCTGTTTTGCCATACTTCCGCCTACCCGATTTTTTCTTCGTTGCCATAATTGTTTCTCCCTGCGTCCTTCAAGTCCGAAATGTCACGGCCGTTTAGGAGGCGCGGCTCTGGGATGAGTTGCGAAGGGCGGAGGTTGCCGACGACCCTTATCGAACACCGAGCATCAAATCGCACCGGCGGGTTTCGTGTCCGGATTCGCGAATGTCACAGCACTCGGGCCTCGTGCCGGGCGAGCGAGGCGGTTGCCCGCGAGGTGACAGAGCTTTGCAAAAGGAGCCTTATGCCAAGACGAACGAGCACTAGACGAACAGGGGCAAGAAAAGCGGCGAAAAGACGAACGGGGAAAAGATGGGTATCCAGCGTCAAGACCGATTCCACGCATCCGCCCGTGGGATTATTTACGAAGAGTGCGGCGACCATCGCCCGCATCCTTGCTTCGAAGGAAGTCTCTCCAAAAGGGCCGGGATCAGGCCTGCGCATGCTTACATACTTCATGAATCGGGCGGGACGCGGACTCACCGCCAAGCGCCGAGCAGAACTGCAAAAAGCCAAAAGCATTCTTTCCGCGCGCATTGAACGAGGGAAGGAATCGGCCGCGAGAAAAGCGGCTTGAAGTTTGCCCTTTGAAGATTCCCGGCCAGTATCGAGGAAGCATTCGAGATCTGGCGATAGTGATGTCCGCGATGTAATTGAAACTGGAGTAGTGGTGGAGGGGGCGGGAGTCGAGTGTTCTAGCGTGCTGACAGCACGTAAGTTATTGATTCCAGGAACTGCCACAATGGCTAAACCCTTAGCGCTAAGGAGCGGGAGGGTTGGAGAGTTGAACTATTAGTTTGCCATTATTGGAACCGTCGAATAATTTGTTGATCGCCGCCGGTGCAGACTCGAGACCGTGGACGATATCCACCCGATACTTTAGCTGGCCTGAGCTGTGCCACTGCGTGAAGTTACTCACCATTTCTTTTAATTTCGAAGAGTAATCAGTTGCAAGGAAACCTTGGATCTTGAGTCGCTTGCTGATCACCAGCGCAAAGTTGGAGGGTCCCGGAACGGGTGCTGTCGCGTTGTACTGTGAGATCAGGCCGCAAAGCACCACGCGACCAAAGGTGTTCATGAGGTAGAGCGCGCTTTCCAAGATTTCTCCACCGACGTTCTCGAAATAAATATCCACTCCGTTCGCACACGCAGCCTTTAGCTGTTTCTTGTAGTTGTTATCTTTGTAGTTCACGGCACCGTCGAAAGCGAGTTCCTCCCGCAGCCATTTGCACTTCTCATCGGTTCCGGCGATGCCGACTACGCGAAGTCCCTTGACCTTGCCGATCTGGCCGACCAGTGATCCGACCGAACCTGCGGCACCGGAGACCAGGAGAGTTTCACCGGCCTTGGGCTGCCCCACTTCCAAGAGTCCAGCGTAGGCGGTTAACCCAGCCAGTCCAAACAGTCCAAGGTAAGCCGAAAATGGAAGTCTGCTCTCCGGCAACTTCGTCACAGCTTCACCATTGGAGAGCAGATATTCTTGCCAACCGAACATCCCTTGGACTCGGTCACCGGCGGAAAATTTTGGATGATTTGATTTCTCTACTATTCCGATAGCCAACGCGCGCATGATTTCACCAATCTGCACGGGCGGAACGTAGGACGGACGGTCAGTCAGCCACCCCCGCATCGCTGGATCGAGCGAGAGATATACGCTGCGAATCAGAAGCTGGCCCTCTTCAGGCACCGGCATGGGTTGGGACACAAGCTCGAAGTTGTCCGCTTTAATCAGCCCCGTGGGCCGCGATTTGAGCCGCCATTGGCGGTTTACCTGGGTAGCAGCAGCCATAGCGGGGGACCTTGAGTTTCAGACCGTGTAGCGCGCAGCGGCCAGAAGGCGGCCGGCAATATTGCGCCGCAGTGCAACTCCATCGAGCGGATCGTAGTTGGCAAAGGCGCGTAAGGTCGCCATATTCTCCCGCACGGCGTGCCCAGCCGAGCTGGCGCCGATGACATTTCGCGCCGACACTTCTACTCGATCCATGGCCTCGCGCAAAAACACGGCGCACATGTTGGCGGCATTGGTCCCTTTGCCCGAGGCTACAAGCTTGCGGCTTCGAAGCAAGCTCGACTCCATGGCGAAAACTTCCATGACGATGTCGGAAATGTTCATCACGATCTCCTGCTGTTTTTCCAACTCGGTCCCGTATTTTTGATAGGCAATCCCGATCGTGAACAGCGCAATCTTCTTCGCGCTCTGCACCAGCCGCGCGTCTTCATCTTGGTCGGTGCTCGCAGAGGCCGTTGCCCCATTGCCAAGCCCGCCGACTACGGCCTGAACAGCGGGGATAAGCCCCAATCGCCCACGCGCGGCGCGCTTTAGCAGCATTCCCGTGATGAGGAGCCGGTTGATTTCGTTGGTACCTTCGAAGATGCGGTTGATTCGCGAATCCCGGTAAGCCCGTTCCACCGCATAATCTTGATGGTAGCCGTAGCCGCCGTGGATCTGCACGCCTTCATCGACAACATAATCCAGCATCTCGGAGGCATACACCTTAATCATCGAGCACTCCGCGGCGTACTCTTCAACGGCTTTGAGCTCGGTCTGTGAATCCGCGCGCTTATGGTGAGCAGACTGCGCCAATTGGCTCTCGATGAGTCCCACAACGCGCCACACCATCGATTCCACCGCGAACGTGCGAATCGCCATCTCCGCCAACTTATGCTGGATGGCGCCGAACTCGGCGATCGCCGATCCGAATGCTTTGCGCTCTTTGGCGTATTTCAAGCAGATGGCGAGCACGTTTTTGGCTCCGCCCACCGCGCCAGGGCCTAGTTTCAACCGGCCGATGTTCAGGATATTAAACGCGATGATGTGGCCGCGCCCAATTTCGCCGAGCACGTTTTCGGCCGGAACCCGGACATTGTCAAAATAGACCGCCGTGGTCGAACTGCCCTTGATGCCCATCTTGTGTTCTTCGGCGCCGCTGGTCACGCCGGGAAAGCTGCGCTCCACCAGGAACGCCGTGAACTTTTCGCCGCCTACTTTAGCGAATACGGTAAAGAGGTCTGCCGCGCCTCCGTTGGTGATCCACATCTTCTGTCCGTTGAGGACGTAGTATTTGCCGTCTGCGCTGAGATCCGCCCGGGTACGCACGGCGAGAGCATCGGAGCCGGCCAGCGGTTCGGTTAGCGCGTAAGCGGCCAACAGCTCAACCTTCGCCAGCTGGGGAAGATATTTTCGCTTCTGTTCTTCGTTGCCAAAGAAGAGAACGGGCAGCGTACCGATCCCGGTATGGGAGGAGTGCCAGGACCCGTAAGAAGCGTCCCGGGCCAGATGCTCACCCGCGATCATTACCGACGGCAGGTCCATTTCCATGCCGCCAAATTTCTCGGGGATCGGTATCGCGGCGAGTCCCAACTCAGCCGCTTTGCGAAGGACGCTTAGTGCAACCCCCGGAGTCTGCTGGCGGATCGCCTCGAGATGAGGTTCAACGTCATTCGTCCAGAATTGGTCGACCGTGCGGGCTATTGCAAGGTGTTCTTCGTTCAGATCTTCGACCGTGAAAATTTCGTTGAGCGAGCGATCCTCAATGAGGAACGCGCCACCTTTAACTTGAAGAGGAGTTGCCGCGGCAGTTGTCATCATCTACCCTCGGGTCAAACGATTGCGACGCCACACGCACAAGTTTGCGACCGCAATGCCGAAATGCCGATGTTTCGAAGCCACAGCTCGCAAACCAGCTGATTCGCGAGCAGGTCCTGATCGAGAAAATCGCATTCTAAAATTGTGTTAGTCTATATCAGATATGAGTAACTAACGTCAACATGGGATACCAAACATTGAACCCGGGCGGGCGCCGAACTGGCCATGGGATTCGCGATTTGTGAGGACAGCCGATCCAAGCTCCATTGTTAGAATCGATCCGGTGTCTTGAGCACCGAACCGGGAACACGTCCTGCAATCTTGATCAGGAGAAAATACGACTATGGCTCGTGTTGAAGTTGCCGCTCCGCGAAGAAGTCGGAATCACAGAAGCTCGGTGAAGCGAAATGCGCCAGCGCAGATCCACCCGGCGCAGAGCCGAGAAATCCCAGGGCTTCGGGAACGCAAGAAGGCGCGACTTCGTCAGCAAATTATCGAGACGGCCATCCGATTGTTTCGCAAACAGGGCTATGAGAAAACTCGCATCGATGACATCGTTAAGATTCTCGAAATCAGCCAGCCGACTTTCTTCCGCTATTTCCCGAGCAAGGACGCGGTTTTACGGGATGTGGGTAAGCGTGGCTTCGAGTGCATAGCGGAGCGCCTCAAATCAGAACTTTCCACCAAGGCGGATACCACCGAGCGCTTGCATCGCCTGTATCACGCCATGGCGCTCGAAGCGGAAGCCGACCGGCCGCTATGGAAAGCGGTTGTGCTGTCGGGCGCGATGGATCCGGTGCGTTCTCCGGAGGTGCGCGGAGTCGAGGGAGTTGCGATCAGCCGGCTGCGGGAAATTCTGGCACAGGGTCAGCAACGCGGTGAAATCACGAGCGCGTTCCCGGTCGTTCATCTTGCCGAATTTATGGAGGCGCTCTACCACACCGTGGTCCGCCAATGGACCGTCGACCTGACGGGCCCCCACAAACTCACTGAGCGCGTAGATAGCGCCGTTGAGTTTTTCCTGCGCGGTGTTAAGCCGTGATTAGTTCCTGGACCAGTCTGTTCTCCCCGTTCTTGCAAGGTTGAATGTAAATGAAAGCCGCTATCCTGCACGATTTCAAGAAGCCGCTCTCGATCGAAGAAGTGGAACGCCCTCATCCCGAAGCAGATGAAGTTTTGATCCAGGTGGAAGCCTGTGGTGCTTGCCATTCCGACGTGCACGTGGCTGATGGAGACTGGACACAACTGGCGGGAATCGTGAAGAGACCGCTGATTCTCGGCCACGAAATTGCCGGTCACGTAGTGGAGAAAGGCCCGGCAGTGCACGATCTGCACATCGACGATCGCGTTGGGGTGCCCTGGATTCACTGGAGCTGCGGTGAGTGCGAATTTTGCCGCGAAGGAAACGAAAACTTGTGCAGCCGGCAGAAGATCACCGGTGTCACCGTTGACGGTGGCTACGCCGAATTTGTCAAGGCGCCGGCAACTCACGCGCTGAAAATTCCAGATGGTCTTTCTGCGCTCGAAGCCGCCCCGCTTTTTTGTGCTGGACTCACGGTGTATCGCGCCCTCAAGGGCGCCGGGATTGTGCCCGGTCAGCGCCTGGCTGTATTCGGCATAGGTGGCCTCGGACACCTTGCAGTGCAGTTCGGACGGGCCTTTGGCGCGGAGGTGTGCGCGATCGATATTTCGCCGGAGAAGCTTGAACTCGCCAGATCCTCTGGTGCCTCCGACACGCTCAATGCTGCCACCACTGATGCGGCTAAGCAGTTGCGCCGCAAAGGTGGAGTTCACGTTTCATTGGTAGCCTCCGCAGCGAAATCCGCTTACGACACGGCCTTTTCCTGCCTCCGGCCCACCGGTACTCTGCTTGTCGTGGGCCTGCCCGCTGAAAACATCTGTTTTCCGCCGATTCTGATGGCAGCACGAGAAGTCCGGATCCATGCATCAACGGTCGGTACCCGGCAAGACTTGCGGGATGTACTCGCCATGGCTGCCGCCGGGACGATCCGCTGTCATGTGGTTAAGCGGCCGCTGGCTGAAGCCAACGAGGCGCTGAATCTGCTGCGCAAAGGCGAAGTTTCCGGCCGAATCGTCCTGACTCCCTAAGGGCTGGCAGCGGGAATCCGGCGAGGTCGGAGTCTTGTCCTGCGCATCGTAGTCATTTCCGAACGACTATCGCCTTGCCGCGATTGAATTATCGGGGCGTGCGATAACCTGCGCGTCATACCGCCTCGGGAATATCAACGTTTCACTTCTTGACGTTAGTGACTCTTATGTGATACTAACTCTCACAATTTGCGGTTTCGTTGGACACGATTTGAATTTTTGATCGAGAACGAAATGGGCAACTGGATCACGATTGACGGCTTTTTGGGGTTGTGGCGGCACCCGCGGGCTTTAGGGAATTGTTCTGCGTTGAATACTCCGGACCAATGCGGCGACGTACAGATACTTCCGTAAGGAGAATCCTATGAAGTCACTCGCATGTACGTTTGTGTGCTTTCTGTTGGCAGTCAGTGCGGCTCACGCGCAGGGCGTCGGCACCTCGGGAGCGATCGCTGGAACAGTCACAGACGCTTCCGGTGCGGTTTTGCCGAAGGTAATCGTCAACGTAGTCGATACACAGACGGGCCTGAAGCGCGCGGTGGAGACCAATAGCATGGGTCAGTTCCGAGCAACCGGGCTGCCGCCCGCAACTTATGACGTCAGTGCGGAGTTCCGGGGCTTTGCGACGGAGATCCGCAGAACCGTCACCGTGGCGGTCGGGCAGACAGTCATCTCCGACTTCAAACTGAAACCGTCGCAGGTCGCGACGGTTATCGAGGTAACGGATCAACCGCCCGTGGTGGAAACGGAACGAGGGAGCCAAGCGGACAGAATCACACAAAGGTACATAGCGGACCTGCCCATTGACCGGCGCGATTACCTCACGTTCACGTTGCTCGCGCCGGGCGTCTCGGATGCGACCAGGCTGGCCGGGGACCAGGATTTCAGAGTCAAGCAGACGCCGCAAAGCGGGCTGTCGTTCTATGGTAGCAACGGCAGAGGAAACAGCATCACGGTGGACGGGGGTGAGACCTCCGGCGACAGCGGTGGCCAGCGTCTTACGGTAAGCCAGGACGCGGTGCAGGAGTTCCAGATCAATCGCAGTAACTACGCCGCCGACCTGGGGTCAGCCACAGGCGCTTCGATCAATATTGTGACCAAGTCAGGCACCAACAATTTGCATGGCAGCCTTTATGGTTTTTTTCGCAACGATGTAATGGATGCGCAAAATCCGTTTTCCTTCAATCAGGCCTTGCAGCCGGGACAAACCTTCAATCCGGCCAATCCTGACACTCTGGGCTCTCCGGTTAAAGACAGTTTGAGTCGTCAGCAATACGGTGGCACGGCGGGTTTCCCGCTCAAAAAAGATAGGACATTTCTATTTGCGGCATTCGAGGGCCTGCGGCAGAATGCGCAGACGGCGGTTCCTTTGCTGACCGACACCAATATTTTTCGTCCGACGACCCCTCAGGATGCCGTTCTTGCTGGGCTGGCGACTTCAACTGCGCCGGCCGTGACCTGCTTAACGCCTCCCGGCGCCCCTCCGATAATCCTGCCACCGAGCGTTTGCGCTTTTGCTCTCCAGAGTATTCTGACGCTGAATCCAAATCCCGGTGCGAACCCATTTGTGACGCCCACTCAAGCCGCTCTGAATGGCTTTTTGCTAAACCAGTTTGAAACTCAGGGTGGTCTGTTTCCCTACGACACCCGCGAATACCAAGCGTCGGGCCGATTGGATCATCACTTTAATGTAAACAACCTGCTTTCTCTGACCTACCGGTATGGGCACGATTTGGAGGAATCGGCGGACGTAAATTCCCTGACCGCTTTTTCGGCGGGAAGTTCGATCCACAGCTATGACAATAATCTGCAAGCCACCTGGTACCGCCAGATCGGTTCGAACACGCAGAACGAGGCCCGGGTGCAGTGGGACTACTTTAGCTTCAACGTGATCCCCAACGTGCCGGCCCAGGTCGGCCTGCAGATTCCCAGTTTCATTAACAATCTTGGATCGAACATTTTTCTGCCCAACCTTACAATATTGCGGCGCTACGAATTCGCCGACAATCTCACCACCATTCATGGCAATCACACTCTAAAGTTCGGCGCCTACGAGTTGCTGCGCGGCAATCACACGGAGTCGCATACCTTCATGCCCGGTCGTTTTGTGTTCGGGTCGCTGCCCGGATCTCTGGTGAGTCCAGAGCTTGCCAGCACCACCCTCAATCCCCTTCAATCGGCAACGCTGGGGCTGCCCCAGGTTTACCAGCAGGGTTTCGGAGACCCGACCTACCCGTATTACACTCGACCGCTCACGGCGTTTTACGCGCAAGACTCCTGGAAAGTAGTTCCCAGCTTGACCCTCAACTACGGACTGCGCTATGACCTGGACTCTCAATTCGCCCCGTTGACCACGTATACTAAGGATTTCGGCCCCAGAGTTTCCTTCGCCTGGGATCCGTTCAAGAATCACAAGACCGTGATTCGGGGAGGATACGGAATCTTTTATGGACCGGTGGACGTCCAGATTCCCGACGTCGATTACAGCCTGGGCGTGCGCAATGCCAACAATTCTGCCGTGGGGAACAGTGCCCCAGGGAACCAGGCCGCAAACGTTACCGCCATCTGTGGGGTCTCACAGTTCGGGACACCGATAATCCCAGGTACTGGCGCCAGCCCTTGCAACCGGGAGATTTCCATTTATGCAGACCCCATCGGTGGGATTCCAGCCCTCGGTGTGCAGGGCGCGGCGACCATTTTCCAGACACTCTTTGCCAATGGGGCGCCGAACAACCTGATCGCTTGCACTTCACCGGCGCCAGGGAACAAGGCCTGCATCACGCCGCTTGCCGTGGCTCCCTTAGGGGTCAACGTCACGAATAGTGGACCCCTTTCTCCGTTGCAAGTACTTTTTGTGAACCAGCCTGGCTATCGGCCACCGATTGCGCAGCAGGCATCACTCGCAATTGAACGTGAGTTCGCGCCCGGTCTGTCGATATCTCTCAGCGCCATCTACTCGCACACCCAGCACCTGCCGATCGCAATCGACACCAATCTGTTGCCGGCGCCGTTCACCACAGTAACCCTGGCCAATGGCCAACAGGTTTCGTATCGCAACTGGAATACTACGGCTGCTGGGGCCGACCCGCTGGGGGGCGTTGAGGGACTGCCCTGCGACACCATCCAATGCTTCGTGAATCCACTGATTGTTCAGAATAACCAATACAGCTCCGAGTCGTACGCGGTGTACGAAGCTGGCATCGTAGAAATTAACAAACGCTTTAGCAATCACTTCTCGGTCTTCGGGAACTACACGTTCAGTAAAGGCTTCGACACATCCACCGATTACAACACGGACTATGGACCACAAGATCCGACCGACCTCAATCTGGATCGGGCTCTTTCCGAGTTTGATGAGCGGCACAAAGTTGTCATCGCGGGAGTGTTTGACAGCCCCTGGAAACAGAGCGTGCTTTCGGGTTTTGAGCTGGCTCCAATTTTCTCCTACCACAGCGGGCATCCTTTCAACTTGCTGGCGGGAGGGGAGGTGAACGGCGACAATCACACCACTAACGAACGTCCCATTGGAGCCCCGCGCGACACGGGTCTGGGCCCCAACTACATCGACTTCGACATGCGCCTGAGCTGGCATCACAAACTCGGCGAGAGGGCTAACCTGCAGATCACCGCGGAAGGATTCAACCTCGCAAACCGGACAAATTTTGCCAGCGTAAACAACGAAGTAGGCCCTGTCTTTGGCTTGATCCCGGGATTCACGACGTTCAACGTGCATGGGATTCGACCCTTCAATGCGGGCGGCGGGACGGCTACGCCCAGCACGCCGCTGGCTTTCACCTCGGCTTTTCCGAAACGCCAGATCCAACTCGGCATGCGCTTGACGTTCTAACAGGAGCACCTCACAATGGCGTTCGTTGAGAATCAGGGAGCCAGGATTTATTGGGACGAACAAGGTCAGGGTGAGCCGCTTTTGCTCATCATGGGACTGGCTTACCCATCCCAAATGTGGTATCGGACACGGCCCCTTTTGGCATCGCGGTACCGGACACTGGCCCTCGACAACCGTGGCATCGGGCAGAGCGATGTGCCACCGGGACCATATCCCATCGCGCTGATGGCCTCCGATGCTGCGGCGGTTCTGGATGCCGCCGGCATAGAAAGTGCGAATGTCTTCGGCGTCTCAATGGGCGGCATGATTGCACAGGAGTTGGCGCTGCGCTATCCGAAGCGAGTGCTGTCGCTGATACTGGGCTGCACCGCGGCGGGCGGGCCGACCGCGGTTCGCGCCGAATCGGAAGCGATTCAGATGCTGAAGATGCGGGAGAAGATGAGTGCGGAGCAAGCTGCCGAAGCCGCTGTGCCGTTTATCTATGATCCGACGACTCCGCGGGAACGTATTGATGAAGACATGGCGATTCGCAGGCCATGGTTTCCGAGACCGGAGGCGTATGCAGCGCAGCTGCAGGGAATCCTCGGCTGGGAGGCGTACAGCCGCCTCGGCCAGATTGTCGCTCCCACGCTGGTGATCCATGGGGAGTCCGACCGGCTGGTGCCGCCGGGCAATGCCAAACTAATCGCAGAATGCATTCCGGGTGCGAAGCTCGTGATGATCCCGCATGCTAGTCATCTCTTCTTAACTGACCAGACGGAAGTTGCACACCACGCTATTCTGCAATTTCTTAACGAGCAGGCCGGAAGTCCGGGAAGCGATGCCGGGTCGGAGAAGGTGAAGGTTTCATGTTAAAGGACGCTGCCAGCACCACGCGGGATTCCACGGTGAATGTGAAGCAGCTTTTCGATCTAACCGGACGCGTTGCAATCGTCACTGGAGGGTCAATCGGACTGGGTCGGCAAATGGCCGAGGGTCTGGCGGAAATGGGTGCCGACCTGGTGTTGTGCGCTCGCAAGAAGGAACGCTGCCATCAGGCCGCCGAAGAATTGCGGCAACTCGGCGTCAAAGCCATTGCCCTGGGCTGCGATGTCAAGAACCCGGACAGTATTCACGAGATGGTGGAAGCGACCCTCTCCCAGTTCGGTCGAATCGATGTACTCATCAATAACGCGGGAATATCCTGGGGCACTCCCGTCGAGGAGATGCGGCTCGAGGATTGGAACAAGGTCATTGAGACGAACCTGACGGGAACTTTTCTGTGCGCCCAGGCGGTCGGTAAAGTCATGATCCGCCAAGGCGGGGTTGAGAACAGTGCGCACAAGAACAGCGCGGGAAAAATCATTAACATTGCGTCAGTGGCTGGACTGGGTGGGGCTCCGGCGGAACTTCCCGCCATTGGTTATCACGCCAGCAAGGGTGGAGTGATCAGTTTTACCAAAGATCTGGCCTGCAAATGGGCAAGTCACAACATTCAGGTCAATGCGATCGCACCAGGATGGTTTCCCACACACATGTCGAACCGCGTCCTGGAGCACCATGAGGAGCTCTTTCTCTCCCACATTCCGTTACGGCGTTTTGGCAATGAACATGACTTGAAAGGAGCTGCTGTGTTTCTCGCTTCTGCCGCCTCGAACTATGTCACTGGTCACGTGCTGGTGGTGGATGGAGGTCAGTCAGCCTGGTAGCCGCCAGATAAGGCCATGAATATTCCGCTTACTCCCGTACGATTCCTGCGTTATGCCGAACAGCAATTCCCGGGCAAGACCGCCGTGGTTTGTGGAGACCATCGTTTCACTTACGCGCAGTTCAGTGAACGTGCCAGCCGTCTCGCGGGTGCTCTGCGCGAAGCGGGGGTGAAAGCGGGCGACCGGGTTGCATTTCTCAGCCTGAATTGCCATCGACTTCTCGAAGCGTATTACGGCGTACTGGAAGCCGGCGCGGTGTTGCTCCCGTTGAACTTCCGGCTCGCTCCTCGGGAGCTAGCCTACATTCTGAATGACGCCGGGGTGAAAGTGCTCTTCCTGGAAAAAGAGTTCACTGAAGTCGTGGATTCTTTTCGGCAAAGCGTTTCAACTGTGCAGACTTTCTTCATGCTTGACGCTGCACCGCAGGGAGCCTGGCTCTCGCCCAGAAATTATGAAGAGATTCTGGAGGCGGCAAAGCCTTACCGGGCGGATGTGATGGACTTCGACGAAGACTCCTTGGCTGAACTGTTCTATACCAGCGGCACCAGCGCCGATCCCAAGGGCGTGATGCTGACCCACCGAAATGTTTATCTCCACGCTCTCTCGGTGATTGTGACCTTCATGACCAAGCCGGATAGCGTAAATCTGCATACCATTCCACTGTTCCATGCCAACGGTTGGGGTACCGCCCATTCAGTCACCTTCATGGGAGGGAAACATGTCATGCTTCAGCGCTTTACCTGCGCGGAAGTCTTCCAGTTGATCCAGCGCGAGCGCGTCGACTCGCTGAGCCTTGTGCCGATCATGGCAACGGCATTGGTGAATTCGCCAGACCGGCAAAAATACGACTTGAGCAGTCTGGAGTGGATTTCGATCGGAGGAGCGGCTTCTTCTCCAACCTTGGTGCGTGAGACCGAGGAAAAGCTTGGCTGCGCGTGTTTTGCCGGATACGGCCTGACGGAAACTGCTCCGGTTCTCTCCACCGCCAAACTGAAGCCGGGAGAGCAATTCGATGGAGGAGAGCTTTACGTGGCACGGGCGATGACCGGGTACGCGATTCCTGGCGTGGAGCTCCGGGTCGTGGACTTCGAGGAAAACGATGTTGCCCGCGACGGAAAAACCATGGGGGAGATTGTCGCTCGTTCCGACGGTGTGATGCAGGGCTACTGGCAACAGCCGGCGGCAACAGCGGAAGCGATGCGCGGCGGCTGGTTTCATACCGGAGACATGGCCACCATCAGCGAGGATGGGCGCATCCTCATCGCTGATCGCAAGAAAGACATTATTGTCAGCGGCGGTGAGAACATTTCATCGCTTGAAGTGGAGAAGGCGCTTCTGGCGCATCCCGCGGTTTACGAGGCTGCCGTCATTCCAGTCCCGGACGAAAAATGGGGCGAAGTGCCCAAGGGGCTGGTTGTAGCGAAACCTGGATCAAACCCAACAGAAGCGGAACTGCTCGAATTCTGCCGCTCTCGTATTGCGCACTTCAAGTGCCCGCGGTCGATCGAGTTCCTGGAGAGTATGCCTAAGACTGCTACCGGAAAAATTCTGAAAAAAGGATTGCGCAAAAAGTATTGGAGCGAACAGGAACACAGCGCGCACGAATTTACGGCGCGCAAGTAAACCTTTGAAGATGCTGGAGAGAGCTCAGTGCTATGGACGATCTAGTTCAACTTGCGAGAGATAAAGATGTTGCAATTATCACCATCAATAACCCGCCGGTGAACGCCCTGAGCCCTGGGGTCGCCCAGGGGATTGCCCAAGCCATTGAGCAGGTAAGCAAGGACGATGGCGTCAAGGCTGTGGTGTTGATTGGTGGCGGCCGTACGTTCATCGCCGGCGCGGACATAAAGGAATTCGGCAAGATCACATCCGGCAAGACCCAGCGAGGCGCAGGCCTGCTTCCACTCCTGCTTCAGATCGAAGATGTGCGAAAACCAGTGGTGGTGGCTATCCATGGCTCGGCCTTTGGGGGCGGTCTGGAACTGGCGATGGCCGGCCACTATCGTGTGGCGGCTCCGAATGCACAGCTGGGTCAGCCCGAAGTGAAGCTCGGCATCATTCCCGGCGCAGGTGGCACCCAGCGGCTGCCTCGGCTGGTAGGAGTCGCCAAAGCCATCGAGATGTGCGCGGAAGGCAATCCGATTAGTGCTCAGGAAGCGCTGAAACTCGGGTTAGTCGATCATCTGATCGAAGGCGATCTGTTGGCTGGCGCGTTAGATTTCTCGCGCGACCTCGCTGCGAAACCACTGCGCAAGACTCGCGAGCGGAACGAAAAAGATAAACTCGGCAACCCCGAGCAGAACACATCAGTCTTCGCTGCCGCGCGCGAAAAGGCTCACACCAAACAACGTGGCATGATGGCGCCGCTAGCAGCCATCGATGCGGTGGACGCCGCAACGAGACTGTCTTTTGAAGAAGGATGCCAGCTGGAACGAAGGCTGTTCGACGACTGTCTTTTTTCCGATCAATCCAAGTCCCTTATTTATGCGTTTTTCGGCGAGCGCGAAGTTGCCAAGATCCCCGACATACCAAAAGAGACGGCTCTTATCCCAGTGAACTCGGTTGCAGTGGTCGGCGCCGGAACCATGGGCGGCGGAATCGCAATGGTCTTTGCAAATGCCGGGTTTCCCGTGTTGCTCAAAGAAGCTGACCAGCCGGCGCTCGATCGTGGGCTGGCCACCATTCAGAAGAACTATCAGAGTTCGGTTAAACGCGGCCGGCTTACGCAGCAATTCGTGGATGAACGCTTGCAACTCATCAAGCCGACACTCAGCTACGACGATTTCGGCAAGGTCGACATGGTCGTCGAGGCCGTGTTCGAGGGCATGGCACTCAAGAAAGACGTCTTCGGCCAGTTGGATCGCGTGTGCCGGCAAGGCGCAATCCTGGCGAGTAACACATCAACGCTCGACATAGACGAGATAGCCTCAGCCACTTCGCGGCCCGGTGCCGTCATTGGCACGCATTTCTTCAGCCCGGCGAATCTTATGCGCCTGCTCGAGATCGTACGCGGCAAGGCGAGCAGCAAAGACGTGATCGCGACCTGCATGCAACTTTCTAAGAAACTGGGAAAAGTCGGAGTGCTGGTCGGCAACTGCCGGGGCTTTGTGGGAAACCGCATGTTCGGCCCCTATCGCCGTGAAGCGCAATTCCTGGTGGAGGAAGGCGCCAGTATCGAAGCCGTGGACAAGGCGCTGTTCGACTTCGGCATGGCGATGGGGCCCATGGCTACTGGCGATCTGGCAGGTCTTGACGTGGGCTGGCGTATTCGTAAAGAGTACCGGCACCTTGAAAAGCCTGGGGTGCGGCAGCCGTTCGCAGAGGACCGCCTCTGCGAACTTGGACGCTACGGCCAGAAAACCGCTGCGGGCTGGTACAAGTACGACGAGAACCGGCGTCCGATTCTAGAACCTGAAGTCAACGACTTGGTGCGCAAGTGGGCCCGCGGGGCCGGTATCGCGCAACGCGAGCTTTCATCCGACGAGATCGTAGACCGCTGTATCTATGCCCTGGTGAATGAAGGCGCTCGCATTCTTGAGGAAGGCATCGTGGGGCGTGCCGTCGACATCGACATCATTTATCTAAACGGCTACGGATTCCCGGCCTATCGCGGCGGTCCGATGTGGTATGCGGACACCGTGGGACTGGATAAAGTCTACCGCCGCATCTCGGAGTTTCAGCAACGGCACGGCGAACTCTGGGAACCTGCCCCTGTGTTGAAGCGTCTGGCCGAGGAAGGCAAGACCTTCGCCGAACTGAACCGGGAACGGGCCGTGATGGTGTGAGCAATAACAGCGCGACCACGACTCAAGAGCCCGGTCGCCGCGGATTTAGGACGAGTTTCGGTTTTCGGTCGTAGCTTGATTGTCCGCGCGGGGGAAGATATGCGAGAAGCGGTAGTGGTCGCCAGCTCACGGACCGGGCTGGCAAAATCGTTCCGCGGTTCGTTCAACATAACCCGCCCCGAAGATCTGGCAGCACATTGCATCAAGGACATCCTGCGCAAGGTACGGCAGATTGACGCGGCGGAAATAGACGACGTTGTGTTGGGATGTGCGCAACCACACGGTCCGCAGGGTCACAACATCGCCCGCACTTCCGCCATGCTGGCCGGCCTTCCCACTTCGGTCGCGGGCACGACCATAAACCGGTTTTGCTCGTCGGGATTGCAGGCGATTGCTTTGGCCTCGCACCAGATCACCAGCGAAGGCGTCGAGGCGTCGATTGCCGGCGGCGTTGAGAGTATCAGCCTGACGCCGGCCGCCGGCAATCCTCATCCGGAACTGCAGAAACGATTGCCCGGGTTGTACATGGGCATGGGTGATACCGCGGAAGTCGTCGCCAAGCGCTACAAGGTGAGCCGGGAAGTGCAGGATGAGTACGCACTGCTCAGCCAGCAGCGTACTGCTCGCGCGCAGCGAGAAGGTTTTTTTGAGGGCGAGATCGCGCCCATGAAGGTCACCATGGCGCTCCTCGATAAGAAAACTGGCGAGAGGGTCGGGACGCGGGAGGTCTGCTGCGACCACGACGAGTGCAATCGGCCCGACACCACGCTGGAAGGTCTGCTCGCGTTGAAGCCGTACTTTGATCCGCACAGTGGCGAGGGCACCGTGACGGCCGGCAACTCCTCGCAACTTTCCGACGGCGCCTCAGCCACTCTGTTGATGTCCCGCCAGCGCGCCGATCAGCTGGGTGTGCCCTACAGGCTGGTATTTCGCGGATTTCAAGTTGCGGGTTGTGATCCCGACGAAATGGGAATCGGTCCCGTCTTTGCGGTGCCCAAGCTGCTCAAGCGCACCGGCCTGGAGATGGATGATATCGGTCTCTGGGAACTGAACGAGGCTTTTGCCGTGCAGGTGGTCTTCTGCCGCGACCGTCTGGGAATAGATCCGGAAAAGTTGAATGTGAATGGCGGGTCCATCTCCATCGGTCATCCGTTTGGGATGACCGGCTCGCGGATGGTCGGAACGCTCGCCAATGAAATGCCGCGCCGGAAAGTGCGCTACGGCATCGTGACCATGTGCATCGGCGGCGGGCAAGGCGCTGCCGGTCTGTTCGAAGCGGTTCATTAAGTTTGCCGAATCCTATGTCGAATGGAGGAATCAGAGATGAAAAACAGGGAAAATTCAAACCAGCGGCTCGATCACTGTGAGTTTACTTCCAGACTGCTGATTGGAGCGGCGGCTATCTGCGTTTTCACGCTGATCGCGGTAGCGACCGCATCTGCCGACAACTCATCTCACCGCCCGATTGCTCTCACCGAAAGTGGACTCGTGATTGGCTCAACGACGGATGCGGGAAACGAATTTCTCGGCATCCCGTACGCAGTTCCGCCGGTGGGAGCTCTGCGCTGGAGGCCGCCGAAGCGCTACGGACTCTTTCCCGGACTAGTTCTCAAAGCGACTCAATTCGGTAGTGCGTGCACGCAACCTGGAGGGATTGGCAGCGAGAATTGCCTGTTCCTGAATGTCTACACTCCGCAGACGGACTCGGGTGCCAGAAGCGGCCACGGCCTGCCTGTGATGTTTTGGATTCACGGCGGCGGACTCATTGAGGGGAGCAGCACCCCTTACATCCCCGAGCAACTCGTGAAAGAAGGGGTGATTGTTGTCACAATTAATTACCGCCTGGGTTATTTGGGATTCTTTGCCCAGTCCGCCATAGATGCCGAAGGGCATCTCAATGGCAACTATGGGTTGATGGATCAGCAATTCGCACTCGGGTGGGTTCGCAGGAACATCGCGAGTTTTGGCGGCGATCCGAATCGGGTAACAATATTCGGCGAGTCGGCAGGCGGACAAAGCGTCTATGCCCAGCTCGCATCTCCCCTTGCAGCCGGCATGTTCCGTGGAGCGATATCGGAAAGCGGGTCTTATGCGGAATTCCAAGACTACTTTTCGAACATTGTTACGCTGGCGGTGGGGGAAACGCAGGGTACCACCGGCGTGCCGTCCGGCGCCGCCATTGCAGATAGTGTCGGATGCACAAACCAGACAGCTTCCTGCCTGCGTGCCGTGCCTGCCGCAACCATGGTTGCAGCAGAGCCTTTCCCGTTGTATCCGTTCGTGGATGGCGCGCTGCTCACACAGACGATGAGCGCAGCATTTGCCAGCGGCGAATTCAATCAAGTGCCGGTGATCTCGGGCACCAATCACGATGAATATAGATTGTTCGTAGCTCTGGACTACGACCTCGTAGGAAATCCAATCCTGACTTCGGCCGAGTACGATACTGCTGTTACTACTTTGTGGGGACCGGCCCTGGCGCCGTCCGTCCTTACTTTGTACCCGTTTGCAGGTTACCCCGTCGGCGGCGAGGCATTGGGGGCCTCAGGTACGGACGGAGTCTTTAGCTGTGCGGCGCGTATTGCGGATCAGTCACTGGCGAAATTTGTGCCGACCTACACCTACGAATTCAATGATGAGAACGCGCCCCCGTCGCAATCTGAGTTTGGCGGTTTGTTAACGTTTCCGTTGGGAGCCTACCATTCTGCAGAGGTCCCTTACCTATTCAAGACCGGCAATGTTTTCGGACTGCCGGAGTTACTTTCGCCCGAGCAAGGGCGGCTCTCCCACGCGATGGTCAGCTACTGGACGCAGTTCGCGAAGACGGGAGACCCAAACTCTTCTAGTGAGCCGCCCTGGTCTCCGTACAGCGCATCGACCGATCAGTTCCAATCTTTGATACCACCGGTGCCAGTGGTCGAGTCCAACTTTGACAGCAGTCACCAGTGCTCAACGTTTTGGGACACTTTTTAACAGCGAGCAATAGGCGGGCGCGCAGTGCGCGGTTGGAATGCCGTACATTCTGGTTGTGGTGCAGTTTGAAGCGAGACTCGTATCAGGGCATGCCTTCAGGCGTGCCGCCAACATCGATTTTCAGCCGCGAAGCGGCGTAAGAATGCAGCCCGCGGCGAAAGCCGTGGGTGGGAGTGGAAAATGATTCAGCCCCGGAGGGGCGAAAGAGAGTTCTCACGCACACTCTTTAGCCCCTGTGCCGCGGCCGGAAAATTCCAGCGGCTAAAACCGTCCAGAACTGAACGGTTTGGCGGCATCGCTGAAGCGATACCCTGATACAAATCTTTTCGCAAACTGCGCCATCACCCACATTCTGGTTAAGTTTCCGTCTCGTGGGAGAACGTTTCCGTCGGAAAGGCTTATCTCGCTTGCATCTCGATACCGGCCCCGTTCGCCCAGGAGAAGAACTGAATCTGCCTTCGCTTGCCGATTGGCTTCGCGGACGAATCGCAGGCGCTGAACGAGGTATCACGCTCGAACAGTTTCCCGGCGGGCACTCGAACCTCACTTATTTGTTGCGGATGAATGGGGACGGGCTCGAGTATGTCCTGAGGCGCAGCCCTCTGGGTCCTGTTGCCCCGAAGGCTCACGACATGGCACGTGAGTTTCGAGTGCTTCAGATGGTGCATCCGTATTTTCGGGAAGCTCCAAACGTTTTTCACTTGTGCGAGGATACAGCGGTGCTCGGGTCTGTATTCTTCCTTATGGAGCGGCGGCACGGGCTTATATTGCGGGAGGAAATTCCACCACAACTGGCGAAGATACCGAATTATGCGGAGCGAGCCAGCAAGGAATTTGTCGATTGCCTGATACGCTTGCACGCCATCGATATTTCCCGGACCGGTTTGATTGCCCTCGGCAAGCCGGAAGGATTTCTTGAACGCCAGGTACAGGGTTGGGCCGATCGTTGGAAACGGGCCACAACGGGTGACATGCCGAAGATGGATTGCGTGATTCGATGGCTCATCGATCACCGACCGTCTTCTCCCGTGCCGACGCTGGTGCATAACGATTACAAGTTGGACAACGTTATGCTCAGCGAAGACTCTGCCGAGCGCATTGAGATCGACGCGGTGCTCGATTGGGAGATGGCGACGGTTGGAGATCCATTGGCCGATCTGGGCTTGACGTTGTGTTACTGGGCTTGGGTTGAGGCGCCGCAACTGCGCGCTCGCGGAGTGCCCTCGCTCACGTCGCAGCCCGGTTGGTACACGCGAGATCAATTCGTTCAGCGTTATGCGGAGGGAACCGGACGCGACCTCTCGCAGATCGGTTACTACGAAGTGCTGGGTATCTTCAAGCTGGCGGTCATTCTCCAGCAGATTTATTACCGCTTCCGGCGGGGCCAGACGCAAGACACACGCTTTCAGAACTTCGGAGACCGAGTGAAGGGATTGGTGGAATTGGCGGACTCGCTTGCGGGGAAATCCACTTGAGCACCATCTATCTCGTGCGCCATGGGCAGGCGGGCACGCGCGACGCTTACGATTCGCTTTCCGAGTTGGGAGAGCGTCAGGCGCGGCTGTTGGGCGAGCACTTCATTTCACAGGGGATCGGATTTGGCTCCGCCTATGCAGGAGCACTGACGCGGCAGCAGCAAACCGCCGAGCAGATCCGTGCGGTCTATGCCGACGCGGGGGTTGGCTTCCCCATAGTTCGCGTCGATTCTGGATGGGATGAATTCGATCTCGGGCGGGTGTATCGCGAGATTGCTCCGCTCCTGGCTACCGAAGATCCGGAATTTCTGCGCGAATACGACGAAATGCGCGAGCAGATTCGCGTTAGCCAAGGCGCGCACGGGGCACGAATTCATCGCAAATGGATGCCTTGCGATACAAAAGTGGTGGAGGCATGGCTATCCGGTCGTTATCCCTATGGCGGCGAAACGTGGGACCAGTTTCGCGAGCGCGTTGCGGCCTGTCGGTTGAAGATGCTGGAGCGGCACGAGAACATTCTCGTGGTTACCTCGGCCACGCCGCTTGCGATTTGGACTGGCCTGTCCCTGGAGATTTCCGATGAGCGGATCATGCGGCTCGCCGGGGCAGTGTATAACGCATCCTACACAATCCTGCGTTTGCGAAAAGAGCAGCTACGGTTATTTACCTTCAATGCGGTGCCGCACCTCGCCTCCCCGGGCCTGTGCACCCACCGCTAGGAGGATTCCGGGTGGTGGGGGCTATAGCGTGGAGACGAGCTGGTTCTTAAGTCCTAATTCAAAGCCCAACAAGTAACAGAATCGCTCCGTCGCCGGCAGCGCCAACGCCAATCTTTCCGGGCCTTTTCAGGCCGTTGTATCCGACCCCAATATCTGGTGAGAAACATATGAAAACTAGTTGGCTTGGGGAAGTCCCAGAGTTGCTCACAATCCAGGGATGCGATGGACCCATCGGACTTAGCAAAGGCCGAGCACTCGCGGTACTCGCCGGGCAGCCATTCGGTTTCACCAATAACGAAGTTCGTATCAGTCCTATGCGGGACGCGGCCCGCATTATCAAAGAACTTGTAACCGCCGATGTAGCCTGCCGCGACGATAAACAACAGCGCCAAAAACCTAACAAATCCCCGCTTACTACCTTCTTCGGCCACGGCGTAAGATTATACGACCACGCGAGGGAGGCAGGAATCGCACATCACGGTTGGGGATTGGGGAAACATATCAATGTCTAAAGATCCTATGTCGCGTCCCGATAAGGTTGGAGAAAAAGGGGGCATCTGCCCGCGATGCAAAGAAAGGTACGGCCTCGAAACGCCCACGGTCGCCAGGCGATCAGGCAGAGGAGAGCTTTATTTCGGGTGCCCGAATTTCGATCCACCACAAAGTTGCAGGTTTAACGGATGCAGAGATATTAAGAAATCATCGACACACTAAGACCCCACTACCGGATTCGGCGGTAGTGTATCAGTTTGAATTTTGACCCTATAGAATCGCGGCGCGGCCTTGTGCGATACTCGCTTCGTGGCCAAACGTCCGCGTGATCCCGTCGAGCTTGCCAAGCACAAGAAAGGAGAAATCGCTTGACAGAAGCTGCCTTTAAGAGCCTTCCACATTGTCTCGGTAGCTATCACTTCTCTTCAATGGAAATGAAGTCTCAAAAGGCTACAAACCAGACTTCACCATCTCGGATTCTCATAATGAACTCGCGTTCATCATTGAGGTTGAAAACAAGACCGACCGGAAAGCCGTCATAGGAGATTTGGTAAAGGCAGAAAAATACGCAGCCGGATTGCGGAGCACACCCCGTTCTAGTCATCGTGATGGGGGAATCTCCGAACACGACTGTAAAGCAAATCGCCAAACAGCTTACGACTTATGCCACTTGGCTGGCTCGTCTCAAACACGGAGAATTAAATTTGGCTGACATCTTGGTGCTCTCTGACGAAGAATACGAGCGTTCGACAGAAGCGTCTGAATTGCTGGGATCGCAGGAATTTGTGGCACGAACCCTTTCAGCCATACAAAATTCAAACTGATGCGCTACCGATTCCGCGCACTGCTTAAAACAAACCGCTACCTTATGTGTAGTAGCGAACTACCCACTCAGCTACGCAGCACGGCTTGTCGCTACCTTCGACTTCCACTCTCGCATCAAAGACTGCTTCCAGCGCATCTGGCACGTCTTTTAGCGATTGAAGAGTGAAGCGAACCCGAATCTTGGAGTCGGCGCGGACAGCAGAAGGAAATCGAACTCGATTCAATCCGTAGTTGACGCTCATGCGGACACCGCCTCGGATCTGAATTGCCTCCTTCATAAACCGGCTCAGCAGTGACAAG
>CAWFIV010000003.1:0-251450 GCA_963815925.1 uncultured Acidobacteriota bacterium | reverse complement strand
TTCAAACCCGGGTTCGATTCCCGGTAGCGCTACCAAATACCTCTCCAACCTCGTAATTCCCAAGCGATCCCGCGCTCGAATTCTTAAGAAGAACAAACCTTCGTCCCCGACAACGCATCCACGTCTCAGCACAGAATGGACGAGAATGAACAAAAACAACAGGCTCGCAGACCCCTCCCGCCTCAAACCTTTCGACGCCGATGACGAGCGGATGCTCCGAGTCGTCATCGAAACTCCTAAAAGAAGCCGCAACAAGTTTGCTTTCGACCCCGAAGAGCACATCTTCGAACTGAAGAAGGTCTTGCCAGCGGGCATGACATTTCCATACGACTTCGGGTTCGTACCCTCGACCAAAGCTGACGATGGCGATCCCGTAGACGTGTTGGTATTGATGGACGAGCCAGCATTCCCTGGTTGCGTGTTAACGTGCCGACTGATCGGCGTCATCGAGGGGGAGCAGGGCAACAAGAAGCACAAGGAGCGGAACGACCGGATCGTCGCAGTTGAGCAGGACGCCCACAGTTGGGCGGACGTAAAAACTATGGACGATCTCGGGAACAAATTCTGTAACGAACTGGAAGAGTTCTTCGTGAACTACCACCGGCTTTCCGGGGAAAAGTACCGGGTACTCGGAGTGAAGGGACCCGATCAAGCTCGAAAACTGGTGAAATCAGGAATGCGAATGAGGAATCGTAAGCGATGAGCCAGATTCTCGTTCGGTTTCTCGTTGGCGGTGCAGTCGTATCTGCGTTCGCAATCATAGGGGATCTGTTAAAACCGAAAAGCTTCGCCGGACTATTTGGCGCTGCGCCGTCCGTCGCGCTTGCCACTTTGGGCCTGACGGTAGCGACGGAAGGTGCATCCTATGCCGCTACTGAAGCCCACTCCATGATGGCAGGGGCAATTGCGCTCACGGCCTACGCCTGTTGTGTCAGTTGGGCAATGATGCGTTACAAGCTGAACGCTCTGTTGGTCACGATCTGCTCCATTCCTCTGTGGCTGGGGGCAGCATTCGGGCTGTGGTACATCGGGCTGAAATAGCTATGCAGATCAAAATCGATGCTTCGGGGATAGGGGAATCGAAGTGGTATGAGTACGCGATCCGATTCCTGTTCGGCGGACTCATTACGGCTGTTGCAGGCATCATCGCCAAAAAGTTCGGTCCCAGCATCGGCGGCCTGTTCCTGGCGTTCCCGGCAATCCTTCCAGCCAGCGCAACGCTGATTGAGAAACATGAGAAGGAGAAAAAAGAGGAGAAGGGGCTGGTGGGAACGCGGCGTGGAAGAAAGGCAGCCAGCGTGGATGCCGCCGGTTCGGCGATGGGGAGCGTAGGACTGTTAGTTTTTGCTGCAATAGTCTGGCAATTCGCGCCCCTTTACAGCACATGGATCGTGCTCACAGGCGCGACCCTAGCTTGGCTGACGGTATCCTTGCTGATTTGGTATGTTCGAAAGCGGCTATAAACTCTGACGCCTCGGCGTCGCGGCGTTACCCCCAAGTGTGCGAGGGCAAGGCGCGCTCGCAACAGCCGGCAGGATGCCGGCGTTTGCCGTTACGGCACAATGACAACGCCCCAGGGGCCGTCACCAACCTTGACCTTTTTCGTCACGCTGAGGCTCCCCAGGTTCACCACTGAGACATCATTGGAGGGACCGTTTGCGCTGAAGAGCGTCTTGGCATCGGGCGAGAGCGCGATACCCCACGGACGTTCTCCGATTTCGAGCGATGAGGTGATTTTATTGGTCGCGGTATCAATCACGAAGAGTTTGTGCCCGCGGCCGGTGCTTACGTAGAGCGTTGCGCCGTCGGGTGAGAGTATGACGGTCATTGGCTTGATGACTCCACGTTCTCCCAGCGTGATGGTCTGAATCGTTTCGTGCTTCGCGGTATCGACTACTGTAATGGCGCCGTCATTCTCAGCGCTGACGTAGGCGCGGGAGCTGTCGGGCAGAAAAGCGACCGAGCGGGGACGGCGTCCGACTTTGAAGGTCTTGATCAATGTGGCGCTCGCGACATTGATCGCCGAAATGGTTCCGGTGGTTTCGGAAGTCACGTAGACGAACTTTCCATTGGGACTTACTTTCACCCCCTCCGGTTCTTCCCCGACAGGAACGGATTTCGTCACTTTGCCGGTCGCGATGTCGATGAAGCTGGCTTTAGCATCATCTTCGTTCGAGACGATGATCGTGCGCCCATCGTTGGTGATGTCGAAGTTTTCGGGGTCGGAACCGGATTGAATGGTTCGGACGAGTTTGTTCGTTTGAACGTCGAAGACGCCAATGCCATCCGCCGTCTTGTCAGGGGGAGGAAGTTTGCTCTCATCCACGCCAGGGCCCGCGAGTGGCGAACCGCTGAGGGTCATATAGAGAAAACGATGATCGGGGCTGGCGTGTATGCCGCGGGGCCGCTTGCCCAAGGGCACGGTGGCAGTCACCTGCAAAGTGGATGCATCAATCACACTGAGGTCGCCCGATCGTTCGTTGGTTACGTAAATTCGGAAATGGCTGGAGTCACCCGGTTGTTGCGCAAGAGCCAATGACGAAACGGCGACGATGACAAAGGAAAGAACGAGACGCTGAAGGTTTGATTTCGACATACTTTATTTGAACATATTTCCCGGCCCTCAAAAGGCGGCTCTTCTACGGTGGCGCCTATGTTCGTTGCTTTTCGGCAACCCCTGAAGTGGAGGAGTACTCTCGCCAGGGTCCACCGGTGTCGCATTGCATATAAAAAGCCCCTCATAATTTTGATTATGAAAGGCTTTTTAAAAATTAATTCATTCCCACGGCAGGCTGTTGTCTACGGATTGGCGATCGACCAGATCGTTCCGCAATACAAATCGCAACCCTCGATACCGCCGTTATACGCGGTGCCGTAGAGGGTTCCGGTTTTACTGTCGCGGGTGGGAGCGCCAGTTGGATAGCCGCCACTCACCGAGTAGGTGAACTCGAACAGGGTCGATTCCGTCCACGTGCCGCCCTTGACTGTTGGAGGCACCAACTTGAACACCGTTCCGTCGCCGGAGGTAAGTCCGTTCAAGCTGCTGGTGGTGCCGTACAAGTTGTTATTCGTGTGATTCCAGGTGAGACCGCCAACCGGATTGACCCCACTCGATTTGGAAAAGGTATAGAGAATGGTCTCGGTCCAGGTTGGGTTCGCGGGTGCCAGGGAATACACAACTCCGTAGTCGTTCGCGGAGCCACCGGTGTTGGTGACGCCGTAGAGGTTGCCACCTACATCGAACACCAGGTTGCCATTTGGACCGGTCCCGGTTGAAGTGGAAGCGCCGAAAGAATACAAGAGAGACTCACTTGCCGGATGGCCGTTGATGGCGGGTACATATCGATAGACCGCGCCCTGACCGTAGGCGCCACCCTGGGACGCTACACCGTAGAGACGTCCTGACGAATCCACAATGATCCCGCCGCTGGGCGTGCTGGCGTCGGCGAGATCGCCGAAAGAATACAACACCTTTTCCGCGTAGCTGATGCCATTCTTAGTGGTGAGTTGGTAGAGCGTGCCGCTATCCCAGGTTCCACCGCGGACCGTGACACCATAGAGCGTGCCCGAGGTGGTAAGGGCGAGTGTTGTCGCGGCTGGAATACGCCCGTCCGCACCACCCTTGAAGGCGTAGAGCTGCGATAGTGTCCAGGCTCCGCCCGTTTTTGACGGAACCAGTTTGTAGACGACGCCGCAGTTGCAGGTCGGATCGCCGCCGGAAAAGGTGCTGCCGTAGAAGGCGCCAGCCTGGTCGCGTACGAGATCGGACACGGGAACGTATCCGCCGCTGCCATACGGGACAAAGCTGTAGAGAGTTGTCAGCGTCCAGGCTCCGCCGGAAACCGCCGGCGGAGAGAGTTCGATGATACTTCCGACGCCATACGTACCGCCGCCTCGGGTGGTGCCGTACAGATTACCAGAGCTGTCCTCGATCAGGGCGCCTTGCGGCCAGAAGTTGGTCGTTTCAGCGAAGGTGTAAAGCAGGCTCTCGGTTGCTGCGTTCGCCAGTGCGCTAAGCGCAAGCGTCATCATCAACAGGGCATTTTTTACAGTAAATATCCGAAAGCGCATTTCGTTTCTCCTCTAACTGTGGCCGGCTCATTGCCGGGAGAGACATTCTTCGTAGTGACGGACAACCGCATCCATCCGTGCAGATTTTCGGCTACTTCACGCAAGGACACAATCCATAGACGTCGAGTTCGGTTGACGTCGCGACGTAGACCTTGCCATTGGCAACCATCGGCACTTGAAACTTAACCGCCGGACCAGCGGCATCGCGCGCCGATGCCGCTTGCGTGGAGTTGTACAACTCCACCAAGGTGTTGGCATTGAACGCGTGAAGCACGGCAGGCGAGAAAGACGGCTGATGATCGGGGTCGTCGACAGCCTCAATTGCCCACACGATTCCGTTGGTGGCTCCATTCGCGGAGACGACCGGACTGGTTCCGTTATCAAAAAACGCAGTGCTCGCCAGCACAGGGTTCGTGCTCACACCCGCTGAAGACACAGTGAACGCACGGAGGTAGTCGCCGTCTCCGCCGTTGTAGATGTATTGCGTCGTCCCGTTCGACCAGTAAGCAGGCGACTGTTCGCCGCCGCCGTTGGGAAGAGCCATTTGCGAGATCTGACCGCCCGTATGCCCCAGATTATCGCGGTTCAGGACGTAGCCAGCGAACGTCGTCTCACACGTGCCGACCTGTTTCCCGGTGGTAAAGATCATGTTCGTTACAGATCCGCTCTGCGGAGGCAGAAGCAGCGGTCCCGCTGATCCGTAATCCAGCCCGTGCGCGTAACGGCAGGCCTGATCGCTCGTCGTGAAGTAGTCGACAACAGGGAGCGTGTAAGTGCCAGTCGCTGAATTGTAGGTCAGAGAAAGTTTTACGAGGCTGTCGCCCCAGTTGACCGAGCCGTCCCAATAGCCGTCGCCGGTGACCGCATAAATATTTCCGGTCGTATCCGCGACGACTGCCGCGCCGGCGCCCCAAACTCCAGCGTGCCCTTCGCCTGGGATTCCGGGAACCTTGCCGGAAGTGTGTGACTTTTCGTCGTCCGTGAAGAATGCGGCCAACAACTTCAGACTTGTCGGATCGTAAGCGAGGACCCAACCGGAGTCGCCAGCGAAGCCGATGAACAGTACTCCGTTCGGAAATCCAGCTTCGGGGACGAGCAACAGGCCAGGACGGCTCTGCTGGTGATGCGGTCCGAAGGTGGCGGCGCTTCCATTGAGGGAGCACCCGGTGTTTCCGGTTTGCGAGCAAATCACAGCCGGGCTGCCCGGCTTTTCCGCACCGCTGGTGATGTCAAGAGCGTGCACGCGCACCACCCAGTTGACCGTGGTGCCGGAAGTTTCCTGCGTGCGAACCACCGCGTAAATGGTGTTCGTCGCGAGGTTGATCACCGGGGTCGAAGTGATTCCGACAAGCGGGAACAACTGACAAATACCCGATCCTTGCGAGCAGGGTACTGGAGCCACGCTTGGCGGGCTCAAAAAGTTTGTATGCCAGAGCGGCTTGGGATTTAATGTGGCGCTGTCCGCGTCGAACGCGTAGATGCTGTCGTATTCTGTGGCCACAAATACGACGTTGTGGACCCCGCCCGTCGCCATCGTGAGGTTCTGGACGTAGAGCGGTGATGCATAGATCTGGCCGTCGACCGGATAACTGAAGACTTTGCCGAACGAACCGGAGTTCACGTTCGTCGGGGTCAGGATGGTTTCCTGCAAATTCTGACCCGTATGCTGGTTGTCATTTTGGCGAGTAAGGACATTCACGGTCCCAGTCGGCGAATTCTGCGCGAATGTGAATGTGGACAAAAGTACGAGGGCAAGGGTCAGCTTACGGTGCATCGGAACCTCCAGACGATTTTGCTATTCCCGGGGGGGGAGACTGCTAGAAACCTTGGGATATTGCGTTGTTGGTACAACCCACAGGGGAGTCAATATATCACTGGACGAGAGTCTCGCAAGGTTAAAAGAAAATGGCACGCTAGCCCATTCGTGCTACCCAATGGCACCTTCGTGCCATGGCATGGCACTTTCGTCTCTATCGCTGATTTTGCCGATAGCAGTGGGGTTTTGAAAGGAAACGGAAAGGAATCGCGGTACGTTGTTCACTCTTCTGTAGGTTGCAAATGAGGAATCATGGACGCCGCCGATCCTTGCGTTGCATTTGCAGGGAGTATGCAAGAAATTTCATCGAGGCTTTCTTCTCCGTCCCTGTCACACTTTATATTTGTAAAGCAAATGTCGCAAATGGGGGTTCACAGTGAGGACGCGACGTTTCTGGAGGGCGACTCGACCCCGTGAAACTTGATTCCTCATGGGGTGGTTCCCCCTGGTAGCAGTTCTGATTTGGGCCACGCTGTTTTCGTTTCGGCAACCATGCTGTGCGGGTCCGGGTGTTGGCGGCTGAGTCCCGTGGTTCAAGCAGGCTCAGGGGACGAGATTGGGTCGCAATTGGGTCGCATCCTTTAAGCTTGGGAGCTAATCTAAAAAATGCAAAGTACAACCGTGAGGATACCTATGCACCTGGCTGGCAGCAGGATCGCTTTGACTCTTTTCTTGTCGGTACTTTCCGTCGCGCCGCTGCGAGCGGCCGACACTCCCTTTCACGATGCGCCGGCGTCGGCGAAAGCTCAGAAAAATCCCTACGAGGGCCAGCAGGACGCCGTGGATGCCGGCAAATCTCTCTATACGCGCAACTGCGTGGCGTGTCACGGCAAGACGCTGCAAGGGACAGGCAACGTCCCTTCGCTGGTCGATGGCAAGTTGAAAGGAGTGACGGCGGGAGAAGTATTTTGGTTTGTCACGAAGGGCGACAAGGACAACGGAATGCCGTCGTGGGCGTTTCTGCCGGAGCAAAGTCGATGGCAGATCGTGACCTTTGTGGAAGCGATGGCCTCGGGCAAGGCAGGTTCTGCTCCGGCCGCGGCCTCCTCACCAGCGCCGGAAGTCAGCGCTGCAATCGTCAAGGATCCGGCCCCCCACGCTCCGTTTACGGACTTCCGTTACGAGAAGCCGGGAGTGACTCGTAAGATTACGGCGAAGGACCTTCCGCAACCCTATGCGACAGACTCAGCGCAGAACGGCGCAGAATTGGTGGCGCGGCCAGAGGGCGCGTGGCCCGTAGCTCCCGCGGGGTTCAAGGTGGAGTTGTTTGCGGCGGGACTCGAGAATCCCCGCCTGCTGAGGACGGCGCCGAATGGCGATATTTTTCTTGCGGAAAGCGAAGCCGGGCGCATCCGCGTGTTCCGAGGCGTGACCAGCGACGGCAAGCCGGAGCAGATGCAGATTTTCGCGAGTGGATTGAAGCGGCCATATGGAATCGCGTTTTATCCTCCGGGGCCCGATCCGCAGTGGATTTATGTGGGCAATACGAACGAGGTGATTCGCTTTCCGTATCACAAGGGAGATCTGAAGGCGAGTGGCGGGTCGCAGCATATCGCTAGCCTTCCGTCGGGTGGCGGGCATTGGACGCGGTCGATTGAATTCTCCGCCGATGGCAAAAAGATGTTTGTGGCCGTGGGATCGGCGTCGAATGACGATGATGTGGATACGCATCCGGGAGAGAAAAATCGCGCCGACATTCTTGTGTGTGACACGGAGAATTGCCAGCTCAAGGTGTACGCCTACGGAATTCGCAATGCGGGTGGCGGGATTGCCATGAATCCGAAGACGGGCGAATTGTGGTGTTCGGTAAACGAACGCGACGCGCTCGGCGACAACCTCGTTCCCGACTACATTACGCACGTCGAAGAAGGTGGATTCTATGGATGGCCGTGGTGGTACATCGGAGCGCATCAGGATCCGCGGCAGGCAGGGAAACATCCTGAGTTGAAGGATAAGGTGATTGTCCCAGATGTGCTGTTGCAGCCTCATAATGCGTCGCTGGAATTCACCTTCTATCAGGGGGATAAGTTTCCTGCGGAATATAGCGGAGATATTTTTGCTTCGGAGCATGGATCGTGGAATAAGGCGGTGCGCGTGGGATATGAAGTGATTCGCGTGCCGTTGCATCAGACCGGGCATGCCACCGGTGAGTATCAAGATTTCCTGACCGGCTTTGTGCTGCCAGACGGGCACGTATGGGGCCGTCCAGTGGGGATGACGGAGGCGCAGGATGGGTCGTTGCTGGTGAGCGACGACGGATCGAATTCGATTTGGAGAGTCAGCTACACAGGGAAGTAGTAGCGCGGTTTCATCAGGGAACACAGGTCGTAGAGAAAAATTGTTGATTCTTGAGTTTTGATTGTTGATTGAAAATCAGTGAGAGTCGGTGAGAATCCGTGGCTAAGAATTTCTCTGTGTCTCTGTGGGGAATTGTTTAGTGGAAGTCGTGAGAGACGGTTTCAGCTTTGGTGACAAACAGTGGCAGGACGCGTTCGGCTTTGACGGAGATGACATTGTCCTGATTTTGCAGGATGCCTTCGATGGCGAGGAATTTCTCGCTGGCGAGCAGCAGTCGATTCTTATGAAACAAGTCGGGCGTGATGATGGCATTGGCCACGCCGGTTTCATCTTCCAGACTTAAGAACACAAAACCTTTGGCGGTTCCGGGGCGCTGGCGAACGATCACGCAGCCGCCAATACGCAACCGCTTTCCGCTGGGGATGTCGCGCAGGTCGCTGGCGCGGCGAATTCCCATGGCATTGAGCCAGGCACGGCGATAAGCCATAGAATGCCGGCCTACAGTAAGTCCCGTGCCGTGGAAGTCGGCAACCAGGCGCTCTTCGTGGTTCATAGGCTGGAGCGGAGAGGGAGAGTCGGGCTCCGGCTGTTGTTCGAGCAGAGGTCCGGAAGCACGGACAGCGCGCTCGACCTGCCAGAGGGCGTCGCGGCGGTGGAGTTTCTTTTCACCACGGAGCCACGGAGGTACGGAGTGATTTTTGATTGTTGATTTTTGATTGTTGATTGTATCCGTGAGCATTCTTGGGAATCCGGGGCCTTTTATTTTGTAGTTCTCCGTGTCTCCGTGCCTCCGTGGTGAATCCCCGATTGCGTTCAGCGCTCCGATTTCTGCAAGTGTAGTAAGTTCATCTTTGCGGAGTTCGGGGACGCGGCGGGTGAGGTCGTGGATAGAGATGAATGGATTTTTCGCACGCTCGCGAACGAGCGCCTGGCCCGCGTCTTCACGCAGACCGCGGACGTAGCGCAAGCCCATGCGCAGCGCGATTTTCTTTCGCCCCTCCGGGGCTGCATCATTCTTGGCGTCTAACCCACGGCTTGCGCCGTGGGCTGCATTCTGTCGCCGCTTCGCGGCTGGGTTCTCGAAATCTTCAAGGCGAAGGGCCAACGACGAACAACTAACGGACTCACTGAGTACTGGGTACTGAGTACTGGGTACTCGCTCCAACGTGCAATTCCATTCTGACTTCGTCACATCCACAGGCAGGAGCTTTAATCCGTGGCGCTGCGCGTCTTTGACAATGGTGGCGGGCGAATAAAATCCCATGGGCTGGTTGTTGAGCAGGGCAGCGGTGAAAGCTGCCAGATAGTGACATTTCAGATAGGCGCTGGCGTAGGCGATCAGCGCGAAACTGGCGGCGTGGGATTCGGGAAATCCGTAGAGCGCAAAGGAAGTGATGGAGAGGATGATTTCCTCCTGCGCTTTTGGCGAGATGCCGTTTTGCGTCATGCCGGCGCGCAGCCTGGCTTCGATTTCGCGCATGCGTGCTTGCGAGCGCTTGAAGCCCATGGCGCGGCGTAGCTCTTCGGCCTCGCCTCCGCTGAAGTTGGCCGCGATCATGGCGATGCGCAGCAATTGTTCCTGGAAGAGCGGAACGCCCAGCGTGCGTTTCAGCACCGGTTCGAGCGAGGGATGCGGATAGGTTACGTCTTCGCGTCCCTGTCGTCGAAGGATGAACGGGTTTACCATCTGCCCAACGATCGGTCCAGGGCGGATGATCGCAACCTGCACCACGACATCATAAAAACGCATGGGGCGCAGGCGTGGCAAAGATGCCATTTGCGCGCGGCTTTCGACCTGGAACAATCCTACGGTGTCGGCTTCCTGTAAGGAGGAGTAGACCTGCGGATCGTCTTGCGGAAGATGCGCGAGTTCGACCTCTTCGTGATAGTGGTCGCGAATGAGTTCGATGGAATCCTTGAGCACGGCCATCATGCCGAGGCCGAGCAGATCGACTTTGACAATGCCCATGTCGGCGCAATCTTCCTTGTCCCACTGCACGACGACGCGGCCGGGCATGGAGGCGGGTTCGAGCGGTACGACGGAGTCGAGTTGTCCCTGGCAGATGACCATGCCGCCGGAATGCTGGCCGAGATGGCGAGGCATGTCTTGTACGGCAATGCAAAGTTCGTAATATTTGCGCAAGCGGGGATGGTTGAGGTCGAGCCCGGCATCGCGAAAACGGCGGTCGAGGGCGTCGTTCTCGTCACGGAATTCCCAGGTGGCGACCGCCGCGGAAATCTTTTTGAGCGTTTCCGGATCGAAGCCCAGCGCTTTGCCCATTTCGCGCGCGGCCATGCGGTTGCGATAGGTGATGACGTTGGCCGTCATGGCGGCGCCGCGTTCGCCGTAACGCTTGTAAACGTACTGGATGACTTTTTCGCGCTCGTCGCCGCTGGGCAGGTCGAGATCGATGTCGGGCCACTCGCCTCGTTCTTCGGAAAGAAATCGCTCGAAGAGCAATTCCATGCTGACGGCGTCGACTGCAGTAATGCCGAGCGAGTAGCAGACGGCGCTGTTGGCGGCGGAACCGCGTCCCTGGACCAAAATATTTTGTTCGCGGCAGTAGCGGATCAGGTCCCAGACGATCAGAAAATATCCAGCCAGTTTCAGTTTTTCGATGAGCGCCAGTTCTTTTTCAATTTGAAGACGGGCACGGGTTTGCAGGTCGCGCGACTTGCGGCCGTAGCGATCGTGGAAGCCTTCCCACGCGCGATCGCGCAGGAAGGAATTCATGGTCTCGCCTTCCGGAACGGGATAGCGAGGGAATTCATAGCCGAGATCGTTGAGCGTGAATTCCAGGCGCGAGGAAAGTTCAAGCGTGTTTGTGATGGCTTCCGGCAGGTCGGCGAAGAGTTGCACCATTTCCTGCGGAGATTTCAAAAAACGTTCCGCGTTGCGGGAGAGCAAGCGCCCAGCGGTAGAGAGCGTCTGGTGATGGCGAATCGCGGTGATGGCGTCACACAATTGTCGACCTTTGACGGTGGCATAACAGATGCCGTTGGTGGCCAGTAGAGGAAGATTCAGGGAACGCGCGAGGGAGATCGCGGCGCGATTGCGGGATTCTTCTTCGCGCTGGAAATGGCGTTGCAGTTCGACATAGACGTTGCCGGGTCCGAAGATGCCGAGCAGTTGATCGACTTGGCGTCGAGCTTCATCGATGCCACCTTGTTGCAAGGCCGCGGCGAGCGGGCCTTCCGCGCCGCCGGTGAGGCAGATCAGGCCGTGGGCGTGCTCTTGGAGTTCGTCTGCGCAGACGGAGCCGTCGCCTTTCTTGGCGCGCAACTTCATTTTGGTGATCAGTCGGCAGAGATTCTGGTAGCCGGCGCGGGAGGCGACGAGGAGGGGGAGACGAAATTCGCCACGCAGACATCCTTCGACTCCGCTCAGGGCAGGCTCCGGCAGAGAGGAATTCAATTGTTGATTGTTGATTCTTGATTTCTGATCGATTTTCTCCGCGACTCCGTGCCTCCGTGGTGAAAAGGAAACTTCTGCTCCGATGTGCGCTTTGATTTTTGTTTTTTTTGCGGCCAGGTGAAAGCGCGGGGCGCCATAAACTCCATCGGTATCGAGCAGCGCCATGGCGGGCTGTCCGAGGTTGGCGCAAATCGCGGCCAGTTCCTCGGGCAAAGATGCGCCTTCGAGAAAGCTGAAAGCAGAGCGTGCGTGAAGCTCGATATACAAGTACTCAGTACCCAGTACTCGGTACTCAGCTAGGGCAAGGCTTTAACTGAGTACTGAGTACTTTTTTTCAGTCATACGTTCCTTCCACAAACCAGCCGCCGCCGAGCAGGTCATGCACGAGGCGGTAGAAAGAGACAGCTTCGCCGCTTCGCAGGGCGAGATCCCACTCGTCGCGCGACCACCCTTCGCGTTCCCACCAGTCTCCGGAGGAACGCCAGGGGCCGGCTTTCCAGAGCACGTCGCCCTGGACTTCTTTTTTCTTTTTGCAAATCAGGCGCACTGGCTGACCGTTTTCTACAGTCACGTTTACGCACAAAGGAGGGCGGAAGCGGCGCAGGGCTGTGACAGCAGAGGTTGCTGCTGCCGAGTCTGGACTTCTCTTCTGAGGAGTTTTGCGCGCAACCTCAGCCACAAACCGGCGCATGCGAAAACCGTCCGGATGATGCGTGTCGAGCAACTCCAGCGCGCCAACTTTATTTTCGCCAACCATCCCGGCGATGCGGGCGAGCGTGAGTTCCAGTTTTTCCGGCTCGGGCGTGGGAGGCAGGAACAAGCCTCCCTGCGCGGCACGCGGGCGAACCGGTTCCGCGGCCAGATGGATCTTCAGGATGGGCGCACCGGGCGGGTGAGCATTCAAATCCAGCTGCAGCAACTTGAGAAAAACTTTGGAGTCGAGCATAGGAAGTGGCAAGCGCAGAGTACGAAGAAATTGTTGCTGGTTGATCGCTGATTGTTGATGGGAAGACGTCAGATTTTCCAATTCCAGCGTGAGACGTAACTCTTGTGTAGCGAGCGCACGCGAGTCCAACCGGGCGCAGATTTGCTCGAGCAGGCGATTCAACAGGAAAGCCAGGGGCTCCAGCAGGACAATGCCGTGTTCCAGTTCGACCGCCTCTTCAAAGACCAGCGGCGCTTGGACGGGAACTAACGTGCGGGAAGCGGCGCCCCGCGCCAGTTGCTGAAGACGCAGGCCTTCCTGCCCAAGACGCTCACTGAGCGAAACCTCCGGCAGCGTGGCCAGCGCACGCAGGTCGCGTATGCCCCAGCGGTCCAGCGTTTCGAGCAGGCGTGAGGCAGCTTTCTTCTCGTCGCCATCCGGACGATCTTCTCCGAGTCGTTCCGCGAAGAGCACTTCCACCGGTAAGGAACCCAATCTTGCTGCTTCTTCGCCCGGGGGAATTATGGCGATGCCAACGCGGGCAGGAGTGCCCGCGCCACACAAGCCTCGGGCGGCGAGCACTGCAGCGTCGGGATTCGAAGCTACGGCAACGTTAGCTTCGAGTCCGAGGGCGCCGGCGCGCCCATAGATGGCTCGAGAAATTTCTGTCAACGATCCGAAGAGAGATGCCATGCCTGCGAGATCGAGGAGAGCCGTATCACAGGCTGCGTCTTCCACACACGGGGAGAACGACTGGGCGCAATCGAGCAGAGCGGCGTGGGCGGCGGATTCCTGCAGTGGAGAACGCTGACGTAACGCGAGTTCGGGACATAGTTCGGCTTGCGCCTTGGTTATGCCCGGCGTAATGGTTAAACTGGCAGCCCTTTTATTGACCGCAATAATTTTTTCGAGCGGAGGTTTGCCTTCGAGAATGGCAACGGCGCGCGTCTGCAGTTCCGGCTCGGCGCGGAGTGCGGCCGCCACGGGAAAATTCGGAATGTAGATGCAGGCGAACATAAAGCAGTACGCAGTACTCATTTGTTACCAGTGGTTTCATCCCGCCCATGCGGTTTTTGTTTCAAATGTGATCGAGCGTGCCGGTTTTCGTTCCAAGCGCGAGCGGATTAATTCCGCATTGATTTTGAGTCCAGTGAGAAGTCGCGCGTGCGCAGGCTGACCATCCTGAGTAGTGCCACGTTCAGCATCAACAGCTTGCTCAATAAGACTTCCGTTTGAGCTGAGTACCGAGTACTGAGTACCGAGTACTTCAAGTTGCAGCAGCAGAGAAGAGCAACTTCCGGCGATGGGCTGCTGCTCAAAGGCAAGCAGGATTGTGGGTTTGTTTTCTACAGCGCGGCGGAAGCGGAACCATGTGGTCAAGGGGATCCGGCGTGCTGCCTGTGGAGGAATGTCGCTGAGATCGAGAACGATCAGGCCGAAGCCTCCGCTTTCGAGCAGGAGATCGGTGGCGCGTAGGACTTGTTCCAGCCGGCGCTGAGATTCTCGCGTGGTCCGGTCGAAGGCGAAAGCGGCTTGGGAGGGAGCGCCCTTTTCGGCCCGGGATTTGGGCGGATCGTCGTTGCACCGCACCCACAGCAATCGATCCAGTTCCACGCCGGCATCTGCAGCGGATTGAGGATCGAGTGCGTCACTGGCATCGACCACCGTGCAAAATTCTCCGCGCCGGCTCGCCGCGGCCAGAGCGGCCAGCAGCAGGGTGGTGCGTCCCGAAGAGGCGGGGCCGTAGATTTCTGTCAGGCACCCGCGCGGTAGTCCGCCGGTCAAGGCATCGATGGCGGGGATGCCGCTTGAGACCATCTCTGGCGTTGGGCGAATATCGAGCCGCGAGGCTGGGGTGATGCTTGCCGGGGGAATTTTGGATTGCCGATTTTTGACTGTGGATTGATAAATCCGGGCGATGGCGGAATCCTGGGAGTCGGACGAGCGCACCTCCGGATCTGCTTCAGAATCAAAGACAAAAGGGCGGCCCAGGGCCGCCGAAGTGGAAACCACTAGGGAAGACATAAGATTCCTCGGAAGATTTCAGGGAACGCCGGGGCTGATGTTTAGATTGGAGCCGCGGAGGCTTTCGCTTTTTATTCGCCTTGTGAAATTGTGCGCTTTGCCAGGGCGCTTGTCAAGGGAGTGTTTTCTCGCAAATTGTTTAGGGTCAAATCCCCATCCACCCAAATGAAGTCTTGTCATGGAATACAAGATGGTCGTCCTTCATTTTCGTATGGTTGCCCAAGGATCGCTTACTTCAACAACCGTCATGCGTCTAAGGGAGCGTTCCACGGAGTACACGCGGTGTGTTCAATCCCTGTTCTGCCAATCAGGTTAGGCTCAATCGGCTGCCCGACTCAGCCTCACATAAGGAGCATTCCATGCACAGAGTTCGTCTGCTCGCTTTGTTCTCCAGTGTTTTGTTTGTAGCAAATCTTAGTCACGCCCAGACTGCCACTGGCGAAACCCTAATGCTCGATCTGCCGCGGCAGAGCCAGCACGCGCAGGTGACGCAGCGCATCGGCATTACTGACATCACTGTGAACTACCATCGACCGCTCGCCAACGGCCGCCAGATTTGGGGCAAGGTCGTTCCTTACGGCCAGGTATGGCGTGCTGGAGCAAATGAAAATACGACCATCACGTTTACTGATCCCGTGACCATCGAGGGCCAGCCGCTCGACAAAGGGACCTACGGCTTGCACATGATTCCGGGCGAGAGCCAGTGGACCGTGATCTTCTCCAAAGATTCGAAGGATTGGGGAAGTTTCACCTACAAGCAAGAGGACGACGCGCTGCGTGTTACCGTGAAGCCTCAAGCGGCTGAGGCTCACGATGCGCTGGCTTACGATTTTGACGAGGTAAAGCCCGACTCGACTGTGGTGACGATGCGGTGGGATAAGGTTGCGGTGCCGTTCAAAGTGCAGGTCAACGTCAACGAACTGGTTACGGCCAGCATTCACCGGCAACTACACGGGCTCAACCAGTATTACTGGGAAGGCTGGGATGATGCTGCCGGCTATTTCCTGGCGAACAAGATCAACCTCGACGAAGCACTGAAGGATGAAGATCAGTCGATCCAGGCGGAAGAGCGCTACGACAATGTGATGAACAAGTCGAAGATTCTGGAGGCGATGGGACGCAAGCAGGATGCCGACGTCGCACGCGACAAGGCGCTCGCCATGGCGAATGCTCTGCAACTCTATGTATATGCCCGGGGCTTGCAGGGAGAAAAGAAACAGGATGAAGCGATCGTCGTCTTCCGTTCCACCGCAAAGAAGTTTCCTGACTTCTGGACGACGCATCTGGGAATGGCCCGCGTGTATAGCGCGCAGGGAGACTTCGACAATGCGGTGAAGGAAGTGAAGCTTTCTATGACTGGAGCGCCAGACGCCAACAAGACTGCCTTGGAAGGCTATGTGAAGCGGTTGCAGGCGAAGGAGGATATCAACCGGTGAATTTCTGTGGCGCTCGGCTTCGCCCCTTCGACTGCGCTCAGGGCAGGCTATCGATTGGACAACTGATGACGGCGGTCGCCAAATGAGCAGCAACGTGGGGCTCGAGATCTGTGAAATGATGGGAGCATGAAGAAACAAGCATCCGACCAACAATTTCACGACCGCCGCTATCAGGAGCGGAAGCGGGCTGAAGCGGCCAAGCAACCCCCAAAGAAGAAGGTCTCGAGCCCTGCTGTTCCAGATCCTGCGAAGGAAAGTTCGAAAGCGTAGCGCGTCTGCCCCACAAGCCGCGCCTCTCTGTGGTGGTTCGAGCCAGGCGTTCCTAGCCGGTATTGTGCAAGCCGGCGGCGATGCCGTTGATCGTTGCGCCCATGGGATATTCCAGGTCCGCGTCGTGCGGTCGCTGTTGCTTGCGTCGCAACAGTTCCACCTGAATCAGGCTCATCGGATCGACATAAGGGTTGCGCAGGCGGATCGAGCGCGCCAGTACACGATTGCGTCCCAGCAGTTCGCGCTGGCCCGTAACACGGAGAATCATGCGGCGAGAGCGCACGAATTCTTTCTCCAACATTGAGAACACGCGCTCCCGAAGGCCTGCGTTCTTCACCAAGCCAGAATAGTCTCGTGCAATGCCGAGATCGGCTTTTGCCATGCCCAGTTCCACGTTGCGGAGCAGTTCCGAGAACACCGGAAAGCCGCGGGCGATTTGCCGCAGAAGTTGCTCGTGCCCGGGCCCGCTCTTGGCGAAGTGCTCGAGCGCGTGGCCGACGCCAAACCACGCGGGGACGGCGTGGCGGCTCTGCATCCAACCGAAGACCCAGGGGATGGCCCGCAGATCCTCAAGACGACGTCCTTTGGCGCGGCGCGACGGGCGCGATCCGATGCGTGCCGTGTCCAGCTCGTTGACCGGAGTCGCCTGCTCGAAATATTCCAGAACGTCAGGATTGTCGGCAATTTCCTGGCGGTAGATGCGGTACGCCTTCTGCGAAATTTCTTCGATCGCTTCCTCCCACGCGGGAGGATGTCGCTCTTCCTGCCGCGTCAGCGTTTCCAGGCTCGCCGCGATCATTAATTCCAGATTCCACTCAGCGAGGACGGGGTCGGCATATTTCCAGTTGAGAACTTCGCCCTGCTCGGTGATGCGAATGTGTCCGGAGAAGCATCCCGTAGGCTGCGCGAGAATTGCAGCATGAGTCGGGCCGCCACCGCGTCCCACGGTTCCACCGCGGCCATGGAAAAGGCGCAACTTCACGCCATGTTCCTTCGCGGCTTGATGTAGCTCGCGATGTGCTTTATAGAGTTCCCACGTGCTGGTGAGCATGCCGCCATCTTTATTGGAGTCGGAATAGCCGAGCATGACTTCCTGCCAGCGTCCCCAGGAATCGAGCAACGGATGATATTCCGGATCGCTCCAGAGCCGGCGCATGATCGCGCCCGCCGCGCGCAGCGATTCGATCGACTCGAACAACGGGACTGGCATGAGGCCGGGGTCATCGGCGGATGCCGCGACTTGCACCTCAGCCACTCTCGCAAGCCGGAGCACAGCCAGCACGTCATTCTCTGATTCCGCACCGCTGATGATGTAGTTGCGAATCGAGCGCGCGGGATAAATCCGCTTCAGCTGTGCAATCGCGCGGAAAGTATCAAGCAGTTCGCGAGTCTCGGGAGAACGAGCTTCTCCTCCGAGTGCCGGTCCCAGTTCCTTGACTGCATGCGCATGCACGCGTGCATGCTGGCGGATATCGAGGGTGTGAAGATGAAAGCCAAACGTTCGCACCTTCCGCACCAGGGAACTGACATAGGTCCTCGCCAAGCGTTCTCCGCGGTTTGACATCAAACTGCTTTGCAGCAGCAGCAAGTCGTTCTCAAACTCCTCGGCATTTCGGTAAGCTGCGGGTGCATCGACGGCGTCGCGGCTTTGCTGCAGCTTGTGAAACATATAAGAGAGGAAGCGGCGATAACTCTCTTTTGTGTTGTGCGGCCCCCAGGCCAGGCGAACGCCGGCAATCGTGCGTTCGTAGTACTTCAAGCGGGAAAGCAATTCCTCGGAAACTCCCGTTTGCCGGAGCGAAGAACTGAGGTGATCGCTGAGCGTCTCAATCGCGTAGAGGTACTCACGCAGGATCAAGCTGCGAGCCATCTCCAGCGCGTCACGGATGCAATCCGGTTTGACCAGCGGATTCCCGTCGCGATCTCCGCCGATCCACGAGCCGAAACGTACGAGCGTAGGCAAAGTGTTTGCGTCAAGATCAAGACCATAGACGTCGCGGAAAGACTCGACGATCTCGGCATAGACCTTGTGGAGCGCGTCGAACAGTGAGAGCCGAAAGTATCGCAAGCCCATGCGGATTTCGTCATCTACGGTCGGCTTCGCCATGCGGACTTCGTCCGTTTGCCAGAGCGAAGTCACTTCCGCGCGGATATTGTTCTCGCAGTCTTCCGCTTCTTCCGCGGTCAGCGGAAGACGGTCGAGACGTTCCAACTGTTGCGCAATGCGGCGGCGCTTGAGCAGAACCGTTTGCCGAGCAACCTCGGTGGGATGTGCTGTGAAAACAGGCGTAATCGCAATCCGACCGAGCGCGGCAACGGCATCTTCTGCCGAAATTCCAATTTGTTTCATGCGGATGAGCGTTCCGTGAAACGAACCTGGCAGCGGAGGATGTTCGCGATCTAGTTTGCCCGCTCGTCGGCGCCGCCGGCGATGGTTGGTTTCGGCGAGATTCGTCAGCTCAAAATATGTGGCGAAAGCCTTCGTGACCTGATAGGCGCGAGTCACATCCATGCGGGAGACAATCTCTTGCGCTTTCAGCATGAGTTCCGACGAAGACAGCTGTGGACTGCGGCGAACCGTTTCCCGATGCTCGATCAGCAGTTTACGCAACTCTTCCACGGATTCGAATAATTCCTGGCCGGACTGCTCGACCAGCACTTGTCCGAGGATGGCGCCCAGCGAGCGAACGTCGCGGCGCAACGGGTTATCTTTCGCGGGTTCGTCCGAATGCGCAATTACTTCGGACAGGCGGGCATGTTGGTCGTCGGCTTTCCAGAGCGGCTTGGGCTTGTTGGAGGCCATTCAAAGAGGATGCAAGACAGAATAAACGACGCGGCCGGAACGTGCGATGAAAAGAGGAAGGGGCCAGGTTTGTCGGGCGTCCGCGGAATGCCCTCAAGAATCTTTGGCCACGGATTGTGGGGATGTTCACGGATGAGCCCAGAGCTTGATGTTTGATCCGTGGGAATCAGCGTCGATCCGTGGCCAGCTTGCGGTCAGTTTATCGAGGCACTTCGAAGCGGTAGCCAATGCCTCGCAAGGTCTTCAGATATTGAGGATGGCGCGGGTCGAGTTCAATCTTTTCGCGGAGCCGGCGTATGTAGACGTCGATGGATCGCGGGGTGACGAATGGAGTCTCTTTCCACACCGCGTCGAGCAGTTGATCGCGAGTCAGAACGCGGCCACGATGGGTCGCAAGATACTCCAGCAGGCGGAATTCACGCACGGTGGTAAGAACATTGCGTCCCTGCACCTGCACGGTCATCGAAGAAACGTCAATTTCCAAATCTCCCAAGCGCAGCACTTCTCCAGCGGCGGGCACCTGACCCAATCCGCGCAAAACGCTGCGGATACGCGCCACCAGTTCGCGCGGGCTGAACGGCTTGGTGATGTAATCATCGCCACCCAGTTCCAACCCCTTAACGCGATCGGACTCCGCGGTCTTTGCGGTCAGAAAAATGACGGGAATCGCCGAAAGGGCTGGTGTTTGGCGGATGTGGCGGCAGAGTTCGAAGCCGTCCGTTCCCGGCAACATCACATCCAGCAAAAACAATGCAGGCATTTCCCGCACCGCTTCGCTGAGCACGGATGCCCCACTCACAAAGCTCTGCACTTCGAACCCGGCGGCTTGTAGGTTGTGGGAGATGAGTCGCGCAATGTCTTCATCGTCCTCGACGATAAAAATCACCGGACGAAGTGTGCTGGCGCTTCCGGTGGTCGCGGTCCGTTCCTGGAATTCGGCAGGCTGCTGCATTCTTCACTTCTGGGCCCACGAAGTCCCAAAGACTTCCCGAGGGGAGGGCACTCATTCAAGACTCTATTGGGCAAATGTTGCGCGAATGTTTCCAGCAGGTTAACGAACGATGAATTTGTAAAGAACAGCACTCGATACCCAGTACGCAGTACTCAGTCAGCTCCGGAACTCCGGCAGCCGGTCTTGCCGCAGACGGTCCGGGACGGAAGGTCACGTTGGCAACGAGGGATGGCAGGCGTTGCCCTTTTCGAGTTCCGAGTACTCATACTGAATACCGCTAATTCGCTGCCTTCTTCTTCGGTACATGCCGCAGGCTGCGGCCTTCGATCAGACTGTAAAGATCCTCTGCCAAGTTCGTGGTATGGTCTCCGGCGCGCTCTAAAGCCTGCGCCATCAGGAGTACATCGAAACCTGTCGTATCGCCCTGCGCGACGGTTTCCGCCAGATGCTTCTGGAACAGGCCATGACAGACGCGATCGATCTCCTTATCCATCTGCAGGACCTTGCGGGCACACTCGAGATCGAGCGTAGAAAACCCTTGATGCACCAGATCGAGCATATCGCGCAGCACCGCCGACATTTCCACCAGTTGACGAATATCGGATGCGGACATCTTTGAAGTCCGGGATTGCACCCGCATCGCCACGCTCATAACCAGATCGCCGATACGCTCCAGGTCGGTCGTGGACTTCAACGCAGAAAGCAACTGTCGAGCCCGGGCTTCATTCACTCGGGTAATGGCCGCAGGCAGCCGCTCGTCGATCTGCCTCTCAATCAGGTCAAGTTCCTTTTCGCAATCCTTGATCGCGAGAAACGCCATGCGCGAAGAATTTGTCAGCAAGTCGCGAACGTTGAACGCGGCATCCCGTGCGATCAGGCAAGCCTTCAGCGACAGCCGCGCCAAGTCATCTGGTCCACTGGCCTTTGCCTGGGGCGGCGCGTTTGCCGAGCGCGACGACCCGCTGACTTCAACTCTCTCGATTGCCGTGGTTCGAGACGCTGGCGCTTTTCGTGGCATCAGAGGAACGTGCGTGAGCGGCACCCAAATCGCAGCCCAACCCACCAAGCATAAACCTGGAATATGAAAGGAGCGTTACAACTTTGCCAGCGACCGTGCCGGGGATTACATTGGTGGAGTCGCAGGCCATGCGACGGGAGGGCCATTTCGTGAACGTTGCTGACTATCTCCGCCGCCAGTTTTCCTACGACGAATGGGCGAACCGGGAAGTGTTGACCGCGATCAGGGCCGCAGGCGGAGAGAACCAGCGATCTTTGCAGCTTATGTCGCATATCCTCGCGGCCGAGCGCGTCTGGCTCGAGCGGCTGAAACAACAGCCGCAGAGCGTGCCGGTATGGCCCGAGCCCAACCTGGCTCAATGCGAGACCGAAGCGGCGGAACTGGGCGGGCTGTGGCTACAATTTCTCGATCTGATCACGGCAGGTGACGTCTCCCAGTCGATCTCTTACAAGAACAGCAAAGGTGAGCAGTGGACGAGCACGATTGTTGACGTGCTGGCGCATGTCGTCCTGCACTCGGCCTATCATCGCGGCCAGATCGCCAGTCACATGCGTGCCAACGGGCAGACTCCTGCCTATACAGATTTTATTCACGGCGTGCGCCAGGGGCTGGTCAAGTAATCGGCGTTGACGGGAGCAGCATGGAGGCACGGCGTATCTACATCATCACCGGGATCCAGATTGCAGCGGTCTTCGCGGTATGCTGGTTTCTTTTTACTTGGTCCAATCCATGGAATACGCAGCGCTACATCGGGACTGCGCTTGTCATGGTGGGCCTGAGTCTTATCGCGGTCGCGCGTTATCAACTGGGCAAATCGTTTTCCGTAAAGGCGGAAGCTCACCGGCTTGTCACCAGCGGCCTTTATTCCAAAATTCGTAATCCGATTTACGTCTTCGGCATGGTGACGATTACGGGGATGATCCTTGTTCTACAGCGGCCGGAAGGATGGCTCGTCCTGGTTGCAGCAATCGTGGGTCAGACCATTCGCGCCCGCAAAGAGGCGCAGGTGCTGGAAGCGGCGTTTGGAGATGCATACCGCGAATACCGGCGCAAGACGTGGTTCTAGAAAAATAGCCCGCCTTTGCCGACGGCCGCACCAGGACGTAATATTTCACCAATGAAAAAACTGGTCGTGTTCTTGCTCCCGGCGCTGTGCGCTGTTTTCCTGTTCGCGGCTGACAAACCCAAGTTTCCTCCCATGCCTGTGCCGATCGCCAACAATGCGGTTGCGGCGCTCAGGGGTGGGCTGGAGGTGTACTCGCTCATGGGTGTCGGCTCCAAGAAGACGTGGGACGACATCACCAACAAGATGTATGTCTTGCATTTCAAGTCAGGGAAGTGGGGCGAGGGCCGTCCGGTGCCGGGTGTTGCCGGACGTCTGGGTGCATCGGCCATTGGCGCGCACGGGCAAGTATTTGTTTTCGGCGGATACGTCGTCGATGGCCAGGGTGTTGAAATGACGGTCGCCGACGTAAATGCCTTTGTTCCCGAAAACAGTCGCTGGTACCGAGGCGAGGACATCCCGGTTCCGATCGACAGCGCTGTGATTGGCGTGAATCACGATCGCTACATCTACCTTGTCGGCGGCAAATCCAAAGACGGTCCGGTAAACATCGTGCAGGTCTACGACGCCGAGAAGAATACATGGAGTCAGGCAACGCCGTTCCCGGGCACGCCCGTGTTCGGGCACGCCGGAGGCTTGTCCGACGATGTGATCGTGTTCGTCGATGGCGCCAGAAAAAATCCGGCAGGCAGTGGTCCGTATGTTGTGTCGGACGAGTGCTGGATGGGCAAGATCGACCGCAAAGATCCCACCAAGATCGAGTGGAGCAAGTTAACACCACATCCCGGGCCGGGCCGATTCGGAATCGTGGCGGGCGGCGAGAAGGATCACAAGATTCTGTTCTCCGGCGGGGCCACGGCACCGCATAACTATAAGGGTCTGGACGCCGAAGGCAAAATCATGGAAATCTCTCCCGTGACGTTTGAGTTTGAAGTGCGCGGTGCGAAGTGGGAGACGATCGCGGAGGATACATCGGATGTTCGCACCGACGGCCGAGGGATCGTGCCCACCCCGCTTGGGCCGTTGATCGTCGGCGGAATGCTCAAAAATGGATCGATCTCGGCCCGAGTGTTCGAGTTCCCGAAGAAACCGTAGATGCGATTCCAATAGGATGTTTGCACTTCCATATTGGGATTGGTTCCAATATAGATTTTCAGGCACTGAGATAAGCCTGCCAAAGTACCTTCGTTATCTCGGCTCTTCGCCGTGACGGCGCTACGATGGCCTTGCAACGAACATCATTCATACCTCCTGACTAGCCGGCGGATGGGCCTCCGATCATCCGCCGATTTTTATTTTTGAAGCAGTCCCTGGCTTGCGGTAAAATCCCCTTCATTCGGCGTTGTCGCAGACCCGTTCTGCAGATTCCGCTCCACGTTGAGGAACGCCATGTTCAACCCTCGTTAACTCGCCATCCCTGTTCGGCCCGCCTTGCGTGGGCTCCCTGATCGATTTTCGTTGATGTTCCCGGTGCGTTGCGTCCGTGTATGTTACGGACTTGGACGCAGAAAGCAGTTTCTTATGGAAGCGACATCTACCGCTACCCTGTCGCAGCGCTCATTATGGTCGTCGCTGGTCGAGGCCGTTCGCGGGTCTCATCAGGACTACACCGCTGGCAGTCTAAACCGGGCGATTCTCCTGCTCGCTGTGCCCATGGTTCTGGAGATGGTGCTCGAGTCCCTGTTCGCCGTGGTGGACGTGTTCTGGGTGGGCCGTCTTGGAGCGAACGCTGTAGCCACGGTCGGGCTCACTGAGTCGATGCTCAGCCTCGTCTTCGCCGTGGGCATGGGCCTCAGTTTGTCGACCACGGCAATGGTCGCGCGCCGCATTGGGGAAAAAGACCCTGAGGGAGCGGCCGTTGCCGCGGTGCAAGCCATCGCTCTGGGGCTGATCGTTTCCCTTGCGATCGGTTTGCCATGCTTCTTGCTGGCTCCGCGCCTGCTGCAACTGATGGGTGCTTCGCCCGAGATTGTTGCGGTGGGCAGCGGCTACACCAGAATCTGCCTGGGCGGCAGCTGCGCCGTATTGCTGCTGTTTCTGAACAATGCCATCTTCCGCGGTGCGGGTGATGCGGCTATCGCCATGCGCCTGCTCTGGGTATCGAACATCATCAACCTGGTGCTCGATCCTTGTTTGATCTTCGGGTGGGGACCTTTCCCGCGCCTCGGAGTCACGGGCGCCGCGCTGGCCACATTCACCGGCCGCAGTATTGGCGTGATTTACCAGTTCTACCGCCTGCTGAAAGGGACGGAACGCATTCGCATCCTGGTGCGGCAGATCCGCCTGCGGGTCGACGTGCTGTGGCGGCTCGTCCGCGTGTCGTTGACGGGCATCTTGCAGTTTGCCATTGCGCACACCAGCTGGATCGGATTGGTGCGCATTGTGAGCATCTTCGGTGCTGCTGCTCTGGCGGGGTATACGATCGCGATTCGCATTGTCATCTTTGTGATCTTGCCGTCGTGGGGATTGAGCAACGCCGCCGCCACGCTGGTTGGGCAGAACCTGGGTGCAGGTAAGCCGGAGCGCGCTGAAACTGCGGTCTGGCGGACGGGCTTCTACAACATGATTTTCCTCGGAACAGTCGGAGTCCTTTTTGTTCTGTTCGCGGAGCCCGTAGTTCGTCTGTTCACCAATGATCCAGCGGTTGTGCCGCTGGCGGCTTCCTGCTTGCGCATTGTGAGCTGCGGCAATATCGGATACGCCTATGGCATGGTCATGTTGCAGGCGTTCAATGGCGCGGGCGATACGATAACTCCGACCATCGTGAATTTCTTTGGCTTCTGGCTTCTGGAAATTCCCTTGGCCTACTGGCTGGCGATTCATCTGCAGATGCGATCGAAGGGGGCGTTCTGGGCGATTGTGGTTGCAGAGGGCGCGATCGCCGGTGCGAGCGCGATTCTGTTCAAGCAAGGGAGATGGAAACGCCAGAAGATCTGAGGGGAGAGCGGGCGGAGAAGCTTTCAGGGACTGTCGTGCTTCGGACCGTTGCGGGCGGGGACGCCCGCAGGACAGCCGGCGAGACACCGGCGCTACGGCTTATCGCGCGCGGGCCAGTACGAGCGTGACGTCGTCCGGCTGTTCGTTATCGCCGATCCAGGTTTCCACGGCCATGGTGACGATCTGGCTGATCTGCGGCAGAGGCAGATCGCGGTTGTCGCGGACAAGGTCGATGAGCCGCTGCTCTCCAAATTCTCCGAAGTCATTCTCCGGTTCGGTCACGCCGTCGCTGTATGCCAGAAAGATCTCGCCCGGCTGCATCTCGACCGCGCCCTCGGCATAGGTCATATTGTCGAAGAGGCCAACCACGGTGCCTCCGGCCTCGAGCCTGCGGATAGCGCCGTCCTTCCTGATCAGAATCGGTGGCAGGTGCCCGCCGTTGCTGTAGGTCAGATGGTGCGACCGTCCGTCATAGATTCCGAGGAAGAGTGTGGCGTACTTCTCCGGCGGAGTGCTCTCGTACAGCTGATGGTTGAGCAACCCGAGTAAGGCTCCGGGAGAAACCTCAATACCCTCCGGCCACGTTGCCATCACTCGACCCGCTCCTGCCAGGGCGCCAACGGCCACCGGTTCGCGCATCTGAGGGAGGCTCTCCACGCTGTAAGCCCGAACCGCCGAGTGGATGGTGGCCATCAACAGCGCGGCGGAAATTCCTTTACCGCTAATGTCGCCGACCGCCAGAATGAGCTTGTGCGAACTGGCCGTCAGAAAATCGTAGTAGTCTCCGCTGACGGTGCGCGCAGGACGGCAAAATCCGTGAACCTCGAGCGACTCCAGTTCCGAAACCTGGCGCGGAAAAAGTTGCGCCTGTACTTCCTGGGCGATGGCAAGCTCGTTTTCCAAACGCTGCTTTTCCTTCTGTTCCAGAATCAGCTTCTCGATGGAGGCGGTCATTGAGTTAAACGACAGTGCGAGGTCGGCCAGCTGGTCGCTCGATTTCACGGGAATCCGGTGGCTGAAGTCGCCGCGGTCCACGTGCTTGGTGGCTTCGTGAAGCTGTGCCACAGCGGCCGTCACCGTGCGAGTCATGCGCGTACCAATGATGAGCGCGATGAGTTCGATGATGGCGAAGAAAATCCCCACCGCCAGCAAGATGTACGCGACCCCCTGAACAAACCTGCCTAGCGCTGCAAACAGATGGCCGTACAAAATCGCCGGGCGCGTGTTTACCTGCAACCCGGCGCCTCCGGTCTGCTCCCCTGTCTTCCAGTCCACCGCGAGGAGAGGCGTGCCGAAGGTGACCTCACGATCGAATGTATTTGTTGCTCCGGGCAATGCTCCCACGCTGAAAACGGGGTGCAGTTCTGCCTGGTCATATTTCATCGTGCTACTTTGCGTGCCCGAACTGGCAACTGTTCCAGCTTTGTTCCCCTCGACCGCGGCAGATTGCACTACACCCGAGCGAGGGCCGGAGGTTCCAGGGCCGTCGGTTCGCTTCGTTGCGTCACCGGTCCTGACTCCAGAATCGTAGAGAGTGATTTCCCCGAGATCCGCGGCTATATTGCCGACTAGTTCCTTATCGAACGGCTCGCTCGTTACGACAGTTAGCCGGCCCGAGCCCACGGAGATCGAGGAGCAGACGCGCAAATGGAGTGCATCCCGGTCCCTGACCATGTCACGGAATTTTCCACTCACGAAAGTTGGCGGCGTGAGGGAACTGCCGTTAAAATCGCTGCACAAAGGCAGAGGCTTGCCCGCATACCACGCGCAAACCTGCCGGCGATTCCATGCGGGATCGCGTTTCCGTAGCCCCACCAGAGACTCCGACCTCGGGTCGGCGCCATGCTCCAGTCGGGCCGCCAGTTCATTGCTGACCGCGGCATTTGCCGCCTCGAGGCTTCTCAACTGAGAGTGGATTTCAGATGTCACTACGAAGACGGCGAACTGTCCCGCGAGTCCGTACAGCGTGATCCCTGCCATTGCGATCAGCAGCACTGCCGGAATCACACCGATAAAAACATAGGTGACGATCAAGCGGTTGCGCAGGCGCCACAGGATTCTGCGCCGCGCCCAACCGAAGGCCAGAACAAAGAACAGTACTCCGGCGAGGAACGCTAGAAATCCTACCCAACCTCCCAAATGCTCGCCCCAGGACTTGGCAAACAGTCCCAGCAGCTTCTGCAGCACGAAAAGCAGACCGGCCATAGCGGCCAGATAGCACGCCAGGCGCGCCATGCGGCCTTCGGGCCACAGTCCGGCTTTCATCAGCCGCTGCCGTAGTTCTGGATAAGACCATTGCATGCTGTTCGCCTGATTACTACTGTCTTAGATTTGTCGTGCTGATTCTATTCGACCTGTCATTCTGAGCGAAGCGAAGAATGCCTTTGTAGTCTCACGTCCCAACGAGCCTTGCAGGGAGTTTCCGTCACAAAATCTGATCACACGAAAGAAGGATCCCGGATCTAGATTTCGGGATAGAGATCGAAGAACGCTTCCAGGCTGGTGCGCAATTGTTTTTCGATCTCTTCCTTGCTTCCCTCGAGCACGTGCATGGTGACGTGCGCTTCCCGGCCATTCGTCAGTTTCACCGGAGCTTGCCCAACCTCAGCCACTTCCTCAGACGGCAACAGCCTCATCCCATAGACCAACGTCAGATTCGCCATAGGTTAATTTTACGACGTTCGGGCGGGCTCTCGCGAACCACGTCAGTTTGGCATTTAGGATTCCGGTGCTTGTCATTTAGAATTCCGGGGTGCTCAGAACAGCTCCCAGAATTCCAGTCCTTACACTCTTGACCGGCCTTTTTGCGTCGGCCGTCGGGTTGACAGTTTCCGCGCAGGAGCAGCCCGCCAATCCGCAAGCGAATCAGCCACAGGTGAAGGTCAACATGCTGAACGTCTGCTCGCCTTCGGTTGAGGAACAGAAAGAAATCGCCGCTGCGTTGGCGCGCGTCCCGAAGCAACCGCTATTTAGCGCCGACTTTGAAGTGTCTCGAGGGCGTTCGACTTTGACCGATATGCCGGCGATGTTAGAGGCGGGACAGCCGGGCCATGTCGCAGGGGAGCCCTCGGTCGCCAGCTACGTGCGTATCCGGCGGGAGTTTTCCGTACAAGCGACCTTTTCCAGCGTGCAATACTCCTTCAGCAACGACGGCAGCAACATGATCGAAACGTTGGTGCTGCACGTGCGCGATCCGAAAGACCTGATCCAGGTTTCGCTGGAAGACAGCGCTTCGGCAGTGACCAGTTCCGACGTGATGCTGGCGGCGAATACTCCGGCCAGCCGGGTTCGACTGGAACGTTTCGGCAAGGCTTCGGTTGCACTTGCCCGCTGTTTGGGGAACGAAGGAGGCCCGGTGCCCGACCAGAGCGCGTACGAACCATTATTCCGCAGCGCATCCCTTGTGCTCGCGAACTACCGCACACTGTTGGGCGTGAAAACGACCGTGCCAGAGGAACTGGCGAAGATCAACGGATCCGCGAAACCAAAGACGGTGCCAACCTCTAAGATGAAAAGGCCTACGGGAGAGCAGAGATAGCCCGGCGCAGAAGGCGAGTCTTTTCTCGCGGCCAATGGCGTTGCATCAAAATCTGAAGTCAGCCATCTAATCTGCAACTACATACTCCATGAGCGAAACCAGAGACGTTGTGATCATCGGGTCCGGATGCTCCGGACACACCGCTGCTCTCTACACAGCACGCGCCAACCTGAAACCGCTCGTCATCGAAGGTCACGAGCCGGGGGGACAGCTCTCCATGACCACGCTCGTCGAGAATTTCCCCGGCTTCCCCGAAGGGATCATGGGTCCGCAACTGGTCGAGAACATGCGCAAGCAGGCCGAACGTTTCGGCGCTGAGTACCGCATGACGCATCTCACCAGCGCCGATCTGAGCAAACGGCCTTTTCTTTTGCACTTGGGAGTTCATCAGGTCCACGCCCAGACGCTGATTATTGCCAGTGGCGCCTCGGCGCGCTGGCTCGGTCTGCCGCACGAGCAGCAACTGATCGGGCATGGCGTTTCCTCGTGCGCTACCTGCGATGGATTCTTCTTTTCAGGGAAGGAAATTGTCGTCGTCGGCGGTGGCGATTCCGCCATGGAGGAAGCCCTGTTCCTGACGCGGTTCGCGACCAAGGTGACGATAATCCATCGGCGCGACGCTTTCCGCGCCTCAAAAATCATGCTCGAGCGCGCCCAGCATCACGAGAAGATTCACTTCCTGCTGAACACGGTCGTCGAAGATGTATACGACATCAATCACAAAGAAGTCACCGGCCTCAAGTTGCGCGACGTGAAGACCGGTAAGGTGTGGGACTTCCCCACCAACGCTCTATTCCTCGGTATCGGCCACGAGCCCAATGCGAAAATGTTTGCCGGTCAGCTCGATACCGACGCCGATGGCTATCTGAAGACCCACAACTATGTATTTACCAAGGTGCATGGCGTCTACGCCTGCGGCGACGTGCAGGATCGACGCTACCGGCAGGCGATTACCGCCGCGGGCACCGGTTGCATGGCCGCAATCGAAGTCGAGAAATTTCTGGAAGAGCACGGTAAATAAGCCTTCGCTGCAAATCGCGACAAGCGACCCCCATTACCTTCGTCATTTTTAGTCGCCTCTAAATTCTTCTAAAATCGTCGCACTATGAAAGCCCTGGTGCGGCAGGGTGCATGCGCGGTCTTGCTCCTCGCTGCCACATTTTCCTTTGTTCCTAAGCCGTCGCGGGCTCAGGAATCCGCTGAAACGGTCCGGAAGATCCTGATCAAGACTCCGGCCATTTACCCAACCCTGGCGCGTTCCATGAACATTCGTGGCGTTGTGAAGCTCGAAGCTCACGTTCTACCGAATGGAACCGTGAAGTCTGTGGACATCAAGGGTGGCCATCCGATGCTTGCCCAGAGTGCCCAGACTGCGGTCGAACATTGGAAGTTCGAGCCAGCTGCCCACGAAACCAAGGAATCGATTGAAGTCAAATTCGACCCTGAATGAATGCAGTCCGGCGTTGGAAGTGGCAGCCTGCGGCGCAAGAATCCCACGAAATCGTCGAACTCAGGGTCTCCCCGCCCGAGTATGCCTCCATCAATAGTTACGGGAATGGTTACCAAAGAGTGGAGCACGTCTCCGCAAGAGTCACTCCACAGGCCGTTCCAACCTTGGTAGCCTGAGTCGCCTGGAAAGCCAGATGCATTCCGCCCGGTGTCAAAACGGGTAGAAAGCGCTCGGGCGGGTCGCACGGAGGTCATTCATGCACGCTCGCTTCGTCTGCTTGTTCGCGCTTTGCGGCATTCTTTGCGCGCAGCAAACGTCCCAACCGTCGCTCACGATCTACAACCAGGATTTTGCCGTCGTGCGCCAGGAACTTCCTCTCGATCTGAAGTCCGGCGAAAACCAAGTCAACGTCAGCGACATCACCATGCATCTCGAACCGGATTCGGTCATCCTGCGCGATCCTTCCGGCAAGCACAGTCTTCACGTGCTCGAGCAGAACTACCGCGCCGACCCGATTTCGGAATCGTTGCTGCTTTCACTCTACGAGGGCAAGACGATCGACTTCGAAGTTGGGACCGGGCCGGGGATGCAGATCATCAAGGGCAAGGTCATCCGCAGCGGATACACGCCCCATAGCGATTTCGCGATGAACCGCTACGGCCAGAACTACTACCAGGCCCAGATCGCGGGAGTCTCGGGGCAGCCGATCATCGAGGTCGGCGGGCAACTCCGATTCAGTCTTCCGGGAACCCCGATCTTCCCCAGCCTGACCGACGACAGCATCCTCAAGCCTCGCCTCGAATGGCTTCTCGCCAGCGACAAGGCGGGGAAATTTACTGGAGAACTTTCCTATGTAACCGGTGGCATGAGCTGGCAGGCCGATTACAACATCGTCGCACCTGAAAAAGGGGACGTCGTCGACGTCATCGGTTGGGTCACCATGGACAATCAGAGCGGCCGCACGTTCGAGAACGCTCGCATCAAGTTGATGGCCGGGGACGTGAACAAAATGCAGCCAGGAATGGCCGGCCGGGACTTCAGCCAGATGGCTGCGATGGCCGCGCCGCCCCTCCCCTTGGGGCCGCCTGTCACCGAGAAGGCTTTCGATGAGTACCACCTCTACACCCTCGAGCGCAGCACGACTCTGCGCGATCGCGAAACGAAGCAGGTGGAATTCATTCACGCGAGCGGCGTAACTACGAAGCAGGTCTACATCTACGACGGCGTCAAAATCGACGCGAATCGCTACAACGGATGGAATTGGGAAAATATTCGCAACGATCACTCCTACGGCACCGAATCCAATCCTAAAATCTGGGTGATGCGCGAATTCCTCAACTCGCAGGCCAACCACCTCGGTATGCCGCTTCCGAAAGGCCGCGTGCGCTTCTACCGTCGCAACGATGATGGACAGGTAGAATTCACAGGCGAAAACACCATCGACCACACGCCGCGCGACGAAACCATCCGCATCTACACCGGCAATGCCTTCGATCTTACGGGAGAACGCCACCGCACGAATTACTCCGTCGAACCCGGCAAAACCTCGGCCACGGAGACGTTCCAGATCAAAGTTCGCAACCACAAGAAAGAATCCGTAGAAGTGCGAGTCGTCGAGCATCTCTACCGTGCCAAGAACTGGGAGATCGTTTCCAAGTCTGACGACTTCCAGAAAAAAGACAGCCAGACGATCGAGTTCCCCGTAACCATTGAGCCCGACGGCGAACGGGTAATCACCTACACTGCTCACTACACCTGGTGAAAGCCACGTGGGAGTTGAAGCCTTAGCCAGGAAGGACGCGAAGCTGTACGAAGGGAACGCCTGCAATCAGAGCCTTCGTGATACGTTGTGTCCTTCGTGATTCAAGATTTTGCCCTTCCAGATTTGAAACTGATCCGAGACGTTGTGCCTCCGCTCACGCCCTCCAACCGTTGGTTTGTGATACAAATTTCTGTGGTCTTCATACACGTGGCTGGCACTCCTCTTTCCATCAAACCGGACGTTATCCTTTCTCATCTGGCAGGTACTTCATGCTAAGGGCGTTCTTCGTCAACCTCTCTGAGAACCGATCGCTACGCACTTTTGCGGAACGCTCCGCCATCGGCCGCCGCGTCTCCGGACGCTTCGTGGCAGGAACGGAAATTGCAGACGCCGTCCGCGTGACGCAAGCCGTAAATCGCGCCGGCATGAGCGTCAGCATCGACAACCTTGGCGAAAACGTCACCAATCCCGACGAGGCCCGCCACAGCTCGGAGCTCTACCAACACATTCTCGATGCGATCGCGGCCAACCATCTCAACGCCAACATCAGTCTGAAACTCACCCACATGGGTCTGGACGTCGATGAGCAACTGGCTCGCGACATAGTCTCTGGACTCGTAGCCAAAGCCGCCTCCATGAATCCTCCGGGCTTCGTGCGCGTCGACATGGAAGGCTCCCCCTATACCCAGCGCACCCTGGATTTCGTGCACGAACTGCATCGCATGCCGGGGAACCAGAACAGCGTCGGCACAGTGATTCAGGCTTACCTGAAGCGCTCCGAGGGCGATGTCGAAAAGCTGCTGTCGGAGGGCATTCGTATTCGCTTGTGCAAGGGAGCCTACAAGGAACCCGCCAGCATCGCCTTTGAAAGCAAGGCTGACGTGGACGCGAACTACATCAAGCTGGTGAAGATCCTGATGAAGAGTGGGATCTATCACGGCATGGCCACCCACGACGAAAACATCATCCGCGAAGCGCGAGCTTTTGCCACCCGCGAAAAGATCGCGCCCGAATCCTTTGAATTTCAGATGCTCTATGGCATCCGCCGCGACTTACAACAGAAACTCGTCCGTGACGGCTGGGGTATGCGCGTCTACGTACCCTTCGGTACGGAGTGGTATCCGTATTTCATGCGCCGGCTGGGCGAGCGCCCCGCCAATGTGTTCTTCATTGCGCGTAACCTGCTGCGTTCGTAGCCGGAAGTGCCAGCCGATGGCACGTCTGGGCTAATTCCACGCGCGTCTGCATTTGTTAGCATTGAGGCGTGCACTACACGGTTTCGGAAGAGCTGATTGGTACGTTTTCCGTTTTCGTCGCGCCCAACCTGGAAGACGACAAGATTGACCTGATCCGCGCCGCCCTGGTCATTGCCCGAACCGAGTATCCCGATGTTGACATCGAGGTTTACGCCGCACGCACGGAGCAGTTAGCGCGCCGGGTGGCTGCCTTGGCGCCGCATCCCCACCCGCAACTCGCCCTTGCGGCATTGAACCGCGTGCTGTTCGAGGAAGTAAATCTCCGCGGCAACCGCGAAGATTATTACGACCCTCGCAATTCCTTCTTGAATGATGTGCTCGAGCGAGGCCTGGGAATTCCCATCACCCTCTCGATTGTCTATATGGAAGTGGCCAAGCGAGTCGGATTCTCGCTATCCGGCGTCGGCATGCCAGGGCACTTTCTTCTGAAGTATTTCGAAGATGGCCAGGAGAAATTGATCGACTGTTTCAACCGTGGCGATATTCTCAGCCGCCAGGACTGCCAGACCCGCCTCGACGAGATCTATTCCGGTGAAATCCGGCTGCGGCCGGAGTTTCTCCATCCCATCAGCCGCCGTCAGATCCTGACGCGCATGCTCAACAACCTGAAGACGGTCTATCTTTCCGTTCGCAACTTCCGCAAGGCCCTGTGCATCGCCGATCTTATTCTCGTCATCTATCCGCGCTCCTCCGAAGATGTGAAGCAGCGCGCGCTCCTGCGCTACAGCATGGGAATACATCGTCTCGCCGCCGAAGACCTCGAAGAATATCTTAAGATCTCCCCGCACGCATCCGATGCTGAAGAAATCCGCCAGATGGCGCTCTCCATACGAAGAATGCTGGCTCTGATGAATTAGTACTCGGTACTCTCCGACGATGCATCCTTTCGTTGGATGGTCCTACAAATGTCGAACATCTGAGAACCGCCGCGTCGAACATCACCGGCTGCGCGATTCCAACGGACATCGGTCCCCTGCGTTGCAGAGTATGGAAAATTGTTCTTGGTTTTTACTGAGTACTGAGTACCGAGTACTCAGCGCTACTGCGGCGGTTCGTTTTCTCCGCCTTCTGCCGGTGCGAGAGGCAGGCGCGTAGCCCCGCGCATCAGGTCGCGCTCCTGATCGGAGAACATGCCTTTAAATCGTTCCGAGTCGATGATCTGCTCGCGCTGCTGTGGCGGCATCGCGGCCAAGTCGCGGATGGCGGTGCGCACGGCACGCTTCCGGTCGGGCGGTAACTGCTGCATCTGGTTGAAAATCTGACGTGCTTGCTGTTTCTGATCGGGAGTCAGGTGCTCCCATGTCTCCATGCGGTTCAGCATCTGCAACTGCCGTTGCGGCGGCAGGTTTGAGAAATGCTGCAGCCGCTGCCGCAGTTGCTGCTGTTGTGCCGGTGGCAGGCGACGAAATGCGGGATCGTTCTGCAGTTCGCGTTCCTGCTCTGCCGGAGGCATATCTTTGTAGCGCCGCAGCCAGTCTCCCGCATGGCCCGCCGGTTGCGGACGCATCCCCTGTGGCGGGCGCGTCAACTGTGCCCGAGGAGCCTGTGGATGTTGGGGTGGCGGCGCCGGGGCTGCATGATGCTGCTGCCAGCGGAACGCAACTCGAGAGGCCAAAGACGGAACGGGCATGGCGACGGCGACCGTTAACACACTGATCGCTAGCCATCCCGTCTTATGGTTTCCCAGCCTCATGGTTCTCGTGTTTTGGTCCAGTCTGCGCGAACAAATCTACGGATTCGCTACGACATCCTGCTGCACAGCCAGGTCATCCAGCAACTCGAAATCCGAATACATCTCGTTATTCTTTTCCAACGACTGCAAATCGCTCACCGCGGTTCCCGGGCCTTCCGCTATCGGTGCCTCCGGATGGTGAACCCCTTTGCCTTGCGTCACGAACAGGCCCACACCAACTCCCATCATCACGGTAAGCGCGGCGGCCAGCACGGGGCGCCGGAACCAATGCATCCATCCCGCTTGAGGCTTTGCCATCTCTTCCCGCAAACGAGCCTGCAATCGTACATCGAAGTACGGCGACGGCTCCGGCACTTGCCAGTCATCGAGCAGCGCCATGGTCGAGCGCATCGCCTTCAACTCTTCTCTACAAACTCCACAACTCTCCAAATGCTGGCTCTCGTCCGCCGTGACCTCACTGAACCCAGCCGCCACATCGGGCATCCGTTCACGAATTTCATCGCATTTCATAACCGCTTCCCCTTCATTCTCTTCGCCACTGTCTCTTCGCTTATCAAAACAATCAGTCTCGCTATACGAATTCTTTTAACTGTTCCCGCAAAGTCTCATAGGCCCGGAAGAGCAACGACTTCGTCGCGGATTCACTCTTCTTTAGAACTTCGGCGATTTGCTTGTAATCCATCTGCTGGTACTTGTGCATGACCACCGCCAGCCTCTGCTGCTCGGGCAGCGCTTCTACCTTGCTGCGGATCGCCATCATCCGCTCCCGCCGTACCATCGCCTGCTCCGCCGTTAGATGTCCGTCAGGCAATTCGAGCGTCGTGCCACTCTCCTCGTCCGGCTCATCCAGGCTGACCTGAACCTCGGGCCGTTCATGTCGCGTGTCGCGCGCGTGGTTGACCGCCAGATTCGTCGCGATGCGATACAGCCAGGTCGTGAATTTAGCGCTGGCCTCATAACTTGCTCGCGAGCGATACACGCGGAGGAAAACTTCCTGCGCCAGATCCTCAGCCGCTGCCGCATTCCTCGCCATCCGGTACATGAAACTCACCATCGGACGCCGGTACTTCTGCACCAGATATTCAAACGCCGACTGGTCTCCCGCCTTGGCGCGCAGCATGATTTCGGCATCGGATGGCGACTCTCCGCCAACAACAGCACCTGAGAACGACTGCGGCGTCGTCGCAGCCATCAGCATGCCCCGATCGAGTGCGGCTGTGCTCACACTAGTGTCAACCCCGCCGGGGCCCGAAAGTTTCGTCATCCGTGATGGAGTAGGCGCCCCGGAAGCGTCTGTGGCTAAAGGAGATAGCGGTGTGCGCGAAGATCTTATGTCGGACGTCATGCAGAAGAAGGATCTGGCCAGAGGGCAGCCGGGCTCCAACCCGTTCCAAGCCCTCAGCCGATAGGCTACCATGCTCAGCCACGGCGCCAAAACACAAAGAGCCCTGCGCCAGTCGCGATCTCTTCTCCAAAAGCCAACTTGTTGTTCCGAATCCTTTCGGTATACGCTCGGGTACTTACTGGCGACTCGGGACAGTCGAATTCGCTTGGGTAGTGCATGAAGCAAATGACGGCCAATGACGACTCCGACCGGTTTCGCACCGGCGCCTCGAAGTATGCCGCCTACCTCGACACGCCCGAGGGCCGGCTGCGCTTAGACCTCGCTTTTGCCTACCTGCGGGACTCTTTGCCGCAGGCTGCATCGTCCTTGCGCGTTCTGGATCTTGGGTGCGGCACCGGCGCCACAGCGGTGCGCCTGGCGCGACTTGGTTTTCATATCACGTTGCTGGATGCGTCCTTACCCATGCTGGATATCGCAAAGCGTGCCGTGCAAGAAGCAGGAGTTTCTGAGAGGACCGTGCTGAAGCATGGCGATGCCGCTCAATTCGCAAACTTGTTCCACGCCGAGTCGTTTGATGTGATTCTTTGCCACAATCTCCTGGAATATGTCGACGATCCATGTGCTGTGTTGCGCAGTGCGACTCGCGCGTTGCGAGATCCGTCTAGCATAATCTCGATATTGGTGCGAAACCAGGTGGGTGAGGTGTTCAAGGCCGCAATACAGGACGGTGATTTGGCCGCGAGCGAGCATAATCTCACTGCGGGGTGGGGATATGAGTCCCTGTATGGAGGCAGGGTGCGTCTATTTACGCCGAAGAGCCTGCAAGCCATGCTGTTGGAGTCGTCACTCGCGGTCGCTGCAGAGCGTGGCGTACGGGTTCTGTCGGATTACTTGCCGCCGAGGGTTTCCCGAAAAGATGAGTACGCACGGATTTTGGACCTGGAGCGCAAACTTGGCAGCAGACCGGAGTTTGCCGCAGTCGCTCGCTACACTCAGTGTCTGGCACATCGCGCAGATCTGGATCAAGCCACTGCCCGCCCGCTCACGAAGGTCGGCGCATGAACAATGTCATCGCCCGGTCTTCGTCGCCCGGCTCTCGCATGACACGCGATCCCGGTGTTTCCCTCGGCCTTGGACTCACCAACGAGTGTAATCTCTCCTGCACTTTCTGCTATCGCGATCCAACGCGCGCGGATCGTCTCTCCCTCGATCAAGTAAAGGCAGTCATGGAGCGCTTGCCCGTAGGCTCGGTGAATCTCGGCACAGGGGAGAACGGCATGCATCCCGACTTCAAGGCCATACTGGCCTACCTGCAGACAAAGCCGGTCAAGCTCACCATCACTTCCAATGGTCATAGTGTTGCTGTCCTGGAAGACAACGAACTGCGCGCCTTCCACGACATCGAGTTCTCTCTGGATTACGCCACGCAAGCCGAACAGGATGCACAGCGCGGGGAAGGCAATTGGGCACTCATCCACCAGCAGGCAGAACGGTGTCGCAGGCTCGCAATTCCTGTCACCATCATCGCGGTCATGATGAAGTCGAACTATCTGCGTCTAGCAGATGTGGCGCGGGTCGCTAAACGGTTTGACGCTCCCCTGCGTGTGAATGTCTACCAAGCCGTGCGCTCGGACGTTTATGCCCTGAGCTACGAAGAGTACTGGGAAGGGTTCCGGCGCCTCTTTGAGGAGACCGACGTAATCGCTATCGGAGAGCCGCTGGTTCGTGCGATGGCGGGGCTTCCACCGCTCCGAAGCGGTTGTGGCGTGAGTACCATACGAGTCACACCGAGAGCCACGACACAACCCTGCGTCTACTGGCCAGGATCCGGTGAGCCGCTTTCAGACTTGATCTCTGCAGGCGCTGACATTCTCAGCTCACCACCCTTCGAGCAGGCGCGGATACTTCCTGAAACCTGCAATCCGTGCGAGTTCCGCGAGCCGTGCCACGGCGGATGTGCCGGACGGCGACGCTTGCAAGGCACACTCTTAGAACCTGACTTTTATTGCCCGATCATTCGCGGGCAGCGCCCGACACTGCAGATTCGCACGGCTGCTAACCGCGATCTGCCCAAGTTGCGTAGTTCCTGCACTACCGTCGTGATTGCCAGGTAGTCTGAGTCGCTGAATGCGAGCGCTCGACAGGTGGCCGGGGCACGCGCTCATAAGCGCCTTATTTCGCCTCCATCCAGGTATCGGATCCCGTCACTTTGACGGCAACGCCAGTAAGAAAGATGTGCAAGGGCTTGCCGTCGGCGGTGCCGCGGTGCTCGGTTGAGAACAGAATTGGGCCGGCTTTTTTGTAGCCTTCCCACGTTGCGAAGACGCGGCTGGGCGGCTTGGCTCCGCCGCGGTGGTAGTCAAAATACACGACGTGGTTGTCTTTGCCGACGTAGAGATCCCAGGTGTCACCGGGAGTGTAACCCGCATCCGCAGGATACTTCACCGGGATCAGTTCGGCCATGCCGGGGCCCATTGGCAGGTTAAACTTGCCCTGATCGATCGCGCTGGCGCTCTTGTCCCAGTAAGCATGGAAGGGGAACAGAGTCCAATAACTGTCGTTGATGAAACTTGGGTCGATCTGATTTTTCACAGTGTCGGATTGGCTGCCGAGGTCGGTCCTGATGTAGCTGACCTTGACCGGCTTACCGTCCTTATCCGTCCCTTCGTAGGAAACCTTGTTCGTCTTGGGCTCCCACTCCCACTTGTGAGCCGCTTTAAAGAGTCCGGTAATCTCTCCATTCCAGGTGTAGCGGATAGCCTCAACTTTGTCCCACGAATCGACTCCGAAAGTCTTAGCGACTTGTTCGAGAATTGGCGAGCGCTCTTGTGCCCACGACTTCGGACCAAGGACCAGCACTCCGCAAAGCAGAAGACCCATCACGGTGAAACGGCGGGCATTTCGCATAGACTTGCTCCTCGGTGAATTGAACAGATGCTGCCTTGGATGAAGCTCCCAGATTTTCGGATACAGAAATTGCGTGTTGGGCCATTCGGCTTGGCCGAAACGTTTGATTATCGCGGTTACGCCGGGCGCATGAGGCGGCGCAACGCCATCCCGGCACCGGCTGCGGCTAGGCATCCGTATTCCAGCAGCATGACCCAACCAGGAAGCGCCCCCCACGGACGCCCGAGTGCGCGCAAGTGCCATTGGACATACACGGGGATAATGCTCACAGTCCAGAGGATTAGCAACAGCGTCGAGGTCGACGTCAGAAATGGCAGCAGCCAGAGCAGATACCACGGGAAAACAGCGGGGGCACACAAAAGCGACGCTGCCATCGGCCAGGAAAATTGGTCCGGAGACCAGTCAGTCCTTGTGCTTCTTAACCAGCTTGCGGTCCCTAATCCCGCAATCACGGCCAATCCGACCAGCAACTGCGCGGGCGCCACTCGATCAAGTGCGGCAAACACGGGACCATTAAAACGGAAATTCTGCACATACGTTCCCAGCGAGCCGGCCGGAATACGACCGTGATTCAGGAAAGGCACGTAGAGGAGTCCGACCACGAATGCCGCCAGCGCCGCGTCACGAATGCGAATCCGCCTCCAGTAGAGGGGCAAAAGTACGACCGGTAGAAACTTCACTGCCACAGCCAGCCCCAGAGCGACGGCCGCTGTCGTCCGCCATCGACGCACTAGCGCTGCTGCAGACACCGCCAACAATAATGCGCCCACAATATCAATGTGACCACTGCCCGCCACCTCAATGGCCAACAACGGATTCCAGACGAACACCAGAACCAGATGCGCTCCTTGACGAGTCTTACTCATGAGATCGAGCAACACGAAAACAATTGTGAACTCGCAAATCACGAATGCCAGCTTCATCGCAAATACAGATTCGTGAATCGCGGTTACCGCGCGGAAAAAAAGCTGCGCCCCTGCTGGATATGGGCTCGGTAAATCCGGGTTGTTCAAGTTGCGGGTTTCCGGAGTATGCAGCCCCACCACGGCAGGATCGCCCGGGACGACAAGATACGGGTTGTAGCCGAGCCTCTGCAGGCGGCCATCCCAGACATATCGATGGATATCATCGTCGGGGCCCGGGGGAACCCGGAGGAATTCAATATGCCACACAGCAGCCAGGACAAGACCAATGACGACAACGCGCCGGGAAACGATTCGCGCAGACCGCGGCGTAGCGAAGAGCTCGCGGACCGCTAAGAGGTAGGCGATTCCCGCAAGCGTCAGAGAGGCCATGAAGTACGGTCCACCCCGATCACCGAAGTTGCGCGAACAGATGGTCAGCGCCACACACAACGCGGCGCCGAGAATGTACACTCTCCACTCGCAGGTGACCTTCACAGTTCTCCAGTGGCCGTTTGTAATGGTGCCGCTACAAGGTTTCTATGTCGAGCGGGCTCTCCTGCCTGCTAGCTCTTGCCGCCGCGAGCAAAGCGGGCAGGAGTGCCCGCTCCACATAATCTCTCCCACTCTTTCAGCCAACCCGCCGTGCGCGGCGCTCTTTCCGGAGCCAGACGCAACTCTGCCGCCAAGCGAATCAGATCGTCTGCTACATCAATATCGTAAAAAGGATCTGCGAAACCTACCGATAGCTGAAGGGTTCGTGCGCGCGACAGGAGTCTCTCCAGCGCACTGCTTGTGCCCATTCCGTCGCTCGCGAAAAGCGTAGGATGAGAAGCCTTCGCTCCCACGAGGTAGTAGCCTCCGTCATGCGTTGGTCCCACGACCACGTCATGTGCGGCCAGCGTTTCGAACGCGCCTTCGAGCACAGAGCGGGGCAGGTGCGGGCTGTCGCTGTTGAAGGCAATCACGCGGCGTGGATGATCGTCCGTTGGATGATCGGGCGCGAAGTGCGCAAATACCGAAGTGAGACCTGCAGCAAGACCTTCCCCTTTCTGTGCAACTACGCTCACGTCACTGCCCGCCAAATGCGCCAGCTCGTTTACGTCAGTGTCCGGACACATAATGGCAATTTCTACATCGCCCAACGACCGTGCGAGAGTCAGCGTGTCATCGAGAAGACAGGAATAAAAATCAGTGACGGCCTCGGGAGAGAAGTTGGACGCTAGCCGAGTCTTGACCGCACCTGGCCTCGGTGCTTTCGCCATGATCACCAGGGTGCGGCCACTCGCCGACGAACGCACCATCGTCTCGCTCGCAGAGTTCATAGATTATTGGGCCAATAATATACGACGGGTGACGAACGGGTGGACCCATTCAAGCCCGGTTTCGGCTTGAGTGCGAATTCAGATCGTCCCAACTCCGTCATCCCGATCGGAACAGATCATCGCAAGGCGATGATCTGCGGAGTGGAGGGACTGCTGTTGAACGTAGAAACCAAACGGGACACGATCGAGTTCAGAATGGACGATGCAAGAAACACGAAAACGCGAAACGAAAGCGGGAAGACCTGTTCTGGATTAAGAACCAGGCTTCATCTTGGCTTTTGGCTAGCGCACGTTACCGGCCTAACATCCATCCCGTCGTAACTCTCGACACCAAACTGCGAGGCCAGCGTGTTCATTTGCGAAGTGTGATTGAACAGCGAGGCTGGCGTGTGCGCCTCGATACACTCGACATTCAGAAAGTGTGTACTTCGATCATCGGTCTCATAGATCGACACAAATCGATAACCAATGTCGATAAGATGGTCCGCGAGCGGTCTCAGTTTGTTCGGGTTTGGGTCCGTGAAGAAGTAACCCCAGAGGAGGTCGCCGGTTGCATTCCAGCCGGATTTGTTCTGCATATTGTCGAACATTTGTTCGAGCTGCTTAATGGACGTGTTTGCCATAACGGCTTCCCCCGATTGTTTCCCTGGCAATCATAGCGATTCGTCCTCTATCAACGCTTACCCATTTACAGCGCATACGGCAATTTCTCAGGGTGCTGTCTGCTGCGTCCAGACTCAGGCTGGCCTCGCTGTTCCCATTTTTCGCCGCCGGAAATAGTACCGCACGATCAAGCCGAGAATGAACCAACCTGCGCCGACGGTGCCCTTCAGCGTGCCGCTGATCTTCGATTTTCCGATACGAGGATGGTAGCTCACCGGGACTTCCACCACGCGGAATCCAGCCAGCGCGCCTTTGAGAATCATCTCCACTGCCCAGCCATAGGTGGCCTCCTCGAGCGCGAGCTTGCCAAGTACATCGGCGCGGCCTGCGCGAAACGGACCGAGATCACTGATGTCGAGACCGTACAGAAGTCTGATCAAGCCGGCGGCGAGACGATTCCCAATCGCTTGGTGCCACGGCAACGCCGCAACTGAACTCCGCGAATGCAGGCGGGAACCGAGCGTGATATCCGCGCGCCCATCAATGATTGGCGCCAAAAGAATTGGCAGTTCAGAAGGCCGATCGCTGTAGTCGCCGTCCAGAAACACAACTACGTCGGGCGAATTTGCTGCCGCCATTCCGGTAAGACACGCCTGTCCGTAGCCGCGACGTGGCTCCTGCACCACGCGCGCTCCCATCCTTGCGGCGATCTGGGGTGTTCCATCAGTCGAACTGCTGTCGACAACGATGACCTCCGTCGTGAGATCGGAAGGAAGATCGGCTAAGACGCGCTCAATCGACAGCGCTTCATTATAGGTAGGGATAACGACGGACACTCGCACATGATTGTGATTCAAGTGATTCTGCCCCGGTCAAAACCTCAATCACCACAAAAGAGACGATGGCCACCGTTCGGCTAGCCACGCGTCAACGCCCCATTTCCGGCCGGCGCTTCCGATCGCAAGCCCAAGCGATGCGAGCACGGGAACCAGGAGTTCCCATATCCACGCCGTGCCCCACTCCGAAATCCAAAGGCTGCCGAGATACAGAAACGCCACAAACGCTGCCGGCCGGGTAAGCAGACCGATGATGAGCACGATGCCAAGAGATATTTCGGTCATGGCCTGCATGGGAGCTGCCATCGCGGCATGGCTTGCCGCCAGGCCCATGACTGCTTTCCACACCTCCGGAGAATGGCCTTTCTCGATGTAGTAATGGATCAACCCCGCGTATCCCGCGGGTCTGTAAAGACCTTTCCCCAGATTCTCAAAAAATACCGACACAAACATCGCGCCGATGGTCACGCGCACGATGGCGAGCCCGTTAGCGGATTGGTGGGCCACGGTGGTTACGTCACTTCGCGTCGAAGTTGTGATCGTCGTCATGGTGAACCTCGTTGCAATGGATGCTATACCTGACCGGAAAGTTTCGTTAGACTCATGCGGACGCATGCGAAATAAACTTTGCAGAGCGCGCGATCGGAGGATTGGACCCATTTGGACCGGCGATGCTAAAATCAAGCACCGCAAGTTGCTGATGTGTAACAGCAGGGCGCTTAACTCAGCGGTAGAGTGCCATCTTCACACGGTGGAAGTCATAGGTTCGAATCCTATAGCGCCCACCAATAACCAACTGAATTTGCAGTACGTTACCGCGCGGTCCATGTCCACCAATGTCCAGTTGCTTGGCTGAGTCTTTGCTTGCAGCCGAGATAACTTTCGGTGGTCCGGAGCGGCGCTATCCAAGCAAGAACCGAATCTGCTCAAGTTCTCCGCTCGTTAGGCGGCATAACTGAGCGCAAGTGCGATGCAAGCGCTGTTAATAACAACCAGTGCTAGTGTTCTAAACGCGCTTCGCTGTCGCGGCCGCCATGTATGACTGACAAAGGAGCACGAGTTGCTCTCGCGCTTTGCGGACCGTGGCCGGAGATGGTCCAGCCTCCAGCAAAGAACGCATCGCGCCCGCCATGGCTGAAAGCATTATGTCGATAGCGAATTTGTCGGGTGGAGACTGGATGTCGGACGCTGTCTCCAGCATCGCCTCAACAGTTTTCCGAGATCGTTGGTTAATCCGTTTGATCAAGGCGGGGCCACCCGCGTCAACAGCAACCTGGTAGAGGGCCACCGAGATGTCTGCCCGGTCCATCTTGGCGTCGACGAACGCCTCCACCATTTCTCGAATCATCTCGGCTAACGGTTTATGACATGCTCTCTCGCAAGCGGCCTCAACCGTCGCGATCACATGAGTGAGATGATTTTCCAGCACTGCAAACAGCAGCGAGCGCTTATTGGGATAGTACTGATACAGGGTGCCCACTGAGACGCCGGCACGTTGGGCGACCCGTGTCGTCGTCAACCTCTCTGCCCCATGGCTGAGCAAAACCTGAATAGTCGCCTCAGAAATCGCCTCGACCGTGACCGTTGATCTCGCTTGGACGGGCGTCTTTCTTGGCTCAAATGCAGCTACCGTATTCGTCGACATAATGCGAAGTCCAAACCTGAAGAATCCTTCATCCAATGATTGTAACAAGGAGGAACGGAATGATTGAACGGACTGGTCTTGCCGGAAGCCTCACTCTTCCTGGTACTTCGATGATTTTGAACCGCATGGGATACGGTGCGATGCAACTCGCCGGACCCGGAGTCTGGGGACCACCACGGGACACCGATGCCGCAATCGCTGTTCTTCGCGAGGCGGTAGAGTCCGGCGTGAACCACATTGATACCAGCGACTACTACGGACCGCATGTGACCAATCAGATCATCAAGCGGGCTCTTCATCCCTACCCGGATGGCCTCGTGATCGTCACCAAGCTGGGCGCGCGCCGCGGTTCAGACAAGTCCTGGATTCATGCTCTCTCCCGCCAGGAGCTCATCGACGGCGTCCATGACAACTTGAGAAATCTCGGGCTCGATCATATCGATGTTGTGAATCTCCGCGTTGGAGGCACGGCGGAGCCGTCAGAGGGCTCGATTGAGGAACCGCTGACCGTGCTTGCCGAATTGAAGCGTCAGGGATTGATTCGTCATATCGGACTAAGCAACATAAGTCCGAAGCAGCTGTCGGAGGCTCAAACCATTACCGAGATCGTGTGCGTGCAGAATTTCTACAATGTAGCGCGCCGGAACGATGATGCCTTCATTGGTGATCTGGCTGCCCAAGGGATTGCTTACGTTCCATTTTTTCCGCTGGGAGGCTTCACCCCGTTACAGTCGTCGGCACTTGACGTGGCAGCGGCCTCGCTGCAAGCCACGCCCATGCAGGTTGCGCTCGCCTGGCTGCTCCAGCGCTCGCCGAACATTTTATTGATCCCCGGAACATCTTCCGTGGCACATCTTCGCGAGAATTTGAAGGCTGCGACGCTTCAGATCCCAGCTGAAGTACTCGCAGATCTCGACTCGATTGGCCGAGGTTAGCGGGTCAATAGCCGTCCGCACAGGCATTCATACACACAATTCAGGAGGACAATTTATGAAGGTATTTGTTACGGGTGCTACCGGATTTATCGGTTATACCATTGTTCAGGAACTAATCAAGGCTGGGCATCAGGTACTCGGCCTCACTCGCAGCGAGGCGGGCGCTCAATCTTTGAGCGCCGCCGGAGCGGAAGTGCATCGAGGGAACCTTGACGATCTGGAAAGCCTGCGCAACGGTGCTGCCCAGGTCGATGGCGTGATTCACTGCGCCTTCGACCACAGTGCCTTCGGCCAGGACTTCTCCAAGTTCATTGAGGTCTGTGAAAAGGACAAGCGCGCGATCGCGGCTCTCGGCGATGCGCTCCTCGGATCGGACCGCCCGCTTTTCATCGCTTCCGGAACCGGGATGGGCAGTGCTGTTCCAGGTCAAGCCGCAACTGAAGACCGTTTCGATCCCAATCACCCAAATCCTCGTAAAGCGTCAGAAATTGCGGGAGCTTCTGTGGCGGAGCGCGGTGTAAACGTGTCGGTGGTGCGCCTTCCCCAGGTCCACGACACGGTCAAGCAGGGCCTGATCACCTACGTCGTCCAAGTGGCTCGCGAGAAGGGAGTGTCGGCGTACATCGGTGACGGACTCAATCGCTGGCCGGCGGCGCATGTTCGGGATGTCGCCCGCCTCTATAGGCTCGCGTTGGAGAAGCGCGAAGCAGGAAGTCGGTACAACGCGGTCGCTGAAGAGGGAGTACCGATGCGGGAAATTGCTGCTGTAATTGGCAAAGGGTTGAAGGTGCCTGTGGTCAGCCTTCCTCCAGAGAAGGCGCAAGCTCACTTCGGCTGGCTTGGGATGTTCGCGGGCATCGACATGCCGGCTTCCAGTGCACAAACCCGGAAACAACTGGGATGGAACCCGACGGGACCTGGCCTTATCGCCGATCTCGAGAATATGAAATACATCCAGGCCTGAACTTAAAAGGAGATTTCTATGCAAAGCAAACGCGTTGCCCTGGTCACCGGGGCCAATCAAGGAGTCGGGTTTCAGGTTGCAAAGGAACTTGTGGCGAGCGGCCTTACTGTGCTGGTCGGGTCGCGCAATTTCGAGCGCGGCGAGGCCGCGGCCGAGCAGATCGGACAGGGTGCCATCGCCCTTCAGCTCGATGTAACGGATCGGCTTTCAATCGGCGCCGCGGCGGAACGCATCCGCCAGGAGTATGGCCGTCTTGACCTGCTGGTCAATAACGCGGCTATCTCGAATACCAGAAAGGGCAACTTATCTCTCCGGGAGTATGCGAAGACGACCCACGCGAGCAATGCATCGCTCGATGAAATACGCGCAGTCTGGGAAACCAACGTATTCGGTGTCCTCGCCGTTTACCAGGCGATGCTGCCGCTTCTCCGCGACTCGTCGGATGCCCGCATCGTAAACGTCTCGAGCGGAGTTGGCTCGCTGACGATGAACGCCGATCCCGCCTTTCCCTACCACGCGATGTTCAGTCCCGTTTATCCCGCGTCCAAGGTGGCGCTGAACGCTATAACCCTGGCCATGATGATCGAACTGGAGTCGACTGGAATCAAAGTCAACTTAGTGACCCCGGGCTTCACGAAAACGAACCTCAACGGATATGAGGGCACGGCCTCCGTCGAAGATGGCTCTCGCGAGGTGGTGCGCGTTGCGCTGCTCGGCCCGGATGGTCCTACGGGTACGTTCACGCGCTGGGAAAACGAAACCCTCCCATGGTGACGGGGCAACAGGGAACTTCTCCGATATCATCCTAAGCTCGCGCATCCCGCAAGCAAGATCGCTTCGGAGAAAAAACTGCGTAACAGCGGACTCGAATGGAGCATCCTCCCTCTACCCTTTGTCTATGGCGATGGGGAAGGACATCTGGCGGCGGTACCGGGGGCGGTCGCGAGGTTCAAGTGGCACCCGGCGAATACTGGGACGGTGGCTCAAAAAAGGTATTCTGCGGTACGGTTACGATGACTCCGGATAACGAAAGCAAACCGGTAGTGAAGCCGTTTGACTGTTGATGTATCCGGGCGGATAATGAAACGCCTTTCATGAAGACTTATGTCCAGCGCTCCCCAGTCCCGTAAGACATTCAAAATTTCCGATTCGCTGAACCGTCAACTCAACACGTACGCGCAAGTGGCAGCCGCAGCCGGAGTGAGTGTGCTGGCGCTGGCCGGGGCCTCCGAGGCGGAAGTTGTCTATACGGCAACATATCAGGTGACGCACTCAGGCTTTCCCCTATACATTGATCTCAACCACGACGGCATCAACGATTTTCTGCTACGCACGACGTTTTACCGGGGCAGCTCGGGCTTAGAGGTAGGGCTCGATGCATCCGGCGTCGCCGGCAACCTGGTCGCCGGTAGACGGGTTCGTAGCAGCAGCGGCTATTTTTTTTCTGCTGCCTCCGCTTTGCACGCCGGCGCCCGAATCGGACCACAAGGCAATTTCTCCGTTCCCCTCCCGTTTATGGCGGTGGAGCTTTTCAACGGTGTCGGCAGCCAGTATTCCGATCTGGGCCCGTGGGCCGGCAATGGTAAGGGTGTCAGGAATCGATATTTGGGACTGAAGTTCGTCGTTAACGGCGAGGTTCACTACGGCTGGGCGAGAGTCAGCGTCACGCTTGGGCACGATCGGCAATTCGACGATGTGAGCGGCACTCTGACTGGATATGCTTACGAGACCGTCCCCGACAAGCCTATCATCGCAGGCCAGATCACCGGCCCGGACGTGATTACGGTGCAGCCCGAAATGGGGGAAGTTACGCTGCCGGCTCCGCTTGTCTCCCCTGCTCCCGCGCCAGCCACCCTGGGCCTGCTGGCCAAGGGTGCGCTCGCACTCGATCTCTGGCGGCGAGAGTAACGTCACAGAGTATCTTGGCGCTCGTTGGCGCAGTAGTATCTTCCTCGCAGCCAAGTTCTCGCGCCATCGAGTTATTTCATGCCCGAAAAACTAGCCAAGAAAGTCCTGCTCATCGGTTGGGATGCCGCCGATTGGAAGATCATCAATCCGCTGCTCGACCAGGGCTTAATGCCCACGCTGGAAGACCTGGTCAACCACGGAGTAATCGGCAACCTGGCTACCTTGCACCCGGTTCTCTCTCCCATGCTGTGGAACTCCATCGCCACCGGCATGCGTCCCGACAAGCATGGAATTCTCGGGTTTATGGAACCCGACCCTCAAACCGGACACGTGCGTCCGGTTACAAGCACCTCGCGCAAGGTCAAGGCCATCTGGAACATTCTGACGCAGCGGGGATACAAGACTCACGTGCTGGGATGGTTTGCCGGCCATCCCGCCGAGCCCATCAACGGCATCTCGGTCTCCGATCTTTATCCCTATGCCGTAGCGCCGCTCGAACCAGGCCGGCCCGAGAAAGCTTGGCCCTTGCCGCCTGGCGCAGTTCATCCCGAGAGCCTGCGCGAGACCTTTGCCCGGTTGCGCATGCTTCCTGAGGAGGTGACGGAGGCGGCGATCCTTCCCATGATTCCCCGCGCCGCCGAGATCGATCAAGAGAAGGACACGCGGCTCGAATCCTACGCCAAGGTGCTCTCCGAAAATTGCTCCATCCACAATGCCGCCACCTGGATTCTCCAAAACCAGCCCTGGGATTTCATGGCGATTTATTACAACGCGATCGATCATTTCTGCCACGGATTCATGCATTTTCATCCTCCCCGCATGGAAGGAATCCCGGAGGATCAATTTGAAATTTATAAGGACGTGGTGAACGGCGCTTACCGTTTCCACGACATGATGCTCCAGACTCTCGTGGAATTGGCAGGACCGGAGACGACCGTGATCCTGGTTTCCGATCACGGTTTTCACAGTGATCATCTGCGGCCGCGCGGCCTTCCCCTCGAGCCTGCCGGTCCCGCCGTGCAGCATCGCAACTTCGGCATCATTGCCATGAGAGGAGCTCACATCAAGCAGGACGAAAGAATTTACGGCGCGACCCTGCTCGATGTAACTCCCACAATCCTCACGTTGTTTGGATTGCCCGTGGGCGCGGACATGGATGGCCGCGTGCTCGTGCAGGCGTTTGCGGAGCCTCCGGAAATCAATCGCATCCCGAGCTGGGAACAAGAGGCGGGCGATTGCGGAATGCATCCCCCCGATCTGCGTATGGATCCAGTCGCAGCCCAAGCCGTCCTTCAACGGTTCGTGGCGTTGGGCTATGTCCAGCCTCCCGGTGAGGATCAGGCCAGGGCCGTGGAAGTCGCCGTCCGCGAGCAGCGTTACAATCTGGCGCGCGCCTATCTGGACGGCCGCCGCTACCGTGACGCTTTGCCTCTTCTTAAAGAGTTGGTAAAGAAATGGCCGGATGAGGTGCGTTTTTCGCAATACCTCGCGCAATGCTATCTGGCAATGCGGTGCCGTGCCGAAGCCAAAGCGATTCTCGAGCAACTAATCTCCAACCCGCCGAGGCCCGCCGCAAAAGACGAGGCCGAGGTTCCCAAATCTGAATCCGAAGCGCAGGAAGAAATGCCGAAGCAGCGTCCCTGGGCCGACCTGCTCATGGGCATCATTCATTTTGAAGAGGGGAACATGGATGAGGCGCTCGCCTGCCTTTTGCAGGCAGAGCGATCGGATCCACGTTTGCCCGATTTGCATCTCCGCATTGGCGATATCTATCTGCGCCAGAAAAGAGTCGATGATGCCGAGCGAGTGTTCGAGCGAGCGCTGGAAATCGACGGCGACAGCCCGGCGGCTCACCTTGGACTGGCCATGGTCCATTTAAGAAAGCGGCGCAATGAGCAAGCTGTCGAGCAAGCGCTCCATGCCGTCGGATTGCAGCATTTCCTTCCGCAGGGCCACTTTTATCTGGGTGTGGCCTTGGCACGGCTCGGCCATCAGCAACGCGCTGCATTGGCATTCGAGACATCGTTGACGATGCTGCCCGGTCTGATGGCGGCTCACCGCTGGTTAGCAACTTTGCACCGCCAGCCGGGTGGCGACCCAGAGAAGGCGGCCCGCCACAATAGTATTTTTCTGCAAATGAGGCGCCGGCGGGAAACGAAAGCCCAGGTCTGACATGGGGTCCCCTGCTTTTCCGAGACGGCTAGTGACAGCCGAAGCCGATCATCAGGTTACGCCAACCACAGTCGATTGACGATGAGTCTCCTTACACAGTGCACCCGATTGGGCCCAATTTCTCAATGATGCAAGTAGCCTTGAAAAAGTAAGCCGTTGGCTTAGTTCGGCAACAGTCCGTATACATCAATCTCGGTGCGGGTGCTCACGTAGACTTTGCCATTTGCCACCGTTGGGGGAACAAACTTCACGGCGTTGCCGGCGCGGTCGCGATTGTTTGCAGCCATGGAACTATTCCAGTATTCCACTGCAAGATTGGCCGCATCATAGGCATGCAGGACTGCAGGTCCGGTACACGCGGGAGGCACCGGCACGGTAGAACAGTTGACGCCCGCATTCGGACTCGCATAACCATACAAGCTGGCATCAATGGTCCACACGATCCCGTGCGTGCCTCCTCGCGAAGAGACCGACGGCGTGGTGCCGGGATATCCGAAAGCGTGTGCAGAGAGTGAGGCTACCGTTGGGTTGAACAATTCCGTAGCTGAGTCGAAAGTGAACTGCCTCAGAGAATCGTATTGTCCACCAGTGTAAAGATTGTTTTGCCACAGCGCGGGAGAGCCCCACAAGCCGTACGGGGGCCCCGGGAAACTCTGCCTGATCTGATCGTTGCTGGTGGAATTAAATTGGCCCATGTTATCGCGGTCGATGAGATAAACGACTCCGTCTTTGCCGGTCTGCACCAGCAGATGATCGGGCCCGTTGCCGGAGGTCTGATTCGGAAACAGAACGGTTGCGCCGGAACCCAGATCGCCATCGGTTTGCTCGAGCGTCAGCTCGTCGTATGGTGTGAACCACCCCGCCACGCTCAAATTCACGCCGTTGAGCGTGCTCCCTTTGATGGAGTGCAGCCTTAGAATGCTGTCTCCATAGTCATTATTTGGTGGCGGAGGAGCCTCGTCAAAAACTCCGTTTCCGGTCGCCACATAGACGTCTCCGCCGCTGTCGACCGCAGGTGCGCCGCCTCCCGCCCAGATGCCTCCGTCCGCTCCATTGACTCCGTTTGGCGTAGTGTTGAAAACTGCGGTTTGCTGTTGCACGTCCGACGCTTGATAGCCGATGACCCAACCGTGATAGGGGGTCGCATCCTCATGTGCGGCAAAAACCACGAATATGTTCTTCCCGACTTCCACCAGTCCAGATCGCTGGTGGTGTAGTTGAGAGTTGAAGCTCACCATGCCACCCTGCGACCCGTCCCCGGTCCCCGGAACCGAAGCAACAATGGTGACGGGCGCGTTGAACTTTTCGCTGCCCGTCGTGAGATTCAGAGCATGCAGTCGGTGATAAAACGTCGCCGATGAACCTGAACAGTTTCCCGAGATGACGGGGTCTTTTTCGGAGGCGCTGACCAGATAGATGGTTTTCGTAACGGAATCGATCACCGGCGTGCCCGTGACTCCGATCTCAGGATAGATATCGCCGAAGCACTGGCCCACATCATTCCAAGTAATCGGTGTCTCATTGCCTGTGCCGCCGTGCAAGGTGTCCAACAAGTGGACATGCCAGTAAGTCACGCAAGGGGTGGCGTCAGCATCGAAGGCGTAAGCGCTGTCATGTTGGGTGGCCACAAAGATCACGTTATGAATCCCGCCGGCGATGCTTAAGCCGTGCAGCCACAGCGGCTGCGTGTAGACTGCGCCATCCACAGCGCAGGAGAATAGCTTGCCAAAAGTCGCGGTGGTTACCGTCGAAGGGGCTAAGCCATACTCCCGCACATTGGTTCCGTCGCGTGCCGTGTCGTTGTGGTAGGTCAAGACGGCGGATAGGTCGGTCACAGCAATGGAAGCCGAGCCCGCGGAGGTGCCGCTGGTCGCGGTCACGGTATGGATCCCCGCAGTCGGCGGCGGGGTATAACGGCCGCTGGCGCTGATCGTCCCAATGGTTGCGTTCCCTCCCACTACACCGTCCACGCTCCAGGTGGCATTCGTGACCGAGGAGGTGAACTGTTGCGTCTGCGTAGTCACCGTTACCGCGGCAAGCTTCGGAGAAACCCTGACTGTAGCGCCAGCGAGCGCTGCACTCGGCGCTCCGTGCGTTGTTGGAGTCGGGCTCGTAGCAGTCGCGTTGGCAAGTGTGGATGTTGTGCCGGTCGCAATCGCGCTCAACGAGTTGTGACTACTCACGCGATACGCACTGAACGATGGCGATATATTCATCGATTGTGCCGAAGCGGCGCTAGCGAGTATGCAAGTTGCGCAAGACCAGGCAATCCTTCCACGGTTCATACGGGATCCCCTCCCTTGGACAAACCTTGGTTGTCAACCTTGACCATAGCCAAACTCATCGGGCCCAATTGTCAGCAGTCCGTCATCACATTGTGAAAGTATTGTCCACTTTCCTTTTGAAGACCGACCGACATTATCTCCTACTTACTTTGCAGTCTGATCGCGCCCCTCTCCACAAATGTGCCGGGGAGCCGGAAAGGCGCGACTCACGGGCCGACCACACTGATCAGCTTGTTGTTGACGCCCATGACTACGCACACGACCTGGCCGGTGCCGAGCGGCGAGCAGGCGGCGGTGATAGGAACCTGTCGTTGCCGAGTGGCGCCAATCCATTCAGAGAATCACCAGACCGAGATCTAAACCGAAGCTAGCGTTTATTTCGAGCCTTCGCAAGCCTGATGTCACCGTTCTCGACAGAGTCACCCGAAAAGAGGTAAAGCATATGAAAGTGGGAGAGTGCGCTGCCGGAAGTTGGGTGACAATTGAGCTGGCGATTCCGATGGCCATGCTACGCTTCTACCAAGGGTGATGCCATGTCCCAGTTTCCAAATCCAGCCGCTTCGCAGCAGGTGGCGCCTCTGCTCGGGTTGGCTGCGCAGTTTCTCCAGGCCGGGCGACCCGCCGAGGCGATCGCGCCATTGCGCGATGCAGCGCTGCTGCAGCCGTCCGATCCCCTCATCCAGCACGATCTCGGCCTAGCCTGCCTTGAGGTAGGCCATGTATCCGATGCCATCGCAGCATTGCAGCGGGCCGTCGCCCTCAACCCGCGCTACGCTGATGCACATTTCCGCCTGGGAATCGCCCTGGAGAAACTGGGCAACATGGGCGGGGCAATCGCTGCGTACGACAGCGCCACGAAGCTGCAGCCGGCCTTGACCGAGGCGTGGTTCCGCGCGGGCGCCCTGGTCGAAACTCTGGGCCATCGGAAGGAGGCGATCAGTTGTTTCCGGCGCGCGGCCGTGAGCGGAGGTAGGACTCACTTCGGCCGCCTTGGCAAGGCGCGAGCGCTGCTGATTGAAGAACGCAATCCGGAAGCTGAACAAGTACTGCGAGAGACACTCGTGGCGGATCCGAGGAACGCCATGGCCTATGAGTTGCTCGGGAATCTGCTCGCTGACTTCGGTCGTTTCGACGAGGCCCGTGCATGCTTTGAACGCGCGATCGCCATCGCGCCGCTGCTAGTGGGGAGCTACTACGATCTGGTCCGGTGCCGCCCGGTCACGAGCGCGGACGGCGGTCTGCTGCAAGGGATGCAAGCCGCGCTGGCCACGCCGGGACTGGAAGCGGGGCAGCGCCTGCGGCTTCATCTCGCGATTGGGAAGGCGGCGGAGGATCTTGGCGACTACGGCTTGGCCATGCAGCATTTCGACGCCGCAGACATGGTGCGCCGCGACTCTGCGCCGTTCGACTCGGCCACATTCTCCATTGAGATCGACCGCTTGATGGCACGCTGCACACCCGAATGGCCGGCATCCGCGTCCGAACTCGGCAACGGCGATGCAACGCCGGTGCTGATCCTCGGCATGCCGCGGTCAGGTACAACGCTCGTCGAGCAGATCGTTTCTATGCATCCCGAGGTCGGGGCGGGCGGCGAGTTGAATTTCTGGAATGAGCGGGGGGCGGAGTGGCACAAGTCCGACTCGGCTGAGAATGAGAAGCTGATCGTTCCCACGGAGAATCTTGTTTCGCCGTTCTTGGCGAAAGCGGCGGCAGACTATCTCGGCGTGCTGCGCACGATTGCGCCAACAGCGGCGCGAGTCACCGACAAGATGCCGTTCAACTTTCTCTGGGCCGGGATGATCCACCTGGCATTGCCGCGCGCGACCATCATCCATTGCCGCCGCGATGCAGTCGACACGGCGCTGTCGATCCATCAAACTTATTTCCATCCGAGCCTGGCGTTTCCAACCGGAGGTGCGGAACTGGTTTCGTATTTCCGCACCTACCAGCGACTTATCGACCACTGGCGGTGCGTGCTTCCTCCAGATCGCTTCCTCGAGGTCGATTACGAGGACCTGACCCGTCATCCCGAACCAGTCATCCGGCGGATCATTGCCGCCTGTGGTCTGACGTGGCACGACGCATGCCTGCGCCCCGAAGCCAATCCGCGAGCTGTGAAGACCCCCAGCAAGTGGCAGACCAGGCAGCCCATCTATCGCAGCTCCGTGGCGCGTTGGCGACGGTACGAACCCTGGCTGGGGCCCCTGCGCGCGCTCGTCGATGGTCAACAAAATCTATGACGGGCCGGACTGGATGCGGGTATCTCCCGATCATGATCGGGCGGAAGCGGCAGGTCCCACTGGAAAACACGGCGCGGGGGATGATGATGTAATGGGAAAGCTTCGCCAACAGCGGTTGGCCGCTCCATTCTTATTCAGGTTGGCAGACCGAGATCCTCGATTTCGGTGTGCCCGTCGACTTCACAACTTCACTACTTCGGCGGGCCTGCAGACCGCAGGAATCCGTGAACCGTGGAGTTCGAGTCAAGGTAGTATCCGACGATCTCTCCCACTGAGTCGGCGGTAAGGGGCAGGGTGCCCTGGGAGGCGCCCGTGCCCGCGCCCTCAACGTCGAAGGTGGTGAAGGTATAGTCGCTAGAGGCAGTAGCGAGGAATCCGTGAGACACGTTGTCCGTGTCTACATACCATCCTGTGACCTCACCCAACAGATTCATGCAGTTGATCCAGGTGCCCTGGCCCGCTTCTGTTCCCACACCAGGAGGGTCGAGCGTCCTGAAGGTGCCGTCGCTAGCGCGAAGGAAGCCGTGGTTCACATTGCTCGTGTCAGCATAGAATCCGGCTGTCGCGCCTGCGATGTCGCGGCCGTAGGCGCTCGTGCCCTGGTAAGCTCCCGTGCCTGCCCCGGGAGCGTTGAACTTCTTGACAGCGCCGTCGGGGGACCGCACGTAGCTGTGCCACACGTTGCTTTCGTCCAGATAGAATCCGGTGATTGACCCGTCTGGGTTGAGACCCGAGAAGTATGCGGTCCACGTACCCTGGTATGGAAACCCCTGAGTCGCAGTACCCGCGCCCGGGACGCTGTACGTGGTGAAGATACCGTCCTTGGTCCGTAGGAAGGCGTGGGCCACAAAGCGCGCATCGAGGTAATATCCCGCGACAGTCGAGGCCGGGTTAATGTTGATGGGGAACGTGCCTTGGCCAGAGCCTATGCCCGCGCCGGGAGCGTCGAACCTGGCGAAGCTGCCGCCGGGAGTCCGTACGAAGCCGTGGTTCACATTCCTCGCATCCGTATAGTTTCCCGTAACCGTTCCCAGCGGGTTGATGGCCTGGGGGTCGGTGCCCTGGACGCCGCCCGGAGCATCGAATGTCGTAATCGTGCCCGCAGGAGTCCGAAGGAAGCCATGGCTGAAGCCGTCCGTGCCTGTGTAGACACCCATGATTACTCCCTGCTCGTCGGCACCGATTCCGAAGGTACCCTGGTAATTACCAGAAGCCGCGCCCGGGACGTCGAACGTGGTGATGGTCTGGGCGCTCGCGGAAAGGCCCAGCCCCAGCGCATATAGGGCAAATACTGCTCTCAGCCGCCCTGCCCAACAGAATCGGCAAAATGCGATGTGGTTCGTCATCATCTTGGTCTCCTTTTTTGAGTCGACCGCGCCAGCATTTTCGTAGTTAGGGGCGAAATCGTTCATTGTCGCAGTCGTTCTGAACTCGAACGCGCGTACGCAGCGTTTCACTAATCAGGTTTACAGCGTGTATGGCACGATTTGCAGCAGGCAACTGCACCGCTCGGGGGCTCGAACGAGCGGCCTAAATGTAAATTCGAGTCCGGAGTTTGTCAAATGGGACGAGAGTAAAAGAGAGATACGAGGAGTTTATTTTTTGGCGAGCTGTCCGGAGGCTCGCACGCCCTGTCCGATTTTGACAGGGAATGCAATCTCGATTGTTGCGTCAACAAACCGGAGTCACTTCAAGATCCAAGATGACAAAAATGTAATCTCGGCGTCATGCTGGTGTCTCTTTCGCAAAACTAGACTAATCGCCTTGGTGCACCGAGTGCTTGCGCCAAGCCGTGTTGAAATCGAGAACAAGATGAGCACCGCTCCGCAGTCCCTTCTTCTAAACCGCCGCGAAATCCCTTCTACCACCGTCGCGTGAAAAAAAAGATCCTAAGGAGGAAAACGGTATATGTCTCGAAATAAGGTTCGAAACAGATCTCGGAATAAGTCCCGAAATAAGTCTCGGCTCAACCGTATGCGACCGCTTGCCGGCCTGCTGGCGGCTGGGATGGGCCTTCCGGGGCTCGCCGCTGCGCAGTCCAATCTGTACCCAACCTACGCCGTTGGCCCGCAGCCGAACGGCTCGTGGGTCGTAAGCAGTGGCCAAATCATCAACCCAGCCGGCACTCAGGTGAACCTCGGCATCCAGGTTCGCGCGAAGGCCATTGCGCTGAACCCTATCACCAAGACTCACACGGCCGCCGTGCTCACCATGGGTACGTATGCGTCCAATGGCAACGGAGCCGTTGAGGTGTTCGACACCACAACCGGCATTGTCCTGCAGAACTACATCCCACTGGGAGGACTGGATCCGAGCGGCAGCTTCAGCGGCATAACCTATACGGCGGATGGCCAGTACCTGGTGTTCAGCCAGGACAGCAGCAATGTCACCGTCGCAAAGGTTAACTCACAGGGGTTGCTGGCAGACGATGCCCAGATCAGCGTGCCACCGGACAATTCCTTCATCAACTGCTTTCCGAACAGCCCTCCAGGCTCTTATTTCGTACCTTGCGGCACGTTCTATAGCCCGTGGACTTCTTATCCTGGCGGCGTCGCGGTCTCAAGTGACGGCCAGAGCGCCTATGCCCTGCTGAACCAGAACGATACGCTGACCCAGATCAACCTGACCACGAACCAGCAAGGTACGCAGGTCCGAGTGGGCAACGCGCCGCACAGCATCCTGATCAACAGCAACGGCACCACCGCCTATATCAGCAATGAGGGTGGCCGGGCTGCTACCGAGGCGGATTTCCAGATCTGGTCGGCCGGCACTGAAATCGTCGCCGACTCGGTGGTGGGCGCCGCGATCACCGGTACCGTCTCTGTGGTGGACCTGCCCTCGATGACGGTCACGGCTAACATCTCGACCGGTGGTTTCCACCCGACCGGTATGGCGTTTTACGGACAGAACGTATTGGTTGCCAATACCTATAGCGACACCATCTCGGTGATCAACACGGCTACCAATACGGTGGTGCAGACGATCAACCTTGGGCTGCCGATCGGAATACCCGGCGCCGGCGAGCCGGCCTATGGCGCTGCGCCAAACTCGATTGCCGTCAATGCCAGGGCGGGGATTGCCTACGTCGCGCTTTACAATGCCAACGCGATCGCCGTGGTCAGCCTTGCCAAAGGCGTGCAAAATCCTGTCATGGGCATGATCCCGGTAGCCTATGCTCCGAGCTCGGTGGTGCTGGACTCGGCCCAGAACGTGCTTATCGTAGCCAACGACAAGGGCATCGGCACGCGTGATTCGTTCGAGTGCGACTACGGCGTCTGCGACTACAATACCCACCAGGACAATGGCAGCGTCAGCATCGTTCCGGTGCCGAATAGCGCGACGTTGGCGACGATGACGAAGGATGTATACGCATACAACCACTGGAATCGGATAGCAAACATCGAGTCTGCCTCCGGTGGCAACCCGCATGCCACGCCGGTCGTACTCCCGGCAAAGATCGGCTCTCCGTCGCTGATCAAGCACGTGTTCCTGATCATCCGTGAAAACCGGACCTATGATCAGATTCTGGGCGACGTGGCGGCCGGCAATGGCGACCCCTCGTTGGCAGTATTCGGCGTCGGCTCCGCAGCCGGCAGTACCCCGGTTACGCCGAACGTGCACGCGCTGGTGACGCGATTCCCACTCTTGGACAATTTCTACGATCCCAGTCGCCAGTCGGCTGACGGTCACCAGTGGATCACGGAGGGCATGGCGCCCTACGCTGACGACATCCAGTCACCTGACTGGGTTCGCAGCTATCCCGGCGGAAACGCTGGCGACGCACTGGCCTATCAAAACAAGGGCTTTCTGTTCTCGGAAGCGTCCGCCGCCGGTCTGCCCGTGAAGATCTACGGCGAATACGTCGAGGGCGATACGTTCTTACAGCCGAACGGGTCGACCAGCGAGCCGAGCTGGAGCGAATTTTACGCCGACTCGCAGTGCTTCGAGGGAGGGCCCAATTGCGGACCGCCCGGAACCCAGGGCGAGACGACGCTGTACTTTCAGAACACGGTCCAGGCAGAGTCCTCTGTTCCGGCCGTATATCAGCACCTCATCAAGAACTTCCCGCAGTTCGATCTGGGCATTCCCGATCAGTTCCGCGTCGATCTGTGGGTGCAGGACTTCAACAATGACATCGCGAACAATTCGGTGCCTGCGTTGAGCATCCTGTGGATCATGTGCGATCACACGGGCGGCCCGCCGGTCCCCATCGCCGAAGAGGCGGACAACGACTTGGCGGTTGGGCGGATTATCGACTACGTCAGCCACAGCAGCGTGTGGGCGACATCCGCGATCTTCGTCGAGGAAGACGACGCCCAGAACGGCGTCGATCACGTCGACGGTCACCGCAGCCCAGGCTACATCGTCAGCCCGTACGCCGTGCAGTATGGTACCACCGACCACACATACTACTCGCAGGTCAACATGACTCGGACGATCGAGCAAATCCTCGGTCTGCCGCCGATGAACCAGTTCGACCTCACGGCGACGCCGATGGCGACGGATTTCACCAACACGCCGCCCACGGATAACTTCCTGCCGTGGACGCACCTGCCGAATCAGGTCCCGCTGAATGAGGGCGTTACGTCGAGCGCAGCTGCCAGTTCGGGCAGCCCTGCGGTCAAGGCCCTGAGGGAAGGTTGGCTCCAGAAGAGGACACAGATCTTCGCTGGCAAACTGACCACGCCCGACTCTGAAGATCCGGACACCGTGAACCATCTGAACTGGTACATGTCAACCGGGTTTACGCGGCCCTATCCCGGCGAGAGCACGGTGCGCCCCGCGAGCGAGTTCAATCGCGCGGCACCTGTCAAGTCCGACGATGACGACGACTAAAATAGGTATCCTGCTTACAACGGCCCTCTCCCCTGATGATCGGGAGAGGGCTTTTTTTCACGCCTCAATCGCGAGAATAGCCACCAGGGGATCGCAGAAAGAACGATGAGGATTTCTGGCGGAGATGTCTAGACGCGACGGAAGACGCCAGTATGACGTGGGATTACATTACAGTCATCTTGTGAGTGGCATGTGGAGGGTGACCCGCGTACCCTGACCGAGTTGACTCCAAATCTGCACATTTCCGCCGTGAAGCAAAGCTATGCTCTGGACGATCGCCAGACCCAAGCCGGTGCCACCGGAAGCCTGGGAACGCGATGAGTCCACACGGAAAAAACGATCGAAAACCCTCGGCAGAGCTTCTGCCGGAATGCCGACGCCGGTGTCGGAGACTTCTATGCGAATCGTGGAAAGGTCGGCGTTCGCCGCCAGGACGACTGCTCCGCCGGGTTGAGTATGTGCCAAGGCATTCGAGACCAGGTTGCCCACAGCCCTCTGCAAGAGTGTCCGGTCCAGTTCTGCCATCATCGGCTCATCGGCGAGAGCGGTCGTAGTGAGCGAGACTCCAACATCCGCCGCCGAGATTTCGTAATACTCCCGCACTCCGCCCAATAATTCGCGCACATCCACCCGCTCGCGGCGCAATTGCGTCAACGGGCTCTCTGCCCGTGCCAGAAACAGCAGGTCGCTGATGAGATCCGATAGGCGCACCGCTTCCTCGAGACAGGACCCGATCACATCGCGATATTCGTCGGCACTGCGTGCACGGGCCAAGGCAACTTCTGTTTCGCCGCGAATGTTATTCACCGGCGTGCGGAGGTCGTGGGCAATATCCGCCGAGAATCTGGAAATACGCTCGAATGACTCTTCCAGCCTGTCCAGCATTTGGTTGAATGTGCTAGCGAGAGATGCCAATTCGAATGGATATCCCTCCGGGAGTATGCGTTCTCGTAGGTTCGTCGAACTGATGTGGCGTGCGGTCGTTGCCATTTCCTCCACCGGGCGAATGCCGCGCCGCGCAATCTGGTACCCGACCAGCGGAAAAATGACGAAAGTAGCCAGCAGAATGGACCAGAACCAAAATCGATAGCGCGCGAGTAAGGCCTCTTTTTGCGAGATATCAATGGCGATCTGCATGGTGTCAGTTTGAGCGGTCAGGGAACGAACCGGCGCCGCCGCGCTGGTCACGCGAAAGCCGTGGCCGTCCTTGCCTCGCATCCGGATCGTGCGATCAGGAACGCTTCGCGTTCGCCTTGTTAATTGATCCAAATCTAATAGATCCGCCATCCCGGGTGTCATCAACAGCGCTGTGCCGCGCTCATCCAGCAGGCGAATATAGAAACGTTCGTATCGCCGCGCGGCCGATTCTAGTTCAATTTCCTCCCGCAGTGCGTCCCAGTCGTCGGGCCGCTCCCGCAACATGGTCCGTAGAACATGCACCTTGTCTGCGAGAAACAAATCGGTACTCTTTTCGAGTTCGCTCACCAGCACGAAGTAAAGACTGGCTGTCGCGGAAAACACCAGGAACAAACCGGCAAGCGCGTAGCCAGCCGTTAACCGGAAGGCCAACGTTCCCCAGAACCGTGAAACCGGCGCGAGTCTACGAGTCAGATTCCAGGACATAACCGGCGCCCCGTACGGTATGGATCAATTTGAGCGAGAAAGGATCGTCGACTTTGCTGCGCAGCCTTCGGACATTGACGTCCACCACATTGGTGTCGCTGTCGAAGTTCATGTCCCATACAGCTTCGGCGATCAGGGTTCGCGATAGCACCTCGCCCGCGCGCCGCGCCAAAAGAGACAAAAGCAGGAACTCCTTGGATGTCAGATCCAGACGTTGGCCCGCGCGCGTGACGCGTTGGCGCAATAGGTCGATTTCAAGATCGGCCAGTCGAAGTGTCTCTTGCGCGCGCTGCGGCCCACGGCGCAACAGCGATCGGACTCGTGCCAGCAATTCCGAAAAGGCGAAAGGTTTTACCACGTAGTCGTCCGCGCCCAGTTCGAACCCCCGCACCCGTTCGTGTACGGCATCGCGCGCCGTGAGAAAGAGCACCAGCGCGCGCCCGCCTTCTTGGCGGAAGCGAGTGAGAACCTGCCAGCCATCCAGCCCTGGAAGCATTGCATCGAGAATGACGAGATCGAACCGCAATTCCTGCGCAAGGTGCAGCCCATCCAGTCCATCTCCAGCGACATCGACTACGAAACCTGCCTCCCCGAGTCCCTTTTTCAGGAACCTGGCGGTCTTGCTTTCATCTTCAATGACCAGAATTCTCACGACTACCCCTCCTACGAGCGCTGAAAACCTTTGTAACGGTGGACACGTGCTGCAAAGGCCTTCGTCCATCGGTATCCCTTGCCAATTTCGTCGAGAAAAAACCGAACCTTGCGCGACTAGAAAGCTATCCGAAAAGCAAACTGCATCTCGCGCGGAGTTCCGCTCCCAACCGGACTGACCGGTGTGGTCGTGTTTACCGTGTTTGTGACGTTTCCGAAGCTGGGAACGCCGAAGGTTGCTTGCGGCAAGCCGTACTGGGGATGATTGAAAATGTTAAAGAACTCGGCACGAAACTCAAGCCGTACCCGCTCGCTCAACGGAATTTGTTTTCCAACTCCCATGTCCATCTGCCATGCACCCGGCCCGCGCACCAGGTTCCGCGGCGCGTTCCCGAAGGTACCTGGCGCCGGCACAGCAAAGGCAGCAGGGTTGATCCATTCGCCGATGGTTGAGCCCCCGGGTGGGGTGAGTGGAACTCCCGGCACGAGATCGGGGCGCTGATCGGTGGTATTGCCATCGGGTACATCAGCCGATGAGCGATTGATCAGAACGTTTACCGGGAATCCCGTGCGGGCCACAACAGTAGAAGTCAGTTGCCAGTTACCGAAGATGCCGTTCACCATTCCGGGCTGGTTCAAGTAGGGCTTGCCGGACCCGAAAGGAAGCTGGTACACGGCATTGGCATTGAAGACATGGCGCGCGTCCCAGAAACCGCTGGCGCGTTCGCACGCCGGGCAGGCGACATTTTGGGGAACCAACGAGTCGCCGTCGCCGCTGCCGTCCGACCCATCGTCGATTTCGTGCGACCACATGTAATTGCCTGAAAACAGGAACCCGTGCGAGAACGAACGTCTCACGCCGACAGAAAGTCCCTGATAGCTACTGTTGTCCTTGTTGCCGCGCCAACTCACTTGTGCAAAATCCGGGTAGGCACGAGTTCCGGTAAGCGGGTTAACGACATTCACTTCCGAAAGCGTGAGCAGGTGAGTACCTTGGCTGCCTACGTAAGAGAGGGTTCCCACAAACTCCGCCGGTAGCTCTTGCTGCACCGACAGACCCCATTGCGAGACATACGTATCCTTGCGCCGGCGGTCATCGTCACGCGGCGAAACGATCCCCGTAGTATCGGCCAGAAATGGAGTGATCGGATAGCTAAGGGTAGGGGTGGTCTTATTCGACAAGGAGTAGGCGAACACCTCGTTGCTGATAGGAAGATTCTGATCGTCCAATTGTCCGTCCTCGTGATAGAGGCCAAAGCCGGCACGAATTACGGTATGGCCGGCGCGGGCTGGGGACCAAGCGAAGGCGACGCGTGGATCAATGTCCGCATAGTTCGGCTGGCCGAAACTTGCGCCCACTCCGCAAAAGCCTTGCGGTCCACAGGTGGCGAAATCGAAGGGATTGGCGCGGCCCTGTACTTCGTGAAAAAGATTGAAAAAGCTGTAGCGCGCCCCCAAATTCAAGGTCAAGTTCGGCGCCCATTTGAATTCATCCTGAATATAACCGTAGAACTGTGTCTTGCGCAGACCGTTGATGGGGAGGGCACCGTTGAGCGAGGCGGTGCTTACCTGGTTGGCATCGAAGGCGGTCGTGGAGGCAAATGTGATGGTTCCGGCTTCCGTGTTTCCCTGGTTCAATTGAATGCGCCGGATCTCGACTCCGGCTTTGACGGTATGCCGGCCCTTTATCCATGTGAGGTTATCGATTTCGGAGAAGGAGTTGCCGACACCGATGTTTACTTTGTCGTTATTCAGATTGGTGAAACCGGAAACTCCGATTACGTAAGGTATCCCGGTTTGATTGATGTCAAGAGTGTCGGCGGTGCTGCGGTTAAAACCGAACTTGAACTCGTTCACCAGAGACGAGGAAAAAACATGCAGGAGCTCGATGCCGCCATTCACCGGAGCTGACGTGAGCTGCTGTCGGTCCAAGAGATAATTTCCTGAACTTGCAAGCGGCTGGGTGTTCACCGCTCTATCGATGTTAAAGCGGAGAAATGCAGTCGTAGTGGCAGAAAAATGTTGGTCGAGGCGGATCATCGCGGAATTTTCAAAAACTCTCTGCGCGCCTTCGCTCGTAAATTGATTGATATCGGGATCGCTGGTCGGAGTTTGGCCTTGCGGATAAGCGGCGAGAATTGGGATGAGAACAGGGGAATCCGCGGCCACCTGGGCGCGGAACGCGGGGCTGGGAACGAAGCCTACCAGCGGGAAACCCCAGTTCTGTTGGTAGCCTTCGTAGGCGAGAAAGAAAAAAGTTTTTTCCCGCACGATAGGCCCGCCTAGGGACCCCCCGAACTGATTCAAATGAAAAGGCGGTTGCGGGGTCATGGTAACCGGAACCGGTTGCTGAGCGTCAAAGACGTCATTGCGAAAGAATTCAAAAACGTCGCCGTGAAACTGATTTGTGCCCGAGGACGAGATTACGGCTAACTGCGGGCCTCCCGTCGCTCCCCCTTCGGCGGTGGAGAGCATGGAGTCGACGCGAAACTCGTCAATGGTGTCGAGAGGAATCGCCAGGCGCACATAGGGCTGTTGGGGTTGGTTGATGATGTTGGTGGCGTCGATGCCGTCGTAGGTGAAGTTATCGTCGTCGCGGCCTCGGCCGGCAAATCGAATCGAACGCTGGTTACTACCTCCGGTATCGACCGCGCTGGGTTGAAGCGCGCTGAGCGTGGCCCAATTGCGGCCATTCAGCGGCAACTGCTTGGCTTGCTCCGCCTCAATGGGGACGCCAAGCGCGTTGGAGGTTTTGTCCAACTGCCCGGAACTGGCCGATACTTTCACCCGCTGCTGACCGCCGGACACCTGGAGGGTCGCGTCAAGAGTGCGTGTCCGGCCCATCACCTGCTCGACATCTACGAAGGTGAGCGCCTTGAACCCCTGGTGCTCAAATGTGATTGTGTAGACCCCTACTCTCAGTTCGGGAATGTCGTAGGTGCCTGTAGGCGAGGATATAGTTTCTCGTCGCAGGCCTGTGGCATTATGTACCGCAGTGACGTGCGTCTGTGGCAGAAAACGTCCGGAGGAATCAGTCACCGTGCCATTCAACCCCGCACGGTCAACCTGCGCTGGCGACGAGCATATAAGACACAGGATTGCGCTAAGAAGGCAAGCGACCGTCCTCGTTTCCCGGAGAGGGCTTCGCCTACGCAGGCCGGGAAAAAAATGGTTTGAATTCATGCGAAGCAGATCGTAAGAGTATTTGCATGGCTTCATGGCTATTGTTCCTCCGCGCGACGGGTAAAGGCATTCGAGCCATTTCCGTTAGCGTATCCGCATCCTCGCCTCCCCTGCCGTCCTGTGATGCTTGCCCAGCCGGTATCGCCGTCGTAACTGTATCGGGTGTCAGCGCCGTGAAATCTGTATCGCGGCGCTCATTGAGCGGCAGTTCATTCGTGAACGACCGGTCGAGTGCGGTGCTAGCCGAGGATTCTACAGGCCGTAAGAACGGCATGGTCCCGGTGACCTTTGGTGGGTCCCTGCTGGCTCCGACTTGTAAACTCAGATCCTGCAATGTGGTGTTTCCCACCAACACCTGCGCTAGGGCTTCGATATCGTGAAAGCCTTTTCCAGTCGCCGTGACCGAATAGGTCCCGGGCATGAGAGCGAGGAACTGATAGAGTCCGGCATGATTCGAGACGGCAGTCTGTTCCAGCTCTGTCGCAAGATTCCGCACGACGAGCGACGCTCCCGGCACACTCGCTCCGCTGGGGTCGGTGACGCGACCAACGATTGCGCCTGCGAGTACTGCATTCTGAGCCGATAACTGGAGGAAACTCGCCAAGACAAACGACGTCGCGAGAGGCAGACGCGCCGTGAGTTGGGTCGGTGTTGAGATGAATACAGGAAGCGGTTTCGTATTCGAATGGACTTTCATCGGATTGACCTACGGAAAGAGAGCAAGGCCCATGGACGAAACGACGTTTCCCGTTCATATTACCTGGCACCTGGCCGATCGCTAGCCCGCAGACGTTTAGGCCGTCAGGAGTTTGTGCACTTGTGATCGTGGGTCTCATCACGAGTTGCCCTTGAGCGAAAGGCTCGGTGATGGTTGGGGTTCAAACCTGTGGCGACACGGCGTCGCCGGCTCAGTGCGCTCCTGAAGCCAGGGTCAAAAGGCGGAGGCTTCTCCCCGGACGATGAACTTGAGGAACAACTTTTACGCGCTCACAGTTACGACGAGTTGAAATCCATGTGAATTTTAGATGAATAACTAGCAACTGGCGCCATTACAAATTTTGACAGTCGGTGGGTTCGTCAGCCCGGGGTTCGGTAGTCGCGGCGAAGTTGATGGGCCGCGGTACTAGTGGCATGACTGCCTGGGATGCTCCTTTCGTGCCGAAGCATCTGTTCGGACACTTTAGAAAAGTTAACCGCCCACGGTCCGAGCCGCCGGTCGCGGGTGGTTTTGTGTTAGTTTTTTGGTATGGACCTGCCGAAGCCAAGAGCCACCAAGATGGCCCACCGGGCAAAGCGGATCATCCGTAAGTCGTTGAGGGCGCGTAGCTCAAACGGATAGAGCATCGGATTTCTAATCCGGCGGTTGCAGGTTCGATTCCTGCCGCGCCTACCATCCCCCCAACCTTTCGCGGCTCGATTGAATTGCCGCGCTTTAACTCTTCGGCTTGCGGTGTTCGCATGTCGAGGCATTGATGCAAGAGTCTGCCAGGCGCAGGCGCTCCACCGGATGGCTGCCGACGATGTGCAACTCGACAATTTCTTCCACGTCGGCCTCGGTGACGTGCCCGTACCACACCGCGTCCGGGTAGACCACAATGTTCGGTCCGTGTTCGCACTGGTCGAGACAGCCGGATTGATTGGCGCGCACTTTGCCCCTCAGCCCGCGCTCGGCCAGCTTTTGTTTGAAGAGCTTTTGCAGCCTCGCCTCGGCGAGAGGATCACAGCACCCGCGCGGATGGCCCGCTGGACGCCGGTTTCCGCACACGAAGATGTGCTTCTCAAACTTTGGCATCAGGCCGCCGCGACGGCGGGCGCTTCTTCTGCCGCCGAGACTTCTGCTTCCCAGATGCCATCGAAGTCGACGAAATATCCCTGCACCTCGACGTCGGGAATCGCGTCTCGCAAGTTGGCGGCCGCGTGCCGCAGTTCGCGCTCGTGATGCGCGGCTTCGGCCGACGCATCGCCTCTAAATCTTCCCGCGAGCCCGCCATACGCGCCGCGTGGAATACCTTTTTCACTGGGCCTCCTCGACGGAGCAATCCTCTCCAGTTAATCTTACCTGAGATCGCGCGCTCGGCATCCGGACCTAAAGGCCCTTACCACGAAGGGCACGAAGTTACACCAAGGAAATCGGGATGAATGGGTCTTCTTCGTGATACTTCGTGTCCTTTGCGGTTGGAGCTTTTTCTGAGTGGCTGAGTGGCCACCGCACTCCATCCCGCGTTGCTATTCGCCGTACATACACGATAAGATAATCCGTACACGTCTTCTCCGCTCTTATCCCAGTAATTTTTGTGTAAGGCATCCCTGCGGGCAAGGAGTGTGCGACCCCGGGCGCAGCGCAGCCATCTGCCTGCTTGAAACCTCCCTGACGGAGTTGGAATTGAAAAAAGGCAAGACTGCTGTGATCGTAGGCGCCCAGTGGGGCGATGAAGGCAAAGGCAAGATCGTCGACGTATTGTCGGAGAACTTCTCAGTTGTAGCTCGCTACGCCGGAGGCCACAATGCCGGCCACACCGTCATCATTAACGGCAAGAAGTTCATTCTGCAGCTCGTTCCGTGCGGAGTGCTACGCGCCGGTTGCCGGAGCGTCATTGGCAACGGCGTGGTGCTCGACCCTCTCGCGTTCCTGAAAGAAGCGGGCGCCTTGCGTGAAGCCGGAGTGAAAATCGACGGACACCTATTCGTTTCCAACCGCGCCCATGTAATCCTGCCTTACCATCGCATGATCGAACTGGCGGCTGAAAACGCGCCCGGACGCGTCAAGATCGGCACCACTTCGCGAGGCATTGGGCCAGCCTACGAGGACAAAATGGGCCGCCGTGGCCTGCGCGTGGCCGACCTGCTCGACTCGCAGCTCCTGAAAAAACACATCGAAAATGCCGTCCGCGAAAAGAACATGATTGCGCACGCGCTTTTCAATTCCGAACCACTCGATGCCGACAAGATGTACGCGGAATACGCGCAAGCTGCTGAGAAGCTCGCTCCATTCGTCTGCGATACAGCCGTCCTGCTGAACCAGGCGTTGAACAACGGTGAGTCGATCCTGTTTGAAGGCGCGCAAGGCACCATGCTCGACATCGACCACGGAACCTATCCGTTCGTGACCTCTTCCAGCGCGACTTCCGGCGGAGCCGTCATCGGTACTGGTGTCGCGCCCAATGCCATCAACTCGGTGATCGGCATCAGCAAAGCGTATTGCACGCGCGTGGGCGAAGGCCCGTTCCCAAGTGAGGAACAAGGCGAGGCCGGAGAGAACCTGCGCAAGCGTGGCAACGAATTCGGCGCTGTTACCGGCCGCCCGCGGCGTACGGGATGGCTTGACCTGCCCCTGTTGCGGTACTCGGGAATGATCAACGGAACATCGTGGCTTGTCGTTACCAAGCTCGATGTGCTCGATGATCTGGCTGAGATTCCGGTCTGCGTCGGTTACAAGATCGACGGGAAAACCACGTCGGACGTGCCCGCGCAAGCTAGCGGCTACGAAAAGATCGAGTGCGTTTACACGAATTTGCCGGGATGGAAAACCTCGACCGAAGGCATTACGGAGTTCGAAAAGTTGCCGAAGCCCGCGCGCGAATATCTCGCCTTCGTTGAGAAGGAAGCAGGCGCGAAGGTAGGCATGATCTCAACCGGTCCCGACCGCAACCACACGATTCTTGTCGATGAGTTCGTTAAAGAGTTGAACACGGCCGCAAAGAAAGCCTAGAATGTCCTCCCCGGCTGACCTGAAAGCGGGAAGGAGCGAACGATGGTGGTGTTGGCGGTTACCTGGATGGCGAAAGTTGGGCACGAAGCCGATGTTGCCGCACTCTTTGAAAAGCTCACCGAGCATTCCCGCAAGGAGCCGGGTTGCGCCATGTACCAGGTGCATCGGCACAAGACTGAGCCGCGCCGTTTCTTCATCTACGAACAGTACAAAGATGATGCCGCGCTCGAAGTCCACCGCAGCGCACCGCACTTCCTGCAGCATGCCAAGAAGGATCTTCCCAAGGTCGCCGACCGCGTGGAAGGCCACCTCTACGAGCCGTTGGGGTGATTATTTATGGTCCGCGGATTCAGAACCAAAGGCTGACAGCGCGCGGGCCGCTTCCCGAATAATTCCTTGCCAAGTTTCGTCTTCGAGCACTGCCGCTATTCCGCCACGGGACTCAGGCAGGCGCCTCTCGGCGACGTCGAAATAGTCGTTGAAAACGGCGAGGGCTTCCATTTCCCGCGAAGAAAAGCACAATCTGAAGGACTCGCTCTCGGGAACGTATAGGTCGTCAAACCACTGTGATAGCAGCTCAGTCGGCACCGAAATATGTGGTGCTCTTCGCTCGTAGTCGAGTTGTTCCTCGGGTGAAGACAGCAATCGCAGGACACGAATGATTCCGGGGCGTAGCTCGGGAATTTTTTTAACCACAGGCGCGATTCCTCGGAAGATACAACCGGAATTCAGATCACTTAGTCTTGTCGATCATCAGTTCGCCGCCCGAGGCGTAGCTTTCTTTTGAAACTTCATTGAAAGCGACGATGATTCCTTCGCGGCGTGCTCCGCCCTCTTCGACCAGAGCGTCGGTGATGCGCTTCGCGATCTTGCGCTTCTGATCGGCGGTGCGGCCTTGCAGCATCGTGACTTGAACAACGGGCATGATTAAACTCCACGAGTGCGAGGGCAAACTGCCCTCGCGACAGCCGCCGAGACGGCGGCGCTACTTTGACAGTTCGTAACCCGCAAAAAAGAAGCTCAACTCGAACCGAGCCGTCTCTTCCGCGTCCGATCCGTGGATCGCGTTGTGCTCGATGTTGGTCGCCCACTTCTTGCGGATGGTGCCTTCTTCCGCTTGAGCCGGGTTAGTAGCGCCCATTAGCTTGCGAAGATCGGCGATGGCGTTTTCTTTCTCCAGCGCCAGGACCACAATCGGCCCGCTCGACATGAAGTCGGTTAGCGTATTGAAAAACGGACGCGCCGCGTGCACGGCGTAGAACTGCTCGGCCTGATGTTTGGAAATTTCCAGCATCTTCATCGCAAGAATGCGGAAGCCATTTTTCTCGAACTGTTCGATGATGTCGCCGACAGCATTCTTTCGGACGGCATCGGGCTTAACGATGGTGAATGTGCGTTGCAGAGTTTTCATAGATCGGTCGTTGGTCCTTGGTCGAAAAAGAGTTGGTCATTCCGAGCGAAGCGAGGAATCTGCTTAGTTTCGCCACTTGTGAACTAAACGTTGACTCCAATCGCCGCCGCCAGTGTCTCCCCAATCGCCGCCGGAGACTTCGCCACGCGGATCCCGCAAGCCTCGAGCGCCTTGATCTTTTCCGCTGCCGTGCCCTTGCCGCCGGAGATGATCGCGCCCGCGTGTCCCATGCGCCGGCCCGGAGGCGCAGTTTGCCCCGCAATAAAGCCCACGACAGGCTTCTTCATGTGCGCCTTCACAAACTCGGCCGCGGTTTCCTCGGCATTGCCGCCGATTTCGCCGATCATGATCACGGCTTCCGTCTCGGGATCGCGGTTGAACAGATCCAGAGCATCGATGAAATTCGTGCCAATAATCGGATCGCCGCCGATCCCAATCGCCGTCGATTGCCCAATGCCGCGCTGCGTGAGTTGATGCACGGCCTCATAGGTCAGCGTGCCCGAGCGCGAGACGATCCCAATCGATCCCTCTTTATGAATCGAAGCCGGCATGATACCGATCTTGCACTTGCCCGGCGAGATAATGCCTGGACAGTTGGGCCCTATCAGCCGCGACTTCCGGTCCTGCAGGAATTCCCACGCCTTCACCATGTCCAGCGTCGGAATTCCTTCCGTGATACAGACGATCAAGTCGATTTCCGCATCAGCCGCTTCCATAATGGCGTCGGCCGCAAACGGCGGCGGCACAAAGATCACCGTCGCATTGGCGCCGGTCTTATCGGCCGCCTCGCGCACGGTATTGAAGATCGGCCAGCCCTCGTGCGTGGTACCGCCCTTGCCTGGGGTCACACCGCCAACAATCTGCGTTCCATAGGCCTGACTGGCCTTCGCATGAAACGTCCCCTCACGTCCCGTGAGTCCCTGCACCGCTACACGCGTATCTTTATTAACCAGGATTGCCATATGAAAAGTACCTCGTAACCGCCATTCTTAAATCTTACTCAGACTCTATGCTTTCCTCTGTGCTCCCTGTGCCTCTTCTTGGTGAGTGTTTTTGGCTACCGCCACTCCGTAACACCCAAAGTCCCCCGGGCCGCCGCGACGACCTTATCGGCAGCATCCTTCATAGTGTCGGTGACCAGGAAGTTGAATCCCGAGTTCTGTAGGATCTTCTTTCCCTCGTCGACGTTGGTTCCTTCGAGCCTCAACACGATGGGCAACTTGATGTTCGTCTTCCGCGCTGCTTCGACCACACCGGTAGCCAGCGTGTCGACGCGCAGGATTCCGCCGAAAATATTGATCAGCACCGCCTTTACGTTCTTGTCGCTGAGCAGAATCTCGAACGCATGCGCGACCTGCTCGGAACTGGCTCCGCCGCCCACGTCGAGGAAATTCGCCGGCATGCCGCCCGCGTACTTGATGATGTCCATGGTTGCCATCGCCAGACCAGCGCCGTTGACCATGCAGCCCACGCTTCCGTCCAGCTTGATGTAGTTCAGGCTGTACTTCGACGCCTCCACTTCCAGCGGATCTTCTTCCGTAATATCCCGCAGTTCGCGCAGATCGGCGTGACGGAACAGCGCGTTGTCGTCGAAGTTGATCTTCGCATCGAGTGCGAACAATCGCCCATCGGTAGTCGTAATAAAAGGATTGATCTCGAGCAAGGAGGAATCGGTCTCCAGAAATGCCTTATACAGGCTCGACAAGAAGCCCACTGCCGGATTGATCTGCTTCGCGTTCAGTCCCAATTTGAAGGCAATCTTCCGCGCCTGAAACGCCTCGAGCCCCATGCCGGGATCGATGTGTTGCTTCAAAATCGCGTCCGGATTCTCCGCCGCAACTTGCTCAATCTCCATCCCGCCAGCGGCCGAAGCCATGAACACCGGCTTGCCCTCGGCGCGATCCACCAGAATGCCCAGATAAAGCTCTTTCTCAATGGGCAAAGTCTCTTCGATCAGCAGGCGGCGCACGATGCGGCCCTCGGGCCCCGTCTGATGCGTCACCAACTTCATCCCCAGCATCTTCGAGGCAAGTTCGCCGGCTTCGGTCACCGACTTCGCAATCTTCACGCCACCGCCCTTGCCGCGGCCTCCAGCGTGGATCTGCGCCTTAACCACCACCCCGGTCGCGCCTGAGCTGAACAGTTCTTTGGCAACAGCTTCGGCCTCGTCTTGCGAGGCCGCCATGGCCCCACGCGGCACACTTACGCCGTACTTCTTGAGAATTGTTTTTGCCTGATACTCATGGATTTTCATAATATGACGACTCGAAGTTAAGAATCGGAAGGACCCTGCTTGCGGCGACGCTCTGCGGGCTGCAAACCTGTAATTCTATAGAAGGGCAGGGAATTAGGGCAAACCTCGGCACGGCTTTTCTGATAGTCCAAGTTCCAAAATGAAGCCGGCCAACCGGCGGTTTCGCGTCCTTTACAAATCGGGGACATCCAAGTTCGATAAGCAATGACTGTCGGCCCAGCATTGGAGGCACTTTGAAACTGATCTCTCTGAATCTTGCCCTCCCTCGCCTGACTTTGTACAACGGAGCGACCATTAACACCGGAATCTTCAAGCAGCCAGTACCGGGTCCAGTCCAGTTGCGCACGCTCAATCTTGACGGCGATCGCCAGGCGGATCTCGCTGTTCACGGCGGCCCCTTCAAGGCGGTGTACGCTTATCCGTCGGAACACTACGATTTCTGGCGCCAGGAGTTGCCGGGCGCGCAGCTTCCCTGGGGCATGTTCGGCGAGAATTTCACTACGGAAGGCTTGGCGGAGAGCGACCTTCATATTGGCGATCGCCTGCAAGTCGGCGCTGCCGTGATCATGGTCCGTCAGCCGCGCATGCCCTGCTACAAGCTGGCAGCGAAATTTCACCGAGACGATATCCTCGCGCGCTTTTTGCGCAGCGGTCGCAGCGGTTTTTACTTTTCTGTGGAGCAAGAAGGGACGGTGGCTGCTGGTGACTCGTTCGAGTTCCTGACGCGAGCGACCCAGGCCATTAGCATCGCCGAGATGAACCGGCTTTTCGTCGAAGAAAAATACAACGGTGACTTGCTGGGCAAAGCGATCGAAACTCCGGCTCTGCCCGAAGACTGGCGCGACTACCTCAAGAAGCGTTCCCAGGGAACTACTACAGTCGGAAGCTAGTGCAAAAAAGCTGATCCCGTCTCGGCGGGTGCACCCATGTCTCGCGCGCCTTTTGTGCGAGAGGTGGGGCCGTGGCACACTGCATAGCTTACAATTCTGCCAACATGATCGTCGACGCCCTCCATCGCATTGCGAATCACAGCCAGTCGCTCGGACGCGCCGAGGCTCGCGAAGTCATGTCCGAAGTGTTGGCGGGCCAATGCACCGACGCTCAGATCGCTGCGCTGCTTATCGCTCTCCGCATGAAGGGCGAAACGGTCGAGGAGATCGTAGGCTTCGCCGAGGCCATCCGCGCAGCCGCTGCCCCTCTGCCGATTGGGCGTGCCAACGCAACCGATGCGATTGCCGTCACGGGAACCGGACGCGACGCTCTCGCCGAGGAATCTCTCGTCGATACCAGCGGCACCGGCGGCGATGCCCGCGGCACCTTCAATATATCGACGGCAACCGCGCTCGTCACCGCAGGAGCAGGTGTCCGTGTCGCCAAGCACGGCAACCGGAGCATCAGTTCCAGATGCGGTTCCGCAGATGTGGTCGAAGCCCTCGGGATCAATATCCAGCTTTCGCCTGATCGAGCTGCCCAGTGCCTGAAAGAAATCGGTATCTGTTTCCTTTATGCTCCGAATCTGCACCCCGCGATGAAACAGGTGCAAGGCGTTCGCCGCGAACTCCGCATGCGCACCATGTTCAACCTGCTCGGCCCGCTGACCAATCCCGCCCGCGCGTCCGGCCAAGTCGTTGGCGTCTATTCACTCGATCTTGTTGAGAAACTCGCTGAGGCCCTGAGCATGCTCGGCCTACGTCGCGCCTTGGTCGTTCACGGTCTCGATGGGCTCGACGAAGTTACGATCACCGGGACAACGCGAGTGGCCGAAGCTCGTGACGGCTTGGTACGATCCTACGAAGTCGAGCCGGAAGAATTTGGCGTGCCTCGCGCGCTGCTGCAGGAAATTTCCGGCGGCGATGCTGCGGAGAATGCTGCTATCATTCGCGCCGTCTTGAGTGGCGAGAAGTCTCCCCGTCGGGACGTTGTATTGCTCAATGCTGCTGCGGCGTTGGTGGCCGCTGGCAAAGCAGATCACCTCGCCGACGCCATCCCCTTGGCGAGCAAGTCTATCGACTCTGGCGCAGCCGCAGAAAAGCTCGCGGCTCTTGCCAACTTCACGCTGGCGTGACCGCTTAGGTTGATTGATCGCGATCTGGCAACGAATTTTAAGGAGAGTTTTTGCAAAATGGCTATCTGCATTCCGCGGAGAGTGGCTATTGCCGACGACCACTGTGACGCCTTAGTTTCTTTGCTTTGAGAGCACATCCGGCAAAACGCCGAATCCGCGCACTTAGGATGAGATGACAAGAATCAATCTGGGACGTCACGTGTATGGATTGGCTGCCATCGGCTTTGGCGTCATCACCTTGGTCTGGCACGATTTCAATGGTTGGCAACAGATTCGAGCGCTCGGGAATGTCCCTTACCGCGAGATTCTCGTTTACCTCGCAGCTGCGATTGAGATCGTTGGAGGGATAGCGATTCAATGGCCAAGGACGGCGCGCGCGGGCGCTTTCACGCTCGGCACCCTCTATCTCATCTTTGCCTTGCTTTGGGTGCCGCACATCGTTGCCACACCACAGGTTTATGACCGCTGGGGCAACTTTTTCGAGCAATTCTCGCTGGTGTCGGGTGCGCTAATCGTTTACGGGTCGCTGAACAGGAACGATCCGGCACGTGCGTCAAGGATGGCAAAGGTTGGGTACATCTGTTTTGGAATCTGCGTCGTTTCCTTTACACTCGAGCAACTTCTTTATCTTTCTGGAACAGCCTCGTTCGTTCCCAAGTGGATTCCTCCCGGACAAATGTTCTGGGCGATCTTTACCACGATTGCCTTGGGGCTCGGGGCCATCGCGGTACTGTCCCGACGTCTTGCCCTTCTGGCATCGCAATTACTGACGGCCATGATGGTGGGATTCGGTTTGCTGGTATGGCTGCCGAGGCCCTTCGCGGATCCGCACCAGTTGATCAATTGGGCCGGCAACGCGCAGAATCTAGCGATCACCGGGGCGGCGTGGATTGTCGCCGATTTTCTGGGCCGAAGTCGCTCCGTCGCCCCGATGGCCACCCGTCGAGAGCGACCGATCGCCGTTCGCGCGTGAATCTGGCTGCGGCCTCTCTCTGCGTTCTTAGCGGCCTTTCTTGGCGACCTTTGCGGTAAAAGTCTTTGTGGGGTGTCACTGCACTTCCACTTTCTCCAGATACCGCGCGACTTGCACATTCCATTCCAAATCCTGTTTCATTCGATCCCGCAGTTGCCCAGAGGCGTCGGGCTCCCCGTGCACCAGATACGTCATTGCCGGCTGGTTGCGAAATGTGCGCAGCCACTGTAGTAATTCCGGAGGATCGGCATGATCGCTGAACTGTTCCAGCGCCGCAATCTGCGCGCGAATGGGAACGTAATCCCCAAAGATCTTCACGTCGTCGGATTTGCTCTTGATCTGAAACCCGCGCGTCCCCGGCGCCTGAAATCCGATGAATAGCACCAGATTCCTTGGGTCAGGCAGCCGTTGCGCCAGATGATGGAGAATGCGCCCGCCCGTCACCATGCCGCTCGAGGAAATAATGACCGCAGGCATCACCGCCGCGTTGATCTTTTTCGATTCTTCCGGCGTCGAGGCAAACGTGAATCCCGGCCACTGCAGCGGCGAGCCGTACTTCCGGATCATCTCGCGCGTCTCGTCGGTGTATTCCTCATCGTGCTTCAAGAAGATCTCGACCGCCTTGATGGCCATGGGGCTATCGCAAAATACTGGCAGCCGGGGAATTTGCGCGGATTCCATCAAGTGTTTCAGAATGAAAACAAATTTCTGCGTGCGCTCGATCGCAAACGCCGGGACGACAATGCTGCCGCCTCTTCTGGCCGCGGTCGTGATCAGGGCGGCGAGTTCTGGCAGCGGATCTTCTTTGGGATGCGTCCGGTTCCCATATGTCGACTCCATCACCACCAGATCTGCCATCTCCCCTTCGGTCGGACCCGAGTGCACAACCTTCCCCGGTGCGATCTTGTGATCGCGCACGCGCCCGATATCTCCGGTGAACAGCAGTCGCCGCGTCTGCCCGTTTGTGCTAAGGGACACTTCCACCATGCACGATCCCAAAATGTGCGCCGCTCTCACGAAACGGAACGAGAGTTCCGGCGCAAGGGGAACATCCTGGCCCACCTGCACCGGCTCGAAATACTGCAGCGAACTTTGCGCTTCGTCGAACGTGTATAGCGGCAACGCAGGCTCGTGCTTCGACTTCTTGATCTTGTTGTAGAAGCGCGCGTCTTCTTCCTGCAGGTGGCCGGAGTCGGGAAGGATAATACCGCACAAGTCAATCGTCGGCGGCGTCGCGAAAATCGGTCCGCGAAATCCTTCTTTCACCAGGCGGGGAATCCAGCCGCAATGGTCGAGATGCGCGTGCGTCAGAATGATCGCGTCGACGCCGTCGGCCGGAACCGGCATATTGCGCCAGTTGCGCTCGCGCCACTCCTTCGGGCCCTGAAACAGTCCGCAATCGACTAGAACCTGGAAGCCGCTCTTGCCCGACCGATTGCCGGTGTCAAGATCCCCTGTATTAATAAGGTGCTTCGAGCCAGTGACCGTGCCAGCGGCGCCTAGGAATTGGATGTAGGCCAAGCGTTCCCTCCCGGACAAACGAACTACGCTACCACGGAGGCACTCTTCGGCTCCGTTCAGGGCCGGTTTCGACACGAACGACAGCGAAAAGGCGCGATGCAGAACATGGCACGGAGGGTGTTAGTTCGTGAGCTTTTCTCCGTGTCCTCAGTGTCCTCTGTGGTGAACCCTATTTGTCCGTCGACTCAATCTTGAAGGTGTTGTTCGTCATGTCGCTCTGGGGCACGCTGCCGTCGTTGACTATGATTTCCTGCGGCGTCCCGGCCGTCTCCACGCGGACCACGGTTTTGCTCTTCGCCCGAACCTCGAGACGCCGCATCAACTCTCCGCCGGCGAACTTGACGATCACGGGAACCTCAGCTCCTGCGTTGCCCACATTGTCGACCGTAATGGTGAGCACGAACGGTCCGTCGACGGTCTTCCGCGGGAAGGCTGATTCCACTTTAAAGTCCGGCAGCCCGCGGTCGCGGTAGATCCAGTCATCGAAGAACCATTCCAGATCGCGCTGCGTTTGCGCCGCAATCAGCCGCTGCATGTATGAAGGCTCTTTGTCCTGCTCAGGACGGTAAGCTGCCAGAGCTTTCTTCAGCGCAGCCTCCCCCACCATGTCGCGCAGCATCCACCAGACGTACATCGCCTTGCTGCGATAGAGTTCCTCATTCGTCGTGTTGATCAGCGATCGATTCGCTTCATCTTCGGACCTCGGTACAGTCGTCTGTGGTTCGATTTCGCCGAACGCAAAACGGTGCACGCTCATATAGTCGAGCGCCGCGCGCCGTCCGCTCTGCTGCTCCAGATAGAGCGCCTGCGCGAAGTGTGCCAGCCCTTCCTGAATCCACGGACGGAACGACAGGAACGACGCGTGGGTTAGCTGATGTGCCGCCGCTAGGCCGGCCAGTTTCGGATCGCTGCTGGTTAGGGGCGTCAGCAAAAGCGCTCCGCTCTCGAACGGCGCTGCCTTGGGATCGCCCAGGTCCGCCGTTTGCGCCTTTTCGTGGGCTTTTCCGAACCAGTCGGCGATCAGAGGAGCGACCTTCTCGGCGGCATCTGCATAAACCTCTGCGGCCATGGCATGGGTGGGGAGGTTATAAATCAGAATTGAAGGTCGGTCGACAGTGCCATATGGACCCATTACGAAGAGTGGCGTTGACATACCCAGCGGCTTGTACGTGCAGTCTGCACCGATGGTCGGAGTATGCCCTGCTAATTCGTGAAACTTAACACACGACGCATTGTTAACCACCAGTTTCTGTTGGCTTTCACTAGCGTCTCTCGACACATTGAGATGCAGGTGCATATTGGATTCAATTTCCCGCATCTTCCATCGCCCCAGCACCTCAAACAAGCTGTTGCCTTCCGACAGATTCGCGACTTCAGTCGCGATCGGATACCAAGCCACATATCCCGCGCCGCGCACCGCTGTAAACTTCGTGTCAATTTGATCCCAGTCGGTGCTGTCTGCCGCTTCCTCCGGCGTTCCAATGCGAGTCAGTCGCGTCGCATCCAGCAGGATCACTCCCTCGTAGCCAATTTCCAGTTCGATGGTCGCTTGAGGCGCGACGGCCTGCGGCAAAGTTACGATGGCTTCGGACAGCGCGCCAGTGTGGTCGATGTCGGAAGTGTAGGGCTGCGTCACAAACTGTACAGCTTTGTCTGCAACCTTCACCGACCGCCAGTCGAGCGACGACGAAATTTGCAGCACCGCGATCTTCTGCGGAGTTGAGGAGTCGTTTCGCAGGGTGACTTTGCCGCGCACCCCGAGCCGATGCTGTTCCGGCTCAATCTGCACGTTCAAGTCGTAATTGGTAAAGCTGAAGGCCTCGCGGTCCACGGCGAAACAAACCACAGAGGCACAGAGGACACAGAGGAAAACCAGACTCTTAGCGGACTTCATTACTGAAAACTTCATTTCGCATCCGACAAAGCGCTCTTAGCCCGCCGCTGCCGCACGATTTCAAACAGCACTACCGCCGCGGCCACCGATACATTCAGCGACGGCACCTTGCCCAGCATCGGAATCGACACCAGGAAGTCGCACTTGCGCTTCACCAAGTCGTGCAATCCCTTGCCTTCTCCTCCCAGCACCAGCGCGCAATCCATGTTGTAATCCATTTCGTAGTAAGTCTGTTTGCCGCGCTCATCGAGCCCCACCGTCCACACGTTGTGCTCTTTTAGGTCTTCGATGGAGCGGGCGATGTTCGTGACCTTCGCGATGGGCATGTGCTCGCTAGCTCCAGCGGACACTTTCGTGACGGTGCCGGTCACGCTCGCCGAACGGCGCTCCGGAATTACGATACCGTTCGCGCCGGCAGCGTCCGCTGTGCGCAAAATTGCTCCCAGATTGTGGGGATCCTCCACGCCATCAAGCACGACCACCAGCGAATACTCCGCGCGCTTGGCGGCAATCACGTCTTCAAGATCGTTATATTGCTTCGCTGATGTGACGGCCACCACGCCCTGATGCGCGGCATTGCCCGCCATACGGTCGAGTTCCGTGCGCTCCAAAAACCGCACCGGCACGGCTACGCGCCGGCAATCTTCAATCAGCCGCTGCAGGCGGATGTCGTGACGTTCCTTCGCCATTCCAATCCACTCAAACGTCCGCCCACGCGCCTTCAGCGCCTCGGTCACCGAGTTAATTCCATAGATATAGTGCATGAACCTTTAGTGTATCGAAAAGGCCGTTAGCCGCGTTCGGCTGATGGCTCGTGTGGGGACGGACGCATTCGTCCGTCAGGGCGGCGGAGAATTGCCTAAGGCGGTTGAGCGGGATTCAGCTGCTAGGGATCCTTCGACTGCCTTGGTCTTTGCGCTATTCGCGCAAAGACCGATCCTTACTCAGGATGACAATAGTCTTACTTTCCGGGCACTAGAGCGGCTTGCGTGGCCGCCACCGGCAGTTCGTCGCCGCGGAAAAACTTGTCTTTTTCCTTCGCGTTGGCTGACTTCATTTCAGGCATGGCTTCGTAGGGCTTGGAGTAGTCGTTGGCGGCATTCCAGAACAAGAATCCGATGCCGCCCTTTTCCTTCGCGGTCTCCACCTGTATCTTGATGTATTCCGGCGAGTAGGTCTTGGTGCGCCAGTGGAAGGCTTGTAGCCACGGTCGGATCACGACTCCACTGCCTTTGGTGATGAGCTCGAAGCGGTCCATCGACTCGCCGATGAAGTGCGCAGGCTCGTCTCCAGGGTGCGCAATGTTGTCCATGCCGAAAAAGTGCGATGGGTAGATCATGGGACTGAGTACATCGCAGTAATGGGCCATCCCGACGATGTCCTGTCCGGTATGGGCGAGGTCGACTTGCCGTTGCCACGCCATCACCCCGAAGACGTCGAGCGACAGCAGGACGCCGGTGGGATGAAGTTCGGCATAGGCTTTCTTGAGAAATCCGGTGATGATGTCGGTGCGCTGCAGGCCGCGAGGGCTGTGGCACACGGCTTCTGTCTCTGTCTTACCGGTTGTTCCACGGCTGGCACCGTGGGCTGCGTGCTTTTGCCCTTTCGGGGCGGACGAAGCGCCAGAAGCGTCCGGTGTCGAGGAGGTGCCGCCTTGCTTCGCTTCGGCAGGACGGCCGAGGCGGCCGGCGCCACATGAGTTCTTGTCGGTGCTTGCGTCTGCGATTTGCGACGGTTCCGATTGGCCGTTTTGGTAGACGAAGGCGGCGTCTTTCTGGTCGCCTTCGGCGGGAAAGCGGACGTAGTCGAACTGGATTTCGTCGGCGCCTAATTGGGCTACATGTTTCGCCAGAGCAATGTTATAGTCTTGGACCTTGGGCTGCGAGGGATCAGTCCAGACGAGTTTGCCGTTTTCGCGCCAAGCCTGCTTGTTCTTGCGCGACTGGACGGCCAACTCTGGATGGGTCACGACTAGATGCTCGTCGCGGAAAATCGCGATGCGGGCGATGGCGTGCATGTTCTGCTGGTGTACGAAGCGCACAAATTTCGGGACGTCGTGAATGTAGACTTTGTGCTCGCCGAGCAGCGGGTGCTCAAACGGAATGTTGACGCTGCCATCGGAGTCTTTGATATCGAAGACGACGGCGTTGCCACCGACTTCGCGCCAGTGCTTGATGATGCGGAGCCCGTGATCGCTGGCGGCCATGACGCCGGTCAGATAGACGGCGCGAACTTCGAAGTCCTTGGGAATGGGAATCGTCTTCTCGGTGATCGGCGCGGAAAGAATTCCAGGGATGACGATAGTTTCGTTGGCCTTGAGAATGTTGCTCGTGTCGGATTTGTGATTCACGGACCGGATGGCGTCGGCTAACTCGGAGGACGTGAGGTAGCTGGTCTTGCCGAGGTATCGGTGAGCGATCGTGGGGATGGCTTCGCCACGCTTGGCGGTGTAGATTTCTGTACCGGGCGCGGCGAGTGGAACGGGCGCCGGTAGCGGCTTGGCATCAGGGACGGTCGCTTTGACCGTGTGCAATTGTGAGGCCTGCGCGGGTTTCGCCGTTTGGGCTTCCGCCTCGAAGCTGGATGATGAGTGCGAGCCGACGTGCCATGCGGCAGGGGCGAAGAAGAGACAGGAAATTCCTGTAAGGATGCGAACCGACGAAAGGCGCACGCGTTCCTCCGCAAAAAATCCTACACGATTTCGATAGTAGCGGTGGGTTTATAGGGGTGGCTAGTTACGGGTGGAGTACGACGGGAGTGCTCGGGAGTCAGTACTCAGTACACGGTACTCAGTACTCAGACTGAGCGCTCGGATTCGCCATCGCTTGGACAGCCGAGGTGGCCGTCGCCAGTACAGGTTCCTTCCTTGATGGTGCAAAGTATTTCTCTTTGGGGAAATGGGGTTGTGCCAACGATGGTGGAGAATGGGGATTAAGCGACTCTAACCCATAGTGGATGTGGGAGTTCCTGCTTTCGACCGGAAAGGGCCTCGCGTGGCCAGCCGGTTGCTTATTTCAAAGGCGACCGGATGGGGTAGGATCCGGGGAACCAAGAGAGCGCTGCCAGACGATAGGCCAAAGGCACAGAAATTGGCCCACGAAGTCCGGTGAAACACAGAAGAGAGCCGCAGAAAACGGCCGAAAGGGAAAATGTCCGGGAGCCCCGGGCTACGACTTATGAGAACGAATCTCGCAACTGTGCTGGATCCGAACCGTCGCAGCAACGATGCTGGAGAGTTTGATGCCGCCCTCCGCCGCCGAATTGTGGGTCAGGACGCCGCCGTCGAAAAGGTCGTCGAAATCTATCAGATGTTCCTGGCTGGGCTGAATGCGCCGGGACGCCCGGTGGGGAACCTGCTTTTTCTGGGGCCCACGGGATCGGGCAAAACCCGCGTGGTTGAAGCCATGGCCGAGGCTCTGTTTGGCGACTCACGCGCTTGCATCAAGATTGATTGCGCGGAGTTCCAGCATTCGCACGAGATTGCGAAGTTGATCGGTTCGCCTCCGGGATACCTGGGACATCGGGAGACGCATCCGCTTCTGACGCAGGAAGCGCTGAACCAGTGGTACACGGAGAAACTGAAGCTTTCCATCCTGCTGTTTGACGAGATCGAGAAGGCGTCGGATTCACTGTGGCAGTTGTTGCTCGGAATCCTCGACAAGGCCACGTTGACGCTGGGGGACAACCGGCGCGTCGATCTCTCGCAGTGCATCATTATTATGACTTCAAACCTGGGCGCGGGTGAGATGACGAGCCTGGTGGATGGCGGCTTCGGATTTGCGCCGAAAGCGGTTGAGGTCGATCAGTCGTTCGACGACAAGATCCAGCGGACGGCCATCGAAGCGGCGCGGCGCAAGTTTACGCCGGAGTTTATGAACCGCATTGACAAGACGGTGGTGTTCAAGACGCTGCGCGATGAGCATCTGTCGCAGATTCTGGACATCGAACTTGGCATGGTGCAGCAGCGTGTGCTGATGGCGGCGGGGACGAACCAGTTCGTGTTCAACTGCACCCAGGCGGTAAAGGATTATCTCCTGCAGGAAGGTACGGATCCGCGGTACGGAGCGCGGCACTTGAAGCGCGCGATCGAGCGGAACCTGGTTTTTCCGCTGGCCAATCTGGTAGCGACCGGGCAGGTGAAGTTGGGAGATTTCGTCCGCGTGGACATGGCTTCGGAGAACAAGATGATCTTCGTCAAAGAAGCCGAGAACACGATGGCGCCGGTGCTGCTGGAACGCTATGGAGCGGCGGCCGCGAATCAGCCGACTGCACGGGCAGCTCGGACGGCGGTGAACAGTCGCCGTGGAGACTTCGGGGCTAGCCCGTCCGTGGCGGAAAGCAAGTAGGCCTTCGGACAACTAGCTCTTAGCTACTAGTTGAACCGAACAAGTTTTGTGCTTCTCGCTTGACCGCATCTCGCGAGACGTTCTCACTCGATGGCGCCGGAAACCCTTCCGGCGCCTTTTTTCATGGTGAGCGAATCCCCCGTGAAAGATCTTGCACGGTTACAAATCGTTTAGACCGTTGTAGACTTTGCTGACTTTGGGGTGAGGAGTTGTTGAGATGAACCATCAGACTCGTTGGATTTGTGCCGTCGTACTGGCCTTGGTTTCAGGAGCTTGTGCGCAGACCGAGCAGACCCTTTACAGCTTCACGGGAGCAGCGGACGGAGGAGATCCGCTGTCGAGTCTGGGGATGGATGCCGCGGGGAACTTGTATGGGACCACGTTCGTGGCCGGGGCATACGGCGCGGGAGAAGTGTTTGAGCTTAGTCCCAACTCGAGCGGAGGATGGGCGGAGACAGTGTTGTACAGCTTCACCGGAGGGGTGGACGGTGCGAATCCATATTATGCGGATGTGATTCTTGACAAAGAGGGCAACCTCTACGGGACGACGGTGGAAGGTGGAACTTACAATCTTGGCGTGGTTTTTGAGTTGACGCGGACAGCACGTGGCTGGAAAGAGAGCGTGCTGTATAGCTTTGCTGGGGGAAATGACGGGGCATACCCCTATGCCGGCCTGGCGCTTGATCCGGCGGGCGATTTGTTCGGGACGACTTACGGAGGGGGCGCGAAGAGCGAAGGCACGGTCTTCTGGCTAAAGCGTTCGAACGGGCGCTGGAGCGAGCGGGTGATTCACACCTTCGACTTCACGACCGGAGACTCGCCGGTGGGCGGACTCGTCTTCGATCGGCGGGGCGATCTGTACGGCACAACGCAGGGGGGCGGAGAGAATGGTGCCGGGGTGGTCTTCGCGCTGCAGCGTTCCAAGGGGGATCTATGGACTGCGCGGGTGCTGCACAGCTTCACGGGGGGATCGGACGGCAGCTCTCCCTATGCGGAGAGGTTGATTTTTGATCGTGCCGGAAACCTTTATGGCACAACCGACGGCGGCGGTATTAATAACTATGGTATCGTCTTCCGTTTGTCTCCCACTAATCACGGTTGGGCGGAGCAGGTGTTGTACCGGTTCACCGGAGCGGTGGAAGCGAATCCGTACACCGGGCTAGTGATGGACAGTAGCGGGAATTTGTATGGAACGTGCGCAAATGGGAATGGATCGACAACGGTGGGATCGGTGTTTGAATTGACTCTGACCGCAGAAGGCACATACGCGGAGAGTGATCTGCATTTGTTCACGCGGGGGGATGGAGAGTTCCCTGAATCGGCTTTGCTATTCGACAAGGCGGGGAATCTCTATGGAACCACGCTGCTGGGGGGAGCGGCGAATATGGGCGTGGTGTATGAGGTAAGCCGGTAACGCGGATCCTTCCCGCGCTCGAATTGTGAGCGGGGATTGCCGGTCGGTCGAATCGAGTAAACGCATTGCTTTTCGCTGGGTGCTGTTCTATTCTCGCTGAGCGTCGAGTTTCTCCCCAAATCCATTTGTCCGAGTTCCCGCGTTTCCGATTCCGGCATTTTGACTACCTTTGAGGGGACGATCTCTTGACATCATGACGGAACACTCAGCGTCGAATCCCGCAGCGTTAGCGTTCCCTTCCTGGCCGAAATGGCCAACGGTGCTGATTGGAATTGTCGTTATCAAAGCTGTTCTTTCCCTGGCAGCGAAACCCGGTTCCTTCCTTTTTTCCTACAGCGGAATCAGTTATTTCGTTCTCTTGTTGTTGGCGGCAGGGTTTGCCGTTCGCAACGCGATAAACAATACGCTGGGTAATCGTCCTTTCTGGATCTTCTTCGCCATGGCCTGTGGCCTCTGGTCCTTCGACCAATGGCTGACTCTTTACTACGAGCTTGGGCTGCACATTCTCGTGCCCGACAATTCGATTGCCGATCCGGTGCTATTTCTGCACATCGTGCCGTTCATGGCCGCCGCTTTGATTCTTCCGAGCCGGACCGCATCGGACCGCAGTCTCTACCGAGTGAGCCTCGACTTTCTTCTCTTACTGTTTTTCTGGGGCTTTCTTTATGCTTACGCGGTTTTTCCGTACGAGTATTTATCCCCGAGTGCCGCCAACTACGCTCTGCGCTACGACAGTCTTTACCTCGCCGAAAACTGGGTGCTGGTTCTAGGCCTGGGAATTCTGGGACTGCGCGTACGCGCTCCCTGGAAGGCTGTGTATCTCAATCTGCTTGGTGCATCCACACTCTACGCTCTCAGTTCAGCAGTCGCGAACCTTGCCATCGATTCCGGAGGCTACGTCAATGGCAAGCTCTATGGGCTGGGCTTGGTCGCTTCGGTGTGCTGGTTTGTTTGGGTGCCCCTGCGTGCCAGGCAGCTTGCAGGGACGGAGGCCAGTGAAGTTCGGCACGATCAGGGCAGCGGTTCCAAGGCGTCGGCGTGGGCGATGTTCGTGGTGGTAATGATCTCCATCCCGATCGTCTGGGAGCTCTTTCACCGAGATGAAGGATCAAGTCTGCGCACCTTCCGTCTGCTGGTCGCGATCGCTGCGATCGTGTGTCTGTCGAGCGCTGCCTACATCAAAGAGTATCTTGCCAAAAGCAAACTAGCGTTCGACTTGGGCTTGGCGAACGACCGGTTTCGTTTGGCATTGGCGGCCGGCAAGTCGGTGGGCTGGGAATACGACATCCAGACGGAACGAAATTACTGGTTCGGGGACCTGCACGATTTGTTCGGAATCGAATCGGACAAGCTCTTCGGATGGAACGAAGATCTATATCGCTGCGTGCACCCCGAGGACCGCACTGCGTTGGCGAAGACGTTCGAAGATGCCAAGCGGAACCAGAAGCCTTATACCGCGGAATTCCGCGTGCTGCGGGCGGACGGATCGGTGCGATGGTTTGCGGCAACCGGACAATGCCATTTCCGGACCAATGGTGCTCCCGACCGAATGTTGGGCATGGCGGTGGATATCACGGAGCGCAAGCAAGCGGCGGAAGCTCTGGCGAATCTGAGCCGCAAAGTGATTGAAGCGGAGGAGCGAGAACGCAAACGCATTTCGGTGGAGTTGCATGAGGACATTGGCCAGCGCCTCACGATGCTGGCGATTGAGATTGAGCAGCTTAAGCAAAGCGCCACCAAACCGAATCTGGCTCTGCTCGGCCGATTGGATGCAATGTCGAAGGAAACCTTAGGGATACTGGACGATGTGAAAGCTTCGGCGCACGAATTGCATTCTCCTCGGCTGGAATATCTTGGCATCGCCGCGATCACGAGAGGCTTCTGCAAGGAGTTCAGCCATCGGAAGGGAGTCAACATTGGCTTCAGCACCAACGGTGTGCCCAACACGGTGCAGCCGGAGTTGTCGATCTGTTTCTTTCGAGTTCTGCAGGAAGCACTCTACAACGGCCTTAAGCACAGCGGAGTGCAGCAATTCGAAGTGCAAATCTGGGGAACCGAGGGTCAGCTTCATCTAACCGTGGTGGACTCAGGTGCCGGCTTTGACGTTGCTGCAGCCAGGAACGGCACAGGCCTTGGTCTCATCCGCATGGAAGAACGCCTAAAGTTGTTGAACGGAACATTCGCGATCGAATCGCAACCCGGGCGCGGGACTAGGATCTACGCCTCCGTACCGCTGGCTTCGGGAGGGAACCTCCAGGCTCGGCAGGTCGCTCCTTCTTCAGTTGCTGCCCAGTAAGCTTAGTCTCTGACGTTGATTGATCTGTCACAAGCCGTTCGGAGCCTCCAAAAAATCGGCAGACACTTCGAAAGGCGACGATCCAATCAAGACACTGCCCGCGAACGGTGGCTGAGTTCGATCAGCCATCTTTCAGCATGATCGTGTTTATCGGGGCTTTACCTCTTGCTCATCTGCGTTTTAGAAGCTTCTGGCGGACCAACGTTCGGCGGAACTTCTCCCGTCAGAGAGTTCAGGAATGCCTGCAGGTCGCTCCGTTCTTGTCCCGAAAGAAAATCCAGCACGTGGATCTTCGGATCGAGATTGGGATTCGAGTTGCCCGCTCCAATGTAGAAGTCAATCACCTGCTTCAGGTCTTTGAGGGTCCCATCGCTCATGTAGGGCGTGCGGGCCGCGATATTCCGCAAAGAAGGTGTCTTGAACTTTCCTTTGTCGGCTTCGTTGTGAGTAACGGCAAACAGGCCCACGTCGGTGATGTCCCCGGCGTTCACGCCGACGCCCACATTGTGAAACTGGTTGTCGGTAAACAACGCATATTGCTCGCCCACCGTGTGGCACGAAGCGCAATCGCCTTTCTTCTTCGAAGTGAAGACGACGAATCCGCGTTTCACAGCAGCGTCCACTGCTTTATTGTCATGTCCATATTTCCAGCGATCGAACGGCGAGTTGCCGCTGACCACGCTGCGCTCGAACGACGCAATGCTCTTCTCCACCATCTCGTAAGTAATCGGCAGCGGACCCCAGGCCGTGGCAAACTGTTCCCGATAACTCACATCCGTGTTCAAGCGTTTCTCGACGGTCGTCAGCGTGTTGGCCATCTCCACCGGATTCTGCACGGGGCCTTCGGCTTGCGCTTCGAGCGTAGGAGCGCGGCCGTCCCAGAATTGGACTGAATAGTAACCGGAGTTCGAGACTGGCGGAGAATGACGCGTGCCGGTCTTCTTACCGACGCCTTCGGAGACAGGTTTTGGGTCGGAGAAACCGTATTGCGGACTATGACACGACGCGCACGAGACGGTATTGTCGCGCGACAGGATTGGATCGTAGAAAAGACGCCGGCCTAAGGCGATGGTTTCCGCCGTTGGCGGGTTGTCGGCCGGAATCGGCACCGGCGGAAGTCCCAGTGGTGTTTGGATCTGAACCGGCTTGCCGATCGGCATCACCGCGGAAGGCGCCAGGTGCCGCCCTGGAAACAATAATGTAGACGCAAGAATAACGATTAGGAAGACAAGGAAGAATTTAGCTAAATTCATGGCTCCTCCGATTACTGGGACTCCGGCTCTCTCTCGGTAAACATGCAGGAATTGCAGGGCCCGATCACCGGGGAGCATCGGAGTTTGGCTGCGTTCCTCTACCTAACGTCCGCAGCAAAGCAATCGTAATCGGATCGGCGCAAGAAGTTCGTGATGCTGATCACACCTGGCGAGGTGGTCCCCGCAGCGCGGGGACATCAAGTTGCAAGCCTAATCTACTTCGCGCGATAGACGGTTTTGCCCGCAACCATCGTCCAAACAACTTTTGTGTCTCGCATGGTTTCGGGAGAAATAGTCAGTACGTCGCGATCCAGCAGGATGAGATCTGCGCGTTTTCCGGGTGCGATCGATCCGATGGAATCCAGATTCATGGCACGCGCGGAGTTGCGCGTGTAGGCGTAGAACATGGCTTCGCGAGGCATGGACTGCGAGGCATCGAGAATTCCTTCCGATCCTTTGCGAGTCTCGGCCTGATAGATTGCGCGGAAAACGTTGGCGGTCGAAACCGGCCAGTCGCTGGCGCCGGAGATAATGCCGCCATTATCAAGAATCGAGCGAGCGGGATATTGCCACTTGTAGATATCGGCATCCACATACGGCTTCAGGATTTCAATCGTGTCGTTGCTGGCTTCGGCCCAGAAGAGTTGCAAGGCGCTGATGACGCCCAATTCGCGGAAGCGCGGAAAATCCGGCGGCTGAACGAATTGCTCGTGGGTCAGGGTATGCGGCAGGTGCGAATCGCCATTCGCCTTGCGGGCTGCGGCGATGCCGTCTAGCGCCGCCGTGACGGCACCGTCGCCGATGGCGTGGACGTGGATGATCAACCCTTGTCGGTCAGCGGCAATGCACAGCTCGGCAAACGTTTTCGGATCGAATAAGAGTTCGCCGTTGCGACCGGTATTCTTGTACGGCTTGGTCAAATGCGCCGTTTGCGAGGGGAACTCGGCGACGCCGTCGGCGAAGATCTTGATGCCAGTGACGTGCAGGTGGGCCACGTCCTTGTAGAGTTCGCGCGTCTTCTGGACGGTGGCGAGTTCGGCCGCCGGATCCTTGGAGAGCACTTGAGGGAATGCCACGATTTCAGACGTAAGTTCTCCACGATCGGCCAGCATTTTGTAAGCTCTCAAAACGTTGTCACCGGCGAGTGGATCGAGCCAGGCCGTGATGCCGAGGCTGTAGTTGTATTCGAGGGCGGCGCGGCCGGCTGCCAGCAAGCGTTCGGGCGTAGGTTTGGGGAGCAGCGGTTCGATCTTTTCCATGCCGGCGTCGACGAGGAATCCGTTGGGCTCGCCGCTCTGATTGACGCCGTAATAGCCGCGCTCGTCCGGAGAAAGCTTCTTCAAGAAATCGGCGGTGATGCCGGCGCGCTGCAGTAGTGCGCGATTCGCCCAGGCCGTGTGGCCGTCCATGCCGCGGAGTAGAACAGCTTGATTCGCATAAACGCCGGTGCTGAAGTCGGCGTTGAGAACGTCGGGGTGCGACCAGAATTCGAGTGGAAGGCCGAGAATCTCGAGGATGTCGCCGCGCATGCCTCTGCCGGACTTCCTCGCGTCGTCCGCAAAAGAGGGAAGTTGACTGAGCGTGTCGACTTTGTCGGTAGCATCGGCGGAGATGAGGTTCAGCCCGCCCTCGATAGAATGGCTGTGCGAGTCGATGAAGCCAGGAAACAGCATCTTGCCCCCGAGGTCGATGCGCTCGGCATGGGCTGAGACAGACCTTTCCACCTCGGTGAGGTTGCCCACCGCGACAATCTTATCGCCGCGAATAGCGACTGCTTCCGCGTAAGGATTTTCCGGGTTGGCAGTAAACACCTGGGCGTGGAAGAGGATTCGTTCCGAGGAATTGTCCTGGGCCCGGGAAGTTTTTGGAAGAACGAACACTGGAATAATAATGAGAAAAAATGTGTACCGCACCAAGGCTCGTCCCAATGGCTCACCCTTTCTGATCGTCGCGTCGTGAGTTCTCAAAACGGAAGAGATACTATACATAAATTCTATGAGTTGGCGCGGTCGTACACGCCTTCTTCATTTTTCCAGGATTGGCCTTTTAGGACTGGCCGCTCACAAAATTTCCCCCGAGCAAGATAGCTTCCAGCGCGGGCATCAGGTCGACGCCTACGCGGCTCTTCGCGACGAAGCCGGAGGCGCCCAGGCAAAGAGCTTCCTGGATTACTTCAGGAGAAGATTCCTGGCTCACGAAGAGAATTTTGGAATTCGGAGAGAGCCGCCGCATCAGACGTGCGGCAGCGATTCCATTCAGCGAAGGCAGCCCGATATCGAGTAGGATCACCGATGGCTTCAGTTCAGCGACCCGCTGCACGGCTTCCTGCCCGTCGGCTATCTCGGCGACAATTTGCAGGCTCGGATTTGCCTCAAGAAGGGTGCGGATGAGTTTGCGAAAGGGTTCGAAGTCCTCAACCAGGAGAATACGAACAGCAGGAATTTCCATACTGGGGCCCAATTCTTTATACTTCGTTATGTATACAGTGTACACATAATATCAGAACGGGCGAGTTACGTTGGGTTCCGGTCACGGATGGCTCCTGGCGCCCCGTCCTTTCTTTTTCCCTTTTAGACACATAGAAGCGGGAATTTTTGTCGAAGCAGCCGGGATGCCGCGAGGAAGGACTACACCATCCCCATTGCTCTGACCGGTGCAGTAGTGGTGAAAATACGCGTCCTTGATTGCGGCGCGGGCACAAGAGGCACGTACGAGGAGTTATAGAATCGGAGCGATGCGGATCGATAGACTACTTGCGGTCGTGCTCGTGGTGATGAGCGACTGGAGTTCCACGCGACACGCGGCTGCCCAATCCATAGATACTGCCAAGGATGCGCCGGGAAATGAAGCCTGTGCCGGCTGCCACTCCGAAATTTACAAGACGTACGCAAAGACCGTAATGGCGAACGCCAGCGGGCCCGCAAGTGATGGAGTTGTTACAGGCGAATTCCTGCACAAGCCGTCGGGCGTGCGATACAGGGTGTTTGTGGGGAACGCCAACAACTCCGGTCCGTCCGGGGCAAAGACCCAGACGCGCACGAAATCCGAGACACGGACAAGCCCGCAGACAGCTCCTGACAGGGAAGCAGGTTCTGAAAGCCACACCGTATGGATGAGTTATGACCGAGCGAGCGAGAAATTTCGCGGCCAGCGCGAACTCCTGTATTTCATTGGCTCGGGCAGAAAAGGTCGCAGCTATTTGTTTTCGGACGACGGCTTTTTGTTTGAAACACCAGTCAACTGGTTCGCCCAGCAAGGGCAGTGGCGTATGACTCCCGGCTATGAGGAGACGCGTGAGAGTCCGATGAATCTCCCCGCGGTCGTCGACTGTCTCAATTGTCACACCAGCGGAATGCGGGCGCCGGTTCGCGGAACGGAAAACAAATACGTCGGACAGCCGTTTCAGCATTCCGGGATTACGTGTGAACGGTGCCATGGCGTGGGTGAAGGGCACTCGGATAGGGGCGGCGATTCGCCGATCGTCAATCCGGCGAAGTTGCCGCCGGAGCGGCGCGATTCGATTTGCATGGAGTGCCACTTCGAGGGCACGGTCGCGATTCATCAGGCGGAGAAGCCGATTTACCAGTTTCAGCCGGGGGACCGCTTGGCAGACTACATCCATTATTTTCTGCTCAGCGGAAACGATCCGTTGAAACCCGAAGCGATCAGCCAGTTTGAGGCGTTGTCATTGAGCGCATGCAAACGAAAATCCGGGGACAAGATGTGGTGCGGCACTTGCCACGATCCGCATGCGGAGCCGGGCGCAGTGGAGAAGGCGGCGTATTACCGGGACAAGTGCCTCAACTGTCATGGCGAGGAGTTTGCAGCCAAGCATCACCCTGACAAGCCAGATTGCGTGGCCTGTCACATGCCGCCGCTGCCCAGCGAGGATGTGGCGCATACGGAAGGCACGGACCACCGCATCCGGCAGAATCCGAAAGCTCCTCCGCTGCCGCGATTGGAGGTGCGCGGAACGCCGGGTGCTCCGCTGGTGCCGTTTCCGCCGGGGGATGCCTTGCTAGCAACCGCGCGCGATTTCGCACTTGCCTGGGAATCGTTGGCGCAGCACAATGTCGAAAACGGTCCGCACCTTGCGGAGGAGCATCTGAAAAAAGCGGTCCAGGAACTTCCCGATGATCCAGTGCTGCTGGCAGACTTGGGATTTTTCGATCAGAAGCACGAGAAGAATCAGGATGCGCGGGAGCTTTATGAACGAGCGCTGAAAATTGATCCGCTGAACAACGATGCGGCCGCCGACTTGGGAATCCTGGAAGCGAAGGCAGGGAATCTGCGGAGGGCGGCGGAGCTGTGGCAGGGAGCGTTTGAGAGAGCGCCCTACCGGAGCGCGATCGGAATGAATCTGGCGATGGTGTTTTGTGTGGCCGGGAAGCCGGACGTTGCGCAGAAGTATGTGCTTCGCGTGCTGGAGTTCAATCCGGATTATGGCAAGGGCAAGTCGCTGCTGGAGAATCTGAAAGAAGATCCGCCGAAGTGCGCGCCGTAGTTTGTTCGAATTCCTCAGTAATGCGACTGGGAGGTCAGAATGCTTGCCCGCACGATCTTGCCGTTGGCACTGATGTCAGCGCTTTCGGCTCGCACGTTTGCCCAAGCCACCAAGACAGTGTTAGTGGACCGGCCGCTGCTTAACGACCCCGTGAGGATCGTAAGGGTGATGAAGGGAACGGCGGAACTAAGCAGCGACGGTCATCCATACCCGAATAAGTACGTGTGGGAAGCAGCCTTCGACGCAGGAGACGATTGGCTTAGGGATCTCTCCTTCGTTATCAAGAATGTCTCAAACAAGAAAATTATCTATGTGGTGACCCACTGCGGACTCTACGAAACCGCTGACTGGCAAGTGGAACTTCTTAAGCATCAGGATGTTCCTCTCGTGGGCAACGTCTCGAATATAGTCGGCCGCCGGCCCGAAGAGGCGCTGTACTCCGCGGTGTTAGGCCATCGGCTGAAGCCAGACACAGGAAGGGCTCCGTTCGAACTGGCACCAGGACAAGAGTTCACGATGCCGATCGAAGACCCTGACGAGTACTCGGCCTTAAAGTCGAGAATTCAGGAAAAACAACCGATGTCCAGCGTAACAGCATGCAACAGCGGCGTCGCTCAGATCTTCTTTGACGATGGGACACAGTGGTCAGGCCACCGTTATTTACGAGCCGATCTCGACCGGCCAGGCCACTGGATCGAAATGTCGTTCGAAGATTGGGTTCACCAAAAATGATAATGCCCGTCACGGCGGGCCATCTCGACTTTGACGCCAAATAGGCCAGCGAGTCGATCCACCTGCAGAATTTCTTCCTTCGGCCCGTCAGCGACCACCCGTCCGCGATCCATCAGCACCACGCGGCCAATTTCCGGAACGATGTCCGCTAGTTCATGCGTCACCAGAATGATCGCCGTTCCCGACTGGGCCAGCGATCGCATGGTTTGCCGCAAGCTGTGCTGAGCCGAAAGGTCGAGCGAGTTAAAAGGTTCGTCGAACAGCAATGCATGCGGCCGATGCACCAAGGCGCGGGCAATCAGCACGCGCCGTGCTTCTCCCGACGACATCTCACAAACCGGCCGGTCCGCGAGATGCGAGATCTTCAATGCCGCGAGCGCAGCATCGGCCAACTCACTCTGTCGCGCGTCCACGGTGTGGTTCGAGAAAATACTGATGCTGCTGAAGAAGCCTGACAACACTACGTCGCGTCCGCTCGCGTCGCCAGTACACGAGAGCATCAAGTCGTTCGACACGATGCCCAGCTTCGCCCGCAGCGCGAACACATCCCAACTTTCCTCACCCATGATCGAGATCGACGAGCCCGGCCGCACCACCGGATAACATTCCCGCGTAATCGTCTTGATCAGCGTCGACTTGCCGCAGCCGTTCGGACCGAGGATGGCGACATGCTCGTCGGCGGCGATGCGCAGGCTGAAGTCGTCGAGCGCGATCTTCTGCCCTCGCATCACTCGCAGATTGTGGAAGTCCAGTAGTGGTGGCTGAGCCCTCATGCGTTTTCAAGTGTATGTCATCCGGAACAGCGGCGAGGCCGGCGCGAAGGACCTTACAACAGCCCGCAGCACCGATGTGGTAAACGAGATCCAACCTGACCTGGCTCTTATCGCTAACCGGCGCAACGGTCCTGTCGCCATTCACGACGACCAGCCCGCCGCGCTTGCCAACGACTACCCGACTAACGACCAACGACCAGCCTGCATTACACTGAACCCAGATGCCGCTCCAGATCTATCGTCTGCGCCGAATCCTGGCGGTCACCGCGGTGCTGCTTACGCTGGTGGTGGCCGGGATGTATTTCTATGCGCGTTCGAAGGCGACGAACGTGCTGAAACAAATCCCCGGCAAAATTGGCTACGACATCAAGCAGACGGCGAACGGATTTCAGTTCTCCAAGTCTGACGGTAAGCGCACTCTGTTCACCGTCCAGGCCAGTGACCTCAAAGAGTTCAAGCTCAACGGCAGCGCCGAGTTGCATAACGTCAGCATTGTGCTCTACGGTCGCGATTCCTCCCGTTTCGATCAAATCTACGGCGACGATTTTGCCTTCAATCAAAAAACCGGAGACGTCATCGCGAAGGGCGACGTGCAGATCGACCTGGTTGCCAACCCTGCTGGTCTGACGACTCCCGACCAATCCACGCCGAAGGAACTCAAGAATCCAATTCACTTGAAGACACGTGATCTGGTCTTTAACAAGAACAGCGGGAACGCCGCCACCGAGGCTCGCGTCGAGTTTCGAACTCCTCAAGCATCCGGCTGGGCTATCGGAGTAAAGTACGCTGGCAAGACCAACACGCTGACGCTCTCCTCGCAAATTCACATTGTTCTCAATGGGCCGAATGCAGCGGTTATTGAAGCGGAGCACGGAATCATCACGAACGATCCGCGTGAGGTGATCCTCGACCATCCTCGCCTCAGCCGCGAAGACGGAACCATGCAGTCGGAGCAAGCGCTGTTCTACCTGAACCGCGAGAACCAGGTAGAGCGAGTTCTCGCTACTGGAAACGTCAATACCGTGACGCGAACGGCGCGCGCAAGCGGGCCCGCCGCAGCAGCGAATCACAACCTACCCGTTGACTCCTTGGCGCAACCTCCGCAGGAAATGCGTAGCCGCGCCGATCAAGCAGAATTTCTGCTGGCAGGAAAAGAAGATCTGATCCGCACGGCCACAATGACGGGCAACGTTCACATCGACCAAACGGGACCGCAGCCGATGCAAGGCAATGCCGGCCGCGTCGTCATGGACTTCGCTGGTCGAAACGAGTTACAGAAAGTGCACGCCCTCGAAGGAGTGCGGTTGACGCAGAAAGCCGCAAATGGAAACAAGCCCCCGTCGCACGACACCACAGGCGGCCCACAGGATTTCGAACTTACCGCGCCCGCCATGGACTTCACCGTGTCCCAGGGCCACATTCTTCAGCACGCCGTCACCTCCGGCGACGCGCAAATTACGATTGCGCAAGCGCAGGATGACACTCCCAACGCGGCGCTTACCTCCGCCGCGCAGCGAACGGTTGTGACCGCCGGCCAGTTCGATGCCCAATTCACCTCCACGGAAGTCAGGAACCACCTTGCCAGCATCCACGGCGCGCCCAATGCCCGCATCGTCAACTCTAGCCCCGGCCAGCCCGACCGCGTTAGCACCAGTGAATCCGTCGATGCTTTTTTCCTTCCTCAAGGCGGCCTTGATTTCGTCACGCAGCAAGGCAACGTCGCCTACACCGACAACCAGCAACCCGAGAAACGGATGCAGGCTTGGGCCAACTCTGCCCGCTACACTCCAGCCGACCAGATTCTTCTGCTGACCGGTAGCCCGCGCATCGAAAACGGCGGCATGCAGACCACCGCCAAAACCATCCGCATGAACCGCGCTACCGGTGACGCGCTCGCCGACGGCGGCGTGAAGAGCACTTACAGCGAACTGAAAGAGCAGCCCGACGGCGCCCTGCTCGCCTCCTCTTCGCCGATTCACGTCACCGCGCGCACCATGGCGGCGCACAGCGCACCGGGAACGGCCCTGTACACCGGCAATGCGCGCCTCTGGCAGGATGCGAACATCATCGAAGCGCCCACGATCGAATTTGATCGTGACCGTCGGTTCGTGACCGCCCAAGGCACCCCAGGCCAGCCCGTACAGACGATTCTGGTTCAGATGGAGAAAGCGAACCCCGAAAAGAGCGCCGCAGCAGGGAACACCCCGTCGAATCGGAACGGCCAGCGGTCTCAGCTGGGGGGATCAAGCCCCATCTCGATCACTGCCTCGAATCTGACCTACGCCGATTCCGAGCGTAGAGTGCACTACGAAGGCGGAGTCGTCGCCAAAGGCACCGACTTTACCGCATCCGCAAAGACCGTCGACGCCTATCTACTCGCCCGTAGTCAAACTTCAAATCGACAGGCGTTTGCCGGGCCGGGCCAGCTGGACTACATGGTGGCTCAAGATGACGTCGTAATCCAGCAACCCAACCGCCGCGCCAATGGTCAAAAGCTGGTGTATACCGCCGCCGACGACAAGTTCGTCCTCACCGGTGGACCGCCTAGCATTTTTGATGCCGAACAGGGCAAGATTACCGGGGTTTCGTTGACTTTCTTTAGACGCGATGATAGGGTGCTCGTAGAAGGCGAAGCAAGTACTCCTGTGGTAACGCAAACGCGTGTGGCCCACTGATTGGCCCGTTAATGGCACGATAAATGCGTATCTTGGCCACCGATGAAATCGGCAAATCATATCGTGGCCGCCGCGTTGTAAATGGTGTCAACCTGACGGTCGAGCAGGGCGAAGTTGTTGGTTTATTAGGCCCTAACGGCGCAGGCAAGACCACAACGTTTTACGCCATCGTTGGCCTGATCCCTCCCGACACTGGCCGCGTGTTGTACGACGGTCAGGACATTACTGACGTTCCCATGTACCTTCGGGCCCGTCAGTATGGCATCAGTTATCTCCCGCAGGAAGCGTCGGTTTTTCGCAAGCTCACGGTGGAAGAGAACATCCTCGCGGTGTTGGAGGCGCAGCCGATGTCGTGGCACGAGCGCCGCGAGAAGATGGAAAAGTTTATTGACGAACTTGGACTCGAGCATATCCGCCAGAATCGCGGCTATGCCCTGTCGGGTGGAGAGCGCCGGCGCGTGGAAATTGCCCGCTGCCTGTGCATCAATCCCACATTCATTTTGCTGGACGAACCGTTTTCCGGAATCGACCCAATTGCCGTGCTCGACCTGCAGAAGATTATCAGCAGCCTGCGTGCCAGCGGCATCGGAGTCCTGATCACCGATCACAACGTGCGCGAAACGCTTTCGGTCACCGACCGGGCCTACATTATCGATGACGGCAGAATTTTCCGTCAGGGACAGCCTGGCCAGTTGGCGGGCGATCCCGAAGTGAGAAGGGTGTATCTAGGTGAGAGTTTTTCGCTGGTGTAATGGTTTTGGGAAGGGCATGGCTTCAGCCGTGCCGTTAAGACTAGTCCTTGGTGCGCGCCTTTAGGCGCTGAGGGCAGAGTCTAAGAGAGAATTATGTGGAAGCGCGACATGACCCCCGGAAGAAGCAGCCCGTGCGATCGAGCGCTTCTGGGCGGGAAAGAGTTCGTATCCGCAGGAGTGGAACGACTTCGCGGAAACACCACAGAAGGATCCAAGAGTCGAAGAGTATAGGAATCGCTGCGACAAGCTAAGCCCGCTGGTAAATAGGCTGGGAGAGATGGATGACTGAAGTCAATAGTGGACGAGTCGTCGATGAGTACTTCTGAAACCGTAAAGCTAGGTGTTGGCAGCGAACGGAAAGAAGGGAAGCGGCGATGACGATAGACGAACGACTCGAAGCGTTGACCCGCAATTTGGAGCTGTTATCGCTAGAAAGCAAAAAACATGATCGCCAGCTTGACCGGGCGGCAAAGCTGATCACCGAAGTTGCTGAGGGAACGGCCAGGCTGCTGAGAGTTGTCGAGATGCACGAACACCGCCTTGACGGCCACGATGACCGACTCGACAAGCTGGAGTAACTGAGGCGAACGACTTACGGCTAACGACTAACGACATGGTCTTACTGCAGCACAAACTCAGCGTAAAGCTTTCTCAACGCCAGATCCTCACCCCGGGTCTGGTGCAGATGGTCTCTGTCCTCGCGCTCAACAAGCTTGAACTGAAGGACATGATCAACGCTGAGATGGTCGAGAACCCGGTTCTCGAAGAACTGGAAGAGTCCGTTCCTCTGCTCGACGAAGTCGGCAAGAAAGAAGAAGACCGCGAACGGGCCGCTGCCGCCACCAACGAAGAAAATCCCATCACCGCGGTCGAAAAGAAAGATCCCTTCGAAGAAATCGACTTCGGCTCGTTCTTCCAGGATTATCTCGATCCCGGCTACCGCACTCACAGCGAGATGGAGGACATCGAGCGCCCGTCGTTCGAGAATTTCCTCTCCAAGCCGACGAACTTGACGGACCACCTTGCCTGGCAGTTGGGCGCGTTGAGCCTGCGTCCCGAAGTGCGCGAGGCCGCCGACCTGATCATCGGCAACCTCAATGAAGACGGATACCTGATTGCCAGCGACGATGAGTTACTCGGCGTAGCTCCGCCCGCAGCACCCGAGATTGACGCCGAGACCGCCAAGAAGATCGTGAATGAGGCGCAAGCCCTCGGCCTCGCGGAGGTCGCAGAGCCTGGCGCCGAGGTCGAAGATCCGTCCACCTCCGAAGAAACATCGCCCTCCGACGTTGATCTCACGCAGAGTACGGAGCCCAGCATCACAGGGAGCGCTGAGCCAGAGCCAATTGCCGAACCACATGCGGAAGCGTCATTCTCCTCGCATTCCGGAGACTCTGCTGCTGCGGTTGCCCCGGCCCCCGAGCCGGTGGCTCCGTCAGCCTCGACCTATAAACCAAACTTCACCGCCGTCGATCTTCAGGAAGCTCTCGAAGTTGTCCGTCAACTCGATCCTCCTGGCGTGGCGTGCCGTGACCTACGTTCTTGCTTGATGTGCCAGTTGCTCTACCACCAGGCGCAACTCGCGCTTCACAAGAATGGCAACGGCACCGAGCAGGTTCTAAAAGATGCGATGGCTGTCGTCGACCAGCATCTGCGGGGCTTGCAGAACAAGCAACACAAAGAGATCGCCAAGGCGATCAGCCGCCCGATGGAAGCCGTGCAGGCAGCTCTCGATTACATCCGCACGCTCGATCCGCGCCCCGGCCTGCGCTACAACAAAGTCCAGGCGCGTCTCATCGAGCCCGACGTTGCTTTCGTCAAGCACGGAGACGAGTGGCTGGTCATCATGAACGATGAGGACCTGCCACAACTGCGCCTGAATCCGGCTTACAAGAAACTGGTCACTCGCGACGGCACCAACGAGAAGAGCACTCGCGACTACGTGAAAGAGCGCTACAAGAGCGCCATCCAGCTCATCAAGAACATCGAGCAGCGCAAGCAGACCATCACCAAAGTCTGCTATTGCATCGTCGCGCGCCAGCAGGATTTCCTCGAAAAAGGCATCGATCAACTCAAACCCATGATGATCAAGGAGGTGGCCGAAGAAATCGGCGTGCATCCTTCTACGGTAAGCCGTGCGGTCGCCAACAAATACGCGCACACACCACAGGGCGTATTCGAGCTGCGATACTTCTTCAGCGAGAGCGTGCAGGGCCCCGAAGGCGGCGGAACATCGCTCCTGATCCTCAAACGCCGCGTCAAGAAGCTCATCGAGGAAGAAGATTCCAGCCGTCCGTTGACCGACGAGCAGATCACCCGCATCCTGCAATCGCAAGGCATCCAGGTGACCCGCCGCACGGTAGCCAAATACCGCGAAGACATGCGCATCCCCAGCACGCACCAGCGTCGGGTCAAGAAATAACAAGGGAAGGGCACGACTCTAGTCGTGCCGTCACGATTTAAGAACGGGGACCGGGCTTTAGCCTCTGAGTTTCCCAATAACGAGTTCCAATGCAGTGCCCGATTTTGCTCATCAATAGAATTCTTAGGAGGGGCGCTCATGAACGTGGAATACACTGGCAGACACTACGTAGTTACTTCCACCATACGCCAAGAAGTCGAGACCGGCCTCACAAAAATCCGCAAAATTCTAGGTGACCGCTTTGATTCCAAAGTCATCCTGGCCGTCGAAAAGCACCGTCACAAAGCCGAAATCACTATCAGCCCCCGCAATGGCCCGCTGGTCGGCCTGGCCCAAGCCAAGGACATGACCATGGCCGTCAACGAAGCGCTCGATCACCTCGAGAAACAGGCGGTGAAATATAAAACGCGCTGGATGTCCAAGAAACGCTCCGCGCGCAAGACGGAAGAAGTCAAAAAGTGGAACGGCCACTCGCCCCGCGTGGACGAGACGGATGGGCAGGGCGGCGTGCAGACCGTCGTCGGTACTTCCGAGAAAACCGCTGTTCCCGTGATGGTCCACAAGTATCCGGCTGTAGCGAGAACCACCGAAGTTCACCTGGTCCGCTCCGATGAAGCCGTTGCCATGCGCCCCATGACGCTGGAAGAAGCCATCAAAGAGGCCCACTTCCGCGACCGCGACGTCTTCGTCTTCCGCGATCCCAAAGGCAAGGTGATGATCCTGCACCGCACCCGCGACGGCAAAATGGAGTTGATCGAAGCTCCGTAAATCAGCCGTCAGCTCTTAGCCGTCAGCCAGTCATCTTCGGGTGCCCCACTTCTCGCGCCTTTTGCGAGAAGTGGGGTTTTGGTTTTACCTTCAAGATAGCCGAAAAAGTGTCTCTCCCTTCGTGGACCTTCGTGTCCTTCGTGGTGATGCCTTTCACTGCGCAGTGTATTGATACGTTTGAATAGCGCTATTCGCGTGCTAGAATTCGCGCCCGAGGGAGATTTCTTCACTATGAACCGAGCCTGCCCCCATCTCTTCTGCATCCTCACGGCCCTCGCTGTGCCGGTCCTCTTACCCTGTTTCGCTCAGACCCAAACTTCGCCCAAGCTTTCTGTCCACTGGGAAGAACTCACGGCCTCCGACTTCCGCGAAGGCATCCAACATTCCCAGGGAACTTGCCTGCTTCCATTAGGAATCCTGGAAAAGCACGGCCCACACCTTCCCCTCGGCACCGATCTGCTCGATGTCCGTTACGCCGCACTGCACGCCGCCGAACGGGAATATGCCGTGGTCTTCCCCGAATATTATTTCGGGCAAATCGCCGAAGCCCGCCACGAACCCGGCACCATGGCCTACAGCCGCACTCTCCAACTCGCTCTCCTGCAGGAAACCACCGACGAAATGGCGCGCAACGGTTGCAAGAAAGTCCTGATCGTCAATGGACACGGCGGCAACGACAGCCTGCTCCCTTATTTCGCGCAAACGCAACTCGACAAGCCCCACGACTATGTCGTCTATGTCTTTGACGAACGTACGCCCAATCACGGTGGGCCGCCCAAAAAGACCACCATCGACATGCACGCTGGCGAAAGCGAAACTTCCAAGATGATGATCTCCCATCCCGAACTCGTGCATCAGGATCGCGCCAAGAACGAGTCAGGCGCCGATCAGGCGCGCCAGAAGATCCCCGAAGATGTTTACACCGGTATCTGGTGGTACACGCGCTTCCCCAACCACTACTCGGGCGATGGGTCAGTCGCGACCAGGGAATTAGGCCAATACCAGATGAAGTGGTGGATTGATTCGATCGTGAAAGCGATCCAGGAAGTAAAGGCCGACGACGTCAGCCTCAAACTGCAAAATGAGTTCTACGAAAAGAGCTCGCATCCTCTAGACACGCAGCCCTAACTAAACTGAATTTGTGTCCCCAGCCAGAATGAGTTGCGCTTCGCTCATTTTGCGAGGATGATGTACCACGCTTGAAAACGGGCCGCCCCCAGCCCGCAGAATCCAGCACCTTGAAAGCGAGGCACGAATCCATGACCTTCAAGACCAGATTAGCTCTTGGGATACTCACGGCTTTAGCGATGTTTGTCCTGACCTTCGCAATTCCCAGAGGAGGCCCGATCAGAGACGCGCAATTAGTTCAATTTCCCCTGACCGTGGGAGTGTGGGCGATCTTCGTCCTGCTCTTCGTAAAATTGAAGTGAACCGTCACGGGGCGCGAATCGGTCCAGAGCATTCGGAGACTCTTACGAACTTCCGATCAGTACGCCTGTAATGAACACCAGCACTCCCCCGAGCCCAACCTGTAACGCGGCTGTGACCCATGGCGTGTCCATGTAGCGCCGGCGAATCCACGTGATCACGCCAAGTTCCGCCACCACCACCGCGCCGGCGGCCCAGAGCGCCGCGCGGAAGTCGTGAATCAAAAATGGCAGCGTGTGCCCGATGCCGCCCACTGCCGTCATCGCGCCACAAATCAACCCGCGCACCCACGGATGCCCTCTCCCCGTAAGGCTTCCGTCGTCCGATAGCGCCTCGGCGAACCCCATGCTGATTCCTGCCCCGGCTGAGGCCGCGAGTCCTACAAGAAACGCATCCCAGCTCTTTTGTGTAGCAAAAGCGGCGGCAAACACCGGCGCCAAAGTCGAGACCGAGCCATCCATCAGCCCCGCCAGCCCAGGTTGCACAATCTGCAACACGAACAGCCGCCGCTGCGCCACCTCTTCGTCGGCTTTCACGTTGTCCGGCAGTTTCTGCTTGTCGAGTTCCTGCGCGCGCTCTTCGTGCTCGCGCTCCTCTCTGGCCAGATCATCCAGCAGTTGGCGGATGCTTGCATCCTGCGTGCGGCTCGCAGCCTTCTCATAAAAACGCCGCGTCTCAACCTCCATGGTCGACGCTTCCTTGCGTACCGCCTCAATCCGCAGAGGACGTACCAGCCACAGCGCTGGACGTTCCACGAATCCGCGCACATCCTGCCGCCGAATTAGCGGAATGTGCTCCCCAAACTTCTTCTGGAAAAGTTCCAGCAAGCGCCGCCGGTGTCCGGATTCCTCCTCCCGCATGCCGTCGAACATCGAGGCAGTCGCCGGATAGTCCTGCCGCAGCCCTTCGGCAAAGTCGGCATAAACCCGCTCGTCCTCTTCCTCCAAGGCAATCGCCAGGGCAAGCACTTCCCGTTCCGTGAGTTCTTCGAACTTTTTCATGACGCCATAGCTTACAGGCCACGCGTGCTGGAAACAATCTGCATTTCCGGCGTTGACCAACGATCTCGATGCGCTCGCGTCGAAGAAGTGAGCGAGGCAAGGTATCTCAATGAGCAATCCGCAGCGCAAACGAACAGCCTTGCTCGGATGCTACTATCCAGTTTATGAAGTCCCTCGGGTCCCATGCCCAGAAGCTGAAACAATCGCAGAGTGGGAAGGCTTCCTCCCACAGCACGCAGCCCTCGCCGGAACTGGTCATCATCACGGGCATGAGTGGATCGGGGAAGGCCTCGGTATTGAAGGCGTTCGAGGATCTGGGCTATTACTGCGTCGATAATCTTCCCGTCCAACTGATCCCTCAATTCGCCGATCTCGCCGTGCAGTCGAACGAGATTCGCCGCACCGCTCTGGTCGTGGACGTCCGCGAAGGCTCCAAGCTGGAAGAGTTGCCAAAGATTCTAAAGTCGGTCGGCCGCATGATCCCGACCAAGGTCGTTTTCCTTGAGGCCTCCGACTCCGTGCTGGTGCGTCGCTTTAGCGAGACGCGCCGTCCGCATCCCCTGGGCACAGACTCCCCGGTCGCGGCTGCACTCAAGGCCGAACGTCGCCACCTGGGGGCCATCCGCAAAGTTGCCGATCTCGTCATCGACACTTCGAAGTTCAATGTTCACGAACTCCGCGCCCACATCACCGAACGGTTTAAGCAAGCGCCCTCCGAGAAAAGCACCCTGGTCTCATGCGTCAGTTTCGGATACCGCCAGGGCGTTCCCGAGGATGCCGACCTCGTGTTCGACGTTCGCTTCTTGCCCAACCCCCATTTCGTTCCCGAGTTCCGCCCCCTCACCGGACTCGACCCACGGGTTGCCAAATACATCCGCTCATTCCCCCAGTCCCGCGAATTCATCTCGCGCATCTCCGACCTCCTCGTCTACTTGCTGCCGCATTACATTCACGAAGGCAAGAGTTACCTGACCATCGCGTTTGGCTGTACCGGCGGCCAGCACCGTTCCGTCATGATCGCCGAGGAAGTCGGCGAGCGCCTTCGCCGTGCTGGATATCGCGTAAAGACCGTGCACCGCGACAGCCCGAAGTAATTCAAGAACTTCCTCTGCGTCCCCCGTGTCTCTGTGGTTAGAATCTTTCGCGAGGTTCCGAAAACGTCATATTTCCGGCACTTCTCTCAAGTAGAATAGTGCCTTGCAACTCACGTCCATTCCACCGGCAGCAAGCGATTGCTGCCTGCGCCACGCGGGAGTCCCATGCGGCAACTGACCCGCCTCGTCCGGTATGCGCTTCCATACTGGTGGCAGATTCTGTCTTCGGTTCTGCTCATGGCCGCAGTCGGTGCGTTGGATGCCTTTAAGTTTCTTCTGGTCCGACCTGTATTCGATCGCGTTCTAAATCCCGCGACCGGGTCGAAGGAAATTCAACTCTTCGTCATTCCTGGCACGAACCATCCGGTTTACCTGCAGCAGTTCGTACCTTCGCATTTCACCAACGCCTGGACCATCGTCGCCTTTGCTCTCGTTGCTTCCACTATTCTTAAAGGAGTCTGCGACTACTCCGGCACGTATCTGGTGAATCATGCCGGCTTCGGCATGATCACCGACCTCCGCGACGATCTGTACACCGCGCTCCTGCGACGTTCCGCTGCATTTTTTTCCCAACACACCACGGGAACGTTGCTCTCCACCATCATTAACGACATCGAACGCGTCCAGTACGCCATGTCGACCGTGCTGTCGGAGCTTCTGCAGCAATTTTTCACCTTTGTTTCCGTGGCAATCGTGGTCGTGATCTTGGGTGGAAACCTCGCTTGGGTGTTGCTTCTGTTCGTGCCCGTGATCGTTTTTTCATCTCGCAAAATAGGATCCCGGGTCCGCCACACTACCCGCCACGGTCAGGACAAACTGGCCGACATTCAGAACATTCTGCACGAGACCATTACCGGCAACCGGATCGTGAAGGCTTTCAACACCGAAGACTGGGAGATTTCGAGGTTCCGGGCTGCGGCCCGCCGCTTGTTCCGTGCCAACCTGCGTTCCGTGGCAGCCACCGCGATCAGTTCCCCCTTGATGGATATTTTTGGCGTGGTCGGCATTGCTCTTCTGATCCTCATCGGTCGCGACCGTATCGCCCACAATCAAATGACGCCGGGTGTTTTCGTCGCGTTCATCACCGCCGTCTTCAGTCTCTACAATCCTGTCCGCAAATTCGCGCTGTTCTATAACAACTTTCAGCAGGCCTTGGGCGCTTCATCCGAGATCTTCCGGTTCATGGATCTTGACGACGATGTCCGCGAAAAACCTCGTGCCCAGGCCTTGCCGAAGTTTTCCCGGAGCGTCGCCTTCGAGGCCGTCAGTTTCTCCTACGCCAATGAAGGCGAGGAGAGACATGAAGTTCTTCACGGCATCAATCTCAATGTCCGCCGCGGCGAGGTCCTGGCCGTCGTCGGCTCCAGCGGCGCCGGCAAAAGCACTCTGGTTCACTTGATCCCCCGCTTTTTCGACGTCACCAGCGGACGCATTCTCATCGACGGCTGCGATATTCGAGATGTCACTCTCGCATCCTTGCGCGAGCAGATCGGCATCGTGACCCAGGAAACCGTTTTGTTCAACGACACCGTCCGCAACAATATCGCCTACGGTCAGCCACAGGTTCCACAGAAGGACGTCGAAGCCGCCGCCCGTGCCGCTCTGGCGCACGATTTCATTGTCGCGCTCCCCGCGGGATACGATACTGTGATCGGAGAGCGCGGCGTGCGGCTTTCCGGCGGCGAGCGCCAGCGCCTTGCGATCGCGCGGGCATTGCTGAAGAATGCTCCGGTACTGATTTTGGATGAGGCTACGTCCGCGCTCGACAGCGAATCTGAAGCTCTGGTGCAATCCGCGCTGCACAATCTGATGAGCGGCCGCACCGTATTCGTGATTGCGCATCGCCTCTCGACGGTGCGTCGTGCGGATCGTATCGTGGTGATCGAGAATGGTACGATCGCCGACATCGGCCGCCATGAAGAGCTGATGACGAAGTTAGGCACGTATCGCCGTCTCTATGAATTGCAATTCGCCAACGCAGATGCACCCAAAGCAGTAGCTGAAACCTGAGAACACAGCTCCTATGTCTATACGCTCGATGACAGGTTTTGCCCAGGTAAGAGGTGAGGTCCAACGTCCCAACAGCGCAGGCGTCACCGGGCCCGCGGATGCGGCTGCGTCCAATGGTCGCATGGCGTTTTCCTTGTCGCTGAAGTCCGTCAACCATCGTTTCCTCGATCTGCATTTCCGGCTGCCCAGCGGCACCGATTCTCTCGAGATGCAACTCCGCCGTCTCTTGAAAGAAAAGATGGGACGCGGTCACGTCGAGATCTCGCTCAGCCTGGAGCGCTCGACCAGTGAGACGTTTTCCCTCAATCGCGAACTGATCGGAGGTTATATAGCCGCGTTCCGAGTTGCCGCCGCCGAGTTTTCCATTGCCGCGGTTCCTGACCTCAACGCCGTTCTGCGTATTCCCGGCGCGCTCGATTCGGCCAACGAAAGCGCCGATGGAGAGATCGAAACCGCCGTCATGGCAAAAGTGGGCGAGGCTCTCGACCGCCTGAATCAGATGCGCGAAGAAGAAGGCCGCGGCATTGCCCGCGAACTGCGCGAGCGCATGGCGCACCTGGCAGCGGCTAGCAAGAGTGTCCAGCAACATCGCCGCGCTGTGCTCCAGAACTACAGCGAGCGCCTGCAGTCCCGCCTGCAGGAATTACTGGGCGGGACCGTCGACAAAGAACGTGTTCTTCAGGAGGCCGCGTTGCTGGTCGACCGCAGCGACATTCAGGAAGAGATCGTCCGCCTCGAGAATCACGTCCAGCATTTCCTGGGATTACTCGAGCAGGGCGGCGAAATCGGCAAGAAGCTCGACTTCCTTCTCCAGGAGATGAACCGCGAGGCCAATACTCTGCTTTCGAAGACCTCTGGCCTGGCAGGCGAAGCCCTGAAGATTACCGAGGCTGGCCTCGCCATGAAGTCCGAAATTGAAAAATCGCGGGAGCAGGTACAAAACCTGGAATGAATTCAACCTACACGCCCATCGTCTACATCATCTCGGCCCCCTCCGGATCGGGGAAGTCGACCCTGGTCAACGAACTCCTGAAGCTGGTTCCGAATCTCGATTTTTCCATCTCGTACACCACCCGTAAGCTGCGCGGCAGCGAGCAAAACGGCAAGCAATACCATTTCGTCTCGCGCGAAGAATTTGAGCAGATGATTCGCGACGACGAATTTCTGGAGCATGCCTGTTTCGACGGAAATTACTACGGCACGGCGCGCCGCTTTCTGCAGGAGACAGGCCAGAAGGGTCATGACCTGCTGCTCGACATCGACGTGCAGGGCGCCGCGCAAATCAAACAAAAATTGCCCGATGCCGTCACCATCTTTGTCTTGCCTCCAGATCGCAAGACGCTGGAGTGGCGCCTGCGCAAGCGCAGCGAGGACGCCGAAGAGGTCATCGCGCGCCGTTTGGCCGCTGCTACGCGCGAAATTGAGAACTACGACAAGTACGACTACATTCTGATCAACGACGATCTGGAGGAATCGATCGACAGCCTGGAGGCGATCGTTCTCTCTGAACGTCTGCGGCGCGCGGACGCGCCGCTGTCTCCCGAGGACAAGAAAATCGTAGAACCAGCCGAGCGTCAGAGGCTGGCAAATATCCGGGATCGGGTGGGGCCCATCCTACGTTCCTTTGGTACCCTCCCACCCTCGGCACGTCCCTAGATTTCGCGGTATCATTTTAGGGACATCCTACGAGGGTGTCGTAAGCCGCAAGCAGAATTGAGCGGGACAAGCCCGAGAGTTGGCCGTGTTCTGTGTAAGCATCGTTCGGCACCGATACTTCAAACCTGATGTTTCGAGGGAGAGTCCCAATGAAGTTGATCGAAGGCTTTGACAGCAATTACCGATACATTTTGGTGGCAGCCCGGCGCGCACGCCAACTCCAGTCCGGCGCGCCGCCGGTGGTCGACACAAATTCCCGCAAGCCCTGCCGCATCGCGCAGGACGAAATTCGCGCCGGTAAGGTGAAGTGGGAGATTCCCGAAATCCGCAGCGCCGCCGAGCAGGCGGAAGAAGCTCTCGACAAAGCACTCGGCCAAGACTAGGGAATTGTTGATTTCGTGATTGGCGATTGGTGATTGAGAGACCGCGACTGCGGTTTTGAATCAACAGTCAATTATCAACAATCAAAAATCCATGAAAATTGCCCTCGGCGTTACCGGCGGAATCGCAGCGTACAAAGCAGCCGAAATCGTCCGCCAGTTACAGGATCGTAGTATCCGTGTGCAAGTCATCATGACGCGCTCCGCCCAGGAGTTTGTACGCCCCCTCACCTTTGCCGCACTCTCCGGAGAAAAAGTCATCACCGGCATGTTCGCACCCGGCGAAGAGCATGCCCCCAATATCGACTCGGCAATCGAACACATCGCGGTCGCTCAATCCATCGATGCGCTCGTAGTGGCACCGGCTACTGCTGATGTTCTGGCTCATTTCGCGCAGGGAATCGCCAGCGACTTCTTGACCACTCTCTATCTCGCAACTACCGCCCCGGTTGTCGTCGCTCCGGCCATGAACGTCAACATGTGGAATCATGCGGCCACGCAATCGAATCTGCAGATTCTGCGGCAGCGCGGTGTCAAGATCGTCGAGCCCGGCGCAGGCTACCTTGCCTGCGGCATGACGGGCGCGGGACGTCTTGCCGACAACGATGCAATCGTAGCCGCAGTCATGGAAGCGATCGGTGCCTCGCAGGATCTCAGCGGCGAAACTGTGCTGATCACCGCCGGTCCCACACGCGAAAAAATCGATCCCGTCCGCTATCTCACCAATCGCTCCAGTGGGCGCATGGGCTACGCCATCGCCGAAGCCGCTCTCCGCCGTGGCGCCCGGGTGCTTCTGGTCAGCGGACCAACGTCGCTCACTCCGCCGGGCGCTGCCGATGTAACTCGAATCGAGTCCGCCGAAGAAATGCGCAACGCCGTTCTCATTCTGCTTCCTCAGGCCAACATCGTCATCAAGACGGCCGCAGTCTCCGACTATCGCCCGAAAGCCGCGGCGGGCCAGAAGATCAAGCGCAAAGGTCCGATGACTCTGGATCTTGAAGCCACTCCCGACATTCTGAAAGAACTTTCTTCCAGAAAAGCTGCGCAGATCATCGTCGGCTTCGCCGCAGAAACCGAAAACGTTCTGGAGAACGCCCGCCAGAAGTTAGTCAACAAGAATCTCGACGCCATCGTAGTCAACGACGTTTCCCGGGAGGGCGTCGGCTTCGATTCCGACCGCAACGCCGTTACCATCATCACCCGCGACGAGGTTGTCGAAGTCCCCGAAACCACCAAGTGGGAAGTTGCCCAGCGAGTCCTCGATCAAATCGTCCGCCTCCGCCAGCTCCGCAAATCCTCAGTCAAAGCGTGAGCCTTTCAAATATTGCTGCGCTGTCATCCTGAGTGAAACGAAGGACCCCTTGCAGTCGTCGTGCGCTTGCGGCCCTTCAAGGAGTTCTCACGAGAAACAGCAATCCCAATCTCCGCCGCCCGAACAGCTATAATGCCTATTCCGCAACTCACGATGCCAACGGTTCTCGATCCCGATCTGCGTCGCGCCCTCGCCGAGCGCGTCCGCTACTGCCACGAAATGGGCATCTACGACTTCTACCGCCGTGAACCGCGCGTCTCCGAAATGGTTACATCGGCCATTGATGAGATAGACGATCCGTCCACATTCCAGGAACTGCGAGAGGAAATGCCCGCAAAGAAATCCGCCGTAGCGCCGAAGGTCCCTAAAGAAAGCTCTCTGCCGATCCTGACCACGCACCCCGAACAGGCCATCACCGATCCCATTGCCGCGCTCAAAATGATTCGCGAAGATCTCGGCGACTGCACGCGCTGCAAACTGCATAAGCAAGGACGTAAGCAAATCGTCTTTGGCGTCGGCAATCCTCGCGCTGACCTGATGTTCGTGGGCGAAGGCCCTGGCGCCGATGAAGATACGCAAGGCGAGCCGTTCGTAGGCCGCGCGGGCCAGTTGCTCAACAACATGATCAAAGCCATGGGCATTCGCCGCGAGGATGTCTATATCGCGAACGTCGTGAAATGCCGTCCTCCCGGCAACCGCACACCCGAGCGCGACGAGTGCGAAACCTGCTCCCCATTCCTCATGCGCCAGATCGCCGTCATCAAGCCCAAGGTCGTCGTAGCTCTCGGCGCTGTAGCGGCGAAAAATCTGCTCGCCATGAATGCATCCATGGCAGAGTTGCGCGGCCGCTTCTACGACTTCACGCCCGCAGGCGCCCGCAGCAGCGATCCCAACTGGCAAGGCACGAAGCTGGCCGTGACCTACCATCCTGCATTCCTCCTCCGCGATCCCCGCCAGAAAGGCGAAGCCTGGAAAGACTTGCAGATGGTCATGAAGTACCTGGGCCTCGAGCCTCCGAAGAAAAATGAGTAAGTAAGAATTGTCATGCTGAGCAGAGTCGATCATTCGCGAAGCGATTGATCGGCGCAGTCGAAGCATCCCGACGTCTACAACGATGCCTCCGTAACGGTTATCCTTCCACCAATGCCCGAATTCTGCGACGTCGCTGTCCCCGTTCCGCTCGACATGGTGTTCACGTACCGTGTCCCCGCCGACGCGACGCCCGTCGTCGGCGGGCGCGTGCTGATTCCGTTCCGCCAGCAGCGCATGACAGGCATCGTCGTCGAACTGCACGATCGCAAACCCACCGTCACTACGAAAAAAGTTCTCGCCGTCCTCGACACCACCGCGGTGCTCGACGACCAACTCCTGCAACTCGGGCGCTGGATTTCCGACTACTATCTTGCTCCCATCGGCGAAGTCTTCCGCACCATGCTCCCGCTGAATGCCGAGTTCAAGCACGCCATCGGATATCGCCTCACCGACGCCGGCCAGATGGCCCTCCACCTAGCCGGCATGTCCGGATCTTCCGCCCGTTCGCGCCGCACTCCCGAAGAGCAAGAAGCCGAATTCCGCGTCCTCGACTACCTCGCGAATACCGTCCCTGAACTCGACTCCGGCCCAAGCAGAGCAGAGAGAGTAGAGAAGGGCGAACTCGCGACAAACAGTTCCGGCACAAATGAAATCGAAGCCAAAGACGTCGGGAACGTGGGAGACAACGCCAGAAATGGTGAGACGGGAAGCAATGAGACCGGAAGCGAGGAGACCGACTGCGAGGAGACCGAACGCGGTGCGACCGAAAACGGCGCGACCGAAAGTGGCGACACCGGTAACGGTGGGCGCGGGAACCGCGAGACTGAGGGCCGTGACGGAACGAACGGGAGGGGTACGGCTTCAGCCGTACCATTCGAACTCACCACAGGCCGGGTGTTAGCCCCTGAGGTCGCGCCCCTTATCCGCGAAGAGTCCCTCCGCTCCTCCGCCCGCGTTTCCCGCGCCATCCTGTCCGGAATGGTACGCAAGAAATGGCTGCAACGCGAAGACATCTCCGCTCCCCGCGACGCAACGCGCACCATAAAGATCGCCATCTTGAAATCCGCCGAAGGCAAACTGAACGACAACCAACGGACGATCGTCGACACCCTCGCCGCCGCAGCCGGAAGAGTGCCCGTCGCCTCGCTTCAAGAACTCGAGGTCCCCCGTACCACCCTCGCCACTCTGGTTCGCCGCGGCCTGGTTGAAATCGCCGAAACACGCGCCGACTTCATTGTTTCGCGCTCCAAGCCTCGCCGCTCACTCTTCGACTTCGATCTAAACCCGGCGCAGCAATCCGCGCTCGCACAAATGCGTCAGGGGGTCGCAGACCGCAAATTTTCTGGAATGCTGCTCCACGGCGTTACCGGATCGGGCAAGACTGCCGTCTACCTGGCTGCCATGCGCGGGGTTCTCGAAGCCGGACGCTCCGCCATTCTGCTCGTCCCCGAAATCGGACTAACTCCCGCAGTCGCCGCCGACCTGCACCAAATTTTCGGAGACGAAGTTGCCATCCTCCACTCCGCGCTCTCCGACCGCGAACGCGCCGAGCAGTGGCACCGCATCAAACGTGGCGACGCCCGCATGGTCGTCGGTACGCGCTCAGCCGTCTTCGCTCCGGTCGCCGATCTCGCGCTGATCATCGTCGATGAAGAGCACGACTCCTCTTACAAGCAGGAAGAGACGCCGCGCTATCACGCCCGCGACATTGCCGTGATGCGCGCCAAGATGGCCAAAGCCGTCGTCGTCCTCGGCTCCGCCACGCCTTCGCTGGAGTCGTACTTCAACGCCAAGAAGAATAAATATGCGCTCGTCGAATTGCCCGACCGCGTCGAGCAGCGCCCTCTCCCCGAAGTCGAAATCATCGACATGCGCCGTGAGTTCCAGGAAACCGGCCGCGAACAAGTCATCTCGCGCAAGCTCGCCGCCGAAATCAGCGAGCGCCTTGACCTCAAGGAGCAGGTCATGGTCCTGCTCAACCGTCGCGGATATTCTCCCGTCGTCCTCTGCCGCACTTGTGGCAAGAAACTCGAATGTCAGAATTGTGCCATTGCGCTCACCCATCACAAGCGCGAGCACAAGATGGTCTGCCACTATTGCGGCTTCACCGCGCCGGTGCCCAAAGCCTGTGTCCACTGCGGCAGCGAGTATGTCTATTTTCTCGGCACGGGATCTGAAAAACTCGAAGAGCTTCTGCATGGCATGTTCCCGCAAGCCCGCATCGCCCGTCTCGACCGAGACACTGTCCGCAGCCATCAGGATTTCGAGCGCGCCCTCAACGGTCTGAACGAAGGAGAACTCGATCTCCTCGTCGGCACGCAGATGATCGCCAAAGGTCACGATATCCATGGAGTAACGCTTGTCGGTGTGGTGGGGGCCGACGTTGCCCTCGGACTCCCCGACTTTCGCGCCGCCGAACGCACCTTCCAGCTCCTCACCCAAGTCGCCGGACGCGCCGGACGCGGACAAACTCCCGGCAAAGTCGTGCTCCAGACCTATTTTCAAGATCACTACGCCGTCCAGTACGCCGCCCGCCACGACTTCATCGGTTTCTACGAAAAGGAACTCCAATTCCGCAGTTGGATGCACTACCCTCCATACTCGGCGCTGGCCAATGTGCTGGTCCGCAGCAACAATCTGGACGACGCTCTGCAATGGTCAGGAATTTTAGGGAAGTGGTTCGATTCAACCCGTCACGAAGGTGTCCGCGTGCTCGGCCCGGCCCCAGCGCCCATCATGCGTCTCAAGCGCGACTACCGCTATCACTTCGTGCTTAAATCTCCCAGCCGCGAAAAACTGAACTCGACACTCCGCGCGATGCTGTCCCATGCCGCACAAAAAAAGATCCCGCGCACTCAGGTGATTGTGGACGTCGACGCTTTGTGGCTCATGTGATTCTGATTTCAGATTTTCCCTGTGTTACCCGTGTCCTCTGTGGTGCATCTATTTTCGACGGACCTGAGGAGTCCCGTTGCCCTAGCGCCCATGCCAGTGCAACAGCCAATCCCGGACGAAAACTATGAGGTCGTGCCCGGCTTCCCACAAGTCACGCCCCGTTTCCGACATCGGATGTCGCCCCAGCGGTGCAAGGTTCAGCGTGCAGATCAGCATGAAGAGCGCAAACAGTGCCAGCCACAATCGTCCTCCCGATACCCGCGGAAATTCCGCCACCTGCGGTTGTCTAAGGCTGCTTAGCTGCAGCAGAATCGCCCACACGATCCATCCTGCCCAGAAGTAATACGCCAGGGGCAGAAGGATCAGAATCGCCAGTCGCGATACAAACCAGTGCGCGCCCGGAGAAATCGAAAACAAAATGTGTCCACCGTCGAGTTGACCGCCCGGTAGCAGATTCAGCGCAGTGGCAAACATTCCCACCCACGCCGCAATCGCCACGGGATGCAGCAACACGCGGTTCAGCGGCAGCCCAGCCACGGCGCTGCCTGGACTGATAAACGCCAGCAGCCCGTGGATCCACTGGAAAATCAGCGGGTAGCCGATCTCAAGATCCGGCACTCCCGGATGAAATGACACCGGCATTGGCTTTGACCACCCAATCGAAAGCATGAGCAGGCCAAGCGCGACCACAAATCCCGCAATCGGTCCCGCGATCCCAATGTCGAACAGCGCCTTGCGCGATCGAATCGGAGACCGGATCAGAATCACCGCCCCCATCGTTCCGATCAGCGTCGGCATCGGAATGAAAAAGGGAAGCGTCGCATAAATCCCGTAACGCCGGCAGTATAGGTAGTGCCCCATTTCGTGCGCCAGAAAGAAAAACATCACCGCCGCCGCGAAAGGAAGCCCATGCAGAATGCGTTCCGGGTGCGTGACAACCCACTTCACAGGAAAGAGCGGGGCCGAGTCATCACTCAACGAAAGCGCCGGCAGGTTGTGCGCAAAATTGTCCTGCATCCGCGCGCCGGTCACCAACGTCGTGAAGCACGTCGCCATTAGCAATAGCGCGTGCAGCCAATAACGCTTCCGCGGAGCCGGTCCCACCGGCCTCGGCAGCGCGTGGTAGTACTCAAGCGTGGAAGTAGGAATCGGAAAATCAGGTTCCGGCATGAAAGTTTCGGCTGACTCGCTGGCAAGGCCCCGCTCTCGGGCTGCTCCTCTGATGCTACTACGAGCCGGGAATGCGTGGGGTGTCGTGGAAGAGCGGCCCTTTTAGGGCCGCGTTCGAAAGCGCACAATGATCGCGGGCTTCAGCCCGGTGGTTGGAACGCAGCAGCCCCTCTAGCTAGTCGATCGACTGCAATTCTTTCCCCGGCTTGAACCTGACGGCCCTTCCCGGCGGAATCGACACTTCAGCCCCCGTGCGCGGATTACGTCCAATCCCCGTCTTCCGCGGTCGCACATTGAACACGCCAAAGCCACGCAACTCGATGCGGCTGCCACTGGCCAGCGCCTTCTTCATGCTCTCGAAGACGGTTTCCACGGCCAACTCGGCCTTGGTCTTGGTGATGCCGGTCTTAGCCACCACTTCGTTGATAATGTCGAGCTTGATCACAAGGCGCTCCCGGGTGCAGGGTCAAGATAATGCTTCAAGTGATTGATGCTAAGGGAGATAAGTAAGATTGTCAACGGGAGCATCTATCCCGTAAACTGACATGCACCCAGCCTGCACCGTTTGAGCATTGAATCATTGTCGTCCCAGGATTGTCATCCTGAGGAGGGCGCGTTTTGCCGAGGAACGGATCTGGGCGATCCGCGCGAATCGACCGCGCATTTTGCGGGCGAATAAATTGCGCGTTTGGCTCGCATCCGTATTCGATGACTCAATTAGAAAATTGCGCAATTCCCAATTTTCCCAAGGAGTTCCATGCTGAAGAGTGACCGCTGGATCCGCAAGATGTCCAAAGAGCACGACATGATCAACCCGTTCTCGGAGAAGCAAGTGCGCGAGGGCGTGATTTCCTACGGATTGTCGTCCTACGGCTACGACCTGCGCGTGGCCGACGAGTTCAAAATCTTTACCAACGTGAATTCATCCATCGTCGACCCCAAACATTTTGACGAGCGCTCGTTTGTCACGGTCCAGACCGACATCTGCATCGTTCCTCCCAACTCGTTTGCCCTCGCGCGCTCCGTCGAATACTTCAAGATTCCCCGCAGCGTGCTGACGATTTGCGTCGGCAAGAGCACCTACGCCCGTTGCGGCATCATCGTAAACGTCACCCCGTTCGAACCCGAGTGGGAAGGCTTCGTCACACTCGAGATCTCTAACACCACGCCCCTCCCGGCACGCATCTACGCCAACGAAGGACTCTGCCAGATTTTGTTCTTCGAGTCCGACGAAGTGTGCGAGATCAGCTACGCCGACCGCAAAGGCAAATACCAGTCCCAGAAAGGAATCGTGCTGCCGAAGTTGTAGGCCGGTCGTCGGTTAATCGTCGTTCGTCTTTCGATGAACCGGGAAGGGCTCGGGCTGCAAGCCGTGCCGTGCGTTTCGTAGAAGAGCAGCACCTCCGCGGCGAGCGAGCGGGACGAAGACGCCGACCATAGAAGGACGGCCCTTGAATGGTCGCGATTAAGCCCTGAACGAATGCCTGGCTTTGGCCCCTGATGGGCTGACGTTACCCGCCTTCGCAAGGACAACAGAATTGCGGAGATGAAAGCCGCGCATGAACCCTGGAATCTAATGCGCAAAACGAAGGTAGGAAACTAACTGGCGAGAAATTCTGCAACCTTGCAACTCTGAAACCTCGCTACCCCTGCTCTACTTCTGATTCTCCCCCTCTTTAAACATATACTTGATCGCCGGCTTGTAGATCATCAGATTCGCGTCGCCGTTTTCCCGGTTCACCTTGATGCAGTTCCGGTCGTACCATTCGATGATGCCGCGCACTTCTTCGCCATCGCGCAACACAATCACCATCGGCGTTCGCGACTGCATCTGCTTCTGGTAATAAAAGTTCTCGGCGTTGGTCTGCTCCGGAGGGGACGGCTTCTTGCCGCCGCCTGCCATTGGACGCTCACCACGCTCTCCTCGCTCCATACGTTCTCCGCGGTCATGCCGCTCCGGGCGCTCCCGCCGTTCTTGCGGTTGCATCGGAGCCGGGCTGTGGCTATTGTAATTGTCTACGCGCGGCAGAGTAGGACGAATCAGCTTGCGGTTGGCGAAATTTTCTTTCGCGGACGATTCTCCGACCTGTACGGGATCCATAATTACTTTCATCGTGGCGCTTCCTCGCATACACGCATTCGTGCAGACCACCACACGCTGGGACCCAATGAATGTAACGAAGGCGTGAAATTTAACTTACCGTAACACAGGAATCTGCCCCTGACAATCCTTCCTTCGTGCCATACCGTACAGTGTGCCAAAACTTGCATACCCCCTAGAATATCGATTTGCTCTGTTACTTCGTGTTCGACAGGTCGGCGCCTCGCCGCTCCTTCCCACTCCACGTGACGATCGCCACCAGGCTGGCCACCAGCAACACCGTCCACGCCAGTACGGGCGCGAAGTTTCCTCCATACCGACTCTCCGTCAGTTTCGCCTGAATCACCGAATTGCGCGACGAGAAGAAGTTGCCAATCTGGTATGCAAATCCCGGCAGCGTGCCGCGAACCGCCGGAGGAGAAAGTTCGTTCAAATGCGCCGGAATCACTCCCCACGCGCCCTGCACCATAAATTGCATCAGAAACCCGCCCAGCGCCAGCATCGGGACCGTGCGCGAATACGCCCACAGCGGAATCACAGGAATCGCCAGCACAGCCGCGATCATAATTGCCCGCCTCCTCCCAATCCGTTCCGACCATGTCCCGAAGACGATTCCGCCCAGCAGCGCTCCAATGTTGTAAACGATCGCAATCAAGCTGACGATCTTCGGCGTGAACTGGAGATTTTTCTGCAAAAACGTTGGATACAAATCCTGCGTCCCATGGCTGAAGGAGTTGAAGGCAAACATCAGCACAACAAGAAATACAAAGATACCGGCGTGCGACACCACATCTTTGCCCAAATGGCTCTTCTCCGCGCTTGGCGCTCGCCCCCGAAGCCACGCCGGAGATTCCTCTACCTGGGTGCGAATGTAGATCACCAGAAATGCCGGCAGCGCACCGATCACAAACATCCCGCGCCACCCCACGACCGGAAACAGCGTCCCGTACACCAGCGCCGCCATCAGGTATCCCACAACATACCCTTCCTGCAGCAAACCAGAGAAGAAGCCCCGTCCCGCGGCAGGCAGCGTCTCGAACGCCAACGCCGCCCCAACGCCCCATTCCCCGCCCATCGCAATGCCAAAGAACACTCGCATGATGAGGAAGAACTTCAACGATGGAGCGAAGGCCGAGGCCAGCTCAAACACCGAATAAGCAATGATGTCGACCATCAGCGTGGGGCGTCGTCCGAACCGGTCCGCCATCAGCCCAAACAGAATTGCTCCAACCGGGCGCATCGCTAGCGTCAGAAAGATCGCTTCTGTGATCGCCGAAACCTGTGTCCGAAACTGCGAAGCCAGCGCGCTGACACAGAAAATCAGGATGAAGAAGTCGAAGGCATCCAGCGACCACCCCAGAAAACAGGCGATAAACGTATTCCGCTGCACCGGTGTGAGCCGCCGAAAGTGCCCAGTGAATTCCATCGCTGAGTTGTTCTTGATTTTCCTTAGTGGACCTTAGAACTGGTGTCATACATGGTTTTGGGAAGGGCACGGTTTTCAACCGTGCCGCTACCGGCCAAAAAACGCGGGCTTCAGCCCCTGAGGACCTTGCTCCCTTTGCCCTGGGAACCTCTATGAGAGCAGTTCGAGTGTCCTCAATGGTTCTAGCGCTTTCTCGGTGTCCTCTGGGCCCTCTGTGGTGAAAGCCTTTTCTCCCGCCTCAGAGTCCTGCGGATGCTAGCATAGGTCTTTCAATCACCAATCAGAAATCAACAATCAGCAATCTCTCATGCCCGACCTTGACTCCCCGCAACGCCAGGCGCCCGACGCGCTCATGCTCTCCGGCTTCTGGTATCGCGCTCTCCCCGCCGATCGCGTTCATCGCAACCAACTACACAAGGCGACGCTGCTCGAAATCCCGCTCGTCATCGGGCGCGACCGTCAAGGACAACCCTTCGCCCTGCGCGATGCCTGCCCTCATCGCGGCATGCCCCTCAACTGCGGACGTTTTGACGGAGAGAATCTCGAATGCGGATATCACGGCTGGCAATTCGATGTTCACAACGGTCAGTGCCAACTCATCCCATCCCTGACCGCCGATCAGAATCTCAAGGTCGATCGTATCTATGCCGGCAGCTATCCCTGCGAAGAGCAAGACAGTTTCGTGTGGGTCTACATTCCCGATCCCGCCCCACCCGGCGCGGGATTCGCGCCACCCGTCGAGCCTCCCGACCTGGCGCCGCAAATTGCAAAATTCAGCGACAAATACAAGTCAGCCTATCTGCAAGCTGAAATGCCGGTCAGCATCGATCATGGCATCATAGGCCTCATGGACCCCGCTCACGGTCCCTTCGTTCATCAGGCATGGTGGTGGCGCAGCCAACACAGCATTCACGAGAAGAAAAAGAACTTCGAACCGATCCCGAATGGTTTTCGCATGAGCGCGCACACACCCAGCTCGAACTCCGCGCCCTACAAGCTTTTGCGCCTCTACGCCGACGCCGATTCCATAACGACTACCATCGATTTCGTTCTTCCCAACATTCGCACCGAAACCATTCGTGCCGGAAAATACTGGTTCTCCAGCTTAACCACGGTCACGCCCATCATCCGGAATCATTGCCGCATCGACGTAGTCGCAGCCTGGAATCTGTTCCGCTGGGTGCCGTTCGTCCCAGATTTGCTGAAGTTCGTCTTCGCGAAGTTCGTCGAGCAAGACCGACGCACCATGGAACTCCAGGCCGAGGGCCTGAAACACAACCCGCATTTGATGCTGATCGACGATGCCGACCGCCCCGCCAAATGGTACTTCCAACTCAAAGCCGCTCACCTGGACGCCAAGTGTACCGGCCAAGCCATGAAGCATCCAATGTCAAGCCCAGTCACCCTGAAGTGGAGAAGCTAGAGCCCACTTTAGATTCTAGTATTGGGGATGCACATGTGGGGCGGACACTCCTGTCCGCCCAGCCGCGGAGCGGCGAAAGAAAGCAGCTCGCAGCGCAAGCGGTGCGCGCCTTACATGAAACGAATAAGCAGAAAAGTGGCAAAAGAAAATAGTGACCCGACGAGAGCAGCTAGAAGCTATTCCTCCACCAGCGAGTCCATTGCCTCTTCCCGCGTCTTGAAACACGGGAGCTCTCGTTGCGAGAAGCTTTTGAAGTTTTCGTAGAACACGTGTGGCAAGCTCTCCGTCCCCACCCATGCCGACTTCTTCACATACGGACGGTCTAGCACCAGCACTTCCTTCACCCGCATCGCAACCGCTTTGTCGAAATGCGCACCGGTGACGTCGGCCAGCGTCAGTACCGACCCCGGTTCATGCCGCGCCACATGCGCTCGCACTTGATCCAGCAACACCAGCATCTCTTTGCCTGAGCAGTTGCTGAAATCGACCAGAAAAATAGCTTTCCCTTTGTGCTTGATAAACCGCAGCCGCTCTAGGCGAATGCCAGGATCCGTGTCGTCCGATATCACGTGAGCAATCCCTCCACCACGTCGTAAGCCTCGTCCAGAGCGGCATCCAGCGCGGAAGCATCTTTGCCTCCGGCTTCCGCCAGGTCCGGACGCCCACCGCCTTTGCCCCCCACCTTCTGCGCCACGGGCCCGATTACTTTGCCCGCCTGCACCCGCGAAGTCAAGTCCTTCGTCACTCCCACAATCAGCGCCACATTCCCGTTGGAAGCCGACCCAAGAACCACGACTCCGGACCCGATCTTGTCGCGCAACTGATCAACCAGCGTTCGCAACTGCGCCCGCTCCAGATTATCCACACGATGCGCCAGCACCTTCACGCCCTTTACTTCTTTGATCTTCTCCCCAACATTCGCTGTCGAAGACGAAGCCGACTTCATCCGCACTTGATCCAACTCGCGCGCCAATCGCTTGATCTCCGCATCCTTCTTCTCCAGTTCCGCCTTCAATGCGTCAGCCGGAGAAATGGTTTCTTGAGGAGTGTCCTCAGTGCCGGCTGCCCCACCCTTCGCGGTTTTCGAAGGGTGCGACGCCACGAACCCAGACACCACGTTCTCCAACTGATGATCCATGCGGAAATGCCGCAAAGATCCCTCGCCAGTGATCGCCTCCACGCGACGAACTCCTGACGACACGCTACCTTCCTTCAAAATCTTTATGAGCCCGATCTCACCGGTCGCAGCGGTATGCGTCCCCCCGCAAAGCTCAGTAGAGAAGTCGCCGATTTTCACGACGCGGACTTTGTCGCCATACTTCTCGCCGAACAGCGCCATCGCATGATATTCATTCACCGCGACGTCGATCGGCACGTCGACAATGGTGTCTACCTTCTGATTGCGAAGTAGTTCCTTATTGATCAGGTCTTCGATGTCCTGTAACTCTTCATCTTCCACGGCAGTGAAATGCGAAAAATCAAAGCGCAGATGATTTGGCGCGACCAGCGATCCCGCCTGCTTCACATGTTTCCCCAGCACCTCCCGCAATCCAGCATGAAGCAAATGCGTGGCCGTGTGATTGCGCATGGTCGCGAGCCGAACCTGAGTATCTACTACCGCATCAACCTTATCTCCGACTCGAAGGGTGCCCCATTTCTCGCGCGCATTTTGCGCGAGAAGTGGGGATTTCATTACGACCTGATGCGCCCACACCCCCTGAATCGGGTAATAGCAGCCGGTCACGTCGGCGACGATCGTATTGTGATCGTCCGAATAAAACCATCCCCGATCCCCCACCTGCCCACCAGCCTCGGCATAAAACGGCGTGTGATCGAGAATGACCTCTCCCGATTCCCCGGCCTTTAGTTCCTGAACTCCATGCCCCTCGTGAATGATGGCCAGCACCTCGCATCCATCGGACCGAGTCTGCCGGTAGCCTTCGAACTCAGACTTCGGAAGCTGCTGGTAAGCCGGATTCGCCGTCTGCTTTGCCGCACCCTTCCACGAGGCGCGAGCCCGCGACTTCTGCTCCTCCATCGCGCGATCGAAACCAGCTCGGTCGAATGCGATACCCTGATCCCGCGCCGCATCCTGCATGAAGTCGAGCGGCATTCCGAACGTGTCATACAGCTTGAACGCTTCTTCTCCTGGCAGCAGGGGCAATCTCTTCGCATCCTCGCGGATGCACTTGCTGAATACTGGCCCCGCGATATGCGGTACAAGCTTCTGGAGCTCCTCATCGACAGCGGTTGGGCTAATGTCTTCGAAATCTGAGCGACTGACAAGTGGAAAGATTCTCGAATGAAGCCACGCCGGACTGTCACCACCGAATTTCTTTTGAACGAAGTACTCAACAAAACGCGGATTACCTGTCTTCACCTCAGATATCAGATCTTCCAAATGCGCCAGACCGACATCGAGCGTGTGGGCGAAGCGCTTCTCCTCATCGAGAACGACCTTCTCCACGCGTTCGGCGCTCTCAAGCAGTTCGCGATATGGGGCAGTTTGCACAGGACGAGCCATTAGCTTCACGACCTCTGGCACCATACTGTGAAAAAATGGCTTCGTTTGTCCCAACAAGCGTCCGTGCGTAATCGCCCGTCTAATTATCTTTCGCAGCACGTAACCCCGCCCATCATTTGCAGGTAGCACGCCGTCGGAAATGAGGAACGTGACGGCGCGGGAGTGGTCGGCAATCACATGAAGGGAACCGTTGTTTCGTCGAATCTCATCTGAGCTGAACGTTACCTTGTCCGCAACCGAGTTCAGATATCTGGCTCCGGTTAGTATCGAGGCGGCTCCGATCAACGGCGTGAACAAATCCGTATCATAATTCGAAATTTTCGTCGGATCCTCGATGTTCAACATTACGGCCGCGAGACGCTCCAACCCCGCCCCCGTATCAATCGACGGCTTAGGCAGCAGCTGTGTCACACCCGCTTGGCGGTCGTACTGCATGAAAACCAAATTCCAGATTTCAACATAACGACCGCAGTCGCATCCGAAGGCACAATCCTGATGACCCTGATCGGATGCGGCCGGGCCCATGTCGTAGTAAATCTCGCTGCACGGGCCGCACGGGCCGGTGTCGCCCATCTGCCAGAAATTATCTTTCCTCCCACCGGGGAAAATGCGCTCTTTTGGAACTTCTGCTTCGAGCCAGTATTTTTCCGCCTCATGGTCGCGCTCAACGTCGAAACCTAATTCCCAGTAGGCGCCTGCCTTGTCGGGGTCATCGAAGATCGTGACGTACAGCTTGTCTTTCGGAATACCGAACCACTCTTTCGAGGTCATCAGTTCCCACGCGTAGGCGATCGCATCTTTCTTGAAGTAATCGCCAAAGGAAAAATTCCCCAGCATTTCGAAAAACGTGTGATGGCGGTTGGTGAACCCTACATTCTCCAGATCATTGTGCTTGCCGCCGGCGCGCACGCACTTCTGCGACGTTGTTGCCCGCGAATAGTCGCGCTTCTCCAGTCCCAGAAACACGTCTTTAAACTGGTTCATCCCCGCATTGGTGAACAGCAGCGTTGGATCATTGGCCGGAACGAGCGACGACGAGTGCACCTCCTTGTGCCCCTTCTGCACAAAGAAGTCCAGGAATTTGCGGCGAATTTGCGAACCAGTCAGCATGGAAGAGTCATTTTAAACGAACCGCGCCAAAGACGCCCGGCCCGGCCCCGAAACAAACCGCAACGACAACGGGCACGGCGAACACAAGGAATGACTTGCATTCCTCCGTGTACTCCGTGCCCTCTGTGGTTGATTTGTGCCTTCGCTACTTGATCGCGTCGATAGTCTTCTCGGTGCCCTTCTTGACGTCGTGACCCACATCTTTGGCGGCCTTGTCAGTACCTTTCGCCGTATCTTTCGCGGCGGTCTTGGTGGCGTCGCCGGTTTTGTCAGCGGCCTTTTCTGTTCCCTTGACCGTATCCTTGGTCGCCGTCTTCGTCCCCTTCGCCGTGTCTTTCGCCGCGGCCTTGGTGGCGTCGCCACTCTTGTCGGCCGCCTTCTCCGTTCCCTTGGCTGTATCTTTCGCGGCTACCTTGGTTGCGTGGCCCGTTGATTTTGCCGCCTTATCGGTCGCTTTCGCCGTATCTTTTGCAGCCTTGGATGTGTCCGTCGCCATGTCCTGCGCCAGTGCGATCGGCAGCACACCGAGTAACAGCGTGGCGAGAATAGCCTTCAGAATAGCCTTCATGAATTGACCCTCCTTGGTTGGGTTATCCCAAAACTGCCTGCGAGTATGCAACATGGTTAAGCGCAAATGCAAGGGAATGAGCGCTCGCAATATGTCCGTACGCTTCACCTCAACGGCCGGCGCTCACGCCGTTTCGCTCTCCAGCGCGCTCAGCGTCTCATCATCCACATCCCACTTCTTCAGGATCGTGAAGATCGTCTTCGTTCCAAATCCCGCCCGCGCCAGCTGCCGGAAGATCCGCGCCGTCTGCTTCTGATCCTTCGGCTTCTCCAGTCGCTTCTTGCGAAGAAAGTCGCGCGCCTGCTTCTCGTCGCTAACGCCTTCGTACGCCGCATCGACGGCCTTCTCGATCACCGAGCCGTGGACGCCCCGCATCTTCAACTCCGTCGTTACCCGCATTCGCCCCAGTTTTTGATTGTCGCGCCGCAGCGAAGAATACGAAGCCGCATACTGCGAGTCATTCAGATATCCCTGATCCTTCAGTCGCCGGATTACTAGTTCCACCAGCGTTTGGCCGTACTCCGATTCGGCTTCTTCAATCCGCGCCCGCATCAGTCGCTTCAGCTCGGCCACAGTCCGCATTCGCCGCGCCAGCGCCCCCACGGCGTACTCGTACAACTCATCTTCGGTATAGGTTCGCTTCTTGGGACGTGGAAATGCCATGACAGGATTAACGATAGCGCAATCCAGAAAATTCACAAGCCAAATGAGAACCGCAGAGGACTCAGAGGGCGCAGAGGAAGGGAAGCGAAGCAACGCCGGTAAGATCGGAGCTCCCAAGAAATCTCACGATCTGCAACTTCCCCTCCTCGGCCTCTGTGTCCTCTGTGGTTAAATTGGGCTTCACTTGAGCAAAGAAAAAAGGGCGCACCCGAAGCGCGCCCATCCAAGGAGATAACACAAGAAGAAAGCAAAACTCCGAAGCAAGCCGAAAGCCGGAAACCGGAAACCGGGAACCGACCTTACCGTCCTCCAAACCCCGCCGACTGCATCGACTGCCGCGAAATATCTGCTGTCGACGCAATGCCCTGCATACGCAGCTTGAAGTCATCGGCGTTGGAGGCGTTCTCGAGCGCGGTTTCATAATTCACCAGCCCTGCCTGGAACAAATCCCAGAGCGACTGGTCGAATGTCTGCATACCGTACTGCGAAGTGCCCGCCGAGATCGCATCGCGAATCGATCGCGTCTTTTCCGGCACCAGAATACATTCACGAATATACGCGGTATTGATCATCACCTCGACTGCGGGCACACGGCCATCGGCATCACAGCGTCGCACCAGTCGCTGGCTGACGATCGCTCGCATGACTGCTGCCAGCTGCATGCGGATCTGCTTCTGTTCCGGAGGCGGGAAAATCGAGATGACGCGGTTAATGGTTTCCACGGCATCCAAGGTATGCAGAGTCGAGAACACCATGTGACCGGTTTCGGCTGCATGCAGCGCGGTCGAGATCGTCTCCAGATCTCGCATTTCGCCGACCAGAATCACGTCCGGATCCTGACGCAGAGAAGCTCGCAACGCCGCTCCGAACGAAGGCGTATCCACCCCAATCTCGCGCTGGTTCACGTATCCCTTCTTGTCGCGGTGCAGAAATTCGATCGGGTCTTCAATCGTGACGATGTGTTCCGCTCGCGACGAATTCACCCGGTCCACCATGGCCGCCAGTGTCGTCGACTTACCGGAGCCCGTAACACCCGTCACCAGGATCAGCCCGCGTGGCATGTCGCAAATCTGTTCCACCACCTTCGGCAGAAACAGTTCGTCGAGCGCGCGAATCTTGGTCGGAATGACACGAAGCACCAGCCCGACGTTGCCGCGCTGCTGGAAGATGTTCACACGGAACCGTCCCAGGCCGGCCACGCCGTACGCCATATCGATTTCGGTGGTCTCTTTGAATTTTTGCTTCTGCCGCGCCGACATCATGCTGAACGCCATGTTCAGCATGTCCTCGGCACTGATGCGGGGCTGGTCGGTCAACGGCACCAGTTCTCCGTCAATGCGCAGGTGCGGATAATTCCCCACCTTCAAATGCAAGTCGCTGGCTCGCCGTTCCGTCGCAATCCGAAGCAGGTCATCGATATTCATGCGGACTTTTCCCCTGGGAATCCTTCTAGCCTGAGGCTCTCTAACATGATCGCCCGGATCGTCACCTTCCCCAAGATGACCTAGGTAATGACCTCCAACCGGCAGCGGGACAAGGTCTTACGTTTCTTGCCTGGCTCGCCCTACGGAGCCCCTTTCACGAAAGCCAGTGTCGTCGTCGGCATGGAAACCGTCACCTCGTTGCCGATCGCGCGCCGCGCATGGAAGTTCTTGAGCTTGAAAATCACGGTCGAAGTGACTTCCTGCCCTTTGGAAACCAGCAACGCGCCCTCATGGCTGCGGACTTCGTTTTGCAGGATCATGCCGGGGGCAAGATCTTCGATCTTGCACTTGCGCATCTCACACTCCTCCGAATTTGGATCGAGCGTCACCAGGGCTTGAAAAAACTCCGGACTGAAGTTCGTGTTTTGGCGGGCGAGGACATGGGCAGCCTCGGTTCGCGAAGCGCCTTGATGAATGGCTTTTTCATACGCCAGAATCAGCCGAAGTATTTCCGCCCCCAGTCGCATGTCCGCCATCTCCGAGTTGTCTTCCTGCGGCACCGGTCGGTTCTGGTGCTCGATCATCCACGCAATCGGCTCCAGGCGCGGGATCTTCGAAAGCAATGCGTAGGCGACGGCGGGATGTGCGTCATATTGTGACTGCTCGCTCCCGGTGAGCGTCTCGCCGCGATACACGGCATCAATCGTCTCCGACGCCAGGGTCACGCAGCCCAGTTGCGATAACATCGCCGCAACCTCATACTGCCACGGGTTTCCCAGCTTCATCGCGGTCACTACGTGGTGGATGTAGCGGCGGGCCCGTTCGGCCCGGCTAAAGGCTGCCGGGTTCACCAGGCTCAGCACCTCGGTGAGCACTTGCAGGCTGCCGCTCAGGGTCTGCTCCAGGAGCTCCTTTTCCGCCGTGACCAGCCGGTACTGTATTAGCGCCGCTGTGATCGTCTTCGCCATCACTTCCTTGCTGCACGGCTTGTTCAGAAAACGGAAAATGCTGCCCTCGTTGATCGCGTTAACCGCGGTTTCCGTGTCCGCATTCCCCGTCAGCATGACCCTGATCGTGTCCGGCGCGACGCTCTTGATGCGGCTTAACAGCTGGATCCCATCCATCCCGGGCATCCGCATATCAGAGATCACGACTGCGTACGGCCCGCTCTCCTCCACCAGTTTCAGGGCTTGTGGGCCGCCTTGGGCAGTCTCGAGCAAGAACTCTCCGCGAAGACTGCGGCGGTATCCGTCGAGCACGTTACTGTCGTCGTCCACCAGCAGAATCTTTTCCGCCATTGCATTCCCTTTCTTCCTACCGCCGAGTTCGCTGCTGCCGTTTCGCGGGGCAAAGATGCCTCAGGCCGGAGTGTGCCAGGCGCGGAGGTGAACGAGCCTTATCCACGGGTGGTTAGGCAGAGATCTGGCCGTCTATTTCGTTCATCGACCGGTGGCAGCCCCCGCTTTAGGCATTGGGGACTGTTCCGTGGCGGGTGGTGCTGCCGCGAGGCACGTTTGCTCTGCATAAAAGCCGCGCCAGACACTTTCTCGTGCCGTCAACCCCAGGCGTTCCAAGTAAATTGTGTCCAGCTCGGCGTCATGGTTGAGCGGCGATGCATCGGTTGCGCTCGCGATGGCGTCGGCGACGTGAACCGCCGTCAGCGAGGAAAACTGCGTCTCGGCGCTCTCACTAGGACGATGATGGAAGGCGACCGCATGCACCAGAGATAGAGGCAGCCCCCAAATGCTCATCAGGTACGCGCCCACTTCTGCGTGGGTGCAGCCCAGACTCTCCAGTTCTTTATCCTTGCTCGCGGAATTCTCCTCGAAAATCTGGTGGTACTCCCGCGGCATCTCGGCCAGCAGCACCACCTTGCCGATATCGTGCAGCAGCCCACCCGTAAAACTCTCCTCCACCATCGCTTTCGCGCAACTCTCGGCACTGGCGATGCGTTGGGCCAGCGAAGATACCGCGACGCTGTGGTCCCAGAGTGCCGGCAGGGTCGCGGCGACGTGGGCATTGCTGTCGAACTGGGAAAAAACATGGACTGACAGCACGAGAGTGCGCACCGTCTCGGTGCCGATCAGCGACAGCGCCTGCACCAGGCTCGACACCCGCCCGCTGGCTCCGACAAAGGCGGAGTTCGCCAGTTGCAGGATCTTCGCCGCCATTCCCACATCCTTCGAGATGATCTTGGCAATCACGCCCAGTGACGGATTTTCCGTGCGGAGCGCAGCCGTCACCTCTTCATACAGGCTGGGCAGGCTCGGGATGGACCGCATTCGCGAAATCACTGTCTTTAGCGGCTGGTTGGCCAGCAGATCGCGCATCGCAAACGCCTGGCTGAGCCGGGCAACCAGTTCCTGAGGGTCGCATGGTTTGGATAAGAACTGGTGGGCGGGAGAGATGGAGCGGTACACCGCCTCGCGGCTCGACTGCCCTGAAAGGATCATGCGCACCACGTCCGGATATCGCTGCTTGATCTCCTCCAGCAGTTGCGCGCCATCCATCAACGGCATGCGCATATCCGAAACCACCGCGTCATACGGCTTTTTGGCCAAAGCCTCCAGAGCGGCAGCGCCACTGGAGACAAAATTCATCTCCCATTCCTGGCGCATGCCATGCAACGTTCGCCGCAGACCATCCAACACCATTGTGTCGTCATCGACAAACAGCAGTCGTTTGGACATCACTTCCTCTTCGCCGCGTCCGACGGCTGGATCGGCAGGGTTACAAAGAAGCTCGTTCCCTGGCCAACCTCGGTCTCAAACCAGATCTTGCCCCCATGTTTCTTGACCACTACCGTATAGGCCAGGGCCAGGCCTTGTCCGGTTCCTTTGCCGACTTCCTTGGTCGTGAAAAACGGGTCGAACACTCTGTTCCGGATCGCATCCGGTATCCCGCTGCCCGTGTCCTTCACCGAGATTTCCACCTCCGCGTCTCGCTTCCGCGTGCCCACCGTGATCGTTCCCTTTTCACCCTCTTTGATCTTTTCCTTGATGGCATGCGCGGCATTCACAATCAGGTTCAGCACGACCTGGTTAATGTCGCCCGGATAACACACCACCGCAGGCAGATTTTCTTCGAACTCGGTCACGATCTCCGAGACGTATTTCCACTCGTTGCGAGCCACAGTGATGGTGGATTCGATCGCCTTGTTGAGGTCGGTTGCTGTCTTGTCCGCGGAGTCTGGATGAGAAAATTCCTTCATCGCGCCCACGATCTTCGCCACCCGGCGCGCCCCATCCAGACTCTGGTCGATGGCGCGGGGCACCTCTGAAATGATGAAATCCAGATCGCATCCCTTCTCCGCTTTCTGCAGGGCCGCCGCCGCGTCCCCCGGCAATGCCGCCCCCACATTTCGGATTGCTCCGCGATACTGTTCCAGCAACTCATGCGTCGATTTCCAGGAATCGCGCAGGAACGTCAGGTTGTCGGTAACGAACTGTGTTGGCGTGTTGATCTCATGGGCGATACCGGCCGCCAGCTGTCCAATGCCCTCCATTTTTTGCGAGTGTCGCAGCTGGCTTTCCAAGGCCCTGCGCTCGGTGATATCGCGTACGAATGCAAACGAGTATTCCTGCCCATCGAACTCCAGATAGTTGGCCGTTACCTCCACCGGGAACGCCCGCCCCTGTTTGGTTTGGTGGCTGGTTTCGAAGGTCATCGAACCCCGCGTCTTCACCTCCGCCCAAAACTTCTCCCACATTTCCTTGGGCACAATCGGGTTAATATCCGGAATCGACAGCGAAAGCAGTTCCTCGCGGCAACGATTCAAAGACCTGCAGGCGGATTCGTTCACGTATACGATGCGGCCCTGCGGATTGATCCAATAGATTGCGTCCGAGGCATCCTCCAGCGAGGACTGCGTCAGCCGCAGTTCCTTTTCCGCTCGCTTGCGCTCGGTAATGTCGACCAGCGTCCCCTCGATGATCCCGTCAGCCCCTGATTCGTCCTCGACAACCGTGAAGCTTGCGATGACCCACAACGCCTGCCCGTCCTTGCGACGAAGCCTCATCTCGTGATTGGAGAAACTTCTTTCAGATCTGATTTTTGCCACGAACGCCTCACGTTCAGAAGGCTCGTAGTAGAAATGCGCAGACGGCAGGCACCGGACTTCCTCAACCGAGTCGTATCCGAACATGCGGACGGCTGCTTGATTGCAGTCCAGCACTTGCCCGTCCAGCGCGGTCCGCACCACTCCAGCCAGGTTTCGCTCAAACAACAGCCGGTAGCGTTTCTCCGACGCTCTCAGCGCCTCTTCCGCCCGCCTGCGCTCCGTCACGTCTTCCTTCACCGCCAGAAAATGGGTGATGACGCCCTTCCGATTTGTCATCGGCGAAATGGTCGCGGCCTCCCAGAAGATCTCGCCACTCTTCTTCGTGTTGCAGAACTCCCCCCGCCACTCCCTGCCTTGCGTGATCGTCGACCACAGGCTTCGGTAAAGATCGGGTGAGGAACGGCCCGCGTTCAAGATGCGTGGATTTCTTCCGACCACCTCCTCCGGGCCGTACCCGGTGCACTCCGTGAACTTACGATTCACGTAGCTGATGTTCCCCCGCGGATCCGTGATCACCACCGAGACCGGGCTCTGCTCCACCGCCAGCGACAACTGCTGCAGCACGTCCTCGTTCCTCTTGCGCTGGGTGATGTCCCGGAAAGTCCAGACCCTCCCGTAATAGATCCCCGTCTTATCGATCACGGGAGCGGAATACCGGTCCAGGAACCTTCCATCCTTTAATTCAATTTCGTCCCGGCTGGTCTCATCCGGATGTTTGTAAAGGTGGTTCACTTTGGCCAGAAACGCTTCCGGATCCTTGACGAGCGTGACGACATACTGGAGCATCTTCCCGTCGTCTCTGTCCGACATCAGTTCGTCGGGGATCTTGAACAGCTCGCCCAGTCGCTGGTTCTTCATCAGGCTTTGCCCGCACGCGTCCACGACCAGCAGACCGTCGATCGTGCAGTTGGCTTGGGCTTCCAGAAATGCGGTTTGGTAACGGAGTTTCTCGTCCGCTTCTTTGCGCGCTGTGATATCGCAAAGAAATCCATCCGCGCACAGCACCCCATCTTCTTCGTGAGTTCGGGTCGCGCGGTCGTGGACCCAGGTCCACTCTCCATCTTTTCGTCGGATCCGGTATTCCTCTTCAAAAGCGCCCCGCTTCTCAAGCAGAGCGGTATAGGCTTGCTTGACTCGCTCAAAATCATCGGGATGGATCTGGCTCAGCCAGAAATGAGTTCCTCCGCCGTAGATTTCTTCCGTCGTGTAACCCAGAACCGACTCGACCTTGGGGCTGATGTAGATCGTGCGGCCGTGCTGGTCGGAGGTCCACGCCACATCTGGCACACTTGCCAGGATTCTGCGGAACTTCTCCTCGTTCCGGTGCAGCACCTCTTTCGCTTTCTGTGCTTCGGAAATATCCTTAATCGTGACCACGTACCGGGTCGTCGCCGAAGCCAGCCGCCGAACCCGCATCCAGTATTCCGTCGGAAAGCAACTTCCATCCTTTCGCCACAGAACCTCGCCCACCGCATGAGCCGCCTGATCAGCTTCGATCGCTTTCCGGAAAACGCACTCCTCGGCCGGATATCTGGATCCATCGGGCCGGCTGTGATGCAGCAATTCGTGCAGGCTTTTTCCCACGATCTCTTCTGCCCGGTAGCCTGTCATCTTCAACAGGGCGTCGTTGCAGAACGTCGCATTTCCTTTTGCGTCGACACCGCACACCCCTTCGACCACCGCGTCCAGGATCGCACATAGCTCATCACTCAAGGCCTCGTCACTTTTCGTGCCCAATGGATTCGCAAGCATGGCTGTGTCCGCACTCGTTCTATCGACAAGATTGGGTCGGAGGTTGAGAGAGGAAGGACCAGAATGCGCGGAGGAGAGCACGAAGGTATGTGCTCCGGACCCGCCGGGCGATAAGAAATGAAATAAAGCCCGGGTGCAACGGCTGGGCGATGACAGACGAAAGTACGCCCGGGTGCAACGGCTGGGCGATCACAGACGAAGTCCAGCGGGGTCGCGATGGCCAGGCAGCAACGTGGAAGAGCGGCCCTTCAGGGCCAAGTAAAGCTTCAATAAGTTGAGTTCAGTAAATTCTTTGAAGGCGAAACCTTTATGGCAACTTCCGTCAACTTTTCCAACCGCTCCGAATCCCTAACACAAGCATCTTCCCTCGCCGGACCTCTCCTCCTGCTGGGCCGCTTCTTCTTCGCGCTCATCTTCCTGATGGCCGGACCGAATCACTTCGCCAGCCAGACCATCGCCTACGCCGCGTCGCAGGGCGTGCCCTTGGCTTCGATCGCCGTGCCCCTTTCCGGCGTGATCGCGATACTCGGTGGACTTTCCATTCTTCTCGGCTACCGCGTCCGCATCGGCGCCATGCTCATCGCGCTGTTCCTGGTCGGAGTCACTCCCATGCTGCACAACTTCTGGGCCGTCACCGACCCCATGATGCACCAAATGCAAATGATCATGTTCATGAAAAACGTGTCCATGCTGGGCGGCGCACTCCTGCTCTCGCAATTCGGCGCCGGGCCCTGGAGCCTCGACAACCGCAAGAAGTAATCGCACTCTAAGGATTGGTGGAAAAAAGCAGAGCCGCCCTCTAGGCGGCTCGCGCTCATTCTTGGAGCAAGACTACGCGACGGCGGTTTCTTCCGCGACCGGCGGCTGGAACGGCTCATCGTAGCTGCCGCCGTAAATCGACGGCACCTTCGCTCCCATCGGCCGCAGGTATGTCGCCAGCTCCCCGCGGTGATGGATGCTGTGGTTGTTCAGGAATCCCAGATAGAAGACCGCCGGCATATTGAACACGCCGAAGAAGTTGACCGGCGTCAGCAACTGCTCGGCCGTCATCGCTTCGACGCGCGCGATGCCGCGCTTCATGTTCTCGTCGTACCAGGTCACCACTTCGGCCGAAGTCGTGGGCTTGTGTTCCGGGTTCTCCATGTTGAAATTGAGAGCGGCAACGCCGTCCAGGAACTGAACGTCGGTATTGGCAATATGCCACGCCAAATCCTTCGCCGTCCGCGCGTTGGGATCCGGCCGGTAATCGGACTTCGCGTCGGGAACCGCCGCAATCACTTTCTTCGTAACTTCTACTTCATTCTTGAAGCCGTCGAGCATAACCGCTCGATAGCCGAGGACAAATTCAGGAGTCGGTTGCTGGGACATTCTTTCCTCCATGAGGGTGTTTTGTTTCTTACGGGCTAAATGGACTGAAGGGGCGCATTGGATGCGCCCCTCGAATCTGGAACGAGTTTGAATTCGAACCGGCTTGATTATACGCCGACCGGCTGTTTGCTGCCGGCCTTGCTGCGCACTGGCACCGGCGTAAGCCATCCATGCCGGTCGTTCTTCTCGCCGCGCACAATCGCGTAAAACTCTTTCTGCAGTGCTTTGGTGATCGGACCAACTCCGCCACCCTTGCCAACCTTGATCCGGTCAACCGACCGAATCCCCGTCACTTCCGCAGCCGTCCCGGTAAAGAATGCCTCATCGGCGATGTACAGCATCTCGCGCGGAATCATCTGCTCAACCATCGGAATGTTCAGATCGCGCGCAATCTGCAGCACCGAATCTCGCGTGATTCCGGGCAGCACCGAGTTGCCCAGCGGCGCCGTGACCAGCTTGCCGCGATGTACCAGGAAAAGGTTCTCGCCCGATCCCTCGCTCACGAATCCACCCTTATCGAGCGCGATGCCTTCCACATATCCGTTCGCGATGGCTTCCATCTTGATCAACTGCGAATTCATGTAATTCGCACCGGCCTTCGCCATTGTCGGCAGCGTATTGGGCGCCAGCCGCGTCCACGACGAAACGCATACGTCCACGCCGTCGCCATCGCTACTCAAATATTTCCCCCACGGATAGTTCACAATGTACATCTCGACTGGACAGTTCAACGGGTTCACTCCGGCATCGCCGTATCCGCGAAACACCACTGGCCGGATATAGCACGGCCATGCCCCGTTATGTCCCACCGTTTCGAGCATGCCTTGGACGATTTCTTCCAGCGTGAAGGGAAGGTCCATCCGGTAGACCTTGGCAGAATCCAGCAGCCGCTGCATGTGCTCGGTAGCCCGGAAAATCGCCGGCCCGCTGGGCAGTTCGTAGCAGCGAACGCCTTCGAAAACCGAAGACCCGTAATGAACGACGTGAGCCATTACGTGAATCGTCGCCTCGTCCCAATTAATCAATTTGCCGTTGTGCCAGATCTTTTCGGTTTTCTGGATTGCCATGCGAACTCCTTGATGAGCGCTGCTTTCCCTCCAATTATAGCCGACCCCCACCGGACTCCTGCGAGATCGCCCCGTCTAGGAACAGCTTGCATGCAGTTCGCCTGGGAGATGAGTCTCGTGTGGGACTCGCTGTGGTGTTAAGCCTGGTCCTGTATGGGGACGAGTGTTGTGTGGGGACGGGTCTTTGACCCGTCCAGGCGGCCCGGGTGTATCTGGCCGCTCGTTTTTCTTTCCTCAGCCAGGTGGTGTCCCGCAAGTTCCTGCACGAATCACAGTTGTCATCCTGAGCAACGCGAAGGACCTATGTATTTTGTTTGCACCACGAAGCTCCTTGCTTAGTCTCGAAACCAAGTCCCGGCTTTGGTTCGCGTATTTCCGGGACACGACACTAGGTGATGGTGGCTACGCATCTCGAAAACCGGACGATTCGGAAATAAACCCATCGCCAAGGTTCTCGAGTGGCCCCGCGATCACGCTAGCGTAGAGGTTTTAGCTCTATAGCCACTTGCCGCAAGCACGATGTCGCTCGGCTCCGGCCGCTCCGTATAATCCTCGTTCGCAGAAGCGAACAAGACCGTCCCGTCGTGGTCGAGAATGTAAGTCGCCGGAATCGGCAACTCCCAGCTTTCATCGCCGTTGGTGAATGGCAGATTGACGAAGGCTCGCCGGTACACCGCTTCCTGCAGCGCCGGCACGCGGTAAGTCAACCCAAACTGCCGCGCGACTTTGTTCGCTGCATCCGAGAGCAGAGGAAACCGCAGCTTGTGCTGATCGTGCATGAAGAACGATTGCTTCACCGTCTGCGGCGAGATGGCCACAAACGAGGCCCCAGCCTGTTCTATCAAAGGCGCAACCAGATTCATTGCCTCCATCTGCCCCACGCAAAACGGACACCATCGCCCCCGAATGAAACCAAGCACGAGCCGTCGCTTCGAGATCACCTCAGCAGAAGAAATCGTCTTGCCGTCGTGGTCGGGAAGCTCGAACGCGGGCGCCTTCGCGCCGACTGGGAGAATACTTGCCGAGAGATGCCGAGACTTCAGTTCCGAGATAGCCTGTGCGTGGACGGCCTGCGTCTCCGGAGGAACGTATTTCGCGATAAGCTCCTTGCGCTCGGCGAAGATCTCGCGCAGGGATCGCATGTCGATGCCGGGACTCGATTCTTCCAGAGAACGCCATTTCATAGCTGGGTGCTGCGAGACCGATGGGATCCTTCGCGTGTACTGAGCACTGAGCACTGAGTAACGAGTAACGCTCCTACATGCCCGGCAGTTTCATCCCCGCCAGCCGTCTCGCGAAACTCGGTTTCCCCATCTGCTTGAACATCTTCTTCATCTGCGCATACTGCCGCAGCAAATTGTTCACTTCCTGTACCGTCGTCCCCGATCCGCGGGCGATGCGTTTGCGCCGGCTGCCGTTGATCACTTCATGATGATTCCGCTCGTGCGATGTCATCGAGTTGATGATGGCCTCAACCCGGTTGATCTGCTTTTCATCCACATTATCAGCAGCCTTCTGCAGCCCCGAGAACGGACCGATCGACGGCAGCATGCCCATCAGGCTCTTCATCGATCCCATCTTCTTCACTTGCCGCAACTGGTCGCGAAAGTCTTCCAGCGAGAAGCCATCGCCCGTCAGGGCCTTGGTGGCCATCTCCTGCGCTTTCTTCTTGTCGATCTGCGATTCCGCGCGCTCAATCAGCGACAGGATGTCGCCCATACCCAGAATCCGTGAAACAATGCGGTCCGGATGGAACGGCTCCAGCGCGTCATACTTTTCGCCCACGCCAATGAACTTGATCGGCTGCCCCGTAACCTGCCGGATCGACAGCGCCGCGCCGCCGCGTGCATCACCGTCCATCTTGGTCAGCACAACTCCGGTCAGCGACAACTTCTTGTGGAACTCCTCCGCCGACCGCACCGCATCCTGTCCAGTCATCGCGTCCGCGACAAACAGGATCTCCGACGGATTCAGCAGCTTCTTCAGCGACTGCATCTCGTCCATCAGCTGGTCGTCGATGTGCAACCGTCCCGCCGTATCGACGATCAGCACATCGCAGCCGGAAACGATCGCCTCGCGCCGCGACTCTTTCACCAGCCGTTCCACCGTCGCCGTGTTGGCCTCGCCAACTTGCCCTTCGTAGATGTGGCTCTTCACCGCCTGCGCCACAACTTTCAACTGCTCGCGCGCCGCAGGACGGTACACGTCCACCGACACCAGCAGCGGACGATGTCCTCCCACCTTGAACCAGTTTGCCAGCTTGCCCGAAGTCGTCGTCTTGCCCGACCCTTGCAGCCCGGCCATCAGCACGACCGTCGGCGGTTGCGACGCAAACTTCACCCGCGCCGTGTCTTTGCCAAGAATGTCGACCAGTTCGTCGCGCAGAATCTTGATGACCTGTTCGCCGGGCGACAGCGCGGTCATCACTTCCTGACCAACCGCCTTGGCGCGAATCTGGTCGATCAGCTGCTTGACCACCTTGAAGTTGACGTCGGCCTCAAGCAGCGCCAGCCGAATCTCGCGCAGCGCCTCATCAATGTTCTCCTCCGTCAGCTTGGCCTGCCCGCGGAGAGTCTTGAACGCCCGTTGAAGTTTTTCCTGTAAGTTCTCGAACATAAGAGTTAACGATTCATTTTAGCAGCGGGAACGGAATCAGCCGACAGCGCCGCCCGTTTTCACAGCTGCGTATCGCGATCTGCCGATTCGTACTATCTGGGCTCACTTATCTGATGGAGGGCTGGTTGAAAGGCAGCTCGTTGCTGGTCTTGAGATGCAGATCATCCACGGTCAGCGAATTGCTCGGATCGAAGTAGTCGTCTTGTGCCTCGCTGTTCCAGAGTTTCCGGATTGTTCCATCCACGGTGAATACCCAGTCGGTGATTCCGTTTCCTTGACCCAGAAAAAACCCCTGTCCGCGAATGAGCTGACAGGGGAAGAGGAACTCACACCGTGTGGGAACATACGACACCGCACGAATACGTATCAGTCTGGCGTCGATGTTGTAGCAGTATTCCGTTCTTCGGTACGCGCCCACGGATTTCCAAACCTGAGGCGGCCTCGCGATCACAGTCACTTTGACCGTTACGCCGTTTCTGTCCCACACAAACACGAGAGGCGCCGGCTTCCCGGCGCCCTCCCAGCCGTCTTTGCTCACAAATTCCCTCCATCCCGCAGCCTCACGCTCGGTCCTGGAGTTTGGCTTTGATCCTGCGAATATCCGAGGCTTCTCCTGCCTCGAAAAGTCGTCGACGGTGTCGCAGTAAGTCATCACGGAAGATACCGTGTCCTCTGCCCACTCGTAGGCGCCGAGCTTGTGTTCTCTGGGCTGATGTACTTGTCCAAACAGAGGCAGAGCGAATGCGAGCAGGAACCAGACTGACTTTAGATGGCTCATGTCCGTAATTCCTCCGGACATTGAAGACGCCCGGAACCTCGGGCGGTTCTCTAAATCATAGCATCCGCCGGAAGTGGACTTTCTATATTGCCGCGCATCGACATGGCACCCATTGCCCCCGGACAGGGGTTCGCCGAACCCTCAATGACGGATCCAAACCAATCGTCAGCATGGGTTGAGAGAATTCCTGCTCTGCTGACTGGCAATTCTGCCAGTTCTCGGAGCGGAGTGGTGCTCATACCTTTTGCTATAGGTCACAAACACTTTCGTGAACAAAAGGAAACAACAATGAGCGCCGATGACAAAGCAATAAAGCAGGATTCGCTGCCTTTCCCACCAACACCATCGGCGAGCATCGCCGGGCGCACAATGCAGGAGTCGGTCTATCAACGACGCGTTGAACCGCGTCGGCTTCCTGCTGATGCACCGAACATCCTCATCGTGCTAATCGACGACGCAGGTCCCGGCCTTCCATCCACCTTCGGTGGCGAGGTGCAAACGCCGACCTTAGACCGAGTCGTTAGCCAGGGGATCTCGTACAACCGCTTCCACACTACGGCGATGTGCTCGCCCACGCGGGCGTCAATACTGACCGGCCGGAATCATCACCGCATCGGCAACGGACAGATCGCGGAGTTGGCGAACGATTGGGACGGATACTCCGGACACATCCCCAAGAGCAGCGCGCTCGGAGCGGAAGTGCTGAAAGACTACGGCTACAGCACAGCCGCATTCGGCAAGTGGCACAACACACCCGCCGAGGAAACGACCGCGGCCGGTCCGTTCGAGAACTGGCCGACTGAGATCGGGTTCGAATATTTCTACGGCTTCCTGGCTGGCGAGGCCTCGCAGTATGAGCCCAACTTGGTGCGGAACACCACGTCCGTCCTGCCGCCCAAAAGCCCCGAGCAAGGCTACCACCTCAGCGAAGACCTCGCCGACGACGCCATCAGCTGGTTGCATAAGCACAGGGCTTTCCAACCGGATAAGCCTTTCTATATGTACTGGGCGAGCGGCGCGATCCATGGACCCCATCACATCATGAAAGAATGGGCCGACAAATATAAAGGCAAATTCGACGACGGTTGGGACGCCTACCGCGAGCGCGTCTTCAAGCGAGCCAAGCAGAAGGGCTGGATTCCCGCCAATGCTCTACTCACGCCGCGCCATGAAACCATGCCGTCCTGGGACAGCATCCCCGAGGACGAGAAGCCTTTCCAGCGCCGCTTGATGGAAGTGGCCGCCGGCTTCGCCGAACATGTGGATGCTCAGGCAGGCCGGGTCATTGACGAAATCGACAAGCTCGGCTATGGCGACAACACCCTCATCTTCTACGTCTGGGGCGACAACGGTTCCTCGGCCGAGGGACAGAACGGCACCGTCAGCGAGTTGCTGGCGCAAAACGGCATTCCCACTACCGTCAAACAGCACATTAGGGCGCTCGATGACGTGGGCGGGCTCGACGCGCTTGGAACGCCCAAGGCTGACAATCAGTACCACGCAGGATGGGCCTGGGCTGGCAGTACTCCCTACAAGGGAACCAAGCTTCTAGCCTCGCACTTCGGTGGTACGCGCAACCCGATGGCCATCCGATGGCCAGCGAAAATCAAACCCAATGCCACACCACGTCCACAGTTCCATCACTGCAACGACATTGTCCCGACGATCTATGAAGTTGTTGGGATCACACCACCACTCGAGGTCAACGGCATCCCTCAAGACCCCATCGACGGTGTGAGTTTCGCTTATAGCTTCGACGACCCAAAAGCCAAGGGCCAATTGCTCACCCAGTACTTCGAGATTATGGGAAGCCGCTCAATCTACCACGACGGCTGGATGGCGGCCGCTTTCGGCCCGCGTGCACCATGGGAGCCGGGCACTCCGCCTGGCATTCGGGAGTGGACACCGGACAAGGACGTCTGGGAGCTTTACAACCTGGAGGACGACTGGAGCCAGGCGAACGATCTTGCTGCAAAAATGCCGGAGAAGCTGGCCCAATTGAAGGATGTCTTTCTCATCGAGGCCACGAAGAACAGAGTGCTTCCCATCGGCGGCGGCCTTTGGGTTCCCTTGCTACACCCTGAGATGCGCATCAGCCCTCCATATACGGAATGGACTTTCTCCGGCAACACTGTTCGCATGCCCGAGTTCTGCGCGCCGGCTCTGGGTAACAAACCCAACGTCGTCACGATTGACGCCGAGATCCCATCCGACGCCAACGGCGTGTTTTACAAGCTGGGGGCAAACTCCGGGGGCCTGACCTGCTTCGTGGAGAACGGCATCCTCTGCTACGAGTACAACCTCTTTATCATCCAGCGCACGAAAATCCGCGCCAAGCAGAAGCTCCCTGTCGGCAAGGTGACAATTGAGGTCGAGACAGCCTACGCAGTGCCCAAACCCGGTGGACCGCTCAACATCACCATGAAAGTCAATGGTAACGTGGTTGCGAGTGGCCAGGTGCCGATATCCGCGCCCCTGCTGTTTACTGCCAACGACTGCCTCGACATCGGCATTGCCCTGGGTTCGCCTGTATCGCTCGCCTACTACGACAAGGCGCCGTTCAAATTCAACGGGACCATCGAGAGAGTGCACGTGGAGTATAAAACCATCGAGCAGGCGTCCGCGGGGAGCACGACCAAGACGGAGGAAGTAGCGGCTTAATGTTTGCGTTCTTGAGGTTTATCGCGCGGGGCATTACCCGTAAACTTCTTCGATCGAAGACCGCAGACCCTTTACAGGACGCGGCCAGGAGACTCAATCTGACGTGGCCGACCGTTGAACAGCAGGTTGCAAGGGAGAATCGTACCTAATAGCGTCTTGGAAATCGCCGGTCAGTCACTTCAGACCTTAGGCTATTATCAGCCTCAGTGGAAATCTGGACTGGTCTTGTGTGTCTGGTGCCCGACCTCGCTTGCAAAAACTTCAAGCGATTCGGTGACGGAAAAGGCGCGATGTAGCAGGCGTTACGAATTGCTTTCGCACTCTCGGCGCCGCAACGAAGTTCGCACGCGGAGCCTGCTGGGAAGTGTTCGCCCAAGATCGACGATGCCAAATTGCAATAGTTCAACTTTCGCCCCAGGGCCGGCGACCCCAACGCTCCTTTACTTCCCGCTCCCCGCCGGCACCTCCAGATTCAATTTCCGCACGATCCCCGCCAGCGCCGCCAGAAATCTCTCGCACCCCTTCTCCAACCCCAACTCTGCCTTCTCCAGAAACGCGCTCGCCCCGTCCTGCTGCAAGCGAACCGCATTCTTGTGCGACAGCCCCGTGAACACCACCACCGCAATTCCCGCCGTTGCCGGATCCTTCTTCAACGCCCGCAACACATCCGGACCCGTCAACTTCGGCAGCAGCATATCCAGCAGAACGATGTCCGGCATTTTCTCCCGCGCAATCTCCAGCGCCCGCTCTCCGTCCATTGCCGTGCACACCTCGTATCCCGCCCGTGACAGCGCCCGTTCCGTCGCCAGCCTCAGAAACTTGCTATCATCCACCAACAAGATCTTCGTCATCCTCGTCACAGTTTCCTCCAGGCTGCCATCGCACCTTGGCGATCGCGTCCCTTCTCGGATCGCCCGAACTGGACGAGTCGACAGCCTTCCTAAGTTCTTATCGGCAGAAGTTCACAACACGCTAGCCGCAAATGAACGGCGTCGGCGAAATCCGGATGAGAATCTTCTCAAGGCTCTTTCCTACAGCAAACACCTTAACGATTTCTCCCTCCGCTCGTGATAAAAGACAACAACCTGTATTGCCGCCACCAACGGAGCGGAGACTACAATGCGCGCCAAACCAAAAGTCAACGTGTTGATGGTCGACGATCAGCCCGGCAAGCTTCTTACCTATGAGGCCATCCTTTCCGAGTTGGGGGAAACCCTCATCTCAGCGCGCTCCGGCAACGAAGCACTCGAAATCCTCCTGAAAAATGACATCGCCGTCGTTCTCACCGACGTCAGCATGCCCGGCATGGATGGCTTCGAGTTGGCCGACATCATCCGCCGCCACCCCCGCTTCCAGCAGCTGGCCATCCTCTTTATCTCAGCCGTCTGCTTGACCGACCTCGACCGCCTCAAAGGCTATCAACGAGGCGCCGTCGACTATATCTCCGTGCCGATCATTCCCGAACTGTTGCGCGCCAAGGTATCGGTTTTCGCTGAGTTGTACCGCCGGACGCGGCAGATGGAAGCCCTGAATCGCGAACTTCGCAGCCTTTCTCACAGCCTGATTGTTGCTCAGGATAACGAACGCCGCCGCATTGCTCGGGCTCTGCACGATGGACTCGGCCAGGAACTCACCGCCGCCAAAATGGTCGTCGACTCCCTTCTCGGGGAAGACGAGCCCGCGAATTCCAGCAAACGGCTCGCCACCGTAGACCTCAGCGAGATGATTCTCCGCGCCATTCAGCAGGTTCGCAGCATTTCCCATCTCTTGCACCCACCCCTACTCGATGAGGTCGGTCTGGCCTCTGCGATCCGCTGGCTTCTCGAGGGATTCACCAAGCGCAGCGGCATCATTACTGATTTCGATCTGTGCCCGCCCGATTTCCCCAGGCTTTTGCCGGAACTAGAGACTGCTCTCTTTCGCATCGTCCAGGAAGCCGTGAACAACGTCTATCGCCATTCCGCAGCACGTCACTGTTGGGTGACGCTCCGCCGGTCGAGTGGTCTATTGATCGTTACCGTGCGCGATGATGGAAAGGGAATCAGTTCCGCGATGGCCGAAGGTCGCGACGATCACATCGGCGTCGGAATCGGAGGCATGCGCCAACGCGTCAAGGAATTCGGCGGTCACTCCCGCATCGACAACTGTCTCCCCGGCACCTTGGTTGAGATCACCATCCCGACCGGACCTGAGCTCTATCAGCACGGGACTGCCACACCGACGGCAAATAAGGCTGCGCTTGAAGACTCCGCCAGTCCCCCACGGCCAGTTCCCGTGCCCGTCCCGGCGCAATCAGCAGCAAGAGTGACACAGCTGTCCGTTTCCGCCCCCTCGCACGACGCCGCGGATCGGTCCCAACCCCGGTTGCTCTAACTTTGCTGCCGGCAATTTCGAATCAGAGAGCACTTCTCCCGCTGGGCTCTAAACGGCAAATCCAAACCAGTTTGACGCAGCGAACTTGAACAGGGGAGATTCCTCGATCCCTAACTTCCAGGAAGTCAGGCACCAGCTTGGCTATGGTGGGCGATCACACTCATCTTCCGATTGCTGACAGACGCTTCGGATATGAGCTGAATCGAAAGACGTCGAAATTTGAGTGCTAATGCCTGATTTCGACAGTTGTGCCATTGAGGTCGTACTTCGCGTCACTTAGACAGAGTAATGTGTGTCCATTCGCCACCTCCCTGCGCGGTGGCTCCGCACGTGGCTGTCTCTCGTTTTGATCGAGAGTCGTAGTGATTCACTTCGCCGCTCTGGGAAAGGCGTGGACGAGCTGTGATGTCCAATCGCGTTCCAACTGGGATACTTGTCTCAACCATCTTGCCGTCCGTCCCGATCTTATAGCGCGAATCCTTGAACTTGGCGGGAAACCGCACAGCGACCCACTCAGAAGGATTCAATCTCAGTAGCGTGCGAGTTTCCTTAGAGCCATACAGCGCCGCTCTGCCTGCCGTGTACTGCCACGGTTCCTGCCCCGAAAAACCACCGAGACTGATTCCTAAAGTTTGCCACGAGTAGCTGCGCTGGGGGTCCGACGGTTCAGCCTCTCTCAACGACGATGCAACGGGAATTTCCATCGGAGAGTCCGAGCCATTATGAATTTCAACGGTTACCGTAAACTCTTCTCCAACTTTGACAGCGCTTTTGCTCGTTGAGACTACTTTCAGCCACAGGTGAGACACCGCTATACCGAGGCGACCACTGCAATCATCCGCCATCAGGGGAGGGCGAACCCGATCATCAAAGTAATCGTGGGCTTCAACCACCCTTATTGGTTGCGAAGGTGGAGCGTTTACAGGCGCTTGCTGTCCCCAGACACAAGACGATGAGCACACCAAGACGTACATAGCGACCGTCTTGGATAGCCGCTGGATTGCGGAGTGGCACGAAGGAAGCATCCCAACTTCATGATACGCAACCGATTTCATTGAGCTACGTTACCAATGACCGAGGTCAATTGGCGTAATATCCCATCTCTAACAATGTCGGCACTGTCAAGCACGATCTGCGCACACTACTGCATGCACTCGAAGAAGAGCGCCATTTCGCTCTATCAGTTGGGTTGCGCGTTTCCAACCTGGGCTCGCTTTGAATCGTTTCGGGTCAGCCACTCGGCCCGACCCAGCCATCTCTTCGATCCCCTACTGCGATCAAGATTCCTTTATTCGAACTCCCTCACCAACAGGGAGCGGGATGCCCAATCATTACGTCGGTGATTTACTGCACACCATAGGGATTTCCGGGCTCTCCCGCGTGCGAACCGAGCTTTTGCCATGGGCCGTAGTCGCAACCCTGGCGCCACATCCAGTACAGATGCACCGCCAGTTTCCGCGCCATGGCTACCTTGGCAATCTTCCGTCCCCGCCGTTGGGCGAGGTGAAAGAACTTATGGCGCCACTCCGGGTGACTGCGCACCGTGACCTGCGCCGCTTCCACCAGCAGAAACCGCAGCAGCACGTTGCCTTGCTTGCTGATGTGTCCCAACCGGCGCCGATCCCCGCTGGACTTCTCCTCGGGAACCAGCCCTAGATAGCTGGCGATCTGTTTCCCGCAGTGAAAACGTTCGGGAGTTCCGATCACCAACTCGTAGGCCAGCGCCGTCAGCGGTCCGACTCCGGGATGCGTCATCAGTCGCCGCGTCACCGGACGCTTCTCCACTTCCTCTTCCAGCGCACGCGTGAGTTCCTGGATCTTCGGCGTCAGTTGGTCGAGCAAGTTGAGCAGGTCCTGACGTCGCCGGCTCGCCCACGGTGCCAACACGATCGACTCCAACTCCGCGCGGCCTGCTGGCCGCCACAGCGCTTTCTTGCGCCGCAGCCCTTCGTTCAGTGCCACCACATGCAACTGATTCATCACCCGCGTGCGCATCTGCACCAATCGGTGTCGATGCCACAGCAACTGTCGCATGTCCCGATTGGCCGCGTCGGGCACCCAGATCCGCGGAAAGCGGTCTTCCATCATCAGCCGCAATAGTAGCTGCGCGTCCTGGCGATCCGTCTTTTGCTTGCGCACTCGCTTGGTGCGAATCTCGGCCGCATCTCCGATCCACAACTCAAATCCTAGCTCGTGCAGCAAGCGCTCGAACCAGCGCGAGTGTCCACTGGACTCCATCCCCACTCGCACCGCTAGATTTCGCTGCTTGAGCTCCCGGTAAAACTGCTCGGCCTGTTCGCGATGTGCCAAGCGCCGTTCGCTCAGCTCACCCGTGTCTGTATCCACGTACGCAATTTGCTGGAAGCCCGGATGATAGTCACAACCTATAATCAGCATGTTCGGCTCCTTTCCTCCGAGCCTTTGGTTGGTTTGCGCCTCCAAAGTTTACTCGGTCGATGGGAGCCGACATTGTTTATGGAATCATTACACTCCTCATGGGGCGATGAGTGAAACTAGCTCGAGAGTGTCCCCCGGCGTTCAGCTTCGTAGGACCTCGCTTCCTAAAGCCTTAAGCATTTTCCCGCTCGCAGCAGATGCGACTCCGAACGCGCGAAGCGATCAACCCCCCAGATGCACACCACATCGAACTTTTTCTTGTTCGCATCCGCCATTCGCCGACTAAATGGCTCCATACTTAGGATTGCGACCTGTCTCACGCAGTTCCTCTACGACGCCGCTGCTTGTGACCATCGCGCCTACGTGCCCTTCTGGCCATTCTTCTGAGATGACTGGCGCGCCTCATCGAGCATCGTCTTCATCGCGGCCCGGCACGCATCCCGTAACGCCTCTTCATGCCCTTCTGGAATCGACTTCGAGAGCAGCAACATCGTCGTTCCATGAAGCGTGGCCCAGATCGATAGCGCCAGTTCTGTGTGATCCTCCGGTGATCCTCCCAGCCGCTTCGCCAGCAGTTGCTCCACGAAGTTGAAGTTCGGCCGCGACTCCCGGATCGGGCGCAGCTTTCCTGCTCCTCTCGGAGGCGATAGCTCCCGCGAATTCGCGTAGAACAGCATGTACTCGTTCGGCAGCCGCAGCGCCGAGTCCACGTAGGCTTCCGCCATGTCTTCCAGTGTTTCCCGTGCCGAAAAATCTTCCCGGATCCGCGCCGCAATTCGCAGCAGCAGCCCCCGCACCAGATCCCTCCGGTCTTTGAATCGCCGGTACACCGCCGGCGTGTTCGTTCCCGCCGCCCGCGCCACCGCCCGCATCGTCAGCGACTTCTCCCCGCCCCGTTTCCACAATACTTGGGCGGCGTTCAGAATTCGGTTCTCAAGGTCCGGATCTGGGTGCCGTGGCATCTTTCTCGCTCCTGGAATGGCGCTCGCCAGCCTACACTATTTTGTTGACACCGTACACATAACATTGTTATACCTAATTTTACAAGTCCTCCCCCAGTGAGGACCCAGGTCCCTGTCAGGAAGGGCGGCGGCCGCGCGGCAAGTTCCGCGGCCGTTTTTTTCAGTTCTCCAGTCCATTCTCCCCGATCCCGCTGGTATAACCACCCTACAAATTACGTTGACATTGTTAACGTAACGGTGTATAAAGAATCGTTACTCGGGCCCCTTCCCTACGGTTTTCCAGTCCAATTGATTTAGGAGTGTTCCCGATGTATTCGTTCCAGGATTCCGATGACCGGATCCCCCTTCTGCAACTGAATTCCGAGCTCCAGCATGCTCAGCTCGAGCTGCTGAGCGCCCATTGCGCTACCCACCAGCTTCGTCTCCACTATTCCGCGGATGACCTCGCCCGTTTCGGACGCCGCGACGTCCTCCGCAAGTCCGCCCAGGCCGCCAGCGCCCTCAACGATTTCTATGTAGCCGTTGAAAAGAAGATCCCGCAAGTCTCGTCCGATTCCGAGCCGTCTTCCCAGCCGACTCCGCAGCAAGTCGCCGACGCCGTGCGATGTGTCAGTTCTTACCTCCAGCAGCAGCGCGACCAGTACTTCGTCTCAGCCGTCCCCCTCAGCAACCAGCACAAAGCCCGCATGTGGCCTTACTTCTCGGCCGCCACGCTCGACCAAATCCGCATCCTCGAGCTCGAAGGCCAGCGCGTCCCCACCCCTGGGTTCTACGCCGAGGCGCGGGCCCAGGGTTTCGAGAACCTGCCCGAGATCACGCACATGGACTCCCTGACCTTCATCGACGTGATCGTTTTCAACGAAAGCCTCATGGAGCGCTCCTTGTTTCACGCCCTGGTGCACGCGGTCCAGTTTCAACTTCTCGGACTCGAGCGCTATACCGAACTCTTCGTGCAGAGCTTCATGCGGACGCGCACCCATTTCACCGTCCCTCTCGAAGTCCATGCCTTCGCACTCACTTCGAAGTTCATGCGCCCCACGCCGGAAAAATTCTCCGTCGAAGATCAGGTCGTGCGCTGGATCACCGATGGCCGCTACTAGCCGCGACCTCGCCGAGGATTCCCAACCCGCTTTCGATCGCCCGCGGCGAGCGGCTTCAGCCGCGCGCTGATCCCGAAGTTCAGTTCTCCCCCAACGCAAAAATAAAGAAGGGGCGGCAAAGCACCGCCCCTCAACCTTCTGCAAATTGAATGATGCGATCTACCGTGTAGATCGCGACGAACTAACGAACCGGCCCCGATGGACGCGCTGGCGCCTGCAGTCCGCGAACCACGCGTTCCTCGATCCTGGCGACGAAGCCCGGCATGTGGTCCGTCACGGCCTGCCGCAGCTCAGGCCCAAACTCGTGCAACAGATTCATTCCTGCGTCGTTCCCCACCGTGGATCCGAAATCGCCCAGCGGTGCCGAATTCGATCGCGCCCAATACGGACGCTCGGCGCGATGGGCCGCTACCATCGTCAGCACGGCGACGAAATACGAAGTATTGACCCTCGGCTTTCCTGTTTCATCCCGGGTTACAAAGACTCGCGACGCCGCATCGGTTGCCCGCCCCAACAAGCTTTCCTTGGCAGAAGCCAGGTACCGCGAGCCCTGGTCCGAGCGCGGCCGCTCCAGATACTTGGCGAAAAATCCGCTGGACTCTTTCGGTTCCCTCTCACTCTTGTACGCGAATGCCAGATCCGGTGGGGGCGCCGCACGGAAGCCTTCGCCCTCCATTAGGGTGCCATTGCTGGTCCCTATAGCCCCATGCACGACTTCCGCAACCCCGCCCTGATGGAACGGTTCACCTGGATTCGTCCTCGCCGCCGAAGGAGCATCCGGCAGCGTCTCGTCCGCGATCTTACTTAGCCCAGCGTTGCTCGGCCCAACCTCGGTCAGCCCAGTCTCGGTCCGTCTAGCCGTGTTCGCCCGATCCGTGTCAGCGTGGCCACCCTGTGTCCCCTGGACTACGCCCGCCGCCAGCCGTTCACTCTGTCCCGCAGCCCCGCACGTGCCCGCCAGGCAAATAGAAACGATCCCAACTGCAATTCGTTTCAACATAACTACCGTCCGCTTCACAGCCACCCACCCAAACTGCCCGCAGGACAAGCCATTTCCACTGCTCTCGCCGCGGGTTCCGCACAATCTCATCATCCAAAGAGCAAGTCGCATGCCATTTGCGGGAGCAAGCGCCGCGACCATGGCCTGCTAATATTTCGTTGAGACAACAGGCACTTCAGGTTGTCTCGCACGCAACGCTGAATCCCGCCCTCCGCCGCCCGCCCCAATCCCACTGGAAGCCATGGCCGCCGAAAAGAAAAAATCGCATACCCCCATCAAATTCCGTGCACCGTCCAATCCCCGGCATCTAAAATAGTCTGAGCGTCCCACGACCATGACTGACGACTCGATCACCATCTCCCCCGGCCCGAGCTTCAAGTCCGCCATGCTGTTGGCCCTCGTTGCCGACGCCCTGCAGCTCGTCGTCTTTCCCCTGTTTGTCGAAGGAGGTCTCTCCCCCGCCGACGACATCCTCGATCTCGGCGTCGGAGCCATCATGGTTCACCTGCTCGGCTGGCACTGGGAGTTTCTGCCCACGTTCTTCGCCAAGCTGGTCCCCGGCGTCGATCTCGTCCCCTTCTGGACGCTGGCCGTCGCCAACGTCTACCGCAAAGCGCGCCGCGCCGCCGAAGCCTCCACCAGCGAACAACATCCGCCGCAGCTCCCGCCGCCGCATTTGACCAAGGGCTAGTTGCTAGTATCCCGCGGTGCGAGCGCTCGTGTGGGGACGGGTCTTTGACCCGTCCGGGCGGCCCGGATTTTCGGGGCCGCAGGGTTTTTCTTTCGCCCCCTTCCGGGACTTGTTCCTCCTTTGCGTTTACCCGCGGCTCGAGCGTGGGCTGCAATCTTTCGCTCCTGCGGAACTCCTTTCAGGCTCTCTTCTTTCGCAGGAGCTTCTTCACACCTTGTGCTGGTTTGCGGACTGGGAATTCGGGTTGGGCCGCTGGCTTCGATGGCGCGGTGCTGCGGCCCAATACTTCCGGGCCGCCCGGACGGGTTCCCTCGGCGGTGCTCGGGACAAGCTTCGACCCGTCCCCACATAAAGAAGACTTGTCCTCACAAGAACTGGTTTGCTCGACCGCGCTCGGGCGAGACTTCGAGCCGTTGGCACGCGAGTCCGATGGGGCGGGAGTTTCCACGTGAATCGGACGGACGAATGCGTCTGTCTTTACCTGAAGCGTGCTGGAGGCGGATGTCGCAGCGATCGCATCGGGAACTTTGTCGGCACCGCCGAAGTATTCGGCGAGGTTTGCGGCGTGGTTGCGAGCGACTTCCTCGCGGGTAAGACGATGTCGTGGCGCTTCGGCCTCGTCGACTCGGTCGGTGGGCGGGGTAGCGAAGTCGGGGACGTCTGTGACCATCTTGCTGGCATCGACGCCGAACTTGACGCGGCGGATGTTGCGGACGGCGGTGTTGAGGGCGCGGAGGATAAGTTCGGCGCGCTTGAGTTCGATGGTGCCGCAGAGCAGGCCGTCGACGGTTTCCATGAGGGAGACCTGGATGGATTCTTCGTCTTCGAGGAGAGCGTTGTGGCTGATGCGGGAGCGGGGATATTTGACGGTGCGGAGCATCCGCTGGTGGAAGTAGCAGAACTGCTCTCCGCGAAGAGCGGGGGAGCCGCAGCCGACTCCGGTGACCTTGATATGAGTGCAGGATTTGCAGGTAGACATTTGGGACTTCTCCTTGTGAATTTGTTGGTTGACGCGCTCGCAGATTTTTTTGTAGTTGCGAGCTAAGATCTTGGCTTCAGGGGAGTTAGGGGCGGAGGAGATGACGACGTCCGCGTATAATCTTGGAAACTCAGGGCTTGCGAGTAAATTCTTGCGAACAAAGGACTTAATTTCCTGGGCAGTGGTGGGTTTTCCCGTTTTAGGAATTGTGGGGGATGATTTCTCGTTTGCGGACGGACGAATGCGTCCGTCGCTACGTGAGTGGGTGGGGTGGTCGGGAGTGCGTTCGGGCATGCTCCCAATGTGGCCTATTTGAAAATCTTGAGTAAAGGTTGTGAGTCACAAGAACGAAATAAAAGCTGTGGAAAACTTTCGGCGGGCGGGAGATTTGTCCTCAGGCTAGGGTGCGAGGAAGAGTTCGATGAACTGGCGCGGCGTGACGATGCGAATGGATTTGTAGTTTTGCAGGGCGAGCCAGTGGCGGTCGCCCGAGACCACGACCTCCGCATGGGCCTCGACGGCGCACTCGAGGATGCAATTGTCATCGGGATCGGCGGGGACGGCGTCGAGGGCGATGCGCGGCACTACGAGTTTGCCGAAGCTCCAGAGGGCTGGCAACACTTCCTCAATCATGGCTTGCGGCCAGTCGAACTTTTCGGAGAGGACGCGGCGGACCTCGATTTGGATGGGCACGGAGTGGCAGAACTCGCATTGCCCGGCTTCGGCGATTTCGAGCACGCCTCGAGGCACGCCGCCGAAGACCAGTGCCGACACGATCACGTTCGTGTCGAGAACAATGCGAATCACTTCTTGGTAGCGCGTTTGGAGGCGCGCAGTTCGTGGACGAGGCGGTCTACGTCTGGTTCGCGGATCCCTTGGCGGTCGGCTTTGGAGCGGCCGTAGGCGTTGATGTCGTCCCACCAGGAGCGGCGTTCATAGTGGCGGAGGGCCTCGCGGACGAGTTCGCTCATAGTGCGGCTCTCCCGTTTGGCGATGGACTGGGCGCGCTTCAGCATATCCGGGGGCAGGGTTACCGAGAGGGTGCGGGTGTTTCTCATGGGGATATTATATAGCAGGACTTAGCAGGATTACGCGTGATTCGGATTAGCTCCAGATGCCGCTAGTTCCATGGTCCGTGGTGCCCATGCTTCGAAAATCGCGAAGCATGGGGCAGCCTAGGTTGTGGTGGCGCAAAGGTGGGCCAGCCCCTTCACCTCGTTACGCTGCGAGCTCAGGATGGGCAACCGGCCTACCTCATCACAATCTGTCTCCAAAATCTTTCATCGCCAAGGCGAACGCTGCATCCAACCATCGGTCGAAGGCCTCAGCGATGTCCTGCACCTTGGTCGTATGAGTAAAGACAAATGGCTCCAGGGAGCATACTGAAAATCTTTCCGACACCGTTTCTCTATCATCAGAGTCTTCATATGAAACGAGCTTAGAAAATGCGGTCGCCTCCATGATGCCCGTTAGCTCCCGGCCAACGTGATGGAACGACACGACAAAAATCAAGCGTTCTCGATTTACCTGAATGGAAGTCTTGATAAAGTAGTGGTCCTCGTCGAAGTTCGCGAATTTGCCAGCTTCTTTGGCAGACTGCACGACCTCAAACCTGTACCAATGTTCATTTCCTCGGTCGGGCCCGCCGTCATTGATGGAGATTCGCGGCTCACCGATTTGGCTTAGAGTGGCGTCGATTTGCGTTGTTGATTGCTCCAAGGTAGCTCTACCTCTGGCCCTCAATTCGAGAGCGACCGAGTTGACTTGACGAAGCTCTGCCAGTTTCTTGACGCGCCGTTTACCAAACTTATCGGCGAGGCTCTCGATGACCGCGGCTGTTAAGCTCTCTTGGTGTGAGATCTCAATGTCGGCGTCGACACTAAGAGCTTGGAGGATGGCGTTTCGCTCGAGTCGTGCGAAGAGTTGCGCTAAGGGAGCAAGATCCCCATAGTCTCCCTTTTCGAGCGCGCCAATGTACTCTACTCTCAGGTCTCGATCCACGACCAGAGGAAGCAAGTCAGCGCGAAGCAGAATGAGGGTTGTGACCGCGCGGGCCACTCTCCCGTTGCCGTCTTGGTAGGGGTGGATCTGGGTGAAGCGGTGGTGAAACCACGTCGCAACGATGATGGGATCTTCGTTCTGATATTGCGCGAGCCATCCGAGAAGGTTCTCTATTTCAGAGTCCACATGTATAGGTGGACAGTACTCGTGCATGCTCCCATCCGGGCGTCGAGGGTTATTCGGCTGCTCTTTGAATTTTCCTTTAAGGAGAGGAATATCGAGACGGTTGCCGAACTGGTCCACGGCGACCGTAGTGTCCTGATGACGGGTCAGAATAGTGTGCAACTCGTGCAGAACTCCTTTTGTAAGCGTCCGATTCTTGGCAACGCAATCCATAACGAGTTGGATAGCTGCCTCCTGATCTCGAAGAAGATCGATCAGTCGCGACGGCTCAATGTTGGTGCTCGAGTGCGAAACAAGGTCCTCCGCGAAGCCATGAACGACGAGTGCCTCTGTTGTCCCGCGATCTATGTCATAAAGGCGCTCGAGGATGCCTGTCTCGACGCTTAGTCGACGGATCAGCCTTCGCTTGAACTCTGCAAGTTGAGATTGGCTGGACTCCTGAAGGCGGGCTTTGGAGGCTCTCCAGTTCTCATAGATCGGCCTCATCGATGCGATGTCGATTTTCTTTTCTGCGTCTGAAAGTGGTGTGATGGGCGTCCAACGATAGTCGTTCATATGTATCCAGCTAGAAATTTGGTTTCGTCAAAGCGCTTGACGGGAAATGGAATCCCCATCCGGAGACTGCAAAAGGGTCCTGCGGCGTTGGCCGCGGGACCCCCTCCCTGCGCGTCCTTTGTACACGTGGGGGAGGGGGAATGCTAGGCACTTTTGTGGTGCGGTGGGGGCACGGAGGGGGAGGGGCGTCGGGCTTCCGGGGAGAGTCCCTGCGGCTGCTGAGGAAGGGTCGAATGACGTAAGGTCCTTCGACTGCGGTTGGTCTTTGCGCTGATCGCGCAAAGACCAATCCTCGCTCAGGATGACAATGCTGGGGAGGACGACAATGCCTAGCACCTCGCTCAGGATGACAAGGCAGCGGCAAAAACTAGCGGCCCGAAACTTCCGGGCCGCATGGACAGCCGATGGCGGCTGTCCCCACATAGATCTTACTGATGGCTGACAGCTGACGGCTGATCGCTCGTAGCCGATGCTGACAACGCAATGCTGCGTACCGAGTACTGAGTACTAGGTTCCCTCGTTCCAACCCGCCAGATACTCTTCCTGCTCCGGCGTTAGCTTGTCGATCTTGATGCTCATGGATTCGAGCTTCAGTTTGGCGACGCGCTTGTCGAGCTCGTCGGGGACTTTGTAGACCGTCTTCTCGAGTTTCTTCGCGTTCTTCACCATGTACTCGACCGAGAGGGCCTGGTCGGCAAAGGACATATCCATCACCGACGCGGGATGGCCTTCCGCCGCGGCCAGGTTGATGAGGCGGCCTTCGCCCAGCAGGTTGATCTTGCGTCCGTCTTTCAGCGAGTACTCTTCGACGAAGTTGCGGGTGGTGCGCTTCGAGGACGACATGTTTTCGAGTGCGGGGATGTCGATCTCGACGTTGAAGTGGCCCGAGTTCGAAATAATCGCGCCGTCTTTCATCAGCGCGAAATGATCTTTCGTGAGCACGCTCTTGTTGCCGGTCACGGTGCAGAAGACGTCGCCGAGTTTGGCGGCTTCGGCCATGCTCATGACGCGGAAGCCGTCCATCACGGCCTCGAGCGCTTTTGTGGGATCGACTTCGGTGACGATGACTTCGGCTCCGGCGCCACGCGCGCGGCTGGCCAGCCCGCGTCCGCACCAGCCGTAGCCGGCGACCACGAACTTCGATCCGGCCAGCAGGAAATTGGTGGCGCGGATGATGCCGTCGAGGGTGGACTGTCCCGTGCCGTAGCGGTTGTCGAACAGGTGCTTGGTGTCGGCGTCGTTGACGGCGACGATGGGGAACTTCAGCACGCCTTCCTTCGCCATCGCGCGCAGGCGGATGACGCCGGTCGTGGTTTCTTCGGTTCCTCCGATCGACGTCGGTCGAGCGCGTCGGTGCGCTTGGTGTGAAGCAGGCTGACCAGGTCGGCGCCGTCGTCCATGGTGATGTGCGGCTTGTGGTCGATGGCGGCGAGGATGTGGTTGTAGTAGGTGTCGTTGTCCTCACCCTTGATGGCGTAGACGGGGATGTTGTGGTCGCGGACCAGGCTGGCGGCGACGTCGTCCTGCGTCGACAGCGGGTTCGAGGCGCAGAGCACCACTTCGGCTCCGCCATCGCGCAGGCAGATGGCGAGGTTCGCGGTCTCGGCAGTCACGTGCAGGCAGGCCGAAACGCGGATGCCCTTCAACGGCTGATTCTTGATGAACTCCTTGCGGATAATCTGCAACACTTTCATGGACTGGTTCGCCCACTCAATGCGCTTCTTTCCCAAGTCGGCCAGTTCTACGTTCTTGATGTCGCAATTCACAGCTGCTGTTGACATGCTTCTCCTGTGGCGCGCCCGAAAGCGCAGAAAACTAAGTTGATGACCTAGAAATCATTTACCACAGAGGTCACCGAGGTTCACAGGGTGTTCCTCTGTGATTCTCCGCGTCCTCTGTGGTGAATCGCTGTTACTTGCGAGCGGCTACCGGCTCCCGCAAGGCCGGCATCGCTGGCGAGTTTCGCTGCTTTGTCGGTTAACTCCCATGTGAAGTCGGCGTCGCTGCGCCCGAAGTGTCCGTAGGCCGCGGTCTTCTTATAGATCGGGCGGCGCAGATTGAGCGAGTCGATGATCCCGCGCGGCGTCAGCTTGAAGTGCGAGCGAATGAGGTCCGGGAATAATTTCTGGATCCACTTTCGCCGTGCCAAACGTTTCGACCAGCACGCTGACCGGATCGGCCACGCCGATTGCATAAGCGAGTTGGACTTCGCACCGTCCAGCCAGGCCGCCCGCGACCACGTTCTTCGCAATGTGGCGCGCCATGTAAGCGGCCGAGCGGTCAACCTTTGTCGGATCCTTTCCGCTGAAGGCGCCGCCGCCGTGACGTCCCATGCCGCCGTAGGTGTCGACGATGATCTTGCGCCCGGTAAGTCCAGTGTCGCCCATGGGCCCGCCGATGACGAAGCGTCCCGTGGGATTGATGTGATACTTCGTATCTTCATCGAGCAAGTGCGCCGGAATCACAGCCTGAATCACGTGCTTGAGAATGCCGGCGCGCAGTTCGTCGTTAGCGACAGTCTCGGAGTGCTGTGTCGAGATCACGACCGCATCGACGCGAAGCACTTTACCCTTCGCATCGTATTCCACGGTGACTTGAGATTTTCCGTCGGGACGAAGGAAGGGAAGCGTCCCGTTCTTGCGAACCTGCGAGAGCCGCATGGTGAGCTTGTGCGCCAACGCAATGGGAGTCGGCATCAACTCCTCATTCTCATTCACCGCATACCCAAACATCATTCCCTGGTCGCCAGCGCCGCCGGTGTCTACGCCCATGGCGATGTCGCCGGACTGTTTGTTGATGCTGGAGATGACGGCGCAGGTGTTGCAGTCGAAGCCGTGGAGAGCGTTGTCGTATCCGATGGACTGGACGGTGCCGCGGACGACCTGCTGGAAGTCGACGTAAGCCTTGGTGGTGATTTCGCCGGCGATCATGACGAGGCCGGTGGCGGTGAGGGTTTCGCAGGCGACGCGGCTCGAGGGATCGTCGGTGAGGCAGGCGTCGAGAATAGCGTCGGAAATCTGGTCGGCGATCTTATCGGGATGGCCTTCCGTTACGGATTCAGAAGTAAATAAATAACGATTCTTTGATGCCAAGTTGTGTTTCTCCTTCGATGCACTCTTGTGCAGAAAACTAAGGGACTAAAGTTCGGGGGGACCCGCGGAAATCCACGCGGCCGCGACAGTGCGAACGGCGAAAGGGAAGTCCTGCAAAAAGGCTATCAGACCACCGTTGGGCATGCAATGGTTTTGGGGCTAAATGGCTGGGGATGAATTCAATAGCGGAAATGGGGAGGTGGACGGGAGGATTTTGTGGGTGGGCGGGGGGAAATCCCCACTTCTGACGCAAAGGGCGCGCGAGAAATGGGGCACCCGGGCACCCCGGGCTGACATCCAGGGAGCTTCGAGCGAGATCCTTACCTATGCCTGAAGAAGGGCTGCGTCAGGATGACGCCTGATTGGAGGATGGGGTGCGCGAGTCCGGGGGAGTCAGGGAAGATCGAGGTCGAGGCAGTAGAGATCGCGGTTGCTGACGTCTTTCAACATGAGAATGGAGCCGTCGGGGGCGAGGCTGAAGGTGACGCCCCAGGTGCCAGCCAGAAGAAACTTGGGAAACTCCGCGAGCTCTTCGATCGCGCCGGTGGAAGCGTTCCAGCGATAGACTCCGCCATTTCTTCCGGTGATATTGAAGTAATAACTGTTGTAGTAGACAAATTTTCCATCGCGGGACCAACGGGGATAGTCTCCGAGTTCGGCGAGGGTCCGGGTGGCATGGGTTTCGATGTTGTACAGAGTTAATGCGTGAGTGGAACCGTTGATGGCGATGGTATTGCGACCGTCCGGCGAAATTTGGCCGTCGCCGAGGTCCTCGGTTCGAGGGAGCGGTGAAACGTGCTTGTTTTTCAGGTCGAGCATGCGGAGATCGGACTTGGACTCGGAGGGATCGGAACTGGAGAACAGGATCGAAGCGCCGTCGGAGGTCCAGGAGGGGTAGGTCTGGCGGTCGTCGGAGGGAGGAGTGGCGAGGGCAGGCACGCCGCCGTCAACAGAGACGAGATAAATCTTGTTGTAGGCGTGGACGTCGGAAGAGGCTTGAAAGGCGATCTGTGTGCCATCGGGAGACCATTGGGGACTGAAGGCGCGCATAGGTGAAAAGGTGAGACGGCGGAGATCGGAGCCGTCGATGCGGCTGCGGACGAGAGTGCCATCGGGAAACTCGACGTAGGCCATCCATTGGCCGTCGGGGGAAAAGGCTATGTGGTCGGCGGAAATGGACTGAGCGTAAGGGACGAACTGGCGAGTCGAGGAATCGTAACGGATGAGAGCACCGCGCAATTGTTCGCCCACTGCGAAGAGGCGCTTGCCGTCTTTGCTGGGGAGAGGAAGATAAAAGGTAAGAGGTCCGCTGGTGAGCTGGACAGGTTGAGGGTTGGAGCGGCGGAAGAGTTCGTTCTTTTCTCGAATGGCGTAGATGTTGCGAGTGCCTTCATTGACCGCAGAGTAGAAGAAGTATTTTCCGTCGGGGGTCCAGCCTGCGGCCCAGGGACGGGAAGACGAAGGCAGGTCAGGAATCAAAGGGCTCGCGGCATGAGTGGAGACATCGACCTGCCAGAGGTCGTGACGGGTACGCGTGGGATCGGGGGCGGTAAAGCGGATGTGCTGGCCGTCTGGCGACCAACGAAGGTAGAAGGGTTCGCCGGGGACGCGGGCGAGCTGGGTGGAATGGGATCCATCGAGATTGGCCTGAAAAAGGCCGAGCGGAAGGGAATAGGCGATGGTCCGTCCATCGGGAGACCAATGGGCCTCGCGGGTGCGCACCGCTACGGGGCGGGGTGAGCCGGTGGGGACAGGGACGCGCCAGAGACTGAAGTAGGGGTCGGGGGAATCGGCAACGAGCTGCCGGTCGATGAGGTTGACGGCCAGGAATTCGGAGCCGTCGGGAGAAATGTCATCGAGGTCGGTTTCGGGGATGGGGATCTGAATCGGAAGAGCCTCGCCGCCCTCGGTGGAAACGGAGCGTAGCTCGCGTTTCTTGTCTTGCCACACCCGGAAATAAATGCGGGGACCATCGGTGAGCAGATGCGTGTTATGAACCAAGGTGCCGATGTGAGTGAGCTGGTGGATGCGAGTGACGCGAGGCGGGGGGATCGTGGGACGGAAGAGGAAGCTGACGAGTCCCAACGCCAGAAGCAATGAACCCAACACGATCGCGAGACGAGCGGGACTGGACCAGGGCGACACGGCGGTATGGGGCGATGGGACTGGGACGGCGATGGTGGCCTGCTGAAGGTTTTCCTCGATGAGGATGCGAGCGCGAGAATGGCGCTGCAAGACGAGCGCGTCCTCGACCGGAACGAGGCGGACATTTTCGGCAAAGCGGTAGCCGCGGCCGGGAATGGTGTCGATGTATTTCTGGTTGCCGCTGCTCGTGCCGAGGACCTTGCGTAAAACGAAAATGTTCTGGGAGAGGTTGGCCTCTTCGACGAAGGTGTCGGGCCAGACCGCCTTCATCAATTCGTCTTTCAATACAACCTGCTGGCTGTGACGAACGAGGACCAGCAGGGTTTCGAAAGCCTTGAGTTGCAGAGGAACCGGCTGACTGTCGCGCAGCAGGACGCGTTTTTCGGGGTCGAGCCGAAACGGGCCGAACTCGTATAACTCCCTTCCCTGGTTCGCCATAGCGCGCCTAATAAATTTCTGAGAATTCTCTAAGGACTTCTGAGAAGCATCCGGGGGAGGATGCCGTCCCGTTGAGCCACGGGGTTCGAAGTCACGCCCACGCGAGCAGCAATTTATCACGATTGGGGCCGGTGGAGAAGGTATTCGGGGGCTGATCGCGGGGCGGAGTTCGTTCTGAGGCTCGACGACAGCTTTGAACCACAAAGAACGCAAAGTAAAGAACGCGAAGAACGCGAAGAAAACAAGAAAACAAAGAAAAGCGTGCGGTTCCCAAGAAGGCAAGAGGGTATGAGCGGCGGAAATTTATGACGAATTTCTTTCGGCTTCGTGATTGGGTGGGGAAGACTTGCCGGCCGAGCGGCAGACTCCCACGATTGGGGCTGCCAGGAAAGACGGTATTGGGGGAAACAACGGAAGTCCGCAAGAGAACGGAAATCACGGTGGAGACGGACGAAGTGCTGGTGGTGCGGCGGGCGCGGATTTATCAGGGGTGGTGCGGGGAATGTGGTCGCGTAGTAGACATGGTCGACACGCCGGATGCATGGGCGGTCGCGGGAATTTCCGATCGGAATGCATCGATGAGATCGGCGAGTTGGCATGTCAGCGATGGCTCCGGGCTGGTTTGCATGGAGTCGTTGCTGAAGTCGATTGGGCACGGCTAGTGTCGTGTCCCGGAAATACGCGGACAAGAGCCGAGACTTGGTTCCGAGGCTAAGCAAGGAGTTTCGTTGTGCCAACAAAATACATAGGTTCCTCGCTTCGCTCAGGATGACAACTGTGATTAGTGCAGGAACGTACGGGACACCACACTAGATGCAATCGCGAGAAGTGGAGAGCAGGGGCAGCCTGAAAGATTCCTGAGAGGTCGGGAAAAACTTCTGAGGATGGGTCTGGGCCAGCAGTCGAGGGAAAAAGTTAAGACAAAAAAAATCTGAGGGGAGGACAGGTATGAGTAGAGCGATTCTGATGACGGTCATAGCCGTGGCAGCGAGCGTTGCTATGGCACAAGGTCAACGAGCCAAGATCACTCCGGAGTCCAGCATCGAGAGGCCAGAAGATGTCGGCGTCCGGTCCCACACACACATTTACCTATATGCTCCGGACCCGAACGACACGCCGGAAACACCGCCGCCGGGAATCACGGTAGAGACGCCGGGATCGATTGCGTGCATCCTGGATTTGGTTACGCCGGTGTCGGGGTGTCCGGTGTCGACGGCAACGAAGCTGCCGACAGGGGGCAGCGGGACGATCGTGCTGGTGGATGCTTATGACGATCCGAGTGCGTCGGCCGATTTGAGCAAGTTCTCGACGGAATGGGGGCTGCCAGCTGCGAGCTTCTCGAAACAGTATGCCAGCGGGACAAAGCCCGCCAATGGATGCTCGTCGGGATGGGAACTGGAAGAAGCGCTGGATATTCAATGGGCGCACGCGATGGCTCCGAAAGCGAAGATCGTGCTGATGGAAGCGGCTTCCAATTCGGACACCGACTTATACGCCGCGGTTGTGGCAGCCGGTAGTTACATTGAGAGTCATGGGGCCAAGGGGGAAGTTTCGATGAGCTGGGGAAGCAGCGAGTTCAGCAACGAAGTGCTGGACGATGTGGATTTCCTGCTGTTCCCCGGTGTTGTTTTCTTTGCCTCGTCGGGGGACAGCAACGGCGTGAGTTATCCCAGCGCATCGCCGTGGGTGGTGTCGGTGGGAGCGACACAGATCGATCGCAACAGTTCGGGAAACTACACCAAGCAGGTGGGAACCAAGAACTGCAATTCGGGCGGCACGGGATGCGGAGGCGGAACGAGCGCGTACGAAGGCATTCCGTCGTACCAGAGCGGTGTGTCGGGAGTGGTGGGAAGCTGGCGCGGCACGCCGGACATCGCCTCGGACTCCAGTTCAAAGTCTCCCGTGTGGGTGTACGACTCGAGCTGTTACGGCGGGTGGATCGAAGTTTACGGAACGAGCGTAGCGTCACCGACGGTGGCGGGCATTGTGAACCGAGCCGGGCAGTTCCAGATCCTGGGCTCGTCCGAGCTGGTGGAGATCTACGACAATCGAAACAACACGTCGGATTACACCAACATCACGTCGGGCAGTTGCGGATCGCACAGTGCGAAGTCGGGATATGACTTGTGCACGGGAGTTGGTGTGGCGAAGGGGTACGGGAAGAAGTAGGGGGAGAAGTCAGAAGTCCAAAGGTACGAAATCTAGTACGCCAGCTTTCCGGTTCTTTCTTGAGGGGGGACAATCGGAGGGCTGGCGGTTTTTCTTTAGTGAACCGGGAAGCGTCGGAGGAACTCAGGGAAGAATCCCACCCTTCGAATGGCGCAGGGCAGGCTTTCTCGCGCGAAGGGCGCGCGAGAAATGGGGCACCCGGGAGCGGGGTACAGCAGGTCCCTCCACTCCGCTTTCCCTTCCCTTGGGGAGAGGGAAAGCTCCGGTCGGGATGACCGAAAAGGCAGAGGCCCGACTGTTAGATCTCACTCGGGGGCAGGTTTTCTCGCGCCCCCAATAGGGGAGCCTTACTGATTTTGCGGAGCGGTGGGATTGGGTGGGGTGATGTGCATGCCGGTGGAGTCGAAAGTAAAAGTCTTGGCTTCGCCTTCGACGCCGTCGGAGGGGATTTCCTGGCCGTTCCATACAAACGTGACTCCGGCGGCATTGCCGATGCGGGCGACGATTTCGTGGGCGGCGCGAACGGAGGCGTGCGCGGGGGCGATGAGCATTTCGCGGTTGACGATTTGGCCGTCGGCGGAAATGGAGATCCAGGAGGTTTCGGTGGCGCGGATTACCAGCGTGAGAGGGAGGGCTGATTTGTCGGACGATTTTGGGTTCGCGGTCACGGGAGGGCGAGCATTTGTAGTGCTGTTTGCGTCTTTCGTCTGGTCGGCGTTCTTACGACTGGCATCGGTTGCCGTGGACATTTTTGCCGGAGGAGTGGCGGGCGGCTGGGGATTTGCGTTCGATGAGGATGAGGGCGAAGAAACCGGAGCGTGATTGGACGGCGGCGCGGGTGCGCTTGGCGTGGAGGTTTCCGTTACAGATTTTTCCGGAGAAGATTTTTCGGGGGCGCTGCTGCCTATCGTCGCGCTGGCGACTGCGGGGTGCGCGTTGCGGGAATAGCGGATCCAGAGGATGGTTACGAGGACGATGATGACGGCAGTGACGGCAAGGATTCCCCAGGGAATTTCGGACGAGGGGTGAGGGAGAAATTGTTTTCGCCGAGGACGCACGTCATCGGCGCGGGGAAGATGGAGATGAGGGAGTTCCTCGATTTCGACGGGCGATTGAGGCTTGGCGGCGGAGAGGTTGGGATCGACGCGGCGACGCCTATCTGGAGTTGTGCTGCGGGATTGCGGCGCGCGCGGATGTTCCGGCTGCGAGACTTCAAGCGCGTCGATTTGTGTCTGACGCAGGCAAGCGAGATAGTCGGCGATGGCGTCGTCGTCGTTGAGTCCGACAACTTTGGAATAAGCGCGGATAAAACCTTTGTTGAAGACGCCGCCGGGGAGCTGGTCGAAGTGTTCTTCTTCGATGGCTTTCAGCATGCGCGCGCTGATTTTGGTGACGTTGGAAACGTCGTCGAGCGAGAGCTGTTTTTTCTCGCGCGCCTTGCGGAATTTGTCTCCGAATTGACCCACGGTGACCTGCCGGGAGGGTAACAAAAACATCATAGGACAAGCAGGGTGGGGTTGCCACTGCCAAGAGGACTAGAGGTGGGTAACCGCGAAGCGCGAATGACTTCGCGAGAAATCCCCACGTCACGCGCGAAGGGCGCGCGAGAAATGGGGTACACGGGCGAGCAGGAGCTAGGCTGCTTGAATTGCGGGCGATCCCGTCCACTGCATCAATGGTGTTGGCCGACGTAGGGTCCCTCGCCCGGCTGGCGCCGGGCTCAGGATGACATGAGCGACGAACGCTGCTTGAATTGCGGGCGATCCCGTTTACCGCTGCAACTGTGTTGGCCGACGTAGGGTCCCTCGCCCGGCTGGCGCTGGGCTCAGGATGACATGAGCGACGAACGCTGCTTGAATTGCGGGCGATCCCGTTTACCGCTGCAACTGTGTTGGCCGACGTAGGGTCCCTCGCCCGGCTGGCGCCGGGCTCAGGATGACATGAGCGACGAACGCTGCTTGAATTGCGGGCGATCCCGTTTACCGCTGCAACTGTGTTGGCCGACGTAGGGTCCCTCGCCCGGCTGGCGCCGGGCTCAGGATGACATGAGCGACGAACGCTGCTTGAATTGCGGGCGATCCCGTTTACCGCTGCAACTGTGTTGGCCGACGTAGGGTCCCTCGCCCGGCTGGCGCTGGGCTCAGGATGACATGAGTGACGAACGCTGCTTGAATTGCGGCGATCCCGTTTACCGCTGCAACTGTGTTGGCCGACGTAGGGTCCCTCGCCCGGCTGGCGCCGGGCTCAGGATGACATGAGCGACGAACGCTGCTTGAATTGCGGCGATCCCGTTTACCGCTGCAACTGTGTTGGCCGACGTAGGGTCCCTCGCCCGGCTGGCGCCGGGCTCAGGATGACATGAGCGACGAACGCTGCTTGAATTGCGGCGATCCCGTTTACCGCTGCAACTGTGTTGGCCGACGTAGGGTCCCTCGCCCGGCTGGCGCCGGGCTCAGGATGACATGAGCGACGAACGCTGCTTGAATTGCGGCGATCCCGTTTACCGCTGCAACTGTGTTGGCCGACGTAGGGTCCCTCGCCCAGCTGGCGCCGGGCTCAGGATGACATGAGCGACGAACGCTGCTTGAATTGCGGCGATCCCGTTTACCGCTGCAACTGTGTTGGCCGACGTAGGGTCCCTCGCCCGGCTGGCGCCGGGCTCAGGATGACATGAGCGACGAACGCTGCTCGAATTGCGGGCGATCCCGTCCACTGCATCAATGGTGTCGGCCGACGTAGGGTCCCTCGCCCGGCTGGCGCCGGGCTCAGGATGACATGAGTGACGAACGCTGCTTGAATTGCGGGCGATCCCGTCCACTGCATCAATGGTGTCGGCCGACGTAGGGTCCCTCGCCCGGCTGGCGCCGGGCTCAGGATGACATGAGTGACGAACGCTGCTTGAATTGCGGCGATCCCGTTTACCGCTGCAACTGTGTTGGCCGACGTAGGGTCCCTCGCCCGGCTGGCGCCGGGCTCAGGATGACAAAGGGTTATTGTGCGAGGTTATTGAGCGAGGGCGGCGTTCAGATCAGTGAGGAGCTTGGTGTTTTGTTCCAAGGCGCGGTGGAGGATTTCGGCTTGCTGTTTGGCGGTGGGCCAGTCCTGTTTTTCGACAGCTTCGGTCAGGCCGGGGAGTTCGAGGTGGGCGTAGGTGAAGCGGGCGCCGTAGAGGATGTGTTTGAACCAGGGGCGTCCGGGGATGCCGTCGGGGTTGAGCCAGTTGCGTTCGACTTGCATCATGCCGTGGTTCAGAGTGAGGGCGAGTTTGGGATCGATGGGGCCGTCGGCTAGTTTGCGGGTTATCGATTGGTTCAGAGCTTTGCCGGCGGCTTCGAAGGCGTCGATTGCTTTTTGAATCTCGCTGAGATCTAGAGGCGTGGAGGCCGTCCCGGATGTGCCGCAGGTGGCACAGGCTTTCGTAGAGTCCTTCGCGCCGGCTTCGCCGCCGCTCAGGATGACGGGGTTATTTTTGGCGAGGTCGTTGACGAACTGGCGGATGTTGGTGGCGTAGGTGGCGAAGTCGAAGGGGAGGAGGTCGGCGTTGGCGAGGCGGAGAGCGGTGACTCCCCAGAGTTGGCTCATCAGCGTGTGGTATTTGTAGCCGGGATCGCCGAAGTGGTTCATCCAATAAAAATCGTCGTAGGCGGAGTGGTAGACGCCGTAGTCTCCGTCGAATTGAAGGCCGATGACGGGCATGCCGACGAAGTTGAGGAAGACCGTGTGATCGGAGCCGCTGCCGATGCGGGTGTCGGCTAAAGTTCCATCGCTGACGCCGGAGTCGTTCATCTGGCTGGACTGATGGCCTTCTTCTTTTTCGCGCGCGGCGGTGGCCTTCCACGCGTCGTAGAGACTCTTGCCGGAAGGATCCTGGAGGGAGTGGCTTGTTTCGACTAGCATGGGGGCGAGCGAGGCGACGGCCTGTCCGTGAAAGTTGGGGCCGGAGGTGGCTTCGTCGACGTTGATGTAGGCGACGGCTTTGGCGCGGAGTTCGTCGGCGAATTGTTCTCCCCATTCGGTGGAACCGGTGAGGCCGACTTCTTCGCCGTCCCAACTACAGACGATGAGAGTGCGGCGGGGTCGCAAGCCTTGTTGCTTGAGTTGGCCGAGGGCGCGAGTGAGTTCCATCATGCTGGCGGTGCCGCTGGAGGGATCGACGCCGCCGAAGACCCAGGCGTCGCGGTGATTGCCGAGAACGACCCATTCGTCGGGAAGTTCGGCGCCGCGGATGCGGCCTTCGACGACGTAGTAGGGTTGGATGCCGTTGTCCATTTCGATCTTGAGATGGACTTTCACGCGATGGCCGCTTAGGCGATATTTGATGGGCAGGCCGCCCTGCCAGGCGGGCGGAGCGGTGGGGCCGTCCATGTTTTCGAGAAGCGGCTTGGCGTCGTGCCAGGAAAGTGGAAGCGCCATGATTTTCGGCGCGGACGTCGCTTCTTCGATGGGAATACGCTTGGCGCCGGGAACGGAGGCCCATCCGGGCGTGAGGGGATCGCCGGGGACCATGAAGTCGTAGGTAATGGCGCCGCGTTGAATGTGATACTCGGGGCCCCAGGGGCCGTTGGGATCGACTTTACCTTTCTTGAATCCATCTTCTTGCGGATCGCTGTAAATGAGGATGGCGGCGGCGCCTTCGCGTTGGGCGGTGAGCGCTTTGAATCCGCGATAGCTGTAGGGGTTGGAGTAGCGGACGAGAACGATCTTGCCTTTGACGCTGATGCCATGCTGGCGGAGGAGGTCGTAGTCTTCGGGATTGCCGCTGTGAGCGTAGACGACGGGCGCGGTGACTTCTCCGGAGATGGACATGCCGAGCCAGGCTCCGCTGATGTTGGGATTCTTGGAGTCAGGGTCGGCGTCGAGCGGGGCTTCGCGAAGAACGGCCTGATAGTGTTTGGGCGCGATCATTTCGAGCGAGGCGCTTTTGGGATTGGTGCCGTAGACGTCGTAGCGGCGGATGACGACGTCTTCGAGGCCTTGCTTAGTCCATTCTCGGCGGATGTATTCGGCGAGTTCGTTGTTGCGTTTGGATCCGGCGATGTGGGGCTCGGCGGTGAAGATACGGTGCTGGCGGAGTTCTTCGTTGGGAGTGGGGATGGATTTTAGCTTTTCTTCTACCTGTGTTTCGCGGGTTGCGGAGGCGGGGGTGAAGCCGAGGATTTGGGCGTGGGCGGCTGGGTAGAAGGTCAGCGTGGCGAGTAGCGAGAGTGCGGTGTGTTTGGGGGTCATGGATAGTTCGAGGCCGTCACACATGCTAGCAGGGGTTACGAATTTGTGATTGTCATCTTGAATGGCGGCGAAGCCGACATGAGGGACTGTATGACGGACGAGACCTTCGATGGCGTGGAGGGGAATGCTTCTGGCGTGCGCGGCGTGATGGTTCCTTGCGACTGCATTGGTGCTGTACACGCTTCGTAGGGTCCCTCGGAGGGCTGGCGCCCTCCTCAGGATGACATCCAATTTTGTTTTGGTTGAGGAACTAGATTCTCGCCGCGTCGGGTTGGTAACGGTGTCGTTGATACCATCCGTAGCTTAGGTCTTTCCATTTTGGATTCGTCGATTCGATCAGCTTAATCTTTTCTTCTCTGCGCCAGGCTTTCATTTCTTTTTCGCGGCGGATTGCCGTCAAGACTGAGCCATGGCGTTCCAGGTAAACGAGGACGGTTACGTTGTACTTTGCGGTGAATCCGGCGAAGGCGTGGGTTTTGTGCTGGAAAATTCTCTGTTCGATTTGGCTGGTGATTCCGATGTACAGGACGCGGCGCTGGCTGGAGAGGATGTAGACGTAGTAGGTCTTGGGCACGTTCGGAGATTGCTGGTTTCTTACTCGAACGTCAGTGATGGATGTCACTTATCGTCGCAGAGCGTGCCGAATCGGGAATGATGCGATGTCATCCTGAATGACGGCGAAGCCGGCATGAGGGACCGCACGACGGGTAAGAACTTCGATGGCCTGAAAGGGAACGCATCTGGCGTACGCGGCGTGACGGTTCCTTGCGACTGCATGGTGGTTTACACACTTCGTAGGGTCCCTCGGAGGGCCGGTGCCCTCCTCAGGATGACATGATCGCGTGGGGGGAGGCTATTCGCGGCATGGAGCGGATGGGGTCCTCGCGACTGCGTTGCTGCTGTACACGCTTCGTAGGGTCCTTCGGAGGGCTGTTGCCCTCCTCAGGATGACATGGCTGGATAAGCTATTTGGCTTTCAGGATTTCGGTTAGGAGGTCGGGTTTGGAGTCGTCGCGGACCAGGTGCGGGTATTGTTCGCCGACGTGATAGTCGATTTTGTAGGTCTTGTAATAGTCGCTGTTTTCGACCAGGAGTTCCAACGGCGCGGTGGTTGTCTTGGCTGCTTTGATGGCGTCGCGCAGGACTTCGGGAGAGAAGCGGCGGCCGTTGACGGCGATCAGTTTCATGCCGGGGCCGATGCCGGCTTTGGCGGCGGCCTCGCCCTCGATGGTGTCGCTGATGGTGCCGTCGTCGTTCAGGGACAGGCCGATGGCAAAGGCGGAGGGCACGAAGTGGTAGGCGCCGGCCATATTGCTCATCATTTCGGAAGGATTTTCGTCGTAGACAATTTTCCATCCGCTGCCCTCGATGCCGCCGAGAGGGGCACCGGGGCCGTGATTGGTGAGGCGCTCGGTCCAGAAGCCGCGCCAGTCGTAGGGGGCGATCTGGTTGAGGGCGTTGACGACGTCGTCGAAGGTGTAGGTCTTGAGCGCGGGGCCCGTGCTGGGCGCGCCGTGAAAGAGGTGACAGAAATCGTCGATCGATTTCTTGCCCTTGGTTTGCTGGCGAATGATGACGTCGACCCAGAGCCAGTTCAGCGTGTCTTCGGCGTAGAAGTCGGTGCCGCGGCGCCAGGATTCCCAGGCGCGGGGAGCGAAATAAAGTTGCGGGGCGGCGTCGGCGGTGTCTTGCAGATTGCGCCACTGTCGGCCGGGAAGGTGATCGAGCGAGGCGCCGGTGAGGGCGAGATCGTCGCGGTCCTGTTCGGCGGTGAGCAGGCCGCTGCGGGCGGTGAGGACGAAGCCGAGATAGTTGGTGAGGCCTTCGTAGACCCAGAGGAGATCGTCCTGCATGGTTTGCTGATAGTCGGGAGTGGCGAGATCGGCGGGACGGCGATATTTTCCGTTCCAGGAGTGGACATATTCGTGGGGAAGGAGGCTGGCGGAAAGTTTCCGTGAGGTGTCGTCGACGAGGGCGCGTTCGTCGACGCGGCTGTCATCGGATTCATGGTGCTCGAGTCCGAAGTGGGCAACGTGATCGCTGAGCGTGTAGAGGAAGTGGTAGTCGCGATAGTGATGGGCACCAAAAAGTTTCTGGGCCTGGTCGACGAGGCTCTTGTAGTGGTCCCAAATTTCCTGGGGAGCGTCGAGGGCGGCGGCGCTGTCGGCGGCGATATCCATTTCGGTGACGGGATCGCTGGCGAGCGGGACGACTTTGAGGAATTCTCCGGTGATGACGGGGGAGTCGACCAGCGTGGTGAGGGAAACGGTAGAGAAATGGATCTCGTTTCCGGACTGGCTGGCGACGGGGAGAGGCGTGCCGAACTTCCATCCTGGGGGAAGCTTTAGGCTGGCGGTGTAGTTGATGTCGTCGGACTTGAAGCCGGCGGGATAGAGCAGGACCTGGTTCCAGCTGATGATGGCGAGTTTGTCGGTGGCAGAGGAACCGGCGGAGAATCCGCCCTCGAAGGTGGCGGGGGAGAGGAAATCGAGTTCGGCGTTGATCTCAGTGACACCGGCGGGGACGTCGATGTGGAGAGTGAAGCCGTCTTTGAGGTCGCGGCGCCATTTCAGAGGCCTGCCGGCGGCAGAGAACTTCAGGCCGGCGAGATCGACGACGGGGCCATCGGGAGCGTGTTCACCGGGGATCCATTTGGGATAGTAGAGGGTGAGGTCGCCGGGGGCGGCGGGGATGGTCAGCGTCGCGTGGAAAATTTTGCGAGGGGCGCTGGAGGCATCGACGGAGATGGAGACGGTGGGTGTTGCTGCCCAAGTGGAAACTACGAGAAACGAGACGCAGACTGCTCCCAAGGCGCTTGAGAGTTTCATGCTTGCCGGGCCCCCTGATTGCTGAATCGCATTGTTGCGGAATTTTAGACTATAGCAGTCGAGGATACCATCGTACAGAGAGGAGCTCGGGCGATGTGGATCAGTTTGATAAGGAAGCAAGCCGAACGCGCGATTATTGTGTCGCAAAGAACGCGACACATCGCGCGGCTCGCCCAGATCCTTCGCCGCGCAAAAAACGCTTGCTCAGGATGACAATCAAACTGGCCCACCACCGCTCGGGCGGCTTCGGTAGAGACTCGTTCCTCATGCGGGGACGCCCGCGCCACACGAGAAAGACGGATGCGAATCGCGGCGCAACGGCGGGCTGATATGATTTCGCTGCATGTCGCGACGCGGGAAGTTCATCACATTCGAAGGGCTGGACGGCACCGGCAAGAGTACGCAGATGCGGAAGCTGGCGGCGGTGGTGCGCGCGGCGGGACATAAAGTCGTGGAGACGCGCGAGCCGGGGGGAACGGCGACGGGGGAAAAGATTCGCAAGGTGCTGCTCGATTCCGGGACGGCGGGGTTGGCGCCGCTGGCGGAGATGGCGTTGATGTTCGCTTCGCGCGCGCAACATATTGCCGAGGTGATCGAGCCGGCGCTGGCGCATGGGACCATCGTGCTGTGCGACCGGTTTACGGATTCGACGGAAGCGTACCAGGGGAGCGGGCGGCGGCTGGGAAGCGGCGCGGTGCGGGAGTTGCATCGGGTGCTGTGCGGGAATCTGCAGCCGGATTTGACGATCCTGCTGGATTCGGATGCGGCGGCCAGCGTGAGCCGGGCGCGGCGACGGAACAAGCGCGACTCGAAAGCGTCGAGCCACGGGCATGACGAGAATCGCTTTGAGCAGGAAACGCGGGCGTTCTTTACTCGCGTACATGAAGGGTATCTGGCGATTGCTGCGCGGGATCACGGGCGGGTTGTGGTGGTGGACGCGCGCGGGACGCCGGGGCAGACGCATCAGAGGATCGTGGAAGTGGTGCGGAGAAAGCTGAAGCTGTGAGAAGCTCTCTCACCACGGAGACACAGAGTCACAGAGAAGAGCTAAAAGCAACAAAGGGCCTCGATTTACAATGATTGGTTTCTCCGTGTTTCTGTGCCTCCGTGGTGAATAGAATCTATGCCTTTTTCTGACTTTCATGGCAATGCGGAGACGGTGCATCGGCTGCGCGATATGCTGGCGCGGGACCGGTTTCCGCATGCGGTGGTGCTGGCGGGCGGGAAGGGAGCGGGCAAGTACACGCTGGCATTGATGCTGGCGCAGGCGTTGAATTGTCTTTCGCCGACGACAACCGACGGGCTACCTGATTTCTGTGGGGAGTGTGCGAACTGCACGTGGATCGCGCAGGCTGCGGATCTGGACGCTCGCTTTGCGGAGGCCGTCGAGGCGCGGGAGAATCTGCGCGAGACGGACAAGAAAGAGACGCGGCTGTTTGTGCAGACGCATCCGGATGTGCTGGTGATTCCGCCGGATCCTCCGCAGATGATGATCAAGGTGGATCAGGTGCGGCGGGTGATTGAGACGATTTATTACCGGCCGGCGGAGGGCAGGGAACGGGTTTACATCTTCACGGACTCGGCGTTTATGAAGGAGGCGGCGAACTCGCTGCTGAAGGTGCTGGAGGAGCCTCCGGAGTTTGCGACGATTTTTCTGCTGACGGAGAATGCGGGGGAATTGCTGCCGACGATCCGGTCGCGGTCGATGGTGTTTACGCTGGGGGCGTTGCCGGCGGGGGAGATTGAGAAGTATCTCGCAAAGAATCGTCCGGAGTGGAAGGCGGCGGAGCGCGCGCTGGTAGCACGGCTTTCGGAGGGGGCGGTGGGACGGGCGCGTGGGTTCGATCTGGCCGGGTATGTGGCGGCTCGGGCTCATGCATTGACGATTTTGAATTCTGCGCTACGGGGTGGGGAGCACAGCGAGTTATTTAAGGTGACGGAGTCGTATCGTCCGGGGGCGGAGGGGCGGGCGAAGACGGAGCAGTTGATTCGCACACTTTATTCCTTGTTGCGCGATCTGGGGGCGATCGAGGCAGGGGCGCCGGAGCTGGTGCGGAATACGGATATTGCTTCGGAATTGAAGCGGCTGGCGGAGTTGGCGGATTTTGAATGGATTGCTTCGGCGTCGGACCGGCTGGCTGAGGTGGAGCGGGGGATGCGGCGGAATCTGCTGCGGTCGCTGTCGCTGGATGCGTTTGCGGGGGCGCTGGAGATGGGGTAAAGGGTCTCTGCGGGGAATTCACGCTGGTTGAGGCTTCGGCCTCAAAGTGGAGAGAACTCCCTGATGGGCTCGGGGCGATGTTGATCTGAAAGGGGTCCTTCGACTGCGCGAGCTCATTCGAGCTCGCTTCGCTCAGGATGAGACGAGGATGGGCGTGACTCATTCGACGGCCAATTCATCAACCGCAACGTCTGAAGGACAGCCGAAGGCGGCTGACGCCTCATAAAGCTGTCCCTGCATGAGGCTGTCCACACAGAAGGTAACTAGGTTGGTGGTTACCTCGGACTTCTGGCTGTCCCGTCTTGGAACTCTCTAAGGCGTATATTTTTCAGGCGGTTATCGGGATTACTCCGGTGGTTCTACACCCTTCTGGGAGATTGCCCGGTCCTCGCGGCCACGCCTATAATCGTCCTACTCTGGTTCAGAATTCTCCGTCAGGTTCCGGGTAGGACATGGGGAGGGCGAAGTTTGTCTGAAGACGATTTCAGACACCCTCCGGCAAACGTTCGGTGAAAGGGAAACGCCCGGATATGCGAAAGCACCTGCAACAGGCATTCATGCTGACGGCTACGACGGCAATCGCGACCTCCTTCTCCCTCTCCATTGCAGCGCAACCGGTGTTCGCGGCCGAAGGGGATGGTCCGTCGAATGGGATCACCACAACTGAAGAGCACGGGCGGCGGATTTACGTGAACGAGGATGGCCCGGTGCGGAAGCATGCGACGGAAGCGCCGCAGGCCAAGCGATCGTCGCTGGTGTACTGGAGCAGCAAGGAGAGCCGGTGGAAGCCGGTGCCTTCGGCGGGAACGGCGTCGATGCAGGCAGCGAAGTCGGCGGCGGCGGAAGTGAGCCAGTATTTTGGGCACGAGTCGACGCAATCGGCGAACGCGAAGATTGTGTCGGCGAATGCGCGGGGACATCAGGCGTCGCAGGAAGAAATTGATGAGTCAATCGTGATGGCGGCCGCGCGGCATAATGTGGATCCCAACCTGGTGCGCGCGGTGGTGAAGGTGGAATCGAACTTCAACTCCAATGCGGTTTCGCGCAAGGGAGCGATGGGACTGATGCAGTTGATGCCGTCGACGGCGCGCTCGTTGAACGTGAAGAATCCGTTTGATCCGGCGCAGAACGTGGATGCTGGGGTACGGCATTTGAAGCAGCTTCTGGAAAATTATGGAGGCAACGTAGATCTGACCCTGGCGGCGTATAACGCGGGTTCGGGGGCAGTGGCGCGAAGTTCGGGTGTGCCGCACTTTGCCGAGACGCAGAATTATGTACGGAAGATTACGAACCTGTACTACGGGGGAGTGGATCTATCGCCGTCCGGGAGCGGGCGGGATCCTGTGCGGGTTCAACGAGATGCGCGGGGAGTACTTTACATCAGCAACACGGATTAGGTTGGCGGCATCTGTTTTAGAAGCTAGTGGTCTAAATCCCCACTCTAGCCGCAAAAAGCGCGGCTAGAATGGGCACCCGAAGTGAGGAAGGTGGGAAAGTCCCCACTTCTCGCAAAGGACGCGAGAAATGGAGCACCCGGAGTGAGGAAGTTGCGGGACACCCCCCCCACTTCTCGCGCACAAAACGCGCGAGAAATGGGGCACCCTGCAGGTTGGGGCGCCCGAATTTGAAATCTCTCAGGTACCTAAGGCAATTCAACTGCAACGTTGGATCGAGACTGTAACGGACCGACGACTTTGAAGACGAAATCGAGCCAGCGCTGTTTGCGCTGGGGAGCGCTGCTGTTGCTGATAGCGCTACCCGGATTGCAGGCGCATGCCCGTGCGCATCACAATGAAGCGTGGGCGCGGGAGCACTTTGCGACCGCGGAGCGCATGCGCGAGGCGCTGAATGGACGTCCTCCAACGGAACGCAGCCGGCGCGACTACCAGCGGGTCATCGACGCCTACCGGAATGTTTATTTCGGAGCTCCCACCTCCACCAAAGCCGATCCCAGCGTGGTTGCCGTGGCGGAGACGCTGGTCGAGATGGGGCGTCGCTTTGAAGACGACGCGATCCTGAACGAGGCGATTGCGCAGTACAAGTTCTTGCGGAAAGAGTATCCGGGGAGCAAGTACCGTTGTGACGCGCTGTTCACTATCGGCGAGGTTTACAAAGACGATCTGAACGATCCCGAGCAGGCGCGTGCGGTGTTCCAGGAGTTTTTGCATCGCTATCCGCAGAACCGGCTGGTGGAGGACGCGCAGCAGGCGGTCGTGGAACTCGACCGCGAAGCCGCGGTCGCGAAGAAGGCCGAAGCGCACAAGAAGCCGGGCAAAGAGACTGCTGATAAGAGCAAGTCCGCCAAGGATGCGCCAACTAAGGACACGCCGACTCAGGACACAGAACCTGCAGGCGAGACGAAGGCCGACTCGAAGCCGGATGAGAGCGGGCAGGAAACGGCCGAGTCTAAATCGGGACGGTTGGCGCGAGTGACAGGGATCCGGCACTGGTCGACGCCGGATTACACGCGCGTCGCGATTGACCTGGAAAGCAACATCAAATTCGGATCGCAGCGCATCGCGCATCCGGACCGCATCTTTTTCGATCTGCGCGGCACCAAGCTGGCGTCCACTCTGGTGGGGAAGAGCTTTGATGTTGATGATGGGTTCCTGAAGAAGATTCGCGTGGCGCAGTTTCAGCCGGGGCGCACGCGGGTTGTGCTCGAGGTGGACGATCTCTCGGACTACGACGCGTTCTTGTTGCCGGATCCTTACCGGCTGATTATCGATATACACGGAAAGAATTCCAATATCGCGCGGGCGAGAGCGAGGAAAGAGGCGGATGCGGCGACGGCCGACGTTGAAGAACCGCCGACGGTGAGCACGAAGCTTAGTTCCGGGGCGTCTGAAGTGAAGGCAGCCAAGAAAGCTCTGGCTGGGGAGCCGACCAGCGACAAGGAACAGATTCACAACGATCAGGCCGTCGGCAAGAACAGCGACAAGAACGGCGATTCGAATGGTGCGTCTGCAGTCGAGGCGGCGAGTGCGAAGCCTGCCCTTGGGACGGACTCGCCGAAACAGACGGCTACTGATAAAGATAAGAAGACAACGGCGACCGTGGTGAAGAGGGTTGTGGTCGAGGCGGACGATGATGACGATGCGCCTCCGGCGAAGAGCGCGAAGCTCGACAGTTCGAAAGCGAACTCGCATAAAGCGGCTGCGCACAAGACGGACGACTTGGAGGATTCCGATAGCGCTGTGCCGGAAGAAGCAGCCGACGAAGCGTCGGCAGCAGGGACGGCTCGGGGTAAGTCTGCGGCCCGCCTGAGTTCGAGCCGGAAAGCTGCGGAGCCCGATGTGCGGGAAGCGCGGCCGACCGCGAATGGCGACCGGTCGCTGATTCGCGCATTGGGGCTGAAGATTGGGCGGATTGTGATCGATCCGGGACATGGCGGGCACGATACGGGGACGATTGGTCCCAATGGCCTGGAAGAAAAAGATCTGGTGCTGGAAGTGGGGAGGCGGCTGGGCAAGCTGCTCGAGACGCGGCTGGGTGCGGAAGTGGTTTACACCCGCAAGGACGATACGTTTATCCCATTGGAGACGCGGACGGCGATCGCGAACCAGCAGCGCGCTGATCTGTTCATTTCGATCCATGCCAACTCGAGCCAAGACCCGGCGGCTCGCGGGGTGGAGACGTACTACTTGAATTTCACGTCTTCGCCGGAGGCGCTGGAAGTGGCGGCACGCGAGAATGCGGTTTCGGAGAAATCGATCTACGAGTTGCAGGACCTGGTGAAGAAGATCGCGTTGAAAGAAAAGATCGAAGAGTCGCGTGAATTCGCCGGAGATGTGCAGGAGTCGTTGCATAGCGGGCTGGCGGCGAAGAGTCCGGCGATCCGGGACCGGGGAGTGAAGAAGGCGCCGTTTATCGTGCTGATCGGGGCGAATATGCCGTCGATCCTGGCGGAGATTTCGTTTGTGAGCAATCCCACGGATGAGCACCGGCTGGAGACGGGCGAATACCGGCAGCGCATCGCGGAGTCGCTGTATCACGGCATCGCGAAGTATGTGGATGGGCTGAGTGGAGTGAAGGTGGCCAGCAAGATGGATAAGGCGGCCGGGCAGTAGGGGTTGCGAGTGCCGTCCCTCCGGGACTCAGTTGATTTTCTTGCTTGCACAAAGCCCGGCACTGCCGTGCCGGGCTTTCGCATGACGCCCCTTCGGGGCTGGACTTCCTCGATTTTTTGATCCATCGCAGCCGCGCTGAAAATATTAACGAGCTACGTAAGATGATTGCCGCCGGCGAGTTTCCCGACCAGAACTCAAACTGGTGATAGTTCGCCCCGGCTATAGCTCCTACTGGATGGCGCTGCCGACCTGCGAGAAGACGTTGTTGGCGTTGGAACCGATGAGGCGGACGGTGCCTACGACGATGACGAGGATGACGGCGAGCATGACGGAGTATTCGGCGATGTCCTGACCGTCTTCGTCGGACCAAAGATTGCGGAATGAATAGCGCATCAACGTAGTATTCCTCTCTTCCTCAATTGCTCTCTAATCACTTCTTAATCTAATAACTCTTATGCAACCCCGGTCGCCTGGGGAAGCGGCCGTTCGGAAACCGCGGGTTGGGAGGAGGGCTGGCGTTTGTATTCCGGAAAACTCAGTCCCCACAACTCGCCGTCCTGCGTCAGAGCCTGCAAGCCGACCTGAAACTCCGAGGTACCCTTCATCTTCTTCGTCCACATCACGCGAAACTGGATCTTGCGCTGGCGATAGAAGACGGTAATCTCGTCGAGCACATTCAATTCGTGACGGACCGAGCCCAGACGGGCTCCCTCGGGAGTCACGTCGAGCGTGTGGACCAGATCTTCAAAAGGCTTTCCGGTGCTGTCTTTGCCTTTTACTCTCACGGGAAGAACCGCCTTGGTACGATTCCCGCGGCGCTGCTTCACATCCACACGACCTGCCGACATTCCATCACCCAGTGCTAGTTTGCTCCCGGATGCGGTTCGTGGGAATGGCTCTGACGGGTAGGAGTCTGGGCACGTTAGTAACCAATCGACTGGGGCGGGGAACAGATTGGCAAGACAGGGCTTGGACGGGTCGCTGAATCGCTGACTGCGGGGAAAAGCCTTTGACCGCGAAGTACGCAGAGTAAAAGCACGTCCCGAACGGAGGACGGAAACTTTTCAGGGCTGACTGTGGTCTAATTACTATCAGGAGTTTTCTAAGCCGGGGCATTTCATGAGTCTTTCCCGTTCGGTTGGTATCGTCATCACTTCTGTTTCTTTGGTGTGCCTGCTGGGTGTAGCCGCAGGGGCGGATAAGCCTGCAGCGCAGCCGGCTGCGGCCAAGGCTCAGGCGATCCTTCCGCAAGAATTTGGCGGGTGGCAGATGCAAGGTCAGCCGCAGACGAGTACCGACCCTGCTGCAGCGGACCCGACGAACGCAGCCGTGCTGAAGGAATACCGCTTCACGGATGTGGCTTCTGCTACGTACACGCGCGACGATGGGCGCACGTTGAAGCTGCGCGCGGCGCGCTTTGCCGACGCGTCGGGAGCGTTTGGCGCGTACACGTTCTATCTGCAGCCGGGAATGGCGAAAGAGCAGATCGACGATCAGGCTGCGTCGCAGGGCGAGCGAGTTCTCTTTTATCGTGGGCACGTGCTGATGGATGCGTTGTTCAGCAAGGCTTCAGCCATGTCGGCGGCACAATTGCGCGAGTTGGCAGGAGTGTTGCCGCGTCCCGGCGGGAGTGCCGGGAATTTGCCGACCTTTATCGAGTTCCTTCCACACCGGGACTACATTGCGAACACCCAGAAGTATGCAATGGGGCCGGCTGCGTTGGCGGCGCAGGCGCCCCCGATTTCTGCGGATCTGGTGGACTTTGGCGCCAGCGCGGAAGTGAGCCTGGCGCATTACAACACGCCGAGTGGGGAAGCGACCCTGATGCTGATTTCGTATCCGACTCCGCAACTTGCAGCGGAACATTTGAAGCGCATTGACGCAGCGCTTCACTTGGCGCTGCCGCAGACGGGAGGATCGACTGTCGAAAGTTCAGGTTCATTCTCTACCAAGCGCACAGGGCCGATTGTGGCGATCGCCTCGGGACCGATCTCCGAGAGCGATGCGAAGGCACTGGTGAACCGGGTGAACTACGAGGCGAGCGTGGTATGGAATCAGGCGACAGATAATGCGCAGGTGCGCGATCTGTACATGTTGATCCTGAACATCGTGGTTCTCTGCGGAATTCTTGCCGGGTTGGCGGTGGTGGCGGGCGTAGCGTTTGGAGGGATCCGCATTTTGATGAAGAAATGGTATCCCGATAAGGTTTTTGACCGCCCGGAACAGATGGAATTCATCTCCCTGCGCCTGACCGAAACGGTGGTCAAGGTAGTCTCCCAAAGTGGGACGGATGAGGGACGCCAGGCGCCCTGAACCGCTCTCCAGCCCGGGTAAGTGGCTTTAGATAGATTGGCTTAGGACCGCGGCGCTGGGGATTTGTCTCAAATTGGTACACTTACGGTGAGTATTGATTGATTCTGTAAATGATTGAAAACAAAGACATTTATTTCACAAAAATCGCTTGACACCCCCGTTTTTAGACTCATAAGATTTGCGCAGAAAGTTTTGACGGATTTCAAAGCTCCGTTGGAACTATTCTCCCTTGAAGAAGAGGCTGCCCTGTTGCCGGGTGGCCTCTTCGTTTCTGCGCTCTTGTTATCCCGCGCAGAGTAGACTCGCGACGAAACCGTGATGGCGCACACGGAACTCTGCCGGAGTTTCTACGTATTATTGGTTGTGAGTATTTTGTGTTGAAGAGACAGGAAAGAAAGGCTCGGGGAGGAAATCATGTTCTGCGATGGATGCGGGGGGGCGGTACAGCCGGGCCAGATGTTTTGCAGCAAGTGCGGCAAGCAAATTGTCGGTCCAGTATCGGCGGCGCAACTGCCCCGGGGCCGAGTGCAATCGCACGTACATTTGCTTGGCATTTTGTGGCTGGCCATGTCGGCGTTCAACGCGGTGGGCGGCGTGGTCTTGCTGATTCTCGGCAACGCTTTCTTTCCCCATCTGCATGAGATGCAGGGAGTGCCAGCGGACGTGCCCGTCGGATTCCTGACGGCTCTGTTCAGCACGCTGGGAATTCTGGTTCTGGCGAAGGCGGCGTTCGGATTTTTTGCCGGCTGGGGATTGATGCAGCGCGAACCGTGGGCGCGCGTGGTGGCGATCATCCTGGCGTTTATCTCGCTGTTTAATATTCCGTTTGGCACCGCGATCGGTGTGTACACGATGTGGGTATTGTTGCCGGGCCAGTCGCAGGAGGAATATGAGGCGCTGGCTGCGAAGCGGGCGGCGTAGAGAAGCTCGATTCGGTGGATGCGCAGTTGCGTCGGGCTCAATTCTTTGAGGTCGAGCAGCAAGTCCCACTTCTCGCGCAAAGAACGCGCGAGAAATGGGGCACCCGGCGGCTGGAGAGAAAAGGAAACTGGAATTCGTCGAGCTGGTCGAACCGCGCTCGACTGACGGCTGAAGGCGGCTTTCGCCGCATGCGTCTTTACGCATTTCGGCCTCCCATTTAGAATCGAGGAGAGGCCGACGTAGCTCAGTTGGTAGAGCAGCCGATTCGTAATCGGCAGGTCAGCGGTTCAAGTCCGCTCGTCGGCTCCATTCTTTTCAGAAGCTTCTCTTCCTCCAGAGGTCGATTCTTTTCAGAAACTTCTCCCACCCCGGCTCATTACTGATTGATTACCTACCCGTTGGTGCCATATATAGCACTCGTTGGCTATTTACCGGGTATCGGGGTGGAGTTAGATTGTCCTTGAGCAGCACTTGGGGGAGGGCTGATCAACAGACGTCCCATGACTCAATCGAGTCTGGGGCGTTTTGTTTTGCGCGGAAAACAACCCCAAAGGGCTCTTACCACTGAGGACACGAAGGTACACGAAGGAAACCCTGCGACCTGAATCTTCCTGATCCTGCATGTCCTGATTGCTACCTTTCCATCCTTGCCATGGTGTAGATTTGTTGGCGCCCTTCGTTATTGAACCCACGCACGGTCAGGAGCAGGGGATGCTTGTTGCCCGCCGCCAATTTCTTGCGGGAATGACGGCGATGACGGCCGCGAAGGCCGCATCGCGCTTTGCGTGCGCTTCCCGCCTCACCCGAGCTTCTTTCGTCAACCCAGGCGATCGCCATTCGCCGTTTCGCGTTTCGGTCATTAATGATGAGATTTCGCAGGATTTTGGCCATGCCTGCGAGGTGGCAGCGCAGGAATTCGGCATGGGCTGGATCGAGCTGCGCGGGATGTGGAAGAAGAACATCATCAAGCTGGATGAGAAGGAAGTGGCGGAGGCGCGGAGGATTCTCGAAAAATATCAGCTGAAGGTGACGGACATTGCGAGCCCGCTTTTCAAGGTGGACTGGCCGGGCGCGCCGAAATCCAAGTACAGAGATGACAGAAGCTTTGGAGCGGATTTTTCGCTGAGCCAGCAGGATGAAGTGCTGGAGCGCGCGATGGATTTGGCCAAGGCGTTTCAGACGGACCGCGTGCGGTGCTTCGATTTCTGGCGGTTGGAGGATCAGGGGCCGTATCGGTCCGCGATCAACGACAAGCTGCAGGAGGCGGCGGCGAAGGCGGAGAAGAAGGGCCTCATTCTCGTTTTGGAGAATGAATCCGCGTGCAATACGGCGACGGCGTCGGAGGCGGCCAAGGTTTTGGGCGCGGTGCAGTCGGCGGCGCTGATGTTGAACTGGGATCCGGGGAATGCGGCGGCGGCTGGGGAAATTCCATTTCCCGACGGTTACAGCCTTCTGCCCAAAGAGCGCATCGGACACTGTCATTGCAAGGATGTGGTCAAGAATGGAAAGAAGTATGAGTGGGCGCCGATGGGCGGAGGGATCATCGACTGGGTGGGGCAGTTCAAGGCGCTGAAGCGCGATGAGTATCGTTATGCGGTGAGTTTGGAGACGCATTGGCATGGGGGCGGATCTCCGGAAGAGTGCTCGCGCAAGAGTTGGGCGGGGATGAAGAAAGAGTTGCAGGAGGCGGATGCGTTGTAGGGAGTTTACGGTGCGGGTGCGTGCAGCTTCGTGGAGAAACGGAATCTCCGGAAGGAGCGCCCACAGGGGCTGAAGCCCGCAATCACTTCAGGGCGCTAACGCGGCCCTGAAGGTCCGCTCTTCCACGGTCGGGCAAGGAGTTTGTGGAGGCGGCTCTTCCACGGTTAGGCTGCGAATTTGTGAGGTTTTCCGCGGTCTCTGAGCCATTGACGGTTACGAAGCGAATTCTTCAACTGGTGTTTGAAATACGAAGGAGGCATATGACGGATCAGACCAGGCGCACATTCTTGAAGCAGGCGGCGATGGGAACGGCCGCAGTGCTGGCATATCCAACTTCCACGGTGCTGGGCGCGAATGACCGGGTGCGCGTGGGCATGATCGGGGTGGGCGATCGCGGGAATGATCTGCTGGGACAGATTCGCGGGGTCCATGATGTGGAAGTCGTGGCGATGGCGGACGTCTACAGCCGGCGGCGCGATGAGGCGAAGAGCAAAGTCCCGGGGATTCAGACGTTCGACGATTACCGGCGATTGCTCGATATGAGGGACGTGGATGCGGTTATCGTGGCGAGCCCGCTGCATTGTCACACGCGGCATTTTCTGGACACGCTGGCCGCGGGCAAGGATCTTTATTCGGAGAAGACGATGACGTGGTCGATTCCAGAAGCTGACCGGTGCCTGGCGGCGGCGAAGTCTTCGAAGCAGGTCATACAGATCGGGCTGCAGCATCAGAGTTCCGGGGCGCAGACGGACGCGCGGCAGTGGATCAAAGACGGGTGGGTGGGGAAAGTTACGCAGGTGGAATCGTGGATGAGCCGCAACACGCCGCATGGGAAGGGGCAGTGGGTGCGGCCGGTTCCGTCGGACTGCACGGCGCAGAACGTCAACTGGAGCGAGTTTCTCAATGGCCGGCCTGACCGTCCGTTTGATCCGTACAGGCTGATTAACTGGCGTTTGTTCTGGGAGTTTGCAGGAGGCAATTGCGCCGAGAACATGGTGCACCAGATTGCGTGGATTATGGGCGCGCTCGACCTGCCGCTGCCGTCGGCGGCGTACATGTCAGGTGGCGTGTTCTCGGAGAAAGACGGACGCGAGGTGCCGGACACGATGGTGGTGACGTTCGACTTCCCCAATACGGTCGTAACCTGGCAGTCGACATTCAGCAACAAGCATTACGACATGGCCGACCGGATTCTGGGGAGTGATGGGACGCTGGAACATCACTTCGAAGAGCCGCTGGAATACTGGCCGGAAAAGGTGAACCGTCCGGACGGAGAATCGAAGCGCGGCGGCTCGCATAATCAGAACCACATGGCGAATTGGATCGACTGCGTGCGCAGCAGGAGTGTTCCAAACGCGCCGCCGGAGATTGGGTACCGGTCGGCGATTGCAGTGCATATGGCGAATCTGTCGTACAAGAACAAGCGGCGACTCACGCTGGAGGAAGCGAGGGCGATTGCGCCGGATTTCTAAGTAGGGTTGCCGCGGGGGGAGTCTGTCATCGGACATCGGCCGATGAAAGTTTCTTTTTCGGCGACGGCAGAGTTGCATAGGTCCTTCGCTTCGCTCAGGATGACAATCCAATCGCTCAGGATGACAATTCAGACTTAGCTCTGACGATCCGCACATAGCTATAAAGATGCGGGAATGATCGAGTCCGGGGAATTCCTATGATCGGTGCGGTGGATATTGGGGGGACGAAGATTGCGGTTGGCGTGGTCGATGACGGCGGGAAGGTGCTTGAGCGAAGGGAGGCGCCCACGGATCCGGCTCGTTACGACCGCGGGATTGAGTTGATTGGGCGCTTGCTGCGGGAGACGGCGAGCGAGGCGGGTGTGGAACTGACGGGAATCGGGATTGGATCGACCGGGCCGGTGGATCCGATGCGCGGAGAGTTTGGAGATGTGGATTTTCTTCCGGGGTGGCGCGGGAAAAGTCCGGTAAAGGATCTGTCGCAGATGTTCAATGTACGCGTGGCGCTGGAGAATGACGGCGACGCGGCAGCGCTGGCGGAGGCGGGATGGGGCGCGGGGAGGAATCGGTCGCGGCTGATTTATGTGACGGTTGGCACGGGGATTGGCGGCGGGATCGTGCTTGACGGCAAACTTTATCGCGGCGTCGACGGAGCGCACCCGGAAGTGGGACACCATGTGGTCGATCCGGCGGGGCCAGAGTGCTCGTGCGGATTTCGTGGGTGCTGGGAGTCGCTGGCGGCGGGTCCGGCGATGGTGGCATGGATCGGGAAGCATGCGCCGGCGGCGTATTTGCATCGTCCGGGCATTACGGCGAAGAAGATCTGTGAACTGGCGCAGGATGGAGATGAAGTCGCGCTGCAGGCGGTGGAGCATGAGGCCTACTATCTGGGATTGGGGCTGGCGAATCTGATCAATCTGTTCACTCCCGACGCGATTGTGCTGAGCGGTAGCGTGATGAAGAGCGCGGCACTGTTTCTGGATCGCATTCGAGAAGTGATTCGCCGAGGATGCCGGTTCGTTCCGGCGGAGAAGACGCAGCTCATGCTGGCGTCGTTGGGAGACGACACCAATCTCATTGGTGCGGCGAGAGTGTGGCACTACCGGTTCGGGTAGTGACAGGTAGTTTTGAGAACGCTGCGGCGGAAAGAATTTAACCGCAAAGAACGCGGAGAACTGCCGCGGAGAACGCAAAGAAAACCAAACGGCCATTCAGTTTTTATTTTGGGTCGCGGGTCCGACATATCCTACCTTCCAGTTCCCTGGGCAATCTGTTACTGTTTTCAGTTCGCTTTTTGTGGGTTGTTGGGGCACGTGTCGCAGATCTAGCGGGATAACCCATGAAAGAATTGCCGCTCGCCGCCGGGCACTCCCGGAAACGCCGAGACCGACAGATTGGCCGGTAGGCAGGGAAAGGATGAGAGCCACGTGATTGTAGGAGTTCCGAAAGAGAGCTATCCGGGAGAGCGGCGGGTTGCGCTCGTTCCCGTGGTTATTCCCAACCTAGTCAAGGCGGGACTGGAAGTCATCGTGGAGACCGGCGCCGGCGAGTCGGCCGGCTATCCGGACGCAATCTATGTCGAGAAGGGCGCGAAGATTGTGCCCGATCGCGCGGCCGTATTCAGCACGGCCGACATTGTGCTGCAGGTGCTGTGCTACGGGTCAAATGACATCACGGGCAAAGCCGATCTTCCGCTAATGCGGCGTGGCCAGACGCTCATTGGATTTCTAAGGCCGCTCGGTTCCGCGGAAATAGTGCAGCAGATCGCGCAAGCGGGCGTCACGTCGTTCTCGGTGGAACTCATGCCGCGCACGACGCGGGCTCAGAGCATGGATGCGCTGTCGTCGATGGCGACGTGCTGTGGGTATAAGGCTGTGTTGCTGGCCGCAGAAACGTCGCCGCGAATCTTTCCGATGATGACCACTGCCGCGGGCACGATCACGCCGGCGCGGGTGTTTGTGATTGGAGCGGGCGTGGCTGGATTGCAGGCTATCTCGACGGCGCGACGCTTGGGAGCCGTGGCCTCCGCGTACGATATGCGTCCTGCCGCAAAGGAGCAGGTGCAGAGTTTGGGCGGGAGGTTCGTGGAACTTCCCATCGAGGCGCAGAATGCGCAGGATGCGCGCGGATATGGCACGGCGCAGGATGAAACGTTCTACGCCCGGCAGCGCGAATTGCTGACGCGGGTGGTGGCGGAGAGTGATGTCGTGATTACGGCGGCAGTCATTCCCGGGAAGAAGTCTCCAATTCTGATTACATCCGACATGGTGAAGGGAATGGCTCCCGGTTCCGTGATCGTCGACCTGGCCGCGGAGCGCGGCGGCAATTGCGAATTGACGCATACGGGGAAGACGGTTCAGCTGTGCGGAGTGACGATCATTGGCGCGATCAACCTGGCGACCAGCGTTCCATATCACGCCAGCCAGATGTATGCGCGGAACGTCACCACATTTTTGCTGTACATGGTGAAAGAGGGCAAGCTGCAGTTGAATCTGCAGGATGAAATTGTGCGCGAGACGATGATCACCAGCGGTGGAGAAGTGGTGAATGCGCGGGTGCGGGAGTTCTTTAAGATGCCGGCGCTGGCGACGGCCGGGGGGTAGAGTCCGCGTGAGAACGCCCTGCTTCGGGCGAAGTGCAGGGATCCTTCGACTGCGCGGATGCTTCGCATTCGCGAAGCATCCACTTCGCTCAGGATGACAAGGCAAAAGGGGATGGTGGGCTTATGGGCTCTAATCTGATTGACGCGCTTTTCGTATTCATGCTGGCGGCTTTTATCGGATTCGAAGTCATCCGGCATGTGTCGCCGCTGCTGCATACCCCACTCATGTCTTTGACTAATGCTCTCGACGCGATTGCCGTCGTGGGCGCCATTGTTCTTGTGGGCGAAAAGAAGAGCACGTTTGCGACGGTTCTCGGTGTCATCGCGATTGTCGCCGCTACCAGCAACGTGGTCGGAGGATTCTTCATCACCGACCGCATGCTGAGGATGTTCAAGACCAGCCGTCCGACGAAGCCGTAAGAACGACCTCATCGTCATTCTTCATTTGTTAGCGAAGCCAATTTATGCCGACCGAGTTTGCCGGAAGCCAGTACGTCATCGAAATCATCTATCTCATCGCCAGCGCACTTTTCATTCTTTCGCTCAAGTGGATGAGTTCTCCCGCGACCGCGCGTCATGGGATTCTGGCCGGCGAAATCGGCATGGTGCTGGCCATCGGCGGCACGCTGCTGCATCACGGCATCGTCGACTACAAGTGGATCATCATCGGGCTGGTGCTGGGTTCGGGGATCGGCATCCCGCTCGGCATGGTGCAGATGACAGCCGTCCCGCAACGGACCGCTCTCAGCCACGCTTTCGGGGCACTGTGCGTCACGCTGGTGGGTACGGCCGAGTTCTATCTGCGCAGCCCGAACGTTCCCAAGTTCATGATGTCGGTGCTGTCGATGGAGGTGATCCTCGGCGGGTTGACGTTCACGGGCAGTTTGATGGCGGCGGGAAAGCTGCAGGAAATTCTGCCGCAGCGGCCGATCACATATAAAGGACAGAACTTCGTCAATCTGCTGTTGTTCCTGGTTGCCCTGGGGAGCGCGGTCTATCTTGTGCTGCATCCGGAAGCCAAGGTGTTTTTCCCGATCATCGTTGGGGTGTCACTGATCTTTGGAGTGTTGCTGGTGATTCCGATCGGCGGCGCTGATATGCCGACGGTGATCTCGCTGTTGAACTCGTATGCGGGATTGTCTGCCGCTGCTATGGGGTTCGTGCTTGACTCGAAGTTGTTGATTATTGCGGGAGCGCTCGACGGATCGTCGGGTCTGATTCTTTCGATCATCATGTCGAAGGCTATGAACCGGTCGTTCACGAACGTGCTGTTCGGGGCCTTCGGGCAGGTGCAGGCGTCGACTGCCGCGGGGCAGGAAGCGAAGCCGGTGCGCAGCGCTACTCCGGAAGAAGCCGCGGCGATTCTGCTGGCGGCAAATAAGGTGGTCATCGTTCCCGGTTACGGCATGGCGGTCGCACAGGCGCAGCACAAGGTCCGCGAGCTTTACGATGCGCTCACGAAAAAGGGAGTGGACGTGCGTTTTGCGATTCATCCGGTGGCGGGGCGCATGCCGGGGCACATGAACGTGCTGCTGGCGGAAGCAGATATTCCCTATGACCGGCTGATCGAAATGGACGAGATCAACGGCGACTTTCCGCAGACCGACGTTGCATTGATTATCGGCGCCAATGATGTAACCAATCCAGCGGCGCGCACCGATCAATCCAGCCCGATTTTTGGGATGCCGATTCTTGATGTGGACAAGGCGCATACGGTCATGGTGATCAAGCGCGGCATGAGTCCGGGGTTCGCCGGCATCGACAACCCGCTGTACTATCTCGACCGGACGCTGATGCTGTTCGGCGATGCGAAACAGTTTGTCGGCGGGATTGTGCGGGAGTTGGGCGGGGGACACTAAACGCACAAGGAACTGCATACTCAAATGCGAACCTCAATCGTTGTTTGCCTTTCTTTCCTCCTGGTGTCGTTCGCTGTTGCGCAATCTCAACTTCAATTCAATCTGATGCCGATGCCGGCCAGCGTTGAGGCTGGCACGGGGCAGTTGCCGATCACTCAGTCATTTTCGGTTGCCGTGACCGGCGCGCACGATGCTTCGCTGGATAGCGAGGTGCAACGGTTCAAAGAGCAGCTGGCACGGCAGACGGGAATTCCGTTTCGGCCGAAGCCCGGAGCGACCGCGACGCTCGAGATTCACGCGGACCATGGGCGCCAGGCGGTGCAGAAGCTCGGCGAGGATGAGTCGTATGCGCTGACCGTCAGCGATACGGGGGCGAAGATTGCGGCTCCAACCACGCTGGGGGCGCTGCGGGGGATGCAGACGTTTCTTCAGCTGGTGCAGATCACTCCGACGGGATTCGCTGCTCCGGCGGTGACGATCAAGGATCAGCCGCGATTTCCGTGGCGAGGGATGCTCATCGATGTGAGCCGGCATTTTATTCCGATCGACGCACTGAAGAGGAATATCGATGGAATGGCCGCGGTGAAGATGAATGTGCTGCACTGGCATCTGTCGGACGATCAGGGATTCCGCGCCGAGAGCAAGGCGTTCCCCAAGCTCACGGAAGCCGGATCCGACGGGATGTTTTACACGCAGGACGAGATTCGCGACCTCATTGCTTATGCGCATGAGCGCGGCATCCGCGTGATGCCCGAGTTCGACATGCCTGGGCACAGCCGTTCATGGTTTCTTGGGTATCCCGAACTGTCGAGCGGTTCGGGGCCGTACACGCTGGAGGGTGGCGGGATCGATCCAATCATGGATCCCACGCGAGAATCGACGTACAAGTTTCTGGAGAAGTTTATTGCTGAGATGGCGAAGCTGTTTCCCGACGCGTACTTCCACATTGGAGGCGACGAGGTCGATGGGAAGCAGTGGGACGCGAATCCACAAATTCAGGCGTTCATACATGCACACGGCATGAAGAACAATCAGGATCTGCAGGCGTATTTCAACCAGCGGCTGGAAAAGATTGTGGCCAAGAATCACAAGACCATGGTCGGATGGGACGAGATTCTGCATCCGGATCTGCCGAAGACGATCGTTATCCAGTCGTGGCGCGGGCAGGCGTCGCTGGCTGCGGCGGCGAAACAAGGTTACCGCGGCCTGCTTTCATTCGGATACTACCTGGATCTGATGTGGCCGGCGGCGCGGCATTATGCGGTGGATCCGATGGCTGATGCGGCGGCGACGCTGACTCCGGAAGAGAAGAGCCTGATTCTCGGGGGCGAGTCTTGCCAGTGGGCGGAGTGGGTGACTCCGGAGAACATCGATTCGCACATTTGGCCGCGCAATGCGGTGATTGCTGAGCGGTTGTGGTCTTCACAGAATGTTACCGATGTGGCGTCGATGTACGCGCGGATGAATGCGGTGAGCCTGGACCTGGAATTTCTGGGGCTCACGCACCGGTCGGCGCGGCTGCGGATGCTGCACCGGATGGCCGGGAGCCGGGATATTTCGGCGCTGCGCAATCTCGCGGATGTGGTCGAGCCAGTGAAGGATTACAACCGGAGCGACGACAAGGGGCTCATCGACTTTCATGCGCCGCTGACGCGCATGATCGATGCGGTGAGTCCGGAGAGCGATGTGGCACGGCATTTCAGCGATCTGGTGCAAGCGTACGTTCAGAGCGGCTACAAGGATCCGGTGACCGAAGCGCAAATTCGCATGTGGCTGACGATATGGCGTGACAATGATGCACGGCTGCATCCGTTGCTCGAACAGACGTTCCTGTTGCAGGAGGACGTGCCGTTGTCGCAGGATTTGTCGGCGCTCGGCGCGGCCGGACTGCAGGCCCTGGACTATCTCGACAAAGGGCAGACTGCGCCGGATGCGTGGAAGACGCAGCAGGCTGCACTGATCGAGCAGTCCAAAAAGCCAATGGCCGATATGCTGCTGATGGTGGCCGTGCCAGTGCAGCAGTTGGTGGATGCGACCGCGGCACAACGCAACTAGACACCAAATTTGAAGCGATTTACCACGAAGGACACGCCGACCCCAGGGGCTGAAGAGTGTGCGTGAGAACTGGCGTCGTCCCTGCGGACTCGCTCTCTCGTCCCCACCCGACCCGGCACTTACGTGCCGGGCTATCACATGCCGCCGCTTCGCGGCTGGATTTTGGTGGTGATTGTTCCATCCTTCTCCCAGAAATCCGGTTCTTACGCACTCTCTGAAGCCCATCCTGATTTCGGGCGTCTTCCGCGGCGCTGGAAGGGCCGGTCTCCCGCGGTGATGAACGCATTCGCGCTTTGTCACGGCTTCTGAGCGAGGGAGGTTCACCAAGGAAACGAGGAAACGAAACCCGTCGGGTCCCCGGTCGTTCATGTTTTTCAACGTTGCCCGCGAATTGATCCACTGCTCCCAAGCCTGCCAAAGGGAGGTTTAGGGCGCCCGGCATGGTATTCTATTAACTCCAGCTGCGCACCGTCTTGGAGGAATTCCTCGCAGGTCCTGAAGAAGTTACAAAAACAAATGCTTTCAGTCAGCAATGTGTCGATGCGCTACGGCGCCAAAATACTGTTCGATGAAGTCTCGACGGCGTTTACGCCGGGTAAGCGCTATGGCCTGACCGGTCCCAACGGCGCGGGCAAATCCACGTTTATGAAGCTGCTGAGCGGCGAACTTGAGCCGCAGAAGGGGACGGTGGTGCGTCCCCGGAAGCTTGGTGTGTTGAGCCAGGATCAGTTTGCCTTCGACGCCTACACCGCGATCGACACAGTGATCATGGGCAATAAACGCCTGTGGGCCGCTATGCAGGAGCGCGACGCGATCTACGAGAAGGCAGAAATCACCGACGCGGACGGCATGAAGCTCGGCGAATTGGAAGGCATTGTCGGCGAAGAAGACGGCTACACCGCCGAGAGCGATGCGGCGATTTTGCTACAAGGGCTCGACATTCCCGATGAGTTGCATACGCGGAAGATGGGCGAGTTGCAAGGCGGACAAAAAGTTCGAGTGCTGCTGGCGCAAGCTTTGTTTGGTCATCCGCAGGCGCTGCTGCTGGACGAGCCTACGAACCACCTGGACTTGGATTCTATTCACTGGCTGCAGGGCTTCCTGAATGTGTACGACGGCGTGGTGATTGCGATCTCGCACGATCGGCACTTCCTGAACAGCATTTGCACGCACATCGCCGATATCGACTACGAGACGATCATTACTTACACGGGCACGTATGACGATATGGTCGTGGCCAAGACGCAGGTGCGATCGCAAATCGAGTCGCAGAATGCGCAGCGTGAGAAGAAGATCTCGCAGTTGAACGAATTTATTGCGCGGTTCGCGGCGGGCACGCGGTCGAGCCAGGTGCAGTCGCGGCGCAAAGAAGTCGAGCGCCTGCAGGTGACGGAACTGGCGAGGTCCAATATTCAGCGGCCATTCATCAAGTTTGAGCAGAAGCGGCCTTCGGGCAAGCACATTCTTGAGATCGAGCATCTGGGGAAGGCGTACGGAGAGAAGCAGGTGATTCGCGACTTCACCGCCAGCATCATCCGCGGGGAGCGGATCGCGCTGATGGGGCGAAACGGGGCCGGGAAGACGACGTTGCTGAACGCGCTGCTGGCGAATTCTCCGACGACGCCGGATGCGGAACTGCGCAAGACCAGCGGATACGAAGGACCGTTCATCGACTCGGGCAAAGTGCTGTGGGGACACGAAGCTTCGATCGGCTACTTCGCGCAGGATCACCGCAGTTTGATCGAGGGCGGCACGACGGCGATTGAGTGGCTGCATCAATGGGACAGCGCGGCCGTGACGGAGGAACTGCGTGGAATCCTGGGGCAGATGCTGTTCCAGCGGGATGAAGCGACCAAGTCCACCAGCGTGCTGTCGGGCGGCGAGGCGGCACGGCTGCTTTTTTGCAAGCTCATGTTGCAGAAACCGAACGTGCTGGTGCTCGACGAACCCACGAACCACCTGGACCTTGAGTCGATCAACGCGCTGAACATCGCGCTGCAGCGCTATCAGGGGACGGTTTTTCTCGTTACTCACGATCATGATCTGATCGATGAAGTGGCCACGCGCATATGGCACTTTGAGAGCGATCATAAGATCACGGACTTCAAGGGGACGTACGAGGACTACCAGGCGGCAGTTGCGGCGGTGTAGGCGGACACCCCCACTTCTCGCGCAAAGGGCGCGCGAGAAATGGGGCACCCGCAAGAAGCAGATTCCTCGCTGCGCTCGGAATAACAATTTATTTAGGGCGGCGGTGCTGCAAGGAGGGCGGAACCTGGGACTGCACCATTTTCAGTGCATGTAAATTAACCAGGTTCTCCACAGCTTTTCACAGCATTTGCAGTTGCGTTTATGACCTCAAGTTGCAGATAATGGCGGCAACTGGTAAGGGCAGTGGTGTATCACCGTGTACAGTCGAGCTGATCTGCTAAGGATTCTTCATGTAACACCGCGCCAGTTAGCCAACTGGGAGCGTGCAGGACTGGTGACGTCCGCGGAAGCGTATTCTTTTTCCGATCTGCTGGAAATCAAGAAAGTTCGCGATTTGTGTGCGATGAGCGTGCGGCCGGCGGTAATTCGTCAGTCGCTCGATGCGATGCGCAAGCAGGCGTCAGGCGTCGAGAATCCTTTGCTCGAGGCTGGAACGTGGTCGACGACCAAACATCGCGTGGCTTTCCGGCACGAAGGAAAGCTGCTGGAGCCGATCGCCGGCCAGTTCCTGATGGATTTTTCGGAACGGGAAAAAGTCGTGACCAGCACGCCTGTGCCCCGCTCGGAGCCGACTCCGCGCGATAACGAGGCGACGGCGTGGTTCGCGCGCGGCATCGCGCTGGAAGAGGATCCGAACACGCAGCCCGAGGCGATTGCGGCCTATCATCAGGTGCTCGAGCTCCAACCGAATCACGCGGCCGCCCACATTAATCTGGGGACTTTGTATTACAACCGGCAGGATTTCGCGCTGGCGGAACGACATTACCGGCAGGCCATTGAAGCGGATGCGCGATACTCGCTCGCGTATTTTGATCTGGGCAACGTGCTGGACGAGACCGGCCGCGTGCAGGAAGCCATTCAGACATATAAGACCGCTCTGCAATTGGCCCCGACGTATGCCGACGCACATTACAATCTTGCGCTGGCCTATGAAAAGGTCCGCGAGCCACGCAAGGCGCTCAAACACTGGCAGGCCTATGTGAAACTCGATACGTCCGGGCCGTGGTCGGTGCATGCCCGCAGCCAGATCAAGCGCATCCTGCAAGCAGACGGCCTGAAGCTGGTCTACAAACGCGGCTGAAGCTGAGAGTCCGCGTCTTCCGTAAAGCGCTCTTGACGCGAAGGCCTTGGCATGAAAATCGTGAAGGCGATAGCTATTTTGTTGTTCATCCCCTTGTTGGGTGTCTTCCTTGCGTTTTTCGTCGGAGCCGTCGCACTGCCTCGATCCGAGCTTTGTTAACAATGGCGGGCATGGCGCACCCGGCGACGGATTTGCGATGATGGGGTTTATCTTCATCAGCCTAGTGATTTCCGTCCCTCTGTCGATATGGCTGGCTGTGAGAGTGGCATTCCGTAGACCGAGTCCAAAAACCTAGATTAGTATCTGAAATCCATGCCGGATCCCACGCAACACTCTTAACGCCAATCGCAGTGCTAGAATTGTCGGTTTGCCATCTAGCCTTTGAAGGTGCCCTCATGCCCGAGACTACGCTGCAAGCCGCCGTCCCTACGCCGCTGACCACGCTCACCGAAGATGAAATCCTGTTCCGCGACAACATTCGCCAGTTTGCCGACGAGAAGATCCGTCCTCTGGTGAAGGAGATGGATGAAAAAGGCGTCTTCGACAAGGATCTCATCCATGATTTCTTTCAGCTGGGGCTGATGGGGATTGAGATTCCGGAACAGTATGGCGGAGGCGGCGCCAAGTTCTTCGAGGCGATTCTGGCCGTGGAAGAACTGTCGCGGGTCGACGCTTCTTCCGGCGTGATCGTCGACGTGCAGAACACGCTGGTCAACAACGCTCTGCTGCGCTGGGGGACCGAGGAGCAGAAGAAACGATTTCTGCACAGGATGGCGACTGAGACCGTGGGCGCGTATGCGCTCAGCGAAGCAGGATCGGGTTCGGACGCGTTTGCCTTGCAGACGCGGGCGGTGCTTAAGGGCAGCGAATATATGCTCAATGGCCGCAAGCTCTGGATTACGAACGGGAAAGAGGCCGGGCTGTTTGTGCTGTTTGCGACTCTCGATCCGAGTGCTGGATACAAGGGCATTACGGCATTTCTGGTGGAGAAAGACTTTCCGGGATTCACGGTGGGGAAGAAAGAAGACAAACTGGGGATCCGCGCATCGTCGACGTGTGAATTGATTCTGGAAGATTGCCGGGTGCCCAAGGAGAACGTGCTAGGTGAGCCGGGGAAGGGCTATAAGATCGCGATCGAGACCTTGAACGAGGGCCGCATTGGGATCGGGGCGCAGATGATTGGGCTGGCCCGGGGGGCGTGGGAATTTGCCTGCAAGTACGCGGTCGAGCGGAAACAGTTTGGCAAGGCCTCTCGCGGAGTTTCAGGGGATCCAGTTCCAGATTGCGCAGATGGCGACGGAGATTGAAGCCGCCCGCCTGATGGTTTACAACTGCGCGCGCATGAAGGATGCAGGCGTGAACTTCGTGAAGGAAGCGGCCATGACGAAGTTGTTCGCGTCACAGGTGGCCGAGCGCGTGACGTCGCTGGCCATTGAGATTTACGGTGGGTACGGATTCACGAAGGATTATCCAGTCGAGAAGTACTGGCGCGACGCGAAGATCGGCAAGATCTACGAAGGAACGTCGAACATGCAGCTGGCGACGATTGCCAAGCTGGTGTTGGGGAAATAATCGCAGCCGTTCTCCGTTCACGCAACTTGCTCAGCACTGTCGCTGCGCAAGATCCTTCACTTCGCCTGAAGAACGGCTCCGTTCAGGCTGACTCCCGCAAAGGCCGGCGGCTCGTGCTCTGAGACCAGTGGTGTTGTAGTTACGGGGCGAAATGGACTTCGATCGTTTCCCTGGATTCGCTTCCGGCAGCAAACTTCCATTGGGAGACTGCGTCTTCCGCCGCTTTCAGCAGGATCGGACTGCCTCCCTTGGATTCGACGGACTTTACGTCTCCGTCTGCCGCCACGACCGCAACCAGTCTCACCGTCCCAGCGAGGTTGATCCGCTTGGCGACGTCTGGATAGACGGGAATCGTCCTGCGGATGATCCGGCGCGTACTTTCAGTCGGGGCCTGTTGGGTCTGGGCACTTGCCGAAGGCCCAAAACAGGGTGCTACGAGGAGCAGGAGCATCAGAACATACTGTGTACGCATAAATGGGGGTCCTGAAAAAAGAATTCTGTTTCTAATAATTCTCTAAGACTGGTGATCCTAAACGATGACAGTGTTAACGAAAAGTAACCCCGGTAACTCTCGGGAGGTCACCCGTGAGGAAGGGATGCGGTGCGTGATCGGGCAGTTTGCACTCGACGCTCGTGTGGGGCGGGCAGCAAATCCCGGTTCATAATGTGCAGCGAGTTGCACATCGGGGGCCGGGGAGCCATCAGTGGAAATGGGTTAACCATAGTGCTATCAGTCGGTTAACCATCCGACGCGTGATGGTGCCCGGGGTGCAATTCTCAGTGTGCCTGCGAGTTCGGGGCGAAAGACCGGGGTGCCATTTGACGACTCTATTCGAGACCAACACCGCGACCAGCGTACCGGCGATCGACACTCCTTCTGCTCCCAAGAGGCACGGGTGGCTGCCGCTGCTGACGATTCTGTTCCTGATCTCCTACGGACTCATGACGATGCTGATCGTGGAGCAAGGACAGACGATCGAATCGCAGCGCGCGCTGATTCGCGAGCTCTTCCGGGACAGTTCGGAACTGTCGGCGATGAAAAAGATGCAGGCGGAGCAGCAGGACGTGAATTCCGTGCAGACCCAGGTTCCAGCAACCCAGGCTCCCGTAAATCAAGCACCAGTGACTCAGAACCCGTCTTCCCGGACGCAGTCGCAGCGATATCCGTCGGCCCAGTACCCGTCAACCCAGGCACCAACCTCTCAGTCCCCGTCTTCCCAGGCAGGACCACAACAGCGACGTACCCAGAGCCAGTCGGCCAAGCAGAAGCCGGACTTCAAGATGCCATCGAAACCGACGCCGGAACTGGTCGACGATGTACGGACTCTGACGACGATATAAAGCGCACGATTGACGATTTGAATAAAGATGCGCGAATTTGAACACTGCAACACTTTGTTCTGTGAATGACAGGTTCTGTGAGCAAGCAGTAGCGAGTGAAGCGTAGAGCAGCTCGAGGAAGGAGCTGCGGGAAAAAACAATGAAGGTCCTGACCCTAGCCTTGTTGTTCAGTCTGCCGGTTACCCCGTGGTCCCCGCAGAAGCCGCAGCGGCAACCGTCCACTTCGATCACCAAACACTCCAAAGGCGGACGCTGGTACTTCGCCGCTTCTGGCCATGCCGTCTACTGCTACGGTCCGGTGATGACCGTTCCCCGCGCGAACGGCGACCTGCAAAGAGTTGCCACATTCTGCCGCGACGGCAGTGCCGTGGTTCCGCTGAAGGACTAGGAAGCCCCGCGCAAGCTGTCCCGCAAGCCGCCGGTCTCTTTTCGCGGATTCAATCCCAACAGTGCTGAGGTTGTCGGGCAAGACGGGTGTCGGCGATCAGCATCCGCTGAGTCGAGGTCCACTCTGATGGGCTCCCGTGCTGGGATGCGTCCTGCACGCCCTTCGGCGCATCAAACGCGCATACGGTATTACAAGCCGAATCGGCATCGGAGATCACTATGTCCATACGACCCGTCAAGCGGCTTATCAAAGCCAAGCCAACGCTGGAAGGTGCGGGAGTGCATCTTCGGCGCGCTTTTGGCTTCGGCACGACGAAGGATTTCGATCCGTTCCTGCTACTCGACGACTTTCGCAATGATGTTCCTGAGGATTATCTGGCGGGATTTCCGTGGCATCCGCACCGCGGGATCGAGACGATCACGTATGTTCTGGCGGGAACCGTGGAACACGGCGACAGCATGGGCAACCACGGCGCGATTGCCGCAGGAGACGTGCAGTGGATGACGGCCGGCAGCGGCATCATTCATCAGGAAATGCCCAAAGGCGATCCGACGGGCCGTATGCACGGCTTTCAGCTGTGGGCGAACCTGCCGTCGGCGCTGAAGATGACTGCGCCACGCTATCAGGAAGTGAAGACAGGCGACATCCCGGAGGTCACCGATGACGATGGCACGCACGTGCGCATCGTCTGCGGAAAGTTTTGGGGCAAGTCGGGACCAGTCGACGGAATCGCCGCCGATCCGATTTACCTGGATGTTTCGGTACCGCCGGGCGAGCGAAAAACGTTGCCGGTCGAGACCAGTCGCCATGCGTTCGCCTACGTGTTCGCCGGAGACGGAAAATTTTGTAATGCGTCGGGGCCGCTGGCTGTGCCCACCGAGAGCGTGGGATGGGCGGATACCCGGCCTCCGGCGGACGCGGAGAACCGGTCGCTGGTCGTCTTCGACCGCGGCGATGAAGTCGAGGTGCAGGCTGGGGAAGATGGCGTTCGCTTTCTGCTGGTTTCGGGCAAGCCGCTCGAAGAGCCGGTGGCGTGGTATGGTCCCATCGTGATGAACACGCAAGAACAGTTGCAGCAGGCGTTTCAGGAGCTGCAGCAGGGAACATTTCTGAAGAAGTAGCTCATATGTGCCCGCTGAATAAGGGGAAGAAGGAAAAGCCGGAAATCCTTTGTGGATCTTTGTGCCCTTCGTGTTAATGATCTGCCGTTCCTAACCTTATGCCTGAACTGCCTGAAGTCGAAACGATCGCGCGCGGCCTCGCGAAGCGGGTCACGGGGGAGGTTGTGGAATCCGTGTGGCTGGGGCAGAAGAAAGAGCCGTTGAAATCTTCTGCGTCCGCAATCGCCGCGACGCTGGAACAGAGCCGCATTGCGGGCGTTCGGAGGATGGGCAAGCACATTGTGTTTGACTTGGAACAAGATCGGGAGAATGTGGCGCGGGCGCCATCGCCCGCGAGAGGGCGGAATCGGAGCAGAGCGGCGTCCACGCGGGCTTCCTCGACGCCGCAAGCAGTGGCGGACAGGAGTGTCCGCCCCACACATGCTCCCTCGCGCACGGCCCAGTGGATCGTTCATCTGGGCATGACTGGCAGCTTGCGAGTCTGCGAACCCGAAACCGAAGTGGCGAAGCATACGCACGCGATTCTGAAATTATCCTCGGGCCGGGAACTGCGCTTTGTGGATCCGCGGCGTTTTGGCCGGTTGAGCGTCGCGCAGGCGGGAGACTTCGACACTAGCGGCGTGGAGCCTCTGGAGGTGCAACTCGAGCGTTTTCTGACGTTGTTTCGCGGACGCAAGACGCCCATCAAGAGCGCGTTGCTGAATCAAAAGCTTTTGCGCGGAGTTGGCAACATTTACGCAGATGAATCTTTGTTTCGCGCTGGCCTGCGGCCCCGCCGACGCGCCTCAACCATTACGCGCGATCAACTGGGAAAGCTGCTGGTCGCAGTGAAGGAAGTCCTGCGCGAAGCGATTGCGCTCGGCGGTTCGTCCATTTCCGACTACGTGGACGCCGACGGGGAAGAAGGATTCTTCCAGCTCCGGCACCGCGTTTATGGGCGTGAAGGTGAGCCTTGTCTGGTGTGCAAGGCGCCGATTAAGCGCGTCGTGATCGGCGGGCGCAGCAGCCATTACTGCCCCGGGTGCCAGAGGTGAATTGTTGATTGATGATTTTTGATTGATGATTGAAAATCCGCGTCTAGCCTTTCAATCGAATAATCATCAGTTATCAATCAACAATCAACAATCATCAATCGATGATGAGCATGGTCTGCCGCAATTCTGATAGTCTTCTCCGTCATGCCTGACTTTTCCATTGGAGTCGATCTTGGCGGCACCAACCTGCGCATCGCAGCCGTGAGTACGGACGGCCAACTTCTCAAAAAAATTACTCTGGGCGTAAAAGTCGCTCTCGGCCGGGACCACGTCATCGGCGAAATGTGCGACGCGATTCACCGGCTGACCGAGCAATATCAAGGCCAGTGGCAGATTTGTCGGCGCGGGAATAGGCGTCCCGGGCATCATCGATATGGAAACCGGAATGATGCGCAAGTCTGCAAACCTTCCCGGCTGGTCCGACTATCCGGTGCGCGATGAGATTGAGCGGCGGCTGGGCGCTCGCGTCTTCCTCGATAACGACGCCAAAGTCGCCGCTCTCGGCGAAAAATGGCTGGGAGCGGGCCGCGGCGTCGATAACATGGCGATGATCACGCTGGGGACCGGAATCGGGGGCGCTATCGTGTTGAACGGCAAAATCTTCTACGGCATGAACGGCATGGCGGGTGAGTTTGGCCACGTCACGATCGAACCAAACGGTGTTCCATGCGGCTGCGGCAATCACGGCTGTGCCGAGCGCTACGCGTCTGCTACTGCGGTAGTGCGCATGGCTCAAGAAGCGATTGCGGCTGGGCAAGCGCCCGGGCTGGCGAAGGCAGCGAACTCCGACCCGGAGTTCAGCGCGCGTTCCATTTACAACCTCGCCATTCAAGGAGACCAAGACGCCCGGCGCATCTTCCACCGCTTCGGAGAGGTTTTGGGAATCTTGCTGGCGGGTCTGATCAACGTTCTTAACCTGGATGTGTTCGTGATTGGCGGGGGCGTTGCCAGCGCTTGGGATGCTTTTGCCCCCGCAATGTTCGCCGAATTGCGCGAGCGTTCACTCGTTTATGCGGCGACCGCGCCAGAGGATCCGCTGGATAAGAAAGTAGGGGCGTCCTCCCAGATCACCGCCTGCAGATGGAAAAAGACGATCATCACGCGCGCCTTATTGGGGAGTGATGCCGGGCTATACGGCGCGGCGCGAATTCCAGCGTCGCAGTGAACGCGCGATCATGAGACGCCGGGCTCGTAAGCCGACCCTGGCCGTTATTGCAGAACCGGCGTGTCATCCTTCCACTTGATTTGCTCAAGCCCTGCCGGTGCGACGGGCTCCTGGTAGGGCACGAGGAGCACAAGTTTGCGATCTTTCGTTTCGACTTCTCCGCCGTTCGCAAGCAGAACTTTCAGCCCGACCTGTGCTGTGTCTTCGGAAAGAACGTCGATCTCGTAGGAATCGGGCAGGCCGGCAAGCGTCTTGTTCCAATACGTGCTGTGCAGCGGCTCGCGATATTCGGCGGGAATCGCATGTGCTCCAATCAACGTTCCTAGAATGCCGGCCGCGTTGGCAGGATTGCAATCGGCGTCCTGGCCTGCGCGGGTGGAGTAGTTCATTGTCTTGTACCAGTCACCGTTGCCGTAGAGCAGGCCCATCACGACGTATCCACCGTTCAGCTTGGCGTCGATGTTGAAAGGCTGCCTGTATCCGTCAGGGCAATGATCGACTTCTCCCCACTTTGCCTGCGCGAGGTGCCAGGTTTTGAGCCAGTCGTTGGGATTCTCATCGTGCCAGCGGATGACATCGCGAATGAGTTGCGCATACAGGCTCTGCGCGGGAATGGCCAGCAATCCCTTGTCGACCACTTCGCGGATATTGTTCGCGAAGAATGCCTGGGTGTACATGGCTGCGATGAACATGCCACCATACACGCCGTCGCCGTAATTCATGATGTGGCCCATGCGATCACCGTAGCGGTTGGAAACCTGTGGCATGCCCGGAGAAATCATTCCGAAAATGTCGGCTTCGATCTGGAAGTCGATGTCGTCGGCGTGCAGGTTGTAGCGGGGATTGCCCGAGTCCGGCGGTAGAATGCCCTTGCGGATGTTGGCCAGGCCGGCCTCGTTAGCGTGCCAGACCTGGCGGATTTTCGCGTCCCATTCGTGAGCGACGGTGACGGGATCGACGTCAATCCCATACTTCCGCAGGCAGTACAGGAAAAGAAGATTGATGTAGATGTCGTCGTTGTCGGGCGCGCCGAAGCTGGGATGCTCCTTTTCGGAAGTGACGATGAAGTTGTGAAGGATGACGACCTTCTGGTTGTCGGCTTCACGGGTGATGGGGTCCCAATCTTCCTGATCCGGTTTATTTTCCGCGCGAGCGCGATAGTCCTTCATTCGAGTCGGCGAGAGCGGCCAATCGGTAATGTCAAAACCGATCGGCGTGTTCTGATACTGGAACTCCCATGGTTGTCCGAAGGTCACGCCAATCATCTTTCCCATCCAGGCGCCTTGTACTTTGTCGAGATAGGTATCCCAAGACATTTCGCGGAGCGCCGGCTTCGCGGAGTCGCTCCCGGACTTTGTGTTCGTGGCGTCTCGCAGGCCGGCGGCGGCGCAAAATCCGGTTGCCAGAAACAGGAGCACGAGAGGCCGCAGTCGTGTCATCAATCCTCCGAGCGACAATCTGCGAGAAGGGAAGTTGTGATTCATGGGTTCAATGGCTGCCATTCTCGGAGATGGGCGTTCCCGGCCGCTTGCGCGTGATCCGATCCATTGCAGCCAGGAGGATTGCGTTCTGTTCCGGCGTGCCAACGCTTACGCGGATGCACGTGGGCGCGCCCCATCCGCCCAAAGGGCGCACGCTGACTCCTTCGGCGCGTAATCGCTCGGCAAAAGCGAAAGCTTCTTTGCCGAGGTCACAGTATAAAAAATTGGCTGCGGTGGGAACCACGCGACAGCCGAGTTCCGACAATCCCACTCCCAGAACCTGAGCTTGTTCGGCGTTGCTGGTAACGGCGCGGCCTATATGGTTTAGATCGTCAAGCGCCGCGACGGCGGCGGCCTGCGCCACCGATGACACGGAGAATGTATCGCGCATGCGGGCGCAGTACGCCAGCAACTCAGCCGGACCCAGACCGTATCCCACGCGCAATCCGGCCAAGCCGTGTGCCTTGGAAAACGTTCGCAGCACGACTACGCTTGCACCCTGTCGCAGGTAATTGAGGGAATGGGAATACTCAATCCTGCGGCGGGCTGCGAAATGTGCCGCGAACTCGTAGTACGCCTCGTCGAGCACGATGACCACGTGCCCGGGTACTTCGGCAATGAATTGATCGACCGCAGTGGCGTCGACCACGCTTCCGGTCGGATTGTTGGGATTCGCTAGGAAAACGAGTCGCGTATGCTCATTGATCGCGTTCAGGATCGCAGCCAAATCGAATCCATCCCCATCCGCCAGCATGGGCGCCTCGATCAACTGTGCGCCTGTGGCACGCACTGCCATGGAATACACAATGAACGAGCGCTCGCTGGTGACTGCGTTCAGTCCCGGCGCGAGCATGGTGTGGCACAGCAGTCCGAGCAGTGCGGTGGAACCGGCGGTTACGAGAACTTGTTCGGCAGGCACATCGTGACAGGCGGCGAGTTTGCGGCGTAATTCCGTGCAGTCGTCATCGGGATAGAAGTTCGCCAAAGCCAAAGCCGATCGCATCGCTTCGAGCGCGCGCGGGGAAGGACCGAACGGGTTTTCGTTGGAGTCGAGCTTTATGAGCCGTGGGCGCGTGTCAGCGGGAGGGCGCCTCGGGGGCATCGCCGGAAGGTAGTCGCCCATCTCACGGGCCGGCTTCGAAATCAGATCAAAGAATCGGCTCATGTTCGCCGTTGATTATTTTGTGGAATGTTTTGCCGCTGGCGCACTCGTGGCGCTGGCGGATTTCAACTTCTCGATTTCTCGCAACGTGAGCGATCGAAACTTGCCCGGGGGAACGTCGAGCGTGAGCGGCCCGTAGCGGACGCGCTTGATTTTTTCCACGTGATGTCCCACCGCTTCGAACATCCGGCGGATCTGCCGGTTTCGTCCTTCAATCAGCGTGATCTCGTACCACGGATTCGCCGCTTCTTTCACGATGCGCACCAGGGCGGGTCCAGTCTTCACGCGCTTGCCATCGTCGGTTGCGATCGAGATTCCTGCCCGCAGCTTCGCGATTGCATCTTCTTTCGGTGTGCCTGCAACTTTGACGACGTAGGTTTTGGGTACGTGCGAGGCCGCCTTCATCATGCGGTGTGCGAGGTCGCCGTCGTTCGTCAGCAGCAGCAATCCTTCGCTGGCGTAGTCGAGGCGTCCGATCGGATAAACGCGGCCCTTCACGCCGTGGATCAAATCCATGACAGTCGGGCGCTTCTGCGGATCGCTCATCGTGGTGACGTAACCCTTGGGCTTGTTGAGCAGAAGATAGGTGTGCCGCTGTGCGCCGTGAAGCAGCTTGCCGTTCACGCGGACATGATCCGTCTCGGGATCAGCTTTGCTGCCGAGTTCCGTCACGACGGTTCCGTTGACCTGCACGGCGCCGGAGGAGATCAGCTGCTCAGCCTTGCGGCGAGAAGCGACTCCGGCAGCAGAGATTATCTTTTGCAGACGTTCCAGCGGCATAATAAATTTCCTGTTTGCGCGTCCCCTTGAGGTTCAGAGCCCCGGAGGGTGAAAATAATTTTCGCCCAACGCTTCAGCGCTGGGTCTGCGAACTACCAAGAAGAACGATTACTGCAGGGACGATACAACCAAAAATCAGCGCGCCTTCTCCGCTTCCGAAACGGTTTCACTTGCCGGTTCTGCCTCAGCGACTTCACTCTCGGCGTGCAGCGCGCTTTCGGCCGCTGATTCGACACTCTCTGCTGGAATCAGTTCCGACTGAAACGACTCGGCGACCAGCTTTTCGAATTCTTCCATGCTGGGCAATTCGTTCACATCCTTCAGCCCAAACCGCATCAGGAATTCCTTTGTTGTCTTGTAAAGAATCGGACGCCCGATGACCTGCTTGCGTCCGGCCGTGGTGATCAGCTTGCGATCGAGCAGCGTTCCGATCACGCCCCCTGAGTCGACGCCGCGAATGTCGTTGATCTCCGGCACGGTGACGGGCTGCTTGTAAGCGATCACGGCCAGGGTTTCAAGCGCCGGCAGCGACAGCCGGATCGGCGGCTTCAGGCTCTTCGCGAAGGCCCGCACCACTTCGTGCTGCTCGGGCTTGGTCGACATGCGGTATCCGCCAGCCACCTGGCGGATCTCAATGCCGTGGTCGGGCGCACCATATTCGCCGACGAGTTCTTCGAGACACGAGCGGACGCGCGACTTCATCTCGGCTTCGTCGGCGGCTCCGCCGGCGACGACGCTTTCTTTCACGAGGTGGGTTATCTGCTCCACCGTAATCGGCGTTTCTGCCGCGTAAATAATGGCTTCGAGTTGAGCTTTAAGACTCATAGTCAGTACTCTGTACTCAGTACCCGGTACTCAGTAAACGTCCAGTAGTCAGCTGACACCAGGTTTTCTGGCTACTGAGTACTGGGTACTGGGTACTGGGTACCGGTCTAATTCATCTCCAGTCGTCGCGAACGGCGGACTGCTCCTTCATGATCTCTTCAAAATGTGTGTGCTTGCGGACTGCGATCTCGCCAAACATCTTCTCCTGCCGCACCTGGATCGCCTGCAGCCGCACCATTTCGAGCAAGGCGAGAAACATGCAAACCAGGGCGTGACGCGACGGCACGCGCATCAGAAGCTGCTTCAGCCGGATCGGCCGGTCTTCGAGCGAGAGCCTCCGCCGGAGATAATCAATCATCTGACCGACGGTGACTGTTTCCTCATCGACATTCAGCACTGGCCGCGTGCGCACCCGCTCCAGCACCTGCTGAAATGTTTTGACCAGATCGATGACGTCGGCGGCGATTTCGGGCTCGGTGCCCTCCGCCTCCATGAATTCCTTCAGAGAAGGATTCGACAGGACCGCGTCTTCAATCTGCTGCTTCTGCAAAAGCATCTGCGCGGCGGACTTGAACTTTTCGTGCTCCAGCAGGCGATTCACTAATTCGCTGCGGGGATCTTCCTGCTCTTCCGCAGTCGCCGCGGGATCGCGAGGCAGCAGCATCTTCGACTTGATGTGAATCAGCACCGCGGCCATGTAGATGAATTCCGCGGCCACGTTCACATCGAGTTCGCGAATCTTTTCCACGTAGGCCAGATACTGCGCCGTAATCTTCGCGATGGGGATGTCGTAAATGTCGATGTCCTGCTTGCGGATCAGGTCTAACAGCAGATCGAGCGGGCCTTCGTAAACGTCAGTGACCGCGACGGCAAAAGGCGAATCGCTTTCTTCTTTTTTGGTCGCAGACGCTACTGCGACGACGGCGGCTGCGGTTTCGCGGGAAACGAGTTTTGCTTCTTCGGTCATCTGCCTATTTCGAATCCTTCGCGGTCAGCGGTTCGTACTCCAGCGACATGCCCATGGCCGCGCGTACATCGTTCATCGTTTCGCCCGCGGCTTTGCGGGCCCGTTCCGTGCCAGCTTCCAGAATATCCCAGGCGAGGCGCGGATTCTCCTCGAATTTCTTGCGGCGCTCCTGCATTGGATTCAGCAGCTTCACCAGGGCGTCGGCTGCCCAGCTCTTGCACTCGATGCAGCCGATGCCGGCTGAACGGCAGCCTTCATTCACTTTGGCCATCGTCTCTTTGCTGCTGAAGATTTTATGCAGGTCACCAACTGGACAAACGTCTGGATTCCCGGGATCCGACCGGCGCACGCGCGCTGGATCGGTCACCATGGTTTTCAGCTTCTGCCGCACCACTGGCTCGGGATCGGTGAGCATGACCGTGTTCCCGTAGGATTTCGACATCTTGCGGCCGTCGGTGCCGGGCAGCTTGGCAGCGGGCGTCAGCAGGGCTTGCGGTTCGGGGAACACGACGTGTTCGGTTTCATGAATGACACGGGTCTCGCTTGGAAGAATCTGCTCTGTGACTCGTATCGATAGCGGATAGAACCCGTTGAAGCGCCGAGCAATCTCTCTCGTCAACTCCACGTGCGCGACCTGATCCTCGCCGACTGGAACGCAATCAGCTTTGTAGACCAGAATGTCCGCCGCTTGAAGAACGGGATATCCCAGAAATCCATACGTGCCCAGATCTTTGTCCTTGATATTTTCCCGCTGCTCTTTGTAGGTGGGCACGCGTTCGAGCCAGCCGATCGGCGTGATCATGGAAAACAGAAGGTGCAACTCGGCGTGCGCCGGAACGTGCGACTGGATGAAGATCACGGACTTTTCGGGATTGAGCCCGGCCGCAAGCCAGTCGAGCGTGACCTCGAGCGAATTCTCTTTGATGCGGGACGTGTCGGCGTAATCGGTAGTCAAAGCATGCCAGTCCGCCACCATGAAGAAGCATTCGTACTCGTCCTGCATGCGCACCCAGTTCTGCAGAGCGCCCACGTAATTTCCGAGGTGCAGCTTGCCGGTCGAGCGCATGCCACTGAGCACGCGTTTGCGGGATTTGGAAAGAGATGTCATTGATCGACGAAGCCCGGCTCTCTGGAACACGGCCTATGGGCGGGGCTGCCGGTCCAGATCAGGTGTTGAAGTGTCATGCAGGGCTGAATTCGATACTAACATGCGAAAAGGGCTTCCGGCTCTCGGCTCCCGGAAGGCTGCTCGCTGCGATCGAACCCGGCAATCCGGGAGCCGGGTTGCGGAAGCTTGAGGCCGGGAGCCGAAAAACGGAAGCCGCCATGCTTTATAATTCGCGCCGCCCCGTGAACACTCTCGCCCGCCAACTCCGCGCCACGGACTACTTCACTCTCGGTTGGGGAACCATGGTGGGCGTGGGCTGGCTGGTCATCATGGATGACTGGCTGCTGCGTGGCGGGGCGCTCGGCGCGCTGCTGGGATTTGTGATCGGTGGAACTCTTCTGCTACCCATCGGATGGGTGTACGGCAAGCTGGTGGTGGCGATGCCGGATGCGGCCGGAGAGATCGCCTATACATCAGCGGTTTTTTCGCGTCCGGTTAGCTTCGCCACCGGTTGGATGATGACGCTCGCGTATTTCATCGTGTGCCCTTGGGAGGCGGTCGCGGTCGGGCGCATCGCGGGATACATCGTTCCAAGTCTCGATTCGATGGAGTTGTACCGCATCGCAGGCCGTCCGGTGTACCTGCCGCATCTTGTGATTGGGTTGGCTTTAACCGGGCTGCTCACTTTGCTGAATTATCGTGGCATCCGGCTGAGCGCGACGTTTCAGAATTGGACCAGCTTCGGCACACTCGCCTTATTCGTAATTTTTGTGGCTCTGGGCGTGAGCCGCGGTTCTACGGCCAATATTCAGCCACTATTCACGCACACTCCGCTGATCTCGATTCTGCTGGTGATTCAAATCGTGCCATATTTCATGACCGGTTTTGAATCCGTGGGCAAGGCGGCAGAAGAGGCTAGCCCGGATTTCCGCGCCCCCGGCTTCTTTCGCGCCATTTGGATGGCCATCTTCATCGGCATTCTTTTCTATGCGAGCATCGTGGCGGCGGTTGCGTTTGTGGCTCCGTGGCACCGGCTCACTTCTGAGAAATTCATGACGGCGGTGGCGTTCCAGCAAGCGCTGGGATCGCGATGGATCGTCAACATCATTCTGGCAGCTGCGTTGCTGTCGCTGTTCAAATGCTTCAACGGAAATTTCGTCGCTGCGAGCCGGCTGCTTTTTGCCTTAGGTCGCCGTGGCATGGTCGACTCGCGCATCGGCACAGTCCACGCGGATCATCACACTCCTTCGGTGGCCGTGTTGTGGATTGGCCTGACGACAGCCGCTTGCATGATGCTGGGCGACGCGATCTTGGTTCCGGTCACCGAAGTCGGGTCCGTGGCATGCGCTCTGGGATGGTCGGCGACATGCGCCGCATGCCTTGCGCTCGCTCGGGCCAAGCCGAGTGTGATGAATCTCGCGCCGGCAGAGCGCGCCGTCGCCTGGTTCGGTCTAGCCGTCGGAGTCGCGATGGCGCTGATGAAAGTGATTCCGCTTGTTCCGGGCCATTTCACCGTCTACGAATGGCTGGCTCTGGGAACGTGGATTCTGTTGGGAGCAATCTCACACCGCACAAGCAAGCGCGGGGCCTGAAAAGTTTTATTGCGGAGACACCTAAATTATGAAGACGAAGCTATGGATGTACGAGGTCTATCTTGTGCTGATGGTGATCAGCGTTTTCCCGAACGTTCTAGCTCAGTCGCAAGCTGGCGCCTTCGACCTCGTCATAACCCACGGCCACATCATCGACGGCACCGGCTCGCCCTGGTACTCGGGAGATGTGGGAATCCGCGAGGGGAAGATTGCCGCGATTGGCAAACTGACCGACGCGTCGCGCAAGCGCACGATCGATGCGGCGGGCAAAGTGGTGGCGCCAGGATTCATCGACATGCTCGGTCAATCGGAACTGACCATCCTTGTGGATCCACGCTTGCCCTCGAAAATCTTTCAGGGAATCACGACCGAAGTTACGGGAGAAGGGAATTCGATCGCTCCGCTGAACGACGCAATTATCCAATCGGACCGCAGCGGCTACGAGCATTATAAGATCAATCCCGACTGGCGCACCTTTCGGCAATATTTTGGGCGGCTCGAGAAGCAAGGCATGGGCATCAACCTGGCGAGCTATGTGGGAGCGACACAAGTCCGGCGCATGATTCTTGGCGACGACGACAAGCAGCCGACTCCGGCGCAACTTGATCAGATGCAGGCGCTGGTGCGGGACGCGATGAAGGACGGCGCTGTCGGCGTTTCCACCGCGCTCGAATACGCACCCGCTCCCTACGCCAGGACGGCGGAGCTCGTCGCTCTGGCCACGGTCGCGAGCCAGTATGGAGGAATCTACGCAACCCACATGCGCAACGAAAGCGACTCTGTGCTGGGAGCGATCGACGAAGCTCTGCGCATCGGCCGCGAAGCCCGCATTCCGGTGGAGATCTGGCACATCAAGGTCGCAGGCAAGAACAACTGGGGGCGAATGCCGGAAGTCGTGGCGAAGATCAATGCCGCGCGCGCAGCCGGCGCCGACGTATCTGCCGACACTTATGCTTACACAGCTTGGTACAACGATTTCTCCGCCTTCATTCCGCCGTGGGCTCACGATGGTGGCACCGCCAAACTGGTCGAACGCCTGAAAGATCCCGCTACGCGCGCACGGATTCGCAAGGACATGCTCACGCCGTCGAACGACTGGGACAACGAATGGCAGGAGATCCCAGGTCCGGACGCCATCATGATCGGCGCCGTGGAAAATCCGGCCTTGCTTCCGATGCAAGGTAAGCGCCTCTCAGAGATCGCGAAGTTGTGGAATAAAGATCCGATGGATGCGCTTTTCGATTTTCTGATTCAGGATCCATCGACGGGAGTCGCGGTTTTTGGCATGTCGCAGCCCGATGTGACCCTGGCGTTGCAGCAGCCGTGGGTCGCGATTGACAACGATTCGGAAGGCACATCTCCGGAAGGAATTCTCGGCCAGGCGCATCCTCATCCCCGCGCCTACGGGACGTTCCCACGCATCCTGGCAAAATATGTCCGCGAAGAAAAGGCCTTGACCCTGGAAGATGCCATCCGCAAGTTTTCCGCGCTGCCCGCGCAGCGTATGCGGTTTACCGACCGCGGCGTTCTGAAAGCGGGCATGTGGGCCGATGTGGTGATTTTCGATCCTGCGACGGTGCATGACCGAGCCACGTTCGATAATCCCAATCAACTGTCAGAGGGAATGGATTATGTGCTGGTCAACGGAGTGCCAGTGATCGATCAGGGGAAGATGACTGGAGCGCTGCCGGGTAAAGTGCTGCGGGGAGAGGGATACGCGCCATGAACCCGACTTGCAGTCAGGGAAGTTCGAGCGCCAGTCGAATCCCGTCCTCGATTCGCCGAAGCGTCGCGGGGGACAACCGGCCGAGCGGAGGATAAACAACGATCTGCTTGTCCAGAGTCGTAACCTGATCGCACTTTGCCCACGAGTCTCGGACAAGGCCGCCTTCCCCGGCTCCAATCGCGACTCGAAGTGCGAACCTGCCATGATGAACCGATGTCACGGGCACGACGCACACATCCAAGGCATGCCGGTTTAATGCGTCATTCGAAATAATCAAAGCCGGACGGTTCTTATCGAGGCGCAACCAATAGATCTCGCCTCGCCTCGGATACCATCCAGTCGGAACCTTGGGCATTCTTCAGCCTCGGGACAGCGCTCTTTTTGACGCCTTCTGGTACGCATCCCTCTCCCGAACGGAGTCTGCTTTATCGTTCGAGAAAAATTCCGCAGCTTCCAGTTCGAGACGTTCGCGGCGTTCCAGTTCGAGACCTCGCCGCAGGAGCTCGTTCACGCGCTCGCTGGTCGAAACCGCTCCCTTCGTACTTGCGATTTCGGACAGGATCTCGGCGCTAATGGTAAATGTCTTAGCTTGCCTCATATCACTTATCATATCATTTCAGGTAGAACGAAGCGAGATCGGCGACGAGCTAGGGTTTCAGCTGTGCCTGCGTCTCGGTGCCCGGCAAGGGAACGACATGCGGTGTGGCCAGTGTTCCTGTGATGTTGTAACCAGCGGGGATCGTGCCGTTGGGGGTTCGGGCCAGCTTGAAATCGAGATCGCCCTTGAGCGACGCAGTGCCGCTTAACCGAAAGTTCCCGGCCGGGGAATTTAGCTTGGAATCCGTCAGTTCGATCGTACCGGCATGCAATCGTGCCAGCCCGACAAAGCGCGTGACCTTTAAGGGGCCAGCATCTTCGGGAAGGGAAACGTGAGGCAAGGTTCCGTTCTGCACGTCGAACTGGAGTGTGCCCTCGGCCGATCCCCAGAACTCTGCCGGGCAGGTTCCTTTGATGTCGTAGATGGAATTGGCGGTACCGGAGATCCAGCCATTTCTTATCGCGTCCCCAAGATGCGCCAGCGAAATTCCGGTCAGGTTTCCCGCACCTTGGCAGACCGCCGGCTTGAGGCTGAAGTCAGCCTGCCATTCGCCGCGATGCTTGCCGCCCAGCAGATCGGCACTTAACTCCGAAATCTGTAATTTTCCTCTGTCCAGGCTTATCTTCGCCGAGACCCCGGTTGCCGCGAGCGTCTTCCACAGCAAGCGGTCAATGGTGAACTGCCCGGACGCGCGCACACTTGCCAAGAACGACGGACCGGCTTGCGGGTTCGATTCCAGAACGCGATACCACGGCCGCTCCTTGGGGTTTGGACTCACCCACTCTTGCAACTGCGCCAGCGCAATCTGATTGGCGTTCAAGTTGAAGTGCACCTGGCAGGCACCGGCAGTCCCGCAACCCCGTGGCATCGTGAGAGTGCCGGTCCACATGCTACCCGCAGCCTTCGCGTTCAACTTCGCGACACGCGCCTCGTCGGGCAACAGTTGCAGATCTGCGGACGAAATTTCCACCGGAGTGGCGATGCCCCGAAGATCAGTGCGAACATTTCGGAGCTTTGCGGTTCCGGTCACTTGCGGTCCCGCGAAGTCAGAGGCTGTGCCGTTGCGGCGCCCGGCCCCCGATCCGCTGATTCGCAGGTCGACCTGCGCGCTGCCGTCGGTAGTGGCCGAGGGCAACGCCGGAAGCCCGAACATTCGTGCCACACGCAAAGCCCTGGCAATGTCTGCTTCGCCCGCAATGGCGAGGTTGTAGCCCGAGCGGTTGATCCATCCGCGAGCGGTTGGCGCGACGCGCCCAACGGCGACGGGGAATGGCCCAAACTCAAGATGAGGGCCGTCAGGAAAACGAATCTCCGGCACGCTCTTGCGATTCGCTAGCCGGCGCGACGAGGAGTCGCCCGCCGTCAGCGCAAAGGGAATTGTTTCCGGCCCAATGACCGCCTTGTTTGCCGCAGAGGCGAGGCGAAAGTCCGCGATCTCGCCGTGACCTTCGCATTGAAGCTGGGACGCAGATCGGCTGTTCCGTTCGACTCGAAAGGCCCCACCTACCGTTCCGCCAGCAACCAGATCGTCGGGCAGATTCTTCTTGGCCCGCTCAGCGAGAAAAGCCAGCGCGCTGGCGGGCACATTCTCGGCTATCAGGACAAGTCCGAAGCTGGGGCTGGATGGAAAGCCCAGGTCTCCTTCCAGGGTAATGACTCCCTGGCCCACCGGAGCGTTACAAAGCAAGTCGTGAAAGGTGTGATCGATGGAACTATATTGTCCGTCGCAACGAGCCGCCAGACGCAGCGCCTGGCCGGTCGTGATATCGTAGCGGCGAAAGTCCTGAATCGAGGCGCTGCTCGTGACTTGCAGCCTCGCGGGAGTTCCCGTCAGAGCCACGTCGACCAGAACTTCTCCGCGCCAGCCCTGATCGTTTCCGGTGAAGAACTTGGTGAGCTGGCCGAGTTGCGCCCGGCTCCATTCAAGATTGAACTGCAGTGGCGTGTCGCGCACGACGCCGGAGCGCTGCCAGGTTCCACTTACCTGCAGCAGGCCGGTATCGTTCAAGTTCAAATCGGTGCGGAAAGGCTGAGCTTTCAACCGCACGCCCCAGCTATTTTCCGAGTCCTGCCACAGCGAAAAATCGGCATTGGTCAGAGCGTACGGCATTTTTTCCGGACCGCGCTTGAAATTAATTCGTGCGGAAGTGGCTTCAATGTAAGGAAATCCAGGTCGCGGTTCCGATTTTGCTTTTCCCGTCGGTGCCAGCGGAATATGCGCGGCACGCTCCAACAAGGCCTCGAGGTTCCAGCGGCCGTCCGTCGCATGGACCAGATTCAGGCTGGCTTCGGTCAGATCCAGACGCGAGATTTCCAGTCGTCCGCGAGCCAACGAAAGCAGCCGCAGGTCGGCCGTTACCTCGCTGGCCCGCAGCATGGGCTCAGCCCCGAACGCGGGATCGTCGTACACCACGAGACTTTCCAGATCGAATCCGGGGCGCGGCAGAAGCCGAACTTGTACCGAGCCAATTTCGACCGGACGGCCCAGCGCCGAACTGATGGAGGAAGCGATTCGCGATTTCAAACGGGACGCACCGGGGCGGAGAACAAACAGCGCCAGCACGACCAATGCTGCCGCTGCTACGATCCGTCGTTTGGAGGAGAAGAGCTTCACCGCGCCCTTATTGGAGTTTCGAGGGGCCTCATCTTTATGATTGCGAATAAAAGATGATTGCGATCTATAGATTATTCCGAGCTATCGTACGAACTGGAGCGTCCGTCTCCAGCGCGTCTCATCGAAAAAGTGCAGAACCACGTGGCCCAGAAATAGAATACGATCGCTCCACTCCGTTTTCCGATATTGATCGTCCGGAGTCTCGAACGACCAGTAGATGAACATGGGGCGCCCGATGATATTTCCCCGGGGAATAAATCCCCAATAACGGCTGTCGAGGCTCACGCCGCGATGGTCGCCCATGGCGAAGTAGTGATCTGGAGGAACGACGATGTCGTCGCCATGAATGTAGGATTGCAAATCTACCATCCAGTTCGGATAGACGTTGGGATCATCGGTCGGCGGCACGGCCGGAAAGTTGTTCCTGTACGGATCCGTCGTATCTCTATCATGCAAGACGTAAGGCTCGTCGAGGGCCTCACCATTGCGATACACCACGCCATTGCGCAGATGGATGCGATCTCCGGGCAGCCCGATAATTCTCTTCACGACGTAGAGGCCAGGCTCCGCCGGGGAGAGAAATACGACGATGTCACGAAAGTGGGGATCGCGATAGGGAAGGAGCGGGCCGATCCAGGAACTCTTGGGCGCAAACTGAATGCGGTTTACGAAAACGTGGTCGCCGATCAGGAGCGTGTTCTCCATCGAACTGGAGGGAATCTCAAAGGCCTGCACCACAAACGTGATGATGAACAGGCCCGTCACCAGCACCGCGGCCAGCGACGAGAGGAATTCGACCGTAGTCTCTTTCGGCTTCTCGTCTTCCGGAACGTCTTTTGGCTTCGCCACGGCTACGTTTGGTTCTTCGTTCAATACTTTCTTCGCCACAGTGAATTTCCGTGCTCGATCAAAATTTGCCGACTAAATCTGTACCCGCGGAGCCTGCATGCGCGCGCCTATTCAGTGTACCAGCCGAAGGGTCCGGTTCCAGCGCGTGATTTCGAAGATGTGGCTGATGGCGTAGGCCACGTGTTGCAGCCTGCCAGTAACGGTCGCCGATGGGTGCTGGTCCCAATCGCGCACGGACCAGTAAATGACCAGGGGTCTGCCGATAATATTGACGCGCGGCACGAACCCCCAATAGCGGCTGTCGTCGCTGTTGTCACGGTTGTCGCCCAACACAAAGTAATGGCCCTCGGGAATAATCAGCTGGCCGTCGACCACCAGCTTTTTCATCTCCAGCCACCAATCGCCTTCGAGTCGCAAGGCCGCGATATCGGTCCGCGGGAAATTGTCGCGGAACAGGTTATTAGGCGGCTCCAGGTACCGTACGTAGGGCTCATCGAGCGGCTTGCCGTTGACAAAAACTTTCTTGTTCACCAGGCGGAGGTGGTCTCCGGGTATGCCGATCACGCGCTTCACGAAGTGCTGCTGCGGATCCACCGGATAATGGAACACGATGATATCCCCGCGCGCGATCTTCTGATACGGCAGCAAATGATCGCCGGGCCCCGGTCCGCCGTAGCAGAGTTTGTTGACCAGAAGGTAATCGCCTACCAGCAGGGTATTCTCCATCGATTCCGAAGGAATCTGAAAGGCCTGCACAATGAAGGTGATCACGAAAATCGCGATGACCACGGTTCCCATCAGTGACTGCACCGAACCGATCACGTCGCTGCCGAGGGTGGTGACGGTCCGGCGGCTGGGCGCTGGAGGAGGCAGGTCAGGCGGGAGGACAGGGATCTGCAGAGACTCGATCGGAGGGGGAGGGGACGCGATAGGAGGGTTGGGAGAATCCATGAAATCTACTTATCCACCGAGCTCGAGGGTGCGCATGACGCTCGCTGCGCCGCTTCGCGTCCGCCGCTTTCGGACGCGCAGCCAGAAAGGTCAGCAGCTGTCGAGCCGCGTCCTGCTCCGCGGTTTTCTTGGTCGAGCCCTGGGCGCGGCCCACGAGTTCAGAGTCCTTCCCATTTTTCGAATGCACACGGGCTTCGACCGTAAATGTCTTGCTGTGCTCCGGTCCGGCCTCTTCGACGAGCACGTACGCGGGTTGCGGCAAGCCGAGACTTTGCACCGCTTCCTGCAGGGCGGATTTAAAATCCGTCACGGGCAGCGTGCCGCCGCCGCGCTCCATCCGCTCCAGTTCAGGAGCAATCACGTTGCGCAAAACGAACTGCTCGCGCCACCTCAAGTCCGCCATCCAGATAGATCGCCGCCAGAATCGCTTCCAGTGCGTCCACCAGCAATGCCGTCTTGCCGCGCCCTCCGCTCTTTTCCTCGCCCCGCCCCAGCCGCAGGTAGTGGCCGAGTTCCAGTTGCTGTGCCACCCTGGATTAAATGCCGCTCGCTGACTAGATGCGCCCGCAACTTTGAAAGTTCGCCCTCGCGAAAATGCGGAAAGCGCTGGAACAACTCCTCGCTCGTCACCAGCGCCAGCACAGCATCGCCGAGAAATTCCAACTGCTCGTTATCGCTAACGTTGTACTTGGCTCTCCCCGGCCTGTTGGGCTTCCTGTTCGCGCGCCTGCGAACTGTGCGTGACCGCCTGTTCTATGACGGCGCGGCGCCGGAAATGGTAGCCCAGAGCCTGTTCCAGCGCCGTGATTTCCCGTTCTTTCATATATGGGGACAGCGCCCCTTCGATCTGCTCCGGGCGGGCTCTCGGCAGTCGGGCGAGCACGCTCGCAGGTTTCGGAGCAGGCTAGTTCTTTGGAGCCGCATTCGGAGCGGCGCCGCCACTTAGCTTCGTCAGTCGATCTTTCTCATCGCGCGCCGCTTTGCCGACTCCGGAGTCGGGCCGATCTTTCGTCAGATCCACGGCCTGATCGGCGTACTTCATCGCTTCCGGCAATTTGTTCTGCATATCGAGCGCGACTGCCAGGCGCAAGACAGCGATCGAGTCGGGCTGTTGGGGAAACGCGTCAATCGACTTCCGTAAGTCCGCCTCGGCCTCTGGCCAATTCTTGGCGTCGGACGCCAGTTTTCCCAGCACCGCGTATGCCTCGGACCGCAGGAAGGCCTTGTAGGCAGCCAACTGCTCGGGCGGATATCCCGAAGAAGGAATGTCGGTGTCGATCGTCAACAGGGCGCGCTCCGCATCTTTCTTCGCTTCCGCCAGCTTCTGGTCGCGATCCAGATCGGTGTCGTGCGTGCGCTCGGCGATCACTTGTGACATACCCACCAGAGCTTCCGGATCGTCGGGGTCGATCGCCAGTACTTTCTTGGCCATATCCGTCATCTTCTCGCCATTGTTGACCTGCTGGTAGTGCTGCATCGCCGATCGGTACAGCAAAGGGCGCAACTCGCTGTCCGGATATTTCGCGGCGAAATCGTCGGCGGCTTTTTCGAGTGCGGCCGGATCCGTCAGAGCGGCCGCGGCTTTGTAGGCGTTGAACTCTTCTTGGCTGTTCACCTTGGGCGGACGCTTTCCCTGCGGCGCGGTCTGCGCCGGTTGTCCTGCCGGAGCGTTCTGGCCGGTCGCCGGTTTGCTATCACCCTGTCCGAAACTGCTAGCGCACATTGCCAGCACTGCGACCACTATCGCTGCTCGCTTCATGCTTTCTCCTCGACCCAAACGTTCCTGATTTTGACTTGAATTCCGCAACCTTGCATTTTATCGTGTCGCGCGGAACGGCATCAGCTTTTACTGAAACCGGATACTGATAGCGTTACTGCTGGGGCTTCGCGGGGGGCTCATACGCCTGCTGCAGTCCGCGCTCGGCTGCCGCTTTTACCTCGGGCAGTTCCGCCCCCGGTGGTCAGGGCGGCCCGGTACTCGTTCAAAGCCGCCTCGCGATCCTCTTTCATATCGAGAATCCGCCCGATGTAGACGTGCGACCACGCCACCACTTTTGGATCCTTCGTTTCCAGGATGGCCTTCTGAAAATCTTCCAGCGCGCCTTCGCGGTTCTTGTTCGCGACCGCCGACCTGGGCGAGGATGAACATCGCCCTCCCCGGATCTCCAATCTTCTTGTCCAGCGCCTGCTGGGCCAGCTCCTGAGCTCCCTTGGGATCGCCCGCCACGAGCCGCTGTTCGGCCGTCACCAGCATCCTTCGGTCTTCCAGCCGCGACAGCTGCACCAACTCCGGCGCGGAAACCTGGACAAATTGCACCTCGTTCGCCGCCTTCTCCTGCGCCTTCAAATCGATCTTGTCGAGGATGTCCTGATACGCCGCCCTGAGTCCCGCAGGATCTTTCTCGAAGGCGAGCAGGGCCGTATAGAAATACTTGGTCAGGATGTATCCCTGCTTCACGGCATCATCCACAGCCTGCAGGCGCATGGCCTCTGCGACTTGTTTGGTGCCGGTGGTTCGAATTTCAATGGCGCGCACCAGGCACTCGGTCACCAGCAGCGAGATGTCGGTCTTAAAGCCCTCTTCCAGCGGCGCACGCTTTACCGACTGTAGCAGGGGCTCAATGCGCTTGATTGCCCCGAAATGTTTGTCCGCCAGCGGATCCAGCAGATAGTGCAAATACGCGTGCCGGATCTGCGGCATCTTCAGAGGATCGACCGAATTGGGGTCGGGAGACGGGAAGACCACGACGTCATAGTCGGTGCCGTAGTTGCGGGCATTGGCTTCATTGGGATCGCCCATGAAATCCAGGTAAACCGTGAAGGTTCGACCCAGATATCCTCCCGACTGCATCTTCAGGTAGATATCGGTGTCGAAAACCATCTTGGCCAGCGGTTCGTGGTAGCGATCGACCAGGGCGGCATAATTCTGACGGTGCCGCTCCCAAATACCGTGCAGGCCGGCCTTGTCATAAAACGGCTCCAGGCGCGTTCCAAATGCGGCAATCGGCATTGCATCCGGAGGCAGATCGTCTTCCTTTATGCGCGGAAGGAAATGCGGGGGCCCTTGCAGATAGAGCGCCAGGGATACGTATTGGGAAAGATCGTGTGCTGGATCACTTGCCATGTTTGCCACGTACCATCCGCACATCGCGGTCATGGCGTTCCGCGCGTCTTCCGAGTTCTTGAGATTTTTTTCTACCTCAGCGCGGATGTTGAGGCGCTGCGCGTCGGAAATGTTCAGCCCAACACTGTAGCCGCACGTGTTCATCGCCGTCAGCACGGCGAACAAGGTCTCACTAGTATCGAGCGTGATGGGATTATTACTGTCCCCCAGACACAGCGGCGCCAGCAGGGCCAAGCAGGCCGCCACCACCAAACCTCGAAGCCCAAAACCCGCAAGACAACTCAGGAAGAAACGACTCAGGAATCCCTCCCGCACGCTGGCCACCCGACGGCCACTACTCGAAAATAGGCGGAGAACACCATTCAGTTTACGGACTTGCCCGCAGAGGGTCAAACGCCGAGAGGGGACGCGGAAGAGAGAACGGCAAGCCTGCCGCACCCCTCCAAAGGCCTGCTCGGGCAGGGCCCGGATTTCCGTGGGGAGATCAGACTGTACGCTTCTTGACCAGCTCCATTTGGAGACCGAGACTCACCAAGTACGCTCCGATAATGAGAAACATCAGGTTTTGGTTGCCGATGATCATGCTGAGGTACTCGCTGAATCCGCCGATGACGGCCCCAATCAGGTTTGCTCCGAAGAAAGAGGAGGGGTTCGAAGCTTGGCGGAAGGTTGTGGAGAAGATCAGGCCGGCAAAAAAGATTGGTAGGGGTACAACGAGAAGAGACCACAGTAATCGTTGGTCGAAACTTAGTGCCAGAATCGAGTCGCGCTTCACTAAGTACAGCAACAGCAGGGTGCCGATCAGCGGGGCATATAGCCACAGCCGGAAACGACTCATGCGCATGGCAACGACGTTCGCAGCCAAGACCATCAGGAGAACGCCCGTCACCACCACAAGGGTTACGAACCAGGTTGTGCCAAAGTACAGGGAACAGTCGGAGATACTCTTCGTCTCCATCAGCAGAAAACCGAGCCCCAGAAACAGGAAGTGACCATCGTTCATGCCGAACCCTCGACCTCGTAACATGGACACCGTCGGTATCGTGATCGCCAGGAGAATTCCAATCACGATCATGTAGTCAGCCGGGATGGTTTTGTGAGAAAGATAAAGAAAGGGCCAGTCGTCGGTAGGAACGACGGCTTCGGATAAATCGTCCCCTGCCGGGAACACCGTGCGCACGAATCGACCGTATTGAGGGGGTGGGTCCGGGTGCTGACCACGGAAGGCGCAGATCACCACCTGCCCCTGACTTTCATATACAACCGGCATCTGGTTCGTGGCGAGCGCTACCATTCGCACCAGCTTGCGGGCGAGCCACTCGTGCCCGGCCATGAAAGAAAGCGACAGTACCCCGTTGTCGTTCAGCAACCGGAAGGCCGACTGCATACTCTGCACGGTGTAGATATAACCGTCTAAGCGGATGTTACTCATTGAGCTGAATAGCGTTTGTGAGTCCAGGAAGCCGAAGACCACCATGTCGTATCCGCCGCTTGAACGCCGAAGAAAAGCTCGGGCATCCTCGATGTGGACACGAACCTTCGGATTCTCGTAAATTCCCGAAGCATTGAATCGGTTCGACAGCTTCACCAACATCGGATCGATTTCCACCGCATCCACCTGTTCGGCTCCGTTCAGCACCGCAATCTGTGTGTCCGTGCCTCCCCCCGCGCCTAACATGAGCACCCGTCGATGGTTCGGAGCCAGCGCATACGGCAGGTCGTATTGCAAGCTCGCGTCGAGAATCTGGGTTCTCTGCGGCGGAGAATACCGGCTTGGGTCGAATGTCCCGTCGCTCTGAAGAAAATAATGATTTACTCTCACATCGTAGATCGGCGGATCCTGCATCGTGCGCAGATCCGGGTGCGGCTCTCGTATGGGAATATTCCCGTGCTTATCGCCCTGCAAGACCACGACAATGTAGTAGTACGGTGACCATATTGCACTCGGACTGACGGAAAAATACACCCCCGCCAACGACAGAACCAGGATCGGTATTGATCGCAACCACTGGCTGCGCGGAAGTAGCATGATAATCGCAAGAGCCACGAATCCCATTCCAAGCATTGGTGAAAAGTACACCAACGAGAAAACACCGAAACACAGTGTCCCCGCAAGGCTGCCGCCCAAGTCCCAGGAGTAGGCCAGTAAAGGGGGCAGAGCTTCAAACAGCGATCCGATCCGCTGACCGAGCGGTACGAAAACGATTGCGTTGCTGAGGAAGATACCCACTAGACTCACATAACGCACGAGTTGAGGAGTAGGCGTGTAGAACCTGCTCTCCGAAACCGTAGTCGGCAGCGTGATGAAATGGGCAATCAACAGCCACACCACGTTGATCAGCAGCAGAGCTGGCAGCCATCCAAAGAGAGACTTTCTTTTCTTGCCAAGAATCGCTCCGACACCGAGACCGAGGAAAGAGCTGATCAATATCAGATTGGCGTAATAGGCGATGAGTCTTACGACCGCGGGAGCCCAGCGAATTACCATCAATTCGAGGAAGAGAGCGAGGAATGAAAGGCAGAACAACTCCAACCCGGGGCGCTTTCTGAGGTCCATGTCGGCCACTGAAGACAAGGACTGAGCGGGTGGTGCGGTGGAAACCATCAAACCTTCTCCTTGGGGATGCCAAAACGTGGCGGTCTTGTGAGAGTTGGAGTCGATAATTATAGCCTTGGGCTACACCTTCTTCCGAACTAGAGAATCGTTCGGAAAGCCGAAGTTTGCTTGACAATCTCGGCAGGGTCTGGCGGCGGGCGCCCTTATCGTGCCCAGTCGTCTCTCCGCCAGCTCTCGAAGCAGAAAAAAATCGGGGAGCCGTGAGGCTCCCCGATTGTCCTACTGCTTTGTTTCGTTAGAACGAATATTTCAGCACTAAGACCATTCCGCGCGGGTGGTTGGTGAACACGGACTTGGGAGTGTTGAAGGTTGTTGAGGCCGGGTTCAGGATTTCGAGCACATTGGCGCCCGTGAAGCCTTGCGGAGCCACGTCGCTGATAAAGCCCGGCACATATTGGGCATGGTTGAAGAAGTTCAGGAACTGAGCCTGGAACTCCACGTTCTGCGTTTCGGTGACATTGATGCGCTTCACCACCGAAAGATCGAAGTTGTTGGTGTGCGGCATGGCCAATGTATTTCGCCGCCCGTTCGGCGCCGAGTACTTGCCGGCCTGGTTGTAATAGGCGTTCGGGGTGGCTGCCTGGTAGGCCACCAGGTACTTCGAGCTGTCATCTGCATTGCCCGGATCGATTGTGCCGCATGCGGCGGTCGAAGGGAGCGAACTGGTACACAGAGGAAGGTATCCGCCGCCAGTACCCTTGATTCCAGCAGGATTGATGAAACTGCGGTCGCCCGCGCTATCACCGTTCCCATTGGCGTCCACCGTGCTCTGCACGGTCGCATACTCCGGCGACTGGAACGTATAGGCAGGAGTTACTTCCCAGTTGCCGATCAGGTTTCTTTCCATCCAGTTGTCGCTATGCTTCAGGAAAGGCATGTCATATAGCATCTCCACCGTGACGCGATGACGCCGGTCCAGTGCCGAATCGCTCCAATCGCATTGGAAGCATTGGAAGTCCTGCGGACGACGTGGCGTCAGATAGGTCGAAAAGACGTCTGCCGTCGAGTTGTCCATGGCATGACTCCACGTCCAAGCCACCTGGAACTGCAGCCCGTTGGTGAAGCTTCGCTTCAACGAGGTCTGCAATCCGTTGTACGCGGACGTGCCGTAAGGCATGAAGCCCACAATGCTCGCGCCATTGAAACCAGCATTGGCGTACGACGGAACGTAGTTGGAGTTGCCATCGATCTGAGCGTAGTTGGTAGTCAGAGCGTCAATCGCCCCTTGACTTGGGGCGCTGAAGAAGTAAGGAAGGTTCTCGGTCAGCGAGGTCTTTGCCTGCCGGTTCAGACGCATCTGAACGGGCAAATGGATACCGCGCGTGCCGACGTACCGGACTTCTGCCGTGTACTTATCCGCGAAGATGTGCTGAACACCAAGCGTCCAGGTCTCCGAGTACGGCAGTTTCTGGTTTGGAATGTAGCCAGAGGTCACCGCACGAGCATCTGCGGCAGTGGCAATGGGCGGAATGACTGCAGTGAACGGTAGACCACCTCCAGCCAGGAACCCAGTCTGTCCGGGTATCGTCGGATCCTGCCAGAAGCAGGTTGGAGATGGGCTACCGACGTCGCAAGTTTGCTGCACCTGCGGAGGGGCCGATAGCAGACCCAGGTTGTCATACAGCACGTCGGTTGACATGGAGAAGCCGCCGCGAATGGATGTTGTTCCGCTGGTGCCCGGCGACCAGGCAAAACCAAGGCGGGGCAGGAAGTTTGTTTTCTGCGCCGTTGGTGCCGAAAATGTGATCAGCCCGGGTACGTTGGAGATTGCGTTCAGTGGTTGCCATTTCCTTTGCGACAGCGGCACCTGCGTAAACTCATACCGCAAGCCGAGGTTCAGGGTAAGGTTCTTTGCGATCCGCCAGTCATCATTGGCAAACCCGTAGAACATGTCCTGGTTGCCGTAATAAGTGGAGTTGCCGACGGAACGTTCCGCAAAATAGTCGGGAACCTGGTCTCTGAAATATAGGTCAAAAGACGTGTATTCGTAGTCGCCGCGTACCCGCTGGGTGAATCCCTGCGGTGAAATATATTGGCGATACTCGGCGCCAAACTTGAAGTTGTGTTTCCCCTTCATCCAGCTGAGATTGTCCACTAGCTGGAAGAAGTCCTGATATCCAAACTGCGGAGCGTTCCCGTCCGGTCCCAACTGGACTCCGGCGCCCTCAAGGATGAGCAGATTCGGGAATGTACCCAGTCCGGGAAACTGAAAATTCCCCGCAGGAGTAGTGTTCCCGAAACGGTTGAATCCGACCCGCACCTCGTTGCTCACGTTCGGCGTGAAGGTGTGGTACTCGCTCCCGGTGAAGATCTCGAAAGTAGAGGGGATGGTCGTATAAAACGCGGGAATTTGCGCGGCGGTGTCGAGGCCGTTGATCTTCTCGTAGTTAATGCGGACTCGGACCTGGTCTTTATCCGAGATATTCCAATCCACCGAGTTGACCGTCGTGAGAGTGTTCGTGTAGGAACCACCTGTGAAGCCGATATCGCCGGTGGGAACCGTGATGGTCCCAGATGGGGAACCGACCGAGGTAGACCCGAAGCAATTGGCATCGTTGGCCGGTGCCGCGCTGGGTGCTGCAGGCACATACTTCTGAAACTGAGACAGATTCGTCGCACTCACACTGGCGTCAGTGGCAAGCATGGCGTATCCGGCTGCCGTTGGCGCGCATCCGGTCGAAGAAAACGCAGTGCCGACCGGATTGTAGTCCCAGTCGGTAAAGAAGAAGAGTTTGTTCTTGATGATCGGCCCGCCAATCTGTCCGCCGAAACGGTTGTTGTCATAGCGGGTATTGAAGGGCGCGATTCCCTGGGCAACCTGCGACTGCGCCACCAGCGAGTCCTGCGCGTTCAGATTACGGTTTTGAAAATACTCATAGGCCCGGCCGTGGAAGCGGTTCGTGCCTGACTTGATCGTCTGGTTGAACTGCCCGCCGGAGGAGTGGCCGAATTCTGGCGAAAACTGGTTCTGCAGGACCGTGAACTGGTCTACCGCGTCGTTGGGAATCTGAAGCAGGGGGCCGGTCACCGACTTGCTGTTGTTGTCCACGCCTTCGATCGTGTAATTGTTGTTGCGGGGACGCTGGCCGGAAATCGAAGGGCCGGACCCAACGCCGATCCCTCCGCTGCTGGCCACTCCAGCATCCATCAGCGAGAGATTGATCACACCGCTGCCCACCGAAGCCAGAGGAGAATCCGACAGCACCTTCGCTTCGAACGTATTCTGCAACTGCGACGTGGTCGTATCGATCACAGGGGGCACGCCCGAAACTTCTACCGTCTCGGTGGCCGCACCCGGTGCCAACGTCAGATTGCGGGTAAGCGTCTGGTTCAGCGCCACGTTGATGTTCTCACTGGTGAGCTTGAACCCGGTCATCTTTGCCGTGATCTTGTACGTGCCAACCAGGAGGTGGTCCAAACGGTACTCCCCCGAACTGCCGGTCTTGGTTGCCGCGGTCACGTTCGTCGCGAGGTTGGTTGCGGTGACGTCGGCGCCAACCACCGCCGCGCCCTGGGAATCCATGATGGTGCCAACAACGCTTCCGTCGATGGCTTGTCCAAATGCTGCAATGCTGCTCAAGCCAAGGAGGCTGATGAGAGCAAAGATAAGTCCCCAACTCTTTATATTTCGCGCGCCCCGTTTCATAATTACTTCTCCTTAATTTTGACAATCGCTTCAGCGGTCGCAGGAAGAAAAATCCGGCGCAAATGGGTTTGCGCCGGGGCTCCGACGAATGACGACCAATGACGAGGTCGTTTCTCTAGCCTCAACTGACAAGTTAGAAGTGCCAGTAATGCCCGCCCCAGCGGTGGGCAAAACATACCACGGATATATTGTTCTGGCAAATCGCCCGAATGCGGTGACTGCGGTCACGCACGAGTGTGATTGCACGACGGCCCGGACAGTGCTTGCTTTCATGGTCGGGTGGCGGATCGGCTGCCCTTTTCCGAGCCTCCGGATCTGCCGCAAGGCACCTTTTCTCCCCAAACCCCCGTCCAAATTTGCGCACCTTGGGTCTTCCCTACTAGTGACTTGTTCTGTCAGGCAACCTGAGCGAATTTCATACATTCGGCACTAGTGGCCGGCGTCAACTTGCTGCTGATCCACGCGATCCATTCCTGACGCTAAGACGCACAGGCCGGAAAACGAGAACCGTAAACCTCCACTGCAGCGATGTAACGTTCGGCCCCGGAAACGCACTATGTAGTAATGCGGCGTGTCTCGTGGATAGGCTTCTCGCAAGCGGCCATCCGGACCCGTGCGGAGGTCAACATGTTTGCTCGCAAGGTTTCAGTGCGGCTGAAACCCAATTCTCTCGATCAATTCACGAATCTCATGGAGCGTGAAATCCTTCCCTGGTTGCAGTGCCAGAAAGGATTTCTGGATCTGATCACCCTGGCGCTTCCCGATGGCAGCGAAGTGGCATCCATTAGTTTCTGGGATCAGGAAAGCAGCGCTCAGGCGTACAACGCCAGCGGCTATCCGCAGGTGGTGGAGGTTCTCGGGGAGATCCTGGACGGGATTCCTTATGTGAAAACCTTCGAGGTTGTCAGTTCGACCTTGCACGCGCGGAAAGGCGTGAACTCGTCGCTGACAATACTGCCAGTCAATCGCATGAACGCAACGTCGGAGTGGCAGGCCGAATAGGATCGAACAGGAACGCCATATCTCTCGCGGCATACGAGAAAAGGCGTTTGGAATAGGTGGGATCCTGTTCGAGAAGGCTGACAAGGAAGGGTGCGGGCCAGAAGAGTGTGCCGGAGAACTGCGCTTTCGCGCTCCGGGGCTGGATCATTTTCCGGCCGCACCCACGTTCGCCGTGGGCCGAACTCTTGCGCCGTTCCGCGGCTGAAAATCACCGGTGCTGCAGACTCCAAAATCTACAAAACGAATCCTCACGCACAGACCCGAAGTTCTTATCCGCGCACACTGATCTTCGAGAACGACAACACGGCCCGGCTTGGTGTGGGCCGCCCCATCGACAGTGCGGGACGGAACGTCGTGAAAATGAGCATGCGCTTCACTTGTGGCAGCACTTCCTGCGAATCCTTGGTGTCAGACAGAATGCGGTAATCCTGCACGCGCCCGTTGGCGTCGACGTAAGCTTCAATCACCAGCGAATCCGCATTGATCGTGTCGAGAGTCATGCCGAACGCACTCTGCTGCAACTCAGGCGCGGTGTTCACCATGACCAGCGGGACATCGTTATCCGCGCGCAGAGTGGACGGCGCGACAAAATACACCATCGCGATGCCAAAAATAATCACCGCGCTCAGAAATCCGGCAGTGGCCGGAACCATGAACGCATCCAGCGCGTTCTCCAAGCGCACGCGCAGTCCTTCGAAGCGGGCTCTCTTCGCCGGTGCTGCCTCGCGCGAAACCGCCAGCCGCAACCGCAATCCGAGATCGGCCGGAACCTTCGGCCGTCCGACGCTCATCAGCAACTGTTGGGTCCGCTTTAGCGCCTGATACTCGTGATTGCACGCCCCGCAATCCGACAAGTGTTCCTGCAGCGCGAGCATCTCCGTGCCTGTCACCGCTCCATCCAGATATGGCGAGAACAACCGCTTCGCCTGGGGGCACTTCAGTTCCGTGATGTTCCCGGTGCCCTTCATGAAATCACCTCGACCCTTCTACCCCCTCCAGCAACCTGCGACCGTGAATTCCGTTCTTTGTCCTGCGACGGTGCGGTCAACCCCAGTTCGTTTCCAACCTCGCGCACATACGGCGCCAGCCTTTGCCGCAGTGCGTCTCTGCCGCGGGTGAGCCGCGACTTCACCGTTCCCAGCGAAATCTCGAGCACCTCGGCAATTTCTTCGTACGACATATCTTCCAGATCCCGCAGAATCAGCGTCGTGCGGTACGGCTCTGGAACTTTTCTCAACTCTTCTTCTACCCGGTGCTGCACTTCGCGATGAGCCACGCTGTCAAACGGAGAATCCGCATGATCGGTCAGTGCCACCTGCATCGCGTTCTCGCCAATGCTTGGACCATCCGATTCCACGGGCTCAATCGAAGTCTCTTTGGCCTTATGGCGGAACCACCAGCGGCGGCGGTTTGCCGCCTCATGCAGCGCAATGCGGTAGATCCACGTCTTCAAACTCGAGCCACCGTGAAAATGGTTCATCCCGCGAAACACTTTCAGAAACACATCCTGCGTCGTGTCTGCCGCGTCCGCCGGATCGTTCACGATCCGGTACACCAGACCGTACACGGGCTGCTGAAACTCTCCGATGAGCCAGGAGTAAGCCGCTTCCGAGCCGGCTTTCAGCTCCGCGACGATCGCCGCTTCTTCTTGCGCTCGTATTCCGATTGCGCTTGCTAAATCACCCAAGGTGGTTGCTCCCGCCATGATGGCGTCCCCTGATTATAGGATTTTCCACCCAACCGCGCCTTGAAAATTTGCTGCCCTGGCCTGATCCCAACCAACCCGAGTTAAGCCCGGCCAACCGTGAGCGGAGCCTTGACTCTCACACAACATAGACTCCGTTCGAGTGTGTAGAGTTCCCGCCGTAAGTGATTTATTTTCAGCAGGTCGGCGATCCTGTGCACGAGTTTGAGCGAATGGATCTCGGATAGGGTAGGAAAGAGGTTAGAACCCGAAGGGTAATCGATGCCGGTTACGGGGGATAGTCGTTTGCTAATTCTTTTAAGCGCCGGATTCGTGCGTGCAGGCGAAAGTGCCGTGCTTCCACTTCTCGCGAAGTTAAGACGCCACAGTGCCCGCAGGCACGGAATGGGAAAGCCCGGCTCGGCAGTGCCGGGTGGGAAACGACGCCGAGAACCGAGTCCCCGTTTGGGGACGGCACCTCGCCGAACGTGACCCCCGACACAGACAATGTCCCTGAGTCGTGGCCAAGTCGATACATGGCTCACCGGTATCCGAACATTCTCATTCACTGCGTCTTCAGCACCAAAGAACGGCGAGATCTCATTCCTCAAGAGATGTTGCTGAAAGTTTCGAAATATTTTGCTGGAATCGGACGCAATCATGGCATCGCCGTTCTCGCTGCTGGCGGAACTTCGAATCACGCACATTTGCTCATTGTCTTGCCGCCTGACATGGCCGTTGCGAAGGCGGTTCAGATTTTGAAAGCGAATTCTTCGCGCTGGTTGCATGAGCATGGATTGGATTTCCAGTGGCAGGAGGGATATGGGGCATTCAGCGTGAGCACTTCGAACCGCGACGCGGTGAAGGACTACATCGAACATCAAGCAGAGCATCATCAGAAGCGATCCTTCGAGGGAGAGTTCGAAGCGATGTTGCGAAAATCCGGAATGAAGTTCGATGCAGACGAGGCGTTCGGGTAGGTGCCGTCCCTTCGGGACTCATTTCGTCTGACCGGCCCTCCCGGCACTTCCGTGCCGGGCTTTCACCTACCGTGCCTTCGGCACTGCGGCCCGGTTCATGCGAACACTTCTTTCGCCGCGATGATCGTGTTGCAGTGAATCGTCACTGTGTCTTCCACATTCCGGGCGTAGCCGCCGGCGTAGGTCACCATGATGGGAATATCGCGGGCGCGGGCCACGCGGAAGACCAGTTCGTCACGCTTCTTCAATCCGTCAATGGATAGATCAAGGCCGCCGAGCTGATCTTCGCGATAGGGATCGGCGCCTGCGACGTAGCACAGCAGGTCCGGCTCGAACTGCCGCAGCCCCGAACTTAACGCATTGTCGAGCCATGCGAGGTAATCGTCGTCGCCGGTGCCATCGGGCAAGTCCACATCGATCGACGACGGCGGCTTGTACAGCGGGTAGTTATTGTGCTGGTGCAGAGAGATCGTGAAGACGTCGCCGGCGTGGGCGCCGCGCATCTTGCCTTGGGGAGCGCTGGCGGGCTGCTCTACGGTCGACACCGAGGACGAAGGCAGCAGCGCGCTGGCAGTGCGCGTTCCGGCAAAAATCGCCGCCGTGCCGTTGCCTTGGTGTACGTCGCAATCTACGGTCATTGCCGTGCGAATCTTGTCGTCGCGCTGCATTCTGCGGATCGCCACGGCTACGTCGTGGATCATGCAGAATCCTTCGCCATGATCGGGAAACGCGTGGTGAAATCCTCCACCAATGCTGATGCAGACTTTGTCGGTCAGGCACCGGCGCGCTGCGAGGATCGATCCGCCGGCCGCCAGCCAGAAAGCTTCCGCCAAGTCGCGCGAGTACGGAATTTCCATTTCCATTTCTTCGCGCGAGCTGAGAGTGCCGGTCTTCAGCTTCTGGACGTATTCGGGCTTGTGGACTAGGAGAATGTCCAGGTCGCTGGCGGGCTGTGGTTCCAGAAAGTCGCTGGCGTCGGCCACGCCGCTCGAAATCAGGCGGTCGCGAACGCGGCGGTACTTCTCGGCAGGGAAGACGTGGTCTCCGATCGGGAGGTAGTAGGCGTCGCTGTAGACGAGCTTGAAGGGGAGCATGGCGAACGCTTCATCATACGCTCAACAGGATGTCACCCTGAACTGCGGTGAAGCTGCCGTGATGGACCGTACGGTCGTGAAAGGCTGCTATGAAATGGATGGGAATGCCGATCTACGCAGCCCAAACTGTCCCGTCCGCAGCATTGCTGGCCTTTGATTTCGTAGGGTCCTTCGGAGGGACTGCGTCCCTCCTCAGGATGACAAGACTCTTGTGGTGACAAAGCACTTGTGGCGACTACTAAACTAGCGCTTCTTGGGTGGTGCTTGCATTGTTGGCGCCACTATCGGCCTGCGCACGGGCACAATCGCTCCCTTGGACGGATCGGCGGCGGCATTGGCGCGCGTCAGCACTTCCTGCTGGATGTATTGCACGAACTCCTGGATCTGGCGCTGCATCTCTTCCATGCGCTCGCGCATTTGCAGGATGATCGCCATGCCGCTGATGTTGACGCCGAGATCACGCGCCAGCGACAGGATGAATTCCAGCCGCTGCAAGTCTTCGTCGGTGTAGAGGCGCGTGTTGCCTTCAGTGCGCGAGGGCTTGAGCAGGCCTTCGCGCTCGTACAGGCGCAGCGTTTGCGGGTGAATTCCGTACATCTCGGCCACGGCCGAGATCATGTAGGCGCCTTTGGATTTGCGTTTCGTCATCGGGCCAATGGGTCTCTTTCGATTGATTTTAGAGCACTTGCAGTTTTCTACCTAATTTCACCGTGCAGAAACGCGCCAAACCCCGAGGGCATCTGGGCATCCAAATTTCGGAGGCTATTATGAATGAAAATGATGCGATCAGTGTGCTCGAAAATCTTATCGAGACCTGCAAAGACGGACAGAAAGGCTATCAGGAGGCTGCTTCCAAGGTAAAGCGCAGCGACTTGAAGACGTTTTTTAATGAACAGAGCCTGGAACGGGCGCGGTTTGCTGGAGAGCTCGAGGGAGAACTGGTTCGTTTGAGCAAGCCGGACAAGAAGGTCTCCGGGTCGGTTGCCGGATCACTGCATCGCGCGTGGGTTGACACCAAAGTTGCTCTGGGCGGCGGCGACAAGACTGTCCTGGACTGGCTGGAACACGGCGAGGACACCGCCAAAGATGCTTACCAGAAGGCGATCACCGCTGACTTGCCGGAAAATGTGGCGCAGATTGTACGCCGGCAGGCTGCCAGCGTGCTGGCTGCGCACCACAAAGTGAAGAGCTTGCGCGATACGGCGCAAGCCGCGGCGTAATTTATGTGGGACAGCCGATGGCGACTGTCGCCACATACACCTTAATCAAATAAAAAGGGACCGGGATTTTCCCGGTCCTCACTTTTTAATGTTTCTGTCGAACTGAATCAGGATGCCGGTTGAGGTTTTTCTTCCTGCCGGACCGTCCATCCCGACGGCTTCAGCGCGTGATTGATGAAGTAAACGACGAAGCCCGCCGCGACCAGGAGCATCCCGAAGGCGAACGAACTCATGTTCCAGATCTGTTCATGCTCGCTGCGGACGATGGAAAAGCCCAGCAGCAGCATGGGTGGAATGCCGATCGCGATGGCTCCAAACAAGCCGCCGGGCACACGGAAGGGACGCGCCAGTTCGGGCTCGCGGAAGCGCAAGACGGCCAGTGCCATGAATTCGAGCATCAGGCTGAAGCCGTAGAGAAGGATGTCGATCGTCACCAGCCGGGCAAAGCCCAGGCCGAGACACATGGCCCATCCCGCGGCCAGCGCAAGAATCGCAACCCACGGGGCGCGCGATTTTTTCTGCAGTCTGCCGAAGATAGCGGGAAGCATGCCATCCTGCGCCATGGCCAGAGGCAGGCGCGAGTAGCTCATGACCAGGGCGTTGAACATGCCAAAGGCGCTCATCATGCCGCCCAGCACGACACCGACGCGCAGCAACGGCCCCCCGATCAATCCGGCGATGTCCGCCCACGACCCGGTTTCCCATGCCGTCGGCTTCAGGCCGGTCATCCACATGGCCGCAAAAGGTAGGACGTAGCTCGCCGCCACGATGCAGACCGCGACCAGCATCGCCCGCGGATAAGTGCGCTGCGGCTTCTCCACTTCGGTGGCAATGGTCGAGGCATTGTCCCATCCCATGTAGTTCCACATGCAGATGAGCAGGCCTCCGAGAATGTCGACCGTCGAGGTGGTCGGCTTGGTCACTGCGTTGGCCAGGGCGCCCAGTTTGAACGGAGCGAGCACCACGATTGCAATGAAGGGAGCGGAAAGGGCGAGGAACAGCCACAGGGAAGTGAGGGACACCACCTTCACTCCGGCGATGTTCAGCAGAGCGCATGCGATCACGACGGCGAGCGCAACCCACCATCCGCGATTGCCTTCCTGAAACCACGGGAACATGCGGGTCAGGTAGGCGACGAACAGGGTGGGATAAATCGCCATGTCGAAGATGGAGGCGACGAGCGAGAGCCAGGCTTCCTGAAATCCCCAGAAGTTGCCCATGGCGCGGCGCACCCAGGCATAGTAGCCGCCTTCAAAAGGCAGCGCGCTCGACAGCTCGCCGATCATGAAAGCCGTAGGCAGGCTCCAGAGCAGCGGCGTGAGCAGCAGAATGAGGATCGCGCGTCCGTATCCGGCGCCGTGCACGATGTCTTCGGTGCCATAGGTTCCGCCCGACACCATAAAGAAGGTGGCGGCGACCAGGGGCCACAAGGTGAGACGGACGAATCGTTTTTTGGCGATCGCGGTCCGGTTGGGGACGACGGCGAGGGGTTGGGAAGTTTCGAGTTGTTGCCGGCTAGCTGTTGCCAATTTCTATGGCTGCCTCCTTAAGCGACTCACTCTCACCACCGCGTCTCCCTTGAGTCTTCGCGACCGAAGACGTTCTGTTTCGCGGCTCCCGGGTTTGATGCGATTTCCCGGACATGTCGGCAAAGTTAGTTCGCATTTGTGAGATTACGGGAAATTCTCAGGGATGCAAGATTTTTTTGATTTTTTTTGCAAAATTTTGTACGCGAGTGGTGTGGTACTGAGGTAATGCGCATTGTCATTCTGAATGGCGGCGAAGCCGGCATGAAGGACCTTAGGTCAGCTAGCGGAGCCACGGCGGTGGATAGGAGCTGCTGCGCTGGTCGCAGCTTCGATCGATCTCCGAACAGCATCGTTTCTGCGGAAGTCGCAAGGCCCCTCACCCGGCTAGCGCCGCGTTCAGGGTGACGGCAATCGAACGAGGTTTGAAAAATGCATTCTTAGACCTTCGACCACAGCTCTTCGCGCGGGTCTTCGGGATTCAGTTTGGCTAGTTCGCGCAGGAGTTCTTTCGTGCGTTCGTCGCGCGGCATGGGAACCGTCACAGTGATCTCAACGATCTCGTCCCCGCGCACCCCTTCCTTGGTGGCAGACGGAACGCCCTTTTCGCGCAGGCGCAGCTTTTGGCCCGACTGCGTTCCGGGAGGAATTTTCAGTAGCGCCCGGCCGTCGATAGTCGGCACTTCGATCTTGGCTCCCAGCGCCGCTTCCGCCGCAGTCACCGGGACGGTTAGGTAGATGTCATCGCCATCGCGCCGGAAGATCGGGTGCGGCTCGGTTCGGATAATCGCGTAAAGATCACCCGGAGCACCGCCATGTGCACCGGCGTTGCCTTTGCCGGGAACGCGAATGCGCTGTCCGTCGCGGGTGCCGGGCTTGATGCGCACTTCGAGCGGTTCAGTCTTCGTCACCGTGCCCTCGCCATGGCAGGTTGGGCAGGTTGTCAGATTCTTGCCGGTTCCATGGCAGCGCGGGCACTGCACGTTGAACTTCATGCGCCCGCCGGTCTGCGTGATCTGACCCGTGCCGTTGCACTCCGGACATTTTCCCGGAGCCTCGAGCGAACCTTGCCCGTGGCAAGTCGAACAGACGTCCTGGCGCGAGATGTTCAACCGCATGACCCCGCCGCGGATTGCCGTCCAGAAAGGAACGTTGACCTGATATTCGAGATCGGTGCCGGGTTCGGGTCCTTCGTCGGCCGGCGCTCCGCCACGGGCGCCGCCGAAGATCCCGCCGAAGATGTCGCGGAAACTGCTGCCTCCGCTGCTGCCGCCGCCTCCACCACTTCTGCGGCCGCGGGTCGCGTTGTCGACCAGGTCAGAGAAATCGAACCCGCCGAAATCGAAGGGAACGCCCTGTCCGCCATCCTGCTCCCCGCCCTGAAAACCACCAGGAAAGCCGCCCGTGCCTCCGGCAGACCCGCCGCCGGCGCGGGCATACGCCTCCGCAGTCGCGGGATCGATGTTGTCGGAGTAGAAACCGACCTGGTCGTAGATCTTGCGCTTCTTAGGATCGCTGAGAACGTCGTTGGCTTCGGAGAGCGCCTTGAACTTTTCTTCGGCGCTTTTATCCCCGGGATTGACGTCGGGATGGTACTTCCGCGCCAGCTTGCGAAACGCCTTGCGGATATCGTCGGCAGAAGCCGACTTCTTCACGCCGAGTATTTCGTAGTAATCCTTCTTGGGGGTGTTTGCCATTGCACGCAATCTTAAAGCGGATTACGGCCGATCCGAATTTAATTCAGAATGTTCCGCCGCTCTTTATCGACTACGACGACTTTCACATCTTCGAACTCGGGCCCGTCCACATAGACCGGGACGCGCCGCGTTCCCGTGGCGCCCTCCACAAAAACGAGCCAGCGCTGTTCGTCCTCAGCGAGGCTCAAAAAATAGGTTTCCCCATTGACCTGAAAATCCACTGCAATCTCCTCCTAAAAGCCGGCCACGGATCACACGGATTTTCACGGATCGTTTCCATCCGTGTTGATCCGCGAGAATCCGTGGCCAATTTCTTCGTCGTTACTTCTTGTCTTCCACGTCCACGTATTCTGCGTCGATCACGCCTTCGTCTTTCTTTGCCTGACCGTTGCCGCTGGTGTCGCCGCCCGCAGTCGCACCTGGCGTTGGACCACCCGGCGCTGCTCCCGGCCCTGGCTGCGCCGCTTTGTACATCTGCTCGGCCAGCTTGTGCGACGCCTGGGTCAGCTTCTCGCGCGCCTTGTCCATGGTCGCCTTGTCGTTCGACTCCAGCGCCTTTTTGGCATCGGCGATGGCGTTCTCAACATCTCCACGTTCCGAGCCGGAGATCTTGTCGCCTTGCTCACGCAGCATCTTTTCGATGTTGTAGACCATCGAGTCGAGCTGGTTCTTGGCCTCGATCGAATCGCGCTGTGCCTTGTCTTCGGCCGCGTGCGCGTCGGCTTCTTTCGCCATGCGCTCGACTTCTTCCTTCGACAAGCCGGAAGACGACGTGATCGTAATCTTCTGGTCCTTTTGCGTGGCCATATCTTTCGCGGTCACGTTCAGAATGCCGTTGGCATCGATGTCGAACGTCACTTCAATCTGTGGCACGCCCCGCGGAGCCGGTGGAATCCCAGTCAGGTGGAACTTGCCGAGAGTCCGGTTCTGCGCCGCCATGGGCCGCTCGCCCTGCAGCACGTGAACTTCAACCGACGTCTGGCTATCGGCCGCCGTCGAGAACGTCTCCGTCTTCTTCGTCGGAATCGTCGTGTTACGCGGAATCATCGGCGTCGCCACGCCGCCCAGCGTTTCAATCGCCAACGACAGCGGAGTCACGTCCAGCAGCAGAAGATCCTTCACTTCGCCGCCCAGCACGCCACCCTGAATCGCCGCGCCGATCGCGACCACTTCGTCGGGATTCACGCCCTTGTGGCCTTCCTTGCCGAACAGTTCCTTCACCAGCGCCTGAATCCGCGGCATACGCGTCTGTCCGCCGACCAGCACCACTTCGTTGATCTTGCTGGTTTCGACGCCCGCATCTTTCAAGCACTGCTTGCACGGACCCACCGAGCGCTGGATGATGTCTTCCACCATGCCTTCGAGCTTCGCCCGGGTCAGTTTCTGCACCAGGTGCTTCGGGCCGCTGGCATCCGCCGTGATAAATGGCAGATTGATTTCGGTCTCCATCGTGGTGGAGAGCTCGATCTTCGCCCGCTCGGCCGCGTCGCGCAGACGCTGCAAGGCCATTTCGTTGCCCTTACCACGCAGGTCGAGGCCTTCATTCTTCTTGAATTCGTCAATGAGCCAGTCGACAATGCGCTGGTCGAGGTTGTCGCCTCCCAAGTGCGTGTCGCCGTTGGTGGCTTTGACTTCGATGACGCCCTCGCCGACTTCCAGCACGGAAATGTCAAACGTTCCGCCGCCGAAATCGTAGACGGCGATCATCTCGTCCTTGGTCTTGTCGAGCCCGTAGGCCAGTGCGGCTGCCGTGGGCTCGTTGATGATGCGCTTCACATCGAGGCCGGCAATCTGCCCGGCGTCTTTGGTCGCCTGCCGCTGCGCGTCGTTGAAGTACGCCGGGACGGTGATGACGGCTTCCGTTACTTTTTCGCCGAGATAGTCTTCCGCCGCCTTTTTCAGCTTTTGCAGAATCAGCGCGGAAATCTGCGGCGGGGTGTACTCTTTCCCCTGCGCCAGCACCGCGACGTGATCGCCCGACTGAACGACCTTATACGGCACCATCTTGATTTCTTCGGTGACTTCGTCGTAGCGGCGTCCCATGAACCGCTTGATCGAGTAGACCGTATTCTCCGGGTTGGTGATGGCCTGCCGCTTGGCGACTTGGCCGACCAACCGCTCGCCGGTCTTGGTAAATCCGACGACCGAAGGGGTTGTTCGCCCTCCTTCTTCATTAGGGATCACTTTGGGCTCGCCGCCCTCCATGACCGCCACGCAGGAATTGGTAGTCCCCAGGTCAATTCCGATAATTTTTCCCATACAATGCTCCTCCTAAGTTCAATAAGTGCTTTAAAATCAGTGTGTATATGATTGCGTCAAGGCCCATGCTAAGACCTGAGTGAACTGCTGTCAAGGTTTAGATGCTGTGGAAATAGAAGAGGATGCGGGAGTTTTTCTGGGCCTGGCGCCGGCGGCGAGATGCGGGCGCGGACCACAATCCACCGTAATTCTCCGTTACGGGAGTCAGCATTTCAAATTGGAACTGCAATCGGCGAAAAAAGGCTTTTGGGTGGCGCAGCGGTTCTAGCGCTGCGATAAGGTGGCTATGAGAGAGTCGGCTTTAGCCGCAGAGGTATTTATGGCTGCACCGCCCCGAGGCAATACCGGATACAGCGTTTATTTCATCACCGCATCCACGTTTCAACGAAAACTGCTCTTTCGCCAAGAGCCGATGGCGCGGCTGTTTATGCAAGTGCTGCTCTATTATCGAGACCACAAGAACTATCTGCTACACGAATTTGTGCTGATGCCCGATCACTTTCATCTGCTGATCTTGCCTACGCTCAGTCTCGAACGATCTCTGCAATTGATCAAGGGAGGCTTCTCCTATCGGGCGAAGAAGGAGTTAGGATTCGCGAGCGAAATCTGGGAGAAGAGCTTTTACGATCGGCGAGTCCGAGCGGCGGAAGACTATCACAACTTCAAACAATATATTCGCCAGAATCCAATCAAGCAGGGGTTGGCAACCACGCTCGCGGAATATCCTTACTGTTCGACGCGGCCGGAGTTTGTGATGGACGAGGTACCTCAGCGGCTGAAGCCGTCCAGCTTAAGTGCCTGAATCGCAGCGCTTGAAGCGCTGCGCCACCCAAAATCAGGTGCCACCCAAAATCAGGTGCCACCCAAAATCACGTGCCACCCAAAATCAGGTGCTACCCAAAGCCGGCGCCAAGCAGAACCGGGGAGACCCGAAACCGGCGCGACCCGAAACTCGGCCGACCCGAAACTCGGCCGACCCGAACCCGGCGGACCCGAAACCCGGCCGACCAAAACCTGAGGCATCCAAAGTCAGCACCAGCCAAAATCGGCGGCAAGCAAATCGGCGCCACCCCAAACAAGGGCGGTCTCCAAAGACCGCATCCAAGAACTGTCTCACGACCGTCCCGATGATAGCCCCCAAGGATCTGCCCAAGTATCAACGCAAATCCGCGAAATCACTCGGCTTCCACCTTCCAAAGTGGCTCTCCGCCCAGGGAATGATAGAACCCCCATCCCGCGAGTGCCACCACGCTCAGTAATGCCAATGCGGACGAGCTCATGTACCACGCCGAAAAATCGGCGGTCAACGGGACGTTCCCGAGCATATCCACGGTGAACGCGGCGACAGCCACGGGCACCAGGCCGAAGCGCAGCACAATCAGCGCGAGGATGCCGAAGATGAGGAGGATGACCGGGATGTCTACCGCGAGGTGCGTGCTTTGCAGTCCGCGCATGGCAAGGAAGATCGCGACGAACACAACCGCGGCAATCCAATCAGATCGCAGCGTCTTTACTCCCACCAACCGCAAGAGGAATTCGATCAGTACTTTCAACCCCAGCAGCAGAAAGAAGAATTGCATCGTCCCGAGAATCGACGAAGGAATCTGCCCCAGCCAAGCTCCAAGCGCTTCACGTCCTCCCATCAAGAAGGCCGACGAACTTAGCGGCGGTGCGGCGCCCAAACGGGCGAGGGGAATGTTGCCGATTTGAAAAATAACAAGCCAGAGAGTCCCAAAGGCGACTCCAAACAGGATGTCGCGCCCCACCACTGGATCCCGCAGCTGACCGGAGATGAGACGACTCCAGGAAACGATGGCCTGCGGCCAGTTCCGGCGAATCCATGGCTCGATCGCCAGGTAGAGCATCCACATTGCACCTCCCCAGAGCAGTGCGCTGCCAATCGCCAGGAGCAGGTATCCGAAGGTTTGAAAGTCGAGGACGAAATGCGAGCGGCAGAGAAAGAGCCCGATTTCCAGCACGAACAGGACCACCGCCAAGCGGAACGCGCCTTCGCGGTCACCGCGGCCATGGCGATAGTTGCGGCGGGCCAGCATCGCGCCCCCGCTCAGGATTGCGATCAGCAATAGCAGGCTGATGGTCTGACTCGCCCGGTTTTTCGCATCATCGGCGGATTTCGGAGTGATCATCCTCCAGGGTTTATTCCAATCGCCGATCATGGCGAAGAATATGGGCTTGCCGTGCCACGCCGCGGCTTCGACGCGCAGCGGACGGTCTGACCCCGGCCACGCTCCGGTCCATGCCGCGCGCGCGTCGGCCATACCGAGCGAATTCCATTCGGGCTGCGCGGATTGCAGCTTGGATGGGTCTATTTCGGCGGCAGAAAACAGAGTATGCCAATCCGGCGGGGCAGTGGGAGGCGCAGTCGTATCCTTCTGGGGCGGAATGACCTGCAGGTAGATCAGCCTGCCATTGGCATCGAGTTTCAGGTTAATCATGCCCGAGAGCGTGGTGGGCGGATCGTCCTGGGTGACGATTCCTGGAATCAGAAAGCTGTCGCGGTAACCGGCGGGATCCAGAAAGTCCGGACTCTGCCGGTACCAGAACTGCAGCATGGTCGGTCGCCCCGCCAGGACTTCATCCCAGTTGGCAAGTGTCTTGCTGTTTTTTTCCACTGAGTCGCGGAAGTCCGTGTCGTACTCGAATCCAAAAGCGTTGTCCGCGGTCTTGTCGGGATAGCCGATCTCTGCCAAGACCTCGCGCGCCCTGTGCGCCAGCACTTCAGGAGTCTGCTCCAAATGCATCTTCTCGACGCCGCTGTAACGGATGCTGAGGTACGTTCCTACGACCAGGCCCAATAGCACGAAGATGAGACACGCGACAGCGACGCGCGGGCGAAGTCCGGTGGTTTCGCCCGAAGCTGCGACGAGTTGCGGCGATGGCGTTTCTCCGGCGGCCAAAGCCGCGGCCAGCGGATCGCCGCCCGGCAATGCCGCCGCCACCGCCAGCGCTGTGGCTGGACGCGAGCCCGGGTCGGCTTCAAGGCAACGCAGAATCACCTTCTCCACGATCGGATCGAGATCCTTCACCACCGATGACGGACGGCTGGGAGTGCGGTCGCTCTGCCCGTGCAGCACTTTCGCGGGGGACTCCGCGAACGCCCGCTTTCCGGTGAACACTTCGTACAGCACCAGCCCGAGCGCATAAATGTCACTGCGCATGCTGACTTCTTTTCCGGCCAGTTGTTCGGGCGACATATACGCGGGAGTCCCGCTGCGAACCTCCTGCCCGCGAATGTCATCGGCGATCCCAGCCAGACCAAAATCCGTGATCACCACCTGCCCGCGCCCGTCGAGCATGATATTGGCCGGCTTCAGGTCGCGATGCAGAACGCCTTTGGCGTGAGCGGCGGCGAGTCCGGCGCAAAGATGGCGTGCAATGTCGAGCGCCTTGTCGGGCGGAAGGCGTCCGATGCGCCGCAGCAGGGAAGCGAGATCTTCTCCGTCGACGTATTCCATCGTGAAGAATGTCTGGCCATCGATCTCGCCCACGTCGTACACCCGGCAAACGTTAGGATGGGAGACTCGCCGCGCCATCCGGACTTCATTGCGAAAGCGTTCGAGCATGGCCTCATCGTGCCCGGCTTCATCGGGCAGAAACTTCATGGCAACTGCCTGGCCGAGCGTCAGATCATCCGCGCGGTAGACTTCGCCCATGCCGCCTTTTCCCAGCAGGGCGATGATGCGATACCGGGACGCGACCAGCCGGCCGGGAAGAAAGCGGCCTTCGTTCAACAAATATTCCGCAGAACTGGACGGCCGCGAGGAGGGTGGCCGCGACGACGACGGAGGCCGGAGCGGTTTCGGCGACGTAGCTGTGGCAAAGTCGAGCGTCGCCACGTCGTCAGTATTCGAAGTGGGTCTTCCGCAAGAAGAACAAAAGGCTACGCTGTTCGATAACTCAGTTCCGCAGTGTGCGCACTTGATCATGGAAATTTCCCGCTACAGTCTAAACCAGACCTCGGGTTTCAGACGTTGGGCTTCAGACCTCAGACCTCAAGGCTTTGAATTCTGTCGAACGGTTGCCGAACTCTACGGTCCGAGGTCCAACGTCTGAGGTCCGACGCCGCATTTGTATTACCATCCAAAGCGATGAGTTCACGCTCGCGGCTCAAGTTGCGCGATCCTTTATTTCTGCTGTGCCTGACTGCTGGTCTGCTGGCTTTGGTCGTGCAATCCGGCGAACTGGGCACGGCCGACACCATGCACCGTCTCCAGACCACGCACTGGCTCTGGACGTCGCAGCCGCAAGTCTTTCCCAACGAATATCCCGAGTTCGGCCTGCCCGGCCGCGGAGGCCGCATCTTCAGTTGGTACGGGATCGGCCAGTCGCTGCTCATGCTGCCCGCCGACATTATTGGCACATGGATCGCACACTGGCCCATCTTCTCGGGATACGAAGATGATCCCGGCATCCGCAGCATTTTTGTCAGCTACACCACCAATATTCTCGTGAATGTGCTGACGGCGCTGATCGCCTTCCGACTGCTGCGCCAGTTGCGCTTCCGCGTGAAGGAAGCAGTTCTGGGCGTCCTGACGTTAATGTTCTGCACGACCCACCTGCATTACACCCAGAACATGCAGGAGAACAACTACATCCTACTGCTCACGATGACTGGCTTTTCTTACCAATACGAGTGGCTGCGCACCGGCAGCATTCGAGCACTGTTGTTCGGCTCGTTCGCGGTCGGCTTGAATCTGTTGACGCGGGTGACGACGGGGCTCGACCTGATCGCGGCTGGTGTCTTCTTGCTGGCAGTCTTATGGTTCGAGCGCGAGCGCGGCCGCGCATTGTGGAAGCGCTTGCTGGTCTACTGCAAGTTCGGCGTCCCGATCTATGCGTTCTTCGCCATCGTCGAGCGACTCTACAGCTTCTACCGATTCGGTTCGTTGACCCAGACCTACCTTCCGATTTTCGCGCGAGTATCGCGCCAGCAAGATCCGTCGCTGCCGGCAAACTTTCCCTGGAGTACGCCTTTTCACGAAGGTGTTCTGGGCGCGCTCTTCAAGCCTGAGAAGTCGATCTTCCTGTTCGACCCGGTGCTCGTGGTCGCTCTTACCTTGCTTGTGATCTTGTGGAAGCGTCTCGACGTCGAGGTGCGCGCCTATGCGGTCGCCTCGCTCTTTCTCTCGATCGGCTACATCTGCTTTTACGCCCGCTACACCTACTGGGCCGGCGACTTTTCCTGGGGAGACCGCTACGTGGCGACCGCCGTGGAAATGGTCGCGCTCCTCGCCGCGCCCTTGTTGCTGCGCTTCCGCGTGAATCTTAGTCCGTGGATCTGGCGATCCAGCCTCGTTCTTTTTGCCGCCAGCTTCGTCATTCAGCTCGCATCGCTGGCCTTCTGGCTTCCGCTCGAGATCTATCAAATGGAAACGCTCGGCCATCCTACATTTGTCATCGCGCTGCGCTTCAAGAACATTGTCGCCTTCACGCTCGGCAAGATGGACGCATGGGGTCTAAACACCGACGAAATGTCGCAAGATCCCTGGGACTACGTTCACATCACTACATGGAATTTTCTGCCGTTCCTGCTGTGGAGGGTTGGAGCCGCGCCCGCGTGGGTGGTGAGAACGATCTTCGTAGTTTGGGGATGCGCTATCGCGGCGCTGGCGGTGATCTTGTCGAAGCTGAGGAGCGCTCTGCAACGCGAGCCCGGAGTGCTTACTCCACCGTGACCGACTTCGCCAGATTTCTCGGCTGATCCACGTCGCAGCCGCGCCGCACCGCGATGTGATAAGCCAGCAACTGCAGTGGAACGATCTCGAGGATCGGCAACAACTCCTCCGGCGCTGCCGGGACGTACAGAACGTGATCCGCCGCTTCCTTAATTTCTTCGTCGCCTTCGGTGGCCAGCGCAATCACGACGCCCGACCGCGCTTTGACCTCTTTCAGATTGGACATCGTCTTCTCATATCGCAGCACCGAACCGGGATTGTTCACATCGCGGGTGGCAATCACCACCACGGGCAGGTTCTCGTCGATCAGCGCGTTCGGCCCGTGCTTCATTTCGCCAGCGGGGTACCCCTCGGCGTGAATATAGGAAATCTCTTTCAGCTTGAGTGCGCCTTCGAGCGCAATCGGATAATGAATGCCACGCCCCAGAAACAGAAAATCGTGGACCTTCTGATAACGCCTCGCCAGCTCGTCGCACGCCGGATCCTGACCGAGGACGGTTTCAAGTTTCGCGGGAATACGCGTCAGTTCCAGCATGGCCGCCCGCGCCTGCTCCGCAGTCATCACGCCGCGCACCTGCGCGAGATACATCGCGAAAACGTACAGGGCGGTGAGTTGCCCCGTAAACGCCTTGGTCGAAGCCACGCCAATCTCCGGCCCGGCATGGGTGTAAATCGTGCCCGCGGCTTCGCGCGTGATCATCGATCCCACCACATTGCAAACGGCGAGCGTCTTCGATCCTCTGGATTTGGCTTCGCGCTGCGCAGCGATGGTGTCGGCCGTTTCGCCCGACTGTGAAATCACCAGCGTGATCGTGTCGGGATCGACAATCGGATTCCGGTAGCGCCACTCGCTGGCGTAGTCCACTTCAACGGGTACACGCGCCAGCGTTTCGATCATGAACTTGCCAGCCTGCCCGGCATGCCAACTGGTTCCGCAGGCAATAATGTTGATTTTGCCTGCGGCTCGAAACTCCGCCTCGGTGATCTCCATCTGGTCAAGAAAAATGTGCCCGGTATCCTGCGAGACGCGGCCCAGAGCTGTGTCTCGCACGGCGCGCGGCTGCTCGTAAATTTCCTTGAGCATGAAATGCTTGAAGCCGCCCTTTTCCGCCAGGATCGGATCCCAAGTCACATGCTGAATCTGCCGCCGGACAGGCCTTCCGTCAAAATCGGAAAGATGGACTCCGTCGGGCGTGACCACCGCCATATCCCCGTCGGCCAGAAAGAAAATGTCGCGCGTGTGATGCAGAATGGCGGGCACGTCAGACGCGACGAAATATTCGTCGTTGCCCAGGCCGATGACCGCGGGCGGTCCGTTGCGGGCCGCTACAATCTTGTTCGGATCGTCCGTCGAAATCACTGCCAGAGCAAAAACGCCCGTCAGGTCTTTCACCGTCTTTCGCACGGCGTCTTCCAGGGCTGGGCGCTTGCCGTGCGAACTCGCGGAATATTTCTCCACCAGATGGGCGATGATTTCGGTGTCGGTTTCCGTGGTGAACTTGTGGCCTTCCTCGATCAGCTTCTTTTTCAGGCTGAGATAGTTCTCCACGATTCCGTTGTGGACGACCACGATCTTGCCGGTGCAGTCGCGGTGAGGATGCGCGTTCTCTTCGGTCGGACGTCCGTGCGTGGCCCAGCGAGTGTGTCCAATGCCGTAGGTACCGTCGATCGGTTTCTGGCGGATGACTTCTTCCAGGTTGCGCAGCTTGCCTTCCGCCCGGCGCAACTGCAACCCATCTCCGTTGCCCGCGACCGCGATTCCCGCGGAATCGTAGCCGCGATACTCCAGCCGCCGCAGGCCTTCAATGATGATGGGAACTACACTTTTCTTACCGACGTAGCCGACAATGCCACACATAGGAAGACCTTAAGGAGTCCCTGGCCCGTTGCTACTCGGCCAGGGAGAAACGGAATTCTTCAATGACGGGATTGGTAAGCACTTCACGGGCGATCCGCTCGACCTCAGCCTGCGCCTCGTCGCGCGACAATCCGCCGTCCAGCGTGAGCTCAAAATATTTTCCCTGGCGCACGCTTTCCAGGCCCTTGTAGCCCATCTTCTTCAGCGCGCCATGGATGGTTTTGCCCTGCGGATCGAGAACGCTTTTCTTGAGAGAGACGTAAACGTAGGCTGTCATAAAAAAGTCATTATACGTGACGCTTTGAATCCCAGAGTTCAGTCGGACTTCGGACCTAAGCCCTTGGACCTCAAAGCTATCTTGGAGGGCTGGCGGCCCGAGGTCCCACGCCAGTTCGTCACTGCTTCAGTTTCTGCTCCAACTCCGCGAGCGAGTCGTCGAGCCTCTTGCGGAGTCGCGGATTCTGCGTCGTTTCCAGTTGTTGCAGCACTCGCTGCCGCGAAAGACGAAGGCCTTCTTTCTCCCGCCAGCGCGCGGCCTCTTCCACTCTCATCGGAGGACGGTGCTTCGCAGATCTGTCGCTGGTTTCCGCCTGTTGCGCTTCGACCGACTTGCTTTCCCAGCCTCTCGCCACAGCTTTATTATAGTTCGCGCCCTGCCTTCGCACAGATTGAGATGCCCGGCCTGAACTGCCCGTTCCGATGGACTTTTGCAGCGTCCCACATTTGCTGAAAAACCGATCAGCAGAGAAAATAAGAGTGGACTTCTTCAACTCTCCGGGTAATAATCCGCTGCACTCGGTAAGGTAGCCCACTGACTGCAATAACCGCCTTTTGAGGGGGAGGCGATTACGGAGCATTGTATTTGTACCCCTCAAGCGCACCACGCTTGAAATTTGCGTTACCGGTTCACCGCCCGCTCTCACGGGTGAAGCGCCCGATATTCTTTTCTGCTTTCCTCGGCCCGCATCGCCATCTTTCTTTTTTCCTTTCAGCACGGATCCCGCCCAGTTCGCCGCGTGCGACTGCGCAGGGAAATCCCCGATCTTTAATTCAGGGGATTCCCGGATTTAGAAAATACCCGGTTCATGCTTGGATACCTTCCGGGGGAGGAAGCCCGACCGATACTGCGCCGGAAGTGGACCATCGTCCAGTCCAGCTGTGGGAGGTTTCCTGCCATGCCGAGTAATCCCGGCGCGTTCGGTGCCAGCGAGCTTTTTCTGTTCGCTCACCCCGAGGCTCTCACCGAACTGGAAAAACTGCTGGCGGCGTACTTCCGTTCTTCCAGCATCGGGCTCTGCGTCCTCGATTCCAGTCTTCGCTATCTCGCTATCAACAACAAGCTCGCGGAAATCAATGGCGTTCCTGCGGGCGACCATTTGGGCAAGACCGTTCGGGAAGTCTTGGGTACGTTTGCGGACATGATTGAACCCGAATTTCAGAGGGTGCTTTCCACCGGCGAACCGGTAAACTTCGAGATCTCCGCCACGCTGCCCACCAAGACCGAACCCGCCCACTGGCTCGTGCACTATTTGCCGATCAGGAATGCTGCCGGGGTGGTCGACCGCATCGCCGTCATGGTCGTCGAAATAACCGCCCAAAAGAAGTTGGAGCAATCACTCAGGCACGTCGGCGGGAAGCTACAGGAGGAAATGAGCCGGTTGCAGATGCTGATGGACGTAACCAGCATCACAGCGTCAAACTCGAACCTGGACCAGGTCTTCCCTCACATTTCCGCCCGCGTGCGTCGTGTCTTGCACCACGAATACGCGGGCTTTGAGGTGCATGATCCCAGTTCGGGCCTGCTAATCCGGCAGGCGGAAGACTTCCCTCTGGGTAAGGGATTGCTTTCGACTCTGCCCATCAGTCCCCAGAACAGCCCGGGAGGCCGCGCCCTGCGAGAGCGCGCGCCTCTCATTTTCTCGAACGAGCAGATGCGTGAGTTTGACGCCGATATTACCAGGACTTTTCTGGCCGAGGGACTTTCAATCGCTGTGTTGCGTCCCCATGATGCGCCCCAAGGGGCCCCTCGGCGTTCTGATACTGGGCAGTACCCGGCAAGATGCATTTCAGCCTGAGGATCTCACGCTGCTCAATCAGGTCGCGGCGCAGTTGGCAGTGGCTCTGGAAAACCATCGCGCGGCGGCGGAAATCGAGGCTCTCCGTCAGCGTCTGACGGAAGAAAAGAAGTATCTGGAAGGCGAGATTCGCGCCGAAGGCCAATTCGCCGAAATCATCGGCGACAGTCCCGCTCTCAATAACGTGCTCGATCAGGCTTTGATCGTCGCTCCGAGTGAAGCCACCGTGCTCGTTCTGGGGGAGACTGGCACCGGGAAGGAACTCATCGCCCGCGCCATCCACCGCATGAGCCGTCGCAAGAATGGCAGCTTCATCAAAGTCAACTGCGCCGCCATCCCCACCGGCCTGCTGGAGAGCGAGCTTTTCGGCCACGAGAAGGGCGCTTTTACCGGAGCGGTCAGCCAGAAAGTCGGACGCATGGAACTCGCCGACGGGGGCACCTTGTTTCTCGATGAGGTCGGTGAAATCCCTATCGAACTACAGCCGAAGCTCCTGCGCGTTCTTCAGGATCAGGAGTTCGAAAGGCTCGGGAGCAATCGCACCATCAAAGTGAATGTGCGTCTGGTCGCAGCTACGAATCGGGACCTAGCGAAAGGGATGGCGGAAAATCAGTTTCGCAGTGATCTTTTCTACCGTCTCAGCGTGTTCCCCATCCGCATACCACCTCTGCGCGAGCGCCGCGAAGACATTCCCGCGCTGGTCCGCTACTTTGTTCGTAAGTTCGCGCCTCGCATGGACCGCCATATCGAATCCATTCCCAAAGCAACCATGAAAGCCCTGACGGAATGGTCATGGCCCGGCAACGTGCGCGAGCTCGAAAACCTGATGGAACGGTCGGTCATTCTCACGAGTGGCAATGCCTTGCACGTCCCCTTGTCCGAGATGCGGACCCGAACCAACGTTTCACTCGCCGAGCCGGATCAATAGCCTCGATAGCGCCGAACGCGAGCACATCATCCGCATTCTCCGCGAAACCGGGGGCCGGCTCTCCGGACCGGACGGCGCGGCCCAACGGCTTGGGTTGAAGCGTACAACCCTGCAATCGAAGATGCAGCGCTTGAAAATCACCCGCGACGACTACTCCGGACCTTTGCGAAGCTAGCCTTCCCACGATCAGGCTCAGCTGCTTCGCGAGGTTGTGATCCGACCGTCGAAGTGGGCGCTTTCTCTAACGAACCGGCGATTAGTTGGGGGAAAGCCTGATTTGACGGCTAATCGGCAAATCTGCCGAAGTTTCGGCCCTGGGCAAAATGCGATGCGCTCTTCTATTTTGGAACTCGTTCCAAACAGGGAAGTTCGCGTTTCTCCGGCGTCTCCCATTTGCGGAACGTGGCGTGCACTAAGTACGACTTACTCTGCCTCTGGTCGGCGCAACAGGTTATTCCGACCTCCGCAGAGTAATCCCGGCTTTAACTCAGTAGATTCCCCGGCCGTGCTGCCGGTTTTTGTGGAGTCAACATTGTGTTGTTAACGAATCGACCTGAACCAGCTGGCCCGAATCCCTCGAACCAGTTTCTCGCCCCGGCACTTGCGGTGCCACCGCCGCCTCGACGCCCCATCGGCGATCATTCCGACCTCACCACCGGATGGAGCACATCGCTGATTGGCCGGACTCCGAGCGAAACCGGGACCCAGGCCCACCCTGACCTTCAACCTGGTCCTGCGCCGCCCCCGCAAGAAGTCGACCCTCTCTATCTATTTGCCTGCCATCTCGAGTGGGAACAGCAGGAGGAGCCCAGTGCCGCCTGGGAGATGCTAGCCGCAACGCAAAGTTCCCATGCCGAAACTCGCGCCCACGCCCGGTCCTTGCTCACCAGTTCCCACCATCTGGCGGTTCCCGGCGCCAGTTCGTTCGCATCCCGGCAAAAACGTTCATCCGTTTTGGAGTCAGATATGAATGCGCCTTATGGACTTGAAATCATCGATCACTGCAGCGAGTGTGCCGAGGGGAATCCAGCATTTTTTTGCGCGCTCTCGCACGAGGCACTCGATTCTCTAAGCTTGGTCAGCCACAAAAGCGTCCTGCCCGCCGGAGCCATCCTGTTTGTGGAAGGCCAGAGCCCGCGCGGAATGTTCATCATTTGTTCTGGAAGAGTGAATCTTTCGACCACGTCGCGCGAAGGCAAAATTCTGATTCTAAAAACCGGCGAGGCGGGCGAAGCCCTTGGCGTCAGCGCTGCCATCTCCGGCATGGGGTACGAGGCCACCGCCGAAACCGCGACTCCCTGCCAGGTCAGCTTCATCGACCGCAAGCACTTCCTCGAACTAATGGGATCGTACGGCGAGATCGGCATGCACACGGCGCAATGTCTAAGCCGCGATTTCCAGTCTGCCTACCGCGATATTCACGATCTTGTGCTCACTCGCTCCTCCGCGGGCAAGTTGGCCAGGCTGTTGTTATCGCACTCGAAGGCGGAGCAAGGCGACGACAACGAGACTCGTATCCGCGCCGCGATGACCCATGAAGAAATGGCGCATGCGCATTGGCGCATCTCGTGAAACCGTGACTCGCCTCTTGAGCGATCTCAAGAGAAAGCAATTGATTCGGCTGGACGGACCAACGCTTGTTATCCGCGACCGCACGGCGCTGAAAGCGCTTGCGGTCTAACCCTCCCCCAAGCCCGGAGGGCGACTTTTTTACGCTGTCGTCCTCCGGAGTTGTGCTGAAGCCTGCTCCACGGAACACTTGTGTCGAGTGTTGTTCGTAGAAAGAATGTATTCAGGAACGCTGATTAGTGATTTATTCGCCGTCGTGGAACGAATAGAAAAGCGCCATCGCCCGGCGGGAATCGTTGCGGTAGATTCGCGCGCAGCCCGGGCGGAACCAAGCAGAGCCTGCCAGTGCGCTCGGGAGCAGTCAGAGGCCGAACAGTTCCCGCAGCCGCCGGGTCTGAGCCCGGCTGACTGGAATCTCAGTCTGCTTCTTGTCGTCCATGCGCAACTGGTAGGAGCTCTTGAACCAGGGAACGACTTCGCGGATTCGGTTGATGTTTACCAAATAGGAACGGTGCGCCCGCCAAAAAAGATTCGTGTCTAGACTCGCCAGCAGCTCCTCCAGCGTCCGGCAGTTGGATTGTCCTTCCATGCCCACCGGACCCCCGGTCACTACGGTGATGACGCCATCTTCAATCCACGCATAACAGATGTCTTTCTGGTCCACCAGAAACATCCGTCCGACCGCTTTGAGCAGAATTTTCGACGCTGGCTGCTTCTGCGACTCGATCATGCGCACCAGCGTCTCAATCTTGTCCGCTGGCAGCGCGTCCGCGTCCTGCTTACCTCGCGCCTTCTGGATCGCCTGCGCGACGCGCTTCTTGTCAAACGGCTTGAGCAGGTAATCGACAGCGTTTACCTCGAAGGCCTTCACCGCATACTGATCGAACGCGGTGGCGAACACAATCTTGGGCAGGGGAATTTTCTTGTCGAGAAGTTTCTTGATGACGCCGAAGCCATCGAGTCCGGGCATCTGCACGTCGAGAAACACCAGATCAGGGTTGTGTTCCTTGATCAGGTTGACCGCCTCCAGGCCGTTCTTGCCCTGGGCCACGACACTGACGTCTCCCGCATTCTTGAGCAGGTAAGCGAGTTCATCGCGGGCGAGTTGCTCATCGTCCACGATTACTGCAGATAAAGGCATCGACACTCCGGATACGAATGAGGACCGCTGAGCAAAGTATAGTGCCCGGGTTTTCCCGCTTGCAATGCCAGTCGCAAGTTGTTGCGGTAACCACCCACCGACGGCTCGCCTTCCAGTGATACCCTTTCGGCATGAGTAACGATCTTCCAGCGCCATCTCCCAAACCCGCGCGATCCCGGTCGGCGGTCACGTGGGCTCTCATTGGCGGCCTGATCCTGGGCATGCTGTTCGTCGGTTCGATCGGATGGCTGGTGCTTTCGCGGGATTCGGGCCGATCGCTTCTGGGGCGGATGTGGACCGCGATGAACGGCAGAACGCTGACCATCGACGTGAGCCAGCCTACCGTGGTCGATCGCATTCAACGCCTGCAGCGGCTCGAGACCGTGATCTACACCATGGACAAGATTGTGACCGGGGCGAAAGAAAATCCAGTCTTGCCGGATTTTCTGGCCGGTGATCGCCTGCTCATGCTGGTCCACGGCGAAGTGGTCGCGGGAATCGATTTCTCCAATTTAAAGCCGGGTGATGTCAGGGTCGAGGGGAAGCAGGTACATTTGCGCGTGCCTGCGCCGCAAATCTTCAGCACGCGCATCGACAGCGCGAAGACCCGTGTCTATTCGCGGCAAACCGGGTGGCTCGTGCCCACCGATCCGAATCTGGAAACGCAAGTCCGGCAGGAAGCCGAGCGCCAGTTGCAAGAAGCCGCCCTGGCCGATGGCATTCTGCGGAACGCCGCTTCGACCCTCGCCAGTCTGCTGCTGGGTTTGGGATTTGAAAAAGTTGACTTCGATTGAGCCTGCTGGAGTCCTAATCGAATTGAAGCAGTACGATCTCTGGGTTCGACCCCAACCGCAAGGGTGGTCCCCAGGTTCCGGCGCCGCTCGAGGTGAAAATCTGCATCTTGCCGATCCGCCCTAAGCCGTAGACAAACTCGCGGTAAACCCGACGGGCCATCCAACTCCACGGGATGAATTGTCCGAGGTGCGTGTGTCCGGAAAGCTGCAAGGAAACGCCCGCGGCCTCAGCAGTTGCCGGGTGATCAGGCGCATGCGTCAAGAGAATGCTCGCCCGGTCCCGGTCCACCCGGATGCCCTTCAGTGTGGACGCGAAGTGCTCTTCGCGCGCGGCATGCCGGTAGGGCACGCCAATGATCTGCAGGCCGTCTACTTCCACCTTCTCATTGCTGAGCACGCGGACTCCGGCCGCGGCGACAGCGTGAAGATATTTGCTGTCGTCGCCAAATTGCTCGTGATTTCCCGCGACGAAGTACACGCCGTGTGGCGCTTTCAAATCGCTTAACGGAGCTGCAGCTTGTCGAGCGTCAATGGCAGTGCCATCGTACAAATCACCTGCGATGAAGATGGCATCGGGTTTTTCCACAAGAACCTTGGCGACCAGACGCCGTAGAAAACTGCCGTTTCGAACATGTCCCAGGTGAACGTCGCTGATCAGGGCTGCGGTTCGACCGTGCCAGGATGGAGGCAGGTTTGCAAGTCGGACCGTGGCTCGCGTCACTCGCGTCCAGCTTGCGTTGAAAACGCCAAAAATCCCGGCTACGACCGCCGCGCCGAAGAGCCATTCGACGATTTGGTGGAAGTTCACGCTCAGCCCGGCCATCCGTGTGACGCCGAAAATAATCCATGAAGCGATGGCTGCGAAGAAAAGAAAACTTACCAGCCCAGTCCAGACCGCTGCAGCTCTGTAGAAAGCACGCACGGTGGGGTTGGTATAGTTAAACGCAAGGAGAGACGCGGCGACAAAGCTCACCGACAGCAAGGCAAGAGCGATCTTGATCCAAGACCGCGCGGACGAGGAGGAAGAAAACGTCCACGTTTCATAAAGAAAAAGGTGGGTCAGAAACAGAACAGATTGAATCACGACGACGAAGCCAATCAGACCTTTGCGTACGCGCATGATGGATTAGATTCGGCGACTGGGCATTTCGATTGTCGAATTCGCAGGAAATTGCGAGGCGGTGTGATGTGCACCGTACCCTCCGGTAAGTCATTCCTTTGCCGCAATTCCCAACGCTTTCATCTTCCGGTAGAGATGGCTGCGCTCCAAGCCAAGTACTTCAGAGGTGCGGCTCACGTTGCCATGGTTCTGGTCCAGCGTTTTGAGGATATAGTCGCGCTCGTATGCATCGCGAGCCTGATGCAGCGTGGAGAACTCGCTCTTCGGAGCGCGGCGGCTGCCCTCCCGGTAGACCAAGGGCGGCAAGTGTTTGCTGTCGAAGCGCGTGGTGGTCGGGTTCATGATGACGATACGTTCGATCACGTTGCGCAACTCGCGCACGTTGCCCGGCCAGGAGTACCGCATCAGGACTTCGATCGCGTCATCGGTGATTTCCCTCGGCCGGCGTCCGTAGGTCGCCGCCAGTTCCTTCAGAAAGTGCCGCGTGAACAGCGGGATGTCTTCCTTTCGCTCGCGCAGTGGAGGCACGAAGAAGGGAATGACGTTGAGGCGGTAAAACAAGTCTTCGCGGAAGTTGCCGCGCGATATTTCTTCTTCCAGATCCTTGTTGGTCGAAGCGATTACGCGCACGTCGACGGTGATGGTCTCATTGCTCCCCACCGGCGTGAAGCGCTGCTCCTCCAGCGTGCGTAGCACTTTCGATTGCGTCTTCAGGCTCATATCGCCGACCTCGTCGAGGAAGAGCGTTCCTCCATGAGCCCGTTGAAACTTACCTTCCTTGTCGGTCGCGGCTCCGGGGAAAGACCCCTTGAAGTGGCCGAACAGCTCGCTCTCAATCAGGTCTTCGGGAATCGCGGCGCAGTTGACCTCGACGAAAGTCTCGTCTTTTCGCAGACTCTGGGCGTGGATGGCGTGGGCCACGAGTTCCTTCCCTGTTCCCGACTCGCCGTAAATCAAAACGCGGCCATTGGTCGGAGCCATCAAGCCAATCTGCTGGCGCAAGGCCTTCATCGGAATGCTGTCACCCACGATGATGCTCTTGACCTGAAGCTGTTTCTTCAGGTCAACATTCTCGCGGTGCAGCTTTTTCGATTCGATAGCGTTCTTGACCAGGATCAGCGTCTTTTCCAGCGAGAGCGGTTTTTCCAGGAAGTCGTAGGCGCCAAGTTTCGTCGCGCGCACGGCGGTTTCGATGGTTCCGTGGCCAGAGATCATGATGACTTCGGGGGGATTGTCGAGTTCGCGAATTCGCTCCAATGTCTCCAGGCCGTCCACGCCGGGAAGCCAGATGTCGAGCAGGACGACGTCGAATGGCGCCTTGCGAAGTTGATCGAGGCAGGCCTCGCCGCTCTCCACCGACGATGCCGTGTAGCCTTCATCGGCAAGAATGCCTGCCAGGGAGTCACGAATTCCGGCTTCGTCGTCAACGATCAGAATGTTATGCATGTCAGGCAGTAGCCGCTATGGCCGTGGATTCGAAAACCACCGGAAGTTCAACGATGAAGCGTGCGCCCACCGGCTTGTTCTCTTCGACTCGGATGGAACCGTGATGGTCTTCCACGATGCGGCTCACGATCGCCAAGCCTAACCCCGTGCCGCGCTTCTTGGTGGAAAAATAAGGCAGAAAGAGCTTCTCCTTCAGTTCGCGGGTAACGCCATGGCCGGTGTCGGCGACGGTGATCTCGACTGCATCCCGGCTGGCCACCAGCGCGGTTGAAATCAAAATCTCACGCACCACGGAGTCTTGCGATGCTTCCGCCGCGTTGTCCACGAGGTTGGCCATGGCGCGTTTGATCGCCTCGCTGTCAGCCATTACCTTCGGCAAGTCGGAAGCGAACGAAGTGTGAACGCCGATTCCATCGAGCCGGCCATTGAACATGGAGAGCGCGTCTTCAATGACTTCGTTAATGTCGGCAGGCTGGGGCTTGGCGACCGGGAACCGGGCAAGCGTCGAGAACTCGTCGACCAGCCGGCGCACGGTTTCCGCAGCTCCCGCAATGGTCTCCGCGCAGGAACGCACTACGTCCAGCGACGCGGGGTCCTCCGGGGTGGCCCGGTCCAGGTGCCGTTGAATGCGCTCCGCCGACAACGAGATTGGAGTCAGCGGATTCTTGATTTCATGCGCCACACGGCGCGCGACTTCCCGCCATGCCGCCTGCTTCTGCGCTTTCAACAAGTCCGACAAGTCTTCGAAGACCACGACGTAGCCGGATCGTTCCCCTTGATGCCGCAGCGTGGCTACCGTGACGGCAACATTTAGCGATGCCCGGGGCAGTTGCATCTCCACTTGGCTAGTGGTCATTCCCATGCGATCGGCCCGGCGGAGCAGAGGCTCGAAATCCTCAAGGACTTCAGCCGGGAAAAGCTCGGTGAGAGAAGCTCCTCGAACGATCTGACTCACGCGGTCGTGTCCGGCGTCGGGATGAAACATGCGCAGCAATGCCTGATTCACGTGGGTCACACGGCGGTTGGCATCCAGAGAGAGGACGCCCGTCGGAATACTCTCGAGAATGGTTTCCATCTGGCGGCGGCGCTGGTCGAGTTCGGCGTTGGCAGCGCTCAGGTCGCGGCTGGAAGCCTCAATCTGCTGCCGGCTACTTTCAAGGTCTTCCGCCATGCGATTGAAGGACCGGACCAGATCGCCAATCTCGTCGGCGGCGCTCACGGGTACGCGGTAGTCCAGACGTCCGCGCGAAATTTCTTGTGTAGCTTCGGCCAACGCAGACAGGGGGCGCGTGACGATCTTCGACAGGAAGAGAGCCAGCCACGTCGTAACGAAAAGCACGATCATGGTAAGCAGCAGCAACAATCCCATGTAGGTGCGGCGCACCAGACGGCGCTCGCGTGCCAGATCGTAATAGCGTTGCTGGCTTTCCTCGACGTGGTGCACGGTTTGCGAAAACTCGTGGGGAAGCGGAATCGCCACTAAAATCAGGCCTCCCCCCGGTACCGGGGCACTCCCCAGGGTGTAGTCGGTTTGCTGCCAACTGAACTGAGCCGGTTGACCCAACGCGGCTTGAGCGAGCGGCAATTTTCCCTTTAGGACCGGCCAGGGCGCCGGAGCATTAAAACTAGCCTCCTCGTTCTCGTCCAGTAGCGCCAGGGCGAATCCGCCTTGCAAAGCAATTTCGT
>CAWFIV010000002.1:0-1812856 GCA_963815925.1 uncultured Acidobacteriota bacterium | reverse complement strand
ACGTTTCCCATGCGCTGACCACGTCTGGCGACTGCCACGCGCGCTGAAACAAGGTGCGAATCGCCTTCCAGTGCTCTATAGGAAAGCTGAAGCTGATCCCGTTCTCGCGCGCACAAAACGACACATTCAACTGCTCGTTCTCCATGATCATGTTGATTGCCGAGAAATAAGATCCTTTCCACTGTGCGAATGGACGTGTCATGTCGTGCCCTTCGAGCATCCTTCGGAACTCGGCAATCCGTGCGTATCCGCCCACGGGATAGCGAGGTGCCAGCGGCCCAGGAAACTGCAAGATCGGGGAGAATTCGTTGCCTTTCTCCCGCACGAGGTCGAGACGGTATCCGCCCTCATCCTGTGCGGGCAATCCTCGCTGCACGGGGAGTTCAAAATCGTCGTCATCCCCCTCTGTTGGCCGTGGGCGCAAAGGCTTGCGATGAGCTGCATAATGCCCTCTCGCGCACACCCGCCAAAGAGCAGCCCAATGGGGCAACAGAGCATCGTTCAGCTTCTCGACATTCGAGAACTTCTCCTCATCCAAGAGAGTGTAGAGGTTACGAATGGCAAGCAATGGCCTGCGCCGCTTCTGGGTCGAATCATTCAGCATTTGAATCGTATGCTTAACGACTCGGTGAACGTCTTCGCTTCCGACCGCACCTGGCTCCTTTGTTGCAGCCTGTTTGTCCTCGGGAAGCGTCATCAAATAAAAGAAGTCGCGGGGCGATTTCTTTTGTCGGCGTACCAGAGCGTAAGCACCGAGAAATGCCTCCAGAATCTCGGCCAAAGATTCATAAGAAAGCTGGCCTTGTTCGGTGCTCGTAAACGACTCTGCACCCTTCGCACAATAGTGGGCAACCAAGGTCCATTCGGCCAGTGATAGCGGCAGCTTTGCCTCTGCTTTCCCGCGAATCTTGAGCAGAGAATCCGTTGGCTCGGTGAGCAGGTTTGCTAACTCAAGACGGTCGTCTCTCGCTGACTCAAGCAACTGCTTTGCGGCCTCCGATGTAGAGACCGTTTGGCCCGTCTTGAGGGCGATCACTTCCTTAAGCGTTTCCAGCCTTGAACGGAGTTCTTCGGAAATGCGAATGGAAATCACCGGTTGGTGCGGCGTCACTGCCTTATCCGCCATCGGCCCTCCCAATCCCAATTATGTAACGTTACGTATTGACTGTATTGGTACCCCTGCGTTATTGTCAAGCGCAATACCAGCCAGGAGTTGATCAACCATGCCCCAGCCAACTCGGACCAGAAAACCTTCTTCCCATCATTTCGCAGATACCGCAGGTTGGAACACAAGCAGCAGAAAACCTAGCGTTAGAGCTCTTCCGCATCTGGGTGCACAATCACCCGAGCCTTTTGTTGAGGCAAATGCAGCTGGGGAATTTCTGAATTATTCCTCTCGAACGATAAAACAGATGGCCCGAGAGGGGCGAATTCCCGCTCACCCGTTCGGCACTGGTTCCCGCAAGAGATGGTACTTCCTCATTTCAGAGCTTGCGGAGCACCTTCGCGCTCAGGTAAATTGCGCTCATGGAGAAGCTGGTCGTGACAAGACACAGAGGAGGGTCATTTGAGTCACGATCGCCGCAAGCCTATCCGCTACAACGCGGGTATGCTTTGCAAAGAGAAAAGAGCAGTTGGCATGGTGTGGGTCTTCCGCTGGAGCGAAGAGGTAAATGGCCAGCGGCGCCAACACAAGGAAGTAATCGGCGCAACGAAGAAATTCCCTACGGAAGCGACGGCCAACAAAGAGGCCGATCGGCTACGTCGTCGCCTCAACGAACAAAAGCAATCGCTGAGCCTCAAATCTCTCACGTTTGGGGAACTAATCAACCACTACCTAGATCACGAACTCCCGCGCTTGTCGAAATCCGCCCGCAAGGGAAACCAATCGTATATCAAGAACTGGATCGAGCCTGCGTGGCACCTTCATGTTGCCGACAACATGAAAACCATGCAGATTCAAGATTGGCTGGACAAAATCGAGCGCCCGGACGGAACCAAGCTGAAGATCAAGAACATCCTGTCCGCGATTTTCTCGCACGGGGTTCGGTGGGAATTCGTGGAACGCAACCCCGTTTGCGGTCAAGGCGGGACGCCTGGCCACCGCGGAGCCTCAACTGGCGTGCGGCAGAGCAACAGAATCTCCATCACTCGCGTGATTCTGCCGCCCGATGTCGTGCGTCAAACTCTCGAACAGTTGCCCCTGCGCGAAGCAACGATGGCGCTCATCGATGCGGTCACGGCGTTGAGGGCCTCAGAATTAGTCGCGTTGAAGTGGAGGAATGTCGGTTGGGACACAGGCATCCTTCGATCCGAATTTGCGTTCGTGGAAGGCGAGTTGAAGGATACCAAGAGCAGAAGCAACGCTCTGCCCCTAGCTCGACCCGTTCTGAGTGTGCTTCGTCTCTGGCGCGAGCACACACCTTATCGCGGGGACGAAGACTGGATATTTGCCAGTCCGCACTACCATGGCAAGACCCCGTATACGTATCAAATCCTTTTCCGACGTCACATTCGCCCTGTAATAGAGCGCGTCTCAAGCTTCAAGAGCAGCAAGCAAGCGCCGATTGGATGGCACACGCTGCGCCGATCACTGGCTACATTGCTGATCTCGAACGGCGAGAATGTGAAGGTCGCACAATCGCAACTTCGTCACACCACCCCCAAGATAACCTTGGAACTCTACGCACAAGCGGTTTCCGCCGACCAGCAGAAAGCACACAGGAAGGTCGTCCAGATGGTGCTGCCGGCGAAATTCTCCGAGAAATTGAAAGCTCGGAGCGCTGCCCCAACTGGGTAGAAACCACTCTGGGTGTCCGGGGGTGCCCGAAATCAGCCCTGCCGAAATCAACTAAGTACTTTGAAATCTTGGTGAGCGCGGCAGGACTCGAACCTGCGACCCATGCCTTAAAAGGGCATTGCTCTACCAACTGAGCTACGCGCCCCCAATGTTCAAATTTAACACATTGCCGGGACCTGAGCTGGTGCCCGCCCTACCGCCGCCTGGTGGACTCGCCAACGGCGCAAGGAAATCAGAAAGAATCGCGCCCACAGGGGACACAGAGGACTTCTTTCGTCGCGTTTCTTCGGTGACTTCGGGAGCTTCCAATCGAGCGATCCTCGGCCTCGCGCAACGGTGGTTTCCGTCGCGCGGCAGGAAGGTGGACAATCCGGCAGATGAGGCGTTACATCTGTGGTGTTGGGATTGAAAGGAGAACATGGCCAAGTACGAGATCCAGAGCAAGCGTGGGGCGCCGCCGCAGGGAGCGTATTCGCAGGGATGGAGAGCAGGAGATTTCATATTCGTCACTGGAACGGGACCGATCGATCCTGCCACCGGAAAACTTACGGGCGCTACCATTGAACAGCAGACGGAGCTGACGATCGATAACCTCTCTGCGATTCTTGAGGCGGATGGCGCGTCGCTGCGTGAGGTGGTCAAAGTTGCAGTTCATCTCAGTGACACTAGTCTGTTTGCGCGCTACAACGCGGTGTATGCGAAGCGCTTTGCCAAGCCTTATCCGGTGCGGACTACAGTAGGAAGCGATCTGGGGCATTCGCCGGGGATGCTGATTGAAATTGACTGCATCGCGTACGTGCGACGAAAGAGGAAAACGGCGGGTTCGAAGAAGAAAATGCGTCGTAAGAAATGACGAGTTTCGACTTCGTCAACAATCCCGTCAACGATTGGACCGGATGTCAATGTCCCTTGCCGGAAAAGATACGGCAAAAATGGGGTGCCCGTTCTCTTGCGTTTAACTTCCGGGAAGAGTTGTGTCTGGGACGGATTGGAGCGGGGCTTCATGACCGCGCGCGGACACTTCTTCGACGGACTCGACTTTTCCGTTTCGCATCCAGAGCGCGGAATCGAAATTGTTTACCGTGGGGCAGATGTGGCGGGCAAGCAGGTAGAGAGCTTGTCCGACCGTCGGGGCTGCCGATCCTTCTCGTATGGCAATAGGGAGATGCTCCTCGCTCGGCACCAGTGGCGTGAGTTCCGGGTTTCCCAAGACCACGCAGGTCGGCACGCCCGCATCGGCGGAGACGGCCTTGTGGCCGGCATCGCAGGTGACGATGCCGGGATGCGGATGGCTGACTACGCGTGTGAGTACCAGTGCCGCGGGGTGGTAGCCGTATTCGGCGGGAAGCTGCTGGAGGCTGGTCGCGTCGCAATACACAACGGTGCCGGGCGAGACGCGATGGAGGAAATTGCCGCGGCGAAGGCCTTCGTGGGCAAGCGAGGCGGGGAATGTGGGAGTTCCTGAGGTGATGACCTCGGGGACATTCATGCCGGAGCGTTCGAGGTCCCGGACTATCTCGAGAAGGCGATCATATCCGCGATGTGCGGCGCGCGTAAGTTCGGGCTCTGCCAGGCTGCCGAATTGCCCGTCGTAGTAGTGCAGTCCGCGGAACTCGAGGCCGAGATCGGCAATCGTGTGCGTGAGAGCGATGATTGTTTCTGTGTGGCCTTGATCGATGCCAGTACGATTCATGCCTGGATTGATGTCGAGGAAAATTCCGACGCGGCTCGATCGCCACTGCTTCAGCTGCGCTTGGCTTTCGGCGAGAACTGAAATGCGCACGCCGGGGAACTGCTGCGCGATCTCCTGCGTGCGGCGCGCATTTGCGCCCATGGTGGGATAAGCGAGGAGTACGTCGGCTGCGCCGTTCTGGCAGGCTCGCAGCAGTTCGAGCGTTGTCGCACACTTGAAATTGCGGATGCCACGCTCGACCAGAATGCGGAGAGTGCGGCCGAGTTTGGCGGTCTTGATATGCACGCGCCAGCGATCGGCATCGCCGGAGAGCAGTTTCAGAGTGTGTTCGATGTTGGCGGCGATGAAGTCGGGATAGATCACCAGCGCGGGAGTTAGCACGTCTTCCACGGCGGGCACGCTGTAGCGAGTGTCCCAACTCCAGTCGGTCAGCATGGATTTGTGCGGTGCCACGCACCCGATGATAGCGCGTGCGTCCGGCCAGAGCCAATACACGTTGTGCAGGCGGTGGATTGCATTACCATCTCTCTGGCTTCGTGCCGTCGGAAAATCCCCACTTCTCGCGCAAAGGGCGCGCGAGAAATGGGGCACCCGTCGGGGCGATTATCTACGCTCGCAGTTCCTCCGTTTGTAGGGAAGACAGTTCGGACGCGGGTTGACGGCCTACGGTGCGCAGGGTAGGCTCTCTGAACTTCGGCTGCGTGGGAGATTTCAACTGGCAGAGCATAGTCAGCAAGCGGATTTGGTGCGCGGGTTGGGCGTGTGGTCGGCGACCGCGATCGTGATTGGCGACACGATCGGCACGGGAGTCTTTCTCGTCACCAGCGACATGGCCCGCGCCGTTGGGTCGGCAACGCTCGTTTTTGTGGCCTGGATTGCGGGTGGGCTTATCGTACTCTGCGGCGCGTTCTGCTATGCCGAACTGGGTGCGGCCTTCCCGAAGGCCGGCGGCCCTTACGTCTATCTCAATCGCGGGCTCGGCCCGCTGTGGGGATTTCTGTTTGGGTGGATGAGTTCGTTCCTCGAGCGACCGGTGGCGATGGCTACGCTGGCGGCTGGATTTCTGCGGTTCGCGGGATTTCTGTTTCCGATCGTGGGCACGCCGCTGTTTCGGGGACATGTCGGAGGCTATGACTTCATATTTACCACGGCGCAGCCTCTCGCTACGCTGGTCGTGCTAATTGTGACTGCAATTAACTATCTGAGCGTGCGGCTGGGCGGAGCCATCCAGGTGACGCTGACATGCTTGAAGATGGGGACGATTGTTGTGATTGTTGCCGCCGGTGTTCTATTCGGAGGCCAGCACCTGATCGAGGCCGCGCCCGTGGTCACGCCGTGGAGTTGGGCAACGATTGGCGCGGTGCTCACGGCGCTGGTTCCCGCGATGTGGGCTTACAACGGGTTCAACGATCTTGGGGATTTGGGCGAGGAGATAGTAAATCCGCAAAGGAATATCCCGCTTGCGATTATTTTCGGACTGCTCACGGTGGGAAGCCTGTATTTGCTGGCGAATATCGTTTACTTTCAGACTCTAACGTTCGGGCAGATCGCGTCATCGCAGCACGTTGCGTCGGATGTAGTGCAGTCCTTCGCAGGATCGCGCGGAGCGGCATGGCTCACGGTCGCGATGGCCGTTTCCGCATTGGGTGCGTTGCACGTGGTGGTGCTGACGGGGGCGCGAATTCCGTTTGCGATGGCAAGGGACGGCGTCTTCTTTCAGTTTGCAAAGCGAATTCAGCCGTCATTTCATACGCCGAGCGGAGCGCTGATCTTTCTTGGGGCGATCGCGGCTCTGCTGGCATTGACCGGTACGTTTGAGGAGCTGTATTCGCTGTTTGTTTTCGCGGTCTGGATTTTCTTTGTTCTGATCGCAATCGCGGTGCTTCGATTACGCCGAACAGAGCCTGAATTGGTGAGGCCCTACCGGGCTTGGGGCTATCCGTGGACTCCGCTTATCTTTTTGACGGCGGCCGTTGCTCTGACCATCAACTTGTGGATGGTTCGGCCTGTGCGCTCAACCCTTGGATTGGCCGTGATCCTGGCCGGCATTCCTTTTTTCTACCGGTGGCGCAAGGCGGCTCAGGCGTCAGAGTGACGGTTTTTTTCTTTGGCAAAACGGGCGGTTGTCTTGGTACCCTCCTTATACCTATGCGCCTTCATTTTTTATTGCTTGTCGTCATCGTGGGCGGTACTTTTGCCCAGGACGTGAAACCGGTTGCGGACCGAGTGGCCGCCCAGAACGCATTGTTTGACGAGCAGTACGAATCCGATCTGCGGAATTTTCCGGAGCGCGCGACTGCGTTCGGCGACTACCGCTATAACGACAAACTTGCCGAGCGCTCGCTCGATGCCATCGTTCAATATCACAAGATGGACGAGGCTTTTCTGACGCGGATCGACGCGATTCCGACTGCTGGTTTCTCGGACCAGGACCAGCTCTCGCACGATCTTCTGGTACGTGTGCTGCAGCAGCGCATTGCGGATTTCGATCTGAAAGAGTATGAGATGCCGATCAACCAGCAGAACGGCGTCCATACCAGCCTGGCGGATCTGCCGCTGTCGGTGCCGCTGGATTCGCTGAAGCACTATGAGGACTACATTGCTCGCCTTCATCAGATTCCGCGCGTTCTGAGCCAGACGACGGAAGTGTTACGCGCCGGAATGAAGGACAAGCTGATGCCGGTGCGTTTTCTGCTGGAGAAGCTTCCCGTGCAATGTGAGGGGATCATTGAGGCCGATCCATTTCTGCTTCCGACGAAAAAATATCCTGCGAGCATTTCTCCTGAGGATCAGAAACGGCTGACTCAGCAAATTACAGAAGCAATCAACACCGACGTCATCCCCGCATACAAGACATTTGCGAACTTCCTGCGCACGGAATATGCGCCCGCGGGACGGACGACACTCTCGATAACTTCTCTGCCGGACGGGGAGAAGCGTTATCAGAACGACATTTATGCTCGTACGACCACGCACATGACGGCGGACGAGATTCATCAACTGGGCTTGCGCGAGATGGCCCGGATTGAGGCGGAGATGACGGCGATCGCGAAGAAAGAAGGGTTCGCGGATCTTGCGTCGTTCCGGGCATCGCTCAAGACGAATCCGAAATACATTCCGACGTCTTCCGAGCAGATCCTCGACGACTTCCGGAGGTACATTGCGCAGATGGAACCGAAGCTGCCGCAGTTGTTCACGCTGCTGCCGAAGTCGCCGGTGACGGTTGAAGCAATTCCTTCGTTTCAATCTGCGGCTGCCACTCACTATGTGACCGGCACTCCCGATGGAAAACGTCCCGGACGCGTGGTGGTTGCGACTTCCAATTTTGCCGAGCGTTCGCTGATCGACGACGAAGCAATCGCGTACCACGAAGGCATTCCCGGACATCACATGCAGCTCTCCGTGCAACAGCAGTTGCAGGGATTGCCGAAGTTCCGGTTGCATGGCCTGGGATTCAATGCATACATCGAAGGCTGGGCGCTGTACGCGGAGCAACTGGGCAAGGAGGTCGGCTTCTATCAGGATCCGGTATCGGATTACGGGCGGCTGTCGTCGGAACTGTTTCGCGCGGTGCGTCTGGTGGTCGACACGGGAATCCATGCGAAGGGCTGGACACGCGAGCAGGTGGTGGAATTCTTCCGAAAGTCGGGAGCGGTGGATGAGCCAACGATCCAGTCCGAGACGGACCGCTATATTGCGTGGCCGGCGCAGGCGCTTAGTTACAAGCTCGGGCAGTTGAAGATTCGCGAACTGCGCGATCGTGCACAGAAGGAGTTGGGAGCGAAGTTTGATATTCGCACGTTCCACGACGAGATATTGGACGGGGGAACGCTACCACTCGATCTTCTCGAAGCGCGCACCGACAAATGGATCGCGCAGCAGAACGCGAAATGAGGTTCCTTAGACCTGCAGATTGCGAAGGTAGGGGACGCTGGCCTTCATCATATCGAGATTCATTTCGACGAAGTAGTTCTTGATGCCGCCGGTTTTTGCGTCGGTGAAGATTTTCTTCCAGTCGAGGGAACCCTGTCCCACAGGAACTACCTTCTTCGTTTCCGCCGACCAGCCTTGCACGTGCATCGATATGAAGCGGCCTGGATACTTTGTGAAATACTCGGCCGCATCGTAGCCGCGGCTGATGGTGGATACCTGGAACTGGAATTTCACCAGTTTCGGATCGAGACGAGCGAACAGGACGTCGTAGGTTCGCTGACCGTCGACCATGGAGAGCTCGAAGCCTTCATTGTGAAGTCCTTGCTGGATGCCGGCTTTAGCGGCTTGTTCCCCCATTTTGTTGTATTCATCAGCGGCGCGCTTTACGTTGTCCATGGTGGGCTTTTCGGGGCCGTCGAGGCTAGGGACGATCATTTGCGTCAGGCCGACATCTTGGGCCCATGCGATCGCGCGCGGCTGATCTTTTCTTAATTCGTCGATGCCGAAGTGAGAACTGATGCAGGTCACACCGCCGTCGGAAAGCATCTGGCGGAGTTCAGAACCTTTGTATTTGGCGAGGCCGCCGAAGCCGAATTCCGCGTAACCGACGGGCGAGCAGAGCTCGATGGTCTGAAATCCGGCGTCGGATAGTTGTTTGATGGTGCCGGGGAAATCTTTGGCGATCATTTCGCGGACGGGCCAGGTTTGACAGCCGATGGGCATGCCGAGTGGATTGGCGCGAAGCTTCAACGTGGTTGCGGAAAGGAAGCTTGCCGCAGCGGTATAGGTCACAGCAGATTTTAGAAATTCTCGTCTGGAAATTACGGACATCGATAGCTCCCTCGAGGGCTAAAAGCCCGAATGATTTCGACCCGACTCAACGCGGCCCTCGAAGAGCCGCTCTTCCACGGTATGGCACGCATCGTGTTTTTATAATTCCCAGCCGGCGCGGCGTTCTGGTTTCACATATTTTTGGGCGATCTCGGAATTTACGGTCAGGTTGGATCGATCCCATGTGAGCTTTTGTCCGATGCGTGTCGCGACATTTCCCAAAAGCAGGGTTTCGGTGACGAGGCCTTCGAACTCGAAGTTGCCGCCGGGTTTAATTTTGCCGCCCTTGCAGGCATCGAGCCATTCGCGTTCGTTGCCGGGCGAGCGTGGCAGTGTTTTGTTGGGCGGGCGGAAGCTGTCCATCTTGCTTTGGGGTATCAGCTTTGGATTGCCGCCATTGAAGCTACAGAGAATCTTGCCGGCATCTCCGACGAAGAGGAGACCTTCATCTTCCTCGCCATCTCCCTTGAGCGGGCGGTTGTCTTCGAGTTCGGCGGGGCGAGCGGGTCTGAGACCGCCGTCGTACCAGGTAAATTTTAGGGGAGGCATGTCGCCACGAGCGGGGAAAGTGTAGCGGACGATCGAGGCCATTGGATAGGTCTCGTCATAGCGGTCGGTGGAACTCGCTTCCACACTCACGGGCGCTTCCAGTTTCAAGACGCGAAAGATTGTGTCGAAACTGTAGGAACCCATGTCGCCCAGAGCGCCACAACCGAAGTCGGTCCAGCCGCGCCAGACGAATGGTAAGTATGCATGGTTGAAGGGGCGCTGAGGCGCGGGGCCGAGCCACAGATCCCAATCCAAACCTTCGGGAACCGTTTCGGCCTCTTTTGGGCGTTCGATACCCTGCGCCCAGTAAGGACGGCTCGACCAGTTCATGACTTCGCGCACGGGACCGATGACGCCGGCCCAAATCCATTCACAGAGCAGGCGAGTTGATTCGGACGCCTGGTTCGCGACTGCGATTTGGGTGGCGACGCCAGCCTCGCGGGCGATTTCTGCGATGCGGCGCGCCTCGTAGATGGTGTGCGTCAAGGGCTTTTGACAGAAAACGTGTTTGCCTTTCTTCATCGCGGCGGCCGAGACGGCGGCGTGAAGATTATCGGTGGTGCAGACGACCACAGCTTCGAGGTCTTTCTGCTTCTCCAGCAACTCGCGGAAGTCGTTGTAGGCGGCGCAGCCACGATATCGGCCGGAGCGTTGCTGCGAGGCGTAATAGCCTTCGACAATCTTCTGGCAAGGCTCCCGTCCCGCAACGCCGCCGGTGACCTGGAGAGAATGCGTCAGAGTGATTGGCTGGTCGGGGCTGAGCCAGTCCCAGCCGCTGTCAACGCCGAGCAATTTGCGGACGGACTTGCAGAATTCGTGGGTGTCCCACTGCGGATAATCTGAACCGGACTTGTTCACGTCGCAGACCGCGACGCCTTGAACGTCGGGTTCCTTCAGGAAGTGAAGCATCACGCGCAGGCCTTGAGCTCCGACGCCGATGAAAGCGATATTCACTTTGTCGCTGGGAGGAACGTAGCCGGGACCACCTAACACGCGGCGCGGGACAATCGCTAGCCCAATGGCGGCAGCGGCAGTTTGGGTAACGAACTTACGGCGCGTGACTGAACCGTTTGAATGGCTGCGATTCTTCACTTTCCCTCCGTCACCGCTGGTGATTCATGCGATGGGGATAATGTAAATGAACCGAGGGCGGTCGTGTGGGAAAGTTGTCAGGTTCGCAGAATGAAGCGGTAGGATGGGGGTCCACGCCCATAGTCTCCCTGCAGGTCAGAAGGCAGCAACTGGAAAGCCGAGAATCTTCGAAGATGCTTGCGCTGCATCGCCCTGCACCCATAAGATAGCTGCGCCTGCAACAGGCCCCAAGGAATGATCGGCCAGAACATTTCCCACTACCGGATTCTCGAGAAGCTCGGCGGAGGGGGAATGGGTGTCGTCTTCAAGGCCGAGGACGCGAAGCTGAAACGCTTTGTGGCTCTCAAGTTTCTTCCCGAGGATGTGGCGAAAGATTCGCAGGCGCTTACCCGATTCCAACGGGAGGCGCAGGCCGCGTCAGCCCTGAATCATCCGAATATCTGCACGATTTACGAGATCGATGAACATGACGGGCATCCGTTCATCGCGATGGAGTTTCTCGACGGGCAGACGTTGAAGCATCGCATTGGCGGGCGGCCTTTGGATGTTGAGACGATGCTGGGGATCAGCATTGAGATTTCCGACGCGCTGGATGCGGCGCACAGCCGGGGAATTATTCATCGCGATATCAAGCCGGCGAATATTTTTGTGACCAAGCGCGGACAAGCCAAGCTGCTCGACTTTGGGTTGGCCAAGTTGGCACAGAGCACCGAGCACACACTGACGACTCCGGAGGGGCCGATGACGAGTCCGGGGTCGACGATCGGGACGGTGGCTTATATGTCGCCGGAACAGGTGCGAGCGGAGGAACTGGATCCGCGCACGGATCTCTTCGCGTTTGGCTCGGTGATGTACGAGATGGCGACCGGGGACATGGCATTTTCTGGAAGCAGCAACGGCGTGGTGTTCGAGGCCATCCTGAATCGAAATCCGGCGCCGGTGTCGGAATTGAATCCGGCGATTCCGGAGAAGCTAAGTGATTTGATTTTGAAGTCGCTGGAAAAAGAGCGCGACATGCGCTACCAGACGGCGGCGGAGTTGCGCGGAGATCTGAAACGGATCAAGCGAGGCTTGGAAAGTTCGCGGATCCGGGCGGGGAGCGCGTCAGCAATCTCGGCAGTTTCGAAGGTCAGGGTTCCCAGTCAGCCTGCGCCGGAAGAATTGGTTTCGCGGGGACGTGTGTGGACCGTTGCCGGCGTGGTCGGCGCGGTCACGTTGCTGGCGGGATTAGCGGCTGGAGCACTGCTGCTCAAGCGCGGCGAACAGACGGAATTTCCCGCGTATCATCCGCTGACGTTTCGGCGAGGGATCGTGCATTCGGCGCGGTTTGCGCCGGACGGCAAGACAGTAATTTACAGCGCGGCGTGGGAAGGCAAGCCGCTCGATCTGTATACGACGCGGCCCGAGAGTCCGCAGTCGCAGCAGATGGAACCGAAAGGTGCGGACGTTCTGGCGGTTTCGGCGTCCGGAGAAATGCTGCTTGCTCTACACAGCAAACCCCGGGACTCATCCTTTTTATATGCGGGAACCTTGGCACGGGTGCCGCTGGTAGGCGGAGCGCCGCGCGAGATTCTGAACGACGTCGAGTGGGCCGACTGGTCGCCGGACGGGACCAACGTAGTGATCGTGCATGAGGTCGGAGCGCGCAAGCGACTGGAATTTCCCCTGGGCAAGGTGCTGTACGAGGCCGATGGATGGGTGGGAAATCCGCGCGTGGGGCCAGACGGGAAGAGCGTGGCGTTTGTCGATCATCCGCAAATGAACGACGACGGTGGGGCGGTCGCGGTGGTCGACGCGGCGGGCAAGAAGAGGACGCTGTCCGAAGGATGGGACAGTATTCAGGGTTTGGCTTGGTCGCCAGATGGAAACGAAATCTGGTTCACGGCAACGCGCACGGGAGGCGACCGGTCGATGTATGCGACGGACCTTGCGGGCAAAGTGCGGCTGATGGCGCGGGTGCCGGGCGAGTTGACGATTCTGGATGTCGGCAAGGAAGGCAACGTTCTGTTGACGCGCGGAAATGATCGCGCGGGCATGATCGGGCTGGCGCCGGGTGAACCGAAAGAAAAAGATCTGTCGTGGCTGGACTGGTCGGTGCCGGGAAGTTTGTCGGCAGATGGGAAGATGATTTTGTTTCAGGAATCCGGTGAAGGTGGCGGGCCACACTACGCCGTGTATCTGCGAAATACGGATGGATCTCCCGCCATCCGGTTGGGTGAGGGTACGGGGCTTGCGCTGTCACCGGATGGACAGTGGGCATTGTCTCGGTTGAACGTAGTGCCTTCGCCGCTGGTTTTATATCCGACGGGAGTGGGCGATGTGAAGCAGTTGAAGAAAGATGGGCTGAATCACATGACAGCAGCTTTTCTGCCGGACGGAAAGAGGTTCGTTTTCGCGGGTACGGAGCCGGGACACGGTGTCCGGTTGTATCTGGAGTCGCTCGACGATGCGACACCGCATGCCTTCAGCATGGAAGGAGTGGGGTCGAACGTGTTGTCACCCGATGGGCAGTTCGTAGCCGCTCGCGGTCCCGAGGGGAAGGTCTACCTGTTTCCGGTTGGGGGAGGAGAGCCCAGGATTGTCGCAGGAGTAGAGCCGGGCGAGTTTCCAACGGCATGGGCTTCTGATGGGCGCTCGATCTTTGTCATCGCGCGAGGTCAGATTCCGGCGCAAGTATTTCGTGTGGAAGTCGCTACAGGGAAGAGAACACCGTGGCGGATTCTCGAGCCCGCAGATGCGGCAGGGATCGATACGATTCGCGGCGTGCTCATCTCCGCCGACGACAAGGCTTACGTTTACGGTTACAGCCGGACATTGTCGGATTTGTATCTCGTGCAAGGGTTGAAGTAGCGAATCTGGACGTATCTCCCTCTCATTTTGATGCTTGAAGCCTTCACACGCGCGTGCGGCGCATGTGTGCGGTATATTCTCAGCGTGATCAATACACAACTGCGGTGGATCCTGCTGTTGTCATCTCTAGCCTGCGGCGTGAATCTGGCGCACGGCCAATCCTATAAATATTTTCGCCTCGGAAACAAACAGGACGTTCAGACGAAACCGGCTGCGGGAATTGCCATGATGGGCGGTGGCAGCGATCTGGACGAGGCGTTTCGCTGGCTGTGCAACAAGGGCAACGGTGGCGACTTTCTGATTCTGCGAGCACGGGGAGATGACGACTATAACTCGTACGTGAACGGACTATGCAAGGCGAATTCGGTGGCGACGCTCATTATTCCCGATCGCGCGGCGGCCGAGGATCCGGCGGTGGCGGAGATTATTCGCAAAGCCGAAGTTGTATTCATTGCGGGAGGAGATCAGGCGAATTACGTTCGCGGTTGGCAGGGAACGCCGGTGGAAAGGTCGATCAACGAAGACATTGCGGCCGGGAAGTCCATTGGCGGCACGAGCGCAGGGTTGGCGGTCGAGGGTGAGTTCGTTTATGGCTGTTTGAAAGACAAGCCGGACGACAAGGATGTGGCATCCACCGATGTGTTGCCAGATCCTTACTTTGAGCGAGTGACGCTGGTACGGGATTTTTTGAAAACTCCGCGCCTGGAGAATCTGATCACCGATTCGCATTTTGCCCAGCGTGATCGCATGGGACGCAGTCTCGGATTTCTGGCGCGCCTTATGAAAGACGGATGGAGTTCGTCGCCAAGGGAGATTGCGATTGACGAAAAGTCGGCGGTGCTGGTGGAGGCGGACGGGAAGGCCACTGTGGTGGGGACGGGAAAGGGCGCGTATTTCCTGCGTCCGACGAAGCCGCCGGAAACTTGCGAAAAAGGTGTGCCGCTCACGTTTCTGGGTATCAGCGTTTACAAGGTGCGGACGGGCGGACATTTCGATTTGACATCGTGGGCCGGTGAGGGAGGAACGGCATATTCCCTTTCGGTAGAGAAGGGAAAGATTGAGAGTACGCAGACGGGGATGGGAATCTATTGACTGCGGATTATTCGGTGCGGATGTCGACAATGGCGAGTGCCGCGTGTTGGATATAATGCGGGAAAGACAGATCAGTTCCTATTCATCGTGTTTCCACATCCCTTCAGGCTCGGAAGTATTTTCATGGCAACGCTGCTTGCTGTGAGTGTTTCGTCCTGGGCACAAGCGCCTCCGGCAAAATCTGCCGAGCAGCTGGCGCTCAAGAAGGGACAGGAGGCCGTGCAGAGTGGAGACATCGCGCGTGCGCGATCTGAATTTGAGAAGGCAGTGCGGCTTGTGCCGAATAATGCCGAAGCGCAGTCGGCGCTGGGTTGGGTGTTGGCGGCGCAGGGAGAACCGGACGAGGCGGCGCAACATCTTCGCCTCGCGATCAAGGCCAAGCCTACATTTGTGCAACCGCGTCTGACCTTGGCAAGCGTGCTGCTTCAGCAGGGGAAGTCCGCGGAGGCTGAACAGGAGGCGCGCGCCGCGGTCAAGATCGCCCCCAGCGACGCAGAAGCGCATCGCACGCTAGCCAAGATTCTGAGCGCGCGACCGGGGGACGAAGCCCTGGCCGAAATGAAGCGCGCCGTGGAACTCGCTCCAGAGCGCGCCGACTTACGGGATGAACTCGGAACCGTTCTGGCGCAGCGCAACCAGTTCGCCGCTGCGCAAGTCGCGTTCCAGGACGCGTTGCGTTTGCAACCCAACCTCGAAGCAGCGCATTTTCATCTTGGCGTGGTGCACTTGCAGGGGCAACAGTTAGATGAGGCGGCAAGTGAATTGGAGAGGGCAGCTGATCTTGTTCCGCAGGACGCCGCCGCTCATTACTACCTGGCCAAGACTTTAACTGCGCAATCCAAAAATGCAGAGGCTTTGCAGGAGTTGCGCAAGGCGGCCGCGTTGAAGCCAGACTGGCCCGAACTGCAAATTGAGTTGGGCCTCGCCTGCCAGCATGCCGGGGATAGTGACGGCGCGGTGGCTGCGTTCGGGGAAGCGGTAAAGCTCCGCCCACAGGATCCCGAGGCCTACAACGATCTTGGTTTGGCTCTGCTGCAGAAGGGAGACGCGCTGGGCTCGATCCCAAACTTCAAGTCGGCAGCGCAGCTCCGTCCGGATGACGGTTCTTTCCGCGGAAACTTGGCGATCGCGTACTTGCAGCGCACGGACTTCGATGCGGCCATCACAGAACTGGAGGCTGCGCTTAAGTTGGCGCCCGAGAACGCCTCTCTGCACTACAACCTGGGGCTGGCTTACAAACTGAAGGATCAACTCGACAAGGCGATACCTGAATTTCAGGAGGCGATTCGCTTGCAGCCTGCCTTGGCGGACGCGCATTACACGCTCGGAGTTTTGTTCTGGCAACGAGGCGAGTTCGACCAGGCGGCCGCAGAACTGCAGAAGGCGATTCAAGATCAGCCTAACTACGCGCAAGCCCATTACACGCTGGGCACAGTTTTGAAGCAGCAGGGGAAACTGCCCGAGGCTGCAGCGTCGCTGCGCGAGGCAATAAGGCTGCAGCCTGATTTTGCGGGAGCGCATACGACGCTGGCCGCGGTGCTGCGGCAGTTGGGCGACGCGCAGGGGGCGGCCGAGGAGGCGAAGGCTGGAGCGAAGATGGTCGCCTCCATCAACAATCACCAGGCAGCGACATTTTCCACGAACTCGGGAAAAAGATTGTTGGGCACGGGCGATGTGGACGGGGCGATCGCGCAATTCCGGTCAGCCATCAACTCAGAGCCGAACTATGCAGCGGCACATTATCAGCTGGGACTGGCATTGAGGCAGCAAGGTCACAACGACGAAGCCACGAAGGAGTTTCAAAAGGCTGCCGAGTTGGATTCACACTTGACGGCTCCGCGGTAAGCGGGACTACCTCATCTTCCGGTGCGCCACGGAAATCTTCAGTTGCCGCGACTGCGAACCGATACCAGGTCGGTCATGACCGGAACCCCATGCGCGATCTTGACGTGCAGGAGCGCTTCAAACGGTTTCAATTCCATCACTTTGAAAACTTTCAAACGCTGTAAGAGTTCTTTGATGGAATCTTCGCGGCAGACGTACTCGACTGCTGCCTGGGTGCCGAAGGTGGAATTGCCGGCAAGGATTAAGATCGAGCGAGATGGGTCGAGCCCCGGCAGCAGACTCACAATGGCGTAATCTTCGGTGGTCGGTTGATTTGCGGGCGTAGCCAAGAATATCGACGGCTCGCCGGGTTGAGGGTGAGTGTTGAGTACGGCGAGATCTCCTTTGCGCGGACCCGAATCGAGCCGACGAAAGACGAATTCCTGAGTTCCCGGAATATCGAGCAGGCTCAGGTTCTCGGAGGGAGATCCTACAAAGATCAGGTCATTATTCTTGGCATCGTCCAGCGAGAACAGGGCGCCACGTTTGACGCGAATGGGACGATTCAGCAAATCGAAAACCCGGTCGAGTTGGTGGATGGCGAGCACCTCGCCGACGCCGGTGTAGTGATCGAGAATGAAGGCGCTCTTGTCTGTCGAAGCGTTGAAGTAACGCATCCCCGTCTCAGGCCTACCCACAAAGCTTCCGTTGCTGAAGATGACCCAAGGCTGTTGCGGGCCGATCAGGAAACGATTCCAGAAAATCTGAAAGGCGACCGGGACCGGCTGGGTGATTGTTGCCGTTGTGCGCACGCGCTGCGACAGCAGGACCGCGGTCGTCACTAAAGTCGAGGCCAGCAGCACTGAAAGACCTACAACGGCGGTGGCCCAACCGCGGTTCGAGGCAGGGATTGCCACTGTCCTCGGTCCGGATTCGCGAATCAGGGCTGTCGCCGGTTGCGTGACCATCTGAGAAGCGCGAAGGTGGAATGCGAGTGCGTAAGAACCCTTGGGGAGCTCCACGACGATGGGGTCGTCTGGACCCTCATGCGAATAGTACTCGGCGAGTTTGACGCGCAGACGTCCGGCTTGGACGCGCACCGTGGAATCACTCTGAGGGTCGAATCCGACGGGGCGCCCGAGAACCTCAGTCGCGATCTGATACTCCTTCAACGCCATGCCGGGATGATCGAGCGAATGTTCGGCAAGGTAGCGCAGGAGCTTGCACAGGGATTCGGAGGAGTGGAGGCTATGACTTTTAATAAGTTTATCTATTTGCTGGAAGCATTGCTCCCGGCCAATAGCGAAACTGTGCGTCACAGCCATAATCACAGGGAAGTAACGGAACTCGTATCTTGGTGCAGTCGTACGAGTTTAACCGAGTAACGGTATCAGACCTAGTGAAACTTACACCAGGTAGTTGTTTTGTACTACGACTGCACCCCACATCGTCAAGTATTCCCTTCTTGCATTTCCGGGGCAATCGGACTGAGTCGGGTTTCGAGGAGGCAGTTCATGAAAAGGTCAGCATGGATTTCTCTGGCTGTGTTCAGTCTACTGTGCAGTCTGTGGGTGCCGAACGCACTCGGTCAGGCCGTCTACGGCAGCATCTTGGGCACGGTAACCGACCCTTCCGGCGCAGCCGTCCATGGAGCCAAAGTTACAGTCACGAGTCAGACCAAGAACCTGTCGACCGAGACTTCCACAAATGAGAGCGGAAACTACGCCGTGACCCACCTAATCCCCGACGTTTATCGTATCCGGATTGAGGGACCGGGGTTTAAGACCTTGGAGTATCAGAACATCCAAGTGTCTGCGGATACCGGAACCGACGTGAATGGGCAGTTCCAGGTCGGCTCCGCCAGCGAACAGGTTGAAGTGACCGCCGAGGCCCCGCAACTGAAGACTGACCGCGCGGACGTGTCCATCGAGTTCAACACGAAGTACGTCGAGGATCTGCCCGTGCTGAACCGCAACTTCACGACATTTGAACTCCTGTCGCCCGGCACGCAGAAACTGGTGGGCTGGAGTCACGCCGCGACGGAGAACCCGCAGGGCGGCCAGCAGATTTTTGTCAACGGTCAGCATTTCAGTGGTACGGCCTTCGAACTCGATGGCACGGATAACCAAGATCCTATTCTCGGGATCATCGTGGTCAATCCGAACCTGGATGCGATCCAGGAGAGCAAGATTACGCTGGGCAACTACGATGCTGAATTCGGCAAAGCGGTCGCTGGTGTGGTGACAGTACAAACCAAGTCCGGCAGTAACGATTTCCACGGCACCGGCGTCTGGTTCCGGCGTACAGATGCTTTGGCCGCGCGCGATCCGTTTACGCAGTATGCGCCCAACCCGGTAACGGGCAGATATATCCCTTCGTCTCGTTGGCAAGAATTCGCCGCAACGATCGGCGGCCCGATCATTAAGAATAAGTTGTTCTTCTTTGCCGATTACCAAGCGCAACGCCAGAAAAGCGGTATCACCAATCAGTTCACGATTCCGACCGGTGCTTTGAAGAGCACTTGCGTGGCTGGCGGCACCTATTGCGACTTCAGTGACTACGCGGCTCAAATTGCGAATCACGGAGGGGGAACCAACCTCTACGACCCCTCCACGCCAAACCAGACTACGTCCGGTGGGAACCGTTTGGCCTTCTGCGGACCGTTGGGAAGCATCCTCTCCTCGGCTTGCACCGGGTCCACCACCGTCGGCGGAAGGTCGGTTCCGAACCAATACCTGATTCCGGTGAGTGCTATGTCGCCCGCCGCGCTCAAGATTCTGGCGGCCTTCCCCAGTCCGACCAGCTCGGGTACCTGCGCTGCTCCTGGAGCAACGGGCTGCCTCAACAACTTTGTGGGCTCGGGTGCCGGTCCATACAACCAGAACAGCTTCGATACTCGAATCGATTTCAATGCCAAGCCGACCATACAAATCTTCGGTCGCTTTAGCCTCGACTATTTCAGTCTGTCAGGCACACCAGGCTTGGGCGCGGTCGGCGGAGTGGGAGATGGTCCGGGTGGTCTATCGGGAAGTTCGGACGTTCACAACTACAGCTTGGCGACCGGCGTGACCAAGACGTTCAGCTCCACTTTGCTTGGCGATTTTCGCTTCGGTTACTTCCAGTACAACCCGCTTACGCAGAAACCGGACGCCGGCGTGCCGGCAATGACAAACTTCGGTATTCCCAACGCCAATATTCCTTCCCAAGCTGCAGAAACCTCCGGCCTCGGCGAATTTGATCTGGACGGCACCGGTACCAACTTTGGCGACGGCTTGGGGGTTGCGCGCTGCAACTGCCCGCTGATCGAGCGCGAGCGCCAGTTCCAGTGGGTCGGAAATATCACGAAAATGCACGGCAACCACCAGTTCAAATTTGGAGGCGACGTCCGCTACGCCCGGAATCTGCGTGTGCCCAGTGACTCCAACCGCGCGGGTGTCTATGCTTTCAATCATGGTGCCACATCCGACGCAGGTACTGGCGGACTTGACTTCGCCACCTTCCTGCTTGGCGACGCCACCAATCTGAGCCGTTACATCAGCCCCAGCTTGGACGCTGCGGAACGACAGTACCGCATGTTCTGGTATGCGCAAGATACCTGGCGCGCTACGCCAAAGCTGACGTTGAACTATGGCCTGCGGTGGGAGGTCTACTTCCCAGAATACGTCAACGGTAAGGACAACGGTGGGTTTGCCAACCTTGATCAGGGCGTTATTCGAGTCGCCGGCGAGGGCGGCATCGGATTGAACGGCAACATCAACAACAAATGGGATTACTTTGCTCCGCGTCTTGGAGCTGCTTACCAACTAGACGCCAAGACTGTAGTGCGCTTGGGCTATGGCCGCAGCTTCGATATGGGCGTGTTTGGTTCCAACTTCGGTCACGCCGTAACCCAAACTCTGCCGGTGTTAGCCGACCAAAGCGTGCAGAGCCTCAACGGCCAAGTATTTCCAGCATTTAAATTGGATCAGGGACCTCCCATATTTACTTTCCCGGCGATTCCGTCGAATGGGTTGCTTCCTGTAAACGGCCCGGCTTGTTATCAGGCGTCGTCCGTCGTCATTGGCGGGGTAACCCAGGTACAGAGTTGTTCGCAATCACACATCCGGCCCACTTTCGTGCGCCTGCCAACCTTGGACGCATGGAATGCGACCGTACAGCGGCAACTGACCAACACCACATCAATCGAAGTGGCTTACATTGGCAACAAAGGAACCCACATTTTTGCCGGCGACAGTGACACCTACAATGTCAATCAGCCCAATATTGGAGGGGGCACGGCTACCGTCGCCTTTAACGCGACCAATTGCAACGGTGCTGTCAACACGGGGTGTGTGGCCCCCGGTTTCACACCGACTGTTCAGCAGGTACAACGTCGGCCGTTCTATAACAATTTCAGTTATCCGACATATCCAGACCCAAGCAGCACCACCGGGGTACTGATGTGCTGTTCCACGGACGAGGGCAACTACCATGGCAACGACGCGAGCAGCATCTACAATGCCCTCCAGATAAAGGTAGACAAACGTTTCTCGCAGGGACTGCAGTTGTTGTCCCATTACACGTTCGCCCACGCGAACAAGTATGACAGCACCTACTATCCCAACAACAAGATATATTCCTACGGGCCCGACGATCAGGTTCGCAATCACGTCTGGGTAACGAACCTGGTGTACGAATTGCCCTTCGGTAAAGGCAAGACGTTTGCGGGCAACGCGGGCCGGGCCGAAGATCTGGCGATCGGCGGCTGGCAGATCACTGGCACGACGAACTGGAGCAGCGGCTTGCCGTGGACACCCACCTTCTCAAATTGTGGTCAGGTCAACGACGTCAATTTGTGCCGTCCCACTGCGAATGGATCGTTCCACCTGGGCACCGGATCGTTTAACCCCCTCACGCACCAGGTATCCTTCTTCACTCCGATACCTACACTCGCCTACCCCACGGGGCCCGGGCTCGCGCCTGGAGTAGATACCTGCACTCTCGCCCGGCCCACCGGGCAGGGGTTTGCCATGCCCGCCTGCGGGCAGCTCGGCAACATCGGCTTTGACCCCTTTCACGGTCCGCAAGGTTTCTGGGCTGACGCTGCGGTCATGAAGAACTTCTCGATCACCGAGCGGGTGAAAGCGCAGTTCCGCATGGATGCGTTCAACCTGTTCAATCATCCGGTCCTGGGTTTTAACGCGAATCAGACCGGTACGGGAAATTGTATCGACTGCGCCGGAGCCGGAAATATCACGGACATCGAAGCCGACTCTTCGCCGGGATCGACAACTGGTATGCGTCAGCTGGAATTCGCGTTGAAGGTTATATTCTAGAAGCACCACGGAGTAACTCACAGAGGGATTCCTTCGGGAGTCCCTCTTTTTATCTGCGCTGATATCACAGAGCCCGAATCGATGCCGGTGAATCGATCATGAAAAAGAAGGTCGTAGGGTTGGGTGAAGTGTTGTGGGATCTGTTACCGGAGCGGACGTGTCTCGGCGGGGCTCCCGCCAACTTTGCCTACATCACGACGTTGATGGGTGACCAGGGGATTGTGGCCAGTCGCGTCGGTGAGGATTCACGCGGACTGGAAGCGCTACGCCGCATGGAGGAGCTCGGGCTCAACATCGATCACGTACAGACCGATCGGGACCATCCAACCGGAACGGTGAAAGTGAATCTTGAGGGCAACGGCATCGCTCGATTTGAAATTGCGCATCCAGTGGCATGGGATGCCCTGGAGTGGAATTCTGACTGGCAGAGCCTGGCGCAAAATACCGATGCGGTTTGCTTTGGGTCGCTGGCGCAACGCTCGGAAGCAAGCCAGGCGACAATTCGAAAATTTCTCGGCAGCTCTCCGCGCAGCACACTGAAAGTCTTCGACGTAAACCTGCGTCAGTCCTATTACGCGCAGGAGATTCTTGCCGAGTCGATGAAGCTGGCCGACATCGTCAAGCTCAATGACGAAGAACTTCCCAAGATTATGAGTCTGGAGAAATCTCCGCATAAGGATGAACTGTCATCGGCGCGACGCTTGATCAGCACATATGATCTACAACTGGTTTGTGTCACGCGCGGCGACCGGGGAAGTCTGCTGGCGCGGGGTAAGGAGTTCAGCGAGCATCCGGGGTTTCGAGTTCGCGTGGCCGACACGGTGGGCTCCGGAGATGCCTTTACCGCTGGACTGGTGCACGAATACCTGCATGGCGCGTCTCTCGACCTGATGAACGAAGTGGCGAACCTGGTGGGAGCTTGGGTGGCGAGCGAAGTGGGCGCCATGCCCACACCGAAGCGCGGGGCTCTGGAACACTCTCTGGCCGAGATTCGTTGACGCACTTGCAGGTTGCTGAAAAAACTCGCTGCTGATGCCGAAAGCAGCCCACAGGGGCTGAAGCGCGATTGGTGTTGAAGGACTTAGCGGCACGACTGAAGTCGTGCCCTTCCCAAAACCTGACCCAATCGGAGGTTTTCAGCCGCCTGCCAGAATCTGGCGCGAAAACCCTCGAGTTGCGCTATAGTTACGAAAGCTTGTTTTTTCTTTCGTTCAGATACCTTACGAGGGGAACCAATGCGCAACAGGCAGCAGACAGGCCTTTCTCGTTTTTTTTCTCTTATCTGCGCAACGATCTTGGCCGGAATTGTCGGCTCGACGCTCAGTTGCTCGAAGCCTGCGGCGCAACCGAAGCCGGCACCGTCCCGGCCTTCCGACATCCGAATGGAGGTGCGCAATGGAGGTCCGGCGGTAATCACCACCAGCGCCGCGGAGTTTCAGATTCTTCCCTCCGGCTTCCTGCAGGCTAGCCTCATAAGAAATGGCAAACGCTTGACGCTCGACGAGCCCCCTGTGGGTTCGGCCGGCGGGAGCGACTCCATCGTGCAGGGAAAAACTGAATTCGATTTCGTGCCGGATTTTTCTCGGGCGGCGGTCTCAGAGAGCGTCGGCAAACTTGGCCGGGGAAAGCGGCTAGAGATTCCAGGGCGCCCGCTAGCTCCGTCTGGAGTGAACATTGAGCGCATGCTGGTGATCGAAGTGCATGACGACTTTCCCGGCATCGCGCTGGTTAGTTCCGTGTACAAAAACGTCGGTACGACAGATTTCCAGATTGATCAGGTATGGATGCAGCAGCACCGCTTTAGTGCGACGCAGGTGGACGCCACAGCCAAGCCCTATGACATGTGGTCGTTTCAAGGATCGAGTTACGACTGGGGCAAGGATGACGTGCAGAAACTGACGCGAACCTCTTCGCAGCCCAACGTGATGGGCGAGGCCGTGAAAGGCGGTTATGGTGGCGGGATTCCGGTTGTGGCATTCTGGACAGCGTCGGTGGGCGAGGCAATCGGGCATGTGGAGACCCTGCCTTGGACGTTGTCGATCCCAGTGGACGTGGACGCGGAGGGGCGAGTGAATGCGAGCATGACGATTCCGGTAAATACGGCGCTGAAGCCGGGCGAGAGTTACGCCACGCCACGCAGCTTCGTTGCCGTGTACGCGGGAGATTTTTACGAGCCGCTGCGGCTATGGTCGAGCGTGCTGCAGAAGGAAGGATGGGAAATTCCGAAGCCGTCGAACGAAGCCTATAACGTCAGTTGGTGCGGATGGGGCTACGAATTCAACGTGACGCCGGCGCAGATGTTGGGAACAGTTCCGAAGTTGAAAGAACTGGGCATCAAGTGGGCCACGCTGGATGATCGCTGGTTCGATACCTACGGTGACTGGAATCCGCGCACGGAAACGTTTCCTGGCGATTCGATTAAACGGATGGTCGATGATTTTCATAAGCAGGGAATTCTCGCGCAACTGTGGTGGCTTCCGCTGGGCGTGGAAGACGGTCAGGGACGATGGGAATCGCACAAGTACGTCGTTGCCAAGGTGCTGCAGGAACATCCGGACTGGCTGATTCTCGATAAGAACGGAAAGCATGCGCGGATGACGCGTGATCTGGCTGCACTGTGTCCGGCTGTTCCGGAGGTGCAGAGTTACTACAAGCAACTCACAGAGAGATTTATTCGCGACTGGGGATTCGACGGATCGAAGCTTGACAATATTTACAGCGTGCCGAAATGCTACAACCCTGCGCATCATCACAAGTCGCCGCAGGACTCGGTCAACGCGATGGCGGACGTGTACAAAACGATCTTCGAGACGACGCGGTCGATCAAGCCGGAGAGTGTGACGCAAGCGTGTCCGTGCGGGACGCCGCCCTCGCTGGCGTGGCTGCCATTCATCGATCAAGCCGTGACGGCCGATCCGGTGGGTGCGACGCAGGTGCGGCGACGCATCAAGATGTATAAGGCCCTGCTTGGACCTCAGGCTGCGGTCTATGGGGATCATGTGGAGCTTTCAGACATGACTCCGCTCGGGCATGGAAACTGGAGCGAGCACGGGAGCGACTTTGCGTCCACGCTGGGAACGGGCGGCGTGCCCGGGACAAAATTTGTGTGGCCCGATCCGGGGCCGAAGTTCAAGCCGGTGGCGCTGACCAGCGAGAAGGAAGAGCACTGGAAAAAATGGATCGCGCTCTACAACGAAAAGATGCTTTCGAAGGGCGAGTTCCGCGATCTGTATGTCTATGGATATGACGTTCCCGAAGCCTATGCGATCGAGAAAGACGGAAAGATGTACTACGCGTTTTTCACGGGCGAGAAAGATTTCTCCGGCGAGGTTGAGCTCCGCGGTCTGAAGCCCGGCAACTACCACGTGGCGGATTACGCAGAAGGTAAAGACATGGGGACGGTGCAGGTAGAGGCGGGAAAAGCTCCTAAGCTGAAAACGGAATTCAAAGAGCACTTGCTGCTGGAAGTGAGGCCGCAGTAGCTGCGCATGTTGCCCGCTGGAATGGCCGCCTTGGCCGTCCAGCTTATCTCGGCCCACTACGGCTTGCGAAAGAAGCTTGCGCGGAGTGTGGCATCGCGGAACGCTTCAGTGCCTCCGGGACGCGTAGTCGAGAGCGCTCCCGCCCGGTTTCCGCTGCCAAGGCACGTCGGCAAATCAGATCCCTTGACGTACTCGTGAAGGAATCCGGCATCGAAACTGTCGCCGGCTCCGACCGAATCCACTGCGACGACTTCCCGTGCAGGACTGGTAAATCGCTCGGCGCCCCGCTGAGCCCTTGCCCCCTTTCGTCCCAACTTGACTACCACTAAGGGCACCAGCGCAGAAAGCTTGTGGATCGCGGTCTCCAGGTCGTCCGTGCCCGCTGCTTTGCAGGCCTCACGCTCGTTCGGCAGGAAGACATCGACGTGGCGAAGGACTTCACGCAGGCCACCTTCCCAGCGATCGTCCGGATCGTCGTTGGTATCGAGCGAAATCGTGAGGCCCTTCGCTTTCAGCAGTTGAAACAATTCTCCAACTCGCGGACGCAGCGCGCGCTGCAAGTAATAAGAAGAAAAGTGAAAATGGCGTGAGTCGGCCAAGTAATTGAGATCCAGATCTTCCCAGCAAGTTTCCGCAATCGTCCCCGCATAGGTAAGAATGTTGCGCCATGCTTCGTGATGCAGGATGACCGTCAGTCCGGTCGTGGTTGAACCGGGAATGCGCCGTACTTGGGAAATGTCGACGCCGCCCTGCTGGAGGCGATCGAGCGCGATTTGTCCGAGCGGATCGTCGCCGACGCGGGATTGAAATCCCACGCGGCTGCCGAGTGCAGCCAGGTTGTGCCCCACGATCGCCGACGAGGAACCAAGTGTGAGCATCATGCGATCGGCAAGCAACTCGCGCTCGGGTGGAAGTTGCTCGGGCAGGCCGTAGAGGATGAGATCCAGGTTCAGTTCGCCGGCGATGGTGACGTCGAAACGGGGCATGGTTGCTGGGGTTCCAGACTGTAAGGAGATTATAGGGATCCTTCGACTACGCGACGGTGCGGCTTTGCCGCGCAGTCACACCGCTCAGGATGACAATGAATTTCTATGACACTGTATCTTTATTGTTTCGACTTCATACCGCAGATCAAAATGGATTTCATCAAATCAGCGTGACTTCAATTCCGGCCTGCTTCAACACGCGTTGATCGGATTTCGGAACGCCGCGGTCGGTAATGACTTCCTGCAGGGCTGAGGGCGGCACGATCAAGGACAAGCTGCGCCGGCCGAATTTGCTGGAATCGCAAACTGCCACGGTTTTCTTCGCGATTTCCACCATCACGCGATTCACTTTCGCTTCCAGCAGATTCGGCGTACTCAATCCGAAGTGCACATCGAATCCATCGACCCCAAGAAATAGCAAGTCGGCACTGAGCTTGCGCAACGTTTCCTCGGCGATCGGACCGACCAGCGAAAAAGAATTCTTGCGCAGCGTGCCGCCAGTCAGGATCACCTCGACCGCTGTTCCAGCCAGTTCCGCGGCAATGTTCACGGCATTGGTGATGATGGTGAGGTTCTGAAAATGGCGCAGCGCGCGCGCAATCGCGGTGGTCGTGGTGCCGGAGTCGAGAATCAGCACCTGGCCTTCTTTCACTCTCTCCGCCGCGCTTTCCGCGATGCGCAGTTTTTCCTGGTGGTGAAGCTTTTCTTTTTCCCGCAGCGTCGGGTCTTCCAGCGCGCCTTCGCGCGAGGGAAGAGCTCCTCCATGCGTGCGGTGGACGAGGCCGTGGGCGTGCAGGATTTCCAGGTCCTTCCGAATCGTAACCTGGGAAGTTTCGAACTGCCGGGCAAGTTCCGTGACTAGAACCCGGCCATGATGCGTGAGCTGGTCGAGGATGGCGCGACGACGTTCTTCGTTGAGCACGGGAATCGCTCGCGGCGAATTCGCAGGGTAGGCCACGCTTCGCGGCGCTGCATTTCCTTTTATAGCGTTTTGTTTCGTTTGTCTACTGGAAAGGTTGACAGTCGCACTCCGAAGAAAGCGGGCGGCTGGCCTCCCGGCAACCGTTTTGTTCGGGGGCAAACTGGATCACAGATCGCCTGTAAGCCCATGTTTTTATGTGCAGTTGGGAACCATGAGGGGTGATAACCAATTCAATACCTACCCCGAAGTCCGATGGTTTCACGGGGGTGGCTTTGCCGTAATCTCAGATTGGGACGAAACCGCGCCAGCTTTCGAAGCGCATTTGTTTTTACGAAAACCGGAATAGGAGACTTCACCGTGGCAGCCATATCGAAAGAAGACGTTCTGGTTCGAACGCAGTCGGTCGTCGCGCGTGTGGTCGCGGGCGAAACGCTGATCATCCCGATCCGCGCCAAGGTGGGCGATCTGGCATCAATCTACAGCTTCAACGGCACCGGTTCGCTGATCTGGAGAATGCTGGAGTCGCCGCGGACGGTAGCGCAACTGGCGGCGGAGGTTGCACAGACTTATGAAGTGGATCCCGCGCAAGCCGAACAGGATGTCGCAAGTTTCGTGAATGAGATGAAGTCGGTGGGTCTGGTCGAAGCTCCAATGTCGGTAGCGATGGCGGCTGACTGAAGCTGCGAGACTCAAGCTGCGGGACTAAGGCTGCGGGACAAGGGATGACCGTGGGCTGGACTGGAGCCAGGGAGCGTAACTCGCGCTCGCGGCTTTCAGACTGGAGGGGGATTTGGAGCAGTTAAGTTACGGTGAATTTAGCGCGGATCTGCACCAGCGCCAGGCCGGAGAACGCGTCCCGCTGCAGGTTTCGATTGAAGTGACCCGGCGCTGTCCTCTGGAGTGCCTGCATTGCTACAACAACCTGCCCATGGGCGACATGGAAGCCAAGAAGCGGGAATTGACGAAGGAAGAACACTTCCGCGTACTCGATGAGTTGGTCGAGATGGGCTGCTTCTGGATTCTCTACACTGGCGGCGAAATCTTCGCGCGCAAGGACTTCCTCGAGATTTATACGTATGCGAAGAAAAAAGGATTTCTTATCACGCTGTTCACCAACGGCACGATCATCAACGAACAGATTGCAGATTACCTGGCGGAGTGGCCGCCGTTTGCGATTGAGATCACGCTGTACGGGCGCACGCGCGAGACGTATGAGGCGCTGACGGCGATTCCAGGATCGTATGACCGGTGCCTGCGCGGCATCAGGCTGCTGAAGGAGCGAGAACTGCCTCTGAAGTTGAAGACGGTCGCGACCACGATCAATAAGCATGAAGTGGTCGCGATGCGCCAGTTCGCGGAAGAAGAGCTAGGCGTGGAATTCAAGTTGGATGGACAGATCAATCCGCGGATCGACTGCTCGCAAAGTCCCCTGGCCGTACGGCTGACTCCCGAAGAAGTTGTGGCGCTGGATATGAATGCTCCTAAAGGGATGAGTGAGTACCGGAGGCTGGCCAAGCGTGATCTAGAGAGGCCCGCGAATCTGGCGCAGATTGACACCACGTATTTCTGCGGTGGCGGGATGAATTCGTTTGCCGTCAATGCCTACGGAGAGGTTGGCATCTGTGTGATTTCGCAGCAGGAGACGTTTGGCATCCGTGAGGCTAGTCTGCGGGAGGTCTGGGAAAACTCTCTGCTGCAATTGCGAAATCGAAAGCGTGCGCGGATCACGAAATGCGTGCAGTGTCGGATTCAGTCGCTGTGTGCCATGTGCCCGGCGAACGGAGAAATGGAAAACGGCGATCGGGATAGCCCGGTTGAGTTTCTTTGCGAAGTCGCGCACCTTCGTGCGGCGACCATCGGAGTGGAGATTCCGGAGCATGGCGAGTGTGCGTTTTGCGCGGGCGGTAGCGAACACCAGGCCTTGCTGGAGTCGGCACGGCGGATACAGAACAGGGAAATCGATGTTGAGAGTTGGGCTGGACCCCAACATCTATTGCCGATCCTGAACAATTCGACTGTGGCAGCGGGGGAATGTGGAAGTTGTGGTGGGCATTGAACCGACCGACATAGAGGTGAGTTGGATGAATTGCGAATCAAATCCGGCCGAGGGTAGAAAGCCTTACGAACCTCCGCGACTGCAAACCATCAGCCTGCGACCCGAAGAGGCTGTGCTCGGTCATTGCAAGACCTCAACGGGTGGTGGAGTAAATATTGGCTGCCAATTCTTCACATGCAGTTCAGTTGGTTCGTAGGTGAACTCACTTCAGGGATTGTGCGGGAATGAGAAGCGAATTTGAACAGTTGTTGATGTGGTCTCCGGGATTGGGTTCTTCGCAGAGCAGTCGGTTTTGCGTTGGAGGAGTGTCTATCGAAATTGCCGGCGACAGAAGCGCAGACGTTAGGTTACTTTCCCCCTTGGAACCATTTCGCACCGAGGCAGTGATTTCCGACATTAATATTCAAGTTGAGTGGATCGCCAAGCTCACTCCAATGCCCGGACGCCGAGTCTTTGATTCGGGAACCACATGGCGGCTCTACGAAGGCGAGACTGGATTTCAGTTTGACTTCAATGCTCCCCTGTTTGGCCAGCCCCCCTATAAAAGGCTCCTTGTCGATAGGCGTTTCCGTCGCGCAACCTTACAAATGAGTGAGGATTCGCTTGCAGTCAGTGGTTACGCCGCTGACCCCCTGGGTTATCCGCTTGACGAACTCCTGATCATGCACCGCCTCACGCAGGAGAATGCGATTGAACTACACAGCTGCGGCATCGTCCGCCCAGACGGGACCGGGAATTTGTTCGTCGGGCATTCGGGGGCGGGGAAGAGTACGACGACCCGGTTGTGGACCGACCGCGAGGATGTTGAGGTTTTGAGTGACGATCGGATTATTGTGCGGCGGGATGAGCTACCGTCTTCGGCCGAAATGCCCTGCGACGCCGCAGGGACTGCCGGCAAACACGGGGTCCCTTCGACAAGCTCAGGGCAGGCTCTTCGACTGCGTGACCGCCCGGCTTCGCCGATCGGCCACTTCGCTCAGGATGACAAAGCAAAAGGGAAGATGCGAATGTATGGGACGCCGTGGCATGGGGAGGCGATGTTTGCGTCCCCTAATAGTGCGCCGCTGTCTCGGATATTCATTCTTGAGCACGGGTATGGGAATGTGCTGACCCGGCTGTCTCCCAGCCAGGCGGTGGCGGAGCTGTTTGCGCGTAGTTTTGTGCCGTTTCACCGGCACGAGTACGTCGATGCCGCCCTCGACTTCCTGCAGGAACTGGTGGGCTCCGTTCCTTGCTATCGCTATTCCTTTGAGCCTGACCAGCGAGCCGTAGACACGATCGCCAATTTCCACGATTGAAACTTCCATGACTAGCCTCGGGGCCGACTCGAAGCTCTTCGAACAGGTCCTCCGCGAATTGCTCGAGCTTGGGCTCGCTGTGCGTTTTCAGGTGCGCGGCGCCAGCATGTCGCCTGTGATTCGTGACGGCGAGGTTGTCCATGTTACTCCCGTAATCGTGAGCAAATTACGAAAGGACGATATCGTCTTAACGAGATCTAAGAATGGCTTCCGGCTTCACAGGATCGTGGTTGCGGATCACGTCCGGGATGAGTTCATCACTCGCGGCGATTGCGGACAGGAAAACGATCCAGCGTTGATGGGAGCGGAGATTTTAGGCCTGGCTCAGGCCAAGGAAGTATACGTGGGACGAAGAGTCGTGCAGGCAAATTTCAGAGGCGTTGCTGGATGGACGCTGCGCAGCGCAGCGCGCGCGCAATACATTCTGGCGAAAGTCCTTGAAACTTCAAGTTCAAACTCACCGCAAACGGTCGCGTCTGGTCCGGCCCGCAACAACTCGCACACGCTGCTTGGGATATTGAGCCTGCTACTTATCCTGCTGGGCTCTGCGAATGTGCGTGCACAGGTGGCGGTCGATGCGTCGACTTCAGCTTCTGTCACCATGACCGGTGCCGGCAATCACACTCTCACCTTTGCCCACATCACCACTGCAACCGCGAACCGACTGTTGCTGGTCGGCGTGTCGATGAACATTACCGCGGTACCTGGAGCTACCGTATCAGGTGTGACGTACAACGGTACGGCGTTGAGTCCAGTGGGAGCGCACAACGATGCCGGCCGAACGGAGCGGGTGGAGATGTGGTCGTTGGTGGCGCCACTCAACGGAGGACCGTACAACATCGTCGTCACGGTGAACCTGCCTGCGGGAGGGACCGTGGGTGTGGTTGCGGGTGCGACCACCTTTACCGACGCAGATCAGACCGCGCCCCTCGGGCTGTTCGTTTCGCAGGATGGGGCAGCAGGGACATATTCGCAGCTCGACATTCCGGGCGTCGTCAATGGGATGGTGATGGATAACTTATCCGTCACCGGAGATCAGACGGTTACCGTTGGGCTGGGCACGCAAAATAACGAGTGGACTCGCCGCAGCGCGAACAACAACACCACAGGTGCCAGGGGTTTCGCAACGACTCGCGCCGGCGCCCCGAGCGTGCCCAACTCGGAGACGTTCAGCGGAACCTCCAACTGGTCGCTGGAAGGAGTGGGAATCAATCCCAGCACGGCGGACATTGGAGTCACCACCAGTGTCACAGCCGTGCCGTTCGGTCAGAATTCCACCTACAACATCACGGTTTTCAATAACGGTCCGTCAGCGGCGAATAACGTTGTCCTGACCGATACCTATGCAGCTACGGGATTGTCCGTCGTATCGGTGACGCCCAGCCTGGGAACCACTTGCGTAACCGGAACCACCATTGTGTGCACGCTTCCGACTAGCTTTGCCAGCGGAGCTACGGCTACGGTCGCAGTAGTGGTTTCCACAACGACTGCCGGGTTTTATCCGAATTCAGCGACAGTAACCGATTCAGGAACACCTCCGGATCCGAATACCGGCAACAACACATACGTCGCGCTTGCTCCAGTGGTGAGCGTCGTTTGTTCGGGGGCAACCCTCACAGCTGGTGGAACACTGACTGGTGCAATCAATACTTACTTTCCGGGGACCGCGAGCGTAGCGGTAGGTGCAACGTCAATTCCGCTGGGCACATCCACCGGGGCCGCGGGAACGATCGCGGCCGGGACTGAACTGCTGGTGATCCAGATGCAGGATGCCAGCATCAGCACCTCCAATACGGTAGCTTACGGAAACGGGAGCACGGGCACCGGCTTCACCACCGTCAATAACGCTGGCAACTACGAGTTCGTAACCGCGACCGGGCCAATCAATGGCGGCGGATCGGTGCCCATCAAGGGAGCCGGGCCCGGCAGCGGATTGGTCTTCGGGTATACGGCGGCAGCGGCTTCGGCCTCGAAGGGATTGAGCACTTATCAAGTCGTGATCGTGCCGCAATACTTGTCGGCGACATTGGGAGCGGTCGTTGCGACTCCATGGAACGGAAGCACCGGTGGGATTGTCGCGTTGGATATCGCCGGACAACTGAATCTGGGCGGCGGATCGGTGATCGTCGACGGGCAAGGTTTCCGCGGCGGCGCGGGCATGCAGTTGACCGGTGGCGCCGGAGCGAATACGGATTACTGGCAGACGTCGCCGACAACCTACACCGGCGCCGCTGGTGGCGAGGGCGGTGTTGATGCTCCCAAGGGCGAGGGTGTGGCCGGCACGCCGGAGTGGGTCGAGTTCAATCAGACCTTCCTGCAAACCACTACCGGCTACCCGAGCGGCACTGCCGGTACAGATGGCAGCATGGCGCGCGGCGCGCCGGGAAATGCGGGCGGCGGCGGCACCGACGCCGATCCGGCTGCGAACGACGATAACGCGGGTGGCGGCGGCGGGGGCAATGGCGGGATGGGCGGATTCGGGGGCGACTCATGGAACAGCAACCTGAGTACGGGTGGCGAAGCCGGATCTCCGTTTCCCGCGACGATTGACCGCATTGCGATGGGCGGTGGCGGGGGCGCCGGAACTCGAAATAACTCTGACGGAGACAATCAAGCCAGCGGTGGAGCTGCGGGCGGTGGAATCATCTTCATTCGCGCCGACAGTCTGACCGGCACCGCGACTCTGACCGCCAATGGAGCCGCCGCTTACAACGGAACCGCCAATGATGCAGGCGGAGGTGGCGGCGCAGGTGGAACCATTGTCGTGCTTGCAGCCAATGGCGGAGAGAGCGGTCTGACCCTGCAAGCGAATGGCGGACGCGGCGGCAATGCATGGCAAGGCAACCCATATACTCTGGCGAACCGGCATGGTCCGGGCGGCGGTGGTGGTGGCGGTGTTGTGCTCGTTTCCAGTGCGCCTGCCAGCGTTAGTGTCACTGGCGGTACGAATGGCCTGACTGAGAACCCGGGAGTGCCGTACGGCGCCACGCCGGGCGCCAATGGGACAAGCGCGACCAATGCCACACTTTCGCAAGTGACCGGCATGCAGTCGTCAGCGGTTTGCGTTCCAGACTTGACGCTTACCAAGAGCCATGTCGGGAACTTCACGCGAGGCTCGAGCGCGAGTTTCACGATTCCAGTATCAAACGTGAGCTTGCTCGGTGCCACGAGCGGCGTGGTTACGATGAACGACACGCTGCCAATAGGTCTCACTCCGACGAGCGCGACTGGTACGGGGTGGACGTGTTCGGTTTCGGGGCAGACCCTCAGCTGCACGCGTTCTGACTCGCTAGCAAAGAGCAGCAGTTATCCATCCATCACAGTAAATGCAAGTGTGTCGCAGGCAGCTCCGGCGACGGTGACGAATACGGCGGTGATCGGCGGTGGCGGAGAGGCCAATCTGCTGAACGACGCTGCTACTGACACGGCCATTGTAGGTTCGAGCGCTGATCTCAGCGTGACGGATGCCGGAACGCCGAACCCGGTCGCGGCCGGAGCCAACATCACTTACACGCAGGTGGTCACCAACAACGGACCGAGCGCCGCCGACAACGCAACCGCGGTGCTTTCAATTCCCACGAATACGACGTTGGTGTCAATCACCGCGCCTGCGGGTTGGAGTTGCCCAAATGCGGGAACAGGGAGCACCGGCACTGTGGTCTGCAGCAACAGCAACCTGCCGGCATTGACCTCGGCTTCGTTCACTTTGATCGTAAGGGTGAATACCGGCACGGCAAACGGAACCGTCATCCCAGAAACGGCGTCGGCGGGATCCTCCGCGACAGATCCCAATCCTTCGAACAACACGGCTACCGTTAGCACGCTTGTCGGCGCGACCGGGCCGAACCTCTCCGTGAGTAACGTCGCGTCGCCGAATCCGGTGCCGGCCGGAGGCACCATCATCTACACGCAGGTGGTGACGAATACCGGAACCTCGGCCATCACCAATGGCTCCGTCAGCGAAACGATTACACCGGCCGCAAACATGACGTTCGCCTCCGTCACAGCTCCGGCTGGGTGGACTTGCACGGGATTCCCGGTCTCGCCCTGTACGAACCCGAGTGTGGGAGCAGGGGTTTCGGGAACGTTCACCGTCAAATACAGCGTGAATGCAGGAACGGGCAGCGGAACTGCAATCGTCAATACGGCCACGGTGAACGCAACCAACCAGTCCTACGGCGCGAACTCTGCGGTCGCGAATGACATCGTTGCCACGGCAGGTCAGGCGGATCTCGTCCTGTCAACCGCTGGCTCGCCCGGTACCGTGCTCGCGGGGAATGACATTACCTACACGCAGACGGTCACAAACAACGGCCCGCTCGCAGCCACAAATGCGAATTTCACTGAAGCGACTCCCCCGAATACTACCTTCCAATCCGTCATCGCTCCAGCAGGATGGACGTGCACAGCGCCTGCGGTCGGTTCCACGGGGAATGTCGTATGCACCGATCCCAGCCTGGCGAACGGAACGTCGGGCAACATTGTGGTCGTTGTGAATGTTCCCTCGAGTGTGACGGCAACAACGATTACAGCGGCTTCTTCGCTGTCTGCGACGAACTCCGTCAACACCAGCACTACTTCGGTGGTGACCACGGTAAATATCGCGTGCGATCTGACGGTGACCAACAGCGGTAGCCCAAATCCGGTCACCGTAGGGGCGAATCTCACTTTCACCCAGACCGTATACAATCACGGGCCCAGTAATTGCAGCACGGCAACCTTCGCCGAGCCGACTCCGACAAATACGACTTTTGTATCGGTTTCCGCGGTGACCACTGGCGGAGGAACGTGGACCTGTCTGAACGTAGCACCGGTGGCTTGTACCAACCCAAGTGTGCCGCCCGGTTCGACCGGAACGATCACAGCGATCTACAAGGTGACGGGCGGGACAACCATTACCGACACCGACACCGCGTCTACTACAACACGCGATACAAATCCTCTGGACAACTCTGCGACAGTGATTATTGGAGTGACGACCGGCACACAGGCCGATTTGAGTGTGACGAATTCGGGTAGTCCAAGCCCGGTGACGGCCGGAAATAACATTACTTATACGCAGAGCGTAACGAACAACGGTCCGGCGACTGCCAATGCGCCAGTGTTTACCGAAACGCTTCCCGCCAACACCACGGCGGTATCGCTGACTGGACCTGCGGGATGGACGTGCGTGCTGGCCACCCGCACTTGTACAGACACGGCGAACATGGCAGCCAATGCCACGGCTTCGTTTTCCTACGTGGTGACCGTGAACAGCAACGTGGTCCAGGGAACGGTCATTGCCGAAACCGATTCGGTGTCCTCCACCACCAGCGATCCGAATACGGGCAACAACAGTGTCACGGTGAATGTGCCGGCCCAAGGCTCCGCAGATCTATCCGTTACGAACACCGCCAGCCCGGTTCCGGTGCAGGCCACCAACAACATTACCTATACCCAGGTCGTGACCAACAACGGACCGAGCACAGCGACCTCGGTCACTTTGACCGACGCAGTCCCGGCGAACACCACCGCATTTTCGATCGGCGGACCGGCGGGATGGATTTGCACACTCGCGACACGCACTTGTACGAATCCGTCTTTCGCTCCGGGTACGGCGACTATCACATTCGTGGTGACGGTCAATGCTGGAACCGTTGCGGGAACGGCTATCAACGAAACGGTGAACGTCAGTTCCGCGGTGACAGATCCGAATCTCACCAACAACAGCGCGACTGCTGCGGACGTGGTGGCTACGGCGACCCAATCGGATCTGGTCACGACGAATTCTCCGTCGTCCAGTTCGGTGGCGGCGGGAAGTAATGTCACGTATACGCAGACGGTCACGAATAATGGTCCGGCGGTGACGAATGCCGGGATGACGTTTACCGAGACCACGCCGCCGAACACGACTTTTCAGTCGATGACTCCTCCGGCGACGGGATGGACTTGCGGAACCCTGCCCCCGGTGGGCGGCACCGGCACCATTACGTGCACCGCTAGCGGCAGTCTTGCGGTCAATAGCACCGCCAGCTTTGCCCTGGTGTTGCAGGTGAACTCGGGAACAACCTCGGGAACGAGCATCACTGACACGGTTACCGCCAACACCACGAATATGGTGCCCGGCATCACCACCAATGCGGCTAGCGCAACCGTGCTTGTGGCGAACGCGAACAGCGCGGACGTGGCGATCGTGAAGACGGGAGCTCCCAATCCCGTCACCGAGGGAACTCCTCTGACTTACACACTCGCGGTGGCCAACAATGGTCCTGCGACGGCAACGAACGTGACGGTGGCGGACGCGGTGCCGTCGGTTATGACTTATCTGTCGTCGAATACCACGCAGGGATCGTGCTCGGAAGCAGGTGGAACTGTGACCTGCCTGCTGGGTTCGATGGCGAGCGGGGGAACTGCGACGATTTCGATCCTGACAATCCCGAACACCCCGGGCACGTACTCCAACACTGCCACGGTTGTTGCGGATCAGACCGATCCGAATTCTGCAAACAACACTTCGACGTGGATTGAGACGGTTACGGCCCCCACGAAGATTACGCTGCAGTCCTTCTCGGCACATTCGAGTACTGACAAGAATGGCGCGAATCGCGTGGTGTTGACCTGGAAGACGGGCGGGGAGTCCCACAACCTGGGATTCAATGTTTACCGCGAGTTGAGCGGCAATCGTGTTCGTCTGAATCCGTCGGTGATCGCCGGTTCGGCTCTGCTCATGAGCGGCGCGTTGCCCAAGCAAGCGGGCCGGAGTTATGCGTGGATTGATTCTTCTGCTGGAGTTACAGGAACTTCGTACTGGCTGGAGGACATCGACGTGAACGGCACGCGCACCATGCACGGGCCGGTTTCCGTCTCGCCGGGAATTCAGTCAAACTCTGAAACTCCAGCGTCTGAGACGCACATGCTGAGCCAGATGAACCAGGCGGTGCCGCCGACGGCCGGAAGCCAGGCAAGTCATGTGGTCGAGACTGCGCCATTGGCTTCCACGCCGACACAGAGCCAGATTCAGAAACAGTTTGAATTAGCGGCGCATCCGGCGGTGAAGATTTACGTGAATCACGAGGGCTGGTATCACGTGACGCAACCGCAACTGGCGAATGCCGGGCTCGAGTCGAACGTGGATCCGGCGATGTTGCATCTGTATGCCGAGGCCGTCGAACAGCCAATACAAGTGACTAGCGCTGCGGCAGGCCCAGGCGGCTTCGGGCCGCAGGCCGCTATCAATTTCTACGGAACGGGCATCAACAGCGTCTTCTCCGGCACGCGAGTCTACTGGCTTGTCGCCGGGGACGGGCCCGGCTCGCGCATCCCGCAACTGCCATCCTCGTCCGGTTCGAACCAGCCGCCGGCATCGTATACCGCCGCGGTCGAATTGCAGCAACACACCATTTATTTTGCTGCACTGTTGACCACTAACGGAGAGAACTTCTTTGGCGCCCTGATCTCGCCGACTCCGGTAGAACAGGTGCTCGACGTGCCCCATCTCAGCACAACGTCCACCCAAGCGGCGCATCTTCAGGTTGTGCTACAAGGAATAATCGTTGCGTTCCCGCACGATGTCTCGGTGGCGCTGAATGGAACTGCGCTGGGTGATGTTGTGTTTACCGGTCAGGACCAAGGCGCCCTGGATGTCAGCATTCCGCCCGGCGTGCTGCAGCCCGGGAGCAACACCGTCACCCTTACAGCGCAGAACGGAGAATACGATACCAGCCTCGTCGTCTCTGTTCGCATCACGTATCCCCACTCGTTTATGGCGGACTCGGATGAACTGAAGTTTACCGGGCGTGCGGGCGACGAAGTCATGATCGGCGATTTCTCGAGTGCGCCCGCTGTGCTCGACATCACCGACCCGCTTCGACCTGTTCAGTTAACGCCTCAAGTGATTTCGACAAACGGCAAGTATGCGCTTGCCGTACAGGTGCCGTTCACGACCACCAACCCGGCGACTCCGCGCCGGCATATCCTGCTAGCGGTCGCGAATGATCGAGTCTCGGCCGCTTCCGGTGTGTGGGCGAACCATCCCTCGCACTGGCACAGCTCGCAGGCTGGCGCGGACATTGCGATGGTCACCTATCCAGCATTCGCGAATGCGCTTTTGCCGTTGGTGCAAGCTCACCAGGCGCAAGGTAAAACGTCTGCCATCGTGCCGCTTACCGATTTGTACGACGAATTCAACTTCGGAGAGCGCAGTCCGTTTGCGATCAAGGAGTTCCTCAAAGCCGCGAATCAAAATTGGAAGAAGCCTCCGACGTTCTTGTTGCTGAACGGGCGCGCCTCGCTCGATCCCAGGAACTATCTGGGCTTTGGCAATCTCGATCTGGTGCCAACCCGCATCGAGCCTACCAGCAGCATGATGACCGCCTCGGACGACTGGTTCTCTGACTTCAACAACACCGGGATGCCAACGATCGCCACCGGACGGTTGCCCGTCGGCACTACGGACGAAGCAACCACCGTGGTGGGAAAGATCGTCACCTACGAAGGCGTGTCGACGAACGGTCCATGGACCGCGAGCGCCCTGATGGTCGCCGATAAGAGCGATACGGAAAACTTCACACAAGACAGCGAGACCGTCCAGGCGAAATTGCCCTCGACCATGCAAATCACCGACGTATTCAGTGATGTAGTGGGCACAACCGCCGCTCACGGCGACATTCTCACGGCCATCAACTCTGGTCAGGTTCTGGTCAACTATCTCGGACACGGCTCGGAAGAGGAGTGGTCCGGGTCCGACATATTCGACACCGATTCCGTCAGTTCGCTGACCAATGCATCGCAGCTTCCGGTCTTCCTGATCATGGACTGCCTGAACGGATTCTTCCAGGACGTGTATGCTCAGCCGCTGGGCGTGACCCTGTTGCTGGCGTCGAACGGCGGCGCCGTGGCCGTGCTGGCTTCCAGCGGGTTGAATCAGGCGCCTCCGGAAACCAGCCTTGATGCTCTGGTTGTACAGAACGCTTTCACTGCCAAGGGAATGACCCTCGGCGCGGCGATCGTCAAAGCGAAATCGCAAATCACCGATCCTGACGTGCGCCGGACTTTTATCTTGTTCGGGGATCCCGCGATGCAGCTGAAGCAACCTTCTACAACGGCCGCGCACCGAGGGTCTTTTGCGGGAAATAGTGAAGGTCAATTCGGGTTCAGCCGTGTTTCTTCAATTCCTGCTCGATGAGCGGGCTTAACCGCGGCTTGGCGAAACGCCGGTCCAAATGGCTTTGCGAGGGATGCTCCACTCGCGACAGTTTACCCTCAGCCAATAGCCGTTCGTACGCCTCGTCCCACGTCGGCAAGGTGTCTGTCGAATGCATCCAGTGTGCGTATGCCGCCTCATCGCACCAATGCGCCAGTCGTGACATCACTCGAGCGTGAGCCCCTGAGCCGCGAAAACCTCGCATGGCCTGCTCGCTCTCCCAAGTCGTCAAAGTCCAGAACGTCATCAGCGAGTCGACGAGCAATCCTCCGCCGGAAAAGCCGGGGGACCGGCGCACCTGACGCTGGCTCAGAAACGTATTCCACAAGAATGCCGGGAGAAATCGGAGCGATCGCACTCGCAGGCGTGTGACAGAGACAAGCACAACCCTTAGATGTCGTCAGAGATCCGGCAGACACAAATGAACCAATCATGGGCCGAAATCCCGACCGGCAGTTCTTTCTTACGATACCGCCGACACCGCCGCAGGTAAGCTCGCAGTCTGTCGCAATGGTTCGCCGAGCACACGCATGACCTTGCCGAATCCCGCGAAATCGAGCGACTGCGCACCATCGGAGAGGGCACGCTCAGGACAAGGATGCACTTCGATAATCAGACCGTCCGCCCCGACGGCCACGGCGGCCCGCGACACCGCCGCAATCAGGCTCTGTTTGCCGGTTCCGTGCGAAGGATCCGCAATCACCGGCAGGTGAGACAGATCGCGAGCCAAAGCGACAGCGGCCAGGTCGATCGTGTTGCGCATTTCGGTTTCGAAGGTCTTGATGCCGCGCTCACAGAGCACGACCTGCTGATTTCCGCCAGAAAGCAAGTATTCGGCGGCGAGCAGCCACTCCTTCACGGTGGCCGAAGGGCCGCGCTTCAGCAGGATGGGCTTGTTCACGGTTGCAAGACGGCGCAGCAAAGCGAAATTCTGCATGTTGCGCGCTCCGACCTGCAACATGTCTACATGCTCGCAGATCACGTCCACATCCTCCGTGCTCATCACTTCCGTGACCACCGGCAGTCCTGTTTCTTCGCGCGCCTCTCTGAGAATCTTCAGCGCCTCGAGACCGAGGCCCTGAAAGTCATACGGGGACGTCCGCGGCTTATAGGCTCCGCCGCGCAGCATGGCAGCGCCCGCGCGTTTTACGGCATGGGCAGTGTCGAGCAACTGTGCACGCGACTCGACCGAGCAGGGCCCCGCAATGACGACGACTTCAGGGCCTCCAATCGCAACGCCGTTGATTTTTACAACGGTGCGTTCCGGCTTGACCTGCCGGCTCACCAGTTTGAAAGGCTGGGCGATAGCGACGACGTTGTCGACGCCAGGCGCGACCTGCAGAGCTTCAATCTCGTGGCGGCGGCCGCTGCCCACCGCCGCGACGATGGTCCGCTCCGTGCCGCGCGTGACATGCGGCTGGTACCCGGCCTCTCGGATCCTTTCAATGACGTGGTTGATTTCCTGCTCGGTGGCTTTCTCAGACATATTGACAATCATCGCCAGTCTCCTTGGAAATACTTCGATAAAACAAAAGCCGCGATCTCTGGATCGCGGCTTGCGGAAGCTTGTTTGGTCTCGGCCTCAGGGGCTCAACCTTACTCCAAGCTGCTCCGCAGCCGCTGCTCCCGTAAAGCGGAAGTAAGCAGTAAACGCGGTGCCTGGAGTAAATCGTGTCATAAAATTCTACATCCGAGTTACAAAGTCGCACGAAACGGGCTGGTAAAAAGGCAGAACGCCTACTGGAGTGAGCTGGCTACGCTGGAGAATGCATTGTTGGCATTCGATCCGATCAAGCGAACCGTGCCCACCACCAGAACAAGAATCACTGCCAGCATCACCGCATATTCGGCGATGTCTTGTCCCGCATCTTCCGACCAAAGCCGACGCATCAGGTTCGACATTATGCTCTCCTCAGGTTGCTGTCATTTCCTTGAGAGGGAAGGACTAAGCTTTTACTTGGTGCTACACATGATGCACGTGGGCAGAGCCTCTTGTCAATGCGCGTTTCGAGATTTTCTGTGGGGGCCCTCAACGCAGCGAAATGGCCGCTGGTGGCCGCGTTTGGGCTGTCGCTGGAGTTGCGGAAGGCGGATGGAGCAGTAATTCCTGGGCCGATTTCTGAGCAAACTGCAGAACCCTGTTGGGAAGGATGCCTAGGTACAGCGTTGCGAAAATACTGACCGCGAGCGCGAGGCCCAATCCAAACGGAACTTGAGTAACGGGGACGGGTTTCCGCGCCTCACGCATGTACATGACCACCATGATGCGAAGGTAGTAGTAAGCTCCAATCGCGCTGTTAACCACGCCGATCAGGGTGAGCCAGATCAGATTTGCCCGAACCGCGGCGTTGAACACATAAAACTTGGCGAAGAAACCGCCAGTCATGGGAATGCCGATCAGCGACAAAAGAAAGATGGTGAGTGTGGCCGCCAGAAGCGGGGACGTGCGGCCAAGGCCCTCATAGTCCTCCAGGGTCACATACCGTTCGCCAGCGTTGGCGAAGTGGCTCACCACGGCGAACGCACCCACGTTCATGGCGGCATACGACGCGGTGTAGAACATTACGGCGGAAATGCCAGCGATGGAATTGTCCGACGAGGTGATTGCAAAAGCCACCAGAATATAACCGGCATGGGCGATCGAGGAATAGGCCAGCAACCGCTTGATGTTTGTCTGGACCAGGGCACCGAGGTTCCCCAAAGTCATGGACAACGCAGCCGCCACCCAGAGAAGCCAGAAACGTCCGGGCGCGTTGATCGTGAACACGACTCGCAGGAGTACGGCAAATGCCGCGGCTTTCGGCGCGGTCGACATGAATCCGACGATCGGTGCGGGAGCGCCTTCGTAGACGTCGGGAGTCCAAATGTGGAAGGGGGCAGCCGCGACTTTAAATCCAAGGCCGACGAACATCAGCGCCATCGCGACGTACACCAACAATGAAACCGGGGCGGCCTGTAACCTTTCGCTGATAAGAGCGATATTGGTGGATCCAGTCGCGCCGAACATCATGGCCACGCCATAAAGGAAAAACGCCGTCGCGAATGAGCCCAGCAGGAAATACTTCAGCGACGATTCGCTGCTCGACGCCTCGTTGCGCCGAAATCCCGTCAGAATGTACGTAGAGATGGACGAGATTTCGAGGGCGATGAAAATCAGAACCAGTTCGACCGCCGAGGACATTAACGTCATACCCACCAGGCCGAAAAGGATCAACGCATAATATTCGCCGGCGCGAATCCGCTGCACTGCCATGTATTCGTATGAACTGAGAATGACGACCGCGCCGATGGCGATGACCAGATAGTGGAAGAAAACGCTGAAGCCGTCTACCTTCACCATGTTCGAGAAAGCGAAGCCCGGAGACTGCGCCATGTACCACGTAGATAGAAGCCCGGCGACGGTACCTCCGAAGGCGATAAAACCGAGCAGCTTCTGGCTCTTCTCCTCACCGACCAGCGGATCGAGCAACATGACCGCGATTCCGAATGCCGACAGGATGAGCTCGGGAAGGATGCGAACATAATCCACACTCTGCAGGAATCGTCTGCGGAATCGTCTGCAGCAAGGCGGCTGGGAGTCGTCATTGACCCACCACCTTGCTGACAACTTGCGTGAACGGAGTCAGCGCGGCCTGCACCGCAGGATCAATCGCGCCCAGCCACACAATCGGCGCCACGCCCATCACCAGGGCCGCAACGGCGCAGGGCCATACCGCAGCCTTTTCGAAGCCGATCATGTCGGCCATGGAATTGTTGATCGGGTGGGTCACTTTGCCGTAGAAGACTCGCTGGTACATCCACAACAGATATCCCGCGCTCCAGATCACGCCAGTCGCGGCGAGGACTCCGTAGATTGGCTTTGCCTGAAATGCACCGCTCAAAACCAGGAACTCGCCGATGAATCCGTTCAGTAGGGGAAGTCCGACCGACGCCAGTACGATGAACAGATAGGAAGCTGCATAAACAGGCATGGGAGAGGCAAGGCCGCCGAACTCCGAGATCTCGTAGGTGTGGCGTCGTTCATGCAGAATCCCCGCGAGCATGAACAAACCGCCAGTGGAGATTCCGTGCGCCAGCATGACGAACATCGCTCCGTTCAATCCTGCCTGGGTAAAACTGAAAATTCCCAGCACCACAAATCCGAGATGGCTGACCGACGAGTATGCGATCAGTTTCTTCATGTTGGGCTGCACCATGAGCCACGAGCGCGCCGTAAATAATGCCGATCAGAGCCAGGGGCATAATCCACGGTGCATTGTGCCGCGCTTGCTCGGGGAACAGTCCGAGATTGAAGCGAAGCATCCCGTAGGTGCCCATCTTCAGCAGCACGCCGGCCAACAGGACGGATCCGGCTGTCGGCGCTTCGACGTGTGCGTCGGGCAGCCACGTGTGAAAAGGAAACAGCGGAACCTTCACCGCAAATGCCAGGAAGAATCCGAGGAACAGCCATTGCGCGGCGGCGGGGAAGGTGGGAACCTTGCCGCTCGCGATCAGATCGCGAATCGTGACGAAGTCAAAGCTGCCCGTATGGGCGTACAGCCAAAGAATCGCCGCCAGCATAAATACCGAGGCGATCATGGTGTACATGAAAAACTTCACCGCCGCATACACCTTGCGGTCGTGACCGAAGACGCCGATCAGTAGGGCCATCGGAATCAGCGTGGCCTCCCAGAAGAAATAGAAGAGGAACAGATCGAGGGAAGTGAAGACGCCGATCAGCGCGGTCTCCATGATCAGGAGAAGAATGAAAAATTCCTTCACCCGGTCGTGCACCGACTTCCACGAGATCAGCACGCACAGCGGCGTGAGGAACGTGGTCAGCACCACCAGCCACAGGGAGATGCCGTCCATGCCCATGTGGTAGTGAATGTTGGGAGTGGAGATCCACTGGCGATCGATTTCGTACTGGAATCCCGTCTTGCGCCGCGATGGAAGTGCACCGGCAAATGCAGCGACAGCAGAAAAGTAAGCAGCGAAAAGACCAGAGCGAAAATCCGGATATCGCGATCGCGGCGCGGAAACATCACCAGCAGCAGCGCGCCCACCAGCGGAGCGAAGGTCACGAGCGTCAGGATGTAGGAGCTCCAGCTATCGGTCGTCATTCCTCAGCGCACTCCCATCCAAATCATGTAGGCAATCACCACCGCGGAACCGGCTGCGATCCAGCCCGCGTAAGAGCGCAGGTTGCCGGACTGCATGTGCCGAACTTCGTCGGAAACGTGCCGCGCGCCATCGGCGGCGTTGTTCACGGAATCGTCGATGATCTTGCGGTCGACTCCCTGCCACAGAATGCTGGTCGAGCCATCGATCAGAGGCTTGACGAACAGCTTCGCGTAGAGTTCGTCGACGTAATACTTGTTCAGGACGGCCGTGTAGAAACCGTTCAAGCCGTCGGCGATTTTCTGCGGGAGATACGGCTTGCTGATATAAAGGAACGTACGCGAGGACAAGGCCCGAGAAACGCGACGAGTCACCGAAACCCCCATCAGGAGATATTCCGTGCAGCCGCTCGGCGGCTTCTCCGGCCGCTTCCGCGACTGCGCCCGAACCGAATACCGGCTCCAGGAAATGGTCGAAGCGGTTGCCGATGCCAACCAGCCCTCCGACCACCGAAAGCAAAGCCAGGATCATCAGCGGAACCAGCATGACCATCGGGCTCTCGTGGGGCTCGCCGTGGCCGTGGTCATCGTGGCCGTGGGCGGAGTGCGCGCGTCCGTGGTCATCCACCTGGACGCCGTGATAGTCGCCGAAAAATGTCATGAACAGCAAGCGGAACATGTAGAACGAAGTGATGAAGGCGGTAATGACGCCGATCAGCCAGAACACCCAGCTTCCGTGCGGGCTGGAATAATGCTTGCCAGAGAATTTCGTCCTTGCTCCAGAAGCCCGCGAACGGCGGGATTCCGGCGATGGCCAGCGTGGCAATGACCATGGTCCGAAACGTCCACGGAATATAGGTGCGCAGGCCGCCCATCTTGCGCATGTCCTGCTCGCCGCCGACCGCATGGATCACCGAGCCCGCGGCCAGGAAGAGCAGGCCTTTGAAGAAGGCGTGCGTCATCAGGTGGAAGATTCCGGCGGAGAACGCTCCCACGCCGCACGCCATGAACATGTAGCCGAGCTGCGAAACGGTGGAGTAGGCGAGCACCTTCTTGATATCAGTCTGGGTGATGCCGATGGTCGCGGCGAACAGCGCAGTGAGCGTTCCGATGATCGCGACGACCATCAGGGCCATTGGCGCCCGCTCAAAAATCACGTGCGAGCGCGAGACCATGTACACGCCGGCGGTCACCATGGTCGCGGCATGGATGAGCGCCGAAACCGGCGTGGGACCTTCCATCGCGTCGGGCAGCCAGACGTAAAGCGGGATCTGCGCCGACTTGCCGCACGCGCCGACCATCAGCAAGATTCCGATGGCGGTCAGAAGCCCAGCGCCAGTAGTCTCTGAGGCGATGGGCTGGACCTGCGCAAAAACCTTCGTAAAGTCCAGCGATCCAAAGTGCTGAATAATCAGAAAGAGCCCGATCAGAAATCCGAAGTCGCCAATGCGGTTGACGATGAATGCTTTCTTGCCCGCCGATGCCGCCGAATCTTTGGTGAACCAGAATCCGATCAGCAGATACGACGCCAGGCCCACGCCCTCCCAGCCAATGAACATCAGCAGGTAGTTGTTGGCCAGCACCAGCGTCAGCATGAAAAACATGAACAGGTTCAGGTAGCTGAAGAAGCGGTAGTAGCTGGCGTCGTCCCACATGTAGCCGACGGAGTAGATGTGGATCAGGAAACCAACTCCGGTGACGACCAGCAGCATGACCAGCGAGAGTTGATCGAGATACAGCGCGAAGTCAGCACTAAAGCTGCCGGACCGGATCCAGTGGGCTAGATATTCAAGATAGGGAAGATCGGCGGACGAAACTCGGAATACAACCGTGAGAGCCCAGGCGAAGGCTGCGCCGGAGAAAAAGAGCCCGACCGTGCTGACCGCGGTCCGTGAAGATTTCTTCCCAAGGAACCCATTAATCGCGGCGCCCGCCAGCGGCAGCACCGGGATCAGCCAGAGATTGAGAGAGGAAGTCATAGTTTGAGCAGGTTCACCTGGTCCACGTTCAGGGTCTCGCGCGTGCGGTAGACGGCGATGATGATCGCCAGTCCGACAGCCGCTTCCGCAGCCGCTACGACCATGACGAAGAAGACGAAGACCTGCCCGGCGAGCGCGTGCCAGTGCGCGGCAAAGGCAACGAACGAAAGATTCACGCCATTCAGCATCAGCTCAATCGACATGAAAATTGTGATGATGTTGCGCTTGATCAGGAATCCTGCCACGCCGCAGGCGAACAGGATTCCGCTGAGTAGCAGGTAATAAGAAAGAGGAACCATCAATCCACCTTCCCGGCGGGTGCGGACGGAGGTTTGCCGGCCAGCACCACGGCGCCCATGATCGCAATCAGGATCAGGACAGAAGTAATTTCGAACGGAAGCAGAAACTCGTGGAACAGCATTTGTCCCAGAGTTGCCGGGTCTCCCCACCCTTTCGTTTGGGCCGGCAACACTCCTACCATGACCGCCTCCGTTCCCGAATGCCGTACGACGACCCATCCCAGCAAGATGGTCCCCAGCAATACGCCGGGGATGCCGAACAAAAGAGCGACGCGACTACCCTGAGTGTGTTCCTCTACCCCGGCGTTCAGCAGCATGATGACGAAGACAAACAGCACCATGACAGCGCCGGCGTAGACAATGACCTGAACGGCGGCAACGAACTCGGCGCCCAACAGCAGGTATTCGCCCGCGAGCGCAGCCATCACCGCGATCAGAGAGAGCGCGCTGTTAATGGGATGCGTCTGCGCCAGCAGGTTGACCGCGCCTGCGACCGCAACGGCCCCGAAGGCCAGAAACAGGATTAAGTGGACATTCAACATGAAGTAAGTACTCAGTACGCAGTACTCAGTACTCAGGAATCCTGAACTCAGCACTCAACTGCGCGTTTCCTCCAACTGAGTACTGGGTACTGGGTACTGTCTTCTCACCACGCCACTGCAATCGCAGTGGCGATCAGATTCACCAGCGCCAGCGGCAGCAGAAACTTCCAGCCAAACGCCATCAACTGGTCATAACGGAAGCGCGGCAGCGTGCCGCGCACCCAGATGTACAAAAAGAGAAATCGCGAAAATCTTTGCGCCGAACCAGAACACGGGCAAAACGGCCTGCAGGATCGGAGGCCCAAAAATCGGACCGTTCCATCCGCCGAAAAACAACAGCGTCGCCAGGCAAGCCACCGTGATCATGTTCGCGTACTCGGCCATGAAGAACATGGCAAACTTCATGGCGCTGTATTCGGTGTGATAACCGGCCACCAAGTTCAGTCTCGGCTTCCGGCAGGTCAAACGGGATGCGGTTGGTCTCCGCGTATGCGGCCATCAGGTAACAGAAGAAGCCGATGAACTGCCCGTGGAAAATATTCCACCGTGGAATGAATAGCCAAAAGTGTCCCTGCTGCGCGTGCACAATCTCGCGCAGGCTGAAGCTGCCCGACATGATCAGCACACCGACGAGGGAGAGGCCAAGAGCGATCTCGTAACTCACCATCTGTGCACTGGCGCGCAGGCCGCCGAGCAGCGAGTATTTGTTGTTCGACGACCATCCCGCGAGCGCGACGCCGTACACGCCGATCGAGGTGACTCCCAGAATCAGCAATAAGCCCGTGTTCACGTCGGTGATCTGCAGGGGAATGCTGTAGCCGCCAATCGTGATCGAGTTGCCGAACGGAATGACGGCGATCGAGGTCAGCGCGAAGATCACGGCGATCAACGGCGCCGCCAGGAACAGCGGCTTGTAGACATGCGGCGGCGTCAGATCTTCCTTGAATAGGAATTTCAAGCCATCGGCGGCTGGCTGCAGCAGGCCAAACGGGCCGACGCGTGTTGGTCCCCAGCGATTTTGCATGTGGCCCACCACCTTGCGCTCGAGCCATACGGTGTACGCGACGGCGGTGAGCAGTACGCCCAGAACGATCGCCGACTTGATCACCGACACCAGTATGAATAGCCAGATAGGCAACGCCACGCCTTGCTTCCTCTCTTATGGAGCTGCGAGTTATGAGCTACGAGCTGCGAGCAACAACGAACAGTTTTCTGCTATCGCTCGCAGCTCAAAACTCACAGCTAGACTTCAGTCGGCCGCGACTTCCGCGGGCTTCACTTCGTGACTCTCCATCACCGATTTCAATGTGCGCGAATAACGCCCGAGCGTGCCCGACGTAAACAGCCCGTCGTTGGCCGGAGAAATCATCTCCGGGTTGTGCCCCACACCCGGACCGCTCTTCTCGAGCGACGTATGCTCGGTATTACCAGCCAGAAGATTCACTCGCGAAACGTCATAGCCCGGAACCAGTCGCTGGATCTCGTCGAGGATGGCCGTCGGATCGAGCGGACTCATCCTGGGTTCCAGCCCTTGCATCTCGAGCCACACTGCGTGACGATCCGCTTCGCCAGACTGCGCGCCGCGCGACTGTCCCATGTCGACCCGCGTGCCACCGCCGAATGGAACCAACTTGCGAACCTCAAAGCCCATCGCATCAGCGATGCGGACAATCATTTCGAAATCGTCTTTCGTCCCAGAGACTTCGCCCGCCTTCTTCACCAGTTGTACGTCGCCACAGGTGTTGGTCATGGTGCCAGACTTCTCGTAGGCGTTGGCTGCCGGGAGCACAACGTCGGCGATAACTGCGGTCTCGGTCAAGAACATGTCCTGCACCACAACGAAACTCTTCGAGAATGCAAACGGATCAATGTTCAACCGACCAATAGGGTTTGATCCAACCACGTAGAGTGCCTTCAGCTTGCCGCTTTTGGCAGCCTCCACCATCCCGTTAAGGTCGAGCCCGGCCGTTTGCGGAACAGCCCACTCCCAATGAAACTCGCTGCTTCCCGGAGTGGGGTGATAGCCCGGGAGCAGATCGGGATACAGTCCCATGTCCGCAGCACCGCGCGAGTTCGAATAGTCAGCGAGACAAACGAATTTCGCGCCGGCAATGCCAGAGCCAAACGCGACGAGATTTGCGAGATTGTTGCCACGAATCTCCGCGCCAAAAATGATAACCAGATTCTGCTCACTGCGCAGCTTCTCGCGCCGAGCAAGCCAGGCTTCTTTGCCAGCGGAATCGCTCGTAAGAGCATCCCCAGCCGAGTCGTCGCCTGACAAAAAGCTTGCTACCTTGCCTTCGGTGCCCGCTGGAATCTGGGTGAAGCTCGTGGCTTGCCGCCGCAACTTGATCGATTCTGAATTCACCACATAGAGCCGGGCACGGTGCAGTCGCACGTTATTGCGAATCTGCCAGGCCAGCAGTGGATGCTGCTCGGTCGGATCGTTGCCAATCAGAAGAATCGCCGGAGCGGTGAAGACATCAGCCATACTCGCGGTCGCGTCCGGCTTGCCGCGCAACGCTGCAGCCAAGGCAGGAAAGTCAGCTGTGCGGTGGTGGTCGACATTGTTGGTGTTCAAAACCGTGCGGGCGAACTTCGACAGCAGGTACGCTTCTTCGTTGGTAGTGCGCGTCGAACCGATCACGCCGATCGCCGCGCCGCCATCTTTGTCGCGAACTTCCGCGAAGTTCTTTCCGACTAACTCAAACGCTTCTTCCCACGTGGACGGAGTCAGCTTGCCGTTCTTTCGAATCAGGGGCTGTGTCAGGCGCTCTTCGTGGTTGGCAAAATCAAACGCGTACCGGCCCTTGATGCAAAGGAAGTCGCCGTTGGTTCCGCTCTTGTCGCGATTGTCGCCACGCACAATCTCCATGCCCGTGTCCGACCGCCGCACGCCCAGGGTCGTTTTGCAACCATCGCCGCAATGCGTGCACACCGTACCCACATGCTTCATTTCCCATGGACGCGTCTTGTAGCGATAGGCACCGGAGGTGAGCGCGCCGACCGGACAGATGTCGATGCACATACCGCACTCTTCGCACTCCAGATGATCTTCTTTATTGGGAGCGATCAGCGAACTCACGCCGCGGTTCTGCACGCCGAGCGCCCAAACGTCCATGCCTTCGCCGCACACGCGCACGCAGCGGTAGCACAAAATGCAGCGCGGCCGGTCGAAGAACACCACCGGGGACCACTGCTGCTCCTCCTTGTGGTTCTTCGCCTCCATGAATTTCGATTCGGCAGCGCCGTAGCTGAACGTCATGTCCTGCAGTTCGCACTCGCCGCCCGCGTCGCAAACCGGACAATCCAGCGGATGGTTGCCGAGCAGCATCTCTAGCATCGACTTGCGCGCCTGTTTGATCTCGTCGCTCTCGGTGACGACGATCATGCCTTCGCTGACTACTGTAGTGCATGCAGTTTGCAGCTTGGGCATCTTCTCGACCTTCACCAGGCACATGCGGCAAGCGCCCTGCAGAGAGAGATTGGGGTAGTAGCAGAATGAAGGCACTTCGATGCCCACGTTCTTGCAGGCTTCAATCAGAAGTGTGCCCGCGGGAGCCGTGATCTTCTTGCCGTCGACAGTGAGATTTACGTCTGCCATTGAGTAATTGGGTAATTTTGTAATTAAGTAATCTAAAACCTTGTCACGCTGTCCTTCTTGCCGTCTGCTGTGAGGCCGTGAGTATCGCCGCCGGGTCGCGGGCCTCTTTGAGCAGTCCTTCCGTAAGTTCTGACTTCAATATTCCTGATTCGATCAGAAGTTCCAGCCAAAGCACCGCTTCGACTGCCTCTTCCGCCACAATTCCCAATCTTGCAATGAACTCCGCCTTCGAACGCGCCCGGCAGACAGCACGATAGTTAGCTGCGACCGAAGTTCCGCACCGCAATAACTGCTCGCCGAGAACCTGCGTATCGGTCTTGTACGGCAACGAGCGAAATAGCCGAATCACGCGCAGTGCGAAAGCCTTCGTGCGATTACACAGTTGTTCAGGCCGCGAATGTATACAGCCACTTCAAATTACTCAATTACTAAATTTCCCAATGACTCAATTCTCTCAGTGCGCCAGCGCAGGCATCTCTTCCGCCACGCCTTCTTTCTCGTATGGACACGGCCGGCCTTCCAGATGATCTTCAAACTCTTTGCGGAATTTTTTTACGAAACCGATCGTCGGCATCGCGGCCGCATCGCCCAGAGGACAGAATGTGCGTCCGAGCATGTTTTCCGCCAGGTACTGCATGTTGTCGATGTCTTTCTTCATGCCGCCGCCATTGTGAAACCGAATCAGCGTCTTCTTCAGCCAGTCGGTACCTTCGCGGCAGGGGATGCACCATCCGCAACTTTCATGCTGGTAGAACTTCATCGTTCGCAGCGCGAATTTCACGATGCACTGCGCGTCATCGATCACCACCACGCCGCCCGAACCCAGCATGGACCCCGCCTTCGCGACCGAATCGAAATCCATCGCGACGTCGACCTCATGGGCAGTGAGGCATGGGCAGGACGCTCCGCCCGGCACGACCGCCTTCAACTTGCGTCCATTCGGAATGCCGCCACCAACCTCGTACACCATCTTGTTTAGGTTGTAACCCATGGGCAGTTCGTACACGCCGGGCTTGGCGATATTTCCGCTCAGGCAGAATAGCCGCGTGCCGCCGTTTTTCGGAGTGCCTAGCTTGGCGTACCAGTCCGCGCCGCCAAGAATAATGTGCGGCACATTCGCCAGCGTCTCCGCATTATTAATGACCGTGGGACCGCCCCAAAGACCCACCACAGCGGGGAAGGGAGGCCGAATGCGCGGGATGCCGCGCTTGCCTTCGAGCGATTCCATCAGCGCCGACTCTTCGCCGACTTCGTACGCTCCTGCGCCTCCATGCCAGTAAATGTCCAGATCGCGGCCGCTCCCGAAAATATTCTTGCCGATGAATCCCTTGGCGTAGGCGTCGCGGATCGCCTTCTGCATGATCTCCAGCAGATACCGGTACTCCCCGCGAATGTAGATGTACCCGCTCTTCGCGCCCACAGCCAGCGCGCCGATCATGACGCCTTCGATCACCGAGTGCGGGTCGTGCTCAAAAATCAGGCGATCTTTGCAGGTGCCGGGCTCGCTCTCGTCTCCGTTGCAGAGAACATACTTGGGTTTCGCCGACTGCTTGGGAACGAACGACCATTTCATCCCGGTGGAGAATCCCGCGCCGCCGCGCCCGCGAAGGCCCGAATTCTTGACCTCATTAATAATGGCGTCCGGTTCCATGGCGAGCGCCTTCTGCACGGCCTTGTAGCCGTCCAGTTCGAGATAGCGGTCGATATTGGCCGCACCCTGGCCAAAGCGGCGGGAGACGACCTTTACCTCGTCGGGATGTGAGACCAGATCAGCCATGAAAATTGAGTGATTGAGTGATCGGTGATTGTGCGATTGATGATCCAAAATCGCTCAATCACTCAGTCACTCAATGGCTAAATCCTATTGCGTTCCCTTCTTCTTATACTCATCGAGAATCCGGTCCATCTTTTCCGTGGTCAGGTTCTCGTGAAAATCGTAGTTTACCTGCGCCGCCGGAGCCCAGCTGCAGGCGCCGATACACTCAACTTCTTCCAGAGTGAACAGGCCGTCGGGCGTCGTCTGCTTATGGCCGACGCCGAGTTTTTTCGCGCAGTGATGCAGGATCTCTTCTCCGCCACGGACCATGCAACTGATGTTGGTGCAGACCTGCACGTTAAACCTGCCGCGCGGCTTGGTGGTCAGCATCGAGTAGTAGCTGATCACGTTGCGCACTTCGAGATCAGTCAGGTCGAGACGCGACGCGATCTCCGCGATGACTTCATCCGACAGGTAACCCACTTCGTCCTGGGCATAAAGCAGCGTCGGGACGAGTGCCGACCGCTTTGTCGGATAATGGGGAACCATATCGGCGAAACGCGCTTCGAATTCGTCAGAAAATTTCATGCGCTGTTTGTGTCGTCCCTCCGGGACCCGTTCTGCGATTGGCTGTTTTCCCGGCACTTCCGTGCCGGACTTTCACATACCGCCCTTGCTGGGCTGGCATTTCGAGCTCTTCAGAATTTGTGGCTCTCAATCCTCAGACCCATGACCTAACACCCAGCACCTACGACCCAACACCCTACCGGTCGATTTCTCCCAGCACGATGTCAATGCTGCCGATCGCCGCTACCACATCCGCCAGCAGCCTTCCCTCGCACATCTTCGGCAGCGTTTGCAGATTCGCGAAGCACGCCGATCGCATGTGCACTCGATACGGCTTGGCCGTCCCGTCGCTGACGATGTAGTAGCCCATCTCGCCGCGTGGCGACTCGACGGCCTGATAAACCTCTCCCGCCGGAACCGCAAAGCCTTCCGTGATGATCTTGAAGTGATAGATAAGCGATTCCATCTGCGTCTTCATCTTCTCGCGGTCGGGCAGCACGATTCCCGGAGCATCGGCCTTGATCGGGCCTTCCGGCATGCCGTCGAGCGCCTGCCGCACGATGTTGATTGATTCCCGCAACTCCTGGACGCGGCACATGTACCGCGCAAAGACGTCGCCTTCCTGTGATACCGGTACTTTGAACTGGAACTTCTCGTAACTCGAATACGGCATGTCGCGCCGCAGGTCGATATCGACGCCGCTTCCACGCAGGGTCGGACCAGTGGCACCCAGCGCAATCGCATCTTCCGCCGTCATCCGGGCCACGCCCTTGGTCCGCATCATCCAGATCGGGTTCCCAGTCAGCAAATTTTCGTATTGGTCGATCCGCTCCGGAAAATATCCAGCGAAGTCGCGCACGCGGTCAAAGAATCCCAGCGGCGGCTCTAACGCAATTCCACCCACGCGAAAGTACGAGGTCATCATGCGCTGTCCGCTGACCATCTCGAACATGCGCAGTACTTCTTCGCGCTCGCGGAAGCAATATAAGAAGACCGTCAGCGCGCCAATGTCCATGGCGTGCGTGCCCAGCCAAACCAAGTGGGAGTTAATGCGGGTTAACTCGTTCAGAAGCACGCGCAGCCACTGCGCCTTCGGCGGAATCTCCAGCCCCAACAACTTCTCCACTGCCAGCACGTAGCAGAGGTTGTTAGTCATGGGGCAGAGGTAGTCGATGCGATCGGTCAGCGGGACTACCTGCTGGTAGAACTTGGCTTCGCAGGTCTTCTCGATTCCGGTGTGCAGGAATCCGATGTCGGGCATCAGTCGCACGATCGTCTCGCCGTCAATCTCGAGCAAAACGCGCAACACGCCGTGGGTCGACGGATGTTGCGGGCCCATGTTCAGGATCATCGTTCGATCCTGTCCGGGCTCCAGCACGGGCGTGGGATTCAGGTGGGCCATCTTTATCTCGCGATCAGCGATAGCCCTCCACCGGATAGTCTTTGCGCAGCGGATGCCCTTCCCAGTCTTCCGGCATCAAAATCCGACGTAGATACGGGTGCCCCGTAAATCGAATCCCAAATAGATCGAATACTTCCCGCTCAAAGTAGTTGGCCCCAGGCCATACCGAGGTAATCGACTCGATCACCGGACTGGCGCTGTCGAGGCGAACCTTCAGCCGGATACGCTCCTTATTCGGGATCGACAGAAGGTGATAAACAACCTCGAACCGGGGTTCCGCCGGATACCAGTCCACACAGGTGACGTCCGAGAGGAAATTAAACGGGCACGCCGGATCTTCTTTCAGTGCGACGCAGGCCTCGCGAATGCAGGCCCGATCGACACAAATCGTAATCTCGTCGCGATCGAACTTCACGCCTGTCACGGCTTCGGCGTTCCACCCCAGCAGGCGAGCTACTGCAGGATGGTTCTTCAGTTGTTCCAGATCGGTGATCGCGGGGGCCAGCGGCATCAAAAATTCCCCCGCTTCGCAGAGGTCTCGCCCCAGTCCAGCACTCCCTTTTGCCACACATAGAAGAAGCCAACCAGGAAAATTCCGATATAAATCAGCATCTCCCAGAGGCCGAAATGACCTTCGTGCTGCGCTTTGAGTTGGCGCAGACTGACCGCCCAGGGATAGATGAAAACCGCTTCAACATCGAACAGAATGAACAGCATAGCCACCAGGTAGAATTTCACCGAGAAGCGCTGCCGGGAGTCCCCGACGGGGGTCATGCCGCATTCGTAAGCGGACATTTTGGCGCGGGTGGGTTTACGTTGACCGATCAGCCAGGATAGGGTGACAATCGCAGCCGCAACCCCGCTTGCCATAAGAATATGGATCAGAAAAGGGAGGTAGCGTGCGAAGTAATTGTCGGGCATAGGACGAGCTATATATAATTCGCGCCAAGTGTTGCTTAAACATTCTAGGTTATGGGCTTACACGAACAGTGTCAAGCGAGCGGCAAACATGGATCGCGCGATCGTGCGAGTGAGTCATTGAGGGATTGAAAATCCGGTGCGTGTGCGCCGCGGTTTCAACAGTTCTTCAATCTCAGAATGACCCAAACGCGCAATCTCTCAATGAAAGAATCCCTATGATTTTCGGCTTCAACACCGACGTGAAGCACGGCGACACGATCTACCACGTGCAAAGCGAAGCGCGTGAAAGCGAACTCCTTTTGCAGACGCAGGTCTTCGTGCGCGGTCGCTGCATCGGGAAAAAGGCCACCTCCTATGGCAGTAAGAGCAGCGACGCGCAAGTCGCCGACTCTCAGAAAGAACAGTACCTGCGCGAACAGCATCGCTTAGTGCTCGACGCGATCCGTGAAGGCAAGCTGGACGATGTTCTCGACCATCCGGAACCGGAAGTCCTGGCTACGGTAAAGGAGTTGGAGCTGCAGTGGCTGAACACTGAATCGGTTCATGCCGACCGCAACCTGACTCTGCAACTGCGCGTCACCGAAGGAGGGGCCGCGGCATCCGGTGCGCGCCTTACGTTTCGTTTCGCCCGTCCGGGAGCGGCCCCGTTCTATACGCAGGCGGTGGCCGATTCCGGTGGCGCTGCCGAAATCAAGATTGAAGTCGAAGAGGCCGATTTGCCCGATTCGTCCCTGCTGGTGCAAGCGAACTTCGAGGGGAGAACGGCTACGCGGAAGTTTGCGCTGCGCAAGGCATAATTAAGAGCCAGCAGAATGAAGACGGATTGCTCGCCGAGCTGGTACGTCGTCAAGGCGGCGTAACACGACCAGCTAGGTTTTAAGTTCTGATATTGGCGTCATCCCGAGCGGAGCCGTTTTTCACGCGGAGCGAGGGATCTCGCGTGTAACGCACAACCCCATCAGTGAGTCTCCTGGCCGAATGAAACTTCAAATCAACGGCGAACCACGCGCCTTCGACAATGCCCTCGCTCCCTTTACGCTCGCGGCACTGGTGGAAATCCTCGGTATGAAATCCGACCGCGTCGCGATAGAACTAAACCTCGACATCGTTCCCCGAGACCGTTGGTCCGCAACTCAGCTGAACGAAGGCGATCGCCTCGAAATCGTCCACTTTGTCGGCGGCGGCAGGGACCCAATCCTCGGCTAGACGAGAGAAGATTTTCTCCGCGATCTTTGCGGATCTTCCTCCGCGATCTCAGCGGTCAAAAGCTCTTCGCCGGCGGAGCCACAAACGCAGCACCGCGCCCCAGGAACTCTCTTAGTCACCCCTCCCGCGCCGATTCTTAACTTGATCCACAGGCCTCATGCCTACAATGTCTGAAACATTTTGCCCGACGATTGTTTCAAACATTTTTGGGGGCCCATGCAGGATCGGTTCACATCGCACGAGGTGATTGCTTTAACAGGAATCACGCCTCGCCAGCTCCAGTGGTGGGACGAGCGCGGCGTTGTCAAGCCCGAGCGCGAAGGCCATCGCCGCCTCTATTCGATGAATCATCTGACGGAAGTGGCCGTGATCTGCGAACTGCGCCGCAAGGGATTCTCGTTGCAGGGCGTGCGCAAGGTCATGCGCTTCCTCGAACAGGAAATCGGGAAGGGACTGGCTGAAATCGTGAGCCGCGGCTCCGACTATCACCTGCTCACCGACGGCACGCATCTATATCTGGAGACGTCGGCGCGGCAGATCGTTGACATTCTCAAGAATTCGGACCAGCCGATTCTGGGAGTGTGCCTGAGCGATGCGGTCCGGCAGGTGCGGGCAGGGGTCGTCTCCGGCAAGGCGAATACTTCGGTAACTTCGCCTGCTTACCGCAGGCGTGCTAAAAAAGCTTCGTAGGCTAGCGCAGGGTTTGCAGCACGAATCAGGACTACGAACACAGGAGGAAGACATGGTTGGTGAACTGGACCTTCTGAACGAGTGGATACCAGAACAGATGCAACCGGGTACCGTCTTCGTGCTGGAAAATGCCGGCGAAATCGGCGAAAAGGAAGACCCCTATTGGGCGGTATTGTCCTGCCCATCGTGCGGCATGCTGGGCCTAATCACGCGCAAGCAAATCAACGGCTTCCTGCCCGTGATTTGCGGCTCGGAACACTGCTCGGCCCAGTTCTTCATCCGCGACAGCGAAGTCGTGGTGCGTAAACCCTTCTAAGTCGTTCCCGTTCTCCAACAGCTTTGTCATCCCGAGGCGGCGCAATTTCCGCCGAGGGACCTATGTCACTAATTCCCACAAGAAAGCAGATGCCTGCCGCGAAGCGTCCCAGATCCCTCGCTACGCTCGGGATGACAAGCGCAACGCTCGGGATGACAAGCGCAACGCTCGGGATGACAAGCGCAACGCTCGGGATGACAAACGCTGCGCTCGGGATGAAACGCTGCGCTCAGGATGACAAACTATGAGCGGGCCTTTACTTCCTGCAGTTGCACCGGAACCTGCTCCACGATCTCAATGCCGAATCCCTCGAGCGCAGCCACTTTCTTCGGACGATTCGTCAGCAGTCGGATCCGGTGCAGGTTCAGGTCCGACAGAATTTGCGCCCCGATACCTACTTCGCGCTGTATCTGTCTTTCGTTGTCGTACAAAGCTGGGAGCCTCTGCCCGCGGTGGAAACCGAGGGCGGTCCGGTCGCCAACCTTCTCTACCGAAAATCCCTGCGACGTTTGGTGCAGGTATATCAAGGCTCCGCATCCATCTTCGGAAATGCGGCGCAATGCGCCTTGCAGAGTAGCGTGACATTCGCATCCGGTGGCGCCAAAGACGTCGCCCATCAGGCAATGGGCATGCATGCGGACCAGCACGGGAGTCTTGCTGTGCTCGACATCTCCGCGAATCAGCGCCACGTGTGACTCGCCACCGTCCACTTCACTCTCGTAGGCGATCATGCGGAACTCGCCGAAGCGCGTATCGACCAGCGCCTCGCCCACGCGATGCACATAGCGCTCGTGCGCCATCCGGTAGCGGATCAGTTCGGCGACGGTGAGCATCTTCATCTTGTGTTCGCGGCAGAACTCGATCAGGTCGGGCACGCGGGCCATGCTGCCATCGTCCTTCATAATCTCGCAGATGATTCCCGCCGGAACCATTCCGGCGAGCCGCGCCAGATCAACCGAAGCTTCCGTCTGTCCCGCACGCACCAGCACTCCGCCTTTGCGCGCGCGAAGAGGGAACATGTGTCCGGGGCGAGCCAAATCCGAAGGCTTCGTAGCGGGATCGATTGCGACCTGAATCGTACGTGCGCGGTCGTGCGCGGAAATGCCAGTCGTGACACCGGTCCGCGCGTCGATTGCCTCGCAAAACGCGGTCCCGAACTGCGAGGTATTCTCCGACGTCATGGGACCGATGTTCAGGTGCTCGAGCCGTTCTTCGGTCATCGCCAGGCAAACCAGACCGCGTCCGAACTTGGCCATGAAGTTGATGGCTTCGGGCGTAACCTTCTCGGCCGCGAGCGTGAGGTCGCCTTCGTTCTCGCGGTCTTCATCGTCGACGACAACGATCATGCGGCCAGCGCGGATTTCCTCAATCGCTTCTGGAACTTCGGTGAATGGGTGCTGGGGGCTCATAGTCAGGCGATTGTAACAATGGAGAACTTAGTGGTGGAACCGGCCTCAATTTTTTTAAGGTTCCTACCTAAAGTACTGATTTAATTATAGTTGTCTGGCAGCGACCTCGTGATCTGCGGGTAAAATATTGCAATGGAAAGAGTTAAACGCAAAGTATTCTGGAATAAGGAGTTAGTGCGAGCGCAAACGATGAAAGCGGTCTCTCGGACCGTTGATCGAAAGTCACTTCGCCAAAGCATGGATCGAGTATGCAGCTTTCTGCATGTTGAGTAAAGGTTGTTCGTCACACGTCCGGCTGTGGAAATCCGAGGGCTTCCCCCCATAAGCGCTAAGTTACGTTGAAATTTCTCCAATTTCCGACTTCCGGTAGCGCTCGGTTGAGTCGATACTCCGCGTAACGGAGCGTGTGGTCTACAATTCGTGGACCACCGGAATTCCACTCGTTCACCGTAATACAAACCGATCGTCGCCGAATGCGGGAGATATCCATGATTCGACACTTTCTTGCACTGGTGCTTCTCACCTGGGGAGCGATTTCAACCCACGCTCAGCCTTCGTTGCCGTCCAGCTTTCAGGCAAAGACGATCCACAGCCCCGAAGGGGCAGACATTTTTGTGCGTTGGGGAGGAAGTGGCCCAGTTGTGCTGCTCATTCATGGCTATGCGGAGAACAGCGATTCGTGGAGCTCCTCTGGCTGCTGACCTCATGAAGGACCACACAGTCGTGGTGCCGGACCTCCGCGGCATCGGAAGATCCTCCAAGCCTGCCGGCGGCTACGACAAGAAGACGCAGGCCAAAGATATGCGCGCCGTCGTGACCTCGCTGGGATATGACAAGACGTTTGTTGTCGCTCACGACATCGGCAACATGGTGGCCTACGCCTACGCCGCGATTTACCCCGATAAGTTGAGAGGTTGGTCGTTATGGACGCACCCATTCCTGGGATCGATCCGTGGAGCGAGATTCTCCAAAATCCCGGAGTCTGGCACTTCAACTTTCACGGACCGGATGCGGAACGGCTGGTGGCAGGGCGGGAGCGAATCTATTTTGACAGGATATGGAACGACTTCACCGCCGATCCTGGTAAGCCTGATGAAGACACCAGGAATTTCTTTGCCGCCACTTATGCGCAGCCTGGTGGAATGCGGGCAGGGTTCGCGCAGTTCACAGCGTTTTCGCAGGATGCGAAGGATAACAGGGTCTTCGAACAAACGAAGCTGACGATGCCGGTGATGGCGGTTGGCGGAGAGAAATCCTTCGGTCCACTGCAAGCGGTGATCATGCGCCATGTAGCGACCAACGTGCAAGAGGAAGTAGTCGCAGGTTCAGGACATTGGCTGATGGAGGAGAAACCCGACTACACGGTGGCGCTGATTCGCAAATTTCTTGATGGTCCGGTGGTTGTGCATAGTACAGGCATTGCTAGTGGCGACTCAAACGAAGAGCGCTTGACTCCTTCGGAGTACAAGTTTCCGCAAGTGGGGAATCCGGGTACGGGAAGCTCGGGGCTGAGCGGGATTCAGACTGTTGTTCTGAAAGGCAATCCAGAACAAGCGGGCGTATACACCATCATGCTTCGCGTCCCGCCACATACCAAAATCGCCGCGCACTCCCATCGCGATGACAGGGTTGCAACAGTAATCTCCGGCATGTGGCACATCGGGTACGGCGATAAGTTTGATGAGGCGAAGCTGAAAGCCCTGCCTCCTGGCAGTTTTTACACCGAACCACCTTCCCGAAATCACTTCGCGGCAACCGGTGACGAACCGGTTGTGGTTCAGATTACAGGTTTCGGTCCATCTTCAACCGCGTACGTGGATGCCAAAGAGGATCCGCGCAAATCAGCCGGGTCGAATTGAATCATCGGCAAGAGCCGAAAGGAGGGGAGGCTCAACAGTCACGGCGCAATTGCACAAACTGGCTTCCGAATGGCCAAGTCGGTTTAACCACGACCCTTAAGTAAGCGCTTATGGGGCTTCTCACCAGCCTTGTTACACACTTTGCCCTATTCATACGCGATCTGCTCTAGGCCAATCTTTATGCGAGGAAGTCTGGCCATGATCAGGCTCGCGTCTTTCTGCCTTTTGCTAGCGGTATTTACAATCTCATTTGCAAGTCCCGCTCGCACTCATGCGCAAGTGGTGCAATGGCCCCTGGCCGGAGACGGCGCGGCGAACCTTCGCAGCCAGCCTTCCGAAACCTACCTGGCCACGACGAATGCCGGTTACTTGGTTCCCAAGTGGATTTTCACGACTGCAAACGACGTAACAGCCACGCCAACCGTGGGAACGTCCGCTGTATTCGTCCCCGACTGGAGCGGGAATTTGTTCGCCATCGATCTGGCGACAGGCGCGCAGCTCTGGTCGCACCAGATATCGGACTATGACGGATACGCCGGCTCTGTAGCCCGCGTGAGCCCGGCACTGTATAACAATGCGCTGATCATTGGCGACTATGAAGGAGGCGCGCCGCACAATGGCGCCAACGTGATCTCGGTAGATCAGCAGACGGGAAATTTGGTGTGGATTACGAATATCGATCAGCATCCGGCAGCGGTCATCACGGGTTCTCCGGTGGTGGTGGGAAACGTCGTTTACCAGGGAGTTTCTTCTATTGAAGAAGGCCTGATTCTGAATAGCAGTTATGCTTGCTGCACGTTTCGGGGGAGCATCGTTGCTCTGGATGCGGATACGGGCGCAATTCTATGGCGAACCTTCACCATTCCCGATAATAAAGGCCACCCCGGTTCTTACAGCGGGGGCCCGATCTGGCAGCCGCCGGCCGTCGACGTCGTGCGAAACCTGCTTTACGTCGGCACCGGGAACAACTACACCGTGCCTGCCAGCGTAGAGGCTTGCCGATTGCAGAATCCGAAAAAGAATAATTGTGACGTCTATGACGACTACTTTGATGCTGCTCTGGGCATCGATCTAAGCACTGGTGTGATCAGGTGGGGACGTCATTTCGAAGGGTACGACGCCTGGAACCTGGCCTGCAAAGATTCCCAACCGGGATGTCCCAATCCGTCCGGCCCCGACTATGACCTTGGAGGATCCGGACCGAATCTCGTGGGAAACATCGTGGGATTCGGACAGAAGAGCGGAGTCTATTGGGCTTTGGATCCGGACACCGGCGCCATCCTGTGGAACAAGTTGGTCGGCCCCGGAGGACCGCTGGGAGGAATTCAGTGGGGCACGGCGAGCGATGGAACCAATATTTATGTTGCGGTCGCGAATTCGAGCAATGTCCCATACAAATTAATTTCCGGCCAAACCATCACTTCGGGATTCTGGAGCGCACTTCGAGGCACGAACGGCAAGGTTCTTTGGCAAACCGTGGATCCGACCTCCAATGCATGGGATGAGGCCGCGCTCAGCGTCGCCGATGGGGTGGTCTACGCGGCATCGTTCGACGCATCCGGGCACATGTACGCTCTCAACAGCGCGAATGGGCAGATTCTGTGGAGCTACGCTAGCGGTGGCTCGGTCGTCGATGGGCCTTCGATCGCGAGCGGTAATCTGTTCTGGGGCTCCGGAGATCGGAGGATTTCGGGAGGAACCGGAAATAACAAGGTGTACGACTTTACCCCGGCTCCCGCCGTCACAGTGAGCGCGCCGGTAAACGGCTCGCAAGTAAGTTCTCCAGTACAGTTCGTGGCTTCCGCAGCGAGTCCCAATTGTTCCAAAGGGGTCGCCTCGATGAGGATTTATAGTGCGCCGGGTGTGAGCGTGTACACGGTGGATGCTTCCAGTCTGAATACTTCGATCACGCTCTCGCCGGGAACTTACAACACGGTAGTGCAGTCCTGGGATAATTGCGGCAATGTAGGAAAGACGTTCGTGACAATTACGGTTGGGAGTGCGACGAACTAGGGAAGTGTTATCTCGCTATTTGGGGAAAATCGAAGACGCTATCTTGCGTCTTGTTCTGCTGCGGTTTTGAATCGCACCAGTCCGTTTTGGGAGCCGCGGAATGACGCTTGCACGGCGCGTGCAACGGCTGGTTTGGTAAATGATCCATCCGGGTGGAGAGGAAAGGCGTAGGTTGAGGAATTTGGGGTTAGGGAGAAGGCGCTCTCTCGGGTAGCAGCCACACTCTGCTTAACCGGGCCTGCGGCTAGAACAGCAATTTCACCGTGAACTGTGCCGAGCGCGGGCCGCCGGGGGCGTAGAGTGGGCTCTGTCCGCTTCCGCCGGGGTTGCCGCCGCCTGCTTCGATGTTCGTGGTGGACGTGCCGGGACAGACCTTGCCGAATGCTGGATCTGGTGTGCTACCCGAGGTGCTCCAGACGCTATCCGGATTGCATTGCGATCCTGGAAGTCCGAACATGGGGTGATTGAACGCGTTGAAATATTCCGCGCGGACATCGATTTTGACGCGCTCGGTCAGGTTAAAGCGGCGGCGCAGCGCAAGGTCAGTCTGGTCGATTGAGTAGGGGCTTCGCAGCCCGTTTCTGGGAAAGTTCCCCGTCTGGCCTGCGGGTGACACAGTAAAAGCAGCTGGGTTCAACGCGCTGCCGCTCGGCTGCGTCGCGTCGGCGATCCAGTAAGATTGACCGGGCACGATCTCGGCCTGAGTGTCATAAAAGCCATTCGCGGACGAGACTCCGCCCACGGTTACATTGATCGGCGGGGCCGTCATCACACGCACTAACCCGTCCACGGCCCACCCCTTCAGAATCGCACTGCCAACGCCTCCCCTCGCAGGGGCAGGCACTTGGTAGGAGACAGCCCCGGCGAACGACTGCCGTATGTCGTAGTCAGAGGGCGTCAGCGGTGGGAGCACGATAGCGCTCACGCTGTTCGCGAGTAGACCGATCGAATCAGCAGAACCGAGATCGCTCGACTTCGCGAGGTTGTAGGACACGAGAGCCTGCAGGCCGTGCGACATACGACGCTGGAACTGTAGCTGGAATGCCTCGTAATGCGAGTATCCGGCGTTCCGGGTTGCATCCACCGGCTGAAGGTGCAAACTCAGGATCAGCGGAGGATAGATTTCATCCTGCCGCAACAGGCACCTGCCGTCAGAGCCCAGATAGGTTGCTGTCAGCGTCTGTTTCGCGCCCAGTTCGCGTTCAATGGCCGCATTCCACTGCATCGTGAACGGGACGCGCAAATTCGGATCGACTGCGTTCAGATAAAAAACGCTCTTGGTGATTGCGGTTGAAAACGGCGGAGGCTGAAAGATGGGATTGGCCAGATTGAAAGGCAGTCCCGGAGGGACGGAGGGAAAGCTGGAGCGTAGATACGGGAACGCCAAGGCCGCGAAGCCGGTGTCCCCGTAGCCCAGGTCATAGAAGAGGCCAAACCCTCCCCGCAGCACCGTCTTCGGATTGATCTGGTAAGCGGCGCCAATCCGCGGAGCAAAATTATCGAATCTGGTGTGCCAGAATACTCCCGGCACCACCGCGACCGGGTTCGAGTCGAAGATTCCCTGCATTACGTAGAGCGGCTGCCCAGCGGTCGCCGATACTGGTGGCGTGTTGATCTCCCATCGCAACCCGTAGGTCAGGGTCAGGTGTCGCGTCGCTCTCCATGCATCCTGCGAAAAAAGCGAATAGTTATTCGCATTGACGGAAAAAGGAGTGCTCGCACCCAAGAGAATGGAACCCATTGTTCCGGCCACCAACTCTGCGTATCCGGACGGAAAAATGCCGTAGCCTGTACCTTGCGTACCGGTGGGGCTAAGCCGACGATAGTCGATACCGAACTTGAATTGATGCACCCCGGCTGCCCAGGAGAGGGTATCGACAAAATTGAGCTGCCGTTGCGCGTTGTCTCGCTGCGTGCCTTCTCTCACCTCCTGGTTTCCAAAATAGATCAGCGCCTCGCCGTTGTTGAAGTTGTAGAAGGATGATGGCGGGTACAGAACTGAGGTGGGCGGCGCCACCGCACCATGGAAGCTGGTCAGATCGACAATGAAGTTGCCGGTGTTGCGACTCCAGTTGGCGCGGAAGTCGTTCACCTTGGTGGGCGAGAGCGAGACTGTGGTTCCAGCCGTCAATGAGTCTGTATTCACGTGGTTATACGCTAATTCTTCCCAGTAACGCGCCGCGTCATACGATGGCGCGTGGTTGTAACGCGCAAATAGTGTGATCTTCCCGCTGAGGTTTTGATCCACCCGGATACTGGTTGCATCGAGAGAGGAAGGATTGGAGTAGGCAACGGTGAGGTTTGCCATGCATGGATTGGTGATGTTGTCGCACGTCGGGTCAATGAGCGGTGCGTTCGCATCCGGAAGGGGTAGCGCCTTCAGAATCGGCTGGTAAGCCGGCGCAACCGCGGCTCGGGCGAACGACGTGTAGAACATGCCCGAGGCCGTCTGCGGCTGCCGCAACCGCAGCCCTTCGTAAGAAAGGAAGAAGAAAGTCTTGTCCTTGAGGATGGGTCCGCCGAGAGTTCCGCCGAAATCGTTTTGTCGCAGAGGCGGCTTAGGGAGCGGCGGCGCGTCAAAATAGTTGCGGGCATCGAAAATATCGTTTCGCAAGTAGTCAAATACGGTGCCGTGGAACTGGTTGGTGCCAGACTTGGTAACGATCGAGATCTGAGCCCCGGGAGTGCGTCCGTACTCCGCCGCATAGGATGAAGTCTGTACGCGGAATTCCTGCATGGCATCGACGGATACTAGTCCGTTGGTTCCTCCTTGAGCGGTAAACGCGGGGATCGCGCCCGCCATGGTCTGACCGAGGCCAACGATGGTAACGGCGAAATTCGCACTGACCCCATCGACCATGAAATAGTTCGTGTCCGTAAATTGTCCATTTACGCTGAACTGGCCTTCTCCGAGATTTTGCGAGGTGAAGACTACGCCGGGCGTGAGCGCGATTAACGACTGAAAGCTGCGGCCACTCAGAGGCATGTTGCTTACCACCTGCTGGTCCACCACGGTACTGACCGCGGCAGAATCGATTTGCAACAAGGGCGCGGTCACCGTGGAAATTTCTGACACCGGACCGAGTGCCAGTTTGAAATTCTCGTTGACCGCATCCTGCACGTAGAGCTGCAGACTGGGCTGGACAACGGTACGGAATCCTTCCTTCTGAATAGTCAGCCGGTAGGTGGCGGGCCGCAGATCGGGGATGACGTAGATTCCGTCCTGATTGGTGGTGCTGACGATCGAGATATTCGTTTCAAGGTTGGTGATGGTGCACTCGGCACCGGCGATCACGGCGTCGGTCGGGTCTGTGACCCTGCCCGAAATTCGAGCGCTGTCAGTTTGTGCGGAGGCGACGACCGAGGCCAGCAGGAGAATCTCGACGAGCACCAGGTACTTCATTTCAAATTCTCCCTGCGTGCTCACACGGCTGAGTTTTCTCCGTTTCGGGCTGAAAGGCAGGGGAAGAATATTCTTGCGAGTCGACCGAATACAAGTGGATAAACTGACAGTTGTGCTGGAAGGTTATGTTGATCTCGATATGGTCTTTGCCCGGGTATCTGCGGGGCAAGTCATTAGCTTTCAGGATTTTACGATCAGACTTTGACCTCCGACCTGCTCAGTCAGAGAAGAAAAGTTTTTCGCCGAGGCGCCAAGAAAATCTGCGACAGATGGTCGTAAGTTGTGCGATCAATTGCCGGAATTAGCCAACGAGTTCGTGCTCTGCGCCGTGGAACAAGGCCCGCATGGCGCGGAGAACCCAGCGCGTCAAGAGCACGATGATGACGACGAAGATGGTCGCGACCGTTCCTGCCACATAGGGATGGCGCGTCGCCAACCACGTCAAACCGATCGCGACCACGTCTTCTCCCACGCTCAAGGTGATATTCGAAAACGGTTCGGGAGAAGGCGTCACGGCGGCACGCGCCGCAGTCTTGCCTCCGTGCGCGATCAGAGCGACCGTTGCGCCCAACAGCGTGGCGAGTAGCTGGTGCTCGGGAGAAAGCTGGCTCGTTGCCCGGTACGCCAGCAGTCCAGCAATAGGAACGCGAATGAATGTGTGCAACGCATTCCAGACCAAGTCAAAGGCTGGGATTTTGTCGGCGAAGAATTCAATGACGAAGAGCGCGGTGCTGGCGATGATGACCGGCCAGCTGGCGAGGAGCACGAGCCCAGGAGGAAGTGGGAGATGTCCGAAGCGCGCCAGCAGTCCGAGCACGGCCACCGTTGCGTATAGATTCAACCCTGCAGCGAAGCCGATGGCGGCCAGCAAAGCGAAAAGCTCCGCGGGAGGAATATGGAGAACGTCAAGCATCGATGAGCCAAGACATTATCACGAAGAATGCGAGAGGAATGTGAGATGTCATGTGGAGACGGCCGCCCTCGTCCGTCCGAGTCCCGGGAAAGAGAATTGCTGACGGAGCAAATATCATGCGAAGCAAAGACAAAGGGTCGCTCCTTAATCTTTAAGGAACGACCCTCAAAAGGCTGCCAGCACTGTGGTTACAGCGTGGACTCGATCTCAAAGCCCCAAGCTTCCAGAAGGGGCTCAGGGATGTACTTGGAGTTCTTGTTGCGGCGTGCCCACTCGCGCAGACGAGTCGACCGCAGATACTGGTCGGGAGAGAGCTTGTATTCGCGCACAACTTGTTCAAATTCGGTGATGGTTGGGGTGATGGGCCCGATCGGTTCGGGCTTACCCCAGTTTGGATTTCCGCGTCGTTTGGCCATGGAAAATGCCTTTCCACCTAAGGGGATGAAACTGCAAAAACTCGTCTAACTATATGATTCTCCGAGTCGTCTTAAGGATTCAGCTTCGCGGGAGCCTCGAAAAACGCAGGCTCAATCGAGACAGAACTAGGACCTAAGACTGATCCGCACCCAAAGCTAATCGGAGACTGAACATCTTACGTTGGATTCCGAACGAAAGTCAACGAAAATCACCCAATCGCGACTCGAGCGAAACGAATTCAAGCTCGTGTAAATAAGAGACTTGCACCGCGATCCGCCCGTCTTCTCAGTGTTCCACCACTCAGTGTTCCACCACCTAGCCCTGCTGCGGTATCCCATGCCTGGATAAGGGCGTGACTCGGCTGGTCCGCAACGGACGAAAGAGTTCCGCAGATTACGCTGGTAACCACTCTGTGCAGGAGAGCGTTGCCCCTTGCCGTCGATGGACATAGAGTGACACATAGAGAGGTACGGTCCCGGACTAGCGGGAGGACCGTCCTCGATGCAGCTCTGAGTTTCGGTGGGAATAGGGCGCGACCATGGGTCTGAAATCGTTGGTTCTGTGTGCGGACGAGAAGATCGTACGCGTACTGCGGCGGGTGCTGGGCGACCTTGAGATCGACGTGGAATTGTGCGCCGACGCGGACAGCGCGTTGCGCAAGCTGACCCGCTCCCGGTTCGAAGCCATCATCGTCGATATCATCGACGACGGAGCTACGGATGTGCTGAAGAGCGCACGCAGCGCTCCATGCAACAGGCAGGCGGTGGCGGTGGCGATCGTCGAGCCGCTCATCGGCCTCAAGGCCGTCTTCGAAATCGGAGCTCACTTTGTGCTGTACAAACCGGTGTCAAGCGAACGCGCCAAGTCCAGTTTCCGCGCGGCGCGGGCTCTGATGAAGAGTGAGCGGCGCAGGAATGCGCGGGTCGCAGTTCAAATTCCGGTCGTGCTGCGAAGCACCGGGGTGGGCAGCAATGTGAAGGTGACGACCATCGATCTGAGCGAAGGGGGAATGGCCGTTAGTATGCCCAACCGGCGGCGTCCCACGGGGAAGTGGCAAATCGCCTTCACCTTGCCGGGAACGGAAACGGCTCTGGAACTCCCTGCCGAGTTCGCCTGGGAAGGAACGGGCGCGCAGGCTGGCCTGCGCTTTCAGCAAATTTCTCCAGAGGCCACGCGACAGTTGCAGGAGTGGCTGAAACAGAATTCTCCCGACGCCGAGCAGGACGATCCGCCGATCCGTTGCCAGCTAACGGATTTGAGCCTGAGTGGATGCTATCTCGATATCTCATCGCCGTTCCCGGCGTCGAGTCGCGTGACTCTGTCGATGCGGGCTGCCGACGTGGAAGTGCGGGCGCAGGGCATCGTGCGAATCATGCATCCGGACAAAGGCATGGGCGTGGAATTCACGCAGACCACCCCGGAACATCGGGCAGCGGTCGAGAAGTTTCTGGGAGTGCTGAACGAGAATCGCAGCCTGCTGCCCGAGTTGCTGGTGCAACCGGATGGACTGGAAACGGAACCGGCGCCCAGAGAGTCCTCGTCTGCAACGGAGGATCCTCTGTTGCAATTATTTTATGGTGAATCGCTGACGGCGGAACAGTTTCACGAGGCGTTGCACAAGCAACGCGGAGCGCCCAACGCCTCTGCCCAGAGCGCTTCTGCGGCACACGCATAGAGCTGTGCAGCCGGCATTTCGGTGGACGAGACCATCGCGGGCGCCATCCCTACGCTAGAATAAACGCGAGCCGGGATGGCGAAATTGGCAGACGCAGCGGACTTAAAATCCGCAGGTCCGAAAGGACTGTGGGGGTTCGATTCCCCCTCCCGGCACCAGCTGTTTCGTGAACCTCGTTGCGATCGGGGTTTCCTCTGGGGGTCCCCAGCTGCGATCACGTGTGAAGCGCGGGCTGAGTCTACTCGGCGCACCTGCTGATCTAACCGCGAGGAGTTTCGATTAGGGTAAAAAGATCAAGCCGAACAGTCGGACAGTCGGTCGACGCCGCGCGGAATTGCTTCGGTGAAGGTCATGCGGATTCCGTGCTCCGGTCGCAGGATCACCATCGGGCGCGGCTCGATGGTCTGGCCCGGAACCAGCGAGAAATCGTACTTTCTGAGCAGGACGCCGAGAATCATGAGCATCTGCAGCACGGCGTAGTTGCCGCCGATACAGCCCCGCGGCCCGGCCCCAAAGGGCAAGTGGGCAAAGGGCGTGTGAAGTTTCTCGTTCGATTTGGAGAACCGTTCCGGTTCGAAACTCTCAGGGTTCTCCCAGTACTGCGGCGAATGGTGCACGCCGTAAATGAACACAACGACCGTCGAGCCTCGGGGTATAACGACATCCCCTGCACGGTCGTCGGCGAGAGCCATTCGATCAACCATCCAAAACGGGGGATAAAGGCGGAGCGCCTCCAGGATCACTTGAGTTGTAAACTCGAACTTCGGAACGTCTGAGTAGTTCAGAGGCTTGTCCCCGAGAACAGAATCGAACTCCTGCCGCACCCTCTCGATGCAATCCGGACGCGAACTCAGCAGGTAGAGGAGCCACGATAAGGCATTCGACGAGGTTTCGTGCCCGGCGACCAGCAGTTGCATGCTCTCGCTGAGGATCAACTCGTCGTCCATGCCGTGGCCGTCGCTGTAGCGAGCATCCATCAAAATCTGGAGTAGATCGTGGCCCGGAGCTTCCTTGCGCCGCCGCTGGAGGTATTGGCGGAGAACGTCGAAGGCACGGCTTCGCATTTCCCAATGCTTGCGCAACTCGCCTGACACGGCAAACCAGGGATTCAGGTACGGCTGAATGGTTTGCCGAACCATGAATTCCTGGACCGTCGAGATGGCCAGGCTGATCAGGTCAATGTCTTCCTCCTTCAAGCGGGCGCCAAACAGAGATCGGCCTACCATCGCGAAAGTGATCTTCATCATGAGCGGGTAGATGTCGACCGGGCCGATGCAGGCTTGTCTGTCGAAATCCCGCAGCGACTCGGCGAGGGAGTCCCGCATGATCGAGGACAGAACGTCGAGCTGTTTTCGTTCAAAACCTGACTGGATGAGGCGCCGCTGCGTGCGCCAAGCCTCGCCCTCAGTGGTGAGAAGACCCTTGCCCAGGAAATGACCCATTCGTTTCTTTTGAATCTCGGACTTGTGATAGTTCTCCGAATTGGTCTTCAGCACGTGCTGAATGACGACGGGATTGGTAGTGACAATGGCCTCCTTGACCCCACCAAAATAGAACCGGAAGGTGTCGCCATGGAGCGCAGTGTAGTTCGAGAGAACCTGTACGGGATTGCGGGCCATCGCGCGCGAATCCAGGAAGGAACGGGACCGGGAGACGGCGGGTACGCGGTGTGGCAACATCACGCCTCACTTTCCAGGCGCGGGTGGACGACTGCGAGAAACCCGTGGTCTGCCTGTATGGATAGTCTGGTCATCTATAAAATGTCAGCTACTTGATAGCTGATCCGCGTTTCCCAACTGCTTCAAAAGTAGCAGATGATGTTTGATGGCGCGGCTCATGGTGGGATGTTGTCGATAGGGAATGCCGTACTCTTCGGCGGTCTCCTTCACAATTCTGGTCAGCGCACCATAGTGAGTGTGGCACACAAAAGGGCACAGATGATGGACGATATGGTGGTTGAGCCCGCCTACCAGCCAACCGACTAGCGGCTTCGTGGTCGCATAGTCGGCCGTTGTGGCGAAGATGTGATAGATCCCGTTGTCAAACTCGTCGCGGCTCAAAGGAAAGTAAGTGCCGTCAACCACGTGCGTGGTCTGGAATACTAGAGCCACGCTCAAACCGATGATCAAATGGGCGAGCAAGAATGACAAGCCGACCAGCCAAGGCGATTTTCCCAGCAACACCATCGGCAAGATCAGCATGTAGGTGAGGTAGAAAGCTTTTCCGGCAAAGAGGATGACGTACTCACGCATCGGGTGCTTCATCTGTTTCAGATAATCGTGGGACGGGAAGAAAAAGCATTCAAAGTCCCTTACGAACACATAGTCGAGAGAAAACACCGCGTAAAGGAAGAGCGCATAGAGGTGCTGGAACCGCTGCAGGGGTGCCCGGGGTTCGTGAGGCGTAAAGCGGAGGATGCCGCGTCCGGTAAGCGCATCGTCTTCCCCGTGAAGATTGATGCAGGAGTGGTGGCCTCGATGATGGAGGATCCGCCACATGTATGAGCTGATTCCACAAACATCGAAAACGTGGTTCAGGGCTTTGTTGACAGACCGCACCGACGAAATGGCGTTGTGGTTGCTGTCGTGTGCGATGTTGAGCAACAGGAACGTTTGGGCGATGGCGTTCAAAAGGTAGAGGCCGACGAACCTCCAGGAATCCGGCTTGAACGCGTAAAGAGCGATCCAGCTGAATGCCAGCACCGCGAGTCCCACCGCGATCTTGACCCACATGGTGCGGTCGGCTTTGGGAGAAATCTCCCCCTGGGAAAAGAAATCGTCCAGGCGGCGACGCAAGACTTTCGGGAATGAAGGCGCAAACGTGGGATCGGAAAAGGAGTGCCGCAGCGCGGCCTCCGATGGTACAAGATCATCAATCTCCGGGTTCAGGGTAATAACCGCCTCGTCTCAAGCGTCACCGGCGTAATCCTGTGAGGTAGGGCCGACGCGTCCCCGGCCCGGTTTGCCGAAGGTCGACCGGGCCAGCAGCGTTTTTGTGTCACAGATACCGCCTCCGGCGCAAGCGTCAGGAAATTAACGTTAGAAGTGAATGCTAGCTCGAACCCTTAAACGAGATCAAGGGAATTTCAGTTTACCGGGACCTGGCGTAACGGCGCATTCCCCGGAAGGCACAGAGGTGGAAATTCTTACCAGCTTTTGCAAATCTCTGTTACCATCGACCGCTCAGTGTTATTGCACCAAGACGCTTTGAGCCGGGCGATTCAAAGCCAGGCGGGGCTCGTCTTCATCGGACCGGGAGAGCATGGTCTTAGGCAGGGTTGTGCCTCTGAGTCGAAGTAGGTCCGTGCGGTGCGGGAACGTGAGTGTTGTTTTGGTAACAGAGTATTCTCATTCAAAACAGGAGGTTAGTGAATGGCGGTGCCCCCGCCATGAGACCGGTCCGAACTTATGATGGCTTCGATCTTAGGCAAACTGGATAGTCTTGGGGATCAGCACCCGCACAAAGTTCTCTATTCCTACATCGACATTAACGGCAATCCGATTGGAGACTACTCGTACGAGTCGTTTCTTCACCGGACGAAGGTGATTGCCGGCCATTTGCGGAAGGAGCACGGTTTCAAGTCGCAGGACCGTGTTCTGCTGGCCTACCCGCCGGGCCTCGAAATGATTTGCGCGTTTTTTGGCTGCGTGCGCGCTGGATTGATCCCGGTGCCCGTCTATCCTCCCAGTTCACGGGGTTTCCAGAGCGCCCTATACAAGATGGTCCACATCGCCAAGGATTGCCAGGCGGCCGGGATTTTAACCAGCAAGGACTACCTCGGATCCCTGAAGACAAATCTTGCCAGAAGCGGCGTTTCGTCATGCGGAGTCGATGTCGATTACGTTTCTGGTCTCCGTTGGCTGGTCACGGAAGACTTTGTCGATAAGGTGTCGGATGAGACCTTCAATGGGGGGTCCAACGGCGCTTCGAAGATTTTGTTTCTCCAGTACACATCGGGATCGACTCGAGATCCCAAAGGCGTGATGGTCACGCACGAAAACATACTGCACAACTGCCCGCTGGTGATCGACCATGACGCGCCGGTCGTCGTATCGTGGCTGCCGCAGTATCATGATATGGGGCTGATTGGGTGCTACCTCTATCCCGCGCTCACAGGCGGCACCACATATGGATTCGCGCCCACCGATTTCATTCAGCGTCCAGCCCTGTGGTTCGACGCGATTAGGACCTATGGGGCCAGCGCCTCAGCGGCGCCCAACTTCGCGTATGACTATTGCTTGCGCGTCGGGCGAATCTCGAAAGAGAGTTTGGAGAGTTGTGATCTCAGCTCGCTCCGGTTGCTCATGGTTGCCGCGGAACCCGTCAAGCCGGACACGTATACGCGGTTTCTGCAGGCCTTTCAGCCCTACGGACTTCGCTCGGAAAGCTTTTTTGTCGCGTACGGGCTGGCGGAGAATACTTTGGCGGTTTCGCTCCGTGGCCGCAATATAATTTCCGTCAACAAGAACGCAGTCGCGATGGGGAAGGCGCGCATGACGACGGAGGTTTCCGAAATCGGCGCGGCCACTCAGATTGTCAGTTGTGGAATTCCCCTGCCCGGCCTCACCGTAAAGATTGTGGACCCTGAGAAGCACGTTGCTCTGGAGCCGGGACGCATCGGCGAGATCTGGATTGCTGGAGGGAGTAAGTGCCCGGGGTTCTGGAACAATCCGGAACTGACGCTGAAGCTGTTTCACGCCCGACTGGTGGATGACAGTCCCTATGACGATGGCTACCTTCGCACGGGCGATATGGGTTTCTTCCACGGCGGCGAACTCTTCGTGTGCGGCCGTATCAAGGACATGATCATTATCCGCGGGCAAAACTACTACCCGCAGGATATTGAAGCAGTAGTGGAGAAAGCGTCCGGGCTGGTCCGAGCGAATTGCGTTGCCGCGTTCCAGATTAACGAAGACAGCGATCCGGCGCTGGCGATCGTCGCCGAGGTGAAAAATCCAAAAGCGCTCCCCGACGCGCTGAAGATTGCGGCCGCCGTCCGGAACTACCTCAATGTGGAAGTGGCGCTGATTTCTTTTATAGCTCCCCGTGCCATACCAAGAACCAGCTCAGGCAAGATCATGCGCCACAAAATCAAGCACATGTGGCTACAGGGTCAATTTACCGTTCTGTCCGAGTTTTCTCGGGAAAAGGACGATGGGTCCTCGACTTCCGGTTCTGCAGGCCAGTCGCCCTTCGACGTCTTGAAGGCCCGTTACAACCTGACGGGCACCGAATCGTACAACCTTGTCGAAGCCGGGCTGGATTCCCTGGATCTGGTTGTGTTCATGCACGAGATCAAGGAGCTCCTGAAGAATAAAGACGCTGAGATGCTGGCGAGACAAGTGGATATCGGCCTGGTTCAGCGGGTGAGCGTAGCCGAGTTGTTTCAACTGGCCGAACAGTTGGAGCGTGCTCCTGAAGAAGCGCTGGTTCCCCTGCGGCATTCCTTGGCCGCGTTTCGTGAAGAGCAGCGAGCGACAGAAGAGCTGATGATGAAGAATGACCGGAAGCTCATCTTCGAGCCTTCGGCGCCTGCGTTGTTGCAGGAAACACCGATCCTAAATCATGTTCTACTTACGGGCGGTACCGGCTTCATCGGACCGTTCCTGGTGAAGAGTCTGCTGGAACAAACGCACGCGAAGATCCACGTCCTGGTCAGGGCTACCGACGAGCATCAGGGGAAGCAAAGACTGAGGGCGGCAATGGAATCGATGGGGCCTTGCCCGGCGGACTTGATGCGGATGTTCGAGACCCGCGTGAGTCCCGTTTGCGGAGATCTTGGCCAGAAGGGCCTGGCATTGACGGGGAAGGCGTGGGATTTCCTCGCGAATGAGATCGATACGGTGTTCCATAATGGCGCAACCGTAAATTACTTGCTCAACTACGACCGGATGCGTGACGCGAACGTGCTGGGGACGAATGAGGTTTTGAGACTGGCGTTCGAAGGACGGCCCAAGAGCTTTAATTACGTCTCAACTACCTTCATATTTGGCTGGGCAGTGAAGAAGGTTCTGTACGAGACCGACTTCAACGAGAATATGGAGCTCCTGGATTTTGGATACAGCCAATCCAAGTGGGTATCGGAGCAAGTTGTGATGGATGCGCGGCGCCGGGGGATTACTACGCGGATCTTCCGGCCCGCTCTGGTGAGTCCGTCCATTACGGGTGGCGGCAACAACTTCGACATCGCCGTTCGTTTAGTGGCCTTCATGGTGAATCACGGCATCGGAGTCGATGCTCTGAACCAAGTCAGTTTCGTTCCCGCGGACATCACGGCCAACAATATCGTTGCGATCGCCACCACTGCCGGCACGGCGAACAGGAATTATCACGTTACGAGGGACGATTACGCGAACATGCTGGATATTACCCGACTCATCACAAAGGCGACCGGGAGGCAATTTGAAGTGTTCAGTCTTCCCGACTTTGTGCCGGAACTGATCAGGAGATGCAGGAAAGACGATCTGCTGTTTCCTCTGCTGGACTTTCTGGTGGGATCTGTGGACAACATCTCGGCGATGGAGTTCAAACGCTACGATAGTTCCTGCTATCAGGCGGCTCGGGATGCTTCCGCTTGGGGCAAGCCGGATCCGTCTCTCGAAGAAACAGTCAATGGCATCCTGCGATTCATGCAACGAAAGGGAATCATCTCGGTTGCGACGCGCGAGTTCAACGCCGTGGCTAACTTGCCGGTGAGCGGCTTGCGCGCTGGTGCAGCGGGCATTGCGCAGCCATAGTTACTGTTTCCGAAATACAATGGTTTCTTTGACCTGCTGACCGGTTTCCAACGTGCCAGCCGTGGTTAGTGTCATTTCTGCGCCGTCGGCGGAAACCACCCACCGATCCTTCTGCGTGACTTGAACGTCTCGCCGGTAAATCGAATCGACCGTGTGAGCATCGACAAGTTGGAGGCTCACGGTGTCGTTGCCGGAATCTTTCAGATCGTATTCCTTGCCGTCGAAGCGCGCAGTGTAGCTGAAGTCACCGGAGAAGCGAACCCCATCCTTTCCGTTTGGCTCGATCTTCAGAGACATTCCCTGCCGCACTCGAGTTTTGCTGAGATCCTCAGTCCACTCACCCGCGAATGGGTCATTGATGGCTTTCTTTCCTCCGCTCCGCGTCCAGACGGTGATCCGGGCAGCGCGGCCGTTCTGGGAGGTCCGGCTCGTTAACTCGCTGCCATTGCTCGAGACCTTATCGAGAATCGTCGCCACCAGGGCTCCGTCCTTCTTCTCTTTGATTTCGACTTGATGCTTATCGATCCTGCGCAACTCGATTTGATTAAATGCCGGATTGCCCGGTACGGATGTTTCGCGGCCGTTCAACTTCGCCGTAAAATCGATGTGCGTCTCGCCCGAAATCACTATGTGCACGTCATCGTGGACACGGGAGATGGAGAGTTTGTTGGGGGGATTCAGGCTAGACTGGGCAGAGACGAGCGTCCAAGAGCCGATGCGGGGGTCTGCGGCACCAAGTTGAAGAGCGGCAAACAGCCCGAGCAGTGCGAGTTGTTGCAATGGTCCTCCTGGAAAACCGTGTATCCTTACCACACAATAATACGAAACCACACGATTAATACGAAGCCGTCCGCGACGCGAACTCGTGCGAGACGATTCTAAAGTCGGAACTGGCCTCCGTGCGGGATGAGAAGCTCGTTAACGGTAACGATTTTGGGTAGTGAGCGACTTCCGTGTTGCCGATGTTTCCGCCGATCCTCTAGGATTTCGACTATGAGAAGCCAGACGAGGAAGAATGAGGCCATTACCGGAGTTTGCGTGACATTATGAATCTCCCGTATGTGCGCCGTTTCTGGCTGGCATGGGTCGTCCTGGCTGCCGTTCTTGTGCTCCTTCCATTTTCCTTTCACGCCGAGCGCCATCTGGAGACCGCAACTCGCATCGAAGGTAGCGAAGCGACGAAGGTCGCGCAGGAGTTGTCGATTCGGTTTCATTCGCCATTTGTGGACCGCGTGGTGCTGGTAATTCAGGGGCTTCCCCCGGCAGACTCGGAGGAGGGTGAGCGAGCGTTAGTAACAATCGACGAAAGACTGAAACAGGAACCCGGCGTGTCCGGAGTTATTTCCTACGTTGATTTTCGCGACCCGATTTTTCTGGGCAAAGGAGGGGGAACTTTTGTTCTGGTGGGGCTCGCCTCGACCGACGGTCCCGTGGAGTCGCTTGTCCCTAAGCTTCACGAGGTGGATAACTCCCTTCAGGCCGAATTGCGGAGCCGTTATCCGGGGGTGACGCTGGAACTGACGGGAGAGACGCCCCTGAATTTCGACATTCGGAAAGCTAGCGCCGACGATGTACAACACGCTGAAAGTCTCGCGATTCCGGTAACGCTCGTACTTCTGCTGTTGGCTTTCGGCAGCTTTGTGGCGGCCCTGATCCCAGTAGCCGTTGGTCAGCTTGCCATCGGGACCGCGCTGGCCCTCGCGGGATTTCTGGCCCTGCATTGGCACTTGTCGATTCTGGTTCAGAATCTGTCCACAATGCTGGGGCTGGGCTTGGGAATCGATTACGCGCTGCTAATGGTCAGCCGCTTCCGGGAAGCGATCGCTGTCGAGTCCGACGGTGTGAAAGCCGCTCTCATCGCAGCCCGGCAGGCCGGTCGTACCCTCCTGATTTCGGCCTCGACGGTGGCCATCGGATTTCTAGCGCTGTTGACCGTTCCCATCAGCGAGGTTCGTTCCATCGGGTTGGCGGGAGTGCTGGTGGCAGGAATGAGTGTGTTGTTGGCGAATACGCTCGTTCCGGCACTGCTGGGAGCCCTCGGTCCGCGCATCAATTCCGGCCGGCTGGCCTTTATTGCAAGTTGGGATGAGCACCGCGCAGCCCGCACGGCTAACCGCTGGAGGCAATGGGGGAAGGTAATCGTAGCATATCCCTGGCCTGCTATCTTTCTGGCGGGTGTCCCATTACTCCTGCTCGCCTCGCAGGCCGCGCGGCTCGATACCGACGTACCCAATGGAGATTGGCTGCCGTCAGCGGCAGAATCGGTGCGCGCGCTTCACACCCTCGAGCGAATGGATCGGTCTGGGATGGTGTACTCGTTGCGCGTAATTCTCGAACTCCCAACCGAATCCATTGCTCAAACGGAGGCTGGCTGGAACGCCCTTGATCATTTCAGCAAGCAGCTCGCGAGTGACCCTCGTGCGCAGCGCGTAATCTCCCTCACAACGATGGCGGACAGTGACAGGTCCGGCCTCGACAACCTTCCGCGGGAAACGCGTCGAACGTTCCTGAGCCGCGACGGGCGGGCGGCGCTGATCGAAGTGCTTCCCGCGTCATCTGTTTCCGTGAACGGTCAGGTCGACTGGGTGCGCGAATTGCGGAAAACCGGAGGGGCAACTCTCAGCGGAGTACCCGGTGCCAGGCTGCGCATCGGAGGCATCCCGGCACTCACGGCCGATTATCAGACGATCGTGCGGGATCGGTTCGTCTCGGTAATAGCGCTGGTCGTAGGGGGAACGCTCATCGCACTGGTTGCCGGCTTCCGATCGCTTTTCGCCGCGGTGAAGGCCATTGCTCTGAACTTGCTCTCGGTCGCCGCCTCCTTCGGAGCGTTGGTCCTAGTGTTCCAGGATGGACACGGAAGTAGGCTCTTCGGAGTTGCTGAGGGCACGGGCGGCATATTTCCGATTGTGCCTATCGTTGCTTTTGCCATCGTTTTCGGGCTGAGCATGGATTACGAGGTGTTCTTGGTCGCGCGAGTCCTCGAATCGAGGAGGAGCGGGATGAGTGAGCTAGAGGCGATCCCTGAAGGACTGGCTAGAACCGCAGGACTGATTACGAGCGCCGCTGCCATCATGATTGTGGTATTCGCAGCGTTCACCTTCGGTGGCTTCCTCGTGATTAAAATGCTTGGATTTACTCTGGCGGTAGCCGTGTTGATTGACGCAACCCTCGTTCGCATAGTGATTGGACCTGCGCTGCTTCGCGTTGCAGGCGATTGGAACTGGTGGCCGGGGGGGCTAACCTCGGGCAGTGCACCGGTGATCTCCGGTGGGGAATAATACGGATCGATAAGCGCAGTTCAACGCAGGTCCGAATCCGTGTTGGGCGGGAACACGATCGGAGTGCCGGGTTGATCCTCTGCGCAGTGATCTTTCGGAAGCTTAGGCAGTTTCTTAAAAGTTTTCACGACGATAAAACCTTAACGTCATGATTTTCAGCGGACCTAGGGCTGCCCAGGGGCGGCGAATAATAGAGTGGGGTGCGTGAGAGGTTGGACGCAATGTTCACTCGGGATTACTGTTGAAGGTGTCGAACCCGCGAACATGGATAAATTGCGCGCAGCAGACTTCTTTTTTCGAGGTGAACCCTCTCCGTTTCGTACAACCAATGAGCTGGAAACGCCTATCCAACTTATCGTCTCCGGCTGAATGTATCGTTCGAGTTACCGTCGTCACCGTGTGGTACTTGTTTGCGGTCGCCGAGTTTTATATGGTAGAAGGAAGGTGGTTTTGGAAATCTGAATGTTGCGACTGACCAATCTTGAGAGCCGATGGCGAAGGAGTTGTTCCGCGCTCGTCGTTCTTCTGGCCGTGTCGTCGGTCGCGGTGAGTGTGGCTACGCGTTATTGCTCGCCGGAAGGTTCTTCCGCCTATTCTGTAAGGACCCTGCACAAGCATTCGTCACCGGAGCCGAGCCGCCAGCGCTTGACGAAGAGCACGGCAAACTGGATGCCTGCCGTTGCCCGTGACGCGGTGCTGGAGGCGCCAAGGTCGTATCCCCGGGTTGCACCAGCTGGAGTTCCGATGCCCAGCGTTCTGCTCGAACCTAGTCTGTACAATCGCCCCCCTCCATCCTGCTGATTTTTCTCTGTTTTCCAAACAACCAAATACCACGAATTGAACTCTGCTCAATGTTTTGAATGGGAGTTCTGTTTCTCCTCGCGGCGACTTGCGTGAGTTTGAATCAGCCAAGCGGGTTTTAAGACCGCGCCGCGAATCGTGCCCTGGGCTTGTAAAGGTTCGCCTCCGCCAGCGGCAAGTTTCGTGGCATGCGGTTTGTGCGCGTGGATGCTGAAAACCAACGACTGAAAGGGAAACCTACATGGCCGTGGCTCCTTTGTTAACAGAAGAAGAGTTAGACGCTCTCCGGCTGTTTGACACCTGCATGGTCGCAAACGCGGTTGAGACCTTTAACATTCGACTGCACAACACCGGATTTACGGATGCCAGCATCCGGTGTTTGTTCGAAGATGCGCCTCCGATGGTCGGGTATGCGGCGACAGCCCGGCTGCGCAGCGGAGCTCCGCCGATTGTGGGCGGGAGGTTCCGTGATCGCGCCGATTTCTGGAACAGCATTCTGGAGATTCCGGCGCCCCGCATTCTGGTACTGGAAGACCAGGATAATCCGCCCGGACGCGGGGCATTTGTCGGGGACATGCATGCGTCCATTCTGAAAGCGCTGGGCTGTATCGGATATTTGACGAATGGCGCGGTGCGCGAACTTCCGTCCGTACGCGCGATGGGGATTCAGTTGTTTGCCGGGAACGTCGCCGTGTCGCACGCCTACGCGCATATCTACGACGTTGGTGCGGCGGTTACAGTCGGCGGGATGGGTGTTCGTCCGGGTGATCTCTTGCATGGCGACCGTCATGGCGTACTTTCGATACCGCTGGAGATTGCCACGGCAATCCCCGCGGTTGCGGCGGAACTAAAGCGGACCGAGCAGAAGGTGATCGAATTCTGCCGCTCGAGTTCTTTTTCGGTCGCGAGGCTGGGTGACATTGTCAAGAAGACGAGTTAGTCCGATCGTAGACAAACGAAATTGCAGAGAAGGCTGGTCCAAGACACGATGACACAAAAGCGCACTTTGTCTGTGAGGCGAATCAGCAGGAGCGGACGATCAATTTCACTTGTCGTTGCCGCCCTCGCCATCCCGTTGGTAGTGAGCCTGTCTTCTTGCTCGGGTGATCGAGGGAGCAAGGTGCAAGCCAGGCGGGTCGACTGTTACGGTCGGAGTGACCAAGGTGGTGAAAAAGACCCTGGGCCGACAGATCACGCTTTCGTCGGAGTTAGTGCCATTTCAGGAGATCGACGTCTATGCCAAGGAATCGGGCTACGTCAAAAAGTTGATGGTGGACTATGGCACGCACGTGAAAGCGGGTGAGGTCATGGCCATTCTGGAAATTCCCGAATTAGAAGCGCAATTGCAGGAAGACCAGGCGGAAATTAAGAACGCTTCGAATCAGGTGGTGAGAGCGCAACATGAACTGGGTCGTTATCAGGCCCAATACAATGCGTTGCATCTTCAGTACACGCGGTTGAATGGAGTCTTTGAGAGTCAACCCGGCATCGTGGCCCAGCAGGAAGTGGACGATGCTCAGGGAAAAGACCTGGCAGCCGCGGCGCAGGTGGACGCTGGACAAGCCGCTCTCGACGCCGCGCAGAGCCAACTTTCCGCGGCCAAGGCGAAACTCTTCCACGACCAGACTCTGTTTGATTATGCGAGAATCACCGCGCCGTTCACAGGAGTGGTGACCGAGCGTTACGCGAATCTTGGCACCCTGGTGCAGGCGGGAACGGGTTCGAGCACGCAGGCCATTCCAATCGTAAAGCTGTCCGAAGACGATCTGTTCCGGCTGGTCATTCCGGTTCCGGAAAGCTATGTCCGATACATTCGCGTGGGTGATCCGGTAGACGTCCGCGTTCCATCCCTGAACCGCACGTTCCCGGGAAAGGTAGCGCGATTTTCGGTCGATGTGCAGGCGGACACGCGCACAATGCACACCGAGGTGGACGTTCAGAATCCGCAACGGATTCTCCTTCCCGGTCTATACGCCGAGGCTGATCTTCACTTCGATCGGAAAGAGAACACTCCCGCCGTTCCCGTGCAAGCTCTGAGTCACGAAGGCGACAAGGCCACGGTTCTGGTGGTAAGCGCTGACGGAACTCTGGAAAAGCGCACCGTCGAGGTGGGGCTCCAGACCAGTAGCTATGCCGAAGTCATTTCCGGATTGACTGAAGGGGAACAGGTGGTGATCAGCGACCGAAGCGGCCTGCGGCCTGGTGAGAAGGTTCACGCACAAGAAGTGGCACAGCCGGAGTACCACGAGGGTGATGCGCAGTAGTGAAGGCATCAGCTGGCGTTGACCCGTTGAGATAAGAGAGATCGGAAAGAGACTTATGCCAGGGTTTTCAATTCGCAATCCGTACTTCATCATCGTGATCTGCTTGACGCTTTTGGTCATTGGCGTAACCAGCATCGCGCGCATGCCGATCGACTTGTTTCCGCCGATTAATCTGCCGGAAGTGGTGGTGGCGACGTTTTACAGTGGAATGCCGCCGGAGGACGTCGAGACCGACATCACCGACCCGCTCGAGCGGTTCTTTACGCTGGCGGCGGGCGTCGACCATTTTGAGTCGCGATCGCTTCTGGGGGTCAGCATTATCAAGGTTTACTTTCAGCCAGGAACGAACCCGGATGCCGATGTCACGGCTCTTTCAAACTTGGCGCTCGCGGACTTGAAGCGGTTGCCGCCTGGAACGCTTCCGCCGGTGGTCTTGAAGTTCGACGCGTCGAGCCTTCCGGTGGCGCTGGTCACGGTCAAGGGCGAGGGGCTCAACGAAACGCAGTTGCACGATTACGCCCAGTTCCAGATCCGCAATCAGATCACGTCGGTGCCCGGATCTTCCATCCCGGGCGTGTTCGGTGGAATCTATCGCCAGATCATGGTGTACGTCGATCCTTACAAACTTTCGTCCCGCCAACTCAGCTTGATGGATGTAGTGGGCGCGGTCAATAGCGCGAATCTGATTCTGCCCGCGGGCGACGTGAAGATGGGGCCCTACGACTACTTCGTGTACTCGAACAGCCTGGTCGACAATATGGACGAGTTGGGGAAAGTGCCGTTGAAAGTCAATGGTCACTCCTGGGTGACGGTGAACGATGTAGGAAAAGCGGAAGACTCACACCAGATTCAATACAACATCGTTCGCATTGACGGACAGAAATCCGCCTACATTCCCATCATGAAGCAGGGCGGCGATACGAACACCATAGCCGTGGTGGATGGAGTTCGCGAGCTTATCAAGCATCTGTACGACATCCCGAAGCAGATGGTTACCAGCATTGTCTTCGACCAGTCGGTGTACGTGAAGGATGCGATTGATACGGTGCTGCACGAAGGATTCTTGGGGCTGATCCTAACCAGCCTGATGATCCTGATTTTTCTAGGAAGCTTCCGCGCGACATCGGCGGTGTTGCTATCGATCCCATTGTCGGCGCTGGCGGCGTTCGTGATCCTGGCGCTGATGGGCGGCACGATCAACACGATGATCCTGGGGGGGATGGCGCTCGCTTTTTCGCGCGTGATCGACAATTCCGTGATCTCGCTGGAAAACATTTACCGCCATCTGGAGATGGGAGCTGCGCCCATGGTCGCCGCTGAAGTGGGCGGGGCGGAAGTAAACTTGGCGGTGCTGGCGGCTACGCTGGTGGATGTAGTCGATTTCTTTCCGGTCATTTTTCTCTACGGGGTTGCCAAGTTTTTATTTTCCGCTCTAGCGTTGGCGTTCTGTCTCTCTCTGCTGGCTTCGTTCGTGGTGGCCATGACAGTGATTCCTCTGTTCTGCTCGCGCTTCCTGAAAGCCAAGCCCCACGGTGAAGTTCACGATAACCGCGAGTACGACGATGCGCAGAAGAATCCGTCCCGGATGGAGAAATTCAACGCGCGCTTCAACGCGATGTTCAACAAGGTGCTCGACTATTACGAATACAGGGTGCGGCGTGCACTGCAGCGGCCGGGGCTGACCGTGCTCGTCCTGAGCGGTGTCTTTATTGCGAGTCTTGCGATCTATCCCTTACTCGGTCTGGCATTCTTCCCGAAAACCGATGCCGGCCAGTTCACGATCAATTTGAAGGTGCCAACCGGCACGCGGATCGAAGTGACGGACCAGTATGTGGCCAAAGTCGAAGACCTCATTCGGAGCACGATGGAAGGCAAGGATCTGAGGAGGATCGTCTCGAACATTGGCGTCGTTCCCGATTTCTCTTCGCTCTATACAACGAATTCTGGTCCTTACACCGCGACGGTGCAGGTGCAGTTGAACGAGAAGCACAAGCTGAGCAGTTTCGAATATATGGATCGCGTCCAGGAACGCATGGCGAAACAGTTTCCCGACATCCGCACATTCTTTTCCAGCGGTTCGATGGTTGACGCCATATTGAACTCGGGCATGCCGGCTCCGATTGATGTGCAGGTGAGCAGTTCCAATCTCGATCAGATCAACGGCATCGCCCAGAATCTGGCGGCAGAGATTCGTCAGGTGCACGGTGTAGGCCAAGTGTACATTCCGCAGGACATGAACTATCCAGCGCTCCGACTGGATGTGGATCGCGTGCATGCGGGCGAGATGGGACTCACCCAGAAAGACGTGGTGGACAACGTCATCACGGCCCTCAATTCCAACTACATGATCGCTCCCAATTACTGGGTCGACCGCAAGAGCGGAAATGATTATTACCTGACGGTGCAGTACTTCGAAAAGGGCCAGGCTGCGATTCATAACATGGCGGACCTGGGACAGATCCCTTTGCGAGATCCGAGCTCGAGCGCGGACATGAACTGCGGTCCAAGCGGACATCCGTCGCTCGGGAAAGGCCAGCCGTCGTGGTCGTGCGGAGGAGGAGGCCGGCCGACGACGGTACTCAACAATGTGGTGAGCGTGAAACAGGTGCAGACGCCAACCGAGGTTGATCACTACCAGATTCAACGCGCGATCGACATCTACGTGACTCCCAAGGGAGAAGATCTGCAACGCGTGACCAGTTCGATTCGCGGCATCCTTGCGAAGGACAAGAAAAGCATTCCGGATAATGTGCGAGTGAATCTGCGCGGGATGGTGCAGGGCATGGAAGCGTCGTTCAAGAGTTTCGCGTTCGGCTTCCTGATTTCCTTCTTGTTGCTGTTCCTGATCCTGACGGCGCAATTCAAGTCGTTCATCGATCCGTTCCTGATCATGCTGGCGATACCGATGGGATTTGTGGGAGTGCTGATCATTTTGCCACTGACGGGCAGCACGCTGAACGTGATGTCGCTCATGGGAGTGTTGATGCTGGTGGGAATTGCGGACTCGAACAGCATTCTGATCGTTGATTTTGCTCACAATCTGGAAAAGCAGGGATTGTCGGCGGCGGATGCGGTTATTACAGCGTGCCGCGTGCGACTGCGACCCATTCTGATGACCTCCCTGGCGACGATCATCGGAATGATCCCGATGGCGCTGAAGCTGGGAACGGGCGCAGAACAATATGCGCCGATGGCAAAGGCCATCATCGGAGGGCTCACCTCGTCGGTGGTGCTCACCATCTTTATCGTGCCCGCCGCTTACCTGCTGGTGTACGGAAAAAAGAATCCGCAGGGCGCAAAAACTCACGCGACGGAGCCAACGGCATGAAGCTAGAACGTGTCACCCGCTGGAATGGATCAGCTACGCACGCCGCATCTCCCGGAAGCAGAGGCAAAAAGATGATGCGGGCGAATCCGTTCATACTTTGTGCGTTGGCGTCTTTCTCTGCGTTTCTGGGGCAGACTGGCTTTGCACAGAATACGGGAGCCAGCGAGAATCTGCCTTCGGCGCCACAGCCGTTAACGCAAAATGCACTGGTGGTGCCTGCGACGGCGCAAGCCGTGCGGGGAGCAGGTTTTGCCCGTGGGACGACACCACAGACGGCTTCGTCCTACGGTCAAGCATCGTCGCCCGTTCCGCCGCCAACGGGCACCATGCGTTTGACTCGTGTAGAGGCGGAGCAGTTGGCGCTGAAGAATAATCCCCGCATCAGCGTGGGACGTTTGCTGGCGCTGGCCCAACATCAGATCTATCGGCAAACGCGGTCGGCAGAACTGCCTAATTTCAATGGTGCAATTACGGCAGTCGATGCCAACGAAGGCGGCCGCATCGGCGGCGGATCCCTCACCTCCTCTCGATTGCTGGAGCACGCAGGTGCTGGGGTGACGCTCAGCCAACTGCTCACGGACTTTGGTCGCACGACGAACCTGGTGTCGTATTCAAAGCTTCTGGAGAAGGCACAGAACGCAAGCGCGCTGGCCACGATGGAGGATATCGTTCTGGCAACCGATCAGGCTTTCTACAATGCGCTACAGGCCCAGGCTCTGCTCAAGGTCGCGCAACAAACGGTGACGACCCGCCAGTCGGTGCAACATCAGATTGACGAACTGACGAAGAACAAGTTGAAATCGGCGCTGGACTTATCGTTTGCCGACGTCAATTTATCGCAAGCGAAGCTGCTGCAACTCGATGCACAAAACAACGTCGATTCGACTATTGCTGCGCTCACGGCAATCCTGGGTTTTGACAAGCAGGTCAACTACGAATTGACGGATGAAGAAACGCAACTGCCCCCGCCTCCTCCGGATATAGATGTACTGATCAAGACTGCAATGGAGCAGCGCCCCGATCTGCAGGCGCTCACCTACGGGGAACAGGCTGCGGAGAAATTCCGGCGCGCGCAGCGCGACCAGATGCTGCCGACCATCAGCGCACTGGGGATTGCGGGGGGAATTCCGGTGCGTCCCGACTGCTTCGGGGGCTGCTTCCCCAACTATTTCATTTCGAGTTGGTATGGAGCAATCGGGGTGAATATGAGCATCCCCATTTTCAATGGTTTTCTTTTCAGTGCGGAGGCTACGGAAGCGAAGTACCGTGCCCAAGCCGCGAAGGAGAACACCAGAGACCTGCGTGACCAGGTCGTACGCGACGTCCGCACGGCGTGGCTCTCCGCCAACACCACGTTCCAGCGGGTGAGCGTGGCCGCTGAACTCGCCAAGCAAGCTGACTTAAGCCTGACTCTCGCGCAGGGCCGCTACCAGTTGGGACTCGGATCGATCGTTGAACTCAGTCAGGCGCAATTGCAGCAAACTGACGCAGCCATCGGCTATGTCAACTCGCAGTACCAGTATCGGCTATCTCTTTCAACTCTGAATTTTGAAACCGGGATGCAACCCTAGGCTACCCTTGGCGGACGGATAGGCTCCTGATTACGTAATTAACGATGACCTCGCATCGACGTGACGTGGCTGTTCATGAGAAGAAGTACTAAGAAGAAGCGGTCCTCGTTTACAACGCGTCGCGGAGTATTACTCTCTGTTTCCATCGGCGTTTTTGTGGCGCTTATTTTTATTCTGGTGTACTACGCCTACATTTTACCGATGCAGAAATCGTTGGAATAGAAGTCCTTGGAAATAGAAATCGTTGGGATCAAGACCGGCGGTGTGTTCGGACAAGAAAGAAGAAGGGTGGCATTTGCGGGTGAATCCGCAATGCCACCCTGTCTCTCAAATCCACCTCTGGGCCGGCTTAGGCTCCGGCCCTCATTGCTTTGACCATCGCCTCGGGACGCAAGCTTTCTGCCATGCGGCCGAAGTACAACCGGTAGGAGCGATGGATTCCATACATGATCGGGAAGACCGCGAGAGCCAGTCCCCAGCCCATGTGAGAGCTGACGGTCTGGACCATCGTGGTGACTCCGGCGCTGACTACGTAGTACGGGAACGAGAGATGCGCCAGGCTCCACCAGATCTGTCCTGCCGCTTTACCCTCGCTCACGGCCACGATCGCAGCTACGGGAGCGGTCTGTCCCAGGAACAAGGTCGCTGTCGCCAGCGCCAGTCCCAGGGTGCTGGAACTCCACTGCATGCCATGCAGCCAGGCAGCGTGGAACATGAGACTCGCCACGCAGCTGGCAAAGGCCATCATGCTGACGTTGAACGCCATCTGTTGCGGGTTGAACTTCGCGTCTTTCCGCGGCCAGCACTGCACCGCGGTAGAGACGCAGGTGATTACCACTGCTTCGACGGAGCTCAGACTGACGACCGCCGTAAGCAGGAAGGGCAGATTGACCGACATGTTGCCGTTAATGCCAGGCAGTTTTACTTTCATCCGTGACGTAGCCGCCGCCAGGACCAGAACTGCCAGCGCGAAGTAAGTGTGTAATGCGTGGCTCTCGAATCCCGCGTAGCCTGCGGTGATCGTCGCGGCCAGCATCATTGCGCCGATGAAGGTCTTAATTCGCCGTGTGTTGTTCATAAAAGTCGTCTCCTCTCTTTGGAAGTTCACACGGTTACTATTGTTCATCGTCTCCTGCGTCGGTAAACGCAGCGTCAGCATTGCCTACGGATGCGCCCCAGACCACACTGGTGGCCGAAGCCGTACCCGTACTCGATCCCCAAACCACGCTGAAGGCGCTCAGCGCGTTGCTGTTCCAGGGCAGCGAACTACCCCAGACCACAGACGTGCCATTAACGACCGAAGCACCCCAAACCACGGAAGCGCCCCAGACCACAGATGAGCCCCAGACCACGGAGTTCGACGCGACCGACGAGTTTCCGTATACGAGCGAAACAACGCCATTCTGTGGATTGAAAACGGCCGTCGGCGAAAGGGCCGATCCAACTGAGGATGGAGCCAAGGCCGTACTCGTGGAAGCGGCCTGTACGTTCAGCAACCCTGACCCTGCCGAGAACAGATCATAGGTCGAGAGGAAGCTCTGCAACAGGTGCGGGACATACGCGGATGTCGAAACGAGACCAAAGGCACCGTTCATCTTCGTCGCCGACTGCATCAACCGCGCCTTCACTTGATCCGGGGTAAGAGTGCTCTGCTCTTGCAGCAACAAGGCAGCGGCGCCGACGACAGCGGGGGTCGCCATGCTGGTGCCGCTCAGAGTGAAGTAATCGTTCTTGCCATCGGTGCCGGTGACCAGTTCGGCCGGATAGTCGGCCTCCAGGGTGGCTCCCGGTGCCGACAGAGAAACTATGTCATTCCCAGGTGCTACCATATCAGGCTTCACGACGTGATCATAAGTCGTGGGACCCTTGGAACTGTAGCTGGCTAAGGTCTCAGCGGACGCGGATGTTGATCCGTTGCTCTTCGTTGCACCAACCGTTAGAACGAAGGGATCGTTGCCCGGCGCGGTGACGGTTCCAAATCCATTGCTGCCATTCACGCTGAGCCGGCCATAGTTACCGGCCGCGACTACGACCAGGATCCCGCTGTTCCAAGCCGCTTCTACCGCCTGGCAAAGAGGGTCCTGGGTATAGCTGACCCCGATTCCGCGGCCGAGCGAGAGGTTGATGATGCGGATGTTATAGGTGCTCTGCAATGCAATCGCTTCCTGGATGGCCGCGATCACGGTACTGTCGGTGCCGGCGCCGTTCTGATCCAAGGCACGAAGATCGACCAGAGTGGCGGCAGGGGCTACACCCTCGTACTGTCCACCGGAAAGGGAGCCATTGCCGGCAATGATTCCGGCGACGTGGGTGCCGTGACCATAAAGGTCGTACTGCGCTCCACTCGAATTGCTGGTAGCGGTTCCGGTGAAGTCCTGGTGATAAAGGACGCGCGAGGTCCCGTTCGCGCCCTGCAGATCCGGATGGCTGCCGTTGATGCCGCTATCAATCACGGCGACCGTCACGCCAGCTCCGGTATATCCGGAGTTCCAGGCCGATTCCACCCCTGTAGCATCGTTGGTGAGATCATCGGCAACGTTCATCGCATGGTCGATGGTCACGGACACAATCTCCGGGATCCGCTTCTAGGGCAGCTAGTGCGCTGACCGGAATCGTGAAAGCCGCGCTCTTAACCAAGTGCAGCTTGGCATGAAGGTGTCCGCCGCGGCTCTGCATGGTGGCGTAGTGCGCCGCTGTGGGAACCTGTTTGTATTGCACGATGACCCTTACGGTCTGGCCCTTGGCGGTTCCTTGATGCGCTTTCGCCAAAAGTCCCGAGAGTTCGGGAGCAATCCGGGACGAGAACCGACCGTTCCCTTCGTTGCCAAGAGGATTGGTCCAGCGCTGCCCAAATGCCATGCCTGTTGCCAGGATCACCGTCAACATCAGGCTGATACGCTTACCCCATGCGGCACTATGTCGTTCGCCGCGTCCTTTGGGCTTCAATGTTTTCTTTCGGTGCTCCATGAATCTCACCCTGCTTTCTTGAATGGGGGGAAAGATCGAGCTTTTACTCAGGCTCTCTGTTGCACGGGAGCATCCAATTGACGGTTTGTAAGTGTATGGTTTTATTGGAGATCGTAAGCTTCTCGCCACGTCAACTTGGGCCACTCTGTCCCATGATCGTGGGCGTGGGACAGTCTGTCCCACATTCGAGTGGCGGTGATGTGACATTGGGAAGCGGGAACGTCGTTACTCGAGGTTCGAGGCGGAGGAAGTTCGAGGCTGAAGAAGAGAGTGCGGGGAGCGTGAGTTGAGATGTTTAGACCGACGCGGCTTTGGCCGAGGCATGGAGCTGGGGCATCTTGGGCATGGCTGCCAGTAAACGTTGCGTGTATTCGTGGCGCGGACTCGTCAGAACTTGCTCGGTGGCTCCAGTCTCAACGATCTGGCCTTCATGCAGGATAGCAATCCGGTCGCAGATTCCCGCCACCGACGCCAGGTCGTGCGAGATGTAGAGGATCGACATCCCGGAATTGCGGTTGAGCCCGCGAAACAGCGCGAGAATTTCGGATTGCGTGATTACATCGAGGGCGCTGGTGGCTTCGTCGGCAATCAGAAGCGCCGGACGATGCATGACAGCCATGGCGATCAGAACGCGCTGTGCCTGTCCTACGCTCATTTGGGAAGCAAACTTACGAAGGAATTCGTTGCTGGAGGGCAAACTAACGCTCTCCAGAGCCGCACGGATGGCGCCCTCGCCATCGGCGTTGGATCCAGCGGAATGGGCGCGCCACGCTTCTTTCAATTGCGTGCCGATTTTCAAGGCAGGATTCAGCGAGGACAGCGGGCTTTGCAGCACCAGCGCGATCTTTCGCCCGCGCAGGCTGCGCAGATCTCGCTCACGAAGCGTTAACAGGTCGGAATCTTCGAATGCAATCGTGCCTTCTACCTTTGTACTCTTGTTGTCGAGCAGGCCGAGGATTGCCATCGCCAGAGTGCTTTTTCCGGATCCGCTTTGTCCGACCAGTCCGAGCACTTCACCGCGGTGGATTTCAATTCCTATGTCGCGCAATACGGCCGGCTTGTACCCGTAGCGCACGGAAACGCGGGCGGAGAGAAGTCTGCCGGATTGCGTGCTGTCCCCCATCTTCGGTGCGCCTCAGTGTCCTCTGCGGTTCAAGATTTTAGATTTCTCGGAATCGGCGCAAGTCCGTGCTAAAGACGCCTCTACTTCACAGAAAGCTGGTCCACGTTCCAGTACGTCTGCGGCACGAGAATTACGGGGCTTGCCCCCTGCACATTTCCGGCAACCGCCGAGAGGGAATTCCGATTGACTAGATAAATGAAGGGAGCTTGTTCGACCGCGATCTCCTGCACACGGTCGAAGCTCTCTTTCCGCTTCTTAGAATCGGCAGACGAGGCTTGCGCGCGCATCAACCGGTCGATTTCGGCTTCCCATGCGGTTTCCGGTGTCTTCTCCGACGGATTCCACTGGTGGTTTTCCGATGAACTGAGCCAGACGTTCATTTGATCGTTCGGATCCAAGCCAACGTTGGTGAGCCCGAGCAGAATGGCTTCGTAGTCAAAGCTTTGCGTCATGCGTTCAATGAGAGAAGGGAAGTCGAGGGTAACGACGTTGACGTGAATGCCGATTTTCTGCAGGTCTTCCTGGATCATCGTGGCCATACGCTCGCGATATTTATTTCCCGAGTTGGTGATGATCGAGAACACAACGGCATTGCCGTCTCTATCTTTAAGCGCCCCGTTCTCCATCCGGAAGCCCTCGCTTTGCAGGACTTTCAGAGCCGCTTCCGGGGAATAGGAGTCGGGTTTCAATCTTGTGTTAAACCAGAATTTGTTGGCCGGAGAGACGGGCCCCATGGCCGGCTGCGCATGTCCGCGGAATACGACGCGGGCGAGATCTTCGCGATTAATCGCTTCGGAAATCGCACGCCGGAAATTCGCAGACCGGAACCAATTCTTCTTGTAGGCGGGCAAAGGGGACTTGCTGACTTCGTTAAACCACATCTGCTCGCTATCGAGGGACGGCCCGGCATCGTGCACAAGTTGTGGAGAGGTTGCCGCCAGCTTGTCGAAATACTCGCCGTCCAGAGAATTGATCAGGTCGATTTCGCCGCGTTTGAAACGGAGCATTTCCACGTCGCGGTTTGGCTGAATATCGAGGCGGATCGAATCCAGGTAGGGCAGCTTCCGTCCTTGCGCGTCGGTCTTCCAGTAATTGGGATTGCGCTTCAGCAATACCGTCGCCCCCGGCCTGTAGTCCGCGACCATGAATGGGCCGAGAACCGCCATTTCCTTCTTGGCTGAATGTGCCGAAAGAATTGCTACCTGGTCGAAGGCGCGGTCGAGTCCGGCGACCGGCGCCGGAAAGGTGATCGAGATCTGGGTTGGACTGACTATTTTCGTTTCTACACTGCCGGGGCCGGAGCGGAAAGCGTCTCCCGTCGGAGAATGCAAGGCGGGATCCATTAACTGCTGCATGGTGTAGGCCACGTCTTCTGTGGTGAAGGGCGTGCCGTCGGAGAAGGAAATTCCGCTGCGCAGCTTGAATATGATTTGCTTGCCATCCTTCGAAACCTTCCACGACTGAGCCAATTCCGGCTCCAAGGCCTGGGTCTGCCGGTTCATTCGAACCAGTACGCCGCCAGTTAGGTAGCGGATCGCCACCGACGCGTCGTCCTCAACCTTGAGCGGATCAAATGTTTTCGGCTCCGAGCGCAGACAGAATTTCAATTCACCTTGTGCAAAAGCGGATCCGGCCAAAATTGCGATGCTGGCCATTGCGGCGAAAAATGTATTGCGGCACTGTGTTCCCATTATCCCCAACCTTCTCTGGAGGTCCGTCATGCGGTTAGCTCCTCCTGCTTCGAAAGCACAAATTGAAACGATGTCACGACCACAACCAGCAAAAGCAGGGGGACGAACTTCCACGGCTCTTCGCCAACCGAGACCAGGCCTTCCAATTCTTTCAACAGACTTCCCCACGAAGGCATGGGCTCGGCCACGCCCAGACCGAGGATTCCGAGATTCGCCTCGCTCAAGATGAACGCGGGAATCGAGATCCAGAATTGGGCGTACAGCACGGGCTTCAGATTCGGCAGCACGTGGATCCAAAACAGCCGCGCGCCGCGGATTCCTGAGGCTCTTGCCTGCCGAACAAAGTCCGAATCGCGCAACGATCCTGCGGTCGAGCACAATACGCGCGCGGCGCTCGTCCAGCCCAACAGCCCTAGCATCAGAAATGTCACCAGGACCGAAACCAGCGGCGAGACGTTCAACGGCATCACCGCCCGAACCGTGATCAGCAGAAAAAGCCAGGGGAGCGACAGGAACAAATCCGTCACCGCCATCGCTCCCCGGGCCCATGCGCCACCCAAATATCCCGCCAGCCCGCCGATTACGGCCGCCATCAACGTGGAAAGCAGAGCCGCCGCAGGCGCCAACAGCAACGAAATGCGCGTTCCGTAGAGCACGCGCGCAAAACGGTCCCGGCCAATCTCATCAGTCCCCAGCCAATGTGCCCGCGAGGGAGCAGCGTCTGCCACCTCGCGATACTGCTTCGCATATCCGGCAGGCGCCAGCCAATTGGCTGCCAGCGACACGCCCATCACGAGCAGCAAGATGGCACACGCGAGTCGCTTCCAGATGGTTGTATGCGCGAGCCTCATGCTTCCTGGCCTCGAAGCATCGTTCCGATTACATCGGCCCCTGAGTTTGCCAGCAAGGTTACCAATGTCACCAGGATCGTCAGATTCGTCAGCAAAGGCAGGTCACGCGACAGAGCAGCCTGCCAAGCAAGTTGTCCGACTCCTGCCAGGCCGCAGAGTGCTTCCACTGGGATCGCCGCGCCAACAGCGATACTCACCGAGACGCCTGCCACTGCGAGCAACTGCGGTCCAGCGACGGGCACGACGTGCCAGAACAGGATCCGCAACTCGCTCAAACCCTTCGCGCGCGCGGTAATGATGTGAGGCAAGGTATATGCCTTCGCGAGCAGATTGCGCGCGTAGCGATAAACTCGCGGAAACACGATCAGAGCGATTGCCAACGCTCCGGGCACATTCCAAAGAACCGACAACAGCGCCAGGACCGCAGCGGGAATGCAAAGAAACGTTCCGCTGATTACGGTGGTCAGTGCGTCGTAAGCCGAAACTCGCAGCCATGCGGCGGTGAGAGCCAGCGCCAGCGCGAAGGCCCAACTCAGCAGCAGGCCGATACCGACCAGCCGCAGAGTGAGCGGTGTGCGTTCCTTGAGCAGCGAACTCACGGGCTGGTTCAGCGAAATTGAGGTTCCAAGATCGCCGTGCGCAGCGCGTTGCAGGGAATGCAGGTAGAACGAGAAAATGTTGTACTGCTCCAGTCGCGCCGCGCGCAATGCCTGGATGCTTTCTGAATTGAGATGAGGATCGAGTTCTGCCTCATCGACGTCGAATCCTGGCGCGAACCGTACGAGCGTCGCCGAGATGAGTCCCCCAAGAAGTACTGTGGCGACGATGGCCAGTCCATGCCGCGCAATTTTCCGCCCCAGCATGGTCCAGAGTCTCCTATTTCGCCGTAGCGCCGCGAGTCTTGCCGTCGAGTTCTTGGGTCACAGCAGCCGCGTGATGGATCTGTTTCATGGAGTACATTCTGCGGTCGGCTTCGGCGAGCAATCGCTCGACGTCGTATCCATCTTCCGGACAGAATGCAATACCTACGCTGAGCGTGATCAAATCGCGACCACAGACGTGACGTCCCGATTCGATTGCGGCCTGATTCAGGCGCTCCGCCTTTTCTTTGGCCGCCTCGGCAGTCAGGCCCGGAGCAGTAATGACGAACTCGTCTCCGCCCATGCGGGCAACATAGTCGTAACCACGGCACACATCTTTGAGCCGCGTCGTAAACTCGCGCAGCAGTTTGTCGCCCTCCAGATGTCCGAAGGAATCGTTGATTTGCTTGAAGCCGTCGATGTCGCACACGAGCACCGCGAGCGACGTTTTCATGCGGCGGCAGCGCGCCACTTCCTGAGCGAGGTGCACAAACAAAGAGCGCGCATTCGGCAGGCCCGTGAGGTAGTCGGTAGTTGCCGAGCTCTCTGCTTGCTGGTACTTCAACGCGTTTTCCACCGAAAGCGCGACCTTCGAAGCAACGGCCAGCAGGATTCTCAAATGGTCAGGGGTAAACGCGTCCCGATTTGCCTGATACATAGCCAGGACGCCCACGACGCCATTCAGACCGTCCAGAGGCACGACCAGCGCCGATTGCAGAGTCGTGTGCTTGCCTGGATCGACGACATATCCCGCTTCAACCTGCGGATTGCCGTTGACGATTGGCTTGCAATTTGCTGCCACCCATCCACATAGTCCCTCGCCGACCCGAATCTTCAGCGACGACAACATACGGAAATTCTCACCGCTGACGAGTTCGGGCAAAAGCCATCCATTGCGGTTGACGAAAACGGCAATCGAGTCGTAAGGAATCATGCGCCGCAAGCGCATCGACAGCACCGACAGGGTTTCGCTCAGGCTCAGCGATATGCCGAGATCCTGGCTCAGCTCAAACATCGTTTGGGCTTCTTGCCGCGCGGACGCAATCGATGTCAGGAAGTCGGCGTTGTCCACTGGACCATGTGTAGGTTCGGTCCGTTCGAAGCCGGCTGCAGGTGCCAAGCCGCGCTCCACGCGAACGGTCTTGGAAAGTCCGCTAGGAGCGGCAGTGTCTTCCGACATCTGCGCCACTCGCTCCAACTCAACATAGCGTTCCTCAAGAATGGCTACCACTTGCGGATCGAACCACTTCCCGGCCATCTCTTTCACTTTCGCCATCGCCTCGCCCAGGGGTAACGCGGGTCGGTACTGCCGGTGAGAGGCGAGTGCATCGAGACAATCCACCGCGGCCAGAATTCGCGCTCCGATCGGAATCTGTAGTCCGCTGAGACCTTCGGGATAGCCCGTGCCGTCCCAACGCTCGTGGTGCGAGCGCACGATCGGAGCGACCGGATAAGGAAACGCGACCCGCTCGAGAATTTCTGCTCCGACCAGGGGGTGCACTTTCATCTTCTCGAATTCTTCCGGAGTCAGCTTGCCAGGCTTATTGATGATTTGTTCGGGAACCGCAAGTTTGCCGATGTCATGTAGCAGGGCCGCCGCACGCAGGGCCTCGATCTCACCCTCGGGCAGGCCTAGCTCGTTGGCTACGGCCACCGCGTAGGTGCGTACGCGCTGCAGATGGGTGTGCGTGGTCTGATCTTTGGCTTCGATGGCCAGCGCCAGCGCTTCGATGGTCCGCATATTCAGCGAAGCAATCTGTTCCACGTGCCGCTTCTCCACCTCGACGCGTTCTTTCTCGGCTTCCAGCCGGCCTAGATACAGCCGGTACGAGCGATACACCCAATAGATAAGGGGCAGTACGAGCAGCGACGTTTGCCAACCGGCCGACCGGTTCACAATTCCCACCAGGCCCACGGCCGCGGCGCCCACGAGGTAGTAGGGAAACGACCAGAAGTAACACTCCGACCAGACTTTGCGGCTGGATTTTCCTTCTGTTAGCGCAATTACGACCGAGATGGGTAAGGTGTTGGCAAAAAAGAAGACGAGCGCCGCGAGCATCAAAAGAATCGGCTTGTTCGATCCGAACCGTGCCGCGAGCCAGTGATAGCTGAGGTAGGTGAGCGCGCTGGCATTGGCCATCATGCCGGCGACATTGAAGAGTACCTTAACCGGATCGAGCCGCTTGCGCGCCTGCCAAACGCTCTGTACGAGCGTTGCGATACAACCAATCAGTAACGTCTCGGGCAGGCTCAATTCCAAAACGCCCAGCAGGATGAACAGGAAGTTCACCGACATCGTGCCGTCGATGCCGGGCAATTGCACTTTCAGACCTGATGCAAGAATGGCCACCGCCAGATAGCACGCGAACCGCACCAGATCCTGAGATTGCCAATGCACCAAGGCATAGCCCAGCACCACCACGCCCAATGACGCAGTGATGCCGACGAATGCCTTCGTCTGAATCGACAATTCGTCTTTCTCTGGTTCCATCTTTACAACCCTGATTGCGGTCTTGTCCGGCCTCGAAGCGCGTTGTCCCCGATGACGTCCTCGTCATCCTCCTGCGAACACACCAGAATTTGCTGCGCGGACTGTCTCAGCCCGCGCGCGGCCCTTATGGAAGACATCTCTCCCGGTTCGAGCCTGCCGGAATCGTATTGCAAGGATTAGGTCTGCTAAAGCTTACTTTGGTAACTAATCTCGGAGGGTCAGTCCCACAAGTGATCCCCCACGAATGTGCCATTACCTTCGTTACTCCCCACGTAACACGCTTCTCGGTCGGAACGCTGCTCTGTGTCACCATGACTCCGAACGGAACCCATGTCGACGCCGAACCGCAGTCTGGAGCCACAAGGACGGTTTGCCGGTGCCACAACCGACGGCGGTAAGGTTGCGTCCGCGCCCTCTTCTCGGATGGCGGTCTTTTCCGCCGATCTCCAGGGCGAGATTAGCGCGTGCAATGCTGCGTTTAGCAAACTCTTCGGATACTCTTCCGCGGAACTGCTGGGGCGCGATTTTTCTGTTTTGTTCACGCAAAGCGAAAAGACGAACGGCGATGATCACGCTCAGCTGCGCAGAACGATTCTCTCCTCCATATCGACGCCCGGAGACTATCAGTGCCGATTATTTGCTCGTCCGAAGGTGGGCCCTTCTTTTTCCGTGGACTTCTCGGCGACGCTGCTCGGCTCGGCCCCATCGGTGCTGATCGCGGTCGTGCTGCCGTTGGCACAAACGAATGTGGCTAGCGCGAAAGCAGTCGCCGGCTCGCCGGAAGAGGCAGGCCCCGCGCCTGGGGTGATGTCCCGCAAAATCGACGACACCGTCTTTATTCTTGCCAGCCCGGTGATGCACCGGTTCATGACTCTGGTCGATCGCGTCGCCGGCCACTCGGAAACGGTACTGATCACCGGCGAAACCGGTACGGGGAAGGAACTCATAGCCCGGACGATTCACGAATCTTCCCCTCGGCGCGGGCGGCCGTGGGTGGACATTAACTGTGCGGCTCTTCCCGAGAACCTGGTGGAAAGCGAACTCTTCGGATATGAAAAAGGCGCTTTCAGCGGAGCAGACTCTTCCAAGCCAGGCCTGTTCGAACTGGCCGACAAGGGAACGCTGTTTCTTGACGAGATCGGCGAGTTGCAACTGCAGACTCAAGTGAAACTTCTGCGCGTTCTCGACGGTCAGCCCTTCTATCGTCTGGGGGGACACCGCAAAATCAAAGTTGACGTTCGCATCGTCGCTGCGACGAATCAAGATTTGGAAGGCGCAGTCCGGGAAGGCAGTTTTCGACAGGATCTTTTTCATCGTCTCGGTCAATTCCAACTGCGCGTTCCCCCGTTGCGGGAACGCCCGGAGGACATTGTTGCTCTCGCTGAACATTTCCTGCTTCTGAAAGCTCCCAGCAAGAACCTTTCGCCGCAGTCCATTTCTGCTTTGCTATCGCACGCGTGGCCCGGCAACATCCGGGAACTGCGAAACCTGGTCGCAAAAATGGCGATGGAGTTTTCCGGATCGGAGATCGACCTTCCGCGGCTAAGCGCGGCTCTAACGGGAGAGCCGGCAGCACTCCGTCAAACCGCGTCGCTGCCGGTCAGTAATCTCGACAGCATGGAAGAGCAGATGATTATCAAAGCGCTGGAGCGCACCGGCGGCCAACGGACACTCGCGGCCGAGCAACTCGGTATCTCCCGCCGCACGCTAAGCCGGAAACTCAAGGAATACAACATCAACTTCGCTCCGGGAGAAACCTCGGCGTCGCTGGGATTCATCAGCAACGAGCAGCAGAAATTCTTCCGTTGCCGGGTGGAGATTCCGGTCACAGTCCGCAGCGCACAAGGAGAAGAGATTCACGTACAGGGCGTAAACCTCAGCACCGGCGGCATGGGCTTGGATGGCCTGAAGGAACCGCTTCGCTTCGCAGGACTGCTCGACGTTAGCTTTACTTTGCCCGACAGTGACATCCTCTTCGAGGCCAAGGCTCGCCTCATGTGGATCGGGGACGAAGGCCGCGTCGGCATCCGCTTTGCCGTTATCGAACCCGCCCTCTTCGAACAACTGCAGCACTGGACCAATCGCAAGATGAAAGAAGAAGGATGGGACCTGCCCGTCTAACGATCGTTTCCTAATCCCTATCTGTTCTTCATGTGGAACTGAACTCCTACCCCCAGCCCAGTATGCAAGAACTTTCATCCTTGACGGGGTGAACCGTCGAATCCAGAATAGTGCAACTCCCCACTCGTGTTTCCCGGGCTCAGTCCGTGAGACACGAAGAACGATTTCCCACAAGATCTGATTGCCGATCGGCGTTGGCTTCACGCCGTCCGGGAGGTTTAACCAGCCGTTTTTGCATCAGCTACCAACCCGTATTGGCGCCTCGATACAAAGACAGTCACATCCCCGTCGATGAGAGGACTCATGAAATCACAGAAACGCCGCATCCTGACCCAAATTGGCGCACTTATTGTCCTGAGCATGTTCGCGACAATCTCGGCTTTCGCTCAAGATCTCTCGTCGTCGCCGTCTTCTCTACAGTTTGGGGACATCTATATCGGCAAGCCTTCGGGCAGTAAGGTTCTGACCATCACGAATCTGACGGGTCATGGCCTCACCATCAACAGCATCGGTTTTGACTGTGCGGGCTATGGAATCGCGTCGGGCGTAGCCCCGTTTTCATTTGGTCTGACACAAAGCATCACGCATTATTCGATCTACTTCAATCCTACGGCCGCGCAAAACTATAACTGCAATTTCGTAATGAACCTCAGTGACGGTACTTTGGTCGATGTGCCACTAACCGGAACCGGAGTTGTGAGTACTGGCGTCTCAACCTTAAATAAGTCGGCATTTTCATATCCGAATCAGAAGGTCGGATCGACCAGCGCCGGGCAAACCGTGACGATCACCAACACCGGCACAGGGAACATCACTCTGACGGGAATCACGCTATCGCCGCCGAGCTTCACAACCAACACAATCACGCTTCCGGCCACCATCACGCCCGGTTCCAATCTGCCGGTCACGATCTACTACACACCCAGTGGAGTTGAATCCGAAACTGGAGCGCTGGATCTGACTTACAACGAGGTGATCGATAACGGAATCACTCTGAACGGCAACGGAATCGCACCGACGGCGCTGGTCATTTCGAGCTTGCCCGCGCTGCCCCAGGCGACGCAAAACGCCAGCTACGAGGCAACTTTGGAGGCCACTGGCGGTACGGGCGCCTACACTTGGGCGCTGTCTTCTGGATCATTGCCCTCGGGATTGACGCTGTCGAGTTCCGGCGAAATCACCGGGTCGATTGCATCTGCCGTGGCTACCGGAAATTACACGTTCACTGTGCAGGTTACGGATACGAGTTCCCATGCCACGGCCACCTCGGTCATGTCGATCGGCGTTTTTGCCAACCTTGCCGATAACTGCAATGACATTTCTTACGACGTACCGAACACTACGACGCCCATGACGGCGCTGACCGATCTTGGCACGGGAACGTATCAGGGTTCCGAAGGTGGTTTGTATCCCAATGGCAGCAACGTGCGGCCGCCTTCGCATGACGCGGACGGCGTGACCTTCGCAAAGAGCATTGTGCCCCTCGACGGCAATGGAAACTACAGTCCCACCGGAAAATACGTGATGATGGCGATCGGTGAATCGACCGCGCAGAACGAGTTCAACCGGTTCATTCCCCTGGCCGACGCGGATCCCGCGAAGAATCCATACTTAGTGATCGTCAACGGCGCCCAAGGCGGTGGCACGCCCTATGTATTCGAGACTACGACCTCGGCGTATTGGGCCACCGTGATGAATAACTATCTGCCACAGGCCGGTGTGACTGCCAACCAGGTCGTCGTGATCTGGATGGAAGATACGGATGGAATTGCAACGGGAACGTTCCCCACTGATATCGCTGAACTGCAGACCGAGTACGAGACCATGATGCAGACCATGCATACTCTGTTTCCGAACTTGAAGATGGTCTATTTCTCGTCGCGCGTGTATGGGGGATATTCCAACGGTGTCGGGAATCCGGATAATCCGGAACCATACGCGTACGAAGTTGGTTTTGCGGTGAAGTGGGCGATTCAGGACCAGATCAATGGCAACCTCAATCTGAATTACAACCCCAATTTGGGGCCGGTCGTGGCTCCGTGGATGTCATGGGGACCGTACTACTGGTCGAACGGCATGTTGGGCCGGAAAGACGGATTCGAATGGGATTGCGCGGACTTCTCCGCCGACGGAACCCATCCTTCTTCTCAGTACGGGCAGTTGAAAGTCGCAACTGCGTTGATGGACTACCTCAAAACGGATGATACGACCACGCCGTGGTACCTGTCCCAAGCCTCCGTTCTCGCAGCAAATGGTGGGAATAATCAGACGGGCGGTGTCGGCACGACCCTGCCTACTGCCTTAACCGTATTGGCCTCGAATAACGGGACCGCGGTTTCTGGCGTGAGTGTGGAGTTCAGCGACGGTAACTCGGGTGGCACGTTCACTCCAAACCCAGCGGTCACCAACAGCAGTGGTATCGCGTCGAGCAGTTACAAACTGCCGAACACGGCGGGAACTTACACGATCACCGGCAGCAGTTCCGGCTACACGAATGCAACATTCACGGAGACAGCCACTGCAGGTACCAAGACTGTCGCCGTGAACGGCGGCAACAATCAGACCGGGGTGGCGGGCAGCACGTTGCCCGTAGCACTCACCGTGAAGGCTACCAACAACGGGACGGTCGTCTCTGGCCTCACCGTGTCCTTCATCGACAACAAGGCCCACGGGGTTTTCAATCCCCCGAACCCGGTTACGAACAGCAACGGCATCGCATCGACCGTGTACACGCTGCCGAGTACGGCCAAGACGGTGACCATTTCTGCGGGAGCGATCGGCTACTCGACGGCCACGTTCACCGAAACCTCGACCGCCGCAGGCAAGGTTATCACTGTGAACGGCGGCAACAATCAGACCGGCCAAGGTGGTAAGCCGCTGCCGATCCCATTGACGGTAGAAGCCACCAACAACGGGACCATCGTTTCCGGTCTCAGCGTAACCTTCATCGACAACCAGGCAAAGGGCTCCTTTAACCCCCCGAACCCGGTTACGAACAGCAGTGGGATCGCGTCGACCATTTATACGCCGCCGAACGCAGCCAAGAGCATAACGATCACCGCGGGCAGCATCGGCTACACCTCGGCGACCTTTAAAGAGACCTCGACCGTAGCCAAGACGCTTGCCGTAAACGGCGGCAACAATCAGTCGGGCACGGCTGGTACGGCGCTGCCTACGGCATTAACTGTGTCAGCCACCTCCAATGGCGTCGGCGTTGCTGGGGTCAGTGTGTCTTTCGGCGACGGCTCAACGGGTACCTTCAGTCCAAACCCAGCCGTCACCAACAGCAGCGGTATCGCGTCCACCACTTACACTCTGCCCAGCACACCGGGGACGTACACCGTCACCGCGAGCAGCACCGGCTACACCTCCACCACCTTTACCGAGACCGCAACCACCGGTACCACCGTTGCACAACTCGGGCTGGTTTCGGGTGGTAAACAGACTGGAACCGTAGCGACCACTCTGCCCTTGCCGATTGTCATCAAGGCCAAGGATTCTTCGGGCGCGATCGTCGTCGGCGCGTCCATCAGCTTCACGGACGGCTCGGGTGGCAGCTTCTCTCCGAACCCGGCTGTGACCGATTCGACCGGGCAAGCCACTACTTCCTACACACTGCCCACCGTGGCGAAAAGCCTGACGGTCACGGCATCCGCTGGAAGCGTAACTACGACAGCCAGCGAGAAATCGGTGGCCGCGGCCGCCGCCAAAATCTCGATTGTTTCGGGCAACAACCAGTCCGCGAATCCCAGTACTCTGCTGCCCAACCAGCTTGTCGTATTGGTCACCGATCAATACAACAATCCTGTGTCTGGGTTCACCGTGACCTTCACCGACAACGGCGCGGGCGGCACGTTCTCCACGACGGCGCCGGTGACCGATTCATTGGGACACGCGACAGTTTCGTATACCACTGGAACGAAAGCGGGGACGATCACGATCTCAGCAGGATCGACCACGACCGGCTCGGTTAATTTCACCGAGACTGTCATTTGATCCTATTGTTGGGGACGCTGGGCTAAGTCTTTACCACGAAGGGCACGAAGTTTCACGAAGGATACCAACATAAACATTTCCTTCGCGTGACTGCGTGCCCCTCGTGGTTTAGGGTTCCTGCCTCGCAGCAGCGCGTGGGGCCAGGTTATAGCAACTGCCAGACCGTGTCGAGAACCGTGCCATCGACCCACTTAACGACAGCGACCGGGCGATCGCGACGGATTGGTCGCTCGGGCTTCCCGCCGCAGATGCGTTCGACTTCATTCTTGATGTCTCGCAGCGGCCGGATCGGCAGCTTTGATCCTTTGACCGCATCCAGAAGATCCTGACGTCGTGGATTGACGGCGATGCCGCGCTCGGTTACGACGACATCGATCAACTCGCCCGGGCCACACAGCGTTGTGACCTCGTCGACAATTACCGGAATCCGGTCGCGGAAGGAAGGCACCGCGAGGATGGTGCATCGCGCTGCAAGGCAGTTCTGCCATCCGCCAATCCCGTGAAGAAGCCGCCCATCCGAGTGCGTGACCACGTTCGCGTTAAAGTTCGTATCGAGTTCGGTGGCGCCGAGCACCACCGCGTCGACCATCGACGCAAAATTTCCTTTGCCGTGGTAGTTGTAGGAAGTGAAGGGCGAAGTCGCCACATGACGCGGGTTATTCGCCATCGACCGCACTCCGTCGAGGTCGAACGTTTGCCCGTCGAGAATGTAGTCGGTGAGTCCTTCTTCCAATAGTTCGACCAGATACTTGGTCGAGCCGCCGCGCACGAAGCGAGCCTTCACGCCAGCCTGCTTCATCATTTGCTTGAGATAGCTGACGAACGCAAGCGCGATACCGCCGGAGCCCGCCTGGAAGGAGAAGCCATTGCGCATGATGCCAGCGTCGCGAAGGAACCGCGCAACGAATTCGGCGACGCGCAGACGATCCGGGGAGCGCGTAATCTGCGTCGTGCCGGAAACAATACGAGATGGATCACCGATGGAATCGACTTCGACGACATAGTCGACGTTGTTGCCCTGAATCTGCCACGGCACACAAGGGAAGGGAACCAGGTTGTCGGTGACAACGATGACGTGGTCTGCATAAATCGAGTCGGCCAGCGCGAAGCCCAGAGATCCGCAGGCGGAATTGCCGTGAGATCCGTCGCAATTCCCGAACGGATCGGCAGTGGGCGCAGCGATCACGGCGATGTCGATATGCACTTCGCCGTCTTGAATCGCTTGCCAACGCCCGCCGTGGGAACGAAGAACGCCCATGCCGTGCATTTTTCCTTGCGTGCAATAATCTCCCAGGGGGCCATTCATGCTGCCTTCAATGTGATCGATGACACACGACTCCATCAGGGCAATTGCACTTTTTTGCGAGGGAAAAGATGCGCTGGGGAACCAGGTGAGATTCCTGACGCCGATTCGGGCCGCCGCTTCGAGAGCCAGCAGGGCAACCCGGTCGCCGTCGCGCAGGTGATGATGTGAGGAGATGACCATGCCGTCATGGAGGCCGCATTTCCGTAGGGCGGTTTCGAGATCAGGGACTCGCTTGTCGCCATTCGTGGGATAGTCCGCCGCCGTTCGAACTGCTGGCGAGGCTTTGACATCTACGGGCCGGTATTTGCCGACTCCCATGTAGGGGACCTGGGACCGTCCATTGACTGCTTCAGGAACAACGCGTCCGGCAGCATTTGCAATTCGTTCGGCCTTTTCGAGGGTTGGCATCATCCACTCCATCTGCGAGTGATAACTCTAGAGTCCAAGTTGCGTTCGCGAGACCGCTGGATTACGACACGAATCCCATCGCCTGCGCGCGAGCTATCAGCTTCAAAGCCCGTTCCACGACAGGAGGATCGATCATTTTCGAGCCTAGGCTGACGACTCCCAGGCCCTTATGTTGCGCGTCGTTATAGGCGGTGACGACCTTTCGCGCCCGCTCGATCTCCGCATTCGTCGGAGCGAATGCTTCATGGATCACGGCAATCTGCAGCGGGTGAACACAGCCCATGCCCTCGAATCCCAGAGCGCGAGAATTCATACCCCAGGCCCGCAAGCCTTCCAGGTCGCCCACGTCGCCAAACACGGAATCGATGGCCTGTACGCCCGCAGCATGAGCCGCGTTCACAACTCGCTGGCGCGCATAGAGGGACTCGGTCCCAGCTGAGGTCTTCGCCACGCCGAGATCAGCGGTATAGTCTTCCAGTCCAATCGTCAGGGCAACGATCTTGTCGCTCGCCTGGGCGATGGCAAACGCGTTCTCCATGCCGAGTGCGGACTCGAGAATCGGCATAATCCAGATTGGACGCGTGATGCCGTAGTCGGCTTTGATCTCCGCGATACGCACCGTGGCCTTGAGGATCTGATTCGGGGTTTCAACCTTCGGAATAAGAATCAGGTCCGGAGACTCGGGGACAATCTCGTCGAGATCTGCCAGTCCGAGTGGAAGCTGGTTGATGCGCACCATGCGTTCGCATTTCAAGAAGTCGACAGCCCGCAGCGCGTTGCGGACCAGCAGGCGCGCGGCATCCTTCTCGCTCGCATGCACCGAGTCTTCCAGATCGAGGATGATGGCGTCGGCGCCGTGGAGGGCCGCATTGATGAAATACTTGGGCTCGCTGCCCGGGACATAGAGTCGGGAACGCCGCAGACGATCGCGGGCGGAAGCCTCTGGAAATGCGATTCTGTCGGGCAGTACGCGAGTGCCTTCGCCGAGCTCGGCCCGCCTGACCGCGGCTTCAATTCGTGCTGCAATTACGAAGGGCAGGGCACCTTCGTCGTGGATCTGGAGTTGGGCATGGCGCACGCCGAGCGCTTCCAGCACTTCTTCGGCTTGCCTACGGATCGAGTCGCCATAGTACGGCTTGACTCTCGATTCCAACTCAATGGTGATGCCACCATGCTCGCGCGGTTCGATCTGCACGTGGAGATCGGACCGGATCTCCACTCCACTGTGACCGGCTTCGCCTGTGCGAGTTCCAATTGTGACTGCGACTGTCATGAAATCACCATTCTTTTATGGGTGGCCGACTTCGGCGAGTTCCGGGTGCGCCTCTTCCGAAGACGCTTGGTCAGTCAGTTTTGCGAGAACTGCATCGGTCATTTCCACCGTGGTCGCCGCACCCTGGCTGATTGCTTTGGCGCCACCCGGAATGCGCATCATGTCGTAGGTGCGGACGCGGCCTTCCTTCACAACGGCAGCGACGGCCTCGCGGATGCGGCGGCCTTTCTCCACTTCACCAACGTGCTCGAGCATCATGACCGCGGAGAGGAACATCGCAATCGGATTCACGATCGGCGGGTTGAGCTCGGCATACTTTGGCGCGGATCCATGCGTTGGTTCGAACACGGCGACCTCATCTCCGATGTTTCCCGATGCGGCGAAGCCCAGGCCGCCAATCAGGCCGGCAAACGCGTCGGAAATCACATCGCCGAAGAGATTGGAAGCCACGACTACTCCGTAGTCCTCCGGATTCTTGGTCAGCCACATGGTCTGGGCGTCAATGTTGGTCGACCGCAGCGAGATGCCCGGATATTCTTTGGCGACAGCCTTCGCTTCGTCTTCCATCATTCCGGAAGTTTCGCGCAGCACGTTGGGCTTCTCGCAGATGGTGACGGACTTGTAGCCGTATTTCTTCGCCCACTCGAAAGCAGCCTGGCAAATTTTGCGCGCGGCCGGACGAGTAATGATCCGTACCGAAATCGCAAGATCGGGAGCGGCAACCACGCTGAAGGGCTTGAACTTGGGATGAGTTGCTAGAGCCGACCGAACGGGCTCTGGAGGATTGGTCCATTCGACGCCGGCATAAAGGCCCTCGGTGTTCTGGCGGAAGACGACCACGTTGACCAATGGCTCTTCGAAAGCTCCGCCGGACTTCGTGCGAATGAAGTTCAATGGATTGCCGGGAAAGGAAATGCACGGCCGAATGCAGGTGTCGAGATGGAAGCGCTGGCGCATGGTGACAATGGGACTGAAATAGGCGTAGCCCTTGCCGCGGAGCTCAGGCGCGAGTTCGGCTTCCGCCTGCTTCTTGGGTTTGGAAGTGATGGCGCCGAACAACCCCAATTTGTGCTTGGCCAGCAGGTCCACGGTGCGCTGGGGCAGGGCATTGCCCTCCCTGCACCAGGAATCCCAGCCAATGTCGGCATGAATGTATTCGGCGTCGAAGCCGACGGCGTTCAGAATCCGCAGAGCTTCGGGCAGGACCTGATTACCAATGCCATCTCCGGGCATCGTGACCACGGTATGTTTTGCCATGATTCTTTAGTCTCCTGAAACGACGACAGCCTCGTGATAGTGTTTGCCGCGCAAACCCAGGGTCTCGGCAACCACGTTTTCGGCCCCCCCTGCGACAACCAATGACTGCGGTACTTTGCCGAGCGGGGAGAAAGCGAACCCTTCATCGCGCCACGTGACCGTGCTGGAGGTAAAGTCGATCTCCACGTTCTCACCCGGGATGATCGTCTTTTGCTTGCCAGCGATTTCACTTGTGAACTGCTCGCGCAGGCGATTCACCAGCGCCGGAACCTCGATGCACAAAAAGCCGTTGTTATAGGCGTTGCGCAGGTAGGTCTGCGAAAAGCTGGCTGCGATGACCAGCGGGACACGCTTCGCCTTCAGGCAGGTGACGGCCTGCTCGCGGCTTGAGCCAGTACCGAAATTGAATCCGCCAACGAGGACGTCGCCGGAATGAGTTCGAGAAGCAAACGTAGGATCGTAATTCTCCATGACCACGCGCGCCATCATCTCGGGGGTCATATCGTCGCGATAGGTGTAATCCTTGCCGTAGATGGCGTCGGTATTGACGTTGTCCTGCGGCATGAATACGAGGCGACCCTTTACGCGTTCCGGGAATCCGGGCAGGATTTCCACGCGCTCCGCGGGGTTTCCGTTGGTGGCGAATTCCTCGCAGTTGCAAGTGAGTTCGATATCTGCAAATCTTCGAGGTCCGGTGATGTAGCCTGCGATTGCGGAGGCGGCAACCACTTCGGGACTGGCGAGATAGCACTGGGCATCGCGTGATCCCATACGGCCTTTGAAATTGCGGTTCGTCGCTGAGATGCCGACTTCATTTTTTTCCAACAGCCCTGTTCCGAGACCAATGCAAGGACCACAACTGGGCGGAAGAGGAATTGCTCCGGCATCGAGCAGTGCTTGCCACACACCGCGCTTCTCCGCTTCCTGCTGCGTCCAGGCACTGGCTGCGCTCACGTAGAGTTTTACGCCGGGAGCGACTTTCTTTCCGCACAAGATCCAAGCCGCGGCTTCGAGATCTTCGACGCGCGAGTTCACACAAGACACCAGATATGCCTTTTGAATTGCGATGGGGGTCTCAGCGAGCTCTGCCAGAGAATGCATGACCTGCACGCTGTCAGGGCCGGAGACGCGCGGGGTGACTTGATTGAGGTCAAGCACAATGCGTGCCGCATAGGTCGCGTCGGGATCAGGTCGTGGTGGAGCGCTGGACCATCTTTCGATATCGGTCTCCGTGAAGCGCTCAACGGCTTCTTCCTGCAGTCGCTGGTGTACGCCGCGCAAGTAGCGAATCGTGACTTCGTCAACCGGGAACCAGGCCACGAGCGGTCCCCACTCGGTGCTCATGTTAGCGATGGAGAAGCGGGCGTCCATCGATAAGCTGGCGACACCCGGCCCTGAGAATTCCACCGCAGCGTTGAGCGCCTCGTCGTGGTTATAGAGTCCACACAATGAGATGATGACGTCTTTGCCACTTACTCCTTCCGGGAGTTTCCCCTCCAGCACGATTTGAATGGTCCGCGGAATCTGCCACCAGAATTCGCCCGTGGCCCACACTGCTGCCGCATCAGTGCGGACGATCGGCGTCCCAATAGCGGCCAGCGCGCCGTACATATTGGAGTGCGAATCCGAGGCCACGACGAACGTTCCCGGAAGAGCGTATCCGCGCTCGATCATGATCTGATGGCCGATACCCGATCCGGCAGGATAGAAATCGACTCCGTGTTGCTTGGCGAATGCTTCGATGGACGCGTATTTCTTCAGGTTGGCATCGTCGCGGTTCTGGATGTCGTGATCGAGAGCGAAAACGAGTTGCTTCGAATCATAAATTTTCTTCGCGCCAACAGCCCTGAACTTGCTGATCACGGCCGATGTATTGTCGTGCGTCATCGTGTGAAACGGCCGGATGGAAACGAAATCGCCAGCACGGAGCGGGCGCTGTGGGCCATCGGCCAAGTGGGCTTGTGCAATCTTTTCGACAATTGTCTGGGGCATAGGAAGACTCCAGTTGCTTTGCAGAGCAATACCGCCAACAGCGCGACGTTGTTATGCGATCGGCCGTTATGCGAGAACGGGTTTGCGGTTCGTTTGGGCCTTTGCGCGGACTTTTTTCCCGCTTCGGGGCTTCGCGGATTTGATTTCGCGAATGTCGGCTTCCATCAGCGCCATGAGTTCACTCACCGAACCGACTCGCTCGAGGTTCCAAACCGCCTCTTTCACTTTCTTCTGCGCGCCGTCGGATAGAACGCCATCGGCCAGCGCCGTGAACTTTTCTTCCACCTCCTGATCGGTTAGCGGATTGCGCGGATCGCCTTTGGGATAATCCAGTTGTTTGTTGAAGGAACGTCCGTCGGTGGTGTTGATATTCACGATCACCCTTTGTAGTGCTGGAAATACCTTCTCAATTTCTGGATCCGCGACCACTTCGACTTTTCGCAACTGCGCCCGGATCGCGGGGTCCATGATTTTCTCCATAGTGAACTGCGCCGGTGTTACCTGGCGATCGACCAGGGCCGCAGCGATTACGTAAGGCAGCGAGTGATCGGCCGTCTCCTTGGAGTGCGGGTCGTACTTGCTGGGGTCGGAGAGAATGTCGGCAGCGCGGGCCAGCGACCGAATCTGGATCTTTACCACCTGATCGGGAGTCAGATCGTTGCTCTTGACCAAATCGAGCACTGCCGAAATGGGCGTGTGAGTTAAGGCTTCCGTCGGGAAGGCCTTCATGCCACATTGCGTGATGCGCCAGGATTCGCCGAGGCCGTCTATCAGGAGGTTGAGCTTCCATTCGGGCTTGAAGACCTGGGCGAGTCCCTCTTTGCCGTCGATTACGTGCTCGGGGCCGGTGTAGCCCTTCTCCGCGAGCAGCGCCGCGAAGACGCCACTCTGCGTAGCCAGGGGATCGACGGTGTTTTTCATCATCGTAAGTTTCCCGGCAGTGACCGCGCCCAGCGTGCAGTGGCGGCTGGCGGAGATGCCAATCGCGTGCTGGATTTGTTCCCACGACAGATGCAATGCGTGCCCGGCGACGATCGGCGAAACGAATGCGGTGAGCGTCGCATGATGCCAGCCGCGCTCGCGGATTCCCGGAAAAGCCGCTTCGCAAAAACGCATCTCGAATTCGTGCCCGAGAACAATTCCGGCTATCAGTTCTTTGCCGCCACCGTAGGCACGCTCGCAGCAGGCGATGGCCGCCGGAAAGATGTCGGATGGGTGGGAAGGATCCTGCTTCCAGTAAATGTCGTTGTAATCCATGCAGCGGATCATGAGCGAGTTAGCCAGCGATGCTGAGACAGGATCCATGCGACGGCCGGTGCCGATCACGGTGCCGAGCCCGCGTCCGGCAATTTCATCGAGGACTTCGAGAGCAATCTTCACGTCATGCTGCCGGAATCCGCCAAGCGCGCAGCCCAGAGAATCGAGCAGGAAGCGTTTCGCCTGGTAGACCGCCTCGGAAGAGATGTCCTTGAACCGCAAGCCGGCGGCCCAGCGGGACATGGTCGCGGTGACGTTTTCTTTAGACTGTGGAATCGAATTCGAAGAGGACATGATCGCTCCTTACTTGTTCACTCGAATGTTTTTTGGATTCTTGAACGGCAGGAATGCCATGAAGTCGGCGTGATGCACGATGAACGCTTCGGTGGTGCGCTTGACCAGATCGCCCTCAGCCGCGTGCGCGGCAATAATGTGGCAGACCGCGTCGGGCACGCCGCATTCCAACGCCAAAGCGACGCCTGTGAACGGATGACGCAGAGCCTCTCCACGTTCGCTCTGGCGGCTCTTGCCGTCTGGCCCGATTTCGTATTCCAGCAGCTTTCCCACGTCAGCCAGAATTGCACCGGCAATCACGGTGTCGGTATCGACCGGCAATGCGCGCCCCATGAAGTTTTGCATCGCCCTGGCGCTCTCGTGGGCGATATGCACAACGCACCGTTTGTGCTCCATGAAGGTGATAAGGCAATTCGGGACCAGCAGGGTGAAAGGGATCTGGTTGAGGTCGTCGGCCGTGAGCGGACTACGCTCGAGCGCTTTGATCCAGGTCTCGGTAACCTGTTCTCGCAATTGGAGATCTTCGATCCAATCGATCTCTGGCCAGAGCTGCTTGATGGTCTCCCGCATACACATGCCTAAGCAAACTCTTTAGGCTAGCTTGTGACGGAGGCAGGTACGACGATTGGAATCACAACAGGCTGTGATTCGAGTACATCGAAACTAGTTGGTCGGGGAGCGGGCGTCGATCTGAGCGTGGCCGCGCGGGTTTACAGGAGCTTCTTTATCTCTTTCTCGAAAACGGCAGCATCCGTGGCGCCAATGTGTTTGGCATAGATAAGACCGTTGCGGTCGATGAGAAACGTGACCGGCAATCCGAGAAGGCCTCCATAGAGATCGCCAGTCTTCGCCGTTCCCATAGCTACGGGATAGTTCATATGGAACTGCTGACAGAACGGGCGGACGGGGTCCGGGCTATCATCCAGTGAGACACCGATAATCTGCAGTCCGCGGTCGCCATATTTCTGCTGCAGCTCCACGAGGTGAGGGATCTCTTCGCGGCAGGGGTAGCACCACGTCGCCCAGAAGTCGAGCAGGACGACTTTGCCTCGATAGGACGACAGGCGAAGCGGTTGCCCGTCCGGCTGAGAGAGTGTGAAATCCGGCGCCGGACGACGGTTGGCAGTGCCGGGAGTTGCTTTGCGCGAAGCGTGGCGTGCGGAATAGATCGCGATACTCAGGCCGAGCGCGATTATTCCAGTTGCCAATACGAATCTCGTCGTCCGCGTCAGAAGCTATTCTCCCTTGGCGACGGGGTAGCCCTTGTCCACCCAGTTTGTCCCGAAATTATCGGAGATGAACAGGACCTTCACATTGGTAAAACCCATGGCGTGCAAGGCATCATCGGCGGGCTTTACATTCGGACAGTGGCCCCAGGGGCAGCAGCCGCAATACAGAACAATGAACTTGGCTCGCGGTAAAGGCTCCATGCGCTTTCGAAGTTGCGCCAAGCCGCTCTCACTGGATGCGGGGCCGATATATTCGGATCCGGGAATGTGCGCTTGCCCGAACAACACGTGGGAGCCCACCTGGATCATGAGCGGCTTGTCTTTCTCCTTGCCCGACGTCTGTAGGATTTTCACCAGGTCTTCGGGATTGATCAGGCGAGCCGTGGGAATAGCAGATGCCTGGCCGGCTGCGTGAACTGTTGAGAAGAGTGCGATTGCCAGAAACGTAAAAGCAAGATTTATATAGCGGATTGCCATTCTCATAGGAGTTCCCAAACGACAGAGTTTTCTGATTCGAGTACCCGCCAGAATACACTGCCTGCAGGCTGCGTGCAGTGTCACTGAGCCTGCACAATCTGGCGCAGGCGTTCGGCGGCACTTTCGGGAGTGATGTCGCGTTGCGGTGTCCCCAGCATTTCGAAGCCAACCATGTGCTTGCGGATGGTTGCCGAGCGCAGTAGGGTCGGATAGAAATGCGCGTGAAAATGCCATTCTGGATGGTTCGCGCCATCGGTCGGCGACTGGTGGAAGCCCATTGAGTAAGGGAAGGGCACTCCGAAAACTTTGTCGTAGGTGCAGGTAACTTGCTGCAGAATGTCACTCAGCGATCGACTTTCATCCGTTGCGAGTTCGTTGATGCTTCCGAAATGGCGTCGACTGCAAATCAGGACTTCAAAGGGCCAAATCGCCCAGAAGGGAACCAGTGCGACGAAGCCGTCGTTCTGAAAAATGACGCGCACTTGCTGCCGTGCCTCGATCGCAATGTAGTCGCACAACAAGCAGCGGTTATGGGTCTTCTGGTACGCGGACTGAGCTGCGAGTTCTTTAGCGGGGGCTTCTGGAATCGAAGAAGTTGCCCAGACTTGGCAGTGGGGATGCGGGTTGCTGGCGCCCATCATGGCGCCACGGTTCTCGAAAATCTGCACGTGGTTGATGTCTGCCAGTCCGCCCAGCTCGCGGAATTGTTCGATCCAGGTGTGGACGACTTGCTCGATCTCCGCCAATGACATTGTGGCCAGCGTTAGATCGTGACGAGGCGAGAAGCAAATCACCCGGCAAATGCCCGGTTCGGACTCGGCGACCAGAAGGCCCATACCGTCGACATCGAGGCGAGCGTGGGGAATCTCGGGTTTCAGCGCGGCAAAATCGTTGTCGAAAACGAAGGTCGAGGAGTAGGCCGGGTTTTGAATTCCGCCTGCCCTCGCGTTGCCGGGGCAAAGATAACAAGCCGGATCGTAAGCGGGCGCTCTCGTAGATGGCACCGAGGCCAGTTCGCCTTGCCAGGGGCGAGTCGCACGGTGGGGAGAAACGAGCACCCATTCGTTCGTAAGTGCATTTAGCCTGCGATGAGGATCTTCCGAGAGTTTCAAAATTGCGGCCTCGCAGCATTCTACGACGAGCCGAGGCCGATGCGGCAGAAGAGACGATCGGATACGCTACAAAACATTAGCTCAAGGCTTTATGGAATTTCCCATCATCAACGCGAACAAGAGAGGAAGATAGATGACGGTCGCCTGCAGCACGTGACGGGCCCGCATCTTTGACGGGGCGCTGGATAGCGGGAGGTTCAGGAACGCCAGACGGATTCCGAAGTAAAGAAGCGCAAAGCCAAGAACAACTGCGCCTACAAGATAGATTCTTCCGGCCATTCCCATAAAGCTGGGCAAAAGGCTGATCGGGATCAAGGCCACGGAATAAATCAGAATCCGGCGTGCGGTCGAGCGGCCATCTTCTTCCACGACCGGCAGCATCTTGACTCCGCCTTTGGCATAATCGTCGCGATAAAGCCAGGCGATAGAAAAGAAGTGGGGGAACTGCCAGATAAAGAGGATGGCAAACAGCACCAGGGTGCCCCATTCCAGTTGTCCGCGAGCTGCAGTCCAACCGAGAACTCCGGGCATGGCTCCCGGAAAAGCTCCGACGAAAGTGCAGATGGGGGAGACACGCTTCAGTGGGGTGTAGGCCGCGAGGTAAACCACAGAAGTCAGGAAGGTTAGAAGCCCGGTAAGAGGGTTGGTGAAGATCGCCAGATAGATGGAGCCGCCGACTGCCGCAACTGTGCCGACGGCAGTGGCGTGAAACAGGCTCATGCGTCCGGCAGGAAGCGGGCGGAGAGCGGTGCGACGCATGAAGGCGTCGACATCGTGCTCCATCACTTCATTGAGAGCGGCGGTCCCGCTGGAAACAAGCCCGATTCCGAGTAAGGCATGAAATAGCCCCCAGCTAATCCAAGACGTGCCATTCTGATGCGCGCCAAAAAAATACCCGCACCACGCGGTCATCACGATCAGGCTCGTAACCCGAAGCTTGGTCAGTTCGGCATAATCGCGCAGAAGGGAAGTCGCCCTGGTTCGAAAAGCAGCAAGAGGCAGTGTCATCGTGCTCATTTTTTGGCCGTGTAAAGCATTCCGGAAAAGCTGTTAACGAAGAATAAGAATCACGTAAGGACCCCACTCCGTTACGCGCTCAAGGATTGCATAGGTACTCTGATCAGTTTCGAAAGTCAAGTGAAAACAAAATTCGTGTTCGTACATCAGGCTAACACATTGCTTCCGCACGGGTGACGCAAAGTGCGTCATTGGCTTCCGGCAGGAGCTGTGGAATCAAATGTTTCCGGTGGATCGAAAAAGCAATTATGCCAGAGAGCCGCGTCGGACAACGTTCCTGCTCGCCACTGTTGCAGCGTGGGCATGGTTGCGGCGATCATGCCGCCGTCGGCAGAATCAAAAACTACCACGATACCGGCAAACTGTTGGGTCTTTTGCGCCATCTCCTTGAAACTCTTATCCAGCAGGAATTTCGTGTACTCGAGCCGCGCTTTAGTGCCCGCGTCTTTCGAGTTTTCGTCGATCTTTTGCACCGAAATGATTTTCACGCTCTTGTTCTTGAGGGGCTGCCAGTCTCCCGGGAATGTCGATGTCTCTTCGCGAATGACGTGAAACAGGTCTTGCGCGGACGCAAGCGAGGGGGCTGGGGGGACATCCGTGTCTGCAATCCCGTTCGGCATTTCCACGCTGTTGCGCCAGATCCATCCCCGCGACAAGCCGGAAATGCGGATGTGAACCCAGTCGGCATTGAAGTCGAGCATTTCAAATTCATCATGGATGCTGGCCAGGAACTGCGGCTTCGCCGTCAGACTGGGGCTGGATACGACCGGCGTGCCCGATTTCTTCACGGCCACGAGATTCTTTGGATGGGCTGTGTTCTTGAGCACCTCTTCCAGGCTATCGGCCTCGGCTTGCAGTGCAGTGTTGGAGCTGAGCGGATCGGCCGGCTGCGCGGTCTTCTGCCCCTGTTGCTCCTGCGCCGCCAAGCCCTGGCGCACAGTCGATGGGAAACTCTGGTCGGACTTGGGAAATGCGGGAGACGGCGCCGAGATCGTAGGCTGCGAGGACGCGGGCGCGTCGGAGGAAGGCTTGGGCGGTGCGGCCGTCGCGGTCCGATTGTTGTTCACGGTCGGCGTTTTTGCGAGCTGTTCACCTAGTTGATCCAGCAAATCGGATTCGAGCCGCCCGTTCGAAGTGAGTAACTGGTACCCAGAGCGAGAAGCAACCGGATCGGCATACCACGCAGTCACTTTGGTGTTGATCCGCACAAGACACCCACCCGATGGCGTGGAACTGACTGTGACCGTCGACTGGTAATAGCCGCGTTGGTAACGATCCAGAGGATGCTCTCCGGGGTTGGCGAACCCGTCCAGCACCGGAAGGTGGCCCGCCATGCTCGCCTGCAACGATGCGAGTGCCTTCTCAACCACCGACTTCGACTGGGGAAATGGGCGTTCGTACGAGTTCGTTTGTGCCGTCGCGCGAGTGGCGCACAGAACCGCGAGTATCGCAATTCCGTACACCCCAACCCGGTTTCGTCGGAATGTCATGGACGAAGCTCCAACTCGTCGCGCAAAATCCATCCGTGCTGGCCTTCGTGCGTCTCCACGCCGAGCCAGTATGTCGTTGAAATGACGATGAGAACTTCCGCGCCCGTGGGCAGAGATTGCAAGGTGGTCGCGGTGTGGAAGGGGGCGGACTTGAGCGCGGCGCCTGGGGCCTTCACGACCCGCTGGACCTGTTGCCGGAGATCATGAACGCGTTGTTCCAAGGGCTCCGCCTGAGCGGAAGAAGAGGCAACGACAGGCACGTCGGTAGTGGCAGAACTCGCAGGTTCAGGGACATTGGCCGGCGAGGGTGCGACGGATGACGATACTTGACGTGTGTCGCCTCGCTCCTGCTTTTCTCGCAGAGCTTCCGCGGTCTGCATTTTCATGGACTCGATTTCGTCCAAGTGATCGTGAATGTCTTTGTATTCGGCGCTTTCCACCGAGCCGTTGGAGGGGTGCATGGTGTGACGAAAATCTTCGACAAAGCGGGCGTCTATGCGAAGAACGGTGTTTTTATCACCCTGGGGTTGTACGACATAGCGCACCACGAGGGTGCCGACGTCGCCGCCGTCTTTGAAATTTCGAGGGTCGATCGCTTTGAGGCGTTCTTTGTAAAAAACCTTGCCGCCCTCGGTCCATTCCGGAAATATGCGCGTGGACGTAGCCGGAACCGCTCCAGAAATGAACTCGTCTTTGTTGTATTCCTTGGTTCCCCGGATGATACCGTTTTGTATCACGTCCTCAATCACCTGCGTGACTTCGCTTTCGGGGAAAGGAATGTTCACAATCAGGCCCACGCCGTATTGGACGGTGTCCTTTTCGTGGGAAGGAAGAGCCAGCGCGGAAATGGTAAGAAGCAGAACCGTGCCAGTTTTCCACAGGATGAGAGAGGCGCGGCGGGAAATTCGAGAGGGCCTTTGCATTGCTTCGTTGAGGATAATCAACGCTCCCAGAAAAAAAATACCCCGTTAGAAACAAGAGTCTCAACTACTTCGGCGATGCTGTCAACTCCCCCGATTGATCGATCTCGAGTGTCACATGACCGGCGGCCAGGGGTTACTTTGTAAAAAAATTGTAAAAAAAAAGGATTGGCCCCCTTGCAAGTTGTTGCGAAGGCGTAGTAGCATTTCGCTCCGGTACGGTGGTAGGACCTCCGCCATGCAAAATCGGTTTAGGGGAACTATCGCAGTCGGCTTTGTGCGAGGGGTTTCACGAGGTCGATTTGATCGGCTGGCAGTCTCGCCTCTGCATCTGGGAATGCAGTTTTTAGAAAAAATCGGTTGAGGAGTGCGGCATGCGAATGGGGACGCTGTCTCGTTGCTGTGGCAAGCTGTCGTGGGGAAAGCATTTCCTGCCCGCGGCTCTGGCTCTGGTCTTCCTGATTTTGAGCGGCAGTCAAACCGCAAATGCGCTTCCTGCATTTGCCCGCAAATATGGACTTCGCTGCTCTGCTTGTCATGAGTCCTGGCCCATGCTGAATTATTTTGGCCAGAAATTCAAAGACAACGGATATCAGTTGATGAACGACCGGGATTCGCCAATCTGGCAGAATCCTGGGTACTGGCCGGTTACCTTTCGCATTACGCCGATCTGGCATCGAGTGAGTACGGGCAAGGTTGATGTGGATACGTATGCGGGCGGCGCCGCAACAGGGACCGCAGTCCAGCGCGTCACCACTTCTGGTTTCGACCTAAGCGGTCTCGACTTTCACACCGGCGGTACTCTGGAAAAGAACTTCTCGTTTTTCGTGTTGCCGTCCTCCGACAACACGGCCTCCTTCCATTTTGAGACGGTCATGGCTCGACTCGATAACCTGTTCGGCAGTCCATGGCTCAACGTGAAGCTGGGTAAGTTCGAACTCGACAATCTTCTGTCCGAGAAGCGCATTCTGACGTTGACGGGAAACGGCGGAGTCTACCAGACCTATCACTTTATTCCGGTGGGTGACGGCAACATCTTCGGCCAAATGGGAGATAACCAATTAGGCCTCGAAGTCATGGGGCACTCTGCGAATGACCGAACCCGGTACTCGGGGGCGTTGCTCAGTTCTACCGACGGAAACGTCGGCCTGCCCTACGGAAGTGCCTACACTGGGTTCTTTACATTCAGTCAGGCGTTTGACATAGGCAAATTGGGTGTCGACCGAATCGGCGGCTACGCCATGGTCGGTGAAGCGCCGACGTATTACTTGACGCAGGCTGGCACGCCGCTCGCGGGCTCGGGGATCAGCAACAAGTCCTTCAGTCGCGAAGGATTCGTTGGGCAGTTCTATTTTGGCCAGCATTTCGACGTGCAAGTGGTTACTCAGCATGGTTCGGATAACGTTTGGTTCGGCCAGGGATATGGTGACCTGATCGGTGGCACCGTGACGGGTAACAATGTTCCGGGAACAACTCTTCCTGCCGGATCCCAGGCACCGAGTTGGAACGGTGTCACGGTTGAAGCTCACTACGTATACAGTCCACAGTTGATCTTCATCGGACGTTACGAGACGGTTCGGATGTCTCAACAGGCCAATGGAGCTGGTTACACGGGAGCTGCCGGCCCATCCGCGTCGAACTTGGGCAACCTTACAACCTACACGATCGCGATGCGGTACAACCCGTTCATGACCAGCCGCGCCGGTTTCGCGTGGCATAACGAGTACAACTGGCTGCACCAGGATGGTACCGGGCCCATGCTAGGTCTGAATACTTCGAATGTGAATACCAGTGAGCTGCTGACCGGATTTGACTTCGACTTCTAGAGAGGGAGACATGCGGAGAATACTGGGGAAGTGGTCTCTTTTACTGAGCGGAGCCGTGCTCTTGCTGACGCAGGCTTCCTGGGCGCAGCTTAGTTCCGTTCAACTTCAAGCTTGGCTGAACACACCGGCGGTGAGCAGTCGCGTCGGTAACATCACTGGGGACGCGAAAGCTGCGGCCGCACCTTATCGCCGATACTGTGTCGGCTGCCATGGAGAACTGGGCGACGGGAACGGCGAGAATGCCGTCTGGATGCCACCCCCGATGTACCAGAAGCCTCGCGATTTCCAATTAGGCGTCTTTAAGTGCCGCTCCACTCCTACCGGCACCTTGCCTACCGATCAGGATCTTTTCGACGCCATCACTCGCGGGTTCGACCGCACCAACATGCCGCCGTGGAACACTTTCACAAAGCAGGAGCGCGCAAACCTTGTGGCATGGGTCAAGCATTTCTCGCCGCGCTGGCAGAACGAAAAGGCGGGAACACCGATCACGATTCCTCCCGAACCGGAAGTCACCCCGGAGCGCATCAAGGCTGGCCGCGACGTGTTTGCCCGCGTTCAGTGCTGGAAGTGCCATGGGGTGCAGGGTATGGCCAACGGGCCGTCCGCTGCCACCCTCACCGATGATCTCGGACAGCCGATTGCGCCTTTCAACTTTACCGACGGCTCCCGACCGAAATGCGGCGATACCGATCAAGACATTTACAGAATCTTCATGACAGGTTTGGACGGCACGCCAATGCCTTCATTCGCCGACAACATTAAGCCGGATGAGGCGTGGGACCTGGTGTTCTATCTCCGCACCTTCATGCATCAGCCCAGCAAAGAGAAGCAAATGGCGAAAACGCTCAACCTGAAGCCGGTTGATCCCAACGCGCCAGCGGGCCAACAGTAGAGACTGAAATGGCATCGCAAAAGAGCGTCAAATTCGTGGTTGCTTAAGGGAGATTGTCAATGAAGATGCAAGGAAAGTTAGCGGCGGTTTTATCTGCGGTCGTTCTGGTTTCCGGTGGTGCGCTGTTTCTGACCCAGAAAGCGAGCGCGGCCGGAGAAGGCAAAATTACCGGTACGGTTAAGCTCGACGGCGCGGCCCCGCACATGAGGGGGATCGATATGTCCAAGGATCCCTACTGCGTGAAGGCCAATTCGGCTTCGCCCGCGCACCTGCAGACTTACGAAGTAGGTCAGAACGGCGGGCTGGAGAATGTCGTTCTGTACATATCGGAGGGTTGGACCGGCCCAGCCGTGGTGTCAACGGAAATACCGGTATTCGACCAGAAGAACTGCATGTACAGTCCACACGTCATGCCGGTTGATGCCGGCCAGACCTTTAAGGTGGTGACCAGCGATCAGACCACCCATAACATTCACCCGCTGCCGAATCCCATGACCGGCAATATTCCGTGGAATCAGTCGCAGCCTCCAGGAGCCGCTCCCATCGAGAAAAGCTGGAAGAATCCTGAAGTGATTCCGGTCCAGTGCAACATTCATCCCTGGATGCATGGCTGGCATGTCGTGGTAAAAGGTCCGTACGCTACTACGGACGCGAATGGCACCTACACGATCAACAACGTTCCCCCGGGGAATTACACAGTGACCGCATGGCACGAACCCGATCAGACGATGACGCAAAAAGTAACGGTTGCCGCGGGCAAGCCGGGCAGCGCCGATTTCACTTTTAAGGCGAAATAGAGTCGAGTTGTCCCTGGCGGTTGCAATGCGAACGTCCTTGAAATCGCCGCAGTCGACCGACTGCGGCGACTCGTTACAAGTCTCAGCTAACCTGGCCAAAGGCGGAGCGATATGGCGAAGATATTCGCGGTGACCATCATTCTGATCGCAATCGGTTCGGCGATTCCCATCGTGATGCACACCTGGCATTTGCCGCAGGACATCTCGACGCACGGTGCGTTGATCGATGAGCAGTACGCGGATACGATGGCAGAAGCGGGCATTTCCTTCCTGGCCGCCCAGTTCCTCCTGGCTATCTTCATCTGGAAGTTCTCCAACCGGGCGCCTGGCGCCAAGACAAAGAATTTTCCCGGTGGGGCGAAGGGGCTCGTGATCGCCGCGTTCCTGCTGGTGGGGACCGAGGTTCTGGCTCTGGGAGTGTTCGGCGCCAAAGCTTGGGCCAGCGTTTATTTCACTCCGCCCGCAGCCAACGCCGTGCAGATCCAGGCGCAGGCGGGACAGTTTGCGTTCTATTTCCGCTATCCCGGCCCGGATGGAAAGTTCGGACCGCTGCACGCCGACCAGATCAATGAGGCCAACGCCAACTTCTTCGGGCTTGATCAAACCCATGATCAGGATTCCAAAGACGACATCGTGACGGCCGAAATGGCTATTCCGGTGAACCGCGAAGTCCACCTGTTAATGCATTCGAAGGATGTCGGGCACTCTTTCTTCGTGCCGGAATTGCGGGTCCAGCAAGACTTCGTCCCGGGTCTGGATCTCTCAGTTCATTTCACGGCAACCAAAATCGGAAAGTACGAAATCGTTTGTACACAGCTCTGTGGTCTCGGCCACTACAACATGAAGGCGTATCTCGAAGTAATGAGCCAGGAGGATTTTGATGCCTGGCTGAAACAGCAAGCGGCATTGCAGTAGCTGTCTACGCAGTCTCTGGACGAGTCAAAGACCCCTTTTGAGGTGAACGCAATGCACGATACGGCACACGCGGCGCACGGAGCCCCGACCAGTTTCATCCGCAAGCACGTTTTCAGTATTGACCACAAGGTGATTGGCAAGCAGTATTACGCGCTGGCCCTGGTCGCGGTGGTGTGGGGAATGGTGCTGTCGTGGATCATGCGAATCCATTTGGGATGGGGGAACTACGCGATTCCCGGTCTGCACTTTCTTTCCAACACAGGTGCGCCCGGCAACGTCATGACACCGGAGTATTACCTCCAGTTGATGACGATGCATGGAACCATCATGGTCTTCTTTGTGCTCACGACTGCGCCGTTCGCAGCGTTTGGCAATTTCTTTTTGCCCATCCAGGTGGGCGCAGAAGACATGCCGTTCCCGCATTTCAACATGATGTCGTTCTGGGTCACGTTCGTAGCCTTCCTGGTGATGATCTCGTCGTTCTTTGTCGCGGACGGGCCTACGCTGGGAGGATGGACGCAGTATGCGCCGTTGAGCGCGGTAGGTGCCGTGAGCGGTCCTGGCCAAGGCTTGGGTGTCGTACTGTGGGCTGCTTCCATTGCCATTTTCTGTGTGGGCCAGTTGCTCGGTTCGTTGAACTTCATCACCACTACTCTCGACATGCGCACCAAGGGCATGTCGCTGATGCGCCTTCCGCTCAGCGCCTGGGCCTGGTTCATCACCTCGGTGATGGGCTTGACCGCATTTGCCGTGCTGATGCCGGCCTGCATCCTTCTTATTCTCGATCACGTTGCGGGAACCAGTTTCTTTGTACCGTCCAACCTGGTGATCAACAGCCAGTTGCTGCCTCATTCCGGCGGATCAACTCTGCTGTGGCAGCACCTATTCTGGTTCTTCGGGCATCCTGAGGTGTACATCGCGATCGTGCCTGGCATGGGTATCGTGTCCCACGTACTCATCACCAACATGCGCAAGCCGATGCTGAGCCACCGCGTCCTGATTTACTCGATGGCATCGCTGGCAGTTCTCAGCTATATGGTGTACGGGCACCACATGTTTGTCAGCGGGATGAACCCTTTCTCGTCGCTGGCTTTCTCGTTTCCAACCTTGGTCATCACGATTCCTTCGACCATCGTCGTGTTGATATGGCTGGGTAGCCTGTATGGCTCCAAGTTGCGGATCAACTCGGCGTCGCTGTTCGCGCTGGGATTTATTTCGATGTTTATTAGTGGCGGCGTCAGCGGGTTTTTCCTGGCTCAGCCCTCGATCGACATCATGCTGCACGCGACCTATTTCGTTGTGGGTCACTTCCACCTGGTCATGGCGGTCGCAGCCATCTTCGGCATCTTCTCCGGTACTTATTTCTGGTTCCCCAAGATGACTGGACGCATGATGAACGAGCCTTTGGGCAAGCTGCATTTCTGGTTGAGCTTCGTCGGTACCTATTGCATTTTCATGCCGTTCCACTACCTGGGAATCGCCGGCAACGTGCGCCGCTACCAGGCGTTCACCGATGACTACCTGATCCCGCTGATCCCGGTGCACAAGTTCATCACGGTGGCTGCGGTTCTTACGGGGCTGGCCCAGTTCATTTTCATTTACAACTTGATCTACAGCCTCTTCAAGGGCGCTCCCGCACCGGATAATCCATGGGAGGGCACGTCGCTCGAGTGGAGCACGGCTACGCCGCCGCCCCACAACAATTTTGGCGACAAAATGCCCGTCGTGTATCACGATCCGTATCAATACAGTGTCGAGGGTGCGAGCACCGATTACGTGATGCAGACGTCCCCGGAAAAGATAATCAGCCCGAATGAAGAGAAGTAGTTCGGCTGCAACGCAGGTTTTAACTCTGGAGATTTAGAAGTATGGCTACAACGATTCAACCGCCGCCGACCATCGAGCCCGATCACCTGCCCCGCCGCAGTTCTGGAAACGGGGGAGGGCGCAATCTGGTTCCCGCCGATGGAGAATTACGGAGAGTGAAGGATTACTCTCCTCCTCCAGCGAGCACTGGCATCTGGGTCGGTCTGGCGGCGATCACCATGACGTTTGCCGCGTTCACGAGTGCCCTGATCGTTCGTCAGGGATCCTCTCAGGACTGGCGGCATATCACCCTCCCCCCGGTGCTTTACCTGAACAGTCTCTTGATTGTGGCCAGCAGCGTCACGTTAGAACTCGCCCGCCGCCAGATTGCCTCCTTCATGGGCGGCATTCGAGATCGGGCCGAGAAGCCGGCCCGCTGGCTCTATGTCACGTTGTTTCTTGGGCTGCTCTTCGTTGCCGGGCAGACTTTCGCCTGGGTGCAGCTGAAGTCCCAGGGATTCGGCCTCGCCACTAACGTTAGCTATTCGTTTTTCTACGTACTGACAGTGGCTCACGCGTTGCATGTGTTCGGCGGTCTTGGCGGTCTGGTACGTGTGATCAGTAGGCTGAACCACTCCGTCCTGCGACGGAGCACTCTGGACGCCACTTCGCGCTACTGGCATTTCATGGGCGTTCTGTGGCTGTATCTGCTTTTGCTGCTTTGGATGAAGCTCTAACAAAGTCGAGGGTAGGAGGCATCGTGAGCCAGGCAGATCTTTCCATTCACGCGCAAGTGTCGCGATCCGAAGCGACCGAGGTAATGACTGCGCCCACATTCTCGGTTTCGGCCAAAAAAATGGCGATGTGGCTATTCATCATCGCAGACAGCGCCACGTTTGCGGGATGTCTCGTCGCCTACGGGTTTATTCGCAATGCTACTCCGGATTGGCCACGGCCATTCCACAGCATCACCAACGTGGCGCTGATGACCTTCATCCTGCTCAGCAGCAGCCTGACCATGCTGATTGCAGTGCGGTCGGCGCAGAAGGGCGACAAATCCTCCGCGTTTCGCTGGACGATGATTACCGCCGTGCTCGGAATCCTCTTCGCTATCCTCCACATTCGCGAATGGATGGGAATGATTGCGGAAGGCGCGAATCTGTTCCACAATCCGTGGGGTACCCCTCTTTTCAGTTCGGCATTTTTCAGCATCACCGGCTTGCATCTACTCCACGTAAGCGGCGGAGTGGTGGCGCTCATCGCAGTTGGGATCCGCTATAGCGGTGGTCGCTATGGCGCCGATGACCTGGAAGTGACCGGGCTCTACTGGCACTTCGTGGACCTGGTCTGGATGTTCGTAGTGCCGTTGATCTATCTGTTGAATCTGGCTCACTAAAGTGGAAAGGGCAGGAAATCACAATGACGACCTCCGAAACGCATAAGAGCAATGGAATGGGCAAAGATGTTGCCGTCTACGTGAGTCTGCTGGTCTTGGCTGCCATTCAGTTCTTCATCGCCTATCAAGATATCAGTACGTCGCAAATGTTCCTCCGCATGTTGACTGTCGCGGTGATCGAGGCGGGTATCGCGCTCTTGTTCTTCATGCACCTTTCGGAAAATCGCGGGCTCAAGTGGTTTGTCCTGATCTTCACGGTCGCCGTGATACTGGGCATGCAATATGGCTGGACCGATAGCTTCCGCCTGTCCAATGGCGTACCATGGGCCAATTAGGTTTGGACAGTGTGTGGATTCGGTAGGGGCTGATGATGAGGTTCGAACGGCCAATCTGGACTTTGGGTATCGCGGTGGTGGCGCTGTTTATCCTGTTGGCTCCGGTCCCCGCGTGGGCGCAGAGTTGCTCTCTTTGCTACACGCAAGCCGCAGCCTCGGGATCCCGCATGATTCAGGCGCTCAAGAGTGGCATCCTGATCCTGATCGCTCCTCCAACGCTCGGATCGGTAGGTGTGATACTTGTGATGTATCGCAAACGAAATCAGGTCAGGGACGCTGAGCGGGACGAGCAACCGAGTCGCGAGTGGTAACCTGGTGAGCGCCTTCATCAGCACTCAGACGTAGCCTTTGCCGGTTTGCCTATTGTGGGTCACGGGAAGTCATCTTTCGCTGCCTCAATCCAACTCTGGAATAAATTCTGCGCGCCAGCGACGGCCTTTGCTGTCGTTTCTGCCGCAATACTCGCATCGGGAATCGCGGCTGCGCAAGCCCAAAGTCCTCCACAACCGAGGCATTCAGAGATCCTGCGCGCCCGCCCTCTGCCTCTCACGAAGTTCTATGACACTCCTGATCCACTTCCTGCCGGCAAGCCCGGAGATCTGATCCGCTCGCAACCGTTTGACGAGTACCAACTCCCGTTCTCAGTGTCTGCAGTCCGCATTTTGTACCATTCGCGTGCGGCCAGCGGGGCGGACGTCGCCGTCTCCGGGGTCGTGCTCACTCCGTACGATAAGAAGGCCCCTGCCGGGGGCTGGCCGGTGATCGCGTGGGCACATAGTACCGACGGCGTTGGGCGGCCCTGCGCGCCTTCGCTGATGCGGAACTTGGGGCACGGACCATTCCTCGCCATGTATGTGAGCCTGGGATACGCTGTTGTTGCGACCGACTACGCAGGGCTAGGAACCCATTTCCGTAACGCATTTCTCGATGCTCCTTCCAACGCAACCGATGTAATCAATTCCGTTCCGGCAGCCCGCGCTGCCGTACCCCAGTTGGGCACGAGGTGGATCGCGCTGGGCGAGGCCGAGGGTGCTGTGGCAGCGCTGGCAGTTGCCGACCAGGAAAACGAGCTTCGCGATCCGAACTACCTTGGGGGCATCGCGATTTCGCCTTCCGCCATTACAAGAGAGATCTACGAGCATGGCTCTTCCAGCCTGATGCTCGCGTCACTGGCATATGGGGTGAAGACGGTCAATCCGCGGTTTGAAATCGCCGACATGCTCACCGCGAAGGCCTTGCCGCTCTATAACCAGTTGGCTGAGACCTGTTCGCCCACTAAAACAGGCCCAGAATTATCGGTCGCCGAAACCGTGAAACCGGGTTGGGAGAACAATCAATTCGTGCTCAGATATTTTGACCGCAGTGAGATGGGCCATGCTCGGGCGTACGGTCCAATTCTCGTGATCAGCGGGGATGCCGACCCGGCAATCCCGCCAACGCTCCGGGCTCAAGCGTTTGCCCGTATGTGCCAACAGAGCGACCGGTTGCAATGGGAACGTTATCCCGACCTCGACGCGGGGAGGGTCATTGGAGACTCAGTGCGGGATCAGATTCAGTGGATCGAAGGCCGATTTTCCGGGCGCCCGGCTAAGTCAAATTGCCCATAGTTGCTTCTATCTTTCCGGAAAACAACGCTAACGCATTCTCTTACGGCGTGGCATAATCTTCACCAATATCTTCCAATCAGGTGCCAACCGATGCGTCCTGTGCTGACTGCTGTTCTGAGTGTGTCTCTTATCTTGGGTTCCGGTTTGCCGAGTGCTGCTGCCGCTGCGAGCCCCAAGTCGCTCCAGATCTACTTCGTTGACGTGGAAGGCGGTCAGGCGACTCTAGTGGTAAGTCCTTCCGGGCAGTCGCTGCTTATTGATACCGGCTGGCCCGGATACGAGGGTCGCGATGCTGACCGTATCATGGCAGCGGCTCAGCAGGCAGGGGTCAAGCAGATCGACTATGTGCTCATCACTCACTATCATCGCGATCACGTCGGCGGCGTTCCGCAGTTGGTCGACGGAATGAAGGTCGGAACCTTTGTCGACCATGGGCCGAACCTGGAAGATTCCGAAGTAACGCGCACTGACTATGCCGCGTATGAGAAAGCGATCGCGGGCCACGCCCACGTAGTCGTCCAACCGGGGTGGGGACTGCCGATCAAAGGCATCGAGGTGCGTGTGTTGTCTGCAGCCGGGGAGCACATTACAAGTCCGCTTCCGGGAGCCGGAGAAGCGAATTCTTACTGCGGAGCCCAGCCTACCGCTGCCGTCGACGATACCGAGAATGCCCGCTCGATCGGCGTCCTGATCACCTATGGAAAATTCCGCTTTCTCGACCTCGGCGATCTCACCAAGAAGAAGGAACTTGAAATCGCCTGTCCCAATAATCTGATTGGAACCGTCGATCTATTTCTCGTAACGCATCATGGGGCGGATCTTTCCAATCCTAAAGCGATGGACTGGGCGCTGCATCCTCGGGTGGCCATCATCGACAACGGTCCGCGCAAGGGATCAAGTCCCGCAGCCTGGCAAATCGTGCATGATTCTCCGGGTCTGGAAGATTTGTGGCAACTGCACTATGCCGCTGAATCCGATCGCGATCACAACGTTCCCGACGACCGGATCGCGAACATAAAAGAAAACTGCGAAGGGAAGTACATAAAAGTCACGGCTCAGGAGGATGGCGCGTTCTCGGTCATGAATGCCAGGACCGGCGTCGAGAAGACGTACCCAAAGAAGTAGTAGTAGCACCGGCGTCCCGCCGGCTGTGGCGAAGGCATCCTGTCTTCGTGTTCGTGGGCGAGACACCACTCCGATTACAATCTTCACCCATGATCGTGATCGTGATGGGAGTGGTGGGCGCTGGAAAGAGCACCATCGGGCGATTACTGGCTGAGCAACTCGGGTGGGAGTTCGCCGATGCCGACGACTTTCATCCTCCGGAAAACGTTGATAAGATCCGGCACGGAATTTCCTTGAATGACAACGACCGGAAACCGTGGCTGGAGCGTCTGCGCTTTGCGATCACCGGCTGGATTGCCGAACGACGCAGCGTTGTACTGGCCTGCTCGGCTCTGAAACGAGCCTACCGGCGCGAACTTGCGGTAGCACCAGAGGTCCAATTCGTCTATCTGAAGGGGGCCCCCGACCTGATTACGGGCCGTCTGCGCTCGCGGCAAGGCCACTTCGCCGGCGAGCAGATTCTGGCTGGCCAGCTTGCCGACCTGGAAGAGCCTGAGGGAGCGGTCGTGGTCGACATCGCATCTTCACCCGACAAAATCGTGGAGGACACTCGGCGGAAGCTTGGCTTAGCGTAGAATCCTCCCACCGTAATGCGGCTCTCGCATTAGGAAACTACCTTTGGAAACTGTCTCAGACCACCTAGAATCCGCCGTCGTCTCTCGACTGATGTGGCGGCTGATGCCGTTTCTCTTTCTCCTTTATATCGTTGCCTACCTCGACCGCATCAATGTGAGCTTCGCGGTATTGCAGATGCGCGGCCAACTTGGTCTGAGCGACCGCGTTTATGGCCGTGCGGCGGGGATGTTCTTCGCCGGCTATTTCTTTTTTCAGCTTCCCAGCAACCTGCTGCTGGAGAAGTTCGGCGTCCGGCGGTGGATCTCGGGTCTGATGGTGATGTGGGGCGTGATCTCCTGCCTCATGATTTTCATACGCGGGCCCCTCAGCTTCTATTCGATGCGTTTCCTGCTGGGTGCCGCCGAGGCCGGGTTCTTCCCCGGCATTATCCTTTATATGAAGCGATGGTTCCCCGCCCGAGCCCGTGGACGTGCCGTTGCTTGGTTCATGACGGCAAACCCCCTGGCCGGTATCGTGGGTAGTCCAATCTCCGGCGCTTTGCTTGGACTCACCGGCAAGGGCCTCTCGGGTTGGCAATGGATGTTTCTGATGGAGGGGATGCCGGCCATCCTTCTGGGAGCGACCGTCTATTGGGCATTGTCCGATAGTCCAGAAGAGGCGCACTGGCTGAAGGGAGACGAACGGGCGTGGCTTCTGGAGACACTGGCTCGTGAGCATCAGGCAGAGACGATTCTGGCGACTGGAGCCTTCTGGGAGGTCTTGATCAGCCCCAGAATCTGGCTCTTGTCGCTCGTGTATTTCGGAGTCTCAACCACCATGTACGGTGTCACGTTATGGCTGCCTAGTGTGATCCGATCACTATCGGGTCTGAGCTATTTCTTGACAGGGCTGGTTTCGGCACTGCCATTCCTGGTGACGGCAATTGTGATGGTTCTGGTCGGAATGAGGTCCGATCGCACCGGAGAGCGGCGTTGGCACACCGCGATTCCCGCGTTTGTCGGTGCGGCGGCCTTGGTAGCGGCTGGCTATGGGAGTTCAACCGTCGTCGTGGTGGCATGTATCGGGCTCGGACTGGTCTCCGCGGAGTCGATGGTCGGGCCCTTCTGGGCGATGGCGACCTCCCGGATGGCGGGGCTTTCGGCAGCAGCGGGAATCGCTGTCATCAACTCGTTGGCAAATCTAGGTGGATATTTTGGTCCCGATATTATTGGGTTTTTCCGCAAGTTGAACGGCGGGTTTCGCGGAGGATTGCTGGCGATCGGGGCCACCCTGGCGCTCAGCGGCACAATCGCCTTGATCGTGGGCCGCCGGCCGGGCGAGGGCGCTCGAACGTAGCTCCTGCTTTCGCGCGGGCGTCTCGCCCACCATCCCGTCGAGTTATCAGAAAGCTGGCGGTTTCGACTTCGCGTAGTCCGCTCAATTGTTTACAATAGAACCTTCGCCTGGCTACCGATCACGGCCCCTAAACGGACGAATAGCAATTTTGGATCAGACAAACCACAATTCCAGTACGGCCCCCACCGTCTACTGGCGGGTTGAGGGCAGCCTGCTCGACCTGACCGTGGTTGAGCCCGTGGCGTTCTTTACCTGGAACGCCCAGACGTTCGCCGAGCGCTTCCGGCGGCGTGGCCTGATCTTTCTGATGGCTCTGCTGCGCCCGTTTCTCTATTCGACGAACCGCAAGTTTGCCACGCGCGTGGTGCATGCCGTGCTTCGCGGAGTCACCCGAGACCGCCTGGATCTCCTCGGCGAAGAGTTCTTCCTCTACAAGCTAAAGCCCCGCCTGAAGGAGAGTGGTGTCCGTAAGGTGCAGGAGTTGGTGCAGGCCGGGGCAGACGTGGTCCTCGTAAGCCAAGGATTGGAGCACGTCATGCGCCCGCTGGCCCAGCACTTGGGGGTCAGTCGGATCGTCGCCAACCGCCTCGAGTTTCGCGATGGCACTGCGACGGGCCGGCTGCTGGAGCCGGTGATTCGGCCGCGTGGGGCATTCGCTCGCATTCGGGAAGAAAATCCGGACGGGCGCAGGGCGCCAAAAACTTTGGCGCGGCAACTCGACATTTCAGTGGAAGATCTTCGGGCGGCAGTAATCCCTGCCATTCGGCAGCCCGTCGCTCCAACGCGACCGGTCGTCCATTTTGAAGGTCAGAGGCAAGCTCAGGGATTTTCGGTTCGTCGGGCATTCTCGGGAAAGCAAGTGATGCTGATCGGCGTCACCGGATTCATCGGCAAAGTCTGGCTGGCAAACACCCTCCTGGAGTTGCCCGATGTGAGGAAAATCTACCTCCTGATCCGGCGTCAGAAGTCCAACCCAGCAGAGCGGCGTTTCGAAAAGATGGTGGAAGATTCACCTGTCTTCGATCCGCTGTTTGATCGTCACGGAGACCGTCTGCTCGATTTTCTGCACGACAAGATCGAGGTCGTCGAGGGCGATGTTACCGAGTCCGGCCTCGGGCTCGGTGCCGATATCGCCCGGCGCCTGCAAAAGAATCTGGATCTGATCATCAACAGCTCGGGCCTGACAGACTTCAATCCCGATTTGCGCGATGCGCTGGCGACCAACACCGATGCGGCCATCAATATCCTGGAATTTGTCCGCTCCGCGGATCACGCCGGACTTCTGCATCTTTCCACCTGCTACGTGGCGGGCGAACAAGACGGGCGTGTCAGCGAAAAGCTGACTCCCAACTACAATCCGCGCGGGTTGGCGGGATTCGATGCCGAACAGGAATGGCACTCTCTCCAGGAATTGGTCAAGCAAGCCGAGATCCAGGCCGAAAGCGAAGAAGTGACGTCGGGCCTGCGCATCCAAGCCCAGTCGAAGGAACACGCTGCGAAAGATTTGCACGGTGCCGCCCTCGAAAATCAGATCCGCAAGAACCGGGTTCGCTGGTTAAAGACTTATCTGACTGAGGCCGGGACGCGGCGAGCCAAGGAATTAGGCTGGCCCAATACCTATACCCTCACCAAAAGCCTTGCCGAATCGCTGATTGCGAAATACGGCGCCGGACTGCCGGTTGCGGTGGTTCGCCCGGCGATCGTAGAGACCTCGGTGGCCAAGCCCTTCCTCGGTTGGAATGAAGGCATCAATACTTCTGCGTCATTGTCGTATCTGCTGGGGACGTATTTTCGTCAGCTGCCCTCAAACGAAAGCAAGCGGCTCGACATTATTCCCGTGGACGCCGTTTGCAGCGGAATGACTCTGATTGCCGCCGCCGTCATGGAACGCCGGCATGATGCGATGTACCAGCTCGCAACTTCCGTGACCAACCCTTGCGACATGGGACGATCGATCGAATTGACCTCCCTGGCCCACCGCAAGCACTATCGTGCGCAAGAAGGGTTGGAATCCTGGCTGCGCCTGCGGTTTGACGCGATCCCGGTTTCGAAGACGCGCTATAACCGCATGTCCGCGCCGGCACAGAAGGCGATCGTTAAATCTATCCAACGCATCATGTCGCCGCTACCGCTGAAGAAGGCGCCGCTTGTGAAGACCGAGCGCAGCCTGGAGCGTCTGGAAAAACTCATCGAGCTGTTCGAACCTTTTATCCTGCTGAACGAGCACGATTTTACGGCCGAGAACATTGAGAAACTTTCGTTCGCACTCGTGCCCGAAGAGCAGGCCATTTTTGCTTACGATACCCGCTCGCTCGATTGGTGGGAGTACTGGATCAACATTCATATACCGGCCCTGCGCCGGTGGACGTATCCCTTGATTGAAGGCAGGCCTTTGGAAGCACGGCCTCCTCGCACTTTTCAACTTGCGCCCGCGAACGGAGATGCCGTGAAGACCGGGACCGACGGAGCCACGTGGCGATATTCCTGACCGGTTCGACCGGATACATCGGCGCGCACGTCGCCGCCAATCTGCTGGAAGGTCACGGTGCCTCATTGAACGTGCTGGTGCGAGCGCGTGATCCACAGGAGGCTCAGTTGCGCCTGTGGCGCGCCTGGCAACTGCACCTCGACTTCCCGCGCTTTTTCGAGTTTCTGCAGACCAAGGTGCGCATCTTCTGCGGAGATCTAACCTCCCCGGGTTTTGGACTGAACCGCGATGAATACGACCGTCTGGTACATACCACGGACTCCGTGATTCATTGTGCCGCGTCGCTCAATCGCAAGTCGGAGAAGAGTTGCCTCAACGTGAACCTTCGCGGCACGCTGGAAGTGCTTACTCTCGCCCGGCACGCCGAGCACTATCACGGCCTGCGGCGCTTCAGCGAGGTCAGCACGGTTGCCGTCGCGGGCAAGCGCAGCAACGAGGTCGTGACCGAGGATCGTTCGCTCGAATGGGACCGGTCCGACTACGATCCTTACGCTCGCACCAAGAAGTTTTGTGAGCACATGACGCGTGTGCTCTTGCCCGACACTCCCAAGACGGTCTTTCGGCCTAGCATTGTACTGGGCGACAGCCGTCACGCCGAGACCACGCAGTTCGACATGGTCAAGGCGTTCGTGTTCCTGGCCAGTCTGCCGGCGTTGCCGTTCCGTCCCACGGACAAGATCGACATTGTGAACGTCGATTTTGTCGCGGACGCGATCGCCACCCTACATCAGAAAGACCAACCGGAATACGACACCTACCATCTTTCCTCGGGAGTCGGGTCGCAGACATTCCGTGAGCTGACAACTGCGCTCGCGGCGGCCCAGCAGAAACGCTCACCCGTCTTTCTTCCGTTTGCCGAGAAGCCCTTTTCGGGCTCAGTGAACTTCCTCTCGAATCGCAAGGGAGCAATGGCCAAGGGTGCCTCGCTGCTGAAGGTCTTCATGCCCTATCTGGTGTGGAACACTATATTCGACAACACCCGAGTGACTTCTGAGCTCAAGCGGAAGCCCGTCCCGTTCTCGCAGTACAGTTTTCCGCTATTGAAGTTCAGCCGGGAAAGTAACTTCCAATATCCGTACGAACCTTGGCCCGCCGCTCGCGGAGGTACCGCCGCATGATGGACTTCATCCTGGAAGCGTGGGTCAGCAGCAACATCGAACGCGCCAAAGTGCGATGGATGCTCGGAGCCGGGAAGCCCTGGCAGCCCAACGAAAAGCTGAAGTTACTCTTCGCCGGATACAATGGTACCCGCAACATGGGATCGGACGTACGCGTCGACGAAATGCTGCGCCAGATTCGTCACATCCTGGGCGCGGAGCGAGTCGAGTTCAGCGTGATGAGTCAGAACTTCGAGTTCTCGAGAGGATATTTCGAGGGCACGAGGCAGGTGCATCTGCCGGATATCTTTCCCCCGTTCCTGTCGGACGAAGTTCCGAAGCACCATGGCGTGGTGGCGTGTGAAGGTTCCATGTTCAAGAGCAAGTTCGCGAATGCCCTAACCACGATGATGATTGGCTCGCTCGGCATCGCCGCCGTCGAGAACAAGCTTTCAGTCGGATATGGCGCCGAAGCCGGCCACATGGACCCGCTGGTCGCCAAGATGTGCGGCCGCTACTGCAAGAATTCGCTCGTCATCACTCGCAACGAGGAATCGCGCACCGTGCTGCGCGAACTCGGCGTACCGACCGAACTGGGCACCGATACGGCTTGGACCTTTGAGCCGCACCCCACGGAATTCGGCCAGAGCGCTTTGCGGCAAATCGGGTGGGACGGAAAGACGCCCGTTCTTGTTGTGTGTCCGATCAATCCGTTCGAGTGGCCGGTGAAGGCTTCGGTGGCCAAGGCGGCGCTGCATAGTACGACCGGTGCCTTCAAGAAGAGCCATTACCGCGGCCCCTATTTTCATAACTCCGGCCCGGCGTCCGACCGCGCCTACCAGCATTACTTGACTTCGATTGCCAAGGCTCTGGACGCGTTCCGCAAGCAGCGGAGCGTGTTCGTTATTCTGGTGGCTACCGAGAGGCTCGACGCGCGTCCTGCGAACCGCATCTCAGAACAGCTCGGCGGGGTGCCCGTTCTGTCCTCCGATCAGTACAACATGTACGAACTCGTGAGTATCCTGCGCGCCTGCCACATGATGGCCTCGTCCCGCTATCACGGTATCGTTACCTCCATGCCGGCACTGGTGCCTTCGGCGGGGATCACGATGGATGAGCGCATTCGCAATCTGATGCGCGAGCGAGGCCAGCCGGAGTTGTTGATGACGGTGGACGATCCGGATCTTGAAGCGAAGCTGCTGGCAGCGCTTGAAATTCTGGCCACGCAGGGCGAGCGCATTGCTGACGGCATCGCGCGCACCGTCGTGAAAAATCTGAAAGTCATGGCGCGGATGGGCGTTTTTTTCGAGGAAGAAGTTCAGCGTCGCTATCCCGAATTTCCGACGCGCACCGGCGAATGGAGCTGGGAGGATTATCTCCCGCCTATGAACGCCTCGCTTCGTCAGTTGGTTGCGGCTTATAGCTGAATCCGGCCTGTCTCCGGTAAGAAAACCTTCATGCCCTTTGTCGGTGAAATCTTCGCGCAACTGAAGTTGGCCGCGGATACCACGGTTCTGCAGGAGATTCGCGACGGTCAGGTGACGGGAGTGACCGGCAGCGAATTCCTCGAACTGATTCGCCAGGCACGGACGTTTTTCGCCGCAAACGGCCTGAAGAAGGGCGACCGCTGCGGGCTGCTGGCAGCGAACAGCGTTCGATGGATGGCCGTTGATTTGGCGGCAATGGCCGAAGGGCTGATCGTGGTTCCGCTTTACTTCCGCCAGGCGCCGGCTGAATTGGTCTCGATGATGAAGGACAGCACGCCTTCCCTGGTATGCTGCGGCGATGCGATGTTGCGCGACGGAATCCAGCACAGCTGGCCCGAAGCGCCGCCGCTGGTTCTCTTTGACGAGATATTCAAGGGTGTCGAGGGAATTGCGCTCGATCGCCCGCAGGTTCGCGACGAGGATCCCGTCACCATTATCTATACTTCTGGCACGTCTGGAGAAGGCAAGGGCGTCGTCCTCACTGCCGCAAATGTCGCATTCATGCTGGGCTGTACTTCGGCGCGGCTCGATTCGTTGATGGGCGGCCGGTCGGGGCAGGATCGCATCTTTCACTATCTGCCATTCAGTTTTTGTGCATCCTGGATCGCTACTCTGACTTTTTTACTACGCGGGAGTCTGGTGACGTTGAACACCGATTTGACGAAAATTCCGAGCGATATGCCGGTGGTCGCCCCGCACTATTTCCTGAATGTGCCGCAACTTCTCGAACGCATGCGGCGCGGCGTGGATGAACAGATCGCCCAAAAAGGTGGCATCCTGCACGCGATTTATTCCCGTGCTAAAGCTGCGCGCCTCCGGCAGAAGGACCATTCGCAAGCAGGAGACCGGCTGTGGACCTGGCTAGCCGATACTCTGCTGTTTCCGGCGATCCGCAAAAAAATGGTCGGTGCGAACCTGAAGGCCCTGATCTGTGGCTCTGCACCGCTCACCCCGGAGACGCAGGACTATTTCAGCATGCTCGGCATTCCCGTTTTGCAGGTCTATGGCCTGACGGAGACGACCGGCATCTGCACCATGGACGATCCGAACCACTTCGTCCCCGCACGCGTTGGCCCGGCCATCCCGGGTATTGAGATGAGGCTCGGCGACAACGACGAAATCATCGTGCGTGGACCGAATGTTTTTCCGGGCTACTGGAACCGTCCTCAACAAACGGTGGACGTGCTGCGCGACGGCTGGTTTCATACCGGCGACCAAGGCGAAATGGACGCTTCGGGCAACTGGCGGATCATCGGGCGGATCAAGAATCTGATCGTTCTCGGCTCCGGTCACAAGATCGCTCCAGAAACGGTCGAAGAGGAAATTGCCCTTCATCTGCCCCGTGCTCAGCAAGTGGTCGTGGTAGGGAATGGCCGCGGTTACCTCTCAGTGATTGTTACGGGGAGCGTTTCCGGGGAACAGGTGCAGGCAGCTCTCGATGCGGTGAATCCCAGCCTGCCGCACTATAAGCAGGTTCGGGCGTTTTTCCTGCGGCCGGAGCCGTTCTCACCGGAAAGTGGGTTGCTTACAGCAATGGGTAAGATCAAACGTGATGCGATTGCATCACGCATGAAGAATGAGATCGAAAATATGTACCGGGTTAAGCAAGCAGTATAGAGTTCCCGCAGAGAGGCAGAGGATTGAGCAACCAATTCCAAGGGCAAGCGCTTTCGTGGCAGGTCCAGAGTGGAGTCATTGAACTGGCGCTCCACCGCGATCCCTGCAACGAATTGGGCTCGTTGTCGTTGCTCGAATTGGAACGATTTGCCGATGCTCTTGACGATCTGGAGAGAGACACGCACGCCTTGATCCTGCACAGCGCGCTGAAATGCGGATTCTGTGCCGGTGCAGATTTGCGGGAGCTTTACGAGCGGTCGCAAGGGATGGCCCAATCCGAAGCCGCTCGAGGGGTTCGCGATTTTCTGGAGCGAATTCATCGGGTTCTAAATCGCATTGACGCAGCGCCCCTGACTACAATTGCGGCGGTCCACGGCGTGACTTTTGGGGGAGGATTTGAACTCGCCCTGGTTTGCGACTTGATCATCGCCGACAAGATGGCGCGCTTCTGTTTTCCCGAACTGAGGCTTGGATTGATCCCTGGATTCGGCGGAATCCCGCGCCTGAAGCGGGATTTAGGCAACGCTGTTGTACGCGACCTCCTGCTGACAGGCCGCAGTTTCAACGCCACGAAGGCCCAGCAGATTGGTCTGGTGGGCCAGGTCGTATCGGAGGGCGAGGCGTTGCGGGCAGCTCGGGCCACTGCCGCTCAGATCGGAAAATTTGACCGTCAAACTGCGGTCGCAGCCAAGCAATTCATCAAGCCGATTCCATTCGACGAATTGCGGCAGGAAATCGATATCTTCTGCGATCTATTTTCACGGCCTGCCGTACAAGCCGGACTGAAGAAATTTGTCGAAAGCACAGATGCGCAGCCGTATCTGCCCTGAAATCGTACTGCTGTCAGAAATTGAAAAACACTATAGAGTAACTACTATGCAAACAGCCGATCAGACCCTCGATGAGATCCTTACGCTGGCCGCCGCACATTTCAAAGTGCCGCGCGAGAAACTCTCCCCCGACGCCGATTTCTTCAAGGCCCTCGGCATCGACAGCCTGCAGACGCTCGACCTGCTCACGCGTGTGGAGAACCACTTTCACGTTGAACTCCCGGATTACGAATTGCAAGGAGTGACCGACTTTCGGACCCTGGCCAGCAAGATTCAGGCGCGATTGTAGATGCAAATCCAATTTTTGATGTCGATTTCTGATTATTGATTGGCGAGGAACGTGCCAGCGGATGACCGGCCGCGGGATTAATCAGCAATCTACAATCAACAATCGGCAATCCCTTATGCTCGATCTCCGCCAATACACGTGCTTGGGCGCTGCGTTGCGCGATGCGCTTGACCGCTTTTCCTCCGAAGTCTGCCTGATCGAAGCAGAACGGGATCGTGAAAAGGTCCGCCTGACGTATTCCGACTTCAAAGAGATCGCTCTTCCCCTGGCGCGCGCTCTCGAAGATGCCGACTACGATGCCGGCGATCGCGCCGCCATCATCATGACGAATCAGTCGAAGTGGCTGATCTCGGCCTACGCCATTTTCTACTGCGGCGGCGTTCTCGTTCCGCTGGACTACAAGCTCACCGCCGCTGAGCACCTTCAGTTGCTGGCCCACTCGAAGACCAAGGTCCTCATCGTCGAATATCACCTGTGGCGGGCGATCATGGAATCGCCTGACTTCCAGAAGATCGGCACCAAGATCGTTCTTGTGACCGAAGCCCCGCTCGGCGTGGAGCTAGCTGGCGCGTTTCGCTGGGAGGACTTCAAGCGCAAGGGCGCTCCGGACTTCGTCATGCGCCAGAAGGACGACGTCGCTTGCATCGTCTATTCCTCGGGCACGGGCGGTCGTCCCAAGGGCTGCGTCCTGACTCACGAAAACTATCTGGAACAGTGCCGCGCGCTGACCGCGTGGTATCCGTTTTGGCCGGGCGTTCGCTACCTGAGCATTCTCCCCACCAATCATGCGATCGATTTCATGGTGGGCTTCATCGGACCCTTCGTCTGTGGCGCTTGCGTGGTGCATTTGCGAACGCTGCGTCCGGAGTTCGTGCGCGATGCCTTTGTTCGCTATCGCATCACCTACGTATCGTTAGTCCCGATGATCGTGAAGAATCTCGAGCGGGGCTTGCGCGCAAAGTTCGACGAATTGCCCTCGTGGAAGCGGGCATACCTCAACGGCATGATCGCGATTAACCGGTCCCTGACTCGTCGCCGGCCGAATGTGAAGCTCAGCCGCATGCTGCTCTCAAACGTACATCGAGGCTTTGGTGGCGAGGTGCTGGCGCTGATCACCGGCGGCGCATTCATGGAGCCCTCCACCATGCAATTCTTCTACGATCTCGGCATCCCGGTAGTGAACGGCTACGGTCTGACCGAGGCTGGGACGGCTCTCACCTTGAATGACCTCAAACCCTTCCGCGCCGATACGGTCGGCAAACCTCTGCCCGGAGTCGAACTGCGAATTCTGAATCCGGATGGCGATGGCGTGGGAGAAGTGGCCGTCCGCAGCAAGACGGTGATGTCGCATTATCTCGACGATCCTGAACTGACCCTGGAGACCATCGTCGATGGCTGGCTTCTGACCGGCGATCTGGGCCGGTTCGAAAGCGGCGGGCATCTCCAGCTTTTTGGCCGCAAGAAAAATATGATCGTCACCGAGGGTGGAAAGAACATCTACCCCGAAGACATTGAGACAGTTTTCGACGGCCTAGCGGTGAAAGAGTACGCGATTTTTGCAGCGAACTATGTCTGGCCGAAGAAAGAACTGGGGGGCGAGAACTTGGTCCTGGTCCTTCGACTGGAGCAGAATCAGCAGTTCGACGACAAGTTGCTGGAAGATATCTCGGCGCGGAATCGCCGCCTACCCGATTTCAAGCGCGTGAGCTGGTACTTGATTTGGGAGAAGGACTTTCCCCGTACCGCCTCAATGAAGATTAAGCGCCAGGTGCTGGCCGAGGATATCGGCAAGTCGGTGGAACGCGCCGCAATCGTGGGACTGTAGCCGTCACGGAAGCTGGATTTGTCATGTGGGTCCGGGAGCACATCTGCGTCCCAAACTGTAAAAATGGACCTTGGAACCTTGGGCCAAACCTATCTCGCAATCGTTAATCCGGCGGCAGGAGGCGGTCGAACTCGCAAGCTCCTCGGCCCGGCTCTCGAGCGCCTGAAGGCCGGCGGGATCGAGGTCACGGTAGCCGAGACCCGCGCTCAAGGCGATGCAACGGAGATTGCCCACAACGCGTATCAATGCGGCGTCCGGAACTTTATCGCGGTTGGTGGCGACGGGACTTCCTACGAAATCGTGAACGGCCTGTATCCGCAGGCTCTAGCATACGAACGTCCGACGCTCGGTTTCCTGCCGCTGGGTACCGGCAATTCCTTTCTGCGCGATTTCAGCCATCAGGGTGTCGAATACGCAATCGAATCTTTGCTCGCGAAGCGCAGTCGTCCCTGTGATGTGATGCGTTTGCGCCACCGCACTGGAGTGATCCACTTTATCAATCTGTTGAGCATGGGATTCTCAGCCGATGTCGCCACCCTGCGGGCGCGGCGCTTTAGCGCATGGGGCGAACTCGGCTACCAAGCCTCGATTTTTCTGACTCTGGCGCGTTTCAAACGCCGCCCGTTTCCGGTTCGTATCAACGGTACGGGAGATTTTGATCACCGGCGTTGCCTCTTCCTGACCTTCAACAACAGCAAGTTCACCGGCGGCACAATGATGATTGCCCCCCAAGCCGAGATCAACGATGGTCTGGTCGAATACGTTCGCTGGGGCCCGATCGGTAGACTAGGTTTGATCCGCAATCTGCCCGGCCTTTACGATGGCACGCATATCGAGCACCCTTTGGCTGAGCATCACGGCGCGCAACTCGTCGAATTCAAGCTGGACGCGCCCGTCGATGTCATGGTCGATGGCGAAGTGCTGACGCTGCATTGCGAGGAACTGGACGTGCTCCCCGAAGCGCTCAATGTTGTGGCCTGAAAGTTGTTACACAGATCTCCGTGATATAAGGATGAGTTATGTCAGAAGAGCGTCGGAAACGGCAACAGGAGCGCGGGGGAAGCAGCTCCAACCAAAAAGTCATCAAGGAGATTCTCTATTATGGGGTCGTTCTGGTCGTGCTGATGGCGATATATGTAGCGCGACGGCACTATCTCAATCACAAGTATGACGGTTTCGCGCAATGCCTGGCCAGCAAGCAGGCCAAGATGTATGGACTTTATTGGTGTCCGCATTGTATCGAACAGAAAGAGATGTTCGGCGAAGCGTTTCACTACGTACCGTATCAGGAGTGTGCGATCAAGGGTTCGTCGGAAGAAGTGGCGATCTGTAAAATCGCGGGCGTGACCCATTTTCCCAGCTGGCAGTTCGGGACCGAGCCACCTAAAGAGGGGGTACTTTCACTCGAGGCCCTGAGCGACAAGACTGGGTGCACCCTGCCGTGACCGACTCGGCTTTCCACAATCGAATTCTCTTCGCGCTCATCGCCATTATTTCGCTGGCGGGCATAGTCGTATCAGGGGTGTCGCTGCAGCGCCACTATGCGAAATCGGCTACCACGTTCTGCGATTTCAGCCAGAGGTTCAGTTGCGACATTGTGAATCGCAGCGAGTACTCGTCGATTCAGGGGATTCCGGTCGCCGGCATCGGCGTCGCCGGCTACGCCGTATTGTTTGTGCTGGCCACCTTGTGGAAGTCACGCACGGACACGCCAAACCGCTTGCTGGGCATGGCACTCGCAGGATTAGCCTTCGCCCTCTACCTCACTTACATCGAAGCCTACGAACTCATGACATGGTGCATTTTGTGTCTGATTTCGCTCGGAATCATTTCCATGATCAGTATTCTCGCTATCGCCGTGAAAGTGCGGAGTGCGAGAGCGTAAATTGGCCCTCCGCTGTATTCTGATAAAGCACTTCTCCTGATGAACGAAATTCAGCAAGCTGAAAACTATAAGTCCGGGCTGGCCGCCGGAGTCATTCGCGCGCAATCGGCGACCGGAGATTTGCGCCTGCACGAATTTCAAAGCCGCATCTTTCGCAATACGCGATTCCTGCGCGTGTGGCTGCCCCCCGGTTATGACGACTCGGCCAATGCGTCGCGCCATTACCCGGTTCTCTATTTGAATGATGGCCAGAATCTGTTCGAATCTTCCACATCTTTCAACGGAATCGAATGGCAGGTGGATGAGACGGCCGACCGGCTCATCCGCGAACGCGTTATTCCGCCCATGATTATTGTCGGCATCGACAACGCGGGGCGGGAGCGCATTCGTGAATATATGCCGCACCGTTCTCTACAGCCCTTGATGCTGCGAGTGCAAGGAACACGCTATCCTGCATTTCTGTTCAAAGAAGTGATTCCGTTCATCTCTCGCCACTACCGCGTGGCGAACGGGCCTGAGAACGCCGGTCTCGGAGGATCCTCTCTCGGCGCTCTGATAGCACTTTACACCGCTGCCGTGCGTCCCGGAGTGATCGGCCGCTTGCTGCTGGAGAGTCCCTCGCTTTGGGCCTCGAACCTGCAGATGATCCGGCAGAGCCGCGGTGTGAAGCGTTGGCCGGAAAGAGTTTTCCTGGCCACGGGGACCGCCGAGTCCGGCCGCAAAGAAAAAGATCAGAGCATGGTTGACGATGTACGCGAACTCGCTGCGATCATGCGCCGCACACACTTGGACGATTCGCGCTTGAGGCTGGTCATCGACGAAGGCGCTACGCATCACGAATCGCACTGGGCCCGGCGTTTTCCAGAAGCACTGGCCTTTCTGTTCGGGCAACCAAATACCACCTAGCGGTGGCCCGGCTCCACTACCTGAGCTGATGAGCCTGCGATAGTTGCCGCTGGGAACGGTGCCGATGTGATTTCCCTGCTTACCCGCCAGATCAGCCATATCGTTGTCGCCATCGCAATGACCGACAGTTGAACATGGGTCCACCGGGAGAAGGGTCCTAGCAGAGGAAGTGCATACACCAGATACAAAACGGTTCCTAACCAACGATTCAAGGCTGTGCTGGGTTGACTGACGAGCCAGTCGGCCAACAGGATAAGCGCGGGCGCCAGAATCACCAGATCGTATACCGTGAGATGGGGTGCCACCAGTACACTGGCGACGAGAAGGACGGAATACCGCAGAGACAGCGGCAGGGCACGATCTCGATCCCAGCACGCCACCGTCAGGCCGAGCACGATCGCTGCGCTCAGAACATAGAGCCCGAAAGCAAATCCGGGCCAGGGCGCGAGCATCGACCAGAACGTTCGCAAGGAGTGAGTCTGATAGAGCTTCGGTTCGAGCAGCGGCAACAATACTCGCAGACTTCGCAGCATTCTCACCCATTGCAGTAGCGGCCCAATTGCGTAGTAGAAAACACCCAGGGAAAGCTGCGCGACCGCAGAAAGCACGGCTCCGAGAACCGTCTTCCATGCGCCGATGGATATGAACACAATCGCGGCCGCGAGTCCCAACGGCGGCTTGAAAATCAGGCACCCCAGCACAAGGCCGGCAAGGAACTCCCGCTTGTCCCGAAGCAAGAAAAACATGAGCGTAAAGCAGGCGAGCGCAACGGCCGAGGTTTGCCCCCACGCGATCAGATGGAAGAATCCCGGATACGCCACTGCCAGAAGAATGACGATACCGAAGTGGTCGCGCAGGTGCGGGCACGCGCGCCAGATACTGTAACAGCAGAGACCATACACCGCCGCGCTACAAGCCCACCACAAGATCAATGCCCATCCATACGAGAGATGAGCCAATGGCGCGAAGAAGATCGACACCTGCGGAGGATACAAAGGCAAATAGCGGATGCCAGAGGCTTCAGGAACGCGCTTGGCTGCCAGCGTGGCCTGAGCATTCATGTCATACAAGTCGGCCCCACGATGAGCAGCGGCGACCGAGCCCAACGTATAAAGGTGAAGGAAATCGGTGCCTTTAAGATTTCCATTGCGGTCCCGCAGGCCAGGAGTGGCGATGTTCCAAACATACATCGACCATAGGCACAGCGCGAGGATCGTGCCATGAGCGCGCAGGCGCTTGGGCGTCAACCATGAGCCTGGATTCGTACTGGTTGCCATATGGGATGCAAGCGTTCCCGCAGCCAAAAAGAAAATATCAGGATTCAGTTTCCCGAAAGACTCGGCCCATAGGGCTCCAGCTTCGGCTTAGCATCATCGGCCTCGATGCGCCACGCCTGGCGGTCTTTAAAATAAAGCAGCAGTTCCTGATTCCCCGCGTCCCCCATATCGCGCGCCCATACCACCTTGGCTCCATCGATGTCGGCCCGGTTAAAAATCCAGTCGATGTGCGAGCTGTGATGAGGACCGTAGTGAACGATGACCAGATGTTTGCCGGGCATGTCCTGCAACTCGCGCACAATCGCGTTTCTCTGCAGATTTCCCTTTTGCCAGAGCGGTTCGATCTGGGTGCTGGTGGCCACCGCCGTAAGGCGAAGGATGATCATCGCCACGCAGACGAAGGGAATCGCTCGCGCCAATCCTTCACCCACCGGTCTGTTCCGCCATCGGTACAACCGAAAGTGTCGAACGCATTGCACGAGCAGCAGGTAGAACAATCCGAGCGCCGGCGCGAGATAATGATCGAGCGTCCACGTTTCAATGAGTACGCCAATCGCAACCACTGCTGCCAGTAGCAGAGGGAACCTCATCTTCCGATCGCGAAATAGAAGCGGGAGAGCCAGAAACGGCAGGGTGAAGACTGGGCCCACGTAAAACGTCCAAAGCATGCGGAACTTGTGAAGAAGTCGTCGGGCAAAGCCCAGGGGCGTCCTGCCGTTCTGAAAGTCACGCAACTCCCAATTGACGTAAAAGTCCCGCATCTCGGCGTGATGGTAGACCGGTTCCGGTCGTGGCTTCTGCCAAACGAAATATGGCGCCATGGCGTAAGTCTGGCGATCGACTTCGTAGGGCATGACGAACGCGTTGCCGGTCACTTGCCAAAAGTAGTAGCACATGCCCGCGCCGGTCACGCCTAAAATCACGATCAGTGGCAGGACGACGCGAAGGAAAGCAGCCCTCGCGGTGATGCTCTTCCGTTTTACGAGCCAAATCAGCATAGAGGCAGCGATCGGCATCGAGAAGACGAACCCTTCAAACGGCCGCGTATTCGCGAGGATGGCGAGGCCAACTCCCATGAGGACGGCGTCCCGCAAACGGGCATACCGCCGGATCCGAGGCAGCGCCCCCAGCACAAGCACGCCGCCCAGCGCCGGCAGGGAAGTGCCAAAGTAGCTGTTCATCCAGTAGCTGAGAAGTCCTATTTGCAGCATCGCCAGGCTGGCTCCCAGCAGCGCCCAGCGGGGCGGCAGCCATGCCTGCAACATCCAACACAGAACTGCACACATCAGCGCAGTCGTCAGCAATTGCCCGATCCACGGATGTCCGAGCAACTGCCCTGCGGCCAGCATCAGCCCCTGCGCCGGCGGATACATCGACATGTACGTAGGGTGCTGGATGATGTGGAAGCTTTCGAAATGGATCCACATGGGGTGTGTCGGGTTCGTAAGTCTGCCGTGGGCAAATGTGTCGGCAGCCAGCAGAAAACTGAACTCGTCATGCCACATGGGCTGAGGCACGCCCCATAGCGGAATGATCGCCACACGAATGATGAGCGTGCACATGCCGACCGCGACGGCGGCCAGCGTCTTACGGCGCGCAAGGCGCGAAAAAGCGCTGTTCCAGTGTAAGAATCGCGGCGTCTTTGATTCCGGTAGGCTCTTCCGCTGAGACAGGAAGGTTAGCGCAATCGCAGAAAAGAGCAGAATCGATTCCAGGATTTGGAGCAGCCAAGGCGCGAGTAACAGAAAGAGGCTCTGCGGTTGCCCATGCTCCATGGTCGGAAGTGTATCGCACCGCTCTGTTTCCAGAACGATCGCCGGGAATGAAGTTCACGACGAACTGCGGGGCGGCAAAAGGGCCCCACCCATTAAATCGCCAGTGGAGGCCCGGTTCCCTACGCGTTACTTTCCCGCAGCTTCCTTAACGCCAATCTCTTCGAACAGCCCGTCGACAATCTGAATCATTTCATTGTCGACGACGCGGTTCTTGGAGATGGCTTCCTTCAAGGGAATCGAGACAATCTTGTTCGATCGGAGTGCGGCCATGCAGCCAAACTCGGCACGATGCACCATGTCGATCGCGCCCAAACCATAGCGCGTCGCCAGAACCCGGTCAAAAGCGCTGGGAGAGCCTCCTCGCTGGATGTGCCCGAGTACAACCGCACGCGTTTCGAAACCCGTACGCTTCTCGATTTCACGGGCCAGAATGTTCGCAATGCCGCCCAGTTTCGCGTGCCCGAATTCGTCCTTTCCCATGTCCTGCAGGATGGGTGCTCCTGCGCCCGCGTCGGACGAAAACTTTGCCCCTTCGGCTACGACGACAATGGAGAAATAGCGTCCTCGTTCGTGCCGCTGGCGAATCGATTCTGCCACCTTGTCGACGTCGAACGGACGCTCAGGAATCAGAATTACATCGGCGCCGCCGGCCACGCCGCTGTACAGGGCGATCCAGCCCGCATCCCGTCCCATGACCTCAACCACCATCACGCGGTTATGCGCCTCGGCGGTGGTGTGGATGCGATCAATCGCCTCGCACACCACGTTGCATGCGGTATCGAATCCGAACGTGTAATCGGTTCCACCCAGGTCGTTGTCGATGGTCTTGGGCACGCCGATGACCTTGATGCCTTTTTCATGAAGCTTCTGCGCCACCGAAAGCGTGTCATCACCGCCAATCGCAATCATGGCGTCAATCTTGTGCTTGTCAATCGTGGCGGCGCATCGCTCAATGCCATCCGGGCGCTTCGAAGGATTGGTTCGCGACGTGCGGAGAATCGTTCCTCCGCGAGGTAGAATGCCCCCCACGGCGTCCAGGTCCAACGGCATGCTCTTGTCTTCGATCAGACCGCGCCAGCCTTCCAGAAAGCCCACAAATTCATCGTGATAATGAAATACGCCCTTCCGCACCACGGCGCGTATCACCGCATTCAATCCAGGGCAGTCGCCCCCCCCAGTTAACATCCCAATTCTCATCGTACGCTCCTCTTCGCCTATGAGTTCGGTAGGAACTCCTACGAATGCACCCCGGGTGCAGGGGCGACGAAATGGCCCTCAACGCACGGGTGAACATCTTTCGGAAGAAATAGAGTAACACTAAATCCACCGCCGCCAAAGCCAAAGCAGCTCTACAAAATCGTTCAGGTTCGGCCTCTCTAGCGTTCCTACATGGGCATTGCGCTCTGGCCGCAGATTCGACACAATGCTCGGCGGACATGAATAAAACTGTATCGTCTCTCACCTGGGTCGCAGTTGCTTTGCTCGGTACCGTCGCGCTTGGCGTGGTAGCCGTTCGGCGCGGGGAGCCGATTAATGCCTTATGGCTAGTCGCCGCCGCAACCTGCTGCTACGCCCTCGGATACCGTTTTTACAGCAAGTTCATTTCTGCCAAGATCCTTGCCCTTGATGCCCTCCGCGCCACTCCCGCCGAGCGTCTGGAGAATGGTCGGGACTTTCTAGTCACCAACAAGTGGGTCGTGTTCGGCCATCATTTTGCCGCGATTGCCGGGCCCGGACCCCTTGTCGGTCCTGTGCTGGCTGCGCAATTCGGCTATCTCCCCGGGACGCTGTGGGTGCTGGCGGGAGCGGTCTTCGCCGGGTGTGTGCAGGATTTCGTAATCCTTCTTTTCTCCGTGCGTCGCGACGGCAAGTCACTTACCGAAATGGCGAAAGAAGAAATCGGCCGCGTCGGAGGTTTCGTGGCATACACCGCGGTCATCGCGATTCTCATTATCCTGCTGGGCGTGGCCGCGCTCATCGTCGTCAATGCCCTGAAGGACAGCCCCTGGGGCACCTTCACGATTGCGATGACGATCCCCATCGCCTTGCTGATGGGCCTTTACCTCAGGCGGATTCGTCCCGGCAAGGTGCTGGAGGTATCCGTCCTGGGATTCGTGCTCGTCCTATTGGCGATTTGGGGAGGGCAGTGGGCCTCGCAGAATCCTGCCATGGCGAGCGTGTTCACGCTGCGCGCTCAGACGCTGGCCATTCTCATCATCGTTTACGGATTTGCCGCATCGGCCCTACCGGTGTGGCTGCTTCTGGCGCCCCGCGACTATCTCAGCACGTTCGTGAAACTCGGGACCATCGCGCTCCTCGGTATTGGTATCGTCGTATTACATCCCACGCTGCATATGCCCGCACTCACCCGGTTTGTCGATGGCTCCGGCCCCATTTTTGCGGGGAAGATTTTTCCCTTTGCCTTTATCACCATCGCATGCGGCGCCATCAGCGGATTCCATTCCCTGATTTCCAGCGGAACCACTCCTAAGCTCATCGCGCGTGAAACCCAGACCCGCATGGTCGGCTATGGCGCCATGATGGCCGAGTCCGCGGTCGCCGTGATGGCGATCATCGCAGCTTGCGTCCTCCAGCCCGGTGTTTACTTCGCGATTAATAGTCCAGCGGGCATCGTCGGGCAAACGGCCACCGCCGCGACCGCGACGATCTCGTCCTGGGGATTTCCCGTGACCGCCTCTGACATGCAAGCCCTGGCCCATGCCGTTGGCGAACAAACTCTGTTCAACCGCACCGGCGGCGCTCCGGCCTTCGCCGTGGGCATGGCGCACATCTTCTCGCAGAGTCTGGGAGGCGCCACCGTGATGGCGCTCTGGTATCACTTCGCGGTCATGTTCGAGGCACTATTCATTCTGACCGTCCTCGACGCAGGAACTCGCGTGGCCCGCTTCATGATTCAGGACGCATTAGGACATATCTATGAACCCGTAGGCCGGACGAGTTGGTATCCCTCCATTCTGGCGACCAGCGCGCTCATCGTAGCGTCCTGGGGATTCTTCCTCTGGCAAGGTGTGAGGGACCCGCTGGGCGGCATCAATTCGCTCTGGCCGCTGTTTGGGATCGCGAACCAACTGTTGGCGACGGTGGCGTTATGCGTTGCCACCACGATCATCGTGAAGATGCACAGAACCCGCTATGCGGCGGTCACGCTCCTGCCCCTAGTTTGGCTGGTCGTGGTTACGTTTACCGCGTCATGGCATAAGATCTTTGATGCAAATCCGCGAGTCGGGTTTCTGGCGCAAGCACGCACTTTAGCTGCCGCACCCGCTACCGGCGCTACCGCGCGTCTGATCTTCAATAACCGCTTGGACGCCGCCGTCACCGCTGTGCTGGTGTTGATGGTTGCGCTGGTTCTGATCGAATCCGGACGGCAATGGATCGCTGTCCTCAGTGGAAGGAAAGAAGCGCGCGTGAAAGAGACTCCGTTTGTGATGACCCGCTTGGCCGAGGAGAGAGGATGAGCCGACTTATTCAGGCGGCCAGAATTCTGATGGCTGCTCTGCGCGAGATCTTCGACGAAGCAGCCTACGAACGCTTCCTGCGCCGTACGGAGATGCCGTCGTCGCCGCGAGCCTATGCTGCCTTCCGTCAGGAATTCGAAGAAGCCAAAATGAGGAAACCAAAGTGTTGCTAACGGCTGAAGCGCGGCTGGAGTGGGACAACGCTCGTGTGGGACGGACACTCCTGTCCGTCGCTTTTGACCTTGACGTGGAGTTAAGAAACTCCGCGTGCCGATCTTTCGCGGTTTTTGCGAAACGTGGGATTCTACAAATCTAAATACAGTTGAGGTAGCCGAACCGATGTCACACCGCTCCGCTCTGGCGCTAAACTCGATAGCTGTGTTCCTGATTACGCTCGCGCTTGCTCCCCAATCCGTCACCCAGACAAGTGATCCCATCCAAACCATGCGACCCGTGATTCGCGGGCGGCACGCCGCCGTCGCGTCCATGAAAGCCGAAGCCACGGAAGTCGCCCGCCGCATCCTCGAATCAGGAGGGAATGCCTTCGACGCTGCCGTCGGGGGACAGGCCGCACTGGCCGTCACCGACTTCTCCCTGAACGGCGTTGGTAGCGACGCCGTCTTGCTCGTCTACGACGCGCGCGAGAAAAGAGTCTATTCCATCAACGCCGAGCCCCGAGCCCCGAAGCTGGCAACCATCGAGTGGTACGAAAAAAACAACGGCGCCAAGATTCCCGAAAGCGATGGCCTGCTCTCGGGCGGCCTGCCCGGTGTGGTGGACGCCTGGTACACGCTGCTCGACCGCTGGGGCACGATGACCTTCGAGCAGGTTCTGCAGCCCGCAATCGATCTCGCTGAGAACGGATTCCCGCTCAGCGAGTACGGCGCTTCCTACATTGCGGGCTCTAAAAAGATTCTCAAATATCCGACCACGGTCAAAATCTATCTGCCGAACGGCCGTCCGCCGAAAGCCGGCGAGATTCTCAAGAATCCGGACTTGGCCAGCACTCTGAAGAAGCTGGTTGAAGCCGAGAAAGCGAATCAGTCCAAGGGCCGGCACGAAGCCCTGAAAGCGGCCCGCGATCGCTTCTACAAAGGCGACGTTGCCAAGGATCTCGCTGCGTTCTCCGAAGCCAATGGTGGCCTTTTCCGGTACGAAGACTTCGCCGAATATTCGGCGGAAGTCGAAACGCCGGTTTCCATCGACTACCGCGGCTATCAGATCTACAAGAATCCCTCAGCGAGCCAGGGACCGACCGAGCTCATCGCGCTCAACCTTCTGGAAGGCTACGACCTGAAAGCCATGGGACATAACAGTCCGGACTTTCTCCACACCAACGCAGAAGCCGTGAAACTCGCCATGGCCGATCGTGAAAAGTATCTCGGCGACATGGACTTCATTAAGATTCCCTACGATGGCCTGCTATCCAAAGATTACGCACGCGAACGCCGAAAGCTCATCGATCCCGCCCATGCGTCGTTGGAATTGCGGCCCGGCTCGCCGGAGAAGTTCTCAGCGAATACCTCTGCGCTAGACCGCCCCGTCCACGAAGTTCTCGATGGCGGCGCCAGCCACGACGGCGATACCAGCTACATCACGATCGTGGACAAAGATCACAACATGGTCAGCTTCGAGCCCAGCCTACATAGCCTGTTTGGCACGGGCGTCGTCATGGGAGACACTGGCATCATTTTCAACTGTCGTGGCGACTATTACTCCCTGGTTCGCGGCGAGGCCAACGCTCTCGAGCCCAATAAGCGGCCCCGCAGCACGCTGCAAAGCACGCTAGTCATGAAAGACGGTCAGCCCTACGCGATTCTGGGAAGTCCGGGCGGTGATGATCAGGTGATGCGGACTATGCAGACGCTCATCAACATGATTGATTTCGGGATGAACATCCAGCAGGCCATCGAAGCCCCGCGCTGGTCGTCGCGTGCTTTTCCAGCGTCGCCTTTTCCGCACACTATGTATCCCGGCGATTTGGCCGTTGAATCGCGCATCCCTGAAGCGACGCGTCAGGCTCTCATTGCCCGCGGCCACAAGCTACGCGTGGATCCGCCCTGGTCTCTCGGCTCGAATGCAGGAATTGTTCTCGACGTGAACACGGGGGTTCTAAGCGCCGGAGCCGATCCCCGCGTCGATGCCTACGCCTGGGCCTGGTGAAGCAAGGAGCAGCCCTCGACCGGGAAGAGCGTCGAGAAAAGCCGCAAAGAACGCGAAGAAGAACAATGCAGGAAGAAGAAGCCCGCACAATCCTTCCCACTAGGAGGCCCGTAGGTTCCGCGATACACTGCACTCACATGCGAGTCTTGGGTATCGATTGTGGCGGAGAGTATACCGGCTACGGCGTAGTCGAGATGCACGACAACGGCAAGCTCTGCTGCCTGACCTGCGGTGCGGTCAAGCTCTCTCCCCGTGAGCCGCTGCCGCGCCGCCTGTCCCGCATTTTCATCCAGCTCGGCGAGATTATTACCCGCCATCAGCCTGACGAAGTTGCGATTGAAGATGTCTTCTACGCTCTCAATGTGAAGTCTGCCCTCAAGCTTGGCCAGGTTCGCGGGGTAGCCATGCTGGCGGCTGCCACCGCCGGACTGGAAGTGGCCGAATATTCTCCGCTCACGATCAAGTCGTCGGTGGTCGGTTATGGTCGCGCCGAAAAGCAACAGGTCCAGCACATGGTAACCCGCCTTCTTGACCTCTCGGCCCCTCCAGAGCCCATGGACGCCTCCGACGCCCTGGCGATCGCGATCTGCCATCTGCATACAGCCGGAACCCTTCTACGCCAGCGGGCTGTCGCACGGTAGAAATCATCCGACCGCAAGTTTTGGCATAATGTGTAGTCGCACTCCGCGCGCATATACTGCGACAGCGCATCCGAGCAAGATGACTGGAACCACCGTGCGAAGATCGAATAGCGTAGGACGCAGCCAGCGATTCGCCCAAAGACTCCAAATTGTTCTTATTGCAGCCCTTGCTCTTCTGAGCGCCGCTCCCACCCAAGCCGCCGATCCTGCCACGATCACTTTCTCCTTGGATTTTCCCAGATCCGATCCTGAGCACTATTCCATCGCCGTTCAGTCCGACGGACATGCCCGCTACGAATGCTCGGCCAAGGTTACCCCCGAGTCCGAGGAGCGTGAGCCGTATCAGACAGAATTCGTCTTCTCCGACGCGACCCGCGCCCGGATTTTCAACCTGGCCGAGCAATCCCACTATTTTTCCGGCAAGATCGACTCGGGCAACCACAAGCTGGCCTTTACTGGAGCCAAGAAACTGGTCTACAAAGACGCCCAGCGGGATTCCTCGGCAACTTACAACTATTCTTCCGTGCCCGCAGTCCAGCAGCTCACGGTGTTGTTTCAGAGCGTTTCTGCCACGCTGGAGTTCGGTCGGCGTCTCTCCTACTATCACCGCTACCAGAAGCTTGCCCTCGATGACGAATTGAAGAAGATGGAGGATCAGGCCCGCCACGGAGATCTCCTTGAACTCCAGGCCGTAAAACCGGTCTTGCAGCAGATTCACGACGACAATTCCGTAATCAACGTGGTGCGTGCCCGGGCTGAGCAGATCATGGAAATGGGCAATGGCACGACCGCCTCCCATTAGTCCCAAACGACACATAGGAGAGAAGTGCGGTACAAAGGCGAATTTCGAGTTGACCCAAGTTTTACAAACTCCCCCCTCCAAACCGTGTTCTAATAGGCCAAGCAAGATTTGGGGGGTTGCCATGTCCAAGCTCTCTCTGTCCACATTCAGCGCAGTTTGTCTGACGGCTGCCGCCGGCGCGCTTTTAGCGCTGCCCGCTCTGGCCGATTCGCAAGCGCGTATCGTGCGTCTGAGCGACGTTCAGGGTTCGGTTCAAATCGACAAGAATACCGGCATGGGATTCGAAAATGCGTTCCTCAACCTCCCCATTACCCAGGGCGCGCAGGTGAGGACGCACGATCGCGGCCGCGCCGAGATCGAATTTGAAGATGGCAGCACACTGCGCCTGACGCCCAATACCACCGTCGAGTTCAGCACTCTCGGCCTGAGCGACGCGGGCAAACGCATCTCGGCGATCAACCTGGTCGAGGGCATGGCCTACGTCAATTGGCTAGGCAAAGACCAACTCACCCTCAACTTCTCGCGCGAGAAAATCTCCGTCGACCACGCTACACATTTCCGGGTGGATACTTCGACCCAGGCGGCTGAACTGGCGGTCTTCAAGGGCGATGTCAATGTGGAAGGTCCGGCCGGGAGCGTGACAGTCGACAAGAAAAAGACGGCGACCTTCAATACCGCGGACGAAGACAAATACACGCTCGCCAACAAGGTGGAAGAAGCTCCACTCGATTCCTGGGACCAGGAAGCCAGCTCCTACCACCAGCAGTATGCGAAGAATAATTCGTCCCCGTACGGCTATGGCGTCAGCGATTTGAATTACTACGGCTCCTATTCCAACGTCTCCGGCTACGGAATGATGTGGCAGCCTTACTTTACCGGGATCGGTTGGAACCCTTTCATGGATGGCGCCTGGTCGTGGTATCCCGGTTATGGCTACATGTTTGCCTCGGCTTATCCCTGGGGCTGGATGCCGTACCACTACGGAAGCTGGATGTTTATTCCCAGCAACGGCTGGATGTGGCAGCCGGGTGGATGGAGCAGCTGGGCGACAGTGCCGCGATATGCGGGAACGCTGCCAACCAATTTTCACCCACTGGTTGCGCCTGCCGAGGGAACAGTGAAGACAATCACGGTCGGAAGGGCAACTACGTTATCAACAATCCAACCGTCGCGCATGGTGGTCAATAATGGTTCGGCGGGTCTGGGAATCCCGCGAGGTTCAATCGAAGACCTTCACTCCCTGAACCACCAGGTGACCAAGACCGGCTTCGTCGAAGTGCGCCCCGCGCCTCAGTTCTCCACTAGTTCGATGAGGTCTCCTTATTCTTTCGGCGAACCGGAACGCAGCACGTGGTCGGCCCCGTCGACCGCTCGAAGTTCATCTGCCGGGCATAGCTCTGGAGGAACCGCGCACCACTAACTGCGGTTCGACAGGAGAGTTGCAGAGTCTCGGGACGTGTTGTGCGCGAGCAATTCCTCACTCACTCTGACTCCCGTCGAGCGAGCGTATCCCGGGACTAGTGATTTCATCCTGCAACTGCAGAAGACGAGTTAGTTCTCGCCGTTTCTTCTGCCGATACCAAACGATCGCGCCAAAGAAGATCCCAGTACAGATCCAAACGACGTCGATTCGCAGCGAGCTGAATAGAAGCCAGCTTAGCCATGGCAGGTGTCCCCGATTCGAGTGCGCGTAGCCCCACCACAGCCCGAATGCAACTTCGCTCAGGAAAAGAAGGGCCGCGAACCATGTCGCTGCCGTTGCACTGCGACAACGCCGCACCGACAGGTCCACAAAAGCTGCATTGTCCAATCCCGATGGTCTCCACAGCCCGCGGTTTGCGGTCAACACAAACGCCCACGCCGCAGCCAGGAAGAGCCAGGTAGCCACTGCAACCAGGACAACATCCGAGTCCGGCGACCATACCGCCCATATCGTCGTGCCACCGCCCATCACCAGCGTCACGACTATATCCGCAATCAATCCTAGCTTCATCAGCTGCGAGTGTCTTTCCACGCTCCTGCGCAAGTCCAACGGGACGGCGTTCTCCATCTGCCATTGTTCACGCCACACGTCCAGTTCAATATCAGTGCTCATTTCCGCTTCTCCAGCAAATCACGCAATGTCTGTCGGGCGCGATTCAGACGAACGCCCACGTTACTCTCCGAAATCCCAAGAACCTCGGCGATCTCTTTGTATCCGAGTCCTTCCAGGGTCAGAGTGATGACTTGTCGATAGGCGAGGGGTAAACGATGAACGGCTTCTCTTAGCCGCTCGGCGCTCTGCCGCCGTGCAAGATCCGATTCAGGACTGAGCGCGGAGTCGTGCACTTCAATCTGCTCTTCGTCGATGTACGCGCTCATGAATGACCGCGTTCGGGCCAAGAAAGTGACAGCGCGGTTGTGGGCGATTCTGAATGCGAAGGTACGCTCCGAGCACTCGCCGCGAAATCGCGGCAGGGCTTGCCAGATGGCGACCGCAGTTTCCTGGAGCAGATCATCCCTGTCGCTCAGCGTGTTGGTGTAGCTCGCCGCGAGCCGCGACAGAGCCCGGCCGTGGGCCGCGAGGATGCGCTCGAACTGCTGCTCTAGTATGGCTCGGTCCAAACTTGCTCGATCTGGGACGCCGGATCGATCTTCGATGCCAGACGACCGGATTTCCCCCGCGCCGCCTCAGTTCCCGTAAATGATCTCATCGCGCTGTGACCAGTTAGCGGCGACCAGCAGGATCAGAATTGCGAGGGCCACAGTCAGGCAACTCAGCACGACAGGCTCATACGCCGCGACGTATTTTCCATTTACCAGTGCTTCCAGTTGCAACTGCTGTCCCACGAGGGGCACAACGCTACACCACGCCCGTTTTGCCGCTGGACTGAACACCAGAAACATTCCGATTCCCATGGGAAAGAACACGATCAGCGAGAGGTAGGTTTGCGCCTCCTTCACCGCCCGAGACACCGTAGAAATCAGCAATTGTATCGAGGCCGCAAGAAACGGCAGTGAAAACAGTCCCAGAGTTACAGGCAGAAGCACAGTTGCTCCGGCTGCGGAAATGTGAACCCCGGTCGTCGCCAAGACCAAAATAAACCCCAGCACGTCCACCAACAGCCCCGCACACGCGAAGAAACTGACCGCGAGCCATTTCCCTAATACGACAGTTTTCCTGGAGATCGGGTTCAGCAGCAACGGCAATAAGGAACGCCGCTCCCTTTCTCCGGCAACCGTGTCCATGGCCACATTCATGCCCCCTACGAATGCCGAGACAAGCGTGAAGACCGCCGTCATTCCCGTTAAAACGGCTGCCTCCGCTTCCGGCTTGGCATTCACGTGAGTCGCCATCGCAACCAATCCTACGACCGCCGGACCCATCAGGGCGTAGAACAGCGCCGCAATCAACGAACGGAAGTCTCGCAGTCCATCTACAATTTCTTTCTGCGCAATCGTTAAGGCTCCATTCATGTCTAGTTGCTCCTGATCGGAGAAGTCAGTTCGATAAACGCCTCCTCCAGCGAAACCGTCGCAGCCCGCGCGCACAGTTCCTGAGGCGATCCTTGGGCGACAATCGTTCCACCAGCGATGACAACTACCCGATCGCACAATGCTCGCACCTCTTCGAGTACATGACTCGAGTACACGATGCACGTGCCTGCATCGCGCAGGCGCTTCAGCAACTCCCGCAGCGAACGGATTGTCGGGATGTCCAATCCATTGGTCGGTTCGTCCAGCACCAAATTCTGAGGAGAATGCAGAAGCGCACGCCCCAGCGCGGTTTTCATGCGCTCGCCCTGCGAGAATCCGCTCGTGCGCCGGTCGGCAATTGCTCCCAGGCCGAGGATCGAGAGCACGGACTCGATTCGCTCTGCCAGCAGCTCCCGCGGTATCCCGCGCAACTTCCCGAAGTACGCCAGATTCTCCCGCACCGTCAATCGGCTGTAGAGCCCCAGGTGGTCAAGCAACGCTCCCATCCGACGCTGGCGCTCGGGCGTTTCCGCCGAACCAGCGACGTCGTCAACCATGATGGTCCCGGATTCCGGTTGCAGCACTCCGCAAATCATGCGAAGCGTTGTCGTCTTGCCGGCGCCGTTGGCGCCCAGCAAACCAGTGATCGCCCCGTTCGGTGCTTGAAATGACAGGTCCTTTACGACGGGACGTCCATCAAAGCTTTTTGCGAGATTGTCAGTTCTGATCATGTTCGTAATGCTTAGGTAGTCCCGATCCCCGGAATTTTCTTACAAAGAATTTCTGGACTCGCGGACCGGTTGAGCCGGAAAACACGAAGGGCGGCCAAAAAAGGCCGCCCCGTTTCGGTGAGACACGATCTTAACTCTGGGTTCGCGCTCTCGCCGCAACATCATCGAGGGATGCCGCCCTCGTGCGACATTTACCGTTCAGCGTCATGACTATCACCGCACTCACCGGACCACTACTCCCGCATACCCCACGACCATCTCCCGGTCACCCGAGACATCGCCCGAGGTCGCATACTTCACCAGTTCGCCTGACTTCGCGCCCAGCTGTCGAGCGGCTGTCAGCATCGCCACTGCCGGCCCGAAACCGCACATGCTGATGTCCTGTTGCGTCACCACGTCGAATAGTCCGCGCGGATCGAGCGTGAGAATTCGCTCGATTGCGCGGTGATCTTTCGCGCGTGTAACGGTGTCTGATTCGTAATGATTCATGTCGCTCGAAGCCACGATGAGGACGGGTTCGTTCTGCGCGGCGATGACGTCAGCCAAAGCCTTGCCGAGTTGTTCAAGAACTTCGAACTGTCCCGTTCCCAGAGCGATCGGCACAAACCTGATTTCCGGCTGCCTGAGAAGCAGGAAGGGAAGCTCCACCTCAGCCGCATGTTCGGCCCTGTGCGCCGTCGAGTCTTCCTGCAGCAGCGGAAAACGCTGCTTCAGGGCTTGGGCGAGTTCGTGATCGATGGGAACATCGCCCAGCGGAGTTTCCCACGCACCGTCGCTCATCACCGCAAGGGCCCGCCCTATCCCCGTGTGGTTGGGACACATAACAATGCACAGCCGAGGCACTTCCACCCGCGCAAAAACAGCTCCCGCCACATGCCCGGAGTACATATATCCCGCGTGCGGAGCAATGCATCCGATCGCTCGAACGGCAGCCTGGTCGGTAGAATTCACCTGTGACAGGTAGCCGCGCGCCTCGGCGCGCAGGTCGTCCGGATCGCCAGGATAGAAGCGTCCCGCAACCGCGGGATGACGCACGATGGTAGTAGCCATGGCCCTCCTTAATTCGATGAGAGGGTTGTCGCCGAGTCGTGTGTTCTTGTGGAAGAGCGGCGCTTCAGCGCCGCGTTCGATACACCCTCATGCTATGACTCGCTATGTCCCTCGCGCAAGGCGCGATAGATCGCCGCGCTTTCTTCCAGACTGAGCGTTTCGGCCCGTGCCGTCGCTTTGACTTTAGCCTCAGCCAGAGCCTGTTTCAATTCCGGCCCGTCGTACTTCGCCTTCAGATTGTTCCACAGAGTCTTTCGCTTCTGCCCAAACGACAGCCGCAGAAAGTCAATGAACCCATCCCCCGCCACGCCTAATTTCTCCTGTTGCGGATCAATTGTCAGCCGGAGCACCGTCGAATGCACCTTCGGCGGAGGCACAAAAGCCCCCGGCGGCAGCGTGAACAGCTTATCGACGCGGCCGTACAACTGCGCCGTGGCCGACAACATTCCGTAGTCCCGCCCGCCTGGCTCGGCCGCGATCCGGTCGGCAACCTCGCGCTGCACCATGATTACAAGGCTGTCGAAGTACTTCGAAAAGTCGAACAGCCGCAACAAAATGTCCGATGTAATGTAGTACGGAAGATTGCCCACAACCTTCACCGGCTGCGGCTTCAGATCGATGCCAGGCTGGCTTAATCCAGGCTTCGGTCCGAACAAGGAATCGAAGTCGATCGCCAGAACATCCGCCTCAATGACTTCGACGTTCCGGTACATGCCAAACTTCAGCCGAAGTTGCGCCGCCAGCACGCGATCCAGTTCCACCGCGATTAAACGGCGCGCCCGCTTCGCCAGCAAAGACGTCAGAATGCCGCGTCCAGGCCCGATTTCCAGCACCGTGCTCTGCGAAACATCCCCCAACGCGTCCACAACGCGAGCAGCGAGATCTTCGCTGGCGAGAAAATGTTGTCCCATTTTGGGTTTGCTTTGCGGACGCCGCGTCGATACGACCTTTGGCACGTTGACCCTCGCTGCCTCGGGAAGTAGACTTTGAGGTCGGTCCCCGCATCTTAGCTGCCGGACCCCGTGGGCCCCGAGACATATTCATAATAGCGTGCACGGCTAAAAACGTGCGCGATTCAGTGGAGGTTCGCCCTCATGCACATCGCATTCGCCGCTTCCGAAGGTGTTCCATTTTCCAAGACCGGGGGACTGGCCGACGTCGTCGGAGCGTTACCCCGGGCTCTCTCTTCCCTGGGCCATCAAGTCAGCGTTTACCTGCCTCGTTACCGTCAGACGAAGCTGACCGACCCGGCCATCGTGGTTCGTAGCGTCACTGTGCCCTTCGACGATCAGTACCGCTTCGCTTCCGTCGTCAGCGGAGGCAGCCAAGGGGGGGTGCGCTCTTATTTCGTCGAATACCCTCCGTACTTCGACCGCGATGCTCTATACGGTACCCCTGCGGGAGACTATGCCGACAACGCCGAGCGTTTCGCGTTGTTTAGCCGTACCGTGCTGGAAGCCTCGAAGATCCTGGGTGTCCCAGATATTTTTCACTGCCACGATTGGCAGTCGGCCTTGATTCCGGTTCTGCTCCGCACCATCTATGCCGAAGACCCGGCTTTCCGCGATGCAGGCACCGTCTTCACCATCCACAACATGGGGTATCAAGGGTTGTTTCCGCCCGACACCCTGCCTTTGCTCATGCTGCCCTGGGACCTTTTCACCATGTCGAAGATGGAATTCTTCGGCCAGGTTAACTTCCTGAAGGGTGCCCTGACATACTCCGACTTCATCACTACCGTCAGCAAGAAATACAGCCAGGAGATTCAGACCGCAGAATACGGATTCGGCCTGGAAGGCGTCCTTCGTGACCGCGCTGCCACAGTTACCGGGATTCTCAATGGCGTCGATTACGACGAATGGAGCCCGCAAACCGACAAGTTCACTGCCGCAAAGTATTCCCCTCAAGACCTCTCCGGCAAAGCCAAATGCAAAGCAGACTTGCTAGCTGCCTTCGGCGTCAAGAATGCCGACCCGAAGCTTCCGGTCATCGGAATCGTCTCCCGGTTTGCCGCGCAGAAAGGTTTTGATCTGATCTCGCAGGTGGCTGACCGTTTGGCGCGCGAAGAAATGATTGTCGTTGCGCTGGGCGCCGGTGATAAGACTTACGAAGAGATGTTCCTCCGGCTCAACAAACAGTTCCCCAACAAGATTGCTGTCAAAGTCGCCTACGACAATGTGATCGCTCACAAGATTGAAGCTGGCTCCGACATGTTCCTGATGCCGTCGCGCTACGAGCCGTGCGGCCTGAACCAGATTTATAGCCTGAAATACGGAACCGTCCCCATTGTCCGCGCCACCGGAGGTCTCGACGACACCATCGAACCATGGGACGCCCGCACTGGGAAAGGGACTGGCTTCAAGTTCAGCGAATACAACGGGGAATCGCTCCTGCTCACCATCAAACACGCCTTGACGGCCTATGAAGACCAGACATCATGGCAGGCGCTCATGCGCAACGGCATGAACAAAGATTTCTCCTGGAACGCCTCCGCTCGCGAATACGGCAAGATCTACGACAAGGTGCGCCAGATGCGCGGATCAGCGACCGCGCCGACAGAAAAAGTGCTGGTGTAGGACGCCGCCCGTGTTCGTGTGGGGACAGCCACCTCGGCTGTCCGCGAGGGCAGCCCTGGCCCAGTGCGCTCAATGCCGGCTATGTGACGCTATCAAGGCATATCCCAGAGTGGATCCGAGCGCGCCGTAAACTGCCGCGTTCATGGGAGCAAGCAGAAAGAAGATCATGGCCGGCGAAGGATCGAAAGTCATCTTCACCAAAAACATCGGACACAACGCAAGCATGATTTGAGGATCGAGATTCCACCGGTGCGGAGCGAAATAAGCCACCAGCGCCAGGAGATACGAAACCGCGGCAAAGCCACCTAGCAGTTTGAGAGGCGCTGAAAACAGGCGTTCATCCACCCGATCCTTCGTGCACGCTCCGGCAATCCATGTACGGGGCAACAGCGCAACCGCGACGTTGAAAAAACCCACAAGCGTCAGCGCCGCGACAAAAATGACCCATTCGCTCTGAACGGGCAGGTCGACGCCCCGCAGCATTGCGTAAGGTACGCCGGTCAGAAGAGAGATTGAACCGCAGATGAAGAAAATGATGCGGGATGCAGTTCCGATCGCGCGTCCAGCCATGCGGCGAATTCTAGCAGCCAACCGAAGCCGCGCACAGTGAGTCCTTTGGGCTGATATAGCCGGGCCCTCCGGCTGTTAAAATTCCTTCAGCATGGCTGCCGCCGAACAGCCCGCCTTCACTCGTTCCATCTTCCATGTCGATATGGACGCCTTCTTCGTGTCCGTGGAAGAACTCTTCGATCCTTCCCTGAAAGGCAAGCCTGTCGTGGTTGGTGGACAGCGGGACGAGCGCGGCGTAGTCTCCGCCGCCTCCTACGCAGCCCGTAAATTCGGCGTCCATTCCGCCATGCCCCTGCGCACTGCAGCCAAGATGTGTCCGCAGGCGATCTTCGTCGACGGGCATCCCGAGCGCTACCGCGAGTACTCCGAGAAGGTGCACCGCGTCCTCGGAACGTTTTCTCCGCAAGTCGAGATGGCCTCGATCGATGAGGCCTATCTCGACATGACCGGTACCGAACGCCTGCACGGTCCCCCGCTCAAAGCCGCACACAACTTACACCTGCGCATGAAAGCCGAGACCGGCCTGAACTGTTCAGTTGGAATCGGGACGTCTCGGTTGATCGCGAAGGTTTCCTCGGCTCAGGCCAAGCCGAATGGGGTGCTGTATATCGTTCCCGGCCAGGAATCGAAGTTCCTCGCCCCGCTCGACGTCCGCGAGATCCCCGGCGTCGGCAAGGTTATGGAGACTCACCTCCACGCGCTCGGCATTAAGAAAGTTGGAGACTTGGCGCGCCTGGAAGAATCCGAACTCGCCGACCGCTTCGGGAAATGGGGCCTCGCGCTGGCCGGGAAGGCTCGCGGAGAAGATGCCGGCGGATGGTTCGATACCGAAGTGGGAGCCGATGTCGGCGCCAAATCCATCAGCCACGAGCATACTTACAACGAAGACACGGCCGACATCAGCCAACTCGAAGCTACGCTGATGCGCCTGTCTGAAATGGTCGCCCGCCGACTGCGCGAATCCCGGTTTCACGCGCGCACGATTCAGCTCAAACTACGCTACAAAGATTTCACGACTCTTACCCGCGCCCACACTTTGCCGGCGCCGACGCAACTCGATACCGAGATCTTCGAGCAGATCCGCACGCTCTTCCGCAAGAATTGGAAGAAAGGGATCCCGATTCGCTTGCTCGGTGTTCAGGCCTCTTCATTCGAGTCCCAACCCGATCAGATCAATTTGCTCGAAGGCAACCGCCAGCAGCGCTGGAAAGACGTGATGTCGGCAGCCGACCGCCTGCGCGACAAATTCGGAGAATCCAGCGTCAAACTCGCCGCTGGAATGAAAGGAACTTTCCGTGAGCGTACCCACGAAAATCCCGCAGGCCTGCCCGGCAAGAAAAGGCCGAAAGATGAGTCGCCGTCGAAAGACAAATCGTAGCCCCGGTGTCCTCGCCGGCTGTCGCTGGGGCGGTCCGCCCACGCACCAAGCCTGACCTCCAAGTGGTGGAGTTCCTACAACGTCTCCCGCTCTCCCTGCTCTTGAATCTGAACCAGCGGCGTCTTCTCCCCCACAAAGCGGACGCCCTCTTCCCACCGGTTCGGAGCATCAAAACCGCCGCGCAGCTTCCGCACAGCCGACCCCGCAGAAAGAGAAGCCTGCACTAAATGTCCCACCTTCACCGGACCCGCCACCTTCACATCCCGAATCCAATGCAACGCGCTGCTGATGCTGCATCCGCACTGGCTGCAATCCGGTGTCCCGCCAAATACGCATGGCTCGACATGGGTGCGCAAATCAGCCGAATAATTCATCGACATCTTGGAGAACAGACAGTCATCGGGACTTTTCGGCGGACTGACAAATGCCCGACCCATGCCCTCCGGCACCAGCAACTTCCGATACACGCGGCCCAGCTTCGGCAACTCCCGCGCCACCCGCTCCCGATCTTCCGGCTTGAGGCGCTCGGCACTTTCTTCGCCGATCTGCGGACTGTAAAGGCTCACCCAGATGTGATCGACCTCGGTACGCGCGTTCCAGAAGGAAACGTATTCCTCCAGATAGGAATCCCGCATCAGCATCGGCCGCGTAATCACCCAATGCACGTTGATGGATCGTCCCGCGACATTGTTTAGTATCCGCTCGTAGGTTGCCGGCTTGCGCCGGTCGTCGTGATGCTCGGGAAGCCCATCGACAGAAACGGCAACCCGCAGTCGAGGAATCCCCATCCACTCCTGCGGAATCGCGATCACTCCGCTTGTCACCACCATCGTGAACAGGCCCATCTTACTGAGCGCGGGAAGAATGCGCGACAGTTCGCGATGCCGAATCATCGGCTCGCCGCCTACCAGCGACACGTGCATGGGCTTGTGGCGCCGCACGAGTTCGAGCACACCATCGACGAGAGCATCCCCGCGAAAATCGCGGAGCTCACGCAAGGTCGTTTCTCCGCCCAGATGACTGTCGCCGTACGCATAGCATCCGGGACAGCTCAGCGGACACTCGCGCGTGATCTCAATGGACAACATGGGAACATGCCCGTTGAGAACACGCCAACTCGCCCGCATCAGATCGCGCGGGTTCAGACTGGAACCTGACTGCTCGGCTGACATATATGGGCGTTAGATGCGGCGGCCAGTCCTTCGGGTTCGCCAGAGACACGTCTATGTTGTGACAGGTTTGCGGCCGGAGGGGATCGCGCCGAAGAAGTCCGAGGGGTTGGACCTTCTTTGCTGGTTGGAGCCTCTTTGCGCCCTTTGCGGCATTTCTCCGCGATCTTTACGAAGGGTTTTGCCCCACAGCTAAAATGACCTAATGTCCCGTGGACGCCAGCAGCGATCCCACGCCTGGCTTATAGAGGTAATAATCTCCGATGGCATGAAGATGATCGATGATCTCCTCGTCGAAGCGCTGCTTGAGCTGGGCCGATAAAATACTGTGTTGCGCATTCGGGTCCGCGGTCAGGTCGAACAGATAACTCTCCGCAGGCGAATCGTAAGTCGTGTACAAATAGCGTCCGTCCGCGGTCAGAATTCCGTAGACCGCACGCACATCCGATGCCAGAAGCAGATCCTTCCGCGGATAGCCATCCAGTTCCTCTTTCGTCTCGGCAAACAGAGGGCGTCCGTATAACGGATTCTTTTCAATGGGACGATGTCCGAGCAGGTAATACAGAGTCGGAGTGATGTCGGTCAATGTTGAAATGCGAGTGTCGTCGTAGACGATTCGTTCCCGCATTTTGGGCGGTAAATGGACAATCAGCGGCACCTGCATCACCTCCGGCCAGATCAGGGTCGAATGGCTCAGCCGCCCAAACTCGCCCGTAGCGTCGCCGTGGTCGCTGGTGACGATGATGATGCTGTCGTTATACATGCCGCGCTGCTTGAGATAGCTGAAAAACTCTCCCAGGCATTTGTCCACCCAGTGAACTTCATAAGAAATACGACCGTTCATTCCGGCGGGACCCTGCCAATGCTGCGATGCGGGGGAAGGTACATCATTGCGCGCAAACTGGTGTACGTTCTTTGGCTGCGCGTAGAGGAACACAGGCTGTCCCGTAGTTCCTTGCGCATTGAGCACGGTTTGCGCCTGCTGCAAGGTCGATCCCAACTCCAGGTTATTCCATAGTTTCTTGTCCGTATCAAGTTTGATCATCCGATCGCCGGTGGGAAGCAGCACTCCTAATACTTCGTCGACGCTGACCAACTTGCGGTAGTCGTCTGCGTCGAGCATGCGGTCCAGGCTGTTCAGTCGCGAGAACGGCTGCGGATAATGCGCATGCAGCATCATCGCTCCCGACCAGATTGCCGGCTCGGAAAGCGACGTTCCCGCATATTGCGAGTACGCGTGATGCAGCACCACGCTGTCCTTCGCAAACGCATCGAGGTTCGGTGTGAAGTCGACGCGCGAATTATATGCACCCAGATAGTCGGGGCGCATCGAGTCAATGACGAATACAAAGATGTTCGGGCGCGGCTCGCGAGTCGAAGCTAGCGTGTCGACCAGTTGCACGTTCACGCGTGCCTGCGCATCGCGAATATTGGTGTACTCGCGCAGAATACGACACAGATCGCCGCAGACTTCGCTGCGTCCGTTGCCCAGGATGTGGTGCGCGAGCTGAAACGAGATGTCCTGTCCGCCGTAAGCTTCGAGCGCAAGCGAGATCTCGTCATCGGTCGAACCGAGCGGCCTACTCCAGAAAATCTCAGTGGTCTGCAGGGCCTTATAGGCTGCTGCGCTTCCGGCCAACACCAGCAGTACAACCAGCGCCGAATATTGGACACGCGCGGGCCGAATTCGCGAGAGGCAGATGAAAATCGCGACCCAGACGATCAGCGTCACAGTCCCTTCCAGGATGCCGCTCCAGTCCGCGCCATGCACCAGAAAAGGAAATGCAACCGCGAGCGTCGCGGCTGCGAGTAGCACGAGCCACGCAAACGTCCGACTCGACAAATGCGCCTTGCGCTGCGTCTGTCTCGCCGCATCAAGGAATGGCCGCACGATCGAAAATCCCCAAAGCGTAAGCGCGAGGGCAAGCGTGCCTGCATATACGCTGGCGGACCATCCGGCGAAGCTCAAAGCGTTTTCGAGAAAGCGCGACAAGGCGATCCAGAGTGATGCGAACACGAGCGCACAGACTCCAGTGCGCCGAACCCATTGCGCCCATGCGGTTTTCGAGGCGAGGACAAAGATGAGGTTGATGGCCGAAACCACCACAATGGCCAGCATGATGTGCGAAACCAGACTCCACAGCGTCAGCTCTACGTCGGCCCAATGAAATCCGATTGCCTGCGTTTCGCTATAGATGCGAAGCCTCGAACCGGCAGCGTAGATCACGGAAATGAAGCACGCAGCCAGCGCGGCTCCGGAATAGCCAAGATCGTGGTGGTCGTCGATGTGTGGCTCCGCGGTGATTGGGTTGTCGCCTTGTCGCCAGAATGCGAGGGCAATCAGCGGAAGCAATGATGCAAGACTCCACCAGTACGCTTTGCGACTGTCATCAATCGTGGCGAGAAAGGGGCGAAACGCTAAGTAAACTGCAGTAGCAGCCAGCAGGATCGTTCCCACCAGAAAGCTGCGCCGCTGATTGGACCACTGATTGGTAAAGGCCTCGCGCACGCGCCAGTTGGCTACGACCGCAGCAATCGCTGCCACCGAATAGAGCATTGCCTGGTGTTGGACAAACCAAGGCATCCATGCATAAGGCGGCGCTTTGATGAGAAAAAAGAACGTGTAGGGCAGAAAGGCGAGCAGACAATAAATGGACGTGAGAACGAAGTAGGTTCCCGTGACCAGCCTGAGCAACGTGTTGAGAAACAGCCTCAAGTGCGGAGACCTTCCGGAAGAAAGACGAATCCCATGATGCGATCTTCAATTCTTTCGGGTTTCCGGCGCGTCGGCAAGTTACTCTCGCGCTGTCAGGTGCGACTGAGTTCACTGCCAGGTCCGGCAATCGGCGGCTGTGGATTTCCGCTCAAGAAAATATGTCGGATTGGTTGCGGAAGGTAGTGAGACCTCCTCGCTTTGAGGTCGGGTTTACCTTCTGGTAACCCCGCCCCTCCCCCCGGGATCTATTGCAATCATCAACTTAGCGTGAAACTGGAAAGTAATCTCTGGGCTGCAACGACTTAGGCGCAAAATCGTGAGCCCCAAGGACTTACCGGAGTCGACTGAGGCCTTTGTAGTCCGCGCCGCGGAGCCATGATCGGACAAGTCAGGGGCTGTGCGCAAGGTCAGATGTCACAACCATGCTGTGGATCGCGGTTACAGACCCAAGACAATCCGTTTGATCGCCTTATGCCATTTTCGTATTTTCCCGGGGGTAAACTCCTGACCCGGATTGACGTTGAGGTACGGTGCGGCGCTTTTCCGGCACTCGTCCACGACGGGCAAAATGGCTATCCGTAGGCGTGCCTGGCCTTGCTGCATGATTTATTCGTGCACGGGTTTGCCAGCGTGACATGCTTCGCAGCAGATCGCGCTTGCGACGCTGAACCTTGAAAACTGGTGCTCGTGGAATGTCGCGCGCAGGAAATGCTGCCCGGGACGGTCGATCAAATCCCACCGCGGAGGCGCGAACACATGTGAACGTAATCGAACGAAGTCGAAATTTGAGTGTAAAGGCTGAAAACAACACTTGGGAGCGCGGCATTTCACATGCAGAACGGACTCCGCCACGTTTGTTCTTCCGCGTCGCGCAACACGTAATTTCCCGCGTGGTCGATCATCCCCCGCTTGCCTCTGAATAACGTGCTCCGACAACCATCGGTTGTCTTACCGATGGTTTGAAAAATCTCAACCGAAGCGAGTCCGCCACAAAACGGCATCGCCGAATCAAAGACTGCCTGAAATACCGCGCTGCCGTTTGGATCGATGTAGTGCCACTTGCCGTCGAGTTCTACAGACGCAAGTCCCTCCGAAAACATATGGGCCATATGATATTGAATCGGGATGGCTAAATTGCCCGCCTTGTCGACGTATCCCCATTTGCCACCGAGTTCCACTGGCGCAAGCCCATTCGAAAAGGCGAAAACGTCGTCGTATTTCGGCTCGATGACGATATTCCCGATTTGATCCATGAAGCCAACCTTTCCTTTCACCCGAACGGCAGCAAGGCCCTCGGAGAAATCGATGCCGCTGGCACTGCGGTGGGTGGGCTGAATGGCAAAACTACCATCCCTACGGATGTAGCCGACATTCTCGCCGATAATCACTGCGGCCAGACCGTCGTGGAAATCGAAGGCACCATCAAACCTGGGAGTTATTCGTGTCCCCTGTTTATCAATGAAGAAAGCTTTGTCGTCTAGGAGAACCCTCGCCATTCGCTGATCGAAAGGGCCTGCATACTTGAATTGGAAAGGAATGACGACATTTCTTTCAAGGTTGACGTAACCCCACCGGCCGTCCTGGGTCGCTGCCCCAAGTCCCTCGGAGAAAGTCTGAACAGATGGAAAACTCTGACGATTCCAAGTCGGGGCTATGAACAAACCGTCCTTTCCGACTAATCCGCACTCATTGGCAATACAAGCAATTGCGCCATCTCCGGTAAACGGACCTGCATAGTCAAAATGCGCTGGAATATCGATGCCGTTCGGTGACACATACCCCCACTTGCCGTGATCTTCAAATGAGATCGGACCCGAAGTCTCGCATGGAGATTGCGCGAAAAAACGAACAGGTAGCAGCATTGATAGCAAAAGGAGTGCGGTCTTCATGCGCTTTACCATCGCCTTGGGCCACTGCATCGCTCCAATTGTATTGCGTGCGCCGACTGCAGCTGTTGCAAAATCCCCCATATCACCATCGACCCTGAATTCTGGCTTTTGTTCCGCCTGTGACTCCTATCACCATCCCGAGCGACTGTTATCACTGCCCAAACCAAGCTCCTGTCTTTTAATGGACCCGCGGCAGTCCCGCGGTAATTTCGCTCAGTACTTGCGGGATGTCCCGGCCGGAGGGCGTAATGGTGAACGACGACGTTGTGAAATGTCCGCTGTGTGGCGGATTTACCCACATTGAGAAGACCGAATTGCGCGAGGCCCTGAAGAATCCACGCTTACGCGAACAGGTCGAACTCTATATCGCCGAACTTCTCAAATCGCCGGTAGAGGATCTCTCGACTGTCGGCGCCACCCAGTCGGGCCGCGACTTCCAGAAAGACGTTCACAGCTGGAACCCCTGCGTCCCCATGTGGAAGAGGAGCCCGAAAGAGTAATTCATGCCGCTGGTCTGGCGCGCGGTGTCTGCGTTGCGGAACATAGTCTCCCCAACTCAATCCGGATCTCAGAGCAATCGAAGTCCCAGCAGCAACCCTACGCTCACCACAGAATGTGATCCCAATCACAGCCCAGCAATCGCCACGGGCATATACCGAAGAGTGTGGGTAGCTATGGATGTCCCCAGTTCGCGCCCGCGAACCGCACGGAGGAATCATGTTAATCAGCAAACAGCAGGCTCTCGATTATCACAATGGGTCTCGCCCGGGAAAGATTGAAGTCACACCGACGAAGCCCTGCCGAACCCAGCGCGACCTCAGCTTGGCCTACACGCCCGGCGTAGCCGAGCCTTGTCTCGAAATCCAGAAGAATCCGCAGGACGCCTTCAAATACACTGGCCGCGGCAATCTGGTCGCGGTTCTGAGCAATGGAACGGCGGTACTCGGACTCGGCGATATCGGAGCCCTTGCCGGAAAGCCCGTCATGGAAGGCAAAGCCGTGCTCTTCAAGCGCTTTGCCGATGTCGACGTGTTCGACATTGAAGTCAACAGCAAGAATCCCGAGGAAATCATCAAGCTCTGCCAGTTGCTCGAGCCCACGTTTGGCGGCATCAATCTCGAAGACATCAAGGCTCCCGACTGCTTCCAGATCGAGGAAGAACTCCGCAAGACGATGAAGATTCCGGTCTTTCACGACGACCAGCATGGAACCGCGATCATCTCCGGCGCGGCCCTGCTCAATGCTCTGGAATTGGTTGGCAAAGACATTGGCAAGGTGAGAGTTGTTTTCAATGGAGCTGGAGCCGCCGGTATCGCCTGCGCCGAGCACTATGTGCAGCTGGGCGTGAAGCGCGAGAACATTCTGCTCTGCGACACCAAGGGCGTCGTTTACGAAGGGCGCAAGGACGGCATGAACAAGTACAAAGAGCGCTTCGCCCAGGATACTCCGCTGCGCACGCTGGCCGAAGCCCTGGTCGGCGCCGACATTTTTGCCGGGCTCTCCGTTGAGGGCGCGATCAATCAAGAGATGGTGCGCTCCATGGCACCCGATCCCATCGTTTTTGCCATGGCGAATCCCAATCCCGAGATTACCTACGAAGAAGCGAAAGCCGCCCGCCCCGACGTCATCATCGCCACCGGACGTTCCGACTATCCCAACCAGGTCAACAACGTTCTCGGATTTCCCTTCATCTTCCGTGGAGCTCTCGACGTACGCGCCACCGCCATCAACGAAGAAATGAAGCTGGCAGCTACGCACGCTCTCGCCGATCTCGCCAAGGAAGATGTCCCTGACTCCGTATGCCGAGCCTACGGTGTAGCCCGCCTGCAGTTTGGTCGCGAGTATCTCATCCCTAAACCGTTCGATCCTCGTGTGCTGATGTGGGAAGCTTCTGCGGTGGCCGAAGCCGCCATGCTCAGTGGGGTTGCGCAGGAACCGGTCAATCTCAACACCTACCGCGCTCAGCTTGAGCGCCGCTTGGGAAAGGCCTACGAAGTTTCCCGAACCATGATCCACAAAGCGCAGGCCAATCCCAAACAAGTTGTCTTTCCGGAAGGCGACAACGAGAAGATCCTGCGCGCCTGCCACGTGCTGGTCGAAGAAAAAATCGGCCATCCCATCCTGCTCGGGGAACCCGCCAAGATTCGATCCCGAGCGCAGGAACTCGGCGTGAATCTCGACGGCATGCAAATCGTCGATCCGGCGACCTCCGATCATCGCGAGAACTACATCCTCGAGTTGTTTCGTCTGCGCCAGCGCCGCGGCGTCACGCTGCAAGAGGCTCAGACCCTGATCAACAACCGAAATGTATTCGGCTCGATGATGGTGCACATGGGCGATGCCGATGCGTTGGTGTCGGGCGTGACCCAGCATTTTCCCGACACGATTCGTCCGGCGCTGCAGATCGTGCGCATGCGCGAGGGTCTGCATCGCGTTTCGGGATGTTACGCCGTCATTACGCGCAAAGGGGAAGTCTTTTTCCTTGCCGACGCCAGCGTGAACATCGAGCCGACCGCCGAAGACCTGGTTGAGATTGCGCTGTGCACGGCCCACATGGCCCGCCGCTTCGATCTCATCCCGCGCGTCGCCATGCTGTCGTTCTCCAGCTTCGGCGGTGTGAATCATCCCATCTGCACCAAGGTTCGCAAGGCTGTCGAACTGATCAAGTTCGCCGACCCGACGCTGATGATCGACGGTGAAATCATGGCCGACGAGGCGCTTTCTCCCGAGATCATCGAAGAACAGTACCCGTTCAGTTCTCTGAAGGGGGGAGCCAACGTCCTCATTTTCCCCGATCTTGCGTCGGCCAATATTGCAACAAAGTTGGTAGCGAAGATCGGCGGCGGCGAGCTTATCGGCCCCATCCTGATGGGAATGAGCCGCCCCGTTCACGTTCTACAGCGTTCCGCGACAGTAGAAGTAGTCGTCAACGTGGCAGCCATCGCCGTAGTCGATGCGCAGGAAAATGATACCTATGCGCATCCCCATGTGCACGTGGCAGTAGAACCTGAACTCGTAGGAGAAGACTAGCAAAGGCAACGCGCGCGCGACGGCTTTCTCGATCAGCACCTGAAGCGGATTCGCCAGGTCTATCGTGAGCGCCGCGACGCCATGCGCCCTGCGCGAATATTTTCCGCCCGAGGTGACTTGGACTCATCCGCATGGCGGCCTCTTCCTGTGAGCCCGAAAGTCCCTCAGGCGCTGAAGCGCTGCCACATTTTGAACGACTTAGCGGCACGAGTGGAACTCGTGCCCTTCCCAATCCCGCACCAAACGGAGTCTTTCCGCAGCCTGTCGGTACCAGAGCGCCGAACGCCGGGAGCCCGAAGCTGGCGGCCTAGGCCTTTACCGCTTCCCGCTTCCCATGCATCATCTCCACCACGGCCTCGTACAGCCGGTTTCGCGATTCGTGCCGTTCGTACGCGCGCGTGATGTAGCGAACGTGCACCTCAATGCCGGCCGCCGTCGGACGCACATTGATTCCCGGCACCGCCGACAAGGCCTTCACCCGGTAGCGGGCCGAGGCCTCTTGCCACTCAGCCTCTGCGGTGGCCGCATTGGCCGCCGTTTCCTTCTCCACCAGTTTCTGGATGCCGTCGATGATTGGATACGGATCCTGCCCGGGGGGGATGAGCACCTGCAACTCGTCCCACATCCATTGGCCCGAGGTCGTGAAGTTGAAGAAATGGCCTTCGATGGCGAAGCTGTTTACGAACGAAACGCGCCGGCCAGTGGGATGCCCAGCATCGGTCCAACTGCCGGTTTCAAGGACGACGGTTTTTAGCAACCCCACCTCAACCACTTCTCCGCCCACGCCATTAATTTCCACCCAGTCGCCGACACGGATGCCGTTGCGCCCCATCAGCACGAACCATCCGAAGAACGCGACGATGAAGTCTTTCATCGCCACGGTCAATCCGGCGCCGGCCAGTCCAAGCACCGTGGTGGTCTGCGTGGGCATGCCGAAGACGATAAACAGGATGCCGATCGCGCCCACTGTCTGCGCCCCGAACTTCACGACCTCGCGGAGTGTGTCGATGCGCTTGTTTTCGGCGGTCATACCCTGGAATAAATGCTCGATGACGCGGTCCGCGAGGTAGATCGCGACGAGGACCAAGAGAATCCATAAGGCCGACTCGATCAGGTTGTGCAGCGCCGCACGCTCCCGGTTTTCTACCACGGCGATCCAATTGGTGTAGATCTCGACAAGTTCCTGTTCATCCTGGATGCGCCGTCCGCGGTCAGCCAGATTCTTCTGGTCGAGCGTGTACTGCTTCAGAGAGTCCAAGGCCGCCTTCGCCGCTGTCCTCGACTCTTGCGCACTCCCTGCGCTGCCCGCGCTGGCGAATCCCTTTGCCTGCTGTTTGACCGCATCGCGGGCTTCCTTATCCTTTTGCAGCCGGGCGGCAAGTTCGTCATGTCGCCGGGTCAGGTAAGCTTGTTTCTCCGCAGCTTCAGTGCGAGCCACCTGCAGCAGAGCTTTCTTCTCGCGCAACGCCTGCCACGCGCGAAAGACGCTGAGCACCGTGCGCGCCTGGTAATCCTGCTCGTGCGGATTGACCGCCGATCCTGCAGTCGCGGCGTTGTGGTCGCCGGCTTCGTGCTGTTCCTGGAGTCTCTTGATCTTCGACTGCGGATCGCCCCCTGCCTGTTCCAGATCCTCGGTCGCGTCGTCCAACTCATCCTGATCCAGATCCATCTGCGCCTTGGCGACGTCGATCTGGTCCTGCACATGGTCCTTCTGGGCCTCGGGAGCTGCGGCCAGCTTGCGCGTCAGAAGCGCGATGTTTTCCTGATCGTCCTTGATTGTCTGCGCCGCCTTCGCTTTGCGATTCGCGATCTCTTTGGCTTGCGGCGAAAGGGGTGGAGGATTGAGTTGTGCAGTGCGCAACGTGTCGAAAAAAGCTAGATCGACCTCATGATCGCCGACTTTTTCTGCTTCATGGGCCAGTGCCTGTTCTTCGGGAGTGCCCGCCAGCGCCCCCATTCGCCGTGCGGTCTCGAGGGGACGCTGGTCGACCAGCGGACGCTGCGCCGCGACTGCCTTCCGTCCGGCCGGCATTGTGGCGCCGGTTGCAGATGTCTCATCATTCGGGGCTGGCAGTGCGCGCGTCGACACCAGCCCCACGATGGCAGCAACCACCAGGAGAAGCAGCAAAACCGCCGTAATCCACAGTCGAACTTTCATAAGAAAACGGTCCAAACTGTCAGGTTTAGTATCTCCATGTCGGACGCTGCCAGTGCGCGCCAGATCACTGTAACAAGAAATCTCTCCTTCGCGCGACAGCCACAAGTACTAGTGAGCCGGAACACCAAAGTGGTGAAGGCCGACAAAGGAGCCCATTACTAAGATTTCCTTCGAGAGCCTCCGTGCCCTTGGTGGTTAGAGATTTTGCGTGCGCGACAGAACACGTTCGTAATCTGCCAGGGGCCGGCCCATCCTCGTAGAATCATCGGCAGCACCTGATGCTTGATTCTCTGCAGGCAATTCTCGATGAACCGTGGAAGCAGGTCTCCCGCCCCGCGCTGGTGGCGTGGCTGATCTTCTACGTCGCATTCCTGCTGTATGCCTTCAAAGCGCGCGGCGGATATCTGTTCATCGACAACGCCAACCTGATCATCCATGAGGGTGGCCACAATCTGTTCGGATGGTTCGGCCCCACTCTGGGACTTTGGGGAGGCACCCTGTTGCAATGGTTGGTTCCATTTCTTCTGGCAGTGTATTTCTTCACCGGGCGCCAGACGGCAGGCTTCGTCTTCTGTCTTTTTTTCTTCTTTGAGAACTGGCTCTACACCGCGACCTACATGGCCGACGCGCGGGCCCAGGTCTTGCCGCTGGTCACTACCGGCGATCCGGATTTTGTGGAGCACGACTTCTTCAAGATCTTTTCCAGCCTCGGCGTGCTCGACCACGATACGCAGATCGCGGCCGTGGTTCGGGTGCTCGGATGGTGCGGAATGCTAGCCTGCGTCGTGTGGCTCGCTTCGAGAAGCAGAACAGGCGAGACGGCGCGATAGGAAATCGCGAACGAGAAACAACAACACTCTGGCGACCAACGCGGAGAAAAGTTCCGCGCCTACGGAACCCAGTCGCCAATGAAGATGTTGGTCTCGTGCGGCGCCTTGGCGTTGCGGTTCGAGGCCCACACCAGTTTCTTCCCGTCCGCTGAGAACATGGGGAAGCCGTCGAAGCCGTCGCTGTAGGTGACGCGCTCCAGGCCGCTGCCGTCAGGGTTGATCAGCCACAGCTCAAAATTTCCCATGCCGCCGGTGGCGTGCGTGTCCGGATCGAAATTCGACGAGAAGATAATTCGCTTCCCATCGGCCGTATATGCGGGGCCAAAACTTGCAGCGCCCAGATTCGTGATTTGCTTCTTACCGCTGCCGTCGGCCTTCATCGTCCAGATTTCGAGTGACGTCGGGCGAATCAGATTCTGCGCCAGCAATTCTTTATAGTCGGAAATTTCTTTCTCGGTCTGCGGATGGTAGGCCCGGAATACGATCGATTTGCGATCGGGAGAAAACGTCGGGCCGCCGTCGTATCCCAGTTCGCGTGTGAGTTGTTTGACGTGTGTGCCGTCGGCATCCATCGAATAAATATCGAGATCGCCGTTTCGCATCGAAGTAAAGACAATCTTCTTGCCGTCGAGCGAAATCGTCGCCTCGGCGTCATAGCCGGGTGTATTGGTCAGTTGCTTCAGATTTGTCCCGTCCGGATTCGCGGTGAAAATGTCGTATCCCGAATACACCGCCCACACGTAACCCTTCGAGAAATCAGGCCGCGGTGGGCATTCCGGGCTGGCCAGGTGCGTCGACGCGTACAGAATCTTCTTACCGTCAGGATAGAAAAAGCTGCAAGTCGTGCGTCCCTTGCCGGTCGAGACCATGTGCTGGTCCGTACCGTCGATGTTCATCTCGAAAATCTGATCACACTTCACGTCGCCATGCGAGGACTGGAAGATCAACTTCTTTCCGTCGGCGGAGAAATAGGCCTCGGCATTTTGCCCGCCGAACGTGAGCTGATGCACGTTGCGCAGATGCTTCTCCTGCGGTGTGGCCATTTCCGGCGGGTTGGAGGTCTGTGCGGAAATCGACTGCAGCGCAGCGATTCCGGGTAGAAGGACGACCAGAAGAGGCACGAGAATGCGTTTGATCACGATGGCCGCCAGTGTAGCAAAGGATTTTCGAATCTTCACCACGGAGGACGCGGAGGACACAGAGGTCGCAAGCGCTAAAGCTCTTCGTCCCGATGTTTCTCCGTGTCCTCCGCGTCCTCTGTGGTTATTTTGGTTTTGCGGCGTAGAATGGGCGCGAAATTCTACGGAGGCTGCATGAAATTGATTCTTCCGATTCTCGTTGCTGCGTTGCTGATCGTGATCGTCGCGCTGCCCGTCGCCCGGCCGCCAGTGTCGGCCTCGCCGAAGGCTACGCCAGAAATGCTGAAGCAACTCGAAGGCGAGTTCATGAAAGCTTCCGCGGACAAGGGCTCTGTGGGATACATGTCGTACTACGCCGACGATGCAGTCGAGGTCCCGAATGGTGCGCCACTAATCCAGGGCAAGATCGAAATTGCCAAAGGCATGGGATTCCTCGACGACAAGAATAATCGTCTTCTATGGACGCCCGTGGGCGCAGACATCTCGGCGTCCGGTGATCTCGGCTACACCTACGGCACCTACGAGTTTCACGCAAAAGACAAAGACGGCAAGCCGGTTGTGCAATATGGCAAGTACACGAGCATCTGGAAGCTGCAGAAGGATGGAATCTGGAAAGTCGTTCTCGATATGGGCAACGCGAGTCCCGGGCCGAGGACCTAGCAGGCTGCGGAAAAAACTCAATTTGGAGCGGATTTGGGAAGGGCACGAGTTCCACTCGTGCCGCTAAGTTGTTCAAAACGTGTCCGCGCTTCAGCGCCTGAGGCACCTCTCAGGGCGCTCGCGGCGAGCTTTTCCGCAGCCTGCTAGTGTGGTGTCCCGTAAGTTCCTGCACTAATTACAGTTGTCATCCTGAGTGACGCGAAGGACCTATGTATTTTGTTTGCACCACGAAACTCCTTGCTTAGTCTCGATACAAGTCCCGGCTTTTGTTCGCGTATTTCCGGGACACGACACTAGAAGCCGACGTTCAGGAGCCGAAGTGTCCCGTAGCGACCCGGGCCAGATTCGCCAGTTCTTTCTCATACATCGGACGGAGCAGCAGCGTGGTGAGAGATTTTTCAATCCGGCCCAGAAAGCCGCTTCTGACGGAAAGTTCGGTAGAGATCGTCACGCGCGAATCGGCGGGAGCCGTTCCTGGATCTACGGTGAACGTGGTGACCGCGCCGTTGCGATCGAGATCAGTTTCGACCAGCACGCGGCCCGGTTCGGGCTCGGTGATCGCCGCGCGATACGTTTGTTTCTTTCCCAACAGGCTTAGCTGAAAGCGAATGACGGTACCAGCGCCCACGCCGCCCTGTTCCACCACCATATCGCTGAACTGCTTGGGCACGATGCGGGGATGTCCGTCGTGATAATTCGCAATCAGGGAATAAACGCGTTCGCGTCGCGCGGGAATAACCGCGGACGCGACAACCCGATGCTTGTCAGTCTTGTTGTGGTTCATAACTTGCCGCTGATCAAGATGCCAAACCTTTAGACTCGAATTCTACGATGCAGGATTTACTTCCGGAAATGATTCTTGATCGCCTCCGCCTGCGTTCGCGTCACGACTGCTGACAACGCAGCCGGATCGGCCTGCTTTACGGCCTGCACACTTCCGAAATGCTCCAGAAGGCGCCGTGTCGTGCTTGCGCCCACACCGGGAATCTTCAGCAGTTCCGTCGACCGATCGCGCATCTGCCGTCGCTTGCGGTGGAACGTGACCGCAAACCGGTGCGCTTCGTCGCGAATCAGCTGAATCAGATGCAGCACCGGCGAATGATGATCGAGCGCAATCGGGTCTTTTTCTTGCCCGTAGACGTACAAAATCTCCTCGCGCTTGGCGATCGCCGCCAGTGGCTGGTTGATGATTTCCAGCGAATCCAGTGCCTCCGCCGCAGCGTGCAGTTGCCCCAGACCTCCGTCGATCAGCACCAGGCTCGGCATCGGTTGCTTTTCGTCTTGCAGTCGTTTGTACCGTCGCGTGACTACCTCGCGCATCGAAGCGAAATCGTCCACCCCTTCCACGGTGCGGATGATGAATTTGCGGTAGTCCGACTTTTTCATCTTGCCATCTTCCCAGACCACCATCGAAGCGACGGTCTCCGCACCCTGAATGTGCGAAATATCGAAGCACTCGATCCGCTTGGGTAATTCCGGCAGGCTGAGCACGTCTTGCAGCTCTTCCTGAATCTTCTGTGCATTCGGTTTGAGCACGCGAAACCGCTGGTCATACGACTGTTTCGCATTATTGCCGGCGAGGTCGATCAGTGACCGCTTATCGCCACGCTGTGGGATAAGAACATGAACCCGTGTGGGACGGGCACTCCTATCCGCCTCCTGCTCAGAGAGCAAGTCCTCGAGCGTTTCCCGATCCTCAAAGTCGACCGGCACGTAGAGGTTCCGTGGAACATATGGCTGACCGATATAAAGCTGCTTCAGCAGGGCAGAGAAGAACTCCCCAGGATGAAATGGATCCTGTGGAGACGGCCGTCCTCGGCCGTTCATGCCGAGCGAAGGTCGGCCGCTCTCCGCAGATTCTGGGTGACTGTCCGTAACGGGCAAGCTTTGCTCGCCTGGACGGCCGAGGGCGGCCGTCCCCACATGTTCCGAGTTGTCTATGGCGTCCGAGGTGAACTCTGGCAGATCCTCCCAAAAGAACTCCCGCCGGTCCACCATCTTCCCTGCGCGCATGTGAAACAGATTCACCGCAAGCATTCCATTCTCGTAGTGATACCCGAAAACATCGGCGTCATCGCCTTCCGCCGCGGCAATGCGCTGCCGCTCTTGCAACTGCTCCACCGTCGAAATCAAATCGCGATACCGCGCGGCGCGCTCGAATTCCTCTGCGGCTGCAGCCTGCTCCATGCGTGCATGCAGGGATCGGCTCAAATCCGTCGGACGTCCTTCCAGAAACAGCTTCACGTCCCGCACCGCCTCTTGATAGATCTCCGGCGTAGTCAAATCCTGCACACACGGTCCCAGGCAGCGCTTGATGTAGTACTGCAGACACGGTCGCGGATGAAATCGTGTCAGGTCAACCTTGCACGACGGAATCAGAAAATTGCGGTGAATCAAATCGACGATGCGGTACGCCAGGTTGGCAGGGAAGTACGGACCGTAATAAGCGCTGCCGTCCTTGCGCAGGCGGCGCGTGACATAGACCCGCGGCCAACGCTCGCTCAGCGTGAGCTTCACGTAGGGATAAGTCTTGTCGTCGCGCAGCAGAATGTTGAAGCGCGGCTTGCGCTGCTTGATCAAATTATTTTCGAGAGCCAGCGCCTCTTTGTTGTTCCCGACCACAATGTAGTCGACGTCCACTGCCTCCCGGATCAGCGTCCCGGTCTTGGCGTCTTCCCATCGTGCCTCGTGAAAGTAGCTGGCCACGCGGCTTCGCAGGTTTTTCGCCTTGCCCACATAAATGACCTCTCCCTCGGCGTTCTTGTACAGATACACTCCGGGCTCGGGCGGAATTGTGCGGATTTTGGCCTGCAAGTCCATGGCGCAAGGGATCTATTCTATTGGATGGGTACTGCCCTCATTGTGTTACAAAAAGGGCAGATGAGTCTTCGTCGTGCTGTCTGGATATTCTTCCCCCGGAATCGCAGGATTGCTGCCTTCATTTTGAGTTTGCTGATATACATTTCTACGAGTACCGCCCAGACTGTCAATCCGCAAGTTCCTGCGCAGTCGGCTCAACCCCAGGTCACGAAGTCCCCGGAAGGAAAGAAGGAGGAAGCGGAGCGAGCTGCGGCGCGCTCAACTGCTCACCACTTCGACCGCGTGCTGATCATCGTGCTCGAAAACGTTGACTACGAAGTCGCCAGCAAAGACAAGAATCTTGCCGAGCTCGCCTCGCAGGGTGCGAGCTTTACGAATTTCCACGCAGTGTTTCACCCGTCGTATCCGAACTATCTCGCGATGATCGCGGGCACAGATTTCGGCATCCATCGCCGCGGCCGTCTTCTTGCCGATAATCAGGTCAACTTCCCGGCCGACGCCGAACACCGAACCATCGCCGACCGTCTCATTGCCGCCGGACTCGACTTCAAGCAGTATGCCGAGGAACTGCCGGACGGCACGTGCCCCTGGAACATCTCGACTCAGCATGTCGCCGGAAATCGAGGGAACTACACGCGCCGCCACGTGCCGTTCCTCAGCTTCCGCGAGCTTCAACAGAAATGGTGTGATCGAGTCATCCGCGTCGACTCCGGCAAGACCGACAATTTCTTCGTGCAGGACATGCAGAAAGGACTGGTCGCCTATTCCTTCTACACGCCTAACATGAATCACGACGGCCACGACACCAATGCACAGACCGCAGGCGAGTGGGTGAAGAAGTTTCTCGATCACACGTTTCCCGAGGAGCTACGCCAGGGAACCTTGGTGATAGTCACTTTCGACGAATCTGGGGGGAACTCCGACAATCGGATCTATACGCTGTTTCTCGGCGAGATGGTGAAGCCCGCGAACCAGCAGGATGCCAATGCGCTCGCCAGGCCCTATACGCATTACAGCGTCCTGCGCACGATCGAAGACAACTTCGGGTTGGAGCCCTTGACGTCTCATGACCGCGGGGCCGCGCCCATTACCGACATCTGGAAGTAATCCGGAAAAGACCGGATCTAAAACCTGGGACCGCAAAGAACAAAACAAACCCGCAAAGGTGCAGAGGTAAGTCCTAATCGGCCTCCGCGGACGATTAAAGATCGGATCCAAAATAAAGAACCAGGATGAAAGAGAAAGACGAATTCTCCTTTGCGATCTCCGCGGTTTTCTCTGCGTTCTTCGCGGTTAAAAGCTTTTTCGCGCGGTCCTCCCGAGGCCAGGGTCGTGGGGACCCCCCGCTTCGAGCCTGAGTCAAACCATATAAAATTTCCACTCCCTATGTTGGCTTTGCGTCGTAACCTACCCTCTAGCGGCGAGCGAATTTTGCCGGCCCCTTACGCAACCCCTTGAAAATGGATATACTTACAGCGCATTCGGCACGCAGGGAAAACTGGCACGTCCCGTGCAAAAGTCTATGCAGTATTAGTAGGCAACAAGCAGTCATTTCCAGGGCATCAAAAATTTGCATATTTGCGCGCGGGGCGACCCAAGGCGCGCCATCAAGATGGAATTACTAAGGAGCCGCACCCTATGAACCGCACTTCGTTAGTGATTTGCCTGGCAGCCAGCATGGTGGCCACCGTCGGCTGTGCCAGCAAGAACTACGTCAAACAGCAGACGACGCCACTGATCAACAAGACCAACGAACTCGACGACCTGACCGCCAAAAACACCAAAGACATCAAGGACGTTGACGCACGCGCCCAGGCCGGTATCCAGGCCGTGAACGCCAAGACCGCCGAAGCCGATCAGAAGGCCCAGACGGCTGGACAGACCGCATCTTCTGCCCAGCAGATGGCCGATGCCGCCAACGGCCGCGTCGGCGTGCTGACCAACACCGTTGCCAACCTCGACAACTATCACGCCGTCGCCGAGACCTCGGTGAAATTTGGCTTCAACAAAGACAGCCTGTCGCCACAAGCCCAGCAAGCACTCGATCAGCTTGCGGCCCAGTTTGCCAGCACGAAGGGTTACATTATCGCGCTCGAGGGCGGAACGGATTCCGTGGGCCCCGCCGACTATAACTACGATCTCAGCCAGCGGCGTGCCAGTTCCGTGATCCAGTACCTGGCCGCCAAGTACAGCGTGCCCGCGTACAAGATTTACGTGATCGGTCTCGGCAAGGACAAGCCGGTGGAGTCGAACAAGACTTCCAGCGGCCGAGCAGATAACCGCCGCGTCGATGTGCGCTTGATGACGAACTCCGTGGATGGGAACGCGCCGACGTCGGCGCCCGCCACCACAGGCCAGAACAATCCGTCGTCGATGTAAGTGGTGCGGCGCGCGGCTCAGACGCCGCGCAAGCGCCTCAACTTTACCCTCCTCCCCGGAGGACTTCGCCAACCAGGCCGCTCAAAGCCTCCCCCTGAGCGGCCTGCTTTTTTACTTTCAAGGTTGTCTTTTTGCGACCTTCGCGACGTTTACCTAACCGCCCTCTGCGGTTCAAACTTTTTTCTTTCGACCTGATGGCAAGCAAAAGAGGTAGGATTCTGCCATGACACCTCTTTCCCGCCGATCTTTTCTGGCGATGTCCGCCGCCTTGCCCTGGGCCTTCAAGAGCTTCGCAGCTTCGAGGACGATCCCCGTTGGCCTCGAACTCTACTCCGTTCGCGATGCTCTCAAACAAGATCCCGATGGAACCGTCCGCGCCGTCGCGCAAATGGGATATCAGGCTGTCGAGTTCTATGCCCCGTACTTTGACTGGACCGACGCTCAAGCCAAGCAGATGCGCAAAGTCTTGGACGATCTCGGCGTCCGCTGCTACTCGACGCACAACGGCGCCGATGCTTTCAGTTCAGACAAGATCAATCGCGCGCGCGACTTGAACCTGATTCTCGGAAGCAAGTATGTCGTTCTGGCCTGGTCAGACCCCAAGTCGGGCCCTGACGGTTGGAAGGCAGTGGTGGACACACTGAATTCGGCTGCCGAAAGCCTGGAACCTTCCGGCCTCAAGCCCGGATATCACAATCACCAGGCCGAGTTCACGGGCGCACCCGGTCAGCGTCCCATGGACCTAATCGCGAAAAGCACGAAACCATCCGTGATGTTGCAGTTGGACGTCGGCACCTGTCTCGAAGCCGGTTCCAACCCGGTTGCCTGGATTCGAGCCAACCCGGGGCGCATTCGGTCCATCCATTGTAAAGACTGGTCGCCGGACCCCGCGAAAGGCTACAAGGTTCTGTTCGGGGAGGGGGTAGCTGACTGGAAAGGTATCTTCCAGGCGGCCGAGAACGGTGGTGGGGTTGAGTATTATCTGGTCGAGCAAGAGGGAAGTCGCTTTCCCGAACTTGAGACCGCGAGCAAATGTCTCCAGGCGTTTCGTGCGACCCACTCTTGAGCAGCTATGTTTGAGGTAATAACGTGGAGGGAAGTAAAATAGGGAGTATGCGCAGTTGGTTTCTCGTCTTCGTGTTGACCAGCAGCGTCGCAGTCTGGGCGCAGAATTCCGCTCCGGCGAATTCTGACTCGTCGCACTCCCAAAATCCCGATTCTTCCTCGGATTCCAAGCCGGCCACGCCGCGCAATCCGAGCCTCGCCCCTCCGCGTTCCGATCGCGTCAATGCCGCAGATCTCGATAACGAACCTGGCGAGAGTTCCAGCAAAGATACGCAGATGGACCTGAGTCCACCGGCGGGCGATCTTAAGGCACATCCAGGAAGTTCGGACGCCCTGACCGATGAGGGTTCTGGCAGTCGCGACGTGAACGCGGTTCATCCCTGGGATCCCCACAAAGCAGCCAAGGACGTCGAGGTGGGTGACTTTTACTTTAAGCGCAAGAACTATCGCGCTGCGGAAGACCGTTACCGCGAGGCGCTCTTCTACAAAGATAACGACGCCGTGGCGACCTACCGCCTCGCGATCTGCCTGGAAAAGATGGACCTGCCGCAGGATGCGATTCAGGAATTCGAAAGCTATTTGCGAATCATGCCCCACGGACCCCAATCCGAAGATGCCCGCAAGGCGATCGATCGGCTGAAGGGAACCGCCGCTAGCGCCAAGCCTGCCAAATGACGCGCCGCCTTCCGGCAAGTCCTGATTCGAGCTAGCAGAACTCGGCAGCTGAAAATCCTTCAACGATGCGTCCGACGCTTCTTAGATTTCGCCTTGTGGTCTTCTCCGTCTCCATTTCCCACCCGGCTCTGCTTGCCTTCCCCCAGAATCAGATTGGAGGGCCATTTCGGCCCCGAATGGACGACAGTCTTGGATCGCGCCGACTCGAGAATGCTCTCGAAAGCATCGAGGCAGGCATGGATGGTCTGAGTCTTCAGAATTCCCTCGAAACCGCCGCGGATGATTAGCATTGCTGTACCGTGCATCAAACACCAGACTGCCAGCATCAATCGCGTATACTGTCGCGGATTTCCCCCCATTCGTTTCGCCACCCGCTCGCGCATCAGATTGAACGAGGGCCAGGACTCATGCAGGGAAGGCGGCTTGCCGACTCCATCGAAAAGCACCTCGTAGGCGTGACTGTGCGCCAGCGCAAACTCCATGTGAGCTTCGAAGGCCTCACGTAACGTGCGGGTTTGGGTGAGTGCGGCAAACAGTTCAGACCGAGTCTTGAAACGCAGGGCGCACAGGATATCACTGCGGTCCCGGTACCGCTCATACACCGTGGGCGTGGTGGTGCCCGCAGCTCTAGCCACGGCCCTCATGGTCAGCGACTTCTCGCCCCCGCGCGCCCACAGCCGTGAAGCCGCGTCAAGAATACGTTGTTCCAGATCAGGATCAGGATGCCGGGGCACGTCCCCTCCACGCTTCTTCAATTATTACTTGCACGGCGTATCATTAACGCTGTATACTATATAAACTTGCTGGAACTGATGACCTCGCAAGGTGGGCCCCGCCGGAACCGCGAACGTGGCAGTCCTCCCAACTCGGTTCCCGGGTCCCACCTGCGCTACCCCCAACCACCCATGAGGAGTTGTAGATGGTACCCGGAGTTAAGAAGCAAACTGATATTGCCCGCCTCAAAGCTGACCTCGCTGCCGCCAGCGTGGAATTGTTGAGCGCTCACTGCGCGGCCGACCGCGTGCGTCTCCAGTACTCGGCGCAGGATATTGTTACCTTCGGCGAACGGCGCACCCTGGATCGCGCCATTCACTCGGCCGAAGCTCTCCACCGTTTCTTTTCCCAGATTGAGGAACAGATCGGTCGCCAGGAAGAAGCAAGCAGGTAACCTCACTCTCACTTCATATCTCCTCTGCTTCCCCATCGACGCTGTGGCCGCGTCCGCGGACCGTACTACTTCTCCACCCGAATGAATTCACCCGTAGACGCATTCACTGCGACGGTCAGCTTGGCGCCATCCCGGCTGGAGCCGTAGATGACGTGCCAGGTCAATTCATTGGTGTTGTGGTTCCAGTCGCAAATATAAATGACCGGCGTATCCGGAGCCTTTTCCAGAACCTTGTCGCCGCCGTGTTTTTGCGCTGTTGCAAAAGCCTGGTCCGAATCGATCTTCAGGAACGCCATGTCAAACACCTGCGTCGACGCATTCGAGGCACTGTAGCTGTCCTCGATTCCCGGATTCACTCCGCGCGCCGGCGCGCCATCGGCCGCGCTGCCCGACCACGTGTAGGTTTTCGCCGAGCGCTGGGTCGCCGATGCAAAACTGCAGCGCCATACCGCCCACTTGCCGTCGTGCCCGTTGCCGTCGCTGGTCGCCGTCGACTCTAGACGGTAGGGCTTCGCATCCTGGTTCCAGCCGCGCGCCGCGACATACAGCTTCTGGAACGCCGATCTTGCCGTAAGCAGTTCCGGTCCCTTCACCTCGGGCTTGGCTTCTTCCGCCGGTTTGCCGGAATCGGACGAGCACGCCGTCAGCAACGCCAGCAGTATCATCGTTACGATCATTGGCAGACCGGAACGCATCATTCGCCGTTCGCTTATCCTGCGATCCCTCTCTGTGTAACTTTCGCTCGCACTCAATTTTGTTTCCGACATTTTCTTCGCCGCAACAGTAGGCTGCGTGCAGTCGAGGCTGGCCGTCTTCATGGCATCCTTCCTGTGATAACGTGGATAAGTTTTTATGTTCGCGCAACATTCTAACCGAAAGGCCGCAAAAGGTTAGTAACGCTTGTGGACCCCCGTCTTCAGAGATTGCAGAACGAGATCGCGTCGGCCGTCGCTGCATTATCTCCCCAGCAGATGAGCTCGCACCCACTCGGAAAATGGAGTGTCTCCGAAATCCTGGCGCACCTCTACTTAACGTACACCGGAACGGTGAACGGCTTCGAGAGAGTGGAGCAAGCGGGAAAGTCGCTGGCCACTGCGCAATCCTGGAAGCAGCGCGGGCGGGCGTTCGTTGTCGTAGGGCTCCGCTACCTGCCTTCGGGCAGGGAATCGCCCTCTGCAGCCCGTCCGCGCGGAACGCCCTCCGAAAGAGTGCTGGCGGAGATTGCGTCCAAAATCGCCGAGATGGATGCCGCCATCGCCCGCTGCGAAGTAAAGCTTGGTCCCGGCAGCAAACTGCTCGACCATCCCGTCCTCGGTCCTCTGACCGGATCCGAGTGGAGAAAGTTTCACCTGGTCCACGGCCGCCATCACATCAAGCAAATTCAATCACGAAAGAGGGTTGTGATCGCAGGATCCGCACAGTAGCGCCGGCGACCCGCCGGCTGTCGCGGGGGCGCCCGCCCCACGCATTCCGCAATAAACAAAGCGCCGGAGGGCGATCCCGGCGCTCGGTTGATGTTGCGCCAATTATCCTTACGGCTCGCGGACCGACGATGGCACGCCCGCCTTGCGAGCATCTTCCTGCATGTCATCAAGCTTCTGCTTGGCATCGTCGAGTGCTTTCTGTTTGTCGGCGATCTGCTGTTTGTATTGAGCGTCCTGCTTGTCCCAGTCGCCGGAGTTGCGCAACCTGTTGCCCGCATCGGCGTACATGGCCGCAGCACGAACCTGGTATTCGCGCTGTAATACGTCAAGTTCGCGGCCCAGCAGATCGATCTGTTCCTTCTGCGCGGTGATCTTGTCGCCCCATTGCTTGATGGCCTCCTGCTTGGCCGCCTCGTCGTCCGCCGGAACGGCGGCACCCGAGGGAGGTTTTGGCTGATTTGTGCCTTTCTCCTCGGCGCCAGCCTTGGCTTCGCCGGTCGCCGGTGCGTTCTCCGACTGTGCAGTCTTATTGTCAGTGGAACTTTCTGGAGCCGCTGCCCGCGCCTGCCCGATTACTGACAATTTGTCTTCTCTCGGCAGGTTGTCGTTGTCGAACACTTTCGGTTTCGATGTGGCTCCGGGATCTTTGCGGATCTGCCGAGCGTACTCGCCCAGCGACGAGCCGGAGGACGAAGTTTGCGGGGTTGACGAAGCCGCATTCTGGGCGCCGGCGGGAAGGCCAGCCAAACCAAGAATCAGCACGAGTCCCATTCCACTGCATGCGATACGTTTCATCATTTTCACCTTTGCGCTACTCAAGTCTGTTTCAGGAGGCGGCTGATTCCGCCCTGCCCTTTTCAATTCAATCCTTGACCAGCAGCGGCCCCCCCTTGCGCCGCGCGCTTGGCCGTCAAATATCCTCCAATGCTGTGATCCAGTTGCGCCGCCTCGTGAGCGATGTCGCTGGCCAGCTGTGTCGCCAGCTCCGCATCGCGGCTATTCGCCAGTTGTTGTGCGTACCCGGAGATCGTCGCCAGCGATGTGCGCAGCCGCAGCGCCATCTCCGCGGAAATCTCTCCCTGCAATTCCTGTTGCCGCCGGATCCGTTGCAGTTCGCTCAAGTCGTTAATCACGCACGTCACCCCGAGCAGGCTGGCATCGGACGCCGGTACCTGTGAAATGGTGATGTCGAGAAAGCGTTTCTCCCCCACCGGGGTCTCGTATTCGCGCCGCAACCTGCCTGCGCTTGCTGCCTTCGTGCAGCACCGCGCTCACTTCATCCGCAACGGAGACGAGTTCGTCGAGATATTCCTCGCTGCCTCCCTCCGGAACCGCGGGGTTTGCGGCCGCCTTGGAGCGGCTGATGATCGCGCCGCGGAAAATATCTTCCGCACCCATTCCCGTCGTCGAAGCAAAGCCAAGAATCGCCTTCGCCGACGCGTTGGAAGTCTTCACCAAGTCCATTCGGTCCGAACACCAACACACCGCAGGACAGGTTCGACAGCACCGCCTGGCTGAAGTTCTCGCTGATCCGTGCGCGATGTTGTTCCGCCTTCGATTGCACCTGCAATTCATGCTTCTGCTGCTTCAGTTGCTGGATCACCGTGTTGTACAGGTGCAGCGGCAAGGTCTCAAACGACCGGGTCGGGTTGGCCGAAAAATCGCTCTCTTCGGCAATGCTTTTCTTCAAAAGGCGCATGAACAGCAGGCCCATCACGAAGGCGAACGTCGAGAAAAACAGCACCACTCCTGCCCGCAGAAATATCGGATTGGACAACATCCTCACCAGAGCCCCCCATACCAGTGCAGAAAGCGGTTGCCGAAGAAAAACGCAATCATTGCCATGCTCCCCAGAAAAACCCCAAACGGCATCTGATAATTGCGGTATACCACTTGCGCTGACTGCCATCCTCGGCGCCGCGCCGCTTGCGCATTAGCCAGCCGCTTCATGAAGCGGTGTGTACGCTTCAGCCAGACCACAAACACTGTGGTCAATCCAAAGAACGATCCCGCCAGCGACGCCGTGAAGATCGTGAAGATGGTCAGCTTCATTCCCAGAAACGCGCCCACCATGGCCATAAGTTTCACGTCGCCGAATCCCATGCCTTCCGTGCCGCGCCATCGCAAATAGATGGCTCCTGCTCCGTAAATGAACGAAGCTCCCAATGCCGCCCCCAGCAGGGAATCGAGCAGCGACAGAATCCTTGCCGACACATCGCCGCTGAACGGCAGATTCACCATCCCGGGAAGGAATTGCGCCGCCAGAGTCATTCACCGGAACCAGCAGGCTGAAAATCAGGCCCAGCGCTAGTCCCGGCAGCGTCATCTTGTCGGGCAGCAGCTTGGTTTCGGCATCGGTGAAAATCAGACCCAGCAGCAGAAAGGCGAACACGCAGTATTTCAGCGTTGAAAGCGTCAGCCCGAAATGCCAGTAGCACGCCAGAAACAGCACCGCCGGTGAGCAACTCGATCATCAGGTAGCGCGGAGAAATCTTGGTCTTGCAGTGGCGGCATCGCCCGCCGAGAATCAGCCAGCTCAACACTGGAACATTGTCGTAAAAAGCAATCGGCTCCTTGCACTCGGGGCACGCCGAACGCGGCGCTACCACCGACAGTCCCAGCGGCAGCCGGTAGATACACACGTTCAGAAAGCTGCCGAAAGCCAGCCCAAAGAAGAAAATCGACGATGCGATGACTGGATCCACGTAGTCTCTGAACATCTTTCAGGCGACAATCGCGCCGTTGCGCGAGCGTCTTCTGAAGAACGCCGCAGTTTCCGGTTCTTGGTTGGATTATAAGTCGATCGACCGGGGAGGCCTAAGGTACTGAAGTCACTGGCCGAATGGCCAATGGGCGGTAAGACATTGACCATGAGTTGGTTACGCCACAAGTCGCAGGGGCATCTCGCCGGCGTTACGGACAATTGCTCCATCCGCCGGCCTGGCGAGAGATGAGCACCGAAAAGAGCAACGATCACTTACACTACCCCGCGAAATCTGATAGCTGGCTTCCGGAGCGCGTGATCCGCGCCCCGGAATTCCTCATTTCAGTCTGAAAGCCGTGTCCTACTTCGCCTTGCAGAGCTTCGATATACGAGACCAGGTTCGTGATTCTCTGCTGTACCTGGCATTCGTGGCCCTGGCTGATGCTCGAGAACAGCGGACCCCACACCGGCATCTCCTGGCTGCCGTGGGACGGTGTCATCGGCTTGCCCGCTGGATCACCGCCGCGACGTGTGCCGCCGGATATTTCCCGCCATTCTTCTGCGCCAAGAGCGCCAGGTCGGTCGGCTGAGTCTTCATGGCCGAGGCCGCTGGCCCGTTGCCCTTGCCGTCTTTTCCATGGCAAACGGCGCAATAGCTGTTGAACATCTCCTTTGCCCGAGTTCGACGGGGTGTTGGTGATCGGAACATGCTTCACGGTAGGAGAGGTCTGCGCCGGTTGCTGCGCGACCACGAAAGCCGAAATCGATACCACAAGTAAAGCCGGAATGATGAATTTCATTACACGCATATCTTCCTCCTGGGCTGACATGGCCCAAAACTGCCACAACAATGCAGTCTAGGCGCGCCCCGAAGAGTCGAATGTGATGGAAATCACAGGGAGGTGTGACTCGTGAAGGCCAGACCTGAAGGGCTCTCCGCCGTGGTGTGCGGACCATAAATTGGTCGTTCTCCGCGACTTTTGCGGATTTTCTTTGCGGTCTCTGCGCTGAAAATCTTTCTGCCGCTGCCCCCAAACCAAACCCTCACGGAAACACAAACCGCAACAATTCCCCTTCCAACGTGAGCGCGGAAGGTTCAGACACAGGGAGGCTCCCGCGCCAGCGATCCCAGTCAGAGGGCACCAGCCGAGTCTCAGCCGAAGGCACTAGCACCCACCCCTGCGGAGTCTCCTCGCGGACGAAGAGGGAAAAGGCCATCGCCGGCCCCTTCTCATGAAACGATTCCGATTTCCACTCAAACAAACTTGCCGCTAGCTTCTCCGTCAGCGATTCTCGCGGATCGAGAAACAAAATCCATTCCTGTCCCTTGGCAGAGTTTGCCGATCGAATTCCCGAGAGACAAAAATAGTCTCCCGGCGACGCTCCCGGCTTCGCGTTCATCACGTGCGCCCCGTACTCTCGCGCCACGCGGACCGTCTCATCACGCGAGCCATGATCGACTACCAGAATCTCGTCGCAAGCGTAAACCGTCTCCAGCGCCCGCCCCAGCCGCAGAGCATCGTTCTCCGTTTGTAGCACCACCGTGATCGAAGCCATGTCCAGTCAGCCCGGACGACGAGTGTACGCGAACGAGGCCGTCCATTGCATGGCTATCTATACATCGTCTGACCGTTTGCTGAGGTGGGAGAAGACGCAATGAAAGTCATGAATCGGTGGGGACTCTTCACATCTGAACATTGGTCCCTTACGGCGCGCTCGTCAGCTTTTGCCGGTTCGCGTCCGCCGGAGGAGCCTGCACCACGGTAATCGGCGCCTGCATCGTGAAATTCAACACCGTTTCCGAAGGAAGTTTAATTTGCTGGCCCTTGGTTGCTGCTTGCACGCCGCCTCCCACGCCCGCACCGGCCGCCGATCCAATTGCCGCACCTTTGCCACCGCCCGCGATTGCTCCGATGATCCCCCCAATGATCGCGCCGCCGCCAACCTTTTCTGCCGTATTTTTCCCGCGTGAGCTTCCTGTTTTCTTATACTGGTCCGTCTGCAGGCTGTATGTCTTGCCGCTCGCAGAAAGACTGTCGAGTTGCAGCACCACTTCCGACTGCCCCGCAAACTTGCCCGCACTCTTCACGCTGACCAGGTGCCCGGTGAGTTCGACTCCCGCTGGCACGGCCTCTTCCCCGTCCGAAGTGAGCGGAGCGTTCAGCGTCGCGTGGAAGGTGTCTCCAGTCTGATTCTTCTCGCTATCAATCGGGTCGATCAGCCGCACCGTTAGTTGTGTCCCCTGATCAATGATCAACTTCTTCGGCGCTGGCGGTGGGGGAGGAGGCGGCGGAGCTTGTGCGACATTGTCCTCCGCCGGCGGTGGCGCCTGGGAAGCGTCCGGAGGCGCTTGATTATTCGCGCTCGTCGCATTCGCATTCGAGTCACTACCGCCATTTCCCATCGCGCCGGAATCATTCCGCGCATGATCTTTATGGCTCTTCTTAGCTACAGCCGCCCTCGGCTTCTCCGCCGGAGCAGCGCTCGCCGTTGGGGCGGGAACTTCCGGTTGTGGCGCGGTCGCCGCCGCTGCTGCGTTCCCCACCTGTAGATTGTTGATCACAGTTCTAACGCCCGCGACTGACGCAGCCTGGCGGCCCGCGGCTTCTCGCTGCGCCTCATTGTCTACCGCGCCTGCCAGCGTCACCACGCCGTTGTCGGCCTGGACGGAAAGTTGCTTGGTCGACAACCCGGAATCCTGGCTGAACTTGCTCTGGATGTCGCTCGAAATCTTCGCGTCATCCGGCTTTCTGGCGCAGCTGACGCTCATTCCCAAAATGATGGCCAACAGAAGCGACGTCACTACTGCAGAATTTGTTTTCATCACTCGACTCCTAACACCGGCCCATGCGTGGACCGTTTTACCCCGTACAGTTTAGATGCTGAGAGATGCTCTTGCAGATGTAAAGTGTCAGTGGCGTCGCGTCCCGCGCGTCCTATTCTTTTCGCGGCGCTGGATCAGTGGATGAACTTGTAGTCGACGATCGAAGCCGCCAGCCCGTTATTCTCTTGCTCCGCCGTCTCTTCGGATTTTGTAGCATCTTTGGCGCGCATCACGCGTCCCTGGCACACGACATTGCTGTTCTTTTGTCCGGAGATTTCTTCCGGCATCTCAAACACCATCTCGATCAGCGCATTCACCGGAAGCTGCTGCGGCCCGTTGAATAGCACTCCACTCTGGCTGATGTTCTCGATGATCCCCTCGTACCATGTGCTGGTCTTGTTGACGCGATACCGCAGAGGAATGTCAAGCTTCAATCGGCGTGCACGGGGTACCCACGAAGGCCTTTTCTCGCGCGTATGACTACGCCGGATTGTGCCCTCGGGCTTGGCGTGCTCCACGCGCTGCGTGCGGCGCATGGTCGTCCAGTCATACTTGTATTCCGCGGCGCACAGCAGGCAGACCTGGTAATAGTCTCCATCAGAACCGCGGCGCGGCCAGGAAAACTCGTGTGAGCAGCGCCCAAGCATAAGCACATCCATGAATTTTTGCGGCATGTTTGTTACTTCCGGGTCGAGAACCCTCGGATGCACGCCCATCATCGCGCGAAGCCTTCACTTTGGATAGGTTACTTTCGTGCACGTTGCAACGCAAGAATGGAACTAAACGACGCAGATTCAACTCCTTAGGCTGTGGAATGTCTGCGTACGGGAGATGTGAATCGGGCCCGCCGTTGCGCACGGGTGTGCCGGGAAAGCCCGAGGGAAATGGGACGGAGTCCAGCAGAGGCGACGGTCTAACGTACTGAACCAACGGCTACCTGTGTATCATCGCGCCATGCAGGCTGAGTCCGACCTCACCGCCTTCATCCTCGCCGGCGGCAAGAGCACGCGCATGGGGGCGGACAAGGCCTTCGTCAAGCTCGATGGTCAAACGCTCCTGGCGCGTGCCTTGGATGCAGCCCGCTTCCTGACTCCCAACGTCCATATCGTTGGTGATCCCGCAAAATTCGCCCAATTCGCTCCGGTCATCGAGGACATATTCCGCGACTGCGGACCGCTTGCGGGAATTCACGCCGCGCTCCACACATCGCCAACAGACTTGAATCTCATCCTCGCCGTAGACCTGCCACTCGTTTCATCGGCCCTGCTACAGTTCCTGGTCGCTCGGGCAACGGATTCGGCCATTTCAATCGTGACCGTTCCGCGCACCGCCGAAGGATGGCAGCCGCTCTGTGCTGTTTATCGCAAACCATTTGCCGACGTCGCAGAGCAATCCCTGCGCGCCGGCCGTTACAAAATTGGCACGCTCTTCGACGCGACGCATATTCAGGTGATCCAACAAGAAGAACTCGAAGCCGCCGGATTTTCCCAAACGACGTTCCGCAACCTGAACACGCCGAATGACCTTGCCGAGGCAAGCAAACTCGGCAATTCTCATTGACCGAAGACGTTGCTGGGGTCAACGAGTGTGACAGCCTTGGTTACATGAGTCACTTGTGCGACCCACGAACGCTACGGATAGGATAGTTGTGGGCTTTTTAAGGCAGGGAAGCGGGGAGGCGGCGGACAAATGCGATTTATTCCGTGCGTATTTTTCGCTTTGGGCATCCAGACTTTTGGAAAGCCCAAGAATTAGCGGTTGTCCGCGACTACAATCGCTCCTATGGAGAAAAAAATATTCTGGATGGTCTTCGCGGTGCTCGGGCTGCTGGCCGATTTCGTGCTTCCCTTCTGGTGGGCCTGCGCCGCTACCATTCCTATCCTCTATGCCGCATGGTGGGTCGCTTACCGTAGCGACTGGTTCTAGTGAACTAGCTAAGACTCCCCGCTCAAACCCCCAGCCCAAATCTGATAAGGTGGACAGGATTCAAGCTACAAGCTAGCAGCAGAAGCTGATCATGCCAGACCAGCCAAATCCCGCGCCCTACATTGAATTTCGCGATGTGAGCAAAGCTTTCGGCGACAACGTCGTCCTCGACCACGTCAGCTTCAATGTCCTGCCCGGAGAAACCGTCTGCATTCTAGGACGCAGCGGCGTTGGAAAATCGGTTTCCCTGCATCACATCATGGGATTCCTCAAGCCCGACTCCGGTCGCGTCATCGTCGCCGGCGAGGACATCACCGACTACACCGAAGAGCAACTCGAACATATCCGCAAGAAAGTCACGATGGTCTTTCAGAACGGAGCTCTGTTTGACTCGCTCACGGTCGGCGAAAACGTAGCTTTCCCTCTGCGCGAAAGCCGTGAACTGAACGAGGAGCAGATCTACCAGATCGTCGATGGCCTTCTGCAGATGGTTGGGGTGCAGGAGATGCGCGACCTTCTCCCCTCCGATTTGTCCACCGGAATGAAGCGTTCGGTCGCCATCGCCCGCGCGCTGGCCGCACGTCCCGAATGCGTCCTCTATGATGAGCCCACAACCATGGTTGATCCACTGATGGCGCAACTGCTCGGCGATCTCATCAAGCGTCTCAAAATTCAACTGAACCTGACCAGCATCGTCGTCACCCACGACATGCGTCTCGCCAAGAAGCTAGCCGAACGCGTCGTCTTCCTCAGCGAAGGCAAAGCCATCTTCTTCGGTACCTACGCACAAATGGAAAAGTCCCCCGAACACATCATCCAGGAATTCCTCGAACTCGACGAAATCAAGCTGGAAGTGTAAAAGCAGTAGCCGGGTGTCAGTTGCTGGCAAGAAAACGATCCGAGCCTGAGGAACTCATGCAGCCCTTTCGAGGGTTCTCTCGCGCCCTTCGCGTATCCTTTGCAACCTTTGCGGTCTAGGATTTTCGCTGCCGGCCCGGGACAAGAAAGCGGCAGCACGTGAAGTTCGTCATGAAGGGCGGCGCAGAGGTCAAGGGACGACCTTCCATCCGCACGCTGATCCGCCAAAGGTAAAGGCACCGCAAGACGGACGATGAACGACTAACGACTGCCTTCAAAATCCCTGCCGCACCAGATCTTCCACCGTCAGCGAACTTTCATCGCGCTCGCCGTTCATCATTTTCTCCACATATTTCGCGATCAGATCGGCTTCCAGATTGACTGGATCGCCAGGCTTCAGCGAATGAAGGTTCGTCATCTCGACGGTATGAGGAATAATCGCGATGGTGCAGCGATTCGTGTCGAGTTTTGCCACGGTCAAGCTGATCCCCTCGATCGAAATCGATCCCTTGAAGACCGTATATTTTTCGACGTCGTCCGGCAACTCGATGTGCAGCCACCAATTCTCCGACTCCGCGATGCGCTCGAACTCGATCAGTTTGCCGACTCCGTCGACGTGCCCCTGCACGATGTGTCCGCCGAATCGCCCGTCGGCCTTCATCGGCAGTTCAAGATTTACCAACGCGCGTTCATGAATGCGCGAGAACGAGGTGCGCACCCAGGTCTCGGGCGCGAGATCGGCACAGAACGATCCCGGTTTGATATCGAGAGCCGTCAGACAGACTCCACTCACGGCCACGCTGTCACCAGACTTGAGTTCCTTCGGTGCATTCGAAGCCGTGACTGTGATGCGCCGGTTTTCCCCGCGCTGCTCAATTCTGCTCACGCGCCCAACTTCTTCGACAATGCCAGTAAACATGAGTGCCTCCGTGAGAACCAAACATTCTAACCTTATTCAGTACTCGGTACTCAGTCGCGGAAGAGTCAGGGGACCTGAGCACATTTGGGAACTGAGTACTGAGTACCGAGTACCGAGTACTGTCACTCTGCATACGGATCGCGTAGATATCCTTCTACCGCGAAATCCTCGCCGAAACGGTGCAGGTGGACACGTTTCACCTGTGCGGCCTGGCTCATATGACGGAATCCCGCTCCCGCAGCGAAGGGAATCGAGCCCGATCCCGCAAGGATCTTGGGAGCGTAATACAGGAAGACCTTGTCAACAGCGTTCGCGGCCAGCGCAGACCAGTTCACCGTTGCTCCGCCTTCGATCATCACACTAGTGATTTCCAGTTGTCCGAGGCGCCGTAGAATTGTGGCCAGATCCGGTCGTCCGTGCGGTTCAACCGTGGGGATGACCTCGACGCGGACTCCGAGTTGCTCGAGTTGTGCCCTTTTCTGCTCGTCCGCCGCAGAGCAGAACACCAGCACGTCGTCCTTTCGTTCGGCCGCCACGCTCCGAACCAACCGCGAATCCAGAGGCAGCCGCAATCGCGAGTCTAGAATCGCGCGCAACAGCGGACGCCGCCGCGCCCGCCCGCTGCGATCTGTCAGCAACGGATTATCCGACAGGATTGTCCCGGCCCCAACCATCAACGCGTCATTCTGATGCCGCAATTCCTGCACGTGCGTGCGCGCGACCTCGCTGGTCAACCATCCTCCCGCCGGGATGCCATCGCGCAGGTCCAGCGCCTCGGCAGGCGGCGGAGCGATCTTGCCGTCGAGCGTCATCGCGGCTTTCAGCGTCACCAGCGGTGTGCCGTGACGAATGTAGCGCGCAAATCCTTCATTCAGACGCCGTGCCTGATCTTCCAACCGTCCAACCTCAACGTGAACTCCCGCAGTTCGGAGCTTGTCGAATCCCAGACCACTGACTTTCGGATTCGGATCGGGCATCGAAGCGACGACGCGATCAATTCCGGCGGCAATCAGCACGTCGGTGCACGGAGGAGTGCGTCCCTGATGAGCGTGCGGTTCGAGGTTGATATAGAGAGTTCCGCCCTGAGCCTTCTTGCCGGCCGCTTCCAGTGCGAGAACTTCAGCGTGCTTCACGCCGCTATAAGTGTAGGTTCCAGTGCCAACTATGTTGCCGTGAGCGTCCGTGATTACAGCACCGACGTATGGATTCGGCGAGGCCAAACCGATGGATTCGCGTGCGAGTTCCAGCGCGCGGTGCAGATGCTGTTCGTCGGGAGAGTGAGCTTGCATTCAAGAAAATCTAGTGCGACGGCGAAAAGCATTCAACAGCAAAGCGCGCAAAGAACGGCCGAAGAGAACGCTAAGAAAACCTACTGCTCCGCTGGCTTCCAATTTTCTCTTCGAACCTTGGTTCGTCGGAGCCAGAAGCCGAGAGGCGGAAGCCACGCTGTTTAGCTTCGGCGCAGTGGAAAACTCCGGTACGAATCGTCCTCGATTTCGGTGACGGCAGCGCCGCTACGGCCCTTTGGGCCGCGATGCAGAGGCGCCATCGAGTAGGCGTAGGGATCCACCGGTGGCGGCGAGGGCTCGCGCCCCAGCAGTCGGCGGATTGCATCCCCCAGTTTCTTTATCAAGGAACGCTTTTGCTTGCCGTCGCGCATATGCCTCCTATTCAAACAGTGAATCCACAAATTCCTTCGGATCGAAAGGAAGCAAATCGCCCGCCTTTTCACCGACGCCAACATAACGCACGGGTAATCCAAGTTCACGAGAGATCGCGACTACCACCCCGCCTTTTGCGGTGCCATCCAGTTTGGTCAGAACAATTCCGGTTACACCTGCGGACTCGGTGAAGATGCGTGCCTGCTGCAAGCCATTTTGCCCTGTGGTTGCGTCCATCACAAGCAAAGTTTCGTGCGGAGCTCCAGGAATGATGCGTTGCGCGATACGGCGCATCTTTTCCAGTTCCGACATCAGGCTGGTCTTGGTGTGCAGGCGGCCCGCAGTGTCGACGACAACGTAATCTGTTTTGCGCGCGACGGCGGCTTGGAGCGCGTCGAACATGACCGCGGAAGGATCGCCTCCGGGTTTGGTCTTGATGACTTCCGTGCCGGTGCGTTGTCCCCAGATTTCGAGCTGATCAATGGCAGCCGCTCGAAAAGTGTCGGCGGCACAGAGCAGAACATTTTTTCCCTGAGAACGGAACACCTGCGACAGCTTTCCGATCGTCGTGGTTTTGCCCGTGCCGTTCACTCCCACGACCAAGATCACTTCGGGCGTCCCGTCCACTTTGCTGACCGGCCGCGTGTTAGCCGCGCTCAGAATCGCTAGCAGTTCTTCCTTCAGCAGGCGTTTCAGCTCCTGAACGTCCTTGATCTGCTTGCGGTCGGCCTTGTCTCGAAGTTTGCCGAGTACTTCTTGCGTGGTTGTGCTGCCTAAGTCAGCGCCGATAAGCGTCGCCTCGAGATCGTCGAGCGTGTTGCGATCGATTTCTTTGCCGAACGAAACCACTTCCTCGATGCGCTCCGCGAGATTCTCTCGCGTGCGCGTGACCGCCTGCTTCATGCGGTCTAAAAAGCCGGGTTTCTTCTCTTCCTCGAGGCTGCCAAACAGCGTTTGAATCATAGGAGAACCAACATTCGATTATACGGGCTGGCACACGTGGGCGGGACGCCACCGCGACAGAGACCTTATCTTTTCTGTTGCGCGGATCGTTTGCAATCAGGGCGAATCCAATTGGGGAGCACGGAAGCGCATCCGGCCGAGGCATTGTTCAGGTTCAGGTGGTGAGCGGGAGAATGGCGGTCGTGCGAAGATAGAGGGCTGACCGAATCCCTTTCGACCAAATGCAAACGTCAACACTTCGCAGAATCTTCAAGGCATTTCAATATCGCGATTTCCGCCTGATGTGGATCGGAGCATGCACGTCCAGTATTGGCACGTGGATGCAGATTGTTGCGCAAGGATGGCTCATTTACCGGCTGAGCCATTCCTCGTTTCTGCTCGGTCTTGACCAGTTCCTCGCGGGCATTCCGATTTTCCTGTTCACGCTCATCGGCGGCGTGGTGGCCGACCGCACCGAGCGGCGCAAGATTCTGCTGATTTCCCAATACATCCAGATGGCGAGCGCGGGAATTCTCACCGTGCTCGTGGCGCTAGGAGTCGTCCACGTATGGCAAATCTTGTGTCTGTCGTTTGTCTCGGGCTTTGCCCAAGCCTTTGGCGGACCAGCGTATCAGGCGCTGATTCCGACGCTGGTAGATCGCGAGGACATGCCGAATGCCATTGCGTTGAATTCGATTCAGTTCAACCTGGCAGTGACGGTGGGTCCCGCGCTGGCGGGAATCACGTTGGCGAAGTTCGGAGAGAAATGGTGCTTCGGCTTGAATGCGCTATCATTTCTGGCTCCAGTCATCTCGCTATTGATGATTTCCGCACGCTTCATGCCTGAGAGCACCAAGGAAACGATGTACAGCAGCTTGAAGCAGGGCATCCGGTTCATCTGGCATCACGGATCGATGGTTGGCCTGATCGTGCTGGCGTTCCTGATGACCTTCTTGAGCATGCCCATGCGGACCTACATTCCAGTTTTTGTGAAAGACATTTTTCATCGCGGACCGGAGACGTACGGGAATTTGCTTTCGCTGATGGGCGTGGGATCAATCTGCGGGTCGCTCGGCGTGGCGAGCCTGGGAAACATCTCGCGCAAAGGCCGCTTCGCGCTCTCGATGCTAATTTGCCTGGGCTTGGGGATTGCCGGATTCTCCCTTTCCAAAGCACTGCCCCTGTCCTACGTCATGCTGGTGCTGGTGGGCGCTTCGATGATGGCCGTGTTCGCGACGGTGACGTCGCTGGTGCAGTTGATTGTGACCAACGACATGCGCGGGCGCGTGATGAGCGTCTACAACTTTGCCTTTCGTGGCGGGATGCCAATGGGCAATCTGGTTTCTGGATGGCTCGTGCCAGCCTACACGGCTCCGTGGGTGCTGGCAGTGAATGGATTCCTGCTCGTGCTGGTAGCGGTGTATTTCCTGGCGGTGCAGAGGCGCGTGGCGGCGCTGTGAGAGGACCTGGCGCAGCCCCGCGGTCTTTTGGGACGCCGGCCCTACACTCTTGTTCGTTCCAGGGGCGCGGATGCGGCGGGTGCTGATGGGGTTGCGGGAACGGCTGCGGTGGTCGCTAGTGCGGGTGCTTCGGCCACGAGGGGTGCAATCGGGCGTTTGATAGTGAAGCGCTGGATCTTGATTTCACCGCGTCCGTAGACCGCGAGGAGAGCTTCAACCGCTTTGGGGTCGAGGCGTTTGCCGGCCAGGTTCTTTATGATCTGCAGGGCCTGATCGGGAGTGTGCGCCTGCTGGTACGGACGATTCGTCGTCAGGGCGTCGAAGGTGTCGGCGACGGCGATGACGCGCGCCAGCAGGGGAATTTGGTCGCCCTGTAGTCCATAAGGATAACCGCGGCCGTCGAGCGCTTCATGGTGCAACTCGATGCCGGGGAGCATTTCCGCTAACTGCGTAACCGGGCGCAAAATGTTGGCGCCCTTGGTCGTGTGCGTCTTCATGACTTCGAATTCTTCTTCGGTCAGCGCGCCCGGCTTTTTCAGGATGTGATCTTCGATGCCGATCTTGCCCACATCGTGAAGCTGGGCGGAGATGCGCAAAATCTCCAAGAAGGACTCTGGCTGCTTCATCTCCTTAGCGATGAGCAGGGAATAACGCGTGACGCGATCGGAGTGGCCGCGGGTGTAGGGATCTTTCTCATCGACGGCTCCGGCGAGCATCTGGATGGAGCCCATGAACAACTCCCGGTTTTCTTCGGCGGCGCGCTTTAAGTCTTCGACGAAATGCTCGAGTTCATCCGACATAGTATTGAAAGTGTGAGCGAGTTCGCCGATCTCGGTGCGGCTCCAGAGGTTGACGCGCTGCGAGAAGTCGCCACGGGCGAGCGCACGGCTCGACTGCGTGAGTACGTGCAGAGGATTGGTGATGCGGCGCGCGGCAAAGATACTCACGCCAATGCTCAATAGCACGGCCAGAAGCGCGAGCAAGCGGCCTGTGCGCTGCATCTCAATAATCCCGCGATAGGCTTCGCGTTGCGGTTTCTGTACGACCACAGCCCAATCGAGGGACGTCACAGGGCTATAGGTGCCCAGCATATCCACTCGCTCGGAGGCGGCATTCACCGTGAATTCCTTGGTTGCAGCCAATTGCGCCTTGTTTCCACCCTCGACGAAGTTGCGAACGATGTCGAGGTTCTTCATGTCCTGTCCAGTGGCAAACTCAGGACTGGCGGCCGCGACGAGACGGCCTTGCGAATCGACGACATAGGGCGTGAGCCCTCCGCCAGCGACTTCCTGCAGCCGGCGAATCAGGAATTGGAGGTCTACCACGGAGGCGATCATTCCCAGGAAACGGTCTCCGTAGCGGACGGGATAACTGACCAGAAAGACGGTGCGGTTGGATTTTCCTTCGCCGATTACGAGGGCTTGCCCGTTGTACTCGCGGCCATCGCGAGCGGCAGAATAGCCCCGCTCCAATTCGCGGTTCAGAAATGCGTCGGGAGCGATGCGTCCCGCCGAGATGCCTTTAGCGTCGGAGTTCAGCAGAGTCGCATAGGCAATCTCGTCGGATGAGGAGACGAAATTCTCCAACAGGGCCCGAAGTTCCGGGGCCTGAATATTGGTCTCGCCGATGTCGCCGCCGCTGGCTACTTTAATGGCGGACGAAAGATTGTCCAGCATCATATGTAGGGAACGCTGGTGTTGCACAAGATCATCGGCCAGCGAGCGCGTTACGGTGTTTTGCAGCAGCATCTCGTTGGTTTTGAGGCGGTCGCGATTAATCGCCTCGACTTGTGCCGAATAGAAATACATGGGGACGATGCTGATGACCAGAAGCACGCCGAGAATCACGTAGAGAATCGGGATGCGGGCGTGCGTCCAGGCGCTCTCGGGCAGGGTCTTCCCTTTGCTTGTCACGGACGCCGAAGGCGAAGTGGCGGCGGCTTTCACGGGTATCCTTAAAATTCTAACGGGGAATCGGGTATGTTCGGGGAAAAGCTAAGGCGAGCGGCATTACCAAAGTACCTGCTGGAAGTGGCTTCGCGGGCGGGGTTTGGGGGACACGACGTCAAAGTCAAGAGCTTGAACCACAGAGGGCGCAGAGCGCCGGAGAAGAATCAGGGGACTCTTAGTCGCGCGGGCGCGACGGCTTCGCTACTCCAGGAGTTTCTTAAGGTCTCTCCATGCGATCAGAATCACGTGATTGTCTTCCAGTGCTTTCTTGAATTCGGGACTGGTTACGACTTCGTAGTCGCGTTGGCGCCAGGCGGCTCCATAGTCGGGATGGCCGGCCGTGACGGCTTGCATTTCCGCGTCGTCGTGAGCGAGGTGAACAATGAATTCGGTGACGCCGGGCTTCAGGTTCTTTATCGCTGTTAAGTAGAAGGTCTCCCAGTCGCCGGGATGGACGGATGGGTTGGCGATCACGATGGCATTCACATGCAAATCTTTGTCGGAGAGGACCGATGACAATTCTTTCGGTGTGTCGGCCGAGAGAAAGGCGAGGAAGGGCAGTCGGTATTCGTGGGCGACTTTGACGTAGACGGCGAAGAGATCGGGGCGCGCGAAAAGAACTCCCATGTGGCTGTCGAGGTGCGTGGGATGAATGCCGATGGCGATGGCGTGATCGATCTGGGCGCGGATTTCGAGTTCAGCTTCGTCGGCTTTGATGTGTTGCACGGCGGGGCCGGTCTCAGGCCAGAGGTAGCCATCCGGGTCGATCAGGCTCGGGACTTTGTCTTTGGAGGCGACCGGGCCCCAACGGTAGGTTTGCCACTCGGACGTCAGGGTTAGGTGCAGTCCCAAGTCGGTGTCGGGATGAGCTTTCGCATAGTCGGCAACTTCGGTCAGCCATGGGCAGGGAACCATGATGCTGGCAGAGGTCACCGCCCGCTTGTCGAGTGCGTCGAAGCTGGCAGCGTCTTGCGAGTGAGCGACGGCGAGATCGTCGGCGTGGAGGATGAGGAGCTTCGAGTCGGCGGGATAGCCGAGGCGCTCGGCGATGGTTTTGGTTTGGGCGAACGAAATGCTAAAGAACGCCGCGATCAGGAGGATTGCAAGAGCTAGATTTCGTGTGCGCATCAGGAGCTCCGGAGATTGACAACCTAAGTTCTTCAACCACGAAGGACACTAAGATCCACTGAGGGAAAACTACGACGCACCCGTTTCGCTTTTGCCGGTGCGTGACATCAATACCTGGATCGCCTCGCGAGGAGGCTTTCCTTCGTGCAGAATTGCGTGCATTTGCTCGGTGATGGGCATTTCCACACGGCGGGCGCGAGCCAGGCCGACGGCGGCGGAGGTGGTGAAGACTCCTTCGGCGACCATGCCGTGCATGCCGGCGATGATTTCGGGAAGCTTCTTGCCGCGGCCGAGTTCGACACCGACGCTGCGATTGCGCGATAAGCCGCCAGTACAGGTAAGGACGAGATCTCCCAGGCCAGCGAGTCCGGCCATGGTTTCGGCGCGGCCTCCGCAGGCGACGACGAGGCGGGTCATTTCCGCGAGCCCCCGGGTGATCAGAGCAGCGACCGAGTTGTGGCCGAGGCCGAGGCCGTCGCAGATTCCGGCCGCGATGGCGACTGTGTTCTTTAGAGCTCCGCCGAGTTCCACGCCGACGATGTCGCCGTTGGTGTAGACGCGAAAGCTGGAGTCGCTGAATTCTTTCTGCACGGTGCTGAGGAGCGCGGCATCCGACGAGGCGATCGTGATTGCGGTGGGATCTCCGCGGGCCACTTCCTGCGCGAAGGATGGGCCGCTGAGGGCACCGACGGCGGGAGTGGATCCGTCGTCGCATTTCACAACTTCGGAGATGACTTCAGACATGCGGAGAAGGGAACCTTCTTCGAGGCCCTTAGTGGCGCTTACGATCAAGATGTGCGGCGGCAGCAGCGCGCGCATACGTTCGAACAGGGCACGGCAATGCTGCGAAGGCATGACGCTGACGACAATCTGCACGCCTTGCAGAGTTGCGGCCAGGTCGTTGCTGACGGTGACGGACTCGGGGATGCTTCGGCCGGGAAGAAATCTCTCATTGATCCGCCTCAGCGTAATCGATTCGCAGACGTCGGGCTCGTGAGCCCACAGGCGCACGCGGTGCGTTCCTTTGCGGCCGAGGACAATGGCGATGCCCGTGCCCCATGCGCCGCCGCCGATGATGGCGATCTCGCTCATGCGTGCTTTGATCCTAACTTGTTTTCGGTTCCTGCGAGCAGGCGGCTGATGTTCGAGTAGTGCTTAACGATGATGAGCACCGAAGCTAGGGCCATCAGAATGAGCGCGTCAGGGGCGCTGCCGTATTCGTGAAGCGTCAAGGCGATGTTGGGGAAGGCGGCGACGGCGGCGATCGATCCGAGGGAGACGTAACGGAAGGCGAGAACGAGGACGACGAAGACTAATGCGGACAGCAATACTGCTTTGGGGGCGACCATGGCGAAAGCGCCCAGTCCAGTGGCCACGCCTTTGCCTCCGCGAAACTTGAGCCAGACCGAAAAGACGTGGCCCGCGACTGCGAATAACGCGGCGAGGGCGGCCCAGGGGGCAAAGCTGGCAGAAGATGCCGGCAGGATTTGGCGCCAGGGAATCTGCGAGATCGCTGCACCTTGGAGCGATGGGCTCAGAATCATTCCGATGGCGACTGCCGTCGATCCTTTCAGCGCGTCGAGTAAAAGCGTTAGGACGCCTAGCGCGGGAGAACTGCGGGCGACGTTGGTGGCTCCGATATTTCCGCTCCCGGTGCGGCGAACGTCTTCTCCCTTGAACATACGGACGAGAATGTAGCCGAAGGGAATGGAACCCAGGAGGTAGCTGATGGCGGCGATTTGCAGGATTCTGGGCATGGCGTAGAAAGTGACGTTTTTGTCGCTGCTTTCCGGTGCGCGAGCGGGTTCCTTCGACGTCGCTCAGGGCAAGCTCCGCAACTGGCCAGCGAGTCGTCGGCGCTAGGACGACGGCGCTACTTTAAATCAAATTTTGCCAGCTTTGTGTATTTTGATCCTTTCGGCGAGAGTTGGCTTTGGTAGAGAAAGAACTGGCGCGGGATCATGGTACCGAATTCCGGAGTCGGTAGCGCGGACAGTTTTTCCTGAAGGTGTTGGAAGACCCGATTCGGCCGGTCTGATTTGCTGCGCCGCGGGGAACCGGAGCCGGCGGCACTGCGAGCTAAAGTCAGGTGAGGGCTGAAGGCGCGAGTTTCTTTTGGAATTCCCAGAGCGGAGAGTTTGTCGTCGATCGCGGCAGCCAGGGCGGCGACTTGCGGGCCGCATTCCATGCCGACCCAGAAGACTCGGGCCGATTTTGGTGTGGGGAAGAACCCGTAGCCGCGGAATTTTATTTCCGAAGTGGCGGCATCGATTGACGACAGTGCTTGTTTGATGTTTTCGACAGCCGCGTCGGGTTCCTCGCCGATAAATTTCAGAGTCACGTGCATGGACTCGGGCTTGGCCCAGCGGGCGTCTGTCGCGAATCCGGCTACGCCTTCCATGAAGCGCGTGATGCGGGTTCGGATGTCGTCGGTGATGTCGAGGGCGATGAAGAGGCGCATGGGGCAGCTTCTAGCTTCTGGCTTGAACGTTCTCGTTACGGCGTCATGATTCGATTCGAGAGTTTGGCCCGTCAGGGGGCCTCAAGCCCTGATTCTCGGCTCACTTTAATAGCACGGCTGAAGCCGTGCCCTTCCCGTGTTTGCTCGCCTCCGGCCCCGGAATGGAATCAGAGTCTAAGGCCAAGTCTTAAAGCCAAGAGCTAAGAGCTAAAAGCTAAAAGCTAAAAGCTAAAAGCTAAAAGGGCTAGAAGCTTTCTTACATCAGCTTCTTTCTTAGCATATCCAGGGCCATGGTGCTGGCGAAGCGGCGGATGCGTTTGCGGTCGCCGGGGAAATTGTGCTGGACTACTTCTGTTCCTGCGCTGCTGGCGACGGCGTGGAAGACCATGCCGACCGGTTTTTCCGGAGTGCCTCCGGTGGGGCCGGCTACGCCCGTGATGCCAATCCCGAAGGTGGACTCGCAGCGATAGCGGATGCCTTCGGCTAAGGCGGCGGCGACTTCGCGGCTGACGGCGCCGTGGCGGTCGATCATTTCCGCTGGTACACCGGCGAGTTCCGTTTTCAGAGCATTCGAGTAGACCACCGCACCACCGAGAAAATAGCGCGAGCTTCCGCCGATGGATGTGAGACGTTCGGCGAGCAGGCCTCCGGTGCAGGATTCAGCGACCGCTACCGTGGCATTGCGCATCTGGAGCCAGTAGCCGACGATCTGTTCGAGCGATTCGCCGTTGCGGGAATAGACCGCGTCATCGAGTTCGTCCTCAACCACTCCTGCAACTTCGTCGACGCGGCGCTGGGCTGCGTCTTGAGTGGGTGCTACCGTTTTGAAATGCAATTCGATTTCCCCGGCGCCGGCGAGGATGGTGGTTTCGACCTCGGCGTAGCGCTTGTAGATCGGTGCGACGCGGGCGTCGACCGCGGATTCCCCCAGCATCGCGATCTTCAACGTACGGACCGCAAGAAATGCGGGTGGAACTTTCGCGCGAAGACGGTCGCGGACCTCGGCTTCGAACAAGGCTTTCATTTCGTGCGGAGGGCCGGGGAGCAGGACAATAATGTGTTCGCGGCCATCGAACTGGCCGCTGAGCCACTGCCCGGGTGCGGTGCCGTTGGGATTGGGAAGGACCGTGGCGCCGGCGAGAACGTCGGCCTGCTTGGCGTTGTTGGGAGTCATCTTCCAGCCCCGCTCAGCGAAACGCTTTTCGAGGCGAATGAGAATTTCCGGATCGCGTTGAAGGGTCAGGCCGAGAGCTTCGGCCACGGCTTCCCGTGTGAGGTCGTCTTCAGTGGGGCCGAGGCCACCAATGAAAACGAGAATGTCGGAGCGAAACAGGCCGTGTTGGGCGGCGGCGACGAGGCGGCGGAGGTTGTCGCCGACGATGCTTTTGAAGATTACGTCGACACCCAGCAGGTTGAGTTGCTCGGTGAGGTAGAGCGAATTGGTGTCCATGCGGTAGGGCGTGAGCATCTCGGAGCCCACCGCAATGATTTCGGCGTTCACTTGTGTAGAAGTTTAAATGAAAAACGAAAGGGACAACCACGGAGGGCACAGGGGAAAGGCAGAAGAAGATTCCTCACTTCGTTCGGAATGACAAGGTGCGCTGCGCTCGAAATGACAAATAACCCTTACTCCGGAGGCAGGGGCAGGCCTTGGAGGTTCCACGAGAGGTGTTGCACAGCGCTGGTAGTGGCCAATACGACGGAGCGGCCGGGAGCGAAGGCCAGCCCGACAAGACCTTGGCCTGCTACTTCGAGGTTGGCAAGGCCGTTGGGAGCGATCTTCACGATGCCGCGCGTGCCGGAGAGTGAGGCGGCGACATAGAGATTACCCTCCACGTCGAAAGCGAGGCCTTGTGGGCGTCCCAGGCCTTTGTAGAACGTGGTCACGGTTCCATTGGGGTCGATTTTGTACACGCGATCGTTGGGACCAGTGACGAACAGATCGCCCTGCAGACCGAAAGCGAGGTGATAGGCGGAGACGCTGACTTCGAGCGTGGCAAACACGAAGACCTGCTGGTCGCGGGCGATCTTGAAGATGGTGCCATTGCGGTCGCCCACGTAGAGACTCTGCTCGCGGTCGAAGGCGATGCCGGTGGCGACGCCCATGCCTTCTGCGTAGGTGGTCATGGTGCCATTGGGAGCGACGCGATAGACAGCGCCATCGAAGCGCGAGGAAACATACATCTGCCCCTCCCGGTCGAAGGCGATGGCAGTGGCATTCATCATCTCGTTGACGAAGGGCTTGAGGTTGTAGTTGGTATCGATCTTGAAGATTGCAACCGGAACTTTCTGGCCGCGAGAACCCGAGAACGTGACGTAAATGTTGCCTTCGGCATCGAGGGCGGGGCTGGTGACGGGATGAAGATTTTCAGCGATAGGGACGGCGATCTTCACCGTCTGCGGATTGCTGACGTGACCATCGGTTGCGACGACGACGGGACCGGTGACCGCTCCTTCGGGGACGCGGGTAACGAGGAATCCGTCGGAACTGACAATGACGGGTCCTTCGTGTTCGCCGAATTTTACTTTTGGGCGTTGCAGTTCCTGCGGACGCAAGCCGGAGCCGGTGATGCGGAGTTCGCCTCCGGCGAGGGCGAGCGAGGGCGCCACCAATTCGATGCGCGGTCCACCGTTGACGTTTTTTCTGCCGAGGATGCGGTCGGAAAATCCCATGAAACCCACTATCTTAGTAGCCCAAAGTGCAGCAAGAGATGCATCACAACGAATGCGAAAATTCCTGCCGCAACATCATCGAGCACGATGCCAGTACCTTCTGGGAGTTTCTCCATTTGTCGCACCGGGGGCGGCTTGATGATATCGAACGCTCTAAAAAGTATAAGACCCGCCAGAAAAGTTTTCCACGCAAGCGGGACGGCAATCAGGGCGATGAGCTGGCCTGCGACTTCGTCGATGACGACGAACTGCGGATCTTTGCCCCCGGAAGCGCGCGCGACGAGGGTGGCCGCAGGCATGCCGAGCAGCGTCATGAGCAGGGCCAGGGCGATGGCGACAGGGGTCCGCTGAGCGGGAGGTAGTGCGATCGCGAGTCCAGCCCAGAGCGCGACTGTTGCCGTCGAGGCCCAAGTGCCCGGGCCCGGGTGCAGGTGACCGATGCCGAAGAAAGTGGCTGTTAGCGTTGCCCACAGCGGTGCGCGCGGGCGGGTCGCCCGCGCGACAGCCGGCGAGTCGCCGGCGCTACGGTCGGGCGCGGTGCTGCCAATTGGAGTCGTGATGCTGCCGGATGCAGAAGCGCGATCTGGCTTCATGATTCGTCCTCTGGGTCTTCGGGGGTACGATCGCGGATTGCTTCTTCCGCATCGGTGACCGGGGACGATATTACGTATTGGCCGCTGGCCCATTTGCCCAGGTCGACGAGACGGCAGCGCTCGCTGCAGAAGGGAAAGTCCGGGTCGGTACTCTTTACGGGCTTCTTGCAGATGGGGCAGCGGAGTTTGACGGTGCGCTGGCGCGGCATGCTCGTATTCTAGAGGTCGCTTCTACAGAATTTTGGCGACTAGGTCGTAGTCGTGAGCTTCGGTGATCTGGCAGCGGTAGAACTGGCCAGGCTGCGGGTCGATCGCTTCGGGGAAATCGTTGACGAACACTTTGCCATCGATCTCCGGGGCGTGCATCGGCGTGCGGCCTTCGAGCAGCAACTCGGTCTCTTCCGATTCTCCTTCGAGCAGCAAGTCGTATTCGCGGCCGACCAGTGCCTTCTTCTTCTTTTTGCTGATTTGGCGCTGAATGCCCATCAGATGTTTGCGGCGGCGTTCGATTTCGCTCGAGGAGAGTTTCTTGTCGAGGGCGTAGGCTTGGGCGCCGTCCTGATCGGAGTAGGCGAAGGCTCCCATCCAGTCGAACTGGGCTTCGCGCACGAAGTCGCAGAGTTCTTCGAATTCTCTTTCGGTCTCTCCCGGAAAGCCCACGATGAACGAGGTACGCAGGGTGAGGTCGGGAATGGTGCGACGCATCTTCGTGATCGAGCGCAGGAAGACATCGGCTCCGCCACCACGCTTCATGCGCTTCAGAAGCGATGCGGAGGCATGCTGCAGCGGCACGTCCATGTAGGAGCAGATTTTCTCGTGCTGGGCGATCGTGTCCAGCAACTTGCCGGTGATCTTGTTGGGATAGGCGTAGAGAAAACGCACCCAGCGCAAATTTTCGATCGCAGCGAGTTTCTCGAGCAGCAGCGCGAGGCCATCTTTCAATCCGAAGTCTTCGCCGTAGCAGGTCGTATCCTGGCCGATGAGGGTAATCTCGCGGACGCCGGCCTGGGCGAGGCGTTCGGCCTCGGCTACGACGGATTCAAAGCGGCGCGAGCGGAACTGTCCCCGCAATTGCGGAATGATGCAGAAGGTGCAGGGATGGTCGCAGCCCTCGGCAATCTTGATGTAGGCCATGTGGCCGGGCGTTGCCAGAATTCGCGGAGTCTCTTCGTCGTAAAGATAGTTGGGGAGGTCGCCGACGGATCCAGTCCATGATTCGCGAGCCCACGACTCGCGGGAGAATCGTCCTTGAGCAGCGCGAGCATCACCTTCGGGGCGCGATGGCAAGACCACAAACGGGGAATTACTCGATGCGGGTGCCGATTCTACGCCTGTGGCGGCGAGAATCTTCTCCAGTTCACCGGTGCCGACGACGGCGTCAACTTCGGGAATGTCTTTGCGAATCTGGTCGCGGAAGCGCTCGACCAGGCATCCAGCGACGACTAACTTCTTCGCCTTGCCGCCGCTTTTGTGAGCGGCCATCTCGAGGATTGTGTTTACCGATTCCTGCTGTGCGCTTTCGATGAACGAACAGGTATTGACGACGATGACGTCGGCGTCTTCGGCGTGGCGGGTGAGTTCGGCACCCGCTCGGGCCAGCAGACCCATCATGACTTCGCTGTCGACGAGATTTTTCGGGCAGCCGAGGCTGACGAAGCCCACTTTTTGCGGAAGAGCCGGCTGCGGGCGTTCGGCGTGCGGCTTCTCCGGAGATCGCTCTTTCCTGAGGGCTGTCTTACGATCAGGCTTGAGATCAGGGGAACCGCTGACAGTGAGGTCTTTTACAGGCATGCAATCTTACTATTTTAGCATCCGGCGGCCCGACGTTGGGCTTCGGCATGTGTGTTAGTTTTGCCGCACGTTGGCCTGACCGATCGAGCTTCGCTCGACCCTTCGGCTTCGCTCAGGGCAGGCTAGCCGAAGCCGACTGTCCCCAAAAAATCTTTCTGCTTGGTGCGTAGATGGGGTGTTACGCAACACAAAAGATAGTACGGCTTGGCCCAAACAGCCGGGGTCGTGCTAGGCTATGTCTTACCGCCGTAACAATTTATGCACCGCCTCGCGGAGGGGAAATGGTAGGCACACGTCTTCGGGTTGCAATCCTGACTATAGTGATTGCGCTGCTGGCAGCGTCGGCATTCGCGCAGGATGAGAAGAACGAACTGGGCGGCGTAATTGGCCGCACGTTCATCAGCAATCAAGGAATCACGGGCGGGACCTACCCGGGTCACATCATTGCTTTCGGCAACGGACTGAGCTTTGAAGTGGAGTATGCCCGGCGCTTCCTGGTCACTCCGGTCTTTTCGGTTTCCGGGGAAGCGGTGCTGATGGTGAATCACGATGAAGACATCAATGGCGGCGCCTATGGTTTCGCGGTGGTGCCCAACCAGATGAGCCAGCTATTTTTTACGCCAGCCGTGCGGTTGAACCTGTTTCCGACAACGGCGGTATCACCGTGGGTCAGCTTCGGAGGCGGGTTCGGACACTTCGGTCAAAGCTCGAACCTGATTTACGGCGGTCCGAACCCGGGCCAGTCCACCAACACCGGGGTACTGGAAGGCGGACTCGGGCTAGACGTGAAGGCCTGGAGAAAGCTCAGCATCCGCGGAGAAGTGCGAGACTTCTGGTCGGGCGTGCCGGATTTTCCGCTGGCGCCTACAGGCAAATCGCGGCAGCACAACTTCTTTGTGGGCGGTGGAGCGTTCTGGCGCTTCTAGGGTAGTCTTCTCGACGTTGCTAACCCTCCTTTTCAAAATCTGTGTGCGGCTTTTTACTCGCGGGCGGGGATGCCCTACTTTGCTTTTGTAGCAGTTTCGACTTCTTCGTATAGCTCGGGCAGGCGCTTTACGTCCTCGGCAGAGTTGCCGAAACGGGCGGACTCGTAGACTTGGGTGAAGCGGGCGACCGGTTCGCGCAGGCGGGCATTTTCAATCTTCTTCACGAATTCCTGAGGGGTTTGCGCGGAGGTCTTTTCCAACCCGCCGCGCTCCAACGCGCGCGTCATTCGTTGATACCACAGGGCGGCGGCCTGTTCGGGAGATCGTTCCGGATGCGCCCGCAGCCACTTTTCGTGCAGCCCGCGGGCGATGCGTCCCAGATTTCCTAACAGCAGAAGCGCGAGTGCAACCGCCCCCGCCAGAATGGCCCAGCGTCCGGGTGAATGCTCGACGTGATCCTGACTGCGTCGCGCCCATTGCAGCATGGACGCATAGTGAGCGCGCGCCCAGACGCGAGCGTTCTCCCACAGGCTGCGGGTACCGGTGAAGGCGGCGTGGCCGAGAGCGAATTGCTGCGAACTGTCGTAGCTGACGATCCAATCCCGCCAGAACGATGCCATGGCGTCGAGGTACAGTGCGACACGCTCCCAGCCCTGCGGCGTTCCGCCGGCGGCTGCGGGCGTGGGATCGAACGTCTGCCAACCGTAGCCGGGAAAATAAGCTTCCACCCACGAGTGAGCGTCCTTGGCGCGGACAACATAGTTTCCGGTCAGGTCGTTGAACTCGTCGCTACGAAATCCGTTGACCACGCGCGAGGGAATCCCAAGCGTGCGCAGCATGATCGCCATGGACGAAGCGAAGTATTCGCAGTGTCCCTGCTTGCGCTCGAAAAGAAAATTCGCGATGGGATCTTTCGGCGGCGTTTGTGGCAGCTGCAGCGTGTAGCCGAAGCGCGTCTTGAGGTGATTCTCGATGGCAGCAGCTTTGTCGAAATTGTTCGCGGCAGAGTTTGTGATTTGCGCCGCGAGCCGGGGAACCCGCGGATCAACCTCCGGAAGCCGCAAATATCTTCCGATCTCCGGCGGATAATTCCCTCCTGCTCGTCGCAACTCGCCCGGAGCCGGCGTCGAGATGTCGGATTCGGCCGAATAGCGGCTGACGGGATGCTGCGAATCGAAATCATACACTGCGCCGCTGGTATCTCCCGCGACGAGTCGATATTCTCCGCTGATGCTTTGAGCCCACGGTGCGAGGAAGAATACGTTGGTGCCGATGGGTTCCATCAGAACGCGGTAGTGAATGACGTGTTCGCGCGCAAAGCTCGATGGGATGTTCGGCCGCGGCACGGTGTTGACCTGCGGCACCCGAAAACTGTTGTTCGGCAGCCGCTCCAACGCGATTTGCTCTTTGGGGTTCGACCAGGTGCGTCCGTCGAAGTTGGCGAGGGCAACGCCGCGCCAGTGCAGATCGGACCGGCCGATAGTGTCGCCGTCGATCTGAATGTGCATGACGACAGAATTCGACTGCTGAATCTGGCCGATCTTGCCGAGTTGGACGCGGTCGCTGAATCCGGAAGTGAGGTCGTTGCCGAACGTATAGCCGCCCATGTATCCCGCCGACATGCGGGGCATTAAGAAGAAAACGGCGGCGCCGATGATGAGGATCATCAGCATCAGCGCCGGGGCGATGCGCGCTAGCGCGAAGGCAAGATGGCGATGTTCCCGGGGATCACTCGAGTGTCTGGCGTGAATATTGGCGGTCTGTCCGGAACGTCGCATCTCCATCAGCACGAATGTGGCGACGGCCATCATCATGAATGCGGCGAAGGAGAGTAGGAAGGTGCTATCGACCGTTAAAACGGCCGAGGCGAGAACCATCAAAAAAGCGAGGATGGCGAGCGTGATGTGGTCGCGCTCGCGGCGCAGTGAAAACATCCGTACGACAACACCGAAAAGGGCGAGGTGAATCGTGGTGGGAAGGAAGTTTCGCGACAGAAGAAGATAATCAGCGGCGAAGAAGACGAAGTAAGCGATGGAGAGCGGAGTGGTCCATCGCTCGGAAATCACGAATTGGCGCCGCTTCGCCAGCAGGTAGCCGCGGACCGCGAGAGCGACTCCGACCAGAATGGTCGAAGGCAGATCAAGGCCGCCGGTTCCCGCCAGAGTAGCAAATCCAGTTAAGACAAGCAGATACAGCGCCAGCTCGAAGTAATGGTCGATGGCCCGGGAAAGCGGGGTCATGCCGGGTTGTAGAGACCGAGACGTCATTTCGTTTGGCGGAAGGACCGACCATTCTTCCGCGGGATTTCGTCGCCGAGGCAGCCAGCTTAGACCATTGTTCGATAACCTTCCTCAGAAGGGAAGGCTTTGGGAAGATATTCTTGCATCGAAAGTCACATGGCCCATTGGGAAGCGTGGGATCGGGAGAGTGCGAGGGCAAGTTCCCCTCATGACAGCCGGCGGGACGCCAGCGCTACAGTTGGTGCGATGCTGCTTGACGGATGGGTAACAAAGGCTTCATTCCCGGAATGCTAGAATGATTCAGGTCAGGCATCGGTCTTACGCGACGTTCTCCCGCCAACCCCGCCAGGTCCGGAAGGAAGCAACGGTAACGGGCTCTTGCGTGTGCAGTGAGTCCCCGGTGCCTGACTTATTTTTCCACAGCCGAGCGGTTTCTGCCCTCCTCATTACCAAGATTTACACGTCCTTTACGAGTCTTTTCGCAAGAAACGCCTCCTCGATCATCAAGTAGAAGTACGCCCGGCAAGATCATTTGTCGGGCCGAGAGGAGAGAAATGAAAAGTCGCGGTGTCGTTCCCAAGCTCGCTCCCCATGTCACCATTCGCGTTTCCGGACAGTTGTTCGAGGGACATCTTCAGTATCTCGAGCAACTGGTTCAGTCGGCAACCGAGTGCCGGCTATGGCCTCTGCTAAATCTGGCTCGTCTGGAGGAGTTGGACCGCGCGGCCCTGTTCTATCTGGTCAAGGGGGAAAATCGGGAATTCGGCATCGCCTCGTGTCCAGGGTTCATTCGAGAATGGATGGACCACGAGGGCGGTAAAGCCGCAGCGTGACGGCCGCAATTCTGCCCCGTCTCACAAAGCGCGACGAGGGCACTGCGACGACTGCAGGGCCTCTCGACGTGCCGCTGGTTTTGCTTCGCGGGACGGCCGAGCCGGTCGCCGCCACATGTTCCAATAACTACCCATATTTGCGGATCGGGTTAGACATTCTGCTCCTAATTGTTGAAAATACTCGGTTTCATCATTCCGGGAGCCCTCATTGACTAAACCGATCCGCGCCAAGATCAGCGCACTGGGCACTTATTTGCCACCACGAATTCTTACTAACGCCGACCTCGAAAAAATGGTCGACACCACCAACGAATGGATCATGGAGCGAGTCGGGATCCGCGAGCGCCACATTGCAGAGAAAGGCGTTGCTGCGAGTGATCTGGCGGTTGCCGCTGTGAAGAATCTGCTGGAGTCGCACCCCTTTGATCTGCAGGAAGTGGACTTGATCGTGGTGGGGACGGTGACGCCTGACATGATGTACCCGTCGACCGCCTGCCTGGTACAGCATAAATTGGGGATTGCGAATACCTGGGGGTTCGATGTTTCCGCGGGATGCTCAGGGTTTCTGTATGCGCTGAATGCCGGAGTGAAGTTTGTGGAGTCCGGAGAGTACAAGAAAGTACTGGTAATTGGTGCCGACAAAAATTCGGCCATGACCGACTATACGGATCGGGCGGTGTGCATTATTTTTGGCGACGGCGCGGGCGCGGTTTTGTTGGAACCCTCGGAAGACGACGCCGGGGTACTCGATCATGTGGCGCAGATCGAGGGCATGGGCGGACAGTATTTGTTCATGCCGGGAGGGGGGAGTCTGAACCCAGCGACGCACGAAACGGTCGATAGAAAAATGCATTACATTCATCAGGATGGAAAGAATGTCTTCAAGTATGCGGTGAAGAAAATGGCAGAGATGACGGAACGCATCCTGGACAAGAACAAATTGACCGGCAAGGACATCGATTGCTTCATCGCGCACCAGGCGAACCGGCGAATCATTACGGCGACGGCGGAACGGCTCGGGATGCCGATGGAGAAAGTCGTCATCAATATCGATCGCTACGGCAACACCACAGCGGGGACGATTCCGATTGCAATGCAGACGGCTGTGGAAGAGGGAAGATTGAAAAAGGGCGACACGCTGTTGATTGCGGCGGTAGGGGCCGGATTTACTTCTGGTGCGACGTTGTTACGATGGGCGTTCTAGAGGCGGACCTTGTGCATCGGACTTCCGACTTCGGACCTCCGACTTCAGACTTGCCAGCTTGGCCTTTCGCTGCGCACTATTTTTAGCGGTCCGGTGCTGCTCGAATCTCCACGTCTGAGGTCCGATGGCTGAGGTCCAAAAGGTCCGAAGTTAGACATTCCGCTTCCAATCCTTCAAAATAATTCAGCCTTCATCCACAGGAGATTTTGTTGACGAAACCGATTCGCGCCAAAATCAGCGCTCTGGGCACGTATGTGCCGCCTCGCCTGCTCACCAATGCCGACCTGGAAAAAATGGTCGATACCAACAACGAGTGGATCATGGCGCGCGTGGGGATTCGCGAGCGTCATATCGCGGAGAAGGGAGTGGCCACGAGTGACCTCGCTGTCGAAGCGGCCAAGAAAGCACTGGCGCAGCGCGGGTTGGCTCCGACTGATATTGACGCGATTATCGTCGGGACCGTCACGCCGGACATGTTTTTTCCCTCCACGGCGTGTCTGGTGCAGGACAAGTTGGGCGCAAAGGGAGCGTGGGGATTCGATCTTTCCGCCGCGTGCTCGGCATTTCTGTATTCGCTGCAGGTAGGGGCGCAATTCATCGGGAGCGGCTCGCACCAGCGTGTGCTCGTGATTGGCGCCGACGTGATGTCGTCGATCATTGATTATGCCGACCGGGCCACGTGCGTAATTTTCGGTGACGGTGCGGGGGCCGCGATTCTGGAGCCCGCGGAAGATGACTCGGTCGGGTTGATCGATTACATTCACGAAGTCGATGGCTCGGGGGGGCAGTTCCTGTACATGCCGGGCGGCGGCAGCCTGAATCCGACCAGCAAAGAGACGATCGCGAAGAGGATGCATTATGTGCATCAGGACGGGCAGCAGGTGTTCAAGTTCGCGGTGCGCAAGCAGACCGAGCTCTGCCAGAAGTTGCTGGAACGCAATGGGCTGAAGGGCACAGACATTGACGCCTTCATTCCGCATCAAGCCAACCTGCGGATCATCAATGCCACGGCGGATCGCCTGGGGCTGCGTCCTGAGGCGATTGTCGTGAATATTGAGCGCTATGGGAATACCACGGCGGGGACAATCCCCCTGGCGATGAATACGGCGCTGGAGCAGGGCAAGCTGAAGAAGGGAAGTCTGGTGATGCTGGCGTCGGTAGGGGCGGGGTTTACGGTGGGGGCGACGCTGCTGCGCTGGGCGTTCTGACGCAGAGCTCAGACCTCGGCACTCAAGATGTGCATCTGGACTTCCGTATGTTGGCAAGGTCTGAGGTCCGACGTTCCGATCCATGACGATCGTAACTCTCCTTGGTGCATTTCGATAGCTTGAGTGCATCGTGCGCTGCTATCGTTTTGGAACGTTCGCCCCACGTGGGGATGCCGGCGAGCGTGCACGACCATGATCCGGAATCTCTGCTGCTGTCTTCTGCTGGCCCTGGGCTCGGTCGCTATGGCTGCCCAACAGGCCGATCCTCGCGAAACCAAGCTGCTGGTTCTGGAGCGGCTGTGGAACGAGGCTCAGGTGAACCGCGATTCGTCAGCCTTGGAAGCTCTGGTTTCGAGCCGGTTCGTGAACACAGAGTGGGACGGCGAACTCAGTGATAAGCAGAAATTTCTGGCGGACATCAAAGATCCGCAATTCAAGCCGACAGCCCTCAACATCCAGGACGTCAAAATGAATTTCTTTGGCGATACCGCGGTCGTTACTGGTATCTATCATACACAGGGCTCGTATCAAGGCAAGCCTTATGACCACGTCGGGCGCTTCACCGACACGTGGGTGATGGACGCCGGCAGATGGCAATGCGTGGCCAGCCACACGAGCCTGATGAAAAAGTAGCCCGCTCCTTACTCCTTCTACCCTGTTCGATGGCGCGCTGCTTGCCGGTGTCCTCGACGAGACGCTGCGCTGACTTCTGGTCTTCGGTGAACCGCTCGTTTACAATCCTGTCGCTGAAGGTTCTGATCTCATGGCTCACATCGTTTACGGATGAGAATCTTCGAAAGGAGGATGCGATGCTCCTCTCGCGCAGGATTTTCCAATCCGCGTCCGTCGCAGTCCTGGTCATTTTGATCTTGAGTTGCGGGGCCGCGCATGACTCCGACGAATTCTTTGTTCTCGTTTCCGCGAACTTACAGCTTCCGTACTGGAAAGCAGCAGGAGCGGGATTTGCCAACGCCGCGGCACAGATGAAAGTTCGCTCCGATTTTGCCGGCCCGCAGAACTTCGATCCCAAAGCCGAACGCGACGCTCTCGATCAGGCGGTGCAGAAAAAAGCGACTGGCATCTTGCTGGACGTCACCGATGCAGCATTGCTCAAGGACAGCATTGACAAGGCTGTGACAGCCGGAATCCCTGTGATTACGATTGATTCCGACGGGCCCGCGACCAAGCGGCTGTTCTTTATCGGCACCAACAACTATCAAGCGGGTATGACCGGAGGACAACGCCTCGCGCAGGAACTGAAGGGGAAGGGAAATGTCGTGGTCTTCACCATGCCCGATCAACCGAACCTGCAGGACCGCCTGCGCGGCTACAAAGATGCATTAGGCAAAACACCCGAGGTCAAGATTACACGCGTGGTCGACATCCAGGGTGACCCACGCATTGCCTTCGATACCGCAACGCAGATCGTCGGCAAGGAGCGCGACAAGGTCGACGCCTTCGTTTGCCTCGAGGCGCAATCGGGCAAGGAAGTCGCAGGAGTCCTCAACAGCTATCACGTCACTGGCAAAGTGGTGATTGCGATGGATACCGATCAGGAGACGCTCGACTGGATCCAGAAGGGCGTGATCGCCGCCACCATCGCGCAGAAACCCTACACCATGGCTTTTGTCGGCATGCAGATGCTCGACAATCTGTATCACCACAAACCGCCTTCGTTGGACACAGATTGGTCGAAAGATAGTTTTTCGCCCATACCCAGCTTTGTGGATACTGGGTCAGCATTGATCGATAAGAACAATGTGGAGTCGTTCATCCAAGCCGGAAAGAATCTGGCGTCAGCTCCGAAATGATGTCGAAGGATTGGCGAAGAAGAGGGAATATTACGAGATGTATTCCTTGATGTACTCGTCCTTGGTATGGGTCAGTTGCCGGATGTCGCCGTCGAAAATGACTTTACCGTCGCGCAAAACCAGAAAACTCATCGGCACGTCGCAATACTGGCCGTGCGGCAATACCCGCATCTCGTTGGTCTTCGGATCGAATTCATGCGTGGCCATGGTGAAAGCGTCCTGCAGCCGGTGCGTCACCAACAGGGAACTGGCGCGGGAAACATCGCGCTGCTTCGTGATCAGCTCCACAATCGTGTTCGACGTGACGGGGTCGAGACCTCCGGTCGGAGAATCGTAAAGCAGGAGTTCGGGTTGAGTGATGATGGCGCGGGCGATGGCCACCCGTCGGCGCATGCCTCCTGAAAGCTCCGAGGGGGACTTGTCCATCGTGTGTTCCAGTTCCACGAAGCGAAGCGCCTCGCGCACACGGCCGTCGATCTCGGCGTCGTAAATCCCTCGCTCCTCCATTAACCGGAAGGCAACATTTTCCCGTACCGTAAGTGAGTCAAAGAGCGCGCTCTCCTGAAAAACCATGCCCAGCTTGCCTCGCATGGGGAACAAATCTTGTTCGCGCAATTCTGTGACTTCATTTCCGAGTACTTCGATTCGACCGGAGTCGGGCCGCATCAACCCTAATGCGAGTTTGAGGATCGTGCTCTTTCCCGACCCCGCAACCCCAAACAGGGCTTTGGTTTCTCCGTAAGGCAGATGGAACGAGACACCGCGCAAAACGTGATTCTCTTCAAACGCTAGATGCACGTCTTCGAAGACAATCGCCGGCTCGGACGGTCGCTCGACAATCGCGGTAGCTTGGTCGATTGGCAGAGTGGGCGCAGACATGCGTTCACCGGTACGACAGAATCGAAATCAACAGCTTGGTGACAAAGAAGTCCGTAACCAAAATGAGCACCGATGCGGCCACCACCGCCTGTGTCGTGGCCCGGCCCACACCTTGTGTTCCGCCGCGCGCGGTCATCCCGTAATAGCAGCCCACCGTCGCGATGATGAAGCCGAACATCACCGGCTTCAGCAATCCCATGAAAACATCCTGCAGCACCAGCACCTGCCACGCGTTCGCCCAGTATTGGCGCGCGTCGAGATTGAGAAACAGCTTGGCCACGAACAGCCCGCCAGCAAGCCCGACGAGATCAGAAATGATGCTCAGGAAGAAAAGCATGAAGACGGTCGCCGTCACCCGCGGCGTTACCAGCTTCTTCATGGGATCGGTGCCAAGCGCCCGCATGGCGTCGATCTGTTCGGTGACGACCATCGATCCTAATTCGCTGGCCATTCCGGAAGAATTCCGCCCCGCGACCATCAGGCCCGTGAGCACCGGACCCAGCTCGCGCACCATCGACGTAGAAACCAGTTGGCCGATCAGGGTGATCGAACCGAAGCGCTGCAGCGTGTTCGCCGTTTGCAACGCGAGAACGCCGCCAGTGAAGAAGCCGGTCAGCACAACGATGGGCAGCGATCCCACACCAATCAGATCGGCCTGCTGCACCATGTCGGCAAAATACAGAGGCTTGCGAAACAGGTTGCCCACGGACTGAGCCGCCAGCAAGGTGTATTCCTGAACTGCCAGAACTTTCTGCTTGGCGAACTCCGTGGGTGAGGTCAGTTCCATGCGATGCGGAGGGCCGGGCGTAGAGCACGACGCACAGGCTTGACCGAACTATAACAGAGAACGCTGTCGAGATTCAGACCTCGGACCTTGGACATCAAACCTCGGCATGACACCGACTCAAGGATTTCGGATGGGAAGTAGCATAGTGATCGGGCTAGACGTGATCTAACGAATGTCAGCAGCGGGATCGTTAAGGTCTGAGGTCTGATGCCCGACGCCTGACGTCTGACGCCTGCTCTTATCCTCGCCCCTTCTTCTTGATCTCAATATTATGCCGCCGAATCTTCTGATTCAGAGTCGACAGCGGCACATGAAACCGTTCGGCGGCTTCGGTCTGATTCCAGTTGCAGCGCTCGAGCATCTCAGTAATGATGCGGCGCTCGACGTCCCCGATGATCTCGAACAGCGACGCATCCGAAGGTGCATCGTGCAGGTTGAGCGAAGATCCCCGTCCCATCATGGAGTCCGGCAGCAGATCCATGCTGATCTCCGGACCTGACGAGAGTACGACCGCCCGTTCAATCACGTTCTCAAGTTCACGTACGTTCCCAGGCCACGAGTAGGCCATCAAAGGACGCAGCGCTTCCGGTGTAATGCGTGGGGTAGCCCGTCCGTTCTCTTCCGCATATTTCTTCAAAAAGAACTCAACGAGTAATGGGATATCTTCCTTACGCTGCCGCAACGGTGGCAGTTCGACCGTGATCACATTCAACCGGTAGAACAAGTCCTCGCGGAAGCGTCCATCGCGCACCATCTGCCGCAAATCGATGTTGGTGGCCGCGATGATTCGCACATCCACCTGGATTTCCTGAATTCCACCTAAATGCATGAAGCGCCGGTCCTGCAGCACGCGCAAAATCTTTGCCTGCGTTTCCAATCCCATAGTCGCGATTTCGTCCAGGAAGAGCGTTCCCTTGTCGGCCACTTCGAACAGGCCCTTTTTCGAGGCGATCGCGCTGGTAAATGCTCCCTTCACGTGGCCGAAGAGAGTGGACTCCAGCAGGTCGGTCGGCATCGACCCGGTGTTGACTGGAACGAAGGGCTTGTCCCGCCGCGGAGAATTCAGGTGCACTGCTTTCGCGATGACTTCCTTACCGGTGCCGCTCTCTCCCTGCAGCAACACGGTCGACCGGCTATTCGCCACCTGCGCGACCAGATCAAAAATCTTCAGCATGGGCTCGCTTTTGCCCACGATATTTTCGAAGTTGTAGCGTTGCTTGAGGGCGCGCTTGAGCTGGACATTCTCTTCTTCCGCCCGCCGCCATCCCACCGCCGCGCGCACATCGGCGAGAAGCTTTTCGTTGTCCCACGGTTTTTGAACGAAATTCGCCGCTCCCGACTGCATGGCGCGCACCGCATTTTCCACGGTGCCGTACGCGGTAATCATGATGACGGGCAGACGCGAGTCGTGGGAGCGAATCTCGGCGAGAATTTCCATCCCATTCCGGCCGGGGAGGGTCAAATCCAGCAGGATGAGATCAAACGGCCGGTCGGCCATTTGCGACAGTCCGTCTTCGCCGCTGACGGCCGTCTCGACCTCGAAGCTTTCCATTTCAAGCAGGGTTTGCAACGATTCCCGGATCTCGGCCTCGTCGTCAATGATCAGCACCGACCCTGACGGCGACGGGCTCCCGTTCAGCGTGCCCCGCGCTATGACTGCTGCTTCAGACATGTACCGCCTTCCTGCTCAGGGGGAAATCCAACGCGAACGTGGTTCCAGATCCCGGATTGCTTTCCACGCGGATCTTGCCCGCATGCTCTTGAATAATGCCGTACGTCACCGAGAGCCCCAGTCCAGTCCCGCGGTTCTGCCCTTCTCTCGGTGCGGTCTTTGTGGTGAAGAACGGATCGTAAATCCGCTGGATGTGTTCCGGCGCAATGCCCGACCCGGTGTCAGAAACTCGTACGCTGACCATTTCGCCGTTGGTGGTCGCAACGTTCAGCTTGCCTCCACCCGGCATCGCATCCTTCGCGTTGAGAAACAGGTTCAGAAACACCTGCTGCAGCCTGCCCGGATTCCCCTGAATGGCTGAAATCCCCGCCGTCAAGTCTGACTCGACCTCGATCTTCGCCGTCTTGAACTGATGCTCCAGCAGCGCCAGCGTGTCGGTGATGATTTTATTGATGTCGACGTCGGCAAATTCCGTGCCGCTGGTGCGCGAGAAGTTCAACAGGTTGTTGACGATTTCCGACGCCCGGAACGTCTGCCGTGTGATCTTTTCCAGCAATCCCGACTTCTGCGGATCGCCCTGCAGTTGCTTGGCGAGCATCTGCGTGTACGACGAAATCACGGCCAGCGGCGTATTCACTTCGTGGGCGACGCCCGCGGCGAGCAATCCGATCGATGAGAGTTTGTCGGCCTGTGAAAGCTGGCCCTCAAGTTCGACTCGCTCCGTGATGTCGTCCATGATGACGAGGCGGCCGATCACCTGGAACTTGCGGGTCACCAGCGGTGCGATCGCCACGTTGACCGTCCGCGTTTCCCCCGCCGGCGTCTGCAGCCGGAACTTGTACAGGTTATTGATCCCCGCGTGTTGACGAACCCGGTAAAACTCTTCGACAAACTCCGCCGGAAAGATGCTGCGCACCGGTTGCGTCAGCGTCTGCCAGCGCGGCAGCGCATACATCACTTCCATCTGCGCGTTCCAGCTCTCGACGCGGTCTTCCATGTCGAGCGCCATGATGCCGACGTTGATCGACTCCACGATGTTCTCGTTGAAGTCCTTCAGGCGCTCGTACTCGGCCACTTTCTGCTGCAGCGATGCATACAGCCGTCCGTTCTGGATCGCGATCCCAAGATATCCTCCCAAGGTCTCAAGCAGTTCGATGTCTTCGCTCGAGAGATAGTCGCCCTTGGTGGTCTTTCCCAGGCCCAACACCGCTACCGTTTTCTGCTGGGCACGGCACGGGATGTAGTAATTCAGATCCAGGCGGGCGATCGCATCCTGAGATCCGGGGGTTTCTCGCGGCACCTGGTGCGTGTTCTCGAAGAACATGTGACCGGCCGCATCCGGTCGCGGCGCGCTCAGGAACGAAAGGTCCAGCAGTCCCATCGGATTCATACCTACCGACTTGGAGAGCATGAATTGCTCGGCCTCTTCCGCCGTGCGCAAGAAAATCGCGATGCGGTCCACCGCTAGGGTTCGCGACAACCGGTCCAGCACTGACGACAGCAGCGCATTCAGATCGGTTTCCGACCCTAATTCTCGCCCGAACTCAATGAGCGTGCGCCGGTAGTCATAGACAGTACGGTAGAAGAACTGGTCGACGCGGTCCTGAATCCACTTTCTTACCGGATCAAATAACAGCGCCGTCACAACCACAGCCAGGATCAATCCCAGCGGCCCCGTACCGGGCTGGCGCATGTGGACGAGCGTGGCGACGCCGGCCACCAGAGCGAAATACATTCCCACCACGGCCGCCGCCGCCAAGGTGTAGACCACGCCTCGCTTGAAGATCAGGTCCACATCCATCAGTCGGTAGCGGAAGATTGCATAGCCGAAGGTGAGGGGAAGCAATCCCAGCGAGAGCACGGACAACTTCATTCCCGTGCCGGGTAGCGATCCCATCAGGTAGGGAACCACATAGAACAGCGTGTAGGGAACGATGGCCAGCACCGTCCCGCGCGTGACCCACTTCAACTGCTGCCGCAGGATCGTTGTACTGGCCAGTCGGTAGGAATTCCACAGCACCGCGGCTGCCGCCACAAAGAGCATGGCTCCGCAGGCCATCTCCTGGCGGTCCATATCCCAGCGCAGATACCCGCTGGCCTGCGCCAACCGCAGAGCGACGATGTGGCGTGTCAGCAGAGCGGCGCCCGGTAAGTACGCCAATGCCAGTACCGAGGGCCGATGCCGCACGAACTGCCGTTTCTCGGGGAACGTCAAAACAAAATGCAGGAACAATGCCGGCTGCAACACCCACGCGACGATGTTGCTCCAGTAGATAATCCAGTCGAAGTCGTTCAGCTTTCCGGTGTACTTGAACGAATAGGCGATAAACGAAACGAGGCAAAAAACGTAGAAGTGCGTGGAACCGGGCGCAGTCCAGCGGCGCAGTAGAACATAAATGCCGATGCCCAGATAGATCAGGGCGATCAGGCGAAGCGAGGTGTTTAGGGAGCGATCGGCCGGGACCAGAATGACGTTGGAATCCAGGGTGACCGAGTCACGAAGCAGGGAATATGTTGCCTTTGACCAGACGCCGGTGTTGTAAAGCTGGCGCTCCAGCCCAGGGGTGCTCTTGATTTCTTGCCCGTTGACGGCGACCAGTTGGTCGTTAGGCTTGATTCCCGCTTTTGCCCCGGGCCCGTTGGGATCGACGCGGTCCGCGATCAGGTGTCCCCCCCGTTCAATCCACCACACACCATCGTCTGGCACCGCGGAGTCGCGTTCCTTTTGGAAGTTGAAGCCAGCAAAGATGACCGCCGCCACGGTCAGGAGGAACAATACGACGGCGACAAAGCGAGCTTGACTTTCCCGGTTCATGGGTTTCGGCGCTGGCCCCGAACCCGCAGGGGGCTGCGGAGGGCTGGAATCGATCCTCTCATTGTCCTGAATGAGCAACTTCGCTGCCACGCCGTGTCCCGTTTCCGGACGGTTAAGTCCCGTAAATGAAGCCACTTCCGGAATTATAGATGCATTTTCAAACGCTAACTATGTTTTTTGGGATGTTTATGTGGGATTCGGTATCCGCTCTGCCTTGAGATTCTTGGGCTTAGCGGTCGCAAGTTAAATTGACGGATCGGGCCAAGCGCCAAAAATATGAACTTTCAGAACCACTACGGGATGTTGGAAGCTAAGTCTTGGTGCGCTATACAGACCGGAATTCGTTTTCGCCTAGCCGGCTTCTCTCCCGAAACTTTTTCATGATCAAAACCTCTCATCACACGCGTGACCCACAACCTCTCGAAGACTGCCCACCGCTCTGACTGTTTTCTGGCAAAGGTTGGCGGTGCTTGCGTAATCGTTGAATGAAGGAGTTTTCCAATGTTGAAGACGTCGCACCTTCTGTTTACCGCTATGTTGGCAGTGAGCGTGGTCTTGCCAACCCCAAGCAATGCCCAAACCCAGAGCACACTTGCCGGCGCAGTATTCGTCATGACGAATGCAGCCGACAGGAATGAAATCATCGCTTACAAACGAGGCGCGGATGGTTCCTTAGAGCAGGGTCCAAGGTTTCGGACCGGAGGGCGTGGCAGCGGCGGTGTCACGGATCCTTTGGCGTCTCAGGGGTCGCTCACGCTCAGTCAGGATCACTCCTTGCTGCTCGCCGTCAACGCGGGAAGCGGCGACATTTCCGTTTTTCGCGTTCACGGTTCCAGCCTGTCTCTTTTCGACAGAGTACCCTGCGGTGGTAGTGAACCAGTTGCCGTGGCGCAGCGTGGAAGTCTTGTTTACGTGGTTAATGCGGGCGCCGCCAGCAGCGTAGTCGGCTTCCGGCTTGAGGCAGACGGAAGACTCCGGCCCATTGCCGGTTCTCTGGCATATCTCAGTACCGCGAATTCCGGAGCAGCGTCGTTGGCCTTCAGTCCGGATGGCCAGTTTCTTCTCGTCACCGAGAAGGTGACCAACGACATTGACGCCTTTCATGTGCAGAGTGACGGCACACTCGCTCCGATCGTGGTTAACCCCAGTGCCGGACCCGGTGTCTTTGCCGTCACGTTTGCGCCAAATGGAATCGCACTTGCTGTCGAGACCGGACCCGCGGGAGGAACCAACGCGTCCGCGATTTCATCGTATTCGGTCGCAGCCAACGGGACTCTCACTCCCATCAGCACCAGCGTGCCCACCTTGGGCGCTGCAACCTGCTGGCACGCAGTCACTCCCGATGGCCACTTCGTCTATACGTCGAACGCGGGATCGGCCACGATTTCCGGCTTCGCCATCGGCGCCACTGGAACCCTGACTCCTGTCGCTGGCACAATAGTTGGAACGAACCCAACCGGCAGCACAAATCTCGATCTCGCCATCAGTTCCGATGGCAAGTTCGTGTACACCCTCAACTCCGGCACGGGCACCGTCAGTATCTTCGGCATCAATCACGACGGCACTCTGACCAGTCGGGGCGATGTCGGTGGTCTGACTGCCAATGCGGGCTTCAACGGAATCGCTGTGATCTAGCCGGATGCTCTCTAACTTGAGGATGGGTGAGTTGTGGATACCGTTCCGCAACTCACTTTTTCTTAACTCGACCGCTGGCTCTATTTCGTTTCCAGAATTCCTTCGAGCACGCTGAGTCTGCCATCGATTGGACCCGTCTTCAGGTTCGCGATGTCCAACCCGAGAATCTTCGCGATCAACGGATAAACATTTACATTCTCAAACGGCTCGAGCACAACTCCATGGCGAATGTCCGGCCCGGCGGCTACAAAAAGGGGCTTCATCTCGGGCATATGCGCAGCGTCATATCCGTGCATGCCCGCCGGATGTTCGGGCGCATCCGGCTCTGAATCGGTTGCGATGTAATAAGGGCCGTTCGCCACCACCACCGGATCGCCCTCGCGTGAACTGCTGTCAAAGTGCAGAGAACTGGGAACCCCCGCCCGGCGGTAGACCGCAAACTTGTCACTCTTGCCGCGCATCGCTTCGTAGGCCTTTTGAGCATCGGCGTCCGACTTGGGGTACAACCCTAATCCCACAACTGGAGAAAAGAACGACGGGTTGAAACCGTAGTCACTGAGGTGAATCGTCGCGCCCTCCACCTTGACCATACCGTGGTCGGCCAAAACGATCAGATCGACGGGCAACTTAATCTCCTTGAGACCGTCCATCAATTTCCCGATCTCTCCGTCGAGCTCGTGCACTGCCTCGGCAAGCTCCGGACTATCCGGTCCAAAGCGGTGTCCGGCGCTATCTGTGTCCGAAAAATATAGCGTAATCATGTGAGGACGCTGTGCTGCAGGTAGTCGCAGCCAGGCAAGAACCTGCTCGATACGCTTCGGGTTGGGAAACCGTTGATCGAATTTCAAGTAATAGGTTGGGCGAACTCCTTGAATGTCCGCTTCCGATCCCACCCAGAAGAAAGACGCGGCCCGCATGCCCTGCTGCTCGGCCAGCACCCACAGCGGAGTTCCGCCATACCATGTGCCGTCGACGACCGACTTGTTGTCGCGGTAGTTCTAGATTTCCTTCCGCGCGGGATCATAAAAACTGTTCGCCACGATGCCGTGATGTTCTGGGTAAAGTCCGGTGACAATCGTGTAGTGGTTGGGGAATGTGACCGAAGGATAAGAGGGAAGCATACCCTCCGGGGCGCTAGCGCCTTCGGCCGCCAGGGCCAGCAGATGCTCGGCGTGATAGCGCTTCGCGTAGTCGTAGCGGAAGCCATCGAGCGAGACCAGGATGACGTAAGGCTTTGCAAGTTGCTGCGGCGCATTCGGCCCGTGGTCGACGGTAATGACCGGAGCAATCGCCTGCGCGTTGCAGGCGACGGCCAACCAGCATCCTGCAACGATGAGGGAAAAGAAGCGCTTCGCAAAGCATTGCCAGGCACGATGCATGATTGTCTCCGCAGAAGATCAGAAGTTTGCTCTTTACTCGGGTACTGCGATTTTCACGATGGCATCGTCCTGAGCGGAGCCGTTTTCCCGGCGAAGCGAAGGATCTAGCGCGCCAAAAACGAATCTCTACCCGGCCTTCCGCTCACCCTTCTTCGCCGGTTCTGGAAGCGGCTCTTCTTCGTCGCCCCACTCAAACGAAAGCGCTCGCGCCGTAGTCTCAATCGGCTCCAACTCCGGTATATCCTCCGCCACCGACGCCCCCAACTCCGAAAATTTGCGGGCGGAAACCAACACTCGATTCTCCAGCGATCCCACTGCCTGGTTGTATGCTTCGACCGCGCGGTCGAGGTTGGTACCGACCCCGGTAATATGGCCCGCAAGTTTCCGCAGCCTCTCGTGCAGTTCCTTGCCGAGTTCGCTGATTTGCTGCGCGTTGCGAGCCAGTTTCTCCTGGTTCCATCCGTAGGCAACGGCCTTCAACAGAGCAATCAAAGTCGTCGGCGATGCCGGAATGACGCGGTTTAAGACTCCGTGCTCGATCAGCCCTGGATCCTGTTCCAGCGCAGCACTGAAAAAAGTCTCTCCGGGAAGAAACATCACCACGAACTCCGGCGTGGCGTCAAATTGTTCCCAATAATTCTTCCCGCTCAGCGTCTTCATGTGATCGCGTACCTGGCGCGCATGATTCGCCAGACACGTGCGCCGCGTCTCTTCGTCGGTCGTTTCGAACGCATCCAGAAACGCTTGCAGCGGAGTCTTTGCGTCGACCACAACATGCTTGCCGCCCGGCAGTTTCACAACGAGATCAGGACGCAGTCGCCCACTCTCTCCGGTTACCGTTTCCTGTTCCGCGAAGTCGCAATAAGACAACATCCCAGCGATCTCGACCACCCGCCGCAACTGGATTTCTCCCCACCGCCCACGCACATTCGGTGTGCGCAGCGCCCGCACCAGGTTGCCCGTCTCCGACTGCAATTCTTTCTGTGTAGTGATGAGCGATTGAACCTGGGCCTTCAGGTCGCCATAGGCCTCGCCACGCGCAATTTCCATCTGCTGAATCTGAGCGTCGACTTTGCTCAAGGATTCCCGCACCGGCGTGACGAGATCCTCGACTGCCTTGTGGCGCGCGTCGAGGTCGCCCTTGGCCTCGCTCTGAAATCGTTTCAGCGTCTCCTGCGCAATCTGCAGAAACGACGAGTTATTGTTTTTCAGCGCGTCGGCAGCCAGTGCCTTGAACGCATTTTGCAACTCAGTAGCGGCCCGATCGCCGGTTTTCGTTAGCAATTCGATCTTTTCGGTGCTGGTCCTGCGCTCGGATTCCAAAGCCGATTCCAGCCTCCCCCGGATCTCTACGAGTTCCCGCTGATCCTCTAGAAGCCTCGCTAGATCTGCCTTTGCGGTTCCTAATTCCTTCTCTGTCAATGACAAACGAGCTTGCAGCGCGGCTGTGCGCGAACGCAGGGCCAGCCAAGTAAGCAGGCTGCCAAACAGCAAGCCAATTACTCCAGAGATCCCCAGTTCCATAGATAGCTTTCTTGCCTCAGGTCCAGATCCTAGCCTAGCACTAGCAACAAAGTTTGCGCCTTGCCCGAATCTCCGCCGGAAACCGCGGGAGCGAAGACGGACCGATCCGCTGCCCACGTCTTGGTCTCTCGTCTGAAATTTCGGACCCGGAGCGCTTCGTTTACGTCGCTTCGTCCATGCACTCCATCGACAGACGTTCTGCAAAGAACTGTAAAGCCTCTGGCTTTTTTCCGTCGACTGCGTCAAGCTAGATTCTCGTCGCCAGTTTGGTCAGGTCGCCGGGTTTGACCCGATTGACGAGCGGTCCCAATGTTCCTTCCATACTGGTTTTCTAACACCCTGCACCGGATTTGTTGGGAGATTTGTGCCCTGCTTCGCAACGGACTGTCTCGCTTTGTTTTCAGCTCTTTGATTTTCGGATGCGTGCTGCTCGGTTGGCCGAATGCGGCCGCGGCCCAGCGCCACGGGGGAGGAGGGATGGCAAGCGGCGCAGGTCTGTCCGGCGGCAGTCGCCCGACTGGAGTCGACGAAAAAGACAGCCTGAAAGACTTTCACGAGGCCCTCGCGGTGCAGGCGACCACCCAACAGATTGCCGAGTTCCAGCTCCTGGTGAAAAATCTCGAAGCTGCCCACACCGGCTTGCAGGCATTCCAGCAGCAACTACATAAAGCTGACATTGCGCCCCAAGCGCTGCCTCGAGACAGCATTGATGATCCGTTAGAGAAAGCAAGAACCGCCAGCAAGAGGTTCCAAGACGGATTCTCTCCTGCGCAAAAATCCGGTCTGAAAGACGTTGCCAAACGACTTTCGAAAGCGGACGTCGCCTTGGAGGAGGAACAGAGGGCGTTCGATCAAAGTCTCGCTTTTAAGGCCGCCGGCGCGGAAATCGTAGCGCACGCCGAGAGTCTTGACAAAGCTCTCACCGATTTCTACAACGAGCAACTCGCGGTGGGGAGAGCAATGAGCATCACCTTGGCGACCGGCCAGGACGTGGCGTTTATTCTTCCTGCGGTGAAGAGAGCAGTGCGAATCGAGAAGCAAACCATTTCCGTCCCCGTTTCGGGCGCCCTGACTCGGGTTGCTGTGAATGGCGATCAGCGCACTTTGAAGCTCGAGATGACGTCAGACTTGTCCGACTTGCAGCAGAACATGACCGAACTCTTGCGCGCCGAACTCGACAGTTCCGGAACCTGTGGACAGCGTGTCGCCATTCAGCAGGCCACACTCACCCCAGCCGCTCCCGCCAGCCTCTTGACGGTGCGGTTGCACTTTGAACGCTGGATTTGCAGTAGCTCGTTCGGTCAGGAGACGGTCTCGGAAATCGCCGAAGGAGACGGGACTGTCGAAATCAAGCTCGCCTTGTCCGTGGACCCATCCAGTGGTTTGAAGATCGTGCCCAGCTTCGGCCGCATCGACGCCACCGGCATGTTGGCGGAATCTTTGCGCTCCGGCTCACTCGGCGAAGACCTGCGCGAGAAGGTTGCCGCAACCGTTCTGTCGGCAGCCGGTGCGGGATCGGACTTCAAAGCCGCGCTTCCGCCCGCAATACAAAACTCTGCCACGGTACAAAGCGGCAGATTCCAGACTGTAGGCGTAGGAGGCCTGAGCCTCGTGCTCGAAGGCAAGGTAGAGATTTCGAGTGCACAGGCCGACCAGCTTGCCAGCCAGCTCAATCAAACATTGTCGGCGCAGGCTCCGGCGCAATAGCGCGACTACTGCTTCGCCGGGACGGCGTAATGCGAAGCAATCAGGCGCCACTTGCCCCCGGACTTCATCCACACATCGGTGAATCGGTCGCGATAATCGTAGGGTCCGTCTTTGTCCTTGCCTCGCTCGTGATAAACCCCGGTCAAGATTACAGTGTTTCCATGCACGCGCACTTTTACGTCTGACATCTCCGCCACGTCCACCTGGCTCGTAGATGCGGCGCTGTAGCTGATGTATCCAGTCTTGCCGTAGGTGCTCCCATTTTCAAATGTAATGACAAAATCGTCGTCGAGCATGGAGGCTAGAAGATCGAATTGTCGCTGCTTGTAGGCTTCCGTCAACTTGAAATCCAGAGCCCGAACCTGCGCGGCCGTCGATTCTTCCTGCGCCTCAGGCCGGACGAATGGAAACGCCAGCACATAGAAAGTCAACGCCGAAACGAGGATCTTCCGCATCCTCTCTATCTTTCATAATCTACCCGTCATGGCAAGTTCCTTCTGAGAGACACGACATCACTTTCGAACCACATCGCGGAGTCGCCTCAGAACCTTGTCCCTCTTCACCTAATTCGACCCCATCATCAAGGAAATCTACTCTCAACTCGTCTTCGTGGTTTACGGGCCTGCTTGGCCTCGCGCTGACAGCTAAATGACGGTCTCGTTGAACTTGAACAGAAATCTCCTACACGAAACCCTGTATAGCGGATCACCTTAGGTGCGTGGCTTTCTTAATGCTGGGGATAGCGGTGAACAGTCCCAAACTGATCTTGTGCGCCTGGCAACGGAATACCTGTGGCGGCTGAGGTATAACCCAACCCTCGCCCGTAGTCTGAAGATTTGCTTTTCGTTCGCAAGGCGGCACCATGCAGGTTCAGACTTTGAATGGACCGAGAGTGGGGCTGCGCCTTACTTTCGAGGATTAGGGCCCGGGCATTCCCGACATCGACCTTGCCCTGCGGGACGGTTTTACGACTGGATCAGGGTTGGGTTTGGGCTTGGGAGGATCGAAGCGCCTGGTGAATGAGTTTGAGATTGCTTCCCGACCAGGCGAAGGAACGCGAATCGCAATCACTCGTTGGAAATAAAGCTCATGATGATCGAAGTTAGGGAATCGAGCCAGACGGGGGAAGCACGGCGGAGAGCCGCTGCATTTGCCCAGGATATGCAACTGGGAGACCTTCGCTCGGGCGCTGTCGCTTTGGCCGCAACGGAAATGGCGACGAATCTGGTGAAACATGCCGGCAACGGGACCATCCTACTTCAATGTGTTCAAGAGGAGGGACGTTCAGGGTTGCGGCCGATCGCCATCGACAAAGGACCCGGAATTCCTGATGTGACTCAAGCTCTGCAGGACGGGCATTCTACCGTGGGATCGATGGGAACGGGTCTAAGGGCTGTCCGGCGTGTGTCGGACACATTTGAGGTTTACTCCGCGATGGGAGTCGGGACCCTGATCCGCGCCGATTTTTGGCCAGATAGCCGCTTCAACTCCTCGGCGCAAAGGAATGTGCATACTGGTGCGGTTTCCGAGCCCTTGCAGGGAGAAGTCGAATGTGGAGACGGATGGGGCCACCGCAGCTTCTCCGATTCCCAGGTGCTCATGGTCGTCGACGGCCTTGGGCATGGAGTCTTTGCGGCGGAAGCAGCCCGGGAAGCGGAGCGGGTTCTGGACAACTCCCAAACTGACTCCCCGCTTCAGATTTTGCAGGACATCCATGACGCATTAAAGAAAACACGGGGCGCAGCGGTTGCAGTGGCTCGAATTGAAGAAAGCAAGGGCTTGCTGTCGTTTGCCGGAGTGGGCAATTTCTCGACCTCCATTGTTACTCCCGGCGTAAGTCGAAGCATGCCTTCTCACAATGGTACTGTGGGCCACAACATGCCTCGAATTCAGGAATTTACTTACCCGTGGGATGCAGACAGCATCGTCATTATGCATTCTGACGGTTTAGCCTCTCGCTGGGACTTGGAACGCTATCCCGGCATATGGAGCAAGCACCCCAGTCTCATCTCGGCAGTCTTGCACCGGGATTACTGGCGCGGGCGCGATGACGTAACCGTTTTGGTAGCCAAAACAATCTCATGATCGAAGTATTTCCATGGCCCTGAATCTTTTCAGTATTGACATCCGGCTTGAAAATGATGTGGTGCTCGGGAGGCAGAAGGCGCGTACGATAGCCGCCGCATTGAAGTTCGATCCTCAGGACCAGACTCGTATCGCCACCGCCGTCTCCGAAATTGCGCGCAATACGTTTCAATATGGGGGAGGCGGGAGAGCGGAATTCAGCGTCGAAGACGATCCAGAGAAAATGTTGCTCGTCACCCTTCGGGACAAGGGCCGCGGCATTCAGAATCTCGATCAGATTATGAGCGGGAAGTACGTCTCTCAAACCGGCATGGGAGTGGGCATCGTGGGCGCAAAGCGCCTGATGGACGCCTTCAAGATCGAAACCGATTCCAAGCAGGGAACGACTGTCGTTCTCGGGAAGAAAGTTCCTCGCCGGTTCAACCGTTTCAAGCCCGGGGAACTGGACAAAGTACTCTCCAGCATTGAGCGTGCGTCTCAGGATACCTACGAAGAATTGAAGCAGCAAAACCAGGAACTGCTGAATACCTTACAGGAGCTTCGGGCCCGGCAGGAAGAGCTGGCGAATCTGAACCGCGAGCTCGACGAGACCAATCGCGGCGTGGTTGCGCTCTATGCCGAACTCAATGACAAGGCAGATTTCTTGCAGCGTGCCTCGGAATTGAAGACCCATTTTCTCTCCAACATGAGCCACGAATTCAGAACGCCCCTGAATTCGATAACGGCTCTCAGCCAAATCCTGCTGGATCGGCTGGATGGAGATCTGACCGTCGAACAGGAAAAGCAAGTCAAGTTCATTCGTAGCTCTGCACAGGACTTAACCGATCTGGTAAATGATTTGCTCGATCTGGCGAAGGTTGAGGCGGGCAAGGTAAGCATCCGAGCCTCAAACTTCAAGGTTGACGGGGTCTTCGCCGCCTTGCGCGGAATGCTGCGACCTTTATTAAGCCAGAACTCCTCAGTGAACCTGGTTTTTGATGAGCCGGCGGACCTTCCAGAACTCTACACCGACGAAGCCAAAGTGTCGCAGATACTCAGAAATTTCATATCGAACGCTCTGAAGTTTACCGAGCGTGGCGAGGTCCGAGTTTCTGTGGAACGAGGCCATGACGAGACGGTGATATTTGCGGTCGCCGATACCGGCATCGGCATCGCGGAAGATGACCAGGAACGAATCTTCCAGGAGTGGGTGCAGGTCGAGGGCCAGAAACAGAGAGCTGTAAAGGGAACGGGCCTGGGGCTGCCATTGTCGCGCAGGTTAGCGCAACCGCTGGGCGGGAATGTGTACGTGAGAAGCCAGCCAGGATTGGGATCTACTTTTTTCGCTGCGATTCCCATTCGCTTCACCGGAGAATCCGAAGTCGCTTACGTTCCCGAGGTGAAGCGAGAACTGGACGCCAACAAGTTGCCCGTGCTGGTGGTAGAGGACAATCGCGAAGCGCTGTTCATCTACGAAAAATATTTGAAGGGCTCACCATTTCAGGTCATCCCTGCCAAGGATCTCAAGGAAGCGCGCCAAGCCTTGCGGGAGTTCCGGCCCGTGGCAGTGGTCTTAGATGTCCTGCTGCAAGGAGAGCACTCTTGGGAATTGCTTCAGGAAGTGAAGCAAAGCCCCGCCACCGCCAAAATCCCAATCTTCGTGGTGCTGACATCGTTGCTGAGGGCATCGCGGACCAGAATTTCGGCAAGTTCGGAATCCACATAAGTCCGTCCTTTGTGAACCGCACGAATTGCGGACAACAAGTCGGCATCCACGCTTTTCTTCAGTACATAACCGGCTGCGCCCGCCCCCAGAGCCGTTCTCAGATACGCGGGCTCCTCATGCATCGTGAGCAACAGAATTCGGGTCGAGCGATTCCGGGCTACGATGTCTTTGATCGCATCCAATCCCCCCGATCTCGGCATGGTCACGTCGAGGATCGCGACATTGGGATTCACGGCCTGGATCACATGCCCAGCCTCAATGCCGTCCTCTGCCTCTCCGACGACTTCCATGTCGGGCTGAGCGTTGATCAGCATCCTGAGCCCGGACCGTAATATCGCGTGATCGTCAGCCACGACGATTCGAATTTTGGATGCCTTGGTCATGGATTATTGAGATTTGCCGTTGTTGGCGTTTTCGCCGGTTTCTGAAAGAGTCAGCCGCACTTCAATCAACGTACCTTTGTTCGGCTCGGATGTGATGCCAAACGTACCTCCCAGCATCGACGCCCGTTGCCGCATCCCTTCGATCCCCAGATGCTTGGAAGGACGATCGCCCACGTTGCGAGACCTGAATCCCGCGCCTTTCAACAGCGCACACGCCAGGATAAGACCACCTTCAAGCCGGGTCGAACTCACGGGACCAGCTTCAACTGTTTCAGGTTATTGAGGAGGGGCGCGATCTCTACAGGCTTGAAAATGTATGCGTCACACAGCGATTTGAACGACTGGACCACGTTCTTCACGTCGTCGAGGGCAGTGATCATGATGATCTTTGCTCCCGAGGTGGAGAGGATGCCGGCTCCTTCTTCCAACGCACGGATTTCGCCGACGGCGGTTTGACCGTCCATTTCCGGCATCATGATGTCCATGCAGATGAGGTTGTAGCGTCTGCCATTGTTCAGCGATAGGCGGAACGCTTCGACAGCTTCTTTTCCATTGATGGCGACGTGGCACTCGCCATAGCGCGAGAGAAACGCCTGTAACAACAGGCGGCTGGTAAAGTCGTCTTCCGCAATCAACGTTCGCATGGGGTCTTCCTCCTAGAGCTTGTCAGATCCAGCCAGACTGGGTGAGGGCTGTTTTGAACCGCTCGAGTTCCTTTTCCAGAAGTGCGACGAGCGATGCAGCCCCAGATGTGTCTTCGGCGCGGGCGGCCTGCTCGATCTGGAAACTGAGATCGCGCAAGGCCGGGGCCGACACGGTGGCCGCCGCTCCCTTCAACGTGTGTGCCTGCAAAACTATGCTTTTGGTGTCTCCGAGTTCGATTTGCTTCCTGAGGGCTTCAACCTGTCGGGGCGCATCGCTCAAGAACCCAGCAACGACTTCTTTGGCGAGTTCTCTGTCGCCGGAGAGACGAGCAACGAGTTCCTTCTCGTCCAAAACCGCATTCGGATGCGAGAGCGGGTTTCCATCTGAAAAGTCAGCAAAGCCTGCCGGGCGGGGAACCGTGTTGGCGAGGACCGCGGCGAGCTGTTGCGGCTCGATTGGCTTCGCAAGGTAATCGTTCATTCCGGCCGCCAGGCATTTTTCGCGGTCCCCGCGCATGGCGTGCGCGGTAACCGCGATGATTGAATTTGGGGATTGCGGGCGCCGTTCGAGGCGACGCGGATCGAGCGGGAGGTTTCGTACCCGTCCATCTGGGGCATTTCGCAGTCCATGAGAACGACGTCATAGTCGGAGTTGCGCAGAGTCGCGAGGGCTTCCGAACCGGTCCCAACAACCTCGAGGTGGTGGCCAAGCTTGCGCACAATCGCGGAAGCGACGAGTTGGTTGGTGGCATTGTCGTCGACGACGAGAATCCGCAGAGGCGCGGGACGCGATTATGCTTCCAGCGATGGGCACGCGACTTGCGTTGCGGGAGCGGGTTCGCGCCGCCTCTGTCTTAGCGCGGTCGTCAAAGCGTCATAAAGAGTCGATTTCCATACCGGCTTCGAGAGCCATCCGGTAAATACAGTGTGTCTCGGCGAATTCAGAGTGTTCTCCTGGCCCATTGGAATCATCAGCAGGACCGCGGTTCCCGCGCTCTCCGGCTCGGAGAGGATTCGCTGGCCCAGATCTTTACTGTCCGTCCCAGGCAAGGTGAAATCTAGAAGCACAACGCGGAAGGGATCATGAGCGAGTATGGCGGAGTGAAGCGCGGCGATTGCGGAGACAGCGTTTCCGGCTTCTTCGCTGCGACATCCCCACGATCGCAGCAGCGCGCTTATCAGTGCCCGGCTCGTAGGATGGTCGTCGACGACCAGAATTCTTGGCGACTGCAGACTGAAATCGAGCGCAGGCCCGGCGGGTGCGCCTGCAGGCTGCTTCTCCAGCGCAACGGTGAACCAGAACGTGGACCCTTGCCCGGCCGCGCCGTAGGCGCCGATCCGTCCTCCCATCATCTCGACCAGTTGCTGTGAAATGGTCAAACCCAATCCCGTGCCGCCGTACTTGCGCGTGGTGGATCCATCCGCCTGCACAAAAGGAGCGAATAAAACGGAAGCCTGCTCCTGCGGGAAGCCAATCCCCGTGTCCTTAACGCGGAAGCGCAAAGTGGCGGCGTGCTGATATTCGGCTTCGATGCCTACCTGAAGCGCGATGTCTCCCGCGGGCGTGAACTTCACGGCGTTGGCCAGAAGGTTCACCAATATCTGTCTCAGACGCGCGGGATCGCCGCGAAGCAGCGTGGGAACCTCAGGCGCGACCTGGCAGGTGAGTTCCAGGCCTTTCTGGTGAGCCTCGACGGCGACCATTTCCGTCGCTTCGCGCAGGGGCGTGTGCAACTCGAAATCCACGATTTCGAGTGAAAGCTTTCGGGCTTCGATCTTGGAGAAATCCAGAATGTCGCTGATCACTGCCAGCAGCGTTTTGCCGCTGGTCTGCACGATCTCGGCGTATTGACGCTGCTCAGCGGTGAGCGGCGTATCGAGCAACAGGGAACACATGCCGATCACGCCGTTCATCGGCGTGCGGATCTCGTGGCTCATGTTGGCGAGGAACTGGCTCTTGGCGCGGTTCGCAGATTCGGCGGCCGCCTTGGCTTTCTGGATTTCCAGTTCGGCGCGCTTCCGCTCGGTGATTTCGATGCAACTGCCTTCAACCGTTGGGATGCCGGCGAACCCGTCGATCCAGCCCAGGTTTTCCAACACCCAGACGGCGGCACCGTCTTTTTTCCGCAGACACGCCTCGCGGTTGACGACGGCTTTTTGTTCGCTCGGAAGTGTCCACGTTTTTGCGGCTTCGGCAGGATCATAGGACAGGTCGGCGCGATGCAGGCCGACGAGTTCCTTGCGGGAGTAGCCGAGTATGCGTGCGAAGGCTTGGTTCGCGTCGAGGATGGCCTGGTCCCCACTGCACCGGAAGATCCCGGCGAGGTTGCGCTCGAATAGCAGGCGGTACTGCTCTTCGGAGGTTCGGCGCGCTTCCTCGACAGCACGTCGTTCGGTGATGTCCTGTTTGATGGCGATGAAATGGCTGATGCGATCCTCGAGATCGCGCACCGGCGTGATGGTCATCTCCTCCGCATAGAGAGTGCCATCTTTCCTGCGGTTGATGAGTTCGCCGCGCCAGTCGTGCCCGGAGGTCACTGTGTTCCAAAGATCCCGATAGTATTCCGGTGCCTGCCGGCCGGACTTCAGGATGTTTGCGCTCCGGCCGATCGCTTCGGCCGCGCCGTAACCGGTCATGCGAGTAAAGGCGGGATTGACATAGCGAATCCGGGCAGAGGAGTCGGTGATCACGATGGCTTCGCCGGCCTGTTCGATCGCAGTGGCGAGCAGGGCGAGATTGGATTGTGCAGGCAGCCCCGGAGCCATGCCATGTTCGGTGTCTGCGGCGCCTCTGCGGACAAGGGTCATGCCATCGGGGCCGGCTGCGTGCGGTTCTCGCTCGCGATGGATTCGGCGTTTTGCTCTTCACCGCTCATCTTCGTGTCACTTAAGAAGCTTCTGCAGGACTGCGGCCAGTTGATCGGCGTTGAATGCTTTCACGATCCAGCCGGTAGCCCCGGCCTTGCGTCCCGCATCTTTCCTTTCCGCCTGCGATTCAGTGGTCAACATAAGGATAGGAATAAAGGCGTATCCGAGCAGCTTGCGCGCGGCGGTGATCAGTCCGATGCCGTCAAGGTTGGGCATGTTCAGGTCGGTAATGATCAGGTCGAACTTGTCCCGTCCCGCTTTAGCCAGTCCGTCCTTGCCGTCGACGGCGTCTACCACTTCATAGCCGGCAGCACGTAACGTGAAGCCGACCATCTGACGAATGCTGGCAGAATCATCGACTGCCAGGATTTTCTTCAGCGCATCCTCCTCCCCAGGAAAAAATCGCGCGGGACGCGGTTCGCAACTCTGTTGGCAAATCTTCCTTCGTTCCTTCCCTCAAAACAGCTCGACGGCATTGCTGGCGAACGACTCCTGCGGCGCCGGGAGAGCGGTGCCATGAAGCGCAGCGCTCATGACATTGCGCTCAATTTCCGTCGTGTACAAACCAGAGAGCCACTGCTCGATTTCACCGGCATCGCATCGATCGGCAATCTCAGGGTCGCTAGTCTCCAATTCGCGAGCGAAGCCCTCGATTCGTTCCAGCGCCGGGTGCAACCGGCGGAAGCAGACTTCAAGCCGGGTTCCGGTATCGGCGACGGCGCCAAGATGGGCGTGCATGTCCTCGGTGAGAGCCTGCATTTGCGCGGCTTCTTTGGCCACGAACGCAGCCGCGGATCGCACGCTGGTCAACACCGCGGCGGTCCGGGCCTGCTCTTCGCGCAATTTCTGGCAACTGGCCTCGGAGAACACTTCCATCAGCGCGGAGGTCCGCCGGACCCGTGTGAGAATCTCATTGAGCCCGAGCCGGGACCGGCTCGCAATCGCGTTCCACTCGGCGGATACTTCTTTGATCAGGCTGGCGATGGCCGAGACGACGGCACCCCGTTCTCCAAGGCGCTGGGCCTCGATCAGGGAATTGAACATCAGAATTTGCAGGCGGTCGCGAATCGGCTGGGAACGTTTGAGATGCGCATTGACCAGTTCCACTAGGCTGGAGAGCCCGCCCAGCGTGCTCTGCATGCCCCCGCTATACTCCTGGCTTTTTTGCTGCAATTGTTCAATGTGCGCCAGTTCGGAGGACAACTCCTGTCCTTGGCGGAGGACGGTAGGCCCGATCTCAACGACGTCCGAAGCACTCAGCTGCTGAATTCCATCCATGCAACTGCGAACCTGTTTCGTCCAGCAGTCCACGGTTTGCTGAATGGTTTTCAGCTGGTAGATCTGGATCTGCAAACCCGTATAGGCCGCAGCAAGATCTTCGTCCGAAGAGGCGCTGGACGGTGTGATTCTCGTGGCAATCAACTGAAGCGCCTGCTGCACGTGCTCGATCTGCTGGCGAGTGATGTCGTACGCCTGGATCGCGGCGACGACGCCTGCGATCTGCCTGGAGGTACCGACCGCACATCGCCGAAACTGTTCCGGGATGCTGGTTTGCTGGCTCAGACCGGCGTCGATAACCTGCAAGGTCTTGGCGATATCGGCGTCCATGAGAGTCATTTCATGACGCAATTGGGGCAGGCTGGCGGCCAGGTCCTTTCTGGCTTCAGAAATCGATTGCTTGCCCAGTTCGGTGTCGCGCGCCAGTTCCAGGGTCTGCCCCGCCAGGGACTTGGAGAATGCGGACAATTCGCGCGCCAGAAGCTGGAAATTTCCCCCGCCGTTGCCGAGGTGCGCGACCTCAACGTTGGTCAGCAGGCTCAGCGCCCGGAGATGACGGGCGATGGCTTCCTGGCCCTGGGTGCCAAGAGTCAAATGCGCCAGCAACTTCTCCTGCTCCTGGAGCGTGTCCAGAATGCCGGCGGCAGCCTCCAGCCGGCGCCCGAGCAAATCTTTGACCGTCCGACAGAGTGACTGGACACCGGACAAAACCGTTCCCATGCTCTCCTTTTCAACCATGGAGACAATTGCGGCTGCTTGCTGCAGCACCGTATCTGCCTGAAAGGGCAAGGATTTTGAAGGCGTGCGCGACGGCATGAACCTCGATCTCGCTCGAACGCGCCAGACCCCCGCGACCGCGCGCCAACGACCACCGCAAGAAAACCATCCTTACGATCAGGGCCGATCCTCGCTGGTGCTGCTGCCGTCATTCGTCATTGTCCTCTTCAGTTGGCATGCGCGAGAACCGCCTTCGCGATCGAGGGCAGGGGAAGAACGCGATCGACTGCGTTCCGTTTGATGGCCTCATTGGGCATCCCAAACACCACGCACGTCTCTTCGTCCTGTGCGATGGTGACAGCTCCAGCTTCTTTCATTTCCAGCATGCCGTTGGCGCCATCGTCCCCCATTCCGGTCATGATCACCCCGACTGCGTTTTGTCCCGCATAGCGTGCCGCCGACCGAAACAGGACATCGACCGAAGGACGATGCCGTGATACCAGCGGGCCATCTTTGATGTCGACGTAGTAGCGGGCGCCACTGTGCTTGAGCAGCATGTGATGGTTGCCAGGAGCGATCAGGGCGCGTCCGCGCAAAACCGTGTCGTTCGCTTCCGCTTCCTTGACGGAAATTTCGCACAGGCTGTCGAGACGCTTGGCGAAAGCCCGCGTAAACATCTCGGGCATGTGCTGCACGATCACGATGCCAGGAGCGTCGGGGGGTAGCGCCTCCAGCGAACCTTGAGAGCTTCGGTGCCGCCCGTGGACGCTCCGATAGCCACGATCTTTTCGGTGGTTGCGATCATGGCGCCGGTGGCGCGGGACAGAATTGAATCTGCGGTCAGTTTGGGCTCGACAACGTGGCTGGAGTGGGGACGCAGGCGCGCCGCCGCTGCCCCCTTGACCGCCTGGCAGAGTATGACCTGCGACTCCTCCAGAAATTGTTTGCTGCCCACCCGGGGCTTGGTGATGATGCCGACTGCGCCGTATTCCAGCGCCTTGAGCGTGAATCGGCGCTGCTCGAACTGAACGAGCGGCGCGAGGACGCCGAACTGGTGGGACGCGGTTCCAGAACGATCTCGCGGGCTTCCTCTTGAAAGGCCTGTTTGTATTTATCGATCATCGGAGCTCTGGTTGGAGACGGGCATCGAACTCTCGGGGGCTGGCGGGGCCACGGGTACTGGAAAGTCCTCCAAACCCATGTCATGCACTGCGCACCGGACGCTCTCCGAAACGTGTAAGGCGAAGACTGACTTGCCTGCTTTCGCGGCCTCGTGGGCAGCGGACCACAGCAACTGCACGGCCGTAATGTCGAGGTCGGTGGCGGCTTCCATCTCGATCGCGAGCTCTTTTCCTGACGAGTTCGCTTCGGTGAGCATTGCTCTGAGTTCTTCAGAACTCGAGATGTCGATCTCGCCCGCAAGCCGCAAGACGCACCGCGTCTCGGTTTTTGCCAGTGTTATCGGCAGGAGAAGCTCCTGGGAACAGATGTGAGCATGAGCGGTCAGGTGAGCATCGAGCTGTACACGGTACCTATCGACTCAACTCTTAGATAACGTGAACTCACGCTTCCGCGTTAGAGACTTCTTAATCGCGAACGCAAACGCCCGTTCCGATCTTGGCATTTGCAGGTCGGCACCCAATCGATTCCCCGACGCCGTGGAGATTCTCGAACTTAGGTATTGGGTCGAAGCCGGCGGTGCTCCGCGCAGCTCTCAAGGGCCCCGGGGGGAGATTACCGATCGCATTGCCGGTCGAGAACGCGCAGTTCTTCGAAACGGATGACGTCAACGATCACCCACTAGAGAACAATTCACATCTTCGAACGCGTCTCAGAACAACCGAGGAGACACTCTGAAAACCCTGACGTTTAGCCCGGGCCTCTGGTTCTAAGACCAACGTAAGCCCGACCCGCAGTAATCGCTGCTACAATCGCGATAGACCGATCTAAACCCGGGACGACCGCCCAGGCGCAGGCTTTCATGCCAAATTGTTCGCGAATCATTTTGAGCCGGCTCACGCTGGCCGGTCTTTGTGTGTTCGTGAGTGCGGCATCGCTGGCGGCGCAAACCTCGGTTCGCGCGGTGAAGGTGCTCGGCAGCAAAGACGCGGTCGAGATTGAGGTAGAAGCCAGCGACCGGATCGTTCCTCAGACGCAGGTTCTGAGCCGTCCGGATCGCCTGGTGATCGATTTTCCCAATGCCGTTCCCGGCAGCCAGTTGCGCAGTCAATCAGTGGATCGCGGAGAAGTGAAGGACTTGCGCATCGGGCTGTTTCAGGCGAAGCCTCCGATTACGCGCGTCGTGCTCGACTTGAAAACCGCGCAGTCGTATCAGGTTTTTCCCAACGGGCGCACGGTGATTATTAAGGTGATGGGCGGCGGCGATGGCGCTTCCGCTCGGGCCAGCGATTCTGCGTTGCACCCAGCGCCGCATCCTAGCCTCGTGGTTGCGAACTACCCGACGCGCGAGGAGACTGTCAGCGTCGTGCCGGTTGCCGAACCGGTGCTGGATGTGACGTATCGCGATGGACTATTGGGGATCAAGGCCAACAAAGCGACGTTGTCTGAGATTTTATTGGCGGTCCAGCAACGCACTGGGGCCGAGGTTTCGATTGCCGCCGGAGCCGAGCAGGAAAGGGTCGTGGCCGACATTGCGCCCGGTCCCGCGCCCGAAGTTCTGGCGCGGCTGCTGAACGGTTCGAAATTTAATTTTCTGATTATGAATGCGGTGGATGATCCGACGCGGCTGGATCGCGTAATCCTCAGCGCGCGCCCCGAAGGCGGCTATTCATCGCCTCCGCTGGCTCCTATGCAGAGCGACGAACCGGAAAACAATGAACCCGCCACCATGAATCTGCAACCGGGCAACCGCGGCCCCGCGCCCGCCGAGGTTCCCCCGCCGGACCCAAGGGCCCCCGGGGACGAGAAGAATCCGAACCAGTAATTCCTTTTGTTGAGAGCGTCGCGATCCGGGGAAATTTCGGACTTCGTGCCTCTACTGAGGCGTGACTATCCGGATCGGTACTGGTGAAGATCCGGTAACGGCTCTGTTAGAAGCGTTGTTGCCACAACCTGCTACATTGAGGACGGTGACGTTGAGACTTCCGTCTGAATTTATTTGATTTACGAAAACCTGTAGAAATCCGACAATCATTACCGAGGTCGTGCCCGTAGAACCGATGCTAACTGTTGTGTTGTCATAGATCGGCAGAGACACGATCGAGTTGCTACTGGTAACAACGTTCCCTCTCACGGCAACATTGGGGTTGGCGGTCCCGGCCATGATTTGGTAGGGGTACGAGCTCGTGTTCAGCGTGTCCTGCCCGGTTACAGAGCCTTGCGACGACTGATTGATCAGACACGCAATCCCGGTCGCGGTGTCGCCTGCAGGTCCTCCCGGATTCTCGGAGAGGTCGACCGAATTGGCAGGGTTTGCAATGGAGGTTTGAAGTCCACACTGATAGACGGTGCTTTGGTCGCATCCCGCCACAGCCAGCACGTAGTCTGGATTCGCGCCAGTTCCGGCCGCACAAGAGGGGACCGCGACGGAGGGATTCTGAGCCGAACCCGGGAGGTATTCCAAGCTTTGAGGTGGAGTAGGGATTGATCCGACTTTTGTAGAGTCAACCGTCGGGGAAGCGTCGAGCAGCGAACAAGACCCCCCGGCGGCACAGTCTGCAAACAAATTAAAATTTTCGCCAATCACTCCGGCGGGAGTGGTGGCAGTCGAAACGCCGGGGTTCTGAATAGAGCCGTCGGCAAGGGAGACGAACTTGCCGCATGTGGTCCCCGTGCATGCCGCGGGATTACCGGGGTCTAGATTCGGTATTACCCAAGGTTTCACACAGCTTGGCTGAACCGGTGTGACAGCGCCAGATGTTCCTCCATTTGTGTTGATGTCGGACGCAGAAGGATTAAACGCCTCTGCCGCAGCCGTCGCGCTTACGCTGTTTCCCGTATTCCCCCAGATGCGCGAGAAAAAAGTTGGCAGGTTCGACCGCGTGACTTGTACGGTGACCATCGGGTTGACGCCGAAGGCTCCGGAGGTAACGGTCGAGCAGTCGGATGCAGTGCCTCCCCCGGCCGAATACATTACGGTTACCCCCGCAACAGAGCTTCCGACGCCACTCTCGGTTGCGACTGCCGCAGCGGTTTGAGACGCAGGACTGGTCGGTCCACCGCAAATTGCCTGCCACGTCGCAGTATTGGCGGGATCACCGGTCATTCCTGAAATCGAGATTACTCGGGCGGCCGCTAGGGCGGCTGCATCAGCAGAGCGCTGTGCCTCTTCCCTTGCCAGATAGAGCGTGATGACATCAATCGAGAGTGCAGCCATCGCGATGATGGCGACCATAGCGATCGCAACCAGCACCATGGTTACGCCGTGCTCCCGCCGATCGGACTGGCATGTCTGGTTGAATCTTCGGAAAGCAAGCGGTTTCATGAGTGTTCAGTTCTCGTTCATCGCTACGGATGTGGCGGTGATCGTGGTGGGCAGAAACGTGGACGCGCCCAAAAGGCTCGCGACATTCCCGAATCGCCAGGGGTAGGCATACTGGATGCTGACACAGGTGGCAACAACGGCGACTTGAGCTCCTCCTCCAAGGGGTTGGGACTGACAATTTACATTCGCGGGCTGCGTTGCTAAGGCTGCAGGGAAATAATACCCCCGGTTGATGATGATGGTTAGGCCCGGTGCCGGACATCCACCTCCGCTGGGCGACGTCGACGTCCAACTCAGGATAGCTGGCGTATTGCTCAGCGTGATACCGCAGTCGCTGATCTTATTGGCGATCAGATAATTGTCGATAACCTGAAAGGCGTCTACGACCGAAGTTGGGGTCGATTGCGATGCTAAATCGTTGGCAGGGTCGGCCGCGGCTACGCGGGCGGCATCGCGCGCTATGTTCGTGAGCTTCTGTTTGAACGTGAAGGCGTTGCTGAAGTCAAAGATGCCCACCACAAATACCACCAGCAAGGGTAGGGCGACAGCGAACTCGGCAAGTTGGGCGGCTTGTTCGCCGTGCCATCCGAACTGGCCGACTCCGCCGATGCAACTCCCGAGATGACGCCAACGAATCAATGAGCCTCCATGCGAACTCGAGCCGCCGCTGGGAGCCAGATCCTCTGCTGGTTCAGGGAAGTGAAAGGAAGCCAAAACTGAAACGGATACTGAAAAGTCACCGACATGCCGCAGATGGCCGTCGACGTCGAACTGGGCGTCGTCAATTGAACTGGCGCCTGAACGCAGATATTGCTACTTGCATTCGCACAGGCGGGCGGACCACCGCCCGTGCTGACGCAGGAGTTAAAGACGGGGGGGGTGGAAGGATACTGTGCCAGCGCCGGATTGAGTTTGGACGAGGTCAAAGCGGCGTTTGTGGCAGTGACAGCGTTGGTTGCAAACTGCGTGAGCGAGTTTGTCGAAGAGCAAGTTGCACAATAAGGCAGAGCTCCGGCCCTGGCGCCTTCCTGGGCGGCGCGGGTAATGGCGCCGTAGATGCTGAAGGCTTGCCCGAACCAGAAAATCCCTAGCAGCATCATGAACATCAAAGGCAGCACCGCAGCCGCTTCGGCAATTTCTGCGCCGCGGGTTTCGGCGAGCAGTCTGAGAAATGTTTTGCGCGCAAAATTCGTCATACAGCCACTCCCCACACGCGAGCTACGCCGTACAACAGCACGGTCACGGCCAGCGCCACGCCGTACGGAACCTTCAGGGAATCGGGGTTGTCGAGCGAGACCCTCGATCCCGGCAGCCGGAACGTCACCAGCGACACCAGAATGTGTCCGATGTTGCGGATGGTCTGGCGCACGCGTCCTTTGTAAATGATCAAAGCCACCGCCATCAGGCCCGCGACAAAGATGGATCCCAGCAGGAAATCCACCAGCGTGCTCGGGCCCGCAAACGCTCCCAAGGCTCCTGCCAATTTCCAGTCGCCCGCACCCAGGCTGCGCAACAGCACGAACGGCAGCAGCAATGCCAACCCGACCACCGCCCCCAGCAGGGAAGTCTTCAGTCCACTCCATCCGCCGAGGACCGTATTCGCAATGACCCCGACCACCAATCCCGGTACTGTCAGCCAGTTCGGGATGCGCCGGCTCCGCAGGTCAGTCCATCCCGCAATCAACGCCAACAGAACCGCTCCAGCCAGAATGAGCGGTTTCAAACGAGCCTCAGCCCAGCTCGACTGGCGCGCCACGGTCCCGCGCCGGTTCCATGATATTGAAAAAGATCCATTGTGTGACGATTCAGAACACGCCAGTTCAGAACATGCCAGCGCGGAGGGACAGCCGGCTCCTGCCGCCATTGCCCCCGCAAAAGCGGCCTCTTGGGCGGATTCTCACATAGCAGGAAGGCCAAGTCAATGGGAGCGACGATACCCGAATTTGGCCTCATTCCATCACCGAGCGCGGCCCGCGCCATGAAAACAAAAGGCCCGGAACGTGTCCGGGCCTGTCGGGAAACGGTTGCATTATTGCCGGGGGAACGCCGGAGCCGCGTTGTGCTCGGCGACAATTCTCTTGGCATTGTCGGCCAGAGCCTTCGCCTGCGGCAGAAGCTCCAGAGCCTTGACCACTTCCGGATCGGATTCGGCGCGAACCTTCATGCCCTCGTCCTGCCCGAAGGCATCGACAAAGATCTCCGACTTGATGCTGGAGCGGATCCAGTCATTATTGTCGAGCAGGTCGGCCTGCGTGTAAGGAATGCTGGCCTCGTCGAGCGATTTGCGAAATTCCTGCATGGTCGCGTCATCCACCTCGAAGTTCTTCGTCGGATGATGGCTGACCACGTAGCGCTTGGCGAAATTGAAGAACGCATAGTGCTGCAAGAGCGTGTCCTGGAAATGATTGCTCTTGACGGGAGGAATGTTGACGTCAGGGGTGATGCCGCCGCCGCCGTAAACCGTTCGACCGCTGTCGGTAAGCTTCACTTCGCGGTTTGCCGTGTTGGTGCTGTCGGCGCCCTCGCGGTTGTAGTAGTAGTCGTAGAGCGAAATGTTGCTGTAATCGCGCTGGATCAGCCGTCCGCTCGGGGTGTAGTAATGAGCCGTGGTCAAGGCAAGCCCGGTATTCTCCGACAGCGGATAGACCGTCTGCACCAGACCTTTCCCAAAGGTCACTTCGCCCGCGATCAATCCGCGGTCGTGATCCTGGATCGCGCCAGAAACAATTTCCGCCGCCGACGCGGTGAGCCGGTTCACCAGCACAACGATTGGATAATCTTTGCCGCCATTGCCGTGCTGCGCGATGTAACGCTTCTCGGCAGACGCGCGGCCATGGTGAGAGACGATCAGCTGACCCTTCTTCAGAAACTTGTCAGCGACGCCGACACCTTCGCTGAGCAGGCCGCCGGGGTTCCCGCGCAGGTCAAGAATCAATCCCTTGAGGTCGCCGAAAGAATCGAGTGCATCGGAAACTTCATGCTCGGTCGTCTCATTGAAGCCGTTGACGTGCATGTATCCGATGCCGGGCCTGATCAGGAAATGGACGTCGACGCTGTAGCGCGGAATTTCGTCGCGGATCAGCGTGAACTCCATCGGCTTTTCCACGCCGTCGCGGGCGATACTGATGTGCACGGTCGTGCCTTTGGGGCCCTTTAGCAGGTCGGCGACGTCGGTGGTGCTCATGTTCTCGGTCGACTTGCCGTCGACGGCGATGATGACGTCCCCAGGATGAATGCCAGCCTTGTAGGCGGGCGTGCCGGTGAAGGGATAGATCACGATCACTTTATTGTTGCGCGGGCCGACAGTCATGCCCACGCCATAGTACTTGCCGCGCTGGTCTTCGCGCATGAGCGCGTACGACTTGGGATCAAAGAAATTGGAATGCGGATCGAGCGCGTGCAGCATGCCGGGGATCGCCCCGTTATAGATGGCCTTGTCCGCATTCACCGGCTCGGCGTAATTCTCTTCGACGGTAGCGTAGACATCGGTAAATTGCTTGAGGCTGTCCTTGACGTCAGAGTCGGAGCCCAGCCCCGACTGCTGGCCGGAACGCTGGGCAAACAGAATGCCCAGAAAGCCGCAAGCAAGCAGAAAAAAAACTACCAGGAAGAGTGAACGGCGTGAACTACGGGCCATCTTGAGATTTCCTTCGTTGAGGGCGACTTTCACCCCAGCTACTGTGCTGAATTCAAACAGTATATCACTAGCTTAGACTGCCCCGGACCCGTTATCGTCACCATGGTAACCGAGCTACGCTGAGGCTAGTTATGAGATGCGCCGGGAGACCGCCGGGGTTCCTGATCTGGGTGGAAATGTGGCTTTTCCAGGAACCGGACAGGCGGGTGCGCAGTGCTGGCAGGATCACTCCCAGTTTTCGCTCTGAAGGTAGACTCCGCTGCCGCGACGGAACTCGACCCAGCGGTCGCGTTCGAGCTGGAGGTATCCGGCGCTGATCGTATTGGCATGCAAATGAAAGCGCCGTGCGAGATCGGGTGTGCTGGGCAGTCGCTCGCCCGCTGCCAGGTCGTCACTCAAGATTTCCAGGACGACCTGCGTCACCAGTTGTTCGCGGATCGAGACTTCGCTGCCGCGCGCAAACCAGAATTGCATAGCCGCAACATCATAACCTGCGCCAGATTTCTGACTCCAGACTCTCGCCGTCGAGCTACGCGCTGAGCGAGAGACCATTTGCAACCGTCGGCGACGTCGATGCGGCGACTGGCTCCGCGCTCTGATTGGCCTGTTGGAAGTCCTGCAGCAGCGTGTTGTAATCCGTCTGAGCAGTCGACAAATCGCCGGATTGCAATGCCTGGCCCAGCTGATCCATCAACTGGCTCATCGCGTTCTCTCCGCCGTTGCCGCCATGATGATGGCCACGGTGGCCTTCGGTTCGCGCAGGCTGATTCTGGAAGGCCTGCTGAATTTTGGTGTAGTCCTGCTGCGCGCCTGAAACGTTTCCGGACGACAGGTCCTGCGAAAGCTGGCTGAAAGCCTGCGACAGAGGATTGCTGCTTTGGATCGTAGGATCAGAAAGACCCTGGGGCCCCGTTTGCTGCAGCGTCACGAAATCGGATTGCGCCGCCGACATATTGCCCGACTTCAGATCCTCGCCCAATTGCTGAAACTCCTGGCTGAACTGCTTCATGTTGTTCTGTATGGTCGGATTGCTGGAAGCAAAAAGCGTGCTGCAAATCCCTGCTACGGACATTAGTTTTCCTTTCGGCGAACGATTCGCCCGCCTCGTCATCGACACTTCTTGCCGCTAACGTTAAGTGCGAGTGTCGTGAACGTCCTAAGCGATGGTGCATGCGTCGTGCCAAAGCTCATCGTTCGCTCAAGTTGGCAACTCTGAATACCGGCTGGGGTTTAGCGGCAAGATTCCTCTGCGTTTGCTTGAGACGGGAGAGGAACTGGGTAAACTCTTCCGCCCGCTCTCGGCAAAGTGAGCCCGGACGCTTGTGGAGTCGGTACATCATTGCCGCGGGCGGGCACTGCGAGCCACTGCCGGAAGCTCTCCACGGCCTGAGCGAGTTGTCACCGCGCTGTCTCGCAATGATTGCCGCTTTTCCGGCTCCGGCAGTATGATGAACCGCATGAGCTTTTCCGAGACGATCTTCTTATTCTTTTTGGCCCTCATCATCTTCGGGCCCAAGAAGTTGCCAGAGATCGCACGCCAGGTCGGGAAATACATGAACGAATTCAAGCGCGCCTCCAACGAGTTCAAGGCGCAGATCGAGCAGGAAATCGCTCATTTGGAAGTGGAGCAGAAGCAAACGATCCTTCCGCCCAGCGCGCCTCCGGAAGGCGTAACCAGCCGCAGCCTGAATACAGCACCGAGCGAAGTTCGCGCGGCAGAAGCAACGCCCGCAGAACATCCGGCACTTCCCTCCGCTTCCGATGACGAGCCGCTGTTTGCCACCCACGGGGCAAGCTCAACCGAGCCCTCCGCAGTCGCTTCTCAGGCGGTCTCTACTACGGATTCTAGTGTTTCTCCCACCTCGCAGGAATCGCATGTCTGAATTCGCAGCCGCGGCAAGCAGCGGCGAAACTGAAAAAGAACCCATGCCAACCATGGGATTCCTCGATCACCTCGAGGAATTGCGGAAACGGGTTGTCTATTCCATCATCGCGGTGGCCATTGGGTTTGGCGCGTGTTGGGGATACCGCGAGCGCATTTATGGCATCATGCAGCGCCCCATTGTGGACGCGCTCAGGGCCAATGGCTTGCCCGAGAAACTCGTCTACCTGAATCCTACCGAGCCCTTTAATCTTTACTTGAAGATTGCGGCATTGGCGGGCCTGTTTCTCACTTCGCCGTTCGTGCTTTACCAGGTGTGGATGTTCATCTCGCCGGGGCTTTATCGCAACGAGAAGCGCTACGTCGTGCCTTTCATGGTGTCGACTATCACGCTTTTCTCGGCCGGAGGATACTTCGGCTACAGGATCGCCTACCCGCGAGCCCTGAACTTCTTGATTGATTTCAGCAAGCAGTTTCAGCCGATGATCACGATCGGCGAGTATACGTCGCTGTTTCTGAGCATTGTGCTGGGGATGGGATTGATCTTCGAGTTGCCGATCCTGGTATTTTTTCTGTCGCTGATGGGCATCGTGAGCCCGAGCTTCATGTGGAAGAATTTCCGCTACGCGATTTTGGTGATCTTCATCATCGCCGCCATCGTCACGCCCACTCCGGATGTCGTGAATATGTGCATTTTCGCGGCGCCCATGCTCGCTTTGTATGCCCTGAGTATCGGCGTCTCCTGGGCGGTGCATCCCAAGCAGCGCGCAGCGCGGAAAGCGAAGCAGGCGCAATGAGCGGATCGAAGTCGATGCGGTGGATCCTGATCGCCTGCATGGTGACGATGCTGGCCTGTGACCGCGACAAGGAAACTGCTCCAGCCCAGACTCCTAAGGTTGCGGCAGTGGCCGACACTTCCGCCCCGACCCTGACGCTTCCACCTGACAGCGGTCCTCCGCCCACGATCGACGCCGACCGCGCTATGCAATATACGAAGGACATCGTGAAGTTCGGACCGCGCCCGATCGGCAGCGCCAATCATAAGAAAGTCGAAGAGTACCTCGCCTCTCGGCTGAAAGGGGACCAGGTCGAGGACGATACGTTCATCGCCGATACGCCTGCGGGCAAGTTTCCCGTGCACAACATCATCGCCAAATTTCCGGGAACGAAAAATGGGATCATCGTCATCGCGAGTCATTACGATACGAACTATCCGCTGCGGGATACTTCCTACGTTGGGGCCAATGATGGCGCGTCGTCCAGCGCGCTGTTGCTCGAACTGGCCAACCAGCTGCGCGGCAAGACGCGCGACGGTTACAGCATTTGGCTGGTTTGGGATGACGCCGAAGAAGCGGTCAAAGATTGGAGCGATGCCGACAGCTTGTATGGCATTCGCCACGTGGCGGAAAAATGGGAGGCCGATGGCACGCTGAAGAAAATCAAGGCCTTCATCCTGGCCGATATGATCGGCGACGCTGATCTCAACATCGACCGCGATCAGAACTCCACGCCATGGCTGGAAGACGTTGTCGGCGAGGCCGCAAAACGCCTGGGCTACCAGTCGCATTTTTACGCTCGCAACAACCAGGTCAGCGACGATCATTTACCGTTCGTGAAGAGAGGCGTGCCCAGTGCCGATCTGATCGACTTCTCCTACGGCTACAACAATGTTTTCTGGCACACGCCGCAAGACACGGTCGACAAACTCAGCCCGCAGAGTCTGCAGATCGTCGGCAGCGTGATTCTGGAAACCGTGCGCATCCTCGATCGAATGGACCCGCTACCGCCGAAGTGATACCTCTGTGTCCCCTGTGTCCTCGGTGGTGAAAGCTCTTAAGTCTTCTTCTTGATCGCTTGCGCGCCAGTCTCATTTTGCGCTTTTCCAGAATTTCATTTCTAATGCACCCACCTATGAGAACTGTGAAGACCCTGTTGTTGGCCTGCGCCTTCAGCGTCCCCTGTTTTGCTGCAAATCCTCCTGCTGAGACCAACGAAGCCAATCAAGTGATTCAAGCGTCGCTTCAAACCTCGCCGCTGGAAACGAATCTCCGTCGCTTGACGGACGAAATCGGCGGCCGCGTCCCGGGTACGCCGGCCATGCAGCACGCTGTCATGTGGGGAATGCAAGCTTTTACAGCTGCTGGCGCGGACAGCGTTCATACCGAGGGATTCACGATTCAGGCGTCCTGGGCCGAAGGCGACACCGAAATGACTGCGACCACGGCCTACCAGGTTGATCCGACGAAAGTGGGCGGGGGAACGGTGCTCTCCCCGTTCCGCGTTCGCGCGGTGTCGATCGCATGGGCGCCGGCGCTGGCTCCGGTGAAACACGTTCCGATTGTCGATGTGGGAGAAGGCACGGCCGCAGACTTCACAGAAGGCCGGCGACATTTCCGGCAAGATCGTTCTGGTCCACACGGTCGTGCTCAAAACATGGGACGACCTGTTCGCCGAATACTCCAAGGCTCCGCCGGTCATCGATCTCGCGGTGAAAGGCAAAGCCAAGGCTATAGCTTTCATGGCGACGCGCGAGCACGACATCCTCTACCGGCACACGAATGCTGGTTTCGGAGAAATTGACAAGCTGCCCATGGTCTTGGTCGCTCGGGAAGATGGCGAGCGCATCGCCCGCCTGCTGGCTTCCGGAAACTTAGTGTGGGCCGATCTTTCGATTCCCAACCAGATTGGCGGTCCGATCAAGGCCGCCAACGTAATCGCAGAGCTTCGAGGCAGCGAGAAGCCGGACGAATTCGTGATCCTGGGCGCGCACCTCGATTCGTGGGAACTGGGCACGGGCGCGCTGGATAATGGCTGCAATGCCGCGCTCGTCGTCGATGCTCTGCGTGCGATCAAAGCCTCTGGAGTGAAGCCGCGGCGTACGATTCGCTTCATCCTGTTCTCCGGGGAAGAGCAGGGACTCATCGGCTCCCGCGCCTATGCCTTCAGCCATCGTGCCGAACTCGACAAGGCCGCAGGCGTCATCATTTACGACTCGGGCACCGGCAAGACCACTGCGTTTTCCGATCGGCGGCCGCAAAGACATTCTTTATACGGCAAAGGATCTGATCGCACCGCTCGCGCAATTCGGCGTGAAAGAGGTGAAGACCGACATGGAATGGGGCACTGACCACTTCGACTTCATGCTGGAGGGCGTGCCCACCTTCGTGGCCGACCAGGAAGAGGCGAACTATCTCGAGAACTATCATGCTGTCTCCGACACTTACGACAAAGTAGATTTCGCCCAACTGAAGAAACATGTGGCGGAAGCCGCCGCCCTGAGCATTGAACTGGCCGATCTCCCGCAGATCATCGGGCCGCGTCTCACCCACGATCAGATTGAACAGACCATGCGCGAAACGAACAGCGTCGAGATGCTGAAGGCCTTCGGCATTTGGGACGATTGGGCCAGCGGCCAGCGGGGCAGGCAGAAATGATTAACGATTGTTGATTGTTGATTTCTGATTCTTGATTGATCCATGGATGCAACCCGCTCCGGGTTCCAATCACAATCAAACAATCAGCAATCAACGATCAACAATCAACAATTGCTTAAACGCCGCCAGGAACTCCATTGTTCTATTTCTGGATTCTTTTCAACCTTTTCGCGCTTGGCATGCTGGCGCTGGACCTTCGCGTCTTTCACCGCCCCGGCCATGTCGTCAGCTTTCGTGAATCGCTGGGTTGGAGCGCCGATGTACGTGGCGTTGGCTGCGGCGCTTCACGGTCCTTCTGTATTTCTGGCAAGGTCATCAGGCCGCGCTGGAGTTTGTTACCGGATATGTTCTCGAGCTTTCGCTCAGCGTCGATAACCTGTTCGTCTTTCTCCTGATCTTCAACTATTTCGCGGTTCCGGACGCAGCAGCAGCATCGCGTCCTGTTCTGGGGCGTGATTGGCGCGCTGGTCATGCGCGGCATTTTTATCGGCGACAGGAGTCGGCCTGATCTCGCGCTTTCATTGGGTGCTCTACATCTTCGGCAGCCTGCTGATCTACAGCGGCATTCGCGTCTGCGTGATGGGCGATCACCGCATCGATCCTTCCGCCAATCCTGTGGTGAAGGCGCTGCGCCGCTTGATCCCGTCACCTCCGATTACCAGGGAGAGCGATTCTTCATCCGCAACCCGAGAAGACTTGCGCCTGTATGTGACGCCGTTGCTGGCTGTGCTTCTGGTCATCGAGACGACCGACATTCTTTTTGCGGTCGATTCGATTCCCGCCATCCTCGCCATCACGCTGAATGCGTTCGTTGTCTATACCTCAAACGTGTTTGCGATTCTCGGGCTTCGTTCTCTGTATTTTGCCGTTTCGCGGCTGATGAAGGTTTTTCGCTTCCTGCACTATGGGCTGGCGGTGGTTCTAATCCTGGTTGGATTGAAGATGATTGTCGCCGAGTATTTCCGCGTTTCCATCCCCGTGACGCTGGGGGTGGTGGGCGGAATCATCCTGATCTCGGTTGCGATCTCGGCAGTTTTTCCTAAAGCCAGCAACCGCTAGAATCTTTCCATGTTCCTAAGCCAACGTCGCTAGGCAACGAAGACCACCTTCTCGCCTCGAACAACGGAGTGTTTCAGAAACTTCTTGTCGTCGTGATCCGGATAGTCCATGCGATACTGCGCCCCCCGGCTCTCCTCGCGCGCCAGAGCGGAACGAGCAGTCATCAATCCGACCAAGTGCAAGTTTGAGGCCTCGTGCACTCGCCGAGTCTTCGCGTGCGCCACTCTTGGAGCAATCTCCTCCAGACTCTTGACCGCTTTCTGCATTCCCATCCGCGTGCGCACGATGCCGACTTCAGTTTCCATCAGCGTCTGGACCTGCGTGATCAGTTCTTCGACGCCGGCGTCCACCGGTCCGTTCGAATACGCGGCTTTCGGTTGCGTGCCCGGACGAGCCCCTGGCTTGGCTTCTTCGCGTATCGCCTTCCCGGCACGCTCGCCGTAGACCAATCCTTCCAGCAGGGAATTACTGGGCAAGCGGTTTGCGCCGTGCACACCGGTTGCCGCCACTTCGCCTGCCGCGTAGAGGCCAGCCACATTGGTCTTGCCGTCGAGATTCGTACGCACGCCGCCGATCGCGCAATGCGCCGCGGGACGCACCGGAACCATGTCCTCAGTAATGTCGATGTTATGCCGCATGCACGTCGCGTAAACGCGCGGGAAGCGCTTCTGCACTTTCGTAGCGTTGAGGTGCGTCAGATCGAGGTAAACGAAAGGATCTTTCGCGCGGCTTACTTCCATCTCATGCACGATGGCTCGTGCCACAAGATCACGCGGAGCCTGTTCTCCCAGGGGGTGGTACTTCCCCATGAAGCGGTTCATTTCAAAGTTGCGCAGATGCGCGCCCTCGATCCGTAATGCATCCGGCAGCAGGAACGGCGGCACCTTTTTCATGTACAGGGCCGTTGGATGGAACTGGACGAACTCAAGATCGCCGATTTCTGCTCCGGCGCGGTAAGCCATCGCGATTCCGTCCGCGGTAGCCGCCTCGGAGTTCGTCGTGTGACGATACACCTGGCCCAACCCACCGGTCGCCAGCAAAACGGCGGAGCATGCAATCTCGTGCGGAACTCCTTTCTCATCGATCAACGAGACCCCAGTAACGTGCCCGTTATCGATCAGCAGGCTGGTGGCAAAAGCAAACGGCGCAAACGAAATGTGCTTGAGCGTTCCCGCCTTGGCGTGCAGGGTTCGCAGAATTTCTGCGCCCGTCGACTCTCCCTCCGCGTGCAAGCTCCGATGACGGCTGTGGGCGCCCTCCAACCCAAAGACGAGTTTGCTGTGATGGCCCTTGCCCCATGCAATCAATTCATCGACGCGCTGCGGGCCTTCTTCCAGCAGGATCTTCACCGCTTCGGGATTGCACAGGCCGTCTCCCACGCTCAGTGTGTCCTGTAAGTGCAGGACGACCTCTTCTTCGTCGCTGAGTTCCCAGGAGGGCGGAGATTGCGCGGAGGACGGAACTTGCTTTTTGTCCAGGATGAGAACGCGTCCCGCGGCGGCCAGTTCAATGGCGGCACGCAGGCCGGCAACGCCGGCGCCCATGACCACGAAGTCGGTCTCGAGCGGAAGACCCTTCATAAACGGGGAATGGTACCACTTTGCGAGCCCCGGTAGTCACTCCGGCATACGCTATTATGGAACGGCATGCCGCAAGTGACCATTCATGTGCCGCCGAGGCCCTATCAGGCTTGGATCGAGAATGGCCTGCTTACACGCTCCGGCTCGGTTCTCAGCGAACTGTTGCCGCAGGCCAGCCGCATTTTTGTGGTCACCGTTCCTCCCGTACGCAAGCGCTGGGGATCGAAACTCGTCAGTTCGCTGAAAGCCGCCGGCTTTGCGCCCCAAGTGATTCCCATGCCCGATGGCGAGCCCACCAAGCGCCTGGCGTCCGTCGAGGCTCTCGCTGAAAAACTGGCGCGACTCGGTGCCGACCGCAAGGCCGTCGTTATCGCGCTCGGTGGAGGCATCGTCGGCGACGTCAGCGGCTTTTTAGCCTCGGTATACATGCGCGGCATCGAGTTTGTGCAGATTCCGACGACGGTGCTGGCCCAAGTGGATGCTTCGATCGGCGGCAAAACGGGAGTCAATCTTGTCACCGGCAAGAATTTGGTGGGAACGTTTCATCATCCGCGGGTTGTGCTGATCGATCCGGCGGTGCTGAAGACGCTGCCCGATCGCGAATTTCGTGCCGGTCTGTATGAGGCTCTGAAATGCGGCGTCATTGGAAACATCGAACTGTTCTTGCGCTTCGAACAGAACCGCGCCCGCATTCTGAAGCGCGATCCAGTCGAACTCGAGTGGCTGATTGCGCAATCGGTGAGGCTGAAAGCTGAAGTGGTGTCGGCGGACGAACGCGAGGGCGGTCTGCGCCGCGTTCTCAACCTGGGCCACACGATTGGTCACGCGCTCGAAGCCGAGACCGGCTATCGCCGCCTGCTGCATGGCGAAGCCGTTGCATGGGGCATGATCGCCGCAACGAACATCGCGCTCAGCGTAGGTCGCACCGATAGCGTCACCGCAGGCCGCATCGCCGACGCGGTTTTGAGTCTGGGACGCTTGCCCGAGGTGAATGTCAGTCCACGCAAGATTCTGTCCCGGCTGCAGTCGGACAAGAAAACGCAAAATGGAGTCGTGCATTTCATCCTGCCGCGCGAGATCGGCAAGGTGGAAGTTGCCAGCGACGTCCCCGAAAATGCGGTCATCGACTCGGTCGAAGAGTTGCGGCGCCTGTCGCGTGGCGGATGGGTTTGGGGAAAATAGTTCAAACGAGCGAGAGCCAATATGCCGGAAACAGCGCAACAATACATCCAGAGAATCCTGGGCCACGTGGAAGGCCAGGACGCGATCAAAATGCAGCGGGGAACCGCAGCGCAACTGAAGAAACTGATTCAGGGCTTGACGCCGAAACAACTGAAGTGGCAACCCGAGCCGGGGAAGTGGTCGATTGCCGAAATCGTCGCACATTTGGCCGACGTCGAGATCGTTGCTAGCTGGCGAATGCGCTCCGTGCTCGGTGCGAATGGAACAGCGATTCAGCCATTTGATCAGGACGCGTGGGCCTCGGTATTTCAATACGGCAAGCGCGACCCCAAGCAGTCGTTGGAAGTTTTTCGCGTCCTGCGGGAAAACAATCTGGCGATGCTGAAGGCGCTCCCGCGCGAAAGTTGGGACAATTACGGCATGCACGCCGAGCGCGGCAAGGAAACGATTGCCCATTTGGCGCGCATGTTTGCCGGCCACGATAGGAACCATCTCGTGCAGATCGAGAGCATTTCGAAGCAGCTGAAGAGCGCGCCGTCGAAAAAGAAGAAACGAAAGTGAGCCGCGCGCCCGAAGCCGAGTCTCAAGCGATGGTGCAGGAAAACACCAAACCTGCAGTCGTCGGAGCCGCCCCCAAAGGCGCCCACGACGCCGATTCTGCGGCGCGCGCCGTGCGCGAAATGTTTACCTCCATCGCGCCGCGCTACGACCTGCTGAACCATGTGTTGTCGTTCAACATCGACCGCATGTGGTGGCGGCGCACCGCACGGGTTTTCCGAGATATCCTGAACCGGCCGGATGCCCGCATTCTCGACCTGTGCTGCGGAACGGGAGATATGACATTCGCCCTCAGCCGCGAAGCAGGGAAATCATCTTCTCAGATTCTTGGCGCCGATTTCTCACACGCCATGTTGCTGCGTGCGACATCCAAATCGGCTGCCCCGGCGAACGGATCAACGCTCGGGCGCTTCGAACCAAGCTGGATTGAAGCGGACGCGCTGAACCTTCCCTTTCCAAGCGCTCATTTCGATCTCGTGACTTCGGCGTTCGGATTTCGCAATCTCGCGGACTACGACGCCGGATTAACGGAGATCGTCCGCGTGCTGCGCCCCGGCGCAGAATGCGGCATCCTCGACTTCGGCGAGCCGAAGGGTGCAATGGGCGCGCTCTACCAGATCTACTTCAAACAAGTCCTGCCGCGCGTCGGCACGATCATCTCAGGAGTTAATGGCCCCTATGCATATTTGCCCGCGTCGGTCGAGCGATTTCCTCCGCCGCAAGAAATGCTCGCGAGGATGAAGCGCGCCGGCTTCGCCGAAGCTACTTGGACGCCCTACACGTTCGGAGTCGCGGGACTGTATCGCGGAAGGAAACACTTGTAGCGCGGCGCTCCGCGGTTCCTGAGGTCCAAAGTCTGAGGTCCAAGGTCCAAGGTCCGAGGTCTGGAGTCCGCGGTTTGAAATCTGAGCTCTAACGTCCGCTTGTTCTCATCCCGCATCCCGCAGCAGTTTACTCAGCGCCTGAATGTCGTCGGCGCTGACGTCACCTACCACAAAATATCGCAAGCCATTCTGCGTCCAATTCTCCACATTGAAAGACAATTCGCGCAGCGGCCCGGAAGGCAGGCTCACCGTCTCCTCTCCGCGATCTTGAAAAATGAAAACCGAGACCTCGTGCTTGCGCACCTGATAGATCAAATGTGCCCCAGGGGTCTGGGCCAAATAAGTGACGCGACCTCCGAGCAACGTGAATTCGGTGCCTTGTACTTCAGGCAAATTGAAACTGAAAGGAAGCTTCCCTTGAAACCATGGTTTCACGGTGTGCCGGTCGGTCGAGACAACGTCGACGGGCGTGGCACTTGCCAAGGCGGCCACGTGCAAGTCAGCCAACTCGCTGTATATTCGCTGGCGTCGCGAGCTTTGTCGTCCGACATAGAAATTCAAAGCAACCGAGACAATCAGCACTGAGAGCGCCGGCAGTGCCAGAACTCTCCAGAACCAGCCGGACTCTCGCCGCGGCTTTGCAGCAACACTCTTCGCGATCCGATTTCGCAATTCCGCGCTCGCTGTATATCGCCGCCCCGCGATTTGTACGGATCGTTTCATCTGCACGCGCCCTAGAGCATCGGCTGCGCACGCTGCACAACCTTGCATGTGCTGCTTGCAACGTGCGGTCTTCCGCACCATCTAGCTCGCCATCGACATAAGCATCAAGCTTCGTGCGCCACTGCTCACACGCCATGCCGGCCTCCCGGTCTTCTTCATCAATAACTCGCGGAGAGCCTTGCGAGCGCGGAACAGGCGCGACATCACCGTGCCCATAGGGATAGAAAGAGTTTCCGCAATTTCCTGGTAGGACATCTCTTCGACCTCGCAAAGCAGCAAAATCTCGCGGAAACGGACGGGCAGAGCTTCCAATGCCTGTTGTACCGTTTCACGGTCGGCCTGCTCGATCAAGATCGTCTCCGGGGTAATGTTTTCCTCCGGCAACAAACTCTCCTCGGCTCCGCCATCGATCGTGACCGTGGTCTTGAGCCCGGTTCGCGAACTCAAGAACGAATTTCGCAGGATGCGATACATCCACGCCCGGAAATTGGTGCCTGCCTGAAACGAAGAGAATCCGCGCAGCGCCTTCGTGAAAGTCTCCTGTACAAGATCCTCCGCCTCCGCCGTGTCCTGAGTCAGCCAGCGTGCGAAGTTATATAGCTGGTCGAACAGAGGCATGGCCAGTTCTTCAAACGTCGCTGTAGACAAAGGCTCGTGGGGCACCTTCATAGGTAAACCAATCCCACGCTAATTTATTCCCTCGGCAACGGCAAATTGTTCGGGGAATAAATCCGCGGTTCCCTGGTTATCAAGCATGCAAGTACACAGCGAAATAGGTGAGAAACGATTTCTGCAAGCGGAGGCACTATGAAAGATGCATTCACCTGGCTCACTACTCCACCCACCGACGGTCCGAAATCGACGATCCTGTTGCGCTTGATGGCGGGAAGCGTGTTCCTGTGGGAAGGAATCCTGAAATTCGTTTACGCGAATCAGGGTATCGGCCGCTTCACAAAACTCGGCATGCCGTTGCCGCACTTCACAGCCGACTTCGTAGCTTGCCTCGAAATCGTCGGTGGACTGCTGATACTCTCGGGCCTGCTGACGAGACTTATTGCAATTCCCTTCGTAGTCGAGATGATCGTCGCCATACTTTCGACCAAGATCTCGCTGTACCTCGGAACCTCGCCGCTACCGCTTCCCGCGGCTCCCCCGAAGATCGGCATGTGGGCCGTTCTGCATGAAGTGCGCTCCGAATATGCGCAATTGTTGACGGTATTGTTCTTGCTGATCAATGGTCCCGGACGGTGGTCTTTGGATGCTCTGCGGAAACCAGCGGCAGGAGCGTACAGCTCACGTGGTGGCGGTGTCGCGCCGGAAGGAATCAGCAAACGCGTCGGCGATGGTGTAGCGGATTACGTGCTCGTACTCCGGGCCGAGGAACCGGCGCAAGCGGTCGGTATTCATGATGTACTCACCGGTCATGTAGGGAACTGCTTCGGGGGGGATTGCGGAAATCTTGCGCTGCCACAGGAATTTCAGCACCTGCCGCATCGCCCACTTTCCTGGCACGCGCACCAGTTTTGCCTGCGCCATTTCAACGCAGCGGCCGAACGTCAATGGCTCGCCGCGGCCGGCCACATTTAGCACCGTCAGCCGCTGCGGTTCCGGCTCGCGCTGCAGAATGTGCCTGATGAGCCTCGCCATGTCGTCAACATGCACAAACTGAATTTTGTTATCGAGATATTGCTGGCCGCGCGGAAACATACAAGGGAGCCTCTTGCCCTCGCGGCGCATTTTTTCTGCGCGCTCGCCTTTGCCGTTGGGCGTGCCCCGAAACGCTCCCATCAAATAGTTTTCCACGCTGGCGCCGGCAAAAATGTGCGGCCGCAAAATATACGCGCTGCAGCCGCGCAGGGCGTGCGAGCGCGTTTGCACTACTTCGTCGGATTCCTTCTTGTGAATGGCGTAGGGCAGGGTGTGCGCGGCCAACGCCGATTCTTCTGTTGCCGGCGAGGGAAGGTCCGGCCCGTAGACAGAAACGCTGCTGGGAAAAATGAATTGCTTGACCCCATCGTCCGTCGTGCGATTGGCCTCGGTGACCGCTTCCATCACGCGCGCTGTGCCCGCGACATTGATCTGCCACATGCGTTCGACATCGATCACCCCCGTGCGCACTGGATCAATGACGAACGCGAGGTGAACCACCGCATAGGCGATGCGTGTCCCGCAACAATTCGTACAAAACCCGGGTGGACGATTCCTGCCCCAGGTCCAGGCCCTCAAACTGCAACTCGGAATCGGTGTGGGGTGGATTCAAGTCCACCCCAATCACCGAATAACTTCCCAGGAGCGGCAGAAGCCTGGAACCCAGGTTGCCCGACACACCGGTTACGACGACAACAGGTTTGGCCATCAGTTCGGCTTTAGCCGCCGGAGGTTGCGCCGGAGGCGGCGTTTTGCGACTGCGGCCCGGCACCGGTTGGAGGCATCGGCCGCGGATGCGGCAGTCGCGGCGGTGGCGCCATCCCAACTCCCGGCCCAAAGTACGCTTCGTTCGTTTCTACCTTGAACGAGTTGCTCACTTTGTCCATCATTTCGCGCGTTCGTTCGTTTTGCAATTTGCTGTGAATCTCATTCTTCGCCTGATCGAGCGGCATCTCGTCTCTTACTGTTCAGCTTATAGATGTAGTGTCCACCCGAATCGCTGATGACCTGAGAAACGTCGCCCGGCTTCAACTCGAATACGGCGGCATGTCCCGGCGGCAGGCCGGTGCGGCGCACGTTGGGAAGATTCACCGTCGGAGATTCGATCTTCATTCCGGCCGCATCAAAGGCCTCTTTTTGCAGCTTGGCGAAGTCGGCTCCCGGCCGCGGCTTGCGCCCGAAGCTTCTCGGCCAGTTTGGTCATCGCCTGCTCGTCTGCATCCGCCTTCGGCCTTCTCTTTGGCTTCCTTGGCTTTCTTGGCCGCCTCGCTTAACTTCTCGTCTTTCGCGTCCTCTTCCTTCTCCTCGGCGTCGGGCTGTTTGGTGCGCGGCACGAACAGCCGGTCGACGTTGAATTGCTCGAATGTGTCGGCGTGCTCCTTGTAGTACTTCTCAATGTCTTCCGGAGAAATCTTCGCCGCTTCTTCCTGAATGCTGCGCTGCAATTCAGTGGTCAGGATTTGCATCTGAGCGAACTTTACCGTTTCTTCAAACTGCGGAGTCTTGTCAAGCCCTTGCTTCTTGGCTTCCGCCGACATTCCGATAAAACGCGGCAAAACGGCCGCCAGTTGCTTTTTCACTTGCGGCGTAATATTCGGCGCGACGGCATTGGCAAGCTTTTCGAACTGAGCTTTCGTGATGACGGTCTTGCAGTCGCCCGCAGCCGCATTATCGGACGCACATACGCCGGTCACGGTGATTACCGCGGCATCTGCCGGAACGGACGCGGCGGTGTCCACCGGCGCCGGGGCAGCTTGCGGCGGGGGAGGGGTGCCCGGGGCGGCCTGTCCCCAAGCCATCGTCCCCAACAAAACACACATCAGCCAACTCTTACCCATAATTCATCTCCTCCAGGATTGGTGTTTCAGAAAGTTCAAATTGCCAAGCATCAAATCCTAGCACAATTGGCTGCTTTTGCCCGCCCCCCGCGCCATCCGCGAACTGGTAATCCGTACTGTTGCACGACGACGCGCAACCGAACCTCCGCCGCGATTTGCTTGGCGCTTTCCACGCGCAGCGGCGATAATTCCTGCATGTCGGGAAGCCCCGCCATTTCTTCAGCGGATTTGATGCGCAGTGAGAAGCGTGCGGCGGCCGGCAATTCCGTGCTCGCCGCGATTGTCATTACCGGGCTGAAGGTTGCGGTGGGAGTCAGTACGGGCAGCCTGGGTATCCTTTCGGAAGCGGCACACTCCGGCCTCGATCTGATCGCCTCGCTTCTCACATTTTTTTCCGTAGGAGTTTCCGACAAGCCAGCCGATGCCGACCATCAGTATGGGCACGGGAAGATCGAAAACTTTTCCGCGTTCGTCGAAACCGGTCTGTTGCTACTGACGTGCGCCTGGATCATCTACGAAGCAGCGCAGCGCCTGTTTTTCCGCCGCATAGACATTGAGCCTTCGATCGCGGCGTTCGCAGTCATGCTGTTCTCGATGGCTGTGGATTGGTGGCGTTCGCGCGCCCTGGGACGGATTGCCAGCAAGTACGACAGCCAAGCCCTGGAAGCCGATGCGCTGCATTTTTCGACCGACATCTGGTCCGCCGGTGTCGTGGTGCTCGGGCTCGGGCTCGTTCTGATCGGCCGTACGTATCGCATCGACTGGCTGCGTGATTCCGATCCTCTGGCCGCGCTGTTTGTGGCCGGAGTCGTGATCTCCGTGAGCTGGCGCCTGGCTCGTCGCACCATCGACGCGCTGCTCGATGCTGCTCCGCCGGGAGTGCGCTCCCAGATTTACGAAGCAGTTTCGCGCGTGGATGGCGTTCTCGAAGTAGATCGTGTGCGCATCCGGCGGGCCGGAAACCGCTTCTTTGCCGATCTCACCGTCGGCCTCGCTCGGACCGTGACTTTCCAGCGCTCAGGGCAGTTGGCGGCGTCGGTCACTGACGCGGTTCACCGCGTACTTCCGGACGCCGACGTCACCGTGCAACCCCTTCCGCGCGCGCAACATTCAGAAAACATTTTCGATCGCATTCGCGCCGTTGCTGCGGATAAGAACCTCAATGTGCACGACATCAGCGTGCAGGACTTCGACGGCCGTCTTCACGTCGAACAGCACATCGAACTCGACGAGGGTATGTCGCTCAAACAGGCCCACGATCAGGTCAGCGAGTTGGAAGGAGAGATGCGCCGCGATGTTCCGGAGATTTCCGACATCCTGACCCACATCGAAAGCGAGCCGGCGACGATCGAGAGGCCCGAAGCGGTTGTCAGCGACGCCGAACTCGAGCACCGCCTCAAAGCCGTGGCCTCGCAGTTTCCCGAAGTCCTCGACGTTCACGATTTCGTCATCAAGCGCGTGCGCGGACGAATGTACATTTCTTGTCATTGCACGTTGTCGGATGATCTTTCGCTCGCCCGCGTGCACGACATTCAGACCGAGTTGGAAATCCGCTTTAAGCAGGACGCGCCTGAGTTGTTCCGCGTCCTGATTCACCCCGAACCCAGCACCGATAACCGGAGATAGGGGTGACATCCATCAGATAAGCGGCGCGATATTGTTGATTTCTGATTGAGGATCGGATACCGACTATGGAAAATCAGGCTGAGGTTCTCAAGAATCGGACAAAACAGTTTGCGCTGCGCATCATTCGGGTCATCCGCTCCTTCCCACCGGGGCCTGAGGCAAGGATCATTTCTCACCAGCTCATGCGCTCCGGAATGTCGGTAGCGGCCAATCACAGGGCTGTTTGCCGGGCTCGATCACGACCGGAGTTCCTATCGAAATTGGCGATCGTGATCGAAGAAGCTGACGAATCTGCATTCTGGCTGGAGTTGCTGGTTGACGCGGGCCTGGTTTCGGCGTCCAAACAGAAGGAGTTGAGATCGGAGGCGAACCAACTGGTCGCGATTTTCAATGCCTCCCGAACCACGGCCAAGAGGCGGGTTCAATCAGCAATCAACAATCAGCAATCAACAATTTTCCCAAAGAAGGTATCGTGATCACCGCCAAGACAGTCTGGACTGACAAAGAGCGTTATATCGGCGAGGCGAGTTCGCACCATGCCCTCGTGATGGACACTGCAATCGAAAAGACCGCGAACTCACCGATGGAACTCGTTTTGATCGCGCTGTGCGGCTGTACCGCCTCCGATGTCGTCGGAATTCTCCGCAAAAAGCGAGAGCCTTTTACCAGCCTTGAGGTTAGTGCCAGCGGTGAGCGGGCGTCGGGATATCCCGCGGTTTATACGGAGATCAATCTCGTCTATCGGATCGCGGGTAAGGTATCTCGTAAGGCTGTGGAAGATGCAGTTCGCCTTTCCAAAGAAAAGTACTGCTCCGTTTCCGCGATGCTGGAAAAGACCGCGAAGATCACCTCGAAGGTTGAACTGGTGGAGTAGCCAGTAGGACGCGCAGACGGGCCTGCCACGGAAGCGGGCCCGAAGGGCGTAGACAATTTAGCCCAGCGCTTCAGCGCTGGGGCTAATGCCGGTACAGAGAATCAGTCCCGGAGGGACGGCATACAATAGCTGGTGACCGACAAATGCCTACCCGCGTACTGCTCTACACCCAACCCGGCTGCCTCTCCTGCGAACTGATGAGGATCTTCCTCGAAGCCAAAGAGATCGCTTTCGAAGAGCGCGACATCGCCGCCGACCTCGACGCCCGCCGCGAAATGACCGACGAGCACGACAGCACCGAAACTCCAACGCTCGTGATTGTCTGCGGCGACACAACGGAAGTGATTATCGGCTTTGATCCCGTGCGCCTTGACCAGTTCCTCGATGCGGCCCCATCATCGGATTCAGTGACCGGATCCTGAACTCCGCTACTCTCAGCCCAAACGCTCCTCATCCTTTGCGCGGATATTTCTTTATCGGCTCCGCTGCATTTCTATGGGGAGTCTCGGCTGCGCTTGGTCGTGCAGTATTTACGGGCCAACTGCCGCTGACCGGGCAGGCCCAGCATCCCATCGACCCGCTCATCTTGTCGCAAACGCGAACCTCGTTTTCGCTGATCGTGTTACTTCCGCTTCTAGTAGGACGCCGCGGCTGGCAGCGCATCAAGCTTCCCACCTCCGATCTCATCCACTGCCTCGTGCTCGGGATGCTCGGCGTGGCCGCGTCGAATTACTTCTATTACGTCGCGATCCAGAAGACCAGCGTTGCCGTCGCGATCATCGTGCAATATACGGCCCCGGTGTGGGTGCTGCTGTACGTCGTCGCCCGCAGACAACAAAAGCTTTCCTTGCAGAAAGTCGCAGCTGTGGCAGTCGCCATCGCCGGGATCGCACTGGCCATCGGAATTGTCGGAGGGAAGTCTCCGTCAGTTCTTCATCTTGACTCTTACGGATTCCTCGCTGCGCTGCTCGCGTCGTTTTCCTTCGCGTTCTACAACGTTGGCGGACACCGCGTGCTAGCGCGCCACGACCGCTGGCGCGTGCTGGTGTGGACGCTCACATCCGCCGCAGTTTTCTGGCTGTTTGTGAATCCCCCGTGGAAGGTTTTCGCTGCGCACTATGCGCCCGCACAGTGGGGATTCCTGTTCGTCTTCTCCATGATTTCCGTGCTGGGATCGTTCTCGCTCTACTTCCTCGGCCTGCAGCATCTCGAACCCACGCGCGCCATCATCGCCAGTTGCCTGGAGCCGGTCTTCTCCATCCTGCTGGCGGCGGCGCTGTTGGGAGAAGTCCTGCGTCCAATCCAGACGTTGGGGATTGTGTTGGTACTCTCGGCGATTGTGATTGTGCAGTTGCCCGGACGGGGTGGAGCGGGGCAGGAACCGGTCATGATTGATCCGATCGAATGAAGATGACGGATTCTTTGAGCTCTGTCCGATCGCAGAATCGCGTGTTACTTCCCACGTTACTTCGGTGTGGGTCGTTTACTTCTTTTTGACATATCCCTCGAGATCGTTCGCTACGCTTGACCATCCCCTAGAGATTTCCTTTCGAGGTTGGGTGATGAGAATCCGCACTGCGATCTACACGCTTGCATTTCTGGGCCTCTGCCTGACGCCTTGTTTTGCGCACCACACGGCCGTCGTCGTCAACAAAGACAATGCAGTCGAAAATGTCAGTTCGGCGCACTTGGCGAAAATTATTCGTGGGGAAATCAAGAAGTGGCCCGACGGCAGGAATATCGTCCTGGTGCTGCACAAAGAGTCCGCCGGCGAAGCCGAGACTCTGGAGCGGCTGAACAAGATGTCGGCCGTCGAGTGGAAGAACTTTGTCAACGCACACAAAGAATCAATCGTCTTCGTAGATACGGACGCCGATGTGCTGCGAGAAGTGCAGGCCGAGCCGGGAGCGATGGGATTGGTCGAGGTTCACTCCATCGACAACAGCATCAACGTGGTCCATGTTGACGGCAAACTTCCCATGGAGTTTGGCTACTTGCCTCACTAGCGCGAGGCTGCTTGAGCGCCGCTCCCCTCTGCAGCAGATGAAAGTAACGCCGCGCCTTCTTAACGTCGCGCGCAATCTGCTCCCGAAGAGCGTCGACCGAGGGAAACCTGATTTCATCCCGCAGACGATCGAGGAAGCAAATCTCAACCTCGGTCTCTGGAGTAAGTTCAATCGGGTGGAAGTTGAGCAGATGCGTTTCGATAGCAAATAGTTCCATTCCGAACGTTGGACGATTGCCCACATTCGTAACCGAGTCAAAGCGCTCCGTGCCTACACGCGTCCATGTGATGTAAACGCCGTCTTTCGGCACAAGCTCTTCATAGCGTGCCAGGTTGATTGTCGGCACCGTGTACTTCGATCCGTAGCCGCGCCCGCGTCCCGGCGTGCCGAGAATGCAAAACGGACGAGCCAGCAGATGACGAGCCCGGCTGACGCGTCCGGCAGCGACCAACTTCCGAATCTGGCTGCTCGACACGGTTTCGCCGCGCAACTTCATCTCAGGGTAAGTCTTGACTTCGAATCCCATCTCTCGCCCGAATTCTGCCAAAAGGTTCGTATCGCCCGCCGCTTTGTGCCCAAAGCGGAAATTGAATCCTTCGTGCACTTCGCGCGTGTGCAGCTTTTTCTTCAGGATGCGTTCGGCAAACTGCCGCGGCGTCATCAGCGAGAGATCGCGCCCGAAGGGAAGCAGCAACACCGCGTCAACGCCTGCTCCTTCGAGCCAGCGTAGTTTTTCGGGAGTGGGTGTGAGCAACTTCAACCCCGCCTCAGGCCGCAGAATCCGCGTCGGATGTGGCTCAAACGTAACCGCCACCGCCTTGCCCCCGCCCGCCCGGGCGCGCGAGACGATCTCGCCCAACACGTGCGCATGAGCCCGATGCACTCCGTCAAAGTTGCCTACGCTGACGAACGTCGGGCCAAAGTCAGAGGGAACATCCTCGAGTTTGTGGAAGACTTGCATGAATCATGTGGCGCGGGCGCCCCGCCCGCGCAAAGATGTGAGGCTCCTGATCCTAAAAGGATGTAACCACTCTGCGACGACTATTCCGCACGCTAAAGGTCCGCGGGCGCGGGCGCCCGTGCCACATACTTCAAATCTCAAACTCCAACTTCAACCCATCATGCGAGAGCCGCACGTGCCGCGGTAAAGTGGCGTTCGTCGCCTCATGCGCCAGATCGTGACAAATGTGCGTGAAGAAGGCCCGCTTCGGCTTCAACCGATCCACGATCGCCAGCGAGTTCTTCACCGTTGAGTGCGTGGGATGAGGTTTATGACGCAAGGCATCCAGAAACAGAATGTCGAGCCCTCCCAGTTGATGCATCGACGATTCCGGAATCTCGCTGTGGTCGGTCAAATACGCACCGGAGCCAAACCGGTAGCCGTAGATCTGGGTTTCACCGTGAATCAGAATGACCGGCTCAAACTTCACTCCAAACACATCCACGGGACCATCGATCGGGCGTAGTTCCAGCAGCGGCAATCCACCGTACTTATAATCCGCCTCGAAGATGTAGCTGAACATCTTCCGCAGGAAGGCTGCGGCATCCGGCCGTGCATACAGCGGCAACTTATTGGGTTTGTGCCGGTAGCTCAGCGGCCGCAAGTCATCGATCCCCAGGATGTGGTCGGCGTGGGTGTGGGTATAGAGCACGGCATCCACGTGCTTGATCTTTTCGCGAACCGCCTGCGCGTAAAAGTCCGGAGTTGTATCGATCAGCACGACCTTACCGCCGTACTCCAGCATGATGGAAGGCCGCGTCCGCCGGTCGTGCGGATCGCTCGACTGGCACACGTCGCAGTCGCATCCTAGCGTGGGCACGCCCATCGACGTCCCACTTCCTAACACGGTTAAGGTCGCTTTCATCTTCCGCTGGTTCCGGTGGCAGGTCCCGCTTGCGGTGGCCGCGCGAGAGCATTGGTTACTTCAACGTAAGCCATGCGCAGCTCATACAGACTGTTTTGCAGGAAATTCTCTTCCGCGGGCGTCAGATTGCCCTTGGTTTTTTCTGCGATCAGGCTCAGCGTGTCGGTGGTTTGCCGCGCTCCAATGATGTCGACCTGCGGCTGCCCTCCCTGTTGCCGCATCAATCCCAACTGCATCATGGCCGTCATATAGAGCGACGCGAGAAACCGCTCGAACGTGATCTCGAAATCCTTGGCCGAATGTCCGCTGAGTTCAACCTGATCATCGAGATCTTTCGACGACTGCCGGTAGGCCGCCGCCTGCGCCTCTTGCTCAGCGTTGGTCGGCGGTATGGGCATCTCCCGATCCGCCACGCCATCCCCGCCCGCAGCAACGGGCGATGGATCTTTGTCCGCCGGAGGGCCAGCCTGGGTTGCGGCAGCGGGCGCTGGGGTTGCCACGGCCTGGGGAGCAGCAGGAGCGGGCTCCTTCGGCGGCTCCACTTCCTCGGGCAGGTCGGCGCGAAGTTCGCCTTCCGAAGTAAACAGCCGTCGGTCCGTTACTTTAAATCCAGATTGTTCGTGTTTCTTCTCAGCCATAGAACCTTTCCTCGAGAAAACCGTGATGTTTCTTTGCGTTCGTTGCAATCCTTTGGGATCTTTGCGGTCAAAGTTTCTTATTCAAGCAGGACGCTGTTGCAACACGTTCCGCCAATCCAACAGCGGACTGTCCGTCGCTGGCAACGGCACTACCGTAGCTTGAGCCCTGCCCAACGAAACCTCACGCCCAGGCGTGCCGATTTCCCGACGAATGTATCCAAGCGCCACGATTTTTTCCTTTCCTGCAAGCAGCAGGGTAGCAGAGCTGGTAACCTCGCCGACTTCCTTCTCGCTGGCCACAATCTTCATTCCGGCGGCGATCGGTGCGGGTCCGTCCGCAATAAATCCTGTGAACTTCCGATGCACCGCCCCGCGCGACCGTATACGTTCCACGATTTCCTGTCCAACGTAGCAACCCTTATTGAAGTTTAAAGCCCGAGCCTGCTCGGTTTCCTGCGGCAGATCGCGTTCGCGGATGTCGATGCCATACCGCGGGATTCCCGCGACGATGCGCTCTAACTCCAGCGCCTCAGAACCCACAGGCGTCGCGCCGGCAGCTCGCAACGCCTCCCAGAGGCTCCTGACGCCGCCCGCTGCCAGCCAAATCTCATAAGACGGATGCTCAGAGTCCTCACCGCGCACCAGCGTACATTCCGTACCTTGCCACGTCGCCGATCGCACCTGTAAAGATCGCATCTCCGGGATCGCGAATCCAGCCGCTGCCAACACCTCGCCCGACTTGGGCCCGCAAACTCCCAATGCAGTGAGTTGCTCGCTGAGATCCGCGACTTCTACGTCGTCCATGATGATGTAGTGGTCGAACGTTGCCAGAATCTTCTCGGCCTGCGCGCGATCGGTGTCCACGGTAATAGATTCTCCGCGGTTGTACGCGTAAAGATCGCCGAGGATGTGCCCCTGCGGATTCAACAAGAACGCATACACCCCTTGCGCTGCGGCTAGATCGCGGACGTTGTTGGTGACCATCCCATTCAACCAGCGCACGCGATCGCTGCCGGTGAGGGAGATCTTCGCTCGGAACCCGAGATCGTAGACGCCACAACCGCTGCGCAACGCCGCAAATTCGGCTTGCGGATCGCCAAAACGCGCCGCCGTGATTGCGCCGCGATAGTCGGTAGCGCTTGCCGCGCCTAATCCCTCGCCGTGAGCCTGAAGTGCTGTCTGCCCCATACCGGTAGTTCGATTATAGCGATTGTGTTAACTTTCCTGCCGTGGACTCGGAAAAGCAAATGCAAGAATCGCGAACGCCGGAGGTTGGTAAGAAACGCATCGCCGTCATCCCCGGGGACGGCATTGGCCAGGAAGTCATTCCGCAGGCGGTGAAGGTGATCCAGGCTTCGGGTGCCAAAGTTGAGACGACTGATTTCGATTGGGGCGCCGATCGCTACCTGCGCGACCAGGTCACCGTACCGCCCGACGGCTTCGCCATGCTGGGCCGCGACTTCGATGCGATCCTCGTCGGCGCTTTCGGCGATCCGCGGGTCAAGACCAACATTCACGCCAAAGAGATCCTCCTCGGCATGCGCTTCAAAATGGATCTCTATGCCAACGTGCGCCCGGTGCTACTGCTCGATGCGACGCTGTGTCCGCTGAAAGGCGTCGAGCCAAAGGATGTCGATTTCGTCGTCCTCCGCGAAAATACAGAAGGCGTCTACACCGATGCCGGCGGAGTCTTCAAGCAGGGCACGCCCGACGAGATTGCAACGCAGGAAGACATCAACACACGCAAAGGCGTCGAGCGCATCATCCGCTACGCCTTCCAATATTGTGAACGTCACGCCAAGATTGATGGCTCGCCTCGCAACAAAGTTCTGATGTGCGACAAGTCCAACGCCATGACCCATGCCGGAGGCCTGTGGCAGCGCGTTTTCAAGGAAGTCAGCAGCGAGTATCCGCAAATCACGGCGCAACACATGTACGTGGACGCGCTCTGCATGCAGATGGTCCGCGATCCGCGCCAGTTCGACATCATCGTTACCAACAACATGTTCGGCGACATCATCACCGACTTGGCAGCAGGCCTGCAGGGCGGCCTCGGCATGGCCGCCAGCGGAAACATTCATCCGGGTAAGACGTCGATGTTCGAACCAGTCCACGGCTCCGCCCCGCCGATCGCCGGCAAGAACCTGGCAAACCCGTTTGGCGCGATCCTGACCGCGGCCATGATGCTGGCTCATCTTAGAATGGCGCACGAAGCGGCGAAGATCGAGGCCGCCGTGCTCGAAGCCGTCCACCAGAAAAAGACGACACCAGACATCGGCGGTAAGCTAGGGACGCGAGAGGCCGCCGATTGGATCGCAGAGTTCGTGAGCCGAGCCTGATCCCCGAGGCCCGAAGCCTCAAGTCTCAAGCCTCAAGCCCTTGTCGTCCCCAAGCCCCTGTCATCCTGAGCGGAGTGCACCGATTCGCGAAAGCGAATCGGCGCACGCAGTCGAAGGATCCCTATGCAGCCGATGGTTCCTCTGCCGTGAGAGGGAATTCTACCGGCGCACTGTCTCAGTCGTGAGAACGCCCTGACGGGCCGTCAGAGCATTGGTGCGCGAGGGATCCTTCGACTCAGCATCGCCCTATCCTTCGGCTAGGCCAACGCTTCGCTCAGGATGACAGTCGCCTGATCAAGACCTACGCTCGCCTTCCCGCCAGCAGCGCCAACTCTCGCCACTTCCAATGGCAGTCCACATCCACAAACCCAATCTCGCGCATCCACGCCAGCTGGGTCTCGACATCTAACAGTTTGTTCGACGGATCTTCGGACTCGACCGTAAATCCGATACGCTCCAGAAATTCCTTGTGCAGCTCTGTGCTGGGCGACGCCACATGCTCCAGGTTGCAGAACACGCCGCCGGCGTTCAGCAGGCCGTGAATTTCCGCATAAAGCGTCCGCTTGCGTTCATGCACCACATGATGAATTGCGAAACTAGAAATGACCGCGTCGAATTTGCCCAGCGCCGGCAGGGCCACGTCCAGATTATGCTCGACCACCCTGACGGACCCGTCTCCGGCAAAGCGCTTTCGCACCGCCTCCAGCATGGCCGGAGAGAAATCCACTGCCACGGCCTCCGTATCAGGATGCTCGTGCCGCACCAGATGCAGCAGTCGTCCATCGCCCGTACCAAGTTCCAGAATCCGCCGCGCAGTTGCTGGAATGAATTCCAGCAGAGCCGACTCACCCTCCTCGCGATGGGAAATGGAGTCGGCCCGTTCCAGATAGTCGCGGGCATGTTCGCTCGAAGTCCACAGATTGACGGGCTTGGTGGCTGTCATGAGGGAAAAGTATACGGAAACGTATAAACTCATTCTCAATGAATTCAGGTCAAGGGCGTCCTTTCGGGATTCTTCGGTTGCTTTTCGCGATCGTGCTGAGCGTGGCTGCGTGGACGCCACTCGCGTTGCGCGCCCAAGACGCGCCTCCTGCTGACAAGCCGGCTGCGCAATCCTCGCGGCCATCGGACACCCAGGAACCGCCCCAGCCCGCGCCGCCGAAGGAAGAACCGCCCAAAGAAAAAGAAGAAGTCAAAATCACCCCGCGTCAGGCGGAAGAACTCTTTCATTCGGTCGACGAGATTCTCGACTTCGACAGCAAGCAGACCGGCCTGCCCATCCGGAAAGAAGTGAAACGCAAGTTGACCAGCCGCGATGAAGTCGTCGACTTTCTCACCAAGCACCTGAACGACGAAGACACGAAGCGCCTGCGCCGGTCGGAACTCGTTCTGAAAAAGTTTGGACTGCTGCCCCGCGACTTCAATTTAGAAACGTTTCTGGTGGCGCTGCTGCGCGAAGAAGTCGCCGGCTATTACGATCCGAAAACTAAAACCGTAAACCTGCTCGACTGGGTGCCCATGGAAGAGCAGGAGCCGGTTATGGCGCACGAACTGACGCACGCGCTCCAAGATCAGGCAGTCGGACTGCAGAAGTGGATGAAAAAGGGCGACAAGGACTTGGGTGAAATCAGGAAGGACCCCACGCCTACCGACATTGAAAACGACGAAATCGACAACGCCCGCGAAGCCGTCATCGAGGGCCAGGCGCAGGCCATGATGTTTCAATATGCCATCGCTCCCACCGGCCACTCGATCGTCACCTCTCCGGCCATGGTGGATGCAATGCAAGAGGAGACCCTCACCGGCACGCCTGGCACCAAGGTCTTCAACGAAGCGCCACTCTATTTGAAAGAGTCGCTGACGTTCCCCTACAGCTACGGCATGGATTTCGTGATCAAGTTGATGCAGAAAGGCGGCAAAGAGAAGGCATTCGCCGGAGCATTGCAGAATCCTCCGCACACTACGCGCCAGATCATGGAACCGGACACGTATTTATCCGGCGAAAAAATCGAGCCAATGTTCGTCCCCGATTTCAAGCGCGATTTCAAGGACTACCAGAAGTTCGACATCGGTGCGATGGGTGAATTCGACGTCGCGGTGTTGATTCAGCAATACGCCGGCAAGCCGCTCTCCAAGCGGCTTTACCCGGACTGGCGTGGCGGATATTACTATGCCGCGAAGTTCAAGCCGACCGGGGCGAACGACAAGGCAGACGACAAGTCCGACGCCACCGGAACTTCCTCTCTGGCGTTGCTGTACGTGTCGCGCTGGTCAAGTCCGGAAATCGCCGCCGAGTTCGCCGCGATCTATGCTCACTCGCTGAACCAGCGCTACAAGAAAGTGGAGGAAACGGGAGCTCCCGCGCCGGATCAATCTGCGACACAAAACGCTTCCTCGCAAAATGGCGAACCCAAGACTGACATGCTGAAAGGCCGCCATACCTGGACCACCGAGGAAGGCCCGGTGGTGATCGAAGAACAGGGCGACACGGTCTTCGTGACCGAGAGCCTGGACGCGGCCACGACGGCAAATCTCGAAAAGGAGGTTTTCGCAACGCAGTCGCCGGCAAAGTAAACGGCACGCCCACTACTTCTTTTTCTTGCTTTCCTTCTCGTCGGGAAGCTCGCCCAAAAAATGTTGGACGCTCGCCGCGACTGTAAATTCCTTGCCACCGCGCTCAATGGTTAGCTTGCGCTCTTGCCCCGGTGTCCCGCCCAGCGTAGCCCAAACCTGCCCCATCGTCGATCCGCCCACTGGAATGCCATTCACCGCAACCAGATGATCGCCGGGCAGAATGCCAGTCTCTCCTTGCGGCGCCGACGGGTTGCCCTCGAATTCTGCGACTCCCAGAATCGTGAATCGTCCATCGTCTTCCGGCCGCAGGGTCAGTCCGATGACGTCGAAGTCGGGAAAGTTGAACATTCGCCCAAACTCGAAGTAGACAGTCGAGTGCGCGTAGTCGAGCCCCACGCGATAGTTGAGCAACGCACTGGAACCGATCAACCCGGCGGTCGGCATGCCCGCCCGCTTTTCGAAGAACTCCATCCGATCTTTCGGAAACTCGACGACAGCAACGTTAGCGAGAAACAGCGGCCCGTATTGCAAGCGATCCATGCGCATTACTCTCCACTTTGGCTCTTCGTCCAGACCCCACATGTTGGCCGAGCCCACCGCTCCGGTCATGTGTGGCCAAGCAGGATGCGCGGTCGCCAGCTTGTCGAACACTTCGTCCGATAGAAAACTGATGCACGAGCCCATGTCGAGCGCGAGATTGTATTTCTTGTTCTCAACCTGGCTGGGAACCTGAATCAGTCCGTTTTCCGCATTGATCAGCATCTTCCCGCTGGGTCCGCGAAAATGGATCGTGCCGGGCGCGCCAATGGAAAACTTGTGGCCCGGAAAGTCGATAAGCACGTCATAGTAGCGCAGAACACTGGCAGGCAGATTGATCTCGGCGTCCAAGCCGGCGGCCAAAACCGAGGCCGCGTTCACGGGTTTCAGCGGAATTTTCGCCTCCTTGATGTCCTCGAGCGAAATCGTCATTCCGCCGATGACAACTTCTTTCGGCGCAGGCGAGGAGCATTCATGATCGTTGCAGGAGACTGCCAGGCGTAGCAGCATCGCCAACCGGCGCGATAAATAGAGTTCCGGATTGCCATTATCCACCCAGGCATGAACGCGCTGGGTCGAGCCATCGGGAAGCGGCACATCGGCATTGATGACGACGCGGTTGTGATCGATCGCGGCATTCACCGTGACCGGTTCTCGCGGGGGCACCGGTTTCTCTTGCGCTCGCGCGAAGCCGGACAGCAACAAGACGCAGGCCGCAACACGAAACCTCATACTCGGAATTGTAGCGCCAGCCGCTCTTTGCGCAGATTCTTGCCTCGCTGCGGAACTCAAGCTGCGCATTCGCGTCCTGTATAATCACGAGTTTGACTTGTGTTTGCGCAAGTATTCCGGAGGGGGATTGGCACGAGCGGAGATCGGAATTATCGGAGGCAGCGGGCTCTACTCGATGCCCGGATTGACCAAGGCGAAGGAAGTGCGCGTAAAGACTCCGTTCGGCGCGCCCTCCGATGCCTATGTTTGCGGCATGCTGGAAGGCCGCAAAGTCGCGTTCCTGGCGCGCCACGGACGCGGCCACCGAATCATGCCCAGCGAACTGAATTTCCGCGCCAATATTCACGGGTTCAAGCAACTCGGAGTCGAGCGCATCGTCTCGATCTCCGCGGTCGGATCGCTGAAGGAAGAACACAAGCCGCTCGACTTCGTGATTCCTGATCAATTCTTCGATCGCACCCGCCATCGCATCGATACATTTTTCGGCGGCGGCGTGGTGGCGCACATCGCCTTTGCCGATCCCATCTGCGGAGAACTCGCCGGCGTAGTCGAGTCTGCCTGCAAGAAAGTTGCCGTCGTCGGCAAGCGCAGCGGCACTTATCTCTGCATGGAAGGTCCTCAGTTTTCCACGAAGGCTGAGTCAAATGTCTACCGCGGCCTGGGCATGGACGTGATCGGCATGACCAACCTGCAGGAAGCCAAGCTGGCACGCGAGGCGGAGCTTTGTTACGTGACGGTCGCGATGGTGACCGACTACGACTGCTGGCATCCGCATCACGATTCCGTCACCGTCGATCAAATCGTTGCCGTACTGATCAAGAACGCCGAGAACGCGACGAAAGTTGTCCGCCAAACAATAGCGTCGATGCCGCAAGAGCGCACCTGCAAATGCGGATCGGCCCTGGCCCACGCCATCCTGACGGATCGCAAGAAGATTCCGGCAGCGACCAAGAAAAAATTGAAACTGATCCTGGGAAAGTATCTGCAAGCGAAGGAAAAATGAAAAGGTTTCTCCTTCGTGAACCTTCGTGCCCGTAGTGGTGGATGCCTTTCATGCATCGCCCCCACAGCAGACGACTAAAAAGGAACTAAATGAGCATTCTCGTAGTGGGTTCGGTTGCATTCGATGACGTTACGTCGCCTTCGGGCAGCGTGAAAAACATACTGGGCGGCGCCGCAACCTACTTTTCATTAGCCGCCAGCTATTTCACCAAGGTTCGCGTCGTAGCCGTGGTTGGCGAAGATTTCGGCCCCGAGCAGGAAGAAGTCTTCCAGCAGCATGGCATCGACACTCGTGGCCTGGAACGCGCGAAAGGGAAGACGTTTCGCTGGGGCGGCTCCTACACCGACAACCTCAACGAGGCGAAAACCAATTTCACCGACCTCAACGTCTTCGAGACTTTTCAGCCGCGCATTCCTAAAGAGTACGAGGACACCGAATTCCTGTTCTTGGCCAATATCCAGCCAACCTTGCAGGCGAACGTGCGCCGGTCAATGAACGGTGTCCGCCTGACCGGCTGCGACACCATGAATTACTGGATCAAGGGGGCTCTGACAGAACTTCACGAAACGCTGAAACTCGTGAATGTCTTGCTGATCAATGACACCGAAGCGAAAATGCTCGCCGGCGGAGAATCCAACCTGCCCCGTGCTGCCAACAAGGTTCTCGCCATGGGGCCGCAAGCGTTGGTCATCAAGCACGGCGAATACGGGGCGACGATTTTCTTCCGCGAAGGAGCATTCGGCATCGGCCATCATCCGTTCCGCGCTCCGGCGTTGCCCATCGAAGAGGTGAAAGATCCCACGGGCGCCGGTGATTCATTCGCCGGCGGATTCATGGGCTATCTTGCATCGCAGAAAGACTTGAACCGCGAAGTCCTGAAACGCGCGCTATTCTACGGAGGCGTCATGGGATCGTTTGCAGTCGAGCGCTTCGGCACCGAGCGCCTGCAGTCGCTTACCCGCGAGAAGATCGATGCCCGCTTTCAGATCTTTCGCGAACTGACGCACCTGGACTAATCGTGTATGGAGTAACTGCGCACGCGGCAACTGCGCAAGCATTGGCCGCGCATCCCGCGGAATAATCGCAATTTTTAGGTTTCGGGAGTGACGCGGACGATCCGTATCAGGCTATGCCTTCAGGTATAGCGTAAGTGCCGGCTAGTCGATCACGCCTTCAGGCGCTGCGGGGCGAATGCGAGTTTGATGCCCAGGAAAATGAAAAACGCGCCGCCCCTCTCCCCCTGGGATTCCGAGGTCCGCCTGCTTGCCTGGCTGGCCACCTGCGTCTCAGTAATATCCTTTCTATTCTATTTCCAGCGCGGTGAAGTCCTGCTCTATGGTGACGCAGTCGCCCACATCAACATCGCCCGCCGAGTCTTCGATTCGAAAACTCCCGGCCTTCTGCAATTGGGAACCGTGTGGCTGCCGCTGCCGCATCTGCTGATGATCCCCTTTCTGATCTCCAAAGAAATGTGGCAGAAGGGCCTCGGTGGCTCCATTCCGTCGATGGCGGCGTGTGTGTTTGGCGTGATCGGAATGTTCCGCCTCGTGAGAGGTGTTCTTCACCGCGGACCTGAAGCGGACTTGCCGGCCCGTTTCGCCGCATGGATCGCTGCCGTCATCTACGCAGCGAATCCCAACCTGATCTACATGCAGACCACGGCCATGGGCGAAGCTTTGTATCTGGCGCTCTTCGTCTGGGTGGTCGTATATTTGAACGAATTCGTTCGCGGTGATGCGAAGGCCCTCACGAAGTGCGGGATCTGCCTCGCTGCGGCTTGCCTGACGCGCTATGACGGATGGTTCCTGGCGGCGGCGATAACGGGAGCCGTTTTGGTGTTCTATCTCACATCCACCAATTCTTCCCTGCAGGCAACGCGCGCAACCGTGGTGAAATTCATCTTGATCGCAGCCGCCGCGCCACTGCTCTGGCTTGCTTACAACGGAATCGTCTATCGCAACCCGCTTGAATTTGCGAACGGGCCATATTCCGCCAAGGGGATTGAAGGCCGAACGCAAAACGGTGCCAATCCGGGGCATCCCGGTACTGGCAATCTTGTGCTGGCAGAAATGTATTTCCTCAAGTCGGCCGAGACCAACATGGCTGCCAACCAATGGTTGCAGCGGGGCTGGATTCTGCTCGTTTTCGCAGCAGCGGTAGCCGTTGCGATGAGCACACGCGACAAGCGGGCCACCGATGGAGATTCTGTTCGTACCCCATGGCCGTTGCTCTTCTTGCTAGCCCCGCTGCCTTTCTACGCTCTCTCGGTGGCGTATGGCGGTGTGCCGATCTTCGTCCCCACCTGGTGGCCGTTCACTCACTACAACGTGCGTTACGGATTACAACTACTTCCGGCCTTCGCAGTGGCGCTGGCGATCCTCGCCCATTGGGCCGTGCGCTTCGACTCGTGGACGCCGCGCGTTCGCATGGCCTGCGTGCTCGGACTCTCCGCGTTCGCGGTCGCGAGTTATGTTTCCATCTGGCGATCAGGACCCGTCTGCCTGCAGGAGGCGCAAATCAACATGCGCACCCGCACGCAACTCGAAATTCAACTCGCCACGTGGCTGGAAAAGCTGCCGAGCGATTCCACTCTGCTGATGTATTTGGGCGACCATGTCGGCGCTCTACAGCGGGCCGGGATTCCTCTTGCGCACGTCATCAACGAAGGCAACCACCGCGTGTGGATGCAGCCCACCGATCCCGAGGGCCTGTGGGAACGGACGCTGGCCGATCCCAGCCGCCATGCGGACTACGTCGTCGCCTTCGAAGGAGATCCCGTGTGGCAGGCCTTGCAGAATCGTCATCTCACAGCGCTGGTTGAGATCCACGTAACCGGCCAGCCGCATGCTGTCATCTACCGGGCGCGGTAATCACGCAGGTAACGTTGGAACATGCAAACCGGATGATAAAATCCGGCCATCGGATGCCTGTTTCGGGCAGGCGTGCGACCTCATGACTTGGCAACATTTCATCGATCTGCTCCACGGAGAGATGGCGAGCGGAGCGGTTGGCAGTTCACTCGTGCGCCTGATCGCGGCCGCGATTCTCGGCGGCCTCATCGGCCTCGAGCGCGAATTCAGACATCGGGCTGCGGGTCTGCGCACAAATTTGTTCATTTGTTTTGGCGCCGCGATGTTTACGCTGCTCTCCGAGAGGCTGGCGGGAGTTCCTTCCGACGCGGCTCGCATCGCCGCCCAGATCATTCCCGGCATCGGCTTCATCGGCGCCGGCTCGATCCTGCACATGCGCGGCCTGACTACAGGCCTCACCACCGCAGCCACGTTGTTCGTGGTCGCCTCCGTTGGAATGGCTGCGGGCGGCGGACTCTACCTGACCGCGATCTTCGCCACCGGCCTGGTTCTTCTTGCTCTTTTCTTGCTGGGCCACGCGGAAGAGACACTCAACATCAAGTTGCTGATGTCGAGTTACGAAGTTACGGGCGTTAGCCTCGACGAAATCACCAATGAGGTCAATCGCATCCTGGAAAGTCACCATCGGATGATGCAAAACATGCTGTCCGCAAATACTGGCGAGCACATCCGGATGCAGTTTGATGTCGAAGGCTGCAACCGTGAACAAAAACAATTGTTTCAGCAATTGAAAGCCTCGACGCTCTTGCTTGGTGTGACTTCGCTCGGCCAGGTGGACCACGAGTGAATTCCGGTGTCCGCACCATTCCCTTTGTTAAGGCCAGCGCCTGCGGCAACGATTTTCTTTTGATCGAGGGCGCTATCGCGCCTCAGGACATTGCCGCGTTTACCAAACACATTTGCGATCGTCACGACGGCGTCGGCGCCGACGGTGTCGAGTGGATGGTTCCGCACTTCACCGCCGACGTCGAAATTAGGTTGATCAACGCCGACGGTTCGTCCGCCGAAATTTCCGGCAATGGCACCCGCTGTGTTGCGGCCTACGTTTGCGCTCAACTCGGCAAAGAGCGCATTTCCATTCTGACCGGCGCAGGGATGAAGATCTGCACGTTGACCTCGCGTAAAGATTCCGAGTACGAATTTGAAATTGAAATGGGAGACGCCGTCGTCGAGAACGAACTGGCGCTTAAGCTCAGCGACGGCGAAGTGCGCGGGATTCCAGTCTCCATGGGCAATCCTCACTATGTAACTTTTGTGCCCGAGTTCAATGCAGACTGGCGTGCGCAAGCGGCCGAAATCCAGCGCAACGCACGCTTCCAGCAAGGGGTCAATGTCGAATTTGTCGCCGTCAATGGCAAGCATGATGTGAGAGCATTGTTTTTTGAACGTGGCGTCGGAGAAACGCAATCCTCCGGCACCGGTTCTTGCGCCTCAGCCGTAGCCGCAATCGCAACGGGCCGAACCTTTTCGCCGGTCAAGGTGCACACACCCGGCGGTACGCAAACCATCCGCACCAACGGGAGCAAAGTTTATCTGCGCGGCTCGGCACGCCTGGTGTGCCGGGGCGAGTTCTTTTTGAGTTGAGTCAGCTTCACCGATCCGTTTTCATTTCGTCGCAGCCAACATGCCTTCGAATATTCCACTCGTCAAGCCGCCGGCCCTTCGCCTCGGCGATACCGTCGGCATCGTTGCCCCCGCCAGCAACGTCAAGCGTGCCGAGTTGGAAATAGGTTGCGAAGCCTTGCGGCGCGCCGGATACCGCCCGTTCTACTTCGGCTCGATTTTGGATCGGGATCTCTATTTCGCGGGCTCGATCGAACGCAGAGCGCGCGAGTTGGAAGAAATGTTTGTGCGCGACGACGTGCGCGCGATTATCAGCGCGCGCGGTGGCTATGGCTCGAATTATCTTTTGCACGAACTGGATCTCACAAAAATCGAGGCGCACCCCAAGATTTTCGTCGGCTACAGCGATGCGACTACTCTGCTGACCTACTTTCATGACGTCGCAGGCTTCACCACTTTTCATGGTCCGATGGCCGCCAAGGATTGGTCGCACGAAGGCGGCGTAAACCTGGCATCGTGGCAGGCTGCAATCTCCGGCTCGAGAGCTTGGGATGTTCCAATCAACGAAGGCGTCGCCGGATTGGTCGAAGGAGAAGCGGAAGGGATTTTGTATGGCGGATGCCTTTCGATCCTCGTCGCTTCGCTGGGCACCCCCTTCGCAATAAAGACAGCTGGCACGATTTTGTTCCTCGAAGATATCGCCGCCAAGCCTTATCAGATCGATCGCATGCTTATGCAGTTAAAGCTGGCTGGACTTCTCGACGAAGTGCGCGGCATCGTCTTCGGTGAAATGCTTGACTGCATGCAGACCGCGAATCAGGGGTACGCTCTGCAAGATGTCGTTACCCGCATTGTCGGTGACTTGGGAGTGCCCGTTGCCTTCGGCGTGGGGTCCGGCCACGTAACGTCAAGCAACATCACACTTCCGTTCGGGCTACAGTCAAAATTGACAGTACAGCATGGCCGAGTTGCGCTGAAAATATTAGAGTCAGCCGTCGCGCCGTAGCGAGGACGTCGCAGCGAGTACGTCGTAGCAATGTCCGCGAATCAGAAGGTTTGTATCAGTGGTATGCCTTCAGGCATACCGCAGTCGGCGCGGAAAGTGGTTGCGCCTTTAGGCGCTGCAATGAGTACGCCGCAGCAAGCGAGCCAAAGAAATGAACGAATCAAAGCCATGAACGAACCAAAGCCATGAACGAGCCAAAGCACATTCACCTGATCGGTATCTGCGGCACCGCCATGGCCTCGCTGGCAGGAATGCTGAAGCAACGCGGATTTCACGTCACCGGCTCCGACGCGGCCGCCTATCCGCCCATGTCCGACTTTCTCCGCGAGTTGGATATCCCCGTGGCGCAGCCATTCGACGCGAAGAACCTCGATCCTCGCCCCGATCTCGTCGTAATCGGCAACGCTATGTCGCGCGGCAACGTGGAACTGGAACATGTCCTCGATGAGCGCATCCCGTTCTGTTCACTGCCGCAGTTGCTGCACGATGAATTTTTGGTTGGCAAGGAAGTGCTGGTCGTTGCCGGAACCCACGGCAAGACCACCACCACGTCCATGCTGGCGTGGATCTTTCACTCCGCCGGCCTGCAGCCCTCATTCCTGATCGGCGGCATCGCCGAAAATTTCGGTTCCAGTTTTCATCTCGACACAGGCAAGCATTTCATCCTCGAAGGCGACGAGTACGACACCGCGTTCTTCGACAAGGGACCAAAGTTCCTGCATTACTTTCCCGATTCCGTGATCCTGACTTCCGTCGAATTCGATCACGCCGACATTTACAAAGATCTCGACGCCGTCGAGACCGCCTTTAAGCGCTTGGTGAACTTGATCCCGCGTCGCGGACGGATCGTTGCCTTCGACGGATTCACCTCCAGCACAGCCGAGAGCCCCAGTCTCGAGCGCTGCTTAGCCAAAGCATTCTGTCCGGTCGAGCGCTACGGCGCGGGCCCGCGCGCGAACTGGAAAATCACGAACCTTCGTCTCGAACCCGCGCGCACCATCTGGACCGTCCTTCACGACAACGAGCCCTGGGCTGATCTCGAATTTCCATTAGCCGGAGAGTACAACGTCTGGAACGCCACAGCGGCGGCTGCCCTGGCCGCATCCTGCGGCATTCCGATCGCAGCGATCGCCGGGGCGCTGAAGACCTTCAAGAGTGTGAAACGCCGCCTCGAAGTGAAGGCCGAAGTGAATGGCATCACCATCATCGACGATTTCGCTCACCACCCCACCGCCATCGCCGGAACGCTGAAAGCATTACGCGCGCGCTACCCGGGCGCTCGCCTCTGGGCGATTCTCGAACCCCGCTCCAATACGCTTCGTCGCCGCGTTCTGCAATCCGACTTGGCTCGCAGCCTCGCGCAAGCCGACGAAGTGATCGTTGCCGGCGTCTTCCGCTCCGAGGCGGTTCCGGAAAATGAACGCCTGGAGTTGCCCGCCCTCGCCGCCGAGATCGAGCAAAATGGCCGCCGGGCAAGGCTTCTCGCCGATGCCGACGCCATCGTACAAACCGCCGCACCGGAAATGCGCAGCGGAGACGTTATCGCAATCCTCTCCAACGGTGGTTTCGGCGGGATTTACGAGAAGCTTCCCGCCCGCCTGCGCGAATTGGCAGGCAACCGATGAAGTTGCTTCGATTCGGTCGCCGATCGCTTGCGCTCGCGCTCTTTATTGCAATTCTCGCTGCCGCTTCCACCTCTCTCGCGCAATCGCAGCCTTCGATTTCCTATGTCATCGATCTCACTTCACCCGAACAGCATCTCGTCGAAGTGCACATCACCCTACCGGCGGGCGCCGCGCAGCGCGAACTTCAGCTACCCGTATGGAACGCCCTCTACCAAATCCGCGATTTCTCGCAATACGTGAACTGGATTCGCGCGAAAGATCGCTCCGGCCAGCCGCTCCCGGTTCTCGCGCTCAACAAAAGCCGCTGGCAGATCACAGGCGCAGCGGCGGGCGCGATGGTCGAGTACCAGATCTACGTCGATTCCCCGGGCCCGTTCGGCGCGCAATTGAATGCGCACCATGCCTTCCTCAACCTGGCACAAGTGCTGATGTATCCCGTCGACGCCCGCTCGGCCGCGCTGACCGTACGATTCACGCATGTCCCCGACGGCTGGCATTTCGCCACTCCGATCTCGTCTGGTCCAGCAGCCGAATTCGACGTTCCAAACTACGAGGCGCCAAACTATGACCGTCTGGTCGACTCTCCCGTCGAGATCAGCAACTTCGCGGAATCCGATTTCGACGAAGCTGGAGGCCACTTCCGCGTCATCGTCGATGCCGATCCCGCCGACTACGACATGGCGAAGATCGTTGCCGTGCTGCACAAGATTGTCGCCGCTGCCACCAGTTGGATGAACGACCGCCCCTTCGACTCCTATACATTCCTCTATCACTTCCCGCACGGGCCGGCCGGCGGCGGCATGGAACATGCCTACTCGACCGCGATTGAACTGAACGCGGATGTAATGAAGCAATCTCTCTATCCACTAACCGCCGTCACTGCGCACGAATTCTTTCATCTGTGGAACGTCAAGCGCATTCGTCCCCAAACGCTGGAACCCGTCGACTACACCAAAGAAAACTACACGCGCGCGCTGTGGTTCAGCGAGGGCGTCACCAGCACCGCCGAGAACACCATCCAGCTTCGCGGCGGCCTGATGGACGAAAAACAATTTCTGGCTCATCTCGGCGAACAGATCACTGAGCTTGAGGGCCGCCCCGCGCATCTCACGCAATCGGCCGAAGACTCGAGCCTCGACGCCTGGCTCGAAGGCAACGGCTACTATCGCCGTCCCGAGCGCAGCGTTTCCTACTACAACAAGGGCGAACTTCTCGGCGTGATGCTCGACCTCGCCGTGCGCGACGCCAGTCACGGCCAGGCTTCTCTTCGCGAAGTCCTGCAGTGGATGAACGACAATTACGCCAAGAAGGGCCGGTTCTTCAACGATTCCGAAGGTGTTCGCGAGGCGGCCGAAGCCGTCAGTCACTCCGATCTGAGTTCGTTCTTCACGAAGTACGTGGCCGGCACCGAAGAAATTCCCTGGGACGATTTCCTTCGCTCCCTCGGGCTGCACGTGGCGGCTCTGACGAATACCGTGCCGGATGTGGGGTTCATCGCCTCCCGGAACTTCGATAGCCCCATGTCTGTCGTGGACGTCACACCCGGCAGCGCTGCCGAGCGTGCTGGCTTGCGCGGCGGAGATATCATTGTCGAATTACAGGGCAAGCCTGCCGGGCAGGAGTCTCAGCAGGAATTGGCCGGACTGAATCCCGGAGACACGGTGACCGTCAAGATTCGATCGCGGCGTGGAGAGCGCGAACTCAATTGGAAGATCGGCGGCCATCAGGAAACTTCATACGAAGTGAAAGATCTTGATCAGGTGACCGGCCAGCAGCGGTCGCGCCGCAACGCGTGGCTGAAAGGCGAAGCTCAGAACTCCGGTGCAGCCGCTGCAACCGGAATTACATCGCCGTCAGGGGCACCACAACCGGCAGAGGCCGCGCAATAGGGGCCGCATTATCATGATTCGCACCATCATCATGCTGCTCTTCTGGGCGCTGGCCGCACCCGTGGCCGCTCTGATCGGGTTCCCCGCATCTTTCATCATGGGCGATGTCCGCGTCCTGTATCGACTGTTCATGTGGGGGGCGTGGGCGGGCGTGTGGATCACCGGCGTGCGCGTCGAAACCATCGGCCTCGACCGCTTCGACCACTCCCGCAGCTACATCTTCATGACCAATCACACCTCGAATCTCGACCCGCCGATCCAGATCCCGCTGATCCCAAAGCGCACGTCGGTGATGGTGAAGAAAGAGCTCTTCAAAGTCCCCATCCTTGGCCGCGCCATGCGCATGGGATCGTTGGTTCCCGTCGATCGTGGCAACCGAGATGCCGGCATCGAGGCCGTCCGCGCCGCGAAGCAGGTTGTCGAGCAGGGACTGAATATGACCATCTACGTCGAAGGCAAGCGCTCGTTCGATGGCAAACTGCTTGCCTTCAAGAAAGGCCCGTTCTATCTCGCCATGGAATGCGGTGTGCCCGTAATTCCGGTCACGATTGTGGGCACACACTACACCATGCCCAAGGCGAGGTTCGGCATCAAGCCAGGATTAGTGCAGGTGATCTTTCATCCTCCGATTGAGCCGAAAGATTTTGGCAGCCGCGAGTGCTTGATGGAAAAAGTCCGCGCCGCCATTGATAGCGGCCTGCCGGAAGAGTACCGTCAGCCACTTTCCTCGCCAGCCGACGGCAGAGAAGAACAAGGCGGACCAGCCTATGCCTGAAATTCCTCTGTGACCCCTGTGTCCTCTGTGGTTATGTTTTGTTTTTTGTACGTACCGCCCGAGCAATCTCCGGCAGCCGCGGAAGTATCGCCGAATACTTCAACCACAATTTGTGATCCACCGCAGGTGCCCCGCTTACCAGCGCACCGGCGGCAATATCGTGAGCGACCCCGCTCTGCGGCGTGACAATCGCGTCGTCGCCGACTTTGCAGTGCCCCACTACGCCCACCTGCCCGGTAAGAATCACGCGGTTGCCGATTTCGGTCGATCCCGCTAGTCCGACTTGCGCGCACAACAGCGCGTCCTCGCCGACGTGAGACCCATGCCCGACCTGCACCAGATTGTCGACCTTCACTCCCCGCCCAATGTGAGTCTCCCCTACGCTGGCGCGATCGATGCATGAGTTGGCCTGAATCTCGACATCGTCGTCAATCACGACCGATGCGGGCTGCGGAATCTTGTGCCACCGCCCCTCCGCCGTTTTCGCGAAGCCAAACCCGTCCGCCCCAATCACCACGCCGTTCTGCAGCAATACATTGTTCCCCAAGCGGCAGTTCTCGCGTACCACCGAGTGCGCATGCGCGAAGAAGTTGTTGCCGATCTTCACGCCACGATAGATCACCACGTGCGCCAGCAGGACCGCGTTGTCCCCGACCTCGACGTCTTCGTCAATCACGACATAAGGCCCGATATGAGCGTTAGTTCCAATTCGCGCGCTCGCATGCACCACCGCCGTCGCATGGAGCCCGGGTGCATACCGCAAGGGTTGATGAAAAAGTTCCAGTGCCCGCGCGAACGTCAAATATGGATCCTTGGCCCGCAGCATGGCCGCAGGAATAGCAGGGAAGTCTTCTCCGACGATGACAGCGGAAGCTTTGGTAGTCCGCGCCGCCGGCGAGTATTTAGGATTCGACACAAACGTGAGCTCTCCGGATCTAGCGAGTTCAATCCCGTTGAGCCCGCTGATTTCTGTATCCGGAGAACCGTTTTCGAGACGCACGTCCAGAGCAGAAGCAATCGCAGAAAGTTTCATGATGATGGAGGCGAGGTGCGACTCAATCGTACACCAGACTAGTTGCCGGACCTCGACTCACGCTGCACTAGTCCATCGCGCGACATCGTTATTCTTCGAACACTATTCTTCGAACATTATTCCTCGAACATGGGCACTTGCCGCTGATCCTGCGTGCCGCCACGACGTTGTCGCCGGGTCGCGCCGATCACGGCCAGCACAGTCAAAGACTCCAATGCTACTGAGGCCGTCGGATTGGCCGACGATTACTCCCGAGCTGTTGATGGAGTTGGCCATGCTGGTTATGCCTCCGATGAGTGTGCCGAGATCTTTCATGGTCGATCCGTTCCACAGAAAGCCATGCGAAGTGAAGGGCGGTCCATAGCCGAAGACGGGTAAAATCTTGTGGGATAAGGGGTTAGCTGTCCCGCACCCACAATCCCTCCGACCGCGGACGGGAGGTGAACGTCTTGCGCGTCAGCGACTCCGAGTCTCCGAATTCACGCACGAAATACACGCCCCACGCTGGGCCTTTGGCATGCCGTCTTGTGGAACACTTCCGACAAGATCCAGGATCTGGGAACGCGATTTTGAGCGGTCAACCTGGTGGCTGTTGGAAAATGGGTTGGGAGAGGTTTCGCGCATCCCTCCAGCTTGCGCTTTCTGGAATTCTCTTTAAAGGTTGCTCGTCACAAAAGCGGGAAAAGTTTCTGTGGAAGGCTGTGGAAAAGGTTGGCGGCTCGGCGAGAGAGGGCGAGCCTGGGTTGGTTGTTGCTAGAGATTTTGCTTAGTTGTCTCTGCACTCTGAACGTTCAAGAACTTTCACTCTGCGTAGCATTGGTCCCGCGCTGTATACTCGATCTGCACTCCGGCCCGGACTCCCCGTGGCCTGCCGCCCACATTCGATCTCGAGGAAAGCGGCGGGATAAGATTTGAGATGCCCACCCTTTCGCAAAAGGACGCGAAAGGATGGCCAGCCTCAACTGTGGTGGCAATGAGAAAAAACAAAATGATCAAGGGTTGGGCCAGCCTGCCCCACTCGTCGAAAATCGCGACGAGTGGGGCAGTCAGGGTGTGAATGGAACCGCGAGGGAGCAGGCCAGCCCGTCTAGTGCATCACGAAGGTGTGCGAGTTGCCTTGTGAATCAAAGTAATAGCCCGCAACCTTAGCGTTTCCGCTTACGCAAGTTGGGGTAGTTCCGCCAACGCCGGAACTCGGGTCCTTAAAGAAGCTGACAGCACCGGTCGCCGTCTGTTTCCACCCTCGGAAGGTCAAGGCACTCTTGGAAGATCCAATAGCGTTCCCATTGTCTTCAATCCCAGCGCTCGTACTGTATCCGGAAATACTGAATGCAGTTGTATTGCCGGCTTGGTCGCGAATGAATTCTTGAATTGTTCCGCCAGCTAGGTAGTAATATCCGGTGGCTTCCCCACTTGAGTTCAGGCCCGCTACATACGTTCCAAGCGAGGCCGGAGGGTCGAAAGTGGTTAGGCTTCCGTCCGTGTTCCTGACGTACCCGTGGGAACTGTTTCCATTGTTGGCGACCATATAATTCCCAGCGACCTGCCCAGCCTCGTTAAGCCATGCGCTCGTCACCGCGTACCCCCCGGATACATCGAAGGAAGTGTAATTTCCTGTGGCGTCTCTAACAAAACCATGCTCTACGGAGTTTGAATCGAAATATACACCCGAAATCATCCCGGCGTCGTTGATAGAGAGCGCCTGCGTCCCCTGAGCGTTCATCGTTCCAGCGCCTGGCGCGTCGAGTGTTGTGTACTTCGGATTCCGCAGAAACCCGTGATGAACGCCAGATTTATCGTCATAGTATCCAACCACCCATCCTCCTGCATTTATGCTCAACGCGTAGGTCCGCGATACCCCCGGAATGGTAAATGTATTCACTACCCCGGTGCTCGCCTGATAGACGAAGCCGTTGTACCCAGCCGTCGAGGTGGCGTAATACCCCGTTACAGAACCCCACTTATTCACTCCCGTTGGGACCGCGCCGCTTGCGCCCGGAACGTCAAAGTTGACGTATGTGCTGCCGAGTGCGGTCGTGGCTAATGTCAAAAGTAACAAACTGATAGGCAAAGCCGAATGTAGACGCATAGAACCTCTCTTTGCTAAATGGAATTGATGACGGTGGGGGATTGCCGCGCTGGGGAGTCAGTTTAGCTTACTTTGCTCCTTTTGTGAACCGTTTTCCGGTTTTCGTAGTCGGTTTCGTCGTCGATGCAAACACCCGAGGCCAGGGGTCCCTCGGCGCGATGGTCTCCGTCCGCAGCCCTTGGGACTATTGCAACCTGACGAGAGCGAAGTGGGCGTCAACGGTCTCAGTGCCGGTGGAGCATGCTGTGTAGGTCCCGGAGACGTTCAGTGTTTGCGTCGAATTTTGCCAGAATGTGATGACTGCCGGGATGTTGTCTGGCAGACTGGTTGCGAAAGGAAGATTGACGATAGTTTTTGTGAACGCTCCGTTTGAATCAGTGTATGCGATTTTGGCGGCGAACTGCTGCCCGCCAGCCATCGTCGTGCAGGCCGTGGTGGCATTGAGATAAACCGAGACTTGATACTGCCCCGCAGGGGCGTTCGTAAAGATGGGTGTACTTCCAAGATTCCCAGTGAGACCCGTGCTGGTAACAACCCCGACCACTTGAGGAATCTGCGGTGCCCCGGAGAAGTTGTCTGAGACCCCGCTGTCAGCGAGATCGCCTGTTCCATTCGAGCCGGCGGCGAGGTGGTTTGCTGTCAGGCCGGTAGATGGCACGAAGCCTCGGAATCCAAATGCGCCGCCGTTTCTGGATTCCATGAACACAAGGCTGGTGCTGTCGAAATAGTCCTTCCCCGTGCTTGTTTGACTGAGTGATGGCGCGGTTTCACCGACGAACGAGAGATCTGACGGTATCTGCGCGCCGACACTGATCGTGCCCCTGACCGACGAAAGAACATTTGCCTTTTGCTCGGCAAGTTGAACGCCCGCTCCATAGAATGGAGTAGTCACAGCATTGAATGCAGCCGAAACAGTAACAGGATCAACCGAAGCGGAATTAAGAACGACGCCCTTCGAGAACTCGCTCATCGAGCCGGCGATTACTGTGCCTCCGCTATGACCTATTGCTGATGAAATGACATCTATGAAGACGCCGGTACCGGTGGTCTGCCAGGCTCCGGTTTGCTCAAGCACGCCGTAATCCTGAAATGCGGCATTGCTCAGTAGCGAAATGGCACTATCGCAGTTCAATATGTGAGTACCAAAGATTCCCCACTCCCCACCGTCGTCGACGCCTGAGCCGGCAGTATTGTGGTTGGTGAATGCAATATCCATTCCAATTGACCCGTGATTTGCACCTGCGCTCAGGTTACATTCCACATCGCCGCCAATTAGGTTGATCGACGACGTCCTATAAGAAGCCTGAACGGGGAATTTTGTGTTTCCTGTAACAAGGTTTGAGATTGTGCCATATTGAGTGACCGCCGTAGCGCTGTTCGCTAGGCCAGACGGGGCTATGCAAGTCCCTACTTGAAAATTTGCGCAGTAGACTGAATCAATCGTAAAGTGCTCCGCAGCGACAAGATTGATTGCCCCCGAGAGAGTGCCGCCTACGGATCCGTCGCTAAAAGCCAGATCGCTTACATGGAGACCTTCATACTCTGCGGTCCCATCGCCGACCTGTAGAATGTAAAGGCCAGTCGTTCCGGCTTGACCGCTCGAAAGCCGAGAGCAGGAGGAGGCCACTCCCATTACCGCGCACTGGCCCTTAAGGGTGACCCCCGGCTGCGTAGGAGGAATAGTAAGTTCAGCCGTTCCGCTCGTGGGAGCGCCAATCTTGTAGAAGCCGCCAGACGCTGTTAACGGGAAAAATATCGTGCATCCTTGCGGTGTGGATGGCGATGTCGGACAACCGTTAGTAATGGCTAGCTGGATGCTCGCCCTATCATCGGTTGATCCGTCACCCTTGGCGCCATAGGCCCTCACGTCGATCCACGGAACGGGGCCTGTTATCTGAATGCCGTTCGGCGTTTGGGCACCGCTGAAAATCACTGCCAAGGGCAAGAACAGCATCATCTTGGCTGCGGTACTAGTGTAGTGCGTCAAACAGATCGACGTTTATTCAGGGTGCGGCGAGCGCGTTTCACTTTTTCCAGGATGTCGGCGGCCCGCGCGGTCCAGATGAAAGGTTTCGGGCTTTCGTTGTGGCGGTCGATGTAGGTGCCGATGGCCATGATGAGTTCTTCCAAGTCGCGGAATACGCCACGCCGGAGCCGATTCTGAGTTAGGTCGCGAAAGAAGCGTTCCACCATGTTGAGCCAGGAGGCGCTGGTGGGAGTGAAGTGCAGATGAAAGCGCGGATGCCGTGCCAGCCAGCGCTGCACTTTGGGGTGCTTATGGGTAGCGTAGTTATCGCAAATCAAGTGCAGCTGCCGGTCGGGGGGGATGGTCTGGTCAATCAGGCGGAGAAACTTGAGCCATTCCTGATGGCGATGCCGCTCCTGGCAAAGGCCAAAGACCTCGCCGTTAGCCGCATTCAGAGCGGCGAACAAAGTGGCCGTGCCGTTGCGTTTGTAGTCGTGGGTCATGGTGGCACCGCGCCCGCGTTTCAGCGGCAGGCCGGGTTGGGTACGATCCAGGGCTTGAATTTGGCTCTTCTCGTCGGCGCACAACACCAGCGCGTGCTCCGGCGGATTGAGATAGAGGCCAACGATGTCTTCCAGTTTCTCGGCGAACGCAGGATCGTGGCTGATCTTGAACGCTTCCACGCGATGCGGTTTCAATCCGTGGGCGCGCCAGATGCGCCGCACGCTGGCTTCGCTGATGCCGACCGCCGCAGCCATAGTACGAGTGCTCCAGTGAGTTGCGTTGCTGGGTTGCTGGCGCGTGGTCATAGTCACCACGCGTTTGGTCAGGCGGGCACCGATGGTGGGCTTGCGTCCCGGCCGGTGCGCGTCTTTCTGCAACCCCGCCACGCCCAGCGCCAGGAAACGCTTGCGCCAGCGGGAAACTTTTTTCGGTGTGATCGCCATGCTGGCGGCGATCTCCTTGTCCGGTTGGCCGGAGGCTGCAAGCAACACGATGCGGGCACGCTCCGCCACCCGCACCGGAAGGGATCGGCTCCGGGCTTGGGATTCCAACTGCGTTCTTTCCTCCGCACTCAACGTAATGGCTGGGGCGATTCGCATCCGCAAGCGTCTCCTCCATCATAAGACGCGCGCGGATAGATAAAGGTTGTTACTTGTGACGCACTACACTAGTGGCCTGTCGCAGTGAATTCGTTAGTACGTAGGCGCCGAGAAGGGTCGGAGTATTTCCACTGGATCGGGCGAGCGTTGGCAGAGTAGGCGTTGATGTAACGACGGAGTTTGCGAGCCAGGTCAGGTACCGAGGTGAAGATGCCGCGGGCAATGACCTCACGTTCGATCTTGGCGAACCAGAGCTCGACTTGGTTGAGCCAAGAGGAATACGTAGGGGTGAAGTGAAGCTGCACGCGAGGATGCTGTTGCAGGAAGTCGCGAACGAGCTGGGTTTTGTGGGCGGAGAGGTTGTCGAGGATGATATGAATCTGCTGCCGAGGCGAACACAGCGATACCACTTCTGCGAGGAAGGCAACGAAGTCGCGACTGGTATGGCGGGCCGTGGTTCTTCCGTGCACGCGGCCGGTCTTGGTGTCCAGCGCGGCATACAGAGAAAGCGTTCCATGCCGAAAGTACTCGAAGCCGTGACGCTCGGCTCGTCCCGGCGAAAGCGGCAGCACGGGATCGAGCCGATCCAGGGCTTGAATGGCGGTTTTCTCATCGACGCAGAACACGGCGGCATGTTGCGGAGGCCGCAGATACAGGCCGATAATGTCGGCCGCTTTGCTTTCGAACTCCGGATCGTCGCTGGCCAAGTAACGCTCCAAGCGGTGGGGTTTGAGACCGGCTTCTTTCCAGACCCGATGCACCACGTCTTTGCTGACACCCAGCGCGGTCGCCAGTTTGCGGCAACTCCAATGGGTGGAACCGTCGCTGGGTTTCTTGCGGGTGGCCGACAGAATCCGCGCCCGCAAAGCCGGAGTCAGAACCGTAGCCTTCTGGCCGGGATGATAGGTATCGAGCCCGTCGAGCCCGGACTCGAGGAAGCGCTGCTTCCAGCGGATGATCGTGGGAGCACTGGTCTGCAGCCTGTGCTTAATGGTGTTGAAGGAAGCTCCTGCTGCCAGCATCAAGATGAGCTTGGCGCGAAAGACGTAGCCGGCCGGCAGGGTACGCGATTGAGCAATGCTGCTGAGTTCCGACCGTTGGTTGCTGGTGAGGGACACTTCGCTGTCTGTCGCCATACCAACTTAGAAGCATAACAACTAGTAATGGTTACTTTGCGACAGGCCACTAGATAGTGGGCGCCAAACGCGCGAGTTATATGCGGCGTATCGTGCAGAAAAGGTCGAAGTATTGCTCAACATGGCGACGCCTTCCTTAATTACCTGAGAACCGACAGATAAACACGCACAACACGCTATGTCAAGAAATTTATTGACACGAGCGTCCACTTATGCTTCCCATGTCCTCGGCGTCAAACCGTCGTGCTTCCAATGATGTGCGGTTTTAGATGAGTCGGCTCGCGGGCACGATTCGCAGGAAATAAATGTATCGTGTCCCGAACGGGAGGTTGTCTCATGATTAGCACTAAGTTCAAACATGCAGGGCTGCTGGTCATCCTATGGACCGTCGTCACATTCTTCCCCTCTTCACTCGGCTCGGGGGGCATAGTTGCTGCCCAGGTCGTAGTGACGGGCGGAGCAACGACTGTTGCGCCATCAACGGGTACGGCGGAAAGCTTGAATGTCCCCGCGGGAACCGCGCCAACTAGTCCGGTCAGCGGCGCGATGTTCTTTGACGGCAAAGAGCTGTACTTCAACGATGGCGTGGCGAGTCAGCCGCTCCCTCGCATAGTTCGTCTGGCGGCGGACTCATCCGCATCTACCAGCACTACTATGTCGAACCTAACAGGCATGTCGTTCAGCTTAGCGGTTCACACCATCTATACGGTATCGTGTGACGTGTTCTATCAAGTATCAGCGACCACCGGTGGAGTGACTCTTACTTTCACGGGACCCGCGAGCCCGACCAACGTTATCTTCGGTGGCTATGAAGCATACGGGAGTAATAATGCCACCTACAACAGCGTCGCCAGTTCGTTTGGTACATCGCTATACAACAAAGCAGCGAACATCGCTACAACGAATCTTTCGGTCCACATCTCAGGGACAATTGAAGTTGGAAGCAGCTCGGGAACGCTCCAACTTCAGTACGCGAACGTAGCTGCTGGGGTTGGTTCTGTCACTATCAAGCGCGGGTCATGGTGCACGGTACAGTAGGTTGGCAGGCTGGCCCACCCTTTCATTTTGGTCTTTCTCGTTGCCACCATGGTTGAGGTCCCACCCTTGGCGCAAAATGCGCGCAAGAGTGGGGCACGCTCTTTAAGGCGCTGCATTCAAAGCTCAAACCTACTCTTCAAACTTAGTCCTCGAACAAAGTGACCTGGCGTTGATCCTGTGCGCCGTGGCGGGGGCGGCGGGTGGCTCCGATTACTGCGAGGACGGTCAGCGATTCGAGGGCTGTTCGGGGGACGAAGATGCGCTGGGTGTTGGAGCGCTGGTCGGGAGGGTTGACGAGGAAGCCTTCGGGCGTGGTCTGCGTCAGGTCGGCGGGCATCAGGCCTTCCAGGATCTCGCTGTCTTTGAAGCGCAGACGCACCCACAGGCCCTCTGACCGGGGACGCGACGTGAAGGTCTTGCGGGTCAGCGATTCCGAGTCTCCGAACTCGCGGACGAAGTACACGCCCTTGATCTCCCGCAGGTCGACGGAAATCACCGTCCCCGAAGTGTTAAGGAGTTCAAGCTTGCCTTCGTGGACGAACTGAGCGGGCGCGACATAGCCGGAGACCGTGTCGCGGTCCATCTTGCGGACGATTACTTTTTTGTGCGTAGATGGCATGAATTCAGGCGTCAGGCGTCAGACCGCAGACGTCGGCCTAGCTGTCGAGTCTCTGGCAATGTAACTGCATAGCATCGATCTGAGCTGAACCCACGGACGGTGAGGTCCGAGGCCCGAGGTCCAAAGTCCCAGGTCCGATGCCGTCTCTGATTCTCGCACCTTTTTGCCAAAAACCGGCGGAATCCGCCTTGGCAGTAGCCAAAATGTAAACGGTGTGTTATTTTCTTTAGCTTGCCGCAAAGTTTCCACTTCGTATAAGTACTTTGAATTAAGCCACTTGCATTCGAGTGGCTAGGGTGCCAGGTGACGCGGCACCCAAGGCTGTGGAAATCTTGTGGAAAGTTTGGCCGGTCCGGCCTTCCCCCGACCGCGATTGCAGCTCAAATCGCGTCCCGGAACAGGTCCGACAGCCGCTTGAAAGCGAATGGCTGATTACATTTACACGATGGAAATCCGGTTGACGCCGGATCAACTGAAAGGCGTCGGCCTGGTTCAGGACGTAGCTCGCGCCGCGGGCATGAATCTTTACCTCACGGGCGGCGCCATCCGTGACATCATCAGCGGCTTCACCATCCGCGACCTCGATTTCACCGTCCAGGGCAATCCTCTCAAGCTGCAAAAAGATCTGGAAAAGGCCGGCGCGAAGATCACTGCCGTCGAAGAGGACATGCGCACCATCTTCATCTCGCTGCCCGGCAATGCCCGCGCCGAGATCAGCATGGCGCGCACCGAGCGCTTCGAGAAGACGGGCAAGCCTCCGATCGTTACGCCTGCCACCATCCACGAAGACCTGCGCCGCCGCGACTTTACGGTCAACGCCATGGCGCTCTCGCTCAACGAAGGCTCGCGCGGCCTGCTGCTCGATCCCTTCAACGGTGTCGCCGATATCGAGACCAAAGTCATCCGCATTCTGCACAACTATTCGTTCCTGGAAGACCCTTCGCGCCTCATCCGCGCCACGCGCTTCGCCGCCCGCTTCCACTGGACGATCGAAGAACGCACGCAGGCGCGCTACGACGCGGCGAAGGAAGGGAAGTACATCGACCACATCTTGCGCTCGTCGATCGGCCATGAAATCGCCGCTCTCGCGCACGAAGACGATCCGCTGCACGTCGTCAAGATGCTTGAGAAAGAGGGCTGGCTGACGATCCTGCACGATCACTGGACCGTGGCCAAGGTCGACGTCAACGGCATTACACAGCTGATGAAGACGCGCCAGCAGATGGTCGACATGGGATACGCTCCCGACGCCGGCCCGGCCGTCATGTATTTCCTGACTTCGCACTTCTCCGACAAAGACGTTGCGGATATCCAGAAACTGATTCCCCGCAAGGATCTGGTAGAAGCCTGGCGCGACATCGAAGACCACGCGAAGGAATTGGCCAAGCGGCTGATGGGAAAAGAAGCGGCCACGCCGTCGCGCACCTGGCAGTTGCTGTCGTCGGCGCGTCCGGAGATGGTGCTGTTCCTCGCCGTGACGGCCAAGCAGCAGTCGGTCGAACAGAAGATCAAGAACTACCTGACCAAGTGGCGCCAAGTGCAGCAAAAGCTGCCATTGCCGGAAATGACGGAGCTGCTGATCACGCCGCAATTGCCCGAGTATCCGAAGTTGGCGCATGACGTTTTCATGCTCTTGCTCGACGGCAAACTGCGTTCGCGAACGGAGACGTTGAAGTTCCTGAAACCGTTTGCGCCGCCGCCACCACCGCCTCCACCCGCGCCCAGGCGCGGACGCGCAGCGAAGGCCGCCGCCGAAGCTCCTGCCGCAGCAGCGACAGCCGGCAAGCCCGGTCCAAAAGGCAAGAAAGGGAAGGCCGCCGCTGCCGCGCCAGCTGCGCCGCCGGCTGCACCCTCGAAGCCTGAAGCAAAAGCTCCTGAAAAATCGAAGCCCGCAAAACCGGAGCACAAGTCGGCAAAACCGGAGCACAAGCCCGCGCCCAAACCGCCGACGAAGCCCGCGCACAAATCTCCAGCGAAGCCCGCCAAGGGAAAGAAAAAGAAGTAGCGCTTCGCGTTCCATCCAGCAAGGCTGCCCCACCTTCGCGCCTTTTGAAGTGTGGGTGCCAGGAACCCATGCACATCAATCCGGGAGCGGCGCGACGAGATACTGTCCACTCGCGGACAGACTCTTTCGAAATCTGGACGTTTTTCCCAGCGCGCTCCCCCGCTGTGATCTGGCAGTCATCGACGAAACAGGCACTTAGACGAAGTTGGCATGTGGGCAATCAGATGCTATTCAACGGACAACTCATTCTCGGAACGAGGCAATGCCCATGCCTTTCCATGACCTACGGATCGCAGTCCGCCATTTGTTGAAATCGCCGGGCTTTACAGCCACGGCAGTGCTCATGCTTGCCCTCGGAGTCGGAGCCACGACCGCGATCTTTTCCATTGTCGAAGGTGTGCTGCTGCGGCCGCTGCCTTTTCCGCAGTCCCAGCGGCTGGTGCAGGTCTCCGACATCCTACAAGGGGCGGACGTCGGCGGAAACGGCGAGGCCGGGGTCACAGCTCCCGACATCCAGGCCTACACGCGCGACACCCACAGCTTCGAGAGCCTCGGTGGATATGTTCAGGTGGGCTACGAGCTGTCAGGGATTGGCGACCCGGCCAAGGTGAATGCGTCCCGTCTTTCCAGCGGAGTGTTTCCCGCCTTGCAGGTCGCGCCTTTGATGGGGCGTTTCTTTACGCAGCAGGAAGACGAAGACAAAGAGCAGGTCGCGGTGCTCAGTTACGCCCTCTGGCAAAACCGCCTGCACGGCGATCCCCGCGTGCTGGGAACCAAGATTCTGCTGGATCGCAAACCCTATGAAGTGATCGGGGTGATGCCGCGCAATTTCGAGTTCCCGCTGCTGCCGGGGCACATGAACAGCAGCGAGTTGTGGATTCCCATGAGTTTCAAGCCACAAGAGCTCGAAGGAGGAGGCGCCGCGAATTGGAGTTTCAGCATGGTCGGCCGCCTCAAGCCCGGCATCACTGCGGCGCAGGCGGAGAGTGATGCGGAACGCGTGGCCGAAGCAACGATGCGCAGCTATCCGCCGTTTATGGCGAGTCTGCACATCCGCCCCGTAGTGCGTTCTCTGCACGAGGAAACAGTGGAGCAGGCCCGCCAGTTGGTTCGCATACTATTTCTCGCAATTCTTGTCGTGCTGCTGATCGCCTGTGCCAACCTCGCGGGTTTGCTGCTGGTCCGTGCGATCCGCCGCCGCCGTGAAATCGCCATGCGCCTCGCGCTGGGTGCGCGCGCTACGGTATTGTTACGGCAGCAGATTCTCGAGAGCCTCGTATTGAGCGTGAGTGGAGGCATGCTTGGTCTGGCCCTGGCCGCGACGGCCTTGCGCGTGGGCGTGAGTTGGTTACCCGAGACGCTGCCCCGCATCAACGAGATCGGACTGGACTGGCAAGTTGTGGCATTCGCGATCACGCTGGCGATCAGCACCGGCGTCGTGTGCGGTCTGGCTCCCGCGTTTGCCGCATTGCGAACCAGCGTAAATGAGATTCTGAAGGATGGAGGACGTTCGGGCAGTGCGGGCAGCGGTCACGCACGACTGCGTTCCGCGCTGGTCGTCGGCGAAATCGCTATCGCCCTGATCCTTCTGGTCGCCTCCGGCTTGCTGCTGCGGAGTTTCGAGAAGATGCGGGCCGTCGACCTCGGTTTCCGTCCCGACCACATTCTGTCAGCGTCGTACTCCCTGCCGCGGGCGCAGTATGGGACGCAGGCGGCCATCGACGGATTCAATCACGAATTGCTTCGCCGTTTGCAGCAACTTCCGGGCGTGACCTCCGTCGGGATTACTACCTTCCTGCCAGAGTCGGGCAACTTCAGCAATTCTACTTTTGTCGCGGAGGGCTATGTTCCGCCCAAGGGCGCCAACATGAACCTTGCCACTTTCGTAGCGGTGCATGGAGATTATCTGCAAGCGATGGGAATTCCGCTACAGCGCGGCCGCTTCTTCACGCCCGCCGACACCGCGGACACGCAACTCGTTGCCATCGTCAACCACAAACTCGCCGAGCACTACTGGCCCGGCTCCGATCCCATCGGAAAGCGCATTCGTTTGGGAACACCGGAAGTGCAAACGCCATGGCTGACGATCGTTGGAGAAGTCGCCGATGTGAAGGAAACGTCGCCCGACGAACCCGCCAAGGAAGAGTGGTTCCAGCCAGTCGAACAGTTTGAAAAGTCCGTGGGCCCGATTGGGTCACCTACCGATCTGAATGGCAACAATGTCTACGTCGCGCTGCGCACGGCCACGGACCCTGCGCAGATGACCAACGGTCTGCGCGAAGTGGTCCGCACCATGGACGCGCAACTGCCCTTGACTCAGGTCCAAACCATGGAACAGGCGGTTTCCGAGAGCGAAGCCCCTCGCCGCTTCAATACCATCCTGATCTCCGCCTTTGCAGGCGCGGCGGTGTTGCTGGCGGCGCTGGGCATCTACAGTGTGATCGCGTTTTCGGCCGCTCTCCGAATGCAGGAGATGGCGATTCGCATTGCCTTAGGATCGCAGCGGCGCGGAATTTTGAGTCTGGTCTTCACGTCAGCGTTCAAACTGGCGCTCGTAGGTTGCGCCGTCGGATTGCTGGGTGCCGCGGCCGCTTCGCGAGTGATGCAGTCGTTCCTGTTCGGGGTGAGTCCGTTCGACCCCGTGGTTCTGATTCTTGCGGCCGCGTTCGTGCTGTTTCTCGCTGTCGTGGCCGCGTATCTACCCGCGCATCGCGCCGCTTCGATCGATCCCATGAGGGCGCTGCGGGCGGAATGAACGTCAGTCGTGGATGGTTTTTCTGTAGAAAAAGGGTAGTAAAATCCGCCCGCCAACGGGCGTATAATATGGGCATGCGCCGCCTGATGGCTATTTCGGCGTTCGCGCTTTTCCTGGCCGTGCCCGTGTGGGCGCAGCATGGCGGAGGAGGTCACGGCGGCGGAGGTGGTGGTCACGCCGGGGGCTTCGGTGGACACGCGAGTTTTGGTGGAAGCCATGGCGGTGGTTTCAGCGGCGGACACGTCAGCAGCGGCATGCGGTCTGGTCCGGTCGGCTCTCGCAGTTTCTCAGGGCCTTCCTCGCAGCGCAGCTTTTCGAGTCAGCCCTTCCTGCATGATGGCTTCCGCAATCATTCATTCAACCACACTGGCTTCAATCACACCGGATTCAATCACGGAGTGCAGGGCAATCACATCTACATTCACTCCTACGGTTTCCGCAATCCATGCTACGGGTACGCTTGCCGCGGTTATGGCTGGGGATACGGATGGCCATGGGCGTACGGCGCTTACTATGATCCGTGGCTGTGGAATTCCGATTCGTCCTACGACAACGACTACTACAACAACCTGGCCGCCGCCAATCAGATGAACCAGCAGAGCCTAGATGAACAGCAAATGCGGCGCCAGGAAGAACAGGATGGCGATCAGGACGCGTATGCCGATCGTTCTTATGCTCCGCCACGAGACAGCGCTACAAGTGAGCCGCAGGGTGCGTCGATCATTCCGCCCACAGTTTTAGTTTTCCGCGATCAGCACAAAGAGGAAGTCCACAACTACGCCATCGTGGGACAGACGCTGTGGAATTTTAGTTCGCAGCGCACTGAAAAGATTCCGCTGGCTTACCTGGATTTGCCCGCCACAACCAAAGCGAACGACGATCGCGGCGTCACTTTCCGGGTTCCTGGGCCAGGCGAAGGCCAGTAGTTTCAATCCAAGATCACACCGCTTACCGCACCGTTTCCCCATTCGCTGCATCCAACCTTGCATTCACCCTAACTGCATTTCCTTTTCGCGAAGGAGCTAGTACATTGAAATCAAGCGTTTAGGTCATGTTCGACGGGTACGGGGAACCTGCAGAAACACCGGGTCAAGGCCCGCTGGATCCCTGTCCGAATGGTAAAATTAACGAATACCCACTATGCCTTTAAAAACACTGTTTCTGAATCCCCCATCCTTTGAAAATTTCGACGGAGGCGCCGGCTCACGATGGCCCGCCACCCGCGAAATCGAGAGCTTTTGGTACCCGGTCTGGTTGGCTTATCCGACGGGAATGCTGGAGGGGGCGCGGCTGCTGGATGCGCCGCCGCATCACGTCTCGGGCGAAGAAACGATCAACATCGCCAAGGACTACGAGTTCCTTGTGCTGTTTACTTCCACGCCTGGATTCCCAGGCGACATCCTGCTGGCGCGAGCGATCAAGAAGGCCAATCCCGCCATCAAGATTGCGTTTGTCGGGCCGCATGTGAGTGTGTTGCCGGAGAAATCTCTGCGCGATTGCCCCGAAATCGACTTTGTCGGCCGCAAGGAATTTGACTATGCGGTCGTCGATTACGCGAAGGGCAAGCCGCTGGCGGATATCCCGGGCGTGTCGTTCCTGAAGGACGGAAAGATCGTGCACAATCCCGACGCTGCGCAGATTCAGGATCTGGACGCGTTGCCGCACGTCACCGAAGTCTACAAGCGCGATCTCGACGTGACGCGCTACAACGTGCCGTTTCTGCTGCATCCGTATGTATCGCTCTACACCACGCGAGGCTGCCCGGCGCAGTGTACGTTTTGTTTGTGGCCGCAGACGTTGAGCGGCCATCCGTGGCGCAAGCGCTCGAGCGACGACGTGGCTGCGGAGATGGCCAAGGCCAAACAGATGTGGCCGGAAGTGAAGGAATTTTTCTTCGACGACGATACCTTCAACATTCAGAAGGCGCGGACGATCGAACTGTGTGCCAAGCTGAAGCCGCTGGGGATGACGTGGTCGTGCACTTCGCGCGTCACCACCGATTTCGAGACGCTGAAGGCGATGAAGGAAGCGGGCTGCCGTCTGCTGATCGTCGGCTACGAGTCGGGAGACCAGCAGATCCTGAAGAACATCAAGAAGGGCGCCACGATTGAACGCGCCCGCCAGTTCACCAAAGACTGCCACAAACTCGGGTTGGTTATTCACGGCGACTTCATCATGGGCTTGCCGGGCGAAACGCACGAGACGATCAACAATTCGATCGCCTTCGCCAAGGAACTCGACGTCGAAACGATTCAGGTTTCAGTGGCGCACGCGTATCCGGGAACTGAGCTTTACGACTACGCGGTGAAAAACAGCTTCATGGTCGGCGACAACAAGATGGTTGACGAGGGCGGACACCAGTTGGCGCAGATTCAGTATCCCGGGCTGCCTGCCGATGACATTATGGAGGCTGTGCACCGTTTCTATGATGAGTATTATTTCCGTCCGAAGGCGGTCTACCGCATTTTGCGCAAGGCGATGTTTGACAGCAACGACCGCAAGCGGCTGTACAAAGAAGCGAAGAGCTTCATGAAACTGCGGGCCGCGCGTAACAAGATGGTCAAGAAGAATAACAACGCGGCAGCCACGGCCGAGCCGGTTAAAGCGTAGCAACAGCAGGTTTCAAAGTGGCAAGGTTTCAAGGTTTCAGAGGTTCAGGGTTTCAAGGACCTTGATTTGAGACCTTGAAACATTGAAACCTTGAGACCCTGAAACCTCGGGGTACCTTGACTTTTCGTAAGTATCTGGTGCTGGCTGGAGTGACCGTCTTTGCGGCGGCAGGCGACTCCACGCTGTCACACGGGATGAAGCAGACCGGCAACATTTCCATTCATCATCTGCAAGGCGTACTGCTGGCGATCCTGAATCCGTGGGTTGCCGTGGGCATTCTTCTCCTGCTCGCCTTTTTTGCTTCGTACATGAACGCGCTTTCCTGGGCCGATCTGACCTATGTGTTGCCGGCGACCTCGCTGGGGTATGTGCTGCTGGCGCTGGTGGCAAAGTTTGCGCTGCATGAGCAGGTTAGTCCGCTGCGGTGGTTGGGAATCGCGCTGATTTCGGGCGGAGTTGGATTCGTTGCGGGCGGCCCGGCGTTGACGGCGCCGGAGCATACTCACGACGGAGAGTCTCCTCTTCTGGCCAAGGACGCGAGAAACAGGGCGGCCGCGGAAGAGGTGGTTCCAGGGGGGGTGCGGCGATGAAGAGCGTCTACACCTGGAGCGGAATTCTGATTGTCGTGTTCGCGTCCGTGGTGGGCGATATTCTTCTGGCTCGCGCCATGAAGCAGGTCGGAGATGTGCACGAACTCTGGCGGCGTGCCGGATTGTGGTCCGTGGTTGGCCGTATTTTGGGAAATCCGAATTTTTTTCTGGGCGTGACTGCGATGGCGGTCGCCTTTTTCAGCTTATTATTCTCGCTGTCCTGGGGTGACGTCAGTCTTGTCGCTCCTGCCGCTGCGTCGCTAACGTTTATCGGGAATGCGTTCGCCGCGAAAGTTTTTCTGCACGAAAAAGTGGATCGCCGGCGATGGATCGCGGCGTTGCTGGTGGCGGCAGGAGTAGCGCTGCTCGCGGGATAAAAGCTCAGCGCGGGCTCTAGTCCGGTGGCCTGCTTGTAGCTATCGGGCGGCGGCGGGAATCAAGGCGCAAGGAGACGGGTCGATCTTCGCTCGACGGACAGCCGAGGGCGGCTGTCCCCACATCAATCAGGGTTCCTGAAAACTCAGTTGTCAGGAAATGGCCGGCTCGACGCTCTCGCGGGCGACACACTGTTCGCTGTCAAGAAGTCTGACCCCAGAACTGTGTCGATGGTAGTCAGCAGTTCGGTTCCGGCGCGCACCTTCGTCACGTAGGCTTGCGCGCCCAGGTTGAGGGCTTCCTGCACAATCTCGGGAGAGGACTCCTGGCTCAGGAAGATGATTTTGGATTGCGGGGACAGTTTTCGGATCTGGCGTGCCGCCTCAATTCCGTTCAGCGTCGGGAGACCGATGTCGAGGAGAATCAACTCCGGTTGAAGTTCGTATGCTCGCCGCACGGCATCCTGTCCATCGGACGATTCGCAAATGACCTGCAGGTGGGGCCGTTGACGCAGAGTCGAGCAAATGAAGCGGCGAAAGGGGAGGAACTCCTCGACCACCATGACGCGGACAAAAGACGGTTCCATGCTTATGAGAGGCTTCGCATCATTTAGAGTCATCATACCACCATACCTGTGGCAGCATGGCCGGAAAGAGTGGGCTTTTCCTGGCGGGCGACGGAACACGACTGTCCTGCATGCTGTACTACTTTGGTTGACCTCGTGAGAGAAAGAGTTTTCTGGATTTTGAGGATTTGGGAAAAATCTTGTCAAGACCCTTTCGGCGGCCGTTTTGGGGTAAGTCACTGACTCTGGGGGGAATATAAAGTTGGGAAAATGTCCAGTTTACCTGGTTCGATTTGGTATTCTGGATATAGAGAGAAAAATAATGGCGCGGGCCCATGTGGGCGCTGCGCCATTTTTGTTTGGAGTGGAGTTTGTTTTGGGAGAGGGCAGCCGAGCGTTGCTCGGCCCGTCCCGGTCAAAGACCCGGATAGACCCGGACCCACACAAACCTGGAACCGGACCCTCAGAGACAGAGGCTTCGACTCACACAGACAGGTCAACGACCCGGGCCCAACTAGGGTTGGGGTTCGTGGGAGAATCTTGCGAGGAGGACGGCGTGGGACTTGAGCAGAAGTGGGTTCGGGCCATCCGGGGGTGGGTTGACTCGGAACGTGGCGCGAAGGACCGCTTGGGGCCACGATGGCTCTTTTTGCGGGCGCTTGGCGGGATCTATTTTTCCGCGTTCTTCTCGCTCGTGTTCCAGATTCGTGGGCTGATTGGACCGGCAGGGATTTTGCCGGCGGATGAATATCTTCGAGCCGTGGCCCATTCGCTCGGCTACGGCCGCGGCGTTTGGTTTGCTCCTACGGTGTTCTGGCTGGCGAGCGGATCGCATGCAATGACTGCTGTGTGTTGGGTGGGAATGGTTGCCTCGCTGTTGTTGGTGGTGAATCTGTGGCCGCGGGGAATGCTGTTGATTTGTTTTGTATGTTTTGTTTCATTCGTGGCGGCGGCGCAGGATTTTTCTGGTTATCAATCGGATGGGATGCTGCTGGAAGCGGGATTCATCGCGCTGTTCTTCGCGCCAGCGGGATTCCGTCCGGGCTTAGGGACGGCGTCAGCGCCATCGCGCGCCAGTTTGTTCTTGCTGCAGTGGGAATGGTTTCGGATCTATTTCGAATCGGGAGTGGCGAAGATCGCGGGGGGAGATCCGGAGTGGCGTCACTTTACGGCGATGGACGAGTACTACCAGAACGGTCCGTTACCGACGTGGATCGGCTGGTATGTACAGCATCTGCCGCACTGGTTTCACGCTTCGACGGCCTTTGCGACTCTCGCACTCGAACTGGTTCTGGTCTGGATGTTTGTTCTGCCACGGCGTTGGCGCGTCCTGTGCTTTCTAATTGTGACGCCGTGGGAAGTGGGCGTGATTCTCACGGCGAACTACACGTTTCTGAATTATCTCGTGCTGGTGCTTGGCTTCCTGTTGCTGGATGATCGATTTCTGGAGCGCTGTCTGCCAGGGCGATGGAGAAAATGTTTTGAACCGATTGCGGAAGGCGCTGCTGCGGATCCGACAGTTGCTCCCGCCTCTGAACCCAAGGAGGGACAGGGATCGGGGTCAGCCGGGGGACGGCCTGAGCCAAGCGAGGGCCAGACTTCAGGAGCGTTTCGCCAGCACTTTCGTACTTTGAAACTTTCGTTGAGCGTCATCGCTCTTGGCTGGATTTTCTATGTGACGATGGCGGAGTTGCTGTGGATGTTCTCCGCGCTGCCGCTGCCGCCTGCGCCAGTCGTAGCGCTCGAGCCGTTCCGCATTGCCAATCGCTATGGACTGTTTGGCATCATGACGCGTGGACGATATGAGATCGAGTTTCAAGGGTCGGACGATGGGAAGACGTGGGTGGCCTATCCGTTTCGCTATAAGCCGCAGGATGTGAGCAAGCCGCCCGGCATTTATGCGCCGTATCAGCCACGGTTCGACTGGAATCTGTGGTTTGCTTCTTTGGGATCATGGCAGGAATATCCGATCGTAGCGCGCACGGAGATACGGTTACTCTCGAATGATGGCGATGTTCTGAATCTGTTTGCGGGGAATCCATTCCCGCATGAGCCACCGCACCAAGTGCGCGCTGTGATTTGGCAATATTGGTTTACCACGATGGCGGAGAAACGGACGCAAGGTGTGTGGTGGCGGCGTCAATTCATCGGACTATATGCTCCGACGATCGAGCGAGAAGCGGATGGGTCGGTGCATGCGGTGGAGTGGCCTCCGAGTCCTCCGCACGAGTGAATGCGCGTGACGATTGCGCCGTTACGGTTTCGGATCAACGGCGCGACAATCTGGACAGCGCCATCCTCGCGGCATGATAACCGCACATGCCATGCACTCCTCCGCCGGGCGGAGTGGATGCCGAGCAAATGTAGATATTGGGAGCCGAGGTGGCGTAGTGGCGCCAGGTAGGGCGACGCAGCGTTTGAATCATGTCCATGGCGCCGCCACTGATGTCGCCGCCGACCAGGTTGGCGTCCATGCTCTCAAGATCTGCGGGAGCAAAGACACGCCGGGCCAAGACGCAGTCGCGGAAGCCGGGAGCGAAACGCTCGATTTGATTCTCCAGCTTGTCGAGCATGTTTACTTTCGATCCGTTGGGCACGTGGCAATACGCCCAGGCCGTGTGTTTGCCAGCGGGAGCACGCGCGGGATCGAAGAGACTTGGCTGGACGAGAAGAATGAAGGGACGGTCGGAGTGCTCTCCCATGCGCACCGCTTTTTCGGAGGCGGCAATCTCTTCGAAGGTTCCACCGAGATGCACGGTCGCGGCCCGGAGGCAGTCGGCAGCTTTCCAGGGAATCGGGGCGTTGAGCGCGTAGTCGACTTTGAAGACGCCAGAGCCGTAGCGGTAGCTTTCGAGTCGGCGCTTATAACTTGATGCGAGGCGTTCACCGCCAATTTTTACCAGCTGTCGCGGGGGCAGGTCGCAGAGAAACAAGTCGTAGTTGGGCAATGCTGCCAAGTCCTGGACTGGCGAGGAAGTTCTTACAGTGCCTCCCAAGGTCGAGAGGAACGAGCAGAGCGCGTTGGTGAGAGACTGCGCGCCGCCGCGAGGAATCGGCCAGCCGACGGCATGCGCGGAGACCGCCATCAGGAGTGCGAAAGCCGCGCTGGGCCCTTCGTCGAGGCTAAGCAGAGAGTGAGCGGCCAATCCGGCGAAGAGGGCGCGCGTTCGTGGACTACGGAATCTGCGCGCGATGCTTTGGGCTGACCTTAACCCCGCCATTCCGAAGCGCGCCATCAACAACGGATGTTTTGGGACGAAGGAAACCGGTCGAAGAATCTCGGGAGCCAGGAGATTCCAATTCTCGACAAACGGACGCGTGAGATTGTTCCAGGCGGGGCCATCGATTCCGAGAGCGTTGGTGGTTTCGCGGAGGTCACGTTCGAGCATTACCGCGGTGCCGTCGTCGAGAGAATGAGCCAGGGGCGCGGGCGAATGAATCCACTCCAAGCCGTGAACAGGCAGGGGCAGGGAAGAGAAGAAGGGAGATCCTGCGCCGAGGGGAAAGACGGCGGATCCGAAGTCGTGATGAAAGCCGGGCAAGGTGAGATCGAGAGTGCGCGCGGCGCCTCCGGGCGTAGACTCGGCTTCGAGCACGTCGACGGGAATACGGGCCTGGGCCAAAACAATGGCCGCGGCCAGTCCGTTGGGGCCGGCGCCAATTACGCAGGCGGCAGAAGAAGATCGCATGACCATGAGAACCAGTTCACCACAGGGAGCACAGGGGAGCACACAGGAAAACCAGTCAGTTCGCTCTCCGGCTCATCTTGAATTTCCGGGCTTGCTCCATCAGAAGATGTCCGCTTCTTATTACGTACGCTCGGCTCAACGGTTGAAGGGATAGTCCTGGACCCAGTGAAAACCGCGGCTGACCAGCAGAAAGTTACTGGTGTCGACCAGTTGCAGTTGCATGTGAATTTTGCGGTCGCCCATGTTGCCATCGAGAATCAAGCGATCGGGGGCTAGACGCTGGAATGCGAGGTTCCCCTTCCATTTGTCGTCGCCGCTCTTGGTGAGGGCGATCGTATTGTTATTCACGTTGATGGTGGCGCCGTAGCCGGTAAAGGAATCGTCCATGCGCTGGAAGGTGATCCGTTCGGGGAAGTCAAAAATGGCGCGACGCCAGCGATCGTAGTCGGTGGTGAGCGGCGAGCGCACCTGGGTGTCGATCGAAAGTTCGTCGATATTCCAGATGCCGTACAGGGCAGACTTCGTGCGCCCACCCCCGTATTCGTGCCATGAAACCCGAGCGCTCCAGGCATTCATTCCGAGTAGCCAGATACCAAAAACAATTTGGGCGCCGAGCGCAATTCGGTTGGAGCGGCGCATTTGAAAGAGCTCAGGTGGAGTGGAAGGTGCGACGGCGCGGTGGGTGAAGAAAAAATCGGAGAGACGACGAAGATCCGGCGCGGCCAGGAACAAGGCCATCAGAAACAAATGGAAGGACAGGAGCTTGACCGGAACGTCATAGGTCATATTAAGCATGAAGACCTGAACCATGTCGGCCATGCAAACCAGAGCTCCAAGAAGCATGGTGCGGGGAAAGATCAGGAGGATGCCAGCGAGCATTTCTGCGCTACCGGCGAAGACTTCATAAGCGGGAGATGCGCCGATCGAGGACCAAAGGACGCCCATGGGAGAAAAGTTGCGGAACGGCTCGAGCAAGCGGGTGAGGTAAGGGAAGGGCATTTGCAGAGGAACGAATTTGTCCATTCCGTACGCGAGCATTTGTCCGACCAGGCCAAAACGAATGACAAGACGAAGCCACTTGTTTAGAGCGACGTAGTTTTCGCGCTTGCGATCGAGGATCGACCACAGGGCGCTTGCCAGGGAGGAGAAGACCAGCAGCCAAAAAATAAGCATCCAGTCGAAGCGCCGATCGCCGCTTCCGGTCTCGGAGTAGAGGACAGGCTGAGTGATTCGAAAAATGTGGGCGGCGACCCACAGCGTGATGTGCCGGATGGGCCAGAACGAGCTCAGGTCGGGTATGTCCATTTTCGGGATGGGAAGCAGGCTGGTGATGATCTGTGTGGCTGCGAAGTACAGCGAGAAGTAGACGAAGCAGAACCGAAAAGCGATGCGCTGCGCGAGGCTCCAGGATTCTTGCAGTTGTTGTGCGTCCTGAAGTGGAACGACCTGGACTGAGGTCCCCATGCGACACCTCCCGGAGCGGTCGATTGTACATCCGCCAGCCAAATTTCGAGTTGGGACCGACTGCGTAGGCGGGCACCGATCGTGAATTTGAGGTAGCAGCCTTCGCAGGCTGGTGTGTATCGTGATACGATAGAAATGATAGGGAAAGTGCTCGGTCTTGAGGAAATTGACAGGCACGGCCGCAATTTTTAAGATAAAAATAGCCCCACACCGTTCGCGTGTGGTTCGGCGTAACAGTGGCGTGATCTCGCTGTTGATAACAAACTTATGATAGCCGTCAAAGATCTTACGAAGAGGTACGCCCGCACGATTGCGGTCGATCAAATCTCATTTGAAGTCACGAAGGGCCAGATCGTCGGGTTTCTGGGGCCGAACGGCGCCGGCAAGACCACGACGATGCGCATCCTCACGTGTTTTCTGCCGCCTTCCGCGGGAACGGCGACGGTGGCTGGCTTCGACGTTCTCGAACATCCGATGGAGGTCAAGAGGCGAATCGGCTATCTGCCTGAGACTCCGCCCATCTATCCGGAAATGGAGACGGGGGAGTACTTGAGATTTGTTGGAAAGCTCAAAGGACTGAAGGGCGCGGATTTGGAGAAGCGAGTCGACTACGTTTGCGGCCGGTGCGCCGTGGCCGATGTGAAGACCAAGCTGCTGGGAAAGCTGTCGAAAGGCTACCGGCAAAGGGTTGGATTGGCGCAGGCGATTATTCACAATCCCGACGTGCTGATTCTGGATGAACCCACGGCGGGGCTGGACCCGAAACAGATTAACGAGACCCGAGATCTGATCAAGGATCTCGCGGGCAAGCACACGATTATCCTCAGCACGCATATTCTTCCCGAGGTCGAGCAGACCTGCGAGCAAGTCATCATCATCAACAAAGGGAAACTGGTGGCGACGGACTCGGTGCGCAATTTACAGGCGCGAGCGCGTGGAGCGGAATCGGTGGTAATGGAAATCGGCGGACGGAACGGCAGTCTGGAAGTTCCGATCGTGCAGCACAAACTAGAGCAGGTGTCGGGCGTCAGCCGGGTGCTGTGCAAGGAACAAGTCGACAGCCGCGCGGTGTTTGAAGTGGAGAGTCAGAAAGGGCGGCTGGTCCGGGGAGACCTGGCGCGCGCGGTGGTCGAGGCGGGATGGGATCTGAACGAGCTTCGGCCGGCTGCCATGAGCCTGGAAGAAATCTTTCTGCAGCTTACGGGAACGCAGGCTTCTGCCGGCGATGGGGATTCGGCGAAGGAGCAGCAACCATGAGAAATATCTGGATCATTTGCCGGAAAGAACTGGGCAGCTATTTCGTGTCTCCGGTCGCTTATATTTTGCTGCTCATGTTTGGCGTGATCTTCGGCTTCTTTTTCTGGAACGCGCTGGGCGTTTTCGTGATTGAAGGCATGGAGATGCAGATGCGCGGCCAGGCATTCCCCATGAATCTGAACGAGCAGATCATTCGGCCGCTGTTGTCGAACGTAGGAGTGATCGGGCTGTTTTTCATTCCGATGATCACCATGCGGCTGTTCGCGGAAGAGAAGCGCACGGGCACGATTGAATTGCTGGCGACGTCTCCCATCCGAGACCTGGAAATCATCGTTGGGAAATGGCTGGCGGCGCTGATGCTTTACTCGTGCCTGCTGCTCTTCACGGCACTGAACTTTGCGTTTCTGTTCAAGTACGGCAATCCGGACTGGAAGCCGCTGGTGATTGGTTATCTCGGTCTTTTGCTGCAGGCTGGCGCGCTGCTGGCGATCGGCACGTTTATTTCAACGCTGACGAAAAATCAGATCATCGCAGGGGCGGCGACGTTCGGCGTGGAATTGCTGCTGTGGGTGATTGGCTGGGTCGGCGAATACGAAACTGCGATGTGGGCGCGGGTGCTTTCATATTTGTCGATCATCACGCACTTCGAATCGTTCGGCCGGGGCGTGCTCGATACGAAGGATGCAGTGTTTTATCTTTCGGTGATTTTCCTGGGACTGTTTTTCACGGCGCGTTCCATGGAATCGCTGCGCTGGAGATCGTAGTCTGGAGATCTGGAATCAGGAGATTGGGATGGCAAGTGAGTGGCTCAAGGCGAGGCAGACAAAGTATGTGGCCTATGCGGCCAGCTACATCGTCATTGTGATTGCGGCCATCGTGGTGGCGAACGTGCTGGCGGACCGGTACAACAAGTCGTTCGACGCGACGTCGAACAAGCGGTACAGCTTGTCGGATCAGACGGCGAAGATCGTCAAGGGCCTGAAGCAAGACGCGACCATCACATATTTCAACCAGAGCACACGATTTCGCGACGGCAAGGATCTGCTCGACCAATATGCGAACCTTTCGCCGAAGGTGCGTGTGGAATACGTGGATCCGGACAAGAATCCGCAGGCCGCGAGAGAAGCGGGTGTCAGGGAATTCGGAACAGCGATCGTGCAGGTTGGGCTGAAGAAAGAAGAAGCCAAGAGCCTGACGGAAGAGGGGATTACCGGCGCGATCATCCGGGATCTGAAAGGCGACACGCGAACGGTATGTTTCACGAGTGGAAGCGGCGAGCATCAGCTCGACGACAGCCAGCATGAAGGACTTTCGCAGCTTAAGGATCGTCTGAGCAAAGACGATTATGTGAGCAAGAGCGTTGACCTGCTGCAGAAGGCCGAGGTGCCGAAGGAATGTACGACGCTGGTGGTCGCCGGTCCGACGCGGAATTATGAGCAACCGGAAGTGGATGCCATCAAGACATATGTTGAGAATGGCGGACGCGTGTTGTTTACGCTCGACCCACCCCTCAAGCTGGGCCACGACGAGATCGCCGATAACGATGCTCTGACGAACCTGCTGCAGGGTTGGGGCGTGAGCGTGAATAAAGATTTGATTCTCGATCTGAATCCCATTGGTCAGTTGGCGGGGCTCGGGCCGCAGGTGGCGCTGGTGACGAGTTACGGCTCGCAGGCGATTGTGGACGGAATGAAAGGAACGGCCACGGGTTTTCCGCTGTCCCGTTCGATCGAGATCAAGGGCACGGACAAGACCAGCGTGCAGAAGCTGTTCGATTCGTCCGCAAGCAGTTTGGCGACCAGCAATCTAAGTAAACCGGCGGTGGATGTGAACGATCCCAAGAACAAGAAGGGACCATTCACCCTCGCGGCGGCGGGCACTTACAACACGGGTAAAGAAAATTCGCAGGGACGGTTTGTGGTGGTCGGCAGTTCGTCCTGGATCGCGAACCGTTTTCTTGACTTCAATGGCAATAGCGACCTGGCGCTGAATACGATCAATTGGCTGGCGTCGGACGAAGATTTAATTTCGATCCGGCCGAAACCGCAGGATGACCGCCGCATTACGCTGACCCGCTCGCAGTTGGGCTGGGTACGCGCCACCAGCCAGTTCTTATTGCCGGGGATCGTTGTCATCGCGGGCATTGGGGTGTGGTTAAAGAGGAGGTAAGGAAATCCCTCGATCGATTCGGGGGCTAAGTCCAAAGGCGCCATGAAAATCCGCAGCCTCATCGTCGCAACACTTGTGTTTCTTGTGCTGGGCGGCACGCTTTATTGGTCCGAACACCGAAAGCCGGCGGACGAAGTCGCGAAGGCATCGGCGAACACCGCGCCTGCCATCCTGAAGCTGGATCGGGCATCGATTACCCGAGTTGAGCTGAAAAAGAAAGATGCCGAGCCGATCGTTCTGGCGAAAGGGAATTCCGGCTGGCAAATCATCGAACCAAAACCTCTGGGCGCTGATCAAAGCAGCGTTGCCGGCGTGCTGTCGACGCTGTCTGCATTGAATTCCGAGCGCGAGGTGGAAGACAAGGCTTCGGATCTGAAGCAGTTTGGTCTCGATCATCCGGCGGTCGAAATCGACATCGCAGAAAAGGACAACAAGAACCAGCGGTTGTTGATCGGAGATGACACGCCCGCGGGCGGCGCGGTGTACGCGATGCTGGCGGGAGATTCGAGGATCTTCACGATTGCGCGCTACAACAAAACCAGCATCGACAAGAGCCTGGATGATCTGCGCGACAAGGCGGGCGAGAGCAAGCCGGTTGCGCCAAAGTCCAAGTAAGGTGCGCTCATCGGTAGCGGCGGTAATCAACACTCGCTGAATCAGAAAACTATTTCTTCAGTTCCGCGGGCCAGTTCGTGACCAACTGGAGTGGGGCCTGGGCTTCTTCCTCGCTGTGGTTCACGAGCAGGCGCTTTCCGTCGGAGGAAACATCGAACGATATGCCGACTCCAGGCGATGCGGCGTGGAACAGACGCTGTGGAGTGCCGATCTCGATCTCTGAGCCTTTCGGACTTACCGGGCAAACGAAATAGTCCTCGGTAAGATTCGCGTAGAAAAGCTCTTTCCCGTTTTCAGCCCATGCGGGATAGGCGCCGCCGCCGGATGAAACTCTCCATTTGCCCTTACCGTCCGGGAAACTCGTGATGTAAACCTCTTCTTGTCCGGATTCATCGGAAACGTAGGCGACCCAGCGGGAATCGGGCGAGATTCGATAGGCAAAAATGTTGGATTGAGCGGAAGGTGGCTGCACGACGGCGATCGGCTTGGAGTCCCCGGCAATCGATCGGATCCAGAGGGAGACCATTTTCTCGCCATCGCCCCAGAGGTAGGTGAGATATTTTCCGTCGGGCGTATAGCCTGGGTAATGATAGTTGTTTTGCTCGGCGAGGAGGGTCTTCTCGGAACCGCTGCCGTCCGCGGCCTTGGAGCGGATTTCAACGTTGCCGCCGCCGGAGGTGACGAGCGCCGAGAACATGAGCGTCTTGCCGTCGGGAGACCAGGCAGGTTCCTGAACCACCTGCTGATCGAAAGTGATCCGCGTTTTCGTCTTGCGATCGAGATCGAGCGTCCAAATGCCTAACTCGCTGGCGAAGGCGAGCTTCTTGTTGTCGGGGGAAAGACGGACGTCTCGCACGTCCACGATTGTGGGCTCATGAGGATCGTACTCGGCGAGGGACTTGCCCGCGCGGTCGAACCACACAAAACGGCTTTTGGCCGAGGTAGCGCTGCCGTTCTGGTAAATCATCAATCCGTTTTGCGAAACGGAAAAAATGCTACGCCACACGCCGACATCATCGCGGATGCTGTTCACCAACGCGGTTGCCGAACCGGATAACGTGCCGGATTGCGGATCGAAGGGCTGCGCGACCAGCGCCGTGTTGGCGTGGTAAAGAAGATAGCCGGATGCATATTGCGCTGCCGAATCGGTGGCGACGACCAGGTGAGTTTCCAGGTTGTCGATCGACCCGAAGTAAATTCCATTCTGTTTGGGATCGCCTCCGGTGTGACTGGTGGCGAAGAAAATAAAATGTTTGCCATCGGACAGAAACCAGGGCCAGCGGTGGGTGTCGTGTTTCGTCCTATCGAGAATCGTAGCCGGCGTTACCGGGCCGCCTTGGGCGCTTACCTTGACCAGTGCGTTTTGAAAATCTGCGGCAAACACGATTACATCGTTGGTGCTCCAAGTTCCTCCTCGGGAATTAGGAGCATCGGCCACGACGGCGACCGGACCGCCGTTGGCGGAAATCTTCATCAACTTGCCATTGGCAAAGAAGCCGATGTAGCGGCCATCCGGGCGACCAGAAAGGATGAGCCGCGCCGGTGGTGCCTTGGAGGGCCTGCGTCGCGTCGCTGTTGAGGGGCCGGACCCACAACATTTTGGTTTCTCCGGAATGAGCGACGAAAGCGATCTTGTCGCCTTGTGGCGAGAGCACAGGCATGCCACCGGCGTCGCCGGTGGTGTCGAGGGAATATTTGTCGGGCGGCGGAATTTCGGCGTGGACCGACACGGGCTCTTCGGAGGATTTTGCCCAACGGTATCCAACGAATGTGGCGAGGGCAATGAGAGCGAGCAGGAGGGCGGCGAATCCCGCGGCCAAAGGCTTGCTGAAGTGCCATGGCGCGCTTGCGGATTCTTTTGCTGAGCCCGACTGCGCCGAATCGGCGAGCCAGCGCAGATCCATGGCGACGTCGTGCGCGGATTGGAAGCGGTCCGCGGGATCTTTGGCGAGGCACGCGCGAACTACACGATCGAGCATGGGTGGGGCGAGCGGCTGGCTGGCGGTGATGGGTTCGGGATCTTTTTCCAGAATGGCGGTGAATACGCTGAGTTGCGATTTGCCTTCGAAGGCGCGGCGTCCGGTGGCCATTTCGTAGAGAACGCATCCAAAGCTGAACAGGTCGCTGCGGGCGTCGGCTTCGGCGCCTTGCAGAACTTCTGGCGCCATGTATTGGAACGTTCCGACGATGGAGCCTTTCTGGGTGAGCGGCGACGTAGCGGCAGTTAGCGAGGCGAGATTCATCGTGGGCGTCGACGGAGTAAATGGCCCGGCGGTCTTGGCAGCAATCGTCATTTCCGGCTTGGCCAGTCCGAAGTCCATCAGTTTGGCGCCCGCTTTGGTCAGCATCACGTTTGCCGGTTTCAGATCGCGATGGATAATGCCCTGTTGATGCGCCTTCTCCAGGGCGTGGGCGATTTCAGTGGCAATCTTGAATACTTGATCGAGGGGGAGCGGGCCTTTCGCCAAGCGCTCGGCGAGGGTCTGGCCCTCGAGATACTCCATGACCAGGAAGTTGGTGCCTTCCTGGGTGCCGATGTCGTGCAGGGTGCAGATATTTGCGTGCTGCAGCGCGGAAATGGCTTTGGCTTCGCGCTCGAGGCGTTGTTTCAATTCCGGGTCGGAAGAAAGATGAGCGGGAAGGACTTTGATCGCGACGGTGCGGTCGAGGCGCGTGTCCTTGGCGCGATAGACTTCGCCCATGCCGCCCGAGCCGAGGGGAGAGAGTATTTCGTAGGGACCGAATCTGGTGCCGGGGGGCAGGGGCATGGGTTCGCGCAATTATAGCCTGCTCGAAATGGTGCGACGGGGCGAACTCGAGAGCGATGACTTGTCGAAGCGATGGCTATTGGTTGGGCGCGTATTGGTCGGGGCTGCGATATCCTTTGCGGCTGCGGACGCGGAGTCCCTTATGGTTCTGCGCTTGAACTACGATGGTGCGGTAATGACCATCCGGTTTGAAATCCGCGGCCTTGTACGAGACGGCGTACTGGCTGCGCAGTTCTTCCTGAATGGCGGTGAACGCGTTGGCGACCCCGGTGACCTGTGAGGGCTCGAACGATCGGCCGCCGGTTGCTTCTGCAATGCGTCCCAAGTTCTTGTTGCCGCGTCCATGCGATTTGGGATTGGTGCTGATGGTGTAGACGGTGACCTCGGCACGCTGCGCCATCTCGATGGCTTCTTCGAGGGTCACGGTGCTCGCGTTGTCATTGCCGTCACTCAGCAGGATGATGGCGCGCCGGACGGGGCCGGCCTGTGGGTGCTTGAGCAGTTTTTCCCGGCAGGCATAGTAGAGAGCATCGTACAACGCGGTCAGGCTGCCAGGTCGGAGCGCGTGAATGCCAATCGAAAGCCTTTCGATGTTGTCGGTGAAGTCTTGCGTGACCTTGGGAGTCAGGTCAAAGCCGATAACGAAGGCCTGGTCGTAGTTGGGCCGGAGCGTCTCTTTTAGAAACTCGATGGCCGCTTGCTGCTCGAACTTGAAGCGCTTGGTCACGGATTCGCTGGCGTCGATCAACAGTCCGACTTGCAGGGGCAGATTGGTTTCGCTGGCGAAACTCAGGATCTCTGCCGGTGGTTTCTTGTCATCCAGTATTTTGAAATCGTCTTTGTTCAGATCCTTGATGTAGTGCCCCTGTTTGTCGGTGACGATGAAGACGAGATGGACTTCGTTTGCCGTGGTGCGCAGGGTGAAAACCGATTGGTCGGGCGCAGGTGACGCGGTGGCGCCAGAGTTCTTCGGGGACGGATTCTGCGATTGCGCAACGTGCGCCAAGGTGGTTGCGATCGTTTCGCTCAGAGTTAGATGGTGCGTCCAGACCGGGGGCGGGGATAGAGCAAGACCGAGCAATAAGGAAGCGGCGGAGAGGAACTTCATCGTTTTCACACCTATTCGCGGGAGGGTCGCCATTCAGTATGCACTTGTTCCGATGAGAACGAAAGCGCCACCACCGGGTCTCTCCAGGGTAGATCGAAGGGAAAAGCTCATGAGAGTAGGTGGAGAATTAGCGTGATGGTCGCTTAAGAAACGAGGCTAGAAACTCTTAGGGTGTTTGTGACAAGTGCAGCTCGAGAAAATAGTTCTTGGAGTTGGCGTCAAAAAGAAGGTGCCAGTAAAAGTTCCGGTGGGTTGAAGTCAATGTTTGCAGCAGAAGGTCGCGTGCCGGCTTGGGAGCTCCACCGACGGTGACGGGAGTCTGATCCAGTATTCTCCGGGGCGAGACTCCGACGGTAACTGCAAGTCTGCTTCGCGCAGCTAACTCCTGGCAAATCAAACGAACGGTTTCAGATGCGGTTCTTTGCTCGGCTGCAAGCGTGATCGGTAAATCGAGAAGAACCGGTTCACGCGATATTTGATCATGACTGTCACGAGCTTGCGCACCTACGATGGAAAAATTTCGCAGTTCGCCTTTGCGAAGCTCAAATCGGCCGGGATTATTGCTTCGGTTGTACGCATCAACGACGAGTTGAAGAGTCTTCTCTTCCTCCGCCGCCGCGGAAGGAAACTCGACGCTAAAAAGTCCGCCGCCCGGAAGGCTGATTTTAAGGGCGTGGTTGGTCGAGTCCACGGTTTCCACGAGATCCAGTTTTGAGATGAACTGGGGATCTTCGTAAGAGACCGTCCATCCATATTTCTGACGAAGAGAGTCGAGTACCTGGGTTAGCGGTCTCGGGTTATTGGCGACAATGCGAATCGTTCCTGCAGTTTCGGAGATCGTAGCCTGTTTCAGATATGACTGTGGTTCGGGAGCGGCCAGCAGCACGGGCAGTTGCGATATGGTCAGCACGGTCAGGCAAGCAAGGCTCTTGAGCGAAAGCATCGGTGTTCACAATTTCGTCGCCGTCGCTGGCGGCGAGACTCACGGCGCAGCGGGCCGCATGAGCCGACCATTCTTCGTGAAGGCGTGAGTGAAGTCAATTGGTTTCCGCAGCAGGATGGCCTAAAGGATTCGAGAACGCGCTTCGATTCGACATTCGTTGTCTCCGCCTCCCCCATAGGAGTAGTTCTTTCGGAGGGTACCTCTCGAAGTTCCGATGGGGTATAAGGCATAAACACGTTTAGCCATCGATGTGGGGGACGGCGATGCAAACGAATCAGACTCGCTTCGAGAATTTGGACGAGGTGTGGATCGCGAAGTATAGAGCTGCGATGAACACGCCCGTTCCGCAATCGCGTTTCAAGAGCATGTGCGCACTTCTAGCCAGCGCACGGCGAAATCTCGTGTGGCAGATTGAGGGGATCGTCGGTGCCTGGAAAGGAGCAATGAAGGCGAAGCTGCTCTCAGCGAACGACGCTGTCGTAATATCAAAAGCGGGAATTCCGGCTCTCGCAGTAAAGCGCGCAGAAGTCCGCGCCGAGAACAGATTCCAGGAGGCGGTAGCCAAGCCGAAACGACCGCGACCGCTGCGAGCAAGTCACAAATACCGTGCCGGATGAGCGGTTACCGTAAAGGCTTGCAGTCTTTCCCAATTGTCGGTCTTGAGCAAAATGTCACCGTGATGGAATCTGCACCTTGCTTATAGCCCATTTGGACTAATCCGGCGGTAGTAAATCGGCGTGAAAGTTCTTCCAGAGTCACGTATAGCTGTCGATTGAGGCTTGACAAGCGATTGTTTTGTGGCAGAATACAACCGCATATTCCTAACCCCAACGTGGAAGTGCGGACAAACTTTCCTACCCCCGGGGAGAGTATTTCACCTACGTAAACATCGTTAGGTAATAACTTGTCGATAAGAACAAGAAGAAGGCGCAAAATAACGCGTCTGGCCATGCGTTGCGTCGAAATAGTACGAGACCGTAGTAGGGGACCCCTCCGGGCCGAGTAAGGCCAAGTCAATTCGTCTGAGGCGGCCATGAAGCCGTCTCCTGAAAAGGGGAAAACCGAGTGCCTACTGTTGCGGCACGACCGGGCCTGATTGTGGTTGATGACTCGTTGGGAGTCATCGCTTCCAATCCCGAGGCCCTTCAAATACTCACATTTCCACAGAAACCGGAAGACATTCATCATCTGGACACCTGGCTCATGAGCCGAATCCGCTCCGGTCTTGTGGAGCGGCAAACTCCTTTTCGAATTGTGAACGAGTTCCGCTCGTCGAAGAGGACCTATCTATGTCGAACGTTTCCATTGGGATTCACCAACGGTCAAAGGGTGGGGAGTCCAAAGAATGGTTCGAGTCCGCCGCGCGGACTGCTAATCGTGATGCTGGAGAGGAAAAACAACCACGCCGCCACGATGGCCGAGATCGCCGAACACTTCGGTCTAACTGCGCGCGAGCGGGAGACGGTGCAGTTTCTGCTGGAAGGTCTGACCAGCAAAGAGATTGCCCAGCGTATGGCGATCAGCCCAAATACGGTGAAGGCCTTCATCCGTCTGGTTATGGTGAAGATGGATGTTTCCACACGGTCCGGGATCATCGGCAAGCTTGTCGGACTGGGCGGGGACACTGAAGCCGGCGTCGGAGAAGACTTTTCGCGGGGTTAGTAACATCGGGTTAGTGCACATGGGGACTTGTGAGCGGCGCGATTTACGTTAGAGTACGCGGTGCGCCACTAAGCCAAGCATATCCTCCCCTGCTTGGCGGCGTATCTCAAGGAGGACAAATGCGTCGAACCACAATGCTCGTAGTGTGTTGTTTGGCTCTGACTTTTTGTGCCGTGTATGCGACGGCAGTAGAGCCCGCCGACACCCTGAAGGTCGATTATTTCTCGAACGCCAACACCGCTGGCGCTCCGGATGGGACCGTACGGTTGACGAATGACGGCACATCAGGTGGAAACATTTGTGCCGACATTTTCGTCTACGACTCCAATGAGGAACTGTCGGAGTGCTGCAGTTGCCTCATCACTCCCAATGGTCTACTCACTCTTTCTGTGAATAAGGCCCTCACCGCCAATCCATTGACTGGCGTCACTCTGAATACCGGGACGATCAGCGTCGTTTCGGCCAGAACCGTCGCTGGGAACTGCCCGCTTCCGACCACGGCAATCGCTCCGACCCCCGGAGTTCGCTCCTGGGCGACTCATATCCAGAACAGCAACTTCACCATCACTGAGGGAGCGTCGCAGGACGCAACTCTGAGCAACGGTGAGCTGGGCATGTTGCAGAACGACTGCTATGCAGTGAACCTGATCGGCAGCGGCAAAGGCGTATGCGGCTGCTCACCAGCAGAATAGTTGTTCGGTTTCACTCGAGTCAGGGTGGCGTCTTTAACCGGCGTCACCCCGGCGTCGGGTGCCCTGTTCTGTGGAACTCCATATTTGGCCAAAATCTTTGAGACGGGGGAGATCTCATGTCAGTTTCAGGAAGCGTTGTGAAGTTTGGATTGAGCGCCATGATCGCGCTGCTAAGTGTGGGAAGCATGGTCGCCCAGAGTGACGCGAGCAGCGAAGTTGTAGCGAACGTAGGTGGAGTCAAGGTCACTATGGCGGAACTGGAGCAGCAAGAGTCCGCCAAACTCTTGTCGGCGCACTACCAGTATTATCAGGCCCAGGTGAAGGCGCTCAACGATCTCGTGGACAAGAAGTTGTTGGAACAGAAGGCGAAGAGTGAAAGCCTGACCGTCGATCAGTTGGTTGACCGCGACATTAAGTCGCAGGTGACCGATCCCACGGAAGATCAATTGAAGGTCTATTACGAGGGACTGGAAACCGACCAGCCCTACGAAGCGGTTCGGGGAAAGATCCTGGATCAGGTTCGCATGTTGCGCACCCAGAAAGCGCGGGCGGCTTATCTGAAGACGTTGCGTGTTCAGACCACGGTATACATCACGCTTGCACCCCCCCGGGCCAACGTGGATACACAAAACGCGCAGATGCTAGGTCCGGAGAAAGCGCCAGTTACGCTGGTGGAATTCGCGGACTATGAATGCCCTTATTGTCAAAAAGTCGCGGCCGACGTGAAAAAGCTGCAAGCTGACTTCGGTGACCGGGTTGCCTTCATGTACAAAGATTTCCCCTTGCCGATGCATTCGCGCGCCGAAAAGGCAGCGGAAGCAACCCGGTGCGCGAGCAAACAAGGCAAGTTCTGGGAATTCCATGACGAGTTGTTTCATAGCAAGGAACTGGATGTGGACCAACTCAAAGCGCAAGCGCGGGCGTTGAAGCTCGATTCCGCCGACTTCGATAAGTGCCTGGATTCGGGGGAGGAGGCTGCCGCGGTGGAGAAGGATCGCAAGGAAGGCACGCGACTGGGAATTAGCGGTACCCCCAGCTTCTTCATCAATGGACACTTCCTGAGCGGCGCATTGGATTATGCGACCTTGCGTCAGATCGTCGAGCAGCAACTCGCAGCGCAGGGCCAAATTGCGAGTAACAGCGGTGGCAGCAAATAACTCCGGAACCAGCTCTCCCCCAGTGCCAGGAGGGCCCAAAGATAGGTAGTTGGGCCCTTTTTTGCCGATCGGTTTTGCTTGTGTTGGGGATGATGGGCTTAGTTCAATCGGCTTAGTGCAAACGGGTCATTGCGAATGTTTTGGCGGCAAAGTATGGTTCTCGCCGCTCTCAGACCGCACCACCTCCCCAGCGGCCGTATAAGCAAATTTCATCCTGAACCTCCCCCAGCAGGCAACGGTTTCGACGATTGTTCTGCCATTCATGATCTTTGGCGTGGGTCCGCGTTGGAGAAGAAAACAACGCTGTCGCGGGAGGTTTCATGGTTCGACGCACGCTTGCGCGGGTTTTGTTCTACGTCCTCTCCGTTTCTCTGGCGGCACAGACGGGCCAATTTCTGGAGGCCCCGCAATATACGACAAGTGCGAATCCGCGTGCGGTGGCCGTAGGAGACTTTAACGGCGATGGGCACCTCGATCTCGCAGTAGCGAACGCGACCAGTAGCACGGTCAGCGTGTTTCTAGGAAAGGGGGACGGCACGTTCGCCGCGAAAGTGGATTACGTCACGGGCAGCACGCCGGAAGGCATCGCCGTGGGAGACTTCAACGGTGACGGATATTTAGATATCGCAGTTACCGATTCTGCCAGCAACACGGTAAGCGTCTTGCTCGGCAACGGCGAGGGCACCTTTCAGAGCAAAGTCGACTACGCCACCGGGAAGCAGCCGCAGGGAATCGCGGTGGCCGACATGAATGGAGACGGGCATCTCGACCTGATCGTGAGCAACGCCGCTGACGATACCCTGGGAGTGTTTCTGGGAAATGGCAACGGTACGTTCAAAGCACAGGTTGCCTCCAGCACGGAGGGTTTCAATCCATACTCCGTTGCAGTGGGCGACTTGAACAACGACGGCATCCCCGATGTGGCCGTCGCTTATAAAGACACGAATAACTCCATCGGAGTGATGCTGGGCAAGGGAGACGGCACGTTCAGCGCCCAGTACCAGGATGCGACGGGAAGTACGCCGGTTTCAGTCGCCATCGCGGATTTCAATGGCGACGGCAATCTGGACCTGGCTGTCGCCGATCAGGAAGGAAGCACCGTAAGCATACTGCTGGGCAATGGAACCGGCAATTTCCCGACGCATGTGGATTACATTACGGCTGCGTTTCCCACGGACGTAATCGTCGGGGACTTCAACGGTGATGGGAGGCTGGATCTGGCGGTGTCCGCTGGAAATGGCAACAGCGTAAGTGTGCTATGGGGAAATGGGGACGGTACATTCCAGGGATACATCAACTGCGGAGCCGGAAACATCCCCTATTCGGTCGCGGATGGAGATTTCAATGGCGATGGCAACACCGATCTTGTCGTCGCGAACTCTGGTGCGAATACGGTCAGCGTAATCCTCAGCAATGGGAACCAGACGTTTCAGTCGCGCACGGACTATCCCGCTGGCTCTTCGCCTTATTCGGTTGCGGCTGCGGACTTCAACGGAGACGGATTTGTGGATTTGGCGGTGACCGACAGCAATTGTCTAGGATTTCCCACCTGTGGGATCAGCAACGTCGCCATCATTTTGGGCAACGGCGATGGCACGTTCCAGGGGCCGAGCTATTTCTCGACAGGAACGAACACCGACCCGTATTCCGTGGTGGTGGGCGATTTCAATGGAGACGAGATTCCCGACCTTGCTGTGGCAAACTATGCGACAAATACCGTTAGTGTGCTGCTGGGAGTCGGGAACGGCACGTTCCAGGCGCATGCGGATTTTCCCGTGGAGAGCGAGCCTACTTCCGTGGCCACCGGAGACTTTAACGGCGACGGCAAACTGGATCTGGTGGTCGCGAATTTCCATAGCAATACCGTGAGTGTTCTCTTGGGTAATGGCGACGGTACCTTCAAACCCGCAGTAAATTACGCCGTGGGGAACGGCCCTATTTCGGTTGCCGTCGCGAACTTCAACGGAGATCACAGTCTCGACTTGGTTGTGGTGAACGAAACTGATAATGACGCCAGCATACTTTTAGGGAACGGCGATGGCACGTTCAAACCACAGGTGACCTACCCGACGGGAGTGGGAGGCAACCCACTTTCGGTGGCCGTGGGTGACTTCAATGGCGACCAGAATGTCGATTTGGCCATCGCCGACTTTCGCGCTCAGGAAGTGAGTATTCTGTTGGGCAAGGGCGACGGCACGTTCGGGGCTGCCACGACTTACGCGACCGGAGCAAACCCCTCCTCGATTGTGATTGCGGATTTCAACGGGGACGGCAAGCTTGACCTCGCCCTCACCAGCACTCCGCTGCCTCCGTCTCCCGGGAACGCGCTAAGTCTGCTGTTGGGCAACGGCGACGGCACGTTCGGAGCGCCGACTCTGTTTGGTACGGGATCGGAAGCGTACTCGGCTGCGGTTGGCGATTTCAATCGCGACGGAGCGCCCGACCTGGCCGTAGCCAACGGCATGAGCAACACGGTGAGCGTGCTGCTGAATACGCAAGGCACCGCGATGAGCGTCCTCTCGTCCAGCAACCCGTCTGCTTTCGGGGAGTCCATCACTCTCGTGACAACCGTTTCGGCAAGCGTGTCGAACGGTAACGCGCCCACGGGCACAGTCACATTGAAGAATGGAAGCACGATGATTGGATCGGGATCGCTGGCAAGCGGGAAATTCTCGATTAGCACGGCCACCTTGCCGGTGGGCGCCAATTCACTGTCGGCGCTCTATTCCGGCGACAGCGATTACCAGCCACACACTATTCCATACACGCAGACAGTCGTGAAAGCCGGAACTACGACCACGTTGATCTCGTCTCCGAACCCGTCCAGTGCAGGTCAGGCAGTGACGTTCACGGTCACAGTGACGTCGAACACGACGGGAATACCGACGGGGACAATGACGCTATTCGATGGAGCCACGATCATCGGGACCTCGTCTTTGACGGCAGGGACAACGACTTTCTCCATTTCTATGCTCAGTGTGGGCTCCCATAACATCACGGCGGTCTATGGGGGAGACAGCACGCTGAATGCTAGTACTTCCGCGGTCTTGAGCCAGGTCGTGCAAGAGGCCAGCACCAGCACAACTACGGCCGTAACTTCTTCGGCAAACCCGTCCACAGAAAACCAGTCTGTGACCTTTACGGCCACAGTGAGCGCATTGGGCGGAGCTACGCCCACCGGGACTGTCATGTTTATGGACGGGAACACACAGCTGGGTTCTTCGGCGTTGAACGGCGGCGGGATTGCGACGCTTGCGATTGCCACACTCAGCGTCGGAACGCACAGCTTGACCGCTGTCTACAGCGGAGACGCCGATTTCGATCCGAGCACTTCGCCCGTTCTGAGCCAGTCAGTGCAGAAGGCAACCACGAGTCTCACTCTGACCTCCTCCCTGAATCCCTCCACCTTTGAACAATCCGTGACGGTAACAGCGGCAGTAAGTTCCAGCGCACGTGGCATTCCCACCGGGACGGTGACGTTTTTAAACGGAGGGAGCAGTCTGGGCAGTTCCGCTTTGAGCGCGAGCGGGGTTGCAAGTCTTTCGCTCGCCACTTTGACGGCGGGCACAGACAGTATTACTGCAACTTACAGCGGAGACGCCAATTTCGGTCCCAGCACTTCGATCATCGTGAGTCAGGTCGTCCAAAAAGCAAACACCAGCACAACCGTGAGTTCGAATCCAAGTTTCGCGAACTTGAACCAGACCGTAACGCTGACGGCCACCGTCACTCCGAGTACGACCGGGGTTCCCACGGGCACGGCGATTTTCCTGGATGGGACTACGCAGCTTGGGAATTCCGCGTTAAATGCAAGCGGAGTTGCAACGTTCTCGACCTCGGGCCTAGCCGCGGGAACTCACAGCATTAGCGCCACATACGTCGGGGATGGCAACTACAACGTCAGCACGTCCAGTACGATGAGCGTGGCTGTTACGGCTCCCGGGTTCATGCTCTCCGCCAGTGCGCTATCCCCCGCATCGATCACGCCGGGAGCGACCGCGACATCGACCATCACCATCAGCCCGTCGGGCGGGCTCAACCCATCGACCGTCATGCTGGCCTGCAATGTCAGTCCGGCGACGAGCCCGGCAGCGACTTGTTCGCTGGGGGCGATCTCGGTGGAGAACAACGCCGGCACTTCCAGGCTCACGATCGCGACCGCTGGGCCAGAGGCTGCACTCGCGCTGCCGATGGGCGCGGATCGTGCGGGCCTGAAATTCGTTTTCGGAATGTTGATCCCGCTTCTGTTCGTCGGGGGGTCCGCCACGAAGAAACCCGCACGGAGAAAGCTCTTCAGCTTCTGTTTCGTTGTTCTCGTGCTGGGCGGATGTCTAGTGCAAGGAGCTTGTGGCGGAGGGGGAAACACACCGGCGACGGCGGTCGGCAACTCTGGTACTCCCGGAGGCAGTTACAAGGTGACGATCACCGGTACGGCGAACGGAATTCCGACCCAAACCACATCCGTACAGTTCACAGTGCAGTAGCGGTCTCCGGCGTTTGCGCTGGCGACCGGGCGGCCTCGTTTTTCGACCTCTGGCCAAAAAAACGGCAGACTCTTGATTTGAAACTAGGACAGTACCGATGACCGGATTCTTAAGCTCAATTCGAACCAATAACAATAAATCCCACGTAAAGCAGGACAGCACCGGTCGAGGGTAGTGTCTGAAACGCACATTTCAGAGACTACCCGGTCGAGCTTTTAACATAGCTTTAACATTCGTCCACTATAGTCCCCGAAGTCTCCTTGATTTCAGAATCATGGCTTTTTAGCCTTCCCAAAGGATCACCATGTCTGCCCCGTCGACCGTCCTTGACGCCAAGCTCACGAACTCTTCGCCCGGCAAGATCGCCAAGATCGGCATGGTCATTTTCGGCATCATGCTGGTCATCGGCTTCGTATATGCGGCAGTGCATATCCTGAATGACCTTTCCACGATTCACAACGAATCGGTGATGCCCTTCGTCCTGCTCGGCATCGCTCTGCTGGTGGCGCTCGGCTTTGAGTTTGTGAACGGATTTCACGACACGGCCAACGCGGTCGCGACCGTCATTTACACGCATTCTTTGGAGCCGCATATCGCGGTAGTGTGGTCGGGCATCTGCAATTTCGCGGGAGTGATGGTCTCGAGCGGGGCGGTTGCGTTCACCATTGTGTCGCTGCTGCCGGTGGAACTGATTTTGCAGGTGGGCAGCAAAGCCGGGTTCGCGATGGTCTTCGCGCTGCTCGTGGCCGCGATCATCTGGAATCTGGGCACGTGGTGGTTGGGACTGCCCGCATCGAGTTCGCACACTTTGATCGGCTCGGTCATCGGCGTGGGAATCGCTAACCAGCTTATGTCAGGAAGGAGCGGCACGTCGGGCGTCGACTGGGGGCAAGCAGCCAACATCGGCAAATCGCTGCTGCTCTCACCGCTGGTTGGATTCGCAGTGGCGGCGCTGTTATTGCTGGCGGCAAAAGCTCTGATTAAAGATGAGAAGCTCTACCGCGCGCCCGAAGGAGAAGCCCCGCCGCCCTTCTACATTCGCTGCCTGCTTATCCTCACCTGTACGGGCGTGAGCTTCTTCCATGGATCGAACGATGGGCAGAAGGGTATGGGGTTGATCATGCTCATCCTGATCGGAACCGTGCCCACGGCCTATGCCCTGAACCACGCTGTGACCTACCAAGAGTCGCAGGATTTTATTGCAGTTTCGCAACAAGCCGCTGAGGTGCTCGACCATTACGTCGAGCCTGGCGCCGTCATCGGAGATGCACGCGACGATGTGACCGATTACATCCGGACCAGACAGTTCACCGCCAACACCATGCTGGCGATGCGCACTCTGGTCAACGATATCGGCAACGAAACCGCCCTCTACAAGGAACTGAAGAAAGTCCCCAATGACCAGGTACGCAACTTCCGCAACGATCTTTATCTGGTGAGCGAGGCGCTGCGGCTGACGGCGAAGAGCGGTCAGCCTAAGTTCGCGCCCGCCGACGCTGCCGTGCTGGCCAACTACAAAAAGCACGTCGATCAATCCACCAAGTTCATCCCCACCTGGGTGAAAGTTGCGGTGGCGATGGCGCTGGGCCTGGGAACCATGATTGGCTGGAAGCGGATCGTGGTGACCGTAGGCGAAAAGATTGGCAAAGAACATCTGACCTACGCTCAAGGAGCCGCTGCTGAAATCACCGCCATGGCGACGATCGGAGCGGCCGACGGATTTGGTCTGCCAGTCAGCACCACGCACGTCCTGTCGTCGGGCGTGGCCGGTACCATGGCGGCGAATCATTCAGGCATTCAGATGAGTACTGTGCGCAACCTCGGCTTGGCCTGGGTGCTCACCTTGCCGGTTGCAATGGTTTTGTCGGGATCGTTGTTCTGGCTGTTCCGCCACATTTTCTAGCGATGGAAGAAGCACGCGGGGAGTTCAAGTGATCTGCGCTGCTGCTGGGCGTTTCACGCCAGAAGCCAATGCCCCTTTCCCAACCATCGGGGATGGTCATCGTTCTTCAGAGTGGTTTGGCTGGATCGCCTTTCACGATGTTTTGCGGGGCGAGCGTCTTCTTGAGGTGAGTGTTGATCTTGCTCAGTTCCCAGAAAATCAAGACCAGGATAATGGCGATCACGAACAGCAAGAATGGGACGTACATTGTTGAGCTCTCTCTCTGTAGCTGCGAAGGGATTCTAGACTTTTGCCCTGAAGACGTAAACTAGATAGTTCGTTTGCCCGTGAGATTCCGGTCAGGAGGCAGAGACGAGGGGCACAGAGCTGACGCCCACGTCCTATTCGTTATTGGAATGCTGCTCGGGCTATCGAGGTGCGATCTCGGTTAACGCCCGCTCGATTCGATCCACTTCCTCACGAATCACCCGGATTGCCTGCTGGTTTCTGGGAAATGGCAACGGTTTGATAGCCTCTACGGCGTGGCGAATCTTGTAGTTACGATCCCGAATGAGGTCGATTCTGGCGGAGGTCTCCAGGCGGTATTGATAGATCTTTCGAACGAGCTTGGTCGCGATCCAGGCGAAAGCTAGCCCGAAGACCATCTCGATCGGAAGGCGATCGGTTGCTCCATCGAAATCGAGGAACGCGACTCGATATACGGCTTCGCCCAAGCCGAGTGATGCGAAGATTACTCCCACCCCAATCAGCCCGAGGGTCAAGCGGTCCGTTCGCCCAAGTGCCACAGATGATTGCTCCCGGTCACAGTCCTGCGTGAATGCCATTGCTTCCCCCAAAGTGGTGTGAGATCAGGTTCGAAGTCTCACTATTTTCGGCCGGTTCGGATGGCCCCAGCGATCGAGGCGATTTGAACGATCCAGCCTTTGAACGATCTGACGTTTGAATGATCTATCGAACGTCACGGGGCTCATGTCCCTTAGCGGGCGTACACATGAAGAATACCAGTCTAAGGGTGTTCCGCGACCCGACAACCGGAAAAACTTACAGCTCGCCCGGAGATCTTTTTGTAGCATTTGCGGCTAATAGGAAGCAACTTGTGGACCATACATGTTCCGTCAGTTGATTTCGGCGGCGAGCACTTTAGGCTTGGCGACCGATCCTCTCAAAGATTGCGTCCGAGTATCGAATTATTTCGGGCACCGGAGTGACGATGGGCAAAGCGACTATGATTTCGATTGCCGCGACTTTCGGGAGTAAGATACTGGCGAACGATGTCCGTGGCCCCTAAAGTCGGCGAGCCCGTCATGATCCTTGGCAACGGCCTGACTGGATCGATTCAGTCTCACCTGTGAAAGACGTCTGAATCGACGGCACGTCTCTTGGCCACGCAATTTTGTTTCTTGGTACCAAAGATCGGCAGATGGCAAGCGATCGAGGCTAGAATTTCCGAAATGTTTTTACTCCGCGGCCGAGGAGGGAGGGAGCCATGCAAAATTTCGCTCTGCCGAAAGCGGCTCGCGTCATGGTCGCACTCTGTGCTTTTACTGCGGTTCCATCGCACGGACAAACCTTCACCACGCTGGCAAGTTTCAATCCCAATGCAGGCAGCTATGACGTGAACCCGGGGCTCGTGCAGGGCGTGAACGGGAACTTTTACGGGACGAGTTTGTATGGTGTACACAACAACGGCAACGGCACGGTCTTTGAAGCAACTCCGTCGGGCATAATCACGACCATCTACAACTTTTGTTCTCAAAAAAACTGTTCTGACGGCGCAACTCCGCCGTCGGGAATGACCCTCGCAGGCAATGGAAATCTTTACGGTACAACCTCGCAATCCGGGTCCGGCGTGATTGGATACGGCACAGTTTTCGAAATATCGCCGGAGGGCAAGCTCAAGACTCTTTATCGCTTTTGTGCCCAAGTGGACTGTTCCGACGGCAGCAGTCCGGGCGCAGGGGTTGTGGAAGGCATGGATGGAAACTTCTATGGGACGACCGCTTATGGCGGGACCGGTGACGGAGGTACGGTCTTCGTGATGTCGCCCGAAGGCAAACTCACCACGCTTCACAGCTTTTGCGTTCAGCAGAGTTGCTCGGATGGCTACCGTCCGTTGGCGAATCTGGTGCAAGGGGCAAACGGAAACTTCTATGGAACGAACGCGTACGGCGGAGCCGCTTACCATTTCGACAAAGCAGGAACCGTCTTCGAGATCACTCCTGCGGGCCAGTTCACCACGCTCTACAACTTCTGCTCTCAGAAAGATTGTGCCGACGGAAAACTTCCCGGGGGAATGATCCAGGCGTCAAACGGCAATCTCTACGGCTTCACCACAAAAGGAGGGAGGCATGCCGGCAGCGGTTGTGGCCAAGACGGCTGCGGTACGATCTTCCAAGTCACACCTGAGGGCACGCTGACGACGGTCATCTCTTTCGACGTCGCCGAAGGTTCCTACCCAACGTCCCTGTTACAAGCGACCGACGGAAACCTCTACGGCACTACGGCGTATGGCGGTGCGAATGGGTACGGCACGATCTTTGAGCTTACTCCGGCAGGAGCGCTGACTTTGCTGCACAGCTTCGACTCGGCAGACGGCAGGAATCCTGCATCCTTGGTGCAGGCCACCGACGGAAACTTCTACGGGACGTCAAATGGAGGAGGAACAGTTGGATGGGGTACGTTCTTCTCTTTATCTGTGGGCCTGACGCCGTAAGTAGTGCCGATTCCCGCGGCAGCCAAAGTCGGGGCCAACGTGCTTATCCTTGGGAATCATCTGGTTGGCACGACGAGCGTCGCCTTTGACGGCGCCCCCGCCCGCTTCACAGTGATCTCGGATAGGGAAATCAAAGCCACAGTCCCAAGCAATGCGTCCGCCGGCACCGTCTCCGCCACCACTCCCACCGGGACGCTCAACAGTAATTTCGTGTTTCAGGTGCTGCAGTGAACTGTCTCGATGACGCTTCGCGGCCCGAGAGCCTCTCGCATCGACCACGATGACCGCCACAGGGATGATGATTTCAGCGCGGGAAGGCGTTACGCTAACCTCCGAGTTTTTGGTAACTAGAATTGGTCGTGGTTACAACCAGTTGCTTGGCTGTTGCGCTCAGAACGGTCTGGCCCGCGTAGTTGGTACCGTCGGGCAGGCTCGCCATTTGCACCTGCAAGGTCACCACATCTTTCGCTTCTCCCATGTAGGTGCTCACGCTCAAGGAGATGATCGTTTTTCGTTCGGGGTCAAAGGAGAGGGTCATCTGATCGCCGGGCTGAGCGTAGTCCCTGAAGATGAAATTCAGGATGCCTCCAGCGGGATTTACGGAGAGTTTGCCAGCGGCGTAGGCCAGCTGCATTTTCTCGGGGTCAGGCGGCACGTACATGGTGAGCAGGTCTTTCACATCCCCCATGTAGTCTTTGATCTCCGCTTTTTTCTTGGCAATCATTTTTTGCTTGAGCCTGCCGCCACTAGGTGGTTCGGGCGGAGGACCGATGGCAGTCTTGAGAACCTGGCCGTTGGAACCGTACTGGCACATGTTTTGGGTTGGAGGCTTGGCATCTCCCTTGAGGGTGAGCTGCGTGGTTTCAATCCAACGATACTGCTGCAGCCTCTGCTTATTCTGTGCGGCAGCCTGCTTTACGGCGGCGATCTTCTGCTGCAATTCAGCACTCTGTGCGGTCACCGGCACACAACTGGCGAACACAACGGCAGCAATCACCAGCCAGCACTTGCCGATGCCTCTCAACGGACCGGCACCGAACTCCATCTTTTCCCTATCGGCTACTCTCGTGCTCATGAACACTCTCCTTGTATGTCGCGACTTGATAGCTGCTCGCTCGGCGTCAAAAGCCTGACCGGCCGCCCGATTTGGTGTCTGCCGGATTTGCTGAAAGCGAACTGGTCTTCCTCCTCTATTGCAATCTGCTTGCTGATGTCTGGGAACTGTCATTTACGACAGTGGCGCCGCTTTTCAAGGAACGTAGGCGATCTAGCGGGAAGAGGTTCCGACGCGGCTTCCAGCGTTCACTCGCGAATAGATTTCGGGCTCTTGAACGTCGGGCTGGTGTTGCGGAAGTGCTGGACTATGGCTGTCAATTCGCTCTTGTCAGTAATGGGGACGGACAGCGGCGAACGTCTCGGCTCTGCGTTGCACGGTGACGTGCGGGTCGGCGGCAATGTTCCGATACCATTGCGTACGCTCGCCCCATCCGGAAAAACACAAATTTTCCCATTCAGAAATCCGTGCTCGATCATTACGCGGCGTGGACTGCCAGTCTTCTTGCCGCGAGTGGTCAGCACCAGCGGTGGAAGAGGACGCAATAACCATCCAAGCCCCATTGGCCAGAGCAGAAGAGGCAGGCGCCAAATAAACCTACGCCATACCGAGCGAGGGTAGACCCAAACGCCGGATTCGTGCTGGCGGAAGGTCATCATTGCCCGAATTTCTGGAATAACAGTTCAGCCGACGTTCTTGAGCCGTCCCACTTCGCCATGACTTGCGCGAATTCCTCCGCTCTTCGCTTCGCTTCTTCGTCTTCCAGGAGACGTTCTATCGCTGCCTGCACCTTCAAAGAAGGGGTGGATGATTTCGGCACTCTGACGGCGAAGCCTTTCCGAACTAAGCAAGCAAGATTTGCGACCTGCTCAGGCTGCATCCCGACCCCCACCACGGGTTTTCCGGCGTACGCAGCAGTCATCACCGTTCCGATACCGCCGTGAATGAGGGAGAGGTCTGCCATCTTGTTCACCTGAAGTGCGGGCAGCCAATCCGTCACGATGACGTTGGAAGGAGTGTTAATTTCTCCAAGCTGCTGCAGCTGAAATTTGATCGGAGCGATGACGCGGTAAGGCTTGCCTTCGAAGCCTTGGAGAATGTTGGCGACGATCTCTGGCGTGCCGGAGCTTCCCATCGCGAAATAGATCAGGGGCATGTTTCTCGGAATACTCGCAACCTCGGCTGGCAGTGGAAAATCTTCTCGTGCGATCAGAGGACCGACGTAGTAATAGCCGGGCGGGAGTTCGATCCCGGAGAACTCTGGAGGTTCCGCCACGAGGGTTATATCGCCGCGCCAGAAATCAAAGATCGACTTATACCCCTCCACACCGAAATGCCGGGCGGCCTGGTTGACGGGGTTTAAGAAGCCATATCGTATCCAGAAATTGATGAAGCCGAGGACAACCCAGTCGGCAAGGCGCTTTGCGAATTTGGGGCGGATGCGGTCGGTCATTCCCGCTCCGGTCGCAAAGAATGGCTCCAGCCACGTAGACTGAATTGCCCAGACCAGGGGAATCTTCAACACGCGGCAGGTGACTGGAATGGTTAGATAGGAGCCCGTGACGACCGCTGCCGGAGTCGCCTGCCGGAGATATGCGACTTCACTGTTGATTCGTGCGATTAGTTCCTGTTGGGAGAAAGCCGGGGCGAATGTTTCCCCTCGGTCCACACGGGCAATATGCTCGATTCCCTCTCTGGTCAGCCGAGGTTCCAGCCTTTTCAGCGGAAACCCGTGTGATTCGATCAGGCGCTCAAAATCGCCGCCGTCGGAGATGAAATGAATTGCAAACACCTTGTTCGCGGCTTCGTGAGCCGCGATCCCCTTGGCGATCTCAATCATCCGAGTCGTTTCAGCAAGATTGAACGCTGCTGGCGCGAAAATGAGGGTTCGTCTGATCGTCATGTTATCTGATGCGGTTTAAGCTGGGCCGATGCGCTTGCAGTTCAACGATTGAATATCACTGACATTGCCGTTTGCTGGCACTCATCACTGAGATAGCCAGCGAAAAGCCCGCTCAACGAATGCCTTCGCATCTTTGTGAATGCACGCGCCATGAGCAACGATCAACTTGTCGAAGTCCCACGACAGCAGCCTTTCCAATGATCGCCGGGCGAGATTCCTGTCCGTGAAGGAAAGCCTGATATCGAGACCAACGCCACCGTTCGGAGCCGTGACCCCCTCCAGTTTAAACAGCGCGTTGCGAAAGACCTTACCCTCGACCGTCGGATGGATTTGGATCAGATCATCCAACATTAACGTCCGGGACTGTTTGTGAAGGAAGACCACTTCTTCAATCAACGGACTACCTTTGAAGGCGAGTTGATCGAAATCTTCCGCCCACCCCGGAAAGGCAATATCCCCCAGAGTGCCGCTGAATCGCAGGCGCCCGTTTTTCAAGGTAAAGAGAGTGTTTCGTGCCGCCCATAACTGTGCTTCAGGGAACAATGTGTGCCACGCTTGGAGCCGCCAGACATGCCTTGGAGTCGCTGCCACAAGATATCGAACCGCTCCCAATTCGGTGATCTGTTGGAGGGTGTCGAAGGGCACAGGCACAGGAGAACTCAACCAAAGCGAACCATCAGAGAGCTTCACGATTACCATGCGGGTGGTAAACATCAAACCGAAATCGCGGACATCCGGTCCATCCACGATCCAGATGTTCCTCGCAAATTCTCGAAGGGCTGGCGTATCGCGCTCCGCGTATGAGTTTATCTCAGTCGCTTGGCGAGCCTCCGTCTCACGTTCAGAAGGATGCCGGGTTGACCAACGCAATCCGAAATCCTGGTTCAATGAATTCATTCGTTCCGGCTGCTACGGCGACAGCCGACGGCCATAATGTGTATCTTCGGAACGCCCGAATTACTCTCCGATTTGTGAGCATCCAGACTCCATCGGCTTTGTGACTGTTTGGTAGAAGCGACTCCTTCGTAAGACTGATCGCCCCGATCGAGGTGATATACGCCACGACATCCGTAAAGTCCATTCAATTCAAAACAAGCCAAGCCCCCACCGTAATAGCTGATACTCCGGTAGCGCGGCGGCACAAGCACCTGCCCGGAGGTAGTCATCACGCCACACTTGCCACCTGACGAAAAGGCAGCCAGCTTCTCAGAGAAAACAAGGCGTTGACCTGAACACGGTGTGATCACTACTTGTCCCTGATTATCGATAGCGCCCCGCCGAAGATGGTCAGCCGAACGCCCCACTGGTAGCCAGTACCGACGCACCCATTTGTTCCCCATACAACCATGGCAAGGACCGCGCATCTCCATCCCGTTACGTATGAATCTGCATTCCATAGCGACGGGAGGAAGAAGCTAACTAAGTACAGAATCAGGCCAAGGTAGAACATTCTCGGTTTCTCATGGTGTCGGTCGAGGAGAGTGCCGGGAATCGAGGGTGTTTTTTCGAAGGTGGTCACAGTGCGATTGCATTGGTCCACAGGTGCCACGATGCTGTTTACGCGGGTAACAGCTTGCGAACCCGCCATCACGATAACAAACGGGCTGCGATAATTGACGAAACCATGCGTCAGCGCGGATAGACGCGGTGAGTACTTTCCAGAGAGGCTCCGCGCCTGCTCGGTGGGGAGATTCCTATCATGCAGAAACGGGCACGGTTGCTCTTTGCAGCGGCAGAACCACCGCGAAAGTCGTCCCTTTTCCGAGGGCGCTCGAAACCTCGATCCGGCCCTGGTGGTCTTCGACAATGCGGAGAGCCAACGACAAGCCCAGGCCCGTGCCGTCGCCTTTCGTGGTGTAGAACGGGCGGAAGATGTTGGGGAGGTGATCTGCGGGGATGCCACGTCCGTTGTCGGCGACTTCAACGACTGCCGTCGTTCCCTGGGGCTTCACGGTAACGGAGATCTTGCCGTTGTGATCGATCGCCTGCAGGGCGTTCAGCAGAAGGTTGAGCATCACCTGGTGAATCTGGTCGCCATCATGCTCGACTTCTGGCAGCGTGGGATCTTTGTGCAGCACGATATCAACGGATTTCGCCAGCGCCTGCTGGCGCCCCAGCATCACCGCATGTTCGACCGTTGTGTTCAAATCGCTTTTGCGGACCTGGGGCGGATGCGGACGCGCCGTCTGCAGCAGGTCGGTGACGATGTGATTGATGCGCGCGATTTCCTGGCGAACGTCTTTGACCACGGCGCGCGCGGGACTGGTCGACGGCAGATCGCGGCCAATGATTTCGATGACCCCGGCGATCCCCGCCAACGGATTGCGAATCTCGTGGGCAAGCCCGGTCGCCATTTCCCCGAGCGTTGCCAGGTGCTCGGCGCGTGACATCTGGGTGCGGTGCAGGCGCTCGATCTCGTTGCGGCTTTCGCGGAGTTGCACGACCATCTGGTTGAAATTACATCCCAGGTCGCCGATCTCGTCGTTGCGATGGGCAAAACTGACGGCCACGCTCAGATCCCCGCTTCCGAGCTGCGCAATCTTCTGTTGCAGTTCGACCATGGGCCGCTGCACGGTGTAAGTCAGGACGACAAGCAGCGCGCCACAGATCGCCACCGCGCCTGCACCGGCAACCAACAGGACCATGTGCCGCTCAGGATCGCGCCACGAGAGCGTGGCCAGCAGGAACAGCAACATTCCTCCCAGCAGAACCAGAGCGATCGGAACCAGAGCCTTGATCTCCCAGTTAATGCGCAGCCAGGGCAGTTCGGCATCATCAGCTTTCGCTTTGGTCGATGCCGAGCCATCCGTGACTTGGCCCGTCGAAATCGGCTCCGTCGACGCCGTGCTCGAGTACGCCGTACTGAAAAAGCCCGCGCGCGCGCGTGGAGACGAAACCTCTGTGACCTCTTCAGCCGGGATGTCCGGATCCTTGTGTGCGTGCATAGTCTCAGGCATAAGCATGTAATCCGGGCAACAGGTAAGTGACGCCGAAGAAGGTGAACATTACGACCGCGAATCCCAGGATGGCGAAGTAGGCGGCACGCCGTCCCCTCCATCCACGAGTGATGCGCATGTGCAGATAGCCGGCATAGACCAGCCAAGTAATCGCCGCCCACGTCTCTTTGGGATCCCAGTTCCAGTAGGAGCCCCAGGCCCGGTTAGCCCAGTAGGCGCCGGCGGCGATCATCAGGGTGAGCAGGGGGAAAGCAATGCAAATCGTTTTGTAGGTAATGCGGTCGAGTGCGTCGGCATCCGGCAAGAGCCGTTCCAGATCCGAGCGGCGCCACAGCAGGAGAAGATAAAGCAGGTTGGCGAAGATTCCGCCGACCAGCGCCGAGAGAATGAACGGACTCGCCGCCAGGTTGGTCGCGTAGAGGCCTTCGGCGTCGAGCGAAGCATATTGTCCCGACCGCACTCGCACCAGAAAAAACACGAGCGCGAGCGATTGCAACAGAATGCTGATGAAGACTGCCCGGTCAGCAATCGCCAGCAAGCCTTCATTCTTGTTCACGCGTGAAAGAATGTAGAGCACCAGAGGCGCAAGCACGGCCGCGAAGACCAGCACCATGAGCCAGCCAAGGTCGGGGATCGTGACGAACAGCCGCACGCCTCGCGAGATAAATACTTCGGTCTTATTTTCGGCATCCCAGGCGATCACATTGAAGCCGCCCCACTTTTCGAACCGGGTTAGGACGGCCGCATAGATCCCTACGGTAAACGTGCTCGTCGCTGCCAAAAACAGTTCGGTCTTCACTTTGTCCTGGATCAGGAACATCATGGCTAACGCGAAACTCAACGCGCATGCTGCATAGGCCAGCATGGCCAGCGTGACGTGTACGTGCAGCCAGGTGGATTGCAGCGCCGGCACCAGCGGCCGAACTTCGCTCGGCAGAAGCTGCATCAGGATGACCCCAACAATCGCCACCGGCATGGTCACCGTGCCAATGACCTTAACGCCGTAGCGTTTTTCCGCGATCAGCGTAAGCGCGGCCAGGGTCCATACGAAACTCAGCAGCATTTCATAGATGCTGGCGAATGGCGGATGTCCCGCCTCGTACCAGCGATGCGCAACTGCTCCCGTGTTCGCCAAAAGCCCGGCCCAAGTCATGAGGGAAGCGAACTTGATGTAAGCTTCGGTCCCGGTAACGCCGAAGCCGAGATACAAAGCCCCGGCGCCCGCGTAGAAAACCAGTGCCGCATACAGCAAGTTGGCTTCGCCCAGAATATTTCCGCTCTTGACCACATTCAGAAAAGCAATGAACAGCAGGAATGCCATTCCCAACCCCACCATCACGACCAGCGTGGTGCCCGTTGCGGGATGCTGTTCAACTTTTGCGCTTGCCATACATTTCCTCCGTTGCCGGACTCACCTTCCGGCGATCGATGTGGCTTGCGGGGCAGAGGCCACGATTTCGGGTTGCAATTCCTTCTGAATCTGCTCCACGATACGCTTGAACTTGAGTTCGAAGGCATCGCGATTCCGGTTCGCCGTGCCGCCAATCCACAGCGCTGCGCGGCCGCGCGCATCGACCACCGGGACGACCCAGAAGCGCATGTGCACGACGTAGAAGACAAATGTCAAGCCAACCGCGATCAGAATTACTCCCGCCCACACTGCCCACTGGCCCGGCTCGTGTGAGACCTGCAGTCCGGTGAAAACTTCCGTCTTCAAATCTTTGGGATCGAAACTGTACGGGGAGGACGCGTTCTCGTCGATGCCAGGCATTTCCGGCAGCCACACGTTCACGCTGGTGCCAGCTTTCTTCGAAGTTACGATCATGTGGACCGCAGGATTGCTTACATCATTGCTGCGCGCGTAAACGCGGCCGTCCTGCACCACGAAGTCAGGAATGAACTCGACCAACTGCACGCTGGTGTCGGCATCGAGCGCGACGGTCTGGTTCAATCCAAGTGAAATTTCCTGCGGCCCGCCTTTGGTGCCGTTCGCCGGAGTCGCATTCAGAATCAGGCGATCGAGCTTTCCGGTGCGGCCATAACTCGCCTGGTAAAAGCGCAGCCCCTGGTAGACCAGCGGATCGTTGACCACAATTTCTTTCGTCGATACGTCGCGTCCACCATCGACCACCGCAAGTTTCGACCACCATTTCTTCGGAGAACCGTCCGCGTAGGTCTCTTCGCCCGTTCCATCGCAACGGATCGAAAACGGAATCGTCCGCATCGACCCATTCTTCATTTCGACCTGATTGCTCGCCGTGCCGGGACTCAGCATCAGGAATCCGCGCCATCCGTAGAGCGAGTCCACAATGAATCCAAAGAAAATCAGAAGCAAGCTGGCGTGAACGATGTAGACGGCCATTTCGGAAATACGGCTGCGTTCTGAGAACAATGAGAAGCTGTCGGTGCGCACAATGCGCTCTGTCTTCAGGCCCATGTGCTTAAAGGCGCGTTCGGCTGCGCTCAGCCCCAGTTCTTCGTCGGCAACGGAAATCAGTGCCTGGGTGGGCAGAACTTTGCGAAAGTTCTCATCGGGACTCTTGTAAGGACGCGCATAGAACCGCCAGGCATTGGGGAAGCGCTGCACCGACGCCGCGATGATGCTGAGGCTGACAAGAATCATCAAGGCAATAAACCAGCGCGCGTGAAACATGTCAGTCAGACCCGTGATATCGAGAAAATGCAGCATGGCGGGAGAGTAGGCGCGCTGCATGTCGTCGGCATCGGTCATGGGGCGCTGGAGGATGACCGTACCCGCGGCCGAAAAAATGACGACCAGGATAATGAGAATGACGCCGGTCTTGATGGAACTGAGCGTCTGCCAGATTTTGCGGGGAGCGGAACGAAGCGACAGGGCCATAACGTTTCTCTTCCTCGCAGGTGGCGATGCACGTTCGGAGCCAATTCGCACTCAGGTCAAATAAGCGGCCCGGAATCAGCAGGTTGAGGAGGATCGCTGGTTGATGCGCCGGTCCTGAAGATGAGCCATAACACTCATCCTTTCAGGGGGGAAACGGAGAATTCCCCCAGCGGGTAAGTTTGTGATTTCAATCACAAAGGACCGCGAAATCGAAGCCCGCGGATCACGCAAGAAAGCTAAAATGACGTGCGCGATTTAACCGAAGGAGTGTGGGAGAAGGCGCATCCCGGGAAGGTGGAAATCGATTCCCGAGTGTCGTTCGAACTGCCAGTGTGAGTCTAAGAGGTGATTTGTTGCAATAATTTACAGTTCAGCCAGGGATCTGGCGGTTGCCCCATTTCAGTTAGGCGAGGGTCGTGCACATGCATTGGTCAGCAATGGTCCCGGCATCTTCCAAGCGTGCGTTCATCAGCAAGCCAATCAGGCGGGCTCTCCTCCGTCTCCTTGAGTTCGTGGTATTCACGATCGTGGTTGCGGTTGCGCCTGCCTTTGCCAAGCAACACCCCGTGCCCCTCGATCCGAAGACGGACTCGGCAAAATGCCTGGAGTGCCACGAGGACAAAACCAAGGGCAAGGCAGTTCACTCCGCGATCGCGATGGGCTGTTTGAGTTGTCATCAGATTCGAACCAACAAAGAAGTTACCCACGTCACGCTGACCAGTGCCGTTCCTTACAAAGTGTGCCTAAGCTGTCACAGCGATAAGGACGCCACAACGATTCAGGGTCGCGTCCATCCGCCAGCGGTTCGCGACTGCCTGACCTGTCATGACCCGCACACGTCGGACAACAAGAATCAGCTGCTGAAGGCCACGTCCGGCGACAAGAAGGACAACCTCTGTCTCACGTGCCACGATACCGGTGTGAATGTACCGGAAAAAGGCAGTCGCCACGCCGCGCTCGATATGGGTTGCGATACCTGCCACATAACCCACAAAACAGGCCAGATTGGGAAGACCGAGTTTGATTTCCATTTGGCCAAAGCAAGCCCGGCGTTGTGTATCGACTGTCACGATCCGAAAACCGCCGAGCTGCAAAAGGCACATCAGAACCAGCCTTTTGAAAAAGCGGATTGTCTAACCTGTCACGACCCACACCAGTCCGCTGTTCCCAAGCTGATAGCCAAGTTTGCGCACCCGCCTTTTGCTGACAGGCAATGTGACGTGTGCCATGCGCCAGCGAAAGACGGCAAGGTTGTTTTGACCCAGACAGACGTCAAGTCCTTGTGCGTGACTTGCCACGACGACAAGGCCAAATTGATTGAGACCGCCAAAGTCCAACACCCGGGCGCCGCGGGCGACTGCACCGATTGCCACAGCCCGCATGCGAGCTCGCAACCTGGACTTCCCAAGACCAACGCCGTGGATATCTGCCTGGGCTGCCATGCTGATATTTCCGATCTTGCCAAGAAATCCGTTCACCATCAGCCCGCGTTCAGTCAAGGCTGCGCCACTTGCCACACGCCGCACGGAGGCGACAATGGCCATCTGCTGCGGGCCAAGGGCAATGCGCTCTGCCTGGAATGTCACGGACCGGACGCGGTACCGCAGAAGCTGGCAGCCGAACACGTGCTTACCATATTCAACGGCCAGGTGAAACTGCCGGAGGACTATTACAAGAAGAATCACGTTCCGATTCTTCCCTTGCAGTACGGGTTGGGACATCCGGTGGCCAAGCATCCCGTAGGAGATGTGATGGATCCAGCCAACGTGAACAAGGTGAAGACTCACTTGTCCTGTCTGAGTTGTCATCAGCCGCACGCTTCGAGCGAGTCCGGCTTGCTGGTGAAAGATCAGAAGAACAACATGGCATTCTGCGATAACTGCCACAAGAACCGGATCAACATGATGGACACGACGGAAGGAAACTAGAAACAGGAGATCAATCATGCGCGCTCTTCTTTTCAAATCGTATCGCAGCAGCCAAGTGCCGCCAGCGCTCTTCCTTTTGCTTGCCATAGCGCTGGCTTTGCCAATGGCATTGCAGGGCAGCGACAAGAAAAAGAAGACGGCGGCCGCTCCGCCCCCTGAGCAGGCCAAGTTCAGTATCGACACCTCCAAGCTGGTTTGGCCCAATCCGCCGAATATCGCTCGTGTGAAGTGGCTGGATTACTACGCGGGAATGAAAATCGACCGTACTCCGGCGGCCGCCAGCAAGAAAAAGCAGAGCTGGATGGACCGGGTGGCTGGCACCAAGCAGGAAGACAATATCGATAGACTCAAAACCTTTCCCTGGCAGCTTATCGGACCGTATGGCATCGCATTTGATTCCAAAGGATTGGTGTACGTGGCCGACCAAAAAGTCGGAGCCATCTTCATCTTCAACACTGAAACCCACGACGCTACGCTCATCAAGAACGGGGCCGATGCTCATTTTGAGTTGATCAACGGACTTGCCATCGACGACGGCGACCGCCTGTTCGTCGCGGACGGACACCTGCATCGAGTGCTGGTCTTCAATCCCAAACACGAGGTCGAAGGTCAAATCGCCGCGGGCCTCGTCGATCCGGTGGGTTTAGCCATCGATAACGAAAATCGCTTCCTGTATGTGGTCGATGAGCAGCAGGACCAGGTTATTGTTTACGACGCCGATAGTTTGAAAGAGCTTCGCCGCATCGGCACGCCCGGCAAGAAGCACTCGCTAATCACTCCCGGCGATTTCGGCGGCGCGACCAACGTTGCGCTCGACGCCGATGGCAATATATACGTCACCGACACCATGAACAGCCGCGTCGAAATCTTCGACGCCGACGGCAACTTCATCAGCACCTTCGGAAAGGCGGGCGATGGCCCGGGATATCTCTTCCGCCCCAAGGGCATCGCGATTGATAGCGATGGCCACATCTGGGTGGCGGACCAATACCAGGACAGGCTGCAGGCATTCAACCGTGAAGGCCAGCTTCTCACCTACATCGGCGATACGCATGCCAACGCCCCCGGCCAGTTCAAAGCGCTGGTCGGCGTAGCCATCGACAAGCAGAATCGCGTGTTCACCACGGAACAATATCCGGGCCGCATGCAAATGTTCCGCTACATTACCGACGCCGAGGCCGCTGCCGAGAAAGAGCGGCGCGAGAATGATGCCAAGCAGAAGGCGGAGGCCCGAAGAGCAGCAGCTACAACAGGCGCTCCAGCAGCCGCTCCGGCTGCGACTCCGGCGTCGCCGCCAGCCCAGCCGCCAGCTCAAAAATCCGATACGACCCCGCAAAAAGACCCCGGCTCGCGGAAGGCTCCAACCTCGAACTAGAATTTGAGACGACGAACTGAGCAATCCGATCAGGGATAGCTCCGGCCGCGGCAATACTGCGCCTCCCAATCCTCCTAAACATTGTGATTTCAATCACATAATCGCTGGGCCAATGTGGGGCTTTTCACCACTGTGGTGTGCCAGAAAGCCCACTGGGGGCAAAGTACGCAGTTCTTCGACACGGTCTGATAAATCTTGCAACTGCCGTCCAATGAGTATCTTGACCACATTCGATGCATTTTGAACATCCCCGCCTAGACCGCGGTTGGCTGCGTGCATTACCAAGAGCGGAGATGGAGGCGTTATGAACCGAAAGGCAGCAGGCACGGTCGACCAGCTGGACGGGGATCGCCATCTCCACGCATTCGGAAATGATCATTTCGTAATAAAAGTTGCAACTTTACAGGAGGGTTTTTCAATGAAGAAAGTATTCATAGCAGTACTGCTTGTTCTGGGAGTGGCAGCATTAGCCTCAGCTCAGATCCAGGCGCCGACATCTGACGTGTTGGGCGCCCACCTCAACTATGGCCGTGGTTGCGCAGGCTGTCACGCTCCGCACAACGGCGCAATGGGTAACGGCAACGACCAATCCGGCGACCTGACGGGTGGCACCTCAATTTTGTGGGGCCAGGACGTGGGCGCTCTGTATGGCAAGACCATCGTTCTTGCCGGAAACACGACGGAAGTTCTGCCGGCCAGCATGGCCGCCACAACGCCGGATGTGACCGGCCTCCTGACCTGCCTCAGCTGCCATGACGGCAACTACGCCAAGGGCGCCATGATGCAGAACAAGGTCTATGAGACCCTGCCCAGCACCTATGGAACCTACAACACGATTCCCACCCTACTCGGAGCCGGGACGAACGTTGAAGGCTATCTATCCACCCACCCGGTGGGCTTGAACGCGACCGTTTCTTGCGGCGGCCAGTGGAATTGGGATTGCACCGAGACCAACGGCTCGATTTCAATGAACGGCCCGAACTCGTCCAAGTTCGTTACGAACTATGGCTTCTTCGTCAGCCTCAGTGCGTACAACAACACAGCGGTTGTGACCTGCACGAGCTGCCACAACCAGCACTTGATGAACGTTGTTGCCGTCACCAACGGCCCGAAGAGCGGCCTGCCGAGCGGCAATTACGCGACCATGTTCTTCATCCGCGGACCTTACAACCCGGCCAGCGGAACTGGCGGCTCGAACCAGACAGCGCAATTCTGCCGGCAATGCCATGGCGGAGAGGCGAACGAATCGAACGGCGGCGGCGCAATTCCGACGACCTTCTAATCTGTCGCCATCGCAGCAACAGGGGAGAGAGCAGCAACTCTCCCCTTTTTTTGATCCAATTTCGGGCGGATACTGAGAAGCTCTGATCGATAAGGACTAACGACCACAGGTTCCTGAACGAGCAGCTCCTGAACGAGGAAGTTATGAAACGGCAACTAACAAACTCGATCTTAATTAGCCGGGCTCTGATTCCCCTCGCCCTGCTGACTCTGGTTTCTTTGGCGGGCGCGCAAGAACTGGCGACGTCCCATAAGCAGACGACGACGGCGGCGACACCGCCGGCCAACCTCGGCACGCCATCGGCGGACAAGCCCGTGGCCCGCATCAACGGAACAGTGCTGACCGATCGCGACCTGACGCGCGAGATGTACACCTTGTTTCCCTATGCGCGGCAGCATGGCGGCGACATTCCGGCCGAGCTATTGCCCCAACTGCGCGCGGGCGCGCTGAAGATGATCGAGTTCGAGGAGTTGGTATATCAGGATGCGGTGCGCCGCGGCGCGACTGTTCCGCCGGCCAAGCTGCAGAAAGCCGAAACGGATTTTCGCGCCCAGTTCGAGAGCCCCGACCAATACCGTCAATTTCTGAATTCCGAGTTCAACGGTTCCGAAAAAGCTCTGCACGAAAAGATTCGCCGCTCCCTGCTGATTGACGCTGCTCTGAAGTCGGAAGTGCAGAACCGGTCCACGGTGACGGTGGCCGAAATGCGGGCCTATTACGACAAGAATCCGGCCCGCTTCGAGTATCCCGAAGCCTTTGCCATTCAGACGATCTCGTTCATTCCCCCGGATAAGCCCACGGCGGCCAATCAGGCGGAAGCGCGCAAGCGGGCCGAGAACGCGCTGCAGCAGGCCAAAGCCACCACGAACTACGAGCAGTTCGGAATACTGGCGGAGAAAATTTCCGAAGACGATTACCGGGTCATGATGGGAGACCACAAGGCGATCGAGCGTTCCAAGCTGGCTCCGCAGGTGGTGCAAGCCCTGCTTGCGCTCAAACCGGGCGAGATCACCGGCATCCTCCAGGTGGAGCAGGTTTACACGATCATCCGATTGAACCAGCACATCACTGCCGGAAAACGAACCTTCGATCAGGTAAAGGATTCGCTCCGTCAGGAACTCGGAAAGCGCAAGACCGAGGAAGTGCGCGCCACGCTCGACAAACGCCTGCGCCAAACCGCGAAGGTGGAAGAGCTGTAGGGAACAAGTTTCAAGGTTTCAACGTTTCGAGGTTTCAAGGTCGCTTGTTCCACCCTTGGAAGCTTGACGCATTGAGCGGTAAGAGGCGCGATTCTCAGCCCACCAATCGTGCTGAGCGTAGAACGAGTTCGCGAACGCGAACTCGTTCGGAGTTGAAGCATCCCTTCCCAAAGAAGGAACCCTACCTCAGAAACGAGCTGGGGATTCCTCGACTGCTCTCGGAATGACAGACATCAAAAGCCCCTTTTTCCTCCGTTGCGCCGAAAGCCTTATCAGGCTTGAGTTGGCTGGGTTATATGACCCAGAGTGGGTCTTCCCGAGGCCCGAGATATCGCCCTAACCCGCTTATTAACAGCCAGTTAGCTGCGTCCTGATTTGGTTCGACACGTGCATTTATCGCAAGTAAGAACGCTGCGCTGTCTGGCCCCGCGCCGCCGGGCGGCAGCGAGAAAACAAAGGTGGGTGCTGGGTGAGAGGGACTCTAAGGAAAGCCGGTTGGGCGCTGTGCGGGCTGCTCCTGACGCTGCCGCTGACATTGCCGGCGGCCGCGCAACTGAAGGTGGGAGAGTCCAGTTCAAACCTGAGCGGCACGATTTCCGCTGGATATACCGGCGACTACGGGAACCTGATCAATTCGGATCATAGCCTGTCATTCGGCGGAGCAGCGACGCTGTCCGGCTTTTATTATGATCCCAATTTCATCTCGTACACGGTTTCGCCCTTCCTGAATCAGGCGCGCGACAATTCGTCGTATCAGTCCATTTCGAACGCCAGCGGGATCAACTTCACCAGCGAGATCTTCGGGGGCAGCCATTTCCCAGGCTCCGTGAGCTACTCCAAGGCTTACAACAGCGAGGGCAGCTTCGCGATCCCCGGCATCGCTAACTATACGACGCGTGGGAACAGCGATACCTTCGGCATTAACTGGGCAGAAACCGTGCCCGATCTGCCCAGCCTCTCGGCCAGTTTCCAGACGGGGAGCAACCAGTACTCGATTTATGGAGCGAATGCTGACGGAAGCACCGCCTCTCATTCCTTCGGTCTTCGCTCGTCGTACCTGCTGAGCGGGTTCAACCTGGGCGCCTATTTCACCGACGGCGGGGGACACTCCGACATCCCGCAGGTGCTCGAGGGCTCATCGCAAAGCGAAACGGCAACATCCAGCGACCTGGGATATGGATTTAGCGCCGGGCGCCAGCTTCCCATGCACGGAGGCTTTTCCAGTTCCTTTAACAGTTCGTATGTAGATTCCGACTATCTCGGCACCAGCTATCACGGCACCATCGACACGATTTCGGGCACGGCAAGTTTTCAGCCCACGCAGAAGTTTCACTACTCGGTGAGCACCGATTATTCGAACAACCTGAGCGGCAGCCTGTACCAGGCGATCACATCGACGGGAGGAGTGACGCTGCCACCCGAACAGGGGCTGTCATCGCACGCCTTCGACCTGCTCGGCAACGCCAGCTACACGATATTGCCGAACCTACAGGGTTTGGCGATGGCGGACCGCCGGCAGCAATTTTTCCTGGGCAAGAATTACTCCGCCGACTCCTACGGCGGCGGCTTCACCTACTGGCGTCCGCTGTTCGGCGGCAGCTTCAACTCGGCTTTCACGCTGACCGATAACACAACCAGCACCTCCAGCGGAAACACGCTCGGCTTCAGCGGGACAGTCAGCTACAACAAGAGATTCGACCATTGGTCGGCGGGAGGGTTCGCCAGCTATTCCCAGAACGTGGAGACCCTGCTGATCACCTACATGTCATCCATGTACAGCTATGGGGGCAACTTCCGGCGCGACTTTGGCAAGCTGATATTTGACGGTGGGGCGAGCGTCAACAAAACTGGCCTGACGACGCAGAATGGAATCAGCAGCAGCAGCGAGAGTTTCAATTCCGCAATCCACTACTCAAGGTGGTTTACGGCCAATGGCTCATACTCAAAATCGAACGGAACTGGAATCGAGAGCGGCGCGGGTATCGTGGTAACTCCCACGCCCGAGCCGATTCTGGGCAACACCGATCTGATTCTTTTTGGCGGCAACAGTTTCGGGTTTGCTCTGAGCAGCAACCCGATTCGCCGGCTGACGTTGAGCGCAAGCTACGCAAAATCCGTGACCGACACCAATCTGGCCGGGATCGCTTCCGAGAGCAACTCGAAGCAGATCAATACGTTTTTTCAATACCAATTTCGTAAGATGTACCTAACCGGCGGATACAGTAATCTGGTGCAGGGATTCAGCCAATCTGCGACTGGGCCGGAGCATGTATCGGCGTTTTACATCGGCGTATCGCGGTGGTTCAACTTCTTCTAAATCATGCACTCACTGGAGACAGAGCCAGGATGAGGTATTCGCTTAAGCTGAGTGCGGTCGCGGTTGCCCTGCTGCTCTCCATTCCCGGCTGGGCCGCGAAGACCCCGAAAGTAGAAGAAGCGAAGCCTCCGGATTTGGAACTGGAAGGCGGCCGCAAGCTTATCTACGAGCGCAGCTTCGGCTCAGAACGGGAAGTCAAACCCAACCGCGGCTTCTGGAACCGGCTGGTGGACGTGGTCGCCGGCGAACCGGAATTCCACAACATGGTGCGGCCCTACGGCGTCGCCACGGATTCCCACGGGCGTGTCATCGTCACCGATCCCGGGGCCGGCGGCGTGCACATCTTCGACTTCGTGCAGCGGAAGTACAAGTTCCTCGATCGCCGCGCGAAAGACAAGGATGCGATGTTCAGCCCGCAGTGCGTCGCGGTCGATGCCCAGGACAACATCTACGTCACCGATTCCGACACCGGCAAGATTTTCGTTTTCAACTCCAGTGGAAAGTATGAGCGGGCGATCGGCAGCCTCAAAGGCGGTGAAGGTTATTTCAAGCGGCCTACGGGAATCGCGGTGGACTCCGCGGCCCAGCGCATCTATGTGACCGACACCTTGCGGGACAAGATTTTCGTGCTGGATATGCAGGGCAGTATCCTGCAGACGATCGGCAAGAATGGAGATGGCAATCTGGAGTTCAATCTGCCGACCGAGTTGCGGCTCGATGGCCCGGAGCTGATTGTGGTTGATGCGATGAACTCGCGGGTGCAGTTGCTGGGACGCGATGGATCGTTTCACTCCGCCATCGGGAAGCTCGGTGACAGCAGCGGAGACCTGTTTCGTCCAAAAGGGATTGGCGTCGACTCGGAGGACGATCTGTACATCGTCGATGGCGCATGGGGCGTAGTTCAGGTCTTCGACCGCCAGGGCGATCTGCTCTATTACTTCGGGCGTCGGGGCACGCGGCCCGGAGAGTTCCAGCTGCCGACGGGCCTATTTATCGACCATGATGACCGGATTTATGTAGTCGACTCCTTTAACCACCGCGTTCAGGTATTTCACTTTTTCGGTTTGAAAAAACCTGCGAAGGCGGGAATGTAATGCGAATAATGGCCAGGGCTCTCTCCGCGTGCGCGACGATTCTGTGGTGCGGCGGAGCCCTGGTCGCTCAGGTTTCCGGCGATGTCATCGGCATGCACGACCTGGGCCCGGGCAGCAAGTCGCCCATGACGGGCGCCCGGCCAGATTTCTGCATGTATTGCCACGAGCCGCACAACGGAGTCGGTGGTCGAACACCGCTCTGGAATCAGAGGCTGTCCGTTCAAAGCTATTCGTTATACAGCAGCGACACCGAGGTTAATAGGACCACGCAGCCGATTATGGGAGCTGATAGCAATCTGTGCCTCTCGTGTCATGACGGGACGGTTGCTCCCGGAACCACAGCCGCCTATGGCAAGGTCACGATGTTCGGATCGATGTATAGCTACGACATCTTCGGCACGAACCTGCAGCCGTCCCACCCGATCGCCTTAGCCTTGCCCCTGAAAGACAGCATCGATCTGATTGCCTCGCTCGCTGCCACAGGCAAGACAGGAGATCCAACCGGGGCGATTCGACTGGTCAACGGCAACATCGAGTGCACGACCTGTCACAACGCACATGTGCAGGCAAAAGACCCGATCTCGCAGAGCTTTTTGGTTCGCGACAGTTCAAGCGGCCAAATGTGCCTGGCCTGCCATGATCCCCACCGCCAAATGGCGGGTAAGGTGAATCCCATGGCAGATTGGGCGACGAGCGCGCACGCACTGGTGCAGAACAAACTTGCCCCGCAGGCCAATGTGGGAAGTTACACGACCGTCGCCCAGGATGCATGCATCGGGTGCCACGCACCGCACAATGCGCAGGGGCCGGCGCGCCTGCTGCGCGGACAAAACGAACAGGATTGCATCGCCTGCCACAATGGTGGAACCAACCTCACACCAGCGCCGCTGAACGTCTTCGCCGAGTACGCTTCTCCTAAAGTCGGACATCCCTTCCCCACGGCCACAAATGCTCATGACGCTGCCGAGAGCGTGCTTCTCAACAACAACCGCCACGCCACTTGCGTGGACTGCCACAACGGTCACGGGTCGGCCCAAGTGACGACGTTTCCTGCGCCGCCCGTGGTCCGCGTGTCTCAGAGGGATGCTGCGGGAATCAGCGCCACCAATGGAATCGCGGTGGTCGCCCCAGTCGTGAACCAATATGAAAACTGTTTCCGTTGTCACGGTAGCAGCACCGGGAAAACAGTTCGTCCGATCTTTGGCTACCTTCCAGTGCGGGCAGCTTCCGGGGGCGATCCGCTGAACATCATTCCCCAATTCAGTGTTACCGCCAGCTCGAGCCATCCGGTGACCCACGTCAGCAACAGCTCGCTGCCGCAGCCGAGCCTGTTGAGTAGCATGCTGAATCTCGACGGGATGACGCCAGGGCGTCCTATGGGAACGCAAATTTTCTGCACGGATTGCCATAACAGCGATGACAATCGCGAATTCGGAGGGGCCGGCCCGAACGGTCCCCATGGATCCAAGTGGACCCATATTCTGGAACGCCGCTACGAATTCAGCCAGGCTATCGCGCCGGGTCAGACGGTTACAAATCTGTACCGGACGCCCGATCTCAGCGTCAATGGACCTTACGCGCTTTGCGGCAAGTGTCACAGCCTGAGCAACATCATGACGAACGCCAGCTTCAGCCAGCACCAGAACCATATCAATGCCGGCTTCACCTGCTCCGTATGCCACACAGCGCACGGCCTGGGAGGAGTGGATCCCAACCTTAGCGGCCAGCGGCTGGTGAATTTTGATGTCAATGTGGTTGGCCAGAATGGTGCGGCGCCCATTACCTACAACCGGAATACCAACACTTGTGTGCTGGCGTGTCATGGGACCGCGCATAACCCAAACGGTACCGTCACGGCAACGCAAGCTGGCGGTTTGTTGAAAAAGTGAAGCATGGCGACCGCGGCCCAGAAAGCTGTCTCCGTTTTCGACAAACTTGTTTATCCGGTCGCGCTGGTTGCCTCTCTGTCGATCTGGCTTCTTGCCCTGCGGGCGCCGCTATGGCTGGATGAAACTCTCGCCTATTGGCAAGTCAGCGGCGGATTTGCGAAGGTCTGGAGCCGGTCCGCGCTCATGCCATCGTCGATCGGCTATCTCTATACTCTTTGGGCCGCAAAATCGATTCTTGGCCGCAGTGAAATCGCGCTCAAGATTCCGTCGCTTTTCGCGTTGCTGGCAGCAGTTTATTTTTTGTATCGCAGCGCGCGCGAACTATACGGTCAAGAGATCGGGTTTCTGGCTGCCATTTTCTTCACCCTTCAATACAGCGTGGTGTTTGCCGCGACCGATGCGCGCCCGTACGCCTGCGCGTTGCTGGCCACTACGCTGGCCATCTTCACTTTCATTCGCTGGATGAGCGGGCACCAGATGCGCCAGGCGATCGCGTTCGGCGCCGCGGCAGCGGCAATTCTTTACTTCCATTATTTGTTCGGCGCAATTCTGCCAGCCTTTGCGATTTATTACCTCGTGGTCAGGTTTCGATCCATCAAAGAGGATTTGCGCCAACTGGCGGCTGTTTTGGGGACGTTTGTTCTGCTTGTCGTCCCGCTCGCTGTACGAGTTTTGATGCTTTACCACACCCGCGAAACGCATATCGTTCAACCCAAGCTTCACCCCGTGTTGCAGTCGCTGAATACACTTGTACCGTTGCAACTGCTGATTGGGTTTATCGTGGCTGCGGCGCTGGGCGCGCTAGTGCGGAAAATAAGAATTCCGGGCAATGACAGCTGGCCGACAGTTCTGTTGTTTCCCTTGCTGGGGCTGGTCCCAGCCGCAGTTCTTTGTGGGGTGGAAGCCGCTACTCCGATCCACTTGATCCAACCACGCTATTTCCTGATTGTGGCGCCGGGCAGCGCGCTCATCTGGGCCTGGCTGACGAGTTGCATTGATTCTCGCATCGTACGGCAGATCTTTTGCGTGGGCCTGGTGGCAACCACGGTGTTTGAAGCCTACGACTCACCAGATTCGCGTCACCATGAAATCAACTTCAAAGAAGCGCACGCGTTCGCGAATGCGAATGTAGCGCCATTCGACGGCCCCGTGCTCGTTTTCAGCGCGTTCATCGAGTCGGACTATGAGCCATTGCCGAGCGCTCCTGGAGTGGAAAACGCGTTGCTTTCACAAATTGACTACTATCCGCTCAATCCGCCTTGGGTTTTTCTTCCGATCGACCTGAACGACAAGGCAAGGCGGATCGGACGTGAGACGGTTCTCGCTGCCGCGCAGCGGCGCCAGCGGTTCCTTGCAGTCGTGCCTCCTAGTTCATATCCGACGCTCAGTTGGCTTGTCGATTACACGCGCGGAGCGTTTACGGCGCAAACTCTCGGAGTGTTCGACAAGGAAATCATGGTGATTGAGTTCCGACCGGTGGCGGAAGGCAATTAGCGCGGCACGAAGATCACCGCCAGGCGGTCTTGGTAGATTTTCTTGAAACGCTGATCCCCGTTCAGCACGTTCGCCAGTGGTTTCGTCTTCGGCAAAAGAATCACCCCCGCCTCGTTGAGATAAGGGTCGTTCACATAGGAAGCGTCGCCGTTCTCGCTGCGGAAGAAGCTGATGTCGAGATCATCCCCATAAAGATCGGTGCGGCCGTCGATCGCGACGGGATAGTCAGGCATATACCAGGTGAGAAATCCGCCCCAATCAAAGGTGTTATAGAGGGGAGGACGCTGGGGATTTTGGCGAAGGAAGTTGACTGCCTTAACGGGGAATTCGCTGCTGACGGCGTCATCCAGGCCTGGCATGTTGAAATCCGTGTTGCGCGCAATCAGGAAAATCATCAACGCCAGCGCCACGACCAGCCCCGAATTTTCTAGAAGAGTCTCGGAGCGCTCCTTCGGGGAAGGGTTGCCTTCGCTGGCTGACTCGTAATTCCACAAATCGGCAATGCAGGCCGCGGCAGCGATGCACAGGAACCACGAATCCCGCATCGTGCGGAAGGCGACGACACTCGCCACGATGAGCAATGCCAGGGCGAAAAGGTCGACCTGCTTTCTCCGTCCCAAAGTGAAGAATGCTGCGGCTGCCAACAGGAGTTCGAGGTAATTGCTGATGGCGCGAAAGCTGAGAGCCTGAAATTCCCGGATGAACGTGTAGGGAAACTTCGAGCCCGCGTAATCAAACGCCGTCAGATAAAGATGGTAGGAATATGGTCCGATGCAAGTCGCCGCAAGGCAAGCCAAAAGGACAAGCAGCACTTTTCCTGAGGGGAGTCTGGAGGGTTCAACGAACTGCGGCGTGAAGCCGGAACGCTCGCCGAGTTGCTGCAGCACTTGCACTCCGGCAAATAGACCTACGACGAAAATGCCGTAGACGAACTGGATGTGGCAGTTCGCCCACAGAAAAAATACCAGCGGCAGCCAATAAAGAGTTTCCGTGCGTCCGGTTCGCTGCGACGTGACAAGCAGCGTGAGCGTGACGGCATAGAAGATCATCGAGAAAAAGACCGGGCGCGGCATCAGACTGAACAGAAACGAGGAGCAGGTGATCGCAGCGAGAATGCATGCAAGCCAGAAGTGGCCAGAGATCTGTCGAATCATCCAGAACACGGCATACGCGACGGCTACGGTCAGCAGGGTGCCGAATACTCCGAAGCCGACCAGCCCAAACCACGCATAAGCACGCGACAAGAGCACTTCGTAGCCCCAGCTATAGGCGCTCCAGGGACGGTCGGCTGCCGTTCGGGAGAGAATCCCTACATGAGGAAATGCATGGTGCGCGACAATCCAGTCTCCCACCTTGAGATGCCACCAGATATCCAGATCGAGAACGCAGAACTTGACATACATCGCACGTGCCGCGACGGCAGCCAGCAAGATGGCGAGGACGATAAGCTGCACTAACCGGCGCTGCAGCACCCCGCGTAGTTCCTGGCCTACGCTCATAGTCTCAGCTTCCTCACGGCCATCGAGTTTCGTCTCTTCCGCTTCCACTTGGGTCACTCCGCCGTTTCCGGGGCCGAGCGTCAGGGCTCTGCCTGGGTCTTCGACCGTTCCTAGTCGAACGCCTTCGTCAATATCAATCAAAAATGTCAGTCAAACTTGTCAGTCAAATACGTCGGTCAAACATCTCAATCGAACATGCGCCAATTGCACAGGACCGGAGCATTGTCATAGGGTAGCGCGATCCGTAGTTCCTGCTCCGAGACCGAGGGCACATAGCGATGCAAGAAGAATCCATAGTTCAGGTGGAGCAGCCGGTCGTCAGGGTTTTGCGAGATGGCCCACTGATATTCCGCAATCGTTTCGCCGTAGTCTACCTTCAAACTCTTCGACTCCTGTTCCAGAAGCGAGACCTCATCGTCGTGGTTGAGCTGGTTTGTGAACGGCGGATGTTTCATCTTTCTGAGTTCCATATTCACGATCCGCGCGCGATCATACGCGGTAAGCCCGAGCAATCGCTCGCACTGTTCCTGGGGCGGCACGGGGACCGCTGATCCTGCAGCCTGCAACTGGCTCGGAAGCATACCGACAATCTTTTCAAACAGAGATCGCGCAACCAGATAATTGCCCGCCGGATTCATGTGTACATGTTCATACAGGAGGTTGCTGCCCGGGACGCCGTGTTCGCTGGCCTGCGCGAAAATCGCATTGGTATCGACAAGTTCAACTCCCTGCCCGGCATTCCTGGCCACGGTACGGATCGTTTCATTGACTCCTTGGTCGGCGCGGAACCGTAAAGTGTCAAGCTCTTGCGCGAGCACGTATCGCTCTCGGGCATGGTCGAAATCGCTAATGGCCCAAAAGCAGCGAGCGATTCGAAACTGAAGTTCAGCGTACTCAGAATCGATGTCCGCAGCCGACAGATAACCCGTTAAGGCGTCCGCAGGCGCTCCGGCCTTCTCGCTGGCTTCGCCTTTTTGCACGAACGCATCCCATTGTTCCAACTCCTGTGGTCGGATGCCCTTTCGGTGCAGAGATGCAAACGGCGCGCAGTCCTTGATGTTGGTGGCGATCGTACTGAGTAGGACTTGTGCACCCGCCTTGCGGGCAACAGCAATAATGTCGCGCAGATTGCTGCCAAAATTGGCGTAGGCCGCTTGCAACTGCGGGGAACCAGCCCGCACCTGCTGGTCCATGAACATCTCCATCCCTTTCCATTCCGCCGGCTTCTGTCCGCCGCTGGAGACCTTCGCGACAAGTCGGCCAATTCGAGTGGAATTGAAAAAGATCTTTGCCCGGATGCTTGGCAGGTTGAGTGCCGAAGACGTAAGAACCGTGCCCGGCCCGTAGGGTCCAACCACTTCATTTCCTCCAGCATAGATCAGGAACAGGTCGGGTTGATGTTGGGCCGAATTTTTTGCGATCGGCAGCATCACATGCGAATTAATCGCCGTCGTACCCGTGTTGATGACTTCAAACTTCACTGACGGAAAACTCGCCCGCAGCATCACCTCCAAATAGCGCACGCAACCGAAGGTGGGGTCGGGCTCGCCCCAGGCTGCCGATTCGCCCAGGACAAATATTCGGAACGTACCCGGCGCCTTTCTCGCCGGTATCGCGTACGGTCGAGGAGTGCGCAGCATACCGGGAGGGAAGAAGACGGAAGAGAAGGACTGGTTATCGCAAAACGCGGGGCGACCATGATCGGTGCAGGGGCGAGTTACGCTGGTATCCATTCCAACGCCGCCAGCGCGTAACGTGACCTCGACAAGAATGAGAATCAGCGCAGGAACGACGATCGCCGATGCGGCAACCAGCAACCAGCTCCGCCATCGCGGTGCCTGCGATGTCGTTGCGTTGTTCGTCTTCGGTTCCCTTTCGACCACGGGCATAGTTTTGACGGTTCCTCCGGTACTATCTCCCGAAGAGACTCATAGCAATCGGCATACCACACTGACGCTGAGAGGGGTGCCGATGATCTTTAGAATCTGCGAGTTAGCGGTGATGCAGCGGAAAGAGAGGATTCTTACTCCGTGCAAACACCCGACTGTTGGGGCAATTCCCCCAAAGGGCGCGGGCACCCAAAGGCCTGCAACTTGACTGACTCTTGTCTCTAAAAATTTCGATACATCAACTGGGCCGCATTGACAGCGGTCCTGGGGGTTACGGCGACCACGACCAACAACGCTAATACATAGAGAGGTGGCACCCAATAGCGTCGATTGCGCGCAAATCCGCTTATGACGCTGGCACGAGAGCCGCCGTCGACATTCGCTTCGACCAGACTTCGATCCATTGCCGCTGACAGGAACGCTACGATCGCGTATCCCAGTGCGACTACGGCAACCAAGACGTAGAGGCTGCTACTGAGATGTTGCGCGCGGTATCCGTCGAGCGACAGGATGCTCGAAAACATCTGGCGCGCATCAGCCAGCGAGTTCGCGCGGAAGAATATCCATCCCAGACTAACCAGGCTGATGGTTGCGAGCCACGAAATTGGCGTCCACAGGGCGGAGGGAGGCGACCACTCTAATTTTCGCTGCGCCGCCTCGATCTGGCGATGCAGGACGAGCAGGACTCCGTGATAAAGACCCCAAAGCAGGAACAAAAGAGTCGCTTTATGCCACAGTCCGAACAGCACCATCGAAATTACCAAAACACTATTTCGCCACCAGACACCGCGCCGCAACACTACCAAGAAAAGAAAAACGTAGTCCCGAATCCAGAACGAGAGCGACATGTGCCATCGGGTCCAGAAGATCGAAGGGCTTGTGGATTGAAATGGGTGCACGAAATTTTCCGGGATCACGAACCCTATCGCCTGCGCAGCACCGATCGCGATGTGCGAATAGCCGGCGAAATCGAAAAAGAGCTGCAATCCGTATCCAAATGCCAGGCACCAGACGTCGGTGCCGCTCCAGTGGCGGACGTGATCGTAGCCCGAGTTGATTCCGTCGCCGGACAGAATGCCTTGGCCTAACAACTGCGCCAGTTGCATCATCAAGAATCCCATGGCAATGCGACTCGCTCCACGCTCCATGTCGCGTGCGGAAGTCGTTTGTTCCGCCCGAAATTGTGGAAGCATGGCTGGCAGTCGGCAAATCGGTCCCGAGATCACAACCGGAAAGAACACCATGAACAGAGCGAATTCGAGAAACGTGGGATCCAGTTCTTCGCCACGATAAAGATCGAACAGGTAGCTCATTGCCTGAAAAGTCCAGAAGGAGATTCCCAACGGCAGCGCAATATGAGAGAAGCGCTGAAATTGCGGAGACGAGAACTGGAGGTTGGCGGAAAATTCCGGGAGATACTTGAAGCTGGCGAGCAGAACCAGGTTCACCAAAATGCCGATCGACAGAACCTGCCCGGACTGCCGTTTCTGAAGCCATTTCCCGATAAGGAAGTTGATCACCGTGGAAGCCAGCAGAATGATTGCGAACCAGGCGCTCCACGAGAGATAAAGAATGTAACTGCCGATTAGAAGGACAATTTGCCGCTTCCCTGGCGATCGAACTCTCAAGCCAACGATGACACAAGTCAGGAATATAAGGCCGTAGAGAATTTCTCGAAGCAACATTTCTCACCTTTCGAAAACCCGACTTGCAAGCGACTGGAAAGAGCGCTTTCGCAAGCGCTGGGCGACACGTCGTATCCAGATTCTTCGCGACACATAGTTTCGCACAGCAGCAGGGATGTAGGGGAATATGGCGCCAGCACCGGCAGGTGATTCCAATCGCAAACCAGGCCCGGACATCCGCTAGAATGACGAGGCGTGAAAGTTCTAACGGAGATTCGTTCTAACAAAGAAAAGTTCCAATGAAAAATGATGGTCCGCAGCGACGATAAACTTACGAATCTCATCGCTGCGCTTGCGGCCGCACCGGATGATTCTCCTTTTCTCACGGCGTGGGTCAACGAGGACAATCAGGAGACCGTAACGTTCGCTGAGTTTCGGCGCAGAGCCCGATCCCAGGCCTGTATTCTCCGCCGCCAAGGCGTTGCACTCGGCGACCGAATTGTCATTATCATGCCGCAGGGAATCTGCGCGATGACGGTATTCGTCGGAGCGATGATGCTGGGTGCGGTACCTGCATTTCTTGCCTACCCCAATATCAAGATTGAGCCCTCGAAGTATCGCGCTGGGCTGGCGGGAGTCACGGCAAATCTCAAGTCCAAGCTCGTGGTCGTCGATGACGGCTTTCCCGCGGAGATGCTGGGCCACATATCGCTCGACCAGCAAACGACGCTGCTTCGCGTCAGCGAAGGCGCGGACCTTCGCGCTACAGCCGACAGTGATCAGAACGATGAAACCGCAATCGACGACATCGCGATTCCGGGTGACAGCATTGCCTTTATCCAGCACTCTGCCGGCACAACTGGTCTCCAGAAGGGCGTGGCACTGACTCATGCTGCCGTTCTTCGCCAGATCGAACATCTTCGCAAGGCTGTGAAGATTCATAACGAAACGGATCGCATTTATAGCTGGTTACCTCTTTATCACGACATGGGACTGATCGCCTGCTTCATGCTGCCCATGGTTTGTCACATGCAGCTTGTTCTTCAGGCGCCGCTGGACTGGGTAATGCATCCGGCAACCATGTTGCAGCTTATTACCCGGTACAAATGCACGCTGGCGTGGTTACCGAATTTTGCGTTCCAGTTCGTTCCCCGGCGCACACGTCACGCATCCGAGGAGCAGTATGATCTTTCCTCCGTTCGGGCTCTGATCAACTGCTCCGAACCCATCCGGGACAGCAGCATGCGGGAGTTCGAGCGGGCATTTGCCGGCATTGGTTTGAAGAGTGCCGCATTGCACACGTCCTATGCCATGGCCGAGACTGTATTCGCGGTATCGCAATCGGACATCAGCCGGCCCTCGGGCGCGGCGCGAATCTGGGCCGATGGCGGAAAATTTCGTCGATCGCATTGCATCGTTGTGGTTGAAGAGGGAAGCCCAGGGTCAGTGTGCTTCGTATCGTCCGGCCGAATGCTTCCCAAGACTGAAGTCCGCATTGTGCCGGAATCCGCGATCGACCGCTCGCCCGAGCAGCCGGGTGATGGATGCACAGTTCCTGCGCAGGTGGGCGAGATTCTCATCAAAAGTGACTGCCTTTTTGAGAAGTACTACAATCGCCCCGATCTTACTCGCGAGGCGGTGGTCGATGGCTGGTACCACACGGGCGATCTAGGTTTCATGCTCGAAGACGAGCTCTATGTGATCGGCCGGAAGAAAGATCTGATTATTGTCGGCGGCGAAAATATTTACCCGCAGGATATTGAGGAGATCATCGCCGACCATCCGTCGATCCATGAAGGACGGGTTGTGGCACTGGGCGCCTACAACCCCGATACTGGTACGGAGGACATTATCGTAGTGGCTGAAGTGGAAGACGAAGCGTTTCTCGCCAACTCCTCGGCGATCGAGCAGGAGCTGCGGAACAGGGTAATCGCAGGCCTAGGAGTAGCTGTGGGGACGATCCTGCTCAAACCGCAGAAATGGATCGTGAAAAGCACCGCCGGAAAGCCGGCACGCTCCACAACCTTTGAGAAGTTGCTGAAGGAGCATCCGGAATTCGATGTTGCATCCGAAGGGTGAAGTTCCTAGGGAGAAAAGCTCCGCATGAAAGAAGAAAAAACACAAATGGTCGACTACATTGTTCGACGAATCCGCAAACCGGGATTGAAAATCGATGAAAGCACCCCACTTTTCTCGTCCGGCCTGGTCGACTCGCTGGCGCTGGCTGACATATTGGCGAAGCTCGAAGACTTGACTCATACCCGCATTCCGCCCGGGAAGGTGCAACCGAAAGATCTGGAAACCGTCAGCATCATGTTTGCCACCGCGCAACGCGTCGGCAAACCGCTGAAATAGTCCTCGGGGCAGGCGACCTTCTCTCGAAGATATTTGCTGTGTCGTCCATCGGCAACCTCATTGCGATACGGTCAAACCGACAACCGTGATCGTCACCGGGTTGGGCTGAGCGGTCGTCGTTCCTTGCACTTTGATGTTGTAGGTTCCCAGTTCTGGATTCGTCGCAGTCGAACTCGATTTCGCACCTCCGCACGCATTCGACAGAACCATAAGAACGCATAATCCTGCCAACCATAACCAGACCCGCCCCTTATTCCGCCGCGTATTTCGATTTCCAGCGCCAGCCAACAGAACTCCGGCCAGAGGCATGAAAACTGCGAAGGCAAAGTAAATCTGAGAGTGCGTGAAGGCTGGCATCGCCAGGGATGCGGAACCGGCCGGAACGTTGACCGTGATTGAGAACGGCACTGCTTGCGCCCCCGGCGTAACCGTGGTGATGTGCGAACCTGATGACGACGCGAACGAGCAGGTACCACCGGGGGGCAGTGTCGCCTGCAAGCACGAGAGCGTGATTGGTTGTCCGGGCACGCCCGTGTTGGCATTCAACAGAAGTGAATAGGTGGCGGAAGCTCCCGGAGACACAGATTGAGGCGCGGGCTCAGAGGCCGACGGATTGGTAACAATCATGACGGATTCGGTGCCGATGGCGCTCGAAAGGGCAGTCGACACTGCTTCGATGGTCACCGTAGATGGCGATGGGACGGTGCCCGGTGCGGTGTAATTACCCGAATTGTCGATCGTTCCCACAGTTGTGTTGCCGCCGGGCACTCCGTCGACTTGCCAGGTCACCGCCGTGTTGGTCGTTCCGGTTACGGTTGCGATGAAGGTCTGCGTTGTTGTTGTGTAGACGTCACTGACGGGCAGGTTCGTACTGACTACGACGTTCACTGCGCCGCCGGCAGCGACGATCGTTGCTTGAGCCGAGCCTGAAATCGAGTTACCGACCGCCGAGACCGCGGTGATCGTGACCGTAGCCGGCGTTGGGATGGTTGCTGGGGCGGTGAAAATTCCAGTTGTCGAGATAGTTCCCACGGTCGCGTTGCCGCCCGCTGCGCCGTTCACTTCCCATGTCACAGCCGTGTTAGTCGTGCCAGTGACCGTCGCCGTGAACTGCTCCTGGGCGCTGACCGCGACGTTGATCGGGTTGGGCGTAACCGAAACGAAGATCGACGGAACCAGTTCGCGAATGCGCGCATTGTCCGTGTCCGCAATAAACAGGTTCCCGCTGGAGCTACCGAACAACCCGGAGGGGAAATTGAGTTCTGCGCTCGTGGACTGCCCGCCGTCGCCAGAGAAACCCGCCGTTAATGGAGTTCCGGCCACGGTTTGAATCAGTCCAGAGGCAGCCACGACTTCGCGAATCGAGGCATTGTCTGTATCCGCGATGAAAATGTCTCCGGCAGTATCGACGAAAAGACCAAACGGAGTGTCGAGGTTGGCCGCTGTGGGCGATCCGTTATCGCCGGCGTAGCCGCGAGCGCCGGTTCCGGCAACCGTCGCAATATCCCCTGGTGGGATCGATACTCCCGCGATTGTTATCGGCTGGGCTGCACTCGGGTTGGCTGCTACCCGGATGCGATTGTCGAAGGTGTCGGCGATGTAGATATTCTCGGAAAGATCTACGAATACGCCGTATGGAGCATTGAGCTGAGCGCTGGTAGCGGCGGCTCCGTCACCACAGGCTGTTTGGGTTTGAGTGCACTGCGCATAGTTGCCTGCCACGGTGCTAATCGTGCCGGTTGTGTTTACTTCGCGGATCACGTAGTCATCGGTGTCTGCAATAAAAATGTTGCCGGCGCTGTCTACGAAAACACCGTTCGGATTCGCGAGTTCTGCACTCGTGGCGGCTCCGCCATCGCCACACGTTGTAGCTGAGTCCGGACAGATTGTGCCATTGCCGGCCACGTTCGCAATATCGCCCGGCTGTATCGTGACGCCTGCGATCGTGACCGGCGTGGCGCCAGGATTGACGACACGGATGACGTTATTCCCGCTATCAGCGATGTAAATGTTGCCCGAGCCGTCGACGAACACGCCACCTGGCGCGCAAAGTTGAGCGCTGGTAGCGGCTGCGCCGTCGCCGGAGTAGTCACAAGTCGCGGGCAGGGTTGGCAGATAATAAGATCCCGCCACGGTTCCGACATAACCAGCCTGGATGGTGACGCCTGCGAGCGTGATCGCCGCAGTGCCCGTATTCACAACTCGAATGACCGAGTTGGACGTGTCTGCGAAATAGACGTTTCCCGCGTTATCAAGCGCCACGGCTCCGGGAGAGAACAACTCAGCATCCACCGCCGCTCCACCATCGCCGGAATATGCCAGCTTGTTATTTCCAATGGTCGTCTGAATCTCGCTGTTCGAAGCGGTTACCTCTTCGATCACAAAATTATCAGTGTCGGCAACGTAGATGTCTCCCAAACCATCCACCACCATGTTGCTGGGATAGTTCAGGAGCGCGCTGGTGGCGACCGTGCCGTTTGGCGAGTAGCCGGCGGTGCCGAGAGTTCCAGCGACGGTGGTGAGAATGTTGTTGGTGGAGAACGCCACTTCGCGGATTGCGAAATTGTTCGTGTCGGCGATGAAAATGTTTCCGGATCCGTCCACGAAAACTCCGCCCGGCGCACACAGTTGTGCGGTGGTTGCAGCTTGGCCGTCGTTGGCAAATCCGCAAGCCGTGCCGCCTTGCGAGTCGTAGTACATCCCGGCTACCGTTTGAATGTCCCCCGCTGGAATGGCGACTCCGGCAACTGTGATCTGCGCCGTCCCCGGATTCACCACGCGAATCAGATTGTTGTCGGTGTCGGCGACGAAGATGCCGCCCGAAGCCACGAATACACCTTGCGGTAGGTCGAGCTGCGCGTTCGTAGCGAGTGCGCCGTCCCCAGCGTAACTGCACGAGCCAGCTGTACCCGCAACCGTAGTGATGTTGCCGCCGGTGACTTCGCGGACCGCGCAGTTATCCGTGTCCGCGATAAAAATGTCTCCCGAACCATCCACAAAAACTCCGTAAGGGTCATCGAGCTGTGCGCTGGTGGCAAGCCCACCGTCCCCGGAGTAGCCACATGACCCAGGCGTTCCCGCGACGGTCGAGATGTTGCCAGCGCTCACCTCGCGGATTACACAATTGTCCGTGTCGGCGATGAAAATGTTTCCCGAGCCGTCTACAAAGATGCCTTCGGGATTGCTCAGCGTAGCGCTGCTCGCGGGGCCACCGTCGCCGGAATAACCGGCAGCGCCATTGCCAGCCACTACGGTAAGGTTGCCTGACGTAGCCACTTGGAAGACACGATTCGATGTCCCATTTGCAATGTAGGCATTCCCCAACGTGTCGAATGCGATGCCAACCGCATGTCCGATGCTCGCGTTCAGCGCGGTCATATTATTCGGGCCGCCGCCGGCAACCGTGCTGATTGCGTATTGTGCGAACAGGAGCTGGGGCGCCAAAAGGACGATTGCCGAAAGGGCGATTGCGAAAAGGACGAGTGCTTGTGTCGTGGAGACCAGTTTGGGGGAATGCATGATTACTCACCCTCCTGGCCGGAACTGCGATCGAGTCGCACAACCACCGTGCTTTTCGCTGCCGATTTGCCTGCGGCGTTTCCAGGACCTGCCATCTCAAGGACGAATCGAGGCCTGAATCCCTTCTGCCACTGCTGGTAGTCCGAACGCGAGACGATGAATTCCTGGGTCGTGTCCGCTGCGGCGTGGGCGCGGAGCGTAAGCGCACAGGCACGCGAACCTCCCTGGTCAGGGTGGGAGAAATCCCAAAGCGTCATCCGCTGAATGGAAAGGTCGGAGGGCCCATGGTTCGTCAGGTGGATGCGGATGCGAATGCGAATCTGCACCTGGGAGCCGTGAGCCTTGTTTTGCATCACAGAATAGGAGCCGGAAACCAAAGGAGCATTGCTGCCTGCCGCAAACTGGATCCCGACTGAAAAGAGTGCCGCGACCGTCAGGCATCCCCTGCCGAAGCGAAGAATGTTGGAGCTCATGTGCATCTACCTTCCTTGCCTGAAGTCGAGCGCTGGACCGAAATGGCAACCGTGCATGAACCTGACGGAAGCTTGCACCGCAATCGCCGTGGTCGACTGTTGTTATTGAGCGAGAGGTTGAGCCTTCGTTCCCGGCTTGACCCCCGCGTGCTTCTTTGCCTCAGCGATCAACTGCTCAACCTTGTCTTTACCTTCATAGTTCGGATTCGTGGCGATCAGTTTTTCCCAATCTGCCACCGCTCCGTTGACGTCCATTTTTCCCCGCCACTTCACCAGGCCGAGATTGAATAGGGCATTCGGCTTGTTGGGCTCGTAGCTGAGCGCCTGGTTGAACTCAGCAATCGCCCGGTCGGTGTCGCCCATATACCAGAAGGCAGTCGCCATGTCGGTACGCACCGCTGCGTCGGATGGCTTGGTTTCAAGCGCGTGTCCGTAGTAGTCGACGGCAATAGGATATTGCTGCGCATCGTAATAAAAGTTGCCGATGTTGGTCAGCAGTTCAGGATTCTTCGGATCCGATTTCAGTTTCTCGATCAGGGGCGCCACTTGCGCGTCCGCCATTTGCCTGAGTTGCTGGGCAGAAGGCTGGCCGTTCATCGCGCCACTCATGCCGTTCGGCGCGGAAGCGCTTGCCGCCGCCACCGGCGTGACCGCTGGCGACTGCGAACCGCGAATCAGCCACCCACCCGCAACGCCCAACAGCAGGCAAATTACAGCTAGCGTGTAGGCCTGCACATCCGTCCAGATCACATTTTTGTTTTCCGACATTCCGTTCTCCTCACCAGCGCGAAATTAGTTCGTGCTGCTCAGTCTTTGAACTTGAGTCAGCAGTTTCTCGACCTGCGTTTTCTTCGGCGTGTCGAGTTGCGGGTTCGACTTCAGCAACTGGTTCCAGGCTTCGGTCGCTCCCTTAGTGTCGCCCTTGCCTTTCCAACGAATCATGCCCAAGTTGAAAAGGGAATCGGCGTCTTTTGGGTTGTAAGCGAGAGCCTGCTGCAATTGCTTCAGGGCACCGTCAACGTCACCCTGGTAGTAGAGGCAGGAAGCCAGATCGGTGCGGGCCAGATTGTTCTTGGGATCAGCCTGCACAGCTTTCTGGTAGTAGGTGATGGCTTCGCTGAACTGATGGGTGGCCTTGTAGATCACGCCGATCTGATTGAGCAGATCAGAGTCGTTGGGATCGCTTTTCAGCTTGGCGAGCAGTGGCTCGGCTTGCTTGTCGGCCATTGTTTTCATTTGATCGAGAGTGGGCATTTGGGCCGGCGCCGTCATCGCGCCTTGGCTGGAGGCCTGCGCCACTTGGGAAGCGGGCACCGCATTGGAGGCCGAACCGCGGAACAGATATCCGAGGGCAAGCCCGAAGACCACGCAAATACTTGCCATTGTGTATACCTGGGCTGGCTTCCAACCGCGCAATGTGGCGGATTGGGCTTCGATGACGCTCATCTTTGTGTACCTTTCTTCGTTCTTCTTAGGCAGCGTCCCACTACGCCTTAGAACTCTGGCTCGCAAGCGGTCTAGCCCATACGAGGCAAGCCGGCTGCCAACTTGCCGACCATGCGGTGATCCTTGTTTTTCAATCGCTTGCGAGGATTTGGAGAGACGATCCGGCGTTTGAAACGAGAAGGGTCGCGGTTTTCCTCGCACCCCTCTGGGCCTTTTCACGCCGTATTCAGAGGGGTTAGCACCGGTCAGGTCGTGGCAGAATTCCGTCCGATCGCAAGAGAGGAGTAACGCCCAGCCCTAAGGAAGCTAAGCCAATCAGTGGATATCTTCGAAGTTCTGGTTGAAAACAAGACGCGGTTCGGGGCTCTATTGCCGTTCGTTGAAGGTAGCCGGATCCAGGTGATGGCTGATCATCGCGTTGGCTGCCGCTTCCTCGATCATTTGACTGCGATCCCATTCCGGCCGCAGCACCATCGCCTTGATGTGGAAGCGCGCTTCCTTTGGGGCGTCCTCAATGCGGATCAGCATTTCGTTTTTCACCAGGCGGAATCGGGTCACTTCCGCCAAGGGGATGAGTTGATCCGAAGTCTTGCCGCTGATCACATAGACCACTCGATCTCCCACCAGAACGTACTCTGGACACTGCTCGCCCGTGTCCGCTTTCGGGGCACCCGACATCGCGAGCATGAAACCATGCTGCGGCCCCGGACAATCCGCCATGCGCATGCGAGTGATCGTGCCCTCCTGATGGGAGCGGGTCTGCGCGCAAAGAAACATAGGGAAAGCGAGCGCAAAAATGCAGAACAGCGTGCGTTTCATATTCCTCCATTACTGAACTTGGTTGGGATAGTAGTATCCGCTTCGACTGTGGAACTGCAGATTGACATTGCGAGTGGGAAGAACCCGGAGGGTGTGGAATCCGGAAGTGCGAGTTGGCAACCGGTAGGTGACTGTGTAGCTGGCTCGAAAACCTTCAAGAACTTGATTCAGTGCCTGAGTAGCTCCACCATCCGCCGGAAAGTAGCGACCCCCAGTTGCATTGGCCAGACGATGCAGCACGGCCGTGCCTTGCGACCAGCTGGCGGCGCTAAGATCGATGCAATTCACCTGTACTTCATTGCGCAGTGCGGAATCGACGGCATCTTTCAGGAAATTGCGGCTAATGGTGTCCATGCCGTCGGAGAACACGATGAGGACCTTCCCGGTCTGGGCGTCGCCGTGACGCGCAAGAAAATCTTCCGCAAAGACAATGGTGTCAAATAAAGGCGTCTGGCCGCGGGCGCGTTGCGCGGGCAATCGCTCCGCGGCTTGGGACGTGCGACAGTCTCCCGCACAAAGCAAATCCGGCTGTGAATTCTTAAAGGAGAAGATAGAAAGATTTTCTTCGGGGATCCCTGTTGCCTGGGATACCAATTGCGCAAGGTCGGATGTCTCCCGGCCGAAATGCGGCCGGACGGACTCGCTGGCATCGATCAGGATCGCGATTTCCAGCTTCGTCCAATCGGCGCGGGTAAAGCTTTGAAAATTCCGGACGATAACATCTTTGTCAACAACTGCGAAGTCACTGGCTTGCAGCGTGGCGACGCCGTGATTGTTCTGGTCCATGGCGGAAAAATTGAGACGAACCTCGCTGGGGCTGCTGCGGTAAGTGAATTCTGCGGGATCGCTGGCGATCGCCGCCGAAATCCCGCTGCAAAACAGCAACAGTAAAGCCAGCGTTCTGCGGCGCCGACCGGGTAGACGTGTGGCCATACCGACTACATCGACCCTTAGCAGGAAACTTTAGGACGCTCCCGGTTACGACAGTTATTTTCCTATGCTCGCAGCAGCAGATCTGGCACCACGCTTGCCAGTCCCACACTAAGAGTTTGCAAATCTGGCGGAGCGCATCGCGCAACTTCACCGACAACAAGCCAGCCCAGAGGACATCGCAAATCCGACACTTGTCGATGCCTGAGGATCCAATGTTGAGAGACTGAATTTGGGAGGACGCACCCCGCTCTTCGCGGCGGGCTCAGGACGCCGCCCCCAGACCTCCCGATTTGAATCACTTTCCCTTGTGAGCAGCCTCACTGTGCCGATTTGGGACTCCGCCTACCATAATGGTCGTCCTTCCCTAGTCGCTCGGAGATCGCCGTTTTCGGCCCTTTCCCTTTTCCGAGAAAAGAGGCTTTATGCAAGGCCTCAGTAGTCTGTCCTTTCGCACGCAGAGGGTGGAGGTAGGGCCTCTCCCGGCCTTCTCAGGGACGATCTCTTCCGGCTTCCAGTTCGATCTTTTCCCCCCGCCATGACATCCCTTCCACGCAGAGATCAGTATCAAGTCTTTCGGGTCAGGCGAAATCGATAGACAGGAGGCGGACAGTGACACGACGCTCCTTCCTCACGGCGGTTACTTTGCTGGCATCAGTCCACGCGCTCGCAGGCGGCACTCCAAAATCCAGTCCGGAACAAGCAATTGAACAAATCATCGCCAACGAACGCGCCCTCAGCACCACCATGCGCAGCTACAGTCCGATGGTCGAGACCTACCTGCAGCGCATGCAACCCGACACGACGATGGGATTCCTTCCTGCCGAGGATCACTACTTCCTCGGCCGAGTGCAGTTTCAGCAGGCGAAGGAGGAGTTCTATCTCGACAAGCGCTTGGTCGAGCCTATGGCAGGCTCCTTCTCGAAGCTCTATTCCCTCAGCCCTGTGGGCTTCTCCGCTATGATCTTCGTTGATCGATCCGGTTTCGATCGCAAGAATTACCAGCTGCGCTACACGTACAGCGAATTCCTGGGCGAAGTGCGCTGTCTGGTCTTCGAAGTGAGCTCCCGGAAAGAACGCAACGTACCCCGTTTCAAGGGTGCCATCTGGGTGGAGGATGGCGGCTATAACATCGTTCGCTTTAACGGCAGCTATGGCACCTTCCACATCGACAGTTGGCGAATGAACCTGCGGGAGGGACTGTGGCTTCCATCCGTGGTGTACTCGGAAGAATTTGATTCCAACAAACCACAACAGCAGAATCCACGGCTGAAGGCGCAGACGCGCATCTGGGGATACAGCCTGGCTACGCCCAGGGAGTCGGAATTCGCCGAGATTGTGGTCGACCCGCAAGTGGCCAAAGACTTGTCGGACAGCCCTGACCAGAGCCCGCTGGATATTCAGCGCTCCTGGCAGCGGCGCGCCGAAGACAACGTCATTATCAAACTCGAGGAACTGGGCTTGGTCGTCCCCGAAGGTGAGGTCGACAAGGTTCTACAAACCGTCATCAACAACCTGGAGATTACCAACAAGATCGTTCTCGATCCCGAAGTGCGTTGCCGGATTATCCCCACTACGCCGATCGAAGTGGCCACGATCGGCCACACAATTCTGGTCAGCCGCGGACTTCTGGATGCCTTGCCGAACGAGGCTGCGCTGGCCGTGATTCTCGCCCACGCTCTGGCCCATGCGGCTCTGGGTCACGATCTGGACAGCACGTTCGCATTTAACGATCGCATGGTCGTTCCTAGCTTGCAGCAATTGCCGCTCTTCGATTTCAAGCACACGCCTGAGCAGGAACGCGAAGCCGAATCCCTGGGACTGAAACTTCTCGCCAACTCGCCCTACAAAGACAACCTCGCCGAGGCTGGCCTGTTTCTGAAGGCTCTGGCCAAGTACGAACGCAAAGTTCCCAACCTGACCAAGGCGAATCTGGGTGAGAGCCTGGTGACTGACAATCAGGTTACCTTCATGCGTCCCATTGCCGACGCTGCGCCCGCGCTTGAACTCGACAACCCCCAGCAGATCGTTGCCTTACCACTCGGCAGCCGCGTGAAGCTTGATCCTTGGGCGGGACAACTGAAGTTTGTGAAAGCACGGCCGCCCCGCATCTACTCGGCCAAAGACAAATTAGCTCTGGAAGTCACGCCATTCTCGCCGTACCTGGTTCGCATGAAGCCTGCTGCGACGAAAGCAACTGCACAGAATGCAATCCAAGACCGTTGATGGAGGACTTATGCCTCTTTCTGTACGGTTCGTGGTTCGGTGGGTCTCGCTTGGCTGGTGGGTGTTTGTTTGTGCTACGCAGGCTCGCATCCTGTTCGCGTCGACGAAAAATCAAACTGTCTGGAATGCCACGCCGACCACGCCACCGGAGATCACGTTCATCCGGCGGTCGCCTTGGGATGCACATCGTGTCACGTCATCGAGAATCGCGAGGACGCGACGTATGTCGTTCTCAAGCCAACCAAGGGTGTCTTATGCGGCGAGTGTCATGAACCTTCGGAGTTCCAGTACCAGCATCTTCCGTACGTTTCTGGAATGTGCCTGCGGTGCCACAATCCGCATGTTTCTGCAAATCCGCGGTTGTTACGCGCGAGGGTGAACGAGCTGTGTCTGGATTGTCACCTGCAGACGAAACAGCAAGTGTCCTCGCGCTACATGCCGACCATCGAACTCACTGCCAACAACAGCATCGGACATCCCACCCTGCGCCATCCAGTGAGCGAAGCGAGCGATGCGGTCAACGGCGGAGAGATGTCCTGCATGAGTTGTCATCGGGCACACGGAGGCACGCAGCCGCACTTCCTGAGGGCAGCCTCCGAGATTCCAGAGGATGCTCTGAATCAGAGTACAGAAACGAAGGATATGTGCCACAAATGCCATCAGCTGATGTGGGGGTTGGAGGGGTCCTCCGGAAAGAAGAAAAAAAAGAAGTAAGAGATCACCACCGAACTACGTGATACTAACCTCGGTGTATGTGCCGTACACCTGCCGCAGCGCTTCGCAGATTTCGCCGACAGTCGCATAAGAGCGGACCGCATCCACGATATAGGGCATGGTATTCGCGGACGACACGTTGCCGTTGCTTCCCGCATTCGGTTCCTGCGCAGCAGCTTTCCTCAGGGCTTCAAGTGCGCGCTGCACCGCTTCATTCGAGCGCCGCGCGCGCAGAGTCTTCAGCTTTGCTGACTGCTGCTGCGCCACAGTCTCATCGATGTAGAGAATATTCGGTGACTCCTCTTCGATGACGAACTCGTTGGCCCCGACAATGACTTTCTCGCGGGCCTCGACGGCGCGCTGGTACTGGTACGACGCCTCGGCAATTTCCTTCTGCGGATAACCACGCTCAATCGCTTTCACCATGCCGCCCATCGTGTCGAGTTTGCCAAAATAATCGAAAGCGCCGTTTTCCATTTGCAGGGTTAGATTTTCCAGGAAGTACGAACCGCCCAGCGGATCGACCGTTTGTGCGACTCCCGATTCATAGGCGATGATCTGCTGCGTGCGCAGCGCGATGCGCGCCGCTTCCTCGGTGGGAAGCGCGAGCGCCTCGTCGTAAGAATCCGTGTGTAGCGACTGCGTTCCTCCCAACACGGCCGCCAGCGCTTGAATCGCGACACGCGCAATGTTGTTCATCGGCTGCTGCGCAGGCAGAGAGACTCCCGCGGTCTGGGTGTGGAAGCGCATTAGCCAGGTGCGCTGGTTCCTCGCGCCGAAACGGTCTTTCATCATGCGATACCAGATCTTGCGCGCGGCGCGGTACTTGGCAATTTCTTCGAAGAAGTCATTGTGCGCGTTGAAGAAGAAGCTGAGCCGCGGACCGAACTCATCCACATCCAGCCCGCGCCGCCGCGCCCACTCCACGTACTCGACGCCGTCGTAGAGCGTGAACGCCAACTCTTGCAGCGCGGTCGATCCCGCTTCGCGAATGTGATATCCGCTGATGGAAATCGTGTTGAAGTGCGGGGTGAACTTCGATCCAAACTCAAATGTATCGATCACCAGCCGCATCGACGGCGCTGGAGGATAGATGTATTCCTTCTGCGCGATGTATTCCTTCAGAATGTCGTTTTGAATCGTGCCGGAAATCTTGTTCCAGTCCGCGCCCTGCTTTTCCGCGACAACCAAATACATGGCCCACAGCACCGACGCTGGCGAATTGATAGTCATCGATACGGTCGTCTTTTCCAGATCGATGCCGCTGAAAAGAATTTCCATGTCCTCCAGCGAATCGATGGCCACGCCGCACTTGCCGACTTCGCCTTCGCTTGCAGGATGGTCCGAGTCGTATCCCATGAGCGTGGGCAGATCGAACGCCACGGATAAGCCACTGCCACCGTGCTCCAGTAAATACTTGTAGCGCTGGTTCGTTTCCTCAGGCGACGCGAAGCCCGAGAATTGCCGCATGGTATACAGCTTGCCGCGATATCCCGTGGCGTGAATGCCGCGCGTGAACGGCGCTTGGCCGGGATAGCCGAGATATTGATCTTCGCTCCAGTCCTGCGGCAGATCGGCCTGCGTGTAGAGACGGCGAATCGGTACGTTGGAGATCGTGCTGAAGCGCGCGTGTCCGTGGTCGTCGAGATTGGTTCCAGTCGGGGCACCGATCGGCCGCTCCGGAGACTTCTCCAGCGTAGGCGCCAGCGTTTTCTCCGCCCACAGCTTCTCGCTCTCGGCAGGATGGCGGCCTTCAAACACGTCGGCAATCGGACTCTCGGCAACTTGCGGCTTCAGCGGTTTCTTTTCCATGCGTGCTTTCCCCATCCACCCACTATTCTGTTTCGATCATAGGGAAGTGCGCGCGCAGGGGCAAGGTGGGAGTGCGGCGTGATAACGACCGGTCGGTCCGGAGGGCTTCGCTTTGAGCATGTCATCCTGAACCCGGCGTCAAGCCGGGTGAGGGACCCTACGACGGTTTCCGCCATGATGAAGTTGCCAAGTTGCTATGCGGGCGTCCAGAGTGGCAGATCCTAACGACTGCATCGAAGGCGGCAACTGACGTAAGGTCGCTCACGCCGGCTTTGCCGGCGCTCAGGATGACATCGTATTTTTGGAGCGCGCAAGTTCCCAGGCCTTGGCATATTTCCACGACCCGTAGACTGCGTGGTACAGATGCAGCAGCAGGCCCTCGCATCCATCGAGGAATCCGAGGCGGAAGAAATAGTTGTAGATGAAAGTGAACAGCGGCCGCAGCACGATGTTGATCGCGCTGAACCGAACGCTGCCCTTGCCCACGACAATCTCCGCGCCCAGCGACGAGTAGCGGTTCATGTGCTCGATGTAATCGGAGAGCGTGGGGTAGGAGTGGTGAATGATCGCGCCGCTTTCGATTCTGGACGTGTAGCCGTCGACCTTCAGAGTCTCATGCACAGAACGGTTCTCAAACCGACCGTAGCCCCGCCGAAATAGACGGAGTTTAGGGTCGGGCCAGTAGCCGCCGCGCTTGATCCACCGTCCGAGGAAGTAGTTCTTCCGACAAAGCCAGTAGCCACTCAACGCAATTGGAATCTCCTCCGCACGCTTCGTTGAATTAACACCAAAACCTTCTTCATAGGCCATCACCGTCTCAACTGTGTCCAAAGAATCGCCACCTTGGGAACGAGCTAGATTTTGCATTTCGGTGAGAGTGAATCCGTCGGGTTTCAAGATGGTCGCACCAATAGTCTCCGCCGTTCCTACATCCAACGACTCATCCGCATCTAGGCTAAGTACCCAATCCCACTCCGCTTTATCGATGGCCGAATTTTTCTGCGCCGCGAAACCCTTCCACTCTTCGATGAACACTTTCGCGCCGAACGATTTCGCGATCTCGACCGTGCGGTCGGTTGATCCCGAGTCGACGACGATGATTTCTCCTTTGCCGTCGGCAACGAGCGGTTGAACGCTGGCGAGCGTGCGGCCGATGTTTTCCTCTTCGTTATAAGTAATGATGACGACGGAAAGGTTCATAGTGAATGGGACATTCCTCGCTCGAGGACTCGAAATTGTCTCACACGGGGGCTAAAGCCCGACGGTTTTGCGCTCTTAACGCGGCCCCTTCGGCAAGCTCAGGGCAGGCTCTGAAGGGCCGCTCTTCCACGAAGTCTCGGAGCGCAAATGTACCTCCGATAGCAGGAACACGATCAGGATGAACAACTCTGGTTCAATCGGATGGCGGTAGCGGGCATGGGGAAAGACGAAGTAGTAGACCGTCGGATAGGTTAGCACCAGTCCCGCGAAAAGCCATGCTCCAGGGCGCTTCTGGCGTATTGCGCGTCCGAGGCCCCAGAGAGCAAGCACCGATGTGGCCAGGAAGGCCGAGGTCCGGAAGTCGACGGGGGCAAGGCTGCTGGTCGCTCGTGGCACACCGTTCCAGTAGTAGAAGAAACGCTTCAGGCTGATGACGGCGAAGCGTCCCGGATGTGCACGGATCCAGTCAAACGCTTGTCGCTTGCACGATTCGGCGTAGGCGAGTTCTCCCATTCGCTGAAACTTTTCCAGCTCGAGTCGATTGAGATTGGGTTGCAGATACGCCATCAGCATGCCCTCCGCGTACGGACCGTTGCCCAGACGAACCTGCAATCCAAAATCGTCACGCAGGAAGACGAAGCGTCCGAAGACTTCGTAGTTCCGTACGACCCAAGGCGTCAGAACCAGAAAGAAGACAACGGACGAAAGAACCACGCCGCGCAGAGAAGGCAGACCGCGCCGGAATCGCTGGCGCCAGATCCAGAGGCCGCAGAAGGGAAGGAAGGCCAGCATGGTTGGATTGGCCAACGCTCCGACGCCGTAGAGTGCGCCAAACTGCACCCAGCCTTGCATCCCGGGCCAGTCCTGCCACTCCAAGGCAAGCAGGAACAGAAGAGACAATACGAGCGGCGTGAACGTTGTGTCCCAGATCCAATGAACTGACCAATAGCAAACGTAGGGACAGAGGGCCCACGTCCACGCAGACCACAGCGCGACGCGTTCGCCGAAGGTTCGGTGGGCGATCCAGTAGATGGGAATGCAGGTGAGCGTAGCGAACAGGCTGTTGATGCTCAGCAAGATCCACGCAGAAGTCTGCGTGTAGATGCCGAATATCTTAAACACTCCTCCAATCAGATAGGGATAGAGTGGTGGTTCCCATGCCGTGGGTCCGGTGTTGCCTTCGTAGGGGCTGCTGAAGCCTTGTCCGAGAGCGATGGAGCGGGCGACGCGACCCATCTCCCAGCCAAATTCGAAGTGGTCGTCGCCTGGACGGGTTCGATACTGATGGAACGCTCCGATGGCCGCGATCTGCAGCACGAATGACAGAGGTAAGAGCCAGAGGAACGATCGCGGAAGTGCAGGCCGGGAAGGTCGTGCCATCGGGCGTAGTGTATCAGGCGCTATTCGGAAGATGCTTCGGAGGGCGGCACCAGCAGGTCCCTCGACTGCGCGTTGCGATTGGTGAGGCCAATCGCAATGCTACGCTCGGGATGACAGGCTTGTGTAACTGTTGGACCACGAAAAAGTTTCCCACAGTGTTCCCATAGGAACGTTTTAACGTACAAAAGTGTACGTACAAATAGAGTAAGTGTATTGTTGGCAACGTCGGCGTATTTTTAGGCGCGGACCGGTCGCCTACATCTGCCCTCCGGGCTGCGCCGACTGATTGGGTTGTGGGGAGGACGCTGGCGGTGCTGTGGGAGCCGCGTCCGGGCGGGGGGCGACATAGGGCACGGCCGGCAAACGCCGGACCTGGCCGCGAGTGGCGTCGGCCACGTCGATGCCGGCGTGATCGAGCAGCAAACCTGTGGCGCGGTCGAGTTCGATGGTCGACTTCTCATATGCAGCTTTGGCTGAAACCAGGTTTGATTCCCCCGTGGTCAAGGTGGCGGCGTCTTGCAGGATGGCCGTCTGCGTGGTAAGGCCTACTTTCAGTTTCTGCTGATCGGCGTCCAGGGTCTGGCGTGCTAAATCGACGGCTGACTGGGCGGCCTGCACAGCGACGCGATTCTGCTTCACGTCAAACTGTGCGTTGCGTACTTCAATGCGGACCTGATTTTCCAACTGCCGCAGGCGCACCTGGGCCTGGCGATATTCCAGTTCCGCGCGCACCTGATTGGCCTGAGCTTCGCGATTGCGCAGCGGAATCGTCAGCGAGAGACCGATGCCCTTATCGGGAGCAGTACCGTTGACCAGTTGATTCAATGTAGCGGGGTAACTGACCGAGGTTGCGGTCTGGAACGGCGGCGGCGCGGTGGACGGCGTGTAGCAGAATTTGCTGGCGGTCGGGGAGCATGCGGGTACCAAGGTGTTGATTTCTCCGCCCACCCCCGAGCCCCCGTAGTAGGCGAAAGCATCGAGCGAGGGCAGGAGGGCATTGCGCACTGCCTTATTGCTGACGTCGCGCGAATTCAGATCGATCCGCGACTCTGCCAGTTCGGCGCGATGCTGCAGAGCGTCGTTAATCAATTCTTGCGTGGGTGTCACCGTCTCTTGTTGAGGGATCTGCATGGTAGAGGTGGGGACAACATCCGCCTCGGCGAGCACGGGGTCTTCGATGCTGCGGCTGAGCGCGTTCTTCATCAACAATTGCTGCAATTGCAAGTTATTCTGGGCCACGATCAGGTTCTGCTGATCGGTCTCCATGAGGCTCTGGGAACTTACTACCTGAATGGGAGGCGCGGTGCCGACCTGCGCTTGGCGCTTGGAATCGTCCAGCGCTTTCTGGGCATAGGTCAGGGCTTCCTCTTGTACACGGACATTCTCGTAGGCGTAGACGAGGTCCCAGTACATATTTTCAATCTGATCGATTGTAGTGATGACCTGCAGACGGAAAGCGACGTCGGAGATCTCGCGGTTGTTCTTCGCAATTCGGATGAACCGTGTGTTCGGCAGGAAGCCGAAACCCTGCAGCAAGTTCTGGGTGAAGCGAAGTTGAAAACTCGATCCCAGTTGGGGCGTAAGCAGACTGGTGGGATTGTTGGTGGTGACGTGGGTGTTGTTGAAGGATCCAGTGAGTGCGCCTCCCCACTCGAACCCTTGAGTGTAACCAAAGCTAGCCGTGTAAGTGTTCTGGGCGACGACGGGGATCGGGCTGAAGACACTGACCGATTCGGTTTCGTTCTTGTCGAGTTGCAACGTGCCGACCAGAGCCGGATCAAAAGCGGTGATGTTCGAGCCGATACCAAGGGTGGAACCGACAAGGCCGTTGGTGCCAGCGCCGGCGCCGCCCGCCGCAACGGTGGTTCCTCCGGTGCCCGAGCCGACCGTGCCGCCGAGACCGCCGATGCCGCTACCGGGCGTGTTCTGGATGACTCCCGTGTTGACGCCGAGGATGTTGGCGCCGGATTTAGCGCGGAGCAAGTCCGCGGCGGCGATGTTCAGGTTGTAGCGCGCGATTTCCAGATCGAGATTGTTTTCGAGAGCGAGCGCGACCGCATCGTCGATCGAAAGATAAATCTTGCCATCCCGCATGAGGGAATCGATCCGAGCTGAGTTGCCCAGGTTCGGCTGGGGCACTTCCTGCGCCATGTAGGGGCGCAGCACATGCGGGAAGGCGGAGCGCGGAACCGAATAGTCTTTCAAATGGACGGTGTCTGCAGGCGCCTGCTGCACAACCGTCTGGGTCGACGGTGCGGGCGGTGGCTCCTGCGCTGTGATAGCCACTGGAACGGTTCCCAAAAGGAACGCTACGGCGAAATACGACGCGCGCAGCCGCAGCGCGAAAATGAAACGAGGTAGAAACATGGGTTCTTCTCCTTGCACAAAAAAAGGGGCGTGGGACGCAATCCGCATTCTGATAATGCCAATGTTGGATGCAAGACGCAAAAACGGGTCACTTCATCTTAGCGGGAGAAAGTTGGCAGATTGGACGCGCGATTGTAAAGAATTGTGAGGAGCGGAGTGAGAAATGGCGCCGCTGCATGAAGACAGCGGCGCCACGAATGTTTGCAGAAATTATTGTTGCGGCTGCTGAGGCGCTGCCTGAGCCGGTTGTGTGATCGATTGCAGGTCCTTGCGCGGGGCTACGTAGGGAGCGTTGGGCATCCGCGTGACCTGACCGCGAGCGGCGTCGTCGATGCTGATGCCGTTATGATCGAGGGTTGTCCCGACCGCACGATCGAGTTCGACTCGCGACTTTTCGTAAGCGGCCATCGCCGACAACAGAACGGATTCGGCCGTGGCCAGAGCGCTTCGGGTCTGCAGAACAGCCGTCGTAGTGGAGGTGCCGAACTGATACTTCTTTTGCTCGGCATCCAGGGATTGCCGCGCGTAGTCGACCGCGGCCTGAGCCGAAGCCAGACTGGCGCGATTCTGCTCCACTCCAAATTGAGCGTTGCGGACTTCAATGCTGACCCGGTTTTCGGTTTGCTGCAGGGCCATCTGGTTCTGACGGTATTCCAGTTCTGACCGGATCTGCACCGCCTGGGCAGCCCGATTGCGCAGTGGGATATTGAGCTGCAGGCCCACGCCTTTGTCGGGAGAGGTTGAATTGATCAGCTGGTTGAGGGTGCCACCGTAGCCCACGGTTGGAGCAATCGGAATCTGTCCTGGTCCGGAGCCCGCGCACCCGAAACTCTGGTCTTCAGGGGAGAGATTGGCGCACTCGTTGGCCGGGTTCTGAACTCCGCCTAATCCAGCTCCCCCGTAGTAGGCGAATAGGTCGAGTGTGGGCAGGAGCGCGCTGCGCACCGCTTTATTGCTCATTTCCTGGCTGTTCAGCTGAATACGGGATTCCACGAGTTCGGCGCGATGGCGGAGAGCGTCATTGACCAACTCCTCCGTCGGCTGAACCGGCTCGGCCTGGGGAACTTCCATGGTGGAAGTCGGGATCACTTCGGCGCTGGCGAGCACCGGGTCGTGGAGCGTCCGGCTGAGTGCATTCTTCATGAGCAACTGCTGTAACTGAAGATTCGTTTTGGCGACGGTGAGAGCTTGTTCGTCGGAGGCCACGGTGCTCTGTGCTCGCACTGCTTCAATCGGAGCCAAACTGCCGATTTCCACCTGCTTCTTGGTGTCGGAGAGCGTCTTCTCCGAGAAGGCTAACGATTCCTGCTTCACGCGCTGGTTCTCATAGGCGTAGACCAGGTCCCAATACATGTTTTCGATCTGATTGACGGTAGTGATGATCTGCAAGCGAAACGCAACGTCGGAAAGCTCACGGTTGTTCTTGGCGATGCGGATGAAACGAGTATTCGCCGCGAAGCCAAAGCCTTGCAGCAGATGCTGGGTGAACGTTGCTTTGAATCCGGAGGTCAACTGCGGACTCAGAGAATTGAAGAAGCTGTTGGTTGTGCCGCGGGCATTGGTGAAAGTCACGTTTAGATTGGTGCCCCAGGTAAATTCCTGCTGGTAGCCAAAGTTGACGGTTCCCGTGTTTTGCACCAGAGTTCCCGGCAGCGGCACGCCTTGGAAGGGGTTGGTGGCCTGCTGCTTGAAGTGATCTTCCTGCAGGGTTCCAGTCAGAATGGGGTCAAAGCTGTTGAGCTGTGGGCCCATGCCCAGGGTAGATCCGGTCAGGCCAGCCGCGCCAGCACCAGCGCCAGCCGCTCCGAGCGTCGTGCCTCCACTGCCGGAACCGATCTGGGCTCCGACTCCACCGACACCGCCTCCAGGCGTGTTCTGCACAATGCCGAGCGGCACGCCGAGGATGGCAGCGCCCGCCTTGGCCCGCAGCACATCGGTGTCGGCGATATTCAAGTTGTAACGCGCGATTGCGATATCAAGATTGTTTTCGAGCGCGAGCGCGACGGCGTCATTCAGCGACAGAAAGAGCTTGCCATCGTGCATGAGCTGGTCGATGCGCGCCGTGTTCGCGAGATTCGGCGGAGCCAAAGTCCGAGCCTTGTAAGGCCCGATCGGATTCGGAAAATGCGAAACGGGCTGGCCGTAATTCAGGGCCGGCACCGGACCTGCTTCCGGAGTGTTCTGCGGCGTTGGAGCCGCGGGGGCATTCTGGCTCCAGCAGGCGATGGTCAAAGTTGCAAACAGGCTGACGGCAGCGGCGAGCCGGACGGACGACGTGAAACGTGGGAATGGCATCTACTGTTCTCCGTTCGTTAACACTAGTTCGTAAGAACCAACTGATTAAGACCTTGTTGCGAATGCACTTGGGTTCCGCCTGAGCGGCGTTCCAACCACAAAAGAAAGCTTTACTCAGGCATAGGTACGCATAGGACGAGCGGAAGGTTCCGGAAACCCGGGAGAAATAATGACCTTGCCCGCTGTCTTGTGCTCGTCCTTGGTTTCCGGCGCTCTGTGTAGTTCTTGGGACGTCGTGGCAGAGGGTCTTCCGCCTGGAAGACCGATGTTCCTCGGAAACCATCTAGTATATCTGACCAGAAGACGACGTGCCTCGTACCGTGCGCCGGTCCGATCGTGATATTGATAAATTGCCGGCAAAGCTTGAATTGCATTGGATGATGGAGCCACGGCGCGGGACTCGAAAGATCGCAGGATGCGCAATCTCAAATTGATTCTCTCCTATGACGGCGCGGAGTTCTCCGGGTGGCAGGTGCAGCCTGACGCGACTACGGTGCAGGGCACACTTGCCTCAGCCATTGGACGGGTCACTGGGGAAAAGGTATTGCCGCAAGGCTCGGGACGAACCGACGCAGGAGTGCACGCGCTTGCGCAGGTAATGACATTTGTCACGGAGTCTTCCGTACCCACGGAAAGGTTTGTGAGGGCGCTGAACGATATTCTGCCGCCGTCGGTGCGGGTGTTGGAGGTTGAGGAAGCGCCGCCGGAATTTCATGCGCGGCATTCGGCGCGGGCCAAAACTTATCGCTATCGGATTTATCGGGAGTCGATCTGCCCGCCATTTCTGGCGCGATATGTGTGGCATTATCCGTATCCGCTGGATGAGGAGGCGATGAGGCAGGCTGCGGAAGAAGTAGTGGGAGAGCATGATTTCACTTCGTTTGCGGCGGTGGATCTGGAGCGGGGGAAAGAGGCGGCCCTGCGGCCCGCGACCGGGTCCCTTCGACTTCGCTCAGGGCAGGCTGAGACCCGGTCCCACACGAGCGACTCCGAACACAGAGTTTCGTCCCCTAGCAATGTACGTAAAATATTTTCTTCCTCGTGGGAGCGCGTGGCCGACGAGTTCACCTACACCGTCCGGGGCTCGGGATTTCTGCACCACATGGTGCGGAATCTGGTGGGGACATTCATTCTGGTGGGGAAGCGGACGTTGCAGATTCAGGACTTGGGGCGCATCCTCGATGCGCGGAACCGGTCGGCGGCCGGAGCGACGGCGCCGGCTTCCGGATTATATCTGGTTCGCGTGGAGTACTAGAGCGCGTTGCTTGCGCAGCATTTGACGGTTTGGGAAATGGGATCCAGTTCCCCCGGGTTGAGTTTTGGTAGCAACCTGCATCTCTGCGGACTAAGATTTCCCTTATGGCGACCGATCTACAAATCGCGGCGCGGAGGATCGCTCCAGTCAATCCGGCGACGGGTGAAGTGCTGCGCGAACTTGACTGTACTGGCGAAGGCGAGGTTGAGGCGGCGGTAGCGCGGGCGCGGGTTGCGCAAGGGGCATGGTTCGAGTTGGGGTTACGAGGGCGAATTGCTGTGTTGCGCAAGTTTCAAGGAAAGTTATTCGAGCAGAAATCGGAAGTCGCGGCGGCCATCACGCGTGAAGTGGGCAAACCACTGGTCGAGGCGCTGGTGACCGAGGTGTTGGTGGTGCTCGATGCGGCACGTTTCCTGATCGACAACGCGTGGGGATTGCTGCGCGATGAGCCGGTACCCCATGGCAACCTGGTTACGAAGCTGAAAAGCGGATGGCTGGCGCGCGAGCCGCATGGCGTGATCGGAATCATTTCGCCGTGGAATTATCCGTTCTCGATTCCGGCGACGGAGACGCTGGCGGCGCTGGTCGCGGGAAATGCCGTTGTGCTGAAGCCCTCGGAATTGACGCCACTGGTGGCGCTCGAGTTGGCAGCGTTGCTGCATGCGGCGGGTGTGCCGAAGGATGTTTTTCAGGTGATCGTCGGTGAGGGCCCGGCGGGCGCGGCGCTGCTGCGATCGCCAATCGACAAACTGGTATTCACAGGAAGTGTTGCGACGGGGAAGCGGATTGCGGCAGCTGCGGCGGAGCGGTTGCTCCCCGTGGTACTGGAGTTGGGTGGGAAAGATCCCATGCTGGTGCTCGACGATGCCGACGTCGACGTGGCTTCGAGCGCCGCCGTGTGGGGAGCGTTCGTGAATGCAGGGCAGGCGTGCCTCTCGGTCGAACGCTGCTACGTGCATCGGAGTTTGTACGAGTCGTTCGCCCAGGCATGCGCGGAAAAGACGAAGCAACTGCGCGTGGGCAACGGGATGGATGCGCACACGGATGTGGGGCCGATGATTCAGGAGCGTCAGGTGCGGATTGTCGAGGCGCACGTGGAAGATGCGAAGGCTCGCGGTGCGCGGGTGCTCGCAGGAGGGAGACGGCTGCTGGAACTGGGCGTGAACTTCTACGCCCCTACGGTGCTGGCCGATGTGACGCACGACATGCGCATCATGCGGGAAGAGACTTTCGGTCCCGTGCTGCCAATGATGGCGTGCGACGACGATGAGGAAGCGGTGCGGCTGGCCAACGATTCCGAATATGGGCTTGCCGCGAGCGTGTGGACTCGCGATCGCAAGCGCGGCGAGCGCTTGGCGCGGCGAATCCACGCTGGAACCGTCATGGTGAACGATGTGATCTCGTGTTTCGGCATCAGCGAGGCTCCGCATGGCGGGGTGAAGGCCAGCGGTATTGGACGGACTCACGGGCGCTTCGGACTCGATGAAATGGTTCGGGTGAAATATCTGGATATGGACCGCATGCCGCGGATGAAGAAAGTCTGGTGGCACGGGTATGGTGAAAGCTTCCGGCGACAGATGGAAGGATTTTTGGATATGCAATTCGCGCGGGGGTTGGGGGCGCGAGTACGCGGGGCGGTCCGGGCAGCGGGCGTGGTGCTGCGGAAGCAGTTGTAGGAAACCTGTAGGATTCACCCGTCGCGGGTTCGGCTCGGCGCCGCCGTCGCCGGACGGCCGATGGCGGCCCTCGCCATATGAGTTTCTCACTCGTCAAATCGGTCGCCGTGGCTTCGGGGATGCGAGATCACGAGGAACCGCACCGGGCCGGACGAAGGATTGCGGATCTGATGACGCTTGCCGGGCATCACGCGAATGCCGGTTCCAGCCGGGAGCAGCGTGGTTTGACCTTCCACTTCCATGATTACTTCGCCTGTGAGGATATAGAAAAACTGCTGCGCTTTTTCGTGGTGGTGGCGAATCTCGGCCGCGCCGGGCGGCATGAATTCCTCGATCACGCTCAGTTGATCGTCATTGACCAGATACCAGGCATCACAATCCACTCCCCAGCGATAGTGTTCGGCATTCTCCCGGCTCACAGCAGCAGGTGTGCCTGAACCTGCAGGAACGGGGCCTTGACGCGGGGAGCCTGATTGGACTTTCTTTGCCATACTTTTCGTCTCCTATAAACCAGTGTAATCTGGTCCGGATGAGCGATCCCATTCAGGCTGTTTCGTCTTCTGATTCCAAGCGGGAATTGTTACGGCACACCGTCGCGACAGTCGCGTATCGAGGCGGTAAAGCCGTGCGCAACGCGCCCGATGGCTTCGCCGACTTCCAGGCAGGCGAGGGTGTTCGCACGCCCGGACAGATTCTGGCACATATCGGCGACTTATTTGACTGGGCCCGGTCGATCGCGATGGGCCAGCAGACGTGGCACGGTTCGAAGCCTCTGCCTTGGGAGCAGGAAGTCGAGCGATTCTTTGCGGCGCTCAAGAAGTTCGATGATTACCTGGCTTCGAACGAGCCGCTGCACGCGCCGAGCGAGAAATTGTTTCAGGGCCCTGTGGCGGATGCGCTGACCCACGTCGGCCAGATCGCCATTCTGCGGCGATTGGCCAGTGCGCCGGTAAAGGGCGAGAGCTATTATGTGGCGGAGATCCAGACTGGGCGGGTCGGAGAAGACCAGGCCAAACCGAAGCGCGAGTTCTGAACTGCGCTCATTTCACCACGGAGACGCGGAGTCACGGAGACAGAACTGGAATCTTTAGGACTCGATCCTGTCTTCGGGCATTCTTGTTATTTCGAACGATTGCGATAGAGGGAGGCATCCACCTGCCGGACCATCGCCTCCACATCCAACGAGATTCCCAGAAATTCTGCGAGTTGCTGCATAACTTCCTTCGGTTTGCCCAGCACGTCGTGATACTGAACTCGCAAGGCTTTGACGTAAGGTTTTCCCTCCAGCCACGCATTGACCTCGCGCAAATGCTTTTCGAAGGCGGCAGAGATCATAGCTGGATCGGTACCGTCCTTGTAGGTTCCGCGGCGGCGCAACATTTGATCCTGCGAGGCAAGCACTTCGGGGAGCGGCCGCTGCATGAAGATGATCCGATATTCGTGTCCGGCGGGGAGCGAAAGCAAAAGCCGCGAGATGACTTTGACGACCTTGCCTTCGGCTTCGGTGATGCAGGCCGGATCATTCGGGAGTTGCTTGATGCGCTCCCATTCGAGGTAGCCGCGGGGGTTATCGGTGTCGGCCTGACGTTGGCCGTCCGCGAGCGCGGGCATGCCGCCTGCGACGAGCATCTGCATCATGAGGGACGTGCCCGAGCGGGGCAGTCCTGAAACGATCGTGATCATGGATTCCTTTTGAAGATCGAAGGGACAGACTAGCAGAGGCTCGCGGGGGCGTTCGCCGCGCAAAAAGAAACTTGACCACAGAGGACACAGAGGACACGGAGGAAATCACGAAGGGCACCGAGCAAATCTCGAACGGCGAACGATGTTTCGGCTGCCGCGTTTCGGTTACAATGACCGCGTAAGGCTGAATCTGGCGGCGTTTGGGCCGCTCGAACGAGGGGTACGTCCTTTGGCGACTGGCGAAGTGACCACTTCCAGCTCTCAGAATATTCCTCAACTTCCCAACCATAAGGTGAAGGTCAAGAAGGCCGGGCAGCGCGCCTGCAACGAGAAAGACGCGAAGGGGAAGTTCTGTGGCGGGCACTTGAAACTCTGGTTCTACGCGACTGACGTGGTTGAGCGCGAATGTGGCGATGTGGAGAAGGCCTGGGGGCCGAAAGCCGAGGTGTATCGCTGCGAAAATTGTAAAGCGCTTTACCTCCCGACTCCTGGGGAGACGAAGAGCAATGTCGCTGGGGAGGGCATGATTTCCGTGTTTGGGCTGACGCTGCCGCCGAAGGAGAAGTGAAGCAGCTATTAGCTGCTAGCTATGTCGTGGGACGATTTGCTTCTGGGGATGCAAAAGAACAAGCCGAGCTTCGCTCGGCCGGACAGCCGATGGCGGCTGCCCCCACATGAGTTTTGCTCGAAGCTAGCGGCTAGAAGCTAGCAGATTTTTTCATGAACACTCCTGACCTCATTTATGACTGGAACAAGAATCATCCGCCGGGATTGAAACCGCCGGGGCCGATTCTGATCAATGACGAAACTCTGCGCGACGGGCTGCAGTCGCCTTCGGTTCGCGATCCTTCCATCGCCGAGAAGATCGAGATTCTTCATTTGATGGAGGCTTTGGGAATCCATTCGCTGGCACTTGGATTGCCGGGAGCCGGGCCGCGCGCGGTCGAAGCCGTGACTGCTCTGGCCCACGAAATCGCGACGCACAAGATGAAGATCCGCGCCAACTGCGCCGCGCGGACGCATGAGAATGATATTCGTCCAGTTGCCGAGATCGTACAGAAAACCGGTCTGCCAATCGAAGCTGCGACATTCATTGGGTCCAGCCCGATTCGAAGATTCACGGAAGGATGGACCGACGACTTTCTGCTGCGGACGACCGAGAAGGCCGTCAAGTACGCGGTTTCGTTTGGGCTCGACGTGATGTACGTTACCGAAGACACGAGCCGTTGCGATCCGGATACAGTGAAGCGGCTGTATTCGACGGCGATCAACTGTGGAGCGAGGGCGATTTGCATCTGCGATACGGCCGGGCATGCAACGCCCATGGGCGCGCTGGCGCTGGTGCGATTCGTGATTGCCGAATGCGTTAAGCCTTCGGGCGAAAATATTCGGGTCGATTGGCACGGGCACAGCGATCGCGGCTTGGCCATCGCGAATTCCATGGCTGCGATTATTGCCGGAGCCAACTGCGTTCACGGATGTGCGATCGGCCTGGGCGAGCGCGTCGGGAATACGCAGGTTGACCAGATGCTGGTGAATCTGAAATTGATGGGCATCGCACCGTGGGACCAGCAGGACCTCACTAAGCTGAAGCAATATTGCCAGGCTGTGTCGCGGGCAACGGGTGTGCCGATTCCCGCGAATTATCCGGTGGTGGGGGATGATGCATTCCGCACGGCGACCGGCGTGCATGCGGCTGCGATCATCAAGGCCTATCACAAGGACGACGTCGTTCTGGCGAACACGGTGTATTCCGGCGTACCCTCGCACGTGTTTGGTTTGGAGCAGATTATCGACATCGGTCCCATGAGCGGAAAATCGAATGTGCTGTGGTGGCTGGAGCAGCACAAAATACCGGCGACCGACGATGTCGTGGATCGTATTTTTCAACGCGCCAAGCAGAGCAATCACACGCTGAGCGAAGCGGAAATTCTGGAATGCGTGCCGAGCGCTGTGCAGAAGAAATGAAGGACGCATGGCTGCTTTGAGACATGCAGTTCTCGGCGCGGGCGGCGTGGGAGGCTTGATTGGCGCCTGCCTGGGGCGTTCGGGCGCAGCTGTCACGATGGTGGTCAGGCGGGAATCCATCGCCGCGTATCCTCAACACCTGCGTTTGGAAAGTCCGTTTGGAAACTTCAGTGTGCCGGTGTCGAGCGCCGCGGAAGTTCCCGCCGCCGACGTGCTGTGGATTACGGTAAAAGCCACTCAGTTGGACGCCGCGCTAGCTGCTTTCACGAAGCCCGAATCCGTCGGAGCGATCGTCCCTCTGTTGAATGGCATCGACCATCTGGCGTTGCTGCGCGGGAAGTATGGGCCTGAAAAGGTCATTGCGGCGACGATTGCAGGCGAGATGGAGCGGGTCGCGCCGGGATACATCATCCATCGCACGCCTTTTGCCCGTCTGAATGTATCTTCAACCGGGAAAAGTCTGCTTGGCACCACCGTCGCTGAATTCCAGAAGATGGGGTTCGAGTGCCGCTTCATCGACGACGAGCCCACTCTCTTGTGGAGCAAGCTGGTATTCCTTGCCCCTTTCGCGCTGACGACCACGGCCGCAGATCGAACGACGGGCGAAGTTATTGCCGAACCGGAATGGAAGCGGCAGTTGGAGTCTTGCGTGCGCGAATCCTGTGCGGTGGCCGTGGCGGAGGGCGCGAAGGTGGACGCCGAATCTATCCTCGCGGCGATGATGAAGATGCCCGCGAACATGCGCAGTTCCATGCAGAAGGACGTCGAGCGCGGAAACGTGCCGGAACTGGATGCGATCGCAGGGCCGATCCTGCGCGGTGGTAGGAGGCATGGGATTGATGTTGCGGCGACGAGAACGCTGGTGGCCGCAGTCGAAGGCCGGGCACGAATCAGTGGAGCTTCTATTCTGTCATCGTGAGCGGAGTGGCAGCTTCGCAAGTTCGAAGGCACCGCGTTAGTGCGGGATCCGCGGCAATTGTGAGCCATTCCCGTGGGGTTTTGAGAGAACTCCCGGTAAGGCCTGGATGCGCTGCCGGATTGTATGGGGTCCTTCGCTACGCTCAGGATGACAAAAAGGGCGCGCTACGCTCAGGATGACGGCGACGAAGAGATCACGGGGGCGAAGAGAAGGTGCAAGGAAAACGGTGCCCAAAGGTGAAAGCTCTCTGAGACAGGTGGTTACCACCCTCCCGTAATCCCCGGGGCTCCAATTGCCAACCCCGTTTCCTTCCCATGCGTTGTAAACTTACGCAATACTTGCCATGAGCCCGAATCCCCCGCGCCCGGAGTTGCCGGAGCTTGCGCCCTCGGTGCAGCAGGAAGTGGCTCGCCTTGCGGCGTCCCCCGAAGTTCGGTCGGCCTTCAACTGGTTTCGCACGCAAGAAGCCCAACTCGCGCACTGGCAAATGGAGATGGCGCGGATTCCTGCGCCTCCGTTTGGGGAGTCGGCGCGCGCGGCGTGGTTGGCGGAGCGCTTTCGCGAGGTCGGACTCGATGATGTTCGCATCGACGATGTGGGCAACGTGTTCGGCACGCATCCGGGATTTGGCCGGCGCTATGTGTCCCTGAGCGCGCACATCGACACGGTATTTCCCGCGAACACGCCGCTGAATATTCGCCAGCAGGGAAGCCGCATTTACGGGCCAGGTGTTTCGGATAATGGCGCCGGCGTTACGGCACTCCTGGGGATCGCATCACTGCTGCGGCAGGTACGCATCCGGCATGCTCTGCCGTTTGTATTTATCGGGAATGTCGGGGAAGAGGGCGAAGGCGATCTGCGCGGCATGCGGCACATTTTTTCGACACCGCGCTGGAAGGATTCGATTGCCTATAGCCTAGTGCTCGACGGCGCGGGCGCCGACACGATTGTGGCCGAAGCCCTCGGCAGCCGCCGCTTTGAAGTGATCGTGCGCGGGCCGGGCGGGCATTCGTGGAGCGATTTCGGCGCCCCGAATCCGATTGTGATTCTGGCTAAGGCGATCGAGACGTTCACGGCGACTCCGGTTCCGACGACGCCGAAGACAACGTTCAATATCGGCGTGATTCGCGGTGGCACATCGGTAAATTCGATTCCCGAGTCGGCCAGCATGAAGGTGGATATTCGTTCGACCTCGATGAGCGAGATGGAACGCCTGGAGCAATCGCTGCGTTTGGCGCTGAATCGTGCCGTCGAAGATGAGACGATGGCCGCCGAGATGCGATCTTCGACGCAGAAACGCCCGGGCGTGAGTTGTGAGGTGGTGGTGATCGGAAACCGTCCGGCCGGTGAGCTGCGCGCGGGCGCGCGGATTCTTCAGGTCGTGCGCGCGGTCGATGCGCAACTGGCCAATGCGGCGCAGGTGCAGCGCGCTTCGACGGACGCGAACATCCCGCTTTCATTGGGGCAGGAAGCGATTGCAATCGGCGGAGGCGGGTCGGGCGGCGGAGCGCACACTTTGCAGGAATGGTTCGATTCCAACGGGCGCGAATTGGGCTTAAAGAGGATCTTGCTGACCATGCTCGCGCTGGCGGGGGTGGGGGAATGACACTGCGATTAAGATCCGGTCTGGGATGTGTGCTGGGATGTGCCGTACTGGGTTACATTCTCGGCGCGACGCAAAGTTTTGGCCAGGATTCAGCTCCGCCAGATACCCGGCCGAAGGCCGACATCATCTTCATTCACGCCAACGTCTACACCGGCGTGCCCGACAATACTCCATTCAGTTCCATTCTGCGCGAGGAGGCGATTGCGGTTCGCGGCGATCGCATTCAGGAAGTCGGCAAGACTTTTGATATTCAGAAGCTGAAAGGGCCGCAAACGCAGGTCATCGATCTCGGCGGGCACTTCGTCATGCCCGGATTCAACGACGCTCACCTGCATCTCGATGATGCCGGGACGACGAAGCTGAGCGTCGATCTGACGGGTGTGAAATCTCTCGACGATCTCCGCGCCCAAGTCGCAAAGAAAGTCGAGGAGGCGCGGGCTGGCGAATGGATTCTGGGTTCCGGCTGGGACGAAACTCTCTGGCCGGTGAAAGTTACTCCCACGCGCTGGGACATTGACGAGGTTTCAGACGGGCATCCCGTTTTTCTGGTGCGCATCGACGGGCATATCGCGATTGCCAACACTCGAGCGCTGCAGTTAGGAAGCATTACTCTCGCGACCCGCAATCCGCAGGGCGGACGAATCGATCGAAATGAGAATGGCGAACCGACCGGAATTCTGCGGGAAACGGCGCAGGCTGCGGTTTTGAACGTGGTTCCGAAGCCCTCGCACGCACTTCGGCGGCAGGGGCTGGAGCTGGCTCTCGCGGATCTGGCGGAGCACGGAGTAACGTCCGCGCAGGATTATTCACCGAACTGGGAAAATTTCCAGATCTACGAAGAACTGGAAAAAGAAGGCAAGCTGACGGCGCGCATTACAGAATGGCTTCCTTTCGACGATTCGGTGGATGATTTGAACACCAAGCGCAATTCGCATCCGCAATCGGACCTGATGCTGCACACCGGCATGCTGAAGGGCTTTATGGATGGCTCTCTCGGATCGCACACGGCGGCGTTGCTGGAGCCTTACGCGGATGATCCGAAGAATTCGGGCTTGCCGCGTTACGATGCGACGAAGCTCAACGACATGACGACAGAGCGCGTGCTGGCCGGCTTCCAGATCGGTTTTCACGCGATTGGCGACCAGGGTGTACAGATGGCGTTGGATGCCTTTGCCGGTGCGGAGAAGGCTGCGCGCGAGGCCCACGTAAAAGCCGCGAATGGCGGCGATGACTTCCGTCTCCGGATAGAGCACGCCCAGGTTACAACACCGGCGCAGATTGCGCAGTTCAAGACGCTCAAAGTGATCGCGTCGATGCAGCCCAGTCATTTGCTCACCGACATGCGCTGGGCGCAGGACCGGCTCGGCCCCAGGCGGGCGGCAACGTCCTACGCCTGGCTGGCGTTTCTGAATAAAGGCGTGCCGCTGGCCTTCGGCACGGATTATCCGGTGGAACCGGTCAATCCATTTCGCGGGCTCTATGCCGCGGTGACGCGCAAGAGTGAGGACGGCAAGCAGGAATATTTTCCCGCGCAGCGGCTCACCATCGATCAGGCGATCTCCGCCTACACCGCAGGGTCGGCCTTCGCCCAATTCGAGGAAAAAGAAAAAGGCAAGCTCGTGCAGGGCAGGCTCGCGGATTTCATTGTGCTCGACCGCGATCCGACCGGGTCTTCCGCCGAGAAGTTGTTAGGGACGAAGGTGCTGCGCACGGTCGTGGGCGGGAAGACCGTTTATGAAGCGAAGTGAGTGCTCGAAGTGGGAGCCCGCCCGAACTGAAGGTCCGGACGGGCTTTGAGTTTTGCGTCGCTTCAACTTACTTCAGGGCGGTGATGCACGTTCCGGGGTAATAACCGATGCCATTGATTTTCGTAGGGACTTTGAACATCTGCTGAATCAGATAGTTGGTGTTGTTGAGAGTTTCATTGTAGTGCGCTCCATTTTTGGCGATCTTGGTGGTGCCGTAGACGAAGTCGCACATGTCCCCGCTCTCGCCGGTGACCAGATCGCCCCATGCTCCGTCGCTGAAGGTAACGAAGGGGTCAGACGCACTCTCCGACAATTCATGGAACATAATGCTGACGGTGCCGTCCCCTCCAACGTCGCCGTTGGGTGTGGTCGAGTCCCGATATACCGCGACATTCCCGTCGCATCCCGAGGAACACTGGGCTGGGTTCCCGACAAACGCATACTTGATTGTTTCTCCTGTCATGATGGAGTTCGAGGGCGAGTGATAACCGCAGTACTGCACGCAGAACGCGCCGAGCGAAGGGTTGGACTCAGAAACATCCTGGGCAGTCAACAGAAAATAAACGCCATTGGTGGGATCGTTGGGTAAATGTCCGTCCGAAATCGCGTTAGAGATGATCGTCTGCACCTCGGCGTCAGTGACGGTCTTGCCCATCGAGTAATTATCTTTGTAGGAGTTGGTGGACGGTTTGTAGTTCACCACATTCTGGATGTGCGCGCCCGTTGTGTCGGAGTAGGTTGTGTTGACGTTGTAGTAGTGACTGCCCCCCAGATGCTGCAGGTATCCGTTGATGATGTTGAGCGACTTGGCCGGCCAGGTTCCATAGAAGACGACGTAGAGGTTGGTGGAACCGCTCATGACCGGACCGCCCCCGTAATAGATGCTGGAGGAGAGCGGCGCTTCGATTCCGGGCCTGTAAATCTTGGTGAAGTGGGTGGACGTCGCGGCCTTTTGCGCGAAGGCGCAACAGGACAGGGAGATAGCGAGGGCAAAGACAATGCTTTTCATGGAAAGCTCCTGAGCTAGATTTGGTACCGCTCGGGCTCCTTGCTTTCTTCGACGGGGAAAGAACGCAGGCGGGATTCGGTGGGCCGCAACGGCCCGAACATATTGCGTTAGACGGCGGAGCGGGTCAAGACGAAAAATCGAATCCGTCATAACCATCTTGTGGCATCAAACGGTTTAGTGCGGTTGCGCGTCTAAACAAGTAAGCGCCTGAAAGGATGAATTCGCGGGTTGGGTTGCGTCGCATTGGGACGCGCGAGATCCTTATGTAAATGGGTATACTATAAGGGGTTAATGAGTTTCGGAGGACGGTAGACATATGGATTTGCGCGCAATGTGGATGCGCCTGAAGGCTCATCGCTGGGCCTACACGCTGAGTATTCTGACAACGCTTTCCGTCGGGATTCTGATTGGGACGGTCATTTCCTACGGCGTTAAGGGGAAAGAGGGGCAAAAGATCGATGCAACGCCGCTCACCTTGCCTTCGCCGCAGCAGATGTCGAACACCTTTTCGCAGATCGCGAAGCAGATGGAACCGAGCGTGGTCAATATCAATACGGAATCGACCATTAAGAACCCTCACCGGCGTGGACAGAATCCAGATGACGAAGATGGTGGCGGCGGCGGAATGGATGACTTCTTCAACCACTTCTTCGGTGGTCCGGGCGGTCAGGCAGGCCCTGGAGGCTCCGGAGATGGCGCCATTCGCGAGCGCTCTCTGGGTTCGGGCGTGATTGTCGATCCCAAAGGATATATCGTCACCAATCGGCACGTGGTCGAGAAAGCCGATCGCATTCGGGTTCGGTTCGAGGATGATCCGCCAGGCGTGCAACACGACGCCAAGGTTATCGGCACCGACCAGGAAACCGATCTGGCGGTGATTAAGGTCGATGTGGACCGCGCGCTTCCGTCCGCCAAGATGGGCAACTCCGACAGCATGCAGGTGGGCGACTGGGTTCTCGCGGTAGGCAGCCCCTTCGGTTTGTCGGAGACGGTTACAGCCGGGATCGTCTCGGCCAAGGGACGCGACATCGTGCCGGGGCGGCAGTTCCAGACCTTCATTCAAACCGATGCGGCGATCAATCCCGGAAACTCTGGCGGCCCGCTCGTCAACATGAATGGCGAAGTGATCGGCATCAACACCGCAATTTTGAGCGAAACGAATGCTTACGCTGGCGTGGGTTTTGCATTGCCCTCGAAAACAGTAGTCGAAGTTTACAACCAGCTGACCGGACCGGAGCACAAGGTTTCGCGTGGCTCGATCGGCATCATGTTTGACGCGGTCGAGAATCCGGCGATTGCCCGTGTGTACGGTTCGGGCAGTGGTGTGACGGTCTCCAGCGTGGTGGCAGGCAGTCCTGCCGATCAGGCCGGGCTGAAGGTCGGCGACACCATCACCAGTGTCGACGGCAAGAAGGTGACCAAGGGCTCCGAACTGGTATCGGACATCGCTTCCCGCAAGGCCGGATCGAAGGTGACTCTGACCTTCCTGCGCAATGGAAAAACGCAGGAGGCACAAGTGACGATTGCCGATCGCGCCAAACTGTTTGCGGCGCGTCTCGGCGATGAGCAGGAAAATGACGACGAGAGCACTCCCAAACAAAGTAAATTTGGAGTGACCGTCCGCAAGGTGACGCCGGAAATGGCCGACCGTCTCGACATGCCCGCGGGCAAGGGCGTAATCGTGCAGGACGTGAAGCCGGGCTCGTTTGCCGAAGACGTAAACCTGGGACGCGGCGATATCGTCCTGGAAGTGAACAAGCAACCAGTGAACAGCGAGGAAGAGTTCGCTCGCATCGAGTCGAGCCTGAAGAGCGGCCAGGACGTTGTGTTCCTGGTGCGGTCGCGGGGTTCTTCGCGGCAGGATGGCACCATCTTCCTGGCGGGTACACTTCCGTAACTGAAATTCGCCCAACGGGAACTGGCACTGTAGCTTCTAATCAAGGATGATTACAGTGCCAGCGTTCTGTTGGGCTTTTATTTGTTTGAAGAGGAATCGTCGTTTGCGCATCTGGAGTGAAATCGGCAGAGCAAAGTTCGCCGCAGTTGGCGTGATGATGCTGTGCGCATGTTTTGCGGCGGGACAGAGTTCGTCAAGTGACGAGCCAGTCAAGGCTCCGGCCAAGAAGCCCGCGACGTCGAAAACGACCGCGCCGAAGCATCACACGAGCACCTCGAAAACGTCGGGATCCTCGGCTACGACGAAGAAATCGTCAAGCAAGACGCACCCGACGGGAAAGAAGTCCTCAAAAAAGAAATCAGCGCGAGCAAAAGCAAAAGGGCAGCAGAAGATCGATTCGGAACGGGCGCAGGCGATTCAGGAAGCGCTCATCCGCGAACACTACATGACCGGTGACGCCACCGGGACGTGGAATCAGGCCAGCGAAGACGCGATGCGCAAGTACCAGGCGGACCATGGCTGGCAGAGCAAGACGGTCCCCGATTCACGGGCCTTGATCAAGTTGGGCCTGGGGCCGAGCAAGGACCGTCTTCTCAATCCGGATAGCGCGATGACGACCGTTCCGGATGCGCCAAAAGCTGCATCTCTGCCCCCCACCTCGCACACGCCCCCGACTACGGGCCCTGTGCCCGCTACGAGCTCCACTCCGAGTGATTCCTCCAGCCCGCAGTAGGAGATAAGCACTTAGCATTTGGCACTTAGCATTTCGTTGGTGTCGATTCCCGCGCGATTTCTAGCCGAAGAATCGGCTTGTCCGCTCCCGCTCGACGGAGCAAGTCGGAACACACGTCCGCTAAATGCCAAGTGCTAAATGCTGACTGGTGACTGCTAGCTCTTCTTGTAGCTGGTCATGACCGGTTGCGGAAAGTAAGGAAGCGGCTGGTTGGTGATAATTGCCCGCGGATTTCCTTCGACCAAGGCTTCGGCCACGTCTTCTCCACAGATTGCCGCGGCGGCATCGCGTGCCGTGGAGAGCACCGGAACGCGTTTTTCCAGATCGTGTGCGTCAGTCGCGAGTACATGGACCGCCTGGTGTTCGAGCAGCCACAGAGCCGCCCGGCGGGTGCGGTCGCCCCAAAATCCGGTGAGCGCCGAGCCGGTCATCTGAACAACACAGCCCTGCTCGGCCCATTCGACGACGCGCTGCGGACTCTCCCGCAGAATCGGATTGCGCTCGGGATGGGTGATGATCGCGGTGATTCCACAATCTCCCAGTTTTTGAAACGTGTCGGTCGTCTGCTGGGGAACGCCGTAGTTGCTGAATTCAACCAGCAGGTAGCGCGTGCCCTCAATGACGTAGCGAGCTGGATTTGCCAGCGCATCCTGCACATTGTCGTAGGAGAGGTGGAAGTCGCAGCCCAGACCAATTTGAATCGAATCGCCGACGAGTTCCTGCAGATGGGCGACGAGTCCTTTCAGGTACTCGCGGTCGTAATGGTAGCGGTCGTTGGCGTGCGGTGTGGCGACCATGTGGGTGATGCCGTCGGCGGCCGCCGCGCGGCACATGGCAACCGAGACGTCCCATGATTTGGGGCCGTCGTCTACTTCCGGAAGAATGTGAGAATGAATATCGACCACGGTTATGCGAACACCAGCGCGCCCCTGGGAGTTGCCCTTCTTTTAGATTTAAGCAGATTCGACAACAAAGGCCAAGCGCCGGACGTTGAAGGCACAAAGACTTTGACCGCAAGGATCGCGAAGAACGCAAAGAGAACCTCGAGGAACGACTTTTGCAACAGGACTTTTTCTGTGAACTCTGCGGATTTTCCTGGCGAACGTTGCGGTTAGAGGCTCTTTCCGTAGCGCTCACGAATGAAATCGGCAATCGCTGAGTAGGCCCGCGTCAGCGTCTGCTCGTCGGGCAGGAACACGATCCGGAAGTGTTGTGTGCCCGGCTTCTGACCGAAGCCCGAGCCGTGCACGACCATCACGTGTTTCTGGCGAATGAGTTCCTTCACGAAAATCTCATCGCTCTCCGGAATGTCGATGCGCGGGTAGGCGTAGAAGGCTCCACGCGGCGCGACGCAACCGACGCGTGGAGTCGACTCGCACCACTTCTGCGTGAGATCGCGCCGCGAACGCAGTTTGCGCTGCACCTCGACTAGATGATCCTGCGGTCCTTCCAGCGCGGGCTTGATCGCGTACTGCTCCGGATGGTTGGCGCAGAGGCGAGCCCGCAATAAGCGATGAACGCCCTCGGTATAGGCTTTGACCGCAGCGGATTCGCCGGAGACGATGCCCCAACCAATTCTCCATCCGGGGACGAGATAATTCTTCGACATTCCGCCGAAAGTCACGCAGGGCACATCGGGCGCGACCGAGGCGAAGGCGATGTGCGGCGTCCCGTCAAGGATCAGCTTGTCGTAGATCTCGTCCGAAAACACGATCAAGTTGTGGCGGCGGGCTAAGTCCGCGACCTGCTCCAGCATCTTTCGCGCGCATAGCGACCCCGTGGGATTATTCGGATTGATCAGCACAATGCCGCGGGTTTGCGGGGTGAGTTTGCGTTCAATGTCGGCAAGTTCAGGCTGCCACGCGTCGTCCTCGTTCAAGTCGTAGGCGTTGAGCCCAATGCCCAGCTTGCAAAGAACCGCCGAATACAGTGGATAGTCCGGGCTCGGAGTCAGCACATTTTCGCCGGGATTCACCAGCGCGGAGAGACAAAGATCGACCGTCTCGCTCACGCCGGCGGTCACGAAAACGTCCTGCGCCGTCTTTATGCCCTTGCGCTCGGCTTCGCCGCGAATGGCTTCGATCGCCTCCGGAACTCCGGGCGAAGGCGCGTATCCGTTCTTGCCTTCGCACATTGCCTTGTAGACGGCCTCAATGATATGCGGCGGGGTTTTGAAGTCGAAGTTCAGCGGATCGCCGACATTGAGCGGAAGTACTTTGTGCCCTTGCTTTACGACTTCGTCGGCGACGCAAGCCAGATCGCGAATAGCGTAGCGGACATGTTCCAGGCGGGATGCGGCAGCAATCTCGTGAGCTTGGCTGATGGGATTCATAAAGGCTTCGCCACGGCGAAGTTTCGGGCCGGAGCTAAACAGAAATTCTAAATGCAGATGGCAGGAGTATGGCCAGAAATCTGCACGAACGAGGGAATCGTTGTTGGAGCTTAGTGGTTATTGGGATTGAAATTGAAGACGACTTCCTCAACCGTCTTGTCCGGGCCGGGTGCGTATTTCCATCGAACCACGGCCTGTGAAGCATACTGCGCCAGGATGGGATTGCCGCCTCTGATTTCCACCTTCGAAACGTTCCCGTTCGGCAGAACCAAGACGTCGAGGCGGACTTGCCCTTCAAAGTGACCGCTCTTCATGATCGCGGGGTATTCGGGGTCGTACATTGTAATGACTTTGCGATGGGGCTTGGGAGCAGTCTGAGCAACCAACTGCAAGCCGGAGGCGGCGATCCAACAGAACGAAAGCGCCAGCACGGCCTGCGAAAATCTAGCCGCTAAGATGCCCGAACGTCGAGCAGCAGGAATGGAACGATCTGACACGAGGCGACTCCAAGCGAAAAAATTGAGACTTGGAGGAAAGCCCCATGCGGCCAAGGTTAGGTTGCCCTTAAAGGGCGAACAAGATTACCAACGTACTCGCCCCGAATTCTGCCGCCCGGCCTTACCAAATAAGCAAAGACGCCATCCGATGTGGCGGGCAGTCACTTCGGTAACGATTCGATCCGATCGTGTGACCCTATAATTTTCAGGAAATGCGGCTTTCCTACACCATCAAGTTCGACGACTTCCGGACGCTGCAGTCGCCATTTCCAATGTCTGCGGGCGGCAATGCCGGATTCAGGGTCGTGCTTGCGGCTTGTGCGCTGATTGCCGCCTTCGGCGCGTTCTGCATGGTGCAGGGATTCGGACTTCCGGTCGGTGGCTTTCTGATCGGTCTCGGAGCGGTTGCCGCGACGGCTGCATATTTCTATGAGCAGCGGTCGGTGCAATCGAGGAAACAGAAGTACGAAAAGGAGCTGGCCGAGGGCTTCCAGCGCATCCATTGCCGCGATCAGAGAGTCTTTGAAGCCGATGAGACCGGGTACGCGACCAGCTGCAAGTGTGGAACGGTGACTCGTCCGTGGTCGGAGCTGGTTTCTTTTTCAGAAAACAAGACTCATTTTGCCTTCAACTCGAAGATGGGTGGAGAGATTCTGCCGAAGTCCGCATTTCCTTCGGAAGCCCAGATTACCGAGTTTCGCGCGCTGGCCACCGGCAAGTTGAACCAGGACAAATCCGTTACCACGCCCCACTTCGATTTTGCTCTCCGGAAAGCCGATTTCCGTGAGGCTTACTGGATGCACATTCTGCGAGGCGGCGGCTGGCGCGGTTTGGCAAAGATTCTGCTGCTCTACGGCGGGGTGATTTACGGCGTGTTTGTTCTTTGGAATTCGATCGCGGCGAACAATCCCGCCGTGCGCGCCGGTTTGATTGGCGCGCTAGTTGTCATTCCCGCGATGAGGATCATGCGGAATCAGCGCAAGCATTACCTCGGAGTCCTACGCGTTCACTTCAGCGAACAGGGATTGCACCTGCAGGATCCAGTCAGCCAGGCACGGGTTCCCTGGGACCGGTTCATTGGATATCTGGAGGGCAAGGGCGTGATTCTTCTTTATTCCAATCCCAAGCTGTATCGCATCATTCCCAAGCGAGCGCTGACCGGGCAAGCCGCCAAGTTCCAGGCTCTGGTCGAGACCAAGCTGGGCGCGTACGACTACCGGAACCCGGGCCGCTCGCTCGAGATACAAGCCGCCAGCTAAATTAGTCCTCGCGATCGATCTGCGCCTTTTGCAGCTTGTCGGAATAATCCACGTACACCGACTTCCACTCCGTGTAGAAATCGATGGCGCCGATCCCGCCTTCGCGATGGCCGTTGCCGGTTGCCTTCGTGCCGCCGAAAGGCAGATGCACCTCGGCCCCGATTGTCGGAGCGTTGATGTAGGTGATGCCGGCATATAGATCGCGAATGGCCGTGAACGCCTTGTTGACGTCCCTGGTGTAAAGCGCAGACGACAGTCCGTACTCGATCCCATTGGCGATTTCGATGGCATCGTCGAGATCCTCGCAAGGCATGATCGAGACCACGGGCCCGAAAATTTCTTCCTGCGCGACGCGCATCTTGGGATCGACGTCGATGAAAACCGTCGGCTCCATGAACCAGCCGTACTGGTAGTCGCCTTTGTCGAGGCGATTGCCACCGCACACTAGCTTCGCGCCTTCGTTCTTGCCGATGTCCACATAGCTCAGGTCGGTTTGCAGTTGGCGCTCGTTGACTGCAGGACCCACCTGCACCGTTTCGTCCAGGCCGTTGCCCACTTTCAATTTCTTGGCGCGCTCGACAAGGCGCTCGATGAATTCCCGATACACGCCTTTTTGCACGATCATGCGGCTAGTCGCGGTGCAGCGCTGGCCGGTGGTTCCGAATGCTCCCCAGAGTCCGCCTTCGATCGCGAGGTCGAGATTGGCGTCGTCGAGGACGATCATGGGATTCTTTCCGCCCAGTTCGAGCGAGCAATGCTTGAAGCTCTGGGCCGCGATGCCGCCGACGATACGGCCTACAGCGGACGATCCGGTCAGCGAGATGGCGCGCACATCCGGATGCTCAGCCAGTGGAGTCCCGACCTCTGCGCCGAATCCGGAGACCACGTTGATGACGCCTTTGGGCAGGCCCGCGTCGGTGAGCGCGCGGACCAGATTGAAGGTGGAAAGTGGCGTGTCCTGCGCCGGCTTGATGACGCAGGTGTTGCCGCAAACGATGGCCGGTAGAAGCTTCCACGAAGAAATCGCCATGGGGAAGTTCCAGGGCGTGATCATGCCACAGACGCCGATGGGCTGGCGCACGGCCATCGCGAACTTGTTGGGCATCTCTGACGGCACGGTCGGCCCGAAAAGGCGGCGGCCTTCGCCTGCGTTGTAGTAAGCAGCATCAATCGCTTCCTGCACGTCGCCGCGCGTTTCGGCCAGGACCTTGCCCATTTCCCGCGTCATTTCCCGCGCATATTCTTCCTTGCGTTCGATCAGGATTTCGGCGGCCCGGAAGACCATCTCAGCGCGGCGCGGAGCGGGAACGAGTCGCCACTTGGTGAAGGCGCGCTTGGCTGCGGCGACGGCTGCGTCCACGTCGGCTTTGGCGGATTTCTGGAAGATGCCGACCAGGTCCCGGGTATCGGCGGGATTGCGATTTTCGAACGTTTCGCCGGTCGAGGCCTCAACCCACTCGCCGTCGATAAAGTTCTTGAAGACTTTCGTCTTGCCGTAATTGAGCGTGGCCGGATTGGCCAAAGTATCGGTCGCCATGATGTTCTCCTGGGATTGCTGAATCGGGTTTCTGAATATGAAGGCCCAAACAGTTGATGCTACAACCGGCAAGGAAGGTGCTGCAAGGGAAGGGCTTATCGGACGTCAATTTGCGGAGGATTGATTCCACCCGACGGAGGGTTCACCGGCGTCGTGCGGTCAGGCAGGTCTTCAGACACTCCCGAGCGGGCGCTACTAAGGTTCTCGTGGGTTGCCGGGACTAGGCCACAGTAGCCCAAAGAAGCGTACAGATGGTCCTCGAATATCAACACACGGTCTCCCTTGCGAAGAGGGGTGCGGTTTGGCTGCGGAAATGTGTTCTGCTGAGGTCGCCGCTGCATCATTTCGCGCTGGTCGTCCCATCGGACCGTGATTCGCGGTCCTTCCCGTATATTGCTCACCAGAGCAACGGTAGCCAATGGCACTCGCCCGAGTTCACGGCTTAAGGCGCGGATCGTGCCGGAGCAGTCGCCGCCGTCGTCCGGGGGTGGCGCTCGTTCGCGTTGCACCTGAGCCCAAGCGATGGGAAGAATGTCTTCTTCGGTTTTGCAAGGAGTCCATCGCGTGATGCAGCCGAAATTGACATCGGTAAGCCGCTGGACGTCCGCCGGGCTAGCATAGGGACTGAAAACGACCTGTGCGTCTACACAGATCTCGCAACCACTCGGCCTGTAAAACGAATACTCGGGATGTCGAGGATCAATGTAGTGGCGCCTTCCCGTCCCGACGCGCCCATAACTGTCAGGCAGAGAGTCTGCCCGTCAAATTCTTCCTGGCAGGGCCCCCCGACGTACTCTTCGATTGGTTTTCCTATGACTACGTTGTTTCGTACGCGAATGCTCGCGCTTACGGTTGCGGGTCTTGCGCCAAGCCAGCTGAAGATCTTAGAGCGGGTTGGTGTTTGCCAAACGAATTCACCTTGGCCCCGTGCGAAATCGGTGAGGCTGATTTCGACGTCGCACCAATCCACCCGGCATGGGCCCTGTTGACGAGCATCGATCCACCAGCGGTCGATCACATCGCGAGCGTCGGCATATGAACTCTTGCGCAATTCGAGAGAACGGATGTCAGAGAGCAACTGCTGTGCGTGACAGCGCAGTCGATATTGATCCAGGCCAATCACTCCAGCCAGGCTTTAGCATACTTGCGCTGACCGCGACCATGAGCCAGACCAATAAACGGAGAGCCGTTCTCCTCATGTTTCGATTAGACACCGCGGAAGCCTGAGGGCGACGTTACCAACGATCAATCTCCCGCATCTAGGGAGCCACAATTCCTTGGTCCAGGAATCGGCAGGAGAAGCGCGGTTCACCCGCCTTGGAATGCTCTCTCGCCATTCCCGCTACTTATTCCCTGGATTCGGGTTGAATCTGTTGACTCGAACGACAGCGTGATTGTGCTAACCTATGCGCGCTAGGGGCAGGAAGAGGTCCGGGATGAAAGGGTGCAGCGTCCATCCTGTGCGTCGCACGAAACTGCTTGCGATGCTGTTTTTCGGTGCAGCTCTTGTAGGAGTAGCGCAAGACCAAAAGCCCAATGTCCCAGCAAATACGCCGCCCGCATCGCCCCCTGCCGCGCCACCGGCTAACCAGGCACAGCTGTCCCTATCCATCCCTCGGTTGAAGGTCACGACGCGGATGGTCACATTGCAAATCTTGGCGCGCGACGGGCGAGGACATCCTGTCCCAGGACTTACGGCGAAAGATTTTGAGGTCTTCGAACAAATTCCTCCGAAAAAAGACAAGCGCCCACAGACCATCGCTGCATTCGAAGCCGTGAACGTTGCGGCGATTGCTGCCTCCGACAAAGGCAACGTGCAGATGCCGCCCGGGGTCTACAGCAATCTCGTATCGATGCAGAAAGCGCCGGTGCCGCCGACGGTTTTGCTGATCGACGGCATCAACACCCCCTACACGGCGCAGATGCAAGTGCATCGTCAGATGGTGAAGGTGCTCGGCTCGATCCCTGCGGATGTCCCGGTTTCGGTATTTCTGCTCGATAACAACCTGCACCTGCTGCAGGACTTCACCACCGACCCTAAACTTCTCATCGCAGCGACCCAAAAGGCGATCTCCTTTGCCTCGTCGGGCCTCGCTGAGGTTGATCCTCGGGACGATCCCAATGCTCTGTCGGCACAGCTGGACAATGCGCCGGGCGCCGCTTTGGATGCCCTTGTGCGCTTTGAAAGAGAAACCTACTCGGCTCAGGTCGATATTCGGGTGCAGGCCACGATTGACGCTCTGCGCGCGATTGCGCGCCACCTCTCCGGCTATCCTGGAAGAAAGAATCTGCTCTGGATTTCGTCATCGTTTCCACTACAAATCGCTCCCGATGCAGACAACAAGTTCTACGGCATGCGCGATTACGATGATCGCATGGTAGAAATTGCCGGCGCGCTGTCAGATGCGAAAGTGGCGGTATATCCGATGGACCCAGCGGGCTTGCAGACACAGAGCTACTTTCAAGCTTCGAGCCGCGCTCGAGGATCACTGAATGGAACCGGGATGGGGAAAGCGATCCAGCGTGAAGACCAGTCGCGATTCTCCAAGCAAGAGAGTATGAATCGCCTCGCTGAGGGCACGGGCGGCCGCATTTGCGTGAATAACAATGATCTTTCGGACTGCGTCAAGAAAGCGATGGACGACGGCTCTTCCTATTACGAAGTGGCCTATTACCCGGATTCCACGAATTGGGATGGCGAGTTTCACCACGTGACTGTGAAGACCTCGAAAGCCGGCGTGCAGCTTGCTTATCGGCAAGGCTACTTCGCGCCCGCCGATACCGACAGCCCTAACCACAAGCCAGATACCAAGCAGGCCGAGCGGGAGTTACGCGAGGCGGCGTGTCAGGATTTGCTGACTTCGACCGCGCTTCTGCTGGTGGCCAAGGCCATGCCGCCGGACCAGCCAGACAAGGCGAAGTATTTTTTGGCGATCGATTCGAAGCTGTTGACCTTCGCGCCTGCCGACGGCGGTGGCCGCAATCTCAGCATGGACGTCGCGATTTGCACCTTCGACCGCAAAGGCAAACAGCTGCAATATTTCATGGAGCGTTCCGATCAGAAACTAAGCGAGAAAGAATATGCGTCCATGGCGGCGCACGCCGTACCGCACCTGGTGCAATTCGTGCCCGGAGCGGGAACCACTAGTCTGCGTGTTGTAGTGAGGGACTCTGGCACCGGGGAAATGGGATCGGTCGACATCCCCTATGTAGCGGCCGTTGCGCCGCAGCCCTCGTCTACGAGCAACCCGAGTCCGCCAGTGTCCAAGCCGTGAGTTTGCGTGATGTGGCCAGCGGCGCTGATCATCTCCAGCGTTTCAGGCTTGGCCAAACCTTGGCCCACGATTCAAATTTCTTGCCGGTGCAGAGGAATACGTCAATCTGCTGCTCCAGCGCGTAGGGATTCGCGGCGGACGTTCCAATGAATTCCACGTTCTCGAAATAATTCTCCAGAACTTCTTTTCGATCACCGAGGACGATCATGCAGTTGCCGGAATAGCCGCGCGGTCCCCAGAGAAAGTAGGTGCGGTCGCCGCTCATGGCCGGCGGCAAGCCGTGAGCACGGCCAAAGAAATCGATGGCACCGGCCTGCCCGTAGTCCTGGGCGAAGATTCCACAGTCTGCGCGTTCGGCGGGAGGAATACGATTCCAGGCTACTTCGGTTTCGTCGGCGATTTCTTTCCATCCGAATTGGTCGGAATACCACTGCGGCAGCGCGACGCGGGCGTGGGCGTACTCATTCACCGGCAGCTTGAAGGGGAGGTACTTCGTATAAGCCAGGAAGTGATCGGGAGAAAGGACGGGAACGACGATGGGAACGACTTGAACGCCACTGACCAAGAGTGTAACCACAATAGCTCGCTTGAGCCACTGCAAGCGAGGCTGACCGGTTTCAGGGCGATCGAGCGTGGCTTCAAGCACTACCGCTCCCGCCGCAAACAGCATGGGATAAATCGGCGCGAGGTAGTAGTTCTTTCCATGCAGAACGAAGAAGACGGCATAGGAGACCACGTAGGCCCACCCCAGCACGCGATAGGGCCGCAGGCGAGGAGAGAATAACAAGGCAAATAGTCCCCCCAACCAGATGGGCGCATTCAATAGACCCGACACCAGCACTTGCTGGAAAAAGAAATCAAAGGGTCCCCAGACCACGTCGCGGCCTTCGGCTTTAATGGCCCGTATTAACTGGACAAAAGGCCAGTCATAATGGATGTTCCAGAGCAGGTTGGGAAGGAAAATCAGAAACGCAGCGAGTCCGCCCAGCCAGAACCACTTATTGAGAAAGACGCGGCGCTGCTCGGTTAGCACTAACCCAACGACAATTCCCAGGCCGAAGACGGCGATGGAATACTTTTCTTCCATCCCAAAACCAGCGATCACCCCGAACCAGAGCCAATAGCGCGGATCGTTTTGTTTGACGGCGAGAATTACGAAGTAAGCGCAGCCCATCCAGAGGTTGGGTTCGAGGCAGTTTGTGCCGAGCAAACTGCCGTTCGAGAGGTACTGAGGGTCGATCAAACAGCAGATCGCACTGAGCAGCAGGGCATAGCGGCGCCCGCCAAGTTCGCGGGCCAGCACGGCGGTTTGGACCAGGAGCAACGACGAGGCCAGCGCGGGAATGAAGCGAAGACTGCGCAGTGAGTCTCCCAACACCGCGCGACAAATGTGAGTCAGGAAGGGAATTAGCGGTGGTTGGTCGACATATCCCCACTGCAAATGGTCACCGCACGACATGTAATCGAATTCATCGCGAAAGTAGCCGTAACGATTGTTGAAGTAGATGTGGAACAGCAGTTTGGCCAGGGCGATCGCCCAGATCACAGCCATGCCGTCGGAGAAAATCGACCGGCGACTATAGGGAGAAGAGGAGACGTCGGTAGAGTTGATTTCCATTTTGGCCTCAAGAATATCCGACCGGCGTGCGCCTGTCATGAACCATCGAGCGGCCGGTGCTTTTGTCTTTTGATCCGGCTGCAGGTGGGAACGTGCGCGAAGTTCGAGTGCTTTGGCACTTCGGTAACGTCCGAAACTGATTACCTGTTTTTTCCTCCGTTTTCCTTGTGCTAACGTTGCTCTTTACCGCATATTTGCGCAGATTTAGCGAGGGTTTTCGATCCCAAGTGGCCTCTGACAATCGCAAACCGGGCATCCATGTCGCGTGGACGACCGTTACATATCGCAGTGTGGCGCTGATGATTCTGGCTGGCGTCGGGGTTTTCTGCATTTTCATGCGCTTCACTTTCCCGCAGTTCTCTGAGAATGCCGTGAAGGCGGGCGGGGGCGTGGTCAGCAAACTACTGGATCACGTTTCGGGCATGGCTCCGGCTGCGGGCACTGGAATCTCTACCGCACAGCAAGCTCACTTCACCGCGCTCGATGGCACGGTTCGCGTGAAGAAGGGAAATGGCAACAGTTGGGTCACGGGCGACTACAGTATCCCTCTGGAAAAGGGCGACGTCGTTCAGACTGGGTCGGAAGGCATGGCCAAAGTCGTCTTCAACGACGGGACCAGTTACACGGTGAAACAGGATTCTCTGATCGTCATTGAAGAGAACTCCGCTAATGACCAGCAACAGACCAACGTCGCGGTTGCGGTCAGCACGGGAACGGTCGACCTCTCCACTGCGACCTACAGTCAAGGTTCGAAGTCGCAGGTCATTGTGGCGGGTGCAACGGCCTCTCTGTCACCCGAATCGACAGCGCAGGTCCACAACGATCCCAAATCGGACCAGCACGAAATCCTGATGAAAAAAGGAACGGGCGAGGTCACACGGAATGGCGAAACCGTAAAGCTTGCAAATTGGGAAAAGGTCAGCTTCCAGGGCCAGCAGTCGCATCTCGAGAAGGCCAAAGAGATTGGTCCGCCCACGCCCATCGGTCCAGCCAACATGGCACCGCTATTTTCGTCGGGCGAAGCTACCAAAGACGTCGAGTTTTCCTGGACGCCCATGACGAATGCGGTTGGTTACCGGCTGCGCATCTCCCGCAATCCTTATTTCTCCTCTACACTGGTTGACAAGAAAGTTATTACGGCGGCGGTAACGGTCACCAGTCTGGGAGAAGGCGCCTATTACTGGATGGTGCAGTCTTACGACGCGTCGGGGAATGAATCGGCGGAGAGTGAAAAAAATCGCTTCACGATTATTTCCAAGGGCAAGGAAAACGAAGCCATCGATCTGGAACTGGATCCGTTCATACAGCATGGCCATGTCATTGAAGTGACGGGCAAGACCCAGGTTGGCGCGCGCGTGATGGTGAATGGCAGCGAAGTCCCGATGATCAACTCGGATGGCGGTTTCCATTACTTTACGCCGCCGTTGCCCACGGGAGAAGCTGTGATTACCGTAACCGCGCAAACGGCGCAAGGCGGAGTCAATACGCAGCAGAAGAAGATCATTATTCAGTAAGGACAAGTTTCAAAGTTTCAAGTTTCAAGGTTTCAAGGGAACAAACGTTTCAAGTACCGGCGTGAACTCAAGAGAATCAGTTGTTCTGAGACTTGAAACTCTGAAACCTTGAAACTCTGAAACCTGATGTAAGCAGGATTGCCGAGTATCTCGTAGAATAAAGACACCCAGAATCCTGACAAGAGAAAAAACTCCGGGGTGCTCCCCGAGAGAGCAGCACGTCGAAAGACGCGAGAACATTTCGTCATGTCAAACAACGGATTTCATTCAGGCTCGACCCGCAATCACAACCTCCGGTCGCTGTTCAGCATTTTCTCCAGCGACCTGGCGATCGACCTCGGCACCGCGAATACGTTGGTGTACGCGCGCGGTAAAGGGATCGTCGTGAACGAGCCTTCGATCGTCGCCATTAACAAGAATACGGGTGAAGTCGAAGCCGTCGGCAAAGAGGCCAAAGAAATGTTGGGCCGCACGCCCGGCAACATCGTCGCCATCAAGCCGATGAAAGATGGTGTCATCGCCGATTTCAAAGTCACCGAGAAGATGTTGAACTACTTCATCCAGAAGGCGCACAACCGCAAGATGCTGGTACACCCGCGTATTGTGATCGGCGTCCCGTCAGAAATTACGCAGGTGGAAAAGCGCGCGGTCATGGACTCCGCCTACCGCGCCAAGGCCAGTGAAGTACACCTCGTCGAGCAGGCCATGGTGGCGGCGATCGGAGCGGGACTGCCGATCACCGAGCCCAGCGGCAACATGGTGGTCGACATCGGCGGCGGCACCACCGATATCGCCGTAATTTCTTTGAGCGGCATCGTATATTCGCGTTCCGTGCGCATGGCCGGCAACCAGATGGACGAAGCCGTCATGAACTATCTAAAGCGGAAATATAACTTGCTGATCGGCGAACGCACGGCCGAGCAGATCAAGATGGAAATCGGTTCGGCGCACCAGCTCGACAAGCCGATGACCATGGAGATCAAAGGCCGCAACCTGATTGAAGGCGTGCCCAAGACAATTACGGTCGACGACGGGGAAATCCGCGAAGCTCTCAGCGAATGTGTTTCGACCATCATGAATGCGATTCGCGTCGCGCTGGAGCGGACACCCCCCGAACTTTCCGCCGACATCAGCGACCGCGGCATCGTTCTCACGGGTGGCGGCGCGCTGCTGAAGAACCTCGACAAGCGCATCCGCGAAGAAACCGGGCTGCCGGTTTCCATCGCCGACGATCCGCTATGCAGCGTCGTGCTCGGAACCGGCAAAATGCTCAGCGACTTCAAGCTGCTGAGAAAGATTTCGATTGAGTAGGTTTCAAGGTTTCAGAGTTTCAAGGTTTCAAGGTGCTGAGGTTGCGAGCGACTTCACAAGATCGCAGCCGGCAGTTGTTTCCTTGGGACTTTGAAACTTTGAAACTCTTGAAACCTTGAAACTTTGAAACTTGTGTTATGGAATCCGTACTCGGCCGTTACCGCAACCTAATCATTCTGGTGGGAGTCTTGTTTCTCCAAGTGCTCGGCCTCGCGGTGCAGGTGAAACGCGGGGGCAGCAGCGATGCCGAAGACACGCGCCTCATCCGCATCTGGACGATCGGTGCAATCACCCCTTTCGAGCGCGCCCTGGTCTGGGTGCAGAACAGCAGCGGCGGTATCTGGCACAACTATTTTTATCTGCGCGGCGTACGCGCCGAGAACCGCCAGCTGAAAGAGCAGATTGAGCAAATGCGTCTTGAGCAGGTTCGCCTCAGTGAAGATGCTGCCCAGGCTCGACGCCTGCAGACCCTGCTAGCCTTCAAGGAGCAGTTCATTTCCCGAACCGTCGCTGCGCAAGTGATTGGCTCGAGCGGCAGCGATCTCTCCCGCATCATCTACATCGACAAAGGGGAAAACGCAGGCATCAAACGCGACATGGCGGTGATGACGTCGGATGGGATCGTAGGCAAGGTACTGCTGGTGTACCCTTCGGTCTCGCAGGTACTCCTGATCAGTGATCAAAGCAGCGGAGTGGGCGCCATCCTCGAGAAGACACGGCTCCAGGGAGTACTGCGCGGCACCGCCAACGGAGAAGTCGTGCTGGAGCGCGTGATGAGCGACGAGCAGGTTCCCGTCGGCGAAACCGTGCTGACCAGCGGCGGCGATCAGATTTTTCCCAAAGGATTATCGATCGGTACCGTGACGAAAGTGGCAAACGGGAAAGATCTGTTTCTGAATATCAAGGTCAAGCCTGCGGCCAACCTGAGCAAGCTGGAAGAGGTCCTGGTGCTGGTGGAGAAGCAGGAAAGGCAGGCCACAGCTGACGACTCTGTTCGCGTTCGTGCTGCGGATATCCTGGCGCAACGCCTGCCCTCCGTTCCCGATAAGCCCGTTACCGTCCCACCGGCCGCAGGGTCCTCGCCCGAAATAGGCAAGCCCGCGACCTCGAATCCTACGGCGAAAACTGCAAGTACAGCGGTCGCGGGATCCGCACAAACGGTGAACAAGCTATCGGGGGTGAGCGGTCCGCCGAAGCCTTCCTCACCAACTCCCGCCAAGACAGGCGCCGCAAGCGTGCCGAAGAACACTGGCACACCGGGCGCCACGCAGGCGAAGCCCGCGACTTCGCAGCCAAAGCCCGCTCAACCTTCTGCCCCTCCAGCCGATGTGCAGCCGCCCGCTACGGAGAGCAGCCCACAATAGCGTGCCCATCACTTACACATCCAATGAGCAGGTTGAGGTCTACCGGTTCAGTATCCCGGTCACGATCGGCATACCCTTGCTGGCGCTGTTCTTGCAGGCGTTCGTGCCCCTGAGGTTCCCGCAGTTTGCGGTCTATTTTGACCTGCCGCTGTTGGTCACGATTTTTTTTGCGATGGCCCGGCGCAGCCCGGTAGCTGGCCTGTTCACCGGAGCCGCGATTGGGCTCGCGCAGGACATGCTGGGTCACAATCCGATTGGCATCTACGGAATCGCCAAGACTGTGGTTGGCTACGGGGCTTCGTCGTTGGGGGTGAAACTCGATGTCGAAAATGCCGGCGCGCGCTTCCTGGTGACACTCGGTTTTTATCTGGTGCACGCGGCGGTGTATTTTACCGTCGCCCATGGTTTAGTGAACATGACCCAGACCTGGAGCTGGCCGCGCGGCATTCTTGCCGGTTTGGCAAATGCGGTCCTGGGCGTCGCGCTGTACTTCCTGCTGGACAAGTTCAAGCAGAGAACATGAAATCAGTGCTCAGTACTCTGTACCCAGTACTCAGCGCGAATCGGGATCGTGACCTTCGTTATCCCCGGCTCTGCCGCGGAGACTTCTCGAGCATTACAATGGAATTAACCTCGACGAGATTCGCCCAACGCTGCCGCAGTGCGAACGATCCAAGAACCACTGGGTACTGGGTACTCGGTACTGGGTACTGACTTATGTTCGGCCGCGACGAAAAAGTTTCCGAAGTCCGCCTCACGGCGGCGCAATACATCATCCTGGGCATCTTCCTGGTGCTCGCCTACGGACTCTGGAAGCTGCAGGTGATGGAAAGCGGCTACTACGCCAACGCAGCCGAAAAGAACCGCATTCGCAACGTTCCGGTTCTCGCGCCTCGCGGCAAGATTCTTGATCGTGAAGGCCGTATCATCGTCGACAATTACCCATCGTTTTCTGCGCTGCTATTGCGCGATTCTACGCGTGACCTGGCAGGCGATGCGGACTTGATCGCGCAAGGACTGCATCTGGATCCGAACGAGGTACGGGCGCGCATTCGCCGGTTCGCGTCCATGCCGCAGTACCAGCCCATCTTCCTGAAAGAAGACATCACTCCCGACGAGCTGCAGTTCATCGAAGCTCACAAGAACGAACTGCCGGAACTCGACACCATCATGGCGCACCGGCGTCTGTATCCGCGCAACGGATTCATGGCGCACCTGATCGGCTATGTCGGCGAAGTCAGCGAAGACATGCTGAATCAGCCGCAGTTTGAGCTGTATAACCCTGGCGACGTGGTCGGAAGGTCCGGAGTGGAACTGCAGTATAACGACCTGCTGATGGGCACCAATGGCTCGCGGCAAGCGTTGGTCGATAGCCACGGGCGGGAAGTGGGGCGTCTCGGCGAGACTGAGGCTATTCCGGGCAAGCCGCTGAAGCTGACCGTCGATATCGATCTGCAAATCGCGGCCGAGGAGCAGTTGCAAGGAAAGAACGGCGCCGTCGTTGCCATGGACCCTCACACCGGCGAAATCCTCGCTATGGCCAGTGGCCCCACGTTCGATCCGAACGATTTTGCGGTGCGGGTTTCGCGCGACGAATGGAACAAGCTGGTCACCGATCCTGACAAACCGCTGCTGAATAAAGCTATTCAGGCTCAACTCGCGCCTGGGTCCACCTTCAAGGTCATCATGTCGGTGGCCGGCTGGCAGGAGGGGGTGGCTCAGGATCTTCATGTGAACTGCACGGGAGGCGCCGAGTTCTATGGGCGGCGCTTCGGTTGCTGGGTGAAAGGCGGCCACGGACCAGTAACACTGGAAAAGGCGATCTACCAGTCCTGCGACGTTTTCTTCTACACGCTGGCGGAGAAGCTCGGCATTGACCGCATTGCAAAATATGCCACCGAACTCGGATTGGGCCAGAAGACGGGGATCGATCTGCCCAATGAAGTATCCGGCGTCATGCCTTCGGAGGAATGGAAGGCAAAGAACTTTCATCAAAAGTGGTTTGCGGGCGAAACCATTTCTGTCGGCATCGGCCAGGGCGCCATCGCGATCACACCCGTACAGTTGTTGCGCGCCGTCAGCGCCATCTCCATGGGCGGGCGCATGGTTGTGCCGCATGTCATCAATCCGTCGGATATGCCGCCTGGCTATGTCCAGGCTGCACGCTACACGGAAGTGAAAAACGTCCCGATCGATCCCAACGGATGGACCTTCATCACCGATGCGATGTCACGCGTTCTGCTGCCCGAGGGAACTGCTCCGTCGGCCCATATTCCCGGGATCGACATTGCCGGAAAGACGGGCTCGGCGCAGGTGGTTTCGCTGGCGACCCGCGCTCGGTTCAAGAACGCCGACGATCTTGCCCAGAATGGCTGGTTCGTAGGATTCACGCCCCGGCGCAATCCCGATATCGTCGTTTGCGTGCTGTTCCAGGGTGGTGAGCACGGAAGGCTAGCCGCGCGCCTGGCGACGCAGGTGATCAAGGCTTACGTCGACAAACAACACCGCAACCCGCAGAAGCTGGTGGAAAAGCCGAAAAGCGATGGGACGGTGGATATCGGCGGCCTTTGGACCGAACCCGGGTCCGAGGGAGAGAAAGAATCCTTGCACGGCGGCCGTTTCGTTCTCGATCTCCCCAAGAAGCCGCTGGCAGTGGCAATCGCCGCCCCGGGAATGCGTTAGTTGCGAATAGGAAAGACGTAGTCGAGCGAGATGTCATCCTGAACCCGGCGTCAAGCCGGGTGAGGGAGCTTACGACGGCTGGCGTTGCCAGGGAGTGTCGGGGTTCCGGCAGGCTGATGGCAGATTCGGTGATCTTGTTGGCGGCAACGGCGCTGGCTACTTTTCGTTAGGTCCCTCGCGCCGGCTGCGCCGCTCAGGATGACATTTAGTTAGGTGAAAGGTGGAAGCTAGGAGCTAGTGTAGTGCGTCAAACAGATCGACGTTTATTCAGGGTGCGGCGAGCGCGTTTCACTTTTTCCAGGATGTCGGCGGCCCGCGCGGTCCAGATGAAAGGTTTCGGGCTTTCGTTGTGGCGGTCGATGTAGGTGCCGATGGCCATGATGAGTTCTTCCAAGTCGCGGAATACGCCACGCCGGAGCCGATTCTGAGTTAGGTCGCGAAAGAAGCGTTCCACCATGTTGAGCCAGGAGGCGCTGGTGGGAGTGAAGTGCAGATGAAAGCGCGGATGCCGTGCCAGCCAGCGCTGCACTTTGGGGTGCTTATGGGTAGCGTAGTTATCGCAAATCAAGTGCAGCTGCCGGTCGGGGGGGATGGTCTGGTCAATCAGGCGGAGAAACTTGAGCCATTCCTGATGGCGATGCCGCTCCTGGCAAAGGCCAAAGACCTCGCCGTTAGCCGCATTCAGAGCGGCGAACAAAGTGGCCGTGCCGTTGCGTTTGTAGTCGTGGGTCATGGTGGCACCGCGCCCGCGTTTCAGCGGCAGGCCGGGTTGGGTACGATCCAGGGCTTGAATTTGGCTCTTCTCGTCGGCGCACAACACCAGCGCGTGCTCCGGCGGATTGAGATAGAGGCCAACGATGTCTTCCAGTTTCTCGGCGAACGCAGGATCGTGGCTGATCTTGAACGCTTCCACGCGATGCGGTTTCAATCCGTGGGCGCGCCAGATGCGCCGCACGCTGGCTTCGCTGATGCCGACCGCCGCAGCCATAGTACGAGTGCTCCAGTGAGTTGCGTTGCTGGGTTGCTGGCGCGTGGTCATAGTCACCACGCGTTTGGTCAGGCGGGCACCGATGGTGGGCTTGCGTCCCGGCCGGTGCGCGTCTTTCTGCAACCCCGCCACGCCCAGCGCCAGGAAACGCTTGCGCCAGCGGGAAACTTTTTTCGGTGTGATCGCCATGCTGGCGGCGATCTCCTTGTCCGGTTGGCCGGAGGCTGCAAGCAACACGATGCGGGCACGCTCCGCCACCCGCACCGGAAGGGATCGGCTCCGGGCTTGGGATTCCAACTGCGTTCTTTCCTCCGCACTCAACGTAATGGCTGGGGCGATTCGCATCCGCAAGCGTCTCCTCCATCATAAGACGCGCGCGGATAGATAAAGGTTGTTACTTGTGACGCACTACACTAGGAGCTAAGAACCAGAACCTACAAGCTAGAAGCTGTTCTTATGGCACGTTACGTTTCATACCGAGATTTCGACTGGGTCCTGCTGGGCTTCGTGCTCATGATTTGCGGCATGGGAGTGATGGAGATTCACAGCGCCACCATGCACACCAAGTTCGCCGGAGCTCACGTCAAGCAGGTCTACTGGGTGTTAGCCGGTGTGGGAGTCATGTTCCTGATCAGCCTGGTCAACTATCAGGCGCTGCTCGACCAGATTCATTGGTTCTACATCGCCGGTGTAGGCTCCCTGATGGCGGTGTTGGTGTTTGGAACCAAGGCCTTGGGAGCGAAGCGCTGGATCCGGATTGGGCACGGTTCCCACGCTCTCTTGTTCCAGCCCTCTGAGTGGGTCAAGCTCATCCTTATTCTTGCCGTCGCCAAGTATTTCGCGGAATTGCGCCAGCGCGAACTATCCTGGCCCGATTTCCTGAAGGCCGGCGCCGTCGTCGGTATCCCAATGCTGATGGTCTTGGTCCAGCCCGACCTCGGTACCGCCCTTACCTATGTCCCTATCGCGATCATGGGGGTCTTTCTGGGAGGGCTGCAGTGGAAACAAGGGATGACAGTCGCCCTGCTGGCTGCAATCGGCATCGGGGGAGTTTTCTTCATCCCCAGGGTGCACGTGCTGAAGTCGTACCAGAAACAGCGTTTAACCAGTTTTATCGATCCCGAGCTGGATCCGCAGGGCTCCGGGTATCAAGTTGAGCAATCCAAGATTGCCGTGGGTTCGGGGGGCCTTTGGGGCGGCAAAGGCTCGCAAACACACGGTGCTTTCCTCCCAGTTCCGCAGACGGACTTCATTTTTGCGGCGTTCGCCGAGGAACATGGATTCGTAGGCGCTCTTGGGGTTCTGCTGCTATACTTCATTGTGCTGATGCGTTTGACCCAGAACGCGCAGACAGCGCCCGACCGCGCTGGCACGTTTGTGGTGATGGGTGTGGTGGCTGTGCTTAGCTTCCATATCCTGGTCAATGTCGGCATGGTGGTTGGCTTTATGCCGGTCACCGGAATACCCCTGCCGCTGATGAGTTATGGTGGGTCTTCTGTGTTGTTCATGTTCCTGGCGCTGGGGATGGTTATGAATGTTCGTATGCGCCGCTTCGTGAACTAGCTGGCTGAATGCGTTGTGCATCAAGAGCGAGCCGGTTAGGACGGAACAAACTTCAGAAGCAACGGGTTCAGGAACCAAGGAAGAAACGGCAGGGAAGCAGTTTTGCTGCGCTCGCAGGCGCAGCCCCAAAAATATCGAGCGCCCTCGCGTAAAGAGGGCATTTCACCGGCTAGTCGGGCAGCGGAAGGCCGGGCAGGATTGAAGCTGAGCAGTTAGCCGGGCAGGGAACGGCCCCCCGACCCAGTTGGGTCTGAGAGTGCGGTCACAAACCCCGGCAGAAGTTAGAGCGATAAGTGCAAAAGATTCCCAAGCTTGTGCAGCGGACTCGGTGCAGAGAACAAGTCTGTGACCTGGTCTGTCCCCTTTTCGGGGCAGCATCGCGACGCTCTTCTCTTCATCCTCCCGTACCTCTTCTGACTCCGCCCCGGTGACGCCCGCCCGACTCGGTAAAGTCGGTGGGCCCGGAGTGTTCGATGAACAAAGAACTATTTGTCTCTTCTACCCCCCACGAAACCAAAGTGGGTCTGGTGGAAGACGATTTGCTCGCGGAAGTCTATCTTGAGCGCGAGAACGAGTACACGTTAGCAGGATCCATCTACAAAGGCCGCGTAACCCGCGTGCTGCCTGGCATGCAGTCGGCATTTGTCGACATCGGCCTGGAGCGCGATGCCTTCCTCTATGTTTCCGACTTTATGGAGTTGGAAGAGCACGACGACGATCTGACCGACGTCGTACCGGCAAACCGGAGCGTGCCGGACATGCGTCAGGGGCCGGCGAAGTCTGAGGCAGCAGCCGCGTCGGAGGATGGAACTGGTTCCGAAGCTGAGTTGTTGCCCGTCACCGACGAGGGAACTTTCGAAGCCGAAACCCTAAGCGACGAGCAGCCGGCTCCTGTCGCAGAATCGACCGAAGGTGGCACTGGGGGCGATTCCCAGAACCGCGAGCGTGGAGGCTGGCGTGGACGCCGCCGTCGCCGGGGTGGCCGTCGCGACGGCCGCGGCGATGGCCGTGACCGCGGATCCGATCGCGGTTCTGAACGTTCTGCAGACCGGCCCGACCGGACGTCGGATCGCGGCACTGAACAGCGCTTTTCGCGCCCGCTAGAGACTTCGACCCGCGGCATGGATTCAGGCAGAAGTCAGCCTTCGGGCCCGCCTCCGGGTTACCAGCCAATCATGCTGCCGGGAGAGTCTATTTCCAAGTACCAGAGGTGGGCGCAGCAGCCCGCCGCGCAGGAAACGTCTGGGCGTGAAGTTGTCACCGACTTCGTAGCGGCATTGCCCGCCGAACCCGCGGCTCCATTGGCCGCTACCTTTCCTGAGGACGAACCGATCTTCGCTGCAACGGAGTCCGTTGCGGAGCCGCTGCATGAGGAGCACGAAGACATTCGTCCTGTTCAGGAAGAGCATATTGAGCAGTTGGAATCGGCCTCGACCTCTGCCGACTGGAATCAGGAGTTTCGCCGTCCCGAAGCTGCGATTCCCGCTCTTGGCTGGCCCGGAGAGGCGAACGTTGCGCTCGAGCCAGTGGAAGTCGAGGAAGAACATGTCAGGGAAGAGGAGCACAGCCGCAGCGAAGTAATCGACCGGGAAGCTAATAACCCGGTGCGTTCGCAGCGGGAGGAGCAAGCCCCTGCGTTTGCCGCTCCCGGCACGATGGAAGAAGAAACCATCGACGAGGAAGAGGCGGACACGGTCCACTATCAATCTTCCTCCGATGAAGGTTACGACGAGTTTGAGGAAGAGACCCAGGCTGGTCCGGGACATCTGAATGGAGAGGCCCGAGAAACCGTTGCCGAGATTCACCAGTCATCCATGGTTGACGCTGGGATGGCCGAAGGTGGAGTGCATCCGGCGGAAGCTGCTCATCCCGAAGGCGAAGAAGACAGCGAGGAACTCGAACTCGAAGAAGCGCAGGCCGAAGCCGAAGCCATGCTCGATGCCGAGGCTCGCGGCAACGGTACCGTCGATGCACGCGTTGAAGTTCGCGCTCCGGCCGCGACTGCCGGTTACACGCAGCGCAGCCAGCGTCCCCGACCTGGTCACGACCGTCCAGGTTACGAACGGCGAGGGGGTGGGGACCGGCAACGCCGTGGAGGAGGTGGGCGACAACGCTTCCGTCGCCGCGAGAACGCGCCCGTTCCCCTGATCAGCGACCTGCTCAAGGAAGGCCAGGAAATTCTGGTCCAGATCGCCAAGGAGCCGATTGGCAAGAAAGGCGCACGCATCACCAGCCACATCGCTCTGCCTGGACGCTTCCTCGTCTACATGCCGACCGTAAACCACACCGGCGTCTCGCGCAAGATTTCTTCCGAGGAAGAGCGCCAGCGCTTGAAGCGGATCATCCTCAGCGAGCGCGAAAACGGCCATGGAGGCTTCATCGTCCGCACGGCTGCACAGAGCGCAAGCGAAGAAGAACTCCGCGCCGACATCCGCTTTCTGAAAGGATTGTGGCAGGACATCAAGAATCGCGCTGAAAGCTCCAAGCCGCCTGCCCTTATCTATCACGATCTCAACGTCGTGGAGCGCGTGCTGCGGGATCAGGTTACCTCTGATTTCAGCGTGATCTGGGTCGACACCGAACCGGAATACGAACGGGTTCTGCGCTTCTTCAACCGCTTCCAGCCCGGCATGGTCAAGCGCGTGAAGCTCTACACCAAAGAGACGCCGCTGTTCGAGCAATTCGGCTTGGCCGAAGAAATGAACAAGGCGCTCAAGTCAAAGGTATGGCTGAAGAGCGGTGGTTACATCGTTATCAACCAGACCGAAGCGTTGGTCGCAATCGATATTAATACCGGCAAATACGTTGGCAAAACGGCGCGTCTGGAAGACACGATCGTCAAAACGAACGTCGATGCGATCAAAGAGATTGTCCGGCAGATTCGGCTGCGCGATCTGGGCGGCATCATCATCATCGACTTCATCGATATGGATGAGCGCCGCAACCGCCAGCGCGTGATGCAGGCTCTCGAAGAAGAACTTCGCCACGACCGCGCCCCTTCAAAGACGCTGCAGTTTAACGACTTTGGCCTTGTCGCCATTACCCGCAAGCGCGTAAAGCAGTCGCTGGAACGCACTATTGGCGCGCCTTGCCCATATTGCGAATCGACCGGATACGTGAAGTCGGTCACCACCGTCTGCAACGAGATTTATGTCGAGATGCGGAAGATTGCAAAGCATCTGGAGCACGAAGATGTCATGCTGCGCGTGCATCCGGACGTAGCGAAAGAGTTGAAGTCCAATAACGGCCGGCTGCTGAACGAGATGGAAGAAATGACCAAGCGCACCATCATTGTGAAGAGCGATCCAGCCGTGCACCAGCAGCAGTTCGATATCAACTGAGCCTTCGGCTCTCAGCTGTCAGCTTTCAGCAAGAACGAAAGACGGGCAAAAATCGCCCGTCTTTCTTTTTTTTGCCTTGGTCTTCCTCTGTGCCCTCTGTGGTGGTTTGAGATGCTCGCGCCACAGAGGACAAAGACTCACGAACGATGAATCGGGGAAAAGATCGAGAGACCAATCAGGAATAATTATGACTAACTAGCTGACGTTAGCGAGTGTCTTCACAGCTACATCCGCCTGGTTCCGCAGCTTCTGCACGGATTCGTGGATCGTCCGCGCTGCCGCGCCCGCACCGCTCTGCTCGGCCGTAGCTGCAGTGCTGCCCGCTTCCTCTGTGGATGTGCTTGCCATATCCAGCAGCACTACGACGGAATCGGCATGCAGTTTCCAGAGCGACGACATCTTCTGGCTGCGTTTCAATTCTTCTAACTCGGTGCTGATTCGTGCGGAAATGGAGACCATCCGAATCAGCGTGCGCGCGACGTCGGCGCGCGCACTTTTTTCTTCGAGGAAGGTCGCGCTGTAAGCGTCGGCCTCAGGCCCAGTCAGCGTCAGGTTGAAGAAGCGCATGGGCACAACTTGCCGGTACTTGGGATCGGCTACGCGCACAAACACGCGAATCGATTCCTCTACGCGTCGCAATTTGCTCTCTTCTGCCGACAGTTGCTGAGCGGTAATCGCGGGAGGCTGAAACACCGGGGCTGGAACAGGTGCCTTCGCCGCTGTAGCTTTCGCGGCCTTGGGCGCGGCTCCCGCACCGCCCGCCGCGCGCGAAGTATGTCCTGTTGGAGTCAGCAGTGACCGCCGGATCGGCGGACGCCGGTCCAGTTCCTTCTTCAATTTCGAAACCCGACGGAATTTCTCAAACGCATTGCCATAATCGGCTTCCAGCAGTTGCTTTTCTTGAATCGCAGCCACATGGTCCACCGTGACTTCCACGCCGTCGACCGTAGTCAAAATCGTTCCGCCCATCTCTTCGAGAGCCTGGCCGAAGCTCTTGATTTCACCCAGCGCTTTGGTGAACAATTCGTCGAACTTCTTGCCGAAATAGGCGTTGTGCGCGGAAACCGTCGCCAGCACGCCCGGATGATAGAACGAAGCGTCCAGCCATTGCTTCAGTTCGCGTACGCGCCCAATGATGCCGGAATCAATCAGCATGTTGAAATCGCGGAAGCGGCTGATTTCGTCGCGCAGCGGATCGAAGCGTCGCAACAATTGCACGTGCTCTTCGGGCAGCGACGGCACGTCGGAGTCCGCGAGGATTTCAATCAAAGCGATTTCGAATGGAGAGAGAGGCAATGCCCCGTCGAGTCCGTATCCAGTCTGCTCCCACTGACCGGGCACGCGCGGATGGCGGTATAGGAATGTGGAGATCAGATCCGTCTTGTCGCGGTTCACGTCGCTTGGTTCGCGGCGTCGCACAAAATACCGCAGCAGAGCTTCGGCGACTTCAGAATCAGTGTCCGGAGTCAGCGCCTGCCGTACCATGGCCGGCGTAATCGCCATATCCAAGAGGTGCAGCCAGCGGTACATCCGGGAAAGCGTGCTCGGGAGTTCGCGCTCGGAATGGCGCAGCGCATCCTCATCGAGACCGCTCGGGATGGGGACGTCCCCGCCGAGCGCGTCCCGCATAAGCTTCTGGTAGAAGCCCTGGACGGTCGCCAGAATGGCTAATTCAAACCGAAGATCTTCGGCCAAACATGCCCCCGAAACAAGAGTTCGCTCTGAAACTTTACTTATGTTCAAGTAAAGCCGAAAGGTTACCATCGGTGCAAGTTACTACCGGAGCGGACCTCTCATCTGGTGAAATCACGCAGCCCCGGAAGTTCATGCACCTCCGCGTAGAGTTGCGGAAAGAATTCGGAAAGGCCGGGAGCAAATGGAATTCGACGCTGCTGAAATCTAGTGGCGAGGTGGCGTCAGACGATAGCCCGGGACGATCGTCTGGATTGAGTTTTACGCAGTGGAACCGAGTCCGGCGGGAACCGCAAAGGGTTTGGCGTGATTCTGGCTCATGCGACGCTTCTGCCAAACCGAATCAAAACACAACCGTCTTGTTTCCGTACACTAACACGCGATTCTCCACATGCCACCGCACGGCGCGCGACAAGACCACCTTCTCAAGGTCGCGCCCTTTGCGGATGAGGTCTTCAACGGTGTCGCGGTGCGACACTCGAACCACATCCTGCTCGATGATTGGACCATCGTCGAGCACTTCGGTGACGTAATGGCTGGTCGCCCCGATCAGTTTCACTCCCCGTTCGAACGCCTGATGATACGGTCGTGCCCCTACGAAGGCCGGCAGAAATGAATGATGGATATTGATAATCCGCTGCGGATATCGGTTGACGAAGTCGTTCGACAGAATCTGCATATACCGCGCCAGCACCATGAAATCCGGCTTCTGCTCATCAATCAGTGACTGAATTTTCGCCTCGGCCTGGCTCTTGTTGTCCTTCGTGACCGGAACGATCGCATACGGAATCTTGTAGAAGGCGGCAATCTCCTGATTGTCAGCGTGGTTGGAAATAATCAGCGGAATATCGCACGCGAGTTCACCGCTCTTGTGCCGGTAAAGCAGATCGGCCAGGCAATGGTCATATTTCGAAACCAGAATTACCATGCGCTGCCGCAGCGACGACTGCGCTAATCTCCACTTCATCTGGAATGTTTCCGCGATTGGCGAGAATCGCTTACCGAAATCCGCCAGGTCGTCCTGAGAAAGATCGATGTCGAAGTCCTTGGGATCGAACTCAACGCGCATCAGGAAGAGCCCTGATTCTTCGTCGGCATGCTCGTCGGCGTGGAGAATGTTCCCGTTGTGCCGGTACACGAAGTCAGCGATGGTCGCAACTTCGCCCTTGCGGTCGGGACACGAGATGAGCAGGATAGCGGAAGGTTTCATCGTAGATGTCGCCCCTTCGCCCTTAGCTTAGGGCAGGCCAGCGGCTGTCGCGGCGGTATCCCGCTGCCGCTGCGAGAGCGAGATGCTCTCGCCACAGCCGGCCAGGACGCCAGCGCTACTTCTTCAACTCCTTCAATATTTCGCGTGCCGCATTCGCGCCCGATCCCCCGGTCAGACCGGCACCCGGATGGGTCCCGCTCCCGCACAAATACAAATTCTCAATCGGCGTACGATACCGCGCCCAATCCAGCAGCGGCCGCATGGTAAAGAACTGGTCAAGAGCAAGCTCGCCGTGGAAAATCTGTCCGCCGGTCAGGCCGTACTTTTCTTCTAGATCTCGGGGAGTGATAATCTGGTGCGTCAAAATCAGCTCCGGCAGATTGGGTGCATACTGCGCGAGCGTCTGCACCACCGTTTGCCCCAGCGCTTTTCGTTGGTCTTCCCAGTCGCCTTTCAGTTTGTATGGCGCGTACTGCACATACACGGACATCACGTGCTTGCCCTCAGGCGCTAAGGTTGGATCGGTCAGCGACGGAATCGTGGCGTCGAGATATGGCTGCCGTGAGAAGTTTCCATACTTCGATTCATCGAAAGCACGCTCCAGATAGTCGATCTCATAGCCAACGTGAATGCGCCCTTTGAGCGCGCCGTCGCCTTTGATCGCGGTGAATTGTGGCAGAGCCGAAAGAGCGAGGTTCACCTTCGCGACGGTCCCGTTCCCGCGGTAATGCTGCAGTTTCTGCACGAAGTCCGGCGACAGATGTGTTGGGTCGGTCAGTTGGAGCAACGTGCGTTTCGGATCCGCATTGGAGACGACCGCCTTCGCCGGAATCTCTTCACCCGTCGAAAGCAGCACGCCCTGTCGCCACGCCATTCTGTACCCGAATCTCAATGACTTCGGCTCCGGTGCGAATTTCCGCACCAGCGGCCTTTGCTGCCGATGCCATCGCCTGCGTCACCGCGCCCATCCCGCCCGCTGCAAACGAAGCCGATCCTGCCGGATGAGGATCTCCTGCCGCGCGAATCAATAACACCAGCGCGCTTCCCGCCGACCATGGCCCGAGGAACGTCCCAAAGACACCTCGCGCCGCGATCACCGCTCGCAGCAACTCGGTTTCAAAATACTCCGACGCCAAGTCAGCCACTGCCATCGGCCCCCAGCGCAGCAGTCGAAACATATCTCTCTTTCCCAGCTTGCGGATCGCACGTCCCGTCTGCAGCATGCTCCACAGATCGCCGCGGCTGGGATGGTCGATATCGGGTGGCGTGGTTGCGAGCGCCTCGCCGATGACCTTGCTGATCTTCGCCAGCGACTGCGCGAATTCTGGATACTTTCGCCGCATCCTTCTGCGAGAACGCTGCGATCTCTTGTGCCGACTTCTGCGTATCCTGATACAGCGAAAGGGCGCGCCCATCGGGCGAAAGCGCTGTGACGCAAACCTCGGGCGTAATCAGCCTGAGCCCGTGCTTTTCGAGTTGCATGTCGCGAACGACGCTCGGCAGAATCGGCCCAGCCGTGTGTGCCAGCGTTGAGCAACGAAATCCAGGATGAAACTCATCGGTAACCGCGGCGCCGCCGACTTGCGCATTGCGTTCGAGCACCAGAGGTTTATATCCCGCCTTGGCCAGATAGAATGCGGCGATCAATCCGTTATGCCCGCCGCCAATGACGACGATGTCGCGCTGCGTGCCCATGCCTATGCCGCTCCCTTGATGTCTTTCAGAATTTCCAGCGCCGCTAACCGCCCGTTGGCGCCCATAATCCCGCCTCCGGGATGCGTCGCCGATCCGCACATGTAGAGGTTCTTGATGGGCGTGCGGTACTGCGCCCATCCCGGCACAGGACGCAGGAAGAACAACTGCTCCAGCGAAAGCTCGCCCTGGAAGATGTTGCCCTCGCTCAGTCCCCACTCGCGCTCCAGATCGAGCGGCGTCACCACCTGCTTTTGAATAATGATGTCTTTGATGTTCGGTGCGTACTCGGCGATCGTGTTCACCACAGTGTCTCCGAACGCTTCTTTCTGATCGTCCCAGTTTAGACCGGGCCGCAGTTTGTAGGGCGCATACTGCACAAAGCACGACATCACATGCTTTCCCGGAGGCGCCACCGACGGATCGGTCAGCGACGGAATGACCATATCGATATACGGATGCCTCGAGAAGTTCCCATACTTGGCATCGTCGTACGCGCGCTCCATATACTCAACGGAGGGCGAGATCGAAATCGCTCCCCGCAAATGCGCGCCCGGTCCCGGCATGCATTTGAAGTTGGGCAGCGCATCCAGCGCCATGTTCACCTTGCCCGAGGATCCGCGATACTTGAAGCGGTTGACGTCTTCGAGAAAATCGCCCGGCAGATGCTGGGCTTCAATAAACTTGGTAAACGTGAGCCGCGGATCGACGCTCGACGAAATCACGTCGGCATAGATCTCATCGCCGTTCGCCAGAACCACGCCCTTCGCCTTGCTATTCTTGACGATGATCTGTGAAATCGGGGACTTTGTGCGGATTTCGACGCCAGCCTCGCGCGCCGCATCGGCAATGGCGTTTGAAATCGCTCCCGTGCCTCCGCGCGCAAATCCCCACGCGCGGAACGCGCCGTCGATTTCGCCCATGTAGTGATGCAGCAGCACGTACGCTGTTCCTGGAGAGCGCACTCCGAGGAATGTCCCAATGATTCCTGAAGCCGACATCGTCGCCTTCAGTACATCGGTCTCGAACCATTGATCGAGAAAATCAATGGCGGACATCGTCATGAGCTGGACTTGATTGTATTTGTCGTAGCTCGACATCCCCTGAAAGCGCCGCCCGATGAATAGCAGCTTCATCAGTTCGCGCGGATTCAGCGTCGTCGGATCCGGTGGGACCATGCTCAAGATCGGCTTCACGAACCGGCACATTGCCTGCATCGCCTTGCCGAATTCATCGTAGGCTTCGGCGTCGACCCGCGAGTGGCGGGCAATCTCGCGATGAGTCTTGCCATGATCATTCACGCGCCACAGGTAATCGCCGCTGGGCATGGGCGTAAATGTCCCGTCGAGCGGAAGAATCTCCAACCCATGACGGGGCAAATCGAGATCGCGAATGATCTCCGGCCGCAGCAGCGACACCACGTAAGAGCACACCGAAAACTTGAAGCCCGGCACAATCTCTTCCGTGCAAGCCGCGCCCCCCAGCACATGCCGCCGTTCCAGTACCAGCACCTTCTTGCCTGCGCGCTGCAGGTATGCGGCGTTGACCAGGCCATTGTGCCCGCCGCCGATGACGATCACGTCGTACGAATTAGAACCAGCCATTCGCTTCAGCTCCTAGCTCTCAGCTTTCACGTTCAGACGTTGGGAAACGCAATGATACTCGCGAAGGGAAGCAGGCGGCAGAGAAGATCAGAGCCCGCTGGGAAGGACGGTCCAACTGCGAAGAGTACTACACGAGTTAGCCATGAAGATGCGCATACGTGACCGTAAGTCGAAGAGTCATTCTATCGGGAAGTGGCTATTTTGTCTGCTTATTTGCGCCGCCGCTGACTGCGAGTCAGGCGAAGAGGTGGTTGCCGCAGATGCACGTCGATGCATATAATCCGACTTCGGCGATTTTCTTCATGTCCTTAGTGGTTGTGGGTTTTCCCGCGATGGAGATTGCCGTTAGCGAGGCCATCAATTTGCCCATCGGAACCGCATTTCACGAGCGCACCTTCCCGCTGTGCCATAGCCTGAACTACCGCGAATGGTCCGGCTACTACACCGTCAGCGTGTACGAGGTCCATCACGAGCACGAGTACAACGCTATTCGTAACGCGGCCGCTCTCATCGACATTTCCCCGCTCTATAAATATCTGATCACCGGCAAAGACGCCACTCGCCTGGTGAACCGCGTCATCACTCGCGACATCAACAAAGTGAAGGTGGGCCAGGTCATCTATTGCTGCTGGTGCGATGAAGAGGGCAAGGTCATCGACGACGGAACGATTTCGCGTCTCGAAGAAAACGTCTATCGCTGGACGGCTGCCGATCCCAGCCTGCGCTGGTTCCGGCAGAACGGCCTCAATATGGACGTGCAGATCGAAGACATTTCCGAAAAAGTTGCTGCTTTGGCGCTGCAGGGGCCAACTTCGGCAAAGCTGCTGAAAGCCGTGGCCGACGCTGACGTCGCCAACCTGAAATATTTCCGCGTCACTCGCGGCAAGATTGCCGGCGTTCCGGTCGACATTTCCCGGACTGGCTACACTGGCGACTTGGGCTACGAGATCTGGATGCCGTGGAATGACGCCGTAAAAATCTGGGATGCGCTGGCTGACAAAGGCAAGCAATTCGATCTGCATGCCGCCGGGATGCTGGCCCTCGACGTCGCTCGCGTGGAGGCTGGCCTGCTTCTCATCGAAGTGGATTACACGAGTTCGAAGAAGGCGCTCATTCCATCGCAGAAGTTTTCTCCCTACGAGTTGGGCTTCGCCAAGATGGTTCACCTCGACAAAGAAAACTTCATCGGCAAGAAAGCGCTTGAGCAGGACGCGAAGCGAGGCGTGCCTCGCCAGTTAGTCGGCCTCGAAGTTGATTGGACTGATGTCGAGCAACTCTACGAGCGCTATGGACTCACCCCTGCAGCGCCGACGCAAGCTTCTCGCGTAGCGGTCCCCGTCTATTCCGGAGACAAGCAAGCCGGCAAAGCGACTACGACAAGCTGGTCTCCAATTCTGAAGAAGCTGGTCGCTCTTGCCAGCATCGAGACCGAGTACGCAAAGCTGGGCACGCAGCTGCAGATGGAGATCACGATCGAGGCGATGCGCCTGAAGACGAACGTAAAGGTGACGAACCTTCCGTTCTTCAACCCACTGCGCAAGACCGCAACCCCGGTGTAGATTGTCTTTTGGGGGGACAGCCGCCTTCGGCTGTCCGCCGGCCGGAGCTCGGACGCTCTTTTCTGGATCTACCAAATTTGAATTTGTAACCACCGAAGCGACTTCGCTCGCTGGACAGCCGAAGGCGGCTGTCCCCACATGGTTGCCCGCGGGCTCCTCCGACGCTAGGGATGCACTCTCGTCGCACGCCTCTTGCCCGCGACGTAAATCCACGCGCCAATCAGCACCAGCGCCCCTGTTCCTCCCACAATCTTCAACATCGCCAGTGGTTTGTTCGGCTCATCCGGCTGCGGAACCATCGACAGCGCGATGGTCAGCGCCGTGGTCACGAAACCGAGGATCGCGACGAACTTCGCCACGATCGTCCCGCCCGGCACCCGAATTACATCCGGCCCCGCGGCCTCCCGCTGCAGCTTGATCATCGCCGCGAATAGATACAAATACGGGATGAAATATGTAATCACGCCCATGCTAACCAGGACATCGTAAGCACCCTTGACACTGGTCCCCGCCTGCCCGAGAAAAATGAATATCGCTCCGAGAAAGAACTGGGTCAGCAGCGCCACCCACGGAGTCTTCCACTTCGGATGTAACGCTCCGAACGCGGGCGGTAGAAAGCGATCGAGCCCCGCAACGAATGGCAACCGCGCCACCGCGGCAAGATAAGCCCCTGCAGCCCCGATATTGCTGAGCGCAATCAGAAATGCTGCCAGCGGCAATATCCCCGGATATCCAACGCGCGAAGCGGTTTTCGACACGGCCTGCACCAGTCCTTGCAAACTGTTCACTTCCGTTGCAGGCAGCGCCAGCAACACGCAGACAGTTCCCAGGATGTAGCAGATCGTGACCGTCACACCTCCAGACAACAGCGCGAGGGGAATCGTCCGCCGCGCATTCTTGATCTCTTCCCCCATGAACGACGCCGTTTCGCACCCCCCGAATGCAAAGGTCAGCACCGACCAGAAGATGATGTCGTTGAAATGCGTGCTCGGAGTCATGGAGTGCAAGGTGAACGACGTCGCCGACCCATAACGATGCCACGCCACAAATCCCATCACAATGACGATGCCCACCGGAATCCACATCGCAATCGCGCCGACGTTGTGTAGCCACCTGCCCACATCGAGCCCCACGATATTCAGCAGCGTGGCTGCGCTCAGGGTCAGCAGCGAAAACACAATGTAGAAGGTGGCATTGCCGGAAAGATGTTCCCAGTTCGCCTGCCGCATGAACAGCACATTGCTGGCCGCGAAATAGAGCACGGCAGGGAAGTAGGGCAGATTACTGGTCCAGTAAGTCCACGCCGACATGAATCCAGAAAAATCACCGAAAGCCCGTTTGCTCCAAACATAGAGCCCGCCCTCGTTCGGATAGCGCGACGAAAGCTCCAGCACCGAAAGAGCCAGCGGAGTGTAAAAACAAAGCCATGCCCCGACCCAGATGACGATGGAACTCGGCCCGGCGGCGGCTGCCGTCGCGATCCAGCGCAAGCTGATGCCGGTGATCACATAAAACAGCAACAGGTCGCGAAATCCCATCACCTGTCGCGGACGGTTGGGATCTTCCGCCTCGGCGATCGAAACGCCGGGAGAGAGAAATCCAATGTTGTCGGTTTGCGGCTTCGGAGTGGAGTCAGCCAATGGTGTGCCCCGGGGTCAGTCTGACGCGAGCAAGAAGATGAGGAATAACACCGCGAGTCGTAAAGGGGCAAGCTGAAAGTTAAACGGCTCAGGCCGGTCAATGGCTGGGAATCGTCGACGAATCTGCTTGTCGATTACTGCGCTTCCAAAACAAATAAAACGGCACCCCTAGGAGCACGATTGCGGTCCCCCAAAAAGCTTCGGTCGGCCGCGTGATGATCGTGTTCAGGGTCCACACGGTCCCGATCAAAACGTAGATCGCCGGCAGCCACGGATATCCCGTGCAACGATAGGGCCGCGGAATCTCAGGCCGCTTCCAGCGCAGCAGAAACATTCCGATCACGGTCAGGGTGTACGACAGCACCATGCCATAGATTACATAGGTGTAAAGCTGGTCGTAGCGACCGCTGATCGTTAGGACCGCAGCCCAGACTCCCTGCCCAATCAAACTGAATGCCGGCGTGCGCCACTTGGGATGAATCACCGCCATGCGTTTAAAGAAAACTCCATCTTGCGCCATGGCAAGATACACGCGCGCACCCGAAAGCGTGCACGTGGCCGCAGCGCTGAAGCACGAAATCGCAATCATCAGCGACAGCCATACGGCGGCTCGCGGTGAAAACAGCGCCGCTGCGGCCGCGTGTGCGATCGTTTCATGTGCTGCAATCTCCTTCAGTGGAAGCGCATACATGTAAGTCAGGTTCATCGCGATGTAAATGGCTCCCACCGCGAGTACGCCCAGCACCATAGCCAGCGGAACGTTGCGCCGCGGCTCTTTCACCTCGCCCGCGACCCAGGTGATATAAACCCAGCCGTCGTACGCCCAGAACACCGCGATCAATCCGACTCCCAACGCGGAAATTAACTGGGCCGGACCGAGTCCGGCGGTGAGACCAACACCGTGAAATTCGAAGTTGGACCAGTGGCCCTTGCCGATGGCGAATCCTAAAAACACGAAAGCCGCCATCGCCGTGAACTTCGTCCAGGTTGAAACGTTCTGCAGCAGCGTACCCCAACGTAGTCCGACGACGTTGACATAGGTCAGAATTGCGATCAGCACGAGCCCCAGCAAGTGCGCGCGCGTTACCACGATCCCTGCGAATGCGACCACAACGTGATCCTGCGACACCACCGGAACGACCTGCCCCACATAGGCAGCCGCCGCCACCGAGAGCGCGGCGATGGACCCGCCGTTGGCTACGCTGAACAGCATCCAGCCGTAGAGAAACGCCGTGAGATCACCGAAGGCTTCGCGCAGATAAATGTATTGGCCGCCCGAGTCCGGAAACATCGATCCCAGTTCGGCGAAAGCAAAGCAGGCGCAAAGCGAGATCAGCGCGCCCAGTACCCAAACCAGCAGAAACAGGACTGGCTGCGGCAGGGGCCCGGCAATATCTTTCGCGGTTAGAAAAATCGATGATCCAATAATGCCGCTGACTAGCAGTAACACCGAGTCGAGCAGCCCGAGTCCCCTCATCAGCGTGGGCTTTGCAGTACCAGTTTCTGGGCCAGACAGCGGCGCTTGATCAACAAGAACGGGGACGGGTTCCATTAGCCGATGCCCAATTCGGCGGACGATTCCAGGGGAGTGCCGCATCTCCGGCAGATCACCGAAGAGCAATCGCCACACGTAAGCGGATCGGTCACTTCTTTGGCGCAATTCGGACAGTAAAGGGATCCGGGTTCGGAGTCCGGCTTGGGGACCTGAGGATGTGTCGCCATGAAGAAAGAAACTGTAGCACAAGTCATCGTCCTTCGCGCTCTCAGTACTTATAGAATTCAAAGTTATAGAATTCAAATCATAGCCTCAAAGGAACGCAGGTTCACGAAGCCATGCCGGACAAACCCCAAACTCCTGATGAAAAGCTGCAACACGAATTCAATCGCTGGGCCGCGGCCGGCGAAGGCGAGAAGATGCAGCGCCATCATCTCGACATCACCGAGAAGACGATTCGGCTGATGAATTTGCGTCCTGGAGAGCGCGTGCTCGATCTCGGCTGTGGTTCTGGGTGGGCGACGCGGTTGCTCGCACGCCTTGTCGGCGATGGTCCTGAAGGATTTGGGCAGGTCGTAGGCCTTGATGTTTCTGACGAGATGGTGCGCCAGGCCCGCGAATCTTCGAAGGACTTTGAGAACATTCTTTACGTCTGGGGATCGGCGCAGCAGATTCCCTGGGAAGAGAACTTCTTCGATAAAGTGCTCTCCGTGGAATCGTTCTACTACTATCCTGACCAGGATCGTGCGCTGATGGAGTTATTTCGAGTGATGGCTCCGCGCGGCAGGCTGTTCATCCTGATCAATCTCTATAGAGACAATCAGTACTCGCTGCAGTGGGTCGATAAGCTGAAGGTGCCGGTCCACGTGCGTTCCGCGACAGAATATGTGGAACTCTTAAAGAAACACGCGTTCGAAAACGTGGAGGCACGCCGCATCCCTGACGACACCCCAACTCCAGATGACTACGAGACCAAGTCGTTCAACAGTCTTGACGACCTGCGCGCGTTCAAGCGAGAGGGCGCCTTGCTGCTGATGGCATCAAAGCCCGACATTCGCACACCGTTACCCGGGTACACGATCTACTAGTGGCGCCCCGTTTTTCAGTAGCGCCGCCGTCTCGCCGCCACCTGCGAAGTTGTAACTAGGTTTCCGAAACGACCTAAGTCGTGTCGTCATCGTCGTCATCTTTATTGCGGTGCCCCAGATCCTTCGCTGGACTCAGCGCCCGGCCATCCTGCGCGTGATGAACTTCGATTCTTCCATTCACATTCGCTAGCTTGATCTGCGCCCCGCCACTGCCCAGTTCTCCACGAAGATCGTGACCGACATACTGATGGTGATTGACGCGCAATCCAAAGTCATTCGAGATATTGCCGGAAACGGTCGTTGCCGAGATTTCTGCGTTTGAATCGGAAGGGATCGTCAGATCCACCGATCCGTTCACCGAATTCAGATCTATCGTTTGGCCGGAAAGCTGATCAAATCGCGCTTCCAGCCGCCCGTTGACCGTCGACAGTCGCGCCCGTCCCGACAGGTTGTGCGCCTCGAGTCGTCCATTGATGCACGAGGCATTCACCTCTCCGCGCATGCCGGTAACGTCGAGTTCGCCGTTAATCAACTTGATCTCGTCGAGTCGAGCCGTGCGCGGCACGGTCAGCGTGTATTCCACGCTGGCAGGATTATCGTGCGAACCCCAGGTCCAATTATGGTCGTGATCGGGATATTTCGTTCGAATCGAGACGGCATCGTTCCTCGCGTCAACCTCGATCTTTGCTTCGTCCAGGCGTTCTTTCGTGTCGGCGTATTTTACGGCGTCCACCTTCACTTCATTCCGGTCCCAACTGGAGATGTGCACGTCGCCGTTAATGTTGTCGAGCTCAACCCGGCCATCCGCCGTTATGGGATAGGTCTGATGAAATTCCTCGGTCAGCGCGCCGCGATGGTCGGCAGCATGCGCGCCCAGCGCAAGGGCCAACAGAGCGCAGACGGTTCCCAGCGTAGCTCCTAACCAGGTGGCGGATTGGCGTTGGCGGTTCATGGATCCTCCGTTTCACTGCCTTAGACGTGGCGGCCGAACATTGGTGAGAAACAATTGGTGAGAAACAACCGGGAATGATTGATTCCCGCTCTTATTCCCGCGCTACGGGATACGAAAGTTACCGTCGTGATGCCTCCCCGGCGCCATGGTCTGGAAGACACTACCATCGAGAGGCCGAACCGGGTTCCGTCTGCTGTCGTGAGCAGGGGCGTTCTTGATGCCAAGGTCAAGCAGATTCACGTGCTGAAGGTTGACTTAGAGCAGAAACCCTAGTTTTCATGACCGCCTCGGTCAGAAGGAACACGGCGAGAATCGCCATCTCTGGCTCAATCGGATGCCGGTAGCGTGGGATGCAGTAGACGAAGTAATACAGCGCCGGATATAGCAGGAACAGCCAGAACATCAGCCACGCACCCGGTTTGCGCAGCCGCAGCGCGCGCCCTAAGCCCCAGCACGCAAGCACCGAAGCCGCCAGAAAAAGTGAGTTTTTCACCTCGCTCATCCAGGGAGGCTGGGTATCTTTCGGTGGCCCGGCCCAGAAATAGACGAATCGCCGTACAGAAAGTTCGGCGAATCGACCATAATCGGCGCGGATGAATTCCAGCGCCTGCTGTTTGCGCATGGCGATGTAGGGCAATTCGCCCATCGCCTGAAACTGCCGCATGGCATAGGGATCATGCGTCGCGTCCAGATACAGCATCAGCGTTCCATCCGCACCATAGCCGTTGCCGAGGCGAAGCTCCGCGCCGAAATTGTCGCGGATGAAGATGAACTTGCCGAATGTCTGATAGTTACGCACCAGCCACGGCGTGATGCAGGCAAAGAAAACGGCGGATGCCAGCACAATGCCAGCCAACGATCGCTTGCCTTGCTTCGCGCGACGGTACCACGCCCACAATCCCGCCGCAGGTAGGAATGACAGCAGGGAAGTGCTGCTCAGCGCGGTGATGCCCCACAGCAGTCCGAACTGAAACCATGGAATCCAGCTGTCGCGATCTTTCAGTGTCAAGGCGAGCCAGAAGATCGTCGTAAGCAACAGCGCCGCGAGGCTCGTCTCCCAGATGGCGCGCGTGCACCAGAATAGTACGTTCGGCAGCAGAGCCCACGCCCACGCCGATCCAACGGCCACTTGCTCTGAAAACATCCGGCGCGCGATCAGAAAAATCGGCAGGCACGTCAGCGCCGAGAAGACGCTGTTGAGTGTCAGAAGCACGAAGGCCGATGCCCTCGAATAAGTCCCGAACACTCGGAAGACGCCCGCGATCACATAGGGATAGAGCGGAGGCTCCCATGCCGTCGGTCCGGTCGTCGGCCCAAACGGACTGCTGAAGCCGTGTCCCGAAGCCAGCGATGCGCCAATGCGTCCCATCTCCCAGCCGAAGCCAAAGTTGTTATCCGTATTCTTGAATTTGTAGGTATGCCCGATGACAATCCACGCGACGCGTAGAAACAGAGCGATCGCGACGATCCAACCCGGCGAGTTCCGCACCCGCGCCCACGCATCGAGAAGCGGACTGGAGTTGCTCGCGCGGTCCGTCGCCCCAGCTGTTCTGGATTCCATCGGTGGTTCTATTTGTAGCTGAGGTAGCGCCGGTCGGCAACTCAATCGGACGCCCGCTGACGAAGCGATTATTTCGTTACGGTGCTGTAAATCACCCCATTGAAGGACGAATCGTATCCCGCGCACCAAACCTGGTGACCAACCTTCAGCGTTCTCTTGTCACAGGCGTCCATTTCCGCGCCCGTGTTCACGTCGACTGACCAGGTCTGCCCGCCGTTGCTAGTGAAATAAATGCCGCCGACACCGGTGTACACATTTCCCCCGGCAGCCCAACCGATCTTTGCGTTGAGCGCGACGAACTGACGTATAGGCCACGGACCGTCCAACGTTCGACCGCTCCATGTTTTTCCGCCGTTGGTCGTAACGTGCACCCATCCCTCCACATTGGGAGAGATCTCGCCGCCGCCGACCCAACCCACAGAATCGCCCTGGAAGAGCACCGGGCCATCAAAAACGGAGTCCACCGACGGCCCGCAACTCCAGGCTGCGCCGGCATTCAAGCTCGTACAGAAGTTTATGCCAGAGGCCCACGCATGAAGATTGGGCAGCAGAGTGAACTGCAGGCCGAACCAGCCTCCATCGGGATTGTTCACGACCGTTGTCCAGTCGGTCGCAGTCGCTCCGCCATCGGTTGTGTACTGCGCGTCCCCGTCGCCCAGGTCGAAGATCAAGCCGTCTTTGGCGTTCGCGAAACGAATGCGCTGCAACCACATATTGTCGGTTGTGATCGTGATGTCGCTGGTCCAAGTCTTGCCTCCGTCGAGGCTCCAGCGGAGAATCCCCGGCTGGCTCGCAGCCGTGTCATAGAAGCCGGTCACGGCGATGGCATTTGCGCTCAGCGCCGCCACTCCATAGAAGTAATACGGATAGCCGAGATTCAGGACCATGCTCCAGGCCTTACCGCCATTGGTGGTCTTCCAGACTTGCCCGCCTTCCGCGGCGGCGTAGCCAACGAGAGGGCTCACGAAAACAAGATCGTGGATGATCGTACCGGGCAGCGTGGCCAGCAGTTTCCACGTGTTGGCTGGCGGAACGGGGGAGTCGTGTTGAGCCTGAGGATCGGGCGGAATCATCGGTCGCTCGGCCGACAGCTCGCGCGCGCCAGTAGACACCGGAACTGTGCGCGAGACTTGAGGAACCAGCAGGGCAGAATCTTGGGCAAAGGTGGAAATAGCGAAGACTCCTGCTAACAGGAACACGGTGGCGATGCGACTGGGTGTCATGGATCCTCCCATGCGAGCAAATTGCCCGTGCATATTAGCACGAAAAGGCAAGCCGGTTACGGCGTTCCGGAGGGACGCGACCACCACACGCTCCGCGGGTCTCAACCACACTGCCCCGTCACGAACTCCGATCCGGTAAAATAGAAGTTTCGACCCGGACGCCTTGCTGAATTCTGATCTCATCCTGAGCGTGAAGTTGGCTGCAAGCACTGCTCCCAAGGGCATTGGGCCCTATATCCGCCAGCATTTTCTCGACACCACGTTTCGCGGACTCTACCGCGCCAACGCGTTCGACATCGCGTTGCTGATTCCTTACTTCATCGTGCTGATTCTGCTCGCGGGCTACGGAGTGCATCGCTACATCCTCGTCTACCTGTATTACAAGCACAGGAAGAATGGCACGACCGAGCCGGCCGCCCGTTTTGAAGAATTGCCGAGAGTTACGGTGCAACTACCGATCTTCAATGAGCAGTATGTGGTGGAACGTCTACTGGAATCGATCTGCAAGCTGAAATATCCCAAAGACAAGCTCGACATTCAGGTGCTCGACGATTCGACGGACGAGACCGTCGAGGTGGCTCGCGGCCTAGTCGAGCGCTATGCAGCCTTGGGGAATCCCATCAGCTACCATCACCGGACCAATCGCGAGGGTTACAAGGCAGGCGCGCTCGCTGAAGGATTGAAGACCGCCAAGGGAGAGTTCGTGGCGATCTTCGATGCCGACTTTACGCCTCCGGAAGATTTTTTGCTGCGCACGATCCACCACTTCAGCGATCCCAAGATCGGCATGGTACAGACTCGCTGGACCCACCTCAATCGTCACTATTCCTTCCTGACCGAAGTGGAAGCCATCTTGCTGGATGGCCACTTTGTGCTCGAGCACTCCGGGCGCGCGCGTACGGGCTTGTTCTTCAACTTCAATGGCACCGCCGGCATGTGGCGTCGAGCAGCGATCGACGAAGCCGGAGGCTGGCAGCACGACACGCTCACCGAAGATACCGATCTGTCTTATCGCGCTCAACTCAAAGGCTGGAAGTTCATCTATCTGCAGGATGTGGAATGTCCGGCTGAACTTCCCGTGGAGATGACGGCGTTCAAGACGCAGCAGGCGCGATGGGCCAAGGGCCTGATTCAGACAGGGAAAAAGATTCTGCCGCGCGTGCTGAAGAGCGATGCTCCGTTTCACACCAAGGTCGAGGCCTGGTATCACCTGACTGCGAACATCAGCTATCCGTTGATGATCATGCTTTCCGTGCTGCTTCTTCCCGCCATGATCATTCGTTTCTATCAGGGCTGGTTTCAGATGCTCTACATCGACCTGCCGCTCTTCATGGCGTCGACATTCTCCATCTCCAGTTTCTACCTCGTGTCGCAGCGCGAACTGTTCCCACGGAGCTGGCCGCGCGCGCTCTTGTATCTGCCATTTCTGATGGCGCTCGGAATTGGCCTGACCATCACCAACACCAAGGCGGTGATCGAGGCGCTCATCGGCAAGCAGAGTGCCTTCGCACGTACTCCCAAATACAGCGTCGTTTCCAAGCAGGATAAGGTCGGTGCGACGAAATACCGCAAGCGCCTGGGATGGGTGCCTTGGCTGGAACTGCTGATCGGCGCTTACTTCGCCGCCACGGTCTACTACGCCATTGACAACGAAAATTACATCACCGTTCCATTCCTTCTTCTTTTCGTTGTAGGCTACTGGTACACAGGTCTGATGTCATTGCTGCAGGGCCGCTTCGGAGGCGCTTCTACAAGAGCGACCACGCACACCAAGCCATTCCCGGTAGGTGTTTAATCTTTATCTGTTGTAACCTTGCCCGGGGCGCTATCTCATCTGACTGATTCAAAGCCTTGCTATGTTGAGGAATATCGTCTGGAAGACCGATGAGATCGTTCCCGACTTTCGTTTCAAGGCTACTGCGTCTGTCCATCCCCGTGGCCCCTGCAATCGGTTTCGAGCGAGGCGTGGCTGGCCCTGGCTTATTTGATCGTGGCCGGATCGATTGTCGGTTTCACGGCATATGTCTGGCTCATTCATCACGAGTCGGCGACGAAGGTGGGGACCTATGCGTATGTGAATCCGGTGGTCGCGGTGCTGGTGGCATATTTTTTGGGAGGAGAGGCGATTGGTCCGCGGACGATTCTGGGGAGGCACTGGTGTTGGTTAGCGTAGTGGCGATTACCACGACACCGAAGACGATGCATGAAACGTCCCCGCGCGACTCGGGCTCTGAGCATGCGGTACGACAGTACCTCGACCGGATAACCAATGATGTTGCGGAAACCGCAGACGCCTCGCGCCGGCCGCGTTCTTGATCCGCGCGAGCTCCTTCGCTCCGCCTGAAGAACAGCCGCTCAGAAGAGAGGGCAACCTTTGGGAACACGCAGGCTCTACGGGTGGGTCATCTCTTCCGGCTTGACCAACTGATCGAATTCCTCACCAGTCAGATATCGCAGCTTCAGCGCCGCTTCGCGCAGGCTGGAGTGCTCGACGTGGGCGGTATGCGCGATCTGAGCGGCTTTGTCATATCCGACTTTTGGGGCCAGCGCGGTGACCAGCATTAGGGAATTCTTCACGTACCAGTCAACCTTCGCGCGATCGACTTCGATGCCTTTCAGCATGTATTCGACGTAGCCGTGGCAGGCATCGGTGATGAGTGTGACGGAATGCAGAAAGTTATAAATAATCACGGGCTTGTAAACGTTGAGCTCGAAGTTGCCTTGCGATCCGGCGAATCCGACTGCGGCCGTCGCGCCGTGGACTTGCACGCAGACCATGGTCATGGCTTCGCATTGCGTCGGATTCACTTTGCCGGGCATGATCGATGATCCGGGCTCGTTTTCGGGTATGGACAGTTCGCCCAGTCCACAGCGCGGGCCGGACGCCAGCCAGCGAATGTCGTTCGAAATCTTCATTAGCGAGGCAGCGAGGGTTTCCATTGCGCCTTGGGCGAATACGATTTCATCATGGGCCGAAAGAGCGGCGAACTTGTTGCCGTGCGAGCGGAAGGGAAGTCCGGTGAGTTCCGCGATTTTCTTGGCGGCGCGTTCGGCGAATTCTGGATGCGTGTTCAGCCCTGTACCTACCGCAGTTCCGCCGATTGCTAAATCGTAGAGGCCTTCCAGAACTTGTTCCAGGCGCTTGATGTCGCGTTCGAGCAGGCTGGCCCAGCCGCCAAATTCCTGGCCGATCGTGAGGGGCACGGCGTCCTGCAGATGAGTGCGGCCGATCTTGACGATGCTCTCGAATTCTTTCGCCTTAACCGCGATGGCGTCGTGCACGGTCTTGATCGCCGGAATCAGAGCGTTCTTGACCCGGTCGGCGGCCGCAATGTGCATGGCTGCCGGAAACGTGTCGTTCGAGGACTGCGACATGTTGACGTGGTCGTTGGGATGAACGGGCTTCTTCGATCCCATCTCGCCCCCCGCAATCTCAATCACGCGGTTGGAGATCACTTCGTTCACGTTCATGTTGGTCTGTGTACCGCTGCCGGTCTGCCAGATGCGCAACGGGAACTGGTCGTTGAGCTCGCCGGCAATCACTTCGTCGGCGGCCTGGACGATCAGCTTCGCAATGTCGGCGGGAAGTTTGCCGAGGTCCTGATTCACCAGCGCGCAAGCTTTTTTTAGAATGCCAAAGGCGCGGATCAGTTCCGGCGGCATGGTGTCGCGTCCAATCTTGAAGTGCAGCAGCGAGCGCTGCGTCTGAGCGCCCCAGTACACGTTCGCCGGGACTTCGATTTTTCCCATGCTGTCGGATTCGATGCGCATCTTGCCGGTGGTCTGCGGTTCGGTAATCGTTGACATGAAGGCTCCTGGTGCGAGTGAGGGGATGAGGGCAACCGCAAATTATAGCGCGGGGGAACAGGGTATTCGGCGGGTCTACTTCGTACCCGGAAACAAAGAGCGGCGACCACAAAGGACACGAAGCACCACGAAGAGTTATTTCCGGACGTTCCTGCTGATCGATAGTGCCGTGGGCGAGACGCCCACGGGACAGCCAGCAAGGTGCCGGCGCTACTTTGAGTTACCGCTTTTTGCGACGGCGTTATGGTCAGCCCTCGCGCAACGCGTCCGGGAAAGTCCCGTGCTAGAATCAACGGTTTCTGAGTTGAGCTCGAAACCCTCGTTGCCTCGACCGACTCCGCACTGATCCCCATGCCGGAATTTCTTGCCGCGGTAGAACTCGATACGCTGGCGAAAACGAAGGTCAAGGCTCGTCCCGAGATGAACACCGATGTTCTCGTCATCGGCGCGGGGCCTACCGGGCTAGCGTGTGCGATTGAGGCGCAGAAGATTGGACTGAGGGTGATCGTCCTCGACAAGGGATGCCTCGTGAACTCGCTCTTTCACTATCCGGCGAACATGTCGTTCTTCACGACGCCGGAATTGCTCGAGATCGGCGACGTTCCGTTCACTACGGCGCAGCAGAAGCCCACGCGTGAAGAGGCTCTAGAGTATTACCGCAAAGTTGCCGAACATTACCGCCTCGATGTCCGGCAGTACGAGTGGGTGAAGACGGTGATGGGCGAGGACGGAAACTTCAGTATCACGGCGACCGACCGCGCGGGCCGGCCGCATGACTATCGGACGAAGAAAGTCATTGTCTCGACCGGATATTACGATTTGGCGAACCAGCTGAGCATTCCGGGGGAAGACCTGCCGAAGGTCTCGCACTATTACGGCGAGCCGCATCCTTATTACGATACTGACGTGGTGGTGATCGGGGGCAAGAATTCGGCCGCCATTGCTTCGCTAGATCTGTGGCGGCATGGAGCCCGGGTGACGCTTGTCCATCGCGATTCGCAGCTCCATCATCACGTGAAGTACTGGATCAAGCCCGACATTGAGAACCGCATCAAGAATGGGGAGATCGAGGCTTACTTCAACAGTTCGGTGCAGGAGATTGGAGTCGATCATGTGGTTCTTAACACACCAAGAGGGCCGATTCGCCTGAAAAATGATTTCGTGCTCGCGCTGATCGGCTATCATCCGGACTATGATTTTCTGCGCAGCATGGGGATCGAACTATCGGAGCAGCAATGTCGCCCGGTGTGCGATCCGGTGTCGCTCGAGAGTAACGTGCCCGGAATCTATGTGGCGGGCGTGATTGTGGCGGGCTCCCGCACGAACGAAATTTTCATCGAAAATGGCCGCTTCCACGGCAAGCAGATCGCCGAAGACCTGAAGCGCAAGCTGCACTCGTAGGTCGCCATCCCTGAACCCATAGCTTGAGAACGTCCACCCTGTAGAGTAGGCACTGCTCGGCGCTAGCCGTAGCGTGTGGATGGCTGCCGTTTGTGACATGCTGGCACATATGGGAGGCTCGACGGTCTGGGTGTTCTCAACCACGTTGCTGCAATTACATACCGAAGACCGGTTTCGCGGGCGCGTCTTTGCAGCCGACCTTGGCCTGGGGAGCCTCACCTTCGCCGTGACTGCATATGCGGCTGGCCGTTTTCTTGATGCCGGAATTTCCGCGCGTACGGTCGCGACCAGCACGGGTCTGGCGATGCTGGTCCCGGCTGCCCTTCTCACTTGGGCTTTGCATTCCGGAAGGTCCGACACGGCTGGTACCGTTTCGTAGTTTGCCCTCTTCACGGCTTTTCCCCTACACTTCCGCTACCAGGGCGTGAGGAGATTTGCGCCTGTTGGTTCGTTTTGTGACAGGCGTTATGCAGTCATTTGACTTCCAAATCGTCTTACAATGTCCCCTGGAAACGGTCTTCTCCATTTATGTCGACACCGACCGGTGGCGCAACCGCAACCTCTTCGGTGACATCCGATGGGTGCAAGGCAAGCCGTGGGAAGAGGGAAGCCGGCTGCGAATCGAGACGCGGGTGCCGATCCGAAGCACCGTCGATCAGGTAGTGCAACATTGTTCGCCTAATGAGAGCGTGTCATATCTCAGCCACGTGTTTGGGATGACTTGCGAGACAAGGGTGATTTTCACGCGAGTTTCCGATCGTGAAACCGCGATCAACGTCGTCATGCACTTGGTTGGCGCACCGTCACGCGCTCTGGGCTTTGCCTTGGCTCCGGCCATCACCAAGGCGACCAAGGGATTTTTCGAGGAATTGCGGAAAGAGTGTGAAGCTGCCGCACGCGCCGCGGCCGAGCCTTAGTCCATGGCTGCGGTTAACGGCTCCAGCGTTTGCTCTCCCACCCATTATCTTGCCCTACACTGGCTTTGCGATTGAAACGGCCATTGAGCGCCGGACGCGGCAACTCTTCGACGATCTCAAGCGCGCCTGTGAAAAAGAGCCAGCCATCTAACTGCACCCAAGCCGGTCGATCTTTGCCGCCATGATGAAATCGCTTTCCGTCAGGCCGTCGATTTTGTGCGTCCACAGTGTGATTGCCGCCTTGCCCCACGCCAGCAGAATATCCGGGTGATGTCCCTGTTCTTCGGCGAGCGCCCCGACGCGGTTCACGAACTCCAGCGCCTGCTTGAAGTCGGGAAACTTGAATTCGCGGTGCAGGTGATGTTCGTTCGCGACCGTCCACTCCGGAACCGGCTGATGCAACTTTTCCAGTTCCTTTCCCTTCAGCGGCGGAACGCCTCCACGGCAAGGTACGCATTGTTTGTCGGCAAGTTGTTCGGTCATGGAGTCCTCCTGAACTTGCGTGATCGTGAACTTCAGCTCAGTGGCGCAGGCAATATTTTCGGGGATGCCACGGCCGGTGTGGATGTGGGCGGCGTGAAGTATCGCTTCACCCACAGGAGATAGCCGAAGAACAATAGCATCGAGATCAGACTCCACCACAAAATGGCGTTGCTGCGGAGCATGGGATTCGCGCTCAGCATCTGCACTTGCGCGTCCGACATGCCCATCTTTACGTAAGCCTGCATTCGGTCGGTCCTCGCGTAGGTGAGCACGACCGAGAGCAGGCGGATGGGGAGGGTGATAGCGGCGATCCACCAACCGGACGCTTGCAGACGGAACAACGCAGTCGCGAGATAAATGTCAAGAGCGGCCATGACGAAGAAGCATGCCGCGGCGCCAATCCCAGAGAGATATTTTCCGAAGAATGGAAAGACCGGGACGGTCATTCCCGTGAGCAGAAGATATAAAGCACCCATGAAGAGTACGACGCTGGCGCCGAGCACGGGCACAGGAGCGCGATCCGTCCAGCGCTCGACGAGGTCGCGGCGACGGCAAGTCTCGTTAACATCTTCGCGGCTGTAGAAGACCACGAATGCGAGCGGCACGATCACCAAAAAGATCGCCGCAAAAATAATGATCAGCGTCACGATGACCGCCATGACACCGGTGGATACTTCCGGAGATGGCCCGTCGGTGGCAGTTTGCTTCATCTGCGCCAAAGCGCCGCGCATCATGACGGGCAGCGCCGCAGTCAGCAGGACTGTGATGAGCATGCCCAGGATGAGCCAGTACCAGGAAGTGACCAGAGTCAGCGCCCGCGCCCAGCGTTTCGTCTGCACCGAGCCAATGCCGAGCGTCACCAGAGCCGCTGCGATGAAGGTGTAGGTCAAAATCCCGCCGATGATCTGCCCGGGACGCATCGCGCCTCCGGGTCCGAGACGAGACATGAATGCTCCCAAAGCTACAAATGGCACCATTAGCGCGGCCAGTAAGCCGAGAATAATTTGCAAGATGCCGAAGATGACCAAGCCGGTACTGCGGTCCGGAGGCGCGGGCAGATCGGGGAGCGGGGAAGTTGTCATGACCGTCGGATCTCGTGGGGTGGGCGCTGGTAATTCAGGAGTCAGTCCCATCTCGGGTGGTAGGCCGGTTTCCACGAATCCTCCGAGGAAGAAGCCACTATCTTAACAGGCGGATCAGGGATGGTTCTGGTGGACCATCCGGGCCGCGAAAACAGCTCGTAACATCCGGTTCTGTGTACAATGTTTGTCTGCTCCTCTCCCGGTTCTTGAAGTTACTCCGGCAGCGATGAAGTCGATGGAAAGCGGTGGAAGTCGGTGTTTGATGTGTCTCCGTGCTGAGGCCGCGAGGCCACCGCGAAACGTGCGGACGGAAAGGAAAATGGCGTGGTCGTTCTAGTGATCGGTGGCGCTGGATATATCGGCAGTCATGCGGCCCGGGCATTGAAGCGCGCGGGACATGAAGTCATCATCTTCGACAATCTCAGTACTGGATACGAATTTCTGGCGGCGGGATTTGAACTGATCAAGGGCGACGTGCTCGATGGGGCGGCTCTGGGGCAGGTGCTGCCACGAGCCGATGCGATTATGCACTTTGCAGCCCACGCCTACGTCGGCGAATCGGTGACCAATCCCAAGAAATACTTTCATAACAATGTTGAGGGTGGGCTATCTCTGCTGAACGCGGCGGTCGACGCGGGAGTGAAGAAGATCATTTTCTCTTCGACCTGCGCCGTATATGGCGAGCCGGCGAAAGTTCCGATCGAGGAAAACATCCCGCGCCAGCCGGTCAATCCCTACGGGGTCTCGAAGCTATTTTTTGAGCAGGCGCTCGAAGCCTATGACCGCGCGTACGGCTTGCGCTTCGCGAGCCTGCGTTATTTCAATGCGGCGGGCGCGGATGACAGCGGTGAGATCGGTGAATTGCACGATCCAGAAACACATTTGATTCCTCTGGCGCTGAGAGCGGCGGCTGGACTGGGGCCGGAGTTGCAGGTGTTTGGGTCGGATTATCCAACTCCCGATGGAACGTGCGTGCGCGATTACATCCACGTGAACGACTTGGCAAGTGCTCACTTGAAGGCCTTGGATCATTTGGCGGTCGGGAAGCATAGTTTTGCTGTCAATGTCGGAACGGGAACCGGAGCATCGGTGCAGGAAGTGATTTTGACTGTTGAGGAAGTGACCGGAAAGCGTGTGCCCCACAAGATTGTTCCGCGTCGGCCTGGAGATCCTCCTGCATTGGTGGCGAATCCGGCGAAAGCGCAGTCTCTGCTGCAGTGGAAGGCGGCGCGTGGGCTGCGGGATGTGGTCTCGACAGCATGGAATTGGATGGAGCGGCAGCGGCAGATGGTGGCGAGATAGAGCTTTTCACCACAGAGGACACAGAGAACACGGAGGAATTGTTTGCCTAAGGTTTTTCCTCTGTGTACTCCGTGTCCTCCGTGGTTGAGATTTTCGTGGTTGAACTTCTGAGGGAACCTATGGGAAACGGTCTGTCTGGAAAGAAAGTGGCGTTCCTGGGTGCCGGCAAAATGGGCGGCATCATTCTGCAAGCCTTGTTGAAAAACGGCTTGCTCTCGACGAATTCGACGTGCGCCACGGTCGCGCACGAGGAACGCGCTAAGGCCCTGGCCGCGAAGCTGAAAGTGAACGTCGGCACCAACAACGTGGAAGCCGCCAAGGATTCCGACATTATTGTGATCAGTGTTAAACCGCAGGTGGTTGAAGATGTCGTGCGTGAAATCTCTGACCACATTACACCGAAGCAGCTCATCGTGTCGGTGGCGGCCTCGGTGCCTACATCCATGATCGAGAAGAATCTGCCGCCGAATGTGCCGGTGATTCGTGCCATGCCGAATACGCCGTGCCTGCTCGGTGCGGGCATGACGGCGATCTGCAAAGGAAAGCACGCCAGCGCCGAAGACGTTGCTCTGACCTGCCACATGTTTGACGTGGTGGGCAGAACGGTTGTGGTCGACGAGAAGCACATGGATGCGGTGACGGCGCTTTCCGCCAGCGGTCCAGCATACATCTACATCATCCTCGAATCACTGGCGGAGGCTGGTGTAAAAGTGGGGCTGCCGCGCGATATCGCGACACTGCTGGCCGCCCAGACCACGTTGGGCGCGGCACGGGTGGTGCTTGAGACCGGTGACCATCCCGCGCTACTCAAGGACGCTGTGACCACCCCGGCGGGTTGCACGATCGACGCCATCATGGAGCTCGAGGAAGGGAAGTTGCGCGTCACTCTGATCAAGGCAGTGGTAAAAGCGGCGCAACGCGCGAAAGAACTAGCCTATGGATAGAGTTCGCTGATCTTCCACCTCGCTTCGTCCTACTGGGCTCCGAGTGAACGAGGCGCTTATTCAATTGCTCTGACCGACGCTTGGATCGGGCGCACAACTGCCTGGCACAGAGAGCTCGGCTTGCTTCATCGTGCTACAGTTCTTTAGGGCGGTATTTGTCTCCGCAGGTCAACTTCGTCAATTCACTAAGAACTGATTCTCATGGAATCACGCCTCATCCTAATTCATCAGTTGATCAAGCTGGGCGTGGCTACGGTCGTGGCCAGCACCCTGGTGCGTTCCAAGGAATTCAAGTCTTTGCTGTTTCGCGAAGAACGCACGTTCCGGCAGAAAATGTATCTGGTTCTCTGGTTTGCCTTGCCGATCATGGTTGGCGTCTGGATCAGAATCTCGGTTCCAAGTTTCTTAGCCGGAGACTTGAGTTTCGAAACCGCGCTTCTGCTGGGCGTGATCGGCGGACGATGGGCGGGGTCCGTGGGCGGCGTCCTGGTGGGCATACCTGCGTTGGTACACGGCGAGTGGGCCGCGATGCCTTTCGATGTGCTTTCCGGTTTTCTTGCAGGTCAATTGCGCACCTGGGCGATCGATAAGGATGATATCTGGTCATTCTCGCCGTTTATCGATGAGGGTATTTTTCGTGTGATTCGCCGGAATCTGCCGCGTCCGCGCCTGTTCGACTGGCAGATCATGTTCTTCCTTACCGTGATTGGGTTGCGCTTTGTGCAGACCCAGTTGGTGCAATACTTCCCGCACTCGCACCCGATTTTCAGCTTCGAAAGCCCCGAAAACTACTGGGTATATAGCGCGATCTACGTCGCGTCTGTGACTGCAATCGGAATTGAGCTGAAGATTTTTAACAGCGTCCGCCTCCAGATCAAGCTGGAAGAACAGGAACGCTTGCTCCTGCACGCGCGCATGGAGGCATTGCAGAACCAGATCAACCCGCACTTCCTGTTCAACACTCTGAATTCGATCTCATCGCTGGTGCGCTTCGATCCAGATATGGCGCGGGACGTGATCTTCAAACTGGCGACCATTTTGCGCAGACTGCTGAACACCACTGACGCTTTCGCGCCCTTGCGTGAGGAATTCGAATTCATCGACAACTATCTCGACATCGAGGTGGTGCGTTTTGGGCGCGACAAACTTCGCGTAGTCAAGGAACTCGATCCCGTCTCGCTCGACGTCGTGGTTCCAAGCATGCTGCTGCAGCCGCTGGTGGAAAACTCCATCAAGCATGGATTGGGACCGAAGGTGGAGGGCGGCAGCATTTATCTGCGCAGCCGCGTCACCGATTCGCGTCTGATTATTGAAGTCGAAGACGACGGCGTTGGGATGGGCCAAGCGCAACTGGAAGAGAGCAGCAGTTGGGCGGGCATGGGAATCGGCATGGCCAACATTTCCGAGCGGCTGCAGGTTCTTTACGGCGATACCGCGCGCATGACCATTGACAGCCACGAAGGGAAGGGAACGCTGGTTCGCATCCGTTTGCCGCTGCTGGAGGCGGCGAGTTCGGTTCCGGAAGGCTTCTACGCTGAGCGTTCGAGCACGCGCCGGTAGAAATCCTCATACTGCTTCACAATCTTGGTGGAGCAGAATTTGCTCATCGCGGCCGCCCGAGCCTGTTTCCCCATCTGGTGCAGGCGATCCTCGTCGCTGAGCAGTTCAATGGCATAGCGCGCCATCGTCTCGACATCGCCCACATCCGCAAGATAGCCGCTGATGCCGTGGTCGATCACCTCGGGAACTCCGCCGGCGCGCGTGGAGATGGGAACGACCTCACAGGCCATCGCTTCCAGCGCGGCGAGGCCGAAGGATTCCAGTTCGCTGGGAATCAGCATGATGTCGGCAATGGAGACTTTCTCCTGAATCTGGTCCTGCTTGCCGAGAAATAAAACGTCATCATGAATGCCTTTCTGTACGGCCAGCCATTCAGCCACGGAGCGGTCGGGACCATCGCCAATCAATAGCAGTCTCGATGGCATCTTCTTGTGAACGCGGTCGAAAATTTCAATCACGTCGGTGAGGCGCTTGACGGGGCGGAAATTCGAAAGATGGACCAGCACGCGCTGGCCGTTGGGCGCGTACTCCGCGCGAACCTTGGCGAAGGTTTCGGGGTCGCGGCGGTAGACATCGCAATTCACCGAGTTGTAAATGACTTCAATGCTGTTCTTCACGTCAAAGACGCGCTGGGTACGGTCTTTCAGGTAATTTGAAATCGCGGTGACGCCGTCGCTCTGCTGGATCGAGTAGCGCGTGATCGGCAAGTAAGAACGATCGAGTCCGACGAGGGTGATATCGGTGCCGTGCAACGTGGTAACGAAGGGCAACCGTCGTCCGCGAGGTCCTTCCGCCATCATCTGCCGCGCCAGCAGAGCGCTCACCGAATGCGGGATGGCATAGTGCACGTGCAAGAGATCGAGATCGTAGAGCTGCGCCACCTCCGCCATGCGCGTCGCCAGCGCCAGATCGTACGGAGGATAGTCAAACAGCGGGTAGCGGGAAACTTCCACCTCGTGATAATGGATATTCGGTTCCTCGCCGCGCAGGCGGATCGGCTGTGCGTAGGAAATAAAATGGATTTCGTGTCCGCGCTGCGCCAACTCCAGGCCGAGTTCTGTCGCGACCACTCCGCTGCCGCCGTATGTGGGATAACAAGTGATTCCAATCTTCATAAGCGAGGGCCGCTTTCTCGTTCCTCTGTCATTCGATGGACGGAATGCGTTGTGGTCGCAGATTTTACACGAGGGGCGTGCAGGCGTCGGCCAGTACGGGCGATCTTCCTCTACTCGAAGACCAACGGGACGACTCTCGAACCCGCGACCGTGGTTCCCAACCGCCTGTTAGTGAACGTCTTCGAACCCATCTTTCGGGCCGAAAGCCTTCACGGGGTCGACCTTGTCGAGGTGAGCCTGAAACCTCTTTTTGGAGTCCTCGGGCAGGCCGGTGAATTCGATGCCCATGCCAACGCCCGGATCGCGAGTGCGTACGACGGCGCTCGGCGTGAGTCGCTCATCTTCAATCCACAAGTCGACTCGGAGCGCGGTCGCGACCGGCAGCGGCATGACGGTTTCAACATAACAGCCGTTGCCGCTAATATCGGTGGCGTTCACGCGCAGAGGAGTATTCACGCGTTCATCGCGCAATTCCAGTGGATACGAAATCTTATGGCGATAGAACTTTCTGCGATTGTCATGACGTGACTCGGTCCGTTCTTCCGCATGCATATCTTTTGGAAGAACCGCGATCCATGGACAATCCTGGTCCATGACGAGCTGCACCCCAACCTGGGTCTTCTTCAGCGCTCCCGCGTCAACCACCCAGACGACCTTGCAACGCGCCTTCCTGCCTTCGTATTGCACTCCGATGACGTCGCCCACTTTCAGTTCAGGTTCAATTCCGTAGAGGCACGCGCCTGTGGCGCTGACATTCTGCGCCATGGCATTCTGGAAGAAGGGCTGGTTGTTGGCGCCCATCCCCCATACCCGGACTTTTAAGTCCAGAGCCGCACGCGGAGCTGACCCTTGGGCCGACATGAGTGAAAAATCCTCCAGCCTAACAAAACCTAAATCGCAGGGTGACTGGAAAATATCATACTACTTGCAGTGTTGTCAGTAAGTTACGACGGTACCTGAGTTTGAGTGGGCCTGTGGTGCTGTGGAACCTGCCGTGCTGACCCTTAACTGGCAGGATCTGGGTCTTATGAAATGCCGCGTTTGGCCGCCAGGTCGTGATACGAGATCAGCTCGATGCCTTGCTGTGCCAGCAGTTCGCGGGCGGCGGGCAGGGTCAGGACGCGCAGTTCCCTCTCCCGGGATTCGCGTAATCGGGTGTTGCCGGCCTGCAGATCGGGATCGTTATAGCCCGGATGGCAGACGAATTCCCAGGTGCCTTCAGGAATGCTGCGGGCGATAGCATTGAACAAAGTCTCGTCCAGCGCTCCCGTCACCACAATGCCTAGCGTACCGTCGGGCGTCGTAAAGCCCTCGCGATCGACGGCCTCGCGGAACTTGCCGGAAAAGCTGCTCAGAATCCGCACTTCGACATAGCGCGTCCAGAGGCTGGGCCGGGACAGAAGACGGTTCGATCGCAGGGGCAGCCGCGGTCCAAATGGATTGCGAATGGCGCCTACGCGGCAATCGGCCGCCGCGCGCAGCAACGGCCGCAGAACCTTGGGGAACAGATGGGTATGTTTGTGCGTGTCGATGTGGGAGACGGCGATGCCAGCGGATTGAATTTTGCGAATCTGCGCGGTGGCTTCGGCAGTGATCTCATCGCCCGCCATACTCCCGGTAACTGCACGCGCGGCGAACGTGACCATGCCATCGCGGAAATGTGTAGCAGATGTGAGGGAGGGAAGTTTGTTGGCCGAAAGAACCGGTTCGCCATCGGTCAGTACAACGTGGCATCCCACGCTGAGTTTGGGAACGGTCTTTGCAAGCTGCGCGGCCTCGGCGAAAGCGGGGCCGTTGGCCATGAGCGTCGAAGAAGTGACGACGCCGCGCGAGTGGGCCTCCAAAATGGCCCGGTTCACGCCCGAAGTGAAACCAAAATCATCTGCGTTGACGATCAAATGCCGCACATAGAAAGTCTAGCAGGCAGATTCGTAGAAGGTAGGGGTTTCATGTGGCGCGAGCGCCTCGCCCGCGTGTCGGGCGGAAGAAAATGAGCCGAGAAATTCAGCTGGTCGCGATGATCCGTTTCGCGATGGCTCGCGTTATACTCCAAGGACGCGTTCGCGCGTCCCAATCGATCCGGCGGAGCGGCATCCTCGCTGCGCTGGAGAAACGATGGGCGGTTAGCTCAGCTGGTTAGAGCGCCTGCCTTACAAGCAGGAGGTCGCAGGTTCGAGTCCTGCACTGCCCACCATCTTACTTAATACCCGTAGTGCTTGTAACGCTCGCTGCACCGCCAGTTCCCTTGTTCTCCACGTATCTAATTTCAGAACCAGAGGCATACGCGTGCGCCTGCTGCGTTTGGGCGGTTTAATTAAACATCTGTCGGCACAGCGATTTGCTTCAGTCAGGGTTTACAGCATCTTCCGCGTCTGTGCCGCCCGCATGGCACTCTTGCCCTACGTCTGAGGTTCCACCTTTGATCGAGTGGCTGTCGAGCACCGCGTTGATTTCCTGAACTAGTTCGAGCAGTCGCTCTGGGTCTTGCTCCTTCGACGCTTGTTCGCACAGTTCCATCCAACGTTCTTCAGCTTTCATAACCAGTCTCCGGTGGCCAGAGAGCCAGAGGTCAGATACGACATATCACTGTTTAACCCGCAAGCTCGCAGAGAGTTGCATACGGAAAGAGACGGATCCGGGCGATGGTGGAGCGCAAAAGGTTGCAGTGAAACAGGACGGCGTCTGATCAAACCTTACGGCAGATCGGCATTGACACTCATACTCCAAGCCTCTAACAGCCACTCCTGTACGTAACTCTTGTTCTGGTTTTCCTTGCACCAGCACCGCAGTTCGTTGGATCCGAGACAGTCGGGCGTTGTCAGTTTCAACTCGAAGGCGCGCTTCTCAAACGCTGCGTCAAGAGCAGGCGGAACTGCAGTAGGCCACCCGCTTGCCCAGTTCCAAATGTTGTGATTCACTCCGGATCTCCACACTGATGCACGTCAAATTTGTTCCTCAGGTACTCGCCCGCCCCAACCTCATCGCGCAAAAAGTTGGCCGGCGTGAAGAACGTGCGCTCGCAGTGGCTGCACGAAGCCATTGCCGGAACTCTGCCCGCGTAACGCAGTACTATGAAGTGGCGGGGTTGTCTGTTGAGTACCGTCGCGATGTCCGCCTCGCTCCGGTCGCGAATGCGAACGGCAGATTCGCAACCATGTAATTCGAATTGTTTCACGATTGTCTTGTAGGGTTCCCCGACCGGAAAGTTAAAGGTTAGAAGGCAGTCTCTACACTCCAGAAACCGCCCTGCCGGGGACATGAGAATGGCGACACGGTGAACGCAGCCCTGTGGAGAATGGTTCGCGGACATGACACCCCCCCAGAACTAAGGTGTTTGCCAGGAACTTCTGCCCGAAAGACTAAGCGCGCGCCGTCCGTCTGTCGGTCCGCTGGCGTACTTTCCTGGGGAATTCTACGTTTTGAGCTTTCGACCGATCCCTCGGTTTCCCACCGTTCAAACCCGGCATTACGGGAGTACTCTGGCACCGGTCTCCACCTCCGATAGATTCTAGTAGTAGGACGTGAAACCCTGGATGGTCGCAAACGTCATTGTCGTAGTGCTGACACTGCTCATCATTGTCCGCTTCTTTACCAAGTACGGACACTGAGTACCGCCAGCGAACTTGGTATTGCCCAATCCGTTGCGGCCTTGCGCCGGACTACGTCATGTAGCTCAGTACTTCCTCGCAAGCACGAGGTCGCGGGGACGAGTCCTGCACTGCCCACCGCCGCCCCTCGTGGCGCTCGTGACGTTGGATGAGAGCGCCACTCTTCGCTGCCTTCGGCCTGATTTTCTGTGTCCCCCAATTTGAGCGACCGGGGTGGTGGTGTACCGCACCTCTCTCAGTAGGAGCGGCGGCAGGGGATCTGAAGGAACCGGACTTAGCGAATCGTGAGCCGTCAGAACGCGCGTTCTCTCTCGAATACTTGGGTTGCGCCTCTAAGCCGAAACTGGACCGAAGCAATTGCGGCGGCTTCCTCATCATCCGCCGCCTCCTCACGATCGGACACGAACAAGTGAAACCAGCGCAGCAGAATTACGATCGCACCGATCCACCACAAGTACCAGGTCTGCTCAATGAAAGAGATCACGGATCTGTCCTCCACAGCCGACGAAAGGCGCGGCCGATTCTGAACCGGGTTGGCGAACGCCACGAGTGCACCATCACGGGCGAACTTCAGCAATATACCATATTGTCAATGGAAATACTATACATTCAGCGATGCCCACTCGCGGTGTCGGGATGGCGTCGGAAAATTCGACCCTGCGAACCTCCTGGTTGGAGAAATCCTTTATTCCTTGACACGACCTCCTGCTCCCCCTATCGTTAAAGAGTTCCTGCATTCATGCCGGAACACGCCGTATTTCATGCAGAGTGGCTGAGGGTAACGGGCCCGTAGAAGCCACGACAACCGGATCAGGAACCAGCCTGATCATTTGGTGTCAATTCCCGCCCGGTTTGCGGGGGACATGAGATCTCGGCGAGCATTTGCCTCGTCCCTACATCCCGGATGAGGCATTCGTGTTTTTAGGGCGCGCAGGGCCCAGCGCAGCCATGCTGGAGAAGCACTCATGAATCCGCGCATTTATTTCGATCATTCCGCCACCACGCCCCTCGATCCGCGCGTGTTGGCCGCGATGGGCCCATTTCTCGGCGGCTCGTTCGGAAATCCGTCGAGCCTTCATCAGGAAGGCCGCGTGGCCCGTGTGGCGGTTGAGACCGCGCGTGCCCAGGTCGCCGCATTGATTGGCGCCGACACGGACGAAATCATCTTCACCGCCAGCGGCACCGAGGCCGACAATCTGGCGCTCGTCGGTGCAGTTCGCGCGAGCAGACGTCCCGGACACATCGTAACCAGTTCGATCGAGCACGCTGCGATTCTCGAAACCTGCCGCGCTCTGGCCAAATCAGGGACGAAGACTACACATCTTCCAGTTGATGCCGACGGAATCGTCGGGGCCGCGAGCCTGCTGCACGCTCTGCAATCGAACGTAACGCTGGTCTCGATCATGGCGGCGAACAACGTGGTCGGAACGCTCGAGCCGATCCAGGAACTTGCGCACCTCACCAAACTGCATGGTGTGCTATTTCACACCGACGCCGTGCAGGCTGGGGGCAAGATTCCGCTCGACGTGAATCGCCTGCAGGTGGACCTGCTATCTCTTTCGGCGCACAAACTGCATGGGCCGAAGGGCGTGGGAGCGTTGTATGTCCGCAAGGGAGTGCAGTTGTCGCCGATCGTTTTCGGAGGCGGGCAGGAGCGTCGGCTGCGGTCTGCCACCGAGAACGTCCCTGGAATTGTCGGGTTCGGCGCGGCGGCGGCAATCGCGAAAGAAGAGTTGGACGAAGAGACGACGCGGCTGGCGCGATTCCGAGAATGCATCGCTGCGGAGATCGCTCGGGCTCTCCCGGATTCGTATCTTTTTGGCCATCCGGTGCACCGCTTGCCGGGTCACTTGAGTTTCGGACTGCGGGGTCAGGAAAGAGAAGTCGGCAAGTTTCTCGCAGTTCTTGACGCCGCGGGAGTGGCCGTCTCAGCGGGCAGCGCTTGTAGCGCCAATCATTCCGGCGAGCCTTCCGGCGTGCTACTAGCGATGGGATACGACGCCGAGCGCGCCCGAGGACTGGTTCGAGTGAGCCTGGGGCGCTTCAACACGCAACAGGAAGTCGATCGCTTCCTGCGAATTCTGCAGCGAGTCGCCGATCAGGCGCCACGCGTTGCGGCAGAACACGCAACAGAAATTCACAAGGTTGTCGTCTTCCAAGCCGGCGACTGAGTCGCCAGACTAACTCTGCTCGCGCCGACTTTGCGGCTGATCGTAGGAGTGGAGCTAACAAGAAGAATTCCGCAATCACTCACGCGTACCTCGCTACGCCGACCGATAAGTAGCTCATTCGTAGAGCAAAAACTTCAGGGCCGGCATTGCTTGCGCAATGCCGACCCCGTGTCAGTCGGCCCATTTGGTACCGGTTAGTCCCCAGATGGCAGCAACATCTCTTCGGGCCCCAGGTCGATTGAGACCGGCGTGCGCGGGCAGTTGCCTAGAATCGGCTGGCACGCGGAGTCGGGACCATGTTCAGGGTGAATCAACACTCTCTTTTCCATGAACTGCTCGGTTTCGGTGGATCCGGCGAGCGCCATCGTCGACGCCAGTCCGCCAGTAATAACCTGCTGTACCTGGTCAAAGTATCCCGTGCCCACAAAGCGCTGGTGCTTCACCGCCTCGTAGCCATATTGCGTTTCGCGGCTGAATTCCTTTTCCTGCAGCCGTGAGTACGCAGTCATGCCGGCCAGCTTGTATCCGCGCGCCAGTTCGAACATGCTGAGATTCAGCGCGTGAAAGCCCGCCAGGGTCACGAACTGGAACTTGTATCCCATGCGCGCCAGTTCTGGCTGGAAACGCGCGATGGTCGCCTCGTCCAGATTCTTGCGCCAGTTGAAGCTGGGAGAACAGTTGTAGGCCAGCATCTTCCCCGGATACTGCGCGTGTATCGCTTCGGCGAAGCGGCGCGCTTCTTCCATATCCGGATGCGAAGTTTCACACCAGATCAGGTCAGCGTAAGGCGCGTAGGCCAATCCACGGGCGATGGCCGAGTCGAGGCCGCCACGAATACGGAAGAATCCTTCCGAGGTGCGCTCTCCGGTGCAAAATTCACGGTCGCGCGGATCGATGTCGCTGGTCAGCAGGTTCGCACTATCAGCATCGGTGCGCGCCATGATCAGCGTCGGAACGCCCATCACGTCGGCAGCGAGACGAGCCGCTACCAGTTTTTGAATGGCTTCGGTGGTTGAAACCAGAACTTTGCCGCCGAGGTGTCCACACTTTTTCGCGGACGAAAGCTGATCTTCGAAGTGAACACACGCGGCGCCGGCTTCGATCATCCCCTTCATCAGTTCGAAGGCATTCAACGTGCCGCCGAACCCTGCTTCGGCATCGGCAATCAGCGGAGCAAACCAGCTCTGTCCCGGTGCCACCTTACCCTCGGCGTGATGGACCTGGTCCGCGCGCTGCAGCGCATTGTTGATGCGCCGGCAGACATTCGGAACGCTATCCGACGGATACAAACTCTGGTCGGGGTACATGGCGCCGGCGTTGTTGGCGTCAGCCGCAACCTGCCATCCACTGACATAAATCGCCTTCAGGCCAGCTTGCACCTGCTGTACGGCCTGGTTGCCCGTCATGGCGCCGAGCGCGTTGATGTACGGGTCGGTGTGCAGCAGATCCCACAAACGCTCCGCTCCTATCCGTGCGAGCGTGTGCTCGATGTGGATTGATCCCCGCAAGCGCAAAACATCTTCGGGACTGTACGGACGCTCGACGCCTTTCCATCGCGAATTGGCCGCCCAATCCTGATTCATCGCCGCTTGCGCAAGAGCATATTGCGCGCCGCGTTCCTGCTCGCTCAAGGGATGCTCGATCGGATGTGAGGTTGAAGGTTGAGCGCTGTGTCCGTTTCCTTTGGCCGACATGTACGTTCTCTCCTGAAAAGTTTGGTCCGATCCTCGTACTGACCGGCTGCTTAAGCCGGGTTGAATTCTCCGTTCACGATCATGGCTTCACTGACTTCGCGAGCGCGGCGGAACCGTTCCGCCTCTTCTGGTGCTGCGTCCGCCGGTAGCGCCTTCAGCAGCCGGTCGAGTTCTTCGTCGAATAGTTGCGTGATGAACTGTGGCGTATGCTTCACGGGCTGGCCGTTCTCATCGGCGACCGGAACCAGATCGCGATGCAAAACACGTTGCGCAATCATGAGGCGGTAAATGCGGTCGGTGGCCAGGTCTTCCATGTAGCCGTCAAGCAGGCTGGCGCCTCGGCCGCTCAACACTCCGTGCCGGTAGCGGATCACTGTCCTCACCGCAGCGCGGGTGCCGTTCGCCGTGCGTGCGCCAACTCCGTGCGGCTGGGGCCTCAGGTCGGGATAGCGGCTCGCACTCTTCGGCCGCGCCTGTAACTGGTTCGGGTAGGGGAACTGCGCGACTGCGATTGCATTCTGATCGGGATGCCCGGTCCAGGCTCCATCCATCAGGCAGTCGGCTTCGTTCTTCTTGTCTTTTTCGAGAACGGCGAGCGCGCGTGCATTTAACTCGGCGTCTTCGCGGCTGGGATACAGCGCCGTCATGCCGCCGATTGCGAGAATTCCGCGATGATGACAGATCTCGGGCATCAGTTCGCGCAAGTTCTGGAAGAACGCAACGTTGTACGGAATGGTATTGCGATCGGGCAAAACCCAGTCGGGGTCATCGAGGTTGAAATGAATCAGGCTTGCCATGTAATCCCAGCGGCCCAGGTTGAGTCCAATCAGATGGTCGCGCAGGTTGTAGGCGAACTCCTCCATCTGGAATGCCATGGGATGCGACTCGACCAGCGCCATGCACTTGATGTAGTTGTGCGGCAGGCCGCGCCACTTGGCCAAAGTCTGGAACAGATCACGCCACCACAGAGCTTCTTCGGCTGACTCTGATTTTGGAATGTAGATGCACAGCGGATGCCTCAACTCCGCTGGATCGATCCCATAGAAGATCCGCGCGACGTCCAATAGCGATGCGGAAGCCATCTCTCCGGGAAAGAGTCCGGCATGGTTCAAGTGCAGTCCGCGCGGTCGCGTGAAGATAACCGTGCCGTTCTGCTGGATCGTAACGCTCCGGTTGCGCTTCTTATCGAAGTAGCTAAGTTGGCCGCGCAGGCACTCCAGAATGTTGGCCACCCCGGTCTCGTGATGCGTCCACTCGTTGACGCAGGAGTCCTCCAGATCAAGCATCACGCCCGGGGCCCCCGAGTTCAGCATCTTGACGCACAGTTCGGCGTCGTCGGCCGGACCCGTCATCTGATTGCGCTGGTCCTGGCACCACTCGGGCAGCGTGATCCGCCAGCCGTTGCGCACCGTGTCGGAAGGGAACTGATGTTTGGGCTTGTCACCTTCGAGTGATCGCTGTAGGACTTCAACCCGCTTCAATGCCAGTTCCTGCTGGCGCGGGGTGAAGGTCTCGTGGAGAGGTAAAAAGAATTCCATGAAGCCTGCGGGAAGATCGCGGTCCGGATCAAACCCGGCAGGCGTGCTGCCGACGGGGTTCACCAGATTGTCCGTATCGACCGAGGTGGTTGCAGTTGGCGTCATGTGCGAAAGGCCCTTTCCGTGTTCAGCATACTGAACAGCAATTCGTAATACTGGCGGATCGTACGATGACAGGAAATCGCGGTCAAGAGCATTGTTCAATATACCGAACGTACATTCATTTTGTTGTCCATGTAAGGTTTTGCTACCATAACGATTTGGCGATCCCCTCCAAAGACGAATCTTCGGTTGCGGTCGAGCGCGCCCTCGCCATGCTTGAGATCGTTGCTCAGGAGCCGGAAGGCCTCAGCAATGCCGAGATCAGCCGTAAGCTTCAGATTCCAAAGAGTTCGGCCAGCTACATCCTGCGCACGCTGGAGAAGCAGGGCTACCTGAATCGGGACGCGGGCAATAGCAAATATCGAGTCGGACTGAAGATTCTGAGCCTCAGCCGCGGCGCGTTGAGCGGCATCGATGTGCGTGAGGTAGCGCTCCCGATCATGCGACACCTCGTTGAAAAGACCAGCCTGACCTGCCATCTCGCCATTCTCGACGGGCCGGAAGCTGTCTATATCGAAAAGGTCGAGCCGCCGGGATTCATCCGCATGGACACCTGGGTCGGCCGCCGGATGCGGGTTCACGCTACCAGCGTAGGCAAGGCACTGGTGGCATTCATTCCGGAGGAGCGGCTGGAGAAAATTGTTTCTGAGCGCTCGATGGAGAAGCGGACTCCGAAGACGATCACCACGCTGCCACGGCTTCTTAAGGAGTTGGAGAAGGTGCGCACGCAAGGCTACGCCGTCGATGATGAGGAAAATAATCTGGGCGCGCGGTGTGTGGGTGCTCCGGTCTTCAATCAGCAGGGAGCGATCGAAGCGAGCTTAGGTCTAAGCGGAACCACCAACCAGGTTGACTCGCAAACCATGCCTCGCATTCTGGAAGCCTTGAAAGATGCGGCGCGGCATATCTCTATGCAGCTGGGATATCGCGCTCCACATCGCCGCGCGGGTGGCGGCGACTAGGTATTTCGTCGCCGATGCATACGTCACGGCCGTCGCTCGAAAGCGTTAGGCTCGAGTTGATTCCCTCAAAAGAAAAAGGCGGGCCCCGAGCCCGCCCTTAACTCCAGCCTGCAAAATATTTACTTCAAGCCTTTGCCGCCCACGATTGCGATCCATGGGCCTTGGTTGAAGCTTGCGTCCTGCCAAATTCCCACGATGGTCGAGCCATCGGCGGAAATCGCCAGCACATTCGTGAGCGTGACACCGGTAGGAATAACCGCACCGTTGCGCGCGAGAGTTGCTTGTAGCTTGTGCAATCCCATCTTCGAACTCCAGAGAAACGGTTGGCTCGCCCAAGTGAAGGAATTGATGCTCGCGCCGATGACGATACCGTTGTCCGACACGCCGACCGCTACACTTTGGTCGGTCTTGTTCCCGCTCAGAACGCCCAGCGATACTAAGCCTCCCGCATCGGTGTAATAAAATGCGCGCCCGTTTCCTGTGCTGTCTGCCGCTTGACCCGCAATCTGCGAGCCGTCGGAACTGACGCCGATCGCTTCACCGGCTATGTCCCCTAAGAAAATATCGGTGCTACCCGAAATCCAGCGCACGGGTCGGCGGAATCCCTGAACCGGATCTTCGTAAAAACCCACGATGGTAGATCCGTCCGCAGAAATTGTGGTGGCACGGCTGCTGGCGTTGGTCGGATGTCCTAGGCCCACGATTCCACCTTCCTTGGTCCATTGGAAACCTTCAGCGCCGGGACAGTACCACGACAACCCAACCACAATCGAGCCGTCGCTATTGACGCTCCAGGCATCGCCCCAATTGCCGCCAATGACACAGCCTTCGGCGGGATGGCCGAGGTCCACCCAACCGGTGGCCTGTTGCCACCTCGCGGGATCCGTGTTGCCGTCCGAACCCATGTGGCCCGTAACAATCGTGTTGCCATCTGACGAGATACCAATCGACTCGTTGAAGGTGTCGCCCACGCCCAGATCAACGAAACCTCCAGCTGCTGTCCAGCGGAAAATCTCCCCACCAATATTGGCCGCCATCACTTTGCCGTTGCTCGAAAGAGAGTAATTTGACCACGATTGGATCGGACTCTTGAGCTTCACAAACTTTACTTGCGCCAAGGCCGAAGCGGAAAAACAGAGAAGAACACACCCCACCAACAGGACGAATAGTCTTTTCATGAACGAAATTTCCCCAGGGTCGCCCGAACGGTTACGGGCATGATTTAATAGGCCGTCTCGAACTTTCCGAACGTCCGGGTCGGAATGCAGATTGAACCGGGAAGTGCCACGACATAGGCTAGGATGGCCACGAACACGTTAGTCGGTTCTGTAAACAGTGTCAACGATAAAGAACAAAAATGTGACGGGCCCGATCGAACGCGCCGCCGGCCCACCGTAGGATCTAGATTCCAGTCCTTTCCGCCGCAACCCCGGCTAGGCCGCGAGCACTGCAGTCCGAGGATGAGTCAGCGTGTCAACCAGCGGATTCACCAGCCGCACGAAGTCATACCAGTTCATGCGGACCAGTTCGCGGTGCGTGCCCGCGGTGAAAGTGATTTCCTCATTTTCGGCAAAGCCTGCATCCGCATACACCGACATGTCGTAGAGATTGCCGAACGGTGGCATCGCTCCCGTTTCACAATCGGGGAACGCGTCTTGGAACTCCCACTCGGTAGCGAGTTCGACCACCTGTGCGCCCGTCAGACTTCGCAGCCGGTCCAGGTCTACGTGCAGCGGTGCGGGGACTAGCGCCATCGCCAGGATGCCATCAATTTTGACGATTACGGTCTTGGCCAGTGTCTTCCCCGACACGTGCGTCAGAGCGGCAACCCCTTGCGCGGTATAGGCGAGCGAGTGAGAAATGACCAGGTATTTAACGTGGTGGGAGTCGAGAAATTTCCGAAGCATGGACAGCGGCATAAGACCTCCTCGTTGAAAGGCACGAAACGGTTGAGGGGCCGACGCACTTGACTGTGTGATGAAGAATCTACTCGCCGGATGGATGTCTTGCAGTGACGGGGATCACGGAGTTGAAATGCTGCGCTCTTTCGTACCGAGAACTTGCAGAGAAAACGGGCGATTCAATGCGAGTCCTGAGCTTAGGATGCGGCGAGAGGCCGCCGCAACAGTCGCCGAGCCGGCGGCGCTACAAAGAGACTCGCACCGTTGTCTCTATCCTTCAGTACTTCACGATTGCGGAAAACGACTTCGGATCGAGCGAGGCTCCGCCGACCAGCGCGCCGTCTATCTCTTCCTGGGACATGAGTGCCGAAGCATTGTCCGGCTTTACCGAGCCGCCGTAGAGAATGCGCAACTGCGCGGCGAACTCTTCGCCGAAGATTTCGGTTGCCTCGGTGCGAATCACCGCATGCGCCTCGGCGGCGAGTTCGGGAGTCGCTGTTTTGCCGGTGCCGATCGCCCAGACCGGTTCATAAGCAACGATCAACTTGGCGGCCTTCTTGGCGGAAATCGCGTGGAACGCGCGCACGCACTGCCGGCGTAGCACGTCGTCGGTAAGTCCGGCCTCACGTTCCTGCAGCACTTCGCCCACGCAGCAGATCGGGGTCAGTCCCGACTCCAACGCTGTCTTCAGGCGCAGGTTCACCGTGTCGTCGGTCTCGCCAAAATACTGCCGCCGCTCCGAGTGGCCGATGATGACGTGAGTCACGCCCAGACTGAGCAGCATTGGCGCCGAGATCTCTCCCGTATAAGCTCCGTCCGCCTTCCAGTGCACATTCTGCACGCCGATCGCGACATTGGAATCCCGCGCCGCCTCCACTGCGGCCGCCACGTCGGTGTATGGCGGGCAGACCACGATCTCATCGCGGTCGTGGCCCGCTACGAGGGGCAAGAACTCGCGAAAGTACGCAGTGGTCTCATCGGGGGTCTTGTACATCTTCCAGTTGGCGGCCATTACTTTTTTTCTCATGAGTCAGCCTTTCGGATGAATTCGGTCCTACACCTTTGCCGTCGAAATTGTCCACAATTGCAATAAACTCGTGACTGGGTAACTTCTTTCCAGAATGCCATGTGTGCCATCGATCCATTCCATCTCGAACGCTTCGTGCTCGCTCAGGCTACCGTCTTCCAGCGGGTACTCTCAGAGCTCAGAGCCGGGACGAAGATGGGCCACTGGATGTGGTTCATCTTTCCTCAGATCAAAGGTCTCGGACGGAGCCCGATTTCGATCGAATACGCAATCTCTTCTCGGGAAGAAGCTCAGGCCTATTTGCTGCATTCTCTCCTCGGACCTCGACTGAAGGAATGCACGCGGCTAGCTCTCCTGGTCGAGGGTCGCTCCGCCTTTGAGATCTTCGGATCGCCTGACGACATAAAGTTCAGGTCATCAATGACTCTCTTCGCCCAGGTCTCGAAAGACGGCGATATTTTTGAGCGAGCATTGCGAAAGTATTTTGCGGGAGCACCCGACCGGCTCACCCTGGATCGACTATAGACCTACTTCTTGTCCGTCAGGGCTTCGACTCCCGGAAGCTTCTTTCCCTCCAGGAATTCCAGCGACGCGCCCCCTCCGGTGGAGATGTGCGTGATTTTGTCAGCTACGTCGGCGGCGTGCACGGCCGCGACGGAATCGCCACCGCCCACAATCGAAATGGCCCCGCCGTTGTCCGCCACCGCGTGGGCAATCTTGAACGTTCCACGCGAGAATCCCGGCACTTCAAACACTCCCATGGGCCCGTTCCAGACAATGGTTCGCGCCGTCGAGATTTCCTCGGAGAACAATTCAATCGTGTTCGGTCCAATGTCGAGCGCCATCTTGTCAGCCGGAATCGGCTGGCCTTCGCCGATCTGCTGGATGACGGCATTGGCTTCCGGTTTCAAGGCGACCACGTGATCGATTGGCAATAAAAATCGAAGTTTCCGCTTCTTGGCTTCCGCCAGCAGCTCTTTGGCGAGGTCAATCTTGTCGGCTTCCAGTAGCGATTTGCCGATCTCCTGCCCTTGCGCCTTCAGGAACGTGTACGCCATGCCTCCGCCGATAATCAGCGACTGCACTTTGTCCATCAGATTGCGAATGACATTGATCTTGTCGCTGACCTTCGCGCCGCCAAGAATCGCCACAAACGGCTCCTCGGGATGCTCCAGTGCTTTGCCAAGATATTTCAGTTCTTTCTCCATCAGCAAACCAGCGGCGGACTGATTCACAAACTTGGTGATGCCAACGGTGGAAGCGTGCGCGCGATGCGCCGTACCAAAAGCATCGTTGACGTAGTACTCGGCCAGGTTCGCCAGCTGGCGCGCGAATTTCTCGTCATTCGCTTCCTCTTCGGCGTGGAAGCGCAAGTTTTCGAGCAGAAGTGTCTGGCCCTTTTCCAGTTGGGTCGCGACTTCTTCGGCCTCAGGCCCAACACACTCGGGACAAAAGCCGACGTTTTCGCCGCGTGCTAATTCTTTGTCGAGCAGCATGCGCAGCCGCTCGGCGACCGGCTTCAGACTCATTTTGGGATTGGGCTTGCCCTTGGGCCGTCCCAGGTGCGAAGCCAAAATCAAGCGCGCGCCATGGCGCAGGGCGTATTCGATCGTGGGCAAAGTCTCGCGAATACGGGTGTCGTCCATGACGCGCCCGTCTTCGAGCGGCACGTTGAAGTCAACACGCATAAAGATTCGGTTGCCATTAAGCGGAAGATCACGAATAGAAAGCTTGGACATGGCTGGTCGTCCTTCTTGAGGAGGCGATGATATGTGGCGCGGGCGCCCTCGCCCGCGCAGCCCTTGTTCGTGCTGATGCCACGCGGGCGAGGGCGCCCGCGCCACATGCAGAAATAGCGCCGCCAGGACAGCGCCGCTACGGCCTTACAGGCCCTTGCTTGCGATGTAGTTGATCAGGTCGCGCACGCGGTTCGAGTATCCCCACTCGTTGTCATACCAGGAGATCACTTTCACGCAGTTACCACCGACCACCATGGTGCAAGGCGCGTCCACGATCGAAGAACGCGGATCGCCTTTGAAGTCCGACGACACCAGTTCGTGCTCTTCGTAGCCCAGATATCCCTTTAGCGGTCCCGACTCGGATGCCTTCTTCAATGCCGCATTGACTTCTTCCTTGGTCGTCTTCTTCTCAACCCAGACGACGAAGTCAACCACGGAAACATTGGGCGTCGGTACGCGCATGGAGAATCCGTCGATTTTGCCGCCGAGTTCCGGAATCACCAGTTTCAGGGCTTTGGCTGCACCGGTTGAAGTCGGAATCATGTTGAGCGCAGCCGCACGGGCACGTCGAAGGTCCTTATGCGGGAAATCGAGAATCACCTGATCGTTGGTATAGGAGTGAATGGTCGTCATGGTGCCGCAGACGATCTTGAATTCGTCCTGAATCACCTTGGCGACCGGCGCCAGGCAATTCGTGGTGCACGAAGCATTCGAAATCACGTGGTGCTTCGACCCGTCATACTTGTCATGGTTCACGCCCAGCACCAGCGTGATGTCTTCATTCTTTGCCGGAGCGGAGATGATGACCTTCTTCACCGGCCCGCGCATATGCTTCTTGGCGTCATTGGCATCAGTGAAGCGCCCAGTCGACTCGATCACGACTTGCGCGCCCACGGATTCCCAAGGCAGCGCCGCCGGATCCTTCTCCTTGAAAACCTTGATGGTCTTGCCATCGACGGTGATGCTGTCAGTTCCAGCCGAAACCTGGTTCGGAAGGTTGCCCAGAACCGAGTCATACTTCAGAAGATGGGCCAGCGTCTTCGGATCCGTCAGATCGTTGACCGCGACGAAATCCAGGTTGGGGTCCTTGAGAGAGGCGCGCAAGACATTGCGGCCGATTCTTCCGAAGCCATTGATGCCAACTTTGATTGCCATGTTTCCTCCGTTGAATGTATGAAGGCGTAATCAGGTCTGTTCGAGCGCTGAGTGGTAAACCAATGATGTTAGCAGGGAAAGGGAAGCGCCGTAAACGTTGACGGGATTACTTTTGGCCAACATCAATCCCGATCACTGAACCGAGTGCGCCGAGTCACTGACTCGCGAGGAGCACCGGTGTTTTACGTAGCGCCGTCGCAAAAACGGTCTTCGCGATTTCCGCAGCCTTCAAATAGGTTGGTACATCGCGTACGCCCTCGCCCTTTCCCAGCAACGCCAGAGCATAAAAAAGCTGTGCCTTGTCGTCCGTCGGATAAGCCTGGGTCAACTGCTCGATCGCCGTTGCATACTGCGCGTCACGCTCGCGTTTGTCGGACTTGCCGCTGTAAAGAATTTCCACCGCGCTCATATAGGCCCGTTCGCGCGGATCGGCAATACGGCGGGCTCGTTCTTCTGGAGTTGCCCCGAATTTTGCCAACTGCAGCCTGACCGGCGCTTACATCGACCTGGTTCCAGACTCCATGATTGAAGGTCATCGCCTCTCCCCAATACGCCATGGCAAATCCGGGGTCAGTTTTTTCGGCAGCAACAAACGACTTGGCTGCGTCGGGGTGCTCAAAGAGGTGTAGTAGCAACAAGGAAGTTGAGACGGACGAGTTTGTTGCACGTTGTGGTGACTGTGATCTCCGCGAGCGGTTAGCTGTCAGCCCGCAAACTTATGAGGGTAAAACGGTTTTCATTTTGCGGCTGCGGGGGCTCCTATTGCGTGGCTGCATTGGAAGCATTACGTTAATCGGGTGATGTTCCCCCGGCTCAGTGGAATTCTTCTTCATGTCACGTCTTTGCCAGGCGGCCACGGTATAGGCGATTTCGGGGAATCCGCTTTTGAGTTCATCGAATTCCTAGCCGGGTCAGGGCAGAAGATTTGGCAGGTCTTGCCGCTGAACCCAACCGGATACGGCGATTCTCCTTATCAATGCTTCTCTGCATTTGCCGGAAATCCCTTGTTCATGAATCTGCGAGCTCTTCGTGAGGAAGGACTTCTGTCGGCGCAGGATCTCTCCAATACCCCGAATTTTCCGGACGAGCACGTGGCGTACGACCGAGTAATCGACTGCAAACAGAAACTCCTTCGCAAAGCTGCTCGCGCGTTCTTTGCAGACAGAACAGAGGCCGAAAGTCGGGCCTTCGATACTTTTTGCCGGGAGAGTAGAGAATGGCTGGAGGACTATGCGCTCTTCATGGCATGCAAGAAAGCCCACAATGATGTGGCCTGGGTCCATTGGGACGCTGGATTATGTCGACGCGATCCCGCGGTTCTGAAGGAATGGCGCAACAAATTGTCGTCTGAGTTGGACTTTCACCGGTTTGCCCAGTTCGAATTCTTTCGCCAATGGGAGAAGGTAAGAGACCGCTGTCGTCGTCACGACATCAGCGTCATGGGCGACATCCCGATCTATGTCGCTCACGACAGCGCTGATGTCTGGGCTCATCCGGGGTTGTTTCGCCTCGATGAACGCGGGTGGCCGACTGCCGTTGCGGGCGTTCCGCCCGATTATTTCAGCGCCACGGGTCAACTTTGGGGCAACCCTCTTTATCGGTGGGATGTTTCTGCCTCTTCCGGTCACCGTTGGTGGATTGATCGCTGCCGAGCGTCTCTTGGAATGTTCGATTTTGTGAGGCTGGACCACTTTCGCGGTTTCGAAGCTTATTGGGAGGTTCCCGCTTCGGCTTCAACGGCTGCTGAAGGGAAGTGGGTAGAGGGCCCGGGTGCAGAGCTTTTCAGAGTTTTGCAAGCTGAATTGAAAGAATTACCTTTTGTGGCCGAAAATCTCGGTGTAATTACTCCGGGAGTAGAAGCTCTACGCAAAAGTTTTGGTTTCCCAGGAATGAGCCTTCTGCAGTTTGCCTTCGGAAAAGATCCGCAAGGTCCCAGTTTCCGCCCGCACAATTATGCTCGTGAACTGGTCGCCTACACAGGCGGACACGACAACGACACGACTGTGGGATGGTGGACGAGTTCAGGGGTGGGCGAAAGCACTCGTACCGAAGAGGATATTTGCGAGGAACACGATTTCACGCGCAAGTATATGGGATTTCAAAATGAAGAGATCAATTGGGTACTCATTCGTGCCGTCCTCGCCTCTGTCGCGAACACGGCCATCATTCCCTTGCAGGACGTATTAGGTCTGGGCAGTGAAGCCCGAATGAATTTGCCGGGTACTATAAGCGGAAACTGGAGGTGGCGCTTCAAAACGAATAGCCTCACGAACGATGTTCGTGAAAAATTACGAGATCTAACCCTTCTGTACGACCGCTAAGACCTCTGCCGCTTGTCTTCCGTAGAACGCTCGTCCCGCGCGACCGAAGGAAAACAATGTTCTAGAGTGGCGAAAGTTCATCTTCGTCCTGCTCTTTTTTGTTACGAACGAATTTCTCTTCCAAGAAGCGCCGTGCCAGATCCCTGCCGCCAAATCCAAATGCGATGGCCAAACCAAGCATCAGGGATCCGAAAGCAATTCCGAAGGCGACCACCATGGTCTGTTCCGCCAAGCCCAGCTCCTCAAAAACGATAGACAACACAAAAACCAAAATGATGCTGCGCACGGCGAGACTCAGAAGACGAGGGGAAGGAACACTCGCATTCACTGCTGCCAGTAGAGTAGCGCGAGCGGAAAATCCGGCCGCCAGCATCCCGAAAAACAGGATCAACACGGCAGCGAATAGGCGCGGCAGGAACAGAAAGAATCTCGCAATCTGCTCCTGCAGCCCCAGGATTCCTAACACGCTCACTCCCAGCAGAAAGAAGCCGAGCCAGGTGACCCAGAAGGCGAAGCGGCTCAACATTTCCGTCGCCGAAGGAAGCGCGGCCTTGCTAAGCAGTTGGGAGGCACCTGCATTCTCCGACAGCCGGTCAAACTTGATCAGGCGAAGAATGCTGCGCAGAATTACTTTGACCAAGTATGCGATCAGCCACCCCACAAATGCGAGGATCAGCATTACGATGAGACGAGGTAGGTAGTGGGCAAAACCTCTGGCGAGATCCTGAATCGCCTGAGTCAGCTCGCTGATAATCATTTCTCGCATAGTAGCCTCACTCTTTCGATTTCCACATCTCGAGCAGATACGGCTTCATACGCTCGAACTCAAGGCATAAGCCTTCGATGTTGTTGGCGACATCATTTCCGGATGCATTTCGGTTCTCGACGACAAACGTGAAGACTCGCCCGCGAAACAGCGGCGCGAGTGCCTGAATAATATGATCCCGGCTGATCACTGACTTCCGATAAGCCGCGGCAAACTCATAGACCGTCCTGACCCATAATTCCGCAGGATATCGAAACTGCTCTTCGCCCAGTCCGGCAATTCGCGTCAGCTCCGCCAGAGTGGAAGGAGACAGAATCGACTGAAAAACGGTTTGCAATTCCGATACTCCGTTGACGAACATATTCCGCAGGCGTTTCCGATTCACCCGCAAAGGATCCAGGACTGGCTCCGGATCCGTCCCCATGGTAAGTACATCCTGAGAACCAGAGACTGTGCTCCACACGTTGAAGTCGGACTCCAACGCGGAGAACAGCACACCGACGGAATGCCGCAAGGTAGGGACCAGTTCAGCGGCGCGCCGTTCAACCGGATTCTTCTTTCCTAAGAAGGACTGGCAGATGCGGAATCCGCCAGTGACGGCGGCCAGGGTCATGCGGAGTTCGGTCCCGTCTTCGGCACTTCCATCATTCCACCCATTCTGGCCAAGAAATTGGCTACCGAGACGACCAGAGAATCCGAACTCCGGCATGTAGGCTTCACGGACCCTTACGCCATAGAGGGCGCGAACCATCGGGTACAACAGGTTCGTCATCAATAGCCCATCAAACTTGTGGCGGCGATAGGTGGGGGAGACCAGATCGAAGCCGTCGTAATATACGGGCCGGAGAAGGTTGGAAACCCATTCAGGGGTGATGTTTTCGGATTCGGGGGAGATCACGACACACGCCTTGGCTCGGAGGAGCTCGGCCGCCGCCAGAATCGTCCGCAAGGCAACTCCGCTCTGCGGGGTGCTGGCATAATTTGTGCTTATCGCGTGCAGCGTGCGGAGCGCGTAGACACTGGAGCCCCGACGCACATCATCGATGGAAACGCCAGTGATCAGTTCGGGAGTCCCGTCGCGGGATCCTCCATCGGCATTGATGATGACGACTCGCTCCCGTGGGAAAGTGCGCAGAATACCGCTTCGGACCGTGTGGACAATGGAACCCACGGTCTTGGCATTGTTATGAGTAGGCAGGCCGACAAGAATATCCACCTCGCCAACATTGATGAGCTGGCGGAAAAAATCATCGGTGAGAAAATTTCCGTCTTCCACTTCAGACTTCCATGTAGGTTTGCGGAATCTACGGCATTCGCTGTTGGTTCAATGTTCGCGCTCGCCTAGACTCGTCGCAGTCGAAACCAGTAAGACTGATAAGGCCCCAGCGTCAACAGATACGGCAGGTCGCCCACGCGGGGAAAAAGATTATTGCCGAACATCTCAATCAGAATATTTCCCTTGTATCGGCGTAAATCCAGTTCGACAGCTTGCGCTGCGCTCGAAAGATTGTTGACGATCAAGACGGTCTCGTTTCCCAGCCGGCGCAGGTATGCCAGTATTCTATGATTCGCTGGATAAAGAAATTCGATCGCCCCCCGGCCGAACACTGCACTGGATTTCCGGACTGCTATGATGCGCCGCATCCAATGAAAGAGAGAATGTTCACTCTCTTTTTGAGATGCGACATTTACGGCGGGATACCCGTATACCGGATCATGAATAATCGGAGCATATAGCCTTTCCGGTTCCGCGGTTGAAAAACCAGCGTTCCATCCTCCACTCCACTGCATGGGTGTTCTAACTCCGTTGCGGTCGCCGAGGCTGATGTTGTCGCCCATTCCAATTTCATCTCCGTAATAGATGATCGGGGTGCCTGGCAGCGACATCAGCATGGCGTTCATCAACTCGATCCGCCTGCGGTCATTATTCAATAATGGAGCGAGTCTCCTCCGAATTCCGAGGTTCAGCCGCATTGTTTTGTCCTGAGCGTACATGTCGTACATGTAGTCGCGTTCAATGTCGATGACCATTTCCAGGGTTAACTCGTCGTGATTACGCAAGAAGAGTGACCACTGGCAGGATGGAGGTATCTCCGGAGTTTGCTGCAGGATTTCTGTGATCGGCTTACGATCCTCGAGCTTAAGCCCCATGAACATTCGGGGCATCAGCGGAAAATGAAACGCCATATGAAATTCATCGGAGTTTCCGAAATATGGACGCAGGTCCGCAGGCCACTGGTTGGCTTCCGCTAACAGCATTCTTCCGGGGAAGTGCTCATCCAGTCTTCGCCGAAGGTCCTTGAGAATCTGGTGGGTCTCCGGCAAGTTCTCACAATTTGTTCCCTCGCGTTCGACCAGATATGGCACAGCGTCCAGGCGGAAGCCGTCCACGCCCATTTCCAGCCAGAACTTCATCACACTCCACATCTGCTCCCGCACTGCCGGATTGTCATAGTTGAGATCAGGCTGGTGATTGAAAAAGCGATGCCAATAAAAGGATTTCGAGGTTGGATCCCATGCCCAGTTTGACTTCTCGGTATCGAGAAAGATGATTCGGGTGTCCTTATACCGGGTGTCAGTGTCCGCCCAAACGTACCAGTCGCGGCGGGGACTGTAATGCGCACTTCGCGCCTCCTGAAACCATGGGTGTTGATCGGAGGTGTGGTTCAACACCATTTCGATGATGACCCGGATCCCGCGCCGATGAGCCGAGTCGAGAACCTTGCGGAAATCCTCCAGCGTCCCGTAGCTGGGGTGGACCGAATGGTAATCCGCGATGTCATAGCCGTCATCACGCAGGGGCGATGGGAAGAATGGCATGAGCCAGATCGCGCTGATCCCCAACTCCTGGAGGTAATCGAGCTTTTGTTCGAGCCCGCGGAAATCACCAATCCCGTCGCCGTTGCTGTCGTGGAATGCGCGGACATGAACTTGATATATGATCGCGTCCTTGTACCAAAGCGCATCTTTATTTGGGTTCAACCGCCTTCTCCTCACGACCTCCAGAACTCTTGGCAGAACCACCTCAAAGGCAGTTTAAATCAAGTGAGGCGTTCCAACCCCTCGCTCTCTCCTCGATCGATGCATACGAGGAGCCAAGTGACGTACGCGTTCGACACTTTACAGCGCGATCCTATTCGCACAATGCGCACAAATCGCCCGGGCAATCCGCCTCAGCCGCGTAGCGCAGTGCTTCGCGAACTTCCTCGATCTCGAGATCGGTATAACCGTCCGGGATTTTCTTTTCCGCCGTACCTTCGCGGTGGCGAGCGAGCAGACGCCAAAAGTTGCGTTCTTTCGGGGCGGGCAGGTTTCAGCCGGTTGGACCTCCTGAGTTGACACATCGAATTAATTTTCAGGCATAGCGTCTATGACGATGCCTGGACGATTCTTGAGGAGCGTCACTTGCAAGGGCCCAGCCACGGAGAGGTTCGCTCACGGTGCGGCAGATTTAAAACGCGACAGGCCCTACCGCTCCGATCCAGCGGCCAACCTTGGTTGGGTCGTTCTTGTCCATGTAGAAGAAGTGAGCCATGGAAGGTTTCACGGTGCTCTTGCTGGGGTCGTCTGGTCTCATAGTCACGATTCCCCGAAAGACCTTGAGCAGCCCGCCATCCCAATACTCCACCACATCGTGATGCGCGGTAAAGCCCGTGTCAATGAATGCTTTCAGGTTCTCGCGAATCGCTTCGCGTCCATGCCAATCGGCAACGCCGAGATTGCAAACTGCATCTTCCGCAAAGCAGTCAAAGCCCTTGCCGAAGGTCTTGTCATCGATTTCTTTCCAGAAAGCTAGTAGCCATTCCGGTGGTGCGGTTTTCACGAAGGGGACGGTATTCTCTTTTATAGTCATACTATTCTCCTTGACAAAGTATTCCGAGCCTGCACGTCGCAATGATCAAGTTCGCTGAGGGCTCGCATTCGTCACGAGCACACGCACCCGGGGTGCCAAAGTCCCGATTCGTTGGGGACTGCCTGTTAGCTGCTGATAGGACGTAGCTTTAAGGACTGCACGCACAACGCGCGGGGCACCATTGTCGAGCCCCTTCGACGAACTTTTCGACAGATGTCGATTGCTCCGACACTTTCAGAACCTTTCGACAGTGCCCCTGCATCACATTGGGCATACGGTAGTCTTCCCCACGGAAGGGTGAAGAGAGTAGAAAACTGCGCCACTCGGACCAACTCACTACGAGCGAGGACGGGCGAGTCCATGGTTACTTCGACGTCAGCTTATCCAATGGTAGAAGAGCAACGCTATGTCGCGTTGCTGCGCGCAGCCCACGCGATCGCCACATCCGATGACTGCGACTGTGCTTCCACTGCGCTGCTCGAAAGACTGAAGGAAGTCACCGCTTTTGATTTCATACATGTAGCAACCTTCGACAAGGAGACCAGCCGCACGTGCTGGTCGTTGTTGGAAGCGAATGGCAAGAGAGTGCAGTCGGCATCGCTTGACGATCTGTCTTCCGAACATTCTCCTATTCCCTGGGTTCAAGAAACGGGATCGCCGCTGGTCATTCATGAGTGGAGCCAAGAGGCGCGGTTTCGGACCTACGGGCTTTTCCTTGGCAACCACGGTATTGCTTCAACTTGCACGCTTCCCTTGGTTCGAGGAGCACGCCGATTGGGTGTGCTGAGTTTAGGTCGGTCTTATCCGAATGGCTACGATGAGGATGAGGTTCGTTTTCTTGGTCTTGCCGCAGAACAGATTGGTTTGGCCATTGATGCCGCCGTGAACCTCTACATATCCCAGCGGGCGCAAGATCGCTTGCAGTTGATTCTCGATCTGTCGAATCAGGTGGTGTCCAATCTGGAGTTTCACGATCTCCTCGTGGCTGCGTCTGCAAGTGTCCGCCGTGTTATGCATTGCGACGCTGCGGCTATTATGTTGGCAGAGTCTGAGGGTACGCACCTGCGCGTACACGCACTCGACTTTCCCGAAAGCCGCGGAATTTTCGCCGAAGGAGGGCTCGTCACCATCGAGGGCTCGATGCCCGGAGATTCGTTCAAGAGCGGCAAGCCGATCGTTGTGAACCGTCTTGACCTCGCGGAGATTTCCCAGGAGATGTATGCCAAGGCCATCGGGGAGGGCTTGCATTCGTTCTGCGACGTACCCTTAATCAGCAAGAGCCGAATGCTGGGGGTGCTGGCCGTCGCGAAACGCGACGAGAATGCATTCCACAGAGACGAGGTCTCCTTCTTGATTCAAGTGGCAAATCAGGTGGCGATCGCGGTGGAGAATGCGCTGGCCTATGGCAAAATCGCGGAACTGACGGACCGACTGGCCCAGGAGAAGCTGTATCTGGAAGATGAGATCCGCGGGGAAATGGACTTTGAAGGGATCGTGGGAATCGTTGGTCAAAGCTCAGCTCTTCGGCATGTTCTGAGTCTGGTCGAGACCGTAGCTCCGAGCGATTCGACGGTATTGCTGTTAGGAGAAACAGGGACGGGAAAGGAGTTGATTGCTCGGGCCCTCCATGACCGCAGTAAACGCAAAGATAGAACCTTCGTGAAGCTCAACTGTGCAGCCATTCCCACCGGCTTGTTGGAAAGCGAGCTTTTTGGGCACGAACGTGGTGCCTTCACCGGCGCGATATCGCAGAAGGTCGGCCGCCTGGAGCTAGCAGATCAAGGATCATTGTTTCTGGACGAGGTGGGTGACATCCCGATCGAGATCCAGCCAAAACTGCTGCGTGCTCTGCAGGAGCGGGAATTCGAACGGCTCGGCAGCACCCGCACAAAGAAAGTGGATGTGCGACTCGTGGCAGCTACGAACCGTGACTTGGAAAAGATGATTGCAAGGCGTGAGTTTCGCGAAGACTTGTACTACCGGCTCAATGTTTTTCCCATTCGCATCCCTCCGCTGCGGGAGCGCCCGGAGGACATTCCATTACTCGTTCGTTACTTTACCCAGAAGTACAGCCGCCGCATGGAAAAACAAATCGACTCCATTCCCACGGTCGCGATGAAGAAGCTTGCGGCTTGGCACTGGCCGGGAAATATCCGCGAATTGGAGAACTTCATCGAGCGCTCGGTGATCTTGACGCATACTTCTGCCCTGAACTTGCCCCTGGGAGAGATCGGAACTAACGGAAAAGCCCTGTCCATTCCTGCCTCACGAGAGGTCCATGATCGCGAAGAGATCACGCGCATCCTCAAGGAGACCAACGGTCGAGTTGCCGGTCCACAAGGGGCAGCCGCGCGGATGGGCATCAAGCGAACCACGCTCATCTCGCGTATGAAGAAGCTCGGAATCGAGCCACGCAGCATTGCTTAGCCTGCGAAATTGTGTGATGTCTTTCCTTCGAGCGATCTCAGACTGATTGGCGCTCGCGCCCCTCTTCAATTGTCGAAGTCAATTGTCGAAGCGGGCATCGACACTTCTCGACACTGGCTTCCCGCAGTCATATCTCTTACCCCTCAATTTCAGTGAGTTAGGCGAGTCGCGTAAGCGATCTGGGTTTGGTCCGCCCGTTGCAATAACCCAAAGCGTACGGCGAATGACCAATGTTCAAGATCTCCATCGTTGAAGAGCGCAGCCAGCGAAGGCTGATGCTGGAAGGCAGGTTGGTTCGTCCCTGGACCGCAGAGGTTGAGAGCGCATGGACGACGGCCGGGGAACACCTTCAAGGCCGCAAGTTAATAGTTGATCTGACGAACGTGACACACATTGGCGCGGATGGCGAGACCACGTTAATCAAGTTGATGAGGGACGGCGCGAAGTTTTCTTGCAGAGGCGTGCTCACGAAGCATGTCTTGAAACAGTTGGCTCGAAGGTGCCGGTGTATCCCGTGACGGAGTTTGTTTGTCGAATTTGCGCGGAGTTTGAAACGACTATCTCAAGGAAAAGTGGGAGGAAAAATGTTCGGTAGAAGAAAACTCACGGACCCGGTACCGGCACTATACGCGACGAGGAGCGAATTCTGCCGAATATTCGAGAAGGACATGAACCGCTTGTATCTGTTGTCGTTCTTATTGGCCGGCGATCGCACGATAGCCGAACAATGCTTTGTGGGCGGCCTTCACATCGCTCAAGAGGGGAGCCAGGTTTTCAAAGAATGGGCGGAGTCATGGGCGCGACGGGCGATTGTTCAGAATGCAATTCGGATGATCCGCCCGCGAAAAGCAGATGACGGTGCACACACGACGCCAGTCCCCAGTGCTGGCAATGCACTAACACAGCGCGCCGAATTTGCCGGGATTACTGATCTGCCGGCATTCGAACGCTTCGCATTCGTGATGTCAGTACTAGAACGCTATTCCGATCAGGAATGCTCGCTTCTTCTTGGTTGCCCCCGCGGCGACGTGACGGCAGCGCGAACCCTGGCTCTCGAGCGACTAGGAAAATCCGCCGATCTTCGGCGCAAGCTGGTGAGCATCGGCTCGAACCAAAAGGTGCGACGAGACAACCCTGAATCTGCGCCGCAGTGGACGGCTGCGCCCAGCCTCGCTGCTTCTGCATAAGCACAACACTATTTCAGGAATAAAGGAAGGCAATGACGATGCTAAGGATTGACGTTTTCTTTCATAATGCAAAATTCGCCCTCGTGGCGGCGGTGTTGTTGGCGGCGGCGGCCTGCAGCCGAGGCAACGTTCACGCAGCAGCGCCCGCAATGCCGCCGCCCCTAGTGACCGCGGTTCCGGCAACCACGCAGGACGTGCCCCGGTACCTCGACGAAATCGGAAGAAACGCAGCCTTCGAGGCCGTCACGGTGACGCCACAGGTCAGTGGCCGGATCGTCGAGCGGCACTTTCAAGACGGCGAAAACCTCAGACGTGGGCAGCTGCTGTTTGTCATCGATCCGCGCCCCTACAAGGCCCAGGTCGATTCCGCGCAAGCAGCCCTGGCACAGGCAAAACTGGCACTCGATCTTGCCAACATCCAGTTCCTCCGCGACCAACAAGTGATCGGGGAGAAGGCCATCTCACAGCAGGATTACGACACGAAAAAGAACACGGTCGACGTTGATCAGGCACAGGTCGAGTCTGCTGAAGCCGCCCTCGAAACCGCGAAGATCAACCTCGAGTACTGCTACATTCATTCCCCCATTGATGGCCGAGCCGGCGCCCGTCTCGTCGATGTAGGGAACGTCGTACAGCCGAACACGACTTCGCTGCTGTCGATCCAGCACCTCGATCCCATATACGCGAATTTCACCATCACCGAGGGTGATCTGCCGGCGGTTCAGAAGCAGATGTCCCGCGGAACGTTGAAAGCTGCGGTTTGCCTGCCTTCGGACACCGAAAAAGCAGCCAGAAGTGGTCGCGTCGAATTCCTCGATAACGCCGTGCAAAACGGTACGGGCACGGTGAACCTCCGCGCAACCATTAGCAATTCTGATCACCATTTCTGGCCGGGCCAATTTGTGGATGTGAAACTCGTTCTGTCCACCGAGAAGGGAGCCGTGCTGATTCCGAATCAGGCCGCGCAGATCAGCCAGCGGGGGCCTTTCGTTTACGTTGTGAAATCGGATGACACTGCCGAACTCCGCCCGGTGAAACTCGGCCAGCGCCAGGGCGATCAGGTTGTGGTGACGGAAGGAGTCGCTGCCAATGAGCGCGTCGTGCTAGCAGGCCAGATGCTAGTTCGACCAGGTGGCAAGGTCCGGGTCGATGGCGGCTCTTCTTCAGCGCCCGCTTCGAATGCCAGTAGCAAGACAACCCAGAATGCAGGAGGGCAGTCGTGAACCTCTCAGAACTCTTTATTCGTCGCCCCGTCATGACGGTGGCGCTGACCGTGTCCGTGATTCTGTTTGGCGTGGCAGCCTATTTTCGCCTTCCGGTCAGCGATCTTCCGGCAATCGACTATCCCGTGATTCAGGTGCAGGTCAGTTATCCGGGAGCAACTCCTGAGACGATGGCGAACAATTTCGCTACGCCGCTGGAGCGCCAGTTCATGCAGATTCCGGGCTTGGAGCTGGTGACGTCGAACAACGGTCAGGGATTCTCCAGCTTCGTGCTGCAATTTGATCTCTCGAAGAGCCTCGACGGTGCTGCCACTGACGTGCAAGCGGCCATCACACGGGCGCAGGGACAGCTTCCCGTCGATTTGCCGAGCCCGCCCACTTTTACGAAAACGAACCCAAACGATCAGCCGATCATGTATATCGCGATGGTCAGCGACACCGTCACTGAGGGCCAACTTTACGACTACGCAAATACGCAGGTTGGCGAGCGCATCAGCATTTTGCCTGGGGTCAGTCAGGTTGCGATATACGGCACTCAGTCGGCAGTGCGAATTAAAGCCGATCCTTCGAAGATGGCCGTCCGCAACATCACTCTCGAAGATCTGACCAATGCCATCAAGAACGGCACTGCCTACACCGGCGCCGGGCAGTTCAACGGCCCGCATCGGACTTTCCTGTTGCAGCCTCAGGGACAACTCCTGACCGCTGACCAATACGACGGCCTCATCGTCGGACAAAGCAACGGTGCGCCGGTTTATCTGAAGGACGTCGCGTCATCCAGAGATGGCTTGCAGAACGAACGCATCGACATGCGCTTCTGGGTGCGCGGCTACCCGCAGCCTGGCGCAACCGTTGTTGTCGGTGTATTTCGTCGGGCAGGCGTGAACGCAGTGGAGGTCGCGAAGGCCGTCCGCGACCTACTGCCCACCATTCAGTCTCAACTTCCCGGCTCGGTTGTGATCGTCCCGGCCTACGACCGTTCGCTAACCATCGTCAGCGGAATCAAAGACGTCCAGACGACGCTCTACATCGCATTCGGCCTAGTAGTCATGGTGATCTTTATTTTCCTGGGACGCGCGACCGACACGCTGATTCCCGCCGTGGCGTTGCCGTTGTCATTGCTGCTCACGTTCATTGCCATGAAGATTCTGGGCTACAGCCTCGACAATCTGTCGCTCATGGCGTTGACGCTGGCAATCGGCTTTCTCGTCGATGATGCCATCGTCTTTCTCGAGAACACAGTTCGATTGATGGAAGAAGGAAAAAGTGCATTCGATGCATCTGTGGAATCGGCCAAAGAGATCAGCTTCACAATTTTCGCCATGACGCTCTCGCTGGCTGCGGTGTTCATTCCTCTCGTGTTCATGAGCGGTTTGATGGGACGTATCTTCCGTGAATTCTCCATCACCATCGTCATCTCAATTCTGGCCAGCGGAATTGTTTCGCTGACCCTCACGCCATTAATGACTTCTCGGCTGCTGAGCAATCGCGGAGAGGGAGCGAAGAAAACCTGGATGGAGCGGGTCTTCGGCGCATTCGAGCGCCGGGTGCTCGACGTTTATGGACGCTACCTCTGGTTCTTTCTGCGCAATCGCTGGATTTCGGCGGTGACCTGGGTGGTCTGCCTCGCAGGCACGGCATACCTGTTTTACATCGTCCCGAAGGCATTCCTTCCCGTCGGCGACAGTTCCTTCATCCGCGGCGTACTAGTGGCCTGTCGCAGTGAATTCGTTAGTACGTAGGCGCCGAGAAGGGTCGGAGTATTTCCACTGGATCGGGCGAGCGTTGGCAGAGTAGGCGTTGATGTAACGACGGAGTTTGCGAGCCAGGTCAGGTACCGAGGTGAAGATGCCGCGGGCAATGACCTCACGTTCGATCTTGGCGAACCAGAGCTCGACTTGGTTGAGCCAAGAGGAATACGTAGGGGTGAAGTGAAGCTGCACGCGAGGATGCTGTTGCAGGAAGTCGCGAACGAGCTGGGTTTTGTGGGCGGAGAGGTTGTCGAGGATGATATGAATCTGCTGCCGAGGCGAACACAGCGATACCACTTCTGCGAGGAAGGCAACGAAGTCGCGACTGGTATGGCGGGCCGTGGTTCTTCCGTGCACGCGGCCGGTCTTGGTGTCCAGCGCGGCATACAGAGAAAGCGTTCCATGCCGAAAGTACTCGAAGCCGTGACGCTCGGCTCGTCCCGGCGAAAGCGGCAGCACGGGATCGAGCCGATCCAGGGCTTGAATGGCGGTTTTCTCATCGACGCAGAACACGGCGGCATGTTGCGGAGGCCGCAGATACAGGCCGATAATGTCGGCCGCTTTGCTTTCGAACTCCGGATCGTCGCTGGCCAAGTAACGCTCCAAGCGGTGGGGTTTGAGACCGGCTTCTTTCCAGACCCGATGCACCACGTCTTTGCTGACACCCAGCGCGGTCGCCAGTTTGCGGCAACTCCAATGGGTGGAACCGTCGCTGGGTTTCTTGCGGGTGGCCGACAGAATCCGCGCCCGCAAAGCCGGAGTCAGAACCGTAGCCTTCTGGCCGGGATGATAGGTATCGAGCCCGTCGAGCCCGGACTCGAGGAAGCGCTGCTTCCAGCGGATGATCGTGGGAGCACTGGTCTGCAGCCTGTGCTTAATGGTGTTGAAGGAAGCTCCTGCTGCCAGCATCAAGATGAGCTTGGCGCGAAAGACGTAGCCGGCCGGCAGGGTACGCGATTGAGCAATGCTGCTGAGTTCCGACCGTTGGTTGCTGGTGAGGGACACTTCGCTGTCTGTCGCCATACCAACTTAGAAGCATAACAACTAGTAATGGTTACTTTGCGACAGGCCACTAGTGGCGCAGGAGGGAACCTCGCCTAGCCAGATGCGCGCCTACCAGACGCAGGCGGAAAAAATCATGAAGGCGAATCCTGCCGTGCGCAGCACCTTCACAATGAGCGGATATGCGGGTTATATCGGTTCGAATCAGGCATTCCTGATCGCGTTTCTCAAAGATCCCAAGGAACGGGCTCCGATCGATCAGGTGGCCGGCCAGTTAATGGGAGGAATTGCCGGCACGATTCCTGGCGTTGTGGCGTTCCTGCAACCGAATCCAGCGCTCGAAATCAGCACTGGCGCGACCGCTAACGCACAGGGCCAATTTGCCTTCGCTCTTTCCGGCATTGATCCCAACGAAGTCTACGCAACCGCGGGAAAGATGATGGCGAAAATGCACGAGTATCCCGGATTCCTTTTTGTGAATTCGGATCTCTACAACCACACCCCGAACTTGCAGGTCGATATTCTGCGCGACCAGGCAAAGCTTTATGGAGTGTCGGAGACCCGTATTCTGACCCTTCTGCACGATGCCTATTCGGAGAACTATAGCTACCTGATTAAGAAGGCGACGGATCAATACCAGGTAATTCTGGAAGTCGCCGATGATCAACGCTCCGCTCCGGAAGACTTGAGCAAGCTCTACATCAAGAGTGACGACGGTCAGCGTATGGTTCCGCTCAATGCGGTCACCAGTTCGCATCCCGTCATCGGGCCGCAAGCGGTCAACCACATCAATCAATTCACCAGCGTCACTATGTTTTTTAACCTGAAACCCGGATACGCGATAGGCCCGGCAACTCAGTTCGTGCAACAAACTGCGAAGCAACTTCTTCCGCCCGGCATTCAAGGATCATTGCAAGGGGAGGCCCTGGTTTTTCAGAACACGGTTTCCGATTTGGCGATCCTCATGGTCGTCGCGGTATTCGTCATGTACGTGATTCTCGCGATTCTTTATGAAAGCTACCTGCACCCAATCACGGTGCTCTCCTCATTGCCGGTAGCGCTGCTCGGCGGATTGCTGACGCTCTGGCTATTTGGTGCAGAGGCTTCCCTCTATGCCTACATCGGAATGTTCATGCTGATGGGCATCGTCAAGAAGAACGGAATCATGATCGTCGACTTCGCGGAACAGCGGGTTCGCCAAGGAATTGCCGACGACCAGGCGATTCACGACGCGAGCCTGGAACGCTTCCGGCCGATTATGATGACGACAGCAGCGGCTCTGCTTGGCGCGCTTCCCATTGCGCTGGGTTACGGGGCTGACGGATCGTCACGCCGGCCCCTAGGTCTCGTGGTGGTGGGCGGCCTGATTGTTTCGCAGTTCATCACTCTGTTTGTAACTCCCGCCATCTATCTGTACCTGGAAGAATTCCAGGAAAAGGTGCTGGATCAGGTGCCGTTCCTGCGCTCTACGCGAAAGCCCGCACGGCCGGCTATTCCAGACTTCGCGCTGCAAGAAGGAAGTGGAGATTAATCACATGAATCTTCTTAAGAGAGCTTACTTTTCTTTCGGCATACTTCTCGCACTGACCGGGTTGATCGGTTGTGCAGTCGGGCCGAACTACAGGCGTCCCACCGTCGATGTTCCGATCACATATCGTGACGCGACGACTGACTCCTCGGCTCGCCCCAAGGCTCAGCTTGACGAAGGAAAGCCTCGACCGCCGTCCGCGGGATCGCCAGTGCAATCTTCGTCTGTCGGATCTTTGGGTGACGAAAAATGGTGGGACGTGTTTCAGGATCCCGAGCTTCAGGCGCTGATTCGCACTGCTCTAAAGAACAACTATGACGTTCGCATCGCCGCGACGCGAGTCCTTCAGGCTCAGGCGCAGCTCGGAATCACGCGCGCCGACCAGCTCCCGTCCGTGAGTGCAGGCGGCAATGTCACGAGCCTGCAGAGTCCCAAACTCGGGCCCATCCCTGCTTACGAGATTACGCAGGGAGAAGTTGCCGCGTCCGCAGCCTGGAATCTAGACTTCTGGGGAAAATACCGCCGCGCAACGGAAGCGGCGCGCGCGAATCTTCTGGCCAACCAATGGGCGCAAAGGGAAGTCATGGCGACTCTGGTCGCCAACCTGGCAACCTCCTATTTTCAACTTCGCCAGCTCGATCTCGAATTGGAAATTTCCAAGCGCACGTTGAGTTCGCGCAGTAACTCTCTGCACTTGACGCAAACTCTCGAGCAGCACGGAATCAACTCGATGTTGGATGTGCGCCAATCTGAGCAACTCGTATACACAGCCGCAACCGAAATCCCGGACTTTGAGCGCCAAATCGCTCAACAGGAAAATGCTGTCAGCATACTTCTCGGCAACAACCCCGGCAATGTTCCTCGAGGACTGAAATTGACGGAGCAGCCACACGCTCCCGAGGTACCGGTTGGCCTTCCTTCGTCGTTACTGGAGCGGCGGCCGGACATCCGCGAAGCCGAAGCGAACTTAATGGCTGCCAATGCGCAAATCGGAGTAGCCAGGGCCGCGTACTTTCCGCAAATTTCGCTTACTGGAACTGCCGGCTACGAGAGTCCAGCTCTCACCAATCTGTTCACCGGCCCGGCCGGAGTCTGGAACCTGGCGGCCTCTTTGACACAGCCGATCTTTGAAGGAGGACGACTTAAATCGACCGTTCGCCTCACCGAAGCGCAACACGAGGAGATGGTCTTGAGCTATCAGCAGACGATCCAAGGCGCTTTCCGCGATGTCTCGAATGGCTTGGTTGCTTATCGCAAGGATCAAGAGTTCACAGCTCAGCAACAGCAGTTGTTCGAATCGGCACAGGATGCGGCACGACTTTCCGAGGTTCGCTTCAAAGCTGGAACTACGGATTACTTAGAAGTGTTGACCAACGAGACCAACTCGCTTACGGCAGAGCTCGGACTGGCACAAGCGCAAGGCAACGAACTCATCGCCCTGGTCCAGCTCTATCAGGCGCTTGGTGGAGGCTGGCAATAATGGCCGATTCGGAGCTTACCCAATCGAGGAGGGCAAGCGGGTGCACGAGAAAATGGCAAATCGGTGGCTCGCAGTATCGGAGGGCGGAGAGGGCGCCGAGAATCGCGCCCCAAGTCCGAGGCGAACAACACTGCTGACACCGGGCTCGCACTCGCGAAGCAGAATCGTCAAAGGAGTCGCGTACATGAAATTGGAAGAGTACGACTTTAAACGTAATCCGATCGTTGAGAATCGGACGTTCTTTCTCGAATCTAAATGTGTTTACTGCGGTTTTGCAGTTCTCGGATCTTCACTTGAAGAATTGCTAAAGGAGGAGGATCGCCATCGCGCGCAATGCATGCTGAAGCGCGCAGCGTCATAGCTGTCGACGGCAAGAAACGGGAATGCCAGATTAGGAAAAAGGACTCGGTAAGGTCGGCTCAGCTAAAGAAAGAACTTTTGAATGCCTCGTATCGTTGACGCGCTATGTTCAGAACCTGAGGGGAGTCTGGTTCGCTGTGCAGGTCGTTTAATAATTTCGCAATATACGGATAGCTAAAGAAACCAGATTCAACGCTCGCGCGTAGGACGCGTAGCGCGGAGACTTTGTCGCCCAACACGGCATACGCCAATTTCGTAGTGAGCACATCCGCGAGAGAAAACCCGAAAAAGTCGGTAGTCCGATCCTGGCGAGGATTTTGCGCGGAAGGATCGCCAAACTTCGCGGAGTAAAAGACTGCTTGTTTCCAGATCGAATGTGACCAATCTTCGAAACGACGATCACGCTGAGGAGAACGACGAATCCGTACAAGGAGAGCAAGATCAGACTGCTGGTTCGTGATCGTGCCCGTCCTAAGGGCGCTAGCTTTCGCAGATCTCCTTGCTCGGGGGGCCGAAAGGAAGGCGAGGAAGCCTCGGCACTTCCAGCTTTCGAATCAACAGACAGTAAATCGGAATGTTCAAGCTGCGCTTGCGAAGTTCTTCACGGGTGACGACTTCCCCGGCTCATTGCATTAGCAGCAACCTTGTATTAGCTTCCCTCATGCCCTCTCTCAGCTGCCGTCTTAGCGAAATCTGCGGGCGGCAAATAGGTCAAAGGGCTGTGTTTTGGTGTCCGGATTTGCCACAGTGGTGTCCTGAAATGGACAGTGCGAACCAACTAATCGCGTAGTAAGTGGTTTAGAATGTGGGGCCTGGTGTTGGCACGTATGATGCTTGTGCCGCGGCAGGGGTAAGAACATGTCATTCGTTCGCGATCTGAGAGTTGCAGCTCAATCGTTGCTTCGGACGCCGGGGCTGGCGATCGCCGTGGTTCTCACACTTGCGCTAGGCATCGGGGCGAACGCCGCCATTTTCACGCTGGTGCGCGGAATCTTGCTCAAGCCTCTGGTCAATCGCGACGAGGACCGGCTGATCTATATCCGGCAGAGCGCTCCCGGCATCGGCGAGGAGAACGCGGCGTTTTCGGTACCCGAGATCCAGGACTTGCGCGCGGGCGTGAAGACCCTGAGCGCGTTTGGCGACTTTTCCGCCATGGACTTCACCATGATCGGCCTCGGCGAGCCTCGTTCCATTCGAGGCGGCGTCGTCGGAGGCACTTATTTCGATGTGATGGGACTTCATCCCGTGCTCGGGCGCCTCATCGGTCCTCAAGACGATGGTCCCCAGGCCGCCGGCGTCGTCGTTCTCACTTATCGTTTCTGGACGACCGCTCTTCATAAGGACCCTTCTGTCATCGGCAAAACCGTGCGCCTCGGTAGCATCGGTGATCGGTCTGCGACAGTGATCGGCGTGCTCGAACCTTGTGTTCCTTATCCCGAAGATACCGAAATTATTTCCAACGTGGTCACCAGCCCGCATCATCTTTCTGCAACCATGGTCACTGGCCGCATCCATCGCATGACTGAGGTTTTCGGCCGCCTCGCTCCCGGGGTCACTCTCGACCAGGCTCGCGCTGAGTTGAGCTCCGTTTACTCCGCGATGAAGAAGGATCACCCCGAAGCTTACGCCCAGGAATCGAACTTCCAGATCGGAGCCAAGTTGCTTCGTGACGAGATAACGTCGGGGGCCAGGACCGTGCTGCTGGTGCTGCTCGCAGCGTCAGGCCTGGTCTTCATCATCGCGTGTTCCAATGTTGCCAATCTAGTACTGGCACGGACGGTTCGCCGCGAAGGTGAATTGGCGGTCCGCGTGGCGCTGGGCGCAAGCAAAGACGCGTTGCGCCGCATGCTGTTGGCCGAAAGCCTGCTGCTCTGCGGCGCTGGCGCCGCAATCGGTGTATTGAGCGCGCAGCCGATGGTGGCCGTCCTGGCGCGCTACGCCGCGCGCTTCTCCATCCGTGCTCTCGATTTCAGAGTCGATTCGAGCTTGCTTTGGGTCGGAGCGGCGCTGGCTATCGTGGCCGCAGTGATTCTCGCCTTTGTCCCGCGGCTGCCCTCCTCCGGTACCTCTTCCGGCACGTCCGGTGGACTGAGCCTATCCAGCGGAAGCGTGCGGATTACTGGGAGTACGAGTCGCCGCCAGCGGATCTTCGCGGTGACACAAATCGCCGCGTCGTTCGTGTTGCTGGCCGGCGCAAGCACGTTGATCACGACGCTGATCGCACTGCAAAGGACGCAGACAGGACTGGATACGCAGCACGTCCTGGCGGTCGATGTTCCCGCTATGTCTTATGGGAAAACACCTCAGCAGGTGGTGGATTTCTACAAGGAAGCGATATGTCGCATTGATGCCCTGCCGGGCGTGACTGAGACCGCGTTCGGCGATGTTGTTCCCTGGCGCGATGGTAGCTTCGGCACTCTGCAGTTCTCCGGTGACGGACACGTCCATGCGGCCGGTGTAGAGGATCCCAGGGCGCAGTCGCGTTCCATCTCTCCCGGTTTTTTTGCGGCGCTTGGCGTTCCTATCATTGCCGGCCGCGATTTCAATGCGCTTGATGACAATAACGATAATAAAGAGCCCGTCGTTATCGTCAGCCAGAGTCTGGCACAGCGCATGTTCCCCAACCAGGATGCGGTCAACCGGCATGTCTATTGGACGGATCCCGTGCTCCAATTCGCCACCGGGACCGATCTCGAAAAGGCGCGCCTGGTGGCGCCGCATCGCATCATCGGCGTCACCGCCGACGTTGACGATCTACACGTCGTTCCTGAACCCATGGTCACGATTTACAGCCCCTTTAACGAAGGCATGATTTTCGGTGGTCGCCTCTTCGTCCATACGGGTGCAAATCCGTATGCGCTGGTCAAGCCGGTTACGCGCGTGATTCGCGACATGTCTGCCGATCAGCCCGTTGAACGCGCGGCCAGTCTCGAAGACATTCGGGCGGAGGTGCTCACGCCGGATCGCTTAAACTCGCTGGTGTTTGGCGTTTTCGCGGCGGTCGCGTTGGCCATCGCCGTGGTGGGCGTGGCGGGCGTGCTGGCGTTTTCGGTGAGCGCGCGCACGCGGGAATTCGGCATCCGGCTGGCCCTGGGATCGGAGCCGCAGCGACTGCTCAAGGGCGTGATCGCAGAGGGCACAGGGATGGCGGCGGCGGGCGTCGTTGCGGGGGCGGCCTTCGGATTGGTGCTGGCGCGTTTGGCTGGAAGATATTTCCTGGACGTCAAAATGCCGGGCGCATTGCCTGTGTTTGTCTCTGCGTTCGTGCTGATGGTGGTCGCGGTCATAGCGTCAGTGCTGCCCGCGGCTCGCGCCGCGCGCGTCGATGTGATGCAAGCACTGCGCTCCGAGTAACCGTCGGGCTAGCGGGTCAGGGTTGGCGGCAACTCAAAACGTGAGATGAATCTCCGCACCACGATCCCCTATTTCTCGGTGGCATCTTCGTGTCCGACCATACCATCCAGTTCTTGAAATCCACGCAACCCCGACAATCGAAGGCGGTGGTGCCGTGCCGAGCGGCCCAGCGACTTGCTCAGGTTGCGGTCCGTAGGACGGTTCACGGCGTGCATGCGGTTGGGGACAAAACTCTGTCCAGAATCAGGATTTCCGCCGGTTTGTGAAATGAGAGACGGGTACCCCAACCGCTCCGGCGTTCCAAAAAACTGTTTCGCGAGTGCATTTTTTCTGCATGATCGTCGGCGTTCCGTTAGGGTATAATCCGCGCCACTCGGGCGGGAACTGTTGGATCTTACCCCAGCATCAGTATGGGAAATGAAATCCGCGAGCCGTCGCAGGAAGAGCGCACGTGTGATTTCTTTCAGTCTACGATCGCCCGACGTTGTCTTCTTCCCAAGGAGGCTGTGTCGATGACGCGAGTCCATCAGCAAGCGAGCACCACACTATACGAGCCGTGGTACGGGTCTGACAATCGATGTAGAGAGAGTGTATGGCGCGCGATTTGTTTGTTGGCGCTGGTGATGTTCCTGGCTGCGCTTGCGATGTCACAATCGGCGAGTCAGCTGAATGGCAGCGTTACCGACTCGTCCGGCGCGGCGGTTGCCGGCGCACACGTTGTCTTGAACAACCCGACCACGGGATTGCAGCGGACTGCTACGAGCAACGCCGCAGGGCTCTATCAATTCCTCGATGTGCCTCCGGGCGACTATCGGCTGGAAGTTACGGCACAGGGTTTCGCAACCTATGTGGCATCGACCGTGACCCTCATTGTCAAAACTCCTTCAACGGTCAACATCAAATTGCAGGTTGCAGGTACAGCGACAATGATTACTGTCGAGGGACAGGCGCCGCTTATCAATCGCACCGACGCATCGCTCGGCAACACTCTGGAGGAAAACCAGATCGCGGAGTTGCCGATTGCCGACCGCAACGTGGTTCAGTTGCTGAGCCTCCAACCCGGCGTGGCCTACCTGGGGAATGAACTCGACGCCTCGAAGGACACGCGGAGCGGAGCGGTGAACGGCACTCGCAGCGATCAATCGAACGTCACGCTCGATGGCATTGGCGTCAACGACCAGAATAATGGTTATGCGTTTACCAGCGTCCTGAATGTGCCGCCCGACTCGGTTCAGGAATTCAGAGTCACGACCGCCAATTCCAACGCCGACTCAGGCTATTCGAGTGGCGCTCAGGTCGCGCTGGCCACCAAGAGCGGCACGAATCAATTTCATGGCTCGGCTTACGAGTACAACCGCAATACGGTCTTCAGCGCCAATGATCCGTTTTTGAAATATTCGCAGTTATCCAGCGGCGAATCGAACACAGCGCCAAAACTTTTGCGCAATGTATTCGGCGCAACCTTGGGAGGGCCGGTCTTGAAGAACCGCCTCTTCTTCTTTGCCAATTACGAAGGACGGCGCGACGCCCAGGGCACCAGCGTGTTGCGTACCGTTCCCAGCGCGACTCTGCGCGCAGGCAATCTAGTGTACTTGTGCCAGCGGAACAAGGACGGTAGCTTGGATACGATCGACTGCCCCGGCGGTACGGTCAACGGCGTGACCGGTGTGCAACCGGGCTATTACGCGCTCGGGCCGACCCAGATCAAGGGAATCGACCCGTTAGGAATCGGAGTCAGTCCGGCGGTCCTGAACGTCCTGCAGCAGTATCCGGCGGCCAACGAAAATGCAGGCGATGGTTCAAACACGCTCGGATACCGCTTTTCCTCGAACGCGGATTCCAGCTACAACACGTACATTGCCCGAGTCGATTACCAGATCACCGCGAGCGGCTCACAAGCGCTCTTTGCGCGCGGAGAAACGCAAAACTTCAACGAGCCTGGGACACAACAGTTCCCGGGTCAGTCTGCGGCGACAACGGTCCTGGACGACAGTAAGGGCATCACCATCGGACTCACTTCACTGATCAATCCAAGACTTGTGAACGATTTCCGCTGGGGTTTTGTCCGGCAGGGAGGTCAGACGGCCGGAGTATCTCAGGATCCCGGGGTTCTTCTGAATGGAATCGATAATCTTGTTCCTTTCACCCGCTCCACGATTTTCATCGTACCGGTCAACCAATTCACCGAGAGTTTGAACTGGACTCGGAAAAACCACACCTTTCAATTCGGTGCAGAATTGTTTCTGATTCGCAACAATCACACCAGCTATCTGAACTCGTTCTCCGATGTGCAGACAAATGCGGTCTATCTCAACACGGGAGGAATCGCGGGTACTTCCAGCCCGCTCGATCCGGCCAACAACACCAATCCAGCAACCGGCAAGCCTTATCCAACCGTGGACAGCAACTTCGGTCCGAACTACGATAGCGCCACCACGATCGTCATGGGAATTTTTCCTGAGGGCGATGGGCATTACAATTTTGCACGCGATGGCAGCACACTCGCACAGGGCACTCCGATCAACCGCCGTTATGCCATCAATGACTACGAGTTCTTCGGCCAAGATACTTGGCGGATTAATCCGCGCTTGACATTCACGTATGGGCTCCGCTGGGTACTCGAAGCTCCGCCCTACGAAACGAACGGATATCAGGTGGCTCCTTGCATCACAGCAAGCACCGGCGGGTGCAGCAACCAGAATGCGGCCGACTGGTTCAATCGCAGCGCCCAACTAGCCGCTTCCGGTCAGCCGGCAAACAATGCTGGCGAACTGTCCTTCATTCTTGGCGGCCCGAAGAATAATGGTCCGGGCCTGTGGAACTGGGACCACAAAGATTTCTCGCCGCGCATCGCAGTGGCCTGGGCGCCCGACACCGGAGAGGGCTGGGTTTCAAAAGTGCTGGGAAAGAAAGACCAGTTCTCAATCCGAGGCGGCTACAGCATTATGTACGACCACTTCGGCATTCCCATCGTCAACAGCTTTGACCAGAACGGCTCTTTTGGCCTATCCACGATTCTGGGAAACCCCGCCGGTGTCGTATCGCCGGCGAACGCTCCGCGTTTTACATGTCTGACTCCCGGAACGTCGGGTCAGTCGTGCTTGCCCGCTCCGTGTGCATCTTTAAATAACCCGGGTTGCCTGTTTGGACCGGCACCGCCGGGCGGATTCCCGTACACCCCGGGCAATACTGCTTTTGCTATTAACTGGGGGCTAGATCAGAGTGTGAAGACGCCCTACGCGCACGTGTTCAATCTATCGCTTGCACGCCAACTCAACTCGCGATCATCTCTGCAGATAGCGTATGTCGGAACGATCGCACGCCGTCTGCCCCTGCAGGTCGACCTGGCCATGCCTACCGATTTGAAGGATCCTTCCAGTAATACGACATATTTTCAGGCGGCCACAATGCTGTCCAAGGCCGCTGCCACTGGCACGAGTGTCAATCAAATTCAACCGATACCATTCTTCGAGAACACTTTTCCTGGGTGGGCGGGCGCAACCGTGGCCAGCCAGCTCGGCGCCAATAGTCTCAATTGCGGGCCCGGTACTGGTTCCGCCAAACCGTCCGCCACTCAAAACATCTACCAACTTTGGAACTGCTTCCCACATAACGAAACCTTCTCGCTGTTCGAAATGGATTTGCCAGCTTCCATCACCGGCCTAAGCCCCGCACTCCCGAACAGCAAGTTCGGCCCCTACACATTCTTCCATGACCAGTTCAGTTCGCTGTACTCGTGGCGCAACATCGGTACCTCTGACTACAACGCGCTGCAAGTGACTTACAACGTTCGCTGGGGCGCGAACATCCAGGGACAATTCAACTACACGTTTTCGAAGTCTCTCGATGAAGCGTCAGCGGCAGAAAGAGTCGGCCCTTACGAGGGTACCGGTGGAACGGGCAACGATTTGAATGGCGGCGGAATTGTCATCAATTCCTGGGATCCACTCGCTTTGCGCGGCCTCTCCGATTTCAACGCCTTCCACCAGCTCAACGCGAATCTCGTATATCAGCTTCCTTTCGGCAAAGGACAACGGTTCGGCAGCAATGCCGGCACGCTGGTCAACGAGTTAATCGGTGGGTGGCGCGTTTCCGGGATATTCCGCTGGACCACCGGTTTCCCCATCACCATCGACAACGGTTTCACGTGGTCGACCAACTGGAACATCGAGGGTGATGCCATGCCGAACGGCCCACCTCCTGTGGCCTCGAACCCCAAGAACGCGATCGTCAACGGCGCGGGCATCGGCCCGGACATCTTCTACGATCCCGCGGCAGCCCAAGCGGCTTTCCGACCGGAGTGGCCCGGGGAATCCGGGGTCCGCAATAACGTCATCGGCGAGGGCATGTTCAACATCGATACCGGGGTCAGCAAGAATTTCTCTCTGGGCGAGCAGAGGCGTCTGGAGTTCAGCTGGCAAGCGTTCAACGCCACTAACTCGGTACGCTACGACGTGCGCGGCGCTCAACCCTCGCTGTCGTACGATCCGACGCAGTTCGGCAAGTACCTCAACACTCTCACCACGCCACGTTTCATGCAGTTCGCCTTGCGCTTTGTATTCTGAGGGTGGTCGTGCAATTTGTCCTTAAGAACCACAGCGCGGCGCTGTTGCCACCTGAAACCTAGCCTTTGGGTGTATTGAGGGTAAGTCGCGGAAAGGGGGACAATTCCTGAACTTCGATCGGCACTATCCCGGTCAGGTATTCAGGCTTGTTCTCTGGGAAACTGATCGTTCAAAGTTTGGTGAGCTGGAAACCACGTACAGACGGATCTGACCAGCTCTGGCATGGCCCTCGGCACCGTCGCGCATGTGTCGCCCGAGCAGGCCTGCGGAACACCAATTGACGAGCGCAGCGACTTGAGCGAGGCGCTGCGTGTCGTTAATGCGCGGTGAGGGCAGCCGTATCGCGCGGAAGCGCTTTTAGAGCTGCCCGGGCTTCATCCAGCGTGTTTTGAAAATATCGGTGTTTCGGACTGATCGTGACCAATTCTTCGAGTATCTTCCGTGCTCGTTCGAGGTCTTTGCGGGCCATCTCCGGCTGATGAAGCAGGGCTTCGGTTCTTCCCTCATATATAAGCGACACGGCGTGGTCGACTCCGTTGGAAAGGGAATCAGGATCTCTGAGCGCAACATCACGGTACATGGAGTCGGCTTGTCGCTCGAACGTAAGGGCCTCTCGTGGCGAGTGCAACAGATAAAGAGCCAGGCCCATCGTCATATTCGAATTTGCAAGGTCCGCACTAGCCTGCACGTTTTGTTTGTCAGACCGTACCATCTCCTCATTAATCGCAATGGCCTTTTGGCAGAGGCTTCGCACCTCGGAAAACGAACCTGAATAAGCCAGGCACTCACATAAGCTCTGGTTATCGGCGATCAGAAAACGTTGAAAATCTGAATTGTTTGGGTCTCGCGCGGCCAGTTCCTCAGAAATGGCGAGGGCCTTTCGAGATTCGGCGGCGCCTTCTGTGTACCTCTTGTCCAGCCTCAAAACCATGGCGGTCCAACCGTGCGAGCGCCATACGCCGCGAAGCATCCGCAGGCTAGTCGGATTCGCATCGAGCAAAGCCTGGTTCAGGATTAGCGCCTGCCGCTCATACTCCAGGGAAGCGTCGTATTCGCCAAGCCAAAGCTTCAACTCCCCGATGCCGATCAACGATGCGGCGATGTTGTACCTCAGGTCCTCGGAATCATGGGTCGGCTGTAATCTTTTTTCGATCTCTAGCCGCCTTTGTTGAAGTTCGAGCGCGCGATCCAGGTCACCAAACTGTTCATCAATCCTGGCAACGTTCAGCATCGTCCCCAGCAGTTCAAGCTGCAGACTGACGTCGCCTGGATGTGCGGCTACCAGGTTCTGGCGAATCTCGAGCGCCTTCTCGTAAAGTTCGTTTGCACCTTGGAATGATCCGGTTCCGCCCAAGTGGGGATGGCCCTCTTCCGCCCGGATTCGTCCGATACGCTCGTAGGCAGCGGCCAGGTCGCGTAACGTGGCAGGGTCGTCCTGCGCCTCGGCAGCGATTTGGTTCAAGTACTCCAGGGCGCGGCGCACCACTAGCTCGCGCGCGGCCGTCGAACCCGGCAAAGGCTCGATGGAATCGTGAAACTCGAACAGCAACGAATTAGTGAGGGTGCGCAGAGATTCGAAACGCCGCTCGGCGCGAGCTTGTTGCATACGGGCGATGCGCGCCTCGCGGACAATCGCGACCAAACCAGCCAAGAGCGCGAGGGTGAAAAGCGCGGTTAGGGTCAAGGACAGTTTATTGCGCCGAATGAACTTGCCACTGCGGTAGGTCAATGTGCCACGGCGGGCTGACACCGGCAAACCGAGAGCGTACGACCGCAAGTCCTCTGCGAAATTCTGTGCCGACGAATAGCGTCGCTGCGGCTCCTTGCGCAGTGCCTTCAGCACGATCTGATCCAGATCTCCGGAAAGCGCCCGCTGCAACCTCTCTGGGCTGGTGTTCCGGCGGTCGCTGACCCATTCCTTCGTAACCGGGACCGCCTGACCATCACGGCCCGCTGTTTGTTCACACTGCCCCACGGCGATGCTGGGCCTCTCCGGCTCAACCTCGCAAATGGCGTGTACCAGGTCATATGGCGAGTTCGTGTCGAGGCGATAGGGCAAGTGTCCCGTCAACAAGCTGTAGAGGACGACACCCAACGAGTAAACATCTGTCGCGGTGGTGATGGCCTCGCCGCAAAGCTGCTCTGGACTGGCAAATTGTGGCGTCATCATGCGCATCGCAGTAGCGGTCGGATCGGCTTCTGAATAGCTTTCCGGATTCAGAATGGTTGCGATGCCGAAGTCGAGTAACTTAGGCACGCCGTCGGACGTAACCAGAATATTGCTGGGCTTAATGTCCCGGTGGACGACCAGCCGCTGATGGGCATACTGCACTGCCGAACAGACACTTCGGAAAAGAGCGATACGATTTCCAATTTCGAGCTTGAGGCCATCACAGTATTCATCGATGGGTCTGCCTTCGACGAGTTCCATGACAAAGTAGGGATGACCTTCATCGGTCGTGCCGCCATCGAGCAGGCGGGCAATATTCTCGTGCTCAAAACCCGCGAGAATCTGGCGCTCTTTCCTAAAGCGAGCATAGACAAACTCCGTGTCCAGCCCGCGCCGCACGAGTTTAATCGCCACCTGCTTGTCAAACTGGTCGTCAGCTCGGACGGCCCGATAAACGTCCCCCATCCCGCCGACGCCCAGCTTTTCGACGATACGGTATTGCGCGATCCGCGCTCCGATCATCTTGTCGGTCTGGTTTCCATCTTCACCGGATAGGTCCTCGGCCATCGCAGCCGCAACAGCCTCCATGACCGGCTGGTCGATGATTCTCCCGCCCTTCTGTGCGTGCGCAATCAGCGATTCCACTTCGAGCCGGAGATCATGATCGTCCGCACAGGAGTTTTCCAGAAAAGCTGCTCTCTGGCCTTCCTCGCGCTCCATGGCCGCGTGATAGATCTCCTCCAGCCGGCTCCAGCGTTCAGGTTGCATGGCACTGTCCCTCGTCCATTTCGCGCAACAGCCAGGCTCGCGCCATACTCCAGTCCCGCATCACCGTGTCGGGTGAGACTTTCAACACTTCGGCAGTTTCTTTCACCGTCAAACCGCCGAAGAAGCGCAGTTCAACGACGCTACTCTTCCTCGGATCCTCCTGAGCCAGCTTGGTCAAGGCGTGTTCCAAGTCCATCAACTGGGCAGGCACGTCAGGGGAAACAATCATCCCTTCCTCCAACGTGAGTTTGGGTTCGCTTCCGCCGCGTTTCAGCGAATCGTGCGAACGCGCGAAGTCGATGAGAATGCGTCTCATGAGCCGCGCGCAGACGGCAAAGAAGTGAGCCCGATCCTGCCAGCGCACGCTTTGGAACTCGACCAGCCGCAAATACACCTCGTGGATAAGAGCTGTCGCTTGCAGAGTGTGACCACCATTTTCCCGAGACATCTGGCGCCGCGCCAGACGGTGGAGTTCCTGATAAACGAGAGGTGTGAGTTGTTCCAGGGCAGACTGATCCCCTTCGCCCCAGGCTTGGAGCAGCGCGGTGATATTGCGCGAAGGGATCTGATCGGCGGCCATTGAGCCCGGCAGCAGGCGAACGGGGAGGTTGACTAGCGAGGGACAGCCTACCACAGCGCCACACTAGCTGCCAGGTGATCCCTCCTTAGGGACTTCTGCCTCCAGTCTTAGTTTTTTCGAAAACCTGCCAGTTTCTGGCCTTGGTTTCCGCTATTCCAATCAGAAGCACAAAAGCGCCGGAAGCGTCGCTAAAGGAATGAGGGCGCGAAAACGAAAAAAGGGGGCTGTATGGAAAGACTTGGTTTGCCGAGATTGGCCTGCATCCTGTCTGTATTTTGCGCGATGGCGATTACCTCGACTGCCCAGACCTTCACAACTCTGGTGAGTTTCGACGGGACTGACGGTGCGGCGCCCATAAGCGAGTCTCTGGTCCAGGGCACCGACGGGAATTATTACGGTACGACCACGGCCGGAGGAGCCAGCAGTGCCGGCACGGTCTTCAAGATGACCCCAGCGGGCACGGTAACTACCCTGCATAGCTTCGCTGGCTACCCGAGTGACGGCGCCGCTCCGTGGGGAGGTTTGGTTCAATCAACCACTGGAAACTTCTACGGCACGACCACGACCGGAGGAGCCAACAACGCTGGCACGGTCTTCAAAATGACTCCCTCAGGTGCCGTGACTACGCTGCATAGTTTCGACGGCACGGACGGCCAATATCCGTACAGCGGATTGATTCAAGCTAATGGGAGCTTTTACGGAACGACATTCTATGGTGGGGCGCATGGCGATGGCACGGTCTTCAAAATTACCGCTGCCGGAACGCTGACCACGCTCCACAGCTTCGATTTCACGGACGGCGAAGCCCCTTGGGCGGGCCTGACTCAAGCCAGCAACGGAAATTTCTACGGAACAACTTCGTTAGGCGGGGGAAACAACTATGGCACGTTCTTCGAAATCACTCCATCGGGCACGCTAACCACTCTCTACAGCTTTTGTGTCCAGGGTGGTAGTTGCACGGACGGTGAGTGGCCCTACTCGACGCCCGTTCAAGGTACGGATGGGAATTTCTACGGCACGGCTCCGTCAGGTGGGGACGTGACCTGCAACGCTCCCTACGGATGCGGCACGGTATTCAAGATCACGCCGACCGGCACTCTGACCGTTCTGCATACCTTCGAAGTGGGCGACGGCGCCTTTCCTATTACAGGTCTGGTTCAAGGTACCGACAGGAACCTTTATGGAGTAACCAGTGATGGAGGGCCCAACGGGCTCAACGGATACGGGGGCACGATCTTCCAAATCTCCACGACAGGAGCGCTGACCACGCTCTACGACTTTTGCACCCAAGGATGCGCCGACGGCGACCATCCGCAGGGTGCGCTCATTCAAGCCACGAACGGAGCTTTCTACGGGGTAACGCCAGATGCCGGAGCCAGTAACGATGGCACAGTCTTCAGCATTTCGATGGGACTGGGTCCCTTCGTGGAGACTCGGCCCACAGTCGGCAAGTTGGGAACGAAGGTGACAATCTTGGGGAACAACCTGACCGGCACAACCAGCGTCACCTTTAACGGGACAGCGGCGACGTTCACCGTCGTGAAGGGGTCTGAGATAACTGCAACTGTGCCCACCGGCGCCACCACCGGCACGGTCGAAGTGACTACGCCCAAGAAGACGCTCAAGAGCAACGTAGCGTTCCGGGTGATGCCGTAACGAACCTGAGCCATCGCGAATGGAATCGGAGCCACCGTCTCCATTGCGGTTCCGGCGTCCTCGGCGACGTTATTCAGCCGCGATCAAGAGATGAAGTTACGTTATACCATGGGGTGTGAACCTTGTATTGAATCCGCCGCTCCTCCCGATGCTCGCGAAACGCATAGATGAATTGCCCGCCGAGGGTGATTGGATTTTCGAGCCCAAGTGGGATGGTTTTCGCGCACTGGTGTTTCGCGATGGAGATGAGATTTTCATCCAAAGCCGCGATAAAAAACCACTCAATCGTTACTTTCCTGAATTGTTGGAACCACTGCGCGCTGCGCTGCCCGCACGCTGTGTGCTCGATGGAGAGATAGTAATTGTCAAGAATGATGGGCTTGATTTCGGTGCGTTGCAATTACGTCTGCATCCCGCCGCATCGCGCGTAAAGCTCTTATCAGAGCAGATTCCCGCATCATTTGTATTCTTCGATCTGCTCTGCCTTGGAGATCGCGATCTCTGCGGTGAGACATTTCAAAAGCGGCGACGCGAATTGGAGTCGCTGCTTGGCTCAGCATCACCGCCGATTCATCTCACACCTGCAATCAGTGATCGGAGTATTGCCGCCGATTGGTTTCGTCGCTTTGAAGGCGCCGGCTTGGATGGTGTGATGGCCAAAGATCCTGCAGGAACTTACGAACCGAACAAGCGAGTAATGCTTAAAGTGAAACACGAACGCGACTGCGATTGCGTGGTGGCTGGATTCCGCTGGCATAAAAAGGGCGAGCATACAATGGTCGGCTCGCTGCTGCTCGGTTTGTTCGACGATGCCGGCGCTCTGCGACACGTCGGAGTCTGTGCGAGTTTCAGCACTGCAAAACGAAAAGAACTGGTGGAGTTTCTCCAGCCTTATCGAAAAGATGCGCTGTTGAACCATCCGTGGAAGGCTTGGGCTGACTACGCGACCGAGAATGATCAAGGTGTCAAGCGAATGCCCGGCGGACAGAGTCGCTGGAGCCAAGGCAAAGATTTGTCGTGGGAGCCTTTGCGGCCTGAACTAATTATAGAAGTTGCTTACGATCACATGCAGGGAGATCGCTTCCGGCACACGGCGCAATTCCGCAGATGGCGGACGGACAAAAAGCCTAGCGATTGTACCTATGCTCAACTTGAGGTTGTTCCTCCCCAGGAGTTGGCGGCGATCTTTCCGCAGGGAAGGTGAGAGTTACTCGTTTGTTGTTTTCTTCTTCCAACGCTCGCGCCACTCGCGTGTGGGGTCATCGTCCGGATCTGGAGTTTCCTGCGGTGGCCGTTGTTCCTCGGGGACATGACGCAGATTGATACGGATGCGTGTCCATGTCGATGATCTTCCGCGCATCGAGTCGACCAGCAGATCGTCCACAGCAAGCAGACTTGCGATATCCGCATGTTTGGCTTTCCATCGCTCAAGACCCGCTAGCGCGGCCGCTTTATCAGGCGAATTCGCGACTGTAATCAATAGCATCTTCACACGCGGCTTCTTCATTGCCGTCTTCTTCGCGGCAGATTTCGCGCGGGAAGGCATCACACGCGCAGCCTCGCCTTCCATCTTGCGGAAGTGCGGAGGCCATGGAGCATCGGCGATACCGGCCGCTTCGTCTTTATCAGCCAGTTCCAGCAATTTTTCCAGCGAGCCAGGCGATGCATCCATCTTGGCATGCGGATTGCCGATTTTCGCGAAGCGCACCGGAACCGTGAAAATGGTAAAATCCGCCGGATCGCAATCGGGCACTTCTTCCCAATAAAGAGGAGTCGAAACGCGGGCATCCGGGAGCGGGCGCACGGAATAAGCTGAGCATGTCGTGCGATCCTTCGCGTTCTGGTTGTAGTCGAGAAAGACGCCATGACGCTCTTCCTTCCACCATTTCGAACTGGCCAGGGTTGGGGCGCGGCGCTCGACCGCTCGCGATAAGGCAACAGCGGCACGGCGAATCTGCGTGAACGTCCAACGCGGTTCGATGCGTACATTCACATGCATGCCGCGTGACCCGCTGGTTTTCGGCCAGCCGCGAAGGCCAACCTCATCGAGAAAGCTTTGCACTTCAATCGCAACGCGGCGAACATCATCCCACCCGACGCCGGGAATTGGATCCAGATCGATGCGTAACTCATCCGGATGATCGAGATCGCTGGAGCGCACCGGATGAGGGTGCAGCTCTATGCAGCCGAGGTTCACGATCCAGGCAAGCCCGGCTGCATCATCGACTACGATTTCTTCGGCAGTTCGACCGGAAAAGAACGACAGCGTGACCGTACGCAACCAGGCTGGGCGCTTCTCTGGCGCGCGTTTCTGATAAAACGCCTGCGCTTCGGCACCGTTGACGAAACGTTTTAGAACGATCGGTCGATCTTGAATCCCCGCAAGCGCACCCGGTGCCACGGAAAGATAGTACTGAACGAGTTCGAGCTTGGTGACTTTTGCCTGGGAAGAAAAGTACAACTTCTCAGGGTTCGTGATCTGGACTTCCTGCCCGTCGATCGACAGAACCTTGCTGGCTGATTCCTTTGCCACAAGACAAGGCTACCACCGATAATCACTACCTTGGGTGACATAAATCTCTGGCTATGAATCAATCGTCATTCACTCCCAGCATCGACGAATATCTTCGCAAGCGACTGATGCCGGTCGAAGGCGCGATCCCGCAATTGGCGGGCATCGATATGTTTGGCAACTCCATTCCCGTGGGCACGGTTGGCGGTGACCTCTTCGAGTACATCAACTTTCAGCAGCGCTACAACATCGACGGGCGCATTGCGCGGGCGCTCAAGCTTGCAAAGCTTTTTCTTGACCCTTTGCCGGCTGGGCAACCGCCGCGCAATATGGTGGATGACCATGTGCGCTGGCTGGAAACTCGGCTCGACCACGAGCCGTCAACGCCGCTTGAATACCGAAAAGCAAAGAGCTCCGAGCAGTTGCGTATTGCGGAGGATCTTCCGGATTTAAAGACTACGGCCGGCGTGCTGCTGGTGGATGCCCAAGGACACGGCCTCATCTCGGCCAAGATTGCATCGACCGTCCACGACACATTTCATGCATTGATGCTGGTGGAGCTTGATCGCTATGGAAAAACTACGCCGGGATTGTTTGAAAAAATCAATCTGCGGCTCGCGCAATCGGTCACCGCGCGCAACGCGCTCGGACGCAATCCCGAAGACAGTGCGCGCGAAATCGCCACCATGCTCTATGGCGAAATGCGTACCGAAGGGCTTTTTCGTTTCGTTAGTTTTGGCCATCCGCCGCCACTGGTTTTCTCAAGCGAGTTTGGCAAGTTTATGGAGATCGGCCGGGCGCGAATGGTGCAGTTTCCTCCACTAGGCCTGGAAATTCCCGAAGATCATCCAGATCGGAACAAGTATTTCTCGATCAGCCTGCGAACACGGCAAGTGAACTCCTCCGACTTGGCGGAGATCACGCTGATGAGTCCCGGCGACATGCTCTTCCTCTATACCGACGGAGTCTATGACGGCAATGACGACGAAGAACGATCCGAGCTCGAGCGCGTGATGCGCAATCACAAAGACCAGCCAGCCCGCGAAATCTGTAACGCGTTGCTTAACTATACCGTCAAGCGTGATGAACGCTTACAGAAAATTGGCGAAGCCGATATCATTGACGACAAAACGGTATTCATCATCAAGCGCAGGTAGCGAACCGCCAACGATTGTGTCACGAGAATCGAGTGAGACTTTGAACGCGAGGAATATTCGGGGGAGGCGACGGAGTCGCTCTGGCAGCTTGACTAAATTATGTCGCAACGATTGTATTCTTAAGATTCGCCTGAACGCCTTTTTGGTGACCGAGCCGATCAACTCCGTCAACCGGACGTTATCCAGAAACGGGCTTCGTGGACACTAACTGGGTAATCTCCACGAAGCCGACTTGCACTAAGAGTTCTGGCCCGGAATGCTTTCCCTCCAGAAGGCAGTTCGTGCAAGAGAGAGCTAGACGGAGCCGACGGCGTGACCTTTGAGGAATCTGGTGTCGGCAGCGATACCGAAGGCTTCCAGCAAGCCGGTTTGCACTTTCCTCGAGAGGGCGTTGATCTCGTCAACGCCGAAGCTTGCGGCGCTAATCCGATACCGGAGCTGCTTCTCTCCCGCCGGAGTCTCAAGAATCCGCAGAACGGCGTCCGCGACTTCTTGAGCATTGCCGGCCGCCGCTAAAAGTCCCGCGTTTATCTTCGCCGGAAACTCGTTGGCAGCGCCATAGGTCTTGGTGCGAGCCACATCGGCAGCCGTTACGCTGTTGCCAAAGACAGCAGTCTCATAAGCCCCGGGTTCGACAATCACGGTTTCAATCCCCTGCGCGGCAAGTTCGTAGCTGTACGATTCGGCCAGCGCCTCGAGTGCAAATTTACTGGCGCAATAGAAAACCCGCGGAAGGAAGAACCACACGGCCGGCTCCGCTGCTGATGTGCATGAGCAGGCCGCTGCGTTGGCGCCGCATGTACGGAAGCACCGCGCGATTTACGCGCACCGGCCCGAGAAAATTCGTGTCCATCTGGCGCTGCGCTTGTTCGGTGGTGACCGCTTCGGCCAGCCCACCCAGGTAATAGCCAGCGTTGTTGATAGCCACATCGATGCGTCCAGCTTTGGCGACGGCGGCATCCACGGCCCGCCCCACCGAAGCATCATCGGTTACGTCTAATTCAAGGACCTGGATTGGCAGGGACTCCTTTTGCGCAAGCGTGCGTATTTCGGCGGCATTATTGGCATTCCGCCCTCCGGGATCACGCATCGTGGCGAAAACCGTATGCCCTTTACGCGCCAGGGTTTCCGTGAACAGTCTGCCGAAGCCAGTGCTGGAGCCGGTGATGAGAACCACTTGGCTGGAATTCATGCTTATCACTCCTTGTCGATTGCGACGATATCGTGCTGCGACTCATTCGATGCCGGATGGAAAGTTTGGATACAGAAATGAATTTGGTGACCAAAATATTGGCGAGCTTGATATCGCGGTGCACAATTCCGGCGGCATGCGCGGCATCGAGCGAGTCAGGGCGAGACCCTGTTGTGGGCGGATTGTGGGTGGTTTGCCGCCAGCTGAAAAGTCCGGCCCGAATATATCGAGCATCTTGATGCAAGAACATCGGTGTAAAACGAGCGCAAAGTCGGGCGAGCCTTGTCAGGCCGCTGCAACCGAGGGCGGACTCTGTTGTTTTCCTGCCCATCCCGATCAGCCGCCGAGTGGGGCCGAATCGGTCGCAGCACGAGTCTCCAATCCGCTTCCCAAGCTGGACAAGGTGAGTGCCGTACGCGCCGCCGTGGAGAAATTGACCGTGGACGTACTCGCGGGCAAACTTCATCCTAGGACTGCAGCAGGTTTGGCAACGGCTCTTGAATTTGCAACTCCGTGCGCTCTAGGCTACGGAACTTGGACAGCGACTCGAGAAGGTGGAGGAGTTGTTGGCGGGAGCGGCATATGAAGCCATTGGCCAGCCTGAGCAGCCAACGATAGCGATAGAAGTAGTCGAGAGGCGCGAGCTCAGATATTTGTAACTGAATGCTAGAATTCAAAGTGAAATCCGCTATGTGGAAAGCTCTCTCATAAAATATGCCTCATCAATCTGCTGCAAATCGCACGGTCGATTCAATTATCAACATAATCAAACAGCGCCAGGCACGGGTCGGAATTATTGGCTTGGGCTATGTGGGGCTACCGCTTGCTCTACTGTTCACAGAGCAGAAATTCGTTGTGACAGGCTTCGATATCGACAAGCGAAAGGTCGAGATTCTCACGCAGGGACGGTCCTATATCTATCGCATCGAGGCGGACGAAATTAAGGCGGCAAATGCGCAGGGTTTTTCTGCCACGAGTGACTATGCCCGTATCGAAGAGATGGACGCTGTCATCATCTGCGTGCCCACCCCGCTCAACGAATACCATGAGCCTGACCTCAGCTTCATCACCGATACCACACACGCTATAGCGCCCCACTTGCAGCCTGGCCAAATGGTCATTCTCGAGAGTACAACCTACCCTGGCACTACGGAAGAAGTGATGATTCCCATCCTCGAAAAAGAGAACCAGTTGGGCCTTAAGGCCGCTCGCGGCGCGTCGGACGCTCAGAAGGAATTCTTTGTCGCCTTCTCCCCGGAACGCGAGGATCCCGGCAACACCACCGTGGCGCGTCCTGACATACCGAAGGTCGTCGGGGGAATTAACCCTCAATCTTCGGAGGTTGCCGCAGCTCTCTACGGATCGATTTTTCATCGCACGGTTCCCGTTTCCACGCCGGCGGCCGCGGAAATGACCAAACTGCTCGAGAACATCTACCGCTGCGTCAACATCGCCCTCGTCAACGAACTCAAGCTGCTATGCCTTCGCATGGACATCGATATCTGGGAAGTCATTCAGGCCGCGTCCACCAAGCCCTTCGGCTTTCATCCCTTCTATCCCGGGCCGGGCCTCGGCGGGCATTGCATTCCCATCGATCCCTTCTATCTGTCGTGGAAGGCGAAGGAGTTTGATTTCCGCACGCGTTTCATCGAACTTGCCGGAGAAATCAACAACAATATGCCCTACCACGTTCTGTCCTCCGTGGGCTCGGCTTTGAACCGTCATAAGAAGGCGGTGAACGGAGCCCGCGTGCTGATCCTCGGAGTGGCTTATAAGAAAGACATCGACGACTTGCGCGAGTCTCCCGCGCTCACCATCATCGAACTCCTGCAGCGAGACGGAGCCCAGGTCAGCTACCACGATCCCTACTTTCCGTTCATTGGCAAAGGCCGCAAGTACGATTTGCAGATGAAGTGCGCAGAATTGAAGGACCTCGGCCAATACGACTGCATAGTAATCGTCACCGACCACTCTGACTACGACTATCGTCGCATCGTTAGCGAAGCCCAATTGATCGTCGACACCAGGAATGCGACGAAGGGGATCGATAGCCCTAAGGTCGTGCGCTGCTAACAAAAGAACGCCACAGATCTGAGGCCATGCGCAGCTATGATGGAAGCGCCCGATCTCGTATTTTTTTTCTTCAGTCATTTGCCAGATCTAGACAATGTGTACGCCGCGGGCGAGCACCCCGGCCATCCGCGAACGGAGGAATAACATGTAGGGCAGAGCGTGGTTAGATTCGCTGCCGAATCGTTCCCGGATGTTTTTTGAACTGTTGGTTGTGGACTTCCAGGTTGGACATCGAACCGCACATTTGATACCGTCAGCCGTCGCGACGCGGCACCTTCGCGAAACCCCTGCTGCCGCGGTCTTTTCGGACCGTTTTGCAGTTGGTAAGCAGTCATCCCTATATTGTGAGACTGAGCTTAAGAGGACTCGATGCACATTCTTCATGTAGTGGGCGCTAGGCCGAATTTCATGAAGGCTGCACCTGTACTCCGCGCTCTCAATGGGCGGCATGGGGTTCGGCAAAGTCTGGTGCATACCGGCCAGCACTACGACTCAAACATGTCGGATGTGTTCTTTACACAACTGAGCATTCCCGCGCCGGACGTAAATCTGGAAGTCGGTTCGGGAAGCCATGCACGACAGACCGCAGAGATTATGAGCCGGATTGAGCCGGTCTTGTTGGAACGCAAGCCCAATGTTGTCCTGGTTTACGGGGACGTCAATTCTACGGTTGCCGCGGCTTTGGTTTGTTCAAAATTGCTGATTCGGGTTGCCCACGTCGAAGCCGGCCTCCGTTCGTTTGATCGAAGCATGCCGGAGGAGGTCAATCGGATCGTCACCGACCGGCTTGCGGATCTCTTGTTTACTCCTTCTGAAGACGGTAACCGTAATTTGAAGTCCGAGGGGGTAGAAGCGGAGAAGATTCACCTCGTCGGAAATGTGATGATCGATTCGCTGGTCCGGCTCCTTCCGGCTGCAATGGCGTCTCCAAAGAATGGCTTGCCTGATCACTATGCGCTGGTTACGCTTCACCGGCCTTCTAATGTGGACGACAGCGCAACCTTGAAGAGGATTCTAGGCTCCCTTCTGGAAGTCAGCTCTCATCTCAACGTCGTCTTCCCGGTTCACCCGAGAACTCGCCAACGGATGGCGACGATTGGCCTGCAATCCACGAATCTTCATCTGCTGGAACCGTTGCCCTACATTGAGTTTCTAGCTTTGCAGAGGGGCGCTAAGGTCGTTATCACAGACTCAGGGGGCATCCAGGAAGAGACGACATATTTGGGAGTACCGTGCTTAACTCTGCGCAACAACACCGAGCGGCCGATCACCGTCGACCTCGGTACGAACGTATTGGTCGGTCAGAATGTGGACAAACTGCGTTGCGAATTGAAGAAGGTTCTCGAAGGAAAGGCTAAATCCGGTGCGGTCCCCCCGCTTTGGGATGGACATGCTGGGGAGCGAATCGCCGAGGTTCTTTGCAATCTTCCCATTCGATCAAACTGATAGGATGTGCGTGCCAAAGTTCAATCTCTGTACAGTCTGCGCGAGCTATATCGTGAGAAAGGCAGACGTGAGTTTTGAAGTTTAATAACGCGATCGCCACAACTCAAAACCCAAGCGGACGGGGATCTGCCCGTGTGTGTCCTCAGGATCTAGGAGGTGTGCTCGGGGTGTACATTGCCCCGCGAGTGTGACGAGCGTTTGGGAACCAGGATCGCTCCCATCATTCGTAAAGAGCTCATTGCTGTCAGATCGCATTCCTGATCGAGAACTCCAATTCAGAGCATTCGTGGCGCAATTCCTGTCTGAGTCCTCCTTCGTGAGTATTTCATCCAAAACACAGCACATCTCCGCACATCCGTCCGCGGCGTCTAACAGCAAGCTAGGAGTCCGATGAATGTTTGAGAGTATTCTTTGCCAAGTTACGGAATATGATCCTGAGGTTCTTGAGTCTCTCATCGGGCTCGCAGTCGAAATTGCGCGCGAGGGCCGAGAAGGAAGGCGGGTTGGCACGCTATTCACACTCGGAGATGAGAAAGCGGTGCTGGCGAAATCTCGACCGTTGATTTTGGATCCGTTGCTGGGGCATCCGGAGTCTTCGCGGCACGTCACCAATCTCAATTTACGCGGAACCATCAAGGAATTGGCGCAACTGGACGGAGGGTTTGTAGTGAGCCGCGATGGAATTGTCCTTTCGGCATGCCGCTACCTCGATGCTGTAGCCGCACAAGTGGACGTGCCGCTGGGTCTTGGCAGCCGTCACATTGCTGCCGCCAACATGAGCGCAGTTACCAAAGCCGTGGGAATTGTCGTCTCTGAGAGTTCGGTGGTGCGGCTTTTCTGTCATGGACAACTGGTCGGCGAAATCATTCCTGAGGTTTGGATGATGGATCACACTGCCCAACTACGTGGTGCAGTGAAGAGGGAACAAGTCGGGGAGCTGACGATTCTGACACCAAATCTGCGACCGGCCTCGATCGCGAAGTGAGAATGACAAACTGATATAAGGAACGGCACGCATGACATCTCTGCAGGAATTTCGATGTGAAGTCTGTGGACTCGTGACCACTAACCCCATCCACTGGTTCGTGATTCGATGTGGAGATTTTGAGCTTACTGTGTACCGGTGGAATTCCGAAACCGCCAGCGCGACAGGAGCCAGGCACTACTGCGGTGAAGCTCATGCCCAGGTATATATCAGCCGCTGGTTCGACTCAGTGTGCGCGCCGCCGAAGCCAAGCTTCATATAGCGCAGTCTATCCCGTATATTCTATGAACAGCCACGCGCTGGGCTCGGGCGATCCGGTGCGCGTGAAAGAAGGTCAGAAGGGGCGTCCAGACTGCCGTCCCCAACCTTGGGTGGCAGAACGCGGGACGAATGAATAGCGCAGGACCCCGCCTGGCGGCACTGTCGGTGTCCCTTCCTCCTCGGAACCATTCACCTCGGAGGGAACAAACAACCCATGCCAATGAACCAACTCCGGAACCTTGGGCTCGTTGACTACGTCAACCGTGACGGGCTGTCCCTCCCGCAACCGCAAGATCGGACCAGGAGCTGAGCCGTTGTACCCTGTTGTCTTAATTTTTTTTCGGGGTGCGACCTCCAATTCGACCGGCGAGATACGAATGGTAAAGTCGGCTTTGGGATTTTCCCGTGCAGTTTGCCAACCGATACGTCTCGTCAGTTCGGTCCAAACCGCGGTCCCCAGCAGAGCCAGAAATTCTCTACGCTCCATGTTGTTCCCAGGACGAAGCTTTCGAAGCGCGCGTACAGAGAACGGAGGAGCCGATTCTTAAAAACCGCCCGGATGCGCTCAGCTTTAGCAGAAGCACCTTAACACAGGCGACGGCATCCCACATGGTTTCCTCCGCACTCTTTGCGGCGTTTTGCATTCGGACGGTTGGACGCACCTTCGCGCGAAGAATCTGCTACCATCACTGTTCTGTGAGGTTGCTATGCCCCAATTTGTGATCGAGCGGGAAATCCCGGGCGCAGGTAATTTGTCGGAAGCTGAACTGCAGGCGATCGCCAGAAAATCGGTGGGCGTACTGAAAGATATGGGGCCGGCAATCAAGTGGCTTCACAGCTACGTCACAGGAGACAAGATCTATTGCGTCTATTTGGCGCCGGATGAGGAAACCGTTCGCGAACACGCACGCCGCGGGGGTTTTCCGGCCAATCGCATCTCGGCAGTGCGGCGCATGATCGATCCCACCAACGCAGATTAAGTTAAGCCAAGTCTAGAGTTCGAAAACGCGTGTCCTCATCACAGTTAAGCGCCTCCTGAATCGCCTGTTCGACCGGCATCGCCCAGCCTTCCATCCACGCCGCTAAACCTGCGGCGTCGCCCAGAGTTCGGCGGGCGAATTCCATGGCTTTCTCCATCCGGGGCTTCTCGTTGGGCGGGAGAGGTGCGCCTAATCGCTGGCGAAGCGCGGCGGTAGCTCCCGCCAGATGCAGCGCTTGCACGGCATTTGATTGCGCCGCGGCACTGGCGGCAAGACATTCCAGCACCCTCGCAATCCCGCGTTTGTGACCTAAGTCCTGGAACACTTTCAGGCTTTCGCCGTATAGACGGCGCGACTCGACATTGTTGCCTTGGTCGCAGCTCAGTCCTGCCAGATCAGAGAGGGCGCTCGCGATACCCCAGCCGTCGCGCAGTTGGCGAAAAGCCGCCAGACTCTGCTCACAAAAGGCACGAGCGGTAATGAAATCCGCTTTCTCGCGAGCGACGTCACCAAGGTAGTTCAGCGTCCAGGCAACACCGGCCTCATCCCCGGCCTTACGGAACATGGTGAGGCACTCGTCGTAAAGCGCCGATGCACGCTCATATTCTCCCTGCATCTTGATCACACCGGCGAGATTGCTGAGGGCGCGGGCGATGTCAGCGGAATCCCCAATATCCTTCCAGATCGCCGCACAGCGCTCGGAAAGCAAGGCTGCAGCGGAGAAATCACCGCGCTCGCGAGCATTCACAGCCAGCGCGTTCAATGCGACAGCAATCCCCCGGTGATCGTTCAATGCGACACAGGTATCAAGACTTTCTTCGAACAATTGTTTTGCGGAAGAGTAATCCCCCTGTTCGCCCGCCAGGACCGCGGCAGCGAACAGCAGGCGCGCCCGTAGTTTCGGACGCGTCGCGCCTCCTCCCATCGCCAGCAGCCGGGCGATCGCATCACGGCCTTCGGCAAGATGTTCGCGCGTTTCCCAGAAGCGAAACAAAGCGGCACCAAGGCGAAAGCCCCAGTCGGCGTCGCCAGTCCTGATCAGATAATCCAGCGCCAGGCGAAAGTTGTCGTGTTCGACCTCAAAACGATCAAGCCACTCGGGATGAGTCGCCACGTCCTGTGCGCCTTCTTCGGCAAGCACAAGGTAAAAGGCGGCATGGGCCCGGCGAGTTGCAGATTCATCGTGGCCCTCCGCCAGGCGTTCAAGAGCGTACTCTCGGAGGGTCGAGAGCATGCGGAACCGGGTCTCCGTATCCGCTTGCTCCACCTGTTGCACCAAGCTCTTATCGACCATTGAAGCCATGCCATCGAGTATGTCGAGACCCAGGTCGCCTTTGGTGTCACACACGGCTTCCACGGCTTCCAGCGTGCATCCGCCGGCAAATACGGAGAGCCTCCGGAACAGAGTCTGCTCTGCGGTATTGAGGAGCCCATAGCTCCAGTCGACAGTGCCGCGAAGAGTTTGTTGCCGGCTCGGCAGATCGCGAGCACCGCCGGTCAACAGGTTCAGACAGCATTCTAGACGAGCCAGCATGGCCGGCGGCGAAAGCAGTTTGATTCGGGCTGCGGCCAGTTCGATAGCGAGGGGCAGGCCGTCGAGGCGAGTGCAGATGGCTGCTACCGCGGCGGCGTTTTCCTTGCTCAACACAAATTCGTGCTTCACAGCCCGCGCGCGTTCCACGAAGAGCGCGACCGCCGGAAGGCCAGAAAGCATTTCGAGAGGTGGAATAGAATTGGGGTCAGGCAGGGCAAGGGCTGGTACGGGAAACTCATGTTCGCCGTAGACGTGAAGTGGGGCCTGACTGGTGACAACGATCTTGAGTTTCGGGCCGGCAGTCAGCAACTGCGCGACGACCGGCGCAGCGGAAAGCAGATGCTCGAAGTTGTCGAGCAATAGAAGCGTCGGCTGTGCCAGCCCACTGACGTACTCTCTCAAGCTTTCTTGTGGCGACTGATTCCCGGTTTCGCGCACTCCGGCCGCCTGAGCCATCGCAGAAGCAATCAGACTATGGTCGCTCACCGACGACAGAGGGACGAAGCAAACGCCGCCGGGAAACTGGTTGGCGACTCCCTCCGCAACTTGCAGGGCAAGCCGTGTCTTCCCGATTCCTCCCGGACCGGTCAGCGTGACGAGGCGCGCGTCCTCGCGGCCCAGAAGCTGACGGAGTGCAGCTTCTTCGTGCTCGCGTCCGATGAATGCGGTGCGTTGCAGCGGCAGGTTGGTACGGCAAGGCTCCGAAGGGCGCGCAGACGACTCGGCCAGCCGGTCGCGCACCGCGGCGAGATCCCGAGCCAAATCTCGTGTGGAAGCGTAGCGATCTTTCGGATACTTGGCTAAGCAGCGCTCTACGATCCAAATGAAGGGTGCGGGGGTTTGCGGCATTCTCGACCCGAGGCGCTCCGGCTCGTCGCGAAGAATCGCGGCCAGGGTTTCCGCATGGCTCGATTTCCGGAACGCGGGGATCCCAGTGACCATCTCGAACAGGACTGAGCCAAACGAGAACTGGTCGGAACGAAAATCAATTTCACGACCAGTCGCCTGTTCCGGAGACATGTAGCCGATCGTGCCCATCACTACGCCCTCTTCAGTAATCGTGGTGGATGCATTCGAATCCTGGACACGGTTCACCGCAGGGAGCTTCGCCAGGCCGAAGTCCAGCACCTTGGCATTTCCGACGCCGCAAACCATCAGGTTCTCGGGCTTCAAATCGCGATGAACGACCCCAATTTCGTGGGCTTTGGCAAGAGCCTCGGCAATCTGAGCCGCGAGCGTGACCGCTTTGCGAAAGGGAATCGGGCCAGAGAGGAGCAACTGCCGCAGCGTCTCTCCGTCCACCAGTTCCATGGCAATGTAACGGGTGCCGTTCACGTGCCCCAACTCATAAATCGTGACGATGTTGGGGTGATTGAGCGCGCTAGCGGAACGGGCTTCCTTTTCAAAGCGCGCCAGCGCTTCAGGTTGAGCAAGGCGTTCCACGGAAAGGGTCTTAATAGCGACTTCCCGGTCGAGGCGAGTATCTTTGGCGCGATATACCTCGCCCATGCCCCCGGCGCCCAGTTGCTGAAGGATCTCGTAATTTCCGAAGCGCGTGCCTGGTGACAAAGTGGACGACACGGAATCTGGCATAGGCGGCAGGTTCATGAACCTCGTTAGCAGCGTCGGTCGGCCCGCCAAGAACTGATTGCTCGCCGCCGCGCAATGACCTTTGAAATCTGGATTTTCCGGCTCGCAATGGATTCTGCGGCCGAACCCCGGGGTGCGCTTATAATAACCCACATTTCGGAGGCGATTCATGGATATTCGATCGGTGCAGCGGCCAATAAAAGACCAGTACCGGCAAGAGCCCGCGAGTTCCCGGATTACCCTAACGGCGCACGGCAAGCAGACCGACGGACCTATCTCCTGCTCGATCGATCTGGGGCGGGCAATCTACGGCGCTCAAGCTCACAAAGGAGTGGGCGGCGCGGGGACGGGCGCTTGTTCAGGAGACCTTCTGCTAGGTGCGCTGGCTGCTTGTGCGCAGATCACTTGCCAGATGGTAGCGGCCGCGATGGGGATCCCTACCGAGACCATCAACGTCACGGTCGAGGGCGATCTCGACCTGCAGGGCACGCTGGGTCTGTCGAAAGACGTGCCCGTTGGATTCCAGGACATTCGAACTGTTTTCAACGTCCGCGCGCCGCAGGCAACGACAGAACAGTTAAATGCGTTGCGGGCGAAAACGGAACAGTATTGCGTGGTGATGCAAACCTTGCAGCATCCGCCGAGAATTGAAAGCAAATGGGAGTCGTGATGGTCGTTCAGAGTAAGTTCCGAACGTGAATTTATGCTCGCGGCGCTCCTTCACGTCGGCTTGATGTTCTGATTCACGCGGAAAAAGTTAGTGGGGTCGTAGCGCTTCTTGATCCTCGCCAGACGGCCGTAATTCTTGCCATACGTAGCCCGGATGCGGTCTTCGCTCTCTTCCATCATGAAGTTGATGTACGCGCCACCCGCGGAGTAGGGATGAAGAGCATTCCAATACTCCTTCGCCCACAGGGAGATTCTTTCCCTGTTCGCGGGGTCCGGATCGACCCCGACCATCAAGGCCGCCCATGTCGCATCGCGGTAACACCATGGCGTGGCGCTGTTTTTGACGCGGCTTGCCGCACCGTTGACGGGATAGAGGTGCATAGTCGACTGCATCGTCGGCAAGTTCGCCGCGTGCTTTAGATGCAGCGCGATGGCTTCGTCAGGGAGCGTGCGCACGAAATCGGCCTTCCAATACCATTGCAAGCCCGGCGGATAGAGAGGATCGAACAGACTTTGGAGCACCGGATGCGCAATCGGTCCGACCATGTCTAGTGCGGGTGCCTTGAAACTCCGGATCGGCTTGAATACCTTCTCTGCCTTCTTGATCGGTCCGGTGTAGCACCACACAATGCCGCACATCTTCTGGTTGTGCAGATGCTCGGGAAAAGGAGGCGCTGGCGGTACGGTAAGGAAAGCAAAGAACCCGTAGACGTCATCGGGCGCCTCCACGATGAAACTGCGGTACCAGCGCATCATCTCCGCTGCATCTTTCATCGGCCACAGCATCGGGCCGCCGTAGTCGGTGTGCACGGGCTGCGCCTTGAACAGAAACGACGTCACAACGCCGAAGTTGCCACCGCCGCCGCGCACTGCCCAGAACAGGTCGGCATTTTCCTTGGCGCTAGCGGTGACAAACCGCCCGTCGGCCAGCACCATTTCGACAGCCAGCAGATTGTCGATAGTCAGGCCGTAGCGCCGCGTCAAGTAACCGATCCCGCCGCCCAAGGTCAGTCCGGCCACGCCAGTTGTCGAAATGACGCCGCCAGGAACCGCCAGACCGAACGCGTGGGTCGCATGGTCCACGTCGCGCCAGAGCGCGCCGCCGCCGGCCAGCACGGTGCTCTTCCTCGGGTCCACGCGAACGTAGTTCATCGGCGAAAGGTCGATTACCAATCCGTCATCACAGACTCCTGACCCGCCAGCGTTATGCCCGCCGCCGCGGACAGCCACGAGCAGTTTCTGCTCCCGGCCGAAGTTCACCGCCGTCATGACGTCGGCCGCGTCGGCGCAGCGCGCAATCAGTCGTGGGCGCCGGTCGATCATTCCGTTGTATACCTTGCGGGCCGCATCGTAAGTAGGATGGTCGGGCTCGATCAGCCCTCCGTGCAGGGAGGCTCGCAGATCAGGAATCGCTTCGTTCATCATTGTTACCTTATCGCGTGCCACAATTGGGCGTGTAGCGGCGTCAGGACAGCGTCTCTCCCGGCGAAGCTCTTTGTAATTCAGGTCGACCTCAACCGGAATGTTTCGATCTGCACCGCTAGCCTGCACATAGTACCGCTTCTCTTTTCCTGGTACAACGAATTCGCGCCGGGACATGTGCTGGTTCACTCCGATCCAAAAAACCTGACGAACCAGCAAGCCGAGACGCGACTCACCCAGCTTTTCGACTCCAGCAACTACGCAAAAAATTGCCGAGTCTGCAATTCTTCCCTTACCAAATTTGACCTGGTCGGTCGTGAGTCGCGGCCGCGAACGCGAGAGGACTTAACCGCCGTCCGAGATGGGGGTTTCGTCGTCGCGCATGTCCTTAATGCGGCGCCGTTCTTAGCATAGCGGGGCCTCTTGAAGTAATGAGTGTCGTAAACATCGCGGTTAGGTCGCGCCGGAAGAGACGGATATGGAGCGGAGGATGAAAGAGCCTTGCGAGAAAGGAGTGGCGGAGACAGATCGGATGATTGGAAGCCACTCCAGTCGAGGGATTGCCTCTGCTGAGACTGCCGATCGCGACATCCATCGCTCGCGGACGGTTCACACAGTGCGGGGAGAGAGCCCTCAGACTTACGCCGATACAAACCCCCCGCAACTCGACGAAAGGCATCTATAGCCTCACAGTTGTGCGCTGGTGAGGAAATGCTCGTGAGATCTAGGGAGGCGGAATCTGAACGTTCGCAACAATGTTCGAGTAGCCGCTTTCTTCGTTACTCGTATTAACCGCGGTCGTCGCATAGCAATAGGAGATTCCGTCGACTACGGAGGAGTCGGTATACAGCGTGGCTGGTTCGAGCACGGGGTTGATCTGTGAATAGGATCCGCACGAGGTTGTATAGACTGCCCGATAAACGTTGTAGCCGGAGATGTTCGAAGACGTGCTCGCATTCCACGAAAGGTTCACGGTGTGGGTCGGCGCCGCCGTGCCAGTTCCGCTCAGCGTTTCGGTCGTAGTAGTAGGCTGAGCGTTGCTAGTGAAGGTAAGGGTAGCACTCACCGCACCGGTTACCTGAGGGCTGAAGGTTACTGTGAACGAAGCGCTCTGGCCAGCCGGAATCGTCACCGGCAATGAGAGACCGCCGAAGCTGAATACCGAATTGTTCGAGCTCGCAGCCGTGACCGTTACACTCGCGCCGCTCGCGGTCAGGCTACCCGAACCCGTCCCGCTAGTCCCGACGATCACACTACCAACATTCAGCGTGGTGGGTGAAACGGTCAGCTGTCCAGTTGCGGCGGTGCCGGTTCCCGATAGCGGTATTGTCAGGGTCGGATTTGAGGCGTTTGAAGTAAGGGTTACGTCGCCGCTTGCACTTGCCGCAGACGAGGGAGTGAATGTAACCGTGAACGTTGTGCTCTGGCCTGCCGTGAGTGTCACGGGAGCGGTGATCCCACTCATGCTGAATCCACTGCCGCTGATCGCTACTTGAGAGATCGTGACCGTTGAACCGCCCGTATTGGTCACCGTTTCCGACAGAGACTGATTGCTTCCCACCGTTACGGTGCCGAAGCCGAGACTGGTCGGGTTCGAACCAAGCGTACCCACAGCAACTCCCGTGCCCGATAGCGCGATGGTCAGAGTGGGATTGGATGCGGTCGAGGTAATCGTGACGTTGCCACTCGCACTCCCAGTGGACGCTGGCGTGAATGTGACGTTGAAGGTTGTGCTCTGGCCTGCCGTGAGTGTCAGCGGAGTGGTGATCCCACTCATGCTGAATCCAGTGCCGCTGATTGCGACCTGAGAAATCGTGACAGTCGAACCGCCTGTATTGGTCACTGTCTCCGACAGAGACTGCTTGCTTCCCACCGTGACGTTGCCGAAGCCGAGGCTGGCAGGATTCGATCCAAGTGTCCCTACCGCAACTCCCGTGCCCGATAGCGCGATGGTCAGGGTGGGATTGGACGCGGTCGAGGTAATGGTGACGTTGCCGGTCGCACTGCCAGTTGATGACGGGGTGAACGAAACGCTAAAGGTTGCGGCCTGCCCGGCCGTTAGTGTGAGCGGAGCGGTGATCCCACTCAGGATATATCCCGTGCCGCTAATCGCGACCTGAAAAATCGTGACGGTTGAACCGCCCGTATTGGTCACCGTCTCCGAGAGAGTCTGCCTGCTTCCTACAGTTACATTGCCGAAGCCAAGACTGGTCGGATTCGATCCAAGTGTCCCCACCGTAACTCCCGTGCCCGACAACGCGATGGTCAGTGTAGGATTCGCAGCGGTCGAGGTAATCGTGATGCTGCCACTCGCGCCTGCCGCGGATTGTGGCGCGAACGTAACGTTGAAGCTGGCACTCTGGCCGGCTGCCAATGTGACCGGAGTCGTGATCCCACTCAGGCTGAAACCAGTTCCGGTGATCGCGACCTGAGAAATTGTGACACTCGAACCACCGGTATTGGTTACGGTTTCTGACAAGGACTGATTGCTCCCGACCGTAACGCTACCGAAGGTAAGGCTGGTCGGACTCGATCCCAGGAAACCCGGAGTAACTCCACTTCCCGACAACGGAATGGCCAGAGTTGGATTGGAGGCGTTCGAAATAATTGTGACATTGCCCGTGACACTTCCGGCCGAGACCGGGGTGAACGTGACCGTGAAGGTGGCGCTCTGTCCGGATGTTAGTGTCACCGGCGCAGTGATGCCGCTTAGGCTGAACCCAGTGCCGGTAATCGCGACCTGAGAGATCGTCACGGCTGAGCCGCCTGTATTGGTGACCGTTTCGGACAGAGACTGCTTGCTTCCCGTCGTCACGTTGCCGAAGCCAAGACTACTCGGAGTGGATCCAAGACCGCCTGGCGAGATTCCGGTGCCTGACAATGCAATGGTAAGTGTGGGATTCGAAGCGTTCGAGGAGATCGTGATCGTCCCACTCGCGCTCCCGGTGGACGATGGAGTAAACGTGACGCTGAAGGTGGCGCTTTGGCCAGACGTTAGCGTCGTTGGAGCCGTGATTCCGCTGAGGCTGTATCCAGTGCCGGTGATCGCGACTTGAGAAATCGTCATGGTTGAACCGCCAGTATTCGTCACCGTCTCGGAGAGAGACTGATTGCTGCCAACAGTGACGCCACCGAAGGTGAGGCTTGTCGGATTCGATCCTAGTGCCCCTGGCGTAACTCCCGTTGCGGACAACGGGATCGCTAAGCTTGGATTGGATGCGTTCGAAGTGATGGTGACATTGCCAGCTACAATTCCGGCCGATGCCGGGGAGAGCGCGACCGTGAAGGTGGCGCTCTGTCCTGCAGTCAGTGTCGCAGGAACCGTGATTCCACTGAGGCTGTATCCAGTGCCGCTGATCGCGACTTGCGAAATCGTCACGGTGGAACCGCCTGTATTCGTCACCGTCTCGGAGAGAGATTGAGTGCTGCCAACCGTGACGTTGCCGAAGGCGAGAGTGGTCGGACTGGATGCCAGCGCCCCCTGGGCAACTCCCGTACCCGACAATGCAATGGTTAGAGCAGGATTCGAAGCGTTGGAGGTGATCGTGACGATTCCGGTCGCATTTCCAGTCGAGGCGGGACTGAATACGACAGTAAAGTTGGCGCTTTGTCCGGTCGTCAACGTAACTGGGGCGGTGATCCCGCTGAGGCTGAACCCGGTCCCGGCGATTCCAATCTGAGAGATTGTGACACTCGAGCTACCCGTATTGGTTATCGTTTCTGACTGGGACAGACTACTTCCGATCGTCGCGCTGCCGAAGCTCTCGGTGGATTGGCTGAGCGCAAGCTGACCATTCGCAACTCCGGTTCCAGACAGCGTAAGGGCAGCGGTACTGTTCGATGCGTTACTCCCAATCGAAACGGTTCCGCTGAAAGCTCCAGCGGCATTGGGGGTAAACACGAGTGTGACCGAGGCGCTTTGACCCGCGAAAATCGCGATCGGAAGACTAGGTGTACTTAGAGAGAAGTATTGGCTGGAAATCGAGGCGCTGTTGACGGTAATGGAGGCCGAGCCGGTATTGGTCAGAATCGCGGTGAGCGCTTTACTGGTGCCCGCCGTCACACTGCCAAAGTCCAGGCTCGCGCTGTTCAGAGACAAAGTCCCTGATAGCGCTTGCTGACTCGCCGTCTTGCCAGTGCTGAACCCCTGGCAGCCAATCAGAAAAGCGAGGCCAGTCACGAGGAGAAACGCGCCTGCTACTCTCCCAGAACGCTTCGAGCAAATCGGTGTCGCCGTGTTCTCTAGCATTGTCAGCCGTAGAACCGAGACCCCGGCGCTACGACTGTCCGTACCCGGGGGAGGGCTCAATTCGAGTCTGAGGCTATCGGCGGGATTGCAGTAGATATCCGAGGTACAGCCAGGCAGACCGCCCCAAGGCCAGAAAGAATACGCGTTAGGACATCTCGCCAGCAGCGTGCATGTTCGTTGGATTGTTGACCTTTCGGGTTGCCGGTCGAGGAGGGTGGTCGCACGCGTCGGCTCCGGCTCAGACGGATTCGAAGCGGAACTGCAGCATTCATTGTCCTATCGATCAGCGGGGGCGGATATATGTGGGTACCCGGGTGGTCCCAACGGCCGATGCTGGGGATCCAGCAAGATCGAATGATCAGATACTTGACACAAAGGGGTATGATTAACCGGCGTCAGGGAGGCGCGGAACATGAATTATCTTCTAATCAAACTGTGGCGGGACGACGAGGGCCAAGATATCGCCGAGTACGCGGTGATGCTGGCCGTTATTCTGGTATTGGTAGTCGGCACCGTTCGCCTGATTGGAAGCAACGCGAACAATGTATTTTCGGAGGCAGCCAGTTCGATTCAGTGACCTTGCCCGGACAACGCCGTTTAGAATTTCAATTTCCCTTTGGAGCCAGAGACAAACAAATGTACGTCCCTTTCTTGCTGTTCGTAATCACAATTGTTCTTGTTGTGATCTTTTGGGAATTGAGCAAGATTAATAGTCGGCTCAAGAAAATGCTTGCCCCCTCTCATGACGCCTCGAAGAGCAGCAAAGACGCACAACCCTGAAAATCGGACGTGAGAATCGCTCGGGTCGTCAACCACAAAGGCTAGCTCGAGCGATTTGGCCCGAGCAGACGTCGCCACAATAGGCCTTCTTTCCGGCAGTTGGAAATAAGAGAGTATGAGTACTCTGGCCAAGGATGTTTCATATGCTCTTCGGACGTTAGCGAAGAGTCCCGGATTTACTTTGGCGGCCATTTTGTCGCTGGCGATCGGGATTGGCGCGAACACATCGATATTCAGCATCCTCGACGCATTGTTGCTTCGGCCGTTGCCCTATCAGGATGCTGGGCGGCTGGTGATTTTGTGGAATCGCTCTCCGGGTCTGAACATCACCGAAGATTGGTTCTCCACGGCGCAGTATTTTGATATCAAAACCGGCCATCACGGCTTTGAGCAGGTCGCGCTCGCAATCGGGGGCAACTACAACCTGACCGGTCGTGGCGAACCCGAACGAGTAGGCACGATTCGCGTTTCCTCGAACTTGCTTCCCATGCTCGGACAGTCGGCGGCTCTTGGTCGCACCTTCTTGTCGGACGAAGATTCGCCTGGCAGGTCCGCCACCGCAGTGCTCAGCTATGGCATGTGGACACGACACTTCGGCGCCGATCCGCGGATGCTCGGCCAGTCGATCACGCTCAACGGACTAACATACGAAGTGGTCGGCATCATGCCGTCGAGTTTTTCTCTTCCGCGGGAAGTCTTGCCCACCCTCGATGGAGCCGAGCAGGCTGACATCCTTTTGCCTCTGCCGCTTCCCGCCGACGCCGCGCAAAACCGCGATCACGAAGATTACAACATCATGGGCAAGCTCAAGCCCGGTGTTTCGACGGCACAAGCCCAGGCTGAGATGGATACCATCACGGCCCGGTTGCGCCACGATTATCCGCAAATCTATCCGCCTAACGGCGGCTTAACTTTTGGAATTGTGCCTTTGCTCGAGCAAGTCGTGGGAGATGTTCGGCCGGCGTTGTTCGTTTTGCTGTGTGCTGTTGGATTCGTGCTGGTCATTGCCTGCGCCAACGTGGCGAATCTCCTGCTGGCTCGAGCGGTTGCTCGGCAAAAGGAAATCGCCATTCGCACCGCGATGGGAGCAAGCCGCTTGCAAATCATTCGGCAGTTGCTCACTGAAAGCGTCTTGCTGTCCCTTTGCGGAGGCGCATTGGGCGTTCTATTGGCTCTCTGGGGTCTGCATTGGATTAAGATTCTTGGCCCCAAAAGCGTTCCGCGAATCAACGACATTGGCATCGACGGCGCCGCCCTGCTGGTTACATTTTTGCTTTCACTGGGTTCCGGAATTCTCTTTGGCCTGGCGCCTGCGATCCGCATATCCCGGCTTAACGTGAACGCGAGTTTACAGGACGCAAGCCGCGGCTCCGCCGGCCCCAGTGCAGTCTGGGGACGAGGCAATAATCTCCGTCGACTCTTGGTGGTTGCCGAACTCGCGCTGTGCGTGATGGTGTTGGTCGGCGCTGTACTGCTGATCCGTAGCTTTGGACGCCTGCAACGCGTGTCTCCGGGGTTTAACGCCAGGAATGTTCTAACACTGGAGCTCACCCTGAGCGGCCCCAAGTACAAAGATCCCAAGCAGTTCTGGCCGCCTACCGCGATGTTTGGAATCGCGTGGAAGCATTGCCCGGAGTCACTTCCTCCGGCGGGATCACTGCTCTTCCATTGAGCCAAATGTTTGAATGGGGACCAATTACTTTGGAGGGCCGCGTCCTACCGCCAGGAGAGAAGTTTATCAATGCGGATCAGCACATCGTAAGTGGCCGCTACTTCTCGGCGATGGAAATTCCGTTGCGCTCGGGCAGATTCTTCAACGAGGATGACAACGCTACCAGCCCCAAGGTAGTGATCGTCGACGAGTACATGGCTCGACAACTGTGGCCGGACCAGGATCCAGTCGGCAAGCGAATTCATTACGGAGGCGCCACCGACCACGAGCCTTGGGAAACCGTAGTCGGAGTCGTCGGACGCGTCAAGCAATACACATTGGACGCTGATTCGCGCATCGCTCTGTATCGTCCGCAGAGCCAATATCCCACGCGCGCAATGAATGTGGTGCTCCGCACCGACGCCGATCCCTCCGCTCTAACCTCTGCCGTCAAACAGCAGATTCGCGCCCTGGACAGCGACCTGCCGCTGTATAACGTGCGCACCATGGAACAGCGCGTGGAGGAATCACTGGCCCGGCGGCGCTTCTCCATGCTGCTGCTGACGCTTTTCGCGTGCATAGCTCTGGCCCTGGCCACCATCGGTACCTACGGAGTCATGGCCTATCTGGTCAATCAGGGAACACGCGAAATTGGAATCCGGATCGCATTAGGCGCCACGCAAATGGGCATCGTACGTTTAGTGGTCTGGAAGGGGATGGCATTGGCACTCTCTGGAGTAGTCGTCGGACTGGCAGGTGCTTTCGCAATTTCGCGTCTCATGCGAACCCTGCTGTTCGGTGTAGGCCCCGCCGATCCGCTCACGTTCATTGCGATTTCGCTTCTTCTCTTCCTCCTTACTCTGCTGGCCAGCTACATTCAGGCGCATCGCGCCGCCCACATCGACCCCGTTGTGTCATTGCGATATGAATAGCTCAAGTCCCTGAGAACCTCGCACAAATAGCCGGGGCGCGGTAGTCCACCTTCACTTTTAGGCACTTAACCACTTGAAAACCCCATAAGACCGGCTGCCTCCAGCCCATTTGATTCGGCGCGCCTAATCGCGAAAAGCCAGGGTCCGCCTGATTACGAAGATTTACTGAAACTTCAGAAATCTTTACCGCGTCATGAATCGAAACATGCTTCCATCGGAAGGAGCAGCATAAGCAGTTTTTATCGCAAACCAAGTTGCCGAAGGGCGCATCTGATCGGACCAGCCGATAGAGTCGGTAAAGAGAGGGGACACTTGAGAGAGGCGCTGGCCTCGCAGTGCTCCGGATAACTTGAAAAAAACGAATGGAACCGAAATCCTCCGCTCCTTCCAGTAATCCGCGGTATCAGTTATCCGCAGAAGGTCGTTCCGTACAACCCAGGTCGCGACGAGTTCTGGTTTGGGTGGTAACACTGGGCGTTCTCGCCGTCATTCTGGTTCTGATCCTGCACATTCAGAACGGCAGCAAGGCGGCCCCAGCCTCGCCTTCAGGACGAAGAGGAAGCACTGGTCCGGTCTCAACGATCGTCGCTACTGCACAGAGAGGAAATATCGGTGTCTATCTCGACGCCATTGGCACAGTAACGCCGGTGTACACAGCGTCGATTACCAGCGAAGTGATGGGCATGGTAACCCAGGTGCACTACACCGAAGGACAGCTTCTTCACAAGGGCCAGCCTCTGATTGACATCGATCCACGTCCCTATGAAGCCCAACTCCTGCAGGCCGAAGGTACCCTCGAACGCGATGCTAGCGTGCTCGCCGAGGCGAAGATGGATCTCGACCGCTACCGCGAAGCGTGGGCCAAGAATGGCATTCCCAAGCAGACTCTGGATGATCAGGAAAAAGTTGTTCTACAAGATGAAGGCACAGTAAAGAATGATCAGGGCGTGGTGCAGTATGACAAGGTCCAGGTCGATTTCTGTCATATCACTTCGCCGATCACCGGTCGTGTCGGGTTGCGGTTGGTCGATCCCGGCAACGTGGTGCAAACCTCCAGCGGCACGATCCTCGCCATAATTACGCAAATGCAGCCGATCACGGTGATTTTTACCATTCCGGAAGATAGCCTGTCCCATGTGCAGGCGCAACTCCGGCACGGAACCCGCCTGAAAGTAGATGCATTTGACCGCGCCCAGCAAACCAGGATTGCGACGGGCAAGCTTCTGACCTTCGACAATCAGATTGACACCACCACTGGTACGGTCAAGATGCGGGCCCTCTTTGACAACCACCAAGGCACACTATTTCCGAACCAGTTCGTCAATACCAGGCTGCTGGTCAGCACGGAACAGGGCGTGACTTTAATTCCAACCTCTGCGATTCAGCATAACGGCCAAAGTGCATTCGTATACGTCATTCAGAACGAGACCGCGCAGATTCGGAATATCCAGACCGGCGTATCGGAGGGCGGCCAGACCGCAGTCACCGGCATCAACCCTGGCGACGTGGTGGCCAACAGCAGTTTCGACAAGCTGCAAAATAATGTGAAGATTGCCGTTTCCAAACAGGCGCCGCCTGCGAATTCGAACGAGAGCCAGACCCCGTGAGTCCGTCGCGTCCATTCATCATGCGCCCGGTGGCGACCTCGCTGCTGATGGCAGCCATCATGCTCGTTGGCATCGTCGCCTACACACAACTGCCCGTTTCCGCGCTGCCCGAAGTCGATTACCCGACGATCCAGGTGCTCACGTTTTATCCGGGCGCCGGACCCTATGTGATGGCAACCACCGTGACCGCGCCGTTGGAGCGTCAGTTCGGCGAATTACAAGGTCTTAGCCAGATGACATCCACCAGTTCGGGCGGCACGTCGGTCATCGTGCTGCAATTTAATTTGAGTCTGAACATCGACGTCGCCGAAGAGGAGGTGCAATCGGCGATTAATGCATCGCAGAGCTACTTGCCTTCCAATCTGCCGACGCCGCCGGTTTACAGCAAGACCAATCCCGCCGACGCCCCGGTTCTCACGCTCGCCATAACCTCTAATTCCGTGCCGCTCTCACAAGTCGAAGATCTCGTGGATACGCGGCTGGCCCCAAAACTTTCGCAGCTGAATGGAGTCGGTCTGGTGAGCATCGGCGGCGGACAAAAGCCGGCAGTGCGCATCCGGGCAAACCCGGCTGCACTTTCCTCCTACGGCTTGAATCTTGAAGATCTGCGCACCGCTCTGACGCAAGCGAGTGTAAACGCGGCAAAGGGAAACTTCGACGGGCCCCGGCAGGATTACCAGATCGATTCGGACGACCAGCTTGAAACCAGCGCCGACTACCGGAAAATTGTGATTGCCTACCGCAATAATGCTCCGGTCATGCTTACCGACGTGGCTGAAGTCGTGGATGGTGTCGAAAACAATAATCAAGCGGCATGGATGAACTTAACCCCTGCAGTTATCCTCAACATTCAGCGTCAGCCCGGCGCGAACACGATCAACGTAGTGAAAAGCATCAAGCGGCTGTTACCGCAGCTTGAGGCCAATTTGCCGGCCTCGGTTCAAATCACAACTCTGACCGACCTGACCACGGCCATCGACGCATCGGTGCACGATGTTGAGTTTGAACTGATGCTCACGATCGGTCTGGTGGTGCTGGTGATTTTTCTGTTCCTGCGCAGCCTTTACGCGACCATCATTCCCAGTGTGGCCGTGCCGCTCTCGCTCGTGGGAACATTTGCGGCGATGTACGCGCTCGGTTTCAGCCTGGACAATCTGTCGTTGATGGCATTGACGATCTCCACTGGATTTGTAGTGGACGATGCGATCGTAATGATCGAAAACATTTCGCGATTCATCGAGATGGGAGACCCTCCGATGGAAGCGGCGCTCAAAGGCGCAGAGCAGATCGGCTTCACAATCGTTTCGCTGACGGTTTCGCTGATCGCGGTGCTCATTCCGCTTTTGTTCATGGGCGACGTTGTGGGCCGGCTGTTTCGAGAGTTTGCCGTTACGCTGGCGGTCACGATCGTCATATCCGCAGTCGTGTCGTTAACGTTGACTCCCATGATGTCGGCGAGAATCTTGCGCCATGAGCCCAAAGAAAAACAAGGGCGAGTCTATCAGTGGTCGGAGCATGTCTTCGAAAAGATGATCGACTTCTATGGGAGAACGCTGAAGTTTGTGCTGCGCTACCAGTCAGCGACCCTTCTGGTTGCGCTCGGTACGCTGATACTTACGGTCATTCTTTACATCGTTATTCCGAAAGGCTTCTTCCCGGTGCAGGATACCGGCGTCATTCAAGGCATTTCACAAGCTCCCCAGACAATCTCGTTCGCGGCCATGGCAGAAAAACAACAAGAACTAGCCAAGGCGATCCTACAAGATCCCGCAGTGCAGAGTCTTTCCTCGTTTATCGGAGCCGACGGGACCAACACGACTCTTAACAGCGGGCGCATGTCGATCAACCTGAAGCCGCTGGAAGACCGGCATATCAGCGCGCCGGACCTGGTGCGCAGATTGCAGAATAGTTTACAGAACGTTCAGGGAATATCGCTGTATATGCAACCGGTACAGAACATCACGGTCGACGACCGCGTAAGTCGCACGCAATATCAATATACCCTCGAGGATCCGGATGCCAACGAATTGAACGACTGGACGAATCGATTTGTAGCGAAGCTCCAAGGTTTGCCTGAGTTGGAAGATGTCGCAACCGACCAGCAGACGGGAGGGCTTGCGGTTTCGCTCGTTATCGATCGAGTGACTGCGTCGCGACTCGGAATTGCTCCGTCGACGATCGATAACACGTTGTATGACGCGTTCGGGCAGCGTCAGATCAATACGATGTATACGCAACTCAACCAGTATCATGTGATTCTGGAAGCGCAGCCGAACTTCCAGCAAAGTCCGAACACCTTGGCGAATCTGTACATTCAGGCGAATGCCTCGTCTGGTTCGTCAGGGCCGGGCGCCTCTACTTCATTCTCGTCCTCCGGATCGGTGTCGGCGGGCTCCAATGCCACGACGACTTCTGTGGTGTACACTCCGTCGTCCAGCATACTGACTCCGCCGAGCAATGCTCTCGCGTCAAGTTCGAACTCTTCGGTGTCAGGATTAGGCTCATCGGCAAACAGCAACACGATCACGGGGATGAGCAATGCCGTTCCACTCGGCGCGTTCACTCGGTTTGAGCGAGCGTCTGAAGCGCTCTCGATCAACCATCAAGGACAGTTTCCTTCGGTCACGGTATCGTTCAATCTCGCTCCAAACGCTGCTCTGGGAAGCGCCATTTCAGCCATCGACAAGGTGCAGGAAGAGATGCACATGCCGGCGAGCCTGCAGGCAGATTTCCAGGGAACGGCGGCGTCTTTCAAAAATTCGTTGTCGAACGAAGCATTGCTGATTTTGGCCGCGCTCGTGACCGTTTACATCGTACTCGGCGTGCTGTATGAGAGTTTCATTCATCCGGTCACGATTCTTTCCACCTTGCCTTCGGCCGGAGTGGGGGCCCTGCTCGCTCTCATGCTGTTCCGCCAGGATCTGAGCGTGGTGGCGATCATCGGCATCATCCTGCTGATCGGAATCGTCAAGAAAAACGGAATCATGATGGTGGACTTCGCACTCGAAGGAGAACGCGAGCATGGCAAGAATGCGACAGATGCGATTTATGAAGCGAGCTTGCTGCGCTTTCGCCCGATCATGATGACGACAATGGCCGCCTTGCTCGGAGGATTGCCTCTGGCGTTGGGAACCGGAATTGGGTCTGAGATCAGGCGTCCGTTGGGAATTGCGATGGTGGGTGGCCTTTTGTTGAGCCAGGCGCTCACCCTCTACACGACGCCGGTCATTTACATCTTTTTCGACAATCTCGGAAAGCGGTTTTCACGGGAACCGAAAAAGTCGGCCGGGAATACGCATCAGAATCCGAGGGGACAAGATCCGGCAGAGCAGTCATGAATCCTTCCGAGTTATTTATCCGGCGGCCAGTGGCCACGACGTTGTTGACGATCGCGATTGCCATCGCCGGAGCGATCGCTTTTACGGTGTTGCCGGTTTCTCCCTTGCCGCAGGTGGATTTTCCGACAATTTCCGTCTCGGCCCAGTTGCCGGGAGCGAGCGCGCAGATTATGGCGTCCTCTGTAGCCACACCTTTAGAACGACAGTTCGGCCACATTGCGGGAGTTTCCGAGATGACTTCCGCAAGTTCGCTTGGTAGCACATCGATCACGATTCAGTTCGATCTAAGCCGGAATATCGACGGGGCGGCGCGCGACGTGGAGGCTGCGATCGCCGCGGCTCGTACCTACTTGCCAAGCAATCTTCCTGCCAATCCTACGTATCGAAAAGTAAATCCGGCCGATGCTCCGATCATGATTATCGGCCTGACGTCGAACAAATTCGACACCGGGAAGCTTTACGACGAAGCTTCCACGATCATGGAGCAGAAACTTTCGCAGATTCAGGGGGTCGGGCAAGTGGTGGTCGGAGGTGCGTCTCTGCCCTCGGTGCGAGTCGATGTGGATCCGCCACAGTTGAACAGCTATGGGCTCTCGCTTCCTGATTTGCAAGCCGTTCTGAGTACGCAGAATGCGGACTTTGCCAAGGGGCAAGTCACTTACGGGGGAGTGACGGCCGACATTGTTGCCAATGATCAGATTTCGCACGCCGAAGACTACAAGCCGCTCGTAGTCGGCTATCACAACGGAACTGCGGTTCGCCTCGCTGATGTCGCCAACGTCAGCGACTCGGTGCAAAACGTTCGCTCCGCCGGATACCTCAACGGCATTCGCTCCGTCACGGTGATCATATTTCGACAACCTGGCGCGAACATTATTCAGACGGTGAACAACATTCGCAGCCAGTTACCGTTTCTGAAGGCCTCGATTCCGCAGGGAATCGACACGACCATCGTTCTCGATCGCACAACTACGATTCGCGCCTCGGTGAGCGACGTGGAGCGCACCCTGATTCTGTCGGTTATTCTCGTAATTCTGGTCGTTTTTATTTTCCTCCGAAACGGGCGCGCCACGATGATTCCTAGCGTTGCGGTGCCGGTCTCGCTGGTTGGCACGTTCGCGGTGATGTTCCTGCTAGGTTTCAGCATCGATAATCTTTCGCTGATGGCGCTCACGATCTCCACTGGATTCGTCGTCGACGACGCCATCGTCGTGATGGAAAATATTTCCCGCCATCTCGAGAACGGCATGGAGCCCTTCAAAGCGGCATTGCTCGGGGCGAAAGAGATTGGATTCACGGTTTTCTCAATCAGTGTGTCTTTGATCGCTGTTTTCATACCCATCCTCATGATGGGCGGCATCGTGGGTCGGCTCTTTCGCGAATTTGCCATTACGCTCTCGACCGCGATTGTGGTGTCGATGGTAATTTCATTGACCACGACGCCCATGATGTGCGCGTGCTTGCTGAAGCAAGAAAGGCCGGAAGGACACGGCTGGCTGTATCGAGCGAGCGAGAGGTTCTTCAACTGGATGCTCGAAACCTATCGCCGGACGTTGTTGTGGGCGCTCGACAACTCGGCGTTGATGCTGGTGATTCTACTGTTCACGATCGGGCTGAATGTCATACTCGTCTACCGGCTTCCCAAGGGTTTTTTCCCACAACAGGACACCGGCGCGATCGTGGGCGGTGTCCAGGGCCCGCAGGATTCGTCGTTTCCAGCGATGGATAATTCGATCCGCCAGCTAGTTGCGGTGATCAAGAGCGATCCCGCAGTCGCCAACGTAAATGCTTACACGGGCGGCAACGGCTCCACAAACACGGGTTTTATCTATGTCGCGCTCAAACCTCTCGACGAACGCAAGGTGGGCGCGCCGGAAATCATCAATCGGCTGCGGCCGAAACTCAATCGTCTTCCCGTAGCTTCAGCGTTCCTGCAAGCTTCGCAGGACTTGCGAATCGGCGGACGGTCGAGCAACGCGCTCTACCAATACACAATTCAGTCCGATAGCGTTCAGGATCTTTCCCATTGGGGCCCGATTCTCCTATCGGAGATGAAGAAGATCCCAGGGTTGCAGGACGTGAACTCGGATCAGCAGAACGGAGGGTTGGAAGAACTGCTGCACTATGACCGAGCCAGCGCGGCCAGACTGGGTCTTACCGCGCAAGCTTTGGACTCGGCACTGTATACGGCGTTTGGCCAGTCAGAGGTTTCCATCATCTACACGCAGCTCAACCAATACTATGTAGTGCTCGAGGTCGCTCCCAAATATTGGCAGACTCCTCAGGGACTGAACAGTATTTATCTGCGCGCCGGCGGTGCCAGCACCGCAAACCGCTCCGCTACTTCGTTGAACAGCCTGAGCACCTCGAGTTCTGGAAACCTGCCGGGCAACGGCAACATTCCCCTCAGTGCAGTTACAGCGGCCCAAGCGAACACTACTCCTCTGGCGGTGAATCACACCGGCTTGTTTCCTTCGGTAACGGTGTCGTTCAACCTGGCGCCAGGGATCTCTTTGAGCGATGCCACGGAGCGCATTGCAGAGATGCAACAGCGACTAGATACACCGTCAACCGTGCGGGGCTTTTTCGCCGGAACCGCACAGGCTTACCAGCAGTCGTTGAGCACGGAGCCGATGCTGGTAGCGACCGCGCTGCTGGCCGTGTACATCGTGTTAGGGGTGCTTTACGAAAGCCTGGTGCATCCTCTGACGATCATTTCGACATTGCCTTCGGCCAGCGTGGGCGCAATGCTAGCGTTGATGATTTTCAAGATCGACCTCAATGTAATCTCGATCATCGGGATTGTGCTGCTGATCGGAATCGTGAAAAAAAACGCGATCATGATGATCGACTTCGCTCTGGTTGCCGAGCGGCAGGAAGGGAAGAGCACGGCAGACGCCATCTTTGAAGCGTGCATGTTGAGATTTCGGCCGATTCTGATGACGACCATGGCCGCCTTATTTGGCGCGCTGCCGTTGGCGTTCGGCACCGGCACCGGTTCGGAATTGCGAAGGCCCCTCGGCATCACCATCGTGGGTGGACTGATTGTGAGCCAGATGATCACTCTATACACCACACCCGTGGTCTATTTGTTCCTGGATCGTTTGCGACTCAAGTTTCAGAAGAGACACGAGGGAGGGCTCCCGTCCCCGGCGCCGGAAGCGGGTTAACGCGGAGGGCCGTTTCTTGATCAAAATGACTTAGCCTCGGCACGGGGATGCATACAAGACGATGAAGACCTCGAAACAACAAATCGCAAATCGGCCGGTCACTCTTTTTGCCTTTGTGCTCGGGCTGATTTCCTCGTTGCTTTTGTCGGCCTGCATGGTGGGACCGAAATATCATCCGCCCGCTCCGCTAGCGCCGGCAGACTCTTACAAAGAGTCTCCTACTCAGTTTCAGGACAATGGAAGCTGGACTGTCGCGCAACCCTCCGATGCCAAATTGCACGGCAAGTGGTGGGAAATCTTCAACAATCCCGAATTGAATGATCTTGAAGAACAACTGAACATCAACAACCAAAACATCAAACAGTATTTCGAGAATTTCATGGAAGCGAGAGCAGTCGTCCGCGAGGCTCGCTCGCAATATTTCCCCACGCTTGCCGCGGCACCATCCGTGAATCGCTCCCAAACATCCCAAAATCTCAGGGGCTTTACCACTTTGAATACGACCGGCACAGGCACGACCACGGGTGGTACGTCGTCGCAACTAGTGAATACGACTTATTCGTTGCCGCTAGAAGCATCATGGGCGCCGGATCTCTGGGGTAAGGTGCGAAACACGGTTCGCCAGAGTCAGTACACGGCACAGGTGAGCGCGGCCGATCTTGAAGGTGAACGGCTTACTGAGGAAGCTGCTCTCGCGGAGTATTTCTTTGAGATTCGCGGCCAGGACGAGTTGCAGAAGATATTCGATGACACGGTCGCGGCTGATCAGAAAGTACTCGACTTGACCCGGTCGCTTTATGAAAGCGGTATCACCACTGAGATCTCGGTCGTAGGAGCTGAAACGACACTGCAAAGTGCACAGGCTGGAGCGACCAATGTGGGCATTGCCAGAGCGCAGTACGAGCACGCGATTGCGATGCTGATCGGCAAGGCGGCCACAGGCTTCTCAATTCCTGTTCGACCAATGACGGCTGCGCCGCCGCCGATTCCCATTGGGGTCCCTTCCGGCCTCTTGCAAAGACGCCCGGATGTGGCTGCAGTGGAGCGCACCATGGCCGCAGCGAATGCCTCCATCGGAATTGCACGCGCGGCTTACTACCCGAACTTAAGCTTGACGGGAGAAGCGGGCTTTGAGAGCTCAGCGATCGGAAACTGGCTCTCTTGGCCCAGCCGCTTCTGGGCGGTGGGAATGTCGCTTTCCGAAACCATCTTCGACGCGGGCTTGCGGCGCGCTACAGTACAACAATACGTTGCGGCGTATAACGCGGATCTCGCGGGCTATCGGCAGACCGTGCTGGCCGCGTTTCAGCAAGTCGAAGATTCGCTAGCCGAGGTTCGCATCCTGTCCAAAGAAATTGAGCAGCAGCAGCAAGCGGTAAACTCCGCACAGAAATACCTAAAGTTGGAAGAATCGAGATACGAGACGGGCATCGACCCCTACGTTGCAGTTTTGGTCGCTCAGACGACGGTCCTTTCAGCTATGCAAACACTGAACGGCCTGCAGGTCCAGCAGATGTCATCTGCCGTGGCCTTGATTCAGGCGTTGGGTGGTAGTTGGGATGTTTCCCGATTGCCGAGCCCCGCGCAAGTTACTCAGAAACCCTCAGCGAGCAGCACAGCAATGGCGCAGTAAACATTCAGATTTGGTCAGGCGCCTGGTTTCGCGATCGACGGCAGTTTTTCCGCGCTTTAGCAGAATCTGTTTTCGAACCTAGACGTGGGTGCATCTTAAATTCTGAACCGGGAGCTTGTCGTGAAGCGGATTGTCATTCTCGCGCTTTTCTTCTTCGCAGTCGTGGATTTTGTTTTGGAGCGCGGCAGGATTGACCTTGGGCTTATGACGTCGACGTTCATGCTCTTGCTTTGGCGGGGCTTGCGCCTCCGACGCGCTTCACATGCGGCACAACCGAGCAGCAGCCGCGCTGCTTCAAAAGCGACGTCTGCCTTTGTACCACCGTCTCACGAACACCCGCTTAGCGATCCGACGCCATGAGTGTCTACTTCAATAGAATACTGCGGCCGACCGCCATCGTGGCCATTCTGCTTGCGGTGCTTTATGTGGCTGATTGGATTACGCTACGGATTCGTGTAGCTCACGGCACGGGCTACGGCAGCGTGGAGATTCATCAATTCCTGGCTACCTCGCTAAAGGGCAGCAAGACGGAGTATGACATGACTGGAACATTTCAGCAGACGTGCGGCCATTCGCTTTTTCCGCACGACGGCAATCTTCCTTGTTGGTGGTTGGAGCGCCATTCGTCCCAGTGGGAGTAACGGCACCTGTGCGAACGCCGACGGCGCAGATCGTCCTATAGCGAGTTCATTACCACAGACAGCTCTGCGAAAGCCGCTTTCCAACCTGGACGTGATCAGTATCCGGGATAGGCGAGGATTAGAACCGAGGTCGCAAACGTCTGACCGAGTTAAGAAGGGCATGACAAGCACTCTCCCCGCTCGTCCCAACATGGAATCTCTCAGGAAAGGCTCGAGATAAACAGCACATCGATCGAACTCCTCCCGCACCTGCGGCCGGCTAGTCCTCGAGGTCATCCGGGTCGAAGGGCGGAGCATCCGCTGGCGCCGATGGACAAGTGCGCTGTGACAAGACCAGCGGCGGCAGTGGCTTCTGCGAGTAGTTGAATGCATCCTGGAAATCATTCGCGATCGTGTCGGCTGCGTGCAGGTTCGGCAACCCGAATGTCTCTTCCATGAATCTGAGCACACCCGCAAACTCCACTTGCGTGTGATACACCTTCTGGATCGCCCACGGGCTGATGATCAGCATGGGGACTCGAATTCCCAATCCGAATTGATCACGGAATGGAGGCGCCACGTGATCATAAAATCCACCAAAATCATCCCAGGTCAAAAAGATTACGGTGTTGTTCCATTGTTCCTGTGGTCCCTGCATGATGGCGTTGATCTGCTCGACCGTCCAGTTTTCGCCCACGCAGGCGCTGTCGCGGGGATGATCGGTGTCAACGCTCGGCGGAGTAACCCAGCTCAGTGCCGGCAAATTCCCCGCCAATGCGTCTGGAATGAAATTTGATTCGCTAACCACCTTCGTCGACCAATCGGTACCGTAAAAAATCGTGCTGAAGCTGCGATACGGGTTGTAGACGTAACCGCTCTCTCCGAACGTCGACGTATAGGCCTTCCAAGACACGCCCGCGTCATCCGCCAATTCTCCCAGCGTCTTCGCACTGAAGCAGGGAAATAAGGAAGACACGACATTATTGCTTTCAATCGTCGGGACGTTTGTACCGGTGGTCGCGTCACATCCCCATTGCACCTTCTCCGAGCCGTGGGGATTGTCGATCACGGTCTGGTTACTGGCGGAGACCAACTCCAAGTGCTGCGGATAAGTTCCCGACTCGACACCGCTGAAGGTTGCATCCGCCAACGCGTAGTTCTGCGCGTACGCCCAGTAGTTTGGGATGTCCGATTGATAGAGCTGGGTCATGCACTGCAGATCTCCATTTTCAGAGCACGTCAACTCCAGGTCGAATCGGTCCATGCGCCCACCATCGACGTCGCTGTGGCTATCGGTCCATTCGTGACCCATATCATGCGTCGGCGGATCCGGTGTGTGGCCAAGAGTAATGACCTGGCCGGTGGAGAGTGTGCCGGTGGTTGCGCCGTTCGCTCCCGGATACGTTCCAAAGTATTCGTCGAAGCTGCGATTCTCCTTGACGATGAAAACAACGTGCTCGATCTTTCCCTGGGAAGTTTTCTTGGGTGGAACGCGGATAAACGGCGTCAACTTGCTCCAGACCGTTCCATAGCCTAGCGTTTTCTCGTAGGTCGCAGAGATGAGAGCGGACCCTGTGCCCTGCATTGTCACCAATCCCGTGCTCGACACAGTCGCGATCGCCGGTTCTATGCTCGTCCACGCCGCACTGTTCGTTACGTCATCCGCGATTCCTGTCGACTCATACCAATACGCGTGCATCTGCACCGTCTGTGCCTTATGTAGGACGACTTGCGGCGGAGTGACGACCAGGAATTGCTGTGCTACCGCCGCTTGAGCAATTACCAAGAGGGACAGGAACAACAAAGCAAGCGGATGTTTCATGTAATCTCCTGGCTGCAGTCGATGCGCTCCGCATCGGGAATGGGAAAAGCAAATCCGACCCCAGAGCAAATCTCAGAACCGAACAGTTACCTGAATCAACGAGCATCTACCCTCTGCCGTTGTAATCGAAAAACGTCGCCACGACTCAGTTGTGTAACTTGCCGTACACCGATAACAATCCTCCGCATACGGTCGGCGTAACGCTTGTAACCAATGCTGCTGCCGTGCAGTTAACACTGGTTCCGCCAGCCGGACCGGGAGCGTAGCCGGGAGTACCACCCGGCACAAATACCAGACCACCGGCGACGGTGGGAACGGTGAACTTTACTGCGCCCGGACCGGCATTGTGCGTGCCTGTGGAACTCTCCCATAGTTCCTGCAACATGGGGTCATTTGCGGGACCAGGAATTGCATTGTAAGCCACAAGGATTGCAGGTGTTGCCGCCGCCGCAGATTGCGACGACTGCTTCCACACTCCGTAACCGGCAGCATCAATGGCCCACAGCACGGCTGTGTTCGGATCGCTGCCATTCCAAGACAGAGTAGGCACGGTACCGGGGTAAGGGTAGGTCTTCGGGACTTGCTCGGGCGCACCCACCGGGTTGAAATATCCCGTTGCAGGGTTCATCTGAAAAGCAACGATCTGCCCATTTACGCCCGCGACGAAGAGATAGTTTTCCGGGTGGCTGGATGTGCCTGGCCAGAACACCTCGGTTCCTCTAATCCCGATATTCGTTCCGTTCACTTCGTTCTTGCCCTGGTTCGAACCCTGAAAGCACTGCGCAATGGATCCGCTGCCTGGAGTGGATGATTGGCTGCAAGCGCTGTCCGACGGATTTGAGGCGTTCGTGCAGTTGTACCCGCAGCCATCCAGCCCACCCATTACATTTTGCAAAGTTGATCCCGTCTGGGTGCTGTAGCAAACGCCGTAGACGACTCCTTCTTTCCCACCTGCAACCAATTCATGGTTTGTTCCACACACCGCCGACGTTACTCCAGCCGGAGAAAGCAGAGTGACTCCGCCGGAACCCAAGTCAAAATCGCCATTCGGCGCATTGACGATTAACTGATTCGCGAGCGGGCAGATGTCCGGTCCGTATCCGGTGCAAAGCGTGACCGTGACCGTGTCTGTGTTCAGATCCGCAAAATCGTTGGGAGTATAGTAGTCAGCCGCCACCAATCCGGAATTGGTGGTCGCAATCTTGACAACGCTCTCGCCGAAATGTGTCGTGCCGTTCCAGTCCCCGTTGCCCACCGCAACATAGACATTTCCCGCGCTGTCCACTGCTGGAGCCGCGCCCGACATCCAGACGGCGCCGTCATCGCTGGTTTCGCCGCCTTCCGCATCAAATACCCAGTTGCTCGCGGCGATCTGGGAAAAGCGCTTGGCTGCGTAGTTATAGGTGAGTCCAGCCACATAGCCACTGTACGGGGGAGTGTCGCAGAAAGAGCCGAATCCGACGTACAAGTTAACTCTTCCCGCAGCGGGCTTGAACATAGCCAATCCGGCGCGTTGTTGCTCCTGGATCACCGCCAGGCCCGTGGGGAATACACTCGACAGGTCATAGGGCGCGCTGGTCCCGTTCAACACCTCGGTGCCGGAGTTGATCCTGATGGCGTGCAACCGATACGTGTAGCTGCGACTTGCCGTTTGATGCGCCGTGACCACATACATTACAGGAGGATTTACGGAAGTATCGATCACGGGGGTGCCGGTAACGCCGACTTCGGGCACCGTGGAGTTGCACGGGCCGTCAGGACTGGATGGGAGGCCGGTAAAGGGAATTGCAAACTCGCCCGCCTGGTTCATGTTAAGCATCCAGCACTGGGTTAGCTTGAATGTGTATCCGGTATTAGTCAGGACATAACTCCACGTAAAGGCGTATATCGAATTGTTCTGAGTCGCGACTAGAACAATGTTTTGCGTTCCCGGGCAAGCTGACGTAGAAGCCATTGACACACCGGAAAGATAAAGCGGTTGGGCATAGATCAATCCATCGACGGCCCCAGTGGCTCCTTCAACCGCCGGTGTCAGAAGACCGAAGTTTGCGCTGCCGTGAATGGGGAAAAGGGAAGGGCTAAGGATCGACTCTTTGGAATTGACGCCGTCGCGCATCGAGTCGTTGTGATAAGTAGACACGCACGGGCCGCTACTGCACGCTCCGGTCTGCGAGTGCACAATGGTGGTAACAACCGTAATCGTGACTGCTACAGCACAGAGTTGGAGACAGAACAGAGAATAGCGGGGCCCCATGCTTCCTCCTGGCGGTCCGAAATTCGACGGGGAGCCCATCCATGCCTGACTGCACGCGAAAATCGGGGCAACAGCATGACGCCGGCCCGCGAGGGTGTCAAGCGAAAACTCCTGCGAAACTCCCTGCTTGTAGCACATGATATGTCGGGTCGAAATAGCACGTGACATTTCCGCTTCGGGGATCATGGATTCGTACATGAAGGCCCGACGGAGCTGGCGATGAAAGTACAGAAAGTGATTTTGCGGGCGCAGCCGAGCAGGGGAAAACAGCGCGGTTCGGATTGCTTTCGGAAGCCGTCTTTGGGCTTGGACCAGGCCGCGAAGGATTATTGATTCGCGGGGTTGCCGCCTTCCAGTTCCACTTTCGGCCAGCCATTCACCCATGCGACGGTCGAAATCTGAAGATAGGCGTGGCCGGTCGTGGCATCGTAGGCGTGATAGACGATGATGTCTCCGTCTTTTTGCTGCAGCAGGGATTCACCACCGGGACCAACCCAGCGGCTGTTACCGAGCAGCAACGGAGTGCCGCCTCCTTCGAGCATCGGCGTGCCACTCTTGTCAACGTATGGGCCTGTGACACTGCGCGAGCGCCCGACCATAGTCTTGTAGTTGCTCTTCGTCCCCCGGCAGCACAAATCGAAGGAAACGAACAGGTAAAAATAGTCGCCATGATGAACGATGAATGGCGCCTCAACCGCCTGCCAGTCACCGGGCAGACCTGGCGGATTGGGCGGTGGATTTTGTGGACGTTTCCGGGTGGCCAGCGAATACAGCGTGGTATCGGAAGAGGAGAGCAATCCGGTCTTGGGATCTATCTGGCGCATCTTGATACCGGACCAAAAACTTCCGAAAGCCAGCCAGGGTTGGCCCTTTTCGTCGATCACGAGATTGGGATCGATGGCATTGAAGCCGTCTTCCAGACGAGAACGCAGGACGAGCCCGCGATCGACCCAGTGGAAATCGGGGCTGGACGGGTTGAGCGTCTTGCTGGTGAGCAGGGCAATCCCAGAGGTGTTCTTGCCGAAAACCGAAAATGCGTAGTACAGGTGAAACTCTCCGTTGAAGTAGGAAATGTCAGGGGCCCAGAGTTCTTTCGTGGCAGGACTCTGTTGTGTGATCCAGTCGGGAATCTTTTCGAAAACCGCACCGCAGAGGCGCCAATGGTGGAGATCCTGCGAACAGCGGATCGGGAGTTCTCCTTTTCTCGCGGGACCGTTGGCGGTTCCGAACAAATACCAGGTATCACCGTCCTTGGCGATGGAAGGATCGTGGGTATATTCGATGTCACCTTCGAGCTTTAGCGCTTGAGGAGTTTGGGCAGAGGCGTAGTTATCGGTGGCAAGAACAGCTACGACCGAGCCCAGGGCGAGGCAGAGGACCATGCAAGGCACGCCGTATCTTGCGAAGAAGGGAAGTCGCGACGGGGCAACTGGGCAGTGCGATGTGAGATCCGCTAGCAAACGTTTACTTACAGAACTCATAAGCATTACCTTCCTTGGATCTCGGCAAAATGCTCACACGAACTGAGCGGCGGTACGGCGAGAATTGCGTGAACGAGTATACTCCAAAACTATATTTGGCTGACTGTGAGCGCAGTGAAACTTCGACTAGCGATCGGCGCCTTTGCCGTCTTGTCCGGGCTACTCAAGAAAATCCTATGACTCAGGAAACGAAGCTTGCCGGCGCAGTGTTGTTGTTTGCTCTGTCTCTCGTCCTGCCGGTGGCGGGGCAGAATGAAGTGCGCATTCGTATCGATGCTGGAGTGAAAGAGGGTCCTTATCCACCGGTGTGGGCGTTCTTCGGATACGACGAGCCCAACTACACCTACATGAAGGATGGGCGCAAGCTGTTGAGTGAACTGGCAGCCTTGAGCCCGGTTGCGGTGCAGGTGCGCGTACATAATCTGCTGACCTCGGGCGATGGACAAGCGGCGTTGAAGTGGGGTTCGACGAATGCCTATAGCGAAGATGAGAAAGGGAACCCTCACTACGATTGGACGATCGTGGACCACATCTTCGACAGTTTCGTGGAGCGGAAGATGAAGCCGCTGGTGGAAATTGGATTTATGCCGGAAGCGCTATCGAGGAAGCCCGAGCCCTATCGGCATCATTGGGATCCTTCGAAGCCCTATGGGTCGATCTACACGGGATGGGCGCAGCCACCGCGCGATTATCAAAAATGGTCGGAGCTCGTTTATCAGTGGGTAAAACATTGCGTCGCGAAATATGGCGAGAAGGAAGTATCGAGCTGGTATTGGGAGGTTTGGAACGAGCCGGACGCGCCCTATTGGCAGGGGAGCGAGGACGAGTACGAGCAACTCTACGACTTTACGGCGGATGCGGTGAAGCGAGCGCTGCCTGCGATACGGATAGGGGGTCCCACGAGCACGGGGCCGGGCGGCGAGAAAGCGGGAGAGTTCCTGCGCAAGTTCCTGGAGCACGTGGTACGCGGGACGAACTACGCTACTGGCAAGAAGGGATCTCCGCTGGACTACATCACGTTTCATGCGAAGGGACGTCCGAAGATAGTGAACGGACATGTGCAGATGGGAAGCGAGTTTCAACTACGCGACGCGGAGAAAGGCTTTGAGATTGCCGCGTCCTTTCTCGAGCTGAAGAAACTCCCGATCATTATAGGGGAGTCGGATCCGGAAGGATGCGCGGCCTGCTCGGTGCAGTACAACCCACAGAATGACTATCGAAACGGAACGTTGTATGCGGCCTATACGGCGGCCACACTGACGCGCATCCGGGAGCTCGCGGTGAAACACGGGGTCAATCTGGTGGGAGCCGTGACTTGGGCATTCGAATTCGAAGATCAGCCATACTTTGCCGGGTTCCGCGATCTCGCCACCAATGGCGTGGATAAGCCGGTGCTGAACGTGTTCCGCATGTTCGGGCAAATGGAGGGCGATCGGGTGCACGTCGAAAGCTCGGGAGCAGTGCGCCTCGATGACATGGTTGATAAGGGCGTAAAGGGCGCGGCCGATGTAGACGCGGTTGCCACCGAGCGGCAGGGATTGATCAGCGTGCTGGCGTGGAACTACCACGACGATGATGTTTCAGCGGCGGACGCTCAGGTTGCGATGGCAGTACTTGGCATTCCTGCGGGGGTGGAACGTGTGTTAGTGCGCCGCTACTGCGTGGATCGGACGCACAGCGATTCATATACCGTGTGGAAGTCCATGGGATCGCCACAAAAGCCAACGCCCGAGGAATTTGCATCGCTGCAGAGAGCCGGGCAGTTGGAGATGGCGGGTTCTCCAGAATGGGCCAACTCGAAAGGCGGGCAGGTGGAATTGAAGTTTGCGCTGCCGCGTCAGGCAGTATCCCTGGTTCAGGTGAGCTGGTAATCGTGCAATCTTTCAAAATCCGTCTGTCATGTGGTGGTAGACGTCATTCCACCGCAATTCTTTCTGGAAGTGGGAGATGGTGGTCGAGTTGTCGATGAGGAGATATTCCATCCCGGCGATGTCTGCGAAAGACTCGAGATGCTCGGTTCTGAGGGCGCGGCTGAGAGCGGTGTGATGGGATCCGCCAGCGGAAATCCAGGCGGTGGCAGCAACTTTGAGATTAGGCTCGGGAATCCAGACTCCGCGCGCGACCGGGAGCTTGGGAAGGTCGTGCTCCGGATTGATCAGGTTCACCTGATTAACGACCAGGCGGAATCGATTTCCGAGATCCACCAGGCTCGCGTTCACCGCCTTTCCGCTGGCGGCGGTGAAGACCAGGCGGACGGGATCCGCCTTTCCCCCGATGGATAAGGGATGAATTTCCGCGGAGGGTTTCTCGTCAGTGATGGAGGGACAAACCTCAAGCATGTGGGCGCCGAGGACTTGTCCACTACCTTTGAGGTGATAGGTGTAGTCCTCCATGAAGGAAGAGCCCCCGGGCAGACCTTGGCCCATCACTTTGACCGCGCGCACGAGGGCTGCAGTCTTCCAATCGCCCTCAGCGCCAAAGCCGTATCCATCGGCCATAAGGCGCTGGACGGCGATTCCGGGAAGTTGCTTGAGTCCATGCAGGTCCTCGAATGTATCGGTGAACGCGCGCGCTCCGGTGCCCTCGAGGAATTGGCGCAGACCGATTTCGATTCTGGCTGCTTCCTGCAAGGATTGGCGATGGCCACCGCCTTCCCGCAGGGACTCGGTGACACTGTAAGACTCGTCATATTCCCGGGTGAGCTTGGCGATCTCATCGTTCGAGACTTGCTGAACGGAGTGGGCAAGATCTCCTACGCCGTACCCATTGACGGAATAGCAGAGTTTGATCTCTGCGCCGACCTTATTGCCTTCTGTCACTGCAACATTGCGCATATTGTCGCCGAAGCGGGCGACCTTGAGTTGTTGTGCATCGTGCCAGGCGCACCCAGCGCGCAGCCACGCGCCAGTCTCGGCTTGAATTTCAGGATCTTGCCAGAAGCCCACAACAATCTTGCGTTTCAGGCGCATGCGAGCTCCGATGAAGCCGAACTCGCGGTCGCCATGAGCGGATTGGTTCAGATTCATGAAGTCCATGTCGATCGTGGACCAAGGCAACTCCTGATTGAACTGAGTATGCAGGTGGAGCAGAGGCCGGTCGAGTGTTCGAAGGCCTGCGATCCACATGCGAGCGGGGGAAAAGGTATGCATCCATGCAATCAGAGCGACACATTTTCCTGAACTGTTCGCTTCGAGGCACAACTGGTGAATTGACTCGCTGTTTGTCATGACCGGCTTGGCGAGAATTTTCACAGGGATCTCGGGAGAAGCCGCGAGCGCCTTGGCGATCGTGTCTGCGTGTTGTTGCACAGTCTTGAGCACATCGGGGCCGTAAAGGTGTTGGCTCCCGGTGACGAACCAAGCTTCCAGATCTCCAAAATGGATCATGAGATTCTCCCCGGCACGGAAGTCCGTCTCATCGCGTTTCGAATCAACCGCTCGAATCGCCTGAGTAAACGTTTGCCACGATTGTACCCTAAGAGCTGTCGGATACCGGAACCGTGTTTGTAAGACGGCAAGGCTCTGCTAAAATGCCGTTGTTCCCACTTTTCTCAGCTTTCATGGACATCAGAGAGATCGCGCGAAGGGCGAAGGTTTCGACCGCGACCGTGTCGCGAGCCATTAACCGGGTTCCAACCGTAGACCCGCAACTTTCCAAACGGGTTTGGAAGGTAGTAGACGAACTCGGCTACTACCCGAACACGCAGGCCAGGGCCTTGGTCTCGGGCAGAAGCCGAATCTTTGGGTTGATCGTTTCCGAGATCACCAATCCTTTTTTCCCCGAGATTGTGCAGACGTTCGAAAATCTGGCGGTCGAGAACAATTACGAAATTCTGATTACGTCGACGGTGCACGATCCCAAGCGGATGGAAATTTCCGTACGTAGGATGATCGAGCGACGGGTGGACGGAGTAGCCATCCTGACATTCGGAATGGAGGATTCGCTGATTGAGCACCTTCGGTTTCGGAAGGTGCCACTGGTGTTCGTGGACGTCGGTCCGGACGCCCCTCGCGTCGCCAATATTCGAATCGACTATCTGAACGGGATCCGGCAGGCGGTACAGCATCTCGCGGCGCTGCGTCACAAGCGGATTGCCTTTGTCACAGGGCCATTGCACTTGAAATCGGCATTGGCTCGGAAGAGCGCATTCGAGCAATCGATGGAGGAAATCGGGCTTCCGGCGGACTTAATCGTTGAGGGAGATCACACGTCGGAAGGCGGGAAGACTGCGCTGACGAAATTGATTGGGTGGCGCCCACGCCCGACGGCGATTTTGTGCTCCAACGACATGACGGCCATTGGAGTCATTCGCGAAGCGTACGATCTGGATTTATCGATCCCCTCGGAGCTTTCCGTCATCGGCTTCGATGACATCCGCCTCGCACAATTTACGACGCCGCCGTTGACCACCGTGCAAATGTCGCAACGGGAACTGGCCAAGCTCGCGTTCCAAGCATTGATAAACGAGGTTGGAGCGGACGCACCCAGCCATCGAGTCGAATACAGATTAGTCACCAGTCTGATTTTGCGGGACTCCACCGCATTAGCGCCCGCAGCGAACGAGCGCAGGAAGTCTGCACCATAAAGTGAAACTTTGGCTGTGACTCTATTCCCGCTCTGACACTTCCGGAAACGAATAAAAAACAATCTGATCGCTTTCGAGAATCGCCAGGTGACGACTGTCGGGCGATAAGGCGAAGGTTTGCACGACGGGCAAGGGGTCAGGAATCGCCACTCCAGTTACCTTCTTTCCGTTGTCGACACGGTAGACGGCGATGCGGAGTGATTTTAAGTCGGAAGAAAGGAAAGGAGAAGAATCGTCCATGGCCTTGGTCAGTTCAGTGATACCGAGCGCGAACAGATTGCTGCCAGAGGTTCCGCTGGCCGTATGGCCTTTTTCGGTGGACTGAGACTCGCCTTTCAAAATAAGTTTGCCGTCCGGCCGCAGCATTCGAAACCATTTACCGTCTCCCAGACGATTGCATCCGGTGACGAAAAGCAGATTGGGAGGAATACTCGCGGCCTCAGGCCGGCAGGTGGAACCCACTTGAGTTAGTATTCGGCGCTGGCCATTCCAAGTGTATTCCGCGACGCGCCAGCGATTCTTGCCGATGGTAGGGATGCGAATTTCGCCCTCCTCCGATAGTACAGGTGGGACATCCCTGGAGGATCGCATCACGCTGGCGACCGGGTGGAAACTTGAATCGAGGACTTTCACTTCAACATCTTCTTCCGGTTCACGGTCTTCGACATCGCGCAGTTCGCGATGAATTGCTTCCGAGTGTCGCTCGCGGACAATCCCCACAGCCATGTACGTGCCAGATGGGGCTACTGCAACGAACGCGAGGGGTCCGTTGAGGGGCAGCTTTTGTACCGCTTTCAAGTCGCGATCGCACAGGCGCAGTTCCCCACCCACATGAACCAAAACATGGTCCGGACCGATTGGCCAAAGATACTGGCGCGTGTCTTGGACCCGCCAATCGACGGTGCGCACGATTTTCATCGTGGGCAGGTCAATCAAGGCAGCACGCACAAGATGTAGTTTTGGCAACGCGATATCGGCCGTGGTCCGCGGGACTAACAGGTGCGGATTGAAGGTGAAGAGCAGCCTGTCCGATCCGAGATAAGAAATGGTGAGGGAATGGTCAAACTCATACATGGCTTGATCCGCGGAGGTGGAAAAGCCAAGTTGTTTGACCGGCATCGCGAGGTCAGCCCTCGAATTTGTCTCCGACTGGCTGGCGCTGAGGGCAAGACTGCATGTGGGAGCAGCGCAGATTTCAGATTCATCGAATGCATCGGAACTGCTGAGAGGATCGGGAGGGGTGGGCTGTGCACCCGCCGCCGATCCGGGGTAGCCGTGATCCGCGGTCGCGGTTCGCACGCTGGGCACCAGGACAAGCCGCGAACCGGACTCAAGCCGCAGGTTATGTTTTTCCGAAGTCAACACAGAACTGCCTTCGGGCCCGCTGCCGACGGCTAATTTCACATCACCGATGCCGATGACTTGTCCCGGCATCACGAGTTGACGTGGCTTATTGCGGGGAGGTTCGAGCAGCACGGTTTGGGCCGCCGCGAGCATGCTCCTCATCGGGCTGCCGCTCCCCGGTTGCGAGAGGCCGAGGCCCACCGCTTCATTCAGAGGCGGGCTTTGTTGATCGCCATACAAACTCGATCCGCGATTTGGATCCGGCGCAAGTAACGCCGCAACCGTAAGTGGAAGCGGTCTCATTTCGCGCCCGCCGCATTGTCCGCTATCAAATAAGAGAGCTATGCCTGAGGCTCTGGCGGTCTTCGAACGACGCGTCTGCGTAACGATGCGGCCTTTGAGGATTGCGCCTTCGCGGAGTCTGCAAGCGGAATTGTTCCAGGCTAAATCGACCTTCGCATAGACCGGATCGCCGACTTTGACGCGGCCCGCTTCGATCGACCGTACCAATTCGGCTTGAATTGGAATGCGATCTGCGGGAGGACTTTCAGCCGAACAAAGAGCGTAGAAAAGAAACAGCGGAGACACCGCTTGGACGACCCATAAAGCAGCCTTGCCGAAGGGCCGAGGAAAAGGACGCAAGGGACTCTCGGGCGGCAGCCAACACCGGTCGGTTGCACTGGACGGATGCTGCGGGAAGATCACCATGGCGAGGTCAACCGCCGAAAATCCTCGAATTCGAGTTGGGCCATTCTACCATTCGGGAATACGTTTGCTGAGATTAGTAGCGCCGAGCTCGTTCCTCGCTATTGCCTAGCTAGAACTTCGACCAGATCCCCAAGTTGCTGGGCAGTGAAGTTGTTGCCGTCAAGGTTCGCCGCCAAGAGCCCGCCGCGGCCGATTACGACAGTGTGAAACGAATGCACAAAAAGGGCCTCGTCGGGATAAAAAGACATGTCGAACGCGCGGCAGATCCGTTGAATATCAGCAACTGGGCCGGTGAGGAAATGCCAACTGCGAGAATCAGCCTTCCATGTGCGGGCGTAGCTGTCCAGTTCTGCCGGCTGATCGTGAATGGGGTCGATGACGACGGTAAGTAGAATGAGGTCCCGTCCCATGCGGCTCTTAAACCGTCTTTGAAGAACTCCGAAATTGTTGGACAGCCGGACACAGTAATCGGGGAGAGGGCAGCGAGTGTAGACGAATGTCATGGCTACGATCTTGCCGCGGAACTGAGACAGAGAAACGGCGGCAAGATTCTGATCGGTCAGATGGAAGTCAGGCACCGGATCGCCGGTGCGAAGGACGTCCGCAGAGGGTGGCTTAGCGCTCGACGCATTTTCTACGAGCTTGAGACGCCGAGCTTCGGATGGATCGAGTTCCAGACTCTCGAACGGGCGAACCCGAACGCCTTCGGCGAAGGAAGCGTCTTTGTCGATAGTCAATGTGAAGTCTACCGTCACCCCCGGCTGCAGGCCATCGGGCAGAGTGGAATCCTTCACGCGAAAAGACATCACCATGGCTTCCATGTAACCAGGGATCGCTTTGCAGGAGACGGTGATGGTGTGGTGCGAAGGATCGACGGAAAGCAGCAAGCCAGAAACATCGTATTTCTGTGGCGAAGCTACAGAAGGCGCCGCGAGGAAGGCAAAGGGGAGCAATCCGGCGACGAGCTCTGCGAGAATCCGCCGACGGGTCACTGCGCGGATACCTCCTTTGGCTGGATTAAGGCGGGCGCCGACGGCCCATCCGCTGAAGATTTCTGCTTGCGCTGCGGACCTCCAAGGCGGAACGAATGCCGTTCTAATTTCTCGTAGTCCTTCGAAAATTCCTTGATCTCGAGGAATTGATCAGGAGCGACGTTCGAGAAGTGCTGGGTCGTCTTGCTGACTGGCCACGAGATTTCCAGATCCAAGATCCGCGCCGATTTCCCCAGTCCAATGTGCTGGGTGAGGGGAGATGCGCCGAAGGAGCCTCCGCTGCCAACAGTTCGGAAAATGAAACGCGAAGGCTGTCCCTCGTCTTGCACCGTGACTTTAATGCGGGCGCCGATGGCGGCGCGGTTTGTCTTGATTCCGACGAGGTGAAGGCTGATCCAGTGGTTGCCGTTGCCAGGATTTTCGAATAAGCGAAAGGCATGGCTATCTCCTGGAACTGCGCCGCCGATTTCCGTGAGGAGATCTTCGTCTCCGTCATTGTCGATGTCGGCGAAGGCGACGCCGTGTCCTTTATGGAGTTCACCGGTTCCGGAGGAGGCTGTGACGTCCGTGAAAAACTTGCCGTCCTTGTTGTGCAGCAGAACGTTCGGCAGCATGGAAGCGTAACTGGGATTCCCGGTGCCTAAATATATGTCGAGGTATCCGTCGTTGTCGATGTCGCCGAAATTTGCGCCCATGGGCATGAAGACGCGATCGAGACCGACTTCCGTCGTGACATCGCGAAAGGTGCCGTTGCCAAGATTCTTGTAAAGCTTGAGGGTCTCGGCGCTGGAGGGAAGGCCGAGATAGCTGCGAATCGATTCATCCATCGAGACGTAGTAGCTGGTCACAAACAAATCGGGCCAACCGTCATTGTCATAGTCGAAAAACCATGCGGCGAAGCTCTGCCACGGCTTCTGCACTCCAGCTTGCAGGGCGACGTCGGTGAAGGTTCCGTTGTGATTGTTGTGGTAAAGAAAATTGTCGCCGTTGAGATTGGAAACGTAGAAATCGACGTAGCCGTCGTTGTCGTAGTCGGCCGCAACGACGGCCTTGGTGAAGGCGGCGCGATCGATTCCGGCGGCCTGCGAGATGTCTTCGAAGGTTCCGTCGCCCTTGTTGCGATAGAGATGGCTGGGCCCATTTTCGTTGCCTACGAACAGATCGAGAAAGCCGTCGTTGTCAATGTCGGCCCACACCCCGGTTTGCGTTTGCGTGGCCAAGCTGAGGCCGCTCGCTGAAGTTACATCGGTGAAGGTGCCGTCGCAGTTGTTGCGGAGCAGAGAGGGGCGCTGGGGAAATTCCCAGGCGCCGCGCAAAACGAAGATGTCGAGACAACCGTCATTGTTGTAGTCCGTCTGGATGAGGTTCAGTCCGCCAAGTTGGTCAGCAAGGCCAGCTTGCGCTGTGTGATCTGCGAAGGTGCCGTCGCCATTGTTGTGAAAGTAGTGCATCGGCGCGCACTGCCCGAAATCGGAGGTCACGATGTCGAACAACCCGTTGCGTTCGAAATCGTCGACGATCAGGCCGCCAGACATCGAGTAGAGGCTGAGGCCGGCGGCGGGAGCGACGTCGACAAAGCGGCCCACATCTTCGGCGGAGTCAAAACTTGTGGGCGGAGTCAGGTACCTGGCGGGAACACCGTCGGGATACTTGCCCAAAGTCATATAGGCGAGATTGAGAATCCAGCGGACATCGAGCGCTTCGGGCTTGCGCTGCAGGTACTTCAGCAGATATTCGATCGCCTTCTCCGAGGAGGCGGGCTTCGCAAAACTTCGGTTCACGGGGGGAGGAAAGATGCACTGATCGCCCGGATGACGATAGACGTCGTTGTCCATTTCTGATTTATGCAGGTAGGCGATGCCGAGAACTTCCTCGAGTTCGGGCATGGCGCCCGTCAGTTGCGTGCTGGCGATTTCGTAAGCTGTTTGCCACTGCTCGATGGACTTATCCATCTCCCCTTCGTAGGCGTAGATGTTTGCGAGCGCGTAGTGCATCTGGATGATGTCGAGTGGGCGGCCATGCGCGACGCCATCGGGATTGGCGGGATCCAGACTCTTGAGAATGCTCTCGATCACCGAAGTCAAGGATTGCTTACGGATATCGCACATCGCATGCAGATTCTGATTCCATCCATCGGGCTTGGGGAAGTTGCGGAACGCGAGGTCGGCTTCTCCTTTGCCTCCGACATTAGGGGCATACCGAATGGTGCCGGTAGCGGACGAGGGGAGAAGTCGCGCAGGGGTGGTGTTTTGCAGAGGGCCTGCGGCGGCGGGAGAAATCATTTTGAGGATGGCATAGCCCGAATGGGTATGAATGACGCCGCTGATCTCCCCCAAGCTCAAGTGATTGGCCGCATCGCGAAGTTCGGGACGCAGGGCAGCAGGGTCGATGCGACCCATGGAACCGCCGTCGGACGCGGTGGGATCGATGGAGAACTGTTTTGCCAGAGAGGCGAAATCCTCGCCGTTTTTTAGACGCTGGAGAAGTTTGTCGGCCTCTGCAGGGGAATCGACGACAATGATCAGCAGATCCGTAGGCGGCGGAGAAACAGTTTGAGCAAGAAGAAGTGCTGGTGTGCCGAAATATAGCAGCGACAGGACGCAGATGAAGACGTATAACGTTGCGCTCGGTGAGTACAAGGCGATCGGAGCGCGGATCGCACGAGTAGAATCCCGAGTCAAAAACCGCCTGAACATAGGACGCTGCTGCCTCAACCGACCGAACGTGGAAGTCGGCGACGTGGAAAAACTATAGCATTATTTTGCGCAAACGTTTGCCACATCTCGCAGTAGCGTCTTCTCATCTTCAAGCGGACGAAAGAACTTGGCCGATTTTGAAACGATTAACGCCCTCAACGCGACATAGGCCGACTGGCGAATTGACAAACAACTTCTCCGTGATCTACTTTGCCGAAAGCAAGCAAACGATTACTCGCGCTCGCCACCGTGCAGAATGGAACCTACTGATGGCTGTCGTTGCCGGAGTGGATTTTGGAACGCTTAGCGTTCGGGTATCGTTGGTAGACAGTAAACGCGGACTTCTCGAGTCGGCAGTCGCCGAGTACCCGCTCCACCGCAAACCCGAAGATCCGGAGTACGCTACTCAATCGCATGAGGATCATCTGAAGGCGTTGGTCACCGCGACGCGCGAAGTCTTACAAACGGCGAAACTGCAGGGGGAGCGGGTCGAGGCGATTGCTCTGGATACGACCGGCTCTTCCGTCATCCCGGTTGGCCCTAATCTGAAGCCACTCGACGACTACTACCTGTGGTGCGACCATCGCGCAAAAGAGGAAGCGGCGCAGATCACTGAAGCGGCCCGTCGCGAGGGCCTTGAGGCAATCAACTGGTGCGGTGGCGTGTATTCCTCGGAGTGGGGCTTCTCCAAGCTCCTACACTGGCTGCGTCACAATCCAGACAAGCGTGCGCAGTTTGCCTCCGCGTTCGAGCACTGCGACATGATTGCCGCTACGCTCTGCGGCATTACTGACTCCACGAAGGTCAAACGCAGCGTGTGCGCGATGGGCCACAAGTGGCTCTGGAATGCAACGCTGGGCGGTTTGCCTTCGGAAGAGTTCCTGGTGAAAGTCGATCCTCTGTTGGCGGGTGTTCGCGACAAACTAGCGGGAGAGTATGCCACTTCGGATCAGATCGCAGGCCATCTTTCCCCCGAGTGGGCGAACAAACTGGGACTCAAAGCGGGCATCCCCATCCCCGTGGGTGCCTTCGATGCTCACTGGGATGCGATTGGCGCCGGTTGCCGTACGGATGACATCGTCAACGTCATCGGCACCTCCACCTGCATCATCGGGATCACGCCTTCGGCGAATCTAGTGCCGGGAGTATGCGGTGTTGTGCAGGGAAGTGTGCATCCCCTGCGCACCGGGATCGAAGCCGGGCTTTCGGCTGTGGGGGATATCTTCAGCGCGATTGCGACCCGTGCCGGTACGGACGTGAAGACACTGAGTCAGGGACTGGAGAAATATCACGCCGGCCAGACAGGTCTGCTTCGACTGACTTGGGACAACGGGGACCGCACCGTTCTGGTGAATCCTAATCTGCGGGGGATCACTCTCGGGTGGAATCTGCAGAGCACGGCCCAAGACGAGTTATTCGCGGCCATCGAGGGAACTGCACTGCATACGCGGGTCATTCTTGATCGCATGGAAGAACATGGCGTCCATATTCGCCGGATTATCAACGCCGGCGGCATTCCTCAGAAAAACGACCGGCTGAACCGCGTCTATGCCAACGTGCTTGGGCGACCAGTGCTGGTTCCGAGCAAAAGCGTTACGAGTCTGGGGTCGGCGATTTTCGCTTTTCTTGCGGCGGGAACGTTTAAGACCATCGAAGAGGCACAGGACAACATCTGCGTCCCCAACAAAGTGTTTGAGCCTGAAAAGCAAGAGCAAGCAATCTACGGGGAACTCTATGCGCTCTATAACAAGCTCTATTTTGCCCTGGGACGGCCGGGAGGGGTTTTTGGCGAAGTACTGCCGAAGTTGATTCAGCTGGCCGAGAGTGGGCGTCGGCAGGGATAGTCACGCCAAACGGCCGGGGAGCAAAATGCGAGTGAGAAATCCATGCCCCGGGTTGAACCTTGGAGGGATATATGCCGATCGGGATGGATCGACGAAAATTTCTGGAGAACTCGGCGGCGGCGGTTGCCGGAGCCTGGGGCGCTCCCCTGTTTCCTGCGGGGGCTTCGACGTCCCCCGGTCCGCTCGCGGTTTTTGCGTATGGCGATGTGGAATTATTATCGAGTCCCCTGAAGCGGCAGTTTGAATATCATCACGATCTGTTTCTGAACTTGGACGACGACCGGCTTCTGAAGGTGTTCCGGCAAAAAGCGGGAATGCCGGCTCCCGGCGCGGATATGGGCGGCTGGTACGACCTTACTGGATTTGATCTGCCGCACGATGACTTTCACGGTTTTGTGCCGGGACACTCCTTTGGTCAATACGTCTCGGCCCTGGCACGTTGCTATGCGGCCACGCGCTCACAGCCGACCCAGACGAAGGTGCAACGACTGGTGAAGGGCTATGCGGAGACACTCGACGCCAAGGCAAGCTTCTTTGCCGGTTACCGCCTGCCTGCCTATACTTACGACAAGATTTCATGCGGTCTGATCGACGCACACCAGTTCGCCGGCGATCCGATGGCTCTCAAGGTGCACGAGCAGTTGACTCGTGCGGTTATTGCATATCTGCCGGAAAAGGCGCTCTCGCGGGCCGAGCAGCGCGCCCGTCCCCACAAAGATGAATCGTATACCTGGGACGAGAGTTACACTCTGCCCGAAAATCTTTTCCTCGCCTACCAACGCAGTGGGAAAGTCTTCTATCGCGACCTGGCGGTGCGTTTCCTCGAAGACGATACCTACTTCGATCCGCTAGCAGAGGGAATCAACGTGCTGAACGGCGAACACGCCTACAGCCACGTGAATGCTTTCAGTTCCGCCATGCAGGCCTACCTGACGTTGGGCAGCGAAAAGCATCTGCGCGCTGCGCGCAATGGCTTCGCCATGCTGACCAAGCAAAGTTACGCCACCGGAGGCTGGGGGCCGAGTGAGGGGCTGCTCGAACCGGGCAAGGGGCGCTTAGGAGAGAGCCTGGACAAAACCCATGCCAGCTTCGAGACCCCGTGTGGATCCTATGCACACTTCAAGATCACCCGATACCTCATGCAAGTTTCCCGGGACTCGCGCTATGGCGACAGCATGGAACGAGTGCTGTACAACACCATCCTCGGAGCTAAGCCGATCTTGCCGGATGGGACGTCGTTCTACTACTCCGACTATGGAACCAACGCCCATAAGGTTTACCACCGCGATAAATGGCCTTGCTGTTCCGGAACGTTGCCGCAGGTGGCCGCGGACTATCACATCAGCATCTATTTGCGTTCCACTGAAGGTGTGTACGTCAACCTCTACGTACCTTCAACGCTGCGTTGGAAGACCAGCGGCGCAGTCTGTGAGTTGGCGCAGCAGACAAAGTACCCGCTGGACAACAAGGTTCGGATACAGGTGGCGGCCTCGCGTCCGGCGGAATACACGGTGTATCTACGAATACCGGCCTGGGCGGAGAGTCCGCTGGTGACGGTGAACGGGAGGCGCGTCACCACCCCGGTGCAGGCGGGAAGCTTCGCCGTCATACGCCGCACCTGGAAAGACGGGGATCGCATTGAGTTGGAACTGCCTATGCCGCTGCGTTTGGAGGCTGTGGATGAGCAGCATCCCAACCTGGTTGCGCTGTCCTGCGGACCGCTAGTGCTCTGCGCAATGTCGGATGTCCGCCCGGTATTCGAGAAGTCGGAATTGCTTCGTGCCCAGGAATCAAGCGACCAAAACGGAGATCGCATTGCGCTGACAGCCGACGGCACGAGGATCGTTATGCGTCCGTTCCTGAACATTGAAGACGATAGCTACAACACATACGTTTCCTTAAAGTCTTAGTCGCAATCGTGCATCCCTGACGCAAGCTTCGCGAGCGATGCAACTGAACGAATCTGGGGTGGCATCGCTATTTTGCAGAAAAATCGTGGCGCCATATAGAGCAAACGTTTACTATAACGCCCGACAAAGTTCCTCCCATTCGAAAGATGAGGGTTTGGTCATGATGAGACGCCGGCAGTTTCTTCGCGCAGGTTTGGCAGGGGCGGGAACCGTTCTTGCCTCCAAAGTGGCGCTTCTACGGGCGTGGGGGCAGGCAAGCTCCACGGACTCACGGATTGAGATTCTCGCCAACGAACCTCTGGGGACCATTTCCCCGAACATCTACGGTCATTTCACGGAGAATCTGAGTGGAGTGGTATACGACGGAATCTGGGTCGGCCCAAACTCGAAAATCCCCAATGTCGATGGAATTCGCAAAGAACTCATCGACGAGATGCGGAAGATCAAGGCTCCGGTGGTACGTTTTCCCGGGGGCTGTTTCGCCGACAGCTATGACTGGCGCGACGGCATTGGGCCAACTGACAAGCGCCCGCGTCGCACTAACTTCTGGAACCAGGGCGAGGCGCCGGAAGCGCCGGCTTCTCACCGATACGATCCGAACGAATTTGGCACCAATGAGTTCGTGCACTTCTGCAAACTGATCGGGAGCGAGCCATACTTGGCAGCGAACCTCCGCAGTCTGCCTGCGGAAGAGTTCTACCGCTGGGTCGAATACTGCAATTCCCCAGCGGGCAGCACGACCCTGGCCGATACGCGTGCGGCAGCCGGATTCAAAGAGCCTTTCAACGTGCGATTCTGGGGTGTGGGGAATGAATCGTGGGGTTGCGGAGGAAACTTCACGGCGCAGGAATACGCGGTGGAGTTCCGGCGATTCGCGACCTGGGTGCCGCGCTTTCAGTCGCGATCCACCCCGCAGGGCCGCGAGGAATTATCTTTCATAGCGTCTGGCCCCAATGTTGACGACTGGTCCTGGACGCGAGGTTTTTTCGAGGAGATTGCCCGCAAGGGACCGTTCCAATTGCGCAGCGTCTATGGTTGGGCGCTGCATCATTACGCGTGGAATCTCAGCCGTGGCCGTACGCGGGACTGGATGCAAGGCAAGGGTGACGCCCTCAAGTTCGATGCGGTTGATTGGTACGAATTGTTGCGCGAAGGGGACCGGATGGAGGGGCTCATCAATGGCCACTGGCAAGTAATGGGTGAGGAAGATCCGGAACACTCGGTGAAGCTGGTCGTGGATGAGTGGGGCCCCTGGTACAAGCCCGGGAGCGAGGCGACGCCAGGGGACCAACTGGAACAGATGCCAACCTTGCGTGATGCCGTTTTCAGCGGTATGACACTCGACACGTTCAATCGCCACCCGGAGAAAATCGCGATGGCAAACTGCGCCCAGCTGATCAATTGCCTGAACAGCCTTTATCTGGCGCACGAAGATCGTTTCGTGGTCACTCCGGTTGGCCACGTGTTTGGGATGTACGCCGCGCACCAGGGCGGCCAGGCGCTGCGCACGATTTTCTCGGCTCCGACCATTGACTACGACCGTGATGGCAAGCCCGCATCTTTTTGGGGTTTGAAAGGGTCGGCCTCGGTCCGAGACAAGAGGTTGACGCTGACGGTCGTCAATCCTCATGTAAGCGAAGCGCGAGATGCCCAGGTCGTGGCACGGGGCGCGAAGATCAAAACGGCGGCCGCCACGGTCCTCACTGATACCGACATCCATGCGCACAACACCTTTGCGCTGAAAGACACAGTTGTGCCGCGCACTCAGAGTGTGGACATCAAAGACGACGTGCTGAGCTTCCGTTTTCCGCCGGCGTCCGTCACCAAGTTTGCCGTGGAGTTGACCTAAGGAATCCGCCGCGACCGTCGCCTAGCTCAGGGATCCGAAGCTTCTCGCCCTCGATTTGTTCTGCAAAGCCTTGACATGGACAGGTGGGCAGCCGCAGATTCAACGGTAAGACGATTTGGTGTGGCACGGCCATGTCCGCACATCGTAACTGGTTCACCCAACATTGTTCTGGGGGCTTATGGAAAAACTTATGCCCAAAAGAGTGCCTGCAATTCTACATTTGGCAGGATTTGTTCTAATCATTTCCGTTTTTTGCGCAGCATCGGACCGCCCCTGGACGCCGGAGCAGGCGAACAACTGGTATTCCCACCAGCCCTGGCTCGTCGGAAGCAACTTCATTCCGAGCACGGCGATCAACCAGTTGGAAATGTGGCAAGCCGAGTCTTTCGACCTGCCCACGATCGACCGGGAACTCGGCTGGGCCGAGTCTCTCGGCATGAACACCATGCGCGTCTTCCTGCATAACCTGCTGTGGCAGCAGGACTCGGCGGGTTTTCTGAAGCGGATGGACCAGTTCCTGGCGGTGGCCGAAAAACATCACATTCAAATCATGTTCGTACTTCTCGATTCTGTTTGGGACCCCAATCCACACCTGGGCAAGCAACGCGAGCCACGGCCGCACGTTCATAACTCGGGCTGGGTGCAGGCCCCGGGAGCGGACCTACTCAAGGACGAGTCTCGATGGAACAGCGAGTTGAAACCCTATGTCGTGGGAGTGGTGGCACACTTCCGAAACGATAAGCGTGTTCTGATATGGGACCTGATGAATGAACCGGACAATGACAGTCCTCAATACAAAGAGCATGAACTCCGGAATAAAGCGGAAGTCGCTCTCCGACTGCTGAAGCAGGAGTGGAAGTGGGCCCGCAGCGCTCATCCTTCTCAGCCTCTCACCAGCGGTGTTTGGAAAGGAGACTGGTCCGAAGCGCAAATGAGCGACATGGCGAGGTTTCAGCTTGAGAATTCAGACGTGATCACATTTCATTGCTACGAACCTCCCGAGGACATGAAGAAGAGAATCGCCTCCTTGAGACGATTCCACCGGCCGTTGATTTGTACCGAATATATGGCGCGTCCGCTGGGCAGCACGTTTGCCGCAATTCTCCCGCTCCTGAAACGAGAAAGTGTCGGTGCTTACAACTGGGGATTTGTTTCCGGAAAAACTCAGACTATCTATCCATGGGATTCATGGGAAAAAACGTACAGCGGAGAGCCCCCTCTGTGGTTTCATGACATCTTCCGCCCAGATGGCAAGCCTTACGACTCCCGGGAAACTGAGTTGATACGGCAACTGACGCCGGGCGCTCAAACAAACAAGTCTTAGACACAGCGGCGAGCGGGAAGGCGCTGACTGTGCACTGGAGCCGAGAATGAATTGGGGCGGGTTGGTTAGGGCTGGTGTCTTGCTTGTGGTTATCTCGGCAGTCTGCGCTGCTGCTCAACAGCCACCGGAGCCCTCGCACGCCACCCCGCCGCAATCTTCCGGTGTGGTTTCGACCGGTGCCGCGCACGCCGCCGTACTGGATAACGAAAAACGCCCGATTACGGCGGGCGGATTCGTGGACAGCGGCCCAGTCGTATTCCAGGACATTTCCGAGAAGGCTGGGCTTTCGCGATGGCGCCACGTGATGGGCACCCCGGAGGACACTTACATCATCGAGACGGTGGGTTCGGGAGTCGCACTCCTCGATTATGACAACGACGGATGGCTCGATATTTATCTGGTAAATGGGTCGACCTATGACGCAGTGTCGGGCAGAACGTCTCCCCCCCATGCGGCGCTGTTTCACAATAATCACGATGGAACCTTTACAGACGTCGCGCGGCAAGCCGGAGTCACCAACGATCGTTGGGGCTTCGGTGTCGCAGTAGGAGACTATGACAACGACGGATGGCCGGATCTCTATGTCACGAACTTCGGCAAGAACCGCTTGTATCACAACAATCACGACGGCACATTCACCGATGTTGCGGAACGGGCGGGGGTCGCTCTCGGCAACTGGTCTACGGGCGCGACGTTTGGCGACTATGACCGCGACGGACGATTAGACCTTTTTGTTCCCGGATACGTGCACTATGACCTGGACCATCCTCCGGTACCGAGCTCTCCGGTCGTAGCTTTTTCCACCTGCGAATTCCGCGGTCTGAAGGTGATGTGCGGGCCCCGCGGACTGAAAGGGGAACCCGATCACCTTTTCCATAACAACGGAGACGGCACGTTTACCGATGTGAGTGTGAAGGCCGGTGTCGGCGACGCGAACGCGTATTACGGGCTCACCGCAGTGTTTGCGGATTTGAATAACGACGGAAGGGTGGACCTCGTCGTAGCCAATGACTCAACTCCGAACTATCTGTACATCAATAAGGGAGACGGAACCTTCGAGGATGCGAGTTATGCCTCAGGCTATGCGCTGAACGAGAACGGCCGCGAGACTGCGTCGATGGGAGTGGCGGTTGGCGACTATCTGAACAACGGTCAACTCGATCTGTACAACACAGTTTTTTCTGACGACTACAATCCGCTCTATCGCAACGATGGCGGCGGGAACTTCACCGATGTGAGCTACCAGGCAGGAATTGCGGAAGTGACTATTCCATTTCTGGGATGGGGAACGGGGTTCCTCGATTTCGACAATGACGGGTGGAAGGATTTGTTTGCTGCGAACGGACATGTGTACCCGGGCGTCGACAAAAGCGATTGGGGCTCGACCTTTGCGCAGCGGCCTCTTCTGTTCCGCAATTTGCGCAACGGAAAATTCGAGGTGGTTCCCCCGGTAAAGGGCACCGGATTAGCGCTGCTAATGACCGCGCGAGGCGCAGCCTTCGGCGATCTGTTCAATGACGGGAAGATCGATGTGGTGATCAATCAGTTGAATAACACGCCGGTGCTGTTACGGAATGTGAGCCCCGACCAGAATCACTGGGTTGCGTTCAGTCTCGTTGGAGGGGGGAAGAGCCCGCGGGATGCGGTTGGAGCATCAGTCTACGTCACCGCTGGCGGGGTTCGGCAGCGTGGAGATGTGATCAGCGGGGGGAGCTACGCGTCCTCGAACGATTTTCGGGTCCACTTCGGGTTGGGGAGCAGCACAAAAATCGACAATGCGGAAATCCATTGGCCGAGCGGCGTCGTCGAACACGTCAATCTGCCCGATGTCGATTGCTTCTACGCGGTAGCGGAAGGCAAAGGCGCGACACCAGTTTCGTCGAACCGCAAATAACAAAACAGGGTTGCGATATTGGGGACTTTGGCTCCTGAATTTGTATCCCCGGCGAGAGTAAGCGTTTACTTGAAAATAACTTCCCATCAAGAAAACCGCTTGACAGTATTAATTGATTCGTATTAGAGTCACCCCAATTTCGGAGTGGGGACAATTCACGCAACAGCGAAAAGAGCGGGTGTATTTGTCACCTTGGGCGCGCTGCTCGTCCTGACGGGATCCATTTCTCTGCTTGGTCAGAGTGCGAGCTTCGAGAAATCGTTTCACGACGGTACCCAGGCGATGCGGACTGGGGACTGGATTGGGGCTGCGAACTCCTTCACTCGCGCGACGAAAATCCTTCCCAGTTCCGCGGAGGCGCATTTCAATTTGGGTTTGGCTGAGCTGCAGCAAGGAAACTTGCAAGAAGCAATCCCCGCATTCAACCGCGCGATCGACCTGTCCCCGAGACTCAAAGGCGCCCATCTGTTTCTCGGGGTCGCTCGCTATCGCTTGAACGACTACCCGGCGGCGATTGCTGCCCTCAAGAAAGAAACCCAGATCGATTCGGGCAACGGAAAAGCCCTGATGTGGCTGGGGGTGGTGCAGTTGGCAGCGGGCGATGCAGAGGCCGCCGCGACGTCGCTCGACAAAGCAGCGCAGCTCGGTCCGGGAGATGTAGATATCCTCTACCATCGTGGGCGCGCCCACATGTTGGTTTCGAAAGACAGCTACGAGCAAATGTACAAGGCGGACCCGAATTCGTGGCGCGTGCACCAGGCGCTCGCGCAGTCGTTTGTGGAAGCCGACCGGCTGGAAGATGCGGTCCATGAGTGTCAGACTGCGCTGAAACTGCGCCCGCTGGAGCCAGGGCTGCACGAAGAACTGGCGGATATTTACTGGAAGCAAAATCAGCTCGATGACGCGGAAGCGGCATTTCAGGAGGAGTTGAAGGTCGATCCGGAGAGCATCTCGTCAATGTACAAGCTGGCTGTCGTGAGCCTGGAGCGCTCCAAGCCTGACGTGACAGTCTCGCTACTGACTCAGGTTTTGCAGCGATCTTCAGAGTACCGCGATGCACACTACCAGCGGGGGCGGGCGGAGGCACAGTTAGGCCAACTGAATGAGGCGATTGGTGATTTCAGGGCACAGGTAGCGCTCGGGGATCGGGCGGAGCCAGAGTCTTTGAGGCAGTCGTATTACCAACTTGCGCAACTCTATCGCAGGGCGCAGCAACCGGAGGAGTCGAAGGCTGCGTTGGACGCGTTCCTGCGCTTGAAACAGCAGGACGATGCGGCTCAGGCGCAAAAGCTGCAGGACAAAGTAAGCCGGTCAGCCGAGGTTTCGCGGTAAGAGTTTTTTTTGGGTTCATCAGGTAAACGTTTTCTGCACCACGTTTGTGCGGATTGTCTTGTATGAGTTTCGGTTCGGAGGATGACAATGCAACGTCTGCAAGGTTTCGCGAATCGAGTACCCACCGCTCTGCTTGTGCTCACTACCCTGTTCTGTTTGTTCTGTCCCTGGGCCAGCGCCCAACTCAATCAAGGTTCGATTGCCGGCAATGTCGTCGATCCAACCGGCGCGCTGGTTGCCGGGGCTAAGCTCACGGCGAGGGGGGAATCGACAGGCAGCGTATATCAAGCGGTGTCGAGCAGCGCCGGTTCCTACCGTTTTCCAAACTTGAATATCGGAAGCTACGATCTCACGGTCAGTGCCGCCGGATTTAAGACGACGACGTTGACCGGAATCCTGGTGCAGGTCGCCACTACCTCGGCTTTGGACATCAAGCTGACAACCGGCACCGTCAACGAGCGCATCGTGGTGAATGCGGAAGCACCGACCGTGCAGTCCGAGAGTTCCGATATCGGCACAGTCGTTGGAGAGAAACAGATTCTCGATTTGCCTCTTGCTCTCGGCAGCACCGTGCAAGCGATGCGATCGCCTGAAGCGTTCGTGTATTTGACCCCGGGTGCGGTGGGGCCAGGTTCCGATTCCGGCAACGGCGGAACGTTCGAATCCAAGATTAGCGGTGGCCAGAACTACGGGACGGAGGTGCTGCTGGATGGCGCGTCGATGACGCGATCTGAAAATGGATCCTCCTTCGACGAAACCGCTCCTTCGGTCGACGCATTGAGTGAGTTCAAGGTGATCACTTCGACCTTGCCCGCCGAGTTCGGCAATACTACGGGCGGAATCGAAAGTTTCAATACGAAGGGTGGAACCAACAGTTTCCACGGCGAGGCTTACGACATCTTCCGCAACGAGGACCTCGACGCCAACACTTGGGGCAACAACTTCGCGCTCTCGCAAGGGTTGCCCTACGCCACTTACCGGACTCCGCTCGACAAACAAAACGATTACGGTGGGACGTTCGGAGGCCCCTTCAGAATTCCGCACCTCTATAACGGCAAAGACAAAACCTTTTTCTTCTTCTCCTGGGAACAATACCGGCAAAGTGTGGGGGGAACACAGACCTCAACTGTGCCAACGCAGGCGGAACTTGGTGGTGATTTTTCTGCGACTCTGGATACCGCGAACGTTCTCGGCACCAATCCCTGTGATGGGACGCCCATCTATCAGGGCGAGGTTTTTGATCCCGCGACCACCAAGACAGTCGGCGGAGTGGAGTGCAGAACTGCATTCATGAACGAACCGGGAAGCGGCGGGAACAAGATTCCGACAAACCGCTTCTCCCAAGTCGGTCAGAACCTGCTCTCGTACTATCCTGCGGCTCAGAATGGCAGCTTGATCAACAACTACGTATTCGGGTACAGCTATCCGATTCTTGATACGACCATGACGTTCCGTATCGATCAAAATATCAGCTCGAAGAGCAAGGCTTACTTCACCTACTCCTCGCGCGAGAACGTCCGCACCTCCACCACACCGGCATGGGGCAACGCGGCGGGAGCCGGGCGAGACCAGTTCTTCGGCACTCACTACATCCGCTTTGGCTACGACTACACGATCAGTGCGACCATGCTGAATCACTTGAGCCTTGGCTACAACCGCACCAATAGCAAGAATGTGGGCGCGGGCGTGGGGCTGGGTGGAGGGGCGGATTGGGATCAAAAACTGGGAATCACGGGCGCGAGCGGCCCAATGTTTCCGGCCATCACGCCAGGAGAAGCCTCGACGACGGGATTCGGCGATAACGTCGACGGTGACACCATTGATAATGGATTCCGTTTCGCCGACACGCTCACCTGGATTCACGGCAAGCACGATTTCAAGTTCGGATACGAGCAGTGGTATCAGCAGTTTAACCCGCTGAATTTCCAGAATACCAGCGGGTCGTTCATCTTCGGCAGAGGACAGACAGCTGGCACCTCCGCAACCGCCAACCTCAGCGGGAATGGCATCGCCAGCATGCTTCTTGGGGAACTCAATTCAGCCAACGTGACTGCCTACGCCAGCCAGCCTCGTTGGTTGCGAAGCTATTTCGCCGGTTTTATACAAGACACCATCAAGGTCACTCCGACTTTGACTGTGAACCTTGGTTTTCGGTACGACGTTGACGAACCGGAAAGAGAGGCCCACGGCAATACGTCGAATATCAGTATGACGAAGCCCAACCCGGGCGCCGGCAACTTGCCGGGAGTGCTGGTGTTTGCCGGCACGGGAGCCGGGAGAAATGGAAATGTGAATCAGCGCTGGGCCAATATTTGGCTGAAGGACTTTGGTCCGCGGGTTGGGGTGGCGTGGTCGCCAGCGAGGTTCAACGGCAAGATGGTCTTTCGCGGAGGCTACGGCATCGTCTACGGAAACCTGCAGTATGCCGATTTCGGCGGGTTCAACCGAACTGGATTTCAGGCGAATCCCGCTTTCAACAGCATAGACGGGTTTGATCCCGCGTTGCAGATCGACGCCGGTTTGCCAGCATATCCCGCTCCCCCCAACCTGGATCCGACGCAGCTGAACTTTACGGGCCCCCAATACACCGATCCGTCGTACGGACGGCCTCCGATGTCGCAAAACTGGAGCGTAGAAGTGCAACGGGAGCTTGCGCCGGACCTGATCGCAGATATTGCCTACGTAGGTCAGCACTCTCAGAACTTGCGCTCGAATTACGACGCAGTGAATACCCTCAATCCGAAATATTTCTCGATGGGAGCCTCGCTGCTGACGCCTATTGGATCTCAGACTGCGGTAGCTCCGCCTTACGCGGGATTTCCGAGTTCGGCGATCGTGGCGCAGGCCCTGGTGCCCTTCCCGCAATATTTCGGATTCAACACGGATGGGCAGTTGGAGAATCTGGGACAGTCCACATACAACGCGCTGGAGGCTCAGCTAACTCGCCGGTTCCGCAACGGTCTGAACCTGATGGCCTCTTACACGTGGTCGAAGACGTTGACCAATGCCGACTCGGCGTTGCCCTTTTTTGCAACGCTGCACCAAGGCGGCTCGCCGCAGAACGTCTTCAACAAGCAGGGCGACAAGGCCATCAGCAACCAGGACCTGCCGCAGAACTTCGTAATCAGTTATGTGTATGAGCTTCCATTTGGAAAAGGAAAGAAGTTCCTCTCGCGCGGCGGCGCGCTCGATCGTGTCGTCGGTGGCTGGTCCGTCAGCGGCATACAGCGCTACGAAAGCGGCCAGCCCTTGGCATTCGGATGTGCCACGGGCGTTCCGGCATATGCCGATTGCATTCGCTACGACCAGATTGCCGGGAGCCACATCCAAAGCGCCGCGTGGAACGGCGGAGGTTTCGTTCCTGTAACGCCCGCCACGGCAGCGGCTGGCGGCATTCCGATCTTCAACCCGATTGACACTCTTGCGGGAGCCGCCAGTCCTGCTTTTGACGATCCCAATTCTTCGACGAATCTTGCGGCGCGAGGGACTTACGCTTTTGGAACGATACCGCGCGTCATGGGGAACGTACGAATGGGGCCTTATCTCAGTGAGGACTTCAATTTATTGAAGCGGACCAAGATCACGGAGACGAGTGACATCTTGCTTCAGGTGAACTTTCTGAATGCATTCAATCGCCATATCTGGAACCGCCCGGGCGATCTTACGCCCAACGACGGCGCGGCATTTGGGCTCATTAACTACAACACGTTCTCGACTACTGGAGGTGGCGGGTACCTACTGTTTCCAAGGCGAATCCAGCTGCAGCTCAAATTCGAGTTCTAGCTGCAGACTGGGATCGGTGTGAATTCGGGGCCGTCGCTTCGGCGGCGGCCTTTGTTTTGAGAGAAAAATGGTTTGCCCTGCGAAGCGACCTTGCAGTGCGTATTAAACTGACACCGTGGTGAGCGCAATCGGCGGTAGAGGCTCGTGGGTGGGAAACAAAGTTCTGACGTGTGTCGCTTGTATAGGGTTCCTTCTCGGCTGGAGTTTCGGACAGGCGGATCGTCCCGCTAAATCGTCCGCGAACTTCTCTCCAAATCCCCTCGCCCGTTCCGCGTCGGAGTCCAAGGCTCCAGTTCAGGGAAGATTCGTCGACGTGACGGAAAAAGTCGGAATACATTTCAAGCAACAGGCTTGGAAAACATCCAGAAAATATCTTCTCGAAACCATGGGATCAGGCGTGGCTGCTTTTGACTATGACAACGACGGCCGCCTCGACATTTTCCTGGCCAATGGAGCGCGCATTGACGATCCCATGCCGAAGGGCGCGATTCCCCAGAAGGATGGCCCGAAGGATTGGAACCGCCTGTATCACCAGAAAGCCGACGGAACGTTTGAAGATGTGACCGTGAAAGCCGGGCTCCAAGGGACTGGCTATTCGACAGGCGTTGCGGTCGGCGACTACGACAACGATGGCTTCGACGATCTTTTCGTCGCGGGCTATGGACACAGCACCCTGTATCACAACAATGGGAATGGAACCTTCACGGATGTCACGGCGAGCGCCGGTGTCGGCGGGTCGGGCTGGGCCACCAGCGCGGCCTGGGTCGATTACGACAACGATGGGCGCCTGGACCTGGTCGTGGCGCGTTACATGGTCTGGGACTTCGACGATATTTACTGCGGACATCGCGAAGAGGGCTTCCGTTCCTATTGTCATCCGGATCTTTTCAAACCGGTATCCGTGTTGCTCTATCACAACGATGGCAACGGGAAGTTCAGCGAAGTCTCGGCGAAAGCCGGAATCGACAAACCCGGCAAGGGCCTCGGATTGGCGATTGCCGATTATGACCACGACGGATGGATGGACATTCTATTGGCGAACGATTCCATTCCAGAGTATCTGTTCCACAACAAAGGGAATGGGACCTTTGAGGAGATCGGGTTGCCTTCCGGCGTTGGGCTGGACGGTGGTGGAGCTACGTTCGCAGGCATGGGCGTGGATTTCGAAGATTATAATAACGACGGCTGGCCCGATGTGATTATCACGAATCTGGCGAATCAAAAGTACGCCCTGTACGCGAACGCGGGTGACGGCAGTTTTGATTACACGACGCTGACCACGGGGTTGGGCGCGATTAGCTTGCTGCACTCAGGATGGGGTGTCCGCTTCCTCGACTACGACAACGACGGCTGGAAAGATCTATTCGTCGCCCAGGCGCACGTGATGGACACGATCGAAGTGAATGAACCCCATCTGCGTTACCGCGAAGCGCCGTTGTTGCTGTGGAATGATCAGGGGAAGCGATTCAGAGATGTATCGGATCAGTCGGGAGAAATATTCCATGAGCCCATCGCGGCTCGCGGCATGGCGATTGGCGATCTGGATAACGATGGAAGATTGGATGTGGTCATGAGTTCCATTGATGGTCCTGCCCGGGTGTTGCATAACGAGACGCCGGTAGTGAACCATTGGATTACTTTCAACCTGGTCGGGGTGAAAAGCAATCGGGACGGCATCGGTGCGCAAATCAAAATCTCAACTCCCTCTGGCACCCAATATGCGACGGTGACTACCGCGAGCAGCTACCAGTCTTCCAGCGATAAGCGGGTGCATTTCGGTCTAGGCAAGGCGATCTCGGTTGCGCGGGTGGAAATTCGCTGGCCCAGTGGCACGATACAAGTATTGTCGGATGTGAGGGCCGATCAGATTTTGACCGTAACAGAAGCTAATTCTCCGCGGGAATAGAAACGGATCATGACGCGAGCGCTCGGCACACTGATACTGCTGGTTGCGACGATCGGTCCGCCGAGAATATCGGCTGAGAGCACAGTCTGCACTGCCGCCAGGCAGATGTTTGGGCAGCGGCGCTGGGCGGATGCCGCTGCGGGCTTTGAACAATGTGAGAAGCAGGATCCAGGAAGAGGTGATGCACTCTTGTACCGAGGCAAAGCGCTGGTGAATCTGCGGCAATATGAGAGTGCTGCGAGCGCGCTGCAGGCTTACGCGAAGTCAAATCCGAAATCCGCCGACGCAGCGTACTTGCTAGGCTTCATTGCTTTTCGAGAGGACCAACCTGCCGAATCTCTACGACTTTTTTCCGATGCCGCCAAGTTGAAAGATCCCACGGCAAATGACTTGACCATCGTCGCGCTGGATTATGTTTTGCTGAATTCCTATAGCGACGCAGCCTACTATCTGGAATTGTCGTTGAAGATGAATCCTGACGACGTGGAGGCGCGGTATCACCTGGGACGAGTCCGCTATCAGCAAAACCAGTTTGACCTGGCCATCGCCGCCTTTCAGGAAGTGATCAAGCGCGACCCGGGGAATGTAAGAGCGTTTGACAATTTGGGTCTGAGTTTTGAGGCCAAAAATCAAGTAGAAGCGGCCACTGTGGCCTACAAAAAAGCCATCGAACTGGATGAGGCTGCCGCATCGCATTCCGAGCAGCCGTACCTAAACCTGGGAGTGCTATTGTCGAAAGCGAACCATTTTGACGAAGCAATTCCGTTGTTGGTGCGCGCTGGGGAGATCGCTCCGGATGATTTCAAACCGCATTACGAGCTGGCGAAGGCATATTTTGACTCCGCACAATGGGAACCCGCTCGGCGACAGGCCGATGAAGCCGTTAAGCTGAATCCCAAAGATAGCTCCGGCCACTACCTGCTGGGCCGCGTCTATCAGCGTCTCGGGCGGAAGGAGTTAGCGGATGAGGAGTTTCGGCGGACTGCCGAACTGATCCGCGACAAGGCCGCAAATCCAAATGGGGGTATGGCGTCTGGCGTGAGTTCACGTTAGAGCCGAAGCTTGCTTATGCCTTCGAGCAAGTCGGTCGGCGTAACACCGCGGAGCATCCGCCTCGTGCCGCGTCTAGCGTTCTTCTCGTCTCTTCTCTTCGCGCTTTGGACTTTCGCCGCCGCGCAAACCGCCTCTACAGCTCCGAGCGTTCCTACAATCAGGGAGGCGGCTGCGATGCTCGCTGCCGGCGATCTCCAACGCGCGGAAATCGAATTACAAGCAATCTTGAGGGCAGTCCCTACGAATGTGCACGCGTTGAATCTGCTGGCGATCGTCCGGGTGCAACAAAAGCGCGAAGCTGAGGCGGAGACGCTGTTCAAACAATCGATCACGATTCAGCCGGATTTCGCAGGCGCCCATGCGGGCCTAGGGTTGCTATACGTGCAGATGGGGAGGACCGATCTGGCGGTTCCGCCGCTTGAGGAAGCCTTGAGGCTCGACCCCGGCAGGAAAGATGTTCAGGCAGTTCTCATCAGTATTTGGCGTGAGCAAGCGCGCGGCGCGGCGGAACACGGGGAGTTGGAAAAGGCTCTCGCATTGCTGATGGACGCACGCAAACTCAATCCAGCGGATGCCGATGTGCAATACGAATTCGGCATGGTTGCACTCAGAATGTCGCTCTTTCCGGACGCAATCGATGCATTCGATCAGGTGCTGAAACTCCGAGTCGACGATGCCGCTGCACTCTACGCATTAGGCCGCGCGAAGATGTCCGTCTCTAGATTTGACGATGCTCAACAGGCCTTCGAACGATATGTTCGACTTCGTCCCGCGGACGCTTCCGGACACTATGCCCTCGGCTTCACGTTTCAGGCCCTGCAGCGGATGTCGGATGCTCGCACGGAATACGAAAGATCGATTGCGTTACAGCCGCAGCAGACCGAATCGGGTTTTCAGCTGGGCTTGATGGATCTCGAGGACGGAAGTACTCGCGCAGCCGCAGGCAGATTCGAGGAAGTTCTAAAACGAGCTCCTCAGCATGCCGGCGCACTGACCGGAATGGGGCGCGTCAAGTTTCAGGAGAAGGATTTCGCCGGGGCGGCAGCGTTCTTTGAAAAAGCTATTGTGTCGAATCCTGAACTAAGGGAGGCTCACTATTATCTGGGCTTGGCGGATTCGCGCCTTGGCCGAAAGGAAGAATCGGAGAAAGAGCTGGAAATCGCCAGCCGGATCGAACACGAAGAGGTGGAGAAGCATCAGACGGTGTTAAAAATCATCGATCCGGATCAGCGGTCGGCGGAAACCAAGCCGAATCAGTGAGTCTATCCAACGATATCTGGCGATTCAGCGAAGAGGTGACAGGCGGAACCGTGACCCAACTCCAGTTCAGCAAAGCTGAATCCATATGTCTCGCGCCGCCGGACACTGGATGACCATGGGAACATTCTTCCGTCTGCGACCTAGTAGGCAAGGCCCGCCTTGTTGACGGGAGATGAGGGGGAAGAAAAAAAGTTCGTCCAAAGTTAGGTCTATTGCACCCTGGTATCGGATCGCAAACTCTCTGCAACGCCTTATTTCATATCTAACGGGGGCTGGTAGAGTTTTCGGGTCGAATCAGCAGGGCGAGTCTTGGGAAAAGAAAACGGCCGGCAGCGTCATCGATCACATTCACCTGACAGGTGTAGAACCCAGGTTTCAGCGCGGTGAGAGGCAGGTCGAGCTGGAAAACTCCGGCCTGGCGGCCGCGAGCATTCAGCTCAGTCAGTTCGGCGAGAGACGTCTCGAACACCTTGATCTTGCCCTGGAAGAACGAGACGTTCGTCAGCAGGTGAATGCCGGGCTTGGCCTGTCCAGTCTGCGTGGGGCCCGCCCCGTTTGCCCGCCCCGGGTCATACACTTCGTAGTAAAGACGCAAGTGCTGCGCGGAAGAAAAGACGTGGGTGACGTTTGGAATGATCTCCGAGCCGTCGCGAATCAGCGGACTGGGAGTCGTGCTCTTCTTTGCAGGTTGCACCTGACTGGCGAGAACAATCGAACTCATCTTGAGCGGCTGCGACTTGAGATCAGGGATGTCCACGTCGGTTTCGAACGAGCCCATGCGGCCCGTCTGGTTCTCCCTCACCACAAATTTCAGGTGATACTTACCGGGAGGCAGGCTTAATCCGGTGTTGTACTGCACGTTCTTCTTTCGAACCTCTGACGATGTATCCACCGCGAGGTTGACTGTGTCGCGAATTTGAGTGACCGGGTGCTTTTGGCTATCGAGCACGATCCCGATCAGATCCAGGGTGGCTTTGTCTCTATCACTGCTGCGCGTAAACGGGATTTCCGAGCCCGGCACGACCAACGACACCGGGACGAAGAACTTGTTCGCCTCCAGGCGAAAGTAGGCCGTACTCAGATAAAGAGGTAGATCCGTCGTGGGCAATTCCGAGGCGAGTTCCTCCTGCAGCTGAAGTTCTTTATCTTCCTTTGTGGAATGCCGGTAATCTGCCGGCGCGTAGTAACCACGCCGGTAATCGATCTTTACTCCTGCGAGATTTACTTTCACCGTGATACGCCGGTATCGCCCGTCCTTAGCCAGATTGCTGCTGTGATAACCGAGCAGATAGTAGGTCGACGTGTCCTGTTGCACTCCTTTGAAGACCTGGGTGAAGTCGTTCGAATCGAGAAAAGCGCGTCCGCCCGTGTCGCTCGCCAGCGTAACCAGAGACTCTTGCGTCGTGAAGTTGGAATTCAGGGCATTGATCATCGACTGTCCTGAATAGGCCGATGTGCCTCGAATACTCGCATTTTGCGCCTCTCCACCGGCAACCAGCGCTTGCAGGCCGCGCAGATCCATCGTGTAGATCGCCATGTTCGATCGCACTGCCGCGTTGATGGCTGCCCGCAGTTCGGATTGATTCTCGATCCCGGTACGGTCCATGCCGCTCGAGAAATAGATCAGCGACTTCTTCTGCTGCATGTCAAAGAGCTTCTCGGCAACCGAACGCAACGCTTCCAGGCGCCGGTCCGTATTAAAGATGTTGTATTCCGTATCGTCTGCCGTAAAAGGCTGGCCCGCGTCGGGCGTGCCTTCGGTCGTTCCGGTTGTGCCTTCTTCAAAGCCTTGGCCGCTGCCCGCACTGAAGGCTTGCAGTTGTTTCTTGAGCAGGTCATGATCCGCGGTGAAATCCTGGTTGACCAGAAGCGCACTTCCCAGAGACACGATTGAGACCAGATCTGCCGGCGCCATCTGCGCGTCGACATAGTGCTGTGCCGACGTAACCGCACGATCGATTTCGTCTGGCTCCATTGCAGAGAGGTCGAAGAACAGAACGATGAGGCGGCGATCCTTGAACCGATCCGCGGACGCCGCAGTGCTCGCGTTTGCTGGATTGGCCTGCTCAGTCGCCGGACCGTTCAATGGCTTCGTCTGCGTCACGTCCTGACTCGCCACCGCATCGATGTTCTCGACGTCGAACGAAACAACCTTCTGCGGCTTGTTGTCTTCTAGAATCGTGAAATCCTCCGGCTTCAGGCCCCTGACAATATTTCCGCTCTTGTCTCTCACCGTGACATTTACCAGCACCAGATCGGACTGAACCCGAAACGTGTAGTCCGCCGGTTGCTGTGCGCGCAACGGGAACCACGCCAGTGCGAACGCCAGTAACATCGCCATAAACTTGCTCGCGAGTCTGTTCGGATTCGAATTCATCTGCTTTCTCCTCAAAAGCGGAATCGGGCGGTCATCGTGATCTGCCGCATGGCGCCAACAGTCGTAACCCGCCCAAACGTCGGCGACGTGACCGACGTATCAATCGTCGTGTAATTCGGCATGTTGAAGATATTTGTAGCCTGCGCTCGAAACTCCAGAACGCGCGATTCCTTCAGCGGAATCACCTTGGTAAAAGCCATATCGAACAGCACCGTCCCGGGCCCAATAATACTGTTGCGGCGCGCGTTGCCATAGCCTCCGCACGGCGGCGTCGGATCGAATGCACGCGTGTTGAACCAATCGTCAATCGATGGATTCGGCCGGGAGATCGATTGCCCGGGAACTACATTCGGTCGCAGCGTGCCGTTCGTCCCCGTATTCAAATTGCAGGGCGATCCGAAGAATCGCGGTGTGAAAGGCAGCCCGGATGCAATGGTCCAGTCGCCGCTCCACTGCCAGTCTCCCAGAATCGCACGCGCTGGAGCGTTTCCGGTAAGCCAGCGTTTGTCGTGTCCAAACGGCAGTTCCCACAAATAGTCTGCGGTGAACTTTTGCGTCTGATTAAAGCTTGAGAGACCGCGTTCTGCCGACAAGTCCAGCGCATTTTGCGCAACGGATGCCGACCCGCCGCCAGACGAAGCGCCTCCGGCACTGGCGCCAGTGCCGCCTGCGCCGAGTCCAGCGCGGCTCACGACAGAGGTCGCTCCCGCTCCGATCGAGGACGCATCGTCGATTGACTTGGAGAATGTATAGATACCGCCGATCGAAAAGCCGTTCGCCAAGCGTTTTCGCAGCCGCACCGATCCCGCATTGGCCTCGGAGTCGCCAACCGAATTTTCATAGGTGAATGCTTGCGCCGTGGGAATCAGAATTCCTGTCGCCGTCCGGTTGGGAGCTTCCAGGATGTCCAGATCCGTGCCCTTGGTCCCGGTATAGTCGAGGTTCAATAACAACGTCGGACGAATCTGTTGCTGAATATCCAGATTCCGAATCTGCACGTAGCCGAGTCGGTAATCGGGATTCACCGCGTAATTATTGGTGATGCCGCCGGTCGTAGCCGCAGGAAAGCCGCTTTGCAGACTGAGATCTCCGGCCGCCGCCTGAATATTGGTTTGCGTCGTCGAAAACGGAGGCTGGAAGGCCAGCTGCTGCACCATCCCCTGATAAGCGCCAGTGTTGTAGTTGATCCCATATCCCCCGCGCACCACCGTTTTCGAGAATGGCTTCCAGGCAAATCCAACGCGCGGTGCAAAATTATTGCGGTCCGGCCGCACCAGGGTGTTGGGCAGGCTGCCGCTATAAGGCCCCGCTTGGCCGGGCAAAACTAAAGCAACCGACGGCGCGCCCAGCGCCGGATTCAGCACGCCTGGCGAAAGATCCAGATTCGCAATTCGATTATTTTCCTCTGTGAGCGGGGAAACATATTCGTAACGAACGCCCATGTTCAGCGTCAGATTTCCGCGAACCTTCCACTCATCCTGCACATACAGATCCCAATAGTTGCCGTGAAAATGGTAGTTGTTCGCTCCGTATTGCACCGATGTCGTCTGGGGAAATCCGAGCAAGAAGTCGGCGAAATCGTATCCCGTGCCCGACGCTTGCTGTGCGGTTTGGCCGGGCTGGCAGGGATTGCAAGGAACCAGTTCCGATGTGTTATATCCGCTAAAAGTGAACGAGCCACGAGCGTTACTGCTGGTCTCTGTGTTGAGCTGGACGCGCCGGAAGTCACCGCCCCAACGCCAACTGTGCTTCCCGTGAGTCCATACGACGCTGTCGGAGAGAGTGTAGGTCTGGTTGCGAAGCAGTTGCGGATTGACATCTTGCAGCCCCGCGAAGTCAGTAAAGGAAAGATTCGGCAAACCCCAGTCGAAGGGATTCTGCGAAACGCCATTGATCCCCAGCGCGCCGGTAATGTCGTCGGTGAACGCATAGAGATTCTGCGTGCTGGTGCGGCTTCGGTTGAAGTCAAAGCGCAGGCTATTGGTCAGCTTGCCGATGCTGCGAACGTAGCCGATGGGCACATCAAAACTGCGAACGTTCGTACTGCCGCCGACGCTCGGAAACGGATTTGTAAGATTTGCGCTCGACCCATGATAGTGAAAGCCAATTGTCAGGTTGTTACGTGGAGCGCCGCGGCCACCGCGCCGTCCGCCCGTGGGCGCGGCGCCAAAAGTGTGATTGATCCGCACATTCAGATCGTCGCTGTCATTTGTCGCTGAAGTCACAAAGTGGAAATTCTGAAAACTTCCCGGCAAGTTCGGCAGCGGGATATACGGTAGCAATCCAGCCGCGACTGAGTTGATCTGCGGGATCGTATTGTTCAGAAAGGGAGTGTTGGTCGCAGGATTAAAAATCTCGACCGGCTTCCCCGCCGCTTCGCCGGACATGTACGTGGTCTGCGAAAAGTTCCCCTGCCGCTCCTGCAGCGTCGGCACCGTGGAAAACTGATCGAAGGGATTTTCTCCACGCTTGCCGTTGTAATTCACAAAGAAAAATGTTTTCGTGCCGCCGTGATAAATCTTTGGAATGTTCAGCGGGCCGCCGATCGAACCTCCAAAACTATTTTGCACGTAAGAGGGGTTGGTCGCAGGTTCACCGGCGAGTGCGTAAGGCGCCGCATTGAGCGCCGAGTCGCCGATCCCATAGTAGATCGACCCGTGCGGATGATTAATGTCAAAGCCGCGACGCCCGGTAATCGTCATGGCCCGTCCAGGTCCGCCTCCGCCAAAACCTCCAGAGCCGCCGCCGAATCCCCCTCCTGCTCCGAACCCGCCACCATTTTGGCGCGCATCATTGATGCGTTGCTGCAGTTCGTCTCCACTCATCGCGTTCAGCGGATTGGAAGTATTTCCGGAAACCGCGATGGATTCAGTTGCGCTGTTCGGGTCGATGCCGGGAACCGGCATCCCCGAAGGAACGACGTCGCTCATCGCGGCACCGCCTGTGTCTTGAGTGGCGAGGTTCTGCATCGCAGAAAGGGTTTGAAAGCCACGTTGAGCGGTAGCCGGGCCGTTGGGTTTTCGAGGCTGCGGAGCCGCTTCGTGCGTGCGCGAGGAAAGGGTCAATTCAAAATTGGCGGCGACATTTTGGTGGGACGCATCGATCACAACCTGCTGCGTACTATTTGCAAACGCCACCATCTGCACCCGCACGTTATACGAGCCGTATGCCGAAACGGGTGCGGAATAGGTGCCATCGACCTCAGTCCAAACGGAGATTGCCGGACCGGTGAGTGTCAGAGAAATGGAAACGGCCGCGCCGGGAATCGGCATATTACCCGATTTCACCATGCCATGAATCACTCCGCCTCCAGATTGAGCGGACTGAGATCGCGCAGGCTGATCTTGGGCAAATCCATGAACGAGCAGCAAGGGCAAGCCGAGAAGCAGATACCTGAGAGTGCGCTTGCGCATAGTTGTCATCTGTCGTTCCCAGGCGCTAGTCGTTTCCGCCGGTGATGCGATGATAGTCGGAGCCCTGCAAGGCCACAGTAAAATTTTGTCTGTTCTTCTCGGATCCAAGCGCGAATCCGGCGCGCCACGACTGCATTTGTCGAGGAAAATGTACCGTCCGGCTGCGATTGAGTAAAGATTCGTAAAAATGAACGCGCATTCACAACTCTGGGGCCATAATCTGGTTCATACCGACAAGCCCAAACCGCGGGTCACAGGAGAAACATCATGGTCAAAATGCTGAAACATTCTTTGCTCGCTTTTATACTGGCCGCTGTCGCTTGCGCCGTCGTGCCCTCAACGATTGCTCAAGACAATGGCGCGAACGACCAGCAAGCTGCGCCTCCCGAGCACGGACGCGGCGGACATTTCGATCCCGAAAAACGGACTGAAATGCTCACGAAACAACTGAAGCTCACTTCGGACCAACAACCCAAAGTGCTCGACATTTTGAAAACGACACAGTCCCAGATGCAGAGCCTGAGGTCCGACACCTCGCTCACGCAAGACGATCGCCGATCCAAGATGATGGAGATCCACAAGACGTCAAACGACCAGATTCGAGCTCTACTTGATCCTACCCAACAGAAAAAATGGGACGCGATGCAGACTGAGCACGGGCAGTGGCAGGGGCATCACCCAGAGGGACAAGCGCCGAGCACGCCTAATTCGTCTCAGTAAGTCCACCGCCAATCGCAGTTGAATCTAATCGTGCAGAATGCTGCAGAAGAACTGGGCTCGTAATTAAAGCACCTATTCGCGCGGGTCGGAGTAACGCCTAGGGGAGGGAAGAGTCACCGACCCGCTCACTGCAATCGAGACAATCTTCTGAGCAGGTTCGCCATCAAGGCCCTCGGCCGTGAACCGAACGGTGTAATTTCCAGCAGCGGTATAGGCATGAGAGAGGACTGCGCCCTCGGCGACCACGCCATCGCCGAAGTCCCAATGATAGGCAAGGGCGGGAACTCCATCCTTGGACGTGGTGCTGGAGAACGCAATCTCTTCGCCGATTTTCGCTTGAGATGGTGTTTGGATGGTAATCGAAGGTGCGGTCGCCGGAATCGATGTATCGATAATCTTGATCAGCTTGACGGAGTGCGCAGGCTGATCCTGCAAGCGTATCGTTTCGTCGCTCATTGCTAGTGGCTTGTCTTGCGCGAACAAATCACGTGCGTTGAACGAATGGCCAATCGGGAGCTTTAGATCGGATAAGGTGAAACTGTGAGAACTCGGCTGTTCCGTCCAGTTAAAAACCGCCAAAATCGACTGACGTCGGCTTTCGCGCAGCAGAAGAACGCTCGGTTGCTCGTCCTTATCTGAATACGTCAGGAGATCTAAAGGCACAGCCGCCTGCCCGAGCTTTACCATTGCAAGCAAATCAGGATTCTTAACCAACGCCACCCGTTCCGGATCACTTCCCAGGGTGGGCAGGTCATCGCCAATTTCGAACATTCCTCCAGAGACCGCGGCCAGCGCGATTGAGACCTGAGCCTCGCTCAAAGTGAGAGGAGCTTGAATCGTTCGCTCTTCCATGAGTTGCTGGGAAACCGTGAACGCGTCCGGATCAGCCATGAAGAAATTGCGGTGCATATAATAACGCGCCGCGATGCCCGGTTCAGCTTCCTTGCTGCGGAGAAACGCGTGACCTGTATCCTGGGATAAGCGACCTTCGTCAACCAGGCCAACCGGGTTCAGCATCGGACTCCCGTCTTTATCGAGAAGCACGTCTTCGCCGACGGTCTTGCGGATAATTTCGAGCCCTAAGTGCTGTGCTTCCAGAGCCGTTGTGTTGGGGCGATGGTAATAACCCTCGATCGCCGTATTGTCCATAAAGTCGAGCTTAATGTAACGCGCACCCCATTCCCGGACCAGCGTGTGATAGATATTCCGAAGATATTCCTGGGCATCAGGATGCGTGACATCCAGGACAAACAGACGTTCGCCCGGTACTTCCTCGGCGGTCCCGATGGAAATCGGATCGCCGTGTGCGTTATGTACCAGCCAATCTTTATGGTTCTCGTAAATCCAGGCCTGTTCGCCTACTTCAAAAGGAGCCGTCCAAACTCCCACTTTTAATCCCAGTCGCGAAATTGTGCGGGTAAGATCCCACATGCCGCGGGGAAATTGGGAGGCATTGGGTGTTGCGTATTCGCTGCGAGTGTATGCATACCCCAAGTCGAAATGAAAATAGTCGTAGCCCAGTGACTCGAGATGTTCGGCCAGCCATTGAGCGTTGGTGAGCGCGGTACCTTCGGTGATCTTCGTGTAGAAGGCCGTCCAACTCCACCACCCGAGCATGTTGTCTGTCCTGATACGACTGTGGTGCAGTTCTCGAATCACGGCGCCATAGTTGTTAAGTTGCGAATGGTAGTCCCTTCCGGCAGCAAACATCAGGCGTTCTGACGTGATTGATTGGCCTGCGGAGACGGGAACGCTTAACTCAATCAGGTTTTCCGCAGGTCCTTCTCGCAGACCGGATTCCGGATCGGTTGCCTGTATCTCCGTCGTTCCGGTGGAATCAACCGTGTATGCAGAGATGCTGGGGCCATCGGGGAAAGAAGTCTGCGTCTGCAAATGAATGATGGTGAGCAAGCGGTCAGAAGTGAGCGCTCCCAGGAATAGGCTCTCTTTGCTCTCCCGGTTATAGATAAGCTGGCTGCCCACAGCCCGGTGCATCCCCTGAGGAGCCTTTCCTAAGTCATAGATCTGTAATGGAGGCCAGTCCTCGCTGAAACTGTCGGAGAGAACTCGGTCGGCTTTCTGCGAGCCCCCGAGATCGATCATTTTGGTGCCGACTGACTCGATGCTTCGAATACTTTGGATTGTTACCGTCCTGCCTGTACGATTTTTTACCTCGGCCTGGATCACACCAAACGCGCGCCCATCGTAGATCTGCAACGTATATGCGAGGTCCGGAGTATTCGTGAGTCCCGAGGAAGTAACGGTTATTTTCTTGCCGCGCCCGAAAGCATCCTCAAGATCCGATTGAGATATTTCGTGCTTCGGATAATCTGTCGATTTAACCCACTTGTGATCGATCTCGGCCGCGACTCTCGCGTGAATAAAGCTGTGTCCGCCTTCTCCTGTTCCGATCTCGTATGCGCCGTCGCCCGGCTGAACGACCACGGAAAGACCCTCGATGTATGCAACCACCGGAGAAGTCGGCGCCGGGCCAGAAGAGGCCAAACCACGTTCAGAAAGGATGAGCATGCAGGCGATCAACAGACTTGTGGTCTCGATCGTGTGGATTATTTCGCCGAAGCTTTGGGGGAAACGAAAGCCGTGAGAACTATGTTCCATGAATGAGTTCCTTCCAGGTGAACGAGTTCTTAATTTTCGTCCTCAGTCCCAATCATGGCTGGGTTGAACGGCCACGTAGCTTGCCACTTCGCCCATATAAAGAAAACAAGAACTCCAGTCAGTAATGTCAAGGATCCGATCTTGATGTAAGGCCAGCCGGAAGTCAAAAAAACGTATGCCCAGCCAAAGAAAGCAATCACAATAGGGACGGGATAAAACCACATCTTGTACGGCCGGGCGCTGTCCGGTAATTTTCGCCGCAAGAGCGGAATAGCAAATAGCTGTCCGAGAAACTGCACCAGGATTCTAGTGGTGATCAAAGCGCTGACGAGCTGATCCAGCTTGAGGAACGCGCAGGCAATCGACACGCATCCGAGAACCAGAAGGGAAACCTGCGGATAGTTTTTCGTGGGATGCAGTTTCGCAAAAGGGCGAAAAAAATATCCATCGATGGCAGCCGCGTAAGGAATTCTCGAATAACCCAGGAGCAGCGCGAACACGGCGCCAAAGGCCGACCAAAGGACCAGGATGGTTGCCGTGATCGCGGCGCCCCTGCCATATAGGCGCTCCATGAAGTCGGCAACGATGAAATTGGAATGAATTCCCTCCCGCCAGGGCACAACCCCGATCAAAGCGAGATGCAGTGCGAGATATCCCGCACAGCAGACCGCTAGCGAATACAGAATCGAACGCGGCACCACGTACGCCGGATTCTGCACTTCGTCGCCGATATAACAGACATCGTAATATCCGAGGTAGTTGTACACCGCGATCAGGGTGGCACTGCCGAGACCCAGCACGAAGCCACGATTAAAGACCATCGCTCCCGGAGGAAAATCGAACGCCAGGCGAGCGTTGAAGTGGAGAGAACCGGTGACGATGACAGTTACCATCGCAAGCACGGTGCCAACCCAAAGGAAGAGGGTGACCCTTTTCAGGAATGTCATCTGGCGGCACAACAGGAACAAAGCAGCGAGGCCCACAGCTACGGCGACGTATTGCTGGCCACGCGCGGTCAATCCCGGCCAGAGATAGGAAGAATAGTTTCCGAATCCGATCATCCCGGAAGCAATCTCCAACGGCCCACTCAGCACGAATTGCCAGATGAACAGAAAAGCCATCAAGCGGCCCCAGGTTTGATGGCCGTATGCCTCGCGAAGAAAATGGTAGCTGCCGCCGGAACCGGGCAAAGCCGCCCCTAGTTCGCTCCATATCAGTCCGTCGGAAATTACGATCAGAGCACCGGTCAGCCAGCCCAACATGGATTGGGGGCCGCCCATGGAGGCCATCAATAGTGGAATCGTGATGAAAGGACCGATCCCAACCATGTTGGAGATGTTCAGGGCTGTTGCATGAAGTAAACCGAAGGCGCGCGTCAGGTGAGGGGGTGGCTCCAACTTCATGGCCATAGCCGGGAAGCTGGTTGCACTTCGATTTGGCTCGCGCTGTTCACGGTGCGATTGCGCGAATCTACCGATACGGCTGCTCGTTTGTCAATTGGATTGTTTGTTTGTGATCGATTTAGATTTTCTCAACACATATTTATCGATACAAATCGCCCACATCCGAAATACAATGAGGGCCGCGGAAACGGCAACCCCTACTGCACTCGGCGTCTCGACGAGGGCGAGGAGAGCGCAACCATGCTCGCTGAAGAGCGTAGATTTCGAATTCGAGAGATGCTATCTGGGCAACGCACGATTGCCGCGTCCGACCTCTGCGCCGCTCTGGGGGTTACGGCGGCGACCGTGCGGCGGGACCTGGCAGCCTTGGAGCAGGAGGGCGTGCTTGTGCGTTCGCATGGCGGGGCGGTCTCCCGCATGTCGAGCACCAACTTCCAGCCTTCCTATGAGACGCTATCGCATAGCCATAGCGGTGAAAAGCAAGCGATTGCCCGGGTGGCTGAGCAACTCGTGCTGGATGGCGAGACGGTCTTTCTTGAGGGAAGCACGACGGTATATGAGCTTGCTCGTGCGTTAGGCCAGCGAAATCGGCTCACTGTAGTGACAAACTCTCCCACTATTGTGTGCCAGTTGCAGAGAAGTTTGGGTGTGACGGTCCTCTGCACTGGCGGCGATCTCCAGAAAGACACGTTCTACTTTAGCGGCGAATGGGCGCAGCGTGCGCTGTCCGAGATTCGGTTGGACAAAGCGATTTTGGGCGTGAGCGCCATCGATCTTTCGTACGGGATCTCGACTGCAAACCATGCGGAAGCTCAAATCAAGAAGATGATCACGAAGGCGGCAAAAACCAGGATCGCGTTGGCTGATCACACGAAGTTCGGCACGCAGAGCTTTGCCTATGTGGGTCCGATATCCGACATTGACGTGCTCGTAACCGATTCTGGAACCGATCCGAACTACATCAAGAGTCTGCGGGAAGCAGGCGTTGAAGTGGTGGTAGCTGAACTACAAGAAGCGCGAAAAATCTCGCACAAAAAGACACATTCGAACAAATAGATTGACAATCGCTCAGGTGCGGGCTAATTTGGGTCGGCTTTGGGTCCAGCCATGAACGAAAGGAAATTGTGAGTGATAGCGGCAAGAAGATTCGCTTAAATCGAGTGCTAGGAGGCTCCAGACGCCGTGCCCTGGTCGTGGCTTTCGATCATGCGATGGTTCTAGGGCCGATTCCCGGAACCGAGGATCCGTTCGGCAAGATCCGACAATTTGCTCGAGCCGATGTCGATGCCTTGCTGCTGAACCTGGGACTGATTCGCCAATTCGCGAACTCGACAACCCTTGATGCGATACCAGCGCTGATTGCCCGTCTGGATTGGACCACGGTGTGGTCCGCGATTGGGCAAAACGGAAGCGGTGCGCTATGCAGCTCGCTTCTCGCACATCCAGAGGAAGCGTTGCGGCACGGCGCCGATGCCGTCCTTACCTATCTCGTTGTGGGGACCGGCGATGCGGAGTTTGAAATGAAGGAGATCACTCGCAACGCCCAAGTTGCTCGCGAGTGTGAGCGAGTCGGAATTCCGCTGATTGTAGAATCTCTCGCCCGTGGCAAAGATGTGCAGAATCCCGGCGATCCGAAGTGGCTGCACCTCCATACTCGAATGGCCGTCGAGCTTGGCGCGGATGCAGTAAAGACGGATTACAGTGGGGATCCCGTTTCGATGCGGTCGGTGGTGGAGGAGTGCCCCATACCAATTCTCGTACTGGGTGGCAGCCGTCATGCCTCGGACAAACACGCTCTCGATGTGGTTCGCGACGTCGCGGCCGCCGGAGCGGCGGGCGTCTTCTTTGGCCGCAATGTTTTCCAGGCCGACAACATCGGCACATTTATCGAACAAGCGCGTGCCGCTCTTGACGGGACGCCCGACGCACAACTTCAAGCGATCACAAAATGACATCCCGTTCGCAGGCGCAACCGGTGGGGCGCAATCAGAATGTCATGGATGGTCGCCTCGGGTTCCAGTTGCCGGCAGATTGGGGACATGTTTCGATCCTTGCGGGCGGCGGGCATATCTGCGGGTTGAATCTCAATGCATGCGACGGCATGAACCCACTATGGCGGCCGCAATGGGTCACGATCGATCCGTTCAAGTACACGGCTGCGAAACACGCACGCAAGTACGGGCCTCCGCCGGATGGCAGGTTGCTTTCCGGCATCGCGGGACATAACCTCTGCTTTGATCACTTCGGGCCGCCTTCGCTGGAAGAAACGGCCGCCGGTCTCACCACCCACGGCGAGGCGCCTGCGTTGCGGTGGAGAGTCCAGAAGCAAACAAAGTCGCCGAGGCCGCAGTTGCAATATGGGCTGACGCTTCCTGCCGGGATCGGTTTCCGCAGAACGCTAACCCTCGACCCTGTGAATCCGGTGATCTATTGCGAGGAAGAGGCGGTGAATCTGAACCGTTACGACCGGCCTATTTCATGGAACCAGCACGTAACCTTCGGGCCTCCATTTTTGGAAGAGGAAATGACCTGGTTCGACATGCCCGCAACCCGGGCCCAGGTTTGCCCTGCCAGTTACAGCTCTCGATTTTCTCTACGGCCCGACGCCGAGTTTACCTGGCCCAACGCGCCGACAAAAACCGGAAAGCGGGTGAACTTGCGCACGACGCCGGCACAGCGGTTCGGACACTACACTGCGCAATTGCTGAGTCCGGAAATTGAGATCGGTTTCATCGCAGCGTGTAATCCTCGCCTGAAGCTTCTCGTCGTGTATGCGTTCCGACGGTCAGACTTCCCTTGGGTAGGCAATTGGGAGGAGCGCTACAATCGAACGTCCCCACCGTGGCGAGGAAAAACGTTCTGTCGAGGACTGGAGTTCAGCACAACCCCGTTCGCCATTCCGCGACGCCAGACCATCGACCAAGGGCCTCTGTTCGGGGAACCAACGTATCGTTGGCTTCCGGCCAAATCCAAGATTCAAGTTCGATTTCTGATTTTGTTGCTGGCGGTGCCAGAAGCATTTCGTGGCGTGGCGAGAGTTTGCGTCTCCAAGAAAACGATCGACGTTGTCGAGTCCGGGAGGCGTGGCCGGAAGCTTTCAGTCGCGGCAGAAACTTTCCTGTAATGGAGGGACCGCTGAGGAATTCCGCGACGCGAGGCCTTGCCTTGAGGTGCGTTGTGACGGACGCCGGCAGATTGGATTCGCACTTCGGGATAGCGACCGGCAATCGAAGATCATCATGAGTTTGCTTGCCATCGATATCGGGTCGAGCAGATGCAAAGCGGTGGCATTTGCGGTGACAGGTGCCATATTGGCTCAGCACGCCCGTGCCTACACGCCACAGTTTCCCGCTCCTTCCCATGCGGAGATAAATCCTGAGCGTTTTTGGCAGGCGGTCTGTGATTGTTCGCAAGCAGTGTCTAAGGATCTTATTGATCCGGTTCGAGCGCTGTGTCTGAGTTCCCACGGCGAAACTTTCGTGCCGGTCAATGCACGGAACAAGGCAATCGCTCCGGCCATTCTCAACCAGGACAATCGAGCCACGGAAGAAACTCTTTGGCTGGAGAAGGTATTCGGGCGAAAGCGCCTTTTCGAAATTACCGGACAGGTCGCTCATACCATGTATCCGGTTCCAAAGATTCTTTGGTTGCGAAAGAATCGCCCGGATATTTTTGGTCGATCAGTTCGTTTCCTGAGTGTGATCGGCTATGTACTCTCGCGGTTCGGGCTTCCTGCCTATATCGACTATTCTTTGGCCTCCCGCTACCTGGCATTTGATATACGGCAGCGACGCTGGTCCGACGAGATTCTGGCCGCCACTGAAATCAATGCGGGGTGCCTGCCCACTCCTGTACCGGCCGGAACCATCGCCGGAAAATTAGATGGATCCATCGCCGTTGAACTCGGTCTCCCACCCCAAACCATTGTTGTTCTCGGAGGGCACGATCAACCTTGCGGTGCTTTGGGGGTAGGCGCCAGTGTTTCGGGCAGGGTGGCCGACTCAATCGGCACTTACGAATGTCTCTTGGCTGCTTCCGATCAGCCCACTTTAACCGATGCCGCGCTTGCGGCATCTCTCAATTCTTATTGCCACGTCGTTCCGGACAAGTTCGTCACGCTGGCGTATTTCCCCTCGGGAATCATGATCAAGTGGTTCCACGACTTGTTGTACGGCGAAAGCATTCTTGTGCGAAATGGCGATTCCTCTCAAGCGGAGTCGATTCACTACGCCGCACTGGAACGAGAAGCACCAGCCGGCCCAACCGGCCTTTGTATTACTCCCAATCTGATTGGCACCTGCAATCCCGACTTCAACCCGCATGCGCGTGGAATTATTGTCGGCTTGGGCCCGAATACGATGCGCGGCCAGATTTACAAAGGCATCCTCGAAGGACTTGCTTGTGAACTGTCCCAGATGACCGAAATCCTGGAAAAGGCAGTCGGAGAGTTTCGGGATATTTACGTCACCGGAGGCGGCTCACGGTCGCTTCTCGGCCTTGAGTTGCGAGCCGCGTTATCGGGTCGTCGGCTCCATGCGATGGCGTGTCCGGAGGCGGTGTGTCTCGGCGGAGCCATACTCGCGGGAGTTGCATGCGGAGAATACGGCAGCTTGGGGGAAGCCGTGGAGGTGGTGGTCCGCGAAGTTACGGTGTTGTCGCCCGATCCTGCGATCGCGAAAGCCTACGCGCAACAGGTCAGCCAATACCGGCATTTGCGTTCATCGCTCACGGCAATCACAAGCTGCTGAAAGTTTAAGGACTAATAGCTAGGAGGAACGGTGATCCAGCCCACAATCGGATTCATAGTGTTCGGAGTTCACAAAGATGGCCTGAGGGATCCCATGGGGACGCCATTCATCGATGACGCGTTGGTTCAGCGTGCTAAGAGCGCACTCGTGGCGGGGGGCCTGAATGTGATTGAGCATGGGGTCGTCGTGGCCAGCAAACAGGAAGCCCGGGCGGCATTCAAAAAAATGAAATGCGACGATGAGATTGATGCGGTCGTCCTGTTTTCCGGAACCTGGGTCTGGGCAGCGCACCTGGTTGGCGCAATTCGGGATTACTGTGCAGGCGGCAAGGGCTTACTTCTGTGGACCCATCCCGGCTCTCAAGGCTGGCGGCCCGTTGGCGGATTGGTGCTGCACGGAGGGCTACTCGAAATCGGAATCCAGCACAGGTTTGTCTATGGAAGCCTCGATGAACCAGACACGGTGGGCAGGATCGTCAGTTATGCCCGAGCCTCTCATCTGAAAAACTTCTTGAATATGTCGACCATTGGCACGTTTGGCGGGCGCGGGATGGGGCAAACCTGCGGCGCGGCGGATCCTTCCCAATGGATGAGAATGTTTGGTATCGATATCGATTCCCGGGACACAACGGAATTAAAGGAAACGGCTGAAGGAGTATCGCAAGCCGAACTCGATGACTTGCAGCCGCGACTGAAGCAGCTGTTTAGCAAGGAGCCAGAACGCAACGCCGTGACTCAACGCTCGATGCGTCTCTATCTCGCGCTCAGAACACTGGTGGCGAAGGAACGATTCGATTTCTACACGATCCAGTCTTTTCCTGGTCTGGCCGGCGATTACTCTGCGACATGTTTTGCCCAGAGCATGATGCTCGAGGACGGAGTCGGTACTTCTACGCTAGGCGATTTCAACACTGCTTTGACCGTGCTTCTGCTCACCAAGTTGAGCAAGGAGCGAGTGTATTACGGCGATCTGCAGCACATTGACCGGCAGACAAAGGAAATCAAGATCATCGGCGATGGCGCTTGTCCACCTTCCTTGGCAAGCAAACTCGGGCCGGCTGGTTTCTCTGAGCACGGTATCCCTACGGAAGGCGAGGCGGGCGGGCTCTCCGTAAAGTTAATCTGCAAAGTAGGAGAAGGAGTATTGGCCCGACTTGGTAGAGTGAATGGCGAATTTCAAATGGTAATTACTCGTGCCAGTATCTTCGAGCCTGCACCGAATCAGATGGACAGACGGCTCAACGAATGCGGCATCCCATTTTGGCCGCATGGTTTTGTGACCGCACACTGTGACATTGACGTTATGCTCCAGCATTGGACCAACGAATATGCGTGTTTGGGCTACGGCGAAGACCTCTATCCGGCACTCGTCGACTTTTGTGAGATCACGGGAATCAAGGCCATCCTGCCATGATTCTCCAAAGTCAGCCTTCTGGACTGAAGCTGGAGCTGACTTGTTCAACGGACGCAATGTTTCTCAACTCCATGGAGGAATCAGTGATCAGCTACTGGACCAAGCAATTCACGGCACTGTATGTGGTCAGATTTGCTGTAATTCTGCTGATTGTCGGTGGCTGTGCCGGCACGATTCAGGCGCAATCGTCTGGAGACGAACACGCGTTGCAAATCACTGTGGACCCTGCGGACGGCAAGTACACCATCGCGATGCCAGGATCGAGTTCTTATGCCCTGCGCGCCGGAGTCGGGGCACAAGTAGATGGGCGCTGGCTTCACGCCTCCGACTACTCGCGGCATGCCGTAGAGCACTCCCAAGCTCATGGGGATCTGGGGGACGCCACGGACTGGCAAATCGTCTATTCGGGATTGAGCGCGCAACCGGAGCTGATCTATCACATCCGCGCATACTCGAGCCAGCCGTTCGGCGATGTTCAGGTAACGCTGCGGAACACGACGGGGAAGACCATTCACGTCGGGAGCATTCGTTCTGTAGATGCAAGCGAAGGATCGATCGTCGACTTGGGGGGACCAGCCCTCGATGATCGAGTCCTCTCCGACAGCTTTAGCGAGGACCGGCCAGCTATGACCATCCGTGATTTTGCGGATGCTGAAAAACAGATGCATCGCGCCGTCGGCAGCCAGCTTATTTACAATCGCCGAACGCATCAGAGCTTGTTTCTTGGCGCGCTTACCTCTGACCGGTTCCTAACCATTTTGCGCCTTCACCTTGCCGACTCTCCTGGCGCCACGTCCCGCGCCGTGGCGTATGAGGTCGATTCGACGGGGACCACCGAGATGGAGAAGGAAAATTCTCTGCAGCATTCCTCGGTCGACGATCAGGTCGAGTTGAGTCTGGCGGTTGCGCCCGGCGCGGAACTGTCGTCGGAGCGCGTGCTCTTCAGCCTGTCCACAGACTACCACCGCCAGCTGGAAACCTATGGTTCGTTGATTCGAGAAATTCATCATGCCCGAACCACGGGGCCTGCATTGATGGGTTGGTGGAGCTGGACGGCGTACTATTTCGGATTAAACGATGGAGCCGCCCTCACTAACGCCGAATGGGAAGCCGCGCATCTGAAATCGCTGGGCTATAACGTCTTTCACATCGACGAAGGCTATCAATATGCTCGGGGAGAATACATCACCCCGAACGCGACCTTGTTTCCCCGCGGGTTGGCCACGCTCGAGTACAAAGTCCGCGGTCTGGGGCTGGTGCCGGGCATCTGGACTGCTCCTTTTGAAGTGTCGGACCGTTCCTGGGTTTATGAAAATCATCCGGATTGGCTCGTAAAAAACGCAAAAGGCCAGCCGATCCATGCCGGCACAGTTGTGGATCACAAGGATCCGCTATTCGTGCTGGACACGACAAACCCGGGCGCACAGGAATATCTACGAAAGACGTATTCCACGCTGGTGACGGAATGGGGAGTGCATTACATCAAGCTGGATTTTATGGACGATAGCGGCATCGAAGGTTACTACTACAAACCGAATACGACCGCTCTCGAAGCCCAGAGGATCGGGCTCCAGATCATTCGCGACACGGTTGGGGACGAGGTCTACCTCGACAAGGATGGAAGCCCGATGCTCAACCCGGTTGGTTATGTGGACTACGGCCGGATATCGCAGGATACGGGGCACAAATTCGAGGCCAGCAGGGAAGCCGCATCAGGAATTGCCGCTCGCTACTATATGAATCGCAATTTTTTTGTAGCTGATCCGGATGCGTTTACCGTATCCACGCAAACGATTCGGGATCAGTCTTGGCACGAGAGTGACAAGCCAGTTTCTTTAGATGACGCCAGAGTCTCCATTGCACTCGCTGCCGTTTCCGGCGGGATGTTCGAGATTGGAGACGACCTTCCGGCGTTGTCGAAGGCTCCTGAGCGCCTCGCGCTGATTCAGAATCAGGACCTCATTCAGATGATTCGACTGGGAAGAGCTTCGATCCCGCTGGATCTGATGAATTTCGCAGCCGAAGATGTGCAGCCGAGCATATTTTTTCTCAAAGAGGATTCCCGGCAAAGCATTCTCACGGTCTTTAACTGGGCGGACAAGGAGAAGGATCGCTCCATCGATCTTTCCATCGCCGGGTTGCCTGCGACGGGCCAATACGTAGTTTACGGATATTCTGGACAATCGTGAGATTCCTGCTCCCGCCCGCGTGTTTACCTTTCAGCAGTCACCTCATGCGGTGCAGGTATTCAGAATCGTTGACACCCACATCCCTGCTAGCGCTCCCGCCGTGACGACGGAGCACCCTTCCGACGGGAATGTGGGAGCTACGCTTAAGTTTGCAGCACACGGGGAGGCCGTAGTCTCGTTTCACTGGGATTTTGGCGACGGCGTGAGCCAGGAGGGCAGGGAGGTCAATCATACCTATACGGAGCCGGGCCAATACAACGTGAGTCTAACGGTCACGGGTCTGAGCGGTGCCACCGCTGGAGACCACTTCCAAGTAAGCATCTCCGGCCGTATGCCGACGACCTTTGATCCTCACGGGATCAAGCGCTACCGACCGATGCAGTGAAATATTCCTTCGACGCGCGTCTCGATAGGGACCGGTCCCGAACGGCACAGAAAAGCTGGGATGCGCCAGCTGTTTTTTGCGCTTGACTTCGCCGTAAATCGCAAGTAAACATTTATATACGTAACTAATCGAAAGCCAGATAAGCTTACGTTCTGCCAGGATTGTCGCTTGGGCAGGCTCGTGTAGGGCGTCGGCAGCTTCAAAAACCTTGCTTCGCAGCGTCTTAACGCGGAGTCTGTGGCGTGAATGCTCGTGCTAAAACTCTGGGTCCTTCGAGAGATGCGAAGACCGAATGCGGTCTTTACCCCTTCCCTAAGCTGCTGGACCCAAGTCTTTCGTTTCATCGCGACCTCCGACTCGATCGGCCGCAGTCCGGATTTGTCGGGCCGAGGACCACCCGGCATGAATCGATCACAAACGAACAAAACAATTGACAAGCGAGCACGCTATGGGTAAATTCGCGCAATCGCAAAGCTTGGCTCCGACGGACGAGTGTGCCGTCGTTTCCTTGTCGCGGGGGCGAGGGTTCAAACCGTGCCGCGGGAGAAGCAGACAATGAAGAGAGAATTTAGCTACCGAACGCCAACCCAAGCGCTAATTTGCTTCTCTCTGGGACTCATTCTGGTTTTCGGATCGCCAACGACGGTGTGGGCGCAGTATACAACGGCCCGGCTCAGTGGGGCCGTCAGTGATCCATCGGGCGCCATGGTGGCGGGAGCGACCGTTGCCGTGGAAGATCTAGGAACGGGATACAACCAGACCACAAATACCACATCGACAGGGCAGTATCTCTTTCCCAGTTTGCCGGTCGGCACTTATCAGATCACGGTTTCAGTGACCGGTTACAACCGATATGTGCAGAAGGGTATTGTGTTGTCCGTGGGCCAGGCTACCACCCAAGACGTTCAACTGAAAGTGGGCAAGGTTGAGGAACAAATGGTGGTGACTGCGGACTCCACGATGGTGACCACTGACTCTGCCACGGTCGGGCAGTTGATCGATGAAAGGGAAATCAGCCAACTTCCACTGAACGGCCGCGCCGTACAGGAACTAGTGTTTCTAGCGCCGGGAACCACCAACGTCACTGCAAATTATTGCGCAGCCAATTGCGAGGGAGGTGTTTTTCCCAGCGAGCAGTACGCTAAGGTGAACGGCGGCGGCGCGAACGGAGTCAACTACTTGTTGGATGGCGTCGATGCCAACGACACCTACATTAATGCGAACGTGCCTTTCCCCAATCCTGACGCGATCCAGGAGTTCAATCTCATTACGGGCAATATGAGCGCCACCTTCGGCAACGCAATCGGTGGCGTGGTGAATGTGGTCACGAAATCGGGAACGGACCAGATTCACGGAGATCTATTTGAATTTCTGCAGAACTCCGCGCTGAACGCCAGCAATTATTTTTCCGGGGGACAAGTCAATCCGCTGAAACAGAATCAATTTGGCGGGAGTGTCGGCGGACCGATAATTAAGAATCGTCTGTTTTATTTCGGAAGCTACCAGGGAACACGATTTCGCACCGCCAACAATGGCCAGATTGCCTCTGTTCCGAATGCCAACGAACGGACCGGCGATTTCTCGGATCTGCTTCCCGGTACTCAGTTGGTGAATCCGAATACGGGCGCAAACTACGCCAACAATCAAATTCCGGTAAGCCCGGTCGCCACGTACATCCTGAATCATGTCCCCCTGCCGAACGGACCCAATGATCTGCTTACGTTCAACGGCGGCCCGGATGCTCAGAACACGGATGAATATTTGGCCAAGGTGGACTGGAATATTGGGAAGCATCATCTAAGCGGGCACTACTTCCAGATGAACTATACGAACCCAATCTTTGTCCCGCCTGCCTCGAACCTGCTGCAACTGCGAGGTGATGCCGAACACCTCGTTTTGAAAAATGTCAGCGTCGTCGATGTTTACAGCATTTCGCCGACCTTCTTATTGAGCAGCTACTTTGGCTACAACAGCGAGAATGGCACAACCCTTTCCTCGGCCCCATTCAGCATGGCAGACGCCGGGGTAAACATGGCAGTGCCGAAAAACCTGGGCGGGGGTAACTCTGCGGTCTTAAATGTGACAGTGGGCGGCGACTTTAATCTGCCTGGGACGCCTTATGGAATCTGGAATCGCGGCGATCAATCGCTGCGTGAGATCGCGACTTGGATTAAGGGAAAGCATGAAGTGCAGTTCGGCGGCGAGATTCTACGGGTTCGCCTCCCGATGGGAAATCAGTATCAGGAAAGCGGCGTTTTCGACTTCGAGAGCCTCACGGGAAGTCCTCTGGCAGATTTCGAACTAGGCGCCGTAACCGCGTTCACGCAGGGCGGCGGTCTTTATCTGAATTTTACCGGATACAGAGAAAGCCTCTTCGTGCAGGACGAGTGGAAAGCTACGCCCCGGCTTCTGTTGAGCGCTGGACTACGCTGGGATCCTTTCTTCCCCTATACCGACAGCGACGGGCGAGTAGCTTGCTTTGTTCCGGGAGCGCAGTCCGTGCGCTTTCCGACTGCCCCAGTGGGCATGCTGTTTGGGGGAAAGAATCACGATCCTGGGTGCCCAGCCTCCTCGATTTATAACAATCCGAAAAACTTCGGACCGCGGCTCGGCTTTGCCTATCGGCTTACAGAAGATGGCAGTACGAGCATCCGAGGAGGAGCGGGCTATTACTATGAAGCTCCCAACACGGTTGCGTTCGAGGACGTGGTTGGCGTTCCGCCCTTCGCTCCCATTATTAACGTCGGCTCTAGTTCGGGAGCTCCTTGGGTAACCGTTGAAGATCCATACGGAACCTCGGGGGTAACGAATCCTTTTCCGGGGCAGTTTGGTCCCGTCAATCCAACCGCGAGCACTGCAGTTTTCCCGAACAGCGGTATTTCATTCAGTCAGATATTCGACCGGCATTTCCGTTTGCCGATGGTGCTGGCCTGGAACCTGACCCTGGAACGCGCAATCAAACAGGATTGGATGGTGCGCCTTGCCTACGTAGGCAACAATGCACACCATCTTAGCGGCACCGGAGATCAGGAGAGCGGATTACTGCAGTTGAATCCGAATATTAATGGTCAGCCTGTCTATCCTAACTACGGATCAATCGGTTCCATCAACTCGGGAGTCGATAGCAACTACAATGCAGCCCAGATCACTCTCACGAAGCGCATGACCCATGGCTTCTCTTTTTTGACCAACTTTACCTGGTCCAAGGAGCTGAATGACTTCGCCCCGGCAGGAGGATCGCCGTACTTAACCAATAGCTGCAGTTGCGGTCGCTATTTTGATTATGGCCCGTCGGATGATGATCTTTCGAAGACTTTCAAAATCAACGGCGAGTATACGGTTCCCCACATCGGTCTGCCCAAGGGCGTCAGCCAAATCGTGAATGGCTGGGGACTTTCAGGAACCGTCAGCTGGCAGAGTGGATTTCCGTTCTCCATCTTTAGCGGCGTCGACAATTCTCAGAGCGGCATGTTGGGGGATCGCGCCGATCTTGCGGTAGCAAGCGTTCAGCAAGCCGTGCTGAGCACTGGCCGTTCCCATGCTGCCCAAGTGCAGGAATGGTTTAACACGGGTGCGTTTGTGCAGAACGCCATAGGAACCTTCGGCGATACGGGAAAGAACATTCTTCGTGGACCGAGATTTTTCCAGGCCGATCTGGCTGCGGTTAAGGATGCCAAAATTACCGAGCGGCTCTCCATGGAATTCCGAGCCGAGTTCTTCAATGCGTTCAACAACGTGAACTTCGGCAGGCCGGACGGTAACCTCCAAGACTCCACCTTCGGACAGATTACCGGATTGGCGGGTGGATCATCCTCCAATACCTACGGAACGGCCCAGCCCCGGATCATCCAATTTGCTGTGAAGTTGTCGTTCTGACCCTGGAATGCCCACGTTATCGTCGATGAACTTCAATTCCAGCAGCCGGGTGAGCGTGGGCAGGCTTCGAGCATCTGGAACTCGGTTGCGATGCTGCTGCCAAACACCGCTCCAGAGAAATCCCCTAGACCAGTCCGCAAAATCGCGCTAAATTCAATTCTTCCCACAGACCTCGAAAGCGGGAAAGCGGAGCGACGATGAGAACGGAATTGCTGCGATTCAACGGCGCTGTCGAGCGGGATCCAGCCATCGATGCTTGGATGAAAGAGCATGCCGCTGAATTGGGAGCGATCGCGAAGCAGTGGTTTGAGGTGATGCGAAAATGCGGGGACGAAGTCCGGGAGCTTTTGCATGACGGCTGCCCGGTTGCATGTTTGGGAGATGTGCCCTTCGGCTACGTCAACGTATTCACTTCGCACGTAAATGTGGGATTCTTTCAGGGCGCATCTCTGCGGGATCCGGCGCGCTTGCTGCAAGGTACGGGCAAGTTCATGCGCCATGTGAAGCTGAGACCGGGGACGGCCACAAATGCCGCAGAGCTGAGCCGGCTCATCGATGCGGCGTACGCCGATATAAAAGAGCGCGTCGAACACGGCTAGCTTAGAGAAACGCCTTGCGAGGCCGATGCGCCGCCAGCCTGGTAACGATATCTCTTAGCGCTGAGTCTGAGGCGCCCGTTTCACGACAAGTAGGCACCCGGGCATTTACGGCTGAAGGGCCTGGACCGGCTTGGGATGCACTTGCTCGTTCTGAATTGCCGACGCATCCCAGCCACCGCCCAACGCCTTGACAAGGTAAACCGAGGTCACCATCTGCTGGCCCAGCAGCTGAGTTGAGAGTCGTTGGTTCGTCAGCAATACGGATTGTGCGGTGATGACATCGAGGAAGGTTGTCAGGCCGCCGACGTAGCGATCATTGGCAATATCCAGGGCATGGTGCGCGTCGGCGACGGCCGCATTCTGGCTTCCCGTGGCCTGCGATAAAGAATTCAATCCCGACAAGCCGTCTTCGACTTGTTGGAACGCGGTTAGTGCGGACTCGCGGTAGTTGGCGACCGATTCGTCATAGGCAGATTTCGTGGCGGCGAGATTGGCCCGATTTCGCCCGCCATTGAAGATTGGCTGCAACAGATCGCCGCCCAGCGACCAGAACGTGCTGGGAGCGCTAATCAGCGAGCCGAGAGTGACGCTCTGGAAACCGACGGCCCCGGAGATGGTGAATTGTGGGTAGAACGCAGTTTTGGCAATTCCCACCAGGGCGTTCTGCTGGGCCATGGCTCGTTCCGCGGTGGAGATATCGGGCCGGCGCTCGAGCAGGTCCGACGGAATTCCTAGTGGAATCATCGGCGGAACTGCAAGCAACGGTGCAACTCGAACGCTAAATGTAGAGGCGGCGTTTCCCGTGAGCACTGCGATGGCATGTTCGAACTGTTCGCGCTGCTGCTGTAGCAAATAGAGTTGCGTGACGGTGGAATCCAGCAGGGTTTGCTGCTGCGCCAAGTCCAGACCCGAGGCGATGCCGCCTTCATGGCGATGGTTGACGAGGACCAGTCCCTCCCGCTCAATCTTGACCGATTCCTGCACCACCTGGTATTCGGAATCGAGTTCGCGGAGGCTGAAGTAGTCAGCAGCGAGTTCCGCGGTCAGGACCAGTTGAACATTTTGCAGATCGGCCGCCGTTCCTTGCAGGCTGGCGTTGGCGGCTTGCAGAGTCTTACGGGCGCGGCCGAACAGATCGACTTCGTAGTTCAAGGCGAAGGGAACCTGGTACAAGCTCTGCGTCAGCGGTGAATCAGGTGTCGGGCTCTCAGGACGATTGCCGGAGTACCGGTTGCGCGATGCGCCGGGATCCGCGCTGAGCGTCGGGAACAGTCCGGCAGATGCGACTCGCGCCAGGGAACGAGCCTCATCCAGACGATCCCGAGCTGCGGCGAGCGACTGGTTCGATTGCAGCAGTTGTTGCTCGTAGCCGTTCAGTTCTGTGTCGTGGAAAATCTCCCACCAGGCTCCCTTAGGAATGGCATCTTTCGGAGCGGCCTCGCGCCACGGGCCTTCGGTTTTCCATGCAGGCGGACTTGCGACGGGCGGGCGCTGATATTTGGGTCCCACGGCGCATCCCGCCAGGCACAGACTGGCGCCGAGCAGCGCTGCCAACCACCTCATGAATGTTTCCCTTGCTGGTTGTCAGCGGCGACATTCACGGTCTGACCATCTTCCAGGGAATCGGCGGGATTAATGATGATGCGATCCTCGACGCTGACTCCACCGAGAACCTCCAAGGTCGTGCCGTAGTCGCGACCGATGGTGATGGGCCGCAATTGGACCTTGTTGTCGGCTCCCACAATCGCTAATTGAGCGCCTTCGCGGCGGAAGAGCATGGCATTCACGGGGACAGTGACTTTTTCGGTGTTGATCCTCGGGGAGAAATGCACTTCACCGAAAGATCCGCGCAGCAGACGGCCATCCTTATTGGGAACATCCACTTCAGTCAACAGAGTACGCGTCGCGGGATCGATCGCCTCGGCGGTGCGGGCGACCGTTCCGCGAAACTTCTGCCCGGGAATTTCCTGCAGCGTAATGTAGGCCGGCATCCCATTCTTAATGGCAGGTGAGTAGGCTTGGGGAACGTTGGTGAAGACACGCAGAGGATCAACCTTGGCCAGGATGAACAGTTCCACGCCCCCCGACCCGGCGTTGATGAGAGCTCCCGGATCGACATTGCGCTTGACCAGCACACCGGAGAACGGAGCGTAAACGTGCTTGAACGACTCCAACTGCTCGAGGCGACGAACGTTGGCCTCGGCCGCGGCGAGGTTGGCGACGGCCTGCTGGTAGGCGTTCGTCTGCATGTCGTTTTCCTGCTGAGAAACGGAGTCCGTCTTGCGCAGATTCTGCCAGCGATCAGCGGAAATTTTCGCAATATCCAACTGCGCCGCGGCCTGCTGACGACTGGCACGCGCCTGAGATAATTCCTGATCGACTTCCGGGGTATCGATGTCGGCGAGCAGTTCGCCCTGATTGACGTGGCTGCCAATGTCCCGGTACCAGCGCAACAGGTACCCGTTGGTGCGAGCGTAGATCGGGGACTCTTCGTAAGCCTGCAAGGATGCGGGGAGCACGAGTTCTTCGTCGGGTTTTTCCGCAATGGGGTGAACAACGGCAACCGTAGCGACGGCATCGACTTCCGTTTCCTTGGCCAGCGCGCGCCCAGCACGAAAGCGGCTGAACATGCTCGCGATACCGCTCAACACGAGCACCACCACCACCAGCGCGACAAGGATCAAGGCCTTCCGCGGCGGTGCCGCCGGAAGCTCCGGAGGAGGGGTCACTTGTGGCGGGGTGTGCTGTGGTTCTATCATCGACTGACTATTTTCGGGTTCGGTCTGCATGATTGCTCGCTCGACTCCTAGTGATCCCGTGTCTTTAAGAACTTTCTAACGTTATTCAGATCGCGTCATTTCGCCTGCCGGTGCCCCTTGACGGCTGTGAACCATAGCGAAAACGCAGGGAACAAAGAATAATGTTGCCACAGTCGCGAAAAACAAGCCGCCGATGACCGCACGGCCCAGGGGTGCGTTCTGCTCTCCGCCCTCACCCAGGCCAAGGGACATAGGGAACATGCCGATTATCATGGCCAGCGCGGTCATCAGTACGGGCCGAACTCGAGTGTAACCCGCTTCCAGCGCGGCTTGTACAGGTGGTACGCCCACCTGCATCCGATCGCGCGCAAACGATACCATCAAGATGGAATTCGCGGTTGCGACGCCCATGCACATGACCGCACCGGTCAAAGACGGCACGCTTAGCGTGGTATGCGTCAGCAGCAGCATCCACGCAATTCCCGCGAGAGCACCGGGAAGAGCGGTAATGATTACGAAGGGATCGAGCCATGACTGGAAGTTCACCACGATTAGAAAATAGACCAGCAGGATCGCTCCCAGCAGCCCGATCCCCAAGCCGACGAACGAGGACTGCATGGTTTCCACCTGCCCGCGGACAACAATGCGGGTGCCCCGGGGCAGATGCTCAATGAAAGGCTGCAGGAGTTTCCGCGTTTCCCTGGCTACTGCTCCTAGGTCGCGGCCTTGTGTACTGGCATACACGTCAATGACCGGTTCTATTCCATAGTGTGACACAACCGCTGGCCGGGCGGTCGGGGACAATTGGACCAGATTGCCCAGCACCTGTGAGTTTGGCACTGAACGATCGTTGATCGGCAAGTTCATCAGATCCTGCAGCGAGGTCATCCGATACTGCGGCGACTGCACTACCATCTGATAGGTCACCCCATTCTTGGGATTCAGCCAGAAGCTGGGCGCAGTCTGGAAGCTGCCGCTTAGCGAAACCAGCACGCTCTGGGCAACGTCCAACGGACTCATACCAATCTGGGTCACGAGATTGCGATCGATATCGAGGTGCAACGTCGGCAGGCCAAGCATCTGCTGCACGTGCACATCGGCCGTCCCGGGAACACGGCGCAATTTGTTGGCAATCTGCTGGGCGATCCCGTAGCTCGTCTGCATATTCGCGCCGATCACCTGAATATCAATCGGAGCGGGCAGACCGAAGTTCAGAATCTGCGTGACGATGTCGGCCGGCTGAAAGAAGAACTCCACTCCAGGAAAACGCCGAGGCAGTTCCTGGCGCAAGTGCTGCACGATCTGCTCTGTTGGACGATGCTGCTCGGGGTTCAAGCCAAGAAGAATTTCCGCGTCGCTCGTGCCAATCACTCCCGAATTGCTGTAGGACAAATTGATGCTTGAGTTGGGCAATCCGATGTTATCCAGCACGGTTGCAATCTCGCCCTTCGGCAGATCTTGATGCAAGAACTGCTCCACCTGGTCGCAAAGGCGAGCTGTCTCCTCGACCCGCAGACCGGCACGTCCGCGCAAGTGCAGCCGGATGAGCCCGGCGTCGACCGATGGAAAGAAGTCTTCACCCAGGAAGAATACCCAGCCCAGCGAGAGCAGGCAGAACGCGAGAAAGAAGCTGGCGAAGAGCTTGCGGTGCTGAATTGTGGTTTCCAGCAGTTGGTAGTAGCCGCTGCGGAATTTGTCGAAGCCTTGTTCGAATCCGTGCTGAAATCGTCCCATGAACGTTTTCGGTCCGCCCGCCTTATGCTCGTGCCCGCGCATGATGTACATGACCAGCGTGGGGATGAGTGTTCGCGAAAGGAAATAGGAAGCCAACATGGCGAAGACGACGGCTTCGGCGAGCGGCACGAACAGAAATTTCGCCACGCCGGTCAGGAAAAACATCGGTACAAAAACGATGCAAATGCAAATCGTGGACACGAAGGCCGGGACCGCGATCTGCGCCGCCCCATCCAGAATTGCCTGCTTCATTTCCTTGCCCTGGGCGAGGTTTCGCTCGATGTTTTCAATTTCTACCGTGGCGTCATCGACCAGGATCCCGACGGCTAGCGCCAGCCCTCCAAGAGTCATGATGTTGATCGTCTGCCCGAGCGCACTGAGCACAAGAATCGATACGAAGATTGACAGAGGGATCGAGATGGAGATGACAATCGTGGGCCGCCAGTCCCCCAGGAAAAGCAGGATCATCGCGGCGGTCAGAAGAGCGGCAGTCAGCGCTTCGAGCACCACGCCCCGAATGGACGCGCGTACGAACAGCGATTGATCGAAAAGCGCGGTAATCTTCATCTCCGGCGGGAGTGACTGAGATGCACGCTCAGCCATGCGTTTCACGCCTTCGACAATGGTAATGGTCGACGCGCTGCCTACCTTCAACATCGACATCAGCGCACCACGTTCGCCGTTCATGTGCACGATGTTGGTTTGCGGGGCAAACCCGTCACGGATGTGCGCCACGTCGCGCATGTAAATGGTCGACCCATTCACGGTCTTGACGGGAAGATCGTTCAATTCCGCGATGGTTTGCGGATTGCCGTTCATCTCGACCTGGTATTCCAGCGAACCGATCTTGGTGGTACCCGCGGGAAGAATCAGGTTCTGCGCACTCAGCGCGTTCACAATGTCGTTGGGCGAAAGCCCGTTAGCCTGCAGCCGAGGCAGGTCGAGATCGACTTGGATCTGGCGTATTTTGCCCCCGTAGGGATACGGGGTCGCGGCGCCCGGCACGGTTGCCAACTGCGTGCGCAGAAAGTTGTTGCCGAGATCGAAGAGTTGTTGCTCCGGCAGCGTCTTGCTGCTCAAGCCCAGTTGGACGATCGGAGTCGAAGAGGCAGAATAAGTGACAATCAGGGGCGGCACAGTTCCGGGTGGCAACCCGCGGAGAATGGTTTGCGACATCGCCGTGGTTTGCGCCAAAGCAGTCTGAATATTCGCCGTCGGCTGGAAAAAGATCTTGATGACACCGATGCCATTGAGCGACTGGGACTCGATGTGTTCAATGTCATTGACGGTGATGGTGAGGCCGCGCTCGGCATTGGTCACGATGCGATCGGCCATTTCGTCGGGGGCCATTCCGGCGTAGTTCCACACCACGCTAATGACGGGGATGTTGATATCCGGCAAGACGTCAACCGGCATTCGCACAATCACCAGCGGCGTCAGAAGGATCAGCACCAACGCCATGACGGTAAACGTATACGGGCGCCTAAGAGCTAAAGCTACAATCCACATCGATCTAACTGTTCTCCAGCCCAGGAAGGGCGAAGTGCATACCTGCGGCCATGCGCCCCCCCAAAGTCATCTATTTGGCACAGCGCGCATGCATCAGTATATGAGATATGGGCGAGCGCTGCCGAACGCGGCGCGAGCCGCCGCTGGGGAGAAAGCGCCCATCATCATGGGGTAGATATTAAAAGCGCCGGTCCGGTGCTCGCTCGAGTGCGGCGGCGGTTTCCCCCACGGGAAGCCTTCCACATTCCGGACGTAGCCGGGCGGCCTACTTGGATGCCGGAACTCCGTGTTACATGATACGATTCCCGCGTGGGCGACTCCGCTAGCATTGCAATTGGTACCTCAGCCGTCCGAGCCACGACGATTCCTTCGCGGCATTCTGCCCTGGTTCGCATCACTCACTGGATCACCACCGTGTGCTTCTTTGCGCTGCTGATCACTGGAGCGGAGATTGTGATCTCTCATCCTCGCTTCTATTGGGGCGAGGTGGGCAACAATCTGACGCAACCGTTATTCAAGCTGCACATTCCTGCTTCGAGGAATTTGGTGCCGACCGGCTACAGCTACGTGATGCCGGACCAAAACGGCTGGAGCCGCTATCTCCACTTTCAATCTGCCTGGATGCTGGTATTCACTGGCCTGCTGTACATACTCTCCAGCTTGATGAATGGGCATTTGCGGAAGAACTTGCTTCCAGATACGGATGAGCTGTCTTGGCGGACGTTCTCGACGGCAATCGTCAGCCATTTACGTTTCGAGCTGCCGAGTGAGACAGAAGCCTGGTCATATAACGTGTTGCAGCGGCTCACGTACCTGTTCGTCATCTTCGTTCTTTTCCCGCTAATAATATGGACGGGGCTCGCGATGTCTCCCGCATTTGTTTCCGCGGTTCCGGAGGCCGTCAATGTGCTGGGCGGCCAGCAATCGGCGCGCACGCTTCACTTCTTTGTCTCACTGGCGTTGGTGCTCTTCCTGTTAGTCCACGTTGGGATGGTTTGGTTTGCCGGATTCAAGAGTCGGATGCGGGCGATGATCACGGGCCGAGCCGCGACGCCGATGGAGCGAACATGAGCGAACTTTCTCCTCGCAAGGTCTCACGCCGAAAACTACTCAAGACCGGAATGACTGTTGCGGCAGGTGTAGCGGGTCTCGGCGTCGCCGCGCGTCTCGCGCAGAAGCACGGGCTGGTTCCACCCGATCACGGCGGAATCTACGGGCTCGGCGAAACCCTGACCTATGCTTCCCATCGTCTGCTCACGCGGCACTCCTTAGCTCGCGAATTCTCTCGCAGCCAGATCTCGAAGCCTCCCTTCGCAAACGAAATGGCGCCGCCAAGCGATGACTTCAAGCGCCTTCAAGCCGGAGGATTCGCCGACTGGCGGCTCTCTATCAACGGTATGGTCGCCCGGCCTGCCTCGCTCTCGCTGGCTAAACTCAGGAGCTACCCGTCTCACAGCCAGATCACCATGCTGCAATGTGAAGAGGGCTGGTCATACATCGCCGAGTGGATCGGCGTGCCGCTCTTTCAAGTCCTGCGTGCCGTGGAAGTCCTCCCGCAAGCCAAGTACGTTGTCTATTTCTCGATCGAGAAGGACTGGTGGGATAGCATCGATATGGCCGATGCGTTGCATCCGCAGACTTTTCTCGTCTACGGGATGAACGGCGGTGAGCTCCCCGTGGGCAACGGCGGACCGCTTCGACTCAGGGTTCCCCGCCAGGTCGGCTACAAGAACGTCAAATTCATCACCCACATGACGCTCACCGACAATCTGAAAAGCTTCGGCAAAGGTCTGGGGTCCGCGTCGCCTGAAGGAGGCTATGCCTGGTACGCCGGCATTTGACCGGTTGGTCTGGGGCGTGTGCGGCACCTCGGTCGCGGACGAACAACGTTCGACGACTGGATTTATGAGGAACTCGGGCAAATCGCCGGGCGCGCGTGGCTTCTCGATTGTTAGTGTGACGAGGTTGCGATCGCGCCTTCCAGGGTGTCTGCCGCCTTATTTATCGCCGCCGCAACATCTTCCAGCACCTTAGCAACCCCTGGCACCTGAGCTTCCGCCTCCGACCATTTCTTGGCGTCCATGTATTCGCGGACGGCTGCAATGGGTTTCGCGCCGTAACCGGTGTAAGCGCCAGGCGCGTAAACCTGATGCTTGAACCATGGGCGCTCCGGAAGTCCTCGGTCGGTCAGGAAAGTGCGCTGGATTTTCAGAAGATCCGTGTTCAGCGAGTCCAGGAACTCCGGTGAGAGCGCGGGAGCGCCGGGGCCGAGAGCTTTGGCGAATGCAGCCTGGTAGTGCTCCGCGCTGTGCTTGATCGATTCCACTCCGTTCTTCAGAGGGGCGAAATTCATGTAGGGCGGCGTCGTCTCGTGTGGCGGAGGGACCGAAATCTTGCGTGGATCAGCGATAGCCGAAAAGACTCCTTCTTTCAGTTGGAGGTTGCGCTCCGTAATTTCATCCTGTTTCTCTTTGAGTTGTTTTTCAAGTTCAGTCACATACTTGCCAATGGTTTCGGCCATCCCGGCGTACTCATATGGGATGATGTCCGCATCCGCTAGCCGCATCACGGTAGTTCCACCGGTTTGTGCTAAAGCGCGTCCGTACGAAAAATCGGTGTCGACGAAGTGGGTGTACCAATAGAAGTCGTCGTATACGGAATGGTAGGCATCGGCGTCGTTCTCGCCGCCGTAGCCGATGTTCAGAGCTGAAATGCCGGCGTGGTCGAGGAACGCTGCGTAATCGGAACCGTCGCCGAGTGCTCCGATGGTTAACTCGGCGCGCTTACGAATCTCTGCGCGATCCTCCTGGTTCTTGGCGTTGGCGATGCGGGATAGACGCGCGCGTTGCCAGACGGGAATGTTCTTCTCCGGGTCCTGAATTGTGCGAACGATGTCATTGATCAATTTTTCGAGATCGTGGGAGCCTGAGGCGTGAAAGAACCCACGGCCGTTACTGTCGGAATTAATGTAGGCGACGGCGTGCTTTTGTAGTTCGCCGCCGTGGGTTTCCACCCATTCGGTGGAACCGAGTAGTCCAGGTTCCTCGCCATCCCATGCGCAATAGATGATAGTGCGTTTTGGAGTCCATCCCTGCTTGTGGAGTTCCCCGAGCATGCGCGCTTCTTCGAGGACTGCGGACATGCCGGAGAGCGGATCGTCGGCTCCATTGACCCAGGCGTCGAAGTGATTGCCGCGAATCACCCATTGATCGGGAGCGCCGGATCCACGCAGAGTTGCGATGACGTCATTGACCGGCTTGATGTCCCAGTTCGAGGTGACTTTGAGATGGACTTTGGCGGGGCCGGGACCGATGTGATACGTAATGGGCAAAGCGCCGCGCCATTTTTCCGGAGCCACAGGACCACCGAGCGCAGTTAGAAGAGGCAGAGCGTCGGCATAGGAAATGGGAAGCACGGGAATCTTGGTGATGGTTTTGGCCTCACGGATGGGAAGACGCTTGGCATCTGCAGTCGCGCCAACGCCGGGTGTAAGAGGATCGCCCGGGTAATCGGTGTCCATGACGCTGCCGCGCTGGACGCCATCTTTAGGACGCCAGCCGCCCTTGGGATAATCGTCCCCTTGAAAATAGCCGTCATCTCTCGGATCGGAATAAATGATGCATCCGATTGCCCCATGCTCGCTGGCAACTTTCGGCTTGATGCCGCGCCAGGCTTCGCCGTAGCGTGCAATGACAATGGCCCCTTTGACCGAGATTCCGAGGCGATCGAGTTGTTCGTAATCCTCGCGGCTGCCGTAGTTTACATAGACTAGCGGAGCGGTTACGTCACCATCGATGGAGTATGCGTTGTAGGTGGGCAATTGCTCGGAGGTTTGGCTCGACGTGGGATCGCCGGCAACGGCGGGTTCCTGAAGTTTGGCGCGGAACTTCGTGGGCTCCAGCAGTTCGACGACCCGCTCTTTGGGAGTGGGGAAAAGGACCTGGAAGGTTTCGATGTGCGCGTCGAATCCCCACTCTTTGAACTTGGAAAGAATCCACTCCGCATTGTCTTTGTCGTAGGGCGACCCCACGTGATGGGGACGAGCGCTCATACGGCGCATGTTCTCGCGGACGTTGTCGCTCACGATCCCATCCTGAAACTTCTTCTCTAAATCGCGCTCGGGGTTAGATGTTTCTGCCGTATAACCCGAGAACTGAGAATGGTCACTGGTCTTCGCGGGACTGGTTTGCGCGTCGGTCAAGTGTACGACGCAAAAAAAGATGCAGCAGAAAATGAGGGAGCGGACGGGTTTCAAGGGGGGCCTCCTGTGGATTTGCCTCAGTTCCAAGCAGCCTGTTTCTGAGAGTTGAGATTATAGAGCGTGAAACGAAACATCGAGACATGAAGATTTTGTTGAGTATTTGGGGCTGACGGGCTTATTGTGTACGTCTCCGGAGGAACCCACGTTGCGAACGACCACACTCGTCTTGTTGATTGCGTGTTGTGCCACCCCGCTGTTAGCCCAGAAGCACCAACCGAAAGCGAACGCAAAGCCCGCGCCCAAGCAGACAGAGTCGCCGACCACCGCGGCTAAGCCGGCTAGTGACGCGGAGCAGGATGAGAACGAATCCCAAGGACCGTGGAAAGGGCTGCAGTACCGGCTGGTTGGGCCATTTCGTGGCGGGCGCGTCGTCGCGGTTTCAGGCGTGGTGGGCCAGGACGACGTGTACTACTTTGGGGCGGTGGCAGGAGGCGTGTGGAAAACGACCGACGGAGGTCTTAACTGGAAGCCTCTTTTCGATAAGACGAAGGATGCGTCACCGGCGATCGGCGCCATCGCTGTTTCCGAATCCGATCCGAACGTGATCTACGTCGGCACGGGCGAGGCGTGCGTCCGCGGCAACATCGTTGGCGGCAACGGCGTGTACAAGTCGATCGATGCCGGAAAGACTTGGGCGTTCACGGGCTTGGGCGATTCGCATGCTATCGGGCGTCTGATCGTGAATCCGAAGAATCCTGACATAGCGTTCGTGGCGGCTCTGGGGCACCCGTTCGCCGATAACGAGGAACGCGGTATTTTCCGCACGCGCGACGGAGGCAAGACGTGGGAAAAGGTCCTATATAAGGATGCTAAGAGCGGAGGCATCGATGTGGCCTTTGACCCGAGCAATTCGAATATTGTGTTCGCGGCGTTGTGGCAGGTGAGGCGGACGCCTTGGAGCCTGGACAGCGGCGGCCCGGGCAGCGGTTTTTACCGGTCGATCGACGGCGGGACTACCTGGAAGCAACTGAAGGGACACGGTCTGCCGGAAGGGATCCTGGGGCGGATTGGTGTCACGGTTTCCGGTGCAAACCCGAATCGGGTATGGGCGGTGATCGAGGCCGAGAAGGGCGGTATTTATCGTTCCGACGACGGGGGCGATTCGTGGCATCTGATGACGGACGACCACCGGTTTCGTCAGCGTGCGTGGTATTATTCGCACATTTTTGCCGACCCGAAGTCGGCCGATACGGTTTACATCCTGAACACGGGCGTCTATCGCTCCAATGATGGGGGCAAAACCTTCAGCCAGATTCGGGCACCCCATGGGGATAACCACGCCCTGTGGATTGATCCTACGAATCCGAAGCGGCTCATCAATGGAAATGATGGAGGCGCGACCATCTCCACGAATGGCGGTGAAAGCTGGAGCACCCAGTACAACCAGCCCACGGCGCAGTTCTATCACGTGACCACCGACAACCGGTTTCCGTATTACATGTATGGCGCGCAGCAGGACAATTCAACGGTAGGAATTGCGAGCGCGAGTCCGGAAGGCGGCATCGATCGTCCGGACTGGTACGACGTGGGTGGTGGAGAGAGCGGATATATCGCGCCGGATCCGAGCGGACCCGCATGATTGTGTATGCCGGGTCCTACGGCGGTGAGATCACTCGCTATGACCGGCACACGCAGCAATATCAGTCAATCAATCCGTGGCCGGTCAATCCCATTGGCTGGGCCGCGGCGGACGTTAAGCATCGATTCCAATGGACAGAACCGATTGTGTTTTCACCTCACGATCCGAAGACGCTGTACTTCGCCGGAGAAGTATTGTTCAAGACCACAGATGGAGGGATGAGTTGGGCGATCATCAGTCCTGACCTGACGCGCAACGACAAATCGAAGCAGGTTGCATCCGGTGGCCCGATCACGAAAGACAACACGGGTGTTGAAGTGTACGACACGATCTTCTCGGTGGTGGAATCGCCCGTACAAAAAGACTTGATCTGGGTCGGCACAGATGACGGGCTCGTACAACTGACTCGCGACGGCGGCCAGAAGTGGGAGAATATCACTCCCAAGGAGATGCCGGAATGGGGCACCGTAAGCATGATTGAGGCTTCTCCGCATGATGCTGGTACGGCGTATCTCGCCGTCGAACGCCACAAGGCAGATGACTTCGCCCCATATGTCTTCAAGACCACCGATTTCGGAAAGAGCTGGACCAAGCTGGTGACAGGATTTCCGGCGAATAATTACGTGCACGCCGTGCGCGTCGATCCGAAGCGTCCCGGGCTCCTTTTCGCTGGAACGGAGCAAGGAGTTTACGTTTCATTCGATGACGGTGGACACTGGCAATCGCTGCAGATTAATCTCCCAACTACGCCGGTGAACGACCTGCTTATCAAGAGCAACAACGGCAACAACGATCTTGTAGTGGCGACGCACGGCAGGAGTTTCTGGGTGCTGGATGACATCACGCCGTTGGAGCAATACGATGAGTCGGTCCCGAAGCAGGACGCGCATCTTTTTGCGCCAGCACCGGCCAATCACACGGTATTTGGAGGCTCGGGTTTTGGCGGGCAGGGAAATGTGGGTAAGAATCCGCCGCCAGGAGCGGCGATTGACTACTGGTTGAAGACTTCGCTCAAAAAGCCGGAAAAGAAAGAGACAGCGGGCGCGACCCCGTCCTCATCGGAGTCGCCCGCGAAAACGGATGCCGACAAAAGCGAAGCAGACAAGAAAGAGGAGGCGCCGAAGATTACGCTCGAACTGCTCGACTCATCCGGAAAAGTGATTCGCAAGTTCCCCAGGAAGGAAGAACCTGCGGGAGACGAGGAGAGTTTCTTCGAGCGCAACCGAGGCGCGGGCAATTTGCCAGCGGACGCAGGTCTGAATCGCTTCGTATGGGATTTACGCTACGAAGGCGCGACGAAGGTGCCGCATGCGCCGCTTTGGGGTGGTAGCACTGAGGGCCCCGTGGCGCTGCCCGGTACGTACCAGGTGCGGCTCACGGTGCTGGGGAAGAGCTACACGGCACCGCTGGAGATCAAGCCGGACCCAAGGGCCAAGGTCAGTCAAGAGGACCTCACCAAGCAATTCGATCTGTTGCTCAAGATTCGCGACAAGGTTACGGCAACGGACGACGCGATCATCCAGATTCGAGACGTGCGCGACCAAATCTCTGCCGTCAACAAGCGCCTGAAGGACGATCCGCGAGAGAAAACGATTGCCGATGCCGGGAAGGCGCTCGACAAGAAGATGACCGAAGTGGAGGAAGCGCTCATCCAGACCAAAGCCAAGAGCGGTCAGGACGTGCTCAATTTTCCGGTTCGGTTGAACAATGACCTGGTCGCATTAGGTGGCGTAGTGGGAAGCGCCGATTCGGCGCCCACAAAACAGTCGTACGAAGTGTTCGATATGGTCAGTCACTCCGTCGATGTACAACTGGCGAAGTGGCAGGCAATCGTCGCGACCGACGTCGCGGCTTACAACACACTGGTCAAGCAGCAGGAGGTCCCCGCCATCATAGTGACGCCGCCTCAGGGATCACCCAAACCCGGTTCCTGAGCGCCGCGACTTGCACCCGAAGGTCGCGAGGGGAATCTTTCCAAGGGACAGTGCAGCTCAGTATCGCTAACGCATTCACCCCATCCCTACGTTGTCGTCCGTAATAACGCCAGCATGCGCGGTGCGATTACGAATATGCTCCGCAGATCCTCAGTGTGCGTCGGCGGAACGATGCGGTCTATCCTTGCGGTCATAGCCATCACCCGATTTGACCGACGATTTCGTTCCTGCGACAGCTCAAACACTGGTTTTGCCATCGATTACCACGACATTTCTAGCGGTGTTCCACGGACTGGTACAGAGTATCTTCGGCCAGCGGCCCGACTTGCCGCGCCAGGCACGGTGTTTCCCGCCTTCGCAAAGCCAGATTTCATGCAGTATTCATCTGCTGGTAACGTATGCGTAACCTTGCTGACGCTATACTTCGGACCGAAATCAAGATCGAAGAAACGGCTAATCCTCACTCGGAGGTGACGTCTTCAATGTTAGTTTGGCACTTCCGGTTTCTTGGGGAGCCATGCGGTGCCGGACATGACTGACCTGATTTTTGTGGTGGATGGCGAGTTCGATGCAGGTCAGCCCGAGTGGCATTGTCTGCAGAGGGCGGGCTACGAAGTTCGTACGTTTTGGAGTTTGAGCGAATTCAAGAACGTACAAGGTCGCCGCATGCCCTCATTAATGTTGATCGCAACAACGTTGCCCGATGGCAGTGGACTCGATCTGTGTAGACAGATTCGGATGAACTCTCTGCAGGCGAGGACACCAGTCATCGTCCTGAGCGCCGATACTGACGACGAACAGAGTTGTGCTGCTGCATTGGAAGCCGGAGCCGATAACTACCTTTGCAAGCCCTTCAGTGCTGGCGAGTTGATGGCAAAGGTGCAATCGACGTTACTGCGATCGGCAAGTTCATTCCCGGCCGAGCCCTCCATCGCAGACATTGTGATCGATCATAGTGCGATGCAGCTCTCGGTCCGAGGAAACGAAGTCGCGACTACCAGTTTGGAGTTCAGGCTGGTAAATTACCTCGCGCGACATCGCGGACATGTGTTCGCACGCGATGTGCTTCTGGATGCGGTTTGGGGCGAAATGCGCTTTGTCAATCCTCGCAGTGTGGACGCCTGCGTCAGGCGACTACGCGAAAAAATTGAGCCGGATGTCACGAGTCCGACCTACCTCAAAACCATTCGAGGCATTGGCTACCGTTTCGACGCAGTAGCAGTTTGGCCGGGTTCTGACGAGACTTGTAGATGCCCCGCGTGCACGCTGTCGAGTCCACGAGAGGCTGTGATGGAATCGCTTAGGCTGCTAAAAAAGAGAAGGGTCGCATCGCAAGCCTGACAGAGTGAATCGCGTCCTGAGTTGTACCGCATGGTGTTTCCCGTCTTGCGCTTCTATCGATTCGCACGTCCTCCAAAATTGCATCTTTCTTTACGCGTGAGCACGCGCATAAATTTCCATCCCGTCTGCTCAAATCAGCCACAACATCGAGAGTTTGGGTTTGCGGCCGCGAACCAAAATGAACTTTCAATGATTTTGAGGAGCGAGCTTTTTGCTGGCCATAGCTGCGCGACGATTCTTCCAGCCAAGGTATGCCTGCAGTACAGACTCGCTGCTTAGCAGGTAAAGGGTCCACTGAATGGGGTAAGCATATCGAGGATGCATCTGGACGATGTAGTACACGAGCGGGTAAGCGACCAAAGCTGTCAGCAGTCCATATCCGACCAGTTGCCTTCGCCTGAGCAGAAAAACCAGCCCCGGAATGCTAAGCAACGTGAGTAGGGCCATCGCCACAGTCTGAACGGGACGTTTCATCTCCGGAAACCAGAAAAGGTAAGCTCTTTGCAGTGTTAGCCACGCGAAACGCTGGGGATGCGACGTGATCCACCCAACGGCCTCTGCTTTTAAGCCCTTTTCGAAGGCCAGTTCACCCAGACTCCTTACGGCAGCGCGCTGCGCGGGGCTCGTAAAAGGATGATATTTATCCTGGGCTGTTTTATTGTCATCCAGGGTCAGCCTTGCATCGTCGTTGTTCGATACCCTAAGTTCCAACGGAAAATTGTCTCTTGTCCATACCAGACCCCCAAGGACAAAGTAGTTGCGAAGCGCCCAAGGCAGCAGCGTTGTGAAGATTAGGGCGACAACGAGCATCCCAAAGCGCAGATACTTCCACCGTAAGGGGCGGGAGCGGAACAGGAACCAACCGGTCAGCAACAAGCTGAAAACGATCGATACTAGCGACCCGCTGATCAAGATGGCTAATCCGGAGAGTGTTCCTGCAAGAATACCAGTGCTCACGGAAAAATCACGGGAACGCCAGCATTTCATATAGAGCACAAATAACAGCACGCACGCGACGCCAGCCATAGCCGCTTCGAAGGAACCTTTCGTTTCGGACCAGTGATTTATGTTGAAGAGCGCTCCCGCGAGGGCCGCGCCAATTCCCACTCGCCGGTCTAGCTGGCATATCTCGGCGAGCCAGGGGATGAGACTCCAGACCAGCGCACCGAAGAAGCAACTGAGGACCTCCTGTGCGATTTCGCCCGATAGGCCGGTGCCGAACTTGCGATACACCAAGCTCAGGAGAAGCGGGTAGAGCGGCGAGGCGTGCGCGGTCGGACCTGTATTCCAATACGCATTGGCGAACCCTCGGCCCTTGGCCAGCGAACTAGCCACATTCGTAACCTCGCTATGCTCCTCCTCAAGGTATGAGCGCGTGGTGTAAAGAAGGGCTATTCTGATTGCAAACGCTAGCACGAAAATGCTGAGGCAGATTATGCCGATCGAGAATCGGGGGGCATGAGGCGTTGCACTCGAGACTGGTTGCTCCTGGAGGGGCGGGGCGATCGCGGAGGAGGGCAGTTCATTCCGAAGCTGGCTCATGCGCAAAAACACCCGAAATCGGCTTGGTAGCGTGACCGTGGTACGGTGACAGTCATAATTCTGAGCTTTATCAAGCCTACACGCTAGGATTTGCTTATTACGAGGCTTCGACAGATTTGTTAATGTTCTGTGAATTGTCCAAATCACTCACGGGAACAATTGACTGGCGCCCGGATAAACACACTCGATCTGCAAGTCTGCGGAACTTGAAGTGCCGGCAAAACAGGGTATCAGTTGGCAGGATCTCAAGCGTGGATCGGCGAGGAGAGGTAAACGATTCACGTCAGATCAAGTTATGCCGCACCCAGCCTTACGGCGAGGGCAGGGCGAAGGCGTACAACCTGCCGTTAAACGAACCGACAAAGACTTGCCCACCTGCCACTACGGGGGAAGACACTACAGCGGCGCCAGTCGCGTAGCTCCATTTCACGACGCCATTGCTGGCTCTCAGCGCGTAAAGGCTGTTGTTGTTCGCACCTACATAGACCACTCCATTGGCCACGGCGGGCGAGGACTCTACCCCGAGGCCACCGGGCGGCACGTAGGACCACAATAGGGCGCCAGTGCTGGCATTCAGAGCATACAGTCCGTTGGGATACGAGCCCTCATAAACCACGCCATTCGCGACAGCCGGCGATGAGTACATGAGCCCCCCGGCGAAATTGGTCCTCCAGAGCAGGGAACCGGTGCTTGCGTTCAGCGCGTACATGTTTCCGTCGCTTGCACCGACATAAACCGCCCCGTTCACCACTGCGGGGGAGGAATACACGGTGTAGCCGATTGTGTAGTGCCATAATCTGATGCCAGTGCTGGCGTCCAGCGCGAACACCTTGCCTTTTCCCGAGCCAACGTAGACCACCCCATTTGCCACGGCAGGCGAGTCAGTGTCGCCAGTTGCAGGGTTGCGCCACAACAGGGTGCCAGTGCTTGTGTTTAGGGCATACAGGTAGCCGTCACCACCGCCCACATAAACGATCCCATTGGCCACCGCGGGCGAGGATTGCACGAGGCCGCCCGTGGGGTAGTTCCAGATCAGGGTTCCGGTGCTGGCGTCCAGGGCGTACACGTAGTAAAGAGCGCCCACATAGACCACGCCGTTGTCTACGGCGGGAGAGGAATACACTGCGTATCCGGTAAGGTAGCTCCAGATCACGGCGCCGGTGTTGGCGTCCAGCGCATAAATGTTTTGGTCCTCCGAACCCACATATACCACCCCGTTCACGACAGCGGGAGACGAATACACGGCGCTCCCGGTCTGGTAGTTCCACATCTCAGCTAAGCTCCCAACATTGTGAACGCTAATCGCAACGTCAGAGGGGTTATAGCGCGCCATGTCATCACGGTGAAACTGGCTCCAGTTTTCGCCATTCTGACCCGACGCCACGGGCTCGAAGCACGCACACAAGATCAAAAGCAAGATGCTGATTCGATGCACTTGACTACCTCCTCAGGAGGATGCGACTTGGCCCGGAACGATTCGCGAGGAGCTTACCAGCCGTCTGTGACAATTGTGTGACAGGCAGATTAAATTCGTGGTGGCTGCAACCGTCTGCTCGGTTTCGCGAAGAACCGGCAGGAGACCGGTTCTATTTGACGAAACGCTAATTCAGCGCGCCGATGAATACATCCGATCGGCAATCATCGCGACCCAGGTTCGCGAGGTGCATCGTTCCGAGGACATACTCGCCCGTATCGGTCCAGGTGATGCCTCCGTCCGTAAACTGCGCTCCAGCCTTGATCGAACTGCACGAACCAGCATAACCGTATCTTTTCTGCCAATCGGGAACTTGCGATCCGTTGGCCATTCCACCGCCGGCGCTGACTTGAAAAGCGTGATTGCAGGGGTTGCGGCCATGAGGGAGGATGGTGTCGCCGTTCTGATAATATCCCTCCCGTTTATTCCGCTTCAGCCTCCATCCCGTGGGCCAGGATGCGCCCTGCGGGTAAGAGTTGGAGCTCCCCGCCACGGTTACTTTGAAAACATTAAAATCGCCATTCGCACGCCTGTGGCCGCCATTGCTGGGCTCGAAGACGTCGCCGACCTGGTACTCGTGATTCTTTTGAAAGTTGAACCCACCTCGGCAACTGCCGGGGCCATGACCTCCGCTTGAAGTGGATCCGAGCGTATCGCCCCAATTGCTGGTGAAAGCGTAGTATTTTCCATCCTGCGACAGGTTCCCGATTCCCCAACAACCCCAAAAACTCTCGTTTTGATTGCAAGTACCCGGATTGTAAGTGTGAAAGAATCGCTTCACTACATTCCGGCATAAGGCATGTCCGGTCGCGGAGCAGGTTGAGTCCGGATTGGTGCCGTAGCAAACTACTTCATTCGCCCACGGTACGATATACGGCCAATCCAAGGCCGCCGTGGCCGTGCAGACGGGAGTGGCATCGGTGCCGTCATTATAGTTCCAGGAAGGATGGGCGTCGATAGCGTCAATGGGACGTTGCGCGACGGAATGAGTGTTAAGAGGAAATTGGTCGTCGGGGTTCGCAAAAGTCCGGCCATTGAGGTTTACTAAAGGATCTCCGTTCTGGTTCGCGAAAAGTTGAAACCCCTCAGTCCAGTGGCCATAGGGATGAGTGGTAACCTTGCCAACTTTGGCCTCGGTAGTGCTGAGCTGCCAGAAGTATGGTCCGAAGCTTCCCGGTATAACGGAACAAGTATTGAACCGGCATTCTTCGAGCGTGATCACGACCCATTGGCCGTTCTTGTTTACTTTTACGTTGTGAAGAAGGTAGCGGTCCGGAATCGGAGACATACCCAGAATGGTTTCCTTCCACGAACCGCCGGAGCAGCGAAAATCGGTCCCGCCCACGCACTGAAAATAGGAGATGACGCCGGTCCCAACGTTATATAGATAATAGGTGTTGGTGCTGCGTTTGTACGCCACTACAAAAATTGCGCCTACACCGCCTTGCCCGCCGGCGTCGGAGACTCCATTAACGAAAACATCATCATCTGTGGACACGCCGCCAAGGGTGAACCAGGTAGCCGGGCCCTTGAATCCCACCCCGATGTTGCGCCATCTCACCGTCCCATCGGGAGTGTTTGTCATGATGTTCTGGCTAAACTCCGGAGGCGTGCTTCCGGTCGCACCGGGAACACACGTCGGTTCTCTTGCTGGACACGTTGCCTGATACAGAAACTTGCCGGCGTTGTTGCTGCGCGGCCTGATGATTGTTCCCAGTGCCACTGAGGAACCGGCTCCCGGCCAGTCGGGCCCATCGTGCGGGAGAATTTGTTGAAAATTTACGATCGGTACGGGCTTAGGTGGTTTCGGGCTGCCTAGATCAATGGCTTTCACCTTTAAGGCGTTGAAGAAATAGTAAAGATGAGGGGTCACCCAGCTGAATGCGCCGTCTCCGATGGGATAACTCGAAATGGGACGGTATGTGGGCTCGCATTTGGGATGAACGGGGTCAGGCGTGAACGTGAACGGAAATGCCGTGCCGTGAGTATCGCCGATGACGAGCCGGTAGCTTGGCGGCGAACCTCCCGCTTTTCCCATTCCATGGCTGTCTCCCGAGCCTCCAGATCCGATCACGTAAATGTGGTTGTTGCCTTCGTTCGTATCAGGATATGTGCAGCGAACAATCTGGTTTCCGGAACCGGCTCCGAATGTCGTGTCGTACGTCACGGCATTCGGTCTTGTGCTCATATCGGGTACCGGAGGGTGCGCGCAGTCGGTACACAGAGGTTTGGGATCGATACCATCGTAGGAGCAGGCGTAGCCCGGAGGGCCACACGACAGTGGAGGTAGCGCGCTTTTTTGCTCGCTGCCTACGATATTGTTTGGGGAGTTGAGCTTTCCTGGACGGTTGACGTCCTGATTCTGACTCGCCGCATCCCCGCTATCTTGCGCTGTTGCCAGCGAGGCCGCCACCAGCAGAAGCAGTAGGAGCGATAGTTTCTTCCGGAGAATCTTCGCCGACGAATTGTTTCTGTCGCACACTTTTATCTCGTGAAGGGGGGACAGGTAGTCGCGGAAACAATGCACTGGATTTCGCAGCCTCGGACGGAAACAGTTGATGGATAGGCAAAATACATCGTGGTAAAGCATCTTACGGACTGATTTCTCGCCACGGTCAGACAGGTCTTCCACTTCACTCAGATCACTTGGGAGCCGGCGCCGCTGCCGCAGTAACGTGTTCAGGCACGGGTAGATTGGCGTCCCTCAAAGCGCGATCAAGCGCGGCGCGCACTACGCTCGGTAATACCGCTCCCCCGGGAATCTCCTCTCCGTTGACAAACATGGCAGGAGTTGCTTCGACGCCTACCGCCGCTCCTTGCTTCAGCGAAGCGTGCACTGCGCTCTCGTCTTGAGCCGTGATACAGGCCTGAAGCTTTGCCGCGTCTAAGCCATGTTTCTGGCCCTGCAATAGGGTCAAACGGTCGAGCACTTCCAGTCGCGCCGCTGGTGTCTTTTCGATGTTCACTTCGCGCTGGTTGGCGTGAATGTAATCGGCGAAGTCCCAATAGGCGTCCCCGTTCTGCGCACCTAAACAATTCGCGTCCACAGCGGCGTGCATCGCCCACGGATGAATCTGCACGAGCGGATAATCCTTGTAAACGAATGTGACACGGTCACCGTATTCCTTGAGAATTTCTGGAAATAATATCTGGTGCAGGCTGGAACAGTACGGACACTCGAAATCATCGAAGTTCACCACCACAACCTTAGACGCTTTCGCTCCGCGCGTGGGCCGCCCCTGGGGATTGATCTTGCTCATCGTTTCGGCGAATGGATCCTTGGTCAGGTCGAAGGTGGTTAACCGCTTCATGGAAGAATGATCTTTCGAAACCAGGAATGTGATGTCCTGCTTATCCTCTCCGCCATCAAGAGTCACGATCACGGCTTCGTACCCCGGAAAATCGGAACTAGGGGTCGGCGTACCCACCAGCACGCGAATCTGGGGCGAAATCTTGTAATGCGAGCGGACCTGTCGCTCGATTTTATTGGCTAAGTCGGGCGAAGCAGCTTGTGCCGCACAGACCAGACAAACCGAAAGTAAGAGAAGAAAAGATCGCCCAATCAAAGTCATCAAGAACCGCCTTAATCTCGCGAAGTTGAGCGTTGATTATCTCATAGCGTACGGGGTTGCCAGCGACCGGAGAGCGCGCGGAAACGGCGTCCAGTGCGGTGTTTGAGGCAGAAGCAGTGGTTTGTTAAAGCCAGGTTAATTTCATCATTACACTCTCGGGCTAAATTTTCTCTGAGCAACTTCGTTAACTGCTTTCCTCCAGTGACCGATGCTTGAGAAACTGTTCCAAGATCGTTCTCAGCTTCGCTTGAGGTAGACTACTCGTCCAACTGTCCGATTGAATTCGCAATTTTATGGCAGACGAAACGGCAATCATCGAACCTGCTCTTGGGGAGATTCGACGGGAAAAGCGGCGGAGTGCTGCGCTCCCGCTTCTGCTTGTCGTCTACTTAACTGCATGGGTTTGTACCGACGCGCACTTCATGGCCGATACGAACGTTTACACCCAGGCAATTTTGCGCCATCAATATGGTGGAGGAGTTCTTGATTACCACCAGACAACCGCGAATCCGTTTTGGGATTTTGGACACATTCTCTGGCGTCCATTGGGCTGGCTGTGTTTCTCACTTGCTGCACCCGCGACGCAAGTGCTCGCGCATCAAAACCAGCGCGCCGAAGTACTCTGGACGCTGATCGCCATCAACTTTGTCGCAAGTTTCGGATGTGTGGTCTTTTTTTTCCTGTTGGCGAGAAGGATCATCGCGAATGAATGGTCCGCCTTGTTGGCGACCATTGGGTTTTTTTCGGCCGACGCTTTCCTCAATTATGCCCATTCGGGAAACGCCTATGTGGTTGGGCTCGCATGCCTGGTGGCAGGCATGTACACGTTATGGTCGGAGAGAGTGTCAGAGCGTTCCTTAAGCCAAGCCTTGGCCGCGGCTCTCCTGTTCGCCTTGGCTGTGCTGTTCTGGTTGCCCTACGTGTTCGTTCTGCCGGCAGTCATGGCCGCTCCGCTATTGCTTTACGGAAGTGAACGGCAACGACAGAAGCTCACGATGCAGACGGTCGTGGCCTGTGCTGTAGTTGGACTTGCGGTTTATGTTTCGGCGATTGTCGTCGTTGGAATTCGCAATATAACGGACCTCAGAGAATGGATCCTGTCGGCCGGTCACGGACACATCCAACCCGGGGGACTGCGCGCCGCAGCGCGGCTGGCCTTCTCAGTGCCACGTTCGTTTGTGAATATGGACCGGGATGGGATGTGGCTCAAACGTTATCTACTTCACGATCCGTATGCGCCGGTGACGGCGCGGAGCCTGTTTGGTTATAGTTTGTGGAAGTTGGTTCTGTTCTACGCCTCAGCGAGCGTAGTTTGTCTCGAATTGTTGCGCTCAAAGCGGGGGCGGATACTGCTTCTCGTACTAGCCGCGACGATTCTGCCGATTTTTGTTTTTGCTGTCTTCATTTTCGAAGCTGGGTCCATTGAGCGTTACCTTCCCTTATATCCTTTCGTTTTCCTCGCATTCGGATACGTACTCGCGAGCAAGGAGACGAAGCGTGCTTCCAAGGTGTTGCTCGTCATCGCCCTTACCGCGATGGTCGTCGTGAACGTCAACGCGATGCGGCGTGGAACCTTGGAATCGCAGAAGGCAGACGCGGTCGCCAGAATCCACGATCTCATTCCGTTACTTACGCCTGAAAGCTTGGTGCTCGCGGTCAACGAGCAAGACAGTTTGGCCGAGTTCCGCCAGAATTTTCCGCTGGACCCAGTCAACTTGGATCACGAATGGCGCAATTACGATGTGCTGGAGATTAACGCGGAGAGGCTGTCAACGTGGCGCGAGGATTTCGCCAAGCGAGTGCTGGGATCTTGGCGGCGAGGCGGCACGGTGTGGCTTCCGCTGCGCTTTTTACGCGCGCAGCCCAAGCCTGAGTGGAATTGGGTGGAGGGTGATGATAAGCGGGTAAAGTGGACCGACCTGCCTACGTTCTTCTCGCAGTTCGACACGGGCCCGGCAGTCGGCGGCAACGATGGGTTCGTGCCCCTCCAAGACGATTCAAAGAATAGGGAGATTTTCGATTCGCTTAGCCAGAAGGTGCCGGAGAGATGAATGGTCGGAGACTTTTTCTCAGCCGGCTGACCTCAACGCCCTGATACAAATCGACAAGGAGACATCGTTGGACGCTTGTGGCTAAGTCGCGGCAAGAAATATGAGGTAGATCGCCACTTCGGGATCTGCCTCTTTCATGCTAGTAAGCCCAGTACGGTCCGCTCAGGGCAGCACAGGTCGCCGGAGGCGGTTGACAGGTATCAATATGCGTATAGACGGAGCGTCCGTAGAAAAACGGCAATCCCCAGTCGAATACACAGGAGCCAGTGCCACCTGAGCAAGACTGATAAGTTCCTTGCGGGCCGGCCAGTGTGCCGAAGGCGGCGTCATTGGGGTTGGTGGAGAACAAATTGTCGGCATTATCGACGCTGAAGTTTACAGTGCTCTGCCCCTGAGTTGCCCCTCGGTTGGTTGCGGAAAGATTGGTAAGCGAGGACGGGCAGAAAAATTGGGTGTTAACGGAACACGTTGGCAGAGAATCGGGAAAGTAGAGCGCGTTCGAGCCGCTATCGATCGAGCTATTGGTCAGAGTCTGGCCGCTGAAAATAGTAGTGAAGTTGTCGTTGGAGTCCAGGTCGAAGACAGTCGCGTTCCCTAAGCTATTGTTTGGTTCCGTGCCGATGCCGAAAATCATCGTACCGCTGACCGTGGATTCAGTTCCTGAAACACTGGGAAGCTGAAGGATCACGCCATTGTTATCGTTTTGGAAGGAGACCGTGTTCGTGAATAAGGTAATCGGATTTGTGACCTGTTGAGTTGCAGCAACAATGACTGAAGAATCCGTGGTTAAGCACCCTGTAGTTGGGCAAGTGTAGTAGAGGTTCGGTGGGGTCGATTGCATACTGCCATCGCATAGATTCACTCCCGCGAGAGTGCAATCGGTGGGTTCGGGTCCCACTCCTAAGATTCCATTCGCCCCCAACAACTGCGCCGTGTTCAGGTTGAGCGTGCCCCCGTTGCTGCAGCTATCCGGAACTACCTCCGGAGAACTGCTGATTGCTTGAATGTTCAGAGGCGACGTAAGAATCGTCGTCTCGCCCGCGACATACAAGTCAGCTTGAGATACTGGACCCCACAAGTACGATCCATCCACGTTCGAAACACAATTCTGCAAAACACTTCCGTTGCCGTCGGCAAAGGTTGGGAGTTTCAGCAGCGGTATGGCCGACTGGAGGATCCGCAAGCCATACGATCCCGTGTCGACCAAAACCCCGTCGACGATCTGGCACGCACTAACGCTGCCCGGCACACAGATCGTGACACTCGCAAACGCAGCATTCGCGTACGTTTGGGTTGGGACTGGTCCGCCGTTCACGTTAATCGCCGCTACATTGGGACCGGCGCCGGATGGGAGTACTGTGATGCGCAAAAGTGCGGTGGCATTGGAACTGCTTATGGACGTCGCGGTAACAGTGGCTGTTACTGGCGACGATACGGCGCTAGGGGCTACATAGGTTGCGCTAGAGGAGGTCTGACCCGTCAAGGAACCGGCACCACTGGCGGGAGAAATGGTCCACGATACACCTTTGCTGACGCCCAATACAGGGGTCGCGTTCCCGATAAGAGTTAGCTGTTGGCCCGGGGCGATGGTCTGATCGACAGCCAAGGCAAAGTTTGACTCGTTTACGATCCAGACGGAAATCGGAGTGACCTTAATCGATATAGAAGCGGTCACATTTGGATTGCTGATCGAAATTGCCGTGAGGGTTAACGTGGTCGTGGCCGGAACATTGATCGGAGCGGTGTAGGTCACCGAAGCTGTAGTCAGGGAATTCGCAGGTTGATTCGTCGAAGTCGGAGTGCCGAGGGTACCGAAGTTCAAGGGTGAGATTGTCCAAGTCACCCCCTGATTGCTCATGTCGTAAACCGTGGCGGTGACGGTGGCCGCGAAAGCGGGAGTAAGAACTACAGGAAGAACAGTTGAAGATAATTGAATGGTGACGGCGTTTGCCTCTGGCGGGTTACTTTTCCAGGTACAAGCCACCAAAAAGACTAGTCCCAACTGCAACGCTACAATGGCCGCTGTTCGCACACTGCCTCCCCTACCGAATGTCATTTTCGCTGATCCCCGCCGGTATCAATCTAGGATCGTAGGCCCGACCGGAAAAGGCTCGCATATGCCCGGCAGTCTGTACGACCAACCCAGGTTCCTGAATGTTGAGAGGATGCCTTCCAACGTGGCTCTCCCGTTGCTCATTCGCTGCCTGGGAGTATTGCGGAAAATACGTTCCCAGAAGCTGCTTCAGATCTGGAATGAAAGGTCCTCTCCACGTGATAGCAAACACGCGACCGTCACGCCGCGAAACATATTCCCTGACCACGGTGCCGGTCGGCGCCGTCATCTCATGGATCGTATAGGCGTCCGCCTCGATAAACACCAGGTTTGCTTTCATCTGCACTTGATCGGCTTGCACCGAGTTCGAAGTATCGCCCAGCGCCGCAAAGGCGGGGAAAGAAAACACCAACACCAAAAGAAATGCAGTCGACCACGCGACTGTCCGCCTGAAAAGGGTTTCCTTTGAAGCTTTCATGACGACACATCCTGCATTCTAGATTTTGAGTAAAGCACGAGAACTGCCGCAAATATTGGAGACTGATATCCTTCCGCCTCCAACTCCGCAACCCAAATCAAACCAAACCTCGAAGGGAACAGAAGGCATGAAAAAAGGGGCCTCAGTACGGATGGGGGGTTTCCTCCGCGACGACACGCCGTTTCCGAAAACTCGTGAATAAACTAGGCCCCAGGGTGCCAGACGCCGGCTTGGCCCGTGAAGCCGATGCAACGGCATTCTGCAACTCATTCACAAAGCACCGCGTGACCACAGACCAGTCATAGGGACGCAAGCTTTCTGCCGCCGCCGCTTCATATTTGCGCCGGAAACCTTCATCTCGCAAAATCCTCACCACGTAATCTGCAAATCTCCTGGGCTCGTCGGCCAGCAAAATGTCGTGCTCGTGATGAACGTCCAGTCCTTCTGCCCCTACGAAGGTTGATACCGTGGCCTTGCCCATGGCCATCCCTTCATAGATCTTGATTCGCGTCCCGCCCCCAATCCGCAACGGAACGACAAGAACCGCGGCTTCGCGCAGATGGTCGACGATCGACGGAACTGTCCCTGTGACTTCGATCGAAGCGGAAGCCAGCTTTTTCACGCGAGGATGCGGGTCCCTTCCCACAATGCGGAAACGCGCGTCCGGAACCTCCGCAAGCAGGTGCGGCCAGATATCGTTGCAGAAGTATTCCACCCCGTCGATATTCGGTTCCCAATCCATGGAACCAGTGAAGACTACGAGGGGACGCTTCGGTCGTAATTCCGAATCGAAACGGTACTTGGCCAGGTCCACGCCGGTAGGAATTACGCTGATGCGCGAAGCATCCACCATCCCGCTCATCGCTTGCCGGTCTTGCTCAGAGACCGCAAATATATGATGAAAGCGACGCGCCTGCGCAGGTTCATAGCGCGCCATCTTTGCGTGTTCGATCTTTGAAATCAGTCGATCCACCGGTGTTACCGCGAATTGCGCTCTCCGCTCCCACAGCACGGTTTCGACATTGTGCTGGAAGAGCACGGTCGGTGTCGGGAGTTCATAAGGAAAATCCTGAGCGCTTACGAGAAAGTCAGCTACCGCGACATCGAAACGACGCTCTGCCATCCATCCTGCAAGGATCCTCCGCACTCGATTCGACGAAAATCGCCTGACTGCATAGGGAGCGCGTGCTGGCAAATGGCGCACATAGTCGAGGGAACGCGCGAATCCCACTACATCGGGAAATGCTTCGGACACCGTCACTGTGCCTGGCAGACGTTGCACGATCTCTCGTTCGTAGTCCTTGTCGTGTTCCCCGCTGTAATAGGAGAGATAGGTAACGTCATTGGTTGCTGATAGGTGCCGCAGGATGTTGTACGTCCGCAGCTTGCCACCTGTATCCAGTGGAAGGAGCTTTCCGGGTTTTGCCCAAAGAATCTTCACGCGATGCCCTTGCCGGCAGGTTCCGTCCTTTGCCCCGAAACAGATTTTCTCGAAATGAATTACGACTTCTTGCGGTTCCAAGTCTTGCTGCAACGTCTACGAATCCCTGCGCATGCGTTTGTGACGATGAACTTCCACACTACCGAGCGTCTCCTTAAGACTGAGCGCAGCAGCGGGCCTGATATGGGGAACGACCTCTTCAATAATGGCAATTCGATCCTACAAGGCCAGTTTCGGCCCTCAGGGCAACGGTCAGGCTAGCACACCTGCGAGCAACGAAAGTTAAAAGTTGAAGAATCTTTTGGCCTTCATGACGGGGGTTCGCGGGCTGCGTATTTTCATGAAATCGCTACCAACTTCGCCGTTGCCTGTTGCTATACTTCACAGGAATCAAGCGAGACTTCGCCCCTCACGGCGCTTTCCGTGGGAATTGGCGATTGGCAATGCCGTCCCATCAATCGTCCGGTCCGTCACTCATTAACGGTTCGTAGTTCACTGTTCTGGCAATTTAATGTGTGGAATTGCAGGCATCCGCAAGTTTGGTGACAACGCGCAGGTTCACAATGACCTGCTGCGGCGGATGTGCGCAGCAATGGCACACCGCGGCCCGGACGATGAAGGGATCTACACTGGACGCGGCGTCGGACTGGGTATGCGCCGCCTCAGTATTATCGATCTGTTTACCGGCCATCAGCCCATCAGTAATGAAGACGGAACGATTTGGATTGTCTTCAATGGCGAAATCTACAATCACGAGGTTCTGCGGGGGAGTCTGATCGCATGTGGCCACCGCTTGCGATCTCACAGCGACACTGAAACCATCGTCCATCTTTACGAGGAGCATGGTCGCGAGTGCGTTCAGAAACTGCGCGGCATGTTTGCGTTCGCGATCTGGGATAGCCGCACGCGGCGGCTGTTCGTCGCGCGGGACCGTCTGGGAATCAAGCCCCTTTATTATCGCCACGCTCCAGGACTCTTTCTCTTTGGATCGGAAATCAAGGTCATTCTGGCTCACCCCGACGTGTCGGCTGAATTCCGTCGCGCGGCGTTGCCCGAGTATCTGGCGTTCGGCTACCTCTCGGGCCCTGAGACCTTCTACGAAGGAATTTACAAGCTCATGGCGGGACACTGGCTTGAGATCGACGAACATGGGGAGTTGCGAACCGAACAATACTGGGACGTGTCGCTCTGCGCCGATGAAGACGTGCGGGATGAGAGCTACTACGTCCGTACCTACCGCGACCTGCTTGAGGATGCTGTCAGAAGTCACCTGATGAGCGATGTCCCCCTCGGAGTGTTTCTCAGTGGAGGGCTGGATTCGAGTGCAGTGGCCGCCCTGATGACTCGGCATCGTGGCGGCGGGATCGAAACCTTTTCGGTGGGCTATGCTGAGCAGGCCTACAGTGAATTGCCCTATGCTCGCGTCGTTGCTCAACACCTGAACGCCGTTCATCACGAAGTGCTGGTTAGTGAGCAGGACTTTTTCGACACGCTGCCAAAACTGGTATGGCACGAGGACGAGCCCATCGTTTGGCCGTCCAGCGTCGCGCTCTACTTCGCGGCCCGGCTGGCACGCGAGCGGGTGAAGGTCGTCCTGACCGGAGAGGGAAGCGATGAAACACTGGCGGGCTACGGGCGTTACGCATTCACGCTAAAGAACGCTGCCCTGGATCGTTTTTATCGGCACCTGGTTCCTGCATTCTTACGGCGGCAGGTGCAGGAATCAATCTCCGATTCGCGTTGGATCGGCGTTAACCTTCGGCGGAAATTGGCCCATACTCTTCTGGCCAGGGACGGAGAATCCTGGACATCGTTCTACTTTGACAATTTCTTTTCCGCATTCGGCGAGCAAGAACAGGCAGAGCTCTTGGAAGACGAAGTCGCCCGTGAGTTCGAGAAGGGCGCAAGCTATCGGCATGTCTCGAATTATTGGGAAAATTCTTCGGGGACTATGCTGCAGCGGCTCCTTTACACCGATATCAAGACCTATCTGGTCGAACTGCTGATGAAGCAAGACAACATGAGCATGGCTGCCTCCGTCGAGAGTCGCGTTCCGTTCCTGGATCATTCCCTCGTCGAATTCGCGCAGCGGATCCCGCAAAGTCTTCTGCTTGAATTTGGAGGCAAAGGGATTCTGAAGAAAGCCGTGGAGGACTTGCTTCCGCGTTCCATTGTGCATCGGCCTAAGCTGGGTTTCCCTACTCCTTGGAGCCGGTGGTTGTCTGGTCCAAGGCTGGAGGTAATTCGAGACTTGCTCCTGGACAAGCGGAGTACAGACCGGGGACTCTTCAAGCCCGCAGCCGTGGAACGGCTCTTCCGGGAACATCGAGCTCGGTACCGTGATCACAGTGATCGGATCTGGCGGTTGTTGAACCTTGAGTTATGGCACCGGGTTTGTTTGGAAGGAGATTCGCATGGGGGTATGCCGCGAGAACACGGGGAAATCAAGCTCGCGTCTACCGCGTGAAGTGCTGCCATACTCGAACCTGGCTCGATGCCAATTTCCGATAAGCTTGAACAGTTACTGCTAAATGCAACTTAATGAACCTATGAAAGTTTCTGTGGTCATTCCGATTTTCAACGAGCGGCCTACGCTGAGGCTGGCAATCGAAAGAGTCTTGGCCGTTCCTTTGGAACTGGAGCTACTCTGCGTAGACGATGGCTCAACAGATGGCTCGCGAGAAATTCTGGACCTGCTGGCGAAGGAGCACCCCGAGATTCGCGTGTTCCTGCAGCCGCAAAACATGGGGAAAGGTGCAGCGCTCAGGCGAGGAATTAAGGAAGCGACTGGCGACTATGTTGTGATCCAGGACGCCGATCTCGAATACGATCCCTCAGAATATCCCCTCCTTCTGGGACCGATGATCGAAGGCAAGGCGGATGTGGTGTACGGCTCGCGTTTCATGGGATCAGGACCGCACCGGGTCTTATATTTTTGGCACTCGGTGGGAAACGGATTGCTGACGCTTGTGTCCAATGCGGTGACAAATCTGAACCTCACCGACATGGAGACCTGTTACAAGGCATTCCGGCGAGAAGTCATCCAAAGCATACCTTTGGAGGAGGATCGATTTGGCTTTGAACCCGAGATCACAGTCAAGATTTCACGGCTGGACCTGCGCATTTTCGAAATCGGCATCAGCTATTCCGGCCGTACTTACGCAGAAGGCAAGAAGATCGGCTGGAAAGACGGCGTCCGCGCGCTTTGGTGTTTGTTGAAGTACGCAATCAAGGAACAGCGATCGAGCGCAAAAGTCCCGGTCAAGAGGGAACGATTGCCATCGTGAATCGCAAAGCCGCGATCGCCTCCGCGGCCAATGTAAACAGTACCAGCCGAACAGAAGATTCTTACGCCACGCTTGTCAATCGATCAGTGGCTTCGCATGGGCGAAGCGCCACTGATCGGTAAATCTCAAGCCACTGTTCGCGCACCGCAGTCCAGCTGTATTGTCTGGCCTGTTCATAGGCGTTACAGGCGATCCGGGACGCCAAGTCCGCATCGCGTAGAAGCCGGATCACATTGCGAGCCAACGCACTGGCATCGTCGGGCTCAGACAGAAGCCCGGTTCGCTCGTGTTCGACCAAATAACGCATGCCTTCAGGTGCAGTGCTCACCACGGGAGTTCCAGCAGCGAATGCTTCCAGAATCGAGACCGGCATATTGTCCAGCGCGGATGCATTAATGAAAATATCTGCCGCAGCATAAGAGCGGCCGATTTCCTGACGCGAGACCACGCCTGCAAAGTTCACGCCCGAAAGATTCAGCCGCGATACCAACTGGCGAATCTGCCCCTCCACGGGACCGCCTCCGACTAAATCAAGACGAGCGAGAGGGAATTCGCGCTGAATCTCGGCGAATGCGCGCACCACTAGATCCACACGATAGTAGGGATGAAAGCCTCTCGTGCAAACCAAATGAGGGCGCAAGGGAGTTCGTTCGCGAAAAGTGAACTGTGACAAATCCACTATGTTCGGGATCGCGTGGGCGACAAGGCCGAATTCTCGAAACACCTCGACCAGATATTCCGAAGGGACGACGAGCCGATCGGCATTCGCCAACACCGGTCGCGCTGTGCGGAATCGACGCAGATGATCCCGCGCTTCACCACTGTGGTAATGGATCACCACTTTCTTGCCCCTTACACGCGCCAGCGACCACGCGGGGACAGGGCCGATCAGGAAGGACCAATAGGAGGCCGAAAAGATGTGGGCAATGTCCACTTTCGCCAGACCTCGCCACAGGGCGGCAAGGTAAAACGGTTGGCGCACGAACGTTCGAAGCAATGGAATGGCTTCTGCCCATTTCAGGCCGCACGGAAATACAGGGTCGATCGGAATGAAAGAAGCTTGAACCTCACAATCGTTGCGCCAGTTTGCAAGAAGCAGTTCCGCCTGCACGGATTGGCCGCCCACGTAGCGGGAGGACGCTGCGACGATGGCCACTCGTATCGGAAGAGGTGCTGATTTATCTGACGAGGAATGCGAACGGTGCGGGCTCCGGCGGAGCGTCTTCTTATCTAACAGATCCTGATAGAGTTCTTCGTGTCGTTTCCGCATGGCGGCGAGGGTGAAATTCGACTGGGCAAAGTTTCTGCCGTTTCGGCCAAATTCAGCTCGCATCGCCCGGTTCTGCAAGAGGCACTCGATCGCGCTGGCCAATGCATCGGCATCACCAGGGGGGACGAGAAGTCCGCGATCGTCCGTAACCAGCTCCGGGTTGCCTCCAACGCGAGTAGCCACCACCGGAACTCCAGCCGCCATGGATTCAAGGATGGCATTGGATAAACTTTCGGACGCGGAGGGCAGAACAGAAACATCCACGGAAGCGAGAATCGCGGTAATATCGCGGCGATCGCCCAGGAAACGTACCCGATCGCCAATCCCCAAGTCTGCGGCTTCGCGTTCCAGTTCCGGCCGAAGAGGTCCATCCCCGGCGAGGATAAACTCGGTTCCAGGAAATCTGCGGCTAACGCTAGCTGCAGCGTGAAGAAATACTCGATGATTCTTCGCGGGCGAGTTCATTCTGGCGATCATGCCAACGCGAAGGACGGGAGGGTTGCGGTCCAGCGCGGGCGCGGTCGGCGCGAAGGCCGAGGGCGCGAGGCCATTTCCGATAACGACGACGCGTCTCTCCGGCAAGCCTTGCTCGATCAGACCGCGCGCAGCCGCGCGTGAATTGCAGACCACGCGGTCGCACCAACGAAACGCAGCCAACTGTGCCCGGGACTTGCTCGGACTCAGGAGATCACCTAGCTGCCGCTGGCTGCCAATGACGACCGGAACTCGAGCCAGCCGTGCAGCGGGGATTAGTACGAGATTCGTGTAGAAGTCGAACGCGTGTGCAACCGCGGTGTGCGACGCCCTGAGATAGCGGGCTAATCGCAGCCGCGCCTGCATCGATCGCACGCCATACAAATTGCCGCCGAGGGGAAACTCCATTATGTCGTCGAGGCCGTCCAGAAAGTCGCCGCGCTTTGCAATGCAGCCAATCCGTGGGCGAAACGCACTCGCAAGGAAAGATCGGGCGAATTCGGCGAACTGGCGCTCGCTGCCGCCAGTCTCAAAACTATTGGTCATCAAAAATAGATTGGTGCCCGATGCGTCCGGGAGATCCGCAATTCGACCTGGATCGATCATCCAACTCTCTCAGGCAAGGGAGTTAAGTCGTTTGTCGGAAGATCTGAATCACTTGATTTGATCTGCTCAAAAAAATTACGCTGCCAGAGCTCGAACATCATAAGCCGCCAGATTTCGTGGTAGTCGTCGGTCTGGCCGCGGAAGAAAGCATCCAGCATCTTGCGGACCCCAGGCTCGCTGAGGTACCCACGCTGCAACGTGCGTTTTTCCGACAAAAGAGTGAGGACCAAGTCCTTGAGTTCATGCCGCATCCAATGAAGAAGTGGCACAGCGAATCCTTGCTTGGGCCGGTGAAGGGCGGCCCTGGGGACGCCAATGCGCTGCGCAAGCTTTGTGAGAATGTACTTTTGCTGTCCTTTGCCCAACTTCCATTGCGGTGGCAGAGCTGTGACCCATTCCAGAAAAATGTGATCCAGCAAGGGAACGCGAGCTTCCAAGGATGCCGCCATGCTCATGCGATCTACCTTCGTCAGAATGTCCCCCGGGAGATAGGTCTTAGTGTCAAGATACAGAGCCTTGCTTAACGGATCGCGTGCCGGCGCTTCCGCAAGATGACGACGAAATATGTTCAATGGGTCGGCATCGCTCTGGAATGAGCTCAACCACTCGTCCGAAAGAAGAGAGAAATTTCGTTGGGCGGGCACAATCGAAACCGCTTCGAGGTAGCGTTCTGACCAAGGCAGCGAAATGCTGTAAGCCAGATTTCGCCCTGGCACACCATAACGAAGCCGCGGATAGACTTGCGTGCGATACCAACGTCCGGCCCAACCCGGGATCGGGTAGCGCGATCGTTCTTGTAGATGAATCCGATAACGCTCGTAACCGCCGAAAGCCTCGTCTCCGCCGTCCCCGGAGAGCACCACGGTCACGTGCTTCCTGGCTAAACTGGAAACGTAGTACGTCGGCAGCATGGAGGAATCGCCGAAGGGTTCCTCCATACCACGAGAAAGCGTCTCTATCGTCTCGACCACGTTCGGTTCAACAACTAGCTCGTGGTGCTCGGTGTCGAATCGTTCCGCCACCACGCGAGCGTAGGGAGCCTCGTTGAAGTCAGCGTTCTGAAAGCCAATGGAGAACGTCTTCACCGGTTTTGGGCTGGCACGCGCCATCAGAGCCACGATCGTAGACGAGTCGGTGCCTCCGCTCAGCAGAGCGCCGAGGGGCACGTCGGCAATGAGACGCATGCGCACCGCTTCGGCGAGCTTGGCTTCCAGTTGATCGAGGCATTCCTCTTCGCTGAGTGGCGAATGCGAACCATAGTCGGGCAAGTTCCAATACTGCCGAACTCGGACTTTGCCATTCTCGAACTCCAGGACGTGTCCTGGAGGTAGCTTGTGAATTGCTGAGAATGCCGTTGCTGGATCCGGGATGTAGCCAAAATAAAAATATTGCAGAAGGGCTTCTGAGTTTACGGCTGAGAGTTCGGGAATAGCTGCCAGGATTGCTTTGATCTCGGATCCGAAAAAAAGCTGATCGCCGCATAAGGCATAGTGCAGCGGCTTTATACCCAGTCGGTCACGAGCAAGCAGCAGACGCCGGTGCCGCTCGTCATAGAGGGCAAAGGCAAACATCCCTCGAAGTTTGTGAACGCAATCGGCCCCAAGATCTTCGTAGAGATGAACGATGACCTCGGTGTCAGTGTGCGTACGGAAACGATGGCCTTGATCTTCGAGTTCTTTCCGAAGTTCGCGGAAGTTGTAGATCTCGCCGTTAAATACGACCCAGACGGTTCGGTCTTCGTTGAAGACCGGCTGGTGTCCGCCGGCCAAGTCAATAATTCTGAGACGGCGCATACCCAGTGCCGCACCGCCCTTGATGAACAGTCCGTCTTCGTCGGGGCCCCGGTGGACAAGTGTTTGGCACATGCGGTGGAGCACGTCGTAGCTGATCCGTCCACCAGCCTCCGAGCCGACAATCCCAGCGATTCCGCACATTGTAAAGTCAGTTCTTGAGAGCGATTGTGTCTGTTTCGATAGGCGCAGGCTGCGTCGAATCGGTGCGGGAACGCTTGAGCCGATAATCCCGGTAATCTCCAGGATTTCCCTCTCGTCCATCGCACGCCGCCAACATGATGTTGACCATCTCCCGGGCCGAGACAAAGTGAATCGTTTCGGATCTATGACGGGCACCCTGAATGAGTTCGCGAAGAAACTGCTGTGCGGTTGTTCCCAGCATGACGTCCTTGTCGCGAGGGTCCATCCCGTGACACTGGAGCTTGATAAACAACCAATCCGGTCGTCCGCTGACGTGAATGCCAGCATCCTTCCAGAGTCCAAGCCGATACATGCTCGGCGGGTTCTTGGCGGTGAGGGAGCCATTTTCCACCCCAATCAGCCTTCGTCCGTCAGGGCGAATAAAGCTCAGCATCAAGGGACCTTCGACCATGAGCGGGAAGACGGTCGGAATGCGTCCCACCTCAAGATCGTGTCCGTGACGATGGGACTGCGGGCGATCGAGAGGCGGGAAACATTCATAGAGCGAATTGATCTTGGGAATGTGGCTTCGGTGATAGAGGCCGGGCGGCAGAGTGAAGTCGGCGTAGCAACCGGTCTCTGCTAGCACTTGCATCTCGGAATCAACTCCGCAGTTGTGTCCGCCAGCCGAATTCGCGAGAGCAAAGTTTCCATGAACGAAAGCGTAGCGCGGCGGGCCGACACCATCCAAGAAGGAAAGGCTTCCGTGCTCGTATGCCAGAGCATTTCGAAACTCGAGCAGTTGGCGGCGCGTGTTCGCTTCGCTGTCAGGACGTTCAAGACCATGGTGTAGGTGGATTTCCACTTCACCCCAAAGGGCATCGCAGTGGCGGGCAAGGCGGCCCACCAATCCCTTATCGTATTGCTCGGCGGGGTAGAAGTAGGTATGAACGAATGGCCGGCCATCGTCGTCGCGCAGCGCGTCGAAGACGTTCGGATATGTGCGGCACCAGTTTTCCAGCCGCCGCTCCTGCTGATCGTAGGGGGCGCGGGCACTACCGCGGTAAGGCAATATTGCTGGCTCAAAATGGTCGGCCAACGAAATCATCAGATGAGTGTTGCTATACGGACCGCGGCGCCGAAGTCGCTGCCAGGCATAGGAGGGAAACCAGCGTAGAGTGCGCCATGCCTTTTTGCGCACGGTAAAGCCGTCTTTGGTTCGAACCGGTGGCTTCGTCGGGTGGTGATCGGTGGGGTCGCGTTCTGGAGTGAATTGTGCTGCGCGCAATTCGCGCCGCACTTCATGCGGCCTCTCAGTTGCCGGGGAAAGAGGTGCGCGGCCCTTGACGCCGATTGAGATCTCCCCGACAGTCAAGTGTTCCAACCCGCAGCTTTCAAACCAACGGAATACCTGTTCGTACGTATGCTTCGATTGGTATTTTGGGGAGTACCAGTCCAACGTATCCAGAACCCTGACCTCCGGATTCGGATGTCGATTCACGGGGAAAACATGGTGCACGACACCTGCTACGGGCGGACCGACAAGCGGGACCGTGCGCAGACCACGGTCGATCCAGTAAAAACACGGTACCGCTATCCGTAGGAACGAGTGCAGCTTTTTGGCCGGGATATGGTGTGTAATCTTCCGGTATTGGTCGCTGAAGCGATACCAATTGTTATAGCCGCTGTACAGCCACACGGCGATCGTTCCACCCGGCCTCAAATACTGGGGAAGGCTCTTGAACGCCTTTTCGCAATCGGGAGTATGGTGGAGCACGCCTACGCTGTAGATGCAGTCGAAACTGCCAGGCGCAAAGGGCAACGCGAAGACGTCCGCCTGGATCGCCAGGAAATCGCGGTCTGCCAGGTTGTTCGCCGCAACTTCCGCCGCCGCGCTGAGATCAACTCCCACGACGGTGGCACCCCACCGTGTGGCAATATCGGCGAACCTTCCCATGCCGCAGCCCACATCGAGAACCAATTTTCCGCGGAGATCCTCCTCGCGCAATCCCGTTCGTCTTTGGAGATTCCGCCCCGGGGATTCGGGATTGAGTTGGGTCCGGGAAAATTTCTGCCACTGGTAGCCGAAGCTATCCGCGTAATTGCTCGCGTCCACAAATCGGAGCACGCCGCGCACCAACGGGAAGTCTTCGTGGCACGCCAAACAGCGACAACCCTGTTCCTGCGGCTCGAGCGAGGAGCCGCAGATGGGACAGCGAAGAAAGGGCAACAGATCAGCGAGAAGGCGCGAACTCAAGTGGTCCCCCCTCGCCCCCTTGAGCGTCCCCAAAACGGCGTCTACGAGAGGGCGATAGACTCTTGGTAGAAACGCCCGCGTTTTCTCGCTCTCTGCTCATAGCGAGAAAAACGGATGTGTAGCAGACAGTGAAGTAAGGGAAGAATTGATATGCTTCCGGAGCAAAACAGGCACCCACCGCAAAACCTACTAATGAACTTGTGAGGGCTCCCGCAAACAGCTTCGTCTCGCTGTCTAGATCCTTTCGTTGCCTTAGCCTTCTCAGATTAGCGAAGCCGCGAGAGAAAAACATCAAATACAGAATCAGTACAGGGATGCCGCCCTCGGCAGCGATTTGCAGATAGGAGACATGAACGTCTTTCCACCTTCCCGAGTAGACAGCAAAATTGCCCGCCCCAAGACCGAGGACCGGATAGTGACCGATCGCCTCCATTGCCCTGAGCATCAGTAACTTACGTTCTTCGAATGATTCATAAGCGGAATCTTCTTGGGCTGTCGTCACGTTCTCACCCGAAAAAGCGGCGAAGCGCCTCATCAGTGTTTTGCCCGCCACCAGCAACAATACACCGCCAAGAAAAGCGGTTGCGACTATCAGATATAAACGTTTCCCTTTCACCCCAAAGTACCAGAGACAAACGGCGCCTGCGATGACCAGGTCAATGAAACCGGCTCGCGAAGCGGTCAAGACTAGAGCAACCGCCATGATCAACATGGCGAGACACCACAGAATTTTTCGCAGCCCGCTCTTGGCCGCCAGGAGGAAGGCCAAACAGAAGGGAAGGGACAGGACGATGGCAAATGCCAAGTCATTCGGATTCGAGTACGTACCTCCCAACACGCCATTCAACCGCGGGATCGAATGGCCCTTCGCGACGGCTATAAAGGAAATTGCGGCCACGGACGCAGCCTGAATGAATACTATCCGTCGGAGTCTTTTGAAGGACGTAACCAGCAGAAACGTCATCGCCCAGTCGACACCCACTTTCGCGAAGTCCATGGTAATGAGAAAGGCACCGCCCTTCCAGATGGGAGAAAGCAGCGCGGAAGCAAACAGCAGAACGACGAGGGCAAAAAGGTAGGAAGCCTCTTTCGGGAGATCCCGCAGGCGGCGCGATGTTGGGCTTGAGTTCCGAAGCAGGCTCAGGGCTGCGAATCCAAGTGTGATCTTAACGAGCGGAATAACCGCCAAACCCGGAATCGAGTCCGCGGGACGCGCGCAATAGAAAAGGTAGAACGCGCTCAGCCAGAAAAAAGCTCCGCTTAGAGTTTCTTCCTTCCCCTGCGGCAAAACCTCCTGCCTCCCCTGCCACAGGGCTCCATTTGACCTGGTTTTGACCAAGGTAGACAATGCCTTCGAATCGCGGATGGACGACGATTAGAGAAAGCCAACGAGCCGCCTCTCTCCAAGAGCAGCAATGATAGCAGTACTCCGCAGAATGGCTCCCGAACAGAATATGAAAGTTCGATGAATTTCCTCCGCCCATTCCCATAGCGGAAGAAGGAGCCCACCAGCCCCATCCGTCTTCTACCGATTCTGCCAAATTCATTGTGCGTTCACATTTTGTATCTACAATGCAGCGACGAGTTGTTCAGCTGGATTTGGCCGAAGTGCGACTGTGGCTGGCTGAGACAGGCGTCTGCTGCGGAGCCAGCGCAAACCTGGCCGGGATTGATTCTCAAGCACTTACGGGTCATGACTTTGGCCGCTACCCTTCCGGAATCGGCCGCACAACCGAGTGTTCGGCGACCAAGCGCCAAGTTCAAGTGTGTTTGACGGTAGCATTGGATTGCGGTTTGCCACGATGCTTACGGAGCGGGTACATCCCAACTCGTTAGGTCACATGCCGAATCAAGCGATTGTTGAGACTCCGACTAAGTACTTGGGCTCTTTCCCGAGGCCAGGCGAAGAAATTAACTCCGGGGCGAAGGTCGTCCGCCGAAAGCCGCGGACACTGCAGTCGCTGCAGGCGCTCCGTGCCTTGGCCGCCACTACGGTTTTGTTCGTGCACATCCCTTGCATGGGCTGGGGTTATTTCGGCGTAGACATCTTTTTTGTGCTCAGCGGCTTTATCGTGTGTTACATCGCAGATTTCGATGGCGACGGTTTCTTCCTGAGACGGCTGTTCCGAGTGGTTCCTCTCTACTGGGTCGGCACACTGGGAGTTTTTTGCTTGGCTGCGCTTGCTCCCCACTTGGTTTCGTCCACGTCGGCCAATCCAAAATACTTGCTGAAATCATTGTTATTCGTGCCGTACGTGCGGGAGGACGGAGGCGTCTATCCGGTGCTGTTTCTCGGATGGACGTTGCAATACGAAATGTTCTTTTATTTGCTGTTTGCTATAGCTCTATCTTTCGGCCGCAAAAATGCCGCTCCCCTCGCGATCCTGATGCTGGTAGCCATCGCATCCATGGGCCAGATTCTCCGTCCAGAGCAGATAGTGCTGCAGTACTACTCGAACAACGTTATCCTGCTTTTTGCCCTCGGGATCTGCGGATTCCTGTTGTGGAGTCGCTATAAGGACTGGTTGAGTCGAGGTTCGCTTGCCATTTGGGCGGTTGCGGCTGTTCTGGCTTATAGTTTCGCCCTACTGCTGGACATCAAGGTTCTGACTGCTCATTCACATTTCTTGCGAACAATTCCAGGGTTCTTGTTGCACGGAGTGCCAGCGCTTGCGATCTGCATCGCCTTCTTGTCATTAGAGGGCAGGGTACGAGTTCCCCTGGCCGTGCTGCTGATCGGAGACGCCAGTTACTCGCTCTATTTGTTTCATCCCTACATTCTCGAGGCGATCAATAGAGAGATCTTTTCTCTGGTCCACCTAACGCCGCTGACCGTGGCTGTATCTCTCTTGGGCATCTTTTTCTGCTTCGGAAGCGCCATATTCAGTTATCGTTTCTTCGAGTTGCCTTCGAATCGGTTCTTACGGAACAGGTTCTTGAAGAAAAGGGAGGGCATGACTGCTGGCGCTTAGTGAGCCGAGACTGCGCTCGATCCCAACACCTCTGCGAACCTGCTCCGGATACGGTCACTCGTTTTTCTTAGCCGGTGGGTTCAGCCAGCCACTTGAAATTTCACGCTAGATTCACAGATCCCTTTTACAATTCGGAGTGCTTTTGGGAGTGAGGGCATTCGTCCAGAAAGCTGACTTTATCTAGAACATGGGGAGCTAGGCTAAATGAAGGAAGGGAGCTCGACCAGCACGCGTATTCGATCTTTTGTGGTGCAGAAATTTCCGGCAGCGAGGAAGCGAGGCCTGAGTGATGACCTTCCACTCTTGGAATCGGGCATCATCGATTCTTTGGGTGTGCTGGACGTCGTCGAATTTCTTGAGCAGACGTTCACGATGAAGATTGAGGATGACGAACTAACTCCGGCCAACTTCGGAAATATAAAGTGCATGGCGGCTTTGGTGGACCAAAAAAGCAGTCAAGGTAAGGTCGCTGCTGGTTAAGCCGGGTTGGATTTGTCTGGAGTTCAGTGGCCGACGAGGATCCTGTCTGAAACGTCCCGTTCTTATCTTGGGTTGGATACCGCGGATCGTCGTTCCGATAGCGCGTTCTCTCAATAGAAATGGTGTGCCGGTCGATGTCGCGGATTTTTCTTCGGCGCCGAGAATTCCATCTCGCGAGATTCGCCAGTTTCGACGTCTCCCCCATCCCGATGTGGCCCGAACCGAATTTGTAGAGCAACTTGGCGAGTTCATTCGACAGTCGGGCCATGACATGCTGATTCCCGCAGATGATCAGTCGTTAACGGCCATGACGGAGCACTATGACGATTTCAAAGACATGCTGCATATAGCGTGTCCGCCGCCGCAGGTAACACGTCGGGTTCTGAACAAGGCTTCGACCCTGGAAATTGCTAAGAAATGTGGGATTCGAGTGCCGAATACTGCCCTCATTTCGAATTCAGATCAATTGATCGGCTTGGCGGGGAGCTTTCCCTTTCCCTGGGTACTCAAACCGGCGGAAAAAGAAACGCGTACGGAAGAGACTAAGAGCTACATCTTCGCGACTGCGGAACAGGTCGCGCTAAAATTCCCTGCCGCTCGAGAGTTTACGCCGCCAATGTTGCTCCAGGAATATTGCGCGGGCGCCGGTGTTGGCGTCGAAATGCTCATCCACGAAGGAAACTGCCTGGCGGTTTTTCAGCATCGCCGCTTGAAAGAGTTTCCCTATACCGGGGGATTTTCGGTTATCGCGGTCGCGGAGCGACCCGACCCTGGCCTGGTTGAGTCATCGCTGGCTCTGCTGCGCTCTCTGCAGTGGAAAGGAGTCGCGATGGTTGAATTTAAGGTGAACGCCGATGGCGTCGCGGTCTTAATGGAAGTCAATGGCCGCTACTGGGGCAGCATCTCTTTCCCGATCTCAGTCGGGATAGACTTTCCCTGGTATCACTGGCAGGTGGCGCACGGCGAACAACCCGCGATACCGCGCACCTACGCCGCGGGCAGAAAGTGGCGATGGACTGTTGGTTACCTTTACCGGTTGTTCTTCCTTTTGGTTGACGCGCGCCGTTCAAGAGCCGCCCGCAAGGAACTCTCCGACAATCTGCTGGATATTCCCGAGGACTTTGGCCGTCGGATTTTCAGCCCTACGTTTGCGCTTACGGACCCGATGCCCTCTCTTGCAGCTTTCTCACCCGCCTTGAAAGACTTCGCCTCCTACAGCACCGGCGCACTCGTCAGACGTTTCGCGCGAGCACGTCAGGATTAAGAGTTGATCGGCCTTCCGGCCGTTTTCAAGGGAAGGATCGCTCAAAACAAGTGGCGTTTCAAAAGCGCCATGGCGGACACCGCTGACACGAAATTTACACTGCTTTCACATCGTCCATCTAAAATAAAAGCCCCGCATGCACAGCCAGATCGAGGTTTCGGCCGGGTGGAGATAGCGATCAGGGCAGCCTCGTTGTGCGATGATCGGCAGGAACTCATTGCGCTTTTGGAGAGAAACATCTCGGAGGGGCGAGCGGAGTTTCGATGGCGACATGAAGACAATCCGGCGGGTCCCGGCTGGTCTTGGATAGCCTACGACCGAAACAGCGGTGCGGCCTCGGCCATGGCTTCGGTCATTCCGCGCCAAATGTACGTCGATGGCAAGTTGATCCTTTGCGGGCAGGTCACAGAGTTTGTGGTGGATGCCACTCATCGAAGCCTGGGTCCGGCCGTCCTGCTGCAACGAGCGACCTTTGAGCCGGCCAACCGCGGGGATGTCGCGTTCTGCTACGACTGTCCACCGCATGATCGAGGGATGTCGACATTTGTCCGGTTGGGCATGCATGCCAACTGCGAGGTAGTCCGTTACGCACTTCTGTTGCGCAGCGATGAGTTTTTTGGGAAGAGGCTTGGAGACAGCGTGTGGTCGAGATCTTTAGTTGCGACCGCTAATGTCGGCCTCAAGATACGAACGCCGAACCTCCGACCGGTGCCGGGGGTGGACGTCTCTAAGTTTGATGGAGAGTTCGGTGAGGAGTTTTCTCATCTCGACAAACTCATCTCGAGTCCTGGGTTAGTCCGGGCTTGTCGTTCTGCCGAATTGCTGAACTGGCGTTATAGGAAGAATCCTGTTCATGCGGTTCGAGTGTTAGTGGCTCGCAAAGCGGGGGAGCTGTTGGGATTTCTCGCCTTCATTGTATTCGGCGAGAGAAGAGCATCCATATGCGATCTGTTCGTACAGGATTCTTCCGATGCCGGCATTGCATTGCTGGAAGCCATGATTCAGTCTTGTCGCCAAGAGAACGTGAACTGCGTGCAGGGGTACTGCTCTGAAACCAGCAGTTTGAGGCCGCTGTTCGAGAAGGTCGGACTTCGGCGGCGCGAGACAGCGGTACGCGTTGTGGCCTACGCAAAACCCGACGGGCTGGGTAGTAGAGCGTTGAATTCCGGCTTGCGATGGCCGATAGGGCAGGTTGAAGTCGGTATGTAAAGCTGCCTGCAGCTTAATTCTTAATTCAATTCCATGACTGCCGCCCGTGCCAGCGTTATGACCAACGTTTCTTCCTCGTCACTGGTCGTCCACCACCATCGAGGCCGTCTGGAGATCGTGGACGAGTTGGCGAACGAGTGGCGAGATCTCTGTAGTGAAGCTACCGACGATCAGCCTTTTTATCGCCCGGAGTGGATTCGGGCTTATGCTCGCGCGTTTCTTCCACATGCAAGGTTCCTGCTTATAACGGTCAGGCTCGACGGCCGTCTCTGCCTATTGCTGCCGCTGGTGGAAGAGACATCGATGTTAGGCGGAGTCCCCGTTCGAAGGCTTCGAGCTCCTGTGAACGCTCATCCTGGACGCTTCGATTTTGTGCGAAGTGCAGGGCCCGAGGGAGATGCCGCCATCCGTGTCACCTGGGATTACCTTGAGGGCCTTGGTGGCTGGGATGTGTTGGAGTTTGCTTACACACCCGAGGGTGGCACGGTTAGCCGACTGGCAGCGGCTGCTCGCGCCAACGGATTTCGGGCAATCCAAATACCCGAACTCCCGAATCCCTATGTGCACGTCCCTTCCACTTCTGAGGGTCTGATGCAGATGCCCCCTAATTCCAAGCTGCGAAGCCAACTGCGCCAAACGCGGCACCGGCTAGAGGGGCAAGGTGCTGTGAAATTCTCTCGCCTGGACACGGCCGACCGCGAGGCCTTGGATCGCTTCTATGGGTTGGAAGCGAGTGGCTGGAAGGGACAGGAAGGCAGTGCGATTGCCTGCCGGTCCGAAACCCGCCAGTTCTATGATGAGATCGCCGCATCCGCTGCAAGATTGGGTTACTTTTCCCTGTACATGCTTGAGCTGGAGGGGCATCTCATTGCGGCCCACTTTTCGCTCACACACCGGGATCGGTGCTATTCACCAAAGGTAGCTTACGATGAGAATTTCAAAGAGTTTGCTCCGGGCCATCTGATTATTGGTGAAATCCTACGCGATTGCGCGGCGCGAAGCATTCGCATCTTTGACATAACAGGTCCCAATGATGACTGGAAGATGAAATGGACGAGCGAGGCCCGTCCGGTCAACCATCACTTCATATTTAAGGGACCGGTGGGACGGCTGGCCCATGCCATTCGATTTCGGCTCAAGCCTGCCGTCGCGCGCCTATTGCCCCGGCCGAAGAGACCTCATCCCGTCGATGGGAGATTGGGGCAGCAGCCCGCTTCAGAAGTATCAACCGTCGTAAGAAATACCTAAGACGTACAGGGCCAATGGACTTCTTATTTCATCACATGTTGCGCGCCAGCGGTTCCCGCTATCCTGACAAGGAGGCGCTGGTTCACGGAGATCAGCGCCTCACCTATGCTCAGGTCAGCGCGCGTGTCGCGGGGTTGGCTGCGAGTTTGAGAGCAGCCGGTTTGCAGCGCGGGGAACGCGTTGGCATCTATCTGGACGCCAGCATCAGCCAGGTCGTGTCCATTTTTGGAGTGTCGCAGGCGGGCGGGGTCTTCGTTCCGGCCAATCCTATTCTCTTTCCCGATCAGGTCGCTCACATCGCGCGCGATTGTGGCATTTCGGCTTTGATTACGACTTCATCGAAGCTTGAGTCGCTTTTGCCTGCCTTCGATGACGTTCGCTCGCTACGCTTTCTGGTGATCGTGTCCGATGAGGGAGAGCCGGTGAAGACCGCTCTTCCGGTGCACGATTTCGATGCACTGACGAATTCGGCTGCGGAAAGTCCTTTGCAGGACTGGGGGATTGAAAAAGATCTGGCTGCGATTCTCTACACTTCGGGTTCCACGGGAAAACCGAAAGGAGTCATGCTGAGTCACGCCAATCTCATGGCGGGCGCGACGATCGTCTCGACGTATCTTGGGATTAGCGACTCAGATCGCATTCTTGCTGTCCTGCCCTTCAGTTTCGATGCAGGATTGAACCAGCTGACGACCACCTTCCAACAGAGCGCCGCACTGGTTCTCATTAATTTTGTTTTCGCCAGGCAGATCGTGGACGCACTCGTCAAAGAGCGAATAACAGGTCTGGCGGGTGTGCCGACAGTATGGAGTCTGTTGGCTCAACCAAACTCTACGCTGCATAAGAACACACCCCCTGCGCTGCGCTACATCACCAATACCGGCGGAGCGATGCCTCAGAACGTTCTGGCCATCCTGCGCAAGGCGCTTCCCAATACCAGTGTGGTGTTGATGTATGGATTGACGGAAGCCTTCCGCTCGACGTATCTTTCGCCGGAAGAATTAGAGCGGCGACCGACGTCGATGGGAAAGGCTATTCCGGACACAGAAGTTTTGGTTCTCAATGAACATGGAAAATTATGTAAACCGGGGGAAGTGGGCGAGTTGGTGCATCGCGGGCCGACCGTATCGATGGGATATTGGGGGAATCGCGAGGCGACGGACCGTGTATTGAAACCCAATCCTCTGCTGCCGTCGGAACTGGGGGACGTCGAGAAAGTCTGCTATTCCGGCGACATGGTAAAGATGGACGAAGATGGATTTCTCTATTTCGTCGGCCGCCGAGATGCGATGATCAAATCCTCCGGAATTCGGATCAGTCCGACGGAAGTGGAAGAAGTGGTCTTTCAGAGTGGAAGAATCCGTCACGCCGCCGCCATCGGGGTCCCCGACGAAATGTCGGGACAGGTCGTTAAGATCTTCGTGGTACCCGAGGATGGGGAGGCGGTCGACCCCGATGCCGTGCTGCTTTTTTGTGAAGAGCGCATGCCACGCCACATGGTGCCCAAATTCATCGAAGTCCTGCAGGAGTTGCCGAAAACGAGCAGCGGCAAGATTGACTATCCCGCACTACGGCGGAAAGAAGGCCTCGCATGAGCTTGCCCAGCTTTGTCACTTCATACTGGAAATGCGATGCTGCGGGTAATTTGTTCATCGGTGGTCTGACGGTGTCTTCTCTGGCTGCCCGGCATGGGACTCCGATTTTCATCTATGACCAGAACATCGTTGAGCAGAAGTACGCGGCGTTGCGGGGCGCGCTGCCCAAAAGGTTCTCAATCAGCTATTCGATGAAAGCGAACCCGAATCCGGCATTCTTGAAGTTCTTTCTGAATAAAGGATGCGGGTTGGAAATTGCTTCTGCGGGCGAGCTTTACCAAGCGCGAAACGCTCAATGTGCGGCGAACGATATTTTGTTTGCTGGCCCCGGGAAGACGGAGGCAGAACTGGAGTTTGCGATTTCACAGGGGATTGGTGAAATCCATGCTGAATCCGAGCTCGAAATCGAACGGATCAGCGCAATCAGTAAGAAAATCAACGTACGAACGCGAGTGGCCGTGAGAGTCAATCCAAACGAAGACGGGCAGGGAGGTGCGATGCAGATGGGGGGCAAGTCGGCGCCCTTTGGCGTCGATGAAGAACAGCTCGAACCGCTCCTGCATCGCATTGCGAACGACGCGCAACTCGAATTCCACGGAATTCATCTCTTTGTGGGAACGCAGATCCTCGATTACCAATTGCTGCTCGCGCAATATAGAAAAGGACTGGACATTGGCAGACGAGCGGCCGCGGTTTCTGGCCTTCCGCTCCGCACCCTTGATTTCGGCGGAGGCTTGGGAATCCCATATTTTTCCGGAGATACAGAACTCGATCTCTCCTCACTCAGCGACGGTCTTGACGAGCTCATGAGGGAGATCGAAAAAGAAGAGTGCTTTGCGCGGACTAACTTCGTGGTTGAGCCGGGCCGCTTCCTCGTCGGTGAGGCTGGAGTGTATGTTGCGCGCATCAACGACATCAAGATCTCACGCGGTAAAAAGTACCTGATCCTCAACGGAGGAATGAATCACCATCTGGCGGCCTCGGGGAACCTAGGCCAAGTCATCAGGCGAAATTTTCCTATGGCCCTTCTGAACAAGGTCGACGCTTCGGCAACCGAGGCCGTCGACGTTGTCGGTCCGCTGTGCACGCCCCTGGATACTTTGGGGCGTTCCGTGCGGTTGCCTCCGGCAGAAGTTGGTGACCTGATCGGAATCTTCCAATCCGGGGCTTATGCGCGAGCTGCCAGCCCGCTTGGGTTTCTGAGTCACGCGACACCTCCGGAAGTATGGATTGAGAATGGTCAGGATTTCTTGATTCGGTCTCGAGGTACTGTAGAGGACTATCTCCGCGATATTGAGCATTCTGACGCCATGCTCGAATCACGCATGGGAGAGGACTGATATCGTGTCAGACGCTGCTCGCACGCACAGGCTAGAAGCACTGGAAGCGAGAACTTCGCCTGACTCCTCCCTGACAACGTCCCAGGTACGAGTAGTTCCAAACGCGCCATCCGTACTAGACGATAGGCGACTGCTGACCCTCAGGGTCTATCAGAATTTGGTGGATCTGCAGGAACTGGAGCCGGTTTGGGATGATCTAGTTGCCGCATATCCCGCGGCTAGCATCTTTTGTACTTGGGAGTGGTTGACTTCCTGGTGGCAAAGCTTTGGAGAAGGGCGCAATCTGTTGGTGCTGGCACTGTTCGACTCGACTTCGCGCTTGCTGGGACTAGCGCCACTTTCGATCTCCACTGAAACTTATTGGGGCTCAGTCCCGGTGCGCATGCTTCGCTTTATGGGGGATGGCAGCGAAGATTCCGACAACCTCGACTTTCCCGTCCGGCCCGGATTCGAGGAAATTCTAGCCAACAAGGTTCTTCACTACCTGGAGGATCAGCGCAGTCAGTGGGATGTTTCGCAACTCAATACCATGCCCATAGCGTCGTTAGTCGCTAGCTGCCTGGCGGACTCGCTTAAGCAGCCGGGCTGGTCGTGCTTCGAACACTCTCGCAGTCGCCTGACTGTTTTGCTGCCTTCCACGTGGGAAGAGTACCTCGATCAAATCTCGTCTAAAGAGAGAAGAAACTTCATGTATTACGGTCGGCGGCTGGAAAAGAAATATTCGGTCCGAATCCATCGCTGCACCGGGGAAAGTGAGTTGACGAGTTGTCTGGAAGCACTTTTTCGATTGCACCAGTTGCGTTGGCAGAACACGGGGCAGCCCGGTTCGTTTGCGGATGCATCGCGGCGCAACTTTTATATTGATCTGAGCCGTCGGCTACTGACAAAGGGCCAGTTAGAGTTGCGGACGGCGGAACTGGACGGTAAGATCGCTGCCGTCCAATTCGCGATGCGTTACGGAAATACTGTGTATTCCTTGCAAGAGGGCTACGATCCTGAGCATGCTTCCGACAGAATTGGCTTCCTTCTCAGGGGAGAGGTGCTGAAGCATCTGATCTCCGAAGGAATCCGAGTCTACGATTTCCTTGGGGGGAACGACGAGCACAAGGCGCGGTGGAAACCCGACTTCGGGTCTTATCGTGATGTTCACTTCGCTCGCTCATGGAGTAAAGGAGGTGTCCTGCTAAATTGTGCACATCGTAGCCTCGCGACGAAGGAATGGTTGCGGGCCCGGCTACATCCCTCCTACTGGCGACTCTTGCACAAAGTTAACCTCGCGTTGCAACGGCGGACAGTTCCCGCATTCAGTAAGTCGCCCGACGAGAGCGGTTAAACCACGTCCGCGTTGGCGATTCAAACCAGCGAACCCGAGATGCGAAACTGATCGGGGCACCAGACCCGGTTCGCCTTGCAGTCAGCATTCTTTCTTGAATGCGTGAAAAATCCGCATACCGCTCTGTTCATTTGTCGAGAGAATTTCCACGTTGAAACCGTAGCGGCCGAGGTCCTGCGCCAGTGCATGGCTGGAATACCCATGGTGGGCCTCTCCAGTAATCTCGCTGGTACTTGCGAGCCAGTTGGCATTGTGAGAAAACAACTCGGCTTCGTAGCCTTCGATGTCAATCTTCAGCAGATCGATACTGTCCCAGCCCATCTTCTGCATCAAAGTAGGCACGGAAAGCGCAGACACATTTCTCTTCTCCCATCCCGGCTTCCCCAGAAGGCTGCTGCTGCTCGGATCGGTGGAGACAAAGAACTCAATCGCACCGTCCTCCACAGCGACAGCCGCGGGAAATATTTCTGCACAAACTCTATTGAGAGCGATGGTGTGCTTGAGAACAGACACATTTTCAGCTTGCGGCTCTACACAGGCTATCGAAGCTTTCGGCCAAAATCGGGCAAAATACGCGACTGCGGCTCCAATGTTAGCTCCCAAGTCAAGTATTCGACGTGGGCTCGAATGAACACGATAGCCCGCGCACATCACTTCGTGCACAACGAATGCATCGATGCGATTCCACCGAATAGGTATTTTGGAACCCTTGGTGACAACTACGCTCTGATGGCTTGGCCATTGATCCGCACCTATGGATGCGATGTACTTGAACGAGTCGGCGTATCCCAGACGCAAGTCTTTCGCCATGGCATAACTTTCCCGGATCTCGGCCAGCTTTCGTAGAGGATAGATCATTCGAGACGGTTTTCCCTGACTCTGAACGCATGGAGCATTCGCCACGTTTCGCATCCGGAACGTGCGCGCGTCGCCTGTTTCCCATGCGATCGCTAGCGTTGCAGGGGAGCCAATCCTGCCGTGTGCACCGGTGGTCGAATGCGACGTGGCTGAGTCCCACAGTCAACAACAGCTTAGCACGTGGACGATGCCGTCAGAACAACACCCGGGATCATTACCTTCCCGAAGCGACAAAACGTGCTGCAGGGTCGAAATCCAGATTGGCCGCGACCGGAAGTGCAAAAAAGGTCTCCAAAGCGGGCGAATTTTCTTGTTATTCTGATCTTCCTAATTCTGGCTATTCAGGGATATCGCTGTATCCGGGAACCCAATTCGAACCTTTTCACGACTGATGACTTCAACCAGGGAGATGTTCACCGATGGATGTCAGTGTTGTGTTGGGAACCTATAACCGAGCGGCGAGCCTGCAGACGACTTTGGAAACATTCAGAGGCCTCGTGTGCCCCACCGATCTAAAGTGGGAGTTGCTCGTTGTTGATAACAACTCCAGTGACGATACACGTGAGGTGATCCAGAAGTTCGCCAGAACTGCAGAATTTCCGGTCCGGTATATTTTTGAGAAGAGGCAAGGGAAGTCGATCGCTCTCAATGCGGCGCTCGGGGAAGCGAAGGGCGAGATTATCGCTTTCACCGACGATGACGTGCTTGTACATCCGGACTGGCTGACCAATCTGACCCGCACATTTGAGCGCTTTGAGTGTGCCGCCGTCGCCGGCAGGACTGTACCTTTGTGGAACCACCCGAAGCCGGACTGGCTGAAGATGGAAGGGCAACAAGCGGTCGTCAATTTTGAACCAGGAGATGAATTCAAGGAAATCCGCGTTCCTCCACTGGGCGCGAACTCGGCTTTCCGCAAGAATGTTTTCGCAAAATACGGACTCTTCCGGCTCGATCTGGGACCAAACGGCAGCCGCCATACGATTACTTGCGAAGATTGGGAATTCGGAGAACGATTGATGCGCGCGGGGGAAAAGATCGTTTACTGCCCGACCGCGATTGTCCATCATCCCGTCGATCCGCAGCGCACAACCAAGAAGTACTTTCTCGAGTGGTACTACTACAATGGCGTGTCGCTCACCAGAATGGCGGGTCTGCCGGACTTTGGTGTGTTCTACTTTGGCGCGCCTCGCTGGCTCTATCGGGAGTTGCTAACGAACGGATTGAGATGGATGTTCACGTTTGATAAGAATCGACGGTTCAACCTCAAGTTGCGGACTTACAAAAGCGTGGGCGACATCGTCGAGTCTAATCGACTGTCGCGCTTGAAAGCGGCGCACCGGGCTTCTGTGAAACTGCAGCACAAGTAAGCAGGGATCCCCAGGTACTCGTTACTCGGCTCACATACCGGTTTTCATGGCGAGTGTGGTCTTTTTGGCCAGCAGATCCTTGGCGCGTTCAATCATCGCCACTACTCGTTCTCGGTGAAACAGCCATAAGAAAGCAAGATAGATAAGGGCACCCGATGTAACTTCCAGAAAAAGACGTAGCAGCATAGGCCAAGTCGGCGAAAGGCTGTGTCGCACCCACTCCACCGCCGGGATCATCACGATGGTGCCGGTGATGGCGGGGCGCAGAGCGCGAAAATACTCACTCGTCTTCATGCCGATCGCCTGGAATGTCTTGTAGTACAGCGGCAGAACGATGAAGGGATATGCCACCACCCAGGCCCAGGCAATTCCGACTGTGCCCCAGTGACTCCCGTAGTAGAAGGAGACCGGTAGTAGAATCAGCGCCGCAAGTTCGTTCCACATGACGTAACGAACCTTGCCGACGGCCGTCAAAACCTTGGGCAGCAACGCCATGATCGAGCGGAAGGCAGCATAGCCTGAAAGTACTTGCAAGGGGCGAATCATTCCGTCCCATTTGGATCCAAAGACAATTGGAACGAACTCATTTGCCACCAGGCTCAGACCGATGGTTGCGGGAAAAGTCGCCAGCGCAATCATTTCGGTCAGACCACGCAGGTAGCGACGGAGTTCAGCCGGTTGATCCTGAACGACGGACAGGTAGCTTGGAATGACGGTGGTGACAAGAGATGTGACCTTCTCGATGGGGATGTTGGCCAGTTCCCACGCGTTGCCATAGAAACCCAATGCTGCCGGCCCCAGCATCTTACCCGCAACAAAATTGTCGAGGCGCTGATAGGAGTTCATCGCCAGCACCGCCAGAGATATCTGCCAGCCAAATCGGAGTGGTTCGCGAATCGCTCCGAGGTGGGGCCACGCGAATCGAAAAGGGCGAATTCTCAGGATCACAACCAGTCGAATGACGCCCGAAATCATATTCCCCAATAGCAATGCCCAGTATCCGAAACCTAGCCACGCCATCACCAAGGTCGCGATCGCTGAGGTCATCGTGCAGGTGATGGAGAGCACGGAAAGCAATCGGAAGCGCATCTGTTTGGCCAGCACAGCATTGGGTATAGCAACGAGGGCGCTCATGATGAGGCCGCTGCAGGCCACGATAAATACCGGAGCAAGAGCCGGCGTCTTGAAAAATGCCGCGAAGGGTTTGGCGATCAGGACTCCCAGCAAGAATAACGTCGTTGCTGAAAGCACGCTGAGGGTGTTCATTTGCGCCAGTTGATCGTCGGTAAGTTCGCGAATCACGACAACGGACCGTGGCAGACCGAGGCCGGTCAATTGGCCAAAATAGGGCATCAGGATGCCGGCCATGGCGACAATTCCAAAATCTGCCGGCGTCACCAGGCGCATGACCACCAGGAATCCCATCCAGGTGAAGATTTGGGTTCCCCAATCACTCCCAGCGCTCCAGAGGAGGCTCCGGAGAAGATGCCGATCACTCGGGGTTTCGGGCGCTGCGGACTGATTTGGCCGTCGTTCGGCCAAGCTCTCGGGTTTAGGTGGGAAGGCCGATTTCGCTTCCAAGAGCGGGTTCTGTTTCATGCACGGGTAAGGTGGAAATTCGCGGGCCCGAACAACCGTGAAGCATAGCGGGTGGCGATTTCCGGAGCAAGCAAGAGTCTAGCAGCCGTTGAGGCAACCAATGTTAAGACTGCGTGAAAAGCCCACCGTGAAGAGCACGCGATCCGTTAGCGCAAATTGACGGTGCAGCCTCGCGCACCGGAGAGGCTGTTTTTCGAAATTTCCGTCCGTTAACTCCGGAAAGTCGACCACAAGTACCAGCCCATCGCTCGGCATAAACTGCGGTAAGCCTTACTGCACACAGCCAGCGGCGGCGGTTGCCAGAGCCGAGGCGCAGAATTGAGGCTCGCCTACGAACCGTTGTAAGAAATTTATGAGCAGGTCGTCAGACTGGAATCTGCTCGTCGTTGCGAAGACCTCGCACAAGATTTCGGACGCACGTAGCAAGAATTTCGTAACAGTCCCGAGTTCCTTGTAATCCCAGATAATAGGGATCAACGATTTCGACCGGGCGGTAGTGCGCGCTCGCGTACGCGCTGAGAAGAAACGTCTTCCCCTTTGCATTGCCCCATCGCGACAGAATTTGCACCTGATTCTGATAGTCCATGACAAAAATTGCATCTGCTTGGTCAATCATTTCCGAAGTCAACAATCGGGCGCGATGATCTTCCAGCGAAATGCCGACTTCCCTCGCCGCAGTGATCGCCCATGGATGTGCCGGCCTTCCTGGGACGGCATTGAGCCCCGCCGACGCCACTGTGATGTGAGAGGCGCCAATGTTGGCGATTTCCCTATTCAGGAGAGCTTCACACATTGGACTGCGCATTATGTTCCCAAAGCAGACAAAGAGAAACGATTGAGCAGACTTTGGCACTCGCGCGACTTTTGGATTAGTGAATCCAAAGCAATTCGAGATCCACATTCTAAGATAAAGCCGGCGTTCGTCCGTCTCGCAGGCGCGATACTGCCGCATCTCCCGAACTACCATTTCTGGCAACAGCTTTTTGGCAATTGCCGCAATGCTCCTGGTGAGACGACCCTGGAAGGACGCTTCGTTATCCACCGCAAAACCCCTTATCGCTCCCGCCGAACCCAAGAATCACGAAATGATGCCCCGTCGGTCTATGCGCCGGTAACTGCCTCGGGCATTATAGAGTGTGATCGGGCCGTGGACCGCGATAGCATTCCACAAAAGAGATCGAAGCCGAGCAGCATGGGATTCTGCTAGGCTCTCGACAGATGTGCCTGCTTCAACGGACATCTTCAACGTACCTATGAAAAGGATTGTCCTCGGGCTCATGAGGAACTGCGGCGTGTTTGCACTCGCTCGTGTCGCGTCCGGAAGAATGGCCAGAATCCTCATGTATCACAACTTTTCCGGCTCGGGCGAAATCGACAGTGACGCGGTCAATCCCACAGCTCTCAGAGAGCAACTGACGTATCTGCGCGACCATTTTCATGTCATTCCACTGGCTTGTCTGTTCGAACGTCTAAAGACCGGCAGGCCACTGGACCGACTAACCGTTGCGCTCACCATCGATGATGGCCGCAGGAATTGCTATGAATTTCTCTTTCCTCTTCTTAAGGAGTTCGGGATCCCAGCCACGTTTTTTGTGGTCAGTTCTTTTATTCAGCGTGAGGACTGGGTGTGGACTGACAAGGTTCTCTGGCTCAGCGAGCAGACTTCGCGGCCGCCCGAACTCTGTGCAAGCAAGATCGAGACCCTATTTGCAAGCCTCAATCGATTGCGACCCGAAGATCGTACCAAGTCTATCGCGGACCTCGCTACAAAAATGGATGTGTGTATTCCAGAAGAAGCTCCACTGAAGTATGCGTCGTGCTCTTGGAACGAATTGCGCGAGATGGCCGATTCCGGTTTGGTGGAGATCGGCTCGCACACTATGACCCATCCCATCCTGGCTAGCCTCACCGACGAAGAGTCCTGGCGAGAGCTCACGATTTCTCGTTCTCAGATTGAAGAAGCCATGGGTCGACAGGTTCGGTCCTTTTGCTTTCCCAATGGGAAACTTGGTGATTACCGGCCCAGTCAACTGCAGCAGGTCAAGGACGCAGGATATGAGGGCTCAGTGGTGTCGGACTTCGGAATGGCCGCTCTTGGGACAAATCCTTACGAATTACCGCGCATCGGTGTCAGCGGCCGTTCCGATTCGCTCTCTTTCTGCAAGGAACTGGATGGTGCGGAGTACTACCAGACAAGGCTCCTCAGATCGCTGCGCCTGCGAAACACACGATCGTAGGGTGATTTAGCGCGATCAGGGAAGCTTTTAACTACGACGCTTGGAGGTCGGCTGGCTCCAGCGGTCTGGGAGGAACCGCGGGAAATATGCTGAAGATGATGTTCATGCCGTGTGCTTCCAGGTCGAACTCCTGGATGCGCCGCATGTTCACAATGTCATAGAGGGTAATGTGTGTGGGCTTTTCGCGCATGCCTTCCCGAAACACTCTTTTTACCCAGAGAATATTCTCGCGGAAGCGAGTCTTCCGAATCCGAGTGAAACCAACCCAAACTCTTCTCTCATCGAGCGGGAGCAAACCGCGACACCAGCCGAGCAAGTCCTCTTGGCCGTCGATTTGTGCCAGGTCGATGGTCTTCTCCACCTGCAGAGAGCGAGCGTTGGCGATGATCACCTTTCCGTCCACCGACGTAAAGTAGATCGCCTCGCCAAAGGGCAAGCCATCATGGGGTGGCTGGACGCCGATGTCGATCCGTCGCCCCGAATCGTTCAAGCAGACAGCATCTCGCTGACGGAATCGCGTTGCCCAGATCTCGCCGTTCAATTCGAAAACGAAATTTGGATGCGATTTGTGAGGCTTGGTAGTCTCGACTTTCCGATAGTCTGTGTTCTTCGAGAATCGCGACCAGGGCGCTTCTGACAAAACGCTCCATTCCGCAAGCAGTTCGCCTTCACGGCTGAACTTGACGACCATATCCAGTCCGGTGACAGCAGCCAGCAGATCGCCGTCAGATGTAGGCGTCACGTGGTGGACATCATTGAAACAAGGCAGTGAGATGTAACCGATTCTCTGAAATTCAGGCACCTTGAAGATCAGTACCTCGGTTGAAGTGCAGGCGTAGAGGATATCCCCAACCAGGGTAGCGCTCTTGAAGACACAGGAGGAGTTCTCATTGGCCCGCGCCTCCGGCGGAGTCTCGTACTCGACGCACGTGCGAACGGCACCGGTCTCAAGATCGAGCTGCAGTATCAGAGCAGCCTCATAGAGATTCCATTCCTCCTCGTGCCTTAGGAACAGATCTCTTTGTCGGGCGCCCAGCACATACAGACTGGCCATTATGTAAGGTTCCTCCGATGAATGAGGTTTGCGGCGACCCCCATGAGACCGTCCCAACCCAGAGAATATCCCATCGTCAGTGTCAGGACTCTCAATTTGCGGGCTACAAGCCGCGGTTAGAACGGATTCGCACGCAATGCTCGTAGAATCGAATATCTTCCGCATACCACAGGGACAGGTTCTGCACTGCGAGAGGGCTCAGCCGGCGATCGAACTCTGGCGGGGTCCGGTGAGCAAGGGCATCGTCCGCGGGCAAGGATAATGTGTCCGGCAGTTTCAATAGCCTTTTCAGCTGTTCGAAATCCGAGCTGAGCTTTTCCTGAAGCCCAACCAGTGCGATCGAATCCAACCTGTCGTCCAGTTCCTGTTCTCCAGAAAACCAGTCCTTGTAAGTGTTCTTGACATGGGAGATGCCCTGCATCGCCTTGCGCGCGCGCATGGCCGCCTCTCGGTCGGTGTCCGACAGGGCTTCAGCCAGATCGTTGGCTTTTTCGAAATAGCGGAATGCCTCTACTTCTGTTTCGTTCCATTCATAGTGATGACGTGGAAGCCCACGCCGCAGGCGGCTCCAGAAGCCGCTCACAAATCGTGGGAGAGGATGCCGCACGAAGAAGACCACCTGATGGTCACGCGGAACGTCGCTCAGTCTCGTCGCGTGGCCGTGCAGGACAATCCCGCAGCTATCGGCGACGGGACGGAGAGCTTCAATGATCGCGGTTCCACCCGTCTTGCGTATGTGGAGAAAGTGAATCGGCAATTGCAACTTAATCCGTTTGAATTCGAAACGCCGCGCGACCAGATATGCGCCTTGCACAGCTATGCAGTTGCAAAGGATACGGGTTGTTTATTCCAGTCGTCGGCAGAATACCGAAACGCGGCCTGAACCCTTAAAACCTTCCGGCCCTTTGGTTTCTAAAAACTGTACTTCAACCCAAATTGCAATGTCCTGGGGCGGTGCGCGTCCACAGGGTGCAGAAAGGAATTGCCCGTTACGCAGTCTGCACCGCTTGGGAGGCCGTACGAGTTCACGCCCTGAAAGCCGGCGCTATAGTTGGGGCCAGCATAGCAACTAATGCTATTGCTGCCCGTGTTGCCCAGGTCGGAGTTGTAAATCCGGAACTGGGTATGGTTGAAGATGTTAAACGCCTCTGCACGGAATTCAAGAATGCTGTTCTCGGTTATCTGGAAGTGCTTCAACAAGCTCATGTCAAAGTTCGTTCGGTGAGGATTGTTTAGAAAGTTGCGGCCGGCATTTCCAAACGTGAGCCCTCGGGGTGCCACGAACAGATTCGGATTTCCCAACAGGGGTCCAAAGCTTGTTGTGTTGCCTAGCTCATTCGGCGCCGGTCCTGGGTGGGGGTTCACATCGGGATACGAGCCAGCGCCAACGCCATTCGCCGCCCCAGCATTGTCAAGGACCGAAACTCCGGCGCCAGCTTCATTGATCACGCTGTAAGGGGTGCCCGACTGGAAAATAGTGATGCCGGAAATCTGCCAGCCGTCACCCAGCACGCGCAGAAGGTGTGAGGGCGTGGAGGTCGACGGTCGATCCTGGCTGTCTCCCGTGGGCTCTCCGGTTCGGCCAGCTGTCCAACCCTGGAAGGCTCCACTCAGATTCGGCAGCGTGTAGATGTAACTGACATTCAGCAAGTGCCGCTCGTCGAAATTCGAGCTCGCCTTGTTGGAGGCGAGATCATACGAATTCACGAAGGTCGCGTCAGAGCGGTCGGAAGAATCATCAATCGAATGGCTGTAGGTGTACGAGACGCCGATTGTGAGAGGTCCTTTGGTTCGGCGTAAGGTAGTTTGGAAGGCATTGTAGGTTGAGTCGGCTACGTTTTGCAAAGCGAAAATCTGACCCAGGCCAGGATAGGGACGCAGGGTATTCACATCGGGAGTCGGATTATAAAGAATGCTGTTTACGCCTTCGCAAGCAGCCACCAGGTTGTAATAGGCCGGGTCGCTCTGGGGGATCACCGCGCCGTTCAGCAAGAAGAAAGTCGGGGGAACCCCTGGCTGGTAACCCGAATAATTAGTACAGTCGCCCGCCCCCGCCTGCCCCGCGACGAAGCCCGGGACCTGCGGAATAATCGGCTCGTTGGGACCATACGGGTTCTGGTTAGCCGGGAGCGGCTTTAGTTGGTTGAGCTGACGTTCCACCGTCAGATGGGTTCCCTTGCTGCCCACGTACCCGACCGTGCCAATCCATGAATCCGATAGTTGGCGCTGGACGCCGAGACTCCATTGTTGCGCGTAGGACCAGACTGCCTTCGTCGGAATCGAGGTAACGTTCAGAGGATACGCTCCTGGGCCCCCGGGCAGAGCGCTTGTACACACCGGATCCAGTCCGAACGAGGAGCCTCCGATGCAGCCATAGTTGATTGGAGTATGTTGCGTCATACTCAACACCAGGGGTGCATTGCCCTCCAAGGATCCCGTGTTCGCCTCTTCTCCTGTGCCGTGTTCGAAAAAGATGCCATAGCCGGCTCGAATGGAAGTCTTACCATCACCTCGTGGATCCCAAGCCACGCCGATGCGCGGGGCCGGATTGAACACGTGACCCGACATGCAGCCATTAGGCACGCCGTTCACGCCGCACTGGACGATTCCGTTGAGGGTGCGAGGATCCGGGGTCGTTTGATTAACCAGGATCGGTGTCCCTTGCGGCACGCTGAGCAGGCGGCCCGTAGACGGATCCACACTAATCTGAGCTGCCACGGCCGGGTTAAATGCCGAAGGCGTCCAATTATAAGCTCGATGGTATTTCTCATTCCAAAGGCCGAAAAGGCTAAATCGCGCCCCAAGATTCAACGTTAAGCGCGGAGTGACCTTCCAGTCGTCTTGAATGTAAGGTTCCCCAATACTATAGCGATTGTAATATCTGTATTGTTGAGCGTCTTGCGAGTAACTCTGGATAGCTTCAAAGAGGCCGTCGTTACGTTGAGAAAAGTAGTAGAGAAGATTGGCAAAGGCATTCCCAGTATTCGCCAAGCCGCCATTGACATTGCTGAAGGTCAACAAACCTTGTATGTCGCCGCTGGCCGCGCCTGTCGCTCCATTGATTTCATTTCGTTGGGCAAAAATCGCCTGAATGCCCATTTGCAGCGTGTGATTTCGAATCGACATGCTCAGGTTATCGCGGAAGCTGTAAGTGGGGTTGGTGTGGACCCAGGGCATGTAGGAGGGATCCGCTGTAAATCCGCTCCCTCCGTACTCCTGATTATTTCCTCCTACGATGATGCCCGGAACCTTTCCGCCAAAGCCGTTGTTGAAGATCGCCCCCATAGGGCAGTCCGGCAGGGTTCCGTTCGAAGTGACGGTGGGAAGGCATGGCCCTCCTGGCATCCCAAGGGCAGCCGGACGAGCGTAATTTGCGCCCCCGGGGCCGTTTACATTGTTGAGGGTTATGTGTGAATTCGTGAAACTAGCTTCCAACTCATTCACAAGCGTGGGACTGATGGTTTGGGTCATGTGAGCCACTAAACTGACTCCCGGGCCCACAAACTTGTTCTGCACAGTGGGAAAGCTGTTGGCATTATTGTCCAACGGCCACTGGGGGACAGGGACCGTTGTGCTCCAATGGTCATAGATCCCACGGAGGGAGAGGGAAATATTTGAGCCGAGGTTCTGGTCGAGTCGGCCTAATTCTTCCCGCCAATTGGTGGGTTCAGAAATAACCACGTCATAGCAAGATCCGATGGTCGAATTGCAGCCGGTAGAGGAATTCGGCAGGGGAATGAGATTGGCGCTTAAAAGAGCCTTCGAAGCATTGCTCTGACCGTAACCCGACGCCGCGAAAAAAATGTTGTTCTGCGGAAACGCCGATTCGAAGCCGACACCTCCACTAGTAAGCTGGGCCGGACAGTCCGGCCATTCGGAACGGAGGAACTCCCCATTGTTGACACCCGGCGCCGGACAAACGTCACTGAAGTCCCCATTGCGCTCTGCCAAAGTAGGCACGCCGTGATTGAAGTCAGGATGTTGATCGCTGGGTGAATCTTCAATACGAACTTCTTCTGACCAGAAAATGAAAGTCTTGTCTTTCTTGATGGGACCGCCAATAGTGAATCCGAAATCATTTCTTCGGTATTTCGGCGCTTTCACGGTCTGATCAAAATAGTTGCGCGCGTTGAAAGCTTCATTGCGAATAAATTCGTAGCCGTCGCCGTGCCACTTCGCGCCGCCGCTCTTGGTGGTGACCAGAACCGTGCCTGATGCCGTTCGTCCATACATCGCTCCGTAATTCGAGGTGAGCACCTTGACTTCCTGAATAGCGTCCAAGCTTGGATACACGACGAGCGTGCTCTCAGCGCCATTCAGCCCGGCATTCAACACGTCGCTGCCGTCCACCTCGAAGGTGTTGTACTCAACCCGGCCTCCGTTTACGCTGTACTTTACGCTGCCGACGACGCCAACCTTGGCCTCGTCTTGCCCTGTCTGGTTGCTAACACCGGGCGTCAAGGCAATCAGTTGAGTGAAATTGCGGCCGTTTAGGCCGAGCGTGGTCACTTCCTTCTGCGTGATCGTCCCAGATACCTCTGCAGTTTCAGTTTCGACTTTACCGACTGTCGAGCCCGTGACGTTGACTTCTGTTTTCTCTCCTGCAGGTTCAAGTCCAACATCCAGCGGAAGAGGAAGCCCTGCAGAGACGGTAAGGTGATCGGTCACGAAGTCCTTGAATCCCGGCTGCGTAACTGTGATGGTGTATGGGCCCGGAGGCAATCCTTTCACTGAATAGTTGCCCTTGTCATCCGACACAGTGGTTGCCACCACTCCAGAAGCGTTGGCGACCTTTACCGTTGCGCCCACCAGGACCGCACCTGTCTGATCGGTCACATTGCCTTCAACCGCGCCGGTGGTGCTGCCTGCGGCGTTGGTCTGCGGAGTTGCACCAGGGGCAGCCTGTTGTGCCGGGGCCGCCAGCACCGGAACCGCAGCACCGGCGATCTGGGCTGGCGCAGTTGGCGCGGCGCTCGCCGTCTGCGCACCCGTTGACTGCGCAACCAACGCACCCGAGACACCCATCGTGAGAACCTGACCCGGGCTTAAGACTACGTTCCCCTGGAAAATTTTCAGGCCGCTGGCTACCACGGAGATGTTGTACGATCCTGCCGCTAACTCCATCGCGTACAAACCTTGACCATCGGTGGTTGCGCTATCCGTGAGGCCGGCTCGATTGTCGACCGTGACGGTTGCACTCGCGACGGGCGCTCCGGTCTGATCGCTCACTGTGCCGGTGATGGCTGCCTTGAGCCCGGGGGTCGAAGTACCACTGGCCGCCTCGGTTGGCGCACTTGCAGTTGTTGGTTGGCTGACGATTGATTGGGAAACTAAGGCGCCGCCTACTCCCAGCGTTAACACCTGGCCGGGACTCAGCGTCACGCTGGAGTGAAAAATCTGTGCGCCGTTGGCGACGACGGAAACTGTGTACGACCCGGCCGGAAGCTCGGTGGCGTATAAACCTTCGCCGTCGCTAGTCGCGTTCTGAGTAAATCCTGCTCCATTGTCCGCGGTCACGACCGCGCCGGCTACGCCCTTTCCCGCTTGATCACTTACGGTTCCAGTTAGGGCTGCCTTGCTGGCAGACTGTGCAGCTGGCCCCGCTCCATTTTGTGCAAGTAAACTTACGGCCGAACTTAGTATGAGCACACATAAACCCAACACTACCGGTCGCGACCTCACAAATTTACCTCCATTCGGAAAGACAGGAACTGTCCCGGGTGGTCGGGCAAACTATTTCGTTGAGTGCCGGATGTCCAAGGAAAGCTGCGAGTCTCGGAGCAACGCGCCAAGCGAGAGTAGGACAGTCTAGGGTCGAAGTGTTACAACGCGATTACGGCAGGGTTAAAATTAGGTTACGAGCGCCGGATTTTCAATTGCTTGCAAGCCATCTGTACGGGACGTCACTCCGGTTCGATCGTCGTCTTTCCGCTGCGTCGCATTTGAAAATTTCATCTCGCTTTTCCACAGCTCGTCCTTTCTTGTAGCCAAAAATTCATGGGAGTTTAACACTCCGGTCACGCTGCCATCACACGCTTAGTGGATAGTTACCTCGGTAATCTCACCGCCAGTTCGCTATGTTCCTGGCCTGCAGGGTTTCGGTGACTGTGGTGCCGCAACGGGATAGGTCCCCAACCAACGCACTATCTCAACTTCCGAAAAGGAGATTTACAGATGACAAGGATGAAATTGCTGTTCGTAGCCTTGGCCGTCCTCGCCGGGATGTCCATGGTTCCGATGGCTAACGCTCAATCCGCCTGTCCGGCGACCCCTGGGCACCCGTGCCTTCATTATGCGGCCTCGGGCTCTTCCGGCATGTTTCAACAATTCGGTGCATCCACTATCAATGACGTAACTATCAGGGCTCCGCAATGTTCGACGGGAATCAATGTGGTGGGAGGCTGCGCGATTCACCACTTCAGTATCAAGGGCAGCTGTGCAGACAGCATCGAGCCCGGAACGCCCTGCGTTGGAATCGTCGATGGCCGTAACCACGCCATCCCCGTTGAAACGGCGACCTTCTGGACCACCTGGGTATGCCCTGTAACTGCACTGGGGCCGCAGGCGGACTGCAACGGCACGAACGCTACCGATGTTTGGTTCTACGATCAGGTGGACTCCACGGTCGGGATCCGCACCTTCCTGGGCCAGGCGACGACAGTTATTGCCGGCAACACCACGAACGGTGGAGACCCGGCGGGCAATCTCTTGCCTGCCGTGCTATTGCAACATGGTGATGCTACTGGAGCCTGCGGCGGACCTACGACCTGCGACGCCGCAAGCATACCGGCCGACGTTTGGAACGCCATCAACAACTCTATCCTTAACACGGGCATGACCGACATCCGTCCAGAAGACGGCAAGTATGCTACCGAACGCGACAACGCTGTTTCCACGCTGTCTCCATGGAACGGCTTAGGCTACGGCGGCGGCCCGAACACTCTCATCGGTGCTTCGATTGCGAGCGCCTTTACTCAAACCTTCGCCACACCCGTCTCTTTCGGACTGCCCGGAACAAACGATCCCTTCACCAACGCCGCGGTTCCGAACACCATCACGGTGCTCGCGGTGGGAGAATCGCCGATCGTATTCGTCGTTAATCGCAGGGATGCGAATGGCCTTGGATATATCGTTCCTGGCAGCGGCAAACCCTGGTACAACAATGCGGTTGACAACGCCAGTCTCGCCAACCCTTACGTTTACACACAAAGCCCGATTGGACTGTTGTTCGGCGGCGACAACTGCAGCGGATCAGGCCCAGCCCTCGGCAACTACCCTCCGGGTGTTGGACCGTTTACGCATGGGCTCCCGACAGGCCTGGCGGATTTTGCTGTCAACCCGATCCTCCGCGAAAGTCTTTCCGGTACCGAGAACACGACTGAGTTCGGCGCGTTTCGCACTTACGGCGGCAACTTGGCCACAGTTGGTGGCTCCTCCGTGAGCAACTCTAACGTGAATGTCACTACCTCACAGGAAGCGAAACTCGTCGCCGTCGCCGGCAACGCCCCGGTTAATCCCCTGGGTGGTCCGCAAGCTGCAAATCCTCCGGGCACGCCTTGCACCACCAATGGCGGATCTGGCTTGGGTAAGCGCTATCGTTCTGTCGGCTCGGGCGAAGAGGTTGGAAAGTCCTCCGCCGTATGCGCTACTGGCTTTACCGGAGTTGGCTGCGTGCAGGACAGCATCGGCTATGCCTTCTTCAGCTTCGGCAACGTCAATCCCCTGGCAAATTCAAACTATGGTTATCTCCAATTCGATGGAGTTGATCCCATCTTCAACAGTTACGCTGGCGGCGATCCGGGACAACCCGCTTCGGGCGGTGCTGAGCAGGGTCAGTTGCCAGTTTGCAACGCGTCCCTCGATGGTACCGTTGGCTCAGGCTGCGAAACCACTGACGTCTGGACGAACGGAAAATCCTTCCCGCACCTGCGTGACGGTACTTATCGAGTATGGTCGCTTCTGCGCGCCCTATGCGATACGAATGCCGCCGACGCGCCGATGTATGGTGCGGGTCATTGCACGTACGCCAACGATCCACTGGGTACAGAGGCTGTGATCGCCGCTGCTCAGGATGACGTTCACACCAACAGCAACACAAGCGTGGCCGACTTCCTGCCCTTCAACGACGGCAGCCTCGGTGTCGTCTGGAACCAGCCCTACGGCGACGCGAGCTATATCCGTTCCCACTACGCCTTTCAGTCGAGCGTAGGAGTAGCCAACAACCAGTACCCGAACCAGCACATCACACCCGCGTTCTCCATTTTCCCGAACGGACTCAACGCCGACCAGGCGAATGGAACCGGTGGCAGCCCTGAAGCGGGCGGCGATGCCGGCGGTTGCATCATTCCGGCCGCTGCGCCCGATAAGATGGCCATCACGGGTGCTTTCGGCACGAACCCGTCCACCGTGGGCGGTACCAACTACACAAAGATGAAGCTGAACTACACTGCACTGTCCTCCTCTGGGCAGGTTCCTCTCACCGGAGTGTGCGGTCCGGGTAGTGGCGCTGGTTTCACTGGGCAACCGTGCATCTCTAGCTTCCTTAACTCGGCAAGTTCGGGCACAACCACGGTTGCAACGCCCGGCGTAAACTGCGGTAATACCGTTGGAACCTGCAACCCGCCCGCGAACAACGCCCTAAACGTCGGCGGCGGTCTGTCGGTGTCCGTAACTGGCTTTACAGGCACAAACAACAACGATAACGGAACATTCCAAGTCACCCGCATCTTGTACGACGGCCAGATCAAGGTGAGGTATGAACCAGCCGTGACGGGTATGGTCAAAACCGTTACAGCCGCAGCTCAGGGAACCGCCAACATGGGCTGCTCGCAGTAAGGCAGCCTTGAGACGAACCACGAACCGTGGTAAAAACTAATGAGGCGGGTCGCCAGTTCGGGACCTGCCTCTTTTTGGGTTCGGATCGCGCTAAGCGGTCAGTTCGGGTCGCGGCTTATTCGCAGTTCGTCGTCACGCAAACCCGTTATTCGATTCCATCATTATCCAAAATCAGGGTTATTCAAGACTGGGGTATTCGAACACGGAGAACAGATTCGTATGAAATTGGTCGTCGCATCCTGCAAAGCCCTCATCTTCTTATTCGCGCTCCTAGCGGCGTCCTCCTTGAGCGTTTGGGGACAATCCTCATCGTCGGCCCCTGCCCCTGCGGCCGGGGCAGCATCAACTCAAAGTGGAAGTGCATCCGGTCCAGCCACGCCCCGCGCAGGCAACGAAACAGATAACAGCATCGCCCCAAGCAAAAACGCGAACCCCGATGGCGCCGGCGCCCACGATCAGGGATATACCAGTCCAATGCCCGAGGGCAAAGATGGCAAAGTCACGCCGGGGTTGTACGAAGACTGGAACACGCTGAAAATTCCCAGCAACATCGAATATGCCGATCCCGTGCCTCCCATGGTGTCCCAGTTTCCGGAGTTTACCCGCGACTTTGTGCAACTGACCTGGCGGCCCTGGGACATCATTGACCTCTATGTGGTGAAGCCGAAAGGGGTGAAGAACCCGCCGGTGATTTTGTACCTTTATAGCTTTCCTTCGGAGACGGATCGCTTTCGAGGTGATGAGTTCGCCAAGGCGGCCACCAAGAACGGGTTCGCTGCCGTCGGATTTGTTTCGGCTTTGACGGGACCGCGTTTTCATGACCGGCCCATGAAGGAGTGGTTCGTCAGCGAGTTGCAAGAAGCCCTTGTGACTTCGGTCCACGATGTGCAATTGATTCTGAACTATCTTGACAAGCGCGGCGATCTCGACATGACGCGAGTGGGAATGTTTGGGGATGGATCAGGTGCGAGCATCGCGATCCTGGCGGCGTCCGTGGATCCGCGGATTAAGGCGCTGGATCTATTCGATCCCTGGGGAGACTGGTCCGACTGGATAAAGTACACGAAGTTCATTCAAATTGAAGATGAGCGAACCGCCTATCTGAAACCGGAGTTCTTGAAGAAGGTCGAAAATCTGGATCCCGTCAACTATTTGCCTCAGTTAAAGACCCAGCGAATGAGAGTGCAATACTTGGATACCGATAAGGTCACGCCTCAACCGGCGCGGTTGCGCATGGAGGCTGCTGCAGCTCCAAATGCGAAACTGGTTCACTATGCAAACCCTAAGGAGTTTATGGAGAGCGAGGGAAAAGACGGAGAGATGTTCGATTGGCTTAAAGAGCAGTTGGTTCCGGCGCTCGCCACCCAGGGGACCAAAGTCGTCAATGCGGCGCGACCTGCGCCAGCAGGCGGGGTCCATGGGGATGAAATCAAGCCCTAAACCAAACTTTCAAGTGCGGTGATACAGGAGGAGATTGTCGTGAACGGTTCCTGTTTTACATTCCCAGACATACAACAACCGCTTCCGGCATGGCGGCTTGCACCTTCGCGCAGAAGTCGCCGGCCTCTGGATCTGGTGGAAGGGGAAAGGGGAAGGTGAGCGGCGTATAGTAACGGATGTTGGATTCGCTTTGCTGCTTCAATGTAACGCTCTTGGTGAGGAATCGTAACGAGATCAGCGGCAGGAAAAAGGAGTCAGCTGCCTTACTTGGACCCTCGATCGCCACCACTTTCGCCTTCTCCCTCGGGAGCGAATTAATTCGGGCGGCTACGAGAGCATTTTTCCCATCGAACCACTCTGGAGTCCGGGGATCCTTGGCCCAAAGATCAAAATATTCATGACTTGTCTCAGCCACAAGCGTACCGGCAAAAGCGATGACTGCTATTGTCAATATCGCGGTGGGGATGCTTCGCGGAACGGCGGAAAAACTTTCAGTGACTCCAATTGCCGCAAGAATAGCTACGGGGGGCAGCATGAGGATCGATCGTAGGGCATGCGGGACAGCATCGTTCGAAAGAACTGCTGGGACGGCTCCGAGGGCGATCCACACGATCAGAAGAACTGGAGGCAGCAAAATCGCCGGGGATGACCGTGCGAAGATCTTCCGAATGGCAACGGCTGTTCCTAGGGTCATCAGCAGCGCGACGGGCCAGAAAACCTCAGGACGCCCCGCGTAGTTGTGCCGCCAAATTGAATCGCCCTTCCAATACAGCATTCCTACCGTCTTCCAAATATTCTTTGCAATCAGATACGCCGGATTAGAGCTCTGGAAAACGGATAGTTTGGTCGTCCGTGCTGTGACCATCGCCTGATGACTCAAGGAATAGGCTGCCAGGGGATAAACAGCTGCGGCTGCGACGATGGCGAACAGACCGGAGGTGATGCAATAGCCCTGCATCCACCCGCCTTGCACCGCTTCCGCGAAGAGGAAGCCTAGCACCAAAATTACTAAGACGGGGGTTATGCGGTAGGCAATGTATGTGTAAAAGCCCGCACCATAGATCAAACCGGCGAATACGGCCAAGACCGCAGATTCACGTCCCGCGCGAAGCCGCCGGAACGCCAACAATAAGAGGTACAGGGCCCAAACTAGGAACAGGGGCGCCCCGATTCCGCGAAAGGCAATGCGCGAAAAATTCAAATGCCAGTAGCTTGTGGCCAGGAAAAATGCCGCCGCCAGCCCCGCAGGTTGAGAGATAAGTTCGGCTGTCAACGCGTAGATACCCGCCACAGTCAAGATGCCGAAGATGGCTGCCGGTAACCGTAAAGGCCATGCCTTGCACCCTAAGAAGTGAATAAAAACCGACGCGACGTTGATGTACAATCCCTCTCGGCCGTGATCTTCTGGATAAAAGACTTTAAAATCGCCCGTCTCCCAGGCTTGGACCGCGTTGGCGCCATCGGCGGCTTCGTCCAAAAAGAGCGCCGGTGGGACGGTCGTGATTGCCCAGAGCCGTAAGCCCGCCGCGATGACGAGAATGATTGTAAGAATCGCGTAGATTTGTCTCTTCGATAACTTGAACCGCACCGTTCGTGGGTCAAGTGTTGCGGCCGCCCCGCCCAGTTCGACGCGCGGCGCATTCTCCGAGGTTGATAACCGGTGACTAAGTCTCATGCGGTGGCCAAGGTTGCACACAGAGACAGGGCCACGATCGCCAGCTTTACTGGCCAAATGGACCAAGAGTGACTTACGGTTACAGTTTCCATCTAGTTACGTTCGCGGGCGAATGCCCACTCTTTCGATCAACTTACTGGCCCCTACTCGTGGCCACACGATGACTCTACGCTATAAGAATTCGCGCCAAGGCACTATCAGGCTAAGGGAAAGTCAACATGACGGACCCTGTTTGCGCAGGACAGGCGGGGGAAATCTGATTGAGCAAAAGGCCACTGTCGCTGGTCAACGAGGTTCCATCGAGAGCAACCGTTGCGCCGGTAATTTGCCCAATCTGAGAACCTTCAGTATTGAAGAACAGCAGATTCGCCGTAGAGCCGCCGATGAGTCCGGTCGTGGTCACGTTGCTGAGATATGAGCAGAACAAGTTGTTGTTGGTCTCATTGACGGTTCCGGAGAGAGAAGCGTTGCTAGCCCCGACATTGGATCCTTGCGTCAGGGTTCCGGTCACGTCGATGGTGGTAGCGGACAAGCCGGTCCCGAGGACGAAGCTTCCGTGAAAAGGACCCGTCAGGGGCTGGATGCGAACCGCGGTCCAGGTTCCTGTTGATGCGAAACCGATGCACCCACCCGCTAAAGTCGAGAATTGCCCAGCGATTGTCGAGTTGGAAGCACTCCCCGATGGCAAGTTTGCGGTCAGGGTGAAATCTTGCCCGAACTGACCGACGGTAAGTTGAAGATTCTGCCCATCGAACGTCCCTGTAGCCGGCCCAACTCCCTGACAACCAACAATCGCACCAGAACTCAACGTGAGACTGCCATTGACGGTGCTGCCTGATTGCAGCAGGAATCCGGCCAACGTAAAGGGCTGGGTGTTGGAGTGCCTGAGCAGAGTGAACTCCCAATTGCCGGATAGCGCGGAAGCGGCGGCGGCCGGAGAATTACCACCGCCGCATGACAAAGTGGCCATCGCCAAGCAGAACAGCAAGGTTAGCGTCAACAATCTCAAAGCCTTCTCCAACATGGCTTCAGCCAATGGTTCTCCACACCTCTCGGTAAAACCAACTTCTGTGTGCGGCACGAAATGTCCTTAGGTTATGCCCTACTCAGATAAGCCTCTCACGACTTGACGCTTCACAAATCGCACCTGCGCCGCGGGTGAAAGGAAAATGTACTTCCTCAAATTCGCTAAGTCGCTGTGGACGGTTGAATCGTAAACGTTGCATTCCCACCGTCTCCGCCTCCACATCCAGCTAGCACATTCGGGTCGGAGGCATTCAAGAATCGATAGGGCCCGGTTATCGATGTAGCATCGGTCGACATCGTTCCGGTATATTTTCCAAGCGCGACCCCTTGGGCTGTAAGCACGTTGAAAACCAGCGAGGTTCCGCTGATTACGCCCGCAATCGAGGCGCTGTTGAAACATGGCGAATTAGTCGATGTCATGGTTCCGGAAAGAGTGGCAGTGCTTTCGCCGGTGTTCGTCCCTTGAGTAACCGTGCCTATAAACTGAAACGCAAGACCGCCCGTATAGGTGGAAGTAAACGTCGCCAGAAAATTTCCGTTGAGCGGCTTTACCTGGGTTGCAGTCCACGTCCCCACACCGGTCTGCCCGCAGCCGGTAGCCAGAACCGAGTAACTGCCACTCATGGACGTGAAGTTGTTCGTGGAGACCCCCGTCAGATTCACTGTTTGTCCGGCCGGGCTCACTGTCATGGCGAGGTTGGAGCCGGTCAATTGACCCACGGCCGAACCAACTCCCGCGCAGCTTGTCTGGCTGGAAGTTGTTTGGCCGGAGAGAAGAAAACCACCAGTCAATGTGTTTCCCGATTGCAGAAGAAATCCGGACTGCGTCTCTGTGGAACTGGAAGTGGTGTTCTGCAACGTCATTTGCCAATTCCCAGAAAGAGCTCCCGCCTGCTGGGCGGAGTTACTGCTGCCGCCCCCACAAGCGGTCAACATCATCACACACATCAGTGAAACCACTCCCGTCGTTCTCATGGGTTTTAGGATCTCTCCTGGTCAAGAATCCAAACCAGCAGACAAGGCTAGGCAGCCTCCGTTAACAAAATGCGACAGAATGATGAATTTTCCGTGAATATTGACCAAGATCTTGTCCGATGGAAGATTCTAGCTTGCTCGCCTTGTTTCGCAGCTTCACAATGGACCCCTTGGGCGAGTGCAGCTCAAAACTTGCGTTTGACTGTCCATAACGACGCGACTCCGGTTTGAGGAAGCACGGATCGACGGCGGGAAGAATTTAACATGAATTTCATTCCCGGGTCATACGTTTATACCTTTCCAACCGGGTAAGATAAGAATTTTGCACTCATTTGAGCTCATGGGAGGAAGGGGAAGTGGCGCACCCGGAACCTGATCCGTCAAATCCGTCCATCTCGCCTGCACGTAGTCGCAGGTTCCGCCGTTGATCTTCATATCGCGCGAAGAGGTTGAGATATCCAATCTCAGGCTGGGATCTCTCGAAAACTTACCGCAAGTGTTTTCCAAGCTAATTGCACACAAGTGTTCATTGAGGTGAGATGCTGGCTCGCAAATCGATAGTCGACATAATTCCCAGCGTGGCAGTTGCGCTACTCATTCTGGTGGCGATCGTGCGGATCGGAGTGGTCGATGAGACTGTGCCACAGGGCTTCGATGAGCCTTGCCATGTGGCCGCGGGGATCAAATGGCTGGATCAGCAGGACTACACGTTGGATGCCATTCATCCACCTCTGGCTCGTTACGCTATCGCTCTGCCGCTTTACATAGTTGGAGAGCGCTCGCCCAAATTACTGGCACAAGAAGCCAGCCTGCAGGGCTATTGCACGGAACTGGGAAACGCGATTCTGTCCGACGGGGGACACTACACGCGTAATCTCTTTCTGGCCCGCATCGGTGTTCTTCCTTTCCTCTGTCTCGCTGCAGTGTTGGTATTTTTCTGGGCAAGTCAAGAGGTCGGGAGATTTGCGGGATGCATTGCTACGTTCTTATTCCTCACGCTGCCCAGCGTTTTGGCATTTTCCGGCCTTGCTTATACCGACTCGCCGACCATGTGCACGCAGTTTGCCTGCATTTTTGCGTTTGCTGTCTGGCTCAAGAAACCGACCGGCGCCTCTGCTGTTCTCCTGGGGATCAGCGCTGGACTGGCTCTCTCCTCAAAATTCACATCCTTCTTGTTCTTGCCCTTGGCATGCACGGCCATGCTTTTGGTAAGACTATCGTTCATGCGCAACCAGAACACGGCAGTTGCGGGTGAAAAATCTCGAATAAGGTTAGCAGTGCACTTGGTTGCGGCAGCGTGTATCGCCCTAGTGTTGCTTTGGGGCAGCTATGCGTTTTCGGTAGGACACCTCAAGGAAGCACTGGGCGTGTCCCCGATACCCGCACTTTCGCCACAACATTCTCTTGGCGGAACTGCGAGTGTCTTCCAGAAAATCTTATTGGCCAATCCTGTCATCCCTGCTCCCGATTTGGTCCGAGGAGTGGAAGTTGCCCGACTTAAGAACAAGCTCGAGCCCGAGAGCTATCTGTTAGGGCAGGCAAGATCTGGCGGCTGGTGGTATTTTTTCCCCTTGGCGGTTGCGCTGAAGACACCGCTCCCGTTTTCCATATTGGCCGTCCTCGGTCTTGTGTATGCCATTGGATTGGGTCGTCTAGGCCGGTGGTCAACCTTGATGCCCGCAGTCGCTGTAGCTGCGATTTTCATTGCCACCCTGTTTGTGACGCTAAGAGTTGGCACTCGACACGTGCTCGTGGTATTGCCGCTTCTTTCCGTGCTGGCGAGCTGGGGCGCAGCACTGCTATGGCGAATCCCTCGTATGAGACCTCTGTGGGGACGGCTGGCTCTATGTCTGCTACTAGCGTGGCAAGCCCTAGCAAGCATCCGAGCGCAGAATGACTTCCTCGCATATTTTAACGAGCTCGCGCCGGCCGATCCGAGCGAGGCGCTGGTTAAGGGTTGCGATTTGGATTGCGGACAAGATGTCTTGCGATTAAGCCGTGAGTTGCGAGCCCGTGGCGTGACGCGCGTCGGCGTAGGTCTCTGCACCAGTGCGGACCTCGCACTGATCGATCTTCCTGCACTTGATATCCTGCCAGCACGGAAGCCGGTTACGGGCTGGGTCGCGGTCAGCCTACGAGCGTTGAAAACGGGTTCATTTCGAATTTATCAAAACGGGCGCGGTTCACCGAATGAAGATTACCCCCACGATGCGCTTTCGTGGCTCGAGAAGTATCGTCCGGTCGCTCATGTCGGCAAGACAATTCTTCTATATCACATTCCGGAGAGCGGTTTAGCAGATTCGACGCAGGCAAATCAATAAACGGACTGATCCAGATGCTGAGAGAGGACGACGTGCGATTGAGTCGCCAGGACTCGAATATGGAAGATAAGTGCTCCGAAAGCGAGGAGCCTTCCCCGGTCTTTCAGCAGCGGACTTCCGGTTTGAAAAGCGCGGGGACCGCCGGCGACTGCGCCGTCTTGTTCGTCGCGACGCTGCTACCCGTGATGCTGAACATTCAGCGCCTGGGGTTCTATGCCGACGATTTGGGTAACCTCGGTCGTTTTCTAAGCCATCACGATACAACGATTGCAGATTGTTTCCGCAGGCTCTACTCATTGCCGCACACCCGTAGCCGCCCTGCTATGGATCTCTATATGGCGGTGTTGTTTCGGCTGTTTGGGGCCCACCCCATCGGTTATCAAGTAGTGAACTCGGTTGTGATCTTCGCTTCGATTCTGCTCTTCTACTTGTCGTTGCGTTTGGTATTGCGACAACGCGTCATCGCCCTAACCGTTCCTCTCATTCTTGTGTTGCTTCCGAACTATTCATCCGCCAGATTTGTGCCATGCACGTTCATGATAGGGCTAAGCACCGCGTTCTTTTTTCTCCATCTCTATGCCCTGCTCAAAGCCGGGTCGAAGTCAACGCTCGCCGCAGGCTGGACCATCGTTAGCGTGGCGGCAATCCTTATCAGCAATCTTCTGTATGAGATGCTTCTGCCGCTATTTGCAGTGAACCTGTTGGTGATGTTGGCTTTCCAGCGCCGGAAGCCTGTGAGCGAGCGCCTTCGGGCACGCTTCCTCGCGCTGCTGATAGCAACGAACGCGGGGGCGTTGATTTCGGTAGTTCTCTTCAAGATGCGGACGACGACGCGACTTCATGAACTTGCCAGCGTTCGTTACGTCGTAATGCAAGCGATTCTGGTCCATTTCTACAAACTCGGACTTCGGCTCCCGATTGTTGCGGCGAAAGTCATCCTCTACTACGGAAATCCGTCGCTGGACGCCCTGGCGTTCGTGTTTGGAGCATTTGTCTTCTTTTATTTCTTGCGCCTGCAAAGCAGTAACGGCACTACCGAAACAAATCAAAATCAAGCGCGTCGACTAGTTGCGTTTGGCCTCCTGATTTTCGCCTCTGCCCTAACGATGTTCGTTGTTACCAAAGGAACAACAGGGTTTACGGCGACCGGGTTTGAGAACCGCACGTCAATTGGAATTTCGTTGGGAATGGCGTTCATCTTTTCAGGAGCGTCGATCTGGCTAGGCCGCCGGGTCGCGCTTCACCGAGGGTTCGTCGCATCGCTGCTGATCGCCTTATTGTGCAGCGTCGAATTGCTGGCGACAAGCACCATCGGATCTTTCTGGGCGGCAGCGGCGGAACGGCAAGAATTGGTCTTGAATTCCCTACAACATGACATTCCAACTGTGCTACCGAATAGCGCGATCCTTGTGGACGGAGTCTGTCCCTATATCGGACCCGGGATTGTCTTTGAGGGTCATCAAGACATGGGCGGTGCTTTGCAGATGCGGTACCGCGACCCGAGCCTGCGGGGGGACGTGGTCAATTCTCGACTCCTGGTGCATGAAGACGGTATTGAAACGAGCATTTACGGGCGCTACAGGTATTACTTGTACGGGAATTTGAAGGTCTATGATTTTCGCAGGAGGAAAGCATGGGATCTGCGAGATTTTAATTCCGCACTCGAATATTTTGGAAGAATGGGCCCGGCGCACAGCTTCTGCCCCGAGGGCAACGAGGGAGACGGAGTCCCGATTTTTTGATGTTCGATGGATGTTCTAGTGATCACCGTCTCGGCAACCGAGGGGAGCATATGGAGAGTAAGACTGTAGGTAAGGCGGCGTGGTTCGTTGCGGCGGCAAGCTTTGCTCTTTGCGTGGCACCGATCTTTATTAGTTACAAGCCATACGAATTCAGCTGGGACGATTCCGACTACTTGTTGCGAGCCATCACGGTCAACCGCGCGTTTTGGTCTGGAGATGTGCATGGACTCGGCGCAGCGATGGTGAGTTGGCATACCCCGGCCATGACGTTCTTGGGTTTGCCTTGGGGACCCTTGGCATCCCGCAACGCCGCAGGCGATTGCTTTGTCACACTCGCTGCGGTGACTGCGCTCTTGGCAGCTGTGTCTCTCTATCTGTTGCTGCGTATCGGAGTAAAGCCGCTCTTCCTTGTCATTGCCAGCGTTTGCGTGGGTGCCTCGCTAGGCCCCTACCAGGCGGGAGTGCACGCGAACCACATGCACGATCTCGCAACCCGATTTCTATCGGACAACCTCTTTGCGTGGGCAACGCTAGCCGCCGTGCTCCTCATTCCCTTTGAAGCGAGGACGCCCTGCCCATCGATCAGAGGTGCTGTGCTGCGCGGCATCCTGTGTGCTTCGATATTTTCTCTGGGGGCGCTCACGAAAGTAAGTTTCTTTTACTTTGTCGGGCTTATTGTTCCCTTGCTGCTTTTCATAAGGTTCTATTACGACGGAATTCGGAGCACGTTGGCGTGGCTTGTCGCGTTTGTTTGCGCAACAGCGCCAGTCGCGATTTATTTTCTGCGCTACGGGCGAGCTGCCTTCGCCGAGGGGAAGGCGGCGTCCTTTGGAGGGCTCGCGGACTTCTACCGTGTTCCGCTGCATCGATTCCTTGCCGACACTATTCTTGAATCGCCCGGCTTGATACTTTCTTTAGTGCTGCTGGCAGCCGCAAGCGTCTATCTTGTGGTGGAAAAGCGGCCTAGCCTCCTTCAAGCGGATTTCATCGCGTCGCTGATCACGATTGGTTACGGCATCATTGTGCTCGCGTCCTCTAATAGGGAAATTCGGTTTGCATTCCCTGTAATCGTGGGCTTACCGTTCTTGGTAGCGTTGCTCCTCTCTTATAAAGAGGATTCAATCTCCTCTCCACTAGCTGGGCTTATCGCTGGTCTCGTCTTTCTAGGTCTCGCTGCGGCTGTGGTGCCCATGCGAAATCGGCCTTATCAGCAGAGCCTTGCCAGCGCCCAGGCAGTTTTAACCCAGGCTGCTCGATGCAATGCGAAAGACATCCTGCTCGCGACCGACAGCCCATCGCTGAATGTGTTCTTGTTGAATCTGGCTTCGGAGTTGTCATCGTCCGAAGCTTCGATTCGCACATTGGCGTACCATGCTATGTCGGGCGTCCCGATCCAAGACGATTTCGCCGCGATGAGCAAATCGGATATGGTCGTTTTTCAGGATGCGCCCCGCTTACGTCCCAAATTCACCAATCAACGAGTGCCGGAATACGAGCGGTATATCCAGCAGTTGGGTTCTGTCCCCGCGAGGGTGGCAGAAGATACAATCGTCTACCCGGCGCGCTGTAATCCTTAGGCTTCGAACGCAATCCGCTGACCGAGGCGACTCAGGAGCGAATCGATCGATTGATCCGCGCTTAGGGTTGAGATCCGTTTTGTTTGCGGCCTCCGAGGAAAAGAAATGCCGCAACTGCCAGGGAAAGAAAGCTCAACCAGGCGCCCCAAATTTCCGGGCGTCCAAACGGCAGTTCCAAGTCCACAACATGAGCGCCAGGACCCAGTGAAAGCTCGGTGAGCCCCGCACGCTTGGAAGGCTGCAACGGAACCGGCTTGTTCGAGGCTTCGTAGGCCCGCCAAAAGGGATAGTACGCCAGCTTCAAAAGCAGCGTGCAGGCTCGAGGGCAATCCGCTTCTAGTCGAAGGTGCCTTGGAGTAACGGGATCGAGTCTCGCCGTCCCTTCGCCCGCCAGCAGCAACACCTGATCGGTAAACCCGTCATTTGGGCCGAGTTCGTTTGGCGTTGGCAACTGCGAGATGTTCGCGTAAACGGGATACGCCGTTTCGACTTTTCGCTTGATCTCTGTGGAAAAAGGCCGAGCGAGATACCCGCGGATGTCCAAGGCAACGTAACTACTGATCCCGATGGCAAGCCACAGTACAGCAAAGGCGAGCAACATTTTCTTGCGCGGACGGGGAGAGTCCCACAGGTCTCCAAGCGCCAAGCCGAACAGGCCTACCGCGAATATGGAGAGCAGCCCGCTAAGGCGCCAGGGAAACTGTATATTCCACAAGAAGGAGGCGTGCTGCCAGATCCCTTCGCTCCAGCGCGTTGATAGAAAATAGCATGCGAGACAAGCGGCTAAGAGAAACTTCGGCAGAGGCTCCGCATAGGTTCGCAAACAGGCGAAAGAGAGCAGTGCCGCTTCCAGAGTGAACAGAGTGACTAGGAATATCCGGCTACGAACATCGATGACGCGGAAGATCGCCAGTTCCGGATGCGGGACGAACCCAACCCAATGAAACAATGGAGCAGCGCAGGTCAACAAAATGCAAACGATCGCAAGCGAAGCAAGAAACCTGTTCGTCTGCGACCGTCGCCAACGGACAACCAAGACAGCAGCCGTCGCGATCCCAAGGCCCTCACTAATCAGGTCAACGATTCGCAACGAGAATGACGAACTGGGAAAAAGCGTTTCGCCGAATGGAAATAAATGATCTCTATAAAAAAAAATACCGGGTCCCAGCTTGACCAACTTCGTCAGACTGAAGAATGTACGGTGGGCATTCATAGGCAGGAAATAGGCACCTGAGATGCCCACTCCGAGCGCCAGCGCGAAGGCAACAATTGCTGCTGCCATCCACATCTTTGGTCGAGAGACGCGACAGATCGCATACAGAACCAGAAATGGCGCAAACAGAACAGCCGTGAAAAGATTGGACAATATGACCGCGGCAAAGGCTGATGCCATTCCTGCAATCGCAAGCCGCGGTCGCGTATCGATTCGGTGGGCAAAGAATAACGCCAGTGGAACCCATGCCAGGGCACTGTATTCTCCGATGGCAGCTCTATGATAAACGTCGCACCAGTAGACATACGGCATTGTCAGGTACGCGGCTGACGCCACTGCAGCTGCGACGGGGTTTGCCAGCGCGCGACACCACAGCCAGGAAGACACGCCGGCGACGATACCGGTAAAGAATACGAACAGTCCCAGAGCGTGCGCCTCGCCGACAGGGATCGCCGAAAGGTGGAAAACCCACCGTAGACCGGCCGCAACATAGTACGGCAATGGATACTGCACGAAGAAGATGGGACTGCCCGCTCCGAAGTTTAGTCCACTAATCCAATGCGGATAAAGTTCGCCCGCCCGAAGTTGCGCATCGAAAAAGTGAAGATAGGTGACATGAAGGTTGTGATCGTCGCCAAACTGCAGGCCCCAAATCAGGCAGGGGAGGTTCACGACACAGGCGAACAGAACGACAATGGCCAATGGCCAGAGGGCCGTGCTCTGATTCGAGTCATTCATCTGGCAAGGCTGGGCGATGCCTGGGCTCTCGGCCGTCGTTGTCGGCCGTCTTGATCGCAATCCCATCGATTGCCTTTGGCTATCGGACCCATGAGGAAAGGGCAAAGAAATTATACGGACTGGAAAAGACTACGCCCCTGACGCGAATCTCCGAAACAGTTATGAACAAAAGGACGCAGGCGAGCACGACCGTGGGCGGAACCCATTTGCGGAATACGCTTGTGACTCGCTCCAAGCCGATTGAGTACAGAAGCAAAAACGGGAGTATCGCTCCGGAAACGATGCGGCCTGAGGTGGTAAATGGGATCGCCCGGGACGGATAAGCACAGTCGCGGTAATCAAAGGGCACTGAGATCGCAACGATAAACAGAACAGAGCTAACCACGAGAAACGTGGCATTAAACGCCGCGAGCCTGCTAAGTGGTGACATCCTCCTTCGCCGCCCCCAGAATCCTAGTAAGGAGACCAGCAGCAAAACTGCCGAAGAAAGCAGATAAAATCTGTCGGCGAGGGAGGATTTCATCTCAAGCGTGTGCCAGACGTACTCTCCGCGCCAGAACCTTTGCGTAAGTTCCATTGCAAAGTAATGCAAGCCATGCAGCGAGAAAAGAGGATTGTGGAGGATTTCCCTCATGGGCTTTACGGTCCAACCGAGTTCATGTGCCTTCGCTTTCCCGCCGGTTAGATCTCTCATCACCACGTAATTGCGCAGCATCCATAGGCATGGAAGAATCCCGGAGGCAAACAGACTGGCACTCAAAACCGAGGCCTTCCGACTCGGTGGTTCCATCGACTGACGCTGCCATATCCACAGAACTACAGCGAGAGGACCATACAATACGCAATTGGCAACACTCGAAACGAACGCCAGCCCGGTAAGAAAGGAACAGAGAATCAGGTATCGTTCGCGACTCGGCTTAGTAGCGACCGCAAACGTCGTCGCGACGAGCACAGAGGCGGCTAACGGAGCCGAGAAAACGTCTCGATTCATTCCGTAAAAGACGTCCTGCGGAAAGACGGTGATCAGGGCGGGGACAGCGAGGTGCAGAAATGAACGGTCGGGGTACGCCCTACGAACGAAAGAGTAGGAGAGCCAAACCAGCAGGGTGTAAGCAATTGGATTGAGAAATCTTGGCCAATAATCCAGCACCCAATCTCGCATGCCCAGAGCTACCCCCAGCTTATACCAGGCGGCAGCAACCACATAGTATAAGGGTGCCGACTGGGCCTCGTAGTTCGGTCGAGCAAGCCATTGTGCGAGCTTCGCCCGATAGTAATCCCGCGCCAAGGCTAATTTCCGCTCCTCCGAAGATAATCCCCAAAGTGGGCCGGCTATGCCATCTTGCGCCATCTGTTGAGATGTGAGGCCATATTCGGGAGACCAATAAAGCAACAGGTTCCTCGTAGACTCGGGATCCGGACGTGGCAGTTCCCTGCCTGGCCAATTACCTCGAGCGTACATCTGAATCGTGACGAGGTGATATCGCTCATCAATGGTGTTCGCAAGGGGAAACGCGGCGCAGAGAATCAAAATCCGAATCGCGGCTAGAACGGCCAGCACAGCAACAATTCGGCCTGCGCGGGCATGAAGCCACGAGTCTAACTTGGATTCGACTGGAGTCGCGGTGTCTTCTGTGCCAGGAGCTTCGCCTTCGATCGCCTCTGCTACTTTCCCCATAGAAATCCAAGTACTTTGCTGGCAAGTTTATCGGAGAACCCGAACCGCGCCTTGGCCCGAGAATAGAGATCAAGTGCTTGCTTGTCCAGCCAGATCATCGCGGCTTTCCCCCCCATCCTGAGGGCGCGCGTAATAGTCGGTGGAACACGTCATGGACCGCTCCGGGGGCTCAAGCGTGTAGTAGTACAAGGCCAGACTCTTGCGCGACTCGCCTCCTGGACAAGTCAGAGGGTCGGGAAAGCCATGCAACGATCTCTCGTCTGTCGTAAAGATGAGAGCGTTATTCAAGTATGGAGGATACTTGGCACCACAGCGCGTCGTCTTTCCTGCCGTGGACCTCTCCCACAGTTCAATCGCGCCTCCCCACTGCTTGTCCCAGCTAGGATTCAAATATAGGATCAAGTTCACCCGCCGGTGCCAGCTCAGGTTCACATGGTGAGTGGAGAAATCCGTATGCACATTCAGATACCCTCCGCGCTCCGACTGGTGTAAGCCTCCGCCGTCGAGGGAAGGATCGGCAAGGAGGTCGGGAATCCCGGTCAGAGCCGAAAGCCATTCGACGAACTCCGGTGAATTTAGTTCGTCCGTGACAGCTCCTAGCATCGGCGGGAAAAGCTCCCGTTTGGGCAGGCCCAGCTTGTTTTCGTTGATGTGCTTGTATTGGGTCCAGGCATCGCCGCCAAGGCGAGGAAATTCCTTCGCCATAGTTAGAGCTACTTCGCGCTCAAGAAAATTTTCAAGCAACAGATGAGAGCAGGGCAGGTTCTCGCGGTATTGCTCGGCAAGCGCGTGAAGGCGGGAACGCCACATCTCTAGCGGAAACAACTGGCTGGAGACTGGAAATGCTAGAGCGGCAGACATCGGTCTGGTATCTCCTCTTTGGGTAATGGCCTCTCGCCGTTGCCGGTTAGGCCTCGCCGACGGTACGATACATCTAAGGTCTTGAGTTGTACCGGATGTTAATGTATTCGCCACAAAGCCGCGTGACCCAGAAGTTAATTTTCGATGAATTCAGGTGGCTTCAAGATTCCCACGCGCCCACATTACGGTCAAGGCCGCGCAACGGATCGGTTAGGCGCCAGACGGCATGCCCACTACAACAGATATCTCACGATGAAATAAGCGCTTAAGCTAAGAATCGCTGTTACCACGATTAGGCCGAGGATACCAACTTCGCTTCCGCCTGATATGCTGGCGCGTCGAATGGCTTGGGCTGGAACGGCACCGGGCCTGTCCACATTGAGGCCAAGAACAGCGTCAGCGTTCTCGTCTTCTTGTTTCCCAGGAGCAGAATTGGCGCACACCACAGGCTCAGCACCCCCCTCAAAGTGCGCTTCCCGCGGCCAATCTAGTTAGCTCCCTAAAACGGCCCCGGTTGAGCGTTCATCTTAAATCCTTGGGCCAGCAGGCTGTATCGACTGGAAATTAATTTTTGATGAATTTATGGCCTAGCCAAGCTTTTCCTTGTCCCCAGCACGCCACAATGAATACTCTGAACAAAGCTCTGCTCGCCGTTGAGTCGCTTCCCGGTGCACCATGGAGAATAGGATGAGGGTAAAGTGCATCTGGACAGTTGTGGTCTTGGCGATCACCCTTGCGACGGGTTGTGCGCATGTGAGGAACGGACTGCCGACTGCTGATTCGAGGGATCAAGACGACTCGACAACATCCATGGCCGATCCGCCTATCGACGCTCAAGTGACGACCGGACAGCCGCCTCCCGATTCCGGAGAGCAAGACCAATCGACGCTCGCATCTGATCCGCCGATCGACTCTCAGAGAGCAGTCGGGGAGCACGCGCTCGATACTGGGGAGCAAGGCCAAGCGACGCTGACGGCTGATCAGCAGATCGACAGTCAGACGACAAGTGGGCAGCAGTCGCTCGAAACCGGGGAGCAAGGCCAAGCGACGCTGACGGCTGATCAGCAGATCGACAGTCAGACGGCAAGTGGGCAGCAGTCGCTCGAAACCGGGGAGCAAGGCCAAGCGACGCTGACGGCTGATCAGCAGATCGACAGTCAGACGGCAAGCGGGCAGCAGTCACCCGATTCCGGAGAGCAAGGCCAACCAACACCTACGGCTAATCCGCAGATCGCGTCACAGATGACGGGTAACCCGATGAGGATGAGTGAAGCTGCGCCGTCCGAGCTAGAAGCGAAACGCAACTACTTGATTGCGGGAATCAACCTAGGAGAAAGTGCGGAAATCATTCCTGCAAGCGCTCCAAACCCGTTTGAAGCTTATTCGGTTACGCGTCTTTACGGCGTTCTTGATCTGCGAAAAAAAGTCCGTCGCTTCGAAACCTCCATCAGCTACAAGGGCGGAGCCTATTTCTTCCGCGACTCGGGCACACCCTGGACCATCAAGTCGGTACAGCAGCTGACGGTGTCGGAAACCATTTCTTGGCCGAGAACGAAACTAAACTTGCAAGACTCACCCAACTATTTTCCCGGGGGCAGTTTCGGATCTAGCGCATTCGGCGGAGCCGGCTCATATACGTTGGGGCTGGGTGGTTCCTCCGGCGCAAACGATTTTTTTGGGTTCAACAATTTTTCTGGGATCAATGGGGTTGAACATTTCAGCAATGTCGCGCTAGCACAGCTTACTCATCAATTGACCGGGCGCTCTTCGATTACATTCGCTGGTGCTGATGCGATCACAACTTATTTTGGTGGCGGCTCCATCGACAGCCAGCAAATCTCCGGATTGGCAGGTTACAGTTATACGGTCACGCCCCGAACCGGAATCTCAGCGTTTTATGGCTACCAGTATTTTTCATTTCCCGGTAGCGGGACAACTGATGCGAATACAGTGCAGGTGAACTATGAACATTCGCTCTCGGTGCGGACGACAATTTCACTCGGAGCCGGCCCGCAATTCATAACCGCCCATACTCCTGAGGTAGTTACGCTTGGACCGGTTCAAATTCCGGTTGTCGTGACCTCGCACCAAACTGGTTTTTCGGCAGACGCATCTTTGGGCTACGGTCTGCGAAACGGAGCACTTGGTCTCAATTACGAACATTTGCTTACCAGCGGCTCTGGCGTGTTTGCGGGAGCTAACAGCGATATTTTTTCGGCCTCCGTGACGCGCGGGATATGGCGGGCATGGTCAACCAATTTTTCAGGCGGTTTCGTGAGACTCAGCAACGAAGTCGGAAATCAAGTGTCCGGGCTACTCGGAAACTCCTACGAATACTGGTTTGCCGGTTTCGCTGTGCAACATAGTCTCGCGCGGCGCTTGAATTTCGTGGCCAGTTACCAATTCAGCCACAACACCGTCACCTCTGCTTGTTCTGCTTCTTCGGGCTGCGGAAGCGATGTGCACCTGGCATTGATCAGTATTAATTGGAGAAGCTTCCCGATTCGATTGGACCGCGGGAATTCCCGGCATCGAGAGATTGAGAATCCACCAGAAAATATGCAAAGCCCGCAAGCAACGCAACCCTCGACCATCGCAGGGTCGCAGTGAGGAAGGCTGACGATTTCTTCGAACGCCGAGCACGACTGAAGGGAAGCATCCACCAACGAGGATCTGGGAGACACAATTGATTCGTCTCTTCAATGTGCATTATTCGGTACGGTCCCTGATCCTGGTGCTGGGGGAAGGGCTGCTGGTTTGGGCCTCGTTTCTGCTGGGCACGATGCTGCAGTATCGCGAAGACAGCTACCTGGTGCTGAATTTCGAGTACGGGTATTACAAGATTGTCGCCGTCACCGTCTTCGTCCTGCTGCTCTCTCATTGGTTCGATCTCTACGATCCGACGTACTTCAACTCCAAAGGAGAGCTGTATTCTCGTTTGCTGCTCGTTCCTGGTCTGCTGGCAGTGGGGCTCGGAGCGATGGGTGCCGTGTTCCCCAAGCTAATGTTGGGCAAGTCCTCCTTTTTGCTGGGTCTCATAATTCTGACGGTGGCACTGCTGGCTTGGCGCAGCACGTACGCGTGGCTGGTGCAGCAACCGTATTTGCGAGATCGAGTCTACGTGCTGGGCGCGGGCGAGCGCGCACAGAGACTGGTGCGTGGTCTGCGAACACGACCGGAGTTGGGAGTTGACGTCGTCGGCTGGACGGGGGATCTGGAAGGCGCGGTAACGCGCCAAAGCGTGGCGTTGCACCTACAGGCAATCGCTCAAGAGCAACTCGTTCATTACGTGATCGTGGCTATGCAGGATCGGCGCGAAGCCATGCCGATGCAGGAACTATTGCGGCTCCGCCTGCGGAGTAAAGTGCGCATCGAGGAAGCCACGTCCTGGCTGGAAAAGATTTCCGGCAAGATTGAGATTGAGACTCTTTATCCAAGCTGGATCATCTATGCGGACGGTTTTCGGGTCAGCGAGATTCTCTTGCTGGGACGACGATTGCTCAATTTCACCGTAGGGCTGATTAGTTTGCTTCTGGCCGCACCGCTCATTCCCTTCATCATTCTGGCCATCAAGATCGACTCAGCCGGACCCGCTGTTTACCATCAGAAACGGGTCGGTCGAAGAGGAAAAATATTTCTGTGTCACAAGTTTCGAACCATGGTCGCCGATGCCGAAGCGGATATTGGGCCGACCTGGGCGGACGACGATGACCCGCGCATCACACGCGTCGGGAAATTCCTCCGGGTTACGCGGCTGGATGAAATCCCGCAACTCTGGTGCGTTTTGAAAGGTGACATGGCGTTTGTTGGGCCGCGCCCGGAGCGTCCGGAGTTTGTCGAGTGGCTCACCCGGGAGATTCCCTACTATGCCCTCCGAGATTTGGTGCGGCCAGGAATCACGGGTTGGGCCCAGATTCGTTACAAGTACGGGAATACGGTCGAGGACGCCAAAGAAAAACTTCAGTATGATCTGTTTTATATCAAGAACGCTTCGATCGGACTCGACATCTTGATCATGTTTCAGACCCTTAAGATCCTTATTCTGCGCCGGGGTGGACAGTAAATAGCCTTCGAGGCGCTGCCCCTGTGTTCATCCGCGGCCGCCGCTCTCGCGAACGGGAAGGCAACGCAGTCTCAATCTAGCGCAATTGAAAAAGGCCCAACCGACTATAGCGTCGCGGGAAAAATGCCGAACACGGTGTGCATTCCGTATGGCTCCAAATCAATCTCTTTTATGCACTGCCGGTCGACAAGATCAAAGAGTGCAATATGTGTGGGCTTGGCAACCGTGCCCTCCCGCAGGACGGTCTTAACCCAGCGAACATTTTCCCGCAACAAAGTTTGGCGAATTCGCGTAAATCCCACCCACAGTCTTCTTTCGCTAAGGGGAAGCAGTCCGCGGCACCACGCCGGCAAGATTTCCTGATCACGATCCTGAATCTCTCTCAGGTCAATCGTTTGCTCGGCGGCGAGGGTGCGACGGTTTGCGATTACGATTCTCCCCTCTACTCCCGTGAAGAGGAGTCGTTCCCCACATACGAGGCCATCGTGTGGTCTCCAGACATTCAGTCCAATTCGCTTTCCAGATCTGTTCAGGCAAACGGTGTCACCTTGTTCGAAGCGCGTGACCCAAATTTCGTCGCCCAGTTCGAAGACAAAATTGGGATGTGACCGGTGAGGCCTGGTGGTCACGACTCTTCGATAGTCAACGCTGCGAGAGAACCGCGACCATGGAGTCTCTTCGGTGACGCACCATTCGGAAACAGCCTGACCCCCAGGCGTGATCTTCACGACCATATCGAGACCGGTGCTCACCACGAGAAGATTTCCGTCCGCGGCCGGAGTGACATGATGAAGGTCGTTGAAACACGGAAGGGAAATGTATCCAATCTGCTTGAAGTCAGGCACTCGATAAATCAGCACCTCGGTCATGGTGCAGGTGTAAAGAGAGTCGCCAAGCAAAGCTCCGCTATGAAAGTTTCCTGCTCTCTGCTCGCCGGCCCGAGCCTCTCGCGGCGTTTCATACTCAACGCATGTTCGGGCTTTGCCGGTCTCGGTATCCACTTCCAGAATGAGAGCAGCCTCGTACAAATACCACTCGTCCTGGAAACTTGGGGCTTTGATTCCGACTTTGCGTTGACGCCCTCCAAGGACGTAGAGCTTCGACACGGGTCCCCCGATAATTCTCTGCGGTTGGCAGATTTCTGCGAAGCTGATCGGAGGAACCGAGGTAAGGGATTCCGCGACGCAGCGGCCCACTTCCAATCAAGAGAAAACAAAATCAACTGTATTCAGGATAAAAATCATATCATCGGGTAATCTTGTGAGTCCCAAACAGTATGAATTTTTGGTGAATTCTGAACACGCGCATGGTTCTAGCGTGACCAAATCGCTTAACATTCTGCGAGGTTTAAGGAGCGGCTGGTGGCGTTTGGGGCGAGCGACATTTCGGTCATTATCCCTTACTACAACCGCGAGCGTTACATCGACGAGGCGGTGCAATCGGTCCTGGCCCAAACGCTCAAGCCGCTCGAGATCATTATCGTCAACGACTGCTCGCGGGAGTCTTCGCGCCGATCCCTGGATCGCTACTCGGACGTGTGCAGGATCGTCGACTTGCCGGTGAACGTGGGCCTGGCAGGGGCGCGGAACGCCGGAATTCGGGTTGCGCGCGGCCAGTTTATCGCACTGCTGGATGATGACGACATCTGGTTGCCGCACAAACTCGAACTGCAGCGCAATTACATGGAGGAGCATCCAGAATGCTCAGGGGTTCACTCTGCCGTGTGGGCGATGCTTCCCGACCAGCCTGACACTTTGTATCGCCGTTTTGGAACCTGGTGGCATCCGATGAGCGAGGCGAATGACTGGCTGGCGGCGGGCGAGGTTAATGCAGGACCGATCACGCTCGCACAGGCACTCACGAACGATAACTGGGTGATTCCTTCCACCATGATGTTTCGCACCGAGGTCGTGAGAGTCCTGGGAGGATTCGATCCGCACTTTCGCCAGGTTGAGGACCGTGATTTCATCGTTCGATTCTGTGCGGCTGGATTTCAGATTGAAGGCATTTACCAGCCCTTAGTACGGCTGCGACGGGAGGGTCACAGCAACTTGACGGGCCGTCCCTGGCGCATCTTCCGCAGCGATTTAAAGATGTGCTGGAAGCATCGAGCGCTTTTCTTTCGAGTTTATGGCCCGCTGGGGATCGTGTGGTTCGTGGCGGAAAAGCTGCAGGAACCGACCTTCGGAATACCGTGCGTGTACGGAGGGGTTCGGCGTCTGTTCTGGTTCGCGAGAGCGAAAAGCCCGATCCGGTCCGATTACAAGGAACCTGTAGGCCACCGGCATCCGCCATCTCCGCCTGCCCAGAGACCGATTGATAAAGCAACTTTACTCGGAGGACACTCGTTGTGAATTCCTCAACGGGGGATATCTCTGTCATCATCCCTTTCTATAATCGTGAAACATACATCGACGAGGCGGTTCAATCAGTCCTCGCGCAGACTCTCAAGCCGCTGGAAATTATTATCGTGAATGACTGCTCGCGAGAATCCTCGCGCCGATACCTGGAGCGCTATAAGGACGTATGCACGATCCTGGACTTGCCTAAGAATGTCGGCCTGGCGGGCTCGCGCAATGCCGGAATTCGCGTCGCCCGGGGCAAGTTCATCGCGCTGCTTGATGATGACGATGTCTGGCTGCCTGAGAAGTTGGAAGTGCAGTATCGCTACCTGCTGGAACACCCCGAATGCGCCGGAGTTCATACTGCGGTATACCTGATCCTCTCGGGTTACCCCGACACCCGCTGGAAGAAGTTTGAACCGGCTCCGTTGCCTCTGTCGCAAGCGCTCACCCACGCGCAATGGGTTATCCCGTCCACTCTGATGATTCGTACCCCCGTGGTCAGAGCCATAGGCGATTTCGATCGCTGGTATCGCGAGAGTGAAGATCGCGAATTCGTGATTCGCTGTTGTGCCGCTGGCCACCAACTTGTGGGCATCGACGAACCTCTGGTTCGCTTCCGCCGCACCGGCCATGCGCACCTGGCTGGAGATCCCCGGCGCATGTACATTTCCCACATGAAAGTTTGCTGGAAGCACCGGGGTCTTTACTACCGCGTATTCGGGTTGAGGGGCCCTTTCACTTTTCTGCAGGAGAGCGCGTATCTTGTTTTCGGTGGAGTGATCAAAGATAGGGAACTGCGAGAAGGCAAGCCCTCGAGATATCTGGCAGGGGTGATGTGGCGTCTGCTCGAATGGCTCCCCGTGAAGTATACGGTTCGGCCCGGATATGAAGACCCGGTCGCCGCCCGCAGCGCACCCGTCGCGGATTGCATTGGGAATACGGCTTAGCGAAGGCGAGCGAGTCGGTCCTCGAAGGACCATAAATGTTATGCACGGTAACAGCCGACGGCTTTTCAAGAGGTACGCGAAGCAGTATTTCCGGCCAAACACTCGCATCTTGGAGATCGGGCCGGGCACCCCGCCGTCTTGGATTCAAGAAATGGTCGGCGATCCTACTATTCTCTGGGAAACGGCCGGAATCGACAATACTCATCCTGTCACCTACGTGGGAAGTGAATATTCCTTTCCCATCGAGCCCGATGTGGCTGACGTTGTAATCGCGGCGAACGTACTCGAGCATGTCAGGAAGCCCTGGGTTTGGATCAAGGAGCTGGCGAGAATCTGCAAGCCCGGCGGGTTTGTAATTACCGTCAATCCCGTGAGTTGGCCGTATCACGAGCATCCGATCGACTGCTGGAGGGCCTATCCGGAGGGAATGAAGGCTCTCTACGAAGAAGCTAGCCTTAAGGTGATCCTCTCGCGCTGCGAGTCACTGGAAGATGCTCACTTGCGCCGGCACATTCCCGGAAGATCTTTGCAGAACATTTACGACGATGGCGGATGGGGAACGAGGACTGTTACGAAGTTGTCGGAATTGCTGCGCTTTCCCGTCGAACGCCCCTATGACACCGTAACCGTGGGACAGAAGTAGAGGATCCAGCAGTTTCCTCTAGTCCGTTTTGCGTCGGCGGATTGATGGGGCGCAGCCTTCAGTGCTGTCATATGAGCGTCCGCAAAAAGAGAAGGCGCCTCCGCAAGGATGCCGCGATCTACTACCGCATGCTGGGGCTCCGAGGCATAGTCGCCTTTTGGGCGAACCTGGCCTCTGGATATCCCAAGCATGTGACGGTGACCCCCAATGGAGCCAAGCACCCGCTGTTCCTCCGGCTGCGGACCTCTGACGCGAAGCTCTACGAAGAGATTTTTCTTTCGAAGGAATACGACTACCCGACTTCCTTTTCCCCACGCACAATCGTGGACGTGGGGGCTAATTGCGGGATGACGAGTATCTTCTATGCCAATCAATATCCAAACGCCACTATCGTGGCTGTCGAACCGGAAGCAACAAACTACGCGGCCCTGGTCAGGAACACTCGCATCTATCCCAACATCATTCCCATTCACGCTGCCCTGTGGAACGAGGACGGACAGGTCGAGGTTTTTCGCGGAGACGAAGGCTTTCGTGGCTGGCCGAGAATGACAGATTGGGGACAGTGGGGTTTCCATGTTCGTAAAGGAACTGGCTGCCGCGCTCTGACAATGGCCAGCCTGATGCGAGAAGCCGGAATCGAGACTGTCGATATTCTGAAAGTCGATGTTGAAGGGGCGGAGCAGGAAATTTTCTCCAGTTGCGACTGGATGGACAAAGTGAAATTACTGGCAATCGAACTACATGACCGTTCCCGGCCCGGCTGTAGCGACGTGGTCAACGCTGTAACAAAACAGCACCGCAAAACCGAACGCGGCACGGTCACTTTCTATGCCCGCTGAACTCAATTAAGAACGAAGGAACGGCTGAAGAAGCGCTTCGAGCACGTATGCAGGATGCCCACCCACCGATGACGTCTCAAAGACTCCTGCTTACGCGTCCTGCTTTTATCTTCGCCGTCGCTCTTACGCTGCGATTGGCGACGGGCGCGATTTTCCTCGGCCACAAGACGATTGATAGCGCCGGCTTTACCGAAAGTTACGAAGCGGTGGGCATCGCGCAGTCAGTTGCAAGCGGCCACGGTTTTAGCGCTCCTTGGCCGGGCGCTGGGCCAACCGCGTGGCTCAGCCCCGTCATGCCGGCGATACTTGCGGCAGATATGTTGGTTTTCGGCCTGCACACCCGCACGTCTCTGATTGTGTTTGTCATCTTCAATGAGCTTTGCTCAGCGCTGACGATTTTCCCCGTTTTCTTCGCAGCAAGGCGAATCGCCGGCGGTCCAATTCCCGGAGATCAAGCTTCGGACCACCACGGTGCGGACCGCATCGCTGCACTAGCCGCGTGGCTTTGGGCTCTCGATCCTCTGGCACTGGAAACTGCCTGCAAGAACATATGGTACACAACGCTCTCTGGTTTTCTTGCCGCTCTGCTTCTTTGGGCCACGCTCGCCGTGCGCGATTCGAAGAAGCCTGCCTTATGGATCGTGTATGGCCTGCTTTGGGGCATGGAGTTGCTGACGCACCCCAGCTTCCTGGTGTTGATGCCGGTAGCCCTATTATGGCTTGTCTGGGAGAGGCTGGGCTCAAAACGCCTAACGCTGCCCGCGCTCGCGTGCTTCACCGCTGTCCTGTGTTGCGTTCCCTGGACGATCCGTAACTTCGTTGTGTTCCACCACTTCGTGCCGCTGCGCTCAGATTTCGGATTTGAGCTCTGGCACTACGATCATGATGGACCACCGGTGTACGCATATGACGCTGGGGAGCGCGATGCGTTCTCTTCTCTAGGCGAGCACTCATACGTGCAAGAAAAGCGGCGCGAAGCACTCGCCTGGATCGGCACGCACCCCGGCGCTTTCATGGGTAAGACCGCTAGACGCGTGATGCAATTCTGGTTCGACCTCGTGCATCCGGTGAGCAGGTTCGCGCACCAGAGCACATGGTTTCTCAAGGTGAAAGTCTTGTATATTTGCGCCTTATTGGTGATGATGCTTCGGGGATTGATCACCATTCGATACAAGCGGCGCGAGTGCTTCTGGCTGTTGGCGTCGTTCCCGGCCATTTTCCCGCTCGTTTACTACATTGCTCTGGCTGGCGACTTCCACCGCGTTCCGGTCGATCCGGTTTTGGCCATCATCGCAGCCTTTGCGGTAACCGCATGGCTCCCAACTCACCCATGGGGCGGCAACATGGCAACATTGATCGTGGGGCATCCCGAAGGCGACTACGCAGAGGATGTCAGGTGAGGGAGTTGGATGCGTCGTCACAACCCGCGACAGTCGAAGCCCAAGCGTCTCTAGCGCCGACCCGCAACTCCCACCAATCTTTCTATCGGCCCGAATTGGATGCGCTGAGGTTCTTTGCCTTCCTGGGCGTCTTTCAATTTCACTACGCTTTCTCGGTGAGTCGCTACGTGAATCAGTGGGGCGCTCCTCATTGGCTCATCTTGTTGAACAGTGCCAGCTATGCTGGCGCCTTTGGAGTAGATCTTTTCTTTGTTCTGAGCGCATATCTAATCACGGAACTGCTCCTGCGAGAAAAGAGACAACGCGGCTCGCTCGACGTGCGAGCTTTTTACATACGCCGCATCTTGCGCATTTGGCCCCTATACTTCTTCTGTATCGCTCTTGCTCTCATTCCGTATTTCAATGCAACTCACAGCTTCAGCTTGCGCTACGTTCTTGCATTCCTCTTGTTGGCGGGAAACTGGAGCATCGTAGCCTGGGGACCGTCTGGGAATCTTGTTGTCGGTCCTCTCTGGACGATATCGGTCGAGGAGCAATTTTACCTCCTGTGGCCGCCCCTGGTTCGCAGGATGTCGAGCAAGAGGATCGTGTTTGCCGCAGCCGCAATGGTCATCTCTTCATTTGCCGTGCGCGCCGGCCTGCTTGCTGTTCATGCGAATACGAATTCAGTGCGGTACAACACGTTGGCTCGGATCGATCCCATTGCCGCAGGAATTCTGGTCGCGGTCGCCTTGCGCGGACGAATGCCCAATTTTAGCCTCGGGCTACGGCTGAGTATGCTTTGCTGCGGCCTCGCGCCGCTCGTACTTATGTCGCGATACTGGAAAATCAACAACCCCGAGTCATTGCTTTGGGTGCCCACTCTGCTGGGTTACCCGGTGGTGGCGGCTTGCTGCACGCTGATCCTGATTGCCGTCTTAGGCATTTCTCTTCGCCCTCCTCGGCTGCTTGCTTATCTGGGTAAAATTTCATACGGGCTCTATGTTTATCATTTCGTGGGGTTGGCGCTCGCGTCTAGGTTGGTCCCGTCGTGGGTGGTGGTCCCGTCGCACAATCACCTCCGGTACCTAGCCTTGCGGGAGGCGTTGGGCCTGGGGTTCACCGTCGTGCTCGCTTCCGTGTCGTATGTGTTGCTGGAGAAACCTTTCTTGAATCTCAAGAAGCGATTCGAGCTGGTCGATTCACGGCCAGTCTGATGAAGTGGGTCTCTGCGCTCGGTGCAAACTCGAATGGTGCAAACTGAGGATGATCAAATTCGATTGCTTCGATGCTGCTAGGCGGAAAACCGGTCCACGATCACATCTCCCATGCCCGGCCAGTTGGAATTAAGATACTGGCGCAGATTTCGATTGTGGGACGCGTAGTATTCGCGTAAACGCTTTCGCGTCGCTTCCTGCATTGGTGGATAGGACCCTGCGAGCTCAGCCCGATAGCTCGGCAATTCCCAATGGGGCAAGCCAAGAAACTTCAACACCTTCTGATACTCCTGGGCTGGCGCTGCGAAAAATTGCTCGCTGCTCAAGACCAGCAGCTGCACCGGACGGTAGTACTGCAACCAACGGCTGATCTGCTCCGAGTAAATTCCGCGCGCTAGATACGTGAAATGCTGATAGTTGAAACTCTCGTAGGATTCGTCGGCTTCGAGCCGGTCCACTTCGCCGGCAATGCGAGCCGGTTCGGCGTCAATCGCTTCTTCGAACGATAACGACTCTGTTTTCAGCAGACATTCGTGATGATAATGGGAATAGGCTCGATTTACGGGATCACGCAGGAGAACGATGATCCGCGCCCTAGGCATCAGAACCGAAGCCCGGTGAGCAGCTCGGGGATGCAGCAGGTAATAAGGTGTTGCGTCGCCCGCTCGAAGACGGCGACCGCGCAGAAGACTCTTGAGCCGCCGGCGCCTGCCCAAAGGGAAATGCGATCGGTACCACTCAATGCCGTTCCCGTAATTGAGATCGAAGAAATGCACCTCTTTGTAGCGCGGTGAAACCACGCTCGGGTGGGCAGCCAGATAGCTAGCCAGAGAAGTCGTGCCAGCTTTCTGCGCCCCGATAATCAGGAAATCGGGTAAGGTATCACTGCGAAACCACCCGGCGGACACGTCCATAGGATCTTTAAAAGTTTCCAGCGAAGTCAGCGGGCTGATGGTTCAATTGCCTTCCCTCGGGGCCGCGTGTGCAAGCGTCGAGCGGGTCCATACCACTTTGCGTCCAGTAACGAAGTTGGCGAAGGCTACGACAGCAGCGGTGTTGAGCAGGACGAGGGTAAACGCTGCGTCGGTGAGTCTAGCCAACGGACCACGCTTTGGCCCTGCCAATGCCCAGGCGCTCAAACCGTAGAACACCAGTTGCAGAACCATGGCGATCCGGTAAAACAATCCCGGCACAAAGAACGACGAAATGAGCAGAGCCACCAGGGAGAAGGGAACTAGCAAGCGCATCAGCTTATGGCTGACAAAGCCAAACCGCGCGGGGTTGGCCCCAGTCAACAACCAGGGCGCGAGTTGAAGCAATTGATAGTTGCCACTCAACGTCCTGACTTTTCTAGCAAACTCCCGCTCCGTGCCCTGATCCGGGAGGTCCCATGCCCGCGCCCGCGGATCGAAAACCACTCTCGATCCCTGTCGCAGAACGTGCATGGGGGTGTAAACATCGTCCAAAATTGTTTCTTCGGGTAGTTCTACGAGCAGGCAACGCCTCACAGCATACAGGGCACCCGTAGCCCCTACGACAGAACCGGAAGCGGATTCCATTTCCCGAATCTTCTTCTCGATTCTCCAATACAGCCCCATGCCCTTAGCAGTTTCTCCGGAATCAGGGTCACCGAGCATCAACTCCCCGCTCACACAGCCAACCTGCGCGTCGGCAAAATTCTCCAGGAGGAAGCGCACGGCATCCGGTTCGATCTTTTGTCGCGCGTCAGTAAAAATCACGATCTCTCCGCTGGCTGTGTTCATCGCGTCGTTCAGCCCAACCGCCTTGCCGCCCGATTGAGTGTTCGCGATGAATCGGAGGCGCGAGAGGCTCGCAAATTCTGACAGGATGCGGTTGGTGGCGTCCGTCGAACCATCGGAAACTACGATAATCTCGGTTTGGTCCGGTGGATAGTTCAGCTCAAAGAGGTTTCTCAGCTTGCGTTCCAGCACAGCCGCTTCGTTGTGCACCACCATCAAAATGGAAATCGGGGCCAGGTACGGGGCGGATTTAACAGGCAGGGAACTCCAGCGCCTGCGGACCCACAGCCACGCCGCATAGCCGAAGTATGTGTATCCAACTATGGCAACGGCTCCCCAGAAAATCCATCTCATAGTCGTCTCCGGTCGAGCCGTTGCAGGTGATGTCTGAACTTGACCAACGACCCGGTTGCGGCTTGCTGCCAGGCAGAGGAAGCTCGTATCTCAGAGCATATTAGCTCCGCGGAGAAGCCGTCGTCTCGATCTTGTTGAGCACAACTCCCACCAGAGACTCGTCTCGGAATCTCTCTCGCGCTTTTTGCACAATGTTAAACGGGGTGAAATGAGAGCGAACCACGAGCAGCACTCCGTCGCAACAATTGGCGAGTAAACAAGCGTCTGAAACTGGAATCGCTGCCGGCGAATCGATAATGATCCAGTCGAACAACGATTCGATCCGATCAATGAGAGACTGCAGACGATCATTCGCCACGAGTTCGGTTTGGCCCTGCACCGATCGCCCGGCAGGGATCAAGAAAAGACCCTCCGCCGTGCCGCGTTGCATAATCGCGAACTCGTCCGCCTCTTGGAGTAAGTATTCCGACAAACCGGGCTTAGCAGAAGTTCCAAAAGCCGAGTGAAGTTGGGGACTACGTAGATTAGCGTCGATCAACAGCACACGGCAACGAGCCTGGAGCGCCAACACCTGCGCCAGATTGGCGGCTACGAAGGTTCTCCCTTCCTTTGGCAACGCGCTCGCAACCAAGATCGTTTTCAATTGCTGTGCTTTCCGCGCCCTATACAAGCGAGAACGAAGCGAGCGGAACTCTTCTGCTCCACGCACCTGTTCATTTCCTTCGAAGAAAATCGTCATATCAGGGTCCAGCGCCCAATTGCATTGACGACAGCCCGACAGCAAGGACTCGGAAAGGTTCGCATCTGCCATTGGTGTCAGGAGCGAATTCGATTGGGCCGGCGCAGCCTCCGCAAGTCCGGTCGCGGGTGCTGGCCCTGCTGCCGTGCCTCCGGCGCCCAGTCGCTCCAGTTCGGCATCGAGCGCCTGCAAAGTGTCTTCGTCCAAGTCAACACCTTTCCGTGTGTTGTGAATTCTGTTCATGCATTTTCCTCTAGGCCGCTCCAGTGGCGCGTTGACCAGATCGCCGGACTTTCGAGGTGTCGCGGCCTTCGCATCAAGCTCTCGCCTCCTTCGTCATCGCTCGTTAGTAACGAGCTCACGCCCTTGCCCCTCAACGTCGCGGCGAATATCGGTAAGACTGACCGAGCCAAGAAGTTTCGGGTCGAATTGCTACAGATCAACGGTGCTATCTTCCTCGAGCTGCGGCATCAAGGAGCCGCGAATTTTGTCCCTCCAGCCTTTGCCATTACTCTCAACTCCGACCCAGGGCACGGACCCTAGCATGGGCAGTTCCAATGCAGCCAGAACGTCCCCCTCATTGCGAATCGCCTTGTCTTGAAATTCCAGCCAAAGCGCGATGCTCGCACCGATACCCAGGCCGGCGCCTAGCCCATATAGCGCAAACATCCAACGAACCGGAGAGCTCGGGGATGTCGGCAAAGTAGCGGGATCGAGCAGTTTTAGCTGCTCTCCTTCCTGGTTGCGCTCCATTGCGGTCGATATCTCAGCCGTGCTCTTGTTGGTGAGAAGTTGGTCGTAGATACTGTGAGCGGTATTGTTGTCGCGCGTGAGTTGCTTATATTGTTCTTCTATTTGTGGGTTTAGCTCTAATCGACTCTGATATAAGTTGATTTGCTCTTGCAGCCGTTTCTGTTCTTTATTCTGGCGATCGGTGGCGGCCTCGTTGCGATAGATTTGCTCCCGCAATCGCATGATCTCCGGCGGCTCTAATTTGCTGCCTGCCCGGGGAACTGTCTCGTTCAAACTGTCCTCTGAGGTGTCGGCCTCAGAATTCATTTCCCTCAGTTTTGCTTGCAGCTGCTCGATTTCATGCTTTGTCTTGACGACATCAGGGTAGTCATCGGTGTAACGGCTCTGTAAGAGAACCAGCTGGTTTTGTAGCCTTAAGAGCTGCTGATGCAGCGGGGGAAAGATCGGAGCGGACCGTGCTGACTTCCATGCTGCAAGTTCCTGCGCCAACAACATGTCCGCATAGGACCTGTCCTGTTGCAGCCTGGTCTGAGACTGGGTGTTGGCATCCAGCTGTGATTCCAAACCCATCAGAATCTTTAAATTTGTGTCTATGTCTCCAGGCAATCGGCCGAAGTGCTGTATCTTGAACTCCGACAGCTTGGCGTCGAGTTCATCGAGATTATGTTTCTCTTGGTCGAGCTGACGGGATAGGAAATCGGTGGTACTTCGCGCGACCTGCTCGCGGAGTTCCCGGTTTTCGGCGAGCAGCAAGGATGTAACTTCAGCACAAACCTGTTGTGCATCGCGAGGATTGTCGCTCGTGAAGCTCACATAAAATCCGGAAACATCGGCAGTCCCTCCTGGGCCCCTTTTCTCTTCTCGGAAGGGCGAACCGGAGGATTTACCAAGGTCCGCTTCACCGACCGTAACATTACTCCGGATCTGATCGACTACGTCATCTACGCTCTTGCCTTTTCGCGCTAATTCCAGGCGAGCGACCACTGGTTGCAACCGGCTCCGGCTAAGAACGTTCTGCTGCAACGTGATCATTCGATCGCTGACACGCTCGGTAACGATAGGCTTGACATACCCCCCCGGAACGACTTGCCCTTCCACCTGCAATACGGATCTTGAAGTATATTTTGGAGTGAGCGCAAACGAGATCAGGAACCCGAGCAGCGGCGCTGTCAGCGCCGGAATAAAGACCCATCGGAGGCGCCGCTGAGCGATCGCCAGGTAATCATCCATCCCGAGTTCGCGATTTGCAATCATGCCGGCTTCCGTTCTGGTTATTCCGTGGTGCGGACATCTCGATCTAGAATTGCAGCCCCGACGCACTCACTTCGATAAGGGAATCAGGACGACCTATCAGGGCCATGGCATCCGTTCTTCCAAATATCCCTACGGAACAACCACCATATCTCCCGCCCTCAAGACAATGTTTTGGTTCATGCTCTTGCCCTTAACCAACTGCTTGTAGTTCACGCGGAGTTTCTGCTGGACACCATTCTCCACCCGCAATATATAAATTTTCTTGGTGTTAGCGAACGTGCTTAGACCGACGGTTACCAGCGCCTGCAGCGCCGTCATGTTTGGTGCGAGGGGCATAGGTCCGCGGCGCCCAACCTCTCCTACCATGTAAATTATCGGTGGCTTTGCCTGCGAAACAATGACGGTCACGTGCGGATCATCCACATATTTCTTCAGCATGGTGGTCAGGGACGCGGCCAAATCCATTGGGGTTGAACCGACAGCCCGTACATCGTTGAGCAGCGGAAGAGAAATCATGCCATCCGAACGAACCTGTATCGTCGAAGTGAGTTCTGGTTCTTTCCAAACGGAAATGCGCAATACATCCCCCAAACCGATGGTGTAGGCTGGCCCTGGCGCCGATGGTGCAGGAAGGTCGCCCGGCGGGGCAAATGAAGCAGTATCCGTCGTTGGCTGAGGCTTCTGGCGATGCCAGGGCCAATCGGCCACAGCTGGAGAAGCGAGCAGCAACACCAAAGCCAACACGATCGTTGCTTTCATACTGTCCATTCACCAGTTACGACTTCTCGAAGTCCCTTTCGCCGATCTGTTTGAGCTTGTACAACAGCGACTTATAGCTAATATTCAGTTCCTGCGCCGCTTGGCGCCGATTCCAGCGCTTTCTGGCGAGAGTGTTCAGGATCAGTTCCTTTTCCGTCTCGCGCGAGGCCGCTCGTCCCGCATGCTTTAAAGAGACTTGTTCTGCGGCGCGATAGCAGTCCGGATTCAAGAGTACCGCCCGGAGCCCGCGCATCGCGACCGACTCATCTCCCAGAGCCACAATCGCTCTAGCCGCATCTCTCAACTCCCGGATATTCCCAGGCCAGGCGTAGCCGCAAAAAAGCTGGCGAGTCTCTTCGCTCAACAGGGGAGTAGAACAGCAAAACTCACCGGCAAATTTGGAAAGAAAAAAACTCGTCAAGGACAAAATGTCTTCTTTTCGATGGCGCAACGGGGGAAGTCTGAGAAAGATGCCGCTGACCCGGTAAAAGAGATCCTCACGGAAGCGGCCAGACCGCAGCTCCGATTCCAAATCGCGTCCGCTTCCGCAGATGAACCGCCCCGGCGGTCCGGACCTGCCTTCTCGCTCTAGCTGGGTGAACGCATCCAGAAAGCCCTGTTGGCAGGCAAGGTCCAGGTTGGCCAGCTCTTCGAAGAATACCGTCCCGCCGGACAGTAACGGATTTCCTTCCCGCTGCGTGAAGATGTCGGCACGCACCTTAGAGCAATCAACGATCAAAAACTCGTGTTCACAGCGAGGGGAACCCTCATGAATGCGGCGAGCAATCGTTCGCTTTCCGGTCCCAGCTTCCCCCAAGATGCAAATCGGAATTTGGCTGTGCGAGAAGTCGCGAATCACGGCTTCTACCGCAATCATGCTCGGGCTCGCGGTTTCGACGAACGGCTCTAACTCCAGAATCGTGGCCAGCGGTTCACCTCTTCCAGAGCGTTGCGAATACATTTAGGTTCCAGTTGCGATTCTCAGTACAAGACTTCGAGCGCAGGAATGCCAAAACGTTTGACCACCGCCCGTCGATGCGGAAGGTCCGTTGGGAACAATTGAAACGAAAGCAAAATGCGAAGTTCGCGATTCCTAGAGTGAACCAGAACAACCTGAACTCGGGGTGGTTCGCCGTGTAGAAACTGCTAGGAAAAATTACCACAGAAGGGGAAAGTTTCTCGCAAACGCTCTGTTAATTTTTGGTTAATAAATACTGCAAAATAGTTCCACTAGATTACCTATCCGGGAAGAATTGAAGCCCTTTTGGCTAAAGGCGAGGTCCGCCAATATATCCACGGTTCCAACGAGGGCATGCCACTAAGAATCTAGAATCGCCCGGCCATAGTGGAATCATTGCCTGATGCCAACAGATAGCATATGCTTGGCTCGTTTGCGCGCATGAGCGAATTTGCACAACCTGGGGCGGTTGGCGATTTCCGCGGATCGCGGTGGCGCGCGGTCTGGTGGGAGACTCTCATCCTGATTTTATTAGTAGGCTGGCTCTACTCCTCAATTCTGTTCCACCTTGTGCTGCAGTGGCGTGAAGACCCGAATTTTTCTCACGGATTCTTAGTGCCGGCATTTTCACTGTTTGTAATCTGGCGGGGTCGTGCTCATCTGTTTAGCCTGACCCAAAAACCCTGCCTGTGGGGACTATTAGTTGAGGCTCTTTCCCTTTGCTTGCTTGTCTTGGGAATCTTGGGCGCGGAGTTGTTTCTCGCTCGCATTTCTCTACTGTTTCTAATTGCCGGCCTGGTGGTTGCGTTCCTCGGCACGAACTATCTTCGAGCACTTTTATTCCCGTTGTCTTTTCTGTTTCTCATGGTCCCCATACCTGCCATCGTCTTCAATCAGATCACCTTCCCGCTTCAGATTTTGACCTCCAAGGTGGCAGCGGTAACACTGCCATGGCTCGGTGTTCCAGTTCTGCGGGAAGGCAATATTATCAACTTGCCCGTGATGTCGCTAGAAGTTGCGGACGCCTGCAGTGGAATTCGTTCGTTGCTTTCCCTGATCACGCTGGCCGTCATTTATGGCTATTTCGTCAGCAATAAAAAATGGATGAGGGCTCTTCTGGTGTTGTCTGCGGTTCCGATCGCGATCGTGGCGAACAGTTTGCGCATTGTCGTCACCGGTTTACTAGTGCAGTATTGGAGTCCGGACAAAGCGGAAGGCTTCTTTCACATTTTCTCCGGTTGGCTTATGTTTCTAAGTTCAATCGCGATGCTCTGTTTGTTCTATGAAGCTCTTGCGAGAGGTCTTGCACACGCGAACAGGAGACACCGCCTTGGCTTCCAACTTTAGGTTTGCCGTGGCGGCCTTATTGCTGGCAGGAACCGGTTTGTTCCTGCAAGCTCGAAACCGAGTTGAATTCGTGCCTCCGCGTCAACAGTTCGCGTCTTTTCCCCACCGTATGGGAACTTGGGTCGGAAGCGATGTGAATATTTCTCCCGAGGTTCTCCAGGCGCTTGGCCCAGGTGATTTTCTAACTCGCGATTTCAGAAATGAGGCCGAGGAATGGGATTCGGGAGTAGGTCTGTTCGTAGCCTATTTTCCTAGCCAGCGCGCCGGTGACACGATTCACTCACCGAAGAATTGTTTGCCCGGTGCAGGTTGGGAACCGCTGCAGTCCAGCAGGATCGAGATCACCTTGCCCGGAGTCGAACCCTTCATGGTAAATCGCTACGTCATCGCCAAAGGAGCCCGCCGGCTGCTGGTGCTTTATTGGTATTGGGCACATGGCCGAGCCGCCGCGAGTGAATATTCGGCTAAGTTTTACTTGGTCAGAGATTCCATCGGCTTGAACAGGAGCGATGGTTCATTGATCCGTGTCACGACCGAATTAGGGCCAGGCGAAAGCGCGGCCGGCGCCCAGCGGCGCCTACTGTCGCTATTGAACGCTGTGTTCCCAGCGATGGACGCATATGTTCCGCGTTGATCATTGCTGGGTCGAATACATCTGTAAGGATAAGGATCGTTGCAGTACCTGCGCGACCATCGGGGGAGTTGCTATGAATCGCTCTTTTCAGTATTCGCTTTTTTTCGTCGCCTTGTTGACAGTGCTTCTTGTTGGCTGCTCGCGTGATCCCAGTGTTCGTAAGCAAAAATATTTTGACAGCGGACAGCGGTACTTTGAGAAAGGGAAATATCCGGAAGCCGCCATCCAATTTAGCAACGCGCTCCAGGTGGATTCAAGCTACGCGGATGCTCATTACCAGCTAGCCCGCGTTTACAGCAAACTGCAGCAATGGGCACCTGCCTACCAGGAGTTTACGCGTACGGTTGACCTTCAGCCTGAAAACTACGGTGCCCGCCTCGACCTCGCAAATCTGCTGATCGCAGCAAAACAACTCAAGCAGGCGCAAGACGAGACCGATTATCTACTTAGAAAGCAGCCGAACAATCCACTCGTACACGTCGTAGTGGCTGACTTGTTCCAAGCTCAGAATAACCTCTCCGCCGCTGTGCAGGAGATGCAGAAATCGATCTCGCTTGATCCCGGTCGATGGGAATCGTACTTGGCGCTGGCCTCCCTCCAGATGAGTGCCAATCAGCCCGATGCTGCCGAGCCCAACTTCAAGAAGGCAGTCGAACTGAATCCACGGGTAACTCAGTCGCGTCTTGCGCTTGCCAGATATTATCAATTTCGCGGACGGTTTCCGGAGGCAGAACAGGAAGTGCGCTCAGCAATCGACGTCGATCCAAAGGATACTGATGCTCGGGCGGCGCTGGTTCGACTTTACATGGCGCAGGGAAAAAAGAGTGAGGCGGAACAGTCCTTGAAGCAGGTCAGGCATGATTTCCCCAGCAACTCGGTCGGGTATCGCATGCTGGGCGACTTCTATTTCGCCATCGGGGAGATTGACAACGCGACAGCGGAGTACAGTGCGCTCTACCACGACCATCCCGGCGACATGCAGGTGAAAAGGAACTACGTTCAGCTGCTCATTCTTAAGAATCGCTTCGACGAGGCTAGCACGCTCAATGATGAGACGCTGAAAGCAAGCCCTGGCGACGCAGTGGCCCTGACCTATCTCGGCCAGATAGAGCTTCACGATGGGAAAACGAAGAAAGCAATCGATACCCTGCGCTTGGCGGTACGAAGTGATCCAGACAACGCCTTGGCCTATTATCATCTCGGTGTAGCTTTTGAACGATTTGGCGATTTGGCGCAGGCTGAGAGTGCTTGGCAAAACGCGGTTCGGCTCAACCCCGATCTCAGCGAGGGTTATCTTGCGCTCGCCCTGTCTGACGTACGCCATAACGACATGCGGTCGCTCGAGCAATCCGCAAATCAAATCATTCGCCTGCTACCCGGTGCCCCCGCTGGTTACGCGTTGCGCGCGGTGTCTCTCCTCAAGAGCGGGCAGTACAGCCGAGCCGAGCAGGATGCTCGCAAGGCGATCAGCTTGGCACCGCAGGCTCCGGACGGATATATGCAAATGGGAAACGTCAGGCTGGCGCAAAACAATTACGCCGAGGCAGCGAGATTCTTTCAGCAGACGCTAGACCGCGACCCGGGTTCAGCGGACGCACTGGCGAGCCTCATGACGGTATACGTAAAACAGAGCCAGGCGGCGAAAGCTCTTTCCTCGGCACAAACGCAAATCGCCAAAGTACCGGATAGCAGTGCATTCTATGATCTGCTCGGGACTGCACGATTCGACCATCGACGAACGAAAAAAGATCTGGAGAATGCGGAATCGGACTTACAGAAATCCACGGAACTTGATAAGCACAATGCTGATGCCTGGCTGAAGCTAAGCCAAGTGCAGGCTGCCCTAGGCGCGATTGACGAGGCTATCGCAACCAGTCAGCGCGCGCTCCTGGACAACCCCAAACAGATCTCGTTCGACCTGCTCGCCGGACGGTTATATGAATCCAAGCATGAATTGGACAAGGCCAAACAGTGCTACCAGAATGCTCTAGAGATTGATCCCACAAGTCCCCAGGCGTCGAACAATATGGCCTCCCTGCTAACCAAGACTGGAGGCAACCTGGATGTCGCGCTGTCGCTGGCCCAGACCGCTCGCCGCAGCATGCCCGACTCCCCGAATGTGGCCGACACCCTGGGATGGGTCCTCTATCAAAAGGGCGCCTATAAATCGGCCATCGACTCATTTCGCGAGGCTCTCGAATTGAGCGAGAAAGGCCGGGCGCCCGACAACCCCACCCTGCACTTTCATTTGGGAATGGCATACCAGAGGGACGGTCAGCCCGTCCTTGCGCGACATCATTTGGAACAAGTGCTGAAGATCGATCCCAACTACTCAAGCGCAGAAGATGTGAAAAAGCTGCTTGGTCAATTGCGAGGATAGCCCAAGGACGCCGGCTCAGCAGAAGGTTCGACGAGGGGCGATGCAAGGGGCGATCCGACTCTGAACAAAGGCCCTTGGTTGCAGACCCAAGATTCCGCTGATCTTCTTCGCGTCGATTTTTTCCACAAGTTTTCCGGTTAAAAGGCCAAAAATTCACACACTGTTCATCTTCCTGTCACGAGCCTACACTCGGACCAACCTATACTTGCGCCATTATATTCGTACGGCATTTACCTGATGGAAAAGCGTTTAGGCAAGAGGGAGGCGTGAAGTGAAGACGAGACTTCTGATCTTTGCCATTGTAGCAGCGTTCCTTTCTTTGGCTGCTTCAGCACAGACGAGCGTGCAGTTTATCAATAACGACGGCACGTTTGCGTTCGACGAGAACTCCGGCGACGCCACTTATAATGAACTTTCTCTGGGCACGATTGGTAATGGCCTCGGTGCCGCGAGCCAGTTGACGCAGCTGACCGGATTGGCTGGCTTTGGAATTTCTAATGAGAGCGTCGTTCCCCCTTGCGGGGCATGCCTCGGCACGATCACCCTAAACACCGGCACACTGGCCACCGGCAGCATTCTGTCGAATGCCACTTTCAACCCGGGCGGGAACTTCACCGTGGGCTACACGAACGGGGTTCAATTCACCGGCAGCTTCACCACTGCGTCTTGGACTGAGATTGGCACTAACATTTGGGTGTTCAGCGGTACGATCATGAATGGAACATTAGTCCTCAACGGCACCGATTATACGATCTCGACTGCGGCCACGGTTGACTTGACAACTGTCGGTGCCGCGCCGGTATACCACGGCAACAAGAAGACATATACATTTTCAGATAGCGGGGGAATGACGAGCTTCTCCGTGGCGCCGGAGCCGGGGTCTTTAGCCCTATTTGGGAGCGGTCTCATCGTAGTGGGACTGATCACTCGCCGGCATCTGATTGCGAAAGATACACCGACCCAAGGTTAGTGGTCCGGTCTGCCATTTGTCGGAAGCTTAGTCTTGATTGACCTGAACGCTGCGTTCCCCATCCTCTTTAGCGGAGGCGCGATCGCTTTCGCCACGTCAGCTTTTTTCTGCGCGACAGACCTGACTTTCATCCAGTACAATTCATTCGTTTGTACGAAGTGGCACGGCGTCTGCCTGCGCACCATTTTCTGTTCCTCCCTTTGCTTCCCAATGGCGCGTCCGCAGGGGGCCTCTATTGCCGATTTCGATGGCAATCCGGACGTCCGGTTTACTCCGAGTCAACGGTGTGGACCACTACGCGATTGAGGGCTTAGTTCATGCATCTTGTCCATGGCTCGAACTCTTTCATGGCGTGGCCGCTGGTGCGATCCACGAATCGCCGCGTTCTGCCCGCTGTCGCACTGGCTGTATTGGCCTTCGCTGCCGGTTGCGGGAACGGTAGTTCCAACCAGCCCTCTGGTAAGGGCTTTACGAATGCAAGCCTGCAGGGAAACTACACGTATACACTGTCTGGCAGTTATCTCAACTCCCCGAGTGGCAACGACCCTTTCGAGGAAGCAGGCACATTTATCGCGGACGGCCAAGGGAATATCTCGGGCGGAGTGGATGACTTCGTGCAGGATTCGGTTCTTTCCACCGGTCAACTTACTGGGAGTTACAAGATCGGCGATGATGGCACGGGCACGATAACTCTTAACCTCGCGCGCGGCGCGGTGCAGTTCGCAATTACCCTTCTTTCCGGTTCCTCTCTGTATCTGATCGAATATGACACGTTTGCAAACGGCGACGGCGTGGCCCTCCAACAGACCCCATCGGCATTTTCTGTAACTCCCAGCGGAACGTTCATTTTCCGGTTGAAGTCCTCCCTCGCCAACAGTACCGCCCTAGGGGCGGTTTCGAGTGTTGGCGAAATGACACTGCAGAGTGGTTCGATTAGTGGCACTGAAGACGTGATACGAGCCGGAATGCCGGGTTCTTTGACGATCACAGGATCGATGACCGCGCCCAGCGACAATGGCAGGGGAACGGTAGCGCTTACCGACGCCGGGGGCAACCAGTCCAGTTACGTTTACTACGTGGTGGACTCCAACACACTGAAATTCCTGGAGACCGATCCCGGGCCCATGGGAGGCGGTCGCGCTGACGCGCAGAGCGGTGGGCCCTTCAGCAACGCCAGCCTGAAAAACGGGTTTTCGTTCAGGGGTAGAGGCGACACTGTCACACAGGCCTTCGGTGCAAACAGCATAGGGGCCTTCGTTAGTGACGGCAATGGCAATATTGTCAACGGCAGCTACGACGCTGTGCAAGACGGTACGCCTATATCAAATGTACCGCTCACAGGAACTTACAATGTTGATTCCCAAGGGCGCGCGACCATAACCCTGAATCCCCAAGGCCTGAACCCGATCCCGTTGATTGTATGGATGGTAAATTCGTCCTACGGATTGCTCCTTGTGAATACGCCCGACGTGGCGGAAGTTGGCAGGCTGGACCAGCAGCAAAACGAGCCCTTCTCGGCTGCGTCTTTGAACGGGCAGTTTGCCTTCTACACATTTGGATATGGGCAAAATGTGCCATCCACCAATCGCGTTGGCGTCATGACTTTTGACGGAAATGCGACCGTGACATTTACGAACTTTTTTGCGAACAAGGGCGGCTCCACCCGCCAGAACGGATCCGCCTCGGGAAACTATGTCGTCAGCGCCAACGGGCGTGTCGTCGCATTTTCGATTGGAGCGGTTAATACGCAAATCATCTACTTGATTTCCGGCAACTCTGGCTCGCTCATCCTCGATTCAAGTGGCTGGCAAATGGCCGGTAGCGTGGGGCAACAAACTCCACCCTAAGAGGAGAGACCGTAGAGAAATGTCCGCCCGGAACATTTCATGTTTTTTTAACGGAACCGTAACAATCCCGCCTGCGATCTCGACTAAACTTAGCCCGCTTCTCCTTCAACGAAATCTCCAACGAGAGGGTTGACGCCGGTTTCTGTCGGCCAAGTGGAAATGCAACAACGGCAAAATCAAGTGAACCCTATAATCGATGATCTGCTTGCAGTATCTTTCCAAAACCTTTTCGGGTCGTTCACAACAGCGATCAGATTCCTAAGCTCCGATCCCGATTTGAATTGGGCACGGTTTGCATTGCAGGGAATCGCTTTCGGGTTGAGCGCTTGCGGGCGGTGAGGTCACGAGGCGGCCCGTATCCGAATTATCTTGAAATGAAACCTGGAATTGAGGCGGTGACAAGTATGACGAATAGGACTCACATGAACGTCGCGGCTGTTCTGGCGGTATTGCTGAGTTCCGCCGCGTGGGGTTCGCCAATTGGTCCAGTAGCTCGAACGGTGATTCCTGCCGGAACTCATCAGATTATTTCTGTGGATTACGTCACCGTGAAAAAGTTCGACGCGGCGATGGCCCTGAAAGCACAAGTGTTGCCGGACAATCTCAAGGAATTCGAGAACGTCCTCAAAGGATCTGGTGTTAATCCGGATACGGACGTCGAAAGTTTCACTTTTGTTTCGTTCGATAACGGTAAAGAAGGGTCGACGACAATCGGAGTGGCTTCGGGCTCGTTTTCATCGAAGAAGGTTTTGACGGCGATGCAATTGCAGAACGCCAAACCGACGAAGTATCACAGTGCCGACATGTATCTCATCTCCAAAACGATGGCCATGACTTTTCTCAACGACAACACAATTATGCTCGGCCGTGATAGCGCCCTAAGAGTTGCGCTGGACGTCCGCGATGGCCACAGTTCGAATCTGGACTCCAATCCCGACCTCACGAAATTGGTCAAGTCCGTCCAAAAATCCCCTGTATGGAGTGTGCAGGACCAGAAGGGCAGTCAAAATATGTTGGTTTCGGTCCTAGGCGACAAGAGCAAGCTGCCCGAATTCGATAACATCAAGAAACAGGTGCTGGGTTCGCGCTTCCTGATGGGGTTCAGTCGGGGCTTCAATTTCTATATTGACGTGTTAACTGCGGATGACATCGCTTCGGCAAAGCTGGCAGCATTGCTGAAGGCAGGCGTGCTTTACAAGAAAGTGACAGGCACTCCGGCGCAGCAAGCGGCGCTAGAAAATGTGACCGTGACTTCTGAACCGATCAACCCGACTTCCGACCGATCACATTTGAAAATGCAATTCACCGTTAACCAGGAACAGTTTCTGAAGTTGCTGCACTCGAATTGCTTTGCCGCAGTGTCGAACGAGCGGAAAGAATTGAGCGGGGTAACATCGGAGGAAGTGACGGAAGGACCGAAGCCACAGGAACAGAGTTCTACGAGACCTCAATAGAGGCGAAATCGTTTCTCGTGCGTTCCCCATTGCGCTTCTTGTTCAGTATTCGGTTGAGCCACTTGTGAAGGTAGCCCGTTCTGAAGCTTAGTCGACTGGCCGAAGAAGATGACTGTGAGCCTGCCTGAGTATCTTTATGATGTCCTCGGGAACGGGCCGAGTTGCGTACATCGAGCGCAACGAGCCGAGCTCGTGTCTTGGGTGATTGAGGATATTGGGGAATGGCTAAGCCTAGAAATGGCAATGACGCAGTACGGTTGGACCCGAGCCCGGAGTGAATATGGCATCTGCCGAAGCATTTTGGGAAGGGACTCAATGAGAATATCTACCATGTCGCTGGCGGTTCTTCTGGGTCTGATGATGACGGCCTGTGGCGGAAACAGTAAGTCGACGACGAACTCGGTCGTCTCCGGCGCCTATGAATTTGTGGTGACCTCGACGGTTACAGGCGGCACGACATTTGTAGAAGCCAACATGACGGCCAATGGAAATCAAAGCGTTGCAAACGGGCCGACTCAAGCTCAGATCCTGACCCTGGAAAACAAAAACTGGTACGTTAATGGCATATGTCCCGGCGCGACACCGGGACAAAACAGCGTTACAGCAAACGTTACCGCTAGCAACATCGATCTCACTTTCAGTCAAGGTGGGAATCCATTGCCTGGCCAGGGAGTGCTCACGGGCGCGACGGTCACGGGAAGCTATTCTGTCACGGGCAGCAAATGTCCCGACCTGATCGGCAGTATAACGGTTCCTCCCGGCACAGATTTCGGTGGCTTTGTGGGTAATCGGGTACCTGATCTGGCCGGCACTTTCTCTGGTGCGTTGAGTCTGACCAACGGCACCCACAACGCGGCTCTGACGCTGACTGAGGGTACAAACCAGGTTTTGACCGTCAGCGCGCAATTGAACGGTCCGGCGGACAACGGAACGTTTCCCTTTACGGGGTCGGCTGTAGGAAACGTTATGTTCGTTTCCGGTTCGGTAAACGGACAAGCCTTGTCTTGGTTTGGATACTACGACCGGTCTGGCACCTATACCGGAATTCCCAATTCTATGTTGGTCTTCGATTACGGCACCCTCGCTAAGATTGGGCTGCTCATCGGAAATTAGTTTTTCGTCCATGTGATAGGGAGACGCTAGAGTTCGAGAACCAACGCACCTCTTGGGATTAGGCTCACCGCATTCACTGACAAGGATACGCGACAGTGGAGATGACCGACGAAGACTTACTCGGCCAAGGTTGCGAAAGCTTGTCCAATGGGTTCATTTCGCCCGTCCAATTTCACTTTGAGATTCACACTCGCCTCGGAGCCATGAGGCAAAAGGAGAGAAGATGAAGCAAATTCTCAAGTTGTGGGTAGTTCTGTTCTTGATCGCGAGCTCTGTGGCGCAGACCGCAACGAGTACCACTCCCAAGAAAAAGTCCACTTCGGCGCAGTCGGTTGCCGCCCAGTTACAGGAATTTAAAGATGCCTTGGCCGCACAGCAGAAGCAGATCGAGGTTCTCCAGCGGGACAACGTAATGCTCAAGGAGGGGATGAAGAAAAGAGACGCGGCCTTAGAGCAGGCAGAAGCGGCGGCAGCGCAGGCTAAGACTGATCAGGCGGCGCAAGTCGCCCAGCAAACACAGCAGCAGCAGACCGTTGCGGAACTGCGTACCGATGTAACCGACCTGAAGGCCAATGCAACCAGCACAGCATTAAATCTACAAGAGACGCAGAAGAACGTGATGGCGGCGGTGGAAAGCCCGATCGCATTGCATTTTAAAGGAGTGACTATTACCCCAGGCGGGTTCATGGCGGCAGAAACGGTGACCCGGACTCATGCCCTCGGTGCAGACATCAATACGCCATTCAACTCGGTTCCCTACGACGGCGCGACGGCGACCCATTTGATGGAAACGTTCGGATCCGGCCGCCAGTCCCGCCTTTCTACGCTCGTGGAAGGCAAGCTCGGCAGCGCGAAGCTCAGCGGCTATCTCGAAGCCGACTTCTTGTCCGCCGGTATCACGTCGAACAACAATCAGAGCAACAGCTACACGCTCCGTCAACGGCAAGTATGGGCGCAGGCCGCGCTGAACAGCGGATGGACCTTCACCGGCGGCCAAATGTGGAGTTTAGTCACCGAAACGAAGCAAGGTGTAGAGAATCGAAGCGAGGCGCTGCCCATGACCATCGACCCGCAGTATACCGTCGGCTTCAGTTGGGCGAGGCAGTACGGCTTTCGCGTGGCCAAGAAATTTAATGACGAAATGTCATGGGCCTTCTCAGTCGAGGATTCTCAAGCCACCCTCGGTGGCCATCTCGCCACGGGCCAAAACAACTTTGTCCTCGGTTCGCAAGGAAGCAGCCCTGGCCTCTACAACGCAACGGCCAACTATTCGTTCAATCCGTCGCCAGATTTCATCACGAAGTTTGTTTACCAGCCGACAGGATTGGGACATTACGAAGTTTTCGCAGTGCTAAGCGACTTCCGCGACCGCATCTTCCCGTGCGGTGGGGTCATTACAGCAACGAACGGAGTGTTACCTCCGCCCGTCCCGTGTGGCACGGGCAACATTCCCAATTCGAGCGGAGCCTATAACAGCGGCAAAATAGGAGGCGGGTTTGGTCTGAATGCCCGCGGAACTCTAGCTCAGAAGTTCGATCTCGGGATCCATCTTCTGGCCGGGAATGGTATTGGAAGATATGGTACGGCTGGGCTCCCCGACGTAGTCGCGCGTCCCGACGGCGTGCTGGTTCCGGTACGGGGTTATCAGGGCCTCGGCACTCTGGAGTATCACTCCAAACGTCTCGATATCTATACCAACGTAGGCTTGGAGTACGCCGCGCGGACGGCATACACATTTGGTGGTAAGGGCGCAGGGTACGGGTCGCCGCTGTTTACGAATGCGGGTTGCTATACCGAGGCTCCCCCGGGTGCCACCACTACTCCTGTGAACACTCCGGGTTCAACGCCTGGCACTACCGGCAGTGGGACGGTGTCCGTTCCGGGTTCTGCTGGGACTCCGCTAACTCCTGGTTATAATGCCGCGAATCCGGCGAACTGCACTGGTGACACGCGTTCCATCATTGAGGGAACCATCGGCTTCTGGTACCGATTCTATAACGGTCCCAAAGGCAGACTTCAGTGGGGACCGCAGTATTCTTACATCGACCGCAACAGCTGGTCGGGCGTTGGAGGCAATCCGAATGCTACCGAGAATATGTTCCTAACCTCGTTCCGCTACTATCTGCCGTAGGCCCGAAATACAGATACGGCTTCTCGGGCGCCATCCTTGAGATGGCGCCCTTTTCTTCGGGGCTGAAATGTTCGCTCGGAGACTTGCGGCCAGCAGGAGAGGGTTGTGTAAGTTTTCCGTTGATGGAACTGACTCAAACGGCATCTCGGGACGTTCGAAAAATCTCCACATTCGGCTGGACGAAAGCCGCCCTAGGATAAGAAAATAATTAATAATTAAGGATAAGGATCCTAATTGGGCAACGGAACCCTCCTGTAGCCGTGGTTCCGATGGACGGAGGAGAGTCGGAATAAAGGAAGGCGATTTAGGGTGTGTACTCCCACAGGTCGTTGAGGTCTCCCGGTGTTCCAGTCGAGTCGAGAGCATTCCCACCAAAGAACCAGAAATTTCCGGACCCATCGGTCCAGCCGACTCCACCAAATCGTGCCCCTGGAATATTCGTTTGAGCTGGAGTCCCTAGAACTCCATAGATCCCGGGTTGGTTGACCACGTTCGCACCGCTGATCCACGTCCATTGGCCACTGCTGTATTTCCACGAGTCATTCAGATTTCCCAAGGTCCCGGTCGAGTCGTAGCCAGAGCCGCCAGAAAGCCAGAAGTCTCCAGATGAGTCGTTCCAACCCAGCGCTTGCTCTCTCGCCCCAGGAACGTTGGTGGCGCTAGCCATTCCTTGGGTTCCGTATGTCCCCGTTTGGTTGACGAGGTCCGAGCCACCGATCCACGTCCATTGACCGCCGCTGTATTCCCACAAGTCATTCAGATCACCCAGCGTCCCGGTCGAGTCGTAGCCGTTCCCACCGAAGAGCCAGAAGTTTCCGGACGAGTCAATCCAACTGGCGGCGTGAACTCGCGCTCCCGGTAAGTTACCCGGAGAAGCCGTCGCCAGAATTCCGTACGTACCCGGCTGATTGACGATGTTTGGTCCGCTCATCCACTTCCATTGGCCAGAATTGTATTCCCACAAGTCGCTAAGGTCGCCGAGCGTCCCATTCGAATCGAGTCCATGCCCGCTAAAAAGCCAGAAATTACCAGCCGCGTCAGTCCAACTGACGGCGGCGCTTCGGGCCCCGGGGCCGTTGTTGATGCCGGCCGTTCCTTGGATTCCGTATGCCCCCGGTTGATTGACCAGACTCGACCCGCCCATCCAGAGCCACTCGCCAGAGCTGTACTTCCACAGGTCGTTGAGAAGATTATTATTCCCGGCCGAGTCATAGCCGTTCCCACCGAAGAGCCAAAAGTTTCCGGAGGCATCCGTCCAACCAACCGCTCGCTCTCTCGCTCCGGGAACGTTGCTGATGGCAGCCGTTCCTTGAGTTCCGTACGTGCCGGTTTGATTGACCAGATTTGATCCGCCCATCCACGTCCATTGACCCGAACTGTACTTCCACAAGTCATTAAGGTAACCTTGCGTCGCGGCGGAGTCATAGCCAGCGCCACCCAGGATCCAGAAATTTCCGGAAGCATCGATCCAGCGAACGCTTTCTACTCTCGCTCCGGGGACGTTGCTGGACGCAGCCGTCCCGAGACCTCCGTACGTCCCCGGCTGATTGATCGAATTAGCGCCACTCACCCAGGTCCATTCGTTGGAGGCGGTGGTGGGCGTGGTTGCCGAACTGGGCGTACTATTCCCGCCGCACGCAGAAATGTAGAGCGAGACGATAACCAACAATATGAGCTGGCAGAACTTCACCGTACCCTCCGACCTCGACTTGCGATTTTTTAAAAATGAAACCCACAGGGAGAGGCGACACAAATCAGGAAGCCTAACAGTCAAAGGTTACGGCAGCATGACAGGATTGTTAAAGTTGACACCTAGAAGTAGTAAGTTACGCGGCCTCGTTTAGAAGGACCAGGGCGTCAGGGATCATCACAAAGCCCGCGGCTCTGTCTATGCGATCATGTATCTCATGATTGAGCTGCATCAGGCAGAGTCCGGACTTCGTCATGCCGGGTAGAGACTGGGCCCAGATCGCTTTGCGGCTGGCGCGCATGGACCCGCAGGAACTCCTAGATCGCAGCCGTCAGGAATTAGGTAAGCGGAGCGACGGAGTTCTCTCCAAATTCGGATTTGATTTTTCGAAAGGCATGGTTCACCCGGCGAACCGCAGACTCCCTCAGTTTTTCTTCGCATCTGCATCCGTAAAGCCTGTTCTGGATCTGCTTCGTCAACGACTTCCGCGGCAGGCTGAACACATCGTTCGACAGGCCGACAAAATCTGCCGCCACCAGTTTGATCTGCTTGGCTACGAAGACTTGGACTATGGCGATCCCATCGAATGGCATCTAGATCGGGTGCATGGCAAGCATGCTCGGAAAGAGGCATTTCATAAGATTCGTTATCTCGATTTCGACGAAGTCGGAGATAGCAAAGTTACCTGGGAGTTGAACCGACATCAACACCTGGTCACCTTGGCCAAGGCGTACCGGTTAACTGAAGACCCGCGCTACGCAGCCGAGATCTCTCAACAATGGCGTCACTGGCACGCGGAAAATCCATATGGCGTTGGTATCAATTGGGCGAGTACTCTCGAGGTAGCGTTCCGCAGTCTCTCCTGGTTATGGATGTATCAATTGTTGGAGGGGACGCCTGCAGTGCCCCAAGAATTTCGAAACGAATGGCTTCGGGCTCAGGCTCTGAACGGGCGGTATATCGAGCGTTACCTTTCGACCTATTTTTCGCCCAACACACATTTGCTGGCAGAGGCGGTTGCATTGTTTTTCCTGGGCACGATGTGCCCAGAAATTTCCCGGGCGGAACGATGGAAGTCGCGCGGTTGGGAAATCATTTTGCAGGAGGGTCGACGTCAGGTGCTCGCCGACGGTCTCCACTTCGAACTGTCAATCTACTATCACGTTTACGCCATTGATTGTTTTCTGCACGCTGCTGTCCTGGCCGGTCTCAACGGGCTTACCGTTCCGAATGAATTCGCGAAGACTCTGGAGAAAATGCTGGGCGCTTTATCGCTGCTCGGGCGGGCCGGAGCGCCGCCACGCTTAGGCGACGATGACGGGGGGCGACTGTTCGATCCAAGACGTAACCACAGCGAACATTTGCTGGATCCTCTCACCTCCGGAGCAGTGTTTTTCCGGCGTGGAGATTTCAAGGCGGTAGCAGGAGGGTTACGCGAGGAGACGATCTGGCTGCTCGGGGAACAAGGTGTTGCCGAATGGGATTGCCTTCAGACTCAGCCATCAAACATGGCTGCCGCTAGTTTGCCGTCGGCGGGATTGTACATGGTCACCGCTCCAACTCCCCCGAGTCTGTTGGTGATCGATGCCGGCTCCCACGGAGGCGGCAATGCTGGACACAGCCACGCCGATGCGCTGAGTATTTGTTTGCAAACCCGAGGGCACTCGCTGCTCATCGATCCTGGCACACTCGAGTACGTCGGCCAGGGCGCGAAGCGCGACTTGTTCCGCACCACTGCCATGCACAGCACACTTACGGTAGACGGCAGGAGCCAGTCGGAACCTGCCGGTCCGTTCGCCTGGAAGCACCTCAGTCACACGACGGTCGACCGATGGATCGCGGGACAGGCCTTTAGTCTTTTTGTCGGCAGCCACGATGGCTATGCCCGGCTTGCGTCCCCGGTCGAGCACCGCCGATGGGTTGTTTCACTGAATTCTGGTCTTCTTCTGATACGAGATGTTGCCATTGGCCGCGAGCGGCATCGCCTCGATATTGCGTGGCATTTGGGACCTGATATGAGGATGCGCAATGAACGTCTATTCGAAGCGAAGGACACTTCCTGCGGACTGGCGGTCTTGGGCGCGGACATAGATGGATGGACCGAGGAAGTTCGAAATGAGACCTGGTCGCCAGTCTATGGGGCGGAGGCTGCGATGATGGTCGTGAATTTTTGGGCCATCACCGATTTGCCGGCTGAATTTGTGACCTTGCTGATTCCTTTGGCAGAAGCCCGCGAAATCCCGGGGACCCTGACACGAGTGAAAACGGATCTGGCGGGTATCAAAACGTATCTCTACAACACACCATCGGAGGAATGCTTTTTCTTTTTCGCCGAGGGCGGCCGACCGTGGAGACAGGGTAGGGTCGCCAGCGACGCCGAATTCGTTTGCTGGCAAAAAAGGCGAGAAGGCGAAGACGAATCATTATTATTAATCTTCTGCAATGGCAGCTACGTCGAAATCGATGGAATACGGGTTCTAGGATTCAAGCGGGTCGTCTCGGATTGCGAGATGCGCAGCCGCTCCGGCGGAAAGGAAATTCGCTCGTCGGAACTGGATGCCCTCGTATAAGACATGGACTGACAAGCCGTTACATTCTTCCGCCCGGAGCGGCCTAACTCGCTCTTTTGCGACTAGAATCTTCCTCCGTGCTCTACCGACTGCGGCGTGGCTGGTGGTGCAGAGGCAAAAGGTTTCTGGATTAAGAATCGTCGCCAAACATATGTTCTCTCAAAAGCAACCAACTGCCCATCGTCCTTCGCCCGATGAGATTCTGTCTCCCTTGCCAGGGCCCTTTCGCTCCGCGCTGCTCTCCATGTACAGAGGAGAACCGCAACTCGGAGCGGACGGCGAACGGTACAGCTTAGACGGAACTACTCGCATCAGCCCAAGAAATGGCATGTGGCTGTACACCCTATGCCGTGAAGCGAAGCCGAAAACCACGCTTGAGATCGGTCTAGCCTACGGCTTCTCAACGGTGTACTTCCTGGCTGCGGTTCGCGAGAACGGCTTCGGCCATCATACTGCCGTCGATCCGGCTCAAGATCACTGGCACGGGATCGGATCCTGTCAATCACGCAACCTCGACATGAGCGACAGCTTCCGTTTCGTTGACCAGAAGTCTGTACCAGCCCTGGTGCACTGCGCCGATCGCCGGGAGATGTTCGACGTGATCTTCATCGACGGGAATCACCGCTTCGACGACGCCCTCGTGGATTTCACGCTCTCGGCCGAATTGTGCCCAACGGGGGGCTACATCATCCTGGACGATATGTGGATGCCCGCGATACGCATGGCCGTGGCCTTCATTCGTTCGAATCGGAAAGATTTCGAAGAGGTCAAAACTCCGGTGGGGAATATTGCGGCATTTCGGCGAATCGGCGCGGATTCGCGGGACTGGCACCACTATACGGAGTTTATTAACATTGATAAAGCGGGCGCAATTCGACGTCTGACTCAGGCCGTTTTTCGCCGGGGTATGAAAGCATTTGTGCGATTCGTAAGAACATGACGAGAGTCAGCGCGAAGCGAGCTCCTCGGGGGACCGGTTCTCGCGACGCTCACCGCTTCAAAGACCTGCTTTAATTCAACCAACATTTCGATAATTGTTGGCATCTGATCGTCCCGCTCAATCTCCAAAAGAGGCCTCTCCGATGATCAGTAATGCTCTTCGTTCTCTTGTTTCGTCGACACGTCAATATTCAATCGTCGCCTTCGTTCTCGTAAGCCTCTCCCTAGCCTCGGCGCAGGTAAAGACCGTTGACACCGTCTATCCTTCCGGAGACACCAACAGTGCCTCAGTCGTCACCGGTGACTTCAATAACGATGGCATCCTCGACCTGGTCACCATCAATCAGAGCACGCTCTCCTTTTTTCAGGGACTGGGCGGAGGCCAGTTCGCGGCTCCAGTGAATGAGCCAATCACTTCCGGACTCACTCAGGCCTACGCGGCGGATCTCAATGGCGACGGCAAACTCGACTTGGCCATCGCTAGTAACGGACTCATTAACGGGGTGGGAGCGGTCGTTATCCTTCTGGGAAATGGCGACGGCACCTTCTCGCAAGGGCAAAACATTGCTCTCGGCGGCTACCCACCCTACCTCGCCCTGGCCGATTTCAATGGCGACCACATTCCGGATATCGCCGCCACCGTTTGCCAATCTTATTTCGATTGCATGATCGAAGTTTTCCTGGGACAGGGCAATGGCCTCTTTACTTCGTCGGCGACTCTCAAGAATGCAGGCGGTCCCATGGTTGCCGGGGACTTCAACGCGGATGGCTATCAGGACCTGTTTGTCATCACCAAGAACCCTTATGTCGTAGTCCTCTATTTGGGCCAGGGCAATGGCACCTTCAAGAGTCCTCTGGCGGCCCCCGATGGGTCGGCCTTGGCGATCGCCCCTGGTGACTTCTTCAATGACAGAATTCAAAGTGTGGCCCTGGTGAACTCGGAGGATGCCGAGGGCAGCTCATTTTATCTAGGCTTGGCGCGCTACCGGAACGGGGCCATCGAATATTCCAACGGACAGTTCATCACCAACAACCACTACTATGAAACCGTGGCCGTGGGCGACATCAATGGAGATTTCCAGGACGATGTAATTCTGGTGGGGAATACCGGTTACGCAGGTGAAGTCGATTACGTCCTGGGGCACGGCAATGGCACCTTCGGTCCGCTGGAAACTCTCACTGGATATGGGCAAATTGATGGATCGCCATTCGTCCGTGATCTTAATCTGGATTCCCGCCACGACATCGGTGTGGTTTGGGGCGGCACCGGCTCGGGAGGCGCGTACGTTCTTCTCAACGCCAACGCAACTACGAACTGTGACCCTCCGGGACCTGTCTTGAGCGTTAACATCTGCGCTCCCACGAGCGGGGAAACGGTGACCAATCCCATTACGTTCAAAGGCGCAGGAAATGCATTTAACGGAATCGCCAAACGCATGGAACTCTGGGTTGACAACAAGAAAGTCGGCGAGAATCTAGAGGATCAACTAAAAATCACTACGACCCTCACTCCCGGATCGCATACGGCTTCGTTTGTCGTGGTGGATAGCTTCGATAGCTACACCTCGAAATCAGTTACGTTCACGGTATCGAATTGATTGTTGCTGAATCGCTTTAAATAAAAGCGTGTCTCGAACTGATCGCCGGGGATTGTGTTTTTGACGTCGGGCATTCCGTGAACGGCAGAACGCCCGACATCCTGCGCTCGTTTTCGGAGGGCGGTGGCTTTACTGGGGAACGATACTGGACAACGTTGTTTTCTCTTCACCCGAAAACCGCGACGGTTGCGGTCGATAGCCGTTTCGAGTTCTCACCTTGTAATTCTTGAGCTTATCACCGACAAGCTTCACCGTGATCGCACGCCATCCCGTGTTGGGGTTGGGTTTTGGGTAGTAACTCAGCGAGTACAGGTGAGCTAAATCGTCGCGGATGGAAGCGAACGCAAGATGTTCGTCTTTCCAATTCTTCGCGAAGTAGGCCTTGCCCCCCGTGGCTGCGGTCATCCGATCGAAGACCGCCGTAGAGACCGGCTCCAATTTCGCCAGTTGTGTGCTGATCATGTAGATGGACACTCCGGCGGACTGTGCAAACTCGGCAACGTCCTCGGGTGGGACAACGCTGGAATTGTCCGGGCCGTTGGAGAACACGACTACAACTTTCCGGCCTGTATTTAGAGCCGCGTCTTTCAGCGTCAGCAACAGCGCATTGTAAAGAGCCGCCTGATCTCCAGCCACCGTCGAGCGCACCGCCTTCACGACCTGTGAGCGGTCGGAGGTAAGCGAAGCTGCGCGAGAAAGGTCTCGGCTGTACGAATAGAAGGCGATCTTGTCCGCGGTTTCCAGCGAACGAATAAATTCGGTAATCGCATCTTGAGCGAAGACAAAGCCGCGGTACATGTAGTCGCTGGTATCAAATAGCACGAACACGTTCGCTCCGTTCACCAGCGAAGCGAGGGTCTCAGGCGAGGCGCCGTTCGGCGTAGTTTTGGCCGATTCATTGGGGGCGTCTGCAGCCGGATCTTGGCCCGCCAGCTCGCTCAGACTGCGAGCCAATCCATTGCCTTCTGCAAAGGTGGCCGCCTTCTCCACAATCCCATCCTCAACGATGGCAAAATCCTGAGGCCGAAGTCCTGTGATGTAGTTCCCCTTCTTGTCGGTCACGGCCACGTTGAGTTGAACCATGTTGACGACGACGTGGAAGTTGGGACTTTCTTGTGCTTCGATGCCGGCCTTTCCCGTTAATACGAAGGCGATGACGAACAGAATCAGGGAAAATCTTGCTACCATGGGGTCAAGGTTCCTACTCTGCGATCCACAAGTGTGGGCCGCGGTTTTCTTCAGTCGTAGCATCGCTCGAGCCTCTATCTCAGGGCTGAACGGCGCTAATCCTCGATCGCGAAGTTAATTTACCCTCGCGAAACTCCGCTGCAGTCTCACGCATCGCTCGCAGGAGCGCCTGCCAATCCTCCGAGTCACTCGCGAAAATCTTCTCGATCAAAATCCGGGTGAGCTCCGGCACCAGATGGTTCAGCATGACGGGCGGATATCCTGCTTCGTCGGCCAACCGCGCCCAGTACAGATTCGGCGAATCCCAGGATTCCGCAAGAAATCGGCTGGACGATCCCGAGAACGCCGGCATCGGAGCAACATTCAGCAGTTCCAGCCCGTAGTTCTGAGCCAAGCTGGGATGCGGGGTGCCAAAATCGTGAGACAACCGCTTCCAGTTGACCTGTTCGGGGTGTTCCCGACACAGCTGTTGCAATTCGAGCGTGGCCGTTCCCAGCGAAGCAGGTCGCTCCGGGTGTTTGCGCTGGAATTCCACGGCCAAATAGAAGGTGTCCGCCGGCATCATGTGAGGAAGTAGCTCTGGGGCTCGACCGCTACGCAGAGCACGTTCGATTTGGGCGAGTTGCTGCGGAGGCATCCGGTCCGACAGAATTGTCAGAGTCTCGCTCCGCAGTCCTTCATCCGTCGCCGACTCGGCAAGCAGTTCTTCACCGCTTCGTTGATAGAGGGCAATCGCATGAAGCTCCAACGGGCTGACATCCCACCAGCGGGGCAGGATTGCAGAAGACAGCAGGCCCGGTGTTAATTCTTTCCAGACCAGCGCCTGAACATTGTCCGGCGCAATGAAATCCTGCTCGAGGTCAGCCAAAACGTACGGGAGATCGGCGAGGGAGCCCACAAAATGGGCGCCACCGCCTGCCGGAGAACCTTCGCCGAGGAGTTGGGGAGCCTGCCACAGCGTCTTCATACCACCGACCGTTTCTCCGGAGAAGTCGTGAGAGCGGACGAAGAGAGGATTATTGTGCAACGCCTGCGCGCCCGGCGGTTCGTAGTAAGCGTAGTTCAGTCCAACGAGAGTATCCCGCAGAAACGAAGCAAGCTGCCCGCGTGCATCCTCGATTTGCGAGTGCGAGGCGGTCGTCGACTTGAGGATTTTCGGCACCTCGGTGCGCATTTGCAAATCGGTGTGGTGATTGTTGTAGATTCCTGCAGACCATTGGGTTCTTTCGCCGTTCGTGAAGATCGGACGCGGCATCTCAAATTCTCGTGTCTGAGCAGCCAGCAGGATCGCGTATTCTGGAGGCCGTTTTCCATGGGCCTTGTCGGCTAATGCATCCCCCACAGTGACGAGTGTGTCGAGCGAGACCAGGCGTTGGTCATCCATCACAGATCGGATCCCGCCGGCGACTTCCCGGTGCATCTGTTTTCCTTCGGCAGTGTTCTGCCGCGGTCCTGCGAGCAAGTCGATTAATTCGTCTTGCGAACCTTGAACTTTGCCTGTGGAAAACCGGAAGAGCTCTCCCAGAGAAGTTCTTCCGGCATCGTAGACCTGGGCGGCTGATCGAACGGCGGCGAAAGGCTTGATTACTTGTTGCCACGAGTCATTCAAGTGGGCGTTTGAAATCTCTTCCTGGCGCGCCAAAATCTGCCAGATCCCAACACTTGCCTGAAAGATGCCGAATGCGTTGCCCCGTTCAGAAGTCGGCAGATTGTTTAGCTTTTGAGCCGTGGACAAAAATAGCGTGATCGATTCGTCGCTTAACTCTGGAAACTCAGAAAAGATCCTGTATTGATCGCTAAATTCATCGAAGTTGCGTGCCAGCAGGCGGACCGTGGCCGGCTCCAGGTGATGCTCCGGTGCGCGTCTGCCATCAAGCTCGCTGATTGCCAGGTAGATTTGCAAAGGGTTGTCGGTGGGCAGCCGCGACAGCGCGAACATGACCTGCACCAGTTGATCCTGGCTGGAGATTTGCGTCCTCCACTTGTGGGTGAGTTTGGGACTGTGCCCTTGAAGAAAGATGTCTGTCCAGACTTCGAGACTTCCCGGCATGAGCGGGTGGCCGCTACTGTCCAATTGAAGTCGCGTGGCCAGAAGCAGCATGGCCGGCGCTGGCCGAAACGATCCCCGGGTGGCGCGGGTGGAAGAACTTGAAGTGCTCAGTCCTTCATAAAAAAGCCGTAGCCGTTGTGGATCGGTAAAATAAGCCTGCTGGACGGCGCTGACGCGCGAGAGCACGTCGAAATAGGCGGCCAGCCAACCGTTATCCTTGGCCAGCAGATTCAATACAAACTTCGCCGGTGATGCCGGACTAGCCCCAACCAAGTCCTTCCAGGTATTTTCTGCACTGACTCCGCCCGGAACAATGACGCGCCCCGACCGGATGCAGAGACCCCTCCCGTAAAAATCAAGAACGGCGGCATAGGGAAGAAGCTTCGCGAGTCCAATCGATTGCTGTAAAGAATTGCTGGTTTCGGGGTCGACGCGGGAGAGCGCCCAGTATAAACGCGCGACCGATGGATCGTTCAGAATCGTGTCCAGCAAATCCTTGCTGTTCTCTTTGTGGTTCTTCGGGCTCGTCTTGGTCCATTCACTTTCGGTGAAAAGTACCGGTACGGGGGAAGAAGCAAACGGGTACTCGAAAGGTTTTCCGCCTTGCAGGGTCTGCTCGAGTTCGGGAAGGGGAAAGCCGGAATCGATGGCGAGGAAGGCCCTTTCGGGATCTTCTGTCTGCAACGATGTTCCAGGTTGTCCGCAATTCTCCCGGGTTCGATAGCCGAGAATGCGCAGAAGTGGTCTCGCATCGTCACAATTCGTCACACGAAGAACCATGCCATTCTCCGCAGCCAAGTCCGCCAACTCCCTCGACTGTACGACATACCGCCTGAGCAGGATGAGGAATTCCGTGGGCCGGCTTGGGCCCTGGAAACCGTCGGTAAAAACATTCCGGCCGAGCAAGGGCAGGACTTCCTGCGGAGCAATCTTTTGACTGATCCCAGCCATGCGCAGAAACGATCGCTGTGGACCGGGGATCACAAACTGCAATTGAGCTGGGAGTGCCGTGTCTTCTGGAGAAGAGAGGATGGCCCCGGGGTCGTGCGGTTCAACATCGCGCGCGAATAGATGAATGTTAACGAGAGACGTTGCGAGCAGCAGGGACAGGCAAAGAGGGGATTTCACGGCTGGATTCCTCTCGGAGCCGGCAAGACCTCACTTCACCCGGAATCCGTCGCGGAAGGCAGGGGGTGTCTTCGATTCGCGAAACGGGATCCGTCCCCAGATCTAGGCTTGGTGAGGAACCGAACCTTGCTCCAGATTCAATGTCGGCAAAAATACTCCATCTTGGGCGATTCTCCAAGCTGTTTTTTGCAGGATGAGAAATAAGGTTCCGGTGCGCCGAGATTGAATTGAATCGCTACGAGAAACTGGTCGCTTTAAGGCCGATCAGTATTCTCCTGGCTGATCGGAACCACCGGTGAGCGGTCCGGCTAATCGCAGTGTGCATTCCGTGTTCAGGAGCTTTCCCGATAAGACGCCTCGTCTGAAGGCAACGTGATTGTTTGACGTGTTGTCCGTTTGTGGACAAGCGGGTCCGGCACCGGACACCGGTTGTGGTTCGACCGGCGCACCATGAAGGCCTATGTTTGTTTCCTTCAGTCACTTAGGGCATTTTCGTCTGTGGCGGGCCAGTTGCGATAGATTGGGTCGATGGACATCGCCCGCCCAGAGTTTAAGCGTCAGAAGCTTCGCCGGCAGATACTCTTTACTGCGATTGGTATGGTTGCCATTGTGGTTGTGACGATCGGGGTTTCTCGACTGCGACCAGCCGCGCCGTCGGTCGAGCGGGGTACCGTGTGGACTGATACGGTGAAACACGGTTCCATGCTCCGCCAGGTGCGCGGACCCGGCTCTCTCGTCCCCACGCAGGAAGCTGTCCGACAGATTCCCGCCGAGACCGAAGCAACCGTTGTGCGCATTCGTATGTTGCCGGGTTCGCAGGTGAAAGCGAACGCTATTCTTCTGGAAATGAGCAATCCCCAAGTCGAACAGGCAGCCGTGGACGCACAACTTCAATTGAAAGCGGCAGAAGCGGAGTATCAAAGCCTCAAGGTGAAGCTCGACAGCGATCTCATGACCCAGAAGGCGGGCGCGGCAACGGTGAACGCAGACTACAGCCAGGCGAAACGACAGGCGGACACGGACAAGGCACTCTACGACCTCGGCGTGATCTCGGGTCTGGCCTATAAATCGTCCAAAGGTAAAGCCGACGAACTCACGACTCGAAATGATCTTGAAGAGCAGAGACTGGTGATCAACAAGAAGGCCATCGACACACAACTGGCCCAGGAGCAAGCCAAGGTTGACGAGGCTCGAACGCTGGCCGACCTGAAGCAAAAGCAACTCGACGCGCTGAGAGTGCGCGCTGGCATCGACGGAGTTCTGGTGGATTTGCCTTTGCAGGTCGGACAACACGTTATGCCGGGAGTGATGCTCGCAAAAGTGGTACAGCCGGACCATTTGATGGCGGAATTGAAGATCGCTGAGACGCAAGCACGCGATGTGCAGTTTGGCGAACCGGCAGCCGTCGACACGCACAACGGAATCATCAGCGGTACCGTGATGCGAGTCGACCCGGCAGTACAAAACGGAACCGTTACCGTAGACGTCAAACTTACGGGCGAACTTCCTAAGGGGGCGCGACCGGATTTGAGCGTGGACGGGACCATCGACTTGGAACGATTGGACAACATTCTTTATGTGGGCCGTCCGGCCTTTGGACAGGAGAATAGCACTATCAGTCTGTTCAAGCTCGACGCGGACGGAAAAGAAGCGACGCGTGTGCCCGTGAAGGTCGGACGCGAATCAGTAAATTCGATCCAAGTATATGAAGGTCTACGCGAAGGCGACACCGTGATTCTGTCCGACATGTCCCGCTGGGATAAGACGGACCGCATCCGGCTGGAGTAAACAGCAACACGAAACCGACGAAATCTCAAACATCGAGGCCAGAAGCCATGACTGAAGCGGCGGAGCCGTTGATCCAGATCCAGGAGCTTACAAAAGTCTTCTATACCGACGAAATTGAAACTCACGCTCTGTCGGGCGTGCACCTCTCCATTGCCAAAGGCGAATACGTGGCCATGTCAGGACCCTCGGGGTGCGGCAAGTCCACATTGCTTTCCATCATTGGATTGCTCGACACGCCCACGCAGGGGCGCTACACGCTCAACGGCAAGACAGTCGAGAACCTCGATTTTGCTGAGCGTTCGCGCATTCGCAACCAGGAAATCGGATTCATCTTCCAGAGCTTTAACCTGATTGGCGATCTCACGGTGTACGAGAATGTCGAGCTTCCGCTCACCTACAGACAACGAATGCCTGCGGCCGACCGGAAAGCGCGAGTCATGGAAGCGTTGGAACGCGTTGGCATGGCCCATCGCGTTCGGCACTATCCTTCACAGCTATCCGGAGGTCAACAGCAGCGCGTCGCCGTGGCGCGTGCCCTAGGAGGAAAGCCCTCGATCCTGCTGGCGGACGAACCAACTGGAAATCTTGATTCGCGCAACGGCGAAGCCGTCATGGAGTTGCTGCAGAACCTCCACCGAGAAGGCGCGACCATTTGCATGGTGACGCATGACCCGCGCTTTGCCAAGCACGCGCAACGCGAGGTGCATCTGTTCGACGGCAAGGTCGTTGCGGAAGAAGAACTGCAAAAGCTAATGGCGGACGCTCACGCATGAACAGCCTTGCCCAGGATATTGGCTATGCCTTGCGGCAATTGCGCGGGAGTCCTGTTTTTTCCTCGGCCTTGAGCTACGAATGAGGAACCGGAGATGACTGGCTTAGTCCAAGACTTTCGTTATGCGATTCGGCAGTTGCGCAAGAATCCAGGGTTCACAGCCGTCGCGGTGTTGACGCTGGCGCTTGGGTTAGGAGCGAACAGCGCAATTTTCAGCGTGATTGACGCCGTTCTGCTGCGCCCGCTTCCGTTTCATTCCCCTGCCCGGCTAGTCGTCGTAAAGCCGACCGAGCCGGGCCGGCGGGACGATATTGGAGTGTCGTATCCCACCTTTCTCGACTGGAGATCGCAGAACCGTGTTCTCGAAGGCCTGTCAGTATTCCGTCAAGATGATTTCACCCTTACAGGACGAGGCGCCGCCGCCCACCTGACGGGCGCCGTCGTTTCTGCGAATCTTTTTTCCGTGCTAGGCGTTCCTCCCGCCACGGGCAGGGATTTTCTGCCGGCAGAAGACCAACCAGCCATCACCGGCTCGCCCATCATCTTGAGTCACAGCCTTTGGCAAAACCGGTTCGGATCCGATCCGAAAATCGTTGGCCAGAGCCTCACGTTGGACGGCCAAACGTTTTCGATCGTTGGCGTGATGCCGGCAAGTTTTCAATTTCCGGTGCAGCGAACACCGGTTGAGTTCTGGACCACCATTGCTCTCGATGCGCAGTCGATGAATGGCTCACCGCCAATGACCGCACAGCGCGGAGCAGGATACCTTGATGTAATCGCTCGCCTCAAGCCTGAGGTCGCAATCACGACAGCCCAGACCGAGATGGCTCGGATTCAGGATGGCCTCAACCGTCAATATCCAGAGAATAGGCCCAAAGGGGTAAGCCTTGTTCCGGAGGCCGAGGCGGTAGTGGGGGAGATGCGCCAGGGCCTGTTCGTTCTTCTCGGAGCCGTAGGCCTGGTTCTGCTGATCGCCTGCGCGAACCTGTCGAATCTATTGTTGGCCAGAGCCGCGACTCGTCATAAAGAAATCAGCGTCCGCACGGCTTTGGGAGCGACCCGTTGGAAGATAGTCCGTCAGTTGCTTGCCGAAAGTTTCTTGCTCGCAGCTATGGGTGGTGCAGCAGGACTCGGGTTTGCCGGGTGGGGAATCAAGCTGCTGACGGCATTGGCCCCGGGCGACTTGCCAAGAATCACGGAGAGCGGGCTTAACTTGCAAGTCCTTATTTTCACCACGCTGCTCTCTGTTCTGACCAGCGTTCTATTCGGCCTGATCCCCGCCCTGCAAGCGGTCAAACCTGCGCTAGTCGCGTCCCTCAACGAGGGCGGCCGCAGCGGAGCCGGTACCGTGACGCACAGCCGCCTAAAGTCTGCTTTGATCGTCACAGAAATGGCACTTGCCGTTGTGTTGCTGGTTGGGTCGGGTCTCTTATTGCGGAGCCTTTTAGGTTTGGGGAGAGTAGACCCCGGCTTTGCCAAGGATCACGTCATTACATTCGGACTCGACTTGCCCGACCGCTATGGACACCCTCAGAGAGTCGCTTTTTATCGCAGCCTGCTCAGACAGGTTCGCGCCACTCCGGGTGTGCGTTCCGCCAGCGCCGCGTATCCACTTCCTCTTTCCGCGGATGACGTCAAGACCACCTTCGAAGTGGAGGGTCGGCCCATGAAGCAATCGGAGTATCCAGTTACAACCTTACACATCATTGATCGCGACTATTTCCACACTCTGGGTATTCCGCTTATCAGCGGCCGAGAGTTCAGTCTCCAAGACGAAGCCGTTGGAGCTGTGCCTGTCGTCATCATCAGCCAGAAGCTTGCGAGGCAGATCTTCGCAGGACAAGATCCGGTCGGCCGGCGGATTCGGACCAACATCTCGAGTGGGCCTGGTGACGCGCCGATGCGGGTCATTGTCGGCGTGGTTGGGGACGTAAAAGCTGAAGGGCTAGGAGTTCCCTCCATTCCAGAATCCTATCTGGCTTATGCGCAATTGCCCTTCGCTCCTATGTCGGTGGTCGTGCGCACAGAAATCGTTCCCGCGAGCATGGTGCCCACTCTGACGAAGGAAGTTCAATCCCTGGACAGCGCCCTGCCTCTTTTACATGTGAAGACTCTGGATGAATATGTGGACGACTCCGTCGTCGGAACCCGCTTCGAGACTTTCCTTGTCGGGATCTTCGGGGCGCTCGCATTCTTGCTCACAGCGGTTGGACTCTATGGAGTGATTTCGTACACGGTTGTCCAGCGCACGCGCGAGATGGGTATTCGGCTTGCTCTGGGTGCGGACCGCGCTACGATCCTGGGTCTGGTCGTCAAAAATGGAGCGCTTCTCGCTTGCGCCGGAGCCGTCGTTGGACTGGCTGCCGCGTTTCTTCTGACGCGACTTATGACCAGCATGCTGTTTGGCGTCGGCCCGGCGGATCCTCTGACTTTCGTCTGCGTTTCCATCGCTCTCATCACAGTCGCGATTCTGGCAAGTTACATCCCAGCGCGCCGCGCCAGTATGGTCGATCCCATGGTTGCTTTGCGCTACGAATAAAGGAGAGCAGTGATGCGATGGCTATTTCAGGATGTCCGTTACGCTTTGCGCCAGCTTCGCAAAAGCCCCGGGTTCGCGGCCGTTGCAATCGTCACCCTCGCGTTGGGGATCGGCGCGAACACGGCAATTTTCAGCGTCGTGCACGGCGTGTTGCTGCGGCCGCTCCCGTTCCAGGATACTGCCCGACTGGTTCGTGTCTGGCATGTTCCTCCACCCAAGAGCTTTCCCGGAATGACTACGTTCTCCGTGTCGGCGGCAAATTACGTCGATTGGGAGAAACAGAACCACGTCTTCGCCGGCATGGCGATCTATACCTACCACGGGTTTACTTTCACAGGAACCGATAAGCCGGAACAAGTCGATGCTTGCGCGGCTTCGGGCGATTTCTTTGCGACTCTTGGCGTTCAGCCGACGCTAGGCCGGGGGTTCACTCGTGAAGAAGATCAGCCGGGCCACGCCAACGTTGTGGTGCTCAGCCATCGCCTGTGGCAGGAACATTTCGGATCGAATCCCGGGATCGTGGGACAGAACGTCAACCTTGATGGTCAGAGCTATCTCGTGGCCGGGGTCATGCCTGCAAGTTTCCAGTTCCCGGATTTTGCGCAGATGTGGACACCGATGGCCTGGACCGACAAGGAAAAAGCCGTGCGCGGGGAGCATCACTCGGTCGTCATCGCTCGCCTCAAGCCCGGAGTCGACCTGAAGCAGGCTCAGGCGGAGATGAACACCATCTCTGACCGGCTGGCGCAGCTGTATCCCGAGGACGATAAGGGCTGGGGTGCGACGGTGATCCCGTTGCAGCAAGACCTGGTGAGTGATGTTCGCCCGGCGCTTCTAGTTCTGCTGGGAGCCGTAGCGTTCGTTCTGCTGATCGCCTGCGTCAACGTTGCCAATCTCGCGCTGGCAAAGACCTTCAGCCGCCAGAAAGAAATCGCGATTCGCACAGCACTGGGGGCGAGTTGGCCGCGTATCCTGCGCCAAATGCTCACCGAGACGGTATTGCTCGCGATTGCGGGAGGAGCGCTCGGCCTATCCTGCGCGCACTTCGGAGTTCGCCTGATTGTCGCTTTTCTCGCCGACAAACTGCCGCACTCTGTGGACGTCAAGCTGGATACGCAAGTCCTCATATTCACGGCGGTCATTTCCGTTGCCAGCGGGTTAATTGCCGGGGTGCTACCCGCTTTGCGCCTCGGGCGGGGTGACTTAACCCGGGCGCTGAAACAGGGACTGGGTCGAACCGATGCGGATTCGGGCGGAACGCGCACGCGCAGCATTCTGGTGGTCGCGGAGGTTGCTCTTTCCCTCATGTTGTTGGTGGGCGCAGGGCTGATGATCCGCAGCTTTCAGAAACTTCAGGGCGTGAATCCGGGGTTTGATTCACACCAGGTGTTGACGATGACGGCGATGGTGTCCCGTGCAAAGTTCCCGTTGCCGGACCAGCAGATCAGTTTTTTTGAACGCACTCTGCAGCGATTGCGGTCGCTGCCCGGCGTCGAAGCCGCAGGCGTGATCGATGACATCCCTCTGGACAACGGCGGCTCGCACCAACCAATTGCGATCGAGGGTCAGCCTTTGTTGCCGATGTCGGAGCAGCCGGAAGTCGACGTCCGCCTGATCAGTCCAGGCTATCTCGGTACGCTGCATATTCCAGTTTTGCGCGGCCGCGATCTGAACAATCAGGATATCGCGGGGCGGCCGTCCGTTATCCTGATCAGCGAATCCATGGCCCGGCAATTCTGGCCACGGGAAGACGCTATCGGCAAGCGGTTAACGATGACTTTCTTTCCAGATGCGATCCGCGAAGTGGTGGGAGTTGTTGGCGATGTAAAGCTCGACGGACTGGATCAGACCCGTCCCAGTGCAACTCTCTATTTCCCGCTCGATCAGGTCTCGGCGCCGGCAAACGGCGGATGGACTTCATTTCCCATGACACTGGTCGTGCGCTCGGGTTCCGCAGTTGCTGGGTTGGCCACCGCGGTGGCGAGCGCAGTGCATGACGTCGATCCGGAAATGCCCGTGCGTGACATCTCGACGATGGATGACTTAGTCGCGAATTCGTTGACGCAGCCGCGGTTCAACATGCTTCTGCTGGGCGCATTCGCTGGACTCGCCTTGCTGCTGGCAGCTGTGGGCATCTATAGCGTGCTTTCGTACAGCGTGAAACGCAGCGTGCGGGAAATTGGAATCCGCATGGCCCTGGGCGCCCGACTCGGCGATGTACTGCGCACAGTGGTGATTGAGGGGATGAAACCAACCTTGCTGGGGATTGCGATTGGAGCTGTCGGTGCGCTCGCCTTGGGTCACGTTCTCTCGAGCCTTGTCTTTGAAATCCGGCCGACCGATCCCCTGACGTTTCTTGCGGTAACGCTGTTGTTGATGGTGATCGCGTTATTGGCGACTGTCATTCCGGCTTACCGCGCGACGAAGGTCGATCCCATGGTGGCGTTGCGTTACGAATGAAGTTCCGAGAACGAATATGGAAACTCTGCTTCACGATCTGCGCTACGGCCTCCGCATGCTGGTGAAGAGCCCCAGCTTTACGGCGGTAGCAATTGTGACATTGGCGTTGGGCATTGGAGCCAACACCGCGCTGTTCTCGGTCATTAATGGAGTGTTGTTGAGCCCCTTACCGTTTCCTGAGTCTGAACAACTGGTGACGCTGCACGAAAACAAACCCAATTTTGAGGGAGGATCGGTCTCGTATCCGAATTTCCGCGACTGGCAGAAGGATAGCCACACGTTCTCGGGAATGGCCGTGGGGCGCACATATGCTTTCAGCCTCACCGGAATCGGAGATGCGGAACAGGTGGGTGGAGAGTTCATCTCCGCGGATTACTTTCCGTTGCTGGGTGTCAAGCCGGTGATCGGCCGGACGTTTTCCGAAGATGAGGATCAGGTTGGAGCGGGACCCGTTGCGCTCATTAGCGCGGGGTTATGGCAGCGCAAGTTTAGTTCTGCCCCCGACATTTTGGGGAAGAGCATCACTCTCGACGCAAAGGACTACACAATCGTAGGAGTCATTCCCTCGAACTTTCACCTGCGGATTCCCGGCTTCCGCGAGGCCGACGCGTATGTGCCGATCGGGCAATGGAACAATCCACTGCTGCTGCAGCGCGGCGCCGGGCTGGGAATGCATGGCATCGGTCGGCTTAAGCCGGGTGTGACGATTCAGCAAGCGCGTGCCGACATGGAAACAGTTACGCGCAATCTGGCGATTGCCTTTCCGGATGCCGACAAGGGTATCAGCGCCATGGTCGCTCCGCTCAAAGAGCGGATCGTTGGGCACGTCCGGCCTTTGTTGCTTGTGCTCCTGGCAGCGGTCGGCTTCGTCCTTCTGATTGCGTGTGTGAATGTCGCCAATCTGCTGCTGGCACGGGCGACTGGCCGGACGCGAGAGTTCGCGGTTCGTGCGGCACTCGGAGCCAGTCAGGCTCGCGTCGTTCGCCAGTTGCTCACCGAGAGCGTGTTGCTCGCTCTGGTGGGCGGAGGACTCGGGCTGCTCCTGGCGGCATGGGGAACGCGTGCTGCGCTGGGAGTCTTGCCGACTGCGCTGCCCCGCGCCGAACAGGTGGGACTTGATCCCCACGTGCTGTTATTTACCTTTGCCATCTCCTTGTTCGCCGGAGTCTTTTTCGGGTTGACGCCGGCGCTACGAACGTCCCGGCCGGATTTGCAAGAAACGCTTAAGCGGGGAGGGCGGGGAGCGAGCGGGGCCCGGCACATTACGCAAGGCGTATTCGTGGTTGTAGAGATAGCGCTCGCGTTGGTGCTGCTGATCGGGGCAGGCTTGACAATCCGCAGTCTGACCAAGCTATGGAACGTGGATCCAGGATTCAATCCGCACAATGTGCTGACATTCGGGCTCTCGCTTCCGCCGTCCATGATGGGCGCAACTCCGGATGCAATCCGCGGAGCGTTTCGTGAGTTTGATGACAAGCTCGCAGGCGTTCCCGGTGTCCAGGCGGTCTCGCAGACGTGGGGAGCGATTCCGCTTGGCGACGACGACGAACAACTTTTCTTGCTCGAGGGCCAGCCAAAACCGACCAACGAAAACGATATGAACTGGGCCATCGACTACATCGTCGAACCGAACTACCTGAAGGCGATGGGAATTCCGCTGCTGCGTGGTCGGTTCTTCACTGCTCTAGACAACGAGCACGCGCCGCTCGTTGTGGTAATTGACGACGTATTCGCTCAGAAATATTTTCCTAATCAGGATCCCATCGGCAAGCGCATCAACCTCAATCGTTTTCCACAACTGGCGGAGATCGTCGGCGTCGTCGGTCATGTCAATCAGTGGGGGTTGGCCACGGACGATCAGCAGACCCTGCGTTCTGATCTGTACATCCCTTGCCTGCAGATGCCAAACGACTTTGTCGCAGTGGCTCCTTCTGGCTCGGCCGTCGTGGTACGTGCGAGTAACACTGCCGGGCTCCTCGATTCCGTCCGCCACATCAGTGCGCAGATGAGCAACCAGCAAGTCATCTTTGGCGCACAAACGATGGACTCTCTGGTCGCCGATTCGGTGGCCTCGCAGCGATTCACCATGATCTTGCTCGTGGTCTTTGCGGTGCTGGCACTTTGCCTCGCCACCGTGGGCATTTACGGTGTGATTTCATACGTCGTGGGCCAGCGCGGACGAGAGATCGGCATCCGCATGGCAATGGGAGCACAGCCGCGTGACATTTTGCGTCTGATTTTGGGCCGTGGAGGCAAGCTTGCCGCATTCGGCGTTGCCGTCGGACTTGCCGCCGCGCTCGGTCTTACCCGGCTCATGGCCAGTCTTCTCTATGGAGTCGGCGCGACGGACCCTCTCACCTTTGGTGGAGTCGCCGTCCTGCTTACGCTAGTTGCACTCGCCGCATGTTACGTACCGGCGCGGCGCGCCACCAAAGTCGATCCGATTGAAGCCTTGAGATACGAGTGAGGAGAAAGAACTGATGACTGGTCTACTGCAGGATTTCCGCTACGCACTGCGCCAGCTTCGCAAGAGTCCTGGCTTCGCCTGTACAGCCCTGCTCGTGCTGGCTCTAGGGGTGTGTGCCAGCGTGTCCATCTTTGCTTTTGTCGACGCTGCGCTGATCAAGCCGCTGCCTTACCCGAATCCTAACCGTCTCGTTTTAGTGACGGAAAATGCTCCGATGTTCCCGGTCTCGAACCTTTCTTATCCGGATTATCTCGACTGGAAGAGACTCAATCACGCTTTCAGCTCGATGGATGCTTATGCCGGAACTGGCTATCTGCTTCGCACTCGCGGAGGCACTGAGCCGGTCCCCGGCGTTCGAGTGAGTGATGGCTTTTTCCGCACACTGGGCATCGCTCCTTTGTTGGGCCGTGATTTTTATGCCGGCGAGGATTTACCCTCGGCGCCCAAGACCGTGATCTTGAGCTACGCCACCTGGCAGAAACGATTTGGAGGAAAGAAAGATGTGGTCGGAGGAACCGTCTCTCTCAGTGGCACTCCCTACATTATTGTCGGAGTATTGCCGCCTGACTTCCAATTTTCGCCGGGCGGGATTGGGGAGTTCTGGACGACGCTTCACGCCGACGACGAATGTGCTCGTCGAAGAAGCTGCCACAATCTGATGGGAATTGGACGACTGAACGACGGCGTCTCCGTTGAGATGGCCGTGGCCGAGATGAAAACGATTGCTCGCCAACTGGAAGAGCAGTATCCCAAAGATAATCGCGGACAAGGCGCCACCGTGTTGCCCCTGTCCGAAGTCATTGTCAAGGATGTCCGCCCGATACTCCTGGCGTTGCTTGGAGGAGCATGCTTGTTGCTGATCATCGCCTGCGTGAACGTGTCGAGTTTGTTGCTGGTCCGCTCCGAGAACCGGAAGCGCGAGATTGCGGTGCGAGGGGCACTCGGCGCAACCCGCGCCCGGCTGATTCGCCAGTTCGTCACGGAGGGACTTGTGCTGGTCGTCGCGGGATGCTTTCTCGGCCTCGTGGGGGCCGAAGGAGCGACGCGCACTCTCACGCAGCTCATCTCCAAAGACATGATCGTATCCATGCCGTATCTGACGGGCCTTGGACTTAACTCTCATGCCCTGATATTCGCGTGTGGAGTGTCCATGTTCGCAGCAGCGCTTTTCGCTCTTCCTCCCGTCCTGCGCCTGCCTCTCACGAAACTGCGCGAGGGTCTGACGGAAGGTGGTCGAGGTTACGCCGGAACCGTGTGGCGCCGTTTTGGTGCCAACCTGGTGGCAGTCGAACTGGCAATCGCCGTTGTTCTTTTGGTAGGTGCCGGATTGCTGGGCAAGAGTCTTTACCGTCTCCTTCATGTCGACGTTGGATTCCAGGTCGATCATCTCGCGACTGTGGATATTGCATTGTCCAACGTCAGTTATGGGAAAGACGAGCAGGTTGTAGCTGTACAGAAACAGATCCTAAGCCGCGTCACAAGCTTGCCTGACGTTGAATCTGCGGGCGTGTCCAGCGTGCTGCCCGTCAGTTTCAACGGCAATACCGATTGGATCCGCTTTGTCGGCCGGCCCTACGACGGACAACATATCGAGGTCAATCAGCGAGATTTGAGCTCCGCGTTCTTCTCGACGATTCGGGCAAAGCTGTTGCGCGGCCGTTACTTTACGGAAGCCGATGATGCATCGAAGCCTCTCGTGGTCATCATCAACCAGACGCTGGCGAACAAGTACTTTCCTGGAGAGGACCCGCTTGGCAAGCGAATTGGCGATACCGAGCTGACGCCAAAATCGATCAAGGAAATCATTGGCGTTGTCGAGGACGTGAAGGATGGCGCCCTCGACTCCGAGATCTGGCCGGCCGTTTACTACCCCTTCAATCAAGATACCGACACATATTTTTCTCTTGTCGTGCGAACGTCACAGCCGGAGCAGTCGCTGTTGCCCACTCTAGTCGCTACCATACATGAGATCGATCCCGGCATTGGGACGACGAACGAGACGACAATGATCGCCAGAATCAACAATTCGCCTACAGCGTATCTCCATCGTTCCTCGGCGTGGTTGGTGGGTGGCTTCGCCACGCTGGCATTGTTGCTCGGTGTAGTGGGTCTTTACGGCGTAATCGCGTATTCGGTGACGCAGCGAACCCGTGAAATCGGAGTTCGCATGGCCCTGGGCGCGCAACGCGGCTCGGTGTATGAGCTCATCCTGACAGAAGCGGGTTGGCTGGTCGGAGCAGGAATCAGTGTTGGAATTCTTTGCTCGATCGCCGCGGCTACTTTGATTCGCGGGCTGCTGTTTGGCGTTCGCTCCTGGGACGTGGCAACGCTCGCTACGGTTGCGGCTGTGCTGGCGATCTCGGCGATGTTTGCCAGTTACATCCCCGCACGACGGGCGGCGAAGATCGATCCCATGGTGGCGCTGCGCTACGAGTAGGAGATGAAACAGATGATGACAGGATTCACTCAAGACTTTCGCTATGCGCTGCGGCAGTTGGCTAAAGCGCCGGGCTTTGCTGCGGTCGCAATTATCACGCTGGCTCTCGGCATCGGCGCCAACACCGCCATCTTCAGCTTGCTGGATCAGGCGGTGCTGCGGGCTCTCCCGGTCAAGGATGCCGATCGTCTGGTGATTCTGGAATCCACGGGCATCTTCAAGGGCCACACCAGTTCTCGTACTACCGAGGGATTCTCGTTCTCATATCCGATGTATCGCGATCTGCGCGACCAGAATTCGGTTTTCAGGGGCCTAATCGCTACCGACAAGGTCGAGGTGGGAGTGCAATGGCACAACCAGCCCGAGTTGATCGCTGGCGAATTGGTTTCGGGAAACTACTTTGATGTGCTGGGTGTGCAGCCCGCGTTGGGTCGTGTGTTGGTTGCGGCAGATGACGTGGTCCCTGATGCCAATGCAGTAGCGGTTTTGAGTTTCAGCTACTGGCAGCGACGTTTTGGCTCCGATCCAGGGATCGTCAACCAGAGCCTTCTTATCAATGGCCGCCCGTTTACTGTCCTCGGAGTCGCGCCCCCCGGTTTTCACAGCGTGGTTATGGGAGACACTCCCGATCTGTTTGTGCCTATGACGATGAAAGCCGAGATAAGTCCGGGAATCACGGACCTCATGGATCGCACTTCCCGGTGGCTCAACATCGTAGGAAAGCTCCAGCCCGGGCTCACTCGCGAGCAAGCCGAAGCCGGAGTCAATCCTCTCTGGTACTCACTTCGCGCCGAAGAGTTGAAACAGCGTGGAGACAGCTCGGAGCACTTCAAAGAGGGTTTTCTGACCAAATCGCACTTGTTCGTTCGCGATGGGGCTAAGGGATTCTCTCCTGTGCGTGCGGACGTACAGGAACCTCTGCTGATCATCATGGCCATGGTCGGACTGGTTGCCTTGATGGCCTGCGCCAATGTGGGCAGTCTCCTGTTGGTTCGGGCGGCGGGCCGCATGCGCGAAATGTCTGTGCGCTATGCGTTGGGTGCCAAGCGCGCACGCGTGGTGCAGCAGTTATTGGTGGAAGGCCTGTTGCTCGGACTGGCAGGCGGCGCACTCGGGATCATGATTGCGCCTCGCATCTCAGCCTCGCTTATTAATATGATGTGGAGCCACACCGCCGGAGATCTCCCTTTTTCCTCACATCCGGATCTGCGGATATTGTTCTTCAATTTTTCTCTGGCGCTGCTGGTAAGCCTGATTTTCAGCCTTGCTCCCGCAGTACAGTTCTGGCGTCCCAATCTGGCGCCTGCGCTCAAACAGCAAGCGATGACGGCCGGGGGCGGGCCGATCCGCTTCCGCCGCGTTTCGGTCGGAGTGCAGATCGGATTGAGCATTCTCGTCCTGGTCGGCGCCGGCTTGTTCGTGCGCACTCTGCACAATCTCAAATCGCTGAATGTTGGAATTGAAACCGATCATCTTGTCACGTTCGGCATTCGGCCGACCCTTGCGGGATATCGACCTGATCAAACCCGCGATCTGGATACCCGCGTGCTGCAAATATTGGCAGCGCTGCCCGGAGCCCGTTCAGTTGCCGGCACCACGGATCCGGAACTGGCGGACAAGAACACGGGGAACAACATAACGCTCGGGGGCTACACGGAAAAAGAGAATGAGGACATGAACGTCGAATCGCCGCGCGTCAGTCCTGGGTACTTTTCGACAATGGGGATGCCCCTTTTGGCGGGCCGGGACTTTACCGATCAGGATCGGGACGGAACGCATAAAGTTGCCGTCGTGAACGAAAGCTTCGCCCGCCACTATTTCGGCGAGCCGCAGTTGGCTATCGGCCACTATTACGGGAAGGGCGGAGGCCAGGTTGCAATCGATACCGAGATCATCGGCGTGGTAAAGGACGCCAAGCATACGGGTGTTCGGCAGGCGATCACCCGCACCACGTTCACGCCTTATCTCCAGGGGCCGAATCCCGATGCCATGACTTTTTATGTCCGGACTTGGCAGTCCCCGGAAAGTGCAGAAGGTACGATCCGGAGCGCGATGCAGACCCTGGACCCCAAGCTCGTTTTGGACACCTTCCGAACGATGGAGGAACAGGTCGACGACATTCTCACAAACGAGCGCATGATTGCGATACTGGCATCGGCTTTCGGCGTGCTAGCAGTTTTGATGGCTGCTGTCGGGCTCTACGGGGTATTGGCCTATTCCACGGCACAAAGGACGCGCGAGATTGGTATTCGCATGGCGCTCGGCGCCGCGCGGGGCTCGGTGGTCCGCATGGTATTAGCTGAGGTGATTTGGCTAGCCGGAATCAGTATTGCGGTTGCGCTACCAGCTTCGCTCCTCCTCACACGTGCGGCTCGCAGCCAGTTGTTCGGCATTTCGAGTAGCGATCCTTTGACACTCGTCGTTGTGACTCTGCTGGTTGCGGTGGTCGCGCTTGCATCCGCGCTGCTGCCGGCGCGGCGCGCGGCCAAGACCGATCCCGTTGTAGCGCTGCGCTACGAGTAGGAGTTTGCTTATGAATGGATTATTCCAAGACGTTCGTTACGCCGTCCGGCAGTTGCGCAAGAGCCCAGGATTCACCGCGGTCGCGGTGATTACGCTGGCGTTGGGCATCGGTGCGAATACGGCGATCTTTTCGGTCGTCAACACCGTCTTGTTGGCTCATCTACCCTATAAGGATGTCGACCGCCTCGCGATGGTTTGGGGAAGCAATCCGGCCCGGGGCGACAAGGCCTCCTCAATTTCCGGAGGCGACTTCGCCGACTGGAAAAACAAGAACGACGTGTTTGAAGACGTTGCCGCTTCCTATGACAACGCAGTGACGCTCACCGGTGCGGGCGAGCCAAAATTGATCCTCGGCTACAACTTCACGCCGAACTATTTTCGTATTCTCGGAGTCACTCCTCGGCTGGGTCGAACGTTTACCGACGACGAGGCTACCCACGAGCCGAATGTCGTTGTACTCAGCGATAAGACCTGGCGCAGCGCATTTCAGAGTGATCCCCAGATCCTTGGGCGGTCGATCATGCTGGATGCGAAGCCCTATACCGTGATCGGGGTCATGCCGCCGGACTTCAACTATCCACCCCGGACCGAGCTCTGGATGCCCCTGTCGTGGTCGCCCTCAGCTTTGGGTGACTATGAGCATCATTACGTCCATGTGATCGGCCGTCTGAAGCCCGGACTCACCCACACGGCAGCGCAGACGCGGATGATCGCCCTGGCGCATCAGATAGCGGCCGCGCATCCCGATACAGATGCTGGCAATGAGGTCGTGGTCGAGCCCCTTCGTCGGCAATTGACTGGTGACATTCGCATGCCTCTTTTAGTTCTGTTGGGTGCAGTGGGCTTTGTGCTCTGCATCGCCTGCGCGAATATAGCCAGTCTGATGCTTGCTCGATCCGCGAGTCGGCGCAAGGAAATCTCAATCCGCGTGTCGCTCGGTGCGGGCCGTGTCCGCATCCTGAGGCAATCCTTAACCGAGAGTCTTCTCCTTGCACTCCTTGGCGGCCTCCTGGGCGTGTTTCTCGCTTTTTGGTGTACCCATCTGCTGTTGGGCATCTTCCCGAACAATGTCGCGAACTTGAGCATCCCAAGAGTTGAATCCATTCCAATCAACGCAAGTGTTCTCTGGTTCGCCTTCGGGATCACGCTATTTACAGTGATCGTTTTCGGCGCCGCGCCCGCCCTGCAATCGGCCCGCGGTAACGCCAATGAAGTTCTCAAGGAATCCAGCCGAGGCCTGATCGACAGTTCGCGTTCGTCTCGACTTCGGCGCGCGCTCGTCATAGCGGAATTCACACTGTCACTCGTGTTGCTGACGGGAGCAGGATTATTTGTGAAGAGCTTCCAGATTGTGGCCGGCGGCGACATTGGTTTTCGTCCAGACCATCTCCTTGCCTTGGAGGTCTTTTTGCCGCCGAATCGCTATCCTGAAGTTCCTCCCGACAAACGACACGCGTTCGTCACGGGCGTGCTTGATCGGCTTCAAAGCTTGCCGGGAGTGCGGTCCGTGGCTACCACCAACTTCCTTCCGCTCACCGGTTTTTGGGGCATACAGGACTTCCTGATCGGTGGTCATCCTCTGCCGAAAGTTGGCGCCAAGCCGTCTGCAGATAATCGGCTCGTCACCCCTGGATATTTCTCGACGATGGGAATCGCGTTGCTTCGGGGACGTGTGTTCGCCGACTCTGATCGCCGCGACTCCGAAAAGGTAGCGATCGTCAACTCCGCTCTGGCGGAACAATACTTTGGCAAGGAAGATCCGCTCGGTAAGGTTCTGGATCTCGGCAACGCGGAGCACCCCGACCGCTGGAGGATCGTTGGACTGGTGTCCGATGTAAGAGCCTTCGGCCCCGATCAGCCGGCACATGCCGATCTCTATCGTCCCCTGAGTCAGATTTCGTTTCCCCTTCTCGCGTTTATGGTTCGTACGACTGGAGATCCTACCGCACTACTCAGGGCTTCCGAGCAAGCAATCTGGGACGTAGACAAAGACCAGCCCGTTTTCGATGCCTTCCCGATGAGCAAGCTGGCCGCGGAGTCGGTGACCTTGCGACGCGCGAGCGCAATGCTGCTGACTGGATTCTCCGCCTTGGCCTTGGTTCTCACGGCCGTGGGCCTTTATGGGATCACGGCCTATACGGTGGCGCAACGAACACAGGAGATTGGAATTCGCATGGCCCTCGGCGCGAAGCGCGGCGACGTTCTGCGGCTGATTCTCAGGCAGGGAACTCGCATGGTACTCATCGGCGAGGTCATTGGGATCATCGGAGCGCTCGCTTTGGCGCGACTCATCACCAGCCTTCTCTACGGAGTCCAAGCCGATGATCCGTTAGTGTTTGCGTCGGTTGGAGCGGTTCTTGCTGTGGTCGCGCTCGTTGCATGCTATATACCCGCCCGTCGCGCGGCAAAGACCGATCCCATGGTGGCGCTGCGCTGCGAATGAGGCGGACGACTCTGGAGCTGAGGACAAAATGATCCAACTGAAGAACATCGATCGCAGCTACAAGACCGGCGCCGGACGAACCTGGGTCCTGCGCCGCGTGAACCTCGACATTCGCGAAGGCGAATTCATCACCGTGATGGGGCCCTCGGGAGCAGGGAAGTCGTCTCTGCTGAACGCCCTCGCGCTGCTCGACGACCAATGGGAGGGCGAGTACTGGTTTCGCGAACAAGCCGTTCACGACCTGAAACGTAAGCAACGCGCTGACCTAGCCAAGAAGAATGTCGGAGTGGTCTTTCAGAGCTATCACCTGCTCGATGACCTGACCGTACAGGAAAACATCGACCTGCCGCTTTCGTACAAAGACATTCCGCGCAATCAGCGGCAGAGCTTGGTCGCCGACACCCTCGATCGCTTTCAGATCGTAGCCAAGAAAGATCTCTATCCCAGCCAGCTTTCGGGAGGACAACAACAACTGGTAGGGATCGCGCGCGCTGTGATTCACAGACCTCCTCTTCTGCTCGCCGACGAACCTACCGGTAATCTGCACTCCCTCCAAGCCAAGGAAATCATGGAGCTCTTCCGCAGCCTGAATCAGCAGGGCACGACGATCGTGCAGGTCACACACTCGGAGGCGAATGCGGCCTATGGCAGCCGCACGATTCAATTGCGGGACGGATGGCTTGTCGGCGATACCGCCAATCCATCGCTCGCTCAGCCCGCGGAGGTCAGCGCATCGTGAACGTTTCCGGGAATAGTTTATTGCAACGGTGCATTGCTGTCGTCTGCGTTTCCGGAATGCTGATCCCGCTGTTACCAGCGCAGACTGCAAGTCCTGCAGCGACGCCGGCCCCGCAGGCCGCGACGTCTCAGCCGGCGGTACCGCAGATCAGCCTTCCGGGCCGATTTGAGATGCCGAAATCCCGCAACCCCCTCAACGCCTATTCGCCGGACTATGTTCCCGAACCCATACTCGCCAACTCCCCACGACTGGCTCGACTCATACGGGACGGGAAGCTCTACCTTTCACTAAAAGATGCGATTGATCTCGCGCTCGAAAACAATCTGGACCTGGCCATTGCCCGCTACAATCTTCCGATCGCCAACACAGATATTCTTCGTACCGAAGCTGGTGGATCATTCCGCGGTGTGAATACGGGAGTAGTGCAGGGAACTCCCGGCGGAGGCGTTGGGGGCTTTGGCACCGGTGCTCCGGGCGCCGGAGCCGGCGGCACGACCAGTGGCGCCGGCGGGGCGGGCGCGGGCGCGTCCGGATTGGTTCAATCGACACTGGGCATCGGGACGTCAGTATCTTCCTACGATCCATTGATCAGCGCGAATGGGGGAGACGAGCATCAGACTTCGCCCGTCGTCAACCAGGCGGTGTACGGAGTTCCGTCCTTGCAATTGAACACTGGGTCCTTCAACCTTAACTATTCGCAGGCGTTTGCCACTGGAACCAGCATCAACTTTTCCTTTAACAATGCACGCCAAACGACGAATAGCCCGTTCTTTACCTTGTCTCCTACTCTGACGTCGGCTTATCGATTCACGATTCAGCAGGAGCTGCTCGCGGGATTCGGTTTGGGTCCAAATCTGCGCTATCTACGAATCGCCAGGAACAACAAGAAGATCTCAGACATTGCCTTCAAGGATCAAGTCATCGCCACAGTTACCCAGATCGAGAATATGTACTGGGATCTGGTGAGCGCCTATGAACAGACGCAGGTGAACGAACAATCGTCCGCCTTTGCTCAGCAGACTCTCGAGAATGCCCGGAAGCAGTTGCAACTGGAAAGCATTCCAGAGATGGATGTGCTGCGTGCCGAAGCAGAGCTTTCCCGGCGAGACCAGGATTTAACTGTCGCCCGTACCAGTCTCCAACTGCAGGAGACATTGATGAAGAATGCCATCACGAAGAGCCTGGATGATCCGATTCTGGAAGCAATGCCTGTGGTACCGACCGACAAAATGGAAGGCGCGCAGCCGCAGGTTACCGAGTCCATCCAGGACTTAATTGTAGCGGCACTCCGCGGACGGCCAGAACTAGCGGAGTCCGACGTCGATTTAGTCAACCGTCAAATTAGCCGGCGCGCGGCGCGCAATGCCTTGCTGCCGTCGCTTTCTTTGGTTGGATTTTATTCCGGCTCGGGCTTGGCGGGGCCACTGAATCCTGTTTGCAGCCAGGATTGCACGGTGAATGTTCCCGGCGATTTTGGAGGAGCCCTGCGAAGCGCCTTCAATAACAGCTCCCCTGACTATTATGTTGGACTGAACTTGAACATTCCGATACGAAACCGTGTCGCGAAAGCCGATCAGTACCGATCCGAACTAGAGTACCGGCAAGCCGAATTGCGAATGGAGCAACTGAAGAAACAAGTTCGTATTGAGGTCCGTAATGCCCAGTATGCGGTCGAACAGACAGGTGCCCGGGTTCAGGCCGCTCGCAAGGCACGCGATGTGGCACAGCGGACTTTCGACATCACGAAGAAAGAACAAGACCTGGGCGCGGGATCGAGCTATCAAACCCTTTCCGCGCAACGCGATCTCTCACTGGCAGAACTCGACCTTGTAACAGCGATGACTGTCTTTGAGAAAGCGAAGGTTGAACTGGATCGGGCAACCGGAGCAACTTTGGAACATAATGGAATTCAGCTTCAAGAAGCAGTCACGGGCACGGTCAGTGATACGATCACTACCGCGAACCCATAATTCGTCATGCAAATTTCCGCCAAACCAGGAGAAATCTCGGCAGTTGTGCCGCCGCGGACTCACGGCCGGCCGCGCATTCTGGCGGCCGACGACCAGCAGCATGTTCTCGAGGCCCTCGAACTGCTGCTGCGCCCCCAGGGATACGAAGTCGAGACGGCACGCTCGCCGGCGCTGGTTCGCGACGCTCTGGCTAGTGGTTCATACGACGCGCTGCTGATTGACTTGAACTACACACGCGACACCACTTCCGGCCAAGAGGGGCTCGACCTTCTTTCTGAGATTGTCGCTCTCGACAACACCGTTCCTGTGATCGTCATGACCGCTTGGGCCAACATTGAACTGGCGGTCGAGGCAATGCGGCGCGGGGCGCGGGATTTCATCCAGAAGCCTTGGGAAAACGAACGCCTGATCACGATCCTGCGCGCACAAGTGGACCTTCGCCGAGCTTTGCAGCGCGCCGAGCGCCTAGCGGCACAGAATCGTCTGCTGCAGGCCGAAGGGCGTCCTGAGTTCATTGCTGCCGCCCCGCTTATGCAACCCGTCCTCGAAGCGATCACTCGCATCGGACCCTCCGATGCGAATGTCTTGATCACGGGAGAACACGGAACGGGTAAGGAAGTGGTGGCACGAACCCTGCACGCCGTTTCACACCGGTCCTCACGCATCATGGTTTCCGTGAACACCGGTGCCGTCCCCGAGGGACTGTTTGAAAGCGAACTCTTCGGGCATGTGAAAGGTGCGTTTACCGATGCTCGCTCCGACCGCATTGGGCGCTTTGAGCTTGCCGACGGAGGCACGATTTTCTTAGACGAAGTTGGAAACGTGCCCCTTCGTCAGCAAGCCAAGCTGCTACGCGTATTGGAGGCCGGTGAGGTCGAGCGAGTTGGTTCGTCCCGCGCCGTGCGCGTAGACGTGCGCGTAGTCTCCGCCACCAACGCGGACCTGCGTGCCGCCTGCGCGTCCGGCCAGTTCCGTGAGGATCTGCTGTTCCGTCTGAACACCGTCGAGATTCATGTGCCAGCTCTGCGGGAACGCAGGGAAGACATTCCTGCGCTTGCTGTGCATTTTCTGACGCGTTACGCGTCGCGCTATCGGCGTCCGATTCAGGGTTTCGAGGCCTCCGCTCTGCAACTGCTCATGCAATACTCCTGGCCGGGTAACGTGCGGGAATTGGAACACACGCTCGAGCGGGCCGTCCTGATGTGTCGTGGCAACGAGATTCAGCGCGCCGATCTGGGATTGGACATGGTGCGGCCGCAAAGCCAGAACCTCGAGGATCTGAGCCTGGAGTCCGTGGAAGCCATTCTGATTCGCAAGGCCTTGCAGCGTTCTCAGGGGAACGTGAGTCAGGCCGCCGAGACTCTTGGTCTCAGCCGCGGCGCACTCTACCGGCGCATGGAGAAGTATGGGCTCTAGCCCGCAAGGGAGCTACAATCCCGGCGTGCGAAAGCCTCCACGAAAACGAGTACGTCTCCTATATGAACGACGCGTAAACCTCTACGCGCTACTCGTGGCGCTACCGGGCTTGATCGTCAGCGGTATTTTCATCTGGCTGGAGCCTTGGACGCTTCAATCCAAGCTGGCGCTGATGTTCGCGGAATTGTTCGTGTGGTGGCTTCTGGCAATGGCGCTTCAGGAACAAGCCACGCGCCCGTTGCAGACCCTGGCGAATGTGATCGCCGCTTTGCGGGAAGAGGATTACTCGTTCCGGGCGCGGGGAGCCGCCACGGATGACGCTCTCGGAGAACTCTCCATCGAAGTGAACGCTTTAGCCGATCTGCTGGCGGACCAGCGGATTCAATCCATCGAAGCGACTGCGCTGTTGCGCCGCGTGGTCGAAGAGATCGAGGTCCCCTTATTCACTTTTGACCCAGATCAGATTCTGCGCCTGGTGAATTCCGCAGGAGAGCGCCTGCTGCAGCAATCCGCCGTGAGGCTCCTGGGCCGCACCGCGGAAGACATTGGCTTAGCCGCGTGCATGGACGCTGAGAGCGAAACGGTCGTCACATTGCCGTTTCAGGGCCCCAACGCACGTTGGCAGGTGCGCCGCAGCTTATTTCGCCAGAAAGGCGTGCCGCACACACTCATCGTGTTGTCTGATGTCAGCCGTGCTCTGCGCGAAGAGGAACGAGGTGCATGGCAGCGTTTGATCCGCGTACTGGGTCACGAACTGAACAACTCGCTCACCCCTATCAAATCGATTGCAGGTACCCTGAGGACGCAGATCTCGCACGGCCCGTTGGAATCTGATCAACGCGAAGATTTCGAACGGGGACTTTCCATTATCGAATCTCGGGCGCACTCGCTGAACCGTTTTCTGCAAGCCTACCGGCAACTCGCCCAGATGCCTCCGCCTGTCGTGCGCTGGACAGAGCTCGCCCCAATCGTGCAACGCGTCGCCGCCCTCGAAGCCAATTTGCCGGTGCAGATTAGTCCGAGTCCTGCCGTTGAATTGATGGCTGACCCCGATCTACTCGAACAGATGCTGATTAATTTGACACGAAACGCGGTTGAGGCGGCGCTTGAGGTACAGCACCCGGCTTCCGCGAATGCAGCCGCAGTCCCTCCATCTCCTATGCTGGAACCTCTCGTCGTTGTGCGGTGGGAGTTGGCTGACAAAGATCTGGTCCTGATCGTCGAAGACAACGGTCCCGGGTTGGGTAATCCCGCCAACGTGTTCGTCCCCTTTTACACGACGAAGCCCGCCGGCAGCGGCATTGGCCTCGTACTCTCGCGGCAGGTTGCCGAGGCACATGGAGGCTCCGTTGAACTTCTGAACCGCACGGATCAGAAGGGCTGCCAGGCAAGAGTCGTTCTGCCGCGAGCCCAACTGCTCGGTTGATGCTTTAGCAGTCTGCGGAAAAACTCAATTTGGGGGCGGAATTGGGAAGGGCACGAGTTCCACTCGTGCCGCCAAGTCGTTCAAAATGTGTCCGCGCTTCAGCGCCTGAGGGACTCTCAGGGCGCTCACGGGGAGTTTTTCCGCAGCCTGTTAGGTGTCGCGATTCTTATTTCACCTCTGCGAGTGCGGGAACCTCAACCCAGGTTCGCGTTTGGTGGCTCTGCATCTCAGCGTGGAGAATCGTCAACTGCCGGAGTCCGTCAATGAATTGTGGATACTCAGGCTCCGCATCAGGCGCTGCGATCGAGGCATAGAATCTGCGGAAGACTTGCTTGAATGTATCGTCGTATCCTTCACTGTGGCCGCCGGGTAGATCGGCGAAGCCGCGCGCCGCAGGTTTCAGCAATGAGGGATCCTTGATAAAGATCTGATTGCCGGCATCGCGATGACCTGACCAGAGTTCGTCGGGCCGCTCCTGGTCCCACGCCACAGAAGAGCGCGTGCCGTAAATCTCAATGCTGAGGCGATTCTTGCGTCCGGCGGAAACCTGGCTGGCCGTAACGCTGCCTCGCGTGCGTGTTTCCATGCGAAAGATCACAGCCCCGAAATCCTCAGTATCGACGGGCGTTTCGATGTAGTCTTCTGAACCAAGCAGTTTATTGGCAAAGGTTTCAACAGAATGTTTCGGCTGTTTGCGTGTCGGATGAAATGTCTGCAGATCGGCGCAGAGTGACTTCACACGCAGGCCCGTGACATGCTCGGCCATATCAAACCAGTGTGATCCGATATCGGCCATGCACCGCGAAGGACCTCCAGCCTTGGTCTCGACGCGCCAGTTCCAGTCCGTATCGTACAAAAGCCAGTCTTGGGAATATGTGCCCTGAACGACGAGAATATCTCCCAAATCGCCGGCTTCCCGCATGCTGCGCATCTGCTGAACCATGGGGTAGTAGCGCAGGTTGTGGCAGACGCAATTTCGCAGTCCCTGCCGGGCCGCAAGAGAAACAAGCTCTTCGCCTTCTTCCACGCTGGTGGCGAGCGGCTTTTCGCAGAGCACGTGTTTGCCTGCCTGGAGAGCGTCCTTCGCCATCGAAAAATGTTGCGCATTGGGCGTGCAGATGTGGACCGCTTCGATCGTGGAATCGCGCAGGATTTCTCTGTAATCCGCTGTCGTCGTGGGTATAGCAAAGCCGTCGGCCAGTCTTCGCGCGGCCTCTGCCTTTCTGCCCATGATCGCCGCTGCTTCAACCGACTCAGTCCGCCGTACTGCTTCCAGATGCACGCGGCCCATGAAGCCGGTGCCAAAAATTGCAGTCTTGATTTGTTTCATCGCAGGTTCTCTTTCCTGTATGGCATATGAGTGCGAAGTAGATCAGTCGTCAAGTTATGTCCACCAAGCGGCACCCGGCTTCTCCCGGATCACGATTCCGTTTAGAAAATCGGCGGCCTTGGTTAGGCCTTCTTCTGGCGAAAGCAGGCTGTCTTCGTGCTCAATGGAGATGACGTAGTCGTAACCAAACATGCGCAGGGTAGAAATCAGCTCGCTCCAGAACTCGGCTCCGTGCCCGTAGCCGCAGGTACGGAAGATCCAACTGCGTTCGCGCTCTTGCGTGTATGGCTTGGTGTCAAGGACGCCAGTGCGTGGCAGATTGCTCGCGTAAATCTGCGTATCCTTCGCATGAACGTGGAAGATGGCATCCTGCAGCACGCGCACGGCGGCGATGGGATCGATATTTTGCCAGAAGAGGTGGCTGGGATCGTAATTGCAGCCCACATTCGGGCCGGCGATCGAACGCAGCCGCAGCATAGTTTCTGGGTTATAGACAACGAACCCCGGGTGCATCTCGACCGCAATCTTCACACCGTGATCGGCGGCAAACTTCGCGTGTTCGACCCAATAGAGCGCGACAACCTCATTCCACTGCCAATCCAGCACTTTAAGGTAATCGGGCGGCCAGGGACACGTGACCCAGTTGGGCGCGGTGGCGTTCGGCGAATCGCCCGGACATCCGGAAAAGTCCACCATCATTGGCACTCCCAGTTTTTCTGCCAGCAGAATCGTCTTCCGGCTCACTTCGCGATCGTGCTTCGCGCGATCCTGATCCGGATGCAGCGGGTTGCCATGACAACTCAAAGCGCTGATCTTCACTCCATGATCGGCCAGAGTCTTCTGAAACTCAGCCAGCGCGGACGGATTCTCAAGCATCGAGAGCTTGCAATGAGCGTCGCCGACGTAGTTTCCCGTGGCCAGTTCGACGGTATCGATATGGAGCGCCGCCAACTTCTTCAGAACCACGGGAAGCGGCAGTTGCGACAGCAGGGGAGTAAAGACTCCAACGCGCATAACGATGTTATCTCCTCGAATTGACGGCCATCATTCTATCGCAGCCTTGTGGTACCTTTTATGATTCGACAGGATATAGGACGGGTGCCGTCAGGGACCCCGTTCAAGACCGAGAGACCGACCCGTTGGAAGGAGATCGCTTGCGCCCAGTTCGCATTCTTATATTCCTCATTTCGTTTTTGCCGATTGTAACGGCCGCTCAGAATCAACCGGCAGTGGATGCTTCGCTTCCACCTCCGCCGCACGAAAAGCGGGTGCGGCTCAAGCACGTCCTTGTGATCGGTCAGACTAAGGGATTTGAACACGACTCCGTTTCCGATGGCATGGTCGCCATTTACAACCTGGGCCACGAGAGCGGCCTTTGGGATGCTACCCTCCGCACCGACACCGAGCTCATCACCAAGAAAGACCTGGGAAGAAACACGAAAAATCTCAACTACTTCGATGCCCTGGTCTTTGTAAGCACGACCGGCGAGCTCGATCTCGACGACAGCCAAAAAGCGGACATGATGTCGTTCATCAAAGATGACGGCAAGGGCTTCGTTGGGGTTCATGCCGCGCTTGACACGAATTACAAATGGCCGGAATACGGCGAGATGATCGGTGGATGGTTCGACCAGCATCCGTGGTCCACGTTCAATGCGCCGATCGTGAATGAAGATCCAAACTTTCCCGCGGTCCGGCACTTTCCCAAAGCGTTCGTGAAGTATGACGAGATCTACCAGCCCAAGGAATGGTCGCGGGAAAAGGTGAACGTGCTGCTCAGTCTTGATCCCTCGAAGCTGAACTACGCCAACAATCCTCGCGTTCACCGATCGGACCATGATTTCGCCGTGGCATGGGCGAAGATGCACGGCAAGGGCCGCGTCTTTTATTCCACTCTCGGGCACACTGAGGAAGCATGGAGCGACCCCGACATCCGCAAGATGTACTTTGAAGCGATCAGGTGGGTGTTGGGCATGACCGACGGCAGCACAACCTCGCATCCGCGGCCGCAAACGCCGGCGGACCAGCACTGAGGCCGAAGCCATGAACACTTCACTATCAACCAGGTATGGCTGCGCCCTGCTGATGCCGATTGTACTGCTGAGCACTATGGCTTTCTCGCAAGCGGGAAGCAGTGTCAAGCCAGGCGGGACGGCCAAGTCGTATCCGCCAGAACTCGTGCAGCAAGGCGGCGCGCTCTTTCGGACAGACTGCTCCTTTTGTCATGGTCGCGATGCGGGCGGCGGAGAGAGCGGACCGGACCTGACCCGCTCGAAGCTGGTCGCTGCGGATGTAAATGGAGATAAGATCGGCCCCGTCGTGCGCAATGGACGGCCCGACAAAGGCATGCCCCCTTTTGATCGTTCCGATCAACAGATTGCCAGTCTTGTGGCCTTCATCCACACGCAGCAAATCAAAGCCGCCGGCGGCGCGAATGGCCGCCGGGGTAGTGGCGGACGCAAAGGGGTGGACGCATCTGACCTGCAAACCGGAAACGTTGAGGCAGGCAAGAGATACTTCGAGGGTGCGGGCGGATGTGCCGGCTGTCATTCCCCCACCGGAGACCTTGCCGGCGTCGCATCGCGTTACAGCGGCCTTGAACTCGAGGAACAGATGCTCTATCCGCGGCACGCCAGACCGAAAGTCTCGGTGACGCTCGCTTCCGGTCAAACGGTCAACGGCACCCTGGCTTATCAAGATGAATTTACGATCGGGCTCGTCGATTCCACCGGTTCGCATCGATCCTGGCAGACACGCGATGTGCAGTACAAGGTGGACCCGGCTTTGGACGCTCACGCCGAACTGTTTCCCAAGTATACGGATTCCGACATCCACAACCTGATGGCGTATCTACAAACGCTGCGCTAGGTGCGGTCGCATTCGATTTTGAAAAGAATCCGGAGAACATCAAGCTCTATGAACCTTATGAGGCATGGATTTCTTGTCGCCGTGAGCGCACTGATCGCGCTCGCTTCTCCGGTTGTGCTGGTGGCGCAAGTACCGGATGAGCAGATGCTTCTGCATCCCCCAGCCGACAGTTGGCCGGGATATCACGGCGACTATTCCGGCAGGCGTCACAGTGGGCTCCATCAGATCACGCCGCAAAACGTAAACAATCTGTCCTTGGCTTGGGCCTTCCAGACAAACCAGACGGCTTCTATCAAGTCTTCGCCGCTGTTGGTCGATGGAATTCTCTACTTTACGGTTCCGGATAATGTTTGGGCCATCGATGCCCGCTCCGGTCACCAGATCTGGCATTACAACCAGCCGACAACCCAGGGAGAGCACATTGGGAATCGCGGAGTCGCGATGTACAAGGGCTCGCTCTTTTTCTGCGCTCCGGATGCACATCTGGTATCGCTCAATGCCAAGAACGGAAGCGTGCGCTGGAAAGTCGAGGTTGCCGATGTCGCGAAGGGCTATTGGACCAGCATGGCGCCCCTCGTCGTAAAGGATCACGTGCTTGTTGGGGTCTCGGGAGACTTCGATAACTTGACCGGCTATATCCGTTCGATCGATCCAGAAACGGGTGCAACGCAATGGCAATGGAATTCCACGCCTCCGGCCGGAACCCCGAATCAAACGACCGGGGGAATGGCTTGGATGACGGGAACCTACGATCCCGATCTCAATCTTGTGTACTGGGGAACTGGGAATCCGACTCCAGTTTTAAACGGATCCACACGTCCCGGCGATGATCTCTATACGTGTTCGATCGTTGCGCTCGATCCGGATACAGGAAAGTTGGTTTGGGCCTTCCAGGTATCGCCGCACGACACCCACGATTGGGATGCGGTGGAGACTCCCGTGCTCGTCGACGGCGATTTCCACGCCGAGCCGAAGAAGATGCTCATGCAGTCATCGCGGAACGGCTACTTCTTCGTTCTTGATCGCACGAACGGAAAGAATCTCTTGACCGCGCCTTTCGGTCCTGTGAATTGGACCCTCGGAGTCGATAAACAAGGCCGTCCGATTCCTAATCCTGCCAAAGAACCGGCGCCCGACGGGCGGCTGATTGCGCCCGACGAGGGTGGGATGACGAACAATCGTTCCCCTAGTTTCGATCCCACGAACGGATTGTTTATCGTCAGCGCTCACCCCAGTTGGAGCCTCTATTTCACCAAGCCGGCCGACGGACTCTACGGCTGGGCGGGCGCGGACTATGGTGTCTGGGGCAAGGGTGTCATCGAGGCCATCGACTACCAAACGGGGAAGATCCGCTGGAGTCATGAAGTGGGGCCCGAGGCGGAATCGGGCGTACTTACCACCGATTCGGGGCTCACCTTTACCGGCGATGGCACGGGCAACTTCCTGGCCCTCGATTCAAGCGACGGCAAGACACTATGGCACGCCGGGTCAGGTTCGCGAATCGTCAGTTCTCCGATCACCTACGAACTGGACGGTCGCCAATACTTGCTGACCGGCAGCGGAGGCGTGCTCTTCGCATGGGCGCTCCCGCAAGCGCAATGAATCGTCCGAACCTTTTCCTCACTGGCTCGGGCATAATAGCTCAACTCACTTGATTAAGTAAGATCGGGGTCTGGCACTTGGACAAAAACAAGTCGTGCGTCACGAATCGTGTCTTTGCGTTCGTTTTGATGTTGTTGAATTTAACGCTCTTCACCACCATCGCCTTTTCCCAGTCGGTTCCGCCAGAATTGTTCGGCGGCCTTAAGTGGCGCTTGATTGGACCGTTCCGCGGCGGTCGCGCGGTCGCGGTGGCCGGCGTGCCAGGCGACTCCACAACTTTCTATTTTGGCTCCGTCAATGGTGGAATCTGGAAAACGACGGATGCCGGGGTTGTCTGGACACCGATCTTTGACGGCCAGCCCGTGGCCTCGATTGGCGCACTCGCTGTGGCGCCCTCTGATCCGAAAACGATCTACGCCGGAACCGGTGAGTCTGACATCCGCGAGGACCTTTCTTCCGGCAACGGTGTTTACAAATCCACCGACGGTGGTTCCACGTGGAACCACATTGGCCTCGAAAACACCCGCCAGATCAGCCGGATTGTCATCGATCCGCAGAATGCAAATGTCGTCTATGTCGGCGCGCTAGGACACGCCTTTGGTCCTAATGAAGAGCGTGGCGCCTACAAGTCGGTCGATGGAGGAGCGCATTGGACCCGGGTTCTCAATCTCGGACCCGAGATCGGCATTTCTGATCTGGCGATATGTTCCGGTACTTCGCAGCTTTTGTTTGCCGGTGCGTGGCATGTACAGCGTCCGCCATGGAGTACGTATGCTCCGATCGAAGGACCGGGCAGCGGTCTTTACCGGTCCCAAGATGGCGGTACGACGTGGACCCATCTTGAAGGGAAGGGCCTGCCAGACGGAGATTGGGGGCGAGTCGGAGTCGACGTTGCACCCGACGGCAAGCGGGTGTACGCGCTCATCGTTCTCCAATCCGAGATGCAGAGTCAGTCCCACACCAGAAAGTCAGGCCTGTATCGTTCCGACGATGGAGGTGACACCTGGGTGATTGCCAACTCGGCCCCTCCTCTGACCAGCCGGGCATGGTACTTCAGCCGCATCACGATCGATCCGCACGATCCTGACGTGATCTACATGCCGAATGTTGCGCTTTATCGATCCGAGGATGGCGGAAAGACTGTATCGGTCCTTCGCGGCGCTCCCGGCGGAGACGACTATCACCAACTTTGGATCGATCCGAAAAATTGGGCCAGCATGGTCCTGGGAACCGACCAGGGAACCACGATCAGCCTCAACCGCGGCCAGACGTGGAGCAGTTGGTACTCGCAGCCGACGGCGCAGCTTTATCACGTGAGCACGGACAATCAGTTTCCCTACGCCGTGTACGGCGCGCAGCAGGATAGCGGCAGCGCCGCGGTTTTCAGCCGGACCGATCACGGTCAAATTACGCCGCGAGACTGGTTCCTGCCCAGCGGCAGCGAGAGCGGATATCTGGTTATCGATCCCAAGGATCCCGACATCCTTTATGTGAGTGGAACCTATGGTTCTGTAGCCCGGTTCAACAAACGCACTGGATTGAGCCAGGACATTACCCCGTGGCCGGCCTTTGCTTTTGATGTCGAGATCAATCAGCGCAAATATCGTGATCCTTGGACACCCGCGTTGGTCCTCTCTCCGGCGGACTCAGTAACGCTTTATCTCGGGACTCAATATGTGATGACGACTATCGACGGCGGCCTGCACTGGAAGACGATCAGCCCCGATCTGACGGGATCGACGAATGAAAAGGCGCCTAATCCGCCAACTCCCGAAAACGCCAAGCGCGCTGGCTACGGAGTTGTTTTCACAATCGCGCCATCGCCCCTGAATCGCGATCTGGTCTGGGCGGGAAGCGACACAGGATTAATTCACGTGACCCGCGATGGCGGAAAAAGCTGGAAAGATGTCACCCCGCCGGGATTAGCTGTTTGGAGCCAAATATCATTCATCGAGGCCTCGCACTTCGATCCTGCGGTCGCCTATGCGGCCGTCAATCGCAGCCGCGTCGACGATCAAACTCCTTCACTTTATCGAACGCGCGACTACGGAGCTACCTGGCAATTGATCACGAGCGGCATCGCCGCGCCTGCGTTCTTGCGATCGGTGCGAGAAGATCCGCAGACCAAGGGGCTTCTCTTTGCGGGAACCGAGTTCGGCGTATTCGTGTCGTTTGACGACGGCGATCACTGGCAGTCGTTGCAACTGAACCTGCCAGTCACCGGAGTGCGCGATCTCACCATCCACGGGGACGATCTGGTCATTGCCACCTTCGGGCGATCCTTCTGGATTCTGGATAATGTCTCGCCGCTTCGCCAGGCGCGAACAGTTGACGCAAGCGCCAGCAGGGAATCGGTGCTTTACCGGCCCGCCACCGCGATTCGCGTGGATAACGATTCGTTCTTGGGAACGCCGCTTCCGCCCGAGGAACCGACGGCCGAGAATCCTCCAAACGGGGCGATGATCGATTATTTCCTGACTTCTCCGGCACACACCGTGCAACTGGAAATTTTCGACGCGCAACAAAATCTCGTTCGAAAATTTTCTTCAGAAGGACATCAATCCGAAGAGAAGATCCCGGCGAAGTACCTGCCGCTTCCGATTGCCGAACGGTGGTTCGCCAAGCCTGAAGTGCTGGAGAAGACTCCCGGTATGCATCGCTTTGTCTGGAACCTGACATGGGGCAGTTCTGGAGGCCCGACGGATGACGAAGATGCCGACTACCACAGGCCAAGAGGACCGAAAGCGGTGCCGGGCGTTTATCAAGTCCGGCTAACCGTCGATGGAAAGGTTCAAACGCAATCTCTGACAGTCATCATGGATCCGCGCTCACCGGCAACTCCCGGGGTGCTCGCACAACAGTTGCAATTAGGACGGCAAATGTTTGATAAAGCGAGGGATGCACACCGTGCAATAGCTGAAATGGAGTCGGTTCAAAAGCAGCTCGCGGATCTGCAAGAGAAGATGGGAAGCGACACGTCGAAAATACAGAGCGCACAACTCACCGCGGACCTTAGCGATGCTCAGTCCGCAATCGGCAAGATGTTGATGAATAAGGATCGCCCGGCAGGGAATAGACCTGGGTTGCAGGATGCCTACAATGCCCTGACGTCTGCCCTACGAGTTGTCGAAAGCGGGGATCGTGCCGTGCCTTCGCAAGCCATCGCCGTCTACAAAGACTCGAGTCAGCAGGCAGAGGCCCGCATCGCCGAGTGGTCCCAATTCAAGCAAACGCGGTTAGTGCAACTGAATGAGCGACTGCGAGATGCTAGCTTAGCTCCGGTCGCGATTGCTGAGATTGAGAGGGAAGTCGAAATCCTAATGTCGCGCTAAGAGGGCGCGTCATCTTTGCGGGCCAAGAACCAAACCGATCCGTCTGTTGAGCACGGTGTGGAAAGACAGGTCTCGCAAAATCTTGATTACAATGAAATAAAGTGTTATCAGTACGGTCGGCGAATGTTGTCGAAACTAGCGCTGCCATACGGATGATTTCCAAATCGAATACTCAAATGGATTGAAGCAAGACTTTTTGTGCCGAAGTGGGTTAAGGTATCTATTGCTCGATTGACTGCGCTCGCCGCCGCCTTTTCCCGTAAGGGCAGTTGGTTGAGTTCTAGCCCCCAATGCTTGCTCTGAGGGCGCGAGCGGCACCATTGCAAATCCAGTTCAGACATGTTCGAACTCAGACGTGGCGATCAGGCATATTCGCACCTTAGTTAGGGGCAGGCTTCACGATTGGCTAAAACTAAAGGAATGAGTTCAGTTAGTTTCGCTGGTATCCTGACGCCCCGCGGAGGGTTCCGCAGGGCGTTGTTGTTTGTCGCGCTGGGTATTGCAACCGGTTGCTCGGCTCTGTTTGCGCAGACGCGACCCCAGCCACCGGTTCCGCAGTCCGAACTGGCGCGTCAGAACATGGCGCATGTGGCCGCAACCGTGGGCGAACTAGTCGCCGTCTTCCACAAAGACGCTGGTCTCATGGTTGAGCTGAAGAAGTGGATCGCAAAGGAAGCCACTGACCATGGCCAAGTGATTTCTGAATCCGACCTCACCGACGAAGCGATCTACGACCGACTGGAGAACGATCTCACTTTTCGCTCTGTGGCTACCACCATAGTGCAGAGGTACGGTTATTTGCGGCCAGCAGTGAATCCGGAGTCCATTTTATGGAGGCAGCAGGAACTCCTGATGCGGGAGCGGGTGAAGTGGGTGGCGCAAGACGAGGAGGCGGAACGAGCGAAAGCCCGCCAAAGACAGGAACAGGAACTGAACCTGACACAGTTCTGCGATCCCCGCAGCCGCAACTGCCCGGCGCAGAACAATAGCAACAATCCGTCGATCCAGCAATTGCCACAGCAGCAACCCGGAACGGATCAGTTACTGCCGAACATACCCGGTCTGCAGACCCCGGTACCGAACGTTCCGCCAACGGTGCCTTATGCTCCCCCACAGCGGACAGGCCCTTCCAACGACGTGACCGAATTGCTGAAAACTAATGGCGGAGAGTCGCCGTCGATGGGGGGGCAGACGCAGCCGGGAGGCGCAGCCAGTAGTTCGTCATCATATGGCCAGAACTTGGAAGAGGGACAGCAGGGAACTCAATCGCAAAGAGGTTCCGGGGGCGTGATGCAGACGCAACCTCAGGGAACTGCCGGGGCTCAGCCTGACGATTTGTCCATGAATTCTGACTTCGCTGGTGATGACTTGAGTTCGGACTTGAGTAGCAGCCCCTATGGAACAGGTGGAGCCAACGACACCGGCTCCTACAGCAGCGGTTCCTACCCTTCCGCAAATGGTGCATCTCCCTATGATCTCTGGAATAATCCCGGTGCGCTTTGGAATGCGCGCCGTGCACGCGAGTCCGTCAGCCCGTCTCAGCGCATGACACGGCGGCCGAATCCGTACCGGGAGATTCCGTCGTTGTACGACATGTACCTGCAAGCCTCCGCACGCCCGCCCGAAGTCGAGCGGTTCGGAATGCAGGTATTTGAAAATGGCACGCGCGATCTTCAAATGCTTCCCATGGATCTCCCGGTTGGCCCCGAATACGTCCTCGGGCCCGGCGACGGGGTGTCGGTGGACCTGTGGGGCGGTGTGTCGCGCCGGTTCTATCGTGTAGTGGATCGCGAAGGCCGTCTGAGTTTACCCGAGGTAGGACCACTGCTCGTGGCCGGCAAGTCGCTGGCTGAGGTGCAGGAAGATGTTCAGAAAACCCTGCGGACGCAGTTTCGAAATGTTTCCGCCGACGTCTCCCTATCGCGATTACGAGCGATTCGCGTATACGTTGTTGGCGATGTGGTGCGGCCGGGAGCTTACGACGTCGGCTCGCTGTCCACACCGCTGAATGCGTTGTTTGCGGCGGGAGGCCCGACGGGACGCGGCTCCTTGCGAATCCTACGACATTATCGGGGAAACCAGTTGGTGCAGGATGTCGACGTTTACGATCTGCTGCTGCATGGCGTCAAGGGCGATATCCAGAGGCTTGAAAACGGCGACACGGTGATGGTTCCCCCGCTAGGCCCAGAGATCACAATTGAAGGAATGGTCCGGCGTCCTGCAGTCTACGAACAAAAGGGCGAAAAATCTCTAGCAGACGTGATTGCTTTGGCTGGCGGCCTGCTTCCGTCGGCGACCTTGAAGCACATCGAGGTGCAGCGGACTGTCGCGCACGAGAAGCAGACGATGCTATCCCTTGACGTGCCGCCGGACGAACAGCCAGCCGAAGCTACAAAGCGCCTTGAGTCATTCCAGATCCAGGACGGCGACAAAATCCGGGTTTTCCCCATTGCGCCCTATACGCAGGATGTCGTTTATCTAGAGGGACACGTTATTCGTCCCGGGAAGTACTCCTACCGCGAAGGAATGCGGGTCACTGATCTAATCGCTTCTTACAAGGATTTGTTGCCTGAACCGGCATTGCAATATGGCGAGATTATTCGGTTAAGCCTGCCTGACTATCGTCCCACAGTACAGAGCTTCAGCGTGATGGAGGCTCTGGCTGATCCCGCTAGAGCTCCGGAGTTGAAACCGCTCGACACGATTCAGTTTTTCGGACGCTACGAATTCGAGAATCCCCCGAGTGTTTCGGTTTTGGGAGATGTCAGAGCACCCGGCACATACCAAACCTCTGGCGACATCCATATCAGCGACGCGATTCATCTGGCAGGAGGGCTTGCACCCGACGCAGCGACAGGCGATGCGCAGGTGTTTCGCTACATGCCCGACAGCACGCTGAAGATATTCAATGTCAAGCTGAGCAGCGCCTTGGAGGGCAGCCCAACGGACGACATTGTTCTGAGCTCGCGCGACCGAGTACTGGTGCATAAGAATTCGGCCGCGGTCGATCCCCCGACCGTCTACGTGAAAGGAGAGGTAGCCCGGCCCGGGCGCTATCCGCTAACGGAAGAAATGCGAGTGGCAGATCTGATTCGCGCTGCCGGTGGTCTAAAGCAAAGCGCCGATACAATCACGGCCGATCTCACCCACTATTACTGGCAGAACGACAAGCAGGTGATAGGCAAGCAAGAAGAGATCGTACTGGCCGATGCTTTGAGTTCGAATCCGGAAGGACTACCCCCGCTGAACAACGGGGACGTGCTCACGATCAAACAGGTGCAAGGTTGGAATGATCTTGGGGCCTCTATCTCGATTCGCGGAGAAGTAATGCATCCTGGCACTTATGGAATCACTCCGGGAGAGAGATTGAGTTCGGTATTGTTGCGCGCCGGTGGGTTCGCCCCCGCCGCCTACCCCTACGGTGCAGTGCTCCTCCGAACGGAAGTACAGAAGATAGAACAGAGATCCTACAGCGAACTGATTCAGAGAGTGCGGGAACAGCAGGCCAGCCTGAAGCTGACCGCCACAGCCGCCCAAGATCCGGACCAAAAGCTCTCGGCAGAGTCAGCTTTGGTTCAGTGGCAGACTACTCTTGATAATTTGATTAATACTCCGCCCCCTGGGCGCGTAACCATTCAGATGTCTTCCAACATCCAGACTTGGGCCAACACTTCACGGGATATCTTGGTCCGATCAGGCGACGTTCTCGTAGTACCTAAACGTGCAAGCTATGTGCTGGTGCAAGGGCAGGTATATGGTGCGACCGCGGTGGCGTATCGGCCGGGGAAGAGCGCCAAGTGGTATCTGCTGCAAGCGGGTGGCACGACAAACCTGGCAAACAAGAAAGCTATGTTTGTAATTCGTGCCGACGGCACTGTAATCGGGAGCCACAGTTCATCCTGGATTGCGGGTGACTGGATGGGCGTGCCACTACAGCCCGGTGACATGATCGTTGTTCCCGAGAAGGCGCTGGGTGGTCCGCCGATTTGGAAGAACATAATGCAGAATGCGCAAGTCCTGAGTTCGATCGCTACCAGCGTAATTTTAGCTGCGCACTACTGAGGTGCGTTGCTTCTAAGGACGGTTCGTGAATCGACGAGTGGGAATAGGGTGGCTGGGGACGGTCTTTTTTTTTGGCGCAACTGTAGGCCTCTCATTTGGGCAGTCTGTGTCGCCATCCGGTTCTGGCAACCTAGATGGAGGTTCGGCGCGTCCAGCTCAGCAGCAGACCGCGCACTCTGACACTCCTTCTGGGGCGGATGCTCCCGATGCTCCCCAGCCCCAGGAGCCCCAAAACAAAGTCTCCACCCTGCCGAAAGCGATCCTAAACGATCAAATCGGCATGTGGACGAGCCCCTCGAAAGTGCGCTTCTCCGATGCCACGTGGCTGGTTCCACTCGGAGGACTCACAGCTGCGTTCTTGGTGACCGACAGCGACTTCAGCCGCCATCTATCCGCAAATCCGAACACACAAACGACCTATCTCCATATTTCGGAGTACGGGGCGTACTCGATGGCGGCAGGGGCGGCTGGCACATACTTTATGGGGCTTCTGGACCATAACGAGCACCAACGTGAATCGGGCTTTCTAAGCGGAGAAGCTGCCGTTGACAGCTTGATCGCGGTCGAGGCCCTCAAACTGGTCGCGGGACGCCAACGCCCCTACCAAAATAACGGGAATGGACAGTTCTGGAAGGGTGGCTCCTCTTTCCCTTCAGAGCATTCCGCAGGGGCTTGGGCAATCGCCGGAATCATGGCGCATGAGTACCCGAGTCCTCTTATGAGGTTTCTCGCCTACGGCATGGCCAGCACGGTCAGTCTGGCGCGGGTCGGTGCGAAGCAGCACTTTCCTTCTGATGTACTGGTGGGTGCCGCGATTGGATACTTAACCAGTGAATACGTCTACCGAAAGCACCACAATGCTGAACTGGCCGGCACAACGTGGGAATTTCCGGCGGTCCGGCCAGATCATTCTTCTACATGGCCGGCCAAGTTTATGGGTTCACCCTATGTTCCGCTGGACAGTTGGATCTATCCCGCACTCGAACGGCTGGCGGCACTCGGATATATAAACACGGCGATCATAGGAATACGTCCGTGGGCACGGATGGAGTGTGCCAGGCAGATTAGCGAAGCTGCGGACCGTATTACGGATGACGATTCGGTCGCGAACGAACCGGCGCGGCTTTACCGGGAACTGGCTCAAGAATTCGCTTCCGAGGTGCAGTTGCTCGGTGGCGGGGACAATGCAGAAATCCGCCTGGAATCCGCCTACACTCGGGCGACCGAGATCGTCGGCAAACCCCTCACGGACGGCTATCACTTTGGACAGACAATCTACAATGACCGTGGCCGTCCCGAGGAGCAAGGTTTTAATGATGTCACAGGGTTGTCCGGATGGGCGCAGGACGGTCCGTTCGCAGCCTACATCGACGCCGAATTTCAGCATTCGCCATCTGCGCCCGCTCTGCCACTAGCGGCTCGTCAGGCCATATCCGTGGCGGACTTCGGTCACTCCATTGTTCCGCGGCCGTGGCCCGTCGAGCCCGACACTCCGACGGCTTCGCTTAACCGTGCTCGTCTTTTGGATTCGTATGTCGCGATGAACCTGTCTGACTGGCAGCTATCCTACGGAAAACAGAGCCTGTGGTGGGGGCCGGACCAGGGCGGGGGAATGATGTTTAGCGACAATGCGGCTCCGTTGACCATGTTTCGCGTCAACCGGGTGACCCCGTTCAAGCTTCCAAGTTTTCTGGGAGTGCTGGGACCGATGAGTCTTGAGTTCTTCATCGGTCAGTATTCGGGATATCAATTCATGTTTACTCCGTCCGGATTGGTGGGCGAATATGGCCAATCTCTGAACCCGCAACCCATCCTGCACGGAGAAAGATTCAGTTTTAAACCGACGCCATACTTCGAGTTTGGCCTGTCTCGGACAACAGACTACGGTGGTCCGGGCTATCCTTTGACCTGGCACACGTTTCTCAGAAGCGTCTTTTCCACTGACCAAACGATCCCCGGCGCCGCTGACAAGCCCGGATCCCGGCGTTCTGGACTGGATTTTAATTACCGCATCCGAAACGCGCTCACGTTCTACGCCGATGCCATGACCGAGCATGACACGATCAGTCCGATTGTCGGCCCGGATGTCGCGGCTTGGCTTGGAGGAATCTACATTCCGAGGCTGCCGAAACTACCGAAGATGGACTTCCGAGCCGAGGGCGTGTATACGGATCCACCGATCGGCGGAAATGTAGGATCTGGCTTCTTCTATTACAATCCGACCTGGATCTCCGGTTTCACCAATTCGGGGAACCTGATGGGCAATTGGGTGGGGCGGGAAGGCCAGGGTGTACAGGCTTGGACCACATATTGGTTCTCCTCCCGCAATAAACTACAATTCGAATTCAGGCATCTGAAAGTCAGCCATGAGTTCATCCCCCAGGGGGGAACGCTGACCGACGGCAGCGTACGTGGCGACTTCTGGGTTCGGTCGAGTTTCAGTCTGTCGGCTGTTGTCCAGTATGAAACCTGGACGTTTCCAGTGATTTCGTCCACGCAGCAGTCGAACGTAGCCACGTCGGTGCAGCTGACTCTGTGGCCCAAGGGATTCTCTCGGAAGAGCGCTTCACAATGACGATCTGATCGAAGTCAGCGAAGAGATGGCGACGAAAGAGATCACAAAACGAGAGTTGCAATATTCAGGGCCGGAGCTCGAGCCCGCCTTGGTGTTGGAGGCTGAGGAATCGCCTCGCGAGAAGGGGGGAACTGTCGCCAAACTCCGTTCGCTATGGGACCATCGCAAATTCCTCGTTCGGTGTGCTGCGATTGGCTTGGTCGCTTCGACAATCATTGCCTTTCTGATCCCAGTACGTTACACGTCGACGACGCGACTGATGCCCCCCGATCAATCAGGACCGGGTATGGCCTCGATGCTTGCCGCACTGGGCAAAGCGAGCGGCGGCCTAGGAGCCCTTGGAGGCGAAATGCTGGGACTGAAGACCTCAGGGGATCTCTTCGTCGGAGTTTTGCAAAGTCGGAGCGTTCAGGATGATGTCATCAACAAATTTGACTTGCGAACGGTGTACGGCCATAGTCGTTATGAAGATACGCGGAAAGTCTTGGAAAATCGTACCGAAGTCTTCGCCGACCGCAAGAGCGGGATTATTACCCTCACCGTGAGTGATAGGAATCGCGATCGAGCTCAAGCAATCGGGCAAGAGTACGTGGAAGCCTTGAACCACGTCGTCATCACCCTGAACACGTCCTCCGCGCATAAAGAGAGAGCGTTTCTGGAAGAACGATTGGTTCAGGTGCAGCAGGACTTGGAAAAGGCCGAGAAGGATTTCAGCCAATTTGCCAGCCAGAACACCGCCATCGACGTCAAGGAACAGGGCAAAGCCATGATCAGCGCGGCGGCACAGCTGGAGGGGCAACTGATCGCCGCCGAGACCGAACTCGAAGGGCTGCGACAAATATACACATCGAACAACGTGCGCGTACGGTCCGTGCAAGCCCGCATCGACGAGTACCGACACCAACTTCAGAAGTTGGGGGGCCAGGGTCCGTCTCGAGCTGAGCCTGGAGCTGCAAAGCAGGATCGAGCCTCGGACCAGAATCAGGATTTGTACCCATCCATTCGAAGCTTGCCGCTTTTAGGTGTCACGTGGGCCGATCTTTACCGGCAGACAAAAATCCAGGAAACCGTCTTGGAGACACTAACTGAACAATACGAACTGGCAAAAGTAGAAGAGGCCAGAGAAACCCCAAGCGTGAAGGTTCTAGATGCGGCGGACCGCCCGGAAAGAAAGTCCTATCCCCCGCGAACGGCTCTGGTGACGTGTAGCACTGGATTCGTCTTTGTTCTAGCTGGACTATGGGTGTTGGCGCGCGCTCGTTGGAAGGAGATCGATGCCGACGACCCCGGGAAGATTCTAATGCAGCAGATCTTTCAAAGCGTTCGGACGAGCGCGATTGAAACGGCCAGCCACATTTGGCGGGAGTTGCGAGCCATTAAGAGGCTCCCCCCCGTCGGATCGTAGAGGGCAGAGACCCGAGCGCACCTGCGTACGAAACGGCCCGCGAAAGTAGTTCTTCGGAGGCTTTATTGGTTGTTGTTCCGCTTGGAATAGAGTAGCCAATTTTCACCGATTGAATAAGGATTTTAAAGTCGCATGGGAAAGATAGCGCTCATTACGGGCATCACAGGTCAAGATGGCTCCTACTTGGCAGAACTGCTGCTGAACAAAGGTTATGTTGTGCACGGCATTAAGCGGCGATCGAGCAGTTTCAATACTTCTCGTATTGACGAAGTACTTCCCGACTGGCATGAGCGCGAGGCGCGGCTCTTCTTGCACTTTGCCGATCTGGCCGACTCCACAAGTCTGGTCCGGCTTCTTTATCGCCTTCAGCCAGACGAAATCTATCATCTGGGCGCTCAGAGCCATGTTCTGGTGAGCTTTGAGATCCCCGAATATACGGGCGATGTCACGGCCCTCGGGACCGTCCGTTTGCTAGAAGCGGTGCGAGAATCGGGTATAAAGTCCAAGTTCTATCAAGCCTCAAGCAGCGAAATGTTCGGGAGAGCAATGGAGACGCCGCAGAGGGAGACGACACCATTTCGCCCATGCAGCCCTTACGGTTGTTCCAAGCTCCACGCGTACTGGACGACGACCAATTATCGAGACGGTTACGGGCTGTTCGCGTGCAATGGTATTCTCTTCAATCATGAATCCCCGCGGCGTGGCGAGACTTTTGTCAGTCGCAAGATTACGCGCGCAGTCGCAAGAATTCATGCCGGCTTGGAGGGACGCCTTTATTTGGGAAATCTCGATGCCAAGCGTGACTGGGGCTACGCGCCCGAATACGTGGATGCCATGTGGCGCATGATGCAACTCGACGAACCGGACGATTTTGTTGTTGCTACCGGTGAAACACACACCGTGCGTGAGTTTGTGCAGGCGGCGTTCGACCATGTGGGGCTCGACTGGGAGAAATACGTTGAGATCGACCAGAAATATTTTCGACCTAACGAGGTCGACATTCTTCAGGGCGACGCGAGTAAAGCTGAGCGCGCCTTCGGCTGGCGGCCCCGGGTGAGGTTTAACGACCTGGTTAAGTTGATGGTCGATGCTGACATCAAGCTTCTTGCTGATCGACTCGAGGGACGCTTAGCTTGATCGAGCGCTTTTTCAGAGTGCTTCGGCAACGAATCTCTGTTTTATACAATTGACACGTGGATCCGGCCCGACAGGAGCGCTTTCAAGTAAGCGGCTTCGTGATTCTGAGCCTTTTGGTATTCATGAGATCTCCTTGGAATGCTAAATCGTTTTCGCGCTATAGAGTCGAGCTCGTTGCAAGTATTGCCGAGCCATGGCCGGGTACCACTTAACGATCCACGACGTGTTTGATGCACTGAGGGATGGTCCTGGCAATGACGGGACGGAGAAACTCCGGAGAGCGAGCCGCAGACCTCAGGGGTCACATCAAAAGCGGCCAACGGTGGTCACATCAAAACCGGCCAACGAAGTGGCCTGGGACTAGGTTGTTTTTACTCCGCTGCCTCCTGAGGAGGCAAGTCTGTTTTCGTGCGCCAACTCCGTGGACCACATTTGAGCACATGGCCGTGATGGAGGAGACGATCGAGCATAGCGGTAACGGCGGCGCTGTCGCCGAGCAGTTTGCCCCAGTCGTCCACCGGTCGGTTCGAAGTCAGCACACTACTGGCGCGTTCATAGCGCCGCATTACGATTTCCAGTAAGTCCTCGGCGGCAGTCATGGGTAACTTCCGCATGCCGAGGTCGTCGATAATCAGAAGCGGTACGGAAACGAACAGTTCCATGCATTCTTTGCGGGTTCCGTCGATGGTGGCTTCGGCCAAGTCATCGAGCAGTTTGTGGGTCTCGCGATAGAGCACGCGATAGCCCTGATGGATAGAGGCTTGTCCGATGGCCTGAGCGAGATGACTTTTGCCAGTGCCAGGTGGCCCGAGAAACAAAGCGTCTTCGTGGCGCGCGATGAAGGCACCGGTAGCCAGATCGAACACCAGGCTGCGATTCATTTTTCGGTTGAAGCTGAAGTCGAAGTTATCGAGAGTTTTCTGAACGTCTCGGAACTGGGCCTGTTTTTTTCTCCGCTCCAGCAGTCGTTCGCCACGACGAGTGAGTTCGTCGGAGACGAGGCAGGAGAGGAAGTCGATCGGAGGCATGGCTTCGGTCTGAGCTTGGTGAAGCCGGGTTTCGAGCACGGCGGCGATTCCGCCCAGCCGTAGTTGTCCTAAAGCTCGGTTCAACTCAATGAGGTTCATCGTCTGGCTCCTGGGTTCTGAGGTTGATGAGATCGCGGTAGTGGACCAGTTCGCGAATGAGCGGATCGACTTGCCGCAGAGTAAGCTGTGGGGCACGTTCGAGATAGCGACGAACGAAGCGGTACTCATGCACTCCCATTTCGAGAGCCGCCGCGCAGGCATCCTCGACCGCGGCGGTACCGAACTTCTTGGCCAGCGAGAGCACGCCCAGGATGCGACGAATGCCAACTTCTCCGAGCTGGGTATAAATAAGGTTGCAGAGCGTACCGATGTGGGAGCCGGCGCGTCCGGCTCGCCACAGTAACTGGGAAACCTGAAGCGGTATGTGCTGCGGATGGTCTTCTTTCTTGATGCGATACCAGCCGCGTTTCTGGCGCACGTGCTCGCGCAGCAACAGCCCGTTCTGGGGATCGAGAATGCGCACGTACAGCTCATCCCACTGCACATTCACTTCTCGCCCGATCCAGCCCGGTGGCAGGCCGTAGTAAGCAGCATTGACTTCGACGCAACCGTCCAGATTCACGCCCCGCTTGCCGTGCTGGTAGTAGCGAAAAGGTTCCACGGGAAGCGGCAGCAAGGTTGGTTTTTCTTCGGCAAACATGGCGGCGACTTGGCGCTTGGTGGTGCCATGAATGCGGGTATCGGCACAGCTTACCTCCCAACGATCCAGATAGGCTTGGGCCTCCTCCAGGCTCTCAAAGCGTTTTCCCTTTAGCGCTCGTTGGGCATGGCCGACGCCGGATTCAACTTTTCCTTTTCGATCCGGATCCTTGATCCGACAGGGCAAGGCTACGGCGCCATAGTGCGCCAGGACGTCGCGATAAAGAGGATTCAGAGTGGGATCGTAGATGTCAGGGATGAGCACGCCTTCGCGCAAATTATCGAGGACCACGACACGCGTAGCGCCACCCAGTCGACGGAATGCTTTCTCATGTAACTCGGCCCAGATGCGCGAACTGGAACGAAAGGTCAGAAAGCGTGCTGCCTTGCGGCTACACCCGAGTACCATCACGAACAGTCGGGTACGACGATATTTTCTGGTCTGCGGATCACGGACCATTGGGCCCGTGCCGTAGTCCACTTGGGATTCTTCTCCTGGTCCGGTCCGAATCACCGCGCGTGGCTGCAGTGGCTGTTTTCCAAGCAACTTGCGCACGTAGCGCTTGACCGTCTGATAGCCCCCGCCGAACCCGCTCTCCGATACCAGGTCTTGCCAAATTGCGGTGGCATCACGGCCCCGGCTCAGCCCCAGTTCGATCGCTTCACGAAAAGGCTCGCAGACACTCCGTTTAGGATTTTCTGCTTTCGACTCCACGCCAAACCCGGTGGTCACTTCGTTGGCCGGTTTTGCGCTTTTGGCTTTTGCTTTTCCTTTAGTAGAAAGGTTTTCGGGGTTGGGGTTGGTGCTGGGGTTGGCCGTTCTCTCTGGGCCTGCGTCGGACCCGGTGGTCACTTCGTTGGCCGGTTTTGCCGGCGCCCGCCGTCCCCACGCACCCGGCGGACGCACCCCGACACCGGCCGCCTTCAGATAGGCGCCAGCCGTTTCTCGCCGCACCCCGGTCGCCTGCTCGATGCGCCGCAACGGCCATCCCAGTCGTCCCAGGGCTATTACTTGTTGTCGTTTGGCTTCGCTCAAGACGTTGCTCATGCCGACAGAAGCTACAACACCTTATGTCGGAATCAACGTCCCAGACTCTTACTCTCGTTGGCCGGTTTTGAAGTGACCCTCATTGGCCGGTTTTGACTGACCCCCGAGGCGCAGATCCATATCGGTAAAGAAGGCGATCCGTACTACGCACGCTGCTGGTGCAAGAAGCGCAGCACATAAGATCGTCGGAGTGAATGCGATCGAAGTGGTTGATCGGGTAGTTCATAGAACTAGGCCCTTGGGATCGCTCACTGTGACGTAACTCCCCACGAGTAGAGAAGATCGATGTCCTTTTCGACATTGGCAAGTGTATCGGTGATGATCCACGAGTTGAATGTCCAGGGGTGATCGGGAGGAGCGGCGGGAATAGCACCTGAATAAACGATCGAGCCTTTCGCGGAACTGTTTCCATACTGATCCTGATCCGGTCCCTGCGATCGGTTGTAAATTACGACGGACGCCTTAGGACTATTTGAATAGATAGCCATCGCGGGAGAACTTGGACTCGTACCGGAAGACATAATCACCGCGATGGGACCGTAGTCGAAGCCGTCCACTTTATATTTCCCGTTGCTGAAGCAGGGTGAAGAAGCCGGAATCGGGTTAAGCCGTTCAGATGTCTTGCTCGTCCGATTTACGCAGTTGTGTACGCTGTGAATGCCCTCCGCGGGAAAGTAAATGTAGTAGTTGTTGAATCGAGCCAGCAGATAAGCAGAGGGCACTTCAATCTGAACGCGATCCATCGTCGCCGGACTGCTCAGGACCGTTTGATAAAGCGCGATCGGACGAGTTACACCGTCCTTGCTCCATCCCAGCGTGAGATTCTTGCCTAGCTGCACGTCGGGATAAATAACAGGGTGGTCCCGCCCCCCGCCAAACTTGTCCGGATCCCATTCTAAAGGAATGGCACGAGTCGACTGAACATTCCCGTTGGTGGCAATCGACAAACAGGGCGAGCCATGACGCAGCAGCAATGGAGTGCCGTGTTTCGTTCCGTCGTCTTCCGGGGATGGTCCCCCGCCGTATTTGTCTCCGGTCTCGGTGGGACTGTTCCCCCCTTGGCCGCCGGCCCCCCCGAACCCGCCAAACGAGGAGGCTATCTCCCGCCCATAGTCGAAATCATTGATGAATTCGATACCCGACCAACGCCACTCATAGATCGAGCAGCCTACAGCCGCATTCGATGCAACGGTAATGCCTCCGCCGCTGACCGTCGCCAGGAACTGATCGTTCGTCGTACTCGGATAGCGCGCATAGGCATATCCAAGCGGTGTTTCGAGATGATACCCGTCGTTCAGCAGACTCTCTTCCGCTTTTGTCTCGGGAGTTGTAGTTTGTCCTGCTATCAATGCGTGGTCGCGATAGTGCGGGCTGCCTGCCTGATCGTTAGCGACACGTTGGATGGGGGAAAGCCCCGGATGTGCATTAGGATTCACCCATGCATAGCCTAGGATTCCTTCCGTGTTGTATCCTCCCTCCTCTTGTTTGATCGATGACATGTGATCGGGTATGTGAGGGGTAAACAGGCGATACACAGGCTGCATTTGAGCGCCCTTAGGGTCGTTGGGTGCTGCCGGAACGTAGTAAATTGTGCCTGAGGGCGAGTGTCGCATCATTTCCGCGCGGTCGGTTGTTTCTGCGTAATCCGGGCCGAACGAGATTCTCCAGAGCATATTTAAGACAACAGGATTCTCCGGCAAAAAGTTTGTGGCCGGTGCCGGTAAGGAAGCTGCAACCGCACACATACAGAGGAATAGGAATGCGGCCCAAGCTAAATAACCACGTTGCCTTTTGGCAGGTGAGAACATGCGTACCCTCCTCTTGACGGGGACAAGTATAAGACTTGGCTGGAAGAGACGCAAAGACTACGCGCCTGGCGGACCCGCCTACGCCCATGGAATGCGAGCACTTTTTTGTCTGCGTGCAGGTCACAACCACAATTTTTATCTCGGCCTCCTAGCTCCGAGGCCTTTTTGGTGGGACACTGCAAAACCAACTCGATCCCTTGTGAGGCGACGTCGTTATGACATCAGCAACACCTATTTGCGACACGTGAAAAGGTCAGAAGGACATCCGCCATACGCCCGCCAATTATCGGAGAGGCTTCCGTAGCAGAAAGATATCTTGATTAGCATCCCTTGCGGCCCCCGGTTCAAAGGCTACAAACGTTAAATCCCGGCACAGGACGTTCCGAACGTAAGCGTCGGGATGATAGGTAGCGCACAGATTCCGACCCGAGTATCGAGAATGTGTCACCACAACTCGCCCTGCTTCGAATTCGTCGCGCTGCTCAGGTGTGAGCTGGTGTAATCGAGTGGAACCGTGGACTGTAATGAGCAGGTAGCCACCCGGCTTGAGAGTGCGGGTTAGCTCGCCCATCCAGAAGTGCTGGTTGCTTTCAGTCAGATGCGTGAACACCGAAATGGAGTAGATAAAGTCGAACGTTCCGTCTGGGAAGTTCAACGGAGAGCCGGAGGTGTTCACCGCAAATTCGCCGAAGGTCAAGTTGGCGCGGCACCACTCCACTGAGCTTGGGTTGTAATCGACGCCGTATAGCTTTGGTCCAGCCAGATTTCGCCATTGACGAATAACGCGGCCGCATCCACATCCGAAGTCTAGGACCCTGTCAAATGTGCTGAATTCCAGGCCGTTCTTGGATAGAACTTCCTGAATACAATTAGCACCGAGTATTCCATTATTGTAAAAGGCCTCGCAGTCGAAATGCGATGTCACTAGGTAGACGAGATGCGGCGGCGGCATCGGAAGACCATCGGCGGCCGGAGAGAGCTTGAACCGCGTATTCCGATTTCTCAAAGAGCTGTCGACGTAATACTTTGCGTGATCCCGGAGGGAAAAAGCTGCATCGGTCAAGCCCAAGTAGTCTATCGTTGCTTTCGTTGCCTGCTTGGCAGGGATCATTATGCTGGACGTCAAACTGCGCTCCATATTCCAGAGGGTAATTATACTTTGGAAACCGCAGTTGTCGCAAAAACGTCATCTCTAGCGATTTCGACGGTGTAACGTCTTCCGCGGTGAAGTTGAGGCAACTCCAAGGAATGCTGATTTGAATTGGACCGCAATGGATCGAACTCGGCCGCCATGCCCACCCCAGTCAATGAGACAGTTCGGCTAACGCTATCGTTAGCAACGATGAGGTCGTCGGTTCGAGCCCGACTAGCTCGACCATATTTTAAATCACTTACGGCGCCGCTAGGGATCAGTTCTGTCCCAATCTGTCCCAAACAATCCAGCTTGCACGGTGTTTGCCTCAACACTCCGGCCCTGCAGGCTCGGATTTCAAAGAGTGGCTATCGCTGAGTAGAAAACCTAGAATACCCAAGGTCCCCGCGCTTGCGATTCCGCAACAATCATGTGCATCGCATCAAACCTCAGTTTGTCGGTACGTGACTCGACCGGGCCATCGAGGAAATCCAACTGAGTTCGCCCTCGCGGACTGGCTCGAGGAACTGGCGGTGTACGGCACCGCTCGAAACGCCCGACGCCGAGATTGCATATCAGCTCAGCCTCGCAATCGAGAATGTGTATCTAGTGAGACTGGCTCTGGGCCTCTAAGCACAAGCCGCAACCACAATGAGAAACAAATGATTATCAGCAAAAAAGTAAAAGGTGAGGTCGACTACAACGATGGGGAGTTCGCCGAAGAGTAAGCGTACGGTTATGAACGGTTATGGCCGTCTCGACAACGTTCTAGAAGAGAGCGATGCTCGCGAAGTGGGCACTTCGGATAGGTGTCCACTTGGAGCGGAGATGGACACTTCCCGGCAAGTTACAACTGTCATAGCGGATAAGAGTGAGACGTTGGGTGCGGCCCCGCGGCAGCGGCGCAGTATCGCGGAGAAGCGGCGGATTGTCGAAGCGACGTTGGTGGAAGGCGCGTCGGTGGCGCGGGTAGCGCGAGGGCATGGCATCAACGCGAACCAGGTATTTGGCTGGCGTCGGCTGTACCTGGCAGGGAGACTTGGGGAGTGCAAGCCGGCGATGAAGTTGCTGCCGGTTCGCGTGAGCGAGAGTTTGCCGGCGGCTCTGCCGGAGCGTGGATCCGACTTACCGAAAGCACAGTCGGGCATGATTCACGTCGAGTTTCGGCAGGCACAGGTGCGCATTGAAGGCAACGCCGACGCGGCGCTGGTACGGGTGTTGCTGGAGTGCCTGCGCGGATGATGGCCTGGCCGGCGAACACGCGGATCTGGATTGCGGCGGGCGTGACCGACTTGCGGCGCGGCTTCACTGGGCTGAGTGCGTTAGTGCAGACGAAACTGGAGCAGAGTCCGTTCTGCGGGCATGTGTTTGTGTTTCGCGGACGACGTGGCGATCTGATCAAAGTTTTATGGTTCGACGGCGACGGGTTGTGTTTGTTCGCGAAGCGACTGGAACGTGGGCGCTTCGTGTGGCCGCAGGCCGCGAGCGGTACGGTTTCGCTGACCCGAGCGCAGTTATCGATGCTGTTAGAAGGCATAGATTGGCGACGGCCGGAGCGCACGTGGGAACCGGAGTTGTCGGTGTAACGAGCGAGATTCTTTCCACAACTTTTTTCGTGCGCAGTCGCGGGAGCGCGAGATTGAGCATTTGCAGTTGCTGCTGGCCAAGCTGCAGCGCATGCAGTTTGGGCGTAAGTCGGAGAAGCTGGAGCGGCAGATCGAGCCGTTGGAGCTGCGGCTGGAGGAGTTAGAATCCAAGCGCAGCGAGCAAGAGCCCAGCGCTTCAACACCAGCTCCCGTCACCGCCTCTTCAACTCCTATAACGAGGTCCACGCGCCGAGCACTGCCCGATCATCTGCCGCGGCAAACGCGCCGACACGAGCCGAAAGAGACCGTGTGTCCGCAATGCCAGGGCGAGCTACGGAAGTTGGGCGAGGATGTTTCCGAGATGCTGGAGTATGTCCCCGCCAGTTTCGTGGTGGTCCGCCATGTGCGCACAAAGCTGAACTGTACGAAGTGCGACTGCATTGTGCAGGCGGAAGCGCCGAGCCGCCCGATTGAGCGTGGCATGGCGGGGCCAGGACTGTTGGCGCATGTGTTGGTTTCGAAATACTGCGACCATCTTCCGCTGTATCGGCAATCGGAGATCTACGCGCGTCAAGGTGTGGAACTGGAGCGCTCGACGATGGCCGACTGGGTCGGCGGATGCAGCCAGTTGCTCAGCCCACTAATCGATGCGCTAAGTCGGTATGTGATGGCCGCCGGCAAACTGCACGCCGATGACACGCCGGTGCCGGTGTTGGCTCCTGGTCAGGGCAAGACCAAGACAGGGCGCTTGTGGACGTATGTTCGCGATGATCGTCCTGCGGGCGACACCGCCGCGCCCGCTGTTTGGTTTGCCTACTCGCCCGATCGCAAAGGCGAGCATCCCGCGCAGCATCTGGAAAAGTTTCGTGGCACGGTGCAGGCGGATGCCTATGCGGGATTTAATCAGCTCTATGAAGATGGTCGCATTCAACACGCAGCGTGCTGGGCGCACGTGCGGCGTCACTTCTACGATCTGGAACAGGCGCACAGTTCGCCGGTAGCGCGGGAGGCGTTGCAGCGGATCGGCGCGCTGTATGGAATCGAAGAACCGATTCGCGGTCGCCCGCCGGACGAACGCCGGGCCGTCCGCCAGGCACAGGCCAAGCCCCTCGTGGACTCTATGCGCCAGTGGTTCGAGGCAACCTTGTCGAAGCTCTCGCGCAAGTCGGAGACGACGGTGGCGATTCGCTATGCGCTGTCGCGCTGGGACGCGCTGACACGCTATATAGAAGATGGACACATCGAGATCGACAACAACGCCGCCGAACGCTCGTTGCGCGGCGTGGCCCTGGGCCGCAAGAACTACCTGTTTGCTGGATCGGATGCGGGCGGCGAGCGTGCCGCTACGATCTACGGCCTGATTGGTTCGGCAAAACTCAACGGCCTCAATCCCGAAGCCTATCTGCGCGAGGTGCTGACCCGTATCCCCGACCATCCCATCAACCGCATCGACGAACTGCTGCCCTGGAATCTCAATACCACGCCTGCTGAAGTGTCCACTTAACCGTTTCGTGGACACTTAGCAATACGGTGCAACTCGGGCAACTCGGACGCTTACGCCGAAGATCAGACCAGCGGAATTGAAGGAATCGAGAAGGACCTATTGTTTGGACCCTTTCCAGATCCACCACGAAGACACGAGCGATTCGCCTGAAGAATATCGTCAGCGGTTCCCAGTTGGGTTGTGGCTTGACGTGGTGACAACGACGGAAATCACCCCGGAATCAGACCAGACAATCTCGGAGAGTCCGTCGCAGCAACCGACAACCCACAATACGTTTGCAATAGCGGAACTTCGATTCGGTACGCTCGATAGATCCGAAAATGTCAACGAGTGCTATGGCGATTTTTCGCCAGTCAAGAGCAAGGTCGTCTAATCTCAAACAGTGGTGGCAGCGTCGTCTTTTACCCAGAGATTGCTATTCAGAGGGTCGTCGATGCCTGCGGAACTGAACGTCGATCCCAACCATAGGCCCAAGAACATTAATGCCATAGTTCGTAACGCCCCAGCCCTGGGACAAATTCGCGTTTGATATATGCATGTAATTCACCCCGGCCGAAATTGCATAGCGAGAACTGAAGTTATATCGCACTCCGCTGCCGAAGTTGAAATTAAACGTGAGGTCCTGTCCTTGCGCGTAATACACTCCGACGGGTCCCTTGGCATCAATATTCCCGACGCCGACGCGTACATCAAAATAGGGCGCAGCCCTCCAGTTACGCGGGACAAAATTGCGTCGCATGCCCATCATGTAAGCAAAGTACCTAGTCTCTGGTCCCCTCGCAATCGCGGTCACCGACCCGCTGAACTGAAAATCCCAATTTCCGCGCAGAGCCCAAGGACCTGCGATATCGTTCATATGCCACCGGAGAGAAGCAGTGATGGGAACCAGCGTATACTTCAGCGGGTACGTATTATAGGCATCTCCTGAGAAGACGTCGAAAGGCAAAGGGATATTGATGGGAAGCCATCCCGCTTCGAGGGAGAATTCGAGTTTGTTCTTGTAATAAATGTCCCGGTTGAGGTCAGGCGCTTTGGCGGTCGGCAATCTTTCTGACGGTTGGATCTTTGTATGTTCCCCCGGGTCGTTCTCAACCGCCGCTGGAGACTCCGGCCCGCTCGCCAGACCGTAGCCGCATTGCCGACCGCTCGCAATAGGAGCGAGAATTGTGAGAATTACCAGGAGCAAGCTTGACGAGAGGATGCTTTCGTGGAACTCTTTGTCTAGGTGCGTCATCGCAAGGCAGAATCTCCCATCCACAAGCGACGTCAAATGCGTTTTCCTTTTTCCGCTCCGGCCTGAGACGAATCCCACAGTCAACCAAATATATTGGCCGGGCATTCTGTCATAGGCGTACTGGCAGTGTCAACGCATCTGCGAGCGTTTGCGTTTGCCTGACGATTGTGCGATTACGGTCAAACCGGGAGTGATGCGATTTTGAACGGAACCGAGTTTGATGGGTATGGTTTACGTAACCGCATTATAAAAGGGCGCCCCGTTAGTAGTAGGTTGTGATCGTTCGCATCATGACCTACAGAAAGGAGCACCCTCGTGAACGACGAAAAGTATATTGGGCTGGACGTGCATCAAGCAACCATCGTTGGTCGCGGTGATGGATTCCACGGGTAAGTTAGTGATGGAGTCTATTGTGGAGACCGAAGCGGCGACGATTCTTCAGTTCTTTGCCGGCTTGCGCGGATCTTTGTCGGTGACCTTCGAAGAGGGCACCTGGTCGGTCTGGCTGTACGATCTGCTCCATCCTCACGTCGACCAACTGGTGGTGTGCAATCCGCGCAAGAATGCGTTGCTCAAACATGGCAACAAGAGCGACAAGATCGATGCCCGCAAACTGGCCGAGCTGTTACGCGGCAATGAGCTCAAGTCGGTTTATCACGGCGAAACCGGCGTGCGCATGCTGCGCGAGCTGTCGCGAAGTTATCTGACCATCGTCAAAGACCTGGCGCGGGTCATGAATCGGATAAAAGCGGTGTATCGCAGCTGGGCGATACCTTGTGCGGGCAGGGATGTCTACTATCGTCGGCATCGAGCGCAGTGGCTGGCCAAGATCCGCGAAGCCGGGGTGCGGCGACGAGCCGAACGACTCTATGAGCAACTGGACATGTTGCAACACTTGCGGCAGCAAGCGCGGCGGGAACTGTTAGCGGAAGGTCGCAAGCATGCAATCACTGCGCGGCTGAGACAGGTTCCGTATCTGGGTCCGATTCGCTCGGTGCTGGCGGTGGCGTTGATGCAGACTCCCCATCGCTTTCGCAGCAAGCGACAACTATGGGCGTACAGCGGGCTGGCCTTGGAAACCCGCATCAGTGAGGAATATCGCATGGTCGAAGGTCAAGTGCGACGTTCCAAGAAACTGCTTTCCATTCCGGGGCCTCAACAGAGACCACAACCATGACCTAAAAGGTCTGTTCAAAGGTGCGGCTACCATGGCCAGTGGGCGTCCCGGACCGTTCTAGGACTTTTACCAGCTGCGCTGGCCAAAGGCATCAAGCCGACCATGGCGCGTCTGACGCTAGCGCGCAAGATTGCAGCCATTACGCTGACTCTGTGGAAGAAGGGAGAAAACTTCGACGCCGACAAACTAAAATCGCAAGCCGCTTGAGCGTCTCGGGTGAAGAGCCCTTCCATCCCCGGTGATCTTTTCTGGTGGTGGCCAGTCGGTTCTTGAGACGCTCGGGTTGCCGTTCTTCAACGACTGGAACACCAGATCATCGGATCCGTCCGCTCTCAAAACTTTGTAGCGGTTGACGGCCAAAGGCCCGGCAGAGTGCCGGGACCTTAGGGGGAACCCGTTAATACTGAGCGGCTTGGAGTGGCACGGGAAGGCCGTGCTCTAGTCGAAGCCTTGAAGAAGACAGCTCCTAGTCGTTGGACGCTTGCGTGATCAGGTGTTCGACCGTGTGGTGTGCCTCGTAGATATGCTGCAGGGCACGCTGGCGTAATCCTTGGGCAAACTGGTCGTCTTCTCTTTTATCGACCTCGTGGTTGGCCAGTTCAAGAAGTTCGAGCGCCTTGTGGTATCTGCCTTTGCGCCCCAGGCTCTGATCGATCGGCGGATGGTCGTTGAGATTCTTACCGTCGTCGACCGAGGCTCGTTTGATCTCATCGATGGCGCGGTCGATTTCAGTAATCGCATGCTGTTCCTCGGCATTCAGATGGTCGGACGGTGTGCCGCGGTCGAGATGAGCGCGTGCATGGCGGAGATAGGTCAGGGCGTGCAGGTACCCCGGATGGCTGCCCGGGTTATCGGCGACGCCTAGTGCGGAGCAAAGGGCAACTAGAAAAACGGCTAAGGCGCAATGTCGGACGGTCTTCATGATTTCCTCGTTTGCTTCTGGGTTGTCGTCTTTCGGCAAAAACTGTAAGTCAAAAGACTGAACCCGACGTTTTGGCTTTTGTCTCGTAGGATTCTACGGGCGGCTCGAGGCCTGCAGAAAGTTACTTCAGTGCAACGATCCTTGCGGCGCAGGTTGCGCTCGCGAGACGCCACCGCGACGGCCCGCAAAGCCTGCCCGGTGCTATGATTTCGTGGTCTTGAAGCCCTTGCGGCATTGTTCGCTGTAGCGGTGCAGAGCGTCGAAAATGATGGGCACACCCGGAGGGCGCATCTCATCGACCTTAACTGCCTTTCCCTTGCAATCCTGAAAAAAGCGGCGCAGCATCAGCAGGCTGTGAGGCGGCATTTCCTGGGCGTCGCGGCAGGAGTTGAACTCGGCATTCTCGGTAGCGATCGCGAAGATCTTGTGCTCCTGCTTGCTGTGCGCACGCGTCGGTTGAGACCTTCTGCTCGAGTAGTTCATGCGGAATAGGAAGTTACCTTACGCCACGGCGACGAATCGTTGGCCCGCAAGGCCTTAGAGTCCCATGGGAAAAATAGCACTGATTACGGGCTTCACAGGTCAAGACGGCTCCTACTTGGCCGAACTCCTTTTGAACAAGCGATACGTGGTGCACGGATTAGGCGCAGGTCCGCAGTTTCAATACTTCTCATATTGACGAAGTTCTTCCGGACTGGCACAAGCGCGAAGCGCTCTTAATTCTTGCATTTTGCGGATCTTTCCGACTCGACTAGTCTGGTCAGGATCCTGTATCGTCTTCCGCCGGATGAAATCTATCACTTGCGCGCTCAGAGCCATGTTTTGGTGAGATGTTATGGTCTCTTTGCGTGCAATGGTATTCTCTTAATCATGAATCCCCGCGGAGAGAGACCTTTGTAAGTCGCAAGATCGCTCACGCGGTTGAAGATTCGTGCCGTTTAGGGAGGGACGCCTTTATTTGGGAAATCCCGATGCTAAGCGTGACTGGGGCTATGCGGTCCCGAAATACGTTGAGGTCATGTGGCGGATGATGCAACTCGACGAGCCTGACGATTTTGTTATAGCGACTGGGGAGACTCAACCCGGTGCGTGAGTTTGCACACGAAATACTTCCGGCCCAACGAGGTGGACATTCTCCAGGGCGATGCGGGTCAAGCGGAGCGAGTGTTCGGCTGGCGGCCCAAAGTGAAGGTGGACGAGCTGGTAAGATTGATGGCGGATGCTGATACGACTCTACTAGCTAATCAGATCGAGGGACGATTAGCACTGCAGAAGTAATCCCTCGAATGAAGTGGAGTCGCCTGATTCCTTATTTCCCATCGAATGTCACGGATGTATGTAGGTGGTTTTCCTGATTCATGAAATTCCCCCTGAACTCAAAGTTACCTTCAGGTTTTAAGCGTGAGCTCGCTGCAACTTTTGTCGGGACGGGCTGGGCGGGCATTATTCAACTTGCCTGCATCCCAGCCTATATCAAGCTCATGGGCATTGAGTCCTACGGACTGGTTGGTTTCTATCTGGTATTGCAGGCCATGCTGCAGGTGTTGGACTTAGGGCTCAGCCCGACGATCAACAGGGAAATGGCGCGCTATTCCGCTCACCCCGGGAAGGCCGACGATGCACGTGACTTGGTTCGTACGCTTGAAGTCGGCTACTGGCTCATTGGATTGCTCATCGCCGCGGGAATCATCATCGCCTCACCTTGGCTTTCCGTCCATTGGATCGGCGCTAGTGCGATCCCTGTCCGGAAGGTCATGCTGGTTGTGATGCTCATGGGTATGCTGGCGTTCTTTCAGTGGCCGGTCAGCTTCTACCAAGGGGGGTTAATGGGGCTTCGGCAGCAAGTATTGATGAACACCCTCAAGGTGGTCGCCGTGACCCTTTCCAATGCTGGTGGCGTATTGATTCTGTGGCGCGTCTCCCCCACCATTCAGGCCCTTCTCTTGTGGCAAGTTGGCATCGGCGCACTGCTGGTCGCAGCACTGGCTGTTTGTTTTTGGAGGAGTTTGCCGGAATCCACTCGGGCGGCGAGGTTCGATCTCACGATTGCTCGTAGTGTTTGGCGCTTTGCTGCAGGCATGACCGGAATCGGCGTCATCACCCTGGTGATGACCCAGACTGACAAACTGCTTGTGAGCAAGCTGTTTACATTAAAGACATTTGGCTATTACGCGCTGGCCTGGTCGGTGGCTAACGCCCCTCTGATCATCTCCAGCTGCGTGTACGGTGTCGCATTTCCACGTTTCTCAGCCCTCGTGTCAGCAGAAGATACCACTGGGATCAGTCTCTCCTACCATCGCAGTGCGCAATTGATGGCAGTTTTGGTCTTGCCCATAGCAGCGGTCCTCTCATTGTTCTCGTTCGAGGTCCTACAGCTTTGGACGGGAAACAGCGGGACAGCGGCGAACACGGCGCCCGTCCTCAGCGTGCTGCTAATTGGTTCGGCAATGAATGCGATGCTATGCTTGCCGCATATGCTTCAGTTCGCCGTTGGTTGGACCAGATTGTCGTTCTTTTCCGGGGTTATCTCGATTGCAATTCTGGTCCCTCTGATGTTTCCGATGACCAAGCACTTCGGGCTCGTCGGAGCTGCGTCAGTTTGGGCGATACTGAATGTCTTGAACATGCTTATCGCCGTGCCCATTATGCATCGCCGGTTATTGCCGCGCGAAACTTGGAAATACTTCAGCGACTTTGGCCTGCCTCTGTTGGGATGCATCGTCACCGTAACGATAGGGAAGTTGCTCTTTGTGTTTGCGAAGATCGAGTCACGCCTGGCGACCCTAGCCGTTGTCGCGTCTCTGTGGCTTGTGTGTTCGTTCGTCGCAATTTTGACCGCGCCTCATATCCGGGGTCGGATCCAACGGTCCGTTGCTCAGCCCTTCGTAAACGTTTAGAGGAGACTCGATCAACTGTTTCTGTTGGGCAAGTTTTCACCTGTACTTCGACAAATCGGTATATTTCGCACGAGACCCGAAGTCCTTGATCCTTGGCCGGCAATCCTGTCATTGTGATGGCGATCGAGAGAAAATGAAGCTTCTGTTTGTTGCATACTCTTTGCCCTACCCGCCTCTCAGCGGGAACTCGATGATCTTGCTGAACCACATCCGAGAGTTGGGGATGCGACATACCGTGGACCTGATCTCATTTAAGATCCAAAAAACTTCGGTCGAGTTCGGCGACCTTTCGCGTTGGTGCAATCACATTGAATTAGTGGAGCGTCCACCAAAATGGCGCAGGTTGTTGAATGTTCTCACGGCCGTTGCCGATCCCGTTCCTCTTCGTGTTTCAGCCTTACGATCAACCGAAATGAAGAGAGTTCTTGATCGCTCTCTCGCCGGTGGAGGCTATGATGCCGTGCTCTTTCAGACTCTAATGATGGCCCCATTCCGGCCTGATTGGTTCAAGGGGTCCACGATCTGGAATCTTGAAGATCCACTGGTGCTGAAGGAGCAACGAATGCTGCCATTTTGCCCCTGGTATGCCAAGCCCCTATCATGGGGGAAGATTGCCAGAGGGAGGCGATATGAAAGGAACCAAATACCACGGTTTGACTGCGTCACCTTAGTAAATGAGCAGGATTGCATCGATTACAGAGGCTTCGTCAAGGACGCCCCCTTAGATTGGGTTTCCTCGGGAATCGACACAAATGCTTTCTGCCCCGACAGGAACATTCCACGCCGCGATGGGATGATCATTATGACGGGCAACATGTTCCATAAGCCGAATGTTGATGCCGTTGAATACTTCTGCAGGAAAGTATTCCCTCTGATTTGCAGGCGGGTGCAGAACGCTACGCTGTGGCTGGTGGGGGACAAGCCAGTGAAGACAGTTCGGAAGTGGGGCGAGAGCTCGCAAATCAGGGTCACAGGTTTTGTGCCGGATACAAGGGCCTACCTTCGACAAGCCGTAGTCAGCGTCTGCCCTGTACGACTCCGAATTGGAACGCAGACCAAGATACTCGAAGCGTTAGCTTCCGGCACACCTGTAGTTACAAGCTCCGCGGGAAACCATGGGATTGGAGGGGTCTCCGGTGAACACCTCTATGTCGCTGACGATCCAGGCGAATTCGCTGAAGACGTTATAGCCCTACTGAACCGTCAGCGCTGGGATGAATTTTCCGAAAATGGGCGCCGCTTTGTGATCGACAATTTCACCTGGGGAAAAAGCGCAGGCAAGCTGGAGCAAATCCTAGAACGATTGATCGATGCAAGAACAGCGAATTCGGTCTCCGCATGAGAACTGCCTTAGTGACTGGGGTGAACGGACAAGATGGCTCATTCCTCGCCGAACTCCTGCTGAACAAGGGCTACCGTGTGGTGGGCACCGCGTCCCATCAAAACACCGACCGGGAGCACATGGCTCGCGACCGTGAAGGGCTCAAAATCGTTGAGACGTCGCCGGCGGACCATACGTGGATGGAATACATCCTGCGTGAGTACAAGCCGACTGAAGTGTATAACCTAGCTGCGAGGGCGTCGAGCAGCCAGCTGTGGTCGAATCCTATAGTCACCGCAGAACAAAACGGGCTTGCCGTCGCACGCCTACTCGACGCTATTCATAAAATCGACAACGACGTTCGATTCGTCCAGGCGTCGAGTAGTGAGATCTTTGGCAACGCAACAGAAGTGCCACAGATGGAAGGAACTCCAGTTCATCCCCGCAATCCATATGGGGTTGCCAAAGCCTTCGGCCATTGGATCACTGCAGTGTATCGCGAGCAAAGAGGACTATTTGCCTGTTCGTGTATTCTTTACAACCACGAAAGCCCGCGGCGAGGTGAGGAATTCGTGACCCGCAGAATCTCTCGGGGAGTAGCGATGATCAAGCTCGGGCTGGCCAATGAGCTTCGCCTTGGCGACCTCGAAGCGAGACGCGACTGGGGGTTCGCTGGCGACTATGTTCGAGCGATGTGGCTATCGCTACAGCACTCAATCCCTGGCGACTACATTGTGGCGACCGGGGAAACTCATTCGGTACGTGACTTCTGCGAAGTGGCCTTCTCTCACGTCGGTCTGAGATATCAGGACTATGTAGCCGAAGATCGCGAAAACCTCCGCTCACCGGAGACCACTTTGCTCGTCGGAGACTCCACAAAAGCGAAGCGCGTCCTGGGTTGGACTCCCGCGGTCAATTTTGAGCAACTGGTCACGATGATGGTCGATGCAGATCTGCAGGCCCTTGCGGGCTCAGGCGGTCGCATCATCCACGCTGTTTGATATTCTACGGAGTAGAGAATTGCCAGAGCTACGAGGAGATAAGAAATAGAAAATATGAAGACATGGACCTGCTGTCGAGTCTGCCGCGCCCCACTCGACCCCATTCTTTCGCTCGGAGACCAGTACGTCTCCACATTCTTGAAGCCGGAGCAACCGGACGGACCAAAGGCACCACTGGAGCTTGTGCTCTGTGAGCAATGCCGGCTCCTACAGTTGCGACACACCGTCTCAGGCGATGTGATGTATCAGAACTATTGGTATCGCTCAGGAACGAACCAGACGATGAGATCGGCCCTGGCTGACATTTCCAGCGAGGCAGCGAAACTGGTCCACCTCAAGTCGGGAGATTCTGTTTTGGACATCGGCTGCAACGATGGCACCCTTTTGGGTTCCTACACCGTTCCAGGGCTCTACAAGATCGGGTTCGATCCGGCCCAAAACCTTGCGGTCTTTTCACGAAAGATAGCGAATAAGGTACTTGTCGGCTTCTTTGACGCGGACCATTTCTCGGCAGACCCTGACCTCCGTGAGGCGCGTCCGAAAGTAGTCACCTCGATCGCGATGTTTTACGACCTGGAGGACCCAAACAAATTCGTTTCGGACATTCAACGCATTATGCATCCCGAGGGGGTGTGGATCGTCCAAATGAGCTACCTTCCGCTTATGCTCAAGCAAAACGACTTCGGCAATATCTGCCACGAACACTTGGAGTACTACTCCCTGCAGTCTCTGGAATACTTGCTTCACCTCCATGGATTCTCGATCGTGGATGCACAACTGAACGATGTGAACGGCGGGAGCATTCGTGCCCTCATTCGGAATCGCGGCGCGGACTCGAGTACTTTTGGCGACGAAGACTATCGGAAGCAGGCTGCGGATCGGGTATCCAAACTCCGCGATAGCGAAGCCCAACTGGGGTTGGACCGTACGACCCCTTATCGCGAATTTGCTGAGCGGGTCGAGGGAATCAAGAAGCAAGTTTGCGATTTCATTAAGGATCAAGTCGAGCGAAAAAAGAAGGTTTTCGTCTATGGCGCGTCAACCAAGGGCAATACTATGCTCCAATATTTTGGGTTGGACAAGTCAGTGCTCAAGGCGGCAGCCGAGCGTAACCCGGACAAATGGGGCATGGTGACGGTGGGGACCCGCATTCCGATCATCTCCGAAGCGGATGCTCGGGCCGCAAAACCAGATTACTTTCTGGTTTTGCCGTGGCACTTCATCGAAGAATTCAAGGAGCGGGAACATGACTATCTGTCGTCGACAGGGAAGTTCATAGTACCCCTGCCGCAGTTTGCGCTGATCGGATCCTCGATGGAAATGCGATAGGCGGGTATTCGCTTGGCTCGCTAAGCCCCAAATCTCCATGATGCGGCAATGGAAGACTATAGTCGGGACCAAAGGTAGATTGACATTCAATCCCGCGTGAGTAAGCCTGCCAAAACCACATATTGTACTGTGCCGGCAGGACAGTTTTCACCGCGTTGTATTTTTCAATTTGGCGGAGTGTTTATGCTGGAGCGCAAACCGATATGAACACGGCGACATATCAGGCTCGCCCTCTATCGGAGCTCCCCTTCTACTGCGATCCCGTGTATCTATTCGTGGCCGCCTGGGCGCTGATGCTGGGCGCGCTGGGGATCCGGGTTTCCGAACTCACCTATCCAGACCGGTCGATGGGCTTCATTCTGTTCTTCGTTTCTGCACTGTCGCTATCGGTAGGTGTCGGGGCCGTTCGCCTTACGCATTACGGCCGCAAGGAATCTGTAGTTTCTCTTGCTTACAGAATCGATTCCAAGAGCCTTCGTAAGATCAACTGGTTCATGTTTCTCAGTATCATTCCGATCGTCATTTTCAACTGTCTGACAGTGGGTCCCCCACCGCTATTGGGTTTTTTTGGAGTGTCGACGGTCGACTATGCTGAATACGGCAGGTTCAAACAGCTCCTATTTCCGCTGGCGATGGTGCTCTTTGTCGATTCTGCCATGGAAGAGTCCTGGATTCTGCGTTGGTTCTGGCGGAGTGCCGCATTAGGAACATTGCTTGCGTACGTCGCCAGGGGGCCGATATTGGTCGCGGTCGTACAGGTATTGGTCTTGTATTCCATTCGCACGACTGCCAGCAGGCGCAAGATCTATGCTCGCGCCTGTGTCGCCGTGGTGCTCGCTCTGCTTGCGATGGATGTTGTGGGCGAGAACCGAACGGCTCAAGAGGGATTTTTCGAATTCTTAGAGATTAAACAAGAGTTTCGTACCTGGCCCGTGGCCATTCTCTGGCCCATCTCGTACATGTCTATCCCGATTTCAAACATGTGCTGGATTGTTAAGGGGGCCCGCTTCAACGAGCCCAATATTTCGTTCTTGTATCCCGTTTTGCCTACTTTTTGGGCACCTGAGAGCCCACATTCCGCAACTCTTTCCGATTCTCACCTGATCGATGGTGTCCACACGTATCTGGCGAGCTACTTTCTCGATTTTTCTTGGGCGGGCATTGTAGGCTGTAACTTCGCGATCGGTCTCGTTGCGGGCTTCTTGAGATATCGCGAACGCATAAGCCGGCAGTTTATGATGTCGCCAATCATATTGTCCGCGTTTAGTTTCATCTTCTTCTGGGACTTCTTCGTGTCGTTGCCAACGATCATTGAGCTATGCATTCAAGCGGTGATCCAAAAACGTTGTATTCTGCCAGTGAACGTGCGTGATGGCGTTGAAGTACTAGAATGATGGTCCGCGTTTTGTTCGCTCTGCAATGGCTCGTGAGTTGCGCGAAAAATGTAGCCCCTCTGGGGGGAGTGCAATGTCTGCATTTATTCAAAAGCTAACGAAGGCTCATGTCTGGCGAGAGCGAATTGCCGAGCCACTTCACCTTAATGTTGCTTCCATGCTGGTTGGGATGTTCGGCTCGTTCCGGGCGAAAGTAGCGTTTGATCTTGTGGCTCGACGGCCACTCGCCTTCGGACTGCTCCAGGCGGCCGATTGGGCCAGAGAATGCGGGATCAACAAGATCGTGGCAGTTGAATTTGGCGTCGCGAATGGTGCTGGCCTCGTGAATATGTGTCGTATTGCGGCGAAAGTCACTGAGGTGACCGGCGTAAGCTTTGAAATAGTAGGTTTTGACACTGGAAAAGGCATGCCAAAGCCAAGAGACTATAGAGATCACCCAGAGTTCTACGGCACAGGCGACTTTCCCATGGAGAGTCATGCGGCACTTCTGAAGCGGCTTCCTAAGAACGCTTCAATTGTATTTGGCGACGTGTCCGAAACCGTAAAACCGTTCTTGGAGCGATGTTCCACGATTGGTTTTGTCTCCGTTGACATCGACTACTTTTACAGTACGGTCGAGGCGTTAGCTTTGCTGGGGGGAAATCCAAACAAGTACCTCCCGTGGGTTGTGATGTATTTTGATGACGTGGAATTTGATCGCCACAATCCTTATTGCGGAGAATTGGCCGCCATACAGGAGTTCAATAGCAGGCACAGCCACCGGAAGATCACAGAGTTTAACTTCCTGAGGCAACACCGAGTCTTGCAGCGTGCGGCTTGGATCGGTCACATGTATATCGCCCATGTTTTCGATCATGCTTTTCGTACGCAAGAGCGCGCACAAAAGGCTGTCTTGAATAATCCTTTTCTCTAATCGCTGACGGGCCACCACAGTCTCGATAAAGCTCTGCCTCCGTGAAACAACTCGAACCTGACTGTTATGATGCGTAACATACGATCCTCGATCTCGTTGCGGGCTGAAATCGAGATTCCGCCAGCTCCCTGGAACGGCGCGCAGTCCATCGAAAGTCAGCTTAAATCTGTAGTGCCGTATCGACAGTGCTCCGCAGATAGAGCTGTGTTGAAGGCGAGCAGTCGAGGCGGAGCATTGACGATACGGCGATTTGGACTAAGCCGCTTCCCTGAACTCGGGCGCTATGGGTTTTGAATTGGTTTGTTGTGGTGCGGAGAGCGAAGAAGCGCATTGCAGGGGATGTGAGCCAAGGGTTGTGCTGGGTGCGGGGCGACCGATTAACAGGTGAATGAGACGGGGTTTCGGGAGGTTGGCAGCTGTTTTAGGTGCATGAGGACACACGGCGGCATGCACGCGCACGACGCGCATTGCAGCACCGATCCGGGTTGGTGGCGTGAGCGAGATCGTAATCATGACGAGTTGATCTCCGCGAGATGCGAGCCATCGGTTGCGGGCACAAGGGTGGTGAAGCGAACGACGACGTGCAAGGTGCCGTGTTTGCACTTGGGGCAGCAGCGATTGATTGCCGACTGTTGCTGAGGGGTAACGAGGTCAGTGCCTTGTGGAGCGACGGCCTTTAGATGGTGACGGCAAAGAGCCAGTGCCTGACGGCGATTGCGGTTGGCGAGCAGCCCGAAGTGGCGGATCTTGACGAAGCCACCAGGCAGAACGTGAAGCAGAAAGCGACGGATGAACTCAACCGCATCGAGGCTCATCACCTTGATGCAGTTGTTGTCTCTGGAGTCGCGCCATTTAAAACGCACCTGACCGTTGTTCAGGTCCAAGAGTCTGCCATTGGCGATGGCAACCCGATGAGTGTAGCGTGCCAGGTACTTGAGCACATACTCCGGACCGCCGAAAGGTGCCTTAGCATAGACGACCCATTTCTGATGGTGCAGCGTGGAGAGCATTGCGTGGAACGGGCCTGGCTTCGAGAACGCAGCTAGAGTGCCCGGGAAGCGCAGTTGGTGGTTGTCGTAAGCGTGTTTCAGGAAGGCCAGCATCTTGCCACGGAACATGCAGCTGAGCACCGGCGCCGGAAGGAAGTAGCGAGGCCGACAAGCGATCCACCGTGATTGGTCGGGTGCCAGGCCGCCGGCCGGAACCAGGCAGTGCAGGTGGGGATGATGTTGCAGTTGCTGATTCCAGGTATGGAGTACGGCGAGAATGCCGATGCGAGCACCGAGGCGGTGTCGATCGGCGGCGATCTCCATCAGGGTCTCGGAGACAGCACGAAATAGCAGAGCGTAGATAAGACGCTGGTTTCTGAGTGCGAGTGCTGCCAGTTGCTTGGGCAGCGTGAAGACGACATGGCTGTAGGGCACGGGCAGCAGACTCGACGCCTGCTTCTGCAGCCAGCGATCGCGAGCAGTCGACTGGCACTTTGGGCAGTGGCGATCACGGCATGAGTCGAAAGCCACGTACTCATAGGAGCAGCTGTCACAGCGTTCGAGATGACTGCCGAGTGCGGCAGTACGGCATCGACCGATGGCTCCGAGCACCTTACGTTGCTGACGGGAGACAACATGGCCCCAGCGCTCGAGAAACTCTTGCTGGTGCGCGTGCAAGACATCGGCCACTTCGAGCCGATGCTCTCTCATTTTTTCTTAGGTTCTCCTTCGCGAGCCGGAAGCTCATCGAGCGGACTTACGGTGGAGTGCAGCCGGTGCTCGGAGACATGGAGGTAGCGCGCGGTCGTCTCCAGGTCGCAATGTCCAAGCAGCAGCTGAATGGTGCGCAGATCGGTTCCGCTGTCGAGCAGGTGAGAGGCAAAGGAATGCCGCATCACATGGGCGGAAAGCCGCTTGCCCATGCCCAGCTTCTTGCGCAACTGATGGCAGAAAGCGTTGACGGCGCTGGCGTACAGCGGCCGGTCGGAGCTCCTTCCGGGAAAGAGCCAGTCCTTGGGCTTGTGCTAAATCTGTAGTGCCGTATCGACAGGCCCGCAGAAGAGCTGTGTGAAAGCGAGCAGTCGAGCGAGCATTGACGAACAGCGATTTACTAAACCGCTTCCCTGAACTCTAGCGCTATGGTTTTGAATTGGTTGTGTGGCAGAGAGCGAAGAAGCGCATGCAGAGAGTAACCAAAAGTGGCTAAGGCAAAGCACCGATTAACAAATAATGAGAGAAAGTTTCAAAATTAACAGCTGTTTTAATTACATAAACACAAAACAACAACACACACACAACACACATTACAGCACCAAACCAATTAGTAGCTTAGCGAATCTTAATCATAACTAATTATCTCCACTAAAACAACCATCAATACAAACACAAAATTATTAAAACCAACAACAACTTACAAATTGCCTTGTTTGCTCTTTGCAGCAGCTTTTTTTGCCTTCTGTTGCTCAGTTTTCTGTTCAGTGCCTTGTGCAGCGTCTCCTTTGTGTTCACGCTTATAGCCATTGCCTGTCTCGATTGCTGTTGTCTAGCAGCCCGTGTGCGATCTGTCGTAGCCACCTGCAGTCTTGTGCAGAAGCTACGTTGACTCTACCGCATCGTGCTCTTCACCTTGTTGCGTTTTTTCTCTGGGTCGCGCCATTTTCGCCCTCACCGTTGTTCTCTGTTTGCCGTTCTACAGTGCTCCGCAGATATAGCTGTGTTGTTCTAGCAGTCTGCTAGCATTGTCTTACTCGTTTTTCTGCCTCTTCCCTGACTCGGGCGCTATGGGTTTTGATTGGTTTGTTGTGGTGCGGAGAGCGAAGAAGCGCATTGCAGGGGATGTGAGCCAAGGGTTGTGCTGGGTGCGGGGCGACCGATTAACAGGTGAATGAGACGGGGTTTCGGGAGGTTGGCAGCTGTTTTAGGTGCATGAGGACACACGGCGGCATGCACGCGCACGACGCGCATTGCAGCACCGATCCGGGTTGGTGGCGTGAGCGAGATCGTAATCATGACGAGTTGATCTCCGCGAGATGCGAGCCATCAGTTGCGGGCACAAGGGTGGTGAAGCGAACGACGACGTGCAAGGTGCCGTGTTTGCACTTGGGGCAGCAGCGATTGATTGCCGACTGTTGCTGAGGGGTAACGAGGTCAGTGCCTTGTGGAGCGACGGCCTTTAGATGGTGACGGCAAAGAGCCAGTGCCTGACGGCGATTGCGGTTGGCGAGCAGCCCGAAGTGGCGGATCTTGACGAAGCCACCAGGCAGAACGTGAAGCAGAAAGCGACGGATGAACTCAACCGCATCGAGGCTCATCACCTTGATGCAGTTGTTGTCTCTGGAGTCGCGCCATTTAAAACGCACCTGACCGTTGTTCAGGTCCAAGAGTCTGCCATTGGCGATGGCAACCCGATGAGTGTAGCGTGCCAGGTACTTGAGCACATACTCCGGACCGCCGAAAGGTGCCTTAGCATAGACGACCCATTTCTGATGGTGCAGCGTGGAGAGCATTGCGTGGAACGGGCCTGGCTTCGAGAACGCAGCTAGAGTGCCCGGGAAGCGCAGTTGGTGGTTGTCGTAAGCGTGTTTCAGGAAGGCCAGCATCTTGCCACGGAACATGCAGCTGAGCACCGGCGCCGGAAGGAAGTAGCGAGGCCGACAAGCGATCCACCGTGATTGGTCGGGTGCCAGGCCGCCGGCCGGAACCAGGCAGTGCAGGTGGGGATGATGTTGCAGTTGCTGATTCCAGGTATGGAGTACGGCGAGAATGCCGATGCGAGCACCGAGGCGGTGTCGATCGGCGGCGATCTCCATCAGGGTCTCGGAGACAGCACGAAATAGCAGAGCGTAGATAAGACGCTGGTTTCTGAGTGCGAGTGCTGCCAGTTGCTTGGGCAGCGTGAAGACGACATGGCTGTAGGGCACGGGCAGCAGACTCGACGCCTGCTTCTGCAGCCAGCGATCGCGAGCAGTCGACTGGCACTTTGGGCAGTGGCGATCACGGCATGAGTCGAAAGCCACGTACTCATAGGAGCAGCTGTCACAGCGTTCGAGATGACTGCCGAGTGCGGCAGTACGGCATCGACCGATGGCTCCGAGCACCTTACGTTGCTGACGGGAGACAACATGGCCCCAGCGCTCGAGAAACTCTTGCTGGTGCGCGTGCAAGACATCGGCCACTTCGAGCCGATGCTCTCTCATTTTTTCTTAGGTTCTCCTTCGCGAGCCGGAAGCTCATCGAGCGGACTTACGGTGGAGTGCAGCCGGTGCTCGGAGACATGGAGGTAGCGCGCGGTCGTCTCCAGGTCGCAATGTCCAAGCAGCAGCTGAATGGTGCGCAGATCGGTTCCGCTGTCGAGCAGGTGAGAGGCAAAGGAATGCCGCATCACATGGGCGGAAAGCCGCTTGCCCATGCCCAGCTTCTTGCGCAACTGATGGCAGAAAGCGTTGACGGCGCTGGCGTACAGCGGCCGGTCGGAGCTCCTTCCGGGAAAGAGCCAGTCCTTGGGCTTGTGCTGGTTCCAGTAGGTACGAAGCCACTCCAGCAGCTTGGGCGAAAGCATCACCTGACGAGGATGCCCGCCCTTACCTTCGCGAATGTTGATGATCATCCGCTTACTGTCGATGTCGGTGACTTTCAGATCCAGGGCTTCCTGAATGCGCAGGCCAGCCCCGTAGAGCAGGCCCAGCAGGGCGCGGTGCTTGAGGTTCCTGGTGATGTCGAGCAGTGCGGCGACTTCTTCACGGCTCCAGACCACGGGTAGTTTGCGGTGTATCTTGGGCTTGGTAACTTGGGTGTCGAACCAGCGTTGCTTGAGCGTACGGACGTACAGAAACCGCAGTGCCGAGACGTAAACCTGGATGCTATGCCAGGCCAGCTTGCGCTCGTTCAGCAGGTAGAGCTGATAGATACGAACATGCTCGGGCCCAAGCTTGTCAGGGGACTGGTGAAAGTAGCGCGCGAAGTCGGATACGGCTCCCGTATAGGTACGGATAGTCCGAGGAGTGAAATTACGCAGCCGCAGTTCTTCCAGCATGCGTTCGCGAAGTGCAGTCATGTATACCTCCTTCAAAGGTATCCATCACTGTACTTACGCACCGTCGCTACAGTACCTGCCGCGCCAGCGGCTTAGTCCAAATCCCTGTTTCGCCAGACACATTCGGCACGATGCCCCGATGGCGTTGTCGATAAACGAAAATGTTAATATTTGATGTGCAGGCGGCGCTTTGGTCCTAGAACAGATCCACAAAAAGGGGGTGCGAGCGAAATCTTATGCCTGAGATGAGCGTCATCGTTCTGAACTGGAACGGGAAACATTTTCTAGAGACGTGTCTTAAGTCCTTGCGGCGGCAAACGTTTAGGGACTTCGAGACGATTCTGGTGGATAACGGCTCGACCGACGGCTCGCCGGAGTATGTGCGCGCGCAGTTCCCTGAAGTGCGTCTGATCGCGCTCGGAGAAAACCGAGGTTTTACCGGTGGGAACATCGCGGGCTGGGAAGTCGTTCGGCAGGGTGCCCCTGAAGGCCTGATCGTTCTGTTGAACAATGACACCGAGGCGCACCGTCAATGGCTTGAAGCTGTTCACAAGGCCAACCGGGCACATCCTGAGGCTGGCACGTTCGCCAGCAAGATGATGATGTTCGATGACCGAAGCCGAATCGAAAACTGCGGCTTCGCGATGTCGACAATCGGTTTTGCTATCGACCTGGGGCGTGGTGAACTTGACTCCGACGCTTGGTCAAAACACCGACAGATTTTCGGTGCTTGCGCCGGGGCGGCTGCCTACCGCCGCGGCATGCTCGAGGATATCGGCTTTCTGGACAATGATTTCTTCATGACCTCCGAAGATGTGGACCTGAGTTTTCGCGCCCAACTCAGAGGATATGAGTGCTGGATGATTCCGGAAGCAATCGTGTATCACCATTATCGAGGCGCAATGGCGATATTTCCGGCGCGCCAAGCGTTTTATTCGCAGCGAAATAGTGAATTCGTGTACCTCAAGAACATGCCGACAGCCCTAATGCTGAGTCGGTTGCCCATGCGCGTCATCTATGAACTCGGTGCTACTGCCTACTCGTTCAAGGTGGGTTCTGGGACTGTTTTTCTGAAAGCTAAAGTCGACGCCCTGCGCCAACTCCCTGCGGTTTTGCGAAAGCGGAAACACATTCAGCGTACTAGGACCGCAACCAACCGTCAGTTGCGCTCCCGGATGCAGAAGAACTGGCTCGGCTCGAAATGCAAAAAGATGCTGGCGGCTTGGCATGTGTCTTTCCAGACTGAGCTCCGGACGGAGCCCTAGTCCGAGCGAGCTCGCGGTCGTCCTTGCGCAGTCCTGAGTCAAAACACACCCACCAACCAGGGGGTGAGAAAGGGCCTTCAACCTGACACGCATGATCCCTGCGGGCCTTGCTGTTCTGGCTCTGATCCCGTTGACGAGTATGAGGTGAACGAATTTGCACTCTCCATGCCCACAGTGTACCCGCAGAGTGCCCTTGCAAATCAGAAGATGGCTGGTATACTTACGCTTTTTTGAGGGGGACATGCGACTGCGACAGCGAAAGTATTTACTCACATTTATCCCAATCTTGGCATGCTGCTGCGGATGTGGCACCTCCGCTCCCGCAATCTTGACCCAACCTGCGAGCCAGACAGTTCTCGCTGGCGGAACGGCGACCTTCTCGGTGACCGCCATCAGCACATCGGTGTTGAGTTATCAGTGGCAAAAGGGTACTACGCCTATCATGGGGGCAACCTCGGCCAGCTACACAACCCCGCCGTCCGCCCCCTCAGACAGCGGGTCACAATTTCGAGTGGTGGTGAGCAGTTCGGTGGGAAAAGCGACCAGTGACCCCGCCGTACTGACAGTTAGTGCTGCAACCGACGTGTTGACTTGGCATAACGACTTGGCGCGAACGGGCCAGAACCTGACGGAAACTATCCTGACCACCAGCAACGTCAATTCGGCACAATTTGGCAAGCTGGGCTTCTACGCCGTGGATGGCCTAGTTGACGCAGAGCCACTCGTAGTCTCCATTGTAGTGGTTCCCCAGCAGGGAACCCACAATTTGTTGATTGTTCCCACGGAGCATGATTCAGTCTACGCCTTCGACCCGGATTCTGGTGCGACGGTCTGGAAGGTGTCGACGCTGAAATCGGGCGAGACACCCTCGGATGATCGAAATTGCTTTGCGTTGACCCCTGAGAGAGGAGTGACGTCCACGCCCGTGATCGATCGAACTCTCGGTCCAAATGGCGCAATCTATGTGGTGGCGATGTCGAAGGATGCATCGGGCAACTATTTCCAGCGTTTGCACGCGCTGGATCTCGCGCTTGGTACAGAATTGTTCGGAGGACCTGTCGATATACAGGCGACCTATCCGGGGACCGGCGACAACAGCGACGGTACAAACGTGATCTTCGATCCCGGGCAGTACTTGGAACGGCCGGCACTGCTCTTGCTGAATGGCGTCATTTACACAAGTTGGACTTCGCTCTGTGACACGCGGCCCTATACAGGCTGGATCATTGGTTACAGCGCATCCACGCTGGCAAGAACAAGTGTGCTGAATCTGACTCCCAATGCAAACGCAGGCGCCATCTGGATGTCCGGTGCAGGGCCTGCTGCCGACAGTTCGGGCGACATCTATCTTGCTCAGGCCAACGGCTTCTTCGATAATTGGCTCGATACGAACGGATTCCCCGTCAATCAGGACTACGGTAACGCCTTCCTGAAACTCTCAACCTCGGGGAACCAGCTCGCAGTCGCCGACTTCTTCGAAATGCACAACGCAGTGCAGGAAAGCGCCGCCGACACCGACCTTGGCTCCGGCGGCGTGTTGCTGCTGCCCGATCTGAAAGATGGCTCGGGCAATGCCATGCACTTGGCCATTGGTGCGGGCAAAGACAGCAACCTTTACGTAGTGAACCGCGACTCCATGGGCAGGTTCGACCCCGACAAGGACAACATTTATCAGGAACTTGCGGGGGTGTTGCCAGGGGGAGTTTGGGCGGCGCCGGCTTACTTCAACAATACGGTCTATTACGGGCCAGTCGGGAACCCACTCCAGGCCTTTGCCATTGCGAACGCCAAGCTGTCAACGACTGCCACAGCCCACACATCTTCCGGCTTTGGATACCCAGGCCCAACACCCAGCATCTCCGCGAATGGCAGTGGAAACGGAATTGTGTGGGCAGTAGAGAGCAGTACTCCTGCGGTATTGCACGCCTATGATGCCGTAACTCTAAATGAGCTTTACAATAGTAACCAGGCAAGCGGCGGCCGCGATCAGTTCGGCGCTGGAAACAAGTTCATGACACCCACGATCGCAAACGGCAAGGTGTTCGTGGGAACTCCGAATGGCGTGGCGGTCTTCGGGTTGCTGCCAAGAAGTTGATGTGCCTGCGCTTCGCGATGAGTTGGCTTCGCCTGGCACCGCGGTTGGTCATTGTGCCTGTCGCTCTTGTTGCTAGGACGACTTACGCCCGCTAGAGATCTTGTTTTTCTGCCATGGACCATCTGTGACGAGTCGTCTGCTCCGACGACGTAGGGCTATTGGCGACTTCAGTATCTGTCGCATTGGAGCACCTTTCCTAGCCAGTGATACTCTCTCCTTGGGCGGCTCTGGCGCGGTGAACACACAAGGAGTCCTTAGAGTAGCCGATGCCACTGATTAGCGTGATCATCCTCAACTGGAATGGAAAGGAGTTTCTGGAGGACTGTCTTTGCGCCATGAGGCGCCAGACGTACCGGGATTTCGAGACGATCCTGGTCGATAACAGCTCAAAGGACGGCTCGGTCGAATATATTCGAGCGCACTTTCCGGAAGTCAGACTATTGGCATTGCCCGACAACCTTGGTTTTACGGGTGGCAACATCGCCGGATATGCGCAAGCTGTCGGGGATCTAGTCGTTCTCCTAAACAACGACACGGAGGCTCATCCCGATTGGTTGGAGGAACTCCATAGGGCCAGTCAAACGTACCCGGATGCGGGGAGCTTCGCTTCAAAGATGATGTATTTTGACGAACGGGGACGGGTGGAGAACTGCGGGTTCGACGTTGGGGTCGCGGGCTCGACGACAGACTTGGGGAGGGACGAGCCCGACGGGCCGGTTTGGTGCCAACCAAGAAGGGTGTTCGGCGGCTGTGGGGGTGCAGTGGCGTACCGTCGCGGGATGCTTGAGGAGATTGGCTTTCTGGATGCCGATTTCTTCATGACCTACGAAGACGCAGATTTGAGTTTCCGTGCGCAACTTCGTGGTTTTGCCTGTGTTTACGTTCCCGGGGCGATTGTCTATCATCGATATCGGGCTACGAACAAGAAAACTCCATCTCGCCAAGTCTTTTATTCTCAGCGAAACATCGAGTTCGTGTACCTAAAGAACATGCCTCTGGCATTGATACTACAATCCTTGCCGCAGCGTTTGCTCTACGAAATCGGAGCGGCAATTTATTTTAGCAAGCTAGGTGCCGGTTCTGCGTTCCTTCGGGCAAAGTTTGATGTGTTGAAGTGCTTGCCGTCAATCCTGCGGAAAAGGAGAGAGATTCAGAATAGGAGAACGATAACGAACGCGCAACTGCGAGGAATGTTGAAAAAATCGTTATTCTTTACCAAATGGAGAAAGCTCCGTTCGGCGTGGACTTCAAGCGAATCAGGGACGAATTTAGGACTTCCATGAAGTGTTTGAAAAGGCAATGGAATCACGCCTCTCGATATCGGCAGGTGAATAAGGCTTCCTCTCGCGTATATGCGGAGGAAAAGCAGCATCCCTGTACTTGACGCGTATAATTTGTTTATCTCTAATAAGATAGAAAGGCTTGGGCGGCCTTCTTTCGCCGCTTCGAAGGCTTACGCAAGTATGCAAATCAGGGTCGAGAGTCAAAGCCTCGGTGATGTTGTCGTGATCGTACCCGAGATATTTCAGGATGCGAGGGGCTTCTTTTCGGAAACTTTCCGTATAGATCAATTCAAGGCACTGGGTTTACCGACTGAGTTTGTCCAAGATAACCATTCCCGATCCGCGAAGGGGGTGGTCCGCGGATTGCATTTCCAATGGGAACCCCCTATGGGCAAGTTGATGCGAGTGACCGTGGGCTCTGCGTTTCTGGTTGGGGTCGATATCCGAAAAGGCTCACCAACTCTAGGGCAGTGGGTTGGGGTTGAGGCCTCCGCGGAGAATCGACGTTGTGTGTGGGCACCAGCAGGGTTTGCCCGAGGGTTCTGTGCACTCTCCGAAGGCGCGGAGATTCAGTACAAGTGCACTGGCATCTACAATGGACAAGCTGAGTCGGCGATTCGTTGGAATGATCAAGCCATCGGGATCAAGTGGCCGCTGAGCGATGTTTTCGTTTCGGACAAGGACCGCAACGCGCGAGTTCTATCTGAATGGCTGGCCTCGCCGGAATCTGAGCACTTTCAATATACTAGGGAGCCTGAATCTCGAAATACTTTAGGAGCTGGAAAATGAGATTGCTGATCGCTGGGGGTGCGGGCTATTTGGGGTCAGTACTGGTTCCAAGGTTGCTCGATCGTGGATACAACGTCGATGTCGTCGAGTTGTTCTGGTTTGGCAATCACTTGCCGAGTCAGGTTGGCGTCCTGAATAAAGACATCTTTCACCTGAGTGTCGAAGATCTCAAGCCGTACGACCAGGTGATGTTCCTCGCGGGCCTCTCGAACGACCCAATGGCGGAGTATTCACCCAGCAAGAACTTTGTTCTTAACGCTGCGGCGCCAGCGTACTTGGGTTACATTGCGAAGATTGCGAAAGTGAAGCGCTACATCTACGCGTCGTCTTGTTCAGTTTATGGATACACGGAGAATGAACTCTATGACGAAACGCGACCGGTCGGTTCCAGCTACCCGTACGGGATCTCAAAGCTTCAGGGAGAACAAGCGGCCCTGCAACTCATGAACGATGAGTTTTCTGTCATCTGTTTGCGCAAAGGAACGATCTCGGGATACAGCCCGAGGATGCGTCTGGACTTGATCGTCAACACGATGTTCAAGACGGCGCTGCGCGATGGCGTCGTGAATGTCAACAACCCCTCCATTTGGCGTCCTATCTTGAGCATTGAGGACGCAGCAACAGCCTACATCAGAGCCGTTGAAGCGAATGCGAAGATTTCAGGTGTATTCAATCTGGCTTCGGGCAACTACACGGTCGGGGAAGTGGCCGATGTAGTGAGAAGCAGGATTGAGGAACGACTGGATGTTCGTATCAACCTGTGCATCAAACACGTGCAGGATTTTCGAAACTACAAAGTGAGCGTAGATAAAGCTGCGAACGTGCTGAGTTTTCATCCGACCGGCAGCGTTAAGGCGATCGTCGATGACTTGATCGAAAATATGAGCAAGTTCCAGGACTGGGATAATCCGCTCTACTCCAACATCCACACGTTCAAGGAGTTGGATGCGAGAGTCGAGGTGCCCGCGATGGTGGGTGCATAATGAATATTGCAGTCATCGGGTCGAATGGCCAGTTAGGCACCGACGTAGTGAGGGAATTTATCAAGAACCACGATAACGTCTCATCTCTGACGCATGCCGAGATTGAAATCAGCAACCTGCAGTCCGTGAGGACTTGCCTAGAGAGATGCAACCCAGCGATTGTGGTCAACGCAGCTGCGATGCATCATGTAGAGAACTGCGAGCGAGAGCCGGAGAATGCATATGCGGTCAACGCGATCGGGCTGCGGAATCTGGCCGCGGCCACGAGTGACCTCGGAGCGACACTGATTCATGTGAGCACCGACTACGTCTTCGACGGCGAGAAGCAAACGCCTTATGTTGAGAACGACGCTCCACTCCCTCTGCAGGTATACGGGAACTCGAAACTGGCAGGCGAATACTATGCACGGGCGCTCAATCCGAAGCATTTCGTTCTTCGCACCTCGGCGCTCTACGGGACGAGTCCCTGCAGGGCAAAAGGCGGCCGCAACTTCGTAGACCTTATGCTTGAGTTGGCGCGAACACGCGGCCGCGTGCGAGTGGTGAATTGCGAATTCGTGAGTCCTACACCCGCCCTTGACCTGGCACGCCAGATCGTCTCTCTGAGTCGCTGTGAACACTACGGGCTGTATCATGCAACTGCGGAGGGTAGTTGTTCTTGGTACGAGTTCGCCAGCGAGATCTTTTCGCTAGCCGAAGTCGACGTGAAACTCGAAGTCGCTGGGCCGGATGAATTTCCGGCGAAGGCTCCACGTCCGCACTACTCGGTCTTAGAGAATCATGGACTGAAGCGTATTGGCCTGAACTCGTTTGCGTCCTGGAAGGTCGGATTGCAGCAATACCTAGACCACGCAATCACTGCTCCGACAACCTAAGGATGGCAGGACTCGGGGTACGACGGACAACGTGAAATCGAACCCGAAAGGAATTCTTGCCAAGCTTGTCGATTGTGAGAGAGGAGCATAGGGAGTAGATCAAGTCCTAGGTATGGTACACACCTCGATTCTCCTTTTGACGAAGAACGAAGCCCGGAATATAGAAGGGTGCCTGAAGGCTGTTTATTCTCAAGCAGGCGCGGGCCCTTTTGAGGTCATCATTGTCGATTCCGGCTCAACCGACGAAACTGTCGAAATCGCAAGGCGTTTTCCCGCCAGGATCGAGCAGATTCCTGCGGAGACGTTTCACCATGCCCGCACGCGGAACTTCGCCGCCAGCCTTGCTGATGGGGAGATCCTAGTGTTCTTGGTTGCGGACGCGACTCCCGTTTCAGATAGCTGGCTTCGAACCTTGACTGCCAACTTTGAGGATCCAAGCGTGGGGGCGGTCTATGGCCGGCAGTTACCGACCCCGGGGTCCTCGGTTGAGCGGGAGGACGCTCTGCGCGCGCTGTACGGCGACGATAGGATTGTGAAGGATCCATCTCATCGCAACGGCCTAGGATACCGCTTCTACCATTTTTCGGATGTCAACGCTGCGATTCGCCGCGATGTATGGAAGGCGGTACGCTTCCCGGAGAACTTGAGAGTGTTCGAAGACTTGGGCATAGCCAAACGCATTCTAGATGGTGGCTGGAAAATCGTATACGAACCCCAGTCTTCCGTCTTTCACTCGCACAACCATACTACCGTCGGACTCTTCAAGCGCTACTTCGACATTGGCTATACTTTGAAACTCCTCGACATTTGGGACGCTCCCGGAACAAGAAAATCGATGTTGCGCGACGTTTGGAAACTGCTGAAGAGGAAAGTCGATCGCGTGGGGAACAAGCGGTCGGGGCGGTTAGCCGGCGAAGGCATTCGGCAGGACATTGCCAAGTCGATCGGGCTCTTTCTCGGACTGAATCAGGAATACCTGCCGCACGCGATAAAGCGCCGCCTCAGTGCATTTCGAGTGTTTGGATGAATCGAAATTAGAATCGAATCCGGGCCTTGTTATTATCGAGAATTGGAGGTGTCTGCGCTCGATGCTGTTGCCCGGATTTGATCCTCTTCCGGGGGCGTCGGTGATGGAAATCACACAGATTTGCAACTCGCATTTGCGTGAATATGGTTTCTCATTGACAAGCCAAATGCATTCCATCTACATTAACGGACAATCAGGCACAGATTTCGCTGAGGCGGTGACGGACTTCTCGGTCCCGCCAAGCGTCGCTGGAAGCTGCTTCCCTCCGAGATTGTGCGCCAGCAGTCCGCTGGTGGCTCCTTATGTATGGCGAAGAACGGCTGTACCCATACCAAGCACAGCGGTTGTTTCCTTCAAGACTTTGTGCTATCAATTGCCAAGGTTGTCGCCTTTAGGCGAGCAACAGATCAACCTTTGGCATGCGCGCATCGAGCGAAAGATCTAAAAGAGGAAGACACTGGGCCCTTCGTCACTTTTGCTAGGAGAAAGTGATTTTCATGATTCGCAGTCGCCTCAGCTATGTTCGCTTCAATCTGAAGATCTTGACGTTGTTGCTGCCTGCCTGTTCCTATTTCATCGCAGTCAAAGTTCGTTTCGGGTTTAATCTGTTTTTTTCCGGGACAGCCCCAGCGGGTCTGCCATCGTACTGGGGTATTGTGTTGCTTACGACGATCGTTTGGGCGATCGCGGCGGAGGAATCGGGGCTCTGGAATGTTGAGCAACTTTATGCACCGGCCGGGAAAAGCCGACGCCTGCTGGAAGCTCTCGCCTTCACTTACGCGATTGTTATGGCTCTCGGGTTCCTGTACCGGCAGGCTAGCTACTCTCGCCTCGTAATCGGGATTAGCGCTGTCGCACTTTTTGTCCTGTCGACTGCCGCTCGCATCATTTCACGAGTCGTGCTGGAGTTGCTCAGGAAGAAGGGCAGAAATGAAGTCAAGATTTTGATGGTTGGAACGGATCGGTTCGCGCGCCGAGTAGCGACGTCACTGCTACATGGGGAAGTGCTTCCTTGTAAAGTTGTGGGTTTCGTGCGATTGCCGGATCAGGAGATCGCAGTCGAAGGCCCGGTGTACGAAATGGACCAGATTCCGAATTTTACCAATGGGCACTCAATCAACGATATCGTCATTGCGCTGCCTGCCGCCCGCCTGATCGACGTTCAAAGAATTTCGCCGGCCTTGCAGAAGTTGTGCGTGCCGACCAGGGTTGTAATTGACCTCGGCGACGGAGTTGGCATCCGTGATCGTCTGATCGACCTGGGTGGGATTCATATGCTGGATCTCATTCCGACGCTCGCGGAAACCGGACCTTATCTATTTCAGAAGCGAGCTTTCGATCTGTTTCTCTCGGTCATCATTCTTCTGCTCACTCTGCCTCTTTTTCTACTGATCGGTGTGGCTGTGAAACTGACTAGCCGTGGTCCGGTCTTTTTCAGCCAGGAGCGGGTCGGGCTTAACGGCCGGGTGTTCCGTATGCTGAAGTTTCGCACTATGCGAGTGGGCAGCCGGGAAGAAGGGGATACTCGCTGGACTTGCGACAATGATCCACGGCGGACAACTGTGGGCGTTTTTTTGCGGAAGACGAATCTCGACGAACTGCCGCAATTCCTGAATGTGTTGAAGGGGGATATGAGCATTGTTGGTCCGCGACCAGAGCGAGCTCATTTTGTCGAGAGATTCCTGGAGGAATTCGATCGGTATAATTTCCGCCATACGTTCAAGGTGGGCATTACCGGCTGGGCGCAGGTAAACGGTTGGCGCGGTGATACCTCGATCGCCAAGCGCGTAGAGTACGATCTGTACTATCTTCGAAACTGGAGCCTCACTTTCGACCTGCAGATCATTACCATGACCTTACTACGCATTTTCAACAGCAAGAATGCTTATTGATTGGTTCCAAGCTTTGAGTTTGCGGGTTCTTTTCTTTAGAATCGCTCTTCATTGACCAAGTTTGTGGTCTTTATTCCCTCCGATGCCAGTGGTGCTGATTTAATTCCCCCAAACATCGGTGATTTTAAATCCGGTGTGGGCGTAGGAAACTTCCCGTCTGGTCCGATCTCCCACGGTTCCGTTTCACGTCCCGTCAGCTCCTTCTCGACCGCCTTCCTGAAGTCCTCTTTCGGCATCTCGCGGGCTTTGTGCAACCAGGTTGCACAATCGAAGTGCTGCCTGTCCCGCCGTGCCACCTCAGCGATCACCCAAAACCGGCCAGTGATTATCACCTGAAAACCGGCCAACGAGAGTAGCGTCCGGGACATTGAATCCCGCGGAGGCTTGTAGGCTCCGTGGGCATGGCCAATGTCTTGAACGAAGAGAAGAAACAACAGGTTTTAGCTCTGGGACGGCTGGGCTGGTCGCTGCGGCGCATCCAGCAAGCGACCAAGATCCGTCGCGAAACCGCCAGCGCATATCTGAAAGCGGCCGGGATTGCGGTGCGTCCGCCCAGTGGCTGGGGGCGGTGCGAACCAAAACCGGCCAACGAAGTGATCACCGACTTTGGCGCGGCGAAACCAGCCATTCCGGTGATTCCCGATGCCTGCAACCCCAGCCCCAACCCCAACCCCGAAAACCCTTCCAATAAGGGAAGATCAAAAACAACTTCAAAACCGGCCAACGAGAACGAGGTGATCACCGACTCTGCCGTGGTTTCCGGCTCCAGCGCTTGCGAGCCATACCGGGAAGCCATCGACTTGGGGATCAGCCGCGGACGGAATGCCGTGGCCATCTGGCAGGACTTAGTTTCCGAGTACGGCTTCGCCAGCAGCTACCAAAGCGTGCAACGCTTCGTGCGCAAGCGGCGTGGAATGCAAACCCCCGAAGCCCGCGTCGTGATCGTCACCGCGCCCGGCCAGGAGGCGCAAGTCGATTACGGCACCGGCCTGATGGTGCGCGATCCCGAGAGCCGCAAGTACCGGCGCACCCGGCTGTTCGTGATGACGCTGGGCTGCAGTCGCAAGTCGGTTCGTCTGCTGACGTTCCGCTCCAGTTCGCGCATCTGGGCCGAGCTGCACGAACGAGCTTTTCGTCGGCTGGGCGGCGCCACCCGCATCGTCGTCCTCGACAATCTGCGCGAAGGCGTGCTCGTCCCCGACATTTACGATCCCGCTCTCAATCCTCTCTATCGCGACGTGCTCGCGCACTACGGCGCGGTGGCCATGCCCTGCCGCATTCAAGATCCCGACCGCAAAGGCAAAGTCGAATCCGGCGTTGGCCATGCGCAAAAGACACCGCTGAAAGGTTTGCGCTTCGAGACTCTGGAAGAAGCCCAAGCCTACCTCGATCACTGGGAACAACGCTGGGCCGACACGCGCATCCACGGCACCACCAAACGGCAAGTGGCCGCCATGTTTGCCGAAGAGAAGCCCACGTTGTTGCCGCTGCCGCTGGAGCCCTTTCGCTATTACCAGTACGGCGAGCGCATCGTGCATCTGGATGGCTGCGTCGAGGTCGAAGCCGCTTACTACGGCGCGCCGCCGGGCTGGATCGGCCGCGTGCTGCGCGTGCAATGGGATGAGCTGTATGTTCGTCTGCTCGATCCTAAGACCGGCCAACTGCTGCGCGAACACGTGCGCCAGAAGCGCGGTTGGTATCGCATTAAAGAAGATGACCACCCCAAGCGAACACCACTGCGCACTTCGCAACTGCTGTGGCGAGCCGGTCGTGCTGGGTCGCACATCGGTGCGCTCTGCGATGCCATCCACCGCCAGCAAGGCGAGGTCGGTGTGCGCCGCATTCTCGGCGTTCTCTCCCTAGCCAAGAAGTACGGCACCGCGGCGGTCGATGAAGCCTGCGCCGCTGCGCTCGACATGGGAGTGCAGGAATACCGCTTCGTGCGTCGCTATCTGGAACGCTGCCCACAAGCCCCACTCAGTTTGCAGCAAGTCGATCCTCTGATCCGCGAGCTGGTGCAATACCGCGACTTCATCAACTACAGAACTAAGGAGATAGAAGAATGAATCTGATCGAACTCGATCGTGCGCTCAAACAACTTCGTCTGGGCGGAATGGCCGCCGTGCTAGAGACCCGTCTGCGTCAGGCCCAGGCCGAACCGCTCGCCCCCATCGACCTGCTGTCCTGCCTGGTCTCCGACGAACTCGCCTTGCGTGGAGAACGCCTGCTGGAGCGGCGGAAAAAGCAAGCTCAGTTCCGCGACTCCCAGAAGACTCTCGACAACTTCGACTTCGCTTTCAACAAGAAGATGAATCGCAGCCTGGTCTTCGACCTCTCCACCGGCACCTTCATCTCGCGCCACGAAGATGCCCTGTTTCTCGGCCCACCCGGCACCGGCAAGAGTCACCTGGCACAAGCCATCGGCCAAGCCGCCATCCAACAGGGATACCGCGTGCTCTATCGCGAGACTCACGCCTTGCTCGATGGTCTCGCCGAAGCCACGCTCGACGGCACCCGCAAAGAGCACATGGAGTTCCTGGTGACCGTGCCCCTGCTCATTGTTGACGATCTCGGCATGCGCAAGCTGCCGCTCACCGCCGCCGAAGAACTGCTGGAAATCATCATGCGCCGCTACGAACGCGCCAGCACGATGCTAACCTCGAACCGGCCGGTAGAAGACTGGGGCAAACTGCTGGGAGACGCGGCCGCCGTCAGCGCCATGCTCGACCGTTTACTGCACCACGGACACGTGCTCAAGTGCGGCCCCCGAAGCTGGCGCACCAAAACCGACTTGCCACCACAGGAGGCGGCAGGGTAGAACATTCTCAGTCCCGAACGGCCAATCCCGTTGGCCGGTTTTGAAGTGATAACCGTTGGCCGCTTTTGAAGTGATCACTGAGGCCAGCTTGACCAGTTCGATCCCCTTCGCCCATCCCACCCTCAGGGGTCACATCAAAAGCGGCCAACGGTGGTCACATCAAAACCGGCCAACGAAGTGGCCTGGGACTAGGTTGTTTTTACTCCGCTGCCTCCTGAGGAGGCAAGTCTGTTTTCGTGCGCCAACTCCGTGGACCGCATTTGAGTACATGGCCATGATGGAGGAGACGATCGAGCATAGCGGTAACGGCGGCGCTGTCGCCGAGGAGTTTGCCCCAGTCGTCCACTGGCCGATTCGAAGTCAGCAAAGTGCTGGCGCGCTCATAGCGCCGCATTACGATTTCCAATAAGTCCTCGGCAGCCGTGATGGGTAACTTCCGCATGCCCAGGTCGTCGATAATCAGAAGCGGCACGGAAACGAACAGTTCCATGCATTCTTTGCGGGTTCCGTCGATGGTGGCTTCGGCCAAGTCATCGAGCAGTTTGTGGGTCTCGCGATAGAGCACGCGATAGCCCTGATGGATAGAGGCTTGTCCGATGGCCTGAGCGAGATGACTTTTGCCAGTGCCAGGTGGCCCGAGAAACAGGGCATCTTCGTGGCGCGCGATGAAGGCACCGGTAGCCAGATCGAACACCAGGCTGCGATTCATTTTTCGGTTGAAGCTGAAGTCGAAGTTATCGAGAGTTTTCTGAACGTCTCGGAACTGGGCCTGTTTTTTTCTCCGCTCCAGCAGTCGTTCGCCACGACGAGTGAGTTCGTCGGAGATGTGACTATGGTATAATGACTATGATCTTAGGAGTTGGAGAATGAGAAAAATGGCAGCCGGAGCATTCAAGGTGCATTGTCTTGCGGTAATGGATGAAGTCCAGGCCAAGAGGGAGAGCGTTCTAATCACGAAGCACGGCAAGCCGGTGGCGAAGCTTGTCCCGGCCGAGAAGGCCGAGGATGATATCTATAACTTCTTGGCGGGCAAGGGTGCCATTATCGGCAATGTCGTTTCGCCCGCGTTTTCCGATGAAGAATGGGGTGAACTCAAGTGATCCTGATCGACACACACGTTGTCGTCTGGCTGGCGTTTGACCCACGGCGGCTTTCCAAGAAGGCCAGAGCGGCCATTAACGAGGCGAGACGGAATGGGGAAGGGTTAGCCATCTCTGACATAACACTACTCGAGTTAACGACGCTCACCAGTAAGGGGCGCATCCGCCTCGATATCGGCCTCGAATCCTTTTTGCGCGAAATCGAAGCACGGTTCGTTGTGATCCCGATCAGTGGGCGCGCATGCGTCCGAGCGCTCGGGCTTCCAGCGACCTATCCCAAAGATCCAGCAGATCGGATGATTGGAGCCACTGCCCTGGTTGAGGGATTGCCTCTGCTGACTGCCGATCGCGAGATCCAACGGTCGCGGGCGGTTCACACAATTTGGTGAGAACCGTCCTGAGACTTACTGAGCTGATGCGGACACCCGCAACGCGACGAAGGTTATCGATAGCCCTAATAAGGTTTGGCAGCTGCTTGTTAGCAGGGAATTGCCTCTCCTCCAAACATGAATTTGCAGGCTTCATGCGGTCGCGCAGTGTCGGTCTCTCGCCGGTGGACAATCGAAAGCTGCGTGTCCTTAATGGGCGGCGAGGGGCGCCGTGTCATGGGGGAGCGCTTTGAGCGCCTATCTGGTCTCCTCTAACGTGCTTAGAAAATATCGGTGTTTCGGGCTGATCGTGACCAATTCGTCCAGAATCTTCAGTGCCGTTCGAGGTCTTTGCGGGCCATCTCCGGCTGATGCAGCCTGGCTTCGCTTCTTCCCGCGTAAATGAGAGAAGTGGCGTGGTCGACTCCGTTTGAAAGAGAATCCGGATCGCACAGCTCAACATCGCGGTACACGGAGACGGCTCGGCGCTCGAACGTAAGTGCCTCTCGTGGCGAGTGCAACAGATAAAGAGCCAGCCCCATCGTCATGTTCGAATTTGCAAGGTCCGCACTAGCCTGCACGTTGTTTTTGTCAGACCGTACCATCTCCTCATTAATCGCAATGGCCTTTCGGCAAAGGCTTCGCACTTCCGAAAACGAACCCGAATAAGCGAGGCACTCACACAAGCTCTGGTTATCGGCGATCAGAAAACGTTGAAAATCTGAATGGTTTGGGTCTCGTGCGGCCAGTTCCTCAGAAATGGCGAGGGCCTTTCGAGATTCGGCGGCGCCTTCTGTGTACCTCTTGTCCAGCCTCAAAACCATGGCGGCCCAACCGTGCGAGCGCCATACGCCGCGAAGCATCCGCAGGCTAGTCGGATTCGCATCGAGCAAAGCCTGGTTCAGGATTAGCGCCTGCCGCTCATACTCCAGGGACGCGTCGTATTCGCCAAGCCAAAGCTTCAATTCTCCGATGCCGATCAGCGATGCGGCCATGTTGTACCTCAGGTCCTCGGAATCACGGGTCGGCTGCAATCGTTTTGGATCTCCAGCCGGCTCTGTTGAAGATCCAGCGCGCGATCCAGGTCGCCAAATTGTTCATCAATCCTGGCAACGTTCAGCATCGTTCCCAGCAATTCGAACTGCAGACTGACGTCACCCGGATTTGTGGCCACCAGGTTCTGGCGAATCGCGAGCGCCTTATCGTAAAGCTGCTGTGGCTGTTGAAATGATCCTGTACCTCCCGGGTGAGGATGGCCTTCTTCGGCGCGGATCCGTCCGATTCGCTCGTAGGCGGCAGCAAGGTCCCGCAGGGTGGCCGGATCGTTCTGCGCCTCCGAAGCGATTTGGTTCAGGTACTCGAGGCTGGAGGATCGAGTTTCTCCAACGCGACGATGTTCCGGGCCGCTTCAGGGAATCGCATTCCTGATAGCTGCGGAAATTTCCCTGTTCGCTGCAAGCTTGCTACATCGATAAATCTCGCTGGGTGAGCGATATATAGCGGGCTTGTGAAGGAATTATTGTCCCAGAACAAAGACATTCCTTGTATCTTTCCCTGTTAGCAGGGAATTGCCCTTGCAGGCGTTCATCAAAGTCGCGACAGACCCGGGGCGGTGACTCAAAAAGGTGAAAGGGTCGGTTCTGTCTAAGATTTGCGAGATGCTCCCAAACGAAGGTGTCGAGGCTTACAAGAAGGAAGGGAATAAGTTCATTCAGCGCCTGGTCGCCAAGCAGAAGACTAGGGTAAGAGACTCTTAACATTGCCCGTTTGGCGCATTCGTTCAATACCGTCGGTTGAAGAAATTCTCCACGATCAGCCAAGAGCCACGGGCGTGTTATCGAACTGGGTCTGCGGCTCCAGAAGAGCTAACTTATGGCAGAATTCGTTTGGGGCCCCCAATTGACCTACTGCGGACCAATTCCAAATGGAAGTTCCAATCTCCTCGAAGCCGGCTTCTGGCTCGTAAAGGTGGCCCGTCCGGTTGCGAGTGTAAGGTCCTGAGTCAGCACTTATCCGGCCCGTTATAATCACGCCGATGGCCAGCGACGCCTTTCTCTCGTGGGCAAACCGGACCGTGCTTCGCCCGGGCCGCGAAGAGCCCTACCTGTCGATCCAGGACATCGTTGTTTTCGTCCGCGATCTGGAGGTGAGTAAGCGGTTCTACCTCGAACAATTGGGCTTCGAACTCCTCACAGAACAACGCCTTCCCACTGGTGAACGCTGGATCGAGGTGGCGCCTCCTGACGGTAGTGCGAATCTCGCACTGGTTGAACCAAAGCCCGACGCGCCGGAATACAAACTGATTGGCGGCTACCGCTGGGTACTATTCATGACCGAGGATGTCCAGGCCAAGTACAAAGAATGGAGCGAACGCGGTGTCCGTTTCTTAACTGCTCCGGAGACGCCAGGGTGGGGCGGCACCTATGCGCGTTTCGAGGATCCGGACGGGAATGCGTTTGGCTTGGAAGGCTTCGATGAGGTGAGGCAAAGCCTGGAGTCGCGTCGGCAGGCGCACGCCGAGAAGCTCGAATCCGAACGCCGCATCGCGCAGGAACTGGAAATAGCGCGGCAGGTGCAGGCGCGGTTGTTTCCGCAGATTCAGCCGGAGTTGAAAACGGTTGAGTATGCGGGAATCTGCGTGCAGGCGCGCCAGGTGGGAGGGGATTATTTCGATTTCCTGAATCTGGGGCCGCAGCGGCTGGGATTGATCATCGGCGACGTTTCCGGCAAAGGAATCGCCGCAGCTCTGCTGATGGCGAATTTGCAGGCCAGCTTGCGGAGCCAGTCGGCGCTGGCCTTCGATGAGCCCGAGGCATTGCTCCGGTCGGTGAATCGCCTGTTCTATGACAACACCGGCGACAGTGCTTATGCTTCGCTTTTGTTTGCCGATTACGACGAGGCGACGGGGCGACTGCGCTATGTCAATTGCGGCCATTTATCAGGTCTCTTGATCAGAAGTGACGGCAAGGTGGATCGGCTCGAGTCCACCAGCACGCTGCTCGGACTGTTCAGAGAGTGGAATTGCTCGATGCGGGAGCAGGAGCTTTCTCCCGGGGACGTGCTTGCGCTTTACACGGATGGGATCACCGAAGCCAGTAACGAGCGCGGAGAGGAATTTGGCGAGCGCTGCCTGGTTGAGTCGCTTCAGCAACATCGGGACCTGCCGTGCCAGGCTTTGCTGACCGCAATCGTAGAGGGTGTTCGGCGATTCAGTTTTCTGGAGCAACACGACGACATCACGGCGATCGTCGCGAAGTTCAAGGGTGCTAGCTGATGTGTCGTCGTGTGGATTGATGTTCCTCCGGCCTCTTAGGCCGCATCCTGTGAGAGAGGATGTCAAGCGAATCGGCGCGCAGCCGCAGTCCTTCGTAGACGAAGGCTGCATCGACTTCGAACCAGCCTTTCGATCATGGACGCGATAGGAGCCTTTCATGTTGGCGCCAGAGGTAGTGTTGCAACTGGCTACGATGCCGTAATTAGGCGTTGCAGCTACGGCCTGACCAGGAATTTCTTGTTGCTCGTCAGCGTCCCGTTCGGCGTGGTTACCGTGACGAATCCTGTGGTTGCGCCTTCGGGAACAGTAGCGTTCAGTAACGTCCCCGAGAGAATGGTGTACGTAGCAGTGATCCGGTTGAAGCAAACGCCGGTGGTCCCCGCGAACCCTTGGCCTAGAATCTGGACCACCGCTCCCACCTTGCGGGAGTTCGTCTGCGTTTCTACGAACGGGCGAAGACCTACAGACAGGCTGAAGATCGTGCCAGTTCCGATCGCTCCACCAAATGCCGTCGTTCCATAGAAGCGTCCGTTAGTGTCTTGGACCAGGGCAGGGTATGGATCCGCGCCGCCTGCACAGTCGCCCTCAGGGCAAAAGCTGTAGAGCGTCGTTAACGCTCCCGTCGGCGTGATTTTGAAGATTGTCCCAGCGTCGGCGGCGCCGCCGTATAAGGCAGTTCCGTAGAAGTTTCCGTCGTTAGCTTGGACCAGCGCTCCACGGGGGCCAATGCCGTCCGCGCAGCCGCTGAGAGCGCAAAAGCTATAGAGTGTTGTCAGCGTGCCTGCAGGTGTTATCTTAAAGACTACCCCGTCGCCGCTGAGCCCTCCCCCGTTTGTCGCCCCGTAGAAGTTTCCATCCGCGGCTTGGATTAGCGGCTGCTCGGGATAGGCTCCGTCGGAGTACTCGAAGTTGTGCAGTATGGCGAAGGTGCCTCTCGGAGTGATTTTGAAGATCGTCCCATAAGAATTGGCCCCGCCCCCTGTGGTCGCCCCGTAGAGGTTCCCATCGTTGCCTAAAACCAAGGCGGGCCACGGGGCGATGCCGTCTGCGCAATTTGTCTTCGAGCAAAAGGTGTAGAGCGTGGTCAACGTACCAGCTGGAGTGATCCGATAGATCGTTCCGCAGCCGGAAAGGCCGTTCACGCCACAAGATCCATAGGGATTGGCTCCGCCAGCGATTGTCGTTCCGTAGAAGTTTCCATCGCTGCCCTCGACCGGCGGAGCAAACGGCTCGCCGCCGTCACTACAACCACTCTGCGCACAAAAACTGTAAAGAGTGGTCAGGGCGCCAGCGGGTGTGATCTTAAAGAACGTCCCTCCTTGACCATTGGCGCCGGCAGCGGCTGTTGTCCCATACAGGTTCCCGTCGGAGGCTTGGACCAGCCCTGCCCATGGTCCTTCGCCGTTTGCGCAGCAAAAACTCCAGAGTGTCCCCATCGTGCCGGTGGGTGTGATCTTGTAGACGGTGCTCGCTCCGGTTGATTGCAGAACGACATTGGCCCGTCGCGAGTAGATTGGTAAGTGATGAACAAGACCAAGGCTCGTGAGAGGAGCCAACGTCATGCTGATTATAGGCTGTGATTTTCATCCGGGGTTTCAGCAGGTCGCGATCTTTGACAACTTAACGGGAGAGATACGAGAAAAGCGATTGCAGCACCGGGCGGAGGCGGAGCAGTTTTACGGATTGCTGCGTGGGCAAGAAGTGCGGGTGGGGATGGAGGCATGCGGGCACTATCCGTGGTTCGAGGGGTTATTGCAGGAGTTAGGAATCGAGCTGTGGATGGGGGATGCGGCGAAAGTGCGGGCGTCGGTGGTGCGTAAGCAGAAAACGGACCGGCGGGACGCGAAACAGTTGCTGCATCTGCTGATCGAAGACCGGTTTCCGCGGATCTGGGTGCCCAGTCTGGAGGTGCGAGATGTGCGGCAGTTGCTGGTGCATGGGCACAAGCAAGTGCAGGCGCGGACGCGGACCAAGAATCAGCTGCAAGCCATGGCGCTGAGCTGCGGAGTGCAGAAGAAGTACAAGCTGTGGAGCCAGGCGGGGCGAACGGAGTTGGAGCAGTTGCCCTTGCTGCCGTACGCGGCCCAGCGGCGAAAGCGGTTGCTGGAAGCGCTCGCCGCACTGGAAGCAGAGATCGGGGAACTGAGCCGGCGGGTGGAGGAAGAAGCGAGGCAGCGGCCGGGGGCAGTGCGGCTGATGACGCATCCGGGAGTGGGGCCGGTGACGGCATTGGCGATGGTGCTGACGTTGGGGCCGGCGGAGAGATTCGAATCAGGCAAGCAAGTGGGCAGTTATTTTGGCCTGATTCCGAGCGAAGAATCCAGCGGCGGAAAACAGCGGCTGGGCAAGATCAGCAAGCAGGGCAGTTCGTTTCTGCGCTTTTTGCTGGTGGAAGCGTGACCGACGGCGGCGCGGTTGGAGCCGCAACTGAAACGCTTCTATCGCCGGTTGGCGGTGCGCAAGAATCGCAGCGTCGCCAAGGTGGCAGTGGCCAGAAAGTTGGCCACGCGGTTGTACCTGATGTTGCGCGAAGACTGGACGTACGCGCAACTATGTCAGGCCGTCATGCAGGTGAGCCCGAGTCATTCCGTGGTCGAGCAGGATCAACCGACCGATTGAGTGGGCAGCCTGCCTCCCTGAAGAGTCGGGGAGATCGAAGTGAGTAATCGTGGGAGCAAGTCCCGAAGAGATGGATGGTGGGACCTGGTGTCCCGCTGCAGGATTCAATGAGAGTGACGAGCTTGGTCTGGACATCAAAGACGTTCTACCAGAGCGAAATGGCGCTTCTTCCGGCGTCCACGCCGGAGTCTTGCCTCAAAACGCTTGACAGCGGACATTGTCGTTAGAGACGGGATGACAAGGCTGTGGTGGGCTGATTTTTCAGCAATCAGCCATCAGCAATGATCAATCAGCCATCAACAATGATCAATCAAGAATCAGCAATCAGCAATTGTCTTAGACGCATTTGCATTCGCTGCGGATCAGCACTCCGGTCATGGTGTGGGCGGTTTCGCGGGCTTCGGGGAGAGTGGCGTAAGGGCCGTGCCAGCGGGCGTGGTTCACGTCGTGGCCGGAGGGGCGTCCTTTGCCATGGCTGCATTGACCGCAGGAGCCGCGGTGCAACACGATCTTGCGCGGGCCGGCGGCCCAGTTTTCGTAGATGAAAAAGTCGGCGGCTTCGGCGGGCGGCCCGGCGGGCTTGGCGATCAATCCGACTTCGGTCGCGATCTTCTGCAGGCGCGAGCGCGTGTCGCGGCGCATGGGCAAGAGAGGCAGGCGATAGACTTCTTCGATCTTGCCCATCATCGCGAGGACTGCCTTCACCGGCAAGGGACTCGATTCAATGAAGTTCGCTTGCATTAGCGGGAGGTATTTGCGATGCAGGGCGCGCGCGGTGGTCCAATCATTGTTTATAGCCGCGCGGGTCAGAGACGCCATTTCGTGCGGAATCTCGTTCGATGCGACCGAGACTATGCCGACGCCACCGAGACTGATAACCGGGAGTGTGACTGCATCGTCTCCGGAAAAAACCAGAAAATTCTCCGGAACGGCGTTGATGGCCTCAGCGACTTGGGTCATGTTGCCGCTAGCTTCTTTGACGCCAATGATGTTGGGAATCTCGGCGAGGCGCGCCAGCGTTGCGGGCTCAATGTTCGCGGCGGTGCGTCCGGGCACGTTGTAGAGAATGACGGGCTTGTCGCCGACCGCTTCGGCGATGGCCTTGAAATGGCGATACTGCCCTTCCTGCGTGGGTTTGTTGTAATAGGGCGAGGCCGTGAGGATGTAGTTGACTCCGGGGCGGGCGGCAATCTCTTTGGCTTTCTCGACGGCATCGTGGGTGGCGTTGGAGGTCGCGCCGGCCATGATGGGCACACGTCCGGCGACGACTTCGATGGTCGTGTCGATCACGTAGAGCCATTCATCGTGGGTCAGGGTCGGCGTTTCGCCGGTGGTTCCGCAGGGAACCAGAAAATCAATGCCGGACTCGACCTGCCATGCGACCAGATTGCGCAGGGCTGTGTCGTCGATAGAGCCATCCTGATGAAAGGGAGTTACGAGCGCAGTACCACAGCCGCGGAGTTGCATAAGAATAAGATAACGCGAATGGGGGCGGAGGGAAAACTGGCTGACAAGTCGCACGCTGATGGTGCTGGTACGATCTCTGCATGAATCCAGTCCTGCTGTATTTTGCGTCGGGGGAATCGCTTTATTCTGGCGCTGCTCTGATGCTCGGGATGGTCGGGATTTCGCCATTTCTGACGCGTCGCCGACTGCTGCGCTTACGAAATGTCGTAACTTGGCTGGCCCTAGCGCTGATGGTCATGGCGTGCCCTCCGTTTCCATGGATCGTCGATGAAATTTTCGGTGTCTCATTCTTATTCTGGTTTATGGTCTGGAACCACATCCCAACCGGACGAATGGGGCTAGGAATGCGAATGTCGACGATGGTCTTAATGTTTTCCCTATTGCTCGCGACTCCTGCTGTCGAATGGTCGCGCCGCCGGATCCCAGTCATCTCGGGCGAAGCGAATGACCACCTCGTCGTGATGGGAGACTCGCTGTCCGCGGGACTTGGAGCGGGTGTGCTCCCGTGGCCCGCGCTCATGCAACAAATCACCAAGGTCGATGTAAGAAATTTGTCGCGGGCCGGAGCTACGATGTCAGATGGATGGTCTATGGCCGAAAAAGTTACGGACGAAGATCATCTGATATTGATCGAGCTCGGCGGAAACGATCTGATTGCGGGGGAGTCCTCTGCATCATTCGCACGAGCACTCGACACGGTTTTGGCAAGATTAGCTACGCCCGGGCGGACGCTAGTGATGTTCGAGCTGCCATTGCTGCCGGACAGAATCGCGTATGGGCAGGTTCAAAGGCGACTCTGCTCGAAGTACGGGGTGTGGCTGATCCCAAAGCGATTTCTGACCGGAGTCATCGCAGACCAGGACGCGACTTCAGACGGATTGCACCTTACGGAAGTGGGTACTCGGCGCATGGAGGCGGTCGTGTCACGAATACTCTTGCCGGTTTTGAAGAGGTGACACGAAAAGTCTACAGTTCTCGCCACACTTCCTTGAAATCGTAGAAGCCTTTTTTCGGCGCCAGCCACTCGGCGGCGCGGACGGCGCCTTCGGCGAAGCCGCGGCGGGATTTGGCATCGTGGCAAAGGTAGATGCGGTCGGCGGAAGATTCGAGCACAACTTCGTGCAGACCAACTACGTCTCCTTCGCGGAAGGAAGTGATCTCAGGACCTTCGCTGTGGCCGCTGGCTTCCCGGATCACCTGCTGGATCGTGATCGCCGTCCCCGAAGGAGCGTCTTTCTTGTGTACGTGGTGACGCTCAAAGATCTGCCCGCTGTAATCGTGGCGCAGGGCAGCGGCAGCGCTGCGGGCAACGTCGAAGAAGAGATTCACGCCGACTGAGAAGTTGGCGGCGTAGATGAATCCTATTTTGTGCTGCGCAATGAAAGCCCGGACGCGGTCGAGATCTTTGTACCAGCCGGTTGTGCCGACCACCATATTCTTGCCGGCTTTGGCGCAGGCTTCGATGTTGGCGAGGACGCAGTGCGGGCCCGTGAAATCGATGACGGTGTCGATGGCGTCAAGTGTTTCCGGCGTGAGCGCGGCGCCTGCGGCGTTTTCGTTGGAGCCGGCAACGCGGACGCGGTGCTTGCGTTCGGCGGCGACTTCCGCTACGAGTGAGCCCGTTTTACCGCGGCCTAGAATCAGAAGATTCATACGTTGAGTCTAAAGCCTTTAGCCGCTGAGATCGCTGAGAAAGACCGCGGAGCACGCCAAGAAATCTTTTGCGAGCTCTGCGCGACCTTTGCGTTCTTTGCGGTTAAGGGTTTTCATCCTCGTCAATCTTATGCAAATACTTCCGGGTCCAGTTCGGAGAAAAACGTCTTGTGCAGGCGCTGGATCACGTTAGGGACTTCGTCTTCTTCGATGACGAAGGTCAGGTTAATCTCCGAAGCGCCCTGCGAGATCATGCGAATCTTTTTGTCGGCGAGCTCGCGGAAAACCAAGGCGGCGATTCCGGGGGTCTCGCGCAGGTTTTCGCCAACCAGGCAGACAATCGCTTTCCGGCCCTCATATTTTACGTCGGCGAGTTTGGCGAGATCAGCAGCCAGCGCCGGGATCGCCTGATTCGAGTCGACCGTCAGGGAAACACTGACCTCGGAGGTCGAGACCACGTCGACTGAAACCTTATGGCGGTCGAAGGCTTCGAAGATCGAACGCAGGAATCCGTGGGCCAGCAGCATGCGGGGCGCGGCCACGTCCACGATAGTGATGCGCTTTTTGGCGGCGATCGCTTTGAAGATGTTCTTGCCTTGTGGGGCGCGCGTGGTGATGCGCGTGCCTTCGCAGGATGGATTGCGCGAATTCAGCACGTAGACGGGAATATTTTTCTGGATGGCCGGAAGCACCGTGGCCGGATGAAGCACTTTTGCGCCGAAATATGCTAGCTCGGCGGCTTCATCGAAGCTGATGACTTTAATGCGACGCGCCTCCGGACAGATGCGGGGGTCAGTGGTAAGGATGCCGTCGACGTCGGTCCAGATCTCGATGCGGTCGGCGCCAAGGCAGGCGCCGAAAATGGCGGCGGAAAAGTCCGAACCGCCGCGGCCGATGGTGGTCGTGATCCCGGCGCGGCTTGAGCCGATGAAGCCGCCCATCACCGGCACGTGGCTGGCACTCAACAATGGCTGAACCTTTTCCTGCAGCTTGGTGTTGGTCTCTTCGTACTGCGGAACCGCTTGCATGTAGGCGCTGTCGGTGATCAGAATGTCGCGCGAATCGACGTGAACTCCGTTAAGTCCGTTGGCAGCGAAGGCGGCCGCGACAATTTTGCTGGAAAGCATTTCGCCGAAGGCCGCTACGTGATCGGTGGTGCGGGGCGTGATTTCGCCGACGGCCGAGATGCCGCGTAGAAGTTCGTCCAGTGCTTCGAAATCCGTGCCCAGTTCGGAGTGGAATTCGGTGAAACGCGCCGTGCCGAGCAGCTCGCTGGCAGTGTTGTAGTGCCGTTCCTGGAGCGAGCGGCAGAGTTTGAGAGCGGTCTTGCGCTCGCCTGCTCCGGCAGCACGAGCCATGGTCAGCAGGGTGTCTGTGACCTTCGCCATCGCGCTGACCACGACCACAGGCTTTTGCGCCAGGCGTCCTTCGACGATGGATGCGACGCGCTCGATGGCTTTGGCGTCTTCGACGGAAGTGCCGCCGAACTTCATGACGATCATGGGCGGGACTTCCTTGCTGGAACACGACGCTGATAGGCACTGCAGGCTGCACGCGCGAGACGCGCACGCGACAGCCGCCGGGACGTCCGCGCTACTCGTACGGCGCCGGCACCATTCATCCCAGGTAGCCCTTGGCCTTTAGCAGTTCGGCGTTCAGGACAGCGGCTCCGGCGGCTCCACGGATCGTGTTATGGGACAGCACGGTGAATTTCCAATCGAGCACGCCGCAGGGACGCAGACGTCCGACGGCAGTGGTCATGCCCGCGCCCATGTCGACATCGAAGCGTGGCTGCGGACGATCGGTGGCTTCGAGATAGACGATCGGACGCACGGGAGCACTTGGCAGTTTCAGTTCCTGCGGCTCGGCGCGATAGTTGTTCCAGGCGTCGATGATTTCCTGCGGCTTGGCTTTCTTCTTGAGGCGGATGGAGATTGATTCCGTGTGTCCGTCTTCGACGGCGACGCGGTTGCACTGCGCGCTCATCGCGAAGCCGCCAGGAATGACTTTTGAGCCGTTGAGCTGGCCCAGCAGTTTCTTGGTCTCCTCTTCCATCTTTTCTTCTTCGTTCTTGATGAACGGAATTACGTTGCCGAGGATGTCGAGTGAGGCGACGCCGGGATATCCCGCGCCACTGACGGCCTGCATGGTGACGGCCATGACGGTCTCAAGACCGAACTGCTGGTGAAGCGGTGCCAGCGCGAGCACGAGTCCGATGGCCGAGCAGTTCGGATTGGTGACGACGTAGCCCCCGGATTTCTTGCGCCATGCCTGCACGTCGATCAGCTTGATGTGTCCTCCGTTGACTTCCGGAATGACCAGCGGCACGTCTTCCTGCATGCGCAGGGCGCTTGAATTTGAAACCACAGCGCAGCCCGCGTCGGCGAAGCGAGGTTCCATTCGGCGGCGATGGAGGCGTCGAGGGCGGCGAAAATAATCTTTGGCGCGCCGTCGGGAGTGGCCGGTGACACCGTCATCTTGGCTACAGCGGGAGGAATCGGCGTCTTCAGCCGCCAGCGGGCTGCCTCGGAGTAGACCTTGCCCTCGGAACGGTCGGAAGCGGCCAGCCAAGCCACTTCGAACCACGGATGGTGCTCCAGCATCTGTATGAATCTTTGTCCGACGACGCCGGTTGCGCCCAGGATACCAATAGGAATTTTGCGGTTCATTTTCCATCAGAATACTTGGAATTCTATAACAGTTGGGGGAAGCCGCCCCCCGCGGTTGCCCGGAGCGGAAGGATAGGACCAGCATCCGACGCGGGCACGTAAGTTCGCAAGTAGCGAAAGGAGGACTACTTTCGCCCGCAGGAAAAGGGCTTGCACCTGTCGCTTAAGACGTGCGAAGCATACTAGAGAACCGCATTCCATCTGCCGATAGAAGAAGCTGGAGGGATTCTACATGCCCGAGTTACGCCAGAACTTCTTCACCAAGGAATGGGTCATCATCGCCACCGAGCGCGCCAAGCGGCCCGAGGACTTAGCTACGCATCGCGTGGTGGCGCCGATCCCGGAATTTCTCGAAAGCTGTCCTTTCTGTCCGGGCAACGAAAGCAAGACGCCACCCGAAGTGCTGCGGTATCCGGCCAATAGCAGCCCTTGGGCGGTGCGTGTAATCCCGAACAAGTTCGCAGCATTGTCGAGCGACGTGCAGCCGACGCGCAGCCTACAACACTTGCGCCGTCGCATTGACGGCTTCGGCTTTCACGAGGTCATCATCGACAGCCCCGACCACTCGCGCTACATGGGATTGCTATCGGATGCGCATGTGGCCAGCATTCTCCGCGTGTACAAAGAGCGCTACAACGCACTGAGTCTGGACCACCGGGTCAACCATATTACGATCTTCAAGAACCACGGAACGGATGCGGGCGCCAGCCTGCAGCATCCGCATTCGCAATTGATTGCGACGCCGGTGATTCCGAGCCAGGTGCGGCACCGCCTGTTCGAAGCCCTGCGCCACTATGACGATGCTGGGGAATGCATGTTCTGTCACATGGTGGAGCGGGAAGTGGAAGACCAGACTCGCGTCGTGCTGAAGAGCGAGCGCTTTGTGGCGATGGAAGTGTTTGCGTCGGCCACGCCCTTCGCCACGCACATTTTCCCGCTGCGCCACATGGCCAGCTTCGGCGACATCTCCGAAATGGAGATTGTCGATCTGGCGCGCGTGCTGCGCACCTTGCTGGCGAAGATCTATGTGGGACTGGAGAACCCTGACTTGAACTTCACCGTGCGCAGCGGCCCGGCGGAATATGCCGGGGCGCGGCACTTTCACTGGTACGTCAGCGTGATTCCGCGGCTGACGCGCGTGGCGGGATTTGAGCTGGGGTCGGGCATGTTCATCAACACCGTTCTGCCGGAAGCGGCGGCGGAGTTTCTGCGCAAGGTCGCCGTGGAGAAGGTCGCGGGAGCGGCCGTCGGACAGTAGAGCGATGTCGAAGAAACGCCGTGGGCCTTCAAGGCTTGTGGCGTTTTCTTCTGTCTTTTAGGGCTGCGCGGGCGAGACAGCCGGTGCTACAAAACCGCTAAGTGCGGTGGGTTTCCTGGCTGCGGAAGGGAATCTCAGTCAGCGGGCCGAACTTTTTCTTCTCGGCATAGAGTCGCCAGCGGCGGAAGACGATGCGCAAGCTGGCCATCACGGGAATGGAAAGGTAGACGCCGAGGATGCCGGCGACTTCGCCTCCAGCCATCACGCCGAAGATTGCCGCCAGGGGATGGAGTTCCATGCTCTCGCCCATGATGCGGGGAGATGAAATGTAGTCCTGGACCAGCCGCCAGATTCCGAGAAAGATCACCAGGACCAGCCAATGCTTGTAGCTCATGAGCAGAGCTACGGTCACGATGATAAGCGCGCCCGCCAGGGGCCCGACCACCGGCACGAATTCGAGCACGCCGCCGATGGTGCCCAGTACCAGCGCGTAGGGAACTCGCATCCCGCCCAGAAACACGGAGTACATGACCAGAGTCAGCGCGGCCAGTGTCAATTGGGCACGGATGAAATGGGCGAGCATCTGGTTGAGATCGTTGAGCACGTTTTCCAGGAACTCACGCTGCGGCCGCGACTGGATGGTCGAGAGCAGGAATCCGCTGAAGGTGCGCCCATCTTTCAGAAAGAAGATGGAAAGAAGCGGGACGATGAAGAAAAGCCAAGCTTGCTTGGCAACATCGGCAACGCGCAGTCCGATGCGCTGCGCGATTTGGGTGATATCGTCGCTGTGGCCAACCAGAAACGACTGCGCCAGATCTGTCGATCGTTTGCTCCAACCGTGTTCGGAGCCGAGTTGCTGAGCGATTTGACCGGAACTGAGTTGCGTGAGTAGCGCGGGCAGAGACTCGCCGAGCCTGGCGCCTTCGCGTGTCACTTTGGGACCAACCACCACGAAGAAGACCACCACCAGCACGAGCAGCAGGCTATAGATCACAGCAATCGCCCGCCCGCGCCCGCGCAGCACTCGTTCGAGGCGGGTGACCAAGGGGCTCATCAGGTAGGCAAAAAAGATTGCGAACAGGAAGGCGATGAGGGTATCGCGGGCAACGTAGAGAAACCCCAGCGCCAGCGCGAACAGCAGCACTGTGACCAGAGCCCGCGCCGTACGTGAGTCAGTCAGCAGCAATAAGTTTTCCAGGGCGCTCTCGATTCTGCCACCGGACAGGCACCGGATTAGTCCCGGTCTACTACCGTGTCATCGGCAGGAATCGACACCCGCATCAACTTGAAATGGTCGCTATCGTTCACCCAGAGGTTCCACTGGTAACCTTCTCCGCTCAGGTTCAGACGCAGCAGTTCGCGCTCGGCACCGTGCATCGTGATCTTTTCTTTCCCCACAAGTTCCACCCGGACGGTCATCGAAGTGCGATCCTGGGGAACGAGTACTCCGAAGTCCGCGGGCTCGCAGTGGCGATGGCCATTTTCGTCCTTACAAGGGGCAATCGCCAGATACTTCCACGCCAACACTTCGCGATGGATAAAGAAATTGTTGTCGAGAATCGGGGAAGTTCCGGGCATCAAGAAGGCCTGCTCCGCGGGTTTCGCACTCGCGGAGGTAGTGATTCTCTCTTTCAGAAATTCGTTGTCTGGAAACACACTCAGCGAACCGCCCGAGGACTGGCTCCATTCGTAGCGCAGTAACTCGCCGTTGGCGGTCATTTGCAGTTCCGACTTCTGCGTGGGGGAGTCGCCGGCGATTTCCTTGAGCTGCGATTTGATGATGCTGGCGCCGCTTTGCTGTTCAATGTGGAAGGTCTCGGTGGCGACGCGCTGGCCCTTAATGAAAATGCCGAAGGAGCCGGAATCGACCGTCTGATCGGCCACGGGCTTCGTCTTGTCCTTTTTGTCGGCGGCGGGTACCGGGGCAGCGGCCGCCAGTAAAGCCGCCAGAAGCAAAAGCAGGACCGGCCCACGATGGGTTGAAAACATCACTCGACATCTCCTTGTTCGGTGCGAAGCGCGATTTGCCTGAGTCTCAGAGCTTTTGCAATTTCGGCCGCAATCGTTTCGACGGGACGCCCGCCCGTCTGAATCTTCAGCGACGCCTTCGCGTACACCGGGCGCCGCTTCTCGTAGAGCTTGCGAAATTGCTGCTTACTGCGGCGCAGGGGGCGATCCGCCCCATTTTCACCGGCCTGCATGCAACAGCGCTGCCACAATTCGTTCGACGGGAGCATCCAGAAAAACCGTTGTCGCACTAGAAGCTTGCAGTGCCGCCGCATTCTCTTCCTGCACGAAGGCGCCTCCGCCCTAAAGCTACAACTCTCGCGGCCCCGCCGCTTAGTTCTTGCAGGACATGCTGTAGGGCCGCGTGCTCGGCGCGCCGGAACTCCGGTTCTCCGGAATCCCGGAAAATCTCCGCCAAGGTACGGCCTTCGCGCGCCTCGATGCGGTCGTCGAGATCTTCAAACGTCCAGTGCAACTGCTGCCCCAAGGCGCGCCCTACACTGGTCTTCCCGGCTCCCATGAAACCGACCAGGAAAACGGCAGTGCACGGCGCGGACCGTTTGGGCCGCACTCTTATTCGAGGCCTCGTCGCTGCGGTTTTGCCAGAGCCCTTCTTCAAATGTCAGGTACTAGCCCCTAGCCACTGACTTTTTGGCGGGAAGCCAGAAGCGAGTAACTCGAAGCCGGATCTTAATTATTTGGAGGTGCGTTTTCTGAGGTGGATTTTACCACTGAAGCTGCGCAGCACCACGGTCGATGACACCGCGGCCCGACCCATGGTACCCCAGAAGGCACTTCCCTCTTTGATGACAAAAGAAGTGTGAGTGCGGGGTTGGAGAGGAATATCGTCATGCACTTCGCCACGCACGGAGCGCGCGCTCACGTCGGCGGACGTGTACTCGGGTACGGTGGCTTCGATGTTACCGCTGTGGCTGGTGAGGCGGTAGTCGCCCCGATCGCCAAAGTCACCGATGTAGTTGATGCTGCCGCTGGTTGAGATCACCTGCACCAGCGGTCCGGTCACTCCGTTTAGAGTGACCTCTCCGCTTAAGGAGTCAACTTCCACGTGGCCGTCCTGCACATTGGTGAGGGTGACGGGACCATTGAGCGTTTTCACGTGCACGTGAGCCCCAGTAATGTCGCGGATTTCGACGGTTGCTCCGGAGCCCTCGAGGGTCACGTCTCCGTGAAGCCTCTCGGCGCGCAGGGGCCCGGTGCTGGAGTGCAGTGTGATGCTGGCATCGGCCGGAACCAGGATTTCATAATCCACACGTCCGGAATGCTCATCGGCGCCGGGCAACAAGTGAGACTGGATTTCAACCCGATTCGCGATCAGGTTGCTATCCACTTCGACCTTGTCGGAAGACAACACGGCGCTGATGACGACGACATTGCCCGTCGAAGGTTTGACCGAGATGGAGCCGTACGCGTTGTTGACGGAAATCCCGGACTTCGGCCCAACGTTGAAGCGGTATTCCTTGTGGGTCTCGGCGACCAGCATCCCGGCAAGCATCGCGCCGACGACGACCAGTTGGATTATGCGCGCTCTCATGCGATTCCTCGATACCGGTCGGTCCGCCCAGCGGGGCTGGCAGACCGAGAATGCCCTACTTTACGGCAAAGAACGATCCATGGCCAACTCGAAGAGCATGGCCTTTTCCTGATACGCCTCCATCAGCGAGCGGCGAGCTTCCTCATCGTTCGGATCGGCGGCGACCACGCTTTTCGCATCCCGGATGTAGTCATTCACGTGCCGCAGATTGTCGGTGTATTGAGCCTGCAGAGCGGGGGACAGCTGAGCTACTTCCTGCAGCAGGTCGTCGTCGTTCAGTCCTGCGATTGCCGCATCGGTAGTGGCTGCAGCAGGAGGCTTCAGCTGGGCGGTTGAACCAGACTGCCGGGGCTCGCGAACATAAATTCCCACGGCGATCAAGAGCGCCGCCGCCGCCGGGAGCGCCCATCGTGTCCATGCCCATCGGCTGCCGAGTGACGGCAGAAGGGAGGGGCGTGGGCGCTGCGGACGAATGAGTCCCTCTTGCCGCAGTCCGATTTCGATCGAATTCCAGACCCGCGGGCTGGGCTCATCCCTAGAGCGCAGTTCGGTTGCCGCGGCAATAATCAAATCCAACTCTGCGACCAGAGCTGAGCATTCCGGGCAGCTTTTCAGATGATCCCGCTGTTCAGGACTTCTGCCGTCTTCGATTTCAGCCAGACTCTCTTTCAACTCAACGCAATTCATACTGCTCTCCCCAAGCCTCGGTTGAATCAGTGTACTGCCAATTCAAAATCAGCTTGCAGTGTTGCGCCTCTGCACAAGGTTACTGCGGTGTCCGGTCTGCGCCGGATCAGTCAACTTCTCGAACTTGTCAGTCTTCGTCTCGCTCTTGCAATCTTTGATGCTGGGAACACGCGCTCGCGTTCGCTCAGGATTTGTCGGCCTTTTCGGCTCGATTCATTTTGAGCAGATCGCGCAGCTTCATGCGTGCTTTGTGCAGCTGCGACTTGCTGTTCCCGATCGAGCATCCCACGATCGTCGCAATTTCATTATGTTCGTAACCTTCAACGTCGTGAAGAACAAAAATCGTGCGGTAGCCGGGCGGAAGGTCCTCCACTGCCTTTTGCAACTGCAAACGGTCAACGGATCCGGCGAGCGCCAAATCTTCTGCCCCAAAATCTTTCTTGGGAGTATCGTCTTCGCCGCCGCCCTGCGTGGTCTCTTCCAGCGAAACCACCGGGAGGCTCTTCTTTCTCAGGTGCATCAACACAACGTTGACGGACAAGCGGTGCAACCAGGTCGAAAACGCCGACTCGCCGCGAAACGTTCCAATCTTACGATAGAGCTGCAAGAACGCTTCCTGAGTCAGATCCTCGGCCTCGGCCGTGTTCGCGGTCATGCGCAGACACAACGAATACACCCGCCGCTTATGCTTATCGTAGAGCGCCTGAAACGCTTGGGCGTCACCTTGTTTGGCGCTCTCGATCAGCTCCGCTTCGTTTGGATCCTTGCCCTGTCGCTGAGCGTCTTTTGAATCCCGGTCGGTCAAGTTGCCTTTTTCCGGCCGCACCCCGTGAGATGCGGCTAACTATCTTTGCGTTGTATGGCTTGCAAGCATTCGTGGTAACGCTACGGTAATGTCTGTATTCAGAATATCAGAGCATTTCTACCAATCTTGGGATCTCTTGCCTGAGTGCTCTCACCCCGGAAATCCTTTCGATGCTCCCGGTTGGGCGTTATGCTGTGCGCATGAAAAACTTGATTCCAATTTTAGGGGCCCGATCTTCAGAAATCGGTACATTCCCGGCCGCGAAAATAATTATTTGTGACTCGTGGTGATGGTTTCCAAGCCGTGTCCGTGAGGTCCGATTTCGCGCTGCCGAAGCAGGAAAGCAAACAGTACTCCCAGGAACCCTAAAATGGAGAACATCCACATACCAAGGTCGTAGCCCGCCGGATTTGTGGCATCGGCATGGCCAATCTTGTTTGCCCAGCCGATCAGGATGTTCAAGCCAAAGAGCCCTATGTTCTGAATCATCGTCATTAACCCATACGCTGTTCCCAATCTAGACTGGTCGACGATATACGCCACCGAGGGCCACATGACCGCCGGGATCAGCGAAAACGCGACGCCCATCATCGCCATGGGAACATAGAGGTTGATGCGGGTGTAAGCCATCATCAGGTAAACCGGAATCAGGAGCAACGAGCCAAACATCATCAACAAAGCGCGTTTCCCGACACGGTCAACCCACAGGCCAAACAGGGGCGTCGCGATCATGGCAAACAGAGTCAGCATGCTCGACAGGAAACCGCCGAATTCTCGAGATGTGCCGTGGGCTTCCATGAAAAACTTCACCGCGAACGTCTGGAAAGGGAAGATGGCTGAATAGAAAACAATGCATAAAGCGACAATCAGCCAGTAGCTGACGCCGAACTTCCACAGATCTGCGAAGACGACTTTGTCCGTGGAAACGTCTCCCAGTTTGTAGTTCTTCTCCGCATAGACCTCCATGGCCCAGTAGACTGCTGCTCCGACAACGCACAGGGCCGAGAAAGCCAGCGAAATGAGGAAAGCGGGACGCCAACTGGCATAGGCCCAGCGGGCCCACGTCGGGGAATTGAGGGCGGCGAAGGTGCCCAGTCGCGACGCAGTCAGGTTCAGTCCAAACGCGAAGCTCAGCTCCTTACCGCGAAACCATCGGGCGAGCGCCGTTGTGACGGCGACGTTAAGAGATTCCGCTCCCATCCCAAAAATGAGGCGTCCGGTTGCCATGACGGAAAGGTGTCCGGAAGAGGCCGTGATCGCAGGCCCAATGAAACAAAGCACGGCAAAGATCATCAGGGATTTCCGCAACCCGATGCGATCGATAATGAAACCGCCGATGAGAACGGTGAAAATATTGGGAAGGCTATAAATTGCCTGCAGAAATCCGATGTCCAGGTCGGAAAACCCAAGTTGCTGCTTGAGCACGTCGGCGATGGGACTGAGCGCGTCGTAGGCGTAATAGCTTCCAAACATCGCCAGACTGACAAAGATCAGGACGAGCCAGCGATAGAGGCGGCTGGGCTCAGGACGAACGGGTTCGTGCATCAGCGCTCTTTTCTGAGCAGATTGAACTCCGGGGATGGCGAGCAGAAAAGAGTAGCAGAATCAGCAGCTAGCGCCTAGCTGCCAGCCTCGAGGTGATCTGGGATACGACGTGGTGCCGATGAGCAGGAGGGTCCTCGCCGAACGAGGTGTTCGAAGCCTTCGGCTAGAAACCAGGAGCTAGAAGCTAACTCCCTACATACCTCGCATACAAACTTCGTGCCACGGCCGTGTCGGTCGTGCCCTTGATGATTGCCCGACCGTCAGGAAACAGCGTCATCTCGTATGGGGCATGCCAGAATTTCAGGACGAAGTCGTTGTGCCGGACAGTTCCATGCGGCTGGAGGCGGCGGTTCATCTCGCTGAAGTCGACAGGGCGTTGCCACTCATGGATTTGCACGGAATTCCTGCCACACAGCGTGATGTGCGGGCGGCCTTGGCCCGCAAGATGGACGAAGTCCCGTTCCCCGCAGGCACGGCATCCGGGACGAGGATTCGCAGCCGAGATCTCGGCGCGATCGTTCGTCCAGACATCGAACGAAAGCAAAGTTCGCCGCAATTGCGAAGCCCTCGGTCCAACGACTAGCAGTTTAAGCGTCTCGGTCGCGGCAATCGACGCGACCAGATTCACCGCCGAATTGAGAATGCCGGAAGTCTCGCAGGTCTCAACCATACCGCGAGGTGAGTCGGGGAAAATGCAGGCCAGACAAGCCGTTTGGCCCGGTATGATGTTCAAGGTGACCGCGTAGCTTCCGACGGCCGCCAAGTAGATCCAAGGCACGGAGCGGTCGACCGCATAGTCATTGATCAGATAGCGCGTCTCGAAATTGTCGGTGCCGTCTAGGATCAGCGACATTCCTTCAAGTAGGGCTTCAATATTTACGGGAACGAGGTCTTCAACCTTCGGGTCAACTATGATTCCTGAATTAAAGGCGGCAATCTTCTGCGCGGCGGCGATTGCCTTGGGAATCGACTCTGCCGCATCTTTTTCGTCGAAGAGCGACTGGCGCTGTAGGTTGCTCGGTTCCACATAATCGCGATCGATGATGCGAATCGTTCCAACGCCCGCTCGGGCCAGCAACCCGGCCAATGCCGAACCCGTGGCTCCGCATCCCACAATCGCGATGCGGGCCGCTGCCAAGGTTCGCTGGCCCTCCGCGCCGATGCCGCGAAACAAAATCTGCCGCGAATAGCGTTCTTCCGTCGCCTCGTTCGTTTGCGAGTTCAGCGTTGGAACGTTGGGCAATGTTTCCTGTGCCAAAGAGGTCACCAGTTTCCGTCTGCAAAACCTTTATTATAAATGCCTGGCCTGCCGGCAGTGCGGACGCCACTCTCTCCAGACTCGACGAGTGCACCAAGGGAGCGATGCGGACAACGACAGCCCGGCGGATTCCATCGAAATCATATAGATCCCGGACCCAAGGACACCGATTGCTGAAACGGTACGCGACACTTCTGACCGCGCTGATGCTGTTTTGCTCATCTGTCGTGGTGTCGGCCACTGTGACGCAGGCGAGCGGATCCTCCTCTCAGCCAACTGGTTCGACGGGGGGACAAAATCCGCCCCAGGCAACCCCACCCGAGCTGAAGCCCGAACCTCCCGCTCAGCAGGAACTACCATCTCCACCTTCCGCCGCGATATCCAAGTACGAAGGGAAGATAGTGCAATTGATCGAGATTCCCGACGTGGGCGAGAGCGATCGCGATCACATCCTGCAGTTGCTGCCACAGAAGACCGGAGAACCGCTCGACCGTACGCGGGTTCGCGACAGCATTCGAGCGCTCTACGCCACTGGCCGCTTCGCCGACATACAGGCGGAAGTCGCTCCCTCGGGCGATGGCGTGACACTGGTCTTCACCACCGTGGCCAATTTCTTTGTTGGAGCCGTCAACGTGGAGGGGGCACCCAACCGTCCCAACTCAAACCAAATCGTCAACGCATCGAAATTTCAGCTCGGAGAGCTTTACACGCAAGAAAAGCTGGACCGTGCCCTCGAAAACATCCGCCAACTCATGCAGGAGGGAGGGTTCTACCGGGCGCGAGTCACGGCTGAGTCCGTGTCGAACGCGGCCACGCAGCAGGTGGACATTCTGTTCCACATCACCCGTGGGGAACAGGCCCACGTTGGAGATGTGAAGGTCAATGGGACGTCGGGACTCTCGTCCGCCGAAGTGCAAAAGATCGCTCACCTGAATCCAGGCGCTCGCATCACGGTGGCGCGGGTGAGCGGGTCGCTGCAGCACCTGCGCAAGCGATTTCAGAAGCAGAATCGTGCGCTGGCACAGGTTTCAATTGCCGAGCAGACCTTCCATCCCGAAAGCAATGCCGTGGACTTTACGTTTCAGATCGATCCCGGCCCAGTGGTCGTGATTTACGCCCAGGGATATCCCATTCGCCGCGGAATCCTGAAAAAGGAAATCCCCGTTTACGAAGAGAACGCTGTCGACGACGACCTGCTGAACGAAGGCAAGCGGAATCTGCTCGACTACATGCAGACGAAAGGCCACTTCGACGCCAAAGTCGACATCAAAAAAGAGTCCGACACGAAGACGATGCGTGTGATCTACGAAATTGTTCCGGGTCCGCCGCACAAGCTGGTCCTGGTGGAGATCACGGGCAACAAGAATTTTCTGGACACGGCGAAGCTCCGCTCGTATCTGCAGATTCAGCCCACGAGCCGGCTGCTGAGCCATGGCCGCTACAGCGAAGCCCTGCTGAAGAGTGATGTCGCGACGCTCGAGGGACTCTACCGGTCCAATGGATTTCGCCAGGTTCAGATCACAACCAAAGTTGATGACAACTATCAAGGCGACCAAAATCGGCTGGCGGTGCATATTCTTATTGACGAAGGAGCCCGCACAATTGTGGGCGAACTGCACGTGCTTGGCACGGAAAAGGTTCCGGTCAGTGAGCTTCCCGAGATGAGTACGCGGCCGGGCCAGCCATACTCCGAGCAAGACCTGGCCAACGATCGGGAAAGAATTCTCAGCTATTACTTCGATCACGGATTTCCCAACGCGACCCTGGACATCACGACGAAACCTTCCTCCAATCAGGCGGACCGTGAAGATGTCACCTACACCATCCAGGAGGGTGAGCGCTTTACCGTAAATCGAGTCATGGTGGCGGGCACCGAGCACACGCGCGACTATGTGGTGCAACGCGAACTGCAGGTCCACGCCGGGGACCCCTTGAGCCAGCAAGATCTACTCGGCACCCAGACCCGTCTTTACGATCTTGGCATCTTCAGCCAGGTGGATACAGCTGTGCAAAATCCAGACGGAACCGATCCGCAGAAAAATGTTCTGGTTCAGGTGCAGGAGGCCAAGCGGTACACCTTCACCTACGGAGTTGGGCTGGAGTTCCAGACCGGGCAGCCTTCGGGAACGACCGCGCCGCAAGGGACGACGGGGGTAAGCCCGCGAGTCGAATTTGACGTAACCCGCCTGAACTTCGGCGGGCGCAATCAAACCGTCACCTTCCAGTCCCATGTGGGACGCCTGCAGCAACGAGGGCTGATCAGCTATGCCATTCCGAAGCTGTTCGATAACGAGAAATTCAAGCTCATCTACACCGTTTTTTACGATAACAGTCTTGACGTGGCGACCTTCACTTCTGAGCGTCTGGAAGGGAAGATCGATCTCCGGCAGCAGTTCGGAAACACCGGGCATGAGCCCGGGACCCGCCAAGGGCCCAATTCGATTACCTACCGTATGGATTTCAGGCTGGTGAAGGCCTATCACTTCGCAGAGGACTTCTCTCCCGGTGAAATTACGGTACTCTCCCTGCCCGCCCGTGTAGGAGGTCCCGGCTTCACCTTCATCCACGACAAGCGGGATAATCCCCTGGAAAGCACCAAAGGAGACTATTTCACGCTCGATGGTTTTGCGTCTTCGAAGTACTTCGGCTCAGAAGCCGATTTCGGTCGGGTGCTGGGACAATATTCCACCTACTATGCGTTTGGCGGGAAGGGACGGGCCGGACGACAATTCGTGTTCGCCCGTTCCACGACGCTTGGACTGGAACAACCCCTGAATGGGACCAGGGTTTTGCCCCCCGGTTCTTGCCCTCTGAACGCGGCGGCGGAGCCGACATGCACCGACATCACCACCATTCCTCTCCCCGAGCAATTCTTTGCCGGCGGCGGCAACTCTCATCGCGGATTCGGGTTAAATCAGGCAGGACCTCGCGATCCCTCTTCAGGCTTTCCGGTTGGCGGTACGGCGCTGTTCGTCAATAACTTCGAGCTGCGCTTACCTGAGGTGTCGCTGCCCTACTTGGGGGAAGGATTCGGTCTTGCCATCTTTAACGATATGGGGAACGTGTTTACCGCCGGACATGACATGCTGACCGGCCTGTTGCGCTGGCACCAGCCCAATCCAGCCCAGTGTTTATCGACCGGGGGTACAGCGAACCCCCAGTGTTATACCCAATTTAACAACTCCGGCTATGATTACACTTCACAGGCAGTCGGGTTGGGATTACGATACAAAACCCCGATTGGCCCATTACGCTTCGACTTCGGGTACAATTTAAATCCGACCCGATATTTCCAGGCACTCACGTTCGATGCGCAGGGGAATCCGATAACATTCGAGACCCAGCGCCTGCGGCATTTCAACGTATTTTTCAGCATAGGTCAGCCATTCTGATGATAAGAAGTCGTACAAAAAGAGCGGTTGCGTTGACGGCGCTTGCGTTGTTCCTCAGCGTTGGATTCCACCCTTCGGCTGGGGCCGGCCAAGTCATCGATCGCATCGTGGCCACGGTCAACGGACACATTATTTTGCAGAGCGATTGGGATGAAGCTCTGTGCTACGAGACTCTGCTCAACGGGCGCGCGCTCGACCAATTCAACGACGACGACCGACGCGCCGTATTGGACCGCCTGATCGATCAGGAATTGCTCTCCGAACAGATGAAATCCGCCTCATTCCAGCATGCTTCCGAGGCGGAAGCGGTTGCTCGGGTTGTGGAGGCGCGGAAACAATACTCCGAAGCCGCGACTGAGGACGGCTGGCAGGCGCTACTGGCTAAGCATGGACTGTCGGAAAAAGATCTCATCGCGCACGTGCAGCAGCAGATCGACCTCATGCGACTGGTCGACGCACACCTTCGGCCCGCAGTGCAGATCGATTCCAAAACGATTGAAGCGTATTACCGGGAGAAGTTCGTGCCGCAGTTGAAGCAGCCGGTTGTGGCCGAGACTCCGTCGGCCGATGTCGCGGCCCAGATCCGCGAGTTACTCACGCAGGAGAGAGTCAACGAATTGATGATTTCCTGGCTCCAATCCCTGCGTTCGGAAAGCAAGGTCAGCCTTCCGGGCACGACGGGGTCCGGCTCGGACGGAGTCCAAACACGGTGAACGAGCCCGCCGCCAGGCCGCGACGCTGGTGGAAATATGGATTGATCGCCGCCGGTGTGGGCATCGTCGTTGCGCTGGCTGGCCTCTGGTACACCACCACGGCTTCCTTTCAAGCCTACGTCCGCCGCCGGATGGTTGAAGAAGTCGAGCGAATCACAGGGGGCCGCGCCGAAATCGGCAGCTTCCACGTCGTTCCGTTCCACCTGCAAGTCGAAGTGCGCAACATCACTGTGCGGGGCAAAGAGCCTCCGACCGACATACCTCTGGCTCACGCCGACAGCCTGCTCGCGCAAGTGAAAGTAATCTCCTTCCTGCGCACCGAGTTCGGCTTTTACTCGGTAGTTCTTGATCATCCGGTGGTTCACATCATGATCGCGCCGGACGGCACCACGAACCTCCCTGCTCCAAAAGACGTGCGTAAGCCTTCGGAAAATACTGCCATTCAGCAGTTGTTCGCATTGTCCATCGATCATCTTTCGGTGCGGAACGGCGAACTGCTCTGGGCCGACCAGAAAATTGCGCTGGACTTCAGCGTGCACGACACCGGCCTTCAGGCCGATTATTCGTTCCTGCATGCTCGCTACGATAGCCACCTGGATCTGGGGAAAGTGGACAGTTCGGTCGAGAGTTTCCGGCCGTTCTCCTGGAATACGGCTGTCGATTTCAGCCTGGGAGATAACTTCGTAGACGTTAGGTCTTTGAAGTGGAATTCCGGCCGATCGTCCGTGCAGGCGAGCGGACGCATGACTGACTTCCGTACGCCTCATTTGGAGGGCAGCTACTCCGCTCACGTCGATCTGCAAGAAGCCGCGGCAATTGCCCGGCGTCGCGACCTGCGCGAAGGCGCCGCCGACTTTAAAGGCACTGGCCGCTGGTCGCTCAATGACTTCGCGACCACGGGTTCCGCGTCCATGCGCGACATCCTTTGGCAAGACGACCAGTTCGTCCTCAAGAAGGTTATCGCTACTTCGGATTACTCCGTAACCGATAACCAGATCAAGCTGTCGAAGCTGCAGGGCAAATTGCTGGGGGGGAGCTTCACCGGCGATGCGCAGGTGGATAATTGGCTGCATAGCATTCCGCTCCTGCCTCCGGGCAAGGCGAAGAAAGGTGCGGAAGGTTACGCGGTGATGTCTGCGGCTCGGCCTCCGGTCAAGAAGGGCGAAAAAGCGAAGCCTTCGGGTGTGCAAGATGGCGCCGTGCATCTTCGAGTGCGGGATGTTTCCGCGGAGGAAGTGGCCGCAGCCTTGAATGTGCCGTCTCACCCCCTAGGGCGCTTTCGTCCCTCTGGATCGGTATCGGGCACGGTGAGCGCGCTCTGGAAAGAGTCTTACCAGAATGCGGAGGTTGGATTCGCGCTCGATGCAGCCCCTCCGCTGCGTCCCGCTGCGGGCGAACTACCAGTCACCGCGCATGTTCAGGGGGAATATCGCGCCGACGCGTTGGAAGTCACGCAATTCAACTTGTCTACGCCCGCGTCGCGAATTCAGGCTTCCGGTACGCTCGCCGCATCCTCGACGCTACACTTTTCCCTGGCGACTTCCAACCTGGAAGAATGGCGTCCGCTGGTAACGACGTTCGGCGGTCCCTCGGATCTGCCGTTCCGCGTCGATGGCAGCGCAACTTTTAATGGTGTGGCGGCCGGCACGTTTTCTGGCCCGACCCTTACCGGGACTCTGGCTGCGGAAGACTTCGAGTTCACGATTCCCGCGACCTCGCGTACGCCCGAACAGCAGGTCCATTGGGATTCCCTCGCCGCCAACGTTCAGTTTTCTTCTCATGATTTTTCCTTTCGAGGAGGATCGTTGCGGCGCGGGAATACGAGCGCCGATTTCGAAGGCAACGCCACGCTGCAAGGCGGCCACTTTACCGAGGACAGTCCTTTCACGGCGCATGTGAACCTGCACAGCGTAGACGTGGCGTCGACGGCGGCGCTGGCCGGTTTTGAATATCCGGTTTCGGGTGTCGCCGACGTTTCGGTTCAAGTTTCCGGTACGCGGGCGCATCCCCAGGCGCAGGGACACATTCACGCGACTAATGCGTCGGCCTACGGAGAGGCGATCGAGCAATTCGACGCCGACCTGTACATGGCCGGTCTGGAGACCGCCCTGAATAATATTCATCTCACCCATCAGGACGCGGAGGTTTCCGGCAGCGCGGCGTTCGTCCCGGCAACGCGCGGTTTCCATCTTGATCTGGTCGGCAAGAATTTCGATCTGGCGCGGATTCGCCAGATTCATCTCGAGCCTTTGCCGGTAGCGGGCCGTGCCGACTTCACGCTGCAGGGTTCGGGCACTCTGGACGCGCCAGTGATCAACGCCGCAGTCCACGTGCAGGACTTAATGCTGAGTCACGAGCTCTCGGGTGGTCTGTATTTTGAAGCCAGCACCAAGGCGGGCGAACTCCACCTCAGCGGACACTCCGAGTTCCCGCGCGGCGCGATTTCCGTGGAGGGCAACGTCACCATGCGAGGCGATTATCCTGCGAATATCTCCGCGCGCCTGGATCACGTCGACCTGGATGCCTTGTGGCGCGCCTATCTCGGCGAGCAGCTAACCGGACACTCCGCGGTGGGTGGAACCATAATCCTGCAAGGACCGCTGCGCGATCCCCGTCAGTGGACGCTGAGTGGAAATCTGACGGACCTCGCTCTCGACGTGGAATATGCCAAGCTGCAGAATCAGGATCCGGTGCGATTTACCTATGCCGACGAAACACTGCATATCGCCCCGGCGCACTTCATAGGACAGGGAACGGACGTCACTGGAAACGGTTCCATTCACTTTGTGGGACAGCGAGAACTCGATCTCGCGGCCGATGGGAAACTTGATCTCAAACTGCTGGGCAGTTTCGTCCCCGATCTCACCGCCTCTGGGCTGACTACCATCCACATGACGGTCGGCGGAACCGTCAGTGCGCCATTACCCCAAGGGACGATCCAGATCAACAACGCCAGCGCCAACTATGCTGGACTGCCGAGCGGTCTGAGCGAGATGAACGGCTCCCTGACGTTCACGCGGGACCGGGTCCACATTGATCAGCTGACGGCCCGCACTGGCGGTGGGACGCTCGATATGAAAGGCGACGCCTCCCGCTACAACGGCCAACTCAATTTCAACGTTACTGCTGCCGGCAAAGAGGTGCGGCTGCGCTATCCGCCTGGCGTCAGCTCCACCGCGACCGCAGAACTCCATTGGGTCGGCAGCCCCGCGGCGTCCCTGATCTCGGGGGACATCCTGGTCACGAAGCTGGCAGTGACGCCGGGATTTGATTTCGGCTCCTATCTGGAGAGTAGCCGCCGATCGGCCTCGATCCTGCCCGCCAATTCACCCCTGTACAACGTGAAGCTCGACGTCTCCGTGCGCACTGCCCCTGAGCTACAGATGAAAACGGCGGTGGCTCGCTTATCAGGCGATGCGGATCTCCGTTTGCGTGGGTCGGTAGCTCGCCCCAGCGTTCTTGGCCGCGCCGACATCCTGGAAGGCGACGCGACGTTTAACGGCATTAAGTTCCGCCTGGAGCGCGGCGATATCACCTTTGCCAATCCCGTCGCCATCGAACCTCAGGTGAATCTCCAGGCCACCACTCACGTGCGGAACTACGATCTGGATATCACGGTGACCGGCACGCCCGAGCGCCTGAACGTGAACTATCGCTCCGAGCCTCCCCTGCCCAAGTCCGACATTATTGCTCTGCTCGCTCTCGGCCGCACCAGCGAAGAGTCGGAGCAATTGCAACAGCAATCCGGACAAGGCGGGTTCACGGATCAAGCTACCAATCTGATTATCAGCCAGGCGCTCAATTCAACCGTCAGCAGCCGCATGCAGAAGCTCTTCGGGGTCAGCCGCATCAAGATCGATCCCCAGGGTCTGACGACGGAGACGAACCCCACCGCGCGCGGACCGCAGGTCACCATCGAACAGCAATTCGCGAATAACGTGACCCTGACGTACAGCACCAACGTCTCGCAGAGTTCACAGCAGATCATCCAGGGCGAATACTACATCAATCGCAATGTCTCCATCGTGGGGACGCGCGATCAGAACGGCGTGGTCAGCTTCGACATCCGGATCCGGCAGCGTAAGAAATAGAATGATGCTGTTGGGACGCGGATGCCCCAAGCTCTGATGAACTTCTCCGGCGACAACATCTCATTCACGAACTCGCGGCTGCGTATGGTTGATACTCAACTTCGCGCACGTGGCGTGAGCAACGAAAGCGTGCTGGCCGCCATGGAGCGAGTCCCTCGGCACGAGTTCACCCCTGAAACCTACCGCAGCCAGTCATATGAAGATCACCCACTGCCCATCGGCGAAGGGCAAACCATTTCCCAACCTTACATTGTGGCAGTGATGTTGGAAGCCTTAGCGCTGTCTGCCACCGATCGAGTGCTGGAGGTGGGCACGGGCTCAGGCTATTTGACCGCGGTGCTTGCTGAGTTGGTGGCACAGGTCTTTTCAATCGAGCGCCACGCAGGGCTCGCCGATGCTGCTGCCGATTTGCTTGGCCGCATGGGATACCGGAACGTGAGAGTGATTGTGGGTGACGGAAGTCAGGGATTTCCAGAAGTCGCGCCCTACAACGCAATCATTGTCTCGGCTGCGGCGCCGGAGTTACCACTGGCTCTGGTCGAACAACTGGCCGAAGGCGGACGAATGATTCTTCCTGTGGGCACGGAAGATTCGCAGCAACTGCAGTTGATCCGCATCGAAAATGGCCAGCGGCGGATCACGTTTCGCGAGCTTTGCCGCTTCGTTCCGTTGATTTCAGGAGACCGGTCTTAGCATCGTCCCCGTAAGGTTGCGATTCAAGGATCGGTTGTTTTGTCATCCCCAGCAAAGGGAATGATCTGCGCAACTCGCTTGCTGCGAGGCGCCGCCGGCGAATTGCACAGGTCTTTCGCTTCGCTCAGGATGACAAGATAAATCGATGTCGCGAAGCCCGAAGGCGCAGCGTAATCGGGGACCTCGAGATTCGCGACCTGAGCCACCGGCATTTACAATCGTCTCGTGGCCGTCCTGCACAATCTGCGCGTCACGCTGGAGATGATCAAGTGGGAACACTCGATTTTCGCGCTTCCGTTTGCACTATGCGGCGCGATGCTGGCGGCTGGAGGATTTCCTTCGGCGCACCAACTTTTATGGATCATCGTGGCCATGATTGCGGCGCGCTCCGCGGCAATGGCTTTTAACCGGTGGGCGGACGCTGGCATTGACGCCGCGAACCCGCGCACCAGCACCCGTGCTTTGCCCGCTGGGCACCTTTCTTCTGCGTTTGTGGCCACATTCGTCGTTGTTTCTTGTGCCATCTTCATTTTTGCCGCGAGCCAGCTGAATCGTCTTTCCCTATTGCTGTCTCCAGTGGCCTTGGCGGTCCTTCTGCTCTATTCCTATACCAAGCGGATCACGCGCTGGTCGCATCTCGTGCTGGGATTCGCGCTCGGCATTGCGCCTTCCGCCGCATGGATCGCGGTGCGGGGTTCGCTCGATCCTCGGATTCTGCTGCTGACCGCGGCGGTTACCTTCTGGGTCGGAGGCTTCGACGTTCTCTACGCATGCCAGGACTTCGATTTTGACCGGCAGGCGGGACTGCATTCTCTTCCGCGCTATCTAGGCATATCCAACGCGTTGTGGGTCGCTCGCGGCTTTCACCTCGTGATGGTGGGTCTGCTGATCGCTCTGTTGATCGTATTTGGAATGGGGAAAATCGCGGCTCTGGGAGTTTTCGCCGTGATCCTGCTTTTGCTATATGAGCACTCCTTGGTTCGGCCGAACGATCTATCCAAGCTCAATGCCGCGTTTTTCACCATGAATGGCGTCATTTCCGTACTGTTCTTTGTTTTTGTCGCCAGCGATCTGCTGTTGAGGAAGTGACGGCGACACGCCAAAACTGGAGGAATTGTCATGCTTCGCAATCTCGCGCTCCGCGCCATCGTCATCCCATTCTCGCTCGTTGCTCTGAGTTCCGGACAACAGTCTGCTCCACCGTCGGCCCCTGCTCCCGGAAGTCCTGCGGACCTGGTGCAGCAGGGCGAGAAACTGAGTCACGCCGGCAAGCTGGATGACGCCCTCGCGCTCTACGGCGAAGCCCTCGACAAGTCCCCCGATCTTTACGAAGGCCACTTGGCTGTGGGAATGGCGCTCGATCTAAAAGGCGATTACACGGAGGCGCACCAGCACCTCGGCAAGGCCATGGGCCTCGCGCCGGCGGATTCCAACGGCCAGGCGCAGCGTGCCATGGCTGTTTCCTACGCTTTCGAGGGCAACGCCTTCAAAGCCGCGGAGTTTGAACTTCCAGTTTTCAACGCGCGGCTCGCCAAGCATGACACGGTCGGTGCGGCCGAAATTTGCAACGAACTTGCCCGCATCTATCTCGAATCAGGTGATCCCGACAGCGCCTACAAGTGGTACAAGAAGGGGTACACCACCGCAACGCATAAAACCGATCTGACCGACGCCAATCGGCACCTATGGATATTCCGCTGGGAAAGCGCGCAGGCGCGGGTTGCCGCCCGGCGCGATAACCCCGAGGACGCCCAGCAACACATCGCGGCCGCCAGGATCGCTCTCGACCAGGCCAAGAATCCAGACCAGGAAAAGTTCTATCCCTATCTCACCGGCTATGTTGCCTTCTATACAGGAGACTACGACAAAGCGATTATTGAATTTCAGAAGGCTGATCAGCACGACCCGCTGGTGTTGGCTCTACTGGGCGAGGCGTACGAGAAGTTGGGACATCCGGCTCAGGCCAAAGCCAGCTATCAGAGAGTTCTGGAATCGAACGCCCACAATCCTGCGAACGCCTTTGCGCGGCCTCTGGCGAAGAAGAGGCTGGGTATGTCTGCCTAGCAGTTTGCTTCGCCCGCGACCATGCCTTCCGCAACAAGGATTACTCTTGTAACCTCTGCTCGGCAAACCAGGTTGCTCGGGTTGCGGCTGGCCTCCTAAACTCTGAGAGCGAGCGGTTTCTTGGAGTGCGCTTGCGGCCTACTCGTGAGCAATCAAGCGAATTCATCGCAGGGCAGCACGATCAACCGTAAAGCCGGCATCAAACTCGGCCTGACGGCGCTGCTTTTTGCCGTGATCCTGACGCTTGCTGTCAATCGGCATTTCTACCAGGATGCGATGACCTCGGCTTATCTGTCCCTCGCCCTGGCGAGTGCGCTGATTGTGCTGGTGGTGATCCGGCGCTCCCGGTTCGATCTGCTCCTGGTTTTGACCGGCTCTCTGTTTCTCGCTGTGCTCGACTTTCGTGGGATGGATTTCAAGCCGCTCTTCATGGCGTGTTTCTCGTTTGCTGGCATGGCCGCTCTGGCAGTCCTGGGGACGCACACCATCTGGGCCGAAAGCGAAGAGCGGAAACTCCTGCTCTATGGATTTCTTCCATCTGTTCTGTTTGTCGCTTCGGAATACATGGCGAGCACCCTACTCGACATTACCGAGACTCTTCACCCGAAAACGTTCGACCTCTTCTTGTATTCGTTCGATTGCAGCCTGCGTGTACAGTTTAGTTTCCTGATGGGGCAGCTGTTCTGGAAGTGGCTCTGGCTGCGGTTTGTTTGCCTCGCGATTTACATTGCGCTGCCACTACCGTTGGCCCTGGTCTATGCCGCCCAACTCCGTCAAAAGAAGGAAAAAGCCTTTGCCGTGATGTTGGCGTTCCTGGTCACGGGGCCTGTGGGCGTGCTGTTCTACAACATGCTGCCAGCGTGTGGTCCAATCCACCTGTTTGGCCCAGCGTTTCCGCTTCATGCGCCGGCGATTGCCGACGTGATGCGGATGAATGTCGTGCCGGTTCTGCTCAAGGGTGCGCGCAACGCCATTCCGTCTCTGCATATGACATGGGTACTGCTCGTGTGGTGGAACTCCAAGGGGCTGGCGCGCTGGATCCGGACGATTGCGATGCTGTTTGTGGTCCTGACGACGATGGCTACTCTGGGAATCGGTGAACATTACTTCATCGACCTCGTCGTCGCGTTTCCGTTTTCTCTCATGGTGCAGGCTCTCTGTTCTTATTCATTACCTATTCGCGCGGGCCCGCGAAAGGCCGCTTTCCTGTTCGGGACCTTTGTCACTTTAATCTGGCTGGCTTTGCTCAGCTTTACGACGACGATTTTCTGGATTTCGCCAGTGCTGCCCTGGGCGATGGTTGTCGCTACCGTCGCTCCGTCGATCTTGTTGTGGAATCGGCTGGTGAGCACCGTAATCGAGGAACAGCCTGCCCGTGCCAAGGCGGCCACCGCGAGCGCCAATGCCTAGACGTTTCTGAGAAGGCGCAATCCGGAGAGGCGAGCGGATTAGCCTCTCCGAAGGATCGAGCCGCTCCTACTGGTTTACCTTCAGGAGCAACATCGTGCCGCTTTCCACCTTCACGTTATTCTTTTCCGAGGACAGCAGCGAACCCTGCGTCGCATTCTGTCCAGCTTCCAGCTTCAGATTCGAAATCCCGATGACTCCCTCAGTCTTGCCTGTAATCTGTGGCCGCGCTTGCTGCGAGGTATCCGTGCCTTCGGTCGGTCCACTCGGAGTGGAAGCCGGGGGCTGAGATTGTCCCGCTCCCATTGGCGCCGTTCGTCCGCCGCCCATCGGCGACGTCCCAGACCCGTTCGCCGTCGCCCGTGCTCCCTGATCCCCGCCATTCGCATTATTCGTAGGAGGCGCGATGACCGCCTGGATCGACATCGGCAAAGGCATATCCCCACCCTTCAATTCTGCACGATCGAATGTGATTCCTACTTGAGATTCCTTCTGTTCCTTGTTGCGAGCCTGCGCCTCGGTCACGTGTCCCATCACCTTGGTGTCTTTCGGTACGAGAACTTCACCGCTATTGGTTTTCAGGTCCATCGTGACCTTAGCCTCAACTGGATCTCCCGCCTTTACCTTTTTGGCGTCGATGGTCTTCGTGAGCAGAACCGGAATCACGCTGCCGGGTGCAATGCGCGGAGCAGTTGCGGCCTGCGCTTGATTCGTAGCCGGTGCGCTTTGGGCCTGGGCTTGCGTCTGTCCCGCAGATTGTGCGGGAGATTGTGCCGGCGATGACGTCCCCGGCTGCGCTTGCGAACTGCCTGGATCCGTTGAACTTGGGGTCGTGCTTTGTGCGAACGCGGGGCCGCCCGCCAGCGCGAAAAGTGTTGTAGCAATAAGAATGCGTTTCATCGACTGTCTCCTCTCACTGCGGAGTGGCTATTAGAGGTAGATGCAGTTCCAGCCCTCAAGGTAGGCCGCAAAGTGCGACTGGAGCGCCAACTGTCCAGGCCCGGACCGCATCTGAACGACATGCGCTTCCATCTCTTCCAACTCGCGCTACTCAGTTCGATCCTGACGATTGGCATGGGATGCTCCTCCAATCAATCTCCCGACCAACTCCGGGAGAAGACCGCGGAAGCCACGGCGAATCTCAAACGCGATACCAAAGCCGTGGCTGAGGGTGTGAAGGACGGGCTCACGAACAAGAAGTCGGTCGATCTGAACAAGGCGTCCAAAGACGACCTTTCGTCGTTGCCCGGCATCAGCTCAGAAAAGGCTGATCGCATTATTGCCGAGCGGCCATACGCGAGCACTCGCCAGTTAGTGACGCGGCATGTGTTGACCGAGGATCAATACGGCCAGATTCAGGACCGGATCGTCGTCGCCCAGTAACTCGGTTCGCAATGGCAGACCGCATCGATCCTGCGATATCATCAAGAGGATGTCTGCCACGCGCCCATCCCACACTTTCCAGAAGCACGACTTTCAAACCGACGACTCGCGACTGACGCCGATCTATGAAAAGGTTGTCGCGGGCCAGCGTCTGAATGCCGACGACGCGCTCTCCCTCTACCGGACCGGCGACATCCTAGCCGTGGGCTGGATGGCGAATTCCGTGCGCGAGCGCCTGCACGGCGACAAGACGTACTTCAACGTCAACCGCCATATCAACCCGACGAATGTTTGTGTGGCCGCGTGCCGCCTCTGCGCATTCGGACGAAAGAAAGATACTCCCGGCGCTTATACCATGGCGCTGGAAGAGGCTTTCGAAACCGCGGCCTCCGGATACACCGAAGCGGTAACTGAATTCCACATCGTGGGCGGATTGCACCCCGACCTGCCGTTCCAATACTTTCTCGATCTGTGCTCGGGCCTGAAGCAGCGCTTTCCGCAGGTGCATCTCAAAGCTTTCACCATGGTCGAAGTCGCGTATCTTTCGCGACGCGCCAAGCTCTCGATTCGCGAGACGTTGGAGCAACTGAAGGCTTCCGGCGTCGACTCACTTCCTGGAGGCGGAGCCGAGATTTTCGCCGACCGCGTACGCCACATCATTTGCGACCACAAAATCGACGGCGGCGAATGGCTCGAAACCGCGAAGTTGGCTCACCAGATCGGATTGAAGTCGAACGCGACCATGCTCTACGGACACGTCGAGAATGATGAAGACCGCGTCGACCATCTGCTTAAGCTACGCGCCCTGCAGGATGAGACCGGCGGTTTCCAGACGTTTATTCCGCTGGCCTTCCATCCCGATAACACGCCGCTGCAGCATCTGCCGAAGACCACTGGTATGCTTGATATCAAGCAGATCGCCGTCAGCCGCCTGGTGCTCGATAACTTCCCGCACATCAAGTCGTACTGGCAGATGATGACCGCGAAGATTGCGCAGATCTCCCTGCGCTTTGGCGCCGATGACATGGATGGCACCGTCATCGAAGAAAAGATCTACCACGACGCCGGCGCGACGACTCCCCAAGGCATGCGCCGAGAAGAGCTGGAGCGTCTAATCCGCGCCGCCGGGCGCGAACCGATCGAACGCGACACGCTCTACCGGCCTGTCACACGGACCGAGACCTCAGTCACAGTCGCCGTCTGAATCGTCGAGTCTCGACCGATAAGACCGAGCCGCGTTCCACCGCGCGGTTTTTTTTAGTTTTTCAATGAGTCGCTTGCTCGGCCGTTAGTTTATGGAGTTCTTCCGGTGAGCAGTTGAGCAAGTTGCGCAGCACGGCAACCTCTGCGGTAATGCCAGCGTGCAGTGCCGGATCTACATCCGGTGTGAACAGGGGCGAATGATTCGACGGCAGCGAAGTCCCCGCGGCCTTCGCTTGAGCAAACTTCTGGGGATCAGCCCCACCCAGGCTGAAATAGAATCCAGGAACACCCTGGTTCACGAAATAGGAGAAATCCTCCGACGGCGTGATGGGCTCAGCAATGACCACCTTGTCCTTTCCGAGTGCGGCTTCCAGAGGCGCGCGCAGTCGTTCCGCCAGCGCCGGATTGTTATACACGAGGTCCGTGCCTTCATAGCGTTCTACCAGCGGTTCCCGTGGCGCGCCAGCCGCAGCGGCCTCCGCTTTTGCGATACGAGTAATGGCGGCAAGAACCTGCTGGCGCACGTCCGCCTTGCGAGTGCGTATCGTCAGTCCCATTTCCGCGTGGTCAGGGATGATGTTGTTCTTCGTCCCCGCCTGTATGTAGCCGACCGTCACCACCGCCATCTCTCCTGGCTTGATTTCGCGCGACACGATGGTTTGCAGCGCGAGAATCGTGCGGGCCGCGATCACGATGGGATCGATCGCCGATTGCGGCATCGAGCCATGCCCGCCCTTGCCGTAAATCGTGATGCGCACCGAGTCCGAATTCGTGTTATACACGCCGGGGGTGATGGAGGCCATTCCTGCAGGGAGATCGTTGCCGACATGCAAAGCGACCGCCACATCCGGCTTGAGGAAGCGTGTGAATAATCCATCGCGCACCATGCCATCCGCACCGCCGATCGTTTCCTCTGCCGGCTGGCCGATCAGGATGAGGGTTCCGTGCCACGTGTTCTTGCTGTGTGCCATGACCTCGGCGGTGCCCAGCAGCGCCGCCATGTGCAGATCGTGCCCGCAAGCGTGCATCACGGGAACGTCGCGTCCAGCGTCATCTTTTGCGTGAACTTTACTGGCGTAGGGAAGCCCGGTCTTTTCTTCCACGGGAAGGGCATCGAGTTCCGTGCGCAGCATGATGGTCGGGCCTGCTCCGTTTTTCAGAACGGCCACGACTCCGGTGCCACCAACATGTTCGGTGACGTCATAGCCCGCACTGCGCAAGCGGGCGGCCAGCTTCGCTGCAGTTTGGACTTCATGTGCCGAGAGTTCCGGATTCTGGTGCAGATCGAGATAGAGCGCGTGCGCGTCAGGATAAACGCTTTCCACTTCTTTGGATTGAGCGTGAGACGGTGGAACTTGAAACCAGGTAAAAGCGGTGAGGAATGCCAACAACCGGAGTTTGGACAAGGTCATAGGCTCCGGATCATACCTTGCCGGCTCTCGCGGCTGCAAACGCCGGCAGAAGCAAATCGTTATTCTGCGCAACGAACCCCTTGCCGCCCTCATCCCACTGAACAAGTAGCCGAATTCTGCGCTTGCGTTTTTTCCACCGGGTGTACAATCGGCTTAGAAAGCACTTGGTTGCGCACTTCGTTAGCAAGGCCGAGGCGCTCATGAACGTTCACGTCAGTTACCGTCTTCATAAAATTCCCGCCGTCGAAAAAGATATTCAACATCAGGTCGAAAAACTGCAAAAACGTCTGCAGGTTTTTCGTCCCGAACTCGTCCACCTAAAGGGTGTTGTGGAGGAGATCTCTCCCCGTGAGGGCACCAGCGTCTCCCTGAATTTGCGTTTGCCCTCCGGGCAAATGGCAGTGCAGGCAACGGCGCCGAGCGCCGCGGCTGCGGTGAAGAGCGCCTTCGAGGATCTGCTCCAGCAAGTTAACAAACACAAGGACCTGCTGCGTGCCTCGCACAAATGGCAGCGCGGCAAGCGCGGCAATGCCGCCAGGCCCGGAGCCGTGGTGCGAGAAGTGCCCTTTGAACAGACGCTGGCCGCGGTGTTTCCGCCCACAATTTCTGCCGACGATGTCCGCTCCTATGTGAACGTCAACCTGTCGCGCCTCGAGCGCTTTGTCGAGCGTGAAATCTACTTCCGCGAAGCGCAGGAATCGATTGCCCCTGACAGCCTCTCGAAAGAAGAAGTCATCGATGAAACCATCGCCGCCGCTCTGGGAAATGGACAGGAAAAGCCGGAACGTCTGGCTCTCGAGCCTTGGCTCTATCGTTTGGCTCTGCGGGCTCTAGACGATCTTTCCCACACCGACGAGAGTAATGGCAATGCTTGGCCTCTCGAAGACTCCGCGCGCCAGCGCAACGTCAAGGCCAGCGACGAACCCGGGTTACAGTTTCATCAGCCCGACGAATCCATTACCGGTGCGAGTGTGATTGCCGATGCACGCGTAGCCACGCCCGAACAGATCATGGCTTCGGATGAGTTATTGCGTCTCATTGCGTCGTCCCTTCGCGACCTGGGAGCTGGCCCGCGCGAGGCTTTCATTCTGCATGCGGTCGAAGGCTTCAGCGTGGAGGAGATTACGGCGATCACCGGCCTTCCTGCCGACCGTGTACTCGCTTTCGTTTCCGCCGCGCGCGACCACTTACGCAAGGCGCCCGGGCTGGCCAGGCAGTTTCCCGGCCGGCTCGCTCCAAGCGGCGCCGCTTAAAACCAATTTCAATCATTGTGGGGGATTATCCATGAGTATTTCCCGTGAACAAATTCGAGAACTCGCTGAATTTCAGGATAACCAATCCGGCGCAGTTAGTTTTTATTTTCAACCATCCACTCCGCGCAACAAGGCGCACAAGGAAGACACGATTCTGATCAAAGACCTGGTCCGCGAAGCCTTGCGCAACCTGGAAAGCAAAGGCCCCGAGAGCAAAACTAAGAAGGAATCCGCCCGCGCCGACATGGACCGCATTCTTCGTCTGTCTGGAGAATTGCGCAGCAACGGAACCCATGGAAAGGCTGTTTTCGCCTGTGCCGCACAACACCTGTGGCGTGAGTACGACCTGCCTTCCGCCCTGCCAGGCACGCAACTGTTCGTCGACCGGCATTTTCATCTCAAACCGATTGCGCACTTGCTGGGCGCGTTTCCTTTGCTCGGGGTGGTCTTGGTTGACCGGCACCGGGCTCGGATCTTCGACCTACGCCTAGGCGAGTTGACCGAGCGCGAAGACCTCTTCCACTCGCTGCCCCGCCGAGGCCGCAGCGACGGCTATGCCGGCTACGATGGCGGCCATGCGCAGCGTCGGGTCGAGGACGAAGTTCGCCAGCACTTCAAGCATGTCGCGGAGACGCTGAAGGAGTTACTGGAAAAAGGCGTCTATGAAAAATGGATTCTCGCCTGCCAGGACGCTCACGTGTCGCTGCTCGAACCGCAACTGCACTCCTACGTCGGTCACGCTCTCATTGGCCGGTTCCATGCCGATCTGGCCCACGCCGCGAAAGAAGAGATCCGCAGTCACGCGCAACAAATTGTCGATCGCTGGCAAAGTGACCGGAGGCGCGAGCTGGTTGGCCAGGCGCTGGAGCAGGCGCGTAGTAACGGGCGTGGCGTCACCGGACTGCGCCGCGTGTTGCGCTCGCTGGAACTGGGAGAAGTGCAAACGTTGTTGATCGGCGAAAACCTGCAGGCCCATGCCATCGAGTGTTCCGGATGCGGACACATCGACGCCCATCTCGTCAACTTCTGTCCCGTCTGCGGCCGCGCCACTCAGGAGATTGTCGACGTTGGCGAGGCCATTCTGCCTTGGGTGATCCGCCGCGACATCGAGACCTTCTACGTGAAGGACGATCTGGAGTTTGACAAGGTAGGGAACATCGCCGCGCTGCTGCGCTTTCGGTCTGAGAAAGTGCAGCCCATTTCTGTCGCTGCGGAAGACGAACTCAAGAAAGCAGGGGCGGCATATCCCGGCCGGCTGCGCCGGTTCGCCAGTCGATGAGAACGGGAGCAAGAGAACTCTCATTTTGTTGAGCTCTCTGTGGGACCGACGCCATCGGCTGTCCGTCGAGCGAAGCTCGACAGTCTGAGCCAGTCAGAACCTCGAACTGGAGGTGTGTGGCCGAGCGCCCCTTCCAGCGTGAATCCTCGCACTAGCCCGTGATATGCTTCCCGCTTCGCTTTCAAGTTCATCGTCATAAGAACGCAGTGATGGGGGAGGATCCGTGACCGTCTCGCGCCGTAATTTCGTGAAGTCGTCCGTGTTCGGAGCCGTTGCCGCCGGAGTGGGAGCGCATTCCGCGATTCCCGAATCGCTCGCCAAAAATGCCCAGCAGGGCCATGCCTCTCAGTCTGATTCCCCCAAACGTCCGGTCATCATCTGCGCCAATAACGGCTATCCCTACGTAGAAGCTGCATACGCCTTCCTGAAGAGTGGTGGCGACACGCTCGAGGCCGGCATTCGCGTCGTAAAGGGGCCTGAGGACGACCCTAACGACGACTCGGTCGGCCTCGGCGGTCTACCCAACGAGGAAGGTGTCGTCGAACTGGACTCCTGCTGCATGCACGGCCCCACGCGGCGTGCTGGCTCCGTGGGCGCGGTGCGTAATATCAAGAGTGTGTCGATGGTCGGCCGTGCCGTGATGGAGCACACCGGCCACGTCATGCTGGTCGGCGAAGGTGCGGAGCGATTTGCCGTCGCCATGGGTTTTCCTCGCGAGAACCTGCTGACCGATCGTTCCCGCAAAATCTGGCTGCTGTGGAAGGAATTTAATTCCGACCGCGATTGGTGGGGACCGGGCATGGCCGATCCGAACTGGCATCCTCCGGCTCCCGACTCGAAGCCGCAGGCCGAGCTGTGGCGCGATCGCATACAGCAACTCCAGCAGCGCGCCGCCGAACTCGGCATCGAACCAGAATTCCAACTGGCAGCTGTGCATCGTGTGCTGTTTCCGCCCACAGGTACGATCCACTGCTCGGTCCTTAATGAGAAGGGGGAGATGTCGGGCATCACTACCACGAGCGGCTTGGCGTTCAAACTACCCGGGCGTTGCGGAGATTCGCCCATCATCGGCGCGGGCTGCTTCACCGACCAGGACGTGGGCTCGGCGGGAGCGACTGGCGCCGGGGAAGAGAACATCAAGGTCGCCGGCGCGCACACCATCGTCGAGAACATGCGCCACGGCATGTCCCCGCAAGAAGCCGGCATGGACGCGCTCAAGCGCATCGTCCGCAACTACAACGGCGACATGACCAAACTGCACTACATGGACATGACATACTACGTACTGCGCAAAGATGGTGCGTACGCGGGCGTGTGTTTGTGGGAAGGTTCCTCGCCGGGACATCCACACAAGTTCACGGTGCACGACGGCACGTTGCGCTCTGAAGTCGCGGCTCCTTTGTTCCCCAAAGGATACTCCCAGGAATGGCCGCCCTTCCCGCCCATCCCGGAGGATTTGAAGAAGAATTCGTATTATCTGAAGTAGGGAGATCTCATCGAACCCGAGGGACTCGTGCCTGATTTGCCGCCTCTTCGAATTTTCGGTCCAGAGTAGCGAGTGGAAGCTGCTGAAGCTTTGCCGTGTCCGGTGCCGCCGCCATGTTCGCTTTCAACATGGTCGCTGCGCGCATGGGCGGGGTTGACGCTTACGTCCTCGTACAGTGAGCATCTCCCAACCACAGGCACCACTATTCGCATCCACTTCCTCCAATCCGATCCCTGCCTTGCCGGCTCATGACCCGGATCTGCTAGAACCTCACCTTCACGTCCGGACTCTTCTCCAGGTGAATGCTCTCTACGAATCGCACTTTCCCCGTGCGCAGCGTCATGATCACCGACGAAGTACGCGTCCCCTCCCCGAAGAAGCGCACGCCCTTCATCAGCGCACCATCGGTCACGCCCGTGGCGGCGAAGATCAATTGTTTGCCCGGAGCGAGGTCTTCCGCTTCATAGATGCGGTTCTTGTCTTTGATCCCCATCCGTTCCAGGCGCTCTTCTTGGTCGGGCTTCACTACCAGGCGGCCGAGCATATAGCCGTTCAGGCAGCGAATCGCTGCCGCCGTGATCACACCTTCCGGCGCTCCTCCGGATCCCATAACGGCGTGCACTCCGGTTCCGATCACGGCTGCCGCAATTCCGGCGGAAAGATCGCCGTCGCCGATTAGCCGGATGCGGGCTCCACAGGCTCGAATATCGGCAATGAGCTTCTCATGCCGTGGACGGTCGAGCACGATCACAACCAGATCTTCCACATCGCGATCCAGCCGCCGCGCAATGTTCTTCAGATTGTGCGAGACGGGCGCGTCGATATAAACCGCGTCTTTGCACGATGGGCCGACAACGATCTTATCCATGTAACAGTCGGGCGCGTTCAGCAGGCCTCCGCGTTCCGAGGCGGCAAGCACTGTGATCGATCCCGGCGCGCCCGTGGCACACAGGTTCGTCCCTTCCAGCGGATCGACCGCGATGTCAACCTCCGGAACTTCCGTGCCATCAGGGAACTCCGCGCCTACCTTCTCGCCGATGTAGAGCATGGGCGCTTCGTCGCGCTCTCCTTCGCCGATGACGATGGCGCCGCGCATTGGAATGCTATCCATGGTGCGCCGCATCGCTTCAGTCGCCACCTGGTCACTCAGCTTGCGATCGCCTTGCCCCATCGTGCGGGCGGATGCGATCGCCGCCACTTCGACCACGCGCAGGAACCGCGACGCCAGGTCGCTTTCAATGTTTTCTCCGAAAATGCGGGCCTTGCCCTCTGGACGCGTCTGCGTACCCATTCTGTTTTCTCCCGGCGCTCTTGATGTAGTCGTTGCGCGCCGGGTTGAGACTATAACGCAATCGCACGCTCGATTGAAAGGCACACCCGCGTTCCGCCCTACAAGATCGATCTTGCATCCCGGAGAAGTGCGGCCCCCTGGCGGAATGAAACGACTACATGATTTTCTTCACTATCGGTCAGCAGCATCCTGGAGGTTTTCTATGTCGGCACTTCCTGAGCACGCGCTCTCGGTCGCAAGGCCCGTGTCGGTGTCTTCGAAGAATCTATGGATGCCTCTGCTGGGCGGTCTCTGGGTCTTGGCTAACGTCGGCCTGGGAGCCCTGGGGATTTACATCGAATGGCCAATCCTGTGCGCATTCTTGGCCGGGCTGATGAATGGATCGCTGCTCGCGGTGATTGCCGTGGCTACTGCCAGCGAACGATTTCAAGCCGGCGCCACCGGACTCTTGGGCGGGCTCAGCCTGAGCGCGCTCCGCAGCGACGGCAGCATGGTGTGGCTAGCGGTGCAAGCCGTCCACACTTTCGTGGACCATGCGCTCGTTGCGATGGGCCTTGAGGTCAACGAGAAAGTGCATGACGCCATCGAACAGGAAGCCCTCTACATGATCTGGACGATCGTCTTCGTTGTGTTGGCCTCGCTGATTGTGGAGTGGGTGCAGTCCTGCAGGGCCCAAGACGCCTCGGGAACCTAGCGCAACTTCCGGGCGGCGTCCAGCATCTCGTCCGCGCGCGCGCGTACCCGAATGTCTTCTGTGAAATTATCCCATTGCACGATCTTGGACGAGTCGACCAGAAACTCGGCGGGACGCGCGATATCGTGACCATCCGGTCCGCCGGCTTGGTGCAGAATGTGATATCGGCGAATCACCGCAGTGTCGGGATCGGACAGAATCGGAAAAGTGTAGCCAGCTTTCTTCGCCAGATCGCGCGATACCTCCGGCGAGTCCACGCTGATGGCGACCGGGCGCACCCCGGCGGCCTCGAACTCTGCCAGATGTTTCTCTACACCTCGTAACTCGAGGTTGCAGAATGGTCACCAGTATCCGCGGTAGAAAATTAGCAGTACTGCTTTGGGAGCCGGATCCCGTGTTTCAGACGGAGTCGCCGTGGGAGACCCGGAAGAACCCGCCAAGAGTTCGTCCAGCGAAACCGGTTTCCCGGAAGTATCGGCGAGCGTGAAGTCCGGAACCCTTTGCCCGACCTGTGGCGCGGCTTTGGCGCTCGGCAGTTTGCGGGCGCCCACGAACGCGAGCCCGCTGACTCCAGCCGCCAGCAGCGCAATCACGCTGAGCACGGCAGTCTTCACTTTGCCGCGATAGAGTTGCGCCTGACTGAATCGCCCGTCTCAGTCCCACTGCAAGAAATGTTACCGATACGATCGCGAGTAACAAGCTCAGCCACGCGAACATGCTGGGTGCGGGCGAGCCCACGAAGAATGCAACGTTGCACCCCACCGCGGTGATGGCGAACAGAAGTGCCCACCAGGGAGCGACGTTTGTCCGGCGTTCAATTGCGTCCGGCATTGCCCGCACAGTTTAACAGAGGCATAGGACCCAGACCTGATCTGTCTCTCCTGCAATCGGAAAATCTTCAGAGAGATTGCTGTCGGCGATTAATTCATTCTGGAGTCGCCATCTACCGTGGTATTCTCGCATTCCGCTGCGAAATGAATGCTATGCCTGACGCCCGCCCGCTGACTCTTCTGTGCATCACCACCTACGAGAAGGGACAGGAGTTCATGCGCGAATGCAAGCGTCAGGGCTGCCGGGTAATTCTTCTGACCGCGGAAAAATTGCGCGATGCCGATTGGCCTCGCGAAAGCCTCGACGATGCCTTCTACCTCCCGTCGGAAATTACCCTCGCCGACATCGTAGGAGCCGTATCCCATCTTGCGCGCAATCAGAAACTCGACCGCATCGTCGCCCTCGATGAATACGACATGGAAACCGCCGCTACTCTGCGCGAGCATATGCGCATCCCCGGCATGGGCCTGACCACAATGCGTTATTTCCGCGACAAGCTAGCCATGCGCATGCGCGCGCTCGATCGCAACGTGCGCGTCCCCGATTTCGTCCCCATCGTGAACCATGAAGATATTCGCTACTACTTGGAACACATGCCGGGCCCGTGGGTGCTCAAGCCGCGGCAGGAGGCTGCCGCGATCGGGATCAAGAAGATTCATGCTGCGGATGAACTGTGGCCGTTGCTCGAACAATTGGGCGACAAGCAGTCTTCCTATCTGCTGGAAAAGTTTCTTCCCGGCGATGTTTATCACGTGGACTCGGTGGTCTCTGAGAACGAAGTCGTTTTCGCTAACGTCAGCAAATACGGCAAGCCTCCCATGAATGTCGCTCAGGGCGGAGGAATCTTCACGACGTTTACCGTGCCGAGGGACAGCGAGGACGACTCTGGGCTGCGGGCAGATCAACCGCGATTTGATCGCAGCGCTTGGTTTGGTGCGCGGAGTCGCGCATGCGGAATTCATCAAGGCTCACGCCGATGGCCACTTCTATTTCTTGGAATGTGCAGCTCGCGTCGGCGGAGCCTACATCAACGAGATGGTCGAAGCCGCCACCGGAATCAATCTGTGGCGGGAGTGGGCGCGCATCGAAATCTCTGGAGGCGACGGCAGTTACACGTTGGCACCGGTGCGTGAAGAATATGCCGGCGTGATTCTTTCCCTCGCGCGGCAAGAAAATCCCGATACTTCGGCATACGACGATCCGGAAGTTTACCAGCGGATCAAGATGCATCATCACGCTGGACTGGTTCTGCGATCGTCCGATTCAAAGAGAATTCCCGCGCTTCTCGAGAGTTATGCTCGCCGCTTTGCCGAAGAATTCCTCGCAGTCGAGCCTCCTCGCGACAAGCCGACCGCCTAAGGCGGAGAAGAGCTTTTTAACCGCAAAGATCGCGAAGAAAAGCCGCAGAGAACGCAAAGAAGAACGTGTTGTCTTTTCCCTTTGCGATCTTCGCGGCCTTTCTGAGCGATCTTTACGGTCAAAAGCTTTTTCGATCCCACTCTACGGTCCAAAGAGACAGTCGCGGCACAACTCTCGGTAGGTTTTGCGCCGCCGGCCAGAGAGAACTGTCTGGTACCATTTGCCTATGAACACCACGACCAGCGAACATTCCGCAGCGTCGGAACGACCGGAACGTAAAGAGCCGACCTATCTCTTCACGGAAAAGAATGTCGCCGACAAAAGCGAGATCGCGCGCCGCTTCATCGAAACCCGCGCCCGCCTGAATGCCAATGTCGACAAGGCCAACAATTTCCTGGTGAAGCGCTTCTACAACATCGACCACAACACCTATCTGGAGGGTACGCTCCCGGCGAAGACAAAAGAATTGATGGGACTGGTGGCTTCGGCCTGCCTGCGCTGCGATGACTGCATCTTCTACCACGCCATCCAGTCCTACCGCCTCGGCGTCACCCGTGCCGAGCAGGAAGAGTCGCTGAACGTGGCTCTGGTCGTGGGTGGAAGCATCGTGGTCCCGCACCTGCGACGAGCCTATGAGTTGCTGGAAGAAATGTATGGTTGAATGGGTGAACGAATAATGTGGAAACGGCTGGCCTCGATCGTCCGCCTGCCGTGCAGATAAACAGCGTTGTCACCGCTCCGACGAAGTACGCGGTAGCAGCGAAGCGATGAAAGACACCACGATCAACGCGATCCCGCCACCCAGTTCGAGCCTCTGCGGGCTGCGCAAGGCCTGCCAGACCACATCCGGAGGCCACCACTCCTTCAGGTCCCGCATTGCATCAAGGCACGCGAGCATCCCGCAGAGGAATCCCACCGCAGTCGCAATTCGCCGTTTCTTGTCCGCAGTCACCCGAAATTATTCCTTTTCGACGCGACTATGTGGGGACAGCCGATAGCGGCTTTCCCCAGATGTATCCGACTAGAACGCGTCAATCCCCGTAATACTCTGCCCGATGATCAGCGAATGCACGTCATGCGTGCCTTCGTAGGTTTTCACCGACTCCAGGTTCATCATGTGGCGCATGATGGGATAGTCATCGGCCACGCCATTCGCGCCGAGAATGTCCCGCGACAGGCGGGCGCACTCCAGAGCCATCCATACGTTGTTCCGTTTCGCCATCGAAATGTGCTGGTGCTCCACTTTGCCTGCGTCTTTCAGTCGGCCGACCTGCAGGACGAGCAACTGAGCCTTCGTGATTTCACTGATCATCCATGTCAGCTTGTCTTGCACGAGTTGGTGCGAGGCGATGGGCTGATCGCGCCATTGCTTGCGCAGCAGCGAATATTGCAGCGCGCAGTCGTAGCACGCCATGGCAGCGCCCAGCGCTCCCCACGCGATGCCATAGCGCGCTTGGTTCAGGCACATCAGCGGAGATTTCAGACCACCTGATTTTCGGTAGCAGATTCGATTCCGGCACGTGCACATCCTGCAGCGACAGCCCGGACGTCACCGAGGCGCGCAGCGACCACTTTCCATGGATGTCGTCAGCCTTAAATCCAGGACGATCCGTTTCCACGAGAAAGCCGCGGACGCGGTCGTTCTCGTTTTCCACCTTCGCCCAGATGATGGCCACATCGGCGATGGTGCCCGACGTAATCCACATCTTCTCGCCGTTGATCACATATTCGTTGCCGACTTTCTTGGCGCGGGTGAGCATGCCGCCAGGGTTCGACCCGAAGTCAGGTTCCGTCAAGCCAAAGCAACCAAGCTTTTCGCCCTTCTGCATGGGGGGCAGCCAGGCTTGCTTCTGCTCTTCGCTGCCGAATTCGTAAATCGGATACATGCACAGCCCCGACTGCACGCTGACAAAACTGCGCACCCCCGAGTCGCCACGCTCCAGTTCCTGCGTCATCAGCCCGTACTCGACATTGCCCATGTCCGCGCAGCCATAGCCTTTCAGCGACGCGCCGAAAAATCCGAGGTCAGCCATCGGCTTGACCAGTTCGCGCGGAAAGCGCCCGGCACGGTTGCATTCCTCGATGATCGGGATGAGGTTGTCTTCGATGAACTGGCGCGTAGTATCGCGGACGAGGCGCTCTTCGTCGGTGAGCAGCGAGTCGTACTGTATGAAATCGACGCCGCGAAATTTGATGGCAGGCATGATGATCTCCTGAAGAAGAAGAAATAGGTTCGCAGGACCGGACGCGTACCGGTGGGCAAACATATGACGGTAGCAGGGCGCAGGAGCGGGGTCAACGGCCCCGCGCACAGAGTGTTTTCAACAGAGCGTCAGAAGAATTCGGTGTATGCTGGTCGCGGACTTTTCCCAGTCTTAAATCGATTCACTAGCCGACGACAGAACTTTCAGGGACTGCCCTCGGGTGAAATCGCGGAGGCATCATGGTGTTGCACGTCGGGCATCGTCTTCTTGCAGTCTCGATTGTGGTGACGTTTCTCTCGTTGTCTGTAAGCCTGGCGACCGCGCAAAAGGTTGTCGTCGATGCCGACCCCGCCCATGTCGCCAACACCTTCAGCCCCGTCCGCTCTCTGGGTGCTGCCATTGATCGCCTGCGCACTGGCACTCCCGACCACCTGCTGAAAGATCCGCTGCTGAAAGAAATCCTCGGCGCAGGATGGCAACCTGTGACCTATCGCCAGAACACCGAATTGATGGTCGAGGCGTGGCACTGGAATCCCGCTGGCAAGTGGAGCAACGCCGACAAGCAGGAAGGCTACTTCGCCGGCAGCGCCGATCTCGGCGCCGAGATTCACAGCTCGTGGGCATATCCGCTCCCGCATCGCGGCTTCAGCCGCGGCGACGGCAACGGCTGGTCGCGCCTCACCGACGGAGATCTGAACTCGTACTGGAAGAGCAATCCGTATCTCACCAAAGCCTTCACCGGAGAAGACGACTCGCTGCATCCGCAATGGGTGATGATCGACCTGGGCAGCGAAGATTGATGTCAACGCGATCCGCATCGCGTGGGCCAATCCCTACGCCAGACACTACGCCGTTCAATTCTGGACCGGCGAACTCGAACCCTTTTACGACGGCACCACGAAAGGCACGTGGCAGACTTTTCCCCTCGGCAACATCACCGAAGGCAAAGGCGGTACCGTTACTCTGAAACTTGTTTCCTGGATGATTCCCGTCCGCTACATCCGCATCTGGATGACCGAATCCTCTAATACCTGCGACACTCACGGCTCCGCCGACAAGCGCAACTGCGTCGGATACGCGATCAACGAGCTCTACGTCGGCGCGCTCTCGGCCGATGGCGCCTTCAATGATTACGTCACCCATTTCCCCAGCCGCGACCAGACCATCACCTGGCCATCGTCGGTCGATCCCTGGACACGCCGCCTCCGATCTCGACCAATCCCGCGGCGATCAGGTGGGATTCGATTTCTTCTTCAATTGCGGCGTCACCCGCGGTCTGCCGACGATGGTTCCGATCGCCATGCTCTACGCCACGCCCGAAGACGCTGCGAACGAAATCGCCTATCTGTACAAGCGGCATTATCCAATCTCCTATGTCGAGATGGGCGAAGAGGCCGACGGACAGCACATGCTGCCGGAAGATTACGGCGCGCTGTACGTACAGTTCGCCACCGCGATTCACCAGCTCGTCCCCGAGGCGAAGCTGGGAGGCCCGCCCTTTGAAGGAACATTCGGTGACGTCGAAGTCTGGCCCGATGCCAACGGAAAGGTTTCCTGGCTCGGCCGCTTCGTCGATTACCTGAAAGCGCACGGGCGTCTCAACGACTTCACGTTCTTCTCGTTCGAACATTATCCGTATCAGGATCGCCCGACGTATTCGTGGGCCGATCTTTATCCCGAGCCGGGCTACGTCCAGTCACATTGTGCAGGTCTGGAAAGACAACGGCCTGCCGCCCAATATTCCGTTCTTTATGACCGAAGGGAATATTGGAGGTGGCGCGCCCCCCTCGACCGTGAAGAGCGGCCTCTGGCTCGCGGACTACGTCGGTACCATCATGAGCGAAGGCGCCGGCGCAACCTACTATTTCCACTACATGCCGTACCCCAAAGAGACGAGTGGCTTTGGAAACTTTCTGTGGATCGACGAGAACTACAAGGTGCTGGGTTATCCGCCGCAGTATCTTGCGGCGCAAATCATCACCAAAGAATGGGTGCAGCCCATCGACGCTCCTCACAAACAGTTCAAGGCCGCCAGTGACGTCAACGACGCCGCGGGAAATGTCCTGGTCACCGCCTACGCCGTCGAGCGGCCCGACGGGCAATGGTCGGTCATGCTCGTCAACCGGGACCAGTCCAACGATCACGCGGTGAAAATCACTTTCGCTGGCGCGCCCGGCACGCCCGCCCGACACTTCTCGGGCCCGGTGGACCGCATCACTTTCGGTTCAAACGAATATCAATGGCATCGCGACGCTGTCGGCGGCCATGCCGACCCGGATGGCCCACCCGCGAAATCGAAAGTGGACGGAGGCGCGGAACAGCTCTACCAGTTGCCGAAGGCGTCGATCACAGTACTTCGCGGCCAGATCGGAGAGTGATCGCGGGATCCTCACCCACCGGGGACACGAAGGACCAAGTCCTTCGTGATCCTTACTGTCCTTCGGGGAAACGGTTCTGCGGTACCCTCGGAATCCACCGCGGCACGGTCCGTCGATATTCTTCGTACGATTCGCCGAACTTCCTCTGCAGCGTCGGCTCTTCGTAAAATATAACGAAGATGTGAGCGATCAGCAGCATCAACGCTGCGTAGTCCACGAGATGAGACGCGTGAAAGAGGGCAGCCTCACCCACGATCACGAGTGCCACGCCAATGTACATTGGATTGCGCACATAGCGGTGCAGGGCCGTGGTGACCAGAAACTTGGTCGGTGCGATCGGCGCTGGAGTGCCCAACCCACGTACGGCAAACTCCAATGCACTGCGAAGGTAGATCGCCGCTCCCACCAGCACGATGAGCCCGCCAAGCCACGTGAGCGGTCCGGATGCCGGCCTGAAAAATCCCCCGATCAGCCAGGACGGAACCAGGACTGCGACGGTTCCCGGCACGAAGATCGTGAACAGAATCGTCTTCAGAATAGGTCTCAACGCACGTGTCATATTCTGCGTTGCCAACAACCCCCAGCCCGAATCAGACGGCCACCATTCACAACTATCCTGACGACCCGGATCGGGTGCCCGTGCTGTCCCTAGACAGGATCGTATTCTACGTCCAGACAAAACGGTCAACAATGCAGCCAAATGACTGGCGATTGCAGCGGGGGGCTGGCTCTGGGCGGAGAATCGATTCATACTGTCACGCATGATGACGAACAAGAAAATCGCACTGCTGCTCGCTGCGTCAGTCGTGTTGTTGTCGGCCGCGCTGCTCAACTCCGCAACGCCGCCGGCTTCGGGTCCGGAGTACACCAGCGATGCCCAGATGAAACTTCCCGGAAACTATCGCCAGTGGGTCTACCTGAGTACCGGCTTCGACATGAGCTACAACAAGGCCGCGATGCAGATGGACCACCACATGTTCGACAACGTGTTCGTTAATTCGAATGCTTACGCGTCGTTTCAACAGACTGGGACATGGCCGGACAAGACCATGCTGGTGCTCGAAGGCCGCCGCGCGGAAGGGAAGGGATCGATCAATCAGAGAGGGAATTATCAGACTGCCGATCTGATGGGAATCGAAGTGCATGTGAAGGACGAAGCGCGCTTTCCCGGGAAGTGGGCGTTCTTTGCTTTTGGCGACGCGAAGACGGCCAAGATGATCCCAACGAATATGGAGTGTTACAGCTGTCATGCGGACCATGCAGCGGTGGATACGACGTTTGTGCAGTTCTATCCGACGTTACTGCCGATCGCGCAGAGTAAAGGGATGCTCAGCGCGGCCTATCAGAAAGAGAGCGCGGCAGGGCAGAAATAGGCCCGGCCCTCAGCGGCCAAAGCGGCGGCTGAATCGGCACTATACGGTAAGTCGTGCCCTCCGGTTTTCTCGAGATCGCGTTCACGAGAGTCCCGGAACTCGGAACCGGGAAGGGGCTACTTCGCAGCGCTGGCTACTTTTACGACCTTGGATGATGCGGCGTAGCGCGCGATACCTTTGTACAGCGCTTCGGCGATTTGCTCGCGGTAGCCGTCGCTGCGGAGTTTTTGTTCGTCGGTGGGACTGCTGACGAACGAAACTTCGGCCAGAATGCCAGGCATGGCGCTTTCGGTGAGGACGACGAATCCGGCTTCTTTGATGCCGCGATCGCGCAGGCCGGGATTCTGCACCGAGAGCGTCCCATACAACGACCGCTGCACGCTGGCCGCGAGACGCCGCGACTGCTCGATGCGGTCGTGCAGGTCCGCGGGCGAAAGCGTCGCGGTCACCGCAGACTTGGCACCAAGCGTGGCTGTATGAGAGTCAACATCCTTGGAACCAGCTTCTTTCGATCCCGGAGCCGCGAAGAGATTTGTGTAGTATGTTTCCACGCCGCGCGCCGAGGGCAGGTCGCTGTAATTGGCATGCACGGAGACAAACAAGTCCGCCTGCGCCTGGTTGGCGATGCTGGCGCGTTCGTCGAGCGGGATATAGTTATCGTCCTGCCGCGTATAGATCACTTCCATGCCGAGACGGCTTTCGAGTAACTTGCCCAGGCGCTGCGCGATTTCAAGGACCAGATCTTTTTCCAGCAGACCGCGACGGCCGACGGTACCCAGATCCCAGCCGCCGTGGCCGGCATCGACCACAATCCGCATCTTCGGAACCCGCGCCCGCAGTTGGATGTCTTCCTTCGTGGGAGGAGGAACCACGATCGCGAGCTTGCTCTTCTCGGCTTCGGCATTGGGAAACAGGTTGACCTCGGCTTTTGGATTGGCTCCGATCTTGCGCACTTCAACGACGAGGCGGTAAGGATTCGGCTCCAGGCTGACCGAGAAGGTCGAGTTGGCTTTGGTCTCGAGCACGACGCGCGTCATGCCCGCGACGGGCTGCGCCATGCGGATGCGGCTCACGAACGCTTCTCCGACCTCGATTGACTTCCCGGCCAGTTCGGAAGGAAGTTGTGTATCGCGCAGATCGAAATAGATGCGGTCGGGCCCGGCCAGGCGGTGAGCTTCGTACTGCACCTGGTCTTCAAGGTCGAGCACGACGGTGCTGGAGTCGGCCGAAGACCAGTGGCGGAATCCGGTGATGCGGGGAAACCTCGATAGTTCCTGCGGCGTCGCCGGAGAACTCTGCAACTCGTTTGCATCAGAAGCAACATCGGCAGTGGCGGTGGCTGTGGCATTCGCGCCGTCGGCTGGCGCCGCAATCGAAGGAGCTGCCGGCATGTCTTGCGACGCGTCTGAGGTGGCCGGCTTGACCGGTATTTTCTCGGTGTGAATCATCGCGCCGCTGAGTTGCGCCGTCTTCAGCTTCCACCAGATTGCGCCGCCGAAGGCCGTACCGACCACGATGCAGACCAGCAGAACTAGCATGAGCGGCCGACGGTTCGCCTGCTCCGGCTGTAGAAGTGCGAGTTCGGGTTCCGCGGCAGATTCCGTGGCGACGGCGGTTTCGAGCGCAGGAGCTTTCTGGACGGCGGGTTGGTCCAAGACCGGCGTCGCGGCCACGACTTTCCCATCCGAAGCAGAGGTGGGTTTTACCACAGTCGCAGCCGCGAGTTTTACCTCGGGCTTGGCCGCCATGACTTCGGGTACGACGGGCTTCTGGGCAACAGCCGGGAAAACTGTCGCGAGCGCGACTGGCGCCGCAACCGGTGCAGTCGGCACGACTTTAGCGGGAGCCACGGTAACAGGGACCGATGGCGCGGACGTCGTAATCTTCGGGCGCTCGCTTGCGGCCGGTACTTTTGCGGCGCGCACGGCTGGTTCCAGTTTGGTGGCGGCTGTCTTGGCCGATTCGGCGTAACGATCCTCATCCTCCGGCTTGAGCGCGCCGACTATCAGTTCCGCGAGCAGGCTCAGGTTGCGGACATCGCTTTCATTGAAGGCGAAGGGCCAAGCGGAAAACGATTCCAGGAGTCCGATGACGCGACGCCGCCCGCAGAGGGGCACCGCGACCATGGAGCGTGCTCCGAGTTTGCGGCATGCCTGAAGGTTGACTCGGGAATCGGTTTCGGTGTCGTCGCAGACCACAGTCTGCGCGGAGCGGAAGCAAGCCCCGGAGAAGGCGGAATCGCGGTCGACGCGCGCGCCGACGTCGGGACGAATGTTGCCGGCAGCAGCCCGTAGCACAATTTCGTTATTTTCCGCGAGTGCGATGGCCAGCCCGTCGGCGCCGGTAATGGCCACGGCGCGTTCGGCAACGAGTTGAAGCACTTCATCGAGAACAAACTGCTCTTCCGGTTCAAACTCCGTCACGGGCGGGCCGACATCGAAGCCAGCAAGACGCGTGGCTAACGCTTTTCTCCGCCGGAGTTGCTCATGCAGCGCCGAGAACGCGAGCAAACCCTGCAGCGCATCACGGTGCGACGGCTTTGCTTGAGAGGTTGGTGCCGAGGCAGCGGGAGCGGTTTGTCCGCGGGGCCACGCGGCCGCACCTCCAGCGGGCGGAGTAGTCACGCCAAGGTCCGGCTTGGTGGTGGTCGTCGCCATTTAGAGACAGTTCACTTGTAAGTTATCGGGCTTTGTCCTTACTTGCAATTACCTGGGCATGCCCATTCGGGCATGTACTTAGGTAAGGCATTGTGCTCCTTTTCCGTTTTTTCGAAAACTATCCGAAGGTTTAGTTCGCGTTTGCGACAGCGGAGTAGAACCCTTCACATCATTCGCGGAATGGACGGGGCGACGTCGGTTGAGTCGAATTTCGCTGCGAACCACCGCAGCTACTAATAAAGTATCTTCATCCGGCGATAAGATTCGTGGAATAGCTCTGGCCGACCAGCGATCTTCAGGTGGTGTTCGTATGGAAGCAGGACTATCCCCGGCACGACAAGCCAGGGTCAAGCACCGGCACGAGTTGCGTACGCTGACCTACGTTACGCTTGACCAGGCGGACGTCGGCATCGTTCGCAACCTCAATCATGAAGGTATCGGAGTGCAGGCGGTGGCCGCACTTCGTCTGCATGAGCAATTGCGGGTGCGGTTCGAATTGCGGAATCCGCGTCTGAGGGTGGAGACGCGCGGCGAAGTCACCTGGTCCACGGCGTCGGGACAGTGTGGCATTCGATTTCTCGACCTGCCGCCGCGAATGGTGCGCCAGATTAACGAATGGATTTTTGGAAATCTGCTGGAAGGAATTTCGCACCATGCCGAGCGCGCAGGGCTGATGTTCGGCTGGTCGCCTCTGTGTTCACCTTGCCCAGACATTGTGGGAGAAGAGGATGGGCTGATAGTTTCCGCGGCTCCGGTGAAAGTCCTCGAATTGCGGGCGCTCACGGTTCCGGCGCAACGGGTGGCTGCGCACGATTACGGCGCTGAGGCGGTTCCGCAAGCACGATCCGAGTTAGACTGGCTCTCTCAGCCACTTTCCGGCCGCGCGCTCGCATGGACTGTCAACTCGCTCGTTGTCGTGGCCGCACTACTGTTGTTCGTTCTGGTCTTCCTGTCGGTGACCGGAGCACCTCCGCAACGGCCGTTGACGATGTTGGGCGGAGCCGTGCTGTTTGTTGCAGGCCTCTATTGGGGATTCTTTCAACTCTTCGGAAGATTGAGTCCAGGCAAGAGACTGGCGCGCTTAACGGAGTGCGATCGGGATCAGGAGGAAGCGAAAGGAGATCGCTTTCGCTGACTTTTTTGTCTATGTGGGGACGAACCCCTTCGGCCGGTCCGCAAAGGATTACGTGACACCGCACCTGTGAAGGCTGCTAGTTCACGAAATATTGCTGCGCCAGCCAAAGCTGGAGCGTGCGCTGCTGTTGCGGCGCCAACTTCACGAAACGAATTCCGAGGTTCCCGCGCTTGTCCTGCCAGGCAATTTCCGCTTTAGCCTTCAGACTGGAGCGGGCTCCCGGCAGTTCGAATGAGACTTGCAATGCTTTCGCGGCGTCGACGGGCTGCTGGGTGTGAATCTGCATTCCACCTTGGCTTACGTTAACCAGGAACGCGTCCATGGGCTTCTCGCCCTTGGAATTCAACGAGACCGGAACTTCGAGGCCGGCGCGGTGATAGCGCAGGCGGCCATCGAGAATGAGGCTGCGGGCCGCGGAAAGTGTGCGCACGGCTTGCTCGACGGAAATCGGTTTCTCGAAAGCGAACAGAGCGCCGCTTTGCTCGAGTGTCTGGACGCATTGCTTACCGCCCATGATGACGAGGGGAACGGCCTTCGGACCGTCGACGTTTTGTAGTTCGCGAAGGAACTGCGAGCTTCCGTTGAGATCGCAGTCCACGATGAGGGCGTCGATTTTGGCTTTAGCCATTCGCTCCATCGCGCGCTGCGGTTCGTTTTCGACGGCGACATCCATGTGAAGACCACCGAGGATGCATTCCAGAACACTGACTTCCTGCCAGTCGCGCGAAACCACCATCGAGGAAAGTGTCATGACTTCACTCTAGCGGTGTCGGTAACCCAGCCGTAGATAACCAACGTAACGCCCTGCGAAATGTGTAGACGACGGTTTGGTTTGCGGCGCGACTCAATTCATGGTGATGACGGCGCGGAAGCGGACTTTGCCCTCCGCTACTCGGTCATAGGCTTTGGCGATTTCGTCGAGCTTGTAGGTTTCGGCAACGACTTTTACTTTGCCTTTGGCGGCGTAGTCGAGCGCTTCGTAGAGATATTCAGGACCGTTTTGGCTGGATCCGATCAGGCGGACGCGTTTGAACATCAATTCTGGTGTGTAGTTCAGCGGTTCAGGGCCTACGCCCATCAGGACGATGCGTCCGCCGGGACGCATGCCCTTCGCAGCCTCAGCGGTCGCGGCCCAGGAATTCGAGGTCGCAAGGAGAACGTCGGCGCCTCCGGCGGCCATCAACTTCTCGCCATTGGCAACGACTTCATCGGCACCCAGAGCGCGAATCATCTTTTCTTTATCTTTGGATTGGGTGACGGCGATGGTCGCGAAGCCAGAAGCCTTCGAATATTGCAGCGCGAGATGGCCGAGGCCCCCAATGCCCACCACGGCGATGCGCTCGTGCGGTTTGGGATCGGCAATGCGCAGACCGCTCCAGACGGTGTATCCCGCGCAGAAAATAGGGGCGGCCTGCTCATAGGCGAGCCCGTCGGGGATGAGCATGGTCGCGTCGGCATAGGCAAGCATGTATTCGGCGTGGCTACCTTGCGTGGAAATTCCGGTCGAGATGTTGTTCTGACACAGTTCTTTCTTGCCGCGAAGGCACCACTCGCAGCGTCCACAGCCTTTTTGCACCCAACCAACGCCGACGCGATCGCCGACTTTGCGGGTCGTCACACCCGGGCCGACTTCGACGATTTCCCCCACGGGTTCGTGGCCTAAGACGCGCGGAAACTGAAGGGGGAACAAGCCGTGCGTCAAGTGGACGTCGGTGTAGCAGAGGCCGCTGGCATGGATCTTGATGACGACTTGATTGGGGCCTGCCTTGGGCGTTTCCCAGTCTTTGACTTCCCACTTGCCATTCACGGAGGGAACGACTGCTGCTTTCATGAAAGATGCTCCTTGGAGATTTTTTTGCGGAATTGTGGGTCGCGCTTTGGTTCGATGCTCTGCGATTCCGGCGGATGCAGGTTGGGATTGCCCTATTTGCGGTGCGGGTGCACAGAACGGTAGACTTGGGAAGCGGCGTCTCCTGCAGCCGTGTTCAAGAGTCGAGGTTCGCTCGACCGGACAGCCGAGGGCGGCTGTCCCCACATAAGCATTTTCCAGGGTGAAACTTATGCTCGTCGTCATGAAGGCGCAGGCCACCGAAGAACAGGTGCGCGCCGTTTGCCAAAAAATCGAGAAGTTGGGGTATCGCGCGCATCCCATGCCGGGAGCGACGCGGACTGCCATTGGAATCACCGGCAACAAAGGGGAAGTGGAACAAGGCACGCTGGAAGAGATGCCGGGCGTACAGGAAGTGATCCAGGTTTCGAAGCCCTATAAATTGGTCAGCCGCGACGTTAAGGAAGACAACACGGTCATCACTTTTCCGGGGACGGCCGCCACGATTGGCGGACCGGGGCTGGCGATCGTGGCCGGGCCGTGTGCTATCGAGAATCGCGACCAGGCATTTGCCGTGGCCGAACGCGTGTTTCGTGCCGGAGCGCAGTTTTTCCGCGGCGGGGCTTACAAGCCACGCACATCTCCGTATTCGTTTCAAGGGCTGGGTGAGGACGGCTTACGCATCATGGCTGAGATCCGCCAGCAGTTTGGCTTGAAGATCATCACCGAGGCCATCGACCACGAGTCGCTCGACTTGGTCGAGGAGTACGCCGACATGATCCAGATCGGTGCGCGGAACATGCAGAATTTTTCTTTGCTGAAGCGCGCCGGGCGGTCCCGTAAACCAGTGCTGCTGAAGCGTGGCATGTCGGCAACGCTGGAAGAATTTCTGATGGCCGCTGAATACATTCTGAGCGAAGGCAACTACAATGTCGCGCTGTGCGAACGCGGCGTGCGGACGTTCGCCGACCATACCCGCAACACGCTCGACCTGAGCGTGGTGCCGGCTGTGCAGCGGTTAAGTCATTTGCCGATCCTCGTGGATCCCAGCCACGGGACGGGCAAGCGGAACAAGGTGACTCCGCTGTCGCGCGCGGCAGTCGCCGTGGGCGCAGACGGATTGATGGTGGAGGTCCACAACCAACCGGATCAAGCGATGTCGGATGGCCCGCAGTCCCTTTTCCCCGATCAGTTCGATCAATTGATGGTGCAGGTTCGGCAGATCGCGGCGGTCGTGGGAAGAACCGTCCCCGAGATTGGGGTGCGGGATGCGGTTGCGGTCAGCAAGTGAGGCTGAGACTAGAGATCAGGCCGCTTAGCCTTTCAGGGAGTGGCCCGTCAAACCGGAAGTCAAAGTCCCCGCTCTGTTCCTGCAAAGGACGTGGGAGTAAGGACGGAGCACCCTCGGTCTACTTCTGCTAATCTTTCTCTTCTCCTGAGCAGACGCTACATTGAGAAAACTCCTCTTCATTGCAGTTCTGATTCCGATTCTGGGCGGGATGGGTTGGTGGTATTTCCGCGAAAACGTCCTGCCGGACTACGGTCCCGCGTACCGCGAGTACGCCTATGTCACCAACGGCAAGAGCAATACGGTCAGTGTGATCGACCTGCGGACATTTGCGCTGGCGAAAACCATTCAGGTCGGGAGCGAGCCCACCGGGGTCGCCGCCAATAGTAAGAAGAATGAGATCTACGTGGTCAACACAGGATCGAATAACGTCAGCGTGATCAATGCGGAGACGAACACGGTGGTGGCGACGATCGGCGTGCATGGACGTCCGTATTTCATCGATGTGGCGGAAGACGGCAAGCGCGCTTACGTGGCGAACTCGGGTTCGGCGAACGTCAGCGTGATTGATCTCGAGAAGCGGGCGGTGATTGGCAACGTGCGCGTGGGCGCGTCTCCTGGGCTGGCACGGGTATCGCCGGATGGCTCGACGGTTGTTGTCAGCAATCGTGGCGACAACTCGGTTTCCCTGATCGATGCGAAAGCTTTGCGCGTTCGCGCAACCTTGCCGGTGTGCCAGCAGCCTGAGGATGTCGCGATCCTGCCGGATTCGAGCAAGGCATTCGTGGCGTGCTCGGGCTCGTCACAGGTTGCCTCGATTGCGCTCCAAGGAAAAACGCAGGGAAGCGACCGCTTGATGGCGCTGCTCGACGTAGGCCAAACCCCGGTCAGCCTGGCGCTCAAGCCCGACGGCGGCGAACTGATCGTGTGCAATTTCGATTCGGACAGCATCTCGATCATCGAGACAGGCAACGACGAAGTCGGCAGCAGCCTGGAAATCGGGCAGCATCCGTCCCACGGCGTGGTCACGAGCGACAACTCGCGCCTGTATGTAACGAACTTCGGGTCGAACACCGTAGCGATCTATGACATCGACATGGGCCGACGGATCTCCCCGACGCTGACGGTGGGCAGCCGGCCCGACGGCCTCGCCTTGACGCCGGACCAGAACTATCTGCTGGTGCTCGACACGCAATCGGGCGATGTGACCGTCATTCAGAAACGCAAGGCCCGGGCCACCCTGGAGACGTCCGAGTATTCGCTTCTGACGCTGATTCCGGTAGGGGTGCAACCGAATGCCATTGTGGTGAAGGCGTTCCTGGCGAGCACGGGGAACAAGAAGTAGACAGTGCTGCGCCAAAAAATCATAGAACCGTTGTCATTCCAAACAGAACGAGGAACCTGCTGATGGCCGGCGCCTGCAGACAACGGGTCCTTCTTCGCTTCACTCCTCGGACGGACAAGCCTTTATTTGATCTGCACTTCAGTCGATTTGCCGCAGAGACGATCGAACGCGGCTTTTAAATCCGCGGCGATGGCGGGGGCTTCGCGTCTCTCAATGTCGCTGCGAGGCATCAGGTAGACGAGTTGGCCGTCGCGCAGGATGCCGATCGAAGGTGAGGACGGCAGTTGCCCTGTGAAATAGCCGCGGGCGCGGTCGGTGGCTTCTTTTTCCTGCCCGGCGAAAACGGAGTAGGAGTGGTCGGGTCGGATGGAATTCTGCATCGCCATGCGAACGGCGGGGCGCATGCGACCGGCGGCGCATCCGCAGATGGAGTTCACGACTACCATCGTCGTGCCCTGACGGTTCTTCAGTGCATGGTCCACTTCCTCTGGAGTACGGAGTTCTTCGATTCCCAGGCGAGTCAGTTCCTCGCGCATTGGGATCACCATAATTTCGGGATACATCGACATGTCGGTTAGGCCCTCTGGTTGGATTCTTAATTCATTGTAACTTGAAACCTCCCGACCGCTCTCATCTTCAGCGAAGTCGATAGATCCCTTTCCCAAGAATCGCGGGACGGACACATCGGAAAGTTCTCCCGAACTATGAACGGTAAGAGCGAGGATGTGTATATTGAGAACACTGATGCTGGTTCAAGAAAATGTTTCTCTGGTTTCGCTGACCACATTTGGAGTGGGAGGGCCGGCTCGCTTCTTAGTGGAAGCGAAGCACGTGGATGAAATACAGGAAGCGGCCGCATTTGCGCAGTCGAAGACCCTACCTCTTTTCGTGCTAGGCGGAGGTAGCAATCTTTTGGTCGCCGACAGCGGGTGGCCCGGACTCGTGCTGAAGATCGCGATTCCGGGGATCAAGCAGCGTTCCGGTCTCGATGACCACGGCAAGACCTTGTTCGATGTGGGTGCTGGAGAATCCTGGGATCGCTTTGTGTCCCACGCGGTGCGGGCCAAGTGCGCGGGCGTGGAATGCCTCAGTGGGATACCTGGCAGCGTAGGAGGAACGCCCGTACAAAATGTCGGCGCGTACGGCCAGGAAGTGTCGCAGACGATCGACTCTGTTGAGGTCTTCGATCGGAACGACGGGCAGGTTAGGGAATTGTGCGCCGAAGCTTGTGGCTTCAGTTATCGGTCAAGCATTTTCAACGCCAGCGAGCAAGGACGATTCATTATCCTGCGGGTTACGTATGCGCTAACTTCCGGCGGCGAGCCGCATCTCGAGTATGCGGACCTGAAGCGACATTTCGAAGGGCGCGAGACCCGTCCCAATCTCGCGGAGACTCGCGAGGCGGTGCGGCACATTCGCGTGCGCAAGGGGATGCTGATCGTAGCTGGCGATCCCGATAGCCGGAGTGCGGGGTCGTTTTTCAAGAATCCAGTGCTTTCCGAAGACCGGCATGAAGATTTAAAAAAACGAGCGGGCGCCAAGGGATTGACTCTGCCCAGCTATCCCGCACTCGAAAAAAGCCAGAAGGTTTCGGCGGCTTGGCTGGTCGAGAAGTCGGGATTCGCTCGCGGGTACGGATTCGGGCGTGTCGGAATCTCGAGCAAACATGCGCTGGCGATTGTAAATCGTGGAGGCGCTACGGCTGCTGACGTGCTAGCGTTGAAGGATCAGATTCAGCAGCGCGTGGAGGAGCTCTGGGGCTTGCGTCTGGAGCCGGAACCGGTGATGGTCGGCTTTTAGCTCTTTTGGCGTGGGCTCTCGTTTGCGAATGATGGTTAAGAAAGCTTTTCACTGCAAAGATTGCAAAGAAAAGCCGCAAAATAAGCAAAGAAGGCGTTCCCTTTCATGCGCCCCTCGCGGCTTTTCTTTGCGATCTTTGCGGTCAAAGGCTTTCCACCGGCAAGCTCACGACGCTAGCTCCGTCGCCGGCGCATCTTTCGCTTCCACCTACGTTTTGCTAAGAGCGCGCCAGCGCGAGCACCCGCGCCACATCAACCATACCTCTTACACCGTCAATTTCTTGCGACACTGCAAGTGAACTCTCCTCTGCCGTTCTTCTGGAGAAATTCCTGAACAAAACCAGGGTTCCGGTGGTCTTCATGAGTGAGGGCAGACGAGTGGCGGCGGGAGAGGTAATCCTGAGCGTTGCGGCGAGTATCGAGCGCAGTCAAGCTAAAAGCGACAACGACGTACTCGAATCAATGGTCCGGGAGCATTCACAGCTGGTCTATCGCATTGCTTATTCCGTTCTTCGCAGCCACCACGACGCGGAAGATGCCACGCAGGAGACGTTTCTGCGAGTACTGCGCTACAGCTCGAAGCTTGTGGCCGTGGAAGACCCGAAAACGTGGCTCGCACGAATCGCGTGGCGCGTCGCCGTTGACCGGAGCCGGCGGCGCGGCCGCGTGAGGGAGATTTCTACGGAGGACCCCGAAGGACCGGTCGAGGAAGCGGCTTCGGCGGATGTCCCGGCGGATGAAACCATACAGGGTGCACAAGTCAGCATTGCAGTGGAGAAGATGATTGCGGCACTCCCAGAAAAGCTTCGCGAGTCGCTAATTCTATCGACGATCGAGGAGATGTCCCCCAGAGAAGTGGCGGCGACGCTGGGGATCAACGAAGCCGCGGTGCGGTCCAGAATCTTCCGCGCGCGTCAGATTCTGAAGGAAAAGCTCGCGGTGCGAATGGGCAGGATCAGGTGAGAGCCATGGCAGACTTGAATCACGACGAACTCGACCGAGTACTGGATGCTGCGCTTCACAAATATGCAGCGGCGGAGCCACGGGCCGGGTTGGAGGAGCGAGTTCTCGCGAACCTGCGAGCGGAGCGGACCCGCGTTCCCGACTGGGCATGGTGGCAGTGGACGGTGGCGTCGGTCGTCGTGGCGATGGTCGTCATCGGAGTGGCGCTCCTTTGGGGAAAGTCTCACCGTCAGGTGATCGCCAATAATCCGTCCATCACGGTGCCGGGCGTGGAACCGCCCAGGACTGGGGGTGGCTTGGAGCGGGGAGGCGAGCCTGTTCATGCTCCCGAGGCTCGCCCAACGACAAAGCACGCGGTGCATCACAAAAGCGCGACAACTGTCGCGGGAAATGAACCCAAGCTTGACCAGTTTCCATCGCCGCAGGCTATGACCGGGCAGGAAATGGCCCTGGCAAGGTATGTGAGCGAGTTTCCACAGGAGGCGACGCTAGTCGCTCGAGCCCAAGAGGACTACGAAAGAGAAATTCAGCAGAGCATGAAAGATGCAACGTCTGAGGCAATACTTTCCGATTCGGAACAACAAGAAAGGTGAGGCTACGATCCATGCGAAAAACACTTGCAGTATTGATTGCGATAATGACTCTGGTGCTCTGCCTCGGTCCGGGGCTTGCACGAGCCCAGGAAGGATCCAAAGAGAGCTCTGCGGGGCCCGCCAAGGTGACGCCGTTACAATCCTATCGCCTCGATTTCTCGTTCAATGAGGTTCTTGATGGAAAGACTGTCAACGTGCGCCGCTACACCATGAACCTGACCGGTGGCAACTCAGACGAGATCAAGATCGGAACGCGGGTTCCGGTTGCGGTTGGTCTAACCCCATCGAGCGGCGGCAGCCCCACGCCCTCGTTTCAATACCTGGACATCGGAACCAATCTCTGGTCCCAGATTAGAGAGCACGGCGATGAGTTGATGTTGGTGGTCAGGGGTGACGTCAGCAACTTGGATGTGGACTCCGGTGAGCACGCCGGAGTATCGGCACCCGTGGTTCGGCAAATCAAGATTAGTGGAGACACGTTGCTGGTTGTAGGGAAACCGATCCTGATCGGGAGCGCGGACGATCCTAACTCGAAGCGGCAGTTTCAGCTTGAGGTGACGGCGTCGAAGCTAAGGTAGGTTTAATGTGGCGCGAGCGCCCCCGCCCGCGCAATCTCTAACCCGAAAATGAGAGTCGAATAGCAGGACACTTTTTCGAAGCGTTTTGGTACATGCAATAGCGGTTAAACCCGCACGCGGGCGCGAGGCGCCCGCGCGACATCACTTCAAAACAAATCGGCGCCGCTCCGGTTCGTGACTCAGCCTTTCGGCTAACCCTCTCGCGAGCGAGGGTGAACGGACCGGCACAAGCGGCGCCTCAGCTCTCTGTATCGGCAATTCTGGCCGCCTGCTTGAATACCTCCACAAACATCTCCCGCGTCAGTTTGCCAGTCTGCGTGTTCTGGTTCGACGGATGGTACGAAGCGAGTAATACCTTGCCATTCGGCATCCGGTATGTGGCACCATGTTTGAATACGTGGTCGCTCTTGTTGGCGAGCACGCGGTGACGCTTCAGGTAGTTAAGATAAGCTTCGAAGCCGATCTTCCCCAGGGCGACAACCACCCTTACCTCCTTCAGCCCGGCTAGCTCTCGGTCGAGGAACGATGCGCACGCGGTAAGTTCCGTCGGCAGAGGCTTGTTGTCTGGCGGGGCGCAGCGTACGGCCGCAGTAATGTAGAGATCCTTCAGCTGCAGGCCGTCGTTGCGATCGGTGGCCGATGGCTGGTTGGCGAATCCAGTCTCGTACAGGACGGGATACATGAAATTGCCGGAAGCGTCGCCCGTGAAAGGCCGCCCCGTGCGGTTAGAGCCATGCGCGCCAGGAGCGAGTCCCATGATGAGCACCCGGGCATGCGGGTCGCCGAAGCCGGGCACGGGTTTGCCCCAATATTCCCAGCTGAGGTAGGCGCGTCGCTTCACGCGCGCCACCTCCTGCCTGTACGCAACCAGGCGCGGACAGCGGGTGCAGGCGATCACTTCGCGATTCAGGACCGTAAGCCAGCTCACGCGGTTATTACACCACATCATCCATCCGTTGATCGCCACGAACCCTGTCAACTCTGCCAGTCGCAATTTCGCCGCCTCAGGACTAGTTACTTCAGGCAACAACTTCATTCGCTCGGGAATACAATCATCCCTGAACGCTAACAGGAGAACCAGAATGCAAAAACGTATTGCTCTTTTGATGTCTTCGATCTTATTGCTGGGCATGGCGATCGCCTGTTCACGGCACACCGCCGCTGACGACCAAATCCAAAAAGATATTGAAACCAAGAGTGCCGCTGACCCTGACATACAGGATGCTCCGGTCATCGTGGCAGCAAAAGATGGCAAGGTCACCTTGAGCGGCAAGGTGAAGACGCCGAAGGCCCAGCAGAAGTTGGAGCAGATTGCGAAAGAGGAGCCGGGAGCTACCGCCGTGGATGATCAGACCTCGGTCGACCCAGACGCGGTGGCCGCGCAGGCTCCAGCGCCCCAACCGACTCCGGCTCCTCCGCCGCCCGTGGAGAAACCCGCACCTCAGCCCATTGTCGTGCCTGCTGGAACCGCTCTGGTGGTTAGACTAGGCCAGGCGGTGGGATCGAAAACCAGCCAGACCGGCCAAACTTTTCTCGTCACCTTGGCGCAACCGGTGACAGTAGGAGGAAATAGAGCGATTCCCGCCGGATCCACCGCCAGTGGCACCGTGGTGTCGGCCAAGGCGAAGGGCAAGATTAAGGGCGAAGGCGAACTTATTCTCGCGCTTACCAGCATCACTGTGAGGGGCAAAACCTATTCCATCCAGACCGGAACTCTGGACAGCACTGTCAAAGGAAAAGGTAAAAGGACAGCCGTTGCGACCGGTGGCGGAGCTGCTGGCGGCGCGCTAATCGGAGGTATCGCAGGCGGAGGCAAAGGAGCTGGTATTGGTGCTCTAGTGGGCGCCGGCGCCGGGCTCATAGGAGGAACGCTGACCGGAAACAAGCAGATCGAGCTTCCGGCCGAGTCTGCGCTGACCTTTCAATTATCCGCGCCTTTGACGCTGCCGCCTCCGTCCGAATAACCGGATTCAGCGTCGGTCGGCTAGTCAGCACCGGTGGATTCTAATGGTGGACATCGATCTCGAGCGAGGAACGCGGGCGGATAAACATAATGTTCTTCCCCCGCGGTGCCTCCATGGTCTTGGCGATGAACCCGGGCCCGCTCGACCCATTATCTTGGCAAACTCCGTGTAGTCGAAGAAGGCGCTATCGCGATCTGCTTTTGGTCGATGGCGACCCGATTGCCAATATCAAGCTGATCGAGGCTCAGCGATAAATCTCGTTGTCATCATGAAGGACGGAAACTGTACAAGAACTTGACTGTCGGCGACCACACCTCCCACTGAGAACGAGATCGCTACTAACCCAGAAATTAGGAGAAACACCGGTGCGGGTTCCGGTTCTGGGATGAGATTAGCGGTCCCCCTACGAATATCTTTGATGCTCGTTTGACGCTGCTTCCCTTAGTCTTTACACTCAAGATGAACGGCGTATGAATAGGGTCGGTCCAAACCCCTAAGGACCTCAGATACACCCAGAGCAGGGCAAGCCGAAAGGGCAAACGTGAGTCCCACAGAAACAGTCGACGCGAAGCAGGACGGCGTCAAGCGGGAGATCTCGGTCGAAATCCCCGCCGAGGAAGTCGCTCGCGAAATGGAAGTTATTGTCCAGAAATATCAGAAAGTGGCGCGCCTGCCGGGCTTTCGCTCCGGCCATGTGCCAGCCTCAATCATCAAGCAGCGTTTCAAAGAAGATCTGAAGAGCGACGTGGTCGAGGCCCTGGTCCCTCGCTACTTTCGCAAGGAAGCCGAAAAGCAGGGGATGATTCCGGTGTCGCAGCCGCGCGTGACCGACCTGCACATCCACGACGGCGAGCCGCTACGCTTCAAGGCCAGCTTCGAGGTCCTGCCGGAGATTGTGGTCGAAGGTTATAAGGAACTGCGCGCCGACCATCCCGAGATCGTCGTAAAGGACGAAGACATCGAGGAAGCGGTGAACAGTGTGCGTGAGCAGCATGCGACGTACACTTCGGTCGAAGGACGGACGCTAGCAGATGGTGACTTCGCTCAGTCCTCGATGGACGGCCGACCCAAAGACGTAGACGATAAGACTCAGCCCGTGCACATGGACGAAGTCCTGATCGAGATCGGTGGCAAGAATACCGTACCGGAGTTCACCGAGCATCTACGCGGATCGAATGCTGGGGATGAGCGCGAGTTCGAAGTGAGCTATCCCGAAGACGCTTCCGATAAGCGCCTGGCGGGAAAAACCTTCATTTACACGGTCAAGATTCAGGGAATCAAGCAGAAGAACCTTCCGGAGCTGAACGATGACTTTGCCAAGGAACTCGGCGAGTTCACCAGCCTCGATCAGGTGCGCAAGCAGATTCGCGAAAATATGGAAGCCGAGCGCAAGCACGATGCCGAGCGACAGGCGAAAGACAAACTAGTCGCCGAACTGGTGAAGCGCAATGATTTCGAAGTGCCCGAATCGTTGGTCGACCGGCAGATCGATGTTCGCCTGGAGCGTGGTTTGAGGGCTCTGGCAGCACAGGGCATGAAGATGGAAGACCTGAAGAAGATGGACCTTCCGCGTTTGCGGGTGGGCCAGCGAGACCAGGCGGTGCAGGATGTGAAGTCGTCGTTGTTACTGGAACGCGTCGCGGATCTGGAAAAAATCGAAGTGGACGAGAATGAAGTGAATCATGAGATCTCGGTTCTTGCCCAGCAGACAAAACAGACACCGGAAGCGGTTCGCGCTCGTTTGACACAAGATGGGGGCCTCGATAGAATCCGGAACAGAATCCGCAGCGAAAAGACCCTCGATTTTCTGTATCACCAGTCCGCGTAAGTCCGGAAAATGAACGCGGGCCACTTTCGATCCTCCCCTGCAAGATAAGCGTTGCGTCGGGGCGGAGTGTGACAGGTGAACATGAAGCAAAACGATCCCCAAATGATGCTGGTACCGATGGTCATCGAGCAGACCGGGCGGGGCGAACGCGCCTACGATATCTATTCCCGGCTGCTGCGCGACAACATTATCTTCATCGGCACACCGATTGACGACAACATCGCCAACCTGGTGATCGCCCAAATGTTGTTTCTGGCTCAGGAAGATCCCGAGAAAGACATTCAGCTTTACATCAACTCTCCGGGTGGCTCGATTACGGCCGGCATGGCGATTTACGACACCATGCAGTACGTGAAGAACGATGTCATGACGCTTTGCGTTGGACAGGCTGCCTCGATGGCCGCGTTACTATTGGCATCGGGCGAACCCAAAAAGAGGTTGGCACTGCCGAATTCACGGATTCTAATACATCAGCCGTCGATGGGAGGATTGTCGGGGCAGGCTACTGATATTGACATCCACGCCAGGGAGATCCTGCGCATGCGCGAGATTACCAACCAGTTACTGTCGAAGCACAGCGGGCAAAAGTTGGACAAGGTGGAGAAAGACGTGGAGCGCGACTTCATTATGAACGCGCAGCAGGCTAAGGAATACGGAATCATAGACGATATCATCTATAAGACGGTAAAAGCGGTATGATCGGCCTTCGCGCCTGACGGAATCCGGCCGCGAAAAAGCCTCGCGGCGGAATGGACCGGAAATGCTGGGGGTCCAGGTCATGCCGGAGAATATTGAAGGAGTGGAGCCGAGTGAAAACCAAGTCGGGATCGGACGAGATTCTACGTTGTTCGTTCTGCCATAAGTCGCAGGACGCAGTGGCCAAACTGATCTCGTCGCCCAGCGACTATCCCCGCGCCTACATCTGCGACGAGTGCGTAGCAGTATGCAATTCCATCCTGGAAGACGACCGTACCGCAACCCCGCAGACCAGCACCCCAAACCAACTGCCCAAGCCGCAGGAAGTGAAGACCTTCCTCGACGAGTACGTCATTGGGCAGGAACAGACCAAAAAGAAGCTGGCAGTCGCGGTTTACAACCACTACAAGCGCATCTTCATGAACCGGCAGAAGACCGGAGATGGCATCGAATTGAGCAAGTCGAATATCATGCTCATCGGGCCGACCGGAACCGGCAAAACGCTGCTGGCGCAGACTCTGGCCCGCATGCTCGATGTGCCTTTTGCCATCGTCGATGCCACCACCCTGACCGAGGCTGGATACGTTGGCGAGGACGTCGAGAACATCATCCTGAAGCTTCTGCAGGCCGCGGATGGAGACGTAAGCCGTACCCAGACCGGCATTATCTACATTGATGAAGTCGATAAGATCGGGCGCAAGGACGAAAATCCGTCGATCACCCGGGACGTTTCCGGTGAAGGCGTGCAGCAAGCGTTGCTGAAGATTTTGGAAGGCACGATTGCCAACGTTCCGCCGCAAGGCGGACGCAAGCATCCGCACCAGGAATTCACCCCGGTCGATACTACGAACATCCTTTTCATTTGTGGCGGAGCCTTCGTAGGGCTCGATAAGATCATCTCTCGCAGAATTGGCAAGAAGTCTCTCGGCTTCCGCACCGGTGAAGATGCCGAAAAGGAAGATGTGACCGCCTCGAAAAAGCGCACCCAGGAACTGCTCAGCGAGGTTCAGCCGGAAGACCTGATCAAGTTCGGGCTGATTCCGGAATTTGTCGGCCGCCTGCCGGTCGTGGGCATGCTCGAAGATCTCGACGAGTACGCCCTGATCGAAATCCTGACCCGGCCCAAGAATGCCATCGTCAAGCAATACCAGCGCCTGTTTGAGTTTGAGAATGTGCGCCTGAAATTCAACGACGAGGCCTTGCGGGCGATCGCGCGGCAGGCTATGGCCCGCAAGGTGGGAGCGCGCGGGCTGCGCATGATCCTGGAAGAACTCATGCTCGACCTGATGTTTAACCTGCCCAGCCAGAAGAAGCTAAAAGAGTTTGAAGTGACGCGCGAAATGGTGGAGAAGCGCACCGCCTCGTTCACCCCCGTCATGGAAAAGGCAGGGTAGGTAGGCGTCGTTGGCCGATCGTCGATCGTCGTTCGTCTTTGGCTGGCTTCAAGGTGAGGCGAACGGCCAGCGACAGACGGCCAACGTCTTTTACCAGCAGCGCAACGTAGAATTCTTGTAAGATTGTTGATTGGCCGTGATCCCCAGGGAGAGCCAGTGACCACATCCAAGGAAAAGTTCGAATCCAGAAAGCTGCCCATGATGCCCATTCGGGACGTGGTCATCTTTCCTTTCATGATGACGCCGTTCGTGGTGGGCCGCGAATCGAGCGTACGAGCCTTGGAAGAGGCGCTGGCGGCGGACAAGAAGATCTTCCTGGCCACCCAGCACGATGCCTCCATCGACGAACCCAAGGCCAACGAAATCTACCAGGTGGGCACAATCGTTAACATCGTGCAGAGCCTGAAGCTGCCCGACGGCAATATTAAAGTTCTGGTGGAAGGCGTCGAGCGCGGCAAGATTCTGCAGGTCGTCGACACCGAGGGCTTCATGCAGGCCACGGTGCGCGTCGCAAGGTACGGCACGGAAGCGAACCCGGCGCTCGAAGCCAGCATGCAGCGCGTAACTTCGCTTTTCGAGCAGTACGTCAAGCTGTGCCAGGCGCTGAACTACGAGACCATGATTTCGGCTGTGCGGATGGAAGATCCGGCCAAGCTGACCGACGTGATCTCCGCCAACCTGCAGCTCTCGATTGAAGAAAAGCAGGAACTGCTGGAGATTTTCGATCCAGCCGAACGGCTGACCCGCATCGCCGATGTGCTCGACGTCGAAATCGAGAAGCTAAACGTTGACCGCACCATCCAGTCGCGGGTGAAGCGCCAGATGGAGAAGGCGCAAAAAGAGTATTACCTCAACGAAAAGATTAAGGCGATCCAGAAGGAACTGGGCCGCGGCGAAAAAAGCGAGTTCGACGAACTTAAGAAGAAGATCGAATCCGCGGGCATGCCGAAAGAAGTCAAAGACAAGGCCCTGCAGGAACTAAAGAAACTCGAAGCCATGCCGCCGATGTCGGCGGAATCAACCGTTTCGCGCAATTATCTTGACTGGCTGCTGGCAGTACCGTGGAAGAAGCGGTCCAAAGAAATCCGGAACATTTCCCGCGCCGAGAAAGTCCTGAATGAAGATCATTATGGCCTCGAGAAAATCAAGGAACGCATCCTTGAATTTCTTGCCGTGCGTCAGTTGGTCAAGAATCCCAAGGGCTCGATCCTCTGTTTCGTCGGACCTCCAGGCGTGGGAAAGACTTCGCTGGGAATGTCCATCGCCAAGGCTACAGGGCGCAAGTTCGTTCGCATGTCTCTGGGCGGCGTGCGTGATGAAGCAGAAATTCGCGGCCACCGGCGCACCTACATTGGCGCTCTGCCTGGTCAAATCATTCAGATGATGAAGAAGGCGGGCACCAAGAACCCGGTCTTCATGCTCGATGAAGTCGACAAGATGTCAATGGACTTCCGCGGTGATCCGTCGGCAGCGCTGCTCGAAGTGCTCGACCCCGAGCAGAACTTCATGTTCGTCGATCATTACCTCGACGTCGAATACGACTTGTCTCAGGTTTTCTTCGTAGCCACGGCAAACGTGATGCACACCATCCCAGCGGCCTTGCAAGACCGCATGGAAGTGCTCCGCTTGCACGGCTACACTGAGCAGGAAAAAGTCGAGATCGCGAAGCAGTTCCTGGTTAAGAAACAAATGCTGGCCGCCGGGCTATCGGAAAAGAACATCAAGTTCACCGACGAAGCCATCACCGGGCTCATCCGCTCCTATACTCGTGAAGCCGGCGTCCGCAATCTCGAGCGTGAAATCGGAAATGTTTGCCGCAAAGTTGCTCGCAAGGTGGTCAAAGAAGGCGAAAATTACAACGTCACGATCACCGGCGAAAACGTCAACGACTTCCTCGGCGTCATCAAGTTCCGCGACACCTTGGCTCACGAAAAATCCGAGGTCGGCCTGGTCACCGGTCTGGCCTGGACCGAAGTTGGCGGCTCGATCCTGAGCACAGAGGCCAGCGTCGTCGATGGCAAAGGCAAGCTGACGCTCACCGGCAAACTCGGCGATGTCATGCAGGAATCGGCACAAGCCGCCATGTCGTACGTGCGGTCGCGCGCGCAACGCCTCGGCCTGAGCCGCGACTTCTACCGCAATCTTGATCTCCACGTGCACGTTCCCGAAGGCGCCATTCCAAAAGATGGCCCGTCGGCGGGCATCACGATCGCTACTGCAATTTCGAGCGCCCTTAGCAAGATTCCCGTGCGCCGAGATCTGGCTATGACTGGCGAGATCACGCTGCGGGGCAAAGTTCTACCTATCGGAGGCCTGAAAGAGAAGCTGCTGGCCGCACATCGCGCCGGACTTTTCGAAGTGATTCTGCCCAAGGACAACGAGAAAGATGTGGCAGAGGTTCCCGAGAACCTGCGCACGGCCATGAAGCTGCACTTCGTGGATACGATGGACCAGGTTCTGCAGATCGCTCTAGAAGGTCCGCTGCCGACCATGGAGGTGGAAGTAACGCAACCCATCGCGCCCCTGACCTCCGGCACCGGCGACAGCCCGGCGGCTCATCAGTAAGGATTCTCGATACCTTCAGGAATTCGAGAAGGCCTGCTCACGCGGGCCTTTTCCCTTTGCGAACTAGTGGCCTGTCGCAGTGAATTCGTTAGTACGTAGGCGCCGAGAAGGGTCGGAGTATTTCCACTGGATCGGGCGAGCGTTGGCAGAGTAGGCGTTGATGTAACGACGGAGTTTGCGAGCCAGGTCAGGTACCGAGGTGAAGATGCCGCGGGCAATGACCTCACGTTCGATCTTGGCGAACCAGAGCTCGACTTGGTTGAGCCAAGAGGAATACGTAGGGGTGAAGTGAAGCTGCACGCGAGGATGCTGTTGCAGGAAGTCGCGAACGAGCTGGGTTTTGTGGGCGGAGAGGTTGTCGAGGATGATATGAATCTGCTGCCGAGGCGAACACAGCGATACCACTTCTGCGAGGAAGGCAACGAAGTCGCGACTGGTATGGCGGGCCGTGGTTCTTCCGTGCACGCGGCCGGTCTTGGTGTCCAGCGCGGCATACAGAGAAAGCGTTCCATGCCGAAAGTACTCGAAGCCGTGACGCTCGGCTCGTCCCGGCGAAAGCGGCAGCACGGGATCGAGCCGATCCAGGGCTTGAATGGCGGTTTTCTCATCGACGCAGAACACGGCGGCATGTTGCGGAGGCCGCAGATACAGGCCGATAATGTCGGCCGCTTTGCTTTCGAACTCCGGATCGTCGCTGGCCAAGTAACGCTCCAAGCGGTGGGGTTTGAGACCGGCTTCTTTCCAGACCCGATGCACCACGTCTTTGCTGACACCCAGCGCGGTCGCCAGTTTGCGGCAACTCCAATGGGTGGAACCGTCGCTGGGTTTCTTGCGGGTGGCCGACAGAATCCGCGCCCGCAAAGCCGGAGTCAGAACCGTAGCCTTCTGGCCGGGATGATAGGTATCGAGCCCGTCGAGCCCGGACTCGAGGAAGCGCTGCTTCCAGCGGATGATCGTGGGAGCACTGGTCTGCAGCCTGTGCTTAATGGTGTTGAAGGAAGCTCCTGCTGCCAGCATCAAGATGAGCTTGGCGCGAAAGACGTAGCCGGCCTGGCAGGGTACGCGATTGAGCAATGCTGCTGAGTTCCGACCGTTGGTTGCTGGTGAGGGACACTTCGCTGTCTGTCGCCATACCAACTTAGAAGCATAACAACTAGTAATGGTTACTTTGCGACAGGCCACTAGTTGTTGCCCGGCCTAAGCGCAGGCAGCCCGCATCCGTTCGCATAACTCGGCCAGAGAACGCTCGACGCAAGTTGTCATCCACTGCTCCAGCGCCAACCGCTCGTCTTCGGGAATGTAGGTGAACCGGATGCCGCAAGAGCGAACTGTCGTCCACACAACCCTTCCAGTTGTGTGGAGGATCTCCCCGGTACGGGGCAGCATGAAACGAACATCCGTTTCCTCCCCGGCCGTCAGCGCGACGCGCGACATATCATCGTGGGCATCGGTCTGGAGACCAATTCCGCCTTCGCTCAGGTTCATGATCGTAGCTTCGGCAAACGGCTGGGTGCGGGAACTGACCGTAGCGACGATATTCACCAGTTCGCGGTGCTGCTTGCGCCGACGTGCGACCGTCGCGCAGTAAGCGGCGCGCAGACAGCGCTCAATCTGCACCGCGGACGCCGGTTTGTGAATCAGGAAATGCACGCCTGCCGCGAAAGCCTGGCGCAGGTCCAGCAGGTCACGCATGATGGAGACCAGAACGCACTCCTGATTCAGCTTCGATTCGCGAAGAGCGCAGAGGAAGTCTCCCAGATTTTCGATCTCGCGCCAATCGACGATGATGACGTCAAATTCGTGTTCCTGGATCATCGCCAGGGCAGCGTCACAGTGGCTGACAATCTTGGGCGTCACTTGCAGTTGATTCAGGACGTTGCGGGTGATTCCCAAGAACTGAACGTCGGCGCATAGCAGCAGTGTATGCATCTCGAGGGTTGTTTTCCGAATCGTATCCATTTGCGTCTCCCGTGCTGCTAGTACATCAATCGGCGGCTGGGGGCCAAGGTTGAATCTGAGTGCGGCACGACCGAGGCGAGACGAGTTACCTCGGTTTCTTCAGGGACTGAAGTCCCGGGAGTGCTTGCTAATTTCACGTCCTGCGTTGCAAACTTGGGCATGAGGGTTCTCTCCCGGTTCATGGCGTCAGCGACGGACGCCGCTCAGTTCCCAGCTCCCAGCCTGCCTGAGATTGCGTTCCTCGGGCGCTCCAACGTCGGCAAGTCCAGCGTCATCAACTCGCTCGTAGGGGATAAAGTGGCGCGCACCAGTTCCACTCCCGGCCGCACCCGCGCCATTAACTTCTTCGAGATCCGATGGCCCGGAAAGCCGCGTCCCGAGCTGATTTTTGCGGACCTTCCCGGTTATGGATACGCGAAGATTTCGCGCGAAATTTCGCAAGAATGGCCGAAATTCATCGAGCCCTACCTCAACGATCGACCCACGCTCGCGTTGTGCGTTGCTCTGGTTGACGCCAACGTCCCGGCCCAGCAAAAGGACCGGCAACTCCTGGACTTTCTGAGTGCTTCGGACCGCGAGTTTCTTCTCGTGGCCACCAAGAGCGACCGGCTGTCGAACAATCAACTGCACAGCGCGTTGCGGACACTGGCCCAGGAGTATCCGCAGGCGCGCCTCCTCCCGTACTCGGCCAAGACTGGGGCCGGGCGCGACGAACTGTGGCTGCAGATCCGGCAGGTCGCGCAACAGATGGCGGCGTCCGAAGCTGCTCCGGGTGCGTCCGCGTCTTAGAGGGGACTGAGCCCTCCATTCTGACCTGCCCCTAATCCCGAGAGCTGTTTCATCCGATAGAGACACTAGAGTTCCCGGCAAAACCGTTCGCAGCGGCGGAACGAGCGGGGACGAATTTCGACGAGCGCGCCAAGCGCCGTCGGGCAAATCGGGGCTACGATGGCACAGGAAATCAACGATGGCGTCGCGTATCTGCGGGCGTTGAAGGGGCCCGTGAGTCCACTGGCTGCCACGGCGGCAGCGCCGGCACGAGAAAAAAGTCCAGAGGAGCCTCCGGCGCCGGACGCGGCGGTTGTGAACTCGGGTGAGGCGTTCAAAGGATCCGAAAAGCGCCGCAGTCCGCGCTACAAATGCGAAGGCAGCGCCGAGATACGCGAGGAGGGTTGCGAGGTTCGTACCTGGGCAAGCTTCACCGACATCAGCTTGCATGGGTGTTACGTGGAAGCGCAGGCGACCTATCCAGTGGGGAAGACTCTGCACATGAAGTTGGAGGCGAACGGCGTGCGGGTGGAGACAACGGGCAATGTGCGCGTGAACTATCCTTACCTGGGCATGGGAGTGGCGTTTGTAGAAATGACGGATGAGAACCGGGAACGGTTACGAAATCTGCTGGCCACCATCACCCGGCCTACAATGATCATGGGCCCGGGAATTGCTTCCGCCCTTCCCGCGGGTCGCGCGCTGGAGGCCCCGCCTGCGCTCGCTGATCCTCGAGCTGCGGTGGAAGCCTTAGTCGAGTTTTTTGATAGCCGCCAGATGTTGATGCGGGACGATTTTCTGAGAATTATTCGCAAGAGTCAGGAGAACCAGACCAAAGCATGAGAGCTCGGCTTCGAGCTTCCGGCCGGAGCCCATCCAGACTAAGTCCGTTCCATTTATGATGAACGGGCATGGCTCTCTATCTGGTTACTGGGATTGGCGGATTCATTGGATCGTCTTTGGCGCGCGCTCTCCTCTCTCGCGGTGAGCAGGTGCGCGGGGTCGACAACTTCTCCACCGGCAAACGCGAAAACCTCACGGAAATTCTGGACCGCATCGACTTCCGCGAGGCCGACATTGTTGATCTGGACACAATGCACAAGGCGTGTGCCGGGGTGGACTTCGTGCTCCACCAGGCGGCAATTCCTTCCGTTCCGAAATCCGTCCTCGACCCGCTGGGCAGCAACCGCGCCAACGTCGATGGCACGGTCAACGTGCTGGTCGCGGCACGCGACGCCAAAGTGAAGCGCGTCGTATTCGCGGCATCGTCTTCTGCATACGGAGACACGCCTACCTTGCCCAAACATGAGGACATGAAGCCCGATCCGATTTCGCCTTACGCGGTGGCCAAGTTGGCGAGCGAACATTACCTGATTTCGTTTTATCGCTGTTACCAACTCGAAACCGTGGCCCTGCGTTACTTCAATATCTTTGGGCCGCGGCAGGATCCGTCTTCTCCGTATTCTGGAGTGCTGGCGAAGTTCATTACGCAGATGTTGCGCGGGGACCAGCCCACGATCTTCGGTGACGGCGAAACCAGCCGCGATTTCACCTATATCGACAACGCGGTGGAGGCGAATCTGCTTGCCTGCAAAGCTCCGGCAGCCCAAGCTGCGGGGAAGGTCTTCAACGTCGCCACGGGACGGAGAGTCACGCTCAACGAAACTTTCAAGCTGCTGCAGGGCATGACTTCCTACTCCGGACCGCCCAGCTATGGTCCTGAACGCGGCGGCGACATCAAGCACTCCTTGGCCGATATCTCCAAGGCCGAAGCGGCGCTCAGCTACAAACCCATCGTGCATTTTGAAGAAGGACTGCGCCGCACGGTGGAATGGTATCGAACATCGCTAAGTTAGCACCGCGCTGGCAGGGATGTTGCAAGCAATCCCGCTAGCGCCGATACTGTTCTCCATGAAGCTCTGCCGTTCCCGACGCGGCATCCTCGCCGAGCACGCCGGTCGCTTTCATAACATCAATGCATCGTCGTGGGACGATTTGGTGACCCGCGAAGATCTGAACGATTATCTTGGGCAGCTCATTCGTGAATCCACGCCGGCGGCTGATGAGACTCTGCAGGACTTGCTTCCTCCCATCGGCAGTCAGGAAGTCTGGGCGGCCGGAGTTACTTACTTTCGAAGCCGTGACGCGCGGATGGAGGAATCGAAAAGCGCCGGTGGCGGAGATTTCTATGACCGCGTTTATCATGCGACGCGGCCGGAACTATTCTTCAAATCCGCCGCTCATCGGGTGGTCGGACCGGGAGCGAAGGTTGCGATCCGTGACGATGCGGCGTGGTCGGTACCGGAGCCCGAACTCACGTTGTTGGTTACGCCTAGCGGAAAGATCGCTGGCTACACGATCGGCAATGACATGAGTTCGAGAGACATCGAAGGCGAGAATCCTCTGTATCTTCCGCAGGCCAAAGTGTATGACCGCAGTTGCGCGCTGGGGCCTTGCCTGTTGATCGCGGATGAGCCGTTGTCCGCGGCAACGGCAATTGTCCTCGAGATTCGTCGGGGTGGCGTGGTGGCATTTTACGGCTCGACCACACTCAAAGAAATGAAGCGGAAGCCGGAGGAACTGGTTCAGTATCTCTATCGCAACAACAGTTTTCCGCACGGGTGCTTTCTTCTGACTGGCACCGGCGTTGTGCCTCCGGATTCGTTTACCTTGAAGCCGGGCGATGAAGTTCGGATCACGATTCCTCCGATTGGAACCCTGGTGAATACTGTTGGCTGACCCGGAAAATAAGGCGGTTGGTGGCGGCGAGCCCCGGACTTCGCTGTCCGACGTGTAAAATAAAGGACTATTTACCGATAGCTTCCCGCTATGGCGATCGAAGAGAAAACCGCTAACGTCATGACCAACGGATCTGAATCCGAGGTCCCCGCGCCGCGTCCAAACGACGAACGCTATGACGCTCAGCGCGTCGAGACCAAGTGGAACGAGCGCTGGCAGGCGAATACCGCGCTTTATGCGGCCGAGCCCGATTCAGCGAAAAAGAAATACTACGTCCTCGAGATGCTGCCTTATCCGTCAGGCGCGCTGCACATGGGGCACGTGCGCAATTACTCGATCGGCGATGCTCTTGCTCGCTACATGTGGATGAACGGGTATAACGTGCTCCATCCCATGGGCTGGGATTCGTTCGGCTTGCCAGCGGAGAATGCCGCGATTCAGAACAACACGCCGCCCCGCGAGTGGACGCTGCGCAACATTGCCAACATGAAGGCGCAGATGAAGCGCCTCGGGTTCGCCTATGACTGGGCACGCGAGGTTACAACCTGCCTGCCGGAATACTATCGGTGGAACCAATGGTTCTTCCTCAAGCTCTTCGAGCGAGGATTGGCTTACCGCAAGAAGAGTAAGGTCAACTGGTGCCCCAAGTGTGCCACGGTGTTGGCGAACGAGCAGGTCCTGTCAAATGGCTGCTGCTGGCGGCATGAAGATACCTTGGTCGAACAGCGCGAACTGGAGCAGTGGTTCGTGCGGACGACAAAATATGCCGACGAGTTGTTGAGTGGTTTGGACAAGCTGCAAGGCTGGCCGGAAAAAGTGCGCACCATGCAGCGCAACTGGATCGGGCGCAGTGAAGGCACCTTGGTGGACTTCAAGCTCGACTACGCGGAGAACCACAAAGGCTTTGGTCCCGCGGGATCGACAATTCCGGTGTTTACCACGCGCGTGGACACGATCTTCGGCGCGACTTCGGTGCAGCTTGCTCCCGAACATCCCATCGTCAAGGACCTCGCGGCGGAAAATCCGGATTTGCGAGCCAAAGTGGTCCAGTTGATTGGCGAGCAGCGTCAGGCCAGGGAAAAAGGCGACATTGGCGAGATCGAGAAGCACGGCGTTTTCACCGGACGCTATGCCATCAATCCTTTTAACAGCGAGCGAGTGCCGGTGTGGGTCGCGAACTATATTTTGATGGACTACGGCACGGGCGCGATCATGAGCGTGCCCGCGCACGACGAGCGCGACTATGAGTTCGCCAAGAAGTACCAGCTTGAAATTCGCCTGGTGATCTTGCCGATGTCGGGCGATCCGGAAGAGACCGTGGCCGAGCCGGTGCTTCCGTTCGTGGGGCATGAGGGCATGCTGGTCAACTCGGGGCGATACAACACGCTGTCCTGCGACGAGGCCATCAAAATCATGTCCGCCTACGCGGAGGAGAATAAGTTCGGGAAAGCGACGGTCACCTATCGTCTGAAAGATTGGGGAATTTCGCGACAGCGCTATTGGGGCACGCCGATCCCGATGCTCTATTGCGAGAAGGACGGCATCGTCGCAGTACCCGAAAAAGATTTGCCGGTAATCCTCCCGGAGAAGGTTGACATCACGCTCACGGGCGGTTCGCCTCTGGGACGAGTGCCGGAATTCGTCAACGCAACGTGCCCAAAATGCGGCGGCCCGGCGCGCCGCGAGACCGATACCATGGACACGTTCGTCGACTCGTCCTGGTATTTCTATCGCTACACCGATGCGCGCAACGATCGCGCTCCTTTCGACGGGAAAACGGCGCAATACTGGTTCCCGATTGATCAGTACATCGGCGGCGTCGAGCATGCGATCTTACATTTGATCTATTCGCGCTTCTGGACGAAGTTCATGCGCGACCTCGGCATGATCACCAACGACGAACCGGCGGATCGTCTGTTCACGCAGGGAATGGTGATTAAAGACGGCGCGAAGATGTCGAAGAGCTTGGGCAACGTAGTCTCGCCAGACGAGATGGTTGCGCGCTATGGCGCCGACGCGGCGCGTCTTTACAGTTTGTTTGCCGCGCCGCCCGACCGCGATCTCGACTGGCAGGATTCCGGCATCGAGGGCATTCAGCGATTCCTGGGGCGCGTGTATCGGTTCGTCGTGCGCAATGCGCACCCCGAACATCCTGAATGGCGCAGGCCCTTGCCTTCGCAGTTGCCAGCCGCAGAGCGCGCCGTCCAGCGCAAGCTGCACCAGACCATTAAGCGTGTAAGCGACGACTTCCAGGGCCGGTGGCACTTTAACACGTGCATCTCTGCCATTATGGAGTTGGTGAACGTGTTATACGCCTACGAAGAGAGCGTGGCGCGGGCGTCGGGCGGTGCAAATGGCGGCAATGGATCTGCGGTCCACACGGCCTTGCTGGCGGAAGTGCAGCGCAGCCTGGTGCTTCTGCTTGCCCCTTTCGCGCCCTACCTGGCGCACGAAATGTGGGAGATGCTTGGCGAGAAGGGCGGCCTGCTCAAGACCCCCTGGCCGAAGTACGACGCCGAACTGGCCAAAGAAGAGGAACTGGAAATTCCCGTACAGATCAATGGCAAGCTGCGCAGCCGGATTGTCGTGCCCGCTGACGCCACGGAAGAAGCGGTTCTCGAAGGCGCGCTTGCGGACGAGAAGGTGCGGGCGGCGATTGCGGGGAAGCAGATCGTGAAAAAAATCTACGTTCCCGGCAAGCTGGCCAACATCGTGGTGAAGTGACCTCGGCTGCTTGCTGGCCCCATTCCCACTTGTCATTCTGAGCGAAGTGGCTGCTTCGCGAATGCGAAGCAGCCTCGCAGTCGAAGGATCCCTGCAAGCTGAGAAGTAAGCGCCATTATCATTCTCACGATTAGGATCCGATTGTCATAAAGGCAGAATTCCATACGATTCGCGGGTATACAGTCGGCTGGTAGGGATCCTTCGACTCCGCTCAGGATGACACTGGATGAGGATGGATGGCGGGGAATGAGTTATCCTGAGCAAACATGGCAATTTCCCCCACCGCTGAAGGTTTTCGCGCTGCGTTTCGACGCCCCTCGCTTACGTTTGCGGAAATCATGTGGCGCTGGATTGCCGGTGGTACCGCGGCCACGTTGTTCCTGTTCGGCCTGTTCGAATTCCTCGGTACGCTCCCGGTTACTAACGGTGAACTGCTTTTTCTGCGGACGCGACATCCGTATCTGGTCAGCGAAGCCGTCGCGCACATCCTGCGAGGAAGCCTGAATCGTGCCGTGGGCGCCGCGATGCTCGCGGCGTTGCTGCTTACCGTCCTCTGGATCGTGTCAGCGTCGGTGGGCCGGATGGCGACGGTGCGCGAATTGCTCGAGTACTTCCACAAACCTGTTTATGGCTCGGTTGATGCTGACCGCGAGGCTACAAGGAAATCCTCAGGCAGCGCGTCACTCATGGCGCTGCTGAAGCTCAACTTCTTGCGTGCGGCTCTTACGCTGGCCGCAGCGTTGGGGCTTGTGGGCGCGACGATCCTGGCTGGCTTTGCCTCACCTGATGCCGATCCGCAACCCGGGCTGGCTTTTGTGCTGTTTCTTCCCCTTGCGGGCTTGGCCTGCTTGACGTGGTGGGCGCTGAACTGGCTGCTGTCGCTCGCGGGCATGTTTGCAGTTCGCAACGGTGAAGACGCAGTGGACGCGATTACCTCCGCGGTGGCGTTCTGCCGCGAGCGTACCAGTCCGGTCTTTGCCGTCAGCATCTGGACGGGCCTGGCTCACGTGATTGTATTCGTCGGGGCGACGACCGTTGTCTCGATGCTACTGGGTTTCGCGGGAGTCGTACCCTGGCGGTTGGTCATTTTGGGGATGATTTTCGTAACCCTGATTTATTTCGTGTTGGCCGATTGGCTTTATATGGCGCGTCTTGCGGGCTATGTCGGCATCGCCGAGATACCCAAAGCATTGTTGGCTCCCTTGCCGCCCCCACCAAAGCCGCTTCCGCCAACAGTGCCGGCGCAGCCGATTCAGACTACGATCGACCGTTACGAACTGATCCTGAGCGACGTGCCGACTCTTACTACACCGAGCTAGAGCGCCAGATCGCACTCCGGGAACCCCAACCGAGTCCCCAATCTGAAGTGCAGGGTCTAAGGTCTATGGGCGGACTCTTTACACTGTCTCCCCGAATTTGAGAAACTCACTCGTGGAAACCCGATCCCCTAAAAACCAAATTTCAGTCGGCCAGAGTATCGTTATCCTCGACTTTGGCGCGCAATATACCCAGCTCATCGCGCGCCGCATCCGCGAGCAGAATGTTTTTTCCGTCGTATTGCCCTGCACGGCGAAGCTCGACGAAGTCAAGAGCTATGCGCCCGTCGGGATCATCCTCTCGGGCGCGCCTTGGTCGGTTTACGACAAAGACGCTCCGCCCGCGGATGCGCGCGTGTTCGAGTTGGGCCTGCCCGTGCTCGGCATCTGCTATGGATTGCAGTTCATGGTGCATACGCTCGGCGGTAAAGTGCGCCCCGCTGACAAGCGCGAGTACGGATCGGCCGAAATCGATATTGTCTCGGATTCTGTGTTGTTTCAGGGGCTCGCCAAGAAGCTTGCGGTCTGGATGTCGCATGGCGATGAAGCGCTCGAACTGCCGCCGGGCTTCGAGTTGATGGCCAAGACTCACTACGCCGTGGCGGGTATCCAGAACACTGCCAAGAAGTGGTACGCGGTGCAGTTCCATCCGGAAGTTCACCACACTCCGCAGGGCACGCAGATCCTGCGAAATTTCATCTTTCAGATCTGCGGCGCGAAACCGACTTGGACTCCGCAGCGGTTTATTGATTCGACCATCGAGCAAGTGAAGGAGCAAGTGGGTAGCGGACGCGCTATTTGTGCGCTGTCAGGCGGCGTGGATTCGTCGGTGGCAGCGGTCTTGGTCGACCGGGCCCTGCGGGATGCCAAAGGCAAGTCCCGGTTGACATGTGTGTTCGTCAACAATGGAGTGCTGCGCAAGAATGAATTCGAGAAAGTGCAGAAGGTGCTGCGTGACAAGCTCAACCTGCATCTGGATGCCGTCGACGCCACTAATCGCTTTCTCGGGAAACTCACAGGCGTGAGCGATCCTGAGAAGAAACGAAAGATTATCGGCAACGAGTTCATCAAAGTGTTCGAGAAAGAAGCCCGCCGCATCGAGAAGAACGAGGGTAAGGTCAAGTGGCTGGTGCAGGGCACTCTCTATCCCGATGTGATCGAGTCGCGGTCGGTGCGTGGTCCGTCGCAGGTCATCAAGTCGCATCACAACGTCGGTGGACTGCCGGAGAAGATGAAGCTCAAGCTGATCGAGCCGCTGAAAGATTTGTTTAAGGACGAAGTCCGCAAGATCGGCCGCGATCTCGGCATGCCGGAAGAGATTCTGCAGCGGCAACCGTTCCCCGGTCCCGGCCTCGCCGTGAGAGTGCTGGGAGAAGTCACTCCCCAGCGTCTGGCTCTGTTGCGCGAATGCGACGACATCGTGGTGAGCGAGATCAAAGAGGCTGGCCTCTACAACAAGATATGGCAATCGTTCGCGGTATTGCTTCCGGTGATGTCGGTCGGCGTCATGGGCGACATGCGGACGTATGCCTACACTTGCGCCATCCGCGCCGTGAACTCTGAAGACGGCATGACCGCTGATTGGGTCCCTTTGCCTCACGAAGTACTGAAGACCATCTCCACGCGCATCGTGAATGAAGTGAAGGGCGTGAATCGGGTCGTCTACGACATCACATCAAAGCCGCCGGGGACGATCGAGTGGGAATAGGGGGCCGCGTCAAGCTCGCATTTGTAGAGAGCAGAGCGATTCGACTAGGGACGGATCACTCCTAAGCCAAGTTCTCAAGGCCGCGAACCGGAGTTACTCGCGAGTCTCTATCTGTCTCGATGCACGGTTTCCATGGAGAATGCCGGCAGGCAGACAGCGATATATTCGGCGCCGTCCTCCTGTGGCGTGGAGTAGCGTACCCATTCTCCCGCGTGAGTAACCACAGCCTGTCCGGCAGCGACGTCGAGTATCCCGCCCTTGTGTTCGACCCGCAGCAGCCCTTTCAATACGATTGTGAACTCGTCGAATTCCGGAGTCTGGCCGGGTTCGAGCCATCCTTGCGGGCTGCGCATGTGGGCAACGCTGGCTGCGGATGTCTTCGAGTTCGCCCGTCCGACGTATTCATCGATGAGTTTGGGTTTGTTGCCGGCGGCTTGAATGCGGGTCGGCTGGGGGATGAGTGTGGGCATAGGCTTCGCCTTCGGGTTTCCGGCTATCGGCTTCCGGGTTTAGAGTACAACAAAAAGCTTTTACCGCAGACCCATGCTTTTGGCGCGGCTAATCGACTTTTTCCGCTACCCAGCGGGAGATGGCGGCGACTACCTTGCGCGGGGCGAAGCGGGTGGATTCCGCCACCAGCCAGTTGTGTGTCCCCGAGATCACCAAGGTGCGGCCTTCCATGATCGCGCGGTAGCCGTCGAGGGCGACCCTCTCGGCGCTCATCGCGCCGAGTTGTTTGAACAGGCGCGACTTCTCAGTGCCCGACCGCTGGGCGAAGCCGGTGTGCGTTGCTCCGGGACAGAAGCAGGTCACCGTGACGCCGGAGTGGCGCAGTTCATTGGCGATCGCTTCGGAGAAGGAAATCACGTAGGCCTTGGTCGCATAGTAGACAGCCAGGAAAGGGCCGGGTTGAAAGCCGGCGGTGGACGCGACATTCATGATGCGGCCGCTCCGGCGCTGCACCATGGCTGGCAGAAAGAGACGGGTCAGTGCCGTCAGCGCGCTGATGTTGAGATCGATCTGGCCCTGAATTTCTTGTTCTGGCATTTGGGCGAATTCGCCGAAGGCGCCAAATCCCGCGTTATTGATGATGATGTCTACGTCAATCCCTTCGATCCGGAGCTGATCGAAGAGAAACCTGGGCGCTCGCGGCTGGGTGAGGTCAAGGGCGATCGTCTTGATCGTGACGCCGTGAGCCTGCAGTTCGGTGGCGACTTTCGCGAGTTTGTCGGCGCTGCGAGCAACGAGTACCAGATTGTGATGATCGCGGGCGAAGAGCTTGGCCAGTTCGTATCCGATGCCGCCAGAGGCGCCGGTGATAAGAGCGGTGGTAGAAGACATAGCAGGTTCCTCCGCTGTTAGTTTAATTCCGGTGGCTAACGCTCGCGGTTCGGTATTGCCATCTCGGATTCGGGCAGAACATCAGCGTAATGAAAGCCGTCTCGGGTCACAACTTCACCGTCCGTGATTGGAATCGGCTTGTAAAACATCGGCCCGGCGTAGGCGAAGGTGTGAAACTCACCATTCTCGCCGCAAGGATCTACACCCGCGGGAAGGCGGTTCAGCACGTCTTCATCAAGATCGCGGCCTACAAAATCACGAGAAAGCTTTGAAGGATCGACGCAAACGATGCGGGCGCGTAGGCCGCCGGCGAGCATTTCTGATGCAAGTTTGCGAGTGTTACGTCCCCAGAGCGGAAAGATGGGTTCGAGTCCAGTGCCGCGCAGGCGGTCTTCACGATAGCGACGAACGCCCTCCAAAAAAAGATCGCCGAAAGCGATGGCGGAGATGCCTTGTTGAACAGCGGCGGCACAGGCGGTCGACATCGCTGATTCGTAGACTTCGTTGCTGCAGGGCCAGGGCAGGGGAACTTCCCAGAGCGGCAGCCGAGCGGCCTCGGCCTGTGCTTTCAGCAAGGCGTGGCGTGTGCCGTGCATGGCCACTCGCTGGAAGTGGGTATTGATCGTGGTGAGCAAACCGGCCACTTCTACGTCGCCGCGCTGACGAAGCACGTGGAGGCTCCAGGCACTATCTTTGCCGCTGCTCCAAGAGACAAGGATATTTGGTTTCAATGTGACATGAACTCGCTGAACTTAATTAGAACAAAAAAGCGCGGGCGAGGGCGCCCGCGCCACACTTCCAAAGTCAGCCTTACGCGTGAACCAGCTCCACACCGTAGATCGAGTGCCAGCTGGTCGCGGCTTTCAGCTTGTCGTTAACATTATGGATGTTCTTTACGCCTTCGGTTTCGAGCCATTTGCGGAAGGCGGCTGCGCCATGCTTGGCGTAGATCGGAATGCCGTCTTTCCAGGTGGCGCGCCCGCAGAGGACGCCGTTGAACTTCACACCGGATTCTCCAGCAAGTTCCAGCGTCTCGCTGAACTCCGCGTTGCTGACGCCCGCCGACAAATAAATGAACGGCTTGGTCGCGACGTTCGCGGCTTGGTGGAACAGGTCGATGGCTTCTTTCTTGGTGTAAGCCTTCGTTCCGCCGAAGCACTTCACGCCTTCGACGAACTTCATGTTTACGGGCACTTCGACCTTTAACACATCGACGCCATAGCGGTCTTTGCTGAACTCGCGCATGCTCTCGGTGACGATGTGCGGTTTCTTCCTGGCGTACTCGAGACCCTTCTCGTCGGCGCCTTCTTCGTAGCCGACGAACTCCAGGAAGTAGGGGATATCGTTAGCGCGGCATTCGTCGCCGATGCGCTCAACCCAGGCGTGCTTGATGTCGTTGACATGCTTGGGATCGTCGGGAGTGTAGTACAGCAGAATCTTGACGCAGTCGGCACCGGCTTCTTTCAGGCGCCGCGCCGACCAAACATCGAGCAGGTCGGGCAGGCGGCCAGGACCGGTCTTGTCGTATCCGGTCTTTTCATAGGCGAGCAGCAGTCCGGCATTCTTGGCGCGGTGCTTCGAGGCAGGTAGTCCCCACTCAGGGTCGAGGAGAATGGCGGTCGCATGCGGTGTGAGAACTTCCGTGACCAGCGTCTTGAACTCTTCCATCATGGCGTCGGTAACTTCCCCGCCTTTTTCCTTGGCCAGAGATTTCTGCAAAGAGCCGCGCTGGTCCATCGCAGCGGCGGCGATGATGCCGCGTTCGTTGGAGACTTTCTTGAGACCGGCAAGTTTGCCCGGGGTGAGCTTCATAGATTTCCTCCTGGATACAAATGAAGATAATTGCTTGGAAGTACTGAGTATTGTAAACCAAGGAGGGGCTGGAAAGCGGTGTTCAAGCAGCTTGTCAGCGACAGGACTTCGGTTTCGGGCCGGTGCGCTTGAAGGGATCGAATTTCGAACCCGGTCAGCGCTGCTGGTCCGAGGCGAACGCGTTCACGCCAATCCAAAACTCGGCGAGCGACTTGAGATTTTTCTTGTAGGTACGAGTGACGGTATATTCCTTGCCGCCGCGGAGGCGGAGACCGTACTCCCCCGTCGAATACGGCCGGATCTCTTCGACGAACGAGGGATTCACCAGCGCAGAACGATGAATCCGAATGAAGCCGTACGGTTCAAGCTTTGCTGCCACGGCAGAGATCGTTCCACGCAGCAGGAACGAGCTTGAATCGCGCTCGAGCGATACGTAGTTACCTTCGGCTCGAACCGCGACGACGTCGCCGAGGCTGATAAACAGGATACGCCCCTTGGCCTTGATCGCAATCCGCGGGTACCCCCGCTTGGCAAGATCGCGCAAATTTGGGAATCCACCAATCAAGCCTGCTATTTGATCTGCGGATGCTGCGAGCGAGTCGGGTTGTAACGTGAGATCCATTTCAATGTCCACACCAGTCCGCGAAATGAGCGGGCCGGATATTGGTTTTCTGCGCCCGGCCCTGTCATCACTACGAGCGCGGTTCACTCCCTGCCGCCGGAGAAACGCGCCTTGTGAATGTTATCTTGACGCGCAAAATGGTCGGACGCAATACCCACTTGACCGGACTTGGACATAGCCATTATGATCCGGCGCAAATGAAAAGAGTTGCTTCGGGAATTGTGCCCGTAATCTCAATCAACCGGCAGGCCGGGAAAGCCTTGCACCGCCAAATCTACGATTCGTATCGCGCGGCAATCATCGCCGGCAGCCTGCGTCCTGGCCAGCGAATTCCCTCGACCCGAGTGCTTGCGATCGAGTTGGGCGTGTCACGGTTTCCAGTACTGAATGCGTATTCCCAGCTACTCGCGGAAGGATACTTCGAGAGCCGAGTCGGCGCTGGTACGGTCGTATCTAACTCTATTCCGGACCAACTCACGCCCAGCGTCCCACAGGGGACGCGACCAAACCCCTCTCGGTCTGGTCTTCGACTGGTAGCACGACGATGTTCGGCGCTTCGCTATAACGTGGAAAGACCGCCGTGGCTGCTTACGCTCGGAGCGTTCGGCGTGGGGCAGGTGGCGTGGGATCAGTTTCCGCATCAAATCTGGTCGGCTCTCGTGACACGCCATTGCCGAACAATGGATCCGAGATCATCTCACTATGGTAGTCCGGCTGGTTCCTTGTCTCTGCGAGAAACGATCGCTTCCTATCTGAGAACTGCGCGATCACTGCGCTGCGATGCCGAGCAGGTCATGATCGTAAGCGGTTCCCAACAGGCTTTGGAAATCTCGACACGGGTGTTGCTCGACCCGGGAAGCCGGGTCTGGGTCGAGGAGCCGGGGTATGGTTTGGCCCGGGAAGTGCTTGCACTCGCGGGATGTCACCTTGTGCCAGTCCGGGTGGATGAGGAAGGCATGGATGTGAGTGCCGGCATCCGGCGAGGACGCAGGGCTAGGGCTGCGCTGGTCACTCCTTCTCACCAGTATCCGTTAGGTGTGACAATGAGCGCGTCGCGGCGGCTGCAATTGCTCGACTGGGCAGAAAGTTCTGGAGCATGGATTATTGAGGACGACTATGACAGTGAGTATCGCTACGGAAGCATGCCCATCGCGTCCTTGCAAGGACTGGACACCAATTCCCGCGTGATCTACATCGGGACCTTCAGCAAGGTCTTGTTTCCCTCACTTCGTCTCGGTTATCTCGTGATCCCACCCGACTTGGTCGATCGTTGTCGTGATGTCCGGCGTGCCATCGACCTCGCCCCGTCCACCTTCTATCAGGAGGTGCTGACCGACTTCATCCGAGAAGGACACTTTGCGCGCCACATTCGAAGGATGCGCGTGCTCTATGGAGAGCGAGCGAGTGTTTTGTTGGACACCATCAAGAAAGAGATTGGCAGCATGGTCGAGGTATTCGGCGGCGAAGCAGGCATGCATCTGGCTGTGATGCTGAACGATGGAGGCCGCGACGTGGACATTGCCGAACGCGCAGCCCGCCAGAACCTTTGGTTGTGGCCCCTCTCGACCTCTTACATCGGCACTGTGCGACGACTTGGCTTCATCTTGGGTTTCGGCAGCACCGATGTGACTGAAATTCCCCTCGCGGTCCAGAAGATCCGCAATCTGCTGACGGCTAAATGAGTAGGTTGGTTGGGCTAATCACGCGTCCAATTCGTGCAGGTTCGCAGTCTTTTCCATACATTCCGTCCCTCGTTTGTCGTGGAGGATTCGGAGGCTACCGGCTTCAGCCAGTGCCTACGGTTAGTGCCCAAACCGATCCCACGTGTGGATTCTGATCAATGTTCCCTCGGGCCCGTTCGTTGAAATCTGGAAATCCAAAGAAGCTGCGATGGATAAGATCATCCTCTTTGAGTTCTCTCCGTAGCCATTCAGTCCAGGCTTAGAAAACGAATCTCGCCTGGAGTTGTCCGACTCGACCTCTGGGCAGTCCATTGAAGAACGAGCCATACGGCCCGGTCGGCGGAGCGGACTATCCCGAGATATTTCCGCAACTCGGTTGAAGGGCGCCTTGAGATGGTTAGGGCCCCTGTCAGATGTGACAGTTGTGGCCGAACGCAGGCGCTCCTACTCTGCACGTGAGTGGTCGGCGTCGGATGCCTCGCACGAGTTCGTCGCTAATTGAACGCGCCTGAAGTCCTTTACGCTGATGGTGAGAATGCGGGGAGCGAACTCGACTGCCATTGCTGATTTCTGCTTCTGCTGCGGTGACGCGAAGACGAAGCAGTTCGGCGTTGTCGAGACATGAGTAGCATGCGCGAATGGGTCGAGTTGTCGTCGCAGGGAATCCAGGCGCTGGCGGTAATCATTATCGCCGTCTCAATCGTCTTTGGTTCCCTGCGTTATCTTCTGCAATTGTCGAGACGAGTCGCAGGCCCGTATCGCGCGTACTAGGAACTGCTTGGCCGTTCACTCCTGCTGTCGTTCGAGCTCTTGGTCGCGGCGGATGTCATTCGCAAGGTCTTGCTCGATCTGACCGCGAAGGGAATGGAAATACTCGGAGCGCTGGTCGTGGTTCGAACCTTCCTCAGTTGGTCGTTGGTGGTCGAACTCGAAGGCCATTGGCCGTGGCAAGCTGCCGCGTCGGCGGTCAAGAGTGAGCCCTCCAATCAGGATGAGGAAAGAAAAGGGGTTCCTGGGTCCGTCGCAAGTCCTACTAAGCCGGCCCAGTGGGCCGTCGAAGCTCCGCCTGCAACCTGAGATCGAACAGTTTCGTTAGTCCGCAGCGAACTGGAAATTTTGCCGTCATGGCCGCTGGGCTTTACAGGCTCCGGCGCGCTGCTTTAAGGAGAGACCTGAAATGAATCTGCCGAGCTTTCCCCAAGTCGACATGTTCTCGGCTGGCATCAACGCCCTGTATGGGATCTTGGTCGCCCGCCAACCGTCCCACAACCGCGGATACACCGCCGCGGGACTGCTGATCATGGCTTTTTTCGGTGGTATCGGCGGCGGAGTCACGCGCGACATTCTGCTGAATGACGTTCCTTCGCCTCTTAAGGATCCTTACTATCCGCTCGTGTGCCTTCTGATGGGCTTGTTGGGACTGGCGATTTATAAATGGGCCTACTCAAAAGAAGAGGCGTTTCGCACTAGGGTCCTCGCCTACTTCAAGTCCTTTTCGCTGCCCTGGTTTGCCATCCTGGGAGCGCATAAGGCCCTCGAACATAACCTTGGGATTACCGCCGCAATCCTGATCGGACTGATCGCGACGACGGCCGGTGGAGTGCTCATTGACGTGTTCTCTGGTGTCACCCCAGAGGTGGTGCGGCCGTCGCAGCAGTTGGTAGCCGCGGCACTCCTGGCGAGTACTGTCTACGCGCTGCTCGCTGAGGCCACCAAGGCCAGCCCTCATTTCTTCCCAGTCACCCTGATTTCGGTGCTGGTTGCGTTTACTTTCCGGGTGTTTGCGGTGCGGGAGCATTGGCCGTCGATCGTGCCGCTCGATGCTCCGGCCGAGGGACCCGACATTGTGCCTTTGTCCCCGAAGTCTGCCGTCCCGGGCTCGCGCAAAGTGAGTGGACTCTGAAAAAGTCGTTGTTTTCGGTAAGTCGGCCGCTGCGGGCCGGTCACTTGAAGGAGATGTTATGGACAACATGTGGATCCGGGTAGGAACACAATTGCTCGCCCGCGTCAGCGGACCGATGAAGTTCAGATTGGTGCTCCAGCCCTGCATGGCAGCGTTCTTTGCGATCCGCTCGGGATTGGCCGACGCTAAGGCGGGCAAGTCACCCTATTTCTGGTGCCTGCTCTCAGATCCCGCCCAACGTGTCGAGATGCTCAAGGACGGCTGGAAGGGTGTTGGTAGAGTGTTCATTCTTGCGCTCGTGCTGGACGCCGTGTATCAGATCATCGTCATGCATTTTGTGTATCCCGGTGAAATGGTCATCGTCGCCTTCATCCTGGCGATCGTGCCTTATCTAATCTTGCGGGGACTGGTTACGCGTATAGCGCGCCGGAAGGGGCTTGCGCCCATTCCTTCGGAGAAAAGCACAACCCCCGAGAAGACTACCGTTCAGCATAAGACCGCTGTTTGAGGGATTGCGGATGAGCCCACTCGAGACGCCGCCACTGGACAGAGGAACAGTCCTTGCCGAAGAGCGCACCGATCTGGCTTTTGAGCGGACGTTGATCGCGGCGGAAAGAACGCTGATGGCTTGGATCCGAACTGCGCTTTCGATGATCGGATTCGGTTTCTCCATCTACAAATTCTTTCAATACCTGCCCGAAGAAATTGCAGCAGGCAACATCCGTCGGCCACAGGCGCCGCGTAATCTGGGAATGAGCTTGATTGCCCTCGGAACGCTGGCTTTATCGGCTGCGGCTTGGCAGCACTGGAATTTCCTTCACGAAATTGGGGCATCCCACAAGCGCCGCGTGTTGTCCATTTCCTTCGTGGTGGCGCTTGCTGTCATCCTCATTGGACTGATTACGTTCTATGGTGTTCTGCTGCGGCACGGACCTTTCTAACCGGAAGGGAGTGTTGTTTGTCCGCTCGGGAAAGCCCGCGGACTCATCCCCGAAATGTCACGCCTTGGAGAAACTCTTCGCCGCACGAATCAGCTGTGAACTCAACATCTTTAATCCACGAGCGAGTAACACGACGCCAGGGGTTCGGGGCATAGTCAGGGTTGACGAGGAAGCGCCGGTCGAATCTGTTCGCATAGGGAATCCTTTCAAAAATGCCGGCTAGCGTTCGTATGGAACCGAAGCGCGGCCAAATTGAAGGCTACAGGGTTATGAGCGCCTGGCCGACTGGCAAAACTGACAGGCTTTTTGCGCCGCCGAGCTTGGAGAACCCGCGAACTTGCAGACCTACCGTCCGCTGTCAGATTTGGCAGTTGTCGCCCTACAAAGTGGCTCGTAGCCTAGGGAAGGCTGCCCCAATGGCGGGTCCGAATCAGCCGTCGATACGGTAGAGCGCGAGACCGAGTTTCTTATGAACTGGAGACAAACGGCGCAACGAGTCCACAAAGAAGCGTATGTCTTTTATTTTGTATTCAGACATCCTCGCACCCGCTGGTATACAAAAGCTATCGCCGCTTGTAGCGCGGCTTACCTGCTCAGTCCGGTTCAACTCATCCCCAGCTTCCTTCCCGTGGTCGGATTTCTTGACGATTTTCTGGTGCTGTACGTGGGAGCCAAGGCGATTCAACGGCTGACCCCTCCAGAGGTGCTTCAGGAATGTCGCGACCGTGCCGATGCAGCCGAACTCCGAAAGAGAGAGGAAGTCAGCTCGGGATTTGCCCGCTTTGCTTTTGGCTTCATCGCAGCGTTGTGGCTACTGGCGGTGTTCACGGCCAGCGCGCTTGTGGCGGCATACTTTTACCACTGAAACGAACTGGTTCCGTCGATCTGTACCACCTCCTGTAAGTTTTGCCAGTTCACCAAGGCTGCCAGCGAACCTATTCTCATCCAATGCCCCACCAATCATAGGTTCTCACTCGGAGGTCCCCGTGTCTTTCACTCGCGCCACTCTTTGCGGAATCTTGCTGTTCGGTGCAGTCATCGGAGCCGCGCAGACTACAGTAATTCGTATTGCTCCGCCTCCGCCAGTCCGAGTCGGCGTAGTTGGAGTCGCTCCCGGGCCTGGATACGTCTGGGTCGGCGGATATCAGCGTTGGACCGGCAACGGCTATGTGTGGGTCGCTGGTCATTGGGTCCGTCCGCCACGGGGCGGCATGGTTTGGGTACAACCCCGCTATGTCCACACAGGAAGCACGTGGGTGTTTCACAAAGGGTACTGGCGCTAGGAATACGCAGTTCAAAGGACGCCGTGTTTCCATCTGTTCCAACCGTGTTCGCGTGCGGGCTCGAAGCAGTCGTGCCCTGTATTTTTTGACAGTTACGCTACAGCGAGAGCAGGCCTAATGTGTGGAAGCGCCGTTATCGGCTCGCGATCGACTCCAGAGCGTTAAGAAGGTGGTGCGCAAATGGTTCCAATCAATGATGATACCTGGCCGGCCCAGTCACCTCCAGGTTTTCACTTGCTCGCGAAGCCGAGTGGATCGACTTGCAACATCGATTGCACCTATTGCTTCTTCTTGTCGAAGGAAGCCCTCTATCCGAACGAAAAGAGCCGGATGTCGGAAGCGACGCTTGAAGCTTACATTCGCCAGTTGCTGGAGGCGCACCGGACCCCCACGGTGACCGTGGCGTGGCAGGGCGGAGAACCGACCCTCATGAAGGTCGAGTTCTTCCGGCGCTCGATCGAACTCGTCGAAAAGTACCGTCGGCCTGAACAGACCATCGAGCACACCTTTCAGACCAACGGCATTCTTCTCGACGACGAGTGGTGCGCTTTCTTCAAAGAGCACAATTTCCTGGTTGGCCTCAGTGTCGATGGTCCGCGCGAAATCCATGACACGTACCGTCTCGACCGCGGGAAACGTGGCACTTTCGACAAGGTGATGCACGGCTGGAGCTACCTGCGCAAGCATGGGGTTGACTTCAACATATTGTGCACCGTCAGCGCCGCCAACGAACACCACGGCCGCACCGTCTATCGCTTTTTCCGCGACGAGATGGAAGCCAAGTGGGTACAGTTCATCCCCATCGTCGAGCGAGCCAGCGCTGACACCATCGATATCGCCAACCAGGGCTGGAGCGATCAGCCAGGCCGCAAGCGCCTCCTCTATACCCAGGACGGAAACCTGGTAACCAACCGCTCCGTCGGCGGCAAACAGTACGGCCAGTTTCTGGTGGATATTTTCGAAGAATGGCTTCGTCACGACGTAGGTGAAGTTTTTGTCCAGATGTTCGACGTGACGCTGGAGGCCTACTTCGGTCGTCACCTGCTCTGCATTCATGCTCCCACGTGTGGATATGGCCCGGCACTGGAATACAACGGCGACGTTTATTCCTGCGATCATTTTGTCGAACCGCGCTACAAACTTGGCAATATCCATGAGACGCATCTGGTAAAGCTGGTTGCCTCTCCGCAACAACGTAAATTCGGCGATGACAAGCGCGACACGCTGACGACGCAGTGTCAGAACTGTCAGGTCAGGCCACTCTGCAACGGGGGCTGTCCCAAGGATCGGTTTGCGCTCTCGCGCGACGGCGAGCCCGGCCAGAATTACCTTTGCGCCGGCCTGGAGTTGTTCTTCACGCATACCCAGCCTGCGATGAAGATGATGGGGCAACTCGTGCAGCGTGGCCGCCCATGTTCCGAAGTGATGGCGATGATCGCCGCCGAGGATGAGAAGCGCGGACCGTATGCGCTTTGCAGCTGCGGTAGCGGTCAAAAATTCCGCTTCTGTCACGGCAACCGCGCCCCACTCTCGCCTTTCACTGGGATAAACGACGCCATGGTCACGCCGGATCGAAACGTCACGTCAATTCACGCCGAACTAAGGCCCGGGGCATCATTCGGCGGAGGTAGTTCCGTTCAATAGGTTCGCTGCAGATTCGATAAAGGAGGTAACGATGGACACGCTAGAAGGCGCACTGAAACGAGCGTCTGGGTTCTCGATCGTCCTGTCTTTGTTGTTGATCGTTTTCGGAGTTCTCGCAATCGCGTTGCCGATCGCTTCGTCAATCGGCATCGCCATCGTAATCGGGTGGCTGGTGTTATTCGCTGGGATCGCACAGGTCGTCCACGCGTTTCAGTCCGAGGGCATCGGTCACATCGTTTGGAAGCTCGTGGTCGCGGTCTTTTACCTCGTGGCCGGAGTGTACTTGCTCGCTCGCCCAGCTTTGGGAGTAGCGGGCTTAACTCTCGTTCTGGGGACGTTCTTGTTTGCAGAGGGCGTGGCGGACGTGATCGCCTATTTTTCTGCGCGCAAGAGTGGCGCCTCAGCATGGGTGCTGCTGGATGGAATCGTCACTCTTGTTCTGGGTTTCATGATCTGGAATCGGTGGCCCCTGGGGTCATTGTGGGTGATCGGGACGCTTGTAGGCATCAGTATGGTGATGACCGGTACGACTCGTCTCATGATGGCTCTGGCAGTGCGGCGGTTGGCTAGTCACGTCAGCGAAAGTCCATTGCGGAAACGCGCAGCCTGATTGCTTTTGAACGCAATCGAGCGACATGTTTGGAGTTAGCAGATGCTGACTCTTACTTTTCCGGCGCAAGCCGGTACTTCAAAGCAAATAAAACTTAAGGAAGGAACAAACCATGGCTACAAAGCAACCCAATATCCTAATTCTCTGGGGCGATGATATCGGCACGTGGAACATCAGCCACTTCAGTCGTGGCATGATGGGCTACCGAACGCCGAACATCGACCGTGTCGCCACCGAAGGTGTCACCTTTACCGACTATTACGGCCAGCAGAGTTGCACGGCTGGACGCGCGGCTTTCATCACCGGCCAGAACCCGCTCCGCACTGGCTTGACCAAAGTCGGAATGCCCGGCGCTACTGTCGGGCTGCAGGCGGAGGACTGCACAATCGCTGAATTGCTCAAGCCGCTCGGCTACGCTACCGGCCAGTTCGGCAAAAACCATCTCGGCGATCGCAATGAGTACCTGCCGACGGTGCATGGATTTGACGAATTCTTCGGCAATCTCTATCACCTGAACGCCGAAGAAGAGCCCGAATTGCCCGACTATCCCAAGGATCCGAAGTTCCTGGAGGCCTTCGGACCCAGAGGGGTGATGCACAGCTTTGCGAGTGACAAAGATGACGCGACGACGGATCCCCGTTGGGGCCGCATAGGCAAGCAGACGGTAAAGGACACCGGCCCCCTGACCAAGAAGCGCATGGAAACGATCGACGAAGAGATCACTGCAGGCGCTCTCGGATTTATGGAGAAGAACGCCAAGGCGAACAAGCCGTTCTTTCTCTGGTACAACTCGACTGCGATGCACTTCCGGACTCACCTCGCCGACAAGAATCGCGGCAAGAGTGGTCAGGACGATTACAGCGATCGCATGGTCACGCACGACGAGCAAATCGGCCAAATGTTGGACAAGCTCGATGAACTGGGCATCGCCGACAATACCTTTGTCATGTATTCCACCGACAATGGCCCTGAGAACGATACTTGGCCCGATGGCGCCAATACGCCGTTCCGCAGCCAGAAGGATACGAACTGGGAAGGCGCCTGGCGCGTTCCGTGCTTCGTGCGTTGGCCCGGCAAGATCAAGGCGGGCTCGACCCTGAACGGCATCGTTTGCCACCAGGATATGCTGCCAACGTTGCTCGCAATTGCTGGTGATCCCGATGTCAGCAAGAAGCTCTTGACCGGTTACAAAGCCGGGGACAAGACGTTCAAGGTACATATCGACGGGATCAACGTACTGCCCTATCTCACCGGACAGGTGAAGGAGAGCCCACGGCAATCCTTCTTCTATGTAAGCGACGATGGCGGTGTTATGGCGGTCCGCGTGGGCGACTACAAGCTGGTGTTTGAAGAGCAACGTGCAACTTCAACTGCAGTTTGGCAGGAGCCGATGGTGAAGCTGCGCCTTCCCTATATATTCAATCTGCGACGCGATCCATTCGAGCGCGCCAATGTCAACTCTAACATCTACTGGGATTGGATGATCAATCACGTTCCTCAGCTTTATCAATGTCAGGCAGTCGTAGCGGCGCAAATCCAAAACTACATCAATTACCCACCGCGTCAAAAGGCTGCGTCATTCAACCTCGACGGCGTGATGGCGCAATTGGATCACGCTGCTGCTGCCAAGTCAGCGGCGGCATTGGCAGCCAAGCAGAAGGCCGAAGCAGATCACGGCGTTCTGGTCGGCAAGTAAGTTTCAATCTTCGGAGGAAGTTGAAAGATTCTCTCTCTAAACCGTTGGCAGTTTGATTTCCCCGGCAGATCTAGAGTCTGCCGGGGAGTTTTTGTACGAAGGATATCTTTTGGAAAATCTACTGACGACAATTCAGAAGCTGATCGTTCTCGCGCTCGCTCTTATGCTCGTCGTCGTTGTCACGCTATCCACAGTACATTTGGGCGCGCTCATTGCTCAAGAAGTATGGAAGCCGCCCCGGTTCCTCATTCCAGTGCAGGGCCTGCTCGAAATCTTTGGCTATTTTCTCCTGGTGCTGATCGGGGTGGAATTACTGGAGACGCTGAAAGCGTACGTCAAAAAAGACGTGATTCACGTGCGTGTTGTGCTGGAAGTGGCGTTAATCGCCATGGCGCGCAAGGTTATTATTGAAGAGCCCAACGCCGTGCCGAGCTTGACATTATTTGGGATCGCAGCGCTGATTCTTGCCCTGGGCATTGCCTATTACTTCGAGAGGCAGAAAAAAAGAGAAGCGGAGCATCCTGCATAGAGTCTGAAAAGTCTCCCGAACGCCACCGTGAGCATTTGATTTTGTTCTCCCCACAGCGGAAAGCAGGGAGTCGTGGTTGAGACGCGAGATTTGCCATGAGCCAACCAGCGGAACACCTCGAGCCCTCTTTCGATGTTGCCAACGAAGTGCGCGACTTCTACGACCGTTATCCGTATCCTCCGCCGGTCGATAATCTGGAAAAATATCAGCGGCAATGGCAAGACCGGGAGAAACGCCGCGCGGATTTTCATCTGTTTTGGCCGGGGCGACCTTATCAAGAAGACCAGTCCATCCTCGTCGCCGGTTGTGGGACATCGCAGGCAGCCAAGCATGCCATGCGCTGGCCTGGAGCTCAGGTAACCGGCATCGACTGCAGTGCCACCAGCGTACGTCGTACCGAGGAGCTCAAGAAGAAACATAACCTAAACAATCTTCAGATCCGACAGATAGCGCTGGAACGTGTCAGCGACCTGGAGATGAGTTTCGATCAGATCGTGTGCACGGGAGTCCTTCATCACCTCGCCGATCCTGACGCGGGACTCCGCGCCCTGCGCAACGTTCTCAAGCCGGATGGAGCCATGCAACTCATGGTGTACGCGCCTTACGGCCGTGCCGGCATCTACATGCTGCAGGAGTTCTGCCGGAGACTCGGGATCCGTGCCACCGATAGCGACATTCGCGACCTGATGGAAGCGCTCGCCGCGTTGCCTCCTCGACATCCCTTGCAAAACCTGCTCGCTCAAGCGCCTGACTTTCGGAACGAAGCGGCTCTGGCCGATGCATTGCTGCATCCCCAGGATCGCGCGTACTCAGTCCCGCAACTGTTCAGCTTCTTAGGAAACGGCGGCTTCACCTTCGGTCGCTGGGTGAGACAGGCTCCGTACTCTATTTACTGCGGAGCGGTCGCAAAGATTCCGCAGGCCGATCGCATCGCACGCCTTTCTCCTTCGGAGCAGTATGCCGCCATCGAGCTGTTTCGAGGCACGATGCTCCGCCACAGCGTGGTTGCATATCGGGACGATAGCCCTGCCGCCTCGCAACAGGTTAGCTTTTGCAGTGACGCGTGGATCGACTACCTGCCCATTCGAATGTCGGACACGATCTGCGTGCAAGAGCGACTGCCAGCGGGCGCCGCGGGCGTACTGATCAACCAGACGCACACTTATAAGGACCTCTTCTTTCCGATCGGACAAATGGAAAAGCGACTCTTCGACGCGATCGATGGCGTACGCACTATCGGCGACATTGCGGTCAGAATCCTGACATCCTCAGAGCGGCGAGAGAACTTCGACATCGCGCGTAGCTTTTTTCAGCGGCTCTGGTGGCACGACCAGGTTGTGTTCGATGCGTCCCTGCATCCATCGGCAATTTAGGAGAAGCCCCGGAACCTTCCGTGCGCCGTCGCGGTTCTGAAAAAATTTCGCGAATCCTGTCATATTTGCCAGTCGCACCCGGCTGCATCTCAAGATAGATTTAGCAGGCTGCGGAAAAACTCAATTTGGGAACGGAATTGGGAATGGCACGAGTTCCACTCGTGCCGCTAAGTCGTCTCTTTGTGCTCACCGGGACCCTGACCATGAAGGACGGAATCCATAGCTCTAAACGCTCGGAGCCCACTCCGAACAACCATCCCCGGCGAATGTTATCGCCTTGGAGTCGCTCTATGATCACAGAACAATTTAAGAAAATTCTATCGGTGGTGCTGGCCGCTCTTCTTGTCCTGGTCTCACCCCGGTTTGCAGACGGATACCAAACCTCAGGCAATCCCGCAGGTGATTCTGGGAATCCCACAGAATCTGCGCCCATGAGCACGAGCCAGCTCCAGGCGCTGGTAGCTCCCATCGCGCTGTATCCCGATGCGCTGGTCGCCCAGATCCTCGCGGCATCGACCTTTCCGGATGAGGTCGCCATCGCAAATTACTGGCTACAGCAGAATAAGAGCCTGACCGGAAGTTCCCTGATGCAAGCCGTGGACAAGCAAACGTGGGATCCAAGCGTCAAGGCGCTGACTCAGTTCGCGTCCGTACTCGACAACATGGCGACAAATCTCACGTGGACCTCATCGCTGGGAGAGGCCTATCACAATCAGTCGGCGGATGTGATGACGGCCGTCCAGACGCTGCGCGCACAGGCCCAAGCCAAGGGCAATCTCAAATCCACGCCACAGATTACGGTCGTGCAGCAGTCGCCCCAGACGATTGTCATACAGTCGGCGAATCCGCAGGTGGTGTATGTCCCGGAGTACAACCCCGCAATAATTTACGGATACCCGTACGTGGTTCCCGGCTACGTCGCCCCGGCTTATTCCACGGGCGATATGGTAGCGGCTGGCCTGCTTGGGTTCGGAGCGGGGATCGCGGTCGGCGCAATGATGAGTGGAGGGTGTTGCGGGTGGGGATATAGCAGCTGGAACTGCGGCTGGCACGGCACGGCCGTCATCTATCACGGCGGAGGCTACTACGGAAATTCAGCCTGGCACGGCGGGTACTACAACGGGGGCTATCACAACAGCTACGGCTATAACAATTCTTACAATCACTACGGAAACAATTACAACAACAACTACCACGGCGGGGGCAACACTTATAACAAGAATGTGAGTGGGAATACCGTCAACGTCAACCGGCAGAATGCTCAGAACTTAAACGCCAGCCGCACCTCGGGCTCCAATTCCTGGGCCCAGCACGACAATTCGAGCAGCGGAAGATCGACCGCCTTCAGTGGCTTGAACGGGCATTCCGGAGGATTTGGTGGTTCCAGCGGTTGGTCTTCGAGAGCTGAGAGCGGCCGCGGCTGGGGCAGCATGGGTTCCAGCGGCTTCGGTGGCGGCCGTTTCGGTGGCGGTGGTGGCTTTGGCGGCGGTGGCTTTCGTCGCTGATGAGCCGGGACCCGATCAGAAAGGAAAGAGGGAAGCTTCCGATTTTGGAGGAACGTATGTCTCGCTATAGTTGCACAGTCAAGGTTCAAGTTGTCGGCCTCGTGCTCTGTGTGGCGCTGTTCGCGCTGATCATGCCCCTGGCTTCCTGCAGCAAGCCGGAAAATCCGCCCGCCGCGCAAAATACATTCGCTTCACCAGCAGACGCCGGGGCGGCTTTTCTGCAAGCTGCGAAGACCGGCGACGAAGGCGCGTTGGTGGCCATCTTCGGTCCGGACGCCAAGGAAGTTCTGTTTACCGGCGATGCCGTGAAAGATAAAAATGCCCTGCAGGAGTTCGTTTCCGCTTACAGCCAAATGAACCGCTGGGGTGAGATCAAAGCGGGAGCCGATGTCCTCTACATTGGGGCAGACAACTATCCATTTCCAATTCCTCTGGCTAAGAATTCAGCCGGCCAGTGGTTGTTCGATACGGCAGCAGGGAAGGACGAGATCTTGGCACGCCGAATCGGCAAGGGCGAGTTGACCGCAATTGCCGCTTGCGCTGCCACTGCCGACGCACAAGCTCAATATTTCAGCCAGCCTCACGATGGCGACAAGACTAAGCAATACGCGCAAAAGTTCGTCAGCGACGAGGGCAAACAAAACGGATTGTATTGGAATGCGCCGGAGGGCCAAACTCCGAGTCCGCTTGGCCCACTTGGCGATTTTGCGAAGGCCGTGGGCTACACGAATGCCGGCGCCAAGCCACAGCCCTTCAATGGCTACTACTTCAGAATCCTGACTAAACAAGGAGACAAAGCGCCGGGCGGCGCGAAGGACTATATCGCGAACGGAAAAATGACCGGTGGTTTCGCCATTCTCGCTTATCCGGTGGAATACAGGAATTCGGGAATCATGTCCTTCGTGATCGGCAAGGACGGGACCGTCTACCAAAAAGACCTGGGCGAGAAAACGGCCGAAGTTGCCAACGCCATGGCGGAATACAGCCCGGGTGACGGATGGAGCAGCGTAGTTACCACCGCGTCGAACCGGCCGTAGGTGAGCGCTGACATTCTGATGAAACCAATATCGGGAATTGGTGCATCGGCAATTGACGCATCGATACTTCAATCCATTGCGGCACCCATGCCCACGAGTTGACCTTCCGACTTGCCGCGATGAAGCACCTCGTGGTCGAACGTTGAGCCAGGTTAAACCCTCCCAACGGAGCTGCCTCCGGTTCTCATGCCTGTCACAGTTGACAGTTGGCAGCAGCATGCACTCATGTTGCACTGCTAGCGAATCCATATGGGGCAGGCGGATCGGATCGGATGATCGCTACATCGTTCTTCAGCGGTTTCCACATCGCTTTCTACCTGGACGATCCCAAGGATGCGATGAATCTAACGGTGACGTTCAGCCGCTTGCCGGACGGCTGGTATTACCGACCGCCACCAATCCTGTCTTAGGGCAGGGAAATGGAGCGCTGGACCATCGGCTGCGGTGCTGTCGCAGCCCGGTAAATGGACGCTTGGCGCGCTGGTGAACAATGTTTTCTCCTATGCCGGCCAATCCAGCCGGCCCGAACGTGAACCAGATGGTTTTCCAATACTCGGCGGGATATTCTCCCTGGGGCATCCGATTACAGATCGCATTCCTGTTTCCCACGCTGACGAAGCACAACAGAAGATGATGCTGGAACAAAAATTGAAGCAGATGGAGCAGGCGCCACCGCAGAAGTGAGCCAGATTGGCGAGGGCGGTTGCGGAGATTAAAGGATCCCTGATGATAGTTTTCTACAGCCTTCTATGTTTCCAGAGTGCCAGGCCTGGGGTGTGGGGCCTCAATTGGGCATGGGGATTGCCGCTTATTGTTTTAACCGTGGTGATCCACGTTCTGGGCCTTGGGCTCATGAACTTGAGGGCCCAGCGGACGTTTACAACCGCGAAGCAGCGGCCCCACGATCCCTTTGCAGTATTCGTTTTGGTGATGGGGACGATGACCTTGTTCGCGACTTGCTTGCACGCGGCTGAGGCGGGAATCTGGGCATTTGCTTACGAATTTCTTGGCGCCCGATCGGACTACAAATCGGCAATGCTCTACTCGCTCGGCGCGATGACGACGTACGGGCATTCTGGTCTCTTCTTGGAAGAACGCTGGCAGCTTCTTGGATCGATCGAGGCCCTCGGCGGATGGTTGGTGTTCGGTCTCACGACCGCGTTTCTGTTTGGCATGATTCAGAAGGTATGGGGATTGATCGGCATGAACGACAGTAGTCCTTCAAGGATGGCGTGATTCTGCCAGTCGCCCTTGTGTGCCCTCTAAGGGTCAAAAGGGTGGACCGACCATCCGGGCTCCCGGCCCCGGAGCCATCCGGCGTTTTCACGGGTTCGTACCTGTGGAACTGTTGAGAATGATGTGGCAAAATAGTTGAAGAAGAATCCTTATTTAGGGCTTCCCGGAGCTTTGTATGCCCTCGCTTCGCAGGTCGCCACCTCGAAACCGTGGCTTTCAGAAACCATCCCGATTCTTTGATCCAAGCAAGTTTCTAAGCAGCGCTGGAGCTGGCAGGTCGGTCTATCACTATCGCCCCAAACAAGCCATCTTTACGCAAGGAGAACGGGCAGACGCAGTGTTCTACATCCAGGAGGGGCGGGTGAGACTCAGCGTCGTCTCCAAGCAGGGAAGAGAGGCGACGATCGCACTGCTCGGCCCAGGGGATTTTTTGGGCGAGGGATGCATTGCATCTGATCAACGTCTCCGTTTGGCGACGGCAACCGCAATTACACGTTGTGCGGCGCTGAGAATTGAAAGGAGCAAAATGCTACGAACCCTCCACGAAGAACACGATTTTTCCGACTTGTTCGTGGCTTACGTGGTCGAGCGTCACAACCGCACGCAAGCAGATCTGGTCGATCAACTCTTTAATTCCAGCGAAAAGCGGCTTGCAAGAGCTCTTCTCATACTGGCCCGCTTTGGCAAGAAGCCGACGTCCGAGACTGTGATCCCCGACATCAGTCAAGAGACTTTGGCGGAAATGATCGGCACCACTCGCTCACGAGTGAATTTCTTCATGAATCGGTTCCGGAAGCTTGGTTTCATTGACTACAACGGAGAGTTGCTGGTTCATAGCTCACTTCTGGAAATTGTGCTCCACGAGTAGCACGGAGCCAGCTTCGCCTCTCGCGACTGTTTCCATCTCCTCGAAGGCCATTCCCCTATTTATGCTTCTGTGCAATTTTGAACAGACAGGATATTTCTGGGATGCCAAAATCTGTTTGCGAAGGTGTTCTTATGCACTGTCCTTTGTGTACGTCCACCCGTCCGTCGGAATTCCTTACCGAGATCAACGTTCATTTCCCCGGCATTCAACATCTCGATAGGCCCGGTGTTCTCGTATTTCCAAGGGTGTTGGTGTGCCTGGACTGTGGTTTCTCGTGGTTTACGATCCCCGGCGCGGAGTTGGCGCAACTCGCCAGCGCCGCTACGCCGAGTCAATCCTCCCACAAGACGGGGGCGAGCGGTGGAATGGGTTTGTCAGATCGGAGTGCGCTTGAGTCGCGCCGGATGCCTACCCTATCGGCCGGTTCAGAGGGGCTCACAAGGCAGTAACCCGTCGCTGACAAATTTCCTTCCATCAAGCACCGCCGCGATTCCGGCCAGCAGATCGCTCTCAGCTCTGGTTTTCAGAACATAGCCCATCGCGCCAGTGTCAAGACCTGCCTGTACCACATCAGCGGACGATTCTTGCGAAACGAAAATTATCTTGGCTTCCGGAGCAAGCTTGCGAATCTGGCGGGCGGCTGCGATTCCATTGAGGGTTGGGAGTCCAATATCCAACAGAATCAAGTCGGGCCTCAGTTCTTCTGCTTTCTGAACGGCTTCTTTTCCGTCACAAGCCTCGAAAATGAGCTGCAGATTATCGTCTTTCTCCAGCGTGGAGCCGATGAATCGGCGAAACGGAACAAAATCTTCCACTACCATCACGCGAATTGCCGCCATCCATTCCCCAGCGGTGCGTCCTAGAAATTAGTGTTTCGGTGCCACAACAGATTCCCCAATCTTCTACATACATCTTCAGCCCAAGACGAGAATTGTCAATACCCTAAAAGTCGGTCCGCTATCGCACGTTTGGGCCATCGCACAGTCTATGTCCCGCTAGTTTGCCGAGCCCGAGATCGTCTGCGGCTGTCAGTTTTGCCAGTAGGCATCGCCCAGCCAGTTGCATAGTATCTCCTCGTCGCTTCCAGTTCTTAGACGAGCGAAGCCGGCTCGCGCAAGTTTATGAAGAACAGCTCCCGAAAGGACACTACTATGAAGCTAAATCGCAAAGGAATCGTAGCCTGCACCGCACTGTCGTGCATGCTCTGTGTCGGGTTGGCGTTTGGCGCGTCGAACGACAAAGTGAAAGTCAACGGAATGATCACCGGTCGAGACGGAGAAGACGTGACGATGCGGACCGCCAAGGGCCAAGCCAACATCGTGGTCGTCTTGACCGATGACACCAAAGTTCAAACCCCGAAAGGCCTGTTTCGGCACACGGACCAGGCTGTAACCGCTCTGCTCCCAGGCCTCAAGGTCGAAGTTGAAGGAACCGGAACGGAAAGCCGGATCGTTGCCAAAACCATCCGGTTCAATAAATCCGATCTGCAGTTGGCCGAGATTATTCAGGCGGGCTTGAGTCCGACTGAGGAACAGCAGGCGATCAACACGGCCGGCATTGCTGCCAATAAAGAGGGCGTGGCAGCGAACAAAGAAGGTGTGGCCGCCAATCAGCAAACTGGCGCTGCCAACTCGGCGGCGATCTCTGCCAACTCGCAGGACATTCAGGCGAGTCAGCAGGAGATTGAGGCTCAGAACAAGCGCTTCAACGACCTGTCTGAGTACGACACCAAAGCGTCAGCCGTCGTTTATTTCGGTAGCGGAAGCTCCACGATCTCCGCCAGCGATCAGGCTGCTCTGACGCAACTGGCGGGTGCCGCGACGGCTCTTACCGGATACATCATCCAGGTCAAGGGCTATGCTGATTCGTCAGGCAGCGCCAAGATGAACCAGACCTTGAGCATGGAGCGAGCCAATGCGGTGATCGCTTACTTGCTGCAGAACTGCCATGTTCCGCTGCGCCATATCGTGGCCCCGGGTGCTATGGGCGTAGCAGATCCAAAAGCGCCGAACGAGACTGCAAATGGACGCGCGGAGAACCGCCGCGTGGACGTCAAGGTGATCGTAAATAAGGGAGTCGCTGGCGGAATGTGAGCTCCTGCTTCCAGCGAGTAGAACTGCAGTTCCACGTGTGCGTGCCGCTTCGCTGATCGTTCGCGAAGCGGCACACGTGTGTCTGGAGGCTTTTCGAGCGCCTGTAAGTTCTGTCAGTATCCGCACTCCTCAACGCCTGCTACTTTTTCTTCGTCGCTACTACGTGTGCGGAGCTCAACCAAATGCCATTTGCGAATAGCTTAAGACGAATCATCGTGGCCGTCATTCTTTGTCTTGTTGCACTCCCGCTGGTTCGCGCTCAGGACAGCGGCGATCTCGATAACTACAAGTTGCGGCTGGACGGGGACTGGTGGTTCTCCCATCCCTCCGGCTATTTTGGCGTGAATAACACCAATAACTATTTCGACATCAACAGGGATTTCGGTTTCGGCAGTTATTCCACGTTTAGTGGCAAGCTCGACTGGCATTTCGCCCACAAACACCACTTACTGCTGAACGCTACTCCAAATTACAACTCCAAAACAGACACGCTCACGCGGACGATCATGTTCGGAGGGCAGACATTCGTCGTGGGCACCTCCGTCTCCGCTAGTATCAATTCCATCGATATCGACCCTGGATATCAGTACGACATCATTCGCCGCGATCATGGGTTCTTCGGACTGGAGGTCGACTTCAATGTCGCCCACACGACGGCGTCACTTAGCCTGGCGGCATCGGTGAATGGAACGGGGCGTTCCATGACTGGGTCCAAGACGTTCTGGGCCCCGATACCTGCAGTCGGCCCAGTTTTTCGCTGGTATCCCCTTCAGAACTCCAACCGACTTTCTCTTGAAGGTTCGTTCCGGGGCATGGATTTTTTCGGATACGGAAGCTTTATGGCCGCCCGGGCTGACGTTGGGGTCGGTTTGACGAAACACCTGAACATTCGAGGCGGCTATGAAATGGGGAGCCGGCTGAGCATTCATGGAACCGCGGATCAAGTCGCCCTGCAATTAACTCATAGGGGGCCAACCGCCGGAATCGAATACGCTTTTGGCCAGTCTCCGGAAAAGAAAGTGAAGAATCCGAATCCACCACCGAGCGACTGGCACGTCGACTGGGTTCCGTTCTATCTGTGGTTTAGCGGTCTCAACGGGAATGTAGGAGCCGGTGGAGTCGTTGCTCCGGTTCACGCGAGCTTCGCTGACGTGATCCAGAACCTGAACATCGGATGGATGACCGACCTCGATGTGCGGCGGAAGCGCATTGGTTTGTTCACGGACTTGATATTTATGAGCCTGTCGTCCGATCAGAAGACCACTCCGATTGGTCCCATACCGACCTATGTCGGATTCAACGCCAACGCCAAGGAATTGATTGTTGATCCCGAGGCTTATGTACGCCTGGTGGACAATGATCGGGGTTCGATCGACGCCATCGGCGGCGGCCGTTTTTGGCACTTGAACAATAGCCTCGATCTCTACCCGCCTAACAACGGGAGCACAGTTACCGTCGGGCAAACTCAAGGCTGGGTCGATCCCGTGTTGGGTGCTCGCTTCCGCCTAAACGCTAACAAAGGCATCTTCTTCAACATGAAGGGTGACGCCGGCGGCTTTGGCGTCGGCTCACAGCTGACTTATCAGATCTACGCTGGCGTGGGAAAGGAATTCAAGCAGCGCTATGCTGCGCTGCTGGGTTACCGGTACCTGTACGTCGACTACAAGAGTGGCGGGTTCGTGTACGATGTGCACATGAGTGGGTTGCTGGCAGGCTTCAAGATTAACTTCAAGTAGCAAACGGAAGAACTGGACTATCGCGTTTGTTGAGGGCGCAAGCGATGGGGACAGGCAGGACGAAGAAATCCGGGGAACGGCGGACAACCGCCGCTCCCCGATTTTGTTATTACTTCTGATACACGAAATGAGCACGGCGGTTCTGTTGCCAGCAACTTTCGTTGCTCTCAGTGCAGAACGGTTTTTCCTTGCCGTAGCTAATCGTATTGATGCGGCTGGCGTCGATCGCGGCCGCGGTGAGCGCGTTCTTCACAGATGCCGCGCGATTTTCTCCCAGAGCTACGTTATATTCGATGGATCCCCGCTCATCGCAGTGCCCCTCAATCGTGAACTTGATGTTGGGGTGCTGGCTGAGGAACAGCATGTCGGCTTGCAGGGAAGCGCTCTGATCGGCGCGGATATTGGACTTGTCGTAGTCGAAGTAAATGTCCTTGATATTTTGCGCGAACAGTTCTTCATCGGTTGGGCCGGCCGGCGGAGGCGGTGGGGGTGGCGGAGGCGGCGTCACCGTGAGGCGAGTGCTCGCAGTCTGCGTCCCGCCCGCTCCCTTTGCGGTCAGGGTATAGTTCGTCGAGTCGGACGGAGATACAACTTGGGAGCCGGTCGCCTGAACTGCGCCGATGCCCTCAATAGAAATGTCAGTGGCGTTCGTAGTCTGCCACGTTAGAGATGCCGACTGGCCCTGCTGGATCGAACTCGGATTGACCGCGATCGAAGCCGTTGGTGCTGGGGGTGGCGGCGGTGGTGGTGGCGGTGGTGGAGTTACTTTCTTCTTGCAGGCGCCAAGCATCATCACTGCGCCCAAAATCGTTAAGAGTGTGAACCACTTCATGCGCTTTCTATTCACCTTGAATTCCTCCCTTACGGACTCAGAATGACTGCATCCCGAGGCCAGACGAAGTTTGTGTGCCCGGCGTCGCCCCTTTTTTAAATACGATGCGATCGACATGCCTCCGGCTTCATGGAAAGTTTAGTATTTGGAATCCCAACGGAATACTGTCAGCTGTGCCAGCGGGAGCCAGTCGTGGTCTTTACGGCAACTTAATCTGCTGGAGCGATGGGGTATTACGCGGCCACGATGTGGTTCCTGACGGCGTACTTTACCAGTTCCGCATTGGTCTTGGCACCCAGCACTTCCATGATGCGGTACTTGTGATACGCAACCGTCCGTGTCGTCATGTGCAGGATGCCGCCAATTTCCTTCATCACCTTGCCTTCAGCAAGCAATTGCAGGACTTCGCGTTGCCGGTCAGTAAGGCGTTCCTCTTCATTCACCAGTTCCTTGTGCTGCCAGCGCAGAGAATCGATGGCATCCCGCGACATGGCCTTGGAAATATAAGTCTTGCCTCGTAGCACCTCGCGAACCGCCTGCACCATTTCCGTTGCTGCGCAGGTTTTTACCAGATATCCGGAGGCTCCGCGGGCAAACGCTTCGGCGGCCACGTCGGCGTCGGGATTCATAGTGAGGTAAATCAGCTTGACGGCCGGCAGCATCCTCTTGACCTGCCGCCCTGCATCCAGGCCATTCAAAACCGGCATAGCGATATCGAGAATGATTACATCTGGCTTCAGTTCGCTGGCGGCACGCACCATGGCGCGTCCGTCGCTAACCGTTCCTACCACTTCAAAGTCGTTTTCCAGCAGTCGCTTGCACAGTTCTGCCACCAGATTGTGATCGTCGGCTATAAGTACGCGGGAGCGGTTATTCATAAGCCATTCCTTGGACCACGCAACCTTCTTATCAAATCATTCCCATTCTCGCAATGATGTCGCGCACGCAGCTTTGGAACATCCCACTTTCGAAAAGAGAATGTCGAAGAGCGAATATTTGGGGCCCGGGTCCTGAAAGTCAGGGAGCAATGCTGCGGGCGGCTCTAGGATCATCGCCCGACCTCCGGTCGTTCGATGGACCCCCATTGGGACAATCGATTTCGAGCCGCTTCAGTTCGGTGTCAGACATGCTAAACCGTGAGAAGCCACAATGCAAGCACACTAAAAGCGTTGGAAACAATAGAACCCCAGGTTGTCCGAGATTCTTATGGATGTCGAGGCGCAGGTGTACGTTCACCTCGGCAATGAATTCTGCGTGGTTTGGAACGCCACAGACGGGACAAATGGCGGCGGTCTGCTGTTGGCTGCCTGGGACATCGGATCTGGTCATCATAAGAGTCCGTCCTTCTACTTTTTTCAGTGTCTAGTTCAGCGGATATGCTCCTATCTATTAAGGCGGGAAACGGCCACCAAAACCGCAACGGGGAAAAGCGAAACCTAAAATAAAGTGTTCGCGGCTCGTGGGGGCACACAGCAATTTGCCGATGGCTTGAGCCCGATACGGTGTAAAGTATTGAATCACGGAGACTTGGATCGCTTTGGCTACAAACCACGAGGTCACGCAACTGCTTAGGGCCTGGACTACTGGGGATGAACGCGCTCTGGACCAGCTTGCCCCCTTAGTCTATGGCCAGCTCCATCGAGTAGCTCAGCGCTACATGGCCGGCGAAAAGTCCGGACACACCCTACAGGCGACTGCCTTAGTGAACGAAGTCTATCTGCGACTGGTAGATTGTGAACGCGTGAATTGGCAGGATCGTGCACACTTCTTTGCTGTTTCGGCGCAATTGATGCGGCGCATTCTGATCGACTTTGCCCGCTCCCGCGGTTATCAGAAGAGAGGCAGCGGCGCTCCCCATATCTCGCTGGATGAGGCGCCGTCGGTTTGCGCGGAGCCTGACTCGGACCTTGTCGCTCTCGATGACGCGCTGCAAGCCCTGGCAGAGGTTGATCCGCGAAAGAGCAAAGTGGTCGAAATGAGGTTTTTCGGCGGATTGAGCATTGAAGAAACTGCCGAGGTATTGCGAGTTTCGCCCGAAACCGTGGTGCGGGATTGGCGCTTGGCGAAAGTATGGCTCTTGCGGGAGCTAAGCCGCCAGAGTTGAGCCAGGAGAGTTGACGGGCGCCCACGGTTCGGCTGGCGCCCGACCCCGACATTCCGATCATGAAGAAGCAAAGGCAAGAGGATGCGCGTTTGCACTGACCACTGCCTGAACCGATTCTAAGCGCCGATCCATTTGACCGATCTTCCTGCAGGATTCTTCTGGCCAGATCTTCGATCGACAACGCTGAAGTGCGGGCCTTAGGCCCTGTCGATGTTGACAGGTTACAAGGCTACCCCATCCCCCTAGCATGAGCTTCAACTTCCAGCTGCGGGTCGCCGAGGCCGTTATCTCGGAGCGGCGGCGCGCGGAAGAATCAGCATTAGGGGTGAGGATCATGAGTGCCCTTCCACGTGTCGAAATGCGTCCTGTCCCCGTTCGGGTTGCGCTGGTCGTCGGTCACGATGATCAAATCGAAGAACAGTTGCGCGGCCTTTTCGAACCAGGGTTATGGGCGCTTCAGCGCGCAACCGACAACGCCGCGGCGCTCCGTACGGCCCAAAACAAGAACTTTGACTTGATCTTGACCGGCGAAAAGACGTCAGGCAAGGAGGACATTGAACTCCTCCGGAAGCTACGACGGATTCGTCCGCACACGCGCCTCATTATCCTGACCGACGAAAGCACTCCCGCAGACGTAATTACCTCGATGCGCGAGCACGCGTTCAGCTATTTCTCGAAGCCGTTTTCCCCCGACGCGCTTATCGTCATGGTCCGGCTTGCCATGGAAGAACCGTGTTGGGACGACGGCATTGACGTGGTTTCAGCAACGCCCGAGTGGATTCGTATCCGTGCCCGTTGTGATCTCGAGACGGCGGATCGTGTTCTTCAGTTTTTCGATGAGATCGCTGAACTGCCGAACCCGGAGCGGCATTCCGTAGGAATGGCCTTCCGCGAGATGCTGACCAACGCCATCGAGCACGGTGGGCGTCTCGATCCCAGCCAGCAGGTCGAGATTTCTTATGTGCGGGCCAAGCATATGGTGACGTGCCGTATTAGCGATCCGGGTGAGGGATTCACGTTAGACGAGATCCCTCACGCTGCAATCGCCAATCCGGATGATGACCCGCTACGCCATCTCGAAATTCGCAACGCGCAAGGCATGCGCCCCGGTGGGTTCGGTGTCCTGCTGACCCAGAAGCTCGTCGACGAGCTCGTATACAACGAACAAGGCAACGAGGTGATGCTCGTCAAGTATCTCGATTTGGATCCGAGAACACCCCCGCGCACAGACTCGTCTCCAGACCGAAGCGCAAAGTGACCTGCGCCAACATTCATGAAGTTGTCGCCGGTCTGGCAAAGTCGACCTCAAGCTTTAATCCAGGCATGACTTTGAGCCCAAGCTCCCGTCGACGAGCGCGTAGCGAACGCCGAGTAAACACTGAACTGGAGCGTAGGGACGGTCGACCGATTCCAGGCTCCATGTCGTCCGAGACACAGGTAAGGGTTCAGCGACGATGTTGAGTTTGAACGGCGATCTTCGGAAACCAGGTTCCGCCGGGTTCGCGCTCGCCGCGATCGTTCTCTTCTTTTTCTTCGCTGGGGGATCGGCCGGTTTCTCTCAAGATGTCCCCACTCGAGATCCGTCAGCGATCCCCCAAAGTTCGTCCGCTCCGACGCAGCCGACTGGGGCAGACGTCGTTAGTCCTGACGGCAGCGAGCGGGTCTTCGGCGTAGTGCGCACCTTCGGGATTACCGACGACAAGAATGCACCAGCCCTCACGCCCAGAGGAAAGTTTCGTATATTCAGGCAAAACGTCACCGACCCATTTACATTCGTGGGAACGGCTATTCAGGCTGGAATCGGGCAAGCGACCAACGATTTCGCGTCCTATGGCCAGGGCGTCCAGGGCTACGCGAAACGCTACGGCGCGGCGCTTGCCGACTTTGGCATCGGCGAATTCATGAGCACCTACGCCTTTCCGTCGCTCCTGCACGAGGATCCCCGCTACTTTCGAGAAGGCGAGGGCACGACAAGAAAGCGGCTGGGCCACGCCCTCTCCAGCGCCTTCGTGACGCGCAGAGATTCGGGCCGCACTTCCTTCAACTGGTCCAATTCCGTGGGCAGGATAGCCGCAGGCGGGGTTTCCACGCTGTATTACCCTTCGGAAGATCGCGGTGTCGGGTTGGTGTTTTCCAGAGCTGGCATCGGCATGATCTTTGGAACTGCAGGAGCAGTCTTCTCCGAGTTCGGTCCAGACATCGAACGAAAGTTTCGCAAGAAGAAAAGCACGAAGCCGACTGCGACGCCAATCACATCTCAGTAGGATTCGCCCTTTTTCTTTCTGCGCTATGTCCTACCTTGTCAATCCTTGACCAACGAAAAAAAGAGGTTCAGCTCCAGGCCGATGGAGTTCACCTGTTGATTCGGCGCCTTGCCCGTATTGTTGTCGTGCTCGTAATAGGGATTGAATTGTACGTGCTTTCCCACGGGAAGCAGACAGCCAGCATAAAGCGAAGTTGTGCTCCATTTTCCGTACTGGCTCTCGTAAAAAGTCTCGGCGGCGACGTAGGGGATCAGATGGTAGGAGAAGATCGCAAACGTTCGTTCCAATGCCAGCTTATTGCGATAGCGCCAGTTGAAGACTCCGCCTTTCCAATCCAGCTCCACGCGATTTCTGTCGGTGATAAGAAGAGAGCCCTTCATAGGAAAACGTGGTGTGGCCGCGATCAACATTTGATCCTCAGGATCTTTGCCCGGAGCTGTGATGTAGCGGTACCCAACCTCAAGTGTAAGTGGTCTTTTCTTGGCCTCGTCTAAATCGAAAGCAGAAATCTTCTTCAATCGGACCAACGGCTTGAGGAAAAACTGAACGCTCGGTCCGAGTGTGGCTTGCGTAGAGTCGCCGCCATCGCGGTCATCCTTCGCTTGAAAATAGGCTCGGAAAGCCGGATTCACTGTAAGGTACGAATCCACCTCGGGAAGGAACTGGGGTGATTGTGCTTGCACAGTCGCGCAAATCAGGCAAACCACAAGAGGCGATAATAGCCAGACGATTACGCGAAAATAGTTCTTCATGTGCTGAGTCGACGGTCGAGCTTAGCTGCCAATCTCTCTCCTGGGTACCGGCAATTCTGACAGGTGTACTCTTTGCGCTGCGTCTCATACGGTAGTTGCAGCGCGCTCCGAAGCATTTCCACGTCTGCTAGCCCCTGCGACTTCTTGCAGCGGTGCTCGCAGTGCTCTGGCTGGCGCGACTATACGAAATCGTACGAATCTGCGACAAGAGCGACTTGACATAGGTGCGACACATGCAATGCGTAACTAATCAATACCAGCGTTCGCTGGGCTACGGCTTCATCCGACTTCTTCTCGTCTTCTCAATTCTCATTGGAGCCGCTTCGGCGCGGGAGAGGAAAGATATTCTTCGTTTCACCAATGGCGATCGCATTACCTGCGAAATCATGCGGCTCGATCAGGGAATGTTGTATGTGCGGCTGCCATACGCGCGCGGGGAAGTTGGATTTGACTGGGCCCAGATTGCCCAGGTCGAAAGCGCAGAAAGCTTTGTGGTTGCCGATAAGACGGGAAAGCGGTACACCGGCACTCTCCAAAAGGTGGCCGACGCCAATGCATCGGAAGTACCGGCAGAAATGAAGATAGAGGTGAAAGGAGCTACGGCCAGCAAAGTCGTTTCGGGCAAGGAAGTGGTCGAGATCGACCGGACCGACACCGGTTTCTGGCAGAACCTTCACGGTGATCTCAACGGCGGCCTCAATTACTCCAAGCAGCAGAACCGCACTCAATTTAACTTTCAATCCAATACCGCTTTTCAGCGAACCAAGTGGTCCATGGCCGCAAACTATCAATCCAATTTCAGCGGCGGAGGAGACGTCTCTAACCTTCGCAATGACCTGCAACTCAATGGCATGCGTCAGCTCCGATCGCCGCAAAATTTCTACATGGGGCTCGCCGAATTTCTGCAAAGCAATGAGCAGGAACTGAACCTCCGCACGACGATCGGGGGAGCCGTTGGGCATGTGTTCACCCACACCAATAACTCGTTTATTAATGGCTATGGTGGAGTCATTTGGAATCACGAGCGATACTCAGCGGCCGCGACGGTTGACCAGACCGGAAGCACCGCGGAAGCCATTCTAGGAACTCAGTTGAATTTCTTCCGCTTCCGAACGACCAGTATTGTGACGGACGCCCAACTCTATCCCAGCCTTAGCGACTTGGGCCGCGTGCGCTTTAACCTCAACACTTCAATGAAGCTGCGAATCGCAAAACGTCTGGACTGGACCTTTGGCTTCTTCTTAAACACTGACAGTCGTCCACCCCAAGACCTTCCCAAAACTGACTATGGTTCAAATTCCGGCCTGTCGTGGAGGTACTGAGGAGGGCGATTGGCTCAGATGACCGCCACGTCCTGCATCTGGCAAAACTGACAGTTGTCAGAACGCAAGATGTCGACCAGCATGGACCCGACGCAGATTGCGGCCGCCAACAATTTCATGGATGAAGGCCCAGCAGGTTTCGGGGACGCCTCCGTGAAAAGATTGCGGTCCGTCAGCTTCGGTTGGTCGATTCGCGCGCCTAGCCGACTTGCGTTGCCTCGGTGTGATCCGTCGCCTCGCGGCCCTGCGGTGCATGTCTGCGGTTTGATAAGAAAGGACAATTCAATGCGTCACATCCAATTTCTCAGAAGTCACAAAGGCGCCATCAGCGGCTCAATGCTGATTGGCCTGCTGCTGTTCGCCAGCACTTTCGCTCTCTCCCGTGGGCCGAAGTCCGAAACCATCGAAGCCAGCGCCATGGGGACAGGCACCCAGATGGGAGCGGTCATCGGTGTTACCCTCGACATCTACGACTGGTCCACTCCAGAAGACCGGCAGATCCTGATCGACTCTTTCACCAAAGGGCAAAATCAAGGTCTGGTTAACGCCCTTTCCAAAATGAGAGCGGTGGGCCACTGCTCGATCACTGGCACCATCGGCTACGACGTCAGCTATATCCGCATGGTGTCCACTCCAACCGGCAGAAAGATCGTGTTTGTAACCAACCGTCAGATCAGGTTCGGCGAAGCATTTTTCGACACCCAGTCCCAGTCTTTCAACCTGACCGCGGGGGAATTTGAATTGAACGACACCGATAAGAACAAGAGTACGGGAACCGTGTATCCCGCGACGCAGCTGATTATCGATAAGCAAGGACAGCTGCAGTTTGATCTTCGGGAGAACCCCTGGAAATTGGTCGACGTCATCGACTGGAAAGGAACGCCCGGCGTGAACTAGGCGGAACTCACATGAAAACACAAAATGCCGTTGTCGCCTCGGCTTTAGGAATGTTCTTTCTGCTTTCCGCTTTCGCCACGGCCCAGGACCAGCAGCGTGGCGCCGACAAATATCTCTGCTCAGAGCCCAACCCGCAGGCGATGTGCACCGCCGAGAACACCTGCGGTTCCGCTTCCACTCCGTGCACAGTGGAGATCAAACGAACCTCAGATTCCGCTTCCTCGACTCCCGTGATTCCGAACGCGAAAGGGAACCAGCCCTTCTGCGTGAAGGCTGGAACCAAAGTTATTTGGAAGAGCGGTTCCAAGAACACGGGGTTTGTTCTGGACTTTGGTCCGGAGCTACCCTTTGGCACCGCGGCAATCATCGGCGGTTCCGATCGTTCTCCTTCGACGGTGGCGGACAAGAAGGGCTGCTACAAGTATTCGGTGGGAGCCTGTATCTCGGGAGCGATCTACGGAATGTGCGATTCGATCGAAACCGAACTTGTCATTACCGGCGCACAATGAAGACGGCCAGGTGACGCTGGCATGGAGAAAATGAAATGATCAGGACATTTGCGAAACAACTTCTATCCACGGCTCTGTGCTTTCTGTTGGTGATGGGCGCAATGCCAACGGAAGTTGCAGCACAGGAATCGGCACCGGCCGGGTACTCGGGTCAGGGCGTTCCCCTCACCGCGGAAGAGTTGCAGCAACTGACCGGGCCGATTGCGCTGTACCCCGACGCGTTGGTGGCACAGATCCTAGGAGCGGCCACGTTCCCCGACCAGGTTGCGGCCGCCGACAATTTCGTTCACCAGAGCAACCTTACGGGCTCAACGCTAATGCAGGCTGTGGATACGCAGCCGTGGGATCCTAGCGTGAAAGCGCTCACGCAGTTTCCCTCCGTCCTCGACAACCTGGCGAAGAACCTGAGTTGGACCTCAGCCTTGGGCGAGGCGTATCACACGCAGGCCGCCGATGTAATGTCCGCGATCCAATTCTTACGCGCCAAAGCGCAGGCTGCTGGCAACCTGAAATCTGGATCACAGATCGTGGTTGTGCAGCAGTCGCCACAAACCATCGTCATTCAATCTGCCAATCCGCAAGTCGTGTACGTCCCCACATATAACCCGGCGATCGTCTACGGCACGCCCTACGTCTATCCGGGATACAGCACGGGCGCGATGGTAGCCACCGGCGTGCTTGCTTTCGGAGCTGGCATCGCTGTCGGCGCGATGATGAGCGGTGGATGTTGCGGTTGGGGCTACAGCAGCTGGAACTGTGGTTGGCACAGCACCACCGTGGTGTATCACGGCGGTGCGTACTACGGAAACAGCGCCTGGCACGGCGGCTACTACGGCTCAAACGGCTACGGCGGCGTAGCGCATTATGGCACCAGCTACAACCCGTCCACCGGAACCTACGCTCGCGGCGGCACCGTCTCCAACGGCTACGGCAGCGCAAGTGCCGGGCAAGCCTATAACCCATCCACGGGAACTTATGCCCGCGGCGCGTCAACCTCGAATGCCTACGGCAGCGCCAGCGCCGCCCAAGCCTACAACCCAAGGACCGGCGCCTCGGCTTCCACCGTGCAAGGCTCCAACGCCAACGGAAGCTGGGGAAGTTCCACGGCATCGAAGAATGGCACCACGGCATACGGCCAGCACCAAACGACTTCTCAAGGAACCACTGGCTCGATACAAACCTCGAATGGTGCCTCGGCTTATGGCGCGACTGGTAAAAACGGCAATAGCGCTGCGGTTGGTCAGACCGCCAATGGCGACAAGTACGCGTCTGCGAATGGAAACACCTACAAGAACACCGGAAGCGGCTGGAGCGGAAATTCCAACAATACGCCGAAATCCGGCTCAAGCTATTCCGGCAGCAACTCAGCTGCTTCCAAGGGTTGGGGCGGCCAGGAAAAGAGCAGCGGCTCATCGGCCTTCGGCGGCGCCAGTGGCGGCGGATGGGAGTCCAGATCTGCGAGTGCCCGCGGTTCGTCAAGCATGGGCGGGGGTGGTGGCTGGGGCGGACGCAGCAGTGGAGGCGGTGGCTTCCGCAGATAAAGTCGGACCCGGTTGCCAAAAGATGTGCCGGCTATGAACGCTGCCGGTGAGTGATCGAGCAGTTACGAGTTTGGAGGATTTCTATGCGGCCGAAGACCCACAAACGGATACTCACATCTCAGTTGCTGCTTTTGGCGCTCGCCCTTGGCCTGACGGCGTGCAACAAATCCGAAGCTTCGCAGAAGGCCTTTGCGTCGCCGGACGATGCCGGCAATGCCGTACTTGACGCGGCGAAGTCAGGCGATCAAAACGCGATGGTCGCTGTCTTTGGTCCGGATTCGAAAGCAATTATTTTGTCGGGCGACGCCGTGCAAGACAAGGGTTTAGCCGACGCGTTCGTGGCCGCCTACACCCAGATGCACCGCTGGCGAAAGATGCCCGACGGCTCTCAGGTCCTGATCGTTGGAGCAGACAATTTTCCTTTTGCGATCCCGCTCAAGAAAAATGACAGCGGGAAGTGGTTCTTCGACACGGCAGCCGGAAGAGAAGAGATTTTGGCGCGCCGTATCGGCAGAAATGAGCTGGCAATGATCGACATCTGCGGAGCTTTGGTAAACGCGCAGGCCGAGTACTTCTCCCAGAGTCACAACGGCGCCGGGCCGAAGCAATTCGCGCTAAAGTTCATCAGTGATACCGGTCAGCAGAACGGTTTGTACTGGGATTCTCCAGAAGGCCAACCCAAAAGCCCGCTCGGACCACTGGTAGCATTCGCGACCGATGAAGGATACTCGGTAAAAGCCAATTCGCACGTCCCCTTCCATGGCTACAACTTCCGCATGCTGACCAAGCAGGGCAGTAATGCTCCCGGTGGCGCCAAGGATTACGTCGTCGACGGAAAAATGACCGGCGGATTCGCGTTCGTGGCCTATCCGGCAGAATATGGGAACTCCGGGATCATGACATTCCTGATCAATCAGGACGGAGTGCTACTGCAGAAAGACCTTGGAAAAACTACGGCTGACATCGCCAGCAAAATGACCGACTTCGATCCCGACAACACTTGGACTGTCGTGACGCAGTGAGCTGTTCCTGAACGTGCTCAGGTTGCCGCCGCTGCCTGTATCGAACAGAGACGTTCAGGGGCCAAGCGTAAAGGCGCTGCAATGTTTTATACCAGATCGACCAGTCAACTGGGCACATGGGGAATTCCTGCGCTCTACGCCGTGACCGCAATCGCGGCGGGGATGTTCCTTCCGCGGGTTGAGATCCATTTCTTTCCAAATCTCTTCTCAAGAGTCAGCGCATCGGCGGCGATGGCGATGTACTCTGCCATTGCCTCGGGCATGATTTCTTTGACCGGCATCGTATTCTCCCTGACGTTTGTCATGGTGCAGTTCAGTGCCACGGCGTACTCGCCTCGCCTGGTGATGTGGATCGCGCGCGATCCCGTGATGTCTCATTCTCTCGGAGTCTTTACGGCAACCTTTCTATATGCGATCGCCGCTTTGGGGGGAGTCGATCGCAGCGATTCCGGGAAGGTCCCTTTTATCAGCGCTTGGGTTGTTGTCGCTTTGCTGCTGGCCAGCGTAGGAATGTTTGTCGCCCTGATTCATCGTATCGGTCTGCTCCAGATCAATCGGATGTTGATTTTCACCGGGGACCAGGGGCGGCGCGTCATAACCACTCTATATCCGTCGGAGATGCCGCTGTACCAGGCTGCAGAGTCCGACATGTTTCGAGACCTGCCGTGCACTCAGTCGCTCATTCATCGCGGACGGCCGCGCTCGATTCAAACGGTCGACGTCGAACTATTGGTTCGCTTAGCGGAAGACAGTGGTGGGGTCATCGAGATGCTGATGGCCGTCGGTGACACGGTCGTCGAACGGTTGCCTGTCCTGCGCGTCTTCGGTGCTGGCCAGCCTATCGACGAAAAGCGCCTGAGGCGCGCAATCGCATTTGGCGCAGAACGCACCTTCGCTCAAGACCCCAAGTACGCGATCCGCTTATTGGTCGACATCGCAATCAAGGCTTTGTCACCTGCCATCAACGATCCGACAACTGCGGTTCAGTCGCTGGACCAGATTCAGGATCTCTTACTCCGCTTGGGTTGCCGTCGCCTGGAAATTGGAAAATTTCGCGACAGCGAGGGCAAGCTCCGGCTCGTGCTTCCGTTTCCTGCGTGGGACGATCTTCTTCGCTTGGCTTTCGATGAAATCCGTGCCTATGGCGCAGGCAGCGCCCAAGTCATGCGGCGCATGAACGCGCTGGTCAACGATCTCATCACGATTCTGCCCGAAACCCGGCGCCCAGCGCTTCGTCATTGGGATCTTCGGTTGAAGAATACGATCGCCCATTCGTTCACGGATGGGGAGGACCGGCAAGAAGCCTCGAAAGAAGATCGTCAAGGACTCGGCATGACTCGCGATTCTTCCGGGAACTCTCAAGTCGCGTAACGGCGCCTGCCCTGCGAGTCCTGCCCGGCCCAGGACAAGGATCGGCCTATTTCACCTTGCTCGCTTTTCCCTCAATGATCGTAGTCCACGTAAAGCCGTCCTCAGACATCAAATGCTTAAACTCATAAGAAGTCGGCGAGAGCACTTTCACCAGATAGCGGCTCTGTGTGTCCTTGAGACCGATCTTGAAACGCGCGGTCCAGATCCACGTGTCGAGGCTGAACGATCCCTTGGCGTGCTCTGCGTCTCCCATGCTGTTGAAGGCGTCATACGTGTAGATCCGGTCCTGAGGATCGTAGCCGATCAGCGCAAGGCTGGAACCAGTGCCGTCCGCACTTTTGAAGTCGCTATGGCCGGTCAGAAAGAAACCGCCGTCCATCCATTCATAGCGGTCGCTGCCAGTCACCTTTTCGGCTAGACCCATCGCGCCGGCTTTGAAATCGCCTTCCAGAGTCCATGTGCCGACAAAATAATCGAGCTTCTTGAGTTCGGGGGAAGGCTGGGGCGCCGAGGCTTGCGCGAAGACGTGGTTCGTCAGAAGGAGGAAAGCAAATGCGAGCAGCTTGAAGGTTTGATTCATGGGGAATTCTCCTGTACCCCGCAACATCAATCGGCTGAATAGTGACGAGCCCCCATGCAGGCTGAGAACGCGCGACGGAAGGAATTCAAACCCGCTTGTTGCTGATCGATTGCTTGCGTCTGGGAGACCTGTTGCTGGAACGCCTGTTGTTGCGCAGCTTGCTGCGCGGCCTGTTCTTCGGCACGCCGGTGGCGAAGTCTGCCGGCAATCAGTCCTGCGACCGCTCCAATCGCTGCGCCTTCCCCAGCATTGCCGGCAATGGCCCCAATGGCCGCGCCTCCGCCGGCGCCGACAGACCCACCGACGAGGGTCTGCCCCTTCGGCGCATCTTTCGCGCCTTGTTGAGCGGCTTGTTGCTGCGCGGCCTGCTGCTGTTGCATGCTGGGGCCTATCGGAGTCGGCGCTTTTGGATCGAAGCCCGTCTGCTGCTTCGCCGACTCGTAGCACTCATTTTGATCGGCTAATTCCTGATACGGACTCTGGTTCGCCATCGGATAAACGTACATCCCGATGCTCTTCGCCGGAGCCCACTCGAGAATACTCGACTGCGCGTTAGAGTTGTTCTGGCCCGCCAAAAACGTCGCCCATAACAGCGGTGTCAGAATCATCGCCGAATATCTCATAAATCTTCTCAGCCTCCTATCCGTCGGATAGCAATGACGGTTCCTGTCGCTAACGCTTTGGAGGAAAGTCCTTCAGCAACTTGTCAATCGCCTTCTGCGCGAGAACCAGCGCCTGATCCTTCTGTTCCGGGTCGAGCTTCTGCATGACGGTTCCACGCCATACCATCTTGTCGTCGGTCCGGTCGACGAATTGCAATATGAGACTCCCCTGCGCAAGGAGAGGCGCCAGAAGAGTGGGAGCCCCGGTGTCGCCGTACCACATGTCGGTATTCATATTCGGCGACGGAGGCATGTTGTAGCCGAAGTCGATTCCGCCAGCGGCGCTAAGAGTCAGATCACCGTTCGCGTCAACTCTGATCAACCCCCGCGCCTGCAGATCCTGATCGATCGTGCCCACGACGGTCTGAAATAGCTGTGGCCTCTGCACCGGATGGTCGAGTTTCGCCCACGTGTAGGTTTTGTATTTCGAGAAATCCACGCTCTTGTCATAGCCGATCTTCACCTTTTGGCCGAAACCGGATGCGGTGACCAATGTCACGATGAATGCGGCCAAGAACAAGTGCCGACCCTTTGACATTCTTCTCTCCTGAACAGAGTAGTCCGTCCCAATCGTCACATTAGTGAAGGAAGGCGGCGAATGAAACTGTCATAAATTACAGGGCTGCGCCCCTTCTGCTGCGTGAACGTGCCGGACAAAGCCACCCGCTGTCGGAACTGGGAAGACTGGTAGAACTCACAGTTGAGCACTCCGGGAGGTCGGCCTAGGCTGGGGTTGATGAATCCAGCTTGTGGAAAAGCCAGGGCGGGGAATCTGGCCAAGTAACAAAAGACGATCTTGAAAATTGGCGAGTGATTTTTCGCCGACTCCTTCACCGGAGTCGGCAATTCATTGAAACAAATCGGTAGCATTCAAGGAGGCTCGAAAATGAAGTTCGAAGAGAAGAGTGCACTTGCTGGAATTGCACTGACAATGGGTCTGGTCATGCTCGCGTGCGGGCTGGCGTCAGCCCAGGATATCAAGACAAACTACATGCCGGGCACCGATTTTTCGAAATACCACACATACAAGTGGATCACCATCAATAACACCGAGCAGATTGACCCTATCATTACCCAGCAGATCAAGGATGCAGTTGACAGTCAGCTGACGTCCAAAGGCATGACCAAGACCGACGCGGATACCGCGGATATGTACGTCGGCATTCAGACCTCGATCCAGCAGCAGCAACAGTGGAACGCTTACGGCATGGGCGGCGGCTGGCGCTTCGGTGGGGGTATGGCGAGCGCCACGAGTTCCACGATTCAGATCGGAACTCTCGTCGTCGACTTCTACGACCCGGCGAACAAGCAGCTCGTCTGGCGAGGTATCGCAACCAAGACCCTGAATCCGAGCAAAAATCCACAGACGAATCTAAATCGCATCAACCAGGGGGTGGCAAAGCTCTTGAAGAGCTTCCCCCCGAAAGCATAAGGAGTGCGTCGCACAAAACCACGGAGCGCCCTCGAACGGGGTGGTGCGGCGGATCCGTCTACGACCGTTTTCGATATAAACGGAACGCCGACTTGTGGGTGTGAACGTATGGAGGCATTTGAATGTTGCGCCTGATCCTTAGCCTCGTTCGCCCCTACCGGGGCACTCTGTTCGTCATTCTGCTGACTATGGTTATCCAGACCGCTATGAGCGTGGCGGGACCGTGGCCGCTGAAAATCATCCTCGACAACGTCGTTGGCTCTCATAGACTCCCGCCTTGGCTTGACGACCTGCTCCGGCCGGTCTTGAGCGGCACCGGCAAGATGCAGATCGCGCTCGCCGCCGCTCTTGCGGTGGTGCTCATTGCGTTGGTAGGCGCCATTGCCTCGTATATTTCGAACTACTACACCACCAGCGTGGGTCAGTGGGTGGCGAATGATTTGCGCATCCGCACCTATCACCACCTCCAGCAGCAGTCTCTGACCTACTACGACACGCATCAGACGGGAACACTGCTAAGTACGATTACTTCCGACGTTTCCACCATCCAGAACTTTGCATCTTCCGCCACCCTCGACATTGTTGTGGATCTGTTTACGATCGTGGCCATGGTGGTGATCATGTTCCGCCTGAACTGGGACTTCACTTTGATCGCCGTGGCGGTGACACCGTTTCTCCTCATCCTTGTCTCGAGATTCAACAAAGCCGTCAAGAAGGCGACTCACGAAGTACGCAAGGAGCAAAGCAAAGTAGTCGCTGTCGTCGAGCAGGGCCTCGAATCCATGCGAGTGACCAAGGCTTTCGGGCGTCAGGACCTGGCGGAAGAAGGCCTCGCCGCGGTCAGTCAAGCGACCGTCTCGGCTGCGCTCAGAGCCCGCCGGATCAAGTCGCTCCTGTCGCCGATTGTATCGATCACGGTCGCGTTCTGCACCGCCGTTGTACTGTGGCGTGGTTCCTCGCTCATCCTTGCGGGAGCCATGACGGCTGGTGCACTAACGGTCTTTCTCGCATATCTGCGCAAGTTCTTCAAACCTGTGCAGGACTTGGCCACCATGACAAACACGATCGCCCAAGCCGCAGTCGGCGTGGAGCGCATTCGCGCCATTCTCGATGCGGATGTGATCATCCCCGAGCGTTCGGATGCGCGCGAACCCAAGCTCCTGGCCGGCGAGATCGAGTTTGAGCATGTGGCCTTCGCTTACGAGCCCGGCGCTCCGGTGCTCACCGATGTCAGTTTCAAGGTGAAGGCCGGCGAGATGGTGGGGGTCGTGGGCCCGACGGGCTGCGGCAAGTCTACGGTCGTAAGTCTGATCCCGCGGTTCTACGATCCCACGGCCGGAACGGTGAGAATCGACGGTTCCGATATTCGGGAGTACAAGAAAAGTCCGCTGCGTGACCAAATTGGATACGTGCTGCAAGAGCCAGGACTATTCGCCGGAACCGTGCGCGAGAACATTGCATATGGCAAGGCAGGCGTGACCGACGCAGCGATCCGTAACGCGGCAAGATTGGCCAACGCGGACGAGTTCATCGCCAAGATGCCTCACGGACTCGACACGGTGATTGGCGAGCGCGGCGAAACCCTGTCGGGCGGACAGCGGCAGCGCATCGGGATCGCCCGCGCCATTATCCGCAACAACCCCATCCTTATCCTGGATGAGCCCACCGCTGCCCTCGACACCGAGTCGGAAAAGCTGGTGATCGACGCCCTCGAGAAGCTCATGAAAGGACGAACCGTGCTCACCATCGCCCACCGGTTGAGCACCATTCGCGACGCCGACAAGATTGTCGTGCTGAAAGGCGGGGTTGTTGCCGAAGAGGGAAGTCATGACCAGTTGCTGGCTCGCGGGGGTGTGTATGCCGAACTCTACCGCATCCAGTACGACACGGCGCCTGTGGCGGTTGCGTCCTAAAGATTCGGGATGTTACGCGGTCGTAATGATTTAGAGGAGGATCAATGTCTCGTTCGCTAGTGGTAATGCCCGACGATTCTGCCAAGCCAATTCTCGACGCCATCAACAGCGCGACGAAATCCATTCGGATCAAAATGTTTCTCTTTTCCGATCCGGCCCTCCTGGCGGCCGTAATTGCCGCGAGGAAGCGTGGTTTGACGGTGCGCGTTATGCTCAATCCCGCCCGCCGCGACGGGGAATCGGAGAATACAGATTCTCGCAAAAAGCTTGAGGCTGGCGGCGTGGAAGTCATCGATAGCAACCCCGCGTACGACGTGACTCACGAGAAGTCGATGGTTGTCGATGACGCGACCGCGTTTGTGAATTCCCTGAACTTTGAAACTAAGAACCTGACCGAAACCCGTGATTATGCGATCGTAACCTCGCACGCGCACGAAGTGGATGAGGTCATTCAGTGCTTTGAGGCGGACTGGGCCCGAAATCCCTTCCACGGGGACGAGAAGTCCCATCTGATCTGGTGTTCCAGTAACGGTCGCGATCGCATCGCTCAGTTTATTGATAATGCTAAGGAGTCCATCTTCTTGCAGAACGAGCGTTACCAGGACGCCGTCATTATCGAGCGTCTGGTGCGGGCCGCAACCCGTGGCGTGCAGATCCATGTCATGGCTCGGCCTCCGCACAAACTCAAGAAGGAAAAGCTGGTGGAATCGGTCGGCGGGCTGCGCACCATGCACGATGTCGGCATCAAGATTCACAAGCTCAAACATCTCAAACTGCATGCCAAGATGCTTCTGGCGGACCATTCCCGCGCCATCGTCGGATCCATCAACCTCGCCCCCGGCAGTTTTGACAGCCGGAGAGAACTAGCCATCGAAGTGAAAGATGGTGATATCGTCCATCGCCTGGGAAAGATTGCTCACCACGACTGGGAGAATTCGCACCTTCTCGATCTGACGGATGAGGGCTTGCTCGCTGAGTTCGAGAGCCATAAAGTAGACGGTACCGAAGAAATGGCGCTGCACGGCGACCACGAAAAACAAAAATAGAGCGAGGTCACGGTTGAATCGCAAGATGCTGTTTATGGCCTTCGTCCTGGCCGCAGCCACCCTGTTGTTCGGCGGGTCCAGCAAGCTCATCACGAGCTGGCGGAATCCGAGCTATGCTCCCACCAGGAAATTTCATCGCGTGCTGGCCATGGGGTTCAGCAACAAGATGGAAGTCCGCGCCGATTTTGAGGACGCTCTAGCCGCGGAGCTTACCAGCAAAGGCCTGGAAGCCATTGCCGGGAACACGATCCTGCTCCGCCCTCCGGGTACCAAACTCGACCTTACGTATTTGCGAGAGCAGATTCAGGCGAACCAGATCGAAGCGGTCGTCGTCTCACGCTTGATTAAAGTGGATAATAAAACGACCTACGTTCCCGGCACGCCGTACTTCGTGCCGTATGCTTACTACAACACTTTCTACGGTTATTACGGCACTCTCTATCCGGTGGTCTACTCGCCTGGCTATCTGCAACAAGAGAAGAAGGTTCGCGTCGAAACGAATGTTTACGTCACCACCCCACCGGACGGGGAACTGATCTGGACGGGGATCACCGACACTGTTAACCCCTCCAACGTCCACAAAGCAATTAAAGGATTAGTGAATCTCGTCGTCGACAAAATGCAAAAAGAGGACGTTCTGTAACCTGCTTCGCCGCAGGTTTCTACTTAGGTCGCCCCAGCCAGGAATGCCAGGCTATTGAGCGTTTTGTCGTTCCCGCCAAATGTGCTGGGGAGTACCATCTTGGTTGCGCGCACCTTCTGCGCGAACTGTCAACAATGCCAGTACTTGCGCGACCTATTCGGACATAATCTGACCTTGGTCACGGCGAGGACCAAAGAGACCTCGCTTTGTGATTTGGATCACAACAAGAAGCGCAACTAGGGAATAAATTCGTTTGGCGGACCTGGAGCTTTGCGAGCTCCTTTGGTGAATTCTGCAACACGAAAGTGAATCGAATACGGCTACGAAGCGAAATCAGCGGTGCTTATTCGCCGGAACACCTGTGTTGCGGTGCGCCCTGATCTATTTCTTCGCTCTGAGCGTGATTCCAGTTGCCGCGGTCGCGCCTTCCCCACGCCGGATTCCTCGTCCCGCTCAGCAACAGATTGAGGTCCTCTTCCTCTCATCTCTCGATCCGGACCTGCCAGATGTTGCTGGCATGATCGAGCAAACTGAAGATCAGATTCTCGTCGGATCCGACAGGCCCGTTCGCTTCAGCCTTGAGTATCTCGATTTCGCATCCGCTCTGGCGGACCGCGCTCGCGGAAGAGCCCTCGCCGGCTATCTCCTTGATAAGTATCATGGCCAGACTTTTCAGCTGGTCATCGCCATCGGGGAGGAAACAGTCATGTTTGCGGAACCGATGCAAGCAAAACTGTTTCGCCAAGGCAGCCTGTTGTTCTTCGTCGCCAATCCTCAGAACGCCTCTCTCTGGAGCACCCAAAGCCCGGCCGTGACGGGCGTCATTCGCGAGACCGATTACCTGCCTACGCTCCAGCTAGCGTTGCGCCAAAATCCCGGCACATCCCGCGTAATCGTGGTGGCGGGCTCCTCCGAGGGGGAAAAGATCGATATCAAACTCGCGCGAAAGCAGTTCCAAAAATATGAATCAAACTTGACCTTCGAATACGTCTCCGACCTGGAATTGACCGACCTTGCCCCTCGTCTGGCCAAGGCACAGCCCGATTCAATCATTCTGCTTCTCGATTTTGCCGTCGACTCCAGCGGCGAGCAGTTTATTCCGGCCCGCATTCTGCCCGCTATCTCCAAAGCCTCCGCGCGTCCGATCTACGGAACCTTCTCCTCTGTGGTCGGCAACGGCGCAGTGGGAGGCAACGTCGCGGACATGGATGATGTCGGGCGCACTCTGGGGCAGGCTGGAGCTCGCATTCTGAAGGGCGAGAGGCCAGAGGATATTCCCGTCGCTACCGGCTCCTTCCAGCACTATATGGTCGACTGGCGTGAGTTGCACCGCTGGGGCATTCCCCAAACTCAACTGCCTCCGGATAGCGTGTTGCTCAATTGGGAGTACTCTCCGTGGGAACAATACCGCTGGAGAATCCTGGGCCTCTCCGCGGGATTGCTGGTCGAAACGCTGCTGGTTCTCTTGCTGCTTCGCAATATCGCCAACCGTAAGCGAGCGCAGGAAGCTCTGAGCCAAAAAGAAACCGAGCTCGCGGAGGCGCAACGGCTTGCGCGCGTCGGCAATTGGCTCTGGGATCCCAAGAGAAATACCTTCAGCTGGTCGGAAGAGCTATATCGCATTCACGGACTCGATCCCGCGTTGCCGCCTCCCTCCTTCCAACAGTTTTCCCGGCTCTTTACTCCCGAGAGTTGGCACCGTCTAAGGGCCGCCATGCCCGAAGATTTAAAGACGGGCGTGGTTCGGGAACTGGACCTCGAATTGGTTAGACCCGACGGCGCGAAATGCTGGGTCACCACTCGCGGGGCCGTGATCGCCGATGCCAACGGCAACGCGGCTTATCTTCATGGTACGACTCAGGACATCACCGAGCGCAAGCTGGCCGACGAAGCCCGAACCCGGTTGGCGGAGATCGTTGAGTCCTCGGACGATGCCATCATCTCCAAAAACCTCGACGGAATCATCACGAGCTGGAACCCGGGTGCCACGAAAGCCTTCGGTTTCACTGCGGCCGAAGCCATCGGCCAATCCATCACCCTGATCATCCCGCCCGAACTGCGTTACGAAGAAGAAGCGATCCTCCAAAACACCAGGGCCGGTGAGAGGGTTGAACACTATGAAACGGTCCGGCTGACCAAGGACGGGAAGCGCATCGACGTATCGTTGACCATCTCTCCGCTCACAGACGCGACGGGTGCGATCGTCGGCTCCTCCAAAATTGCGCGCGACATCACAGATCGGAAGCGGGCGCAGCAAGAGCTGGAGAAGTCCGAAGAGAGATTCTCGCGAATCTTTCGCCGGAGTCCCATGGCGCTGGCGCTCGCGAGTTCTGACACGTTTCGCTACCTCGACATGAACCAGGCCTTTGAGCAGCTTTCTGGCTATCCCCGCGCGGAGTTGGTTGGAAAGAGTGCCCTTGAGATCGGCGTGCTGACGGAGCCTTCGCAACGGGAGAAGTTCGTTCAACAGTTACGAACCGAGCATTTCCTCCGCAATGTGGAATGTGAATTTCGCTCCAAGGATGGCCGACACGTAGTCGGATTGATGTCCGCGGAATTGGTCGAAATCGGTGGCGACCTCTGTGTTCTCGCGGTGATCGCCGACATCACCGATCGCAAGGAGATTGAAGCCAAGCTGCAGGTAAGCCAGAGCCGCATGGCTGGCATCGTCGCATCCGCCATGGACGCGATTATCGCTGTCGATCACGATCAGCGAATCGTTCTGTTCAATGTCGCCGCTGAAAAGATGTTCGGCTGCTCGGAGCAGGATGCGATCGGACACTCCATCGAACGGTTCATCCCTGAGCGCTTCCGCGCCGCACACGGGGGTTACATTCGCCGCTTCGGCGAGACCGGGGTCACCAATCGGTCGATGGGCACCCGAGGTGCGCTTTGGGCCCTGCGCGTGAACGGTGAAGAGTTCCCCATCGAAGCTTCGATCTCCCACGTTGAAAATTCGGGCAAAAAACTGTTTACCGTCATCATCCGGGATATCACGGAGCGCCGCCGGGCCGAGGAAGCCGCGAACGAGAGCGAGGCGCGCTTCCGTTTGATTGCCAATACCGCTCCCGTTCTTATCTGGATGTCCGGTCCAGACCGTGTGTGTAACTATTTCAATCAGTCCTGGCTCGCATTTACGGGCCGAACCCTTGAGCGAGAGCTGGGAAACGGGTGGACGGAAGGCGTGCACCCCGACGATCTCCAAACGTGCCTCAATACCTATAACCAGCATTTCGATCGCCGTGACAGATTTCGCATGGAATACCGCCTTCGTCGTCACGATGGAGAATTCCGATGGGTCTTCGATATCGGCGTACCCCGTTTCAATAGCGACGGCTCCTTCGCCGGGTATGTGGGCTGCTGCATGGACATCAGCGAACAAAAGGAAGCCCGCGCGGTCCTGATCGAATTCAGTGGTCAGTTGCTCCGGGCGGGAGAAGAAGAGAGAGCGCGCATTGCCCGGGAACTGCATGACGACATCAACCAGCGGCTCGCGCTGCTGGCGAATGGACTTCAGGAAGCTGAACAGGCTGCTTCCTCGGACAAGAATCCATCACGCAGACAGGCCTTGCACCTGCTCTGGCAGTTGACCAACGAAATTGCAACCGACATCCAGCACATGTCTCATCAACTCCATCCTTCGAAGCTTCACTACCTGGGACTCACCACCACCGTACGCCAACTTTGTAATGAGTTCGCCCAGCAACACAAAATTGAGATCGAATGCATGATTAAAGGACTGCCCGACGATCTCGATGAAAGCATCTCCCTTAACCTTTTCCGCACGGTACAGGAATCGCTGCGCAATGCAGCCAAGCATAGCCGGGCTCGCCACGTGAGAGTCGAGTTGACCTGCCAATCTAAAGTCCTTCACATGCGCATTTCCGACGACGGGGTCGGTTTCGATCCCGAACAAGAGCGCATGCATCACGGGCTCGGGCTGGTCAGCATGCGCGAACGCCTGCGCTCGGTGGGCGGTGAATTCGCAATCTGGTCCAAACCCTCCCTGGGTACTTTGGTGGAAGGGACCGTACCGGTCGTCACCAACGCTTCCCCGTCAGAACTGACAGTAGGCGAGCCCACCGACGCCGCATAGAATTGCGGCGAATAGGGGTCCAGGGCGGCAACCGTGATCTCGGCTTTGCAGTTTTCTGCACGCAATCCCGGCGGCTTGGCCCTCGAAAGGGAGCACGTGCCGGATGTGACCATTCTGCTTGCCGACGACAATTGCGCGGTCCTCGATCATGTCGGCAAAATGCTCAAGAAAGAGAACTCCTACAGGGTTTTAGCCTCCGTTGTTGACGGCAGAGCCGTGCTCCGCGAATACATCCGTCTCCGGCCCGATGTCATCATTCTCGATATTTCCTTTGGGACACTAAGCGGGATAGATATCGCTCGCCAGCTCCGGGACGCTGGCTGCAGCGCCAAGATCATTTTCCTTACCGTCCACGAAGATAGTGATTACGTGAATGCTGCCATCGGCGCCGGCGGTTCCGCCTATGTGATCAAATCGAGGTTGAATCTGGACCTTCTCCGCGCCATCAAAGCGGCGCTCTCCAATAAGCTCTTCGTATCCTCCAGCTTGACCTCAGAGTCCTGTTGAACATTCCCGATGTTGGACCGGATCCCCGTTCGTCCCTGTGTTCGTTGGGGTATGCTTCCGGAGATGACGACTGTCATTACTGACAGTTACCGTTTCGGCTTCCTCCTTTCACTATGTAGTCCTGCAGGATGCGGGGTCGTGGGCCCCTCCTGCGAGGCAAGAAAGCCCGGGGCAAAGGCCGTGGTGCGGGTGCCGCAGCCGACCAGCGCGCCTTTCTGGAAGACGCTGTAAGTATTGACAGTTACCACGAAGTGTTTTGCCTTGTACTGTTGCGGCGTAGCGGGACTCAAGAAAAGGTTCGTTTCGCACGAGCAAGAGGGCTCCCGGGTGGCTTTAGCCAGAGATTGGTCCGATGCGTAAACTTCGCCAACTCGAGCGCACGCTATTCATCGTTGGCGTCCTCCTGCTCGCGTTTTATCTCGCCGCTCGAGTTCACCGCACCGTGCTGTCAAACCTCGCGTTGCGGGAATTCAAAACGCAACCACGCGTGCCGGTTGCAGGCCCCCGCGGCGTCGCTCTTACCACCACCGCACCTGACTTCGGTTTGTGGGATGAGAAACGCGTTCGGGAGTATCAAGAGAGCCTGGCAGCCCACGTCGCCCCCGCTCTCGGCATTCTTCGTATCGCAAGAATTAACGTCGAAGTCCCCATACTGGAAGGAACAGACGACCTGAGCTTGAACCGCGGTGTTGGGCATGTAGCCGGTACACCCCTTCCCGGCGAGAGCGGCAATGTTTCGATTGCCGGCCACCGCGACGGGTTTTTTCGGGGCCTGAAAGACGTCGTGGTCGGCGACAAGATCGAAGTGATCACGCAACAACGTACGGATACTTACCTTATCGATAGCATCAGCATCGTGGCGCCCACCGACGTTTCGGTCCTGCAGCCACGGCCCCATTCGTCGCTCACGCTGATTACTTGTTACCCGTTCTATTTCATTGGCAGCGCTCCGCAACGTTACATTGTTCAAGCCACGATCGCCGATCCTCCCACCTCTAGCGTGCGTGCGCCCGTGCCGTCGCAAAAGGAAGCTTTGGAATAGAAGAGGTTCGTTCGGAAAGAACATGAATTCGAAAACCGATCTAAGGAGAAGACAAATGAACTCAAATACGCGTTGGACACGTGCTTTGCTGGTGTTCTCGGTAGCGGCAGTTTGCCTGGCCCTCACCCTGAGCATGAGCGCGCAAGTGCAGACAAAAACCACCACTACCTCCGGCAAAGCCCAGGTCGTCACCCACGTTGAAAGGGGTGAGATCGTATTCGTCTCCGGCAATAGCGTCGTCGTCAAGATGGCAGACGGTACACTTCGCCACTTTGACAATGTGCCGGAAAGCGCCAGAGTTACAGTCGACGGAAAGCAACTTGGCGTTCACGACTTGAAGGTGGGTATGAAAGTTGAGAAAACGATCACGACCACCACTACGCCTCAGACCATCACCACGGTGAAAAGTGTCACAGGAAAAGTCTGGTTCATCAATCCGCCCAGCACCGTAATTCTGACGATGGAAGATGGGAAGAACCAGGAGTTCAAGATTCCAAATGGCCAGAAGTTCAACGTTGATGGACAGATGGTCGATGCCTGGGGCCTGAAGAAGGGCATGACTGTAAACGCCACGAAGGTTGTGGAAGCACCCGCAACAGTGATTGCGCAGAACAGCAAGCTGACGGGTCAAATGCCGCCACCTCCTCCTCCGCCGCCGGCTGACGTTCCGATCCTGGTGGTCGAGGAAGTAGCGGTTCCAGTGCAGGAAGCTCAGGCTGCTCCAGCCCCTGTCCTGCCCAAGACCGGAAGCGAGCTGCCTCTGTTCGGCTTGCTCGGTCTTCTGTCTCTGACGACCGCTTTCGGGCTGCGCACAGCCCGCAAGAGCCGCTAGTCGTTTCGCTAAGGGCTTGCGTTCTGCGAGTCCCTCGAACGAAAACCGGGAGTTGCCTGCCAAACCAGGCTGGCAACTCCTTTTCTCGTTTTCTCTTTCCCCGTCTCCGTCCAATAGATTCGCTTTTCAATTTCCATCGATTTCAACCTCGTGCTTCGTGATTGTTTGTGACTGGCATTTTTGCCAGTAGCCCCCTCGGGCATTGGCTAAGAAGATTATTCGGAACTTTAAGAATCCACAGGAGAAACCTCATGCGAACATTTTTGGCAGTCTGCACCTCATTGGTTCTGTTGAGCACCGTTCTTTTCGCTCAGACGGCAGACGTCGCCGCGAAACCTCTGAGCGATTCTGATATCCAACTGCTGCGCTCCGACGTTCAAGCGGGCAAGAACGAGATCATCACCGCGACCATGCAATTTACCGACGCCGAATCCCAGGCATTCTGGCCGGTTTATCGCGATTATGCGCATGACCAGCAGGTGATCGGTGACCAGCGCGTCGCGTTGGTCAAAGACTACGCCACGAACTACGACACCCTGGACGATGCCAAGGCCAAAGCCATGGTGGATCGCATGATCAGCATCGAAAACAAAAGCCTGAACCTACGCGAAGTCTATTGGCCAAAGTTCATGAAAGCTCTGGGTGCGAAACGCGCCGCAAAGTTCTATCAGGTGGACAACCGGCTCAGCCTGATCATCGCATTGCAGTTGACTTCCGCGATTCCCTTGATCCCGTAGCCATCGCCCATGGCCGCCCCAAACTACGGGCCCGTGTCTGTTGAATCTCTCACTCTCGTTGTGCATTAGAAGCCACAGGTGACGAAGGAATTTTGGATGCCTTCGTCACCGCACAATCACGACCCTGTCATTTTTGGCAGTATCGCATTCACTGATAAACGGGCATTGTGAAAAGCAAGCACACGGTATGCTTCGGCCAAGATACCTGTTCATTTCGGTCAAGCACCGACCTCAAAGGAGTGAAAAGGAGTGAAGAGTATGAGAATTACCAAGTTGTTTGTGTTTTGTGCTGTGTTGTTAGTGGGGCTCGCCGCATGGTCTCAAGACTTCCCGCGAGCTGAAGTTGCCGCCGATTACTCGTACGCCCGCTTTTACCCGGTTGCGGGCGGTACCCAAAGCCTGAGTCTGAACGGCGGTGGCGGTGCACTCGTCGTCAACGTCACCAACTACATTGGAATCAAGATGGATCTGCAGGGCTATGGCAGCAATAACATCAGATGGACGTCTCCGATCTATGGGATCCTCAATGCCCAGGGTAATCTGTTCACCTACATGTTCGGACCGCAGATTAAATTCCGTTCGCCAAAATTTCAGCCCTTCGGGCAAGTGCTTCTGGGCGGAGCGCACAGCAACGTCTATGCCAATCTGACGCGGGCTTGCGCCGGATCGTGCGTCACCGGCGGATCACCCGCAGGGAATGCTTTTGCCATGGCCATCGGCGGCGGCCTCGACATTCCCATCAACAAGAACTTCCAGTTCCGACCGGCGGAGATCGACTACCTCATGACCCGCTTCACCAACCAGTTCAACAATTCGTCGCAGAGCAACTTCCGGTACTCGGCCGGCGCAAACTTCACCTTCGGTGGCGGAAGCAAGTAAGATGTATCAAGAAAGTTTGAAATACTCGGGAAGGTGTGAGACTCACCTTCCCGAGGTTAAGTACCCTCGGCGATAGTAGGCCTGCAGTCGGGATTGGCTCGATGAAAGTGCCTTCGCAGTAGGTGCGACATTGATTTTTATTTTTCGCCAGTGCTGGTCCTCCACCAGATCCGCCGGCTTATATCCCAGAACGTATTGGTTGCGCAGTTCCCAACTGATGGCTGCGGCTGTTTCAGGAAGACGGTAAAGATTGTCAACTGTCACCGTTCGTCCTCCCGAAGCGTCTGTGATTTCTTGCAACCATTTCTTTCCCATGTATTCTTCAAACGTTTTAAACAGAGCGGTGTCAAAAAGGCCGATAGCGTAGACGGCCACGTCCGATTCCCGCAGAATGCTCTTGATTTCTCTCAGCTTGTATCGGCTGTTGTTGTCTCCACCGTCGGAAATGATGAGCAGCGCATGGCGCTTGTATCGCGCCTTCTGCATCTGTTCCACCCCCAGATAAATCGCGTCCAGCAGGGCCGTATTTCCCTCGGGCACAGCCAGCCCCAATTCTGTTTCTATGGTACCAATCGATCGCGTGGAATTCGCAATCAACTTGGGGCGGTTTGAAACCGTAATTACAAAATAGTCATCTTCTGGATTTGCATTCTGGAAGAACGATTCCACGGCTGCGCGCTCCGTGTCGATCTTGTTGGTCATGCTTTTACTCAGATCCAGGATGAGTCCGACGGAAATTGGTCCGTCTTCTTGCGAGAAGTACCTGATCTCTTGTTTCTTATCCCCTTCAAAAAGCGCGAAGTCCTCCTTTCGCAGTCCGGTCACGGTATGGCTCATGGCATCGATGACCGAGACCTGAACCGTCACCAGGTTTACGTCGACCTTGAGAGGATGGCTGCCGAAGTCATGTCGAGGAACGGTTGCCACATGCGCGGTATCTGCTCTGGCCGCACTATCATCGGCGGCACTCGCGAGCGTCGGCCCGGATTTATTCGTTGATTGAGTGTGAGACGCCGGCACCACGAAGACTTGTGCCAGACATAACAGGAGAAAGAAGCGCAAAACAGTTGGACAAAGACGGTGTGAACAAAGCCCAACCAGTCCCATGGATCCCCCACAAAATTGAGCAAGAGGATAGCACAGCCTGCCGGGGGCGAGTAGCACAGAATGGTGGTTCTCGGAGTGGCTAAGCTAAGGTCGGTTCACTGGCTGCCGCAGGCTTGATAACCGTCTTGTTTACTGTGGGTTGGCGAAGAACTCTGAGAATTGCCCAGAAAGCTCGTGAACTTGTCGCGTGGTGAACAGACACAACTGCATGTAAGCCGCAGCCGAAAATCCTGGGGGCGAATTTTTCTCTGAAAAGAGCCCGCGGCCCGGCGCTAAAACTCAGATTTTACGCGTCGCCGAACACTTGCCCCAAGCCACTGTCCAAGGCGGCACAGAATTCCAATTCATTCAAACACACGGGACAAGATAGCTCTTCCAAGACTCGTGCCGAATGGATCGAGATAAATGAGCCACATTTCTCGCAATGCCAAAGCGTCCCCTTCATCGCTGGCTTAGGGGTCGGAAAACTGGTGCCTCCTGTGATGAACATTGGGGGCGCTCCTTGCTCCTAACAGTTGGCGCGATAGTAGGCCGGTTGGCACAGGTGCGGAACTGTCAGATGTTACAGGGCACGACTGCGCTGCCTCAGCCGCGGAAAGATCGCCGGATCCAGCACCCGCCAGCCGCGCACAGCTGGTTCGAAGAGCGCAGGCTTCCAAACTAGTAATTCTTACAGTTTTCTCGCAGCAGGTTTGCGCTCACAATGGCAGCAAATCACGAAGCTTCAGGATCACGTATGACTTCACCCTACGAAACCGCGTTAACACTTTCAGTCGTTAAATCTGCAGTGATCGTCGGAACCGCGCTGGCAACGGTCCTTTTTCTCGCCCTGGTGGGCGCGAAGAGACGATGATGGGGTTGGACTGGACGAATCATTCCTTTTCCGCGCTCGCTTCTCGTCCCTCATTTCGAAAGCCCCGCAAAGACTGTGACTTCTGACAGTTCGCTGCACGTCCCACAAGCCATTAGCCTGCTAGTGAAACCAGAATCGGATTGTGCGCACGTCAAGAAAAGTGTCTAACGATAAAAGAATCGAAAGCAAAGCTCGCTGCGAGAGTCCCAACACGAATTCTCATACGCGCTTCAGCACGGTGCGGATTCCGTGTCTTGTCACTCTTTGTATAGTCAGCGCACTCTCTCTTTGCCAATCGAATCTCGCCTTCGCGCAAGACACGCCCTCTCAACCTCCGCCATCGGTGGAAGGGAACTCGACCAAGGAAGCCGCTCAGCAACCCGCGAATTCCCCCGCGGAAGCAAAACCCCAAGAGCAGCCGCAAACGCCCGAAAAAACACAAACCAAGAAGAAAAAGAAAGAGCATCGGGGATCCCCACTGCTTGCGCCCCTTCCGATCGTCAGCCCCGCGATCGGTTCAGGATTCGTCCCCGTCGTGGCCTACATCTTTCCCTTCAGCAAGAACGACAAGGTCTCTCCCCCGTCAACCATCGGAGGCAGCGGCCTGATCACGAACAACGGCACACGGGCATGGGCCTTCGGCGGACAGTTATTCCTGAAAGAAGATACCTACGAAGTCACTGCCGGCTATGGGCGCGGCAATCTGAATTACAACCTCTACGGCATTGGAATTCCCGCAGGGAACGCGGATCTCAAGTTGCCCCTCACCCAGACGGGCCAGATCTTTTTTGCCGAGGGCTTGCGCCGCATATGGTGGGAGTTTTTTGTTGGCCCTCGATTTACCAACGGAGATTCCTTTATTACCGTAAATCCGCACGGCACAGACGTTCCTCCGATTCCTCCCGATGTCGGCCTCCACGCGACCCTGCGGTCCCTGGGCGTCCGCCTCGTCCGCGATACGCGCCCCAATCATTTCTATCCCCTCTCTGGATCCAAGCTGGAATTCACTGGCGATTTCTTCTCGCAGGCACTGGGCAGCAAATACTCTTTCCAGCACTACAAATTAGAGTGGGATCAATATTTCAGTCTCAGTAAAAGTCAAGTTATCGCTTACGATCTGTACGCCTGTGATACCGGAGGGTCGCCTCCGTTTTATGGAAATTGCATTTATGGCGCCTCGAACGAATTGCGCGGATATGTAGCCGGTCGCTACCTCGATCGCCATATGTACGCGGGACAAGCGGAATATCGCCTGTCTTTGCCATGGCGGCTGGGCGTAGCTGGATTCGCGGGCGTCGGCGAAGTGGTCCCCGGGCCCAGTCAAATCTTCAGAAGCAAACAGTTGTTGCCCGATATCGGCGGAGGACCCAGATTTGTGCTGAGCCCGAAGTACCACGTAAACCTTCGCACCGACTTCGCCCGCGGCAAAGACAGTTGGACCTGGAGCATGGGCGTCGGCGAAGCCTTCTAGGAGTCGCTTTTTATCGGCAGTCTGTGTCGGCAGTCCGCATTTCTACGGAACAATCTCCGCTTGCGCAGCTGAGCCATGCGCGGAATCAGGACTGATCCACACGCTTACCTTTGCCGGTTCGGCCGCAAACTGATTGCGATCGTTCCAGATCGCAAACGCTTCCGGCCGCAAGGCAAACGTCACCGTCTTCGTTTCCCCCGGCGCGATCGCGATTCTTTGGAATCCCTTCAGCATGCGCACTGGTTCCGCAACGCTCGTGCCTTGCAGACGAATGTAGAGCTGCACAATTTCTTCTCCCGCTCGTGATCCGGTGTTGGTCACCTGCGCCTCTGCAGTCATTGCCGTTGCTTGCTCTCCCGCGGTTTCTAAGCTCCGGTGCAGCGTCGCCGCGCTCATACTCCTTGTAGTGATCGTCGTGGGCCCATAAGAGTAGGTGGTGTACGATTCGCCATACCCGAACGGGAACTGCGGACTGTTCTGTTCGTCGAGATAGCGCGACACATATTTGCTGACAATATCGGTTGGCGGATGCGTCAGGTCCACGTCGCCCGCTGGCCTTCCGGTATTGAGTGCGTTGTAATAGAGAGGTTCCTGCCCTACGCTCCGCGGCCAGCTCACAACCAGCTTCCCGCTGGGATTCACATCGCCAAACAGGGTTTGCGCCAGCGCCAGTCCTCCGCCAATTCCCGGCAGCCATGCCGCGATCACCGCCGCCACATGTTCAAATGCCCATGGCACGGTCAACGGCCGGCCGCTGAACAGAATGAGGACCACCGGCCTGCCCGTGCGAACAACGGCTTCCAGCAATTCCTCCTGCCTTCCCGGAAGTCCCAGATGTGCGCGTGACGCAGCCTCGCCACTCATCTCCGGACTCTCTCCTAAAGTCATCACTACAAGGTCAGCTCGTTGAGCGCCTGCCACGGCACTTGCAATGTCTTCGTCCGTACCGTCGAGAATGCCCGATCCTTTGAAGCGCGATACGTGACTCGCTCCGATCCGCCGCGCCAGCGCCTCCGCAAATCCAACCCGAGGTCCCGATCCCTGTGGAGCCCGGCTGGGATATGTCGAATCATCACCAAGCGGCCCGATGACAGCTATGTTCTGGCTCTCGCTACCAATCGGCAGCAGCGCCTTCCCGCCCGGCCCACGCGCATTCTTAAGCAGCACGAATGATCGTTCAGCCGCAGTCTGTGCCAGCGCAAGGTTCTCCGGATGGTATAGCGCCTTCGCCGCTCCCCCTTCATCCACAAACGGATGCTCGAACAATCCCAAGGCGAATTTCACACGCAGTACATGCCGAACCGCGTCGTCTAGTTCCGTTGACAATACCAGCCGCGAACCCACCAGTTGCTGCAAGTGGTCGTGATAAAGGCTGCTCACCATATCCATATCCACACCGGCAAGAAAAGCCTTGCGCGCTGCCGTGGCGCCGTCCAGCGCGATGCCGTGCGGGATCAGTTCTCCTACCGAGTTCCAGTCGCTGACCACCAACCCGCGAAATCCCCACTCCTTCCGCAACACTTGTTTCAGCGTAAACGGATTGGCCGACGAAGGCACACCGTCCAGCGAGTTGAATGCGCTCATCAGCGATGCCACTCCAGCTTCGACCGCCGCATGAAACGGGGGCATATAGAATTGGCGCAATGTATGTTCGGAAATCTCAGTCGTGTTGTAGTCGCGCCCACCCTCCGCCGCACCGTAGCCGACATAATGTTTCGCGCACGCCGCAATGCTGTCTGGAGCGTCCAAGCGCGAGCCCTGATATCCTCTTACGTAAGCCGCCGCTATCGCCGATCCCAGAAATGGATCTTCCCCCGCTCCCTCCGCCATACGTCCCCAGCGCGCGTCTCGTGCGATGTCGACCATCGGTGAGAATGTCCAGCGGATCCCGTCGGCGGATGCCTCCATCGCCGCCACCCGAGATGCTCTCTCCACGATCGAAGGATCCCACGTCGACGCCAGTCCCAGTGGAATTGGAAACTCCGTCTTGAATCCATGAATTACATCGAGCCCAAACAGAATGGGGATATGCAGCCGCGCCTTCTCCATGGCAATCTTCTGAAGCTTATTGATCTCGTGCGGGTCGATCACGTTAAGAAACGAGCCGACCTGTCCCCGTGCGATCATTTCTTCATAATCGGTCCGGCCCGTCCCCGGACCCGTCGGCTGCCCGGCGGAATACTGCACCAACTGCCCAACCTTTTCTTCCGGAGTCATCTGCCCCAGAACTGCTTCCACGCGGGCGTCGAGGGCCAGGTCCGCGCTGCCAACCGCTGGGTGTCCCGAGTCCGTAGCGTTTTGCGCGACAGTCATGCTCACACATATCCCACAAATCAGCAGCGCACAGTGGATCAGCGTTGTGGAGCGCGGGAGAGTTTCTTGAACCGATCTTCGCGAGGCGCTGGGCCTGGCTGAGAATGGCATGACCGTAGTTCCTCCGTGCAGCAGCGAGAAGCTCTACTAAATCGCATTAGTAGAACACGTACGCTGGTATGAAAAATGTTTTTCGACTCCCTGTCAATCGGTATTGCTCCTGAGGCAGCCCGCTCTGGTGGGAGCGTCTCCTTGCTACCTCGTTTCCCTTTGTGCGAGACTGCGCAACGTGACCTTGCGAAAGACCCGCGAGGGCGCGGGCCGCGCCGCGCCTTTAGGGCCCAAGCCGATGAGTCTGAAGGGACTGGCAGAGCGTCTCAGCCTCTCGCCCGCCACCGTGTCGCTCGTCATCAACCGGTCGCCGGTCGCCGACTCCATTCCCCAGGAGACCAAGGATCGCATTTTAGCGGCGGCCAGAAAATTCAAATACCGCCCCAATTTCTTCGCTCGCTCTCTTCGTGCGCAACGCAGCTTTACCATCGGCGTCATCGTCCCAGAAGTCAGCGACGGCTATTCCGCTCACGTCATGAGCGGCGTCGAAGACTATCTGCTGCAGGAAGGATATTTTTACTTTGTTGTCAGCCATCGCCATCGCGCAGATCTGATCGACGAATATCCGAGGCTTTTTGTAGAGCGATCGATCGACGGCCTGATCGCCGTCGACACTCCCTGGACTCTTTCGCTCTCCGTCCCGGTGGTCACCGTGTCAGGCCACAACCACGTGAAAGGCGTGACTAACATTGTTCTGGACCACGTACGCGCCGCCGAAGTCGCGCTCAAGCATCTGGCTCAGCTGGGGCATCGCAATATCGCATTCATTAAAGGCCAGGAATTCAGCTCCGATACCGAGGTTCGGTGGGCAAATATCGAGAAAACGGCACGCCGCCTCGGCCTTCCCATCGCCTCCGCTCTCATCGAGCAATTGGAAGGAGACTCTCCTTCTCCGGAGCTAGGGTATGAGGCCGCCAGGCGCTTGCTGGCAAAGCGCAAACGCTTCACCGCTCTCTTCGCCTTTAACGACATTTCTGCCATCGGAGCGATCCGTGCTCTTCGCGAAGCCAGGTTGAGTGTGCCCGACGATGTCTCCGTAGTGGGCTTCGACGATATCCAAAGTGCTGCTTACCAGAATCCGCCGCTGACGACAGTGCGCCAGCCCCTGCGTGAAATGGGCCGTAAAGCCGCCGAAACCCTGTTGCGCCGAATCCGCCGTCCCGGCGCCGATTTCCCCGGCTCCGAAATCATGGTCGAGCCCAGACTGATCCTCCGCGAAACCACTGCTCGCGCAAAATCCAGTCCTTCGTGATCCTGCGTGTCCTTAGTGGTTGATGCCTTTGTTTTTGAGAAGCGTGCGGCTGATCCACTACCGCCAATCATTTTCGGCGTCCCCACCGCACCGCGTACAATAGCTTTGCACTCGATGACATCATCCGGAGAGAGGCTCGCATGACGACGTCCCACCCACCCCGCCCACAAGTCGCGGCGGAGATCCCCGCAGTTCCCCTCACCACCGAAGGCTACAGCGTTCTGCACCAGATGATGCGCCTTCGCTGGCCCGCTTGGCGCGCCCTGCCCGCGGCCGAGAAATCGGCCATCGCCAAAGAAGCTTCCGATGCACTCGCCGCCATGGAGAAGAACTCTCACGGCCAGTCTGCCCTGTACTCGCTCATCGGTCACAAGGGCGATTTGATGCTGATCCACTTCCGCGAATCTTTCGCCGATCTCAACCAGGCCGAACTCCAACTCGCCAACCTCCGCCTCAGCGATTATCTCGAGCCAACGACGTCCTACCTTTCCATCATCGAACTGGGACTCTATGATTCGACGCTGAAGATCTACAAAGAACTCACCGACCAGGGCATCGAGCTGCATTCCGACCAATGGAAAGCCGAGATTGAGTGCAAGCTGAACCGCCATCGTGAGGCCATGCGCCCGCGGCTCTACCCCGAGATTCCGCCGCAACGTTATGCCTGCTTCTATCCCATGGATCGCCGCCGCGGTGAAGATAAGAACTGGTATAAGCTGCCCATCGAAGAGCGCGCCCGTCAGATGAGCGATCACGGCCTGGTCGGCCGCCGCTACGCCGGAGAGGTCAAACAAATCATCAGCGGTTCCATCGGTTTCGATGACTGGGAGTGGGGCGTCGACCTTTTCGCAGACGAGCCCCTTGTCTTTAAGAAGCTCATCTACGAAATGCGCTTCGACGAAGTCAGCGCAGTGTACGCCCTGTTCGGACACTTCTACGTAGGCGTCCGCGTCCCGGCGACACGGTTGGAACAATTACTTTCCGGAGAACTGCCCAACAAATAATCCGGACAGGCAGCAGATCCTTTGCGATCTTCGCGGCCTTCCTTTGCGTCCTTCGCGGTAAGCTTTTGACTTGGCTTGAAACTTTCCCTCATCGGAGATCAGCATGTCCATCTTTGGCCTCATCGAATACAAAGACGCCACGCCCGAAGTCCGCGCCATCTATGACGACATCATGGCCACTCGCAAAACCGACTGGATCAATAATTTCTGGAAAGCTATCGCCCATGATCCCGCCACGCTCAAGCGTACTTGGGAAGACATCAAGCAGATCATGGCCCCCGGAGCGCTCGATCCGTTGACGAAAGAGATGATCTACATTGCCGTCAGCGTCACCAACCAGTGCAGCTATTGCATCGCCTCCCACACCGTATCCGCTCAAAAGAAAGGTATGACCGATGCAATGTTCAAGGAACTGATGTCGGTCGTGGGTATGGCCAACGAGACCAACAAAATGGTGACAGGATATCAGGTCGAGATCGACCCCCAATTCAAGAAGTAATGCAACCAGAACTCAAGATTTTCTTGCAGACCGGTTTGTGGGACGAGTGCCCGTCCCTTTAGATAGCCGGCCTTTCCATTGGTGCGTCTTCATGTCCACCCTTCGCCCTCGAAACCGCACACCCTCCGCCTCCAGGCGAAATCGCTGCTCCGCCGCCGAGTCTCCAGTCAGCTTAATTTGACCTCCCGCGCCGAGAACGCGTTGCCACGGCAATCCATATCCGCGCCGCAAGACCGCAGCCACTTGCCGTGCCGCTCCAGGAAATCCTGCCACCCGCGCGACTCCGCCGTAAGTCGACACTTTTCCGCGCGGAATCGCACGCACCGTCTGCTCGATCCGCAGGCGCATCGCCCCCGCCTTATCAGAAGTTTTGTTGGATTTTGTCATCCTGAGCGCAGCAGGCCGGCTCGCGAGCCGGCCTGCGAAGTCGAAAGATCCCTACCCAGTGTTCCGCGCGTTCCTTGCGCGAGAAATGGGGATTTGATTTACGCCGCCTTGCGGAACGCTTCCAGAGCCTCATACTCCGAGTTGTGCACTTCAAACACCGTCAGCAGCTTGGTGACCTGCAGCAGATCGTCGACGCGCTTGGTAAGGTTCGCCAGTTTGATTGTCCCTCCGGCGTTGTGCGCCGTAGTGTGCAGCGCCACCAGCGTTCCCAGTCCGCCCGAATCGATGTAATTCACTTCGCCCAGGTTGAGCACGATGCGCTTGGCACCGTCGGCAATGGCTTTCTTCAATTCTTCGCGGAGCAGGGAAGACTCGTCCCCAAACACGATCCGCCCATTCGCCTCGATCGCCAGAATCCCGTCCACCGTTCGCTTCGTCAACTTCAATTGCATAACAGCCTCTCTCCTTGCGGTCGCCGTGGGCTGGCTTCGCCCCAGTCGCTTCCGCACAATCTCTTGACGCAACAGCCTATCGCGTGCGACGCACCTTCGCAAGCCGCGTTTTGTGGCAGTGAAAGAGCGAACGAGCCGAGCATGCGCCCTCGCGCCTCCTCCGCGGCAGTTTGCGCTTTGGGCCTTTGCCTTTGTATCCCCAACCCGGCCCGACCATCACGTATAATCAACACTTCCGCCCATGAGTTACACGGTCCTGGCCCGCAAATACCGTCCGCAAAAATTCTCCGACGTTATCGGACAAGAGCACGTCACCCGTACTCTTCAGAACGCGATTGAGCAGGGACGCACCGCCCACGGCTACATCTTCAGCGGCCATCGCGGCATTGGCAAAACCACCGTTGCCCGCATCCTCGCGATGGCCCTGAACTGCCGCTCGCCGTTAAACAAAGAGGATCGGCCGGTTCCCGAGCCTTGCGGCATCTGTGAATCCTGCACTGAAATCCGCGCCGGCAACGCGGTGGATGTCATCGAGATCGACGCCGCCACCAACCGCGGCATCGACGAAATCCGCGAACTCCGTGAGGCCGCCCGCTATCGCCCCGCGCGCGACCGGTTCAAGATCTACATTCTCGACGAAGCTCACCAGATCACCGACGCCGCTTTCAACGCGCTGCTAAAGACTCTGGAAGAGCCTCCTGATCACATTGTCTTTATGCTGGCGACGACGCAGCCGGAGGACATCCCGCAAACCATCCGCTCCCGCTGCCAGCATTTCAGCTTCCGCGCTGTCAAGTTCGACGCCATCGTTGCCCAGTTGCGTGACCTCGTCACCCGCGAAAACATCGAAGCCGACGACGATGCCCTCGCCCTGCTCGCCGAGGCCGGGGATGGCTCCATGCGCGACGCGCTCTCCATCCTCGATCAAGCCATCGCCTCATCGAGTGGGAAGATTACAGCCGATTCCGTCCGCAACCTCGTCGGCGCTGCCCCCGCCCACATCCTCGAGCAAGTGATGCAGGCCGTGTCCGAGAGCCGCAGTGAAGAAATCCTTCGCCAGGTAGACCACCTAATTAGTGAGGGCCACAGCCCCACCCATTTCGCCCGCCAGTTGGTCCGATTCCTGCGCAATGCCACAGTCGCAAAAATTGCGGGAAAAGATTCACCCTTGCTGCAAGTTTCCAGTGAAGAACGCGAGCGCGTCGCCCGCGTCGCAGAAATGTTCGGCGAAGAAGATCTCACCCGTCACCTCCAGATCATGCTCCGCACCCATGGAGAACTGGGATACAAGCAGGAACAGCGCTTTCACCTTGAACTCGGCCTCCTGAAAATGGCCCACGCGCAAAAGCTGCTGCCCATTGAACAACTGTTGAGCGACGTAGCCGCGGCTCCCACAACCGCTACGCGACGTCCGCCGGCAAGACCGTCGATTGTCGAGAATGCCTCAAAGTCTGAGATGCGGCCGCCGGAGCCGGCTCAGCCCGCGCGGTCAAATTTTGTTTCCCCATTCGCCGCCGACTCCGCCCGCAAAGGCACTCCGCGCCAGGAAGCATCATTCGATATTGCGCCACCAACCGGTCCTCGAATCGTAGCCGCTGCAAGTGCCGCAGAGCCAGTCATCATGGGCTCCGCCGCACGCGCACCTCAGCGTGAGCCCGAGCCAAGTATCGATCGTAGCGACGTTGCTAGCACTATTTCTGATGAAGCCTCGATGCAACCGGTGCCCGACACGCTGCAGCCCGTACCCTCCGCATTGCGGCCGGTACCCGACACAAACGGGAAGGGCACGAGTTCTACTCGTGCCGTTATTGGAGTGGAAGAACGCGCTGTAGCGCCTGAAGGTCAGGCAGCCCCGCCCGCGCATTCGGCTCCGGCCGAGGGCTCCAACCTCGACCGCCTTCAATCGGCCGTCCTGCAAGCTCTCACCGACGGCAACCAGCGTGTCCTTGTCTCCATGCTCTCCGATGGCGAGTGGAGCGTCCAAGGCAACGAACTAGTCATCAAGATCGCCGAATCGCAGACCGTGGTCGACATGTCGCTCAGCAACGACGCGAAACGCCTGGCGATCGCCTCCGCGAGCGGAGTTCTCGGCCGCCCGGTGCAACTGAAAGTAGTTCCCGGAGCCACGGTTGCCCTACAAGAGAACAAACGCAATGGTGGACCTCAGCGTCCTTCGGGCCCCGGCGGTCGAGGCCGCGCCGAGCAAGATCCGGTCGTCCGCCGCATGCAAGAAAAATTCGGCGCCCAAGTCCGCACCGTCATCGATTATCGCGAGAAAGGGTAGGACTTAGGTTTCAAGGTTGCAAAGTTGTAAGGTTTCAAAGTAAGAACCCTGCAACGTCCTCAGCTTGAAACCTCGAAACTTTGCAACCTTGAAACTTTGAAATGTGGGGTTCTATGGGTGGATTCAACCTGCAAGATCTGATGTCCAAAGCCAAGTCGCAATACGACGCTCTGCAAAAGAAAATGCAGGAGACCGTGGTCGAAGCCACGTCCGGCGGCGGCACCGTCACCGCCAAAATGGATGGGCGCAAGCAACTCCTCAGCCTGAGCATCGATCCCGAAGCCGTTAAGTCCGGGGACGTGGAAATGCTCCAGGATCTCGTCGTGGCCGCCGTCAACGAAGCCGCCCGCAAAGTCGATGCACAGATGCAATCCACCGTCGGCGGCATGCTTAGTGGGCTTGGCATCCCTGGTCTCTGAATAATTCGGGCGATGCTAAACTCCGACACGTACTACTTGCCGACGCTCCAGCTGCAACGCGGCGGCATTCGTTAGCCCAGTGCGTAAGTCCTGGGAGAAGTGGTAAGAATGGAAACCGAGTCCCGGGAAGGCATAATTCTGACTGCGCCATTGAGGCAATTCGGGATGAAAATTGTTTATCGACAAGCCGCTGCTATCGCCGTCGCTTTTCTGATTCTCGTGGCCTCGCTCGCCTCGCAAACCACCGCCCAATCTGCCAATCCGAAAGAGGCTCTCACAACCATGCACGCCACTGGACCCTTCGACGTAAAAGTTATACCCCAGGAGGACAAATCCGACGACCCGCTCCTCGGTCGCCTGACCCTCGACAAACAATATCACGGCGACCTCGAAGCCACCGGCAAAGGCCAAATGCTCACCGCAGGCACTTCCGTCAAAGGCTCCGGAGCTTACGTCGCCATCGAAAAGGTCACCGGAACTCTCCATGGCCGAAGCGGCAGCTTCGTAGTCCAGCACACTGGAACCATGACGCAAAACTCGCCCCACCTCATCATCACCGTGGTCCCAGATTCCGGGACTGGCCAGTTGGCAGGAATCTCTGGAAAGATGACAATCAATATCGCTGACGGCAAGCACTCCTACGATTTCGAATACACGCTTCCCGCCACACAATGAATATGATCTTGCTGTCATCCTGAGCCAAGCGAAGGACCTGTGCACTCTTCCCGAACGAGCAACGTTGCACAGGTTCTTCGCTGCGCTCAGAATGACAATCGAAGATAGGAAAGCAGGAATGTCTAAATTCGCCGAACCCATGTCCCGCCTGATCGACGAGCTCAAGAAGCTTCCTGGCGTGGGCGCCAAGAGCGCGCAGCGCCTGGCCTTCCACATCCTGCGCTCCAGTGACGAAGACGCCGAGGCCCTCGCCACCGCTGTTCGCGATGTCAAAGCCAACCTCCGCCTTTGCTCGGTTTGCAACAACATCACCGACGTCGATCCCTGCGTCTACTGCACCAGTCCCACTCGCAATCAGCGCATGGTCTGCGTCGTCGAGGAACCCACCAACATCGCCGCCATCGAAAAGACCAAGCACTTCAACGGGGTCTTCCACGTTCTGCATGGCGCGATCTCGCCACTGCACGGCATTGGCCCCGAGCAGTTGCGCATCTCGAACCTCGTCACTCGCGTTGATTCCGGCAACGTCGACGAGGTCATCGTCGCCACCAATCCCACCGTGGAAGGCGAAGCCACCGCGACTTATCTCTCGCAGCAACTCAAGCGCGCGGGAGTGAAGGTGACTCGCATCGCCATGGGCATCCCCGTCGGCAGCGACATCGAATACACAGACGAAATCACCATGCTGAAAGCGATGGAAGGCCGCAGGGATATGTGAAGAATCTATTCTGGCTTTGAAGAGCAGACCATCCAAAGTGCAGCTTCGGTGAATGCACAGCTTTGTGTGCAATCTGTGCAAAACTTTGCTCTTGACTCGTAGATCCACGCGAAAAAATCCAGAATGTGTTTCTGGGGTGCATCCAGTTAACTCCAATTAAAACAGTAATTTGCGATTTGCGATTGAAACAAGCGGATGCATGGCATGCCGCTTGCACCCAGCCGCATCGTCGGTTTTCTCTTGCCGCGCCAGATCTTGTAGATCTGTGGACTCGCCTGAGGATCACAAAAGCGACCTCAGAGCCGGTCGCGCCGCGCTGTGATGTAACCGCATCCAACTCGACGCAGAACAGCCGGGCCAACCAGCCCGGTTTTCTTTTCGTAGCGCGGGCGTCCCGCCGGCTGCCGCGACGGCGCCTCGCCGTTGGCTACAGCACCGCAAACGTATCCCGCTACCTAGCACGGGACTTCGGGCTCGAGAAAAACGTTCAACTCCTCTTCGGCCGCTGCCAGTCCTTCTGGCAGAGTCCCGCGATTGTATTTCGCCATCCGGTTCTTCCACTTCAGAAAGTCCGTAATGCTCTGCGGCTCAATGCGCACTTCCACTCGCCGCAGACTGGCGAGCAATAGATTCATTTCATAACGGAATCCGGTAGCCGTTCGCAGATTCTTGACCGACGCTCGCGTCATTTCAATTCGCCCGCGCCGCAGCTCCAGCAATCCCCAACCCGCCGGCAGCTCCTCGACCTCCACTAACGCCGGCGGGGTGAGATAAAACCGCTCGTTCCCAACTCCCTTTTCCGCCTTGACGCGAAAAGGTTTCGCGCGATCCGCCAGAAAATCCGCGCGTGTCACTTTGCATTCGACCAGCACCGAATGACTGGCCCGCTTCCACCCAATCGCGTCCGGCGTCTCGCCGTTGACGCAAGCCTGTTCCGACAACACCACTCCGCAGCGATAGGCTCGCAGCCAGCGCACCGCTCGTTCCACCAATTGCGCGTGAGTCATGGAGACAGTCTACGTGGTACCGTGCCGTGGAAAAGTGACTTCATCGTTTCCCGTGGCGAGTCCTGAAGAGCTCGAATGAGGCACGCCGCCCATCACGACGCGACCGGTTCGTCGGCCAGGGGCCGAGGTGCCGCACTTTTCATCGGCTTCACCACTACCGGTCTTCGCAGCACCGTCTCCAGCAAATATCGTTCTGCCGCAACGGCCTGCGCGGTAGGACTTCCAGCCATGAAGCCCTCGGCGGCAATCACCAGCGCCTCGTTCGGACCTAGCTTCGCTGGCTTGCGCAGGAACCCATTCGTGCGGCGCTTTCGCGTTTCCACATTCTCGATCCTCAGCTTGCGGACGTGCCCGTCGTGCGCGCGATCGAACGCATTGGCCAGCCGCAGGATCGCCGCCAGCTGAATCGTGATTTTCTGTTCCTCAGGCAACATATCGCGCAGCACCTTGTGACTTCGAGAAGGAAGCGCCCCAGCGTGAAACCGCGCCACAACCGCCGCGTGCGTCATCGTTCCCAGCTTCCAGCCCAAGGGTGTGCCGTGCATTTTGATCAGTTCCAGCGATTCCTTATGATGTCCCTTGTCGCCCTTCGCCTTGCCCACATCGTGCAGCAACGCCGCCACGTTCAGGGTGTCGCGCGCGTCCGATCCCGCACCATTGCCTGACAACGCTGCCGACACAGAACCAAATAACCCCGCGCCCACGAGTCCGTCGTAGAGTTCCAGTGCAAGCCGTGCGACGCGCTCCGAGTGCTCAAAGTCCGGATCCAGCGCCCTCGCCCATAACTTCATCCGTTGCATCGCAATTGCCTGAATCTGTTTGCCTTGCGGCAGCCCTGCACGCCACACGTCCCACAAAGACTTCGGCCCAACCGTGCGCTTACGATATTCCTCAATCCGCTTACTGCGTTCTTCGACGATCCGCGCACGCCAGCTCTTGCGGGATGCCTCGTCGGGAAACACATGGCAGGAAAGCGCTGTGGCCCACAACACATCAAGGTCATGTACTTCTCCCAGCAGATCCTGCATGTGCTTCAGGTCGTTGCTCCACGCCTTGTGCTCGACCGGCAGAAAATTCTCGACAATGTAGCGAAAGCGCTTAATCCCGATCCGCAGCGTATGAAACGCAACTTGCGACCGGTTCCGCAGGGCCCGTGTGTGCAGTTCCCGAGCCGCGCTCCACCGTTCCAAAGCCAGGTGCTTGAACACCGCGCTGCCCGGCCGAACGCGGCCCGCGCGCAGCGGCAGCGAGCGACACCATTGTCGCCACTGCTTGCGATCGAATTCGGCGAGCGCAGCCCGAGCCTCTAGCTTCTGCTCGCCCTCGCGGACCCGCAGAATTTGACGCAATGCAGCCGCAGGATCGCTGCTTTCGGCTGAAGGTCCGGCTGATGCGGCGGTGGTGTCATCGCCAGCGCTGACCTGATCCGTCGAGACTTCCGGTGACGCAACGGTTTCATCCGGCTGAGGATGCAGCTTCTCAATCCACTCCATCATGATCTGCACATCGCGCAGATCACCGAGACGCTGGAAAAGCCGCTTGCCGGCCTTCTTCATGGCCTTCCACTCGCGATCCGGATCCATCGCCATCATCCCGTCGGCCATGGACCGGCAGCGCCGCAGCGCAACCCGCAAATCGTGCACCGGGTCCGCGCTGAAATCCGCCGACACGTGGTCGCACTCGTCCAGCACACGTGCCATCCAGTAGCGAAGTCCCGTAGTTTTGCCAGTCGTTTTCAAGAGCCTCACGCAAATAACGCTTCGTCGCTCGCGAGTATTCTACTGAATGTGCGGCCTGCATAGGGTCCTCGCCGATGCGGAGTGGGGCGAGGTTGCGGAGAAACGCGACCGCCGGGCTGAAGCCCACACTGATTCGAGACGCCTTACGCGGCTCGGCGCTGAGCCCCAGGGTCGCCCCATGTGTCCCCACTTTGGTGAGGCCGGTGCGGATCGGCGACTGTCCGGTGATGAACGCCGCGCGTCCCGCCGTGCAACTCTGCTGGCCGTAGAAGTCTGTGAACATCGCACCTTCTTTGGCGATCCGGTCGATGTTGGGCGTCCGATATCCCATCAGGCCGTGGTTGTAGCAGCTCGCGTTGAACCAGCCAATGTCGTCGGCCATGATGAAAAGAATGTTGGTTTTTTTGGGAATCTCCTTCACTTTTTCTGGCACCGGTTATTCCTCCTATAGGAATTAGAACCGAAGACAGGGTTGATCTTTTTCGGAGGTGGCGGCACTGTCAGAGTTGATAGGCCGAATGAGTAGCTGGCGAGAACAGGGCTTATCCCAAGTGAGCCAAAGGAAAAACATGGTTCTCGTGGTTGAAGAGTGATATGGGGATGTTTCAACAGTTGACGTGGTAGATTAGCGCAGAAGGGCAATGTCTACAGGCAAGGTATTCCGATCCATTTTCGTTGCAGGGTCGAAGTTTCTGATTTTCGCCGCTGTGGTTTACGGCGTCTGCGCTGTGGGTCTTAGGATTCACGAAGCAAGTTCCCCATCCTCAAAGGACATATGTGGGCGGGTCCAACTTGGCATGACTGTGAATCAAGTCGAACAAGTGGCGACGACGTTTGAAGGATGGCAAGTCCTCCGAGACGATGGCGTGTTTGTGATCTCCACTCGTTCCTATCGTGACAAGAGCCCGGTTTGCAGGGTCGCGATTGACCCCAGCACACATCGAGCCACTTCCAAATCCATTGGGCCGCTGCAACGCGGCGACTGGCCTACGTTATGACAAGGTTCGTACCGAGGGCTTCTGACTGGCCTCTGCTGGGGGCAGCGGTGCTGGTGGTCCTCTGGCCCATGCTGGTTATGCCCCTTCACGGTTACGGCACTTCGTCATTTGCTTCGGGCTATCGCGAAGTACATATTGGCATGACTTGGGACGAGTGGCAGGAATTGCAGCGACGGCATCGCGTGGAGTGCGTCTGCGATGGGACCGATTGCTTTGTCGATGATCTTCTACGAACCTACAACGTGACGTTCCGAAAAAGAGGCGACGAACCCCTTAAAATCTGGTCCAAGCGTGTGTACATCCATTTTCCCTCCGGTCGCACTTACTGATCTAGACCCGTTCGCGAATTTCAAGTTGTGGGCTACCTGTCGAGAACAGGCGTTATCACTCAAATTTCGAGTTCTTTCGATTACTTCACGTCTGAAGCGTTTGAAAGCGCTTCGGAAGATGAGCGTAAATGGGAATCTTGCCATAGCTGGAACCAATGGTCGTGCATTTTAGAAAGAAAGTCGCGCTGGATCGGATATTCGGAAAGAGAACCGATGACCGAGTCAATACCGCACTTCGGGCAAAGCGCAGTGGCGCCTTCATCAATCCAGTCTTGAATCTCGTTCGGCGGAAACATGTCAAGACAGTAAAAGCAGCCGCAGAGATCGCTCTTCCGGAGATCCGACCGGTTCAGGCCCGACCATTTGTGAGCAGCGATAAGATCTTCCGCCGCGGATAATCTCGGTGTCTGGGTGAGGACCCGCACGATGCGAGGAACAAACCAAAGGCCAACAATCACTTTGCCAACCCAAAACCAACGCCAATCGGTACTTCCCCGATACGTGGATTGGCAGTAATGGCACATAGTTCAGATCAGAGCGCCTAAAACAAAGACGAAAACCGCCAAGATGCGCTTTCGCAAGATAGCGCTACGCAAACTAGGGTGCTGAAGGCTATGAGGCTGCCTGTACGCAAACCGCGTCACCACGATCTTCTCCTTCTTCTCCTTACTGGCGCGAATGTGAGCCGATTATCGCTGATGGAAAGACGCCCCCCATGTGACTGACGTACACCACCTTCACGGAGACTTGGGCACAGCATTGATACCGTGCTGGGATAGGGCACAAAACTCCTCGATGACTTCCGCTTCGGATGCAGCGATCCTGATTTCCGCACGAAAGTGTTAGACCTTCGATTCTTGCAGCGGCCCGCGAGAACCTCCACAATGGCAGCATCGGGTTTCTGCTGTACGGGCGTGCTCTGGTATCGATGCATCTTAGACCGGGGCCCAGGTTCGAAGCTCGCGCGAAGGAATGCGGGAAAGAACAGGGGCCGCTGATCATCGCGGAGCTGCGACCGCTGGAAGCTTTCAAAGCCAAGCGCTAAAGGATGACATCGATATGAGACAACCAAGCAAGAACCTCCGCTGGACGATTGCCCTGTTGGGAGTCGCAGCGTTAAGCGCCGTGTTCGCTATGCCGGCCGTTGCGCAGGACCGGCCGTATCGACCGGATCAGCCGGATCAACAAGACCAGCCGGATCAGCAGGACCCGCCGAGCCGTGTGGGGCGTTTAGGCTACCTGCAAGGCTCCGTTTCTTTTCAGCCTGCGGGCGAGTCGCAGTGGGTGGAAGCGGCTCCGAACCGGCCCATGACTACCGGTGATCAGATTTGGGCCGATCGCGATTCTCGCGCCGAGCTTTCGTTAGGATCGGCCGTGATCGATCTAAGCAGCAATACTGGCATCACGTTTCTGAACCTGGACGATCGTACCGCGCAAATCCAGCTCAGCGCCGGAGCCATCAGCGTGCGGGTCCGCCATTTGGACCGCGACGATGTTTTCGAGATTGACACTCCGAACCAGGCGTTCACCCTTTCCCGGCCGGGTCGTTACCGGGTGGAAGCCAGTGAAGATGGACGCTATACCGTGGTCAGCATTCGCGAAGGAGAAGGCGAATCGACGGGCAATGGGCAGACCTATACCGTGCATAGTGGACAACGCGCCACCTTCGAGGGCACGGATCGCTTGAACGCAAACGTAGAGGATATCGGAGATCCGGACGACTTCGACCACTGGTGCGATAGCCGCGATCGCCGCTTCGAAGATTCTCCTTCGGCGAGATATGTCTCGCACGATGTTGTCGGCTATGAAGACCTCGATCAGAACGGCAACTGGCAGCCGGATCCGGCTTACGGCAATGTGTGGTATCCACAGGTGTCCGCGGGATGGGCTCCTTATCGCAATGGACACTGGGCCTGGATCGATCCCTGGGGATGGACCTGGGTGGATGACGAGCCCTGGGGCTATGCTCCTTTTCACTACGGACGCTGGGTCTCCGTGCAAGGACGTTGGGGCTGGGTGCCGGGACCGCCGGAAGTGCGGCCGGTCTACGCGCCTGCGCTCGTCGTCTTCGTTGGTGGCGGCGGCGCCAATATGGGATGGTTCCCGCTCGGTCCCCGGGAAGTGTACGTGCCCGCTTATCCAGTGAGTCGCGGCTACGTCAATCGCGTCAACGTCAGCAACACGACGGTGAACACCACGACCGTGACGAATGTCTATAACACGACCGTCATCAACAAGACGACAAACATCACCAACGTCACCTACGTGAATAGGAATGTTTCGGGCGCGGTAACGGCTGTTCCGCAAAATGCATTTGCCAGCGGGCAGCCGGTAGCACGCGCAGCTGTGCCAGTCAATGCGAGAGAAATTGCTTCGGCTCCAGTGAATTCACGGGCCACGGTTGCGCCCACCTCGGCGAGCGTTCTGGGAGCGCACGCCAACACAGCGAATCGAGTGGCAGCCCCGCCCGCCGCGGTGGCGAGTCGTGCAGTGGTCGCAAAGACGCCTGCGCCGCCGCCTCCGGTGCCCTTTGCGGCCCGGCAGCAGGCGCTGGCAGCTCACCCCGGCCAACCTCTGGCTCGCCAGGAAATGCAACGTCTTCAGGCTACGAATACCGCGGTCGCGACGGCGCGTCCTCCGGTGAAGATGGCTCCTCCGGCAAGCCCGGCGAAGCCGATCATGGCGCATCCGGCCAGCGCACCAGCGAACCAACCGGCGAACCAGCCTCCAAACCATCCGGTTCCGAGCAATCCGCCCGCGGTTAGTGGTCGTCCGGAACCAGGCCAACCTCAACCGAACAACCGACCGCAACCGAATCCGACGACGCCGAACAATCGGCCCGAAGAGCCGCCGGCGCGAATGGATCGGCCGGCTACACCACAACCGGACAATCGACCGGAACCTGCCCGTCCGGAAATGAATCGGCCGGCTGCGCCGCCAGCAAACAATCAACCGCCGGCGCGTCCGGCGAGCCCGCCGGCAAACGATCGGCCGGTGCAACACACGCCACCACCGCCACAAGCGCACCCGGCTCCTCCTCAACAGCGGCCGCCTGCTCCTGAGCAAAAGAAGAAACAAGACGAGAAGCCGCACAATTAATCTGGTCGCAGTCAAAAAAGCAAAGGCGTCCGAATTCTTTCGGACGCCTTTTTCTTGTCTCCTGCATGTACGGAGTAGGAAGTCGCGGAGTCAAAAGCGACGGATAGGAGTGTCCGTCCCACACTCAGCGTCGAGGTTTCCGCACTTTCGCGAAAACGCTGGTCCGTTGAGCGGACAAGGTTACGACTGTGACCGGTTGACATCCGTCGCGGGAAGCCGGGATCACGGGTTCTGCGGGAATCACCATGGTGCGTTCCCATTACCTCCGTAACGTTTAACCCCTTACCTTTTCGCTTTACCCTTGAGCTTCAACTCGCGCATTCGAGGAGTGCTTTATCTCTGCCACAAACACATCGCATAGTGCCCGCGCCGCCTCAGCGCGTGCGTTTGTTCATAGTCTGAATATCCTGATTAAATATGCGCGGATGTACGGCTATGAGCACAAACGCACGGAGGCGCAATTCGAAACCACGTGGAACGAGTTGAAGCAGGGTTTGCCCACTACGGGTGACGCCGGCTTTCTGCTTGGTGTCTCGGACAACAAGTTGCTGCTCGATGGGATTCCACTGGAAACCGGGAACGCCGAGCGCAGTTTCGCCACGCTGTTGAGCACTGCCGGTCTGGCTTCGCTGCATTTCTCCAAAGATGTTACCGAGGAGGACTTCATCCGCCTGGTGCGCGCGTTCACGGTCGCGGGATCAAAAGCGCAGGATGTTTCCAAGCAAATCAAGGAAGCGCTTGCCGGGAACAAGCAGGGCGGCACGATCAAGATTAATGAAGTAAAGTTCGTGGCGGCCGATCCGCTCACGGGCGATGTCAGTATCGCCGCGCAGATCGCTGCGCAAACCCTGGGCCCTGAGTTCAAGGCGTGGCTGAACGATCCGCAGAAATTGTTGCAGTTGATCGCGGCAGCGGAAGGCGCGAACTCGGGAGGTGGTGGAGGAAAAGGTGCGGACGGAGTTCCCATGGTTCCCCTGGGCAGCGTGCCCAATCTGCCGCCAGGCTCGGGCAAGGCGGGGACCGGCAAGGGAATCTGGGTTCCCGAAGGCACTCCGATCGGCGCTCCTGGAACAGGCGGCGCCGCCGCGGCGGCTCCAGCGTGGACGGGCGGCATGGTTCCCCTGCAGGAACAGGAAGTCATTCAGGCAATCCGCTTGCTGACTCGGTTCGGCCAGGTGCAGCACGACCCTTCCGTCAAAGAAGAAGATATCCAGAAGGAAATCACCGAAGCCGATCCCAACACGCGGCTGAACCTGCAGCAATTGCTGGGCAGTCTGGCGGCGAGGGCATCGACCGAACAGGAAGACACGCCTCTTCTGATGAAGGCCGCCGAGCATATGGCGATCCGCTTCGCCCTCGAGCGCTATCAGAAGGGCGAAGTCAAGGTCAACGCGGTCCACCAGATGATGGAGCACATGAGCCGTCAGATGGATTCCTTGCGCTCAATTTTGAAGCTGCAGGAAGAGAAGATGAGCAAGGCCGGGATCCTGGTGGAGTCGCACGCCGATATCCTGGACCGCATGTTCTGGGCGGAAGTGCCGGAGTCGGGCAAGAAGAGTGTCCTCATGTCGCACGAGGCGCCCTGTGTGCCGCCGCGTAATCTGCGCCAGTTTGTGGAGGTGCTGCTTGAGCGCGACGACAAACAGAGCGCGACCGAAATTCTGAACAACTATTCGAGCTGCCTGGGCGCCAAAGATGCGGAACCGCGCCGTCGCACCGCGATCGGCCTAAGCCAGCTGGCTGACCTCTACGCGCGGGTTGGCGGACAACCCATGGGGCAAGCCATCCGGAAATTAAGTGATGGACTGATCTCCGAGAAAGAAGCGGAGCTCCAAAGCCTGTTCAGCGCGGCATTCGTCCGGCTGAGCCAGGAAGCCAGCGCCGCCAAGAATTATGCTGCCGTCAACGAAGTGTGCGCGGGCATGGAGCACATCAGCGTCGAGCGTCCTGTGCTGATGAGCGATCTCCGTCCGCGCGTGGGCGTGGAAAACCGTTTGCCGGAGTTCATTGAGGAAGCGATCCAGATGGAACCGGTTCCCGCGGATATGTTGTCGGTGCTGCGGCGAACCTGTCAGTCCGGCGCCGAGCATCTGGCGGACCGGTTCTTCCGCTGTATGAGACGCGATGAATGCGACCGCATGATCGAACTCGTCAAGCAACTGGGCTCTCCCGTGCTGCTGCAGCTTCGCGAGATTCTGCGCACCGGGCAACCGCGTCAGGCTTCAGGCGCCGTTGGCCTGGTCAGCCGGCTCGACGCGGGAACTCTGCTGGAGCTGCTTCCGGTGCGTATGCCGGAGTGGAACCGCTTCTATCACGACATTGTGGTGCGCCAGATTGCGTACGGCGCGGCATCGGACCGCGGCCGCACGCTGTTGGAACTGGCCGAGATTCTCGACCCGCTGGTTCTGCCCGAGGCAGTGGACGAAATTGGCATGAGCGGCGACCTGACGGCGGCTGCGCCCCTGATCGCGATGGCGCGTCCAGGAGATGCGGTTTCCCGTTCTCCGTACATCCAGCTGAAGGCGATTGAATCGCTGGGACGCTTGAAGGATGCAGAAGCCGTGGCCACCCTGCGCGAAATTCTCGAAGCCAAGAAAACCTTTGGATGGGTGCATCACCGCGAGTTGAGAATTGCGGCGGCACAAGCTCTGTCCAAGACCGATCCGCGGTACAGTTCGCAGGTGCTGTCCGATAGTGGCCTGGAGCCGGCGGAACTGGCTATTGCGCCTCTGGATATGGCGCCGGCCTGCCCCTGGGTGCGGCAGCGCCGCTATGAGCGCTTGGTGCTCGCGAAAACAGTTTATGGAACGATTGGCAGTTCATGGGGCAAGTCGAAAATCATGATCCGCGAATTGAGCCTGGGCGGCGGGATGGGAACCAAAGAAGACAGCCTCCGCATCGGTAGCGAAGCGGAACTGGAAATCTCGTTGGGAATGCGTTCGAAGGTTCGCGCCCACGTGCTGCTGCGACGCGCCCGCGTGAACGAAGTGGGATTCGAAATTGTGAACACCGACTTGGAGAGCCGCTACAAATTGCGCCGCCTCCTGGTCGAAGCCTTGAACAACGCTCCGCAAAACAAAGGGCAAGAGTGGGGTGGCGAGCGCAAGGGGTAGCTCTCAGCTTTTAGCTCTCAGCTCTCAGCTTTTTGCGTTCAAATACAAAAGCCTCTGCTTCGGCAGCAGAGGCTTTCGTTCATCATCAAGCCTTGTCGCTTGCTTACTTCACCTTCAAGAAGATGATCGCCAGCGTGTAAAGGGCGAGCGACTCGATCAAGACCAGTCCCAACAGGAGGGCGAACTGGATGCCTGGCCGGGCTGCAGGATTGCGGGCCAGCGCCTCGGTGGCGGCTGCCGTAGCCTTGCCTTGTGCCAGGCCGCAGACCGCGGAAGCAATCGCCATTGAGAATCCCGCGGTGATGGCGATCCAACTGCCTTCACTGGTTCCACCACCCTGCGCGAAGGCAGGCATGGCGAAGCATAGGGCGGATAACGTCATGAACAGAGTACTCAACTTGCGCATGGTATTTCTCCTCGGATCAAATTGCCGCCAGTGGGTGGTTGACGCCATACCGTGCAGACGCCCTCACGCTTGCGGCGTAGTTGCTAGTTCCCAGTTGTGAGTGTCCAGAGCTTTTGCAACTCCCAGCGACTGGCAACTGACATCTGGCAACTGACAACGGTTTCTAATGCTCTTCGGCGACGGCGCCGGAGACGTAGATGATCGACAAAAGCATGAACACGTACGCTTGTAAGATCGCGACCACGACGTGAAGGCCGATAAAGATGATGGGAATCCCGATCGGGATCATGGAAAAGAACACCAGTGTGATCAGATCGCCGGCAAAAATATTCGCCCAGAGCCGAACCGTCAACGACAAGAGGCGCGCAAAGTGACTGACCAGTTCGATCGGGAGCATCAATAGCGCCAGCGGAATGCGGGCCCAGATCGGCATGCCTTCCATGGGTGGACCGAAAAAGTGCAGGAGATACTTCGGTCCGGCATGTTTGAATCCCTGGGTGTGATAGTAAAGAAATGCGCAGATGGCGCAGCCCAAGGGAACGATGGAAACGCCGGTGGGCGACTCAAACCCCGGGATCAGTCCGATCAAATTACAGATCAGGATAAAAATGAAGATGATGGCGAAAAACGATGTATAGGGCTCGTTGTGATGGCCGATGATTTCGCGGCTTTGGCTTAACACAAACCCCTCAACGGCCTCAAATGAGTGCTGCAGGCCGCCGGGAGACTCCACCGACAAGCGCGACCGGACCAGAAGAAACACGGTCAATAGGAACGCGAAAACCAGCAACTCCATCGCGAAGGAATTCGAGATCGGCGTTTGCGGGTACTTGGGCTCAATATGGAGCGCTCGCAGGAATGCCGTGACGGGCCCTGCGAACAGGTGATTCAGGATTGCTGTAAACCAGAGTTGTTCCATAAGACAGCTGTTAGCCCCAGACCTTTCGGATCGGGTGCCCCATTTCTCGTGCGTTCTTTGCGCGAGAAATGGGATTTTGCCCAGAATCTACATCCCGCGCGTCACGGCTACATACAACTCGTACACCGCTTCGCAGGCAATCGCGCCGACGGGCAAAAACAGGCCCGCAAACAACCCCCTGAGGCTCGCGGGAAAACTGGTTAATATACCATACGCAGCGGCTCCCAACAACACATAGCGGATCAGGAATCTCGCGACGATCCCGAACCCGGACTGGCGCTTGCCAGTCTGTGTGACGCGGTCGGCCAGGCCGGACACGCCGCTTTTCAGCCAGTGGAAGTTGAGGTAGGCGATGACGCATCCACACAAGAAGCCGAGAGCCGCAGCGGCGCCAAACCTCCACCAGGACGCGAGCGTCAGCAGCGCCGCGAGCGCGATCATGAAGTTGCGGATCCGACCCAGTGCCCCGGCGTAAAAGCCGTCGGACGCAGCCAAAGCCCCATCGGAATGCGCGTCGCCCTGTTTCATGATCGAAGATTTATGTGGCACTGGTTTATGTGGCGCGGGCGCCGCGCCCGCGTCCTGCCGGGAGCACAGTTGCCGATCTCTTTCCCGCACTGAAGAGTTCGCGACCTATTTCGTATCCCGAAGCACAGTCCGAATCAGCTCGATCATCCCCGCGGCAATTCCGAGAAAAAGCCCGACAACGCTGATCCACGATCTGTGCAGCCATCGGTCCAGCGCGGATCCGATGAGCCATCCCACAGCTGTTCCGGCGGGAAGCATGAGGGCCAGCTGGCTGTATCTCCCAACTTGCACCCACGGATTTGGCTTCTTATTGGAGCTGCGGTTTTCGGGAGAAGTGGGAGGCGGCATTGGAGGGCTTCGACGGAGCCGATATTATCTTATCCAAAGTGGAAGTTGGCTGAATTTTCCGGCGGAGCGAAGAGCCTGCTCCGAGCCGAAGCGAGGGGGATCTCACGCGGACCACACCAGCACCTTCACTGCGTCAGCTTGGCGACGTTCGGGTTTTGCGCGATCCCCAAAGCCCAATTGACGAGTTCAATAAAGCTGTTTGGCAGCAGACCGATGTAGAGCGTGGCGATCCCGGTGATGGCAATCGCAGCGCGCATGCTCAGGCTGACGGGCAATGCTTCTTCGCCCTTTTCCACCTTGCCCATGAACATGGCGTTGGCAATCTTCAAATAGTAGTACAGGCCGAAGACCGAATACAGGACGCCCAACGAAGCTAGCGCGTAGTGTCCGGATTCGATCAGGCTCAGGAAAATAAAATACTTTCCCCAGAATCCGGCGAGGGGCGGGATTCCGGCGAGGGACAGCATGAATATCAGCATGAGGACTGCCTCAACTGGAGCCCTGGAATAGAGTCCGTTGAGGTCGTCGAGTTCGTCGCCGATCACGTTCCTGTGGCGCAGCGATGTGATCACCGCGAACGCGCCCAGGTTCATAAAGGTGTAGACAAGCAAATAGATCAGGATGCCTTTTAATGCGTCGAAGAACGGCGGGCTGGGAAACTGCGCCGACGACAGCACAATCAGAGCCAGAAGCATGTATCCGACATGGGCGATCGAGGAGTATGCCAGCAGTCGCTTGGTATTGGTCTGCGTAAGAGCGGCAAGGTTTGCGCCGGTCATGGTGGCAATGGAGACGAAAACAATCACCGGCCCCCAGATTGAGCGCATCGGAAAGAGTCCCCATAGCAGGATGCGCAGAAGCATCGCCCATCCCGCCGCCTTCACGGCAACGGACATAAATCCCGTGATGCTGGTAGGCGCGCCTTCGTAAGCGTCTGGAGCCCACTGGTGAAAAGGAATTGCCGCAATTTTGAACAGCAGTCCGGTGATCGTTGTCAGCAGCGCGACAACGGCGACTGGTTTGTATTCGCTGTTTAGAATGTGCCGCGCCAGTTCCTGCTGGATGACGCCGAGATTGGTGCTGCCGGTCAGGCCATATAAAAGCGACAATCCGTAAGCGAAGATGCCCGAAGAAAACGCTCCGAGCAGCAGATATTTCAGCGCAGCTTCATTGGAGCGCCGGTCACGCCGCAGAAATCCCACCAGGACATAAGTGGAAATGGCCATCAGCTCCAGGCCAATAAAGATCAGAACGATGTCGAAGCCCGCGGCCATGCACATCATGCCCGCGACCGAAAGCAGCATCAACGCGTAATATTCCCCATGATTCTCGTGCTCGGTCTCAAGGTAGCGCACCGACATCAGGATAGCCACGGCTGTCGCGGCCAAGAACAGATACCAGAAATACAGCGCGAAGCGGTCCACCAGCATGGTGCGCAGCATGCCGAATGTGCCTGGCGACGTATTCATCCAGAGCTGAATCTTGTAGACGCCAGCCGCAGAGAACGCGACTCCGATCATGGCCGTGACTGCATTCGCCCACTTCATCTCTTTCGGGAGCATCAAGTCGATCAGCAGAATGCCCAGCGCAAATAGAGCCAGCAGCGTGATCGGCAGCGCCAGAAGATAGTCAGTCCAGACCACTATTTTGTCCCCTTCATGTTCGCGGGCGTGGGCGCTGGTGTTGAAGTCATAGCGTCAGGGATTACTGTGGCGGGCGGGGCGACCATCGCCGGTTGCGCAGCCGCATTCACCGCCGGTAGCGGATAATCCGGCCGCACCATTGCGATGGTATGGTTTACCGGTTGCTCGAGAATTTGGAAGAACGGCTTGGGATACAGTCCGATCCAGAAGGCCATGATGAGCAGCGGAACGAAGGTTGCGACTTCCCGCGGCGTCAAGTCGTGCAGCTTTTCGTTCTTGGGATTAGTGACGGTACCGAAGAACACGCGCTGGTATAGCCAGAGGAGATACGCTGCGGCTAGAACCACTCCGGGGACAGCCCAAGCGCCCCATCGCCAGTTCTCCATGAACGTGCCTTGCAGGATCGTGAACTCGCCGACAAATCCGTTGAGCAATGGCAGCCCCATCGACGACAGAAACATGATCATTGTGATCGTGGCGTAGACTGGCATCACGTTCGAAATGCCACCGTATTCCGCAATCTCGCGCGTGTGCCGCCGTTCATAGAGGATGCCGACAATCAAGAACAGCGCGCCGGTCGAGATGCCATGATTGATCTGCTGCAGCACTGATCCACTGAGCCCCAACGGTGTGAGTGCGAAAATTCCGAGTGTGCAGAAGCCCAGATGGCTCACCGACGAGTAGGCCACTAGTTTCTTCATGTCCTTCTGCATGAGCGAAACCAGCGCGCCGTAAATAATTCCGATGATCGAAAGGAAAATCATCCAGCCTCGAACGGTCATCCCCATAAACGTCGCAGGATTCGACAGTACCTTGGGAAAGAAGGGAAGCGAGAAGCGGATGAACCCGTACGTCCCCATCTTCAGCAGGACGCCCGCCAGAATCACCGAGCCCGCTGTGGGCGCTTCCACGTGCGCATCCGGCAGCCACGTATGGAACGGGAACATCGGCACCTTGATGGCGAAGGCGAAGAAAAAACTCAGGAACAGCAGCGTCGCAACGTGGGGGCCATAGTCGGAATAGATCTGCGGCGCTGTTTTGTATAGTTCGGGAATGCTGAAAGTGTAGAGCTGCGTTACGGCGTGGTGATGGAAATAGAGGAACAGAATGCCCAGCAACATCAGCACTGAACCAGCCAGGGTGTAGAGGAAGAACTTGATGGCGGCGTAGAGTTTCCGCGGCCCACCCCAGATCCCAATCAGCAGGTACATCGGCACCAGCATGGCTTCCCAGAAGACGAAGAACAGGAAGAAATCGAGTGCCATGAAAACGCCCAGCATCCCGGTCTGCAGAAATAGAAACCAGATGTAGTATTCCTTGACGCGATTCTCGATGGCGGTCCACGAAGACAGGATCGAGATCCATCCCAGTAGCGTCGTCAGCATGATCAGCAGAAACGAAATGCCGTCAATGCCCAGAACGTAGCCCGCGCCGATCGACGGAATCCAGTTGCTCGCCGAGCCCTCGATGAACTTAAACGCCGCCGTATCTCCGCTCGTGACCTTCTCCCAGAACATTGGAACCAGTGGGAGTGAGAGCAGCAGCCCGGCCAGCGCGAAGATGTTCGCGACCCAGCGAATGGCGTCTTTATTCTCCTTCGGAACGAACAGGAGAATAAGCGCCCCCAGCAGCGGCGCGAACAGAATGATCGATAAGATGTGAGATTGCATATGTCGGCTTCTAGCTTTTCAGCTCTGAGCTATGAGATGTGAGCTTTGAGCAACCCGGATCTGATTGCTCGAAGCTCACAGCTCGTAGCTCGCAACTCTCAGTGGTACACGTAGTAAAACGCGAACCCAACCAAACCTGCGGTCATCACCAGTGCATACCACTGCACCAACCCCCATTCGAACAGCCGCGCTGGATAACTCAGCATGCGCGCCAGGATCGCGGGCCCATTGACGCCGATGCCGTCAATGATCCATTTGTCCCACCAACTCGACAACGTCGCGGTGAAGCGGGTAAGCCAGCCAGCAGCGTTCACCGCGCCATCGATCACATGAGAATCGAACCACGAGCTGGCCTCGCCCAGTCCCATCACGCCCAGACGCACATCGCCAACTTTGCGCCGTCCCGTGAACACGTAGTCATAGCCTTCATCCACGTAATATTTGTGGAGCAGCGTGTCGTAGACCGGAGGAGCGGCCGCGGCAATCGGCTCGACGTAGCCTTTATCGGCGTTGCCATACGCGCGCCCCGCCATGAACCATCCCACGCCCCCCGCGGCCACGGATAAAATCATCAGCAAATATTCAGTGGGACTTGTGTGCTCTTCTTCTTTCTCACCCGCAGCCAACTGCCCAGCTTTGCCGGACTCGATTAGAACGTGGGCCTCCCCTTTTCCGAACACCGGATCCAGGAATCGGGCAAAGCGGTCCGATCCGCCAAGACTGTGCGGCCATCCCAGAAATCCCGCGAAGATCGAACACAGCGCCAGGGCCACCAACGGAATCGTCATCGATTTCGGCGACTCGTGGATGTGATGTTCTACCTCGTGGCTCATGCGCGGCTTGCTATAGAACGTCAAATAGATCAGCCGGAACATGTAGAACGCCGTCATGAGCGCAGTAATGTAGCCAATGCCCCAAAGAATTCGATACGCGCCACCTTCCGACGTCCATGTCTGCCACAGGATTTCATCCTTCGAGAAGAATCCGGCAAACGGCGGGATGCCGGAGATGGCCAGCGTCGCGATAAACATCGTTCGATAGGTGATTGGAATGCGTTGGCTGAGCGCGCCCATGTTGCGCATATCTTGCTCCCCGCTCATGGCATGAATCACCGAACCCGCACCGAGGAAGAGCAGCGCTTTGAAGAACGCGTGAGTGAATACGTGAAAAACGCCTGCCGAAAAGGCTCCTACGCCGAGCGCCAGAAACATGTATCCCAACTGCGAGACCGTGGAATAGGCCAGCACGCGCTTGATATCGTTCTGCACGAGCCCGATGGATGCCGCGAAGATCGCGGTAAGCGCTCCGACGATGGCCACCACCAGCATCGATTTCGGCGCCAGCACAAACAGAGCGTTCGACCGCGCGACCATGTAAACGCCCGCCGTGACCATCGTCGCCGCATGGATCAGCGCCGATACTGGTGTGGGGCCTTCCATCGCGTCCGGTAGCCACACATAAAGAGGTAGCTGGGCCGACTTACCGCAAGCTCCGACGAAGAGCAGTAGAGTCGCAGCCGTGATGATGGGATCGCCGATGGCGAAGTGCCCGCTCCGGGCGGCAGCAGTTACGTCGACGAAGCGAAGCGAACCCATATACCACGCGATGAAAAACATGCCCAGGAGAAATCCGGCGTCGCCGATACGGTTGACGATGAATGCCTTGTTGGCCGCGTCGCTGGCCGACTTGCGCTGGAAATAGAACCCGATCAGCAGATACGAGCACAACCCCACGCCCTCCCACCCCACGAACATCAGCACGTAGTTGTTGGCGAGAATCAGCGTGAGCATCGAGAACATGAAGAGGTTGAGGTACCCGAAAAAGCGGTAATACCCGCCTTCATGCGCCATGTATCCGGTCGAATAAATATGGATCAGCATGCCGACGCCGGTGACGAACAGCAGCCAGATGCTAGAGAGGGGATCGAGAAGGAATCCCGCATCGGCCTGCAGCGGCGCAGGGGACCCGTCCGATTTCGTGAACGTCAGGTGACCGGTATCGCTGCCGAGCCAGGTATAGAGGATGGTTTGGTAAGGCTGATGATGGTGTGCCGGAGCCCAGTTGGTGTACTGGGCAACCGCGCCGCAAGCCATCAGAAACGTGAGTACGACCGAGCCCACGCAGACCGCATTCACGCTCGTTTTCTGCAGCCGGCGTCCGAAAAAAAACATGATCGCGGCGCCGGCGGCAGGAAGCAGCGGGATGAGCCAGATGTTTTTTAGAAATAGCATTCAGTTTCTGTAGTTTCGGGTTTCCAGTTTCAAGTTTCGGGTGTCCCTGACAAGATCGGCAGTCACTCGAAACGTGAAACCCGAAACTCGAAACTGCCTTTCACCACTTCAACAAATTCACTTCGTCCACATTGACCGTCTCCTTGTTGCGGAAGAAGGCGATCAGGATGCCGAGCCCGACCGCGGCCTCGGCGGCAGCATCGGTAATTACGAAAATCGCAAAAACCTGCCCATGCAGGGCACCGGGACCATGAATCCCCTGCCAATAACGCGAGAAAGCCACCAGATTCAGATTCACCGCGTTCAGAATTAGCTCAATCGACATCAGCACGATGACCACGTTCCGGCGGGTAAGCACCCCAATCACGCCTAGCAGGAACAGGGCTGCCCCCAGAACCAGATAGTGCAGCGTCGAGATGTGGAGCATCGCATCCATACAGAGCTTCGAGCTATGAGTTTCGAGTTCCGAGCCGGATTGCTCACAGCTCGGAGCTCACAGCTAAATCCTTTTCTTCGCCATGACCACGGCCCCAATTATCGCCACCAGCAACAGCAGGGAAGCGATTTCGAAGGCGAACATGTACTGTCCCGCACCGCGATCAAAAAGCAGTCCCGCGATCGCCTGGGTGTTTTGCGTTTCGACGTAGCTCACCCGACCTTCGGGGAAAAGCATTTTGCCCCTCGTGGTCGTCGTATAGACCGCGATAAACAGGCCACCCAATGCCGCCGCAGCAACGATTCCGACCAGCCACTGCTTGTTGAACTGCCGCTCTTTCATGTTGCGTTCAAGGTTGATGAGCATGATCACGAACAGGAACAGCACCATGATGCCGCCCGCATAAAGAATGATCTGCACGCCAGCAACGAATGGCGCATACAGCATCAGATACAACGCAGCCTGAGCGAGCAAGGTAGTGATCAGCGCCATTGCCGAATGAATTGCGTTCTTGCGCGTGATCACCAGGATGCCGCCGATGATCATGGTCGCTGCGAGCAGATAGAAGAAGAATGGAGTTGCGACTGGAGGATTCATGGATGCCCCAATCCCCGCAGTTGCGCCCACAGGTCGGCTTGCATGCCAACCACGGCCGTCAGAATCAGAAGCGCGAGGCCGGTCGGCAGCAGCACTTTCCATCCTACTTTCATGAGCTGGTCGAAGCGGTATCTGGGGAACGTGCCACGATACCAGATATAGAGGTACATGAACCCGGCAACTTTGGCGGCAAACCAGAAAATGTCTCCGACCCGAATGCTGACCGGGGGATAGAACAATGCCAGTCCAATCAGGCCGAGGACTACGCCGAATCCTGCGAGTCCAGCAGTCTGAATCTTGAACAGCGGATGCTTCGGCATGCGCGCCGTGTTGTAGAAGCAGATCGCCGCGAAGAAAAGGAATGTGAGCCCGGGCACAAAAGAAAAGATGGTGTCCCACGTCGAGCCGCTTAACCAGTTCGGAAACGGCCGCAGCCATCCGCCAAGCCACAGCGTAACCGCAATCGACGACACGGCGATCATCGCCGAGTATTCCGCCAGAAAGAATAAGGACCAGCGGAATCCGCTGTACTCCGTATGGAATCCGGCAGTCAACTCTGATTCTGCTTCCGGCAGATCAAACGGCGCGCGGTTGGTCTCCGCAACCATCGCGATCGCGAAGATGACAAATCCAATCAGCCCCAGCGGGAAGAATTTAAAGATGAACCATTCCCCCTGCGAGAGTTGCGCCTGCACGATCCCGATCATACTCAGCGTGCCCGTGCCGGTCTCAAGACTGGTCATCATGATGACCGACACAACAGCCAGTCCCATTGCGACTTCATACGAGACCATCTGCGCGCTCGACCGCAGTGCGCCGATCAGCGGGTAGTGCGAATTGGAGGCCCACCCGGCCGTGACAATGCCGAGTACGCTCAGCGACGAGACGCCCAGCATAAAAAGTATGCCGATGTTCATGTCGGTGATAGCGTGCGTGGGGCCAAAAGGTACGACCACGAAAACAGTAAACGCCGCGAGAACAACAATAAACGGCGCAATCCAGAAGACGAGTGCATCGGCCTCCGCCGGAATGATGTCTTCTTTCAGCAGCAATTTGATGGCGTCGGCAATGGGCTGCAACAGTCCGTGCGGTCCTACGCGCATGGGCCCAAGGCGCACTTGCATGTGAGCCAGGATCTTGCGCTCCAGCCAGTTCATCGCAATGACTGCTACCGAGAGTCCGCCGAACACCAGCAGGATGTAAACCGTGGCCCAGAAGAAATTTCCCGCGGCTCCGGGTGTCTTGTCGCTGTCAAGGTAGGACTGTATGTAGAGGATCAGATCGTGCATCAGCGATCCACCTCGCCTAGAACGATATCGAGGGTGCCGATCACGGCGATAACGTCGGCCACGAGTTGCCCGCGGCACATCACGTCGAGCGCTTGCAGGTTCACGAACGACGGCGGGCGAACGCGAATCCGGTATGGCTGGGTAGACCCGTCGCTGACAATGAAATATCCCAGTTCGCCCTTGGGCGCCTCAATCGAGTGATAGATCTCGCCGACAGGCGGTTTCATCACCTTAGGAACCTTGGCCATGATGGGTCCTTCGGGAATGCTTGCGACCGCTTGCTCAATGATGCGGAGCGACTGCCGCATTTCCACCATGCGCACCAGATATCGGTCGTACGTATCGCCGTTCTGCCCGGTGGGAATCTCGAAATCAAAATTCTTGTAGTTGGCGTAGGGCAGCGCCTTGCGGATGTCCCACTTCACGCCGCTGGCGCGGAGCACGGGCCCGGTCACGCCGAGCGCGATCGCATCCTTGCCAGAAATAGTGCCCACGCCTTTGGTTCGCTCCAGCCAGATGCGATTGGTGGTAAGCAGCTCTTCGTATTCGTCAATCTTCGGTTTCACGAAGTTGACGAAGTTCTTTACGTCGCGCTCGAACCCCTCGTAGGCCTCATATTGAAGGCCGCCGATGCGGAAGGCATGCGTGGTCAGGCGTGCTCCGCAATACTTCTCGAAGATTTTGAGAATCTCTTCGCGATCGCGGAAGGTGTAAAACAGCGGTGTGATGGCTCCAATGTCGAGCGCGTGCGTCCCCAGCCAAAGCTGGTGGCTGGCAATGCGGTTCAGCTCCGTCAGAATGACGCGGATGTATTGCGCGCGTGGAGGAGCTTCCACGCTGAGCAGCTTTTCGACCGCCTCGCAGTATCCCAGGCCGTTCGAGACCGCAGCCACGTAATCCATGCGGTCGACGTAGGGATTGAACATCGTATAGGTGCGGTTTTCGGCAATCTTCTCGACGCCGCGGTGCAGGTAACCGATCACGCACTCGAGCCCCATCACCTTCTCGCCGTCGAGTCGCAGAATGACGCGCAGCACTCCATGGGTCGCGGGATGCTGCGGCCCCATGTTGATGACGAGCTCGTTGGCATCCAGAAACGTCTTGTCCGGAGTTTCCAGATCCAGCGGCGAAAGTGTGTTCGGGTCCGTCATTTAACGAATCGGGCATCTAACAAATCGGGAAGGGCACGACTTCAGTCGTGCCGCAAGAACCGCACAAAAGTCGGGCTTTAGTCCCTGAAGTGCGCTTTGGGAGCCAGCGACTGCAAATCTTGCCTTTGGCGCACTCACTGCCCGCTCTCGATCCCCAGATTGATTTGCACCCAGTCATTGTCCTGCTGCAAAATTCCGTAGTCCTTCCGTAGCGGATGCCCCTTCCATCCATCTGGCAGCAAAATACGCTTCATGTCGGGATGTCCCTCGAACTTGATGCCGAACATGTCAAACACTTCACGCTCCAACCAATTCGCCGTCGTCCAGATGGGAACCGAACTAGCGATCGTCTCTCCGTCAGCGATTTGCGTCTTTAAGCGGATCCGTTGGTTACGCGCAAACGAGTACAGCACCCACACCACTTCAAACTGCTTCTCGCGCTTGGGATAGTGCACCGCAGTGATGTCCACGCAGTAATCAAACTCTTCTTCGTTGCGGAGAACGTGCAGGATCTCAGGGATCAGCGACCGATCGACGATCATATAGTTCTGCCCGAGATGCGTCAGCGGCTCGATGCCCGATCCGTATTCGCTCTTGAGTTTGGCGACCATGGGCGAGTGCCACGGAGTCGGCACCGGAGCAGCTGGTTTCGGTGGAGCGGCGGCGGGCTTTGGAGCAGCTGGAGTTGCGGGGGCGGCAGCGGGTTTTGGAGGTGCAGGAGTCGCCGGAGAGGCAGGAGAAGCAGGAGAAGCAGTAGCGGGCTGGTCGGAAGCAGTTTTTGTTTCTGATTGAACCGAGCCGGAAGAAGTAGCCTTCACCCCGCCCGGACTCGCGGGCTGATCCGCCGTCGGTTTCGGTTCACCTTCCGGCGGCGTAGAGGGGGATTTAATTTCGTCCGGCATAACGCGAACGCCCAAACCTCCGGCGCAGTGTGCGTTTGAAAAGAACGTTAACTTTTATCAGCTTGGGAAGGCGAAGTCAACGACGCGAGTCGAAAGAAATTGTAAAAATCACCGCAGCTTCTCCCGCCTGTCATCCTGAGCGAAGCTGTCGCGAGCGAAGCGAACGACAACGCAGTCGAAGGATCCCTATAAGTGTTGCAGATCCACACTCCCGGCAAGGAGTTCCCACGGCATACCCCAGGCGCCACAGCCGAAAGCCGGGAGACGTTTCTAACCGCGAGCCTGCGCCTGGTAGGTTTCAATTAAGTCGCGGATGCGTTGCGCGTCCGCCTTGCGATGCCCGTGACTGGTGATCGGATCAGTGCCGCCCGTGGACTCAATCACGATCTCGGACCAGAACACTCCGGTTGAAATGTGGACCGACGCGATCTTCGACATGGAAATGCTCTCTTCATTGCTCCCGAACAGCCGCCCCTTCACGCGCGCCACGCGTTGCGGACTGACAACCAGCCGCGTCGGAAACAAGAAATTGCCCTGTGTCCACCGCGAAGCGGTGAACGTTTCGACCGGAGAAGAATCCATTGGGCTATCAGGAGAGTTCATCGATGAGTCAGTGACGCCGCCGACCCGGCGGCTGTGGCGGGGGCGTCTCGCCCGCGCATGCGTGATGCCAAGTCGCGCCTACACCCACTCCAGCGCGCCCTTCCCCCAAACCCAGATGTACCCCACAATCAGGATCGCCAAAAAGATCAGTATCTCGAGCAAGCCAAACAGACCGAAAGCCTTGAACCGCACCGCCCAGGGAAACAGAAAAATCGTCTCCACATCAAACACGACAAACAGAATCGCGATGATGTAATAGCGCACCGTGTATCGTCCGCGCGCGCTGTCGATCGGATCGATGCCGCACTCATAGGGCATCAACTTCGTTTTGCTGGGATTCGAGGGCCGTACTAGTTTCGCAAGTAGCAACGTGATCGGCAGGAGTGAACCGACGATGGCGATGAAGATGAAGATCGGGACGTAGTTCTGCGGCATAGCGTCACTCAGAACAGCAGCCCATCCTAGCGCACGGCTCCCTCGACTTCAAGCATGAGCAGGTGGGGACTCATTGTGTAGGGTCCGGGTCTTTGACCCGGACAGGCCGAGCGAAGCTCGGCTTCCCCTGCGCCCGCCCCCGACCCGTTCTCACGAAAAGTTATTCCGCGTCAGCGGCAACTCTCGCACCCGCTTCCCCGTCGCCGCAAATATCGCATTGCAGATCGCCGGAGCAATCGGTGGTACGCCCGGTTCTCCCACGCCCGCTGGCGGTGCGGTGCTCTCGACGATATGAACATCCACCTGCCGAGGCGCATCGTTCATCCGCGCAACCTGATAGTCGTAGAAATTCGACTGATCCACCGCGCCCGCCGTCGCCGTGATCTCCCCCGTCCGGGTTAAGCTGGTTCCGAAGACGGCGGCGCCTTCGAATTGCGATCGCAGCATCTCAGGGTTGGCCACAATTCCCGCATCGACAGCCGTATAAACGTGCGGAATCCGAACCGCTCCCTGGTTATCGACTTCTACCTCGACCACTGACGCGACGTAGGTGAAGAAGCTCCGGTGAACCGCGATACCCATCCCAGTTCCGTCGCGAGATTTTTTCTTGCCCCAATTCGCCTTCTCCGCGGCAAGCTCGGTCACGCGGCGCAGCCGTCCGATGTCGTAAGGATATTTCTCACCGACTCCCGGAGGCCCCTGCGGCCCCACATCGAGCTTGCGCGCCGGCCCGATCAGTGTCATCAGGTAGTCGTAAGGATCGCGATTCGCGGCATATGCAAGTTCATTCGCAAACGATTGCACCGCAAACGCGTGATATATATTGGCGACTGATCGCAGCCATCCGATGCGCACGTGCGCGGTAGCCTGCCCGTTTTCGGAGCGGAAGTTAGCGACCTCGAAGGGCACAACATTCCATCCCATCGACATTTCGCCGGCCCCGCCGTAGTTGGCAGTTGCGTCGAACGTAGATCCGATGGGAGGGAAGACCGAGCGCTGCAGCCACGCTTTCGGCTGACCCGCATCGTCCAGCGCTGCCTTCATGTACATGGCGGCGACCGAATGGTAGTAGTCAAACTTGATGTCGTCTTCGCGGCTCCATATCACCTTGACCGGCTTGCCCGTTTTCCGCGAGAGTACAGCCGCTTCGACGGCATAGTCAGGCTTCGACTTGCGCCCGAAGCCACCACCCAGAAACGTGACGTGACAGGTAACGTTCTCCTTCTTCAGTCCGAGCGCCTTCGCGACTTCCTCCTGTACGCTCTGCGGGTTCTGCGTCGGCGACCACACGGTAACTTTTTCGCCTTGAACATCGGCCACCGCGACCGGAGGTTCCATCGATGCATGCGCGAGGTGCGGCGCGAAGTATTCTGCTTCGACAATCTTGCCGCCCTTGGCAAACTCCGCGTCGGGATCTCCTACCGTGTGCACAACTCTCCCCGGCTGGCGCGCCGTCTGCATCAACTCCTTCTTATACTCGGCGGAGTTGTAAGAGGCATTGCTCCCGTTGTCCCATTCGATCTTGAGCTGGTTGCGTCCTTTGAACGCCGCAAACGTGTTGTCGGCGATCACGGCAACTCCGCCCAATGGCTGAAACGCGTGCGGAGGCTTGAAAGGATCGATTGGAATCGTCTTCTTTACGCCAATCACTTTCAGCGTGGCCGAGTCGTCGACGGACTTAACCTTCCCTCCCAGCACCGGCGGATGCGCGATCGCCGCGTACAGCATCCCATCGACGCGAACATCCATGCCAAAAACCGGCTTGCCTGAGCACACGTCCGACACGTCATATCCCGGCGCGGGCTTGCCGATGTACCGCCAATCCTGCGGCGGCTTGAGTTTCAATTCCTCTTTCTTGGGAACCGGCTGCTTGGCGGCCAGTACGGCGAGTTCCCCATAGCCGAGCTTGCGGCTGGAACTCTTGTCGGACACGACGTGCACTGGATCGGCCACACACTGCGATTCCGGCACTCCCCACTGCTGCGCAGCCGCGCGCACCAGCATCAGCCGCGCCGTCGCTCCCGCTTCCCGCAACGTGTCAAAGAATTCGCGCACGGAATGCGAGCCGTCGGTGTCCTGCGAACCATACGCAGCATCTCCATCTCCTTGAATTACAGTGACGCGCGTCCAGTCTGCATCAAGTTCGTCAGCAAGAATCCGCGGCAAGCTCGTACGCACACCGTTCCCCATCTCCGAACGGTGCGCCACGATGAAAACTCTGCCGTCCGTCTGTATGCCAACAAACACGCCGGGATGGAAGGCCGTGCCATCGATCGAGGGTATTGCACTCGCCCCGAACCCGGGTGCCCCATTTCTCGCTGCTTTTGCGAGAAGTGGGGATTTTTGTATGCAAAGTACAAACGCGCTGCTCGCCAACACTCCCTGCAGAAACTTGCGGCGCGAAACATTTTCAATCGTGATCTTTTCCATCGCTGGTTTTTCCAACGTGCTCATGCCGTCTCCTTCGCCGCTTCGTGGATCGCGGCCCGGATGCGCTGGTACGTCCCGCACCGGCAGATATTGCCCGTCATCCCATCATCAATATCGGCGTCGGTTGGCTGTGACTTCGCAGCCAGCAGCGACACCGCCTGCATGATTTGCCCCGGCTGGCAATATCCGCACTGTGGCACGTTCACTTCCGCCCACGCTTTCTGCACGGCATGCGGACCGTTCGTCGAGATGCCTTCGATGGTGGTGATCTCGAGACTTTCGACGGTGCTCATCGATTTCGAGCACGAGCGGATCGCTTTTCCGTTCTGCAGAACCGTGCAGGCTCCACATAGCCCCATGCCGCAGCCAAATTTTGTTCCCGTCAGCCCGAGGATGTCGCGCAAATACCATAGCAGCGGCATTTCGGCATCCCCGTCGAATGTCTGGGCGTGTCCGTTTACCTTGAAATGAACCATGAGTCACTTCCTGGGTGGTTGGAACTAGAAAATGATGTCCCTATTTTACTGCGGCAACTACATGGCAATGCAAACCGGCACGCCATCGAGAAAGAGCTAGAGCACTATTGAAGATCAAATAATTAAATCGATGGTGGAAGATGTCTGAAAGAATCTTTGGAGAACCGCGGCGTGCGCTTGAATCCCTCTGGTTTCCTTGAGCCTGCTGGTTGGAGGTGTGTTCGTCCCTTGCGGTGCGGCGCCCGCCGGAACCTGACGGACTGCAGCCCCGAAGGGGCGGAATGGGGAAGCCCGGCACGCAGTGCCGGGTTACGTGCGGACAACAAATCCCGAGTCCCGCAAGGGACGCCACGAAAGCCTTACGGTTTCTCCCAATGCACAGAAACTAGCTGTACGGAACGGCGAGGCGGGCGCTGCACTCGCCGTTGCCATGACACGCGTCTATATATCCGGTGCAATGGAGAGGATTGAAAGCGCGGCCAAATTAGTGATTGCGGCCTGCGCCGATGGAGACATGCTGCGTTCGCAGTTGGCAATTCTGCGCCGACTCTGCAAGTACGAACCATTCAACACGGTCGCGCTGCGGCAGATGATCGCGCAGAAGGTCATCGAAACGGGCAAGTACATGGTCGCGTAGCTATTTGGGCGAGGAAGCCGTGGCAAAGTGCCGGACTAAGAGCGATTCTTACGCTCTGCGGCTGGAGCCAGGGCTTCCGCTCGCCGCGATTTTGCCCGCGGAGCTCTTTCCTCTGCCGTTCCGAGCATTCGAAGAATCATCCGAGGCATAGAGAAAGTCTTCGATTTCATCGATTCGCTGGTCGGCGTCACGATAGCCGATCTCGATCAGATCGCGCGTGTATTTTGAAGTGAACAACAGATAGCTCATCAAATCTGCACAGGAAGACGGATCCCGTCCTAAGCTGCTGACAAAGTACTGAATCAGATAAGGCATGTCTTTCTGATGTTGCGCGGCCAGGTCTGACAAACTCGCCGAAGGGGTAATCACTAAGCTCGCCAGGTTCCGTATCCTTTCGTGCTCTTCAATGTCAGGCTGTACGATGTGGCCAAGTTCGAGCAAACGATTCAACCGTTCCAGATGCTCGACATCAGTCGCGATATGATCCAGGAACATCACGTTAAAGAGAACTCCCATCACCTGAGCCAGGGAAGGATTCCTGTCGTTCGCACTGATCTCCAGTTGTTCTTTGTCTCCGCACCGGACCCCGATTGCGAAAACCTTCTTTGCTCCCAGGCGGATGACAGGGCTGAGAGGTTGTTGCAGGCGGACACAACCGTCGCCAAAAAATGCCGATCCCCGCGGGATCTTCAGTCGTACCGGCTGAAAGATCAAAGGAATCGCAGCCGACGCACAAACGTGGTCCACCGTAATTTTTGCTGCAACCGTCACCAGGCGGAGCCTGGTCCACAGCGGGTGTCCCTTGGCTCCCTGAATAAAGAGGTAACTTTTTCCTGAGCTGTAGTTGGTGGCCGAAATCGCGAGTGCATAGAGGCTGCCGTGCTTGATGTTCTCCTGAATCCGGTCGCAATCGAGGTTACGGTTGAGAAAGTTTTTCAGGGGAGTCGCGTCCAACAAGGATCGCGCGTTGCCTCCTCCGAGTAGCGCGCCAAATGAAAGATCGATGATCCAGGTCAGGGAGTTGTGAGCCTGCGACGCGAGATCACAGTGAAAGATGTCGGAAGGTCTGAGACCGATCCACAGATCGGCGAGTATTCTCGTAGCTGCGGAAAAATCGGCGCATCCCGCTGCCAAAGCAGCACCATTCACCGCTCCCGCGGACGCGCCTCCGATTATGGGAAACGGGTTGCCGAGTTGCTGAACGCGCTTGATCTCACCAATGCGTTTTAAGACGCCGGCTTGATAAGCGCCCCTGGCCCCACCACCGGTGATCACGAGACCGATCGCGTTTTCCATCGGCTCCTCTTCTTTGTTTCGTTGATGGATTCGCCAATTCAGGGTTCGTCGTCTGTATCTGACTATTTTTGTTTCGACTGCTCATTAGAACTCTCCGGTTTCCCGGTTGACTGTGATGAGGCTCACTGCACCAGCCGGGAGGAGAGAAGATAATTCTGGAGTCTGCTGCACACGTGGTAGATTCCGCGGGGCATCGACTCTTCAGCGGGATGCCAATGTCGAGCCTCTCCCAACGCCAGTCCACGGTGGCGATGAGTGGAGCTGTATGGCACCGGGCAACCAATTCGATTTCGATTTCGTCGTAATCGGGTCCGGCTTCGGAGGCAGCGTCTCCGCCTTGCGACTCGTAGAGAAGGGTTACCGAGTTGCCGTAATCGAGATGGGGCGCCGCTGGACGCCCGATTCTTTTCCGCGTACGAGTTGGTCGATTCATCGCTGGTTTTGGCGTCCGAAACTCGGCCTGCGCGGCTTCTTCAACATGAGGCTGTTCCGCCATGCCACGATCTTCCATGGCTGCGCCGTCGGGGGCGGATCGATCACGTACGCCAGCACACTGCTTCCGCCGGCGGAGAAGGTCTGGGACGCAGGGTCCTGGACGGGTTTAGCAAACTGGAAGGCAGAGATGCCCCGCCATTTTCAAACTGCTTCCCGCATGTTAGGAGTCACGCAGAATAGGATCCTCGGGCCTGCCGATCATCTCTTAAAAAAAGCGGCAGACGCTGCCGGCTGCGGACACACGTTCTATCGCACTAGTGTGGGCATTTTCCAACCACCCGAGGGAGAGCCGGGCAACAGAACTCTTCCCGATCCATTCTTCGGTGAAGAAGGGCCGCCGCGGACTACGTGCACCAGTTGTGGCGGCTGCATCATGGGTTGCCGCTATGGCGCGAAAAACACTCTTGATCTCACTTATTTGTATTTGGCGGAAAAGCGTGGTACCAGGGTCTTTCCCGAAACGAAGGTGGTAAACGTCAGACCGCTGGACGGCGCGAGCGATGGCAGCGCTGGCTACGAAATAGACACGGTGAAGTCCACGGCGTGGATTCATCGCCAAGCGCGGACGCTCACCTGCCGCGCGGTGGTCTTCTCGGCGTCCTCGCTGGGTACCATGGAATTATTGTTCCGCCTTAAAAGTGCGGGTGGGCTACCGGCCATCAGCGGGCGTCTGGGCAAGCACGTGCGCACCAATTCCGAGTCGCTCATCGGGGCGCGCATGCCGGGGTGCGCGGACGATTTGTCGCTTGGCATAGCCATCGGCTCCGGCATCTATATCGACGAACACACGCACATTGAAGCGGTACGCTATCCCAGCGGCTCAGACACCATGAGTCTGCTCACGACGATTCTGACCGATGGCCGACCCGGGGGACAGCGCATCCGCCTCTGGGCGCAAAAGGTCCTGGGCTCGCTGTTATGCCATCCGGTCAAGACGCTGCGCTTGTTGTGGCCCGCAGGGTGGGCGCGAGAGCACGTGATTCTGCTGTGCATGCAGGCGCTGGAGGGACATATCGAGATGCGCTGGCAACGCCCTTGGTTTTGGCCGTTCGGCAAGATGCTGGTCAGCCGCGGCGATAAAGTACCAACTTACATTCCAAGGGCAAATCAGTTTGCACGAACTTTTGCGCAAGTGGCCGGGGGCACGGCGATGAGCATCCTTCCGGAGATCCTCTTCGATGTTCCCGGCACGGCACACTGTATCGGAGGTTGCGTGATCGCGGGCTCCGCCGATCGCGGCGTGGTGGACGATCATCACCGCGTCTTCGGCTACCGCAATATGTACATCTGCGATGGATCGGTTCTGGCGGCAAATCTTGGCGTCAACCCGAGCCTCACGATTACGGCTCTGGCCGAGCGGGCCATGAGTTTCATTCCTCCGGCTGCGGAAACAACCTGGAGCGACGCGGCTCAAGCGTCATAGACCAAACGCGGCGTCACCGGCATGGTCATTCCATCGGTGGTTTCCTCCGCCCCAAGCGGCTCAGGACGCATCGAATGTTCTTGGGAAAAACGGAGAGGCGAGCGCCACCCGCGAAATCTTCCCTCCTCCCGTTCCCCAACCTTGGGAATGATCAGCGCTGCGAATTCCTCTGTGATCTGCTGGAACGTTTTGTTTCCGACGCAACTCTGGGACCAGGCACGCAGCGTGGGATTCACCCTGCCGCCGCGTTGCACTCGGGCCTTCAGGGTTTGCAAATCGTCCCATGCGCCCTCGGCATGCACGCCTTTCGAATGCGTGAGGGCCTGGTCATACCAGTCTCGCGCCAAACGGAGTCATCGATGAAGCGATTGCTGTAAGTCAGTCCCCGCCAAACGTAGGCATGGGCCAGGAGACGCCGATTCTCGGTGTGTTTCGCGAGCCCGATGGCTTGCCGAACGTAGTCCTGAGCGAGCGGTGGGTGGCCACCGGGTTCCGTGCTCTCTCCGATCTTTTCTTCGAGGCGTGCGTTTTCGATCATGCATTGCAATAGCTTGGTCCGTGCCATGAGGATGTGGTCGCGCCGGGCTTCGGCGAGATGGAAAGCCGTCTTCGCTCTGTCTCTGGCGTTCCAGATCTCAGTTGTCCCGATGTAGAAATCCGTAGTTCTGGTGCACGCTGCCCAATGCGTGATGATTCCTATACTGCTCGTAGATGGCCGCTTCACCGAGTTCAGCTAGCGCGTCCTCACGCAATTGTTCGAAACGGCTCCGATAAGACAACTTGTCTTTACCGTTGCGAGCCGCATCGCGGGTAACGGCCTCTCTGCGGCGCTCCGCGCTCCGGACCGGAAAAACTCATGCCCGGAGCGCCATTTATTTTTTCCTCAATGCTTCCATGGACGCCGCTCATTGGAGCCGCCGAGACCGTGTGACCTCTGTCACAACTAGATGTGACATGGATTGCAGACTCAGCCCGCCACCAGAGGTCTACTCTGGGGACGAGGCCCAGGCATGGTGCCCGACGGAACCCAGTCAGCTAATAACCGTCAAGCTCTTCTTACGCGCTTGCGCGAATCCCGTGAAGTTTCGGTTTACGAAGCAATCGAGAGACTCACACGTGCGGCAGAAGCGGTGGGCTTCGACGCGCACGCTCTCATCAGCATGCTGGATCGAGGCATGACCTTCGAAGAGTTGCTCGAACTGATCGAATCGAAAATGGAAAGTTCGGACACGGCAGCTTAACCACCCCAACGGTGAACCTGCGCGATCCGGCGATCGTGAGGAACCCATGAATATCGTGGAATGGTCAAAAGCTAACGTTGACTATGGGCGCAAGCTCGTGGATTCCGCAGTGAAGGGAGCTCGCACGGGGGAAGACGAATTCCTCAAAGAGGAATCGCTGACGTCGTTTCTCAGCGAGTCTGCCCGGCAAGCGCTGGCGCCTGCCGCCATTGGCGCGTGTGTAGGGGCGATGGGCGGTTACCTGGGAAGCGGGCGACGTTCTAAAAGCACAGCCCTCGTCTGCGCCTTGCTGGGCGGAGTTGTCGCGTTTGGCGCCGGCGTGATGTGGGAGAACCGGCGGCTCACCGTGAGTGTCGCTGCCAATTCGTGGAAGAGTGTTAGCAAGACCCGCGATGAACATTGGTTTGAAAACAATCCGATCGACTACGCCTAGAAAGTCAGAGCGACGAGTGGAACATGCTTGCGCCAACGACAGTGCACGAGTGCAACGGAGGCAGCGATGATCGCTAACGGAACTATAAAGGAGCGGGTCGAGATTCCGCTTAACGTAGAAAGCCTCAGTGCGGAGCGCATTGCCTACCTGGACGGACTGGTCCGTCAAGCCAGAACCGCGGCTGCGGTCTTTACCCAATTCACCCAGGAAGATGTCGATCGCATTGTCAAACCGATGGTCCTGGCAGGGCTGGAACAAGCGCAATACCTCGCCCGCCTGGCGGTTGAGGAAACCAAGCTCGGAGTGATGGAAGACAAGGTCGTCAAGAATATGGTGGCCAGTGAGTTCGTCTACGACTATGTCAAAGGCAAACGCACGGTTGGGGTCATTCGTGAACTTCCGGAGCGCAATCTGGTGGAGATGGCCGAACCCATCGGCGTCCTGTTTTCGCTTACGCCAGTTACGAACCCAACGTCCACGGTCTTGTTCAAGTGCATCATGGCAATTAAGACGCGCAATGCGGTGGTGTTCAGCCCGCACCCGAAGGCATGGCATTGTTGCGCCGAAGCCGTGAGGATCATGTACGAGACCGCACTGAAGCACGGCGCGCCGGAGGGAGTGTTTACCTGTGTGGAATCGCCCACGCTTCCCGACAATGCCTACCTGATGAGGCATAAAGACGTGGGTCTCATCGACGCCACGGGTGGACCAGGCATGGTCAAAGCGGCTTACAGTTCCGGCAAGCCGGCTTTGGGAGTGGGGCCGGGGAATACACCAGTCTATCTGGAGAAGACCGCGGATCTGAACACCGCCGTAGTCGACATCCTCGTCTCCAAAACTTTCGATAACGGAACCGTCTGCGCTTCCGAGCAGACGGTGGTGATCGACGACGAAATTTATGACCAGGCCCTGAAGAAATTCGCAGAGCTGGGTGCGCACGTCTGCAACGAGAAAGAAACCAAATTGCTGGAGCGCACGGTGATCGATCCGAAGTCCGGATTCATGCAGCCCATGGCGGTCGGCCAGAAAGCCAGCGATATCGCCCGCTTTGCCGGACTCTCAGTCGAGCCGAAGACCAAGCTCTTGATTGCGCCGATTCATGGTGTGGGTCGCGAACATCCTCTGTCGGTCGAGAAGCTGTTTCCGGTGCTTGCCGTCTACCGGGCGAAATCGCTCGGTGAGGCGCTCAAGGTATGCGTGGACGTAAACCATGCCGGGGGCCTGGGACATACCGCCGTCGTTTTCTCTCGCAAAGAGGAAGTCATCCGCAAGTTTGGCGAGGTGATCAACGCGGGACGGATCATTGTGAATTCACCGGGGTCCATTGGAGCTCTGGGCGCCGTTTACAACGATCTGGTGCCTACTTTTTCCTTCGGTTGTGGAACGGGCGGTGGAAACAGCACGACCGACAACGTAAATGTCTTTCACTATCTCAACGTCAAGCGACTGGCTCGCAGGACGCAAACCCATATGTGGTTCCGAGTTCCCAATCAAATTTATTTCAACATGAATGCGGTGGAGAATCTTCGTCAGTTCTCATCGCTTTCCACCATTGTCGTTACCAGCCCAGATCTGGAACGCATCGGCCATGTGGACATTGTCCGCCGCCACATTTGCCCCAAGACCCACGTTCACATCCTGGTGATTCCCGATGCGGAGCCTGAGGTCAAAGTGATCCTGTATGGGGTGGAGTCGTTGAACTTCTACAAGGCGGATCAGATCATCGCGCTGGGTGGCGGGTCGGTCATCGATGCAGCCAAGATCATGAAACTCAAGTACGAATCGCCCGAAGCGGACCTGGAATATCTGGCTGCGCCCTTTCTTGATCTGCGGAAGCGAGTGGTCCAATATTCCACGGAAAAACTTAACCGGGCACGGTTAATTGCCATCTCCACGACCAGCGGAACAGGGAGCGAAGTCACCCCATTTGCCGTCCTCACTGACAAGGAGAGTGGACGCAAGGTGACTCTCGCCGATTATTCTCTTACCCCGGATGTGGCCATCGTCGATCCGCAGTTTGTCATGTCGATGCCGAAAACCCTGACGGCGGATACTGGCATCGACTGTTTGACCCACGCTCTGGAAGCCGGAGTTTCGAACTACGCGTCCTCTTACACCGACTGCAACGCCATGCAGGCAATTCGACTGGTCTTCAAGTACTTGCCCATCGCGTATGAGCATCCTGGCGATGAAGAAGCGCGCTGCATGATGCACAACGCGGCCTGCATTGCGGCGATGGCATTCTCCAACGCGTCGGTAGGCGTGAATCACGCGCTGGCTCATGCTTTCGGAGCGCGCTTCGGTGTCGCCCACGGCCGAGCCAATGCACTCATGCTGCCGCACGTCATGGCGTACAACGCCGCAGTGCCCACGAAGTTCATGCCTTCGCCCTACACCAAGGGCTACGTGGCCCACAACAAATACGCCACGGTGGCGGATTTGCTGGGTCTGGGCGGCCACACTGTGGAAGAAAAAGTAAAGAGCCTGATCGCCGCGACGGAGCAATTGCTCGATCAACTAGGTTTCCCGCGGTCGATCGCTCAGCTAGGAATATCGAGAGAACAGTTTGTCCAGGCGGTACCTGAGCTGGCCAGGATTGCATTTGACGACCCGTCCTGGCGGTCGAATCCTCGCATGCCCCTGATCACCGAACTCGTCGAACTGTTTTGGATGGCTTATGAAGGACGCGGACTGGCAAGAGAGTCCGGCATGCTTCACCAACAGATCGTGTAAGGGAGGGCGGAGCGTATGGCGATGATTGCTGTGTTTCTGGACATCGATGAACAACGCGTTGCCCTTGCCCTGCAAGAGGCTCAGGGAAACTTGGACAGCACTCAGGGTGAAGCGGGCTTGGATTTCTCCTCCGTGCGGCGCATCGATTGCATCGCTCTGCGAGCGCTGGAAGAGTTTGTCCGTATTGCCGACGAGAAAGCCGTCAAGGTGGTGTTACGCGGCGTCAATGTCGATGTCTATAAGGTACTCAAGCTGGTGAAGCTGACGCAGCGCTTCTCGTTTGTGAACTGAGAGTCGCGCTGGTCAGGTAACCGATAGGAGATGTGTCGTGCAGAATCATCCACAGAGCGACCGGCTTTCCTGGGGCGACACGGTTTTCCTGCATCTGGAGCGGGAAGGCATGCCTCTCAACGTGGCCAGCGTCTGCCTGTTCGAGGGTGAGATCTCTCTGGAAGATTGTATTGAGTTCGTCGAGTCAAAGCTGCCGCTTCTGCCGCGCTATCTCAAGCGTGTCGTGCCCGCGCCGTTCGGTCTGGGTCTTCCCAGTTGGGAGTACGATCCGGAGTTCGATCTGCGCCGCCACATGCGGCAAGTAACGCTAAAGCACGGCACTGACCTGGAGCTAAGGGCGCTGGCCGGGAAGCTTTTCAGCAAGGTGATGGACCGGACACATCCGCTGTGGGATATGACTGTAATACACGGGCTCAAGGGGAATCGCACTGGGCTCATTCTGCGCCTGCATCACTGCCTGGCGGATGGGATTGCCGGCGTGGGCATTATGAGCGCGTTGCTGGATGCGAGCCCGGATGCTCCACGAATGCCCAAAAGAAAGATTAAGTTCCAGATTCCGCCTCAACGCGATCCCTTGACTTCGCTTACGGCCGGGTTCGTGGACTCTTATTCCGATCTCGTGAAGCGAATTCTCTCCGCCATGACCGATCTGCTGAGCATGGCGGAGCGCGCCGCTGCCAATAGCGGAGAACTCGCCACCGACGAGTTTCTCAGCCTGTTTCCAGAAATCACCGCGTTTACTCAACGGCTCCGCTTCAACGTTCTCTATAACGGACCGCAGAAATTTGCCTGCACCGAGATCCCGCTGGTCGAAGTCAAGGCGATCCGGCAAAAATGCGGGACCAGCGTAAATGACGTCATTCTCTCTCTGGTGACCGCGACCATCCGCCGCTACTGTGAACAGCACGGTGATCGCGTGAAGCGTAAGTTGCTGCGGATCATGGTGCCGGTCAATCTGCGCGGCAGCAGTGACCCGTCGGAATTGGGGAACCGCATTTCCGTGGTTCCGGTCACCATCCCACTGGATATTCGGCCGCCGCGAAAGTTGCTCGCCGCCGTCCATAAGCGAACGGAGTTTCTCAAGCGCATGCACGCCGCCGAATTGGTCAGTCTCGCCGGGGGATTGATCGGGATGTTTCCAACTTCTGTGCAGGGGCTGGCGGGACCGTTTGCGAGCCAATTGCCGATTACGCCTTTCAACCTAGTGTGCACGAATGTGCCGGGCCCACAATTCCCCCTCTACCTGCTGGGGCACAAGATGCTGGATTTGTATCCCTATGTTCCAGTCGGAGGCGAGATGGCGGTCAACTGCGCCATTCTGAGCTACAACGGCACCGTGTATTTCGGTTTTAGCGGAGATGCGCATGCCGCGCCCGATCTGAGACAAATGGAGAAATTATTGAAGACGAGTTTCACGGAACTGCGTGATGTGGTAGGCATCAAGCCGCCACATGAGAAGAAGCTGCGCCGCGAAAGGGAGCGCCGCGAGACGGTGCGTCGCGAGACGGTGCATCAGAAATCGCAGGCAGTATTGATCTCTGGCGCGCCGGCAAGCACCGCGCCGGTTTCGTTTCGGGTTGCCAATACCGTTCTCCCGATCGCGTCGGAACGGGCGCAAGAACCTTCACCAACAGCCAATCGGGAAAGTGTTCAGGCACAGCTCATCGTCGCATAGGTAGATCGCACAGATAGTGGAAGTTTTCGGGGTGTAGACCGTGGTAGGTGCTTATTCACCCTCGTTGATAACGGACTGGTTGGTGCCCGGGCGTAACCTGTTTCTGACCATTCACGTCCTCGGTGTCACTTGTTTCCTTTACATTGTGGCGAAGCGATTGGTGCCGCTGCTTCGCGCCGAGCGTGATCTTCGTTTTGACCGGCCACTGACTCGCCTCGGAAGAGTGCTGAAGTTCTGGGTGGGGCAGTGGAAACATCCACGCTACAAGTTCGCCGGAACCGTCCATATTCTCATTTTCACGGGATTCATTCTCCTGGCTGCTCGCGCTTTTTCTGTGCTGATCGCAGGAGTCTCGGAGAATTTAGTCATGCCCGGCCTCTCCGGGAGAGCCGGCCTCATCTACAACATCGTTACCGACTATGCCGCGACCGTCGTCTTCCTGTGCATGCTGGTCGCCGCGATTCGTCGGCTAGTGTTCAAGCCCGCCCGGTATGCGGTGCCTGCAAAGTACGGCAAAGGGCACACGGCCGATGCGGTCTTTCTTCTGGCGCTCATCGCCATCCTGATGGTGGCTGACAGCCTGTTTGCGGCCAGCAATGCGGCAAGCCATACGCAACGGGGCCAACCCGCGGAAGTTTTGGCTACTCTCTCCTTGCCGTGGATGTTGCAGATCGTTGTCGGATCCATGCCCCTGGCGACGCTCTGGGCCCTCAATGTCGGGGCCTATCTCACCCACGAAATCACGTTTTACTTCCTGCTCTGCTATCGGCCCTTCGGGATTCAGTTTCATGTAGAGACGTCGCTCTTCAGCGTCTATTTCTCGAAATTGGAACGGGGAACTCTTAAACCGGTGAGATGGGGAGTTCCTGACGAGCAACTAGATCAGGTGAAATCTTTCGGCGTGAAGACGTTCGAAGACTTCACCTGGAAGCACATGTTGGACTTTTACTCCTGCGCCGATTGCGGCCGCTGCGCCGACAATTGCCCAGCCAATGCGGCGGGACGCCCGTTAGCGCCACGATTTCTCACCATCAAGGCGAGGGACTATGCCTTTGAGCACTATCCCGTGCTCAGCCGCGCCAAGAATCACAAACCATTGATCGGCAACATTTATTCGGATGACGAAATCTGGTCTTGCACGACCTGCGGCGCCTGCGAAGAAGAGTGCCCGCTTCTGGTCGAGTACATCGACAAGATCGTCGACCTGCGGCGCGGCATGATCGATGACGGCGATGTGCCCCAATCGCTGCAAAAGGCGCTGAAGGCTCTGGAGAATCGCGGCAATCCCTACGGAAAGATGGAAAAGAAAAAGGCCGACTGGGCCAAGGCTGCAGAGTTCCAGCGGACTTTCAGCGTCAAGACCCTCGACGGAAACGACGGTGCCGGCACCTTGTACTTCGTCGACAGCATCACTTCCTACGACGATCGCATGCAATCGATCGCGCGATCCACCTGCAGAATCCTCAGCTATGTCGGGGAAAACTTCGGAATCCTGGGCACGGCAGAAAAGGATAGCGGCCACGAAGTTCGGCGATTTGGTGAAGAAATGCTCTTCATGACTCTGCGCGATCACAACACCGACGCCATCAAGGCATCGGGCGCGCATCGCATCGTTACCGCCGACCCGCATGCCTACAATGCGCTGAAACACGACTATAAGGATGTGCCACCGGTCGAGCACATCAGCCAGGTGCTTGCCCGAGAAGTGAAGGCTGGCAACATCCCCTTCCGCCGGGTCGAAAACCAAGACAAGGTCTACGCCTACCACGACCCCTGTTATCTGGGGCGACATAACCAGATCTATGACGAACCGCGGGCCGTGCTCGATGCCATTCCAGGATTGAAGAGAGTGGAAATGAAGCGGTCTCGAGACCGGTCATTCTGCTGCGGCGGAGGCGGACTTATGCTCTTCTACGAACCCAAGGAAGAGCAGCGTATGGGTGTGCTCAGAGTCCGCATGGCCGCAGAAGCCGGAGCCAACGTGATCGTGACCGCCTGCCCGTTCTGCATGGTGAACATTGAAGACGCGATCAAAGTGGAGGGCATGGAAGGCAAGATGTCTGCTATTGACCTGACCGAACTCGTGGACCAGCACTTAGTTCGCGAAGTCAGCACTGACGGAAATGAGGAATTGGAAACTACGACTTGCGGAGGTTAAACGTGGAAATTCTGGTGTGTGCGCGACGAGTGCCCGATACCTCGGAAAACGAAATTGAGCTGAATGCCGCAGAAAACGACATTGAGCGTGAAGAACTGGTGTACTCGGTGAATGAAGCGGACAACTATGCGGTCGAAGAGGCCCTGCAAATTCGCGATCAGGGTCGGCGGCAACGTCACCGTCGTGACCGTAGGCGAGGAAGATGACGAAGAGGTTCTGCGGCGTGAATTGGCCATGGGTGCGAACCAGGCGGCGCTGATTTCAGACGATGCATTCAGCGGATCCGACGGCCGAGGCATCGCAACGGTGCTCAGGGCTTTCGTACAGAAGGGTCACTACGATCTGATTCTGACCGGTGTTCAGGCCGAAGACGGCGCTGCCCAAGTCGGCGGAATGCTGGCGGCGATGCTCGATTATCCGTTTGCGTCGCTCGTGAATTCCATCGCTGTGGATGAAGGAAAGCTGAAAGTCAGCCGCGAGATCGAAGGCGGCAATCGGGAAATCAACGAGATCGATCTTCCTTGTGTTCTCTCCATTCAAACCGGCATTAATGAGCCGCGCTACGTCGGGATGCGAGGCATCCGCCAAGTGGCTTCGGTACCTATCCCTAAGTTGGAAGCTTCTGCCCTTGGAGTTGAGACAGGCTCGGTCGGAGATGCGGCCGCGAAAGTAAGGCGAGTGGACTACTTCGTTCCCCGGCTGAGCAAGGGAGCGGAGATGCTGCACGGCAGCCGGGAAGAGAATGCCAACATGGTTCTTGAGTTGGTGGCAGCGAGAGGAGGGCTGAAATAATGGCTCGCATTTTTGCCTACATCGTTCATAGGAATGGCGTCGTTGACGATTCTGCGGCGGAACTCGCGGCCGCCGCGAGCAGGATAGATCTGACTGCGTCTCCCACCGCGATTCTCAGCGGTTGGGGTGCGGATCTCGATGCCGCGTGCAGTTCGCTGCGTTCGTCTTTCGGTGAAATTTGGAAGATCGCGAACGAAGCGCTCACCTATCCCAATGCTGAACTGGTACGGCAGGCCATAGTGAGTGTTCTGCCGCCGGACAGCATTCTGCTTGTTCCCCACGATCATTTTGGGATCGACTTGTCACCGGGCCTTTCCGTCAAACTGAATTCAGTTTTTGTTTCCGATGTGCTGGCGATTGATGCGGTTGAACGAGAGTTTCTCAGGTTGGTCCGCCAGGAATTTGGCGGACAAGTCAGCACTCACGTGCGCTGCGATGTCTCCTCGGGCGCCGTGATCAATGTTCGCCCCGGCGCATTCAAAGCCGAGCAAGTTACTCCGATTTCGAGCATGATCATCGACAAGTCATCCGCCGTCGGCGCTCTGACAGCCCGACGCCGCTATCTGGAGACTATCGTTGCCGAGGCGGGCGATGTAGATATTACAAAGCACAGCGTCCTGGTATCGGTGGGACGAGGCATCCAGGAGAAGGACAATGTGGTCCTTGCCGAAGAACTCGCCGAAGCGTTAGGCGCGGCGGTGAGTTGCTCGCGCCCGGTCGTCGACGCGAAATGGATAGAGAAATCCCGTCAGGTCGGGTCGTCGGGAAAAACGGTGAAGCCCAAGGTCTATCTGGCCTGCGGCATCAGCGGGGCCTTCCAGCATCTGGCGGGCATTAAAGGAAATCCATTTCTAATCGCCATCAACACGAATCCCAAGGCTCCCATATTTCAAGTGGCGGATGTCGGAATCGTGGATGATGTTCTCGAGTTCCTGCCGGAACTGACCAACAAAGTCCGCGAAATGCGCGGCGTTGCCGCCAAGTGAGGTTGCACCCATGCTTGCATATAAGACATTGAAACTAAGCGTGAAGTCTCTGAAAGAGTTCGCCAGGAAGCGTCTGCCTGACGAGGTGCTGATCGATCTCGACACTCGCGACGAATGTCCCATCGAAATCGTCCGCGACATGTGCAGCCCGGACAAGCTGGGCATTCAACTCTTGTTCATCCCGGAAGAATTCGGAGGCATGGGCGGCGGCACCTTCGACGTCTACTGCATTTGTGAGGAAATGGCCCGCATCGATCTGGGGATCGCCACCTCCGTACTGGCAACTTTTCTCGGCAGCGATCCCATCACCGTTGGAGCGACGCCGGAACAAAAGAAGCTGTGGCTGAGTCGCATCGCAGACGAGGGATTGTTATTCGCTTACGGCGCCACCGAACCGGAAGCCGGTAGCGATCTGGGAGCTCTTCGCACGACGGCAGACCGGGTTCTGCAGGATGGACGCGTCGCCGGATACAAGATCAACGGTAACAAACAATGGATCAGCAACGGTGGCGTGGCCGGCGCTTATACGGTACTAGCGAACACTCCGGGCGGTCCGAGTTGGTTCATCGTGGAAAAAGGCGCGAAGGGTTTTACCCACGACGAACCAGAGGATAAACATGGCATTCGCCTTAGCAATACCGCGGCATTGGCCTTCAATGACGTTTATGTCGATGCCGGCCGGCTCATTGGCAGCGTCGAGGGCCAGGGGCTGAATCAGGCGCAGGCGGTCTTCGGCTACACGCGACTGATGGTGGCAGCTTTTGGCTTGGGAGCGGGATGGTCTGCCTTAGATCGCGCGATTCCCTATTCCACCAAGCGCATTCAGGCTGGTGCGCCGCTTTCAGAAAAGCAGGGATACACACACAAACTGATCGTGCCGCACGTGGCGCGATTGGAAGCCGCACGTGCCTACATCGAAGAGACGGCGGAAAGGATCGACGCGGGAGAGGGAAGCCTGAACACGGAAGGCGCCATTGCGAAATACATGGCGACCGAGGCTGGGAATCAAGCTGCCGACGCCAGCATCCAGGCACTCGGAGGCTACGGCTATACCCACGAATACATAGTGGAGAAGATCAAGCGCGACGTCCGCATCACCACGATCTACGAGGGTACGTCCGAGATCATGGAAATGACCATCAGCCGCGACCGCTGGCAACTTCACTTGAAGACGCGTGGCCAGTACTACCACGAACGGGCGCGCGAGTTGGAAGCTTTACATGCCCAGCATCTGAACGTAGGCGCGAACGTCGCAGCGCTGGCGCATCACGCCCTGGCTGAAATCATGGAAAGAGCGCGCACCGCGCGCCTCACTCATTATCAGCACATTCTCTTGCGTCTGGGAGAGTGGATTGCGGACGCGGAGAGCGCGGGGAGTCTCGCTCGTCGCGCTGCACGCCACGCGGAAGGAAAGCTGAATGAGAAGGCGAACCGGCGCTTCGACGCGCCAGCGCTTGCTGCCGTGAGCCGAGCCTTCGCCCGCGAAGCGGCGCTGAAAGTCGGGGAAGAAGGTTTGCGCTGGGTATGCGGAGCCGGCGGCGTGACCAACACCGAGATGTCCGCCTTTGAAACGAGCTTGCGTTTGCCCGCCATTCACTGTGCCCAGGCGGGCCTGATTTCTGACATGGATTCAATAGCCGACGTCCTCTACGCCCGTGCAGCCAAGCCTGCACTGGCCGCATAAATACCAAGACGCCTGACTAATCCGTCACCAGCAGCCGGTCACTGGCTGCGCAGGAGCGTCATCATGCAAGACACAGCCCATCGTGCCATCGCGATTGTAGGAGCGGGAGCCATTCTGCCGGATGCCCCCAATGTGGCGGCCTTCTGGGAAAACGTGAAGCGGGGCCGTTACAGCATCACCGAGGTTGCGCGGGATCGTTGGGATCCGGTGTTTTATTACAACTCCGATCCCACGGTTCCTGACAAAACTTATTCGAAGATCGGCGGTTGGGTACGCGAATGGAATTGGGATCCGATGAAGTGGCATTTGCCGATTCCGCCACGGGTGACCGACGCCATGGATGAGGCACAGAAGTGGGCCATCACCGCCACGCGCGAAGCCCTGGAAGATTACGGCTACCCCAAGCGACCTCTCGACCCGGATCGAGTCGCCGTGATCCTGGGCAACGCCATGGCAGGTGAGAAACACTACCTCACCGCGTTGCGCGTGTACTTCCCTGAATATACGCATGAGCTGTCCGAAATCGCGAGCTTCGCCGCCCTGCCGGAAGCGATCCGCAGTGAGATCACGCGCGAATTGCACGACAGAATTGGCAAGCACCTGCCGCAGATCACGGAAGACAGTATGCCCGGCGAATTGGCCAACTGCATTGCCGGCCGCATCGCGAACATCTACGACTTCCACGGCCCAAACTACGTTTGTGACGCGGCGTGCGCCTCCGCGATGGCAGCGATGACGGGCGCGGTAGAGGGGCTGATCGAGAATGATTTTGACGCGGTTATTACCGGCGGAATTGACCGCAACATGGGGGCGCAGACCTTCGTGAAGTTCTGCAAGATCGGCGCGCTGTCTGCGACCGGTACTCGTCCTTACGCGGAAGGGGCGGATGGCTTTGTGATGGGCGAAGGCTCCGCGATCTTCCTGCTGAAACGCCTGGCAGACGCCGAGCGTGACGGAGACAGAATTTACGCCGTGCTCCGTGGCATCGGAGCATCGAGCGACGGCAGAGGAAAAGGAATCACCGCACCCAACCCGGTTGGGCAGAAGTTCTGCCTCAATCGTGCCTGGAAGAATGCCGGACTTTCGCCCGCCACTGCAACCTTGATTGAGGGCCACGGCACGTCCACTCGCGTGGGTGACATAGTCGAAGCTCAGGGCATGGCGAATCTGCTCAGCAGGGAGGATCTTCCAACTCATTCGGTAGCGCTGGGGTCGGTCAAGTCGAACATTGGTCACCTCAAAGGAGCCGCGGGCGCTGCCGGTCTGCTGAAAACCGCGCTGGCTTTGCGAGACAAAGTACTGCCCCCCAGCGTGAATTGTGAACATCCCAGTCCGGACATCGACTTTGCGCACTCCCCGCTTTACGTCAATACCGAACTGAAGCCGTGGACAGTCTCGACCGGCACGCCCAGACGAGCTGGAGTGAGCGCCTTCGGTTTTGGCGGCACCAACTTCCACATCGTTCTCGAAGAGCACATTCCTCATCGGCTGACTGGAAATGGAAAGCGGTCGGTCGCGGTCGGCACGCTGCCCCAGGCTGCAATCAACGAGGTAGTCATGAACACCAAAAAAGCTTCCGAAGTCTCAGTGTCCTCTGCTTCTCTGCGCGACTGCAAGCCGCCGCTGCGCGGCGCCCTCGTGATCGGTGCTGCCTCGCAGGCTGAGTTGACCGAGCGACTGCGCGCCGTCATGAAAAATGCTCAAGCGGGCATCGCGCCTGCAACGGCAGCGCCGGCCGAGGCTGACCTGCGTGCTCCCGAACGTGTGGCGATTGACTATGCCGATGCCGCCGACCTGGCGGATAAGGCAGCCAAAGCATTCAAGTCGATAGCAGCGAACCAGGCAATCGCTTGGAAGGCACTCCGTGGGCAAGGCATCTTTCGCGGTCATGGACCGGCTCCCAAGGTGGCATTCCTTTATACGGGCCAAGGGTCGCAGTACGTGAACATGCTGCGGACGTTGCGCAATGCCGAAGCAATCGTGGCTGAGACTTTTGCCGAGGCTGATCGAGTGATGATTCCCTTGCTGGGCAAGCCGCTCACCGACTTTGTCTTTGTTGACCAGGCCGACCCAAACGCCGTCGCTAAGGCCGATGAAGATCTGCGCCAGACGGCCATTACTCAACCGGCCGTGCTTGCAATCGATCTTGCACTGACCCGGCTGCTAGCCGCCTATGGCATCCGGCCCGACATGACAATGGGGCACAGCCTGGGTGAATACGGAGCACTAGTGGCCTCCGGCGCGCTTCCGTTCGAGGATGCATTGGAAGGGGTCAGCGCCCGCGGGCGCGGAATGACCCAGGTTGCGGTGGCCGACAAAGGCAGGATGGCAGCCGTGTTTGCTCCGCTGGAGGAGATCGAACGAATTCTGAAGACGATCAACGGCTATGTGGTGGTCGCCAACATCAACAGCGAACATCAGGCAGTGATCGGCGGTGCCAGCAACGCGGTCACGCAAGCCATGGAGGTTCTCCAGAAGGCGGGCTACGACGTTGCAGAGTTGCCAGTCAGCCATGCTTTTCATACTTCGATTGTGGCGCCGGCCAGCGAACCGTTGCGACGGGAACTGGAGCGTCTGCATCTGGAATCACCACGCCTACCCATCGTTGCCAATGTAAACGGCGAGTTCTATCCCACCGGCCCGGATGTCGTGCCGCAGATGTTGGATATGCTCGCCCGGCAGGTCGCTTCTCCCGTGCAATTCATCAAAGGCCTGCGCACGCTCTATGAAGCCGGGGCACGCATCTTCGTGGAAGTTGGGCCGAAAAAAGCCCTGCAGGGGTTTGCCGAAGATGTGCTCGCCGATCGCGGCGATGCGGTCTCTCTATTTACTAATCACCCGAAGTTCGGTGATATCGCCTCGTTCAATCAGGCGCTGTGCGGTCTTTACGCAGCGGGCCTGGGACGCGGCACGGCCGCGATTTCAACTGAGGCGAGCACTTCACCGGTTCAGGCAAAAACCCAGACGCCAAGGCTAGTGGCGATGGCCGCTACCGCCACTAGCGCTCCAAGGTCGTCGAGCCAAAACTTCGATGGAAATCACTTTGCTGAACTCGGCCACTTTTTCGCTGACGTTCTTGAGCGGGGCTGGCAGATTCATCAGGGTGGTGAACGCCCCTCGCCACGCCGTGCCGTCGTGATCACAGGTGCAGCTCTGGGCCTGCCTGGAACCGAACGCATCTTTGACGATTCCAATGTCGCTCGCATTCTGCGAGGCGACCAATTCATCGATCTCATTCCCACCCGACTGCGTAAGGCGATGCTCGACAAGAACATTACGCGTCTCATGAAGAGCGACAACGGCGGCCCGACCTTCGAAACCATCAACAACGTGGCCGATGTCATCAAGCTGGCCGGACGCGGCGGTACCTTCGACCTTGAGAGCGAGTTCGGCGTATCCGCCGACCGCAAGGCAGCTCTCGATCGCAGCACCCAGCTTGCGATGGCGGTGGGCATTGATGCATTGCGCGATGCCGGCATTCCGCTGGTCATGCGCTACAAGACCACGACGAAAGGCACGCAGTTGCAGGATCGGTGGGGACTGCCTGACGGGTTGCGCGATGACACGGGCGTGATCTTCGCTTCCGCTTTCCCGGGCTGCGACTCGTTCGCCAATGAAACGGGACGCTACTACAACGATCGTAGCCCGGCGCGAGCAACTTGGCATGCTGGAAAGCCTGCTGGCGAGGGCGGCGAAGAACGGTGATTCCGTTCTCGAGCAGGAGATTGAGCGCCGCGCGGAAGACTTGCGGGATGCCATCGAAAAAGAACCCTACGTCTTCGACCGCCGCTTCCTGCTGCGAACGTTGGCGATGGGCCATTCGCAGTTTGCTGAATTTATCGGCGCGCGTGGTCCCAACACGCAAATTAATTCCGCTTGCGCAAGTACCAGCCAGGCTGTCGCGCTGGCAGAAGACTGGATCCATGCCGGCCGCTGCCGTCGTGTGATCATTGTCTCGGCCGACGACGTCACTTCGGATCATTCGATCGAATGGTTTGGCGCCGGATTCCTGGCTAGCGGAGCGGCGGCTACCGACGAAGTTGTGGAAGAAGCAGCCACTCCCTTTGACCGCCGGCGGCACGGCTTGATCGTTGGGATGGGGGCTGCGGGACTCGTTGTAGAGAGCGCAGACGCTGCGGAGGAACGCGGCATTCAACCGATCTGCGAAGTGTTGAGCACGGTCACCGCCAACAGCGCGTTCCACGGTACTCGGCTCGATGTACAGCACATCGGCCAAATGATGGAAAACCTTGTCTCTCAAGCGGAGACTCACGGCGGTATTTCACGTTCTCAGATCGCCCCCCACACGGTTTTCGTTTCACACGAGACCTACACGCCCGCGCGAGGTGGCAGTGCCTCAGCCGAGATTAACGCATTGCGGCGGGTCTTCGGGGAGTCTGCGGATCAGATCGTGATCGCGAACACCAAGGGCATGACCGGTCACGCCATGGCGACCGGGATCGAAGAAGTCGTCGCGGTAAAGGCGTTGGAAACCGGTCTGGTCCCTCCCGTCGCCAACTTCAAAGAGATTGATCCTGAGTTGGGCACTTTGAATTTGTCCAAGGGCGGAGCATACCCCATTGCGTATGCCATCCGTCTTGGCGCCGGATTCGGTTCGCAAATCAGCATGACGCTGTTGCACTGGCTGGCCTCGAAAGATGGCAGTCGTCGCCGTCCCGGTGAACTGGGTTATGGCTATCGCATTGTCGACGAAAACTGCTGGAAGGGCTGGCTGAGCCGGATCGCGGGTTATCCCAGTGCGGACTTGGAAGTAGTACACCGCACGCTGCGAGTGCGCGATCAACGGCCAGGTGCACGATTGGCGGAAATCACGCAGAAATCCGAAGAGCGGCTATCACCTAAGCTCCCCCAGCCGCGTGCTTCCATTGTGGATTTGCCACCCTTGGCCCCGCAGAGCCCGGTTGTCGACGCGCCGGTGCAAGTGAAGACGCCTGCGCCCGCGCCTCCAGCCGCTGACCAGCTCGCCGATCCTGTAAAGGAGAAAGTATTGGCGCTGGTGGCCGAGAAGACGGGCTATCCGGTTGATATGCTCGATCTGGATCTCGATCTCGAAGCCGATCTGGGTATCGATACCGTGAAGCAGGCCGAAGTCATGGCGACGATCCGCGAAGCGTACGGCATCGTTCGCGACGACACGATCAAATTGCGAGACTTCCCCACACTGGCGCGTGTGATTCAGTTCGTGCACGATCGCCGGCCTGATCTTCGCACCGCGCAAATCACTCCCAAACCAGCGGCAATGCTCGTTCCAACGGTTACCGCGGACCACGCAATTCAAATCGCCGAGCCAGTGCCAATCGTAATCGCAGACAACGGCAGTGACCCCGTCAAGGATCGCGTTCTCGCATTGATGGTCGAAAAGACCGGATACCCGCAGGACATGTTGGATCTCGATCTCGATCTGGAAGCTGACCTCGGAGTCGACACGGTCAAACAGGCGGAGATGTTCGCCGCCATCCGCGAGATCTACGGCATTCCCCGCGACGAGAATCGCAAACTCCGCGACTATCCCACGCTGGCCCATGTGATCCGATTTGTGCATGAGCGGCGGCCGGACCTGAGTGGCGCCTCGGAAGCGGCGCCATCGCCGGTTTCACCCGCGCCGACATCTTCAGCTAATTATGACCGAGCCGCTCGCGCCATCTTCCCCTGCCGCAGTGGCGACGGCCGATTCCGATGATCCGATCAAGAAGAGGGTTCTCCAGATCGTGGCTGAGAAGACCGGTTATCCGGAAGACATGTTGGATCTGGATCTCGATCTGGAAGCCGATCTGGGCGTTGATACCGTGAAACAGGCGGAGATGTTTGCAGCCGTACGAGCCGCGCTACAATATTCCACGTGATGAAAATCTAAAGCTGCGCGATTTTCCGACTTTGGCGCATGTGATCAAGTTCGCGCATGACCGGTCGGCGCTCGCCAAGGCCGTCCCGTTGCCTTCTGTGAAATCGGCGCGAGAGGAACCGAGACCGGCGGCGCCTGCGGCTTCGGTTTCGGTCCAGCCTTCGCGCCCTGCAGTGGCCAGCCTTGACGCCGCCAATTCCATTCCACGGCGTGTGCCGGTGGCGACCTTGCGTCCTCCGCTTACGGCTTGTAAACCAACCGGAGTGAAACTCGATCGCGACAGCCGGGTCGTGCTCATGCCCGACAAGGGTGGCGTGGGCGATGCACTTACGCAACGGCTCCGCGAGCTGGGCGTCGAGGTGCTCAGAATTGAGGGCGCTCCAGATGCCAACACCCTGACCAATGTTCTCCAAGCCTGGACCGCGAACGGTGCACTGGACGGCGTCTTCTGGCTTCCCGCGCTCGACGACGAAGGCGACCTTCGCACACTGGATTCCGCTTCCTGGCGCAACGCGGTGGAGCTGCGAGTGAAGTCGCTGTACACCACCATGCGAGCTTTGTACGAAGATGTCGGCCGGCCGGGCAAGTTCCTGGTATGTGCGACGCGACTCGGCGGACATCATGGGTACGACGACGCGGGAGCAGTGGCTCCGCTTGGCGGCGCAGTAACGGGTTTTGCCAAGACGTACAAGCGGGAACGTCCCGAATCCCTGGTGAAGTCTGTCGACTTTGAATCGAATCGGAGTGCGCTCGAAGTCGCCGAACTTCTGATCGACGAAACGTTGAGCGACCCGGGAGCGGTCGAGATCGGATACACCGGCTGGCAGCGCTGGACGGTCGGCTTGCAGGAGCAACCCGCCGCCGATGGACAACCGGGCATGGTGCTCGACAAGAACAGCGTGTTCGTGATCACGGGCGCGGCAGGAAGCATCGTTTCCGCCATCACGGCCGATTTGGCCGCCGCATCCAGCGGAACTTTCTACCTGCTCGATCTCGTTCCGAAGCCTGACCCGGATAATCCTGACCTGAAGCGCTTAGTGACCGACCGGGATAACCTCAAACGCGACCTGTTTGCGCGGATCCAGGCTCGCGGCGAGCGGGCCACCCCAGCTCTCATCGAAAAAGAACTCGCCAGCCTGGAGCGGGCACAAGCTGCTCAGACCGCCATCGATGCCGTACGTGCGGCTGGCGGCACGCCACGCTACTTCAGCGTGGACCTCAGGGATGCGCAGGCGGTGGCTGCGATCATCGACCAGGTACGCCAGCGCAGCAACCAAATCGACGTGTTACTGCATGCCGCCGGTATTGAGCGCAGTCACTCCCTGCCCGATAAGGATCCGCGGGAATTTGATCTGGTGTTCGATGTCAAGAGCGACGGATTCTTCAATCTGCTGCACGCCATCGGCGACATGCCCCTCGCAGCGACGGTGGTGTTCAGCTCGATTGCAGGCCGCTTCGGCAACGTCGGACAGACGGACTACAGCTCGGCTAACGACCTGCTGTGCAAGATGACGTCGAGTTTCCGTACGACCCGTCCCGCGACGCGCGGCATCGCGATCGATTGGACGGCGTGGCGCGGGATTGGCATGGCCACGCGCGGCTCGATCCCAAAGATCATGGAACTCGCCGGAATCGACATGCTGCCGCCGGAAGCCGGGATTCCGTTGATCCGTCGCGAACTTACCGCGGGAGCAACATGTGGCGAGATTGTGATCGGCCATCGCCTCGGTGTCTTGCTGAATGAATCGGACACGACTGGTGGGCTTGACTCTGCCGTTGCTGAAGCAAAGAAGCATTTACCAGCCCTGGGTCCCGTGCTCGGTCCCATGGTTGGCAAGATCGCATCGATGAGCATTCATGACGGCTACTCGACCGAAGTAACACTGGACCCGCCGGCTCAACCATTCCTTCATGATCATCAGATCGACGGCAGCCCGGTTCTGCCGGGGGTGATGGGCATGGAAGCATTTACGGAAGCGGCTTTGTGCCTGCTTCCAGGTTGGCATGTCGAGGCGATCGAGGATGTAAACTTCCTTGCTCCGTTCAAATTCTATCAGAAGCGAACCCCGCGTCGTTCGGGTCGAGACCCAGATTCATCCGCAGGGCGAGCGGTTGCTGGCAGATTGCCGGTTGATCGGCCACCGTTCTCTACCCAACTCGAAAGAGCCTCAAGAGACCACGCACTTCACTGCGCGGGTGCGGCTTACGAAACAGCCCGTCCAGCCTCCGGCTGCGAGGGCGTTTGCCGCACCGGCCGGAAGCTGCGTCGAAGCGGCCGACATCTATCGGCTCTACTTCCATGGTCCCGCATATCGGGTTGTGGAGCGCGCATGGTGGGATGGAAAGCACGTCACTGGTCTGATGGCGAAAGACTTGCTCCCCAATCATTATCCGGCTGAGTTCTCCACGGTCATGGCGCCGCGGCTGATCGAGCTTTGCTTCCAAACTGCGGGTATCTGGGAACTTGGCCAGCAAAGCCGCATGGGGCTGCCGCAGCGGGTTCAACAAGTCTCCTTATTAAGTGAACCGAATCCGGCGAATGGTCGCTTATACGCTGTGGTCACTCCGGACGAGGTTCGGAATAGCTTCGACGCTGAGGTTCTGGACGAAAAGGGAAACTGTTACCTGCGGCTCAGTGGTTATCAGACCGTAGCATCTCTCCGATGCCCTTGACCGGGAGAATCTGAAAAACCTGCAGGCCATTATCTCAGGGGAGGCAGTTCTCGTCGCTTAACTCACGCCCCGGTAGAACCACGTTGTTCACGGAGGCTTATGCAGAACGAATTCCAGCGCGTTGCTATTGTGAATCGCGGCGAGGCCGCGATGCGCTTTGTCCACGCGGCGCGGGAGTTTCGCGACGAGCACGGCGTACCGTTGCGCACCATCGCGTTCTTCACCGAGCCAGACCGTCATGCCATGTTCGTCCGCGAGTCAGACGAGGCCGTGTTTCTCGGCGCCGCCCATTTCATCGACCCCGATACCCATCGCGCCAAGAGTAGCTATCTTGACTATCGACGGCTCGAACAGGCGCTTGCCGCCTCTCGCGCCGACGCGGTTTGGGTGGGATGGGGTTTTGTAGCGGAATGCGCGGCTTTCGCGGATCTCTGCCGGGACATGGGCATTGTATTCATCGGACCACCCGGAGACGTGATGCGCCGCCTTGGCGACAAGATCGCCGCAAAACGTCTGGCGGAGCAGACACAGATACCAGTCGCCCCCTGGAGCGGCGGACCGGTCGAGACTCTCGCGGATGCATACTCTCATGCGGAGCGCTTGAGCTTTCCGCTCCTGATAAAGGCGACGGCGGGTGGAGGCGGTCGCGGGATTCGCCTCGTGCAGTCTGCGGCCCAGCTGCCGCAGGCTTTCGAGAGCGCCCGCGCCGAAGCGGCCAAGGCTTTCGGAGATCCCACCGTATACCTGGAGCAGCGGATAGAGCGCGCGCGCCACGTCGAGGTGCAGATCATTGCCGATCACTACGGGACGACGTGGGCAGTGGGCGTGCGTGACTGCTCGATACAACGTCGACACCAGAAGGTATTTGAGGAATCACCCTCCCCCGTGCTTTCTCGGCAGGAAGATGAGGCGGTACGCGAGGCCGCGGTTCGACTAAGCAAGGCAGCCGGTTATTGCAATGCCGGCACCGTGGAGTTCCTCTACGAACCGGAGACCCATCGTTTCTGGTTCATGGAGGTAAACACCCGTTTGCAGGTTGAACACCCGGTTACCGAATGCACCACGGGGATTGACCTGGTGAAACTTCAGATTCACGTCGCGCGGGGCGGAGCTCTGGAAGGGGAGTGCCCGCGCAGCACCGGTCACGCGATTGAGGCACGACTGAATGCGGAAGACTGCGACAGCGGTTTTGCCGCCGCCCCAGGCTTGATTGAACGCTTCCGGATTGCGACCGGCCCAGGCGTGCGCGTGGACACCGGAGTGGCCGAGGGAGAAACCATTCCGGCGGACTTTGACTCCATGATCGCCAAGATTATCGCCTATGGCCAAAACCGGAAGGAGGCACTGGCCCGTCTCCGGCGCGCGCTGCAGGATAGCGTCGTCGTCATCAAGGGCGGGACGAGTAACAAGGCGTTCCTGCTGGAGATGCTGAACCGGAGCGAAGTGCAGAACGGGCAAGTGGACGTTGGCTGGCTCGACCGCATGGCCGCGGCCGGCGATCATCTTTCTCGCAAGCATGCCGATGTCGCTTTGGTGCAGGCTGCGATCGATGCCTACGATGCCGATCTGGCGGTGGAGCAAGCCCAGTTCTACGCGTCCGCCGCGCGTGGTCGACCGCTGGTACGGAGCGAGATTGGCCGTACTTTCGCACTAAGTCATCGCGGCCAAATCTACTCGATCAAGACCCATCGAACCGGTCCTCAAGAGTACAGAGTAGAAGTCGATGGAACGCGGGTCGAGGCCCACATCGAACGCCTGGGACAGTTCGAGTGTTGGCTCACTACCCTCGGGCGACGCTTCCACGTGGTCTCGATCGCGCAGGGAGTGAGTTCCAGGATTGAAGTCGAAGGTGTATCGCACCGGGTGGATCGAGATGACGGCGGCGTGGTCCATGCACCCGCCCCGGCAGTGGTGGTTTCGATTGCAGTGAAGCCAGGAGATACGGTTGCCGTCGGGGACCCCTTGGCTGTGCTCGAAGCCATGAAAATGGAAACCCAGGTGGTCGCACCGCTCTCCGGCAAAGTCCGAAGGGTGATGACCATGCCGAACGTGCAAGTGGATACCGGCGCCCCTCTGGTCCAAATCGAAGCCACGAGCAGCGACGATACGATCGCACCCCTGAAGCGCGTGCTTTTTGGCGCTACGCCCAAGGCTCAAGCGCCGGCGCAGACGACGCTATGCCCCGTTGCCGCGAGAGTCTCAAGGAACTCCGCCAACTTATGCTGGGTTTCGACATCGATTCAGCGAGCGCCCGCCAGCTTTCCGCATGGAGACAACTCTGCCCCGCGAGCAGTGACGAAATAAACCAGTCCGAGATCGAGATCCTCAACACTTTTGTCGACATATGTTCTCTGTTTCAGCGCGAACCGGAAGTGGACCATCGCACCGTGGGCGAGGACCCCAGCGCGGAGGCTTACCTCTTCTCCTATTTGCGCATGGTCGAGACCAACGGGGAAGGACTGCCCCCGGCCTTTGTCGATGCGCTGCGGTGCGCTTTGGCTCATTACGGTGTGAGCACTCTGGATGGCTCACCCAAGCTGAAGGAGACCTTGCTCTGGATCTGCAAATCGCACCAGCGAATGGAGCAGCAAGCGGCATCTGTTCTGGACATCCTCGAACACCGCCTGCGACTGGTGAAAGCCTCGGAACCATCTCCTAACGGAGCCTTTCGGATGCTTCTTGATCGCATGATCTCGATCACGCGTGAGTTGTATCCATCGGTCAGCGATCTTGCCCGGGAAGTGCGCTATCGCTGCTACGATCAGCCTGTGTTTGAGCAGGCGAGAAACAAAGTCTACGAGGAAGCGGAAGCCCATCTGGCATATCTCGCAACCTATCCCGACGCCGCCGACTCCCGCGCCCGGATCCGGGCGCTGACTGATTGTCCGCAACTACTCGCGGGTCTGTTCGCCTCTTGGATGCCCACTGCCAATCCTGGCCTGCGTCTCACCATGCTGGAGGTGCTCACCTCGAGGTACTACAAAATCCGAACCCTGCAAAACATGAACGCATCGACAGTGGATGGACACTGTTATGTCTCCACCGAATATGACGATGAGGGCAAACGGATTCACGTCTTCGCCGCTTACGCCGAGTATCACGGCCTTTCCGCCGCGGCGAAGGCCCTGCTTCCTCTGATTGCGGATGTACCCCCTGATCACGATGTAGTCCTCGATTTTCACGTCTGCTCCAACGGCAAGCTGAGCGCCGCAGACACTACACAAGTGGAAGTGCAAGCGACGCTGAATCAGGTAGCCTTTCCGCGTTCGATCCGTCGCATTGTCGTGGCGGCTGCCGATGCGAGCCAGGGTCCACGAGTGAGTGGTCTGCAGCACTTTACTTATCGTCCGAGCGACAAAGGGTACACGGAGGAGACGTTCTACCGCGGAGTGCATCCCATGATGGGCAAGCGGCTGCATCTGTGGCGCCTCAGCAACTTCACCATCGAGCGTCTGCCGTCCGCCGCGGACGTTTATCTTCTCCACGCCATTGCCCGTGACAACCCGAAGGATGAGCGCTTGTTTGCGGCAGTTGAAGTGCGCGATGTGACTCCCGTGCGCGATGACGCAGGGCGCATCGTACAACTGCCACACCTGGAGCGGATGTTGATGGAAGCGTTGGGGGCGATCCGGTTGTTTCAGTCGCGGCGCAGACCCCAGGAGCGCTTGTATTGGAATCGCGTATTCCTCTATGTCTGGCCTCCGCTCCATCTGAAGCCGGATGAATTGACCGACATTGTGCGCAGACTTGCGCGCGAAACCGAAGGCCTGGGACTGGAGCAGGTTGTCGTGCGTGCCCGCATACCCAACCCGGCCACCGGGGAATTGCGCGATATGGTGGTGCGCATCTCGAGTCCGGTCGGCAGCGGCCTGCTGATCACCTTCCGGCCCGCCGACAAACTGCTCCCGCTCAAACCGCTGACCGCATACGATCAAAAAGTCATTCGTGTCCGGCAGCGCGGAATGGTGTACCCGTACGAGATCATCAAGATGCTCACTCCGTCTCGGGAAGACACGCGGTCGGAATTTCCTCCCGGCGATTTTGTGGAACACGATCTCGACCCGGAAGGGCGGCTGGTTCCGGTCCATCGTCCCTACGGCCAGAACAAAGCGAACATTATCGTTGGCGTCATCCGCAACTACACCAGCCGATATCCCGAGGGTATGACGCGTGTGCTTCTGCTCGGAGACCCCAGTAAAGACCTGGGAGCACTGGCCGAGGCGGAATGCCGCCGCATTATTGGAGCTCTGGATCTAGCCGAGAAAAAGGGCGTCCCGTTAGAGTGGTTCCCGATCTCAGCCGGCGCGAAGATCTCGATGGACAGCGGGGTCGAGAACATGGATTGGATCGCCCAGGTCTTGCGTCGGCTGGTGCAGTTCACTCAAGCCGGCGGTGAAGTGAACCTCCTGATCAATGGGATCAATGTAGGGGCGCAACCCTACTGGAACGCCGAGGCCACCATGCTGATGCACACTCGCGGCATTCTGGTGATGACGCCGAAGGCAGCCATGGTACTCACCGGCAAGCGCGCACTCGACTACTCGGGTGGCATTTCGGCGGAAGACAATCAAGGCATTGGGGGCTACGACCGCATCATGGGTGTCAATGGCCAGGCACAATACTGGGCGCGCGACATCGACGATGCGTGTCACATTCTCTTTCGGTACTACGAACACACCTACATTCTGCCGGGGGAGACGTTCCCGCGCCGGGCCGAGACCTCCGATCCCATCGAGCGCGACGTGCAGACGTATCCACACCACAAGAATGGCGAGGACGGGTTCGCGCGGGTTGGAGAGATCCTGTCGAACGAGACCAATCCCGGACGGAAGAAACCTTTCGATATTCGCAGAGTAATGATGGCCACCATCGACCAGGACCACGCGCCCCTGGAGCGCTGGGCCGGGATGCGAGGGGCAGAAACCGCCGTGGTTTGGGATGCTCACTTGGGCGGATATCCGGTATGTCTCATCGGTATCGAGTCTCGCTCGGTGCCCCGCCTGGGATTTGTCCCCGCCGATGGACCGGATCAATGGAGCGCAGGAACGCTCTTTCCACAGTCTTCCAAGAAGGTGGCGCGTGCCATCAATGCCGCCAGCGACAATCGCCCAGTCGTGGTCTTGGCCAATTTGTCAGGCTTTGATGGTTCGCCGGAGTCGATGCGGCGGTTGCAACTGGAGTACGGCGCAGAGATTGGCAGGGCCGTTGTGAACTTCAAAGGCCCGATCGTCTTCTGTGTAATCTCCAGGTATCACGGTGGCGCGTACGTGGTGTTCTCACGGGCTTTGAACGATCGGCTGGAAGTGGCGGCTCTGGAAGGGACGTACGCCTCGGTGATTGGCGGCGCTCCCGCCGCGGCTGTGGTTTTCGCCGGCGAGGTCGAGGCCCGAACACGCAAAGATGAGCGGCTTCAGGCCCTGAACCAGGCGATGGTTCAGGCCGACGGCGCGGAGAAGGGAAGACTGCGGGCCCAGTGGAGTGACCTTTATAAGGTTGTGTATTCCGAAAAGTTAGGCGAAATGGCCGGCGAGTTTGACGGCATACACAGCGTGCACCGGGCGCTCAGTGTGGGCGCACTGCGATCATATTATTCCGCCCGCAACTCTTCGCCCGTATCTCGTCCACGCGGTGGAACGTGGGATGAGAAGCCATAGCAACTCAGGCGTAACCAGGGAAGTCAAGATCGTGGAAGCGGCCTAGTCGCGGAGGAATTTCGAGGTCGAGTTCTCCGCGGAGGCTCGTGACGGTTTTTTCGCCGATTTGGAGTCGATAGCTGCCATGGACGTGCACTGGCTGGAGCAGACGGAAGCCGATGTGCCAGCGGAGAATCAATGGTTGAGCTCGAGCGAAATGACTTCGTTTGGTCGTCTGCGTTTTGCCAAACGGCGCACCGATTGGCGGTTGGGTCGCTGGACTGCGAAACGCGCGCTGGCTCTTTGTCTTGACCTGCCATGTGATTTTCTCGCCCTTGCGAACATAGAAATACGAGCCGCGGCGTCGGGGGCACCCGAAGCTTTTCTTTTCGACCAGGCAGCGCCTGTCGCTGTTTCACTCAGCCACAGTGCCGGTACCGCCCTGTGTGCCGTCGCGGTGTCTGGGGCCGACATCGGCTGTGATCTGGAGATGATCGAGCCGCGCAGCAATGCTTTCATCGCCGATTACCTCACGGCCTGCGAGCAGGCACTCGTGGAGCGAACCCTCATGGAGCAACGGCCGTTGCTGGTGACTCTGCTGTGGAGTGCGAAAGAAAGCGCCCTCAAGGCGCTGCATGCCGGGCTTCGGCTCGATACCATCAGCTTGGATGTCGAATTCGACGAGGAGTCGTCACCCGCCACCGAGCAGTGTCGACAAGATTTTCTAATTTCAAAGTCAGTATCGGAGCCTGATGCAAATCCCGACGAATGGCGTTCCCTGCATATTCGCTATTCGGGCGGTCAAGCGTTCCGCGGCTGGTGGCGACACGCGGACCACATGGTGCGGACTGTCGTCTCGGCTCTTCCTCTGCGCTCCCCGATCCATCTGCCAGCGGCAGGTCTGCGGTTATCGGCGGATGATCGGCGACATGGTCGGCCACGAATTCGTTCAGTTCTCGCATCGTCACCGGGCAGGCCGCCAGCGGGTTGCTGAGGGGGCGGTGCCCCGGTTTTAGTCTGTACGAGGAAAACAAACGGCTGCGACCAGCGCCAATCGCCATGCCTTCATCGGAGGCTTCATACCAGTGGGTTCAACAAATCGACAAACGGCTTCGACGAATTTGAGGCCCAGAAGCTACGTGAACCGGAGCAACTTCCCGAAATTGAAGCGGACAGTTTCGGGTTGGTCTGGGACGTCGAAACCGACAAAAGCTCCGGGCATAGTCGCACTGTTCTCAAGCACGGGAATGCGGTCATTTTCTCCGAACCGGCCCGGTACCAGGAGTATCCGAGGTTCGGGAAGAACGTCGAAATCCTGAAAGCGAAGTACGGCAACCGGATCAAAGACGTGGAGCCAACCAAAAGGAGCGCAATGTGATCTTCAACGCTGCGACCATCAACAATGCGAGGGAGTTCAAACTTGATTCGTTGATGGGGACGATCGAGCCGGGAAAGATCGCCAATTTGGTGTTGCTGAAGAAATCTCCGCTGGAGAGCGTGGATGCCTACGATAGCATCACCACAGTATTCGTGCATGGGAAACCAATTGTGCGCGAAACTCTAGCAGCTGACGTCAAAAGATAGTAATGCGTCGCTAATTGGCGATAATTAAGTGCGGGACTTATGACTACGCGCCGGGAATTTCTCATGGGAACGACGGCTGCCGGTATCGCGGCGGCAATATTCCGACCGATCGCGGGCGTCTCGGAGGCCGCAGGTGCAAATGGGCTGCCGGGCCACGCTGGTATTGCTCAAACGGTTCTAGGGCCGCTCGATGCGTCGAAACTCGGATTCACTCTTCCTCACGAACACGTTGCCGAGGGGGCATACTATGGCGTGTTCCAGGTCGGGCAAATGTAGAATGGATTCGGTGCCCTCAGTCTCTTTCCGGAACTTGGTTTCTGCTTCATGACCGATGGCCTCCCTGCCACCCGTCAATGATCAGAGTAGTGCGGCGACCGTAAGGGAAGAGTCGCTCGTTGTCCGACCGCGAACAGCGGCAAGCGCCAATCGAGCTGTGCAAAGCAAGTACGGCACGGCTACTGTAGCTTCGCGAATTCCGCCTTCGCTTCTTTCAGGAGGGGAACATCAGGATCGGCGTTCTTCCACAGGCTTAGGAAATCGCTGTAAGCGGCGCGGGCTTTAGGAATGTCACCTTGCAAGGTATAGGAGCGGGCAAGGCCGAGATGGGCGAGCGCGCCGATCGGCTGGTTTCCGACTATACCGTAATGGTCCAGAATGTTTTGAAACTCGACCCGTGCGGCTGCGCCCTGCTTCGCCGCCAGGTATGCTTGGCCTCGTAAGTAAACCGGGTACAACGCGAAGGTGAAGGAATAGTTCGTCTGTCCCAACTCGTAAGGCTCAGCTTCTGATAAGGCTTCGACCGCTCGTGATGCGTCACCACTGTGAAGCGCGGTTGCGGCCCGAATCATTGGCAGGTCGTTATATTGCACAATCGTATCCGCGGGAAAGTTTTTGCGGAGATCATCGGATAGCCGTGCCGCCTGCGCGGAATCGCCTGCCAGCGCCAACGCAATCGCCGAGAACGCATTACCCTGCTTGCTCTCGGATCGCAACATGGAGACTTTGGCGTCCTGTTTCGCGGCATCCATATTGCCTACCAGCGCTTCCCGCACTGCGGAGTGCCCCAGATATTCCGCCGCGGTTTCGTCTTCGTTCGTTCTTTCAGCGGAATCGGCGGCGCGGCGTGTCAGGTCGCGGCTCTTGGCGAACTCCCCGTTATATGCGGCCGTTTCGGATTCCAGGAAGAGAATTTGATCATCGACTCCCGGTTTTCCCGTGGCGTCGCCGACCTGCCGTTCCATTCCGGCGGCGTCGTGTTGAAGAAAATCGACGTTGTAAAGAAGCAGAGGAAACCAGGGCGAATCGACGTTGTGAGCGCGCGAGTCTTGTGCTGTAGCCTTGGCCTGATCAAGTTGGCCGATCCACTGATAACTGTAGGCGAGATTTACGGAGTTATTGCCGCTGTTCGAGTTGATCTTCCAAGCCTGCAGCCCCGCCGCATGGGCCTTCTCGTAATTTCCGGTCAAGGCATAAATGGTCCACAAATTGGTCGGCGGCTCGTCGTCACGGGGATAGCTTTGCGCCCATGCCTGATACGAGGTGCGGGCAGCCTCAAGATTTCCCGTGACGACCATCTCGTAGAATGAGGAGATGGCAAGCCGTTCGCTCTCGCTAGCCCGTCCCCGCAATTCGTAAGCCTTGCGAGTATTTTCGGCACAGCGGGCAAGTTCACTCAAGGGCTGATAAGCCTGACCTAGCCGCAAATAAGCCATTGCGAAATTTGGATCTAACGAAATGGCCCTTTGATAAAGAGGGATAGCCGCCGCGTAGTCGTTGGTCACGTTGGTGGTCCGATTGCCGAGGGTATAGGCCTGCAGCGCCTCGAGTGACGAAGTGGTCGCGCTGTCTGGCGGGACATCATATTTCTGCACCGAGGCTAGCGATTCTCCCAATCTTGCCCGCAGTTTCGTTGATGCGGTCCCGAGAGCGTCGAGGACCTGTTCCTTGCCGTTCGCCGTCACTTGTTCTTCGGAGAGCAGGTCGCCGGTGCGGCAGTTCACAGCTTTCAGGCCCAGAACATACTGGCTGCCTAAACTCGAGATAGATCCCTCAATCGTGGCCGCGCTGGCCGTGCGCTGGCAAACGTCGCGCGCCAGTTCTGGCGTCAGCCGCGCCTGTTTCGGCTGGTTCATCAGTGTCAGTGTTTGTGCGATGCGCTCGTCCGAAACCAGGCTGAGAAACGGCGACTGCTCCAGTTGCGCCGCGAGCCCTTGCCGTAAGGTGCCATCGAAAACGGCATCGCCCGTGCTATTGGCGAAATCGGCGAGCACGACCGTGTCTTTGTCGGTGAGAGCTTTTGGACGGTGCGAGCGGTAATACAGGCCGCCTGCAATTAGCGCGATCGCGGCGACTGCGAAATAGGCTATCCTCGCCGGTTCTAACGCTGGTCCTGAACGGGCGAGACCGCTTTTCCCCTCGTAGTCCGAACCGCCTGCAAACCGCCCCGTCTCGGTATCCCGTTTTAGCCGTTGCAAGTCGGTGCGCATCTCGGCTGCACTCTGATACCGCAGGTTGCGATCTTTCTCTAGCGCCTTTCGGATGACGGAACTTAGAGCCGGAGAAATCTGTTGGCTTATTTCAGATGAAGGCTGCTGGTGCAGAATCGCTCCGCAAATCTCTCCTGAACTTGATCCTTCAAAAGGCCTCCTACCGCTGGCCATTTCATACAGCACCGCGCCGAACGAGAACAGATCGGTGCGCGCGTCCAGTTCATGGGCCCTGATCTGCTCCGGCGACATGTAGGCCACCGTGCCCAGCATGGTCCCGGGGCTGGTGAGGTGCCGCGCTTCGGAGGCGAGGGTCTCGGCATCGTGACCGCTCGCTCCGGTTTGGATCACCTTCGCCAGGCCGAAGTCGAGAATCTTTGCGTGTTCGCGCTTGATAACGAAAATATTGGCAGGCTTGATATCCCGGTGGATGATCCCTTCGCTATGGGCCGCATCCAGGGCGTCAGCGATCTCGATGGCCAAAGAGAGAATCGCATGCGTGTCCATCGGACGGTTGCCGATGCGATGCTTGAGCGTCACACCGTCGAGATACTCCATCACGATGAAAGCTTTGCCTTCCTGCTCATCAATCTCATGGATGGTGCAGATGTTTGGGTGATTGAGCGCGGATGCGGCTTTGGCTTCCAGTTGAAAGCGGGCTAGTGCCTGCGGATCTTTGGCTACATCATCGGGTAGGAACTTGAGCGCGACAAAGCGACCGAGCTTAATGTCATGGGCCTTGAAGACGACACCCATGCCGCCGCCACCGAGTTTCTCGACAATGCGATAGTGAGAGACGGTTTGGTCGATCATGATGCCGAAAAGAATACCGGAGTGGCAGTAATGCTACGGGGGAGCCGTAGGCTAGTCAATTGAGAACACGCTGGCCGGCTGCCCAAAGACATCTCGAGATTTATCGTCGGCTCATAGCTTCTTCCGTCGCTGAACGCCTGTCGCTCGCGTCGAATGTCCTTTCCCAAGAGGCTCGTTCGGGGGCTTCCGGGCCCAAAGGTGGACTGGAGTGGGGCAGCGTGACGTAGCCAATGCAGGAAGGACCACACAGCGACAGCGGCGGCGGTGTGGTCCGGATGCCCAGGACGCGCCACTCGCAGCCTCGATCAGCAGGTTCGAGACGGCCTTGCCCAGGATGGATCGCGCCAAAGTCGAATTCTCGGCTTCAAAAATCTTCCGCCATTCCGGCATTACCGTGCCCTTCAAAACCACTCTTGAGGTATTCACCAGGGCTGGCTCCGACAACTCGCTTGAACGCCTTACTGAACGCAGCGTCGGACTCGTAGCCGACCGACCGAGCGACGTCTATGAGCTTTTTGTCACGCTGTTCGAGTAACTGCATCGCCTTCTGCATCCGCCACTCGGTTACATATTCCAGTGGTGTTTGTCCGAGTAGCTCCTTAAAACGCGCTGCGAATGCGGAGCGGGACATGCCCCCCGCTTCGGCCAGGGATTCGACCGTCCAGGGTGTATTTACTCTGCCGTGAATGGCACTCAGAGCAGCGCCTATTTGAGGATCGAAAATCGCACGAAGCCATCCTTTGTTGCGTTCCGGCCCCGACGCGATATGCGCCCGGAGTACCTGGATGAACAGAACCTCGGCCAGCCGACTCGCGACGACTTCAGATCCCGGCGCCTGTTCTTCCATCTCTGACGCGAGCGCCTGCACTGTGGTGTGAAGAGCAAGCGTGCGTGCCTGATCGGCCTTCATCAAAATGAAGCTCGGCAATAACTGAGTAACCGGCTTCAGGCTGGCGCGATCGAAACTCAAGGATCCACAGACGATTGTCGTCGGTGCGCCACCGCCGCCTTGGCCCCGATCTCGCGGAAGGTCCACCTAAGACACATGTCCTGTTCGCAGACATCGATGCCCGAACACCCCGAGACGGTATAGCAGCCCTCGAAAGTACCATAGTTGCATCCCCCATCACACTGCGCCGGGAGCCCGCCCCGTTGCCTAAAACCCGTTTTCTGGCGGCCACTTCTTGGGAATTCAATCCTTGGGAACAAAGGATAACGTCAATAACTTGAAGGCAGGCGACGAGCATACGGTCTTCACATCCAGACCGTTCCGCGAAAGGACCACGATATCATAGGTGTTCCTTTGAGGGTTGAATAACGGTATCGCCAAAGTTCCGCTATCACCCGACCAAGCAATACCACCGCCGTAGTATTGCCTTCCCGCTAATGCCGCTGAAGTGACCACAACGGTCCGTTTCTCCGCGCTGATGTCTAATATTTCTATCCCATTCGGCGAAAATAGCGCTATTTCTTTTCCAGTACGCGAGTAGTATCAGGCAACAACACCCGCTTGTTCATTGAGCAACGAAGACTCAACGGCGGTCGATACATCGACTCGCATCAGCGAGGCATGGAGTCGATTGTCAGCCTGGTCTCGTCTTATTCTAGTAAAAAGTACAGTCGATTATCAGGATGCCAATTTTCACCGGTGTCCCAACTATTTTCGTCGGGATGGGTCAATTGCCTCATTTCTGAATCAGAAACGGCAGTCATCCACAGCGAATACCTCGTTGCCTGCTCCGGTTTTGCCATCGCGAACAGGACTTCTCGGTTGTCCGGGCTGATAAATCCTGAGCCTTGCAGTCCAATAATTCCCGGCACGGCCCGCCATGACGTACTGTCACCCAGTGTACCTCGATATAGTCGTGGCTGACCTCGCGAGACACTATAGTCCCGAACAAGGCTTATGGCCGGCCCGGAAAGATCATTAGCCGAAACCGATTCGTACATCCTTCCATGAGCAGGAACGACTACGTCCTTTAATCGTCCGGTTTCGGGAGCAACGGTACTAATATACCCACCGATGCCCGGACCGACGCGCACCCTTGTGAAGAGCAGGACATCAGACGATGAGCGTTTCGGACCCGAACACCCGAACAGTCCCGTGGCCACGCCTGCACAGAGGCAAAGCACGCAGAGCACCGGACTGTTCTGGAATATTAGAGCAAGCAAACGGAATCGAACACTCCCCCTCCGGGGCCCACATATCCCCCGATTGTGTTGTCCTCGCACGAGAAGATTACCACTGACCAACTCACGACAACAGTCCAATTAACATTTGTGTGTGCGTAGGGATGTTGGTCGATCCCATTTGCATCAGTGAACCCCGCGAAATAATCCCCGTCGCTGGCAGTTCCTGTATCGGGCACATTCGGAACGGGAATTAACGCTGTGGGCGTCTCAGCCGGAGCCTCCGATGCTGTCACTGCCACTCCGCCAGTAAAGGGCTCTGGCCCACAGGAGGAGACAAGCAGAAGTGCGTAAAACAATGCCAAGATCAAGCAGAAAGTGGAACGTGACATAAATTAATCGCTCCCGTGTCAATTGATATAGGTCGATACTACCCCGGCTGACATGTCAATCCTGCGGATCGCATTGTTCGTAGAATCGCTGATGTACATAAAGTTCCCGACAATCACGAGATCGGTCGGAGAGCTGAACCTCGCCTGGGAAAGCGAACCATCGATATAGCCAGCTGTTTGTGCTCCGGCATAAGTAGTTACATTTCCTGATGAATCGATGCGGCGAATCGAGTTGTTTACCGGATCGGCGACATAAAAATACCCGTCGGTGTTGTGAGCGATGGACGTCGGCCACACGAATTGAGCCGTCGAGGCCGTCCCATCCTTGTATCCGACCGCGCCAGAACCAGCAAAAGTCGTCACATTTCCGCTAGAATCAATTCTCCGAAGGACATGATTCCCTGCATCCGCAACATAGATGCTCCCGCTATACGACGTGAGCTTTGTAGGGTTATGAAACGTCGCCGATGTCCTATAGCCGTTCGCAAAGCCTGGACTACCGGTACCTGCATAGGTCGCAACGTTGCCTCCACTAAAGCTCCTAATCGCGTGGTTATCTGAGTCGACGGAATAACCCATCGAGATGTGCGAGCCACTAACGTGCGCGAATTCGGAAGCCGAGAGAGTGCCGTTTACATATCCCTTTGTGTGGTTTCCTGCGTAGGTAAAAACCGCGTTGAAGTATGTGGACGAGCAGGGTGTGTCATGCAGATTGTACGCGCCTCCGATGCAAAAATAACGCATAACGTAGTTGGAGGTGTCAGCCACGTAACGAACTGAAGGGCCGGAATATCCGAGTGAACGTGCTGAGCCCGGGACAGGTCGACACACCGGATTCCCAGCGACTCGACAAGGCGACGAGGGAGATGTTCGAATCCCTGATCCCCCGGGGAAGGATGGGTCGTCCTGAGGAAATTGCGGCGGCCGCGCTGTTTCTTGCTTCAGACGATTCGAGCTACGTGAACGGGGTGGATTTGGCTGTCGACGGCGGCTTCTCGGCCATCTGAATCGGGCCAGATGGAGTTCTATGAGTTCCCCGATACTGTTCCCGGTGCAAATTGGTAACTTTAAACTAGCCAACCGGATCGTGATCGCCCCGATGGGACAGTACTCGGCCGAAGATCCAGCCACCGTTTAGGACCAGAGCGTGGCAGGATATTGGGAATGAAGAAAAAGAATCCGGTTCTGGTGCTTGCGTCGGGAGACGGTCCGCAGTTCGCCATGCTGAATGCGGTACCGCACACGGTATGTCGGGATGTTGCCACCTGCGTCCGCGCAGGTACAGATGCGACGGTCATTTTGCAGTGGTCGGGTACGAGGGAGTTGCTGCGCGAATTGTTTGGGATTTGCAGGGAGGTGCGCTGGATACACTCTCGGGCCGCTGGGCTGGACAACCTGTTGTTTCCGGAACTAGTTGAGAGCCAAGTCGTGCTGACGAACGGCAGTGGCGTTTTCAGCGCGTCGCTCGGGGAGTTTGTGCTGGCAGCGATTTTGTACTTCGCAAAGGATTTCCGGCGGATGGTCCGCAATCAGATGGCGTCTTTCTGGGAGCCGTTCGATGTGCAAGAGATAGCTGGACAGACGGTTGGAATTTTGGGTTATGGCGACATTGGCCGGGCCGTCGCGAGTCGCGTGCATGCCATGAGCATGCGCGTGCTTGCGACGAAGCGGCATGTAACAGGATCCACTGATCCCCTAGTGGAGTGCTTCTACAAACCTGACGAGCGGAGGGAGATGATCGCGCTCTGCAACTACATTGTGGCGACGGCCCCATTGACCGAGGAGACGCGGCACATGATCAGCGACTCGGAGTTCGCGGTGATGAAGCCGACGGCGGTGGTGATCAACGTGGGACGGGGGCCGGTCGTTGACGAGGCCGCACTGCTCCGTGCGCTGTCGGCCAATCGAATAAGAGGAGCGGGGCTAGACGTGTTTGAGCAAGAACCGCTGCCGGCGGGACATCCGCTGTACAAGCTGGAGAATGTTTTGCTGTCGCCGCACTGCGCGGACCACACGGCCGATTGGCAGGATCAGGCGATGCGATTCTTTCGGCAGCAGTATGCCAGGTTTGAGAAGGGCGAGCCGCTGAAGAACATTGTCAATAAGCGGCTGGGATATTGAGGGAGGCGCCCGGGCCACGAAATCATAGTGCCGGTTGATAAGAAGTTACTCGTGATTACCAACCCATTTGCCGCATCCGCTCAAGGATGAGCGCGCTGTAGTGATTCATGCGCTCGGGCCGTCGCTTCAGTGGGGCTGGCAGAATCGCAGCGAGCCGCGTTGCCTGTTCGCGGCCGACATTCCGAGCGGCGGTTCCGTCGTAATAGCGACACGCCGCCTCTGCGCCATAAATTCCAGGGCCCCATTCCACCACGTTGAGGTAGATCTCGAGAATGCGCCGCTTACCGAGGACGAGTTCGGCCACCGGTACCAGTGTGAACTCCGCACCCTTGCGGAGGACAGAGCGGCCAGTTCCGAAAAACAGGTTCTTTACAAGTTGCTGCGTAATGGTGGAAGCTCCGCGGGTGCGGCCGCCTTCCATGTCATCTTCGGCGGCAATTTGGATCTCAAGCCAATCGAACCCATGGTGCTGGTAGAAGCGGCTGTCCTCCGCGGCGATAACAGCGTGCTGCAGATCGGGCGAAATCTGGCTGAGCGGAACGAATTCGTAGCGTTCATGATACGCAGTGTGGTGAATCCAGGCTTGCAGTCGGCGCTGCACGTGCACCGCGGTTGACGGTGGGTCGACCCACCGGGCGGCCAGAAGGATCAGGGCGGCAAGCGACCAAACCAGCACCACGCCGATGACAAGCCATCGAACTAAGGATCGGAAAAAACCCTTACGAAGGAGGACCTTCGAGTGTGGGTCTGGCTTTTTAGTCACATTTCATAATAATCGCGGGGCGGTTGCCGCCTATGCTGATTTTACGCATGCGACGGACCCTGCGTTTTGGTCAGGCCGCTCGAGTGAAAGCTCGTTGCGGGGTTTTGGGTATGGTCGTCGGTTCCGAACCTACGTCTTGGACAGCCGGCGCAAATGGCGGAATCAACGCTGCAGGACTGGACTATGTTGCAAAACTCGTACCGACAAGACTTGCGAACAGCCTGTTGGCCTTGCGCAGGTTCGATGAGGTCCGGCAGAAATATCGTACCGTTCCCAGCGTTGATGCCGCCGTATCCGGTAGTTCCATCGCAAGTCCCATTAGTGGCCTGCATGATCCCGCCATAAGGGTATTCTCCCGTCGCGCAACTAACTTCGGAACAAAAACTGTATAGCGTGGTGAACGTGCCGGACGGTGTAATCTCAAACAGAGTTCCACCGTTGCCATTGGCTCCTTCGAAGGTGGTGGATCCGTAGAAATTGCCGTCGGTGCCTTGCGTAAGAGGCGCAGACGCCGAGTACGCGCCGCCGGTCCCGCCGAAGCTATGGAGTGCTGTGAGGACGCCTGCGGAAGTGATTTTGAAAACCGTGCCTAAATTGTCGGCTCCTCCAGAACTCGTGGTGCCGTAGAAATGGCCGTCGGATCCCTGAATTAAACCTGCATACGGATACGCGCCGTCCGGGCAACCGCTCAGCGCGCAGAAAGAATAAATCGTTCGCAGTCTTCCAACAGGGCCCACCACAAAGACGGTGCCGTAGCCGTACGCTCCGCCGCCTGACGTTCCATAGAATCTTCCGTCGCTACCTTGGATCAGGCCCGCTATAGTACCTTCGCCATCAATGCAAGGGTTTTGTAGGGCAAAAGTTGTAAACCGTTTTGAATTTGCCGGCTCGGGAGATCTGAAAGATCGTTCCATGACCGGTCGCCCCGCCGCCGTCGGTAATCCCATAGAAGTTTCCGTTGCGTGCCAAAACGAGCGGCGCCTTCGGGTCGAATCCGTCGGGGCAACCCGGCTGGGTGCAGAAGCTGTATAGAGTTGTCAGCTTGCCGGCGGGCGTGATCTCGAAGACCGTGCCATAGAAGAAGTTCGCCCCGCCGCCTGCCGTTGTACCGTACAGGTTGCCGTTCGTGCCCAGCACCAGGCCGGTATATGGGGTATCGCCGTCGGGACAGGTGTACTGTTGGCAAAAACTATAGAAAGAGGTCGTTGTTCCTTCGGCCGTCATTTCGAAGATCGTCCCCTGCCGATAGGTTCCGCCAGAAGCGGTGGTGCCGTACAGTCGTCCATTCATGCCCTGAACCAGAACGTCATCCTGAGGAGTCGAACCATCGGTGCCGTCGAAACTCCAAAGAGACGTGAAGGTTTGTGCTTGGGCGCGCACAGTCAGACAGAAGGTGAGGGCTAAGGCCGCGAGGAGCGGTAGCGAAAAGCGCATCGACTTCATTTCGTTCTCTCCATGATTAGGGTCGACAATTGGAGCCTGCCTGCGCCGCTCGGACGAGACAAGCTGCCCAGCGGGTGCGGGGCCGGTACTGCCCAACGATGCGGCCGACATTTCACATCGCTGGAGCTGTCGCCGTCAAGATGCGGGATTTTGCAAGCCGTATTGCCGATTGGTGATAAATCTCCCTATAGCGCTCACTTGACGCCTTCACGCTTCCGCGCGACGCTTTGTCGAGACACTATACTCGACAAAAGGGTCGATTTTATGCAGCCAAGAGTTGCCAGCCATTTGTTTTGCGGGCTCATTGCATGGATGACGCTCATGCCTATGGCTTCGTCTGGCGCCCCTAATCGAAACACCTTACTAACCCCGATGGAAGAGGAACTTGTGGCTGAGATTAATCGCGTGCGCACGGATCCAGCCGGTTACGCTGCCATTCTCATTGCCAAGAGACCGTTTTACCGCGGGCGGCGAATTGTGGCACCCGACAAAGGAGACCAAGATCCGGAAGTGACCGTGGAAATTACTCAGGAGGGTCTGCCCGCTCTGGAAGAGGCTATCGCGGCGCTTCGAACAACTCGGCGCCGCGGGCGACTGGAACTCTCCACGCGGTTATGTCACGCCGCTCGCGATCACGTTGCGAAACAAGGCTTAGCAGGAACAGAAGGCCACTCCGATGCGGGCGGGGAGCCGCTTGACAGAGTTAGGGTCTATATCCCAGACGTCAGAATGGTCGCCGAGAACATCAGTTACGGACGCTGGACAGCTAAGGATGTCGTCTTCCACCAACTCGTGGACGATGGTGTGGCCGATCGTGGCCATCGCAAGACTTTGCTCGATCCAAGGTTGGACTCAATCGGTGTCAATTGTGGATACCACCGGGTGCTCGGCATCATGTGCGTCATTGATCTAGCTGCGGAATATTGAGCGGAAGGAAACAGGGCTAATTGCGTTGTTAACGCAGGCCACGCAGAGCAACGTACGCTCTACCACGATGAGGGCTCTTTTTCGGCGGCTGCGGGGGAGGGTGGCGTGGGCCGTTGACGAATAGCGGTCATCGAAGAAATTCCGGGTGTTTTGGGTGGCTGGCGTAATATCCCGGTTACTCTCATCGACTCCAGCCGGGTTTTTGAGAGGTATGGGTTTGATTGCGTATGCTGATAGAAGCCACTCGACGTTTCGATTCGCGAGAATCGTACTTGCAAGATTCTGCGCATTGACAGCCGTCTTGCCCCGAAGGATACTCCTCGCAGTTAAGCCGCGACCGAGTCGGCACGACCCCGCAAGGCTCGGTTAATTCCATGTGTTGCCGAAAATGTATTGCCAAACATGTGTTCCCGAACATGTAGTGCCGAAAAGGGATGCTACGTCATGAAGCCTGAACAGAAAACGATCACTGGAATGGACCCTGCAACGGTCATGCAATCAGCCAAAGAGATTTGCAAGCAATGGAGTCTGTGGGCGATGGCATTGGCCATGTTGCTTGGGCTGGCGGCAGTTGCTCCATCAGCACAAGGGCAGACGTTCACCGTGCTTCATTCGTTTAAGGGCGGCACGGACGGGCAGGGTCCGAACGGAGGTGTGGTGCGCGATGCTGCGGGCAATCTCTACGGCACTACGTCCTATGGTGGCGACTTCAGCAATGGAACCGTATTCAAGTTGGATACGACCGGCCAGGAGACCGTGCTGTATAGCTTCACGGGCGGAGCGGACGGAGCGATTCCCTTAGCGGGCGTGATCCGGGACGCGGCCGGCAATCTCTACGGCACGACGGAGCGTGGCGGTGATCTCAGTTGCAACCGCGGTGTCGGCTGCGGCACGGTGTTCAAGGTGGATACGACCGGCAAAGAGACCGTGCTCTACAGCTTCACGCGCGGAGCGGACGGGACAGGCACTCCCTTTGCAGGCGTGATCCGGGACGCGGCCGGTAATCTCTACGGCAGCACGGCTTATGGCGGCCCTTTCAGCTCTGGAACGGTGTTCAAGGTGGATACGACTGGCAAGGAGACCGTGCTGTACACCTTCACCGGTGGAAGGGGCGGACCGGACGGGTTCTTGCCTAGTGGAGCCCTGATCAGGGACGCGGCGGGCAATCTCTACGGCACCACGCAGCTTGGCGGCAATTACAGCTTTGGAACCGTGTTCAAGGTGGATAGCACCGGCAAAGAGACCGTGCTGTACAGATTCAGGGGTGGCTCGAGCGGGGACCAACCCGTCGGCGGCGTGATCATGGACAAGGCGGGCGATCTCTACGGCGCCACGGAGGGTGGCGGTACTTCCTTCGATGGAACAGTGTTCAAGCTGAATCCAGTCGGAAACAAGACCGTGCTGTATAGCTTCACCGGCGGAGCGGACGGGACCCTGCCCGTCGCAGGAGTGATCGCGGACACCGCGGGCAATCTCTACGGAACCACGGCATATGGTGGCACCTCCAACCTTGGAACGGTATTCAAGCTGGATAAGACCGGCAAAGAGACCGTGCTGTACAGCTTCACCGGCGGAGCGGACGGGGCACTTCCCGTGGCGGGTGTGGTCCGAGATGCGGCGGGAAATCTCTACGGCACCGCATACTTCGGTGGCGACAGCGGATCCTCTTGCTCTGGAGTCGGCGGCTGCGGAGTGGTCTTCAAAATCGCCCCTTGACTGCTGAGATTTCATTGGACGGCACGCCGCAGCCATGCCGTCGCGCTACGCGTGGAGAAACGGCGAGTTAGTTGGCTGGCGTAAGATCTCGATATCACTCGCTCATTGATCCCGTGGCGGGATCTTGAGCGCTATCGCCACTAACGACAGTTTGGACCATGGGGCCTACTCCGCATAGGTGTGTAGACTTCCTTGGACCGAATGAACGTAGAGGGGACTTGCGACGCGACACCCATTAATGCTCTGCCTATTTGCTTTGGTCGGCGGCCTTACTGCCACCGCCCAAGTGCTCCCGACGTCTAGTGGATATCTCGCCAATCCAGCAGGACGGGATTAACCGGGGATCGGACTAAGTCGACAATTAGGCTGGTTCATCAGCGTCAGGGATTCGTTGATCCTGGCGTCCTCGCTTCACGCATCCGCGTGACGCAAGCGCCGCGAACACGTAGGCACCGGCAAGCGCGCCAAAGCCCTTCCAGAAGTGTGTCCACTGCACCTCGCCGCCGAATAGTTTCAAGAGATGCCCGGCAGCAAGGTAAGCATGCACGACAGTGATGCCCGCAGCCGTAAAGGGGTGCAAGACAAAAAGACGGCAAAGGAAGGGCAGTGCGGAGAGACATGCCGCTTTGGGCCTTCATTTGAATAATTCCAGTGCTTCAAACGGCTGAGCCGACCATGGCCGGAAGCGATTGAGTGTGAAATTCGTTGGCTGTCCCGGTATGACGTCTACATGCAGGTAGCTGTAGTCTTCCTTGGGGTCTTCGCCGTTCCAGTACAGATCCTTGGGGTAACCCTCGGGGACCTTGTTGTGTGTTCTGCCGGGAAGAATCGGGTCCTGTTCCGCACCGCCGCCGCCCAGCAGCAGGTATTTCACGCCGTCGACTTGGTAGAGTTCAGTCGTGTGCACGTGTCCATTGAAGACCACGATGTCCAGATCTTTGGCGTACGCGGCAATCGTTTTGTGAGGATTCTGTGCTTCCGGAATAGGGCCTAGACCGCGGCTGGCAAAGGCAGGAGCGTGGAAAGAGATGAAGACCTTCTTGATGCTCATCGCCTTGGCCTCATCCAACCATGCTCGGAGCTGCTTCATCTGCTCTTCATAGACGGGCTGGGTGGCGTTCCACGCCGAAGGCTGCTTTTCGTCGTATGAACCGGTCCACAGGAAGATGAAGCGAACGCCCTGGTAATCGAACGAGTAGATGAATTTCTTGTCGGAAACTCCCATCTTCTTCAGATATGGGAATAGAGTCAGCAGCCCTTCCACGTCGGTGTCGCCCCAGACTTCGTGATTTCCGACTGCGGGAAACACGCGCCCAAAGTATTTGTTCCTGAGCACCCGCACGTCACCATCGGTATTGGGGCTATCGACTTTCTGGATGCGATGCTCGCCAAGCCATTCGACCGGTTCACGTTCTCGCCCGTGGCAGCATCGGTCTACCACCTGGGAAACTACGGAACGGCGATGACAAAGCTCCATTCGTTCGAGCTGGGCAAGTGAGTGAAAGGTACGTTCGGCCATTCCGTGCGCAGACATCAACTGCGCACGGATGCTGAGAGTTCCGGTTCTCTTTGGAGATCCTCTCTATCTTCATACGCGAAGATTTGATTCCAGTCGTTCTTCATGCTCACGACGGTCCAGCCACGTTTGGGCGCTTCCTCCAGGCCCCGCTCGAGGTTGCCTACGGCTGAGCGGTTGTATGCGAACTCGCGGATGTCATCTTCGTGGTGAACGAGAAGTGCGAAACGTGGTCCCGAGCCTCCTGTAACCCATTCGAGCATCTGAAAATCGCCATCGGAATTGCCAAACGCGGCGATCGGGCGGCGACCGATGAACTTATTGATCGCCACCGGCTTGCCGTCATGATCGTCGTAAAAGTCCAGCTTAGCGTCGCGCACCAAGACCGGCCTCCCGTCCCGAACCTCGTACTTTGTCACGATGCTGCTGCCGACGACTTGGTGGGGAGGAACACCATAAGTCTTTTCGCTGAAAGAGCGCATGAACTCGATACCACCACCGGAGACAATAAAAGTCTCGAAGCCATTCGCTCGCAAGAAACCTAATAATTCCACCATCGGCTGATACACAAGATCGGTGTACGGCCGGTTGAATTTCGGATGCCGGGACGTAACCAGCCATTCCTTGGCAATGCCATCGAACTCCTCCGCGGTCATACCTGCATGGGTTGCCATCACCAGTTCAACGAGAGCTGGCATGCCACCGGAAGCCAGGCCCTTCATGTCATTCTCGATCACCGCCTTGAAGGGTTGTTTGTCTTTCCACTCCAGATGCTGGGGCGCCAAGGCGCGGATACGGTCCAGAACGAAAAGCCCTTGAAACGGAAATGGCTGCTCGCACCAGAGCGTCCCATCGTTATCGAAGACCGCAATCCGTTCCGGCACGGGCACGAAGTCCTTCCCGCCCTCGGTCGTCACCCGCTGAACGAAATCAAGGATCGATCGTTTCGCCGCGCCATCGTTCCACGAAGCCAGACCGTCACGCACCATCATTAGAACGCCTCCATGCGAACGAGCATATGAGCATCGCGCCGCCCTAAAAACTGGCAGAACTGCCAGTTCTCAAGGAAATCACCTCAGGTTCTGGATTGTGCCCCGAAGCATAGGCAAACCGAAAGTCAACTTTTGTTATCAGATGGAATGAGAAGGTCGATCCCCGATCACGGATGGCGTTAAGCCACCAGTGATCAACGCACTCTAAGGTGCAATCAAAACGGCTCAGGAGATCGGTCTTCTCCCTCGAAAACGACTGGTGGAGGTGGTGGGGTTAAGCAGCTTCGATCGGCTCTAGAGTTACCTTGTGGCCGAGTTGTTCGAGCCGCTTCACCAAGTACCGCTTTAGACTGTCGGAGTGAATGCGATCGAAGTAGTTTCCGCCAAGATCGTCATAGTTGCTCTGGTTCTTCTGCAAGTGATAGGCGATGACTATGAGGGTGTGCGCCACCGCGATGGTGGCTCTTTTCTTGCCGCGTCTTGCCGCTAAGCGTCTGAACTGCGAGGACAAGTAAGTGTTCTTGGTGCGCGCAGCAGCCCGGGCGCACTGACAAACCATGCGGCCCAACCAAGGGCTTCCCTGGCGAGTTGTACCGCGCAAGCGCTTGCCGGCGCTCTCGTGATTGCCGGGGCATAGCGCGGCCCAACTGGCCAGATGCTCAGCGGTTGGAAACTGCGCCATGTTGTCACCTATTTCGGCTAGAAGCGCCCACGCTGCCACTCGATCCATCCCTGGTATCTGTTTCGTAATTTCTCCCCTCCGTTTCCTGACGGAGTGGCTCTTAGATGGAGGGACTGCAGTGGGCGGTTGTTTTCCGCGATGAGAACAAAGGCCGTGACGCACTGGTGCACAAGAGTTGGGTTCCGCTTGGCCTCGTTGAGCGCCCAGTCTTGTCGCACCGACGATGCGATCCGGCAGCGGACTGAGATTTGGCGTGGGGTCTTTTAATATATACCTTGACAAGCATATGCCTGTAAGAGTATATAAAGAGAGTGGAATCTGTATTCGAAATCATTGCGGAACCGAACCGCCGCGCGATACTCAGCCTGCTGGTCTCGTCAGAACAGTCGGTGGGAGAGATCGAGCGGCAGCTTCGTATGACGCAGCCGACCGTGTCCAAGCACCTGCGGGTGCTGCGCGAGGCCGGTTTCGTGGAGTCGACAGTGGATGCACAGCGACGTCTCTATCGGCTGAGGCCAGAACCGTTTCAGGAGGTGGATGCCTGGCTGGCGCAGTTCCGCCGGTTCTGGTCCTCTCACATAGATGCTCTCGAACGCCACCTCGACCGCATGGATCAATTAACCCAGCCGAGAAAAAGCAGAGGCAAAGACAAGACCGCGCGGCCCAAGCCGCGATAAAGGAGAAACGAAATGAAAATCAAAGTGACGAGCTTATACGTGGACGACCAGGACAAGGCCCTGCACTTCTATACGGAAGTGCTGGGTTTTACCAAGAAGACCGATTTCAGTCAGGGCCCATATCGCTGGCTGACCGTGGCCCCAGCCGAGGAGCCGAATGGCACCGAGCTCCAGCTCGCGCTGAACAACAACCCTGCGGCCAAAACCTTTCAGCAGGCGATCTTCCAACAGAACCAGCCCGCGATCATGTTTTTCACCGATGACGTCAAGGGTGACTACGAGCGAATCAAGGCGCGCGGCGCCGAGTTCACCATGCCGCCCACCGACGTGACTGGGTCGACCATAGCGATGCTGAAAGACACCTGCGGCAACCTCATTCAGCTCACCCAGCTGGCGCGCTATTGACGATCGAGCAAAGATGGTAAGAAGAGAAAGATGGCAAGGAGAAGAAGATGAGCGACCTCCAGCACTACACACCGGGTCCGGCCAGCGGGGCGCAGATACGAAAGGACCGCGGGCAAAACGGTGAAGAGAAGTGGACGCTCGTTCTCGTCCGAGAGCTTCGCCACTCGCCGGAGAAAGTCTGGCAGGCGCTTACCGACCCAGTGCATCTGCGCGAGTGGGCTCCGTTCGATGCCGATGGCGACCTGGGTACGGCTGGCGCCACAGTGAAGCTCACCACGGTGGGAGCGCCCGCGCCGCGCGTCACCGAAACTACAGTCACGCGAGCCGACGCTCCCGAGTTGCTGGAGTACAAATGGGGTAACTTCGATATGCGGTGGAAACTCGAAGCCTCGGATGGCGGCACGCGCCTGACGTTGTGGACCAACATCGGTCACCGCTTTATCGCAATGGGCGCGGCCGGGTGGCACATTTGTTTCGATGTTCTGGATCACCTGCTCTGCGGAACTCCGCTCGGACGCATGGTCGGCCCCGAGGCTATGCAGTTTGGGGGCTGGCAGCGGCTACACGCGGAGTACGCCCAGCTGTTCGGAATCGAAACGGTCAACTGGCCGCCTCAGGCGGCTCAAAAGTGAATCGAGATGGATCGCAAAGCAATGTGCCAACCACGTTCTGGAACCTGTCTCGGAAATGAGTTCGGGAAGGGCGTGAGTTCTACTCGTGCCGCAGTGGGCGGCAGACACACGAACTCTAGTGTGTGGATGAGAACTCGATTTCGGGAAAGCTGGCAAACTCCGGTCGGATCGAGGGTTAAAAGGGGCGCGGCTTTTCAGCCGCGGCGCTAGATGTTGAAAATGACATCGTGCTTTAGCTCCTGAAGGTGCGCCCACTGCAAGTTAGGGAAAGATGGGATACGAAGACCAAATTCAAGGAGTGACATCATGGCCACATCAGCCAATACCGCTAACGTCACGAACCGAGGCCTCACACGTACGATCTTCCGCTGGATTCACCTTGTCTTCAGCATTCCGATCCTCGGCTACATTTATAGTCCGTTCGATAGACTTCCAAGCTACGCCTTCAAGACTCGCTATGTCTTCGTTCCGGTCATGATCCTTTCGGGATTGTGGATGTGGAAAGGCCATGTCGTTCGACGACTTTTGTCGAAAAGATCAGCGGGCGCTTCAGATTCGTACTCGAACCTGAGATCTTCGATCGAAGGATGACGACGTATGGAAAGACAGGGTGCGCGACCTATCGTTCTGTGGATGCAGTCCTTGAATTTGACAATCCGCCCCTTGCTCAATACATAAGAGGAACTATGCCCAACGCAACTCTTCCCAAAAAACAACGCGAAGAACTGCTCAAAACATTGAAAGCGCGTTTTGAGAAAAACATGAACCGCCATCAGGATCTTGAGTGGTCCACGATACAGGCGAAACTGGAAGCGAATACCGACAAGCTGTGGTCACTCAATGAAATGGAAAACACTGGCGGCGAACCGGACGTTGTCGGCCATGACAAAAAGACGGGCGAATACATTTTCTATGATTGTTCAGCGGAAAGTCCGACAGGCCGCAGAAGTCTATGCTATGACCGTGAGGCGCTCGACGCGAGGAAAGAAAATAAGCCTAAAGGTAACGCTGTTGGTGTGGCAGTCGCCATGGGTATTGAGTTGCTAACCGAAGAACAATATCGAGAGCTGCAGAAACTCGGGAATTTCGATACGAAGACGTCGAGCTGGATCAAAACTCCTTCTGCTATTAGAAAACTCGGGGGCGCCCTCTTTTGTGATCGCCGCTTCGACACGGTTTTCCTGTATCACAACGGTGCGGAATCTTACTATGCCGGAAGGGCGTTCCGTGGATCGCTCAGCGTGTAGATTTGGACAGGGTGCGAGAGTTGGAGCTGCACATGAAAAGGAGGATCCCGTTGAAGCCTGCCACTGCATTCATCGACCAGAAGATCAAGGAACTTGGGGACTGGCGCGGGAAGACGCTCGCGACAGTGCGCGCAATCGTACACCAGGCAGACCCTGAGATCGTCGAAGAGTGGAAGTGGGCGAAACCCGCATCGCCGGGGACTCCCGTCTGGTCCCACGGCGGCATCGTCTGCACGGGAGAGACGTACAAGAACGTCGTCAAGTTGACCTTTGCCAAGGGTGCTGCGTTGAAGGACGCTAAAGGTTTATTTAACTCGAGCCTCGACGGCAATGTCAGGCGCGCCATCGACATCCACGAAGGCGAAACGGTCGATGAGGCGGCCCTGAAGGATCTCATCCGCACCGCAGTAGCGCTCAATCTTGAGGGCAAGAGCAAGGCGAAGCTCAAGCCGAAGCCCTCACGTCGTTGAATTCGAGCACTCTTCCGCAAACTGCCCACCGCACCTCGGAAAGCGCGCCAATGGCGTACGACGCAACAACCGCAAGCCTGCTGAGCGATTGAAATGTCAGCCGATCGGACAATCGACGCCTCCTGCCCCAGGTCACTTGAATTACTCATTCCGGATCTTCACGGCTTCTTCATGCCTCACCCTGTAGGCTCCTCGCCACATTCGGACGCTCTTTTGGGTTCGCCTCTTTAGATAGGGGTAGGTCCGCCTCGCAATTCGTGCTGTCTTGTATGCGTTCGATTGCTGCGAGCGGCACGGGATCTCTCGGACAACTCGCCCTAGGCCTGACACGAAGCGCCGACTCTCAGAGCAAGAGCCGGTGATGGAAAGCCCTTTATTTGCTCTTTATGAATTTCTTATTCGATCCTTACGAGGTTTCGGATGTGATAGTTGATTCGGCAATAAGCAAAAGTCGCAGGCAATTTAGTTTCGGCTATTCAGTCAGATTGAGCGAGTGCCACTTCCGAAGAAAGCCGGAATTTCGCACCGGAAAGGATTTCTAACTTGAAAATTCTCAGAGCTTTACACAAGTCCGTAGCGGTTTCAGCCTTTGCCCTCATGGTTGTCTTGAGTCTCAGTATCGGTCAGGGCGCGCGCTGTTACGCGCAGACTCAATCGTCGTCGGATACCCGGCAGCAAATCGCCGCGCTGCACGGGCCGGTGCCGGTCGATGCCAATGCAGCCCATAACACCGCCGCCGTAGCTCCCGCACCCGCAGCACCTGCCACCACCGCAGCTCCGGGATCGGCAGCCAAGCTCGATCCGCAAGTTTCACTCGATATCGCTAAGGAACTCGCCGTCATGAAGGCGCGCATCGAACAGCTCGAGGCCGAACTAAAAAGCCGCGCTGGATCTGATTCCGCGGTCGTTGCGCCGACGGTGAAGGTCGCCAGTCCTTCTCCAGCGATTATTGGCAACACCGCGGCCCCGGTGGAGCAGGCGGCCGCCGACACGACCACCAAGCCTGAAAAGCCGCAGCCCTCAGTTCCGTTTGCCTATGCGGATTGGACGTGGCTGAATGGTAACCCGCGTAACAAGGATGCGGTCTGGGATTCGAAATTCTTCACTCCTGAAGTCCGTATGGACATCAATTACATACAGGATTTCAATCATCCCAGGGACGATACCATGGGCGGTTCCACGGAAATCTTTCGCTCCAACGAGTTTCAGGTGGAGCAGATCAGCTTTGGCGGCAACTTCCACTGGCAAAATGTGAACGCCCGAATCCTGACCATGAACGGACTGTTCGGCGTCACCACCCCGCGCAATGACGCCAGTGCTGGGCGCGGTCAGTGGGACCTTCGCGGCGCTTACAAATACGTTTCAGAGGCCAATGCCGGTTATCACTTTGACGTAAACCACGGCCTGAACGTTGATGCCGGCATCTTCGTTTCCTACATCGGTCTCTTTAGTTACTACAACTTTGACAATTGGGCCTATCAACCGTCCTACGTGTCCTCGAACACTCCGTGGTTCTTCAATGGACTACGGATCCAGTGGTTCCCCACAGACAAGTTAAAAATCGAGCCCTGGATCATCAATGGCTGGCAGTCGTATGGCAGACTGGGCAGCAAGCCTGGTCTGGGCGGCCAAATCCTGTATCGCCCCAAGCAATGGCTTTCGCTGGTTTTCAACAACTACGGCATGGGTGAGGACACGCTGGGCAATGGCAACGGCCAATTCAGCCGCTCACGTATCCACACCGACGACAGCGTTGAAGTCAAATATTACGACCAGCCCGAAAAGCTCTTAGACAAAATAGCATTCTCTCTCACTGGAGACCTGGGATGCGAATACGGCGGCAGTGGCACGTTCGTCACAGAGCAGGGAACACTGAACTATAACAACGTGAATTGCCATCACAACACCGCCATCAGCCATAAGCAGACCTTCGCCGGCTGGATGCTCTACAACCGGTTTTGGTTCAAGAAGGACACGTTCGGCATCACCCTTGGCGGAGGTGTGATGGATAATCCCGGTCGCTATCTGACTCTGCTTCCGCCGATTAATGGCGCGGACGCTATCAGCGGCTCGCCTTACTTCACGCAGAACCCAGGGGATCCCTATAAAGCCTGGGATGGTTCTCTCACTTTCGACTGGATGCCCAAACAGTACATAACTTTCCGAACAGAGTTCGGGTATCGCCACGCAAACGTGCCGTACTGGACAGGTCGGGGAGGAATCACACCCGGAGTCAACGGCAACCCCAGCACGATTCCGAACCCAGGCGCCGGATCTGTGGTGGGCAACACATACTTCGTGCCGGGCCCATTCCTATCGGCCACCCCGGGTTTCACTTGCGTTGCGGCAACTACGGGCTGGTGCCCAGATCTACGCAGGGATGAACCCAGCATGCGGTACGCCATCATGGTGAAGTTCTGATCTAGGCCCGATGAAGACGAGACAACGTGGGCGCGACATGAACCGGAGCAGCGTTCCACAATTGCTATCAACGGCGGCGCTGCTCCGTTTCGTCCTTGATGTCTCGCCACTCGTCCTGTTGGCAATGGTTGACTGCGCTGCGCATCCGACCCGGCGGCCGAAGCGCCTCCACCAGCAACATCGTTCCTGGAGCAGATCCCAGTCTGTTCGCCCTGGGCCATCCCGAGCAATTTCCGCTCGCCAGGATCAATTTATATTTCCTCACCTGGAAGTACATGTCCTGACGAATGACTTTGCTCGCACCGCCTCGCGACGCGGTAAAATGCAATTTATTTTCATTCTTCATAAGACCATAGGGATGACTATCGTCATCCACACCGTGGGCCGTTTGCCGTTTATTACATGCACCTTCGAAATCTGGTCGAATCACCTTTAAGGGAACAGAATCAATGCTTGCGCTACCGTCTCGATAGCACAGGACTTATGTGCTCTCGTTTAGCGATCGATTATGAAGAGATGCTTTCTGCGACCCCCGGCGATCAGGCTTCTCTGGGCCACGAATGTGAGCCTCGTGTGTGTGTGCTTGGCCGCCATGGTTGGCTGTCAAGGGTTCAGTTCGGGCAAGACCTCGACCCAACAGGCAGCAACCGGGACCTTGGCGTTGAGTGGGGCCACTCTCGACTTTGGCAGCGTCACGGCCGGGACGAGCAAGACGCTAACCGCGACGTTATCGAATACCGGTACCGCCTCGGTGACGGTCAGCAGCGCATCCATTTCAAGCAAATATTTCTCACTGAGTGCACCGATTTTTCCGACAGCCATCTTTGCTGGTCAGAGTACCCAGGTCAGCGTCGTGTTCACCCCCAATGCGGCGGGAGCGTTTAGCGGGACGGCTACGATTACCAGCAACGCGTCCGACGCCAGCACTGCGCTTTCGCTGACGGGAACCGGAGTCGCCAGTGGTCAGCTGGTTGTGAGTCCGTCCACTGAAAACTTCGGCAGCGTAACCGTCGGAACCCAGAGCACGCAGACAATCACACTGACCAACAACACAGCGTCGACGGTTAACATTTCTCAGGTCTCAGCAAGCGGTACCGGATTCCAGGTAAGCGGCATCAAGCTCCCATTTGCACTGAGTGCCTCACAGAGCACTACGTTTACGGCTACGTTTGCGCCGCTGACTGCGGGAAGCGCCACCGGTGCGGCGACGATCACCTCGGATGCTCCGAATCCTTCATTGTCGATGTCGTTGTCCGGCACTGGCGCCACGCAAGGAGCGGCGAGCGCGAGCCCAACCAGTTTGAATTTCGGAACTGTCGTGGTGAACAGCACACAAGCAATGTCCGAGACCGTCACGAATACCGGCGGATCGACGCTGACCATTTCTCAGGTCGCAATCAGCGGCACTGGTTTTACCGTCTCCGGCATTTCCACTCCTGCGGCGCTTACGGCTGGACAAAGCGCGACCTTTAGCGTGATCTACGCACCCTTGTCGGCGGGCAGCGCAAGCGGCAGCGTGACAGTTACATCGACTGGTTCCAATCCAACGCTGAGCATTCCTCTGACAGGTACAGGGTCCGTCACTGCCGGTCAACTGGCTGCGACTGCGACCCTTGCACTTGGCAGCGTAGTCGACGGAACCAGCGGCACCGCGACTGGAAGTCTGACGGCCAGTGGGGCGAACGTCACCGTGACGGGCGCCACTTCGAGTAGTTCGCTGTTTGCCATTAGTGGCTTGACGCTGCCGATGACGATTCAGGCAGGGCAAAGCGCACCGTTCACCGTGACCTTCAGCCCGCTCGTGGCCGGATCCGATTCCGCAACCTTGACCTTCACCAGCAATGCGCAGCCTTCCACAACGACCGACACGGCCACTGGGATTGGCACCACGGCGCCGACCCACACCGTCAGCTTGTCGTGGAATGCCAGCACGTCGTCCAACATTTCGGGATACAACATCTATCGGGCGGTTTATACAACCTCCTGCGGATCGTACTCGAAGATCAACGGGACGACTCTCGAACCCGCGACCGTGTACTCTGACTCGTCCGTGGTCGATGGCACGAATTACTGCTACGCCACGACCGCTGTCAACTCGAGCAACGAAGAAAGCGGCTACTCGAATATCGTTTCCGATGTTCAGATTCCCCCGCCATGATCGGCGTGCAAGTCTCTGCAATCTCAGCGGAATCGAAATAAGCCTGGCCTTCTTTGGTCGGGCTTCTTATTTTGGAACTCCAACCCTCCGAGTCTGTTAATACGGCCCATTTTAGGCAGGGGGATGCCGCTTTTTTCCCATAACAGGAACTTCCGGACTGTCCTTCCGACCGATGAGATGAATGCCTTGTTACTGGCCGCTTAGCCGGTTTCAGCATGCCCCACTGTGATCTATCCAAGCGGTGCCGGGAGCCTGAAACTACCCACATGAGACTCCCCCAGTCCCTTCCCCGATCCTTTTCTATTCGTGTCTTTTTTCTCTTCCTGGCTGCGCTGTTTGCAACGCTGATGCCGTTGTCCGCGGGTGCTGCTTCGCAACAGCTGACGTGTGCGCCCTGTGCCTTACACTTTGGCGTCGTGGCCATCGGTCAGAGTGAAACTCAACTGGTAGTCCTGACGAACACTGGACAGACCAGTGTCACGGTATCGTCGTTTAGTGTGAACGGGGCAGGTTTCAGCTTGTCCAATACGACCTTCCCAGTGACCGTTGCAGCCGGGCAGAGTGTCTCAGCCAACGTGATCTTTTCTCCCACCGAGAACGGATGGGAGCAAGCAACCGGCACGTTTACCAGCACCGCTAGCAACACGAAACTTCAGCTGCAGCTCCGAGGTACCGGCGCGGCGAGCGAGAGTATCGTCGCCAGTCCGCCCAGTGTTTCGTTCGGCCAGGTGGCTGTCGGAGGCAGTGCAACGGTGCCGGTGGTGTTCACCAATACTCGCTCCTCCAAGGTGCAATTGCTCTCCCTGCAAACGACGGGCAACGGGTACTCCGTCAGCGGGTCGACGTTTCCCGTTACCTTGAACAGTGGACAAAGTGTCACACTCAACTTCAAGTTTGCGCCCGTATCGGCGGGAACCGCCAGTGGGGATGCGTTCGTCACCGGTCCTAATCTGAATGTCCCGATGAACGGAACCGGAACGACCACAACGGCTGGACAACTGACGATCACCCCGTCGCTGGTGAACTTCGGCAATGTGCCCGTAGGAACGACGACAACTCAGCCGATCACTATGAGTGCGTCGGGTGCAAGCGTGACTGTTACCTCCGACGCCAGCAGCAGTTCCCAATTTGTTCTGCAGGGTGCATCTCTGCCGTTTACGATTCCCGCGGGCCAGAGTTCATCGTTTAATGTCGCGTTCACTCCTCAGACGAGCGGTACGATTTCCGGTTCGCTTTCGTTTATTAGCAACGCCTCCGCCACGCAAACCGTCGAATCACTGACCGGGGATGGCACGTCTCAGCAGTACAGCGTCAATCTCTATTGGAATGCTAGTAGCGACGTCGTGGGCTATAACGTTTACCGCAGCACAAGCTCAACCGGGACGTATTCCAAGATTAATACGGCCCTCGACCCAAATACCTCCTATACCGATATGTCCGTCGCCGCCGGGGCGACGTATTACTACGAAGCCACGGCGGTGAATTCGGCCGGGGAGGAAAGCGCACCCTCGACTCCACCGGTGTCGGCGTATATTCCGTAGCTATGAATGCTTCGAAGATCGGCTGAGGAGTAGAATCCACCGGGTCCGCAACACCCGATTCATCGTCTGAATACTGGCGGATCCGGTCGTTGTCTCGGCGATGCCTCTCAGAACCAGTTCTCTATCCTTAACAGGCTGCGGAAAAACTCAATCTGGGGCGGAATTGGGAAGTGTACGAGTTCCGCTCGTGCCGCTGAGTCGTTCAAAATGTATCCGCGCTTCCGCGCCTGAGGGACTTTCAGGGCGCTCGCGGCGAGTTTTTCCGCAGCCTGTTAGGTTCGGGCTTACTGAGGGTAGCGAACTTCGGTAACCCTCCATGCCGCACTTGTCACTTCGAGTGGCACAGAGGGGCCATTCTCGATCGTCAGCATTTCCGTTAGTACTAGTACGGGTGGCCAATCCGGACACTCACTAACGTCATGCTGACAAACCACCTCGCCGCGTTGATTCGACCTAGGGCAGCCATCGTGCTGGTTCTACTGAGTTTGGGCGGCCATGCGACCGCTCAGCAGGTCTCTATTGCGCTGCTTCGACCGGAATCGATCGGGACCGCACCGATCGTTATTCAGCCGGTTCAGCCCCTTCAGCCCAGTCAGCCAGTGAGCCTACCCGAAGCACCCAGCCATCGCTTCTGGGACCGGGAGAATAGCGCTCTATTTGCCACCAGTGTCGCCTTTAGCACTGCCGACTTCTTTGTGACCCGGGCCAATCTCCAGAGTGGAGGGCAGGAACTTAATCCCGTGACAAGTATGTTCGGGCGCAGTTCAGCAGGGCTGGCGGTGAACTTCGTGGGTGAAAATTTGGGCGTGATCGGAATCAGCTATCTCTTCCACAAGACGGGCCATTACAAACTAGAGCGCGCCGTTTCCATGTTTAACATCGGATCCTCGGCCGCCGCCGTCACCTTCGGTCTTACCCACCGTTAAGACGTAGAGCCCTAACGCCCGGCATTAATCGACCATGAAGTCTGCGGTTGCAAGCCGAACTTGTAACCGTCGGACTTCGGCCGGCTTTATCCAACGTTAACCCTAACGGTTCTTGTGGATTCTCGCGCATTCCCAACGAGACGGAGCTGGAGCTGGACTGGCCGGTCGAGCTCCGGTCTTTGTTTCCTCGATATTTTCTTTCCGCGTGCGAAAAACGGAACAAGAAAATACTTGACATGTGTAACAGTGATATAGTTAAGTATACCACTAGCTGAAATGGCCGGGCCCGACCAAGCAGCAACATGATGCTAAGGAGGAAGGAAATATGAAGTCCCTTCGTTTGGTATGGCCCGTAGTTTTGCTGGCGCTGTCGGCCGTAGCTTTTGCCCAGTCTGACGCGCAACAGTCATTCAACAAACTGAAAACACTAGCAGGTTCCTGGGAAGGCCACGTGACAACCGTTCCACCGCAGGCCGAGATCGAAGGCAAGCCCATGCACGTTTCACTACGCGTGACGTCTATGGGTAACGCGATCATGCATGAGGCGACGGGTGCCGGAAGGCCGGATGACCCGATCACGATGCTTTATCTCGATGGCAATCGCCTGCTCTTGACGCACTATTGTGATGCCGGAAATCGCCCGCGGATGGTAGGCAAGATTTCGCCCGACGGCAAAACCGTCGAATTCGAGTTTCTCGACGTCTCCGGCAGCACGCAGTACGGACATATGCACCATGCCGTCTTTACCGAAGTCGACGCGAACCATCACACCGAAGACTGGACATACATGGAACCTGGGGACAAGCCGATCCACGCCCACTTCGACCTGCAGAGAACTAAGTGACGACACTGATGCGGCCAGGTATGGTAAGGAATTCGAGCGGGTGCGGTGGTCGACCCGGAGCGGTCGATCGGAGTGGCCGCCGCAACTCTCTCGGAAGCGTTAAGCACCCATGACGGATCGCGAGTGGAACGACAGTCAGCCGATTTACCGCCAGCTTCGCGACCGGGTGGTCGCGATGATTCTCGACGGCGTGCTGAAGGAAGGCGATCCGCTGCCCTCGGTCCGTAATGTCGCTGCCGAATATCGCGTGAACCATCTCACCGTTCTCAAGGGCTATCAACAGTTGGTGGACGAGCAATTGGTCGAAAGCAGGAGAGGTCGCGGCATGTTTATTAACGCCGGTGCGCGGAAGCTACTGATGCAAGGCGAACGCCAGAAGTTTCTGGCGGAAGAGTGGCCCCGAGTCTACGCGACGATTCAGCGGCTCGGCCTCAACGCCGAAGAACTCCTGGACGCGGGTACGGCCCGGTTGGCATCGCTGAAGACTGAGAAAGAGGAGGAGCGCTGAAACCATGGCATGCATCGAAGCACGCGGTCTCCGCAAGGCGTTCGGGACAACCATCGCGCTCGACGGCCTCGACCTGCATATCGAAGAAGGTCGCATTCTCGGATTGATTGGACCCAATGGAGCAGGGAAGACCACCGCCCTCAATGCGATCCTTGGCCTCATCCCGTATCAGGGGGAACTCCGAGTGCTCGGCCGTGATCCATGGACCGAGCGCGATCAGCTGATGCGCGACGTCTGCTTCATTGCCGATGTCGCGGTCTTGCCGCGATGGATCAGGGTCTCACAGGCGATTGAGTACGTGGCCGGCGTGCATCCACGATTCGATCGCGCCAAAGCTGAGGGATTCCTCGCCAGGACAACCATCCGGCACGCCAGCAAGGTCCGGGAACTATCGAAAGGCATGGTGGCCCAGTTGCACCTGGCTCTCGTCATGGCGATTGACGCCAGATTGCTGGTGCTCGACGAGCCCACCCTGGGTCTCGACATCCTGTATCGCAAACAGTTTTACGATTCGCTGCTCAACGACTACTACGACCGCAGCCGCACGATTCTGGTGACCACTCATCAGGTGGAAGAGATTCAGAACGTCCTCACCGACGTCATGTTCATCGATCGCGGACGGATTGTATTCAAGTGCAGCATGGAAGAATTCGAGTCGCGTTATCTGGAATTAATGGTGAATCCCGAGCAGCTTGCAGCCGCACGGGCGCTTCGTCCGATGCACGAGCGCCCCGTGCTGGGCCGCAGCATCCTGCTTTTCGATAGCGTCGATCGTCAGCAACTCGCGACGCTTGGCGAGGTGCGCACGCCCAGCATTGCGGACTTGTTCGTCGCGGTGTTGGCAGATCGGTTGGGCAATCACCCAGCCGAAGCAAAAGGAGTAGCTCTATGAATACTCAATCGGACGCCCTGCACCAGTCTCCGCTCGGTTCGCAGGGAATCGCGCCCGCGGCGATGTCGGCGACCCAACCATTCTATTGGTCGATCCGACGCGAGCTGTGGGAAAACCGTTTCATCTATGTCGCGCCGCTCGCAGTTGCCGCTGTGTTCCTACTCGGCTACCTGATCAGCATGGTCGGCCTCCCGCACAAATTCCTTGCCCTCTCGATGCTCGACCCGATCCGCCAGCGCGCAGCGATCGCCAAGCCGTATGACTTTGCTGCGGGTCTGCTCATGGCGACCCAGATCTTGGTCGGGGTGTTCTACAGTCTCGAGGCCTTACATGGCGAACGCCGCGATCGCAGCATCCTGTTCTGGAAGTCGATGCCCATTTCCGATCGGACTACCGTCCTGTCGAAGGCGGCCATTCCGATTGTGATCGTGCCCTAGCTTACCTTTGCGGTTACATTTGCGACGCAGGTAACAATGTCGCTGTTGAGTTCCGTGGTGCTGCTAGTGTAGTGCGTCAAACAGATCGACGTTTATTCAGGGTGCGGCGAGCGCGTTTCACTTTTTCCAGGATGTCGGCGGCCCGCGCGGTCCAGATGAAAGGTTTCGGGCTTTCGTTGTGGCGGTCGATGTAGGTGCCGATGGCCATGATGAGTTCTTCCAAGTCGCGGAATACGCCACGCCGGAGCCGATTCTGAGTTAGGTCGCGAAAGAAGCGTTCCACCATGTTGAGCCAGGAGGCGCTGGTGGGAGTGAAGTGCAGATGAAAGCGCGGATGCCGTGCCAGCCAGCGCTGCACTTTGGGGTGCTTATGGGTAGCGTAGTTATCGCAAATCAAGTGCAGCTGCCGGTCGGGGGGGATGGTCTGGTCAATCAGGCGGAGAAACTTGAGCCATTCCTGATGGCGATGCCGCTCCTGGCAAAGGCCAAAGACCTCGCCGTTAGCCGCATTCAGAGCGGCGAACAAAGTGGCCGTGCCGTTGCGTTTGTAGTCGTGGGTCATGGTGGCACCGCGCCCGCGTTTCAGCGGCAGGCCGGGTTGGGTACGATCCAGGGCTTGAATTTGGCTCTTCTCGTCGGCGCACAACACCAGCGCGTGCTCCGGCGGATTGAGATAGAGGCCAACGATGTCTTCCAGTTTCTCGGCGAACGCAGGATCGTGGCTGATCTTGAACGCTTCCACGCGATGCGGTTTCAATCCGTGGGCGCGCCAGATGCGCCGCACGCTGGCTTCGCTGATGCCGACCGCCGCAGCCATAGTACGAGTGCTCCAGTGAGTTGCGTTGCTGGGTTGCTGGCGCGTGGTCATAGTCACCACGCGTTTGGTCAGGCGGGCACCGATGGTGGGCTTGCGTCCCGGCCGGTGCGCGTCTTTCTGCAACCCCGCCACGCCCAGCGCCAGGAAACGCTTGCGCCAGCGGGAAACTTTTTTCGGTGTGATCGCCATGCTGGCGGCGATCTCCTTGTCCGGTTGGCCGGAGGCTGCAAGCAACACGATGCGGGCACGCTCCGCCACCCGCACCGGAAGGGATCGGCTCCGGGCTTGGGATTCCAACTGCGTTCTTTCCTCCGCACTCAACGTAATGGCTGGGGCGATTCGCATCCGCAAGCGTCTCCTCCATCATAAGACGCGCGCGGATAGATAAAGGTTGTTACTTGTGACGCACTACACTAGGAAACGGTTTGAGCGTCTCAATCTTATGGACGCAGTTATCGTTGTTCCAGATGTCAGCGATGCTGCTCTATCACCTGGTGACGGTGCATTCTCTCTGGCATGCGCCCATCTACGGATGGCTTCTGCTGGTTTCCGGCTGGGCGCGCCGCGCGGCGTTTCTGTGGGCCCTTTTGCCGCCGCTGGCGATCTGCATCCTCGAGAAAGTGGTGTTCAACAGTTCGCATTTCGCTGCCTTCCTCGGACGCCGCCTCTCCGGACCGGAAGCGATGCCGCTCGGGGATTCCGGTAGTTTCCCGATCGATCCCTGGGTGCACATTACGCCTGGCCCATTCTTGACTAGCCTGGGTCTGTGGTTCGGGCTGGCCGTTACCGCTGTATTCCTCGCAGCCGCGGTTCAGTTGCGGCGCAACCGCGAACCTCTCTGATTCGCCGGAAGGCGGTTCGCCACTGCGTCCAACAGAACCACGCCAGCCTATCGAACCCGCGAACATCGGGGAGAGTTCCGCGAACTGACGTCTCCGGGGTGAAAGCGTCGCGGACAATCTCAAAATGAAATAAGGCTGGCGGGTTGTCGTTGAATCCCACCAGCCCAAAGATTTTGTAGAACACCATGATTCCGTTGAACGAAGCCGAACCTTTGCGACTTGCGGTCGCGTTCAGGCTAGCTCGGTGGCAACGTGGTTGAGCAGTTTGGTGTCTTGGGTGGGCACAGAATAAGCGGGCCTCCGTCTGCGAGGGGAACCTGCTGAATGCTCGCTGCCATGAAGGTACCTACCATTACCGCTGTCAAAATCGCGATCCTGATTGCCAGCTTTGCCTTCATTGTCGTGCTCCTTTGGGACCTGGGGAATTCTTGCTTCGGATCGTCCGTTGCAAGTGACCTTAGTAATGCACTCCCCGTACCAAACTGGGCGGTTGGGTCTACGGCGTGCTTATCTTCGGAATTGGCTGAAAATCAACGTTTTCTGCCCAATCTACGACCCTCGGGGACCGCCTCAAGCCTCCACCACCCAAACAAAAACGCTCGTCCGCAACATTTATGTTAGGCGCCACCGACGCCGCACCCGGAACCTGCGGGTATACTCATTCCGTCATGGGCCATTTGGATCAAGACGGCGCCCCAGCATCCAACGGGGCACGGCTGGAAGCGGTGAGCGGACCCCTCAAAGGGAAGCTGTTTCCTCTGACTGCCGGCGAGGTTTCGATCGGTCGCGATCCCTCCAATGAGATCTCCCTGCTCGATTCGCTCGTATCCCGCCGCCATTGCGTTGTCCGTCAGGAAGGGAACGAGTTTCGCTTGCAGGATCTGGAGAGTCGCAACAACACTTTCGTCAGCGGAGTACCGGTAAAAGAGCGGGTCTTGGTGCACGGTGACCAGATTCGCGTCGGCAACTCCATTCTCGTCTTCCAGGGCGCCGACAGCGGATCGACCTCTGATAACGCATCCCTGAGTCTGGATGCCACTCCTATGCCGGGCGCCGCGACCGTTATCCTGCGAAAAGAAGATATCCGGTACTTGCAACCGGCCCGGCCCGACGCGTTACCCACCACACCGAAAACTGTTCGCGACCTGAATGTTTTGCTCGACTTCAGCCGGACTCTCAATTCGGTCCGTGGCCTGGCGGCATTGCAAGACAAGGTTCTCGAGGCCGTTCTCGCCATTGTCCCAGCAGATCAAGCCGCTCTCCTTTTGACCGAAGATGGGGCCACAGGATTCTCTTCGATTTTCGGCAGAGATCGTCGCCTGGGGCCGAATCATCCGATTCACGCGAGCCAGACCATTCTGAACCGCGTCCTCGAAGAGAATCTTGCGGTGCTTTCGAACAATGTCCAAAGCGACGACTCCTACCGGGAAGTCGAAAGCTTGCTCGAGCGCCGCGTGCACTCGGTGTTGGCCGTGCCGTTGGAGGTTCAAGGCAAGGTGTTGGGGGTGATGTATCTGGAAGCCAGTTCTCCGGGTGCCTGCTTCGACGCAGACCTTCTGCAACTGGTGACGACGCTCGGAAATATCACGGCGCTGGCCATTGAGAATGCCCGCCACCTGGAAAGACTGGGAGGAGAGAATCGCCGCCTTCACGAGGAGCTGAATATCCACCACAGTATGATCGGGGAAAGTAAGGCCATGCATGAGGTGTATGACTTTGTTTCCCGGGTGGCGGGGCGGGATTCCACAGTGCTTATCTCGGGCGAGAGCGGCACGGGCAAAGAATTGGTTGCGCGAGCCGTCCACACCAACAGCACTCGAGCCGAAAAACCCTTTGTCGCCATTAATTGCGCTGCCATCACGGAGACCTTGCTGGAGAGCGAACTGTTCGGACACGAACGCGGAGCATTTACCGGTGCCGTTTCCCAAAAGAAGGGAAAGCTCGAGGTCGCCGAAGGAGGCACTGTCTTCTTAGACGAGATCGGGGAACTGGCTGTCCCGATGCAGGCCAAGCTACTACGGGTTCTGCAGGAGAGGGAGTTCGAGCGCGTTGGCGGGACGCGTCCCATCAAGCTTGATGTCCGCCTCATCGCCGCGACCAATCGCGATCTGAAAGAGGCATCCCGAACTGGGGCGTTTCGCCCCGACCTTTATTACCGCCTCAACGTTGTCTCGCTGCACATGCCAGCGCTTCGCGAACGTCGCGAGGACATCCCCATGCTGGCGGCTTTTTTCGCGGCGAACTATGCCGAGAAGGTCAAACGGCGAGTCAACGGAGTCTCTCCAGAAGCTCGTGCCTGTCTAGTCCGCTACGACTGGCCCGGCAACGTTCGCGAACTGGAAAATGCCATTGAGCGGGCTGTCGTTTTGGGCTCGACCGAAATACTTCTGCCGGAGGACTTGCCCGACTCGATTCTGGAAGAAACCGCTGCCTCCGGCGAGCCCGTCAGCGCTCTGCATGATGGTATCCGTGAGGCAAAGAAAATTCTGATCGAGCGGGCCATTGAGCAAGCCAACGGGAACTACACCGACGCGGCGAAAATCCTCGGAGTCCATCCCAACCATTTATTCCGCCTGATTCGCACGCTCAACCTCAAACCGAAGCGTCAACGGCAGGGATGAGGAGGCCAGTTTCAGAGCCTGCCTGTCTGCCCCCGGGGGAGTGAAACCGCTGGCTCCTTTTCGCCAGCTGCCGAAAAGGAGCTATAATCCGCTAACTTCAATTGGGCAAGGTGCTCCTCTCTGACGAAGGGGTGCTTTGGAGCAAGCCCGCCAAGTATGTGAACGTAGAAATTAGTTTGGAGCCCCCGGGGGAAACCCTGTGACGATACTCGGGAGAGACCCGCGGCAGCGCGTTATGAATTGGCATGAATGCTGATGGTGTAAGCCGCGAAGGTTTCCCAGCAAGGTCCAACGTTGCAGGCGCGGAGTTAACGGGTGTATGAGTGCCGTCCACAATAGCCGATCGCCGAGCATTGCGAGTCCTCGTTTTCCGCTCCACGTTCTGCTGCTGATGCTCCTGGTGACTCCTCTCAGCTACCTCGCGGCGAAGCTAGGTGGAACCCTCGTTTTGCGTCCCCAAATGGTCTGGCCGCTCTGGCCTGGCTGTGCGTTGTTGGTCGCCCTGTTGCTGTTGGTGCCGCGGAAATCATGGTTTGCGCTGATGGTCGCAGGGTTCGCTGGATTTATCTTGTACGACTTGCAAGTGGGGTTGACACTTCGTGCAACGGCTTTACTGATTCTGGCCGACGCGGTCGAAGTTCTTACCGCAGCCTTCGGCGCAAGTTACACCTTCGACGGAACACCGCGTCTCAACACCGTAAGGCGGCTCGCTAGGTATTCATTCTTTGCGGTTGTTCTGGCTCCCCTCGCCGCGGCTTTTGTCGCAAGCGTCGCCTTCGGCGAGAGTTCGTGGATCCGCTGGAGAATAGGCTTCTTTACCGAGGCATTAGCTCTCCTCACCGTGACGCCAGCCATTTTGAGCTGGGTGGCCCTGATCCGGGAATGGCGCCGGAAGTCGCGTGCCTTCTATCGGGAAGGTGCGGCCCTGCTCGCAGCCGTAATTTTTGTGGGCTATTACGCCTTCGTGGCTTCCGGCCATGGCACGACGCCGGTATTGCTCTATGCGCTGCTGCCATTTCTGCTGTGGTCGGCTTTGCGCTTCGGATTGACGGGCATCAGCACCTCGATGGTTGCGGTCGCGTTTCTGGCAATCTTGGGCGCGGTCCATGGACGTGGACCCTTCAGAGGATCGGAGCCTCTCCATGACGTCTTGTCGCTACAGCTCTTCTTGTTGTTCACCGCGACCCCGTTCATGGTTCTCGCGGTACTAGTGGAGGAGCGGAAACAAGCAGAAGTAGAAGTTCGCGAAAGCCAGAATCAGTTGTCCGCCGTGGTCTCGTCGGCGACGGATGCGATTATCACGGTAGATGAGCAACTGCGGATCGTCTTATTCAATGCTTCCGCGGAGCAGATGTTCAAGTGCGGCGCGCAGGCCAGGACGGGACGTTCGATCGAGCGTTTTATTCCGAAACGATTCTCCGATGAAATTGCCGATCGTATTGGTCAGTTCGGAGAGTCCGGCCTTACGAACCGCGGTATGGCCCATCCAACTAAGTTGTGGGTCGAGCAGGCAATCGGCGAGGAATTTCCCATCGAGGCTTCGATCTCCCAAAGCGAAGTTGACGGAAGAAAGCTGTTCACCGTGATCATCCGCGACATAAGCGAACGTCGCAGGGCTGAACAGGCTATCCGCGAGAGCGAAGAGCGCTTCCGGTTGGTCGCCAATACCGCCCCTGTGCTGATCTGGATGTCGGGCCCCGACAAACTTTGTACCTACTTCAATCAGCCCTGGCTCGATTTTACCGGCAGGTCCATTGAGCAGGAGTTGGGAAACGGTTGGGCAGAATCTGTCCATTCCGAGGACTTGGCGGAGTGTATGAGCACCTACACTAAGGCCTTCGACCAGCGCAAGTCATTCAAAATGGAATACCGGCTGAAGCGGCATGACGGCGAATATCGCTGGGTCTTCGACACAGGTCTACCGAGATTCCACGCTGACGATTCTTTTGTCGGATACATCGGCTCCTGCATCGACGTGACCGATCGCAAACTGGCGGAAGAGACCTTGGCAGGCGTGAGCGGCAGGTTGATTGAAGCACAGGAGCAGGAACGCAGTCGGATCGGCAGAGAACTGCATGATGATATCGGACAACGTCTCGCCCTCTTGGCCGTCGAGTTACAACAAATCCATCGAGACCTTCCCGATTCCCCCGAGATCCGCAGTCGCATGGGCGAACTCCATAACCAGACCTTGGAGATCGCCGCCGATCTTCAATCCCTATCGCACGAGTTGCACTCGGCACGACTGCAATATCTCGGTGTCGCCCCGGCTATCAGAAGTTTCTGCCAGGAGTTCGGGGAACGGCAGATGGTGGAGATCGATTTCAAAACGCACGATTTGCCCAGCCCTCTATCGCCGGATACTTCCCTTTGTTTCTTCCGAGTACTTCAAGAGGCCCTGCACAATTCGGCAAAACACAGTGGGGCGCACCGCTGTGAAGTGCGACTGTGGAGTGCCGCGGGTGAAATTCACTTGACCGTTGCGGACTTCGGCTCCGGCTTTGACATCGAAACGGCGAGGAAGGGGCGCGGCCTTGGTCTGATCAGCATGGAGGAGCGACTGAAACTGCTCAAAGGGAATCTCTCCATCAAGTCGCAACACAAGGGAGGTACCACGATCCACGCTTCCGCCCCCCTGACTCTGGAAAATGACTCAGTTCGTGCCGCTGGGTAATCGTTACTTCAACCCGCGTACTAAAAAAAGATTCGCCAGATCGCGTTGAAAAGTAGCAGCGCATGCCTTTCCATCGGCGGACAAAGCCAGCGGACCCAAAAATTGAGCTCCTGGTTCAGGCGCCTTCACTACTAGCCACGGTTCTTTGCGGCGCGTACTGACCTCAAGACGGCTGATCTTGATGCTTGCGGGTTCCCGCTGTTGCAGGAACAGGTATCGTCCATCGCCGCTCCAACGCACAACGCTCTCGCCTTGCAAGTCTGCGATCGCTTTCGAATCCCCGCCGCCCACCGGCGTGAGTAACAGCTTGTGCGGATCCACGGTGATGAACCATTTTCCGTCAGGAGAAACGCGCGTGCCCCGTACTCCTTCCGCCGTCAGCGGCGTCGATCGATTCGTTTCCAGATCGTACATCCATGTGCGCGATTGATGACCGGTTTCATTGCCGGTGAACAGAATTCGTTTGTTGTCGGGGAACCATTCCACCATGTCGAAATGCACGCCATCAATTTTGGGGAATCGCGATTCTCCCGGCCCCGTCGGAAGCAACATCAGAGTCGAGTTCTCCGCCTCATGATGAATGCACGCAACCCATTTTCCATCGGGCGAAAGCGAAGGGCGGTTGCCGTATCCGAGTTGAATCGCAGGGGAGCCATCCGTTTTCCGCAAGTAAATGGCGGAGTTCCGCCCCTGACCGTTCGAAAGCTCGACAAACACGATGGATTGAGCATCGTTGGAGAGTTCGTACATCAGAGACGAGTCCAGCCACGCTAAATCGCGTTGCGCACCGCCGTTCGACGGAAAAAAGAGGATGCCCAGCCGTGAATTAACCGTGCTCAGCAGGACGCGTCCGTCGCGCGCCACATCCTGCATCACGATCATTCCCCCCGTCTGCGAAACCAGCCGTTGAGCGCCCGTGAGAGTCACGGCATATAGCGCCGGATCGCCGCCGGGTTGACCCCCCGAGAACCAAATCTCATGATTATTCGGGGACCAATTCAATGCTCCGATGGCGCGCCATCCGCGTGATAGAACCTGCCGCGGATGGTTGGGGCCGACCACGCAGAGCGCATAGTCCCCCACTTCCACATCAAAATCAAAGAACGCTACCAGTTTGCCGTCCGCCGATACTCGGGGCATCATCGGAGGCCGCTTCTCCGTCTCGTACAGCACCGTGCCGATAGGAAATTCCAGCCGGAATTTTCCGCCCGCCGCTCTGACGACGGCCAGCGACTCTCCATCCGGCCCCCAGTCCGCGCCACTCACGCCCTCCAACACCTCTCGCGGAGCGCCGCCGCCAAAGGGCACGCGGGCCAGGGTGCCGACATCTTCACCGCCCAGCAGAATTGCCATCTCCCCGCGCGGTGAAATCGCCAGCACGCGCGCGCTGGGAAGTGGCAACGGCTGCGCTTCGCGATTTCCGGGCTGCGCAGAAAATAATGTGGATGGAGCGCCGTCCCACTCCGCGCTATAAACAACGGAATTCCCGGGAGCGAACTTCGCAGACGTGACGTCCCCACGCCGGAACGTCAATCGCCGGTACGATGGCGGTTCAGGCGGGACCGTGAACCGATGCTCGTACCACACCCCCAACGCGAGCCCAAGCAAAATTCCAGCCAGCGAACCTACACCCGCCCAAACCCTGCCCCGCGGCGCACTAGGCGCACGCGGAGGCTCCGGCGCCAGAGCGAAATTGCTGGAATCCATCTCGTCCCGCAGTTCTTCCAGAGCCACTTTCACATCGGCCATGGTCTGCCAGCGCCGTTCCGGATCCTTCTTGAGACAACGGCTGATGATTCGATCAAGCTCCGCCGGCACCTCCGCCGCAGCCTGAGACGCCGGTTGCGGATCTTTGTACAGCACCGCCGAAAGCGATGACAACTTGGAACCACCCGAAAACGCGCGCTGTCCGGTCGCCATTTCATAAAGCACCGACCCAAACGAAAAAACGTCCGACCGCGTGTCGACCTTTTTCCCATCAGCCTGCTCCGGAGACATATAGGCAACCGTCCCCAGGATCGTGCCTTCCTCTGTGAGCGGCGACCCATCGCCGTGCATCGTCTCGGCGTAAGCATCGGCGGCTGCAGGTTCGCTGAGCTTGGCTAAACCGAAATCCAGGATCTTGACCACGCCCTGCGGCGTGACGATTACATTCGAGGGCTTCAGGTCGCGATGCACGATTCCGGCAGCGTGCGCGGCAGCTAGCGCGTCGGCGATCTGGATGCCGTATTTCAACACATCCCGAATTCGCAGGCCCTTTTTCCCGATCAGGTGATCGAGCGTCTCTCCCGCCACATACTCCATGGCGATGTACGGGATCGGCTTGCCGTCGATCTCCTGCGTATCGATGTCATAAATCGTGACGATATTCGGATGGTTCAGCGATGACGCCGCTTTGGCTTCCTGCACGAAACGCCGCTCGCGTTCTACGTTCAGTGTTGACGTGGAGAGAATCTTGATCGCAGCAGTTCTCCCTAGCCGCGAGTCCACCGCCTTGTAAACCACACCCATGCCGCCGGCTCCGAGCTTGGACTCGATGCGGTAAGAGCGGAGTGATTTGCCGATCATGGGTGAAGTCCCAAATGCCGTGTTGACGAGCGGCACGGAAGCGTGAACCTTCGGCGCCGCCGATGCGCAAACTCGAACGAAAGCCCTCACCGGCGTGCGGAGAGAATTCAATGCGACCGTCTGCTGGACGTCGTCATCGTCCCTCGATCAAGCAGGCGCTCGTTCTGTTCGTACTTGCTGATGACTGATTGCGTGCAATTCTATCAAAACATGGCGTTGCTTCTCAGGGGCCGTTGAAGTCCAACGCCTTCGCTTGTTACGAAAACCGGACACGGGGGAACTTCTGGCCCGCCTCAGGTTTTCAAGTCGGTCTCGGTCGAAAGATGACTCCAAGGCTGGTTTTGTTTTCGCCACGGCGTGCAATCCAGATCAGCAGAAAGACGACTGCCAGCGCGATCAGAAAGTAAAGGATCCCGCCTTGGTGGTGAAGCCTGCCCGTCAGAAAGCTTCGGTCTACCCTTGTCGCCAGCACACCGAGCACAAAGATTCGCAGCCCATTCTTCGCCACAGAAAGAGGGATCGCCACCGCGACCACGACGGCTTTTCGCCAAGCCGTCCGCAACAGAACCTGCGCGACGATCATGGTTGTAACCACCAGCATCAGGCTGGAACGGATGCTGCTGCATTCCTGGGCAACCTCCATCGTCAGCCCTGGGATAGTGATTTGTGTCCCTTCCTGCACTACCGGAATTCCGACAGCCGCAAACAGCACGCGCGCCGACGCGGCCGAACCTGCCTGCAGCATCCTTACAATCGGGTTCAACAAAAAGTCTGGAAAAGGAACCATCCCCAGCAGGAAGCAAAGAGGGAAGAGCGCTCGCCCGAAGGCGGACGTCCCAAAAGCAATGGTGAAAGCGCCCATCACCCACAGAACGAAAGCCAGCATGCTCAGTGCAAGGTGCTCATCAGGTTGAAGACGGGCAACGGCAATTCTCGCAAGCACCACCAGCAAGATCGCCACAACAATCAATGCAGAGCCAACGCTCACGCTCGATCCCGCGGATGGCTCCGGCGGCTGCCAATCCAGAAAAATCAAAGCCAGGCTGACCGGGATAATCAGCAATATCTGCGTGTACTGATCATCGCGAAGTGCCAGGGCAAACGTGGAAAGAAGGGCTCTCCACCAGATCGCCACCGAGATCGCAGCGAGAATGGAAAAGGCCAAACCGGGTTTCAATCCGAAGATAGATTCTCGTTTCGAAGCGTTCAGCACATTATCCCTGTAATTGTTGACGTCGCCTCACATAATCCGAAGACCGGTGATGCGAATCGCGCCAGGAACATCCTAAGGAGAAATTGGATTCTCGATTCTAGCCCAGGACGGCGGATTCAGCGGAGCCGGCTTGCGCCTGTTACAAGTGACAGTTCCTCTGGCGCCACAATCGTTGAAGTATTTACTGATGATTCTTCCGCTCAAGTGCGCTTTTCTCGCTCTGGTGCTTGCCGTGGTGACTTGGACATCAGGCGTTGTCTCACAAGACTCCCCCGGGTCAGGGCCAACGCTGTTTCCCACGCCGCAACATCAGAAGATGGATTACTTCGCCGGCGACTGGAAACTGCAAGGCACAATGAAGGTTAGCCCAACTGTTCCGGGCGGAGATTTCACTTCGACTGAGCACAGCGAGTGGGTCTCAGGGAACTTCTTCCTGCACACGAAGTCTTCGATGCACTCTGTCTTGGGTGACATGCGCGGCGTGAGGGTGATGGAGTACAACGCCGAAGACAAAGTCTATACTGTCAACGCCTACAACAGCCTGGGAGAACATCAGATGGCGACTGGCCGTATCCAGGGTAACACCTGGACATGGACCTCCGACGCCAAGATGAACGGCGTGATCGCGAAAGGACGGTACACGGTTATGGTCGTTTCTCCCACTGTATACACCTTCAAATACGAAGCGCTTCAACCGAATGGTGCCTGGGCGTCCGTAATGGAAGGTAAGGCGACCAAGACTCAGTGAGAGCAGGCCGCCTCGATATGTAGGAGGCAGAACCTCGCCTCAAATCACGCCAGGCTTTCCGCCGGTTCACCGATTGCGACTTCGTCCTCGCTCGTAATGCGCGCGTGAGTCTTGGCCACCAGCATATAAATGGACGGCACCACGAACAGCGTGAACGCCGTGCCGATAATCATGCCGCTCACCAGCATGATGCCGATGCTGTTTCTGGCTCCCGCACCGGGACCCGTTGCAAGGACCAGCGGGAAGTGTCCGAAGACGGTAGCAGCCGTGGTCATCAGGATCGGACGCAGTCGCGTGCTAGCCGCTCCGGTAATCGCCTCCAGCTTACTCAGGCCGGTCTCCTGCAAGTGATTCGCGAATTCTACGATCAGAATTCCATTCTTCGCGATCAGGCCGACAAGAGTAATCAGTCCAACCTCGCTGTAGATGTTCAAGGTCGTGAAACCCAGGAACGAGAATGCCAGCGCACCGGAGATGGCCAGAGGCACCGAACCCGCCAAGATGATGAACGGATCGCGGAAGCTCTCGAACTGCGCGGCCAGCACCAGATAGATCAGAATCGCCGACAGCAGGAACGTGCCCAGGAACTTGCTACCCTCCACGCGCAACTGCCGCGATTCGCCTGCGTAGTCTACGGTGAAGCCTTGCGGCAGTACCTGCTTCGCCTGGTCTTCCAGAAATGTCAGAGCCTGATCGAGAGGCACCTGCGGGGGAATGACACCTTGAATGCGGACGGCATTCAGCTGCTGAAACTTGTTCAACGATCGCGGCTCGGTCGTTGTCCGCAGAGTAGCAAAGGTCGACAGCGGCACGAGCTTGTCCGCAGAGCCTTTCACGTAGATCTGCGACAGCTGGTCTGGCGTCAGGCGCTCCACCCGTTTCACCTGCGGAATCACCTTGTAGCTGCGTCCCTGAATGCTGAAGCGGTTGACGTAGTTTCCGCCCAGCATGGTGGCAAGATCCTGACCCGCCTGGCTCAAGTCCACACCCTGGGAACGCAGCTTGTCGCGGTCAAACACCACTTCCGTTTGCGGCTGATCGAACTTTACGTCCGTGTCCGCGAAGATGAAGATGCCGCTGGCCATTGCCTTCTGTGCAATTTGCTCGGCAATCTGACTGACCTGCTGCGGCTCCGCTGCCGAGGCGATCACAAAATCGACAGGGAAGTTGCCACCGCCCGGAAGCGGCGGAGGCGTCAGCGGAATGACTCGCACCCCGGAGATCCTGGACAACGGGCCAGCAGATTCCACGAGCAATTGCTGCGCAGTCTTCTTGCGCTCGCTCCACGGCTTGGTCACCATGCCTCCGAAGCCGCCACTTGGATTCGTGATCTGGAAGATGCTCGCACTCTCAGGAAACGAGTGGTAGACGTCGTAGACCTGCTGCGTGAACAAGTTCGTCTGGTCGAGCGTGGAGTTGGCGGACGATTGAATCACGCCGAACACGACTCCTTGATCCTCCGCCGGTGCCAGTTCCCGCTGGGAGAACATATAAAAAGGAATCATGAGCGCGGCCACGACCGCCCAGAGCGTGAGCACAACGGGACGATACTGCAACGTTCCCGCGAGCAAGCGAGTGTATAGATTCCGAACGCTCTCAAAGCGCCGGTTCACGATTCCAGCGAAGCCGTGCTCAGTGTCGCCGGAGCGCAACAGCTTCGAACCCATCATCGGCGACAAGGTCAAAGCCACGACACCCGACACGACGACCGCGCCCGCGAGAGTGAAGGCAAACTCGCGGAATAGCGCGCCCGTCAGTCCACCCTGAATTCCGATCGGCGCGTACACTGCAGCGAGCGTGATGGTCATGGCGATGATCGGGCCGACCAACTCGCGAGCAGCGTCCTTCGCCGCCTGGAAGGGTGACTTGCCCAAGTGCAGGTGGCGCTCGACGTTCTCCACCATGACGATGGCATCGTCCACGACCAAGCCAACCGATAACACAATCGCCAACAGAGTGAGGAGATTGATCGTGAAACCCGCCAGGAGCATGAGAAACACGGCCCCGATCAGCGAGATCGGAATCGCGATTACTGGAATCAACACGGAGCGGAACGAGCCCAAGAACAGGAAGATCACCACGACCACGATTAACAGCGTCTCGACCAGTGTGTGCAGCACTTCGTTGATCGCATCTTGAATGTAAGCGGTCGAGTCGTAGGGAATGCCTAACTTCATTCCGGTAGGCAACTGCGCCTCGATCGTGGGGAGCTCTTTTCGCACGTTCCGGATTACTTCGAGGGAGTTCGCGGTGGGAAGAACCCAAATTCCCATGAACGTAGCGGTTTGCCCGTTAAAGCGAACGTCCTGGTCATAATTCTCCGCGCCGAGTTGGACATCGGCGATTTCGCCCAAGCGTACGACGACGCCGTTGGCTTGCTTCACGACCATCTGGCGAAACTCATCAGAATTGCGCAGGTCGGTGTTCGCGACCAGGTTCACTGACACCATGGAACCCTTGGTGGCCCCCAGCGCGGACAGGTAGTTGTTTTTCGCCAACGCATCGTGCACGTCAGACGGGGAGACGCCTCGCGCGGCCATTTCTCCGGGCTTGAGCCAGATGCGCATGGCAAACGTACGATCGCCCAGGATGTCGGCGCGCTGCACGCCGCTTATTGCGCTCAGCTTAGGCTGAACAACGCGCGTCAAGTAGTCGGTGATCTGGTTCTGGTCGAGGTCGGCGGAGGCGAATCCGAGGTACATCGCCGCGAACTGAGTGTCCGCAGTCTGCAGATCGATGACCGGAATCTGTGCGTCCGGAGGAAGGTCATTGCGCACCTGCGCCACTTTGGCCTGAATCTGGGTTAAAGCGGCGGTGGTGTCATAGTTGATCTTCAGGTGGACGAGGATCGTGCTCAACCCTTGCGCACTGGTCGACTCCATGTAGTCGATGCCATCGGCGCTGGCGATGACGCGCTCGATCGGCGTCGTAATGAAGCCGCGCACGAGATCGGCGTTTGCGCCGACATAGACGGTCGTCACCTGTATGACCGCGATATCGCTGCGCGGATATTGCCGCACACTCAACGAGCGGATCGCCTGCAGTCCGGCGATCAAGATTACCAGATTTACGACAATCGCCAGAACGGGACGCTTAACAAATAGATCCGTGAACTTCATGACCGCTCCTTCGGGGACCAACCAGCTATCAATAAACCAGGTCTAGCCTCCATCCTCAGCTCCTATGCTTCGGCGCGTGTGTGCGGAACATGTCTAGCTATCCTCAGGTTTGGGGCTGGCACTGTTTTCTGGCTTCACCGTGTTGTTCACCTGGATGGGTGCCCCATTGCGCAACCGGAACACCCCGGAGCTCACGACTTCGTCTCCAGGGTTAATTCCCGATGTGATCGCCACCTGATCGCCGCGAGAGCCTTCGACTTTGACAACCTGTTGGCGAACGCCGCGGTACGCGTTCCCTTTGGCATCCTTCATCTCAGTTACGACGAACACCGAGTCCCCGTAGGGCGCGTAGTTGATGGCGGATGCCGGCAATGGGACAACCTGGCGAGGCTGACCGAGAGGAAGTTCGACTTGCACAAACATCCCCGGCCGCAGTTTGTTGTCTTTGTTGGTAACGATTGCCTGCACCTGAATGTTTCGAGTCTGTTCGTTAATGACAGAATCGAGAGCGATAATTCGGCCGGTGAACGCCATTCCTGGCAGATCGCCGTTCGTGACGCGCAGAATATGGCCGAGGACCACCTTAGGAGTCTCCTGCTGAGGGACTCCGAAGTTCACATAAATCGGACTCAACGATTGCAGAGAAACGATCGCCTGTCCCGCCGCCAGATACTGCCCCAAGCTGACCTGGCGAATGCCCAGCAATCCGGAGAACGGAGCGCGAATCGTCTTGCGAGCGATGGCGGCACGAATATCACCGACCTGAGCCTCGGTCGCCTTCTGTTGGGCGGTGGCGCTGTCATAGTCCGAACGGGAAATGACTCCGGCTTTTACCAGTTGCTGCGCGCGATCGTAGTTGATCTTGGCCAAATCGCGTTGAGCCTCGAGACTGGCTAGCTGCGCGCGTTCCTGGCGGGTGTCGAGCTCCACCATGATATCGCCCTCTTTGAGCCATTGACCCGATTCAAAATGAATCTTGTCGATGGTGCCGGGAAGGTCGGCGCTCACGGTGACCCCCTGAATCGCGGCTGCCGTTCCGATGACGGATAACGTCGAAGGCCAAGTTTCCTTTTGGGCAACCACGGTCGTGACCGCAGTTGGAGGAGGCTTGTAGCTGGCACCCGCGGCAATCGCAGACTCAACTTGCCGGAATTTCACAAATCCGAGGCCGCCGATGATCGCAGCCAATAGCACCAACATCAAAACCATTCGCTTCGCCATAAACTCTCCAAATCTGGAACAAAACAATAAAGTGTTGTTGTCTGGCACGTAGGACGCTACAAGCAGTTGTCATGAATAGATTTCACCAAGGGAGAAAAGGATTCAGAGTTGTGGGGCGGCCTGATGTGGAATTTCCACGGAAAGACGCAACGTGAAGGGCGTCCAGGTCAATTGGCGGTAGAGGAATCGCGGCAGACGGGAGGCAAACTTGTGACGGGATGGGCTGGCTTCTGGTCGAGAATCTTGGCGCGAACGAAGTCGGTGGGTTCGCTCGTGTTTTCTTGTGAGCTGATCGCCTTCACTCGGTAGTAGTAGGTTTTGCCGGTTTCGACCATGTCATCGGTGCAACTGGTGCCCTGAACGGGCAGGGAGTTCATCCGCACCAGTGAGCGGTTTTCGCGTTTTATAGCGCGATACACGCAATAACCGAAGGCCTCGGCGTGCTTGGCGTCTGGTTTAGCGCTTGCGATCCACGAAAGAATGACTTTGTGTTCTCCTTTTGTCAGGAGTTCCGATGGTTCGGGTGAAGATCCAAATGTGGGGCAGCGCGGAATCCTGGCTGGCGCACGGGTTGAAGGAGTTGCCGCGTGGCCGACTTGCCGCGTGGGCTCCGGTGCGGCTTGTTTGCTGCAAGCTGGCAGCAGTGCTGCGATCATAACCAAAACCGTCCAAAGCGGACCGTTTCGCGCATCGGCGAAATGCGTTTCATAACGCTGGTTCATTCGATCCGATCGTCGACGCACCATTTCTTTTCGAAAACAGACGAACCTGTTACGACTTCAATTCCGCAAGCTGTTTTTTCGCGTTCTCAGCGTCGATCGGATCAGAATTCATCTTTAACACCTGCTGCAACTGTGGGCGGGCGAGAGTTGGTTGCCCGCTTTTCGCATAGGCCATTCCAAGATGATAGTGAAGTCGTGGATTGTCAGGGGAATTTATGTCCCGCGCCAGACGAAGTGCCTCCTGCAACGAGTCGATGGCCGAGTGATAGGCGCCTTTTTGATAATAGATCCATCCCAGCGTATCGGCGACGCCGGGCGACCGTGGCAAGCCGCGGCGTGCCGCTTGTGCCAGCGAGAGTGCGACGTCGAGATTACCACCGGATTGCAACATGACAGAAGCAAGACCGTTCGATGCCTGCGGATCTTCCGGACGGAGCGCGAGTGCCTTCTGGTAGGCTTCGGTCGCTCCGTTCCAGTCGCGCCGGACTTGGTCCAAGTCACCTAGCAGCACGGAGAACGCTGGCTCACTCGGATTATTCTCGAGCCCGCGATGGCAGGTAGCAATCGCATCATCCATCGAGCCCTTGGCGGCTTGCACCTGTGCCAGTTTGAGCTGTGCATCGGAATCATTCTTGTCCAGTTGGGTGGCCTTCTCCAACGCGGCCGCTGCGCCTGCTAAATTTCGCTTGCGATAGAAAAGCGCGGTGCCCAGCAGATCATAGAATCCGCTATTGTTCGGCGACTTTGCAATCTGAGTATTCGCGGCCGCAATGGCTTGATCCGTGCGATTCTGTGCGACGTAGGTATTCATCAGCCCGCGCAGTGCGTCCTTGGAATTCGGATTGCGATCGAGCGCCGCCGTATAGGCTTTCGCGGCAGCATCAAATTGTTTTTCCGCCAGCTTCAGGTTCCCCATCTCAACGAAGCCGAACGAGCTTCCTGGGGCTGTCTGAATTGCCTTCTCAACGTCCGCGTCTGCTGCGGAGAATCGTTTTCGATTGATATTGGCCAGGGCACGCAACGCATACCCTTCGGGCAAGGCCGGTTGCAGTCGAACGATCTCAGAAGCCTCCTGATCGAGGGCATCCATGTCGCCCCTTCCCAACGCCAGCCCGGCCAAAGCCCGCACGGCGTCGACCAAGTCGGGACGCAGACGGAGCGCCTCCGTCCACTCGCTTTGAGCTCTCGTAAGATTTCCAGCTTTCTCGAGTGCAATACCGAAGACATAGTGGGCCTCGGCATTGCCGGAATCGTTCTTGATCACGGTCTCCAGCGTGGCCGCGGCGTCATTGGGGCGACCATTGCTAATTTGTATTTGGCTGCGATACACCAGGGCATCGTTGTCGTTGGGATTGGTCTTAAGAATCTCGGCGACGAGCGTACCGGCATCGTTGAACTGACCCTTTTGCAGAAGAAGTTGGATGTACTCCTTCTTTAACTTGAGGTCTTCGGGATGTTCTTGAAGGAGACTGCGATATTCGGCAAGAGCTTTATCAAGATCGCCGGTCGTGAAGTACAGGTGGGCCAAGATAAGGCAGCCGGCGGGATCATTCGGGAAATCGTGTTTTGCCTGCTGTGCCACCCCCACGGCCTCAGCCGTCTTGCCTTCCGCGAGGTACAACCGAGTCAGGGCGGCCCGAGGTTCGGCGGTCTTCTGATCGATGTCGATCGCTTTCTGGAACTGCTTTTCGGCGTCGCTATAACGGTTGCGGGATTGGTAGTAGCTGCCTAGAAGGATGCGGGCTTGCGATGCGGAGGGATCGAGATCAATTACCTTCAGCAGGCTTGCCTCCGCCGCATCCGTCTGATTGTTCTTGGCCTGCAAGAGAGCGAGGCTGAGATAGAGTTGCCACTTGTTCGGGGCGACGGCAATCGTTTTCTGCATTTCTTCGATCGCACGGGGGACGTTGTCCTGCGCTGCCAGCAAGCTTGAATTTACGGTATGAACCGCCGGATCCTCGGGCCGATCTCGCAGCAGAATATTGATTTGCTCCTGAGCTTCGGACAGGTTGTGACTGAGAATCAGCAGATTCGCCAGTTCGATACGGGTTTCGAAGTTCTGGGGGTCGAGTTGGAGCGTACGCGCGAGCTCCGGAAAGGCGCCCTCCGGCTTTTGCAATCGGAGGTAGGTTTCCGCCAGTTGGTGGTGGGCTGCCGCGTAGTTTTGGTCAATTTTGATGGCATTGATGAATTCAATGGCGGCCTCGGCATATTTGCCTTTGTCGAAGTATTGCTGCCCACTCTGAAAATACTTCTGCTTTCGGGCCTGGGGGTTCGTGGAGCATGAGGAGAGAAGAACCGCGATCAAAAATGCAAGAACAGAGCGTCCAAACATGGAACGAAAGCGCATTGAAATCCTGGTGGCAGAATGTGCCGAATCGAATGATTGAGAACAATTTAAGGCTACGCCAATTCGGCCCCGCAAAGAACGGCACCAATGGGTAGTATGGCCGGAAAGGGAAGTGGCTGAAGCAGATATGCGGTTGCAAGTCCTTGCAACCTGTTGCAGATATTATCAGTCTTGACAAAGATGAACGGTAGGTTAAAGTAGCTTTGGTAATGGAATAGGCCGTCTGACGGGCTGTTCCGCCTCCCCCCACTTTGTTCAGAAAGTGGATAAACATCAATGAAGTCGATCCTTTCCTCGGTTGCAGCACTTCTTTTCCTGATTCCTTTTGCCGCTGGGCAAACCACAAGCATGTCCTTCAACGGCGCGTATCAGGGTAGTAATTGGACCTATGACGGTGAAACCGTCGGTACCGGGTTCTATGACGGCTCGATCGCTGGCGTACAAGTTGGACCGGGACAGTCGAGTCCTGGAATGATCTGCGATGATTTCAGGGACAACATCTATGGCGGCGAGACTTGGAAGGCCACCGCGATCAATGCTGCAAGCCTGAATTCGTCCAACATCGGGCAGACACTTTTTGGGTCGTCGCTGGGCGCCAATGCCCTGACGGTGTATCAGGAAGTGGCCTATCTCGTCTACCAGATGTTCACGACGAGCCCGATTGGCGACACTCAGTCGGCATATTCGCAGGCTATTTGGGCTCTCACGGGGAGCGGCGTCGATCCAACCAAGCTTACCGGATTGGCACTCACTCTGTATAACAATGTGAAGAGCGGCAGCGAAACTCTGACTTCTTTGCAACTGGCGAGCCTGTGGATCTACACACCTTCCAAAGGCACGGGGGAGCCTCAAGAAATGTGGGGCATGACCTCGGTTCCTGAGGGCGGAGCGGCATTAGGCTATCTTCTTCTGGCCGGGTTCTGCTGCTTTGGAGCGATCTTCATGCGATCCCGCCGGCAGATTGGCAACATTCGATCCGCCTAAACGTAATCTGCCTTCCTCCGATATTTAAAGGCGTGCCGAACCCGGCACGCCTTTTCTTCTTTACACACCTCTCCGCAGGCCTGTGGCCGCGCCTCTCATGGGCCGCCCGGAGCGAGATTGCCTGGGGGCCACCCGCGGTGCGATCTTTTCTAGGGGGACTCGGGTGGGGGGATGCGGCTTTAGGGCGTAGAGAATTTTGCGGTCGGTTGCGGCGGAGCAAAATAGCGCACGGTAACGTCGTTTCCGATATGAGCGACGCGGCTCTGCGCAGCGCGGCGGGGCTTCGAAGCATGCTGTTCGTGAAAGATGCGCACGGTAACGTCGTCTCCGATGTAGTGGACTTCCTGATTGCGCAGCCCCTTGGTCACGGGCGTGGCTTTCGCTGGTCTCGCGAAATTCAGCGTACGGGTGGCTGCGACGGAGGCTGCTGCCGGTGATGGCTTGGGAAGACTGACCCTTGGAGCGATGCTAGGTACAACTGGCAGCGTGGTGGCCTGAGCGGGGCGAGGCGGATGCTGGACTCGATAGGCTAGCAACACGGCGAATGCGAGAACCACAGCAGCCGTGACAGCGAAATGCAGCCTGCGGAGCTGCCAGTGCAGATGAGGACGCCAGTTCAAACGCGGCTGCCAACGCCGATTTGTTGCCCGCCGCCACGCCGTTGCGAAGAACGGGACTTCTTTCTTAAACACCGAGTTCGCCTGCTTGAACACTGCCTGCGTGAGCGCTGAGGCTGACCGATTGAATACTGACACGGCTTGCTTGAACACTGGGGCTGACTGCTTCATTACCGATGCGGCTTGCCTGAACCCTGCGGCTGACTGCTTGAAAACCGACGCCGACTGCTTGAACAATGGCCCTGTTTGTTGGAACACGGACGCTGTCTGCCTGAAGGCTGAGGCTGAACGATTGAGGGCTGACTGCTTGAATACTTCCCCCGCTTCTTCTATTAGGGACGCTGACCGCATAAACGCTGAGGTTGTCCGGTTGAAAGCTGTTATTTCGCGGATCGCTACCATAACGGCTGCGACACGCTGGTAAAGGGAGGGCTCGCTGGTCGAACGCATCATGCGTACGGGAGCAGGTTTAGAGTCCTCTTCCGGTTGCGATTGGTCCAATGAGATCGGGATTGAACCGGATGCCGGACTTGTTTCCTTTTCAAGTTCTTGTTCCAGGTGAACGGCTCGTCGAATGGCCGACTCGACCTGTTCGACCAACGACCAGTAGGTGAGGATTTCGCGGTTTTCGAAGGTGTGTGCTTCGGCGAATAGGATCTCCAACACTCCTGCCAAGGCCCGATCGTGATGGATGGGCAGTATGAGTAGCGCGTTGGCGCCTCTTTGCCGACAAGTATCCGCTTCAATGCGGGGAGCGCTCGCTGCATTGTCCACGCGAAGAATCTCGCGGCCGTAATTGGCGTGCGCAGAATCAGTCAAAGAGACCGTGACCTGCGTGCCGACCGAATCCGCGAGACTACCGCTTCCCGCCCAGTAAATAAGTTGAGCCTGGTTCAAGACGCCGATGGCGGCCCCAGAAGCATGGGAAACTCTACTGGCAGATTCCACTATGTGCTGAAAAATGCCATCTACGTTGAACGTTTCGCTCGCGATGGCGCGCTGGACCTCGCCAATGTCGGCGAGCGATTGGTGGTCAATTTCACGCTGCTGGAGCTTATAGGCGTTGGACAAAAGCTGTTGAAAGTTATCGCGATCGACGCTCGAAGGGTTGTGCATAGTGCGGACGGGCTGCCTGGTGAACTGAGGAAGGTGAGCGGACCTACCCCAATGGATGCCAGCATGCGCAGTCTCTCATCGCGAGAAATACATCGTCAATCGGGGAATGACCGTATAGTGCAGGCGGGGCGAGATTAGACCCTGGTCATTCTGTTCTTGCATTCTTCCATTCTTCGGCGGGTGTGGCGGCTAGTGCCCGACGGAGGCCTTGGACGCCAGGCTGGTCGGGGTCGCAGGTGGTCCGGACGTGACGGTTTCCCCCGCCGCCGCTTGCGGATCGATAACGGGCTGGGCGGCGGGTTGCTTCGCGCACAGTTCGATTACTTCTGAGATGCGCTGGCTTTCGTGCTGCTTCGCCATCTGCCAGTTGCGTAAGGTCTCTTTCTCGCGCGCGATCTGATCGAGATTTTGCTTGATGCGCTCTGCATAGTGCGCCGTGACTTTGTCGAGTTCCGCCTGGATCTTGGTGTTTTCCTGCGCCTTCCGAGCTTCGAATTCCTCCAGTTGTTTCTGCTGGCCGGCCTCGTACGAATCGAGGGCCTGCTGACGATGGGTCGCGTCCTTGAGCAAGTCCTCCGGCGAAGTGCCGGCGGCATCGAGGGCCATGAGTACGGAGGCGCGCTTGATGTCCTTCGATAACTCGCGAATGCGGTCGCTGTTGAGCATGTCGACGACCTTGTGCACGCCATATCCCGATCGTGGGCTCAGGATCCCAGCCGCATGGTAAATATCCTCATAAGACAGCAAGTTGCTTTGCGGGCCAGTCAGGCCTTCTGCAGGATTGGTGCGTGAGTTGTTCACGGGAGCCTCCGTCGGGGTAGCTTTTTGGGGCGCGTCGGTGCCGTCCTGCTGGCGTTGCCAGAATTTGGGAAAGAGCTTTTTCGGTTGCATAACTTTCCTTTCTTGAGGAGGGGACGAGCCTTTGGGTTGAGATTGGGTACGGGATGCGGGGGTCGGCCGCAGAGTTAGAGACCTCCGAGAATGTGTGTTCGGTGCGCGGCTCGGGGTTCTGCTTTCACCGGCCGAGGAGGCGTTGTGTTGAACGAGTTCGTGCTTCGCAGCCCGGCTCTCGGCGGACTGCTGATCGCCGAGAGCATCTTCAAGAATGATTGCCCGAGCCGAAGTAACGTCATTCGGCGGCGCCTGCTGCTTATGCGGGGTGGCCGCGGATTCTGCCGAGGCGAGTGGAGCGGCCCTCATAGTAACAATGGCAGATCCAGTTTGCGCTTCCGGCAACAAGGGCGGCGCTTCTTGGGATCGTGCGCTCGTTTCAGTGCGAACTAGTTCAACCTCTCGTCTGACTCCCAAGAGGTATTCACGTCCATCGCTGCGGCAGTTTCTGGCTATGGCGGAAAACTGTTCACGATGCCATCTCACAGTGAGCCGGGCGCCAATGCTGATGGGAGTCTTGAGGCGGATGCACGCTCCCGACGGCGAGGTGTCTTCGAGGGTTGCAGGAGCACGATTGGACGTACCCGTCTGGTCTTCCCAGCAAACCTCGGCCACTGCCCAAATGACCGTTCTTGGCTCGATGTTACGGCCGTCCATGACATGAGTATCGGCGGGGATGGGGGGAAGTTTAGTTATTGTGGGCTAGAAACGTGCCGGGGGGAAAGCGGCAGCCGAGCTCTGCTCGGCCCGTCCGGGTCAGAGACCCGGACCCACACAAAAACACCCCGAACCACACGAGTATCGGAGGGATAGGGCCTAGAAAAAGCGCATGAATCCGGTGGCGGGGAGGTCGGGGGAGAGAAAGCTCGCGTCTTTCAGTCCTGCGGCGCGGGCCAGGGCTTCGGCGGCTCGATAGCCGCTGCGGACGGCGCTTTCCATAGTGGCGGGCCATCCGGTAGCAGTCCAGTCTCCGGCGAGGAAGACTCGCGGCCACGCGGTGATCGCGCCCGGGCGGTATGCGTCAATGCCGGGGCGCGGCGAGTAGGTGGCGTTTACCTCTTTAATGACGGCAGACTTTACCAGATTGGCGGCGCGCGCTGCGGGGAAGAATTCGCGGACTTCAGCGAGGGCGAGGTCGACGATCTCGGAGCGGGATTTGTCGATCAAAGATTTGGAGGAACTGACGACGAGTTCAATGTAGCTACCGACCTCAGGGGCTAAAGTCCCGTTCCTGTCTTCGTCCGTAGCGGCACGACTGAAGTCGTGCCCTTCCCGTTCGTGCTCATCCATTCCGTTTCCATCCTGATCGCGACCTCGCCCTGCATCCTCTTCGCGGAGTCGCGCGCCCTGGTCGTGTCCATCCTGTTCACGTTTACGCCCAGCACGCATGGGTTGGAGGCGGGACTTGTGGAACATCCATTGGATCGTGCGGTCGAGGAGCACTGCGTGGTCGAGGTCGGAGATCTGGCGGTCGAACCACAGGTGGATGCCCGTGATGGGGGCGGTCTCGAAGTGCGTAAGGTTCTCGCGGATGGGTTCGCTTTCCGGAACTTCCGGAAGAACCTTGGCTAGGGCGTCGAAGGGAAGGGCCAGGACCAGGAAGTCGAAATCCCCACACTGTCCCTGCGATCGACTCAGGGACAAAGGCGGGGCATCCTCTTTGAGAGCATGTTGCCGATTTTGTTCCTGCTTCCGGAGTTCGAGTTGAACGCGAGACGCTTGAGCTGAGAAACCCTCTACCGGTTGACGGAAATGCAGTTCGCCACCGCGGGCGCGGAGGTAATCTCCGGCTTTGTTGTAGAGGTCAGTGAGCGGGACAGTTGGAACTCCCATTTCGCGGGCTGCGGGAGACTTCATCGACTCGCGCACAACTTGCGCAGCCGCAGAAACTGAGATCAGGTTGAGTTCCTCGCTGAGCGCGCTGACCAGGATTGGATTCCAGAAGCGGCGGATCGCGTTTTGGGTTTGATCGTGTTTGTCGAGCCATTCCTGAAACGACTTTCCATTGTCGGTCTGCTCGGTGAGTGTCAGAGGAACGAGCGCTCGCGCGATTGCCAATTTGTCAGCTGCGGTGAGGAACGGAAAGTTGAAGAACGACGGCGCGGTGTGCAGCGGGGCGGGAAGCGGAGAAGATTTCATCACGGAGGTGCGGCCACCGGGTTCGATGAAAGTCATTTCGTCGAACCAGCGGATTTGATCGGCGACGCCAATGCGCTGGTAGAACTCGAGCAAGTTGGTGCACAGGCGGAAGAGGATGTGCTGGCAGTTGTCGACGACTTCGCCGGTGCCGGGATGTTCCCACGAGGAAGCGCGGCCGCCGAGAAATGGACGCTTCTCGTACAGCGTGACGCGGAAACCCTTGTCGGACAGGGCGCACGCGGCGGCGAGTCCGGCGAGGCCGCCTCCGGCGACGGCGACTGTGAGTAGAGGGGTGGAGGGCATGCTAGTTCAGAGTAAAATTTCGTGTGGATTCAAGATTCTCACCTTGTTCGCAAAAAACGCGAAAGACCCGATTGGGACAAAACAGCAGGTTCCTCCACTTCGCTCGCTTTCGCTCCGCTCCGGTCGGAATGACAGAGTAGGGGCTCGCTCACCCCTCGTCGGGTGAAATGACAGAGTAGGGGCTCGGTCGCTCCGCTCCGGTCAGAATGACAGAGAGGCGGTTCGTTCGCTTCGCTTGAAATGACAGAGGTTCGGATCGCACGAGTCACAGGATTCGCTTCAAGAAACCTTTCCCGAGGATTCGCAGTTTTTCAGAGGTGCTGAGGGCGACTTTGGCGGTAAAGACGTCGAATTGCTTTTCAGTGATGCGCTCGAGCAGGCGGCGATAGATGGTTACGAGGACCCACAAGGCGGGCTGACTGTCTTCGGAGATATACGGGATGAGTTCGTCGCCGGAAGCGTAGAACTCGCGTGCGCGGTCCGCTTCAAGAGCGAGCACGGGGCGAAAGCGCGCGGGATCTGGGGTCGCCAGCAATTCGGAAGCGGAGAGATTGAACTTCGCGAGATCTTCTTCCGGAAGGTAGATGCGGCCCATCGACGCGTCTTCTTTCACGTCGCGAATGATGTTGGTGAGCTGGAAGGCGAGGCCGCAACGCTCGGCAAGGGGCTCCGCTGTGGGGTCGCGGTATCCGAAGATGTGGATGCACACTAAGCCGACGACCGAAGCGACGCGGTAGCAGTACAGGCGAAGATCTTCGAAGGTCTTGTACTGAATCGTAAGGCCGGGAGCGCTGGTGGTCTGAGCGGCGGCTTCGGCTTCTTCCACGTCCATTGCAGTGCCTTGGGCGAGTTCGTCGAGCAATCCTGCGGGAATGGAGAAACGGCGCTGGGCATCCGTTAAGGCGAGCAGTATCGCATCGTCGGTGGGTTCGCCTTGCTGAACCCGATGCAGCGCATTGAGCCAGGTTTCGAGCTTCTGGCGGCGGTCCGGCAGGCTCAGCGTGGGATCGTCGGCGACATCGTCGCATCTCCGCATAAAAGCGTAGACGGCGCAGAGGGCCTCGCGCTTGCGGCGCGGCAGGACAAGAAATGCGTAGTAGAAATTTTTCGCTGCAGTGCGGGTGATGCTCTTGCAGACGGAATAGGCCATGACGAGCTGCGGCGGAGCTGGGGTCCACGGAATGGGAACCTGCTGGGTGCCCGCGCTCACTGGTTTTCTCCTTTGCGACCGGCTCCAAGCCCGGCTCCAAAAAGCTTTCCCATGCCTGCGCGAGCGACCAGAGCTAGTTTGCGGGCTTTCGAGATGGCGGGACGATTTCCGAGGACGGCATAGTGTTGCTTTTCGATAGCATTCAGGATTTCCTGACCGCCGCGGCTGAAGAGGTCGAGATCGATGGCCAGTTCGCGATCGACTTTGGCGATGAGCGGCAAGCCCTGACGAAACCAGTCGCGGGCGCGCTCGACTTCGAACTTCATCATCGCGCAGAACGCTCGACTGTTCTGGTTCCGCGCGATGTCATCTTCACTCACATTGAACCGGCGAAGATCTTCGAGCGGAAGGTAGATACGGCCCTTCGCATAGTCGACGGTCACGTCCTGCCAGAAGTTGGCAAGTTGCAATGCAGTGCAGGTGAAGTCGGAAAGTTGCTGGCGCTCGGGGTCGCTGTATCCGCAGAGATAGAGGACGAGATGCCCAACGGGATTGGCGGAATAATGGCAGTAGGCCAGAACGTCATTGAAAGTCTCGAAGCGGGTGACCGTTTGATCCTGACGGAAGGCGATGAGCAAATCAGAGAACTCGTGCTTCGGAATATCGAACTGACGAACCGTTTCGGCCAAGGCTACGAATACTGGATGCCTGGGAGCGCCTTCGTAGCATGCATCGAGTTCGTGTTGCCATTGGTCCAACAGTTCGAGCGAGGCGGCGGTGTCGCCGACTTCGTCGCCCAGATCGTCGGAGATTCGGCAGTATGCGTAAACGTTAAAAAAATGCTGGCGGAGGCGGCGGGGAAGGAACCAGCTGGCTACTGAGAAATTTTCATAGTGGGTGCGGGCGAGGTGAGCGCAGTATTTGCGGGCTTCGGCAACCGATGCGGGAGTGGAGGGGATGGCGTAATGCGCGGGTAGGCGGCTCCAGCCGAGGACGGTGGGAGAGGGCGGCGCGGTTTGTGTATCGAGTTGCGGCATTCCAGTTTGGTGAGAATTCCTCTTCACTCTCATGCCAGCACATTGGCTGTAGGGATCCTTCGACTGCGTAACTGGATCGCATTCGCGATCCAGTTACTTCGCTCAGGATGACAACCAGACCCAAACTGCGAATCAGTGGCCGGGGATGATTGCGGTTTTGATGTCGCCGCCGCGATTCAGCATGTGACGCAGAACTTGCTGGAGGCGCGACAATGGCGCCTCTCCGGTGATGTAGTCGGTCGGACGAATCTTTTTGGCCGCGATCAGTCCGAAGGCCCGGCGAACCGTTTCCGGGGTGTGGTGGAACGTGGCTTTCAGCGTGATTTCAGAATAGTGCAGGCGGTTGGTTTCGAGCTGCACTTTCGTTCCGCTGGCACATCCGCCGAAGAAGTTCACGGTGCCACCTTTGCGGACCATGTCGACGGCCCACTCCCAGGCCTCGGGCCTGCCGACGGCTTCGATGACCACGTCGCACCCGCGCTTTTGCGGAGAAAGAGCGCGGACGGCCTCGACGACGTTCGGTACTTTTGTGGTCTGGATAATTTCGTGCGCGCCCATGTGTTTGGCGGCGTCCACCTGGCCATCGCGCTTGACGACGGAAATGACGTTGCAGCCGATGGCGCGGGCGACTTGCACGAACATAAGTCCGATGGGGCCACCGCCGAGGATCGTGACTGTGTCGCCGATCTCGACCCCGGTTTCGTGCAGTCCACGGAGGACACAGGCCAGAGGCTCGGTCATGGCCGCCTCTTCCACGCTCACGTTGGGCGGGATGATCAGCATGTTGGCTTCAACGATGCGGCGGGGCACACGGATGTATTCGGCGTATGCGCCGTTATTGAAGAGCAGATCTTCGCAAAGGTTTTCCTGGTGCTTCGAGCAGTAGAAGCACATCTGGCAGGGCGCGGAGTTGAGGGCCACGACGCGCATGCCTTTCTTGAAGCCGTTGACGCCGGCGCCGACCTCTTCAATGACTCCGGCCAGCTCATGGCCGAACAGAGCGGGAGGAACGATCATGCGGGCGTGGTAGCCGCGCTGATATACCTTGAGGTCGGTGCCGCAGGTCAATGCGACTTGGACTTTGACCAGAACCTCGCCGTCTCCCACGCGAGGGATGGGTACCTTCTCGATCTTGAGGTCTTCTTTGCCGTATAAAACGGCAGCGGTCATTTTTCCATTCACTGCGGGTTTCCTTCCAGTTGCTTAAACCTCAGGGCTAAAGCCCCATCTGCTTGCGTGCTTAACGGCACGGCTGAAGCCGTGCCCTTCCACTCACCGTTGCGCCGCTTCACTCACATCTCACGACTAAGATCCGCGACCTTCCACCAAACCAGCTACTGAGCCCACGTGCTGCCGGGCTGAATCATAATCTTCATCGACGAAGGTTGGGGATGGGCTGCCAGATCCAAAGCTTGCGGGCTCTGCGGGAGCGGGAAGCGATGGCTGACTAGCCGTTCGAGATCCATCTCACGATTCATGACAAAACGCACAGATTCTTCCTGCAAATCGACTGACGCGCTATAGGACCCCACCAGAGTTTTCTCATCGACACAGATGGCTGCCGGATCGATCAAGGCCTCTCCGTGCTGCGTTTGCGCAAACAGCAATACTCGCCCCCCGGGACGGACCGCATCCATCGCGGTGCGAATCAAAGCATTACCGCCGACCGCGAGAATCACGGCGTCGGCGCCACGTCCTTCGGTCAATTCGCGAACGCGATCAACTACGTTTGCCCGCGAAGCATCAATTGTAAGGTCTAACCCGAAACTTGATCCTATTCTAAGCCTCTCGGGATACAAATCGGAAGTAATTAAGGTGGCCCCTCGTCGGCGGGCCAATACGCTCAATACGATGCCGATGGGACCCTGCCCGATGGCGAGGACGTTTTCGCCACGGTGAAGGTGCAAGGCCTCAATCCCCTTCATGCACGTGTTGACGGGCTCGACAAAGCAGGCCTGCTCGAAGGAGACGTCATCGGGGATGCGGACGGTGCCGTGTTCGACGATCCAGTCCATCACTCGAACGTATTCGGCAAACCCACCGCCAGATGGCTCGAACCCAGCGGTGCAGCCGACTTTCTTGTACGTGGAGCATTGGGCGAACGTCTTGTTCTGGCAGTAAAAGCACTGGCGGCACGGGATATGGTGGAAGACAATTACGCGGTCGCCGAGGTGGTAGTTCTGGACGCCCTCGCCCACAGCGGCAACCACTCCGGAAGTCTCATGGCCGAAGATGCGGGGGGCGGAATGAGAGCCTGTGGAAATTTTCTTGAGGTCGGTGCCGCAAACGCCGCAGGAATGGACTCGGACGAGAATCTCTCCCGAGCCGATTCCGGGCACAGGGAGGGTTTCGAGGCGGACGTCATTCACGCCGCGGTAAACTGCCGCCTGCATGGTCTTGGGGATCGTATGTGGAGGATCTTCAACAGAGTAGTGTCCAGCTGAGGCCATTGGCTTATTTTAGATGATCCTTGAGGGTAGTTTGCTTCAAATCAGGGAGATAGGGGTGCCCGATGGTAACGCTGGAGAGGCAGGGTGCGGTGCCGGACATTCAGCTTCTGAGGAGATACGACCACAGCAGGCGAGAAGCCGATTCGGCAAGCTCTGGCAGGCCAGCGGGAAAAGCCGGCGGGACGCCAGCGCTACGTTACTGAGGGACGAACCGGGCTTTCATGCTATGCTGCGCAAAACTTCGAAGTCCAGGACTGACTTGTGCTGATTGAAATGCGGCTCGAGAACTATGCGGTGATCGATAACCTGGTGGTGGAGTTTGGACCGGGGTTGAACCTGCTGACCGGCGAAACCGGGGCAGGGAAGTCGATCCTTGTGGATGCTCTGGCGCTATTGATGGGCGATAAAGCGTCGACCGATGTGATCCGGGCGGGGACTCAGCGTGCGGTAGTGTCGGCTGTGTTTGACGTCGAAGGCGTCGCGGGGAAGGCGTTGGTCGGAATTCTAGAAACGAATGGGTTGGATGAATCGGACGACGGTTCGTTGATTTTGCGGCGCGAGATTGCAGCTGGAGGCAAAGGACGGGTGTTCGTGAATAATCAGCCTGCAACAATGGCTGTCTTGCGGCTGCTGGCGCCACATCTGGCGACCATTCACGCGCAGAACGAGAGCATCCTGTCATTCGATGGGCCAGCGCGACTCGGGCTGCTGGATGCGTTTGCAGGCAGCCAACTCGAGGCGGTGGCATCGAGTTTTAGGACGTGGAAAGAGGTCCGTTCGCGGATCGAAGAACTGGAGCGCGGGGAGCAGGACCGGCTGCGGCTGGTCGACTTGTGGATCTTTCAGAAACGTGAAATTGAAGATGGGCGCCTGCAAAGCGGAGAGGACGAGCAACTGGAGACCGAGAAGCGCGTGCTCGCCAACGCCGAGAAGATCTACAACGCCGCGATGAATGCCTTTGATCTGCTGTATGAGGGCAATGGTTCGACGGCATCGTCGCTGCGCGCGGCGCAGAAGCAGGTCGAAGAGTTGGTGCGGTACGAGCCCAAGTTTCAGGAAGCGCTGGCGGCGCTGGAAACGGCGCGCATCAGCGTAGAAGATGTGGGCGCGACGGTGCGCGATTATGCAGGAGGAATTCACGCCTCGCCAGAACATCTGGCGCGGGTCGAGGACCGGCTTGCGCTGCTGGACCGCTTGAAGCGCAAGTATGGGCCGACTTTGGATGAAGTCATCCAGTTCGGCGCGGATGTCTCGCGCAAATTGTCCGAGGTCGAGAACAAAGACGAGATTCTGCGGGGCCTGCGCGGCGATCAGGCAAGAGCGGCTACGGAATATCTGCGGGCGGCGCGTGCGGTATCGAAGAAGCGGGCGGAAGCGGCGCGCCGATTAGAGAAGCTTGTAGAGGCAGAGATCAATGATCTGGCAATGAAGTCCGCGTTCCGCATCGAGATGACGAGTTCGGAGGAAGAAGGGAACTGGACCCCATCCGGCATCGATCAGGTGGTGTATATGATCTCGACGAATCCTGGGGAACCGTTGCGGCAATTGGAGCACATTGCGTCAGGCGGAGAGCTTTCGCGGGTGATGCTGGCGCTGAAGGCGAGTGTCGAGGCGGGCAAAAGCCCCACCCTTCGACAGGCTCAGGGCGGCCTTTCCCGCAAAGGGCGCGAGAAATGGGGCACCCAGAAGACTCTGGTGTTTGACGAAATCGATACCGGCATCGGGGGACGCGCAGCTGAGGCGGTGGGGAAGAAGCTGAAATCGCTCGCGCGATCAAATCAAGTGTTGTGCGTGACGCACCTGCCGCAGATCGCAACCTTCGGCGATCATCATTACGTCATCGAGAAAAAAGAATCTGGTGGACGCACGCGCACCAGCATTCGGGCGGTCACGGGTGAGGAGCGTACGGAAGAAGTCGCGCGCATGCTAAGCGGGGCTAAGCTGACGGAGACCTCGCGTAAGCACGCCGAGCAGATGATCAAAGCGAACGCGTGAGGGATAGCGACGAGGGGATCGAGCTATTTGCTGTGCCAGATTCCCAGTGTGATCTGCGGCCTGAGGAGAAGATCCAGGTTAGCGGGTGATGGTCAGCATTTCTGAGGCTCGGCTCTCGGCCAGGGTAGTCTTCTCAGAGCTGTCGGCGACCTTGATGGTGAAGTTGACGGTGATGTCGGCCTTGGTTTCGACGGCTTGACCGTTCTGCAGGACTGGCTTGAAGCGCCATTCGCGCACGGCTTGCCGGGCTGCTGCGGCGAGGATGGCCGGTCCACTCAATACGTGAATGTCCTGCACAACGCCTTCGGCGCTAATGATGGCCTGCAATACCACCGATCCCTGCACCTTCATGTGCTGCGCCAGCGCCGGGTAAGCCTCTGGCGTTTCGGTGGACATCTGCTCTCGCTCCGAGGCATTGGTAGCAGCGGCGAAAGTCGCGCCCGATCCAGGACGCGTGATCTCAACTTTGGCAGCATTGGTGCCAGGATGAATCTTGCTGTGTTTGTCTCCGGCTACGACTTCCACGTCCAGCGGAGGAAGTACGGTGCGGGTCGCTTGCACGGCTGGGGCTTCGACGGGCGCGGGGGTGGGTTCGGCAGAGGTCTGGGAAGCCGAAACGTGCTTTTTCGCCATCGACGAGGTGGACTGAGTCGCGGTTGGAGCCTGGTTCACGACCTTCTTCGGAGTGACGGCAGGCTGGGAGTTATCCGAATCCAGAAGTAACTGCTCGGAGCCAAACCAGAACTGCCAGTCTTTTGCAACCACGCCGACGAGCGCAATCACCAGCAGGAAGAGAGCGAGCAACAGCTTGGCCTGGGGATTTTCGATGGCTATCCGAGCCTGAGAGCTGCCTATCGCCGGTCTTGGTTTCAGTTCCAACATTGTCGTTGACCTGGAACTCTGCTCGTTGACGGTTACTATCTTGCGATAACCATTGGGCGATCACAATGGCACGGCGTGGGGGGCGGGGGGCACGAGAGGGCCATGCGGAGAAAGTGTGTTTCTGGGATCCCAGCGCTGTGATTACTGTCACTGAGACGACCGCGTCCCTCCGATATAGGCAAGAGGATGAGCCCACAAAATACGAAGGATCGGGTGGCGTGGCTGCAAGGGCCTTCCGCCCAATGCGAGAACGCGCCGTCCAGTACCCGGATTCCCTGGAGGCTTGTCCTGCTAGGACCGCCGGGCGTAGGCAAGGGAACTCAAGCTGATTTGCTGAGTCAGAGGCTGGGAGCGTGCCATCTGTCGACAGGGGACGTCTTCCGGGCCGCTGGGAGCCGGAGCGACTGCGAGCAGAGCCCCGCTATGAGGGAAGCGCTGAGATATATGCGTCGCGGCGAGTTGGTGCCGGATTCCACAGTCTGGGAGATGGTGAAGGAACGCAGCGAGTGCCTGCACTGCGGCGGCGGTTTCCTCCTGGACGGATTTCCGCGCACGCTGGGGCAAGCGGAATCGCTCCAGCAGTTGCTGGATCGAGAAAGTCTTGGGCTGACCGCGGTACTGAACTACGAACTGCCGGTCAGCGAAATCGTGGCCCGGCTCGGTGGGCGGCGGACCTGCCAGAAGTGCAAGGCGGTATTCCATGTGACCGAACGTCCTCCCAAGGTCGAAGGCCAATGCGACCGGTGCGGCGGGAAGCTGTTTCAGCGAGAGGATGATCAGCCGGAATCGATTAACGTCCGGATGGAAGCCTATGACCGCAGTACTGCGCCGCTGATTGAGTTTTACCAGAAATCCGGGCTTCTGGTGCGGGTGGCTGCCAGCGGAGCGCCGGATGAAATCCTGCAAATAACGCTGTCGGATCTCAAGTCTCGCCGAGCCACTGAACTGGCTTGATCTCGCTGGTGCGGACGCGGCGATTAAGCCGTACCGGGACCCTCCATTCAGTAGCTGAAATTCCCCATCCGCTGCTAATCCCCGCGCTTTCTGTGGCTTACGTTGACCATTGGGGTACTTTCCGGTAGTTTATTGGTATCGCCACAATGGGATTCGTGTAGCCTGAAGATGGATTTTGTGGCCGTTTTTGCATCTAACGACAGAGAGCATTCCTCCTTGCACTACTCGAGGACTCTGAATAAGCGGGGTTGAATGGCTGGAATTCTAGCGAAGAACGACGGGAAGACCTTACTTTTGCTCAAGCCGAGAGGCTTCTGCGCAGGCGTAGTGCGGGCCATTGACGTAGTCCGCATTGCCCTGGAGGCGTTTGGGCCGCCGATCTACGTACGCAAAGAAATCGTCCACAACAGCTTCGTGGTTGAGGAGTTGCGCGGCAAAGGCGCGATCTTTGTTGACAGCGAGGATCAGGTGCCAAACGGCGAGCGCATTATCTACAGCGCGCATGGAGTTTCGCCCGAGGTGCGCGAACACAGCGCAAAGCGCGGCTTGCGCGTGATTGATGCGACTTGTCCCCTGGTGACCAAGGTTCACGTAGAAGCGGTCAAGTTTGCCAAGGAAGGGTATTCGCTGATCCTGATTGGTCACAAGGACCACGACGAGGTGGTAGGAACCCTGGGCGAGGCGCCGCTGGTCACGCAGGTGGTCGGAAATCCCGAACAGGTCAAAGCGCTGAGCGTGCCCGATCCCGATCGCGTGGCCTATTTGACGCAGACCACTCTCAGCCTGGACGAAACGAAAGACATTATTGCGGCCCTCAAAAAGAAGTTTCCCAACATCACTGGGCCCGCCGCGCAGGACATCTGCTATGCCACGGAGAACCGGCAAGTCGCGGTGAAAGAGGTCGCTTCCGAGGCCGATTTGCTGCTGGTGGTGGGATCGGAAAACAGCTCGAATTCCAACCGGTTGGTCGAGGTGGCGCGCAACCTCGGGACGAATGCGCATCTTATTGATAGCTGCAATGACATTGAGCCGGAATGGCTGAAAGGCGTGAAGACGATAGCCCTGACAGCTGGTGCTTCGGCACCCGAGTGTCTGGTGGAAGAGACGGTCGCGTTCCTGCGGAATAAAGGATTCGACAACATGCAGGAACTTGAAGTGATGCCGGAAAACGTTCGCTTCGGGCTGCCACCGGAGATTGTCGGAGCGATTGCGGCGGCTCCGGCGACGGCGACTGCGGATTAAGAACGCTCAGGGGCTAAAGCCCAATGCCTCAGCGCGGAAACGGTAGGGCTGAAGCCGTACTCTTCGCGTTTGTAGATGTTTTATCGCGTGCGTCGAGTGAATGAATGGAGTGCTGAACTGATGGACACAAGCTCCCCCGAGTCGAACTTAGCTCCTGCCTCTTTAGGTTCCAACCCACAACTTCGTTTCGGAAAAATTGAGGAATTGGGCGCGCGTGTGGGAGCCGCAATTGCGGCTGCGCGGAAGTTTTTGTTCTCGCAGCAACATGAAGAAGGGTATTGGTGCGGTGAGCTTGAAGCGGATACGACGCTCGAATCGGATTACATTCTGCTGCACACGCTGCTGGGGACGGGGAATCCGGAGCGCTTTCAGAAGGCGGCAAACTGGATTCTGCGGCACCAAAACGACGACGGTGGCTGGAGCATCTATGCCGCCGGGCCCTCGAACATCAGCGCGTCGGTGAAGGCGTATTTCGGGTTGAAGCTCGCGGGGTACACAGCGGATCATCCTGCGTTGCAGCGCGCTCGCAAAAAGATTCTGGAACTGGGCGGAGTCACCGAAGTCAATACATTTACCAAGATCTATCTGTGTTTCTTCGGGCAGTATGATTATGACGCGGTTCCGGCGATTCCACCGGAAATCGTGCTCTTTCCCAACTGGTTCTGGTTCAATATTTACGAGATTTCCTCGTGGTCGCGCGCCATCTTGGTGCCGCTTTCGATTTGCTACGCCAAGAAGCCATTCAAAAAGATTCCGCGCGAAATGGGCGTGGAAGAACTGTTTGTCGGTGGGATGCAGAAATCGCGCATGCACCTGCATTGGGCCAAGAAGCTGGTTTCATGGCGGAATTTCTTTCTCGTGCTCGATCGCATGACCCACTGGCTGGAGCGGGTGCACGTGCGACCGCTACGTTCGGTCGCGCTGAAGAGCGCGGAGAAGTGGATGCTCGAGCGCTTCGAAATGAGCGACGGGCTGGGCGCGATCTATCCGTCGATGATGAATGCGATCATCGCGCTACGCTGCCTGGGATATTCGCTCGACGATCCACAGGTCATTCGCGCCTTGGATGAATTTGAGAAGTTAGGAATTGAAGAGGAAGACACGTTCCGCATGCAGCCCTGTATGTCTCCGGTGTGGGATACGGCGTATGCATTGTTTGCATTGGGGGAGGCGGGAGTTCCGGCGAATGATCCGCGCATGGTGAAGTCCGCCGACTGGATCTTGCAGAAGCAAGTGCGGAATGTGGGCGACTGGCAGGTCAAGAACAGGCAGGGTCGCCCAGGTGGGTGGTACTTCGAGTTTAACAACGAGTTTTATCCGGATGTCGATGACAGCGCGATGGTTTGCCTGGGGCTGAGCCGGGTGGAGCATCCCAACGGGCGTTATCAGCGCGAGTCAGTGCAACGCGCGATTGACTGGATTTTTTCGATGCAGTGCAAGAACGGCGGCTGGGCGTCGTTCGACAAAGACAACGACAAGATGGTGTTCCAATATATTCCCTTCGCTGATCACAACGCGATGTTGGATCCGCCGACCGTGGATATTACGGGTCGCATCCTCGAGATGCTTGCGACCTATGGGTACGACAAGAATCACCCAGCGGTGAAGCGCGCCATTCAATTTATCCGCGGCGAGCAGGAGCCTGACGGAAGCTGGTTCGGGCGCTGGGGCGTGAACTACATTTATGGAACCGCGCTCGTCTTGCGCGGGCTGGAAGCGATCGGCATGGACCTGCATGAGCCCTGTGTGCAGCAGGCGGCGGAATGGCTGCGCATGGTGCAGAACGCCGACGGCGGCTGGGGTGAGACCGTGGGTTCGTACGATGATCCGACGCTGCGGGGGCAGGGCGAGAGCACGCCTTCGCAGACGGCGTGGGCGATCCTAGGGCTGCTCGCCGCCAACGATATTCGCAGCGACTCTGTGGCGCGTGGCATCGCCTACCTGCTGCGCACGCAGAGAAAAGACGGATCATGGGATGAGCCATTCTTCACGGGAACCGGATTCCCGCGCGTGTTTTATCTGATGTACCACCTCTACCGGGATTACTTCCCGCTGCTTGCGCTGACGACCTACGCGAAGATCATGGAGAAGAGCGGCAATTAGCGCTTGGCAGTCAGCATTCAGCGATAGAGGCTGGGCGTTGACATTCGGTGCTGAGTGCTGAATGCTGAATGCTGAATGCTGGCATTCGTCACAGGCGCGACTGGATTCCTGGGATCGCACGTTGCTCGCGTTCTTGCCGATCAAGGCGCGGACTTGCGTCTACTGGTGCGTCCCACGAGCAATCTGCGCAATCTTGAAGGTCTCAAGGCTGAGACCGCAACGGGGGACCTGCGGGATGCTGCCTCTCTCGAAAAAGCGATTTCTGGTTGTGACACGGTGTTTCACCTGGCGGCGGATTACCGGCTCTGGGTGCGCGATCCGGAGGAAATGTACAAGTCCAATGTCGAGGGGACACGGGCGATTCTGGCAGCGGCGCGGAAGAATGGCGTGCGGCGGGTAGTCTACACGTCGAGTGTTGCGACCATGGGATTTACTGGGAATGGGTATCCCGCGGATGAGGACTCTCCGGTGTCTCTGGCGGACATGATCGGCCCCTACAAGCGCTCGAAGTTTATGGCAGAGCAGGTGGCTCTCGATGCGGGACGTAGCGGGTTGCATGTGATCACGGTGAATCCGACAACACCAGTGGGCGAACAAGACGTAAAACCAACACCGACCGGGCGCATTGTCGTCGATTTCTTGAAACGCAAATTTCCGGCCTACGTCGAAACCGGATTGAACCTTGTGGATGTGAGGGAATGCGCGCTAGGCCACGTTGCCGCGTTGGAAAAAGGGAAGTCGGGCCAGCGCTATATCCTGGGTGGCGAGAATCTGACGCTGAAGCAAATTCTCGATAAGCTGGGAGAGATTACCGGACTCCCTTCTCCGAAAGTGAAATTGCCCTACGTTTTCGCGTTTGCAGCGGGAGTGGTGGACGAAGCGATTACCGGGCGGATGTTACATCGCGAGCCGCGGGCCACGGTGGATACAGTGCGGATGGGTAAGAAGAAGATGTTTGCCAGTTCCGATAAAGCGGAGCGTGAACTGGGCTGGAAGATTAAGCCGGTTGAGGGAGCTTTGCGGCGGGCCGTGGAGTGGTTCCGGAGTAACGGATATGTCTAGAGTCGCGATTGTGGCCGCGCTGGAACGCGAAGTGAGACCTCTCGTAAAGGAGTGGCGCGTCCGTACGAAGGAATCGAATGGGCGGCGTTATCGCTTTTTCGAGAAGGATGACTTGGTGCTGGTTTGTGGCGGGATTGGAGCCGAGGCGGCGCGGCGGACGGCGGAGACGGTGATTGCGATCTATGCTCCCCAGTTGATCTATTCGGTGGGATTCGCCGGAGCGCTCGATCCAGTGCTTAAGGTGGGAGATATCGTGCAACCGCTGCGAGTGGTGAATGCGGGCGATGGCAGCAGCGTGAAACTGGATCGTGGGGATGGGGTGCTGGTCAGCTTTGCATCGGTTGCAAGCCCAGAGCAGAAGGGGAAGCTACGGGAATCATTCGGGGCGCGGGCCGTCGACATGGAAGCGGCGGCGGTCGCGCGAGCTGCGGAGGCGCGTGGTGTGGAGTTTGGAGTGGTAAAAGTGATCTCTGACGAATTCGATTTCACGTTTCCGTCGATGGAGGGTTTTGTCGATTCCGAGGGGCGATTTCTGGAATCGCGATTCGCGCTGTTTACGGGTTTGCGGCCATGGCTGTGGCCACAAGTTTATCGCCTCGCGCGCAATAGCCGTCGTGCCTCGCTTGTGCTGTGTGATTTTCTGCTAAAGATACCCCTATTGCCGGTTGCGACCGCTCCTGCCACCCATCCTCTTGAGGCGGTTCCACGGCGATGAATCGAACGGCCTGGGCAATGCTCGCATGCGTGATGACGGGCGTTCCGATACTTTGCCAGAGCGTTTCGCCGACGATTTATGCGGAAAGCTTTCGTCAGGGATCGACGCTGGTTTCCGAGGAGAGCTTCGAAGCCAAGCTCAGCCCCCAGAACGCAACCTATCGGGAACGAATCAAGGACTCCCGGGGAGATGACCGTTACGAACTCACGCTGACGCCGCACATACCGGAAGGTGACAATAAAATCACGTTCTGGGAAGCGAGGCTCAAGGATCTGCGTCATACCATTTACAGCAACGTGCTTGTCGCTGACCAGGAGCCTTCGGCAGATGCGAAGAACAATCTCTGGCGGCTGGACCCGAACCGGTTGGGTCCCGTGCCGATTCGAGCAAGACGGATTATCAAGGTTGACGAGTTCTATGTGGTGATTCAGGTCAAGGATCTTCATTTCACTCCGCTGGACTCGCCGTATTTGGATTCCATGGTCGTGCGTTTTGCTTTCACGAATACCGATCCGAGGCCGACGCGGTAAGTTGTGGAATATTGGCTTTTTCGTTGTCGGATCGGGTACGTGTGGGTAAGTTGCGAGTTGGGATTCATCTATACTGAACAGAGGTATTCTTCGAAACGCGATGCATCTCTTCCCCTTGCTAGCAGTGTTCGTCGGCGGCGAAATCGTCGACATGATTTCCAACAGTGGCCCGATAGCCAAGCTGGTGATGCTTGTGCTGCTGGCGTTTAGCCTGATCTCCTGGGCCATCATTCTGACCAAATGGAGCCTGCTGCGGCGCGCCCGCATGCAGAGTGGGCGCTTTATGCGTGCGTTTCGCAAGGCGCAGCGGTTGCAGGATATCGCGGCCGTGGCGGAACAGTTCAAGCCCAGCCCTCTGGTCGGGGTTTTTGAAGGCGGGTATGAGGAGTACAAGCGGCAGGTTCAGACCTCGGGCACGATTCGGAATCTTTTGTCGATCCAGCGCGGGATGCAGATCGGGGCGTCCGAAGAAATCACCCGGCTCGAACGGAACCTCCCCTGGCTCGCGATTACAGCCGCAGTGACGCCGTTTGTGGGCCTGTTTGGAACGGTTTGGGGAATTATCGACGCATTTCACGGATTGGGCACGGCAGGCGCCGCGACGCTGCGTGCCGTGGCTCCCGGCATTTCGGAAGCTTTGATCACCACCGCAGCCGGACTGGCGGCCGCGATTCCGGCGGTGATCGCCTACAACTTGATCGGAGCATCGATTCGCGAGCTCGCAGCGCGGAGCGATGATTTTGCGCTCGAAGTACTCAACGCGGTCGAGCATAGCCAGGCACAGGCTCCGGCGGAAATGAGGCGTTGATGGCGTTCACAACTGCCAACGGCCGCACCCAGACGGCGCTAGCGGATATCAACATCACGCCGCTGGTGGACGTGGTGCTGGTGCTGCTCATTATCTTCATGGTGACCGCGCCGGTGTTGCAGTCGGGAATTGATGTCAGCGTACCGAAGACCCGGACGGTCAAGCAAATCACCGAAGAGCGCACCGTGATCACGATCAATAAAGATCAGCGCGTCTTTCTGGGGAACGACGCCATCAACATCAATGAGATCGGCAGCAAGCTGCGGCAAAAGATTCGGGATCCGCGGAATCAATCGGTTTTTGTGCGCGCGGATGAAAACGTCCCCTTTGGAGCCTTCGCAACCGTGATGGATGCGGTGAAGCAGTCAGGGATTACGAACGTCAGCATTGTGACGCAACCCCTGGAGCAAAATGGCAGCAAACACTGAAATTTATTTCGAGCATGACCGTTGGGGCCGCGCGCTGGCGTGGTCGGTGGGCTTGCATGTCGGCGTCACCGTATTGCTCCTGATTTATTCTGCGTTTGTCTACCGCACTAGTGGTGAAGGCTGGGGTTCGGGCGGGCGTGGGGAAGCCATCGGCGCGACTCTGGTCAGCACGGTTCCATTGCCCGCCAACCCAGCGCAAACGCAGAACGTGCTAGCCAACGAGTCGAAGGGCTTGACGCAGTCGCAGCCCAAGGTCGAAGAGAAGGTGCCGGACGCGATTGAGATCCAGGGCAAGAACGCAAAAATAAAACCGAAAAAAAAACAGGAGACAGCATCCAAGGAGAAGCCGCAACCCGCGCCCGAAGAAGAAAATAATCAAGTCGCTTTTGGAGAAGGCGGTCCGGTCAGCGGCCCTTACGGGACTTTCAGCGCGGCGGGAGCCAAAGGGGGATTTGGAGTTACTGGTGGCGGCGGGGACTTTGGCACGAAATACTCCTGGTATGTGCGCGTGATTCAGCAGAAAGTGTCCGAGAACTGGCTGAAGTACGAGGTGGATCCGAGAATTACGACTGCGCAGCGCGTCTACATCACATTCGATGTGATGCGCGACGGACATCCTGCGAATGTACAAGTGGAGCAATCCAGCGGCGTGCCCTCGCTGGACATTTCGGCGGTGCGTGCTTTGCAGCGGATTGACACTTTTGGTCCGCTGCCACCGGACTATTCGGGCAACAAGATTTCCGTGGAGTACTGGTTCGATTACAAGAAGTGAACCTTTAGGGTAAACCACCACGCACTAGTGATTGTGGCCTCGTGTTAATGACGAGGCCACAATGAGAAGGAGCGTTCAGCGCAGTGAGACGCCGCAACAGACAAGAACCCTTGCAAAGCAATTCCTATCGGGATACGATATTATCGTACGAAGTACAGTTCGCCCTCACACGGATGGAAGAAGAAGCTAGATCCAGTTTTCGGCGACGGCCCGCCAACTTTCGGAGTGCAACCCTAGCGCTGACCCTCGTTTTCCTTTGTTCTCTCCTGGCGTCGCCCTTGTTTGCCCAGGATTGGGTTAAGACTGGTACCAGCTTGGGCGTGGAAAAGGTTCGCCTCGCGGTCCCGGATTTCAAGTCGTCGACCGGTGATCCTCAGAATGCGCCTCTCCTGAAGACGTTCAACGACACGCTTTGGAACGATCTGGATGTCTCGGGCGTTGTGGAATTGGTGTCGAAGAGCTTTTACCCGTTGCAGGTTCCCGGGCAGCCAGTTGAAGTCAATTTTCCGAGCTGGAACGCTCCTCCTCCCAACGCGGCAACGCTGGCTTTCGGAAACCTGGGGGTCGCGGCGGGAAAGCTGACGGTACAAGGCTGGCTGTACGACGTAAAAAACATACAGTCGCCGCAGATTCTGGGCAAGCAGTACACCGACACTGCGAGCGATGCGGCTGCACGGATCATGGCGCACAAGTTCGCCGACGAAATCATATTTCGGCTTGGCGGAGGCATTACGGGCATCGCCGAAACGCAGATTTACTTTGTCAGCGATCGCACCGGGCACAAAGAGATCTGGGCCATGGATTATGACGGGTCCAACCAGCACCAGCTTACTCACTTGGGGTCGATATCCCTGTCGCCCAGGATCTCGCCAGACGGGGCGAGGCTGGCTTTCAGCAGCCTGACCAAAACCGGCTGGGAAATCATGATGTACTCGCTGGAACTGAACCGGATGGTGAGTTTTCCCCACATGGGAGGAACCAATCTGTCACCTGCCTGGTCAGGGGACGGTCTGAAGCTGGCCTTTTCGTCGTCGCGCGGAGGCGAGCCGGAAATTTATATCTCGGATGCCTCCGGGGGAAATCTTCGTCGCATGACTACGGCCAAGGGACCGGATGTCTCCCCGACGTGGAATCGCAAGACCAACGCGCAAATCGCCTTCGTGAGCGGACGCACCGGATTGCCGCAGATTTACACGATGGAGGCCGACGGCACGAACCAGCAGCGTATGACGGATCAGGGGTACGCGGTGTCACCAAACTGGGCGCCGAACGGGCAGTTTCTTACCTTCGCGTGGGTTCGCAAATATGGTCCGGGCGACCCCGGATCTTCCGACATTTACCTGATGGACATTGCGAGCAAGCAATGGGTGCAACTCACGCACGATGGCGGACGGAACGATTTTCCCTCGTGGTCGCCGGATAACCGGCACATTATTTTTCAATCGAACCGTACCGGCAGCCTCCAGCTTTTCACGATGTTGGCCGACGGCAGTAAAGTGCAGCAATTGACTTTTACCGGACATAATAGCCAGCCGAATTGGAGCTGGAAATAGGGCAACCACTTTGTCGGACCTTGATGGCGAGCCCTCAGGGTCGTAGGAGGAATGAACTTGAAGAAACAAGGCAAGAAATGGCTACTTCTCATCATTGCACTCGGTGCGCTACTGGCGCTTGGCGCTTGCGGAAAGAAGGCGGTTCCCCCACCTCCGCCACCGCCTCCTCCACCTCCGGCTCCTACGGCTTCGATTTCCGTAACGCCAAACACGATTCAGGCGGGGCAGTCTGCTTCGTTGACCTGGCAGACGGGAAATGCCACCGACGTGTCGATCGACGGCATTGGTGCGGTGCAACCCAACGGGTCGCAAGCCGTGTCGCCGGCGGATTCCACGACCTATCATCTAGTAGCCAAAGGAGCGGGAGGCACGCAGGAAGCCACCGCCCGGCTTACGGTTACGCAGGCGCCAGCACCACCTCCGCCACCCACGACGTCGGTTTCGGACCAGGACTTGTTCAGCCAGAATGTGAAGGATGTTTACTTCGACTATGACAAGGCCGATATTCGCGGAGACCAGCAGGCCGCAGTGCAAGCCGATGCGCAGTTTTTCAGTCAGCATACCAATATGAACTTCACGATTGAAGGTCACTGCGACGAGCGAGGCTCAACCGAATACAACCTGGCTCTGGGCGACCAGCGCGCCAGCGCGGTGAAGAGCGCGCTCACGTCAGCCGGCGTCAGCGCCAGCCGCATTAAGACGATCAGCTACGGCAAGGAGAAACCCTTCTGCACGGAAAGCAATGAAGCTTGCTGGCAGCAGAACCGCCGCGGCCATCTCGTCTATCAGAAGTGAAAAGTGCGGGGAGACGCCGCCTCAGCGGCGTTTCCCCCTTTTCTGAGTGTAAGAGTGGTCTGGCTCGCTCCACAGCCGGCGGCGTTGCGGGTTCCGGTTCCTGGTATTCCTTTCAGTGTGGAATCATCCTGGCTTGTGGGACAATCAGAGCATCTAAGCCACAGGCGGTTTACAGAATCTCTATGAAACCAAAACATACTTCCGCATTCTTCGCTTCGCTGCTAGTGATCTGGCTGGGAGTCGCCCCTGCTTGGGGCGTGAGCAAAGAGATGGTGCAGTTGCAGACGCAAGTCCAGCAATTGCAGGAACAGATGACCGCCATGCAGCGCAGCTTCGATGAGCGCATGGGCGTCATGAAGAACTTGGTAGAGCAAGACACCGACGCCGTGAACAAAGTCGCAAACGCCATCAATGCCTTGCAGCAGACGCTGCAGAGGCAGCAGGGCGACTCCGGCGGAAAGATCGATCAGCTCTCCGGACAGATCCAAGCCCTGAACGACACGATGGATGAGCTCAAGGCCCGCCTGGCCAAGGTCAGCAAGCAGCTGGAAGATATGCAGGCCGCGCAGCAGAGCCTGGGCGCACAGCAAGCCCAGCAACAAGCCGCAGCGGAGGCTGCAAAGAACGCTCCGCCTCCCGATGTGCTCTACAACAATGGCCTCCGTGATTACAACGGCGGCAAAAATGACCTGGCGCTGCAGGAGTTTTCGGACTATATCAAGTTCTATCCCAACACGGATCTAGCCGGGAACGCCTATTTTTACCTGGGCGAGATTCAGTTCCGGCAGGGAAACTTTCAGCAGGCGGCGCAGAGTTATGACGCGGTACTGCAAAACTTTCCCAGCGGGAACAAGGCGGCGTCGGCGGAATTGAAGAAGGGATTCTCGCTGATTGAGTTGGGCAAACAGGATGACGGGGTCGCTGAATTACGACATCTGATCCAACGGTACCCCCATTCTCCCGAGGCGCTACAAGCCCGGGAGCGGCTGCGAAAGCTGGGGGTTTCGACTACGGGAAGATAGATACTCAAGCGGTTTGGTGAAAAGCCTCGAGCGGAGTCGGCTTCCAGGGGCTGAGCCCTAAACTCCCTGGTGGTGTGGCCGTTTCGGCGTGTGATGCTTAGTGGCCTTGTGGGCATGGTGCTTCTGGACACGCGGATCGCGATGGTGCCTGACCGGAATGAGGGTTGCCTGCGGAGTCGCCGCCACGGCGAATCCCAGCGCCGCCAGGCACAGCGTTACTACTAGAAAAAACTGCTTCATATACCCTCTGCTCCGACGGACATCTCCTGATTGATCACTAGATTATTCCGAAACTTTCAGGAATAGACTATTTTTCATGGGAGTTATCGTACGAGGTGGAATCATGCCAGATACCACGCAAGATCAGGATACGGCGAAAGGCGCCACGGAAACGGACGATCCTAAAATCCGTGGCAACATTGGCCTGCAAGAACAGCTTGGGCATCGTGATCAAGACCCAATGTTGAAGGATGCGGACTCCGATTTTCCCGAACCTGGGCAAAATCCCGAACACAGCGGCGAGCCAGAACGAAAAACAGCGTAGAACAGCTTGCCGGAGAGTCGAATTGAAAAAGCCCTCTCACAAAGAGGGCCTTTTCCTTCTGAGGCAAACCGCGCTCTAGCGGAGTTCTTCCATGACCGCGTCCAGTACTTCCTTGCCCGGACGCGTCAGTGAATCGGGCAGCGTGGCGAGCGGCTGGTCGACCACGTTCAGCATGTCGATGAAGTTGGGAGCCGCGGGATTCACGTAGAAGACGCCGGTCAGCACTTCACCCTTATCATGAGCTTCGGTAAGGCGGGTGATGGCCCGAATCTTGTCGGTCGGGTCGTAGTCTTCTTCCAGCTTACGCAGGTGCAGGCGCGAGCCGTCATGCATAGTGACTTCAACGGTTGATCCTGGGTCGTATTCGACGTCGATGTCTTCGAAGTGCGGAACGAAGCTCACGTCCTGCAGGGTTTCTTCGTGCTCCTTCACGTACTTGTAAGACTTGGTTGAGCCCTCGTGATCGTTGAAGGTGACGCAGGGCGAGACTACGTCGAGCATCACCGTTCCCTTATGAGCGATCGCGGCCTTCAGCATGGCGCTGAGTTGGCGCTTATCGCCGGAAAATGAGCGGCCGACCAACGTGGCTCCGAGTTGGATCGCCAAGGCACATGTGTCGATCGGCGGCAGGTCGTTGACCACGCCGGTCTTCAGCTTAGAGCCCAAATCGGCAGTAGCCGAAAACTGACCTTTCGTCAGACCGTAGACACCATTGTCCTCGATGATGTAGATGATCGGCAGATTGCGGCGCATGAGGTGGACGAATTGTCCAATACCGATCGAAGCGGTATCCCCGTCTCCGCTGACGCCGATACAGACAAGCTTGCGGTTTGCCAGCATGGCTCCAGTGGCGACCGACGGCATGCGACCGTGTACGGCGTTGAAGCTGTGCGACCGTGTCAGGAAATAAGCTGGCGTTTTCGATGAGCAGCCGATTCCGCTGGGCTTGATCACGAGTTCGGGCTGCACGCCCATCTCGTACATGGATTCAATGATGCGCTCGGAGATGGCATTATGGCCGCATCCGGCGCAGAGCGTGGTCTTTCCCCCCTTGTAGTCGATGACGGTGAGGCCGATGCGATTGGTCTTGGGTCCGGGTGCGGCTGTTCCGGGCTCAACGGTCGTGGTCGACATCTACTTGCCCTCCATACTGGTCAATTCGTCGGTGATGGACCGCGCGTCGAGGGGCAGTCCGGTGATGTGAGCCATGCTGCGCAGGCGTGTCGTCAGCTCTGGCTTGAGGTCGAGTTTCAGCAGGGTCAGCATTTGTGCGTCGCGGTTCTGCTCGACGACATAGACGCGATCATGTTGCTCGATAAACTCATGCACTTCGCGCGTAAACGGGTAGGCACGGAGGCGAAGATAGTCGGTTTCGATGGAGTACTCGTCGCGGAGTTGATCGCGGCTCTCGGTGATGCCCCAATGCGATGTACCGTAGCCGATGATTCCGATTTTGGCATTCTTGCCTTTCGTGATCTCGGGACGCGGAACAAAGGAGCGCGCGGTTTCGAACTTGCGGTTCAGGCGCTCCATGTTGTTCTCGAAGTCGTCGGCTCGCTCGCTGTACTGAGCTTTCTCGTTGTGGCCGCTGCCACGGGCGAAATATGCGGCCGCGGGATGGATGGTTCCCGGGAGCGTGCGGTAGCCGATGCCGTCTCCGTCGACGTCTTTGTAGCGGGCGAAGGTACCGAGACGATCGAGATCTTCCTTGCTGAGTACTTTGCCGCGGTTGATCGGCGTCGTCGGATATTCGAACGGATCGGACATCCAATTGTTCATGCCGAGATCAAGGTCGGACATGACGAAGACCAGCGTCTGGAACTGCTCAGCCAAATTGAAGGCTTCGGGTGCCATGCTGAAGCACTCTGTCACCGAACAGGGAAACAGCATGATGTTCTTGGTGTCGCCGTGGGAGAGGAATGCGATCGAGAGAATATCGCCCTGCGAGGTGCGCGTAGGGAGACCGGTTGAGGGGCCTACGCGCTGGATGTCCCAAATTACACCGGGGACTTCCACGTAGTAGGCGAGGCCCGCGAACTCCGACATCAGCGAAATGCCGGGGCCGGCGGTAGCGGTCATGCTGCGCGCGCCTGCCCAGCCCGCGCCGATCACCATGCCGATCGCGGCCAGTTCGTCTTCCGCCTGCACGATGGCGAAGGTCGCTTTGCCGTCGGGACCGATGCGGTATTCCTTCATGTATTCGATCATCGTCTCGACGAGCGACGACGACGGCGTGATCGGGTACCAGGTGACAACGGTGCATCCGGCGAACATGCAACCGAGAGCCGCGGCAGAGTTGCCGTCGATAATGATCTTGCCGGCGGTAGCATTCATGCGCTCGATGTAGAAGGCGCCACGCTTCTCGAGGTTCGCTTTGGCGTAATCGAATCCAGCCTGAGCGGCGGAAAGATTCAAATTAGCAGCCTTCACTTTGTTGGCGAACTGCTTGCGAATGGCCTTTTCGACTTCGGCCATCTCGATGGTGAGCAGGTTCGCGACGACGCCGACGTACACCATGTTCTTGACAAGCTTGCGCAGTTTCGCTTCCGGGCAGACTGCGGCGACCAGTTTGTCGTAAGGGACGGAGTAGAAGACGAGATCATTCCGCAGCTTGTGCAGCGCCAACGGTTCGTCGTAGAGAACGGAAGCCCCGGGGGCCAATGACAGCGTATCTTCCTGAGCGGTCTCGGGATTCATGGCCACAAGGAAATCGATTTCCTTCTTGCGGCCGATGTACCCGTGCTTGTTGGCCCGAATTGTGTACCAGGTCGGCAGACCGGCAATGTTCGAAGGGAACATATTCTTGCCGGAAACCGGCACGCCCATCTGGAAAATGCTGCGCAAGAGCACGGTGTTCGAGCTCTGCGAACCGGAACCGTTGACCGTCGCGACCTGAATGCTCATGTCGTTGACGATGCGCTTGTGCCCAACATTTCCGGCGGAACCGTGGGGCACAACATCCGTAGTGGCCATCCCAACACCTTCCTTCAGTTAGCGGGCGGAACCCAGTCGCCCGCGATTCGTGGATTGTAGAGGACGAAACACTTCATTATAAGGCTGGCGCCGATGCCACGTCGCGTCCAATCGCCTGTAGCCGGGAGGAACCTGCATGGGAACTGGAGGGAACTCCGCGACTCAGGACTCGGACTTGTAGAACTGCGCAATGTTCCGAAATTTATTATATCGTGACACGAGCAATTCGGCAGGGGGGATTTTCTTCAATTCGGAATAGTGCTTCAGCAGGCTGGCATCGAGTAAATTAGCCGCTGCCTCGTGGTCGCGGTGCGCCCCGCCTTCCGGTTCGGGAACAATGTCATCGATGCAGCCCAGTTCGCTGAGGTCGGTTGCAGTGATGCGCATGGCTTCAGCCGCCAGTTCCTTCTTGGTTGCGTCGCGCCACATGATAGCGGCACAGCCCTCGGGCGAGATAACCGAGTAGATCGAATTCTCCATCATGAGCACGCGGTCGGCGATCGCAATCGCCAAAGCACCGCCGCTGCCGCCGACGCCAATTACTGTGGCGATGATTGGCACTTCAAGCTGCGCCATTTCGCGGAGGTTGTAAGCGATGGCCTCGGCCTGCCCGCGTTCTTCGGCATGAATGCCGGGATATGCGCCATCGGTGTCGACCAGGGTAAAGATCGGTCTGCGGAATTTTTCCGCAATCTGCATCACTCGGATTGCCTTGCGGTAGCCCTCAGGATGCGGCGTTCCAAAGTTCCGATGAACGCGCTGCTTCATGTCCCGGCCCTTCTGAGTGGCTACGATCAGGACTTCGTCCCCATGGAATCGAGCCATGCCGGTAACAATGGCGGCATCGTCGCCAAAGCCGCGATCGCCGTGAATCTCGCTGAAGTCGGTGAAGATGCGTTCGATGTAATCGAGCGACTGCGGGCGCTGCGGATGGCGGGCAAGTTCGGTTCTCTGCCAGGCGGTGGGCGGCGCGTTTATTTCCTGCCTAAGGGTCTCGATGCGCTCTTGCAGTTTGGCGATCTGGCGACGGGTGGCGTCATCGGCTCCGGGAGACTCGAGGTCGGCGACCTGACGTTCGATCTGTTCCAACTCTTGCTGCACTTTTTCGGTGGCTGCCATGCTTGTATTAGGCGATGATGCGGACGCTGCCGCGCCCGCACAACTGTTCGACGCGGGCGATGAAATTGCGGTCCGGGATCACATTATAGCCTTCCGCCTCCATCACCACCATGAAATCGCCCTGACGTTCCACGTCAAACAGCACTTTGGCTTCGCCCTTACGCTCCACGAAAAGCGCGTGCAGGTCATCCACGGTGGTTTCGGCGGAGGTCTCGAGTGGGATACGGATACGGATCGCACGGGGTAGCGGGACCTTGGCTTCTTCCAGCGGCTGGATTTCTGCCGCGGTGATTTTCGGATTCGCGCCTTCTTCGATGCGAACGCCTGCTTTTACGAGAACGGGGACCTCGAGTTTCACCTTATCTCCGATGCGCTTATAGGCCTCGGGGAATACGATCATGTCGATTGACCCGGACATGTCTTCGAGGGTAGCCTGCGCGTAAAAATCTCCGCGCTTCGATTTCAGGACTCGCACGTTGCCGATGATGCCGGCGGTGACGATGGTTTCGTCTTTACCGGTGGATTTCGTCATCGCTGCGATATCTTCGATGCTGAGCGCATGAAGATCCGTGAGTTTGTCTTTGTACTTCTGCAATGGATGTCCGCTGATGAAGAAGCCGAGGATTTCTTTTTCGGCGGTGAGGCGGGTGTGCTCGTCCCAGTCAGGAATGTTCGGCAACTTGTCGTTGTGCGACTCGGCATCCTCCTGCTGGAAGACGCCAAACAAGCCATGCTGGCCCGATTCGGCGTCACGCTGAGCTTTTTGAGCCTGTTCCATCGCCTTGTCGAGCACGGCCATGAGCTGCGCGCGGCGGCCCATGGAGTCCATGGCTCCGCTCTTAATGAGCGATTCCAGCACGCGCTTGTTCAACAGGCGGAGGTCGACGTTCTCGCAGAATTCGAAAATCGATTTGAATCGGTCGAGTTTCTTGCGGGCGGCGACGATCGATTCAATCGCATTGCCACCGACGTTCTTTACCGCGGCCAGGCCGAAGCGAATCGACTCGCCATGCGGGGTGAAGTTTGCGTCAGAGACATTGATGTCGGGAGCTTCGACGGCGATGCCCATCTCTCGGCACTCATTGATGTACTTCACGACGTCGTCGGTGGATCCGGTGACCGACGTCAGTAGCGCAGCCATGAACTCGACGGGATAGTGCGTCTTCAGGTAAGCCGTGTGATAGGCGAGCAGGGCGTATGCAGCCGAGTGCGATTTGTTGAAGCCGTATCCGGCAAACTGAGCCATCAGGTCGAAGATCTTTTCGATCTTCTTCGGCGGATATTTCCGCTGTGCGGCGCCTTCGACAAAGCGCTCGCGCTGCTGCGCCATTTCTTCGGCCTTCTTCTTGCCCATGGCGCGCCGGAGCAGATCGGCTTCACCCAGCGAGTAGCCGGCAAGGCGGTTCGCGATCTGCATCACCTGCTCCTGATACACGATCACGCCGAGAGTTTCCTGTAGGATCTCCTGCAACTCCGGTAGTTCGTATTCGACTTTCTTGCGGCCGTGTTTGCGGTCGACGAAATCGTCGATCATCCCGCCCTGGATCGGACCCGGGCGGTAGAGGGCGTTCAGAGCCGTGAGATCTTCGATGGAGTTGGGTTGGTACTTGCGCAGCACGTCGCGCATGCCATTTGATTCAAACTGGAAGACGCCAGAGGTCAACCCCTTGTGGAAGACCTTCTCATAGGTCTCATTGTCTTGCAGGGGGATTTGTTCCAGCGTGATATTCGCGCCGCGGGTTTGCGCGATCAGCTTCAAAGCGTCGGTGAGAATCGTGAGCGTGGTCAGTCCGAGGAAGTCCATCTTCAACAGCCCCATCTTTTCGATGGCGACCATGTCGAAGGCGGTCACAATTTCGTCGTTCTTGGTGCGATGCAACGGGACGAGGTCGGTGAGCGGACGCGGCGAAATTACGACTCCGGCAGCGTGGACGCCGGAATTGCGCACCATGCCCTCCAGCCTCTTCGCGGTCTCGAACAGTTCGCGAATCTGGCCGTCTTTTTCGATGGCCTCGCGCAGTTGCGCCGAGTCTTCGATGGCCTGCTCCAACGTGATGTTGAGCTGGGTCGGAACCATCTTGGCGATGCGGTCGACGTCGGCGTAGGGAATGTCCATGGCGCGGCCAACATCTTTGATCGCGGCCTTCGCGGCCATGGTGCCAAACGTGATGATCTGGGCGACATTGTCGCGGCCGTACTTCCGAGTGACATAATCGATGACCTCGCCGCGCCGGTTCATGCAGAAGTCGATATCGATGTCGGGCATGGACACGCGCTCTGGATTCAGAAAACGCTCGAACAGCAGCTCGTGCTGTAAAGGATCGATGTCGGTGATGCCGAGTGCATAAGAAACGAGCGATCCTGCAGCCGAGCCGCGGCCCGGGCCAACGGGAATGCCGTGATCTTTGGCATAGCGAATGAAGTCCCACACGATCAGAAAATATCCGGGGAACTGCATCTGTTGAATAATGCCGAGTTCGCGTTCCAGTCGCTGCTCGTAATCGGTGATGGAATGCTTCAGCTTGCCCTGCGCATGCAGGGGGCGCAGAGTATCGAGGCGGCGGGCGAAGCCCTCGCGAGTTACGTGGACGAAGTAGCTATCAATAGTGTAGCCGGGCGGAACTTCGAACTGGGGAAACGGATTCGCGACCTTTTCCAGGCGAAGGCTGCAACGCTCGGCGATGTCGAGAGTGCGCGTCAGCACATCCGGCGAATCTTTGAAGACGCGGGCCATCTCGTCGCGGCTCTTGACGAAAAACTGGTTGCCCTCGAACTTCATGCGCGCCGTGTCGTGAATCGACTTGCCCATCTGAATGCACAGCATGACGTCCTGGGCATGGGCGTCATCTTCGCAAAGATAGTGGCTATCGTTGGTCGCTACCAGCGGCAGTCCCAGATCTTTTTCCAGCTGGAAGAGGCCGGGATGGATTCTGTGTTCCATCGCCAGGCCTTGATCCTGAATTTCGAGATAGAAATTCTCTTTGCCGAAGATGTCGGCAAACGTGCCCGCTGCCGCGCGGGCAGCGTCGTAATTGCCTTCCGTGAGGCGCTCGGCGACTTCTCCCTTAAGGCAGCCAGACAGGCCGATCAGGCCGCCGGAATGCTCGGCTAGAAATTTCTTGCTCACGCGCGGCTTGTAATAGAAGCCGTGGAGCGAGGCCTCAGACGTGATCTTGACCAGATTTCGATAGCCTTCTTCGTTTTCGGCGAGCACCAGCAGGTGGTTGTAGGTGTCGCCTTCAGGCGCGGCTCGGTGGTCGTCCTTTTTGCAGATGTAAAGTTCACAGCCAACGATGGGCTTCACCCCCGCGTGTTTGGCCGCGTTTACGAAATGAACAGCACCAAAGATGTTGCCGTGATCGGTCATGGCCACAGCGGGCATCCCCATCTCTTTCACGCGTTGGCAAAGTTTTTCGACGTCACAAGCGCCGTCGAGCATGGAGTAATCCGTGTGCACGTGCAGGTGGACGAATTGGGACATGGGTTCGGTAGAGCTAGTCTACCGCAACGGACACCGAGGAAAACTCGGGATTAATGGGTGTGGACCGGCGGAGGACTAGTCCGCGCCCGCCGCTGCGGCCTGCGCCTTTGGCAGGAGTCGGCGACTTTGGGCGATCAGTTCGGCGACTTCGAAGGGTTTTACCAGAAACGGGACACTGTTTTCCTGGAGGAAGGTGCGTTCGTCGCTCGGACTGTTGGAGAACGTGAACAGGACGTGGGCCTTCCATTGCCGGGCAATTCTCCTTGAGCCACTGGTAGGACTCTTTGACGCTCCATTGGCCGGGCATCTTGCCGTTCATAATGACGGCATCAAATGGTTCGGAGAGCAGGCGAGTCTTTACATCCTGGCTGGTCCGAGCGGTGACCACAGTGGCGCCCGCGCCGGCGAGCACATCGCGCTCAAATTCGAGGACAGCTTCTTCTTCCTCAACCAGCAGCACGCGCCCGTGAATGGCGCCGTCGTGAGTGCGCGCCATGGTCTTGGCTGATTCCGGTTCGACCTGATCGGATGCGGCAGCCGGCAATCGAACCTCGATGACGGCGCCCCCATCTGGAGCATTGTTGGCAGTGATGTCTCCGCCATGTTCCTTCACGATGCCGTAGCAGATGCTGAGACCGAGGCCAGTGCCTTTGCCTACGCTTTTGGTAGTGTAAAAAGGATCGAAAATTCGCTTGGGATCCTTAATTCCCGCGCCGTCGTCCGTGAATTGCGTGCAGATGTGTCCACCGATATTCGAGATGCGAATCTTGAGCTTGCCGCTGCGTCCAGTTTCAAGGATGGCGTCGACGGAATTGTTGATGATGTTCAGGAAAACCTGCTCGATCTGATGCGGATCGGCAACCACCGTGGCTGCTTCCGAAGGAACGTCGCGCTCGACCTTGATGTTGTTGATCTTGAGATCGTAATCGCGCAGGGCCAGGGTTTCGTCGAGCACTTTGCGAATGTCGACCTCGTCGCGCTGCGGCGTGCGCTGACGGGCGAACGATAAAAGGTTCTGGACAACACGATGTGTACGCTGTGCCTGTTTGAATAATTTGCCGACGTAATCTTGCGCGCGATTGTTTAGGCCTTCGGTTTCGAGAAGCTGCGCGTAGCCGAGGATGGCGGTCAGCGGGTTATTGAGCTCGTGAGCCACACCGGCAATGAGCTGGCCGACGGCCGACATCTTTTCGCTCTGCAGCAACTGTTCCTGCGTTTTGCGGAGATCCTCATAGGCGCGGCAGGTCTCTTCGTAGAGACGAACCTTTTCGATGGTCGTGGCCAACTGGCGGCTGATGGCGACCATCAGATTCTCGTCGTTGCTGGAATATTCGTATCCCAGATGGCTGCACAGCCCCATGATGCCGACGGGGCTATCTTTACCCCAGAAAAGTACCCAGATCCAAGAGCGGTCCACATCCGAACGCACAAATTCCGCAACATTTTGCGGCAGGTGCGGCAGATATTCGGCCGTGATCACTTCGGTGCGTGAGCGCATGACCAGATCGCCAAAGCCTTCGGTAAAGCAAACTTCGGCGGTCCGCATGTTATCTCGGCTGCGCGGGCCCCATGCGGCACGGCGGCGATAGGTTGTTGTGTCAGTATCAGACAGGTAGACTGTTCCGCTTTCCGCGCCAAACAGAGTGACGACCTGACGCAAGGTCAGGTTCAGAATCTCGTCAAGATCGAAGGACTGTGCCGCGACCACCGCCATGGCGTTGAGGGCGTTCAATTCGCGGTTGCGGCGCCGCATCTCATCTTCGGCGCGCCGCTTCTCGGTCATGTCGAGAACGAATCCCTGATATCGTTCGATGTTGCCGGTAGCGTCGCGGGTCGCGAAGCTGCTCTCTACTGCCAGCAAAATCGTGCCGTCTTTGCGGCGCAGAGTGACGTCGAAATTCCTCACGAAGTTGTGATCTTCGATCTCGCGGCGGAACGCCTCGCGCTGCTTGGGATCAACGCAGATCTCCGAATCCAGATTCAGGACCAGCAGTTCCTCGTGGCTGCCGTAACCCAGCATGTGAACGAAGGCGTCGTTGCAATCGACGAGTTGGCCCGCTGGATTTGCAACATAAACGCCTTCCTGTACTTGTTCGAACAGGAGCCGGTATTTCTCTTCCGCGGAGCGCCGGTCGGTGATGTCGCGGACCACGTGAATCGTGCCTTTTTGCGGGCTGCCTTGCTCGGTGTAAGACGAAGTCGAAACCACCGAGAAGCCGCCGAAACACGGGTCGGCACCTTCCGTGAATTCCTCGTCCCCGCCCATGGCGCAATAGGGACATCCAGTCCAGTCCCCGAAGGTATGCGGCAGAGTCGCCTCACAAGAGTTGCCTACGACATCGGCGGCGGCCTGTCCGAGATGCTCCAGCAGAACCTGATTGGCCTTGATGATGCGGAAGTCCGCGTCGTGCGCCAGAATGATGTCGTGAATTGAATCGAAGGTGTTGATCCACTGCCGTTGCGAGCGCAGAACCTGCTCGAGCAGGCGGAAGTTTTCGACCGCGATGGCGAGCTGTTTAGCGCAGGCCTGGAGAAAGTCAAGTTCTTCCGGGGTCCACGACCTGCTTCCGGAATCACCAAGCAGGAGCAGTCCGATGGCCGATTTGTTCCCGACGACAGGAACGATCACCAGTTGGTGGATCTTCTCAGTCTCGAGACAGGCCTTGGGTTCAGGTCCTGCCGTATCGCGAGTCGTGATTTCGGGACTGGACTGGGTCAACAGTTTCGAAATCTCAGCGGTGATCTCGGCAAAGCCTGCATCGCGCAAGAAGTCCGAGGAGAGACCCGCCGCATGCGTCGCGACCAGTTGACCGCCTTCGAGCAGGCGAAACCAGGCGGCTTTGACGCGCATCAAGTGCTGCAATTCTTCCACGGCCGATTGCACGACATTGCCGTACTGCTGAGCGCTGGCCATGCTGGTAGCGATCGCTTGGACGGCCCGCAAACGTCGAGTTCGCGTCCGTTCTTCATCCAGAACGACGAGCAGCATGCTCACGCCCAGCGCCATTTCCGCGGTCAGAAAGATCCCCGCGGGTACGCGATCGGTCAGGGGCGACCAAGAGAGATGCAGGAGCGGCAGACTGAGCGCCAGTAGCCAAGCGGATGGTTCCCACCGTCCGCGACGCGCGCGGAGCAAGGCGATGGAAGCGGTCAGCAGGATGATTCGGTAGCCAACTTCGACGGCGAAGCGTAAGGGCGGAGAATCCGGCCACAATAGAATTCGAATTCCAGCAAAACCAACCAGGATGGGCGTGATCACCATCAAGGGAACGATTAGGTCGCGGCTGCGCGAATAGATCAACACGGACCCGGCGAACAATCCGGCCGCAAGAACGAACATCACTTGCACAGCGACCTGATCGAAAGGTGCTGGGATTCTCGCGGCGAAGCAATGTTCAGCCAGGCGAGAGACCACGAAGGTCAGCCAGCCAAGAACCCAAACCTTAAAGTAAAGTTCGCGGAAAGCGCGCAGCACGAGCAGCGAGCTGGCCAGCAGGATCAGCAGAGCCAGCTCTGCCGCCGTGGGCCTGGCCAGGCCAAGCTTGGCAACCGTATTCCAGATCGACCAGAAGGATGCGCTCATCACAGTGCGGACGTACGTCTTCCTTGCTTTTGAATATCATGGCCCGTTGATTTCTCGATGGAGTTTCCGGACCTGACTGATTACTTTCGGCATCTCGCCTGTGGGTTACAATCGCCGATAGACTTTCGTGTGTCCCCATGCCAGATCGAATTCTCGTAGTTGACGACGAAGAACCAATTCGGGAAATCGTCGCCTCCATGCTCGGTACTGCCGGATATGCCTGTAAACAGGCAGCTTCCGGTATGGAAGCCTTGGCCGTACTTACCTCCGGGGAAGAGTTTGAGTTGATGCTCTCCGACCTGATGATGGCCGACCTCGACGGCATTGGACTGTTGGAGCGCACCAAGGAAAAGTATCCCGACATGCCGGTCGTGATGGTTACTGCGGTGCACGATATTTCCGTTGCGCTGGCGGCCATACGAAATGGTGCGTACGACTATCTCCTAAAGCCATTTGAGCGCGAGCAACTCCTGAACACCGTCAGCCGCGCTTTGGAGAACCGGCGACTGAAGGTGGAGAACCGGACCTATCAAACGAATCTCGAATCCTTGGTGAAGGCCCGCACGGATCAGTTGCAGGCGGCTAATCGCGAGCTAATAGGTTCTTATGACATCACTCTTCAGGCCCTGGGTGACGCCCTTGATCTTAAGGACAGGGAAACGGAAGGTCACTCAAGGCGGGTAACTGCTTTCACGATGGCAATTGCTCGGGCCATGGGTTTACCTCCCGACCAAGTAGCTACGATCGCCCGTGGTGCCTTTCTGCATGACATTGGCAAAATGGCCATTCCGGACAGCATTTTGAACAAGCCAGGAAAACTCGATGCGCATGAAACCGCGATTATGCGCGAACACTGCTACAAGGGCTATCAGATCGTCAAGAAAATCCCTTTTCTTAAAGAGGCGTGTGAAATCGTCTACGCCCACCAAGAGCATTTCGATGGCTCAGGATATCCTCGCGGCCTCAAGGGGGACCAGATTCCTCTGGGTTCGCGGATCTTTTCCGTGGCCGATACACTGGACGCCATCACTTCCGATCGAGTCTACCGGTCGGCCCAGACAATGCAGGCAGCCCGCAAGGAAATTCAGGATTGGTCTGGTCGGCAGTTCGATCCTCAAGTAGTGGAAGTATTTCAGCAGATGCCAGACGAAATCTTTCTGGAACTACGCCGCGCAATCAGCGCCCAGACGGACCCTCTGGCCTATTCCGCTGGAGCAAGGGACTAGTACTCGCCTGCGCCGATGTTAAAGACGGTTAGACATTTTCCCATGATTGGGCGTTAACGAGGACCGGAATTTGAACTCGCCTATCCATCTGAAGCGATTGGTTCGGGCCGCCGTGCTGCTCACGGTCGTGCTGACGGGGGGCTGTCTGTTCCTGCCGCAGGGTTTGACCCAGATTGCCATCAGCGACCTGGTGGGCGGCGCGCTCATGCTGACCGCCCTTTTCGCTTTCGCTTCAAACGCAAGGGCCAATAGCGGACGCGCGCGCTGGTTCTGGATGCTTCAGGCTGCAGGATGGGCGTTGTGGTTCAGCGACCAAATTGTTTGGATTGTTTTTGATCTGGTCCTGCACAAGAAACTTCCTTCCATGTATCCGGCAGACGCCCTGCTGTTTCTGGCTGGCGCCCCGATGATGGCTGGTCTGCTGCTCCGTCCTCATCGGCAACCCTCAGAACGCAGTGCGCGCGTCGGTGCACTGGATTTCTTTCTTCTGCTTCTGTGGTGGCTTTATCTTTACGTTTCCTTCGTCATCTGCTGGCAATACGTTTCACCGAGTGAGGACGCGTACAACCGCAATTTTGATTTCCTATCGATCGCGGAAACGGTCCTGATCGTCTGCGTGCTGGTGGTTTTCTGGCTAGAGAGTTCGGGACGTTGGAAGACGTTTTACGCTTGTCTTTGCGGTGCGTTCGTTTTCAATGGGATCTGGTTCTATGTTCTAAATGCAGCCCTTGAAAAAGGAGTTTATTTCACCGGCAGTTGGTATGACATTCCCTACTCTGCTTCGTTTGCACTGTTCACTGCAGTAACTTTGCTGGGACCGGGATTGCTGCCGACGCCCGAGAGCGCGGCGGATGGATACGGGTCGTGGATGGCGAATCTCGCGATGATCGCGGTGCTGTCTTTGCCCATCATCGCGCTGTATGCGATGCTCGATCCGCGTCTTCCGCACCAAGTGTCGAATTTTCGAGTGCTGGTCACGCTGGCCACCATGTTCCTGATGGCCTTCTTGCTGTTCATTCAGCATCGCCGTCTGAACCTGGAGTTGCGTCGCACCAACCTGGTTTTGGAGGAAGCTTCGCTGACCGACCCGATGACCGGGCTGCGGAACCGCCGTTATTTTTCCGCAACAATCGAGTCGGATGTTAGCCAGGCTCTGCGTTCTCATGCGGACGGTCGCGATTCGCACACGCGCGACCTTGTCTTCTACCTGATCGATGCCGATAACTTCAAGGACGTGAATGACCGCTATGGTCACGACGTCGGGGACCGAGTGTTGATGGAGATGGCCCGACGCCTCAGTTCGTCCATTCGACACTCGGACGTCCTGGTGCGCTGGGGCGGGGAAGAATTTCTGATCGTCTCGCGGTACACCGATCGCGCAGAGGCGGAATTACTGGCGCAGCGCGTACTTTCCGCCGTCGCCGACACTCCGTTTAGTTTGGGCGGATCGGGAGAGACGATTTACCGCACCTGCTCTTTAGGCTGGGCTGCTTTTCCCTGGTTTACCGACAATCTGCGGGCCGTCAACTATGAAGAAGTTCTCACTCTAGCGGATCGAGGCCTCCATCAGGCCAAGCAATTGGGCCGGAACCGCGCGGTCGGGATCTTGCCGGCCACTGGAAAATGTCCGGCAACAACGATCGAAGGACTCCACTCTCCGGGTCTGCAAGTTGATCTCCTGGCAGTGGCTGGACCCGCTCTGGGCCAAAAATAGAGAATAATTGTCGTGTTTCAGGGCGGAGCTACCAGGCAGCAAATTCTTCATTCCTCCCATCCAATCACAAGACTTCGAGAAACAGGGAGATTCCTATGCCGATTCGCACGCTGCGTTTTCATCATCGATTTCTTGTCAGCCTGACCCTCGCCTCCGTCTCGATGTTTGCACAGGACGCGACTTTAACGCCCGGCAACGTCGTGCCACAGGGCACAGTGTTCCTGATCCAATTGACGGATCGGATTGACACGAAAACGGTGAAAGCAGGGGATCATTTCCGCGCTCGGCTGGCCGAACCCCTGGTTACCGCCGACGGCCACACCATCGAGGCAGGACGAAAGATCAAAGCGCATGTCAGCGCCGTCGAGCCAGGACTGCGTACACGAATCATCCTGAGCTTTGAAGAAATCGAAACCGCCAAGGGATGGGTACCGCTGATCGCCACGGTGACCGGCGTTCCTGGAGAGCATGGGCTCCGGCAGATCGGCGATGAGGGAGAAATCGGGCGCCAGGGAATGACCAAGGAACAGATTGCAGAGGCCATCATGGTGGGAGCTGGTCGAGGAGCGGCGGAGGGTGAAAAATCGGGTGGAAAGCGCGGAGCCGCGGCGGGAGCGGGATCCGGCGCGGCGGAAGGAGCGGTGTCGACTTTTGAATCGGGGCACGATCTGGTACTCGAAAAAGGAACTGCTCTCGAGATCCGACTGGATCGCAACCTGGGAATTCCATCGCGGTAGAAGCTGTTCGCGGGCAGGAAAGTATGGCCTGAGGCTCCCTGGCGCAAGATCAATGGCGGAATGCGTTCTTACAGAGAGGATCCTCGTTGGTAGCTCGCACGTGGGATAATCCTCCCGGAGGGCCGCCATGAAATCCGCAAGCTTGGTCGTCGCAATTTTCTTTCTCGCAATGGCAGCGGGTGCCCAGGATCACCCCGTGGTCAGCGCTCAGGCGAATACAGTCTATGTCGGCGCCGACGGCAAGTTCGAAGCTGCTCCCGATACAGCGGTAATTCAATTCAACGTCTCGGTGCAGGATGAAACGTCGCAGGCTGCTTTCCAGCGCGCGTCGAAGAACGTGGAACAGGTGCGGCAGGTGCTCCGCAACAATGGGATCGATCCGAAGGCTGCTTCGATCGGATTTCTTTCTGTTCAGCCTGCTTATGAATGGAAACCGAAGCAGAAGATTGTCGGCTATCGCGTGACGACGGATGTCACTCTGAAGTTGAAAGACTTCTCGAAGGTGGGTCCGATCACTCAGCAACTCGCCGACGCCAATGTCAGCGAGAGTCAGAATCTCAGTTACATTCTCGAAAATATCGATGACGCCAAGAATAAAGCAGTCGAGGATGCGTACCGGCGTGCGCACAACTCGGCTGAGAGCCTGGCCCGCGCCGCCAGTCGAACCGTTGGCGAACTCTCCTATGCTTCCGTCGATACGTTCGAGAACCCGCGCATTGTGATGCCGCGAATGGCTCATCCCATGGCCGCGATGGCGAATGCTGCGCCTCCGGCTCCCACGGAGGAATTCACTCCGCAGACGGTGACGGTTACTGCGCATGTGAACGCGCTATTTGCGTTGAAGTAATTCGGTGACAAAACGGGTAGTTCGTGGATTCTGCCGGGCTCCGGTGGGACTGCCGAGGCGGCTGTTCCCACACACCTGGTCTCATAGTCCCCTAGCAGCCTGCGGAAAAGCTCAATTTGGAGCGGATTTGGGAAGGGCACGAGTTCCACTCGTGCCACTACGTCGTTCAAAGCGTGTCCGCGCTTCAGCGCCTGAGGGGCTTGCAGGGCGCTCACGGGGAATTTTTCGGCAGCCTGCTAGAGAATTGCTGGTGCCGGAGTGGCGGGCGGCGGCGTGGCTCCGAGCGGTTCAACCTGGAGCGTAAGCCCGTCGATCTTGCGCACCACTACCATCTGCCCAGGGGGCATCGGAGAGGAAGCAACCGCGTCCCATAGCTCGCCGTGAACGAATACTTTGCCTTGCGGCGAGAGCGCGGTTTGCGCGACTCCGGTTTCGCCAACCAGGCCTTGGGCTCCAGTGACCACTTTGTTGCGCCGCGCCTTGACTGCAATGGTCATCAGGAAAGCGGTGATCACCCCGAAGGGAATGCTGACCGCGAGCGCGGTCAATAGGTGGACGCGCATTTCGGGGATGGGAGAATCCACCAGAAGCAGACCGCCGAGTGTGAGCAGGACGATGCCCCCAATCGTGAGGACTCCGTGAGTCGCGAACTTGGCCTCGGCCGCGAAGAGCGCAAATGCTCCAAGGATCAGTCCGAGAGCGGCAAAACGCGTGGGAAGAAAATTAAGGGCGAACGCCGCGAGCAGGATGAAAACGACACCCACGGTTCCGGGGACGACCGCGCCGGGATGGTTGAACTCGACGTAGAGCGCGAGCGCTCCAATCGCGAGCAGCAAAAACGCGACGTTCGGATCCATGAGGTCGTCGAGGATGTGCTCCTTCAGCGTCATGTCAAAAGGAACGACGGGCTGTCCAGTCAGGTTGAGTGAAGCCGATTCTCCGTTGAAGCGTTTAAAGGCCTTACCCTGCATTTGGCGGAAGAGATCTTCCGGGCTTGAGGCGACGTAATCAATGAGATGTCCCGCCAGCGCTTCCTGCTCGGTGAAGGACTTGGATTCGCGAACGGCGCCCTCCGCAGCTTCCACGTTGCGACCGCGCTTGGAAGCGACCGAGCGGATGAGAGCGGCAGCATCATTCTCGATCTTCCGGTTCATCTCCTCGTCCGGTTTGACCTGCACCGGACCAATGAGTGTGACGGGATGCGCGGCTCCAGCGGCCGTACCAGGAGCCATGGCGGCGACGTCGGCAGATTCAAGAATGAAGATTCCCGCCGAGCCCGCGTGTCCACCCGTGGGCGTCACGTAGACGATGACCGGCACAGGTGATGAGGTGATCTTCTCGATGATCTCCCGCGTCGAACTGACGAGGCCTCCGGGTGTATTCATCTCGATTAATACGGCTTGATCATTGTTCCGGTGGGCTACGTCGAGTGCCCGCGTGATGTACTCGGCGCTGATGGGCTGGATCGTGTCATCCACCACGATTTTTAGGATCTGGGCCGCGGCGGGAAAAGAAAAAAGAGTTATGGAAGCAATGCCAATGATCAGGCGCAGCATCGAACGCATCTTCAGAGTCGGTATCGAAAAGAAGTGCATAAGTCCTTCGCTTGCTCGATGACAAGGCCATCTGTTGCGCAAGAGTGTCCGCGGGTCCGAAAATCCGAAACCAAACCTATTGTCCCTCTAATTGACCCGGCCAGTGTGAATTTCTTGCGAAGACGATTTCGCGGGGATGGCAGAACTCGGCTGCTCAGCACTCCATCCAGGCAGATAGGTGCTGCCAGTGATCAGGCGTGCTCCACGTTCGTAAGTCACATAGGACCACGCCCACTGAATAAAAACCAGTAGTCGGTTGCGGAAGCCGATTAGAAAAAAAATATGGACGAACAGCCACGACAGCCATGCGATAAAGCCGGAGATGTGGATGCGTCCAAACTCGGCGACCGCCGCGGCGCGGCCTATGGTCGCGATACTGCCTTTGTCCCAGTAGTGGAATGGCGGACGAGGTGAATCGGCGCCCGGTTCCAGTTCTTTGCGGATCAATTTGGCGACGTAACCGCCTTGCTGGATCGCTACCGGGGCGACGCCGGGGAGAAGTTTTCCATTTTCGCCTTTCAATGCGGCGAGATCGCCAATCACAAACACATTCGGATGCCCCGGAATACTCAGATCGGGCTGTACCAGCACGCGTCCGGCTCGATCGACGGGAGTTCCCAGCTTCTTGCCAAGCGCAGAGGCCGCGACCCCAGCAGCCCACAGCACCACCGTCGCAGGAAAACGTGTGTCTCCGGCATGGACCGCGCCGGGCTCGATCCGAGTGACCACAGTCGACGTCTGGACTTCAACTCCGAGATGATGAAGTTGCTCCTTCGCGCTCTGCGACAGATCTTCCGAATACGCGGGCAGCACGCGCGGACCACCTTCGAGCAGTAGGATGTGTGTGCGCGAGGGATCGATTGAGCGAAATTCGTGCGCCAAAGCGTGCCGGGCAATTTCGGCGAGAGTGCCCGCCAGTTCTACTCCGGTGGGGCCGCCTCCGACGACCACGAAGTTGAGCGGCATTGCGGCTTCGCCCGCGGCTGCCTCCCTTTCCGCCAATTCGAAGGCGAGCAGAACGCGACGGCGAATTTCAAGCGCATCTTCGATAGTCTTGAGACCGGGAGCGTACGGTTCCCATTCATCGTGTCCGAAGTAGGCGTGGCTTGCTCCCGCAGCCACAATCAGATAGTCGAATGAAATGTTGTCGTCAGGGATCACGACAAGATGGCGGTCCAGGTCGAATCCCGTTACCTCGGCCATGAGAACTTCGATGTTCTCATGCGAGCGAAGAATCGAACGAACCGGGGCTGCTATCTCTCCCGGCGAAAGCCCCGCCGTGGCGACCTGATAAAGCAGCGGTTGAAAAGTGTGGTAATTCCTGCGGTCGATAACAGTTATTTGAACAGGCGCGCTGGCCAATGCTTGCGCTGCGTTAAGGCCGCCAAAGCCAGCGCCGACGATCACGACCCGAGGTGTCTCCTTTCCAGTCATCTTGCTGTTATGCCCCCAGGTATATAAGATTCAGCGCGATGGCAGAGGGTTCCATAAGTTCTACCGGTATGGGAGGAACTCCAGGGTGGGTTCGCGTCGCGATGCCTTCCGCGGCAGACCTGATTTTCATCGCGCTTTTGTGTGCGTTGGTCTTTACCCCACTATCCATGCGCTTGCTTGGGGACGCCGGGATCGGTTGGCACATTCGGACGGGCCAGCAGATTCTGGCGACGCACACGATTCCGCGTGTGGATTCATTTTCGTCCACCATGGAAGGTAAGCCCTGGTTTGCCTGGGAGTGGCTCTATGACGTGATCGTAGGTCGGTTGGACGCCGCGATGGGACTGAACGGCGTGGTATGGCTTACGGCGGCGTTGATCGCCGGGGTGTTCGCATGGACGCTCCGGTTGCTCATGGCGCGACGGGTCAACGTGCTGGTCGCGTTGCTGTTGGTTCTGTTCTCTGTTTCAGCGTCGATGATTCACTTCCTCGCGCGCCCGCATGTGCTCAGTTGGTTGTTTATCCTGGCATGGTTCCAGATCTTGGACTCCTCTGAGCGGGTGTCCTTGGATGGGCAAGGGGCAAAGAGTCGACACCAACTGTGGGCTCTTCCGCCGCTGATGGTTCTTTGGGTCAATGTTCACGGCAGTTTTCTGCTGGGGTTCGCGCTGTTGGGAATTTTTCTGCTGGGAGCGGCTTGGACCTGGTTTCGCTCGAAAGGGAATCGGATTGAGGAAGCACTTCAGAAGATAGCTGCGGCCAAGCGAGCGCAGGAGTTGGCAGTAGTGTGCCTAGCCTCCACAGCAGCGAGCCTGGTGAATCCGTATGGATGGAAGCTGCATGTGCACGTGTTTTCTTACCTGTCGAACCGTTTCCTGATGGACCACATCGATGAGTTCCGCTCGCCGGACTTTCATGGCGTGGCCCAGAAATGTTTTCTGCTCCTGCTCCTGATCAGCCTCGCAACTCTGGCTGCCCGCGGGCGTGAACTGCGGCTTAGTGGCGGGTTGACTGTGCTGTTGGCGGTGTATACAGGGCTGTACGCGTCGCGCAATATTCCCATCGCTTCCATTTTGCTAGTCCTTGAGGTGGGACCGCTGGTGCCTTCCGTGGGCTTCGCCCGCGGTTTCTTTCAGCGGATGGGCGCGGTGGAAGTCGAACTGCGAGGTCATGTGTGGCCCATCCTCGCGGTCGTAGGAACTCTGATGATAGCCGCAAATGGAGGGCGCGCCGGATCCCATCTCCTCATGGACGCGCACTTCGATTCAAGGCGAATGCCGGTGGAAGCTGTGAATTACCTCGAGAAAGAAGAAGTCCAGGGGCCGATACTGAGCGCGGATTATTGGGGCGGCTATTTGATCTATCGCCTTTATCCCCGCATCCGGGTTGTGGTCGACGACCGGCACGATCTGTACGGAGAGCAGTTCCTGAAGGACTATTTGAAAATGATGCGTGGCGAACGTGGGTGGGAGGGATTTCTGTGGACGCACGACGCTCGATGCGTGCTGCTGCCCAGAGACGTGGCGTTGGCGAATATTCTGGCTGCGAGCAAGGAATGGAGAACGATCTACGCGGACGACGTGGCGATAGCACTTACGCGTGAACCGATTAATCGTTGAAGGGTATAAGCCTGCTTTTGCTGAGTGTCGTAGAAGCGGGTTTCCAAAGAAGCAATTGACCTTTGTGGCGACAGCACAGACCATTGAAGCCAGTGTCCAAAATCGCATGCGCAGAATGTCGGGCTGCAGGATTTTCAAAATGACCGACACCAGGATTGATCGGTTCCGCAAGCGAATCGCGACGAGCGGCTGCATTGGCGTACTCACGATAGTTCTTGCAGCTTGTTCTGGTTCCTCTTCCTCACCGTCGCCCTCCGTTGCCCAGCCCGGAAACCCCGTCGGTTCAAACCTCACGCAGGTCAGTTCCGACCCATTCACCATCGCTCCGGGACAGCACGCTACGGAAGTCGAGCCTCATATGCTGGCCAACGGGAACACGCTGGTAGCCGCATTTCAGACCGGACGCATTTCTCCAGGAGGGGCAACCGACATCGGATGGGCGACTTCGACCGACGGAGGCCATACTTGGACTCGCGGAAATCTTCCTGGCCTGACGACCGGAGAAGGTACAGGTCCGTACGATGCGGCCAGCGATCCAGCCGTAGGGTATGACGCAAAGCATGGAGTATGGATGATTGCCTCACTGCCGATTTCGAGCACACTTCAGACTCCGGCAGTAGTGGTGAGCCGGTCTACCGATGGGCTGACTTGGCAAAATCCCATCGCCGCCGATCCGACCGCGCCGAGCTCAGACAAGAATTGGATCGTGTGCGATAGCTGGCCGAATAGCCCGCATTACGGGAATTGTTATCTGGAATGGGATGATCCTGTTCATTCGGATGTGATTTTGATGAACACCTCAACCGATGGAGGACTCACATGGGGACCGGCGACGGCTACGGCCGACGCCGCGCAGGGGATTGGGGGCCAGCCATTGGTGCAGCCAAATGGGACCGTGATCGTCCCCATCGAAACCAATGTCATGTCTTCGTTTAGTTCCAATGATGGCGGCCTGAGTTGGAATGCCTCGCTGACCATCTCAGCGATTCAGTTTCATTCCGATGCCGGCGGAATCCGCAGTGGGCCGTTGCCGTCGGCGGCCGTGGATAGCGCGGGAACGGTGTGGGTGGTCTGGGAGGATTGCAGGTTTCGTGCGAATTGCTCCACCAATGACCTGGTATACAGCACGTCCATAGATGGGATGACGTGGACGGCGGTGACGCGCATCCCCATTGACGACACTTCGACCTCGGTCGACCATTTCATCCCTGGAATTGGCATCGATCCGGCGACATCAGGCAGCACGGCACATGTCGCGCTTCATTACTACTACTATTCGCAGAGCGACTGTACGGTGTCGACCTGCCGGCTCTTCGTGGGCTTTATATCGTCGGCCAATGGAGGCTCAACCTGGAACACGCCGGTTGTGCTCACCGGTGCTATGCAACTCGGCTGGCTCCCAAATTCGGAGAACGGGCTGATGGTAGGAGATTACATTGCGACCGCGTTCACCAACGGATTTCCACACGGAGTGTTCGCGGTGGCCTCGCCGCTTTCTGAAACGGCTTTCAACGAGGCGATCTACACGGGGCAAGGGCTTGCGGTAAAGGCGGCGGGACAGCAGCTCTCGTCGGCCAAAGACAAGCCATTGCACAAGCTGTCGGACAAGATCGAAAGGGAGGTTCCGGAGAAAGGCTTAGTCCCGCCATCGGCGCGCAGGAGCAAGCGAAGCGCAAGATAGTTTGTGATCGAAGAGATTTCTCTATTCCGAAACTCTCTTCTTCATTGCCATAATTGCGATCACAACGGCCGAAGAGGAGGTAGAGAATTCACTGTTGGAGCAAGGTGCCATTTCGCCGTCGACTACTTCTCCCGCGTTTGCCTTCTTGATCAGGCCCGCAGCGACTGAGTGAAAACGCGCGTGCTCGTATTTGAGCCTCGTGAACTCCGGCAGGGAGGAGTATCTCGCGCCCTCGCCGTAAATCCACTGACCCAGCACGCATTTGTGGTCGAGGCTCACCTCTGACGGAAGCAAACTGTGGTCCCGCTTTCCCATGTAGGCGCGCAATCTGCGCTTCCACTTGCTGTGAGTTCCAACGGCATCGTCAAAATTCATTTCTCCCTCAGGCTCGAAGGCGGTCGTGCCCTTTCGACGGATATCGACAGAAATGGGGCGAAGGATCAGCGTTCGTGGACGTGGCGACGAAAGATTAGGAGGACTTTAGAAACGATCGTTCGTGTCGATGGCGAACCCGATAATGGCGGTTACTTCTACCGGTTGTTCGCCACGCAGAGCAGGTCGAAACTTCCAACTGCTCAGAGCGGCTAGGACCTTCGCAGTCATTCCGGCAGGACCGGGTTCGAGGACACGCACGTTCGTGAGGTTGCCGGAAGCATTGAGCTTACAGATAACGACCATGCGGGCATGCGGCAATCCGGTTGGAAGATTGGTGCGGATGGGCTGCGGCGGAGAAAGGGATCCGCGTCCCGCACTGGATTCCTCCGCGTACTCAATGACAGCCGTACCCAACGAACTGGAAGTTTCCGGATACATCGTGTGCTTCTCGCCGTGGAGAAGATTCTTGTAGGGTTCGAACGCGCCCCCGGAGCTCGCGGTTGCGACCACGTCAACATCGAAGGTTTGACGCTGCTTCAGGGAGGATCGGCTTGCGGATGCAGGATCGCTGGCATTGGGATCCGATCCAAAGCTCGGAAGTGTGACTTCACTCGTGCCACCGCTGATGTCGACGCCGCGCACGGCGGGCGTGCCGGAGGACGCACTGCCGGCGCCACCGGGGCCTGCGGTGGGAGAGATGCCCCCGCGGGCGCTGGGGTCAGTGCCATGTCCCGAAACAGATTTTCCAGCGCCTGTGCCTGCGCCGTTCATGCCACTGCCAGGACCATCCCCATGGCCGATGCCGCTTCCGCCGGCCGCACCGCCCAGACCCGGCTTGTCGCCACCTGAGGGAGACATCGCTAGTGCGCCCGTACCGCCGGTGCTAGGTAGCCCTACTTTGGAGCCCGGTTGGCTGGAAATGACCGCGCCCGAGTTGGCGCCACTGCCGCCATTGTTGGGCGAAGCAAGGCCCGCGCCCGCGTCCAATGGTGCGCCCAGACCTGTTCCTTTGCGTCCCAGACCCGAGCCAGGCGATCCCGAGCCACCTCCAACCGAAGGTGGCGGGGGAACGACATTGTTGGCAAGCAATCTCCCACCTCGAACTTCAGCACCACCCCCGGTCGTACCTGCTCCACCTCCAGCGCTAGACAATGTTGGAGGTGGCGGGACGACACTGGGAGCGCCCAGGGTTGGCCCGGAGGACGAAGCGATTGAGCGGGTACCGGTGCTGCCAGAGACCCCGGTGGAGGGGGGCGGAGCGATCACGTTCGAACCCAGCGAAGCGCCCAAGCCATGACGAACTCCTTGGGGACTGCCGGTGGCAGTGCCCGCAGCAACGGTCGGTGGAGGCGCAACAACATTCGCGGCTAAGGTAGTTCCTGCGCTCCGGCCATCCGCATGAACAGATGGCGGAGGTGGCACAACTTCCGTGGCGCCAAAGATTTTGCCCATGAGACTGCTCATGAACGATCCACCAACCGACTGCGTCGGAGGTGGTGGGGGAACAACGGTCGTTGAGGGGTCCGGGGCGCTGCCGCCAACCGGTCGATGAAAATCCTGTGAAACGTCGGTCGACGGTGGTGGAGCGATAACGGCGGCGGGCATGCTCAGCTTGGAATTGCGCGCCGTGGCCCGCTGCGGTGCCGAAACCGGTGGTGGCACGATTGCTGTGCTGGCTATGGGCACGGGGAAACTGGCAAGGTCGTGGGTCAGCCCGCCAGGCGCTGGTGGAATCACATTGGCTGACAGGGATGGAGTTGAGCGTTCTCGATCCCGAGCGACCTTTGGAGCTGGGGCGACCACTGACGCGCTTAGCGAAGGCGCAGTGAGCGAATGCTCGCGCGCGACGCGTGGGGCTGGAGGAATCACGGCTGGTCCCAAAGCTGGAGCAACCAATCTGTGTTCGTCAGAAACATGGGGCGCGGGTGGAATCAGCGTGGCGTTAAGATTCGGAGCCGTCAGCGGCTGATCGCGTGACACCGACGGAGCCGGCGCGATCACTCCCGAATCGAGCCGAATCCCGTTGCGAGTGTAGTCACGGACAACGTCGGGTGCGGGAGCGACTAGAACTGACGCGAGAGTTGGTGCACTGCGGGAGGAGCGCAATCCCTCCACGGGCGGTGGACCAGGGTTCGGCCTGATCGCCAGAAGGTTTGCCACTGCGTCGCGCGAGGATGGAAGCTTCAGGTTTGGAGCATCCACGACTTGGCCGACAAGAGAGCCGCCGCGGGCGATCCGAATCGTCTGCGTTCGATGGTAGGCTTCCTCGCCGCCAGCCTGCCCGGCACCGCCGCTCTCCGCGCCGCCGAGATCTTGCGTACGCGGCAATTCCTCGCCGCTGTAGTAGATCACGTCGTGCCGTGACAATCTGGGCGCGACGAAAGGTCGCAGTTCGGCGATCTTTACCTGTACCGCAATTACGGCAAAGATCAAGAACGCCTCCAGCAGATAGGAGGGGATCATGATGCGTAACGGAACGAGCCCGAAGGGAGCTTCCCCGGCCAGGCGGCGTTCTGAGCGCCCCAAGGCTGGCCTGATCGATCCGACGAACTCGCGCCATGGCGAGGACCATTCCACGGCGAGTTTCGGCGCATCGTGGAGTTCGACGGGTTCTTCGAGTTGGAGGGTCTCGTTCACGCCTGCGCTACCTGACCATCCTGTTCAATCGTGATTTCGATTTTATCTCCCACCACAGTTCTTGTTTCTGACGCAGTGCGACACGGTAGTTCCAGCACCGAGGCGGAAAGCGTTCGTACCGGGGCAAAGCGCCAAGGCTTCAATTCGCTCTGCACATGGATTACTGTCATCGCTTGATCCAGGTAAACGACGTCGATGGCGTACCCCATGCCCAGAGTATGAACGCCATGGCAGGGGACGATCCAGAGGCCCGAACCATTACGGAAGTCACCGGCGCGGGTTCCAAGCAGCCCACGCAATCGGGTCCAATGAGTATTGGCTACCGCAAGCGCCGTGGCAAGATAGGTTTGGCGGGTCCGGTTGAAGGCTTGTCCCTGTGAGGAAAGAACCGCCATACGTGCAAATGCTCCCCAGTTCGAGTGCGTGCCGCCTTGCTACTTTCCGCCCGAAACCGGCCCCAGTTGCCGGATGAGTTCGATGACGGCCGGGCCGATCGTCACAAAAATGATCGAAGGCAGAACAAATATCACCAGGGGGGGGACCATCTTGATGGTGGTCTTTGCAGCTTGTTCTTCGGCCCGCTGCCTGCGCTCCGTGCGGAGGGAGTCGGAATGCACGCGGAGGGCTTGGGCGACGCTGGTACCGAAGCGATCAGTTTGGATCAGTGTACCAACAAGTGAACGGATGTCGTCAACTCCGGTGCGGTCGACGAGATTACGGAGCGCTTCGGCACGAGGCTTGCCCGCGCGCATCTCGAGGTTGACGAGGTGGAATTCATCGCTGAGGTCGGCGTGCGCATGGTGGAGATCCTGGCCGACTCGCATCAGAGCCTGATCGAGCGCCAACCCAGCCTCAACGCAGATGACGGTGAGATCGAGAGCGTCGGGCAAGCCGAGGCGGATCCGGTTCTGGCGGTCCTTGATCATGCGCTTCAGGATGAAGCGTGGAAGGAAAAAGCCGAGACCGGGAACACCGACCAGCAAAAACAAATTGTCGAGGCCGGAAAAGAGCACGACGCCGGCGAATCCGACGGCTGCCATTAGAATACGGGCGCCGAAATAGTAGTTAACATCGATCGCGTCGCGTAACCCGGCCTGAATGAGCCATGCCCGCGTGCGGGAAACGTCGGATGGCGAAAGCGGGATGGCCTTACTAATCGGATCGAGCGCCTGCTCAATCCGCTCCCTCATGGCGGGCTTGTTTTCGACAACCGGTTGCTGTCCGCCCAAGGCCCGCAATCGCGCCCCGAGCATCGAAGTCGGGGTGACCACCGCTGCTCCGAAGGCGAAGACCGCCATCACCACGGTGACGAACACGACGATGACCAAGATTAGAGGCAACATAAATGACTACACCTGAATGACTACACCTGGATCCGGATGATTTTCCGAATTACGAAATATCCAACGGTTTGCAGCGTGATTCCCGCAACCAGCAGAGTGTGCCCAATCGGATCCGCAAAGAGCGGATGAATAAAACTGGGATTGAGCACAAGCATGACCGTGATGATGATGGGTGGCATTCCCATCAGCAAGGCCATGGTGAGGCGCCCCTGAGCCGTATAAACACGCACCTGGCGCTGGATCTTGAAACGCTCGCGGATTACGTATGACAAGTTATCCAGAATCTCGGCCAGGTTGCCGCCGGTCTCGCGCTGCAGCATGACAGCTGTCACAAAGAATTTCACGTCGACCAACGGGATGCGCTCGGTGAGATTAACAAGAGCATCGCGGACGGGCATGCCGAATTTCTGTTCTTCGTAGAGCTGGCGGAATTCGCCGGCAACCGGTTCTGAGACCTCGTTGGTAATCATTTCCAGGGCGGTGGTGAAGGCATGCCCGGCCCGCACCGCGCGGGCGAGGGTGTCGATGGCCTCCGGGAAGAGTTCCTCGAATTTCTCAAAGCGCTTGTTACGCCGGTACGAAGCGTACATGTAGGGAAGCACGAAGCCAACCAGCATTGCCACCCAGGCGGCTTCGACGCGCTTGCTGAACGCGTAAGCGATGAAAGTGGCTAGAACTCCGGCAAGAGCCGACAGGCCCAGAAAGTTGCCGGCGCGCAAGCTCATCCCTGCCTGCGCAAGCATTTTTTGGATGTCGGTAACCCGAGCCGAGCGCCGGAGGAGGTTGTCGAGGGCAGGAATCTGACTCAGTTGCTCATCCCGCAGAATCGCCAGTTCATCCTCCGCGGCGAGTTCCGGCGCCTTGCGCTCGTTGGCCAGTCGTTCCTTGATCAGTCGGGCGCGGGCGTTGCGCTGGTCCAGAAGGGAGCCCAGGCCGAATGCCGCGAGCGCGACCAGGATGAACACGACAAACGCAATCAGTGCTGCAGGCATATCGGTACTTAGACCTCAGTTTTCGACTCAAACAATGCCGGCCGTAATCGGCCCCCGGAAGTAGCCAGCCTCTCGGCGAATTGCGGGCGCACACCGGTCGCGCGAAATACGCCGCGAACCTTGCCGTTTTCGTCGATGCCGGTCCGGTCAAAGCTAAAGATGTCCTGCATCCCGATGGATCCGTCGTCAATCCCTGTGACCTCAGAAACCGTGATGACTTTGCGGGTACCGTCGGAAAGGCGAGCGATCTGAATTACCGCATGCACTGCGGACGCAATCTGGTGGCGGACGGCGCGCTCGGGAATATTGAGGTTCGCCATCGACACCATGTTTTCCACACGGGCCATGGCATCGCGGGGCGAGTTGGCGTGCACCGTGGTTAACGAACCCTCGTGGCCCGTGTTCATGGCCTGCAACATGTCAAAGGCCTCTTCGCCGCGCACCTCGCCGACCACAATGCGATCGGGACGCATACGCAAACTGTTGATGACAAGTTGTCTCTGGCGGACCGCGCCTTTGCCTTCGATATTGGGCGGGCGAGTTTCCAGGCGAACAATATGCTCCTGCTTCAGCTGAAGTTCCGCCGCATCCTCGATCGTCACGATCCGATCGGAGTTGGGAATGTATCCGGAAAGCACATTGAGCAAGGTCGTCTTACCCGCACCAGTTCCACCGGAAACCAGAATATTGAGCCGCCCCTTGACCATGGCCGAGAGCAGTTCAAGCATCGATTCAGTGAGAGTCTGATTCTCAAGCATTTGGCGCGCGGTGACGGGTTCGCGTCCAAAACGGCGGATGGAGAGGCAAGGGCCGTCGATCGCCAAGGGAGGAATAATCGCGTTGACGCGCGAACCGTCGGCGAGACGAGCATCGACCATCGGAGACGATTCGTCCACGCGCCGCCCTACGCGCGAGACGATGCGCTCGATGATCTGCATGAGGTGCGAATTGTCTTTGAAAGACAAGCCCGTTAGTTCGAGCTTGCCGGCGCGCTCAATGTAGACCCGGTCGAACTTGTTCACCAGAATGTCGGAAACGCCGGGGTCTTTGAGCAGCGGTTCGAGAGGTCCAAGGCCGAAGATTTCATCCAGGATCTCGCGCGAGAGCCGTTCGCGCTCGGCAAAGCTGAGGGGCACAACTTCGCCGTTGACGGCATTCCGGATGACTACCAGTACTTCGTCGCGCGCAGAGTCGCCCGAAGTCTTGCCCAGCTTTTCAAGGTCGAGGCGATCGAGAATCTTACGGTGCAGGTCTGCCTTGACCTGCTGGTAATCAGTGCGCTCGAACGATTGGAGATTTGCCATTGTTTCCCTAAATCCGTCGTCCTAAATCCTAAACCGACTTAAACAGAGACCAAGCGGCCCGCTTCACATCGGCGTCATTGCGGGTCAATTCCTGTGCCAGCCCAGCGAAGCAGCGGGCGATCTCAGAATTTCGCTGGTCCATCACCGGCGTTCCGCGGTCGATTGCGCCGGACACGGCGAAATACTGGTTCGGGATCCGCCACAGCAACTTCGCTCCGACCGCCGCCTCGGCGTCTGCCTCGCTGAAACCCGGTACCTTCCGAAATCGGTTCAGCACCAGCCGGACGCGCTCGCGACTGCCGGTCTCTCCCAGATACTGCTGGACCCGCGCGGCACTCCAGAGGGAGGCGACATCGCTGCAGGCGACCAATAGGACGGTCTCCGACAAACTCGCGATGAGGCGGCTGGCGGCATCGAAACGCGACGAAGCGTCGACCACCACATAACGGTAATGCGTCACCAGCATGTCGAAGAGCCGCACGAACTCCGCGGTGGAAGGGTCCACTGCAGCCGGTACGTTCGTCCCCGCCAGCAACTGCAATCCTCCGCTATGGCGGGTCATGAAGCTTTCCAGAAGGGAAGCATCCATGCGGTGAAGATTACGGGTGGCGTCCGCCACGTTGAAAACCGGCTTGAGATTCATGTGCAGGGCTGTGTGGCCCAGAGGAGCCAGATCGACCAGCGCCGTCTGGCCCGAGGCCGACTGCAAAGCCAACGCCAGATTGACGGCGACCGTCGTCGCCCCATTTCCGCCCTTTGCATTGATGACTGAGAAAACCTTGCCCCGAATACCTTCCTGCCGTCCCCGGCGTTGTGCCGTCGTTAAACGCACGAAAGCTTCTAGCAGATCGGTGGTGTTTGTTGGGCGCTCAATGAACTCTTTTGCTCCGGCGCGCATAGCATTCACGATTACCTGCGGCTGATTGAGATTGCCGATGGCAAAAATGGCCGCGTCGGGCATCTCCTGGTGCAGCAGTTCAATGGCTCGCAGGGCCAACGGCGGATTATCGGCAGGAATGTCGACCAAAGTCACGTCGGGATTGGCCGTGCGCACGCGTCGCGTGACAGGATCGGAGGCGGCCACCGGATAGCTGGCGCAGGTGTGAGCCGTCCGCGCCACACTTGTGCCGTCAACGAGCACCTGCAGCACCGCACGCTGCTCGTTGTCCGTGGCTACAATGACGACTGACAGTTCTGGCATAACCAACCCGCGGACTTTTCCAACCGATCCGAAATTCTGTCTTGCCTCGCTCTACGCGCACGAACTTGCAGCCTACTTGCTCTTGTCGAACTTCTCATCATTGATGAAAGGTTTCGGATTCTTGGGCGGAGCAGGCTGGCCCGTACTGGCGGAAATCCGGTGCACTGTGCACAGCACCATCAGTTCCGAGTTGCTCTTTTGCAAGCTCTTACTGCGAAAGAAATTCCCCAGAATCGGAATGTCGCCCAGGCCAGGAATTTTATTGTAAATGTCGGTCACCCGGTTATCCATGAGGCCAGCGATTACGAAGCTTTGCCCGTCCTGCAGCTCAAATTCGGTTTCGGCCTTCCGCGTACTGAGGGCAGGCACCGTAAACCCGGAGATGGTCAGAGCATTGGTATAGTCCAACGTGCTTACTTCCGGAGCTACCTTCAAATGGATATTCCCGTTGGGCATGATCACAGGTGTGAATTGCAGCCGCACCCCGAATTCCTTGAACGAGATCGTCACGGCCGTAAACCCGTTGCCGGGCTGCACGATGGGAAAGGGAAACTGACCTCCCGCAAGGAAACTGGCTTCCTTGCCATTGACTGCAATCAGGTTGGGCTCCGCGAGGATCTGCAGCAGGTTCTTGGTTTCAAGGGCTTGAATGGTTGCGCCGAAGTTGATGTCTGACCGAAACAGAAAAAGGTTCAAAACGTTGCTGACCGCCGTCGATGCGGGCGCAGCAGCCGTCCCGCTCGAGGACTGCGTACCCGGGGTGAGAGTTTGTGGTCCAAAGCCTCCGTATTGTCCCGTAGTGACTGTGCCGATAGTATTTCCAGCTCCTGTTGAAATGAAGTTGATTCCCAGTTGGGTTGCAGCGCTTCGATCTACTTCAGCGAATTTCACCTGCAACAGAACTTCCTGAGCGCCGACCGGACCAAACGTAAGAACGTTGACTACGTGGGGAGAATAAGCGCTGGCGAGTTCCCCGGCGCGCTTCGCGACGTCTTCGGTGGAAACGTGTCCGGATAGAACGACGGCGGCGCGGGAAGGGGTAACGGTGATCTGTTCGTCGGGAAAAACACGGCGTTCTTCTTCAGCGCACGCACTTACGTCCACATCAACCCGCAGATCGAAACTTCGCGAGCGTTCCAGTTCATCCCAGATCAGCAGCGAAACCTCTCCCGGAGACTTTCCGTGGACCAGAATCTGCGTAGGTGTGATGACTTGCGGATAGGCAATGGCAGGGTCTGTGACAGAAACACGTTTGAGCCGCTCGGTTGTGTTAATGAGCAACGATTTGCCGACCATGACGCGCAAAGGCGCGGATCCCGGCTGTGGAGTCTGCGCCGGCAAGGTCGTGGTTTGCGTGCTGTTCGGCGCCTGGGTTTGAGACTGGGCGGCAGCGTCAGTTTGCTGCAGGATCTCGCAGTAAGCAGGAATCTTAAAAGCCACAGCGGACAAGGAAGCCGCGAGCAAGCACGCGCGAACTCTTGTTTTCCCATTCCTCTTCCGGTGAGGAGACTTGGCGGTGCGCAAGAAGGATGCCTTCGAAGGATTACCGGTCACTTGGCCTCGGAATTTTCATCTGGGAATTTCACGACTTCGCGTTTCTTATCGCCTTGGTAAACCTCGACGCTTACTCCAGTAGCCGCCTGTGGAGGAGGTGGAACAACCTTGGTCACTGGGCGATGAACAACTGCTTGAACTGGCGCTGGAACTGCCGTTCCCCGGTACAAACCTCTGGAATTTGAAGCCGCTACTTCGTCTTGCTTGGTGTCGAGCGGATTGCGCAACGCGAGTTGAATGTGTCCTTCAGAACTGGCCAAGGTAAGCCGTTGGGCATCGTCAGGCGTGACAAGAAGCGTGATGACTGCCGTATTCTGTGCCTCCCCGGTGGCAGTCCTCTCCAGAGTGTGACCCGACGCGAGCACCGCAACGTTCTGCAGCACAGTCGTAGTCTCCTGCTCCCCGCCGGATCCCGGCGTTCCCGTGAGCAGCACGTCGACGCGCGTTCCGGGCGTCACAAATCCAGCCACCGAGACGATATCATTTACGCGCACCGAGACAGCGCGCATTCCCGGAGGGATTAGCGAGGGAAGGCCTGATCCAGCATTTTCTCCCGCCAAGCGGTTAGGCAGTATGAATTCTCCCTTGGAAATGGGGACGATGACGCCGTGTCCCAACACATCGGCACGTCTCCGAGGCGCGCCGGGCGGCAGATCTTCTCTGGGAATCTTGATGACCTTGATGTCGTGCTCATCCACTCTTGCGCCAACCTGCAGATCGTCCGCGGCCACGATCACCTCAATGCCGGGATCGCCGCTTCCCCCGCTCCTCGATTGCAAGTTCCTGTAGACATATGCGCTTGCAAAGAAGCCAATCGCGACTGCCAGAACTCCGATCATCAACAAGCGTGTGCGGTTCATGCCGTTCCCTCATAAACCAAAACTGTGCCCGCCAGCTTCAGACGCGTGCCAGTTATTGTCGTGCGTTGTTTGCGTTTTCTGCTACTGGATGGAACTGGCAACAGACGAGAACACGTTATTCGCGTTGGAACCAATCAGTCGGATGGTTCCAACGACAATCACCAGAATCACCGCCAGCATGACTGCATATTCAGCAATATCCTGTCCCCCTTGTTCGTGCCATACTCTGCGTACAAGCTCCATAACGATGACCTCTTTGTTTGTAGTTTTTCGAGATCGAGTGTAAGGCATCCCATGCTTTGGACACGAACCACCCGCGATTCGTCCGCTCGATTAGGGTTAATCATACCCTGCAAAATGCGGGAAAAGGGGTAATTTCTTGCATACTCTCGGAAAAAATGGTTACCGCCGTGATCGGTCTGAAATCCAGACCCTCCGTCCCGGGTTGGTCAAGATTCGCCAGATCTTTCCGAATTCCGGACCGTGGCACGAGGCTTCATATAGTCTGGTCGGCAACAACGTATGAGCCGACCGACGACCTCCTCCAATACCGATTTCACGGCGTCCGGTGCCGTAACGGATCTGCCCCAATCGTTGCGCCGATGGCTCCGCTGGGAGCACGCAATCGTCTTGGGACTCGCTATCGGCTTTTGGGTCGCGTGTTTGTTGCCGCAGAATGGCGTAGCCGGTTACGGCTATCGGACGGATTTCCTGGGAGTATACGTGGGGGCGCGCATGGTCGCAACCGGGGATGGATCTCTCCTGTATAACGTGCACGCGCAGCGGCAAATCATGGATTCTGCAATTCTGCCCTACCATCGCGACAGGTTGATGGCTTTTATTTATCCAGCATATGTGGCTGTTTTATTCCGTCCTTTGGGGGCTCTGGCATTTTCGACCGCCTTAAGAATCTGGCTTCTGACGAACCTCGTGATTGCTCTATGGACAGCCGTGCGCCTGGCATTTATTTTTGCGGGCGGCACGGTCGCAAGGATCGCCATTGTCATCGCATTCTTGGCCTGGGTCCCCGTCCAGCTAACCCTGTTTCAGGGACAACTGGGCATCCTTCCAACGTTGGGAATTCTTGAAGCCATGATGGCTCTGCGTTCTGGCCACGAGTGGCGAGCCGGGGTGTGGTTGTCCCTGGGCCTGGTCAAACCGCAGTTGGTTCTGTTTCCGCTGTTAGTGCTGATGATCTGGGGACGATGGCGTTCTTTGGCGGCGTTTGTCTTGGCTCTTGCCGGAATCGTAGGGACCTCAACCGCCGCGGTAGGACCATGGATATTGAAGTACTTGCATTTTCTGGCCGAATACAATCGGAAGGCGGCGGATCTATCGCTCTACCCAGGCGCAATGCAAAACTGGCGAGGCCTGGTGTATGAGGTGTTCAAAACGGATAAGGCTCTAGCCTCTCGATCCGTTCTACTCTTGCTTTCTCTCGTATCAATCCTCGTCGTCATTGGCCTCTGTTATATCCCGGTTTCACGTCGCACTGCCCAGCCCGAGTCCCGTTTTCTTTTCTCATTCCAGGAAGAAGGTCGCTACGCAATCGCCGTTCTAATCGGACTGCTAAGCTCTCCGCACCTCTATATGCACGATTGGGTCGTTGCGTTTCCCGCAGGCCTAGTCCTGTGGTCCAGCGGTCGCAAGTTGTATTCGCCGAGATCTCCTGAAAAATCCCAGTCCGGAGCTCTCCTTTGGCTTCTCGCGATGGCTCCCGGGGTGTTCTTTGCTGGGCAGTTTGGCTGGTCCAAGCTCAGCTCGATTCAACTCGCGCCTCTATATGTGATTGCGCTTGTGACTCTTGCGATCGCGATGCTTGCGAGCCGGAGAACTGAATCGCGCTTGCCAGGTACGATGAGTGAGCAAGCATGTCGTGGTTGCTCTTCAGGATTCGACCTATGAACGCAAGGAAGGGAACCACTTAACGTTGAGCGTGCGTCCTTCGTCTGTCGTGTTATTCGCCTTGGCTGTATTGGCCTCAGCCAGCACTTGGTTCTATGTGAACCGGATTCTGCGCGCGCAACAGATTGCGGACGCGGCCGTTCATAACCGGCCACGCGGTAATCTTTCGGACCTCTATCCGCGCTGGCTGGGCGCGCGCGAACTGCTGCGGCATGGCCGGAACCCGTACAGCGTCGAGATCACCCGTGAGATTCAGCAGGGGTACTACGGAAGGCCGCTCGATCCCGCGCGCCCTGATGATCCCAAGGATCAGCAGTGCTTCGCCTACCCGGTCTACGTCGTGTTCCTGCTGGCGCCAACCATGGACCTTCCGTTTGGCTCGGTGCAGAACGGGTTTCGCTGGTTCCTGATCGCCTTGGCGGCGGGGAGTGTTTTGCTCTGGCTTCGAGTTCTCCGATGGAGAGCTTCGCATGGAACAACGCTGCTCCTGATCCTCCTCATCCTCGGTTGGTGGCCGATGGTGCAAGGCATCAAGCTGCAGCAACTCAGCCTATTGGTGGCGGGACTAATTGCTGCGTGCGGCGCCTGTCTGGCCGGAGGATGGCTGTTGATGGGCGGAGGGCTGCTCGCCTTGGCGACCATTAAACCCCAACTGGCTTGGCCTATTGTCGCGTGGCTACTTGTGTGGGCTGCCAGCGATTGGCGCTCGCGCCGAAAGTTCGTCTACGGGTTCGGATTGGTCATGGCGCTTCTGCTCGCTGGAGCGCAACTGGTATTGCCCGGATGGCTGGGCATGTTTATCGCAGCAATTCGGCAATATCACCAGTACACGCAAAACCAGTCGGTCCTGGTCTGGATGTTCGGAGCTATCGTGGGCCACATTCTGGAGGTGGGCAGCGTAATTGCGTGCATGGCTTGCATTTGGCCGACGCGTAAAGAACCCCCAACCAGTCCTCCCTTCGGACAGGCTTTCGGTCTCGTGCTGGCGCTAACCGTGGTGATTGTTCCTATGTTCGCTCCGTACAACCAGGTGCTGCTGGTGCCGGCAATTTTGGCTTTGTTGCGGAGTTCGAATACTGGCGAGCCTACGCTGCCAGCCGTTCGTTTAGCTCGTGCCGTCGGCGGCCTTCTGCTCGCATGGCCGTGGATCGCCACGCTGGGCTTGAGCGCGGCATACCTTTGGCTCACTCCAGCCGTCCGGCAGCGCGTTTGGACCCTGCCGTTTTATTCCAACTTCATGGTGCCTATATTTGTCTTCGGATTGGTGGTTCTGGATACGTGGATGACTCAAGCGCATAGCTTGCGGGAGAGAGCGGCGGCAGAGTAGTCTGTTGCAGCAAGAGATATTGCGGAACGAGCGCGTTCTGTTGGGTTTGGCGAGGACGAACGGCGCGTTAACTGACCATTCATGGCCCTGACGGCAATCAGTCATCACAGCTCTGGCTCGGGTGTGTTTCCCGCGCTTGTGTTTGTGCAAGGCAGCGAGCAGAAGAACCTCGTTCTGAACCGCACTCCGTTCACCGTCGGTCGCAAGGTCGATAAAGACCTTGTCATCGCCGATCCCCGCGTCTCTCGCGACCATGCGCAAATCATGCAGGAGGGGCAGGAGTTCTTCCTCGTCGATCTCGGCAGCAAACACGGCACCTTCGTCAATGGGGAACGCATTCAGCGCCAGAAGCTGGAGCGCGGTGACCGCCTGGAGTTCGGCGCTCGCGATTCGGCCTACATCCTGTTCAACCCCGCACACGCCACTTCCAATACGGCGCGGGAATTCCTGAGCCAGATTTCCGGCATCCAGATCAAGCAGGAAGCCACTGACCTGGAAAAGCTCACGCTGTTTCTCGAAGCCGCACGCAAGCTGAATACGGCTGGCGTACTCGACGAGATTTTGATGACGATGCTCGACGTGACCCTGCAGCTCACGCGCGCCGAGCGCGGTTACGTTTTTCTGAAGGACGAAGAAGGCAAGCTGCGGCTGGCCGCTGGCCGCAACTCAAAAAAAGAACCACTGCTGGACGACAAGACGATTTCGCATTCGATCCTTGAAGAATCCATGCGGTCGAATTCCGAATTTCTGGAAACCGATACCAGCCAGTCGCTCGATTTGGCGGGTCGTCAGAGTGTTGTCGCCTATGATCTTCGAACCGTGGTCTGCATACCCTTGCGCAAGCTGGTGGTGCAGGCGACGCGCGACGCGCAAACCCCTGTACATGCCGCGACCGCTGCTGAGGCCATGGGAGTTCTGTACGTCGACTCGCGCTTCGCCTCGCGCGATATTGCCGGCGTGAGCAAAGATATTCTTCACGTGATCGCGACAGAAGCGGCTTCGCTGATCGAGAATGCCCGCCTGGTGCAAGCCGAGGAAGAAGCTCGTCGTTACCAGCAGGAACTGAGTATTGCAGCGAGCATCCAGCAACGCCTGATGCAAGTGAAGATTCCCGAAGTTCCCTTTGCCCGCCTGCGGGGAAAGAACCTGTCTTGTAAGGAAATCGGCGGTGACTTCTTTGATGCCGTGAACACCAAAGAAGGCCTGGCAGTGGTGTTGGCCGACGTCAGCGGCAAGGGAGTTTCGGCCGCGCTTCTCGCCTCCACGCTGCAAGGGATGATTTATTCCCACCTCAGCGCCGGAGTGCCCCTGCTCGATGTAGTTTCGGCGGTGAATCGCTTTTTCACCGCCAAGCTGGTCGGCGAGAAATATGCGACGGTGCTGCTGGTTCGCTTGCGGCGCGACGGCGACCTCGAGTACGTCAATTGCGGGCACGTGCCACCTTTGCTGGTGTGCGGTGGGGAAGTGATGCGGCCCCCGCATGGAAATGTGCCGGTGGGCCTGCTTCCGGATGCGACCTTCGAAAGCGCGCGGTGTCAAATGAAGTCGGGCGACCGCTTCATCCTCGTCACCGACGGCGTCACGGAGGCGGAAAATGCGATGGGCGAATTCTATGAAGATTTCCGCCTGGAGGCGGCAGCGGCAAAGTCCCCCACGCTGGAGGGGATTTTCTCTTCGGTAACGGAATTCTGCGCCGGAAATCCTCTGAGCGACGATTGCACGGTCGTCGAGTTGTGCTACACCGATGTGGAAGCTCCCAGCGCGTAACTTCGGTGCACTCTCAGAAATTGGCTACTTTGATACCGCCTGAGCAGGCCGCACCGTCACCGGAATTTCCATGCTGCCGACCTTGCTGATACTGAGAATCACTCAATCGCGACCGTATAGTCCGTCCCCTCCCACCGCTTGTCCTGGGGCCAGAAGAAGGTGAATACCACTTTGCCTCCAGACGGTAGTGACGCGGTTGGCAAACTAAGTGTATGGATGCCGACGCCTGTGTCGTACGTGGGAGTATCGTGCGCCGTCGTCCACCCGTCAATGCTCCAGTGCACCAGTGCGGATGTGAGAAGCGCGATGCGAAGAGTCTGGTCCCGCGGGATGGCGCGGGTTTTGTTATTGAATCTCCAGCCAATGTGCTGCCTCCCGTGTTTTTCAATGACATACCGCTTAACGGTCTGCGGTGGCTGGTCAAACACCTTGTTGTCGCGAATGGAACGCCGCAGTTTTACGTACTCGGAGTGAGCCCAAACGAGCGGACAAGCGGAGCCCGTTGGTTTTCCCCGAAAAAGTTCAAGCGCTAGTATGTCGGCCGAGTCCCAGACTTGTTCGGGAAGGAGTCGGCTTTGTCCTGCCGGTGAGTTCTCCAGAACGGTCAGCAGGGCTTCGGCCTCATCGCGGTGCCCAGCCGCGAGAGCATAATTAGCGCGTTCTCCGGCGAGCAACGGCCATGGACGGCCGATTCCAGTGCCATCGAAGGCAGATCCATCCTTATGTTCGCCGTACCCATCTCCGTTGTAGCGATACCAGCAAGGACCCTGGGGCAGTTCGACCGACAAGAGTGCATCGATCGCGCGAAGTGTGTTCAAAATGCGGGGATCGTCGGGCGCGCGTAGTCCAAAGCGCACCAGTGCCAGCGCATCGGGACTGATGATGTGGTAAGCGCGCTCGCCGTCCTGTCCGGGCGCGCGATTCTTGATGGGGACAAAGCCTTGCGTCGGCGATGCGGCTCCGTCCATATCGGGAGGCGCGATACGGACGTAGTAGCCGTCAATTCCGAGTTGCTGCGCCAAGTCGCCGCCCGTCGCGTAAGTCCAGCGCTCGATGTTGTCATTCCATGCGTCCGCCGTGTCCCGGATGGTCGTGGCCTGTTCGCTGTGCCCCGTTAGGTCGGCAATATCGGCTGCCGCCAGTAAAGAGGCGATCTCGGCTGCCAGCGTGAAAGGTGAGTAGCCTGCATCCTCCTCCCACCGGTCCTGCTGTGTGACCGGACCGTTGCGCAGAATAAAGCTGACGGCGTTGCGTACCATCGGCCACCAGCGCTCGAGCTTGCCCAAGGCGGTCGGAGCCTCTCTGCGAAGAAGATCGATCAGCAGAATCGGAAATGCAGTCTCGTCCATCTGAATGCCGCTCCAGTAGGGACGCCCGTCGAGCCATAGATTCTGTGCCCAGTTGCCCTCGCTCTCCTGCGTGGCTTCCAGATAACGCAAAACTCGAATCGCATCGGTCACCGCTCCGGCTGCCAGAAGGGCGCCGGCGGTTTCGACCAGATCGCGTGGCCAGACCAGATGGTATCCACCGAGATCCTCGTCGCCCTTGTTAAACCCCCACGGAATCGAGAGGCTGGCTATAATCCCACCCAGGAAGTCTTTCGACTCGTGGGTGCGAAGTACCGCGGTCGATGACCGATACAGATCGCGTTGGCGTAGCGGTTCGTCGAGTTTGAGCAAACTGTCTTGCCAGTTTTTCCATTGCAAGACGTAATGCTGCCGCGTCTCGGCATAATCCTCGAAAAGTGTGGATCGCGCCTGCTGTCCAGCCTCCGTCCAGATTAAGCCGAACCCCAGTGCGAGAATGAATTCTCCATTACAAGCCGCGAGGTCAATCTCACCGGTAAAAGCGATATTGCCGTTTTCCGCTCGCTGGTACTCCCACTCCATCTGGAAATGCTCCGACAGGTCCTGCCAGCCATCAGAAGCGCCGACGAATCCGACTGAAGTTTTTTTCCACGGTGTCGACGCTGCAAACGACAAGGTGGCGCCGTGGTGTTCGGCAAAGAACATGGGATAACCCTTATAGTCGCCGATCCAGCCGGTATTGCCGTTTCCACAGTTGGCCAGATGCGGCGAGAGCAGGGCATAGAGATGGTAGTCCGAGAGTTTTCCTTGCAGAGGCTCGAACCGCACCTTCTGCAGGACAACGTTGCGGTAGGGGTCAGTCAGAACCTCTTTGCGAATACGATATCGCCCACTATTGCAAGTATTGGTCAGCTCGAAGGCCGGAATTCCTGGCTCAAAGGGAACGTTTTCGAACCTGCAGTGGCGCTTTTCTTCGGAGAAAAAGTCCCGGCCGCTGGTAACGATGAATCCCATGTCGCGTGTGCATGCCTGATCGACTCTCGGAAAATAGACCTCGTTGAGGATGCCGTGACTGAGCGTGAACCAGACCTTGCTGTGCTGGTTGAGGGCAGTCCCAACGCCTATTTTGACGCTGGAGGTCCAGCGAGGCGGGATCCCCGGCCAGCCCGGGGCATAGCGTGTCGTGGAATCGGTCATGACCAGTGTTATCCTCGGACCAAAACGCCTCTCCTCGGCGGAATTGACAAATTTGTTACCAGGCAGGACTTTGTTTCCGCGGCAGACGACATCAAATGGAGTGCAGTTCGGATCGATGTAAACTGCAACCAAACAGAAATCGTCGATAAGAAGATCGTCGATCTCAGGCAATACAAACGCAATATGTTCAAAATAGGATGCACGAGTGTGGAGAATAGTAACAGCCCCGTGGCTGGCTTGCGCCGTATGCGTGAACGTAGCATCCGTGGATTTTATCCAGGGCGGCGCTTAGAACCCTCTCGATCCTGGTTTTCCCGGGCTCCACAACTTGATTTCTCGGATGCGCCTGCGAAGAAGCCGGCCCAATTGCTGACCCGCAGACTACAGCGGAGAACGGACGCAATCTTGCGCCGTTCGCTCGAGGACTGCTCGCAACTGCATACGTGCCAGAGAAGAATAACTCGCAGGTTTTGGAATTGCTCACGCTTGCGGCAAGAATTCCCCGCAAGAACATTCTTTCCGCGCGCGATCAGTGGTTTGCAGGGTTGACATTAGAAGCGCAGAAATCGCTCGTTCCGTCAGTCCATTTCTTCCACAGCTTTTCCACTCAATCGAGGCAGGCGCATTCATCAGAAATTCACCCGTTTGTAACCGTCCTGTAACACTGCGCCGCTAGAACGGGGACATATAACTCCAAGGAGGATTCATTTTGATGCGCAAAATCGTTCTGTTGGTGTGTGTCTTTCTGGCCTTGCCTCTGATGGCGCAGACCACGCTCACCGGAGCAGGCGCCACATTCCCCTATCCGATCTATTCCAAGTGGTTCAGCGAGTACCACAAGAGTCATTCGAACGTAGAGATCAACTATCAGTCGATTGGCAGCGGCGGCGGAATCCGCCAAGTAACATCCGGCACCGTGGATTTCGGCGCCAGCGATATGCCGATGACTGACAAGCAACTGCAGGATGCGAAAAGCAAGATCCTGAATATCCCTACCGTTTTGGGCGCCGACGTTCCGGCCTACAACATTCCCGGAGTGACCGGCGAAGTGAAGTTTACCCCGGAGGCGCTGGCGGGGATTTTTCTCGGCAAGATCTCCAAATGGAATGATAAGGCGATCACTTCAGTAAATCCGGGAGTCACGTTCCCCGACAAGGAGATCATCGTCGTGCACCGTTCCGACGGCAGCGGGACCACCTTCATCTGGACCGATTACCTTTCCAAGATCAGCCCGGAGTGGAAAAGTCAGGTGGGCGCCGATACCTCAGTGAAATGGCCGGTTGGACTGGGGCAGAAAGGGAACGAGGGCGTGGCCGGATCGCTGCGACAGTTGTCTGGTTCGATCGGTTACGTCGAGCTGATCTACGCTGTGCAGAACAATATTACCTTTGGCAGCGTGCGAAATTCCGCTGGCACATTCGTGAAAGCATCTCTGGAGAGTGTGACGGCCGCAGCCGCCTCGGCACCAAAAATGCCGGCCGACTTCCGCGTGTCGATCACCAACGCTCCGGGCAAGGATGCCTATCCCATTTCCAGCTTTACCTGGTTGTTGATTCCGGCCAAGTCCAAAGATCCAGCGAAGGGCAAAATGCTGGCCGACTTTCTGAACTGGATGGTCACGGACGGACAGAAGATGACGTCCTCGCTGGCCTATGCCCCTTTGCCGGATAATGTCGCGGCAAAGGTGAAGGATGCGATCAAGCAGGTCAACTAGAATCCCGCGAACGCGGGAAACTTTTAGTCTTCGCAGGACCCAAAAGGAGAGAACAATGAAGTCTGCGTGGCACGTGTGTCTAATATTATTTCTGGCGACCGGGCTGGTTGCACAGACCAGTACGCCGCCCAAATCGAAGAAGTCGACCACTGTAACGGTGGCCGATGTGCAGGCCCTGAAAGATGCAATTGCCGCCCAGCAGGCGGCGCTCGCCCAGCAGCAAAAACAGATCCAGCAACTGCGGGATGAGTTGAGAAGCAGGGATCAGGTTGTCCAACAGGCTCAGTCCTCCGCTAGTGATGCTGCAAGCAAGGCGGATGCGGTTCAGGCGCAGTCCAACAAGGATCAGCAAGCTGTCTCCGAACTGAAAGGGAACGTGGCTGACCTGCAGACGAACGTGGCCAGTACTGTCGTCAGCCTTCAGGAGACGCAGAAGACGATTTCTGAGCCTCCGACGGCGATTCACGTGAAAGGCGTCACCATTACGCCCGGCGGCTTCCTGGCGGCTGAAACTGTCTGGCGTTCACGCGCTCTCGCAGCGGACATCAATACTCCGTTTAACAGTCTGACCATGCCTGGCGCCTCACAGAGCAACGTGTCGGAGTTCTTCGGTTCCGGACGCCAATCGCGAATCTCCATGCTTGTCGAAGGTCGACTGAAGAGTGCCAAGCTATCTGGCTACTACGAAACAGACTTCCTTTCGGCTGCTGTTACCTCGAACAACAATCAAAGCAACAGCTACTCTCTCCGGCAGCGGCAGGTCTGGGGCCAGGCCGCATTCGACAATGGCTGGAGCGTGACCGGTGGGCAGATGTGGAGTTTGGTAACGGAAACCAAGCACGGTATGGACAACCGGACCGAAGCTACTCCTATGACCATCGATCCGCAATACACCATCGGCTTCAGTTGGGCGCGACAGTATGGTTTGCGCCTGGTGAAGAACTTCGACAACAAGGTTTGGCTCGGACTCTCGGTTGAGAATTCGCAAGAAACCCTGACCAGCCATGGCAACGCCTCCAACTTCCTCATCGGCTCGCCCGGTGCGGGTGGTGGTCTCTACAATGGAGCGGTTACGGCGTGTTCGACGAGCGTCAACAGCACAACCCTAGCCGCTACGACGACCTGCTCTGCGGCGGCCAACTATTCCTTCAATCCTTCGCCTGACATCATTGCGAAAGCAGCCTTCGAGCCAGGCATCGGCCACTATGAGGTCTTCGGTGTTTTTACCCGCTTCCGCGATCGCGTATTCCCCTGCGAGGACGTAAGCACGACCACTCCTTGCGGAACTGGTACCGGCCCCAACGCTTCGGGGGCTTTCAATACATCCAAGAACGGCGGCGGATTCGGCGGCAATGCACGCTGGTCGTTTGACCAGAAGCGCATCGATTTCGGATTGCACGCACTGGGCGGCAGCGGAGTCTCCCGCTACGGCACTGGCGGGCTTGCCGATGCATCGGCGCGCGCCGACGGCACCCTCGATCTCATTCGCAGCCTTCAAGGACTGACCACTCTCGAGTGGCACGGTCAGAAACTCGATGTTTATCTGAACGCGGGAGCCGAGTATGACAGCCGTGCGGCTGGCTATGATCCCATCACCGGCAAGTACGTTGGGTACGGCTCGCCGCATTTCAACAATACGGGCTGCTTCACCGAGACCGGTCCGGGTTCGGGCGGGTTCCTCCCCGGAGGCCTGTCGAATTGCACTGCCGATACCCGCGTCCTGATCGAGGGCACGGCGGGCTTCTGGTACCGCATCTACGACGGTTCGAAGGAGAAAGTGAATCGCGGCAGGATTCAGTTCGGTCCACAGTACTCTTATGTGACCCGTAACGCATGGTCTGGCTCATCGTCGCCCAACTCGCCGCACGGAATCGACAACATGATCTTTACGTCGTTCCGTTATTACCTGCCGTAGAACAGTACGGATTAGCAGACAAGCCGGCACTTGGACAGAGCATTTCTGTTCATGTGCCGGTCTTTTGTTTCCGCCTATCACGTGAAAACCGGAAGGTGTCCGGCTTGATTCGGCACCTGCAGGGGATCAGCCTGATGCTTTATACTAGTGGTCCCGTTCTTCCATCCAGCGCATTCTGGATGGATTTCGGTTAGGTAGAGAAAGAAGTAACAGCAAAGAAGCTGTCAGCGTTTTCGCCATGGCTCGCATTTCGCTCGACAATCCCCAGTATTTCTTGAACCGAGATACTTCCTGGCTCGCGTTCAACCGCCGCGTCCTCGAAGAGGCGGAGGACGAAGGCGGTCCACTCCTCGAGCGACTGAAGTTTCTCTCCATCTCGGCAAGCAATCTGGACGAGTTTTTTGAAGTCCGTGTAGCCGCGATGATGCAGCAGATTGAAGACGGCTACAACGAGGCGGGTCCCGACGGCCTGACTCTGACCGAAAAACGGGATGCGCTAAACACACTGACCCACGAATTCGTAGACGATCAATACGACTGCTGGAACGCGCGGCTCCGTCCAGCGCTGTCTGAGAATGGAATACGCGTACTAGGTTTGCACGAATTGGATTCCGAGGCGTTGCGCTTCGTCGATGAATACTGCGAGAAGGAACTGGATCCTCTGTTAACCCCGGTCACCGTCGATCCAGCGCATCCGTTTCCGCGAGTCATCAACAAGGCGTTGTGCCTGGGATTCCTGCTGCGCCGCCGCCGGCGATCGGCTCTCACATATACAGGGGTGGTGTCGGTTCCGCGGGCGCTGCCGCGTTTAGTACGTCTGCCGTCTGAGGGTACTGACGATTTCATTTTTCTGGCGGATCTCGTTGCGCATCACGCCGTCCGCATGTATCGCGGCTACGACATAGTATCTTCCGCGCCGTTCCGCGTGACTCGTAACAGCAATCTCTACTTGGCGGAAGAGGAGGCGCGCAGCCTTTTGGAGTCGGTGCGCGCGGAACTCCATAACCGCCGCAAGGGCGATGCCGTGCGCATGGAGATCGAGGCGGACGCCGATCCGGAAATTATCGACCGATTGCGCTCGGTGTTCGAACTGGATCCGTGGCAGGTCTTTCCAGTCAACGGTCCGGTGAATCTTTCGCGTTTGTTCAACGTCTACGAGCAGGTGAAGCGTCCCGACCTCAAGTACCGCTCGTTTTTTCCGCGCGAACTGCGGTTGACGTCGAAGTCGAAGGACTTGTTTGAGGAACTCCGCGCGCACGACATTCTGCTGCATCATCCCTACGACTCTTACGATGCAGTGATTTCGTTTATCGAGTCCGCCGCGAAAGATGACAACGTTCTCTCTATCAAGCAAACCTTGTACCGCACCAGTGAACATTCGTTGATCGTGCCCTCACTTATGGACGCTGCCTCTCGCAAGGAGGTAACTGCGGTTGTGGAATTGAAAGCGCGCTTCGACGAGGCTTCAAACATACGCTGGGCTCGCGACCTGGAAGACGCGGGAGTTCAAGTCTTTCACGGCCTCGTCGGCTTGAAGACTCACTGCAAGTTGTCATTGCTGGTACGGCGCGATCCCGATGGAGTAACCCGTAGCTATACCCACATCGGCACAGGGAATTACAACGCGACAACGGCACGCATCTACACAGATCTGAGCCTGTTCACCGCGAATCCTGAGATCACGCGCGCGGTCCACGATGTTTTCAGCTTTCTGACTGCCTACGCCGAGAACCCAAGCTACGAGCCACTGCTGGTCGCCCCCCTGGATCTGGCAGAGAAATGCGTTGCGTTAATCGAGCGTGAAGCGGAGCATGCTCGGCAGGGGAAAGATGCTCGCATCATCGCTAAGATGAATGCGCTGCTCGATAAGACCGTCATCCAGGCACTGTATCGAGCATCCCAAGCCGGAGTGGAAATCGATCTCTTGGTGCGCGGGATCTGTGCCCTCCGCCCAGGCGTACGCGGAGTTAGCGATCGTATCCGCGTGCGCAGCATTGTCGGGCGCTTTCTCGAACACAGCCGCATCTTCTACTTTGCGAACGGCGGCGAAGAAGAAATCTATATGGGCAGTGCCGACTGGATGCCGCGCAACCTATATGAACGCGTCGAAGTTCTGGTGCCGTTGCGCGACGAGATGCTGCGGCAGCGGGTGCGTCACGAAATCCTCGACGCCTACCTGGCGGACAACCGCAAGGCCCGAATCCTGCTGAACGACGCTTCCTATATTCGCGCATGGCAGCCTTTGCACGGCACGCGGAATCGCCGTCCACCGATTGGCGCCGCTGCCTTCAGCGCGCAAGACTTCCTGATCGGAGTTGCGGAAGGGAAGGCATCCGCGGTTCCATCCTCTCCTGTAGCCGCGAGAAAGCGTAGAGTGGTAGTGGGAAGGGCATAAGAATCTACAATGATCCTCTACTTTTTGCGCCATGCGAGCGCCGGTGAACATTTCGTCAACCCAAAGAAAGACGAGAAACGCGCCCTGGACAAAGAGGGCATCGAGCAATGCGGTTATATTGGGCGCGCATTGGCGGCTCTGGACGTTCAGGTGGATGCGATCATCTCCAGTCCGCTGAAGCGCTGCACACAAACTGCGTCGCTCGTCGGCAACGAGTTAGGCTACGAAGGTAAGCTGCAGATGGATACGGGATTGCGCCCCGAGGCCGGTCTCGCCGACTTCCGCAAACTGCTGGAAAAGTGTTCCCGCCAGGAAGCCATTATGGTGGTGGGGCACAATCCCAACCTGAGCCAGTTTCTGGGAGCTGTGATCAGCGATTCTGGCTGCGAAGCTTCGATCGAGCTGAAAAAGGGTGCGGTCGCGAAAGTCGAAATGCGCCGCGCTTCCGGGACGCTCCAATGGTGCGTCACTCCGAAGGTTCTTCGAACACTTTACGAGACGGCCGTCGAGAGTTCGCGTCCGAATACTTCCCGGAAATAATCCCGCTCTTTTTCAATCGCCCAGAGTTCCAGGTCCACTCCCATTCGGCGCCGCGGCACGAGCGTCAGCTTGACCTCCGCCGAGCGGACTGCGATGCGCACCCTTTCCACAGCGCGGCTGCGGCCCAGGTTCAGGGCTCGCGCCAGACGCAGCAGGAGAATAGCCTTCTGCACGTTGTCGCGGTCGCCGGGATCGACTACTTTCATGGGTCCATCTTCCATGGTCGGCCGTGACTTTCCCAGATAACGCGCAATGGCGGCGATGAGACGACGCTGCTGTGGTGTGTAACCCAGGATCTCGGAGTTCGAAATGATGTAGTTGGTATGACGATGGCGGCCGTTCCGGTTTACGTAGTCGCCGACTTCATAGAGCATGGCGGCCGCCGAAAGCCACTCACGATATTCCGGCGCCAATTGGTGGACCGTGCGCAATCCTAAGAACAAGAACGTGGCCGCGTCGCGGACATCCAACGCATGCTTGCGATCGACATGATAATGGTCAACCGCTTTCATGATCGATTCCCAGCGCTCGGATTCGATCTGGCGTCCAGACCGCGTACTGCGATCATAATCCGCGGCCATCTGAGCGAGGATTCCGTCGCGCAGGCCAAGCGGCGAATAACGGAAGCCTTTGAGGCGCAGGCGCTCCACCAGTTCGTGATAGACCGTGGCGCCAGCAACAATGATTTCCGCCCGCCGCGGGCCGATGCCTTCGATCTTGCGGCGTTCCGCCACCGGCAATCGTGCCAGGCGCTTGGCGATCCGGCTCATCTCGGCGCGCGAAACAACGAGGCGCTGACGGCCCGCACCACCGCGCAGGTGGCTGGCAACTGCCGCCAGCGCGGCGGCTGTGCCGGACGTCGCAATGACATTCTTCACCTTGGCACTCGCGATACGGTCGGTGATGCGATTGACCTCGCGCGTCACAAAGCCGCGCAAACGCTTCAGTTCGCCCTTACGCGTGGGATCGTGACGCAGAAATTCATTGGTCAGACGAACTGCACCGAGAGGAAGGCTTACCGCGTCGCGAATGTGCCCCCCTTGGGTGATCGTGAGTTCGCAACTTCCACCCCCGAGATCCATCATTAGCGTCGGCGAGCGATCCACCCGCGGGCTCGACACCAGGCCAAGGTGAATCAGCCGCGCCTCTTCCACACCGGAGATGATCTCGACTCTCCAGCCCGTGGCCGATCGAACCCATTCCAGGAATGCCTGCGAATTGCGCGCATCGCGCAAAGCGCTGGTCGCAACCACCCGCACGCTGTCGGTCACGATCTGCTGGGTAGCGCGATGGAACCGCCGCAGAACTTTCACGGTTTCGGCCATCGATTCAGGGGTAAGAAAACCAGAGCCAAATACACCTTCCCCAAGACGAGTGACTTCACGGTCTTCGTGGAGGGCGCTTAGGCGCCCGGCGTGCAGCCGTGCAATCTTCAGCCGGACCGAATTCGAGCCGATATCGACCGCCGCGAACGTGGGCATGGGGAAGCCTCACAGTGTACACCGCCGGATCGTCACCGAAGTTCGGAGTGCATGGATGGGAGTCGGACCGCGGGAACGAATCTACGCTGCTGTGTCGGTCTTTTCCACGAGCGTCGGACCCTTCGCGCTCAGTTTGCGCGGTTGTTCCGAGCCGGCAGCGGCAGGTTTTGACGTATTTTGGATGGCGGGCGAAGTTGAAAGGGCGGCGATGGCCTGGCGGAATTTACCTCCCGTCACGTTGTGGAGCACAGCGACGAGCGACGATTGGTTGACACTGCCCAGCCGCTTGGCAGCGGTCTGCGTGAGAGTCAGCCAATCGTGCCAGTTGCCGAAGGCATCCTGTAGCCGCTTCAGTTGAGCGGCGAACTGCGTAGCTTCTGTCGATTTTGGAGCTAATTCGACCGCGTAGCGCGCGCGCTTCACAACCGCGCGGTAGTGGTGCAGTAGTTCCTCGCTGATCGGACCTGTCGGCCGCGCCAACTCTGACACCATCGTCCGCGCGACCGTCAGAGGATCGCGGCTGCCCTCAAACTTCAATTCCTTTACCGATCGCCTGAGTCGTTTGCGAATCTCCTGGATCGTTTTTCGATCCAGGAGTTTCCGGATCTTTTTCTCATGCTTTGCGCGAAGTTCAATCAGGCGATGCGTCAGCTGAGTCTTACGGCGCGGCTCCTGCGGAACCTTCAGGCTTCGCAGCGCGGCAAGTTGCACATCGAGATCTCGCACCTTGCCAGTACGCCTGTGTAGTCGGTCCAGTATTTTGATGAGCTTCTCTTGGTTGCGGTCCCGGTCAGAAAGAATGTCTTCAAGAAGAGTCTGCAACCGGCGGCTGCTCGTGCGAAAGGCATGGACTTTCTCTGCATCCTGTGCAGAAGCAAGTTTCAGCAGTGCCCGCTCCGTCTTCCGGAACGCAAGCTGGCCACGTTCAGTTGCAATTGACATAAGAAATGAATCCTGGGACCCGGGAGGATCTATACGTCCCGAATGCAAAATCTCACCCACAGACAGCAGTAGCGATTCAGGGTTGACTGGTGGTTTCCACGACAGCGGAAAAGCTGAACCAATTTTAACACCTTTGTAACACGTCTCTGCTACGGTTAACACGAATGGCCAATTCTGCTTTACCTCGGCCAGATATGCCCGGACCGCAACCCGTTGAAGGGACAAAGGTTACATCGGTATCGGAGCACCGGCCAGCCCCATTGCTGCAGGCTTCCGGCGGCGAGGTTCCCGATCGCATTTTCACATCCGCGATGACTCTTTGCGGATTGGCAGTGCTCGGGGTGTTGGTCCTCATTGTTTACGAACTGGTGTCAGGTTCGCGTTTATCTTGGCACGCATTTGGGTTCAAGTTCTTCGGTGTCAGCGACTGGGATCCCGTCGCAGAACAATTCGGCGCTCTCCCGTTTATTTACGGGACATTGGTTTCGTCTCTGGTGGCGCTTGTCATCGCGGTTCCACTCGCCGTAGGTGTTGCGGTTTTTACTACGGAGATGTGCCCCAAGGCGCTGCGCGGGCCGCTTTCATTCTTCGTGGAATTGTTAGCCGCGATTCCCAGCGTGATTTATGGGCTGTGGGCCATGTTCGTCCTGGTGCCCCTCTTAAGCGGATATGTCGAGCCTTTTCTGGGAAAGACTTTCGGATGGACCGGCCTGTTTGAAGGTGCTCCCTACGGAATCGGAATGCTCGCTGCGGGCATCATCCTAGCCATCATGATCATCCCCATCATCTCTTCGATCACACGAGAAGTTTTGATGGTTGTTCCGCAACACCAACGCGAGGGGGTCCTGGCCTTGGGTGCGACGCGCTGGGAGATGATACGGGTCGGCGTGCTGCGCAACGCGCGTGCGGGAATTGTCGGCGGCATCATTCTTGGTCTCGGCCGGGCTCTCGGAGAAACCATGGCGGTAACCATGGTGATTGGCAACCGTCCGGAGATCGCGAAATCTCTCTTCGCACCCGGATACACCATGGCCAGCGTCCTCGCCAATGAGTTTAGCGAAGCGACCGGCGATACCTATCTTTCAGCCCTGGTCGAGATCGGTTTAGCATTGTTCATTGTGACGATCATCGTGAATGCGCTGGCCCAGCTTCTGGTATGGACTGTGACGCGTGGGCAGCCTGCGAGGGGACAGGCCTGACATGACTGACGGTCCTTCCTCCCGACAAGTTGAGCCATCGATCAGCTGGCGCCGACGCGTCACCGACCACGTCATGACCGGAGCAGCGGTCTTAACGGTCGTACTCGTTCTGGCACCGCTGGTGGCTATCTTCGGTTACCTCGTCTACCGCGGACTAGGCTCGATCAACTGGGCGTTCCTAACCCAAACTCCCAAGCCCGTGGGCGAAGCCGGTGGCGGCATGGCGAACGCCATCGTCGGTTCGGTGCTCATTCTCGGAATTGCTAGCATCATCGGCGTTCCGTTTGGCATCGGTGCCGGCATCTACCTTGCAGAGTTTGGACGGAATCGTTTCGGAGCCGCAATTCGCTTCACGGCGGATGTATTGAACGGAGTGCCGTCCATTGTGATTGGCATTGTCGCGTGGGGCATCCTCGTTCGTGGTCACGGATTTTCCGCGCTCGCAGGCGGAGTCGCTCTCGCCATCATGATGGTTCCCACCATCTGCCGGACCACGGAAGAAATGCTGCTGCTCGTGCCGCAAGCTCTTCGCGAAGCCGCATATGGACTCGGCGTTCCGCGCTGGCGGACGACCCTTTCCATTACTCTCCGGACCGCTACCTCTGGTGTAATCACCGGAATCATGCTGGCTTTTGCCCGAGTCGCCGGCGAAACCGCACCGTTGCTGTTCACGGCTCTGGGTAACACGTTTTGGAACGTGCATTACGACCAACCGACGGCCGCTCTGCCGCTTCAGATTTACGTCTACGCGAATTCCCCCTATGATGACTGGCATCGTCAGGCATGGGCGGGCTCGTTCATCCTGATCCTTCTGATCGTGGGTTCAGTTGCAGCCGTGCGGTATGCAGTGCGGCGTGGTACGTTTGGAGCGGCATAACAATTTTATGGGTGTCGGAATCCAAGTCGAAAGCCTGAACGCCTGGTACGGCAAAGGCCAGGCGTTATACGACATCAATCTCAAAGTGGCTGCAAACCATGCTACGGCGCTGATTGGCCCGTCGGGATGCGGCAAATCAACGTTCATCCGCTGCATCAATCGCATGCACGAGACCATTCCCGAAGCACGCGTCGAAGGGCGCGTACGCATCGGCGAGATCGACGCCTACAACGGAACCTCGGCGACTCAACTGCGCCGCCGCGTCGGAATGGTGTTTCAGAAAGCGAATCCGTTTCCGACCATGTCGATTTATGACAATGTTGCCTCAGGTTTGAAACTGAACGGATTCCACGACCGGCGCAAACTTGACGAGATTGTGAAGCACTCGCTGGAGGTATCTGCCCTCTGGGACGAAGTAAAAGATAACGTGCACAAGAAGTCCGGCGCCAGCCTCTCCGGCGGCCAGCAGCAGCGTCTCTGCATCGCGCGGGCCCTGGCGGTCGAACCCGAGGTGCTGCTGATGGACGAGCCTTGCTCGGCGCTCGATCCCATCTCGACGGGAAAGATTGAAGAGTTGATCTTCCAGCTGAAAGAGCGGTATACCATCGTAATTGTGACTCACAATATGCAGCAGGCGGCGCGCGTGGCCGAGTTCACGGGCTTCTTCCTGCTGGGCAAGTTGATTGAGTTCGACAAGACGGAAAAGATTTTCACCAAGCCGTCCGACAAAAAGACCGAAGACTACATCACTGGCAGATTTGGATAAGCTAGATTTGCACGGGGGAAGGTTCCGATAAATGCGTACGCGCTTTCAGCAAGGGCTCGACGATCTGCGGCAGCGGTTGCTTCGCATGGGAGGACTCGCGGAGCAGGCGGTGGATCGCGCCCGCCAGGCTTATGTGGAGCGCGACCTCACGCGGTGCCAGATGGTGCTTGAGGGCGAAGGCCTGATCAACACGGCCGAACGCGAAATCGATGAGGCCGCGTTCGATCTTCTGGCGATGCAGCAGCCGATGGCGGTCGATCTGCGATTCATCCTGGCCGTCACCAAGATTAACTCCGATCTCGAACGCGTGGGCGATCAGGCGGTCAACATCGCCGAGCGCGTAATGGACATGGTCGAGTTGCCCGCAGCCGACCTGCCCGTGGACATTGCGCGCATGGGCGCGGCCGTCAGCGCCATGGTCCGCCGTGCGCTGGAATCGTTCATCGAAGGCAAGGCCGAACTGGCTCAGGCGGTACTCGAAATGGACAGCGTGATCGATCGCATGCGCGACGAAGCCTTCATTCAGCTAGTGAAGACCATGAACGATCGCCCGGAATTCGTGCGGCAGGCTCTCGATGCGCTGCTCGTCGCTCGCAATCTGGAGCGCGTGGCCGATCACGCCACGAACATTGCCGAGGACGTCATCTTCTGGGTGCAGGGTGCTGATGTCCGTCACAACGTCCACGCCGAAGAGTCCGAAGCTCCGGCATCAGGACAGCCGACGTCTCGGGCTTCAGGATTGTGAACTTGTAGGATAGCCGCTTTCGGCTGTCCCGTCGATCGGAGCTCGATACCGGCCACATACTCATGCGAGCTTTGACCATCCATGCTGCATTGAATTACGCTCATCACTTCATTCATTTCTGACTCCAACACCTCGGAGGCGCCGTGATTCTCTGGTCCTGCCGTCTTTCGATCTATGTCGTGCTCTGCACGTCCGTTCTCGCGCAGTCTCCCTCTACCGATCGTCCTCCGATCATGCTTCCCACCAGCAAGATGCTGACTGCGCCTTCGCCCGGCCGCATCGGCAGCACCAACAGCTTTCCGGCCACCATGGTGGTAAGCCCCGGCGGACACTATGCCGCGTTGCTCAATGACGGCTATGGCACGCAGGAAGCCCTCGCGCATCAGTCGATCTCGGTGCTCGATCTCAAAAGCAACAAGATCGTTGAATATCCCGACGCTCGGCTTAGCGACACCTCCTTTCAAAGCTATTTCTTGGGATTGGCATTCAGTTCCGACGGTAGGCATCTCTATGCGTCGGTCGGATCGCTGACGGATCCGACCGGAGCCAAGCCCGGAAACACTGGAAACGGGATTGCCATTTACCGCTTTGCAGAAGGCAAGGTGACGCCCGAGAGATTTATCCAAATCCCGCTCCAACCGCTATCGACAGGGAAGAAACTTGCAGTTGGACTTAAGGCTCCGGCTCATACGGCGATTCCGTATCCAGCCGGTCTGACCGTGATCGTTGACGGAGGCCGGGAGAAGCTGCTGATCACTAACAATCTCTCGGACAACGCGGTCCTGCTCGATGTTGCGACGGGAAAGATTCTTCAATCGTTTGACCTGACAACCAGCGACCTGGTGCCGTCGTCGTTCCCGTACACGTGCGTGGCAACCCACGATGGCCGCCGCGCCTGGTGCAGTTTGTGGAACGCCTCTCAGGTGGCGGAACTCGACCTGACCGGCAAGAGTGTTGCGAAGTGGATCCCACTTAAACAGTCCGAACATCCGCTCAAGCCGGGTTCGCATCCGACCGCAATGATGTTGAGCCCGGACGAGAAAACGCTTTACGTGGCGCTTTCCAACTCCGATCTGGTGGCGGCCGTTAACTCTGCGTCAGGAGAAGTCTCGCGCTTCTTCTCGACCTCAGCACCCGCGCAGAAATATGCCGGGAGTTATCCCACGGCGCTGGCACTGTCTTCCGACAATGCGTATTTGTTCGCTGCGGATTCGTCTTTGGATGCGATCGCAGTCTTCGATCTGTCTCAACCCATAGCCACTTCGAACGTTCAGATCTCGCAGGAGCCAGTCGGTTTCATCCCCACCGACTGGTACCCCAGCGCTCTGGCCGTCCATGGCGATGATCTCCTAATCGCCACCGCCAAAGGCGAAGGCTCGCGAGCGAACAAAGACATGGGAAAGACAGTGTACGAGACCAAGCACAAACAGCATCCCTACATTCCCACGCTCCTCAAGGGATCGATCGCGCGACTGAATATTCCCTCCACGATCAGCAAGCTGCCCGAGTACACCCAGATGGTCGAACGCGACAACCTATTCCATGGCGATCCCGGCACCATCGCTTTTACTTCGGGCCAGAATCCCATCAAGCACGTCATCTACGTCATCAAAGAAAACCGCACCTTCGATCAGATTCTCGGAGACCTCAAGGTCGGCGACGGAGATCCTTCGCTCACCATGTACGGCGCGGACATCACGCCCAACGAACATAAGCTAGCCCTGCAGTTCGGTATCCTCGACAATTTCTATGACAGCGGGGAAGTCTCGGGTGACGGACATCTCTGGTCCACCGCCGCAATCACCTCGGATTACAACGAAAAGACCTGGCAGATCGCCTACAGGGGCAAGGAACGCACCTACGATTTCCAGGGTCAGGTGGCCGATGAATATCCTCTCGAGCATAATCAGCCCGATGTCGATGACCCGGCCACCGGATTTCTCTGGGACAACCTCGTCCGGAACCACGTCAGCTTTCGAGACTACGGTGAATTCGTGATCGCAGTCTGGTGCAACGTGAAGCGGAAAGCCGCCACTCCGAAGCAGGGAACTCCATCTCCTGACGAAGCGCCTTGCCCGCGAACCGACGTACAACAGGGTGGCACGCTTGAGCCGAATGTCGGCGATCCGCATGCTGGGCCGAGCCCTTGGCCGTGGGCCGTGCCGCTGTTCAGCGAGGTGAAGCCCACCAAAGCCGTCTTGCGCGAGCACTTTGACCCGCTCTATCCAGACTTCAATACCGACTATCCCGACCAGCTCCGCGTCGACGAGTTTATGAACGAATTCGGCGCTTACGTCCGCGCGCGCGACGCGCACGAGGGCCCTGAGTTTGAGATGCCCACATTTGTGCTGCTTTACCTTCCCGACGACCACACGGGAGGCACGCGTCCGAACCTGCCGCGTCCCGCAGCATCAGTTGCCGACAACGATCTGGCGCTGGGTCGCGTGGTCGATGCCGTTTCTTACAGCGGCTACTGGGATGACACCGCGATTTTCGTACTGGAAGATGACGCACAAGACGGAGCGGATCACGTCGATGCGCACCGTTCGATTGCGTTTGTCATCAGCAAGTATTCACCGGGGTCCGCAGCCCAGCCCAACGTCGAGCACCGTTTCTACACGACGGTCAATGTGATCCACACCATGGAAACTCTGCTCGATCTTCCGCCCATGAATCAGAATGATGCCTACGCACCAGTGATGGGGCGACTGTTTTCTGGGCCCGGAGACCAGCCACCTTACAAGGCGGACTATCGCAACCTGAAGAATGGTCTGATTTATGAGACCAACCGTCGCGAAGCCCCGGGGGCGCAGCTTTCCCAGAAAATGGATTTCTCTCGTCCTGATGCTGCGGGCGCGACGCGCCTGAATCAGGTTTTGTGGCAGGATCAGAAGGGAACGGCGCCGATGCCGACACCCAACCACACCGTTTTTCCCGCCGGATCTGAGTAGCGCCGCCGTCCCGGCGGGCGTCTGGCCCGCCGAGACACCTGTAGGGGAGCTGTCTATTTCAAGTTAATGGACTGTTTCAGCGGTAAGTTCTGAGATGATCCGCCGACCATGAATCCGTAGTCCCCTGGAAGCAACTGCCAGCCGTTCTTCTCGACGTTGAAGATCGAGAGGAACTTCGGATCCACGTCGACTGAAACTTCCTTGCTTTCTCCTGCGTTGAGTTTGACTTTGCTGAAGCCCACCAGTCGCTTCGGGGGCTCTGCGGCAGCGGCCGGAAGGGAAGCATACACTTCGGCAACTTCCGCTCCAGCGCGGTTTCCAGTGTTGGTGACGGTGAAAGTCACGCGAGGGCTCCTCCCTGGCATCACCTTCAAGTTCGAATAAGAGTAGGTCGTGTAAGAAAGCCCGTATCCGAACGGGAAGAGTACTGGCTTGTTTTCCGCGTCGTACCACTTGTACCCGACCTTCACGCCTTCGTTGTAATACACCTGGAAGGGGGCGAGACCAGCCGCGATCTGCTTCCACACCTCACGCTGCATATAGTTTGGAATCGACTCGGGCCCTGGTTTTACAACCTTGGGATGAGGCAGATCCGCTTCGCTTTTGGGGAACGTGAGCGGTAACTTCGCGCTGGGATTCACATCGCCAAAAATGATGTCGGCCACGGCTTCCGCGCCGCGGCTGCCGCCATACCAAGCTTCCAGAATGCCGCTGACCTGGTCGACCCAAGGCATGGTCACGGGTCCACCGCTCTCAATCACGATGATCGTGTGGGGATTCGCAGCCGCTACTTTGGCGATCAGTTCGTCCTGATGTTCGGGAAGAGACAAGCTCTCCAAGTCCATTCCTTCGCTTTCCCACTGGTACGCGAAGACGATGGCAACATCGGAGGATTTGGCCAATGCGGCGGCTGCGGCAGGGTCAGACCCAGAATCAAACTCAACGTTTGCTCCCGGCGCTTTCGCTCGAATCGTCTTTAGGGGAGACGTCGGAAACCAGATCTTCTCCAGCCATCGTGTCTGGCCTTTGCCCGGAGGCATAATCGCGTTTCCCCCCGGAGGATCAACCTGCGCCGAACCGCCTCCCGAAATCATTCCTACATCTGCGTGCGGACCAATCACGGCAATGCTGTGAACCTTCGACGCATCCAGCGGAAGCGCATGATCATTTTTCAGCAGCACGGTACCTTGCTCGGCGAGTCTCTGCGCAACTTCGAAGCCGCCCACAACGTCGACCACGCTCTTCTGCGGCGGATCATCGATCACGCCCGTGGCAAACATCGCCCGCAAGATTCGGTGCACATGGTCATCCAGTTCGGACGCCGGAACCTTGCCCGACTCGACTGCCTTCTTGAAATCATCGCCGTAGAAAATCCACCCTGGCTCTTCATGGTCGAGGCCTGCCGCAGACGCCTTTTCCACGCTGTGCGTCCCGCCCCAGTCTGACAGCACGAATCCCTTGAAGTTCCAGTCTTTCTTCAGAACATCCGTGAGCAGGTATTTGTTCTCGCAGGCATATTCGCCGTTCACGCGGTTGTAGGAGCACATTACGGCCGCGATGTCGGTTTCCTGCAACCCAATCTCAAACGCCAGCAGATCGCTCTCGCGCGCCGCGCGCTTGTCAATGTTTACATTGACGGCGTTGCGCCCGCTTTCCTGATCGTTCAAGGCATAGTGCTTGATGTCGCCAATCACATGCTGTGCCTGCAGGCCCTTCATAACGGAACCCACCATCTTGCCCGCAAGCACAGGATCCTCACCCTGATACTCAAACGTGCGCCCGTTGCGTGGCTCGCGCGTGAGGTTGACGCCACCCCCCAACGACATGTTGAAACCCTGCGCGCGCAGCTCGCGGCCAATCAACGCACCATATTCGTACGCTGCATCGAGATCCCAGCTCGCCGCTCCGGCAACATCAGCCGGCAATGCAGTTGAATAGCGCCCGTTCTCGCCACTGCTCCGAACGCCGTAAGCCGCGTCCGAAATCTGGAGCGCAGGAATGCCCAGGCGCGGAATGGCGGGCACGTATCCCGCTCCCCCGTTTGACTTGATGGCCAGCGGACTCATGGGGCTCAGGCCGACCATGCCCGTTCCATGAAGCATATTTATCTTCTCGTCGAGCGTCATCTCTTTGACGACCATCGCGGCGCGATCGTCAGGCGAGAGGCTGGGATTCGCCCAAGGATGAGGTTTGTCGGACTGCGCTGATGAAGTGGTGAGGCCGATGGTTAAGAGGGCGAGAATAATCACGAAAAATCGATTTAGTAGGGGACGAACTGGCAGGGGCATTTTGGGTCCTCGAAAGAATGTGGTTACCAAATCGTTTATGTTACGCCTTTTTCGCAAATTCCGGCCGTTTAATTTGCGGGTACCTTTCTCTTCACTCCCATATCCGGACAGGCGAAGATATGACGAAGCCAGGGCCAGGCCGTCGTTCTCACTTGGCCCCGCTGATGCGCACCATTACACTAATTATGTGAAGATTGCGCTCGGCCAAATCAATCCCACGGTCGGAGATTTCTCCGGCAACGCCTCCAAAATTATTGACTTCTCCCATCGCGCCCGGGCTGCTGACGCCGGCCTGATTCTGTTCCCAGAGTTGTCGGTGTGCGGCTATCCGCCACGCGATCTTGTGGAGCGGCCTTCGTTCGTCGCCCGCAATGCTGTCACGGTCGAACGCATTGCAGCCGAAACCAACGGAATCGCAGTGGTCTGCGGCCTGGTTACGCCTGCCCATGCCGATACCGGCAAGGCGGTCATGAATTCCGCCACACTGCTCAAAGACGGCAAGGTCGCGTTCCAGCAGTCGAAGATGTTGCTGCCCACCTACGACGTCTTCGACGAGATGCGCAACTTCGCTCCTGCCAGAAGTCAGGATCTATTTGCCTTCTGCGGAAATCGCATGGCCCTCACCATCTGCGAAGATGCCTGGAACGACAAGAAGTTCTGGCCGCGGCAGTTGTATGCCGTGGATCCGGTGGAGTCGCTGATTCGAGCCGGTGGAAATTTCGTGCTGAATATCTCCGCGTCTCCGTTCTGGATCGGCAAGCGCGAACTCCGCCGCGACATTCTGGCCAGCATCGCCCGTCAGCACAAAGTTCCCGTCGTGCTGGTCAACCAAGTCGGCGGCAACGACAGTCTGGTGTTTGACGGCTCTAGTCTCGTGCTCAATCGTGAAGGCGCAGTGATTGCGCAGGGCCGTTCCTTCGAGGAAGATCTCGTCTATTTCGACTCGCAGACTCTGTCCGGCGACATGCATGAGCAGATTGCCGGGGACGAGGCCAGCGTCTATTCCGCCTTGGTGCTCGGGACTCGCGACTACATCCAAAAATGCGGTTTTGGCAAGGCCATTATCGGTCTGAGTGGCGGCATCGATTCGGCTCTCACCGCGGTTATCGCCGCCGACGCCGTGGGTCCCGAAAATGTGATCGGAGTCGGCATGCCCGGTCCCTATTCGTCGCAAGGCTCGATCGATGACGCCCGCACACTGGCCAAGAACCTCGGTATCCGGTTCGAGTTGCTCTCTATCAACGCCGCCTACGAGGCGTATCGCGAAACGCTACGCGACGTATTCACGGGGATGAAAGAAGACGTGACCGAGGAAAACATTCAGTCGCGCGCTCGCGGAACGCTGTTGATGGCGCTGTCCAACAAACTCGGCGCGATCGTGCTCTCTACTGGCAACAAGAGCGAGTTGGGGGTCGGCTACTGCACACTTTATGGAGACATGGTCGGCGGTCTGGCGGTGATTTCCGACGTGCCGAAGACTCTCGTTTATCGTCTCAGCGAGTATGTCAATTCGCGGCGCCCGGTCATTCCGCAGGCTACCCTCGAAAAGCCGCCATCCGCGGAATTGCGTCCCAATCAAAAAGACAGCGACTCATTGCCGCCGTACGAGGTTTTGGACGCCGTACTCGAAGATTACGTCGAAGATTCCCGTCCGGCGGAGCGCATCGCCGCCGATCATGGGTTCGATATCGAAGTCGTGCGGCGGGTGATTCGCATGGTGGATCGCGCGGAATACAAGCGTCAACAAGCTGCGCCCGGCCTGAAGATTTCTCCCAAAGCCTTTGGCTACGGACGCCGTTTACCCATCGCGGCGAAGTGCGAAGCCTGAATTCCCGATTTCAAGTATCCTGATAGATCGTTTTCCTAAGCTCCGAGACCCTGAATGCGAAAGGAACCCATGCGCAGTTTCCTGACCTCGATGTGTATTCTTCTGCTGGCCGGTGGTGCGGCAGCGGCTCAGACCACAACTTCTACTTCAGCCAAAGCCAAAGATAGCGCTGGCAATCTTCCCACAGAAGCGACGGTTGATTCTTTCCTTCATCAGCAGTTTGGCTACCAGTCGGATTTGACTTGGAAAATTACCAGCATCAAGCCTTCGCCGGTCCCGGAGTTGGCTGAGGTTTCCGTTGTTCTCGCCAGCCCGCAAGGTCAGCAGTTGACCCGGTTCTACGTGGCTCCGGATGGCAAGCATGCTCTTGTCGGTGAAATCATTCCCTTCGGCGCCAAACCGTTTGAGCCGGTGAGACAAATCCTGGAAAAAGGAGTCACCGGACCGGCCCGCGGCCCGAAGGACGCGCCAGTCATGATCGTCGAGTTCGGCGACTTGCAGTGTCCCGCATGTAAAGCGGCGCAACCCACCATTGAAGCGCTCGTGGCTGCAGAGCCAACGGCTCGTTTCGTCTTCCAGAATTTTCCTCTGGAGATGCACAATTGGGCGGCGAAGGGTGCCGCCTACTCCGATTGCGTTGGCCGCGCGTCCACGGATGCCTTCTGGAAATTTGTCTCGAAGACCTACGAAACGCAATCCGACATCACCGCGGAAAATGCCGACGAAAAGCTGACCGCTCTGGCGGAAGGTGCAGGTCTAAAAGGCGCCGAGATTGCCGCTTGTGCCACCAAGCCCGAGACCAAAGCTCGTGTCGACGCTTCCATTGCGTTGGGCAAGTCGGTCGACGTGACTGGCACCCCGACACTTTTCATCAATGGGCGAAAGATCGGAAGCCTCGATGCTCACCTGACCGACGTCTACAAGAGTCTGGTCGAGTTTGCAGCGAAGGAGAAATAGTGCGGGGTCCGACCGTCGATTTGTCACTGATGGCAGGAGTTTCGAGCCGCTGAGCGTCTTAACCGGAAGCCGATAGGCGGCCGTTCCTAGTTTTGGCTGACCCAAATCTCCGGCGTGCTGCGGTCGAAGTTAGATACAACGTGCGGCGCGATGACGATCATCAGTTCGTCGTACTCTGACATCTTGGTATTGGTCACCATGGCCTGATTCACACCCGGGATGGCTCCAAGGCCGGGAATTCCAGTCATGGACAGGGTGTCGCTCTGCGAGATTTCCCCAGCCACTACGGCGGGTTCGCCGTCCTTCAGATTAATACTGCCTTTGTACTCCCGGTTCGAGATGACGGGAACGCCATTGTTCGACTGCCCGGTGAGCGACCGCACCTGCAACTCGAGCTGAAGGCTGACCGAACCATCGCCGTGGATGATAGGTTTTGCCTTCACATTCAACCCCAGATCCTCGTAGCTGACGGAGGGGAAGGGCGGAACATAAGACTGATTCCCCAGCACCGCGGAAATCTGCGGCGAATTGTAGATCGGCGCATAGCTCGCGTTCAGGATGGGATACTTCTCGCCAAGATGAAACGTAGCTTCGTCACCCTGACTGGCGCGCATGTTCATGTTCTCCAGGCTGCGCACCCACGATTCGTTGAGAGAGAGGGTGGCGGCTAACTCGTCGAGGCTCAGTCCCGAGAACGTGAGCCCGCCTCCGAAGGTCGCCAGCGGCTGGCTGAAGATGGAATTCTGCTGGCCTCCCAGTTGCGCCAGGAGTCCGGAGAGAGCGCTGCTGCCAGCCTGGTTGATGCCGCCCGACGAGATCAGCTGATTGATGAGTTGCTGGATGTTCTGCCCTGCCAAACCAGCCAGCGCTACCGCGGGAATGTTGTACAGGTTGAAGGTGTTGGGGATGTGGAGCCCGATATTCCGCGTAAGTTGATGGTTGATCTGATACACGCGAATATCGAACAGGACCTGCGGTCGCTGGTTGCTGAGTTGCTCCAGCAATCTGGAGCAGGCCTCTACAGCCCACTGAGGCCCGCGCACTTCCAGGGTGTTCGAAGTCTGCCCCGAACTCACGAAGCGCAACTCAAACATGTTGCGCATGGTGGTAACCAGGTCCGTTGCTTCCTGCGCTGTGGAATGCGGCGGCAGGATGAAAGTTCGCAACGACATGCGATCGAATTGTTTGTGGTTTTCCGGATTGTCGGCAGCGATCAGCACCTGGTGCGCATCGAGTGCCGCCCACATCGTCTTGCTGACTCGGCAGGCCAGTCTCAGTGCGGTGAAGAATTCTACGTTGTCCACGTTGAATCGTACTTGCCGCGCTTGCACCGAATCATCAAACTGCGGCGTCACGCCGTACGCTGCCGACAATTCGGCGAAAAGACCCCGCACGTCCCCGCTGTAATGGAAGGTGGCGCGATCATCTTTGGGATCGATGTGTATTTCGCCGGAAGCCTCCAGCCTCAATGGTGACAACTGCGGTAAAGCCGGCGCCATTTCTCGAGCCGCTTCCGCCAGCCGTTCCTGGGCGAACCGGTTATCCGAATCGAGTTCGAGGGCCGCGCGAAATTCCGCAGCCGCCTGGGCGCTTGCATTTTCCTGCAGCAGCACGTTCCCGCGCTGCACATGGTTGAAGACCAGTTGCGCCTTCACCATTTCCCGGGCGGTCAAGTATTGCGTGTTTTGCGGCTCTAATCGTGACGCGGTATCGAACTGGACGAAAGCGTCTTCCAGGCGCTGCTGCTCGCGGAGTTTTACGCCCTCGCGGAACGAACTGCGCGCTTCCTTGAGTTGCTTCTTCGAAGCGACGCAGTTGACGCCCCCTGGAACTCCGTTTCCGCACGAAACGAGCGGCGGAGTCGACTCATTGGCGGCGGCTGCGAGCGCGTGGGGTGCCAGCATTGCTGCCACAACTCCCGCCGAGAGGATGAACGCCGTTCGTCTCATTCGCTTGATTTTATCTTGGTTTCCGGGAATTTCGATTACGCCAATGGACCTCGTACCTTCGGTTGCAATGGCGCTGCGATCTCCCAGCGTGAGAACGAGACTTGACCATCCCCTTGCAAACAATTCGCGAGAAATCGCGTAAAGCCGTTCTACGACAGCATCAGTCGCTCGATGCTCCGCGCCTTCCCAGTGCTATCATCGCAATCGATTACCACGGCGCATAGCCGCGCGTCGCCGGTTGCAGGCTCAAAGCGCACCGGCATGCCATTCAAGAACTTGCCGACCACCAGTTCTTTCTTGACCCCGATAACGCCATCGTAGGGCCCGGTCATGCCGACATCGGTCACGTAGGCGGTTCCATTGGGCAGGACGCGTTCATCCGCGGTCGGAACATGAGTGTGCGTGCCGACCACTGCCGTAACGCGGCCGTCCAGGTACCATCCCAGCGAGATCTTCTCTGAAGTTGCCTCGGCATGAATGTCCACCAGAATCACTTTGGACTTAATTTTCTGCAAAAGCTGATCCGCCGTGCGAAACGGGTCTTCGTTCGACGCCATAAAGACGCGCCCCTGCAGGTTGATCACGGCGTAGGGGACCTTTCCTTTGAACCCCTCGTAGACGCCGGATCCCGGCATGTCAGCTGGATAATTCGCCGGACGCAACACTCTTCGCGCCGGACCGTGCCCATTGCCCTCGACCATCTGAAAGTAATCGACGATCTCGCGCTTGTCCCACACGTGATTACCAGTCGTGATGACGTCGATATTCAGCTCGAAGAGTTCTTCCGCCAGCGCCGGAGTGATCCCAAATCCAGCCGCTGAATTCTCCCCATTTGCGATGATCAGATTGATCGCGTGTTCGCGAACGATTCCCGGGAGACGCTCTTTGACGATGTTTCGCCCGGGCCGTCCGAAAATATCCCCAATAAACAGTATTCGCATGTGTATTTAAGTTGATGGTAACACGCGCTTGGGCGCGGCCCGGCTCCGTCTGTGAATTGATATCCAACGCATCTCATCGTGGGAAGGCACTCTTGCGGAGAGGAGTCATCCTGACCGGAGTCGTGTTTCAGGCGCACGGAAGGATCTCGCACGAGCTACCGGAAAAGTTCTCGCGCTTTGGGTTTACTTCGTTCGCAGCCGGCCGGTCAATGAGGCATTTTCGGCAGTTCTGCGCGAGCGAGCACCGATCCCCACGCATCGAGAACGAAGATATCCGTCCACCGCGTTTCCGGTCTGGGACGGAACGCAGCATCTTCGAGAGTAAAGGTAACCGTGGTTTTCGGTGAAGTGCAGCCGCTCACTTGCCGAGCGTTGGGTGCGCTGGAATTCGATGCGGACAGATCGGGAAGCAACTCGGGACGCGCCACTGTTCCGCGCGTCGCGCCGGTGCTTAGCACCACTTCCACCGCGCCCGCCAGATTCTGACAACGCATTGGAATCTGAATCTGCCACTGGTTCGCCCCGGTCTTTCGAACCGAAGGCTCCTCCGCGAACACGACCACCGGCGGGTTTCCGCCCGGCGAGGCGTACCACTCCGGCCAGAGATGGGCGAATTCCAGGCTCGCGGTCGCGTAAGCGTGGGCCAATTCGCGATCGCGCTCCTCCCAGCAGGGATGCAGCGCGTAAAGCGACACTTTGTTCGTGCCCACCCCGTGCGCGTGCAGCAAATGGTGGAGTGCCGGAACGAAGTCAGGATGGTAGCCGGCGCGAGCCATCATCATCAGCCCTTCGCGATCCGCATCAAGTTCCATCTGGCGGGCGAACATTCCGAGATCCCCTTTCGCCTTCTCTGAGCTTTCCCAGGAACCGGAAGGCAGATTTGGATCGCCTAGCACCATGTCTGTACCGCCGTTAACCGCCAGATATTTCTGGTACAGGTACCGGCGGGCCCAGTCGCGCCGGATGATATGGGCGATCTCGTGGGAAAGAATCGCCGCCCACAGTCCACTGCTCGATCCCGCCAGTCGCGCAAGTCCACTTTCCACATACACGGTTCCATCCGGCGAGGAGTAGGCGTTGAGCTGACTGTCCTCGACAATCCGCAGCTCCCAAGCAAACTTGGCTTGGGACGGAGGAACTACCTGCGCGACCAATCGGTCGAAAACGGTCCGGCCGGAGGCGTATCGACCGGAAGCAGGAACGCTATTCGCAACTAGCCGCGGTCGTAATCGCGCCGCGGTTTCCATGTCGAGCTTGAAGTGGGACGGAATATCGAGGGAATCCAGAGAATTCTGAGCCGCTACCGGAAGGGCAGACAGGCACAGACAAATCGAAACCAGCCAGCGCACCGGCTGGGCTGCGTTGCGTTCCACGGGGCTCCTCCGCGGACATCACTCGTACTGTCGATTATGCGCTCTGGTCGAAGTCTCTTAACATAAAAATTCGGTCCTATGGTTGCGAGTTCAGTTCTGGGAAGCCAATTCCGCGGTGCGCAGGAAGTCGTAATTGCCGGCAGGATTCAGGGTCAGGTTTTTCACTCGCCGCGTGTGCACCAGCACGTTATCGAGATACCAGAGATTGATGGAAGGAACGTCGTTCGCCAGAATTTGTTGCACCTCCGCATAGAGCGGCTTGCGCACCTGAGGATCGATTTCCCGCCGTGCCTTGTCGATCAGCGCGTCCAACCTCGGATTTGAGTAATACCCGCGGTTCGCCCCGTTTGGCGGGAATTTCGCCGTATCGAATGCATACTCGAAAATGTCAGGGTCTTCGTTTCCTCCGATCCAGCGCAGTCCGTACATCTGAAACGCTCCGTGCTGCACGTCCGCGAAGAAGGTGGCGGATTCGAAACTGCGAATATCCAGTGCGATTCCGACTTCCCGTAGCTGTTGCTGAATGACAGCGACCATCAGGCGCGTACTCTCGGTGGTCGACGTCTTCATTGTGATATGAAAGCGCACTCCATTCTCGGCTGGATAACCCGCCTCATCCAGCAACCTGTTCGCTTTGTCTGTGTCGTGGTCATAGGCCGGCACATCTCCGTTATATGCCCAACTCTGAGGGGGTAGAACGCTGCGCGCTGCCTGGGCATGTCCACGCCACAAGTACTCGATCATCGGTCTCCGGTCGAGCGCGTGGGCGATCGCTTGACGCACGCGTACGTTTTTCAGGATCGGATCACGCAGATTGAATCCCAGATACTGCACCTCTGTGCCTGCCGCGACCTCGACGGCGAGGGACGGGTCGCGTTCCAGCGTCACCACGGTGTCAGGGGTCAGCGCGTTGATCGCAATGTCGCCGCTCCCTTTCTGCAGTTCAAGAGCCTCGGTAGTGGCGTCGGGCACCACAGCAAATCGGACCCGCGCCAGTCTAACTGGTTCACCCCAGTAGCCGTCATTCCGTTCGATGATCACATCGCGATCCGTCTCAGCGCTCACGAACTTAAACGGCCCCGAGCCGATCGGATGCCGTGTCATCTCGTCGCCGCTGCCCTCGGGAACGATTCCAATGGCTCCATCGGACAGATTCCACAGCAGCGTCGCGTCCTGCTCCTTCATGTGGAAGATCACCGTGAGATCGTCGGGCGCGTCAATGTGGTCCACCAAGCGATAAACCGCCGCCTTGGTGCTGCGAATCTTTCCCTTTAATAGCGAATCGAAAGTCCACTTCACATCCCGCGAGGTCAGCGCACGCCCGTCGTGAAACTTGACACCCCTGTGCAGGTGAAAAACATAGGTCACCGGATCGGGAATGTCCCATCTTTCAGCCAGCCCAGGAGCGACGTTTAGATCCTTGCCCCGCGAGAGCAAGTCGTCGAAGATCAGGTTGTCAATCCGTTCCGACTGCGCATCGATCCCAACCCGCGGATCAAGATTCGTTGGGCTCGACTCAATAATCATCACCAACGTGTTGGGATCGGACTTCGCAGAACATGATAGGAATGAGAGGAGGATCAAGACACAGGGTAGTGCGCGAAGCCTGGAAATCAAGGGTCGTCGGACCGCAGACCTCGGCCCTCGCCGGCTGATGTCTGAGTTCCAAGGTCTGCGGTCTCGTCTTGCTCTCTCACGCATACGAAATCTTCCCCAGCACCGCACCCCGCTTCGCGCCCGTCGCTGATGGCACATTCGACGGCCGCCGGTTCCAGGTTTCGTAAGCCAGCACCGCGAACGCCACTGCTTCTTTGGCTTCCGCAGGGAGACCAAACTCGTCGGAGAATCTCAACAGGATCCCCAGTGGCGTAAGGGTCTCCACCAGCATGCCGACCAAGGTGGCATTCTTCGCCCCGCCGCCGGAGAGAATCATTTCGCGAAATGAGTTCTTAGGATTCGATCGATGCGTCACGAATCGGCAAACAGCGTCGGCGATCGACAGTGCCGTGAGCGCGGTTGCCGTAGCGACCATGTCTTGCTTACGCGCTTGCGCACATAGCCGGACGAACTCACGAACGAATTCCCGCCCGAATTCCTCGCGCCCCGCAGTCTTCGGAGGCTTCGTACGGAAAAACTTGCGGCGCAGGATTTCAGCCACCACGGGCCCCAGCACGATGCCGGATCCGGCAATCTTCCCGTCGCGATCAAACGCCCGCCCATATAACGTTTCGGTGACCGCATCGATCACCATATTCCCTGGTCCAGTGTCGAATGCGAACACGCTCCCAGCGCCCGCACCCGCGGGTATCGCCGTGAGATTCGCAATTCCCCCGATGTTCTGCACAATCCGCCCAATCTTCGGATCACGAAAAAGCAGGTAGTCCAGGTAAGGAACGAGCGGCGCACCTTTACCCCCGGCCGCCATGTCTGCAGGACGAAAATCTGACACGACAGGAGCGCCCACACGCGCCGCGATCACGGCACCTTCCCCGGTCTGCCACGTAGCGGCGACCTTTCGCCCGAGAAACGGTTGTGCTTCGCCCTGGTGGTAGAGGGTCTGGCCATGACACCCGACGAGATCGGCTTTCACCCGAAATTGCCGCTGAGTCGCCAATATCGCGTCCGCGTATAACTCGCCCAAAAGGAAGTTCAGCCGGGCCAGATCGGCGACGCTGGCCCGAGTCGCATTCATAGCCGACAGCACGGCAGCACGCACTTTGGCGGGATAAGAAAGTTCCGCATGCCCCAACAGTTTGATTTTGATTGTGTGGCGCGGGCGCCCCCGCCCGCGACTGCCTTCGGCTGATACTGACTTCTCGCGGGAGCCGTGATTCTCAGACTCTCCGATCCGCACCAGCGCAACATTAATCCCATCCGCCGAAGTTCCGCTCATCACACCAGCCACGACCATCGCCCGCTGACTCATGATCGCGACCGCCGCTTGTCCGCCTTCCGGCCGAAAGATTCCAGCCGGACCCGCTCCCCAAACTCCCACAATCTTCGCGACAACTTCTCAATTGTGGCAGACGAGGGTGCCTTGACCTGCCGCAGAGTCTTCACGCACTTCTTCTTAAACGCCAGCACGCGACGTGCAGCCTCTTGCACGCGCCGCGCAAACTTCGAATCCCGCTCCGCCGCCCTGATCAGGCCCTCATATGCCTGCTCAATCGAATCTTCCCGATGGCAAATCAGGCACAAATCGCCGCCCGCCCGCATGAACTCCACCGCCGCCTCACGAATCGGAGCCGCCGCTAACACTCCGCCCATCTCCAGATCATCCGATACGATCAGATTCCGGTAGCCAATCTTCTTGCGCAGAATGTCCGTAATCCACACCTTCGACAAAGAGGCCGGAGTCCGATCGCGCGTGACCTGCGGATACGCCGCGTGCGAAATCATCACCATCGGCAACTCCCGGCGCAGAGTCCGGTAGGGAAGCAGATCCTCGCCCCACATTTTCTTCAGTGGCTTTTCAATTACCGGCAATTCGTGATGGCTGTCGAGCCTTCCCTCGCCGAGTCCGGGAAAATGCTTGCCGCATCCGAACACATTCGCAGCCCGCAATCCCGCGAGAAACTCTCGAGCATAGAGAACCGTTTCTCCAGGATCCGCCGAAACCGCGCGCGATCCCATCACGCCTCGTGAGGCCTCGAATGCCAAATCCAGCACCGGGGCAAAGTCGACATTGAATCCCAGCGCTCGGCAGTTCTCGCCGATGATCTCACCATGCTTGCGATAGAGCGCACGGTCGCCACTGGCGAAGACGTCCGCCGCCGAAGGTGCCGACCCGAGTGCATCGCGAAAGCGGTCCACCGCTCCGCCTTCCAGATCCACGCAAGTAAACAGCGGCGCCGTGACGCACTTCTGGCACTCGCGCAGCAGTCGCCATGTCTGCTCCGCCCTCTTAATGTTGCGCGCGAACAAAATGACCCCGGCGGGCTGCAATCGAGTGAGCAGGGAAGCGACCTGTCGCGTGATCTCGGTGCCGTCGAAGCCAACAACCAGAATCTGCCCGACGGGGTCGGTCGCACGCTTTTTGCGTTTGCCAAGCATTTGCTAAGAACTGATTTCCTCTGTGTACTCTGTGTCCTCAGTGGTTAGATTTCTTTCTTCAACTCCGCCAGTAAATTGAGCGCTTCCAGCGGCGTCAACCGGTTCAAATCTACCTCGCGCAGCTTATCCAGTACGGGTTGCGACAAGGGCGTAAAGATGGTCAGCTGCGACGGAGGAGGGGATGCCCCCGGTGACAGATGCGCGGTTGCCTGTTGCTCGGCGAATTCATGCTCCACCAAGACTTCGCGTGCCCGAACAATGACTTCATTCGGTAACCCAGCGAGCTTCGCCACCTCGATGCCATAACTCCGATCTGCCGCGCCAGGTTCGACCTTCCGTAGAAATGCAATTCCCCCGCCGGTCTCTTTGACCGAAACGTGAAAATTCTTCACTCCCGAAAGTTGCTCCGCCAGTTCGGTCAACTCGAAGTAGTGCGTGGCGAAAAGAGTCTTGGAGCGCACTCGGGCATGTAGATATTCCACCGCAGCCCATGCAATCGCCAGGCCGTCGTAGGTGGACGTGCCGCGCCCCACTTCATCCAGCAGGATAAGCGACCGCGCAGTTGCCGTGTGTAGGATCGCTGCCGTCTCTGTCATCTCGACCATGAACGTCGATCGCCCGCGCGCTAGATTGTCGCTTGCCCCAATCCTCGTGAACACGCGATCGACGACGCTCAACCGCGCAGACCGCGCCGGAACGAACGATCCCATCTGCGCCAGAATCACAATGAGCGCGGTCTGCCGCAAATACGTCGATTTGCCGCCCATGTTCGGCCCAGTCAGCAGCATGATGTTGTGCGCAGTGCCGTTCAAGTAAAGATCATTGGGAACAAAGCGGTCGCTGCCGCCGGCCATTTCCAGTTGCTCAATTACCGGATGTCGACCTTCGATGATCTCGATTTCACTCGCGGCGCCAGATTCTACAAATGTCGGGCGACAGTAATTTCGCAACGCGGCGATGTGCGCCAGCGACACCAGCAGGTCCACTTCCGCCAGTGCCAGCGCTGACTGCCGAATACGTTTAGCTTGCGCCGCAATCGCCGTCCGCAACTCGGCAAACAGCCGCCGCTCGATCTCAACGATCTTTTCTTGCGCGTCGAGAATCTTCGCCTCGTATTCCTTCAGTTCGGGTGTGGTAAACCGCTCCGCTCCCACCAGTGTCTGCTTTCGCTCATAGTCCTGCGGAACCAGATGCAGGTTCGGTTTCGAGACCTCGAGGTAGTAGCCAAAGATGGAATTGAACTTGACCTTGAGAGACGAAATTCCGGTCCGGCCGCGCTCGCGCTGCTCAATCTGTGCTAGCACCTGCTTGCTGTTGCGCGAAAGTTCCCGCAATTCGTCCAGGTCGCGATCCACCCCCGCCGCGATCACGCCACCGTCGGCAAAACTTAGCGGAGGCTCGGGCACGATGGTCTTCTCGGTGCGATCGCGCACGTCGCTCAGATCGTCGAGTGATGCTTGAAGCAGCGTCAGCCGCTCCGCGGATAAGCGGGCGAGCGCAGCCTTCACTTCCGGAATCTTGCCGAGCGATGCCGCCAGCGCGAGCACGTCCCGAGGATTCGCCGTCTCCAGAGTGACGCGGCTCAGAAGTCTTTCCAGATCCAGCACGCCATCAAGAGCACGTCGCAATTCCTCCCGTGCCACGAATTCCTTCACCGCGGCTTCCACTGCATCCAGTCGGCCATGAATCTCGTTCAAGTCGAGCGACGGCCGCAGCATCCACGCCCGCAGCAACCGTTTTCCCATAGGCGTGACCGCAGCATCCATCGACCGGAACAGCGTAACTCCTGCATCCGCACCGGCAAACAACGGCTCAATCAGCTCCAGATTACGAACCGTGACCGCGTCGAGCACCAGGCAGCTCTGCCGCTCGTACCATCCGATCCGGTCGACATGATCGAGCGACCCGCGCTGCGTCGACAGCACGTAATAGAGGATTGCACCCGCAGCAGCCGCAGCCGCGGTTCGCCCAGCCAGGCCGAATCCCTCCAGCGATAAAACACCGAAATGATTCTCCAGCAAAGGAAGAGCATGGTCGGGCGCGAAGATCCAGTCATCCAGCGGAGTCTCAGTGCAAGACCCAGTGCCTCGCCGCTGCGGAGATAAACCATGTGGGGACGCCTGCCCCCGGCTGTCCGGCCGAGCAAAGCTCGGCTCGTTTTGCTCTCGAACTCCCCGGCGCTCAAACAGCGGCGCCGCCGACCCATACAGCAATTCCTTCGGCCGCAACTGCTCCAACTCTTCCTGCACCCGCCGCAGCGCGCCCTCCCCGGAAAACTCCGTAGCCCGGAATTCCCCCGTCGATAAGTCGAGCGCGGCGAATCCCACACGATCTCCGGTGCGATCGGTCACCTGCGCCAGAGCCGCCAGAAAGTTGTTCTCATCCGAACCCAACGACGAATCTGCCGCCGTCCCCGGCGTCATGACGCGAGTCACTTCGCGCCGCACTAATTTCTTGGCCTGCCGCGGATCTTCCATCTGCTCGCAGATCGCAACTTTGAAGCCTCGGCGAATTAGTTTGCCGATATATCCCTCGGCAGCGTGATAAGGGACGCCGCACATAGGCACTGCGATTCCTTTTTCCTTGTTGCGTGAAGTGAGCGTGATCTGCAGCTCTTTCGCGGCCACAATGGCATCGTCGAAGAACAGTTCGTAGAAGTCGCCCAGGCGAAAAAACAAAAGCGCAGTTGGATGTTCTTTTTTGACGGCGGCATATTGCCGCATCAGCGGAGTGGACGGCTCGGTCATCGGGCGGGCTTCGGCGGATTATAACAAAAGCAGGCCGCTTCTCTTTTGTTGCATTTCGCGTCAGCCGGCGGAAAATTACTGCACGAAATCCCGGTTGACTCCGCTTCTCCCCAGTGTTCTCCTTCCGTATGGAACTCCGCAAGGATCCCATCACCCGTTCCTGGGTCATTACCGGCGATGATCCCTCCGATGGATCACGCCTCGAGTCGGTATGCCGTTTTTGCGATGGCTCTGCGTCATCGCCGCATGTGATCGCGAACTCTCCCAACACGCCCGGCGCGGCCTGGTCCGCGCGTTCGGTCGTCCATCCTAAACCTCTCTACCGGATCGAGGGTGAGCCCGACCGCCGCGGAGATGGCATTTACGATTGCATGCATTCCGTCGGCGCGCACGAGGTACTGGTCGAAAATCCGCGCCATGATCGCCATCTGTGGAACGCCAGCGACGAGGAGATCGCCCACTTTCTTCGGCTCGCGGCAGAGCGCATCCTTGATCTCAAACGCGACCCACGCATCAAATACGTCAGCCTGTTCAAGGACTTCGGCAAGAACGCCGGGCAGGAGTTCAGCCATCCTACGTCGCAGATCACCGCGACCATGTTTGTCCCGCGGCGCGTGCTCTACGAATTGCGCGCTGGGCGCGAGTACTTCGTCAGTAAGGAACGCTGCGTTTTCTGCGACATCCTCCAGCAGGAGGAGCGCCAGGCTACGCGTGTCATCGAGGTTCGCGGAGATTACTTGGCCCTGTGCCCATACGCTCCGCGCGTCCCGTACGAAACTTGGATTCTACCCCGCAATCATGATGCTTCCTTCGAGCGCACTGGATTGAACAAGCCCGGACTGCGCACCAACCTGGCTGCGCTTCTTCGTCGCACCCTACAGCGTGTGCGTTCCGTCACCGAGGACTTTCATCTCGTGTTGCATACTTCACCGAGCAGCCTGCACCCCTCGAAGAACCTGGGCTACTGGAAGACGATCGACGACGACTATCACTGGCACATCGAGATTCTCCCCGTTATCAGTTCCAAGGCGAAATCGTATACGTTTAAAGAGGTCTACTATTCCCCTGTCAGCTCCGAAACCGCCGTAAAGCAATTGCGGGAGGCGAAAATCGATGGCTGACGCAGGTAGGGACAGCGCCCTCGGCTGTCCTGGGCGAAGCCCGGCGGAGGTTCTTAGAAATGAGTGCCAAAGTCACAGGCCTGATTCCGCTAGCGCACGCTTCCGACGTGCAGCGCTCGGTCGATTTCTATCGGAAATTGGGAATGGAAGTTTGCGGAAGCTTGCGCAATCCTTCCGGCGGATTGCAATGGGTCCACCTGAGTTGCGAGCAAGCGCATGTAATGTTCGCCCGTGCGTCCGAGCCAGTCCTTGCGGGCCAGCAAGCTGTTCTGTTCTACCTCTATTCGCCGGATCTCATCGCGCTGCGCGAGCATCTGTTGGCCGCAGGCGTCAAGGCCTCCGCCATCACCTATCCCGACTACATGCCGAAGGGTGAGATTCGACTGGAAGATCCCGACGGCTACTGCCTGCTGATCGGCCAGTCGGATTAGCTCCCAGCCCTTCTTACCCTGCTGCCACAATGTGATCTGTGTGATGACGGCGTTCCTCCGGAACAAACGTGACGGAGAAGAGGCGATCAGTAGGGTATCGTTGGCTACATGGCGAATGTTCGACCGCTTGAGCCGAGCGACCGAGTGTGGAAGAGTGGTCTCCCTAGGCAATGGCGCGAGATAGCTTCGTGTAGGTCGGACACTCCTGTCCGACGCTTTTGATCTTTGTGTTGCGGTTGCCTTGGTAGATCTGTCGGAGCACCCTACTTTGCCGCTCCCTTAGCCCGGGCCGGTGCGACCTGCTGCCGCATAAACTGCAGAGCGGCCTTCGCTTCCATGGGCTGGGAGAAGTAATAACCTTGCCCATACTCGCATCCCAGTTCAAGCAGGTGTTCCAGTTGCCGTGCGTTCTCAATGCCTTCCCCAATCGCCTTCAGATTCAGTTTGTGCGCCAGCGTCGTAATCAGTTCCACAATGTCGGCCGCCGTGTTATCGGATTGCATCTCCCGCACCAGGGACCGGTCGATCTTCAGCGCATCGACAGGGAACTGCCTCAACCCGCGTAACGACGTAGCGCCAGTTCCAAAATCATCGAGAATGACTCCGATCCCCATGTGCTTCAAGTGCGAAAGCACAGTCACCGTGAGCTTCGGATCGGCAGCGGCGACACTCTCCGTCATCTCGAGTTGCAGTCGCGCCGGGTCGATGCCCGTTTCTTGCAGCGCATCTTGAATATCGTTCACCAGTCGCGCATCCGCAAATTGCCGCGCGGATACGTTCACAGTGATATTCATGGGTTCATCCCCGAAGCAGTTCGACTCCCACTCGCACAGCTGGCGGCAAGCCTGCAAAATCAGCCAATGTCCGATAGACACCAGGATTCCGGTGTCCTCGGCCGCTTCAATGAAGCGGTAAGGAGAAATCAATCCCTGGGAAGGATGATCCCAACGTAACAGCGCTTCAAAGCTCACAATGCGCCGCGTTTCGAGTTGCACGACGGGCTGGTAATGGATGCGGAATTGACGCTCCGTCAACGCCGCCCGCAAGTCCGCTTCCAGCTTTAGACGCCCGACAGCGCGGGTGTGCATGGCCTCGTCAAATACCTCGCAGCGCGATCCGCCGAGAGCCTTCGCGCGCCGCATGGCCACATCGGCGTCCTTTAGAACGTCCTCGGGGCGCTCGTGCACAGGCGTGCTCAAGGCAATGCCAACGCTGACTGAGACTCGCATCTCGCGCGACTCAACGAAGAACGGCTCCGCCATAGCCGTCTGGATGCTCCTCGCGACGCGCATGGCATCGCTGGGATCGCTGAGGGCGTCGAGCAGAACGGCGAATTCGTCTCCGCCCAGGCGAAACAGCACTCCCTCAGTCGAATTTGCGCTGCTCTCGCGCCGGGCGATGGTGGAGTCTCGCCGCAAATGAGCAGCAAGGCGGCGACCGATCTCCAGCAGTACCTGGTCGCCCGCCTCAGCGCCCATCGATTCATTGAACACTTTGAAGTGATCGACATTGATCAGCAGCAGCGTGTACGGCCTCCCCGAATCGCGCCGCGACCGAAGGAAGGAATTCTGCAGCCGGTCGAGAAACATCCGCCGGTTGGGAAGCCCCGTCAGCGGATCGTGAAACAGGTTGTGCTCGAGTTGCTGCTCCGCGCGCTTCCGCTCGGTGATGTCACGATTCACGATGACCAGTTTCGCGACTTCACCTTTCGCGTCGCGGATCGTGCTCGCCACCGACTCCAGCACGCGCCAGCTTCCATCCTTGTGCTTGATCCGGTACTCCAGCCGCTTCCCCTCTCCTGTCTCGCGCGCTTCGCGTGCCGCATCGAGAACCTTGAAGCGATCGTCCGGATGGATCTGTTCGAAGGCCGAAGTCTCCCCCAACTCAGCGGCTGAATATCCCAGAACTCTCTTGTAAGCGGGGCTGTTGTACAGCCGCCGTCCCTTTACGTCGACCAAAGCGATCATGTCGGCGGCATTTTCCGTCACGATTTGGAAGAGTTCCTCATTTCTCTTCGATTCGCGGTGAATCTGGTAGATGCGGAACTGCTGGTAGATCGCAAGCACAGCCAACGCACCCAGAGGAATCCAGAACCATTGCAGCCACATGCACAGGTCTCCTGAGTGAATCTATCGGCGAGAAATGGCGGAAGATTAAATTCTGCGAGGACAGATATTTCTAAAAGTCTGTTCAAGCTTGGTCCCGATCCTGTCCCTTTGGGGAAGGCCAACAGAGGAAGTCGAAGCTTGCCGCCAACCGGGACCATGTTTGCACCAGCTCACATCCGTCCACAGTCCTCGTCTTCGGGAGGTTGATTGTAACAATCACTTTTTTGCATTGGACGGGATCATCTTCGTCTGGCACTCTTCCGTGGCGGGTTCCATGACGGACCTGATGGAACGCGAACCACGCAGTTCAAATCCAACCTAAGTAGACAGGGTTCTACGCCAGAACCCCATCATCATCTTCAACACCATCAGGAGAACAAATTGAAACTACAAAAGTGTTCCGGGAGATTTTTGTGTGTCCTGCTTCTCTGCCTAGCAGGGCGCGTGTCGGCACAAACCTTTACGGTATTAACGAACCTGGGTACAATCGCCCCGCCGGGCGGCGGCGGGAACCTCGTCTGGTCTTTGGTTCAGGGCTTTGACGGCAACTTCTACGGAACGACTCAGGGCGGTGGAGGGATATGCGCGAACAACCCCTACGCCACATGCGGCACGGTCTTCAAGATCAGTCCTGCGGGCACGCTGACCGTTCTTCATGACTTTTGCCAGAACGCTTGCACCGATGGCGGCGCACCCTTCTCGGGCCTGATGCTGAGTCCGAGTGGAAACTTCTATGGAACCACCACGCAGGACGAAGTAAACCGCGGAGGCACGCTCTACAAGATCACTCCCGCGGGCACGGTTACCACGCTTCACAGTTTTACCGGAGGCAATGCGGAAGGTACTCCTTACGGCCCAGTAGTCCAGGCCAACGGGGCGTTTTATGGAATCACCGGGCTTGGCGGAGCCTCTGGAGACGGCACGGTTTATAAAGTGACGCCAAGCGGCACTCTGACCACTCTGCATACCTTCAGCGGCACAGACGGCGAGGAGATTGGCCTCACCGGCGTGGGACTGCTTGAAGGCACGAATGGAGATTTTTATGGGGTCACGGCTTATGGGACCGAGAGTTCCAACGGCTGCGGCAGCGTCTTCAAGATGACTCCCCAAGGAGTGTTAACGACACTCTACGGCTTTTCTTCCAGCAGCGCCGACGGCTGCGGTCCGTTTGACGGCTTGGTGGAAGCTCCAAATGGAGACCTGTATGGAACTGCAGCAGGTGGCGGTACCGCAAACTATGGCGCCATCTTTAAGATTTCCCCGGAGGGCACGCTGACGTTGCTGTACAGCTTCTGCAGCCAGGACAATTGCGCCGATGGGAGTGTTGCGAACGCCGGGATGATTCTGGGTACCGACGGAAATTTCTACGGAACGACCGTCTACGGCGGGGCGACGGGGCACGGCACAATTTTCCAAATTACGCCCGGCGGTGCTTACAAAGTCCTGTACAGCTTCTGTAGTGAGGCTGGGTGCGGCGACGGTGCGTCGTCCTACAGCGCCCTGCTTCAGGCGACTGATGGAAATTTTTACGGGACTACCTCCTCGGGAGCTGGCAGCAGCAATGGCGGTACCGCGTTCAAGCTGTCGATGGGACTGGCTCCATTTGTCAAAACGTTGCCGGCATCGGGCAAGGCTAATGCCGAGGTCAAAATGCTTGGGACGGATCTGACCGGAGCTACCAGCGTGACGTTTAACGGGGTGGCGGCGGCTTTCAAGGTCGAAGGGCCGGGACTGATTGTAGCCACCGTGCCGGCGGGCGCCAGGTCCGGCGAAGTTCGGGTAATCACTCCCAGCGGCACGCTCCTCAGCAACACGGCATTCCGAGTGCAACCTTGACCACAGTGATTCCTTGATTGATGAATGACTCACAGCCCGGGTTCAGGCTCTGGCTGGTCTCCAGTGCCTGAGCCATCTTGCTCCGAGTGATCGATGCGGCGCGGACGAGGTGCTCGCGTCGCAATGCAATTCTGGATCGTATTGGTGTCGGCGCGTCGATGGCGACAACGGCATGATGGGGAATCTTCCTTCACACTTGCGGTCTACCGAGAGCGTAGCCGAAAGTAAACCGACATCGTCGTAAAGTCGACTCGGCGAGGAAGGATACTCGTGCAATCCATTTCTTGTTTACGCTGCAGACGGGACATCGAGGCAGGAGACAAGTCGGTTGCCGTCTACATGTTTGCCCAGACGGTGGGGGTGAAGCCGCGGCAAAAGTCTGGGGCGCAACGGATTTGTTTTTGTCCGCAATGCGCGGTGTCACTGGCGATGGGGATGCCGCCGGAGGGCGCGCTGAATATGGCGGCGTGGAACATGATCCGCGATCTGGTCAGCGCAGAGCCTTCGCTGAATCAGGCAGCGTGGGAAAGCCTGCGAGGCATGGCATTGCTGGGCTCGGGTGAAGAACTGGAGCTGCGGGGCCGCTTCCGCAGGGCCGGGTGAACTGCGTCATGCCTCCGCTGCGGCTTCGCGCGCGCGAAACCGCAGCTTCGCTCAGGGATGACAGAGCTCGGGACTACGGCTTTTGGTCGGCGACGTCTTTCTTTTTCGCCAGCGAGCGGACGTAGTTGACCAGATCCCAATTCTCTTCCGTTTTGATCCGCGGACCTTCCGCGGGCATGTCGTTGTGACCATTCTTAATGATGTAGAAGATCTCCCCGTCGGTGCGGCCCGACAGGATCGCGGGATCGGTGAAATCGGCGATCTTTAGCTTCATGTCCTGCGCGGTCTCGCCCTTGCCGTCGCCATTCTTGCCGTGGCACATGGCGCAATCCAGGGCCCACCACTTCTGAGCACGGGCCAGTGATTCAGGTGAGGACTTGACGGGATTCGGCGCCTTGGCTGCTTCGACCGGAATCGCAGCGTACGTCGGAGCATTTTGTTGCGTTTGAGTTGAAGACTGTTGCGCCGGCAATCCGGGCGCCAAGAGAACAAGTGCGGGGAGAACCAATATTAATCTTGTCACAGAACCTCCTCTTAGAATTCAAGAGTGGCCTACGAAAAAATTGTAGCAATTGGGTCGGCTACCATCTGTGATTGAGATCACACAACGTGCAGCGTCCTGCTGAACAGTCGTTCGGGGAACTGGTAGAGACTTGAGAAACCAAGTCCCTTCAAAACATCTATTTCTTGTGATCCGGAGGTTTGCGTCCCAGGCCGTAGGTCGGTGCGGTGGATGTTCTTTTGCTCGGCGAAGGCAAAGGTGCTCAGAGCGATCGGAATAAGCGCGCTTAGGATGCGCACAAATTCTTCAAGAAAAGGGACGGCAATGTATCGGGGCTGCCGCCCCCTATCCATTCAGCGCCTTTCAACAACGCGTAGATTACACGCCGAAATTCTGAAGATTAAATGAAAGGGCAGCGACCTGCTCGATCGGGTCCGGCGAGGATCTTTATCGCGTATGATATTTCCGATGATTCACGCTGAGGGCGCGATTGGGTGGCGCCCATCCGCAATTTTCCTCAAGAAAGATTTTCTCAAGACAATCATGAACAAGAAATTTCGCGTGTTCGCGACCTGCGATATTGGAGAAGCCACCGACTTGCTGCGCAAGCGGGGACATGAGGTTGAAGTTTACTCGCGCCCGGAAGCTCCGCCCAAGAGTGTAATTCTCGACAAGGTGAAGTCTGGAATCGACGGCCTGATCACCACCCTGCGCGATCCGATCGATGCGGAAGTGTTTGAGGCTGGCAAGGGCACGCTGAAAGTCGTGGCACAGATCGCGGTGGGGTTTGACAACATCAACCGCGCAGACGCGAACCGTTACAAGATTCCGTTCACCCATACGGCTGATGTGCTGACCGAGGCAACAGCCGAGTTTGCCTTCTTCATGATGGGAACACTGGCGCGGAAGATGTGGACTGCAGAGCATCTGACCCGTGAGAACCAGTGGGGATACTGGCATCCTTACTTGCCGTTCTTAGGCGATGAGGTCACTGGCAAGACTGTCGCAGTAATTGGCACGGGCCGCATTGGGCTGGCGTTTATCAAGAAGTGTGTTGGCTTCGATATGAATGTTCTGTGCTATGACCCGGCGTACGAAAACCAGGCATTTGTGAAAACAATTCAGGAGATCAATGATCTGCGATATGCGCGCGGGCTGACCAGGGAAAGAGCCTGGATCAAGTACGTCCCGTTCGAGGAAGCTCTAGTTCGGGCTGACTTTGTGAGCGTCCATGTACCGCTCTTGCGTGCGGGAGAGACTGCCACACCGACCTATCATCTGTTCAACGAAACGACGCTCAGGCGTATGAAGCCGACCGGTTACTTGGTGAATACGTCGCGCGGGCCCGTAGTCGATGAAGCGGCGCTGGCGCGGGCCCTACGGGAAAACTGGATTGCCGGCGCGGCGCTGGATGTTTATGAGAAAGAGCCGCTGCCGGTGGATTCTCCATTGCGCGATCCCGCAATTGCCGACCGCTGCCGGCTGATGCCGCATTTCGCCAGCGCGGGGCGAATTACGCGGCTTTCGACCGATCCGGAAAAGGGGATGGCCGGGCGCTGCGTGCAGGGGTTGATCGACGTGCTGGAGGGCAACTACGGTGGGGATATCGCGAAAATGCCTTATGTTGTTAATAAAGAGGCATTTGCGAAATGATTCGGGGCCAAGAGGAATCCGTTCGGTTACGGGGTTAATATCAGAAGGATTAAAAGGTTTCATCAGACCGCGGGTCCCGATTGCGGGTACAATGTGAGCTTAGCTCGTTGAATTTAAGGATTCGAATGAACAGAAGACTCCTCCAGTTAATGCCTTGCCTGCTGCTATGCGCATCGGCCGTTGGTTTGGATTCCCTCGCCGGACCGCAATTGAAATTGGTGCCTGCTCCGAAGGAAGTACAGCTCCGCGATGGCGGTTTTAAGGTAGGACGGCGGACGAAGATTTTCGTGCAGCTTGGACACCAGTCAGAGGATCGCATCGCTGCGGAGACCCTGGCCGAAGAGGTAGCGGAACAGTCCGGATTGAAGCTCGACATTCTCGGGATGAAAGCTGCTGGCAAGGCCGAGGGCGGCGCAATTGTGTTGGCGCGATTGCAGGATGCGCGGGTGCGGCGGTTTTTGGCACGAAACGGACTCAAGGCCGACAATCTTGTGGGCGAGGACGGATACTTGCTTTTCTCCGACAAGTCGCATCTGATCGTGGCGGCGAACTCGGGTGAGGGGTTGTTCTATGGAGTGCAGACGCTGCGCCAGTTACTGCAGCCTGCGACTAAAGGGTTGATTTGTCCTGCAGTGGGCATTCGCGACTGGCCCAACCTGGATAAGACGAGTAAGCAAGGCAACGTGAGCCGGAGTGAGATTCCGGCACTCATGAATTTCAAAGGGCCAAGCAGATAGCGTGCTGGTATTGTTTTCTGATATTAAGGGCGTCCCTGGCGGGCGCCTTTATTTTTGCGGTTTATCTCCACATCCAAAGCGCCTAGCCTTGTTTTTCCAGGCTCCTCCTGCGTTTCGAGTATCAACTCTGACTCGGCAATCGTTCCCGCTCATCGCATAGAATTCATCCATGTTCTCTGATCGCACGAACTGGAAGCTGACCCAGAACCGCTTTACCGAGGCAGTTGAAGCCGCCCGCGCGGGCAAAGCGAGATTGCTCGACTTGACGGTTTCGAATCCTACACGCGCCGGCCTCCTCTATGACGAGCAGGCAATTCTGGGAGCGTTGGCATCGCCGCGAGTGCTCGATTACGATCCTCAGGCGAAAGGCCTGCCTGCCGCGCGCGAGGCCGTAACGAATTACTATCGCGTCGAGCACGCGGCTGATCTGGACGCGGAACAGATCGTTCTGACAACCAGCACCAGTGAGGGCTATTCGTTCGTCTTCCGCTTGCTCTGCAATGCCGGGGACGAATTGCTGGTGCCAAAGCCGAGTTATCCGCTGTTTGAGTTTCTGGCGGATCTGCAAGACGTTCGACTCGTCCCGTATCCGCTGATCTACGATCATGGATGGCAGATGGATTTTTCGTCGCTGGAGAGGGCGGTGACGACGCGGACGCGAGGCGTCGTCGTCGTGCACCCGAATAATCCCACAGGATCGTACGTACAAACCGAAGAACTGAAGACGCTCAACTCGTTTTGCCGGGAGCACGCGCTGGCGGTGATTGCGGATGAAGTGTTTCTGGATTATCCGCTTACCGAGAGGCCGCATACGAGTTTTGCGGGGAATCAGGAGGTACTGACATTCACGCTGAGCGGGCTGTCGAAGATTTCGGCGCTGCCCCAGATGAAGGTGGCGTGGGTAGCAACCAGCGGTCCTCAGGATTTGCCGGCTGCAGCGATGGGACGGCTGGAGGTGATTGCCGATACCTATCTCTCGATGAACGCGCCGATTCAGTGGGCTGCGCGGGCGCTTCTGGATCAGCGTAAGGGGATGCAGCGCCAATTGCTGGACCGTGTGAGGCTGAACCTTTGCGAGTTGGATCGGCAGCTGGCAACCCAGAAAGCCTGCGAGCGGCTGACTGTTGAAGGCGGCTGGTATGCGGTGTTGCGCGTTCCCGTGACGCGGCCGGATGAGGAGTTGGCGATCGAGTTAGTGCGCGAAAAATCGGTGGTAATGCATCCGGGGCACTTTTACGACTTTCCGCACGATGGATATCTGGTGCTGAGTTTGATCACTCCGAGCGATGAGTTTTCGGAAGGAATCGCGGCGGTCTTGGACAAACTAAGTAGGAAAAGTTGAGTATGTATATCCGCGGGTTGCCCGCAAACTTCGGCCCCCGCAATTTTCGCCGCAACCGTCTCAAACCGTTCTGATTTGCAACCCAACCTCAAATCCACGGGCAGCATCCTAAGCTGACCCCAACTGGAGGGAACTGCATGAATCGTGGAAACAAGTGTTTGGCTACCCTGTTTGTGTCCGCTGCGTTGATGGCACCTTTGGGCGCGTTTGCCATGGCCGGCCCCCAAGACGATCACGAGCGGCATGAGGAGCAGGAACGGCGAGTTTACGATCCGTACCACAAGGACTACCACAACTGGGACCAGCGCGAGGACGAGATGTACCGGCACTGGCTGGAAGAACGGCATGAGGCTTATGTCGATTACGAGCACCTCAAGCACAAAGAGCAGGAAGCCTACTGGAACTGGCGTCACCAGCATGAAGAGCACGAGGAACACGAGCACCAATAGGCGAAGCGTATCTGAGTTCGAGGGCCCATGGCGGAGGATTTGTCTTCCGCCATGGGCATGGATGGCCTCTACCTTTTTACAAGAAACGGATTGGTCTCGCGTTCCTCCCCAATGGTCGTGAGCGGGCCATGCCCAGGGACGACCACCGTTTCGTCGGGTAACGCCATCACCGTGCCGTGCAGAGACTGCAGAATCCTCTGCATCGAGCCGCCGGGCAAGTCGGTGCGGCCGATGGAACCAGCGAAAAGAGTGTCGCCGGCGATGAGTTTCCTTTCGGCGGGGAAATAGAGGCAGATGCTGCCCTCGGTATGGCCTGGAGTTTGTAAGATATCGGCGGCGAGCGATCCTGCCGTTACGGTTTCTCCGGTGGTCACGCTGCGGTCAATTTCGACTGTGCCCGGCGAGCGCATGCCGATCCATGCGGCCTGCACATCGAGCATCTTCAGAAGCGCATAGTCATTCTGGTTCAGCAGAATCGGAGCGCCGGTGGCGGCGCGAAGTTTCATCGCTCCGCCAACGTGGTCGATGTGGGCGTGAGTGATCACGATCTGCTTGACCTGCAGTTTGTGCTTGCGGATGAGAGCAAGAACGTCTTCGATGTCGTCGCCAGGGTCGATGACCATCGCTTCATGGGCGATTTCGTCGCCGATTACGGAGCAATTGCATTGGAGAGGGCCGACCGGCAGGATTTCGTGGATCATGGGAGTATTGTAAATAGTCCCGAGTTGCGAGCCCCGAGTACCGAGCAAGAATAACCAAGAAGTGAGCCAGAGCGATCCGCTGCAAAAGCCGCGCGATTTCCTCGCGCTTCTTGCTGGTAATCATCGCCAGCCTCAGGATGACAATTACGCTCTGGTACTTGCCGCGGAGGGCATTGTAGGTAGACAATACGGGCCGCGTGCTGGGGGAGGATTTGTGGCAGCAAAATACCGTCAACATGGATACCAGGATCGCGATCACGAAGAGCCGCGCAAGGGTTCTGGAGAGAAGTCCGGAGGCGCGGCGCCTCCGAAAAGGGACAACACGTTCGGACCTCGCCCGGTGAATTTGCCCGGCACGCGAGCGGTTTCACGATGCACTCAATGCGGCACGGTGCTGCCGGGCGTGCCTCCGACCGGGCAGTGCCCGAAATGCGGGTTTGAGTTACATTCATGCAAACAGTGCACGTATTTCGATCCGGGGACCCGGTTCGAGTGTATGCAGCCGGTGAAGGAACGGATTGCAAAGAAGGATGCGCGGAATGACTGTGCGCTTTATGAGATTCGAGTGACTCGCGAGAAGGAGACTTCCACGCCGGCGAGTTTGCGCCCAAACGATGCGCGGGCAGCGTTTGAGAATTTGTTCAAGAAATAAGGACGCTACAGAGTCCACCGAGGGAATTAAAGGGCTCGCCTCCCACTCGGAAAAAACAAAAGAATCTCGTTCGAGCGCAGTCCAACGCGGTTGTCTCTACCCACCCCTCCCTGTCAGAACTTCCAGTTACGGCTTCTGCGTCGGCCTTAGTAGGATTTCACTGATAAACGATTGCGGGGCTTGCGTCACCAGCATGGCTACCGCGTGCGCGATGTCCTCGGGCTGCAGCATTTTCTTGGGATCTTTACCGGCATGGGGGCTGAGCTCTGTTTCAGTCGAGCCCGGGCAAATCACGGATGCGCGAATGTTGTGCGGGCGCAGCTCTTCTGCTATGGAGTAGGTCAGGCCGTTCAGACCCCACTTGGAGGCGGCGTAGGCCGCACCGTTGGGGAGAGCGTTCTTTCCAGACAGGGATGAGATGTTGATGATGTGCCCGGAGTAGGCGCGAATCATCAGCGGGGCGAAAGCGCGGATGGCGTAGTAGACGCCGCGCAGGTTGGTATTGAGAATTCGGTCCCATTCCTCGGGAAGAAGATTGTGCAACGGCCCGTTGAAGCCGCCGAGGCCTGCATTGTTGACCAGGATATCGACTCGATGGAAAGTGCTATCGACACGGGCGGACGCGTATTCGAGTTGATGCACGAGGGTCACGTCGCACGGGATGACTTCGGTTTTGCCCCCGGCGTCGAGAATCGCTTTTGCAGTCTCGTCAAGCGTGGCCTGTGTGCGTCCGCAGAGTACGGCGGTAGCGCCAAGGCTGGCGAGTTTGCGAGCGATGGCGGCGCCGATCCCGCGGCCTGCCCCAGTGATGACTGCGACCTGCCCGGCCAGAGGTTGTCCGGTGTCCATAGTATGAGGATCTCCTGGGCGTCGGTTTGTGGTGCGGGAAGGAGGACCGAGAACATCCACCACCTCCGCTATGCGCATCTTAGCAATAAAGCAGAGGATGATTGGAAATCCTTGCCTTCGGTCGAAGAGGTACTTATAATCCGGCCAACCGGGAAAAACGACGGCGCCCTTGTCTTCGACGATGTTTGCCTTGTCCCCGGGGCCCTGCCAGGAAGTCCGGCATTCCAAAGCAGGATCGGGAATGCGGTCCAGACGGAATGCTGTTGCTGCTAAGCTTTAAAGAATACGTGTCCCGAAAGAGCTATTTCCCATCGACTCGAGGAGCCATACTGATGAAAAAGATTCTGCTTACGGTTGTGCTTGGGGTTGCGGTAGGTGCAACGGCACAGAGTGCCGCGCCCGCTCAAGGACAACCGTCCACAGCGCCGGCCCAAGGACAAGCGGCCGCGCCGGTGATTAAAGATCCTGCCGAGTACAACGCCTATGTGAGCGCGGTAGACCCCCAGAAAGACGCCAATGCAAAGATTAGCGGCCTGGAGGCATTTCTTACCCAATATCCCAATAGCGTCATGAAGAACCAGGCCCTCGAGATTCTCATGGGCACCTACCAGCAGGCTGGAAACGCGAAGAAGACGATGGAAACGGCCACCAAACTCGTGGCCTCGGATCCCTGCAACGAACGTGCCTTGGCGCTTCTAGCTTATTTTGACCGGGTCATGGCGCAGGGTGGAGATCCTAACGCGCCGCAGCTCCTGAAAGACGGCAAGAAGTATGGCGATCAGGGAATCGACTGTTTCTCGAAGGTGACGGATCCAGAAATCGTGAAGATGAAGGATCAGATGACCGGGATCTTCGACGCGGCCATCGGAATGGCGGACCTGCAGGACAAGGACTACCCAGACGCAATTAAGGCGCTGCGCGCCACCGTCGATGCAAACCCGAAGGATTTTACAGTCGTGTGGCCTCTGGCCCTGGCGTATCTGCAGCAGACGCCTCCGGATTATCAGAATGGCATCTGGTTTGGAGCGCGGGCTGCGGCCGTGGCCCCTCCCGCGAACGAAGCGGGCATCGAGAAATATGTTCGTGGGCAGTACATGAAGTTCCACGCCGGCGAAGACGGCTGGTCCGACGTTCTCGCCGCTGCGAAAGCGGGCGGCGCTCAGGTTCCAATCAAGCCCGCCCCCACACCCGCCGAGCAAGCTCACAACATGATTGCCGCCACGTCCCCCGACAAGATGGACTTTGCCACGTGGGAATTCGTGCTGACCAATGGCACCCAGGAAGATCAGGATACCGTCTGGAACGCGATTAAGGGTAAGGCGGTGCAGATGAATGGCACCGTCATCAGCACCACCTCAACCGAGTTCATGATTGCGGGCAGTTCGGATGACATCGACGCGAAGAAGGCGGACATCACCCTGAAGTTCGAAGATAAGGTTCCCGTGAAGCTGATTCCGAAGGACGGAGCTCCCTTTGATTTCCAGGGCGAGCCGGCATCGTATACTCCGAACCCGTTCATGATGGTCATGGAAAAGGGCCAACTGCTGAAAGCAGCAGCCCCGGCTGCGAAGAAACCGCCGGTGCACCACAAGCCAGCGGCTCAGTAGCAACAGCTTTTGTCGGCACGAAAAGGCAGCCCTCGCGGGCTGCCTTTCATTTTGTGTGCCGAACATGTTCGACAGCTTGGGGGTGAAAGTCCCCTGCCCAATCTGGTGGAGGTGAAGGGCTAGAGAAGCGCAAGGGCGTCGTCGCGAGGCGGGGTCTGAAAGAAGCGTGGATCAAAGGCGCGAGCCGATGAACAAGAACCGGATGATGAGGCCTACGGTGTGGGGCGAGCTGGCAAAGGACAGCGAAGCCCAGGTCCACCAAGCACACTGGTGGTAAATCCGGCGGTTGCGCGTCGAAGGCGGTCGAACTTACTTCGGGAGACCCGCCGCATGTCACGGAGTCGTGACTGAGGATGGAGCAATCCATTTTGACCGTGGGGCGGGAGTCAGCAGAGGGCATAGTAGGCCGCAAGGTCGAAGGCCCGAACAGCAAGGAGCAGCGAGTAGGACGCAGGACTCGATGAACGACAAGCGGCAGAAGAACCAGTTACAGATGGTGCTGGCCTTTACCGGGGAGGGGAGGAGTGAAGCTCCGAGGGCTCCGCGGGAAGGGACCGAAGCGTTCACGGCGAAATGCGAAACCGAAAGTCCGGCTAGAGAAGAGCAACTGACGGAAGAGGTCTGCGGACGGGAAAACTGTCAGCAGGCTTTACGACGAGTGAAGGCCAACAAGGGGAGTCCGGGGATCGACGGCATGAAAGTGTCGGAGTTGCCGGGCTACCTGAAGCAGCACTGGCCCGCGATTCGGGAACAGCTGATGAGCGGAACGTATCGGCCGCGACCGGTGAGGCGAGTAGAGATTGCGAAGCCGGACGGAGGAGTGCGCAAGCTGGGCATTCCGACGGTGCTGGATCGATTTATCCAGCAGGCGGTGATGCAGGTTCTGCAAGGCAGATGGGACGCGACGTTTTCCGAACACAGTCACGGGTTTCGTCCGCAACGCTCGGCGCATCAGGCGGTGGCCAAGGCACAGCAGTATATCGCCGAAGGCAACCGCTGGGTGGTGGATCTCGATCTGGAAAAGTTCTTCGATCGAGTCAATCACGACAAGCTGATGGCGGCGGTGGCGCGGCGGGTGAGCGACAAGAGGATGCTCAAGTTGATCCGAGCTTTCCTGGAGTCGGGCGTGATGGAAAACGGGCTGGTGAGTCCGGTGGAAGAAGGAACTCCGCAAGGAGGGCCTTTGTCACCGCTGCTGTCGAATCTCGTGCTCGACGAACTCGACCGCGAGTTAGAGCGGCGCCAGCACCGTTTCGTGCGATACGCGGATGATTGCAATATCTACGTGGCGAGCGAGCGGGCAGGAAAGCGCGTCATGCAAAGCGTGACCAGTTTCCTGCGACGGCGACTCAAGCTCAAGGTGAACGAGTCGAAGAGCGCGGTGGCACGACCGCAGGAGCGCAAGTTTCTGGGCTTTAGCTTTACGAGCGGGACCAGACCGAAACGGCGCATCGCGCCCAAGGCTCTGCTCCGCTGCAAGCAAAGAGTCCGGGAACTGACGCGACGAACACGGGGCATCAGTCTGGAGCAGATGACGAAGGAACTCGCCACCTATGTACGCGGATGGAAGAGTTACTTCGGCTTCAGCCAGACGCCCTCGGTGCTGCGAAAGCTAGAGGAATGGATGCGACGCAGGTTGCGCTCCGTGATCTGGAAGCAATGGAAGCGCAGCAAGGTGCGGTATGTTCGGCTACGCCAGCGAAACATCGGACATGACCTCGCGGCCCAAACCGCCGGCAGTCCCCATGGCCCCTGGCGCTTGGCCAACAGTCCGGCTTTGCAATCCGCACTTCCGATTGCTTACTTCGACGCGCTCGGTCTTCCTCGGTTGCTGGACGCGCTCTAGCTCAACCGAACTGAACCGCCGTATGCGGACCCGCATGTACGGTGGTGTGGCAGGGGAGAGTGGGTGACCACTCCCCCTATGCCGATTGCACTCGGACATTCTGAGCGAAGCGAAGAATCCCATGCAGGCCGTGGCTGCCAGCGGCCACAAGAGGGGTTTCTAAGAGACGACCCCAGACGGACGCGGTTGAGGAAACGAGGCGTATCCGGCACACGGGCGCAAAAACGCAGCGTTGCCCTTGCTCAGCGGACGATCTTCTTTTCCAGTGTGACGGGGCGGGCGCTGCGGGGTGGTCGTTTGACGCCGTCGCGCAACTGGCGGACGTCAATCTTTAGCTCAGTGATCGTGCGGCTGAGAGTGTTGCGGTGCATGCCCAATTCGCGGGCCGCGCGGCACTGGTTGCCCTTATTCTCCTGGAGCACGGTCAGAATGAAGCGCTTTTTGAATTCACGCACGCCTTCCGAATAAAGAATATTGCTTCGGTACATTTGCAGGACCAGTGCTTCCAGTTGATCTTTCACGATGAATCTCTCTCTTTGCGATGAATTTTTTTCACTGCACCGCGGCCTATTTCGGCGGGGAAGCAGGGGAACCGGTAAGCTTTTGGGGAGCCTGATGAAGCAGGTCCAGACCCTGATTGAAACGCGCACGCAACTCCGCCGGAGCCACCCAGATCGCAGCCCGGCCCACGACCAGGAAGTAGGGTGCGAGCTGGGACTTCTCCAACAACTTCGACGTGGGAGTGAATGCCGTCATACCCATCAGGATCACCGCTACCATCAGCCCGCCCTTCAGCAGTCCCAACACTGCGCCGAGGAAACGGTCGATGCCGCTGAGTCCGGATTCTTTCATCACCCAGCGGGCGAGCCTGGCGGCGATGCCGAACAGGAGCACGATGGCAAAAAAAATGATGAGGAATCCCAGAATTTCAGCCAACCACGGGTTCTTCAGAAACGATTCAAACCATTCCGCGAGGCTGCGGTACTGCCACGCAGCCACGATGTAGCCTACGACTAGGCCCGCCATGGTCAGGGCCTCGGAAAAAAAACCCTGCATGGCAGCCGTAATAACATTTACCAGCACTAATGCACAAATGATCCAGTCCGCGAGGGTCATATCATGCTCCCGCGGGGGCACATCCTACCGGATTTCCGGTTATACATCCAGCTTGTGTCCCGTAAGCTGGAAATACGCCTCAAGATATTTGTCACTGGTCCGGCGAGCCACATCCGGCGGCAAAGCCGGGGCGGGTGGCTGCTTGTTCCAGCGAATTTGCTCGAGGTAATCGCGAACGTACTGCTTGTCATACGAATCCTGCGGCCTTCCCGGCGCGTACTTGTCGGCGGGCCAGAAACGGGAAGAATCCGGAGTCAGGACTTCGTCCGCCAAGGTGATGCCTTTGGCGGTGCGTCCAAACTCAAACTTGGTATCGGCGATGATGATGCCGCGGTTGAGAGCGTACGCGGCAGCCTTCTTGTATAGGCGCAAGGTCAGATCGCGCAGATGGCTCGCCGTTTCGACGCCGACGATTTCGCACATCTGGTCGAAGGAAATGTTCTCGTCGTGACCGGTCGTGGCCTTTGTCGACGGCGTGAAAATCGGCTCGGGGAAGGCGTCCGATTCTTTCAGTCCAGCCGGAAGCTGGATGCCCGACACCTTGCCGGTCGCTTTGTATTCCTTCCACGCGGAGCCGGAGATGTATCCCCGCACGACGCACTCGACCGGGAACATTTCTGCCCGCTGGACGAGCATGGATCGACCGCGAAGCTGGTCCGCATACTTACGAACCGCGGCGGGGTATTGCTCGACATCGGCGGTGATCAGGTGGTTCGGCACGATGTCGGCCAGGTAGTCAAACCAGAACAGGGAAATCTGGCTGAGAACGCGTCCCTTGTGGGGGATGCCAGTAGCCAGAATGTAGTCGAAGGCCGAGATACGGTCGGTGGCGACGAAAAGCAGCTGCCGGTCAGCGAGGCTGTACACGTCCCGCACCTTGCCGCTGGCGTGAAGTTGGAGTTCAGGAAAGTCGGTTTGTAACTGGACGGTATCGAGAAGATCGGGGCTCATGATGAAATTTTACTAGGAAGGAGCGAGGCGTATTCTAGCTGGTCCGAAAAAAATGTCAACGATTCTGATCACAGCTCGTCCAGCGCACCGTAACCCCTTCCCCTGAAAATTGTTGACAGTAAAGTGGAAGTGAGAAACGCAACTCGGAAGAGGCCAGGATGGGCGCTTAGTTGTGGAAAAGCTGAGGATGGGAGTGGATAACCGGGACGAATCGGAAAACCGGCAGGCGGGCCACCCAAAGGGCTGCGCCCGACTTGACTACTGGGCTCCGAAACGAACAGAAACCAGCTTCGAGACCCCGGGCTCTTGCATGGTGACTCCGTAGAGCACCGGAGCGATGCTCATCGTTTTCTTGCTGTGGGTGATGAGCACGAACTGGGTCCGCACACTCATCTCCTTGACCAGTTCGGTGAAGCGGCCGATGTTGGCCTCATCGAGAGGCGCGTCGACCTCGTCCAGGATGCAGAACGGGCTAGGCGCGTATTGGAAGATGCCGACCAGCAGAGCCAGCGCAGTGAGCGCCTTTTCGCCGCCGGATAGCAAGAGCACGCTCTGCAGGCGCTTGCCCGGAGGCGAGGCTACCACGTCGATGCCGCTCTCCGCGCTGTTTTCTTCGTCGGTCAGCTTCATGAAAGCGTGGCCGCCTCCGAACAGTTTCTTGAATGTGGCCTGGAAGTTTTCGTTGATCTTAGCGAAAGCCTCTTCGAACTTTTGCCGCGAGATCTGGTCGATCTCTTTAATGGTAGCTGTGGTGTTCTCGATCGACGAAATCAGGTCGACCCGCTGCGTCTCAAGGAACGTGTGCCGCTCGGCGGTCTCTTTGTATTCTTCCAGCGCCATCATGTTCACGGGACCCATAGCTTCGAGCTTCGAGCGCATGTCACGGTAGACCTGGTCCTCGGCGGCGAGCTGTTCTCCGGTGATCGGGGCCAGTGTGGTGTCCGCCATCAAGGCCAGGCGCTCGACGCCCAGTTCGTTGATACTGGTCTCGGACATGTACTGCTCGTCGGATTGGAGCTTAGCCGCGATAGCAGACAATTCCCCGCGGCGGTCGCGAGCCTGATCGAGCAGGAGGCGGCTGTTGCGCAGCAGTTCGTCGATCTCAGTCAAGCGAGCGCGAAGCTGTTCGGTTTCGAATTGCAGCAGGCCTTCGCGAGCCTGGGCGGCGTTGCGCTCGGCTCCAAGGTCGGCGGCGTGCTGGGCCAGTTGCTCGTTTTCCGCTTCGCGCTGCAGTTTGTCAGCTGCGGCGCCGTCGATTCGCGACGCCAGCGCGTGTACGCGCTCGCCCATCTCTGCAAACAGGGATTCAATGCGCTCCAGGACAGCTGCAGCCGAGCGGTGGCGCTCTTCCAGAGTGGCCACCCGAGCGGCATGCTGAGACGTCGTCTGCGCGGATTCTTCGCGACGCTGGCGGAGTGCGGCCAGCGATTCCTGTGCAGCCGCGATTTGCTGTTCGAGTTGGAATCGCTGCAATTCCAGGGTTTCGATCTCAGACTGCCGCGCGCACAGGATACCCTCCTGCTCCGCTCGTTCAGCGGCCAGTCGCTGCAGTTCGAGTTGAGAAACGTTGAGGCGCTCACTTACGCGAGTCATCTCGGAATCGAGTTGCTGCAGCATGTGCCCCGACGTCATGGCCTGATGCTCGGCTTCCCGTTTTTCGCCATCGAGGCGTTCCAGCAAGGAAGTGAGTTCCTTAATCTCGCGGCCCAGGGTGAGCACTCGCATTTCCTCGTCGCGCAGGGCGCGCTCAAGATCTTCGAGCTGGCGGAGAACGTCGCGTAACTCCCGCTTCATCGACAGCGGACCTTCCGCGCGCTGCCTGCCGCCGGTTACGGTCACATTGTGGAAGCATTCGCCCCCTTGGGAAAGAAAGAAGGCGTCAGGATTTTCGAGGGCTAAACCGCGCGCCACCCCCGATTCCGGAACAATATAGCCGTCGCGCAGCTTGGGCAAAATCACTTCCAACGACTTGCCGAAGCCATCCAGCACTCGAATCGTATTCTTGAGCGGAACGATTTGCGCCGCGGGCGGAGCGCAGTGTGCCGCTTCATCGAGAACGAACGAGAATTTGGCCTGCGCGTCTTCGGGATGAACCAGGAACGTGGCGCGCCCGTCCACCCCGGTTCGCAGCATCCGCAGGCCTTCGTCGGCGGCGTCCCATGATTTCACGACGACGTAATTGAGTTCATCGCGCAGGAAGTCTTCCACCACTCGCTCATAGCGCGGTTCCACTTCGAGGAAGTCGGCGAGCACTCCTACGGGAGCGAGACCTCCGCTCATCAAGCCGGACTGAAAGAGTCGGCGCACCGATTCTGTCGAGTATCCGTGCTCGGCGATGACGGCTTCAAGTGAGCCCTTCTTACCCAGGGCGGTCGCAAATTCGGCGCGGAGTACATCGAGATTAGTCTTGGAGCGAGTTTCCTCCAGCTTTTTCTGTTCAATCAGACGGCGCAGTTGGCTGATCTCTTCGCCGATGCCGCCGACGCGTTGGGTGACTGTTTCGAATTCCAGGGCGAGTTGGCCGCGCTGTCCACCGAAGGCTTCGACCTGCATGTTCGCGTTGGCAATTTCAGCTTCAAGGCGGCGGGCCTCGCGGTCGGCGCCCGCCAGACGCTCTTCGGCTTGCGCGAGCTGGTTACGCAGGCGCGAGGCGGAGGAAACGTTGTCGAAAATGGCAACGCGCGATTCTTCCTGCTGGCGCTCGATTTCGGCGAGACTGGCGGTTGCGGCGGCCGCCTGTTGCTGCCAGAGAACGAGATCGCTCTGCGCAGCGGCCAGATCAGCGGCGGCGGACTCCAGAATCTGGCGGTTCGATTCACGCTCGGATTCAAGGGCCGTAAGACGGTGACGAGCCTGCGCCAACTCAGCTTCGGACGACGCAGCCGCCACCACCAACTCCGCGCAACGCTCTTCGTTGTGGCGGCGGCGGGCGTGGGCGCGGTCGATTTCGAGGGCGATCTGGCTGATGCGATCGCGATTTTCCCGCAGCTCCGCCTCAATTGTGTATCCGCGCTGTGTGCGCTCGCCTTGCTCGGTTTCGAGTTGCTGCACGGCCTCGGTGCGATGTTGCATTTCCTCGGCAAGGCCGTTGAGTTGGGAGTCAAGTTCGGCGCTCTCCTGCTCGATCGAGGCGAACTTGCTGGCCAACACCAGGCGCAGCTTGGCGCGCATTTCGTCGCGCAGCCGCGCATAGCGTTCCGCCTTGGAGGCCTGCCGCTTCAGCGAATTCATCTGGCGCGTGACTTCGTCGAAGATGTCGTTGATGCGGGCCAGATTCAGCTTCGCGTCTTCCAGCCGGGCTTCCGCGAGGCGCTTTTTCGTTTTGAACTTCGTGATTCCAGCCGCCTCTTCAAGGATCGCGCGTCGGTCCGTGGGACGGCTGCTGAGGATCTGCCCGATGCGTCCTTGCTCGATGAGGGCGTACGATTCAGGCCCAAGGCCGGTACCCATGAACAATTCCTGTATGTCGCGCAGCCGGCAGAGTTTGCCGTTCAGCAGATATTCGCTGTCGCCCGAACGGAACAGGCGGCGCGTGACCACGATTTCGCCGTGCCGGAATTGCTGTTGATTGAACTTGCGGCGCCGGATCTTGAGCACCACGTGCGGAGCCGGAGTACCGACGGAGGCAGCAGTGGCCGGTGCAGTGACATTGTGCGCCGGCAGCGCGAAGATCGGTTCATCTTCGGGAAAAGCAACGGCGATCGTGTTGATCTTGTTGCGCGGAATTTCTACTTCTTCGGTGCGGCCCGGCTGCGCGTCTTCGACTGCCTGCTCGGTGGCTGCCGCGGCGCGGGCGCGTATGGACGCTTCGTCCCAATCGTCGGAGATGTTGGCTTCGGCTTGAGCGTCCTGCGGAAGCTCGTCCTGTATATCGATCTCGGTGGGCGCGTTCGCGTCAGCGCCGTTATAGGCTTCCGGGTCAATCAGGGTAAGCGACACTTCGGCCATGCCCGTGGGCTTGCGGTCACGAGTCCCGGCAAAGATCACGTCTTCCATACGCGCACCGCGCAAGGTCTTGGCCGACTGCTCGCCGAGTACCCAGGAGATGGCATCGGAAATATTCGACTTGCCGCAGCCGTTGGGGCCGATAATCGCCGCCACACCGTCCCCGTGAAACTTGAGTTCGGTGCGGTCGCAGAACGACTTGAACCCGAGAATCTGAAGCCTCTTCAGTTTGAGCAACGTGAACTCCTTAGCAACATTGGCCTGCGGTCGCTCGCCAGTTGTTTGGCCTTGCGTCTATGTGCCGAGCCGACAGGCACGGGTGTTTACTAGCTGGATTCCTCTCGTTCTTTCGATGCATGCATAGGCCAAGGCGCGACCCATTCTCACCCCAGGCTGGAGAGGGCGAGCACAAAGTTAAGCTACTGTAACGGTGAAATTGGGCCGGGGTCAAGCAATATAACACCATATATGGTGTGGGCTTACAAGAGACCGCGTTGGGTTGCACACACATTGCAGCAGTTGGATGGTTTTTTAGTGGAAGGAGAAAAGAGGCGGGGAGAACCGCGAGAGCAAAACGATGCTATCGCAGATGAGGAAAGGAAACAACCGAAGGTCTGGCGTCTATCCGCTCAATCGAACTCGGGAAGCAGAAACGAAACAGGGCGAGACGCCAGTTCGCGTATGAACTCTTTCAGGAATTGGCGCGCCTTTTTCTCTCCAATCTCGCGCGCGCGGACTGCAAGCAGGAAGCTCAGGGCGAACGAGGTCGCAATATTGAGAACACCCACCAGGAAAATACCCGCGAAGGAGACGACCACATCGGACGTGTGAAGAGTACCCTCGATCCACAGTGCGTCGAGGGCATAGCCCAGGCTGGCAGCGGCCAGAGTTACGTGGCGTACCTCGAGAGGAATTCCAAACAGGCTGACGATGATCGGGACAGAACCGAGGAGGAATCCGAGGATCACATATCCGATCGACCCGGCGGCATGATGTTTGACCCAATGCGCAACGGTGTTAGCGCGCAGCGCTCCCAGCCGACGGCGAATCCGCAGACTGTGGGAGATGGCAGACTCCATTCGCGAGAGCGCGAAGTAATTCGCTGCCCACCCCGTGGCCAGCGAGGATAGCCAGAGAAAGACGCCGGTGACGATGGCGAATGGTATGGTCAGCGAATGGAATGGGCGCAGCATTTGCAAGCCGTGGCTGGCTTGTTCGGGCGCAAGAAAAGAATGGCCTGTAACGGCATGCCAGATCCTGTCCACGGCAATGGAACTCAAAACAGCTCCGAATATGTTCGCAACCGTGACCAAAGTTTGGGTTTGAGAAATACCCTGCAAACTCGCCAGGTGGTCCTTTTCGGGGTCTTCCATGGCGTCTACCAGGGTGGAAGCCGTTGCAGCCGGCATCTTTGACGCCAACAAGAATCCGCCAGCCTGCATCAGGAGAAAGCTGATTGCGTAATTCAAAGAGTGGCCAATCGCCACGAGCAGAGGAGCGTGAATCACCGATGAAATCGAATACTTGAACAGGGCGGTAAAACAGGTAATGACTCCGGCCAGAACCGCGCCCCTGCCCATCACCTTCCACTGCGCGGAATTCTTAGCAATGTAATGGCTGCCCACCCGGCCCGTCTTCTCAACCACGCTCCGAGCCAGCCTCCTGGTGCTGGCGCTCAAAACGCCCATAAACTTTCGTTGCGCGGCAAAACCGTGAACGATCGAAACCGCGAATTTCCGCGAGTCGGAACTGTCGCGCCGTAGGTTGAGCACTTGTTGAATTCGCCACAGCAGAGAGCGCACAAGACGAACCCGAAAGACCAGGCTGGCCGAGGAACCTCTCTCCTCCAGCAGATTCGTGACTTCCCGTAACCGTGCCTCGCAGGCGTCCCGCCGAGCTTCCCATTGCGGAGAGTCGTCGGGATTCCGCACCACATGCTCCACCAAGGGCGGCAAAGTGAAGAAACAGGAATTCGCGATATCTTTGTCATCCGCCAGCGTCAAAAAGTCTCGAGACAGCGCCACGCTGGTGACTCGCATCGCCAGGAGTTTGCAGGACACAAGAATCGAAGACGGGGAAGGACGAAAAATGTCAGCCCATCCGGCTACGGCTTCGTCGGGAAGCGAAGCGATCCATTGCGCATCTGTCTCGCACAGGTTCAGCGAGTCGAGCAGAATGTAGAGGTCGCCCTCCACTTCGTCGACTGGAGTCAAGTGGTGGAGCGCCCGGGCGAGCAGCTCGCGCAGAAAAAAAACTTCATCCGGAAGTCCCGCTTCCGAGATCACCCGAATATAAGAATGGTGCGACCAGAATTCACGGAGGATCTCGCGAATCTCGGGCCCCCGGGGATGGCGATCGATCTCACCCGTGAGTTGCAGCAGATGCCCGGTTCGACTGGATGCAGGCACGTCGAGAAGATCTCGTAGCGCGTTGTAGACCCATGTCGCTCTCGCCCGCGAGGCGCCGGAATCAAGGGCTAGCAGTCCATCCAGCCGAGCCTTGTTTTCCGTAAGCTGTCCGGCGAGTATGGGCAACGACATCGTGGCGGTCTCGAACGATCTCATACAGCAAGTCGCTGCATGGGTTATCTTACGACAACCGTGAGGATCCGGTTCGAATCGCGCAGTCGAGCTTCCGAAACTGCCTCCTGGGTACGAAGGATCGGTCAGGAACGAACCGGAGAGCACCGCGCTGGGCACTCTCCAGTCTGCTCGGAAGAGAATTACTGCTCGTAAGCTCCGATATTGATCTCGCCGCTGCTGTTTACGCGGGGATTCCCGGCGTAATCGGTGCTGCCATAGATCGAAGTGCCACCGCCGCAGTATCCGACACTACAAGTCAGGCTCGTACTGCCCGCGTTGATGGCCGGCGAATTGGAAGCGACATCAAGGTTCGGCGGGTTCGAACCTAGGTTGTCGAAGAGCGGATTCGCGTTCGGCGAATTCGCGTCTTCCCCGGATCCCGTTTGGTATGCGCCATAGGTTTTGTAGGTCGATTTGCCCGCCCAGTCAATCGAAGTGCCGGATATGTAGCCTGCGGTCGAGTAATAGAGGTTCCAGTTGAGCGTCGCCGGAGGAGCAGGATAACTCGATGTCCCCTTCACAAAGCTGTAGATCCACACATTCTGGGTGCCAGCGTATACGACATTATTCTCGAAGATGTTGCCAGACGCGGATCCGGAGTGGTACTGGATCTGAAATTCCGCGCCCTGGTTCTTGGTGTTGTTGTTATAGAGCGTGTTGTTCACGATCACGACGTGGTCGCTGCCGCCCACCGTGTTGGAGTAGCCCCCGATGGAGACACCTACTGCGTTGGCATCGTAGAACAGATTATTGCGGATCGTAACGTAGCTGCTGTCGTGTCCTTTGTGCTCGCTGGCCGCTTCCATGTTCAAGTCGCAGTTGTAGACCGTATTACGCTCGAAGATCACATAGGCGCAACCATCGCAGTATAGACCGTCGGCATCGTAGGACTTGCCTTCGCCTGGATTGGTAATTCCGCTGATATTGTAGACCGTGTTCCCGCTGACTTCACCGTACTTGGCCTGGTCGGACCCGGTCGGTCCAACTCCTTCGAAGCCGATGGCGTCGATGCCGATGTTGTCGTTGTCGTGCACGATGTTGTTGGCGATGGAAAAGTACGTCACATTTCCATCCACATTCACCGACTCGCTGTTCCCCGTCCTCAGGTTGTAGACCTGGTTGCCGCTGATCGTAAGCTGGGTGATCGGAGTGCTCGACGTGCCGTACACCGCAATTCCGAAGGCGTTGCCATTTTTCTCGGACGTCGTTGTAATGTTGTGCACCACGTTGTTGAGCAACTGCACGCCTGTGCCCGCGCCCGTGATCCAAATACCAGCGGGAGTGGGAGTCGCACTACTCGTAGTGTAATTGCGGATTTCAAATCCACTCACCGTGATGTAGCTCTGGTTCACGATGTTGACCAGACCTTGCGTGCCACTGACGCCGAGGCCTGTGCCATCGATCACAGGAACTTGTCCTGGATAGTTGGTGAACGTGATGGGGTCGGAGGCGATGCCGGAGTTGGGCAGATTTACTGACTCGTTGTACACGCCCGCTTCCACGTAAACCGTTGCGCCGGCCGTAACAGTGTTGGCGGCGTGTTGGATCGTGAGCCACGGCGCTGTGAAGCTGCCGGAGTTGCTGTTGCTCCCGCTCTTGGATACGTAAAACGTCGAACCGGACTGGGCAAAGAGTGATAGCGAAGCGATTGCGATCACGATGAAGAGTTTTCCAAGGGATGTCATGGCCTATCTCCTTTTTTTCGGCGAAGCCAGAGATCTTCGAAAGACGGATCGTGGCGATAGTGTTGCCCCAGGGAGAAGAACCTGAATGGGTCAAGCTTAGGACTATTGCGAATAGTTGTCAATCATTCTGTTTAATTGCGAACGCGCCGAGGGGACGGTTTCGATTCATTGCTTTCGCAGTGGATGATGGCTGACAGCTGAAAGCTGTCAGATGACAGCAGAGCTCTGGCGGCCCGGGCTTGGTGCAAGCGCGCTCCCGGCATATTGCACCCCCGTGTCGTCGCCATCACATCGGCCCCATGGGCGTGGCTCGTTTCTGATCGGTGGCGCGGTCAGTCTAGAGGTTCGAAGTGCGGGAATTTGACACCAAGAGCTGCCAGTGCCTCGTCCAGATTCCGCACCACTTGCAAGAGCGGTCGCTTGTGCTCGCCTGCGATTTGGAACATACGAGATAGCCCGAATAGATGGGTGTCAGTAGCAACGATGAAGCAGGGACGATTGAGGGGATCGGGCATCGCAGCCTCTTGCCTCGCCACCTGGCGGATGGATTCGGAGGCGACGTTCTCCGTCGCGGACGAAAAATCCCAAATCCCTGCCCGGGCATCGGTGGCAATTCCGAATTTTCGAATCGCCGCATAAAACGCTGCACCCGATTCCTGATTGAGTTGCCCTTCAAACCGGCCCAACAGGATCTTGTGGATCGCGTCGTACTCAAAACAGAAGCTCATACAGTCACAGCAGGAGAAATACATCGGAGGATGGAAGCTAGCTCCGCGGTCTCTCGGATGAAGCCGAGCAAGCGCCCATGTGGCCTATGCGACGTACCGTTCATCCGACGACACCCGGTTCAGAAATGCTATTCAGAAATACTATAGAGATGGGGATTGCTCGACGTAAACAGCCTTTCCGCTCCAGAACCTGATTCATCCACGGAATCTTGCGCTTTTCCACAGGCACATGTGACATCTGACCTCGCCGTCCACAAGCTGGAAGCGCGATCATGGCGGAGGCCGTGATGGTGCTCGAAGCGCCCAGCGGTCCCGTTTAGGAATGCAATTCCTGAATGCGCCGCTACTAAGTTATTTGAAAACAATATTTTGCCGGTAACTGATTGTGCCTCATGGATTTTTTCGCTGTTTACCGCTAAGTCGATGATTCCAATAGATACCGGGTGGGGGATGGGTGTACCAAATGATAATGCTTTCCAATTCGGCACTGAACGACTTGGGAAGTCGCAAAAGAAAAAGCGCCTGGGAAGGCGCTTTTCTCTCGGATAGATGCGAACGGCCAAATGCCAATCGCTCTACGTGCCTAGCTTCTCAAAGAACCGGCAGATGGTTTCAATCCCGCGATAGAAGTTCGGAATGTGAAACTTCTCATTGGGAGCGTGCAAGTTGTCGTCGGGGAGCCCGAAGCCCATCATCACGCTGGGAATCTTCAGGACATCCTGAAACCCGGTGACGATCGGAATCGAACCGCCGCTGCGGATGAAGACTGTTTCTTTCTTGAACGTGTCATGCAGAGCTTCAGTAGCAGCCTCGATGTAAGGGTTGTCGGTGCTGACCACCGCCGCGGGGCCCTTGCTGTGGATCTTGATTTTTGTTTCGATGCCTTTCGGCGTCAGCTTCTTCACGTAGGCGGAGTACTTCTTGAAGACATCGTCGGCATCCTGATTGGGCACCAGCCGCATCGAGACCTTTGCCGCCGCCTTGGCGGGAATCACGGTCTTGGCGCCGGCGGCAATGAAGCCTCCGGGCATCCCATGCACTTCGAGCGTAGGCCGCGCCCAAGTGCGGTAAAGAACGGAGTATCCCGGCTCGCCGGTGAGAACTTTCGATCCGACTTCAGTCTTCCGGTATTTTTCTTCATTAAAGGGCAGACGTTTCCAGGCCTTGAGTTCGTCCTTGGTCGGAGCCTTGACGCCTTTGTAGAAGCCCGGAATCAGAATTTTGCCCTTGGAGTCTTTCAGCTTGCTGATGATTTCAATCAGGGCAAAGAAGGGATTGGGCGCCGCGCCTCCGTAGACGCCGGAGTGCAGATCGGTCATGGCTCCCTTGGCTTCGATCTCCGTGTATACCAGGCCGCGCAAGCCGACGCACAACGTCGGAAGATTCGGAGCAAAGAGTTCGGTGTCGCAGACCAGCGCGAAGTCTGCTTTCAGCTTGGCTTTCTCCCTGACGATGTACGCGTCGATGGATTCCCCCCCGACTTCTTCTTCGCCTTCGAAAATCACCTTTATATTGATTGGAAGCTTGCCGCCGCCGGACTTCATAAGCGACTCGAGAGCTTTGACTTCCATCCACAGCTGGCCTTTGTCGTCGACGGCGCCGCGCGCGTAGATGTTGTTGTTGCGCTCGGTCGGCTCGAACGGCGGTGTGTGCCACTCGTCCAGCGGTTCGGCGGGCTGGACATCGTAATGTGCGTAGCAGAGCGCGGTGGGCTTGCCCGCCGCGTGCAGCCAGTCAGCGTAGATGAGTGGATGTCCTTTGGTGGGAATGACCTCGACATTCTCCATGCCGATGCGGCGTAGTTCATCGGCAACGAAGTTGGCGGCCTTTTGAATATCGGGCTTGTGTTCTTCAAGGGTGCTGACGCTCGGAATGCGGAGAAGATCCTTGAGTTCGTTGAGGAATCGTTGCCGATTACTGCGGGCAAAATCGACTGCGGAAGAAGCCATGTGGAGTCCTTTCTGTGATCTCGCCGGACCGTCTCGGGCAGACAATGCGGGAGAGCGGATCGAGAATATGAGGAAACGAATCAGTATAACGCGGAGAGGGCGGGATCGCTGCGAAGGCAATACCTTTACCACAGAGCACATTGACGCCGCAGAGGAGGCCGGTCAATGCGTTGCCTCGCAAAATCCTTCTGTTCATTTGAATCGTGACGGCGAGAATGAGGCTAGATCATACTCGGGACTCCGGGCTTCGATCACGGCGGTCATCACCTCGGCGGTGATGGGAGCCAACAGAATGCCGTCGCGGAAATGGCCCGTCGCAACGTAGTAGCCCGGAGTCGAGGTCTCACCGAGGATCGGAAGCGCATCGGGTGTTCCGGGACGCAATCCAGCCCAACTCTCGAGGATTCTGGCTTCGCCAAGTTTCGGGACCAGCGCGATTGCGGCCTTATTAAGGCGCTGAATCGTGGCGAGGTCAGTGCGCTTGTCGAATCCTGCTTCTTCAACGGTGGTGCCGACGAGCAGCCGTCCATCGCTGCGTGGGATGAGATAGGCCTCAGGGGCGCGGATCACGTGCTTGAGCAGCGTTCGCGAGGGCATCACGAGACAAAGCATCTGACCTTTGACGGGCCGGGTTGGAAAGGCGTGCGGTGCGATCTGGCCGGAACTTATTTGTCCCGACCAGGCTCCTGCGCAGTTCACGATTTTGGTTCCATGAAACACAGTCTTGATCGTCGTGACGCCACGGGCGCGGCCCTCGGCCACGGTCACGGCGGTGACTTCGTCCCCGGAGGAAAAGTCGACGCCTCGATTTTTCGCGGTTTTCCACGCTGCGGCGGACAGGGCTCTCGGATCAACGCTGCGTTCTTTCAAATAGACAGCGGGGCGGTCGCGATTCGCTTCGACGAGGGCTGGTTCCAACTCTGCCAGGCTTGCCGGCAGGCAGGCCGCAGTCTTGGCGTGGTTCAAGTGCTCCGCGGTCGGGAACCATATCGTTCCCTGGTCCCGCAGGTCGATTTTCATTTCCGACTCGACTTCAAGTTCGTGGGCGAATTCCGGATACAGCCGGGCACTGGCCGTCGCCAAGGCCTGCAGAGGCGCCGGAGTTTCTAAAGGGCAATCCACCAGCATTCCGCCAGCAGCGTGCGAGGCTTCGTGGCCGGGCTCTCCGCGCTCAACTACGAGGACGGTGGCCCCGCGTTTTCGAAGGGCAATGGCCAGCGAGAGGCCGATGATGCCTCCGCCGATGATGATTACATCCCAAGTCTTCACCTCGGCATTGTAAAAGAGCTGGGGATCGAAGCGATCAACGCATCGAACGTGGTGGCTTCGAAGTAGGGTGACAGAGACTGCCCATCTGCATAAAATGTCAGTCATGAAAAAGATGTGGGTGACGGCGACGGTGCTGGCGGTTCTGGGGATGACCGGCGCGGCCTTGGCGCAGAAGGACAAAGACGACGACGACGGGCCGACTTCGTACGTGTATTTTCTCGTGGTTAAGGACGACAGCGGCAAGCCGGTACGCAGTGCAGCGGTCATCATGCACTCCGTGAATGAGAAAGGCAAGCAGGAGCGCGGCGGCATGGAGTTGAAGACCGATCCCGATGGAAAGGCGAATTTTGACGGGATCCCGTATGGCATGCTGCGGGTCCAGGTGCTCGCGCATGGGTTTCAGACGTTTGGGCAAGACTACGACGTCGAAAAGCCAAAAACCGAGATCACGATCAAGCTGAAGCGGCCGCAGGGCCAATTTTCGGTATACGACGACAACGCGAAGGATCCGAACTCACAGCCGAAGCAGGATCCTCCACCGCCGGACCAGAACAAGAAGCCGAACTGAATATGCGCTTGCTCTAGCGCGACGATCGGGGACGTGATGGATTACTTGCTGAAGACCGAACCAACGACGTATTCATTTGCGGATTTGCAGCGCGAAAGGACGACAATTTGGGATGGAGTATCCAATCCCGTGGCCCTCAAAAATTTGCGCGGAATGAAGCCGGGAGAGCGACTGATCATCTACCACACAGGCGACGAGAAGAGCGCGGTGGGAACGGCGAGCGTGGTGTCGGTGGATACGTCGGACCCGAAGAGTCCGCAGGTCAAGATCAAGGTCGGCAAGCCCAATACGAAACCGGTGACGCTGGCCGAGGCAAAGGCGAACCAGTTATTTGCCGATTCTCCGCTGGCGCGGCAGGGAAGACTGAGCGTGGTTCCTCTGACCGAGGCGCAGTTTAAGTTTCTGACCGGGGAATAGATCGCGCCTCGGAATTTCTGCAAAACAAAAACCCCACCTCCCGCGCACAGAACGGCGAGAGATGGGGCATTCACTATCGGTTCAATCCACTGCAGGTCTATTTACCGATCGCGCCAAGCGCCACGACTACGATGTGTGCGCTTCGCGGCGGATGAGCGTCGAGTCGAGCAAATAGCCCAGCCCCAGCGTAAAGGGGATGGCGCCGAATGCAGCGGCGATCAGGGCTTCGGGTTCGACCCGGGCGATAATACTGAACGCGAGCATGTAGCCCACCGCGCCTGCGATCAGCAAAATTCCCGCCCGGCGCGAATGGGCCGCTTCCGTAAGATCAGGTTCGATCGGTACGGTTACACCGCGCTGCATGGCTGCCAGTCGCTCTTCCGTGCGAAGTTTGCGCACCCGATAAAAGGTGTACATACCTAATACGGCTGTGGGCATTCCGAAAATCATGATGACCGCTGCCAGACCTGTGATTCCGTCCATGGTAGTTCTCCTTCCTGATTGCGCTTGGCGCGCGTGCAGGAGATCAAATCGCTTACAGTAAAAGATACGCAGGGCGCGACCGGAAAGTTCCTGGGTTAGCCAACTCCTGCGCAAACAGATGCTTCCAAGCAAGGGAAGCGGGTTGCTTGGTACTGTCCGGGGTCGCCCTTCTGGAGACTAGATGAGACTTGAACGTGCGTACGGTGTAGCAGCGGTAGCGGTCTGCGTTAGTACATTGTTGGTCGCTCAGGCGGTCTGGGCGCAGGAAACGAAAGAGAACGTTACGGTCGACGATGTCGACCGCTCCTTCATGGTGCGATTGCCGAAAGGTTACGATGCGCAACAGCACTATCCGGTGGTGATCTTGCTGCACGGCATGAATCAGGATGCTGACGACATGCAGCGCCTCACGCGGTTTGATGAACTGGCCGACAAGGACGGCATCATTGTCGTGTACCCCTATGCCGCGCATGGCCGGTGGAATGTCGGCGTCCATCCGCCACAACGCCAGCAGATGGGGATGGGACCCGGCAGGCGCGGGCGCTACGGCGGAGGAGGCTATCCAGGTGGTGGCGGGTATCCGGGCGGGGGCGGTGGAGGTTATCCCGGAGGCGGTGGCGGAGGCTACCCGCGCGGCGGCGGACAGCAGGACCCTAATCAGCAGCCTAGCCAGGAGCGAAGGCCCACCGAGGTGGACGACATTGCGTTTTTCAATTCCATGCTGGACGACCTTCCGACGAAGTTTTCCGTGGACGCGTCCCGTATTTATGCAGCAGGTCTGTCGCAAGGCGGCTTCATGAGTCTTCGCCTGGGTTGCAATTTAGGGGATCGCATTGCCGCGATTGCTGCGGTCGGGGCGGCGATGCCGAAGACGATGATCTGTCTGCCTTCACGTCCGGTGCCAGTAGTGATGATCAACGGAACGTCAGATCCCGTGGTTCCTTACGGGGGCGGCACTGAGCACAACATGAACCTCGCGACTATCTCTGTGCAAGATAGCGCCCAGGCCTGGGCGAAGATCGATCGCTGCGCCGAGAAGCCGGAGAAGAGCAAGCTGTCGCCGCGCGAAAAAGGCGGCATGGAAACAAAAGTCGACACGTACAACGGTTGCCACGAAAACGCGCAGGTAGCGCTTTACAGCGTGAAAGGCGCGGGGAATACCTGGCCGGGCGGAGAACAGTATGAAGTGGAAAAGACGATCGGAAAGACAAGCCCGGATCCAAACGCGAACGACGTCATCTGGAGTTTCTTTGTGACTCGGAAGCTGCCAGGGCAGAGCGACGACAAGAAGTAGTAAGCATTTTCTGAGCGCCGATCCGAATCACAAACCAAAAGCCCCATTTCTCGCGCAAAGAATGGCGCGAGAAATGGGCGCCCACTCAAGAATACTCTCTTAATTACTTCTTGCGACCATCGCCCAGGAATGGTGGGGTAAGTCCCGTATAGTCGCCTATGACCTTGGCGTCGTACGGTCCGTTCAACATGTCGAATCCGTTGCCGGAAACGGCAATCGTTCCCTGGCTCCAGACAATATCCTGGTCGGCGTCGACTTCTATGACCTGCATGTTGTATTGGTCGCTGATGATGGTGTTGCCGTTCTTAAGCCGAATGCCGCGGGAAGGGAGAGGATTGGAAACACTCCCGGTGCGGGTATTGGTGTAGTAAGTCCACACCGGGTTGCCGCTGGAATCGACTTCGATGATGCGGTTGTTGTTCGAGTCGGTGATGAGCGTGTCGCCATTCGGCAGGCGGCTGGCGAAGGCAGCGCCGCTGAGCTGCGTGCACGAAGCGCAGCCGTAGCTCCAGACAATCTGTTTCTGGCGCGTGACCTCGATGACGCGGTTGTTGTTTTCGTCGGCGATGAGGATGTCGCCATTCGCCAGCAGTTCGGCGCTGTTGGGATTATTCAACTGGTTGAAGCCGTCGCCGCTGATCCCGGTCTGGCCATACTGCCAGACGATTTGCCTTCGCATCGTTACCTCGATTACGCGCATGTTGCCTTGGTCGGTGATGAGAACATGATGGTTGGGCAGCCAGGTATTCTGCACTGGCGTATTCAGTTGATTCGGGCCTGATCCGGTGACGCCCGCTTTGCCGTACTGCCAGAGGATGTTGCCGCTGGGATCGACCAGCATCACGCGGTTGTCGGGACATCCATTCGGACAAGTAGGCTCGGCTCCCGCCGGGACCCCAGTTCCAGCGACTAGGGTGATCGGGCCGATGCGTTGCGCATCATTGACTCCGACTACCGAGTGAGGACCTGCAACGCTGGATCCATTCCCGAACTGCCAGACAACTTTGTGGTTGGTGGGATTCACTTCGATCAGGCGGTTATTGTACTGGTCGGAAATCAGAACGTTTCCGGGAGTGTTGAAGCCGTTTCCCTGGGCCTGGACCGACAGCGCGCTAGCGGCAACGATCAAAGCTGGGCACACCCAGATTTTCAGTTGAGACAAATTCATGACAATCCTCCTATGGAAATATCAACGGTTTTTGGGTAATCGTTTCCGCGCCGCCATCCCGCGAAACGAGGTGCAGGGCTGGGCATTTGCGGGTCACGCCCGAAGGGAGACGGCCATCCGGTGGCGCGCTGGTGTGCAGTGTAGCTGGATACGGACTGGGAATTGTCAGCGGCGTGTCAAAAGGGTGTCACTTCTTTGTGGTCTCTGCTCACGAAACGCTCGCAGCAGATCATCCCCCAGATCAACCGATGCCGATCATCCGAGGGATTTTCTTAATTCGCGTCGCAGGATCTTTCCGGATGCCGTTTTTGGAACCGTGTCGACGAAATGCACCTCGCGCGGTTGCTTATAGTGAGTGAGGCGGTCGGCGACGAAAACGCAAAGCTCCTCCCCGAGTTTTCCGTTCTCGACAAATCCGTTGCGCAGCGCAACAAAAGCGACGGGAATCTCGCCGACGACATCGTCACGGCGCCCGATGACCCCGCATTCTCTTACGGCAGGATGTTCGAGAAGGACAGCTTCGACTTCGGCCGGGGCCACGGCGAATCCTTTGTACTTGATCATCTCCTTACGCCGGTCGACGACACGGTAGAAGCCCTCGCGATCCCGAGTGACGATGTCGCCCGACCAGTACCAGCCGTCACGCAAGACCGCAGCGGTGGCTTGCGGTTCGTGCCAATATCCGAGCATGAACTGAGGACCGCGCATGACGAGTTCTCCGGGCTGGCCGGACGGCGCTTCCGTGAGGTCCTCCGGAGTGTCCTCAGGATCGATGTCGGACTGCGCAATGACGCGGCAGTCCGTGTGTGCCAATGGGTGGCCGATAGAGTCGGGACGATAGAGCGCCGATTCGAGAAACCCCACGTGCGTGACGGGAGATGCCTCGGTCATTCCGTATCCCTGACACACAAGAATGTTGGTAAGCGCGGTAAATCGGCGGGCAAGTTCGGGAGCCAGCGGCGCAGCTCCGGACTTTACCCAGTGAACACGATGGTCCCGCGGAAAGTCTCCGGCCTCGGCGGCCTGACACAGGGCATTCATGGCCGGCGGCACGAGAGGCATCATGGTGATGGCTTCGTCGACCATGAGCTTTGTAAATGACGGCACGCTGAAGCGCGGGACGAGGACGAGCTTCGCGCCAAGGATCAGCGACGGATTCAGCACTACATTCAATCCATAGATGTGGTAAAGCGGAAGGCAGCAGAGGATGTGGTCGGCGGAATTGAGCGTGGTTCCATTCGGCCCCAACAGTTGATAGACATTGGCAACGAGGTTGTAATGCGAGAGCATTACTCCCTTCGGCAAGCCCGTAGTGCCGCTGGAGTAGGGAAGCGCCGCGAGCTTTTCTCCAGAAGATCGATCCGGTTTCGGGTAACGCGTCGTAACTCCATGAAAGAGGTTGGCGAAAGGCTCCGCTCCCGACGCAGGTTGACGGGTCGTGTAGACACGGCGGAGGTTGGGTAGACCTCCGAGGTTCACGCCTTCGATGTTTGCGCCATCGGTGATCAGGAGAACGGCGCCGGAGTTTTCCATCTGGTAGCGAACTTCGCGCTCGCGATAGGTCGGGTTGAGGAGAGTCGGAACCACTCCCGCAAGTTGGATGGCATGGAATGCAGTACAGAATTCCCACGAGTTTGCGAGAAAGATGGCGACCACATCGCCGGGTTCGATTCCGACTGCGACCAGGCCGCGGGCGAGGGATTCAACCGCGTCTCCGTACTCGGCGTACGTCAGGCGGCATCCGCAGGATGCATCCACCAATGCCGTCTTCTGCGCGTAGCGCCGGCAGGAATCGAGGACGAGATCGTGCAGGAAAATATTGTTGGGGTCACCGTAGAGTTGGGTGCGCAGCATGCCGGGAGAGATTGTAAAGGAAAGGCTTGCGTTCGAACGAGCGAGTTCTAGCTAGCCAGCTTTCGTAGGAATTCCCGCTCGTCCATGCGGTACTTGAAAGCTTTCCGGCCGTCGATGAATACCACAGGAACTTCGTCGTTAAACTGACGGCGAAGGTCGGAGTCTGCGTCAACATCCACTTCTTGCCAAGTGAAGCCTCCGCGGCGGGAGAGTTTGGACAGGCTCTCTTTGACGACCTCGCACAAGTGACATCCCTTGCGCGAGTACACCACAACGTTGCGAGACTCGATCATGCGAGTCAGATGATAACGCGAAGAAATCGTGTTTTCCAGCGGCAAAGACGAGAAAGAATGAAAAGCCGACACTGGCCGGTCAGGTGGTTAGACCGCAAAACTGGGAAACCATTCATGACCGGGATCACTGCGTGCTTCCTTCCATTGTGATAATCACTACGCCAGAAGCTGCGGGAGCGACCTGCGAGGGGGCTGGCAAATGCGGACGGGCAAGAGACGTGGTCGAACTGTTCTGTGCATCGGGAACGAACCTGTAAGTTTGAATTTACGGTGTGCCTTGCTGCAGAATCACGGCTGGACCGTTCTGAGCTCCGGCCACGGGCATGACGGGATCCTGCGTTTTGACAAGGAATTCGTAGACGTGGTGGTGGTCGATCTCAACCACGAAGGTGCGGAGTCCGCACTGATTACAGGCGAACTGAAGCGGTTGCGCCCGGAGGTGCCCGTCATCATCGTGGTCACGGACGGAGCCTGTCTGGCCGATGGAGCAACGCACCAGGCCAGCGCCGTGATTTTGAAGTCAGAAGAGGCGAACGCGCTCATTTCCGCCCTGAACACTGTGTTGCCGCCCGAGTAGAAGCCAGGTCAGCGAGCGTAGGGATGGCGTCGCAGGCTCTTTGAGCCACGGCCGCGGGGAATACTCGCGGCTGTGACACGCACCACGGTATCGCAAGGCGGTAGAATCCCAGCATGCTAGATCGTGATGCAAAAACTCTCCGTGGGAAGACTGCGCTTGTGACTGGGGGCGCACGGCGGCTTGGAAGGTCGTCGGCGCTGGCTTTGGCGCATGCAGGTGCGGACGTGGCCATCACCTTCCGGAGTTCGGCACGCGAGGCGCGCGAAACCGTCGTCGATCTATCGGGACTCGGCGTGCGCGCATTCGCTCTGCGGTGCGATGTGACCGAGGAAGCGAGTGTCCGCGCCATGATGAAAGAAGTCGGACGAGAGCTGGGACGCATCGACATTCTCGTGAACAACGCCGCGAACTACGAGACTGCCGAGTTTGAAAAGCTGACGGTGCGGCAATGGGACGCGATATTCGCGTCCAATACGCGCGGGCCATTTCTGGTGTCGCGCGAGGCTCTAAAGTGGATGCGGCGCAGGCGCGGCAAGGTTTCAGGGAATGGTCCTCTGGAAGCCAAAATCATCAATATGGGATCTCTCGGAGGCTTGCGGCCGTGGGCAACGCATGCGCACTATTGCTCGTCGAAAGCGGCGCTGCACATGCTGACAAAGGTCATGGCCAAAGCGCTGGCGCCGGAGATCGCAGTCAATGCAGTGGCACCCGGGATGATCGATCTGGGCGAAAAATCGGCGGCGGCCTTCATGCGGCGCATGGCGAAGCTGACCCCCATGCGGCGCAATGGACGCGGAGACGAGATTGCGCAGGCGGTTCTGTTCTTTGCTTCCGCCCCGCAATTTATTACGGGACAGATTCTGGCGGTGGATGGAGGATTGGGCCTGTAAGTCCGAGATCCTACGCCTCGGCCGAAGTTGGATCGATCACCAGCTTGGCTTCAGAAATGCGGTTTGCCGCAAAGCCGCCCTGCCGGGCATGTTCGCGCACGGTTCCTTTATCGGGCGCGAGGTACACACACAATAGACCTTAGGCTGAGTGACGTAGCTGTCTGTGCAGCCGTTGGATTTGCGGATCCAGGCTGTTCAGAACGCTGCAGGATTTCTGTCAGAAAATAGCCATTGCTGCATGGGCGGGGTATATTGGGGCAAATGAAGAAATCGAAAGGCAATTCTTTGTCGAACCGGAATAGATTGCGAACAAGTGTGTCTTCGGAAAACGCGTCCGCAGGACCACGTGTCGCTGTCGCCATCATGGCGGCGGGGAAGGGTACCAGGCTCAAATCACGACTACCTAAAGTGTTACATGAGGTTGGCGGAAAGCCTCTGTTGGAGCATGTAATCCGTGCGGCCCTGCGCACCGTTCCAGCAAGGGACGTATACGCCATCATCGGACACGAAGCCGACCGGGTGCGGGCGGCGATGACGCACACCGGCGTCAATTTTGTGCTTCAGGCCGAGCAGCGGGGCACCGGCCATGCGCTCATGATAGCTCGCGATGCACTTTCCGGCTACGACCACGTTATCGTGCTGTCGGGAGATGCTCCGCTGATTACTCCGGAGACGATTGGCTGCCTGCGCAATTTTCATTTGGAAGAAGATGCGGCCATGACGCTGCTGAGCGCCGAGCTGGAGAACCCCACCGGGTACGGACGGGTGCTACGAAAGAACACGCGTAGCGCCGAAGTCCAGGCGATCGTGGAAGAGAAGGCAGCGAGTGCGGCGCAGAAAAAGATTCGCGAGATCAATTCCGGTTTTTATCTGTTTGGTGTGAAGGATCTCTACGACAACATCGGAAAACTTTCCATCGCGAATGCCCACCACGAATACTACCTGACAGATATGGCCGAGGTGCTGCGTAAAGTGCATCGCCCGGTAGTGGCTTGGAAGACGACGAATGCCAGCGAAGTGTTGGGCGGAAATACTCGCGCGGAACTCGCAGATATCGACCAGCAGATGCGCCTGGAAAAGTGCCGCCAGTTGATGTCTGAAGGAGTCACCGTTTTTTATCCCGCAACCTGCGTGATCGATGCGGACGTTGAGATCGCGCCGGATACGGTAATCGAACCCTACGTCCAGCTATTGGGGGATACGCGAATTGGCACGGCGTGCCGCGTGCGGTCTTACTCGGTGATTCGCGATTCCGTCATCGGCGATGGAGTGATTGTTCGTCCCGGATGTGTGATGGAAGAAGCGCGAATCGATGCGGGGGCGGTGATCGGTCCTTTTTCTCACCTGCGACCGGGAAGCGAGATCGGCGAGGGTGCGCATGTGGGGAACTTTGTGGAGACCAAAAAGATCAAGCTGGGCAAAGGATCCAAGGCGAACCACCTGACGTATCTTGGAGATGCCGAGATCGGCTCCGGAGTGAACATCGGCGCCGGAACGATCACTTGCAACTACGATGGAGTCCACAAGCATACGACCGTCATCGGGGACGGAGTGTTTGTGGGCAGCGACAGCACGTTAGTGGCGCCTGTGCGCATTGGAAGGGGCGCCTATGTGGGAGCGGCATCCTGCATCACGGAAGACGTCCCTGAGGATGCACTGGCGGTGGGTCGCGCGCGACAGGTCGTGAAAGAAGCCTGGGCGCGGGAAAAGAGAGCAGCCCGCAAGCAATAATATCCAACACGGAGGCGCTGAAACGCGGAGAAAACAACAACGACGACTCTGTAACAAAAGAAAAGCACTGAAACGTCAGATTTCCCTGTGTCCCAGTGCCTCCGTGGTGAATCGTTCTTGATCTAACGTTCTAGTGCGTGACTGCCGCGAACAGTTCCGAATGCATCAGCGACTGGAACTGCGCGTCGCTGGCTTTGAAGTGGACTGCTACGTTATTCCCATCGGAGTCGACAGTAGTGTTGTCGACCGCGATCTTCTCAGCGGGTGTGGCGCTCATCTTCTTGAGGAGGATCCCGGCCTTCACCAAGGATGAGAGGGTTCCAGCAGTCATCGAATCTGCCGTAACCACGGTCAAATCAAAGTTCACGCCACTGTTGAAATTCATGGTGTAGCGGGACCCAAAGAGACGCTTCTTCATCGAGTCGTAGTCTGCAACCTTGGCAGCATCCCCCAAAGCGGAGTGGATTGCGTTCTGCGTCCCCTGCTGATCGAGAATGCTCCACACTGGAGCGGAGTCGACGCTCGACATCATGTCCGCCATTGTGCCGTTGGTGTCGAGGCCCAGAACCTGGCCATCGCGGGTATCCAGCGCCACCCGGATGGAGGTGGAGTCGCCGAACAACAGCGTGCTGTCGTCGAGAAAACTCATCACAAAGCCGCCGTCCATGGGGTAGATTTCCGCCGTGCCGTATTTCTTGGGCACGAATTTTTGCAGCTTCATCTTTTTCAGAACGGCCTTCATGTTGAACGGGCCGGCCGCCACGCCAATTGTTTTGACCCCCTGCTTGCCCGCATGGAACGACGCAAAAGTAAGCGTGTCGACATCCTTCTCGGGATCTAGCCCGATGGCCTTCAGGGCTGCCTCAAACTGCTTAATGTTATCGGGCATGAGTTGCTGCTTCAGAGACATCGCGGTCGGAGAATCCTTGAGAGCGCGGTAATCGACCGAGATCAATTGCAGCAGATCGGCCGGAACACAAGTGCGGGCCGATGAGTTCAGAGGCATGGCGTAGGCCATGCTGGCCAGAAGGACAGAAGCCACACAAGTCTTTACGAGTTTCATAACGCCTCGAATCATTAATATTTAGGGTTGCGTGTACCTTAACGTTTGGATGCACGATGGGCCCTTGTCGTTAATAGATCGCTATATTCTATTTTACTTGCAACGCGACTGGACGGAACAAAAGTACATGGCCATTGACGGGCCGGAGTCCCGGTTCAGAGCAATGCAGGCATTTAGGGTGCGACTGCTTGTGGCTACGTGCCCTAATCGTCATCGGGATCAATTCTCGGGCTCTTGTCATTGAGGAAGTGAACTGCATCGAGGGGAGCATTGATGGTTGTGAACGGGATGGGCGTCTGGTTGAAGTCGAAACAATCAGATAAATCGTCGGCGTAGGCGTCGGCGTAGCCGAGCGATGGCAGGCTGAAGGTCTTCTCGATGAGGTTCAATATGCTTCCGAAATCGTGGTTAACGTGCGAAATGTATCGGGCCTTGGCGTATGGTGAGACCACGATAAGCGGCACGCGAAAGCCGTAGACGTAGCCCGAACCCCAACTGGTACCGTCATTCACGATCTTTGACGGCGGCACGTGATCGTACCAACCTCCCCAATCATCCCAGGTAATAATGATGGCGGTGTTCGACCAATAAGGACTGCTGCCAATCGCGTTCACGATCGATGCAACCCAGGATGGTCCCCCGGTGCTTCCCACCGAACCGGCATGGTCCGAATTGGCCCCGGTAGGAATCACCCAACTCACTTGGGCTAGCTTTCCGCTGCTGATGTCGGTCAGCACCTGAGTCTCGGGAATTACGACGCTGTTCGTCCAATCAGAACCTGTGCAGGCCGTGGCATTGGGCGGGGGAACGTTCGGTCCGCACATGTGCTGAATCGCATTCGGTCCGGTCCACAGAGATCCTGCCGACGGAGTGTAATAACGCCAGCTGATGCCCTTATTGTTCAGCTCATCGGTGAGGGTCGGATGGTCCGCACATGGATACATCTTGCTGGACTCGTTGCCGATAGGGTCAATCAGGTAGACGTACTCCTCTGGAGGAGCCAGACAGCCAGTGTGTTGGCCGGCGCCCGTGACACCGGCTGCGTTTTCCGCGATGAACGAACTACTGGTCGCGGTCGGTGCAGACGTGCCGGAAATGATGAACTGGTGAGCAGGGAAGCTCGGTCCCTGATTGGTCTGAAACATCCGGTCGCCGAATGTGTATTGCTCGGCCAGCTGAAAATACGGCTGAACTTCGGAAGGGTTTACATACAAGAATTGAGGGGTTGGTGGCGGACAGTTGGTGGCGCTCGCAGAACACGAGGCCGGGATCAAGTCCGCTCCATCCATCTTTCCGTTGTCATACATGGCCAGGAACGCTGAGTGAGCGTGGCTCAGGTCGTAGTCGACCCCCAATGATCCGAGGGTAAGCGGCACGGTCTGGCCGAGAGAATTGACTCCGCTGCTGGCAATGTCTGCCCCGTTCGCCATCAGCACCGTATCGTGAAACAGATTGTCGGGAGTGCGGTTCTCCTGAAAAATGATAACGATGTGCTGGATCTGCGCGGAAGAAATCGTGGTACTGCTCGACCCGCTCCCACCACAGCTGTTCAGGCCGAGCAGCAAACCGCCCGCTACGAGAACGATCGAAATGCATAGAAACCAGCTCCGGCTCATCGGCGATCCTCTCCCGTGTGGCAGCGCAACCTAAGCTTAGGATGCGTAAACCCAGTGGCCCGGATTTCCACTCGCTCCGGTGAAGGCGCGAAACGTCCTTACGACAGTGCTCCGGTCCGACGGCGAACCGCGTCGGCGAAAGCCTGATCCTTCAACGAACTCAGATTGATTTCTACATTGGCCAAAGCGCCTGTAAGGGCAGCGCCCGCTAGTGCCTTGGCTGTGGTCAAGTCCGACTTCATATTGGGGTTTGTCAGGGGCTCAAGTGATTCTGCAATCTGAGCAATTTCATGAGCTTTCTCCGCGACGCTCAATGGAACTGCGGTGGCTTCCTTCAGGGCAGCTTCGATCCGCGCTTCGCCGGACTTTTCATCCGTCTTGGCCTGTTTGTAAGCCTTCATCACAGAGTTGTAGGAGTCGGCATCGGCGTCGACCGCAGCCTTGAGTTCCTCGCGCAATGGTGTGAGGCGGGCGATGGCTGCGCTGAGCTGCGATTCGAATTGCAAGTAAGCCTTCTTACCGCGGGACATGGAGGCAACCATCGCGGCGAGTCCTGCGGCCATGGCAGCCGCTGCTGCGGATGCGCTGCCGCCACCCGGCGTCGCCGTAGGCGCAGCGAGTTGCTCAACGAAAGGTTCAACCCCGGCGCGTAAGCCCCCGACCGCCATCTTTCCACCCATCACCGCGGAGAGACGATTCTCCAGAATCAGCGAAGAATCAAAATTCTCGACCTGTAGAAACCATTCTGCGGCCTGCTCCAGGGCCTTCTTGGGGATCAATCCCACGATCTCGCTCGACACCGGAGTGACTCCATAGCGTGCGGCTTCCCGTTTCACCATCTCAAAGACGCGGTGCACGGGCGTTTGTTCGAAGTCGGTGAGATTCATGGAAACCTGGGCTAACCCGCGCACCAGAAAGCCGGCGCCTTTCACAAATCGCATGCCGCCGGTGGAGAAACGCACGGCTTTGGCGATCTTCTTGGCGATGTCGACATCGGGGGTGTTGAGAAAAACGTTATAAGCGATGAGGAACTTGCGCGCGCCCACCACGGTCGCCCCAGCAGTGGGATGCACCCGGGGCTCGCCGAAATCCGGCCGACGCGCCGGATTGGTCGCGATGTCCGCGCGAATGCCTTCGAACTGGCCGCGGCGAATGTTCTCCAGGCCTTGACGTTCGGGAGTTCTGGCGGCGGCCTCATAAAGATAGACAGGAATCTGGAAGCGCTTCCAGATTTCTTCGCCAACGTGATTCGCCATGGCCACGCAGTCTTCGATGGTGACGCCGTCAATCGGAATGAAAGGAACCACGTCGGCCGCACCCATGCGCGGATGCGCGCCAGTATGCACATTGAGGTCGATCAGCTCCGCGGCCTTGCCCACGCCTCGAATCGCGGCTTCCTGGATCGCCTCGCGCTCGCCCACCAGAGTGATGACGCAGCGGTTGTGATCGGAGTCCATTTCGCGATCCAGCAGGTAGACGCCGGGAACCTTCATGGCGTCGACGATGGCGTCGACCTTAGCTTTGTCGCGGCCTTCGGAGAAATTGGGAACACATTCGACGAGCGTGGACATGACTAGGAAGAATAGCTGGCCGAGGCGAGGGCCGCAACCTTCGCTGACCTGCAGCGCGGGCTAGAATAGCCGTGTAACCCCCGGGAAGCCGTCGAAATCTACATCGAAGGTCAGGATTCGGTCGATGCCGTGTTGCTTCATGATGGCCAAGTGCACGGCGTCCCGGGCGGATAGCCGCTGGTATCCGAGGACGATCTGTTTGGCTCGTTCAATGACAGAATGTTCAATGGCGAAGACTTCATCGACCACGTTGAGAAGTGCGTCGAAAGCGGGTTGGATGTCGTGACGGCGATTGATCAGTGTGTACCGGTGCAGGATTTCCTGAACACTTCGGCATCAGTAACCAGGCGCTGGCGCTCGCTGACTAATCTTTCCAGCAGCCTCTGGGCGTCAGTTTTTTAGGACTTGGAGAGCCGATCAGATACATCGGGATATTGGAATCGACCAGAATCATGGTTGAGGGCCGGAGAGATAACCCCGCTCAATCTCCTCCAACATCGTCTTGATGTCAGCGGTCGGTGATTCATACTTTACTGCGGCGCGAATGGCAGCAAGCTTCTTCTCCACGTCTCCCAGCGGTTCTCGCCGGCGAGCCAGCACGAGCGCTTGTCGCACCCACTCGGCAATCGACATTTGCCGTCAGCGGGCGGCGCGCTGAATCTCGCGATATTCAGGGTCCTGCAGGATGACTTGCAGCCGCTTAGCCATACGATGAGTCTATCTGACTCATCAATATGAGTTAACCCGGCTGAAGCCCCAAAGTTATTGCCTGCCGTGGTGGCGGGCGAAAAATTCACCGACGCCCAAGCGCACTTGCACAGTGTTGATCCCGGGATTCAAGTTCCCGAGTCCGGCGTTGGAAATGTGCATGTAGCGCAGCTCCAGGCTTACGTTATGCTTTGCCCCGAGAATGTGCATTCCCAGCGCGGCCTGATCCATGAAGTTCACCGTGTTGGTGCCTGTGGGAACGTCGTGATTCGTAAAGAGCACTCCGCCGGTCAGTTCCAGGTAGGGTGAGAAGTGTCCGTGGCGCTGGAAGTTCCACTTCAGACCGAGCGGGTCGAAACCTGCACCGTAGGCGGTGTTGGCTGGTTGGAATACAAAGAAGACCGGAACGGCGTCGACCGCATACTCGAACCGTCCGCGGAGAAAGCTTGGGAGATGCAGGCCGGTGAGGATCCATCCGTAGCGAAGGCCGGCATTGAAAACTCCAGTATCGCCTCGTCCTCCGCTCACTGAGTGCCCGCCGCCCGCCCAGATTTGTATTTCGTGGCCGCCTTGTTCAGGGCTGGCCTGGGCGAAGCTTAGAGAGGATGCGATCAGTAATACGCAAATCAGGTAGAGAGGGAGGCGCATGAGTTTGATCATCGCGCGAAGGGGTTGCGTCTCGGGCGAATGATTCACGATACAAGATGGGGGGCATCGCGACAAAGGGCAGACGTACCGGAAACGCGAGAGGCAGTTAAGTCCCGGCCTGATGGGCGGCCCGACCTCGTCGCGGGTGTTGAACCGCGAGTTCCAGCAAATCGCGAGCGACTCGCGCCGTGTTGTGACGGGCAACTCCTCCCTCATCGAGGTAGTCACCGAGCACGGGAATCACGCCGAGGGCCTCGATGGCTTCCAGGTCGTTTACGATCTGGCACGCGCCCTCGCCGGCGTATTTTGCCTTGAGTTCCTCGGAAGCGGGTGTCTGGTTGATCAGCGCGTAGTCGAAAAGTTGTTTGTGCGCGTGGCGATTCAACGCGCGAATGTGGTCTGCCGCAGTTAAGCCAAGGCTCTCATTGGCCTGCGTCATCAGGTTGCAGATGTAAACCTTCGTAGCTGGCGACTCCTCAATAGCCTCTGCAATGCCACGCACCAGCAGATTGGGAATCAGGCTGGTAAAGAGCGAACCGGGCCCGATCGTAATCACGTCGGCCTTAGCGATCGCCTCCAGAGTCTGCGGCATTGGTCCAACGTTGGGTGGAACGAGGAAAAGTTCGCGGATCCGTCCCTTACTGGCGGTGATTTTGGTTTCGCCGCGGACACGCGTTCCGTCCTCCATAAGGGCTTCCAGTTCAATGTTGGAAGTCGTTGATGGGTAGATATGGCCGCGCGTGACCAAAATCTCCGACGAAAGCCGTACTGCCTCGGAGAAGTCTGAAGTCAGTGAAGTGAGCGCCGCAAGAAACAGATTGCCGAAACTATGCCCCTCGAGCCCCGAACCCTTGTCGAAGCGGTGCCGGAAAAGTCTGGAGAGCAGGGCTTCGTCTTCGCTGAGGGCGACAATGCAATTGCGGATGTCGCCTGGCGGCAGCATGTTGAGTTCTTTCCGCAGACGTCCGCTGGAACCGCCATCGTCGCTCACGGTGACGATGGCGCATAGATCGCGAATGACGGGCGAGTCTTGGTGAGCTGGAATCTCCGATGGCCAGAGCACGAAACGCTTGAGTCCCTTGAGCAGGGTGGAAAGTCCGGTACCTCCGCCGATCGCAACAACCCGCAGTCCGCGTTCGCGCGCGGTATTTTCCAGCACGAGGGGCTCGGCGCTTTTAGCTTCCATCAAAATTGTGCCTGCAGACCGGCTAGGCAGGTTCTTCTTCGCCGAGGTCGCCGTCCGAAGAGCCCAGTTCTGCGCCGGGATCCGGGTACAGCAATTCGGTGAAGCGCGGATCCTCTGCCAAGTTTTGAAAGTCGGAATCGTTGCGCGCCTGGAAACGCAGTTGAGCGTTCAGACGGAGCGCCTCGTCCAGACGCCTGAGGGAATCCTCGACGTGGCCGGTCAGGCAGTCGAGTGCTGCCAAACCGTAGACCACATAGTCGGCCTTGGAATTCTGCTTGAGCAGTTTTTCGAGGTGCTCGCGCGCGGTGACGTAGTCACCGACATTCATCAGAGAGACGGCGTAGTCGAAGTGCTCCTCTGTGGTTTTAAACTGTGTGGCCGCGGAGCGGTCCAGATGCTGGTTGCAGATGCTGAGGTGGACGTTGGCGCGGTCGGCGAGTTCTTTACTGGGTCCGGCGATCACCTTTTGAAAGTGAGGTTTCGCCTTGTCGAACTTGTGTTCCTGCATGGCGCGGAGGCCAGCTTCGTAGCTCTGCAGTGCCTGCGTGTAACGCGGATCTTCCGCCACGGTCTTTTTCGCGGTAGGTTTCTGAGCCATGTGCAAAACTCTTCCTGTGCTCTTGGTAATGGGGAACTCCTTGAAATCGTGCGTTCCAGCTGAGCAGTAAAGTATCACTCAAACAGTGGGTGAAGGTCCAGTTGACCGCGTGTGTACGTGCAACCCGGTCGGGAAAAAAGCGTCGCCTGCTTTGGTTCGATACTCGCAGCAAGCGCTAGTTGATGGTAGCGGCTGACGTCAGATCGATCTGCTTCCACTCGCCTTTGATGATTCCAGCACGAATCTGCGTAGGGGTTTTGCCCTTCTGGTGCAGTTGGTACGAGTAGTAAAGCTCCTTCAGGCAGGTCGCGCACTCCGCCCCGTGCGTATTTTCGAAGCAGCTGTGCAGGCTGTTGTGGCCCATACGGTCGCAATAGCAGTAGCAAGGCTGCTGGTGGAGCACGTTCGGAATCTTCGCAGCGAGTTCGTAAGCGTGGGTCTGATACGGGTTCTGTGCGTCCGCTCCCCACAGATCTGCTTTCGTCAAAATCGGGGGCAGCTTGGTTCCCTTCGGCGGCGGACCGGCATTATAGGCCGGCAGACCTCCGCCTTCTTCCTGCGGCGAGGCCCATTCGGCTGAGACGCTCAGGGTGACCAGGAAGAGAAACGCTAACGTCAGGCTGCGGTAGACAATCTTGTTCTGGAGCAAACGGCGTGTCATACGATATCCTCGCGTTCGGTTATTGTACCCGAACCGCCGAAGAAGGCTGGAATCGAGAGCCAGAACCCTGTCCTAACGGGACGTGTGTTCCAATACAACCCTCTGCTGCCTGAGCAGGTTCTGTATACAATAGGGGAACATGCCAGGAACGTTTTCAGACCCAAAACCAATCGGAGAGGTCGCGGCTTCAACGGTGCCCGCAGCCACGCCTTGCGAGCCGCTGTCGACGGTTCCTCTGCGTATTGGGACTGGGATTGGCGTTTGGGTGCGCGACTTGATCATCTCGCTGGCGATCTCAGCATTCATCATCATCTTTCTCTATCAGCCGGTGAAGGTCGAGGGAACCAGCATGATGCCTTCGCTCGAAGATCAGGAACGGATCTTCGTGAACAAGTTCGTATACCGGCTGGAACCCATTGAGCGCGGGGATATTGTGGTCTTCCGCTATCCGCGCGATCCCTCCAAGAGCTACATCAAACGCGTGATCGGGATGGCCGGGGACCGCATTCGCATCGACGGCGGCCAAGTCTACGTCAATGATCAGGCGCTCGATGAAGATTACGTCCCGCCCGCCTACACCGATTCTCGCTCCTACCCGGAAACGACCGTACCGGCGCAAAGTTTCTTTGTGCTCGGCGACCATCGGTCCATGTCGAATGACAGCCGCGATTTCGGCGCCGTCAACCAGAGCTTCATCTACGGCAAAGCGGTGTTCGGCTACTGGCCGATGGATAAGCTGGGGCGCGTGCGCTGAGTACCGAGTGCCGAGTACTCAGTCAGCCATCGGCGCTCGATCAGCGAATTTGATCCCAGCAATCCACAAATTTCTTTGCGGAATCCGCGTTCTACTCTTTCCCCGTACGCTATTAACTGTTAAGATTCATAAAATCCACTCACCGGAGCGAGAATGCAAGCTATCCTTGCGCTGGAAGACGGCAGAGTCTTCCGAGGCAAAGGCTACGGCGCCAAAGGCGAATGCTACGGCGAAGTCGTTTTTAATACATCCATCACTGGCTATCAGGAAATTTTCACCGACCCCTCTTACTCGGGGCAGATCGTCGTCCTGACCAACCCGGAAATCGGAAATTACGGCACGAACAACGAAGACAACGAGGCCACGCGTCCGTGGATCGAAGGTCTGATCGTGCGCGAGTTCTCGAAAGTGAGCTCGAACTGGCGCTCCCAGCAGGTCGCCGAAGAATATCTGGAACAGTTCAAGGTGCCGGTGCTGTCCGACATTGATACGCGGGCGCTGGTGCGGCACCTGCGTGACCACGGCGTGATGCGTGGGGTGGTCTCGACCATCGAGAGCGATACGGAAAAGCTGATTGCGAAGGCGCGATCGATCCCGAAGATGGATGGAACGGATCTGGCCAAAGAGGTGAGCACGAAGCGGTCGTACGTGTGGGAAGTCGGCGAGCGTTCCCACGAGCCGACCGCTGTGGTCGGGGTGAAGGACGAACCGCCGCGGTTTCACGTGGTTGCCTATGACTTCGGCATCAAGCAAAACATTTTGCGGAAGCTGCGCGGCGAGGGCTGCAAAGTGACAGTCGTGCCAGCCCAGACGCTCGCGGAAGATGTGCTCGCCCTGAAACCGGACGGAGTCTTCCTCTCAAATGGTCCGGGTGATCCTGAGCCATGCACTTACGCGGTGGATTCAATCCGCCGACTCATGGGACGGCAACCGATCTTTGGCATCTGCCTGGGACATCAGCTGACAGGAATTGCCCTTGGCGGGAAGACCTTCAAGCTGAAGTTCGGGCACCACGGGGGGAATCATCCGGTGAAGCAGTTGAAGACCGGGAAGATCGAGATCACCGCGCACAACCATAACTTTGCCGTCGATCCCGACTCGCTGGCCGACAGCGAAGTGGAGTTGACGCACGTCGACTTGAATGACCAAACGCTGGAAGGCCTACGCCACCGGAACCTGCCGCTCTTCAGCGTGCAGTATCACCCCGAAGCCGCTCCAGGGCCTCATGACTCGCATTATCTGTTCAAGGAATTCACCAAGATGATGGAGGAATGGAAAGGGTGAAAACGGGACAAGGCGTAGGGATACAGGACCGTCAGGATCGATGGGCCTTGAAAGTTCGCGCCTTCAAGGCGCGCCGCGATGAGATCAGATAGGTCTGTCATCCCGAGCGTAGAAGATCGTCCGCAAAGTGGACGATCTTCGGAGTCGAGGGACCTGCTTTTTCTTGCGGGCACGACGGCGTTGGTGGCATTGATTGAAAGAGGAGAGCAGGTCCCTCAACGCGCCACTTGATCGGCTTTGCCGCTCAAGTGGCTTGGTCGGGATGACAGAGTTTTAAGATGTGCACTTGAAAACCGCAAATGCCCAAACGCACTGACATCTCGAAAATCCTGATCCTCGGCTCCGGGCCCATCATCATCGGCCAGTCGGCAGAGTTTGATTATTCCGGCACGCAGGCCTGCAAGGCGCTCAAGTCCGAGGGCTACGAAGTGGTGTTGGCGAATTCGAACCCGGCCACTATCATGACCGACCCAGAGTCGGCCGACCGCACATATATCGAGCCACTCACGCTCGAATATCTCGAAGAAATCATCCGCATCGAGCGGGAGATGTCGCCGGGCGCGGGCTTTGCCGTGCTACCGACCGTTGGCGGACAGACCGCTCTGAATCTGGCGATCGAGCTTTCGGACGGCGGCGTGCTCGAAAAGTACAACGTGATCCTCATTGGCGCGAACGTCGAGGCCATCAAGAAAGCGGAAGACCGTCTCGTCTTTAAAGACGCCATGCAGCGTATCGGGCTCGATGTCCCTAAATCAGCGTTGGTGAACAATACCAAAGACGGTCTCGAGTTCGCGGGCAAGATCGGGTTTCCGGTGATCATCCGTCCGTCGTTTACGCTGGGCGGTTCGGGCGGTGGCATCGCTTATAACCGCGAAGAGATGGTCGAAGTGCTCAGCCGCGGCCTCGATTTCTCTCCCGTGCATGAAGCGCTGATTGAAGAGTCGGTGCTCGGCTGGAAAGAGTTCGAGCTTGAGGTGATGCGCGACACCAAAGACAACGTCATCATCATCTGCTCGATCGAGAATTTTGATCCCATGGGCGTGCACACGGGCGATTCGATCACCGTGGCGCCAGCCCAAACGCTCACCGACCGCGAGTACCAGGCGATGCGCGATGCCTCGATTGCCGTGATCCGCGAGATCGGCGTCGATACGGGTGGATCGAACATTCAGTTCGGCGTGAATCCAGAAACCGGACGCATGGTTGTCATCGAGATGAATCCCCGCGTCTCGCGATCTTCAGCATTAGCCTCGAAGGCCACAGGATTCCCGATTGCGAAGATTGCCGCGAAACTAGCGGTGGGCTACACGCTCGACGAAATCCCCAACGACATCACGCGCAAAACTCCGGCGTGTTTCGAGCCGACGCTCGACTACGTCGTCGTAAAGATTCCCAAGTGGCAGTTCGAGAAATTTCCTGGCGCCGACGACACGCTGGGACCGCAGATGAAGTCAGTCGGCGAAGTCATGGCCATCGGCCGCACCTTCAAGGAAGCGCTAATGAAGGGTATCCGCTCGCTCGATACGGGCAAGCGCGTAGGCGGCGAGAAGATCGAGCCGAAGATTCTGACGAAGCGGCTCGTCACGCCGCATCCCGAGCGGTTGGCATACGTGCAGTACGCTCTGCGCCAGGGACATACGGTGAAGCAGGTCGCGAAGATGACCTCGATGGACCCGTGGTTCCTATACCAACTCAAGGAAATCAACGACCAGCAGTTGGAACTGGAAAAGCATCCCATGGAGTCGATTCCGACCGAGGTTCTGCGCGACGCGAAGCGCATGGGATTCTCCGATGGCCGGCTGGCCGGCGTTTGGCGGCTGGATGGGCAGGAAAAAGTCCGTCACCTGCGCAAGAAGCACGGGGTGATGCCGGTCTACAAACGCGTCGATACATGCGCGGCGGAGTTCGAAAGCTTTACCCCCTACCTTTATTCGACCTACGAGGAAGAAGACGAGGCTGCGCCGACCGACAAGAAGAAAGTCATCATTCTCGGAAGCGGGCCGAACCGTATCGGGCAGGGAATTGAATTCGACTACTGCTGCTGCCACGCGTCATTCGCACTGCGCGACGACGGCTACGAGACGATCATGATCAATTGCAATCCCGAGACCGTCTCGACCGACTACGACACCAGCGACCGCCTTTACTTCGAGCCGCTGACTTTTGAAGACGTGTGGGCGATCTATCAGCACGAGACCTCGAAAGGTGCGCCGGTGGGTGTGATTGTGCAGTTCGGCGGTCAGACCCCGCTGAACCTGGCGCTGCCCCTGAAAAACGCCGGAGTGAAAATCATCGGCACTTCACCCGAGTCAATCGATCTGGCCGAAGACCGAAAACACTTCAACAAACTGCTCGAAGAGTTGCAGATTCCCCAGGCCCCCGGTGTGATGGCCACCTCCATCGAAGAGGCCGTCGAAGGTGCGGGACGCATTGGATATCCCGTGCTGGTGCGGCCTTCGTACGTGCTCGGTGGACGCGCCATGGTAATCGCCCACGACGAAGCGGCGATCGTTCGCTACATGAAGGAGGCGGTTGAGTACTCGCACGACCGCCCGGTGCTGATTGATCACTTCCTGGAAGACGCGATTGAAGTCGACGTCGACGCGCTTTCCGACGGCGAAGATGTAGTCATCGGCGGAATTATGCAGCACATCGAAGAGGCTGGTGTGCATTCCGGCGATTCGTCGTGCGTGCTGCCGGCGGTTGATATCCCGCCGCATCTTCTAGAACGCATGCGCGACTACACCTTTAAGCTGGCGCGTGCGCTGAAAGTGATCGGCCTGATGAACATTCAGTTCGCCATCCCGCGCGGGGATGGTGGCGTGAGCGGAAGCGATACCGAAGGAGGCAAGGTTTATGTGCTCGAAGTGAATCCGCGAGCCTCGCGAACCGTGCCTTTCGTTTCGAAAGCAACGGGCGTTCCCATGGCTAAAATCGCAGCGCGGCTCATGACCGGACGCAAACTGCGCGAGTTTCTGCCCGAATTCATCGATCGCCGCGCCGATCTCGGCACGGGCAGCCACTTCTACGTGAAGTCTCCGGTGTTCCCGTGGAACAAATTTCCCGGTGTCGATACCGTGCTTGGTCCGGAGATGAAATCGACGGGCGAAGTAATGGGCGTGGCCGACAACTTCGGCGAAGCGTTCGCCAAGGCACAACTCGCCGCGGGACAGAAGCTGCCGACCCAGGGAGCCATTTTCCTCAGCGTGACCGACCACGATAAACGGCACGTTGCCGAAGTTGCCCGCAAGTTTGTGGACATGGGTTTCAAACTTGTCGCCACGGCTGGGACGGCGGACGTAATCGAAGCAGCCGGCATGAATGTGGAGCGCGTGTACAAAGTGAAAGAGGGACGACCTAATGTGGTGGACTTCATTAAGGGCCAGCGCATTCAACTCATCGTCAACACTCCCACGGGACTTGAACCGTGGTTCGACGAGAAAGCGATTCGCAGGGCGGCAGTGACGGCACGCATTCCAACGATTACGACGTTGGCAGCCGCGCGCGCGGCTGCGGAAGGAATCGCGGCACTCCAGCGAGGGGAAGTGAATGTCAAGGCTCTGCAGCACTTGCATGCCGAACGGCACAGCACTCGCTCCTCTTTGTCATCCTGAGCGGAGTCGCAGGATCCCTACCCCTCATGAGTTCGCCTGCAGCGCTTAGAATGCCAGGTCTGTTTTAATATTGGACTTAGGCTTCTTTAGTCGCGAAAGAGGTTGCTCATGCTGCTACACGGTATCTTTCCTCCCATTACCACGCCGTTCTATCCCGACGGAAACGTATATTACAAAAAGCTGGAATCCAACGTCGAGCGCTTTTCGCGGACCCCCGTTGCCGGAATTGTCGTGCTGGGTTCGACCGGCGAGGCAATTATGCTGTCGGACCAGGAACGCCGCGATGTGTTTAAGGGGGCGCGCGAGGCCGCTGCGTCGAACAAAGTGTTGATCGCCGGTACGGGAATCGAGTCGGCGATCGAAACGTTGCGCCTCACCGAATATGCTGCCGAACTCGGCTATGACATTGCCATGGTGCGCACGCCGCACTACTACAAGAAGCAGATGCAGACAGCGAACATCCTGGCGTTCTACCGCACGGTGGCCGATCGCTCGCCGCTGCCGGTCATCATCTACAACTTTCCTCAGGCCACCGGATACGACATCCCCGCGGAAGTGGTGATCGAGTTAGCCGGGCATCCAAACTTGATCGGTATCAAGGAATCGAGCGGCGACGTAGAAAAAGTCCGCAAGATGGTCGAAGGCACGCGCCAGATCAAGCGTAGCGTGACGGTCACCGAGACCTTCGAAGCGGTGACTCCGCGAATGATTGCCGCTGCGATAGCAAAGGCCAGCCACAACGGTGGCGAACTGGTACCGGTTGGAGTTTTGTCGGGCGCCTCGGAGACGAAGGCGTCATCGTCTGCCGTAACGATCGTTGGGAAAATGAAGACGCGCCAGAAAGAGGTCGGATTCCAAGTGCTGGTGGGCGCGGCGCACAAACTGCAACCGTCGCTGGATGCTGGCGCGGTGGGAGCGATCCTCGCCTTCGCATGCCCAGCGCCAACCGCGTGTTACGAGATCTACGCCGCATGGAAAGAAGGCGACGCAGAACTGGCGCGGCTGAAGCAGGAACGAATCGTGAAGGCTGCACAGCGGCTTGGCGATCTAGGTGTTCCTGGATTCAAGCACGGTATGGACTTCAATGGCTATTATGGCGGGGCGGCACGTTTGCCCTTCCTCCCGCTCACGGCGGACCTGAAGGCGGAGATCGAGAACCTGCTGGCGGACGTCAGGAACTAAGCTCGCCCAACATAAAGCAGCGGAAATCGTCGCGCCCGCACTTCCCAGAGTTTCCGTGGAGATGAAGGCCTGATGTGCCGGCTTAGCTGCCGAATCCGGTGCTTGGCCACAAGTGACGACACGCAACTTCTTTGGATTCACGGTCCTCTATCGCAACGATACGATGTTCGCGGTCTTGCCTCGCACCCGCGGAATGGAGAGTGCGAACGCGCTGGCGTTTCAAATCCACGCACTGACCTCGATTCGCACGCGACTTGAGAAAGACCGCCGCGTTGGCTTCGCGGAGATCAAGAAGGCGCGCCGGTTTACCTTCAAACTCTCCTCTGATTCCGATCTGCACGATGCGTTGAGCTGGCTGCAAGAGTCGTACGATGTGGCAGGGAAGAATAAGAAATCAAAATAGCTGCGATCTCTTGTGATTAGGATCACGCCGGCGTATACTCTATTCGAACGAACGTTCGAATTGTCCTTGGCACGGCGGTGTTAGTGGAAAGCCCCTCGACAACTCGAGTCAGCGCACGTCGGCACCGCGCCGCGGCCGGTCCCGCCACGCGCTACGATCGGCGCCTCGCTGAGATCTTAGCTCACGCTACCGAGGTCTTCTGCAAGAAAGGATATGAGGGCGCTTCCATGCGCGATCTCTCACGCGCCAGCGGAATGTCGCTGGCTGGACTCTATTATTACTTCGAGTCCAAAGAGCGGTTGCTGTATCTGATCCAGAAGCACACCTTCACTACGATTGTGCAGCGACTGAAGACGCGTTTGGAGGGGGTCAACGACCCTGAAGAGCGCATTCGGATTTTCATCCTCAATCATCTCGAGTACTTTCTGGCCAACCAGGCGGCCATGAAGGTGCTCTCCCACGAAGCCGAGGCGTTGAAGAACGGCTTTGCCTCGGAAGTTGCCGCCATCAAGCGGGAGTACTACCGCATTTGTGTCGGCTTACTCGACGAACTCAAGGCCGATCGCGGCCTGCAGTTTTCCACGCGCATTGCCGTGCTGAGCCTCTTTGGCATGATGAACTGGATTTACACGTGGCACAATCCGCGCGTGGACGCGGACGCTGCCTCGATTGCCCGCGAAATGGGAGACGTTTTTCTGCGCGGCGTGATAGCGGACGGTAAGAAGCAAGGACGGGTGCTGAAACGCGCACCTGTGCAATCGCGAGCGACAGTAGATTCTTCGCTGCGCTCGGTGTGACAACGGATTTGAATATTTCTGAGGGTTAAGGAGACGCGACAATGGCGACGACAGTCCAACCAGCAGCCGGCGAAACTGCGAAACAGCTCGTCAATTACCGCACCGATGGCGGTGTTGCGGTGATTGAGATGTGCGATCCACCAGCGAATACCTACACCTACGAGATGAACCGTCAGCTGGACGAAGCCATCCTCAAGGCACGCATGGACAACGACGTCTACGTGATCGTCATGACGGGCGCGGGCGACAAGTTCTTCTCCGCCGGCGCAAACATCAAGATGCTTTCCAGCGTTGATCCCACCTTCAAGTATTACTTCTGCCTGCACGCCAACGAAATGCTTCTCCGCCTCGAGCACACGCCCAAGCTGGTGATTGCAGCCATTAACGGCCATTGCGTTGGTGGTGGCCTTGAGATTGCCATGGCGGCGGATATCCGCATTGCTCGGAAGGATGCTGGCAAAATTGGCCTGCCCGAAGTGAATCTGGGCGTGCTGCCCGGCACCGGTGGCACGCAGCGACTGTCGCGCATGGTGGGGAAGAGCAAGGCGATCGAGCTGATGGTGACGGGCAATACGTTCTCGTTCGAAGAGGCGCAGGAACTCGGCATCGTGAACGACGTCTTCGAGCGCGAGAACTTCATGGATAACATCATGGAGTACGCCAAGCAATTCTGCCCGCCCAACAAGGCGTCAAAGGCCGTGGGACGCATCAAGCGTGCGGTGCAGACCGGCTGGGAGATTCCGATGGAATCAGCTCTGGCTGTGGAACGCGAGAACCAGCAGTTGCTGTTCCAGAGCGAGGATGCAAAAGAAGGGCTGGCGGCATATGTGGAGAAGCGTCCGGCGCAATTCAAGGCGAAATAGCGCATGAAAACTAATGACCGCAGAGGAGCGCAGAGTTCGACGATCTCTCTCCGTGTCGCTCTGTGCTCTCTGCTGTTAGAAAGGTTTTGAAGTATGCCCGGAAAAGTAGCAAAAATCGGAACGTTCAGTGACTGGATTGGCCTGTTCAACGACTGGCGCAAGGACATCGGCGTCAACACCAACGACATTGAAGCCTTCCATTTCGATACGCTCTATGGCGCCATCGACACCGACGAGATTGAGTTTGGTTCGTACAAAGGCCGCCATAAGTGGGAGAACCTGCGCCAGATTCCCACGCAGCAGATGCGCGACGCGCTCATGAACATGATCGTCTACCAGGGCGACACCGAGTTCGCCAGCGTCGAGCAGCAGCGTAACCTGCTGGAAAACGCGCCCACCGAATGGGATCGCCGCGCCATTACTCGCGTGATGATCGAGGAAATGCGCCACGGCTGGCAAATGTGCGCCCTGCTGGTCGACCACTTCGGTTATTCCGGCAAGGTTGAAGCGCAGAAGATGCTGGAACGCCGCGCCTTCGAGAACAAACGCCTGCTGGGCGCCTTTAATGTCGACGTCGACAACTGGATGGATTTCTTCACCTACACCGACTTTGTCGACCGCGACGGAAAGTTCCAACTCCAGATGCTCAAGTATTCTGCCTTTGCGCCGCTGGGACGCTCCATGTCGTACATGCTGCGCGAAGAGGCTTTTCATATGGGCACCGGGAACGATGGACTGCGTCGCATCGTCGAAGCCGGAGTGATCCCCGCCTGGCTGATTCAGAAATATCTCAACAAGTGGATTTCGAGTTCTTACGACTTGTTCGGTACCGATCATTCGTCGTCGGCACATTGGGCGTACGTGTGGGGCGTAAAGGGTCGATACGACGAGCCCAAGAACGATAAGGCTCCCGATCTCGATGACCTGAACGACTACAACCGTAGCCTGTATCGCGACGAGGTTGCAGGACTGATTGAACGCTTTAATAACTCGCTGAAGCCCGGTGAGCCGAAGCTGTATGCGCCCGACATCAAGTTCAATCGTTTTATTGGGAAGTGGGCGGGACAGAAATTCCACGCGCAAACTGGCGAACCACTCGACGACCGTGCGTATGAAGAGCATTTGAAGGGTTACATGCCGTCGGTGGCCGACAAGAAACTGCTGCTCGACATCATTAACAACGAGAAGAAATGGATTGCCGAGAAGACGGGCGCGCGGGATCCGCTGTCGACCATCGGTGAAGTGCGGAAGTCAGCAATCAACCTGTAGCATTCAGACGATGACCACTTCGACGGATTCCAAACTCGGACGGATCGCGCTTGAGATCGACGGTCCCGTCGCACGGATCGTGCTCCGCCATCCTGCGCTGAACGTCATCGACATTGCCATGATGGAAGAGTTGGGTCAGTCGCTGGCGGAGATCGAAACTCGCGCCGATGTTTCGACGCTCGTACTCAGCGGGGAGGGTAAGGCCTTTTCCGTGGGTGTGGACGTTGCGGCGCACACTCCCGACAAAGTTGAAGAAATGTTGTCGAGGTTCCACGTCGTGATCCGCGCGCTAGTGGCGACGAAGAAGGTCACCCTTGCTGCGGTTCACGGACACTGTCTGGGTGGCGGAGCTGAGTTGGCCATGATGTGTGACATCGTCCACACAACCGAATCGGCTGAGTGGGGATTTCCCGAGATCAAGCTGGGATGCTATCCGCCGGTCGCCTGCACGGCGCTGGCTGCGGTCGTTGGGCAAAAACGTGCGGCAGACTTAATCCTCACGGGACGTACCATTAGCGGTGAAGAAGCTGCGCAGATTGGTCTAGCCAATCGTGCGGTGCCCGAGGAGGATCTGCCTGCAGCCGTGAATGATTCACTCGGACATCTGCGTAGGCTGAGCCCGGCCGCGCTGGCAGCGGCCAAGAAAGCGTCTTACGCGTGGGACTCGATGCACTTCGACAAAGGCCTAGCGCGTGCGGAGAAAATCTATTTTGAGGAGCTGATGAAAACATCCGATGCGCACGAAGGCATTCGCGCCTTTATGGAGAAGCGTGAGCCGAAGTGGACGCGAAAGTAGCTTTCAAAGGTCAGATCAGTATGGACTATGAAATCACTCCCGAAGAAGTAAAGGCCAAGATCGATGCGAGCGATTCATTCACGCTGCTCGACGTTCGCGAGCCGTGGGAATTTGAGACGGCTCGCATCGATGGTGCCAAGCTAATACCTATGGGTGACGTGCCGTCCCGAGCACATCAGGAACTGGATCCCGAGGCGCATGTAGTCGTGCTTTGCCACCATGGTGTTCGTTCCATGAATGTGACCGTTTGGCTTCGGCAGCAGGGATTCGAGAAAGCACAATCCATGCGCGGCGGCATCGACGCATGGTCGCGACGAGTGGACGGAAAAGTACCGATGTATTAGCAGCGAGCCAGGAGTTGTGAGCGACCAGGAATTGGTTGTTGCTTTGCTCGCAGCTCAGAGCTACTCATGAAAAAAGAACTCATCGAACTGCGGGTCAATGGGCGCACGCACGAGGTTGCCATCGAACCCAGTGCCCTTCTGCTCGACGTACTGCGGCAGAGTCTTCAGCTCACTGGTTCCAAGCGCGGCTGTGATGATTCTTCCTGCGGGGCATGCACGGTGCTGGTGGATGGCGTCGCGATGATGTCATGCACTCTGCTTGCTGCTAGCTGCGAAGGGCAGGAGATTACGACGATCGAGGGAGTCAGCGAGCACGGCGCTCTGGCAGCCATTCAGAAAGCGTACGGCGATTGGGGTGGGGCGCAATGCGGCTACTGCACGCCCGGCTTCATCATGACCGTGAAGTCGCTGCTTGCAGAGAATCCGGATCCCTCTGAGGCCGACGTTCGCGCCGCCCTGAGCAGTAATCTCTGCCGCTGCACTGGTTATAGCCAGATGTATGAAGCGGTTCGGTCGGCGATCGCGGCAGAGCGAATTCCGGAAACAACCCATAAATAGACAGATGAACGACTTCTCCATTATCGGCAAGCCTACCGCGATGATCGACGCGGCGGAGAAAACCACGGGCTCCGGCAAGTACACCGACGACCTTAGCGTGCCCGGCATGCTCGTCGGCAAGATTTTGCACTCCCCTTATCCCCACGCGCGTATTAAGCGCATCAACACCAGCCGCGCGGAAAAGTGCGAGGGCGTAGTCGCCGTTGCAGTGGGCAACGATGCTCCGAACCCCTACGGCATTCTGCCTGTTGGCCATGACGAGTATCCGCTCGCGCTCGACAAGGTGCGGTATGTGGGTGACAACGTTGCCTGCGTGGTAGCCGTTTCCGAAGCCATCGCCGAGAAGGCACTTGAACTGATCGACGTCGAGTACGAAGTCCTGCCCGCGTACTTCGATCCTGAAGAGTCGATGAAAGCGCAGACCGATCTCATCCACGACTCAAAGCCCGGCAATCTGGAAAAAGATTATCATCACGTCTTCGGCGATCCCGACCAAGGCTTCGCCGAAGCCGATCAGGTGGCCGAGGCGCGATTCATCGCCAATGAAGTGACGCACGCGGCCATGGAGCCGCATTCCACGCTCGCGTCATTCGAAATCGATCCCCACACCGGCAAGCCCGGACGCTTGACCGTGTGGTCCTCAACCCAGGTGCCGTACTATCTGCAGCACAAGCTTTCGCTGGTGCTGGAAATGCCGATGTCGCAGATCCGTGTAATCAAGCCTTTGGTGGGCGGCGGATTCGGCGGCAAGAGTGAAGTGATTCCGCTGGAGATTATCGCCGCTGTGGCAGCGCGCAAAGCCCAAGCGCCGGTGAAGATTACTTACACGCGCGAGGAAGTTTTCTGGGCGCATCGCGGCCGGCCGCGCACCATCATCGATCTGAAAACCGGCGTTAAGAAAGATGGCCGCATTACCGCCGTAAAAGCCCGTGTGGTGCAGGACGGCGGCGCCTACTGCTCCTATGGCGTGGTGACCATCCTCTATTCTGGTGCACTGCTGGGTGCGCTGTACGACATTCCGAACATTCAGTACGACGGCTATCGCGTGCTTACTAACAAGCCCGCATGTGGGGCCATGCGCGGCCATGGCACCGTGAACGTACGTTTTGCCTTTGAATCGCAGTTGGACGAACTCGCAGCGAAGATCGGAATGGATCCCGCTGAGATTCGCCAGCGCAATCTGTTGCGGCCCCCTTGCATCACCGTGAATGGTCTGCGGGTTCAGAGTTACGGCCTGCCCGAGTGCATCGAGAAAACGGTTGACCGTTCTGGCTGGAAACAGCGGCAGGGCAAGCTGCCGAAAGGACGCGGGTTGGGCATAGCATGCAGCCACTATGTGAGCGGTGCGGCCAATTCGATCATTCGCTCCGACATGCCGCATTCGACCGTAAACATCAAGATCGATCGCGACGGCGGAGTCGTCGTATATACGGGAGCTTCGGAAATTGGCCAGGGCTCCGACACAATGACCGCGCAAATTGCCGCTGAAGTTCTGGGATGCTCGCTGCCTCGGGTCAGAGTGATTGCCGCGGATACCGACCTCACGCCGATCGACATTGGTTCTTACTCGAGCCGCGTTACGTTCATGGCAGGAAATGCGACATTGCGGGCGGCGACGGAAGTGAAGAAATTGATCGCTGCCGCGGCGGCGAAAAAGATGGACTGCTCGGTGGACGATCTCGTTTTCCGCGACGACCTGGTCCAAAGAAAGGGAAGTGAAGCCCCGGCTTTTCAGAAAGATCAGGCGGAACAACTCGAAATCACGCAAGCCGGAGCCTCTGTCAGCGGGCGCGTCGAGGGCCAAATCCTCCGCGGATCGCTGCAGCAGAAGCGCAAAGAAGAAGGCGCGAAAGACTGGATGACATTTGAAGAAGCGGTCGTCGCCGCCATCGACTTTCACGGCGCTCTGACCGGTACCGGCTCCTACGCTCCTCCTCAGGAAGCGCGTGGCGGCAAACACAAAGGTGCGGGCGTGGGGCCTTCGCCGGCGTATTCGTATTCCGCGCAGGTGGCCGAGGTGAGCGTCGACGAAGAGACGGGCGAGGTGAAGGTGCACAAAGTCTGGGCCGCACATGATTGCGGGCGCGCCCTGAATCCGGTTTCGGTTGAAGGCCAGATTATCGGCTCAGTCTGGATGGGCATGGGACAAGCCCTAACCGAAGAAATGGTCTGGAAAGACGGCATGTTGATGAATCCAGGGCTGCTCGAGTATCGCAGCCCATCGTCGGTGGAATCGCCGGACGTGGAACCAATTATCGTGGAGAGCGTTGACCCCGAGGGGCCGTTTGGCGCGAAAGAATGCAGCGAGGGATCACTCGCGGCGACGATTCCCGCAATCGCCAATGCCATCTACGATGCGGTGGGCGTGCGTTTGCACGAGTCGCCGTTTACGCCAGAGAGAGTTCTCGCTGCGTTGCGCGCGAAGAAGAATGCGAAACCGTTAAACCTCACCGAGGGCGTGGATCCGACTTCGCCTACCCGTTTCCGAGAACACGGCGGTTCGCTTTGCTTCAAGGGCAAAGGCCCCGAGCGGCACGCGCTTGATCCGTCGCGGCGTGACGCGACCCCAGTATCAGGGGGCGCGGATTGAGTCTGCCGCAATTCAAACTCCTGCGGCCCCACTGGATCGAAGAAGCGATTGGCCACTTGGGCGAGCATGCCGGAAATCTCCGTGTGCTGGCCGGTGGCACCGACCTCATTCCCTCCATGCAACAGAAGCTGTTCGAACCGGAACGCGTACTGGATCTGCGCGGAATCGCTGCGCTGCGAGGGATCAAACCTCAGCCGGACGGTGGCGTCGAAATTGGAGCGTCCACTACTCTTCGAGAGATCGAGCGATCCGACTTCTTGCGACGTCACTATCCGGTCCTGACCGAGGCTGCGGTCACAGTTGCTTCTCCGGTACTGCGCAACATGGGCACGATCGGCGGCAACATTTGCCTCGACACGCGCTGCCTGTGGTACAACCAGTCGCTGACATGGCGCAAAGGTTGCGGGTTCTGCATTAAGAAAGATGGCGATCTGTGCCACGTGGCTCCCGGTGGAACGAAGTGCTGGGCGGTATTCTCAGGGGACACGCCCCCAGCTTTGCTTTGTCTGAACGCCGAAATCGAAATCGTCAGCGCTGCGGGAACGCGCCGCATTTTGCTTCGCGATTTCTACACCGGACTCGGGGACACCTATCGCAATCTGCTGCCGCACGAACTGGTAACGCGTGTGTTCCTTCCGGCCTCATCGGCAGATTACCAAGGCGTCTATCGTAAACTGCGGATTCGGGGATCGATCGATTATCCCCTGGCCGGAGTCGCAGTAGTTCTGAAACGATCCAACGGCCACATCGCTGACGCGCGGATCGGCATTACTGCTGTCAACCCCGCTCCGTTGCTGGTGAAAGGTGCCACTGCGTTGCTGGCAGGTCAACCCTTAGATGAGGCCTTGGCCGAAGCTGTGGGCGATCTAGCCGCGAAAACTGCGAAGCCCCTGACCACGTCCGCACTGACTCCCGAATACCGCCGCGAGATGATTCGCGTCTTCACGAAAAGAGCTGTGCTCGCGGCTGCAGCAAACTGATTCCTCTGATATTCTTCTGGCGGCTTTACAACCGTACCTTCCGAACCAAATGATCACTGACTGCCACATTCACATCCAGCCGATGGAAATGTTCAAGCCCCACGCGCTGGAGCTGATGAAAAAGAATCGGCCCAACTTCGACCAGATCGTCGAGTTCTGCCGCTCCCCCAAAGCCTTTCTGAAGTTTCTGGACGCCAGCGGCATCGAGCGCGCCATGCTCATCAATTATGTCGCTCCCGAGGTGATCGGATTCACCAGCGGAGTGAATCAGTTCGTCGCGGATTATGTGAAGGAAGATCCAAAGCGCCTGCTCTCCTGCGGCAGCCTGCATCCCAGGCACACAACCAACGTGCTGGCCGATGTGGAACAAATCCTGCGGCTGGGGTTGCAGATGATCAAGATTCATCCGCCGCACCAGTTGCTCTTTCCCAACGACTACCTGAGCGGCGCCAAAGAGCTTGAGATCATCTACCGAGCAGCCGAGGCGAACGGCGTGCCTGTCATGTTCCACACGGGAACTTCTATCTTTCCCGGTGCACGTAACAAATACGGCGACCCGATATACGTGGACGATGTCGCAGTCGACTTTCCCAAGCTGAAGATACTGCTCGCACACGGTGGGCGCCCGTTATGGATGCAGACTGCGTTTTTTCTCGTGCGGCGGCATCCCAATGTCTATCTCGACATCAGCGGCATTCCGCCGAAGACACTTCTGAACTATTTCCCGCGGCTCGAAGAGATCGCGCACAAGACGCTTTTTGGCACGGACTGGCCAGGTCCCGGCGTACCCGACATCAAGAAGAACCTCGACGAATTCCGCGCATTGCCGCTCAGTGCAGCGGTTCAGCAACAAATCCTCACAAAGACGGCGCTCACGATCTGGCCGGCATGAGCCCCGTTATCTGAGCAGCAAAAGGCCCAACGGTGTACGCAAGAAGAGCACCTCACGGGAATGGGGAAACATCAACGAAGTTCCCGCGCTGACGGCCGTCCGCGCAAAACACTTGTTACAAATCACGAACAAATAATGTGCAGAGTGCTGCTTCGCTGAGCTTGGCGCCGGCGAGGCTGCTGATCCTCCAGATCAAGAGCGGAACTTAGCGATCCGCATTAGTCCTAATGGATCACAGACAACGATAACCGGTCTGCTCTTAGTGGATCAACAACGGCATCCGCGTTCGGAATTTGTAACACGGAGGCTCAAGCTAGAAAATGGATGTTATTTCTTCTTGACAAAAAACAACGCGGCAGTACGCTGCCGCTGCATCGTGAAAGGATTATTTCTTGGAATAGTGTGCCTGCTCCACCTATCGCCGCTGACAATTGCGTCTGCCCAAATGCCGCCCCAGCCGAAGATACTGGAACCATCCGGTGAAAAGGGCCTAGCTAGGCATCCATGCGTTCGGGTTCTTCGGTCCCCCACGATCCGACGCTGACGGAAATATTTTCATCCATCCCGACCCCTTCCAGAGTCCAACGATCTTAGAGATTTCTCCTTCCTCCGACACTACCCTGGAGGGGAGATCGTGAGGCGGGTTCCATTCGATAAGCCCCATCATGACCTGATCGTCTCAGGAATTGATGTTTCCGAAGGCCAAGCCGCAGTGCGTCTCTCAGATGTCCATAAGGACCACTCCGTTCAAGTGACCTTTCTTGTCATTGACCTATCGAGCGGAGAAATTGCGGGCTGGTATCTCCCGCAGCCAAAAAACCGCGTACGCTATTGTGGGCTACTCGCGGAAGGAGGGCTTTACGGCGTTCGCCAACGAGAAGGGGAACCTCAAGCTCGTTAAGATGGTACCGAATTGATCGAGGATCGTCGCAAGCGGCCCTGTGCTTCTTGCCCGAACTCTCGCTTATTGTCCGGTTCTGGCTCCCGCAGGCTTCACGCCCATGAGTTCATCGGCCAAAGCCGTTGCCCCATAGATTTTGCGGAGCGCCTCCTGAATGCCCCGTGAATCCACGGAAACCGCGCGTCCCTGCACATCGCTGAAAGCGAAGTTCCACGGCAGCGACTCGATGTTGCCATCGAAGATGATTCCGACCACCTCGCCTTTTTTGTTCACTGTCGGCGATCCGGAGTTACCGCCGATAATGTCAGCGGTAGAAACGAAGTTCAGTGGCGTCTTCAGGTCAAGGTTGGGCTTGGATTTGATCCAGCTTTCCGGCAGATTGTACGGAGGCTTATCACCATGCTCGGCCGCGTGCTCGTAGGCGCCGCCCATGTTGGTGGCAAAGGGAATTGCCTTGCCGTTCTCCTGATATCCCTTCACGGCCCCGTAGCTCAAGCGGAGAGTGAACGTGGCATCGGGAGGCTGGGCGAAGCCGCTCTGCGCAAACCGTGCCTTGGCCACGATCGTGCCGTCGCGTCGCACCACCGAGTCCACTTTGTCATCGAATTCCTTGCGGGCTGCGCGCGCGGAGGGATCAATCGCCCGCATCACGACGATCAGTGGATCGGTGCTCGCGTCGATCGCCGTCTCTCCGCCTTGATAAAGCTGCTTGCGCACGGCCACGTCGTCCAGCTTTGTGTTCGTGATCATGTCCTTGGCAGCATCCGCCGGGGTCTTGCCTTGCAGGACCTTCTGCACATCAGGATTGTCTTTTCCGAGGGTTTCCTGCATCTCGCTGAGCGAGTCGGCGAGTTGAACGATCTCCAGGTTCTTGTAAATCGGCTCGGTCGAGAAAAGCTGCTGCTCCAGAGATGGCAGAGCCGAGTCGCGGAATTCCCGCATGCGTTCCTGGTTTGGCTTCGGTTTTTCCTCTCCTGCACGCACCAGGACCCGCGCCAACTGAGCCAGATGCGAGTTGAACCCGCGCATGCGCTCCAGGTAAGTCAAATTAGGATAGATCGACTGCTGAATCTTGATCGCCTGAACGATTTCCTCCCAGGGATCTGGCACTCCAGCATTCTTAGAATCGGCTTTGAATCCGGTGCGCAGCTTGGCTTCGTCCGCGGCCTTCGCGCCCATAATGGACTTGTCGAGCAGACCGGATTGGTAGCCGGTGATTGCCTTCAGAGAATTCTGCAGCCCGAAAATGTCTTCCTTGGCGATGCGGGCATTTTCTTCCGATTGTTTGCTGAAATCTTGCAATACCGCGATGCGCCGCTGCAGAACCTTCAATACCATCGGATACTGCACATCGCGCAAAAATTCTAACTGCGCCATGGTCAGCAAACGGCCCGTATTCCCGGGATGTCCAGAAACAAAAATCAGGTCACCGTCATTCACGCCCGTGTGCGACCATCGCAGATAGTTATCGAGATGCGCCGGCTGATCGTTTTCGTAAACCCGGAAGAAAGTGATGTCGAGATCGTAGCGAGGATACGTAAAGTTATCCGGATCGCCACCGAAGAAGGCGATATCGAACTCCGGCGCGAAGACCAGCCGCACATCAGTGTACTTCTTGTACTTATAGAGGTTGTAGACCTGACCAGAGTAGAAGATAACGACATCGCAGCGTAGTCCGGTTGAGGTTGAACAGTCTTTTTCGACTTGAGACATCGCCGCACGCTGAGCCTGTCCCGCTTCAGCGGCCGACATTCCCGCCTTCACACCTGCATTGACTTTATTGGTGACGTCTTCAATTCCGACCAATTGGTTGAGTTCCAGGTTCGGGCATTTGGCCTCTTCTGCCTGGGTTTTGGCGTAGAAGCCAGTCTTGATGTAGTCGTGACCCTCGGTGGAGAGCTGCTGGACGCACGCTGCGCCAACATGATGGTTCGTGAACGTCAATCCGTCGGCGGAAACAAACGATCCCGAGCCGCCATTGTTGAACCGCACCGAAGACAGGCGAACGTGGTCGAGCCATTCCTGGGTGAGCTCAAAACCGTAAGTGGCCTTCACCTTGTCTTTCGGAGGAGCGTTATAGAGCCACATACCTTCGTCGGCGATGGCGAGGGTCGAAAAGACGAAAATAAGCGCAAGCAGAGCTGAGAAGAGACGTTTCATTGCGAAGTGGTTCCTCCATGAGGAAGATGATGAGCGATATGGAACCTGCGGCGAGCTGCAGACGAACCTTTTACTATACGCCCCGCCAAACATCACTGGCAAAACCTCCCTCTCTGAATCGCAAAAAATCGCAGAGACGCCAGTGAATGTTGCATTCCGAGGCTTTCACTGACTTCGGTTTGAGCCTCCCGGTTACCTTCGAGTGGTTGGAAACTTCACTCTGTTTCAGGTATAAAAAAAAGGTTGCATTCCCGCGTTCCCCTCGCGCGGTCCGGCAACGAAAATCCGGCGATCGAAGCGAGAATCCCATGTCCAGCCTGACCACGAACCACGCTCCCAAGGGACTTGAGGGCGTCGTTGCCACGACCTCGAAGATTTGCTACATCGACGGCGATCAGGGTGTGCTGGCCTATCGCGGTATCGACATCCATGAACTGGCGCACCAATCGAATTTTGAGGAAACCTGCTACCTGCTGTGGTTTGGAAAGCTGCCCACCCGCCGCGAGCTGCGCGAGCTGCATGAGCGCCTCGCCGAAGAGCGCAAACTGGATGCCTCCATTATCACCCTGCTACGAAATGCTCCTCGTCACGCACTGCCGATGGACGTGCTCCGTACCGCCGTGTCAGCCTTATCGTTTTACGATCCGCAAGAAAAAGTAAACGACAGCAAGGCCAATGTGGACAAGGCGATCCGCATCACTTCGCAGATTGCCATGATCGTCGCGGCCTATGACCGCATTCGCAAGGGGCATCCCGTAGTCGAGCCCGATCGGGCGCTTTCCCATGCTGCGAATTTTCTGCTCATGCTGAACGGCAAGCAGCCTTCGCCGACGGCGGAGCGTGCGCTCGACATCGCCCTGATCCTGCATGCCGATCACGAGCTCAATGCCTCAACGTTTGCTGCACGCGTCACCGCGGCGACGTTGTCGGATATGCACTCGGCCATCACGTCAGCGATCGGCGCCCTCAAGGGGCCGCTGCACGGAGGAGCGAACGAAGCGGTGTTTCTGATTCTGGAAGCGATCGACGCGTCGGGCGCCGACCCGATCGATTATGTCAAGGGCATGCTGGCCCAGAAGAAGAAGATTCCAGGTTTTGGCCACCGCGTTTACCACACCGAAGACCCGCGAGCCACTCATTTGCGCGCCATGTCGCGCGATCTCGGGAGCGCCAGCGGGCACCCCAAGTGGTTTGAGATCTCGCACAAGATTGAAGAGTTCGTGAAAGCCGACAAGAAACTCAACGCCAACGTCGACTTTTACTCGGCGTCCACGTATCACACGTTGGGGATTGACGTGGACCTGTTCACGCCCATCTTTGCCATATCGCGCGTGAGCGGTTGGGCCGCGCACGTAATCGAGCAACTCAATGACAACCGCCTGATCCGCCCGCGTGCCGAATACCTTGGCCCCAACTATCCGAACCAGTACGTCCCCATAGATCAGAGATAGAGATCAGGATCGCAGTCGCCGCGTCGCAAATGCGCATGTGGGACGGCCGCCTTCGGCCGTCCGGACTGCGTTGGGCCGCCCAGAGAGTGCACCGCAAAACGTAGCAAGCGATCTCTCCAAGCCCCGCAATGTAGAATAGAAGTGGGTTCTGTATGCATCGCATCTATCTCGACAATAATGCCACCACCCCGGTTCTGCCCGAGGTGTTCGAGGCCATGCGCCCGTATTTCGGAGAGCAATTCGGCAACGCCTCGTCCATCCATCATCACGGACAGCAGACCCGAGCCGCAGTCGAGGATGCGCGAGAGTCTGTAGCGACCTTGTTAGGCTGCCGAGCCTCGGAGATCGTTTTCACCAGTGGAGGCACCGAGGCGGACAATCTCGCGATCGCAGGCCTGGTCGGCGTCGGTGATCACGTCATCACCTCGAGCATTGAGCATCATGCCGTCCTGCTGGCCTGCAAGCATCTGGAAGAAATTGGCGCAGAAGTGACGGTTCTGCCGGTGGATGGTCGTGGTCTGGTTGATCCCGCCGACGTGCGCCGGGCACTACGCCCGAACACTAGGCTGATCTCGATCATGATGGCGAACAATGAGACTGGGGTTCTGCAGCCGGTCGAGGAGATCGGCAAAATCGCCGCCGAGCGCGGTGTTTGCTTTCACACCGACGCCGTGCAGGCCGGTGGCAAAGTTGCGATTGATGTAGACCGGATCGGCTGCCAAGCCCTCTCAATTTCCGGCCACAAGATTCACGCCCCGCAGGGTGTCGGCGCATTGTATGTGCGGAAGGGAACCCCACTCCAGCCGCTTTTTTATGGAGGCAGCCACGAGCGCTCGCGACGCGCTGGAACCGAGAATGTCCCTGGAATTGTTGGTTTGGGCAAGGCCGCGCAGCTGGCAAAGCAATCGTTGGATCACGGCGACGAGCAGAAGATGGCTGCGATGCGCGACCGCTTGCAGCAGGGAATTCTCGCGCAAGTGGAAGAGGCTGGAGTCAATGGCGATGGTGCGCCGCGTGTGCCGAATACCACCAACATCCACTTCGATCACATCGACGGCGAAGCCCTCGTGATCGCGCTTGATCTAAAGGGTATCGCTGTTTCAACTGGCGCAGCCTGTTCGTCGGGCGCGATTGAGCCATCGCATGTGTTGATCGCCATGGGCCTTCGTCCCGACCAAGCGAGGGCCAGTATCCGCTTCAGCCTCGGCAAGCAGACCGTCTCGGAAGATATCGATGTCGCACTGGCGCTGGTGCCAGAAACGGTCGCGCGGTTGCGGGAACTCTCGCCATCCTATAAGAGGGCTGCCATTAGTACTTAGTAGCTAGAAGCTAGAAACTAGAAGCCAGGAGCTAGAAGCTGACAACCGGCACCATCGCCGTAGCCATGTCGGGCGGTGTGGACTCTTCCACCGTGGCGGCCATGCTGCGCGCCGACGGGCACAACGTCGTCGGCCTGACCATGCAGCTCTGGAACCAGCGCCGTCTCGCTGGCAAGGAGGGCATGCCCGAGTCCGTGCAGGGACGCTGCTGCTCGCTTGACGATGTCTACGACGCCCGCCGCGTCGCCCAGCAGATCGGCATCCCTTACTACGTAGTCAACCATGAGGAGCGATTCGAGCGGGACGTCATTCGTCCGTTTGTCGAAGAGTACGTTTCCGGGCGCACGCCGATCCCCTGCAGTCTCTGCAATAATCACTTGAAGTTCGATCACCTACTCATTGTGGCCCAGCAGATTGGAGCCGAGCGTGTTGCCACCGGACATTATGCTCGCGTCGCTTTCGACGACGCCCGAGGGCGCTGGCTGCTGAAGCGTCCCGCCGACTCGAGTAAGGACCAGACCTACTTTCTCTTCGGCCTGACGCAGGCGCAGCTCAGCCGCACGATTTTCCCGCTCGGCGAGATGACCAAGCCCGAAGTCCGCGAACTCGCGCGCCAGCACGGGCTCGCGCTCGCGGAAAAGCCCGACTCGCAGGAGATTTGTTTCGTCCCCGGTGGCGACTACAAACGCTTTATCGTCGCCTATCTCGCCGAGCAGGGCGAGGCTTTGCCCGACACAGCTGGCGACCTAGTGACCGCCACTGGGGAGGTGATCGGTGAGCATGGCGGCATTCACAACTTTACCGTCGGCCAGCGCAAGGGACTTGGCGTGGCCACCGGTTCGCCGCTTTACGTCATCCAGATCAGTGGCGCGGATAAGCAGGTGATCGTAGGCGGTGAAGAGCAGCTGTATTCCCGCACTCTGCGGGCCCGCCGCGTGAACCTGATTGCCGTCGACGATATTCACGAACCCATGCGCGTAACCGTGAAGATTCGTCATCGCCACGAGCCGGCGGCCGCCATGATCGAGCGCACCGCAGATGACGAAATCCTGGTTACTTTCGACATGCCTCAGCGCGCCATCACGCCCGGTCAAGCCGCCGTCTTCTACGACGGGGATCTCGTCGTGGGTGGCGGCTGGATCGCCTAAACAGGCTCTCGAAGATCAACCTACCCATCGCCTGAAATCGCTCGCCAGTCAGCGGTTTTGGGGTATAATTCCGGCCATGCCTCCCGTACCCGGTGCCACCAGAGCCGTCGGAATGGTTCCCGACGAACTCAAGTTTGAACCGAAATCCAAGGGTTTAGCCACTCCGCGCAAGAAGAAACCAAAGGAGTTGGCGGTCATCACGGAATGCTGCACCGGCTGCGCGGGTTCACCGGCCTGCGTCGAATATTGCCCAGTCGAAGACTGCATGTTCTGGGTGCCCGACGAAGACAATCCGCCGTTCGGCCGCATCCAGATCGACCCCATCCTCTGCATCGGCTGTAAGAAGTGCCTGAGCAAGGGCCCGGACGGCTGCTTCCTAGACGGCTGCCCGTGGGACGCCATCGTGATGGTCGATACGGTGGAAGTGGAAAAAGAAGTCGGCCCGATGGCGATCTGAATTAGCTTTTAGCTATTAGCCATCAGCTCTTCGCTTTGAACGTGTCGTCCAGGGCGCAGTCCAGGGCGCAGATCAATTCTTTTCCGCTCTCGCCCGGATCGCCTTCTCCGTCTCGGCCGCCTGCTGCCTTACATCGTTGGAAATGTCGGGCAAGTCGCGTTCGTATGGACGAATCGCCGCCAGATCATCAGCCTGCCCGACGATATACAAGGCCCGCAGCGCCTCCCATACCTGTTCGGTTCCTGGGTCGACCACGGCCACTTCCGCGCCGGCAACCGCGTTTGCACCCGGCTGCGCCACCGAGCGGATCCGCCCCGGAATGGGCGAGCGGATCTCAATCGTCTGGGAGGCGCCTGATGTCGCCAGCTTGGCCAGCAGTCCACCTTGGTGAATCGCGGTCCCTGGCCGATCGGCATCAACGATGTGACCATCCATCGGGGCCATGATCTGGGCCGGCTGGAGCAACGCTACAATCTGCGGACGCCCCGTCGAATCCCCAAAACGCACCAGCGACAACGCCGCATTCCCGCGCACCATAGGCGACGGATCGGCGAGCATCTTCAGCAGTGCTTCATGAAAGCCCGCGCCCGTAGTGTCCTGTCCCATGACCCACGCGTCGGTGTTGCGGATCTCTTCGACCGGATTGCCCGCCAAACGCACGAGATCCGGATACCACTGTTTGCCCGCCGCGTCGTTGCGCGACATCCGATCGCTGATCTGCACGAGCGCCTGCTGAATGTGCCGTGGCTTCTTGTCGTCATGCAGATACTCCGTCAACTGCCGGTCCGAGAGATGCCGCCCAAACCAGGTGTTCCACCAAAACAGAAACGGCATGAGAACAATCAGCCAGCCGGTGGCGAAGAAGAGAATCTTCTGTGTCCGCGACATGCCGCGCCTGGGCTTGGCCGCCATCGCGTTTGAGCCATCAGGGCCGAGTTGCGAAGAAGGTGTTGATCCCGAAGTCTCGGATGGAATCGACATGGAATCCCGAAAGTGAACTATAGCAGAAGCCGCCTACTCCACATCCGCGTCGAGCACGCGTTCCTGCTCCAGATAATGCGACATGGCATACTGCGCCAAAAGCGGCGTCTGGAGCCGGATTTCAGCCCCAATCCATTCGCCCTTGGCATGCGGAGCGTCCGGCGGATGGTTGCACCGCCCGCCGCTCCCGAACTGCGGACCGAAGTCCGCACTCTGAATCTGGTCGAACTGCTGGATCTTGCGCCACGCGGCATCGCCGACCGTACCGGAAACGTCAATCTTGAGCTTCAGAACTGACATAGAAAATCGTTCACCACTGAGGCACAGAGAAGACCATAAGAACAGCAACCCAGACCAGCAGCAAAGACATGTATCAGCTTTTTTCCGTGTCTCCGTGCCTCCGCGGTGAATCCTAGCTGTGCGGGAACCACTGGTACAGCATGAAGTACACAATCACGCCGGTGACGGAGACATACATCCATAAAGGCCAGGTCCAGCGCGCGATGGCACGATGTTGTGGGTAGCGCCCCTTCAGGCCCCGGCTCAACGTAATAATCGCCAGCGGAACAATGACAATTGCGAGCGTGACGTGCGAAATCAGTATTGTGAAATATACCGGCCGTGCCCACCCCTGGCCCAGGAAACGAATGTTCCCGACTTCGAAGTGAAAGAACAGGTAGCACCCCAGAAACAGGGCCGACGCAACGACAGCCGCAATCATGCAGGCCCGATGTGCCGCCACGCGTCCGCGTGCAATCAGCACGCGCCCGCTAAGCAACAGCACGGCGCTGGTTCCGTTCAGGGCTGCGTTCAGGGCAGGGAAGTAGGCGTATTGTTCGGCGATCGAATTTCCGACCATCAAGCGGCAGGCCTCATGCTAGAGAAGATCTGGTGCGTCGGTTTGCCATTAGTAGCGCCAACCCAAACATCACCAGCGAAAACAAAACCAGCGTCGCCATCGCCGACGGCAGTGGAAACGTCGTCTCCGCTCCAGGATAAAGAAGCCCGCGTAGGGCCTCGACGCCATAGGTCAGAGGATTCAGTCGCATAATCACACGGATCCAGCCCGAGGCGCCAGCGAGCGGGAACAGCGCGCCGGATAAGAGCCACAAAGGGATCAGAAACAAGTTCACGATCCCATGAAAAGCCTGCGAAGAATCCATGGGCCAGGCGATGGCAAAGCCCAGCGCGGTCAGCGAAAACGAGACAAGAAATACGACGACCGCCACCAGTAGCACGGAAACCGGCTCCAGATGCACGCCTGCGAACGGCGCAAAGATCAGAAAAATCATTCCCTGTATGGCTGACAGCGTAGTTCCACCCAATACCTTGCCCAGCACAATCGCGGTTCGTGGCACCGGGGCTACCAGCACCGAAAGGAGAAACCCTTCCTTCCGGTCTTCGATCACCGACATCATGGTGAAGATCGACGTGAACAGCACGATCATGATCAGCGCGCCGGGATAGAAATAATCCAGATAATGCTGCTGCCCAGAACCGCCGCCGGAGCGAAACGAAGTTCCGAAGCCCGATCCAATGACCAGCCAGAATACAAGCGGCGATGCCAGCACCCCTACCACTCGTGACGGTTGCCGGTAGAAGCGCACGATCTCGCGCCACCACAGCGTAAAGGATGGCAGCATCACTCCCGCCGAGGCTGGCGTGATTGGTCGCGTTAATGTCGTTGCCTCAGTCGCCATCTTAACTTGCCTTTGCCGCCGGAGACTTCGCAGGCGCAGTTTCCTTTTTCTTGCCCAGCATCCCGCGGTCCCGCATCTCCCAATACGCGTTGAGCAGGAAGCAGAGGGAAAGCGTCAGGAGGATCAGCGTCATGAACAGTCCGTCAACCGTCGCCGAAAATGGCCGGAGCACGATCATCCCGCTCACGAAGATCCACACAATGCCGATCAACGGCACAATACCGAGCACCAGAGAAAGCACCAGAATCATCGGACGCAAGTTACCTCCTCTTTTTCTTTTTATCTTCCTTCTTTTTATCTGCGGAGACTGCTTCCTGCTCTTCACTCCAGAACTTGTGCCCCGTGCGGTGAATGAAAACATCCTCCAGCGCGGGTTTGCTCACAGAAATCGCCTGGATCTCGCCGGGGAATGCCTCCACTACGTCGGGCACGAAACGATGTCCGCCTGCCCGCTCGATGCGAACCTGATTTCCCAGCACGGCAGCGTCTATATGGAAACGAGCCCGAATGTGTTCCGCCAGCAAGCCGGCATCATGGGCGGCATCCAGCATCATCACGTCGCCACCGATTTCGCTCTTCAACTCGGTCGGCGTGCCCAGCCCCACCAGATTTCCTTCATTCAGAATGGCGAGGCGGTCGCAGCGTTCGGCCTCTTCCATCAAATGGGTCGTCACCAGCACAGACACATGCTCTTCGTCGCGCAGGATCTGCAGATACTGCCACAAGTCGCGCCGCGCGCCCGGATCCAGTCCTGTCGTGGGCTCATCCAGCAGCAGAACTCCCGGATGATGCAGCAGTCCCTTCGCCAACTCGATGCGGCGCTGCATTCCGCCGGAAAATGTCTCCACCCGTTCCTTGGCACGGTCGGCCAGCCCAACGCGCGTGAGAATCTCTTCCACCCGCTTTCTCAAGAGCGATCCACGCAAGCCATAAAGATGTCCCTGGTGCCACAAATTCTCGTACGCGGTCAGCTTGCCATCGACGCTCTGCGCTTGAAACACCACACCAATTTGCCGCCGCAGACTCGCGGCATCCTGCGTCGCATCGCATCCCATAACCACGGCACGCCCCGAAGTCGGAAGCATCAAGGTGGAAAGAATACGGAACAGCGTGGTCTTCCCGCTGCCATTCGGCCCGAGCAACCCAAACAATTCGGCAGGCCGCACGTCAAAGGAAACGCCATTCAGCGCTGTGCGGTTCTCATAACGATGGACGAGATTTTGTACGGAAATAACAGGCGTGACGGCTTGCTCCACTTCAGAACCAGCGTCAGCGAGCGCAGCGGCTTTTGAGACCAAACGATTACCCCGAGGACTACAACCAGTTTACGACATCCGGATGCGCGCACGGAACGCGACCGCGGCGGGCTGCACCTCAAGCGGCGGAAGTTTCCCTCTCCGCCCGCGGCAATCGCTCTTCAAACGCAACCGGAACATGCCTCCAGACCTGGATGGCCAGAATCACGGTGGTTGCGAGCAGTAGCGCGCCAACCGCAACGTGAGCCACCGTCGAGACAACCATCGGAAGCTCTGGCTGCACCGCGTCGCGACCCCACGCTACGCGCGTCAGGAAGGCAGTAAAGCCTAAACAAAGCTGGGCAATGACGAGGGACAGCATGACAATCGCCGGTCGCCGCACGGCTTCGATCTGCGAATAGACCGACAGAGCCCGCACGGCGGTCCACGCCAGGACGAATGAAACCACCACGGCATGCACCACATGCGGCCACCAGCTCAAACCATGATGACGGAACATCGCCCCCAGAATCAGCTGTACATACAGAACAAAAATGGAAAGTAGCGTCAACGTGAACAGGCTGGGACGCCGCGGATCAAACTCCACTCGCGGCTGCTCTTCGACCCACTTCTTACTGGTAAACAGCGCCATGGCAACCGCGATGCAGAAAAACGTCTGCGCCAGGGCTGCGTGTGCCGACGACACCGCGGGCGGCAGGTAAAACAGAACCGTGATGCCCCCGAGCGCCCCTTGGGCAATCACGGTGCCGAGAGCGGCAAAGCCCAGAATCCTCATCCACCGCCGCTTTTCGGCGCGCCATGTCCAGATCGCCAGGATAATCGTCAGCAGTCCCGCAACTTGAGCGATCATCCGGTGCGTGTGCTCAAACTTCACCCCCCCTACCAGCTTTGGAATCTTGTACCAGGAGCCAAATGATGTCGGCCAGTCCGGTACCGACAATCCCGCGTCATTACTGGTGACCAGCGCGCCAGCAATGATGAGGAGGAAAGTCCAGCAAGCAAGAATAACAGTGAGCCAATGATGCCCGCGATTGTAGGTTGTCGCGACGGCTTTCAGAGTAGTGCCCCTTGGGTCAGGAAGGTCTCAGGGTCGGCAAACGCCACCCTGATTAGGACAGCGGAGCAAGTGGCACCATCAGCAACCTACTCCGCCAACCCGGTATTCTACCACCGCGGTTCCTACTCAGCAGCGGCCTTGAAGCTTTGGTCTACGGTCTTGGTGTCTTTCGCGGCGACCGTCACCTTTTGGTCCTGTTCTCCAAGTTTCTCCTGCACGAACGCGATCGTGTAGTCGCCCGGCGGCAAGCCCTTGATCTCGTACTTTCCGTCCTTGTCGGTGACGGCAAAGAACGGGTTCTTCACCACGTTGATGTACATCTTCATCCACGGATGCTGGTTGCATTTGACCGGCAGCATGATCTCTTCGCGGGCAAAATTCTTTTCAATCGCAGGAGAGGAAGGCGGCTGCGACTCGTTCCATTCCCGATTATCCTTCGGCGTGGGATGGATGTTGTGCGTTGTGGGATCATCATTGTCAATCTTCACCGTCTGCCCCGCCATCACGCCCAAAACGTGGGGATGATATTGGCATCCCTTCTGCTCGAGCACCGCGGGATCCTTGGGCACGTCGAATGTCCGGTTCCCGAGCCCATCCTTCACGTAAACGAAAACGTTCGCCAGGTCGCCGCCCGTGACAACAATGTTCTCGGCCTCGTTCATACCCTTACAGCCCGGATCCTGGCTCATGTCGATCTTCGACTGCTTCGGAGCCGTTCCATCGAATTTGACCGTACCTTTGATCGTAGCCACGGTCGCCGGATCGATTGGGGTCGCTGGCTGCGCTGGTGCCGCCGATTCTGTCGGAGCATTGCTGGACTGCTCCGTGTTCTCCTTCTTGCTGCAAGCTGCCAGCGCCAGTAGCGCACAGAGCGCCGCCACGCTGACGGTGACTCCCATCCAATTCTCTCTCTTATTCATGATGTCGCCCTTTCTTGAAGTAGCGCCGGCGTCCCGCCGGCTGTAGCGGGGGCGTCTCGCCCGCGCTACTTAATAGACAAACAAATGTAAAGCCAACTGCCAAACCGCACATTCTACCGCGACCCCCCGCCGGCTGTAGGATGCGATTCCATCGCCGCCTGTTTACGATTCGTCGCGGGCGGTTGGATCGCGGCCTTCGCGCGAGGCATCGACGCCGCGACCCGCTTCTGCTCCTCCGGCGTCAACTGGAAGATGTAATCGGTCAGCAGCTTCCGATAGTCACCCTGATATCCGTTGAACGTCGGTGGTGTCGGTCCGGCAAATACCCACTGGTTATTCTGCTGCCGGAACAATCCAGAAGGCATGGATGTGCCAGGGCTGACCGCTTGCGGATCGGTAATCCACCGCTCCACCCAATCCGGTTTCAATCGCTCCTTTGCCAGCAGGAAGTTCGGCGCGGTTGCGATCTTGTCATGCCCTGGATCGCCCGTCGCGTGGCACTTCAGGCAAGGCGCCGCTGTGCTCGAGAACAGGCTGCGCGCCATATCTGTTTCCTTCGCTGTAAGCGTTGGCACTTCCTCCGGAATGTAGGGAAGAGGTTGTTGCGATAACGCCTGGAAGAATCGCACAAGCTTGCGAAGCTCAAGGTCCGAAAACGAGAACGTCGGCATTCGTACTTTCAAATACGGTCGCACCCCGTTCCTGTTCGTATCAGTAGTGCTCAATGCCGGGTTTGCCAGGAACTTCCGCAGCCATTCCGGATCGACTCGCGCGCCTTCGGTCAGTAGCTTTGGCGGTAATTGCTCCTGCACGTCCTGATACTGCTTCAGACCCATTAGGATCGTTTGCTGCCCCGGAATGAACTGATGACATCCCATGCAGTTATATTTCTTGACGATCCACCAGCCTTCCTGAATGTCATGCCGCGCATCGCCCGGCTTGTACTGATAACTCTGGGGCAGGGAAGTTTCCTGGCTTCCGAGCAGGAAGGTTGTCAGATCGAGCACCTGGTCCCTGGTCAAGTGCAGGTTGGGCATGCGCAGCGCTTCGGTCTCGGTTTTCACCATGCCCTGGTCATAAACATTCGGTTCGGCCAGTTTATGCTCGAAGAATCCCTTGTGGTCATACCAGGGGGCCGTCGCAGGACCATCCGGCAGCCGAGCCAAATCGTCTTTGTCTTTGATCGGCTCCGCATTCTTGCCGCCGCGCTGCGCGACTTCGGTGAACAGCGCGAAATCCAGACGCTCAATCGGCTTGCTGCCTTCAAAGGTCAACTCTGTGCCAATCCGCCCTTCATCCTCCATGCCGGAGATTTCGTGGCATCCGCCGCACCCGTAAAAACGCACCCACTTCTTGCCTTCCGCCTTCAGTGCCGGATCATCCATGAACGCCGCATTCGGATAAGACGACGGCTCCTGTTTCTTTTGCGTCATCAGATAGGTCGCGATGTCTTCGGCATCCTCCGGGCTCAACCGCAGGCTCGGCATTACCGTCATGTTCTGCACTTGCAGTTCGTGTCCGTCGTTCGGACACTTGCTGTGATCCAGATCGAATACGTAGGGAAGTCCCTTCTTCGCGTAATCCTCGGGACCAATGTCTTTCTTCTCGTATGGACAATACGGCCGCGTCCGCTGCCGCGCATTATGGACCCAGCGCACGAGATAATCGTAATTTGCTTTCTCGCCCACGCGGCTCAGATTCGCGGCAAATGTTCCGCCCTGCGTTTCGTTGCCCTCCCCGATCGAGTGGCAGGCCAGACATCCGCGCTCCTCAAACAATTCTTTTCCGTGCGCGGCATTTCCGGGCTTGTGCTTTGGAAGTTCGTCGGTAAATCCCGACTGCCAGATATACGCCGAGATTGCCCGAATCTGATGATCCGTCAGCCGGAAATTTGGCATCTTTGTCGTCGGCCGGAAATCAGACGGCTTCTTCAGCCATACCGGAATCCAGTTCTTGTTCAGCTTGAGTCGCACGTCTTTCAGGTTCGGACCGACTTTTTTCTCGTCCTGCATCAGGCTGTGCGACTGGTAGTCGAGTTGCTGCAAACGCGCGTCCAGCCTGCTGTTGGCTACCCGCAGGTCGACGGCTTGAGTGTTCAACTTGTTCGCTTCATCGTTCGATTCGGCCGCGTCGGCCTGCTTCATCAAATCCGCGGCATTTTTGATGTTCTCTTTTTTCTGCGTCTCAATCTGCTTGATCTGCTGCCCGACTGAGTTCAGATCCTCTGGCTCTTTGTCATATCCCTCATAGCGATGACAGCCCATGCAGCCCCGCTGCCGGAACAGATCCTTGCCGTCATTGATGGTGTGCCACTGCTCGTCGCCGCTGACCAGCACCATGTCGGCGGCGTGACAGGTTTGGCACCCCGCTTGTGCATTCTCTTTCGGATAAAGCGGCCACAGCCAGTGCTCGTAATTTCCGTGTGCCTTTTCGATGCTGGTCGTAGCACGCCCGTTTCCCTGGTGACAGGGCGAACAGCCAAATTTCTCCGGATCGTGAATCGCCAACAGTTCCGGCTCGGGATGACTGACAAACGCGTCGGCGTATTCGTCCGGCTTCTTCTCGCCCTTGTCCATCATCGCCGCCGCCGTGATTTTCAGTGGCTCGCGAGTATTCATGTGGCAGGACTCGCAACGGTCCACGATGTTTGCTTCGGCAACATTAATCTGGACAATGGCCGGATCCCATTCTGTTGCCCTCTTCTTCAATCCCTGAATCTGCTGCGGCGTCAGGTCGACCATATGGTCCGAGATGTATTCATCCATCTTGGCCTTGGCTGCCGTCACTGGCTTCAGCACGTCGCCGAGTTCGAGACTCAGTTTGGTCCGCTCGTCGCGGATCTCGTTGTACTTCTCCTCCAATTGCGGGAATGTAAACTTCTGTTTTGTGCCGTCAGGAAATTCAACGGTCGCCTGCTCGGCCTTGTAGGAATCGATTTCTTTCTGCTTGCTGGCTTTCGACGATGCGCTACTGCTGGTCTCCAACTCGTAGGTCAAAGCGTTCACATATGCGCGACGGTCGGTAAACACACTCTGCACCGCCAGCAAACGCGCACTGGCATCGTCCAGCTTCTTTCGAGCTTCTTCCCCTTGAGCTTTTGAGTCCTGGTATGCCTTCTCGTAAGCCTGCTTTAGCGCGACGTATTGCGGATCCTGCTCGACCGATTGTTCCGACTGCGCCGACTTCGACCTCGCCGTGTTCAGAAACGCGCTGTAGCGATCCTTCCAGTGATCCTGGAACGCCTTCCACGGACGCTGTCCCCAGGCCTCGTCATATAGAGCCCAGAACAGCGTGGCAATCAGAATGATCGTCGCAATCACATAATGGATCGCATACGATTTCCCGGTGATCGGATCCTGCTCGGGGATGGGTTTTTCAGGCACCAGTTCCTCCGAAAAATTTGTTGTTGGCCGCTAGTCCTTCGTCGTTCCCGATCGATCGTGCTCCGCAAGGCACAAGTTCTGGCCATCGACGGATGACAAACGACGAACAGCTAAACATTGAACCACGGCGTAATCCACACATACTTGATGTGCCACAAAAGCCGCAGCGCCATCTTCAGCGGCAGCGCAATCATGGTCAGCCATAAAAACGCCATCAGCGAAAACTGCAGCAGGCTCATGCGCTGGAAATCCTTCGGCATTTTTCTGCGGAACAGCGAATACACCGCTCCGCCACCAATTACATAAAATCCGCCCACCACAATTGCGCCAAAAATTGCTTTCGCCGCGTTCGACGTCAGCCCAAACAGATCCGGCAAATCGCGGTTCACTTCATAAATCAACCGGTTGTGATCCCACGTTTGCCCCGGCCAGAACCATTGCCACCCGGGCCCGCGAATGAACGTTCCAATGATGATCATCGCGACCCAGAGAATGATGAAGCCGAAAAGAAAAGTCGAAATCGAGAACTTGCGCTGCTTCCAGGTGTAATAGCCGCTGCCCAGCGGGTTGGTATCGATGTAAGGAATGACCATCAGCCCGATGATGATCATCGTCGGCATCACGACGCCCGCAATCCATGGATCGAAGTAGACGAGCATCTCCTGCAGTCCGAGGAAATACCACGGAGCCTTCGCCGGATTCATTGTCAGGTTGGGATTCGCCGGTTCTTCCAGTGGTGCGTTCAGGCTGATTGACCAGATCATGAGAATGATCGTGATGATGATGGCGGCCAGGAACTCAATTCTCAGCAGAAATGGCCAAACGTGAACTTCTTTAGCCCAGCCGGGCTTGAATGGCCACGTCTTGCGATGGTGAGTCTTGGCCATCGCCGGATCGGCTTCGAGTTGTTCGATCAACTGATCATTGGCGCGTGCCTGCTTCACCGCCAGATAAATGTAAAAAGCAAGCAGTGGAATCAAGCCCACGATCGGCACGTTGTCCGGCGCCGAACAAATCTCCCAAAGTTGTCGCCAATCCATAGAGTCTCCAACAACCGTGTGGCGACAGCCGTCCTCGGCTGTCGGGCCGGGTAAAGCCCGGCAGTTCGGTACGGCCGTCGAGCTGCGCTCGACCGGACAGCCGATGGCGGCCGTTCCACAAAAATCTTCCTACTCCCCGGCTGCTTTCGGCCCTCTTCGCGGCTTGTCCGCCTCTGCCTCCAGCATCACCGGAGCCGGTCCCGAAATTCCGCCATCCTTGCGCACGCGCCAGAAGTGCACAATCATCAGCACCGAAGCCACAATCGGAATCCCGATGCAATGCCAGATATAAGACCGCAGCAAGGCATTCGCGTCCACGATCGATCCGCCCAGCAATCCGAATCGCACGTCGTTGTAAGGAGTCATCCCCAGCATCGATCCGAAAGGGCCTTCGTGTCCCAGCAGTGGCGTTGCCCGCGCCATGTTCGTGCCCACTGTAACCGCCCAGAAGCCAAGCTGATCGTCCGGCAACAAATATCCCGTGAACGACAGCAGCAGCGTAAACACCAGCAGCAGCACGCCGATATTCCAGTTGAACTCGCGCGGCTTTTTGTACGACCCGGTCAGAAAGACGCGAAACATGTGCAGCCACACACCAATCACCATCAAGTGGGCCGCCCAGCGATGCATGTTGCGCAAGATCTTCCCGAACGGCACATCGTGCTCGAGGTAGAGCACGTCGCGAAACGCCTGCACTTTGCTCGGATGGTAATAGAACATCAGCAGCACGCCGGTATAAGTGAGGATGATGAAGAGATAAAACGTGATCCCGCCCATCCCCCATGTATAGCTGTAGCGCACCGCGTCGCGATTGATCTTCGCCGGATGCAAATGCAGGAAAACGTTCGAAAGCACGCCCAGCGCTCGGTTTCGCGGCGTGTCGTCATGCTTGTGGCGAAAGATCGACGTATAGACCTGTGTCTTCGTCGGATCCTTCAGCCCGTCAATCTGTTCCTTTGCCTTGCTAGGAATATCGGTCTTGAGGGCCTGGATGTCGTCTTTGACGCCCGTCGTGACGCGTTCGACCAACCCCACTTTCCCGTTCTTCCCGTTAGAACGCTCGCTAGAGCCGCCATTACCGCCGTTCGGATTGTTTTCGTCAGCCATAAGATTTCTTCTGTTTCACCGGCGACCCGCCGGCTGTCGCGAGAGCGTCTTGCCCTCGCGTCTCTAGACTCCTGTCAAGAACGCTCCCGGATCATTGAAATGCGAAGGCTGCCCCTTCGGCCACTGATAGAGCCGCGAGGTGTCGACAATAATCTGTCCGTCGGGCGCCAATTCGAGCTTCGCTCGATCCATTGGCCGCGGCGCCGGCCCTTCGAAGTTGATCCCTTCGCTGTCATACCCGCTGCCGTGGCACGGACACTTGAACTTGTTTTCGCTGGGCTTCCAATCCGGCGTACATCCCAGATGGGTGCAGCGAGCGTAGATCACGAACAGCCGGTCGGGTGTGCGGTCCACCCAGATTCGATATTTCTGCTGGAACTTGGTATCGACGCCAAGCGCGAATTCGGACGGATATCCGATCTTAAAAACGGTGTTCGGTTCGAAGAGAGTGCGCGGCAGGAAGAATCGGAAGAATGCCAGGAACCATGCCATCAAAAATCCGGTCACCATGGTCCAGACAAACCGGCGCCGGTGGCGGTCGATATCAGTCGACGGCGCAGTGCCGGCAACACCCGCCGCCGCTGCCGCTTTCGAGGTCCCCACGGCCGGTGTGCCTACGTACTTCGTGGCATCCTGCGCTCCCGCCGCAGCCGGTTTCGGCGCTTCGGGATTCGGATTGACCTTCCCAGTCTCCTCCGCCATGAACTCCCTCCTCTCCCTTCGATGACTTGGCCCTAGTCCAAACCCGCGGCGACCGCGTACTGCGGCTCCGCCAACGTCCTCCCGGAACTGCGCATAGGAATCGAGCTGTGAACAGCATGGTCCAGCGCCTCTTGCACAATCTGCGCCAGCGCTTGAATGAATTTCGGAGAATCATTCAACCCGGCGCTCATTTCAAACTGCGTGATCCCCAGCCGGTGCGCTTCCGCCCGCGCCTCATGATCAATCTCTCCCAGCGTTTCCACGTGATCGGAAACAAAGGCCACTGGCACGACGCACATCTCGCGCACGCGCTCCTCGGCCAATTGACGCAGAGTCTGATGCAGCGAAGGTTGCAGCCACCGGCTCGCCCCAACTTTGCTCTGATAGCAGAGCCGATGAGGATTGCTCCATCCGCCACGCTCGGTCAGAAGGCGCACCGTTTCTTCGATCTGGCGTTGGTAGGGATCGCCTTTTTCTATCACTGACATGGGAATGCTGTGCGCGCTAAAAACAAGCTCTGGCCGCGAAGGTTCAGCAAATCGTGACAGCGCGTCGTTCACCTTCTCGATCACGGAATCCAGATACATCGTATTACGATAGAAAGTCCCCACGCAATGCACCGGCACGTCGTCCGCGAACAATCGCTGCCATTCATTCAGGCTCGATCCCGTCGTCGTGGACGAATACTGCGGATATAAAGGTAAGAGCACAACTTCATCGCACTGGGATGCCTGGAGTCTCTCAATGGCCTCGCGCGTAAACGGGTGCCAGTAGCGCATCGCGACGAAACATTGTGCGTCGACCCCTTGACTCCGCAGCTCGGCCTCCAAAACCCGCGCCTGCCGCTCTGTATTTTTCCGGATGGGCGATCCTCCGCCAATCGTCGCGTAGTGATGCTGTACTTTGCGAGCGCGGGTCGTCGAAATCAGTTTGGCCAGGGGTTTGCGCCCGATGCGGGCAAAAGGGAAGTCAATAATGTCGGGGTCGCAGAAAAGGTTATACAAAAAGGGTTCGATCGCTTCCAGCGTGTCGGGTCCACCGAGCTGAAAGAGAACTATCCCCACACGCCGTGCTGTGCGCGTCATTTTCCCCAGAATCCCCAGAACGCCAAGGACTGTACTCCGAACCGAGCATGCGAGTCAATGGCGGATTTGCAAAATTCCGATCACGCCTCCATGTGACCATCTCCCGCATTTGAAAAAAATCACATGCGCATGCAATCTGATATCTATGCCAGAGTTACCCGATATCTCAGCCTATCTCACCGCGCTCGAATCGCGCATCGTCGGCGAGCCTCTGCAGCACATACGCATCGCCAGCCCTTTTTTACTTAGAACGGCGCAACCGCCGCTCGCAAGTGCAGAGGGCCGCATCGTGGAAAAGTTGCGCCGCATTGGCAAACGCATTGCCATCGGCGTCGAGAGCGATCTTTGGCTGGTTCTTCATCTGATGATCGCCGGTCGCTTGCACTGGCGGCCGAGTGGGGCGAAGCTGGCCGGCCGCCAGAATCTTGCCGCCTTCGATTTTCCCAACGGATCTTTAGTACTCACCGAAGCCGGCTCCAAGCACCGTGCGTCGTTGCACGTAATAGGCAGCGAGGAGAATCTAGAGTCGTTCGATGCTGGAGGAATCGACGTCTTCACCGCCGATCTGGATTCTTTTCGTGCCGTGATGACGGCTGAGAACCATACCTTGAAGCGCGCACTTACCGATCCTCGCCTGATCAGCGGCGTCGGCAACGCCTATTCCGACGAGATCCTGCATGCGGCACAGCTCGCTCCCATCATGCTCACCAACAGGCTCTCAGCCGACCAGTGGGCACGCCTCTTCGCTGCAACCCGGCAGACCCTCCAGCTATGGATCACTCGTCTCGGGAAGGAAGCAGAGACGGGCTTTCCGGAGAAAGTCACCGCGTTTCGCAAAGACATGGCCGCTCACGGCCGCTACGGCCTTCCTTGCCCCAGATGCGGAGATAAGATTCTGCGAATTCGTTACGCCGACAAGGAAACGAACTATTGCGCCCGCTGCCAGACGGGCGGCAAAGTTCTCGCCGACCGCAGCCTGTCTCGGCTGTTAGGGTCCGACTGGCCGCGCACTTTGGAAGAATTGGAAGCCCTGAAGCGCCGCTGAAAGAAAATTGCTGAAAGAGAATTAAGGACGACTATCTCGCAAGCGTTGTCCAAAGATGATCTAGGCGTCGCCTTTCTCCATCTCTTCAATCACCGCATCGGCAAACTCCGATGTGCTCGATTTGCCGCCGATGTCGCGCGTCAGCTTTTCCGGATGGCGATACACTCGCTCCAGCGCATTTCGAATCTGCGTCGACGCCCCGTGCTCGCCCAAATGCCGCACCATCAGCAGCGCCGACCGCAGCAGAGCCGTCGGATTCGCCAGATTCTTTCCCGCAATGTCCGGCGCCGATCCATGCACCGCCTCAAACACTGCGCATTCGTCACCCAGGTTTGCGCTCGGCACAAATCCCAGTCCGCCTACGAATGCCGCGCACAGATCCGAGAGAATATCGCCGTACAGGTTCTCCATCACCAGCATGTCGTACTGGTACGGATTCATGACCAACTGCATGCACGTGTTGTCTACGATATGTTCGCCGTAGGTGATCTCGGGATAATCCTTGGCCACATTCCGGGTGCAGCGCAAAAACAGGCCGTCCGATAATTTCATGATGTTCGCTTTATGAATGCAGTGAATCTTCTTGCGCTGATTCTTGCGTGCATATTCGAAAGCGAACTTCGCGATGCGCGTCGACGCCTTCTCCGTAATAATTTTCAGGCTCTCGACCACACCCGGCACCACTTCGTGCTCCAAGCCCGAATAAAGTCCCTCGGTATTTTCGCGAACAATAATTAAATCCACATCCGGATAACGTGTCGGAATGTGCGGCAAATTTCGGATCGGCCGGAAGTTGGCGTAAAGCTCGAACTGCTTTCGCAGCGCAACGTTGATGCTGGGAAAACCGCCGCCCACCGGAGTCGTCACCGGACCCTTCAGGCCAACCCGCGTCCTCTCCAGCGATTCAGTCAGATCTCTTGGAATGTATTGTCCCGATTTCTCGTAAGCCTCGGCGCCTACGGCGAACGTTTCCCACTCAAACTTCACCCCGGTCGCTTCCAGGATGCGGACCGTGGCATTCGTCACTTCCGGCCCGATCCCATCGCCCGGAATCAGCGTTACCTTATGACTCATGAATACATTTCCTTCGGAATAAGACTTTATGCGGGCTTTACTTTAACCAGATCTTTCAACTCATTCATGAACTCTTTCACATCCTTGAAATCCAGATACACCGAAGCAAACCGCACATACGCAACTTTGTCGTAGCGCCGCAGACGGTTCATGATCAGTTCGCCCAATTCGCTCGTCTTGCGCTCGCGCTCCGCCGACTCGATTACGAACGACTCCGCCTCGTTCACAATCTGCTCCAGCTTGCTGATCGGCACCGGCCTTTTTTCACATGCCCGCAACAATCCGTTGAGCACTTTCTGCCGGTCAAACTTTTCCCGGCGTCCGTCTTTCTTTACCACCATGTACGGGATCTCATCGATGCGTTCGTATGTCGTGAAGCGCTTGCCGCACTTCAAGCACTCGCGCCTCCGGCGGATCGACTCCGCTTCCTTGCTCTCGCGCGAGTCCACCACCTTATCGTTCGCAAATCCGCAAAAAGGACATTTCATGGCGCTAAGTTTCGGATCCGGACCCCAAAGTTTCTCCTCTGTCCAACGCCCGAGCGAAGCGAACGAGGAGGAACTCGCAGGTAAGTCCGATCTCCAAAATTGTAACAGTTGAAATGGCCGCACCCGGCAAGGTGCCGGAGACCTGTACCGAAGCAGTACTGCGGAGAAGCGAAAGACGAAGTCAAACGCAAAACGGCGCTCGCACCCCCTGCGGTACGAGCGCTCGTTTTTCCCCATGCCTTCCCGGTGACGGAAGGCTTGAAGCCTGTGATCCCTAGCGCGAGCGGGAGCTCCGCTGCCTTCGGGACCTCCTAGGAATTTGCCTGATCTGCCGCCCCGTTTTGTCAAGAAACTGTCTCCAGTTTGTAAAAAGTCACCGAAAATCGGGCAACTGGAGCCAGCCTCCAATTCTGGAACGATGATGCCCGATGAATGATGCCCGATAAATGATGCCCTTGGTAATCCGGTCCTGCCGAGCCTCGCTGGTATCATGAGAAATCCCCCAATCGAAACCCTTGCGCCGGCTGCTCCACCTCGGATTGCTGCTGTTTGCTCTCCCACTCATGGCGCAGAGCAACGCAGGAGAACTTCGCCTCAGGGTCGCTGACCCCCGCGGACGGGGCGTAAAAGCTTCCGTCACGTTGTCCAGTGAAGCCGCGCAGCTCCACCGCAGCCTGGCAACCGACGACTCAGGGCTCTTGACCGCTCGCAATCTTCCTTTCGGCCCTTACCAACTCAAGGTTGACAGCGATGGATTCTCTTCCTTCAGCGGCATCATCGAGATTCGCTCCGCCCTGCCTACCGAATATCTGGTCAACCTCAGCATCGCCGCCCTGAGCACCGCCGTGAACGTAACCGCCGAACCGCCGCTGCTCGACCCCGAACGAAGCGGCAGCAGCAACCATTTGGACGAACAAGCCATCGCCGACCGTCCGGCTTCGCTCCCCGGCCGATCCGTCGTGGACCTGGTCAACTCGCAACCCGGCTGGCTCTACGAGGGCAACGCCGTTCTCCATCCCCGCGGCTCCGAGTATCAAACCCAGTTCGTCTTAGACGGCATTCCCCTGACCGACAATCGCTCTCCCAGCTTTGGTCCCGAAATCGAGGCCGACGACGTCGATTCGCTCACCATCTACACTGCAGGGATTCCGGCGGAATATGGGCGGAAAATGGGAGGCGTAGTCGAAGTCAACACGCTTCGGGACGAGCAAATGGGGCCCCACGGCGAGGCCGCGCTTTCCGGTGGCAGTTTCGACACAGCCAGCGCCTTTGGCCAGATTCAATACGGTTGGGGACACAACACTCTCGGCGCCAGCGCGTCGGGCGACGGGACCTCGCATTACCTCAATCCGGTTGTTCCTGAGAATTACACCAACCGCGGCACGACTGGCGATTTCACGGCCAGCTTTGCTCGCAACTTCACACCCAAGGATCGTCTCTCGCTCAGCGTTCGCCACGAATTTTCGCGCTACCAGATTCCGAACGAGCAGATTCAGCAGTTCCCGCAACTACAAGATCCCCCTCCTCCGCCCGACACTCCACCCCAACTGCAAACCGGCGATAACTTCGAGACCATGGGTATCGTCTCCTACCAGCATGTCTTCTCATCGAATGTTCTTGCGAATGTCCGCGGTATGGTTCGCGAAAACTCCGACGATCTCAATTCCAATGCTTCCTCGTGGCCGATTCGCGCTTTCCTGCACAACCATTTCACCGAGGGATACTTCAATAGCACCGTTTCCGTCCATCACGGGATTCAGGAATGGAAAGTCGGCATCGAATCTGACGCCATGTTCCTGCACGAAAACTTCAGCGACATCATCACGGCCAATCCCAACGATCCGAATAATCCATTTGATCCCGCGACACCGACAACCTTCGCCTTCACCGGAACACGCCCCGACCTTGAACAATCCGCCTTCGTCGAAGACCTCATTCATCTTGGCAAGTGGACCATGAGCGCGGGGCTCCGCTGGGACCACTACCAGCTTCTTGTCAATGAGAACGCTCTCAGTCCGCGTCTCTCCATCGCACGTTATTTCGAGTCCGCGGGCTTGATGATCCACGGTTCTTACGACCGCGTTTTCCAGACTCCTTCGTTCGAGAATATTTTGCTGGCCAGTTCATCCCAGGTGGAGTCGCTCAATCCCGACGTTCTGCGCCTGCCCATCGAGCCTTCTCACGGAAACTATTTTGAGTTCGGAGCGAGCAAGAGCTTTTTCAGCCAGGTCCGTCTCGATGCCAACTATTTCCGGCGTTACGTCGACAACTTTGCTGACGATGACCAAATCCTCAGCACGGCCGTCAGCTTCCCGATCGCTTTTCGCAAAGCGATTATCTATGGCGCCGAGGGAAAAATTGAGGTCCCACAGTGGAAGCGGTTCTCCGGATTCCTGAGTTATTCCTACATGGTCGGCAACGCCTGGTTTCCGGTGACGGGAGGCCTTTTCTTGGGCGACGACGCAGTCAACGCGACCACCCAGCTCACCGGTCATTTCCCAGATTCGCAAGATCAGCGCAACACGGCCCGCCTGCACATTCGCTATCAACTCACCTCGAGATTGTGGGTTGCATCCAGCATCGACTATGGCAGCGGCCTGCCCTTCGACTTCGCGGGCACCTATCAACAAGCGTTGACGGAATATGGCCAGCCGGTTGTCGATCGCATCGATCTGAACAGGGGGCGCATCAAGCCCGCGCTCTCGGTGAACCTTGCATCAGGGTTCGACTTCTATAAGAAAGAGAAGCGCTCTCTCCGCCTGCAGGCGGACGTGCAGAATGTGAACAATCGTCTCAACGTAATCGACTTCGGCGGCCTCTTCTCCGGCAACGCCATCGGTCCACCCAGAAGCTACTTCCTCCGCCTGGCAGCGACGTTCTAGGTCTGATGAAGTCGCATGTCCAAGACAATGATCAACGCAATCAGCGGAACCTGTGGCGAAGACCTCTGTGTCCCCTGCGTCCTCCGTGGTAAATACTTCTCCTAAACCACAAAGTACTTCGCCCCCGGATGATGCACCACAATCGCCGAAGTGGATTGCTCAGGCTCCAGCAGGAACCCGGAGGTCAGCCGCACCCCCACATTCTGCTCTGGCTTGAGCAATGCAAAGAGTTTCGTCTGATCCTCCAAATTCGGGCATGCCGGATACCCGAACGAATACCGCGATCCCCGATATTTCTGATGAAACAGATCGCGAATCTCGCGAGAGTCTTCGCGACCGATCCCTAATTCCTCGCGCATCTTCTTGTGATGAAATTCCGCCAGCGCCTCCGCCGTTTCGACGCTCAGCCCGTGCAGGTATAGATACTTCGTATATTCTCCGCCTTCGAACAGCCGCTGCGTCTCCATGCTAGCCTTGGCCCCAATGGTCACGAGCGAGAGCCCGAGAACATCCATCTTTCCTGAGGACTTAGGCGCAAAAAAGTCCGATATACATAAGCGTCTCCCCTCCCGCTGCCGAGGAAACGTAAAACGCAAGAGTTCAGTATTCGTAGCGCCGGCGTCTCGCCGGCTGTCGCTGGGGTGTCCCGGCCCTGCATCCCGCGGTTCATACACCACCACATCGTTCCCATCCCCCTGCGCCGGGAAGTACCCATACACCACCTTCGGCTCGAACAACCCCGACTCAATCACCTCATCTTCCAACTTCCGCAACACCGGCCGGAATTTCTCCTCCACCAGTCGCACATAATCCGACTGCGAAGCGGTCTTCAACTGCCACTGATTCTTGAACAGAGCCGTCTCATTGATGTACGGAAACAGTTCCCGCAAATCGTAATCCTTGCGCACGCGCACACCCCAGAACGGAGGCTCCGGAATATTCGGCGCGTCCAAAACCACTGGGCTCCGCTCCGCAAACACCGGCCCCGTCTCCTCATCCACGGCCGCTGCCTTCGCGTATTCCTTAACGGTCTTTCCTTCGGCCAGCCGCGTCTGCTTCGCGCCGTTCTCCGTGGCCAGGTCTTCCATGATGTGCAGCCCGGCAAATGCATCATCCGCGTAGAAGACTGCGTTTGCATACTCTCGCCGCAAATCGTCCTCCACGTATTTTCGCGTCAGCGCCGCCCCGCCGCAGATCACCGGAAACGCCAGCTTCTGCCGCTCCAGGTCCTGGATCACGTACTTCATCTCCAGCGTCGATTTCACCAACAATCCGCTGAGCCCAATCGCGTCGGCCCGATGTTCCTGTGCCGACCGGATAATCGTGTCCCCCGGCTGCTTGATTCCCAGATTGACGACCTTGAATCCATTGTTCGACAGAATGATGTCGACGAGATTCTTCCCGATATCGTGCACGTCGCCCTTCACCGTGGCGAGCACGATCGTCCCCTTCTGCGAGCCGGATTTCTTCTCCATCTTCGGCTCAAGATAAGCCACCGCCGCCTTCATCACCCCAGCCGAGTCGAGCACCGAGGGCAACTGCATCTTGCGCGCACCAAACAGGTCGCCGACCGTCTTCATCCCATCGAGCAGGACAGTATTGATCAGCTCCAGCGCCGAATAGCTCGCCAAAGCCTCTTCCAGCAGGGCTTCCAGCGACTTCTTGTTCGCGCCTTCTCCCACCGTTTTCTCGCCATTGATGATGGCAAACTTGAGCTTGTCCTCCACCGACAGTGTATCGACGTGTGCAGTAGTCGAAGCGGCCGGCTTGCCCTGCATTCCCGCAAAGTGCGCCATGTATTTCTGCAGCGGATCGCCGTCGGAATTTTCGTCGCGGTGAATCAGCTTCCGCGCCAGTTCCACCTCTTCCTGTGGAATCTTGTACAGCGGATAAATCTTCGTGTAGTTCACGATGGCCATGTCGAGCCCGTGGTCCACCGCCTCATGCATGAACACGGAATTCAACACCCGCCGCGAATAAGCGTCCAGCCCGAATGAGATATTGCTCACGCCGAGAATCGTCTTCACTGACGGCAGTTCCTTCTTGATCCGCTCGACTGCCTTGAGCGTCTCCATCCCTGCCGTGCGATATTCTTCTTGCCCCGTCGAAATCGGCAAAGTCAGCGCATCGAAAATCAGATCCGTTCCGTCGAGCCCATATTTCTTGGTCGCCAGATCATAGATGCGATGGGCAATCGCAACCTTCTTGTCGGCGGTCAGCGCCATCCCGTCTTCGTCGATTGTCAGCGCAATCACGGCCGCCCCGTACCGCTTCGCCATGGGCAGAACTTTCGAGGTCCGCTTCTCGCCATCTTCCAAATTGATGGAATTGATGATGGCGCGCCCTGGAATCCGTTTCAGCGCCTCCTCCACCACATCGGCCTCGGTCGAATCGACCAGAATCGGCGCCGGAACGCGGGTGGCGATCTTTTCCAGAATCGAAGTGAGGTATCCCTTCTCGTCCTCGCCCACGATGGCGCAGCACAGATCGAGCATGTGCGATCCGTCGTTGACCAGTTTCTTGGCCAAGCCAAGAATCTCGTCGTATTTCTTCCCCTGAACGAGTTTTCGGAAATGCTCGACGCGCGTCGTCGTGTTCATCTCTTCGGCAACGATCAGCGGCTTAGGCTCCAGATCGAGCGGAACAGTTGTATAGGCGCTTGATGCCGCGCCTATGCGCTTCACGTCACGCTTGGCCGGTTCCACTCCCGAAACGGCGTCCACCACGGCTTTCAGATGTTCGGGCGTCGTTCCGCAGCATCCGCCGACAATCCGAACGCCGTAATCCTTCACAAAGTGCTTGTGATACTCCGCTAGATCCTCTGGCGAAAGCTTGTATACCGCGTGCCCGCCAACGTTTTGCGGCAACCCGGCATTCGGCAGAACCGAAACTTCTTTCGTGGAATTCAGCCCCAGGTAGCGGACCGCGTCGTTCATCTCTTTCGGTCCCGTTGCGCAGTTCAACCCGATGATGTCGATGTCGAGAGGCTCGAGCGCCGTGAGCGCCGCGCCGATCTCGGTTCCCAGCAACATAAGGCCGGATTCCTGCAGCGTGACCTGGACTTGCAAGGGCAGTCGCTTCCCCGCCTTCCGCATCGCATCAAGCACGCCAATCGTCGCAATCTTTGCCTGCAGCAGATCCTGCGCCGTCTCGATCAGCAGCACATCGACTCCGCCCTCGATCAGCGCTGCCGCCTGCTCTTCGTACGATTCCACCATCGCATCGAATCCAATGTGTCCTAGCGATGGCAGCTTCGTCGTCGGGCCCATAGATCCCGCCACAAATCGCGGTCTGTCCTTCGTCGAAAATTGCTGCGCTACCTCTTTCGCCAGTTGCGCGGCTTTCAAATTGATCTCGTGCACGCGATCCCGCAGATCAAACTCTCCCAGCACAATTCCGCTTCCGCCGAACGTATTGGTCTCAACGATGTCGCAACCCACGCGGAAAAAGTCCGCATGAATGTCGCGAATAATGTCGGGACGGCTCAACACCAGCACTTCGCTGCAATTCTCTTTCCCCCAGTAATCGTCCAAGGTAGGATTGCGCTTCTGGATGTTGGTCCCCATCGCGCCGTCATAGACGACGACGCGCTCCTTCACAGTCTGTAAGAAGTCAGCCATTTCAGCTTCTAGCTCCTAGCCTCTAGCACTTTAGCTTTTGATCGATCCGTTCGAATCTGTGTGGATCCGTGGCAAAGAAATGCATTCTCCACATGCACGAACGCCGGTCTCGAGGACCGGCGTCGGGGAACTCGAAACCTGTCTCGAAGTCAGCTTCCTGGCACCATTTCCGCCGGAGCCCCACCGTCCACGTCGGCCTGGTTGAATACCACGTTGGCGCCCATGTGTGCTGGCCGGGGGGCCAGCATTTGCTCCTTACGGTAGACGAGATTGCTGGCATTGAACGTCGCCAGCTCAAACCCATGCCCGTGGGTGATCGCATCGGTCGGACACGCTTCCACGCAATACCCGCAGAAAATGCATCGGTTGTAATCGATGTTGTAAACCTTGGCGTAACGCTCCGCCCCACTCACGCGCTTTTCCGCGGTGTTCTCGGCGGCTTCAATATAGATGCAGTTCGACGGACACGCCGCCGCGCACAGAAAGCAGGCTACGCACTTTTCCAGTCCATTCTCATCGCGCTGCAACACGTGGGCGCCGCGAAACCGTGCCTCAAACCGCGCACCCCGTAGCGGACCCTGCCCATCCGGATAATTCTCCACCGTCGTCGGCTGGAACATCTCCATAAAGGTGATGCTCATGCCCTTGGCGATGGCCGCAATGTTCTTCAAAACTGGCATCTTGATATTCAGTATACCGAAACAGCCGCGAATCGTCCCACCCGCGCCGGACGCGGGCGATTCCTAGTTATTTCGTCGCAGGACTTGGTTTAGAAGGGCTTGGCGACGAGACTGGCGTCGCATGCTCCGGTACCGGCACTGCACTCTCCACCCACGCCGTGTACCAGAGATTCAGCAGCATCTGCGATCCTGTGGCCAGCCTGTGCGTCGTAAAGTCAAACGCCGCAGGGGAACCCTTCCCCGTAAATCCGCCAGCCTTCTCCAGCTGATAAACATCATCCACCAGACCGTGCGACTGTTTGAGGTAAGCAACATACGCCGCGAACGGATCCGTCAGCCGCTCCGGACTCTTCACCAATCCGGCGAAATCTTTCTCCGTGATATTCGCCGCCACATAAGCAGTCTCAAACTGTGCATGAATCTTGTGTTCCGTCGTATATCCGTTCGGATTCGGCCCTACCCACCCGTTGTACTGGATCGTCGTGTGCAGCGGCTGCGATCCATCCGCGACATAGTGCCCCAGCCATCCCGCATAAAAGATAATCGCCCCTTGCATCGCCAGCGTCGGCTGATGCGCCGCCACTCGTTGCCGGTACTCGCGGAACGCCGCCTTCAGTCGTCCATACACCTCCATCGTGATATACGGCTGCAGTCCCACGCGCTCGGGAAGATAATCGTCAGGGTGGTCGCCGCTAGCGCTCGCCGCCCGCTTCTCATAGAGCCTCCGATAAAACTCATACCTTCCCGGGGGAAGCGGATCGAGCCACTCCACGCGTTCCAGATCGATGAAGTGATCGGGTTCCTGCGCATTCTTCAGCGCAAATTCCGAAGGACTCCGCCAACGATCCGGCTCCGGCCCCAAATAAGCAATCTCACCCACGGCACTTCGCAAGAATCGAGGCATGGTCGCCGGAATCTTTTGCGCCGCCACGCGATTAATCGCAACATGCCCCTCGTTCCCCCAGGCGCCCGCGAATTCGCTCTGCAAAAGAACAAGGACGATCAGCACCGTGCCGATCGCCCCTCGTCGAAGTCGTTCCACTTGCACTCCCATCCTCCGTCCAGTCCTGCGCTGACCGTCCCTCATCAAAACGTCAAATGCAGCGCGAGCTGCAGGAAGCGTGGGCTGCCAATCGTGTGCTGGATCAGTCCCAAGCTCCCTTGCGGGGGAATCGATGGCGGACCCTCGTAATTGGGAAAGAAGTTCACGTTGTTGTTCGGAGTGTCGAAGTCGGGATGGTTGAAAATATTGAATGCATCGGCTTCAAACCTAAGCTGGTAGCGCTCTTTGAACAGGAACGTCTTGGCCAAGCTTGTGTCGAAGCGCACCTGGAAGGGACCTCGAAAACTGTTCCGGCCTGTCGTTCCAAACAAAGATCCAAAGTCATCGCACCCAGTGGGGTCACAAGCGGGCACTCCATAGGTTCCCGGAGCCACGAACTGGGGTGCGAAATCAGCGGAATTGAGCTTGCAAATCTTCGTCGAATACCCCACGCAATTCGCGCCAGGATGGGCTGCCTGCTTGGCTGTTACGCCCGGTACCAGCGGCACAATGGGGTTTCCAATATAGTTGCTGGTGCCGTAGTACTGGCTCGCCACCGAGCCCGAATAGTCGTAGACGCTGTACGGCTGCCCGCTCTGCGCCACAGTCTGGCCACCAATGGTCCAGCCATTGACCACGTAGCTCCACGCCCCGCTATCCACCAACTTCGGAATCGTATAGCTGTAGTTGATCAGAAAAACGTGCGTCTGATCGAAGTCCGAGCTGGCATAGTTGGCTCGCGGGGTGAGCGGATTGTTTCCGGTGAAAAAGAGCCCCAATCCGCTCTGTTCGTCCAGCGAATGAGACCAGGTGTACGACGTGGTGAATTGCAGGCCGTTGGACATCCGTTTGTGAAGCTGGACCTGCAAAGCGCTGAAGTTCGAGATGCCCTCCGCTTTATACGACACTGAGTTCATGTCATAGCCAGGATAGGGTACGCGAATCGGCGCATTGCCTGCGTATTCGTTCGTATAGATGGGTTCGGTATCCAGCGGGAGCGGGAGCCCACCGTAATAGTTCTGGTTGGCCAACGGGCTGGTACCGCCGTAGGAGCTAGTCTGCCCGTTCACTACATTTGTCGGTGTGGCGATAAGTGCTTGGTTGAAGGGGATGGGTAGCACCAAATGGGTCCCGTGATTTCCGACATAGCCGACCTCGAAGATCCAGGTGTTGGAAGGCTGAAATTGAAGGTCGAGTGTCCAGTTCTGTGTATAAGGCAGTTTGTTATTGATATCGTAACCGCCAAACAGGAAAGGACCGTAAAGATTGCTGGACGGCCAGCATCCCGGGTAACCGCAAGCAGTCTGCTGGAGGTTCGGCAGGTAGGCTTGGAAGGCAGCCCCCGTCGCTGGCGGCGGCGGTGGCAAAGTCGTGCCGAACGGCTGCGAGAGTGTAGCGCCCTTCGCGACGGAGATCGGTTGGACAAACGGAGGCGCGAGAGTAACTCCGAATGGGCCGTTAAATCCGGACCCCGCACTCGGTGACAAGTAGCTGAAGAACTCGCCACGGTCGTAGTACATACCGTACCCTGCGCGCACGGTGAGCTTAGACATTGGAGACCATGCGATGCCGATGCGGGGCGCGAAACCCCACTGGTGATTTTTCATGAGCGAATCGTTGACGCCGCGCGTGGCGCCAGTCTTGTTATTCCCAGCGATGATCAGACCGGAGCCCGTAATTACGTCAGTCCCTGTGTCGCAAGTGCCATAGTTGTACTCAGTCAAAGCCGGGTCCGCCAGAACTCCATTGACCTTGCACTGCACGTAACTGTATTTCGAAGGGTCAAAACCTGTAAGCAGGCCGTATTTTTCCGAGAGCGGCCCATCGATGTCCCAACGCAACCCGGCGGTTACCGTGAGATTCTTGCTCATCTTGAAGTTGTCGTTAATGTAGGTGCCGATCGTATCGGAGCGGTAGTAACGGTGAGCTGAGCCCACGAACTCATTGCCGCCGTGCAAGGTGCCTTTTACAAAGTCCTCGAAGGTCTGGATGTCAAGTGTGTCGGTATTGGTGTTGTTGTTGAGGATATTAAGCTGGGTGTGGTCCCACGTTGTCCCCATACTCAGGACATGCTTTCCTTTCACCCAACTGGCGGAGGTCCCGTATTCCCATTGATTCTGGATCATGCCACCGTCGCCAAAGCTGGTGCTGGGCCCAAACTCCAGACCGGCACTGATAGTCGGGTCCGATGTGGAAATACTGACGTCGGGAAACGTCGCCCCTCCCGGCAGGGTAATCCCCACCGAACTTGGGGTAAATGCTTTTGTTGTGTTGGCATAAGCTCGCAGGCGGGTGAAACCCACATGCTGTTCCCAGGTGAGGTTGGGGCAGAGCACGACGGAGTTAGAGAGAGAAAACACCTGGCTGCCAGCGGAAAGCTGTTGTGCAAATCCCAGCAGAGAACCGACCGCGCCAAAAGGATTGTTGGTGGGATTGCTCTGAATGTAATATCTCGCGGCCAAGCGGTCCTTGGAGTTTATAACGTAGTCAATACCGACGATCCCTTGGTTTACACTGGCTTGCGTATTGGGCCCTTGCACGATGGTATCGTAGCCCAACGTGACGGCCTGCGTCGTATTGTACTCAGCGCTTGGTATCAAATACTGCCCGTTGGGAAGTTTGGCGTTCAGCATCTGCGAGGCGGCGCTATTGATCTGGCTCGCGGTGATCGTAGTGCCGTAGGTCGCCTGAATCATATTGATGATGCCCTGCGTACTGCGGTCATTGGTCAAGCCCAGAGGCACCGTCACGTCTTTGGTGGAAGCCTGCGCATCGGCAATGCGTACTCCCTGATAGGACCCAAAGAAGAACAACTTATCCTTGATAACCGGGCCGCCGATGGTCCCGCCAAAAGCGTTCCGGTTCAGGAAGGGATTCGGCAGATAAGGCCGATTCGTGACAGGGTTGATCCCAGCCGCATCGTAGAAGTACGGGGTAGCGTTCATATCGCTGTTCTGCCACTGTTCCCACAGCGAACCGTGCAACGCGTTCGTGCCAGACTTCGTCAGTACGCTGATATGCGCGCCACTGTTGTTGCCCTGTGTGGCGTCGTACTGCGAGGAGTTGACGGCGATCTCCTGAATAGCATCGGGGGGCGGAGTGGGAAGAGCCTGGCCAATTGCCCCATACACCGATGTGCTGGTCTGGATGATGCCGCCCGCACCGAAATTCTCACCGGTGTTGAGCACGAAGCGGTTCTCACCTACCTGGCTCGTGGAATTACCGTTAAAAAGGTTATTGGTGCTGATGCCGTTCAAGGAAAAGCTATTGCTCGTGTCCCGGTTTCCATTCGCGAAGATGGCCTGATTGCCCAGGCCCGTGTTGGCGCCCCCTCCACCGAGGAAGTCCGCATGAACGCCAGGGCTAAGAATTGCCAGCTGTGTGAAGCTGCCGGTGCCCAGCGGGGTCGTTTCAATGGTGTTGGCATCGACGACATAGCCGATCGTGGTGTCCACCTGGTTCATCAACGGCACGGCGCTCACTTCCACCGTAGTGCCGATCGAGCCCACCACCAGAGTCGTATCGACGGTTGTCGTGCGGGCACCCGACACCAAGATTCTCGTGTGGTTTTCCGTTTTGAAGCCGTCCTTCGTGACGGTGACTCGATAGGTTCCGGCGGGAAGGTCCGGAATCAGGAAAGAGCCATTCTTGGTCTGAGCCGAAACTTCGAGGTTGGTCGCAAGATTGACCGCTTTCACAGTGGCGTCCGACACGACAGCTCCTGACGGATCAGTCACTGTGCCGGTGATGGCGCCCAACGTCTGCTGCGCCGAGGCCATCGGAACGAACAAAGCGAGCGCCAACCCGCTGACCAAAAGGGCGCGCACGAACTTCAAAGGAGACACACCTACAGCGACGGCAGGGATACGCACGGTAGATCCTCCTGTGATTGGGAAGCCCTTATAACAAAACGAATGGCGGCATTCAAGACTGGAGACCGTACAAATCGGCCAATTTTCGATGAATTTTTCTTCAGGTTCGAAGAAAAAGAATTGCTTCGCTATTCTGTACCGGTGAGCAACGAAAAAACGAAAGACCGTATCGGCCTCTGCGCGAACTGCCGTTTTGTGCGCCTGATCCAATCCGACCGTGGTTCGACGTTCTATCTCTGCGAGCGCTCCACCACCGACCCGGCTTTCCCCAAGTATCCCCGCCTGCCGGTTCTCCAATGTGTCGGATACGAACCATCGCATCCGCACCGAGAATCCGAATCATGCTGATCCTCTCCCACCCCAACACCGCTTGCATTCTTACCTTACCAAGCGTGACCGGCATCACGGCATAACGCAGACCGCTTGCCGCAGTATTGAGTCGGATCCTCTCCCGACAAACAGGACGGGGGAAATGCGAGGCGCATCATGTTGCTGAAGATCATCGGTACGGGAGCAATTGTCCTGTTCTTTACTTGAGTGTTTGCCGTGCTCCAGGGCTGGAGCAAAGGCACCACATCCGATCATTGCATCGGCGTGGCATTCGTCGCCGTCCTCGGCCTCGCCGCGGCGTGGGGCTTGCGTACGCTCTTCGTTCTTGGCCACTGAAACCGCGATGGAATCCGCACAAAAGAAGAAACGATGCTGACCAACGCGTTTGTCGGCCACGCTACCCGGCCAACCGAGGCTGCCTTAGCCTCAGCCCTGGGCAAGAGCCACTCTCTGTGGCAGAACCTGGTAGCCGACCTGACGAACGACTTGAAACTCGATGGCGAGGAATGGAACAGCTACTCCGTCAAAGCCGGATGGTCCCTCCGCCTGCAACGCAAGAAACGAAACATCGTCTACTTGTCGCCGAGAGCAGGATATTTTCTCGCGGCCTTCATTCTAGGAGACAAAGCAATCGCTGCCGCAAAGACCAGTAAACTTCCGTCGCGCATTCTGAAAATCATCAACGCAGCCAAGAGCTACCCCGAGGGAAGCGCCGTTCGCGTCGAAGTCGGCGACGCGAAGGACGCCGAGGCCGTAAAGACGCTTGCCAAAATTAAGGTAAAGAACTGAATAACAATTAACGCCGCATCACTCGATCCCGAGTTCTTTTACTAACGCCTTCCACTTGCCGTCGACCAGCGCCTTCGTCTTCGCGTCCATCACAATCTCGTCGGGCCATGGACGCGCAAAGCCCTCGCTTGCCCACTTCCGTGTCGCATCAATCCCCATCTTTGATCCATAATTCGGCAGCCGTGACGCATGGTCGAGCGAATCCACCGGTCCCAGCGTGAACTGAATGTCCCGCTCCGGATCGATGTGATTAAACACCTTCAGCGTGACGTCGCCCAGATCCTGCACATCGACGTCCTCATCCACCACAACAATGCACTTCGTAAACATCGCCTGACCGAGCGACCAGATCGCGTTCATCACCTTGCGTGCCTGGCCCGGATACGACTTCTTGATCGACACAATCATCAGATTGTGGAAAATGCCTTCCACCGGCAGATTGATGTCTACCAACTCCGGAATCGTCAGCTTCATTAGCGGCAGGAAAATGCGCTCGACTGCCTTGCCCATGTACGCATCTTCCTGCGGAGGCTTCCCCACAATCGTGGTCGCGTAGATCGGATTGTCCCGGTGCGTTACGCAAGTGACGTGAAATACGGGATACAGATCCTCGAGCGAATAGAACCCCGTGTGATCCCCGAATGGCCCCTCGCTGCGCAGTTCGTCCAGATTCACATAGCCTTCCAGCACGATCTCGCTCGATGCCGGAACCTCCAGGTCCACCGTCTCACACTTCACCAGTTCAACCGGCGCTCCACGCAAGAATCCGGCTATCAGATACTCCTCAACCTCCGGCGGCGCCGGAACGATTGCGGAAAAGGTCAACGCTGGTTCCGTCCCGATAGCGACGGCCACCTCCATCTTTCCCGAAGGCCCGCCGCCTTCAGGGACGACCGATCCTCCCGATGACCGCGCCATAATATCGACCGCTGCCGATTTTCCATCGGCCGCACCCCGCATCCGCTCCCGCGCGTGCTCGGCCGCAACCTTCTGCCGCTGCCAGTGCATCCCCGTAGTGTGCTCGTCGTAGAGCTGCATGCGGTACATGCCGACATTTCGTTTTCCGGAACGCGGATCGCGCGTCGTAACGCAAGGCAGAGTGATGAATCGTCCCGCATCCTTCGGCCAGCACTGCAGAACAGGGAAGTCCAGCAATGAGAAATTGTCGCGCTTGATCACTTCCTTGCAAGGCCCGGACGGCACCGTCCGCGGAAAAAACTTTCCCGCTTCCGTCAACAGCGGCAGCATCTTCAACTTGTCCAGGAATCCCTGCGGTGACTTCACATCCATAAACATCCGAATGCGGGCGGCAACCTCATCCAAGGAATTGACGCCGAGAGCCAGCTTCATCCGTGCATCAGACCCAAATTGATTGATGAGTATTTGCGAACCAGGATGCCCCTTCACATTTTGAAAGAGAAGTGCCGGACCGCCCGCAACGCCCTTGGCATCGCGGCTTTTCGACACGCGGTCGGTGATCTCAGCAATCTCAAGAATCGGATCGGCTTCAGTCTGGACGCGCCTCAGTTGGCCCGCGCGCTCCAGTGCCGCAATCCACTGGCGAAGGTCGTCGAAAGGCAAGGCTTCCTCTTTGTTGGAACGATCGATGTGACCAAAAATTATACGGGATTCAACAAATAGAACCGGACTCCCATTCCAGAAGCTGCGGCGATCTGCGAAAATCCTCTCTAAGTTTTTTCAGTCATCCGTGTGAATCCGCGCAAATCCGTGGCCGAGCAGTTCTTATTTCCGCTGTTCGAGCTTCACGTTGACCGTCAAAGGCTGCCCATCCCGCAGGACCTTCACCTCGACTATATCCCCAACCTTGCTCCGGCGAAGCGCGTCCGTGAAGTCATATAGATTCTTGATCGGCTTGTCGCCGAACTGAATCAGAATGTCTCCGCCCTTCAAGCCAGCCTTCGCTGCCGGAGAATTCGGCTTCACGTCCGAAAACTTCACGCCATTCTCGGTTTGCCCAAAGTCAGGAATCGAGCCGAAATACGGGCCATATCCTCCTCCTCCACCGCCCGCGGGCGGTTTGTCCTCGGCGACCACCTGAAACGCAGGCGCATCTGGCGCATCCGCCAATTGCACCGCAACGCTTCTCACCATATCCAGCAACCGCGCCGCCGATGGCGCATTGATCTTGTCCGCCGTGTCGGAAGGCTTGTGATAATCCGAATGCAGCCCGGAAAAGAAGAACAGCACAGGAATCTTCTTGGTCACAAACGAAGTGTGGTCGCTCGAAGAATATCCACCGGCCGAATACTCGATCTTGAACGGTGCGTCCCGCTGCGCCTGTTCCAGCACGGGTTTGAACGTCGACCCCGTTCCGACTCCCCCGATATAAACTTTGTCATCCTTGATCCGGCCGATCATATCCATATTCAGCATCGCGACGGCCTTCGATAGAGGACGCGTCGGATTCTGCACCCACGCCGCCGATCCCAGCAGCCCAAGCTCTTCTCCCGCAAAGTTCATGAACAGGATGCTGCGCTTGAATTGTCCGCGCTTCGGAGCCAGTAGTCGAGCCAGTTCGAGCACTCCCGCCGTCCCGCTGGCATTGTCATCCGCTCCCGGATGAATCTGCCCAATCTGTGAGGGTGCCAGCGAGTCGAAATTCCCACGCCCCAGGTGATCGTAGTGTGCGCCGAGGATCACATATTCATCCGTCTGCCCCGGAAGCCACGCGAGCACGTTGTTCACCGTCGCGCGCGTCGTTTCGATGTCAATGTGCAGTGACAAGTGCAGCGTGGCAGGGAACTCGAACGATCCGGGCTTCGTCGACGAATTGATCTGCTCCTGCACATCCTTCAGCGATTTTCCCGCAGCCTGAAACCACGACTCCGCCGCCGCGTTCCTCACCTGCACCATCACGATTCCGACATTCTCTGGACCACTCACGCTGCCGAAACGTGTCAGCAAATCTTCTTCTCCATCACCCAGCTTGCCGTTCGCCACGACCACTGCTCTCGCCCCGTGATTGCGCGCATTGATCGCCTTGGTAATCAGTTGCGAATGCTGCGTCAACCCGTTGTTCCCGCTCTTCGCTGCGAAGCCGGCGGGTTCGTAGCGCAGCACGACGACGATCTTGTCTTTCACGTCCAGCCCGGCGTAGTCGTCGTAATGGAATTCATCGGCGGTCGCGCCATAGCCCGCGAACACCACCGGGGCCGCGACCTGACCCGAAGCGGAAAAGCTGAAGGGAACAAAATCCTGATCGATCTTCAAATCGTCCTTCGACTCGCCCGTCTGGACCGCGAAGCGGTTATCCGACTTCAGCCGCGCTCCTGTTACTACCGTGAATGGCTGCGCGTAGCCATTGACTCCCGCTGGCTCCAGGCCAAGCTCTTTGTAACGCTTCTCGATCAGGTGCTGTGCCCGCGTCAGCCCTTTGGTTCCCGCTCCGCGCCCTTCCATGTCAGGCGCGGCCAGCGTCTTAATGTCATTGAGGTAGCGTGTCGAATCCGCCTCTTGAACCGGAGTTGAAGCGGCGACCAGCAGCGCGGCCGCAACGAGTAGAAGCGCAATACGATGCAACTGCAGACGATTCGCCATAAGATCATTCCGTGAACCGAGAATCGTATGAGGTAGGTCGAATGGTGTCAATCACTTCGACTGCAACGCTACAAACGTTCTACGTGGCGGCATTGCGATGGGTTGTGGGGTCCGGGTCTCAGACCCGGACAGGTCGAGCAAAGCTCGGCTGCCGACGGCGCCCCAAAGTCAAACTTAAACCGGAGTCCTCCTTCTTGTTCATTCCAACGTGCGAGCGGAGCGAAACACGCGCAATCTGACGTCGGCGCTGCGAAAACCCAACGCCGCTGAGCCCCTGGGCACTCCGGTGTTAGAGTCATCGATGTCACCGATCCATGCCCCATCCCATCTTCCTCTATGACGGCGTCTGCGGCCTCTGCAACCGCTTCGTGCAATTCATGCTGCAACGAGATCCCGCTGGCGTCTTTCGATTTGCCTCGCTGCAGAGTGAACTCGCAACCCGCATTCTGGCGCAACATAGTGTGGAGGCGGCGGACCTCGACACGCTTTACGTCGTCGTCAATTACGGCTTGCCGGAAGAGCAAATCCTGCCTCGCTCCGATGCCGTCATCTTCATCCTTCGGCATCTGGGAGCAGCCGAGTTGCTCTCCGCCCATCCGGGTCAGAAACCCGGAACCACACAGGGAAACCCAACATCAGGCGAAGACGTTTTGACTCCTGGACTCGCCCGCTGGCGCCTCGCGGCATTCCTGCTCCAACTCGTACCCCGCCCTCTCCGCGACTCTGGATACCGCATCGTCGCCCACAATCGCTACCGCATCTTCGGCCGCTACGACACCTGTCCCATGCCGAATGAAGACACACGTTCTCGATTCCTGGACCTGTAAGCCCTCGTCATTCCTCTGTGTCCTCCGTGTCCTCTGTGGTGTAAGTTTTTGAAGTCTCCTGTGATCCCAATCACATCCCGCTCCGCGCTGTGTAGAATAAACTCCTGCGATCTCGTGCTCCTTTTTGTCCGGCACGAAGACAATTCCTCCGCGTCGAGGTTCTCATCATGGCCGATAAAGCCGTTGTCGATACCCAGGCTACGCAAGCCCAGGCCCCCAACATTGATTCCATCTTGAACGAGCAGCGCAAGTTCGATCCTCCCGCAGAATTCAGCAAGCACGCGCACATCAAGAGCCTTGCGGAATACGAGCGAATCTATAAAGAGTCGATCGACGACCCCGACAAGTTCTGGTCGCGCATTGCCAGCGAATTGCACTGGTTCAAGAAGTGGGACAAGGTTCTCGAATGGAATTGCCCGTGGGCCAAATGGTTTGTCGGCGGCCAGATCAACCTCTCGTATAACTGCCTCGACCGTCACGTCGAAACCTGGCGCAAAAATAAAGCCGCAATCATCTGGGAGAGCGAGCCTGGCGAAGTCCGCATCCTCACTTACCAGCAGCTGCACCGCGAGGTGCAGAAGTTTGCCAACGTTCTCAAAGGACTCGGCGTGAAGAAGGGCGACCGTGTCGCCATCTATATGGGGATGACGCCCGAGCTGTCGATTGCCATGCTCGCCTGCGCCCGCATTGGCGCCCCCCATACGATCGTTTTCGGCGGATTCTCTTCGAACGCCTTGGTCGACCGCATCCACGATTCGCAGGCGACTGCGGTCATCACGCAAGATGGATCCTATCGCCGCGGCGCAGAAGTCAAATTGTTTCCCGCTGTCGAAGAAGCGCTGAAGTCATGTCCCAGCGTAAAGAACGTCGTCATCTACAAGCGCACCGGAACTGCCATCAATATGCAGCCCGGCCGCGATCTCTGGTGGCACGAGTTAATGGCCAAGGCCCCCGATGTTTGTCCTGCGGAACCTCTCGATGCCGAGCACCCGCTCTACATTCTTTACACGTCGGGAACGACTGGCAAACCGAAAGGCGTTGTACACACAACCGGCGGATATTCGGTCGGCACCTACCTCACCACAAAATGGGTCTTCGATCTGAAAGACGAAGACACCTATTGGTGCACCGCCGACATCGGATGGGTCACCGGCCACAGCTACATCGTCTACGGCCCGCTGCAAAACGGCGCGACCAGCCTGATGTATGAAGGCGCTCCCAACTGCCCCGAGCCCGACCGCTTCTGGTCGATCATCGCGCGCCACAAAGTGAACGTCTTCTACACCGCCCCGACTGCGATTCGCACCTTCCTGAAGTGGGGCGACGAATGGCCGAAGAAACACGATATGTCCAGCCTCCGCCTGCTTGGCACGGTCGGCGAGCCCATTAATCCCGAAGCCTGGATGTGGTACCGCGACGTCATCGGCGGCGACCGTTGTCCCATCGTCGACACCTGGTGGCAGACTGAAACAGGGCACATTATGCTTTCGCCGATTCCCGGAGCGATCGCGACCAAGCCGGGGTCGGCAACGCGCCCCTTCCCCGGCGTGGTGCCTGAGATTGTCACGATGGAAGGCAAGCCTGTTCCGGATGGGTCGGGCGGATTTCTGGTGATCAAACGTCCATGGCCGGGGATGCTGCGCACGGTTTACGGCGATCCCGACCGGTACGTGAAGAATTACTGGTCGCAGATTCCGGGGATGTATTTCACCGGCGACGGCGCGCGCAAAGATAAAGACGGATATTTCTGGATCATGGGCCGAGTTGACGACGTGCTCAACGTGAGCGGACATCGACTCAGCACGATGGAAGTCGAGAGCGCTCTGGTCGCACACGAAGCCGTTGCGGAAGCGGCCGTGGTGGGCCGTCCCGACGATCTCAAGGGGCAAGCTATCTCGGCGTTCGTCACGCTGGAGCAGGGAAGGCAACCAACCGCGGAACTCAAAGAAGAATTACGCCGGTGGGTGGCGAAGGAAATCGGCGCCTTGGCCAAGCCTGACGACATTCGCTTTACCGACACTCTGCCCAAGACACGCAGCGGCAAGATCATGCGCCGTTTGCTGCGGGAGTTGGCAACCAACGGCAGCGTGAAGGGTGACACGACCACGCTGGAAGATTTCGGCGTGATTGCGAAACTGCAGGAGCAGGACGAAGTTTAGAAGTGCAAGCGTACGGGAAAAACGCACGGTCCTCGATGCCTGAAAGCGCGAGAAAACGGGAACGCCGATCGCACCCACAACACTTCGCCCTGGCGGTCTACTGACTCAGTTTGATCGCCAGTTGCCGCTCGGGTTGAGTCATTTCACCCCACAACTTCTGCAGGTCGTCCTGCACCGATTGATTGTCAGGCTCCTTGCGCGAGGCTAAGGCGAACCAGCGATACGCGGTGGGCAGGTCGCGAGGAGTGCACAATCCCGCCGAGTAGAGAGCACCCATCTCGATCATTGCTTTGGTACTCGACCGGTTGGCCGCGGGCCTCAAAAGCCGCAGACCACGATCGCAATCTTGTGGTACACCGCGACCGTAGATGTATTTCTGAGCTTCCGCCACGGTATCGACTGGCTTGACCGCTGCCGCAGGCTTGGGCGCAGGCTCACCAGCGGGAGCATTGGATTGTGGCTTCACTGCCGCAGGAGCGTCAGAACTGGCAGGTGCTGCATCTGGATTAACCGGCGGAGGCGCATTCGCGGAACCGGTCGCCGGATTCGCTGCCGCACCGCCCGGCGTCGCGCCGACGTCGGCGGAGGGTGCTGCCGGGGGCGTGGTAGCAGACGGTGCAGGAGGAGTGGCGGCAGGAGAATTCGGCGCTGGACTGTTGCCAGCAGGAGTCCCGGCAGGATTCGCTGTGGGCGCCCCTGCCGTAGAATTCGCATCTGGGGCCGGCTGACTCGTTGCCGGGGCCGTAGCCACGGGCGGATTACTCGGACTCCGCTGAGCGGCCGGAGTTGTGTCTGTCGCCTCAGGATTCTGTGCTGTCGCGGACGGCTTGTTTGTGAGGGATCCCAGCCAGCCGAATCCATGATTCTTCCAGCGCAGGTATCCGAGGCCCACAGCCAACGCGAGTGCCAGCAAAATCAGAATGAATTTCCCGGCGCCGCCGCGCCTGTGCTCCTCGTCGTCCTCGAGCAAGTAGTCAAGATTCGTCGAACTCGGATTAGCAGTCGGATCCGCAGTTAAACTTGCTTGCTTGCGCGGACCGGGATCATTCAAGCCGAGAAAGGAAGGGCCGCTGATGACCGGTTCGTCCGAAACGGGCGCTGAAGTTCGCGTGGCGCCAATGTTCTGGGATTGCTCGGGAAGCGGAGTCTGAGGCGCGGAACGCGCTGGTGGCCGCGCGGTGACCGGAACAGGTCCGGGCATAGCCGCAGGCGCAGGCGCCGGCAAAAGCGTCGTGCCGCACATGCCGCAATAGCGGTTGTACTCCGGATTCTCATTGCCACAACGAGGGCAGCGCACTGATCCTCCTTGGCTCCTTATAGCTTACGATATTCTGCAGGTTCGATGCAGCGCCAATGCTTCGGGAGATCCGAAAAAATGACCTCTACCACCCCAAACGGACAAAACTTTTGATGCAACCTCTCGATGGACTCACCAAGAAAGATGAAGCCGACCGCCAGACGGGTGCGTTCTATCTCCCCGTGCGCGGGCGAAGGCTTGAAGTGCAACAGATCCGGAGAATGAAGCCGAACGCCCCGGAACTGGTTTTGCTGCACGAAGGCCTGGGCTCGATTTCGCACTGGAAAGATTTTCCTGCGAGGCTTGCCGCCACGACGGGATGCCCGGTGACCGTCTATTCGCGCTATGGTTCCGGCAACTCCGACTTGCTGGCCGAGCCGCGCAAGGTCACGTACATGCACGAGGAAGCACTGCACTCGCTTCCCGATTTGCTCGTCCAATTGCACATCGAGAATCCAATCCTCGTTGGCCACAGCGATGGAGCTTCCATCGCGCTGATTTACGCCGGAGCCCACGACCGCGCGCAGGCACTGGTGCTGCTGGCTCCTCACGTCTTCGTCGAAGAATTGAGCGTGACCAGCATTGCCGAAGCCAAGATGAGTTTCGAGACCACGAATCTCCCGGAGAAACTCGGGCGTCATCATCGCGACGCCGCGCGCACGTTTTGGGGATGGAACAATATCTGGCTGCATCCCGACTTTCGCACCTGGAATATCGAGGAGTATCTTCCGAGCATCACTTGTCCGATCCTCGCCATTCAGGGGCTTGACGATCAGTACGGAACGATGGTGCAAGTGCAGGCGATCGCCCGCCAATCGAGCGGCCCTGTCGAGATTCTTTCCCTCGCGGACTGCCGGCATTCTCCACAGCGCGACCAGCCCGAGGCCGTGTTGGCGGCCATTGCGGATTTTGTGGAGAAAAGAAGCGCGGAGAAACGCAGCGAGGAGAAAATTAGCGGGAACAAATCAGACGAAGCTGATGTCTAACCTTTCATTGGCGATGGCGGCGTCGTGTGCAAATCCCGACTTCTCGCGCACAGAACCCGCGTGAAATGGGTCACCCGATCCTGATTCTCTGGAGGTCTCCATGAAACAAAATCTGATCGCAACGGTTTTCACGGTAATGGCTCTCGTTACTCTGTTGGCGGCTCAGGTCGCTCCACAGCGGATTCGCACCATCGAAGACGTGATGGCAGGCCGGCTCATTAAGAAGGTCGCGCCCGAGTACCCTCCACAGGCGCGGCAGGCCGAGATTCAAGGCAAGGTCGTTTTGCGAGTCCAGATCAGCAAATCCGGAGATGTCGAAAGCATCCAGATGCTGAGCGGACACCCGATGCTGGTGCCCGCTGCGATCGCGGCCGTCAAGCAGTGGAAGTACAAGCCGTACCTCCTGAACGGTGAGCCAGTCGAGGTCGAAACCCAGGTGACGGTGAACTTTACTCTTGCCGACAAGCCAGCGGCCGAAGGCATCGTAGGCGACAGGCCCGGCGGAATTCACGCAGGTGAGCCAGGTAGGATCGCCCCCAGCAATCCCGGCGATCAATCTGTAGTCGGAACCCCGCGACGCGTTCGCGTCTCCTCCGGAGTGATGCAGGCGATGGTTGTCAGCAAGGCCCCTCCCCAATATCCACAGGATGCCAAAGACCAGCACATCGAGGGCGTCGTCGTGATGCGGGCGATCATCGACAAAGACGGCAACGTCGCGAATCTTCAGCTGATCAGCGGACATCCGCTGCTGGCTCCGCCCGCCATCGAAGCAGTCAAACGGTGGAAATACCAGCCCTACCTGCTCAACGGCGTGCCTGTCGAGGTCGAGACGCAGATTACAGTGAACTTCACGCTAATGAATTAAAGCGCCGGGATCCGGAACAAGAACTCAGAAGTATGAGGGCCCTTGATACTTCTGACTCTCTACCTTCGCGTTTGACCGTCCTACTTCTTCGCCTCCGGCATCATCTTCATGTCAGGCATCGCAGGAACGGACGCTGCCACCCCAGTCAGAATATCCATCGCCGATTTCGGCAGCTTATCCGCATTGGCCATCAGCAAACTGACTTGCCAGATTTGCGTCGGCGACAGAGCCTTGTCGAATCCCGGCATACCGGTCATGCGAATTCCGCCTGCAACCTTCCAGTAGGTTTCCGCCGGCGGGTCGTCGGTAACGCCCTTGCCCTCCGTGAGCTTGGGAGGAGCGGGAAACATCCCGAGTGCGATCGCCGTCTGTTTTTGACCCGGTAGGCCGTGACAGACCGCGCAATTATCTTTGTAGACTTGAGCGCCTGCTACATACGCAGTTTCATTCGCCTGGATTGGCACTGACTTGGGCATCTCTTTGTCGAGCCGCGCGTGCAGCGCCATGCCCGCCAGCAGTTTTTCAAACGGCATTGGAGCGGACGACGTTGCTACCGGCGCACTGCCGCTAGAGAAATACATAAAAACACCCGCGGGAATTACGATCAAACCTACGATCAGACCGAATAGAAATTTGCCCATGCACGTTCTCCTGTGAGATTCAACCGGACAACAATTTGACCGGACCGGAAATTGACCGGACCGGAAATTGGACCGGACATTGATACTAACCTAAACCACCTGGATACCGGCTGGAGTCGTACAGGAAATGTCCGATGGCGAGTCGGCGAGGGACATGGCTAGCATTTGAAGATTTTGACCGCTAAGCCAGGAGGGGATGGTGAGCCTTACGCTCGCTTGCCGGATGACGCTTCTGTTGATGCTCAGTCTTTATGGCGCTGGCACGGCAGCCGCATATTCCGTGCTGACGCATGAAGAACTGATCGATCTGGCGTGGAGCGACTCCATTCGGCCCTTGCTGCTCGCTCGTTTTCCGGCAGCGACCGAGGCGCAACTGGTGGAGGCGCATGCCTACGCGTACGGCGGCTGTGCGATTCAGGACATGGGGTACTATCCCTTCGGCAAACAATTCTTCAGCAACCTGACCCATTACGTACGCACTGGGGATTTCGTCAGCTGGCTTTTTCGGAATGCCCGGACTATCGACGAGTATGCGTTTGCCATCGGAGTGTTGTCGCATTATCTGGGGGATTCGATTGGACACTCGCAGGCGATCAATCCGGCTACCGGTGTCGAGTTTCCCAAGCTCAGGAATAAGTACGGCGGTTCAGTGACCTATGGGGAGAGTCCGCACGGGCATATCCGGACGGAATTTGCCTTTGACGTGGATGAACTGAGCGATACTGCGTTTGCGCCACCCGCGTATTTGAGATTCATCGGATTTAAGGTGCCCAGAAAATTCCTGGAGCAGGCTTTTGCCGACACGTATGGATTCGATATACACGAGATCCTGGGGCGTGCGCACCCTGCGCTAAGAAGTTACGAGACGTCGGTCCGGAGCTTTATTCCGGCGTTCGCGGAAGCCGAGGTGGTGCTGCACCGGCACCAGTTTCCTCCTCCTCCAGAGGACGATGCGCATCGCATCTTCGCCGGGCGCGTAGCCCGCACGAACTATGACCGCCATTGGAAACACACCTACCGGGGGCCGGGATTCAAGGCTCATCTGCTGGCAATTCTGGTATTCATCGTCCCCAAGGTTGGAGCAGCGTCCGATCTCGCGATTAAGATTCCGAACGCAGATACCGAAGAATGGTATTTGCAGAGCGTGAATCATACGGTGGATGTGCTCAATTCGGTCTTGCATCGACTTAGGGTCGACGAAGGAGCGCCTGTGCTCGCCAATCTCGACCTCGATACTGGGCTTCTGGGAAAGCACGGCGACTATCCGCTTGCCGACCAGGCCTATGCGCAGCTTCTCGAACGTCTGACATCGACGCCCGGCCGGAGCATCCCGAGAGATCTCAAGAAAAACATCATCGATTACTACCAAGGCGCCGCAATCATGGCACATTCGGAACAGTCCGTGAGCGAGCAACTAAACCTGCTAAATACTATGACCGCTGTTGACGGCCTCACTGATTCGCAATGATGCCTCCCGCTTCAGCCCAAATTGTCGTCGCGGCGAGTTCGAATTCTTGATTCGCCAAAAATTGTTGCCGGGGACAAATCTTTACAACTCTTCGACGCTCGCGTGACAAGCCCACCTTCCGACTGCCCTACTCTGCCTTCACCGTGATTCGAATCCCTGCCGCAATCGCGGAATTCACGCAGTGACTTTGGAGTGAGGAATCATGAGCAAGGAAGTCGTCCGCTCAACCACGTCAGACACTAGTCAATCATCCAATGCAGAGGCCACTCCCACTTCGGGCAGCCGGTCGAATCGCCGCTCGTTTCTGAAGAAAACCATGGTCGCCGGAGCCGCAGCGACAGTAGGAGCGGGGCTGTTGTCGAAGGCCGTGCCGGCGCTTGCCAGCGAACGCAATGGAGGCGCACTCAGCAAAGGGGACACCGCCGTCCTTCGTTTTCTCGCCGCCGCGGAACTGATCGAAAGCGATCTGTGGCAGCAGTATGCCGAACTGGGAGGAGTGACGCCCGGTACGCAGAATCCCTACCAGCTTGCGTTGCAGCAACTCGACGGCGACGGCTCGCAGTACATCAGCAGTAACACCCTCGATGAAGTGAGCCACGCCAATTTTCTTAACGCCTACCTGCAAATGCGAGGCGCGCAGCCGGTCAATCTCAACAAGTTTCGTACCCTGCCGAGCAGCCAGGCCACGGGAGCGAAACAGATTGGGCGCCTCACCAACCTCATGCAACTTACCGTCGACACCAGTTTCTATACTCGCTATCGCAGCAAAACGAATCCGGATTTTGGCGCGACGTTTCCGCAGGCCATTGATCTGGGCGATCTGCCGGCGATACCTCGGGACAATTCCGACTTCGGTCCCACGGACCACATCCAAGCCATCGCGAATACCGCCGCGTTTCATTTCGGCTTCATCGAGCAGGGCGGCAGTAGCTTGTATTCAGCCATGGCGCAGAAGTCGCATGATGCCGAGGTTCTGCGGATCGTCCTCAGCATTGGTGGAGATGAGATCGCGCACTTTTTGGAATGGGTAGACTTTGCCGGCAATGGAGTGCAATCGCCGATTGCGCCCTTCACGGATCCGACGAATGGGCTGACGTTCCCGGACTTCAATGCCACGCACAATCCATTGCTGCAGACCAATCTCATCTTCCCGATTCCTTGCCAGTTCATCCAGGCCGGCCTTCCGCTCTGCTCGGTGATTCGTCCCACAGCTCCAGCGGGCATCGCCGCAGGAGCGGTCAAGGCGCTCACCGGCGATGGTTTGTTCATTGGCCAACCAACGGAATTCTTCGACACGCTGAACCTCATGGCGGAGGAGGCGGATGCTGCGCAACGCGGCTTCTAGCGCGTTTGTAGTCGGGTGAGGCACCTCGGGGGAGAGTGGATCATTCGGCTCGTCAGGCGGGCGCTGTGCCGTCAACCAACGGTCACAGCGCCTGCGTCCTGAACGCCCTGATTCGCATCATCGATCAAGAAGGCCGACCGACAATGATCGATGGCTCTGTCATCGTCCCGGGAATTCAATACGTCGTACTTGAAAACGGAGACCAAAATGTTTGAAGGACTGTTTCAACCCATGCACCTGATGATCATTGCGGGAATCGCCCTGCTCGTCCTCGGCCCCAAGAAACTGCCGGAACTCGGAAAGGGAATCGGCGAAAGCATTCGAGGTTTTAAATCCGCAATGTCAGCCCCCGAAGAAGCGAAGCTCACCCCACCGAAATCTGATTTGACAAAAGCCAACACGCCCCCAGCGGACTGAGATTTGATGTCCGCCGCGATGCTAAACTCAGCATCGGCATGCTGACTCATCTGGAATGCACTCGCTGTGGCGAACATTATCCCGCCGACCGCCCGCAAACGGTCTGTCCAAACGATGCGGGCGTTCTCTATGCACGCTACGATCTTGCCGCGATCAAGCGGAACTTCTCGGCCGGCCGTCTGGTTGCACGCACGCCTACCATGTGGCGCTACGATGCTGTTCTTCCCGACGCCAATCCCGTTTCTCTCGGCGAAGGCTTCACCCCTATGCTGCTCAGCCGCGAGTTTCCCAGCGTCTATATCAAAGATGAAGGCCTCAATCCCACAGGATCGTTCAAGGCGCGCGGGCTTTCGGCGTGCGTGACCATGGCTCGCCACTTTGGCCTGAAAAAGCTCGCGATTCCCTCCGCGGGCAACGCGGCAGGAGCGCTCGCGGCCTATGCCGCGGCCTCCGGTCTCGAAGCACACATCTTCATGCCGAAAGATGTTCCCATGGCTAACCGCATCGAATGCGACTACTACGGAGCACACGTCACGCTGGTCGACGGCCTTATCAGCGATTGCGCCCGCAAGGTCGCCGAACTGAAGAATTCCGACGCCTGGGAAAAAGAAGGATGGTTCGACGTCAGCACCACGAAAGAACCCTATCGCGTCGAAGGCAAAAAGACGATGGGCTATGAAGTCGCCGAGCAGTTAGGCTGGCGAATGCCGCAAGGCATTATTTATCCGACCGGAGGCGGTGTCGGACTTCTGGGTATGTGGAAGGCGTTCGAAGAAATGGAAGCGCTGGGCTGGATCGGCTCCGAAAGGCCGAAGATGATTACGGTGCAGGCGTCCGGTTGTGCTCCCATTGTGAAGGCATTTGAAGAAGGGAAACCGGCATCCGAAATGTGGCCAAACGCTGCCACGATGGCTTCCGGGCTGCGGGTTCCCAAACCCTATGGCGACTATCTGATTCTCGACATATTAAAGAAGAGTCATGGGACGGCGGTCAGCGCCACAGACGAAGAGATTCTCGAAGCCACTCGCCATTGGGCGACGGTCGAGGGCATCTTCGCCGCGCCCGAGGGCGCAGCCTCGTTGGTCGCATACCGCAAATTGCGCGCCAACGGATTCTTCAACGCCGAAGACACAGTGGTTCTGTTCAACACCGGCAGCGGTCTGAAGTACCTGGACGTCCTCGATTCTCGTGTAGGGCGGACACTCCTGTCCGCTAAGCCAGAGCAACCCAAACCGGCAGCGCGACAAATCGGCGGAATCATCGGACCATACTGACTCCCCCGGAGCGTGGAATCGGGAGAGCGTGGAATCAGGCTGAAAGCCCGGTCAGGAATCCGCTTTGTCTTCGCCGCGTCCCTCCGCCCTGGTGACCCCATTTCTCCTCCGTGTCCTCTGTGTCCTCTGTGGTTAAAATAGTTTCCTAGCCATGACCACGCGCCTCTACTACAACGACTCATTCCTCTACGACTTCGACGCCGAAGTCCGCGACATTCTCGACTCGCCGCGTCCCGCACTGGTTCTCGATCGCACCGCCTTCTATCCCACGAGCGGCGGACAGGTCTTCGACACCGGCACGATCTCATCCGGAACCGGTGATCGCCACCGCGTAATCGAAGTCGCCGACGCCGAAGACGGCAAAGTCATCCACTATCTCGAAGCGCCAGTCAAAGACCTGAAGCCCGGGATGCACATCCGCGGCCAGATCGATGCCACGCGCCGCCGCGATCACATGCAGCAGCACTCCGGACAGCATGTGCTGTCCGCCGCCTTCGTCCGCCTCTATAACATCCCGACGGTTTCGTTCCACATGGCCGACGACTATTGCTCCATTGATCTGGATTCTCCCACCCTCACCAAGGAGCAGATCGAATCCGCGGAGCGTTTGGCGAACGAGATCGTCCTCGAAAATCGCGCAGTCGACATCCGCTTCGTGACTCGCGAAGAGGCAGGGAACCTCGGCCTCCGCAAACTTCTCCCCACAGAAAGGGACGAGTTGCGCATCATCGATATTCACGACTTCGACCTGAGCGCCTGTGGCGGCACGCACGTGTCGCAAACCGGACAGATTGCCAGCGTCTTACTACGCAAGGTCGAGAAAGTACGTCAGGGATGGCGCGTCGAATTCGTCGCCGGACAGCGGGCCGTCGCGACCGCCCGCCGCGATTTCACCACGCTCACCGAAACGGCTGCGCTCTTTTCCGCGCATATCTACGACGTGCCGCAGCAGGCCCGCAAGGCCCTCGACGAAATCCGATCGCTGCGCAAGCAAGTTGAGCAGTCACAGGAGGAACTCGCGGCGGCCCAGGCGTCCGCATTCCTGGCAGAGACTGCCGAAACCAATGGGCGCAAGCTAGTGGTTCGCACGCTCTCAGACCGCGAACTGACCTTCGTCAAGCTTCTCGCCCAGAAACTGACTCGCAGTGCTCCCAACGTGGTCGCTCTGTTAGCAACGACCTCTCCGCAACCATCGCTCGTCTTTGCCCAGTCCGCCGGGCTTCCGTTCGACATGGGCACGCTGATGAAAGAGACGATGTCGAAGCTGGGCGGTCGCGGCGGCGGCAGCAAAGACATGGCGCAGGGAGGCGTTCCGAACGCTGAAGGAATGGACGGCGCTCTCAAGACCGTCGCGGTGTCGCTGCCGGCTTGAGTATCTTCTAGCTACGATAAACGAACATTAAAAAGCCCGGCCAAGCAAAGCTTGGACGGGGTCACCCTCCGAGCTTCGGAGAGTTGGACTCTGCGATACCTCTTACGCCTGTTGCGGCCGCCGCGAGCGCTCCCACCAGACCTTCGGATCATCCGGACGGTTGAGGATGCTCGATAATTCCTGCTTGATTTCGCGCAGCCGGTTGGTGCGCAGTTCGAGAGCGGTTTGATCGATTGCGCTATGCTCGGTCTTTTCCGACGAGCGCGCATTCAGGTTACGTAAATCGGCGATTTCCTGGCGAAGGCTGGAGAGACGTTCCGTAATATATGGCATCTCTTTGATCATACGCCCTATTTGATGAATCGCCCGTGAATTCGGCGGACCATTAGATCATTGTTTTCACCTCCTTGTTTCGGCCGTGTTTTCACCGTGTTCCTATGCTTTTTAACTGGCATGTGGATGCGCCAGGTAATGTTGCCGTAGCACATCCTTCCCGTAGTCATTCCCATTGGGCGTCCGCACGACGCAATGGATGTGCTGCTGCGTCGGAAGATCTGGATTGGCGGCAAATCTCGCCAGGTTGGCCGGACGTTGGTGGTCGAATTCGATCAGAATGACGGGACTCTGCACGCGATAATAGAAGGCACTGTCTGGTCGTGAGGCCCCGATCCAGCTGAACCATGTGTTATCGATGTGGCGATCCACTTCGTCCATCTTTACGCGCGTGTGACCGTCATCCATGTTGCTGACATAAAGGTGAATCAGATCGCGCAGGCGCTGGCGTTCCGCATCCACCAGGCCATTCGCGCGCACGCCGGAATAATCAAGCACCACGTTATCTTTAAACGCTTCGGTAAGATTATTGTTGCCTGACTTGGAGAAGTTGATCACCGCCTTCCGCCGTTGCGCGTCCGGAAGCGCCAGCAGCATCGCCAATCCCTCCTCCTGTTCCTGCTGCAAAATGGTTACTCCTTTGTACTTGCCCGACGGTGCCCGAACCGGTTCGGAACCGATAAACAGCGGCGTCATCACCACCTGATCCCCCAGCACGAAATAATTGATGATGGCGTGATGTCCCTGCAGTTGCCAACCCCACGGTTCGGTCGCCGACGGCCTGCCGAAAATACTGATGAAGTACAGCCATTCCCCGAGGAAGTCATGATCGCCGGTCAGTTCCGCCAGCGTTTCATTCAGCCGCATGATGTTGCGCGTCAGCTCGAAACCCTTGGTGCTGAGCGACACCTGCATCAGGCCGAAAGCAGCCTCGCGCTGCGCGTCGGTCATCTCCTGAAACCCGATCCCCGGACGCGGGTAGAAGTGTTGATTCATCCACTTCCGCCATTGCACGTCGTCGACCGGAAACATCGTTCGGGTGAGTTGCACACTGGTCAGAGTGGCGATGAAGCGCTCCGCCGCGTTGCGCACGGGCTCCGTAGAGACGCCGCTCGGGCCGATCGAGAAGAGGCCGGGAGCGACCTTTCCGTCGGTCGTAATTCCACGAAAAGGCTCGGCCAATCCTTTCTGCTCATACTCCTCAGACATTCGGCGGAAGCGCTCGGCCAGGTCGGCGGGAGTCTGCGACTGCTCCTGGCCGAGGGCCCAAGGGATAAAAACAGCCGCCGAAATCATCGACGAAACAAAATCTCGCCGCGTAGGCAGCTTGGAAGGCGAGTGAGTGTGCGGGTGAGCGTGATCGTGATGATGATGATTCTGTTTGTGGTCCAACTGGGCCTCCGCTTCAAGTCGGGGCACGATATCATGCGCGATTCCCGTTGCGCAATCATCGCAGCCTCGGGTCCGGCTAGAAAGAAACCGCGAAAACACAAAGGACAGGAAGTATCACAAGGGACTCGATCCTTGGATTTCCTTTGTGAACCTTACTGTCCTTCGTGGCAGAGGCTTTGCTTCTAAGGATGAATGCAGACCGAAGATTACTGTCGTAATCGCACTCCGCAATTCCCAAGCTTGACAGCAATATCTTGTTGCTAACATGCGCACATGAGCACTCCGATTGAAAAAATCGTAACCCGCAAGCTCGCGCTGTTCCTCGCGCTGCTGGCAGTGATTGGATTTCTGGCCAGCGCCGGTGTGTTTTCCATTCGCGCCCGCGGAGCCGCAACCGTGCCTGCGGCGCGCGTCACTTCCATCACGCAAGTGACGCACGACGGATTCCGCAAAACTCGCTTGCTTGCCGACGATTCCCAGCTCTACGTTACCGAAGTGCCAGCCGCGCAGCGTGTCGTCGCCAAAGTATCGTTGGCGGAGTCGAATCGCTCGGTAGTAACCAGTCCGTTTTCGAACCTGCAAGCTCTGGATCTGTCGCCCGATCACACCAAGTTGTTGGTCGCGCCCATCAAGGCAGGATCGAACGACGACGAATTCTGGACTCTGCCCGTCGGCAGCGGTTCTCCGGAGCGCATTGGAAATCTCGCCGGACGCGATGCCGCCTGGTCCTCCGATGGACAGTATCTTGTCTTCACCAAAGGGCCGGTTCTCTATTTGGCCGATTCGAATGGAGCGCAAGTCCGCGAGCTGTATACAGCGGCCGGGTCAGTCTTCGGTCCGCACTTTTCTCCCGACGGTAAGCGCATCCGCTTTACCGTTAGTGACACCGCTTCCGCCTCAACCGCACTCTGGGAGATCGCGCAAGACGGCTCCCACCCGCACGCCTTACTCGGGAAGTGGCAGTATGGGTCCACGGCATGTTGTGGCAATTGGACGGCCGACGGCCGCTACTATATTTTCCAGGCTTCGCAAAACGTGCCCAACACCAGCACGACCCTGACTGCCCTGTGGGCCTTGCCCGAATCCGCACCGGCCACCGGCAGCAATCTGACAGGGATTGTCCGTCTGACCAGTGGGCCCATGTCGTTTGGAAACGCCTCGCTGGCTCGCGACAACCAGAAGCTTTGGGCAATCGGCGTCGCGCCCGCAGCCGAAGTAGTCAAGTTTGACCGCGCGGCCAAGAAGTTCGTTCCCGTGATTGCAGGAGTTTCATCGACGGATCTCGCCTTCTCGAGCGATGGAAACTGGATCACCTACGTATCGATCCCCGAAGGCACTTTGTGGCGCAGCCGCGCCGACGGTTCCGATCGCCTGCAACTCACCTCCGCAACCGAACAAGCCGCTCTGCCTGTCTGGTCTCCAGATGGTAAGCAGATCGCATTTGTCAGCATGAAGCCCGGACAATCGTGGAAACTTTATCTGGTCTCGGCCACTGGCGGAACTCCGCAGGAGGTTCTGCCGGACACGGGCCAGATCGATGCGAATTGGTCGGCCGATGGTTCTCGCCTCATGTTTGGAGACTTCCGGCAAGCCGAGGGCGGTCTCAGCATTCGCATCCTGGATTTGAAGACGCACAAGCTCGAGAAAGTTCCTGGCTCAGAGGGCCTGTTCAGTCCGCGCTGGTCGCCTGACGGGCGCTATATCGCTGCCCTGTCCCCTGACAACACCACGCTGAAGCGTTATGACTTCCAAACTCAGACCTGGTCGAACTGGCTGGTCGAGTCGGCTGGTGCGGTGAGCTATCCTCTATGGTCGGCCGACAGCAAATATGTTTACTTCGACGATCTGGTCAACGGCGATGAGTCCATTCGCCGCGTGAAAGTCGGAGACAGCCAGCCAGAACTCGCATTCGTGCTGGCGCCGCTCGACCGCTATCTGGGCGCCTTGGGCACATGGAGCGGCCGCGCTCCCGACGGTTCGTGGATGTTTGTTCGTGATCGCAGCACGCAAGAGGTGTACCAGCTGAGTCTGGAACTGCCGTAACCGAATTCGAGGGCCCCATCATGTTGAAACACGCGCTTGCGAACGGCCGTACACGCAGTCAGTACAACGTTTTCGTAATGTTCGTTCTGGTACTAGCGACTGTGGCACTGAGCGCGATGTCCGCGTCGACGCAGTCTTTCGACCAGAGCTCGTCCGACAGAAAAGTGATTGCCCGGGTCGAGCCCGAATATCCCGATGCTCTCAAACGGCTCTACATCGGCGGAGTAGTGCGCGTCGAGGTCCTGGTCGCGCCGAATGGCACCGTGAAAAGCACCAAACTGCTAGGCGGAAGCCCGATCCTCGGCCAGTCCACCATGAAGGCGATCAAGCAGTGGCGATACGCTCCCGCCCCAGCCGATGAGACCCTAACCGTGAAGCTCGAATTCGATCCCCACCGCTAGCGCGCGCGAGGCCGCCGCAAACCTGTCATTCCGACCGGAGCCGGAGCGCACGCGATGGCGCAGTGGAGGAACCCGCTTGCCTACGCCTACGCTGCGATCAGCGGCTGTTTGTATACGCCGATCTGCTCCAGCATTCCCAATTGATCCCAGTTGTCCCAGCCCTCAACGATCTTTCCATCCGCAATTCGAGCGATCGTGATTCCTCGACTGCGCACCGTCTGGCCGCTCGCCGGCATCCCCAGACCATCTCCCGTATGCGTCATGACCGCCGACCATCGCAGAACGACTCTGTCGTCCGCGCCAAAAACGTCCTCGACGCTCACCCGTATGTCGGGGAACGCGCCACGAATCTCCTGTACGAACTTTGCGAACTCTTCCGGCCCTCGAATTTCCGCTTCCGCGCCCCGCTGCCCCCGGGCGACCGCATCCGGAGAGAGCAAGTCATACACCGTCTGGACTCGGCCCTCGTTCCACACTTCCTGGAACCATCGTCGCATCAATTGAATATTTTCCTCGGTTGACATAGGCATGTACTCCTGTCGAACGATTTTTCGGGCACCACACGTTAGCTCTCAGCCGGGGAGCGTGCAAGGAAAATTTCCGACAAATTTCGGACTAGCCCAGCGCGCTTGCCGCCATCCCCTCACCGGCGAGATACTGGACGCGGCAATGATCCAGGACGTCTCCATGCCCATCACTCGAAATTGCCCATCTTGCGGCAGGCCGAATCGCATTCCCTCCAAACACCTTGCCGACACCGGACGATGCGGCGCCTGCAAGACCACGCTGCCTCCGATCGCAGAGCCCGTTGAGGTCACCCCTGCGGAGTTCGACGAAATCGTTCGCGACAGCAAAGTTCCCGTCCTGGTGGATTTCTGGGCGGCATGGTGTGGCCCCTGCCGCATGGCCGCGCCCCACGTGGCCCAAGTCGCCCACGGCCTCGCTGGCCGGGCTGTCGTCCTCAAGGTCGACACCGAGCGTTTCCCGGAACTCGCATCCCGCTACAACGTCCGCGGCATTCCAAACTTCGCCGTGTTCTCTGGCGGCAACCTCCAGTTCCAGCAAGCCGGCTTGGTGGACGCCAACACCATGAAGAGCTGGCTCACACAAGCCGCCTAGTTCTCCTCCGAACCAATTCTCAACGTTGTCATTCCGACCGCAGCCGGAGCGAAATGCGACGGCGGAGTGGAGGAACCTGCTTTTTATGTGTGCAAAAGCCGCCATCCCGCCAAAATCTTGTCAAGGCCCCTGACTTGAACAATTCTCCCTAACCCCTAGTAAATAAACGGAAAATAGATTTCGAAATTTGTCCACTTTACCCTGCTCAAAATGCTATTCTGAATATATAAGGTAAAAACGAAGGCGCAGGCCAAAAGCCGGTGCCTTTTCTATTTTCCAATCATGTCCCGGACCGCCTCTTCGCGACGACGCCCTTCAGCGTCGCGCCCCAGGCCTGTCCAAAAGCAGCCCGCACGGAAACCGCCCCAAACTCCACGCGAGCGCGAACTCAACACTAAGCGTCGCGGAGAACTCGCCGAACTGGCCTTCGTCCTCAAAGCCGCCAACCTCGGCTTCGGTGTAGCCCGCCCCTACGGCGACAGCGAACGCTACGACGTTATCCTCGACGCCCGCGAAATCCTCCCTCATCCTCCTGCCAAGAAGGACCATGTGGGACGGGCACTCTTGCCCGTCGATTCCGCCAACAAGAACGGACAAGACGGAAAGCATTCCCACCGGAAGCAAGTCGCTGCTGAAGGCCCGTTCCCACCCGACCCCTCCCCGCCCCTCTGGCGCGTCCAGGTGAAATGTTCCACCCAGCTTCTCGAAGGCCTCTACCGCATCAACTCCCATCGCCGCGTCAACGGACGCGCCGTCCCCTACCTGCCCGGCGAAATCCACTTCTTCGCGGCCTACATCATCCCCGAAGATACTTGGTACATCATCCCGCTTCACGCCACCGGCGGATGCACCAGCCTTCTTTTCCGCCGCCGCCGCGACCGCCGCCCCGGCCTCTACGACGCCTACCGTGAAGCCTGGCACCTCCTCCGTCCACCCCAATAGTCACGACGCCGCGAGCCATGGGTTATGTGGAGCGGGCGCCCCCGCCCGCTGCCCTTGACGTGGAAGAGCGCCATGTAGAAGCGGGGCAATGTGGACGAGGGGCAATGTGGACGAGCAGTGATGTGGATGAGGAGTGACGTGGACGAGCAGTGATGTGGACGAGCAGTGATGTGGACGGGGAGTGATGTGGAAGAGCGGCGCTTCAGCGCCGCGACTAGGCAAACATACGCCTGGGCTTTAGCCCCTGTGGACGGTTCCGCGCAACCATCAGACGCCGCCCCCAAAAGCCACTGGGATTCCGACCCGAGCCGGAGCGAGCGACGGCCGCAGTAGATGCTGCAGCCCCGGAGGGGCGACATAATTTAGCCCCGGACGTAAGTCCGGGGTAGAGCAAGCAAATAGGGAACAAGTCCCGTAGGGACGACAGATCAGTCCTCGATCCCCCGTCATTCCGACCGAAGCCGGAGCGCATGCGACGGCGCAGTGGAGGAACCTGCTGTTCCCTTTCTCGGAGCTCAGATAGGCACGGACGCATTAGTCCGTCGCCGTTGCAACTTCGCTTTGACCGCTTCAATGTTTAGTGCGCGGCCGGGTGGCCCATCCTTTCGCGCTTTTTGCGAAAGGGTGGGACATTCTCGAACTCGGCCCACATAGGATTTTGACTTGTCTTGACTCGTGCCGGTCCCGCGCGAGTCATACAGAGGCGAGGGAAAGCCCAAGGGATCGACAGCCCGGAATGCCCACCCTTTGCAAAAAACGCAAAGGATGGGCCACCCTCAGCAGAAATCCCAAGTCCCGGGTGGCCCATCCTTTCGCGCCTTTTGCGAAAGGGTGGGGCATTCCCGAACTCAGCCTACAATAGGATTTTGACTTGCCTTCGATCGCGCCAAATCCGCGCGAGCCTTATGCGGGAAAAGGATAGCCCAAGGGATTGGTGGAATGCCCACCCTTTGCAAAATGCGCAAAGGATGGGCCACCCGGCTTTGCTTTACGCTCCCCAACCCCGCGTGATATCCTCAATAACGTCACCAAGATAAATCGAAACCAAGAAGACAGGAGTGCACCAGGCAAGTGTTAGCCAGAGAGCACAAGAAATCCCTCATCGACCAATACGGCACGCATCCCAGCGATACCGGCAGTCCCGAAGTCCAGATCGCGTTGCTCAGTGAACGCATTGGCCAATTGACGGAGCACTTCAAGACGCACCAGAAAGACCACGGCTCGCGCCGCGGCCTTCTCATGCTGGTCAGCAAGCGCCGTAGCTTGCTCGACTACCTGAAGAAATACGATTCCGAGCGCTACAAGACCGTCATCACCAAACTCGGTATCCGCAAGTAGATCGAAGGCAAGGTTTCAAGGTGGCAAGATTTCAAGGCTTCAAAGACCTTGAAACGTTGAAACCTTCGAAACCTTGAAACTTGCTTCTTTCTGACGATCCGTCTCCGGAGAGACGGCCCAGCATTGAGGAAATCTCCACACGTGCGTTTTTCAAGCGCTGATCCCTCGCCACAACCCGGCACCTTTCCGGTGCCCCGTCCTTTCCGCGCGTCTGTGGAAAGGTGCGCCTGCTTGTCTCATCGCAAAGGAATGAATCATGAAACCAGAAGCAACTAGCGTTACAGTCCATCTATCCGGCGGCAAAGAAATCTCATTTGAAACTGGAAAGCTCGCCAAGCAGGCGGGAGGCGCTGCTGTGGTTCGCCTCGGCGAAAATGTTGTCCTCGCCACCGCCACCGCCAATGCCGATCCGCGCGAAGGCATCGACTTCTTCCCACTCACCGTGGATTACCGTGAATACACCTACGCCGGCGGACGTTTCCCCGGAGGCTTCATCAAGCGCGAAGGCCGCATGAGCGAGCGCGAAGTGCTCACCAGTCGCCAGATCGATCGCCCGGTACGTCCCATGTTTGCCGAGGGATTCAAATGCGAAACCCAGGTGATTGCGTTTGTCCTGTCGGCGGACAGCAATAACGATCCTGATGTTCTGGGCATCAACGGCGCCTCTTGTGCGCTGACGCTTTCCGACATTCCGTTCCTCGGTCCCATCGGCGCAGTGCGCGTCGGGTTGGTCGACGGGCACTTTATCGTGAACCCCACGTACGACGAGATGCGCGGAGGCCTGGTCAACATCATGGTCGTCGGGACGGCCGATGGCATCGTGATGATCGAGTCGGGCGCGAAGGAAGTGAAAGAAGAAACTGTCGTCGATGCGATCGAGTTCGGACATACCGAGATCAAGAAAATCTGCAAGGCGATCAGCGAACTCCGCGACAAAGTCGGCAAGGCAAAACGCAAAGTCGAGCCGCCCCAATTCGATGACGCGTATTACAACGACCTGCGCGGCAAGATCGGCGCCGAACTGACCGACGCACTCGATACCAAGAAACATCCCAAAGCGGAAAGCTACACGCTGGTCAAAGAGATCAAGAAGAAACTCGCAGCCGCCCTGCCGAAGACTGGAAGCGACAAGGACGACGACGCCGCGAAGAAGAAACTCGATCACTACTACGAGACGCTGCGCGAGCGCATCTTCCGCGAGGCGGTCATCAACCAGAAGCGCCGTCCAGATGCCCGTGCCTTCGACGAAATCCGCGAAATCTGGATCGAAGCCGGAGTACTACCGCGCACCCACGGAAGTGCAATCTTTACGCGCGGCGAAACCCAAGCCCTGGTGACTGCCACACTCGGCACCAGCGACGACATGCAGCGCCTGGAAGGATTCGAAGGCGAATCCAAAAAACGCTTCATGCTCCATTATAATTTTCCGCCGTTTTCGGTTGGGGAAGTGGGATTTATGCGGGGAGCGGGACGGCGTGAGATTGGGCACGGGGCGCTGGCGGAGCGGGCGGTTTCGGCCGTGCTTCCGACGGAAGAGAAGTGGCCGTACGCGATGCGCGTAGTTTCCGACATTCTGGAGTCGAACGGGTCCTCGTCGATGGCGACCATCTGCGGAGCATCGATTGCGCTGATGGATGCGGGCGTTCCGCTGAAGGCGCCGGTGGCCGGAGTGGCGATGGGACTGGTGAAGGAAGGCGATCAGTACGCCATCCTGACCGACATTGCAGGCGCCGAAGATCATTACGGCGACATGGACTTTAAGGTTGCCGGAACGCGAGACGGGATTACGGCGCTGCAGATGGACATTAAAGTTGCCGGCATCACCGCGCAGATTATGCGCGAGGCGCTGGCGCAGGCGCAGCGGGGACGGATGCATATCCTCGGCAAGATGGAAGAAGTGCTGCCGTCGGGACGCGAGAAAATTTCCGACTACGCGCCGCGCTTCTACACGGTGCAGATCCCAGTCGACAAGATTCGCGATCTGATCGGGCCGGGCGGAAAGATGATTCGCTCGATCGTGGAGCAGACTGGAGTGAAGATCGATGTGGAAGATTCCGGCCTGGTGAAGGTGGCGTCGAGCGATCAGGCATCGGCGGCGAAGGCCTTGCAGATTATCGGCGACATCACGGCGACGGCCGAAGTAGGGAAGACCTATCTGGGCAAGGTGACACGGCTGGCGGATTTCGGCGCGTTCGTCGAAATTCTGCCGGGAACCGACGGTCTGTTGCACATCAGCGAAGTGGCGGAGCATCGCATTGCGGATGTTCGCGACGAACTGAAGGAAGGTGACCAGGTGCTGGTAAAGGTGCTGGCGGTGGAAGGGAACCGCATCCGTCTGTCGCGCAAGGCGATTCTGAAAGAGCAGCGCGCGAAGATGGGTGGCGGGGAAGCGCCTCCGGTTGCCGCGGCGGTACCGTCAGGTGACGGCGAACCGGAAATGACTGGTTCGTTGGTAATTGAGGGCGGCGGGGATTTTCCCGATGAGCCAGCGGAGAATGAGCCGAACTTCAACCGCGATGGGCCACCTCATGTGAGTGCCGGTGGCGGCGGAGGAGATCGTCCGCGGGGTGGAGATCGCGGCGGAGATCGTGGTCGCGGCGGGCGTCCGGGCGGCGGTGGTGGTGGACGGGGCCGAGGTCGGGGTGGGCGTCACGGTGGTGGCGGAGGCGGTGGACGTCACGGCGGTGGCGGCGGAGGGCGGCACTAAGCTTTTAGCCACTGATTTACACGGATCAAACCAGGAAGGGCTGCAGAACATTGCAGCCCTTTTGCTTTGGCCTGAACCCTCCGTTGAAGATCACGAACTACAGGGGACACGGAGAAACATAGGGACTTCGCGGTTGGGATAGGAACCGTCAGCGTTCGTTGACTCACGCTTTGAGCACTCGTAAGATGTGGCGACTTCGAGCATCCCCCATAATGATCGGCAGGATCGCTGCCTACCACGATCTCCTCGCACTCTGGAAAGATGCCGATCCCCGCATCCCCATTCTGAAGCGAGCCAAGGCCGAGTACGCGACGCTGCAGTGGCCTCGGGATTATGGGAAGGCATTTCTTGCTCACCGGAAAGAAAAGAATTCCAGTCAACCCTGGCAGTCGTCGCATATCCCCACTCCCCGGCTACAGCATCTCCCGTATGCAGAAAAAAAATATTCCTGAGGGGAGCAAAGGAAGGTCCGAGAGAATTCAGCTAAGCCTTGCGGTTGCAATGGAGGTGCCGATTGTACCGCGCCAATCAGAATTTAATGGCAAAGAATTTGCTGAACACTGCCAAGAGCCGCTTGGCTCCTGGAGGATTTAGTGAAAACAAAGCTTCGGTCTCTTTCATTTCTCGCCACATTGGCAGTCGCACTCGGCATGATCTCCTGGGGCAGCGCGCTCCGTGCCCAGATGACGCCGTCGACTCCGCCCGAGCAGCAAACACAACCCACTCAGACGCCGGACACCCCGCCCAGCCAGCAGACGCAGCAACCGGCTCCGCCGCCGTCCGCGCAGACTCCGGATCAGGCGCAAGCGCCCGACTCAAATGCCACCGCGCCCGCTTCTGATACGCAGACTTTCTCGGGCACAGTCGTGAAGACCGGCGACAAGTACATGCTGAAGGATGATACCGGCAAGACTTATGACATCGACCATCAGGACGAAGTAAAGAAGTTCGACGGCAAGCGCGTCCGGGTGCAAGGCAAACTGGATGACACCGGCACGAAGATTTTAGTGAAGTAAGTTTTTGGCCAGAAGAAGCACCGAGGACACGGCGCCAACCAGCCCCGTGATCTCCGGTGCTTTTTGGCTTCGGCGCTCTGTTTGCCTGTGGAATCTCCATCTTCTTCATCACGTGCCTTTTTTTGAAGGCACGAATGTTGTTTCCCAGTCTGGATAAATCAATGTTCTAGCGCGGCGGGCCCTTCGCCCAATCTTCCTGAGAGCAAGCGAATGTGATTACGGTCCTTGATTCTCGGGACGCGGAGCGATAGGCTCGTCCGCGCCGGGTCAAGACTTCTCTGATCGGCAATACCGTCCTACTGGAGCACAATTCATGACCGTAGAAGCGATGGGCGCTCCGGCGCTCGACAGCCCTGGCCCCGGTTTCGGCAGTTTGTTTGCCAAGACCGCAGTGACTCAGACGATCACTTATTTCTGCATGGGAATTTTCGCGGCCACGGCGCTGCATTACAAGGAAGCGTTCGCACGCCCAGAAGTGGCGTGCTGGATGCGGCAATTGAACGATCCGTGGGTGATGGCGGGGCCGCTATTTCAACCTCTTCGCGGATTGATATTTGCGCTGGCATTCTATCCGCTGCGAAGCGTGTTGTTTGGCACCAAGCGCGGCTGGCTGGTGATGTGGTGGTTGCTAGTGGCATTGGGAATCCTAGGGACGTTTGGCCCGGCTCCAGCCTCGCTCGAGGGGATGATTTATACGACGGCGCCGCCGTTGGGGCAGATGCGGGGATGGATTGAGGTCGTCCCGCAGGCGCTATTCCTGTCGGTCATCCTGTGCTATTGGGTGAATCATCCGAAGAAATGGCTCAACTGGACGCTTGGTGCGATTTTCGTGGTGATGATGCTCCTGCCAGTTCTGGGACTTCTGACGAGAAATATCCCGCGCTGAGAAAGTAAGAGGAAAGAAAGTGCTCCCCGCCCTTGCAGAGGATGCAAGAGCGGGGCTTCCCGCGACGAGGTTGGTGAACCTGGCAGGTGGGATTCCACTCGCGTTTCAGGCGGCGGTCGGCGAGTGGGTAAGGGCGGGCAGTTCCGTGCAGAAAGTCAGTCCCTCGATGTGAAGCAATCCTGGTACGTGGGGAGCTCGCTCGCCTTCTATTCAGGATAGTGCGGCAAGGCACGAAAACGTTTCGGCCGGGAGTGTGATTCTGGGCCTCCCCTCAAATCTGTTCCCGCTGGCTTAAAAATCGAATGAGGCGGCAGATCGCACGGTCGACAGCGGACCGTGACCCCCACCCAGCTGCCGCTTGCGGTTTCCACACGAATCCCTCGAAACGATTTCCTTGCGGCGCACACCATCGTATGGACAGTGAGGTCCCGGAATTGGCGTCGGGATCCCCCTCCGGAGACTGCGTGGTGTAAGGCCTCGTAGAGTCTGCGGCAACGCCGTCGGTTGTCTCGCTACACCACACAACAACTCTAGGAGGAGTTATGAAGTGCATTCGTTTCAGCCCTTGTGTCGCTCTGATCGGTTCGATGTTGATCGGCGCGCCGCAGGGCTTTGCCCAGAACACCGCAGCATCGAATTCGAGCGAGCCGGTTCGTTTCACGGTTGCTCCCAACGCGTCTTCCCGGATCATCATGACAACACTTCCGCAAGCCACCTGCGTTCTGCACCCGGAGGGAGACAAAGCAGCAGGACACTCGTTCAAGACATTTGCCGACGATGAAGGCAAGATTCGCTTTCAGGTGAGTCCATCCGCGGAATCCGACCAGACTGCGCAATTTGCCGTGGACTGCACGGCGGCGGGCAAGACGAGCACCTTCGCCCTGGAACTGCGGGCGAATTCCGTTCCGACCGCTGATATGCCGGCTCCGCAGGCTGAGGTGCGTACACCCCAGCCGGGAGATGTGATTCGTCCCGCGCTGACGAAGGCGGACGCCACGAATCTTTCGAGCGATGAGATCGCCAAGCGCGGTTATCCGATCAGGCCCGATGCGAAGCAGGCTCCTGAAGCCTTTGCAGCCTGGATGAAGGCTGTGACCAAGCCGTCGCGGCTGGTGGATGCGAGACAGGTGGCACGTGAGGAAGTCCGGCACGTGAAGCCGGTGAAGGCGAGCAACTATGAGACCAGCGGCAACTGGAGCGGGTTCGAGTTGCGGGGCTCGTCTGGAGCCTACGATCTGGTCGAGGGCGAGTGGTATGTTCCGACGGTGTATTACGAGACGAACGCGCACACGTACTCGGCGTACTGGATCGGCCTGGACGGCGACGGCACCAGCGATCTGTGGCAAGCGGGAACGGAGCAGGAGGTCCAGGACATTGATATCATCGGGATCCACTTCGATTTCTACAACTACTACGCGTGGACGGAATTCCTTCCGCCCCAAGGCACCGAGCAGGTGCTTCCCAACTTCTCGGTGGCGCCGGGCGATCTGATGTTCACCGAAGTGTGGGTGGGAAACTCCGGGTCGAGTCCGACGCTATCGGGCCTGTATGCGATTGCGTTTGTGGAAGACGTTTCGCGGGGCGAGTACACGACGGTGTACAACTGCCGAGGGTTCAATCTCTTTGGGGCCTGCACGAACATTGCGCAAACCAATATCGGTGGATCGGAAGCGGAATGGATCATGGAGCGACCCACCGTGGGCGGTTCGCTGCCCGACCTTGCGGACTACAGCTACAGCTACATGTACGCCGCGTACGCGGAGAAACCGACCGGCTCGTGGATCACTTATAACGGCGCCAACAACCAGCAGATCTTCATGTATAACGGCAGCGATCTGCTGTCGGGAGTTTATCCGTCGGGCAGCACGACCATGCTGTTCTACTGGTTCAACTGGCACTGAGTTGCTTTTGAGTTCCTGGAAACGAGGCCGGACGGGGAGACACCTGTCCGGCCTTGCTATTCGCAGCCTTCGACTCTTTAGCGGCATTCGGTTAGGCTGGGATGCTTATGTCGAGCGCGGAGCAAGATCAGGAGTCGATCGAGAAGACGGCTCGGTACTGGATTGAGAAGTTGCGGCTGGAGCCACATCCAGAGGGCGGATATTTCCGGCAGACATACCGTTCGGAGTTGGTGATAGCGCGGGAAGCGCTCCCGGGGTTTGGTGGGGCGCGGCCCGCGTCGACGGCAATTTATTTTCTGCTCGAAGGGAAGAGCTTTTCAGCATTTCACCGGCTGCGGTCGGATGAGGTCTGGCACTTTTATGCCGGAGAGGCGCTGGTCGTGCATGTGATTTCGCCTTCGGCGGAACATTCGTCGATTGTGTTGGGAAACGATCCTAAGGCAGCGCAAGTATTTCAGGCAGTGGTTCCGGCGGGATGCTGGTTTGCGTCGCACATTGCAGACTGGAAGGGATGGGCGCTGGTGGGATGCACAGTCGCGCCAGGGTTTGATTTTGAAGATTTTGAGATGGGGAAGCGGGAGATGTTAGCCGCGAGATATTCGCAGCATCGGGAGTTGATTGAGCGACTGACCAGGGAGTAGTAACGAGTTCTCTGTGAGCCCTTTTCTCTGTGATTAATTCCTGGTCGCGGCGGCTTTTTTGGGGAACATCTCTCCGATGCGGCGGATTTGGGCGCCGACTCCCTTTAATTTTTCTTCGATGTGTTCGTAGCCGCGGTCGATGTGGTAGACGCGGTCGATAATCGTCTCGCCATCGGCAACCAGAGCGGCAAGAACAAGCGAAGCGGAGGCGCGCAGATCGCTGGCCAGAACGGCGGCGGCGCTGAGCGGAGTCTTGCCGCGGACGACGGCGCGGCGTCCTTCAATCTTGATGTTGGCGCCCATGCGCACCAGTTCCTGCGCGTGCATGAAACGGTTCTCGAAAATATTTTCCGTGATGATCGATGTACCCTCGGCCTGCGTGGCCAGCGCCATGAACTGTGCCTGGCAGTCGGTGGGAAATCCGGGGTGCTCTTCGGTGGACATGTCGGCGGCGGTGAAGGGATTGTCCCCCATTACGCGGACAGAGTCGGTGGTGGCTTTGGTTTTCACACCGACTTCGTGCAGCTTGCTGAGCAGAGCGTTAAGGTGCGACGGATCGCATCCGGCAATGTTGAGGTCTCCACCGGTCATGGCTCCAGCAATGATGTAGGTACCAGCCTCGATGCGGTCAGGAATGATGCGGTGCTTCGCGCCTTTGAGCTTGCTCACGCCTTTCACGCGGATGGTCGGCGTGCCCGCGCCTTCGATCTTGGCGCCCATTTTGTTGAGCAGGTCCGCGAGGTCGGCGACTTCAGGTTCGCGGGCGCAGTTCTGCAGGACGGTTTCACCCTCGGCGAGAGTCGCGGCCATGAGCAAGTCTTCGGTGCCGGTAACGGTGATCTTGTCGAAAACGATTTCGGCGCCTTTCAGACGGTTGGTCGTGGCTTCGACGTAGCCGTGGTCTTGCGTGATTTTCGCGCCGAGCCGCTCGAGTCCCTTGATGTGAAGGTCGATGGGGCGAGCTCCGATGGCGCAGCCGCCGGGGAGCGAGACGCGGGCGTGGCCGCAACGGGCCACGAGCGGGCCGAGAACCAGCGTGGAGGCGCGCATGGTCTTCACCAATTCATAGGACGCTTCGGGGGCCGCGAGTGTCGCGCAGTGGATGGTGGTGCGGTGCTGCGCGCGTCCGTAGCCGAGTTCGACTTCGGCGCCCATAGCGGCGAGAAGATTGCGCGTGGTCTGAATGTCGCGGACTTGCGGAATGTTTTCGAGGATGACCGGCTGATCAGTCAGAAGCGCGGCTGCCATGCAGGGAAGCGCTGCGTTCTTTGCGCCGCTGACGCGGACCGTGCCCAAAAGCGGCTCGCCGCCGCGGATGACGAATTTATCCATGAATGAATCCTTGCGAAGATTGTAATGTGCCAACGGCCGGGAAATGTTGACTGCGACGGAACGGCAGGACTACGTCCAACGGTCGGGAGGAAGTCAAAGTCCCCACTCTAGCCGCAAACGACGCGGCTAGAATGGGGCACCCGCTTCGTTTCCTGTTCGCTAGTTTTTCGCGATCGCGATGGCGTGGCGGACGTGGCCTTTGGAGTTTTTCAGAGCAGCGGCTGCTTGTGAGCGGCTTACGCCTGCAGCGAGCATCACGACGGCGACCGGGGTGCGATTCCCGCTGGTTTGGAGGGCTTGGCGGGCTGCGTCGTAATTGGCTCCGGTGGCTTGTTCGAGGATGCGAATGGCGCGCTGGACGAGCTTCTCGTTCTTGGTCCAGACGTTCACCATGAGGTTTCCATAGACGTATCCCAAGCGGGCCATGGCTCCGGTGGAAATCATATTGAGAACCATTTTGTGGGCGGTACCGGCTTTCATGCGGGAAGATCCGGCGAGAACTTCGGCGCCCACCTCGGTGACGATAGCGAAATCGGAAGCGCGCTCGAGGGGAGAGTTGCGGTTGCATGTCAGGGCAATCGTGTGGGCTCCGCGATGACGGGCGTATTCCACAGCAGCGATGGTGAAGGGAGTGCGGCCGCTGCTGGCGATGCCGAGAATGATGTCGTGTTTGCCGGGCTTGCGCTTTTTCATTTCGCTGACGGCGAGTTCCGTGTCGTCTTCGCTGGCCTCGGTGGAAGCGGCGAGGGCTCTAGCGCCTCCAGCCATGATGTATTGCACGGTGCGGGGATTGGTGTTGAACGTGGGCGGGATTTCGGAGGCGTCGAGAGCGCCGAGGCGGCCGCTGGTACCAGCTCCTACGTAGATGAGGTGGCCGCCCTGCCGGAGTCCCGCGACAATGACGTCAATGGCGCGGGCGATCTGCGGGAGAGCGCGTTCGACTGCGGCGGCGACGGCGGCGTCTTCCTGGTTGATGAGGCGAACAATTTCGAGCGACGACATCCGGTCAAGGTCAACGTCGGCGGGAAGAATTTGTTCAGTCGGAAGGCCGCGGAGATCGGATTTCGCTTTACGGGGTTGGGTCAAGTCGTGCGCCTTTCGTGGTATCTGCAAAGCCAATCATTCTATTCGCTCCGGTATTGTCCGTGCAGTGATGAGATGAACTCGTCGCGTCCGCGAGTTTGCTAAGCCGGTTCGCCAAGAGATTCGAAGACGGCGTCGTGGAATTTCGGGCGGATTTGCTTGATGGCTAGATTTGAACAGTCGGGCCAGGTACGGTTCGTCAACAAGGTTATCGAAAGCTGGCGGTCCGGATCGATCCACAGTGAGGTTCCGGTGTAGCCGAGATGGCCGTAGGATCGTGGGCTAAAATATTTTCCGGATTGCGAGGGAGCGGAGGGAGTGTCCCATCCGAGGGTGCGCGATGTGCCGGAAGGCGATGCTTCACGGCGCGTGAAGAGCGCAACCGTTTCGGGGCGGAGGATGGGGTGTCCTCCGTGCAGTATGGCGTGGGCGAAGCGGGCTTGGTCTCCGGCAGTGGAGAAGAGGCCTGCGTGTCCGGCCGCGCCACCGAGGACGTAGGCGCTTTCATCCTGCACTTCGCCTTGAATGATTTTCTTGCGGAAGGTGCTGCGAGTTTGGCTTACGCCAGACTGTGGTGAAGACGTCCTGTTTTCGCGGGCGGGGGCGCCCCCGCCACATCCTTCTGACCGCTCATCCGCTGTGGGCGGAATCTTGTGGCGCAGTTCCTTAGGGGGATTGAACGCTGTGTTCACCATCCCAAGGGGACCGAAGACCTCATGCTGGCAGAAAATGTCGAGAGATTCTCCGGCCAGGCGCTCGACGGCCGTACCGAGGAGAATGAATCCGACATCGCTGTATTCGGCGCGTACACCGGGATCAGCCGCAAGCGGCATGGCGAAGACCTGTTGCAAAAGAGCATCGCGCGAGGATGCTTTAAGGAACAACTTCTCGTACGCTGGCAGTCCTGAAGAGTGGGCGAGGAGCATGTGAAAAGTGACGTCGCCGCGGCGGGAATCGGGCCCTCCAATTGCTGATGACAGGAATTCGGGGACGACGCCGTTCACGGGCGCGTCGAGTTCAAGGAGGCCGCGTTCGTAGAGGAGCATCGCCATGGTCGTCGTGGCGATCGGTTTCGTGAGGGAGGCCAGGTCGAAGAGAGTGGCTGGCGTAACCGGAACGTTAAAGTCCCCACCCCCTCGCAAACTGCGCGAGAACGATGCGGCACCCGATTCACCGTAGTCCTCAGGAGTCGCGTGCGTGAAACTACCGAAGGCCTTGAGCGCGACGAGACTATCTTGGCGCGTGACCGCGATCGACGCGGCGGGGAAAGCGCGCGCGGAAATGGCTTCCTCCAGAACTGCGAAGGCCGAGGCGAAAGTTCTGTCCTGATCTGCGAAGGCTGGGACGAGAGTGGGAGGCGGGCTCTTCAGGGCTTGTGCGCTCGGGAAAAATTCTGACCTGAGCGGGTTATAGCAGAGTTGAGAGGGGCCGGTAAAGTTGCGGCCGCGGGGAAACGCTTTACCGTAGGGGGCACGGAGGTTACAGAGCGCCTCGGCTGCACCCGCATCGTTCCGCTAGTGGATGCGCTATACGAGGACACCTTCTCTGTAGTGAGACCTTGAAGTTCTGTACAATCTCCTTTTCCCTATGGCCAGTCCGCTAGCATCGTCCCAGAAAACCGCAGCTATTATTGCTCGGCCCGATCGCCCAGAGGTTGCGCAGATTCTTCCCGGGCTCTTCACATGGTTGAACGAGCATGGGTACCAGGTTGTCGTGGATGTAGAGACGGCGAAGTACACTGCGACGCAGGAAGTCGTACCGCGCGCCGAAATGTCGGCGCGGGCGCTCGATCTGGTGATCGTCCTGGGCGGCGACGGAACGTTGTTGTCTGCCGCTAGAGTTACAGCGGCGGTGGATGTTCCGCTGCTTGGAGTGAACCTCGGGTCGCTCGGGTTTCTGACGGAAGTGCCGCTGCCGTCGCTCTACTCCATGCTCGAAGCGATCGCGGAGGGACGAGCTGCGGTTGAGCATCGTTCGCTGATGCATGTCGATTTGTTGCGCGGAAACTCAGTGCGCGGCAGCTACCTGGTGTTCAATGACGCGGTCGTGAACAAGACGGCGCTCGCCCGCCTCAATACCTACGACCTGCACATCGACAAGGCATTCGTCGCCAGCTACCGGGCGGACGGCATGATCGTGGCCACTCCGACGGGGTCGACAGCATATTCGCTGTCAGCCGGCGGCCCCGTTTTGATGCCGACCGTCGCCGCCTTTGTAATTACGCCGGTAGCGCCGCATTCCCTGACGCACCGGCCGCTGGTAGTGCCCGATTCCGTCGAAATTGAAATCGTACTGCGCAGCGAGGAAGAAGTCGCCTATCTGAGCTTGGATGGGCAACCGGGTTTAGATTTGCGGGATGGTGACCGCGTGCGCTGCCGGCGGTCAGAGCATCATGTGAATCTATTCCGTACGGGATCGGATTTCTTCCACGTGCTGCGCACGAAACTGAAGTGGGGAGAGCGGCAGAACTGAACTGGGCACCGGCGCGGCTGGTGTGGGTCGGACACTCCTGTCCGACGTCTTTGACTTTTCTTTGCAAAAAGATCGATCCGCCCAACTCCGTCTTCACCGTCCTCCGGCGAAACGTAAACCATGTCCGCCGATCCCAGATCCACATTCGACACTTCCGTCTTGAGCTTCACTGACACCAAGCCGGCTTCTTCGGAGGCTTGGGAAAGGTGAATCACAGCTCGGCGCGCAGCAGGTCTGACACTTTTTCGCGTCGGCGGATTACCTTCGCCGCCTTCCCCGTCACCAGCACTTCCGCCGGACGTGGACGCGTGTTGTAGTTTGACGACAAGACCATTCCGTACGCGCCTGCATCCAGGATCGCAAGCAGACTTCCTTCATCCACCGCGGGCAATTCGCGGTCGCGCGCGAAGAAGTCGCCGGTCTCGCAGACCGGACCGACGACGTCCGTGACTTCCAGTTTCGCTGCAGAAGCACCATTTTGAGTGACCGGAACGATCTCGTGATAGGCGCCATACAGCGCCGGGCGGATCAGGTCATTCATTGCGGCGTCTACGACGAGAAATCGCTTGCCGTCGTTTCCTTTGCGGTAGACCACTGTCGTGACCAAAACACCAGCAGGTCCGATGATCGAGCGGCCCGGTTCAAGCAACAGGCGCACATTCAGCTCTCGCAACGGGGTGGCCAGTGACCGCGCGTAGGCGGCCACTGCGGCGGGAAAATCGAGAACACTCGGTTTCTCATAATCGATGCCGAGTCCACCGCCCGCGTCAATGTAGTCGATGCGGTGCCCGTCAACGCGCAGTTCGCGAACGAGATCGCCCACGCGGCTCATGGCTTCGCCGAATGGCGCGACATCCGTGATCTGAGAGCCGATGTGAACGCTGACTCCGCACACCTTGAGATAGGGCGCGTTCGAAGCTTTGGAGTAGAGTGCACGAGCCTCACGGATTGGTACGCCGAACTTATGCTTGCGCAGGCCGGTAGAAATATACGGATGTGTCTCGGCGGCGACATCTGGATTCACCCGCAACGCCACGGGCGCTGTCTTGCGCTGTCGGGCGGTGCACTCGGCGAGAGCGGATAATTCCGATTCGCTCTCGACGTTGAAGAGCATAATTCCCGCCTTCAACGCAGCCGCCAATTCTTCGCGGGTCTTGCCGACACCCGAGAAGACGACCTTTTTCGCGGCCTTACGCTCTGCGATCAGAACGCGTTCCAGTTCCCCGGCGGAAACCACGTCGAACCCGCATCCCTTCTTTGCCAACATTCGCAGAATGGCCAGGTTCGAATTCGCTTTCACGGAATAGCAAATCGTATGGGGCACCCCGTGAAAGGCATGGTCAAAGGCGTCATAGCGCTCGCGAATCATGGCTGCCGAGTAGACGTAGAGCGGCGTGCCGTACTTCGCTGCCAGCTTCTGCAGGGAGATGTTTTCGCAGTACAGGACAAACGGGCCGCTCCCGTGCGGGGCGCCGCGTTTCGTCTCGCGGTAGACAAAGACAAATCCTGGACGACGCGCTACTGGGCTCTGACTCCGAGAGATCATTTTTTCTTGTGGGAGGTGTGCGCGCCGCCATGTACCTTGATGGCCACGACGGTTTGATCATCGAATGTTTCCACGCCTGCAGAGTGCTCTGCCGCGGCTTTGAATAGCGAATCAACAACGCAACTGGCAGACGTCCCACCGCATTCGGCAACGATTTTTTCCACCCGGCCACGCCCGAACAATTCGCCTTTGCGGTTACGCGCGTCGAGAATGCCGTCGCTGAAGAATACAAACATATCTCCAGGCTTCATCCGAAATTTGAACTCATCGTAGTCCGCTTCGTCGAACAGGCCGAGCGGCAACCCTGTAGCCTCCACGACTTCGTTCTTGCCGCCGTGAACGTAAATGGGGCGGGGAAGTCCGGAGTTCGCGACCGTCAGCGTTCGGTGCTCATCGTCCCAAACGGCATAAATGATCGAAACAAATTGCGCTTCGATGCGGCGCTCAGCCAGCGACAAATTCACAGCAGAAAGCATTTCCGCAGATCCCGGTTCGATCGGCGCGTGCGACCGGATGATTCCGCTGACCAGTGCCGCGTAAATCGCAGCCGGAGCGCCTTTGCCGCTGACGTCGCCAATGACAATTCCGAGGCGCGACATCGAATACGGAATGAAGTCGTACAGGTCGCCGCCAATGGCCCGGGCGGGAACAAATTTCGCCGCCAGGTCCAAGTGCGCCATCTTCGGATTAGTCTGGGGCAGCAGTCGTCCCTGTAACTCACGCGCCAGCGCCAGGTCGCGCTCCAGTCGCCGCTCTTGCCGCTCGATCTCTTCGTACAGCCGCGCGTTCTCGATCGCAATCGCGATCTGCGCCGCGAGAGTGGTCATCGTGCGCTGATGCTCTTCGGTAAAGAATCCGCGGCGTGTGTGTTCCAGATCGAGCACGCCAATCACTTTGCCTTTATAGACCAGAGGGACTGCCAGTTCGGAGCGCGTTTCCGGATTCGCCTGGACGTAACGCGCATCTTTCGTGACATCGGGTACGAGTATCGCTTGCTTGGTCTCGGCCGCTGAGCCGACCAGTCCTCGCCCCAGTGGGATCTCGTGCTTCAGGTGGATATTCTCGTTGAAGCGCAGAGAAAACCGATGTTGCAGTTTCTCGGCGGAAGAATCGAGCAGCAGGATGCTGAACATCTGGTAATCGATCAACCGCCGCACCAGCTCCGCAATTCGTCCCAACAATTCGTCAAGATTCAAAATCGACGTGAGTTCTCTCGCGATTTCGTTCAACAGAAGCAGGATGCGCGCCTGCTTAGTCGTCCGTGTATAGAGCTGAGCATTTTCGATGCCCGCCGCCATACGCGATGCCACCAGCGTCAGCACGCGGACGTGCTCCTCGTTAAAATAGCCGGGCTCGCGCGCTTCGAGGTCGATCACACCGATCACCCGGTTTTTCGTGATCAACGGTATGGCTAGTTCGGAGCGCACATGGGGAACTGCCTCGATATAGCGCGGATCCTGAGTCACGTCGTCGATCAGAACCGCCTGCCGCAGTTGGGCGGCTTGTCCAGTCACGCCCTCGCCGACTTTGATTCGGCTCCGCTCGGTAAATTCCGGGGGATATCCTACCTGGAACCGGAAGCGCAGGTCCTGCGTCTTCTCGTTCAGCAGCAGGATCGCGAAGATTTCGTAGTCGATGACTTTGCGGACGACCTCGGCGACGCGGCGCACCGTGGTGTCCAAATCGAGCGAGGTGGCCAACACGTCCGCTACATCGAGCAGCAGCGACTCGACCGGTAAGCGATCGGGTTTAGAAATGACAGAACCCATTCGTTGGTATGATAGCAGCCGCGCTGCCCGCCTTTCGTCCTCAGATACGCCGCATCGAAGCCTGAATCCCGTCGTCAGGCGCGGCAATCAGCGGCATTATTCTCTGGGCACGATACAAATGTCGGCAAGATTGCGGTACTTCTCCGCATGGTCGAGCCCGTAGCCGACAACGAATTCATCCGGAATTTTGAAGCCCACATAGTCGCCTTCGAGCGGCAACTTCCGCCGGGAAGGCTTATCAAGCAGTGCGGCGATCTTCAAAGTGCGCGGCTGGTGCGCCAAGAGCAGCTTCTTGAGAACCGTCAGCGTCAGCCCGGTGTCGAGAATGTCCTCGACCACAATCACGTTCTTGTCTTTCATGGACTGATCGACATCCTTGGTCAGTTTCACTTCGCCCGTCGAGTCCCACCCGCTCTTCAGTTCCTGGGTTGGAGTGGGACGGTTGCCGTAGCTGGAGACTCCAATGAAATCGAAGGTGCAATCGAGACCAACCTGCCGCGCCAGATCGGAAAGAAAAATCGCCGCGCCTTTGAGCACGCCGACGAAAATGATCGATTGCCCGGCAAAGTCCTTGGTGATCTGCGCGCCCAGTTCGCTCACACGTCTGGCAATGTCCTCGCGGGGAATCAGCACCTTGAGTTCGGCCATGGCGTTTGATATTAAACTATGAGAGCCGATTCGCGAAAAGGCCCATTCGAATCTTCTTCGAAGCGTCATTAGCTAGGAGCTAAAAGCTCGAAGCTAGAAGGTAAGAGCCCGGGAGCTAACCAGTATGAATCTGAAAGGCGTCAAACTTACGTGGTTGGGCCATTCTACTTTCCGCATGGAGACTCCTGCGGGCAAGACGGTCATCATTGATCCTTGGATCATGGGCAATCCCATGTGCCCCGAGGCCGAAAAGAAAGTGAAGAAGGTCGATGTTCTGCTCTGCACCCATGGCCATGGAGACCACATTGGCGATGCAGTCGAGATCGTCAAAAAGCATAACCCTCTCGTTGTTGGAATTTACGAATTATGCTTGTGGCTGGCGAAGAAGGGTGCAAGACAGATTTCGCCGATGAACAAAGGCGGAACGCAGAGTGTCGGTGACATCAAAGTGACCATGGTTCACGCCGACCACTCCTGCGGCATCCAGGACGGTGACGAGATCGTCTACGGCGGCGAGGCCTGCGGCTATGTCATCGAATTTGAAAATGGCGTGAAAATCTACCACGCCGGAGACACGAACGTGTTCGGCGACATGGCGATCATCCGCGAGCTGTACTCACCCGAAATCGCCATGATTCCCATGGGCGATCTTTTCACCATGGGGCCGCGCGAGGCCGCTTACGCGGTCAACCTGCTGAAGCCGAAAACCGTCATCCCCATGCACTTCGGAACCTTTCCCGCGCTGACGGGAACTCCCGGCGCGCTGCAGAAACTGATTCCGAACGTTGAAGTGCAAGAAATGAAGCCGGGCGTGACGATTGGCGGCTGACAAAGACTTGACCTCGAAAGGAAAGACTGTGACGCAGAGCAAGAAAAAGCAGAGTGCCGCAAGCTGGAGGCATTACAACTTCACCACCGCCGGCCCGGTCGATGACTACCTCTATTCGATGCTGCCCAAGCGCGAGGAAGTGCTGGCCGAGATGGAGGACTATGCCACCGAGCACCACGTTCCCATCGTCGGTCCGGCTGTGGCACGGGTTCTGCAACAACTCGCGCTGATGATCAACGCACGCACCGTGTTCGAATTGGGCTCCGCCATCGGATATTCCACAATCTGGTGGGCGCAAGCGGTTGGCAACAAAGGCCGCGTCATCTACACAGACGGCGACTCCAAGAATGCGCAAAGAGCCCGCGGCTATTTTCAACGAGCCGGAGTTTCGAACCAGATCACCCTACATACCGGCGATGCATTGGAGTTTCTTTCGGAGCAGAAGCAGGAATTCGACATCATCTTCAACGATGTCGATAAAGAAGACTACCCGCGCGTGCTGCGCCTGGTGTCGCCGCGCCTGCGCAAGGGCGGCTTGTTCATCACGGATAATGTGCTGTGGAGCGGACGCGTGGCGGAGAAAAATCCTACCGATGCGAAGACGAAGGCCATACTCGAGTTCAATCGCAAGCTCTACGGCGCGAACGAATTTTACACGACCATTTTGCCGATCCGTGACGGCTTGGCCGTAGCCTTGAAGAAATAGCCGCCACCACTCGGCATATATCGAACTCTGTCATCCCGACCGGAGCTAATCTTTCCCGAAGGGAAAGATTAGCGGAGTGGAGGGGACCTTGGTGTTGTCGGCCCCCTCAAGTTGGAACGGCCTCGTCGTCCACCCGACGGCCCGCCTTACTTCGGCTGAGGCTGGATCAATTCCGTGTCAATCGTGATGACGATCTCGTCTCCCACGACACCGGGAGCCGCACTGATCCCAAAATCCTGGCGTGTGATCTTGGTCGTCGCCGATGCGCCGATGCGCTGGTTGCCCCACGGATCTTTGATCGGCGCCGTCGGCCCGTCCACATCGAGCACGACTTCCTTGGTCACCCCGTGGATCGTCAGGTCGCCGGTGATTTGCAATTTCCCCGGTCCGGCGACTTTCGCCGACTTGGAATGAAACGTAATGGTGGGGTATTTCTCTACTTCAAGGAAATGCGGGCTGCGTATGTCCTTGTCGCGCATTTCCACGCGCGTGTCTACCGAAGACGCATCGATCGTGGCGTCGAGCGAATCTTTCGACAGGTCCGACGGATCATGCTTCGCCGATCCACTAACCTTCGTGAATGCGCCCCGCACCGTCGACACGCCAAGGTGGCGCACCGAAAATTGCGCGGCAGAATGATTGGGGTCGATCTGCCACGTTCCCGCCTGGGCTGCGGCGGTAGCGGCGAGTACGAGTGCGGCAATGAGAGTAAAGCCGGAACGAACCATGTTTGAGAGCGCTCCTGTGAAAGTGATTAGGTGCTGCAATGCTAAATGGATTTGACCGGAATCGCCAATAGGTCGTCGACGAGTCCGACTTCTTTCTGCAGGAAGGGTTCGGCGTGGCTAACGCCGCTGAGCATCCCGTAAAAGCGCGCCATCGCGTCGACACGGGCACGGATTTCGTCGTGGGCAGGGAACAGGTCCTTGCCCGCCTCCTGGTCGCTGAATTGGGACTTGTAGGCAAGGATGGAAGCGAACTTTCCCTCAAACTGTTCGCCAATGTCGACGACAAACGATGGACGGATGTCATAGTAGAGAGTCGCGTAAATAATCTTGAACGGCCGATGCGGACCGGTACCACTGAGGTCCGAAGTCTGAGGCCCGAGGTCCGACTGACTGGATGCTGAGTGCTGAGTGCCAAGTGCTTTCTGCGGATCCAGCTTGGATAGCCCGGCCAGAAAGCAGGCCTCATATCCCAGCACCGAGGCAGTGTAGTGGTCCGGATGTCGCCCTTTCCAGTAAGGCAAAATAATCACCCGCGGCCGCGTCTCGCGAATCACGCTGGCGACCTTGAGCCGGTTTTCCCAGGTGTTTTCGACGCGACCGTCAGGAATATTCAGAGCGCGTCTCCAACTGACTCCAAGGATCTTCGCCGCGTCCGCAGCCTCTCGAGCGCGATCGTCCGCCGTTCCGCGTGTTCCCATCTCGCCCTGGGTCAAATCGAGAATGCCGGTGCGCTGCCCGCGCTGCGCGGCCTTCAACAGAGTGCCGCCGCATGTTTGCTCCACGTCGTCGCGGTGCGCGGCGATGGCGAGAATGTCCAGAGAGAAATTCGATGGAAGGGAAGACATGTCAGTCGAGATTGCCCTGCTCCAACACCACGTTCTCACGTACGATCAGCCGGTGCGCCGCCATTTCCTTCAGCGTGGGAAGCACGCGGTTCACGTGCTCGTCGGTGTCGACGAAGATGATGATCACGGGCAGCTTTCCTCCAGCCTCGACGAGATGCGAAGTCTCCACCCGCTGCCGCCCCAGAAATCCCGCGACGCAGTGGATCGCGGTCGCCGCATAAACGTTTTCCTTGCGCAGGTAGTTCAGAATCTCCATGTGCAGGGGCCGGTGATGCCACTGGTCCGCTTCGTTGAGATAGATGGTAACCTGTACCGCCATCGTATCTGGCATTTTACTCGTGATCCTCTCTGGAAGTCTGCCATTCCTGTCGCAACAGCCCGTACAACTCCAAATCCACAAACTGATCCCACTTGCGGATATGCTCGCGCTGGCAGCCCTCATGGCGCATGCCCAGCTTCACCAGAATTCGGCCGGACGCGGCGTTATGTTTGAAATGGGAAGCGAAGATGCGATGCAGTTGTAGCGTCTCGAATCCGTAGCGCACCATGGCGCGGGCCGCTTCGGTGGCGTAGCCGTTACCCCAATACGGCACGCCAATCCAGTAGCCAAGTTCGGCATGCTGGTGGTCAAAGCCAAACCGGAGCCCGACACCGCCGATCAAGTGGCCATCGTCGCGTAGTGTGATCGCTGCCCGCGTTTCGGTACCGTTGCGAATTCTGACGAGAAAGTCCTTGGCATCCTTCTCAGTGTAGGGATGCGGGATGCGCAGCGAGTTGGCCGCCACTTCGCGTGTGCCAATGAGCGCGATCAAGTCTGGGGTGTCGTCGTCGCGATACGGACGCAACTTGAGCCGCGCGGTTTCGAGAGTAGGAGCCTCAGTCAGGTTCACAGTGCCCGCGCCAGCGCCATGCCGGCCAGCGCGCCGCCCAGACAGAGCAAATTGTTGCTGAAAACGTTGGCCAGCATCAGTCCCCACTGGCCTTGCTCGAAGTACGATATGGACTCGAATGCGTAGCTCGAAAAGGTGGTGAACGAGCCGCAGAAGCCGACCACCACCAGCAGTCGCCAGCGTGGATCCACCAGCACGCGTTCGGTCGTCCAGATAACGAAGAAGCCGACAATGAAGCTGCCGACGATGTTGATGGCGAGAGTGCCGTAAGGGAAGACCGGGCCAAATTCTCGCGCAGCGAACCGACTGAGAAGATACCGCAGGTTGGCACCGACGATGGCGGCGAGGGATATAGCGAGGAAGTCTTTCACGACGGAGTTTCTCCTACAAAAGCGATCTAGATTTTGTAGGAGTTATCAGCCAGCGCCGCTGGCGGTTATGGCGAACTCCATCGCCGTTTCTAAGTTTTATCACAGCGCCAAGATAAGGGGCCACCCGCCATCAGCAATTAGCACTTGGCACTCAGCCAACGCGAGGTGTCCGGTCAGGAAAGCCGACCCACTAAATGCCAAATGCTAATTGCTGACGGCTGGCCTACTTCTTCCGCTCGACCAGGAACCGCGCCAACTCCTTCAACGGCTCGGCTCGCTCGCCGAAACTTTCCAGTTCTGCGAATGCGTCGTTCACGAGAGCGTCCGCCCGGCGAACCGACATTTCAACCCCAAACAGCGCCGGATACGTTGCCTTCTCCGACGCAGAATCTTTTCCTGCGGTCTTCCCCAATTGTTCCGATGTCTGTGTCACGTCGAGGACGTCGTCCACGATCTGGAATGCCAAACCAATCGCCAATCCAAAAGCCCGCAGCTTCGCCACCCCATTGTCTTTCGCCCCGGCGTAGAGTCCTCCGCTCACCAGGCTTGCCGTGATCAGAGCGGCCGTCTTGGAGCGGTGAATGTACTCCAGCATCTCTGCCGTCGGACGGATGTGTTCCGATTCCAGATCGACCACTTGTCCGCCGATCATCCCGTCGATGGTGCCCGTGCCATGAGCGATCTCTTCGATAATGCGCACCCGCGCCTCGGCCGGACACTTCAGCTGCGACAGAACTTCGTACGCCTGCGTCTGCAACGCGTCTCCAGCCAGAATCGCGATGGCCTCGCCGAACGCCTTGTGGCAGGTCGGACGCCCACGGCGCAAATCATCGTTATCGAGCGCCGGAAGATCATCATGAATGAGAGAGTACGTGTGCAGCATTTCCAGCGCTGCGCCCAGTTCTTCAATCCGCGCCGGCAACGATCCCGCCACCATGCGGCCCGCTTCCATGCAGAGCACGGGCCGCAGGCGTTTTCCACCGGCAAACACGCTGTGGCGCATCGCCTTGTGGATCGACTCCGGATGCTGCGTCTCCAAGGGGATGAGCCGGTCGAGCGCAGCGTCCGTCAGCCGCTGTCCTTGTTCGAGAGTCTCGGTGAGCATGAAGGAGTGAGTATAACAAGGCTGCGGATCTGCGCCCGGCTTGCCGGGTCGGGCACAAAAAATTAAGGACGCCCGCAGGCGTCCTCATGGGGCACACGCGTGTGTTACGCTGCAGCGGTCCGCGAGAGTTCCATGTGCCGCAAAACCGAGGTCAGCACGTTGGCCACATCGTCGGCCGGGCAGACGTCGCTGGCGCCGGCGGCAAGCGCGGCCATCCAAATTTCTTCATCAGGAATGCGGTGTGTGCACACGATGGGCAGCGCGGGAAAATCGCGATGCAGGTTTTCGACATCGGTAAGCAGCCAGTGCTCGATATTGAGAACGACGGCTTCCGGCTGATTCCGGGCAACATCTTCCCGCAATTCTTCGCGGGAGCGCGTCAAGTGAACTGAAAAGTGAGGACGAAGTCCCCCGGCCAGGGACCTGGCCAGCTGGGGATCTTTTTCGAGAACAATTACACTCTGAGCCATACTTCCCCCGATCTTCAACCGTCGTCAACGGCGGGCGTCGACAGTAGAGTTGGGCTGCGGGGTTGGCTGGGACCACAACACCACAGACATCTAAAATTCTCGAATCTCCTTTAGAATCGCGGCACGCTCAACGTCGTGCAATCGACTTATCTCCCAGAGGTTCGAATACTTCGGCTTGAAGCTTCCCGTTTTTCTTCAGCAGAATTTCAACTTTTCCTTCCGCTTGTTCCAGTTCCTTGCGGCAGGAAGAAGAAAGCTGCATGCCTTCTTCGAAGAGTGTCAGAGACTTTTCTAAAGGGACCTCTCCCTTCTCCAGTTCCTGAACTATTTTCTCCAGTCGCTGGAGGCACTCTTCAAACTTGGCCAACGGTTTTCGCTCCGTCTATCTATTGTAATGCACCTATTCCGCAGAAGAGTCCAGTCTTTTTCATGAGATGCATCAAAATTTACGAAGGGTTCATTCCCAGAGCGGAACACAATCCCGCAATATCGATTTTCTGATTCGACTGAATGGAAATTGCGGCGTCTCGCGCTCCTCAGATATCAGGCGCATGATGTCAGGAGCCTCAGGACGGTGTCGCTGAGGCATTCGTGCCGAGTGCTTCCAACACATCGACGGCCGACGAATATCGCCCGTTCGGGGCGCTGATCTGCGCTCCTTGCGCCATCTGCCGTGTGGCAATCAGCATTTCTCGCGCTATAGCCACGCCCTCGGCCCGGGCCAATTCCGGAGTCTGCGCCCGCGCCATGCGCTCAAGAATCGAGTCGGGAACGGAGACGCGCAATTCATTCTTCATGAACTCAGCATTGCGCACGCTAACCAAAGGCCATATCCCGGCCACAACCGGGATGCGGCAGTGCTCGATGCGCTTCAGGAAGTTCTCCAGCAGACGCAGATCAAATACTGGTTGCGTCACCACGTACTCCGCACCCGCTTGAACCTTGTACTCGAACCTGCGAATCTCTTCATCCAGATCGGTCAGCCCGGGATTGGCTCCCACGCCGATCACAAAGCTGGTCCCAACTCCGATCGGATTGCCTCCGAGATCAAGCCCCCGATTCAGGTTGTGGACGATGTTCACCAGGCCGATGGCGTCCACGTCGAACACCGCCGTCGCGTCGGGATAGTTGCCCATTTTCGGCGGATCGCCGGTGATGCAGATCAGATTTTTGATGCCGACGGCGGCCGCTCCCAGCAGGTCGCTCTGAATGCACAGAACATTTCGATCGCGGCAGGTGTAGTGCAGAATCGCGTCGATGCCAACCTCGCGCTGGATGAGTAGCGAGAGCGCCTGATTGCTCATGCGGGCCGACGCTCGTGGGCTGTCGGGGATGTTCACCGCATCCACCCCCACTGACTTCACAAATCGCGCGCCCTCGATTTCTTTGCGAATGTCGATCCCTTTCGGAGGGACGATCTCAACCATCGTCACGAACTCGCCCCGGGCCAAGCGGGCTCCAAGCAGGGAACGGTCCTCAAGACGAACGGCGGGTACAGCCATGGTCGGAGTCTGTCCGCCCGTCACTTGGGTAGTCGCTGCCTTTCCCCGAGCCTCGCCCACGCGCAGCGCAGACTTCATCACGCGGATATGGTCCGGTGTCGTCCCGCAGCATCCGCCGACCAGCCGCACCCCTGCCGCGACAAATTTCCGCGCGTAGCTGGCCATGTATTCCGGCGAGCACAGATAAATATTTCTTCCATCCACGGAGCGAGGAATTCCTGCGTTGGGCTGAGCGGACAAGGGAAGCGAGGTCGCCGCTCGCACTCGTTCCATCGCGTCCAGCATGGCGACCGGACCCACGCTGCAGTTGCAACCGATCACGTCTGCTCCCCACTCTTCCAGCTTGGAAACGAACGTCTGCGGATCGGAGCCGTCAAGGCAATTACCATCCTCGTCAATCGTGACCTGTGCCACGATCGGCAGCGCCGGGCTTACGTCCCGTGCCGCCAGCATTGCCTGATGGATCTCTTCGAGATATCCGAAGGTTTCGAGAATCAGCAGATCGACTCCGCTTTCCGCCAATGCCTCAATCTGTTGGCGGAAGGCATCGCGAGCCTCCTGAAACGAAGTTTTGCCCAGGGGTTCAATTCTGGTTCCGAGCGGGCCAACCGATCCCGCAACCCACACATCGAAGCTTTTGGCGGCCTCGCGGGCCAAGCGAGCCCCCGCCCGATTGATATCACCAACTTTGTCCGCCAAGCTGTGCCGTCCCAAGCGGAAAGAGTTGGCACCGAAAGTATTGGTTTCAATAATCTCGGCTCCGGCCTGCAGGTAGTCGTGGTGAATTCCACGAATCAGGTCGGGCTGCGAAAGATTCAGCTCGTCGTAGGACCGGTTGATGAAGATGCCTTTGGCATACAGCAGCGTCCCCATGGCACCGTCGCACAACACGGGGGACTGCTTGATCCAGGTAAGAAAATCAGCCGCCATATAGTTCTTTTGAGAATACAGGATCGCTGCCGTTTCGTGCATCTCGACCTTGACTGGACTGAGATACGCGAAAGCATTCTCGGCTTAAAGAAGCGCATTTCCCAGCTGGGTTTGTGCGGACGCCGGAATGAAGCATCGTCCGAGGTCTGTTATAATCCACCATTTCGCAATTAAATCTTCTTTTTTCATGCCGTTAGGAGCCTGCCGTTTGAAGAGACGCATCCTCGTTTTGTGGTTGGATTGTGGGCCAGCCTGAGTTTCATTTCCTGTGGCAGTAGTGGACCGAAGAGTCCACCGAGCGGCCTGCCGGAGCGGGTCTTGGCGTCGCAGGGCGTCACTTCGACAAACAATTTCGGCGGTCTTGTGCTGATTAACGGCTACCTGGACATTATCGCCCCGGTCGCCCGCGTCAGTGCCGGAAGCTCTCCTGGCCTGATGGCGGTCACGCCATCCCGGAACATCGCCGCAGCTTTCGATAGCAGCAGCAACACGGTTTACGCGGTGGACACCACGAAGGAGATGGGGATCGGGAACGTCCACCTTCAGGGTTCCACTTCCAGCATGGTTTTTCCCAGCACAACCGCAATCGGGTATGCAGCCGTCCCCACTGCGACAGGAACCGGCTTTTCCTTCGTCGGCGCAGTGGACATGATGAATTTCACCAGCGCCGTCCTCACCACAATTGCTGTCACCAATGCGCAGACCGTGATCGCAACGGCGAATGGTGCGCAACTCCTGGTCTTCAGCAACGACTCCGATTCCGTGGCTGTAATCACTCCCAGCAACGCCGTGCCGCCGGTCGATTTGAGTTGCTTGTCCACTACCCCGAACAGCGTCTGCGCCATCGTTCCAGGTTTCGACCGGCCAGTGTTCGGCGTGGTCAATGGGAACACCGCTTACATCATGAACTGCGGTCCGCAATGCGGTGGAACCCAGGCGAGCGTCGCGGTTTTCGATATCCCAAGCCTGACGATTACCAGCACCATTCCGGTTGACGCCGCCACCATGGCGTTCTTGAACGGCTCGACGCTTTACGTTGCCGGAACACCTCCAACCAACAACGCCTGCACCGGCGAGTCGACTAGAGCTACTATTTGTGGGCGCCTCGACATTGTCGATCTGGTTTCCGGGACCGTCACCGGTAGAGCGGTCATCACTGACGGGTTCCATTGGCGCATGGATATGACCACCAACGGGCAGCTGTTCATCGGATCGTACAACTGCACCAACATCGGCAATGTCACCTTTCCCAACGGCGAAGTGCGTGGTTGCCTGTCCATCTTCAAAACGGCAGATAATTCAGTGCTGATCCCGCCCGACAATGGCAACGTAGATGGTCTTCAGGGATTCACCAGCCGTGACGTCGAGTATGTGGCAGAGGGTGGCTCCTTGCGCGTCTACGACACCCTTACCGATGTTCTCTTGATTAACGATTACGTTCCCGAGGGGTCGATCGACATCGTCGGCTATGTGGGCGACGTAAAGGCGATCGACTTCTTCTGACGGCGCCGACAGGATGCCGACAGCCGACAGAGCTGCCCTGAGCGCGGCGACGCTTCGAGCGCGGGCCAAACTCCACCACGCAAATGCGACAGATGGAAACCGTCCCGCCGAGACGTCACACACTCCCAAACACGGCTATTTGACCAGCGAGCGGTGGGGCCTGCTTACAACAGATCGTTTCCGGGTAGCCGTCACTCAACCACAGGTGCGTGCAGCCGCTTGAGGTGAGGATAGAACGGAGTCACTTCGAACGGAATCTTCTCAGCCTTTGACATTAGGGGCACCGGTTTGCTCTTGAGCATTTCAATTCGGTCCGACCAGGGATCGACCACGATTCGCGATCCGAGCGGCAGAGCGGAAATCTGATTCAGCCGATCTGCCTTCGCAGGCCTTGGTGAGTCGATCCGGGCTGGCGTACCGACGAGATGACCGCCCCGGAAGTCGTTGCTGAAGCTTCCATGCAGCAAGGTTGGGAATCGCGCAGAGTTGGCGTCCAACGCCTGCAAGAAGAGGCCAATGTTCACTGATTGGTCTTTATATGGCGATTTCGAAAACAGTTCCAGGGCTTTTTTGTCGGCGTCCTCTTCCTGAGCGCGATCGAAATGGAAGTACATGGCGGCAAAGATTTGAGAATCGGGAAAGGGCAAGGCAAAGCCTGTCAAGTATACCGCGCTCACGTCGTGACCCAAAAGGATGTGAGCCAGTTCGTGCGCCAGCACGGCGGCAAGAGTCGCCTCATCGGGAAGCACGTCGAGAAGGCCGCGGCTGAGCACAATGGTGCGGCCCATCACGAACGATTCCAGTGGAGTGGTAAGCAGCACGCGGCACCGGATATCGGTAATGTCCAGGTTGTTGGTAATTAGCAGGTTGTTGAGCACCGTCTGCAAGATCCGGGCGACCTCGCCGTCCGGAGCGATGAGTCCAGCAACTTGCGCCCGTTCCACCACAGTCTCTTCGGGCGGGTAAGTCGTTTCGTCCGCAGCGTACGCCGGGCTCAGTCGGTTGGGATCCACCCATCCCCGGCCATCGGGGAGCCGTTTGGCATTCTCCCGATGATCACCCGCGTTCTGCAGATCGTAGCCCCAGACGCGAGTTTGGGCCTTGAACCACAGCCTATGGCTGGATACATCGTCAGCCTTCGACTCCTGGGTATAGACATAGGCAGGCATCCACAGCGCGCCCAGTGTGTTCAGTCGCCAACTGTCGAAGTGGAATGCGCGCCTTGCCAGGCCCTTCGAGGTGAAGGTGCCCCTGAAGCGCACAATGCTGTAGTCCTGATCCTCTACCCAGATCCGGCCCACAAAGCCCCGTGTCTTGGAACTCCCACGGGGCCTTACATCGAGGGCGGCGCAGCGCACCTCTCCAAGAACCTCCCAGCGAACGAATTCGAAGGTGTAGTTCTGACGGTCGAAGTGGCCAAAGTCGGGGAACAACGCCTGCGCGATCGCAACTTGGCTGAACGGCAGCGGGTCTTGCACAAAGTCTTTCTCCGAACCTTGATTCCAGGTCTCCTCGTCTGCAAATGGCACAATGGACGGTGAACTCCCAGTCAGATCGAGACGGCCCAGGAAGTAGTCATCCCCGTTGGGAGTGATTCCTTTCTGGAACCGGGGTTGGGACCCTTCCTCCTGGATGTAGGTCTCGATGACGGGCTTGAAACTGCGCATCAAATCAGTCAAGCGGCGTTCCTGCCGCACGACCGAATCGATAAAATCGTCAAGGACAATGCGTTTGCTAGTGGAAGCTGAAGGTGGTGTCTGGGCAGCATTGGGGGGCAGGGCCGCAGGAGTGGAGTCTTGACCTGTGACAAGCCCAACCGTAAAGAATGAAAATAATGCCCAAACGGGCCAGGAGAATGTCCTCAACGCGAACATGCAGGGACTAGTCTAAATGTTGCCGGCCACGACGCAACAGCTGAGTGTCAGCGGCCACGATCCCTCCTACTTTGCTGGCTCCAACACCAGTCGGTGCGTCCGGGCGGCCTCGACTGCTCTGGCACTGAAGGGAAGCGTAAACGTTGTTCCTTCGTACCATGCCTTCCACTGATCCATGTAATAAGGGCTCAGGAAATTTCCTCCTTGCCCGGTGACGACGTTCAGCGTTGACTGGTCCAGGTCGGCCAGGTTCGCCGTGAATCGCTCCGACGGTCCATGGTGCCGCGTCACGGCTTTCACCGTGTACCCGCTGCCCGATTGCTCCTGCACACCCGGTCCGGACCAATGTTTGATCACCGGAATCTTGCCCAGGATCGGATGCTCAATCTCCACGGCATTGAACGCGCCCCAGCGCCACAGTGTCAGATTCTTGGGCACTTGCGGATCATTCACCGCCGCGTCTACCGCCGCAGTCAACAGTTCGTCGTAGTTCGGATACTTCTCGGGCAGCCATCGTTTCGGCCGGTGCAGCAGAATGTTCTCGAGCCAAACCGAGCGCATCTGCCACGAGTACGTTTTCCAGCTGATCACGCCATTGTCTTTCACCGCATCAACGACCGCGCTTCCTAGTTTTGGCTCCAGCAGCAGCCGCCGCAGCTGAAGAATCGAGTTCTCGGCGATCGTCGGCGCCGCCGCCGAAGCCTGCATCCGTCCATCCCAGCTTCGCATCAGCTCGGCGGCTTGTTTCACCCGCGCCGAAGGCTTCGACGCATGATCGACGGCGTACACAAAGCGCTCGGCCGCGAATTGCCCAGCTTCTGAATGAATGTCGGTCTGCAGCGCCAGCATGTCTGCCGCAGAGAACTGCCGTCCCGATTCCAGTACGTGATAAATGCGTTCCGTGCGCCAGGGAGCGTCCCACTCCATGCTGATTGAGTGCAGATACCCGTCGGGCGTAATTCTCCCGTTGGCTGTGGCAATGATTCCGGATGGCGGATTGTAGATGCTGGGGAGCTTGTCAAACGGAATGTACGAGATCCACTCGTGCGCGTCATCCGCTCCGCTTACCGGCAGGCTGCCATCTCCGGCGGCGCGGATCGGAACTTTGCCCGTCGCGTGATATCCAATGTTCCCGTCCACATCCGCGTAGACTACGTTTTGCCCGGGCGCGTCCAACTGCGAAAAAGCACGCTGAAATTCATCCCAGTTCTGCGCCGTATTCACCTCGAAGAACGGGATGCGCAGTCCGTCATAGAGTGTCCAACGCAAAGCCAGAGGCCGTGTCTCGCCCGGAACCAGCTCCGTGATCACCGGCCCATGACGCGTGATTTTCACATCCACGGTCTCGTCGGGCTTGCCTTTTACGTGAATGACTTCGACACGATGCTTGGGCTGCACCCACCCGCTCGGAGTCTGATACGCACCCTCCGCATTGAAATTCTCGATGTAAACGTCGGTGACAGTCGGACCTACGTTGGTAAATCCCCACGCGATCCGCTGGTTGTGCCCCACAATCACATAGGGCATGCCGGGCAGCGTTACCCCCGCAACATCCAGCGTGCCCGAGTGCAAATGCGCTTCGTACCATAGATTCGGCATCTGATGACCGAGGTGCATGTCATTCGACAGCAGCGGCTTTCCGGTCACTGTGTGCGCTCCGGAAACGACCCAGTCATTGGATCCATTCACTGGCAATCCCTCAACCGGCAGAGCGTCTGGCTCAACCCACGGAGCCTGCCCGCGTGTGACTGAATTGTCCTGAGAATCATCGTCATCCTCGTCGTCGGAGTCTCCCGAATTACTATCCGGTTCGGCCAAATCTTCACGCATGACGGTTGGCGGACGGTCGTGCCACGAACGGTTCACATACAGATCTGCCGTCAGCTCCGGCCCCAATCTCGCCAGGATCTTTTCGTGATTCAGTGCGTCGAAGAAGTAGTGATAGTTGAGATCCTTGACCATCGAGTTGGCGATGACCGCCGAGTCTTCGGGCTGCCATGGCTTCGGCCGGTAATGCAGAATACGAAACTCAATGGGTAGCCTGTCGCCATGCGTCGCGATGTAGGCATTCACGCCCCGCGCATAGGCTTCGTAGAAGTTGCGATCGCGAGCGGTGGCCATCTCGATCGCCTTCTTCGCCGCCGCCCGCAATCCGAGAATCCGTTGTTCCCGATCGAGCTTGAGTGTGGCCGCTCCCAGAATCTCAGAGAGTTCGCCGCTGGCATATCGCCGCAGGATGTCCATCTGCCACAGTCGGTCCTGCGCCGTTACGTAGCCTTGCGCGACGAAAAGATCGTCAAGATTGGCCGCCTCGATCGTGGGAACGCCGTGTGCATCGCGCGTCACCGTCGCCGGGGCGGATATTCCACTGATTTGTACCTTCCCATCGAGCTGGGGAAGGGCAGAGTGCGCCAGGGAGTAGGCATAGAACACCAGGCCGGCCAGTGCCACGAGCACAGCTGCAAACAGCCACAGCAGGATGCGGAGGATGGGTGTACGGCGCGACTTGGGCGTGCTGAGCTGGGCCAGGGTGCTCATGAGGAATCTTGATTGTATTCCACGCCCAGCGGGCCTGCCCGGCGCTGAAAATGAATTTCATTTTCAAGATGCCGATGATATCCTGACCCTGTCTCACTCGACTCAGTTCGTCCCGTCATGCTCCAGAAACGCATCGATGATCAGCCCACCATCTCCCGCCAGATGGTCCGCGAAGCCCAGGAGATCCTTCACAAGCATTTGAAGGGCGTTGGCCTGAAGCAAACCGCCCAGCGCGACGCGATCCTGCGCACCTTCCTCGAAACCCGCGACCATCTTTCCACCGACGAACTCCATCGCCTGGTGCAGAAAAAAGATGCCCGCATCGGCTACACCACGGTCTACCGCACCCTCAAGTTATTGGCGGAGTGCGGCCTGGCCAGCGAAGTTGCCTTCCACGATGGCATTGCCCGCTATGAGCACCAGTACAACCGCCGCAGCCATCACCACATGGTCTGCACCGAGTGTGGTAGCTCGGTGGAGTTCTTTTCGCAGGAAGTCGGCGAGCTCGAGCAGGAGATCGGCCGCAAGTACCACTACCTCACCACCCGCCACACCTTTCAGATCTACGGTGTCTGCGAAGACTGCCGCAGGAAAGAGCACGCACTGCGCCCGCTCTGATCCGCGTCCTTGACCTAAGGAAATTCCCGACTCCGATGGATCACTCCGTTTGCCGCGCACCCGGGGTTTTGATATGGTCGCCACTGTGGATGGAACCAACGCCACGAACGTCACGCTGACGGCCTGCCCGCATTGCGCTGCTCAGATGCCACAGACGGCTTCGTACTGCCCCGGCTGTGGCCGCCCCATGCAGCTAGAACCGCGTGCGCAAGGCCGCGTTGGGCCTTTGCCCGAGACCATCGCGGGGGCGCTCGCTTACCTGACGTTCATCCCCGCGATCATCTTTCTCGTGCTCGATCCCTACAAACAGAATCGTTTTCTACGTTTCCATTCCGTGCAGTGTCTTCTGTTTTGCGGTGCCTCGATTGTGCTCGGTGTCGCGCTCAAGCTCGCCAGCGTGGTTCTCTTCATCATCCCCGTGCTTGGACCCTTGCTGGTTTGGCTGGTATCGGTCGTGGTGGGCCTCGCCGCCTTCGTAATCTGGCTGGTCCTGGTGGTAAAGGCTTTTCAGGGAGAGATGTTTCGCCTTCCCGTGCTGGGAGACGTCGCCGCCCAATCGGTGGGTCTGGCATAGGCTTGCAGTCCAGTATCTCTCGCACCCCAATATTGCTTTCTTCAACGTTCTCTGATACGGTGCCGCGGTCGTCGCTTGGGGCGCGATGTCGAGTCACTGTTTCGGCGGGTCTTGCTGCGGCGGCGAGGAGGATACCTCTATGGCGTTTTGCAATATGTGCGGCGCACAGATCGCCGACGGCGCAACTACCTGCGCAGCGTGCGCGGGACGAGCCGCCACCGTGCCACCAATCCCAACTGCCTCCGTCGGCGGAATGACCGACAATGTTGCCGGAATGCTGGCCTATGTCACCATCATTCCCGCCATCATCTTCCTGGTGATGGAACCCTACAACAAAAGCCGCTTTGTCCGGTTCCACTCCTTTCAAAGCATCTTCTTCACATTGGCATGGACGGTCCTGTGGATCGGACTCAGCATCGTTGGCCATATTCCCATACTCGGCTGGCTGACCATCCTACTTTGGCCTCTCGTCGGATTAGCGGGACTGATCATCTGGATCATCCTCTTGCTGAAAGCCAATCAAGGCCAGATGTATAAGCTTCCCGTGATCGGCGATATGGCCGAAAAGCAGGCAAACGCGATGTAAGCGTGGAGTTAGGACAACTCGCGGACGCGGCAAAGGCTACTTCCTTTGCGTTCTTAGCGGCCTTTCTCAGCGTCCTTTGCGGTAAAAAGGTTGGGGTGAGGCTTGAGAGATGCTCACAGCGTCACCCCCACCTCCCGCCCTTGACTTTCTTCCTGTAAGCTGTCAATCCTATTAGCTTTTACCCGCGTCCCGATTCCGTGCCAGCTGCATGGTTTTCGGCTGGCGGGAATCTGTTGGGCGATTGGGGAATTCATTGCGAGTAAGGGTCTTCTATCACGACAAATGTTTCGACGGAGCCTCCTCCGCCGCGCTTTTTTCCCGCTTCTACCGCGAGCGCATCCGCAGCGACGCCGACTTCGTCTTCACCGGCCTGGTGCACCGCGCCGGTGCGTTGTTCGACGAAAAAGAATTCGACGGCGACGAGAACGCCATCGTCGATTTCAAATACTCCAGCTCGCCCAAGATTACATGGTGGTTCGACCATCACGAGAGCGCATTTCTCTCGCCGGCCGACGCCGAGCACTTTGAGCAGGATCAAAGCAATCGCAAGTTTTACGATCCCGATTTTAAGTCCTGCACCAGTTTTATCGCCATGATCGCGCAGCAGCGTTTCGGCTTTGATCCCTCGTCCGTCGCCGATCTGGTCCACTGGACCGACATCATTGATGGCGCCCTTTACCCCGACGCCAAAACCGCCGTGGAGATGGAAGCCCCGGCCATGAAGCTCACCATGGTCATCGAATCGGCGCCCGACCATGGCTTCGTGCCCAACCTGATTCCTTTGCTGGCCACAAAGTCGCTGGCGGAGATTCTTCAGGAGCCGTTCGTCGCGCCCCTGCTCCCGCCGCTGCTCAAGCGCCACGAACTCTCCATCGGGATTCTCAAAGAGCGAACCGAGTGTAAAGACGCCACGATTTTTTTCGACGTCACCGATCACGATCTCGAGGGCTATAACAAATTCATCCCGTATTATCTGCACCCGGAGTCGGTCTACAGCGTAGGGCTCAGCAAGAGTAGTTTTCGCGTGAAAGTTTCGGTGGGATCGAATCCCTGGGCGCCGCAGGAACCCGAAGTGAATCTGGCACGCATCTGTGAGCGTTACGGCGGCGGAGGCCACGCCCGCGTAGGCGCGATCTCATTCAACGTGAACCAGCACGCCGCAGCGATCAAAGCGTCCCAGGAAATCGTCGCCGAATTGCGAGGAGCGATTCGAAAGAAGTAGGGGCTAGCCTTCGCGGGTGGGTGAAACGAGGATCTTAAACTATGTTCCTAAACGTGCTTTTCCCCCCCAAATCTGAAGAGTGCGATTGATGAACGACTCACAACCCCTCTGACGGCGGTACTGTTTTTTGTAGCGACAGTCCTTGTAGTTGCACTTTACCCCGTGTTTCAGGGCTGGATAAACCCGTCTAAGATGCCGCTATAGTCGAGGGTGTCTTGGACGATCCTTGGTGCGGCCGGCACGTGCGCGCTGTTCTTTTTGTGGTTTGGCATGTGGAGGTTTTGGGTTCAACTGGATGATTCCAACACCTATGCTAGGAGGCTATGGTTCATCGTCCTCTTGTTGGGGCTTTGGTACGGAAGTTGCATCTATTATTACCTCGTATACCTTCCGCAAGTGATTCGGAGATCCAGAGCACAAACATGAAAGGCACGCTGGCCCGTTGCCGTTCACGAACTCCCTACTGCACCGGCGTCCCGCTAGCCAAACACGTAGCCGCATTTCCGTCGCCCGACGATCGAATCGCCGCCGACTGATCTGCACAAAACGCCTTCCTGCCATAGCTGTTCCCATTGGGCGCAGCCGTAAGATGGAATCCGTTAGCCGGTGCTCCGGCGCATCCCGAGAGCGTAAACACATACCCGTAGCGGTGCCCGCTGGCGAGCCCGCTGTTGATCAGCATGGCCTGGTGCTCATTCCGCTCGCCGCCGCCGAATCCATCGAGATCGGAAAGAGTGCAAGTGAAGCCCACATTCGGATAACTGCTGGCGTAAGCAACCTCAGCCGTCAGAATCGTTTGCATGGCGGCGACCACCATCGCATCGCTGCCGTTCGACTGCATAGAAGTTTGAGCTGACATTTCAGGACGCGGAACGAACGTGCCGCTCGCACCACTCGCGCTCGGTTGCGGCGTCATTTTCTCCGTAATGGCCTTCAGAAAGTCCGGATCGGCCAGAGGTAATCGAATGGTCACCGCGATCTCATTCAGCGTCCACACTGGCCCTTCCTGCTTCATCGAAAACGTAATGCGCGGCATGAAAGGCGTCTTCTGCGCTTGTCCGTTCTTGTACACCTGAAACGACAACTCGATGTCGTCCTGATCGCCCCGCAGCGCATCGTTCTCCACCGTGACTTCCGTCTTCTGGCTGGCCTTCGGATCGTCATACGTGAGCAGCACCGACCCTGTCTCAAACGTCTGCAGATTTTGTCCCGGCGTCTCCGCGGGGTGGAGCATTGCCGAATACTGCTGTAGCGACTTCAGCCCCCCCGATTTCTCCAAGGCGGCTTTCGTGGCTGCTGGCAGATGCTGGACCAGCGTTCCCGGCGTTTTGCTGAAAAACATCTCCAACAGTGCCTGCCGAGCCGTTTGCGGCACATCACGCGGAGTGGCTGCGGCCTGTTGTCCCCAGGAACTGCCGGCGCACAGCAGCGCAATGCTCAGACAAAACACGATTCTTCGCATCGTTGATCTCCCGTCTGATCGTTACATCCTTTGCGCCTCGTCTCCAGTTACCGAGGTAAGAAGCCGGAGGGCTGCAGGGACCCACTCGGGACCTCGCACTCGTGATCCCGCGCGTGATACTCTGCCTTTGAGTCATCGCCACGATTCATGCCCCAACCCGGAACCAAGCCTGATCCACACCGTCGCCAGCGGCAAGTGCTCAGAGCCGTAGCCAGCGTCGAATTCTTCAAGGGCATTTTTGTGATTGCGATGGGAGTCTGTGCCATTGCCCTCTTGCACAAAGATGTGTGGCTGTATGCGGAAAGTCTCCTGGCGCTTCTCCACATCAATACCGATCGCCGTTCCGCCCAACTTTTTCTCGACTTTGCCGACGACGTGACCGACGCCCGACTCTGGGCAGCGGCGGAAATCGCTTTCGCCTACGCCGGACTGCGCTTTACGGAGGCTTACGGCTTGTGGAAAGGACGCACCTGGGCCGAGTGGGTGGCCCTGATCTCGGGAACTCTGCTGCTCCCTCTCGAGGTGCGTGAACTGATACGGGGGGTGACCATCCTGCGGTCTGGTTTCTTCATCGCAAATCTGGCGATTGTCCTCTACATGTGGTACATCATTCGCGCGAACCGGCGCGAACGCCGCGCCCAGAGAGCTCTCGGGGCCGCCGGCTAGGCGCGCTTGGCGCTTGAGAACCCTTGCCAGTAGCCCCATTTGGGGTCCAAAGGCTCTGGTAATACGCTCAATCCCGGTTCATAATCAGCACAGAAGGTGGTCGGCTCCCGGAGGCCCTATGCGTCTCTCTCACGTTCTCTGCTTGATCGTTCCCCTGGTGGGAATCAGCGCCGCTCAGGACACGAACTTTTCCGTCGGTCCGCAGTATCTGATGAGCTTCGGTTCGCCCATGTTCGCTCAACCCATCGCTACGCCGTCCCTCTCGCTGGAGGCTCCATTGCCTCCGCTCCCAGGCCTTCCTCAAATCGGGCCCACGGTCACCGATCAGGCCTACGTCGTGGACCCCGAACTCCAGCATCAGGCGAACCTGTTCCCGGTCTATTACGGTTATCCAATGATCAGCGTGGTCGAGCTCACGGGGTCTGAGCCCCGCGAGTTGCCCGCGAGCATTACCGGCAGCGGCGTCACGGCAATGATCAATTCCACGTGGCTGCGCGAAAACGGATACGGTGCGCCCCTCGGGGATACGGCTTCCTACTGGAAAACGCACAAGCCGCACGCCCCTCGCGTCTTCACCAACGCCGACGTGCAACACTAAACCCGACTCCTGTTCGCTCTATGTGGCGCGGGCGCCCCTCCCGCGCAACTCCAGGCAATTTCTTTGCGATCTTCGCAGATTTCCTTCACGCTCTTTGCGGTTCCCGGTGCCGGGTGCCCCATTTCTCGCGTCCTTTGCGAGAAGTGGGGATTCTGTTGACCCCAACGCTCACGAATACCTCACGTTTTAACCCCGCTATAGGTCGGGCTGAATTTTATCCACAGCCCCACCCCCGTGACATCCAACCTTGACTCTAAAATTAAAAGAGCGGCCCATCACCAAGGCGATCACAGTACACACACCGGCGGCGAAAAAGACCGCAAGTTCTTTGTTCTCAAGATCGTGCGGAATTATCCACTCGACAACTCGACCTTCCTCCGGGCGTGATAGCCTGAATCGATCTCATTCCTCACGGGGAGTTCATGCCGGCCGCCAATCCAACTCATCTCGACCTCCAAGCCATCGCCAGACAGATCATGCAGCAACGGGGTTTTGAGCCGGATTTCCCGCCCCAGATCGCGCAGCAACTTGCCGACCTGAAAGCCCATCCTCCTCAGATTGCGGTCGCAAATAACATTCGTGACCTGCGGAACCTTCTGTGGTCCTCCATCGATAACGACACCTCGCGCGACCTCGATCAGATTGAAGTCGCCGAACGCGCAGCGAACGGCGATGTGAAAGTCATGGTCGGCATCGCCGATGTGGACGCCTTCGTTCCCAAGCAGACTCCAATCGATCAGCATGCGGCGAAAGAAACCACCACGGTTTACGCCGGAGTCCGCAACTTTCCTATGCTTCCCGTAGAACTCTCCACCGGCAAAACATCGCTGCTCGAAAGCCAGGATTGCCTGAGCGTGATCATCGAATTCGTAGTCGATTCCACTGGCGTCGTGAAGGCTTCGAACGTCTATCGCGCACTGGTCCGCAATAAAGCTCAGCTGCAATACAACAGCGTGGGAGCATGGCTGGAAGGGAAGTCGCCCGCTCCGCCCAAGGTTGCGGCGTCCGCAGATCTGCAGGCGCAGCTGAAATTGCAGGATGAAGTTGCGCAGAAGCTGAAGGCCCAACGCTTCCAGCACGGCGCCCTCAACTTCCAAACCGATGAAATTCAGCCACTGCTCCTGAACGACACGGTCATCGACGTCGCAAAGCAGCAAAGAAACCGCGCCACCGACTTGATCGAAGACTTCATGATCGCGGCCAACGGCGTGGTAGCTTGCTTTCTGCGAAACGTTTCTTCCATCCGCCGAATCGTGCGCACTCCCGAGCGATGGGACCGCATTGTCCAATTGGCCGCGACGAAAGGTGAGAAACTGCCTGCGCAGCCGGACTCCAAAGCGCTGAACGATTTCCTGATTCGCCGGCAGGCCGCGGATCCCGATCATTTTGCCGATGTGTCGCTCGCCGTGATCAAGCTCATCGGCCCGGGAGAGTATGTCCTTGAGCGCGCGGGCGAGGCTGCTCCCGGACACTTCGGGCTCGCCGTTCAGGACTACACGCACTCCACCGCGCCCAACCGCCGTTTCGCCGATGTCGTCACCCAGCGGCTGATCAAGGCTGTGCTCGCGGGTCAGAAAAATCCGTACTCCGACGACGAACTCACCGCCATCGCCGCCAACTGTACGCAGAAAGAAGATGCCGCCAAGAAAGTCGAACGTGAAATGTCCAAGCGCCTGGCCGCAGTTGCCATGCAGCAGCACATCGGCGAAGTCTTCAATGCCATCGTCACTGGCGTCACGGACCACGGAACGTTCATTCGGGTTCAGCAACCGCCCATTGAAGGACTTCTCGCCCAGGGCCAGCAAGGACTCGACGTCGGGGACAAGTTGCGCGCCAAACTCATCCGCACCGATCCGCAGAAGGGTTTTATCGACTTCGCCCGCGCTTAAGCCCGGAGCACATCTCCTGCCAATTCCCGACTTGGCACCACACCAGACAATAGTCGCCGCTCGCTTTGCAGGCTAAGCTACTGACAGCAATTGTGCGGCACGCTGTGGGGCATATTTTTTGTGGAAATGGCGAAATTTCGTTTCGCTGCCCATGATCATAATTCTGCCCGTCTCGCTGCTGGGGCTCGACCCGGCTGCCGCTATCCTTCACAGCACCGGAGCGGGCGTCATGGTCAACAATAACCCCGCTCCAGCTTCCTCCGCTTTGTTCCTCGACGACCTTATCGAGACTCAAAAGGCGGCGGTTGCGCGCATTGACGCGAGTGGATCCACCGCCGATATCGACGCTGAGACCATGGTCCAGTTTGAAGGGAACGAACTGGGTCTCGACCACGGCCGATTGTCGGTCAACACCTCGCATGGGTTGCGCGTTCGAGTCGGCTGCCTGACGATCACGCCTGTCCACGATGCGGAATGGACTCATTACGAGGTGACCGACCTGGACGGAAAAGTCACCGTGTCAGCGCTGAAGGACGACGTGAACATCGATGCCCGGTCGCGCAATCTGCAGCAGGCCAAAGAACCTCGCCAATCAGATCAGGCCACAGTCCGCGAAGGCGAGCGCAAGTCCCGCGAAGAAAAGTGCGGAGCCACCGAGAAACCTCCGTCGGTCGCGACTGCGGGCGCGATCATGAACTCCCCGTGGACCCTCGGCGCTGGCCTGGCGGGTATCGGCGTAATGATCTGTCTTGGATTCGTCTGCCACAACGACGACCCCATTAGTCCAACGAAACCCTGACGGAGTTTTCTTCGAAACAAACCTGCTCACCACGGAGACACAGGGGCACAGAGAAGATCAATCGATTGTTTTCTCCGTGCCCCGGTGCCACCGTGGTGAAAGGTTCGCCAGCCTCACTACTCGGTGACGACCGCCTTTACCAGGTTTCGTGGATGATCGACGTCGTATCCCTTGTTGACGGCGACGTGATAGGCGAACAACTGCAGAGGAATCACTTCGACGATGGGCAACAGCAGTTCCGGCGCAGCGGGAACGTAGAAAACCTGGTCCGCGATTGCCGCAACTTCCTTGTCACCCTCGGTCGCTACCGTGACCAGCGGCCCGCGGCGCGATCTCACTTCCTTCATCACCTCAAGCGTGCGGCGGTAACGCAATACCGAATCTGGATCGTGCTCGTCATACGTGGCCAGCACGACCACGGGTAGTTTCTCGTCCACCAGGGCGTTGGGCCCGTGCTTCAGTTCGCCCGCCGGATATCCTTCGGCGTGTGCGTAGGAGATCTCTTTCAGCTTCAGTGCGCCTTCGCGGGCGATCGCATAATGCACGCCGCGTCCGAGATACAGAAACTTTTCCGCCTTAGAGTGCACGGTGCCGAATTCTTCGGCGAGATTGTCCCAGGTCGGCAGATTCTGTTCGATCGCGTGGGGAAGCCGCATCAGCCGCTGCAAATACGACCGCGTCACTTCCGAGGTCATGCGTCCGCGTTTGCGCGCGAAGAACAGCGCCATCAGGTAAAGGATCGTGAGTTGCGTGGTGAAGCTCTTGGTTGCAGGAATCGAGAGTTCTGGTCCAGCTCCAGAAATCAGGGCCGCGCCGGCTTCGCGCACGATCGTCGTGTCGGGAACGTTTGAGATCGCAATCGTCTTCACGCCGCGCGTCAGTGCTTCGCGCTGCGCCGCAATCGTGTCCGCAGTCTCGCCCGACTGCGTAATGACCATCACGATCGGATCCACCGCGGCATGCGTCGACCGGTAGCAATATTCGCTGGCGTATTCGACGTCGACTGCCACGCCGGAGAGATCTTCGATCATGATCTCGCCCGCCAAACCGGCGTGCCGGCTCGATCCGCTGGCGGCAATGATCAACTTTTCGAAGGTTAGCAACGCACTTTCGATTGCATCTAGTTCGCCGGGAAATATGATGTCATTCTTTAAGTGCTTCGCGACCGTCTTCGCAATCGCTGTGGGCTGCTCGTAGATCTCGCGCCGCATGGCGTGAGAGTGTTTCTCGTTGGTGCTTGGCTCTTCTTTTTTTGTAGGAGTCATGAGGATCAGGCTGAGACTAAATCATTCTACGTGCACCGGGCAAACGCACTGAGTAGCGCCGGCATCTTACGGCTGTCGCGGGGGCGTCCCGCCCGCGCATCCCGCGAGCCAATATTTGCTGGCGGGTCGCCGGCGCTACGTTGCGCCCTCAAAGTGCGCTTCAATCTCTTCCAGCGTCTTACCCTTGGTCTCCGGCAAGAACCACGTCGCGGTGACAAAGTAAATCACCGTACACGCCGCGAAGCCGAAGAACATGGTCGAGTATCCATACTTGCCGACCGTTGGAAGAAATACCGCCGCAATCGTGGTGGACACGGCCTGGTTCAACACGAGCGCGATGCTCATGCCGTTAGAGCGAATACGAGTCGGCATCAGTTCGGAAAGAGCCAGCCAGACGCACACTCCCGGACCGATGGCGAAAAATGCCATGAATACGAAGAGCGTGAATGCGACCATCCATCCGTTCCCGGCGGAAGGCACCGGCGTGATGAGCGCATTTTCAATCCGCAGCGGTGCGGTGCGCGCGACGTCAAGATTGCCGAACGGATTGGAGAAAAATGCCACCACTTTGTTCGCGGGGACGCAACCGTCCCGCGTGATCTCGATCGGCTTCGCCGCTGGGTCGTCGGAGCGCTCCACCTGACTGGCTGCCCGGAAGTCGCCGTAGGAGTAGATGACAACCAGCGAAGTTGGACCTCCAGAACCAGAGTTGATCGAACTCGAACTCAGAAGCTTTTCAGCCGTCTGTTTGTTATAGAACAACTCCAATCGTTGATTGGAAGTGACCATAGATTGCACTGCCACCTTCGTATCCACGCGTTGACGTTCTGTCCCGAGAAAAAGCACACCGGTACAGATCAACGAGACAATGATTCCTGCGGTGCCGATCCCCAGCAGGAACTTGCGCCCTTTGCGGTCGACCAGAACAACTCCACCGAACGTCACCGCGAAATTGATGATAGTGAAGACGACATAGCCCCAGTGTGCGGCGACATCCGACAGGCCACCCTGCAGCAGAATATTGGTGTTGTACGCGATGATGGAGTTGATGCCAGTTGCTTGATTGCAGGCCAGAATGATACAGGCGAGCACAAAAGGAATCACGTACTTGCGACGCAATAGCGACTCTTTCGTCTTCGCCCCGCTTGACTTCGCCTGTTCCGCAACGCTGATTTCCTGCATCTCCCGAAGTTCGAGATCTGCCTGCTCGGTGCTGCGCGAACGCAAGAGAGCGGCGTAGGCAGCGTCTTTCTTTCCCCGACGCAGCAGCCATCGCGGCGACTCGGCCACCAGGAAGCTGCCGATCACAAAAAGAAGGCCCGGGGGCAGCGACACCCAGAAGATTCCCCGCCAGGCCGTGTCTTTAAACGCGAGCAGTCTGGCCGCGTCACCGAGTTTTGCGACCTGGTCTACGCGAACACTGAAGTACATGCCAACAAGCGCGGCGGTCACGATGCCCAGGGTCAAGAGCCACTGGAATATCCCTGTCCCTTTGCCCCGATTCGCTGCAGTCAGGCACTCAGCCAAGTACAGAGGCACCACAACGCCAATCAGTCCTGCGCTCACGCCTTGCAACAGGCGCCCGAAGACCAGCGGCCCATAGCCATGCGCCAGTGCGATCATCGGAATGCTGATGACGAACATGATCCCGCTCAGCGTCATCAAGGACTTCCGGCCCATCCAATCCGCCAGCAGTCCCGCAAATAGCGTCGAAATCACGCTGCCCAGCAGCACGGCCGCGACCACGATGGAAAGCTGTCCGGCATTCAAGCCAGAAGTCGCCTCTAGATAGGGCAGGGCACCGGCGATGATGCCCACGTCCACGCCATAGAGCAACCCACCGAGACCGGCCACAATCAGGAGAAAGCGGTTATAGAAAATCTTTTTGTCGTCGAGCAGGGAAGGATTGCCGGTTGCGATTTCTGCGGTCATAGAGTCGTAGTTATTGGGCTCCGGAAATGCCCCTGAATTGTAGCGTAGTGGGAAGTGCGATCCCCCAAAATTGGCTTGAAGCGGGTCATGGACAGAAAAATCCAACACCGAATGTCAGCGAGTTTTTTCCAGCGGCAGGCTGAACGAGAACACCGACCCGCTTCCCAGCTGGCTGACCACGCCAATCGTTCCCCCATGAGCCTCTACAATTACTTTAGCGATCGACAAGCCCATGCCGGTCCCTGGCGCCGTGTAACGCTGATGCTGCCCGCGATAGAATTTCTCGAAAATCAGCGACTGCTCGAACGAATCGATGCCGGGTCCGCGGTCGGAGACGCTTGTCACAAGCTGATTGCCTTTCACTTCACTCGTTACTTTAATCGGCACACCCGGATCCGAATATTTTCCCGCGTTCTCCAGCAGATGCATTAAGACTTCGCGAATTCGCTGCACGTCCATCGGAACCTTGGGCAAGTCCGGCGCTATAACGATCTCCAGCGGATGATTTTCGAGCGAAGCCCGAGCGTCGTCGATCGCGGGCTGCAGAGCGTCTTGAATCGCATGCGGCTGCAGGTCAAGTTTGAACATCCCGGAATCGAGCTGCGCCATCTCCGAGGCTTCACCGACCAGGCGGTTCAGGCGATCGGTTTCTTCGTCGATCACCGTCAGCAACTCGCGTCGCGCTTGATCATCCAGAGTCGCGCCTGACAACAATGTCGTAACACTCGCCTTGATGGACGTGAGCGGCGTGCGGAACTCGTGCGTCACCGAATCGAGCAGTGCGGTTCGCAGCCGCTCATGTTCCTGTTCTGCGCGATTCTTGCTCAGCGCTTCGAGCGCGCGCGCCCGCTCAATCGCCAGACCGGCCAGGCTTCCCAGAGCATCAAGCGTTTCCCGGGAAAGCTCATCGCCCGTCACGCCGAGAGCCCCCACCGTGCGCATGCCCAGGCGCAAAGGCACGTACGAGACGCCTGCCTGCGTGACGGGCTCACCGCGCAAAAGCGTGGAACGCAGCACACTCTCTTCGAAGGGCGCATCGAGCGTCGACCGATACACCGTAGGGTGATCTGCCGCCATCACCACAACGCTGGTCACTGAAAAGGTTTCTTGTACGTACTTCGGCAAGGCATTCAGGAGTTCGAGAACGTTTTCCGAAGCCAGCAGCCGCTGGCTGAGACCGAACAGACGCTCGACTTCGCGGCGACGCTGCTTCGCACCTTCCGCTTCGCGGCGAGCGCGCTCCGCCAGATTGCTCGCCACCAGCGCCGTCACCAGGAATGCAAATAATGCGACCCAATTCTGCGGATCAGCGATGGTGAAGGTTCCCACCGGAGGCAGGAAAAAAAAGTTAAAAGCGGCGGTGGCTCCAACCGCCATCACGACCGCGTAACGCAGTCCCCAGTAGGCCGAGACCAACAGCACGGTCACCAGGAACATCAACGCGACGGTAGTGTGATTCACGTGGAGCTTGAAATCTACGGTCGTGATCACGACGATCGCGGCCACCACGAGCAAATAGCGTACCGCTTGCGTCCGAGCCGCGGCTTTCACACCCGCATTGTACGATGGACGTGACAATTTCGACGCTGCGAAAGACAATAGCTGCGATGACCAAGACGCCCGAGGAGTGGCTCAACGAAGTTTCACCGGAAAAGCCGCGGGGAATCTTCAAGCTGTTTCTTGGCTATGCTCCCGGCGTGGGCAAGACCTACAGCATGTTAAGCGAGGCGATTCGGCGGGCCAGTCGTGGCGAAGATGTAGTGGTCGGTGTCGTTGAAAGTCACGGCCGTAAAGCTACTGCGGAACTCGTCGCCAAACTCGACCGCATTCCGCCGCGAAGAATCGAATACAAAGGCACCGTGTTTGAAGAGATGGACGTCGACGCCATCCTTGCCCGCAAACCCGCCGTCGTCGTGATCGACGAGTTGGCCCACACCAACATCGAGGGGAGCAAGCACGCCAAGCGCTACGAAGATGTGATGGAGTTGCTGGAAGCCAAGATCGACGTGCTCTCCACCATGAACGTGCAGCACGTCGAAAGCGTCGGCCCCACCGTTCAGCAGATTACGGGCGTGCAGGTTCGTGAGACGGTGCCGGACTGGGTGATGCAGCGCGTTGACGAAATCGTCCTCGCCGACTTGACGCCGCAGGCCCTGCAGAAGCGCATGCAGCGCGGCGACATATATCCTGTAGACCGTGCCCAGCGGGCTCTCTCACACTTTTTTCCGTCCCGGAAACCTGATCGCCTTGCGCGAACTGGCGTTGCGCCAGGTTACCGGAGTCGTCGACCGCAGCCTCGACGCATTCCTCGAAAAAGACGGAACCCAGCCAGCACACACGGTGCGCGAGCGCATCGGCGTTTGTGTGAGTTCGAATCCGGCAGCTCAATATCTGATTGCACGCGGTTCGCGCATGGCGCAGGCGATGGGCGGAGATCTCTACGTTTTCTACATCGATGTTGGCCGCGACACGCGTCCCGAGGATCAGAAGACCTTGGCGGAGAATATTCGCTTCGCCGAGAACCTGGGAGGGCGGGTGGTACGTTCGACTGGCGGAAGCATCGCCGACGGTCTTGCCCAACTGGTGCGCGAACATCACATCACCCAAGTCATCTTCGGGCGCTCGGCACGCACCGGCTGGCAACGCTATTTATATCTCTCGGCGATCCAGCGGTTCTTGCGCGACTCGCCTTCCGTCGATGTGCATATCGTGACCCAGGAGGCCCGCTGATGGCGGACCGTCCGCACATTCTCATAGTCGATGACGAACCGCAAATCACGCGCGTTCTACGCACCAGTCTTTCGGCGCAAGGCTATGACATTCGCATCGCCAACAGCGGGGAAATGGCACTGGAGATCATGAAGGACTGGTCACCTCATCTGATCATCACCGATCTGTCGATGCCGTCGGTCGACGGTGTCCAGCTTTGCCGCACGGTTCGCGCTACTTCGCAAATTCCCATCGTAGTTCTCTCGGTTCGCGACAAAGAACATCAGAAAGTGGAAGCTCTCGACGCCGGAGCCGACGATTACGTCACCAAGCCCTTCGGCATGAACGAACTGCTGGCGAGAGTCCGCGCCAATCTTCGCCGTGTGCCGGCTGAAAATGAACCGTCCGATCCGGTCATCGAAATCGGCGACTTCCGCATCGATACCGCGGCCCACAAAGTGACCGTCCGCCGCAATGAAGTGCGGCTTACCCCCAAGGAGTTCGAGTTGCTGCTGTTCATGGCACGTCGTCCCGGCAAAGTCGTTCAACCACCGCACCCTGTTGGCGGCGATTTGGGGCGGCCAGAGCACGGAGCAGGTGGAATATCTCCGCGTCTTCGTGGGCCAGTTGCGCAAGAAGCTGGAACCAGACGCCTCCTCGCCGCGCTACATCGTCACCGAGCCCTGGGTGGGATACCGCTTCGAACCCGGGGAGTAGAGGGGGCCCCCCGCCCACGCGTTGAAGTGACGCGTGGAAGGCGAATGATGTTGGGGGCGGGAATATCGTCTGCACTCACCTCAACGACTGCGCTGCTCCAGACTCTCTTACGAACATTCTACGAACGTTTTATTCAATCCTTATGTTCTCCGGCGTCAAATCTTCTGAGGACGGAAGGCGAAGAAGCCTCCTCCCCGCGAAAGCTAAACATGCTGCTGCTACTAGGTTTCTTGATCAGGCTGCGCAATACGCGCCAAACCTCCGATTTGCCGAAATCCAGTCGAGTCCTGCAGCCCGTGGCCGAATCACAGAAAGGGTAATGTTCATGTCGACGATCCAAGATGTCTCTGCGGAACAGCTGGCGAAACTGTTTCATCACTATCGGGAAGCGCTGGCGAATAACGGAGGTTGTCACGCCAACGAAGAAGAATCTTCCTCCTGGGAACGCGCCCCGCAGAACGAGCGCAAATTAATGGTGGCGGCGGCCCGTTTGGCGCTGCTCGAATTGGCTACGATGCCGCCACAGTCCACTCCCCGCCGCCCCTACTATGCCACGCCCGGCGAAGCCGAATGGGGCTGCTAAACATGGGGCTGACAATTATGGCCGGGCGGTTTCGGTTAGCCTACGAACCGTTCCTGCCCTTATGAATTCTTTATGAATTCCTAAGACCGCTCTTACGCGCGGAGAGAAACAATCAAATTTGAAACCGTTTCCGCGACAGGTGGGCCGATGGTGTTATGAAGGTTGCCCTCGCAATATTGTGTTTCGGCGGAGTAGCTTTCTTGCTGCGCGTTCTGGTGGCTTTTGCGGCCGAGGGAAAGCGTTTGCCGGCCAGAAATTTGAGAGTGCACTTCGCGAAGTTTAGTCCCAAACTTCGGCGAGGAGAACTCGTCGAGATACGTCTCTGGGATCAGAAACGAAATGTTCCAACGGCGACGGATCAGTGGCCCAACGACTTCGGCGACACGACACCCCGAGCCGGCTGAGGAGATAACGATGCAGGATGTTCTTTGGATCGCAGTCACGATCGCATTCTTTACCGTTGCAATTGCCTACGTGCGCTTCTGCGACCGGATGAAATAAGCCGGATGAAATCAAAGCACGAAGTAGGAGGACGTCATGGACTTACAGTCTCTCGTCATGCTCATCATCAGCGCCTTGGTAACGGTCTACCTTTTCTACGCGCTGTTGCGTCCGGAGAAATTCTGAAATGACCCTCAACGGCTGGCTGCAGATCCTGGTATTTCTGGGACTGATTTTTGCTGTTACCAAACCCCTCGGCGTTTTCATGGCGCGGGTGTTTGCAGGCGAGCGCACATTCCTCGACCCCGTCCTGCGCCCGGTCGAGCGCCTGCTCTATCGCGTGACTGGCGTCGACGAAAAACATGAAATGCGATGGACCGAGTATGCGACTTCCATGCTGGTATTCAGTGCGGTATCGATGCTCGTGCTTTATGTGATCCAGCGGGTCCAGGGCATGCTCCCGTTCAACCCGCAGCATTTTGGAGCCGTCACTCCTCAGCACCTGGCCTTCAACACCGCCGCATCGTTCACCACCAACACCAACTGGCAAGCGTATTCGGGCGAGACCACTATGAGCTATTTCACGCAAATGGCCGGCCTCGCATTTCACAATTTCGCTTCAGCCGCCACCGGAATTGTCCTGGCCATCGCGTTCATTCGTGGCATCGCGCGCCGGCAAACCAATACCCTGGGAAATTTCTGGGTCGACTTTGTTCGCTGCTGTTTGTGGGTGCTGTTGCCGTTTTGCATCGTCGGATCGCTCTTCATGGTCTCCCAGGGAGTGGTGCAGAACCTGAAGCCCTACGACACGGTGAAATTGCTTGAGCCGCAACAAGTCCAACGGGTTGGCGCTGACGGCAAAGGTGTGGTCGATGCCGCCGGCAAGCCGGTGATGGACACCATTACCACGCAGACGATCGCGCAAGGTCCAGTGGCTTCGCAGGAAATTATCAAAGAGTGGGGAACCAACGGGGGCGGCTTCTTCAACGCGAATAGCTCGCATCCGTTTGAAAACCCCACGCCGCTTTCGAACCTGTTCGAGATGTTTTGCATTTTCGCGATCGGTGCCGGGCTCACCTACACGCTTGGCCGAATGACCGGCTCTCCTGCGCACGGATGGGCCGTCTGGTCCGCGATGGCGCTTCTGTTCCTTACTGGCGTCACGGTTGCTTATTGGGCCGAAGCGCAAGGCAACCCACTTTATCCTGGAACCATCGCGCAGCATGCGACCGCTCTACAGCCCGGCGGCAACATGGAAGGCAAAGAAGTCCGCTTCGGCATCGCTAACTCCGCCCTGTTCGCCACCATCACTACCGACGCCAGTTGTGGCGCGATCAACGGCTGGCACGATTCGTACACTCCGCTGGGCGGCATGGTTCCCCTCGTCAACATCATGCTGAGCGAAGTCATCTTCGGCGGGGTCGGCTCCGGCATGTACGGCATCCTGATTTATGTCGTCCTGGCGGTATTCATTGCCGGGCTGATGGTCGGCCGCACGCCCGAATATCTGGGCAAAAAAATCGAAGCCTATGACGTCAAGATGGCGATGCTGGTCTCGCTGGTGTTCCCGCTCATTATTCTGACGCTCACCGGAATATCGACGGTCAAAGGCTTCGGGACCGGAGGCATCTCCAATCCCGGCCCGCACGGTCTCACCCAGATTCTTTACGCCTTTACGTCTGCTGCTGGAAACAATGGCTCCGCCTTCGGTGGACTCACCGTTAATACGCTCTGGTATGACGCCGCGACCGGCATCACCACACTGGTGGGCCGCTTCTTAATGATTATTCCCATGCTCGCCATCGCCGGCAATCTCGCGCAGAAAAAATATGTGCCGCCCTCGGTCGGAACCTTCCCGGTGACAACGCCGCTGTTCAGTTTTCTGCTGATCAGCGTCATCTTGATCCTGGGCGCTCTGACCTTTTTCCCAGCGCTCAGCCTGGGCCCGATCCTCGAACACCTTCTCATGCACATCGGAAAGACTTTCTAGAAAACCTATGGCAAGCCATCACAAATCTGTTTGGGATCTGAATCTCGTTCGCGGCGCCGCCTGGAGTTCGCTGCTCAAGCTGAACCCGCGCAACATGATGGGGAATCCTGTCATGTTCGTAGTCGAAATCGGAAGCGTGATCACGACCGCGCTCTTGATTCTCCGTCCCCACGAATCGTTCCGCTTCAACCTGCAGATCACCCTGTGGCTGTGGTTCACTGTGTTGTTTGCCAACTTCGCCGAAGCCATGGCGGAAGGCCGAGGCAAGGCTCAGGCGGAAACTCTGCGCCGGGCCCGTTCGGAAACCGTCGCTAAGCGGATCATGTTCGATGGCAAGATCGAAGAGATTCCCAGCGCCAAGCTGCGCGCCGGCGACCTGGTTTCAGTTCCTGCCGGAGATTTGATTCCCGGCGACGGAGAGATCGTCGAAGGTGTCGCTTCGGTAGACGAGTCTGCGATCACCGGCGAGTCGGCCCCTGTCATTCGTGAGGCAGGCGGCGATCGTTCCGCGGTCACCGGCGGCACGCGCGTGCTGAGCGATTACATCAAGGTCAAGATTACTTCCAATCCGGGAGAAACGTTTCTTGACCGAATGATCGCTCTGGTGGAAGGTGCTTCGCGCCAAAAAACTCCCAACGAAATTGCCCTGAACATTCTGCTTGCGGGACTCACCATCATCTTCCTGCTGGCCGTCGTCACGCTGCAGCCATTCGCGATTTATTCGGGATCGCCACAAACCGTCTTTGTCTTGGTCTCACTGCTGGTGTGCCTCATTCCCACCACGATCGGCGGACTCTTGTCGGCCATCGGCATCGCCGGAATGGACCGCCTGGTCCAGCACAATGTTCTTGCCATGTCGGGCCGCGCGGTCGAAGCCGCGGGCGACGTGAATACTCTGCTGCTCGACAAGACTGGCACGATTACTTTCGGCAACCGCCAGGCCACCGAATTTCTTCCCGCTCCCGGTGTGAGCGAGGCCGAAATGGCCGACGCTGCACAACTTTCCTCTCTGGCCGACGAAACTCCCGAAGGCCGCTCCATCGTTGTGCTCGCCAAAGAGAAGTACAACCTGCGTGGCCGGGAGTTCGCCGCCCACGAGGCAGAATTTATTCCGTTCACCGCCCAGACGCGAATGTCTGGCGTCAATCTGGATGGCCGGCAGATCCGCAAAGGCGCTGCGGATTCCATCGCACTGTATCTCGAACAGAATAACGGGGCCATGCCTCAGGACGTGCGAGCGTCGGTGGAGCGCATCGCATCTTCCGGCGGCACGCCGCTTGTGGTCTCGGAGAATCGCCGCGCCATGGGTGTCATCCATCTAAAAGACGTGGTCAAAGGCGGAATCCGCGACCGCTTCGCACAGCTTCGCGCTATGGGCATTCGCACCGTGATGATAACGGGCGACAATCCGCTGACCGCCGCTGCCATCGCCCGCGAAGCCGGAGTCGATGACTTCCTTGCGCAAGCTACACCCGAAGACAAACTGAAGCTGATCCGCAGCGAGCAGGCGGGAGGCAAGCTCGTCGCCATGACCGGCGACGGCACCAACGACGCTCCGGCGCTAGCTCAGGCGGATGTTGGCGTGGCCATGAACACTGGCACGCAAGCCGCGAAAGAAGCCGGCAACATGGTCGATCTCGACTCCAATCCAACCAAGCTCATCGAGGTCGTCGAAATCGGCAAGCAATTACTGATGACCCGCGGCGCGCTCACTACCTTCTCAATTGCGAATGACGTCGCCAAATATTTCGCAATCATCCCGGCGATGTTTGCCGTAACGTTCCCCGTACTCAATGCGCTGAACATCATGCATCTCAAAACGCCGCAGTCGGCCGTGCTGTCGGCGGTCATCTTTAATGCGCTGATCATCATTGCGCTGATCCCGCTGGCCCTGCGCGGAGTGAAATACCGCGCCATGAACGCGGAAGCTCTGCTGCGCCGCAACCTCTTTATTTATGGGGTTGGCGGCCTGATCGCCCCGTTTATCGGCATCAAGATCATCGACATGCTCATCACGGCGGCCCATCTGGCCTGAGGATTCCCATGAAGAAACATCTCACTACCGCATTTCTGATGACCATCGCCACCACGGTTCTGCTGGGCCTGATCTATCCGCTCGTGATCACTGCTCTGGCGCAGGTTCTGTTCAAGGACAAAGCTAACGGGCAGATTCGTTATCGCAACGGCGAAGCCATCGGCTCGCGCATCATCGCCCAGCCCTTCACCTCGGCAAAATATTTTCATCCTCGCCCGTCAGCCGCGGGCAACGGATACGATGCTGCCAACTCCGGCGGCACCAACCTTGCGTCCACCAACCAGAAGCTGATCGACCGCGTTCAAGCCGACGCCAAGACTCTGCACGACGAAAATCCTTCCCAGCCCATCCCGGTGGATCTTCTCACGACCTCCGCGTCCGGGCTGGATCCGGAAATTTCTCCAGCTGCCGCAGAGTTTCAAATTCCGCGCGTGGCTCGCGAACGGGCTATCTCGGAATCGTCCCTGCGCGACCTGGTGCAGAAGCACACATACCAGCGGGACTTAGGCCTGCTCGGAGAAGCACGCGTGAATGTACTGGAACTCAATCTCGCCCTCGACAATCTCGCGCCGAAGCCCTGAGACGATGCTGTACAAAAAACGGCCCTTATCGGTTAACCTCGAAAGGGTACGCAAACTTTAAGCCTCGAATTGAAGCCTTGAGGGCCTTTGGAGTGACAAAATGAGCGTTGTTGTGTGAGGCTTTGGAGGCGATTACGAATCGGCTGCTCTACCAAACGCAGATCAAGAAGCCCGACCGACAACCAACGGTGGGCTCTTGGTGTCCCTCAACGCCCGCAAGGGCACTAAGGATTTCCGAGCGTGACAGTTGCTTCCGTTTGCCACGCACCGTGAATCGCAAAGCCAATCCGCACCTTGCTTCCGGGTGCAATGGTGGACAATGCGTTCGCCAATTCTGTTGGGCTCTTGACCTTCGCCTCGTTCGCGGTGTTGATGATGTCGCCCGGATGCAACCCGGCTAACGCAGCCGCGCCATTGGGCGATAACTCGGTAATCCGCGCCCCGCCACTGTCCGCTTGTACAACGTACACGCCCAAGGCACGAATCAGAATGGCCGCTGTCGCGTGCGCCTCGTGCGCACGGGGTTGAGGTGCCTCCGTTTGGTGCGTGGCTCCAAATTGGAAAACGATGCCGACCGAGGCCCGAAGATTGTTTTGATGAGAAGCGACACCGGGAACACCGCTACTAAAATCATGTTTGGTGTACAAGTAGTCCACCTGTCCCGCCCGCAATGCGATCCGCTCACTTAGCTTTACATCTACTCCTCCGCCGAATGCCATTGCGAATGCCGAGTCACTCGCGGTAAGGCCCGGTATCCCAACTCCCCCAACCTTCACGTTGGATAGAGTAGTGCCGATACTGTTCTGTCCAAAGAGGGCATGTGCAAACGGTGTGTATCGCCCTTTGTTTTGAAAGATGACCGGGCCGAAAAGATAGGTGTACGAATGCGCCTTTGGAGGCAGTCCCGTGATGCCGAGTTGTGCAAGAGAGTTTGATATCTGCGAGCTTATAGTTACCGGCGTGTTGTAATGACCGCTGAAATCCGCCTTGATTCCAAGAAAGTGAGTCGCATTGAATTGCGCTGACGCATTCCAACCATTGGCGCTTGGGTGCACACCAAAACTTCCCGGTGGGCAAGTACCGGCACCCAAGAGGCTGTTGCAATCTGCATCTAACGTGGAGCCGGTTACACCCTCGGTGTCAATGTGCAGATACGAATAGCCGCCGAACACCTCGGCTTTTGGTACATCCTGTTGGGCGAAAGCAGAAAGTGCAGAGCACAAGAGCAGGCAGATGCAGACGTGGCGCATCATGTTCCTTTCATTTCGTTCAGTCGTGGGAAAACAGACCGAGGCCCGGAACGGAACACTCTATTCCGTGATCTGCCAAGCCTTCAATAGCACAATCGTGGGCACCAACGTGCTATCATCGAGCCCGCCGCCCAATGTGGCCCGGCTTTCACTCTTTGGAGCACAAATCATCATGGCCCAAAAGACTAAGATAATTGCCCATCTGCCTTCGACTGTCGAAGTCTCCCGGCGCACAACTCAAAACTCTATACGCATTGACGTAAAGCGAAAAGGCGCAAAGGAGCGCAGTCTCGTGATTGCCCAAGGGTCTGTTGAGTGGTGCCCGATTACAACAAAGTGAACGCACACCGGATGAGTTGGGGAAAATTCATTACGCTCCTTCAAGGAGAGATGCCGGAGCGTCGTGGAAAACGTGTTTGATGGTGGCCCCGGCCTGACTCGAACAGGCGACCCTTCGTTTAGGAAACGAATGCTCTATCCATCTGAGCTACGGGGCCACAGATGTACCCCAAAGTGGTGCCCAAGACCGCACGAAAAGGGTACCAAAAACACACAACCAACCCCAAGTTACCACATCTCAAAACCCTTGAAAACATTGGGCACGGGCCATGGCGCGGGATTTCCTAAACCGAAGGTCGGCAGTTCGACTCTGCCCGGGGCCACCAGTTCATCCCAGTTAAGTCGACAAGAGGTGTACTGATCCTGTCGCATGCCCGCAACAGAAAGACAAACTGCCCGAAGCTGAGTCCACCCGAATCTGGGCCGAACACCATCCTCAAGAGTTTCTTCCAGTGATACTATTGTCGGCCTGTTCCTGTCTTCGCGGTCAAACGCGGCAAACTCCCCTGATCAGGAGGTTGTCATGCAGTGGACCCAGATCTACGACCCATTCGGACACTGGTGGCTCTCCACGCTGGTGGCAGCGCTTCCCATCATCGTCCTCTTCGGACTGCTGGCCGGCCTCAAGATCAAGCCACACTGGTGCGCTATCGCAGCTGCGGCGACCGCGGTCGCAGTGGCGATCATCTTTTTCAGGATGCCGCCCGCGCTGGCCGCGCTCAGCTTCGCCTACGGCGTTGCCTTCGGCGTTTTGAAAATCGCCTGGATCGTTCTCGCTGCGGTCTACCTCTACGATATTTCCGTCGAGACCGGGCAATTTGAAATCATGAAAGAGTCGGTCGCCGGCATTACCGCCGATCGCAGGCTGCAAGTCTTGCTGATCGCGTTCTGCTTTGGCGCGTTCATCGAGGGCGCCGCCGGTTTCGGTGCGCCAGTCGCCATTGCCGGAGCCTTCATGATTGGCCTCGGCTTCAAACCATTTCACGCCGCCGCATTGAATCTCATCGCGAACACCGCGCCGGTGGCCTGGGGAGCGATCGGTACTCCGGTTCACACTTTGGCCGCGGTCACCGCCCTCCCCGAATCCGACCTCAGCGCCATGATTGGCCGCATCCTTCCTCTTACCGCGATCATCGTCCCTTTCTGGCTGGTCAGAACCATGGTCGGTTGGAGCGAGACCTTCGAAGTATTTCCCGCCATCCTCGTGGTCGGCGGATCGTTCGCTCTCACTCAGTTCCTCTGGTCGAACTACATCGACAGCAACCTGGTGGACATCATGGGAGGCGTCCTCTCCATTATCGCCCTCCTGATCTTTCTCCGATTCTGGAAGCCGAAGAGGATTTGGCGCTTCGATTATGACGACACGGCACCCGCACTGCCGCCGCCTGCCCCTGAGATCACCGACCAGGTTGGCGGCGAATGGGCAGCTTCGAAGTTCGACGGATTCGTCAAACCTCGCACCTACGGCGCAGGCACCGTCCTCAAAGCCTGGATGCCTTTCGCGATCCTTTCCCTCTTCGTCTTTCTCTGGGGATTGCCGAAAATCAAACTCGCGATGAACCAGGCCACCACGCCCGCGTTTCGCGTCGTGCTCGCGGATGGCCGGGTTCGCTCCGGTCCGCCGGGATGGGATGTCCCTTACCTTCACAACGCCATTTCTCGCGCCGTGCCCGTAGTGACCAAGCCTACTCCCGAGGCAGCTCGCTACGATTTCAACTGGCTCTCCGCAACCGGGACCGCCTGTTTTCTCGCCGCCATCGTTTCCGGGCTATTGCTTGGCGAAAACTTGCTGCAGTTAATGCGGATCTTTTGGAGAACGCTGGTGCGCATGCGTCTGGCGATGGTCGCCATCTCCTTCATGCTGGGACTCGGGTACGTCACTCGCTATTCGGGACTGGACGCCGTGCTCGGCTTGGCCTTCACCCGGACGGGCTGGCTCTATCCGTTCTTCGGCACATTCCTGGGATGGCTTGGAGTCGCGCTCACCGGCAGTGACACTTCCGCGAACACCCTGTTCGGCAGTCTGCAGAGAATTACTTCGCAGCAACTCGGCATCGATCCCATTCTCATGTGCGCCGCGAACAGTGCCGGAGGCGTGATGGGGAAAATGGTGGACGCCCAGTCGATCACGATTGCTACCTCAGCCACCGAACAGGTCGGGAACGAAGGCATCATCTTCCGCTTTGTGGCCTGGCATTCGGTCGCCCTGTGCTCGATCGTTGGCGGGATCGTCCTGCTCTATGCCTACGTGTTCCGTGCGGCAGTCCCGCATGGGCTGACATTCGTAAAATAGCGGCTGTCCAGCAGTTTTCAACGCCGTTGTGAAGGAAGCTTCGCGCCGAAGGCAAGATTCGTAGCCGAGCGTCGCATCAGCGCACTGCGTGACCCGTTAAGCCCGTTCGTCGCGGCGTATTCCTGGGTTGCTAAGCGCCACGGGATGTGCGTCCGCGTGTATGCGCCACCAACATCTGCGCCACCCGCGTGTCAGCGCCACCTACGTCTGCGCCACCGTGGAAGAGCGGCCCTTCGAGGGCCGCGTGGAGCGGCGATGCAATGACGGGCTTTAGCCGCCCTGGAACCGCTCACGCCTTCGGTGGCCCTATCTCTTCATCATCCGCCCGATGGCTCTCCACCGACAACTTCCGCAACGACAACCGCTCCCGGTGCGCCAGCGCCAGTCCTGCCGGCACCACCGCAGCAAACGTCACTAGCCACAGCAGGATCCCGCAACTCGCCGCCATCTCCGGAGGCACGTCAAACACGCTCGACAGCGTTGCAATCGTGGCCATCTGCGAACCGCCGCCCACCGCCGGCAACTGCAACATCGAACCCGCCATGCTCGCGCCCATCAAAATCAGGAGCTGCGAAACCGGAATCTCCAGCGCATCCACCCCGTAGGAATGCGTTACTTGCTTATATGCCAGCGCCGTCACATACCAAATTACGATCGACAACGCCGTCAGCGAGATCAGCGCTACGGGCCCGTGAATCGTATTCAAGCCAGCCCCAAACTCGCGCACCCTCTGCGCCAGCCGGTGCCCGAACCCGGAAGACAAGTGAGCGAATTTCTGCTCGATCCACTGCGCAATCGCTTCTCCGCTTCGGCTGATCATCACCGCCGACCCAGCAGCCACGCTCACACCCAGGACGAGCACAAATCCCGCGTCCCGAAACTGCCGGTAATACTCCGGATGGGGAATCGACTGCAGCGCACTCGGCAGAAAAATCGCCAGTGCAATCAGCACAGCAAAAGCACCCACGTCGAAGACCCGCTCCACCGCCCATACCGCTAGTTGCGACGAGAAGGGAAGTTCCGTCCGCCGCGCAACCAGATACGGCCGTATAAACTCTCCCGCCCGCCCCAGCAGTGCCAGCCCGGTAAATCCAATCATCATGGGAGCGATTAGCTCGACCGTTTTTACCTTGGGTCGCACCGGCTTTAGAAAAATCTTCCACCGCAGAGCGCGCAATACGTACGCGAAGTAAACATAAGCGATGCCGTACAGCACATGCTTCTTTCGGATGCGATGAATCTGGCTCCAGAATGTTCCCCAGTCGAAAGCTCGCCAATGCCGATATTGCAAATAAATGAGAGTGGCCAGGATGAGGAACACCACGACGCTGGCCAGAATTCGCTTTTTATCCATGAAAGGGGAAGACTCCGCGCCGCGGCCCTAGCAACGCGAAGGGGGAAACGGCACCACCAAAGGTAAACGACCAAGCTAAAGGAATCAAACTCCAGAGTTGGCTTATGTGGGGACAGTCGCCCCGCCTGTCCATCGAGCGCAGCTCGATTCTGCGCGCCCCCGAAACCTGCGTGGATGATCCCGCGTTAAAGCAGCAAACTCACGAAACTCGAAACTCAAGAACCCTACTGGCTGGTGCGCGCCGTGCTCACCTGCACCCGGCTCGAATCCTGCGCCTTGTTCGTGGAAGTCGCGCTCTTCGCGCGCGCACTGGCTTTTGCCGACGAAGCCACGGCTTTTTGCTGCGCCACCTTCTTCTTATTAAAGTCCCGCACCACCCGCGCCACGTACACTCGCGTCTCGTAGTACGGAGGTACGCCCCCGAACTGCTCAACCCGCTGCGGACCCGCGTTATAGGCGGCCAGCGCCTTCACCAGATCAAAGTTGTAGCGCTCCAGCAGTTCCCGCAGATATTTCGTTCCACCCTCGACGTTCGCCCGCGGATCAAACACATTCGGTACGCCCAGCTGCGACGCCGTTCCCGGCATCAACTGCATCAGCCCCTGCGCTCCCTTCGGAGATACCGCCCGCACGTTAAATCCGCTCTCCGCTTTGATCACGCTGTTCACCAAGTCGGGATCCAACCGGTACCGACCACTCGCCGAGCTTACGACCTCATCCAAGTTCAGCGGGCCCGTCCCAGAGAAACTGGACGTGCCGGGTGCCCCATTTCTCGCGTTCTTAGCGAGAAGTGGGGATGTTCCTGAAGCCGGAAGCCGGGAGCCAGAAGCCGTTTCTTCCGGCGCAGCCTCAAAATGCTCAATCTCTGCCGTAGGCACATCCACGAAGCTCGATCCATCCGCCGTCACATACAGGCGTGTGACGTCCCCGACGACCTCGCGCCGCTCATGCCGGATCGCGAATCCATTCCGCAAAACGGCGACCTCGCCAGCGAGGCAGGGAAGTGCTGCCAGCGCCCATATGAATAAGATGCCGAGGACCCTTCGAACTGGAACTGAAAGCCGCATTTCTAAATCTGCCAATGACGAACGACCAGCGACTAAGGACCAACCACCAGTGGTGCCGTACCCAGCGCCAACTCCACCGCTGCCGCGATCCCGCAGGCATCATTCGCGCGCGTCACTGTCCAGCCGCGGCTCCGCAATTCCTCGCACGCATTTCCCATGATAACTGGATACCCAGCAAACTCAAGCATCTCAACGTCATTGTGATTGTCACCGACGGCCATGACCTCTTCGCGCCGGTAGCCGCGATGCGCCGCCCACCGTTCCAGGGCATGCCCTTTGGAACACCCCGCATTCAGCACGTCGATCATCGACAAATCCCGCGAGGGATACTCCGTTCGCAGCACCGTCACCAATCCATCCACGCCCGCACTTTCGAGAGCTCTCAGGGCCCCACTCATCCGCGCCATCGTGCCGCAAAACATCGCCTGCACCGGATCGCTTCCCAGCGCGTCCTCGATTGGCACCACGAATTCGATGTACTCCATATTTTTCTCCAGCCATCTCCGGATGCTGGGCCCAAGTTCGTCCAACCGTTCCAGCACGATCGCGCCCTTGGTTTCCTTGTCAAAAGTAAGAACGGTATTCCCACGGAATTCTTGCATGGCCCCGCACAGCCTGCGGCACGTTTCCGCTGGCATCAGGTCGCGATGGAGCGTCTCCCCGCCCAGCGACCGCGTCACGGCCCCATTCGAACTGATCAGCCACAAATCAAACCCAAGCTGCTGCGCGATGGGCAACGCGAACGAATGCCGCCGTCCCGTCACCAACACAATCTCGATGCCCGCGGCATGCGCCCGGCGCAGGGCCATTAGGTCGCCATCAGAAACGTGAAATTGTGGATTGAGCAGCGTGCCGTCGATATCGGTCGCCAGCAGCCGGATAAGAGGTCTGGAAATCTTCACTCCTAATTTTACCAAAGCCACACTGAAGAAGCCGATGCGGACAAGCCACCAGACGAGGGACAGGCGGGAAGTAAAATGTGGGGACAGCCGCCATCGGCTGTCCCGCCGAGCGAAGCGAGACGAGTCGGTGTCACGAACCCGTCCCCGCCGGCAACCGCGCCAGCAGCGCATCGGCCTTCCGGAACCATGGCCGCTCCCTTCGCCGCAGATATCCCGGCATCGTGGGCTTCTTGTCGAGAATCTTCTGCGACCAAATCCGAGCCTCGACGATCCGTCCCTGCGATTGCAGAAATAGCGCGTAGTGATAATACGTCTCGGAGATTGTCGAAATCCGCGTCGCCTCCCGAAACATCGCGTCCGCCTTCTCCGTCTGCCCGGTCTGCGCATATGCCCAAGCCAACAGTCCCTTAGCCCGGTGAAAGTCATAATCTGGATCAGAATTTACGGCATGCTCCAAATCCGGCACAGCCGCCGGAAAGTCTCCGAGTTCGACTTCCGCGATCCCGCGCCGGTAGAACGGATCCGCATGATCCGTCCGCGACGATATGGCCTTGTCATAACTTGCCCGCGCCCGCACGAAGTCCCCGTCATCCAGATACAACAGCCCCAGTTCTTCGTAGTTGCCCGCCGAAGGATTGTCGAGGATGATGCGCTCCAGTTCCTGAATCCGCCGTCGCCGCGGAAACACCTCGAACGATCCGCGCAGCAAGCTCGCGTCCGGAATCACTTCGACCAGAATATAAATAAGCGCTCCTACCCAGTGAAAGAGGATGACCCAGATCCAGAAGAAATTCGGACGCCGCCGGATAAAGTGGATAATCGCCACAATCCGCAGCGCAATCGCCCACCACGAAAACGCGAAAAATAGAAATGATCCCATGATGGATGAAATCGCACTATAGCACGCCGTCGTGTGTGGCGCGGACCTGCCCTGAGCCCAAGTCGAAGGGGCTCCCGCCCGCGTCTCGCCAAAGCACGAACTGCCGTCCCCAATCCAATCTCTCCGCGCCCTCGGTACCTGTCCTGCAGGAAGACAAGGTTGACTTTCGCTGTCGGCCCCGCATTACGAAAGTAAATTGATGATGCGCCCACCGATCCCTATCATACTTATATAAGCGTGCCGCGGGCCCTTCGCGCTGTATACACACGGTGACCCTCGGTCTGGAGATCCCCCTATGCAGGTTGGCCTGTCGAAAGTCTGCACTGTGCTCTTCGTCCTCGGAATCGTTTCTTCCTTTGCCCAAGCGCAGCAAAAACCTGAAATCAAAATAGGATTCTCCCTCGAGGCCACCAAGGGCGAGCGCTGGCAGACTGACTTGGACGAATTCCAACTCCGCGCTCAGCAACTCGGCGCCCAGACCATTACCCGCTCCGCCAACGGCGATGATGACTTGCAGTTGAAGCAAGTGGAAGAACTGCTGAATACGGGCATCGACGTTCTGGTGCTCCTGCCTCACGATTTCGAAAAGGCCAGCCGAATCGTCGACGCGGCCCATGCCAAGAACGTCCCGGTCATCAGCTACGACCGGCTCATCCACAATCCGCACGTCGATCTCTATATCGGATTCGATCTGTTCACCGTGGGAGTGCTGCAAGCGCAAAGTCTCGTAGAGCACGCGCCCAAAGGGAATTACATTCTCATGGGCGGCTCGCCACTCGATCCCAACTCCAAGGTCGTCCGTGCCGGGCAAATGAGCGTGCTGCAGCCGTTCATCGATCGCGGCGACATCAAGATCGTGACCGACATATGGATCCCCGAGTGGAGCGCTACGCAAGCCTACGTTCTGGTGACCAAGGCGCTGCAGGATCTGAAAGTTCCCCTGACCGCAATCGTCGCCTCGAACGACTCGACCGCGGGCGGCGCCATCCAGGCGCTAGAAGACAATGACCTCGCCGGCAAAGTCTTGGTTACCGGCCAGGATGCGGACCTGGTCGCGATCGCGCGCCTCTACGAAGGCACGCAACTCATGACCGTTTACAAGCCCATAGTAGGCGAAGCCCGCATGGCCGCCGAGGCGGCAGTAACACTCGCCAAGCACGCCAACGTAGAAACCAGCACCACAGTGTCAAACGGCAACCAGACCACAATGGCAATCCTTCTGACCCCGATCTCCGTCAACCGGCAAAACGCCAAAAACACCGTCCTGAAAGATGGATTTCAAAAAATCGAAACCGTGAAGCAAGCTCTCCCAAAAGATAAATGGGCCGAACTCGACCGATAGAATACGGCACGATAAAGCGGCGGTGATAAAACGGGTGCCCCATCCTAACGCCGCGCCGGGTGCCCCATCCTTCTTTCGCGTCTTGTGCGAAAGAGCGTGGGGACTTTGACGCTCGATCGACCCGCGTTCAACCTCACAACCCGTCGCGCTTCGCAACAATAAAAACCCCGCCTCGCAGCGGGGCTCTTCGCTGACACCTGACAGCTACCTCACGATCCCCCAATTCTCCCGAAACTTCTCGTGCTTGGACCTCCTCCTCCGGCTGCCAGGAAACAGCGGGTGGCCCACTCAAGCCCGAGTTTGGCTTGAGTGGGGACGGGCGGGTGACCCATTCAAGCCCGATTTTGGCTTGAGTGGGGAAGTTCGACGGCTGGACACAGTCTCCCCGCTGCTCGCTCGCGCTGGCGTGCGGTCCATTCGGACTCGATTTCAACTCGTCCCTCGCCGCCCGTTGCGCAATGGAGAGAGCTGCTCCACGGCCAGTCTTCAGGGCGCTCGCACAACCCCTCTTTCACCGGGTTCCAATGAATGTAGTGCAGTTTCTCCACGAACTGCGCATGATTGCGAATGTTGAAATCGTAGTAGCGCTTTTGCCAGAAATGATCGGCGTCGCCGATCAAACGCCGCGCCACTCCCTGCTTCAGCGACTTCAGAGCGTCGGCTAAATCGGGTGGCCCATTCAATCCTGACTTTGGCTTGAGTGGGTAAACGGGTGGCCCATTCAAGCCTGGCTTTGGCTTGAGTGGGGCAGTTCTCTCCGGCTCGCTGACCAGAATGTGGATGTGCTCAAGCATTACGACATATCCATAGACGCGAAGGCGGAAGCTGCGGCGCACGCGCTCAAGCGCGCTCTCGAAGACTCGGCGGCTCGCGTCGGACGTAAAGAGGGAATGGCGATGATAACAACAGAAAGTTATGAAATGGCTTTGCCCAGTATGGCGGGTGGCCCATTCAAGCCTGATTTTGGCTTGAGTGGGGCGGTTCCACGGAGCGTTTCCAGCCGACAAATAGAAAGGGCGGCCTTGTCGGCCGCCCTGAACTCAGCCTAGTCGAATGACCAGGTTCGCACCTTACAATTGCAGTTTCACGCTGACGTCATTCGGTGTCAAGAAAGAACGCGACTCATAACCAAACCTAGGTGCGGCCCCGGTGAGACTCGAACTCACGACCTCGAAGGTGGGGAGCTTATACGCGAAAGCAGGTTCCTCGACACGTCCTCGCCGCTTCACGGCTGCGGAACGGCTCGGAATGACAAGCACCTTTACCACGCAATAAAAATAGCTCCGCCCTTGAGAGCAGGGCTTCGCGGGCTGACGCCTGACAGCCGATAAGACTGAGATCCTTCGCTCCGCCTGAAAAGCGGCTTCGCTCAGGATGACAACGCTCATGACATTGCGGATGACAATGCTGATGACAGTGCGGATCACAACGCGGACGGACGAATGCGTCCGTCGCTACACTCATCTCCGGGCAAAGAAAAACCCCGCCCAAGCTGAGCTTGGACGGGGCACCCAAAGGTCTAGCTAGAAGCTAGGAGCTAATAGCTAGAAGCTGTCCTTAGTACATGTCGCCCATGCCGCCGCCACCGTGTCCACCCGGGGCCGGAGCTTCCTTCTTTTCAGGAATCTCGGCGATCAGGGCTTCGGTGGTCAGCATCAGGCTGGCGATGGAGCCGGCATTCTGCAGTGCCGTGCGCACGACCTTGGTCGGATCGAGCACGCCCGCCTTGACCAGATCCTCGTACTCGTTGGAGAAGGCGTTGAAGCCGAAGTTCGTCTCCTTCGAATCGAGCACCTTGCCCAGAACCACAGCGCCTTCTTCGCCGGCGTTCTCGGCGATCATGCGCAGGGGCTCGGTGATGGCGCGCTTGACGATGTTGATACCAATCTGCTCATCGCCCTCGGCCTTCACCTTGTCAAGCGTTGCGGCGCAACGCGCCAAAGCAACTCCGCCGCCGGGGACAATGCCTTCTTCCACGGCCGCGCGTGTCGCATGCATCGCGTCTTCCACACGGGCTTTCTTTTCCTTCATTTCGGTTTCGGTTGCGGCGCCGACTTTGATCACGGCCACGCCACCGACCAGCTTCGCCAACCGCTCCTGCAGCTTCTCGCGGTCGTAGTCGCTGGTGGTCTTGTCGATCTGGCTGCGAATTTCCTTCACGCGGCCTTCGATCTCAGCGTGCTTGCCCTTGCCTTCGACCACCGTCGTGTTGTCCTTGTCGATGGTGATCTTCTTGGCCTGGCCAAGGTCGGAGATCTGGACGTTCTCGAGCTTAATCCCGAGATCTTCCGTGATGGCCTTGCCGCCGGTCAGGATCGCGATGTCCTGCAGCATCGCCTTGCGGCGATCGCCGAAGCCAGGAGCCTTCACGGCCGCGACTTGCAGCGTGCCCCGCAGCTTGTTGACGACGAGGGTAGCGAGCGCTTCGCCTTCCACGTCTTCTGCGATGATCAGCAGCGGCTTGCCGGACTTCGCAATCTGCTCGAGCAGCGGGAGCAGGTCCTTCATCGAGCTGATCTTCTTTTCGTTGATCAGGATGTAGGCGTTCTCCAATGCAACTTCCATGCGCTCCGGATCGGTTACGAAGTACGGAGAGAGGTAGCCGCGGTCGAACTGCATCCCTTCGACAACTTCCAGCTGGGTCTCGAGCGTCTTTGACTCTTCCACGGTGATGACGCCGTCTTTGCCAACCTTCTTCATCGCCTCGGCAATGATCTTGCCGATGGTCTCGTCATTGTTGGCGGAAATCGTGCCAACCTGAGCGATCATGGAATCGTTGTTGACGGGCTTGCTGAGTTTGTCGAGTTCGCCGTTGATGCGGTTGCCTTCTTTGTCGAGTTTGCCGGCGATGGTGGTGACGGCCTTCTCGATGCCGCGCTTCAGGGCCATCGGATTCGCGCCGGCGGCTACAGTCTTCACGCCTTCGCGGAAGATCGCCTGCGCGAGAACGGTGGCGGTGGTGGTTCCGTCGCCGGCGACGTCGGACGTCTTCGAGGCAACTTCACGAACCATCTGGGCGCCCATGTTCTCGAGGCCGTCCTTCAGTTCGATTTCTTTTGCGACGGTGACGCCGTCTTTGGTGATGGTCGGCGAACCGAATTTCTTTTCGATGACTACGTTGCGACCCTTGGGTCCGAGGGTGACCTTCACGGCATCGGCCAGAAGGTTGACGCCGCGGAGGATCGCCTGACGGGATTCCTCTCCGTGAACGATGTGTTTTGCCATTGCTGTTATCTCCTTCGATAATTTCTTTGCAGGACTGGCCTGCTTGAGTTCTGAGCTATGAGCTGCGAGCCGTGAGCAAAAGCTTCTAGCTGCTGGCTTCTAGCTGATTCGGAGGCTCGCGTCGCGCTTTATTGTTTGGTTCGCTTTGCTCACCAAACGCGCGGTCGCTTGCCCAGATCCTTCGCGCGCAAAAGCGGCGCGCTCAGGATGACAATGCTTAGTTACTTCCTGCTGCCGGCGAGTTCCTTCTTGGCCGGAGTGGCGGCTCCGGTGAGGGTGCCGAGGACTTCTTCTTCTTTCATGATGATGAAGTCTTCGCCATCGATCTTGATTTCGGTGCCGGAGTACTTGCCGAACAGGATGCGGTCGCCTTCCTTGACTGCAAGCGGGAAGGTCTTGCCTTCATCGTTGGTGCGGCCTTTGCCGGTGGAGATGACTTCGCCCTCCTGGGGCTTGTCTTTGGCCGAGTCGGGGATGATGATGCCGCCACGCGTGGTGGAAGCCTCCTCCACACGACGGACCAGGATGCGGTCATGGAGCGGTGCGAATTTCGCCATGGTTTGCTACTCCTTTCAAGTAGTAGAAGGTTGACGTGCTTAATTGAATCGTTGTAACCCTATGATTTGGATGGGTTAGGCGGTGCTGTTAGCAGTTACGCCTATCGAGTGCTAATTGTAGGATGTGAGCAGGGAATTGTCAAGCGGCAGTGCGCTGGCAAGCGAAGCCGAGGCAGAGTTCCGTGGTGCCCAAGCTTCGAACCTCTGTAGAGTCTCGGGAGATCATTTGCGTCACGACCCTTGTAGTGCATGGTTGGCCATCCCCCGCCGGTTTTGCTGTCCCCTAGTTGTCCTCAACGGCGATTGCGCTCGCCACACGGCGTCGGACTCTTTCGAACGGCGTATTTTAAGGAGGAGAATCCAGTCTTTCCGGTTCAGTGGTCGAGATGAAGCAGTGAGCCGCTCGGAAAGAGATCGGGTACCAGTTTCACTGATGCCCAAAGTTCATCAACAACGCTGTGCAAGGAAGAGAACTTGTAACCCGCTGACAAAACCTCATTCATCAGTTCTTCAAACATATCCGCCGTACCGCGACTGGTCCAACGGACACCCTCGGCGGGTGCCTTGCTACCGAACACCTTCTCTCGGACTTGCGTGTAGTGCGCCAATGATCGGTGTATTACATCCCACGAACGTGGGATGAAAAATCAGAATCTTCAGACCCGGCGTGAATAACGTCTTGCGAAATACATCCACGGTAAACCTTCGATCCACGGCGTCGAACGCCACATCATCTTCGAAGTAAACTGGCAACCGCAGGATTCCGGATACATGAACCATCGGCAGCAAATATCCTTGGCAGGGTGTGGGATTCTGCGAGTCTGCAATGATTCCCGCCTTCGCGAGCGCCCGCATGCGGAACGAGTCTTCGGCAAAGCAATGACCTCGGGCAGTTCGGGCACCGGGGAACTGTTTTTGACAATACGCGACGACCTCATCGACCGTAGCTCCGTGTGAAGATCCCGGCAAGAAATTAGGATGCCAGCCTTGCTCGATCCTACCCAAGCGCAACGCGTTGTCCAATGCTGCTGAAGGACTGGTTCGGAAGACGTGCGCGGATATCTCCCACTTGCCGATTGTTTCGAGGAAGATTTCGTTGGCCCACTCGGGAGACCAGTCTTGATCGGCAGTCAAGACAAAGACTGGTTCGCTCGCAATGCGCCCCCACAACCGCTTCGCGTCATACACGTTGCACCACCCCATCAGTGTCTTGACGATATTCTTTGCTGCAGATCCCACAAGTCGCGCGACCGTCTTCGAACTGCAACTTTGCCCGGCACACACATGCATGGGCCATCACTCGGGCCGGTGAACCTAAAGCAAATGAGTAAGGCGGCAAGTTTTTCGTGACCACTGCTCCAGTTCCTAAGTAGCAGTGATCGCCAAGCGTCAGGCCCTGATTCACCGAAACGTTAGGTCCAAGCCAGACGCCATCTCCAAGAACCGCCGCGCCTGAAATCTCACAGCACGCGGTCAGCGAGCAATTTTTGCCCAAGCGCACGGAATGCGCGACGTGCACCAGGTTGTCCATAGTCGTGTAACGTCCGACGAATGAAAAATCTCCAAACAACCCGCGGTCGATGCAAGTCGAAGATCCCACCTGCACCCCCTCGGACAACCAAGCGCCGCCAGCGTGAGTAACGATCGAGCGCCGCCCCCGGATCACCGCGTTCTCATAACCATCGCCGCCAATCGTCGCGTTGGGCTTGATCACCACGTCGACGCCAACATACGTGTTCGGAAGAACCACCGCACACGCACCGATGACGGCGCCAGCCTCGACATGGACATTCTCTGCAATCGAAGCTGTCGAATGAATTTTTGCCTTCGGGCTCCGGAAAGACTCCAACTGTTCGTAATGGCCGTCGGCCAGAGCCGTTGCAAACGCAGTGTAGAACACATCGTGCGCGTCGCCGTCGACGAGCAGCGCGACGTTGCCGGTCTTTAGACAGCCGCGCAATTCTGGGCGAGTGACTACGGCCACATCGATTCCTTCCCGCAGTTCATCCGCAAACCGTGCAGAAGTGAGGTAAGTGACCACGACGCCCTCACGTTCCGCCAATCCAGACAGGGTTGCAAAGCGTGTGATCTCGCCATCCGGCCCATCAAGTGCCATCCCATGTTTTCTTGCTATCTGAGTCAGCGACAAGGAGCAACAACGCAGCTTGCGGGGGTATCCAGTATTCGCGAGAAGTTCGTGAGCTGGTGTCGCCATAGAACCGAGAGGAGAGTATATGATTCGGACGCGATTATACCGCACGCTAAAGAGCAGTCGAGACGCTCAACGGTCGAGGACTCAACGCTCAAAACTGCATTCGCTACGGTTCGAGTACGAGTCGACGTTTCGCCGGGTTGCGATGCATGTAGCGTAGTTTGTCAATCCGCTTTCGCTCGGTAGAGCTGTGAATATGTGACGAGTGAACATCGGGTCGGGGCCTGTGGTGCCCACGCTTCGAACATCGCGAAGCGTAGGGCAGCCTAAGTGGTTCAACGATGGCAGAAGTCCCGCCGCTTGCGGGATTGCGCTGCATCCGGCCTCGACAATCGCGCGCTCCAATCCCTCAACTCTTCGGAGGCGGTGTCTTGGGAATCTTCAGCGTCCACGAAAAGCCGAATACAATTGTGCGTCCCTCAGGACGAGCCAGAGCGCGGTATTCGTCGTAGTACTTGAAGAAGGCGACGAAATCTTTTGCCGGGAGAATGTAGTTCGCCTGAAAACCGACAGCATGCACGGAGTAGTACGGAACCTTGCTGGCAGAGACAGGGATTCCGGCCGCCAGGTAATTTCCACCGTTACTCGATACCTGCCACTGGTCGTAGCCAACCACTCCGAGTTGGGCCAACTGGCTCATATTTTTCTTCAGGGGAAGCACCTGACCAATTCCCCATTCCTGGGTGAAGGCCTGTCCGGGCGTGATTGCGCTGAACTGACCCGACGGCACGCTGGCGACCGTTCTTTGCCCGTGGATCTCCCAGGCTGTGGCTAAGTTTGCGGTGGTGCCGTGGTTTTTGGTGATGTAGAGAGTCGTGCCGGAAGTTATATCGTTCCCCCAATATCCGGAGCCGACGTTGTTGCTCGCTCCGGCCGTGTATCGGCCCGTCGGGGCGGTGAAGGCGTATCCAGCGTTGAAGTCGACCCGTTGGCCAAAGTGCCAACCGAAATTCACAGGCTCGACGAACATGTCGGCAAAGCCGGAGCCCCCGCCAGCTCCGGTAAGGTTCGTTCCGGTGAGGTCCGCTACCAATTCTCCGCTGGCATAGTTCAGCGCAACATAGGGCATGAAATAGCCGCCGAGGTACTTGTGGTTCGGGACATAGTAAATAATGTTTTCATCCACCCAGAACGAATAAGTCCCACCAATTCCCGAAATCTTGTTTGAGCTGGAGTCATTCAATTGACTGGCCGAGTAATTCAGCGCCAGGTTCGCATAGGTGATTCCAGGATCAGGAATCACCCCTGCATTCAGACCAAATTGTCCCGGCACCCATTGCCCCTTCTGTTGTCCGAGCAACGGAGATGCAAACCCTACAGCGATGAGTGCGAGCGTCAAGAGTATGGGTTTGATTCGCGACGAGACTCTTGCTTGGTCACCTAAGATGAGGGGTTTGACGACTCGGACGCCATTCCCCGCCCACTGGAGTATCTGTGAGGTCGTGTTTTGTTTCACGGCAACTTCTCCTTGGTATGAACACTCGATATCGGTAGCACCGAAGGGCGACTGCGCCAGTGCAACAGAAGTTGCGGCGAAGCGTAACTGTCACTTTTTCTAGTTTGCGCAAGAGGCGAGAACCAAAGTTCCCACGCTGTCTTCTCGAGGAGCGGACAAGGGGAAGGCGATCGCCCTCTTATGACGCCAAGTTTGTCAGGATGTGGTCGGTCTGTTTCCAGGCTTGGGTGCGGGGATCGATCACGTCGAAGTGCCCGGCCCCGCTGATCTCGAGCAGGTGTACATCTTCTTTTTCCTTGCCGGACCGCTTCTGCTTGGCAACTACATAATCGCGACTGAACTCGAGAGGCACCGTGTCATCGGCGGAGCCGTGGATCAGCCACTGGCGGGCTTGGGGGATGGAGAGTTCCATGGGGTCGGCTTCGCGGTAATGGTCAGGAACGTCGTGCGGAGTGCCGTGAAGAAACTCGACGACGGCGTCGTTGCTGAGGTGGAACTGGTAGGCGCGTTGCAAGTCGACGACTCCGGCGAGCGAGACCACGCGGGTGACGCTGGGCTCGTGAGCGGCGAGGCATAGCGCGAGCTGAGCTCCGGCGGAATGTCCCATGACGATGATTCGTTGGGGATCCAGATTGTGGTTCGGTGCGGTTTGCAGCAGAAAGTGGTACGCGGAGCGGATGTCGGCAAAGGTGCCGGGCCAGCCTCCGCCATCGTTACCGACGCGGCGGTATTCCAGGTTGGCGGTCGCGATGCCTTTCGCGGCCAGAGCTGCGCAGAGATGTCCAGCATGATCGAGATTGTATCTGGCTCGCCAGAATCCGCCATGGATGTTGATGACCAGTGAATACGGTGGCTTGGCGTTGCGGGGAAGTCGCAGATCGAGGAACTGGTTTGGATCGGGGCCGTAGGTGAGGCGGGCGTCGGCGGGCGGAGGCGGCAGGGTAAGGATGTCGTCAGACATGGCCAAGCGTTGATTCTAGCGGGCGAGTACGGTCATCGCCAGCAATTCGCACTGCTGGATTTGCATTTGTGCACGCGAGATCCCTTCGAACTGCGCTCAGGGCAGGCTCTTCGCTCCGCCTGAAAAGCGGCTGCCTTCAGAATGACGGCCTTTTGATGCGCCGGTTATTCGTAGCGGAGGGCTTCGATGGGGTCCAGATTCGCGGCGCGCAGGGCTGGGACCATGCCACTGACCACGCCTACCACTGCGAGGATCGATACGGACACCAGCAAAATCATGGGGGAAACGATGAGGCGAATGTCGGCGGCTTCGGCATGTTGTGCCATCGCGCTATAGAAGGTGATGCGGCCGGCGAAGATGGCAACGGCGTAGGAGAGCAGGATTCCGAGCACGCCACCCGCAGCGGTGATGACCATGGCTTCCGACAAAAACTGGAAGAGGATGTGACGGCGGCGGGCGCCAAGAGCTTTCTCCACGCCGATTTCGCGGGTGCGTTGCGTGACCGAGACCAGCATGATGTTCATCAGGCCAACGCCGCCGATGCCCAAAGTGACGGTACCAATGAAGGCCAGCAGGACTTTCAGCGCCATGGTGATGATACTGAATTGCGCGAGTTGCTTCTGCGCATCGAAGACGAAGACGGCGCGCTGGTCATCGGGCTTGAAGTTATGCGCCGTCGCTAAGGTCTCGCGAATCGTTTTGTCGAGCTTCTCATGGTCGAGCCCGGCCGAGTCCATCCAGATTCCATCGAGATAATGGTTATCCTTGAGAACGTCCATGGAATTGTAAGGGATATAGACGACGCGGTTGTTGTCGTTGTCGCCCTCCTGCATGCGGGGCGCGCCAACGCCGACGACTTCGAAGGTGACTCCATCGATACGGATCGATTCGCCGACGGCGGGCATGCCGGAAAACAGCTTGTCGCGAGCTTCGGAGGCAATGACGGCGTACAGGCCATGCTGCATGTTATCGGCATCGTTGAGGAAACGTCCTTCGGCAATGTCGAGGTTCCAGATGTCCTGAATCGACGGGTCGAGACCCATCACAGGAAAACTGAACGAGCGGTTTTCATTCTGCACCGTGGACTGCTTGTCGGATTCGCGGACGACGTGGCGGCTGAGTGGGACATTGTTGCGCAGGAGTTCGATGTCGTCGTTGGTGAAGCGTATCTGAACGCCGGCCTTGTTGCCTCCGGCCTGCTGCGAAGTGCGTCCCGGGAAAACTCCAACGGCGGTGGCGCCGAAGCTTTCGAAGATCGCCTCGATCGCTTTACCGAAGCCGTTGCCGTAGGAAAGCAGCAGAACGACGGTGGCGATGCCCCACGCCATTCCCGCCATGGTGAGCAGTGTGCGGCGCAGGTCGTGGCGCATGGCGGAGTAGGCTTGATGTAATAAGTCGCGATTCATCTAGACTTTCATTGGTAATGGTTCAAAATCTTTACCCGCAAAAGATTAAGGATCCTCACTTTTCTACATTTACTCTTTGCGAAGTGCTTCTACCGGTTCGAGCAGGGCTGCGCGGCGCGCGGGATAAAGGCCTGCGGCCACGCCGGCCACTCCCAGCGAGATGACTGCGAGGGCCGCGGTAGACGCGACCAGCTTAGGGGGATCGAATCCCTGGCCAAGATCAACGCCCCCGAGCAACGCCATCAACCCGGCGGCGCCGGCGATCCCGATGCCGCCACTGAGCATCGTCAGGAACGCTCCTTCGACGAAAAATTGGAACATGATGCTGGCGTTGGTCGCGCCCACGGCTTTGCGCAAGCCGATTTCGCGGGTACGGTCGGCGACTGCAACCAGCATGATGTTAATGATGCCGATCGCACCCAGGGCCAGGGTCACCAGTCCCACGCTGCCCAGGAACATATTCATGGCGTCAAAAATCTTGCCAATCTGGTCGACCGTCTTAACCGTATCCCACTCATCGAACGAGTCCGGATTGTCAGGATCGAAGTCGTGATTGCGGGCGATGATCCTGTGAACTTCGAGTTGGGCCTGCTCGTGCAAAGCGCGCGACCTGGGCTGATAGTTGATGAACGAGATCACGTCGGTGCCAATCCCGGCGTTCAACGGACGGAAGTAGTCCTCCATCGCATGGAACGGGACGAAGCTGCGCAGGTTCAGATTCATGTTGTCGCCGTGGCCGATCTTCTGCAGGGTACCAATCACGGTGAAACGAACACCGTTGAGCAGGATGTTCGCGCCGACGGCGGGGCGCCCGGGAAAAAGCGTGCGGCGAACCTCGTCGCCAATGACGATCACCGTGCGCTTCTGGGCATCGTCCATTGCGTTGATCCAGCGGCCTTCATGGATCGGCAGGTAGCGGATCTGATTGAAATTGGCCGGCACGCCCATGATCTGCCCGCTGGCCTGGTAGAAATCACTGACCGCCCGGATATCGCTGCGGGAAATGACGGGAGCCGCGGCGGCTACGCTCGGGCATTCGCTGAGAATGTCCTGATAGTCACGGTAAGTCAGATAGTACTGGCGCAGAGCGGTGAAACTGCCTTGCATGACGGGAGCGCGGCCGGACCAGATGAACATCACGTTTTCGCCCAGGGAATCGAACTGCTTGCGGTTCCCGGCGCGAAAACCCTCGCCCAGACCGACCAGCAGCAGCAGGGAACCAACGCCCCAGGCAATGCCGAACATAGTCAGAAACGATCGCAGTTTGTGCGCCCAGAGGGCGCGAAGGGTCTGGCCGATGATGTCGAAAATGTGACGCACGATACATAAATAGTATACGGGCCTTTTGTTCCCGTTCTGGATGCTGCGTTTGTTTGACCCGCCACACACCCGGCGGAGTCCCGCGTTCCCCGCGCCTTCTCAGGGCTGATGTCCGAGGTCTACGGTCTGAAGTCTCGCATGCGATTTTCGTTCCGAATCGCGCGAGAGTTGGTTATTCTCTAGCGGGATGACGACAGTTGCTTTGAGCGAATTGCTGGGCGCCACGGTGTATGACCCGTCTGGCGCGTCAGGACGGGTGCGCGAGGTGACGCTCGCCCCGCAAGAGGATCGCTCAAGGATCTCGTCTCTGATCGTCAAAACCAAGGCGGGGAACCGCATTGTGCCGTTCGGCGCGATCGCGGCGATCAACGGAGGCGTGCGAACGACGACTGCGGCGGCGGAGTGGCCGGCATCGAACGGCACCGAAGGCTTGTTTCTGCTCGAACGGGACCTGCTGGATCAGCAGGTAATCGACGTCAACGGGCGCAAAGTGGTTCGCGTCAACGATGTTGATCTGCAGATTGAGGCCCCGAAAGAGAAAGACGCCGATGGGATGTTCGCGGTCTTGCGCGTGGTTTCGGTGGATGTGGGCGCGCGCGGCGCGGTGCGGCGATTACTGCGGGGCGTCGCTCCGAAGAACGCTCTGGAAGCGCTGCTGGTCAGAATCCCTCCGCGCAGCATTCCGTGGAATTTCATCGATGTCATCGAGACTGATCCGGCGCGGCGGGTCAAGCTGAAAATCTCGTACGACGGCCTGGCCAAGCTGCACCCGGCCGACATCGCCGACATTGTCGAAGACCTGGCGCCGGATGAGCGGCAAGCGGTGTTTCAGTCGCTGGACGAAGAAACCGCAGCCGAAGCCCTTGAGGAAGTCGACCCCAAGGTGCAAAAGGCGATCGTAGAATCGCTGGACTCGGGCAAGGCAGCCGACATTGTCGAGGAGATGAATCCCGACGCGGCGGCCGACCTGCTGGCCGATCTGCCCCAGGAGCGTAGCGAACAGATTCTGGTCCAGATGGAGCCCGAAGCCCAGCAGGACGTGGTCGAACTGCTGGAGCATCACGAAGAGACCGCCGCAGGCCGCATGACCACAGAGTTTCTGGCGCTGCCGGTGACGGCGACGGTGCAGAATGCAATCGATTCCATGCGCGAATTTGAAGGTGGGGTTGAGGCTGTGAGCACGATCTATTTGGTGGATTCTCACGGGACACTTACAGGCGCGGTCCCGCTGCCGCGGCTGGTTCTGGCGCCTCCTTCGACGCCGATGCTGTCGCTAACCCAGGAACCACTCGTTCTCGCGCACGAAGGAGTCGCGGAGAACGAGGTGGCGGAGCTGTTCGACAAGTACAATCTGCAGACGCTGCCGGTGGTGAATGAGCACAATAAGCTGACCGGCATCATTACGTCCGACGACGTGATCAGCATGCTACGGTCCAAGCTGTAGAAATGGCTTCGCTGTTCGCTTTCCGGAAGCGCTGAACCTTCCTCTTTTTGTTTACCTCTTGAGCACTTTTCGTTTGGTCAGATTCGTTGCGGGCGTTTATCCTGTGGCGTCGTTGGCGATGTGTTTCATTCTTATGTCGGCGAAAAGTGCACATGAAGTTTCTGAAACGTTCGAAAACCCGGATTCTGCTGTTCCTCGCCGTCGTCGGTCCGGGGTTCATCACCGCCAACGTCGATAACGATGCCGGCGGCATCCTGACCTATTCCCAGGCCGGTGCTCAATTCGGACATCTTCTGCTGTGGACCATGATTCCGATCACGGTTGCACTGATCGTGGTGCAGGAAATGTGTGCCCGCATGGGTGCCGTTACCGGGAAGGGGCTGAGCGACCTGATCCGCGAGGAATTTGGGCTGCGCATCACGTTCTTGATGATGATCGGCATCCTCATCACCAACTTCGGCAACATCGTGACCGAGTTTATCGGGATTGCCACCAGCCTCGAATTGTTCGGACTTCCGCGCCTCGCGACGGTTCCGGTGTGCGGCGTGATCGTGTGGCTGATCGTGGTGAAGGGCCAGTACAAGAGCGTGGAGAAAGTATTTCTCGCCGCGTCGTTCTTTTATGTCACCTACATTTTTGCGGGAGTGCTGGCGCACCCCATGTGGAAGGACGCGACGATTGCGACCTTCAAACCGCCCGACATAAAAGCCTTTCGCGAGCAGGCCTACCTTTATATGGTGATCGGCGTGGTGGGAACGACGATCGCGCCATGGATGCAGTTCTACCTGCAGGCGTCGATCGTCGAGAAGGGCGTGACCCGGCGCGGCTTCCAGGCCTCGCGTCTGGATGTCGTCACTGGCTGCATTTTTACCGATATCGTAGCGTGGTTCATCATCGTGGCTTGCGCTGCGACGCTCTACGTTCACGGGTATCGCGATATCAAATATGCCGCGGATGCAGCTCAGGCGCTTAAGCCCCTGGCGGGGGATTACGCCTACATTCTTTTTGCGGTTGGCCTGTTTAATGCCTCGTTGTTTGCGGCGTCGATCTTGCCTCTTTCCACTGCCTACACCGTCTGCGAAGGTCTGGGATTTGAATCCGGTGTGGGGATGAAGTTCGGGGAAGCCCCGGCCTTCTACTGGCTCTATACGGCGCTCATTGTGGCGGGAGGGGCGGTCGTTCTTATACCAGGGTTGCCGCTGGTGAAAATCGCTGTGCTCTCACAGGTGGTGAACGGGGTTGTGCTGCCCTTTGTGCTGATCTTCATGCTACTGCTAATCAATAAGAAGGAATTGATGGGCGAGTACGTAAACACTCGGCTTTTCAACGCCGTGGCTTGGGTGACGACGGTGGTGATGATTGGATTGACGTTGGCGTGGTTCTGGACGCTCCGGTCGGGCTAGAGCGTTACCCTGTGGCAGGCGGGTACGAACCTCTGTTTTGGTCTAGGGCGGTGGAAGCAGAGATGGGATCCTTCGACTCCGCTGGAACTGCGCTTCGCGCACTTCCAACTCCGCTCAGGATGACGGTCCACGGTGACAACTCAGGATGACAGTGCACAAAGATAGGAGAATGAGCTACAGCAGCTTTCCGGCGACTAAATCTCTGACCAGCAGGACGTCGGCTTCCAGAAAGTCATATTTCGGCAGGTCCTTAGGATCGGCCCACTGGATGTCCTTGAAAATTCGGTTCTCGATCTCCCGTTGATACTGACGCACGACGAAGAAGCGGAGTTCAACCATGCCTCCGTTCGGATATTCGTGCTGAATGCGCTTTACTTCGTCGCCGACGCTGGCGAGGATTCCGAGTTCTTCTTCGAGTTCGCGGCGCAGCGCGTCCCGGGGCTGCTCTCCTTCTTCAATCTTTCCGCCGGGGAACTCCCACTTCAGCGGCATCGTCTGGTGGCGTGTGCGTTGGCACACCAGGAGCTTGCCGTCTTTGACGATGAGGGCCGCAACTACGCGCTTCATATCTTGGGCACATCCGAATCGGACACGCTTGCCGTCTGCAGCGCGCTGGCCACGGGATCGACGCAACTGGTGAAGGTGAAAGCGAAAGCCGCGACGCCGGTCGAACATCGCAATTCCAGTTCGTGCTCGCCGAAGTCGTGATTATCCACCAGAAAATACATGCGCGCCGAATCGATTGCGATGTAGCTTTCTTCCTCGCCTGAGTTGGAACTGGCACGAAAACGAGTGTCTCGCGTGGCCTGCCGGCGCGTGAGGGGCCTGCTATCTTGAAGGATGATAACTTCCGATGCGGTGACGTGCGGGGAAGCCATGACCAAGTTTACGGCGGCAGCTTCGTATTTCAAACGCAAAGTGTGAGGTCCCGACTCGGCGGCCTCGAAATATTCGGCGGTCGATGCCCAACGACCGGCCGCGTAGAAGAAGTTTTCTTCCGGTGCGCCGCTGAATGCGTAATCGGCAATCCGATCCTCTTTGAAGCCGCCTTCATTGCCGATGCGGCCGCGGCGGTGTCCGAGATAGAGTTCGCCCGAAGGACGATAGCAAACTGTACCCGCGTGATCTTCTTCGCGGACAGGGTCCATTAAGGCGGGCAAAGCGATGCTGGGATCGATCTCGCGCAACAATTCCTGAATCACCTGCTCGCACTCCGCATAGCCGCCTTCCCCAAAATGGCCCCAGCGCAAGTAGCCGTCTTTGTCGAGCAAGTACTTGGTCGGCCAGTAGCGATTCGCGAAGGCCTTCCATATCTCGCGATTGCTGTCGATCACGATTGGGTAGGTGAGTCCAAACTCACGGATGCCGCGCTCCACATTCGATTCATACTGCGCGAAGGTGAACTCGGGCGTGTGGACGCCGATTACGGTTAGGCCCTTGTCCTGATAGCGCTCATGCCACGCCTGCACGTATGGCAAGGTGCGAATGCAGTTGACACAGGTGTAATCCCAGAAGTCGACGAGCACCACGCGGCCGCGCAATTGCCGGAAGCTCAGCGGAGTCGAATTCAGCCACACCCGCCCGATCTCCGGGGCGCGCACTTTGCCTTTTTCGACTCTCATGCTCCCGAGCTTTCCAGTTTCTTCCCGACGAGCATGGCGCAGTGCTGGACGAGTTCCTGGTGCTCGGCGGTAAACGCCGCGGGAAAGTGGCTGTCAATATCGAGCTCGCCCATCACTTTTCCACTCGCAAAGACGGGCACGACGATCTCGGATTTGGTCTCGAGCGAGCAAGCGAGATAGCGGGGATCTTTATTCACGTCGTCGACCACAACCGTCTGCCCGCTAGAGGCGGCCGCGCCACAAATGCCCTGGTTGAGCGGAATGCGCGTGTGGGGCGTCATCGCGCCTTCAAAGGCGCCGAGCACGAGCATGGGCGGCTGGGCGCCGGGTTCCAGCATGTAGAAGCCGACCCAGTTGTATTTCAGCACGCGCTGGTGAAGCAGTTTCACCATGGCCTGCATCAGGTCCTGCGCCGTGGGAGCGGACGTTGCCAGCTCATTGGCTTCTTGACGCACTTCGTCAATCCGGGCTGCCGACATGGAACAAATCTTAACTCACTTAGAGCGATTCTCGGTTGCAGAAGCGGGAACCTTGGTTATCTGACGGATTACCTTGGTCGGAGCGAATCGTTCGGGATCAATTGCGAAAGATAGCGCCTCCAAACCCTTAAGCAGCGTGGGTGCGGGGGTGTTGAGGAATTCGTCGCGAATGCAGAAGACGCGGCCAGAGAGAGCGGCGGCCGTGTTCTGCCAGCCTCGATCTGCAATGATTTTCTCCAGCGGGACGCGATCTCCGGCACCACACCATGCCGCGATGATCACTTCGGGGTCGAGATTCCGTATATCGTCCGAAGACGCTCGGCGGCCTGCCGATCCTAGAAAGTTTCCTCCAGCGGCTTCAACCAGTTCGGCAACCCACGGCTGCGAGGCAATGATCGGCTTGCCCCATTCCTCGCACCACACCTTAGGGCGAACAGTGCCGGCGGTTTGCGCTCGCACTCGAGCGATCTGTTGCTCCATGGCCGCAATGACGGCGTCTCCCCGATCGGTTGCTCCGACGGCTCCAGCGATTGTTGCGATGTCGGTGTAGATATCCGCCAGAGTCTTCGGAGCCAGCCCGAGAAACCGCGATCCGGCCCTGAGGATTTCGCTGACAGCTTTTTCCTGGTAGGGAACTGAGGCGATCACGAGATCGGGCTTGGCTGCGACGATCTGCGCCGTGTCGGCGGTCCACGAATCGGCGAGAATCACGCGAGACCCGTCAGCAACTTCGGGCACCACGTCGACGCAATATCGCGTGCAGGCCACTACTCTTCCCAATTCGCCCAGGGCTTCGAGAATAACGGTCGCGCTCGGTTGCAGACATGCGATGCGGCGAGGTGTGTGCGGCGAAGGCATGGTCCGCTAGTATTCGATCTGGCGCAGTGCAGCCGCCAGCGTATCTAACGCTAGTTGCGCTGCATGGGTTGAAGCCTGTGGCAGGCCGTCGACTGCGGCGATTAGAGTGTCGCGCTGGAGGGCTCGACTTTCGGTCAAAGTTTTTCCCGCAATGAGTTCCGTCAGAGCCGATGCGCATGCCATCGAAGGCACGCATCCTTTCGCTTTGAAGCGGATTTCGGCAATGCGTCCGGAATGGATTCTTAAGGTCAGACGCAGCACATCTCCGCAAGCCGGATTCTCGACTTCCGCGACGGCGTCTGGATTCGCGATCTCGCCCGGGTTGCGTGGATTCTGAAAGTGGTCGAGCAGCCGGGCGGAATACATATTCCCAAATTGTAAACGGCGCGCGGTCGTCGACTGTGCGCGCACTCTTGAAGAAGAGACTACTTGCGACTTCCGTCGGGAAAGTAGATGGTCCAGCCACGTTGACGGGATGCGGCCTCGAGGTCCGCGTTGGGATTCACGGCGAAACCATGCTTGGCAATGGCAAGCATATCGGCGTCCCAGCGGGAGTTGCCGAAAGCCGCGTCGATGTCTTTCTTGGCGACTTCGCGCAACGCCTTGGGCTTCCCGGGGCCCGATGGGATGCGGACCAAGCGGTCGGTGATCACCCCATTTTCGAGTTCAATTTTCGTCGCCAGAATGCGGTCCTCGGGAATGCCGAACTGCTTCATGCCGACGCGAATAACCCATTCGTTCGAGGAAGAAACGGCCCAAATGTCACAGCCGCGCTTGCGCAGGAGTTCGACGAGTTCCTGCATCTCGGGAAAGATCTGTCCGGGGAAGGCATGTGCCATGAAATCCATGGCGGCGTTCATCATAGCTGCGTCGGTCATTCCTTGATGCATAGTGACCATTTCGCCGCACATATCGTCTTCGCTGACGCTGCCTGCCTTGTATTCGACGTAGCGTGCGCGCATGGCCTTGCCAACCTCGGCTGAAACAATGCCTTCGTTAATTTCCCAGTCGAAGAAACGTTCTCCGGCGTCGCCCGACCAGAGCGTGCCGTCGCAATCGAAGGCCGCGACCTGCGGCTCGAGGCGGAGAACGGAGTCGAGAAAATCTTGTTTGGTGAGGGGCGGCACTTGGGATCCAAGAGTTTCCATCCACCTCGACGATAACGTGCGGAAGCCTGAGTGCGCAATTGTGCGCCCGCGGAGAACAGGGTTCCAACAGGGAAAGTCGACTACCGGGCTGAAGCCCATAACGATTCGACGCTTTTTACGCGGCCCTCGAAGGGTGGCGTCAGGCGTGCGGAAACCCCAATGGGCTTCAGCCCCAGTGGACGATGTTCCTTGCAAGGCCGCATTCCGCAACGTCTTAGGATGGCTTTGCCATCAGGGCGGCGTAGTCAGCGGGAGTATTGATGTTCAGGGCCACAAATGGATCGCTGACGGCGACGTATTGAATGCGGTCTCGGTATTGGTGCTCGATGTCGCGGGCGCTGCCGGTCGCGGGAGACTGCAAGAATTTTTCAATCAGTTCTCGGCCCACGAGATAAGGATGCCCGTGTTTGCCGGAGATTTCGGGCACAACCGCCCAGATATTCTGCGGAGCGGATTCGAAAGCATCGCGCAGCAGTTGTACGGTTGCGGGACTGACGGGCGGGCGATCGACCAAGGTGATAACGGCGGCGTCACGGCCACGGTTCAGTACCTCATGCAGACCGACTTGCAGGGAACTGAATTGTCCGCGGCTGGGGTCGGGATTGGTGACCACCGACGCTCCAGTGGCATAGGCAATTGGCGCCAAAATAGAATCGTTGTTGCCCGCAACCACCACGACGAAATCGGTGGCCAACATCAGCGAACGAATCGCGGCGGAAAGGAACGTGCCCTTCGACGGCGCGTCCCCGGCAATCTGCGGCGGCCAGGGGAGCAGGGCTTTGTCGCTACCCATGCGCGAAGACTCGCCCGCGGCAAGAATCACTCCTGCGAAACTCGGCGAGCGCGCCATGATGCGGAAGATAGCAGAAAGTGAAGGGAAAGTCAGTGAGCGCGGGCACTCAACACGCCTGAGGAGGCGTTTCAAGTGCACTCAAGATCCATCAGTCCGCCTGAAAAACGGCTACACTCGGGATGACGCAGGGGAATTGAATAGCGCTGTTGTGAGTGGAGGGACAACCTCAGAGGTCGCGATTTTTTTCGTCGATCGTCTCTGCAACCGGCTCTGGCGAATCGGAGCGGATTTCCTCCCGCGCTCCCTTAAACCAGCTCAGATGCGGCAAGGATGAATTCGCATGGCGGCGGACGGCGATCAGTTCGGCGGTGATGGCGACGGCAATTTCCTCCGGGGTGACGGCGCCAATATCGAGTCCGATCGGAGCATGGACGCGGTCAAAGAGATGCGCAGGAACGCCCTCGCTCTGCAGGTTCTTGAAGATTTCGATCACCTTACGCTTCGACCCGATCATTCCTACGTAGCGCGCCCGCGTTTGCACCGCCCAGCGGAGGATGCGCATGTCATCGCGATGTCCGCGCGTGACGATTACGATGAACGAAGATTCATTCGGATCCAGCTTCTGCGTGGCCTGATCGAAATCGAGCGCGTGCACTTCGTGCGCCGCGGGAAACCGTTCTTTGGTGGCGTAGGAGGACCGGTCATCGGTCACGGTCACATCGAATCCAGCCTGCGCGGCTGCCTGGCAAAGGTTGAAGGCTACGTGGCCTGCGCCGAAAATATAAAGCAATGCTGGAGGCAAAACGGGTTCCACGAACACCTCCAGCGTTCCGCCGCAGACCAGACCTGTATCGTACTTCGGATCCTGGTTCAAGTCGAACTTTAAGGTTCGCGGCTTCTCCGATTCCATGACTTCGCGCGCCGCCTGCCAGACGTCGGCTTCGACGCATCCCCCACCGATGGTGCCCACGATCGAGCCGTCATCGCGGACCAGCATCTTGGCGGTTTTGAACGACGGAATCGAGCCGCGCACGTTGACGATCGTGGCCACGGCCCCACGGCGTCCGGTGCGACGAAGCTCAACGATCTGCTCGTAGATATCCATGGCGGATAGCGTGCCCATGAGGATTATCAATCGGTTAACAGGGGAGAGTCAAACCCAGAAGTGAAACGGTCGTGGCCATTCCCGGTCGGAGCGACCTTTGTGGTAGCGTCACGTTGGACAGGAGAAAGAGCAAATGAAAGCCGTCCGCATTCATCAATTCGGTGGGCCCGAAGTTTTGACATACGAAGACGTTCCCGACCCGCAGCCGCGCAAGGATCAGGTATTAGTGCGCGTGAAAGCCTGCTCCCTCAACCACCTCGACCTCTTTGTTCGTAAGGGACTGCCGGGGGTGAAGCTGCCGCATATCCTTGGCAGCGACGTTGCAGGTGAGATCGTGGAGGTTGGGGAGTATGTCACGGGATTCACGGTCGGGCAGCGAGTGCTGGTTGCTCCAATGCATTTCTGCGGGCACTGTCCGAAGTGTCTCGCCGGATTGCAGAACTTCTGTCGCGAGTTCACCGTTCTCGGCAACGCTGTCGATGGGGGTAACTGCGAATTGATTGCAGTCCCATGGGCAAGCGTAATTCCGATTCCCGACGCCCTCGATTTCAATCAGGCCGCCAGCGTGCCGCTGGTATTCGTGACCGCCTGGCATATGCTTGTCGGGCTCGCGAACGTTCGTCCCGGGCAGACCGTGCTCGTACTTGGCGTCAGTTCAGGCGTGGGGGTTGCCGCCATTCAAATTGCCAAAATGTTTCACTGCCGGGTCATCACAACCGCGGGTGATGAAGCCAAACTCGAGAAGGGCCGGGCGCTGGGCGCGGACTACGGCATCAATCATTACAAGCAAAAGATTTCCGAAGAAGTTCGCAAGATCACGAATAAAGAAGGCGTCGACATTGTCGTCGAACACGTGGGACTGGCCACGTGGGACGAGAGCATACGATCGCTCAAGAGCGGCGGCAAACTGGTAACCTGCGGAGCCACGACGGGGCCGGCTGTTGGACTCGATCTGCGGCACCTTTTCGCGCGCCAGTTGACGTTGCTCGGTTCGTATATGGGGACGATGAGCGAGCTAAACGAAGCGCTGGGCCACGTGTTCGCGGGCCGGCTGAAGCCGGTGGTCGACCGCGTCTTCCCACTCAGCGAAATCCGCGCGGCCCACGAGTACATGGAAAAAAGTCAGATGTTCGGCAAAGTTGTTCTGAATCCTTAACGCCGCCCAACCTATCGTTTCTTCCTTTTCGGCGGTTTCGGTTTCGGTGGCTTGGGCTTCACGGGCGCCGGTTTCGGAGGTTTCGGTTTCGTACCGCCTCCTCCACTACCGGTTCCGGTTACCACCGTGTTCTTCACCAGATCGACGGTAAACGTTTCGGCCACACTCGCCGAAGGAGTCCCGCTGACGGAATATGCTGCCGACAGATAGGTTCCGACAATCTGCGTCTTGCTGACCTCGAGGCGCAGAAATCCGAAATTGTCCTGATCGTATTGCTCGAGGGTGAGGCCGCCGCCGAGCGCTAACGGGGCTTTGGGAAACGCTCCATTCACCTTCTGCAGTTTGCCAAGATTCGTATATCCGCCCGAGCCCGCCACGATGTAGGGAATCTGAAGTTGTCCTTTTGGCCCGGGCACGACATTGGTGAATCGCTGGTAGTTGTGCACGTGTCCCGACAGAATGAGATTCGGGTAGCGTTTCGTAGCCTTGAATGCATTCATCAGCACGGTGTCGACGACGCTGCTGCCCGAGTGCTCAACGTCTCCCGAAAACGGCGGATGATGAACGGTCACGATTAAGGCAAGGTTGGGATCGGCTGCGGTCAGTTCACCCTGAAACCAGTCGATCTGGTCTTGATGGATCTCGCCCTCAGTTTCACCCACGTTGGAGAACAGACCGAGGATAGTCGCCCACGGCGTGGTGAACGTCCAATAGACATTGGGCAAATCCAGTTGCGTGCGATCCGCTCCGGTCTTGAGCGAGCCGAGCTGCCCAGGATTCTTGGACATGAAATTCTGCACCCAGCCGTCGAGCGGGACCTTGTTGGGATCGACCGGACCATCCTGCGGATCGTCCGGCTGGCAATCGTGGTTTCCCGGAATTGCGACGATGAAGCAGGGATAGTCTTTGTAAGTCTGGTAGAAGTTGTCGCCGTACATGTCGATGTCGCCGGCAAAGTAGACCACATCGCCGAGGTGATAGAAAAAGGCAGGCTTGCGATTTGCGGGGAGATTCTGCGCGTCTTCGGTCATCATCGCGGCTACGAAATCCTGCTGCTGGCCGCGATGGTCGCCGGTGTCGCCGACGGTGTGAAAAACCAGCGTACCGTTCTTAATGGTTTCGATATCGGCTGCGGGCAGCAGCTGGGACAAATCGAACCGGTAAGGCGGAGGCCCGTTCGGGGTGGGCAGCGGTTGAAAGGGATAGTGTGGAAGTTGGATGCCAGTTGCCTGAACCTGGAGCTTGGCGGCGGAAATCAGAGGCTGGTGGGTCTGGCGCTTGCCAGTCCCTTTGCCGGTGCTGAAAGAGCGCATCGGACTCATCGTCATCTCCTTGCTGTTCGTTAGGGGCGCCTTCCGTCCAGCACGCAAAAAGCGTGCAAGGCGCACGACCCAGGGATCCCGCACTAAGTTGTTAGTTGCAACCGAGGCCCAAAGAGACCAGCTGAGGGGAAGATGGGGTCAGCTTACGCCAACGATTTCCGGTGTCAAGAGATTTCGTTCGCTGGGCGTTGGACGCCCGAAGGAAAAGGTAGGAACGACAAAGGACCACGAACGAAACACCCTCCTGGCCGGCGCTCTCAGAGATCCTGAGGTCAGCGCCGCCTACAAGAGTACGATTCGCGATTGTGTTCTGTAAGATTGTTGGTCAGATCTCAGACATCGAGAAAAGCTCACGGCGTCGGCGCGAAAGAGTTCAAAATCAAGCGCATTCTAGGGACCCAATGAAGCGAACCGAGCCTCGATTTGTGATCTGTGTGAAAAATAAGGACTACGCCGCATCGCTGGAATTGCGGAAGCTCTATCAGGTTGGAGCGGATGATCATGCGGCCAAGCTGCGCCAAATCCGCGTAATCGACGAGTCCGGCGAAGACTACCTCTATCCCGAGGACTACTTCGTTCCGATTCAGCTTCCACAGTCGGCGGAGAAGGCAGTGCGGCGCGCGGCCGGCTCCAGGAGTTAAACGAGGTAGTTTAGAATATATCCATGTCCCACGAACTGAACTTCGGACCTTACGTCGACGTCGAGAACGGCAAGAAAACCGTCAAGGACCTCACTTTTGGCAATCCCACTCCTGAGGGAGTGGTGCTGACCACGCTCGACTCTGCCGTCAACTGGATGCGCAAGAGTTCCATCTGGCCCATGACATTTGGGCTGGCTTGCTGTGCCATTGAGATGATGTCGATGGGGGCGTCACGGTTTGATATCGCCCGCTTCGGCGCGGAAGTATTTCGTCCGTCGCCGCGGCAGAGTGACCTAATGATCATCGCCGGCCGCGTGTCGAACAAAATGGCGCCGGTCATTCGCCAACTCTGGGAGCAGATGCCCGAGCCGAAGTGGGTGATGTCGATGGGCGCCTGCGCGACTTCCGGTGGCGTATTCCAGAATTACGCGCTCGTACAAAGCGTGAATCAAGTCATTCCAGTGGATGTGTACGTGCCCGGCTGTCCTCCGCGCCCTGAGCAGTTGATCTACGCGATCACGCTTCTGCAGGAAAAAATACAGAAAGAGCGCGGCACTATCAAGAAGGCGCTGAACCTGCAATAGCGTTCCGCCGCAATTACCTCTCAGCGTCCAATCAATCTCGCGGCAGCTTGAAGATGATGGTGATTCGTTCTTGAACCGGAACGGGTTTTCCGTTCAGCATCGAAGGACGATAGCGCCATTGCCGGACGGCTTCAGTGGCGGCAGTGGCTAGCAGCGGTGGGCCGCCGAGTAGTTTGACTTCGTGCACCGAGCCATCCTCGGCAACGGTGGCGTCGAGAACCACAAGGCCAGCCAGCTGTTGCAGCCGCGCCTCCGGCGGATAAATGGGATCGACCTTATGCAGCAGGTTCGCTTTCGTGACGCCCGAGGACACTCTTGCCCCGAAAGCCGGCAGTACGGCTGGCACCGAACTGAGCGTGGCTAATTTCTCCGCAGACGTAGAAGGCCGCACTTCCACGGAGGGCGGTGGTTCGTTGATTGCGAGCTTCAGAGCGGCTGCCTCTTTCGTTGTCGGAGGAGTAAGGGACATATCGGTCGATGCCGGGGTTTGCGCTCCGCGCAGGACTTCAATCCTGGCGGCCTGCTCGAGCGCATCCTTCGATTTGGGCCGCCGAGAGTCGCGGCTTACGACTCCGGCCTCGGGTTTGAGAGCGACAACCCGTGGTGCGGGGTGGTCGGAAGCACCCTCGGGTGCATTGACATTAATCGGCTGTGCCGGCGCTTCTCTGGCGACGATCTCGGCCACTGGCTCTCTCCAGGTGAACCACACAATCAACGAAACAAGAATCAGAGCGATGGCGACGAGCCCTGCAATCCAATAGCGTCGCCTGGGCCGGAACTCGTCCAAAGCCCTGGCCTGGATCGCTTCCTTAACGGCGTGTTCCTTAACCATCGGAGGAAGCAAAAGCGTCGTGATGCGGGCCGCCGGAGTGAGGACAACCTTGGCCGCACTCTGGAAACGAAATTCGTGTTCATAGGCCGTTTCGGCGATCTCGGCCAAGGCACGCAGGGAATCGATTTGTTCAACGCCGAAAGCTCCGGGGCGGGTCGCGAAGGCTTCCAGAATTCCGGCGATCCCCATAGCTCCGCGCAGAGGCACGACGACAATGGAACGCACGCCCAGGGTCAGGCAGACCTCAGGGTCGACGCGTGTGTCGGTCGCAGCATCGTTGCAGACCAGAATCGTTGCCGCGCGCAGGCACTCGCCGGAGATCCCAGAATCCGCGTTGAGCGGAGCTCCAAGTTCGGGTGCAATGTTTCCGCTGCGGGCCCGGCATACGATGCGCGCACCTTTTCGTAGGGCAACGGCGGCTCCGTCGGCGCCACTTAACACGCGAGCGGCATCGGCAGCTGCGCGCAAGATCGAGTCGGTGGAACGGGCGCCCGAAGCGAGCGCCTGGCGCAAGATGTCGACGACGATGGCAAAATCGGGAGCGCTGCCTGGGTCGGGTTGGGCGAGATGCAGGGAAATCGGCAGGGCATCGAGGTTCGATGACCCTTGACTGGTTGTGGTCGAAAGCGACGAAGAATCCATGGCACGGCCCGTAGAGTCCGGATTGGCCAGTGACGAAGATGCCGCGAATCGATGTTGCAAAAGCAGGTGGCGAAAGCTGGTGGCAGAGAGTGTGTCGCAAATCAACTCCTCTGTCAATCGCAATTAGGACACTTGTCAAGACTAATTAGAAATGTCCCCATCCTTAACTTATTAGAAATGTCCCCTTTTTGTGTTGTGGTGTTCTGGTTGGAATGCGCACTGCAGCGAAGCCCTGTAGTTAGGGCGAAGCGGAAGTGCGCATTCCAACCAGAGGCGTTGCGATCCCCGGGTTTGGAACTCGTGGCTTCATGCTTTTATAACCCTGCCGCCACGGATGGTCTGGCTTAGGTTTCCTCACCACAATGGGCCTGACGGGCGCCGGCATGGGCCGGGTGGTTTTTCGTATGGGCTCCTTCAGTTCGGTAAAGGCTATCCGCTCCCCGCGGTAGTACACCTGCATCGTTCCGTCCTCCCATTCGCAGACCAGGGCCTTGCTTTGCGTAGGTCCATAGCGCCGCTGCCCAGGCTGCAGTTGCAGAGAACGACCATTGTGGCGGATCACCCAGTCATTGCTGATCGCGCGCTCGGTCTCTAAGCGGAAAATCTCCCGCAGTTCGCGGGCCGTCGGCTTCCGGCCGTGATAGTCCTCCGGACTCGCCGCCGGATAGGCAAAGCGTCGGTTGTGCTCCGGCAGATATTCTTTTTCCAGATATGCGTTGGCCGCTTCGTAGCTGCCGATCCCCTTCCGTCGCATTTTCTTGATCAGGCGATCCTGATGCACCCCGTTCATTCGCTCCACGCGACCTTTGGCCTGAGGTGAACTGGCGGCAATGATGCGAATGCCCAGCTTCTGGCACATGCCTCCAAACTGCGTGACCGGGACCTCTCCCCGCAACTGCTCCGCGGGCGTGGCTTTTCGCTTGTACACGTTTTTCCAGTCGGTATAGAGCGCGCGGGGTATCCCGTAATTTCCAATCCACGCCCGCAATACCTCGACCGCCGCCCAGATCGTCTCTTCCTTCCCCATTCGAGCCTGCACCTTGCCGGTGGCATCATCTACCATGTCCATCAAGCAACCCCGCGGCCCACGCTGCTCCAGCCAATCGTGAAAGCTCCCGTCCAACTGCACCAGTTCGCCAAAGTGCGATTTGCGCTCTCTTCGTTGGCAGTGTTTCTTTCGCCTCCGTTGCCGGCTCCACAATCCTTCCGCCAACATCCAACAGCGCAAGGTTTCGTGATCAATTGCGATCCCGTCTTCTTCCGCCAAGTGCTCCGACGCCAGCGTCGGCCCGAATCGCTCCTCTTCCGAGCCGGAATATTTTTTCTTGATTAAATTCAGCACCCGTCGCCGTAGTTTCAGCGGCTTACTCCGATTGGAGGGCCGGCCCGCGTTCCCATGCTGCAGGCCCTTGCCGCCCACCTGCCGATAGCGCCGCCACAATCTCTTCGCCTGGCGATAACTCAACTCCAGCATGGCAGCTGCATCCTTCAATTTCAGTGCCCCACTGTCGACTCGCCCCATTACCTCCACCCGCTCCAGCTCACCGCTGCTCATGCCTGTCCTCTTCAACGAGACCTCCTGTGGCTGGAGGTCTCAGTCTATGGGGACATTTCTATTCAGTTCGTGAGGGGACATTATCAAAAAGTTTCAACATCGCAATTAGGACACTCCTGCCGAGGCACGGTGACCCGTTTTTGCGCGTCTTTTGCGTCGAAAGTGGGGATTTCGCTAGTACCGAGCGGTTCAGCAGAGTCCCCCTGGCCCCGCCGAGAGGCGAGCTCCCACCGGGACGAACAGGACTTTCCGAGACTTGCCCGGCACAGAGAAATGCACTGTCGAAAAGGTTCGACTAGAGGTACAATTTTGGAAAGCGGCGAGCCCTTTGGGCCGATTTACACATGGGGCGGCTGACAGGCGCCGTATTTACAAAAAACGGGTGAAGGTCGAAGCAACTTGGCGGAACTGCCGCTCATCTGTGTAATGGGGATTCGCCAGGAATCTGCTTCGGAATTCACACTAACAAGTAGTTTCATAGGCTCGTAAGTTCATCGTCGAACCGGAATTATGGGATCCGAATCAATCAATCCGAACGCCCCGGCCAGCGAACCAGAGCTGCATCTGCTCCTCAACGATCAGGCTCTTGACGAACCCCTCTATAAGTCCCTGTTCAGAGGACTAGACGAATTCTTCTTTCCCAAGAAGCTTCCACCCCTCAAGCTTGAGTCCAAGCCAGAGCCGGTGAAGGATATTTGGGGGTTCTACAACTACAAAAAGGGTGGCGCGCTGGGTTCGACCGGCGTGCATGTTCTGATCATAGCTGTCGTCGCGGTGGGTTATTTGCTTGGACGCCACGTCGTAAACGCCGCTCCTCAGCAGAAGGTTACCGTCACTCTCGTAGATCCCAGCGACCTTCCGGCCCTGCAACCTTCCAAGACGCAAGTCGGTGGCGGCGGTGGTGGCGGAGATCGAGACGTTCTCCAAGCCAGCAAGGGCAAGTTGCCGAAGTTTTCCATGCAGCAGATCACGCCGCCTGTCGTAGTGATCCGCAACGAGAATCCGAAGCTGGCTGTTGAGCCCACGATCGTCATTCCGCCGGAAGTGAAACTCGCCTCGAATAACATGCCGAATCTGGGCGACCCCATGGCGCATGCTCTTCTGCCGTCGAATGGCACTGGAGCGGGCGGTGGTATCGGTTCCGGCAGCGGTGGCGGCGTCGGATCAGGCAAGGGACCGGGCTTTGGCCCGGGTGAAGGTGGCGGCACCGGTGGAGGGATTTTCCACGTGGGCGGCGGCGTTTCTCCGCCGCGCGTGATTTACCAGCCTGAGCCGGAATTCTCCGAAGAGGCTCGCAAGGCCAAGTATCAGGGCGTCTGCACCCTCGGCTTGATTGTCGGAGCGGACGGCCGTCCCAGCAACATCCGCGTGTTGAGCAGCCTCGGCATGGGCCTCGATGAGAAGGCGATCGAAGCCGTCAAGAACTGGAAGTTCGAGCCCGCAATGAAAGACGGTCATCCAGTACGTGTAGAAATCGCCGTAGAAGTCGACTTCCACCTCTACTGAGTTTTCGCTTTAGCAGCGCCCGCATCGTACCTCCGGCGGGCGTAGCGCCGGCGACTCGCCGGCTGTAGTGGCGGCGCCCCGCCGCCACACCCAATCTCATCTCAAATGCCGCCGCCTCCGGCTACACCTTCCGCAGCACCGCAAAGTGCCCCAGTTTCCTCTCGCGAAATCCTAATCTCTTGTAGATCTCGACCGCGCGCACATTGTCTTCGCGAACGTGCAGAAATGGCGTCTCTCCCCGCCCGCGAATCCGTTTCATCACTTCCAACATGAGAACGACGGCGTAGCCTTTGCCCGTGTGCTTCGGATGTGTGCAGACCGCGCTGACCTCGGTATGCCCCGGTACTTTCAACCGCTCGCCCGCCATCCCGACAAGTTGTCCCTGCACTCGAATCCCCAAGTACGTGCCCAGTTCGTGAGTGCGGCTGGCAAACGGTCCGGGCTTCGTCAGGGCGGTCAATTCGATCATTTCCGACGAGTCCTGCACTCCCAGTTCCACGAGTTCCGGAATCGGCAGTCTCCGGTGGGAGTCCGGTCGGGCGGTCAATTGCATGCCATTGTCGGCCACCATCTGAAGCAAAGGCGCACCAGCCACAAACTCCCAACCGTCTCGCGATTCGTACGGCTCATCGAGGAAGAGCCCCACCGTCTCACCGAGTCCGACCAGTTCTGCTAAAGACGCGTAGCCCGGAGCTCCGTGCTCGCGGAACGCGCCCAACGGCCCCACTTCCCGAACAAAACGTCGCGCCTCCCCGAAGCTCTCCGCAAACGCTGCATCCCGCGTAGTCAGCGCCTGCCAGATCACATTGTCGAGTGCATGCATGAAACGCTTGTGTGTATGTGGCGCGGGCGCCCCCGCTCGCGTCTCCGGGAGTTTGAACTGCTTGTCCCCATATTGGATCTGGTTTGCCACCTGAGGACAGATTAGTTTCTCAAGATTGAATCCCGCTATCCGATTGTTGCGCTCAAATTGTTGCGCTCAAACTCCACGAGTCATGCGGAGACAGCCGCCTCGCCTGTCCTGCCAAGCGAAGTGGGTCGAACCTCTAACGATTCCTTGAAGATCCGCGAACGAAAGGGGAACTACTCCTTCAAATCCACATGCTGCACGTCTGCAATCGCATGTCCCAGGAATCGCGCCCCAAGTTTCCGGAACTTCTCGACCGAATCGGTAGCAAAAAATTTCAGCCGAGGAGCCACGCGCCGCTCTTCCGCATCCGCAGTCGCAGGCACCAACTCTCGCAGCCGCGCAGCCACAGCCCGCGCCGTAGACTCCGCCGAATCCACAATGCGCACATGCCCCGGCGTCACGCGCTGCAGCAACGGCTTCAGCAGCGGATAATGCGTACACCCCAAAACCAAAGTATCCGCATCGTGAAATCCATCGGCAAACGCCTCTGCCAGATAAATCCGCGCGACCTGCTCGGTCACCGAGTGCTCGACCCATCCTTCTTCCACCAGCGGAACCAGCAGCGGACAAGCCTTCTCCCGCGCATGCAGCCCGCGCTCCTCCAAAGCCTTCCGATACGCATGGCTGCTCACCGTAGCCTCGGTACCGATCACCACGATTTTCTGATTCTTGGAAGCCTCGGCAGCTGCCGCCGCTCCCGGCTGAATCACTCCCACCACGGGCACGTTCGCCCCCGCGGTGATCTGATCGAGCGCCAGCGCTGTCGCCGTATTGCAGGCAATAACCAGCATCTGCGCCCCGTGCGATTCAAGATAGTGCGCCGCCTCGACCGCATAGCGGGCGACGGTCTCGACCGATTTCGATCCGTAGGGAAGCCGCGCCGTATCCCCAAAGTAGGCATAATCGGCACTGGGAATGAGTTCAAGTAAAGCTTTAAGGACGGTCAGCCCGCCAAAGCCGGAGTCAAATACGCCGATCGTAGGACGTCGACTCGCGCCGGCATCTTGCCGGCCGTCGCGAGGGTGTTCCGCCCGCGCTTGTCCGGGATCCTCAGCGCTCATGCATCTCGTCCCGAGAGAACTTGAGCCCCCTGCTTACGGTTTGCCGCGTTTCAGCCCCCAGCCCGGCTGCGCAACATGGCCCAGGCGGAATCGGCGCCCCATGCGGACAGGTTCGCGGATGTCCCAGAAATGTGCAGATTTTATCTGTCGCTTCCGGCGAAAGAATATGCTCAAACTTGCACGCCTGCTGCTCGATTTCCGACTCGCTGTCCATCGCCAGACTGTCGGTAAAAAGCCGCTCCGCCAGCCGATGCCGTCGGATGATGTTGCCCGCGCGCTCGCGTCCCCGCGGCGTTAGTTCGACAATCAGCGTCCCATCCCCAACCGACGCGGCCATCGGCTTCAGCGCATCGTGGCACGGATTCACAAACGGCTTGTGATCATGCGCCTGCGGCGGATGCGGCGCCGAAACCACCATCCCCAGCTCGATCATCTTTTCAATCGCCAGGCTCACCGGCAGCGCTCCGTGAACTTCCATGCGCTCCACTTCGGCGATCTCCCCATGCTCCGCCAGCACCCAGAGTTCTTCCAGCACTTCATCCAGCTGCTCTTCATCCGCCAGCGAGAAAATTTCCTGCGAAGCAATCTTGCCGTGATGCAACTCGATCCGCCGGTCCGCCAGCCTTGCCATTACCGGATCATGCGTGACCATCACAATCGTGCGTCCCTGCTGGTGAAACTCGCGCAGCAGCCGCAACACAATCTCTTCATTGGTCGCATCCAGATTGCCAGTGGGCTCGTCCGCCAGGATGATTCGCGGATCATTGATCAACGCCCGTGCAATGCACACTCTTTGTTGCTCGCCGCCCGACAGCTGCGAGGGCAGATGATGCGCTCGATCCGCCAGCCCCACGCGCGCGAGCGCTTCGACTGCCTCTTTCTCGTCAGTCATGCTGTGAAAATACTGCGCCAGCATGACGTTCTCGACCGCCGTGAGAAAGGGAATCAGGTGAAATTGCTGGAAGATAAATCCAATCTTTTCCGCGCGCACGCGGTTCAGTTCCGCCGCGGAGATTCCCGCGACGTTCACTCCGTCGAGCCAGATCTCGCCCGACGACGGCTGGTCGAGACACCCAATCAGATTCACCAGCGTCGATTTCCCCGACCCCGACGGCCCCATGATCGACAACCACTCTCCCTGCGTGACATGCAGCGAGATGTGGTCCAGAGCATGGATGTTGTCCTTGCCCGATCCGTTTCCCGTTTCCTTGGCAGGGTAGAGCTTCGTCACATCCTTGATCTGAATCATTTCACTCTCCCCTCAGAATCACCGCTGGCTGCACCCGCCGCAGCAGCGAGATCGGAAGGATCGCCGACAACAACGTCACCGCCATGCTACCAGCCAGAACCACCGGCAGCACGCTCAAACGCGGCACCACGGGAGCGTGAAAGTTAACCCGGCCGATCCACGCCGCAATGCCGATGCCGACCAGAAATCCGATCAGCGCGCCGATCGCCCCGAGCATGGCAGCTTCGGCCGCGAAAAATCCGTTGAGCAGCCGTCCCGACGCGCCCAGTGCCTTCATGATCGCAAAGTCGCGCCGCCGGTCAAACACCCAGCCCATCAGTGTCGAAAGCACGCACAGTGCGGCCGTCAGAATGATCAACGCCGCTGCGGCCAGCAGAGTGGCGCGCGTCTTACCGAGCACCCGCGCCTCACCCTCCATAATTTGCCGCACCGGACGCACATCGCCCGCCGGAAGCGCCTGCGCCAGTTGGTTCATAATCGCGGCAACTTCCTCCGGAGATCCGGAAGCCGCAACTTCAATTGTCGACGGCTGCACGCCAGTCCACGCCACGAAGTCACCGAGGGAAACGAAGATGCGGCTATCTTCGGCAGCGCCAGTCTGGACTGTGCCTTCCGGAGTTACATGCAATGTTTTTCCCCGAAAGCTCAGATCAAACGCCTGGTTCTTCGGCGCCACCGCTACCATCGCCCGCACCCCAACCAGCGCGGGGGAAGAAGGACCCGGGTGTCCCATTTCTGCTGTGTTCTGTGCGCGAGAGGTGGAAATTTCTGCCGGGTGCCCCATTTCTGGCGCGTTCTGTGCGCCAGAAGTGGGGATTTTGGAGATCCCCGCAGGCCACCGGCTCACCGACCACCACTTGTCCAACTGCCGAACCCGCTCAAAGTCCGTCCCAGCCACCACAATCGGCTGCCCGTCCCCCGTGCGCGCCACTACCAGCCCAAACGGCGCGGCAATCCCGCGCCCCGCAAGGACGGAATCCACTTTCGAAAGAGCGTCCGAGGGCAGGGAAGCGCCGTCCCTTCCAACCACGATGATGTTCGCCCCGTAATTGCGGAACTCCCGCCGCAGCTTTGCCTGCACATCGACATACAGATTCAGCATCGCCGTCGCCACTGCTGCCGCCACCACCATGGCGAACAACGCCGAGACCGCGCGTCCTCGCCGCAGCACCGCCGCCCGCACGAGCATTCGCAGAAACATCGAAGTATGCGGACCTCGTGCCCGGCTCGCCGCCAGATCCTGCGCGGAATGCGACATACCAACATTTGTCCCTGGCGCGTTCACAGTTCCCCCCGCAACGCGAACACCGGATCCAGGCCCACCGCCCGTCGGATCGCCGCCGCGCTCCCCGCGAACGTCACGATCACCGCAATCGCCAGAATGACGGGCAACAGCACCGGCGGAATTGAAATGTCAGAGCTGAAGATCGAGCGTCCAATCTGGTGCGCAAGCACCGTGCCAATCCCAAATCCGACAGCCCCGCCAATCAGCGCCAGCAGTGTAGCCTCGGCGAAAAAGATCGAAGCAATCGCAAGTTTCCCCGCACCCAGAGCCTTCATCAACCCAACTTCCGCCCTTCGCTCAAAAATCGTAGTCGCCATCGCCGCCGACACCGCCAGCGCCGACGCAAACAGCGCCGCCAGCGTAATCAAAAAAATAAGTCCTTCAATTCGCGTCAGCACCGCGCCTTCATTCTGCGACACCTGCCGGATCTGCTCGGCGTGCGAGTGCGACATGGCCTCCGTCAACTGCAACGCGATCGCCTGCGGATACGGCGTGCAGTACCACCGGTCGTAAATGGCCCCCGATAAACTCTTCGGATCGCGGCGCGCGAAAGCATCTTCCGGCTTCGTCAGCGCACTCACGTACACGCGTCGCACTGCACCAGGCTTGCCCAGAATCTCCTGCGCCAGTGCGAGCGGTGCCACCACCTGATCATCTTCTACCCCACCCGTGGAGAGAATCCCGCTCACCCGCAATTGCCGGTCGGCGACCGTCAATTCATCTCCTGACCTCGCCGCCAACCGCGAAGCCAGTCTCTCTCCCAACAAAACGTCTCGCGAGGAATCCTCGGGCCACGCCCCTGAAACCTTCCACCACGGATAAGTCGAGCGCACTCCGGTCGTAAACTGATCGGTCCCGAACGAAACCTGTTTCGCGAAATAAGTTCCCAGCAGGGTCACGTCCTGCCGCTTCCCGCTCTGTTCCAAAGCTGTATTGACCGGCAGCATCGGGGCAAAGGCAGTGATGTTGTTGTGCCAGAAAATCCCTTTGATTTTGGGAAGGTCCGCCTCGGATAGAAACGCTCCGTCCGTCGGCGGCTTCAGATTCACGCCGCCAATCTCCACGTCGAGGGAATCTTCTTGAGGAGTGACCACCAGGTTGGCGCCGATGGTGCGGAGTTCACGATTAATCTTGTCGCCGATGTCGGTGGCTACCGCGATCATCGCTGTCGCCACCGTCACGCCCAGCGTAATGGCCGCGCCCGCCAGCAACTTGCGCCGCTTCTGGCGACGGAAGGATTCGTAGACGAGCCGGACGAACATCGCTTACTGTTGCGCGAACATGCGACCGCCCGCCGCAACGTCCGCCTCCTCAATGATGATTGCATCCGCCGTCTGCGTCGCTTTCAATGGCACGGGATTGCACCCGCCCACCGTTCCCACCGACTGCGGATTGATGGGCGCACCGCAGTTCTTGCAGACCACGCCATTCCCACTTTTATAGAAGCCGACGGCCCCACAAATCTGGCAAGCGTCAAATACGGTCGCGATCTTGCCGTCTGGCTTCTGGTAGAGCCAGAACCGTACCGCGGTTCCATTCTCCTGCGCCTGGAAGCGATGCAGATCTCCGTCTGCCACTTGCGCCAGCGGGATACTCACACGCCCATTGATAAACGTAACCTCAGTCGCCGGAGAAAGCCCGCCGACGGTCTTGGCATACACGAATTCGGCCGTGATCAGCGCGATGAATACGAATGAGAACGTGAGCACGGAGATCATCCACATGCGCTCGCGCCGGGCGCTCCACGCAGCCTTGCGCCGTTCCGCGGGCGAGGCCGATACCGCCACCGGCTCCCGCCGTTTGGCCTCGAACAGAATCATCAGCGCCGCCAGCGCAAAAATCGTCACAAAGAAGAACCAGTCGTTGCTGACGATCGGCCCGATTATCGCCATCTCCCGCTTCGAAGAGGCGATCACTCCGCTTTCCGACAGTTCATGTAAGCCGGAAATCACCAACTGCGCCGCCACCAAAAACATGATGGCCGTCGTGATGCGGAAAAACTTCTGCAGGTTGATGCGCACGCTGCCCTTCACGAACATCACGCCAAACGCGACCGCGGCCAGCACACCCAGCAGCGTCCCCAAAAAACTCATCAGCTCCGTCGAGTTCAGTGACACAGCCGAGAGAATCAGCACCGTCTCGGCTCCCTCGCGCAGCACCATCAGGAAGATAAAGACAAACAGCCCGAACCACGCGTCATTGCCCGCCAGCAGCCCGACCTTGCCTTCGATTTCTCCCTTCATCTTGCGGCCCGTCTTCATCATGAAAATCACCATGGTGACAACAAAAAACGCGGCCACCAGCATGACCCAGCCTTCGAAGACGTCCTCGTTCAAATGTGTCCGGGAGATAACAATGGCCACGCCGATACTGCCCAAAAACGCCGCTACCAGCGCGGCATACACGGTCTTGCGCAACTCGGTGCGCCCGATCTTGGTCAGGTAAGCCAGGGTGATGCCGACAATCAGCGCCGCCTCCACCCCTTCGCGCAACGTGATGATGAATGCCTGAAGCATGGAATGAAGTCCTTATGGCTCCTCGAACGATCTCAACCGGTCCAATTCCGCGACCGCCAAATCGGGCGGTTATCGTGGAGAGCGGATTCGGCTGCTTATCGTGGAAGAGCGGCCCTTAAGGGCCGCGTAAACCGCGTTACATCAGCGCGGGCTTGAGCCCCTGAGGGCGCCGCAACCGATTCCTTGCCACCCCGCTCGATTTTGAAAATGAATTTCAATTTCAACTTCAAGGATAGTCCCGCTCCGCCGCCACCGTCAATCCGCCGCCTCACAATCGCGTGTGATTGGGATCACGCTGCGCATTTCCGGCCTTGAAATGCGCCAGGCCGCAGGGAAGCGCTTGACGAGCCGATCCCCGAAGTCACAGTCGTAAACCATGAAGGACACGAAGTATCACAAAGGCTTCCCTTCGTGAAACTTAGTGTCCTTAGTGGTTCACGATTTTGGATTGTTGACGCCACGCGGCTGCTACGGGATTTTTCCCGCAACCGCCTCGTCTCACCAGATCCGCACCCGATCCCCTGCACTCAGATAGAGCTTCTCTCCCGGCTTCACATCAAACGCCGCATACCACGCGTCGATATTGCGAACCGTCTGCGCCCGATACTCGCCGGGCGCATGCGGGTCCGTCATCACTTCCTGCCGCAATGCAGCTTCCCGTGTCTTCGCTCCCCAGTTCTGCGCGAACGCGATGAAGAATTGTTGATCCCCGCTGAATCCGTCCTGCACGGGTGCCGTCTTTCCCATGAGGGAAGCTCGGTAACCATCATAGGCCGCTGCGATCCCAGCCACGTCGGCAATGTTTTCCCCCAGTGTCTGCTTGCCGTTAACCGCCAGGTCTGGAAACGGCTTGTACGTGTCATACTGGGCCGCAAGTTGTGCCGTAGCCGCCTCGAAATGCTTCAGGTCTTCCGGAGTCCACCAGTTCCGCACACGCCCCTTCGAATCAAAGGCAGCGCCCTCCGAGTCAAATGTATGGCTGATTTCATGCCCGATGACGGTCCCGATGGCGCCATAATTTGCCGCCGCCGGAGCCTGCGGATCGAAGAACGGCGGCTGCAAAATCGCGGCGGGAAAATTCAACGCGTTCTGCAGCGGCAGATTCACGGCATTTACCGTTTGCGGCGTCATCGACCATTCATGACGATCCACGGCCTTGCCCAGTCGCGCAATCTGCCGCTGATAGTCCGCCAGGTCACCGCGCCAGAAATTGCCGAAAACATCGTCGGGCTTGACTTCGAAATTGGAGTAATCGTGCCACGTCTCGGGATAGCCCACTCCCACATACAGCGTCGAGAGCTTAGCCTCCGCCTCGGCCTTGGTCGAGGCATCCATCCAAGAAAGGGCTTCAATGCGCTTGCGGAACGCCGCAATCAGGTTGGCGACCATTGCCTCGGCCTGTGCCTTCGCTTGCGGAGAGAAATATTTCTTCGCGTAAATCTGGCCGACCACATCGCCCAACAGTCCATCCACCACAAACACGCCGCGCTGCCATCGCGGACGCTGCTGTTGTGCGCCATACAGCGCCTTGCCAAAAAAAGCGAACCGCTCGTCCGCCAGCGCCTTCGGCAGTACTCCCCCATAGGCCTCGACCACGTGGTATGCCATCCAATCCTTCCACGTCTCCAGCGGAACCGACGCGACCAGTGCCGACTCGCCCGTGAACGCCTCAGGCTGCCACACGATGAAGCTCACCTGCTGGCTCAGTCCGGCGCCGCGAAAATATTCCGCCCAATCCAGTCCGGGAGCCTTCGCTGGAAAGTCTGCTTGCGTCCAGGTATTGTTCGCGTTGTGGATGTTCTCGTTATCTGCCAGGCTGCGATGCGTCTTCGCAATCGCATGTTCCAGTTCCAGAATTCGCGTCGCGCGCGCATCCGCATCCGAGAATCCGGCCAGCTTCAGCATCGCCGCCACGTGCGCCTGATACTGCTCCCGTGTCTTGCGCATCGCCTCGCTGTCGGAAAGGTAATACTCGCGATCGTCCAACTGCAGCCCGCCCTGCATCAGATAGCCTGTATAGTGATCCGAATCGTTAAATCCTGGAGCCACCCACAATCCAAAAATATTCGGCGTGTGATAGTTAGTGTTGTTGAGAGCATCCACGTCGGCCCGTAGCGTTTCGCCCAGAGCGTGAGCCAACTCGCGCTTGTCCTTGATCGCGGCAATCGCCTCCAAATGCGGCCGCAGCGGCTCCAGTCCTTTCGCCTCGATGCCCGCCTCGTCCATATACGAGTTGTAAAGGTCCGCCACCTTGCGTGCGCCAGTGCCCGCCGCCGGACTCGACTTCGCGATTTCGTCAATCAACTCCGCCTCGCGCTTGTTGCCCTGATCTCCCAGTTTCGTCCACACGTCGACGTCCACGCGGTCCGGCGGAATTTCCGCGCGCTTGATCCACTCTCCGTTCGCGTATTGATAAAAGTCATCCCCCGGCTTGACCGAGCGATCGATGCTCGCCACGGCGATGCCGTGCGTCTCTTGCGCCACCGCACTCTGCGCAACGGCGAAAATCGCGCATGCCGCGAAACTCGCCGCGGTAATTTGCATAAATCCATGAATTCGTTTCATCCTGGGCTCCGAAAGAAAGTTCAATGAGATGTCATCTCTAAGTCTACTGCGGCCGCACTGGATCAAAGGCTGTCACCGAGTCTGCCCGAATACCAGCTTAGGTCTCACACAAACGTCACGGGAGTGTTGATTGTCTCCTGACACCGCTCGTCTTTGAAAGGCCGCAGCTGTTTCCCGCGCCGCGAAGCGTTACGGAACAGCTTGCTGCAAAGAACCTCACGATTCATCGCTCAGAGGCCGTGACAAACCACGAATGCGTCCACTACCGTGGAGGAGCGGTCCTTTCAGGGCCGCGTAAAGTGCTCGAAATCAGAGGCGCTTCAGCCCCTGTGATTCGCCCCTGGGGAAAAACACTTATTCCGGCTTCTATAGACGTTTCAGAAACGCATTCGCCTCCGCCATATGCGGAAATAATTTCTCCTCCGCGTGAAACTCCGCCGAATGCACGCACCGCCGGCTCCCTCGCAGCCGCACCGGATGCTTCAAATGCAGCATCTCGTGATAGACGATGTACTCCAACACATACGCCGGCACGGCATAGTGGTCGAAGATTCGGCTGATGATGATTGCATTGTGCGCGGGATCGTAATGCCCTAGAATCCGCCGAGTCTTGGTCTGGCTCCAGCTCATGCGCGGGCGAGCCATCAATCCATGAAAGAAACGCGTGTTCAGCCCCTCGAACACCGCGTCCAGATCGTAGAAGTGCCCTCGCGCCGGACGCAGCCGCTTCCGCCCGCGGATCTGACGCACCAGATGCGTCTTGCGCACGATGTCATGGCTAGCCACATACTTCCGATAGCGCGCCGCCTCCCCGCGATCAATCGGACGCCGGTACATCTTGGCCAGCAGAATATGCGCAATCGCCCGCAACACCGTATCCGGCGCCCCTTCCAGCAGATCCGATAGCCGCGCCAGCAGCCTGCCGTTCCGCAGCCGAATCGTGTTATTCACGTTCGCAAACGCAAAAAACTCAATCTTTAATTCGGGGACAGGCGAGCCCGGGCGCAACTCCCGGTAGGTTTCCTGGAAAAGTTCAAGCAGCCCTTCACGCACGGTAAGCCTAGGTTAGCACGAGTAACGCCGCCGCCCCCGCGGCTGTCACGGCGAACGCCCCGCCCTCTGCTGTCGTAGCCAAAACGCGCTCGCTATTTCCTGACGGGTGCGGTGCGTGCCCACGAACGTGTGTACGAGTGTCCCGAAGTGTCTACCAGTGCCCAGAAACGTATACCGCGGTGGAAGAGCGGCCCTTCAGGGCCGCGAAATACCCTCAAAATTCAATGGGCTTTAAGAGTGTGCGTGAGAACTGCTCTTTCGCCCCTCCGGGGCTGGGTCATTTCCCACTCGCACCCACGGCTTGCGCCGTGAGCTGCATTCTTACGCCGCTTTGCGGCTGAAAATCTCTGGTGTTGTGCCACTCGGAATCTACTAGATGAGTTCTCACGCACACACTTTAAGCCCCTGCAATGCCGAGGTCCGATGTCTGAGGTCGACTCACTCCGGCTTCCCCCCATACTTCGCATTCGTATTCGGATTCAGCTTCTTGTGCTTCGCCGCATCTTCCTGGTCCGCCAGCAGCTTTCGATGATCCTCGGCCGAACCGTCCACCGTCTCCAAAATATTGGTCAGAACGAACTCATACTGCTGCGCCTCCGCCGGCGGCACATCCGCCGCATCTTTCAGCGCGCGCAGCTTCGCCTGAAATTCCGTGTCCGCGTCGATCACGGTCTTCAGCGGCTTCCGGATGTCATCCTTCCGGTCGACATACGTCTCAATGTTGTCGTTGAGTTCGTCATACAGCAGCTGAAAGTCGTCCAGCATATCGTGCGTCCGCTGCCCCCGATTTTTCGTCTTCGGATCGCTCCGCATCTCCTCCATCTTGACCAGCCGGTCCCGCGTGAACTGTACATACAGCGTGAGCCGTTGTTTCGGCTCCCAGCTGGCGTCACGGATCTGGTCAATCTCGGCTTGCGTCAGCGGCTCGCGGTGCCGCTGCGCCCACCCCCCGGAGCCCGCAGCCATCACCAGACCGATGCAGACACACCGCCGCAGCAGGGAAGCAGTCATTTAGCTCCTTTCGGAAACATCGACATGAGCAGATCGTCTCTCACCCGTTGCAGATGGTTAATAGCATCCTCCACCGGCGGCCGGTCATCGTGACCCAGGGAGTGCAGCAAGTCGGTGAGTTTGCGGATGATCGTCCGCGCCGCAATCTCGCTTTGTTTTTGATATTTGTGCGATTGAACCGCATAGTCGCGGCCCAGTTCCGAATAGGTCACTACATCGGTCAACGCAGCCTGGCCTTTTTCGTAATCGCCCGCGGCGTAGAGCTTGTCGGCTTCAGCCTCCTGCTTCTGCGGCAATCTGCACGCATAGATGTGGCTTATCGCCAACGCTCGTCGAGGACAACTTCGACTTCAAATCGTCGACTGTGGCCTGGCTCGGCAGCCCGTGGGATAGCACTGCCGCAACCAACGCAAATACGGCGACTGCGCCCCACCACCGAAATAAGTACCGCACCCCAAACATGCATCCCGTCCTACGGTCGACTATTTCTTCGGCTCAATCGCAATCAGCCGGTGCTTCGCTTGCCATTCCTGTTCAGGATACTTCCCCTGAGCCGCGTTGAGGAAGAGGTGAAAATTCGCTGCGGCTTCCTTGTAATGTCGCAAATGATCGTAGGCCGATGCCCGCAGAAAATAGGTGATCGCTTCTTCCGGCAGCAATTTCGCCCGCAGGTCCAGCGCCTTAATCGCCAGCGGATAGTCCTTGTTCTCACTTGCCGCGAACGCCAGATCGCCATACGCCGTCGCCAAATCCGGTTTGAGCTTCACTGCCTCCAGGAATTCCTTCTGCGCCTCCGCAAATTTCTTCTGTTCCAGCAACGTCTTGCCCAGGCTCTGATGGAGCGCCGCGTCATTGGGACTCGCTGCCAGCAACACCCGATAGACCGCCTCCGCCTGATCGTACTTCTTGGCAAGGACATACAAATCGCCGAGGTCGCGCTGCAATGAAACATCCGTCGGACCCAGCTTCATTCCCGTCTGCAGTTCTGCAATCGCCCCGTCGTACTTGCCGTCCGCCGCCAGCACCCGACCCAACTGAATGTGCGCGTCCGCAAGTTCAGGACGCGCCGCCACCAGCTTGCGCAACTCCGCTTCCGCCTCTGGCAAGCGCCGACCGCGCATGTAAATATTGGCCAGCCCGGTCAGCGCATCCGGAGAAGGACCCAGTGCCAACGCTTGTTTGTACTCACTCTCCGCGTCGGCAAATTTTCCTTCCTTTTCGAAAAGCAGTCCAGCAGACAAATGTGGCTCGGCATCCTTCGGCTGCAACACCGCCGCGCGGCCGTATGCCGCGATCGCCTCATCCGGCTTCGTCGCTTCGAGCACGTGCGCTAAGGAAATCCAGGCGCGCGCCTGGCCTTCTGCCACATGACTGGTAGGTTTCAATTGCGTAGCTGCCAGCAGATATTGTTCCGCGTCCGGTTGCCCAGCCTTCGCAAGTTGCAGCCCCAGATTCAGATTCGATTCGAAAACATCCGGCTTCGCCGCCACCGACTTGCGATATGCAGCAATCGAGTCCTCCGTCTTGCCGAGCCCGTTCTCGACGAACCCAAGCTCGAACCAGGCGACATAGTTGGCCGAATCGTCCGCGACCACCTTGCGCAGCAATGGCTCGGCCGCGGCGTAATCTTTTTTCTGGATCGTTTCTTCGGCTTTCGCGAGTTCCGGAGAAGGCCCGACGTCTTCCGCGACTTCAGTGTGATGCGCTTGCCCGGAACTTGTCTTTTTGTGATGAACACTGGAAGAAGAGCCTTCCGATTGCGATTGTGAATCGGTTTGTGGTGAAGAAGCAGCCGAAGACGGCGTCGTGCCTGCGTCCTGAGCGCTGCCAACCGCCGCCGCGCTCACCAGAAGCGCGACCACCGCCAGCCTAGCGACCATTGGTCCGCGAGTTTCCATTGCCGTTCAGGATACGCGCCAGATATTTTCCCGTGTAAGACCCCGCCAGCTTCGCGATCGCTTCCGGCGGCCCCGCTCCAACCACTTTGCCGCCTCGGCTGCCGCCCTCAGGGCCAAGATCGATTACCCAGTCGGAAGTCTTGATCACTTCCAGGTTGTGTTCGATGACGACAATCGATCCCCCTGCTTCAATCAGACGGCGAAAAGCCGCCAGGAGTTTGCTGACATCATCAAAATGCAGCCCCGTCGTAGGCTCGTCGAAGATGTACAACAGCCGCCGCTTCACCCGCGCCTCGCTCCCAGACGCTCCACGCCCGATTTCCCGCGAAGCTGGCTGCAAATGCGCCGCCAGTTTCATGCGTTGCGCTTCGCCGCCCGAAAGCGTCGTCGCCGACTGCCCCAGCCGCAAGTATCCCAGCCCAACTTCCTCCAGCGAGCGCAGCTTTTCCGTAATCTTCGGAACCTCGGCAAAGAACTTCAGCGCTTCCTTCACCGTCAGGTTCAACACTTCGTGTATGTTTTTCCCGCGATAGCGCACTTCCAGCACCGACGGCTTATAACGCGTCCCCTTGCACTCCTCGCAAATCAATTCGACGTCCGCCAGAAACTGCATCTCCACTGTGACCGTGCCGTCTCCCTGGCAAGTTTCGCAGCGCCCGCCCGGAATATTGAACGAAAAGTGTCCCGCGCTAAACCCGCGTTTCTTCGACTCGGGCAGGGAAGCGAACAGCTCCCGCATCGCGTCGAAGGCCTTGATATATGTCACCGGATTCGACCGCGGCGTTCGCCCGATCGGCGACTGATCCACCAGCACCACTTCCTCAATAAACTGATCGCCCTCCAGGCTCTCCCAACTTGCCGCTGGCCCCGTCGTTCCATTCCCCGATTGCTGCTTGGCCTGCGCCAGCGCCCGGTATAGCACCTGATGCAGCAGCGTCGACTTGCCCGACCCCGAAACTCCCGTAATCGCCACAATCATTCCGAGCGGAATGTTGATGTCCACGCCCTTCAGATTATTGGCGCGCACGCCGCGAATTCTGATCTGCTGCGCGCCCGGCTTTCTCCGCACCACCGGAGCCTGAATCCGCAAATCCTCCGCAAGATACCGTCCCGTCAGCGAAACCGGATTGTGCACGATCTCCTCGTACGTCCCCTCGGCAATGAGCTTGCCGCCATTTTCCCCAGCCCCCGGGCCCAGATCCAGGATCCGGTCCGCCGCCCGCATGATGTCCGCATCGTGCTCCACCACCAGAATCGTGTTTCCCAGATCCCGCAGGTTGTGCAGAATTTTTATCAGACGGTGCGTGTCCCGCGGATGCAGCCCAATCGACGGCTCATCCAGCACATACAACGTGCCCACTAACCGTGACCCAAGAGAAGTTGCCAGCTGAATCCGCTGCGCCTCCCCGCCCGACAACGTCGACGACAACCGGTCCAGCGTCAGATACTCCAGCCCCACATCGTTCAGAAATCGCAGCCGCTCGCGAATTTCGTGCAGCAACTTGTCTGCAATCTCCGCTTCCTCCAGACTCAGTTGAACCTGCTCAAAGAATCGCAGCGCTTCCTCAACCGTAAGCGCCGTAACTTCGCAGATGTTCTTCCCATTGACCCTGACCTGCCGCGCCTCCAGCCGCAACCGCGACCCGCTGCAATCCGGACACAGCGAATATCCCCGATACCGGCTCAGAAACACGCGCACATGCAGCTTGTATTTCTTCCGCTCCAGGTGATTGAAAAATCCGCGAACTCCCAGGAACTTACCCTCGCCGTTCAGCACCAGATTTCTGTGTTCGTCCGACAGGTCGATCCACGGCACATCCATCGGAATCCCTGCCGCCTTGGCGAATCGCTTCAGATCAGTAAACAGCGGACGATACTTCGGCTTGGTCCAGGGCTCGATCGGACACTCGGCGATCGTCTTCATCTTGTCTGGGATCACCAGGTCGAGATCGAAATCGATCGTGTTCCCAAACCCCTGGCACCGCGGACAAGCTCCATAGGGATTATTAAAAGAAAACAGCCGAGGCTCCGGCTCCTCATACCGCAAATCGCATTCCTTACACTCAAACCTCTGCGCAAACCGCAGCATCTTTGCTCGTGGGGAATTAGCCTGTGTGGGACGGACACTCCTGTCCGTCGCTCTTAACTCACCCTGCTCTTCGCCTGTCCTAATATCCGGACTTTCAAAAATAACCTCGCCCGCCTCCCGATAAGCCGTCTCAATCGCATCCACCACCCGCGTCCGAGCCTCAGCCGTAACCACCAGCCGATCCACCAGCACAAAAACGGGCTGCCCGAAATCAATATCCAGCAAAGATTCCGGCGTAGAAAACTCGTAAACTTCTCCCGCCTGGTAAAGCCGGTTGAATCCCGCCTTCCGCAAATCAAACAACCGCGTCTTCAGCGCATCCGTCAAAGCGGGGGCGGCCCTGTTCAAGCTCTGCTTGAGCGTGGATTTGTTCGACTTCGAAGGTAGCGCCGGCGTCCCGCCAGCTGTCGCGAGAGCGTCCCGCCTTCGCATCCGCCCAGTCTTTCCGGCAGCTTCCTGCGTTCCGACCCCTGCTCTCTGCAGAGGAAACAAAACCTGCAAGCGCGTCTCCGGATCCAGCGCCAGAATCGCATCCGCGACCTCGTCGACCGTATCCCTCTTCACCTCTCGCCCGCACTTCGCACAGTAAGTCCGCCCCACCCGCGCAAACAGCAATCGCAGATAGTCATAGATCTCAGTCGCCGTCGCCACGGTCGATCGCGGATTCCGCGTCGTGTTCTTCTGCCGGATCGCCACGGCCGGCGCGATCCCGTCAATCGTGTCCGCATCCGGCTTCTCAATCCGCTCCAGAAACTGCCGCGCATAGGCCGACAGCGACTCCACATACCGCCGCTGCCCCTCGGCGTAAATCGTGTCAAACGCCAAAGAAGACTTACCGGACCCTGACACACCGGTCACGACGGTCAATGAATTGTGCGGAACCTGAAAATCAATATTCTTGAGGTTATGGACGCGCGCCCCGCGAACAACAATGCTTTCCGTGGGAGTCAAGACAGTCTGCGTAGTTTCAGAAGACATCGGATCAAGGGCCCCGATAGAGCCCACGCCAGCCCGAGCGCACCTGCTCAGACAGCTCCGCGAAGGCTATCGAATCTTTCTATTATAAAACAGGAACCATGTAGCGCGGACGCCACCGCCCGCGTTCGATCGATTGAATAGAAGAGCAAACTCAGGTCCGGAAGTCATTACAAAGTCAGGAAGTGATCAAAAGAAAGGTTGAGATGGACAACCGTAGAAAAAAAGGGCGCGATTTGAGAACGGGAAGGGCCCGACTTCAGTCGGGCCGCAAAATCATCAAGCTGTGTCCGGCTTTAGCCGCTGAGGGTTGCTCTTAGAGCAGAAAAGCGGGGCAGAACATGGACGGGAACTAAAATCTCGATAAGAAAACATTCTAGAACTGAGTGTCGGCCTCATTCTCCCGGTCCCGCGTCTTTCCATACCGAATGGCAAATCCAAATCCAAAAATCATAATCGCCACCGGCGGGGCCAGCATCACGAAAATAGCCCGATTGATCGTCCGCTGCGCGTCCTTCGGTGTCGCCCTGGCATTCGCATTACACATCGCGCATCCCTGCGCAAATGCCGGCGCAGTCCACAGCGCGACACTCAAAACCAACATCAAGAAGCGAGATTGAATGCCAAGCCGCATGCTCTACTGCACTCCCAGCCGTATGATCCGCCCCGCATCCGGGAAGAAAAAGAAATACATGATGATGAAGCACGCCGTCACCGAAATCACCAGCAACCATCGCATCAAAGCCTTCTCAAACTTCAAGTGCATGAAGTAGGCGATAATCAGCGCCGACTTGATGATGGAAAGCACCAGCAGCACCTCGAGCATGTGCACCGGCTCAAAGATCTGCTTGTACCCCAGCACCACCTCGATCGCGGTGAGAACCAGCAGCGCTCCCCAAACCCAGAAATACTGCCCCTTGCTGTCATCGTGCGTCGTGGCGTCGCTCATCGAACCGATCCTCGCTTTTGGGTGGCGCAGCGCTTTCAGCGCTGCGGAATAGCCTTTCCTTCTGTCAGGGCTTTAGCCCCAGAGGTTTTCAGATCACCGCATGATCTTGGTCGACATCAAGTACACCAGCGGGAAAATAAACATCCAGACCAGATCGACAAAGTGCCAGTACAGCCCGGCAACTTCCACATCCTGCGCGTCATAATCCTTCGGCTTCAAGAACAAGATGATCGCCGAAACCAGCAGCCCCAGCCCCAGCACATGAATTCCGTAATGAAAGACGTTGTCCGACGGAATCAGCAAATACCCGGCAATCCAAAGCGCGGCCAGAGCCGGCAAGAACCACTTCCGAAACGCCACGACCCCCAGGTAGATCACGCCAATCGTTACGTGCAGCATGTGCATTGCCGTCAGCCCGAAGAACGTCGCGGGAAACTGCGGCGTGTTCTTCGAAATCTCGGCCAGTTCTCCCGAAGCAGCATGGGCGGGGGCCGGGAACATCGGCAGCGTCAGCCCCTCGCCAATCAGCTTGCTCCACTCCATCCCGTGCAGCACGATGAACGCTGTCCCGAACGCCATCGTCGCCAGCAGCCAGTTGCGAGTCCATGCCCGGTCGCCGCGCTGCGCTGCAAACACCGCCATCACCATGGTCAGCGAACTCGACAGCAGACACGCCGTCATGATCGTCGAATTGATGATGCTCTGCACGTGAAATGGCGTCGGCCACGCCGTATAGATCCGGTTATAGCTGAACGCAAACAGCAGCGCCCCGAAGGTCAGCGAGTCCGAGGCCAGAAACAGCCACATCCCCACCTTCTTCGAATAAGCTCCAAACAGCGGCGCCTCATAAGCTCCCGACACTCCGTGTTGCACCGCATCATGCTGAAGCGTAGCGTCAGCCATTCCTGAAGTTCTCCCTTCGAACCTTGTCATCCTGAGGCAGGCGCTCTTAGCCGGCCGAAGGACCTGGGCGAGCCGCGCGGAGCGTCGCGTTTTTTGCGACGCAATAATCGCGCGTCTGGCTCACTTCCTTATTTCCGGGCCTGATTCGCTCTATCTTGCCAATCCCAACAGCGCGAAAACGTAAATCCACAGCACCGCCATAAAGTGCCAATACCACGCGGTGACGTCGACCACAATCCGCCGCGCCTCCACCGGTTTGTGCAGCAGGGAGGTGCTCGCCGCCCAAATCAATGCGATCATTCCGCCCACCAAATGCACCGCGTGCGCAATCGTCAGCAGAAACACAAACGAACTGTTCGGATTCGTATCCACAAAGAATCCGCGCGCATGCAGTTCTCCCCAGGCCATCCACTGCCCCACCAGAAATCCCACTCCCAGCAAAACTGTCATTCCCAGCCACGGGAACGACCGCTCATTCCCGAGCGAAACTCCCGGGATCGACTTCACCGGAGCCAGCGCCGCTTGCAGCGCCGCCTTGCGCCGCGCAAACTCCATCGTCACGCTGCTGATCAACAGAATCGCCGTGTTGATCGCCAGCAGCATCCACGGCAAATCCACTCGTCCCCAGTCGCGCACGTAGCTGTTCGACGCCCCATCAAACGTCGGCAGCCCTTGCCGCACGATGTACGCGCTGGTCAGCGAGATAAACACCATGCACACGGTAGCAATCGCGCAAGCCAGTCCCAGCCGCGCCCGCCGCAACCGCGCCCCATAGTTGGGAATGTCGCCGCCTCCGCGCCCATCATCGCCGCCACCCGCAGGCGGCATCGGAGGCTTGTCCCCACGCCCAATATGATCAATCGGAGTTGGTGTGTAAGTCGCCATAGTTACAACTTAGATGTCATCCTGAGCGGAGTTGTCGTCCGCAAAGTGGGTGCCTACAAATCCTGCCGGGTGCCCCATTCTAACGGCGCGTTCTGTGCGACGTTAGAGTGGGGATTTCTCCTATCAATGTGTCGCCACGCTGGCCGGATCCGTCTGCATCACATAATCCTTCGCCGCCCCCGGAACCCCATACTCATACGGCCCATGATTCACCACTGGAACCACTCCCCCAAAATTGTCATGCGGTGGCGGAGTCGTCGTCGTCCATTCCAGCGTGGTCGCTTCCCACGGATTGTCACTGGCCTTCGGCCCTTTAAACATGCTCCAGAACAGATTGATCACGAAAATGAACTGCGCCGCAATCGTAATGATCGCCGCGTATGTCATGAACTGGTGAATCGGCATCAACTTCTGCAGGTACGCCACTTCGGTGTATTGCGAGTACCGCCGCGTCCCGCCCGCCATGCCCAGGTAGTGCATCGGCATGAAGATGGCGTAAGTTCCAGCCAGCGTCAGAAAGAAGTGGACTCTTCCCCACCTCTCATTCATCATCCGACCGAACATTTTCGGAAACCAGTAATAGGTCGCCGCAAACATCCCGAAGATCGCCGCTACGCCCATGATCAGGTGGAAGTGTCCCACCACAAAATATGTATCGTGCAACTGGATATCGAGCACCGGCTGCGCCAGGAACGGTCCGCTCAGCCCGCCTGAAACAAACAACGACACAAATCCAATCGCGTACAGCATTGGTGTTTTAAATCGAATCCGGCCCTTGTACATCGTCCCCAGCCAGTTAAACGTCTTGATGGCCGAGGGCACGCCAATGCACATCGTCAACAGCGAAAACGCGAACGCGGAATAAGGACTCATCCCGCTCATGAACATGTGATGGCCCCACACCATGAAGCCGAAAAATCCGATCGACAACATGGCATATACCATCGCGCGATATCCGAAAATCGGCTTGCGCGAGAACGTCGACAGAACCTGCGACGCCACGCCCATGCCCGGCAGAATCGCGATGTACACCTCGGGATGTCCGAAGAACCAGAATAGATGCTGCCACAACAGCGGCGAACCGCCCTTGTGCCCCATTACCACGCCATTCACCACCACCAGCGGCACGTAAAAACTGGTCCCAAGATTCCGGTCCATCAACAGCAGAATGCCCGCCGACAGCAAAACGCCAAATGCCAGCAGCCCTAGGATCGCAGTGATGAACCACGACCACACGGTCAGCGGCATGCGCATCAGCGTCATGCCCTTGGCCCGCAGATCCAGCGTGGTGGTGATAAAGTTCAACGCGCCCATGAGCGACGCCACGCAGAAAATCGCAATGCTGGTGATCCACAAGTCGGCCCCTAATCCCTCGCCCGGGCCGGCCGACGGCAGCGCGCTCAGCGGAGCATATCCCGTCCACCCATGCAGCGGTGCTCCGCCCGTCACAAAGAAGGCACAGATGATCACAACGAATCCAACGAACGTCGTCCAGAACGAAAGCATGTTCAGGACCGGGAACGCCATGTCCGGCGCCCCAATCTGAATGGGCAGAAAATAGTTTCCAAACCCGCCCTGCGGCGCCGTCGTCAGCACGAAAAACACCATGATCGTGCCGTGCATCGTCAGCAGGCTGAGATAGGCTTCCGGTTGGATCGTCCCCACCAGAGGCAACACTGCGGTCGGCCAAACGAGGTGAATACGCATCAGTAACGACAGAAACATCCCAACAAAAACCGCTGTCAATGCCAGGAAGAAATACTGTAGGCCGATGACTTTGTGATCGAGGCTGAAAATGTATTTCCGAATGAACCCCTGAGGAGCGTGCGAATGAACCGAAGCCGCGGTCGCCATTTTATTGTTTCTCCGCCTCCCGAGCCGCCACCCACTTGTCAAAATCCTCCTGGCTGACGACGTGGACCATGCCGTGCATCTTGTAATGCCCCAGCCCGCAAAGTTCCGCGCAGGCAATTTCGTATTCGCCAATCACCGTCGGCTTCAAATGCATGTGAATGTTCAGCCCCGGTACCGCATCCTGCTTGAACCGCAGGTTCGGTACAAAGAAGCTGTGAATCACATCCACCGCCCGCAAACTCAAATCGACTTCGCGGTTCACGGGAAGGTACATCGTTCCCGTCACCACGTCGTCTTTCGCCGCCGGATCAGAACTGTTCAGTCCCACCGCGGCCTCTCCACCGGCCGACGGATCCATCAGCTTCGGACTCGTCGCCCCATATTTCCCGTCCGGCCCCGGATAGCGGAAGTACCACGCGAACTGCATGCCAGTGACTTCCACCTGCACCGCCCCAGGCTCCGCCGCATCAAAGCGCTGGCTCGCCCACACGCTGCTCCCCATCAGGTTCAGCCCGATGAACAGCACCGTCGTCAGCAGCGTCCAGACAATTTCCAGGGTTGTGTTTCCGTGAGAATACTTGACTGGAGGGGATGACGGACTCTCCCTGTACTTCCACACGATGTATCCCAGCGACACCTGCGCCGCCACGAACACAACGCCCATGATCACGAACGTTAGAGCAAATTGGCTATCGATCCAGCCTGCGGCAGCGGATGCGCCTGCAGGGAGCCACCAGGTTTTGGCGACAAAGAAGTATGTGCTGACAAACGTGATCAGCCAAATCAAAACCAGTAACGCGAGGCCCATTCCCCAGTACCCCCGGGCATGAAGGATTTCCCCACGGCCGCTGCCGCGTCCCACAACGCAAGCAACAGTCGGCGGCGAGTGTACCACAGCCACACGCGAAAAAAACAAGGGACTTGCTGAGGAAAAAATCCGCGCGGATCGACGCGGATCTCCCCGGCTCAACAATCATAGCCGCGAAACGGCGAAACAATTTAGCCCAGCACTGCAGCGCCGCGGATATGCGGTAACCGCGCATAAGAACCCGAGGGACGACACACTGGCCCACGAATCTGCGGCCATCAGTTGCGATGTTGAGTTCTTAAATATCTTGCCCAGCCGCAATCACGGCACCAACCAATATGCTAGGCATTTCTTTAGGTCTCGCCCTTAAATCCGTGAAAATCCGCGCAAATCCGTGGCCAATGTTTTACTTCTCCGACCACTCCGGCACCCTCCCCGGAGTCCAAGGCGCCCCCGCCGCCTCCATCTCTTTCTCCAGTTGGGACAAATCCACGTCCACCAAAGTTCGCAGCTTGCCCAGTTGTTCTCCAAACTCCGCCGCCGCGATGTTGTAGGAATCGATATGCGACTGCGTCGGCTTCGCCAGCGAAAATCGCTCGCCCTCCATCACCGAATTCACCCGATCGTTGATCGAAGAAGGAACGTTCTCGCTCCGCCTCGCCATCTCCACGTCTCCGCGCAGCGCTCGCAAAATCTCCCGGTTGCGTTGCTCAAGAGAATCCGCGACCGAACCAAGCTGTTTCTCCGCCGCTGGAGTTTCTCGCAATGCCTGCCGGATCGATTTCAGCCGCGCTTCTACATCCTCCGACGTATGCAGCGCCCCCGATACCGCCCGATACAACCGCGCCACCTTGCGCAGGAATTCTTCCTGTGCCGCGCGATCCGCCGCACTCATTCCAGACGCTCCTTCGGTTGCTATCTTGAACGAAACCGGTCCCGCCAGTTCCTTCACTTCGCCATCCACTTTCTCGAACAGCCTCACCGAGTACGTCCCCGAAAGCACCAGAGGCCCCTGATCCGCCGCCTCCGGAAAATCCTCATCGCCCTCCCCGGCTGGCTTCGGCACTTGCGGCGCCGCATATCGCAAATCCCACGCCGCCCGCTGGAATCCCGTATCTGCGCTGCCATCCACCCGCCGGATTGCCGCCCCACTCTCGTCATACACCACAAAATAAACTTCCGGCTTCGCCTCCTCCACTTCCGCATGCAACTCGTCGTTCGACGGATAGGGTAACGTCTGATTTTTCTTCGCCGCGTCCTTCTCCGCCTCCTGCCGCTTCTCCTTCTTCGTCTTGATCTTCTCCTTCATGTACGCCGTGAACATGGCTCCATACGGAGGATTCTCCGCCGTAAAAAACGCATCCCCCTGGAACCCTTTCTTCGGTCCGCCCAGCGGATGCTTCTCCACAAACAGCAACGCATCCTTCACCGGAAACATCGCCACGGCCTGCTCCGTCGATTCCGCCTTCATCTGCCGCAGCGGGGTGATGTCGTCCAGTACATAGAATCCCCGCCCAAACGTCGCAATCACCAGATCGCCTTCGCGCGCCTGAATGACCATGTCGCGCACCGCAATCGTCGGCAGTCCGCCCTTCAGTCGCACCCAGTGCTGCCCGCCATCAATCGTGAAGAATGCCCCATACTCCGTCCCTGCAAACCAAAGATTCGGATTCACCGTGTCTTCCGCGAATGCCAGCACCGGCCCGTTCTCCGGTAAATCGCCCGCGATCGAAGTCCACATCTTGCCCATGTCCGTCGATCGCAGCAGATAAGGCTTGAAGTCCTCGTTCTTGTGATTCTCAAACGCCGCATACACCGTGTTCGCGTCATGATTCGACGCCGCCAGCCGGCTCACATACGTCATCTCCGGAACGCCGGCGAACTTTTCGTACTTCATCCAACTCCCGCCGCCGTCGCTGGTCACTTGAATCAGCCCATCATCGGTCCCAACATAGATCAGCCCTTCTTTCCTCGGCGACTCCGCCAGCGCCACGATATTTCCGTAGAAGGACGTGGACTGATTCTTCGCCACCGCATCCGGACCCCACACTTTCCCCATCACCGGCAGCTTGTTGCGATCGATCTGACGCGACAAATCTCCGCTGATCGCCTTCCATGTATCCCCGCGGTCGTCGCTGCGAAACAATTTGTTCGCCGCAAAATAAAGCCGCGTGTGCGAGTGCGGACTCACGATAATCGGCGAATCCCAATTCCACCGCAGCGGCGGCTCGCCCTTGCCCTCGAGCGGCTGCAATACCAGTTCCTGCCCCGTCGGCTTGTCATACCGCACCAGCACTCCATACTGCGACTCCGCATAAATCGTATTCGGATCCACCGGATCCACCTGCGACCGGAACCCATCTCCGCCCGTCGTTACGAACCAATCCGAATTCACAATTCCGTTCAGGCTGTTCGTCCGCGACGGCCCGCACCAGGAAAAATAATCCTGCGTCCCTCCGCATACGTTGTAAAACGGACTCGCGTTGTCCACCGCCACGTCGTAAAACTGCAACGTCGGCAGGTTCGATTTGTACTCCCAGCTCTTGGCGTTGTCCCACGTTTCGTACATCCCGCCATCCGACCCCAGCAGCCAGTGATTGGTGTCGTCCGGATCGATCCACATCGCGTGATTGTCCCCGTGATGATTGACTTCATTGATCGTATGCAGGGTCTTGCCGCCGTCGAGCGATTCGCGCAGCTTGTACCCCCATCACGAAAATCCGATCGACATTCTTCGGATCCGCCACCACCCGCGCGTAATACATCGCTCCCTGATCAAAATCGTTCCGCTTCTCCCAGGTCGCTCCCTTATCGCTTGACCGGAAAATTCCGCCCTTCCCATCCGCCGCCTCAACCGTTGCATAGACGACATTCGGATCCGCCGGAGAAACCGCCAGCCCAATCCTTCCCATATCTACCGAGGGCAGCCCTGACTTCAACTTGTTCCACGTCGCGCCCGCATCCGTCGACTTGTAAATCGCGCTCTCCGGCCCGCCATCAATCAGCGTGAATACATGCCGCCGCCGCTGATACGCCGCCGCATACACAATGTCGGGATTTGACGGATCGATGCGCCACATCCACCACGCCCGTGTTCTCGCTGATGCTCAACACAGCCTTCCAGGTCTTACCGCCATCCGTCGACTTATAGAGCCCGCGATCCCCGCCCGCGCCCCACAGCGGCCCCGCCGCAGCTACGTACACCACCTTCGAATCCCGCGGATCCACCACCACCCGCCCCATATGCTCCGACTTCTTCAGGCCTAGATTCTCCCAACTCTTGCCGCCATCGGCCGACCGGTAAATCCCATCGCCGTACGACACGCTGCGCTGCGAATTGCTCTCCCCCGATCCCACCCACACCACCGACGCATCGTTCGGATCCAGCGCGACCCACCCAATCGAATACGATCCCTCGCCATCAAACACCGGAGTCCAGGTCGTCCCGTCATTCACCGTCTTCCAAACTCCGCCCGACGCCACCCCCACGTAGTACTCAACTTTGTTCTTCGGATTCACCGCAATCGACATCACTCGCCCCGAAGCCGCGCGCCGGCCCAATCGACCGGAACTTGAGCCCCGAAAATGTGTCGGCGGTCATCCCGCCCTTCTTCTCCGGTTTCGGCTCTTCCTTCTTTTCTTCCTTTTTCGAATCTTTCTTGGCAGCCTTCGCCGCCGGCGCATCTTTGGCGGGAGTGGTTTGAGCGGGCAGAGTCGACGGCCCGAGTCCTGCGACGAAGAGAACCACTAGAACGGAAATGGCGAATGGTTTCATGAAGCGCTCCAAGCGCGCGGTTGCAATGAGTCCGCCACGCAGAATCCAAAACCGATATGTATACAGGAATCCCCAGAAAGAGAGAAGCGCAGAAAGAAAGGAAAACAAACTGGAACAAAGAAACCGAGGAGAAGCCCCTGTCACTCCGCTTTTCTCAGCGATCTTCGCGGTCAAGAGCTCCCTCACGCTGAACCAGGCCCCGAAGTCCCCTGTGTTCCCCTGTGCCCTCTGTGGTGATCGATTTTGCCCGCGAGTTAAAATCCCTCATGCCCCGAAAGTCCCAAATCCACGGCCACGACACCCGCTACACGACAATGCAGAAGAACTACTGCTTCGCCTGCGGCCAGAACAATCCCGACGGCATGCGCCTCAAATTCACACTCGACGAAGCCCGCCAAACCTTCGTCTGCAAATTCCGCCTCGGCAAGCGCTACACCGGACCTCCCGGCCACTGCCACGGTGGCATCATCGCCACCATCCTCGACGACGCCATGGGCAAAGTGAACAAGCTCCACCACGTAATCGCCCTCACCAGAGAAATGACCGTCGAATACCTCAAGCCCGTCCCGCTCCACCAACCCCTGCACGTCGAGGGCAGGGAAGTCAGCGTCCGCGGCCGCCAACATACCAACGAAGCCGAAATCAAGAACGAGAAAAATGAAGTCCTGGCCCGTAGCCGAGGCATCTTCATCGCCATCGACCCCGAAAAAATGTTTGCCAAATTCGTAGAACGATGATTGGGCATTCGACGAAACTCGTCCATGCCCCTGCCCGTGTGGGACGGACACTCCTGTCCGTCCAGGTTTTGACTTTGACGGATGTGGAGCGGGCGCCCCGCCCGCTGCCTTTGACTTGATCTCGTTCCAAACAGTCACCAACCGGTTGCTTCTCCTCAAGCGTTAGCAGCCTCCTCCGTGTCCTCTGCGTCCTCTGTGGTTAGCCGCCCTTTCTCGCCGTTCCCGAGCGAAAAAGGCCGATCTAACGTTGTAGAATAGAAATCAAGGCGCCCTGCGCCCATCCTTCGCGCTTGCGAAAAGGTCCTTCACCCTATGTCCCAGAATAACGGTTCCAACAACACGTCCCTCCGCCTCAAGACCGGCCTTGCTGAAATGCTAAAGGGCGGCGTCATCATGGACGTCACCGACGCCGCGCAAGCCACCATCGCCGAACGAGCCGGTGCCGTAGCCGTCATGGCCCTCGAGCGTGTCCCCGCGCAAATCCGCGCCGAGGGCGGCGTTGCCCGCATGGCGAGCCCCAAAAAGATTCGTGAAATCATGGCCGCGGTCTCCGTCCCGGTCATGGCCAAGTGCCGCATCGGACATTTCGCCGAAGCCCAGATTCTCCAAGAACTCGGGGTCGACTATATCGACGAATCCGAAGTCCTCACCCCTGCCGACGAAGCTCACCACGTCGACAAGCACGCCTTCAAAGTCCCCTTCGTCTGTGGAGCCCGCAACCTCGGCGAAGCCCTCCGCCGCATCGCCGAAGGCGCAGCCATGATCCGCACCAAGGGAGAAGCCGGCACCGGCGACGTCGTCCACGCTGTCAAGCACATTCGCCAGATCGTGCAGGAAATGAAAATCCTCACCGTCCTCAGCGAAGAAGAACTCTACGCCAAAGCCAAAGAGCACCAGGCCCCGTACGAACTGATCCGCATCGTCGCCAAAGCAGGGAAGCTGCCGGTTCCGAATTTCAGCGCAGGAGGCATCGCTACTCCCGCCGACGCGTCCCTCGTCATGCAGCTAGGCGCCGAAGCCGTGTTCGTAGGCTCAGGAATTTTCATGAAAGACAGCACCACCTTCGCCGATCCCGTCGAAGCCGAAAAACGTGCTCGCGCCATCGTGAAGGCAGCCACGCACTATCAAGACCCTAAAGTATTACTTGAAGTCAGCGAAGACCTGCAGGGAGCCATGAAAGGCCTCGCCGTCGCCGGCCTGGACGAAGCCCACATGCTGCAAACCCGCGGCTGGTAAACTGCGATTGACGGCCCCCTGTCATCTGGAGCGGAGAGGATCGTGCGTGAAGCAACGATCCTCGCAGTCGAGGGACCTGCTTCGGTTCTGAACCCGACTCCATCCGGTAATATCAAATAGTACGAAGCAACCCAACAGCAACCCCATGAAAATCGGAGTCCTGGCCCTGCAAGGCGATTTCGACGCCCACCGCCGCCGTCTCGAACAGCTCGGCGCCGAAGTCGTCCTCGTCAAAAAGCCCGAGCAACTCGACGCCATCGACGGACTCGTCATCCCGGGCGGCGAATCCGGCACATTCCTCAAACTCCTCGGCGAGGAAGGATTCGAAAAACTCAAACAGTTCGTCCGCCTCAAACCCACCTTCGGTACTTGCGCCGGCGCAATCCTTCTCGCCAGTGAAGTGGAAAACCCGCAGCAGAAAGGCCTCGGCGCCCTCAACATCCGCATCCGGCGCAATGCCTACGGCCGCCAGATCGACAGCTCGATCCGCGAAGGCAAATTTCTCGCTGGCCTCAAGTCCGCCGAGCCCATCGAAATGGTCTTCATCCGCGCCCCCAAAATCGAGCACGTCGGAGAAGGCGTCCAAGTGATCGCCACCGAAGGCGAACACGACGCGCCCGTCGCCGTTCGCCAGGGACGCACCATGGCCGCCACCTTCCACCCCGAACTCTCCGACGACCCCCGCCTCCATCAGGCCTTCCTGGATCTAGTAGCCTCATCCGACCGCGGCTGAATGTGCGTATGTGGCGCGGGCGCCCCCGCCCGCGAGCGCTGACCGCGCCTCAAAAATCGAAGCCCCAAGAAAATCCTTGACAATGCTATCGCGTAACTGTAAGGTTACGCATTATGCGGAACCGTTCAGTTACATATTCCGGAGCGCAAAGAACCGAGGCCACCTTTCACGCCCTCTCCGACCCCACTCGCCGCGCCGTTCTCGACCTGCTCCGCAGCGGTAGCCAGCCCGCCGGACAAATCGCCGACGCCTTCCCCGTTTCCCGTCCCGCTATCTCCAAGCACCTGCGTCTTCTTCGACGCGCTCACCTGGTCCGCGAACATCGCGAAGGCCGCAACCGCGTGTACGAACTGAATCCCGAACCGCTGCGCGCCGTCGACTCCTGGATCGAGCAATACCGTGTCTTCTGGACCGCCAGCTTGAACAACCTGAAATCGTTCGTCGAAGCCGAATACGCGCGCGAGACCCAAGCCTCGCGCAAACCGAAACCGTAAGTGCAATCACTCAGAAGAGAAAGGAACTCGTCATGACCCAATCCACTCGCATCGCAGCCGTCATCGTCGTCGCCCTCGCCGCCACCGCAGCGCTCGCCCAGTCCGACGCGCAGAAATCTTTCAACCAACTCAAATCTCTCTCGGGCTCATGGGAAGGGAAGGCCCTGAACGGCCAACCTCTCGTCGTCTCCTTCCGCGAAACCGCCGGAGGCTCCGCCCTCATGAGCGAAATCCAGGGCGGCCACTCCATGATCTCCATGATCAACCTCGATGGGCCAGACAAGTTGCTGATGACGCACTATTGCGCGGCAGGAAATCAACCCCGCATGCAAGCCAGTTTCTCGCCCGACGGCAAGACCATCACGTTCACGTTCTTCGACGGCACCAATATCGCTCCCGGCGCCGGCCACATGCAGACCATGGTGCTCACCATGCTCGACGAAAATCACCATACGGAGGACTGGACGTTCGTCGATCACGGCAAAGAGATGAAACAATTCTTCGACCTGCACCGAAAGCTGTAAGTGTGGGACGGACACTCCTGTCCGTCGCTTTTGCCCTTGCTTTTGCTTCTTGGTTCCAACTCAACCGACACCGCAGGAAGACTAGGACTATGACCACAACCATCATCACGCCCGATCAGGATGCGATCGTCAGCGAGATCCAAATCTCGGCTCCTCCCGCTCGCGTCTTCCAGGCGCTCACGACCGCCGACGAACTCCAGCGCTGGTTCGGCTCTCCCGAGTGTCCCGTGAAACTCTGGAAGATGGACCCGCGCCGCGGCGGCCATTACAGCTACGCCACCGAGGCTGGCTCCATCGTCGTCAATGGCGTCCGCGCATTCCAATGTCACGGCGAGATTCTCGAGTACGATCCCCCACGCCTCCTCGTCTATACGTGGATCGCAAACTGGCACGACGACGTCGGTCGCACAACCGTCGTCCGTTGGGAACTCGCCGCAAAGTCCGGCGGCACACACGTAAGAGTCACGCACAGCGGCCTTGCTACCATGCCAGTAGTCCGCATCGATTACAGCGGCGGCTGGCCCGGCGTAGTCGAGATGCTCAAGAAGTTCGTAGAGCAGTGATTAAGTGTAGTGAGCATGTGTGGTGAGTATGTGTGGGACGGATACTCCTGTCCGTCGCTTTTGACTTTGTTGTTCCCGATTTTGTTTCTTCGGCTGTTGAACGATTCACAAAACGCAAGGAGATCGCCATGGCCACCGCAACCATCACTCCCGATCAGAACACAGTCCTCGCAGAAATCTTCATCGCTGCGCCTCCGGCCCGCGTCTTCCAGGCCATCAGCGATCCCGCTCAACTCCCCAAGTGGTGGGGACAAACCGGCCTCTACCACGTCACCAAGTCCACCATGGACGTCCGCCCCGGCGGCAAGTGGCGCAGCGACGGTATCGGCGCCGACGGCAAGGCCTTCTACGTGGAAGGTGAATATCTCGAAGTCGATCCTCCGCGCCTGCTCGTGCATACCTGGATCGGCAGCTACAGTCCGGAGAAAACTGTTGTCCGCTGGGAACTCGTGCCCCACAGCGTGCACGGACTTCACCCCAACGGTCCCAGGAAAGCCGGCACGGGAACGCTGGTGCGCGTTCGCCAGGAAGGTTTCGCCGGCAACTTCGAATCCGCCAACAGCCATAGCGAAGGCTGGAAGCGTGTGCTCGGATGGCTGGAAGCCTACGTCGAGAATCCGTCCAACCAATCCGCAAACTAGAAAGGCGAGCCACGGATTAAACGGATCTTCACGGATTAAGGTCAAAATCCCCACCCTGTCGCAACCACCGCGACCAGGGTGGGGCACCCGGGCTTTCTTGACTTTTACTAGCGACAAGTCAGCAAGAATCCCGGCCCCGCCAGGAATCCATTAATTGTTCCCGTAATCGCATCGCCCAGGCGATCGCCCAACGAATTCACTCCACTCAGTTCCGTATACGACGCCGACGGATACACATAACTCTTGAACGTCCCATTCGCGTAGATGAACCCTTCTCCCTCCGCAAAGTGTTGGCTGCAGATCTGCAGGGGGAATCCTTGAAGGTGAAATTGCGGAGAACGTGCGCCGCGTAAGATGTGTGCGCCCCACTTGGAAGTTGCCGGGGATTAGGAAAGCGCAGTATGGGTGGACACGGGTGCCCCATTTTTGCCGTGTCTTTTGCGGCAAAAGTGGGGGTTTCCTTCCGGCTTCGCATCTCCTGATGTTTTGCCGGTTCTGTGGAAATTCTTGTCAAGCCCCCTAAACGACCTAATTTCCCCCAACCCACACATTCGCAAGCAGAAATAAAGTTCGTATTTTTACCACTTTACCCCCTCGAACTTGAGATAATAGATATAGAGGCAGAAATCAAAGAAAGCGCAGCCTTCGGGCCGCGCTTTTCGTGTTTCAGGCCACACATTTCAATTCAAGGAGTACTCGAGGCGCAGCCCACAGCTGCGCCTTTTCTGTTATGGAAATCAACAAGGGAGCAGGCAACGCGGAGCGGGACCGTCATCCAGGGGATCGAGATCCAGGAGAAATAGCGGAGCAGCCGCACGAGGTAATCGAACTCCACGCCGCAGGACGCCCCAGTCATAGTCGGATTGGAGATGCTGCGGAGGCGGAATTTGTGGCTCGAGCTTGCAGCCTGGATTTTCGAGTCGCCAAGCCGTGGGGAAACATTGATCCTTATGACGTGCTGGTGGGGATGGGCCATACGTTCTGGCGCATCCAAGTGAAGTGTGCGTCGTATTATCACGACCATTCGTACCGGGTGAAAGGCGAGGCCAGAGCGGGGCATTACACGAAAGATGAGATCGACTTCCTGGCAGCTTACATTGTGCCGGAAGATGTGTGGTACATCGTGCCAGTGGAAGCATTTGCGAATGTGAACCAACTGCATTTCAACCCGCGCGTCCCACATAACGCCCGATACGAAAAATATCGCGAAGCTTGGTGCCTGCTGGCGTGCCCTCCAAAAGCCCGCGGCTGGAACGACATTCCGGTGGTTTGCCGATGTAAAGAAGTCTCCGTGCGCTGCGCGGTGTGTCCGAATCGGGACGCGACCGACTTTTAAATGTTCGTCCGTCACAGACCCGCCCGCCCGCACCGTGCAATCCTCGTCTGGAGGCTCCGGATGAAGTCAAAAGCAACACCAAAGTCAAAAGCGACGGACAGGAGTGTCCGTTCCCACTCGTGCATCTTCCACATGAGTCCCGTATGCTGAGCAAGATCCCGTTGGATCGCCTCTACGAATATCGCCGCCACCTGCCTCACTACCAGAGATCCGACCGCACTCTATTCGTCACCTTCTGCAAAGCCAATCCAATCCCATTCTGCTCCGCCGCCCGAGACCTCATCCTGGAACACTGCCTGCATGATCATGGCAAGCGCTATGATCTTCATGCCGCCGTGGTCATGCCCGATCACGTGCACCTCCTCCTGACCCCGCTCCGTGAAGAAGAAGGATGGCCCTACGGTTTGCCTCAGATCCTGAAACTGCTCAAAGGAACCTCAGCCCGAAGCATCAACAAACTGCTGGGTTCTCGCGGCACAGTCTGGCAAGACGAGTCGTTCGACCATGTCCTCCGTTCGCAAGAAAGCCTGGAAAACAGGATCGAATACCTGCGTCAAAACCCCGTCCGCCGGGGCCTGGTAACGACCCCGGAAGACTACCGCTGGCTTTGGATGAAGCCCGCCTCTGATGGCAGAAGTGAGAGCGAATGCCGGTGAGAACTTGCCCGTGTGGGACGGACAGGAGTGTCCGTCGCTTTTGACTTTGATGTTGGTGTAGCTTCGGTTGTTTCTCCTCATATCTGTGAGGACTAGAAGGAAAAAGGCAAGATCAAGAACAAAGTCAAAGGCGACGGACAGGAGTGTCCGTCCCACACGGGCCGCTTTCCCCCATGCATTTCGCACTGGGAACTCACAAGCGAGTCGAAGGTCTTGGCTAGAAGCTAGTAGCTAGCGGCTACAAGCGCTCCCCGCTATACTTTCCCTATATGTCTGGGGTTCCACAAAGCAATCCGCAGAAGACGCAGAAGACGTTTTACCTCGAAACCTTCGGCTGCCAGATGAATGTCCACGACTCTGAAAAAGTCGTCGGGACGCTCATTCAGGAAGGCTATCGCCAGGTCGAGAGCGTCGAGCAGGCCGACCTGGTGCTGTACAACACGTGCTCCATTCGCGACAAGGCGGAGCAGAAGGTGTTTAACCGGCTCTCCGATTACAAGAAATATAAAAAACAAGGCAAGACGTTCGGCGTGCTCGGCTGCGTCGCGCAGCAGGAAGGCGAAAAGATTTTCGAGCGCGCTCCGTACGTGTCGCTGGTGGCCGGATCGGCGTCGTATCGAAATTTGCCGAGCATGCTGCGGCAACTGGAAAGCGCCACGGTCGAAGCAAGGACGGTCGAAGCAGGGAAGTCCGGCAGCCGGAAGCAGGAAACCGAGAGCCTGATCCGCATCACCGGGCTTGACGACCGCGAGACCGATGCCTGCTTCGAGACCGAGTTCACGGCACGGACGAATCCCCACCGCGGATACATCACCATCATCGAAGGCTGCGACAAGTTCTGCGCCTATTGCGTGGTCCCTTACACGCGCGGCAAGGAGCGCAGCCGAACGTCGCAGTCCGTGCTCGCCGAAGCCCGCCAGATGGCCGATTTCGGCTATACGGAAATTCAGTTGCTCGGGCAGAACGTGAATTCCTACAAGGAGCCGGCAGGCAAACAAACATTCGCCGAATTGCTGGCGGCCGTAGGAGAGGTTCCAGGCATCCGGCGCGTGCGGTTTACGACTTCCCATCCCCGAGACTTTGGACGCGACATCGTCGAGGCGATCGACGCCGTGCCCACGCTGTGCGATCACGTGCACCTCCCAGTGCAGAGCGGATCGACACGTGTGCTCGATGCCATGCAGCGCCTTTACACCCGCGACCAATATATCGAGCGCATCCAATGGATGAAGGCCGCGAAGCGCGAAATCAGCATCACAACAGATGTGATCGTAGGATTTCCGGGAGAGACCGAAGAAGATTTCGCCGAGACACTGAGCCTGCTCGACGAGGTTGGCTATGACGCGGTCTTCGCCTTCAAATATTCGCCGAGGCCGAACACGCCGTCCTTGAAGTTGGACGACGCAATCCCCGACGAAGAAAAAGCCCGGCGCCTCGACGTGCTCATGTCAAAGCAGCGCGAGATTCAGAAGGCTAGCTACCAGAGATACATTGGAACACGATGTGAAGTAATGGTTGAGGGCAAGAACGAAGCCAGGGCGCAATACGTGGGCCGCACCAGCCACAACAAGACCTTGAACTTTACCGCACCCGAAGCCGCAAATCCCAAACCGGGAACCTACGCACCGATCCTCGTGACGGGCAGTTTTCCCAACAGCCTGCTCGGCGAATTGGTGATATAAGAAAGGAATTTAGCAGGAGCTTTGGCAGGAGACCCCCATGGAAGTAGAAATGACAATCCGCGGCCTAATGATGGATCCGGTGACGAATATGCCGATTGTGGTGTTGAAGGATGTTGGGGGCGATACGGTGTTGCCGATCTGGGTGGGGGTGTATGAGGCGAATGCGATAGCGCTGGAGATGGAGAAAGTCACGACGCCGCGTCCCATGACGCATGATCTGATCAAGAATGTGCTGACTGGACTGGAGACGCAGGTGCACAAAGTGGTGGTGACCGAACTACGCGAGGATACCTTTTATGCGGTGATCTGGCTGGAGCGCGGCGGCGAGGTGATCAGCATCGATTCGCGGCCGTCGGATGCGCTGGCGCTGGCGTTGCGGGTGGATTGTCCGATCTTCGTGGAAGAAGTTGTGCTGAAGACTTCGAAGCTGGCGGCGAACATGTCGGACCGGGTTACGTCGGAGGAGTTGCGGAAGTATCTGGAAGGGCTGAACGACGACGACTTGGGGAAGTACAAGATGTAGAGGGCGTTAAAGCTCTCAGCTCTCAGCGTTCAGCTGTCAGCGCAAGGCTCACTGCAGCCTCGGGCCCTTGCCTCCTGCCGGGCTTGGTCGGTTTACATAATACCTGTTATCGGACATTACAACCGCGCCACATAGGGCAGCTTCAAAAGCGGGTTAAGGGCAAACTAACGTCAAAAGCGACGGACTGGAGTGTCCGTCCCACACGAGCATCGGTCCCGCATCGTTTCTCTCCGGCATGGGCTGCTAGCTGCACAGGACTAGTTTGGGGTGGAACAGGGTGCCAGCTATGCGGGTGGCGATGGCAATCAGATCTTTCTGGTTGGCGAAGACTTTGACTTGGCGGGCGCGCGAGACATCGGGGAGGTTGATGGTGCGTCCGTTGCGGATGTGAGCCACGGTGAGTTCGTCGGCGGTAACGCAGGGGAACTGCGGGAGGAGTTTGCGGGGGTGGATGCAGAGGGCTTCTATGCTCGCAGCAAGTACAACCCGAGGTCCCTCGACTCCTCTTATCTTTCCCTGTGGGAAAGACAAGCTCCGGTCGGGATGACAATCGTCGTGATGACCGGGATCGGGATGACGAGAATTTGTCTCGAGATGGTCCTCCTCGCAACGACCATTCTCGAGATGAGCGGGAACTAGGGCTTCGGCGACTTTTTCGAGGGTGTGGGCGTCTTCGAGGGTGAACTCGGCTACCGTGGTGCGGCGGAGGGATTCGAGATGGGCGCCACAGGCGAGTTCCCTTCCCATTTGGTGAGCTACCGAGCGCATGTAGGTTCCAGAGGCGACACGGGCGCGGAAGCGGAGGCGGTCTTTTTCGACGGCAAGGATTTCGAATTCCCTGATTTCGACCTGCACCGGCTTCAGCACGACTTCTTTTTGCTGGCGGGCAAGCTTGTATGCTGGGACGCCTTTTATTTTTTTTGCGGAGAATGGGGGCGGAGTTTGTTCGATGACTCCGCGAAAGCGCGCAGCCAGGATTTCGACTTCATGCGGGTCAAGCGTGACTTCCTGCGGGGCGGTGGTGGGGTCCCCGTCGGCGTCATAGGTATCGGTGGCGAAGCCGAAACGCACGGTTCCTTCGTAGGTTTTCTCGGAGGCTGTGTAGAACTGGGCAAGGCGGGTGAGATTACCAGTAACGAGGGGAAGGACTCCGGTGGCCATGGGATCGAGGGTGCCGAGGTGTCCGATGGAGCGCTCGCGGAGAATGCGGCGGGCGCGGTTGACTACGTCGTGCGAGGTAAGTCCGGCGGGCTTGTCGATGATGAGGACGGCGTTCATGAGATGATTGGGTGATTTGGTGATTGAGTAAATTGGCAATTGGGAAATGGGTCCGTCGGGTGGTTCAAAGCACCATCCATCAGTGTCGCGGCACGATTGTTCAGGCCCAAGAAGCCCAGCCGTCTACCGAGTGATTTTTATCGAATGAATTTTCTTTCGCCCCTCTGGGGCTTGCTGCTGCTTTTCTTTCTTACCCACGGCTTACGCCGTGGGCTGCATTCTTTCGCCGCTTCGCGGCTTTGCTCGGCGACGGGCTTTCGAAGCTCCGATTCAGGCTGTCTGTTGTAGTCTGTAATACTAACTTACCAAATCTGCCATGCTTCCGATCAGAGACGATCAACCACGATACAGCACAGCGTATGTAAATTGGTTTTTGATTGTGCTGAACATTCTTATCTATCTATTTCAGTCGATGCTGGATCCACAGAGCTATGAGCTGTTCGCGCGGGAGTTTGGGGTGGTGCCGAGTCATTTAGCGGCGTTTCTGGCGGGGTCGCCAAGGTATTCGCTCGGCGCGATTGTAATTCCTTTCTTCACGTCGATGTTTCTGCACGGGGGATGGATGCACGTGCTGGGAAACATGTGGTACTTGTACGTCTTTGGGGACAACGTTGAGGACTACCTGGGACATTTTCAGTATCTGGTTTTCTATGTGCTGTGCGGGTTGATTGCCATGACAACGCAAGTCGCGATTTACCCGCACTCGAACGTGCCCACCCTGGGGGCGAGCGGGGCGATTGCGGGGATTCTGGGGGCGTATTTCATTCTTTATCCGCGGGCGCGGGTGTTGACATGGTTTTTTGTGTTTGTGCTTTATCTTCCCGCATGGATCGTGCTGGGAGAATTTTTCGTATTGAACTTTTTTTCGGGAGCGGCAACGTTGTCGATGTCGCGGATGGGACGGGACGTAGGAGGAGTCGCGGTTTGGGCGCATGTGGGTGGATTCGTGGCGGGGTTGGTGATGGTGAAGCTGTTTCCGGAGCGGAGAAGACGGACGCCTTACGCGTACCGGTAGGGTTAAGAGGTGCATGTGCTACGCAAACCGTTCTGCCTTGGTCGTGGTTGGTGCGTGTCCGGGAAAACGCGCGTAACCGCAGAGGGTGCGAAGGAAACCCGCGAAGATCGCAGAGAAAAGCTGCACTGGAACGAACTGCGCTCCGCACCTCATGCGGGGTCAACATCAAAAACCGAGGTCAAGAGCGACGGACAGGAGTGTCCGTCCCACAGAGGAGTGTCCGTCCACACGGACACTCGTCCGTGCCGCGGGTAGGGATCCTTCGACTGCGGGTGAGCTTCGCTGGTCGCGAAGCTCACTCCTCGCTCAGGATGACAACTTCTCTTCCTCGTTACTTTCTTGCCAGTCACTTCTCTTGTCAGTCACTTCTGATTACGATCACTTCTGACTGCCAGATGCGTCTTGCGGTGAGTTATTTCTTGGGACGGGATTCGGGGGGGACCAGGCCGGACAGGCGATAGTAGCCGACGAGTTGGCCGTAGTGTTCTCCGCTGTGCTCGATAAAGCCGTAGGCCATGTCGTAAATGCGGACTTGCTGGTGGGCAAAGGGATCGACGATGAGGTCGGACATTCCCTTGTCGCCTTTTGCCTTGATGGCGGCGGCTCCGTCAGCGAAGGATTTCTTGACGTAGGCGACGACGTCGGCCTTGGTCTTGTACTGGTCACGTTTGGGATCTTCGCCGGCGGGAGGTTTTTGTCCCATGACGGGCGCGGTGAAGTAATAGTTGGCTCCAGCGGCGTGGAGAAGCTGCTCGGCGAAACTGCGCTGGGCGGGAGTAGGTTTGAAATCGTATTTGTCTTCGGGGAAATCTTCAGCCATGGCGATGAGCTTGCGGCCGATGTCGTTCCAGGAGTCGAGGACGACTTTGGACGGGCTGTCGGGGGGCTTGATGGGAGTGTCTTTCTTCATGGCGTCTTGAGCGCTGGCGGGCAAAGCGAATGCGGCAGCGAGCAGGAGTGCGGCTACGAATGGGGATTTCAACATGGTGCGTTTTTCCTCCACGGTTGGATTGGCGGTGAGCATTGTAATTGGACCGGGGGCGGGAGGAAAGGCGAGCGGCGCGAGTGCGGATTTGATTCGGTTGCAATTTTCGTGGCCATGGCTAGACGCGGGCGGGGCGCCCGCGCCACATACTGCAACTTCAAAATCAGACTCTGGGTCAGAATCAAAAGCGACGGACAGGAGTGTCCGTCCCACACGGGCTCTTTAGAGGGTACCGGCGGTGGGGCGGATTTCCACGGTCTCGACGGTGGCGTTGGCGGGGAGGAGGATGGCGGCGACGACGGCTTCGGCTACGGTTTCGGGGGACATCATCTTCTTGCGGGGGGCTTGAGGCCAGAGGGTGGTCCAGATGTCGGTATTGGTGGCACCGGAGAGCAGGGCGATCACGCGGATTCCCTTGGGGCGGAGTTCTTCGCGGAGAGTGTTGGTCAGGCCGAGGGCTCCGTGCTTGGAGGCGGTGTAGGCGGCGGATCCGGGGAAGACGCGACTGGCGGCGACGGAGAGGTTGTTCACGATGGTGCTTCCGCGCTTCATGAGGGCGAGCGCGGCTTGGGTGACGAGGAATGTTCCGGTGAGGTTGGTGTCGAGGACGTCTTTCCAGATGGGGAGCGGAAGTTTCTCGATGGGGAGATTCGCGTGGGCGATGCCGGCGTTGTTGATGAGGATGTCGAGGCGCTTGAACTGGCGGCACGCGGCGCGGAAAAGAGCATCGACGGAATGTGGATCCCGAATGTCGCAGGGTTGGGTGAGGACTTTTATTTTTGGGGAGGCCAGTTCCCTGCTGACGCGGCCTAAGACTTTCTCGTCACGGCCGGTGAGGATCAGGTTGCAGGATTGGGAGGCGAGGACACGGGCGAGGGCGAGTCCGATGCCGCGGGTGGCGCCGGTGATAAGGGCGACCTGTTCGGTTAAAGCTTTACTTGAAGGTTGAGCGGTCACGATGAATTGGGTTCGCGGAATGATCTTACAACATTGTGTTCGCCTCGATTCCACGACCATGGGGGCTTAAAGAGTGTGCGTGGGAACTGCTCTTTCGCCCCTCCGGGGCTGAATCATTTCCCACGCGCACCCACGGGTTTCGCCGTGGGCTGCATTCACGCGCCGCTTCGCGGCTGAAAATCTCTGGTGTTGTCAAGCCCACCTCCGCAATGGGATGACGAGAACGCGGGCGAGGGACCGCGCCACATCGATCAAAAGATCGAACGCCAAGACCTGGACGGACAGGAGTGTCCGTCCCACACATTCTCAGAGCAAGTCAAAATCTCCCAAACATTCTCAGAGCAAGTCGAAATGCGGACCAACGATTCTGTTACACGCCGTTGGGGCGTTGGCGGATCAGGGAGAGGAATTCGGAGCGGGTTTCTTCTTCGTTGCGGAAGCAGCCTAGCATCGAAGAAGTCACGGCGGCCGAGTGTTGCTTTTCGACGCCGCGCATCATCATGCAGAGGTGGCGGGCTTCGATGACGACGCCGACGCCTTGGGGTTCGATGACTTTCTGGATGGTTTCGGCGATCTGGGTCGTAAGGCGCTCCTGAATTTGCAGGCGGCGCGAGAAGAGTTCGATGAGGCGCGGGATTTTGCTGAGGCCGATGACGCGTCCGTTGGGAATGTAGGCGACGTGGACTTTGCCGAAGAACGGAAGCAGGTGGTGCTCGCAAAGGCTGAACATTTCAACGTCTTTCACGATCACCATTTCGTCGTAGGTGACGGTGAAGAGGGCGCCTTTGAGGAGGGCTTCGGGATCTTCCTGGTATCCCTTGGTGAGGTACTTCATGGCTTTGTGGACGCGTTCGGGGGTGGCGGCGAGGCCTTCGCGGCTGGGATCTTCGCCGAGGCGGACGAGGGTTTCGCGGACGAGGTCTTCGTAGGTGGCGCTGGTCAGGGTGGTCGGTTCTTCCGTGCGTTCGATGGGGGCTGGTTTCATGGGGTCCTTTGATCGATACAGTGAGACGATTCTATCGCCCCTCCGGGGCTTGGTTCTCGTTTCGCACTCTACCCACAGCTTGCGCTGTGGGCTGTATTCTTGCGCCGCTTCGCGGCTAATCCTTCAGCTTTTCCGCAAACTCTTACCTTCCAATGGCCTTCCGCTACTTCGAACGAACATTACTTCCTCGGCTCGGAAGCGCCGGCGTACTCGAACGAGTTCATCATGGTTTCTTCGAGTCTCACTCTTTCCAGATGCGCTTTGGTAAAGCCGCGCTGCAATATTTCGAAGATCTCGATAGAGAGATTTTCCGTGGTGGGCACGTGTTGGGCGAATTCTTGCAGCGTATTCAAATTCTGCAGGTGGTAGCGGTCGAGGACTTCCCTGCTGACGAAATCGTCGAGATCGACGAGATTGCAGACCATGCCGGTGGCGGGATCGACGGGACCGCTGACGGTGACTTCGAGAGTGTAGTTGTGGCCGTGTCCGTGACGGGTTGTTGCATTTGCCGTAGGTGGCAACGTTTTCTTCGGCGGACATTTGCGCGCTGTCGAGGCGGTGGGAGGATGAGAAGTGGTAGCGGCGGGTGAGGTGGGCTTTCATTCGGTCTCCGAAACGAATGCGGGGGCTGAAGCCCGGTTCCCGAGAATCTGACTTACGCGGCCCTGAAGGGCCGCTCTTCCACCCCGATACTCACGACCTCGGTGCTCACGGCGACGCTGTCGTTTCTTCACGATTCTTCTCCGTAAAAGTCGACGAAGAGGTCGGGGGTTTCGTAGACGCGGACGCGGTGCAGTCTGGCTTGCTGGAGTTTGGATTCGAGGCGCTGCCAGCAGGCGATCGCGAGATTTTCGGTGGTGGGAATCTGGGTGAAGAATTCCGGGACTTCTTTGTTGAGGAAGCGGTGGTCCATGGCGTCGAGGACTTCGCGGTGCATGATCTCTTTGAGTTGCTTGAGATCGACGACGAAGCCGGAGCGGGGATCGACTTCTCCTTTGACGGTGACTTCGAGCGTGTAGTTATGGCCGTGTCCGTTGGGGTTGTTGCATTTGCCGAAGAGGCGGCGGTTCTCTTCCGGCGTGAAGTCGGGATTGTGGTAATAGTGCGAGGCGGAGAATTCGGCTTTGCGCGTGAGATAGACCATAGGAAAACAGTTGCCAGTTGCCGGTTGTCAGTTGCCAGTACGTCAAAATCAAAACCATTGCTGGGTGGTGGTTGTCAGTTGCCCGCAAACTTCAAAACAAATTCAGTTTAGATTTGGCGCCAGTTCTACAGGGGGCTCCAGGGCGTTTTGGGGAATCGCCTGCCACTTGGAAGAGCCGGGGGGTTCCTCTTCGGGGCAAAACGGTTTATTGGGTTCGAAGACGATGATTTTGTAGATATAGCGCTTGTGCTCCTGCGGGTAGTAGGCGAAGACGAAGGCGATGCCCTTCTTTTTGTCGATCCAGAAGACGAGGGGGCGGTCGCCGAGGGCGGGAAGGGGCTGAGTTAATAGAGTATAGGCGCGAAGGTCCTTGTAGGCGGTGACGACTTTGTCGGCGTGGTCGAAGATGGTGATGCCTTCCGCGGTATGAAAGCGGGTGGTGGACGATTCGATCTGGAAAACTTTCCCTTTTTTGAGGCGGATAAACAGATCGCCGTGGCCGGTGGGGTTTTGGGTGTCGACCCAATCGAGGGTGGTGCCGCAGGAGTTGTTCCATTCCTGGTCTTCGTCTTTCTTGGGAAACAGCTCGAGGACGCGGTCGCGGGTGTCGCCGAGTTTGGCGGGTCCGATGCTCAAGCCGGGCTCGATGATCAGATCGCCGGAGAGGGCAGCCGCTTGTTCCGCCGCAGCGTTTGCTGGCTGCGGAGGAAGAGGTGCGGGCGGAGTGGCATGGGTGGAAAGTCCCAGCAAAAGCGTCGACACAACCAGGGTGACAGCCAGGTTCATGAGAGTCGTCCTGCGGTAGTTGGGGTACGGTGCTCGTTCATTCGATTATCGCTAGAACCGTAGGTTCTGCCCTTCCAGCTTACCGTGCCGGATCGGTGTGACAGTTTCGAACGCAATAATAAATAGGAGAACAGAGGAAGGCCAAAGGGCGCCAGCAGAGTTGCGTCCCAGGAAAAATGGGCGCGGGCGATTCGCGTGTAGGTGAAAACTGGAGCGATGAGATAGAGAGGTGTGTAGCGAAAATCGCGGGTGGCGAGGAATGCAATCAGCAGAAGCAGCGAGGCCACGAACGCTGCACACTCGAGCACGCGCCAGAAGGCGAGGCGGGCGGGGGAAGGAAAGAGGATGGCGAGATTCTTGGTCCAGCCTTCGCGGAGTTGGGGGAAGGTGCGGTACATGCGGGTGCGGACGGCGTCGCCGCCGTAGCGGAAGAAAATCTTGCGGCCGGACTGCTTGATGGCGCGGGCGAGTTCGACGTCCTCGAGAAGACTCTGCGCTACGGCGGCGTGTCCGCCGACGGCGTCGTAGGCGTCGCGGGTGATGAGAATGTACTGGCCGTTCGCTGCGGCTGCGGGAGAGTGGGGATCGCTAACCTGGGAGGGACGATATTTCGCGGCGAGTTCGGCGAAGATCACGGGCATGACAGCTTTTTCCCAGAAGCCGGTGACCATCTGGTCGGGGGAATAGGACAGCAGATCGGCGTGATTGTGCTGCGCTTCGTTCAGCGCGGCTGCCAGCGAGCCGGGAAGATGGACGGTGTCGGCATCGGTGAACAGGAGCCATTGGCCGCGGGCGGCGCGGGCTCCGGTGGTGACGGCGTTGTTCTTGCCGGTCCAGCCTTCGGGAAGCGGGCCGGCTTCGATGACGTGCACGTTCGGGAAAGGACGCGGCGATTTCGCGGGTGCGATCGGTGGAGTGGTCGTCGACGACGATGATTTCGAAGGTTATGCCGGGTTGAGTTGTGAGGGAACGGAGACAGTCGGCGAGGGATGCTTCCTCGTTGCGCGCGGGGACGATGACGGAGATTTGGGGGCCTGCGGTGAGTGTTTCCGTTGTGACCATGATAGACGTTGGATTCAAGATGACAGCAAGTGCCGTCCCTTGCGGGACTTCGTTCTCTTTTCTTCATGCTCTCTCCCGGCACTGCCGTGCCGGGCTTTCACATTCCGCCGCTTCGCGGCTGGAGTTGGGTAGATTCTCACTCCAAATTCTGTTCGCGCGCTTTCTCGCACGGGGCAGCGACCACAGGGGCTAAAGCCCGCAATCATGGTCAATCGCAACCCGGCCCTCGAAGGGCCGCTCTTCCACAGTGGTGCACACAGTCGCGCTCCATACCGGTACGGAGAGTCCAAACTTCACGGCGACACAGAAAGTCGTGATCCACGGTAGTGCCGAGAGTCGCGCTCTACACCGGCGCGAAGGCTGCTCTTCCACAGCGGCGCACGCTCCCACACGCCGTGTACGCCTGCTACGATGTCCAATCTATTATTATAGCTTTGTGCCACGGACTGTTCAGATTCGCTCTTCTCTTGTTCTCGGTGTTTGTCTGCTCGTTCTCTCTGGCTGCTATGGCGGGTCGCGGCCGCCACGAATTGGGTCGAATGCTCCGGATTTCACGGTGCAGGATGCGCAGACCAAAGTCTCGCTGAGCCAGTTTCGCGGACAAGTGGTGGTGCTGAATTTCTGGGCGACGTGGTGTCCTCCGTGCGTGGAAGAGATGCCGTCGCTGGTGGAGATGCAGCGGCGCATGAAGGCGAAGGGCGTAACCGTGGTCGCCGTCAGCATGGACGTGGATGAGAAGGCCTACCATCAGTTTCTGAAGGATCATGGGGTGAATTTGCTAACGGTGCGGGATCCGGACCAGAAGAGCAGCGCGCTGTATGGGACGTTTAAATTTCCGGAGACGTACATCATTGACCGCAGTGGAGTGATGCGGCGGAAGTTCATTGGGGCGGTGGATTGGACCGAGCCGGAAGTAATGGATTTTCTGGGAAAGCTGTAGGCGTGGCTTCCCGCCGAGGCCCGATTCAGCTCCTTCTTTGAGATAGATCATTCCTTTTGAGCTTCCTAGCTCTTTACTTTGTGGGGTCGTGGCTGGAACGCGAGCGGGGCGCCCGACATCGAACAAATCAAAGTCAAAACCAAGACGATCTTCAACGTCAAAACCAAGAGCAAGGTCAAAACCGACGGACAGGAGTGTCCGTCCCACACGGGCCGTGTCCTTCCCACATTGGCGGCTACAGCTTTGCGTGGCGGAGGCGGAGGGCGTTGGTGATTACGGAGACGGAGCTGAAGCTCATGGCGGCGGCGGCGAAGATGGGACTCAGCAAGAGGCCGAAAAACGGATACAGAATGCCCGCGGCAATCGGGACTCCGACAGCGTTGTAGATGAAGGCGAAGAAAAGATTCTCGCGGATGTTGCGCATGGTGGCCTGGCTCAGTTTGCGGGCGCGGAGGATTCCGGTGAGGTCGCCCTTGACCAAAGTGATTCCACCGCTCTCCATCGCAACATCGGTGCCGGTGCCCATGGCAATGCCGACGTTGGCTTGGGCGAGGGCGGGCGCGTCGTTGATGCCGTCGCCGGCCATGGCGACCACTCTTCCCTGCTGCTGGAGTTTGCGGATGACTTCGAGTTTGCCCTCGGGGAGGACCTCGGACTCGAATTCGGTGATGCCGAGCGTGCTGGCAATGCGGAGCGCTACGATCCGGTTGTCGCCAGTGAGCATCAGAATTCTGAGACCGCGTTTCTTGAGTTCGAGCACCGTATCGGCAGTTCCGGGCTTCAATTGGTCCGCAACGGAGAACGCGCCGACATATTCTCCGTCGATCGCGACGCAGAGAATCGTGCCCCCGGGATAGGGTCCGGATATGACTTCGGGTTTTTGCAGGATGCCGAGCTCCACCATCATTCGGACGCTGCCGATGGCGACTTTGCGGCCCTGTACAACTCCGGTAATTCCTCTCCCTGTAATCGATTGAACTTCTTGCGGGGGAGAAAGCTTGAGCTTCTTTTCGGCGGCGGCGGCGACGATTGCGTTTGCTAACGGATGCTCGCTGGCTGATTCGAGGCTGGCAGCCAGACGGAGCAGTTCGGGATCGTTCGAAAGACGGTCAGACATGCTGGTAACGCTAGGCTTTCCTTCGGTGAGGGTGCCAGTTTTGTCGACGACCAGCGTATCGACTTTTTCCATAGTCTCGAGGGACTCAGCGTTTTTGATTAAGACTCCGGCGTTGGCGCCGCGGCCGGTGCCGACCATGATGGCCATGGGAGTGGCGAGTCCGAGGGCACAGGGACAGGCGATGATTAAGACGGCGACGGCATTGACCAGCGCGTGGGCGAGGCGCGGTTGCGGACCGAAGACGAACCACGCGATGAAGGTGATGACTGCGATGGCGACCACCGCAGGCACGAACCAGGCGGCGACGCGATCGGCGAGGCGCTGGATGGGAGCGCGGCTGCGTTGGGCTTGTCCGACGAGCTGGACGATGCGAGCCAGAAGAGTCTCGGAGCCGACGCGCTCGGCGCGCATGATGAAGGATCCGGTGGCGTTGATGGTGGCGCCGATGACTTGGCTGTTGGGTTCCTTTTCGACGGGGACGGATTCGCCGGTGATCATGGATTCGTCGACGGAGCTGCGGCCTTCGAGGACGACGCCGTCGACGGGAACTTTTTCTCCGGGGCGGACGCGGAGTTTGTCTCCCGGCTTCACGTGTTCGAGGGGAATGTCTTTTTCTGTGACCTCACCAGCGGGTCCGTCGGTGATCAGGCGTGCGGTTTTCGGGCTGAGATCGAGCAGGGCGCGGATGGCGGCGCTGGTGCGGCTGCGGGCGCGGAGTTCCATGACCTGGCCGAGCAGGACGAGTGTGGTGATAGCGGCGGAGGCTTCGAAGTAGACGTCGGGATATCCGCCCATGGAGCGGAGGGATGCGGGGAAAATTCCCGGGGCGAACGTGGCGACAACGCTGTAGATGTAGGCGACGCCGGTGCCGAGGCCGATCAACGTGAACATGTTGGGGCTGCGGTTGACGAGCGAGGTCCAGAAACGCTGGAAGAATGGGAGGCCGCACCAGAGGACGACGGGGGTGGCGAGGAGGAATTCGAGCCAGGGGATACCCCAGCCCCAAAGAAAGAACTGGTAGCGATACCCCGCGAGTGTGTCGACTCGCCGCACGAAGAAACCCGGCCAGAGCATGCTTCCCATCGCGATGGCGAGCAGAGGGGCGGTGAGCACGACGCCGATCCAGAAGCGGCGGGTCATGTCGCGGAGTTCGGGATTCTCTTCTTGCGCCGCGGTGACCGTGCGGGGTTCGAGGGCCATGCCACAGATGGGGCACGATCCGGGCGCGGGGCGCACGATTTCTGGATGCATGGGGCAGGTATATTCGGTGCGCGTGGAGGGGAGCGGGACATCCGGCTCGAGAGCCATACCGCAGGAGGGGCAGGCTCCGGGCTTGGGTTCGTGGACTTCGGGGCACATGGGGCAGACGTAGGAGATCCGGCTTCCCGCTTCGGGCTTCGGGCTTACGACCTCGGAGTTCGGACCTTGGACTTTCGCGGGCGGCATTCCCAGGGTTACCAGTGCCGGGCTAGACCCGAGTTCCCGCGACTGCGCCTTCGTTCCGCTATCGCGCGACGAAGCCTCCGCTCGGGACGACAAGGGGGATGGGGATGGGGCTTGCGCTTGGGACATCGAATTGGGCATTCCGAGCGTTACGAGTCCAGCGGGTTTGTTGAGATACTCTTGCGGATTCGATTTGAATTTTTCAACACAGGCGGCGCAGCAGAAGTAGTAGGTATTTCCGGCGTGTTCGTGGGTGTGTTTGGCGGTTGCGGTTTTGACATTCATTCCGCAGACGGGGTCGCGTTCGGTCGGGGTGGGGGATGTCATCAGGTATTGAGCGTTCAGGCGTCCCTAGGGTGTCGTTTCTTTCGTCCCTCCCGCTCCCTTCCCTCTTCTCGCAGCATACCGCAACTGCATCACACACCGCGAGTGTGAGAAGGCACCTGCTACGTTCCTTGCGAGGATTTGCCACTTCCTCGGAGCAGTCTTTGAACTTGATCTTGAAAGAGGTAGTCTTCCTTGGGCAAGATATCGCTTATGACAGACTGGTTCGCGCGCCCCGTCTTACATGTGACCGACGTTGAGGCCTCGCTCCGCTTCTATGTAAACCGGCTCGGCTTTACGAGCCCCTGGCGCTACGACGAGGATGGCAGAGCGCATGTCGCACAAGTTGACCGGCAGGGCTGCGCGCTGATTCTGGCCGACACGTGGCCGGAGAAGATTGGCAAGGGACTGATGTTCATTTCGCTGAACGTCGAGCCGGCGACGCGTGAGGCCGCGAGCGCCGCAGTGGATGCACTGCGCGCGGAACTCGAGGCCAAGGGCGTTCCCGTCAAGGAAGGTTCGTGGGGCTACCGGCTCCTGGTGGTTGATGATCCCGACGGCAATCAGCTTTTCTTCAACTATCCGAGCGAGACTGCATCCGGCAAGATTGTTGGCAATGAAGGGTAATCGTGCAGCCGCGCTTCGCTTGGACGCGCGAAAACGGAGGCGGAGTGGCGCTGCGATTCCCTTGAGTCATTTGCGTAGTTTGGAGAAATATCGCGAGTAACGCTCGTCAGGCCTTGCGCAGGGCAGTCGAGGGTGACGGCCTGTTTTCGACAGTTATCAGCTCTTCCAAGGCCACGGGCAAAAGGAAACATGACTCGCAAGAGTGTAGACTTCGTTGCGGGAAGTACTTCCGAGAGGTGATGCTATGCGATACGTCACAGCGTTCTGCTTATTTATCTTGCTCAGCGGCCACAGCGGCGAAGCCCAAGTTCTACCTACAGCGAATGGTTCTTGCGGAATTAGTGCTTCGGGCGTGGCGTCCTGCGATTGGCTGTCTGCAGTAGACTTGCCGAAGGCAGGCACGACGAAAACCGCCGACACGGCTGCTGACTCGCGCCCGAAACTGCTCGTCACGCGCTGCATACTCGCACCCGGTGCGCCATTGAATCCATTCGTGGAGGGGACCGATGTGCTCATTGTTGGCATGAATAGTGGTGAACTCGTAAACGAGAAGAAATCACCACAGAACCGCGTCAATGTTTCAAGCGGCTTAGTGCTCTTGATGCCAAAAGAAGAACCGTATCTACTACGGAATATTGGAAAAGAGAATCTTGAATTGCTGGTGATTGAAGTCAGGAAGTGAGTATGCCACCCGCATTGCCTTGCCTCTTCGGACTGATGGTTGACGTAAAATCCCATAGGGCTCAAAACCTCTCAATCATGGCGTAAAATGACCTGTCTGTGACGCAAAAATTAGGAACGTTAGACAATACTGCGGAAATATCACAGAAGGACTACATTGGATTCAATCCCCAGACCGGCCGGGGCCAAAACGCGATAGCGAAGGATCTGAGCAAATGACTTATCTGGAAGTGGTTTTCAACTACGGGGCGATTCCTGGCGAGAACGAATTGCGGGCGATTGATACGATGCGCGAGGTGTATGGGATCCGGCGGGTGCAGTTCAACGCCAAGGAGCACACGGTACGGGTGGAGTTTGATGCGTCGCGGATGAAGCAGGATGCGGTGGCCAAGCTGTTGCGGAATGCGGGAATCGATGTGCGGGAGGTTGTGGCTCTGGCTTGACGTCGTGGAGTTCCGCTCGAAAAGAACTTTCACCACCGAGGACACAGAGGGCACCGAGAAAGAAACTGTCGACCTCGCGACTGACCTTAAACAGAGAACCCACGGCTCTTAGGCCGTGGGTTTTTTCTTTTGATGGGGGAAGGCTTCAGCCGAAATCTTTTTGACGAAAAGCAAGGGGTGCTCACAGAAAACCTCTGGCCGAAGTTATTCTCTGAAGCACCCCGTTGCGCGCCACTTCGTCTGTTCTTTAATAGAGCAAGTGGTATGCCATCTGTAAGTCGTTCAGAATCAGAGGGGATAGGGTTTTCCCCCTCGGTAGGAATTGCGCGCAGGCAGGAAAGAATTACGCCGGGGCGGGAGCTTGGGAGAAGATTTGACTGAGGCGGTGGAAATCCCCTTCCTTCGCCAGAGACAGGGGGCTTTCTCGCGCAGTGAAATTGTGACCATATAGAAATCCCCACTTCTCGCGCCAAGGACGCGCGAGAAATGGGGCACCCGAGGTTTTTCGGAGGAAGGATCGATCGCGAAGATCGATTTTTCGTTATCGCCGATTTTCGTTATTGTCGATTTTCGTTATAATCAATGAGCCGTTTTCCTCTCCAACAGATACGCGCCCTTAGCTCAGTTGGATAGAGCGACTGGCTACGAACCAGTAGGTCGGGAGTTCGAATCTCTCAGGGCGCACCACTTTTCAATCACTTAGGGGCACCCTATCGGGTGCTCCGTGGTTTTGTGCTCAAATTGTGCTTATTCGCGGCGCTGGCCTTGCGCTGGGCACTTGAGTGTGACGGCCTGAACAGGAACAGATCCCGGTTTTAGGCTCCAGTGGGTTGCGGAAGAGCTTGGCGAGAGCGCCCTGAACGTCCCTCAGGCGCTGAAGCGCGGACAAGTTTTGAGCGACGTAGCGGCACGAGTGGAACTCGTGCCCTTCCCCAAATCCGCTCCCAATTGAGTTTTTCAGCAGCCTGCTAGTGGCGGGTCAGTTCAAAGAGCCTCGATCGAGTCCTAGCTGCGAAAACGAGCGCGAGGCGTGAGGTCCACTTCTTGCGGCGCGTGGGCTGGGTGGGCCTGTCGTTATTGACAGTATCGCCGGCACTCATCCAGCGCAACAATCCAAGAGTACCTTCGGATTCAGTGGTTTCCTGCAAATCATGGGAGGAAGTTTATGTCTGAAAGATCCACTTTCTGCGGCATACGATTAGCGGTCCTCTGCCTCATGGCGTCCGCCGCGCTCCCCGCATTCAGCCAGCAGGAGACTCCTGTTTTCGTGATTACTCCGGAAGAGAGCAAGATCACGTTCTACATAAAGTCGTCGGTGGCTCTGGAGGGTACCTTCGACAAATGGGAGGCGCCGCTAACATTTAAATCTCCGGATGTCACCACCGGCGTTCTGGATATCAAGATTCAGGCCGACAGCGTGAATACGGGAAGCGGAATGAAAGACGGCAAGATCAAGGGCAAAGACTTCTTCAATGTCGACCAGGACCCATACATCACGTTTCACTCCGACAAGATTGTCCAGACCGGTCCCACCACCTTTGATGTGCCCGGAACGTTTACCATTCGCGGGGTCTCTAAGCCCGAGACGCTGACGTTTACGATTACTGGCAAGGGCACAGGTTCCGGTGAGGTCAAAGGGACAATGGCTTTCGATCGTAAGGATTACGGGATGGATAAAGGCATTCCCTTCGTCAAGATCGCCGACCGTGTCGAGGTGACGGTCAACCTCAAGGGGAAACGAGTGAGCGGGCCTCCGTTGGTGTTTAAGCAATAGGCAGTCCAGTACCGGGCTTAGCGTCACATCCGCCAAACAAGTTTGCCGGCCAGGTGGCTAGCAGGCAATACCAACTCGATAGATCCCCAGGTCTAGACCAAGCGTCAGCTTCGGTTGGGATAGATTCTTCGTCGCCTTTATCACTGCAGTGCTAACGCGAAACCAGTCAATCTCGGACCGCAAATCGCGAAGGCGCACGGCGTCACGTCGCCACAGAGGGATTTTGTGTAGCTCGCGTCGCCGGCTCGGGCAGTTGCTGTCCGCAATGCGCGCAATTTGCCCAACTGGGCTCAACGGGCTTATCACATTTCGGGCACGTTGGCTGCAGCAAAGTGCCGCAGTGCGGACAGAATGGGAATTTTGCCTTTTCGACATGCCCGCAGCCGGAACACCTCTTCGGCAGAGGGTCGCGGAGAATGAAGTACAAGATCATCCCGATCGCATGGGGAACGAAGATCGCCAGTAGCGTCCACATTACGTACCGCATCTGCCGCCGCTTCGCGTCGCCGTAGATGTATCCGATCAGTGCAACCCAAGCCACCATGAGCAGGAGAAATCCGTAAATGAGCAGCGCTTGACCCCAGCGCGGCAATTTGGCCATCTCCGGATCCTTCAGTGCAACGAAGAAGAACAACCACACGGTGAGGCACGAATAGGCGAACCATGCAACGATCCACGCTGCCTTTGGAATCACGCGCAATTCCTTTGTGAAGCGGCTCATACCAGGCTCCTTTCGCCGCGCTGCCGGATTGCCAGCATCACTGCGGCCACCCCTCCCGCGAGCCACTCTAGGGCGGTGAACGCGGCAAAACTGATCCACGTATGGCTGAACTGCGTCCCGAGCAACCTCGCGAAACGTCCGCTCACAAAGTGGAAAACCGCCCAGCTCGCAATCGTCAGCAGCCACGCAAAAGCCACGACAATAATCATCAGGCGGAGGTTCCAATCGTGCTCGGCCTGTTCCGTGAGCTTCGCCTCGGCACGCGCCAGCGTTGCCTGCACCAGCCACGAAGAAGGCTGGGGCGTCGGCAATCGGCGGAGTTCGCTCGCAATCGGCCGCCAAGCCTCCAATTCGTTCGAGCAGGCGACGCAAGACCGCACATGCTCCGCAACCTGCTTTTCTTCCGCGCTCGTCAGCGCGTCGGCTGCGGCCAGCGCCAACAGTTCTCGAATCTTGTCGTGCTCGTTCATTGCCATGTACCTCCGGGATACCGCGCTTCGAGCGCGTAACGCAACTGTTCCAGCGAACGTCGCAGCCGCGACTTCGCCGTTGATACTGGAACCGCTGTAACCTGCGCGATTTCCTCAATCTTCATCTCATCCTCAAACCGCAGAGTGAGGACTTCGCGATAGATCATCGGCAGCCCCGCCATCGCTTCGCTGATCTCCGTTCGGCGCTCGGCCGCGAGCGCGTGATCGAGCGGCGTGTGGTCTTTACTTGAAATCCGGTCCGCCACGGTTTCGCTATGCCAGCTGTTGGCGAGCGGCTCGTCCAGGCTCTGCGGACGAATCCGGCGCAAATGATCGATCGCCAGGTTGCGCGCCAGCGTGAACAGCCAGGCGTCAAAATTGCGACTTGCATCAAAGGAACGAATCTTCTCGACCGCTCTCAACCATGTTTGCTGGAACAGGTCTTCCGCCTCGGCGGGCTGCCGCACGATCCGCAGCAGGTACCGATACAGCCGATTCTGGTACCGGGTAATCAGTTCCGAGAGAGCGTTCAGGTCGCCTCGGCGAAGCCGGACCACGTCCGCATCCACTGCCACAAGCCCCTCCAGCGATAGTGCGGTCGCCCCCACCATACTCGTAATACGGATGAGTGCCCAAAAAAGATGCAAGAGATGCAGTTGCCAGATTGGTGTTGCCAGGTATCTCAATGACAGAAATTTTCGGAGACTCCCTCGTACCTTGCATCCTTTTGAGGTTCTCGCCCGTATTTCCCAAAGTGCTCAAATCCACAGTACAAGAGCGCAGGAGCGCAACTCAGATCCTGCATTGCTCTTTCGTAGGAGGTTGACATGCATGACACAAAGGAGCGGTTGTCTCAATTGTGGCTCTTCGCGTTACTCAACTACCTGTATGCGGACGTGCTTGCCCTGTTCGATATTGTTGGCTCGCAAGATCCAGCCCCACATCTCCCACAATGGGCTCTGCTGGGTTCAGCGGTCTTGATGGAAATACCCATCGCCATGATTCTGGCGTCTCGACTGCTTCCGTTTAGGGCGAACCGGCTGGCGAATATCATCGCGGGTGCCATTGAGACGTTAGCCGTCATTTCGATGCAATTCGTTTACCCTTTGGCCAGCGGTGCCTGGCACGAGCATATGTTCGCATCGTACATTTTCTTCGGGACGATCGAAACGGTATGCACCTCAGTCATCATATGGAAGGCGTGGGCTTGGTCAGGGGTTGAAGCCGCCGTTAGTCCGGAGCGGATCGTCCGCCAACGAGAAGCTGGGATCTCTTCTTCTTAATTACGGGATTGCTCAAAAACGTACCCGAACGATCCATGTCTTCGGAGGCCACCTGCCGACCGCGAACGGCAGGGTCAGTGAGCGTAATCGCCTTCACGACAGTTGACTATGGTTTGACCATCTTCATGGTCAACGCGGGCCTTCTGGTGTTGCCACGATTATTCTTTTAGTTCGCTTTCTTCCGGGGCATCGGTTGGGCTTTCGAACTCGATGCGATAGCCGTCGGGGTCGGCAACCGGCACAACCCACAAGCGGTTTCCCACGAAGGGACGCCGGCGCATCTGAATTCCGCGAGATTTGAACTGTCGATAGAGCGCGAGGGCGTCTTCACACATGAAGCAGACGGAGACGCCAGTGCCAAGGGCCTCGGCTGGCTTACGTCCCGGCGAAAACTCTTGCAGCATGATGGCGGCGGAGCCAAGCTCAAGCCAACACCAGCGAATTCTGCCGTCGGGATGATCCTCGGTGCGATCGGGAATCCACTGGTTCTTCATGGTGAAGCCGAGACCATCCAAATAGAAGCGCAGCGAGGATTCCATGTTGGTGACGCCGAAAAACGGCACTGCCTGCTTAACGTTCACAGCGGGGATGGTTGCGTCGGTCATGGTTCACCTCAGGGGCATCACCGCATATCGTACCAACGGTTCCCTTCTCGCCGGTAGGCGGAAAATCTGCCGCGAAGCAAGAAAGCACTCAGGTCAGGTGGCGCGGGATCATGGGGCTCGGCGTATCGGTACAGGTACCTGCAAGGATCGATCGCGGCTTCCTTCTTGCTTGGGTTGCTTTTCTGCTAGGAGGAGGGCGGGGATTGTGGTAACCTCCGCCACCTCTGCCCTAACAGGCTGCGGAAAAACTCGCCGTGAGCGTCGGAAAGGTCCCCCCAGGCGCTGAAGCGCGGACCGTTTTGAACGATTTAGCGGCACGAATGGAACTCGTGCCCTTCCCAAGTCCGCTCCAAATTGAGTTTTTCCGCAGCCTGCTGAGGCCCCGGTAAAGATGAAGTGATTCGCTCAAGGAGAACGCGTCATGAGAGTTCTGGCCACTGGGTTCCTACTCCTCGGTTATCTGGGAAGCTGCCTGGCTTACGGGCAGATTTCGAATTTTCAGCACATCATTGTGATCGTGCAGGAAAACCGTTCGCCAGACAATCTTTTCAACGCCTTGTGTATTCCGCCCTATGGCTCGAGCAGTTCGTGCAGTACGAAACCGAAGGGATCGCAATACAACATCCAGACCAGCAACTGGGTGGATAAGACTTCGACGACGGGAGTGTCGCAGCCGTTCTCGGGTCCGCTGGCCAATGCGTATGACCTGGGGCACGGGCACGTTGGCTTCGCAAATGTTTGTGATCTGAACCAGGCCAAGACGGCTTGTCTGATGGACGGCGCGGCGAATAACAGCTGCTCGGGCACATGCCCGGCGCGCGCCGCGCTCGCCTACGTCGACAATTCCACCGGCACGTTGGATCCTTACCTCGATATGGTGACCCAATACGGTTGGGCCAATTACATGTTTCAGACCAACCAGGGGCCAAGTTTTCCGGCACATCAATATCTTTTTGGAGGAACGTCGGCGCCGAGTGCAAGCGACGATGCGGCGGGTGTCTTCGATGCCGAAAATCCTGTTCCCGAGAAGGCCATCGCGGGATGCATCGCGCTATCGACCACGTCGATCGAACTGATCAAGCCGAAGGGCGAAGGGGGAAAAGTGTATCCGTGCTTCGAGCACCAGACGATGGCGGACCTGCTCGACGCGATCGGGGTCACGTGGAAGTACTATACGACGGGTCCGAGCTCGATCTTGACGGCGCCGAACGCGATCAACCACATTTGCCAGCCCAACATGCCCTATGGGGGAGCGTGCACCGGGCCAGACTGGGTCAGCGATGTGGTGTTCAGTCCGTCGCAAGTGCTGACGGATATCAGCAAGTGCAAGCTGGCGGGAGTGTCTTGGGTAACGCCGAACGGACCGGAATCGGATCATCCGAGAAGCAATACGGGCCTGGGTCCGGGCTGGGTGGCGTCGATCGTGAATGCGGTCGGCAACAATGCGAAGTGCTCTGACGGCGAAGTGTATTGGGATAACACCGCGATCCTGATCACGTGGGACGATTGGGGAGGATGGTACGATCATGAGCCGCCAACGATCCTGGCCGGAGCGCAAGGCGATTATCAATACGGGCTCAGGGTACCGTTCATCGTGGTGTCGGCCTACACGACGGCGGGACATGTGGACAACAATCGGAACGATTTCGGCAGCATTTTGCGGTTCATCGAACAGAATTTCGGGATCGGGGAGGGTTCGCTGAACTTTGCGGACTCGCGATCGACGACGGATCTTACGGGGTTCTTCAACCTGAACCAGGCTGCGCGCGTGTTCACGACCATTCCCGCGCGGGTGGATGCGAACTACTTCATCAACGACAAGACGCCGTTGACGGACGCGGACGATTACTGAGGAGGCGGCAGCAAATTCAGAGAAAGCGGTTCGCATTCGTGCCTTTCGAGGTTCGGCATAGTGCGCATAAGTTTGGGTTTCTGCTAATCTCGTTTCAGCCCTGTTGTTCCCGCTGTTTGCGCAGTTTCACTGTGCTGTCAAAATTGCCGCCGGACGGCTCTCCGGAAATCGAGTAAGCGCGCCATGACGAAACCAAATCAGCAGCAAGAGGTGGCAGTACTATCGGCCGCCAAGAACGGGTTGGTGTATCTGACGGCGAACGATTGGACGCTGATCGCGGACAAGGCGGTGCGCAGGCAGTTCAAGCCGGGCGAGCCGATTGTGCAGCAAGGCAAGCGAACGCACGGACTTTTTCTGCTGCTAAAAGGGACGGCGTTGGTGCAGATTGCGGCGCGGGGGACGTCGCTCGCGATCCATCCGGGCGAGGCCTGCGGCGAGATTTCGTTTTTGGACGAGCTGCCGGCGACGGCGAATGTGATGGCCGATGGGGCGGTGGAGGCGTACTACCTGGATCGTCCAACGCTGCAATCGATGTTTGAACTCTTTCCGCACCTGGGCTCGCGTTTTTATCATTCGCTGGCGGCAATCCTGTCGCGGCGTCTGCGGGAACTGATTGGAGCGGGCGGGACGACAGTTCCCGGGAAAAAAGATTCGGCGTAAGCGGCCAGGGTTGAGGCCGGGAGTGTGCTAGCCTACAAGTCCAGCGCGGGATGAGACCGGCTGGCATTCTCCACGCGGAATTCTCCTTTGGTCGACCCCGTCAATCTACGACTGGCCCTGCTTTCGGCCGCGGTACTTGGATTCCGGCACGGACTGGACTACGACCACATCGCGGCGATCAGCGACATCAGCAGCGTGCAATCGAAGGCGCGCGACGCCATGCGTTATGGATTGCTGTATGTGGCGGGGCACGCAACGACGGTAGCAGTTCTGGGATCGGCAGCAGTAGTGTTCCGCATAGCGTTGCCGGCGGCCAGCGATCGCTGGGCGGAGCGGCTGGTAGGGATCACGCTGCTGGTGTTGGGAATTTATGTTCTTGGGACATTTTTTCGTCCTGTGGCGCACACGCACGGCCCGCGTACGCGAATCACGTTGCTGATCAATGGGGCCTTGTGGGTCTACTGGCGCCTGAGCCGGATTTTTGGCGGCACGCGGGTGGAAGCGCCGCAGGTATTTAAGAATGGGTATGGGACGTCTTCGACGTTTCTGGTGGGAGTGATCCACGGGCTGGGAGCGGAGACTCCGACGCAGATTCTGCTGTTCTTGATGGCGGCGAATTTGGGTGGGACTGGTGCGGGATTGCTGGGGCTGCTGATGTTTATCGTGGGTTTGCTGGTGATGAACACCCTGATGTGCGCGTCGGCGGCGGGCCTGTTCTCGGCGACGCTGGCGAGGCCGAACGCGCTGCGGGCGCTGACACTGGTGACATCGGCTTACAGTATTGTGGTGGGAATGATCTTCTTGTTGGGCTCGGCGGCGAAGCTACCTTCTCTGACGGGATGAGAGATTCTGGCAGGAAAATGGCCTGAAACTTGAGAAGCGTCCCGCCACTCTTGCGAGTGAACAGGACGCCGGAACAGCCCTCCCCCAGAACTGCTCACCGCACAAGCTACCTGCTTCGGGAAAGTTTGAGAATGCCACCTTCGTGCCATAGAGAAGGGCACGATTGGGCTAGTTGTTGGGCGGATGTGTTGAGGGGGCGTCATCATGTTCTTCGCGTCGCGAGGGCTTTGCGAGACCACAGGGGCTAACGAGTGTGCGTGAGAACTGCTCTTTCTCCCCTCCGGGGCTGGATGATTTTCCACTCACACCCACGGCTTTCGCCGTGGGCTGCATTCTTACACCGCTTCGCGGCTTAAAATCGATGGTGTTGTGCCACTTCGAATCTACCAGACGAGTTCTCACACACACTCTAAAGCCCGTGCATGTTCAGCATTCTGACGCGGCCCTCGAAGGGCCGACCTTCCACGTTCTTCTGCGCTTGCGCAGAGGCTGAAGCCGATGGCGTCGTGGAGATGGTTACCGCATCTCTAAAGCGATGCCCTCATACGAACCATCATCGGCTTTCGCGGAGCCACAAAAGGCCGATGTTTCGCGAATGTGAACGGAGTTGGTCGCAGTCAAAACAATGCGTGATAAGGCATGCTCGGTTCTGGAGCCGTTACTCCGGTAATCGGGGGAGGGGGATTACCGTTGACCCTTCGGCAGGGGCTCCTTAAATTGCCAACAGGGGGTTGTATGAAAGATATCCATGAGGTCCTGCGGCAGAAGCAGGCGAAGTACGCCCAACTGGGCAAGCAGATCGAGATGCTCCAGCAGGCAGCGGAAAAGCTGCGCGAAGTAGCACCCCTGCTGGCCGAGAACGATGATGACGACAACGGAGTGCTGGCGGAAGTCGACGACGCTACCCTGACCGGGGATGCGATGGCCGCCAAAGCGGGCGCGAGTTCGAACAGCGCGTCTTCCTCGAAAGCGGCACGGCCGACGGCTCCTCGCTGGCCGTAATCGAGTAAGTGCCGGGATTTTAATCGAATCATGACCCTACAAGCCCTACTGGTTTCGACCGACGATGCCGCGGCGGATGTGCTGGGCCGAGTTCTGCCCAACTTCGGCATAGCACTGGACCGCTCGAGCGATCCAGAGACCACGATCGCGCGAATCCAACAACAGAAATTCGACGCGTTGATCGTGGATTTTGATGTTCCACAGACGGCGGAAGACGTGTTGCGGGAGGCGCAGAAACTCGGGGCAATTCCATTGACGATCGCGTTGGTGGCGGACGCGGGGAAGGTCCGCGACATTCTGAGCAGCGGAACCCACTTTGTTCTGTACAAACCACTTTCGGAAGACGCCGTGAAAGCGGGATTGCGTCCGGTGGCTGCGTTGTTAAGCCGGGAGCGGCGGCGGGCGTTCCGCGTTCCGGTACAGGCTCCGGTAGAAATTACGCTTCCCGATACGCGCAAGCTGGATGGGATTCTTCTGGATCTGTCGGAAACCGGAATGGAAGTGCTGACGGCGGAGACGCAAATTCCGGGAGCGTTGCTGGCGTTTCATTTTCAGCTGCCGGACACATCGTTCGCGGTTCAGGCACACGGGCAAGTGGCTTGGGCGAATCCGAATGGACAAACCGGAGTTCACTTCGTGGATGTTGCCGAGGCGGCGAAGACCGAATTGAAGGCCTGGCTGCAAGCCGCAGCGAACGCCGCCAAAGCGGGTGAAGAAGAAACCGTACCGCATTGCAAACTCACGGATTTGAGTCTGGGCGGTTGCTACGTTCAGACTGATGCTCCGTTTCCGGAGCGGGCGTTGGTGGATCTTTGCCTGAAGGCGCAGGAGATGGAAGTCCATACCGAGGGAATGGTGCGGGTGACGCATCCGGGACACGGGATGGGAGTGGAGTTTCCTTCGCGCACACCGGAGCAGCGCGCGCAGGTAGGAAATCTGATCAATTTCTTGCGAAATTGTCCGGCGACCGCGCTGGAACTGAGTATTTCTCCGCGAGCTTTAGTGGCGGATCTCACGCAGTTTGAGCCGGGAGATCGGAAGGAAGATGCCGGCGAAGAACTCGAGGATCCGCTATTGGAATTGCTGCGACGCGGGACGTCGTTGCAGCAGGAAGATTTTCTTTCGGAGTTGCAGCAGCAGAGGAATCCGGAAGAAGCTTCGGTTTAGAAGACAGAAGCCCTTCTATTTTTCGCCGACTTACGCGGGCCCTTAAGGGCCACCCTTCCACGGTCGTGCAGACGTTCTTCTCCAGCTAACTACCACTCCCTCCTCTCTTTGACTCGACTCACAAACAAATAGAAGCCTCTCGCGGGCAGGTTGTGGGCAGAATTGGGCAAGGGATGTTGGTGGGCAATTGCGGAAAAAAACGGCAGAAAGTGAGCGAGAGGCTTTGGGGAGGCAGTTGCGAAGAACCGAGGGACCCGGGCCCCGTCTTTGGCACAGATCCCTCAACTCTTCGTGGTCTGTTCCACCCCTATGCGGAGTACAGTAGCGGAAGTCCGTTGCGCGAAGATTTCAGCAATGTTAAATCTGGGTTAATAAATTTCAGTTACAGGTAGACTGTGATTTCCGCGTGCGTTGGAGTTTGGCGGAGGGGAGAACAGTCTGGCGAAGACCAGCGCGGGCAGGGATTCACTGAAAGAGCACACTGGAACTCTTCGGTCGGGAGCGTCGCTGCTTTGGACGCCGCTGCTCGCGATCGGGGCGGCAGCGTTTGCGGTGGAAATTCCCTTCTTCTTTTTTGGCACGCCCTCGGGACACGATATGGAGTTTCATCTGTATTCGTGGCTCGAAGTTCTCTCGCAGTGGCGGCATGGGACTTTCTTTCCGCGCTGGGCGGCGCTGGCACATTTCGCTTATGGCGAGCCGCGATTCCTGTTTTATCCTCCGGCATCGTGGACGTTGGGCGCCATTGTGAGCGCAATCTTTCCGTGGACGATTGCATCCTGCATTTACATATGGATCGTAGTGGTGGCCGCCGGCGTGTCGATGTTTGTACTGGCGCGGCGCTGGCTTGACCGCCGGGATGCGATGTTTGCGGCGGTGTTGTATGCGGTGAATCCTTATCATCTGGTGATTGTTTACTGGCGCAGCGCGTTTGCGGAGTTGCTGGCCAGTTGCCTGGTGCCGCTGTTGCTGCTGTTCGTGCTGAGGATGGTGGACGACGATAGGGACAAACGGAGGCGGGCGATTGTGTTGTTGGGGATCGTGCTGGCGGCTGCGTGGCTGACCAATGCTCCGGCGGCAGTGATGATTCATTATTCGGCGGCGCTGCTGTTGGTGTTCTTTGCGTGGAAGCAGAGGTCGTTGCAGCCGTTGTTGATGGGAGCCGCGGCCGTGGCTTTGGGAGCGTGCCTGGCGGCGTTCTATCTGCTCCCAGCCATCTATGAGCAGCGGTGGATCGATATTGCGCAGGCGGTGTCGCAGGGATCGCGTCCAGCGGACAATTTTTTGTTCATTCATACCACCGATGCGGATCACGATGCGTTTAACCGCATCATCTCGTGGCTGGCGCTCTGGGAGATGGTGGTGATTGTCGTGGCGGCATGGGCGGCGCTGCGCTGGCGGGAAGCGCAGCGTAGCGTCTGGAACGTGTTGGTGGTCTGGGCGGCGGTTTGCACTGTGCTGATGTTTCCCGTGACCGCGTTGCTGTGGAGAGTTTTGCCGAAGATGGAGTTCATGCAGTTTCCGTGGCGCTGGCTGCTATGCCTGAGCATGATCTTTACTGTGTTTGTGACCGTGGGGATGCGGCGGTGGTGGTGGCGTGCGGCGGTGTGCGCGGTATCGGTTCTGGTGATTGTCGCGGCGTGGACTCGGGTGCAGGCGCCATGGTGGGATAATGCAGGCGATCTGAGCGAGATGCAGGACAATGTGGTCACTGGCGCGGGATACGAGGGCGTGGAAGAGTACACGCCCGTGGGGGCCGATCCGGGGGCGATTGACAAAGATGCGCGCAAGGTGACGGTGGATGGACCGGCGCAGGCGGCGATTCGTGTGCAGCATTGGGATGCGGAGTCGAGGATGTTTACGGCGGAGATGTCGGCTTCGGACCGGTTGGCGCTGCGGTTGTTTCGGTATCCGGCGTGGCAGGTTTCGGTCAACGGGCGGGTCGTGTCGACGTCGACACGGGAAGATACGGGGCAGATGCTGGTTCCGGTGGGAGCGGGGATGAATCGGGTGGAGATTCGTTTTGTGCGGACGTGGGACCGGACGGCGGGGGGATGGATTTCGACGCTCACGGCAATGTTGATGATTATTTTGATTTTGATGAACCGCCGCAGGAGTTCCGGCCTGCGTTCTCGGACGTTCTAGACCAACGTCGCTTCTTAGCGCCAGCAAGTTGCATAGGTCCTTCGGCGCAAAGAACGCGCCTCAGGATGACAATGCAGTCGTTTGGGAACGTTCAGGATGATGCGACGAATATTGATTGCGACTTCGAATCCGGGGAAGGTGCGGGACTTTGCGGGGGCAGCGGCGCCTCATGGGATTGAGATTGGGAGCGTTTCAGGGTTTGCTTCCCTACCCCTTGTGGTCGAGGACGGAGTCACCTTTGAGGAAAACGCGCGCAAGAAGGCGGAGGAATATTCGCGGCACGCGGCCGGAGAGATCGTTGTGGCCGACGACTCGGGGCTGGAAGTGGATGCTCTGGGTGGAGAGCCGGGGGTGCATTCGGCGCGGTATGCGGCGCCGGATTTATTGGACGTCCAACCACATTTGGCCGACGAGAACACAGATGATGAGGCGAACAACGCGCGCGTGCTGCGGGAGTTGAGGAAAGTTCCGGCGGAGAAGCGCACGGGACGGTTTGTGTGTGTGCTGGCCGCGGCGCGGGATGGAAAGACTCTGGCGACGTTTCGCGGGACGGCCGAGGGCGTAATTCTGGATTCGCCTCGGGGGACGGGCGGGTTTGGATATGATCCGCTATTTTATTTTCCGCAGATACAAAAGACATTCGCGGAACTCAGCGCGGAGGAGAAGGCGCGGTATAGCCACCGGGGAGCGGCCTTCCGTCAATTTCTGGAGTGGTGCGACGCACAGGGCGGGGAGAAGTTGTGATGTCCGGACAGTTCCCTGCTCCATCGGCATTGATTTTCGACATGGACGGAGTGCTGATCGATTCCGAGCCTCTGCACAAGCGGGCGAAAGAGTTGGCATTCGGGAAATTCGGGATCGCGTTGCCCGAGTCGGTGTACGACAGCTACAAGGGGCGGCCGGATGAGACGATGCTGCCGGAAATTCTCGGCGAGCATGGCGGCTTGGAGAGGCTCGCAGAGTTGTCGCGGTTGAAGCGGGAGTTCTACGAAAGCATCGAGCATGAGGTGCAGGCGGTTCCGGGTGCTGTCGAGTTCGTGACGTGGGCGAAATCGCAATATCGGATTGCGCTGGCGACGTCGGCGACGCCGCGGAATCGGAACGCTTCTCTGGCAATGCTAGGCATTGGCGATCACTTCGATGCAATTGTGGATCATGGATGGGGCGCGCGCCCGAAACCCGATCCGGAGATTTTCGTGATGGCTATGCGAGAACTTGGGGTGACGGCCGGGGATTGCTGGGTGATCGAGGATTCGCTGAATGGAATTGTGGCGGCGAAAGCTGCGGGGTGCGTAGCGGTGGGGATTACGACGACGTTTGACGCGGATCAGTTGGCGAGTGCGGGGGCGGATTGGGTGATTAAAACGTTTGCCGAACTGCGGGGGATGCTAGAGGGTTGAGTGCGTTTAGACTTCCGGGAGAAAGCTTGAACCACAAAGGGCACGAAGGTTCACGAAGGGACTACTGGGCGGGGCCTTGCTTGAGACTTTCAGTCTTAGTCCACGCGAGATCCCTCGCTTCGCAGGAAGAACGGCTCCGTTCGGGATGACGCCTTCGGGGATTGCTGCTTTTGCCGCAGATGCCAGCCGCGCACTATTGGTTTCCTTGACTTCACTTCTCCCGGCACCGGATAATGTGAAGTTCTTTTCTCTTCGTCGGACAAATAAGCTGCACTCATAAGGAGCGATTCGTGGCGTCAGCCAGTTCTACTGCTCCCGGGGTAACCAAGACGGTCGCGCATGGAGTGGCTCCGTTGCGCGCTGGTCAGGGATATTTCGTTTGCGTTGCGCCGGCTGCATTCCCTCTCGGGGATCGTCCCGGTCGGCGCCTTCCTGTTTGAACATATTCTGATTTCGAACTCGACGGCCATCACTGGGCCGGATGCTTACGCACGCCAAGTCAGCTTTCTGGCGAACCTGCCGCTGGTGTTCTTTCTTGAACTGTTCGGGATCTGGCTGCCGATTTTGTTTCACGCGCTCTACGGGTTCTACATCTGGTATTGCGGAGACGGGAATATTGGTGCGTATCCGTGGAGCGGCAACTGGATGTACACGGCGCAGCGGTGGACGGGTGGAATCGCATTCGTCTACATCCTGTGGCACACCTACACCATGCGGTTTACCGGAGTCGATCTGCACGACAATCCCGCGGATTCCTTCGGCAAAGTGCAACTGGAAGTAATGCATACCGGACATGTTCCTGTTCTATGTGGTGGGACTGGTGGCGGCATCGTGGCACTTCGCGTATGGGATCTGGCTGTTCTCGGCGAAGTGGGGGATTGTCTCGGGAGACAAGGCGCAGAAGAGATTGTTGCGGGCGTGCCTGGCGTTGTTTTTGGTGCTGTGCGCGGCTGGTTTTGCGAGTTTGTATTCGTTCCGGACGCATCCGGTGGCGGAGGGTGGGGAGAATTCGGCGATGGTCGATGTGCGGCACGTGAAGCCTGGCGCCGAGCGCAAAAGCAAGATCACCACAGAGGACACAGGGGACACAGAGGAAAACACTTCAGCTGGATCCCCAAGCCACGGAAAGCCGGTGCAATAAGATGGCGACTCCCAGAATCATTGTCATAGGCGGTGGGCTCGCCGGGCTTTCCGCGGTGATCAAGATCGCGGAGATGGGCGCGAATGTCGATCTGTTCTCCATTGTTCCGGTGAAGCGGTCGCATTCGGTGTGCGCGCAGGGCGGGATCAACGCGGCGAAGAATCTGAAGGGCGAGGGCGATTCCACCTGGAAGCATTTTGACGACACGGTGTATGGCGGCGATTTTCTGGGCAACCAGCCTCCGATCAAAGACATGTGCGAGGCGGCGCCGGGCATCATCGATCTGCTCGACCGCATGGGCGTGCCCTTTAACCGAACACCGGAGGGACTGCTCGATTTCCGCCGCTTTGGCGGGACGTTGTACAACCGCACGGCGTTTGCGGGGGCGACTACGGGACAGCAGTTACTGTATGCCCTTGATGAACAAGTCCGGCGGTACGAATCCGAAGGCAAGGTGAAAAAGTACGAGCACTGGGAGTTTCTGTCGGCGGTGCTCGATGGGAACCGGGTGTGCCGCGGCATCTGCGCGATGGATTTGCGGTCGATGGAAGTGCGGACGTTCCCGGCGGACGCGATCATCATAGCGACGGGCGGAATTGGCGCGATCTTTGGGAAGTCGACGAATTCGGTGGTGTGTACGGGCTCGGCGCAGTCGGCGCTGTATCAGCAGGGATGCTACTACGCGAACGGCGAGTTCATTCAGGTGCATCCGACGTCGATTCCTGGAGAGGACAAGTTGCGGCTGATGTCGGAGTCGGCGCGCGGCGAGGGCGGGCGCGTGTGGGTGCCGAAGACGGCGGGGGACAAGCGCGATCCGAAGGCCATTCCAGAGAAGGAGCGGTGGTATTTCCTCGAAGAGTGGTATCCGAAGTACGGGAACCTGGTGCCGCGCGATGTGGCGACGCGGGCGATTTTCAAAGTTGTGTATGAGTACAACCTTGGCATTGATGGCAAGCCGATGGTGTATCTCGACCTGACGCATATCGACCGCAAGATTCTCGACCGGAAGCTGGAAGGGATTCTGGAGATTTACGAGAAGTTTGTGGGGGATGATCCGCGCGACACGCCGATGAAGATTTTCCCCGGCATGCATTACACGATGGGCGGGCTGTGGATCGATTTCAACCAGGCGACGAACGTTGCCGGGAGTGTTTGCGGCGGGTGAGTGCGAGTATCAGTATCACGGGGCGAATCGGCTGGGAGCGAACTCGCTGGTGTCGTGCATCTATGGCGGCGGGATTGCCGGGCCGAATGCCGTGAAGTATGCGCGGGGGCTGCAGGTGTCCGACGGGAATGGATGTTTTGCGGCGGAGCAGAAGCGGCAGGAAGAGATCAATGCGACATTGATGAAGGCGGATGGTGCGGAGAATCCGGTGAAGTTGTGGCGCGAGATGGGCGAGTTGATGACGAAGGACTGCACGGTGATCCGCTACAACAAGACTTTGCAGCAGACCGACGGCAAGCTGGTGGAGATGCTGGAGCGCTATCGGAAGATCAACTTGAGCGATCGCACGCAGTGGGCGAACACGACGGTGGTGTTTGCGCGGCAACTGTATAACATGCTGCAACTGGCGCGGGTAATTGCGCAAGGTGCGGGGATGCGAGACGAATCGCGCGGGGCGCATTACAAGCCGGACTTCCCCGAGCGCGATGACAAGAACTGGCTGAAGACGACGAAGGCGTATTTCGCGCCGGACGCGGATGAGCCGAAGTTTGAGTTCGAGTCGGTGGATACGTCGCTGATTCCGCCGAGAGCGAGGAAGTACTGATTGTGAACCGAAATACGAGATCGACGGTACGCTTTTTTGTCGCGATTGAGTTTTACGTGCTGGCAGCCGGATTTATTACCTAGCGGTTAAAAATAGGGGCTAATCCTAATGCACGGTTTTGGAACAAGGTGTACCTCGTTCTCTGTGGTCTGTTCATAGTTTCCGAGATCGTGCGATTTCTTCGCAGAGAGAGACGGAGTTACTTCGAGAAGGAGATGGATCACAGGCGCTCGTTAGCGAAGTGAGTGCGTTAGGCTCAACCGGGAAGGGCACGAGTTCCACTCGTGCCGATTAAGCGCTCTTTGAAATTTCGGCTTTAGCCGCTGCGGGCCACGGGTCGAGCTTGAATCCGGTGTAGGCGGAGCAGTATCGATATTCGCGTGAGTCAGTGGCGAGTTTGCGCTCGACTGGATTTTGATGAATATAGTTTTTGTGATTCACGAAATCGTGGTTATCACGAATCCGGTGGTCGGTGAATCCGCGTTGCCAGATTTCTCGCTTTCGACCAAAGATGACTCCGAGGGCGTGAGAGTATCCGCCTTTGATCAGCTGAACGGCGTGTTCGAGCGTTACGTCATGGGCAGGAGTCAGCAAAAGATGGATATGCTCGGGCATGAGGACGAAGGCGTGAAGTTGATAACGACCCTCGCGGCGATATCGATACAGGGTTTGTAGAAAAAGGCGAACATAGTTCTCAACAACGAACAATCGTCGGCGCTGCCAGGTTGAGAAGGTTAGGAAGTAGGTTCCGGGCGGGGAGATGAGTCGTCCAGGCTTCAAGAGCAAACCTCAGCGGCTGGAAGCCGCGATCTTTGCTTAGCTTATAGAGGCACGAGTGGAACTCGTGCCCTTCCCGGTGATTTTTGTTGCGAAGGGTGTCGTTTTGGGAATGACCGAAGAGGGAGAATTTTGAACGATTTCACTCCGTTTCAAGGGGAGAAGTTAGACCAGCTTCGAGAGGAGCTATGGTTGTCGAGACCAGATGTTGCTTCTCCAATTGCGAAGGGTCGCACTATCGACGGCTATGCGTTCACAGAGGTTGCTGGTACCACAGTTGTAATAATTGCTCGAAAGACGTCGAAGCAGTGGGGCGGATACAAGCTACCTTCGGTCATGACCTACGACGAAAAAGGCGTTCGTCCGAACACCTCCTTGGACGCGGCGGTCTGGGCAGACCGTTGGCTTCGAGAGCAATCTAAGGAACACGTCCACGAAAGAGGGCATTTCGGCTCGATTGTCAGCATCGAATGGCGGTGTAATGATGACAACTGCCCTTGCCAGGACGAACTGGATATCAAGCGAAGGAAGGACAGGAGCCTATCCGGGAACAGGGCTTGAGCGATTGCCTCTGAATCGGGCTGAAGGCTTCAAATGGCGTCTTCCAAGAAGGGGCGGACCTAGGAGGAACAGATGAATGGCGACGATGGGCGCCTGGGTGCTGCTTATTATTGCCTGCGATGTTTATATCTGGCTCACAGTTTTGTTCGTGCGTCTTTGCGGGAATGTTAAGGCAATCAAGACGATACTGATGACCGCATGTGGCCTAGAAGGGTTTAAGGCATACGGGGGCATAGTATATCGGAAGAAGCGAACCGTGTCCGCAGACGAAAGCAGCGGACGAGGAGCCGATTTCTTGGAGTAGCTTAGAGCTAGAACCCACATGGCTGATAAATCCGTCATCATCAAGATTAAGCGGCAGAATACTCCAACTTCCAAGGCGTATTGGGAGGAGTTCTCAGTTCCCTACCGGCCGAACATGAATGTCATTTCGGCGCTGATGGACATCGCAGCCGAACCATCGACGCGCGACGGCAAGGCGACCACGCCGATCACGTACGACTCGAATTGTCTTGAGGAAGTGTGCGGGTCATGCGCCATGCTGATCAACGGCAAGGCGCGGATGGCTTGTTCGGCGCTGATTGACAATCTCGAGCAGCCGATTCGTCTCGAGCCGTTCTCCAAGTTCCCGGTGGTGCGCGATCTTGCGGTCGACCGCAGCGTGATTTTTGAGAATCTGAAAGCCGTGAAGGCATGGGTGCCGATCGACGGGACATACGATTTGGGCGCCGGGCCGCGGATGTCCGCCGAGGAACAGGAAGTCGCATATCCGATTTCGCGGTGCATTTCGTGCTGCTGTTGTATGGAAGCGTGTCCACAGTTCAACGAGGAAACGGGATTCGTGGGCGCGGCGACCATCGCGCAGGTACGATTGTTCAATACGCATCCCACGGGCAAGGCGCTGGAGCGGGATCGACTGGCAGCGCTGATGGGCGATGGCGGCATTCAGGAATGCGGCTATGCGCAGAACTGCGTGGAGGTTTGCCCGAAAGATATTCCGCTGACCAAGTCCATTTCTGAGGTGGGCGGGCAGGTCATGAAGCAGGCGCTGGGCGATCTGTTGCGGCGCTGAGGGCAAGAACGAACCGACCTTTTATTCGGAACGAAAATCCGCGATGAGAATCAACATCGACCAACTGACAGAGCCGGAGCTTCTTGAGCTAAACCGGCGAATCGTGGAGCGCCTGCGCATACTCCATCAGTTACACGCGCATGTTCGTATGATGGAGTTCAATATCGGGGAACGGGTTTCATTCCAGACCGATCAGCACAAGACTGTCGAGGGAACGCTCGTCCGTTACAATAAGAAATCCGTCACCATTGTCAGCGATGATGGTGGCCGGTGGACGGTTTCGCCGGGCCTGTTGCGGAAAGCGGGAGCGGCCGGTCGCGAGGGCAAAGCTGGCAAGGTAATAGACGCGGACGAATACAAAGACTCCTTCCGTAGGTAGCTGAGTGCTCTTGGCGGTGCTGGTTTTTGTCATTTGGACAGAAAACCACCACAACCGTCGGCTGCCCGGCGACATCCAAATCGCGCCAAGTCGTAGGTGGCTGCGCACATAGGGATGTGCCCGGCCAATACTCAAGAATGGCCCGTGGTTTGCCGATAAAACCGATGGGCGTAGTCCTTCGTGGATGCAGGGTAACCGCGTAGGGAGAGCGCTTTGGGTACGGAAGTAATGGTCCAGCAGCAGTCTCGGGTTGGACCACTTGACAGCATGGCTTAGAATAGCCGCTACTCGCGTAGAACATTGGTGAGAGCGCATCGGCGGGCGGACGTGCCCGCCCATACGGAAAAACTTTTTGAGACACTTCTTCAGATTCCAATTCGCGGCGGTGACATTGCTGGCCCTGGTGTGTGGGGGCCTGTCGGGCAGCGCCTTTGCGGTGCATCACGCGACCATGCAGCATGCGCACCGCAAACATTTCTTCCGCTGGCTGCACTGGAATCCGATGTTCCGGCCATCGCACGAATCGCTGCTGATCCAGAATGCTGAAATTGACCGGCTGGATTTGCCTCGCATCGAGGATGAAACGGAGCTTGAGGCGTTGAAGGCCGATGGTTCCCTGCATGGAGATTCGCGCTGGGGAAACGCTGCGGTTTGATCCGCGGCTTGATCCTTCGCGGCGCTACTGCCGTCCGTGGACGTTGAATTTTGTCGACGATCTGAGCCAGGCATACTACAACCGCTTTCATCAGCAGATTCAGGTAAACTCGGCGGTGCGGACGGTGAAGGTTCAGAAAAAGCTTCGGAGGCACAACCGGAATGCCGCACCGGCCGACGGAGACACAGCGTCTTCGCACCTCGCCGGCGTGACGGTTGACCTGCAACGGCGCGGAATGAGCAAGGACCAGATTCGCTGGATGGAGCACTACCTGTTCTACATGAAGGCGCTAGGGTTGGTAGAGCCGGAAGAAGAACGGCACCAGTGGGTGTTCCACATCATGGTGAGCGGGCTTTACGATGATTGGCGCGAGACCCAGGATATTATTCCGGTCGAACGTCCGGACAGCGAGAAACCGGAGACGCAGGTGGCGTTGGGTAGCGGGACGAGATAGGCAGGTTTCACGTTTCAAGGTTCCAGAGTTGCTCTCTCCTTAGTGGCACCCTTCGCGGTATATCCGTTACGATTCTTCTGCAGGCGACGGACAGGAGTGTCCGTTCCACACAATCGTTCTTACGTTTTTATGATTGTTTTGATGGCGGGGCTTCCTGGCACGGGGAAGAGCACCTTGGCGCGTGAACTGGCTGCGCGCACGGCGGGGCGCGTACTGAGTAAGGATGAGATCCGGCACGCGATCTTTTTGCCGGAGGAGATCGAATACTCGACGCGGCAGGATGATTATTGCCAGCAGGCGATGCTGGAGACTGCAGGATATCTTTTGTCGCGGAGTCCGGGCCGGGTGATCTTTCTGGATGGGCGTCCATTTTCGCGGAGATATCAGATTGAAAACGTGATTGATTTTGCGGCTTCGCAGCAGCAGCCGTGGCGAGTTCTGGAGTGCGTATGTTCAGACGAGACGGCGCGTCGCCGACTTGCGGCTGACGCGGAGGGCGGGGAGCATCCTGCGGGGAATCGGGATTACCTGCTTTATGTTGAGGTAAAGGCGCGGTTCGAGGCGATTCTTCTGGCGAAGACCGCGATTGACACGGAGCAGCCACTGGAAAAGTGTGTGCAGGAGGCGCTCGCGGCGCTTCGATCGTGAGAGTCGATTTGAGCGCTATCCATGCTTGCGCCGGAAATTCCTAGGGCTGGCTCGCGAGGAACTCCCCACTTCTCGCGCAAAGAGCGCGCGAGAAATGGGGCACCCGGACACTTGCTCATTTACGCCGCGCGTGCCGGAACCGCGGCAGTGTTTTTCCGATTACCAGATCAGCGTGACGACTCCAGTTTGCGCGATGGAGTTTCCGTTGTGAATGAGGAACGCGTCCGTGGTGTCGACCTGGATATCCACTAAGTGACTGTAATCCAGGTATACGATGTGGGTGCCCTTGACTCCACTGAAACCTGAGGTGATCGCCGCGCTCGCCGGTGACTCGATCCCGGTCCATTCCAGAAAGCTTGAGGGAACGCGCAACATGCTGACGTGAGCGACGCCGCGATAGCCCAGGGTCGTCTGGATGCCCTGAACCAGAACGGGCTCGTTGCCGACAGGGGTGACCGCGGCGCTGCTGGCTCCGGCGGCGAGATTGTAGTTGACTACCGTTTCATTTGGCGTGGTGAGGGTTTGAGCGGCGTGTAGGGTCACGGCAAACGTGGTGAACGCCACGATCGCGACCGCAAGCAATATGCCCAAGCGGGACAGAGTTGTTCTCGACATCGGGTTATCCTCCTCGAAAAGTTCTGGAAGCAGAGTTCCAGGCAACTGGCGCGGGCACGGGGTCGACGCACGCGTCTGGTTTCAGTGGAAGAGCCTAAAGGCTCGGCGGATGGGAGAGCTTGGTGGGCATCAGTGCGGCGATGATCTTCCGCTGATAGAAAAGGGCAAGCCCAACCGCACTTCCGAGAATCAGCACGGTAGCGGCAGCTTGCATTTTTCGTTCCCGATCGACGATTGCGTCCGGACGAATGGGCGCAGACGAGGCCGTTAGCGTGGCTGGCATGACGAAGGCGCGATGTTCAATCTTCAGACGGGGCGCGAGGCCTTCGATCGCCAAGCCCGTCGTGAACAGCATCCAGAGAAGCAGAGGTCGCATTTGGGAGCGCCAACCGTTGGGGCGAACGGAGACTGCGGGGCGGAGTCGACTGGTTCCAGCAACCATCGTTTCACCTCGTTGGATAGTGCGTGCAGTACTGAAATCGTTTCACGCGATCGACGAATCATTGCTCCGATGACGCAGGATTTGGTGCCTCCGGCAAATTGGCTATACAATCTTTCCCTTGCACAATAAGTTCATTCCAAACTCTATGACGTCCTCTTGCCGTTTTTTTTCTTGCCTCCTGGTTCTGTTTACGTTCTCGATCGCTGAGGCCCAAGCGCCGGATGAATCGGTTGGCAAGCCGGCTGGCTTGGTCGGCGCACGCGCACAGAAACTCCACGATTCGGCGTTGGTGGTTGACACGCACGCGGATACGCCACAGCGCTTTCTGGACGAAGGATTCGATCTAGGATCGACCGATCCCAAAGACACGGGGCACGTCAGCCTCGACAAGGCGCGGCGCGGAAATCTGGGTGCGGAGTTTTTTTCGATCTGGGTGGACCCGGAGACGAACCAGGGGCATTTCGCCCGGCATACGTTTGATCTGATCGATTCGGTGTATGAGCAGGCGGCAAGGCATCCCAGCCAGATGATGATGGCGTTCTCGACTGCTGGCATTGAGCGGGCGCACCAGCAGCATAAACTGGCGGCGCTGATGGGCATTGAGGGCGGACACTCGATCGAGAACGACATGCACCTGCTGCGTGACTATTACCGCTTGGGCGTGCGGTACATGACGCTGTCGTGGTCGAACACGAACGAGTGGGCGGACTCTTCGGGGGACATTGATGACCCGAAAGTGCAGCATCACAACGGGCTCACGGACTTCGGCAAGCAGGTTGTGCTGGAAATGAACCGGTTGGGAATGATGGTCGATATCTCGCATGTGGCCGACAAGACCTTCTGGGATGCGATTGCGACGACGAAAGCTCCGGTGATCGCCTCACATTCGTCAGCGCGGGCGCTGGTGGATGCTCCGCGCAATATGACCGACGACATGCTGCGGGCGGTTGCGAAAAATGGCGGCGTGGTGCAGGTGAATTTCTTCAATGGTTTTGACGATGAGGATTTTCGCAAGGCCATGCTGGCGCAGGCGAAAGATCAAGCAGCGGCGATCCAGAAGTATATTGACCAACTGAAGGCGGAAGGCAAGCCGGTGAACTATTTGGAAGTCGACCGGATTGAGCGCGAGTGGATGGCGAAGATTCCGCGACCGCCATTGAAGTCGCTAATCGACCACATTGATCACATCGCAAAAGTTGCGGGAGTGGATCACGTGGGGCTGGGCTCCGATTTTGATGGCGTGAGTGGGGCGACGCCGCAGGGGATCGATTCGGCCGCGGATCTGCCGAAGATTACGCAGGCGCTCCTTGATCGCGGATACAGCGCGGAGGATATCCGGAAAATTCTCGGTGAGAATCTGATGCGGGTGTTTCGCGATGTGGAACGGGTGAGTGGGGAGATGCAGGCGGACGGGGGCAAATAGGAGTTGGAGGGGTATTTAGTTTGTGCACGCAAGATCTCTCGCTCCGCCTGAAAGCGACTCCGCTCGAGATGACGCCCCGGGGACGGCGGAGAGTCAGGTGGAGATCGAACCACATCACTGTATGTCGCCAGAAACGATGAGAGCGGCTGTCGTACAATGCAACGTTGCGATCTTCAAAATTCCACGCATCGTTCTCAAGGAGCATCCATGCGTAGAGCACTTGTAACTTTCGGAATGATTCTGCTGACAGGCTTGGGGTGGGGACAAGCGACGTCTTCCGCCCAATCGTCAGCCAAGGCGAGCACTGCGAAACCGGCTGCTGCCGGTTCGTCGCCGCCCAGCGCGATTATCGAAACGACAGCCGGAAAGATGACGTGCACGCTGTTTCCGGACAAAGCTCCGCTGGGGGTCGCGAACTTCATTGGCCTGGCGAGTGGAACGAAAGATTGGAAGAGTCCCACAGGCGCGACGAAGCACGGCGTGGCGCTGTATGACGGCACCATTTTTCATCGTGTGATCCCGGAGTTCATGATCCAGGGCGGAGACCCTGCCGGTACTGGCTCGGGACCCGACGCGGTGAAGCCATTTAAGAACGAAACCTCGCCAGACCTGCTTTTCGACAAGGCCGGCCGCCTCGCGTATGCGAATGCAGGGCCGAATACCAACTCTTCTCAGTTTTTCATTACGGAAGTGCCATTCACCGGACAACAAGGGGCGATGCTGAACGGCAATTTTACGATTTTCGGCCAATGCGACGAGGCTTCGGTCGCGCTAGTGAAGCAGATTGCGGCGATGAGCCGTGATTCGAATGATCGACCGTACCGGCCGATCAAGATTATTCACATCAGCATTGTGCGTAGTACTGGGACGGCTGCGAAGCCGGGGGCGGGGACGACTGTGAAGAAGCCGGCAGCGGCGCCGAAGGCAGCGGCCACACCCAATTCATAGTTGGCAACTTTAGACTGCGAGGGCAAGGCGCCCTCGCGACAGCCGGCGGGACGCCGGCGCTACATCACGAAAGGAATATTTATGACTCGACAACCTGGACTCTATGCAACGTTTGAAACCAGCGAAGGAACGATTGTTTGCCGTCTATTTGAAAAGGACGCGCCGAAGACGGTTGCCAACTTTGTGGAGCTTGCGGAGGGAAAAAGGGAGTGGACGCATCCCACTTCGCGGAAGAAATCGAAAGACCGGCTGTACGATGGAACGATCTTTCATCGTGTTATTCCCGATTTTATGATTCAAGGTGGAGATCCGCAGGGCACGGGGATGGGCGGACCGGGCTATCAATTTGAGGATGAGACGAAGGGATCGCCGCACAAGTTCGACAAACCGGGCAAACTAGCCATGGCGAATGCCGGTCCCAATACCAATGGATCGCAGTTCTTCATCACCACGGTGCCGACCGAGTGGCTGACCGGCAAGCACACGATTTTTGGCGAGGTGGTGGATGGGCAGGACATCGCGGTGAAGATCACCGGAGTTCCCCAAAACCGCCAGAACAAGCCGAACAAAGATGTGATGCTGAAGAGGGTAGTGATCGAGAAGGTATAAGGGTACACGGATCGCCGATACGCTCCCGCGACAGGTGGAACGCGTGGTGAACTCTTAATGCCTCGCGGAGGACACGGGGAGTTCATGTTCGACTTAAGAACGCGGAAGAATTCCCTTCTGATTTCGTGCTGATGGCTGACGGGCATGGGATCCTTCGACTGCGTGGGCGCCGGCTTTGCCGACGCCAACTCCGCTCAGGATGCCATAACAGGAATCAGCTCCGGTGATGGGAATCAAACTCCGATCACGCCACACAGTTCTTTCACGGCGGCGGCGCTCTTGTCGAGACCGGCTTTCTCTTCTGGGGTCAACTTGATTTCGATGATCTGCTCGATTCCCTTCTCGCCTAGCTTCACTGGGACGCCGACGTAGAGGCCGTTGATGCCGTATTCGCCTTGCAGATAGGCGGCGCAGGGCAGGATTTTCTTTTTGTCTTTGAGGATCGCCTCGACCATCTCGGTGGCGGCTGCCGACGGTGCATAGTAAGCCGAGCCGGTCTTGAGATACTTCACAATCTCTGCGCCGCCGTCGCGGGTGCGCTGGACGAGCGCTTCGAGACGAGACTTCTCGATCAACTCGGTGATTGGGATGCCAGCGACCGTGGAATAGCGCGGCAGCGGGACCATGGTGTCTCCGTGACCTCCGAGGACGAAGGCGGTTACGTTTTCGACGCTGACATTGAGTTCAGCGGCGATGAAGGCGCGGAAGCGGGCGGAGTCGAGGACACCGGCCATGCCAATGACGCGCTCGCGGGGAAATCCGCTGAGCTTGTAGGCGGCTTGCGCCATGGCATCGAGTGGGTTGGAGACGATAATCAGAATGCAGTGGGGCGAGTTCTTGACGACCTCGCCGACGACGGCTTTCATAATGTTGTAATTCGTGTTCAGCAGGTCGTCGCGGCTCATGCCGGGCTTGCGAGGAATACCGGCGGTGATGACGACGATGTCGGAGTTTGCGGTGTCTTTGTAGTCGTTGGTGCCGGTGATGTAGGCGTCGCGCTTCTCGATGGGCATGGCTTCGAGAAGGTCGAGTCCCTTGCCTTGGGGAACGCCTTCGACGATGTCGATGAGGACGACGTCGGCGAGTTCTTTGGAGGCGATCCAGTGGGCGGCCGTTGCGCCTACGTTGCCTGAGCCTACGATGGTTACTTTCTTTCGCATGATTTCCTCGTTCAGAAAAGAATCAAAATCTTCACCACAGAGGACACGGAGGACACAGAGGAAATCAAAAATGCGACAGGTTCTCTGGGTCCTCTGTGTCCTCTGTGGTCGAAAGCCTTATCTCGTTTCCGCCAGCATTGCCGCGTCCATGTTCCGGATCATGGCTCCGGCAAACTCGCTGGTCTTCACTTTGGTGGCGCCGGGCATGAGGCGCTCGAAATCGTAGGTAACCTTCTTTTGTTCGATGGTGCGCTCCATGCTCTGCTCGATCAGGTCGGCGGCTTCGTTCCAGCCGAGGTGACGGAACATCATGACACCGGAGAGAATCACCGATCCGGGGTTAATGACGTCTTTGTCGGCGTACTTGGGGGCGGTGCCGTGCGTCGCTTCGAAGATGGCATAGCCGTCGCCGATATTGGCGCCGGGAGCGATTCCGAGGCCTCCGACTTGGGCGGCGCAGGCGTCGGAGATGTAGTCGCCGTTCAGGTTCGGGCAGGCCAGGACGGAGTATTCGTCGGCGCGGGTGACGACTTGCTGGAAGATCGAGTCGGCGATGCGGTCGTTGATCATGATCTTCTTCTTCCATGCGCCATTGCCGTGAGTGGCATAAATGCTGTCGAGAACTTGTTTCACTTCTTTCTCTACGGCTTGGCGAAAGGCGGGAGGAGCGAACTCCATGCCGGGTTCGACGGCTTCGGCATTCTGCGCGACCGTGATGTTGGGGTTCTTGTCCTTGTTGTCGACGATCCAGCTCTCGCGTTCGGTGATGACCTTGTCGCGGAACTCTTCGGTGGCAACCTCATATCCCCAAAGACGGAAGGCGCCTTCGGTGAATTTCTGGATGTTGCCCTTGTGGACCAACGTGACCGACTTGAGATGATCCGCAATCGCGTGCTGAATCGCCATGCGAACGAGACGTTTGGTTCCAGTGACGGAGATTGGCTTGATGCCGACGCCGGAATCGAGACGGATCTGCTTCCTGCCGCCCTTCAACATGTCTTTGTTGAGGAACTCGATCAAGCGGGCGCAGTCGGCGGTTCCCTGCTCCCACTCGATGCCGGCGTAGACGTCTTCGGTGTTCTCGCGGAAGATGACGATGTCCATGCGCTCGGGATGTTTCACGGGGGAAGGCACGCCTTGGTAGTACTTGACAGGGCGGACGCAGCAATAGAGGTCGAGGATCTGGCGGAGGGCAACGTTGAGCGAGCGGATGCCTCCGCCAACTGGAGTGGTGAGCGGGCCTTTGATGGCGACGCGGAATTCGCGGACGGCGTTGACGGAATCGTCGGGCAGCCAGGTATCGAACTTGGCTTTTGCTTTTTCTCCGGCGAAGACTTCGTACCAGGCGACGCGGCGCTTGCCCTTGTAGGCTTTCTCGACTGCCGCATTGAAGACGCGAAGCGAAGCTTTCCAGATGTCGCGTCCAGTGCCGTCACCTTCAATGAAAGGAATGATGGGATTGTCGGGGACGTCATACTTGCCATTCAAATAACCGATTTTCTTTCCGTCCGCCGGTACAGGCACACCGTTATAAGAGCCAGCCATGCACAACCTCCGCTATGAATGTTTTCTCTGCGATTGATAAAACCGATCATTATAAAGAATGCTTGCGATCAGGGGCGGATTATTGTTGGTTTAGCGGGAGCTTTTACAAAAATGAACTCGCAGGACTAGCCTTATGCAATAATTCCCGGCAGCCACCTCGACCTTACCCCTGCAGGGAGATTGTTCATGAAGCACCGCATTCGTCTTCTGCCACCGGCTTGCCTCGTTTTCTGTCTGGTCTTCTCGATCGTGGCGTTGGCTGACGACGCACATGAGCGTACGCAGGTGGGGCACAACATCGGCATCGGGCCTGACGACGAGGTCAGCGACGCGACCTGCTTCGGCTGCAGCGTTCGGGTCCGCGGACATGTGTCCGGTGATGTCACGGTGTTTGGTGGCAGCATCCTGGTGGAGGATAAGGGGCAGATCGCGGGCGACGCGACGGCGTTTGGCGGAGACGTCCGGCTCGACAAGGCGGTGAATGTGGGTGGCGACGTGACGGTGTTCGGCGGGCGGGTTCGGCGCGATTCGGGAGCGACGGTGGGAGGCGACGTCACGAACATGGGAGGGCCGGGTTGGATTGTGCTGATCGTTCTGGCTCCGCTCGTTTTCTTCGGGGCGTTCGTGGCTTTGATTGTGTGGTTGGTCCGGCGGTTGCTGCGGCCCGCCACGCCAGTGGCGGCATAGCTATCCGACTTCGCGACGGGTTCCCTCAAAGCTCTTAACCGCCGAGATCGCGGAGAACGGCCGCAGAGATCGCAAAGAGGGGCGGTGGTCGAATCGCGACGCATGTTTCAACACAGACTCGCAGATGCCTTACCAGCGCCGGGTGCCGAACGTCTTGCGGACGCCGACAGTAAAGAAGCGGCCCCAGGGGCCGTTGGTGCCGAGGTCTGCGGGGCCGAGATAGGTGTCGCGCGCGCCCAGGCGATCGAAAAGGAAGTGTTGGGTCAGGCGCATTTCGAATCCTTTGTTGAGATAGATTCCTACGCCCCACGAGTGCTCGACTCCGATGGCATCGGGCGACCAGGTGTAGAGCGTCTTCGGGACGGTCTTGCCGAACAGAAAGGCGGGCGCACCGTAGACCATGAAGCGGCGCAATGGGCCCCGGCCGAAGGGACGGACCTCGAGGATTCCCCAGATCATATAGCGCGCGAACAGGCTGCAGGGCGCGTTAACTCCGCCATACTGGCCGGCATTACCGGCGCATTGGTTGGGATCAATCTCGTTGTGCGGCGGTGCCAGATCGACCTGCGCCCAACCCCAGAACATGTCCTTCGGAAAGAACATCCGGTCCCCGGTCCCGGCGTCATGCCAAGTACCTTGGGAACTCGTTGTGGGGGCGGAGTTGTCCTGAGAATTCAGGGATGAGGATACCTGCGCGCTCGCGCAGGAGATGAGTACCGGAACCGCCAAGAGCCAGATCCACCGTTTCATTGAGCCTCCGAGATTCGATCGCGCAGTGACAAAGCTAATACTTGGCTTCCAGACCAGACTGCGGGCCGTAGTCCGCAGGGCAGAAATCGTGGAAGGTCGAGGTGAGCAGAGCGCAACATTGTAACCTGCGCGTCGATCAACGCCGGTCACAGCGTGCAGAGTCTCGGGTAGCCTGACGATGCTTTCACGCTTGGCCTGTGATTACAGTCACAAGTCTTTTGTTTTGAGGGGGAGACGAAGGTGTGCGCGTCCTTCCAGAATTCATATCCCATACGGGATTTATTCCATTCATAGTACGTTTATGTTAGTGAGAAACGGCCTAAAGTACGCCAAAACAGGGGTCTACGGGTTTGGTGCAAGGATTGCATTGTATAGAGGCACAAGCGTCATCTAGGAACCCTATGCCCCAAGAGATATCCGTCTCGTACCAAGCGATCAAGAGCAAAGTCTACCGTTTGATTGATTCCCTGGTAGTTGGTGAAAAGAGCGAACCGGAAGTACAGGAGTCGATTCGGCGCTGGTGGGCATTGATTCATCCAGCCGACCGTCCGATCGCACAGAAGTATCTTCTGATGGTACTCGGGCGCTCAGCCTCGGCGCTGGACAATATGGGCGACGCGTTTCTGTCGGTCAGCAGCTGCGAAGTGGTTCGACCGAACGTGTCGGAAGCAATGCTCCCCGCCAAACGCATGCGCATTTTGGAGCGGATGGTGAAGGACAGCTCCGTACGTACTGCCGTCTAGCTGCCCGGGATCGACGAAATACGTTTGTTCAGGTACGTCCCGCGTCGTCCTACCCGTATCTTTAATCTCTTCCATGGGGGGCTCTGCCTCGTGCGGTTGATCGCCGCGATGCACGTACCATGAAGGGGATCGTCTGCGGCAAAGATGAGTAAACACTCTGGGCGCCCTCGTTAAAACGCGCGCTAGTTTGCGGGTCCAGCAAACAGCAGCAGATTCCCATCCAGATCCTCGACGACGAAATTCTTGGCGCCCCAGGGCTGCTTTTTCAGCGTCTGGTGAAAAGCAACACCAGCGGACCGAAACTCAAGAAACAGCAGCTTGATCTCCTCCGCGGTAGCAACAGTCATGGATGCCGACAACAGTTCCTCGCGTTCACGGACCGCCGACTCGATTCGTGGTCGCTGGACACACCGTAGATTGATGCGCGCCGCATCGCGACCCACCTGGGCGTAGTAGGGAGGTTTGCCGTAACTGAATACCAGCGAAAAGCCTAACTTCTCGCGAAAAAATTCGCAGGATCTCTGGATATCGGTGACGAGCAATTGCGGCTCTGCGGCGACAATAGTGGCCTTGGATGGGGACGATTTCTCCTTTAGCGACGTGGGTGAAAGTCCAGTCTTCAGGGCTTGCCAGCTATCAAAGCCTTGTTGGCTTGCGACAATTTCTTGCGCATCGCTGAGCTTAAGGCTCGCCGCAAGAATCTCGGAGTCAGGCATATTCTGGAAACGAGGCAAATGCTCACGGATTTGTGCAGCCACGGGATAGTGGCGTTCGCGATGCCACCGCAATATGAGCTTGGCTTGTTTTTTGAGGTTCTCTAGATTGGGCATGTAGCCTCCACGATGAGATCGTAGGTGGGCATTGTCCTTCGGCGACGTGCCGTTGCATCCTACATGCGCAGATGGCAGTATCTGCGACGGTGTCAGCCGCTGTCAAACGAGACTCGGGAGCAGCGTTGCGCGAGCTCGTGTACCGCAGGAATGGTTAATCGCTGTATCAGGTACTCCGACATATTCCTGGGCAGATGCAGCTCTCATTGCAGGACGCAGGACTGGCGAAGCTTCCAAAACCGGGCGGAGTTCATCCAATGAAGAATTCGCGGAGGGAATCCCTGTCGATACCGATTGAAGATTACGCGATAATCGGCGACTGCCATACAGCGGCCCTGGTTTCGAAAGAGGGTTCGATCGATTGGCTCTGTCTTCCACACTTTGATTCAGGTGCCTGTTTTGCAGCGCTGCTCGGAACTGCGGAACACGGGCGTTGGTCGATCTCACCGGCGGAGCCGATCCGAAGCATTCGCCGCCAGTATCGCGACGGGACTCTGATTCTGGAGACGGAGTGTGAGACGGAAAGCGGATCGGCCAAGCTCATCGACTGCATGATGTCGCGCCAGGAAATGCCTGAGGTTCTGCGCGTTGTCGTCGGTACCCGAGGGCAGGTGCGGATGAAGATGGAACTGGTGATTCGATTCGATTACGGGGCCGTGGTGCCCTGGGTTCGGCGGATCGAAAACGGAATTTCTGCCATTGCTGGTCCAGACATGATCCGACTGCGGGCGGATGTGCCGCTGCACAGCGAGAATATGAAGACCGCGGCGGAGTTCACCATTGCGGAGGGAGAAAAGGTTGCGTTTAACTTGACCTGGTTCCCTTCTCACCAGCGCGAGCCAGTGCCGGTGAACATCGAAGAGGCGATTCAGAGCACGGAAAAGTGGTGGCGGGAGTGGTCGGATCGCTGCACGTATCAAGGGGAATGGCGGGATGCAGTGTTACGCTCGCTGATCACGCTCAAAGCTCTGACCTTTCTTCCCTCGGGCGGGATCGTAGCAGCGCCGACAACGTCATTGCCTGAACTTTTAGGCGGAGTGCGGAATTGGGATTACCGGTTTTGCTGGGTGCGAGATGCGACCTTGACCCTGCAAGCGCTGCTCAAAGCCGGATACTTAGAAGAAGCACGAGAATGGCGGGAATGGCTTCTGCGCGCTGTCGCGGGGAGTCCCTCTGAACTGAACATCGTTTATGGCCTACGCGGCGAACGCAGACTCACGGAACTGGAACTGCCGTGGCTGCCGGGATATGAAAAGTCTGTTCCTGTCCGAACCGGGAACGCCGCTTACAAGCAATATCAACTGGACATCTTTGGGGAGGTGACGAACACACTTTTTCAGGCGCGCGCAGCGGGGCTGCAACCGCCCAAGAATGGGCGTCACGACGTCGCCGTGGCGATGCTGGAATTCCTGGAGACGGGCTGGGAGCAGCCCGATGAGGGCATTTGGGAGGTGCGGGGTCCACGGCGTCATTTCGTTCACTCGAAGGTGATGGCATGGGTCGCGGTCGATCGCTTGATAAAAATGGCGGAACAAGGCCGGTTCGCCGTTGAGATTCCACGATGGAAAACTCTTCGTGGTGCTATCCATGAGCAAGTTTGCCGACTGGGGTTCGATGCGAACATGAATTCCTTTGTGCAGTATTACGGAGGCAAGCACCTCGACGCCAGCATCCTGATGATGCCGCTGGTTGGCTTTCTTCCCCCGGACGATACACGCGTAATCGGCACGGTGAAAGCCATCGAAACTCATCTCGTCGAACATGGCTTTGTGGGACGGTACACGCAAGATCCCGCCGTCGACGGCATGCCGCATGGAGAAGGAACGTTTCTGCCCTGCTCATTCTGGTTGGCGGACAATTACGAGTTGCAGGGCCGGCATCGGGACGCGGTACAGATGTTCGAACGGCTGTTGGGCATTCGGAACGATGTTGGTCTGTTATCCGAAGAATATGATCCAGTCGCCAAACGTCAGCTCGGCAATTTTCCGCAGGCGTTTTCTCACGTTGGCTTAGTAAACACAGCCTTCAATTTGACCCAGGGATTCGAGAATGCTCCGACCTAAGACAGGATGGCCTCCGCGACGCTGGGGGCCGGCGGCCTGTATCCCGGCGTTGCCCCCGAAGTGGGCACGAGGCGTTTCGCGTCGAGCTGCTTCACTAAGAGCTGGTACATCCGCTCCTGCAGCTTGCGCGACCGCTCGTCGGCATTGCTCGGATGCGCGAGGTTGCGCTGCTCAAGCGGATCGAGAGTGAGGTCGTAGAGCTCGTACTCGTCCGGGCTGGGCTCGGTTACTGACTCGATTTTCTTCCCGCGGTGGAGACGTTCGTCGCGCACGCCCGGCACCGTCCAGAACTGCGGGTTGTCGTAGTAGCGGGACAACTTGACGAGATGCTCTTCGCCGTCGATGTCGGTCTTGGCGACGACGGTCTCGATGTGATTCGGTTGAATGACTTCCTCGTACGTTCCCAGCTTGCGGGCCCAGCGCTGCAAGGGGCTGCCGGGCTTTGCGCTGCCCACACTGATCTCGTCGTCGGTAACGAACAGGACAGGGCCGGACGGTCGCTCTACGCCGCCGCGAATAACGCCGGAGAGGTCGCGCCCCACCAGTGGGCGCGCTTCGGTGTGGCCAGGGGCAACTCGCTTGAGCGCCTCATCCTGATCGACGCCGGCTAGCCCGAGCAACGTGGGCAGCAGGTCCGCGTGGCTTGTGGGGATACTCTCGCGACGCCCGCCCTGAAACAGAGGGCTGGAGAAGACGAATGGGACGTGGATAGTTTCCTCATAGGCGTTATGCCACTTCTGGTGCATGCCACCGTGGGCGCCGAGCATCTCCCCGTGATCGGAGGCGAAAACCACGATTGTGTTCTCGTAGGCGTTGGTTGACCGGAGAGCGTCGATCACGCGTCCGATCTGGTCGTCGACGGTGCGTTGCAACTGGTAGTAGAAGCGCCGCTGCGGCTCGATGTGCGGCTGCGGCGCGAGTATCTTCCCCCACGCATCGACGTAGCTTTGCTGGCATGCGGGCTTAGTGGACAGGTCCTCTTCCTGGGTCGGCGGCGCCGGAATGTGCGGCACCGAATCGAAGTCATAGCGAAGTCCCTGCGTCAGCGCGATCGCACCGAACATCGAGATGTCGTGCGGATTGAGGAAGGAGCACACCGCAAGCCATGGCGTCTTGTTTCCGTCCTGGTCCAGACGCTTCAGCAGAGCGATTGCTTCGTCTGCCGTGAAGGAATCTCGTGCCGTTCCCGTGTTTTGGTGGCCCAATCCGTGCGCCTCTGGACCGACCCACTCCGAAAAGCCGTAGGCGTCGAGCAGGTCCGCCTTCAGATACGCGGCGACGTTTTCTGCGTTCACGTTGCCGTCTTTGTCTAACGTCTGGAGATAACCCTCGCCTTCGGGCGCGGGAAGGTGCGCATGTGAGACATGCCATTTGCCTTTGTAGAAAGTCCGGTAGCCGCCAGCCCGGAACCAGTCGCCGATGGTGGGGACCGTGTCGGGCGCGAGCCAGAACATGTCGGCACTGTCGGCGCTCTTCGCGAGGCCATCGGTCTGGGTGACGCCGTGGAGGGACGGGTACTGCCCCGTCATAATGGATGCGCGGCTGGGGGCGCAAGCGGCTGACATGGCGTAATGACGTTCAAAGGAGACGCCCGAATCTCGCAGACTCGTTTCGGCAGTAAGTTTTTCGCGACGGAAACGGCGGAGTTCATCGGACTCGTACACCGTCGGATGACGCAACTGATCGGTCATGATGATGAGGATGTTCGGTTGTTCGTTAGCCATGGCTCGCATCCCTTTCATTTGTTTCTAGTGGAGAGGTTCATTTCCACAAGTCACTGCCGCGCCGCGCGCTGATCAATTCGTGCCATCGACCTCACGGCGGCGTACTTAATCGAACCGGTGAGTGTATGGGAACCATAGCAATCGCGTAACTGTCACAACTGACAGGCCAGGAATGGGGACTCGTCAGTTGGGCCTCCCCAGCCAGGAGTATTGCCACGCAACCGACACGTTCTGGTAGTTGCCGCCAAACTGGATGTAGGTGCCGTTGCTATAACCGAATTTCAGGGACTGGTGCTTGGATATCGGAACCGCGGCGGTTGCTCCGAGCCGGGAGTTCTCCTGTTTGGTGAGCGGGTTTTCTATGCCATTGATGCTCGTGCTCCCCCCGACCCAGAAATTGCCATCGAGAGAGACCCAGAGCCGCGGCTTGAAGTCGTGACTCAGGTGTCCTTCGAAGGCCACCATCGGATTTTGCGACTGAGATCTCGTGCCGGGATAGTAGGCATTGCGCGACCAGAAATCATGATTCGTGGTGAAGAACCATGCTCCGGCGTAGCCATCGACAACCCACTTGCCCCAACGTTGGGAATAACCAAGTTCCGGTTTGAAGGACCAGCGGTTGGTGCCCCAATTAATCAGCTTGGTGGGATCGTACTGGCCGGTCGGAGCGATCACTTTCAATCCGACGCCAAGCAGGAGCTTCTGGCGCCATTTGGCGAACTCCTGCGGCTTCATCGCCGGGCCGCCTTTGAGGTTGACCGTAAGGCGATAGACCGAATCCACGAGACCGGAGCGGTACAGGTTCGCCCCTGCTCCCGCCAACGTCCCTTGGAAATTTCCTACTCCATAGGGCAACGCGGCGACGATGTTGGCCGAGCGCCCAAAGAAATTGAACGTGTGGTAATAGCTGATGATAGGAACGCTGTAATTCCCCTTGGCGTCGCTGACTGGGAGCGCGCCATTGAAATTGATGCTGCCGGCGAAAAAGGAGTAGGTCAAAATAACTGCATTGCTGTGGATCGGCGTGATGAGATAGGCACGAGGAGCGAGGTCCTGGGCTCGGAGCACCTGCAGCGGACAGAACAGCAAGGCCGCCACCACTCCCAGCCCGAAGAATAATTTCATTCTCATTGGGCAGAGTCACCAGCCGATGCTTGACTTTCATTCCATGGCACAGAATTTTCCTCCGCGTAACATACCCGACGGTGTAAGAGTCGGCTATCCGCTATGGGATCGTCGCACGATGTAATCACCGCGACAGAACCGTGAAAGCCATTGGTTTAATTCAAATCGCCATCTTTGTAGTACTTGGTGCCCTTCGCGGTGATTTCGAGTGCAATGCCCTTGTCAGTGAGCTGATACATCCAGACGCCGTCTGCGACCGACACGGCTCCTGCCATCGATGCGCCCTTGTCCCCATTTTTTGCGGCGGCAGTAGCTTGGCCGCCGAACTCCCAGCCGGAATTCACGAAGCCGCTGAGTGCCTTTTCGGTATCGAAGACAAAGATCACACTGAACTTTTTCACGCCCATGCCGAGGCCGGCCTGCACTTCAAGCATCTTCATGAAGGTTTCGTGCTTGTTCTTGTTGTTGACTGCGATGCCTTTTCCGTTGCCGGACCCAGCAACCAGAATCTTCACGCCCAGGTTGCTGAAGACCGCATAGCCCGCGGCACCGTGGATGGCAGACTTAGCCTTGGGTTCCGCTTTGTAGAGACGCTGCAGGGTCTGCTGCGCCATGTTGCGGATGTCTTGCTGCTTCTTCTCGATATTGGGATCGGCAGCATGTGCCATTACCGCCAGCGCGCAAACAAGCGCGGTGGCCAGGAGGTTGTGCAATTTTGTTTTCATGATTGGCCCCTGTTTCCGTACCCGCTCGCGCAGAAAATGATCATTTGTCACGCAAGAAAACATTGCCGAAACGCGGCAGCAACACCGGAAGGCAGGCACCAAACAGCGGCGTCTCTCGGTTTTGTCGATTCGCATCGCCCGATGGGCGCCGAGGCCAGGGTTCAGCGACAACGTAGTCTATGAGCGCCGCGTCGCCGGCGAAACTGGCAGAACTGACAGCCGCACCGGTCGAATGGACGTCGGTGAAACGCAGGTCGAGAATCTTCGCGTCATGTTTCCTGGCGAACTCGAGAACGGTCTTGGCGTCGGCCATGAGAACTCCTTGCCCCGGGGCAATTCTCTGCGGAGATCGGGTGAACGGTTGCGGGGAATCCTGCAGTCGGGCTGGCTGCTACAATCGGTCGCGTTGTGCAGGACCGAGAGCTTTTAAGGCCCGTCGTCGAGGCTGGCAATTCGATTGTTTTGATGGCGGGGATAACGCGACTCTATACTGAAAACTGTTGGCTATCAGCGTCAGCTTTCGGCGCGGTGGCGCGAGTGCAGAATGCCTTGGGGAGTTCGAAATGCGACCCTCAAGGGCTGAAGCCCGATTTTTCGGCGGGCTCTAGCGGCACGGCTGAAGCCGTGCCCTTTTCGAAGGAATTCCTGATAACGGTTCTTCTGGCGACTGACAACGGCAACTGCTCTTATGGACTTTGATCAGCTCGAGACGTTTTTGGAAGTGGCGCGGCACGCTTCGTTCTCGCGGGCAGCGGAGAAACGTTTTCGCACGCAGCCGGCCATCTCGTCGCAAATTCGCGGGCTGGAAGAAGAAGTTGGGGCCAAGTTGTTTGACCGTTCCGGTGGCAAAGTATCGCTCACGGCTGCGGGCAAGGCGTTTCAGAAGTACGTCGAAGACACGCTGGATGCGCGCAAGGCGATGCTGGTGGCCATTGCCGAGATGGAGCGGGTGCCGCGCGGCGAAATCGTTGTCGGTGCGAATGAAGGGACTTGCCTGCACATCCTGCCGTATGTTTTTGCCGATTTCAAGAAGCAGTATCCCGGTGTTTCGGTCAACATCAAACGCGCGGACTACGGGAGGATTCTTGAATCCATCATCGACAACTCGGTCGATTTTGGAGTGCTTTCGCTTCCGGTGACGGATCCGCGTCTTACGGTAGTACTCATCCATCGGGATGAGTTGATTCTGATCGCGCCGCCGCAACATCCGCTCGGTAAAATGAAATCAGCAACTGTTGCCGATGCGGCGAAGTTTCCCCTGGTGGTGCCCAAGGCCGGCCACACGCGGGACGCCATCGAGCAGATGTTCCACGAACGGCGACTGAAGCCGAACTTCACGATGGAACTCGATTCCAGTGAACTGCTGAAGCGATTTGTGGCCGCTGATGTGGGGATTGGGTTCATCGCGCGGTCCAACGTGGAGGAAGATGTGCGCGCCAAGGCTTTGGCAGCCATTCCCATCACCGACGTGCAGGTCCGCCGAGATCTGGCACTGGTGTTCCGCAAAGACAAGGCGCTGAGCCGGGCCGCACTGGCTTTCATTGACATTGCGGTGAAGCACAAATCCACACAGGAATTGGCGCAGACTCCAAGTCGATGACGAAGGCGATTCCCAGACTTCTCTTTCTTGTCTTCATTGTTGTTGCTGGATTGTGCGAGCCCGGAGCGGGGCAAGGCGGATCTTCGCAGAAGCCGCTGGCGCAGATGCCGGCGTGGGCGCGGCAGTTGATCGCGATCAAAGTAATCGGCAGCGAGCGGTTTCCCGAAGCAGCTATTGCGGCGGCAACCGGGCTGCAAATGGGCACTGAGGTCGATGATGACGACTTCAAGAAAGCGGCCCGCCATCTGGGAGATACGGGAGTCTTCACCGATATCGGGTATAGCTATTCGTATTCGTCGGCCGGAACCAAGCTCGAATTCCACGTGACCGACGCCACAAAGTTTGTTTCGGCCCACTTTGAGGATTTCATATGGTTCTCCGATGACCAACTTCGCAAGCGAATCAAAGAACACGCGCCGCTGTTCGATGGAGAATTGCCGGTGTTCGGAGGATTGGCGGACGAGGTTTCGGACGTACTGCAGGCGATGCTGGTCGAAAACTCCATCCCCGGGCATGTCGAGTATCAGCGCGTCGGCAAAGAGGACGGACCGGTCGAGTCGATCAACTATCGTGTGACCGATGTTCTGATCCGGGTCCGCAAGATCGAGTTCACCGGCACGGTCGGCCCCGAAGCGCCGGCGCTCGAAGAGGCGGCCGAGAGGCTTACCGATCGCGAATATTCGCGCAGCCACCTGACTCAGTTCGCCCAGCACCAGCTTCTGCCGGTCTACTACGCGCGGGGATATTTGAAGGCGGAGTTCGGCGCGCCGCAGCCGAGGGTCGTGAAGCAGCCCGCGGCAGAAACGGACGATGGGCCGCGTAATGTGACCGTCGTCGACGTCACATTTGCCGTCAAACCTGGGCAGCAATACAAATTGAAGAGCCTTGTCTGGTCGGGGAATCACGAATTTCCCACGGACACGCTGGAAAAGATGGTCCGCGCCGAGCCGGGAAAGCCGGCGAATACGATTCGGCTAGCCGATAACCTCAAAGACATTCAGCAACTCTATGGCTCGCGAGGATTTGTGACGGCTGCAATCAAGTCGGAAGCGGAGTTTGACGATGCGGACTCCACGGTGGTGCTTCACCTCGAAGTGAAAGAAGGGTTCGTCTATCACATGGGGGATCTGGAATATCGCGGGCTGGACAATAATCTGACGGCGAAACTTCGCGGAATATGGAAGATTCGCCCGGGCGAGGTTTACGATTCGACCTACCTGAGCGAATATCTGCCGGCCGCGCAGAAGTTGCTGCCCTCGAACCTGGATTGGGAAGTAGCCTCGCACGTGACCGCGAACGTGCGAGACAAGACGGTCGATATCGATCTCATCTACTCGGTGAAGGCGCCGAAATAGGGCCGCTTAGGGCCAGCGGCACGGTTTCCGGCTTTGTTCGGATTTCGGAACAGATGGCAGCATTTTTTCGGGGTGGCCGCGCTTCGGGTACTCTTAGCACCTCTGGGAGAACGTCGGGCGGCGTGAGTCACCGAAAAGATTTTGTGGAATCGCGAAGTCCTGATACATTGGCTGGCAAAATTTGTAAAGGAATAGTCGCTGGCGACGGCGCGCGATTTGGGGCGTGACAGGATTTGCCCGGGCCCTCCCCCAACCATCCGGGCATCTGGGCGGGGATGCGCGCCTGCGCTCCCCGCTTTTTTCTTGCTGCTACCGCGGATGACTTGTAACTTCATGTTCGATCGATCATCCTCTAAGAGAGGCCGACGCGGCAGGTGAAGTGGAGGCCAGCGAAAGGGAGAATCTGAGATGAATGCTGCGAGTCGGAAAATTGGATTGCTGGTAGTAAACCTGATCGTGACTGCAGGACTGAGCGCTTCGTCCGCATTTGCGGCCAAAGCACAAACCTTCACAGGGACAGTCAGTGATTCGATGTGCGGAGCCAAGCACGCCATGCCGGGAGACGACGCCTCTTGCACCCGCGCCTGCGTCTCCAAGGGATCGAAGTTTGCGCTGGTTATAGGCGACAAGGTCTACACACTCGATACCACCGACAAGGCCGCTTTGAACACGCTCGACAAGCAGGCTGGCGCGAAAGTAACGGTAACGGGGACCGAAAAGGACAATACGATTACGGTCACGAAGGTCACTGCCCCGTAGCCTTGCCGCGGCCGTTGCACGGTAGTTCGGTACTGTAGCTGGGTACCGTAGTTCGGTTCACCAGTGCTGCTGTCCAATTCTGCTCCACGGTTCTCGCGGGCGCGTTTTCGAACGCACGCACCTTTTTTGCCTCCGGCTGTGAAATTCACATTTTCTTTACAAAGCAATGTGTTAGATTGTGCATTCTCAAAATAAAATTGTTTCGGAGGATTACGGAATTGGGCAAAGACATGGTTCCCAAGCGGATTTTCTTTACCAAGGGAGTGGGAAAACACCGCGAGCGGTTGACTTCGTTTGAGTTGGCACTGCGCGACGCGGGTATCGCTGCCCAGAACCTGGTGCGCGTTTCTTCGATCTTTCCGCCGAACTGCAAACTGCTGGCCCGCAAGGAAGGCGTGAAGTACCTGCATCCGGGGGAAGTCGTTTTTGCCGTGGTCGCCGAGAACTCGACTCGTGAACCCCACCGGCTACTGGCTTCGTCGATTGGCGTAGCGATTCCTGCGGACCGTAACACCTATGGCTATCTCAGCGAACATCACTCGTTTGGAGAGACCGAAGATGCGGCCGGGGAATACGCCGAGGAACTCGCCGCCGAGATGCTGGCCACCACTCTTAATGTGGAATTCGATCCCGACCGGTCATGGGACGAGAAGAAACAGATCTACCGCTTATCGAACAAGATCGTTCGGACGGCAAACGTGACCCAATCCGCTGTCGGGGACAAACGCGCGCTTTGGACTACGGTTATCGCCTCAGCGGTGTTGATCTTCGACTGAGCGCGATTCCAGGATTTTGAGCCCGACAGTTCCAGCCAAGACCGCTTCTTAGCAAAGGAGGCGCGGCATTTCTTCTTCCCTTTCTCAAATCCAATAATCTGGTTGAGCGTGTAAATGAAGCACTTAATTGAATCCGCGGGGCGGATCTTACATCTCAGTGGGGTAAAACTTTAGTAACGGTCTGGTGCTCCCGAATGTAATCTTCCGTTAACACCAATCGGTTAAGATAGAAGTGGTGAAAATACACAAGATTGAGGAAAGAGCATTGGACTTCGAAACACGCAGAAAGAAGCAGCAGGCCCTGATGGTGCAGTTGGTCGAGCGCAAGGTGCGTTCTCGCGCCAAGCAACTCTACGAAACCCGAGGGCAGCAGGACGGCCAAGCATTACAGGATTGGTTTCAAGCAGAGTCGGAAGTGCTTGAAAATAGTATCCTTGCTCCGCTTTACCGGAGAATGCGGACTGGCGACCAAGACATTCAGAAGAACGACTCCGCCCAGGAGTTTGTTCCGCAAGATTCGACTAGCTGCGAGACGAACGCTTAGCCCGCGTCCGGGGAAACTTCCCCCATCAGAATTCACTCCGAGCGCCCGACTGCGGCGTCAACAGGAACGCGTGGCTCTGGGCCATTGATCAAACCTGATCTACTTCCGTTTTAACAGTTCCCGTTTTCCTTTTTTCGCGCCCCTGTGGCCCTTGTCAAGCCTTTCCAAAACCGCGGCTACGATGATGGGCAGGCCGACGGTCGCGTCCACGAAGACTTCGCCGAATTTCCCCCCTTCTGACGGCGGAACGAACTTGCCCCAGGAAATTGCCTCGCTGTAGGGACTGCCCGACAGCCCGCCCCAATGAACGGGCTCAGGGCAAATTCTGAGACCATAGTGATATCGCTTCAAAGGAACATTCTCACCGAGGCGCCGGTGCCGCAACTCGATGAACGGCCCAAATTGCTGGGACCAGTTGCGCGGGACGCCGCCGCCAATGGTGAAAATCCCCAGCTTCTTTTGCCGCAGCAGGGTCGCGGCGAAGTGCTCGAGATCTTCGAAGGGATCGAAACGTATCTTGTGTCGCCCAGTCGACTCTCGCAGGCGATTGTTCAGTGCGGTGTCGAGGCCGAGTTCTGAATCGCTGAAGGCGGGCACGAACACCGGCACGCCCTGCTCATACGCGGACTTCAGAATTCCACGCTGATCCTTGTCGCGCTTGGCCAGATAGGCACCAATGGCGTGATTCAGCTTGTAGGAGCACATGACCTCGTTGTGGTCCCAGGCCTCGAGGACGGCGGCCATGACTTCTTCAACGTCGTCGAGGTTCTGCTCGGGCTCGAGGGTGTCGTAAACGCGGTTGTAGCCCTGCTCGTAGAGTTCTTCGTCGGAAACCTCAGGGTTGGCGCGGAAGTGCGCCCGGCCGGTGGCCTCGACCAAACCGTGCGCCATGAGCGCGCCGGTGGAAACAATTGCATTCACGATGCCCCGGTCGATCAATTCGGTGACGATCAATCCTTGCTTGGCTACGGTCATCGCCCCGGCGAGGGTCATCACGATGAATGCATCTTCGTCGAGCGCCATGGCTTCGAGGACGTCGGCGGCCTCACCTAGTTGACGTCCCGTGAAGGCGGTCTTGGCCATCGCCCGCACCAGGCTGTCGATCGAAGTTATTTTGCCGAGATCGAGAGGCTCGAGAGGAATCAGCCGATCTTCGATGGGGTTGTGCAGATGTCGGTCTTTTCCTTCACCGCCCGCGGCGTTACCCTGCCCTGGGTGCGAATGATCCTTCGAATTGCCATGATTGCCGTGTTTCACTGCGAGCCTCCAAGCGGACTGCCATTTTCCCCGACTAGATACTCTACAGGAAGCATGTGAAAGGACGCCACGCGCTCCAGCCTCCCGCTCGGTTTACACTGCCAACCATGACAGGCAAACGCAGCTTCGAAGAGCAAGTTGCCGCTCTGGATGCGGTTCGCCAACTCGGCGAAGAAGACCGCGTGGCAGCTTTGCGCAAGGCTCTGGCGCATCGCAACAACTTCATCGCAGCGAAGGCAGCCGATCTGGTGCGGGAGTTCAGACTGGTGCAGTTAACTTCGGAATTGTTGGGCGCCTTCGATCGATTCTTGGAGAATCCGGTGAAGACCGATCCTCAATGCTGGGCGAAGAATTCGATCAGCCGCGCCCTGGCGGCTCTGGAGTATCAGGAAGCGGAAGTTTTTCTGCGCGGTATGGGCCACATCCAGATGGAACCCGTGTGGGGCGGTCGCTCCGACACTGCCGGAACTTTGCGAGCGACCTGCGCGCTGGCATTAGTGCAATGTCGCGAGCTGAGAGAAGTAGAGTTGCTGGGGCACCTTATCGAACTGCTGGGTGACGAGGACAAGGCGGTGAGGGCCGAGGCGGTGCGAGCAATCGAACAGGTCGGCTCGCCACCGGCGGCTCTCCTGCTTCGCCTGAGAGCGGTGCTGGGGAAAGATGAGCCGGAGGTGCTCGGCGCCTGTTATGGAGGAGTTCTGCGGATCGAAGGTGTGAGTGCGGTCCCTTGGGTGGGACGTTTTCTGAGTTCGGGTGATGACAACGCCGCCGAAGCTGCTTTGGTGATCGCCGGGACTCACTCGGCGGAGGCCTTCGATGCACTGCGAGACTGTCTTGCCCAGGCGAACGATCCGTGGTGGCGTTCCGTGCTGCTTTCGGCGATCTCGCTTACGCGTCAGGAGGCAGCGCTGGAGTTTCTTATGGATTTAATCGGTACGGAATCACTGGACGCGGAAGGAGCGATTGCAGCCGTGGTTCGCTCGATACCTTCGAACGAGGTAATGGCGCGTCTGCAGAAAATGGTTGCGGGCAACCCACGGCTGGCGCGTTTTCTCGCCGGCCTGCAAAAACCCTGAGTGGCTGGAACCGGACTTAGGATAAAGAAGAGGTGAAAAAGCCCGGACCATTGCGGTCCGGGCTTTTGAGTTGCCGCCGCCAAAGCGGCAAACATGCTGTCGTCTCTTACTTGATCGTCAAAGTAAGAGTCGCGGTTTGGGTCACGCCCCCACCAGTTGCGGTGATGGTGATCGTGCGGGATCCGGTCTTGGCAGTCGGAGCCACCTTAATCTGCATGGCTGCATGCCCAGAGCCCGGCGCTGCAATAGTGCTGGGATTGAACGTTACCTTCACGCCCGCGCCCTGTCCTGTGGCGGTCAACGCGATCGCTGCGTTGAACCCGCCAGACACTGCGGTCGTGATCTTTGACAAGCCCGAGGCGCCCCGAGCTACCGTCAGGGTCTTGGGCGTGTCAGTGACAGTGAATGTACCAGCGTTGGTGCCGGCGAGTGCGTCGACCAGAGCCTGGCCGTTCGGGCTGCCGATGCCGGTTACGAGATCGTAACCGGCCGTTGCCTGGTATCCGTTGCTTCCACTGGTGATGTCGTGGAAGTCAGTCGTATAGTTCGAGCCGCCGTAAATATCGTACAGCGCCGGATTGACAAAGCCGAGCGGCGGTTGCCCGTTCGCGACGGCTTGTTCGTTGACGAGAGCCATGAAGCCAGCCCACATCGGCGTCGCAAAGCTCGTGCCGCCATACAGATTCGCCGTGCACGAGGTCTGGTCGGCGCAAACGTAGAAGGTGTAGTTCGCGTTCGCCGAAACGTCCGGGCCGTTGCGCAAGGTTTGCGAGCAGCTCGTGCATCCGGCTGCCGCTGCTACTTGCCAGGAAGGAATGGCAAAGCTGTTCGTTGAGATGCCGCCGCCGCTAGAGGACCAAGCCGTCTCTGATGCCCAACCTCCGCCAGCGCTGACGGTGGTCAAGTCGGTTCCGCCGACGCCGGTAACGTACGGGTCGTCGGCGGGCCAAACGAAACCACTCTTAACCCACTTCGCACTGTCGCCAGTCGCTGTGAAATAGTTCTGACCCTGCGCTCCGAACTCCTGGAAGAACGGGTCGTCGGTGGTATTGTCGGTTGGTTTCCAGGCCCATGAGCAGCTCAGCTGAGCATTCAGGGGGCTGGCCGTGGCCATGGCGTTGAGGATGCCGGGATCGTCGAGCGTCTGCCCCGACAAGCCGCCTTTGCCGATATACATCACGAGGCTGGACATCCCGGGAGCCATACCCAGCGCCTGGGTCATATCGAGGGTTTGTTCGGTGTCGTCGCAGCCCGCACTGGCGAGGCAGCTCGTGCTCTGGCCATCGACTGACAGGAGCGTAATTGGTACGTTGTTGGTCTGCTTCGCGTTCGTGTAGTAGGTAGTCAGATCAGCCAGGTCGGTTCCGATGAACTCGAAAATACCGACTGACTGGCCCGCTCCGGTGAGTGTGCCACCGTAGTAGGCAGCTCTCATGTCACTTCCGCAGAAAGACTTCGAGGGGCAGGATCCGGTGGTAGCGTTTGCGATCACAGTGTCGGAGTCAACCGTGTTCGGGTCGCGGCGCGAGACCATCGAGGCTGGCGTCGAGAAATTGTCGAGGCCGCCGATGCTCCACAAGCGGACGGACATTTCCGGCGTGGGCTCGCGGTCGGGAGCGAAGAAGGTACGGTTTTCGGTTGGGTGCTGATAAAGCCCCATGGTGACATGCAGGGCTTTCTCGATGTTCTGCACAGGTCCGCTGACGGGCAGGATCATGCGATTGCGTGAAGTGCTTTCGATCTTGAGCCCGTTCTGCTTCGCCCAAGTCTTCACAACTTCATAATCCGAAGCGGTGGGTCCGAACCTTTCGGTGAATTGCTCCACTGTCAGAAAGTGGCGATAGGACGGGCTGGAACGATCGTAGAGATCTTTCAGCAACTGATCCAACTCTGACTGGTTGCGGTGCTGCAGAACGAGAACGATTCGCAAGTTCTGTGTGGCGGGCAAATGGCCGGCGGGACGGGCTACTCGACTTGTAACCTCATCTCGTGTGTGCCGTGTCATTAGGGTTTCTTGCGCATGGCCTGCAATGCTCACGTACGACACCAGCGCGACGATGGTCAGCACAAACGTACTCAGTCTTCGTATCACGGTTTCTCCTAGGTTTTTGTATTCTCGGGCAGAGCAACTTGCGTTCTGTCTCGGGGGAAGCGTTGATCAGACTTTCTTTTCCTCTGTCTTTCGCAAAGGGTCACGATTGTATACCGATTTCACGAATTCAGATGTCATCTCCCCGTCATTTTTTTTGGAGTGCAAGCGATTGAGTTAATGGTGCAAGAAGTTGCATACCATTCGAAGATTCACCGGCGACTTTTCACAGGCTATTGTCGTGCTTCATTGGGGTGTGTCGTGTCTACAATCAGAAGTTGAGCGCAGGTTGAAGAGCAGTGCCGTTGTCGAATGCTATAGTGATCGCGGAGGACGGAACGCGTGCCCCCTGAAAAATTTCGCGTGGCTCTAATACAGATGTCGTGTGGCCCGGAGCCGGAACAGAATCTCGAGAAGGCTCTCGGCAGGGTTGCCGATGCGGCTGGACGTGGTTCGCAGGTGGTCTGTCTGCCGGAACTGTTTCAGACCCAATATTTCTGTCAGCGCGAGGATCATGCCCTTTTCGATCTGGCTGAGCCGATTCCCGGCCCGAGCAGCGAAAAGCTGTCTGCAGCGGCGCGCAGCAATGGCGTGGTGCTGATCGCGTCGCTGTTTGAGAAGCGAGCGGCCGGGGTCTACCACAACACAGCAGCCATCTTCGACAGCGACGGCTCCCTGCGTGGACTTTATCGCAAGATGCACATCCCAGATGACCCGCTCTACTTCGAGAAGTTTTATTTCACTCCGGGGGATCTCGGCTTTCGTGCCCTCGACACCAGCGCGGGACGGTTAGGCACACTCGTCTGCTGGGACCAGTGGTATCCGGAAGGCGCACGGCTGACGGCTTTGCAAGGCGCGCAAATCCTGTTCTATCCGACCGCAATCGGCTGGCATCCGGCGGAGAAGGCGGAGTTCGGCGTTGCGCAGCATGACGCCTGGCGTACCATCCAGCGGGCGCACGCCATCGCCAACGGCGTTTATGTCGCGGTCGTGAATCGAGTCGGCTTCGAAACCGGCAATGTTCGCGGCAAGTCGGCGTCTGGCCAGGGCCTGGAATTCTGGGGGGGATCGTTCTTCTGCGATCCCTTCGGACGCGTGCTTGCGGAAGGATCGCATGATCGCGAGGAAATCCTGGTTGGCGATGTCGACTTAAAGGCTCTCGAAGATATCAGGCGTAACTGGCCGTTTTTGCGGGACCGCCGCATCGACGCGTACGCTCCGATTACCAACCGCCTGATCGACTAAGGGAGCTCAATTCGTGAAACTGAAAACTGCGTTTCTGACAGGTGTCGCCATCGCGGCTCTAGAGCTGGTCTGCTCTGCCAAGACACCCACACTCACCGGCAAGATGGTAGCGTACGATCCTCTGTTGCACGCAGCCAAGGCTGCGTCTTTCGTGGCAAACAAAGAGATTGTGATTCTCGAGGTTTCCGGATCCAAAGCTAAATACGTAAAGGTCGTCTTTGTGAGTTTCGGCACGACTCAAATTGAGCAGAAGTATTTTGATGGGACTCAGCCGTTGACGGTGCGGGCGATTCGCGACCACGACTGCGATGAGCGGCCCCCAAGGACAGTGCCTCAACTGAGTGCCGATCAGAGATCAGGAATTTACTTGTTGACCGAGGCCTTCAGGAATTTGACCTCGTTGAAGGTCAAGAAAAAGCTCGAGTGCTATGACGCGACGGAAAAGAAAAAATAAGGGCGCGGAAGAGTCCGTTGAACCCTCGCCTTCCGCCCGAGGTTACCGCATGCCGGCGGAGTGGGAGCCTCACGCTGCCACTTGGCTGGCGTGGCCACACTTTCACGGCGATTGGCCGGGCAAGTTCGAACCGATCCCATGGGTGTACACAGAAATCATTCGCAACCTCGCCAGGCATGAGCGCGTGGAGTTAATCGTCAATAATGTTGCGGCCGGGAGGCAGGCGCGCAGAGTTCTGGAAAGGGGCGACGCCCTTTCGGCCAACATTCGCTTTCACCACTGGCCCACGAACCGAATCTGGCTCCGGGATTCGGGATGTATTTTTCTGAAGTGTGGTGCGGGCGGCGCCGCCGGCGAAAAGCCGGCGGAGCCAATAGCCCTCAAGTTTCGCTTTAACGCATGGGCGAAGTATTCGAACTGGCGCTATGACGACAAAATCGGCAGCCTGATGGCGAAGGCCCAAATCCCCGCTTCTCGCGCAAAGAATGCGCGAGAAGCGGGGCACCCAAACGAAGTTCGCCCCGTCTCCCGCGGCGAGCGTATCGTCCTCGAGGGGGGATCGATCGATGTCAACGGCGCCGGGACCATTCTTACCACGGAAGAATGTTTGCTCAGCAAAGTCCAGGAGCGAAATCCGCACATGGCGCGGGTGCATTACGAAAAAGCTTTCGCCGACTATCTGGGCGCACCGCACACAATCTGGCTCGGACGCGGCATTTTCGGCGACGACACCCATGGGCATGTCGACGACCTCACCCGTTTTGTCTCGAAGGGCACAGTCTTGACCATGGTCGAGCCCGACTCTAAGGACGTGAATCACGCTCCGCTGCGGGCAAATCTTCGGCGGCTGCAAGCTGCCCGCGATCAGGACGGACGACAGCTGACGATCGTCGAACTTCCGATGCCGCAACCGGTCGTGTTCGAAGGCCGCCGACTTCCCGCCAGCTATGCCAACTTCTATGTTGCAAACGGAATCGTTCTGGCTCCGGTCTTCAATCGTCCGAACGATCGCATCGCTCTTCACACGCTGGCGCAACTTTTCCCAAAGCACGAGATTGTCCCCATCTATTCTGGGGACTTTATCTGGGGCCTGGGAGCGATGCACTGTATGACGCAACAGCAGCCCGCCTGAAGCTGGGGCACTACGTAGACACGGAGTAGGAGAGAAAACCTCGGCGGGAGAAGCCGCCGAGGTCAACACTATACTGCCCGCAACTGAATTTTTCTCTCGTTCCCTGCGCCTCCGTGAGTTGATAGATTCCGTGTGTTGATAGATTCTTCGGCTCGCAACCGGCCTATCTCGCTTGCGGCGCTACAGCTCCTCCCGGCGAAGGAGCGGGCTGACACGGGGCGGTCGACGGAACGGGACCTCCAGTCGTTGGTGGATTGCCTGGAGCGCTTCCGGTCGCGCCTGCCTGGTTGCTGCTGCCGTTTCCCGCCGTTGGCGAGGTAGTTGTGGACTGTGTCGTTGAAGCTTGATTTGTAGCGCCCTGATTCACGCCAGCCGGACTCGAGGTCGGCTGATTCCCAGCCTGCGTATTTCCTGGGTTCGCAGTACCTGGCGATCCATTTGCAGTGGACGTCGTTGTCGTCGGGCACGGAGCCATCGGTGCGGATGAATTCACGGGCTGGGGATTTCCTGGGGTTCCGTGCGTCGGGGTTCCGGCCGGCTGAGATTCACTCTGCGTATCATTCCCCGCAGCTTTGGTGGTGATCGGCGTAGGTGGCCCGATCGTGCTTGGCGGTGTCGCAGTAGTGCCGGGTTGCGCAGGCGCTCCGGTCGGAGCAGGAGCAGTGGGAGTTGCGGTCTGTCTCGGCGTGGTTGGAGGGGGAGCCGTCGAACGAGTGCCTTGAGCCATTGCCCAACTCGCACAACCCATAAAGACGAAAAAGAATGTAAGTCGTTTTGTCATGAGACTTCTCCGTGTTGAGAATCGCGACTGCAAGGAAGTAGGCGAAGATTGCAATCGAGTGCTACTTCAGTCTCAAACCGGGGAGGAAGCGGACGCTATCCGGTGAACTCCGTAGAAAGAGCCCCGGGGTCATAGGTGAAAGGTAGGATTTTCCTAACGACGATACTGCGTGGGTTTGGGACCCTTTTCCAGCGTTTCGCGGTCCCAGATCCAGCCCACTCGATCGTAGCTGGCGAGTTCGAAATCTTGCGTCAACTCGAGAGCGTCGGTGGGACATGCATCTTCGCACAGGCCGCAGAACATGCAGCGGCTCAGATCGTAGGTAAAGTTGGTGAGTTCTTTGCGGCGAGTTTTTTCGTTGCGCTCACTCGAGACCACAATCAAATGCTCCGGGCACGCGAGCGCGCACAGGTCGCAGGCAATGCACATGGTCTCGTCGGTGTCGGGGTTGACGTTCAACCGCGGCGCGCCGCGGTAACGCTCGGCCACTTGCGGTCGCTCCAGCGGATACTGCTCGGTATAGATTTCCTTGGGATCCTGGTAGCGGAACGTAACCTTCAACCCCTGTAGCAGATCGACGAGGAAAACTTTGCGGAGCAGACTCGGCATACCCATATTCCGGCTAGCATACCATTAACCGGCATATCCCCGAAATCGGGCGCTCACGGTTCTGGAGAAAAAACTCGTCTTACCCTCTTTATTTCCAAACGTCTAACCCTGCAAACCGCTCTTAACTGAGTTTAAGGGTGCCGAGAAGGGGTGGCCAGGGGGAACTTTTCCGGCCCTCGGCACGTAATGATGAGGAGAGGATGTTATGAAGGCCTATTTCACGAATTTGCCGACAAGAACGTGGTTGTTGCTCGTTGTGCCCGCGGTGGTGGTCGCCTACCCGGTGGTTCGGTGCGTTGTGCCGGCGGTGGTCCACGCAGTCGTGCCTGAAGTCGTGCGCGGCGTCTTGAGCATGATCTGAGTTGCGATGCTGGGTTGCGATTCGAAGCTGAGCGCAGCACTTCGACCTTCGATGCCTGCAATCCTCCTACAAACTCGCTAAAATACTGCGGAGCCGCCACCCTCGTGCCTGCACGCAAGATATCCGCCACCGACCAGCCGAAGACCCGAGCCTCAAGGCCTCCAGCAACTCTCGCTCAGTCCGCAGCTCACTCCGATGAATTGTGGATGGAAGAAGCTCTCCGCTGTGCCCAACGAGCTTTAGAGGCAGGAGAAGTGCCGGTGGGCGCGATCGTCGTATGCGACGGAGCCATCGTAGGACGTGGGTGGAACCGCAACCTTATGGCTTCGGACCCAACAGCACATGCCGAGGTTGTTGCCCTGCGCGAGGCGGGAGCAACCGTTGGTAACCATCGTCTGGGAGACTGTGATCTGTTTGTTACAATTGAACCGTGCGCCATGTGCGCCGGCGCGATGGTACATGCCCGCATTCGTCGGCTGGTTTACGGCGCGGAAGACGGGAAGGCTGGTGCGGTGGATTCGGTGATGCAGGTTCTGAACCATCCGCAATTGAATCACAAGATCGAGGTTCGCCGCGGAGTCCTTGCCGGCCGCAGTGCGGAAGTGCTGCAATCGTTCTTTAAGAGCCGTCGGTAGTCGATGTTGTTTTGTCCTCCGTGCTTGTCATTCCGAGCCAAGCGAGGAATGTTGGGTTAACCGGCTACCGGCAACTGCTTTCCGGAGAGGTGCGTGAGTGGTTGAAACGATCCGCCTCGAAAGCGGACATACCTTAACGGGTATCGTGGGTTCAAATCCCACCCTCTCCGCCAGCCTTTTCTTCCTTTCCAAATCACCCCAAATGCTCCCCGATATCGGAGAAGGTACTCCGAGAGCGCCGCGATGGTCCTGCCGGCGTGGCGGGGCGTGAGCGGAGCATTACAATAGCGCCATTGTTCCAGGGGCGTAGTCTGAAGGAGGATGATGCGGACGGCGGAATTCGGCGAAGCGCTCAATAGGGTCGCGCTTTCGTTGGAAACCTGTTGCGCCACCGTCACTGAGCCTTGATCTCAACCCTTATGCGCTCCAGCCACCTTCGGATATTCACTCCCGCAGCGATGCTTGTGCTGTTGTTTGTTGGGGCTGGAGACGGGCAAACCAAGACGCTCATCAGTCTTGACCAGGCGATCGATCTGGCGCTGAAACACAACCATTCTCTAATCGCGACGCGCAGTCTCATTCTTCAAAATCAGGCGCAGGAGATCACGGCCAACATGCGCCCCAATCCAACTCTCGGCGTCGATACGCAGTTCATTCCATTCTTCAGTCCGCAAGACTTTTCCGGAACCAATCTCAATCAAACCCAGCAGTTCGACATCGGGCTCTCGTACCTCTTCGAACGCGGTCACAAGCGGCAACGGCGCCTACAGGCGGCCCGCGATCAGACGGCAGTCACGCGCGCGCAGGTCACGGATGCCGAGCGAACCCTGGCGTTTAACGTCGGACAGCAGTTCGTCAGCGTGTTGCTGGCGGAATCCACCTTGGATTTCGCGCTCGAGGATCTCAAAGGCTTCCAGCAAACCGTCGATATCAGCGAGGCACAACTCAAGGCTGGATTCATTGGCGAAGGCGATTATCTGAAAATCAAGCTACAACTTCTGCAGTTTCAGACCGACGTCTCTTCTGCTCGCCTGGCAAAAGTACAGGCACTGGTCTCGCTGCGTGAGTTTTTGGGCTACAACGCTGTGCCGGCGGATTATGACGTGATCGGCGATCTTGCCTATGAGCCCCTTCCCGGGAAGGTGGAAGACTTGCAGATGAAGGCGCTGAGCGAGCGTCCTGATTACCGTGCGGCGGTCTTGGGGGTGACGGCGGCACAAAGTCAGATTCGGTTGGCCAAGGCGAATGCCAAGGTCGATGTAACTGGCACTTATGATTTCACCCACGTCTCCGGGGAGAATACAGGCTCTATTTTCGCGAATTTCGACCTGCCCATTTTCAACCGCAATCAGGGCGAGATCGCGCGTACTGGGTATGCGCTGACGCAAGCGCAGGAGCAGCAGGAAGCAGCCGGCGATACGGTTCTCTCGGATGTCTCCAACGCTTACGAGGCGGTGAAGAGCAACGACGAAGTGGTGCAACTGTACACTTCCGGGTATCTTAAGCAGGCGCAGGATTCGCGCGACATCAGCGAGTATGCCTACAAACGCGGTGCCGCGAGCCTGCTGGATTATCTCGACGCGGAACGCAGTTACCGGGCGGTACAACTGGCGTATCGTCAGGCGCTCGCATCTTATATGACAGCACTGGAACAGTTGAAGGAAGCGGTGGGAACGAGGAGTCTTCCATGAGCGGGCGCACGCATTTGTGTAGATGGTGGGCGATGGTATCCGCTCTAGCGGCGATCCTGCTGGCCCTCGCCGGTTGCAGCGACTCCGGTTCGCGAGCTGCGGAGAACTCAAACGGTGCGAACAATGCGGAACTGTTCACCATTCCGCAGGAGCAGATGTCGCATGTGCAGGTGCTGACCGTTCAGCCGACCACGCTGACTCGATCGCTGCGTCTCACCGGAGCGGTAGCCTACAACAGTTTTCGCACCACGCCCGTCATTACGCAGGTCAGCGGGCCGGTCAGCAAGATCGTGGTGGTTCCCGGACAAACCGTGACGCAGGGCCAGCCGATGTTGTACGTGGCCAGTCCAGACTATTCGCAACTTCGCACCAACTACCTGAAGGCCAAGGATGCATATGCCCTGGCTCAAAAGGCCGCGGCCCGCGCCCAGGATCTCTACCAGCACAAGGCGATTGCCGAGCAGGCTCTGGAGCAGGCGCAGTCGGCCGAAGTGCAGGCCAGCGGCGATCTGATCGCGGCACAAGCCGCATTGAAGGTCATGGGAATCACCGATCCCGACGCTCTGGTGAAAGCTCCTCCGTCGTTTGAGGTACCGGTGAAAGCTCCAATCGGGGGCCTGGTCGTCGAGCAGGACGTGTCCGCCGGACAACTGATTCAACCTGGTTCTACGCAGTGTTTCATGATATCTGACGTGAGCAACGTCTGGGTGCTCGTCAATATCTATCAGAAGGACTTGCCGTATGTGCGCGTTGGCGATCCGGTCACGATTCAGACGGACACCTATCCGGAGGTTTTTCACGGACGTATTTCGTATGTTGCCGCCTCGCTGGATCCGTCCACGCGCACGCTGCAGGCGCGCATCGATACCGCCAATCCAGGAGAGAAGTTGAAAAAGGATATGTATGTGGTGGCGACGGTCGATGCCGGCACGATTCCGAAGGCAATTGCGCTGCCCGATGCGGCCGTCTTGCGCGACACGGAGAATCAACCGTTCGTCTATGCGGCCACCTCTGCGAACCAGTTCGGCAGAAGGTCAGTGACGCTGGGAGATAGTTTGAACGGCTTGACGCAGATCACCAGCGGAGTGAAAGCAGGCGATCAAGTCATCGGAAATGGCAGCCTGTTCTTGCAGTTCGCGAATTCGCTACAGCGATAACAACGGGAAAACCACGATAAAGCTTTCTTGAAACGCTGGCAGACATAGCATCCACGACATCTGAATGATTCATCGAATCGTCCAAGCGGCACTGCGGCAGAGATTCCTAGTATTGATGCTGACCGCGTTCATCACGGTCGGCGGAATCCTCTCGTTTCAGCGGATGCCGGTCGATGCTTATCCCGACTTATCGCCTCCGCAGGTCGAAATCATCACGCAATGGCCCGACCACGCATCCGAAGAAGTCGAACGGTTGGTGACGCTTCCGCTGGAACTGGAGATGAACGGCGTCCCCCACATGGAGGTGATGCGTTCCATCTCGCTCTATGGTTTGTCCGATGTAATCCTCACTTTCGAAGAGAACACGGACGACTATTTTGCGCGGCAAATCGTTTTTGAGCGATTGGCCCAAGCGACCCTGCCGACGGGCGTAACCCCGACACTTTCGCCCCTGTTCAGCCCGAGCGGCCTGGTGTATCGCTATGTGCTGGAAAGTCCGGATCGCAGCCCGCAGGAACTCAAGACCATTGAAGACTGGGTCATTGAGAGGGCGTACCGCTCGGTGCACGGTGTAGCGGACGACTCCGGTTTCGGCGGCACGGTGATGCAATACCAGGTGCTGCTCGATCCGGCGCGCATCTACGGATATCACCTCACCATTCCTCAGGTCACCACCGCGCTGGCTGCTAACAACGCGAACGCCGGCGGAGGATTCTATTCGCAAGGGGGTCAGTTCTACTACGTTCGCGGCATCGGCCTGGTGCGCAATACCGACGACATTGGCAACATCGTGGTCGGCGCTAACAAGGGCGTTCCCATCCGGGTGAAGGATATCGGCGACGTGACGATCGGCCACGCGCCACGGCTTGGCGAATTCGGATTCCAGAAAAATGATGATGCGGTCGAGGGCGTCATTCTCATGCTGCGCGGGGAGCAGACACAGACTGTCCTCAAAGGGGTCGAAGCGAAGACCGAGGAACTGAACCGGCTGATCCTGCCGCCTGACGTGAAGATTCATCCATACTATGACCGCAGCGAATTGGTCGCTCTCACCACCGACACGGTGGAAGCCAACTTGCTACGCGGCATGGTGCTGGTATTAGTCGTGCTGGTCTTCTTTCTGGTGAGCTTCCGTGCGGCTGTGATCGTCGCCCTCACGATCCCGCTGTCTCTTCTATTCGCATTCATCGTGCTGCACGCGCACGATGTTGCTGCAAATCTGCTGTCCATCGGCGCCATCGATTTCGGCATCGTCATCGACGGGACCGTGGTGATGATCGAAAACATCTATCGCGAGCTGGCATTACGTGAGGGCCAACAGTACAACCTGAACGAAGTCATTCTCGCCGCTGCGAAGGATGTCGATCGGCCCATCTTCTACTCAGTCGCAGTCATCCTCGCCGGATATCTTCCGATCTACGCGCTCAGCGGGCCTTCGGGAAAATTGTTCCATCCCATGGCCGAGACCATGTCGTTCGCCCTGGTCGGAGCGCTGATCCTCACGCTCACGCTGATCCCCGTACTGGCGTCGTACTGGTTCAAAGGTGGCGTTCGCGAGAAGCCAAACCGCGCCTTCGAGTGGATGAAGCAGAAATACGCCGTGCAGTTGGATTGGGTCCTCGACCGGCCCAAGACCACGATTGCAATTGCGGCACTCATTTTCGGCGCGACCCTGCTGCTGGTCCCATTTATTGGTGGCGAGTTTATGCCGCACCTCGACGAGGGCGCGCTCTGGGTGCGGGCCACCATGCCCTACACCATCTCGTTCGAGGAAGCCAGCAGCATTGCTCCCCAGATCCGCGACATTCTGATGTCGTATCCGCAAGTCACTGTTGTGGGTTCAGAGTTAGGACGCCCCGACGATGGCACTGATCCCACGGGCTTTTTCAACTGCGAATTCTATATCGGTCTGAAGCCTTATAAAGACAAATCATGGACCGGAGAGATCAGCGAGAAGAAGGACCTCATCGAGGCCATCAATAAGAAACTCACAGCTTTTCCTGGAATTATTTTCAACTACACCCAGCCCGCGGAAGATGCAGTTGACGAAGCCCTGACCGGGTTGAAGAGTTCATTGGCAGTCAAGATTTATGGGGACGATTTGAACATCCTGCAGGACAAAGCAATTCAGATCAAGGACACCTTGTCGAATGTGCCGGGATTCAGTGAGCTTACGGTGGTGCGGGAACTCGGCCAGCCCAGCCTGTTGGTGGATGTGGATCGGAACAAGATTGCGCGTTATGGGATCAATGTTGCGGACGTTGAAGCGGTGATCTCTGCCGCGGTCGGCGGTCAGGCGGTCACGCAAGTGATTCAAGGAGAAAAGCTGTTTGATCTCGTCGTCCGCATGCAGCCCCAGTTCCGCAGCAGCGCGCATGAGATTGGAAATCTTCTGGTAGGCACGCCTGATGGCCAGCAGATCCCTCTGAGCCAGCTCGCAAACATTACCCAGGGAAACGGTGCGTCATTTATCTATCGTGAAAACAATTCTCGCTATATTGGCGTGCAGTACAGCGTCGAGGGACGCGATCTGGAGCGCGCCGTGCGCGACGGCCAGGCCGCTGTCAAGAAAGTCGTCAGCTTGCCGCAAGGCTACCGCATGGAGTGGGGAGGCGAGTACAGCCAGTTTCTCGAAGCCCGCTCGCAGATGTATTTCATCGGTCCGCTCGCGGTGGTTCTAATCTTCATGATCCTGTTTGCACTCTACGGGAACTTCAAGTTTCCCGTGACGATTGCTCTGGGCGTCATCATGACGGAACCCGTCGGGGCCCTGGTAGCACTGAAACTTACCCACACGCCGTTCAGCGTTTCCTCGGTGCTAGGTCTTCTGGCGCTGCTCGGGGTTTCGGTGGAAACGGCCGTCATTCTCGTTTCCTACATCAACAAATTGCGCCAGGAAGGCATGGGAATTCGTGCTGCCACGCGAGAAGCGTCCCTGCTGCGCCTGCGCCCCATCATGATGACCGCTCTGGTCGCATGCCTGGGCTTACTGCCCGCCGCCCTTTCCACCGGCATTGGATCCGACACGCAAAGGCCGTTCGCCATCGTCATTGTCGCTGGTCTCATCTCACGCCTCTTCATTGGATTCTTCGTCAATCCTGTGCTATATGAGATGGTTGCCCGCGAAGGGGATGTGCTGCAGGTTTAGCAACGGAAAGCATACTCAGAACTTGTAGCGCCGGCGACTCGGCGGCAATCCCGAGGGGCTTCGCCCTCGGAGCCGTGGGAATCGCCGCAACGACCATTTTCTATAGGCGAAGAAATGGCGAACATGCTACTATTCTCTCCGCCATGGCACGGCGTCCCGATCGCGAGCAGGCCGACATCCTCAGCGAAAAGGATCTGAAGGAACTTCGTCACAATCTCGCGCACCTGAGCATGGGCGCGGTTCAGGATTTTTACGAGCGGGCCTACCGGGATTGCCGCCTGATTTACACTCGCCTGCCGACGGCACGGCAGATGCAGACTCTAGTGCAAGTGTGGAAGCAACTGCGGAAATGGCGGGGCAAATAGCGGAGAGAGGTCTGAACGTTTACTGCTGCTGCTGTTGCTCTTGTTCCGTGCGAATGGTCGCGCGAGCCAGGACTGGTCTGGATCGGACCACAAAGTTGGGCGTGATCGGCTCCGGAACGGCGCTGTCAGCAGGGCTCACCGTGACGGCGACGCTCAATTCACTTTGCGCTTCGCCTTTATAGACACCGCGCGTTGGAGGAACGTCAGCGTAGTCGCGGCCGATGGCCACGCGGATGTGACGGTCCCCGCCCACAAGATTATTGGTGGGATCGAAGGCGACCCACCCGAGTGCCGGGACCAGCGCCTCGACCCAGGCATGGGAGGCTCCTTCGAGCGACCGGTCCTTCTCATCTTCATCGCGATGAAACATGTAGCCGCTCACATAGCGGCACGGCACCTTGAGTCGCCGCACCAGCGCAATCAGGATGTGGGCAAAATCCTGGCACACTCCCTGGCGCGCCTGCAACGCTTCTTCGATCGGGGAATCGACCTTGGTGCTGTTCGGCACATAGGCGAACAGCGTGTAGATCGCCTCGTTGAGTTCCATCAGCAGCGTCAACGGATTGTCCCTGCGTTCGCAGCCGAGTTCCCGTGCAAGTTGATCCAAAGGCTCACTGGAATGAGCGAAGCGGCTGGACAGCAGCATCTCCCAATGATCGCTTCCCTCCACCAGCGCATCCAAATCGGTCCAGTCACCGCAATCGGACGTGTGCGGAGCTGGGACCGGCTGCACTTCCACCGTGGATTGCGCGGTGACCTTCACCTGAGGGTGTGTGCCCGCGATGTCGAAGTGATGCACCGTGTTTCCAGTGAAGTCGCGATACTGCATGATGTTCGCCGCCGGATCTACATCGAGGGCGAAGCTGAGGCAGCGTTGTTCGCCGTCACTGCGGGGTTGCAGACGGACTTCCATCACGATTTCCCGCACTGCGGGATCGTAGCGAAACGTCGTGGTGTGGCGAACGGAATAGATCACGCTTCCTCTTTCGTCTTCGACTGCGAGGGCGCCCTCGCGACAGCCGGCAACATGCCGGCGCTGCTCTGTTCCTTCATGAGACCAGCGCGGACTCGACCGCGTAATCGAAGTAAACCTGCTGGATCGCCGTATGTGCCTGCGCGGATTGCCAGCGGATGCTGTCGACATAGCCGTTCGCGCCCGAGGCCATGATCTCGTCGATCTGGCTGAAGCTCAGGGTCGCGCACAGACGCCCCGCAAGCCGGACCGGCTGCTCGGCCTTGCGTTCTGTTAATTCTCCGATTGCAAGCAGGGCCGCGTGTACGCGGTCGACCGAGAAACGCACGGAATGCGGGAACTCTGGATTCAAGAGCAGGAACTCAGCAACGCGCAGCGGTCGGATTTCGGCAGTGTAGGTTTTGCAATAAGCCTCAAAGGCCGCGCAGGATTTCAGCAGTCCGACCCATTCCAGGTATTCTTCACTCTCCACCGCCTGATCGACTGGATGCGGGAGTCGACCGAAGTGCGTTCCAATCAAGCGTGCCAGTTCGTCGGTGCGTTCGACGAAACGGCCGAGTTGGATATATTGCCATCCCTCCCCGTGCGACATCGTCGAATCGGTTACGCCCTGAAACAAATGCGCGCCTTCCTGCACCGCGCGGAAGAACACATGGGTATTCAACAACCAACTTTCGCTCTTCGTTGTGCTGTTGACCTGAAGGTAGAGGCGATTCATCTGCTCCCACATCTCAGTGCTGCACTGCTCCCGAACCTGACGCAGGTTTTCGCGCGCCGCGGCCACACACGAAAGGATGGAAGAAGCGTTTGTCCGGTCGAGGGTGAGCACGTGGGTCAGCGACCCTGCATCGATCTTGCCATCTTCCGGGGCCGGAACCTGCGATGCTTCGAGCAGCCGAAGCCAGCGTCCCGCACCCGCTTCAGGCGATTGGTCGAGCCTCAGTTGCAGGTCCACATCGATGAGGCGAGCGGTGTGTTCGGCGCGCTCGAGGTAGCGGCTCATCCAGTACAAACTGTCCGCGACGCGGGAGAGCATGGCCGTCTGGCGCCTGTCATTCATGACCCGAGCCTCATAACCCAAGCCTCATAACTCAAGCTTCATACCCGAACTGTCAGGCCGGCCCCTCATGCGCGCAGCACCCATGTATCCTTGCTGCCGCCGCCTTGCGACGAATTCACTACCAGCGACCCGCGTCGCAACGCCACTCGCGTAAGGCCGCCCGGCACCAACGTCACGTTCTCGCCATACAGAATGTAAGGACGCAGATCAACGTGCCGCGCCTGCACCTCGCCATCGAGGAAGCAGGCCGCGCGCGAAAGACTTAGCGTCGGTTGGGCGATATAGTTCCTCGGTTCGGCCTCGATCCTTCGCCGGAACTCTTCTCTCTCGGCCTCAGTGCTTTGGGGACCGATCAGCATGCCATAGCCACCTGACTCGCCAACGGCCTTGACCACCAGTTCGTCCAAATGCTCCAGCACGTAACTCCGTTGCGAGCGGTCATTCAAAAGATAGGTGTGAACGTTGGCAAGAATCGGATCTTCGCCAAGGTAGTAGCGGATGATTGCCGGCACATAGGAATACAACGCCTTATCATCAGCGACGCCGGTGCCGATGGCGTTGGCCAAGACCACATTCCCGGCGCGATACGCATTGAACAGTCCCGGCACGCCCAGACTGGAATCCTGGCGAAAGCAGAGCGGATCCAGAAAATCGTCGTCCACGCGACGATAGATCACGTCCACACGGCGCAGACCTGCGGTCGTACGCATGTAGACGATGTTGTCGTGGACCAGCAGATCGCGGCCCTCCACCAATTCAATGCCCATCTGTTGCGCGAGAAATGTGTGTTCGAAATAGGCAGAATTAAAGACGCCCGGGGTGAGGAGAACAACCTTGGGTTCATGCCGTGTTGAAGAGCTGGCCGGACCCAGAGCACGCAAGGTGGCCAGGAGCGCCTGCGCGTAGTGATCGACTGGGCTCACGCCGTAGTCGCGGAATAACGTGGGAAAGACTTTCTTCAAAACCTTGCGGTTCGCCAGCATATACGAGACGCCGCTGGGCACGCGGAGATTGTCTTCCAGGACCGCAAAGCTGCCGTCGGGCAGGCGCACAAGATCGGTGCCGCAGATACTGACGTAGATTCCGCGCGCAACGATCAGCCCGCGCATCTCGCGCCGGAAGTGGCGGCAGCTGTAGACCAGTTCCCGCGGGACGATGCCATCCGCCAGGATTCTGCCCTGGTGGTAAATGTCTTCGAGAAAAAGATTCAGAGCGGCGATGCGCTGCGTGAGGCCATTTTCGATCTTGCGCCACTCGTGATGAGGAATGATCCGAGGTAACAGATCGTTGGGAAAGACTCGCTCGGTCCCCTGGTCGTTGCCGTAGACGGTGAACGTAATGCCCTGGTGCAGGAATGAGAGGTCAGCCGCCTGCTGGCTCTTGCGCAGCTCTTCGGGAGGAAGCTCCAGGAGAGTCTGAAAAAGAGCCTGATAGTGCGCCCGAGGCGTACCCGGCGCCGCGAACATCTCATCGTAGGCCGCGTCAAACTGGTAATTTCGAAACGGCGGACGAAAAAGCGTGAGCGACTCCGGCGGGTTCATCCGGCGCACGAGTCCGCGAGTTCGGGTACGGCTAGGCTGCACCCATAGGACTCTAGGGGGCGTTCGACGGCGAGTCCAATTGAAATTGTTTATCGAAGGGATTCGGTTTTCGTCTGCCCTGCACTATTGTGCCATCCCCGAAAGTCCTTGCACCAATGATTCATTTATTCATCGAATTGAAACCAACATTCCCTTCTTTCGATGTATTCTCCCCCCACCGCAAGAAAAACTCACTTCCTGAAAGACCCTTGTGCATTGTGTCGATGCACAGGTGAAGCAAGCGCACGCCAAAATAGGGGGCTTTTTTATGAACTTGAAAACGCTGGGGAGAGGTGTGTCTGCCGTCTTGTTGCTGATGGTCGCAACGGCAGCATCACTGGGTCAGGTGCCTACATCGCAGCCCGTTGTGCTTGTGATCGATGAAAACAGCAGCTTCAGCGACGTAATCGCAAACATGCCTTGGCTGGTTGGACAGGGAAACGCCAATGGCTATGCCACCAACTATGAATCCGACAATGGGGGCTCGCTGCTCGATTATCTGTGGCTCGCCTCGGGCAGCTGCGAGTCGAGCGCGAACTGCACATTGCCGCCTGGAACTCATGACTTCAACTGCAACGGGAACGATTGCTACTATCCCGGGACGACCACCAGCGATCCGGTCACCGACGACAACATCTTTCGAGAGCTGAATAATGCCGGAATCTCCTGGAAGGTCTATGCCCAGTCCTACGCGGCAGCCGGCGGCACCGTCACCACTCCCGATAACAACAATGGCACGGACTATTACCGGCGGCACAATGGCGCCACCTGGTACAGCGATATTCTTAGCAACGTGGACGGGGCCGCGAATAACGTGGTCGATCTCTCGCAACTGACCACCGATTTAGACAACGGGAATCTGCCACGTTTCATGATCATCGTCCCAGATGGCAATCATGACGCTCATGATTGCCCGGTGGGCACGTCCTCCTGCACGGAAGCCCAAAAATTGTCGGCCGCCGACAGTTTCCTCAACAGCACCCTCTCCCCTGTACTCTCGACCGCCGATTTCCAGCCGGGTGGCACCGGCCTCTTCATCGTCACCTTCGACGAATGTGGGGACGGCACCGATGGTGGATGCGGCTCATCCGTTTACACCGCGGTCATCGGACCCCAGGTCACGCCCCATACGGTATCGGCCGTACTCTACAAGCACGAGAACACGCTACGCACCATGCTTGACAGTCTTGGAATCAGGAATTATCCCGGCGCCTCGGCAACGGCCAGCGACATGTCCGATTTCTTCTGCACCCAAGGCAGTCACCCCGAGGTTATCGTGGCCTCGCCCGCCGGTGGCAGCACGGTCAGTTCGCCGGTAACGATCAACGCTTCCGCTTATCCGACTTCCGGCCACAGCATCACCGCATGGTGGGTCTACGTCGACGGCGCAGGCGTGTACTCGACGGGTGCGGCATCGTCGATTCAGCCAAGCATAAAAATGAACACCGGGACGCACACGGTGGTAGTCCGCGCCTGGGATTCTTCGGGCGCTTACGGTGATCAAACTATCTCCATCACCGTCAGCGCGCTTCAGCCCGTCGTTACCGTCTCTACTCCCACAAATGGTGCGAACGTGGGTTCCCCGATCAATATCCAGGCGTCGGCCTCACCCACGCCGGGACAGTCGATCAGCGGCTGGTGGATCTATGTCGACGGCGTCGCGACCTACAACGGGGGTGGCACGAGTTCGATCAGCGCTAACGTCTCCATGGCTCTGGGCACGCACACCGTCGTTGTGCGCGCATGGGACACTTCCGGCGCTGATGGAGACCAGACGCTGAGTCTAACGGTGAGCAACAAACCTGCCGTTACGCTCACGACGCCCACCGCTGGAGCTAACGTCATCTCGCCCATTGGCATCAGCGCATCCGCGTCAGCCAGTAGTGGCCATTCCATTACCGGGTGGGGCATCTACCTCGACGGGTACAAGGTGTATGGGGGAGGAGCCGTAACATCCATCAACACAAGTGTGGCAGCCGCTACGGGAAGTCACACCATCGTGGTGCGCGCCTGGGATTCGTCCGGAGCCTATGGCGACCAGACGATCGTCGTCGATGCACAGACGGTTGCGGTAAACATCAGCACCCCCAGCAACAACGCGTTGGTGAACTCGCCAGTCGACACCGTTGCGAACGCCGCCTCCGCGAACGCAATCACGGGATGGGAAATTTATGTCGACTCTATACCGTGGTACGGGCAAGGCAGCGGCGCTACTCTTGGCACCAGTCTTGCGATCAGTTCGGGGAACCACGCTGTCCTGGTGCGAGCTTGGGACAGTACGGGATCTTTCGGCAGCCAGACGATCAACCTAAACGTCCCCTAACAGAGTTGTAAATACGATCCGCGGCGCGGGCGGCGAGAACTTCCCTTTCTCGCCGCCCGCTACTGCTGTTCTTTCTGACCCGACGTGAATACAGTCCATGGGCCGGCCTTCATATCGTGCAGTAGCGGCTTCTGCCAGGCGAACTCGGGATGTTGGTCCAGAAATTCTGCGGCCATGAAATCTGCCCCGCAGGGATGCCCGGCCCGCGCCACGAAACTCATCTTGGCGGCCATGGCGCTATCGGTGGCTTTGCCCTGCACCGCGCCGCTGGGATTGTAGGGAGCCCACTCCCATTCCTTAATGCCGCGGGAAGAATTATCAACATGGCCGCATAGCGTGCGCTCGTTCGGCTGGTCTTTCTTTTCGAAGCTGTCGAAGTGATCGGAAAGGAACTGCTCCGCCAGAGTGACGTCAATATTCCCTTGCGACTGCTTCATCATTTCTTCCCAGCGGGTATGCCGAGCGTTTGGCGAAGACGAAGGATTGTTCGGATCGAAAGTTGTTTCCTCGCGAATCACCTTCGGATCTTTCGCAAAGTTCGAGCTGACAAAATATCCATTTTTGGTGCGCCACAGCGGAGTGTTCTTGAGGCCTAGTTCCAGGTACGCGATTTCGCCGGTCTTGCGATCGCCAATCAGCCAATCATTCGCATATCCGCCGTTGTTCCCTTCTTTGATGATCCGCACATAGTCGTCAATGCTGTTCGCATACTGCAAGGCTTTGCGCGAACGCATGAATTCCGGCTTGCCATTCGGATCCCATCCTTCGAACTGTGTGATCGTGGTTTCCGTGATCATCATGCCGGCGGAGTTCACGCCGAAATCATCGTCGCTCGTGATCACGCCCGGAAAGCCGTCCATCAAAATGCGGTTTCCGTGTTCCGGCTGAATATCGAAGACAATCACCCAGCGCTCGCCTGCCAGGTAACTCGTCCAATTATTGTGCGCGATGACGATCTGATGATCTTTGGTCATGCTGCCGGTCGCGATAAACGCGCTGCAGTTTCCGGGAGCCGCAAGCTTCGGAGCTTTGGCGGACTTCTGCTGCTTATTCGCCGTTTGTTTGTTCAACCAAGGCACGTAGTAGTCAGGAACCTCTTCAAAGGCATTAAGAGCCACGATGTCGTACAGGTCGAGATCGACGCCGTGGGCTTTTACGCCGTCCGCGATCCCCTGTAACTCCTTCTGATATTCGGCGTCGATGTGCGGCCAGAGCATCTGGCGAGCCGTGGTGCGGAAAAATTCCCAGTCCCGCTGCGTCTCGCGCGTATCGAACAGCTTGATCGCTTCAAGCGCGTCGGCGATTTCTGGCGCCAGAAGGTATCCATGCTGAAAGCCAATATTCGAGGGCGAGCCTTCGAGGTGGACGTAGGTCCAGCCGCCCTTCTGAAAGCGATAAGCATTTTGCAGCCGAGCGTCGGACTGAGCCGTGCCCGCCGCAGCCGCACACGTCAGAACCACAGCGATGCCAAGCAAGCATCCACCCTTCATAAAGCCCTTCAACATGATTGCCCTCGCGATGTTCCCTGGAATCCGTGCCCCATTTCTCGCGTTCTCTGCGAAAAGTGGGGACTTCGAGGCAACATTCTATCGGTCTTCGGCATGTCTAAATATCGGTTCGCTGATCTGGATGTCGGCTCAGATACCAGCATGGCAACCATCCCTCGTGCGGAAACAGCGCATTGACACAAGTCTCAGCGGCGGGAGGATCGAATATGAACTGAGTCTTCCCGCTTTTCTGCAATACGGCGTAATAGTGATTCACGGTTACCGCGCCATAAGCGTTACGGTTGGTTACCTTCCGAATCCGGAATAGAGTGTAATCGACACCATACGCAAGCGCTGCCGTTCCCAGGACTGCCAGAGCCGCACCTACAAACCACCGTCGCAGTCTCGCTCTGAGATTTCCCGCAGGCATTTGCGTCACGACGCAAGATTATAAGGCCTGCGCTTGTCGAGGAACGCTGACTTTGGCTGGTGACCGGGGGACACCAAAAGGGGACACTTCTAATGAGCTAGCGATGGGGACATTTCTAACGAGCTTTGACATACATTGCCATCGAACGTGTTGAAACTTTTTGATAATGTCCCCTCACGAACTGAATAGAAATGTCCCCATAGACTGAGACCTCCAGCCACAGGAGGTCTCGTTGAAGAGGACAGGCATGAGCAGCGGTGAGCTGGAGCGGGTGGAGGTAATGGGGCGAGTCGACAGTGGGGCACTGAAATTGAAGGATGCAGCTGCCATGCTGGAGTTGAGTTATCGCCAGGCGAAGAGATTGTGGCGGCGCTATCGGCAGGTGGGCGGCAAGGGCCTGCAGCATGGGAACGCGGGCCGGCCCTCCAATCGGAGTAAGCCGCTGAAACTACGGCGACGGGTGCTGAATTTAATCAAGAAAAAATATTCCGGCTCGGAAGAGGAGCGATTCGGGCCGACGCTGGCGTCGGAGCACTTGGCGGAAGAAGACGGGATCGCAATTGATCACGAAACCTTGCGCTGTTGGATGTTGGCGGAAGGATTGTGGAGCCGGCAACGGAGGCGAAAGAAACACTGCCAACGAAGAGAGCGCAAATCGCACTTTGGCGAACTGGTGCAGTTGGACGGGAGCTTTCACGATTGGCTGGAGCAGCGTGGGCCGCGGGGTTGCTTGATGGACATGGTAGATGATGCCACCGGCAAGGTGCAGGCTCGAATGGGGAAGGAAGAGACGATCTGGGCGGCGGTCGAGGTATTGCGGGCGTGGATTGGAAATTACGGGATACCCCGCGCGCTCTATACCGACTGGAAAAACGTGTACAAGCGAAAAGCCACGCCCGCGGAGCAGTTGCGGGGAGAGGTCCCGGTCACGCAGTTTGGAGGCATGTGCCAGAAGCTGGGCATTCGCATCATTGCCGCCAGTTCACCTCAGGCCAAAGGTCGCGTGGAGCGAATGAACGGGGTGCATCAGGATCGCCTGATCAAGAAAATGCGACGGAAGGGGATCGGCAGCTACGAAGCGGCCAACGCATATCTGGAAAAAGAATATCTGCCGGAGCACAACCGACGCTTTGCCTATCCGGCGGCGAGTCCGGAGGACTATCACGGCCGGAAGCCGACGGCCCGCGAACTGCGGGAGATTTTCCGCTTAGAGACCGAGCGCGCGATCAGCAATGACTGGGTGATCCGCCACAATGGTCGTTCTCTGCAACTGCAGCCTGGGCAGCGGCGCTATGGACCTACGCAAAGCAAGGCCCTGGTCTGCGAATGGAAGGACGGAACGATGCAGGTGTACTACCGCGGGGAGCGGATAGCCTTTACCGAACTGAAGGAGCCCATACGAAAAACCACCCGGCCCATGCCGGCGCCCGTCAGGCCCATTGTGGTGAGGAAACCTAAGCCAGACCATCCGTGGCGGCAGGGTTATAAAAGCATGAAGCCACGAGTTCCAAACCCGGGGATCGCAACGCCTCTGGTTGGAATGCGCACTTCCGCTTCGCCCTAACTACAGGGCTTCGCTGCAGTGCGCATTCCAACCAGAACACCACAACACAAAAAGGGGACATTTCTAATAAGTTAAGGATGGGGACATTTCTAATTAGTCTTGACATACATTGCCATCGAACATTGACAATTCGCCATCCGACAGGCAAACTACCGAATTCGCTGGGAATCGCTTCCAGCGAGCGCCTGCTGCGGTGTGCGAGCAAGATCGCCGTTCAGGCCGTATAATCGCTCTTCACTTATCCATGGCCATGACCGAGCAACGGGTCTCGTACACGCTCGACTCCTCGTTGGAGACGATCGACAATGCGGAGGAGAAGGCCACACGTATTGCCACGGAACTTGGCTTTGCCGACGATGAGATCATGCAGATTTCCATGGCCGTGCGGGAGGGTGCCGTCAACGCCGTCCTTCATGGCAACGCTTACGCCCCAGACAAAAAGGTGACCCTCGCTTTTGAGCGCACCGGCGAGGACTTGATTATCACTATTCGCGACCAAGGGCCAGGAATGGATCTGAGCAAGATTCCCAATCCGCTGGCCCCGGAGAATCTGCTGAAAACGTCGGGGCGCGGAATTTTTCTCATGCGCTCGTTTATGGATGTGGTCGAAATTCGCCCCACCCAAACGGGTACCGAACTCAAATTAATCAAGCACGTCCACGGGCCAACCGCGGGCGGCAAGGAGGCTTCCCAGTGAGCATGAAGGTTGGTAGTCGGCAGGTGGATGGAGTCACCATTGTGGATTGCAGCGGTCGCATCACTCTCGGCGAAGGTAGTGTCATTCTGCGCGACACCGTGCGCGACCTGCTCGCCAAGGGTAACAAAAAGATCGTTCTGAACCTTCAGGACGTCAACTACATCGATAGCTCAGGCATCGGCGAATTGGTGAGCGCTTTTACCACTACAAAGAATCAGGGCGGCGAACTCAAACTGCTCAACCTCACCAAGAAAGTGAACGACCTGCTCCAGATCACCAAGCTCTACACCGTCTTCGACGTGAAAGACGACGAAGCTTCCGCGGTCAAGTCGTTCAAATAGATCTCCAGATAGTCTGCAAGACAGTAATGTGGGTGCCCCATTTCTCGCGCCTTTTGCGAGAAGTGGGGACTTCGCCCAGTTTCATTCCGGAACTCTCCGCAGATTTTTTCCCCGACATCACAGACGACAGGTCCCTGCTTTTCTAAGATCAGAGCATGTCTAAGCAGAATGCAGTCATCGCTCCCACTCATGTGGGGACAGGGGCCCCCGGCTGTCCGGCCGGGCAACGCCCGACGGCGCACTCTCATCGCCATCGTTGGGCACGAACTCTTCTCGCGCTGCTAACTCTGTTCGCGCTGGCAATCAGACTCCGCGCCTCCGACTGCGTCTCAGTTCAAGAAGCGAGCCAGCACGTCGGAGAAACCAAATGCGTCACTGGAAAAGTTCTCAAAATCAAAGTGGGAGCGAAAAGCGTTCACTTCCTCGACTTCTGTGAAGACCAGATGGCCTGCCCTTTTACGGTGGTGGTCTTCCCTTCCGGCCTGAAAGATGTTGGCGACATCCGCCGTCTTGAGGGACGGACCATTGAAATTCATGGGGCAGTTAAACTCTACGACGGGCGCGCGGAAATAATTCTCAACCGCGTCGGCCAGATCACCGGCGGCGCCGCCATGATCCCTCCGCTGCCCAAGAATTACGACGTCGAAAATCGCGGCCACTACAGCGCCGGCCACCTTCGGCCTGCCAAGAAGCCAGCCAAGACCAAGGCTGTGCCGAACTCAACCGCGACCTACGGCAATGGTGTGGAGGGCGAGGAGCAGCCGTAGGATGGCTCAGACAGTGTGAAGAACATGTCTGTCGAACGCCGGGGGATCATTGGAGGTGGCGACTTGATTGCAACAGCTGGGTGTGTCGAACGAATCCAGCTGCCGATCGGTCAGTAGTAGGTCAACGACCGCTTGATCACAGTTGAAGACTGAAATGCAGCGTCAGATCCGGCGCGGTATGAAACGGTCTTTTCCATCCAATTTCCGTGCTGATCATATTGATAGGAATATCGGTCTCGGAGTAGGAAGATGGAGGCCCCGAAGGAGGGGATTCATTTTCTGCCTCAGGCGGCGCGCTGCGCGTGATCTCAGATTCCGTATCCCCATGTTCGTTGTACGTGGTGTCGATTTCGTCTTCGCGGTTGAAAATTCTCCGTGCGGTGTGGATCAAACGGCCCTCGGAATCGTAGCGGTAGTTAACCGAGTAGGATCCGGCCTGTCCTTTCATCATTTGGGTAAGCTGCGCATGCAACTTCTGCCTTAACTGGTCCGCCGAGAGACCTGAGTCGTTCAGCAGCTTCTGCCGAGTTTCCGGAGGAAACATCGTCACAAGGTTGTCATAAACCTGCTTTTCTTCGCTGACGTGCCCTTGTGCATCGTACCTGCGTAATGCGCGGTTTACCAGCTCACCGTTGATATCGCGCACCTGAACTTCCCTCGGCCTGTCGTGTTCATCGTAGATTGTGGTCGCGGTCCCTCCGCCCGGTAGATTCGGCGTCGTGTCAGCAGCCTCAAACGGGGATCCACCCGTCGCCATATTGGGACGGTAGTCCGATGCACGTGAGGTCTGCACCTTGCTTCTTCCTCCATGCTCGTCGTAACGAAAAAATACTGGGGTCTCCCTTCTGTTATCGGTCGTAATCGTCTCGAGCCTCCCCTGTCGATCATACGAGTAAGTAGTTTCGGTCAAGGCTTGTCCTTCGATTCCTGAGGTGGTCTTGAGCAACTGAGCTGAATTGGAATATTCGTAGCGCGTTACCCAATGTGAGCCATCAGAATTGCGGCTACGGGTGCTCTGTATGCGGCCATCGGGATCGTATACCGTTGTGTGTTCAAAGCGGACGTCCAAAGCCTTGCCGACGGCGTCCGTTATATTCGGGTGAGTGCTCTCTTCCGTGTTGGATTTTACCGGGCCCCGTAGGCCCGCTTGTACGCGGTCGGACATAGCGGCGGAGTTCTCCTCAGGCGATCTGCTCGAGCCAGCAGCATTGGCAGACCGAGAATCAAGCCAACCAGAATCCCATGTACCCCGTTCACGCTGACTATTGCAGGCCGACTGACCTGCCATGTCAACTATATTGTTTTAACTCCCTTATTTCAGGCGTCGACGGCCTTTGCATCGGCCGCCCCTTCACAATTGGATGAATCACCGACACGCCGGGCCCCGCGCTTCCCTCGTCGTCTGCTCACACCATCCCCTTCCTCAGTTCTGCCAGCGGATACTTCGTGCCTCGCCACTCGATCCCATCGTTCCGTAGCGTCAGGACCATCGATCGAAGCAGGGTGTAGGTGAAGAGCATTGTGCTGAGCGGATGTAGCAGAAAGTAATAGGCTGGCACAGCGGATCTCCACGACATGCCGACGTAAATCGCAAACATCGAACTTAGAGCGACCGCGTATGGAACCCGGGCCCACCCGTGAGCCCAAAAAACTCCGAGGAATGGCCCTAAGTTCACGAATAGCAGTCCAAACGCCGAGAGCACGGTCCGCCACCACTGAAACGACAACACGGCAAAAAAATTCTTCGTCAGATTATTGACGATGCCCATCGCCCCTTTGGCCCAGCGGATCGAAATCAGATTTCCGCCGAAAACGTTGCGCTGGGCATAGCCTGCCTGCTTGACGACCTTGCCCAGCTTCATGTCGTCGAGAACTTCCATCCGCAGGGCTTCATACGTTCCCACTGCATCATACACGCTTCGTCGCACCAGGTTGAACGCGCCTACGCCCATGTGATCATCTGTGCTCGGATCGGCCACCTTCCAGGGTCGGTGTCCGAACATGAACATCGTCTGAAAAAAAGCGATCATCATGTACTCCCCGGGCCGCTTCATGATCATCCGCGGAAACAGCACTACGTGATCGGCGGGGACGCTCTCGGCATACGCCAACGCACGACGAAGTGAGTCGGACTGGAACAGGACATCCGCGTCAGTAAAGAGCAGCCAGTCTCCAGTGGCGTGGTTGGCCGCGGTCCACATAGCATGAGTCTTTCCCAGCCAGCCGGCAGGCAGTTCAGTTTGGTGAACGACGTGAAGTCTCGGAAAGGAAGAAGGGTGCCCCGTTTCTCGCATCTTTTGCGAGAAGCGGGGATTGGCCGCAATCCGTTCCATAATCTCGCCCGTCCGATCGGTGGACCGGTCATCGACGGCGATCACTTCATAGTTGTCGTAATCGAGTGCCAGCAGCGTATTCAGCGCCTGCTCAATGCTCTCTTCTTCATTTCGGGCGGGAACGATGATGGAAACACGGGGATTCCCCGCAGGCAACACGGGATTCCGATCCCACTCTGGTCGAGAAACGTCGGCCACGCTTGGCATGCCAAGGGCGGCATCCACAATGCGGGAGAACCATGCCAGTGCGAGAATTGTTCCCGCAATCCAGTAAAAGTAAACCATTCCTTGATGTTATTGCGTTTTCAATGGCTGATGTGCGATTGCCCGTCGACCTGCACCTGCGGCGCAAATCTCATCCCATAGAACAGTATCGCAGAGGAGATGCCCATCGCGATCACCGGCAGAATAAATGCCGCCTGCAGCGAGCGCTTGTCGGCGACCCATCCCATCATCGTGGGCGAAGGCACGTCCCCCAAAATATGAATGATGAAGATATTCACCGCCAGCGCCGTCGCGCGAATATGCGCGCCCACCGAATTGATCACCGCCGCGTTCAGAGGAGCGGTATTGAACAGAAGAAAAAAGGCTGCCACCGCGATCGCCGGAATCATGAGCGGCCCCTTTACGAAGAGGGCGACGATCATGACCGGCACGCCCAGCAACATGCTCGCCGCCGACACCAGATAGTAGGAACTTTTCATCCGGCGCAACAGATAGTCGCCGAGCCATCCGCCCGCCAGCGAAGCCAGAATGCCATCAATGACGATGATGATCCCGAACGAAAAGTTGGCGCCTTCCAGCGTGTAGCCGCGCTCGCTGAAAAGAAATTTCGGCATCCACACCTGAATGCCGCCTAGAGAAAAGGTCATCGCCGCCATGCCCAGCGTCGACGTCAGAAAGGCTGGATTGCGTACCAGACCAAGAATGGTCCCACGCTCCGGCGTCTCCGTCAGCGAATCAAACTGCCCGCGCTCCGGTTCCTTGAGAAAAAGAACTGCTAGCGCCAGCACGAAGCCGGGAGCCGCAGCGATGTAAAAAGGAAATCGCCAGCCATAGTGCGGCGCCAGATTTCCACCCAGCAAATATCCGGCCGCCGATCCCACCGGAATCGCCAGATAGAAGATTCCCAGAATCCGCCCGCGCCTCTCTTCCGCGAACAGATCCGCCACAAATGTCGGCGCAATCGTGACGAAGGTGGCCTCGCCGACTCCCACCAGTGTGTGCCGGACCAGCAGCTCCGTGTAATTGTGCGTGACGGCGGTGAGCAGTGTGAGCCCGCTCCAGAACAGCGCGCCCAGCACGATGATCAGCTTCCGCGAGTAGCGGTCCGCCAGCGGCCCCACAAACGGCGCCGCAATCATGTAGAAGCCAAGAAAAGCGCTGGTCAGATATCCGATCTGCGCGTTCGTCAGGTGGAATTCGTCCTGCACCAGCGGCTGCACTGCAAACAGAACGTTGCGATCCACATAGTTGAGCAGATTGAGCGCCGTCAGGACAATCAGCGCTGTGCGGGGTTGGAGATCAGTCTGGGCCACGGGTCGAACGAATATGGGTCCAGCGAATATAGCATGGCGAACGAAAACTCCGTAGCGACTATTAACGGTTGACGATATTAACGACTAACGTTAATATAAGCAAGTGATCAAAGCTTTCGCCGACAAGTGGACGGCGGAAATTTGGAAAACAGGCAAGACTCGTGGATCGCCTCCGGCAAACGTCACGAGGCGAAAGCTAGCCATGCTGGATGCTGCTGTAGCCCTTGAGGATCTGAAGCAACCACCGGGAAATAGACTGGAGAGGCTGCGGGACCGGCAGGGGCAATGCACAATCCGGATCAACGACCAATATCGAATCTGCTTTGTATGGCGCGGGCACGATGCGTTCGAAGTCGAAGTGACGGACTATCACTGAGGCATCAGCAGCCTAGAGATTCAATGAGGTTCACGTTATGGGAAACGAAGACATGCAACGAAAAGGCGCGCCGCACTGGAGGGCCCACCCCGGTGAGGTCCTGCGGGAAGAATTTCTTAAACCTTTCGGCATCTCCGCTTACGAGTTGGCGAAGCGCCTTCACGTTCCTGCTCCTCGCGTGAACGACATCGTGCTGGAGCGGCGCGGTATCAGCGCCGATACTGCTGTCCGATTGTCGCGTTTCTTCGGAACAACTGAGCAGTTCTGGCTGAATCTGCAAAGCGCTTATGAGGTCAGCCGAGTGATGGCCAACCAAGCCGATGAGATTGAGCGCATCCAACCACGTGCCGCGAACGCATCCCGCTGACCAACCGAGCTCGTCAGTCGGTTCTCCTTCCCTCCGGCCGCGGCCATCGCGCCACAATCGTCGTGGAAATCCCGCCCCGCGGACGGAACTCTCCTCGTACCTCAGCCCACACGGGTTTCGCCCATTTCACGACGTCTGCGAGAACCTGGTTGACCACATTCTCCTGAAAAATCCCGAGATTGCGATAGAACTGCAGATATTCCTTCAGCGATTTCAGCTCCAGACAGTTCTTATCCGGCATATATCGGATGGCCAACACACCAAAATCCGGCAGCCCCGTCTTCGGACATACCGATGTGAACTCGGGATCATCCACCACGATCTCGTATCCGGGAAATTGATTTGGCCACGTCTCGATCTCGGGAAACTTTCCATCGAGACCGGCGGCCGCGTGCTGAGGTGTATAACGGGGCGATTTGGGCATCTCTACTATTGTAGCGTTTGCCTAAGGTTGGCCGAAGCCAGTGAAGAGGAAACCGCGCGGCCCGCATCCAAACAGATACCGTGATTGGAGCGCTCCTGGGTATCTGTCGCAGCCGTCGGAATGGTAAATTAACCCTTACAGATATTCCTGCCGCAACCTGAAAGACAATCGGTTGGCATCGACCAAAAATTCGAACGCACCATTGGGAAGTCGGTGGTTTTGGCTCGTCGTCGCTCTGCTAGCTGTCTTGGCGGTAACGTATTCTTACCTTCACCAGACTCCCCTGAAAGTGAGAGCAGTCCCAGTGCAGCGCGGCCCGATCCGCAGTCTGGTCTCCACCAACGGAAAAGTCGAGCCCACTCAGAATTTCGAAGCACACGCTCCCATTGCGACCACAGTGAAACACCTGCTGGTCAAGGAAGGCGACCACGTGCACAAGGGCCAACTCCTGTTTCAGTTGGATGACGTCGACATCCGATCACAGGCCGCGCGCGCCCAGGCCCAGGTGAAAACCGCGCAGGCGAATGAAGCCGCGCTTACCACCGGCGGCACGCAAGAAGAAGTTCTGACCTTGGATTCACAACTCACTAAAGCGCGCAGCACCCGCGATCTGGCCCAGCACAACCTGGACGCCTTCCGCCGGTTGCAGCAGGAAGGCGCCGCCTCTCCGGGAGAGGTTCGTCAGGCGGAAGAAACCTTGCAGCACGCTCAAGCGGACGTAAAGTTGCTTGAACAAAAAAAGAAGGATCGGTATTCGAAGCCGGAAACGGCGCAAGTCGAGGCGCGAGGCGCGGAAGCGCAAGCGGCCTATGACGCCGCCGAAGACGCTCTTCGGAAATCGAGCGTCGTGGCTCCCTTTGACGGCATCGTCTATTCGCTTCCCGTCAAGCAAGGAGCTTTTGTGCAAGCTGGCGAACTGCTTTTGCAGGAAGCCGATCTTTCGCATGTTCTGGTGCGAGCGTTTGTGGACGAACCGGATATCGGTCGACTCCAACCTGGACAGAAAGTCGAGATCACTTGGGACGCCATTCCCGGGCGTACCTGGTACGGCGTTCTCAGCACAGTGCCGTCGACGGTTCGATTGCGCGTCTCTAGAAATGTAGGGGAGACGACTTGCACGGTCGACAATAAAGATCTGCGCCTGCTGCCCAACGTGAATGTCGGCGTCACGATCGTGGTGGCGGAGCACAGCGACGTTCTCACCCTGGAGCGCGACGCTCTCCGCATCGATGAGAGCAAGCCTTATGTCTTCCGCATCGTAGATAACCACCTGAAACGTCAGTCCATCGAATTTTCTTTGCAGAATTTGACCCGCGTTGAGATCACCTCCGGCCTTTCCGAGGGCGACTTGGTCGCTCTGCCCGCCGAGGACAAGCCGCTCGTCGATGGTGCGGCCGTGAAGGTGATTCCTTAGCGGGAAGAGTCGCCACTTCCGTCGAAGGCAGCTGGCTCGCACACCGAATGAGATTCAGAACCCTTTTCTCGCTTATCCTCTATCTTCTGCCCCTCGTATCTGCGCGTGCGTCTGCCAATCCAAAAGGCCTGCTGGCGGCCGGTCGAGTAGATGAAGCGATTCAGACCCTGGAACAGCAGATCCAGCATTCTCCTAACGCCGCCGAATCGTACAACCTGCTCTGCCGCGCCTATTTCATGGCGGGTGAGTGGGACCGGGGCGTCGCCGAGTGTGAGCGAGCACGGAATCTCGATCCTCAGAAGAGCTTGTACTCTCTGTGGCTGGGCCGCGTTTATGGAGAAAAGGCTTCCCGCGCAGGATTTCTTTCCGCTGCAGGGCTGGCTAAGAAAGTCCGAACCTCATTCGAACGTGCGGTCGACTTGGATCCCAAGAGTTGGGAAGCGCGCGCGGACCTCGCAGACTTCTACCTTGAAGCTCCGGGCATTGTTGGCGGCGGCAAAGACAAAGCCCGTGGCCAAGCCGATGCGCTTATGTCTTTCAATCCGGGAGTGGGGCACTGGATCCTGGCGCGCATCGCCGCCAAGGACAAAGACATCGTCGTCGCTGAGCGCGAATATCGTGCGTTTATCTCTGCGAGTCATTCGGATGCGCGTGCCTGGTTCGAATTAGCTCTCTTCTTTTTCCGAGGCAACCGCCTCAACGAAATGGAACAGGCGCTGCGCACCATGGAGTCCAGCCCGGTGGATCGCAGCGACGCACTGATGGACGGCGCGAGTCTCCTGCTGCGTACCGGCCGCGACTATCCCATGGCGGTACGTTTGCTACGACGCTATCTGGCCGCACCCGTCGAGGAAGGGCCGGCCTTTCGAGCGCATGACATGCTGGGCCAGGTACTCGAGAAGCAAGGTGACCCACGCGCTGCCGCCGAGGAATTCCGCGCCGCCCTCGCGCTCTTTCGGAACGACCCGCGCGCACAGGAAGACCTGAAGCGGATCGAACATTGAATACGTTTGAGCGTGAGCGCGTGCCCCTCGTCTCGCATTTGGAGACGTGAGGATCTTATCGGAAGTCATGATGGGCATTCCGAAATCTGCTCCACCGCGCCTGCCTGACATTTAAAATCTCGCTGGCATCAAAATTACTCGTGAAATCATTTCCAGATCGCTCTGAAGGGGACGCAATGAAAACTTCGTGCTGTCATGCGCACGCCGCAAAGTGGAGCCTGGCAGTCATTCTGCTCTCGACCTCGCTGCTGGCCGAACCGGTCTCTCTCAAGCACGTCGTCGAACTTGCTCTGACTCACGCCACCGGCGTGGCCATCGCCGGCGCGGAAGAGCAGCGAGCCTACGCCAGTTATCGCGAACTGCACAATAACTACATACCGCAACTCGCCACCGGCGCGGGATACGGCTACTCCTATGGCTTTCCTCTTGCCCTCGAGGGATCGGCTCCGGCGCTTTTTAACATCAACACTCAATCCGCTCTCCTTAATCCCGCGTTGAAAGATTTCATCCGCGCCGCGAAGGCCGATGCTGCCGTTGCTTCGTTGAAGTCGAAAGACGAGCGAAACCAGATTATTCAGGACGCTGTCCTCAGCTATGCCGAACTCGCCAAGTGGGAACAACGCCTGGCTAAGCTGCACGAAGCGGAGGCCGATGCCAACAAAATACAAAATGCGGTCACGGAGCGCGTCAAGGAAGGCGTAGACAGCGAAATCGAGGGGACCCGCGCCCGTCTTTCCACAGCTCGTATCCGGTTGCGCATCGCCGAAGCCCAAGGAGCGGCCGATGTCCTCCGCGAACATCTTGCCAAACTTACCGGCCTGCTCGCAGCGAACATTCAGACCGATCCAGACTCGATCCCCGCGCCCCCACCATCAGCCACCAGTCCGGACGTCCCGAAGCAGGCAGGCGCTTCGAACCCTTCCATCCAGGCCGCCGTCGAGCACGCCCGGGCGCAATATCTTCGCGCGCAGGGAGAACACAAGTCCCTCTGGCCGAGCATCGATTTCGCTGCGCAGTATGCCTTGCTGTCAAAGTTCAACAATTATCAGAACTACTACATCCCTTCCAAACCCTGCACGACTGCGTTGGGCGAGTTTCTCTGCGTGACCAACAACTTCCAGCAGAACAACGCCACCGTAGGAGTGAATATCCGGTTCCCTCTGTTCAACGCCTCGCAGCGCTCCCGGGCGCAAGCCGCCGATGCCGAAGCCCTGAAAGCGACGAAGCAAGCGGAAGCCGCCCAAAATCAGGTATCGGAAGAAACTTTGCGCCTGCAACGTTCCGTGGCGCAAATGCAGGCCGCGCGCGACGTGGCCCAACTGGAATACGAAATCGCCGAGAAGAATCTGACGGCCGTGCAAACGCGCATGGACGCCGGCACCGCTACCCTGCACGATCTTGATGACGGTCGTTCGCAAGTCAGCGAACGCTTCATCACCCTGCAAGACGTAACCTTCGAACTAGAGCGCAGCGAGGTAGGAGTCCTGCGTTCGACGGGAGATCTGGAAAAATGGGCACTGGGTACGCCGTAAGAGCAAGAGACATCGCCCTCCGGTCGCCGCTTCGCGGGCGCGGTGCCCGCGGCACACATCACAGCTTCTCACAACTTCCCGCGTAAGGTCTTCACCATCACCCGAATCGCCTTCTCGTTTCGCCTATACCAGCGCCATTGCCCTTTCTTGGTCGCCTCCACCAGACCGGACTTGGTTAGGATCGCCATGTGGTGAGAAATGGTGGGCTGCGACAACTGGACGCGCTCTTCAATGTCTCCTGCGCAGAGGCATGGCGCCGTCGCGGCAGGTTTATGCCCAGCGGCTCTAGCCTCAGCCTCGCCCTCTTTTAGAGCTTGCAGGATTCTTCGCCGAGTCGGGTCGGCAATGGCGTGCAGCGCCCGGTCGAGTGACGCTTCGGTCGATGTCATGGATGGATTAGGAATACCCCGAAAATCGATGGGTGTCAATGTAGCAGTTCGGTTGGAATCCAGCGATTGCGGTCCATCAGCGAGCGCGAGCGGCAGAAAACCAGCTCATCAGGGGCGGCTACTTCTTCAGGATCGGACTGTACCCATCTGAGATCAAGCGCGTGCGCATCGCCTCCGCATCTTTAATGTCGGAAAATGGTCCCACCTGCACCCGAAACAGTTGGTCGGTGGCGATTTGAGCCGCTACAAACGCCGGATAAGTCTTCTTCTTGAGAGCGTCGACCAACGCCTCGGCATCTTCCTGCTTGCTGACGGCCGCTACCTGCACGAAGTATCCGGTTGTAGGCAAGGTCGTCGTCGGGTCAGGAGGAGTCGCTGGCGCCGTCGGCCCAGGATTCGGCGCAGCGGCCGCTGCCGCGGTGTCCGCCTTCGTGTCGGTGGCGGGCGTCAGTTCAGGACTGGCATCTTTCTGCTCCACCGACTTGTAGAACGTCATGGGCGGTGTTGCGGTAGACCCACCGCTGGCTTTCGTCGTGGTTGGCGCGCTCTGCGGAGTCATAGCTGCGCTGGCCGTAGTGACCGCGGGTTCCGCCTTGCGGCCGAGCGAATATCCCAGCGCGAAAAACAGCGCGCAAATCGCGACAAGGCCGAAGAAAAGCACGAGCAGCTTCCCTGTGCCCAGTGTAATTTCCGTATCTTGTGACGAAGCCATGACTCAACCTCACCAAATTCAGGCGCGCAGCTTGATCGTCTCCGGTCCTACGCCGTCTTCGCCGGCGCCTCTTGGTTGCCCTGCCCTAATAGTTTCTGCAGTCCCGAGAAGAAATCCACCGGAACCGGGAAGATCACCGTTGTATTCTTCTCGACTCCGATTTCGGTCAGTGTCTGCAGATAGCGCAACTGCACGCTGACCGGCTCAGTCGCCAGCAAATGCGCGGCGTCCACGAGTCGCTGCGCGGCCGAAAATTCGCCTTCCGCGTGAATAATCTTTGACCGCTTCTCGCGCTCGGCCTCCGCCTGCTTGGCCATCGCGCGCAGCATCGACTCCGGCATGTCGACCTGTTTGACCTCGACGTTGGTGACTTTCACGCCCCAAGGCGAGGTGTGCGTGTCGAGAATGCTCTGCAGACGCAGATTGATTTTCTCCCGGTGCGAAAGGAGTTCGTCGAGTTCCTGTTCCCCGAGCACCGACCGCAGCGTAGTCTGCGCGAATTGCGAGGTCTGATACACGTAGTTTGAAACTTCCACCACGGCCTTATTCGGATCGATGACGCGCAGGAATATAACTGCGTTCACTTTCAGCGTCACGTTGTCGCGAGTAATGATGTCCTGGGGCGGAACTTCCAGTGCCTCCTGCCGCAGTGAAACTCGCACGATCCGGTCGACCGGGGCAAACACCAGGGTCACGCCGGGCCCCTTGGCATGGGGAAGCAGACGGCCCAACCGAAAAATCACGCCGCGCTCGTACTCGGCCAGAATCTTGATCGAACTGAGGATGTAAATAACAACAATAACGATGATGATGGTAGTAAAGCCAAACCCGAAAGCTTCCACAGGCACCTCCACGATCAGAGTGCGAAGAACACTCCTACCGCGGATTGTATAGCAGCGAGAAGAAGGTGGCGCGCAAATCGCGGAAACGAAAGGGTATCTGGCTTGATGCCCGGCTGGTGGATGCGATACGAATCAACTCCGATCGGGGTCAAGTCCCTGATCCAGGTAGATCCACAGCACGCGGGCCATCCAGGTTAGAACTGGGACCAGCGGCAGAAACAAAACGATTCCGGCCACCGCGCTCTTCATCAAAGGCCACTTCAACGCTAGCCACACCGAAGCCGCGAGCACCGCAATCGCGCCTACACCCAGCCCGTAGCCGATGTACATCGCGCCGAGGAAGTACCCGTCCTCGCGCTCGAACTTCAGGCCGCATTCCGGACAGCGTTCGTGCATGCCCGGAAACAACCAAACCGATTTTCGGAAGATCTTTCCCGTGCGGCAGCGAGGACAAAGGGAGTTGAAAATTCCATGCATCGCCGACACGTCTGCCCGCCGCATGGAGGCAGTTTACCAGTACGGATGCATGAGTTTGGACCTTTATGCCGGAAGGAATGAACCGACGACCAGCCGACCTACTGCGTAGCCCGCGCCACCTGGATCCGCGTCGCATCGACCGAAATCGGGCGCTGAATCTCCATTTCGATCGAAGTACCCACTTCGAGCTTCACATCTGGACCGTGCTTGAGGAGCGCCCACGCGACCCCGCCCGCCAGTCCCGCGAGGCCACCATAACGCGCGCCATTGTAGCCTCCGGCTGCTGCTCCTCCGATCGTGCCCACCGTCCCTCCGACGGCTGCGCCTTTCGCGGCGTCTTCGAGCCGCTTGCCGGCGTCGTTGTCTGCCTGGATGGTTCCTTCCTGGTCTTTCACACCCTTGTCCTCGGCTCCCGGAGTATTCTCGACTGAAGCGGGCAGCATCACCGTGTATCCGCTCGGATAAATCATGGACGTGAAGTGAATTAGAATCTCGGCGCGTTTCGACCCAGCCCGGCCCGCTTTTTCGGTGTGCATGATCTTCCCCTGAATGTAGGTTCCGGCAGGGATCAGGATGCGGTCATTCACCACGAAGGGGAATGTGGTCTCGGCATAGACGGAGTCGCCCTCGCGCGCGTTCTTGGTCGAGATCGCCTGCTTTAGGGCCAGGGGAATCTTTGTCCCTGCGGGAATGACTGGTCGATTCGGATCGGGAGCGTTTGTCGAATTGTTCCCAGCCGGAGATGCGGGTGGCTCCTTTGCCTGGGCAGGGGAACTCGTCTGTGCCGCGCTCGCCGCGGGGGCGCCAGCATCGGCCGGCTTCGTTGTCTCCGCAGCCTGTCCCCACGCCATGCCTGAAACCATCAGGATCGTTAGAATTGTGCGCATCTGGCCCTCCCCACGTGATCCGAGCGTTGATCTTCGATAAGCGTAATTCGTCCGAGAAGGCTACGCAACTATCAGCCTGAGATGCGGCTTCCTCTCGTCTAGCTGCCCTGGCGAACCGGAACTTGCTCGCGTGCATCCTACGATTTACGATTGAGTTCTCTTATTTCGACCATCCGGGAGTAGCGTTATGCACTCGACTTACCGCCGAAATGGCCTCTTTGCATTCCTGCTTCTTGCTTCGCTTTGTTTTCTGCTCTTAGCGAGCCAAGGGCAAGATCCCGTACCGCGATCCCCGCGCAGATGGCTCGACCCCACCGTCACGGACGTATACAAGAAATGGCTCAATGAGGATGTGCGCTGGATTATCTCCGACGACGAACGCGCTGACTTCAAGAACCTTCTGAGCGATAAGGAGCGAGATGCGTTCATCGTTGAATTCTGGGAAAGTAGAAACCCGGTTCCGGGTTCGGCCCGGAACTCCTACAAAGAAGAGCACTATCGGCGGCTCGCCTACGCGAATACTCACTTCGCCGCCGGCGTTCCTGGATGGAAAACAGATCGGGGGCGCATTTACATCATGTTCGGACCACCTGACAGCATTGAGAAACACCCGGCAGTGATCAAGCCGACGTCGCCGCAGACGACCGAGAGCACACCCGCGAATTTCGATTGGGAGGACTGGCGCTATAGATACATTGATGGCATCGGGAAGAACGCGACTTTCGAGTTTGTGGACTCCTGCAGATGCGGCGAGTATCACATGTCGCTGTATCCCGGAGATCCTCCGGGACTCGAATAGAGCTTTCTCGAACCTTAGTCTAGGTAGCCCCCACAGCGGCGGCTAATAGATCAGATACTTCTTTCTGATCAGACCAAACTTCTGCAGCCCCTCTTGCCAATCCTGCGCGATCCTGCGAGGGTCCTGGCCCGCGATCAACGCGTCATACGCACTCTGATTCACCAGGAGCTCGCTCATGCGTTCGATCTTGAAATCCGCCGGATACAGCTTGCGCAGTGCGGCCGCCAGTTCAATACCCAGTTCCGGAGCATCCAATCCGTTGCGATCCGTGACGACAATGTTGACGCCTTCGCAGGTCTTTCCCGCATAGTTGCTTGTGGTCGGCGTAAATGTCACCGGAACGAACCGAACCCCGGATATCCCGCGCGTGTTTAGGTACGCGGCCAATTCCTTACCCTTCATCCCCGGAGCGCCCACCAACTCAAACGGAGTATCCGTCCCGCGTCCTACAGAAACGTTGGTTCCTTCGATGAGCGCGACTCCGGGATACAGCGCAGCCTCAGTCACGCTTCTCAAATTTGGAGAAGGATTCACCCACATCAGCCCGGTCGAATCGAACCAGTCTCCGCGCTGCCATCCCTCCATGGGCACCACTGTCAGCTTGGCATTGATGTTGCGTTCAGCGTTAAACATCTTCGCCAGTTCGCCCATCGTCATCCCATGCCGAACCGGCACGGGCCAGTAGTTCGTAAAACTCTCATGCCCCGCGTCCGACATCGGACCCTGCACAAACGATCCAGTCACCGGATCTGGCCGGTCCAGCACAATCAACTCAATGCCGGCCTTCGCCGCGCCTTCCAGGAAATATCCCAGCGTCGTCTCGTACGTGTAGAACCGCGCTCCGGCGTCCTGAATATCAAACACCACTGCATCGAGCGTCTTCATGACATCGTCCGGCGGACGCCGCGCAGCATCCGTCCCTCCATACACGCTGTAAACGGGAATGCCCGTAGCGGAGTCCAGCGAATTGCCAATGCCCGTCGTATCCAGCGTGCCAGTGACTCCGTGCTCGGGGCTGAAGATCGCCTCGAGCGAAACTCCAGGAGCCTTCGCCAAGACATCAATCGTGCGCTGGCCTTGGCCGTCGTTTCCCGTCTGATTAGTGACCAAGCCGATACGCTTTCTGCCCGACGCGGACTTCAATAGGTCAAATCCGTGATCTTCGAGCACATCGAGGCCAGTTTTCACCGTGCCGTTGCGCGCGCTCATGCGCCGCTCCGCGCTGAAGGCCTCGTTGTATCCCGTAATGCTCTTCCAGCGCGCGGCTTCCTGCACGGAGGGCTTCAACGCCAAGGCAGCCGCGATTTCCGTCGCCACCTTCGACCGCAACACGACCGCATTCCCTCCGCGCGGATGCACTGCATTGGTCAGCAGGATGATGTAGGTCTGCGTCGTGGGATCGATCCAAATTGATGTTCCGGTGAAACCCGTATGCCCAAACGATCCCACCGGCAGCAGGTCGCCGCGATTGGAAGAAAAAGGAGAATCAATGTCCCACCCAAACCCGCGCAGCACGGGGGCATCCGGAGGCTGCTCCGGCTGTGTCATCTTCGCCACCGTGGCCGGAGACAGAATTCCGCCGCCGCCATTCAGCAGCGCTTGCGCGAATTTCGCCAGATCATCCGCCGTGGAGAATAGTCCCGCATGCCCCGCGACTCCGCCCATCCGCCGCGCCGTCGGGTCGTGCACTTCTCCCCGGAGCATGTGTTCGTTTTCGTCATACTGCGTCGGCGCAATCTTCGCGCGCCACGCTGCTGGAGGCACGAACCGCGTACGCGTCATCTGCAGGGGCGTAAAGATGTGCTTCGTCGTATACGCGTCGAGCGTTTCTCCCGACACGCGTTCCACCAGCGCGCCGAGCGTAATAAAGTTGATATCGCTGTATACGAATCCCGATCCCGGGACGGTCTCGGGGGCTTGGGCAAACGCCAACTTGAATGCTGTTTCCTTCCCTTCCCAGGGCTCTTTCAGGTCGAGGTCCGGCGCCAGCCCAGAGTAGTGCGTCAGCAACTGCCGTACCGTGATGTCCTCTTTGCCATTCTGCGCAAACTCGGGCAGGTATTTCGCGACCGGATCATTTATTCTCACCTTGCCCTGCTCCACCAGTTGCATCACCGCCGTGGTCGTCGCAATCACCTTGGTGAGCGATGCCAGATCAAATATCGTATCCAGCGTCATCGGCTCGCGATGGGGCTCCAGCGCGCGACTACCGTACGCTTTGCGATAAACCACTCCTCCGTCGTGTCCGACTTGCAGCACAGCGCCCGGGACACTCCCCTCCGCAATCGCTTTTTCAATCACGGAATCCACACCGCTCAACCGGGCCAATGTAGCCGGACGCTTCACCTGAGCCGTTGCCGGGACGCAGGCCAGGACCAGCGCCGCCAGAGCGCACACAACATAAGAGAAAACCGATTCGAATTCCATTTTGAAGATGATGTCTTGACTGTACACAACTCGGCCAATCGGCTCAAGAAACTCAAGTAAGGGGAACATCGGGGACCATGTGTAACACCGAGGATCAAAACATCGCGTAGAGCAGAAATTCGCGGTTGCCCTCCGCCCCGAGGATAGGCGATTCGATGGTCTCGATTTGGGTAGCGCCCAGACTCTGCACGGCGGCTTTCACTTTTTCGACCGCCGCGAGCTGCGCCGCCTCGTCGCGCACAATGCCTCCCTTGCCCACATATTCCCTGCCCGCTTCGAACTGGGGCTTGACCAGCACGACGATTTGTCGTCCCGGGCGATCGTCCGGGGAGTCCGGAAACGCTGCGCGAATGACAGCGGGAAGCACCAGAGTTGCCGAGATGAAGGAGACGTCCATGGCGATGAAGTCCGCGGCGACCCCGACTGCATCGCGGGTCAGGTAGCGGGCGTTGGTCTTTTCCAGCAGCCGGACGCGCTTATCCTGGCGAAGCTTGAAATCCATCTGGCCATAGCCGGTGTCGACCGCGATGACCTGCGCGGCGCCGCGCTGCAACAAGCAATCGGTAAAACCGCCGGTCGACGCTCCCACGTCAAGACAGACTCTGCCTGCGACCGAAATGTTCCAGTGATCGAGCGCTCGCTCCAATTTCAACCCACCTCGGCTCACGTACTGGAGATCCTCGCCGAGCAATCGGATCACGCACTCCGCCGATACTTGCGCGCCCGCCTTCTCGGTTTTCTGATCGTCCACCAGAACCTTGCCCGCAAGCACAAGCGCCTGCGCGCGCTCACGAGAACCGGCGAGACCGCGATTCACAAGAAGTTTGTCGAGTCGGACTTTCAAGAATATTTGTCCACGAGTGCTACCTCAAAGGCGCCAGCACTCCGTCTAGTGCAAAGTGGTGAAGCACCTCATGGGTGAACCACTTACGACTACGCATTGTGCCTTTTCCACAGCATTTTCCACGAACGTGTTGAAAACTTCGGCGAGCGGAATGCGTCACCAACCCAAGAATCGAACGGTAACGACAAAAGCCGCCCAAACCGAGGGCGGCCCGTTATCGTAGCTTGCGGCAAAACTATCCGGCAACTTCTTCCAAGGTTTTCTGATCGATGTCGAAGTTCGAATGCACGTTCTGCACATCGTCGTGCTCTTCGAACGCTTCCATCAAACGGATCATGGTGTTCGCCGCAGCGCCTTCCAACTTGATGTAGTTCTGAGGAATCATGGCAACGCTGGCGGATACAGGCTCGATGCCGGCTTTCTTAACGGCTTCCAGCACGGCTTCGTAGGCGGAGGTCTCCGTCAGGATTTCCCAGTTGTCGCCATCATCATTCAAGTCTTCGCCGCCAAATTCGAGAACGATGTTCATTAAATCGTCCTCCTTCGCAGCAGACTTAGAAACGAGGATGTCACCCTTCTTATGGAACATCCACGAAACCGCGCCGGCTTCGGCCATGTTGCCGCCGTTCTTGCCGAAGACGTGGCGGATTTCGCTCACGGTACGGTTGCGGTTGTCTGTGTTGATGTCGAGCAACACCGCGGCCCCGCCGGGCCCGTAGCCTTCAAGGGAGAATTCTTCATAGGTGGCGCCGGGCAATTCACCCGTGCCGCGCTGGATCGCCCGCTTGATATTATCGGCGGGCATATTCTCGGCCTTGGCGGCAAGGATCGCACCGCGCAGGCGTGGATTAGAGTCAGGATCACCGCCGCCGTTCTTCGCGGCAATGCTGATTTCCTTAATGAGACGCGTGAAAATCTTGCCGCGCTTGGCGTCGAGCGCGCCCTTCTTGTGCTTGATTGTGGCCCATTTTGAATGGCCGGACATGGTTCGACCTCGTATCTAAAGATCTTTCTTTAAAGAGCTATGGATGGCGCAGGATTCGCCTTCAGAGGAGATCAAGATTACCTCAACAACGCTTGCCTCGGTACGGTATGCAGGCGAACCCGAATTATAGCACGGAGGCCGGGCCGGATCGCACTACGATATTCAGCTACGATATTCGCCTTCCGACGTGACTCGAAGTATCCCCTTCCACTGCACCTTTAGTGGTCTTGACTGTATCCACCGACGCACCTAACATGCCATGTCAAAGCGCGCTCGGGTTATCACTAATGACTGGCCAGGTCGTCGGGCACTATCGGGTCCTCGAGAAAATCGGCGCCGGAGGGATGGGCGAAGTTTTTCGCGCGCGCGACGAGAGGCTGGGCCGCGACGTTGCCCTGAAGTTGATTCGGCCTGCCTCCAGCGACAACCCTGATCACTTGCGCCGCTTCGAGCAGGAAGCTCGCGCGGCTGCTGCCCTGAATCATCCCAACATTCTTGCAATCTACGACGTGGGGTTCGAGGGCACTGTTCCGTACATCGTCACCGAACTGCTCGAGGGAAAGAACCTGCGCCAACGGCTGTCGGAAGGCCCGGTTCCGATGCGGGAGGCCGCGGACTACGCTCTTCAGATCGCACAGGGTCTTACCGCAGCTCACGAGCGGCTCATCGTTCATCGCGATCTGAAACCAGAGAATCTGTTTCTCACGAAGGACGGCCGCGTGAAGATTCTGGATTTCGGCGTGGCCAAGCTCCAGACGCCCGGCGAAGAGAATCGTTCCATCGAAAGCCTAACGACTGTCACCAAACACGGAGCCGTGATCGGCACCGTCGCCTACATGTCGCCCGAGCAATTGCGCGGCCAGTCGGTGGATCACCGCAGCGACATCTTTAGCTTTGGCGCGATTCTTTACGAATTGATGGCGGGATGCCGGGCGTTTCGCGGTGAGACGGAAGTCGACACGATCACCGCGGTCCTGCGCGAAGAACCTGCGGCCACGAACCTGGATGAGGCGTCGATTCCCGCCGGCTACCAGGACATCGTCAAGCACTGTCTCGAAAAGGATCCCGAGGACCGGTTTCAATCCGCCAAGGATTTGGTTTTCGCCTTGCAAACGCTAGCGGGGTCTTCTCCGCTCAAGGGCCACCATCCGGGCAGGCTTTGGAATCGAGGGCCGGCAAAGTTCCCCTGGGCGCTCGTAGCAGTACTGGCCACGGCCACCATCGCGCTGGGGTTGATCCTGTTGCTGCGCGCTCCGGTTCCGCCTCCGTCTTACACACGCTTGACGTTTGAGTCCGGCACGGTCTATTCGGCGCGTTTCGCGCCCGACGGTCAATCGATCGTGTATAGCGCGGCGTGGAACGGCAAAGCGGTGCAGCTTTTCACGACGGTCGGGAATTCCCTTCTCGCCCAGCCCCTTGATCTGAAAGCCGCTAATCTGCTGGCCGTTTCTCCCAGCAACGAACTCGCAGTCGTCCTAGGTGGTACGCACAACGGCCAACTCGAAACGGTGGACGGAATGCTGGCTCGCGCACCTCTGGCCGGAGGCTCTCCGAAAGAACTAGAGGCAGACGTTCGTTGGGCCGATTGGGACCGGCTGGGGAAACTCGCGGTGGTCCACAACGTGGACGGACACAGCCGGTTGGAATATCCAATCGGCACAGTCCTGTATCAGAGTGGAGGTTGGATTAGCAACATTCGCTTTTCCCCGAACGCCGATAAGATCGCATTCATGGATCATCCGGCGCTTTGGGACAATCGCGGGGTGGTCTCGGTCGCCGATCTGGGCGGGCACGTCAAGACGCTTACCTCCGAATGGGATTCCGAGCACGGAGTCGCCTGGCGCCCGGACGGGAAGGAAATATGGTTCACGGCGATTGAGCAAGGAAACAACCTGAACCTGATGGCCGTCAATCTCGCCGGAAAGGTTCGTGCTGTGCTCGATTTACCCATGGCGATCACCTTGCAAGACATTAGTGCGGACGGGCGAGTGCTGGTTGCGCTGAACTCCAAGCGCCTGGCGATGGCTTTCAGCACTCTGGGCGACAAGAAAGAGGACGTGGATCTATCTTGGCACGACCTCAACTCCCCGCGGGATATTTCGTCCGACGGGCAGTACGTGGTGTTCGAGGACGCGAGTGAAGCGGCCGGGGCGGGATACGCGGTGGTGATCCGCAAGGTGGACGGCTCCCTTCCTATCCGGCTCGGAGAAGGCAGCGCGGGCGGGCTGTCACCCGATGGAAAATCGGCGATCTCGATATCCACCCGGGCAGCGCAGTTGACGCTTCTGCCCATCGGTGCCGGGCAGCCTCGTCAGATCGACGTCAGCGGCCTGGAGCACTTGCAAAATGGCTGGGCGCGCTTCCTGCCCAACGGGCAGGGCATTGCTGTCAATGGCAATGAGACCGGCCACGCTCCGCGCTGTTATGTCGTGGAAGTATCCAGCGGACGAGCCAAAGCCGTAACCCCCGAGGGAATTCCATGTGGCCCGTTGTCACCTGACAACCGCTACATTCTTGGCATCGGGCCGAACCGATCCATGGCGCTTTATCCCCTGGATGGCGGGACGCCTCGACTTCTGCCGAACCTGGGGCCAACCTTTAATCCCGCGCAATGGTCGCAGGATGGTTCTCTGCTGTACGGATATCACCTTGGCGAGTTCCCCAGCAAGATCTACAAGGTGGAGATCGCAACCGGGAAAGAGACGATGGTCCAAGAACTAAGGCCGGGCGTTCCTGCGGGCCTTGTGAATGTCGCTCCGGTCGTCATATCCCGCGATGGCACGCGCTTTGCCTACAGCTATAACCAGACCTTGTCGTCCTTGTATCTCATCTCGGGATTGCAGTAAGGCACAGTATCGCTCCTCCGAATCAGTCCAACGATCCTGCAAAATCCACTCCAACGTAATGGAAGAAAATTGAAGTCGATGTCTGCCCGTCGCTGAGCGGGCTGCGGTAGTGCGGCAGGCGAGTTCCCCGGTAAGCGAGGCCGTCTCCCAACGCCTGGTAAACGGTGACTGTACCCGTTGGCGTATCCAGTCGAATCGGCCACGGAGTCTCCAGGGACGGCTCCGGGGAGAAGTCCAGGCAGAGCGTAATGCTGAACTCGCACTGCTCGCGGTCGGTATGTTTTTTGAGTTCTGCTCCATTCAGATAGGAAGCCATGTAGACGTAGGATGGCTTGAGTACTTCGCCCGCCACGGAGCTCAGCGCAGCCGCAATGTCATGGTGGAAGAAGCGCGCCGCGGGCTCGTTGTAGGCAACATAGCGGCGAGCACTTTGCTTATCGCCCAGATGGATCGACCCGGTGCGAATCAGGTAGCGATAGTAACGGCGCAACGCTGCGATATGAAACGGGTGGATCAAGCCGCGGAGCGGTGCGTACCCCTTCTCTCGGAAAAGTTTGTGGGACCGGATCTCTGATCTGGTCGGCGGCTGTGGGGCCGCGGCCTGACGGGGTCCAAGACCTTGTCCGACACAATCGCTGGAAATCAGGATATTCGCAGCCCTCAACAACCGAAACGCGCTGTCCGGAAAAGACGAGGACACCGGTTCATTCGGGCGGAGGCCTCGCACGACGTCTTCCAGTTGCGGGCCCAACCAAAACGGAAGCAATCTCCCGGTTGCCGGGGATCGCACCCAAGCGACGGTTCCTTGAAGCGCAAACGCTGAGAACAGTTCCTTCTGCGTCGTCAACTCGTCCGGCAACCGCCAGCCACTGGACAAAATGCAATCGGGATTCAGATAGAAGGGTTTGTCTCGATCTGTAGGCTGAGACCTCGACCTGAGGGCGTGTCTCGGAAGCAAATGCAAAGGTAATTCATCAAGCAGGCAATAGAAGCGATCGGGAGGAAATGTCGCCGCGCAGGTGTGTCGCGACACTCCTCCCATCAGGGTTGTCATCCACTCTATCCACGCCGAGTTGTTTAGCGACGAAGCCATCCGTTCAGTGTAAAGCGACTGTCGGCGAAGAGCTGCGAAGCGCAATTCACCGGAGTGATTTCGTGCAGCAGTTCACACGGGAAGAAAACGATCTGATTCTGCCGCGGAACTATTGCCTGGTAACTGCCCGCGCTGACGTAGGCTCCATCTTCCAGCCGCGCGTCGTGAATTCGCAGCTCGCCCCCTTCGAACTGCCTGGGCTCGCGATGGAAAAAGTACACGAAGGTCAGATAACGCGACGCCACCCGATCGCTCCCGTTATCGCTGTGAAAGTGAAAAAAGTCACCATCGTTGCTGGCCGTGACTTGGGCTTCCACGCCAGTAATAGAGAATTCCTCCATCCCAAGTTTGTCCAATATCGGCGGTAATGCGGCCTTGATCCGCTCCAGGATCACATCCTGATGTTGAGCAAGGTCCATCAGCACGAGGGACCGGCGGTGCTCGTAGTTGATCACACCGCCATCTGCAGTAGGAGAAACGACTTCGCTGGCAATGAAGTCAGGTTCATGCTCGAGGGTAAATCGCATGAGATTTTCGAGCTCCTGCGGAGCGAGGAATTCATCCAGAACAACACAACGCGCAGGCAAGACCGCAGGACGCTCCGCGACAGCTGCCCTTGTCTCCGAAACCACAGTGGTCCGAACGCCAGTCGGCGGTTGCGGATCCCTGGGAGGCGGAACGACTGGTGTATCGCGCATGGGGCCGCTCGGGGGCTTTTGCGGAACGCGACTGGGCGGCTGCGGATCTGGAGGTGGCGGCGGAATCGGATTGTCGCGCATCGGCCGGTGCGGCTCTTTAGGTGGAGCTTTTACTCCCGGCGGTTGCGGCGTTCCTGGTGTATGCGATGGCGGCTGCGGGTCTGTCATGGTGCGCAGCGGCTCACCTGGAGGATTCGGGCTGGGAGGTCGCGGTCCGGTGTAGAACTCCGCCGTCCGCATTCCAGCGGAATCTCCCAGCGGTACTCCTCCGGTCTCCAGAATGCGTTCCACGATGCTTCCGCCAAGCACCGCGAAAGCTCGCTGCGCTACGGTTTCACCCACTGCCGACGCGATCACCGCTCGAACCGCCGCTTGCGTCTCTGGGTTCTCGCCGGCAGCGGTTTTGGCATGTTGTAGAAGAGTGGCAACGAATGTGCGTTCCTGAGCACTGAGAATTCGCTCATCCCGCATTAACGTTTCTGAAAAGGAATCAAGAATCTGCTTCGGTGTCATGAGAGACACGCCTCCCCGCGTGTGCATGTGAAACACGATTAGGCTTAGGGGCCCGTGCTACAGGAGAAGAAGCACGAAGATATACCGGAAGCCTGTTGATTACCAGAAAATTTTGCGGGGCGTGGCAAGGCGAGCGGATTCAGCGGATCTAGGCTAACGATTAGCCATAGCGCCGACCATCGATTGGAAAACCTTCCCTCCGTCGGTGCAGCCCAGTTCCAGTTCGGCCGAACGCTCGGGGTGAGGCATCATGCCGACAACGTTCCCTCCGGGGCTGCAGATTCCCGCAATGTTATCCAGCGAGCCGTTGGGATTCGCCGACGCCGTAATTTCGCCTCCCGGCGAGGAATACCGGAACACAATTCGATTGTATTTGCGAAGCTCTTCCAGAGTCGCGGGATCGCAGAAGTAGTTCCCTTCCATGTGGCCGATGGGAATGGTCAACACTTCCCCCTGGGCGCATGCACTTGTGAAGGGCGTTTCGACATTCTCGACGCGGACCTGTACGGGCTTGCAAACGTACTTGAGGCCAACATTCCGCATCAATGCGCCCGGCAGCAGACCCGATTCACAGAGGATCTGAAAGCCGTTGCAGATCCCGAGGACAAGTCCACCGCCGTCGGCGAATTTGCGGACCGACTCCATGACCGGCGAAAATTTCGCGATCGCACCCGTGCGCAGGTAGTCGCCATAGGCGAAGCCCCCGGGAACAATAATGGCGTCGCAGTTTTCCAGGTCATGCGATTCGTGCCACAGGAACGTGACAGGCTGCTTGGCGACATGCTGGATCGTCCAGTAGGCATCGTGATCGCAATTCGAACCGGGAAAGATAATGACACCAAATTTCATGAGGTCCTCAGTTGCTGGAATTTGAGGTTAGTCTAGCATGCGAGCCCGGCAAAACCGCGAGTCGGAATCATGATGTATAAATCTGCCATGCGACTTCTCGTTGGTATCCTCGCGCTCCTGGGGTCGGCGTCTTCTTCGCAGGTTTCCCACCAGTCAACGTTGGATCGAGACGCATTCGCGCTGCTTCAGCAGGACTTTGTTGCATTCGATTCTCATTACAAAGAGGAACGCGAGCCACGAGTCGCCCGCACTTATGTCCTCGCGAAACAAATGTTTGACGAGGAAGCCAAAGGTGCAAAGACTGCCTGCGGACATCAGATTCTATTTGAATTGGAGTCCCTGCTGATCAGTTCGGCGGATTTCAAATTGATCGACGCACGGTTAAAGGATCTTGAGGCCAGCATCGGCCATCCATCGTCTGACAAGGCGGATGCTGAGGGGCTATGGGGATCCTGTGATGTCGAGTGGTACTTGAAGCTGTATGCCACGTACGACCATCTCGAAGCGCAGGCCGGTGACGAACCAGCGCCGCATCCACTACCGGCTTTTCTAAGCCGGGTTTCCACCTCTGAGAAACTGACCGCTTATCTCGATGCCCTTTCTGTTTCTGACGTGCGCCACACGGGCATCGATCACGAGCGTGAGTTTAACGAAACTCTGGCGACGCTTCTGCAGATGATGGTTCGACGCAAGCCGGAGAACTATACGGTCGATCCGGCCCTGCGCGATGCCCTGCTCGACCGCGTGCTGCACCGTTATCGCAATCCGGAAACCGGATACTGGGGAGAACGCTACATCCGTGATGGCCGCGAAGATTTTCCTGATGATCTGAGCTTAACGTTTCACGTGGTCTCGTATCTCAAGGGGGAAGTTCCCGATATGCCACGCGTTCTCGACACGACTCTTGCCATCAAGGATTTCGACTATCCGGCAGGGTGGCTCTGGAAGGGACAGTTCTGGAATCACAACAATATGGACGTGGTCGCGTTATTTCACTATGGATGGGCCCAGGCAACAGCGGCCCAACAAAAAACCATGTCGGCAGAGATCGATCGCATGCTGGCCTGGTGCCTGCATGAGTCGTTGCAAGCGGATGGCTCGTTCAAAGTGAACATTGCCGACGGCTCGCACGAAGACGCTGAGTATTACGGCGCATCATTTCTGGCGCGCATCGGTTACTTTGATCCGGCCCAGCGCTTCTGGACCGACCGTAATTTTCCCGAAGGGGACGAGGTAAGGAAGCGCATCCTCGGATTCGTCAAAGCACATCAGGGTTCCGGCCCCACTGGGGACAACTATCGAAGCACGCTGGAGGCTGTCAGCAGTCGTTGAGCTTGGTCACGCGATGGCTATCGTTGCGATCTCCTTCAGTCGCCGCAGATCAAGCTTTCCCGTGCCCAGATAGGGCAACTGGTCCACATGTACGAACTGATCGGGCCGGGGCTTCCAGAGCGCCGGCAAGTCCGACTTCGCCAGCAGCGCGAGGCACGCTTCCAACTTGTCTTCCGGCAGAGTATGCAGCACGATCAGCCGCTCGCCCTTCTTCTCATCGGGAATCGCCGTCACGGCAAAAGTTTGTTCGGTTGATCCGCTCAGCTCGTGCAGCTTGTCCTCGACCTTGATGTGCGGCACCATTTCGCCGCCAATCTTGCTGAAGCGACTCAGGCGGTCGGTGATCCGGATGAATCCGTTTTCATCCACAGTGGCGATGTCGCCCGTGTTGTACCAGCCGTCATGTAAGACCTCAGCGGTCTTCTCTGGACGATTCAAATACCCCTGCATCACGTTGGGCCCGCGCACCAGCAGCAAACCGAATTCCCCGAGGGGCGCGGGGGCCAGCGTCTCGGGATTGACAATCCTGACGCTGATTCCCGGCAGCGGATGCCCGATGCTGGAGCGCTTAGCGCCTACCTGCCGGAACTGCGCCGCGCGGAAGTCGCGCGTGTTGACCGTAACGGCCGGAGAACATTCGGTGCAGCCATAGCCTTCCAGCGGACGAAGGCCAAAGCGGTCTTCGAAGGCGATCGAAGTGCGCTCGGGAAGTTTTTCCGCGCCAGCCATCACGTACTGCAGGCTGCCAAAATCTTCCGGCTCGCAACGCCGGATGTATGCCTGCAAGAATGTCGGCGTCGCCAGCAGGAACGTGACTCCATACTGACTGACCAGCGCGCCGATGGCCCGCGATTCCAGCGGACTGGGGTGGAACACCACTCCCATTCCGATCGTCGTGGGTAGACAAAGCGTCCCCGTAAAACCGAAGGAATGGAAGAACGGCAGAATGCCGAGAATCTTGTCGTTCCGCCCTAGCATGAAGACTTGATTCAGTTGCTCCACGTTCGACGCGACGTTGTAGTGGGTGAGAATGACGCCCTTGGGATCGCCGGTGCTGCCGCTGGAGAAAATGATTGTGGCAATGTCGTCGAGACTGGTCTTGCGGCTCGCCCCGACCGATTTCTCAATGAGCCGCACAGGCAGCAGCCAGGAGATCAGCGCTGCGCCGAGCTTCTCGAGCAAACCGGGCTTGTCTGCGAGATCCTCCAGCATGATCGCCTGTGCCGGCACCTGAAGATGCACGCGCTCCAGAAAGGCCTTCGAAGTGATGACAGTTTTCAATTCGCATTGTTGTGCGCAAGACGCCAGACACTTCGTTGGATGCTGTGTAGTTCAGATTGACGGGAACCTTCCCCATCAGAAGCGCAGCTAGATTAATCATCGCGCCCGGAACCGAGGGCGGCAGCAAGATGCCAACCATTTTCTGATCCTGCCAAACCGAACGGAGCCGCCGCGCCAGGAAGACAGTGCCGGTCAGAGCTTTGCCGAACGTGACTTTCGGCATGCGGCCGTCCGCCATAGCAAAGCGCAATGGATGGCGCCGCGCCGTGTGCACGAAAGAGCGGTGCAGCGTCCGCATGTAGCGCTTGCGGAACTGATATGCCTCGGCGCCGAGTTCCTGCACGGCTTGCCGCACTTCCTGCGCGCTTGTCGTCGCAGGCATCGGCTTGCCGAACGTCACTGTGACCGGATACGGAATCCGATGCGGCAGTTTCCACAGGAACTTCCCACGCTCGAAGCTGAAGATCGACCCCCACACGCCTCCGAGATTCACTGGGATGATCGGCACGTCCACGCCTTTGACTATCCGCTCCATGCCACGGCGGAACGGCAGCATCTGGCCAATACGCGTCATCTGGCCTTCGGGAAAGATGCAGACGACTTCGCCGTCTTTCAACGCCTGTGTCGCGGTGCGTAGCGATTGAATCATCTCGCGCGGGCGAAGCTGCGACGAGATCGGGATCACACCCATAATCTTCGCAAACGGCTTCACCAGCGGATGATCGTAAGATCCCTTGAACATCAGGAAGCGAATCGGACGATCGATGGAAGCGACAAGCAGGACAGCGTCCACCATTGAAACGTGATTCGGAACTAACAGGGCCCCACCCTTGGCGGGAACGTTCTCGCGCCCCTGCAGATGAATTCTGATAGAGCGTGTGCGTCGCGATCCAGAGCAACAACCGGAGCAGGGCATCGGGCAGCAGGTAGAGCACGTAGACGGTCGCCGCTACGGTCATCAGCGAAGCAGAAAGAAAAATCGCCGGCGGGCTCAGGTGCGTGTAGTGCTGGAATACGTAGTAGATTCCGGCCGCAGCCCCGATTCCGACAAAAGAAAGCAAGTTCGCCGCCGCAATCACGCCGCCCTTGTCTTTCTCGTCGGGGCGATGCTGAATCAACGCATTGACGGGAACAGCAAAGAATCCGGCCGAGAAGCCCAAAGCGGAGAGCAATGCCAGCACATGGACGAAGGAAAGATTTTGTCCCGAGAGCAGTATCCCGAATACGGTCATGCCGACCGAGCCCAGGGGAATCAAGCCATATTCGACTTTGCCGCTCGGAGAGATAGCCGGCAGTCAGACTGCCTAAGCCAATACCAATCGCGACCGCGGCCTGAAGAATTCCCGTGCGCGTCGAACTGATGTGCAGAACATCGCTGCCATAAAAAACAATATTCGCGGTCAGCAGCGCGCCTAGGAACCAGAAATAGGTATTGCCCAGTACGGCCAGCCAGAGCACGCGATCCTTGTGGATGAGCCGCATCTGCACCCATAGATCGCCAATCGGATTCGCGCGAAACGTCTTGCTGGGATCCGCGGGCGGAACTTTGGTGATGCCGAGACTGAAGAGCAATCCGACGCATGACAGACCCAGAAAGATGAGGCCCGACCATCCCTGATGGGATTGAAAAAAGTCAGCCAGGAAAGCGCCGGACACTCCTCCCGCAATCACCGCCAGGAACGTGCCGAGTTCCAGCACTCCGTTGCCCCACGAAAGCAAAGGCTCCGGTAAAAGCTGCGGAAGCAATCCGTATTTCGATGGACCGAACAACGCTGCCTGCGTGCTCGCCAAGAAGACTGCTGCCATTTCAAGATTAAGGTTCTGCGAGCCCAATCCGGCGATGGCTAGCCCCATCACCGCCATCTCCAGCACTTTGTCCCGATCGTTACGGTGCGCTTGCTGAACGGTCGGCGAGAAAGCCGCCCGTCATCGAGAATAGAATGAACGGCACGGAGAACAGAGTTCCGACAACCAGGACCAGCCGATCTCGATCTGCAGTCTTCATCGCCATTCCGAGGATGAGGAAGACCACCAGATTCTTCAGCCCGTTTTCGTTGAAGGCGCCCTGAAATTGCGTGATGACGAGCGACCAGAATCCACGCCGCCATCCCGGGTTGAATGCGCTCAAGGGCAGTACGGTCGGTTCGGGCGCTTCGGTAATCGCGGGTTCAACCTCAGGCATGACAATCCCTTGGCTCATAGACTGCTCACAAACTCCTGCAATTCTTGGGGTTTTGCACATCTTGTCATGAAGCCCTTCGCGAATCCAGTTACAACAGACGAACGCTAGTAACTTTGGAGTTTGCACAGGGAATAAATTGCAAGACTGACAACTAACGGCGTTCTACTATGGAGGCTTACAGAATCACGTACATACGGGAGAGTGCCAAAGGTGGAACTCCTGCTCGTAGTGTTCGCGTTGTTTGCCATCGCCACGCCGTTTGTCACCGTCTACCTCCTCTGGCGGCAGCACCAAATTCGACAGCGACTCCTCAAGCTCACTGAGCTCAGCATGGAGGTGTCGGACGGCCTGCGCCGCGATTTCATGGAGTTGAAGCGGCAGGTGGAAGCATTGTCGCGAATACCGGCCGGGTCCGCGGAAACATCTGTCGCCGCGCATCCTGCAATACCTACCGAACCGGCTGCCGTCCCCGTTCAGCCGGTGCAGAGGCCGGTCGAACCGGCTGTGCTCCCTGCAACTCCGATCGCACCGAAGCCGCCCGTGGTCGAGAAGGTCCCAGAGGTTATTGCCGCAAAGCAGAGACCGGAGGTGCAGCCCCCGATTGCCGCGCCACCCGTGGCCGCGAAGTCGGATCATCCTCTCCCTGAGAAACCTGCGCCGAATCCGGCTCCTGTAACGAACGCAGACGAAAAACCAGCTTTACCCGCGGTTGTCCCTGCGCCGCCCGCCGCGCTCCATATCGAATCGAAGCCAGCGGCACCAGTTGCGCAGCCCCCGGCGGCTCCTCGGATTCCAGAACCACCACGCCCTGCTGCCCCGGTTGCATCAACGACATCAGCCGCGATTGCACCGCCGCCCGCCGCCCGTGTCGCCGCACCACCGCCGCACGCTGCGTTTCGCGCGCCCGCATCCCACACATCCAGTCCGTCGGTGCCGATTGCTCAGCCTCACAAGCCAACGGCCGAGCAGCGCATGAAGTCCGTGTTCGCGCTGGAAGAAATCCTGGGCAAGAACTGGCTCAACAAACTCGGAATCGTTCTTGTCGTATTTGGAGTTGCTCTGTTTGGCGTTTACGAACTCGGCCAGCTTGGCCCGGCCGGCAAAGTTGGACTCTCGTTCGTCGTCTCGCTCGCACTTCTCGGCGGCGGCATCTTCTCCGAGAAGTACGACCGCTATCGCCTCCTGGGCCACACCATGATCGGCGGAGGATGGGCTCTTCTGTTCTTCACCACCTACGCCATGAATCACGTGCAGGCGATGCGGGTGATGACTTCAGAGGGCACCGATCTCGTCTGCATGCTGGCCGTAGCCCTCGCCATGGTCGTCCACACCCTGCGCTATCGATCGCAAGTGGTGACGGGCATGGCGTTCTTGTTGGCCTACGGCACGGTCGCGCTTAGCACCGACACCGTGTACAGCCTTGCCTCCGGCGTGATTCTTGCCGTTGGACTGGTTGGGATCGTCATCAAAATGGGATGGTTCGAACTCGAAGTCTTCGGCATCCTGTCGAGTTACGCGAATCATATTTACTGGCTCTATCGCCTGCTCGGCCCGGGCGGGGCGCAGGGACGCGCTTTTCCCGAATATCAGGCGAGCACCGCGATCCTCTTCTTCTACTGGATCGCCTACCGGATCTCTTACGTTGTGCGCAAGCCAAAATCCATGCAGGCCGAGCACGTCTCCACCATGGCGGCGCTGCTCAACACTCTGCTGCTCCTTGGGACGATGAAATTCCAGTCGATGCACCCCGAGTTGGCGTTTGTCGCGCTCCTGGTTATCGGCGCGGTCGAATTCAGCATCGGACAACTTCCGATCATCAAACGCCGCCGCGAAGCATTCGTCGTCCTCACCGTACTGGGTGCGGCGCTCATGGTGGCGGCCGTGCCGTTCCGCGGCTCCAATAACAATCCGGTCATCCTCTGGCTGATCGGCGCCGAAGTGCTTCTCGCCGCCGGAGTCAGGGTGAGCGAAGTGGTCTTTCGCCGACTAGGCCTGTTCGTCGGGCTCCTGGTTGGCCTGCACCTTGTCGGAATCGATTTTCCGGAACTGATGGCGGCTCGACGCGCCAGTGAAGACGTCCTCGTGGCTTCCGGGGCCATCTTCGCACTTTGCGCTTTCGTCTTTTACTTGAACGCGCTTTTTGTGGGCCAGCGGTGGAGGCCATTCTTCACCGATCCGCCCGATTCACCATTGATGTCCGTTCACTCCTATATCGGTGGCTTCGCGGCAGCGGCGGCTGCCTGGGCCCTGTTGTATGGAGATTGGACTGCCCTCGGATTTGCCGGCGTCATGCTGACTCTGGCCGTGCTCGGACAGAAGCTGAATTCAGTCCACCTGCAAGTGCAGTACGGCCTCCTCGGCGTATTAGCTCTGTACCGAGTTGCCGTGGTCAACCTGCACAGTGAGGTTGCGCAGTACACGCACGTTCAGAATCGCCTCATCACCCTGCCCATTCTCGCGGCCGCCTTCTATGTAACAGCCAAGTATTCTGGTACCCGCAAGGATGATTCCAACCAACGATTCTTCCGTGGGATGTTTGCCTTCGCCGGTACGGCGCTCATCACCGCGCTTATCTACTACGAAGTCCCGGAACTCTGGCAGCCCTTCGCGGCCATCGCCTTCGCCGTGGCGCTCCTCGAAGTTGGCCAGCAGATCGAGTACCCGGTGTTGGCGTGGCATATACACGTGCTGGGAGTCTTAGCGGCACTGGCCGCGCTGAATGCCGACCCATCCGGCGCCCAACGATGGCACAACATCCCACTTCACGCTTTTGCAGCATTGCCGGTCGTCGCAGGAGCTTATTGGATTGCCCGGCGCATCCGTGTGCCGAATGCAATTCACGTGAATCTTGGGCGGGCTGCCTACAGCTGGGCTGCCACTGGCGTGATGGCCTGGGTGCTCTACGAAGCTGGCCCTGCCCCCTGGATCGTGGTTTCCTGGATTGCATTTGCTGTCGCGCTTGCGCTGGTCATGCGCAGAATTGGATACCGGCAACTTGGATGGCAGGCGAATGCGGTTGCGGCTGCTTCCGTCATTCGCGCCTTCACCTTTAACCTGGACTTGGAGCAGCCGTTCTGGCAGGGCATTTCCCTGCGCCTGCTAACGATTTCGCTCGTCGCCGCGGGCCTCTATTTCCTGTCGCGAAAATCGGCTCCAGCCAATTCCGAATCCAGCCGTGCGGTCGCTTACCTGCACACGTTCGCCGCTACCGGCCTGCTCGCATTCCTCGCGTGGCGTGAAGCGCCGAGCGGATGGCTGGCCGCCGTTTGGGCTGTATTTGCTCTCGTGCTGGCGCTGGTGGACCACCGCTTCGAGTTGGAAGACCTCGGCTGGCAGGCGCATGCGCTCGCCGCCCTAACCATGGCACGCAGCGTGACAGTCAATCTCTACGTAGTCGACACATGGCATGGCATCAGCGTCCGCTTGCTCTCACTCTCGCTTGTCGCGGTAGTTTTCTACGCGCTATCGCGGGTCATCCGCCTGCCCGAACAGTTCCGCGAACGAGAGTTTCATCACATCTATTCCTGGGCCGCGTCTACCCTGGTTTCTTTGCTCCTGTGGTACGAATTGCAGCCGCTCAGTGTGGCCGTGGGATGGGCTGTATTCGGTTTGGTCCTGTTCGAATACGGTCTGTGGCGCAAGATCCGGCAATTTCGCTTTCAGTCGTACGTGGCGCTGGCCGCCTCGTTTGGCCGAATTTTCTTTTCCAACCTGACCGCGGAAAATCCCGGCCAGTTCTGGGGTCCCCGAATGTACACTGTGCTGCCCATCACGCTAATCCTGTTCTTTGTCTACGCACAGTTAGGTCCTGAAGAACACAGTGCGAGCGACGACCGCAGTTTGCATTTCGATACGCTGCTCGCTTACCTCGGCACAGGCAGCGTCGTCGCCCTTTTGTATTTCCAGTTTGCCAACGAGTGGCTCGTCACGGCCTGGGCGATCGTGGTCTTCGTTCTTTTTGGAGCAGCACTCTGGTTGGATCGTCCGATCTTTCTGCATCAGGCCCTGCTTCTTACGCTGGGAGCCTGCACCCGCGGCGTAATGCACAACCTATTCGGCGCAAGTTATTTTACGGGGACGGACTGGGTCGGCAGAATCAGCGTCCTCGGCTCCGCCATCGCCGTCCTGCTGGCATGCCTGCCGTTCGCCTATCAGTGGCGCGACCGGCACAAAGCGCAGCCCTCCCGCAACTGGATCACTGCCGTCGTTCGCCATCCCGAGCAATTCATGTTTTTCGCGCCGGTTCTTTTGCTGACCCTCATGCTGGCTCTCAAAATGCGTGCCGGCATGATCACCGTCTCCTGGGGCATTGAGAGCCTCTCCATCCTGATCTTCGCCTTCCTGATCAATGAACGCAGCTTCCGGTTGACTGGGCTGATTCTGCTGCTGGTGTGTTTCGGCAAGATTCTGCTGGTCGATATGTGGGGCCTGGAGACGCGCGATCGCTACATCACGCTGATCATTGTCGGTGTGGCCATGTTCCTGGCGTCGTTCCTGTATACCAAGTACAGCGAGAAGATCCGTCAATTTCTATGAAGCGAGCGATCGCATTTGTGGCCGTGCTGTTCGTGGGCGTTGCTGGACTTTACTTCAGCCAGCGGCGGCGCGAGCCTACGCCGGTCTCGGCCAATGCGGTCGTCGCCATGGCAGCGGACGCGCAACGCGACCTCACTCGTGCACCCATGCGGCTGACGCGCCTTTCCGACGACGAAGAGATCGCTGTCGGCAAAGAATTATCCGCGGAATACGCCGTGCCCGGCGAGAAGCTCACCACCGAAGAGAAGGCTCTGGATAGCTATGTCCGACAGGTTGGCAGCGCAGTTAGTTTGAACGCGCATCGGCCCCTACCGTACTCGTTTCATCTCGTACCCAATCGCGCCATGATGAACGCCTTCTCTCTTCCCGGCGGTCCAGTCTACGTCGGTGAAGGACTGCTCGATCTAATGACCACCGAGGACGAACTTGCAGCCGTCCTGGGACACGAGATCGAGCACATCGACCATTACCACTGCGCCGAGCGCGTGCAGATCGAAGCTCGACTACGCAGCCTGAACCTCGGCATTGTAGGAACCCTCCTGCAAATTCCGCTTCAGGTCTGGGAAGCCGGCTACAACAAGGACGAAGAGTTCGAGGCCGATCGCGAGGGCATGCGCCTTGCCGTTCTCGGTGGCTACTCGCCCTACGGCGCGGTCAGTCTTTTCGGGCGCTTCAGCAAACTGCACAGCGAATATGTCATTCACGCCCAGAGTCCAGAGGAAGAACTCTCGCAACTGGCCATTCAAAGCCTGCAGGGATATTTCCGCTCGCATCCCCTTCCCTCCGAGCGGCTCGCGCAGGCCAACAGCTTGATTGTCCAGGAAGGCTGGCAGGACCGGCGCGCGCAGAAACCCTTTCGCGTCGAATACGAAGTGGAAAATGGTAAATATGTGAAGTGATGGAGTGCTTTGCGGGAGCGCAGCCCCCCAAAACCATAACCACAGAGGACGCGGAGCTACACAGAGACAGAGTTGCTTTGTTTCCTCAGTGTCCTCAGTGTCTGTGGTGAATGCCTTTGGGGTCTCCGAGAGGAACCTGGAATAGGGAGAACGTCGGTAACGATTACTTCAGAGAGGTTCAAAGCAATGGGCGTGCGTTGACGAAATGGAGGCGCAACGGGACGCACGCCCAAGCCCGAAAAACCGTGCTACAGAAGCCCCTGTGACCGGAACCGTGTGACTGGGTCTACGACTGCCATTGCTTGCCGCTTGAATATCCAGCGGGCCACCGCGAAGCCAATTGCCGCATAGAACAGATGCATCTTTCGCATAGACACCCCCAATCGGATCTACCTCACGGAACCGTCAGGGGAGGAACTAACTTCTCTATCGGCACAATAGCAACGCGCTTGAGTTCGAACAAGGCACATCGGTGCCATCGAAGTGGCACGGAAGTAATAGAAGTAACACGGTGAGTTAACATCGGGGGCGATACAAAAGCTCACTGGCGCCCGACCCAGGGCGAGGCGCCCCTTCGACAAATTCGGGACGCCCCCCAGGGACTGCGGACGAAACGCCAGCCCTACTCATCTACCGCCAGTGCGTGTTGAGTACGTCCGCTCAGTGCGCCGCCACCTCCTCCTCGGTCGCGCGCCCCGCCGGAGGCACCACGACCGTCGACAGACTGCCTTCCGCCGTCAGCTTCTGAAACGCCGCCAGATCGCGCCGCTGCAAGTCCTCCCAGCGCCCAATCAATTCCCCACTCTGCCGCTTCAGCTTGTCGAATTGACGCTGCTCGGCTTGCGTCGGAGCAGAATCGGCGGTTCCCACATCCATCGCAAGGTAAGCGAGCTTCGCGTCCAACTGCGGAGGATATGCCAGCGAATCTTCGTTGGCGCTGATGATCAGATTCACGAGTTCTTCCCGGACCGCAACCAGCTTTTTCTCCAGATCGTCCGCCGCGCTGACAATCGTTTTTGTGCTCGCATTTTCCGGCAATCGCCTCTTCAATCCCGACGAGTTGCGAACGAACATCCTGAATCTGATTCACCGTGTCGTACACGCGGCTCAGTTCATCGCGCGTCTGCAGCAGCAGGTTAAATTGCTGTTCCAGGTCAGACTGGCTGACGTGCACCCGCGGGTCCAGCTTCAACTCAAACGCCGCCGTCTGCGTTTGCGTCCCCACCGTCAGCCGAACCTGATAGTGACCGGGCACAGCCACGGGACCGCGCGCCCCGCCGCCGTATTCCCACAGATAGTAGCCGGGCACACGATGCGCTTCTTCATAGCGCAGATCCCACACGAAACGATTCAAGCCCGCATCCAGCTTCAGCTCCTTTTCCGGCCTCTTGTCATCGGGACGCAATGGTTCTTCCAGTGTGGTTATACTCCGCGCTCGAATATTTGCGAATGACTTTCCCGGAACCATTGAGGATCTCGATCTTCGCTTCTGTATCGGTCTTGGGCGCATCCTTGAGGAAGAAGTAGATCACCGCACCCGCGGGCGGATTCTGTCCCGTCAGTTTCGAAGGATGCCGCTCGCCGCCCGCTCCCGCCTGAATGCGATATGCGGTTCCCGGTGTATACAAGAAAACATCTCTCTGCGCGATGTCGTCGCTGTATTGTCGCAGCGGAGCCAAATCGTCAAGAATCCAGAACGCGCGCCCGTGCGTTGCCACAACCAGATCGTTGTCCTTGATCACGAGATCGTGCACCGGCGTAGTCGGCAGGTTCAGCTTCAACGGACGCCAGTTCGCTCCGTCATTAAACGAAACATAAATGCCAGTCTCCGTTCCCGCATAGAGCAAGCCACGCTTTTTCGGATCCTCCCGCACCACACGTACAAACGCATTATCGGGAATTCCCTGCCCCAGCTTGGTCCAACTCTTGCCGTAGTCGCTGGTCTTGTAAATGTATGGACGCAGATCGTCGAATTGGTGGCGATCCACCGCTACGTACGCGGTCCCGGCATCGAACGGAGAAGGATCGATCTGGCTGATACGGCTCCACTCCGGCATGTCCTTAGGCGTAATGTTCGTCCAGGTCTTGCCTTCATCTTTCGTCAACTGGATCAGACCATCGTCAGTTCCCACCCAAAGCAATCCCTTGGTGATCGGCGACTCCGCTAAGGCAAAAATGGTGTCGTAATACTCGGTACCCGAATCATCGAGCGTGATATCACCGCCCGAAACTTTCTGCTTCTGCTTATCATTCCGCGTCAGGTCTGGACTGATCGCCTGCCAGTGCACGCCACCGTCCGTGGTCTTGAACAACCGCTCGCCCGCGTGATAGAGCGTGTTGGGATCATGCGGAGAAAGCATCACCGGCGCCGTCCACTGGAACCGATGCTCTAAATTCGCGGCTCCGTACGCGTCCGACAGTTCCGGTTGCTCGGTGATCGCCTTCACCTGTCCGATATGCCGGTCGTAGCGCGTGATGTTTCCCTGGTAATCCGCCGCATAAACAATATTCGGGTCGCGCGTATCTGGCGCAATATATCCTGCCTCGCCGCCGCCCACGTCGTACCAGTCGGTGCGGTCAATCGATCCATCATCACTCCGGCTCGCAATCGCGACTGTCCCGCTGTCCTGCTGCGGCCCGTAGACGCGGTACGGCGTCGCTGAATCTGTAATCACGTGGTAGAACTGCGCCGTCGGCTGATTGTCCTGGCGACTCCAGGTCTTGCCGCCGTCAATCGTGACCGTCACGCCGCCATCGTTCGACGCAATCATCCGTCGCGTATTCTGCGGATCGATCCACAGGCCGTGGTTGTCGCCGTGTGGAACTCGCACCTTGTTGAACAAATGCCCGCCGTCGGTCGACTTGTAAGCTTCGACGTTCATGATGTAAAGAACGTTCTCATCTCGAGGGTCGGCAATCACATGCATGTAGTACCACGGACGCTGCCACAGACTGTGGTCGGGATTCACCATTTGCCACGACTCACCGCCATCGTCCGAGCGATACAGTCCGCCATCCGGATTGTGCGCTTCGATCAGCGCATATACGCGATCCGAATTCGCGGCCACCGCTATGCCAATCTTCCCGTACGGCCCCTTGGGTAGTCCGTGTTCCTCAAGATGTTTCCAGGTCGTGCCGCCATCATTCGACCGGTAGAGCCCGCTGCCCGGCCCGCCGCTCGACATGCTCCACGACGTGCGCCGCGCCTGCCACAGCGCCGCAAACACAATGTTGGGATTATGCGGATCGAAAGCTACATCGATGCCGCCCGTGTTCTCGTCCTTGTAGAGCACCTTGTCCCAGGTCTTCCCGCCATCGGTCGTCCGGAAGATGCCGCGCTCGGTGTTTGGACCATAGGGATGCCCGAGAGCCGCCACAAACACAATGTCGGGATTGTTCGGATTGATGATCACCTTGCCGATCGCCCGCGAATCGCGCAGGCCGATGTTTTTCCAGTTCTTCCCGCCGTCCAGCGAGCGGTACACGCCGTCGCCGTGGGAAATGTTGCCGCGAATGCACGCCTCTCCCGTCCCCACGTAAATCACATTGTGATTCGAACTCGAAACCGCGATGCTTCCGATGGCCGACGTTCCCTCTTTATCGAAAACCGGAGACCACGTCATTGCGCCATCGGTCGACTTCCACACGCCGCCGCCCTCTGCGCCGAAATAGTACGTCGTCGGATCACCCGGAATTCCGGCCGCGGTCAGCGACCGCCCTCCACGAAACGGACCGATCAACCGATACTTCATCCCCTTGAAGGCTTTGTCCTCGGGCTTCGTCGATTCGCTGTCCTCGGCGTCACCCGAAGCCGGGGTTGCGACGGAACTGGATTGGGTGGCTTGCGCCGGCTTCGCCGCCTTGGATTGGCGCTCGGGTTTCGTTTGAGCGTCGACGGAAACTGTAAGAACGATAGGGACGGCAACTGCAAGAACAAACCGTGCAACCAGGCGCGCGTTCGCACGAAAGCTGTGAGGGCCCATGTTGGATATCTCCGGGGAAGATGTAGACAATTTTGTAATAGTAATCGACCCGAGGCTGCCTGCAAAGTGCATCCACGGCGAGTGTTCTGCATACGGGATCAAGATGGGGGCATCCCGACTGGAGCCGTTCTTCAGGCGAAGGGAGGGATCTAGCGCGGGGCTGCATCGAGGAGAGGGCTGGGGCTCTAACCTCGTCGCATCGTCTGGTCTTCAGTCACAACCGAAGCGCCCGCTTACTTTTTGGACACGAGAATTTTCTTTGCCGCTTCCAGTTCCTTGCGCTTCCCCTCAGCCACTTTCGGATATGCCAGGTCGAGAGATTCCATCGTGTCGACGAGCACAGTCGAGACGACTAGTCGAGTGAACCACTTATTGTCCGCCGGTACCACATACCACGGAGTCTGCTCGGTCGCTGTATTGCTGATCATGTCTTCGTATGCCTTTTGATAATCGTCCCAGTATTTGCGCTCGTGAATGTCGCTGGCCGAAAACTTCCAGTTTTTTTGCGGCTCGTCCAGGCGCTCCAGAAAACGCTTCTTCTGCTCTTTCTTGGATACATTGAGGAAGAACTTACGGATCACCGTCCCGCTCCGAGCCATGTGCCGCTCAAAACATCGAATGTCCTCGAACCGCTCATCCCAAATCTTCTTGCCGACTAAGGAAGGAGGCAGCGCCTGGCCCTTGAGGATGTCAGGGTGCACTCGCACCACCAGCACCTCTTCATAATAAGAGCGGTTGAAAATCCCGATATGCCCACGCTCGGGCAACACGCGCGTCGTACGCCACAGGAAATCGTGCTGCAGTTCCACCTCCGAAGGCGCTTTAAAAGAATGCACCTGACAGCCCTGCGGATTGACGCCTGACATCACGTGCTTGATGATGCCGTCTTTTCCGGCAGCGTCCATGGCCTGAAAGATCAGTAACAACGCCCAGCTATCCTGAGCATAGAGTTTGTCTTGCAGTTCTGCGGTACGGGCGATGCCCTGCATCAGCACCTCCTCGGCATGTTCTTTGGATCGCCAGTGTCCCGTGTCGGCCGGATCGAAATCTTTCAGCCGAAAGTTCTTGCCGCTCTCTACGCGAAATTTGTTGGCTACTTTCTCAGTCTTCATCTTTCGTCGCTCCCCACCACTTCATATATTCCTTCTACAGGTTATCTCACAAAACACGAGCCAAGGCGTTTTCCAGTCGCAGGCGCCTGCCCGTCACCCCCGCTGATTCGACCTTCGAGCGGCAGCTGATGGTAGGATCAGTTGGATATGGTTGCCGGAATGCGCGGTGGGCGATGCCACCCGATTCTTGAAGCGGAGTGACTTTATGAAGGCACTTCCCAGCGTCGGACTCCTGCTGTTGGTGCTGGGAGTTCTGGTTTTCGTCGTACCACTGCCTCACCACGAAACTCACGGACTCAAAATCGGTGACGCCAAATTCAGTGTCCGAACCGAAGATAGCGAGAAGCTGCCGCCAGCGGCTGGAATCGTTCTTATCGCCGGCGGAGTCGTGGCCCTCGTCTTGGGCCTGCGCAAATCATAGGACCCACGCGTGTTCGAATCTGAGTTTCTGACTTCCACCGCCGCGAGTAAGAGTCAATACCTCCGCCTGATCTTGCAAGCTGCTCAGGCCCTCTGCACATGGATGTCCGACCGCCCCTATCACGGCAACAATGCCGCCGCTCTCGCAGAACTGATCGACGCCGATTTTCTCCCGCAGATCGCCTGCACGTCCGAGCAGATCGCCGCCACACTACGGACAGTCATTTCTAACACCGTGAACGTTAACCATCCCAACACCGCCGCGCACCTGCACTGCCCGCCGCTGCTTGCGGCCTTGGCTGCCGAAGTCGTGATCAGCACCCTCAATCAGTCGATGGATTCTTTCGACCAGGCGCCCATCGCCACGATCGTCGAGCAGAAGATGATCCGATGGCTCTGCGTTGAAGCAGGTCTGCCGGCCACGTCTGACGGCACTTTCACCACCGGCGGTTCCCAGTCCAATTACATGGGCCTGCTGCTGGCGCGCGATGCGTTCCTGCTGAAGCAATGGAACTGGTCGGCGCAGAAGTCCGGCATTCCGCCCCAAGCCAGTCGCCTCCGCATTCTTTGTTCCGAGGTCGCGCATTTCACCGTCGAGAAGGCCGCGTCCCAGTTAGGCCTGGGGACGGATTCGGTCGTCCGCGTTGCAGTCGACGAGTACTTCCGTATGAGCCCCGGGGCTTTGCAGGAAGTACTGCAGCAAGTTCGGTTGCAGAACCTGATGCCTTGGGCCATTGTTGCAACCGCGGGGACAACTGACTTCGGGTCCGTGGATCCCCTGCCAGAGTTGGCTTGCATCGCCCAACGAGCGGGAGCATGGTTCCATGTCGACGCGGCCTATGGCGGCGCATTGCTGTTCTCCACTCACCACCGTGACCGACTGAAGGGGATCGAAGCCGCCGACTCCATCGGCATCGACTTCCACAAACTTTTCTGGCAGCCCATCCCCTGCAGCGCATTCCTGCTTCGCGAGGCACGCCACTTCGACGCCATCAAACTTTACGCGGACTACCTCAATCCCGAACTTCACGAAGACGAAGGCATTCCTAACCTAGTAACGACTTCCCTACTCACCACCCGCCGGTTCGACGCCCTCAAATTGTGGATTTCATTCCAGAGCCTCGGCCGCGCCAAGCTCTCTGCGATGATCGACCGAACGATCGAGTTGGCCACACATGTGGCAAACGTTATCCGCGACACGCCCAGGCTCGAACTCGTCTGTGAACCACAACTAAGCACCGTCGTGTTCCGATACGTTCCCAGTCAAACCGGCGCAGATTCGGACCGGTTCAACGCAACCCTTCGCCAGCGCTTGTTCGACCGCGGACTAGCGGTGATCGGCCACACGCGCGTCCGGAACCGTCAGTGCCTGAAGTTCACTTTCATGAATCCAGCTGTTACAGAACATCAGACAGAAGCCTTGATCCGCACAGTTGTGGATGAAGGCGCCAAACTCGAGTCGGAGCTGTAGAAGTGAAACGACTTGGGAAGAGGATGATTTTGGGAAGGGCACGGCTTAAAGCCGTGCCGCTTCGAGAGAATTGAAGCAGGCTTTAGCTCCTAGGTCGTGGTTTTCGAGCCCGCCCAAGCACCCGGCTCTAACCTCTTGCTATCGCGGCAGTTAGCGGCTTATCGCGGCGCATCGTACGTACATATTTGTAATAAAAGTGTTCCCATAGGAACACTTTTTCCACAGGCAGCGGTCAGACCACGGTCGGTTTCCCGCCCACGATAGGCAGTTTCTTCTCCTGCCAGGCATCGAATCCGCCCATGACATTGATCACTTGTTTGAACCCTGCCCGCCGCAGCAGGCTGCTGGCAATCATGCTGCGATATCCACCTTTGCAGTGAACCGCAATCAGCGCATCGTGCTCAATCTCTGGCGGAGCGACGCGGAAGTTATCGAGCGGCCACCAGATCGCGTTGTCGATGTGTCCGGCCTCCCACTCAGGCTCGCGGCGCACGTCGAGCACTTGCACAGCATGGGACGTCAACCGTTTATCGAGTTCAGCCACGTTGATCTGCGCGATCGTCGCCGCTGGAAGCCCAGCCTGTTTCCATGCCGCGACCCCACCATCCAGATACCCATCCAGAGCCTCGACACCAACGCGCGCCAGCCGTAGCCGAGCCTCTTCAAGTTGCGAATCTGACGCCGCAATCAATACTGGATGCGCCGATAGTCCCAACAGAGTGCCTGCCCACGAAGCAAATTGGCCTGACAGAGCGATGTTCACCGACCCCGGCACATGACCCGCAGCGAACTCTTCTCCAGGCCGCACATCGAGTGCGATCTGCCCCGCCGCCAGCATCGTCTTCAACTCAGCCGGCGCAATCGCCCGTAGCGGCGCCAGTTCCGACAGAGCCGCGGCGCCCGTGCGATTGATCTCCGCGTCTTTGACGAAGTATTCGGGCCGCGCCGGAAGATTGCTGGTCAACTGCGCGACGAATTCTTCCCTGCTCTTGATCTGCAGCGCATAGTTGGTCAGCCGCTCGGTGCCGATCGTCGACGACCGCTCGGCTCGCATGTTCTTTCCGCAAAGAGAGCCCGCGCCGTGCGCAGGATAAACGAGCACGTTATCGCCAAGCGTCAGCAGTTTCTCGTGCAAGCTGTCGTAAAGTAGGCAGGCCAGTTCCGCTGGAGTGTGCCGAGGCGACAGGTCGGGACGGCCAACATCCCCAATGAACAATGTGTCCCCGGTCAGCACCGCCCACGGCGCTGCGGATTCTTCATGATCGGTGACAACCAGGCAAATGCTTTCGGACGTGTGTCCCGGCGTTTCCAGCACCCGGATCAACGCCTTCCCAAACCTCAGCTCAAAGCCATCGCTCACGGGCACGTGAGGGAAGGTCGCTCCCGCCTGTACGCCCATATAGATCTTCGCGCCAGTTCGGGCTGCAAGTTCCTTGTGCCCGGAAACGAAGTCGGCATGCAAATGCGTTTCAAAGATGTGACGGATGGCGACGCCGAGCACCTTGGCTGCTTTTATATACAATTCCACGTCCCGCTGCGGATCCACGACCACGGCTTCGCCACCCGAAGCGAGCATGTATGAAGCATGGGCCAGGCATCCCAGATAGAACTGTTCGAAGTACATAGAGCGCGGCCCCCGATTGGCCTAACCTTGTGCATAGAGATGCTAGACCAAATCAATCGGCAACGCCATGGGAGTGTTGAACCACCGAAGAAAACAAGACTTACGCGGGCAGCGGGGTGATGAATTCCAGGCCGAAGCAGAAGCCGTTGCGGGATCGTACGATCGCCGGCAGGCGCGACGGAGCGGGTGTGTCGAACTCGATCTCGAGCAAGTCCCCCGGATTCAGCAGGATTCCCGCGTACAAAACCATCCCACCCTCGCTCAGTTCAGTGCCACGGCCTTCCACGACGGTCGTCGAGAAGCCTTTGGAGGTGAGGACGCGGACGGGCATGTCCACAGGAAGTCGAGGCCAGCGGCGAGTATGTTCAGAGTCAGCCACGCTGACCATCATCCTCTTTGCAAGAAATCTCTTCAAATTACTTTGGTGAAATGAGCTTGCGTGCGCGAGTACGCACGAACGATCAGCGAAAACCGGACCTGGTGCGGAGGGTCACAGGCCATTTCGCCAACGTCCTGTACAATTTGCGTGTGAATTTCCGCTCGCGATGGTGTCTGGCTGCGTTCTTGTTATGGTCACTGGGCATATTTTCGCGAGCCGAATCGGTTTCTCAGCTTCAACCAACCGGCTACGTCAACGATTTCGCACACGTGCTCAATCCAAGCACGACCGCGCAAATCACCGACATCTGCCAGCAGATCGACCAGAGGGCGCACGCCCAAATCGCTCTCGTAACGGTCAATTCGCTCGATGGCTCCGACATTGAAAGTTATGCGGCCGATCTCTTCAAAAAATGGGGCGTGGGCCAGAAGGGCACGGACCATGGCGTTCTGATTCTGTACGCCATACAAGACCACCGTGCGCGCATTGAAGTGGGATACGGGTTGGAGCCGATCCTGCCGGATGGCAAGGTGGGCAGCTTTCAGCGGGAGGCCATCCCGCTGATGCGTAGCGGGGATTACAACAGCGCCCTGCTCTTGGTGACTAGCCGTGTCGCCGATGTCATTGCGAAAGACGCGGGCATTCAACTCACCAATGCACAGCCGCGTGCTCCCACTCAACCCGTGAGTGAACCCAGCGGCGGCTTGTCGATCGGCGAGGTCATCGCAATTGTCGTCGTCATACTGATCGTCCTTTTTACGCCACTGCGCAGCGTTCTGTTCTGGCTTCTGTTCTCGCAAATTTTCGGCGGGGGCGGCAGGGGAGGTTTCGGCGGCGGCGGTGGATTTGGCGGTGGCGGCGGGTTCGGCGGATTTGGTGGGGGCAGCTCCGGGGGCGGCGGCGCGAGCAGTAGCTGGTAGTATGCGAGGACGCTATGGCTTCTTTTGATGATAAGAAAGAAAAGATCGACGAGTTTGTGAAGCGGGTTCGCGAAGCGGCCGGACCGAATCTCGAAAGCATCATTCTCTTCGGCTCGGCAGTGGCGGGCGACTTTCATCCCGGCATGTCGAACGTGAATTTGTTGTGCGTCTTGGGCGACAGCTCGTTCGCGGCCTTGCAGGTGTTGGCTCCGGTTGCGAAATGGTGGGATCGCCAGAAACAGCCTCCGCCGCTTTGCATGACTCGTCAGGAACTCGAGCGCTCGAGCGACGTTTTCACCATCGAACTGCTCGACATGCAGCAGCATCACCGCGTTCTGTTCGGTGAAGACGTCGTGCAGGGCCTGCGAATCTCTATGCACGTGCACCGCGTACAGGTGGAATATGAGCTGCGGGAAAAGCTGATCCTGCTGAGGCAACAGGTGCTCTTAGCGTCGGACAATGAATCGCGATTGTGGGATCTGCTGTTGCATTCCGTGCCATCGTTTGGCACTCTATTTCGCCACGCCCTGATCGCGCTGGGGGACGCTTCGCCAACCAGCCGGCGAGCAGCCGTGGACGCTCTGTCGAAGCGAGTGGGATTCGATCTGTCGGTCATACACCAGGCGCTCGACATTCGCGAGCACAAGGTGGACACCAAGAAAATCAATGTCAACGAATTTGCAGCTCGCTACCTGTCCGCAGTGGAGAGAGTCACTGCCGCAGTGGATGCGGCATTAGACTCAGAGGCATCCGGCCATTCGTAAGGAGTGACATTCAGGTTTTGAGGAGGAGCGTATGAGTAAGGGCATTATCGCGGTCATCGTAATTGTCGTCTTGCTGGTCGTCGTACTGGCCGTCTTCGGGCAGTACGTGGGCGTGAAGAACACGCTGGTGTCCAAGAATGAGGCAGTGAAAAGCGCGTGGTCGCAGGTTGATGTCGTACTGCAGCGACGCGCCGACCTGATCCCGAACCTGGTGGAAACCGTGAAAGGCTACGCGCAGCAGGAAGTGACAGTCTTTGGCGACATCGCCAAGGCCCGCTCCGCGCTGCTTTCGGCTGGCACGCCGCAAGAAAAAATCGCTGCCAACGGGCAACTCGATGGAGCGCTCGGCCGACTGCTGCTTGTCGTGGAGAATTATCCTCAACTGAAATCCAATGAAAACTTCTTGCGCCTGCAGGACGAGCTTGCCGGAACCGAGAATCGCATTGCCGTGGAGCGCAAGCGCTACAACGACACGCTGCAGGACTACAACACCTACGCGCAGCAGTTTCCCAACAGCATTTTTGCAGGATGGGCCGGGTTCAAGCCGAATGACGCCTACTTTGCTGCCTCGGAGGCTGCGCGGCAGGTGCCAAAGGTGAATTTCTCGCCCAACACCGCCGCGCCGCAGGCTGCTCCTCAACCGGCACCAGCGAAGTAGAGACCGAAATGACTGGAGGGCCTCACTCGTCGATCGATTGCAGCCCTCCGCGTCATGCGTGGCGAATCCCGCTTATGAGACTAATTCCGACCATCGACTATGCTGAGGCCAAGCGGGCCATCGACCTCATCGTGGAGAAAGCGCTGGCGATGCAGAAACCCGTCGTGATCGCCGTGGCGGACTGCCGCGGCGAGCTAATAGCCTTCGCTCGCATGGACAGCGCTCCCGTAACCTCGGTCGTGATCGCGATGAATAAGGCGTGGACGGCCGCACGCGCGGGCAAGCCGACGCAGGAGATCGGCGAAAAAGTCCGGCACCCGGAGCGAGGGCACGACATCGCATATTTCGGCGATCCCAGATTTGTGGGTTGGGGCGGCGGGGTTCCTGTTTTCAAGGATGGCGAAGTGGCGGGTGCGGTAGCGGTCAGCGGACTTTCCTCCAAAGAAGATGCGGCCCTGGCCAGCCAAGGGGTAGACGAGATCATGAAGGGATGACCTTTGTCTGTCGTGCTTGTGACTCGTTCTTCTTCTGACCGTGATAAAAATATTCGATTGGACGGGGGAGGACCGTCGCCTTAGCTTTCTTGGTTGGATCCGCTCGGCCGCGCGGGCGTGAATCTTTTCCGCGCGGAATTCTTTCTCCGAAGAAACGGTGGGCGATCTCAGGATCGATTGACGATGAGGCTTGCAGGCTGTCTGTTATTACTTGCGGGATGGGTGATTGTCGTCTCCACCCTGCCGCTGCTACCATCCCTTCGCATGCGCGTGGCATTCGTGCTCGCGGGAATCGCCGTGGAGGCAATGGGAATGTTTCTCGTCGCGCGCTCCCATTTGTCTGCAAAAGGATAAAGATTGCCGCGTCTTCCTTCTTTTTCCGAAACCTCTACAACGCTCTGCCTTCTGCTGATTCTGCTCGTTCCGGTGGCAGGAACGGGATTGGCTCTCGTGAATACCGGACTGGTGCGGTCCCGCAGCGCCGCGCATGTCATGGTGACTTCGCTTTGCGTCTTTGCAGTGTCTGCGATTGTTTATGTGATCTTCGGATTCTCCTTTCAAGGAACAACTGGCGGAGCGGCTCATTCCATTGTGATTGGGGGGAAGGCGTGGAACTGCATCGCGGCCCAACCTTTTTTTCTTCGCGGCCTGCGGCTTGATTTCTCTCCCGTATCGCTGGTGTTGCTGTTACAGATGTTCAGCGTGGGATTAGTGGCGATGATTCCGCTCGGGGCGGCGTCGGAGCGCTGGAGACTAGGCGCAGCGTGCATCTCCACGGCTCTGCTGGCAGGGTGGATCTATCCACTGTTCGCGCATTGGGTCTTAGGCGGCGGCTGGCTGTCGCAGCTCGGTTCGTTTTATGGTCTCGGACACGGATTTGTGGATGGTGGGGCTGGCTCGCTTCAGGTGATTGGCGGCTTGAGCGCGCTGTCGATTGCCTGGACGCTTGGCCCGCGTCAGGGAAAGTATCCCTCGGGCGAGGCGCCTGCGGCGATTCCTGCGCACAACATTGTGCTAGTCCTGACTGGCTCTTTCTTTGCATGGATTGGATGGCTCGGTCTGAATTCAGCGAGCGCTATTTTGTTCGGGCTCGCCGAGCCATCGGCCGTTGTGTTGATCGTCATCAATACGACGCTTTCTGCTGCGGCCTCAGGGTTAGCGGCGGCGATTGTGACGCGCATACGGTTTGGCCGGCCCGATGCCTCTCTCGTCGCCAACGGCTGGATGGCAGGACTCGTGGCGAGCAGTGCGGCGGCTGCATTTCTAAAGCCTGCCACGGCGATTCTTGCCGGACTGGTAGCCGGGGCGCTCGTGGTTTTTGCCATCGATCAACTCGAGTTCCGATTATCCATCGACGATCCGGGAGGCACAATTTCCGTACACGCGCTGGCAGGCCTTTGGGGCCTGATTTCGGTTCCCCTGTTATCGGATACGCCGGATGGCCAGTGGCTGGCCCAACTGATCGGTATCGCCACCCTGATTGGCTTCGTCTTCCCGCTGATTCACGGCTTGAACTGGCTGATCGACGGCATCTATCCGCAGCGGGTTGATGCGGACGCCGAGTGGCAAGGAATGGATCTTTATGAGCTTGGCGCGGCGGCCTACCCGGAATTCGTCGTGCACAGCGACGAGTTCACGCAGCGCTAGTGAACCCATTATGGCTAGCCTAGCTGTGGCGCGCCACATAAAGTAGCAATCCAAAAATCACTACTGGGATGAGCGCCAGGGCCACGTAAAACAAAATCTTCCTGCCCCAGGGCGCGCGCCGATCTTTCCAGTTGTGCAACTCCGGGCGGTCGGGGACGCCCACCATCTCCTGTTGCTTCAGGTCCAAGGCAAAGGCGCGAGCGGTGGCATAGCGGTTCTTGGGATTGCGCTCCATCGCGCGGTAAATGATTTCCTGCAACTGCGGCGTGATGGAAGGATCGATTTCCCGTGGCGGCAACGGGTTGTTGAGCAGGCGGTCATTCATGATGAGGAACGCGTTTTCGCCGGTGAACGGCACCCTCCCGGTTAACATTTCGTAGAGCATAACGCCGAGGGCGTAGATATCGCTGCGAGCGTCTCCGCGCTTGCCCTTCACCTGTTCTGGTGAAATATAGTCCGGGGTCCCCATCGTCTGCGAAAGCTTCGAGAAGGTGAGGCGCCGAGACTTCGCGTTGCCCGCGATGCCGAAATCAATGAGCTTAATATTGTCATTCGCGTCGACCATCACATTTTCCGGCTTCAGGTCCCGATGCACGACGCCGTGAGAGTGAATGTATTCGAGCGTATCGAGAATACGCAGCGTCAAGCGTACGGCCCGCTCCGGCGGCAGAGTGCGCTCCTCATCCAGAATCTTGCGGAGCAAGCGGCCATCGACCCACTCCATGACCATGTAGACGCGGCTGCGATCATCGTCGGAAAAGACTTTCATCACGCCTGGATGATCCAGCGCCTTGCCGATTTCTGCTTCGCGCTGGAACCGGTCATAGAGAGCGCTGTCTCCCTCAACCTCAGGATGAGGAATCTTGATGGCGACCTGACGTCCATTCAGCAGGTCCGTTCCGCGAAAAATGGAAGCCATGCCGCTGCGTGCGACAAGAGCTTCAATGCGGTAATGATCGAGCTGATCGCCGGGACGGAGAGGGTTCATCGTGATTGAGATGTCAGATCAACGAGGCTGCGACCGTTTCGGAATGAGAGGACAGTTCCATCATGCCAGAAAACCTGTAAGAAGTTCATAAAGAGAGGTCGTGGAGTAAACCCCCGGTCAGCGAAGTTTGTAGGGCCGGCCGCGGTACATGCCCATGCGCTCCACACCGCGGATGCGAATCAGTTGCACGCTGACGTTGTCGCTGCCATCGAGCCGGTTGGCAGAGTCGATCAATTCTTTGGCCGCAGTCTCCAGATTGCCATTCGCGCTGACGGTGGACGCGATCTCGTCATCGGAAACCGCGCCGTGCAAGCCGTCGGAACACTGCAGCAGCACATCGCCGGGCAACACTTGCCAGTCGTCGATCTCGACCTTGACGAACAAATTAGTCCCCAGCGACCGGCTCAAAACATGGCGAGTTTGGACCGTCTTCGCTTCTTTCTTCGAAAGCACGCCGAGGCGCAGTTGTTCATTGGCCACCGTATGATCCTGTGTGATGGCGCGAGCTTTTTGATTGCGAATCAGGTAGCAGCGGGAATCGCCCACGTGGGCAATCGTGGCGCGATCGAAACGCAACGCACAGACTACGAGCGTCGACGACATGCCTGCGCCGGCCGGTCCCGCAAGAGCTTCAGTTTCGCAGATGCGTGCATTGGCCGCCTGCACTAGACGATTCAGCAAGTCCTTGTGAGGGTCCATGGCGGGCGCGCGCCGGAAGCCTCCAGCGACCTCTTCCACTGCCGCGCGAGAAGCGACTTCGCCCTGGCGCTGTCCCCCAACGCCGTCCGCCAACGCAAAGAGCCAGCCATGCGAGCGGATGTGCGCGGGGGAGGACGGCATTACGTATCCGAGATAGTCTTCATTCCGCGGGCGGACCATGCCCACATCGGAGAGTTGTACGAACTCGACTTCCAGCATAAGGAGTGCCGGCACCCAGCGTGTTAGCCCAGACTGAACGCCGCATGGGTTAATGCTACCAAAGCGTCTAGAAGGCAAAAGCCTGGCAGTGTCTGGGCTGCCAGGCTAGGCTGATCGGCTGCTCGCAAGTTCGCCGGCGCTCACGCCGCCGGAGCACGGTCTCCGACGAGCGTCGTCCTTCCTGCGGACTTACTGGTTCGCAAGAAATAGATTCCTCCGTAGACGGCCCAGCATAGGGCGAGTCCCAAGGCCAGCAGGGGCTCCATTTTGGTGCCGTATCCCATAAAAGGGCCGACCAGATAAAAGACCATGCAGGCCAGATTGGCAACCAGCCCAAACACCGGAATCACAAGATGCCGCACGAACTTGAATTGCGGATGTTTGTGGAAGCAAACAATGCAGGTGATGCAACTCAACATGTACAGCAGGAACGTACCGAAGTTCGACGCCAAGGTCATGGTGAGGAATGAATTCGGCAATGCCGCCATTTTGTCGTGCGTAGAGTATCCCACGCTGGACCAGAAGCCATGAGGCAGTGCTTGAATCGCCGTATCCGCTGGGGCGGCGCCGTCGCCGAAATACATGACAACCGTGATGCAGCCGACGATCGCGGTGATAGCGGCCAGCAACCAGATGGCACGGTGCGGGGTCGCATTTTCGGCGTGCAACAGTCCCATGGAATCGGGCAATTCCTTATCCTTGCCCATGGCGTAGGTGACGCGCGCTCCGGTATTGATGCAGGAAAGCGTGGTGCCGATCAGAGCAAGGAATACGGTGGCCGCTTCGGCCAGCATGAAGATGCGGCCACGTCCAATTCCGAATAGAGTATCCCCGACAAGAATCATGAGATCTCCGATGGGGGCGGCGGACGCCTGAGCGTTGGCCATCGTGTATCCGCTGTTGAGAACGTAGTTTGCCGCGAAATATTCGAAGAGGTAGCAGAAACAGCTTTGAACCAGCAGCGATGTAATCACGGCAATCGGGACGTCCCGTTTGGCATTCCTCGCTTCTCCTCCCATCGAAGTCACCGATTCAAACCCGACCAGGATCAGGATGGCAATTGTGGCTTGCACAAACATCCAGCCAAAATTGTGCATGCGAATTACGGACCTCGCGTTGGGGTGCGAGACGAACGCGCCGCTGGAGTCATGTTCAGGATAGCTGATGAGGAATGGCACGGATTTGCCCGAAGCATCCAGCTTGGGCTGCGGAACGCCGTTCGCATCACGAGTAATGACGTCTGTCACCTGGCCATTCACCATCTGTGAGGTCGTCGCGTATTCGTAGCTATACGAAGCCTCAGTTTGCGGATCGAACTGCAAGGCAGCACTGCCCGCCGGGTGATTGATGCGGTAATTCAAAGCAACCACGGAGAAGAGGAGCAGCGCGCTGATCTGAATGATATTGATAGCGATGTTCACCGATGTCGAGCCGTTGATGCCGCGGTGCGCGATATATGCCACGCCAAACGAAAACACAATCGCAACTGCCATCATAAACATCGGCCCAGGATTGCTGCTGTTCATAAAGTTCGGCCAAAGCGTTCCTACCAGGTAGCCCGAGATCACGCCGATCACCCCGACCATCACGCCGGGATAAATCCAGTAATAAAGATGCGAGCCCCAGCCGACGATGAACTTCGCCAGGCGCGCATAGGGCCACGCCCTGTCGTGATTGATAAACGCCTGCTCGGCAAAATAGTAGGAACTGCCAGTCCCGGGATAGAGCTTCGCCATTTCCGCATAGCACACAGCAGTCGCCAGACAGAGGACGGTGGCAAATACAATGCCGATCCAAATCGCTGGACCGGTTGCCCCGGCAGCCGCTTGCCCGGCAAACGTCAGCCAAAGGAAAGCCCCGGGAGCGATCAGCGCCATGGCATTCATGGTCAAGCCGGTCAGGCCTAAGGTTTTTTTCATCTCTCCGGTGGTCTCTGTCATCGCAAGTTCTCCTGTGTTTGCATTGACGGGCTCTATTTTTCACTTGCACACACGGCGGCGCCCGGGCCAATCCGCTGCCCACCACGCCGAACGTAACGTTCAATCGTCAGACAGTCCAACGCATACTTTTGCTGGGATGAATTGAAAATTTGTTACGACAAATCGAAACTTATAGCGGCGATAAGTCGGATTTATCTGGATCAAGCGGGACCAAGGTCGGTAACCACTCTGGCAGGATCGTGAATTGCTCTATGGGCGGATTGTAGACGGGAGCGTGCTTCGCGGCAAAGCGAAACAGCGGACGTTACGGTTGCGGTGGCACGGCCAGGCCACGACCGTAGACAGCTTCAAGAATCTGATCGCCGCCGCGTTTCAGCAGGGCTGCACCGGCGTCGTTGCCCAGTTTCTCAGCGTCTTCAATTTGTCCGTCGCGGGAATCGCGGAGAAGTTTGGAGCCATCAGGGTCGGCGACGATGGATTCCAGATGCAACTTGCCGTTGCGCATCTCTGCGAAGGCGCCGATGGGGACTTGGCAGCCTCCGCCAAGGCTGTTGAGCAAGGCGCGTTCGCAGGTGGTGGCGGCGCAGGCGGCGGGATCGTTGAGAAACTTCAACTGCTCACCGGTGGTCGTGTCGCCTTTGCGGATCTCGATGCCGAGCGCTCCCTGGCCAGCAGCGGGACACATGATTTCGGCGGGAATGATTTGTTTGATCAGCTCCGTCTTGCCCAGCCGCTTCAGTCCGGCCGAAGCGAGGATGATGGCGTCATATTCTCCCTGCTCGAGTTTGCGCAGCCGCGTGTCGACATTACCGCGCAGAGGATGAATATTGAGATCGGGGCGGACGGCCTTGAGTTGTGCCTGGCGACGCAGGCTGGAGGTGCCAACGCGCGCCCCCTGGGGAAGGTGTTGAAAGCTCGCATAGTGGCGCGAGCAGAACGCGTCGCGCGGATCTTGTCTTTCCGTGATGGCGGCGATTTCGAATCCCGGGGAAAGTTCCGTGGGCAGGTCTTTTAGGGAATGGACGGCGAGATCGACGCGACCCGCGGCTAGGGCTTCTTCGATCTCCTTGGTGAACATACCCTTGGTGCCAACCATGGCGAGGGCGACGTCGGTGATTTTGTCGCCGGTGGTGTGGATGATTTCGATCTCGACCTCATGGCCGCGAGCGCGCAACAGCGCGGAGATGTGATTGGCCTGCCAGAGAGCGAGTTGGGAGCCGCGGGAGCCGATGCGGAGTTTCGTAGCGTGCGAGCCGTTGTGGGAGTCGGTCATTTGGTGATCCGTAAGTGTGCCGGCGCCGTCCTTTTGGGACTCGTTTCTTGTGCCGCGTCTGCCCGGCTCTGCCGTACCGTTCTTTCCGACGCCTCCGCCTCGCCTATGGAGACGGGGAGGTGCACGGCGTTGTCTTCTTCGAAGAAACGGACCACAATGCGGAAATTCCTTTCATCGCCAGTGCCGCGGCCGGAGAGCAAGGGGTCCTTCGACTCCGTCTGGCGGTTCGCTTCGCTCTCCACCAGACTCCGCTCAGGATGACAGGACTTGAGAGTGATGCTCAGATGGGGCGACCGTTGACAGGGCGCGGAGTTCATGGGCGTGTGCCTACTTCATTTTTCTTATCTTGCTTCGTCCCTTCTCTTTCTTTGTCGTGCAGGTTGAACAGGCGGCGGACTACGTCCACCACTGTCGTCGCCTCCGACTCTTTGGCGGCGGTCTTTAGCGTAGTGATCGGGGTGTGCATAACTTTGTTGATGATGCCGCGGGTCAAGGCTTCGATGGCGATTTCCTGCTCGGGAGTCAGTTGACCCATGCGTCCGCGAACGCGGTCGATTTCCGCCTGGCGAATCGTTTCCAGATGATCTTGTAGCGAGACAATCGTAGGCACGACATCGAGCGTTTGCAGGCGCGCTTCGAAACGTTCGACTTCGCTGGTAATGATCGCTTCGGCGAGTTCCGCTTCCTTGTGGCGATCGGCGACATGGCTACTGACGGCTTGCTGCAGGTCGTCGATGTCGTAGGTGAAGATGCCGTCGAGTTTGCCCATCTCGGGCGAGACGTCGCGCGGCACGGCGATGTCGATGAAGAACATGGGCCGGTTCTTGCGGCGCGAGAGGAATTGCTCGCCATGCTCGCGGCGGAAAATGGCATGCGGCGAACCCGTCGAGGTGATGACGATGTCGGCGCGATCGCACGTCGCGTACAGATCGTCGAACTTAATGGCCTGTCCGTTGAAACGCTGCGCCAGTCCGATGGCGCGTTCGTAGGTTCGGTTGGCAACGAAGATGGAAGCGCAGCCGTGGGCCATCAGGTGTCGAGCGGCGAGTTCGCTCATTTTTCCGGCACCGACGATGAAGACCGTCTTGCCTTCCAGAGTGCCGAAAATCTTTTTCGCCAGCTCCACCGCAACCGACGCGATCGATACCGATGACGATCCTACAGCCGTCTCGCTGCGCACGCGCTTGGCAACCGCGAACGCACGGCTGAACAGCTGGTCGAGTTGACCGCGAACCGCGCCGACGGCACGAGCCGTTGCATAGGCTTCCTTTACCTGGCCGAGAATCTGGGCTTCGCCAACGACCATCGAATCCAAGCTCGACGCGACGCGGAACAGGTGTCGCACCGCATCTTTCTCGCGGAACTCGTAAAGGTGCGCGTCTAACTCTTCCGGCTTCAAGTGAAAGTGATCGTGAAGGAATCCGCGCAGGTCGGCGTGGCCGTTGGTGGTGTGCGCCACGATCTCCACGCGATTGCAGGTGGAGATCACCATGCCCTCTTCAATCCCCGGATAGGCATTGAGCTCGCGGCAGGTGTCGGGCAGGCGCGACTCTGGAATCGCGAGCCGCTCCCGGACTTCCAGCGGAGCGCTCTTGTGATTCACGCCAATGAGCTGGAATCTCATGAGGCAGCGAACCTGTGGATCGCAGAGAAATAGTTAGCCGCCCACGCGGCCAGCGCGGCCACAAAGGCGAACGTTGCCAGAAAGGCGGCGCGGCGCCCGCGCCATCCCGAGTTCCAGCGGGTGAATACCATCACCATATACACAACCCACATCAGCAGCGAGAGCAGGATCTTCGGGTCGAGAAAGTCGAGATGGCCATAGGTGGATATTGCCACCACCGACCCGGTCAGTAGTCCGAGCGTCATGAAGGGAAAGCCGAGCAGAAGGGATCGGTAGCCGATCTGATCAATCACCTCCAGCGCAGGCAGGAACGAAATCAGGCTGGTGGATTTCTTCTCCTTCAGGCGGCGCTCCTGCAACAGATAGAGCAGGCTGGCGCCGAAGCTGACCAGCAGCGCGGCGTATCCGATGAAGATCAGAAAGATGTGCGCTGCCAGCCATCCCTTGTGCGAAACGAATTGCGTCAACAGCACCGGCTGCTCATCGAGCGCCGCGACAAACGTCAGGAAAAACACCACCGGAAACACGACTACTCCGGGCGATGTGGTCTGGTAAATCGCATAGATCAGCATGAAGAACGACATGGAGAGAAATGCCAGCAGCGACTCTCCGTTGTGCACCGACGCCCAGACGACGTGGCCGGAAAGAAAAAGTTCGGTGAGGGAGACGAAGTGAAACACCATTCCCAGGCTGGCTGCATGCAATGCGATCCGGCTGAACAAGTCGCTGGTCCGCGTGAGCGCCACGAAGGCGTAGACCAACCCGATGAAGTAGCACCCCAGTGCGAAACGCAGCCAAAGCAGAGACATAGGCCTTATAAGTTCCGGAATCCCTTGAGTTTACCCCAAATCGCGGGTCCGGTCTTTCTCCCTCTCGTACGTGGACTATTTTCTACGGTGGCGGAGGTAAGGCAAACAAAGCGGGTCACTTAAGGGTGTGATTAGGATCACAGACGAGCAGAAAGGGACGCGCGCGAGCGCCCGTGCTCTTTCTCCTTGCATAAATGCTATTTGGTTTTCGGAGCAGCATGCGAATTCTCGCCGCCTGTCGTGTGCGGATTTGCCATTCCCGGAGGAACGGCGCTAGCGCTGTGTCCCGCGCCCATCGATCCCATGTCGCCGGGCGCGAAGCAGGTGACGCGCCCGCTCGAGGCGACCCGCAACTGCGATGGGCAATCGCCGCTCGTCAACGCCGCAGACGCACCGCTGCCTTGAGACTGCACGGTGAATAGTTTGCCGTCCGCATTCCCGGCAACTCCCACTACCATGCCGGGCATGTCGTAGGCCACGTAAAACGGATGCTTGCTCTGGCGCGCCTGCATGGCGCAGTCCGCCACGGTCTTGGATTGATCCAGACTGGCCTCCACGTTGAGGCGTCCGCAGTCGGTGGCGCCCATCCCGGAATATTCCTGCAGCTTTCGCTGCACCGCGTCGAGAGGCTTCGACTGCGCACTCGAGGATGCAGCGGGAGCTGTGGACTTGTTACAACCCATGAGACAGCAGAGCGCGAAGATCAGTGCGACGCCGGGGTTCTTCATGACGACGTGATTGTAAACGAGGGCCGCTCGCTCGGGAATCACATCCAACCAAAACGTTAGCCACGGAGGACACGGAGGTACACAGAGAAATTTCCTCCGTGCCCTCTGTGTCCTCGGTGGTGATGCTTTTGCGCTTTCTGAAAAACGGCTACGCTCAGGGTGACACCCTCGTGAGGAACCCGATCCGCTATTCCACGCCAAGGCTCGCCAACGCTTCTTCGAGAAGCGCGGTGTCGATCGTCAAGCGGCGACCGTGTGTTTTTACATCTTCCAGTTCATCGAATGCCTTGAACAGCCGCAGCTTGACGGCCGCGTACTGCTCGGCGTCGTTCAACGGACGGCCGTGGGTCTGGCTCCAGGCAACGCGCGTGGCGTCGGGAAGGAAGACGCTCACGGCATAGGTCAGCTTGCGATCGGAAGTGACGTCGAAGACAAACTCGGTTGCAGGGGCTAGGGGATCATCGGGCAGCGCAGGTCGCTTGCCGACAAAATAATACTGGTAGACGTATCCCTGAGCGCCAGTATAAGTCTTCAGGCGGCGGAGCTGGAGGTTCGGAGCCATGCCGACATTATGAACGCTTACCCAAGGCCTGACCAATGCCGCGCGGGCGGGCCGAGTCAAGCCATAGGATCAGCGTGGGCTTCAGAGTGGGCGCGAGAACTCGTCTTCGAAACTCGGAGCAGGACAAGAATCAGCAGTCAATGACCTTACGCATCGACCATTCTATTGGCGCGGTTGCAGGTTGTTCTCTAAGAGAGATTTCCACGCCTCCAGCCTCTTGTTGAGAAGCATGACCCTGGCCTCGTCGCGCGAAAGGCCGTTGGCGGTCATCACGTCCTCGATGGAGGACAGTTGCTGTTTTTGTCCCTGGTACTCCGGGGGAGAGCGCCAAACTATATTGGGTTCACTCAGGACGCCAGAGATTTGGAACAGAACGGTATTATACCCGACACTCTCCTGTGTCATTTTCCGAAAAGTGGCTTTGCGTTCAGCCTTCAACTTGTCGATGATATCCGCGGTTGCCACATGCTGAGTGTAAACCGAAGTTAGCAGTTTGATCGTGTCTCCCAAGGCCTGATATGCTCCGCGGCGATACGCGAAAAGCTCCTGCACTAGCTTTGGATCGCCCTCAGTATGGCCATCGGAAAAGATGGCAGCGTGGACGCCAGCCTCACATGTTGAAGGGTCATTGACCTGAGCTTCAATACTCTTTCCGGGGTCAACGTAAGAGCCACCATCGATCAGGGCGTCGCTAACGATCGATAGGCGAGTTTTGGGGATGCAGCCAACCGTGTAGGCCACCAGGGAGCTTGTGCCCTGATTCCTGAGCACTTTTCTCCAGTCGTGCGGGCCGGCTTGGAGAGCATCGCTCTCCACTACGCTGGGAACCTGGGCGAAACCGCTCCACGGCAGCAGGAATGTTGAAACCACTACCAATAACGGAGATCTCATCTTGTCCCCCTCATAGTCTACCGAGGCAGCTGCGTTCTGCGCATCCGCGGTACCTGCCGAAATCATGGCCCGAAGCCGCGGTTCATGTCCCAGGCTGGATAGTGCGGCAAGGTTCCAGCCGGATCGCGTATGAATTCCTTGCTCTGCGCAACCAGATCGCGCATTCTCTGGCGCGCGGCCGAGCCCACGTCGCGACGGCCAAGTGCCGGTGTCTGGTCACCCGCCCGCGCCGTCCCCGGGGGTGGGACCAAGCCCTCCGCCAACAGCGGCGATCCTTCAGCAGTTTTCCGCTCGAACAATTCCTGCAATGACTCGCAGAGTACACGGAGCGGCTGCTTGCCGAATCTGTCGTCCCATCGCTTTTCTATCTCCTCGATCAGCCGGTGATAAAGCTGCTGCGCCAACACACCGCGTGCTGACAGGGAAACCACCTTCCCGCGCTTCGCTGCCGGATCGGGTGCGACCACGACATAGGGCCTGGTCTGCCATCCAATGTCGCTGGTCTCGGGAGAGGCGCCGGTCAGTCGCGGAATTTCCGCCGCCCGTATCGGCTTCTCGCTCAGCACCCGCAGGGTATTGGCAGAAAGTACCAGCGGCAGCTGCGATTCCCTATCAAACTCCAGCCGGAACGTTAGCAATAATTGTGAAAGTAGCGTTGGCAGAGTCAGACTCTCGCTGCTGCCTTTGATTCGCGGCGGAAACTTTTGGGAGCTCTCCCACCAGCCAGGCAGGCCGTGGGGCAACTCGAACTGGAGCCTGTCTGCGATGGCGTGCAGCGCTTGTCGCAGCTTGCTGATCTCGTCCTTGCCGAAGCGGGCTTCCCAGCGGCGCTCGATCTCGGCGAACAACGGGGGCCAAGTCTCGCTGGCCGTGCGGCCCTTGGAGGTTAAGCGCACCGTCCAATCGCGGCGAATGCCGCGTCCGCTGCCCCAGCCCGGGCGTCGTTCGTGAGCCGATTTCTGTTGCGCGACGGACGAAACGGGCTGGTCGCCAGCCGGCCCCGGCCGCAACACGACGAATCCCCACCTCTCCAAACATCCAAGTTGAAATCTCATGGCGTCGACCGGCGCCAAGGCTTGAGCTGCGAGATCGCGCACCGATAGCGGGCCGCCAGCCAAAAATCGAATCAAGTTCGCCCACAGGACCAACGACAACCGCGCGCCGGGATAGCCAGCGTCGCCCATTCGCCTCTCGAACTCGTTATCGAACTCGACGGTGAACGCAACCAGCACCTGCGACAGCAGGGTTGACAGCGACTGCGCGACAGGAGCCCTTGCAGCACTAGGAACGTCGCCCATGGGCTCAGTGTAGCTCCGCCGGCGCCGTCGCGCAGTCTTCGATGTTTTGACAAATGGGACCGACAACGTCAACAATCATCCGCGATTGCAAGGAGTCCCCATGCTTGATCGCCGCCATTTTCTCGCCACCGCTGCTACCGGAGTCGCCGCCTCGCTCGCGCTGCGCGGCAATCTGTTCGCGCAACTGGAAAAGATTCCACCCCTTCCGGATCGCTCTCTGCTCGACACAAACGAAGACGCTTTCTGGGAGGAAATGCGCAAGCAATTCATCATTCCCGAGGACGAGGTCTATCTCAACAACGGGACTGTCGGATCGAGCCCTGCTCCGGTGTTGCGCGCCATCTTCGACGGCTACAACACAACGGAAAAGATGGACCAGCAGGATCCGGAAGACTATCCGATCTGGGGATACGCGGCGTGGAACGAGTTCCGCGATCCGCTCGCTGAATTCGTAGGATGCAAGCGCGATGAGATTGCGCTGCTGCGCAACGCGACTGAGGCGAACAGCTACATCGCGAACGGCATCGACATGAAGCCCGGCGATGAAGTGCTGATGACCGATCAGGAACATCCCGGAGGCGAACATCCCTGGGACCTGAAGGCCAAGCGTTACGGGGTCGTCATCAAGAAGATCAAACTTCCCCGTCCAGTGAAAGATACCGCGCAGGTTCTGAATCTTTTTAATGACGCGATCACGCCGCGCACCCGGGTACTGTTCTTCAGCCACATCACGACGTTTTCCGGAGTCGTATTGCCGGCAAAGGAACTGGCTGCGCTGGCACGCACGAAAGGAATCTTGTCGGCTGTCGATGGAGCGCACGTTCCCGGCATGATGCGGCTCAATATCAGCGATATAGGTTGTGACCTGTATTCGGCGAGCCCGCACAAATGGCTGATGGCAACCAAAGGGACGGGATTTCTGTACGTGCGGGATGAAGTCATCGATCGCGTCTGGTGTACCATCGCCACCGAAGGTTGGGACGATACCAACATCCGCGCCGAGCGCTTCCAGCGCATCGGCAGTTCAAACGTTCCAGCGCTGTGCGGATTACGCGCGTCGATCAAACTGGCGAATGATATTGGCATCGATCGCATCGAACGGCGTCATCGCCATCAAGCCGACTACATTCTCGCGGAGATGATGAAGCGCGGAGCTGAGTCGTGGACCTCGCCCGATCCCGCGCTGCGCTGCGCCATTGTCAGCGTAAACTGCCCGCCGGTTCCGCGCATGGATCTGGAGAGCTGGATGTGGAAGACGTACAAGATCCGCATTCGCGGCGGTGATCCCAACAAGCTACGGCTCTCGACTCCGTACTACCTGCAGAAGAAGGACCTTGACCGATTCCTGGAAAAGTTCGACGAATACAAGAAACTGAAGGGCTTCAGTTAGGCCTTACCAGAGAGAACGTATCAGAGGGCTGTTTAGAATGCGTTCATCCTGCGTGATCAGGGTCAGTCCCAGCGCTCGAGCGGTCGCGCCGATCAGGCGATCGGCCGGATCTTTGGGATACGTCTCCGGAAACGTGGTAGTGAGAGCTGCGATCTCTGGGGTTATCTCGATCACCTCGACCCGCGATTTCTCTAGGATGATGCGAATCGACGACTCAATACTTCCTGACGCCCTTAAACGACCTCGTTGATACAACAACGCAAGTTCCCAGAGCGTGATGGAAGAAATGGCCAACTCGCCATTTCGTTCTGCTTTTCGAAGCTCACGAACCGCAGTGCGCGAAAGCCGGCTCGAATCGGAAACCAGCCAGACCAAGACATGCGTGTCCAGCAGAATCACTTGAGAGCATCCCAATCGTCTTCAGGCACAACCGGGGAAACAATATCGCCGAGTATCTCGATCTTCCCTTTGAGGGAGTCAAAGACTTCGGGGCCGAACTCGTCTGCCGGCACTAATTTTACGACCGGTTTGCCGCGCTTGGTGATCACTACAGGAACGCGTGTCGCCTGGACCCGGTCCATCACTTTGAGGCACTGCGCCTTGAATTTGCCCGCCGGCATCGCCTTCATAGTGGTCACTTCAATATGACTATGGCCATTATAGCATGATCTGTCGTATTGCCCTAGCCCGGTGGAACTCAAAGGCAGCGCGGGCGAGGGCGCCCGCGCCACATGGTGATTTTCAAACTATACCTAGTCGTAATACTCCAAGCCCAAGTGCGTGATCAACTCCTCGCCCTTCGAGGTGCCGCAGCGTGTTCTTCAGCTTCATCAACTGGATGAAGAGATCATGCTCCGGATATAGCCCCGGGGGCGTCATGGGAGACTTGAAGTAGAAGCTGAGCCACTCCTGAATGCCGAGGCCGCGCAACTCGGAGCTAGCGCTTCGCCAGATCGAGGAACAAAACGAGGTCGAGCACAATGGGAGCGGCCAGGATCGAATCGCGGCAGAGGAAATCGACTTTGATCTGCATGGGATAGCCGAGCCATCCGAAGATGTCGATGTTGTCCCAGCCTTCTTTATTATCGCCGCGCGGCGGGTAATAGTTGATGCGAACCTTGTGAAACATGTTTCCGTATAAGCTCGGGATAGAGACCCGGCTGCAGGATGTGCTCCAGCACGCCGAGCTTCGATTCTTCCTTGGTCTTGAACGAGCCGGGATCGTCGAGCACTTCGCCATCGCGGTTGCCGAGAATGTTGGTGGAATACCAGCCGCTCAGGCCGAGCAGGCGCGCTTTGAACGCAGGAGCCAGAACAGTTTTCATTAATGTCTGACCGGTTTTGAAATCCTTGCCGCAGATCGGCGCTTCGTTCTTGCGGGACAGTTCGAGCATCACTGGAAGATCGACCGTAAGGTTCGGCGCGCCATTGGCGAACGGAACGCCTTCCATCAACGAAGCGTAGGCGTAGATCATCGAGGGCGCGATCATTTCATCATTCTCTTTCAGCGCCTTCTCGAACGACTTGATCGACTGATGCGCGGCGGTCGGCTCGATGTAGGACTCGGTCGACCCGCACCACATGGTGATCAGGCGGCTCGCGCCGCTGGTCTTGCGGAAGTCGCGGATGTCGTCGCGCAACTGCTCGGCAAGATCCATCTTCGTCTTGCCCTTCTTCACGTTGGGGCCGTCAATCTTCTTAACGTAGTTGTGATCGAACACGGCCGCGCGTGGCGTCACAGTCGAGAGAAAGGGCTTCAATTGCTCGAGCAGGCGATAGTCGAGGACGCCGGCATTGGACGCGGCTTCGTACATGTTGTCTTCGAAGATGTCCCAACCGGTAAAAACCAGATCGTCGAGTCCAGCGAGCGGGACGAACTCCTTCACCTTAGGAGAACGGCCGTCAGTGCGCTTGCCGAGACGCACGGTCCCCATCTGCGTGAGCGATCCGATGGGCTTGGCCAAGCCTTTGCGAATGGCTTCGACGCCGGCGACGAAGGTTGTGGCCACTGCGCCCATGCCCGGGATCATGACGCCTAGCTTGCCCTTGGCAGACTCGATGGTGCCGCTCGGCGTCTCCGTACAGGATGATTTCGCGCCACTCGATCGGGCCGCCAGTTTCATTTCGCGGCTGGCGCGGTCGGCATGGGCAAGAGCAGTTTCGCGATGCTCATGTTCGCGGGCTGCCGCAGCATTTGCGAAACTGCTTACGATGGCGGCGGCCGTCGGCATCCCACCAATCGGCCATGAAAACTCCCGGACGTTTTTGATACATTTGATTCCCTTCTGGTGGCGGTGGCTGGTCACCGCCACCGCGACTGAGGATCATCTCACTTCTAGCGGTATTTGGCAAATGCGCTCAACCGAACGCGTGGAATCTAGCTTTAACGGCGTCGTGTCGGCAGTAAGCGGTGAATCGGACTCCCCCGTCCTTTTCTGTCTCGCCTGGCTTCATCCGGGCGAGACAGCCGAAACCGTTCGCTCCTCATGAGGGAAATGCGGATCAGAGTTACTTTTGTCACGCTGTTTGCGTGAATGGCGTCCGATAGATTTTTTGAGTTGGACCAATGCCCTGTTTGTGTTGCATAGTGGAATCACTTCGCATCCGGCTCTGCAGCCAGTCCCGCGAAGCTGCTGTTTGCGTGCCAGCCGTGCAGCGGTGCGCAAGTCCTTTCGACCCCGTTGATCTCCACCTCAATCTGAGCCCACGCCATGCGGCGATGCGCCGGTAGTGTGCTCTTCAGACGAGCTCTTCATAACGAAGACTAAGGAGATTCCATGAAAACGATTCGCAGCTACGTTTACGCCGCGTTGCTGGCGGCAACAGCTTTCAGTCTTGCGCCTTCCCTTGCTTCAGGACAGGAAATAGCGCATGGCAAGTTCACGCTTACCCATGAAGTTCACCTGGGCAACGCAAAGCTTTCGGCGGGAGACTACGCGTTCTCGTTCGATCCCAACGCGACTTCACGCATGCTTAGCCTAAGCAAGCTCACCGGGGTACGCAGCGGCTACATGGTGCTAGTGCCTGACACGGAGGATACGATGCTGAGAGGTTCGGGCCGGCTGATCCTTGAGTCGACGCCTGAGGGCAGCTATGTAAGCGCTATGCAACTGCCGGAGTTTGGCATGACCCTGTACTTTACGGTTCCGGCGCACGCCACGGAGAAACAGATTGCCAAGGTTGCTACCACGGCCATGGCAGCAGGCCAGTAGTTTCTCTTCATTTCTCTTCATTTGCCAGAGAAATCGAGGGCGGATAGCGAACCGGCTATCCGCCCTTGTTTATTCGCGTTGGAAGGTTTGCGTGACGCAGAGCTTCACCCACAGCAGCGGCTGAAGTGACCCGAATGCGGATCCCTTATGACCCGACTGAAGTCAGGTGCTACCGGAGTTGTTTTTCAATCCACAATGAAACGGGAGTCCCGATTGCAATCGGGTACCCCCACGTTTAGGTGGGCTGGATTTGCGAGTTTCCTCGCACATCATCGCTGAGGACGATGGCTTCGGCGATTTCTTTCATCGGCTTGCGTTTCTGGCGACTCTGGCGTTGCAGAGCCAAATAGGCCTGCTCTTCGTTCAGTCCCAGATCACGCTGAAGAATGCCCTTGGCGCGCTCGACAACCTTCCGCGTCTGCAACTGTTCGGCGAGCGTGGAATTGGCTTCCTCAAGGCGCGCGAGTTCCAGTTCCGCACCCACCAGAAATCCTACCGTAGAAATCATGCGGATTTCGCGACGGCGATAGACGTGATGCTGGCGGTGCTGCAGGTTGATCACACCGACGACGCGGCCACGGCACATCAAGGGCACGGAAAGAAACGCTTCGTAGCTGTCTTCCGGTAACTCGTGGAAAAATTGGAAGCGGGGATCGTGGACGGCCTCCTCGGGAATTGCGACCGGCTCGCGATGCTCCGCTACCCACCCGGTAATGCCTTGTCCGACGCGCAGTTTCAGGCGGTCGACAACTTCGGGATGAGGATTCTTCGAAGCCCGCAGAACAAGTTCGTCGCCCTCGAGGATATAGACCAGACAGGAGTCGCACTTGACCAGCGCGGAAGCAAACTCGACGACGCGGTTCAGCACTTCATGAAATCCATCCGCCGTGCCCAGGCGTTCGCTGATCTCATGCAGCACATCTACATGTGAGTCCTCAACAGATATTAAGGGTTCCATGCGCTACATTATCGATCTTGTAGAGATTATGTCTAATTCCAAATTTTGATAAGCGCGATAAAGGATTTCCTTCGTGATTGTTACCAACGTTTAACATCCTTTTCACAGTTTGCGCATCGGATTGCGGACGGGGACTCTCGGGACGGCGGCTTCCCGGAGACTTCCTCCAGAGATAAAGTGTCCCGCCAGTAAAGTACAGTGAACCACCACGACCGTGATGAAAACCTTCATCATTCCTGGCCTGTGAATCACACCCGAGCGAAGCGCACTGTAACAAAACAAGGGTGATAGTCTCGCAAAAGGCGCAGACACAAAGGTGGGTACCCGCGCGTTCTTACTATTGCAGCTACCCCATACAATATCCGCGGCCCTCATTCGTCTACAGGAGTAGATGAACGAAGTGGCGAGCCCGCGGTACATGGCAGTCGAGCGGATGGCACTCGAACAAGACCGGCGCATCTCCGAGGTGGTCAAGCGCGAGCAGTCGAGGCTGCGCAACTTCATTCACCGGCGTGTCCCCGATCCCCGGGATGCGGAAGACATTCTGCAGGACGTTTTCTACAGACTGGTGGAGGCGAACCGGCTTTTGATGCCCATCGAGCACGTGACCGGCTGGCTGTTTCGCGTGGCCCGGAATCGCATTACCGATCTTTTTCGCAAGAAGGAGCCGGAGAACTTCAGCGAGATAGAGCGGGTGGACGAGGAAGACGGATTGCTGTCGTTCGAAGATCTGCTGCCCTCGCCGGATGCCGGACCGGAGGCGCTTTACGCCCGCAATGTGATGCTTCGCGAAATGGAGCGGGCTGTGGCCGAGCTTCCGAAAGAGCAGCGCGAGGTGTTTGTGGCGCACGAGTTTGAAGGACGCAGTTTCAAGGAACTGTCGGCCGAGACCGGAGCGAGTGTGAATACACTTCTGTCGCGCAAGCGGTACGCGGTGCTGCATCTGCGGGATCGGCTGCAGCGAGCGTGCGACGAATTCACGAGATGACGAAGTTTATGAACGAGGGAGCGACTATGAGAAAGAAATGGTTTTGGATCGTGCCGCTGGCGATCGTAGGGATTCCGCTATTTTTCTTCGTGGGCGGCGAAGTGGTGATGCACCTGTGGAACTGGCTGCTGCCGCCGCTGTTCGGCTGGCGGACGCTGGGTTTCTGGCAAGCGCTGGGGTTGCTGGCGCTGTGTCGGATCCTGTTCGGCGGGCTGCACCACGGCGGCCCGGGCCACGGCCCCGGCCGACGCTTCGGGCGTGGCTGCCGGAAGATGTCGCCCGAGGAGCGGGAGAAATTTCGGCGGGCGATGCAGGAGGGGTACGGGGTTGGCGGAGTTGCGAGCGAGGGCAAGGGATAGTGGGAACCGCGCCAGCATAAGATCACTTGTCATTCTGAGCGAAGCGAAGAACCTGTGTAATTTGCCGGCGGACTGACCGTGCAGAGATCCTTCTCCTTTGCTCAGGATGTACACGAAGTGAGTGTTCCTAAGCGGGCTCTCGCATCGCTCCATGAACGCTGGTCCGAAGTCAAAAAGCCCCACCCTGTCCCGCAAAAGGCACAGGGACAAAGGTGGGGTACCCAATTTCACTTACTCTTCAGGCAAACGCGGGCGAGGGCGCCCGCGCCACATAGAACGACTACACAAGGCCCTGATCCAGCATCGCATTGGCTACTTTGAGGAAGCCGCCGATGTTGGCGCCGGTCACCAGGTTGCCGGGCGTGCCGTATTTCTCGGCCGTTTCGACGCAGTTGCGGTGGATGGCGATCATGATCTTGTGCAGACGGTCATCCACTTCCTCGCGAGTCCAGCTCAGCCGTGCGCTGTTCTGGGCCATTTCGAGGCCGCTGGTGGCTACGCCGCCAGCGTTTGCGGCCTTGGCCGGTCCGTACAGGATCTTGGCATCGAGGAACATCTTGGTAGCGTCGAGCGTGCTAGGCATATTCGCGCCCTCGGCGACCAGCTTGATCCCGTTCTTCAACAGATTCGCCGCATCTTTCGCGGTGATTTCATTTTGTGTGGCGCTGGGGAAAGCGCAGTCCGCTTTGATGTTCCAGAGCGGGTTGTGCTCCAGCTTGATATCCGTGGGCATGAAGATGGCTTTCTTGAACTTGTCGGCGTAGTCGCGAATGCGTCCACGCTTCAGGTTCTTCTGCTCCATGACCCAGGCCAGTTTCTCGCGGTCGATGCCGTCGGGATCGTAGATGACGCCGTTCGAATCGGAGACTGTAACGGGCTTGGCACCGAGATCGAGCAGTTTCTCGACGGTGTATTGCGAGACGTTGCCGCTACCGGAGACGAGGCAGAGCTTGCCTTCGAGCGAGTCCTTCTTGCTCTTCAGCATTTCGGAGGCGAAGTAGACGCAGCCGTAGCCGGTGGCTTCGGGCCGAATCAGCGATCCGCCCCAGCCCAGGCCCTTGCCGGTCAGGACGCCGGTGAATTCGTTGCGCAGCCGCTTGTATTGTCCAAACAGGAAGCCGATCTCGCGGCCGCCCACGCCAATGTCGCCGGCCGGAACGTCGGTGTCGGGGCCGATGTGGCGCTGCAGTTCGGTCATGAAGCTCTGGCAGAAGCGCATAACTTCGTTGTCACTCTTGCCCTTGGGATCGAAATCGGATCCGCCCTTGCCGCCGCCCATGGGGAGCGTGGTGAGCGAATTCTTGAAGACCTGTTCGAACGCCAGGAACTTCAGGATGCCGAGGTTCACCGACGGATGGAAGCGGAGCCCGCCCTTGTAGGGGCCGATGGCGCTATTCATCTCGATGCGGAAACCGCGGTTGATCTGAATGTTGCCCAGATCATCGAACCATGGCACGCGGAACATAATGACGCGTTCGGGCTCGACTATTCTTTCCAACAGACGTGCGGACTGATACTCGGGATGTTTCGAGAGCACTAACCGGAGAGAATCGAACACTTCGGCCACTGCCTGATGGAATTCAGGCTCGGCGGGATTCTTGGCCTTCACACTGATCATCGTGGATTCAATGTAGTCCCCGGGAGCTTTGACTCCAGGGTGTGTCAACACAGACATGGTCCTACCTCCGTAGGTACAACGTGAACATAATGCCGTTCCTCATTGTCGGCTTCTAATAGAACGCCGCAGTGATAATTCTCACGCGGAAGGGTGATTGAAGTCACGGGTGGATTATGGTTATGAATCAGTGGGTTACGGCGGGAACGGATTCGGGGTAGTGGTGAATCCACGGAGACCTCCGGCTGCGCTGCCATTCTGCGCCCAGGAACGAACCGATGCAATCCTTTCCCGTTATCCCATCCCCAAGAGAGTCCGCCGTGACCGGTCTTGGCTGAGGGCTGTTGTGCAATCAATGATGGCCATGCCATCATTGCTATCATGGCGAGCATTACCATCCGGAAGTTGGAAGAAGCCACCAAGCGGAAGCTCAAGGTGCGCGCTGCCATTCACGGCCGTTCCATGGAACAGGAAGCCCGTGAGATCCTGAATTCGGCGCTGAAAATCATTCCTGAGAAACGAGTGAACCTTGCCGAAGCGATCCGTCGGCGCTTTGAGCCAATCGGTGGAGTTACGTTGGAACCTTTTCCGAGGGAACCGATTCGCGATCCCGGGATCGAGTAGATGTCGGTGATCGTTCTCGACACCAACGTTGTTTCGGAACTGATGAAGCCCGCGCCTTCTGCTGCCGTGGTGGGCGTGGATCTCAGACCAACCAGCGGAGGATCTCTTCACTACCACGATAACGGTGGCTGAAGTCTTGTACGGAGTCGAATTGCTTCCCAAAGGCAAGCGTCGGGACCAATTGCTCCGCGAGGTGGAGGCTACATTTGCCGAGGACCTTGCAGGCCGGATTTTGTCCTTCGACGATCAAGCCGCGAGGATCTTCGCCTTGATCGCGGCGGCCCGGCGCGTTCATGGCCGGCCCATCGGCTCCTTCGACGCCCAGATTGCCGCCATTTCGCGGACGCATGCGGCAACCCTGGCTACGCGCGATACCGACGATTTTGACGGCTGCGGCGTGCGACTGATCAATCCCTGGCAACAGGGTTCGTAACAGAAAGCCCCATTTCTCGCACAAAGAACGCGAGAGAAATGGGGCGCTCGACAACGCTTCGGGATCTTTCACCTCCCTGGTTCGACGCACGCAAGTGCCGGCGAGACGCCGCCGCTACTAACAAATCCTGGGTAACTGCTCACCGCTCAGCATGTCGACTACGCGGTTGCCCCCGATGCGGCTCTGCAGGACTACGGTTCGGCTGGGGCTTTCTTCTACTTCCCCCACTCTTACCGAGCCTTGGGAGACCGGAATTTTCTTCATGACTTCGAGCGCTGCATCCGCCTGCGCCAACGGAACGAACACCGCGAAGCGTCCTTCATTCGCTACGTAGAGCGGATCCAAGCCCAGAATCTCGCAGGCACTCTGCACCGTCTCGTCGACCGGAATTGCGGATTCCTCCAGCTTGATGCAGATGCCTCGGTCGCCGGCAATTTCATTCAACGTGGTGGCGAGGCCGCCGCGGGTCAGATCGCGCAAGCAGTGAATCTCGATGCCCGCATTCAACAGGGCTTCAACCGCAGGCCAGACGGAAGCCGTGTCGCTGAGGATAGGCGAGTCGAACTCAAGTCCTTCGCGCACGGAGAGGATGGCGATGCCATGCCTGCCGAGATCGCCGCTGACGATCACGGCATCCCCGACTTGAACCGAGGTAGGGCCGATCGTTTCTTGAACGTTTGCTTCGATCAGACCAATGCCGGAAGTGTTAACGAAGATGCCGTCGCCTTTTCCATTGTCGACAACTTTGGTGTCGCCGGTTACCAGTTGAACTCCTGCCTTCGCGGCCGCCTCTCGCATGGATGCGACCACAGTGCGCAGCGTGTCCATGGGGAGACCTTCTTCGAGAATGAATCCGGCGCTCAGGTAAAGCGGACGCGCGCCGCACATGGCGAGATCGTTGACCGTGCCGTAGACGGCGAGGTCGCCGATCGTACCGCCGGGAAAAATCAGCGGGCGCACAACAAAGGAATCAGTCGTAAAGGCCAGCCGCGAGCCGTTGACGGTGACCACGGCGCCGTCGTGCCGCTGTTCGAGCATGGAGTTGCCGAACGCGGGCATAAAAATCTTTTCGATGAGTTGATGGGTCAGCCGTCCGCCGCCGCCGTGCGCCAGGACGATGCGATCGTCAGCGACTCGGGGTACTGGACAACTCAGGTTGAATTCGGTCATGACTTTGGCGTCTGCCATAGTGGTAGTAGGCCGCGCATGCGCCCTCTGACGATACCATGGGAGCGCCGAGCGGGTTCTCCGGCGTGCACTTCACGGCAAACGCTGGACACTCGTGCGGTTTTTTGATGCCCTGCAGAATCAGGCCACTGATGCATTCGGGCGATTCGCGCGCCGGCTCGGCTGATGAAGGATAGCGGCGGTTGGCATCGTACTTTTGAAAGCGTCCGCGCAGCTGGAAGCCGCTGGAAGGAATCTCGCCCAGGCCACGCCACTGGCGGTTGACCACTTCAAATACCTCAACAATGCGATCCTGCGCGGGGCGGTTCCCATCCCGGCGTGTGGCGCGGACATACTGATTCTCGACTTCGTGGCGGCCGTCTTCCAACTGGCTCACGGTCATCAGAATGCCTTCGAGAATGTCGAGCGGCTCGAAACCGGTCACCACGATCGGGACTTTATAACGCTCTGCAATCGGAAAATATTCTTCGTAGCCCATGATGGTGCAGACGTGGCCGGCGGCGAGGAATCCTTGCACGACGCAGTTCGATGATGAGAGCAACGCTTCCATCGCGGGAGGCACGAGCACATGCGAAACCAGGAGAGAGAAGTTGTCGATGTGATCGTGATCGGCTTGCCACGCGGCCATGGCATTGGCGGGGGCGGTGGTTTCGAAACCGACGGCGAAGAACACAACCTGACGGTCGGGATTTGTTTTGGCGAGTTTCAGAGCGTCGAGCGGCGAGTAAACGATACGAACGTCGGCGCCTTCGGCCTTGGCGTCGAACAGGCTCTTAGACGAGCCGGGAACGCGCAGCATGTCGCCGAAGGAACAGAAGATCACTTCCGGACGCTGGGCGATGGCGACGGCCTTGTCGATCAGATCGATCGGAGTGACGCAAACGGGACAGCCGGGGCCGTGTACCAGAGTGATATCATGCGGCAACAGATCTTCCAGGCCGCTCTTGACGATGGTGTGAGTCTGGCCGCCGCAGATTTCCATGATCGTCCAGGGACGGGTTACTTTCTTCCAGATCGCTTGCGACAACTGTTCGGCAGCTTTTGGATCACGATACTCACTGAGGAATTTCACCGAGTTCCTCCTTCAGGCCGCCGATTTCTTCAAGGTATTGGAAGACACGTTTCGCTTCTTCCTCGTCGATCACGCTGATGGCGAAGCCGACGTGGACGAGCACGTATTTTCCGACTTCGGCTTCGGGAACGTAGGCGAGGTTGATTTCTTTGCGGATGCCGCCGAAGTCGACTTTGCCGACGCGGAAAGCGATGTCTCCTCCGTCCACAATCTCAACCACTCGTCCTGGGACCGCGAGACACATCTGGAGATCTCCTTTGCGCCATCCCACAGGGGCTAAAGCCCTTAAGGATTGGATGCCTTAACGTGGCGCTGAAGCGCCACTCTTCCACCGCAACCCTGGGCTGATGCACCGCTCATGCGTTCCTTTCGCTCTTATAGCGCCGGCGTCTCGCCGGCAGCGCTACGGAATCATGCTCATTGCAGCTTGGCCCAACGCGATTCCGCCATCGTTCGGAGGAACCTGCTGGTGCGTGTACACGACAAATCCTCTGGACTCAAGAACAGCCGCTGCCCGTTCGGTCAAGTATCGGTTCTGAAAAACTCCCCCGCTTAACACGATCTGCTTCAGCTTCGCCGCGGCAGCGACTTCCAGAATCCATTCCACTAACGCATTGTGAAAGCGGGCCGCAATGAGAGGAACAGCAACTCCGGCGATCTTGTCAGCCACGACCGCCGAAATCAGAGGCGCCCAGTCCCCACCCGGTAAAGGATACGCCTCTTCGGTGCGGATGCGGCCAATTTCATTTTCGAGGAGCATGGCGGCTTGGCCTTCAAAACGGTTCTGCCGAGCTACGCCCGCGACGCAAGCCACAGCGTCAAACAAGCGTCCTACACTGGTGGTTGGCACGACGTTGATTCCGTGTTCGAGCATATAGCGGACATGGGCGTCGTCCAATCGGGGAATCCCCGGCGCTTGGGCGGCAATGTCAGGGTGAACGGGATCCAAGCCATAAACCTCAAACATCAGGCTGGCAGCCGAACGCCAGCCCTCGCGAACGGCCGCGTCTCTGCCGGGAAGGCCGAACGAGCGCAGGTGGGCGATACGCTCAAACTGCTTCCCTTCCACGTGGAAAAACTCGCCGCCCCAAATCGTACCGTCGAGGCCGTATCCGGTGCCATCCCAGGAAACGCCGAGATAGGCGCCGTCGACATGGTTCTCCGCGGCGCAGGATGCAACGTGCGCCTGATGATGCTGCACGCGCACCAGCGGCAGTCCGGATTGCTCCGCCCAATGGGTGGAAGCGTAGTCCGGATGTAGATCGCAGGCGACAACTTCGGGCTTGAAGCTGTAGAGGCGGCAGAGGTCGGCAATCGCACGCTCAAACGCGCCACGGGCCTCGACGGTTTCGAGATCGCCGATGTGCTGGCTGAGGAAGACGTCCTGACCGACGCCGATGGCGACGGTATTTTTCAGATGTCCACCAACGGCGAGAACGGGTGGCAGGTCGTGCCCGACGTGAACGCCCAGAGGCGCGTAGCCTCGCGCTCGACGCAGGATGCTGGCGCGTCCGCGGGTAAGGCGCACGACGGAATCATCACAGGCGCGGGCAATTGGGCGGTTATGCATCAGAAAATGATCCGCAATGTTCGCCAACCGTTTGGTGGCCTCTTCGTTGGCGATGGCGATCGGTTCGTCGCTGCGGTTGCCGCTGGTGGCAATCAACGGGAACCGGCACTCCTCCATCAACAGATGATGCAGCGGAGAGTAGGGCAGCATGACACCGAGGTAAGGAGAGCAATGCGCAACGTTCGCGGCGATGTCGGTGCCAGATTTGGGTTGCAGCAGGACGATCGGCGCAGCTTGCGATTCGAGTAACTCGACTTCCGCAGGCGAGATCTCGCAATAGGTCCGCGCCATTTCCAGCGATGGCATCATGAGCGCGAACGGCTTTTCTTCACGATGCTTGCGCTGGCGAAGTCGAGCCACAGCGTTAGCGTTGCGGGCATCGACTAAAAGCTGAAATCCCCCGATGCCTTTGAGCGCGACGATATCCCCTGCCAGCAACGCTTCAACCGCGCCCTCGATAGCGCCGTCGAGCTTTGGTCCGCAGACGGGGCAGGCGTTAGGCTGCGCGTGGAAGCGGCGGTCGGAGGGATTTTCATATTCTTCGCGGCACCGGGCACATAGCACGAACTCGCGCATCGTCGTATTGGGCCGGTCGTAAGGAATATCGAGAACAATGGTGTAGCGCGGGCCGCAGTTCGTACAATTTGTGAACGGATATAAAAATCGCCGATTTTCGCGATCGAACAACTCTTCGCGACATTGCGTGCATGTAGCCAGGTCGGGCAGGACGTTGACCGTCTTGCCGGAGTCGGGATCGCTGGCGTGGATCTCAAATCGCGTCGCGCCTTCGGGCGTTAGCCACGCGGATTCGCGGACGGTCACAACCGACGCCTTCGGGCGTTCCTGCTCCAGCCGTTGCTCAAACCGGGTAAGTTGCTCGGAAGGACCTTCGACTTCGACCACCAGACCGGCGGAGGAATTCAGCACCCAACCGGTGAGAGACATTTCCGAGGCCAGACGGTAGACGAATGGACGAAAACCGACTCCCTGCACGGCTCCGCACAGCGTAATCCGAAGACGTTGCGTCGCGGGCTTCGCCGTAACCGTCATAACTCAGGCCAGTGCTGGCATGATTCTACGGCTTGTTAGAGTCCGTGGGAAATGTTTCAGAAGAGAGCCATTGTTGAACCAGAACTTCAATGCGCGCCACGAGAATCGGCAGCGCCGCGGTGACCAGGGGCGAAAGCGATTCGCCGTGATCGAAGCTCTCTCCGGTTAGGGTCACGCAGAACGCCGCTGGGGCGGCAGAGTAGAGATCGCGGGCCAGCGCCATGACGGCGCTGGGAGAAAGATGGTGTGAGAAAGAAGGAGTCTCTTTGGCTGGAACGATGTGGCCTTCGCCAATCTCGCCCGGTCGAGTATCCGTTGCATCCGTGGACGCGGCATCGACAAAAAGCACAGCTTCTACGCCGCTGGCGCTTTCGGCAATCTCTGGCGTCAGTTGGTGTGTGCAGAGAATGTCGACTGCGGAGCCGGCAAACTTCGCGTCGAGTGCGTCGGCGGCGCGCCATCCGACGCCGTCATCGCTGCGCAGCGGATTGCCGTAGGCGACGATGAGGACACGTGGCATGGTCGAGGGTATAGCCCCGGACGCATTTCGTCCGAGGTTGCGTGCACAGCGAGCAGTGACGGCAGCCGGAGACCGGCATGTGCTCAGACAGAGAGCAGATCGCGCCATCCGACTGCGCTCTCTAAAACGCCGCCACGGTTGCTCTAGGTACCGTCGACACTCGGAGCTTCGCTCCTCGGGGCGGACGAATGCGTCTGCCCTTACACTCAAGAACGCGCCACTTCGTCCAGCACCTCTCCTTCGGGGCTCAGCAACTGGATCCGCAGCGGCATTTCGCCGAAGGCGTGCGTGGAGCAACTGAGACATGGATCGTAACATCGAATCACGGCTTCGACCCGGTTGAGCATGCCCGGAGTCAGGCGGTTGCCGTGGACAAAATGCTTGGCGACCTGCAGTACGCTGCGATTCATGGCCAGATTGTTTTGTCCGGTGGCAATGATGAGGTTCACCCAGCGGATCAGGCCCTGCTCGTCGATCTTGTAGTGGTGGAACAGCGTGCCGCGCGGCGCCTCGGCTGCTCCTACTCCCTCGAGCGCATTCGGGCGGGCCACGGCGCGAACGTGTTTCGAAAGAATTTCCGGATCGTTCAGCAGTTGTTCCAGACGTTCAATGCAATAGAGGATCTCGATCAGCCGCGCATGGTGATAGTGGAACGAACTTAGCACCGCGGTGCGCTGGAGTTCGTGAAATTCCGCCAGTTCCTGGTCCGCGCGGGGAGTGCCGCAGCGGTCGGCGACGTTCAGCCGCGCCAGAGGTCCCACTCGATATACGCCGTCGGGGAATCCCTTGGGCTTGTAATATGCCGACTTGAGGTAGCTCCAGGGCTCGACCTTTTCCCCGATATAGTCGGTGTACTGGGCGGGGTCGATTTGCTGCGCGACGATATGGCCCGAAGCGTCGACCACCCGCAACTTGCCGTCATAGAACGTGAGCCCGTTGTCCTTCTTGACGATGCCCATGAAGAGCGTGGGAAAGTTCCCGAAGGTGGAGATCTCTTCGCGGAAACGCTCGGTGGCACTCTTGAACCATTCCAGCGTGCGCTCCGCAATAGCGAGAGCGTCGGGCAGCGCGAACAGGATGGCGTCGCGGTTGGCTTCGGTCAGCGGTTCGCTCACACCTCCGGGAACGACCCAGGCGGGATGGATGCGCTTGCCTCCCAGGCGCTCGATGATCCGCTGGCCGAACTGGCGCAGGCGAATGCCATCCAGCGCAAGTTCGGGATTCGTTTCTGCGACACCAAAGATGTTGCTCTTGGCGGGATCGGCGTCCATGCCGAGAAGCAAGTCCGGCGACGAGAGGTGGAAGAGGCTCAGCGCGTGCGACTGCGTGACCTGCGCGAGTCCGAAGATGCGGCGAAGTTTGTCGGCCGTGGGCGGAATTCGTACCGCCAGCAGCTGGTCGCAGGCCTTGGCCGACGCGATCAAGTGGCTGACCGGGCAGATGCCGCAAATGCGCGCCATCAGCGACGGCATCTCATAGAACGGACGGCCTTCGCAGAGCTTCTCGAAGCCGCGGAATTGCGTAACGTGAAAGCGAGCCTCCTCGACGCGGCCGTCTTCATTCAGGTGGAGCGTGATCTTGGAGTGGCCTTCGATACGCGTAACCGGATCGATGACGATACTACTGCCCTGCTTCACGAATTCTCCCTTTCAGATACGCGTTGTGAGCTTTGAGCTATGCGCCCCGAGCTGCGAGCTTTAAGCAATCAGTTCCCCGTTCCCGGCTCTCGGTTCTCAGTCGAACTCAATTTCTCGCAGCTCGTAGCTCATGGCTCGGGGCTGCTTCACGATCCAAAGCGAGTTCTTGCGCTCACATCTGGCTGACGCCCTTCCAGCAATTCCGTCACGACGTAATAAATCGTGTCGGCCGAGGGTGGACAGCCCGGAACAAATACATCCACGGTGACGAACTCGTGGACCGGCCGCGAGTTCGGCAAAAGCGCCGGCACAACCTGGTCCGGGATGCCGGGGTCGAAGGTCACATTCTCGCGATAGGCCCGGTCGCACACGGCCTTAACGCCGAACGGATTGCGCATTCCGGGCACATTGGCTGTGACGGCACAGTCGCCCAGCGAAACGAGCGTCTTCGTGCGCTCGCGCACGAGCTTGATCTTGTGGAGATCTTCTTCGCTGCTCACGGCGCCCTCCACTAGCGTCACATCGACATCTTCGGGAAATTCTTTGGCGTCGACCAGCGGGCTGTAGACCAGGTCGGCGAGACCGGCGACGGTAAGCAACTGTTCGTCCATATCGAGAAAGGACATGTGGCAGCCGGAGCAGCCATCGAGCCAAACGGTAGCCAGACGCTTCTTAGTCATTGGACCCATCATTCACCAGAAAGGACACGAAGGTTCATGAAGGAAACTCCTGCACCCGAATCCCTTTGTGTAACTTCGTGTCCTTCGTGGTTCAGGATTTTTTCTCGAGGACTCACTCGTTCTCCTCCCGCATCATGGTCAGGTACGGCAGGAATTGCCTCCGTTTGAGCATTTCGGCTACCGAGCGTCCTTTTTCAAACAAGGCGCCCGTCGGGCAGACATGCACGCACTTCCCGCAACTGGTGCAGGTTTCCGACGATCCCCAGGGTTCGTTCAAATCGGTGATGACTTTTGCGTCGATGCCGCGGCCCATAATATCCCAGGTGTGAGCGCCCTCAATCTCGTCGCACACGCGCACACAGCGCGTGCACAGAATGCAGCGGTTGTGGTCGATGACGAAACGATCGTGTGAGGCATCGACCTCTTCCTTGGGATAGCGATACGGGAAGTCAACGTGGGTGATGCCGAGGCGCTGGGCCAGCATCTGCATCTCGCAGTGCCCGTTGGAAACGCAGACTGAGCATACATGGTTGCGCTCGGTGAACAGCAATTCCAGGATCATCCGGCGGTAGCCCTGCAGGCGTTCGGAGTCGGTGGTGACTTCCATGCCTTCTTCGACCACCGTCACACACGCAGGGAGCAACTTGTTCTGACCCTTGATCTCGACCAGACACAGCCGGCAGGCTCCAACATCGGAAAGCCCGTCCATCTCGCAGAGGCGCGGGACGAAAATTCCGTTCTGTCGGGCCACATCGAGGATGGTTTCTTCCTGACGCCCGCTCAGGTCGCGGCCGTTGATTTTCAGCGTTTTGACGGGGGCGACGGGGCTCATGCGGTTTCCCTTTCTCCCGCGCCCGCAGGCTGCGCGCCGCAGACTCCAGCCGGGCACTTATGGTCTTCGATATGCGCCCGATATTCTTCGGCGAACGAGCGTAGCGTACTGACCACAGGATTCGGCGCCGACTGTCCCAATCCGCACAGGCTGGTATGTTTCAGCAGATCGCAGAGTTCCTCGAGCATCTTCATATCCTGTGGCGTGGCGCTCATGTTGCCGATCGCGGTAAGGATGCGGTGCATCTGATAGGTGCCCACGCGACAGGGGATGCACTTGCCGCACGACTCGGTCATGCAGAAGTCCATAAAATATTTCGCCACGTCGACCATGCAGGAACTTTCGTCCATGACGATCATGCCCCCGGAGCCCATGATCGATCCGGCTTTCGCCAGCGATTCGTAGTCCACCGGCATGTCAAGCATTTCCGCGGGCAGGCAACCGCCCGACGGGCCTCCGGTCTGCACCGCTTTGAATTTTCGGCCTTCGGGAATCCCGCCGCCAATTTCAAAGACCATCTCTCGCAAGGAAATTCCCATGGGCACCTCGACGAGACCGGTGTTCTCCACGCGCCCGGCCAATGCGAATACCTTGGTGCCTTTGCTCTTCTCGGTGCCGATCTGCGCATACCATTCGCCGCCATTCCGGATGATGGGAGCAATGTTGGCGTAGGTTTCGACATTGTTGATGAGGGTAGGCTGGCCGAACAGGCCCTCCATGGCCGGATAAGGCGGACGGGGGCGTGGCGTGCCGCGCTTGCCTTCCACCGAGGCGATCAGAGCCGTCTCTTCGCCGCAGACAAACGCTCCTGCACCCAGGCGCAGATCGACGCGAAAACTGAAGCGCGTGCCGCAGATGTTCGATCCCAGCAGCCCGATTCGTTCCGCCTGGCGGATGGCTGTGCGCAGCCGCTTGATCGCCAACGGGTATTCCGCGCGCACGTAAATGTAGCCTTCCGACGCTCCCACGGCGTAGGCGGCAATGAGCATACCTTCGAGCACGCGGTGGGGATCGCTTTCGAGCACGCTGCGATCCATAAATGCGCCGGGATCGCCTTCGTCGGCGTTGCAGATGACGTACTTTTGCGTGCCCACCGATTTCGATACGGTGCTCCACTTCAGGCCGGTGGGATATCCCGCGCCGCCGCGCCCGCGCAAGCCGCTTTTGGTGACCTGATCGATGACCTCGCGGGACGTCATTTCGGTGAGCGCCTTGATCAGAGCGGTATAACCGCTGGCGGCAATGTAATCTTCCACGCGCTCGGGATCGATGACGCCGGAATTCTCCAGCACGATTTTCTTCTGCCGCTGGAAAAACGGAACATCGCTAGCACAGAGCAAGCGTGATACCGGTTGCGCGTCGAGACTGTCGAGAATCGCCGGGCCGTCCGCCGCTTCGACCTTCTTGTAGAGCACACCCGCGCTGGTCGAGACCAGCGGTCCCTCGGAGCACAATCCCATGCAGCCCACGCCCTTTACCTGGCAGTGATCCTTCGTGCCGCGGCGCGTGTTCTCCTGGTCGAGCGCATCTTTCACTGACTGGCTTTGGCAGGAGAGGCATCCGGCGGCGACGCACACATTCACGCGCTGCGTGAACTGGCTTTGCGCCTCGCGTTCGGTTTCGGCGATCTGGTCGAGTTCCTCAGGCGTCATGCGTGGGTCCATTTCTTCAGGTGCTCGCGGATAGCCGAGGTTACAACTTTCCCGGCAACTTCCTGATCGTAGACGACGGCGGGAGCAAGGCCGCACGATCCCAGGCATCGGGCCGTGAGCAGAGAGACCTTTTTGTCCGCGGTGGTTTCTCCGGGGACGATCCCGAGATCGCGTTGCACCGCGTCGAGTAGTTGCTGCGATCCCTTGATGTAGCACGCGGTTCCCATGCAGATGACGCAGGTATGTTCACCCGCGGGCTTCAGCGTGAAGAAGTGGTAGAAGGTGGCAACACCGTACGCCCGGCTGAGAGGCACCCGCAACGACATGGCGACGTAGCGTAGCGCCTGCTCATCCAGATATCCAAACGCCTCTTGCACGGTGTGCAGCGTCTCAATCAGGCCACGCTGCTGCTGGCCTTGACGCCGTATGGTGGCATCGACCAGCTTCCAGCGCTTGTCCTGATTGGGAGGAGTTGGCTTAGCAACATATGAAGGCATATCGTTTCTCAATCGCAAATAAATTCGACTTCGACGAGGGCGGCGGTGGCTGAATAAAAAACAATTCTAGTCCCGACGACGAGTCTTGCGGCCGACCTCGTTGCCATAATTTCGTAGTGCTGTTTCATTTTGGTTCTAGTCCCACAACATCAACCACAGAAATTTCCAGGTGGTTTGATTTCGGTCCGGAATAGACCGCAGAACTGTCGTAGCACGGCATCGCGCCACTGACCTATCGCGTTGCCACGATCGTGTGGGTGACTTCATCCCCGAATCGTCAGCACCGGGCAGTGGGCCTGGGCTATCACGTGGTGTGCCGTAGACCAGGGTAGGTGCGTGGTTCCAACCTCCCCGGACGTGCGCGCCCCGAGTACGATCATGTCGGCTTCGCGTTCCTCCGCAACTTTCAGAATGCATTTTGGTGCGGAGCCGAATTCGAGCACCGTTTCCGGCGGATATTGCAGAGCGGCGTCGTTGCGAATCAGAGATTTCAAATGCACAACGCTGTCTTCAATTGGGCCCGGACGGCGGCCCAGCTCGGTATAGTCCTCGATCACATGCATCAGGGTGAGACGCGAGCGGAATTCCTCGGCCAGCAGCACCGCTTCCTGGGCTACGATGATGGAGTTCTGGTCAAAGTTGGTGGCAAAGACGATTTGCCGCAGTTCCAGGTCAACTGGTGCTAGATCCCGTCCGCGACGTTGAAGAGCGGGCAGCTTCGGGTGTCCGGCAACCTTCGGACCGACCGTCAGTACCGGACAGGTAGCGTGGCGCAGAATGTCTTCGGCCACGGAGCCCAGCAGCAACTTGCCGAAACCCGTGCGGCCGTGAGTACCCACCACGATCAGGTCAATCTGGTTCTCGCCAATGATGTCGGCGAGATTCTTCCATACCTGCCCGTGACGAACATAGTTGTGGTGCGGAATTCCTTCCAGCCGGTCCGAGACCCGGTCGAGCTTTTCCTTGGCTTCGGTATGCGCGTCCTCGTAGATAGTGCTCATGCTGACGTAGTCCACCCCGCCGGTCATCATGAGCAGGCTGGCGTCCGACAGGACGTGCACGGTGTGCAGCGTGCTTCCAAAACGCCGGCAGATGGCCGTGGCGTACGGCAGCGCCGCCTCCGAAGGCGCGGAAAAGTCGGTGGCGAATAGCACGTTCTTGACAGAAATTGCGGCGGTCTTGAGTGGTATTTCCCGGTCGATGACTGCGGACTTCGTTTCTTCGATATGGGCTTCGACGAGTGCCATGGAACACCTCCTGCACCCGCTTTGAGGATTGCACCGGCTGTACTTTTTCGAAATGGCCTCTATCACCGGCTCCTGTGATTGGGGTCACTGGAACGGCGAAGGAGATTCCGTTTCAGGAAGATGGGAGGCTTCCAGACGGTAATGCGGATTGGACATCGAACCTTACTGCGCGAAGCCGTCGGCCTGCGTGACCGCGCCCATTGCCACCGTGTGGTCGATGTAGACGCGGCCGGCGTCGAGCGCCTTGCGGTCGAGCTCGAGCAGGGCTAGATTCTTCACTTTCGCTTCCAGCACTTTCATGGCAGTGGCAGGCGACAGGCACTCGGTTTCCTCGAGGAGTGCACCCATGATGACGACATTGGCCACTTTGGCTGAGCCCAGCTTATCGGCAATCTCGGAGGCCGGAATGCAAACGACTTGCGCCTGCGGGATGGTGAGGTCTTCAGGCAGACGCTCTCGTCCGTAGATGATGGTTCCTCCGGGCGCAACTTCGGCGGCAAACTTGCGCAGCGAGATTTCGTTCATTGCGATGAGAACGTCGGGACGCGAAAGCACCGGCGATCCGATGCGGTCTTTGGACAGGCAGACGTGACAGTGGGCGCTGCCCGATCGCATCTCGGGACCATAAGAGGGCAGCCAGCTGACTTCCAGACCTTCCCGCATGCCCATTTCAGCCAGAAGTTGGCCGAGCAACAGCACGCCTTGTCCGCCGAAACCGGCGATCTTGATTCCCAGATCGCGAAAATGATGATGACGGCCGGGGATCATTGCATCGATGGCCGCTTTGCGCTCACCCGTAACCAACTCCTCGACCGTCTTATGTGGCGGAATGTTGTTGTTCGGAATTTCTGCCGTGCGGTCGCGGAAAACGTTCAACGGGAATTGCGGAATCATCTTCTCGCCAATCCACTTCCGCGCTTCGACCGGATCCTTACCCCAGATCGTCGGGCACGGAGAGAGGATTTCGACGAACGTGAAGCCCACGCCCGCGCGTTGCAACTCGAGCGCCTTGCGCACTGCCCGCCGCGCTTTCATGATGTTTTTGTTGTCCGAGAGGGCTACCCGTTCGATGTAGACGGGAGCCTCGAGGGAGGCCAGCATCTCGGCCATGTGCAGCGGGAAGCCTTCGTTCACCGGGCGGCGTCCCCAGGGAGAAGTGGTGCTGCGTTGGCCAACCAGAGTGGTGGGCGCCATCTGCCCGCCAGTCATCCCATAGATCGCGTTGTTGACGAAGAAGACGCTGATCTTTTCTCCGCGATTCGCCGCATGCACGATCTCCGCGGTGCCAATGGCCGCCAGGTCTCCATCGCCCTGATACGCAATCACAATCTTGTCGGGACAGGCCCGCTTCAAGCCGGTCGCTGCCGCCGGAGCGCGGCCGTGCGCCACTTGCACGTTGCCCACGTCGAAGTAGTAGTAGGCGAAGACCGAGCATCCGACAGGACTGACCAGAATGGTCTGATCCTGTACACCAAGGTCTTCCAGAGCTTCGGCAATGAGCTTGTGCGCGACGCCGTGGCCGCATCCGGGACAATAGTGCGTCTGATGCTTCAGGTCGCCCTTGCGTTCGTACTCCGAATAGAACACTTCCGACTTCTGGTGCACGACTTCGTACTTGTCGGTGACCGCCTTCGATTGTTCCAGAATGACGTTGTTTTCCGCCATGATTGGTTCCACCTGCCTGACGTAGCGGCGGACGCATTCGTCCGCCCGCCGAACTACTCACGCCACTCCGGAGGAATGCGTCCGGGGCCACGTGCTCTTGCTACCTCTTCCGCCTTCCGGGAGCCGGAAAGCGAAAGCCAGAAGCCGGCATTTCAGACTGCTGCCGGCAACTGCTCCTCCATCTTGGACAACAACTCTTCTACCGATGGCACGTTTCCGCCGACACGTCCATAGAACTCGACGGGTCGCGTGCCGTTCAAAGCAAGGCGAACGTCTTCCACCATTTGTCCGTTGCTCAGTTCCACAACCAGCAGCTTTTCCGCAGAGAGAGCCGTTGCCACCAGCTCCTTCGACGGGAACGGCCATAGTGTGATGGGCCGGAACAAGCCGACCTTGATTCCCTGCTTGCGGGCTTGGTCGACGGCCGAACGCAGCACGCGCGATACGATGCCGTAGCCGACCACGATCAGGTCGGCGTCTTCGGTGCAGTAGTGTTCGCAGCGGGTTTCGGACTGCTGCGCCCGCATATATTTCGCTTCCATGCGGCGCTGGTGCTCTTCCAGGGCGTCGGATTCGAGGAAGATCGAGCTGACCATGTTCTTTCGGGTGTCCGCGGTTCCCTTCACTGCCCAGGGTTTTTCGGGAGCAAGGATCTCCCGGTACTCCAGGTCGAGAGGCTCCATCATCTGGCCCACGAATCCATCGGCCAGCACGATTGCCGGATTCCGGTAGCGATCGGCCAGTTCAAAGGCGAGGATGGTCAGATCGGCCATCTCCTGCACTGACGCCGGCGCCACCACCAGATTGCGATAGTTCCCGTGGCCTCCGCCTTTCACCATGGCGAAGTAGTCGCTCTGTTCGGGGGCGATGTTGCCGAGACCCGGGCCGCCGCGCATGACATTGACGATGACGCAGGGCAACTCGGCGCCAGCGAGATAGGAGATCCCTTCTTGCATCAGGCTGACACCTGGGCCAGAGGATGCCGTCATGACGCGCACTCCGGCGGACGCCGCCCCGTACACCATATTGATGGAAGCGGTCTCGCTCTCGGCCTGAATGAAGGTGCCGCCGACCTCGGGAAAATAGAGCGCTGCGGCCTCAGCAACTTCGCTGGCGGGCGTGATCGGGTAGCCGTAGTAAGCTCGGCATCCGGCCAGCACGGCGCCCTTAATAACCGCAACGTTTCCTTTACAGAGTTGCCGCATGTTTTTCTCCTGGCTGGACTTGCGACAGATTCGCTTTCGGAGGCCGCGCCAGCCGATAGACCGTAATCGCTGCAGGCTCCGGACAGCAATAGAAGCAGATGCCGCAACCGGTGCAGCCGTGGCCGATATAACGGGCGGGATGCACGCCATAGGAACTGAGTTCAGGAGCGAGTTCCAGACACTTCGGCGGGCAAGATTCCACACACAGCCCGCATCCCTTGCACTCTTCTACATCGATGGTGACATTGCCGCCCGCCGCACCTGCCATAGTTGCTCACCTCGTGTCTTCACTTCGTCACCGCGCCCTGCACCTGTTGCGGAGGTTGCGCCCACTTGCTCTTTTCGCAGTATTCGTAAAGCTCAGCCCGGAAATCGGGATGAGCGATCTCAATCAGAGACTTGGCGCGCTCGCGAATGGTCTTTCCGTGCAGGTACGCGACGCCATACTCGGTAACGACGTAGCGGACCAGACCGCGCGACGTAACCACCCCCGCCCCCGGATCGAGCATGGGCACGATCCGCGAAATCGTCCCCTGCTTCGCGGTCGACGAGATTGCAATGATCGGCTTGCCTCCCTTGGAGCGCGTCGCCCCACGCAGGAAATCCACTTGCCCGCCAATGCCGCTGTAAAACTGGTTGCCGATCGAATCGGAGCACACCTGCCCGGTCAGATCGATCTGCACAGCGGAATTGATGGCCACCATGTTGTCGTTGCGGGCGATGAGTCCAGGATCGTTGGTATAGGACGTGGGGTGAAATTCGAAGATCGGGTTATTATCGACGAACTCGAACAGACGCTTGGTGCCGAGCGCGAATCCCAGAATGATCTTGCGTGGCTTGAAGTTTTTTCGCGCTCCGGTGATGACCCCGGCTTCGATCAGCGGGATCACGCCATCCGAGACCAGTTCGCTGTGTACGCCGAGATCTTTGCGGTCCATCAGCAAAGGCAACACAGCGTCCGGGATGCCGCCGATGCCGGTCTGCAGCACCGCGCCATCATCAATCAGCCCAGCCACATTGCGAGCAATCGCGACCTGCAAGTCTGAGACGACCGGCCTCTTCAACGCGCACAGGGGACGCGACGACTCGACGAAAGCATCAATATCGTTCACATGAATGAAGCTGTCGCCATACGTGCGCGGCATATGGTCGTTGATCTGTGCGACCACGTATTTGGCGCATTTCGCGGCGGTCAGGGTCGTGTCGACGCCTACGCCGAAACTGCAGAATCCGTGGGAGTCGGGCGGAGAGACTTCAATCAGGGCCACATCGATCGGCATAGCGCCGCTCTCAAACAGCCCTTCAATTTCACTGAGATAAATCGGGGTGTAATCCGCTCGGCCGTCGTTGATCGCATCCCGCACGTTGGCGCCGATAAACACGGCATTGTGCCGGAAGTGCCCGGCCATCTCGGAGGCTACATAAGGCGCGCAGCCCATGGTCATCATGTGAACAATTTCCACGTCATACACGTCTGGCCCGCGGCGCATCAGCGCCTCGACCAGCGTTTCGGGCTCGGCACAGCCGGGCTGGATGTAGACGCGCATCCCCGACTGCACGCATTGCAGCGCGTCGTCGCCCGTTCTTAGCCGCTTTTTGTATTCCATCTCCCACGACATCGACATGATTGTCCGTTCCCCTTTAGCTGGCCCGTAGCGCGCCTTCTTTGCAGGTGGCGCGGGCGACTTCGTCTTCGTACCCCACAGCGGCATAATAAATCGCCCGGTCAAAGAACATCTCAAGCATTTGCAGGAGTTCCAGTTCACCCATGATTTCGACGGCGCGGTCCATTACGGCTTCACTCTTGAGGAAGTCCCAGAGGTTCTCTTTGGTGAGGACAATGGCCTGAACCACCTCGCTGAGCGGCACTTTCTGCGCCGCGCGGCGCGCGCCGATCTCGCGGTAGCGGTGCTCAATGTCCAATTCGTTCTTGCCCAGAAGCCACTCGCCGAGATGGCGGTAGATCTCGTAGACGCGATCTTTCAATTCATGGGCGGAAATGTCGCGAAAGTGCGTGACCTGAAGGCTGCCCTGAACTCGTTCCTCAAGGCCTGCTGCCAGCGCATCGGCATGCGATTCGATCAGACGTACCAGTCTGTAAGAAAACATCATACGCACCCCCTTGCCCATGGCGGGCCCTGCGCAAGAACGAGACTGATTACACCCCAAGTTTTACAGTCGCGTCCTGGTTGCTCCAGCCCTCGACAGGCACCTTGCCGGTTTCGACCGTCGGTTCCAGCGTCTGAGGAACGGTAATGGCGCGAGAAATCATGCACATCGCCTTGGTCTTGCGCAGGAGATTCAATCCAGCCTCGCGCTCCTCTTCGCAATGTACGGTCAATCTGGGACGAATCAGGATCTCGTCAAAATTGCATCCCGCGCCGCGGTTGCGGCGAACGCTGCCTTCGATCTCCACTTCGAGATCCGTGAAATCGAACTTCGTGGTCCGTGCGACTTCGTGGAAGGTCGTCGTGAAGCAGGCCGCCAAGGCACAAAGCAGCAACTGCTCGGGGGTCCATCGGCCCTGCAGGCCTCCCAATTCGGCGGCCTCCGAGAAATGAATCGTGTTCGGGGAGGACTCGCACTTGGCCAGTCCGGTGCGGCCCGAAGTCCACCAGGCCGAAACGCGATAGGTATATTCTGCAGCCATAGTTAAACTCCTGGCGCTCCCAGAGGGCGCCGTTCCCCCATCGTCAAGAGGAGAGAGTGAAGATCACCGTGATCGTGGTCTCCACTTCCACCGGTTGCCCATTCAAAAGATACGGCTTGTAACGCCACTGCTTGACGGCAGCGATCGCCGCCGGCACCAGCATGGGGTGGCCGCTCACCAACTGCAGGTTCTGGATTTGACCCGTGGCATCGATGACGGCGCTCAAGACAACCTCGCCCTGAATTCGCGCCGCTCGGGCCAACGTTGGATAAACTGGTTCTTGGCGGTGAATCAGCAACCCTCTCGTCACGCCTCCGGAAATGCGAATGCGTTGGGGAGTGGCCGGGACGAATTTCGGAACGGCTGCGAGGCTCGACGTCGAACTGATGACGCTGCCAATCACGCCTCCCAGCTGTCCACCCGGAATCCCTCCCGGGACGCCTCCGACCACGCCTCCATTACTCGGCATCGGCGGTGGCGCTTCGTCTTCCTTGATCATCTGAACCTTCTGCGGGATCTTCGCCGGCGTTCGCAGCTCCCCGTTGTTGAGCAGGTCCGTCTGGATCTGCCGCACCACTTTTTGGACCATGGCGGCCGCCGGTGGGGGAGGAGGTGGCGGAGGAGGTGGCGCCACCAGGAACGTCAGCAACTGGGCCTTGGGCAGCTCCTCGGTGAACATCAGCGGCACGGCAAGCATAACCACAATCACCAAACAATTAAAAATAAATGAGGTTGTGGTTGCCAGCGCCTTACGTTTCTTCTGCGTCCCAAACTCCAACAGGCTGTCGGAAAACATTGCTCTGGGCGGAGCCGCTGGCCCCAAAACGAGTTCAATGCTTGGCAACACCGCACCGGTCCCGCGGGTTGCCGCCTTCACTTCTTTGACTTCCTTTACCTCTGGTTCATGGATTTCGATTGTGCCCATCGGAACCTCCCTGCCCTCACCTGCCGCGCCTGTTCTCAGCCCGGTTGTGCGCTGTGCTCTGAAGCGGCCGCATCTCCGCTTTCTTCAAGGACATCTTCTTCGAAGCCTCCTTCCCGGCAAATGGCCCACATCACGGTTCTTCGTGATCGCAATCACGGTTTTGGCATTCTGGCTAAACCAAAGTAATAACGGCAGATGAACGGAGAAAGAGCTGCCCTTCTGGGGTCGGAAGGAGACTCAAGGCAGCGCGAAGAAGAAGCAAAAGGTGGGTCGTGGACCTCGAACTCAGACTTCCAGCTTAGCGGAGTCCGAAATCCGTAATGCGCTCCGCAAGGTGTGCGGCGTAGAGACCCGTGACCAATCCCGTGAAGACGTCCATCGTGTAATGTGCCCGCAAGATCAGCACCGTAGCGGCTTCAAAAATCACGATTCCGACGCCAGCCACGGCCACCCATCGTTTTCCCAAGCGAGCTAACTCCGTTGCTCCTAAAACAGCGATTGCCGTGTGTCCGGAAAAGAAGTAATCATTCGCCACGCCGTAGGTGACCAGCAGTGAAGGAAACCCGGGAGAGTGCCAAATTGCGTCTGGGGGCGCAGGCAGGGCGACACAGGCCTGCATGATCTGCCGAAGGCCGAGCACGATCACCAGTGCCAGAAACGGCCGCAACTCTCCCCGGAAGACCCACATCGACAGAAGAAAGATTCCAAGCAGATCAATGATTCCCGAGCTGATGAGCAAAAGCGCATTCGCTGCACTCGGACGATTGAGCAGATAGGAATTTGCCGAAGCAGTTGCAGTCTGGATGCGGTCCTCGATTCCCGAGGCCGGAGCGCCACGCGCGCCAATCAGGGACTGCGTCCAGAACCAAATCACCAGCGCTACCGCCGTGAGAACGATGCGGGCGACCGAGGATTGCAAGAACGGTCGTCCATTCGGGACCTTGGGCATAAGTGCCCGGAATTATATCGTGTGGCTCGGCGACTCCTCGCTTACTCACATTTGCGAACGTGTCCCGCAGGCCTCTCGCGCGATCTTCCTGCTGATCGCCTTATCGTTTCGTCGGACTCGATTCGGCGAACAGAGCATTGGTGTCTTTCACCCAAGCCACGCCGAGCGAATGCAGGATCAGGGAATCGGCTAGAGTTATCGTCGATGCGTCCGCGACCAGGCGATAGGCGTACAACACTCTGGGTTCACGCATCGCACACCAGAGTTGGTGTTCGAAGATACCGTCGCAGTATTGACAGAAATTGGCGTTATGCGGGTCGTTCTTACTCAATTGCACCTTGGCGTCGTTCATAGCTCCCGTCCTGTCTTCTGGATTTGGTTCCGGGCTCAGGGGCCGCGACAATTGGATGGTGAACGACTCCCCGTTATGAAGCGTCTGCAGCGCAAAACTGGGATCAATACTCAGAAAAAGTGGGGTATCTGAAGGGGTCACTCGGCTGGCTTCGGGTAAAGGCAGGAGGGCCGTGTGGATTACGCGAGATTCTACCAAGAAGGAAGTGTGGGGACGGCGACCTTCAGTCCCCACCTCCGCGAATATAAGGTGACGCCAGCCGCGTCTAGAAGCTGAAGCGCGCCTGCAACTGCACCGTTCTGCTTCCCAACGCTCCGCCAGCCACGCCAAAGTCGTGGTTGACGTTGGTCACCGTACCATCCGAGCCCACTGAGCCCACAAGGCCATCGATCGAGGCCGCGTTGATGTTCAGGTTGTTAAACAGGTTATAGAAGTCAGCGCGAATTTCGAACCTGGCGTTTTCCCCCAAACCTCGCAGTCTCGGCAGACCGAAACCCTTGCTCAGGCTGGCATCCACGTCTCTATAGCCGGGACCAGTCAAGCTGTTGCGATGGATTCCGGGCGTGGGCCCGGGAGCGGTTAGGGGAAATGCTGGACCAGCCACAAACGTCGGAGGGACAAAGAACGCAGTCCCGTCACCGCCATAATTGGGGTTGGTAGGATTCTGGAATGTACTGTTGCCGGTGCCGGTGCCCGCTCCGGGAAGCATCGCCGCCGGCCGTAGCTGCGCATAACCGCTGCCCTGATAGTACAAATTTGTACTGGCGTTGTAGAACGGATCCCACGGAAAGCCGGAGTGGATGTTCAAGATGCCGCTCAGCGACCAGCCACCGGCGACTTTCTCAATCCAGCTATGACTTCCGCGGAAGAATACAGGCTGCCAGAGTCCGTACAGCTTGAACGCGTTCCGTACGTCGTAGTTGGATCGTCCATAGGCCGCACTCGGGCTGAACGGATAAGGATCTCGATAGTACGGGCCAGACAATTCGTCCATCGCTTTGCCCCAAGTGTATTGAGCGGAGGCCTGGAAGGTATGCGAGAAGTTGTGCGTAAGGGTAGCGATCAGGGCGTTGTAGTTGCCGTTGCCGATATTCCCCCAGAAATTCACGTTATTCACGATTGGGTTCATCGCCAGCCCATTGGCGGCACCGATTGCATTCCAGTTACTGTTTACATACAAGTGCCGAGTCTGGTTTCCCTGGTAGCCCAGGGTGAAAACGGAATTGAACGGTAGCTGATTCTGGACATCGAGCGAATAGTGGTAATTGGCGATCGACTTCGGATTCGACTGAAAGCCGGTCACTACGACGGGTGAGGAACAAGGCAAGGGACAAATCGGCAGGTTGTTGGGCCCGGGTTGCTTGATGGTGTTGGGATTAGGCGCATAGCCAAAGATCGAATGAATGTCGGTGGCGGTTTCGTAGAGAATCCCATTTCCGGCGCAAGAGGGATTCGTGGTGAACGGGAAAGGACAAGTGAAGCTGACTTGCACGGCGTTCGGTGGATTCCCGCTGGCATTGGCCGTGATTGCGATTTCGTTTTGGTTGTAGTTGATGCCAAACCCACCGCGAACCACCAATTTGTTTTGGTAGCGGTTCGGCGACCATGCGAATCCGACGACTGGACCGAAGTTATTTTTCTGTGGATCATACAGATGTCCACCGATCCGGATGCTCATATTGGTAAGCGCATCAGCACCGGACCCGAACAGCATTACATCCTGATTGTTCTGCTTGGGATAGAGCGATCCGAAGTACGACCACCGCAAGCCCAGATTGATGGTGAGGTTCGAGCGGATCTTGAAATCATCCTGCACAAAAACTCCCAACAGGTTCGCGCGATCATCCTGGCGGTTGGAAAACGGAATGCCGGTACTGTGGTCAAACTGCCCCGTTTCGTTGTAGGGGGCGTCGTTGGCAAAATCCCACAGGTTATGAAAATTGAAGGTCGGCCGTGCGGCATAGATCGGGTTGTTCAGATAGAAGAGACGGGTATACTCGAAGCCCGTCTTAATGCTGTGACGTCCAGCAATCTTGGTCAGCACGTCATTGTAAGTGTAGGTCCATTGGTTATAGTCGCCGGGGCCATTGGCTCCGAAGAATTGTGGAGTCGCCGGGGTCGCGCCCGCGGAGTTGCCGAGCGAGTCGATATTATCGGTCGGCAGTCCAAACGGGGCCTGCGAATTGCTGGCCACCTCGTTGTAGCGCCAGCCGGCGGCATTCACGCGCGCCTGATTCAACAGCGTCGCCGAAAAGGTGTGATTCCAAATCAGAGCAAAGGCATCATTGACCTGCGAGTGATGCCAGAAGTTCAAAGGACGATTCGTCCCCTGGTAGTTCGTGGTCGAGACTGGGACCCAATAAAGAGTGAAACTGAGTCTGTCTTTCTGGGTGAGATTCGCGTCCACACGGCCGTTGTACTGCATCTGCGATGTGGTAGTCGGGTTCACCAGGTTGTAAAAGGCCAAGTCTGGAATTCCATCCAGCCCTCCGCCCACACCCGGAGTACTCGGGCTGCCTCCATAGGTCGGATCTTGCAGACCAAGACCGGTTTTCAAAGGCGAACCAACGTCGAGTCCGCCAGAAGTGGTTCTGCAGTTCACTCCCTCGGTCAGGCCGATGTCGGAACACTTGCGCCCAATGATCGCGTTCGCGGCCACGGCATTTCCCGGAAAGGACAGATATTTTGCCGCGATGCTTCCCGATGCGGCGGCCGAGGCGTCAAACTGCGAAGTCTCATACCAGTTTTGCGACGTAGCTGAAGAAGCGAGCGGACTCGTTTCAAAGTTGAAAAAAGCAAAGATTTTGTTCTTCCAGATAGGTCCGCCCAGGCTGCCACCGTATTGGTTGAAGCGGCTCTCATCGCGGTTCAAACCACGCTGCGCTGCAGTGCCTGCCGTGTCGGAACCAATGCCGTTCCAGCTCTGATAGGCATTGAGTCCTGGCCGAGACGCCTTGAAAAACGCACTGCCGTGAAAGTTGTTGCTGCCGCTCTTGGTGGTAACCTGGATCTGCGCGCCGCTGAAGCGTCCGTTCTCGGCATCGTAGCTGTTCGAAACCACCTTCAAGTCCTCGACGGAGTCTTCGCTCGGCGTAATCACCGATGTGCCGCCCCATACGGCGCTCACCGTGCTGATGCCGTCGATGGTAATGCTGTTCGTTTCATACTGGCTGCCAGCATTCTGAATCTGCGGGCCGTTCTCCGTCTCGAAGATGCCACCTGCTCCGCTTGAGGTACCGCCGGGACCCTGGTTTCCCGGTAAATTGTTGGACCCGCCGCCGCTTGCCTGCGAAGCATCCCCAAACACTCCCGGGGCCAGTTGCGCCAACTGAAACACATCGCGGTTGAACGATGGCATATGCTGGATCTGGTTGCTGCTGATGGTGCCGCTGAGAGTCGCGGTTTCCGTGTCCAGCGTTTGGGTTGTGCCTGACACCGTCACCGTCTGTGCTATTTCGCCGACCTCTAATTGAAGATTCAGCGAATTGAGTTGCTCGGGAATGATCTGCACATGCTCAAGGACTTTCTTTCTGAACCCGTCATGCTCCGCGGTGATTCGGTAGGGCGCGGGCGACAGAGCATTGAAGTCGTATATACCGTTCGCATCGGAGGTAGACACGAACGTTTGATTGGTGTCCGTGTTCGTCAGGGTGACCCTCGCGCCAACAAGGACAGCACCCTGGGGATCCGTTACCGTTCCGCGCAGAGACGCGCGAAACTGCGCCTCGGCGGAATTCGCGAAAAATGTCATGGCCACCAGGGCAAGAGCGGGCAAAATTCGAAGAAGGGAGGGGGAGAACTTCAACTTACACATGGGGCACTCCTAGCCACAACGGACCGGACATGATCCGGCTCGTGGCCTATTCGCCAAAAGTAGGTGACGACAGCTAGTGAAGCGGAACGGTCAGATGTGGAGACAGACGGAAAAGGTTGCCGTCAAGCAAATTGGATGAGAGAAAAATATTTGAGACCGTCGTCTACTGTGTCGCGGCTGACGCATTGGCTGGCTTGTCTCGCTCGAAACCGATTCTGTCTAACATCGGTTGGATTTCGGGGTTAGACATAAACATTTTCCAGACAAGGCCGGTGCGATAGTTCTCGACCATAACGACAATTGGGGCCTGATCGAGTCCCATGTAAACAGGCGAGAACCAGTGGTGAGTCAAATTGAATGCATCCCGCGGACCATACACTCCCCACAACCGGTCACCCAGTTCCCGATAAAAAACTTTGAGCGCGGCCATCGACGCCTCGGGGGTGTAAGGGAATGAACCGAGCGCTCCGGTCGGAGTGATCGTGCCATTGTCGTTCGCCAGCATTGGAGAATGGCCGGAATAGCCTAACTGATCATCACTTGCAGTGAGCCCCCAACTGTCCGGGCCATACCCGTCAAAGTGGCCGGGATTCGCCTCGCAATATTTCAGATTGATGAGGGCAAGGTTGCGGTTATTGTCAAAGTAATCGGTGTACCGGTCATGAATTCCACGTGCGTCAAAACCCATAAACGAATATTGCGTAAAGAACAGCGGGCCGCCGCTACCCACACCCACATCCAGCTTGACGCCATAATAAGTGTGCCCGTTTTCATAACGGTCGCCTTCGCTGGAGCCAGACCATCCGCGCCGGTAGATGCTGGCGGCCTCCGATTGGCTCGCCCATCCCGAGTAATAAAGCTCGGCCGGAACCGCGTGGGTAGGGGATGCGATCGCGAGCAGGTAGGTAATCATCGTTTCGTTGAATCCAGTGAGTCGGTGATCGATATACCAGGACCACTGCGGAGACCAGTGCCACACCAACGCGGTGTTTTGTGGAGAGTGCCGGTACCAGTCCCACTCCACGCTCTCCCACAGTTGGGTAATTCTTTGATAGATGTTTTGTTCGGCTTCAGTGCTTCCCTTGAAATACTGGCGGGCGGCCAGCAAGCCTTCCATCAGAAAAGACGTTTCCACCAGATCGCCGCCGTTATCAAACATGCCAAAGACCGGCAGACTCTGAGCGGTGTAACCGTTTAAAAAATGGGACCATGCGCCGTGGTAGCGTGGCGCTTTCTCGAGGAAGTCCAAAATTTTCGTGAGCCGCTCGACTCCCTGCTGGCGGGTAATGAATCCGCGATCCACTCCGACGATCAGCGCCATAATCCCAAAGCCGCTGGCTCCTGTCGACACAATGCGGTCATCTCCGGGAATGTTTTCCAGCGTCGTCCCCGAGTCCGGATGAGCGCCTTCCCAGTAGTAGCGAAAACACGCCTCTTGCAACATGGTCAACAATTCATCGTCCGACATTTCTCGAGTGGAAGCGGTCGCCACCTCGGACATGGGCGACTGACGGTAGGAACGGTCCACGGCCCTCACTCGGTAGGAGGCTTTCACCCCGGACTGCCCGAGGAAGTCCATGTAGCGGTTGATGCCGGCAGTCTGAATGCCAACGGCTTGAAACTTGTGCCCGTTCAGCGAACGGTAGACCGCATAGCTTTGCAATTCTGGGTCGCTGACCGGGTCCCAACTGATGTCGATGTGTCGGTCATAGCCCTTGGCCTGGACGTTTTGTGGCACGGAAGGCAGACTTCGAACCGCGGGCGCCACCGGTAATGTAACGCTGCGATCGTCAATTTTGATCTCGTCGATGATCAACGTGCGCGGTGTGTCGTCGGCGGCGCTTTGTCCGAAGTGAAGGCTGTGCAGCGCGCGAAGTTGAAACGGATGAATAGACGCGGTGGTGAATTGGCTCAGTGGCAACCGTAGTTGCACCCAATGTTTAGCCGGAACGTCGCCGGCCAAGCCGTCGAGCTTCACTGGAGCGGTGAAATCGTGTTCCTCGTCTTCCAGTTGAATGAATGGCAGATCCGCGGCCGGAATGGCTTCCGCCGAATAGCACCATAGATAGAGTGCGTCTCCGCGAAAGTCGGTCGGGCGGTTGCGCATGCTGACCACGCGCACCTCCGCCTCCCAGCTTCCGCCCGGCACAGAGCGCCATCGCAGACGCAGGGCATTCGGCGCGGTGAAGAAATTCTTCCTTTCAACGGGCAGCGCTCCCGACAGGAGTTCGATGGTGCTGGGAAATACCGATCGTCCGCTGCTGTAGTAGTAGTAGTCAGGCGTGATGCTGTTGTCGAACACCACGTGGTTGTAATAATCCGTGGGATCGACCGCATAGCAAGGAATGACGACAAGGATCAAAAGACAGAAAAGCCCGAAAGCAGCGCGCAACCTAGCCCTCCCACTCTTGGCAGATAGAGAGAGTTTCACCGCAGAATTCCGTAGTTTACCATACGGAAAAATGAGTACTCCGCAAATGCTCAGTCCGTGATAGCGCGCGATTGAAAGGCTTTACCACGAAGGACGGGAAGTCTCACAAAGGACAACCTACAAAGCAAGCCTTGCGTGCGACATCGGCTGCATCGTGTCGTCGGACGGAATGCTTGAAGAGATGGAGCGGGAGACGGGGATCGAACCCGTGACATCCAGCTTGGGAAGCTGGCGTTCTACCGCTGAACTACTCCCGCTCGTCACCGCCTGAGGCGTCGCACCCCTGAACTACTCCCGCTCAGGATGACGAACGCATTTAGCTTATCACCCCCGTCCCGCACTCACAACCGGGACAAGCTCGTGAACTCATGTTGCCATTCATGTTTAAATAGTCCGCCGGAGATCAAAGATCATCCGCGCACTGGGAGACTATGCGCTCAAACAAGATTGCCGCTTCGCGCCGCAAGTTTCTGCAAATCGCTGTCACTGCTGGAGGAAGCGTTGCGCTGTATCCTGCGCTCGGTTCGGCCGGGGCCGGTGCATCGCCGAGTGCATCTGCGAATCCTCCCGAAGTTGAGCCGTTCGAGCTGGATGAAATCACGATTGCCGAACTGCAGGACGGGATGAAGTCCGGCAAGTTTACCGCGCGATCACTGGTCGAGAAATACCACGGCCGTATTGATGAGATCGACAAACGAGGCCCGGCGGTCAACGCAATCATCGAACTCAACCCCGACGCCATGTCGATTGCTGAAGCGCTCGACGAGGAACGCAAAGCCAAAGGTCCGCGCGGACCACTCCACGGCATTCCCGTACTGATCAAAGACAACATCGATACGGCGGACCGCATGATGACCACCGCTGGGTCTCTGGCGCTCGTCGGCTCGAAGCCGCCGAAGGATTCTTTTGTGGCGCAGCGACTGCGTGCTGCCGGTGCTGTGATTTTGGGCAAGACCAATCTCAGCGAATGGGCGAACATCCGTTCTAGCCACTCGACGAGTGGATGGAGCGGCCGCGGCGGATTGACGAAGAATCCCTATGCGCTTGATCGCAACCCCTGCGGATCCAGTTCAGGAACGGGCGCAGGCATTTCCGCCAATCTGGCGGTGGTGGGCATCGGGACCGAAACCGACGGATCGATCGTCTGTCCGTCCTCCTCCAATGGTTTGGCCGGAATCAAGCCCACCGTCGGACTGGTCAGCCGCAGCGGCATCATTCCTATTTCCCACAGCCAGGACGGCGCCGGTCCCATGTGCCGTACGGTGCGCGATGCGGCAATTCTTCTGGGCGCGCTTACCGGCATTGATCCCGACGATGCGGCAACCGCGGTCAGTGCGGGCAAGTCGCAGACCGACTACGCGCAGTTCTGCGACCCCAATGGTCTGAAGGGAGCACGGATCGGTGTGGCGCGAAGATACTTCGGTTTCAGCGATATGGTGGACGCGCTGATGGCACAGGCTCTCGATGTTCTCAAGCAGCAGGGAACAATCCTGGTCGATCCCGCAGACATAGAGACTCTCGGAAAGTTTGATGACAGCGAATTGTTGGTCTTCCTGTACGAATTAAAAGCCGACCTGAACGCCTACCTCGCGCGACTTGGCCCCGGTGCGCCGGTCCGGACGCTGCAAGACATCATCGAATTCAACGACCGCAACCGGCAGAAGGAGATGCCGTACTTTGGGCAGGACTTGTTCCTGAAAGCTCAAGCGAAAGGACCACTGACGGAGAAAGAATATACCGACGCGGTCGTTAAGAACCACCAATTGGCCCGCACGGAGGGCATCGATACGCTTATGAACAGATATCACCTCGATGCCATTGTTGCGCCCACGGGAGGTCCGGCATGGCTTACGGATCTAATCAATGGTGACCACGTCGCAGGGGGCAGTTCGAACGCAGCCGCAGTCGCGGGCTATCCGAATATCAATGTGACGGCTGGTTTTATTTTCGGCTTGCCGGTTGGTATTTCTTTCTTTGGACGCGCCTGGAGCGAACCTACGCTAATCAAGCTGGCTTACGCGTTTGAGCAGGCCACGAAGGCCAGACAAGCTCCACGATTCCTCCCGACCGTCGGCCCGGGCTAGAATTAGGGCTTGGGGCGGAGGTGAATATGACGGAGAATCGTATTCAAGAGTATCACTTTGTGGCTGTCGCTATCTGCTTAGTACTATCTTGCCTAGTAGCTGTTTCTGCGTCCCATGCACAGACCTATTTTCCGGAACAGACGGTTCGTGTCCATGGATTGCATTCGGTGATGGCGCGTTCGCACGATCCCTCGGATGTGCTGTTGACGTCGCTCGACACGATCTTGAACGACCGCGAAGTTTGCTGCGGAAAAGATTCAGCCCTCGAGGGCAGCGCGCTAGCCGCCGATCCCAAGTCCTTGAAGGATATTGCCAGTAAGTTGCAAGGACGGCACTTGCTGAGCGACGGGCGTCCCATCATGGTTACGACGGAATATCTCACTCCCGACGCTGTGACCGCCGCGCCCCGCTGATGGCGTGGAATTCCCATTTGTATGTCGTGACCGGGGTCGTGTATGTGGAGAGCGCGGACTATTCTACAGGCGCTACCGCGTACATCATTCGCAAGTTCCTGCTGGTCGATACGAGGTATTCCGACGCGCGGCGTGAAGTCGCTTTTTCCCGCGGAGCCGATGACAGCGACAAAGTCCAGGGATTGTTATTTGTGCAGTCCCTCGCTCAGTAGCGATGAATTTTGCAATATGACTTCGTTTCGTTCTAATATTTGTTGCCACTCGTACTTCCCATGTTAGCCTTGACTTATGAGGGGGTAATAATGACCAACCTGAACAAGGTAGTCTCTTCCCTGCGCAGCGAATACTCTCGTCTCGAAACTGAGATGGAAAGAGTAGGGAAGGCATTGAACGCGCTAGGCCATGCGGGTGGCGCAAAGCTCAGGAAACAAACTCGTGTCTTGAGCAAGGAAGCCCGCAAGCGAATCGCCGACGCGCAACGACTACGCTGGGCGAAAGTGCGGAAACAAGCCGCCAAGCTCGTCAAGACGTAACCGTAGTTCTCGCAAACACCGCAGTGGCCTCGTTCGTAACTTCCCCCAAGGATTTGCGGACGAGGCGTAGGCGGTATAGTCAAAGAACTAATTCGGACTTCCTGCTTAAGTCCAGCGGAACCATTTCAGAGCGAGTACAAACGAGATCCCGCCCCAAAGCCCCATAATCAGCAGGCGCGGCCATTGTTGCAGCAGAGGCGTGCCCTCGAGAATGCTGGCCCGTAGCGCGTCGTTCAACGCGGTCAAAGGGAGCGCTTTGATCAGCGGATGAATCGCTGCCGGGAACCGCTCGTAGGAAAAAAACACTCCCGAGAAGATCCACATCGGCATCATCACCAGGTTGATCAGGCCGCTGATGCTCTCGATCTTTTGCGCGCGGCTGGCGGTGAGCAGCCCGACGCCGCCGAAGCAGAGCGATCCCAATCCGCCGAGCAGGGCGATCGAGAACACCGACCCGAGCACGCGCATGTGAAAGAAGACGACGCCGAACACAAGCAACAACCCAATCTCGATCACCATGAGCAGCAGGCGGCTGGTCATGATGGCGAGCAGAAAATCTCCGCGGCGCATGGGAGTGCCGACGAAGCGCTTGAGCAATTTGCGCTGACGCATATCGACGAGGGCGAAACCGATGCCCCACATGCCGGAGTTCATCAGATTCATCCCGAGTAGCCCGGGAATCAGGAAATCGATGTAGCGCGACCCTGGCTCGGAGGACTTGATGATGGCGGCTGCGAACACATCCTGACGCCCAGCCGCGACCTGCAAGGCATTGTTTACTTCGGTCTCGGCTAACACGCTCTCGGGACGCGCGGGGTCATAACGGTATTGAAAGCCGCCGTTGACGCCGGATTCGATGACGATATCGTACTTGCCGAGGCGGAATCCTTTCTGGGCCTCCTCCGCGCTCAGCAATTGAGCCTTGAAACGATCATGCTCAGGCGTTCGCGCGAGCAAGGCCTGCGCTTTCCCCGCGTCCACTCCCTCGACAATCGCCACAGGAATGGCCCCCTCCGGCTTATTGCGGAACGCGATCCCCAGACCGAGAGCGAGTAACAAAGGGAAAACAAATACCCAGAAGACCACCTCCGGCTCGCGCTTGAGTTCGAGCAGGCGCGCCATTAGAAGATGGCTGTAGCCTGCCCAGCGCCCGTTCCGCCGCGCAGACTTCGGTGCTTGGCTGGTTGATAGCGGAATTTCCTGGGCCACGCTCATAAACTTAAACTCGCAAAAACTATCGCGCCTGCGGCTTCCATTTATTCAGGAACTCCAGCAGCACTTCCGGCGTGAGCCGCCGCGCGTCTTCAACCTCGCCATTTTTCTGGCTGAACACCAGTTTCCCGTTGCTGTCGACGACTGCGATCGCAGGAACGCCTTTGTCCAGCGGGATTTCATACTGTTGCACCAGATCCGCGTTCTTATGTTCGTCCGGTCCCAGATCAACGTGGACGACTTCATAATTGGCGGCCAGGACGGGCGCCAGTTGAGGCCCTTGAAACGCCAAATCAAGCACATGGCAGTCAAAACACCAGTTCGCGCCAAACACCAGCAGCAATCGCTTGTGCGCTCGCGCCGCTCGCTCTTCGGCTTCTTTGATCTCCGCATGAGCGTCCGCACCCGCCGGATAAATATTCTTGTTCATGTCCGAGGGTTGCTTCAGACGCGGCGAATCCGTTCGCTCGATTCCCACCAGCCGCCACTGGTCTCCTTGCTTCATCCAAAGCTGATCGTCGGTGACGCGGGCGGTTCGCCCGTTGGGCTGACCAGGCTTGGGTTGACCTGTCACCACCTCCGCGCGAAAGATCACGCTCGCCTTATCGGGCCGGACGATCAAACGAACGATTGCGACCTTCATGCTGCGGGGCTTGAGTGCGAGCCAGAAATTCGTATCTGCGTCGGCATCGAACATGGTTCCAGCAATCCGCACCTGTGTGGCGGGACTGGTGCTGTAGAACGCTTTCAGCGCGGCTGCATCTCGGGCGAGAACCGCGCTCTTCCATTGCTCGAACGGGGCGAACGAGGCTTGATCGGGCGAAGCAGCACTCTGCGCCCCAGCATACGCAGGAAGCGCCGCTAGTAGTAAAACTGAAGCCGCCAATCCGACAACTCGATTCATAAAGAACTTTCCTGCGAGGGATCACTCCTCCCGCAAATGCCGTCCCGTCAACCGTACAAACACATCTTCCAGGCTAGCTTGGCGGGTGGTCAGATGTTGCAACTGGCTTCCCTGCCGGTGGATCGCGCCCAGCAGCGCCGGGATCGTCAAGTGCGGCTGCTTTACGTTCAGGGCTACCAAGCCATCATCCTCGCGCACTGACTCGACACTGGGCAATCCGCGCCAGGCCTGCAAAGCCGCGCCGTCGGAGTTGCCGCTCACCGAGAATTCGACCACGTGATGTCCGCCGAGCCGCTCGATCAGATCAGCCGGCGAGCCTTCGGCGATGATCTGTCCGTGGTCCACAATTGCCAGCCGGTCGCACAGGCGCTCGGCTTCGTCCATGTAATGCGTGGTGAGCAGCACGGTGCCGCCCTCGCGCTGAAATGCGCGAATGATATCCCACAACTGGCGTCGGCTCTGGGGATCGAGCCCAGTGGTCGGCTCGTCCAGAAACAGAATCTTCGGATTACATACCAGCGCCGTCGCGACCGCCAAGCGTTGGCGCTGGCCGCCCGACAATTTGCCGACCCAGGAATCTGCTTTCTCCGTCAGTTGCAGTTGCTCAAGCACTTCTTCTGACGAACGCGGCTCGCGGTAAAAGCTGGCGAACAGTTCGATCGTCTCGCGCACGGTCAGCTTTTCCGATAGGCGGGTCTCCTGCAGCGAGATGCCGAGCCACTCGCGCATCTCGCGCTCATTCTCGTTCCACGTATGCCCCAGAATCGACACTTCTCCGGAAGTCGGCGCTAGCAAACCTTCGAGGATTTCGATGGTCGTGGTCTTCCCCGCCCCGTTCGGCCCGAGCAGACCGAAACACTCGCCCGTCTGAATCTCAAGATTCAGCCCGCGGACGGCTTCGACTTTGCCGTCATAGGTCTTGCGCAGATCGCGGCACTGGATGGCGGCTGGCATGGTGAGATTTTACCTTGCAGGTATAATCTGCGCACGCTATGACCCCGAACACTTCAGGAGTTGGGAGGGCAGCGAAGTTGTGGGGAAGACCGTTAACCCGCGATCCTGCTAAAATAGCGCATCTCCAGAATCTCTTCCGGCATCTTGTTTCCCATGCGTGATGAGCAGCGCGGCTTCACTTGACGGCGTTCTCTTTAAGACGCCCGTGTATCGTTTCCGATCTCAGTTGCCCGAATCCAGAAGGAAGCTGCTTATGCTGCGTAAACTCTGCATCTTGCTGTCTCTGCTTTTTCTCACTCTCGTTTCCCAATCCCAGGACACTCGCCATTTCACGTTTCACTACGCTTTCACCGTGAAGAATCTGCCGCAGGGCAAAGCGGTTCGAATCTGGATTCCAGCCGCCCAATCGGATGCCTATCAGGAAGCAAGAATTGTTTCCGCCAAGGGTGACCTGCCGCTCAAGAAGAATCGTGAGTCGAAATATGGCAACGAGATTTACTTTGCTGAGGCGAGTAACTTAGCGCAACCTGAATTGCATTTCGATGTCGAGTACGACATCGTCCGCCACGAGCGCGTGGCGCTCCCGCCAGCGCCGCACTTGGTCACGGCCGCTCTCGCCCAAAAAGAACGGCAGGAAGACTTGCAGCCCGACGCGTTAGTCCCCGTCACCGGCCTGCCCGCCGAGCTTGCTGTCCAAGTGACTCAGGGCAAGACGCAGCCGCTCGACAAGGCTCGCGCAATCTACGACTACGTCTTCACCACCATGAAGTATGACAAGACTGGGACTGGCTGGGGACACGGCGACGTCCTCTACGCGTGCGATGCCAAGAAGGGCAATTGCACCGACTTCCATTCCCTGTTCATCGCGATGGCGCGGTCGCAAGGCATTCCCGCCCGTTTCGAGATCGGTTTCCCACTGCCGCCCGATAAGCACTCCGCCGAAATCGCTGGCTACCATTGCTGGTCTGATTTTTATATCGACGGCAAGGGATGGATTCCCGTCGACATCTCCGAAGCCTGGAAGCATCCGGAGAAGCGCGACTACTTCTTCGGCTCACACGACGTGAACCGCGTGCAGTTCAGCATGGGCCGTGATTTGCGACTAAACCCTTCGCAGGCAGGCAAGCCGCTGAACTACCTTGTCTATCCTTACGTGGAAGTTGACGGACAGGAATATCCCAACGTTTCGCTGGCCTTTTCGTTCGCCGACGTGGCACCCGCGGTCGCTATGAAATAGTCCGGAGGCTCAAGCCGCTACTGAGGTTTATCCCTGGGCTGCTGGTTTGGTTGAGCCTTTGGTGCCGGTCTCGGCTGTGACGGCGGTTTGTTCTGCGGTCTAGCGCCGCTCGGATTTGCGGGCTTGGGTTGAGGGGCAGGACGGCTGTCGCCAGAATGGTTCGGGGGGGGCGGATTCGGTCGAGGCTTCGCTGGCGCGGGTGTCGGTTGCGGAGCCGGTCGGGTCGTCGCCTGCGGTTTTGTGTGGGCTGGCGGGGCCGGTTTCGGTTGCGGAGTTGGCCGGGTTGTCGCTGGCGGTTTCGTATGATTCGCCGGAGGCCGATTCGGTTGCGGTTGATTCGGCTTGCTCTGAGCCGGTGGCCTTGTCGAACTCGGCGGTTTCTGCGTACCGGGCTTCGCGATCGGCTGGGTGGGCCTGCCGGGACTCGGTTGCTGGTTGGGCGGACGGTTCACCGGAGGCCTGACTCCAGGCCTGTTGTTCGGACCCCAAGGCTTGTGATTTGGCGGACGGTATCCCGGAACCGGTGGTCGATAGTTCGGCGGACGATAGTGCCAATTACCGCCATAGCCCGGGCGACTGGAATACGGAACCGGCCGGGGACGATACCATACATGCGGCGGCCGGTACGGATTGCCCCACCGAACCCAAGTCACGTGATTGTAGTAGACGCGGCGTCCTCCCCAGTTCCATCCCCATCCACCCCAGCCCCAAGGCTGGTTATTCACTAGCAGGGCGCCGATCGCGATTCCTGCCCCGAAGGTAATCAGCGACGCCGCGACGACGGTGCCCGTGCTAGGCGCGGCATACACGACTGTTGGGTTGTAAACCGGCACATAAACGACTTGCGGGCTGGCCGGTTGAATGACATAAATCGTCTGACCCGAGGCCTGCTGCACCTCGACCTGCTGCTGCGCGTTGCTCTGTAGCGAACCTGCCGCATAAGCTTGCGCCCGCAAGCGTTGAATCGAGGCCGTAACCGATCCCTGATCCGCCAGAAACGCCTCACCAATCGCGGCGTAATCGTCGACGTGGAGCGCCATCATGTTCAGCACTTGCGGAAAGTTCGTTAACGCGATGAATGCCGGATCGAATCCCTGCTTCTCGGCAGCATCGGTGAGTGCCGTGCCGGTGAGTCCGGGATTTTGCTGCAGCCAGTTGTCTACATCCAGAATTTCCTGAGGGTTGGTTGAGGCCGTGGTGATCTGAGCGAGTAGAGAATCAGGATAAAGCGCAACCGGAGCCAGCAGCTGATCCAGTTGCTGCGGGCTGGGCGGCGGTGTCTGCGCCCAAGCTAAAGGTTCAAACTCCTGAGTAACGATCATGGCGATCAATACAATCATCGCCGTAAGACTGGAATTCCGTCGCATTGATAACCTCATCCTGTCACCAGCTTACACAATTCCCGAAAGACCGCCGTAGGACCGGAGAAGGTTCTCTCACGTCTTCGGAAGCATGATAGGTGTAAGCGGCTAGTGAAACGCAAGTTGGCTGGTTCAGGAACTGTCCTTCGTGACAGCCCCCAACCGAAGTTGCAGACGGCATCCTACCCTGGTTTCTCGTGGAAGGTCCCGGCTCTCTCTCCGCCCTCTGTGAAGCGCATCAATGCCGGCTCGCAACCATCTCGCCGGGCCCTTGTCCTCCCGGCTGCTGGGGAATATCGGGAGGGGCGGCAACGGGAACGGGCGACACTCCATCGGCGGGCTTGGGAACCTCGTCCTGATCCTCGCCCGGGCGCCGCAGGCTGGGAGCGTTCGCGGGCCGCTCTTGCTGCTTCGCTTCGACATCGCGATCCGGCTTATCGAGGATCACTTCCTTCTCCGTGCGGACGATCTTCTCGCCGCCAACTTTCATGGTCTCCACGCGCACGACCTCATCGCCGACGAGACGGACAAAGTCCACATCATGCGGCGGCTCGCCGTAGATCCATTCCTCGTATTCGGTATCGCCGTCTTTCTCGCGCACTTTCCTGGGCGCCTTGCCCATGGCGTGCACGACCATCTCGGAGTTCATGCCCACCAGCACGTGGTGCGCCTGGATCGCCGCCTTCACTTTTGGAGGAACCGTATCGAGATAGGCTTCTTCCTTGCTTCTCGCGTTGAAATCCAGGACGGGCGTGAGGAGATCGCGCAGCTGCCGAGCGCTCATTTCCGGAACATATTTATCGAAGTACACATCGAGATAGGTGCCATGGGGATTCGTCTGCGCCTGGGTCGGCGAAATGGGAACATCTCCTCCGTTGGCGCCTTCGACCTGGATGTGCTCATACCACTTTTTGCGATGAACGGGGCCCCCGTTGATATCAAAGTGGATGTGGTTATCTTTGATCTGCACAAACGAGATGTGAGCCGGGTCTCCCGGTTTCACCGCCGGACCCCACAGTGCCAACTCCTGTTGCAACTCCACACCGGCCGGCGTGGTCACGCCATTTTTTAGTTGGAGTCCCTTGGTGCCCATGGGAAAGGATATTCGCGCGTAGAAAATCTGAGTTTCGAAGTCGCGGATGATTTCCAGGCGCGTCTGTTTCGACATGTGTGGGGCGTTGGCGGGGATGGGACCCACATCCGCGGGTACCGACGCGCTTGCAGCCGGAGGAGATTGTGGCTCTTGAGACGGGGCGGAACTGCTGTTCTGTCCGCTGACGAGGACAGGGAAAAGAACCGCGGGAAGAAGTAGAGAGGCCACGCGAACAGGTTCCATAAAACACCCCAGGGCCGAATTACGGCTATTATAACGCTCCCTCCAATCCTCGGCGCCATCGAAAAAACGCCAGCGAGCTTTGTTGGAAACGTGGGGAGCGTAGCCTTCTACTTGTGCCCGAAAGCCTTGCGGTGCAGTCGTTTCGATCTACGTTGGAAGCGTGCATGGACGTTACCTGTCGCGCTCCCTATAATGAAAAGATTCAATCATTTGGGAGACGCCACCGAGTGCCGTTCGACGACCTCAAGAAGACGATTAACCTGCCTCAGACCCCCTTCCCCATGAAGGCCAACCTGCCCCAGAACGAGCCGAAAATGCTGGAAAAGTGGGAACTGACGGGCATCTACGGGCGCATCCGCAAGGTCCGGAAAGGCGCGCCACGGTTCATTTTGCACGACGGGCCACCCTACACCAGCGGGCCGATCCACATGGGCACGGCGATGAACAAGTGTCTGAAAGATTTCATCGTCAAATCGAAAAACATGTCGGGATTTGACGCGCCCTACGTGCCGGGTTGGGATTGCCACGGGCTGCCGATCGAGATCAAGGTTGACAAGGAACTGGGCGGAAAGAAGCTGCAGATGCGCCCCAGTGATGTGCGTGCGGAGTGCCGGAAGTATGCGCAGAAATTTCTCGATCTGCAGCGCACGCAGTTCAAGCGCATTGGAGTATTTGGAAGATTCGATCGTCCCTATGCCACGATGAATCCGCAGTACGAGTCGGTCGTGCTTTCGACGTTCTTTTCGTTTTACGAGAATGACTTCGTCTACAAAGGGTTGCGCGCCGTTTATTGGTGCATGCATGACGAGACCGCGCTGGCCGAAGCGGAAGTCGAATACGAAAACCATACCAGCCCGACAGTGTGGGTGAAGTACGCGTTGCGGGATGATCCGGCTTCGATTGATGCGGCGCTGGCGGGAAAGAAGGTTTCGACCATTATCTGGACGACGACACCGTGGACGCTGCCGGCGTCGATGGCAGTGGCGTTTCATCCGGATGAAGAGTATGTCGCGCTGGAGTCGGGTGGCGAAGTGTACATTGTCGCGTCCAGGTTGGCAGAAGACGTGGCGGCGAAATGCAATCTTGTCAATTCGAAGCCATTGGCGCATTTCCCCGGGCGGAAGATGGAGCGGCTGAATTTTCAGCATCCGTTTCTGGATCGCAAGATTCTGGGCGTGCTGGCGGATTACGTCACGATGGACACAGGCACGGGTGTGGTTCACACGGCGCCGTCGCACGGTGCCGAGGACTTCATCACCGGCATGAAATATGGGCTCGATGCTACGAGCAACGTTGATGAAAAAGGGATTCTGCGGAACGGCCTGCCGGAATACAACGGTCAATATGTTTTCAAGGCGAATCCGCTGATCGTGGAACTCTTGCGGACGCGCGGCGCATTGTTGCACTCGGACAAGTTGGAGCACTCCTATCCGCATTGCTGGCGCTGCCACAATCCGGTGATCTTTCGGGCGACGGAGCAGTGGTTTATTTCGATGGAAACCCCGATGCCGGGCGGGACGTCGAAAAACGACACGCTGCGTACGCGCACGCTGGAAGAAATCAAGAAGGTGAAATGGGATCCGGCGTGGGGCGAAGAGCGGCTGTCGAACATGATCCAGACGCGGCCGGACTGGTGCATCTCGCGGCAGCGGGTCTGGGGAGTGCCGATTGCGGTGTTCCTGTGCGAAGGGTGTGGCAAGCCGCTGAATGATCGCGCGATAAATAGGAAAGTCGTGGAACTCTTCAAGAAGTCGGGCGCGGACGCGTGGTTCACGCCGGAGTCGGACACGATTCTTCCTGCGGGAATGAAATGTCCGCATTGCGCCGGTGAGAAGTTCGAGAAGGAAACCGACATCTTTGATGTGTGGCTGGAATCGGGGGCGAGTTATCTGGCACTGGTGGATGATGAGCCGGAATATCCATGGCCATCGGATTTGTATCTCGAAGGCGGAGATCAGTACCGCGGGTGGTTTCAGTCTTCCCTGCTCTGCGCGATGGGCACGCATGCGAGTCCGCCATACAAAGGCGTGGTCACGCCCGGGTGGACACTCGACGAAAAAGGGCAGGCGATGTCGAAGTCGCGGGGGAATGACGTGGATCCGGTGGATGTCTCGAGCCGGATGGGCGCGGAAGTCGTGCGGTTGTGGGTGGCTTCGGTCGATTTCCGCGAGGACGTAGTCGGCTCCGAGCGTTTGATGCAGACGGTTGCAGAGAATTACCGGAAGATTCGCAATACGTTTCGCTACATCCTGGGAAATCTCGCGGGGTTCTATCCCGCGACGGACGCGGTGGCGTTCGAGGAAATGGAATCGCTGGATCAGCACATGCTGCGGCAGACTTGCGCCCTCGCGACGGATGTGCAGAAGTGGTACGACGAGTTTGCGTTCCACAAGATCTACCAGCGGGTGAATAACTTCTGCATTGTCGACCTCAGCGCGTTTTATTTCGATGTGCTGAAAGACCGGCTTTACACGTACGCTCCAAAATCGGCGGCACGGCGCTCGGCGCAGACAGCCATCTGGCGGATCGGGGAGGCACTGGTTCGTTTGCTGGCACCGATCATGAGCTTTACGTGCGAGGAGATCTGGCAATATCTGCCCAAGCTGGAAGAGCGCCCGGACAGCGTGCATGTGGCGCTGTTCCAGAAGAGCAGCGAAATCCTGGGGGATCCGAGCGGTCTGATCAAGGCAACGGATCCTACGCAGCAAAGTGACTGGAACAGTTTGCGCGCGGTTCGCGATGAAGTGCTGAAGGCGCTGGAAGAGGCGAGGAATAACAAGCTGATCGGCACTGGACTCGAGGCCCAGGTGGCGATCACCGCGGCCGATCCGGTGTATTCGGTGCTGCATCGCTATGCTGGACAGCTTCGTTATTTGTTCATTGTTTCGGCGGTCACGGTGACGCTGGGGGCGGGAAATGGAACTGGGGGCGTCCATGTAGAGGTGAATAAAGCGGATGGAGGCAAGTGCGGCCGCTGCTGGAATTACTCCACGCACGTGGGCGAAGATGCGACCTATCCCACGGTTTGCGAGCGCTGCAGCGCGGTGCTGAAAGAACTGGGAACGACCGTTTAAGAGGTGCGCCCTCGACTCGACAGTTTTGGCGATGTCGTTCGACCTGCAAGAAAACCTTTCACCGCAAAGAACGCGAAGAAAGAACGCGGAGATCGCGAAATATTACCTTTTACAATAACGACCTGAATGTCCTCTTATCGCCCACGTACTATTCATTTCCTGCTTGCTCTACTCGTCGTTGTACTCGACCGGTGGTCGAAGCGAGTGGTGGCCGCTCGCATTGGGATGTACACGCACATCCAGATTATTCCGGGATTCTTCCGGCTCACGCACACGGAAAATACCGGGGCCGCGTTCAGCTTGTTCGCGGATTCACCGTCGCATTGGAAGACCGCACTCTTGATCGGCTTCTCCATGGTCGCGATGTTAATTGTAACGGTGCTGCTGTGGAAGCAGTCGCAAACTTTATCGATCACCGGGATCGCGCTCTCGCTGATCCTGGGCGGCGCGGTAGGAAATCTTTGGGACCGCGTGGCCAGTGGGCGCGTGGTCGATTTTCTGCTGTTTTACGTCAAGCAGTATCAGTGGCCGGTGTTCAATCTCGCAGATAGCGCGATTGTGGTGGGTGCGACCCTGCTGGTCCTCGAGATTCTCTTCACGCGCAGCGAACATTCACGCGCATAGCTTTCAGCGAAGTTCGATTTGTCCTGCGCCGACGTGCGCATGCACTCGGAACTTGCCTGGCCCGTGATGGTCGAACGAGCGAAACAATCCTCCCTTGGAAACGTCGAACGCCCGGGCTTCGAGATCGCCAGTAAGAACGGACGCGTCGACATGGCCAATTTCGTCGGGGCCGCCGATTTCCATGGTGAGCTGACCGGCATGAAGTTCCACATCTTTGTCTCCACGAATGCCCTCGACACTCATCTGCCCCGCAAACATTCGCACGTAGAGATCCGATGTCTTCGGAACCTCAACCTTTAGCTCAAAGTTGTTGTGTGGGCATCCGCTGACCCGGATCGCGGCCTCGTCGCCGTTCACCTGGACTCGGACTCGGACATCTGCCTCCTGGCTATTCCTTGTGTTGTACGAGACGCGGAGCTGGCTGTCGTCCGTGCCAACCAGTTGGACGGCGCCGGGACAGAGCATCATCCTAACCCGGCCGCCCGGAACGAACCTGGTTTCGAGCGGACTTTTGCCAACTTCCTCGATGTTCGCGGCCTGAGCCTGGGTGCTTTGGAGTGACGGCACGACTGTGCAGATCCCCAGCAGCATTACGAATGCAAGGCGCATAGGTATACCTCCGCGGGCTGCATGGGAATACGGAGGAGTTACTGCGGAAGTTCCCAGGAATCAGGAGTTGGTTAGGGCGTGCCGTAGAGTTGTTTGTAGACGCTGGCGTTGCGCAGGATGGCCTGAACGTATTCGCGCGTCTCGGTAAATGGGATGGATTCCACAAACTCGGGCGAATCGCGGTAGGGGCCCTGGCCCATCCATTCCTCGACGCGGTCGGAGCCGGCATTGTAGGCGGCCAGAGCGTGTTCGAACGATCCGCCAAATTTGTCGACCATACCGCGGAAGTAGTGCGTGCCCAATTGCAGATTGACAGCTGGGGTATACAACTCGGTTGGATTGTAGTGCTTGAGATCCACCTGGTGAGCGACGACCTTGCCGGTTCTGGGCAGCAACTGCATCAGGCCCACGGCGTTGGCCCTGGAAACGGCGAGCGGATTGAACTCGGATTCCTGGCGGATCAACGATGCGACCAGATACGGATCGAGTCCATTGGCCGACGAAAATCTCTTGAGGTCGCCCCAGTACGGGCGCGGGAAGAGAGCCTCCCAGTACTCCCGTGGCAACGTGGGAATATCGACGGCGAAGTAACTGGGAACGGAATGTTTCATCACCTGCAGGGCGCGGTCGTAATGTCCGGTATCGGTGTAGAGACGGGCTGTTTCTGCGGGGCCCCAGTTGCCGCCGTCGGCGCTGGCGGCGGCCTGCAGCTCGCGTACGGCAAAGTCGACCAGGCCGCCATTGCCTAACAGTTCGGCTTTCTGTAAGTGGAGATCGTCGGTCGGCGGTTCGGTTAACGTCACTCTCTCGCCATGTTCGAGAGGCGGAATGTGATCGAGAAGTGGATACCGGCCCGGCGGGTCGGAGCCTGGCGGCAGCTTCTGCAAGCGCTGCCGCCCGAGTTCAGCGTAATAATAGTTGCGGAAACGGTCCGATAGTTTCTGGTAGTAGGCGCGGGCCATATCGAGCTGATGGTCTTCTTCGGCCAGCCGTGCCCGCCAATAGAGGGCGGCAGAGGTTTCGTTGCCTCCGGGATACATTCCAATCTGCTCGTCGAATGCTTTTTTCGCCTCCTCATTTCGTCCAAAGCGAAGCGTAAGCCAGGCTGCTTTCCAGTGCGCATAGGAGGCTCGCGATCCGTTGGGGAAACGCTGCTGCAGTTCGCGGAAGGTATCGAGCGCCTGATCATACTCGTGATGAACGAGGTGGAGATTCGCTACCGAGAGCAGAGCTTGCTCGAGCCATGGACTGGTCGGGGCGGTCTGGCGGAGTTCGTCGACCGTGCGGTAAAACGTCTCGTTCTCGTTCGAGGCCCAGGCGACCTCGCCGAGGATGTACAGGCGCTGAGCACTTTGCTCGGCGGTGGCGCCGGCAAGAGTAGTGAGTTCCGACTTGGCTTCGCGGTTGCGGCCGCTACGGTGCAAGGCATTGGCGAGCGCAAGTTCGGCGGAGACCCGACCATCGGCAGTGGCATGGATGGCGAGTTCCCTGTATTCGTCGGCGGCGTCGTTGTAACGCTTCGCCTTCATGAGGAGATCGGCCCGCGTCTTGCGCTGGGCCGTAGTCGCGGGGGGCGCTTGCTGCAGTTTCTTGAGGTCCAAATAGGCGGCGTCAGCTTCGGCCGCGGTCGGCATGTTGTAGTAAACATTCGCCAGGGCGTCGGCTGCTTTGGTTGTCTGGCCGAGCGTGGCATAGGCATGCCCCAGAGCGAACTCGATGTCCGACCGGGCGGGCAGGCGATCCTTCTCCAGCAGTTCGACGGCTTCGGCGGCTCGCCCTTCATTGGTCAGGGCATCGGCGTAACTCAGGTGCGCGTCGCGAACCAGCAACGAATCCGGATAGTTCGAGCTGAAGTTGGCCAGCGCGGCGAGGCCCTCGGCCTGATGTCCGGTTTGCAAGTAGCAGGTTCCGAGGTAGTAGGCGACGTAGTCTCCCAGGTCGCCAGCGAGCGGGCTTGGCGCGGTTCAGCGGGTCGATCGCTTTGGCATAATCGTGGTCGAGGACATGTGCGTATCCGACCACCAGCCAGGCGAGCGCTCCGGCATCTTCCTTGGAATGCGCGCGGGCGTAGGCTTCGACTCCGGCATAGCCGGCGGGAGAACGATCCTGAATTAACTGCTGCGCCATGGGACGCAAAGTTGTAGAGGCGACGAAGGCCTGGCGGATGCGGCGGACGCGGGGATCCAGTGGACGCTTGCGCTTCGCGGTGGAATGCGTTGAAGCTGTGGTCTTCTTCGCGGGAGTATGCGTTCCGGAGGAACGGGCGGGCGTGGTGGAAGACTTGGTTCGTGAATGTTGCGGGGCTGGTTTGGCGGCAGGTTGATCCGGAGTGGGCGGAGTCTGATCCGGACTGTTTGCCGGTGGGCGACGGAGAAGTGTCGTGAGGATGTGCCGCTAGGGGCAAATATGTCGCGCTGAAGAGCCCGCAAAGCATTGCGAGCGCAAGCACCCACCACCACTTGAAACCCAATCGACCCACCTTAGTATTCTTCGCGCGGGAGACGCGAATCGCCAACTGTCAATAATGTCAGAGCTGCCAGGGGCTAAAGCCTGGAGCTTTCTTGGAGCTTTTTACGCGGCCTTAAAGGGCCGCTCTTCCACGGCAAAACCAGCCAACGGAAAATTTCTCGCGGTCTTCTTTAATTCTACTCGCGACCTCTACTTGCGGAAGTTGGCGCCCATGACGGAGGTATCGTCTTCCGCCAGGCTGCGCAAGACTTCCTTTTGAAAGTAGTCGCCGCTGGCCGCCGCGGTGTTGCCATAACGCTTCTGGAACGTGGAGCGGCTTTTTTCAATGTCTTCTTTCAGGCGGTCGTAGAGGTCTTTATTGCGGCGGCCCTCTGCGACCTTGGCCTGGTTGTACAGCTTAATCTCATCGACCAGCAAGCGTGCGAAGCGCTGCGCCTTGCGGTGCGTGTCGGCGTCTTCGGCGGACATTCCGGCGAAAGGATCGGCTGCCGTAGCGGGCGCGGAGGCTGCCGCGCTTGCCGAGGCTGCGTGCGCGGCGACTTCGACAACTTCAGCGGCCGGCTCGGGAGCAGGTTTCGCCGCGACATGTTTCGGAGGTGCCGAAGCGAACGGATCGGAAAACGAACTGACCGTCTGCACGGGCGCCGCGACTGGAGGGCGCTCCATGCTGGGTCCGGCATCGCTACCAATATCTTTCTGCGCCTGCTTGCGAAGCGATGCCACTTCCAGCCACGCGCTGGTCGCCATCACTAGCACTTCGAGAGAGGGTCCGTCGAGAACGCCTTCGGCGCCCCCGTCGGCATAGAGCAAGGCCGCGACTTTGTCTTTGAGAACCAGCGGCAGGACAATGATCTGCTCGTTCTCCGGGCCGCCAAACTGTTTCACGAAGCGACGATCCATCTCGGCCATGTTGGCGGGAGCGACGACGCGGTTCTGATAGGCGTGGGCCGCTGGGCCGCTGGTCATATCGAGCGGGAAATCTTTGATGGCATCGTCTTCACCCAAGCCGCGGGCTTGCCATCCTGTGGCCGATCCGGCTTTCACCACGAAGAGTGCGACGCGCGACCCATAGACACTTCCCGCATCGAGTAACGCGCGCAGAATTTCCTTTTGCGTAGTGCCGCCATGAATGCTGGCAACCGCCTGCACAAGATTTGCCTGAACCGGGCTTCCCGTGCCCGCTTCCGCGGATGCGACGGGTGCCGCGGGCAATTCCGCGAGCACGCGCTCAACCAGTTCGGCCTGCAACTTCGGAAGTTGGCGGTCGAGAACCTGCGCCACCGCACGCTCGACGATTTGCTGGAGTTCCTTGCTATCCGCCATGCTCAGAGAACCGTTCCTAATGACCCGAATCTTACTTGCCACCGCACGCGCCCGAAAGAGGCTGCCCTAACTGCTGATTATACGGCACTTGTGCGGAGGTATTAGAGTACTTCGGTACCTGTTCGTCCGCGTCAAAATTACGCTCTTTGAACTCTATCGCAAACTTTTCCTGCCGCCTATGTCAAAGCCGTTTCGCAAACCGGCAGGTTACCAAGTAGAATAACAGTTCGATTCGGTTGCTTCATGAGAGTTGCGGGGAGCGCGCATCACGTGTTTTGATTCACCCGAAAATACTGCATCGATCAGCGAATGGGAGCCATCCAAAACAAAGTAGCAGGACCAGTTAGCGAAGAGTTGACCCTCGTACAAGCGGCCAAGCGAGGGGACGACTCGGCGTTCGAGGAACTGGTTCGGCGTTACGACCGGAACGTTTTCCGGATCGCGCAGCACATCACGCAGAACCGCGAAGATGCGGAAGATGTGGTGCAGGAAGCGTTCCTGAAGGCGTATGGCAATCTGGCGCAGTTTCAGGAGCAGTCGAAGTTTTATACGTGGCTGGTCCGGATCGCGGTCAATGAAGCGCTGATGAAGTTGCGCCGGCGCAAGCCGGAGCGCACGGTCTCGTTAGACGAAGACATTAAGACGGAAGACGATTCCCTTCCCCGCGAGATCGCGGACTGGAGTCCGAATCCGGAGCAGCAATACACGCAAGCTGAGCTGCGGGAGATCTTGAGCAAGACGATTCAGGGCTTACCCCCGGGCTTCCGCACGGTGTTTGTGCTGCGAGACGTAGAGGGGCTCTCGACTGAAGAGACAGCGGCGGCGCTGGAGTTGAGTGTACCTGCGGTAAAGTCGAGGCTGCTGCGAGCACGACTTCAGTTGCGCGAACGGCTGGGAAAGTATTTCCAGCGAGGAAAATGGCAATGGCAAGAGCGGTGGCAAAAACGACGATGTTAAACCGGGCGATGCTACGAGTGGAGATGGCGACCAGTGAAATGCTCTGAATTCCTAACCGAGCTGACCAATTATTTGGACGGCGTACTCGACGAAAAAACAAAAGTTGAGTTGGAAAACCATCTTTCCTGGTGCCACAACTGCTACGTTGTTTGCGATACCACGAAGAAGACCATCGAGATTTATCGGGACTCCCAACTCTACGAATTACCCGAAGACCTCCGCGGGCGGCTGCGATCAGCCATCATGACCAAGTGCCAGCAGCAGAAAAAACGCGGTCCCCAGAGCGTGTAAACCACTTGAATACCCTGTGAAACGTTTTCCTCCCTGTGCAACTATCTCTAGATAAAGGGTTCTAGCCGTTAGCGGCGGAGGTACGCGCAAATGATGAATTCCTCAACCCTTTTGGCAATAGGTGAATCTAAGTAATTGAGTGACAGTGCTCCACGGACAGCTTGGAGGGGCGCACGCTCTCAGTACCCAGGGACCTGGGCATATACGCTCAGGTATGGAAGGTGGGTCATGATTGGAAAACTGATGGATGCAGTCTTCGGATGCAGGCACTCTCGCTATAGCTTTCCCGTAACCATACGTGGGGCAGCGCGACGGCCGCAAGCGGCGGCACTGACGGGAACCTATGTTGCTTGTCTCGACTGCGGCAGAGAATTCCCGTATGACTGGCAGGAGATGCAGGTGATTACTTCTCCGGAGCGCCATCGCGAGCGACTGGCGGAGTTGGCAAAGCACGCGGCGTAGGTTTGCCGCGATGGACGGTTTGACAAGGTTTTTCGATAGATTAGGCATTGTGCGAGCGCAAGCTCTCACCCCAACAGCCGCAGGCGACTCGCTTGCGGCTTGTTCTTTTGGTTGTGATTTCCTGCGAGTCGGCAAAGATCACGGGGAACTGAAGCCCTACTTTGCTTGGTCTATCTACGCGGCGCGGAATGCCGCTCTACGGTTGCGTCCTGTCCGTTTGGCCATACTGCGCCATGCAAAATGCCCCGCGGTAAAAAGCGGGGCAAGATAGACTAACGAGTTTGAGGTTTCGAAAATCTCAGCGTGTTGGATAGTCGGCCGGAATCGGCACGGGAACTCGCTTATCGATGGGCAGGAATTCGCGCTCCCCGGGCCCAGTGTAGACCTGACGCGGGCGCGCGATCTTCTGCTCAGGATCGGTGATCAGTTCCTGCCACTGCGCGAGCCATCCCGCGGTGCGCGGAATGGCAAATAGCACAGTGAACATTTCGGGGCGGAATCCCATCGCCTGATACATGATTCCTGAATAGAAGTCCACGTTGGGATAGAGTTTGCGCTTCACGAAGTAATCATCTTCCAACGCAATGCGTTCGAGTTCAAGCGCGATGTCGAGCTTCGGACTGCGCCCGGTAACCTGGAAAACCTGCTCGGCACTCCAGCGGATGATTTTCGCGCGAGGATCGTAATTCTTGTAGATGCGGTGCCCGAACCCCATCAGCTTAATCTGTCCTTCCTTGACGCGCTTGATGTAGGCAGGAACGTGATCTTTCGAGCCGATCTCATCGAGCATCTTCAGAACTTCTTCGTTGGCACCGCCGTGCAGCGGTCCAGCCAGGGCCGAGGCCGCGGAAGCAACCGAAAGATACGGATCGGCCTGGGAACTGCTGACCGAACGCATGGCATTGGTGCTGCAGTTCTGCTCGTGATCGGCATGCAGGATGAACAAAATGTCGAGCGCGCGCGCGATCGCGGGATTGGCTACATATTTCGGCTCGACCATCTTCCACAACATGTTCATGAAGTTTTCGGTGTAGCTGAGATCGTTGTCGGGATAGACGTAGGGGAAACCGACATTGTGCCGATATGACATGGCGGCGATCGACGGAACTTTACCGATCAGGCGCGTGATCTGATGCATGCGGTTGGCGGCATCGTGGACATCTTTCGCGTCGGGATACACGCTCGACAGCGCCGCGATCGTGCTCACGAACATCGACATCGGATGCGAGGAATAACGAAACCCTTCCATGAACTTCTTGGTGGTTTCGTGCAGCATGGTGTGATGCGTGATGTCGTAGACCCAGGTATTGAGCTCTTTCTCAGTTGGGAGTTCGCCAAAGAACAACAGATACGCGACTTCCAGGAAGGTGCAGCGTTCGGCGAGAACTTCGATGGGATATCCGCGATAGCGAAGGATACCCTTCTCGCCGTCGATGAAAGTGATGGCGCTCTTGCACGACGCGGTGTTCATGAACGCCGGATCATAGGTCATCAGCCCGAAATCGTCAGAACTGGTCTTGATTTGCCGCAAATCCATGGCCCGGATGGTGCCGTTGTCGACCGGGACGGTGTAGGTCTTGTTGGTGCGATTATCGGTGATGGTGAGTGTGTTGTCTGGCATGAGTTATTCCGCCTTGTCCGCGCTGAAATCGAGCATAGCCGAGCCTAAAGCTGGCCCCCAGTTCAATCTGTGATCAGGATCACAGGAGACTGTGAGGGAGCCCAACGGATAATTCTATGCCAAATCGGGGGTTGACGGGGTACCGCCGATTGTCCAGCTGTTCAAAGAACGGAACCGCTCGCTTTACTGCTTAGTCGTCGGGGGCGCAGCGTTGAAAGCGTAATAGCCGGGACGCGCCTGTATGGTCCGCTTCTCTGACCCCGGTCGCTACAGAACGGCGGAGGCGAGGTTAGTTCGGTGAATCCGGCTTGACCGCATAGTAGCCCTGACGGGCCTGCGCCGACAGCTTAGATGTTGGGTTTCAGAGTGATTTCCAGCTTGTGAAATCTGCCGTCCAGTTTCAGCGGCGCTCTCATCGGTGGGACGCTCACCTGGACCACTGTGGCGTCCTGGGCCGACACGCGGCTAGCGAACAAGAAAGCAGGGTGGAAAGAATCCCTACCGGAAAGAGACGACGCATAGTGCGGATCGTTGGCAAAACACGCCGGAATTACCGCATGATAACAGGGGTCGATACCGGAAATACCCTCTCTGTGCTTATTCCCCAAAAGAAAACCGGCGGCCGCAGCCGCCGGGTTCAAACTAATGTAGGTGCAGCTTGCGGCCTAACAGCCGAGGCTGTTTTTAGCCGCGCTAGTTCGATGAATCGTCGCGACGTTTCAGCGTTGGACGATCGTCGTCGGTCTTGGTGTCGCCCGAGTTGTCGGTGGGATTGGAAGTCCGCCGCAAGCTCGGTTTGTTCGAATCTTTCTCGTCGATGACTTTGTGCTTGTTTTCGATGGCGGCGAGCCGCGCTTTGACCTCGTCGAACTCTGAAGTGGTTACGACGTACTGCGGTTTTGCAGGGAGAATCTTGCGGATCTCTTCCTGCGATTTTTCAATCCGGTCCGGCGTCTGAGGGTGAGTGTCAAAGGCTTTCGACAACGTGCCGGGCTTCTTCTTTTCCATCGCCTGAATCTTTTCAAAGAACGAGACGAAGGCTGACGGATCGTAGCCGGCGCGATACATGTACTCAATGCCGAGGTAATCTGCTTCCGCCTCGAACGTCCGCGAAAAATGAAGGAAGGTCAGGGGAATGCCGAGGCCTAGGCCCTCATAAATTCCGTAGCCGAGCGCACCGCCCATAAAGATGGCCGGCAGCGACGCGAGTTGCATGAGGTTCATGCGCGTCATTTCGCGTCCATAATGGCAGGCGGCGACGTGGGCGATCTCGTGGGACATCACACCGGCCATTTCCGCTTCTTCGTCCGCGGCGAGAATCAGACCGGAGTTTACATAGAAGAAGCCGCCGGGCAGCGCCATGGCGTTGACCACGTCGGAATCAATTACCTTGATGGTGAATGGAACCTGTGCGTCGGAGTTGCGCACCAGGTTCTGGCCGATCCGGTTCACGTACTCGGTGACCACAGGATCGTTGATGAGCTTGATCTGCGATTCAATTTGCTGGGCGTAGACGCGTCCGCGAGCCACCTGACCTTCTACGGTGTACCAGTTACCCACGCCACGACCGCATCCCACATTGCGGTTTCCGATGGCATCGACGTCGGTCTTGCCACCGTCATGCTTAATCTGACTATCATCGGCGGTCGGCAGCGCGGCAGGTTGCTGCTTGGGGGCGTTCTGCACATCCCCAGCCTTGGGCTGACCCTGGTCTGGATCGGAAGTAGGAGTTTGAGTTTGAGGGTTCTGGCTAGGAGTTTGTGTTTGAGGATTCTGGCTCGGATTTTGCGTCTGGGCAAATGTCCAGGGCCCCGCACTGAACGCCGCCAATCCCACAGCGATTGCCAGCCATCTGAGTTTCATAGGGTACTCCCCTGACTGTCGATTATACGCCTGGTCTGGAAGACACCAAGCCCCAATCTTTAATCCATGTCGGTTAGACGTGGCGACGCCGATTCGGGTTATCCGGATTGGCAGGTTTACCTCCGCTACCGCTAGTCACGGGCGCTTATATTCACTGCCTCGTTGGCTGAAAAACTCGGCTCAAGCAGCGTGTTCGGCAAGACCCCATGCCTCGCAACGGGAGAACCCTGCTTATCCCGTCGAACTAAGCTACTTTGGCTACTACTAAGCTATTTTGGCTACTACGATGACCGCTTCGTCTTTCAACCAAAAAACTTAGGGCTCTAAGCCATGTGGAAAAATCGATTTTATCTTGACACATCCGCGGTTCAGGCTGAAAATCCCTACAGTTTGCCGGCTGCTTCCCCCATAAGCGGTCCCGGTTGTGCGGCCGAATCCTCTCTATTTTTCTGAAGCGGGGCTCTTGAGCTGGACGGGAGTGTGCTCAGGCGTCCCAGTCGTAGAAATGCGGGTCCAAAACCAAGCTGCGAAATATTTGCAGACCGCCCCATTTGAATGTGAGGCGCTGCGCCTGTCCGAGGGTCTGCGAATGATGATGGACTGCAATCTCTGAGGTCGTATTTTGCAGCCATCCGGAGCAGTTTGTAAGGAGAGCACCATGAAGATCGCCAAATTCGTCACGTGCCGTTTCGCTCAACTCTTTTTGCTATTCGTTCTGGCCGGGATGAGTTCTGTTCCCAACCTGTGGGCAGCGGCAAGCCAAGATCCCTGCACGCCAGCGCTGCCACTCGGGTCCGCATCCGGTTGCGGCGCGCTGATCACCGTGACCGCCGTTGACGGCAACGGAAACGCAATCGCCTTCACTGTAACGATTCCGAACAACGGCAACGGGAATCCCTACGACGGCGATGATGATACGTTGGTCGGAGTGATCAACAGTTCCGGTGCAGCTCTGAATTCAATGACTCTTACCTCGACCGACACCTCGTTCGGAGGGATCTTCGGTTTCGACCAGGATGGGCCTTGCGGCTATAACGGTTCATCCACAGATTGCTTCAATGGCGCCGAGGAACGCGTTGATCCTGGCGACTATCAGGGTCCGAACAATACTTTCTCCGTCGGCGATGGAACCTCCTGCTCGGGTTTTGGAACGTGCTACACCAACGGAACGGTCAATTTCCTAAGTGCGATTCCGGTTGGCGGAAGCACGTGGTTTGCCTTGGAAGGTATTCCTCAGTCGCTCACCGAGATCACGCAGACCGGACAACCCATCAACCCGAACAATCCGGCGAACCTGTTCCAGCCATTCGTGTTCAACAATACCGCAGACCAGCAGGTGGAGATTGATTTCGACTACACCACGGCCTACAACACAAACGGTGACCTCAACGTCGTGACCAATACGATCCCGACCGTCGCCAACCAGGGATTAACCCACGCGGCTTACGCGTCGATGGTGGCTGGGACGTCGCTCGCTATGACCGACTGCTTCACCGCGCTCGGGGAAGGCAGGGATATCAACGGCAATCCGCTGTGCGCCCAGTTGACGATTACCTGTACGAACGCGAATTCGAATATGCCTCTCGGGGATAACTGCCCGCAATCCACCCAACGAAATCTGTATTGGGCGCAATTGCTGAACACTCCGGGCAGCGGAATCAATACAGGGAACGGAATCACGATCCCCAGTGGGAGCGCCCCTGTCCTGCCGGAAGGCAGCGACAATTGGTCAACGACGATTGGCAGTTGCTCATTCATCGGGCCCGAGGCAGGAAAGCTTTGCCCGCAGAGCACCCTGACGCAGTTTGAGCTGGTGTCAACCGATAACGGACCCAGAGGTGGCGGAGCCGGCACCACAACGAATTCGTCCTTCATCGCGGGTTGCTGCGAAGTGGAATGGAATACAGTGCCGAATGTTCCCACGTGGGTGAATAAGACGACCGTTCCTGTCTCCTTTACAACCAATCCGCCAACTCCTTCCAACCCAACCAATAATTGGGTTGCGTCTCCGAACGCGAGCATCACCTTCGGAGAAGAAAACCTCGGTGCAACTCCCGACACTACGTTCCCAGTACCGGGCGATCAGACGTTTGCGAATACGATTGCCTGCCCGAGTGCATGGCCCGCGCCTGGGACGATACCGCCGAGTTTCTCAGCCGGCGGCAACGTGACAGTTTCGGGAGAAGGACAATATGAGGTGCACTACTTCTCCACCGCTTGCGACAATCAGGAAGAGCTGGCGTTTCCAACGACTGCTGTCACAACGGCAAGCTCAAACAACCTGGCCACGTTCAAGACTGCACCGTTCAACGTAGATCTGACTTCTCCAACGGTGACCATCACCTTAAGCCCGTCGAGCGGCTATGTGGCGCAGAACTCGACTGGATTGACTGCTTCAGTGACCTGTTTCGATCCTTCCAGCCCAACAGTGCCGGGTCTATTCTCGGGCCTTGCGCAGTGCGGATCGCAAAACGCGCCTCAGATGTTTAGCGGGCAGCAATCGGCAACCGTGGCGTCAATTCCATTGAGCACCGCAACGCTAGGAAGCAACACGTTCACGGCGATTGCCAAAGACGTGGCGGGGAATGCCACGACCACCAGCGTCAGTTACCAGGTGATCGGGCCCGACAGTCTCGCGATTGGAATGCTGGGAAATTTGTTGGTCAAAACTGGAACGAACATGACCTACTACATGTTCGTTGTGAATGGCGGGCCGAACGCAGCCAACCTGACGATGGTCACGGACAATCTTCCGGCGGGCACCAAGTTTGTGAGTTCTGGTTATGCCATTGACTCCTGTACCTTCACCAAGGGCCAGCCGCCGAGCTGCTCAATCGCGCCTGCAACGAATTCCTGTGGCAGCGTTGCCGCGGGTTCCTGCAGCATCGGGACGTTACCGGCATGGACGAGCCAGAACGCGGTAGGAGCAGTCGTTCAAGTCACGGTGAACGTAACCGCGAAGGCAAATACGGTAATCAGCAATACTGCCTCGGTGAGCGGTGCGAACACCAACACGGACGTGAAATTCACGACGGCACCGTGGTCAACATTGGTAACGAAATAGATCAGTCTGGATTGTCTAAAAGTTCGGCCGGGCTGAGGAAGCCCGGCCTTTTTTGCGTCCGATGATTGTTAATTTTTGGGAGCCGCGAACCGGGATGCTTCGGCGGATATGGCCTTCAAGTCGGCCCGCTCGAGCAGTTTCTCTGCGCCAGGATCCTTGCGCATCTCCTCAATCAAGCTAACCGTCTGCGCGTAATGAGCGGAAGCATCGGCAGCGTTTCCGCCGAGACGGTCGGCATTGCCCAGCAAATAGTGAATCCGCGCGCTCAGATATCGCGCGCCAAGTTTTTCGCTCTTACCCAAGCCTTCCTGCAACTCCTGTTGGGCGTGGGAGTAGTCTTTGCCGCGGATCATAGCCTCGGCCATACCGACAGAACTTTCGAGTGACAGATACTTGAGGTTGCGGCTGTCGGCCTGCCCCTTCAAATCACGGAATTCGCGGACCACAGAAGAAGCGGCCCCTTCGTCGATCTCCGCTTCCGCGCGATGTAGCTTAGTCGTGAGAACATCGTCGGCATCCGTCGCTTGCGCCGCAGCCCGCACCGCTTGATCATAGAAGGTCTTGGCTGGCCCCTGGTTGCCCCGATAGAACTGGATATCTCCCTGGGTACGTAGCATTTCGGTCTGCAGGTTGGGGTTTTGCAGGCCGTGAGCGATGGTCTGCGCTTCCTGTAAGAGGGCCTCAGATTCCGATCCGCGTCCGGCCTGGGCCAGCGCGCCAGCCAGATCGACGAGAAGTTCGGCCATGTCATCGCTCTTATCGCCCAGCGCACGGTAGCCGTTGACCGCATCCTGCATGGAATTTACGGCCGCTCCATAGCGTCCTTGAGCTTGAAACACCAGGCCGATGTCATGCGATTCGTAGGCCGCACCTTGAGCGTTGCCCGCCTTGCGCCAGAGATCCAGCGCGCGCATGGATGTGGTCAGTGCCTGGTCGTATTCTCCGGTACTGCTGTACACCTGGCCCAGACTTGCCAGCGTTTCAGCAATGGCTCCTGGTGTGTTGAGTTTCTCGCGCAATTGCAGCGCCTGTTGCAGATACGTCAGGGCGTTATCGGTATCGCCTTTGCCCAGATAGACACCCCCGATATTATTCAGGCACAACGCCTCGTAGTTTTCGTCACCGGTTTCGCGCTGGATCTGCAGCGACTCTTTGTAATGTTCCAGCGCTTTGTCATAATCGCCCTTGGCCTGATAGACAATGCCCATGTCATTGAGCGTGTCTCCCACTTCCTTCTTGATACCGATCTCGCGCTGCAACTGAAGAGCCTGGTTATAGCTGGCCAGGGCAGCGTCGGGCTTCCCTTGTGAGTTCTCCAGCAGAGCCATCTCTACGAGGTTGCCGGCCAGATTGCGCTTCAAGCCGAGCCGGCGATTGATGGCCATCGCATCCTGGTAGCTGCGCATGGCGTCATCGGGCTTATTCATGAGCCGGTACGAGATTCCTGTGGATTGCAAAATCAGCGCCTTCAAGTCCTGGGCGTCGGTCTCCACCGCCAGCGATAAACCTTTGTTCAACGGATCAAGCGCAGCCTGCGGGTTGGCACTCACGATTTCGACCACACCCATCTGCCATAGCGCCTTAATGTTTTTCGGATCCGATTGCAAGAGCTTCGACAATTGCTCGCGGGCCTTGTCGTACGCGCCGGTCTCGGTGTACAGGCTTCCCAGGGCCGACTCCACATCGGAATTGTCGGGCATGCTCTTGGCGAGGTTTTCGTAGGCTTCGATCGCCTTCTTGTTGTCTTTTGTCACCCGCGCGTGCGCTGCCTGGATGAGGTACTTCTCCGCCAAGGGCAGCGATTGACTTAGATCTATCGCCTTGCGTGAGGCCTGTTCGGCATCGCTGTCGTATCCGAGCGCGGAATCCGCGTCGGCTAAGCGCGAGTACGCGAGAGCAAATTGCGGATCCTCACTCGTGGCGGACTGGAAGACCTTAACCGCATCCAGATTCTTGCCGTCCCGCAGGAACTGAACTCCCTGGTTGTAATCTCGAAGCGCGGCGGCCGAACTGGAACTTGGCTGGAAGGAACTTGCCTTGAGTTCGTTGATTACGTCGGGCGAGAAGGCCAGATTGTTGCGGATCGCGGCGGCCAGGCGGTCCACCGCGCCGGGAATATCCTTTTCATCGACGGCCTCGATTTTGATGGGAACGCTGCGATCGTGCTTGAGGTCTTGCAATGTGGCATCGATGCGGATCTGGCCGCCGAATTTTGCGTATTGTCCCCACACCAACGTATCGGCGCTACTGAATTCGGCGAGACGGCGCAAGGTTGCGAGCTCGATGGTAGCGTTGGGTCCGATGCGAAGATCGGAAAGTACTTGGTGGAGGCGATCTTGGGAGACCGCGCGTAAACGCGCGGACTGCCCAACATCTGTGCTTAACATCTCGGCCAGACTGGGACCCAGCCAGTCGAAACCTGGATCCCCGGAGGCATTGCGGAAGGGCAGGATCGCCAGGGACACGGCAGGGACCGTTGCGGATGCGGATTTTTTTGCCGACGGCGAAAAGAGCGTGCTGCGGAAAACGTACCCGACGATGGCCAAGGCGAGCACAGTGGCAACGCCGGTCACCAGCGGCCAGGGAATCGTTCTTCCCCAAGGCTCGACTGCCGGCTGAAAGCGCAGATTAGCAGCCGCACCTTTGCCGGAGTAAGCATCCAGATCGCGCAGCAACTCGGCAGCCGTCTGATAGCGCAAATTGGGATCGCGCTCCAGACATTTGCTGACAATATTGCTGAGCGGCGCCGGAATCGTGCCGTCGTGATCGGAGACCGGGATGGCGCGCTCCTGCGTGCGCTTAATCAGACTGGCGACGACGCTCTCGGCGGAGTATGGCGTCTTTCCCGTCAGCAGTTCATAAAGAATCAGACCTAGCGTGAACAGGTCGGAGCGCTGGTCCAGATTTTTCGCGAGGGCCTGCTCGGGCGACATGTATTCCATCGTCCCGACCAGAGCGCCGGTTTGCGTCATGCCGTCACCCTCGACGGTGCGGGCCAGACCGAAATCCATGAGCAGGATGCGGCCGGTGGCGTCGCGCATGATGTTCTGCGGCTTCAAGTCGCGGTGAATGACTCCGACGTTGTGCGTGGCTTCGAGGGCGCGGCAGATCTGCTCGGTGATCTCGACGGCTTCTTCCGGCGGAAATTTCTTCTTCTCGTGAATCAGGGCGCGCAGGTCGACGCCTTCGACGAACTCCATGGTGATGAACTTCACACCATCAGCGTCGCCCAAGTCGTAGATGCGGATGACATTTCTATGAGTAACCTGATGAGCGAGAAGCAGTTCCTGCTTGAATCGCGCCAGGATCGACGGATTCGCGGCCAGTGGTGGCCGGATGAGCTTTAAAGCGACCGGACGATCGAGTTCGCGATCCATCGCCTTGTAGACCGCGCCCATGCCGCCTTCTCCGAGCAGTTGCAGGATCTCGTAGCGCCCCCCGAGCACGTCCCCGATTCGGAGCACTGGGGCGCTGATCTGCGAACCCGCCGGCACCGGACCGCTGCGACGAATAGGCGGAGGAGGAGGCGGAGCCACGAACTTGTCATTCGCATCCACCATGGTGGCTTCCGGATCGAGGTAGGAGTTGGGGAAGTCCACCAGTGTTGCGTCGGGATCGTGCTGAGGGCCGGAGGGAGCGCTGTCCCCCTTTGCGGGAACGCTCACGCCGGGCGGATTGTTAGCGGCATTACGATCAGGAGGATCAGGCCGCGGATTCCGATTTTGCATGAGTCGCCTGGCTGGGTCCAGACCGAATCGCCCAAAAAAATGCGCCGCACAACGCTGCGGAAGTTCTTGGAAGTATATACCGCCGAAGGGCCGGGCGCATCATAAAGGAAAGCTAAAGAACAGAGTCTGGGCAGCCCGCTTGAGGGGGAACGCTTGCAGCGGGAGAGCCCTGTTTGGGCCGAGTCCGGCGGAAACGCCGGTCTGGCGATTGACGGCGCGGGCGAAAGAGGGCACATTAGTCCGGACGGATCGCCGTCGATCACGGGCCACCCCAACTGACCGCAGAGTAGGAGTGACTTATCTTGCGACGAGCCGACGGAATTCGGGTCTCCGAGAGGACCTACCTTGGTCCGGCAATTCGACGGGTCGCGTTTCTTCTGTTTGTCGTCCTGGTCGGGGCTGCCTGCGTTTCGTTTGGGCAAGCCGCCGGGCAGAGCCTGCAAGGAGACGAGCAGTCATCCACGATCCGCGGCACGGTCATTAATGCCGTGACCGGCGAGCCGATTCCGCGCGCCCTCGTTTCCTCCACCGATAACCGCTTCGCTAAGCTGACCGATGGCGAAGGGCATTTTGAGTTCACGCCTCCGAAAGCCGACAACCCCAACGAAACCCGCTTCTTTACGACGCCTCCGCAGCACCAGGACTGGCTGGTGCCTGGGCTCGGCACATGGTTTACGGCCCGCAAGCCTGGTTTTCTGGACGATCCCGAAGACAGCAGGCAGGCAGAAACGAATCCGAACGGAGAGATCACGATTCCCCTCATGCCTGAGGGTCTAATCAAAGGACGCATTATCACGTCCGAAGCGGATCCGGCGGTTGGCGTCACGGTGCAGCTGTTTTCCCGTCAGATCGACCAGGGCATGCCAAAGTGGACACCGGCGGGTACAGCGCGAGCGAATTCTGATGGCGAATTCCGCTTTGCCGAGCTACGCCCCGGAACCTACAAGCTAGGAACGACGGAGTTGACGGATAACGATCCCGTAACCAGGGTGCCAGGCGGTCAGGAGTATGGATTTCCTCCGGGTTATTTCCCGGGAGTAGTAGATTACGCCGCGGCCGGGACGATCACGCTCGCAGCTGGTCAGACGGTTGAGGCCGATATTCCAATTACTCGCCAGCCGTATTACCCGGTAAGAATTCAGATCGCCAATCCGTCCGCGAACGGCGGGATGAACGTTACCGTATCGGTGTTGGGGCATAAGGGACCGGGCTATTCGCTCGGCTACAACGCGGAGAAACAGAGAATTGAGGGATCGCTGCCCAACGGCCACTATGTGGTCGAGGCGACAACGTGGGGCGAGAACGCGTCGAACGGAGCGGTGAATCTTGCCGTGAGCGGGGCGCCAGCGGAAGGCCCGGCGATGACTCTGATCCCGAGTAGCGCGATCCCCGTGCACGTGACGGAACAGTTCACTTCATCGGAGTCGAACAATTCCACGATATGGAATGTGGGAGGGCGATCCTTTCAGGTACGTGGACCCAGGACCTACGTCAATGTGGTGGCCGTGCCCATCGACGATTCTCAGCAGCGCGGAGGTACCTCACTCCGTCCGCCAACGGGTCCCGATGACGCTTCGCTTGTGCTTGAGAATCTCCTGCCTGGCCAATACCGATTGCAGGTGTCTACGGGCCGCGGATACGTTGCGGCCGCAACCATGGGAACCGTCGATCTGCTGCACGAACCGTTAGTAATCTCGCCCGGTTCGAGTGCGCCGATCGAAGTCACAGTGCGCGACGACTACGCGGAGATTGACGGCACAGTGACCGGGCTGTCCACCGAGTCCGCGGGCGGACCTTTGGGGCACGCCGCTTCCGCGCTCCGAGTCTGGATCTATTGCGTTCCTCTGCCGGACAGTCCCGGGCAATTTCAGGAGTTTGGAATATCTTCCGACGGAGCGTTTTCTTCATCAACGATGCCGCCGGGAGCATATCGCGTGCTTGCATTTCGGAAACCGCAGCCGCATCTTCCCTATCGTGACGCAGAAGCCATGAAGGCGTACGACTCAGCAGGCCCCGTCGTTCACTTGTCCGCCGGACAGAAAACAAGCGTACAAGTGCCGGTAATTAGCGACAGCGACTAAATTATGGACACTTCGTCAGTCCCGTTTCGCTACTTTCTGTTGATGGCGGTTCTCTGTCTGCTTGGTGTGCATTCAAGGATCGCGGCGCAGACTGCGAGTGTTCCGCAGACGCATTCCCTCAACGGTTACCGAATCGCCGGAACCGTGGTGAGCAAGACCGACGGGCATGCTCTCGCCCGCGCGCGTGTCACGGTAAGGGATGCCAAGGATCCGCAGAAGTTTGAGTCGGTGGTTACGGCGGACGGTGGCAAGTTTGAATTCACCGGCGTCCCCGCCGGAAAATATTCGCTCACCGGGGCGAAGCGAGGGTTCATCACAGCTTCGTACGATCAGCACGATCAGTATTCCACCGCGATTGTGACCGGAGCCGATCTCGAGACCGAGGCACTGGTGCTGCGGCTTGCGCCAGCAGCGGTGATCTCAGGCAAGATCCTGGACGAATCCGGAGAACCCGTGCGGCGAGCCACCGTCACCCTTTATTACCAGGACCACAGTTCCGGCGTGGATCAGATCCATCAGGCTCGCGGCGCCCAGACTGACGATCTGGGCGAATACGAGATTACATCGCTTATGCCTGGTACTTATTTTTTGTCCGTGAACGCTCAGCCCTGGTACGCAGTCCATCCGCGCTCCGAACCGCGTGGTTCGGCGCGGAAAAGTCAGCCTGATCCCCCGGAGAACTTCGATCCCTCTCTGGATGTTGCCTATCCGCTCACCTATTACGCCGACGCGACCGACGCAGATGCTGCCACGCCGATTCCGATCCGCGGGGGCGAGCACTTACAAATGGAGATTCATCTGAACCCGGTTCCGTCTTTGCGTATTTTGTTTCGGGTGCCGAATCTCGCCAACGGTGGATATATCATTCCCCAACTCAATCAACCCACCTTTGATGGTTCCACCTACTTCCGTGTGGACAATGCCAACGTCATTTCCCCCGGACTGGTCGAAATTACCGGCGTTCCGGCTGGCCGCTATGACATCCGCCTCAACGGAGCGGGTGTCGCGACCGAGATGAACGGAGTCGATCTCGTCAAAAATGGAGAGGAGATCGACACGCACCATTCGGAAGCTTTGAGCACCGTCAAGCTTTCAGTGCAGGTTCCTGGGGAGGCCGCGTTGCCGGCGCGACTCGCGGTGGCGTTGCGCGCGGCGCATCGGGCTCCCGTGGCGTGGAAGCCGCTCGACACCAAGGGAGAAGCCGAACTCGAGCAAATCCCGCCCGGGAGATATGAATTGGCGTTCTGGGGGCCTCCCAGGCCGTATTCGATTGCTCGAATGTCTGCGGAAGGGGCCACTGTTTCAGGCCACAGTCTGACTGTGGGTGCTGGCGCCTCGGCCTCAGTGTCGCTGACTCTTGTCGGCGGGAGTTCGAGAATGGAGGGAACGGCGAAGCGCGCGGGGAAGGCGGTCGCCGGGGCGATGGTCGTGCTGGTCCCAAAAGATCCGGTCATGGACCACACTCTCTTCCGCCGCGACCAGAGCGATTTGGACGGGACCTTCGCCCTGCAAGATGTTGTTCCGGGTGCCTATATCGTCGTCGCGATAGAGGACGGCTGGGAGTTGGATTGGTCGCGGCCCGAGGTCATTGCGCCTTACTCGGGTCATGGACAGAAGATTCAGGTTGGCGGCGAGAACGGAAAGACGATCAAGCTCGCGGATGTTGAGGTTCAATCCAAGTAAATCCGCATATCGGGCTCAGCTACCCAAGCGCAGGAGTTCTTCCCGCAGACGCGGATGCTGCTGGGTCAGCCAAAGATAACGCATTTCGTTGCGTCCCGCTTGTGTGCGGATGATCCTGGACGCGGCCTGCTTTTCTTGCTGCGACCAGCGGCTCAGGTTGGGAATCAGAGCAAGCACAAGAGCCCAGTTTTCCAGCGCGTGACGTTCGGCGGGATTCCATCGCGACGGGTCGATCCTTAGGGCGCAGCTGACTTCTGCAACCGAAGCGCGGCGGATGCTTTGGCTGTCGCCGGCAAACTCGCGCGCCATGCGGCGATTCACGCGCAGGCTAAGGTTGCGCGTGGAGAACGTGTCCCATGGACCGTCAGAGGCTAAAAACGGGGCCGATAGCCTGATCTCGTCGGCGCGACTCGAAGTCGCGCCCTTGCGATACTTGCCTTTTGGCAAGTCGAAAAAGACATGCGCCTCGGCCAGCCGCTTTAAGGTCTTCTTCGGAGTACGGTATCTCGGGTCTTTGGCAATCTTTTGCTCTTCCCTTTTCGCGAGTTGCTCCAGATCTTTGTTCCCGGAACGGAAACCCAGCTTGTGGTAGAACCAAAACGCTCCGGAATCGATAGCTTCATCGTTGTTCTGGCCGATCTGGTAGGGGTAGACGGAGATCGTTGTCGCTTCGGTGAACGCGCAGAGACAGCGCAGAGCTTGGGCATAGATCCACGCGGTCTCGCCTTGCCGATAAGTGTAGAACGTGTTGAAGCCGACCTCGATCCATTCACATAAGCCGATGCCTTCGATGTAGTTGACGGGGACGCCGTTCTTGAGGGTGAATCCGGCGACGTAGGCGCGCAGCGGAAGGCGGCGCGATGGAGGCAGGTTCCAGAAATACATGACGACGCCTCGGCCGAGCGTGGCGCGCACCACAGAATCGGCATCGCCGAGAGTGGTGCCGTAGAGTTCTCGGTAGCGCGCGGCCATTACCTCTCGGATGACGTGCATGACAGACTCGCCTTCGCGGCGCGAGAGTCTGCCCAGACGCGGCGCGGGCAGGGCCAGTTCGTGCGCCAGAGAAACCTGGCTGCGGACAATCAACGGTTCAGTGTGATAGTAAAACTGGCGCGGTTGCCGCCAATTGCGGGTGCGGGACAACTTCAGGTTCTGCAGATACCAGCGCAACGGCAGACGCAGCGAATCATAGAGTTCGGCGCGCTGGCGGTCGGTCACCGGCAATCGTTCGAAGCGACGGATCAGCCATTCAAGGTCACGCTCGCGGCCTCTGGCGGTATCGAGCCATTTCCGCCACGGGATGTTGGCTTCCACGTCGGCGTCTCCTTCGAGCAGAGGGATGAAGCGCGGCCAGGTCGTTCCCATGGCGCGTTCTTCTTCGTAGTCATCCCACGCGATCTCGACGTTGCGGGGAATACGGCGGGCGAGCCATCGCGCGGCCTCGAAATTCAGTGTGTCTTGCATGGTGGTGCCCGCGATGCCGGAAGTGTCGAAGTCATCGAAGTCCGACATGTCTGCGCCGAGTTCGCGAAGCTTCTCAATCCGTTTGTGAAAGGAGTCGAGTAGTCCTTCGATGCGAGGGACTAGGGATGCCGACTGCGGGAAAGCGCGCAGGAACAGCAAAGTCTCGTGAAAGCGAATGACGGATTTCGTGTCGGGGAATTCGTGGGCAGCAAGTTGATCCAGCAGAGTTTTTGTTTCTGCGGCTGCTCCTCGGTCGAATCGGCTCTTGACGGCTTCGAGGCTGGCTAGCAGCTCATCTGCGGTTGGAGACATTTGGATGTCGGCTCGCTAGTGTAACGCAGAAAGTCAAAATCCCCACCCTGTCCATCCAAGAAACGGAGCGACAAGGGTGTGGGGCACCCAGTCGTGTCACTTCACTCTTCGGCTGGCGACCAGAAGATGAGTCCAGGGCTCATCGTCGAGGCGACTGATCTGCACGACCGGATGTCCGTTGGTTGCGTCCTGAATGAATTGCCCGTCGCCAATGTACATGCCAGTGTGGTCAATTTTGCGGGCGGACGAACCGAAAAAGAGTAGGTCGCCGGGTTGAAGATCCTTGCGCTCGACCGCGACCAAGCCACTCCACGCTGCTTGCTTGTCGGCGTCACGCGGCATGATTACGCCCCGCATGCGGATCAGCATTTGCGTGAAGCCAGAGCAGTCAAAACCAAAACTGGATGTGCCGCCCCAAAGATACGGAATTCCGAGGAAGCGCTTGGCTAATTCGACGGATTCGGCAGCGGTTAAAGGTTTGAGATCTGAAATTACGTCGCTGGCTTGAATCCACTCGCTGCGCTTATCGGGCAGGCGGACGGGCAGCCAGCCTTCGTGTTTGCCTTCAGTTGTGGCTTTCGTTCCGCCGGAAGTCTGGTCGCTCGCCATTTCCTCGTCCGTGATCACCTCGAGGCGCGATTCAAACGGAATCGTAATCACCGGCTTGTGTCGGGTGACGTCGGGCTCGTGATACACATTGGCGTACAGGCTTTCGACTTGCACGATCGTCCCGGTGGTGGCGTATCCGCTGCCACTCTGGATCAGGCGCAACTGGCGACTGGGAACCCAGCCTTTGTAATGATCGGCGGTTTGAATTCGGCACCATTCTCCGCGAGCCGTCAGCAGAGTCACGTTGCTGCCATAAATGGCCTGAGACACCACGTCTGTTTGGTCGCTAGGACCGGAATACATATTCGCGACCGGAACGACCACAACCTGCGTCTTGCCGATCGCCCAGACGTTTGGAATCGTAAGAAGCGCAAGGATTGCGACCTGTATAGGGAGGATGCAGCGTCTGCGAATTCGCATGAAAGGTTCGCGGTTCCGAGGAACTTGTCTGCCCGTTCCTCAGAGTGAGTGAGATGGTAAAGGAATCGAAGGCCGACCGGCTACTGAAAACAGGGATAACCAAGTTACTTGCGTGGGTAACGGGGAGAAACAATTGGCTGCCCCCCAGGGATTCGAACCCCGATAACCTGCTCCAGAGGCAGGTGTCCTAGCCGTTGAACGAGGGGGCAGTGCTTTATTTGCAGCCGAAAATCCGGCTCATTTTGATTTTATGGTTGAAGACGAGGCGGGGTCAACCTAAACCGATGACCAAAGCTGGGTCAGTTCGAAAACAGTCACGAAGAAGTGCACGTATGCGCACGACGGAAATACAGCCAAATCGGCCTTGGGAATTTCCACCTTTGCGATACTGAGTGTCCTTCGTGGTGAGACCTTTTCCGGACGGCGTAAAATTGGAACTCGGGTCCCCATTACAGGAGCAAGTCATGGTCAACGCCGTTGAATCTCTCAGTGCCGCCGCAGATTACGCCGAAATAGCACGCCGTCCGCTGGAGGCCGAGCAGTGTGCGCTGGTTGTGATCGATACTCAGGAAAAATTGCTGCCACCAATTTTTCAGAAGGAACAGTTGGTGCGGAACGCTCAGTTGCTGATTCGCGCTGCCGGCATCCTGAAGATTCCGGCGCTGGTCAGTACGCAATACGCGAAGGGTCTGGGAGGAACGGTACCCGAGGTCGCTTCGCTTGTGCCCGGGACGGAAGCCATCGACAAGACGTTATTCTCCTGCTTCGGCAGCGATGTTTTTTGCAGCGTGCTCAAGCGACTGCCGGGCACGCGCAACACGCTACTGCTCTGCGGGATGGAGAGCCACATCTGCGTAACGCAAGCAGCGCTCGGAGCGCTGTGCGAGGGATATCTGGTGCATGTGGCGTCGGATGCCGTCAGCTCGCGCACCGAATGGAATTGGAAGATCGGGCTCGATCGCATGCGTGCAGCGGGAGCGGTCATTTCATCAACCGAGATGATGATCTATGAATTGATGCGGTCGTCTTCGTCCGGGGCCTTCAAAGAACTGTTGCTCCACTTGAAGGGATGATTGCGCCACAGCAGTTTGAGCAATTCGCCGATGCAGCCTAGGCCTCTTGCGGGCTCGCTTCCTTTTGGCTTTCTTCTTTCTTCTTCACTCGCACAACCGTGATCTTCGCGAAGCCTTCATCGAAAGCCGGCGCCTTCAGTTTGGCGGCCATGCGGCGCATGATGTCTTCCGGAACGACGCGATCGCGGCGTTGGTGGCGGTCGAGGCAGACTTCCAGAGGAACATCAAAAAATACGGCGTGGACTTCGTAGTTGTAATCTTTCGCAAGCTTGATCCAGTGCTGGCGCTCCTGCGGCGTCAGGTTCGTCGCGTCCACATAGTTCATGGGACGCTTGGCGATGAGACGCGCTTTGAGCATGGAGCGCAGGTTGGAAAACACGAGATCCTGAAAACGCTGCTCGCGAACATCGTCAAACAGCAGCGATCGAACCATGTCGCTCGACAGCGGAACGACATTGTGGCGTTTGAACCAGGAACTCTTGCCAGAGCCAGGCAGTCCGATGGCGAGAACGACGATGCCTTTGGGCGGGCGCGGCGCGGCTACGGACACCGCCGGAACTTGAGGCGCATGGGGCACAGCCTCAGGGGTAGCTGATTCTATTGCCCCCTCTTCTGGTGCCAATTCTTCGGATCCGGGTAAGTCGGGAACAATGCCTTTCGCGGCGGCGGGAGTGAAGGCAGCCGCTACGGCTTGTTCGCGGCCGCGTCCTCCTCGGCCGCGTCCGCCACGGCGGCGGCGGCCCCGTCCGCGCTGAGGCTCCGCATTGGGCGCCGGCTGGCGCGGCGGGTCCGCAGCGGTTGATTCTTCGCGAACGAGCGGCGCTTCCAAATCAGATTCTGGACCAGCCGAAATCTCTTCTGGAGGATGGCTGGACTCGGATGATCCCACACTCGCAACTTGGTCCGCGTCGAAATATGCCGGCTGTAACGGTGGAGGCGCCGGCTGACTGCCCTGTTCCGGAGCTTTCTTCTTGCGGCGCTGTAACCGATCTTTCATCCATTTACGCATGTTCAGGCTTGTAACACATTCGGCGCGATTGGAGCAATTGCCGCAGGCTGGATGCGTACCAGAGATGATAGCGGATCGTGGGAACTCTTCGTAGCGCCGTCATCCCTTCGACTCTACCCAGGGCAAGCGCCGCTGGCTGTCGCGCTGGCGTCCCTTCGAACGCGCGGGCGAGATGCTGCTGCGACAACCACCGAGACGCCGGAGCTGCCAGTTCGTGCCGATCGCATGATACGCGACTAGAATGAATTCATGCCCAGCTCAATTCCTGACGCGATTCAAGGTAAGAAATACATCTCTCTCACAACGTTTCGCAAAACCGGAGTGGGCGTCGCCACCCCCGTGTGGTTTGGTGAGCAAGACGGCAAGCTCTACATAATGACGCGAAGCGATATGGGAAAAACTAAGAGAATCCGTAACAATCCGGAGGTGCGTGTGGCGCCGTGCACGATTCGAGGAAAGGTTACCGGTCCGGAGTTCGCCGCAAGAGCGCGACTCCTGGCCCGCGAGGAATTTCCGGCTGCTCGCAAAACGCTCACCCGCAAATATCTTTTGGCATGGATCTCGTCACCATTCTCACGCGCGGATGCGTTTATTGAGTTGACAATTGGCTAGAAGCAGATCCCAAAGCTTCAGAGTGGCAACGTTTCCGGAATTTCAGGGTTTTATCGATCTTGACGTGAAAGTCTGGAACTCTGAAACCTTGAAACTTTGAAACCTCGTAAATCTTCACCACTCCCCGGTCGTCAGATACTCGTGAATCGATTTGGCGGCGCGGCGGCCGGCGCCCATGGCGAGAATCACGGTGGCGCTGCCAGTCACGATGTCCCCTCCGGCAAACACGCCTTTGCGCGTCGTACGCTGTGTTTCTTCACTGGCCTCGATGTATCCACGTTTAGTGGTGCCGAGTCCAGGCGTGGTGCTCTGCACGATCGGGTTGGCGCTGGTGCCGATGGCAATGATCGCCACTGACAATGGCAGGTCGAACTCCGAGCCCTGCTTTGGCACTGGGCGCCTGCGGCCCGAAGCGTCAGGATCTCCCAATTCCATGCGAACGCAGCGCGCGGCCGTCAACCATCCTTTGCCATCAGAAAGGAACTCGACCGGCGCGGTCAGCATCTGAAAATCGATTCCCTCCTGCCGCGCGTGGTGAACTTCCTCGGCACGGGCTGGCATCTCGGCGTCGCTGCGGCGATAGATTACGTACGCCTTTCGGGCACCCAGACGAAGCGCGGAGCGAATCGCATCGAGCGCGGTATTGCCACCGCCGATCACCGCTATGTCTCTTCCCTGCAGATCGAGCATGGGCTCGTCGTACGTTGGGAATTTATAGGCCTTCATCAAGTTGATGCGAGTGAGGAACTCATTCGCGGAATAAACGCCATTGAAATGCTCGCCGGGAATATTCATAAACTGCGGCAGTCCGGCTCCGGTGCCGATATACACGGCGTCGAAGCCCTCTTCCTCGATCAGTTCGTCGATGGTCACGGTCCGTCCGACGACCACATCGGTTTCGAACTCGACACCCATTTCACGCATGTAGTCCAGTTGCTCGCGGATGATCTGCTTGGGCAAGCGGAATTCCGGGATGCCGTAGACGAGCACACCTCCTAATTCGTGGAGGGCTTCGAAGACGCGAACCTTATGTCCTCGCTGGATGAGATCGCCAGCAACGGTCAGCCCGGAGGGACCGCTGCCAACGACAGCAACTTTCTTTCCCGTGGCCGGCACGTTCGGGACTACGTGCGTTCCCATGCGCTTCTCATAATCCGCGACAAAGCGCTCGAGATAGCCGATGCCGAGCGGTTTCACCTTCTTCGACAGCAGGCACTTGCCTTCGCAATGATCTTCCTGCGGGCACACACGCCCAGTAATGGCGGGCAGAACATTGTCTTCGCGAATCTTGGCTGCAGCGCCGAGAAAGTCGCCAATTACGATCAGTTCGACGAACTCCTTCACCTTCACACCAACCGGACAGTTGTCGGTACAGGTCGGCTTGGCACATTCCAGACAACGCAGCGCTTCCTGCTGGGCCAGTTCCGGACTGTAGCCAAGATTCACTTCGGTGAAGTTATGGGCACGTTCGTCGGCCGGTTGCTCGGGCATCAGTTGCCGGGGAACCTTGATACGCTCTTTCATCGGCAAGGGGTTGGATGACTTCTTGGCTGTAGGGCTCATCGTTGTTCTCCGTGCCGTTCGGCTGGAACTGTGGCGGCCAAGGGTTCAAGTTCTCGCGTCACCGCTTCTGTCTTGCAGCGGTGGAACTCCGCGAGCGAACGCTGCTCGGCGTCGCGATACATTGAGTTGCGCTGGACCAGCACAGCGAAATCCACGCGGTGCGCGTCGAACTCGGGGCCGTCGACGCAAGCGAATTCGCTCTTGCCGTCGATCAGCACACGGCAACCGCCGCACATGCCAGTGCCGTCGATCATGATCGGATTCAGGCTGACCACCGTGTGAATGTTTTCTTCACGGGTCATCTCGGCAATCGCCTTCATCATCACGATTGGCCCCACAGCCACAACCAGATCGATGCGGGCGCCATTCTCGATCAGCTGGCGGAGTTTGTCGGTGACGAAGCCCTTGTCGGCATAGCTGCCGTCGTCAGTCGTGATCATGAGAGCGTCACTCACGGCGCGCATCTCAGCTTCGAGGATCACCAACTCTTTGTTGCGAGCACCCACGATCGAAATCACGCGGTTCCCGAGGCGCTTCAGCGCAGCGGCCGTGGGATAGGCCATTGCCGTACCAACTCCGCCACCCACAACGACTACCGTGCCGTAGTTTGCGATCTCAGAGGGCTTGCCGAGCGGGCCGACCACATCAAGAATGTAATCGCCCGTATTCAGCGAGTTCAGCAACTGTGTCGTCTTCCCTGCCGACTGCACGACGATGTTAACGGTGCCGCGTTCGGGATCGGAATTCTCGATGGTGACCGGAATCCTTTCCCCCTCCTCGTTGATCCGCAGGATGACGAACTGTCCTGGCTTCTGTTTCCGGGCGATGCGCGGCGCTTCAATCACAAACCGTTTGATACCGGGCGCAAGGAATTGCGCGTGGATGATTTTGAACACAAAGCCCCCAGACGTTGAAATAACCAAATCCCGACTAGACGATTGTGTTCGGGGGCCCGGGGAAGAGGCTGTGATTTGAATCACACCTGAGTGTGTCCAGGAGGATTTAAGGCACTCTCAAGCAAATATTCGATGCGGCGGGTAAGCCAGAACGACAGGACTGTCAGTCTGGAGTCGAAACGTCCCTCGCCGGCCGAAGAGGCTATTCACTCTGCCGAGTTTGCAGAGATCCTTCGCTCCGCTCAGGATGACAATCTCCCCAGAAATCCGACATTAGCTTACGCCGGTACTTCCGGCTTAAAAATCACGCCCTGGCTACTTCGGCTGTTCATGACCACTCGCACGGGTTGAGAAAATTGCAGGTGGCGGACGCAGCCTCGTTCTTCCACTGCCGACTGCTCAGAAAGCCATTGCCAGTCGACGGAACCTTCGCCAGCGTCCGGATTGACGGTGAAATATCCGACTTGAAAGGCGGTCAGATTCTGAAAGAAGTGGCTGCCTTGCGATGGGGTGACGCGAAAGTCGTGGAACCCGGCTTCGACGATGGCGCGAGCACCTGAGATTTCGTCCCATTCCACCGGAATTCCAAGCCATGGATCGTTGGAACCCCAGCGCCCCACTCCGATCAGCAGATAAGGACGGTTCTCCGCATTCAGCGTGGCATTGAAGTGCGCGACTGCCCGGGCAACTTCCTGGCTGCGGCTGCGCTCGAAACGATGCGAATTGACGACAACAATGTCGTGCAGATTCTCGATGCGTCCATTGCCGAGAACCTTGGTGCTGCGGCAGATCAACTGGGACGACTCCACATCGCCGATGTTGAGATCCTGATGATCGCGCGAGAGCGTCAGCGGGCGGATTTGCAGGAATCCAAACTCCGCCGGCTCTTCTGCGCGAGGCAGGCGAACCGCAAACTCGATCTCCACGGGATTGCCCAACGCATCTTCGCCGGCTCGCACCAGCACTTCTAGAATCGCAGCCAGCGGAAAAATGCCGTGCTTGAGCATGGGAGCGAACGTCACGATGCGGGCTCCCGGACGGCTGAGTCCGTCGTAGACAGCCTGATTGTCGGCGGAATACGTAGAGGCGACGGCGTGCAAGGTACCATCGGCTTCGGCGACGTCGAGACCGAAGCGGGCCTCGCGCAAATGGCCGGGGCCTGCACCGTGGGCAACGCCATCGAGTTCGAGGGCACAGAATTCAGTCTGCGTGTTGGCGAGGATGTCTTCGACGGAGGAAAACTGCAGAAGATTGCGGGGATAGCGCGGACAGAAGCTCAGGCACTTCCCGCCGTCGACGACAGTGCGGCCCAAGCCAAGAGCGACGGCGGCGATGCCGTCGGAGAATGTCATCGGCTCAACGGGATAGAAGTTGTGCGAGCGAACGACGCCCGAGAAGTCGGGATAGAACCGTGTTCCATGCGTCGTGCCGACGACTTGCTGCAGAACAACGGCCATCTTCTCTTCTTCCAGGCGATACGGTGTGGCGCGTACATAGGCCTTCGCATGCTGGCTGAACGTTGATGCATAAACACGTTTGATCGCCTCGGAAAGTTCGTCGAGCCGCGTTTGCAGGTCTGTCTGTTGGTTGCCCAACATGAACGTTTCGTAGACTCCCGTAAAGGGCTGGTATTGGGAGTCTTCGAGGAGACTCGAGGAGCGCACGGCCAGCGGATAGTTGACCCCTTCCAGAAACGATTTCAGATCCTCGGTGAGCGCAACCGGCAGCGCACAGTCGAGAAAGCGCTGCTGAATGTCGCCGTCGTCGTCGCAGTGCAGGGCGAAGTCACTCAGGTTGTTCTCAGCCAGAAACTGGTCGAACATGTCTGTCGCAATGACAACTGCAGGGGGAACGGAAATCCTCACGCCGGGGAACCGGCGGGCGATGCGTCGGGTGCGCAGCAGATGACGCACGAAGGCGAGGCCACGGGCTTTGCCGCCGAGCGAGCCGGAACCAATTCGCAGGAAGCTGGAGTTGGACGGTTTGAACGTTTCGGGCTTGAAGTCGCCGATCAACACCTCGTTCTGTTCACGGCGATAGTCGTTGATCGACTCGATCAGATCACGGCGCAGGTGTTCGGCATCGTTGAAATCAGCTACTTTGCGAGGGCGGAGTTTGGCGGCTAAGGCAAACTCCGTCCGCGCCATCAGCCAGTGCGAGAAATGATTGCGCTGCGCGTGATACATCAGGCTGTCGGCAGGCAGCGTTTGCAACGTTTCTTCCAGTTCGTTCAGATCTTTCGCGCGTCCGACTTCGCGCTGATCGGGCATGCGGAAAACGAAGTCTCCGAAGCCGAACTGGTCGGTCAGAATGCGGCGCAAGTCCTTTAACAGCGTGGGTGAACGTTTGCGCAAAAAAGAGTAGCCTTCGGCGCTGGCGCGCGGACGGAATTCGGTGCGGCTGGTTTGTAGAACCACGGGCACATCGGGAGTCAGGCTTCGCACCATGCGGGCGAGTTCGAAACCGGCCTCGGGACTGAGCTTGCCTTCCCAGGGGAATTCCACATCCGAGACCAGTCCGAAGATGTAATCTCGATATTCCTGCACCAGCCTCGCGGCGTCTTCGAAATTGGAGCTCAGGAGGATTTTCGGGCGCGCCTGCATGCGGACCAACTTGTGGGCAACGTTGATCCCCTCCTGAATCACGCGACGCGATTGCTTGATGATTTCCGTGTAGATGACCGGCAGAAACGACGAGTAATAACGAATATTGTCTTCGACCACCAGCAAAACTGGAACGCCCATGGCGCGCGTGTCGTGCAGCACGTTGCGCTTGTCTTCGACATACTTGACGATCGCGATCAGGATGCGGGCAGTTCCCTGCCAGAGAAAGACGCGGTCAATGTCGGTAACCGGATTACGCGCGACGAAGTTCTTGATTTCCCGGTAATCGTAACCCAGCACGACCACGGGAACGTCGAGTCCTTTGCGGCGAACTTCGCGGGCCAGTTGCGCCGCGTCCATGTCGCCGACCGCGAGGTTGGTCACGATCAGGTTGAACTGCGGATTGGAACTCGCCAGGTCGAGCGCCTCGGCACAATTGGAAACATGTGTAATGCCGGGAATTTGGCGCAGATTCAATTCAAGCGATTCGTCGATGAGCAGTTCATTGAGGCGCCCATCTTCGCGCAGGATGAATGAGTCGTAGAGGCTTGAGACTAGCAGAATATTCTGAACGCGGAACGGCATCAGGTTCTCGAAGCCTTCAAAGCGCTCTTCGGCGTCGAGGATGGGTTCGGCGATGGGGCGGACGATCATAGGCTGATCGTTAATTGCTCATCATACTCGCCTGGCGAGCGGTTGGAAGTGATTGCGAGGAGTGCGGGGGAGGATCAGGACTTGAGCCGCAATGCCGCTCAGGAACAACAGTTGCAGCCGTCTGCAGTCAACCATCTACGGTTTCGCGTCCAGATCCATGATTTTCACGGGCAAATCCCAATGGGCGTCCAGGATTTCGAAGCGGCGTTGTTCTTCTCGCTGGAAGGTGTCCTGGTCGGGATACATTTGTTTCTGCAGCGCGGCCTCGTCGAAGGGCTCGTTGGCGACCGTGGCGTTTTTGAAGACGATGGTTACGCGGAAGTCCCAGCGGCCGTCTTCGGTGGTGTGGTAGCGCGGCTGATCCATCCAGACTTTGGTGATGCGCCCCATTTCGGCTTCTTTCTTCAGGACGGGATAGTGATTCTTCTTGAACAGCTTGAGGAATTCGTCGGCATGTCCCCACTTGGTTTTGTAGTAGTACTCGACGACGAAAGGCTTGTCGGTACTCGGGACTGACTGAGCAATGCTCGGTATGGCGATTGCGGTGAATAATAGTCCGATGAGAAGACGGCTCATGGGAATCACTTGGAATCCTCCTGAATGGATGCTTCTGCTTGTACACCAAGGCGCAGTTCGCAGCAATAGGCGGCGTTGTGAAGATTCGGAGCCCGCCGAGGTTGAGTCCGAGGGATAAGGATTCTTCGACTGCGTGGCCGTTCGCTTCGCGATGGCCACTTCGTTCAGAATGACAAAGGGGCGGAGGGGCTTAAGGAGGAACTATCGTTGAACGATGAGAAGGCGATATTGCAGCTTTTTGAAGATGGGGATCGGGCATTGATCGCTGGCGATATCGCGGCGTTGTCTCGCATTTTCGCCGACGATTATTTGCAGCATGATGAGTCCGGCAAGGCTTCGACCAAGACGGACGTGCTCGAGAATCTCAGGTCGGGCAAGATTCGATTTGTGTCGATGGTTTCAACAGGACGGCTCCTTCGCATTTTGCGAGACGACGTGGCCATCGTGCACGGGTCAGAGGATGATGTGGTCGAGCAGGGCGGAACGCAGTTCGCCACTCGGTATTTCTATCTGGATGTGGTAATGAAGCGCGGCGGAAGGTGGCAAATTGTGGGGTCACAATTGGCGAAACCCACCACCGCCAACTAGCGATTCACTCGGCCGTTCGGAGACGGTTTTGCCAGTGGCTCCAGACAAAATACGCGACCCCCGCTACCAGCATTACTCCAATGACGGCGTCGAACTTGTGGAAGTATTTTCCCAGGTCGCGCCAGTCCTCCCCAAGCTTCATGCCGAGGTAAGCCAGGCCGAGGCACCATGGCCATGAGCCCAAGAACGTGTAGATGTGGAAACGGGCGCGGGGCATGCGGGCGACTCCGGCTGGAAGGGCGATGAAGGTGCGGATCACGGGCAGGAGGCGGCCGATAAATACGGCGAGATATCCCCAACGGGCGAAGAAGCGATCTGCCCAGTCGAGTTCGCGTCGGCCCATGAGGATCCAGCGCCCGTAGCGCTCGACAAGCGGCCGGCCGCCGTAGCATCCAACCTCGTAGGCGACGAGCGATCCAAAATTGCATCCGATCGCACCCGCCGTCGCGACCCACAAAAGTTTGAATGTGCCCTGGAACACCAGGTATCCAGCGAAGGGCATGATCAATTCAGAAGGCAGCGGAATGCAGGCGGATTCAATCGCCATCAGAAGCACGATCCCGCCGTAGCCGGTTACAGCGATCACATTGCTCACGAACACGAACAGCACAGCCAGAAGTTTTTCGGTCATAAAAAGAAACAGTTGCCCGCCGCCAGTTGCCGGTTGCCAGTAAAATGCGCACGGCGTTTACTCTCACCAAGAATCGTTCCTAACTAGTTTATCGGAAATTCGGCACTGGCCACGCCGCGGCTAGAACGAGCCTTCCTGGGTGAATGCATAGCCTGGCAAGGTCGCGCCCTGGGGTCCCTTCGTAACTTTTACGCGGACCGTGGGCGCATCGGGAGCGGTGATGCCAGCGGGGCGCAGCATCGCGAACTGCGAGAACACTTCGTTGTAGACCTTGGTGACCAGGTAATCCTGGCCGTCGGCGTCGCTGCGCCAGACTTGTCCGAGTTGGATGGAACTGACTGCCACGGGAATGTTCCTGACTCTCGCTGGAGTAGTTTCAGATTACCGGGGGGCGAGAGAGGCGTCAATTGCCAGAGAGGTTACCGAGGGACAACGCTCGACTCGCCATTGGCTAGCTCTGTTAAGATGTTGGGCCCAAGGAGACGCTCATGCCTCGTGGTGTGGTTCCACGCCAGCCCGCCAGAACGGGTCGTCAGGACAAAGTTCGTGCGGGCAGTCCCGAGAGTCTGCCCCGAATGAAAAGAGAACCGGCGGTTCCGAAAAAGAGTGAGAAAACCAAGCCGGGGCCCGCTTCCCGTCCCGGGACGAAGGGCTACAATCCGGTCGCACCGGAACGCGTGGCGGAGATTCTGAAACGGCTCGATCAGCTTTATCCGGAGGTAAAGTGTGCTCTGACCCATTCCAGCGCATGGGAACTGCTGGTGGCGACGATACTTTCGGCGCAGTCGACGGACGCGAATGTGAATCGGGTCACGCCGGAGTTGTTCCGCAAATATCCGACGGTCGAGGCGTTTGCGACGCTCACGCCGGAACAACTGGAACCCGAGGTGCGTTCCACGGGATTCTTTCGCAACAAATCCAAATCGGTGGTGGGCGCGGCGAAAAAGATCGTCGCGGATTTCGGCGGGCAGGTTCCCGATGATATGGACAAACTGCTGAGCCTGCCTGGTGTTGCGCGAAAGACCGCGAACGTGGTGCTGGGGTCGTGGTTTGGGAAGGCTTTGGGTGTGGTGGTCGATACGCACGTACATCGCATTTCGCGGCGGCTGGAACTGACCACGCAGAATGATCCACAGAAAATCGAGCAGGATCTGATGAAGATCATCCCGCAGGAGAAGTGGATTCTGTTTTCGCATCAGATCATCTGGCACGGTCGCAAGTTGTGTATCGCTCGAAAGCCGAAGTGCGCTGAGTGCTCGCTGGAAAATATCTGCCATGCCGGGGACAAGACTTGGAGCACGGTCGATATGCATAAGAATGCGAAAGTGTAGGTGAGATTCGTGCCCCTGCCCACCGAACTTCAGTCGATTGCGGGAGCCGAAGAACTCCACAATTGGTTTGGCGATTGGCCTGACTTTCACAACGCCGAGATCATTTCTTTCCGATTGGAGGCCGGCGCGCCCTCGTGCATAGTCATCCACACGTGGGCCGAGTTGATGCGAATGGCCTTTATGAACTGAGCAAGCATGTGGTTGTGGAATTCGTCATTGAGGCTATCGCGACGATAGACCTTCAGGATGCCTGGGAGCACAGCATCCTTCTCAGCCTTGGAATCGATAAAACCGAGGCAGGGTTCCGGCTAAGTTTTTCAGCCGCTTACGGCGTCTGCGGAACCATTGAGGCTCAAAAGCTATCCCTACGAATTGACCCGGGAAAACCAACTCCGTAGTATAATGGTCACTACGGTGACCACATGAAAATCAGCACGATTCGAGAGTTCCGCGACCGGGCCACCACGATGCTCCGCTCCGATGACCCGATCCTGCTGACGCGACGCGGTCGCGTGGCCGGCGTTTTCCTGCCGTGGCGCGAAGCGACGCTGCCACTCGACCTGAAGCGCGAGCTCTTCTCCATGCTCACGTCCGAGGTTGCTCGCCACTTGAAAAAGCAACGTGTCAGCGAAAAAGACGTTTTGCTAGACTTCGCCCGCTGGCGAAAGGGACGCCGTGAAGCTGGCCGCCGACGCTAATGTTCTGCTGTCGGCAGTGATCGGTGGACGCGCCCGTCTTGTTTTCGGGCAAACAGGTATCGAAGAAATACTCACCACCGCGCATATCTTTTCTGAAGTCGAAGAATATGCTCCAGTTTTGGCCGAGCAGCGTGGCCTTCCTGCGGATGTCATAGTTCTCGCCGTCGCGGCTCTCCCGATCGTCATCGTAGAACGCGCCCTCTATGCCAGGAAATCGCCTGAGGCCCTTCATCGCATCGGCCGTCGCGATCCTGAGGATGCCGAGTTGCTGGCGCTTGCCCTGCAGTTCAGGGTTCCCATCTGGTCGAACGACAAAGATTTCAATAAAGTGAACGTCGATCACTTCACTACTGCGGATTTACTTCGTCATCTCGGCATCATCGATTAGACCTGAGTTCTCGGATGTGAGTGTCTGCTAGACTTTTCCCTGACTCCGGAGCATTTATCTTCTCATGCGCATAGGCACACTCTTTGCTATCGTCATCACTATGAGTACAGTCGTTACTGAAACCATCGCCCAGACGCTGCCTGCGCCGCAGGCCGTGACCGATCCGACGAAAATTTCGTCCAAGCCCAACGCGCAGGTTGAACCGCGCAGCCTGACCATCGAGAAACTCTATATGACTCGCCAGATCGGTCGTCCGACCTGGTCGCCAGATGGCAAGAGCATCGCGTTCATCTCAAATATGAGCGGGAGGAACAATCTATGGCTGGTCCCGTCAGAGGGTGGATGGCCGGTGCAACTGACCGTGAGTGATCAGCGGCAGACGGCGCCGGCGTGGTCGCCGGACGGAAAGTGGATCGCCTACCAGTCCGACTACGACGGCGACGAGCAATGGGACATCTTTCTCGTTTCGCCGAAGACCGGCAAGGTCGTGAACCTGACGCAGACGCAAGAGATTGCCGAACTCAACCCGACATGGTCGCCAGACGGCCGCTACCTTGCGTATGAAGTAAAGCCGAAGACTTCCGCGGCGTATGAGATCGACATCTACGACATGGTGATGCGCGAGGTGAAGCACCTCACGACGAACACGCCGCAGGATAAGGGAAACTACGGGATCCTTTGGTCGAAGAATGGGAAGTCTATCGTCTACACGCAGGAGCAGGCCAAGGGCACGGACTCCAACATCTTCATCGCCGATATTGCGACCGGGAAGAGCACGCTGCTCACCCCACATGAGGGCGAGCAGCGGTTTAACGCAAACGACATCTCCCATGATGGCAAGCACGCTCTTCTGACCTCGAATGCCGCCAACGGATATGAGAATATCGGCGTGCTCGACGTTGCGACGAAGAAGATCACGTGGCTCACGAAGGATAAGTGGGAGATTCGCGGTGGAGAATTCTCGCCGGACGGCAAACACGTCACTTTCAGCGCCAATGTGGACGGCAACGAAGACATCTACTTGTACGACCTGGGTGCAGGCAAGGCAACGGCTCTCCCAATTCCTAAGGGCGTGAACGAACCCGCAGGCGGGCATTCAGCGTTCAGTCCCGATGGCCAGCGGTTGCTCTACAACCACAACGGGCCTGCGGCTCCCGGTGATTTGTGGACCTACGATTTCAGTGCGAGCAAATCGACACAGATTACGCACTCACTGGTCGCAGGTGTGCGGTCGGAAGACATGGTGGAACCATATCTGGTGCACTATCCCAGCCGCGACGGTAAGTGGACCATCTCTGCGTTTCTCTATGTGCCGTTCAACATGGCGCGCAACGGGCAGAACGCGGCGATCGTGTACATTCACGGCGGCCCGACCTCGCAGACGATGAATTCGTTCAATCGTTTCGTGCAGTATGCGGCCAATCAGGGATACATGGTGCTGGCGCCCAACTATCGCGGGTCGACCGGATACGGCAGAGAATTTCAGCAGGCGAACCTTTTCGATATGGGCGGCGGCGATTTACAGGACGTGCTCGCCGGCGTCGACTGGATCAAGCAGACGGGGCATCTCGATCCGAAAAAGATTGCGGTCATGGGCGGAAGTTACGGCGGATACCTGAGCATGATGGCAGTCACGAAAGCTCCCGATCGTATGGGCCGCGGGCGTCCCGATTGTACCGTTCGTGAACTGGTTCACCGAGATTGAGAATGAAGATCCGGTGCTGCAGCAGTCGGATCTCGCGACCATGGGCGATGTGGTGAAGAACAAGGCGCTGTATGAAGACCGGTCGCCCATTAACTTCATCGATCAGATCAAGGCGCCGTTATTGCTGCTTGCGGGAGGACACGATCCGCGGTGTCCGAAGTCAGAAACGCAGCAGGTCGTGGACGCGATCAAGAAACGCGGGGGCACGGTCGAATACAAGATTTACGAGAACGAAGGACACGGGTTCGCACGGGTGGAGAATCAAATTGACGCCTACAAACGCGTGGCTGATTTCCTGTTAGCGCATGTCGTTCCGGCCGACTGCAGTTGTTCGGTGACAGAGTAACTCAAAACATTTACCGCAGAGGACACCGAGGAATTCCACTTCCTTTTGGTTAGAGCACTGCCAAACATTGCACGATTGCCTCAACCAGGCCGGGGATGGTGAACTCCGTGGCCGCGATGTCGACCGGGAGACCTAGTTCGTGCAGAGTTGAGGACGTGATCGGACCGATGGACGCCATACGAACTCCAGCGAGTTCGCGTCCGCGTCCTTTCTTCGTTGAGCCCAACAGTTCCACGAAATTCTTGACCGTCGAAGAACTGGTAAACGTAACAACGTGTGGACGTTTTTTCGGATTTTTCAGAACAGCGCGCAGCCGAAGGCGAGAAGATTGCGGCACGACGGTTTCGTAGGCCTCGACGACATCGACGTCCGCTCCCGCCTTGCGAAGCTCATTTGGGATAACGTCGCGAGCGACTTTGGCGCGAACCAGGAGCACACGCTTCCCTTTCACCTTCATTTTCAGGCTTCTGACGACCGATTCGGCGACGTATTCTTTAGGGACCACATCGACTTTCGCGCCGCGCTGCTCGATCGCTTTCTTCGTGGCAGGACCGATGGCGGCGATGCGCAAGAGATGGCCCTCAGCGGCTAAAGCCGAGCGCGAGGTAGTTCGTCTTGCGGCGCGACTGAAGTCGGGCCCTTCCCCCGTTTTTTCCATCCGTTCCCACATGGCTTCTACCCCATTCACGCTGGTAAGAATCAGCCAGTCATAGGTGCGGAGACTCTTTAACGCCGCGTCGAGCGGCTTGAATGATTTTGGTTTGCGGATTTCGATAAATGGAATTTCGATCACTTCTGCACCCCTGCGGAGGAGTTCCCCGGAAAGGGCTCCGGCCTGATGTTTGGCGCGACCGACCAGTATGCGAACTCCGCTTAGGGCTTGGGTTGTTCGTGTTTTTGTCTTCTTGCTCATGGTGAGAATAGGCGGACAGGAGTGTCCGCCCCACACGGCTTTACTCCGTCTCCTTTTTCAGGCCCAGGCCTTGTTCTCGCATCAGGCGCGAGACACCCGAGATCGCGGTGTCATCAGCCTTTTCCAAGGATGTAATGACGTTGCTCTGCTCTTCTTTGCTGCGATTCTGGCTTAACTTGAACTTGGCTTCGATTCTGGTCACGGCAATTTCGAACCCGACGATATGGCTGAGCATGCGTTCGCGGTAAGCATTGTCAAGACTGTCCCACTGGCCGGCATAGGCGGCCTCGAATGTTCCGATGAGTTGGTGGAGCACACCTTGCAAATCTTCCGGAGTGGAGAACAATCGGGCGTTCCCGTAGGCGTGCACCGCGCCGTAATTCCACGTGGGAACGTTCTCGCGCGTGGTGTAGTTCGACGTGGACACGTAGGCGTGCGGTCCGTGGAAGATGGTCAGGCAGCCCGGAGTTTGCTCAAGATGGCGCCAGTGCGGGTTTGCCTTCGCCACGTGGCCGCGGATGACCAGCCCGTCTCCGCTTTCGAGCACGACAACTGGAGCGTGTGTCGCGAATGGGCCATCGCTTGTAGATGAAACTAGGATTGCGAATGGATTCGCGCGCATGAACTTGATGGCATCTGCGTGCTCACGTACGCGGAAGTGCTCGGGGATATACACGCCGTCTCTTTCGCTCCTTCGGAGCTTGGTTAAATGTCTGCCGACCTATCCCACCGCCTACGCGGTGGACTGACTTCTTTCGCCGCTCCGCGGCTCGGCTAGAGGCGGCTCACCTGATGGTCGATCTCTTTTCCGTAGGTGCAACAGCTTCTCGACAATCGCCACGACTTCGCCTTGCTGATCTTTCACTTCCACGCGAAACGTCGGCTCATATTTTGGGAGCGTCTTCAGCTTCTCACGAATGTCGGCGAGTTGGGCATCGTGCAGGCGAAATTCGGCGCGAACCATGCCCTTGCCCGGCTTGCGATAGCGAATGCTGGCCGCTTTGTCCCAGACGATGTAGTCGGGGCCAAGGTTGGCCATCAGCATGAGCATATAGAAAGCGTCGGTCATCGCAAAGAGGGATCCGCCGAAATGCGTACCGACATAGTTCGCATTCCACCAGCGCAGCTTCATTTCGACGTCAACAGCTCTGGTGTCGGGCGAAACATGGGCGATGCGAATGCCGGCGCCCAGAAATGGCGGCCAAAGGTTGATCCAACGGCGAAGCTGCGCCGGACTCTTGGTCCCGCCCAGGAGTTGGAGAAGAACATTGCGGCTCATAACGCGAGGATTACTCCGCGCGCGCCGCGAACTTCCAGGATTCGACCCCCGGGAGAGGACGCGCGTCGCCATCGATTGAGAATTATAGAGTTCCTGGGCAGTCTGCGGGGTGGAGGCCGGAATTTCTGCTGACTGCACAGCCAGTTCGGCTCCACGTCGCTCAGGCGACTGCCGTCGGCTGTATCTGCAGCAGTTGTTCTTTGCCGATGCGGAAGTATTCTCGGCTCAGTCCGTCGGCAATTTTGTTGTAATCGAGTTCAGCCAGCGCTCTAGCACGCAACTTGGGACCGAGTTCGTCGAGGTTTCGGCGTCCGCTCTCAATTTCGGTGATGGCGTCGGCGATCGACGCCCCGCTTCCATCAATATAGATTCCGAGGTCTCCCAAATATTCAGGGATATCGACCGCTCGGGTGGCAATCACAGGGGTGGCGTTGACCATGGCGCAGGTCAACGGATGCCGGGCCGAGCCGCCAGTGAATGGAATGATGCACGCTTTGCTTCGTTGATACACTTTCGCGAGCTCTTCCCCGGTATAAAAATCCCGCCACTGGATCATGTCCGCTACGTTCTTCTGAACGGCCAGCGCTTTCGCTTCCTCCAATCCGTTGCATCCGTAACCGACGTAAATCACGAGTGGAACTCGGATACCCCTTGATTTCAGAAGGGATATCGCGTTCAGTAGCTCCACGTATCCCTTGCCCCGGAGAATGAAGTGACCACCGAAATAGATGTAGTGGTCCCGCTTCGTTGGAACGAGGTTGGGAATCACGGTTCCATATCGAATGATCTTGATTTTTTCGGGAGCAGCTCCCATGGCGACGACCTGCTGCTTCATGTGTTCGCTGAACACGAACACTTCCGCGCACTTGTTGTACATGCGATTCAGCCATTTATGCTTTTTCTGAACCGGGTCGATCTCGTGCACGGTTACGACGACGCGTTTGCCGAACCAGCTGGCGAGAAGCGTCACGATGTATAGCGGAATGCAACCGAAAGCCTCCAACACCTGGTCGAAGTGAATCACATCGGCGCGGCGGGCTCGGTTGTAATAGAGAAATCCGCGGGCCGTTGCCAGGATGAGATCGAGCCGGAACACTTTCACCGCCAGATACTTCAGCATGCCGTGTTTCTTGCCAGGATCCCTGGGGGCATGAGGAATCGCAATCGGAGAACAATTCGCATTGATGAGTTCATCGGTGGCGATCGAGAATTTCTGTGCCGAGGAAAAACACCTGCAGTTCGAGGTGACGACATCGACCTGCAAACCGGTGCCGCGGAGAGAGTCGACAAGGTTGCTGCAGTTGTGCGAGTACATGTCGTTCTTGTACCAGCATCCGATATAGGCCAGCCGAACTGGGTTTGACTGCGTTGTGTCGGTCTGCATGACTGAAAGCCTCCGAGAACTGAAGTCCGAACGCTACATGCGGCTATAAATCAGATCGCCGAGAACTGCCGTTGCCTTCGGCGGAAGACGATGCCAGATCTTCCGAGCCGAACGAGCGAATCTACCACCATCGGACGACGCTCGCTCCACGGGCGCGGGAGAGTAGTAGCGATAAAGCTGCTGGGGGTCTCCACCCCATTTTGTTTTGAACTGCGCAAGAGCTTCGTGATCTTCGGTGACTTCGCCAAAGTCATACCAGCGGTAACCGCTTCGGCAGGCGCTGCGGATCGCTTCGATTTGAAGAATGTCATGAGGATGCAGGCAGAAATCTTCTGGCGCGCAGCCCGTAAAGGCGTAGAAAACCGTCTGACCGAACTGCAACAGAATCGAGCCAGCCACCATGCGGCGTTGACCGTCTTTGTTGAGTTCGGCAAGAAGCAACTGCATCATGCCGGAGGGCCGAAGCAAAGACCACAGACTCTGAAAGAAGCGAAAAGACCGCGGCGGCACCGCATTGTGACGCATGGTCAGCAGATACAGGTCATACCATTTGGCCAGATCGCAGTCACTATCCGCCTCACGAACTTCAAGTCCCAGCTTGATGGCTTTGTTCACCGACCAGTTCACGCGATGCTGACGGCGCGCATTGCCGAAGCGGAGCTGGCGACAACCCTCGCAGGAAACGCAGGAGCGCGGAAGACGCAGGGTTTCCCAGAAGTCGTCCCACGCTTTGCCATCCACTCGAGCCGGCAGCTCGGCGACGTAGGTGGGGCGCCAGGGTTTGCAAGTAAGACCGCTCACGCGCTTGTCAAGGTCCGGCATGCTGGTCTTGATCTCCAGCTGGACGCCCGGCTGGGAGTGAGCCAAGTTGACCGCATGTTGGACAATCGCGGCAGCCGCCTCGTGGGTTGTGGCCAAGGGGCCGGCCACGGGCGTTCTGGGAAGCGACGAGAGACGTCGGCCTGTGGATACCGGGCCGAAGGTGAGCGGCAGGCCTTTCGTGTAAAACAGAGGCAGAACCGCGCAGATCCGGCCCTGCTCGTCGGCACAGGCCAGGCTTACACATTTTTGAACGTATTCACTTTCGAGCGCCGAAAGCCATCCCGCGTGGTGATAAATCAGGGCATCGGGATGCGAAGAGACGAAGTGCTCCCAGCCGGGATCCTTGTGAAAGTCCAATTCAAAAACGCTGAGCGCCTGACCGGTGGACAAGGTTTCCAAATCTGTCGAAATCAATGGGTCGACCTCAAGAGCTGGGTTGACAGGTTTTAGACTCTGGGGGACTGGGGAGGTGCCCGGCCGACGGGGGTGCGGCTGGTCAGATGTCAGGAGGAACCTTAAATGCCCGGATCTAATTTTGCTGTGATTTCGATCACTCGGCGCGGTGCCCGGGATCACCCGAGAGGAATCCAATCCGCACTTGCCTCGCATTAGGTTGTTAAGACACTGATAACCATGGTACCTAAAGGCAAACTTTGATTTTAGGGTCGAGTGTGAAATCCTAAATTCTCAGGCACAGGTCTGGACTCTAGTCCTCATCAATGACGATTTCCCACGATCCAGGCTTTAACGCAGCGCCTTTTTTCAGCGTTGTCATTCCCGTTTACAACGATTGGAAACCGCTCGAGCAATGCCTGGAGTCTCTGGATCGGCAGGAGAACGCGCCTGAGTTTGAAGTCATCATCGTGGATGACGGCAGTGCGGAAAAGGCTCCGGAGTCTATTCCGAAATCGGCGCACGGCTATGCATTGACAGTCATCGAACAAGCTCACGCTGGAATTCCAGCCGCCCGCAACCTCGGAATCCGGAAGGCCACGGGGGCGGTGCTGTTATTTGTAGACGCGGATTGCAAACTGCAGACAGGTTGTCTCGCCGCCCTGCACGCGACGATCTCGGCTTCCCCGCAATGCGATTTCTTTCAACTCCGGCTTGTGGGGAACTGCTCGACCCTCGTCGGTAAAGCGGAACACCTGAGGCTCTCAACCTTCCAAAACTACATGCTGCAGCCGGACGGCTGCATTCGCTACTTGAACACGGCAGGATTCGCAATCCGCCGGGAGCAAGCGAACATCGAGGACGGCATGTTCGATCCGGCCGCACTGCGAGCCGAGGATACGCTTCTGCTGGCCAATCTGATGCAGCATGGGAAACTTCCACTCTTTGTGCCTGGCGCGATTGTTGAACACTCCATACCGCTGTCGTTCGTCCAGTGCGTTCGCAAAGACATTCGATCCGTTTCTCTGGAAGAACGAGCATATGGCATCATCGCCGCGAAGGGGGTCCGGATTCGTCTCAACCATCGCGAGCGCCTCCGACTGCTGTGGTCTTTGTGGAAAGCGGCGGGACAGAACTCGATTGGAAGAGCGGCATGGTTTGTCCTGGTCGTGCGGCAGGGGACGCAACGCATGATTTCGCTGGCTTATCAAAGTTTGCGAGGTGCGTCTTGAGTTTCGCGTCGAAGAGGTAAACTGAAGGCCTATGCAAGACTGTCACAAGTTTTATATTGATGGGAAGTGGGTCGATCCGGTGGAAGCCCACGACTTCGCGGTGATCAATCCGGCGACCGAAGAGCCTATTGCCACAATCTCGCTCGGCAATGCTTCCGACGTAGACCGCGCTGTCAGGGCAGCGAGACGGGCCTTCGAGTCGTATTCGGAGACCAGCGTGAGCGTCCGCATGGCACTGCTGCGTCGGGTCATGGAAGTTTATCAATCGAAGATGGGAGAGATGGCAGAGACGATTTCCCGAGAAATGGGCGCGCCTATCTCGCTCGCGCGAAAGGCCCAAGCGCCGGCCGGACTCGCCCACATCGCCGAGACGGCCAAGGTGTTGGAGAATTTTCAGTTCGAAGAACTCAAGGGTTCGACCCTCATGAGGAAAGAGCCGATTGGGGTTTGCGGACTCATCACTCCCTGGAACTGGCCCATGAACCAGATTGCATGTAAGGTGGCGCCCGCGCTGGCGGCGGGATGCACCATGGTTCTCAAGCCGAGCGAGATGGCGCCGCTCTCCGCGTATTTGTTCGCGCAGATCCTCGATGAGGCGGGTGTGGCTGCTGGTGTCTTCAATCTAGTAAACGGGGATGGACCGACGGTGGGTGCGGCCATCGCGTCGCATCCTGACGTGGACATGGTTTCGTTCACGGGATCCACACGGGCCGGGGTTGCAGTGGCGGTCGCCGCCGCGCCGTCGGTGAAGCGCGTGGCGCAGGAACTCGGAGGAAAATCGGCCAACATCCTGCTGGACGACGCCGACTTCGCGAAGGCGGTTAAGCAAGGCACGCAGGAATGCTTCCGCAACAGCGGACAGTCGTGTAATGCGCCAACGAGGATGCTCGTTCCGCGATCCAGGATGGCGGAAGTGCTTACAATCGCCAAGGCGACGGCAGAGGCACACAACGTTGGTGATCCCGTCTCTGAGGAGACCCAGCTTGGCCCCTTGGCCAGCAAAGCGCAATTCGACAAAGTGCAGCGCCTGATCCAAGCCGGCGAGCGGGAAGGCGCGAAGCTGGTCAGCGGAGGGACGGGACGGCCGGAGGGTTTCATGAAAGGCTACTTTGTGAAACCGACGGTGTTCGCGGACGTTCGCAACGACATGACGATCGCGAGAGAGGAGATTTTCGGCCCGGTCCTTTGCATCATCCCGTATGAGAACGAAGAGGATGCAATCCGGATCGCAAACGACACTCCGTACGGCTTATCTGGGTTTGTGACCTCCGGTGATTTGCAGCGGGCAGGACGGGTGGCGAAGCGCATTCGCTCGGGAAATGTTCACGTCAATGGCGCACGAGTCGACTTCGCGGGCTCTTTTGGAGGCTTCAAGCAATCGGGCAACGGCCGCGAATGGGGCGAGGCAGGACTCGAAGAATTTCTGGAATTGAAAGCAATTTTCGGATATGCGGCCGCGAAGTAGCAATCAGCGAAACCGACACAAAACACATAGGTTATAGCCACGCATTAAAGATTCGCTAGCACTCACGCGCACTTGTATAATGAGCTGGTTACTCCCCCGCGTTCGATCGCGCTCTTCTACCTCCTCTCGCGGTCCGTACCCAAGCAACTGTTGTGGAAATCGATGATGCTGCAATGATCCGCTATCGCATGGTCGTTTCCACGGAAGTAGCGGTCAAAAGCCTGTAGCACGGAGGAATCGTTTGCCGCTGGGAAGTGGTTGGTCAAAAACCTGGACATTCTTCGAGGGTGAGTGGCACGAGGGAAACATCGGGATCATGGGGCCACGCACGCATGCTGCGTGGCTCTGCTCGGTGGTGTTCGATGGCGCTCGCGCATTTGAAGGCGTGACTCCGGATCTTGATCTTCACTGTGCGCGGGTGAATGATTCGGCGAAGAAACTCTATTTGAAACCCACGGTTGCAGCCGAGGAGTGGGTTCGGTTGGCGCGAGAGGGCATCCAACGCTTCGATAGGGATGCCGCCCTGTACATTCGTCCGATGTATTGGGGAGAGAAGGATGGACCATGGGTGCAGGCGCACGATCCTGAGTCGACGCGATGTTGCCTGTCGATTTATGAGGCTCCGATGCGGACGCCCAAAGGCTTCTCGATTACGTTGTCTCCGTTTCGGCGGCCGACGCTGGAAACGATGCCGGTTGACGCCAAAGCCGGCTGCCTTTATCCCAACAACTCCCGGTCGCTGTTCGAGGCGCACGCTCGTGGCTTCGATAACGCGATCGTCTGCGATATGGTTGGCAACGTAGCGGAACTCGCTACCTCCAATATCTTCATGGCGAAAGATGGAGTCGTGTTCACTCCGATTCCAAATGGGACTTTCCTGGCCGGCATTACACGCCAGCGAGTGATTGGGCTATTGCGTCAGAGTGGTGTAAATGTGGTCGAAAAGACTCTCCGGTATGAAGATTTCGAGAAGGCAGATGAGATCTTCGCGACCGGGAATTATTCCAAGGTAGTTCCGGTGACCCGGATCGGGGAGCGCACACTGCCCTTCGGTCCGCTCTACACTAAGGCTCGGGAGCTCTATTGGTCGTTCGCACACTCATGATTGAGAATTGCCGGCGAACATTCGGTGGCGGCGGTGATCCATCTCCGAGCATGGTTCGGAGGATTCTTTACGGCACAGGGCCGGTACAAAGTGAAGCCTGAAACCACATCTTCGATGATCGAGGTGTTGACTTCGATTTGGCAGCAAGTGCTGCAGCTATCGTCGATCGATACAGAGGACGACTTCTTTGATCTGGGCGGAGATTCTGTCTTAGCTCTGCAACTGTTCACCGAGATCGCGCAAGCCTGTCACCGCGAACTTCCGCCGGTCACGATCTACCAGGCGCGAACCGTCGCAGCCCTAGCTGCCCTGCTGGAGCAACCGGTCACGCCGCGGTTCCCTTCTCTGGTGCCACTGAGGGAGGGTTCGAAGAGGCCGCCGGTTTTCATTGCACACGGACTGGGCGGCAGCGTCATCGATTTCTTTCAGCCTGTTAAGCATCTCGAAACAGATCATCCGATCCATGGAATGCAGGCGAGGGGCATTGATGGAGTGGATGAACCCTTGGATCGCATCGAAGATATGGCCGGATTTCATATCAATGCGATCCGGAATGTGCAAGCCCACGGCCCGTACGCTCTGATTGGTTACTCATTGGGCGGACTGGTTGCCTTGGAAATGGCACAGCAATTGTCTGCTCAGGGCGAGAAAGTCGCGCTGCTGGCCATGCTGGACGCATATCCGCACATGCGTTTCTTGTCGTTGGGGCAGCGTTTACGCCTCGCAACGCGTCAGGCGAAACGGGGATTGCATGTCTTCCGAAATCTCAGCGGCAGCGCGCCCTATCAGCCGCCAGCGGGCGTATCGTTGACTGCGACGATGCAGCGGGTGCGTGCCAGCGGATATGCAGCGCTTACCCGTTATCGTCCCCGCTACTATCGCGGGGAAATCAAGTTTGTGCGCGCGGAAATCAGCACCGCCTTCCCTGCCGACGCGGCCGCAGTGTGGGCACCGCTCGCCGGGAAGATCGAAGTCGCGACGGTGCCGGGGGATCATCTGGGCATCATCGCAACGCACTATGAGAACCTCGCGGCAGTTCTGTCCCGCTATCTGGCTGGTGCGTTCGCTTAGCAGGTTTCTGAAAAACGCCTTTCCAGGCTACTTCGAGCTGCGCGGCGGCTGAAAGCCCGTCTTGTACCAGTTACGGCATCGCGAAAGCAATGTCCTGATACGAACCGTGGCTTTTCAGGAGCGGAGAGAATCGAGTTCAAAACGATGACTGGTTCGAAACGATGAACGGTTCGGAACAATGAACGGTGCCGAGAGTCTGGTTCGTTCCCTCCTAAAAGGAGGAGTGGAAACGTGTTTCACAAACCCGGGCACGTCGGAGATGCATCTGGTCGCGGCCCTCGACCGCTTGCCGGAAATGCGCTGCGTGCTCGGGCTCTTCGAAGGCGTCTGCACGGGCGCCGCGGACGGCTATGCACGGATGGCTGAAAAACCAGCCTGCACGCTGTTACATCTAGGGCCTGGTCTCGGAAACGGTCTCGCGAATCTGCACAATGCCAGCCGGGCGCAGGTGCCCATCGTCAACGTCATCGGGCAGCATGCCACCGATCACTTGCATCACGATACGCCGCTCACCTCTGACATTGAGGGCATCGCCAGGCCGTATTCGAAATGGTTGCGAACATCGGCTTCTGCCTCCTCTGTGGCTGGTGACGCTGCGGAGGCAATCGTGGCTGCGCGCACGGCGCCCGGCCAAATTGCGACGCTGATCGTTCCTGCGGACGTCGCGTGGAGCGACGGAGGAATCGTGGCCGCAACACCCTCGATACCGAAACCGTCGATGCCTGCGACGGCAGCCATCGAGCGCGCTGCCGAGATGCTCCGGTCAGGATCGCCGACCGCGATTCTGCTCGGAGGGAACGCGTTATACGGAACAGGACTGGCTACTGCTGGGCGAATTGCAGCAGCGACCGGGGCAAGATTGCTAGCTCCGTATCCCATTACCCGTTTGCAACGCGGCGCCGGAGTTCCGGCTGTCGATCGCGTGCAATACGTCCTTGAACAAGGAATCGAGCAGTTCAAAGAATTTCGGCAGTTAATTCTGGTGGGCACGCAAGCTCCCGTCGCGTACTTCGCCTATCCTGGAAAAAACAGCGAATTCAAGTCGCCAGAGTGTGAGATCCATCCCTTGGCCGTTCCCGGGGAGGATTACGTTGGAGCTCTCGAAGCCTTGGCAGAGAGCTTGTCTATACGCCACAACCTGGCGGGAACAGAACGGAAGATTGAACGGCCGACGGCCCCCAGCGGGGAAGTCACTCTGCCCGGGCTGGCGGCGGCCGTGGGCGCGCTGTTGCCGGAGAATGTAATCGTGGTCGACGAATCGATGACCTCAGGCCGTGGACTGATGGCCGCGACCAGGGGATGCCCTCCTCACGATTGGCTCGGCAACACCGGAGGTTCGATTGGAATCGCGCTGCCCCTGGCTGTCGGTGCGGCAGTCGCCTGCCCTGATCGAAAGGTCTTGTGCCTGACTGCCGATGGCAGCGGGATGTACACGCTTCAGGCGTTGTGGACGATGGCGCGCGAGGGACTCAACGTCACGACGGTGGTTTTTGCCAACCGTGATTATGCCGTCCTGAAGCGAGAATTTTCCTATCTGGGCATCGGGAGCCCGGGAGCGCGAGCGTCGGCTATGTTCGAGATCGGTCGTCCGGACCTTGATTGGGTGCACCTGGCCAAGGGCATGGGAGTGCCAGGCCGGCGGGTCAGTTCACTCGAAGCATTCGGCAAAGCGTTAGCAGAAGGATTGCAGAGCGAAGGACCAACATTGATTGAAGTCCCACTCTAACTCGAAGATCAGCGCAGGCTAGTCTGCTGGCGTTGCCAATTATCTGCTCGTGCCGCACCTGCGCTCGATTCAACTTAAGATAACAATTCCTGAACGGCCCGATAGCCCTGATCGATAGCCTGGTCTGTGTAGGCGGCTGCCGCGGCGTCGGAGTTTGCAATTGTAATTCTTCCGTGACGCTGGCGCGCGATATCGCACGGGCGCTGGCCTTCGGGCCAATCTGGATCCCACAGCGGGTTGTACTCGTAGGCGTATCCGTGTGGCCAGCGATTGACGGTGATGGCATCGATGTCGCGCGCGGGATCGAATCCACCGGAGCCGAGCACGCGTTCGAGTTGGTCGCGAATATTCCGCTCGAAGGTTTCGAAGTCTGTGGCTAGCAGTTCGTAGTGTCCTGCGCGCTGCTGATCGCGAGCCGGCAGGCCCGGCAAACAGGGTGTTCGCAACATGCGTACCAGAATCGGCTCGTCGGGCGACTGCGAACACTTGTAACCGCCAATGTTGACGGGCTGATCGAGATTGACCGACGAGTGGTACATGCCGGGACAAGACGCCCCACGAATGCCCAGTTTGTAAAACGAAGTCCAGTTCTTGATGGCCACGATGGTATAGACCAAGGGAACTTTCACGCCGTAGTGCAACGCTTCTTTTTGCTTTTCCGGCAATTCGTCACACAGATACGGGATGGCCATGTTCCAGCAGGCGAGGACGACGCCTTTGCCTCGTACCGCGTAGGCTTTCTTCTCGCGACCGTAGATGACTTCTACTTCCTTGGCGGAGGCAGGGTCGCCGACATGGCGCATGCCCACGGCCGTGCTGCTAAGGCGCATGCGGATGGGCAAGCTGTTGCTGTCAAGCCGGGCATAATCCACCTTGGCGGTGACGACGTCTTCGGCGGTGCTGCCGGGAATCGATCCTGGGATCAACGACCGCACCAGCATGCGCGCGATAGAAGCATTGCCATCCGGAAAGTGGAAGTGATAGCGCTCTTGCGGTGTAACCTCGCCGAGTGCAGTGAAGGTAAGTCCCTTCGATGGGACACGATCGAGATTCAAGCCCTGGAATCCGGGAAAGTTGATGGCCCAGCAATCGAGCGCGGGCACGGCGTCGATGCCAATTCCGTAGAGCCCGTGCGTGCGCGTCTGGTAGAACGGGATCACGTCGGGATTCACTTGCACGACCTTCAAGAGAAAGTCTTTGTAGCTCATGTGCGCCAGGCGGGTTTTCTTCTCCGCTTGCGGCACACCGGGCATGTAGTCGACTTTTTCTTCCTGGACGCGGGCGATGTCGCGTTGAGCGTCGGCCGACAGCGGCGTCTTGGCCAGGAACTCTGGCCAAGCTTTCGTGCCAGACGCGGCCTGTGAGCCAAACGCGCCACCGGGAACGCCGGTGACCAGTCGGTCGACGCCGAAAGTTTCCTTGTCGAAAAAATAGCTGGCTCCGAGACCGCGGTAGACTTCGCGGTCCATTCCCGTCTTTTCCAGCGCAGGTGGATCGATGCCGAGTTCGGCTAGCAGGCCACTCGCTTCCCTGCTGTAAGGAAATGGGGATTCGATGGCGACGGTGCCGCCGTTGGCAAGGAGCAGGCGTCCGCCCGGACGGAACTCGTTGCGCTTGGCGTGTCCGCCAAAGTCGTCGTGATTGTCGATGATGAGGATGCGGGCTGACGGCCCCGCCTGCTTCCGGTAGAAGTAAGCGGCGGCGAGACCACTCATACCGGCGCCCACGACGATGAGATCGTACGTTTCGTGAGTATCGACCGGCTTGCCCGCCGTTGGCCAGAACGTGCCGTCGCGCAGTGCATGCGCGACCTCAAACGATCCGGGATGACTGCCGCGCATGCCGGTCAGCGCGGGAGGATTATAGCCGGGTGCATCTTGAGGAAAATGGGCCGTCTCGGCCGCGAACGTGAGACCCGGGACCCAGGCACTGGCAAGCGTCGCACCGGCTCCAACCGCAACGCCATTTAGAAAATCTCTGCGGGTGATGGCGCGGTGCATGCCAAGTTCGCGATCACGTCGACGGCTGCCTCGGTCCTTTTTCATCGAGTTCTATACTTTAGGCCCGGCCTTCGAGGGGCTACCGATGATCTCTGATATCGCGCGGTGTCCCTGATCAATCGCGATGTTGGTGTAGGCGTGGCCGTCGGCGTCGGAATTGGCAATGTGAATGCGCCCGAAGGGCTGGCGTCCGATGACGCACGGGCGTTCCGAAGCGGGCCGGTCAATCGGTTCGAACAGCGAGTTGTATTCGTAGGCGTATCCGTGAGGCCAGCGGTTGACGGTAATGGCTTGAACGTCGCGGGCGGGATCGAAGCCTGCAGCAGAAAGCATGCGCCCGAGTTGATCACGAACATTGCGCTCGAAGGTTGCGAACTCCGTGGTGACCAGTTCGTATCGTCCCGCGCGGTATTGATCTTTGCAAGGCAGCCCTGGGCTGCAGGGCGTACGAAGTAGATGCAGCAGGCACGACTCATCGGGCGAACTGGGGAATTTGTAGTCACCCATGGACACCGGGAAATCCAGCGTGACATTGCTGAAATACGCGCTCGGGGCGTAGATACCTTGGATCCCGAGTTTCTGAAAAGACTTCCAGTTGCTGATCTGGACGTTGGTGTAGACCAGAGGAATCTTTACGCAGTAGGCCAGGGCATCTTTCTGCGTGACCGACATCTCCGGGCACAGATAGGGGATGATCATGTTGTAACAAGCGAGCACGCACTGCGTTCCGCGGAGGCGGTGAGCCTGGCCGCCGCGAACATAAGTGACTTCCACTTCCTTGGCAGTCGAGGGATCGCCGACATGTTTCGCGCGCACGGCCGTGCTGTTCAGGCGAATACGAATGCGAGAGGTGGGATCGTCGAGGCGCGCGTAAGTCGCACGTGCGGTGACGATATCTTCCATGGTGTTGCCGGGAAGAACGCCGGGCACCAGGGAGCGCACCAGCATTCTCGCGATCGATGCATTGCCATCCGGAAAATGGAAGATATAAGGCTCTTCCTCTTCCTGATCGTCCTCGCGATGGCGCTTGGGAAGAGTAATTCCCTTGAAGCCGGGATAACCGTAGCGGGCGCAGTCGTAGGCAGAAACAGCATCGATCCCGACTCCATAAAGATCGTGCGGCGCGGTCTGAAAAACTTTGACCACGTCGGGATGCACTTTGACGTAGTTCAGCAGGAAATCTTTGTAGCTGGTCTTGATCAGCTTGGAGCGTTTCTGCTCCAGAGTGAGGCCGGGCAAATAGTCGACATTGGTTTCCTGGAGGCGAAGAATATCATGCTGAGCGGCTTCGGAAATGGGAAGCTGCGTTACGGTTTCCGCGGTGAACGTCGGACCGAAGTAGTGCAAGCCAGCTTCGGGCACGAGTCGATCCACGCCAAAGGTTTCTTTGTCGAAGAACGTGGACTCTGCTAGTTTCATCGAATCGAACAGCTTCTGGTCGTAGTACTTGTAGAAGCGCTGCACGTCGATGCCGAGTTCCTTGAGAAGGCCGATGGCTTCTTTGCTGTAATGGGCAGGTGCCTCGATCGACTGCGTGCCGCCGTAGCCGAGAAGCAAGCGGTTGCCGGCCTGGAATTCATTGCGCTTGGCGTGTCCGCCGAAGTCGTCGTGGTTGTCCAGCAGCAGGATGCGCGCACTGGGTCCGGCAGCTTTGCGGTAGAAATAGGCTGCCGCCAGGCCGCTGATGCCAGCGCCAACGACGATCAGATCGTAAGACTCATCGTCGGCAACGGAATCGGGCCAAGTTTGACCATCGCGCAGGCCGTGGGCTACTTCCCAGGAGCCGTCGTGGCTCCCGCGCATTCCCGTCTTGGCCGGAGGATAGTAACTGGGATCTTTCTCTGGCGCGAATGGGGACTGCGGAATACCGAAGGTCTCCGCCCACAACGGATTTGCGGCCAGCAGCGAAGATCCGACAGCGATGCTTACGCCGTTCAGAAAATCTCGCCGCGTGATGTTCTGCTGCATGCCCAGTTCGCGATCTCGTTTTTCCTGGCTCATCGTCTCCTCATGCGGATATCGGGATCATGATTCGTAGACCCACTTGCCGCCCACCATGGTGCGCTCCACCGGAATCGTGACCAGCGTGGACGGGTCCTCTTTGAAGGGATCGCGGCCCAGCACGACCAGATCCGCCAGTTTGCCCGGCTCGATCGACCCCTTCAGATTCTCTTCGTAAGATGCATAGGCGCCGTTCATCGTGCCGACATAGATCGCTTCTTCGACGCTAATGCGCTGGTTCGCGCCCCACACGTGGCCATTCATATCGGTGCGCGTGACTTCGGATTGCAGCGCCATCATGGGAGGAAACTCCCCGGGCGGGTAATCGGAGGCTTGGGTGGGGCGCAGTCCGGCATCAAGAAAAGTGCGGAGAGCGAACATGCGCTTCAGCCGCTCCTCGCCGTAGTACTGCATCTTCTCGCCGTGGTAGTAGACGTAGGTGGAAAAAGGAGTCGGGATCACATTCAACGCGTGCATGCGTTGAATAATCGAATCGTTGATCAGGGTGCAGTGTTCGATCCGGAAGCGCGGATCCTTTCTGGGTATCTCGCGATTAAGTCGTTCGTAAACGTTCAGAACTCTTTCGATGGCAACATCGCCGTTCGCATGTGTGCCCAACTGCCAACCGGCAGCGTAAGCTTTGCGTCCATAGGTATAGAGTTCTTCCTCCGTCGCCGAGAACGTGCCGTAGTCATTGGGGTGGCCAACATACGGTTCGGAGAGCCGTGCTGTCCGGCCCGAGATCGCACCATCGGCGATTTGCTTCATGCCTCCCACGCGCACCCACTCATCCCCAAAGCCCGTTCTCACGCCGGCGGCAATCATGCGATCGATGGAACCGGAATAGATGAAGCAGTACACCCGGAAGCGCAAGTCGCCGCTGTCGCGCGCATCCTGGTAGGCCTGCAGATCCTCCGGGCTGCCCAGCGCGTCGCCGACCGACGTGATACCGGTTTTCGTCATCATCTTCGCGATGAGCTTCACCCCTTCCCGGTAGTCGTCCCGGGAATTGGACGGAGGAATCACTTGGTTGAACGGCTCGATTGCGCGCTCATTAATACGGCCGGTGAGATGGCCGGAAGCATCGTGCTCAAACTCCCCGCCAGTGGGGTTCGGGGTTGCCTGGCCGACCTTGGCTGCCTTTAAGGCCACAGAATTAGCGAATGCTTCATGGCCGCCCCGGTGAGTAACCAGCACCGGACGGTCTGGCACGGCGGCATCCAGATCTTGCAGCGTGAGCCTGCGCCCGTCGGACGTTTTGGTGTCGTCATACTTAAAGCCCAACACCCATTCACCGGGAGGAGTCTTCGCAGCGCGTTCGCGGAGTGCGGCCTGGATCGCGGCAATGGAGCGCAGATCGCAATCCACCTGGCGAAGATGCAAACGTCCCGACTCTGCCGGGTGAGTGTGCGCATCGATGAATCCGGGCAGGACCGTTTTCTGACCAAGGTCAACTTTGCGGGTGAGAGCCGATGCGAGGTGCAGAACTTCGTCATTGGATCCGACAGCAAGGAAACGCTCTCCGCTGATCGCCGCGGCCTGCGCGCGCGGGTTGCGGGAATCGACCGTCCAAAAGTTTCCGTTATAGAGGATCAGCTCGGGTTCGGTACGTTCAAACGGCAGAAGTGCAAAGGCGCCCAGGTTCAGGACAAATTCGCGTCTGGAAGTGTTGAACATGAATCTCCCGTACTCGCGTGCACGGCTAAACCAGAGAACGCAGCAACGCGCCGTCTACGAGTTGTCAGAAAGTGATGCGCAGCGCCAGCTGCAGAATTCGTGGATCGAATGTGGTTGAAACCAAACCCAGGTTCGGATCGCTAACTTGCGTGCTGCCTGGATTCTGGAACTGGGCGTGGTTAAAGATATTGAAGGCTTCTACCCGAAACATCATCTTCAACCGGTCCCCTACCAGATTGGTAGCTTTCTCCAGCGCCAAGTCGAAGTTGGTCCGGCTCGGTCCGATGAGAGAATTCCTCCGGAATGTTCCGTAGAAACCCACAGGACAGGTGCCGAGGTTAATACATGGGTTTGCCGCCACGGCATTGGGATTGAAATAAAAGTTTCCCGTCGCCGTCTGTCCGGTCTGCGGGTTGGTGAACGATTGAATCTTGCGCGGATCATAGGTTTGAATCGACGGCGTAACTTGGTCCGGCCGTATCAACTGCGGATCGCCGTAGCCGGAAGGACCGGGATCGCTCTCGCTGGGATTGACAGGTTCGGCGTAAAAATCCAGGGGAATACCCGATTGGTAGTAAAAAATCGGATAAAGACTCCAGCCGCTAGTCAGCCGTTTCGGACCGTTGGCCCAAAGATTGTCGAAAGGCAAATCCCATCCTCCGCTCAACTCAAATCTGTTCCTCATATCAAAATCAGAATTGCCATAAAACTGATGCGGGCTGAAGTACGGAACTTGCGCGCTCCGCTGGTTGAATCCAGATCCGTTGTCGAGATTGTGAGACCACGTATACGACATCGTGAAATAGGTTTCGCCGATGTTGTGCCAGTTGCCGCTGCGTTTTGTAAGGCTAGCCAAAAGGCCATTGTAGTTGGCATCGTTCCGGCCTTCGAAGGTGTCCTGTAGCGGCGCATATCCATTCGCGGGAGTGAGTCCCAGGTTGACGTTTAAAAGCCGATTGCAGCCCAACGCTTGAGAGCAAGTCGACGGAACAACCGGATTGACATCGATCCAGGTGAGCAGCTTATGGGAGGAACTGCCCACGTAGCTCAACTCCGTCATCAGGCCGCTTCCCAACTGCCGTTGCACGCTCAAGTTGTATTGGTAGATGTAGGGCGTCTTCAGGTGCGGGTCGACGAACAGATCGCCATAGCCGAAGGGCAAATATCCGACGGCCGCGAAGTCAAGATTAGAAGGTGGTGGGGTGGACGGAAAGGGATCCGGAGCGCCTGCCGTTTGGTATGGCATCGACAGGCTTGTGTTCTGAGCACTGGTGGGAGAGGAAGGGAAAAACAGGTCGCTCGAGGGCCACCAGGGAAGAACTCCATTGTTCCAGTCAGACATCCATCCATTCAGAGTGTCATAGAACATTCCGCCACCGCCGCGAACGCTGGTCTTCCCGTCGCCGAAAGCATCCCAGGCAAAGCCGAACCGCGGAGCGAAGTCCCGATGATCCGGAAAATACCAACCGGTTGGAGCGCCATGATCTCCCGGGACCACCAGTCCCGGGGGCGCATTCTGGAACCTGGTCGACTGCAGCCCAGGAATAATGTCAAATGTGTGCCCATGAATATCGGTCTCGGGGCTCGTATATTCCCAACGAAGCCCCAGGGTCAGAACCAATCGTTTATTTACCTTCCACTCATCCTGCGCGAACAGCGCATATTGCTTTTGGTGCTCGTTGTTATTGGCTCGTGGATACTGCTGATATTCGTCGGGAGCTCCGAACAGGAAGTCGGCTAGATCGGTTCCTGAACCTACGCCAGTGCCGGATCCGTAGAAAAAGAACCATCCATTTGTTGCATAGGCATAGATCGAGTTTTCTTGCATGATGGCGAACCTGCCGCCGGTCTTGATTGTGTGCCGGCCTTTGGTCCAGGTAAGCGTGTCCGATATCGCATACGTGTTGTCCGCCTTCGTGCGCGGCAAGTTCGGATCGAATCCGAGAACCAGGTTACTGGTGCCCAGCGTAATGATGGGAGGAGCAAAAGGAAGGTCGGAGTTGATGCTGACACCCAACTGGGAGGGCGTAGGAGGGTGCGATCCCGGGTCCGACGTTTGGTAAAAACGCTGCGCGGTAAGATGGGCTTCGTTGAGCAAAGCCGCCGAGAACGTCCTGGTATATCCAAGATTCACAAATTGATTGGTAGTCGACGTGAGCGCGGGAAATCCCGAGACAGTGGCGCCTACGAGCGGGTTTACGGTCGGCTCCTTGTTGGAGCCGATGGTGAGCGAGAATCGGTCACTGTCGGTCGCGTAGAAATCGAGCTTGCCGGAATACTGATCCACATTGTCGCTGGCTGTCCCCTGGGGAAATAATTGCCCCGTCGCAGACGTTGGAATCAGATTGGCCTTGATGTAAGCCTGCGCGACGGGATCGATTGTTGTCGGATCGATGATACCTTGGGCGGCGAGGGCCGGGTTGGATTGAAAATATGGATGCGCCTGAAGATAGCTAACCACGTTGGGATCCGGGCCGCCATTGACGGCCTGCGAGAAATCTCCGCCAAGCTCGGCCGGAGTGTAAGTCGTGATCGCCGATCCGTAGGTGTTCGATGTCAACCGCTGGCCTTGATAGCCGAGAAAGTAGAACAGGCGATTCTTCAGAATGGGGCCGCCGAACGTGGCGCCGAACTGGTTGCGCTTGAGCACAGGACGCGGTTGGCCAATCTCGTTATTGATGAACGTGTTGGCGTTGAAGGCATCGTTGCGCAAATAATCGAACGCACTGCCGTGCAGATCGTTATTCCCGGACTTCATCACTACTGTTACGGTTCCGCCCCCGTTTCGGCCGTATTCGGCCGTGTAATTATTCGTCAGGATGCGGAACTCGGCAACCGTATCAGGATTCGGATCAAAAACGACGTTGTTGCTGGTCACCGAGTTGTTCAGGCCGCCATCCAGCAGATATGTCACAGCGTCCGGCCGCCCTCCGGCAACCGTAAAACCTTCGGGGAATTCTCCAGACTTTTCGGAACCATAACCGGTTGAAGGTGCCGGGAGTACGCCGGGCTGGGTGAATGCGAGGTCCAACACTTCGCGCCCATTCAGGGGCAACGCTTGAATCGGTGCGCCGGCAACCGTACCTCCGACCGTAGGGTTCACGGTTTCCACCTGTGCGACTTCCGACTGTACCTGGACGGTCTCAGTGACCGCACCGATCTTCAGGTGCACGTCGACACGCAACGACTGGTTGATGCTAAGTTCCTGTGGAGTAGTGACCGCCTTGTGGAAGCCGGCCACCTCGACCGCGACCGAATACATGCCAATGGGAAGGTCCAGCACCTGGTAGGATCCGGCGCTATCGGTCACGGTATTCCAGTGAGCATTGGTTTCGGCGTTGGTCACGGCTATCTTCGCTCCAACGACCGCAGCGCCCTGCGCGTCGGTAACCGACCCGATCAAGCGGCCATTTGTGTTTTGGGCAAACGTGAAAACGGCGAGCGGGAAGATCAGGAAAATCGCGATTATCGTACGGAGGGACTGCCGAGAACAAAGGGATAGAGACTCTGCAACGAAGGTTTGTACCATGACTTTCCGCACCTCCCAGAAACCGAACAATTCAATAACTTTCAGGTCCTGGCGATGGAAACTGCCAGTTTGACCCAAATCAAGAGGCGCGACGACAGTCGGGGAACGAGCACACAACCGCGCAAATATTGAAGCTCACGGAGGCGACCCCCTGGGCCCTGCGCCTCACAGCACACTCCAACATCAACGGAATGAATGTGGTGGAACCTTACTATAATCGTGCAAGGTTAGGGAGCATAGCCCGCTGTTGTCAAGAGCTATTTTCGGGCAATTTTCGGCGCCGAAGGATCGATTTTGCGAATTGAACTCGGACCGCGTTCGAATGACAGGAGTGAGGTCCGCTATCAGCACGAATACGGCGGGACCACTCGCGATCCACAAGGCCACGCCACAACGGAATTGCTCGAGGGTCATCTCTTTCGGCTGTTGAGCTTGTCGAGGACGCCCTTCAACTCTTCCAGCTTCTTTCCTGCCTCGCCGAGTTTTCCTTCGGCGGTCAAGCGCTGGTAGTCGGCCAGGTCCTTGGCAGCTTCTGCGATAAGTGCGTTCAGATCCTCCGATGGCTGGGCCGTCGCAGAGGTCCCTTGCGCTCCATGCTGCGCCTCGACCGGTGTATTCGGGGCAGTGGTCGCAGCGGTCAACGACGAGGCTGCTCCGCCAAAAAGCGACGCCATAGCTGACTCGAAAGTTGGCCCGTACGCCAACCGATCCTGCAGCGCTAATACCACCAGCCGCAGTTCCGGCATTGGGCTCCGCTCGGCTTGTAGGTAGATCGGCTCCGCATACAACAGCGCCTTCCCTGTCGGAATTACTAGCAGCGCCCCGCGTCGCACGTGCGAACCTTGCTGGTTCCACAGAGTCAGCTGTCCGGACAGCTGCGCGTTTTGATCAATTCGCGCTTCGATTTGCAGCGGTCCGTCCACCAGCTTTGTCTTCGGAAAGTTGTAGACGACCGACGTCCCGTAGTGCTCGCCATCGCTACGGCCGGCGATCCAGCCGATCAGGTTATTTCGGTTCGCCGGCGTGAACGGCAGAATCTCTACGAACTCCTCACCAGTTTCACCCGGCAGCTTCATGAGCACGAAATTCGGCTGCATCTCCTGGGTGGTTTGCGCGCCCTCGTCGGTCATGCCGACCTCGCTGGCGACGGTCCACAGATCTTCGCGGTTGTAGAATGCTTCCGCGTCCGTCATGTGGTACAGCCCGTAAACTTCCGCTTGCAGCTTGAGCAGCAATTCAGGATAGCGAACGTGCTTGCGCAATCCGGCCGGCATGGAGGACGCGTCTTTGAACAGGTCCGGAAAAATTCCACGGTACGCCGCGAGGATCGGATCCTCCGGATCGAAGACATAGAATGTGGTCGTGCCGTCGTAGGCATCAATGATCACCTTCACGCTGTTCCGCATGTAGTTGATGAGATCGTTCCCCAGCCGATAGTGAGTTGAGTAGGGATAGCTGTCGGACATCGTGAATCCGTCCATGATCCACGAGAGGCGGCCATCCTCACCTAGAACAATATATGGATCAGGATCGAAGGTGAGGAACGGGGCCAAGGCCGCGACGCGATCCCGAATATTGCGCCGCATGAGAAGCCGGCTCTCCGGGTTCACGTCATCGCTAAACGGTAGCTTCGCGAGATCATCAAGGTCGAGCGCGATAATGAGCCGGCGGAGAAAACCACCAAGCACAATGCCGCCATTGCCCTCGTATGAGTTCAGATTGTTCGACTGGCCTTGCGGATAGTTGAACTCCTGCTGGCGCGTCTTCACGTAGACGTCGGTGTTCGTCAGCTCCCCGAAATAAATCTCCGGACGGGTCACCGAGAGACTGCGCACCGTACTCTGCACCGGCATGTTGCTCAAGATGAGAGTGGGCAATCCTTCGGCCGTGAATCCGTTGACTGGATTCATCGTGATGCCATAGCCGTGAGTGTAGATCAGCTTCTCATTGATCCAGTTGCGGCTGCTGTCTGGGAGCTTGTCAACGTTCAACTCACGGGCGGCGAGCATGACCTGGCGCATTGTCCCGTCGATGTTGTAGCGGTCGATATCGATATCGGGGAAATCGTAATAGGTGCGGATTTCCTGAATCTGGCGCAGCGTGTCCTGCAGAGCGCGCCAGTCCCAAAGCCGTATGTTTTGCAGCGTGGCCTGATTATTCGCAGGGTCCGCAGCCTCAACAGTCGTTTCGGCGGGAAACTCGCGCTGCGAGACTGCATTTAGGCCGTAGGCCTGCCGCGTCATCGCCGTGTTGAAAGCAATATAAGGCTTCTCGCGTACCAGTTCGTTCGGCTTCACAACGAAGCTGCTGACATACCAGGCCACGACTTGAAGTGCAACATAGCAAACCGCGGCTGGAACGATCGCGGCGACGAGCCATCGCCCGCGTGGTTCCCGCACGGCATTGACGAAGGCTATCAGTGCGCCCAAAAACAGCGCCGCGGATACGATAAGCAGCCCTGTCAATGTGACGTGAGCGTCGGTGTAGGTCACACCTCCAAAAATTGTGTGATCGTCGAGCAATCGCTCGAACCGGCTGAGATAGACGCGCATCGCGACGACGAGTAGCAGAAACCCAAACGTGATCGAGAGACCGCGCCACGGCAAGGTGACGTGCCGGCTGAGCCGCCCCGCGAGCACACGCGCCCCACCGGAGATGAATACGAAGAAAATGGCAAGCGCGCAGGTCATCACAGCAAGCGTAATCAGCCACCCGAGGAGAACTTGCCATGCGGGCAAGGTGAAAAGAAAGAAGTTGAGGGGCTTTCCAAAGATCGGATCAGTCACACCACCCAACGCGCGCGGCGCGTACCAATAGAGCGCGAGGGTTGGCCACTCTGCCATCATCGCGGCGCCGGTCGCCAGCGCGATGGCAAGCGAAATGGCGACTGCGATCAGGCGTAGAACCGGCGCAACCGGCAGCTTTATCGGTTGTCCCCCGATCACAATCGTGTGACCTTCCGGCAGATCGGGGAGATGCGCCCGTTTCAACGCCACGAAAGCCAGGTAAAGAACAAGAAACGTCGCCGCAGCAAACGCCGCGAATACTTCCCACTCCAGCCTCAAGGTTTTGAAAAAGACCTGGCTATAGCCGAGAGATGCGAACCAGAGCACATCCACGTAATAGGACAAAGTCGCCCGAACGCTAAAGAAGAGAAAAACCAGCACCACCAGAAAGATAAGCAACCGGCGACTGCGGCGCGGCCGCCCAACCAGCGGCGGCGGCCAGTCAATGGACTCGGACATTCTCTACCCCGTTTCTCATGAATTCTTGGTTGTTCGCATGATACTCCCTCTGCAGTTTGCCTCGCCCCGGGACAGCAGTCGCGTTAGTGTTCCAACGGCAAGAGAATAACGGAGCAACTAGCGTCGGCGTTTTCCTGAGATGCCCTGATCAAGTCCTTTCTGATCGAGAATTGACCGGCGCCCAATTCCAAGGTCCACTCGTTTTGCTCTGGCAGCAACTAAGGCAACATTTTGAATAGCCATTGACATTCGACGAAAAATGTAGCAAAACTCATCTAGTTAGCAAAGCCGGGAAAACAAGCTGTGCGGCCAGGAGACAACCAACTTCTTGGCAACCTGAGACAATTGCTTTTATCAGGGCTAATGCTTCTCTCGAAATCTTCAGCAATATCTGTCCGGCTCGGACTACGGAGTTTACGGGCTCCGGCGTTCCGGTATGCGTGGGTAGCGATAGTAGGATTAGCGTCCCTCAGCTGCGGCTCCTCACACGCCGTTCTCGAGATCAGCGCTCCCTCCACAGTGGTAGCAGGCGTCCCCTTCTCCGCTACAGTCACCGCAATATATAACGGGACACGGGACACGATTATTGACGGCCCCATACACTTCACGACCTCAGACACAGCCGCCCACCTTCCAACTCTCTATGTGTTCACCGCGGCCGACGCAGGCGCCCACACCTTTACCGGTCTCATCTTAGTAACCCCAGGTAGTCAAACCATGACAGTGTCCGATTACGATGCCACTCCGATAGCCGGAACTGTGAACATCACGGTCTCTGCCGCAACCGCTGAACAATAGCGCAACCGAAGCGCGCAAGGCCCCGCTCCACTCTTGATACAGCCGTTTCCGCCCCGTGGGCACACGCACGCCGGATGCTATACTTCACGTGTTTTACAGACCGCAGTACGTTCTGACCACCCTCATTGAATTCCGATCGGCGTCGTAGTGCTTCGTTGGGGTGGGGAGCTCGGGCGTGTTGGCATTTACAATTCGTCCCGCGGATGACAAACCCCGCCATTTTGTTAGGCTGACAGTGGATGCGGTCTGGATTACGGAAAGAGGAAGACGCGTTTGACGCCACTTGCGAACGGGAAAGCGTACTTGGCGCTCAAGACTACAACCAAAAGCCCCCGCGGTACGCGCCTCTTCTCGGTACTGCTGTTTGCGAGTCTCGCAATTCTCACACCTCTGGCAAGTGCCCGGCGATGCGGCTACGAACCGCGAGACCTTATTTTCGGTTCGCGAGATAACGACAGTCCGTTCCGTCGTGCCGTCATAGATCAGGGTTTGGTTTACTGCGGCCCAGACGCCCCCGGCGGTGCCATGCTCAACGCATTCGGCGGCACCAACGAATCGCCCACAATACCTAGGCTCGCCGAAGATTCGACGACTCACCCGTCTGTTGAAAAACTACCCCGCTCCAAACCATCCGACTTCAACCAAGATATTTACCAACGAAACAAGCTCGAATTCTCTCTGGATGTAGGATGGTTTCCGATCAATATCCCTTTTCCTTTTGACGTTTTCGAAGGCGATCCTTATGACCTCTATCCCTTGCGATACACGCTGGTCCCCCTCGTCGCCTCTCTCCGCTGGCAGGTCGACGATGTAGGAAGCCCCTGGATCCTGCGCGGCAATTGGGATGTCACATTTAGCGGTTCCTATACCGCGATTCCGAAAGGTGCTGAAACCCGATATTTCTCCTACGACATGGGTCTTCGACGGAATTTTGTCCAACGCAACTGGAGGGTGGTGCCATACGTTGATCTTCGCGCCGGCCTGGGGCTGATTGACGCGAAAGGTCCTCTAGGCGTCTATTACGCCCAGGGCCAGGACTTCACGTTCACCATCAACTTGGGCAGCGGAGCGCGGTACAACTTCAATTCTCGCTATGCCATTTCTGCAGGTCTGAACTGGATGCACATATCGAACAACAATTTATCCGCACCCCAATATTCGAACTATGGCATCAACGTTTACGGTCCGATGTTTGGACTTGACATCACGCTGCGCAAGCCCGCATGGCACTCCCAGCAGTAGGCAGTTGAAGATCAAGTGGCGGAGGTCACACCTTGGATACCCTGGCGATCGTCGATAGGCTTTTTGCGGCCAGCGCAACTGGCCCTGACCTGCTGGTTCCTCCACTTGACGTTTTGACTACCCACTCTGTTTTGCACCAGTGACTGAAAACAAAGCAATTGTTGGGTTCGTTTCGTAATTTGACTTCGGCCTCCTCGCTGAGCAGGGCCTTAGGCTGCTCCCCTGCATTCGAAACCAAGTCCACTTCTCCGGTCCCCGCATGCACGTTAACATCAACGGTGGCAGGCGCAGGCAATCGCTCGCCCTGTCGCATCCGTTGCAGTCGCTCCAACTCGTGGAGCGTTCGGAACATTCTATTCGCAAAGAACGATTCGTAGCGTTGAAAAACGCCGACGAGGCGATGAACGGGTCTCAGCGCTGATTGCGGCTGGTGATGTACTCTGCCTCCAGACGCCGGCGCGCTGCCACCTCACCATATCCAAAGCTACGGATTCCACAAAAAAATCTCCGCTGGACCAACAGGGGTTTTCTCTCGTATGAGGTCACTCAGGATCGTGCGATAACCCTCAGCGTCGTCGAGTTCGGTTATTCCAACGGCTAGCAAGCCGTGTTTGGTGGCGTTGAAACGCGTTGAGTTCGTGTTTGTCGGGCCGCTGGACTTCTGCGCGTTGATGCGATTAGAAGCAACTTTCTTGGCACTCGTTGACATACCCTTCCTCCTCCAGTTTGCTTGGCCGAGTCTTCATTGTTGATCTAGTGTCTGGAGGGGTCAGGGGACTGGGGCTTACATCATTATTCAGCCATCTCCTGATGACCACATTTTCTTAGCTCGGGCTTCTCGAGTCGACCTTACTGTGGAAATGATAATCTAACGCTCGCCAGCCCCGGAAATCCCAAGAAGAGGGTGTTGACGGCTTCAACTTATCTAAATGCATCGGAAACGGTCAAGTGCCTAGTTTGATTCTACAACCGAGCAACGTTCCGAACGTTCGCAGGGGACAAAAACTTCAGCGGACTTCTTCCGTGTAGTCGGAGCCGGGTTAGGACCTCGGCCTTACGAGTTTCGCGCGACTCCTCCGAGCGCCTAAATTTTGTCACTTCCGGTCAACAACCATTCGATTGTTTTTCCCGACTTGCGTGCTAAGCGAAGGAGAACTGCCGCGCCGATTTCGCTGGCCCCTTGCTCATATCTTGAAAGTTGCCCCTGACTGACTCCGAGTTCACGCGCGAAGACGGCCTGATTAGCGTCGAAGCCGCGAATTTCACGTACGCGGCGACCGACACTCTTCCAGTCGATATCGGGTTTTCTCGGAACCGGCATGCCCCCGCCCCCCTTGACAACATGTACATATGCATATAACATTCATATGTACATTTCCATTTCTGGGCGATTCGCCTATTGGTTCTTTATACCCGATCTTCGATTCCAAGGTAATCGCTCAATTAGGTACGAGGGAAAGTACGGTCATATGGAAACGAGCTCAATGCACACCAAAAGACGCCAAGTCAATGATGTCAATCCGACAGGTGACGTCAAGCTGCTTGTGTAAATAGGTTGAGGGTGCGGGTTTTCCATTCCAGGTTGAATCTCTGGAAGATGGAGTAGATGATGCGATCCACACTTTCTACGTTCACAAAACACACCATGGGTCGAGTGCGGCGGCGGACTTCGACAAAACAGCGCTCGATCATGTTAGTGGTGCGCAGTTTGCGCCAAAGGTGCCGGGGGAAGGCGAAGAACGACAGTAACTCCGGCAGATCTTGCTGCAGTCGCCGGACCATGGCGGGGTAAGCTCGCCCCCAACGCGCGCGAAAAGTGCGGAAGGCGGCTACCGCCTGTGCCCGGCTCTCGGCCAGATAAATTGCTTGGGCTCCGGCTTTTACTTCGTCGTAATCGCGTTTCCGTGTTTTCTCTAAGATGTTTCGCATCTTGTGTACCGTCCCGGAGCCGGCACAGGCCGCTCCGAACTCGAAGAAGCTGCCTCCCCAACCCACCAACGGAAATGGCAGTCGAACAGTGCGGGACCGCCTCTGCCAAGTCATCCGCCCAGCATCAACTCGATCCCAACCTCGTCAAGTCCTATGCGACCGATTTCTGCGGCGTGAAGGAACTTCGCGATGCGACCCGCGACCAAGTGGAGAATTTCGTCACGCATCTGGCTGACTGGGCCGAGAAAGATCGCAAAGCCCTGCTCTGCCAGCTCAACAGCTATCCCGTCCAGAAGGAAGGTGCCGCATGAAACGTCAGATCTACGGCCTGCACGCCGCCGATCGCTGTGCTGCGGACCAAGTACCCGACGGAGTCTTCCTTGTCCAGGTGCAACGCGCCAGGTTTCAGCGGCAAGCCCAGAAGCCTTACTACACGCTGACACTCTCCATTCTTGAGCCCAGCCGGTTTTCTGGCCACGTCCTTTCAAGCCGCCTCTATTGCAGCCCGAAAGCCCTCTGGAAGCTGAGCTGGTTCCTGCGCGACTTCGGCTGCGACACCGAACTGCTCGGACGCGACGAAGTCGACGAGTCTCAGCTCGTAGGTCTGAAAGGCGTGGTCAAGATCAGTCATATCGTCGTCAACGGCACTTCCCTGCTCCGACTCGACGGCTTTGCTGCCGCTGGTCGTTGGGAGGAACTTTCACCCGCAAATATGGACAATCCCCAGGTGGCCTGAATGCTCTATAGCTACACCCAGATCAGCCAATACCTCACCTGCCCGAGACGGTATCGGCATCGCTATCTCGATGGCTGGAAGGAGAAGGACACGCGGGCGGCAATGCTGTTCGGTCGCGCCTTCGAGCGAGCTTTGGGTGCTTTGTTTCGCCGGGAAGATCCTGGGGCGGCCCTGTTTACCGAGTGGTCCGCTTGTCAAGGCCAAGACCTCCACTTCTCCAGCCGGGATTCCTGGGATCGTATGCTCTGGCAAGGATTGATGCTGTTGACCCGCTTTTGCCAGGACGGTCGCGTTGAGATCAGGCAGGCTCGACGAAATCTGCAGATCAAGTTCACCCGGTCGCTCAGCGACAAGAACGACTTCGTCGCCTACATCGACGCCATCGGAAAGCTCGACGGTCAGCGCTGCCTGCTCGAGTGGAAAACCAGTTCCAGCCGATACCCGGAAGAACCCGACGGACTGCTTTCTCTGGATCCGCAACTCGTCTGCTATTCCTGGATCACGGGCATTGCCGATGTTGCCCAGGTGGTTTTCGTCCGCAAAAGCCTGGTCGAAGTTCAATATCTGCGCACCACCATCACCGACGAACAACGCCAGGAATTTGGCCGCTTGGTGGAAAGCACAATCCACCGAATCGAGTCAGCCGATTTCTTGCCGCATAGCGGCATCCGCTTTCCTCAGAATCCTTGCAACACCCGTCCGTACGTGGGCCTGTGTCTGGGAAAGCAAGCGATGGCTGTCCGCATCAGCTCAGTAAGTCTCAGGACGGTTCTCACCAAATTGTGTGAACCGCCCGCGACCGTTGGATCTCGCGATCGGAGTCAGCAGAGGCAATCCCTCAACCAGGGCAGTGGCTCCAATCATCCGATCTGCTGGATCTTTGGGATAGGTCGCTGGAAGCCCGAGCGCTCGGACGCATGCGCGCCCACTGATCGGGATCACAACGAACCGTGCTTCGATTTCGCGCAAAAAGGATTCGAGGCCGATATCGAGGCGGATGCGCCCCTTACTGGTGAGCGTCGTTAACTCGAGTAGTGTTATGTCAGAGATGGCTAACCCTTCCCCATTCCGTCTCGCCTCGTTAATGGCCGCTCTGGCCTTCTTGGAAAGCCGCCGTGGGTCAAACGCCAGCCAGACGACAACGTGTGTGTCGATCAGGATCACTTGAGTTCACCCCATTCTTCATCGGAAAACGCGGGCGAAACGACATTGCCGATAATGGCACCCTTGCCCGCCAAGAAGTTATAGATATCATCCTCGGCCTTCTCGGCCGGGACAAGCTTCGCCACCGGCTTGCCGTGCTTCGTGATTAGAACGCTCTCCCTCTTGGCCTGGACTTCATCCATTACCGCAAGACAATGCACCTTGAATGCTCCGGCTGCCATTTTTCTCATTCTCCAACTCCTAAGATCATAGTCATTATACCATAGTCATATTTTGGGGCAATCGGCTGATACACGGAATCTCTGCGAGGGACCTGTTAGTTGTTGCAGTTGCAGTTGCAGTTGCAGTTGCAGTTGCAGTTGCAGTTGCAGTTGCAGTTGCAGTTGCAGTTGCAGTTGCAGTTGCAGTTGCAGTTGCAGTTGCAGTTGCAGTTGCAGTTGCAGTTGCAGTTGCAGTTGCAGTTGCAGTTGCAGTTGCAGTTGCAGTTGCAGTTGCAGTTGCAGTTGCAGTTGCAGTTGCAGTTGCAGTTGCAGTTGCAGTTGCAGTTGCAGTTGCAGTTGCAGTTGCAGTTGCAGTTGCAGTTGCAGTTGCAGTTGCAGTTGCAGTTGCAGTTGCAGTCCTCTATGCTTGGCGTATTCTGCCCTAGCTAGGAGGCAGATGAATGGCTACCGCGACCAGCAACCCACCGGCTGTAATCCAAGCCCTAATTGACGCCCACATCAATGGCTTCAACACCCACGATGCCGATCTCTTCCTTGGCGCATTCGGGGATACCGCAATTATCATCGACGGCATTGCGCCCTATCGATGGTTGAACCCAAATGCTCCGGCCAACTGGCTCGCCGACGTAGATAAATGGCGCGAGGGCCTTGGGGTGACGTACGAGCATCTGTCCTATGAGATGGGCTTCTGGAATGTCGAGGGTTCATCCGCCTATGCTGTCATATCGGGTACTCTCACAGTCACGATTAAAGGCCAGTCCGTCGTTCGCACCGGTACCCTGGCATACACCTTCGCAAACCCCAATGGAGCCTTGAAGATCGAGGCGCAGGCGTGGGGGCGCACATCGTAGGCTGCTCAAACGCCTGATTGGGGCGAACAGACGGGTGGAGTCGAGAACAGGCGCAGTGGCTTTAGTCTCCCGGTGGCTGTCGACGAGGCTTTCGCAGCGTCGCCTCAATCCGGTTTGGCATGGCTCTGTTTCCTGTTCCCGCTCATCGACCCCGCTAACAATTTCGTCGTCATCATGAAGGACGGCAAGGTCTATTAGAATCTCGCCGCTGGGGAGACCGCAGGCAAGTAATATGTGACTTTGTAAACTGACAACGGAACGGCATTATCCGGTCATCCACGAGCTACTAGGGAAACTCGCGTCCCGTTCGGAATGGGAGAGCCTAATCCCCTGATTTGTTTTTCCTCCAAAAGCCGCGCCCATGGCTTATAATGGCGGCCGCCTCCCCAGGGCTGAAATCCAGTCCAGTTACTCCTAAACAAAAAAAGAAAGAGGATGAAATGAGGGTCACAAAACTTGGCTTTGCGCTTTCGCTTGGATTGTGTTTCTCGGGTTATGCGTTGGCCAGTTGTTCGAATGCCACACTGGTTGGAAATTACGGCTTTACCACTACGGGCGTAGACGGCAGTGGCGCGCTCACGGCATCCGTGGGGCAACTGACCGCGGATGGTAAGGGACACTTCACGGGCATCTTTACCAACAGCACTGCAGGAGTGATCAGCTCAAATGTCGGCGTGACCGGAACGTATTCGGTTAAGACCAGCTGCACCGGGACGACCACGCTGACTCCCAGCGGCGGAACCGCTACGACCTTCAGCATGGTGGTTGTAAGCAACGGCGGGCAGGTCGAACTGACGGAAACCAAGGCGGGAGCCTCCGAATACGGCTACGCTGTGGCGCAGGGTAAAGCAACTTGCACCAACGCCGGAATCAAGAACACCTTCGGATTCCGCGGGGGCGGGTACACCTCGGCGCTGGTGCCCAACGCCTTCGCCGGTCAGGTCAAGGTTGATGGGTTGGGAGGCATCACGGGAAGCGAATCGGCCAGCTTTGGCGGGACGATTGAGAGCTTTTCGCTGACCGGAAGCTACAGCGTGAACTCGAACTGCACCGGCACGGCGACCTTCAATGGCAGCGGCGGCGAGGTTGCCCACACATATTTTGTGATCGTGAACAGCGGGCAGTCGATCATGCAGATCCAGACCGATGCAAATACGATCAACACCATCTTCGTGCAGAAATAGTTCGTTGGAATTATGGGCCCGGGGTTCGCGTCCCGGGCTCCTTTCTTGTCGCGCGAGCGCGGGTGAAGGACATAGCTGGTGAAACACCTAAAGAACTAAGACAGTGATTAACGTCATGCTGTCTTGATGTCACGAAGGAGCTGCGAAGAAGAAGTCAGTTGTACCAGACTGATCCGTGGCTTGATTGTTCCTTTGCTTTTTCGACCAGCGTTTTAAGTTCCTTACGGATCGCAAGGACTTGAAACTCCCGCTTCTCATGCTCTGCGCTCTCAGCGAGTGAATGGCTCCTGTTATTGCAGTAGCGTCGCTCCTCGTGCTGGATCAGTTCAATCTCTCGGCGGAGTTTTCAGTCCGTCCCGCGATTGAATAATCGTCCATGTGTGAACTCCACGCCTGTACGGTGGGCTACTTTGAATTTAATTCACGAACCGCTCTTGCGTACTCATCCGTCGCCTTCCTTAGCTCTTCGCTGAGATGGTTCGGATCTTGGGCACCTACCTCTTGAGTGCTTCCAGGACCTTTTCCACTCGCTTCTCGGCTGCTCTGACTTCCTCAATGGTCGACATGGAAATTCAGCGCTTTTCGCAGTATGCTGCGCGGATCAGCACGTCATGTCAGTGACGGGGATCACACCATTACTGTTCAATGATTTCTTGCAGGAGTCGGGACCCATAGTCTGGGCCATCGATGTTGATCCGGCAGGACAAGGAATTTGTTTACGGTTGTGTTTTGGACATTATCGAGAGTCAGGCAATATAGGGCACCCAGCGTCGCGACCGACTCTCGTCCATTGCTCAAAAGGCGTTGCGGGCGGCAGCAACCGTCCTGGGTTCATCACATTTCCTGGGTCGAGTCCAGCTTTGATCGCAGTTACGGCCATCACGCCCACCGCCGAAATGTCGTCGGTGAGCCACGGCAGGTGTTCGGTGCCGACCGCGTGGTGATGTGACAGAGTCGCCCCGTGATCGATGAACGACTGCTGTACCGCTCGTTTCGCGCGCAGGTACTGTTGCATTTCGTGTCCTCGCTGCTGCCGGCAGCCGAATGTCAAATAGAGGCTTGCCCCGCTGTGATACGTGTGGCTGATATGACATCCGACCCAGGCTCTTACGCCGCTCTCCTGGATTGCTGCGCTTAGGGCTGCGCTCGTCACACAATATAGAGGGAGGATGTTGCTCCAGACTGTCGAGGTCTCGCTGACGTCAGTCGTGATGCCGCGATCCATGAGGAAATCGCGTATGTGTGGAAAATCGTACTTCGTGGATTCGAAAGACCTTCCTGAACTGGCGCCTAGATCGACGGCGCCAAAGCGACGGTATATGGCGCTAACCAGATTGTGCTGGCGGGCAACGACGGCTTTCCTTCCCTCAAAGGTGGTGAGCATAAGGCACGCTCGCGTGAAATCGAAACCCTTCGCCCGGAGGTAGCTCTTCATCGCTCTGGCTAACGCCTGCGACAGCTGCGACGACGGCGGTTTGAATGCCAGCGACAATGCGGTCTTGCCGGGGTCGTTGAGGCGGAACATTGAGGGCACACACTCCTTCCGCACACACTCGTGCATGGCCTGGATACCGCTTTCGAAATCGAGAAACAAGTAGCCGTGAGTGCGGCGCAACTCCGACCGGGGATGAACTCGCATCGTGGCTTCTGTAATGACTCCCAGAGTTCCCTCACTGCCGATGCACAAATGATTGACATCGATCCCGTTCGACGACTTGGGCACAACTCGCGTCGCCAGAACGCCTATGGGCGTGACCATCCGCAGCGCTATTACCATATCTTCGATCTTGCCGTACTTATCGCTCTGCATTCCAGCAGACCGGGTGGCTATCCACCCGCCGAGTGTAGAGTGCAAAAAGGAGTCTGGAAAATGGCCGAGGGTTAGTCCGTAGCCCTGCAATTGCTCTTCCAGATCGGGACCAAAGACGCCGGCCTCGATGCGCGCCGTAAGTGACTCCGCATCGACCGCCAGCACGCGTCGCATGCGTCGCATATCAAGCGACACGACCATGCGTCGGCTTTCGCTTCGCTCCAAGCAGCCTGCGATGTTCGAGCCGCCGCCAAACGGGATGACCGCGACATCGTGTTGCGCGGCTGCCCGTATTGTCCCGAGCACATCATGCTCATCTTCGGGATAAAGAACTAGGTCAGGAGCACCCTCCGCCATCCCCCGGCGCATACGAAACAGGTCGCGGAAGCCCTTGCCGTATGTGTGGACCAAACGCTCGTGACGGCTGTCGCAGATCTGATCGCCGCGCATCGATAACCGCAGTTCAGCCAAAAAGCCATCATGACGAATGGCCTCGCGCAACTGGGCGGCCTCGATCGGTACGGGCGACGTTTCTAAATTCTCTTCTTCTACGCCGAGTGCCGCTTTGGCATAGGGCCACAAACCAGGATGGGCCCTAGCGTCGAAGCTGACCCCATCGTCCCCCCATCCCCACCATTTCATATGCTTGGCTGTGTACATAGCCCTCTCGAATCTAAAGGTTTGGACTGTGCGAACCGGCGCACACCCGGCACATTCAAATGCCGCGCGAATCTACCGCTTTCCGCTTGCCTATTCCGATGCGTTGTTGCTCGGATGACTCTCCGCGTTGCGGCTTTCCTGCGTCACAGCAGAGACGAAAACTGTCGCCTGCTGCTCCTCCCCAGACGGTCTGGCCCCGTCTCCGGCAGAAGGCCGCCGTTTCAGCCCGCGGATGCGCTGTTCGACCAATTCGACGGCTGCCCTCCGAAGCCCACGCCCCGACCGAAAGTCAAACTGATTCGATTCGAACATAATCGGCTGTCCGAAGCGCACGGTGACGGGCCCCGGCCGCGGCATGAATTTTCCCTTTGCCAGAACGTTGTGAGCACCATCGATATGCGCGGGCACCACGGGTACTCCAAGGTCGACCATCAAAAGTCCAGCACCGCTTTTGAATGTCTGCATCTCGCCATCCCGCGACCGCGTACCTTCCGGATAGAGAATCAGATTGCCGTGCGTCCGCTGTAGAAACTTCTGGCACATCGCCAAGCTGCGCCGGACCGATTTGTGTTGTGCTTGGCGACCGATCGGTATGACGTTCATGAATGGTGAGACCAACAACCTCGCCCTCCAAGAATTAAAAAAATAATCACTGGCGCCGAGCAGTGCGAATGCGGAAAACGGAAGCCCCGAAGCTGTCATCAGAACCGCGCTATCGACGTGGCTCGTATGATTGCTACAGATGATGAACGGGGAAGCCGGAAGTTGATTCCGCCCCGCCACGGTAAGAGGACAGCAGAAGATGAAGAACGCCCTGCAAAAGGCTTCAAACATGGCACTACCCACCATCGGCGCCAAAAACATATCATTCGCATTGCCTCGATCCGTCAATCGGCTGTCCACTGTTGTATTGTTTGCTCTCTGATCAGGCGGGTTCGTCAGAGTCCGACAGCGCATTTTACGCTCCAGAAGTGCCAATAGCTTACGGAGCGGGGTTGAGCTCCTCGTAGCGCCCAGCCTGCGGTGATTCTTTTTCTCACACCTGAAGCAGCCCCCACACCGTTTTACTGTAGCTCGGACCGCGATGCCGGGCAATCCATCGGCTATGTCAAACACCCTGTCGTAAGCGCAGCACCGCCGATGTGGTTTAGGCGCCCTCTCAGGATCGTGCCCTTGCACAACTTCGCTGGAATTGTAGATTCCGCCCCTTCGGGGCGGGGATTTTCAAGGCATGGGGGTCTATCGTCCGATGACTCGTTCTGCGCAATGCACAGCGCGAGAGGATTGGCTCCCGCGCTGCTGAGCATCGGCTCGATGAGCCCCACCAGGTTATCCCTCAGCATGGTTGCATCCCTGCAGTGCCCGCTTCCGTTTCACCGGGCGAGGTCATTGTAGCTGCGGTGGAAGAGTGTACAAACATCAAAGACGCTGTCTGCTGCCGGCGAAGTTGCTGCTGCCTACGAGCTTCTTCTAACTTGCGATCGCGAGCCGCGTGGATCTCGGCCTGTCGTCCGGCAAGCCGACCCTGCGGCGTCACATAGCCGAAAGCGCTGTGCAATCGAACCGTGTTGTAGCGATCCACGTAAGTCTGAATCAAGCGCCGTGCATCGTCCAGCGTCAGCGGAGTCAGAGGCCGGATACACTCCTGTTTGAGCGACTTATGCCAGCGTTCGATTTTTCCGTTCGACTGCGGGTAAAACGGCGATGTGCGCACGTGCGTCATACCCGAGACGCGAATGAACTCCTTGAAGTCCCGCGCGATGAACTGCGGTCCGTTGTCGGAGATGATCCGCGGCTTGGCCTCCGGGTACTTCTCCTTGGCTCGTTCCAGAATCCTCTCGATGTCCGCCTCCTTCATCGACTCGCGCAGATCCCCATGCACCAGAAAACGACTGCACCCATCCAGCACGCTGCATAAGTAATAGAACGTGCCCGACAGGTTGATATAGGAAACATCGACATGCCAGTGCTGATGCGGCTCGAGCGGCTGTTCGAAGCCGGTGCCCTTGCGTGACGGCTTACCTTTCCAGCGCGACAGCAGTCCTGCTTGTTGCAGCACGCGCCATACGCTCGCCGGACTCACGGCCACCACATCGTGATCTAACATCATGTACGTCAGCCGCCGATAACCTTCCAACGGATTCTTCAGATGGAAACTCACGATCGCTTCCTTCTCCCACGGCTCCAACCAGAAGTCTCGGGGCACCCAACCGTTGTGCTCATTCACTCGTCCATAGCGCTGCCGCCAGTCGTAGAACTTACTCGCAGTTACGCCCAGCCACGCAATGAAGCGGCCGACGCTGATCTCGCTCTTCTCCGACCAGCGCCGGACGAAATCCATCACCTGATCCCGCACATCGTGCGGCACCCAGGTCGCGGTCAGAGTTCCCCAAGGCTTTTTTTTAACGCGATGTGCTCCGCCATCAGCTCGGCCAGCACCTCGTCCTTGGTCTGCACCTTCTTCTCCAAGAACTCAATCCGCTTCTGTTTCTCTTCTGCCTGGCGGCGAGGATGCTCCGTCGTTTGGAAAGCAGCCGCTCCGTTCTCGAACAACTCTTTTTGCCAGCGGTAAAAGACGGTGGGTTGCAGTCCCAGTTCGTCGCACAGCTCGGAAACCGGGACCTTATCTAAAAGATGGCGCCGTAGAATGGCCACCTTCTCCTCAGCAGTGTAGTGCTTGCGCTCTTTGCTCATACGTTCGCTCCGCTATCTTAACGGACGAACGCTTTCTCCACTTCCAACTGAGGCGGGACACTTGGATGTGACACCTTAACCCAACACCGGTCACAGCTCGACCAGGACAAAGCGTATGGCGCAGGGGAAAGTGGCTGCCATGCTGCGGGACACAGAGAATTCGTCCCCGACGGGATTTGAACCCGGGTTACCGCCGTGACAGAGTCGCTGGCCGACGTAACTTATTGGAACTTAACGGTACTGACAGCCCGTTCTTAATCCTCTAAGGGAACTCAAAGGAACTCTCTGGCCAGGTTATCGGACCCTGATCAGACCCAAATTGGCCGATCCGGAATGAAGCCACCGCCCCTGGCGATTATGGGCCAACATAAGCGACAACATTTTATCTCAACGACTTGACGTCGCCGAGAAGCCAAGAACGACACAGGGTCATTTGGAAAAACTCCAGAGCACGCTATTGGACCACCGGGAACCACACTCCGGCGGGTGTCCCTTCGCAACGTTTTGTGTGCAGCTATTTCAGGGCTGGTTTATGTTGCAGTCTGAAATGACTTACTTGACTCCCGGTGGCCGCCTAAGGTCCGTGAAAAGCCGTTAGAGACATTGCAATCGTGGGTTGAAGTCACGGGTTCAAGAACTGCCGCTCGTACACTCGATTGCGCGTCCATCTTGCGGCTCACCGCAATTGGAAGCTGTTCTTTTTTCACTTCGTGATTCTCTTCCCATCCGCGGCATAGGTCTTCCGTTTTGAAACGCCACCAGATCTCCTACTCTTTCTAACAGCCGCAGCGAACGAGGCGGGACTCAGTGCGGTGAGCACGGCAGCAGGATTCTTGTCGATGACGATGAGCAACGTGCGAGCAGGGGCTTCTGGGGTCCTCCGCCCTCCCTCCCAGTGCTTGATAGCATCAAGGCTGAACCCAAACGTGTCAGAGAATCTGGCTTGGGTCATGCCAAGTCGATTTCGGATCGCTTTCACGTCAACTTCCTGGGGTACATGTGCCTTGAATCCTTCTTGCTCCCCAGCAAGAAAAGCCTCAACGTCGTTAAGTCCATCCATCATCTGTTCGAATTGCGTTTTCATGTTATCTCCGGTAGGTCTCGAAAATACTATCGGCCCGTTTCCGTAGCGTGTTGCGCTCTGCCATCGACAGGTTTTCTTTCTCATTCTTCGGAAAAACTGCAATGAGAAAAACTGGAAATCTCTCGTTGCGCCAGATATACACAACCCGGGCCCCACCGCTCTTCCCCATTCCTTTGCGTGCGACCCGGACCTTTCGAAATCCGCCCGTTCCACGGATCAGGTCTCCACATTCTGGGTCAGCCGCGACCAGTGCCACGATGTCCGCACGCTCCTCCTCGCTAAAAAGCTTGTCGGCAATCGCGAGGTAAGTAGGCGTCTCGACAACCGTCTGCACAATTCTTTTGTACTCCATTGGACACCCTCAGTCAAGTACAATTGTATGCCATTGGACACCAAGGTTTAGGAGACGTCAAATGTGCAGTGGAAGCGGTTTTGCGCAAGGGCGGAAGGTTGCGTGGCGAAGAGTTCTAAAACAAATCTGGAGACGCGTGCCTGAACGCGATTTGCGTGCCATCCGGGGACCAGCGAGGAAGACCCGCTGACATCGGAGGAAAAGTAAGTTGCAGCGGGTCGCTGCCGTCCACGCGGCTACGCCAGAGCGAATAGTCGGGATAGGACACATAAGTTACCCGCTTGCCGTCTCGCGAAAAGTCCAGTTCCCCAGCCGAGATGCCGGAAAGAAACTCTACGAACTGATGGGATCGAGCGTCGTACCGGACCAGTTCGCCCCGGCCCTGCCGGCCGGCCACAAACAGTTTCTTGCCATCCGGACTCGGCGCCAGGGCGCCAAACGACAGCGGCCCCGAAGTCAGCTGGAAGGGCGTGGAAGATCGCCTTTGAAAAAAGCCGGCAGATTCGCGGAGAGCCCAGAGATTGAACCCGGCCGATGTGAAGTCGAGAAAGAAGTAGTAGCGCCCCTCGGGACTCCATACACCACAGCATTCGGACGGTATCGGATGCCAGTTCAGCAATAAGGGATGAAGCTCGCTACCGTCGGTGCGCATCTCCCATAGCGAGGTCGAGCTGCCGTCGATAGACGTAATGGTGAGGCCAAGGCGAGCGCCATCGGGTGAAAAGCGAAGATCTGAGGGAATACCAGACACGGTGATTAGCTTGCGTGGGTCGGTTCCATCCGCATTGGCCAAATACAGATTGGAGCCTTTCGCAAACGCCAGCTTGCGGCCGTCGGGCGACCAGGCCCCGGAGTGACCCACGACATCGGCCATACGGCGCGGAGCTCCGGATGGAAGAGGCAACGCCCAGAGCGGGGCTTCCGTCTCCGTGCCATTGAGGCCGGCCACCAGGAGTTGGGTATGATCTGGCGAGATGTCGGCCAAGGCAACGCTTGGGAGAGGATTTGGAATGGCCGAAGTCTGTCCGCCAGCGCTCGATGCCTGCATCAGCACCCCACTCGCTCCGCTTGTCTCCGTAATGTAGAGCCGCGAACCATCCGTCAGCACGTTTTGTTTCGGTATGCCGTCGTGTGTGATCTGGGTGGTCGCGAGGACCTTCGGTGGTGAAAGCGGGGAACGCAGCCAGGCGACCGTCCCGCCAACCGCGATGATCGCACTCAACACCGCTGCAATCCAGATCCAGCGCGATGTGTTGACCGCAGCCGGTGCACTGGCGGCCGTCATCTTTCCGGAAGTCGTGTCCCGCTTCAGCCGTTTCAGGTCGGCGCGCAACTCCGCCGCGCTTTGATAGCGGACTTCGCGATCCTTCTCCAGAGCTTTGTTGGTGATGCGTTCGAGTTCCGCAGGAAGGCCGGGATTGAACCGCAGCGGCGACGGGGGCGTGCGATTGAGGATGGAGTTGAACAAAGCAGCGGTCGTGTCACCCCGAAAAGCCAGCGTGCCGGTGGCCATCTCGTAGAGAACCGCGCCCAACGAGAACAGGTCAGTACGCGCGTCAAGGTCCTTGCCGAGCGCCTGCTCCGGAGACATATAAGCCGCTGTCCCCAGAGCGCTGCCGGGGCTAGTCAGGTGCTCTTCGCTAAAGGTGGCTGTCGCCCCGGATTTTGAGCTTGTCACCGGGCTGACCTTGGCCAGCCCGAAATCGAGAATCTTTGCGTGACCTCGGTCGGTTACGAAAAGGTTGGCAGGCTTGATGTCGCGATGAACGATGCCCTTGGCGTGAGCGGCGTCGAGGGCATCCGCGATCTCGATCCCTAGTTCCACGAGGGGCTCGGTTTCGAGCGGCCGGCCGAGGATGGTCTCTCGCAGGGTCCGTCCTTCCAGATGCTCCATCACAATAAACGGGCGTCCCTGGAATTCACCGATCTCGTGGATCGTGCAGATGTTGGGATGATTCAGCGCCGAAGCGGCGCGGGCTTCGCGGCGAAAGCGCTCTAACTAAGGCTTGCGGGTCTTGTGCGACATCATCCGGCAGGAATTTGAGCGCCACGAAGCGCCCGAGTTGAGTGTCCTCCGCCTTGTAAACCACGCCCATCCCACCGCCGCCTAGCTTCTCGACGATGCGGTAGTGCGAGATGGTCTGGCCGATCATCAGAGGATTCTTGGCTTTCGGGTCGCTTCATCTTACGGACGCGACATTCACGAGTCAACGAATGACGGGGATAGGAGGTAGGAGGAAAAAAGTCCGTCCTTCGTAGTAACGAACTGGTAAACAGGGGGGCGGCGCTTCGCTACAGTTAGACGGGCATTATTTCTGAGTGCTGGGCACAGATCGACGAGTATGCCGCGTGCATGAGTTCCCCTTGGAAGCCACTTCCAGGGTAAGCACAACGCAGGTGGAAGGAGTGGGTTCTCGCCAGACCATTCCATAGCTGTTCGAGCTTGATAGTTGCATCTACTTTCTCCGCGGCCCAGAGCAGGGCAACCATTTCCCCGACGATCGTCACGCGACTGTCTTTTGCGATGGCTGCCGCCTCGGCCTGGCGGATCACTGGTCCCAGTAGCGACTCAAACTTGCGCTGGTCCGGCAGATCGGAATTCATGAACTTCAAGAGTGTGTCGGCCGCATCGAGAGTAATGAACCGAACAACCTTCTCAAGCTGTTGCAGGTCGATGTCGTGCGCCTGCATGCTCTGACGAATTGCGACTACATGCGGCGGCGTGGCGCAGATGATTACGGATTTCCCGTCACTCACGGTCGCGCATAGGAATTCACCGATGTTGTCTCGCCAATAATTATCGTCGGTGTAGAACTGCACGACGTGTGTCCGCTCATTTTCCCCATTGCCTATCGCTTCGGCGGGACCCATGAACTGTCGACCTGAGAGTCCTCTAAGCGGCACGCAGAGGCACAATCCGCATGGGATGAAACGAGTCAACCAGCGTGGCTTACTCCCGAGTTGTTCTCGAAGAAGATTCAACCGAAACTCTCGGACGTTGCGACAACAAAAGCTCGCCCTTTATGCAGTGATTCTAATCACATCAGAAACGATTCCGAATGGCATCAGGCGCGGTTGAGCGACGATTACGCGTATCTGTTTTTGGACGGAGTGAGCTTGCGCATGCGGCGTCCGGCGGGGCGCAAGCGGGTGCATATGCTGGTGGCCTACGGAGTGCACCAGGAGGGCACGCACCATCTGCTAGCCTTTCTGCGCAGCCGGGGCGAAAGTCAAGCCGACTGGGAAGGCCTGCTCGCAGATCTTTACCGACGCGGATTAGAGTGCGAAAAGCTGCTGCCGATTGCGCCGGCGTCGGCCCGCGCGACGGCAATTTCTTTTGGGCGCTTCTTCCTTCCCATTGAGGTGAAGGTTTTGTCAGGCGCTCTCAGAGATAGGCTGTCCCACCAAGTCACATTAGCTCATCTGCAGCTGGGTCCGCCTTTCCGCAGTAAGTACAAGCTCCGGGTCCAGCACCATCTGGAATCACTTCGTTTAGACGGCTTAGCTCGTGGGCTTCGCGCCTAGTAACGCTGTCAAGAACGAGCCCCCTTCCCGTGCTGCCCAGTCGACGCGTGTATAGGCCAATACTCTTGAGCGCATGCCCCACGGCTTCGTTGCTGAACTTCATTGGTTCACCCACGTCTTTGTACATGGCGTTTACCGTCTCGGCAATTTCGCGGACCAAAATCTTTTGCCGATCAGGTTGGTGACAATGATGGAGAACTGCTCTCAAGACGATACCGTTTAGGGCAAGCGCGCGATCCGTGCATGACTGTTCATTTTGAGACGCAAACAGATCGATGACATGCTTTTGCAACGTTCTGTCCTCAGGGACCACAGCTCCGAGTTGTTGGGCGACAGCGCACAACTCAGGAAGCAGCTTGCGAACCCTGAAGACTGAGTTTTGCACCAAACTGCGGTTGTAAACACGGTAGAACAAGAGCTGGTTTTGAAGCCTCTGGATATCGTCTAGCGAAGGAAGGCGCGAAGTTGGAAGGAATGCGTTCTTGGCCAAATGAATGTGAATTCCATCCGATGCGAACGCGGGTTGCTTAAGCTCTTCGCCCAAGTAGAGGCACTTCACGGTCTGAGATTTCTGTAGATCCTTGCCATTCGCAACAAAATAGCCCTTCGCATCGGACGCATCAAGAAATTCGAGGGCAGCTTTGTTCAGTCGGCTGGAACGAATCAAGAGAGTGGGAATGAACTCGCAAAACGGAATTGCCCTAAGGACAGCCGAGTTTATGCTGGCCAGCGGGATCGGTTTGCAGCAAACCGAATGCAAGACCTGAATGAGTGAATCGGCTGCGAGCCTCGGTCCAGTCATCGTGAGTCGCGGTACAAAGTTCAGGTACTCTGGGAACCAAGTGGCTAGACACCAATAGGTGAGAAGCTCCGCCTGCGCTTCCGATAACTTTACCCAGTCTTGTAGCCGAGACTGAATGCTGCCGAACACTTCCCTAGTACTTCCGTATGGAGTCAACGCGGTAGGCAGCAACAAAGATTTCTTGAGCCCATCGGGGAAGCTCGGAGCTGATTTATAGAATCCATCAACTCTGATTCCGGAGGCGACGGTGGTTATTTTGGGTTGATCCTCTTGCCACTCAACAAGGCAGAGGTTCACAGAACTCCAACCGGTGTAGTGTACCCGGATGAGATCCATCATCGGAGTCCTATCGCGCAGTGACTCCTCGGGTATCCATCGATGTCGCGGAACATATTCGTCTTCGGCGTCTTCGCTGAGGACTTCTCGTGCCAATGATTCTTCGTCGTCGCGACCTGGTTCCTGGATCTCGGCAGCAGGATCTTCGGAACGATCCCATGCTTCAGCATCCGGTGGCTCCACTGCGCCATTTCCATTGCCGCTCGCGCTGGAAAGCTGAAGGTCATCCGATTCTGTCTTCGCTCCTTCTCTTCCGTCGGGTTTCGCCGACGAAGAGACCGACGCATCCGCATCTGTTCGGGCTTTCGGACTTGCTTTCTCTATCGGCAGACTATCGCCCGGGGAATGCCCATTTCCATTGGTGAGCAAGCCTTGCGGAACGTCCGGCAAGTGAGATTCAGGGGAGTCTTGATGCTGATCCTGCTCTGGTGAACCGCTCAATTCGTCTGGCATCGTGCTCTCCCGTTTCGCGCCGCGCTCGCCCAAGTCCCAGAACCTTGCTAACGGAACATAGTGGGAGTCGCCCAGAGTAGATATTCGTCCCACTGGAAGATAATGAAAGGTAACGAGAGTTCGTGTCCGAATGGTGTCAATGGCTGGCAGCTGAACTCGCACGCGTTCTCTCGACTTCACGCAGTATTGTTTTGGCTGGTTTGATAAAAATCAATCCGAACAGGATGCGCCAGAAGAGGAAGAGCCGAGAATCGTAGTTGAGAATCGAAATGATGAGTTACTGTTGCGCTATCCCGAGACGACGCTCATAAAGAAGAAAGCAGGAGTCTTCGAAGGTCGAGGTCACGGCTTGCGTCAAGCCAAAAGACTAGAAATACTAATGGTGCCGTGCGGGTGACCTCTCTAGTCACGGGGCGATTGCTGGGTGAAAGCCGGCGGTCTAAAGCCACTGCGATACATTAGGCCGCCAGGGCGGTGGAGCCTGATTGCGGGCCGTTACTGCGTTCTGCGGCAAAGACACTCTTGGAGTTCGACCCAACCAACCGGATTGTGCCGACCACGATCACAAGAACCATCGCCAGCATCACGGCGTACTCGGCGATATCTTGCCCGTCTTCATCGATCCACTGTCTGCGCAATGCCATGCCAGCGTGCATCGCGAGCAGACACCATGATAGCCGCTACGACAGGCGTAACATGATTTGGTGGCTGCCACGGGAAACGAGGGAACTTTTTGGCAGTTTCGCGTCCGGATTCTTAACCCCTTCAAAGCGAGCTAGCTCGGGATCCTCGCTTCGATGCCTCTGTTCGCACTTCGACAACCGCCTCGCGATAACATGTGACTAGGGGCGTGGCCCGCGCCCACGCCCTAGACTAGCAGTCTGCGGAAAATGGACCCCGCGACTTAGATTCTCTCCAGTCTCAGTGATTTTGTGATTTCGGGAAGGGTACTGGCTGTATCCGCTGGTGTCCCGCGGATTCGTCGGGCTTGCGAGCACACTGCGACCTCGGCTTACGTTGCTTGCATCCCTAGATTCCTCATACGGACCTAGTTGTAGGCCGCGGCCGCGAAGGTGAAGACCCACCCCACCTTGAGGGCTCCACGATGCCGCACCTTCCGCAACAACGCGATCGTCTCCAGCCAGCCGAAGCACTCTTCAAGGCGCTTCCTTTTCCTCTGACTGACGGCATATCCGATGTGAGGCGTGGTGCGAGCATTAATCGCACTCCCTCCGAGTCGCTCAAGGTTCTGTGCCACATGCGGCGTGACCTTTAGATTTTCGGCACTCGGCCACGAAATCCAACATGTCGTAGGTCCTGGTCGCCTCCCACCGTTACCTGTTCTCGTGCCCGGAATCTGTTCCAGCATCACCAGCGCTGCATCGCGTTCGGCTCTCCCGGTGGCCTCGAACACCTCGGTGTTCACGATCAGCCGGTGGCGGTTCTCCACCAGCAGATTTGTGCGCTTCGCCTGCAAACAGGTTTCTACCGAATTACACTGAACGACTGACGACGCTTGGGTCCAAAACGAAATACGGCAAAGTCCTCGTCGAGCGACGCGACACGTTCAATGCCGAGACGGCGCATGACGGCAAAGCTAGTGCGGTCGACGATGGAAAAGTCTTGGTCACGCCAGGAAACCCCAATCTCCCATGCGGCCTCTAAATCCGCAGGCCCGACTGCTTCAATAGCTGCGATGCCACTTCGTAACCCGTCCCAAAATCGCTCAGCGACGTTGCGCCCAAGCCTGTGATGAAGCAAGGTCCATGTCTCGACCAAGACATGATCCGAGGTGACTAATGCTTCGCCCCCCCTCAGGATGGTTTTGGCGCGAGAGTTGCTGTGATCGCCCGAATCCGCTGCTGCGTACCAGATTGACGTGTCGATAAATAGGCTCATTGGACGATCAGGAACGCCGGCCTCTCCTGTGTAAGACATCCAGAGATTCAGCAATCATGGAATCCTTGTCCTTCACGACATCGGAGCCACCTGAGTTGCCAAGATCGAAGATGCGATCCACTTTGATTGTGGTTCTAGGGCGGGTGAGATCGCGCGCCACCAGGCGGCGGAAATATTCAGCGAGAGATACCCCGAGTTCGCTTGCGCGTTGGCGAGCTCGACGTTGCATCTCAGCTTCAAGGGTAATTTGGGTTCGTGCCATCATGATGTATACATCATACCATATAAACCATTGCGCTAACGTCAATCACTGCACAACGCTGGGCCGACACGCGCATCCACGGCACCCGGGTTCATTGAATCCCGCGGAGGCTTGTAGGCTCAGTGGGTATGGCCAATGTCTTGAACGAAGAAAAGAAACAACAAGTCTTAGCTCTGGGACGGCTGGGCTGGTCGCTGCGGCGCATCCAGCAAGTGACCCATGTCCGTCGGGAAACCGCCAGCGCCTACCTGAAAGCGGCGGGGATTGCAGTGCGTCTGCCCAGTGGCTGGAGGCGGTGCGAACCAAAACCGGCCAACGAAGTGATCACCGACTCCCGGGCGGCAAAATCGGCCATTCCGGTGATTCCCGATCCCCTCGACCCTAACTGCAACCCCAACCCCAAAAACCTTTCTAATAAGGGAAAAGCAAGAGCAACTTCAAAACCGGCCAACGAGAACGAGGTGATCACCGACTCTGCCGTGGTTACCAGCCCCAGCCCCAGCGCCTGCGAGCCGTACCGGGAAGCCATCGACTTGGGGGCATCAGCCGCGGCCGCAATGCAATGGCCATCTGGCAAGACCTGGTCTCCGAGTACGGATTCGCGAGCAGCTACCAAAGCGTGCAACGCTTCGTGCGCAAGCGGCGCGGAACGCAAACCCCCGAAGCCCGCGTCGTGATCGTCACCGGGGCTGGCCAGGAGGCGCAAGTCTATTACGGCACCGGACCAATGGTGCGCGATCCCGAGAGCCGCAAGTACCGGCGCACTCGGCTGTTCGTGATGACGCTCGGCTGCAGCCGCAAGTCGGTTCGTCTGCTTATCTTCCGCTCCAGTTCGCGCATCTGGGCCGAACTGCACGAACGCGCCTTTCGTCGGCTGGGCGGAGCCACCCGCATCGTCGTGCTCGACAATCTGCGCGAGGGCGTGCTTGTCCCCGACATATACGATCCCGCTCTCAATCCTCTCTATTGCGACGTGCTCGCGCACTCCCGCAGATCCCAGTGCACCAGAAAACGACTGCATCCATCCAGCACGCTGCATAAGTAATAGAACGTGCCCGACAGGTTTTGATCACGCGGAAGCCGATTCGTTATCGGAAAGGTTTGCAGCAACGACATCCACTCGCCTTGTTCGGGTGACTGCGGGTAACGGCCAGATCCTCGGAGATCGCCAATCAGATGGCAGCACCCAACCAGCCTAGTCCCGTCGCGGTTGTGACGGGGCCAGGTTTGAGATCGAACCCCAACGTGCACCGAGCCCCATGTGGCTCCTTGAGAGTGCGGATGGAAGCCGGGCAAGAGTGGTGGTTGCAGGCAAGACTTTGAGAAACCTATGCGAAGCACCGATCAACTTACGTTCTGGGAACGAATGGGAATAAACGGGAATGATTGAGGCAGGCAGTTCGGAAGCATTGCGAAAGGCGTGCCCAAGCGAACTGAAAACCCGAATCGATTAAGGAACGAAGCCCAACTGAAACTGCGTTGTGCTTCGTTCCCAGCTCGATTGTAAGTGAGGTGGGGCTATGCAGATGGAAAGCAATTAATAAGGTAGGCCGCCACGTCGGCCTTGACTTTTATGACCTTCTCATAGAAGCACTCATTGACCTCAAGCGGTCAGCGCTCCAAAACAAAAAAGGCACGCTGAAGCGGCGTCAAGGAGAAAGAAGAACTAACAGGACTTACGATGCTGCATTGGGGGTGCTTTTAGCAGGATCATCCTCGGTCAGGGACGTATCCATCTTGTCGAGAAACTGCTGCAACCGTTCCTGAACATGAGTGTCCAGCGTGGTAAACTCGATGCCCATTCCGACCCCAGGATCACTCGACCTAACCAACGCAGTGGTCTGCACCTTCTCCTCGTCCATCCAGAACGTAATGGTACCTTGTGTGCCGAGTGGCAGCGGGAGCAGGGTCTCAACATAACAGCCGCGACCGCCAATGTCTGTCGCGTTCGTATTCATGCGCGCGCGCTGGGTGTCCGCCAAACCGATCTGGATCGGAAACTGGATTTTGTGCCGAACAAATCGCCGATTGATTTTCCCTGGTGCAAACGTGATCTCTTCCGGTTTGGCCATTTCCTGCCAGGGGCTCTCCTGGCCTTCCACGATCTGCACACCGGCTTCAATCTTTCGTAGCACTCCGCCGTCAGTAACCCACACCACTTTGAAGCGGGCCTTTTTTTCGCCGTGCTTTATACCGATGATGTCGCCGGCCTTCAAGGGATGGTTGATGCCCAATATTTGCGCACCTTCGCCGCTGATGTTGTTGGCAACAGCGTTCTGAGAGAAGGGGCGAGCGTCCGCGTCCATACCCCACACGCGAACGTGTATCTGAGTTTCAGCCCTGATTTCCGGTCTACCTTCCATTGAGTTGCTTTGACCTCAGAAACTGTCATCATCATAACTCTTGCCCTAAAGACCCTGCGGTTACGAATGTAGGTGATTGGGAGCTTTCGAAGTTCATGTACCTTCGGAGGCGTACGGTAAGAGGTCTTTTACCCTCTAGTCTTCTGCTTGGCGACCAGGCGCTGAATGAACTTAGTCCCTTCCTTCTCGTAGGCCAATCGCTTCTTGATTCGTCATGAGTGCGCAATCACGCTAGAAGAGGGCGGCCTGGGTTTGACATGTAGGTCACATGAAAGTATGCTTACTGCATGTCCAAGATGATTCAGCTTCGTAACGTGCCCGATGCCCTGCACCGCGACCTGAAAGCTCGTGCCGCCATGGCTGGTATGTCACTCTCGGACTATCTGTTAACGGAGATCAAGGAAATCGCCGAGAGGCCAACGCTCGCAGAATTCCGGGAGCGGCTTCACAAGCGTAAGGCGATTTCGGCGCACATCGATACGGCTCATCTAATACGCGAAGAACGCGAGGCGCGATGATCGTCCTCGATGCGTCGGCCGCGGTTGACTGGCTTCTTCAGACATCCGCGGGATTGAGCATCGAACAGCGAATCTATTCGCGCAACGAAACCCTACACGCGCCTCACCTCCTAGATCTTGAGGTCACGCAGGTGCTGAGGCGCCTAGCGCTGCAGGGAGTGGTCTCGGTATATCGCGCTGAGCAGGCAGTCCGCGATCTGCTGGATCTCCGCATCACTCGGTATGCCCATTCCGTACTCTTGGCTCGGATGTGGCAACTGCGTCACAATTTTTCTGCCTACGATGCTGCCTACATCGTGCTCGCAGAGAAACTCGGAGTTGCACTGATTACAAGAGATGCTCGACTCGCATCCGCTTCTGGCCATGCAGCATCCATCGAGCTCTTTTAATTCGAGGGACTGTTGTGCGTAATCGACAGCCGCTGCACACGGCCTCTTCCCCCGCATTGTTGTTCATTACAGAAGGTTCCTAACAACGCGGACACAGATGAGTTCTAGTGGCCTGTCGCAAAGTAACCATTACTAGTTGTTATGCTTCTAAGTTGGTATGGCGACAGACAGCGAAGTGTCCCTCACCAGCAACCAACGGTCGGAACTCAGCAGCATTGCTCAATCGCGTACCCTGCCGGCCGGCTACGTCTTTCGCGCCAAGCTCATCTTGATGCTGGCAGCAGGAGCTTCCTTCAACACCATTAAGCACAGGCTGCAGACCAGTGCTCCCACGATCATCCGCTGGAAGCAGCGCTTCCTCGAGTCCGGGCTCGACGGGCTCGATACCTATCATCCCGGCCAGAAGGCTACGGTTCTGACTCCGGCTTTGCGGGCGCGGATTCTGTCGGCCACCCGCAAGAAACCCAGCGACGGTTCCACCCACTGGAGTTGCCGCAAACTGGCGACCGCGCTGGGTGTCAGCAAAGACGTGGTGCATCGGGTCTGGAAAGAAGCCGGTCTCAAACCCCACCGCTTGGAGCGTTACTTGGCCAGCGACGATCCGGAGTTCGAAAGCAAAGCGGCCGACATTATCGGCCTGTATCTGCGGCCTCCGCAGCATGCCGCCGTGTTCTGCGTCGATGAGAAAACCGCCATTCAAGCCCTGGATCGGCTCGATCCCGTGCTGCCGCTTTCGCCGGGACGAGCCGAGCGTCACGGCTTCGAGTACTTTCGGCATGGAACGCTTTCTCTGTATGCCGCGCTGGACACCAAGACCGGCCGCGTGCACGGAAGAACCACGGCCCGCCATACCAGTCGCGACTTCGTTGCCTTCCTCGCAGAAGTGGTATCGCTGTGTTCGCCTCGGCAGCAGATTCATATCATCCTCGACAACCTCTCCGCCCACAAAACCCAGCTCGTTCGCGACTTCCTGCAACAGCATCCTCGCGTGCAGCTTCACTTCACCCCTACGTATTCCTCTTGGCTCAACCAAGTCGAGCTCTGGTTCGCCAAGATCGAACGTGAGGTCATTGCCCGCGGCATCTTCACCTCGGTACCTGACCTGGCTCGCAAACTCCGTCGTTACATCAACGCCTACTCTGCCAACGCTCGCCCGATCCAGTGGAAATACTCCGACCCTTCTCGGCGCCTACGTACTAACGAATTCACTGCGACAGGCCACTAGTTTCTCCCCCGATGGGGCTTGGATAGCGTTTACCCTTGGTCCGAACCCCGATGAGACAAACGTCTTTAAGATGAAAGTTGCAGGTGGCGAGCGCGTTCAGCTGACCTTTTTCGAGCACGCCTCCGCTGCCAGTCCCGCCTGGTCTCCCGACGGCCAGCGCATCGCTTTTATAAGCGATCAAAACGGCACGCCTAAGGTGTGGACGATCAATGCCAATGGCGGCACTGCCCAACTGCTGGAAAACACGAAGGCTTCGGACACCAATACTAAACTCTCTTGGCGGCCGAGCAGCCACATTGTCTACTCAGAGCCGGGTATGCAGAATTTGCTGCAGATCAACGATGAAGCCAAGGAAGGAATAGCCATAATTCAACACGACCGATCATTCGGCTGGGCTCCTGACAGACCAGTATTCTCACCGGACGCCAAAAAAATGACTGTCTTCTGGAATCGAAAAAACGGTGGTCTCTGGATCATTTCGTCGGAACCGTATGCGGAAACGTTACTGAATTCCGGCGACATTCTTCCTTTCGGCTGGTCGCCGGACGGAAATACCTGTACGCGCTCCGATATGAAGCAGGCTCAAGACGAGAAATCATCAAGGTTCAGGTCGATGCCCCGCACGAAGTTACCCCTGTAGCAATTTTACCCGGTGAGGTTGTCGAGTATGACGGTGCCGCCGCGAGCCCTGACGGAAAGCAGATTTTCGCCAGCGTCAGCGAGGAGAAGTCCGACGTGTGGTTGTTGGAAAACTTTGATCCCCTCCCCGCGATAATTCAATCCGTCCTGGCGCTCGCAGCCTACAAAGATTTCCTCACCCCCTGGAAGGACGCCGACCCCGACATTCCCATCCTGAAGCAAGCCAAAGCGGAGTACGCGAAGCTGAAATAGTGCGCGCAGAATTTCACCTTGTGAACATAAGGTCCGATAACCACCCGCACCGCTCCTACTCCGCGCGTGGTGGATTTGGAGGTTGTGCCTTTCTGTCGGGAAGAATAGTTGCTTCTCGACTTCTGCCGGGTCAAATCCTTCGCTGTACTTTATTGTCGACGACCAGAGCGATCTCACGTTCGATTTTCAGGGCCGTGTGTCTTTATTGCTCTTCGTAGCGTCACGCGAGGGGCCGAGTATTTTCCTGAGCCGACTGTTAATCTTGCTCAGTTCCCAGAAGATCAGAATAAGAACAATCGTGATCACGAACAACGAGAAAGGGACGTACATTTCGTTTGTCTCTGCTCCAAAGGGAGATTGGGAATCCTGAATGCAGTGCATGTCCGGGCAAGGTCACTGAATTGAACTGGCTGCTTCCGAAAACACGTTGTTCGCGTTGCTACCAATCAGGCGAATCGTGCCGACCACCAATACCAGAATAACGGCCAGCATAACTGCGTACTCGGCGATGTCTTGCCCCTTGTCGTCCCGCCACAGCTTGGTTAGAAGATGATTCAAGTTCGCGCCTCCCCTTACGCCGCCCAATCATACCCCCCTGTGTCAAGCAAGTTCACACAATACTCGTCTCCGAAGGCATCGTGCTCCAGAGCGTCAACCCTCTGCACCAACTCCGCTAGTCGATCCAGAGTCCAGTTCCCTTTCCTGATGACGTGATAGTCAAAAATGTGCGCGATGATGTCTTTGATTCGCATCTCGCGCGGCACGCGGAATCGCCAGCAGTTGCAAGGACGCATTACGATCTGCAGCACCCAATCTCCCCAGACTCCGTTCCATGCCGAAGGTCCGCCGTTCCTTCGATGGAACTAAGCGTGAAGAGTGGCGGAAGCTGCATCCCCTTGCGATGGACGCCATTCCCAGAGCGCAGCCCGCCTGCTTCTCCGTGAAATAGGTTCCGCCTGCCTTGGGAGTCACGATCGTACTGCCTAGTAGAATCGCCTCGCTGAGTTTCATGCGATCCTCCTGTTTGTTGCTCCGCCATCGGGGTGCCAACACTGTTTCGGAATCCGATACGACCCAGGAATGTTTTCATCGAGGGTAGCCAAGACCGCAGCATTTGCGCTCGCAAGCCGACTCAGGTGACCATCCCTAATGTGCTTCGGTGACTTGACCCAAGCGGGTAGATGAGAAACATCGTGTTCATCCGGAATAAACGCGAGAGGAGAGGTACGCACCTGCTTAAGGCGTAGCAACAGCATACGGGCCTGATTTACAGTAAATCCGTAGGCCGGAGCTTGAGCTAGAACGCGTACGAACCCGAGATTGATCCGCGTCTCTGAGCACATTTGTGACCTGATCTTGGTTGGCCAGGTGCTCGCAAAAAGAACCTCTCCGAAGCGGACTGCATCTGGGACACGCGGCCGATAATTCATCTGCGTACGAATTTTCGAAAGTATTCGTCGGAGGCCGTGCCACACCGTAGCGCGTGGTGTGACCGGGGCCCGTGGTCCGCTCGACAGCCCCTACAGGAGCCTGCGTGCGCCAGAGCGCACACCAACACGAACAGGCGCGGGAGAAGGGTCTCTCTCCCTTGGGGATTCCTTAAGAGATGGGGGTGCCCGGATGAGAGGGGTCCAGGGGGAGAGAGACCGTGGCGGGGGCAGTCGAGTGCGCGGCGAACCAAACAATGCGAAGCTATTCTCTATGCCACATGCACGCGAGCCTGGGACCGGGAGCGGGGACAGGCTTGCACCGTGATTTTGATGTCCTGCCCCAACAGCAGCAGGAAGCGCATCAGCCGCTCCAGAGAGAAGCCGGAGAGACGCCCGCGAAGAAGGGCTGAGACCTTGGGTTGATCGACGCCCAGCAGTTTGGCGGTCTGCACTTGGGTCAGACCTTTGTTCTGGATCAGCAGGGCGATTTTGTGGGCAAGCTCGGCCTTGGCCAACGCCTCCTCCGGGTTTGGCAGTCCAAGATCGGCGAAGACGTTTCCGCTGCTGACCACGTAATCTTTTGTGCGTTTGGGCATCGCTATTTCTCTCTTTCTCGGTCGATCTCGATGGCACGTTGCAACCGCTGTTTCACAAGGTCCATGACGCTCTTCGGCGTGGCTATGCCGTGCTTCGATTTCTTCTGAAAGGCGTGCAGCACATACACCGCCTTTTCCAGCTTCACCGTGTAGACCGTGCGGAACGTGTCGCCGCGATGATCGGAAACCACCTCCAGCACTCCGGCCCCGACGTTCTTCAGTGGCTTGGCTTCGATGTGCTTGCCGCCCATCTGCGCCTGATAGAGAGCAAAGCCAACCTGCTGCTGCACGGCTTTCGGAAACTGCAACAACGCGCGGTGTGAATCGGCAACGAAGATCAGGGGCTTCATCGTACCTCTCTAATATGCCAGATATGGCATATTTCGTCAAGAACAAAGAAGCGACTCTTCGACACCACAGACATTACCCAGGCCGGTTTTGACCCGTCGGACTGCCCCGCTGTTCCTGCAAGCATGGGTGGAGTCGAGAACAGGCGCAGTAGCGGTAGTCTCCCGGTGGCATTCGTAAGCGCTGCTTTCGCAGAGCGCGCCTCAGTCCGGTTTGGCATGACTCTGTTTCCTGTTCCCGCTCATCGAACCGGACAGGCGCATCTCGCGCATCCGGCTCTCGGAGAAAGGTTCACGGGTTCGCCCACGGAAAGCTGCGTGTCCGAATAGTAAGTTCGACAAGGCCCAGCACCTGATGCAGGGCGGTAACTGAAAACTGCTTAGTTGCCTGCCCTCGCAGCTTGTGCTTGGCGCACAGCCACTGTCGCAACCTCTTGCGAGCATGTCGTTCGACAGCTCGATAGGCATGACTGACTGGTCCCAAACAGAAATAATTAGCCCACCCAGTCATGATTCGATTGAGTGTCGTAATTACTGTTTCTTGGGCCAGGAGGGTCTTGTTCCGTCCGGTTTCCTGGCTGATCGCCTCACAGATGCGTTGCACCCGTTTCTTCGACGGAGTCGTTCCTAAATAGGCCCGTCCCGTCTTTGGCGAGTAGCATCGTCCGAACGTGTACCCCAAGAAGTCGAACTTTTCTCCCGGCAGCTTACAGACCCGCGTCTTCGTTTCGTTCACCGTTAACTTCAGCTTCGTCATTATGTCCCGCATCGTGACTAGGGCCTCCTCGGCCCTGTTCCGACAACAGATCACGAGATCATCGGCATAGTTAACGATGTACGCTTTCAGACGTTTCTCGTGCCCCAGTTTCTTCCACCCGAGCACGAACCGGCGCATGTACAGATTACTCAGCAACGGGCTGATCGGAGAGCCTTGTGGACTACCCCGACCTTCGTCCCGATTGCGCGTGCTTCGACGTTGGTTTCCGCGCTCGTCCGTTTCCTCGACCGGAGTTTCCAGCCACATCTTGATCAGATGGAGCATGGCCCGGTCTACGACCCGGCGAGCCACCGACTTTAGAAGCTCGGAATGCGGAAGAGTGTCAAAGTAGGAGCTGAGATCTGCATCTACGATTTCTCCATGGCCAGTGTTGATCAGCTTGTGGACATGTTTCACTGCGTCCAGCGCGCTGCGGTCTCGCCGATAGGCGTACTGTTCCGGCTGCAGATCGGACTCGAATATGGGTTCGAGAACCAGAACTGCCGCCGTCTGCCCTACCCTGTCGCGGATAGCGGGCACCCCTAACGGCCGCTGTTTCCCATCTGGCTTCGGGATGTACACCCGCCGGACTGGAAGTGGTTGATAGGTTCGCTTCTTCAGCTCTTGCGCCAGTTCGTCCAACCATCGCTCTCTTCCGTACGCCTCGATGTCCTCGAACGTCTGCCCGTCGACTCCTGCCGCTCCGCCATTGGCTTTGCAGCATTCGTAGGCGAAAACCAGAACGTCCTTGCGGTACACCTTGTCATACAGCGCATAGAAGCGAAAGTTGGGCGCTTCCTTCGCTTTATCGTGCAACGCCGTCTGCAACTTCTGAACACTTTCTGGGGTTGATAGACTCACGCCAATCCCTCCGTCTTCGTCGCTTCTTGCGTTTCCTTTCAACTGAGGCCCCTTCCCTCGACCGGCATTGCCCGGCTTCATTGGTACTACGAGCCTCTCCGTCACCCCAAACGGCCCGGCCTGACTCTCGCGAGGTGCCAGTCGATCGCCAAGGCAATCACCGCTGGGGCTTCCCGTGTTGCAGCCGGTCCCTTTTGCCTACATGCCGTCGCCATTACCCCGGCAGGTTTGATGGAACTTATTCGCTCGTACTTTTCCATCAACGTCGGCCTTCCCCAAAAACACGGTGGGTCGGCTCCTGCATTAATCGTTTCGAGGCCTGCTCAGCGTTCACTCACGTTACGGCCTGCATGCTCGCCAAGTCGCCTACGCGACCCTCTACACCGGAGGCTCCGACGGCTTCGTTGCCTTCACCGCCGCTCCGATTGCTACCGGGTGGAGCGAACAGTTCCCGGGCGGGACTTTCACCCGCAGTGAACCAGCGCCTTTCACGGCGCACGTGTTATGCGCAAATTATTTGCGGCTATTTCCATGCAGGAAGCACCTTCGACGTGCCATAACCACAGCCCGTGCAAAGCACGGTTAATCACCCTCAACCCCTCCACCGCATTCCGGGAGGGCAATAACGTCACCCCACCGTGCCCGAGTCACAGCGCCCGGTAGGGATCAGGCGAGGATTTCACCCCAGAATCGGGACGTCGGTGATCTGCGAAACGGTACTCTACAGACCCGGAAGGAAATACCCGGATGCTTCCTTCGTCTACTACGATCCGACTTCAAAGACATACCGATACCACGCAATTGACAGTTCAGGAGGTGTAGAGGACAAGACTGGTACGGTGAGCGGCGACGTATGGACTTGGCTTGGTGACAGCGTCTTTGGTGGGAAGGTGTATCACACCCGATACACCATGAAGGTTGTATCAGCGGACTCCTACGATTACACCGACGAGTCAGGCGAAAGCGAAGACTCCATGAAGGTGTTCGTGAGCGGGAAGGAAGCTCGCGTCGCAGCAAGCGAGCCCGAGAAATCGCAACCAGCGCAGGCTGGCGCAACCCCGTTGTTGCTGGAAAAAAATGAAGGCGAAACACGTCTCTGGCGGCCCGAACCGGGCGAAGCGGACATCGGCGGATTCATCCTCAAGGTCACTCCCAAAGCCAACGGTTCCGAGCATCTGGTGCTCGGTACCGAAGATATGGCTCCCGGGACAGCCTTACCAACACACAAGCATCTTGAGCAGGATGAGATCGTGCTTATCGAGAAAGGAACCATCCACGTGCATGTTGGAGATCAGGAGCGTGATCTGCACGCAGGTGGGATGGTGTTCATTCCGCAGCATACGTGGGTCAGTCTCAAGAACACCGGATCCGAACCCGCCAGCATAACCTTCATATTCTCGGCCCCGGGATTCGAGGATCATCTGCGCTGCGAGTCAGTTCCGGCGGGAGAAAAGCCGGCAACAATCTCCCTCGCCGAAGAGAATGAGTGCGACCGAATAGGCCATGTCGTCTACCGCGAACGTGCAGAAAAGGACCCCGACAAATGAAAAGACGCTGCAAATCGCTCGGGTGGATAGCCGAAAACGGGAGTCAGGCTCGCTTGGCGGTGAGGTTGGGAGTTCGATTCGTTCCGGTGACGTGGTTAGGTGATGGTCAGGGTGAGGGCCTTGCTGGTTCCGCCGCTAGTGCAGCCTAGATTGCCGGAGTTTCCGCTGGGAGTGCTGACGGTGATGCTGGCACTTCCGGGAGCGGAGATAAGCATGGTCGTGATCGTAACCGACAACTGTTTACTGCTGAGGACTTGGGTGCTGAGCGTCGTTCGGTTGATGACAACGACTGAGGAACCCACGAACTCGCTGCCATTCAGGGTGAGAAGAAATCCCTGCTGCACCTGAGCGAAGGTGATGGTCGTGGCAGAGAGCGAGTTGAGTATGGGAGCGGGGCGGGCGCTGTCGCACAATGGATTCAGGGCGTTGCAGCCTTGCAGGACAAGCACGACGAGCAGCAACGTGCTAAGCGGTCGCAGAGAAGCGTGAATTCGTTTCTTGTTGGCGACAGACCTTGCATCTGTACCGGGAGGACGCTTTTGCTCCTCCGCGCTTGCAGTCTTGTCGGGCAGCAGGTGCTCAGTCGGAGCACGGCATTGCTGGATTCTCGTCCTCCATTTTCCGATCCATCGAGCAAATTCTTGATTGTCTTTAACCTCGGACGTCACCGTGCCCTCTTCTGGCTGCTTGTCATCGGCTCACCTGCTCGGTGACGCTGACACGCCAGTCTGAAAACCACGCTAGGCTTGACTCGATGTCTGCACAACTAGGAAATTCCCTAAAGGCGCCGAAGCGGCGGTCAAAGGGACAAGGCTGAGGCAGGTTCCTCTCGGGACTGCCTCTTGTTGCATTAACCGGACGAAGCAAGTAATCTTCGCCCTCGTCCCAATGTTTGTCGGACTCTTTGCCGATGTGGATTGGTGGCAAGTTTGCGACGATGTGCGCCCGCTGCAACAGTCCGCGCGTGTCGAATTCGCAGGGTCTTCCGTCTGGCCCCAGGACGCGGCCTGCGTGACTCGAGCGTTTTCGGCCGTGGGTAGCGCTATCCGGAAGGAATTCTGATTCGTGCGTCCCTCAGCCTGAAGAATGCCGGTCACTTCAAGCAGGCTCCCGCGGCGTAATTCCGGTGAAATATTTGGACTCTGCACTCGTACCCTCAACACAAGGGAACCGGTTCGCAGGATAAGACTGCTTTCGGCGCCGTCGATCCGATCGAGCAGACGTCCTTCGACGGTCAGGCTTTGCAGTTGCTTAACAAAGCAGGTGTCGACGCTGCCACTAAAGATTCCCGGGGACAGATTTATACAGGAGCTCTCAAGTCCGTGCATGATGCCTACGCACTGGTACCCTCCTTGCAGCTCGCCATCACCTCCACTTGCTTATTAAGACATAAAGCCGTATCCTTTAATAGCAAGGGCGCTTATTAAAGGAACCCTTCATAACGCGAGTGGTCAATGAAAACAAATCGAGGCTGGGGAGCTACCTCACAACGACGGTCACTGGAGAACCAGTGCGGGCGTTCATCCCGCCGCCTCTGCCGCCCAATCCGCCGGTAGAATTGGCTGGCCTGTACCAACATCTTGACCGTGCCAACCAAGCGTTGGGCCGACTCGATGGCCTGACGACTTTGCTCCCGGACACCAAGTTCTTTCTATACTTCTATATCCGGAAAGAGGCCCTCTTGTCGTCCCAGATCGAGGGGACGCAATCGTCATTTTCGGATCTGTTGCTGTTTGAAAATGATGCGGAGCCCAGTGTTCCGATTGATGATGTCGAGGAGGTCTCAAACTACGTCGCCGCGATGCAACATGGTCTTCGTCGAATCGCGGGCGGATTCCCTCTTTCGCTCCGGCTGATCCGCGAAATTCATACCATCCTGTTGCGCGGTGGGCGAGGAGCCGATAGAACACCGGGCGAATTCCGGCGATCGCAAAACTGGGTTGGCGGATCCCGTCCCGGCCATGCCGCGTTTGTTCCGCCTCCGCCAGAGCGATTGATGGAGTGTCTCGATAGTCTTGAGCGTTTTCTCCATGACGAGAAACAGAAGTTGCCCATTTTGCTCGAAGCGGGATTGGTTCACGTGCAGTTTGAGACGATCCACCCTTTTCTTGATGGCAACGGCAGGCTGGGGCGGCTGTTGATCACGCTCCTGCTTTGCTCCAAGGGCGCGTTGCGCGAGCCTCTCTTGTACCTCAGCTTGTACTTCAAAACGAATCGAGATCAGTACTACGAGTTGCTTCAGCGCGTACGGACGCACGGATCGTGGGAGAAGTGGTTGGCGTTCTTTCTGGAAGGGACCGAGATCACGGCACGCTCTGCCGCCGAGGCCGCGAAACAGATTCTGACTCTTTTTGCAAAGGATCGAGATCGCATTCAGACGATCGGACGCGCAGCCTCTACTGCGCTGCGTGTTCATGAGTACATGCAAAAGAAACCACTGGCGGGCATCGGTTCTGTCGCCGCTGATCTCAGGATATCAGTCCCGACAGCAACGGTTGCCTTGGATCACCTGGTTCGCCTCGGCATAGCCAAGGAGGTGACGGGCAAGCGTCGAGCCCGCGTCTTCGGGTACTCACGTTATTTGAAGATCCTGAGTGCAGGCACAGAACCCCTCAAGGACTAGCTGCGAACTTCGTCATTCCACACTCGAACTGTAGTGAGACGCAGACCGAACAAGGTCGAACCCTGTTCGACCTTGTGCGAAGAACATCCGAATCAGCGCGGTCGTGCCGCACCGACCTAAGCCGAAGGCTTAGCTTGCCCCGCCTGACCTGATTGCGGAGACGGGGAAGAATAGATGTGATTAGCATCACAGCAATCGATTTCGTAGTATGCCGCCGAGATCGTCCTCTTTGGCGTCCTCGTCTTCGCCTAGCGCTTTCTTAGGAATCCCTTGCCAGCCCATCAGGGCAAGACTATGCTTTGCCTCACGGTTCTTCTTGGTCCCGATGTTCTCCTAAAGAGGATGGAGCATCGGGACCGATTTTCTTTCATGGAATCTCTTGAATCAGAACCGGAGCTTATCTTCAAGCTGTCGAATCAGAGTGAATTCTATTGCTCCGCTTGCGGTGACACCATCGCTTCGGTCGGAAATGCCCGCTTTGTAACTGTCGGATTAGCCGACCTGATTGAATCGTTTAGGGAGCACGTTAAACGCGTCCACCCGCTAGCATCGCGGTTTTAAGACAGTGCCATCTGGGAGGTGTTTCACGACAGTGAGCAGGAAGAAAGTTGAGGGCGCTTGCTCACACAACCGCTGACGCCCACGGCTCCGGAATGGGGTGGCGGTCGTGAGTCTGAATGCCGAACCGGTCGGGAACGAACGCTAACCCACGACCGCCTGTTGTTCCTGATGACGAACGTACGCGGGCAAAGCGTCTGAGGACGATACCGCGAATGCCGTAAGTTCAACCCTCGTGAACAACGTGCTGCTCAGCACGCACTATGCCGCTGTCCGACTCCTCGCAGACGTACATGCGGGCCGTGTGGCCTAAGCCTTCTCCCGCCGACCTGCGACGCACTATTGCCGCAGGCGTCTGCGAGGTCTCCCGGTTCTCGTGCTTGAAGCTTCTAGGCGTGTCTGGGGTCTTCGACTACGCCGGACTGAGCGGGAACTCGCGCTATCGTCCCCGTTCATGTTGCCTTCCGCGCATTACAAAGACGTCGGCGTCCGGATTGCATCTTTTCGGAGCTGAATACCCACCCCACCTATCCTCTATCTACGCTTCGCTGGGTCCCTCGCGGTAGCAGCGCAAGACTCGAGGCCGAGCGGATCGCTACTCCTTTCTCGTAAGGCTCTTTCATCCTCTGCTTCAAGCCGGTTTAGCCCGGCGCACTGTAAACTGTTAGAGTGCTTGTGAGATGAGGCGCGGCACATCAGAGGGCGTCATGGCCTTAAGAGCGTCTAACAAAACCTGACTTCTCCAGCAACTCACGGAACCGCGGGAACATCCCCACGGAGAGGAGTTGTGTAATGGCCATCGAACTCTTGCCGCAGGGGTTGTGGGAACTGGTTGAGCCGTTTATCCCAGTCGCTAGGGCGAAGCCCAAGGGCGGGAGGCCGCGCTTAGCAGACAGAGCATGTCTCACCGGCATCGTATTCGTCCTGCGGAGTGGGATTCCTTGGGAGATGCTACCGCAAGAGATGGGCTGTGGCTCTGGAATGAGTTGCTGGCGGCGAATGCGCGACTGGCAGGAGCGAGGCATCTGGCAGATGCTCCACTTCATTTTGCTGGACTGACTGGCACGCTGCGGGCGCATCGACTGGTCATGCGCAGTAGTGGACGGCAGTTCCGTGCGAGCGGTTTTTGGGGGCTTCAAACCGGTCCCAACCCCACAGACCGGGCGAAGCTAGGCAGCAAGCGTCATGTGATCTGCGATGGGCGTGGAATTCCACTAGGGATACAACTCACCGCGGCCAATCGCAATGACTCGCAACAAGCGCTGGCTCTAGTCGATGCAATACCATTCTTACAAGGAGAACGGGGACGACCGCGCCGGCGTCCAGACTGCCTGTTCGGTGACCGTGGTTACGATGCCGAAGCGATCCGGCAAGGTCTTCGTGACAGACGCATCATCCCTTTTCTTGCGAAGCGCAACACCGAACACGGCAGCGGGCTCGGTCGATGGAGGTGGGTGGTGGAGCGGACATTCGCTTGGCTGAATCAGTTCAGGCGGTTGCGCGTTCGCTACGAGAAGCGGGCGGACATTCATGAGGCGTTCCTCGCTCTGGGGTGCATTCTGATCTGCTGGCGGTTTCTGGACGGATAAGAGAACGGTTGAAAGGAATTTCTCCGGTTACTGCAGCTTCGCGTACTCCGCCTTGGCCTGCTTCAGGGTGGGAGCGGTTAGAAATTCTTGAGGAGCCAAAGGTTCTCATCGGAAGTTTGCTGGAAGTAGGTCAAGTGTCTACCATCCGGGGACGAATAAGGGCCTCCGAGCCACACGCTTCGCTCGACGAGTACGTGAGTATTTCCATTTAGATCGATGCGTGCGATTAGGGACTTCGTCGAGGCAACGCCGGCGAATAAGGCCTTCTGATCCGCGGCCCAAGAGAGGCCCGTGATTTGCCAATTCTTCGGCAATGCGAGATTCCGCTCAGTGCCATTTTGCAAATCGAGTATGCGTATCTGCTCGCGAAGCCGGGCCCAGCTCGCAATGGCGATGTGCGAACCGTCTGGAGAAATATGCCACTCCAGATTGTTAGCTTGCTCCAACTTAGTCCGAATGATTTCCTTGCCTTGACCTTGGATGGGATCTAATGCATAGAAAATAAGCTGACCTTGCCCACTGCGGCTGATGACACATGAGCTGGAAGGCCTCGTAGGACAGTCGAAGGCAACCATTGGATCCACAGCGGCCTCAAGTACTTGCTCAGGCGATCCGCCAGAAGCGGGAAAGCGCATCAACCGCTGCGAAGTGACTTGAGACCTTGTCTCATGCGCCATCGACCAATAGAGAATCCACGCGGCATCCGGACCAAACGCAGGGTTCATCTCATCATCTGGGCTGCTCACCAGAAGTTCGGGTGCGTCCGCGTCAATCCGCTGTTTGAAAATCTGAAACCTGCCCATACTGTTGGACACGAGAAGAACTGTTTCGCTGCTGCGTGTCCATCCCGCATTCACGTTCAGGCTATCGCTCGACGTCAGGCGCTTCGGTGTATCCAGATGTGTGCCGTTGTCTTTGAGTTCGCCAACGTAGACGTCATTCCACCCGCGGTCCTTCACTGCAACGAGACGACTACCATCACTGCTGATGCTCGGGCTGAACGCGACTGAATCGGCCCAGTTGGTTATCTGTCTTGGCTTCCCCGAAGGCACCCCCGTCTGCGAGTTTGCCGAGATCGCCCGAAGATTCGCGGGCCCTCCCAATTTGGCTCCGCCCGACGATGAAAAAACTAGCCGTCCGTCGGGAAGCCAGACCACACAGTCCACATCGAATAATCCCGAATCCGAGGCCACCACGGTTGGCGATCCACCATCCAAGGAAAGAGTCTCGATGCTGCCCCCAATATCCTCACTCAGACCTGCCTTTTCGAATTGCCTAACGTAAGCGAGCCGCTGGCCCGACGGGGACCAGGCGAGAGAAGCGTAATTGTCACTTTCTTTGTCTTGGATTTTTCTTGCATTTTCTCCGTCTGGTCCTGCCAGCCAGATCTCGTGCCCACGGCCGCTGATAAAGCCGCTGACGAAAGCGATCGTCTGTCCATCCGGAGAAACCTTCGCATAAGCGCTGTGAATACGGAGCTTACGCGGCGTGCCTCCGAAGACAGAAATCGACCAGAGAACACCGCCTTCGGATTCGCTGTCAACCTTGATAATCAATCTCTCTCCATTGGGAAACCAGGTCACCTCGCGGAGATGTGTTCTCAATTCCTCTGGCAGGGCGATGTTGTGAGATTCCCCGGACTGGATGGCAATTAAGTGCAGTCCCTTAGGGTCACTATAGGCGGCGTACTTGCCATCGGGCGAAATACTGCCGTCAATCACGTGGTTCTCCGCCAGACTGCGCGTGATTTGCTCTTCGCTCAATGCCCTCTGTGGCACAGATTGCTTACCCTTGAACCAAAACCATCCAAAGCCAAGCACGAACAGAGTCAACGCGATAGATAAACCATAGAAGAGGTTTACCATCAACCTGCGCTCTCTGCTGAAGAACAGTCCGGCCTCGCCCCCTTGCTTTGCCGGTTGCGCCCCCGCGCTGGAGCTCTCCGAGAGCGCATCCAGGGCGAACGCCAGGTCGGACGCCGATTGGAAGCGCTGCTCCGGATTCTTTTCCAGACAGCGATGCACGACCCGCTGCATCGCTGGCGGAATATTTGTGGTGACCTGTGAAATGCCAGGCGGATCTTCGTTCAGAATCGCGCTCATCGTCTCCGGCGACGTCGGCTTCTGAAACGCACGCTTGCCGGCCAGCATTTCATACAGAATCGCACCGAAGGCGAAAATGTCGGCCCGATGGTCGGTCGATTGTCCCCGCACCTGCTCTGGCGCCATGTAGCCCACCGTGCCCATCACCACGCCCGCTTCCGTCCCCTCGGTGAGCGTCAGCGCGCTGGACCCCGAACTGGATTGCGGTTGCGTTAGCTTCGCCAGCCCGAAGTCCAGAATCTTCACCCGCCCGTCCTTGGTGACGAACAAATTCTCCGGCTTCAGATCGCGATGGACAATTCCCTTCTCATGCGCTGCGGCCAGCCCGCGCGCAATCTGAACTCCGTAATCAATCGCTCTGCGTACTACTATGCGGACGCGCTTGATTTGCTCCCGGAGCGTTTCTCCTTCCAGCAGCTCCGAAACCAGATACGGCGCACCTTCGTGCGTGCCCATCTGGTGCACCGCAAGAATGTTGGGATGGTTCAAAGCCGCCGCCACCCGTGCTTCCTGCTCGAAGCGCCGGAGACGGTCGGGATCGGCGGAGAGCGAAGACGGCAGGACTTTGATGGCGACATCGCGCCCCAGCCGCGAATCGCGGGCCCGATACACCTCGCCCATGCCTCCGGAGCCGACGAGAGACTTCACCTCATACTCGCCGAGCTTGGTGCCGGCAGCGAGCGTGACTCGCGGCGCGGGAGACTGCAGGAAGCTGGAGCGCACGTCGTCGCTGGAAGCGAGCAGCGTTTCCACTTCGTGCCGCAAAGATTGATCGGACGAACAAGCGCGATTCAGAAACGCGGAACGCTCCCCCGGCGCCACCTCCAGCGCTTTCGCCAGCACATCGCGAATCTGTTGCCAGCGTTCGGGCGTCATCGGAGTCGTCGTGCGCATCAATCCTCAGGAGTTTTCAAGCAGCTTCGCGTACTCGGCCTTGGCTTGTTTCAGGATGGGGATGTCAGAGTCGGCGTCTTTCCAGAGGGTGAGGAATTCTCTGTAGGCGGCGAGTGCCCGGGTGCGGGCGGCATCGGCATCCGTGCCCTGCGAAGTTTTCGCCTGCAAGGCGTTGGCGCGAGCCACACCCAGATGCGCCAACGCTCCCGTCCAGCAGTTCCAGACGATGCCGCTATGGTCGATGATCTTCTGAAATTCGGCGGCAGCGGCACTGCCCTGTCCCGCCGCCAAGTATGCCTGTCCGCGAATATACGTCGGATGGAGGCAGGAAAGATTGTTGACGAATTGGGTTTGCCCTAACTCGATAGCCGAACTAGCCTCTAGGGCATTTAGGGCTAGGGTCGGGTTCTTTCTGTCCAGCGCCAATTGCGCCTGAATAGCGGGCAGCCAAAGCGACCGCATCTGGGTGTCCAGGGGGAAGCGTCTCCCTAAGTCATGCGCCAAGGATTCGGCTCTTGCCGTATCACCCGCCATTGCAGACGCAAGCGCGGCTTCGATCTCCGCGCCCTGACTTGTGGAAGCAAGCTTCAAAGCCTCTGCCGCCGCTAGCCGTGCTTCCGCAGGCTTGCCGGAAGCGGCTTCCCATTGAGCAGCGATCGCCCGCCATATTGCCGCGTTTTCCTTGCTGTCCGCCTGGACGGCGGAGTCCACGGCCTGCTTGGTCAGCTTCCGCGCCTTGCCCACATGTCCGCCATACGCCTCGGTATCGGAGGCGAGCGCAAGACCCGCATTCTCGTAGTCGGGATTGCCCACAAACCACTGCTGCTGTTCCGCCATCGCCGCGGCGTCGGCCCCGAGAAATGCAAGCCCGTAGAGAGTGGTGTGGAATTGGTAATTATCCAGTTTTCGCGCCTGCGCCTCGCGGATAACCTCCCGCGCTTCCTCGAAACGCTGCTGTGCAAGAGCCAATCCGGGGAGGAGTGCGTACTCAGTTACAGCATCCGGCGCAATGCGCAAGCCTTGCATGCCTTGCCTCAAGGTCTCCGTAGCTCGCTCATACTGCCCCTGTGCGGCAAACACTGCGCTCAAGTGAAGGTACGCTACGCCTTCCCGCGGGTAGATCTCAATTTCCTCCTGATATATCTGGGCCGCCTTATCCAGTTCTCCGGTCACACAAAAGTAGTAGTCGGCGATGATCATCAACTTTTCCCGTTCGCTGGCATGTTCTCTCAACTGGAAAGCTTTTGTGTAGTACGCTCTGCCCCGCTCTATCTCGCCGAGAGTGTCGTAGAGGTTTCCCACCGCAATGTAAGCCATGGCAAAATTCGGATCAAGCTCGATGGCTCGTTGATCGTAAGGGAGGGCTGCTGCTTCACCTTTCTGGTTACGAGCCTTCCAGCCTAGGCCGTACGCTTTCAGAGCTTCGAGCGAAGACGTGGTGGCCTCCGCGAGCCGAACATCGAACTTCTGCACCGTAGCCAGCGATTCGCCAAGTTCACCGCGCAGTTTGGATGCCGCCTCACCCAGCGCGTCCAGCACCTTCTCCTTGGACGCCGCGGTTACCTGCTCTTGCGCCAGCGTGTCTCCGCTTTGGCAGTTGATAGCCTTCAAACCGACCACAAATTCGCTACCCAGACTGCCAATCGATCCGGCAATGTAAGCTTTGCTTCCCGCCCGCAGGCAGAGCTCGCGAGTTACCTCTGGAGTAAGTTTCGTGCTGGCTGGTCGGGTCATCAGTTGCAACGTCTTCGCCACAGTACTCTCCGGGAGGACACTCAAGAAGGGCGACTGCTGCAGGGAGACGGTGAGCGCCGTCTTGAGGGTGTCATCGAAGATCGCATCTCCCGTGCTGTTGGCAAAATTGGCGAGGACAAGCGTGTCCTTGTCGGTGAGTTTGGGCCTGCTGTTGAAATAGAAGTAACCACCAACCGACAACAGCAGCCCAATCGCCACTGCAGGAACAATCACCTTCCAGGTTATCGCCGCACCCGTTACGACGTCCTTAGCTCTGGTCGAAGAGGACGACCCTCCGGAATCCGACAGCGCATCCAGAGCAAACGCCAGATCGGATGCGGATTGAAAACGCTGCTCCGGGTTCTTTTCCAGGCAACGATGCACGACCCGATGCATCGCTGGCGGAATATTTGTGGTGACCTGTGAAATGCCAGGCGGATCTTCGTTCAGAATCGCGCTCATCGTCTCCGGCGACGTCGGCTTCTGAAACGCACGCTTGCCGGCCAGCATTTCATACAGAATCGCACCGAAGGCGAAAATGTCGGCCCGATGGTCGGTCGATTGTCCCCGCACCTGCTCTGGCGCCATGTAGCCCACCGTGCCCATCACCACGCCCGCTTCCGTCCCCTCGGTGAGCGTCAGCGCGCTGGACCCCGAACTGGATTGCGGTTGCGTTAGCTTCGCCAGCCCGAAGTCCAGAATCTTCACCCGCCCGTCCTTGGTGACGAACAAATTCTCCGGCTTCAGATCGCGATGGACAATTCCCTTCTCATGCGCTGCGGCCAGCCCGCGCGCAATCTGAACTCCGTAATCAATCGCTCTGCGTACTACTATGCGGACGCGCTTGATTTGCTCCCGGAGCGTTTCTCCTTCCAGCAGCTCCGAAACCAGATACGGCGCACCTTCGTGCGTGCCCATCTGGTGCACCGCAAGAATGTTGGGATGGTTCAAAGCCGCCGCCACCCGTGCTTCCTGCTCGAAGCGCCGGAGACGGTCGGGATCGGCGGAGAGCGAAGACGGCAGGACTTTGATGGCGACATCGCGCCCCAGCCGCGAATCGCGGGCCCGATACACCTCGCCCATGCCTCCGGAGCCGACGAGAGACTTCACCTCATACTCGCCGAGCTTGGTGCCGGCAGCGAGCGTGACTCGCGGCGCGGGAGACTGCAGGAAGCTGGAGCGCACGTCGTCGCTGGAAGCGAGCAGCGTTTCCACTTCGTGCCGCAAAGATTGATCGGACGAACAAGCGCGATTCAGAAACGCGGAACGCTCCCCCGGCGCCACCTCCAGCGCTTTCGCCAGCACATCGCGAATCTGTTGCCAGCGTTCGGGCGTCATGCCCCGTGCTCCTTGCTCATCTCGTGATGCAGCCAGAGCCTTGCCGTAGCCCAGTGCCTTTTCACCGTAGTGGGGGAGAGATTCAGGGCGTCCGCGGTTTCTTCAATGGAAAGGCCGCCGAAGAATCTCATCTCGACAATGCGACACTGTTGCGGATCCAGCTTGGCCAGTTCGTTGAGAGAGTCATCGAGGGCGACCATGTCCACGCTCGGCATCTTGAACGCAAGACTCTCATCGAGTGTCAGGCGATATCCGCCGTCGCGCTTGGCGGCGTTGCGGTTGCGCGCGTACTCGACCAGAATCTGCCGCATTAACTGAGAACAGATGGCCAGAAAATGGGCTCGGTTTTGGAAGTGGGCTGCGCCCTGTTTCTCGAGGCGCATATACGCCTCATGTACCAGCGCTGTGCTTTGCAGGGTGTGCCCGGGGCGCTCGTTCCGCAAATAATGATGCGCGGCGCGACGCAGATCGTCGTAGACAAGCGGAACCGCGGCGCGCAAGGCCTGATCGTCGCCCGCGTACCAGTTCGCCAGTAACGTACTGACATTTTTGGACGGTAGTTCTGACAACCGGTCCCCCAACCGACCCAAGGATCTGGGCTAGCAAAGATAGCCCGCGTCCGGATAGATGTCAACTCGTTGAAAAACAAGTACTTGGTCGCGTTCGCACTGCCGTCTTCCACTGGCGGGGAGTAGACATCCAGAAAATTTCATATCTCATGGGCCAATTGTCCTCGGAATTTCGCTTTAAGGAGATGAAAGAGTCCTATCTATGTGGCTCTGAAGCCTCACGACTAACGAAGGTGCCGGATCATCTCTGCCACAACGGGCCAATTGTTGGGGGAACTTCCGACGAGAAAGAGAAACACTGGAGCGCACTATGAAAAACTCACTGATGCGGTTGGGGGTGTTGTTGCTTTCTACATTCGGTTTGCTGACGGGCGCCGTGCGGGCGCAACAGTCTCCACCCAGTGACGATACTTACGTAAGCAGCACCTCTCCCAAAACTAAGTTCGGTTCCAGTATCCTGCTCGTAGTTGGACAGGGCTCGACCACTTACATGAGATTCAATCTGGCCGGCGTTCCAAGTGGCGCCACAGTGAACAAGGCGACGTTGCGCCTATTCGTGAGCGCGGTGGCCACCGGGGGGCAGTTCGACGTCTACAATTTGCCCGCCACGCCCACCTGGTCCGAGAGCACGCTGACCTACAGCACACCACCACCCTCGTTAGGATCGTCGGCCACCGGCGGAAATCCCGTCACCGTCTCCACGTTAAGTATGAACAATTTCGTCCTCGTCGACATTACGGCAACCGTGCAGAATTGGCTCGCCAATCCTTCCAACAACAACGGGGTGGCCTTGGCGGTTGTCGGCACGAAGGGCTACTTCTCGTTTGAAAGCAAGGAAGGCGTGCTCACCAGCCACGAGCCCGAACTGGAGATCGTACTAAACGGCGGCAGCGGGACGGGCAGCGGCACCGTGACCAGCGTGGGCAGCGGCCTCGGTCTTACGGGAGGCCCCATCACTACCACCGGCACCTTGAACATCGATTCGAACGTAGTGCCGCAGTTGGGTGCGACCAACAACATTTTCACCGGCAACATCTCAGCCTTGTCGTTCACCGGCAACGGCGCCGGACTGACCAACGTCAACGCGGCATCGCTCAATGGAGTCGCCGGCTACAACTTCCCGAGTTTGACCGGAAGCAACAACTTCGTGGGCAATCAAACCATTACTGGGAATCTGAACATCGCCGGCATCGGCAGCACACTCAACGTCGGGGGACCGTCGATCTTCAACATGGACGTCTCTCCGGGAGCAGCTGTCACCTCAAATTGTCTCCTCAGCGCCGGGACCGGCTGCCTGGGTTTCCAATTCAACGGGCTCACCGGCAACAACATCTTCAATGCGCAGATCAACGGCACGACCGAACTCAATGTGGACGGCTCCGGCAACATGACTCTGAACGGCGGACTTACCTCCGCGGGAGTGACGCTCCCCGCCTTGGGCACTGCGACGTCTGCCACCGGCTTCGCCTCCAATCCCTTCAATCTGACGGGCTCCGCGTTCAACGGAAGCGTTGCGCAGTCGGTGCAGTTCGCGTTTCAGACAGTGCCGCAAAACAATGGTGCCAGCAACTCATCGGGAAACCTGAACCTGCTGTATTCGCAAGGCAACGCGACCCCCCAGAGCGTGCTTTCCATCGCAAACAATGGTGTGATCACTTTCGCTTCGGGTCAGAACTTTCCGGGCACCGGCAGTATCAGCAGTGTGGTCGGAACCTCGCCCATTAGCGTGACGCCCAGCGGGAGCACGGCCACGGTGTCGCTCACTCCATGCGCCAGCGGGCAGATACTTCAAATGGGCGCTACTGGGTGGGGATGCGCCGCGCCGAGCAGCGGCGGCGGCATCACCGGAACGGGCACGGCGAATTCTCTGCCGCTGTTCGCGACCCTCAATTCGGTCACCAGTTCCAACGTGTTTCAGAGCGACCTCAACATCGGCATCGGCACGACGACGCCTCAGGCGGCGCTGGATGTGACGGGTGCGGTCAATGCCACGACCGGCTTCAACATCGGTGAAACCCCGTTCGCCTTCGGCTCCCCTATCAGTCAGAATGCATTCCTAGGCTTCGCCGGGAACTCCACCATGGCGGGCCAATTCAATACCGCCACCGGTTATGCGGCCCTCCTAAACAACCAGGGCGCCACGGGCAACAACCCCACGGGCTATGCAAATACAGCCAGCGGCGTCCTAGCGCTCTTCAATAACACCACTGGCAACTACAACACAGCCAGCGGCGTTACCGCCCTCGCCTTTAACACCACGGGCAGCTACAACACCGCGTTGGGAGCCGGCGCAGGGCCGGACTCAACCGTCACAACTGCCCTGAACAACGCCACCGCCATCGGAGCCTTCGCGGATGTGACCCAACCGAATTCCCTGGTGCTGGGCAGCATCGCGGGGCAGGGTAACTGCACCTCGCAATATAACTGCGTCAGCGTCAACGTCGGCATCGGCACGACCGCGCCGCAATACACGCTGGATGTCCATGGCACGGCCAACTTCACCGGGGCGGTGAATTTTGCCAACAACACCGTAGGCAGTAGCACGGTGTTCGGCAACAACACGGCTACGACCGGCTTCGGGACGAACGGCGGATCGTTCTCCACCCAGAGCTCGCAAGGCACGGCAGTCGTGGGCCAGAACTTCAGCGCCACCGGCGGAGACGGCGGATTTTTCTCCACGGCCAGTGCGTCCGGCTACGGCGTCGTCGCCGAGAACACGCTGCCCGGCGGGATTGCCGGCTACTTCCAGGGCGGCGTTACGGTCACCGGCTCTGAGACAGTGGGCGCGAATTTGACCGCGGCCGGGGTAGTGACGGGCAGCAGCTTCCAGATCGGGAGCAACCTGTTCGGCTATGGTTCCTACACGAGCGCCAACGCGTTCTTCGGCTTCGCTGGGAACGGAACCAACGGGAGCACAGGGGAATACAACACTGCGAGCGGCTACCAGGCTCTTTTGAATAACACGGGCTACGACAACACTGCCAGTGGCGCATTCGCGCTTTACGAAAATCAAGGCGGCCTTGTTGGTGGCGCCTATACGGGCTCCGATAATACGGCTAGCGGGGTTTTCGCGCTCTACTCCAATTGCTCGGGCGGCTGTAGCAACGGGTTCCAAGGCACTTACAACACCGCCAACGGATATGCCGCCCTTTCCACCAACACTGTAGGCTCCAACAATACCGCCAGCGGAGCAAATGCGCTCTATGACACCACGGGCAGCGACAACACGGCGAGTGGGGCTTATTCGCTTTACCGCAACTCTGCGGGCAGCTACAACACAGGGCTCGGATACTTCGCCGGGCCCGACCATTCCGTCACAACTCCGCTCAACTATGCCACCGCAATTGGTGCTTACGCAGATGTGACCAAGAGCAATGCCCTGGTGCTGGGCAGCATCGCGGGTCTCAACGGATGCGACCCATCGGCGACGCCCGCATGTCAGAGCGCTATGGTTGGCATTGGCACGACCGCGCCGCTGGCCAACCTGGATGTCGAAGCGCTCAGTGGAACGCCGTCGGTCAACTTCTTCGGCAGTTCGTCTACTCCTGGAACTTTCACGGTGAACGGCACTGCGAGCTTCACCGGAGCGGCGACGTTCGGATCGACGGTCGGATTTCTCTCGACGCAGACCTTCCCCAACACGGTCTCGTCCGTGACCGTGTCCGGGGGGGGACTGGTGGAAACCGGAACGGGAAGTGTGAATCTGAGCCTGCCCACCTGCGGCAACCTTCAGGTCCTCCAAATGACAGGCAGCGGGTGGGCTTGCGCTGCGGTGAGTGGCGGGGGCGGCGGCATCACTGAAACGGGCACCATCACGGCGAATTCTCTACCGCTGTTCTCTTCCACTCCCAACACGGTGACTAGTTCCAACGTGTATCAGATCGCGAACAGCAACGTCGGCATCGGCACGACTTCGCCCCAGGCCACGTTGGACGTCAACGGCAACATCAACGTTGGGGGTGGCGGACCGTCTATCATCTACTTCGGCGAAGTTCCATTCGCCTTCGGCGACACTGGTTTTCCAAATTTTGGAGACACCTTTCTCGGGTTCGCAGGTGACTCAAACCAATATAGTACTCGTAATCCGTTTTCTCAGAATACCGGTGTTGGCGTGCAAGCGCTCGCAAACATGCCGGGCGGGGGATCTCTGAACACAGCTCTCGGCGTCCAGGCGCTCAATACTCTCAATCTCATCAACCTAGCCGGAGGATCTAGCGCAGTAGGAAACACTGCGGCTGGCGTTCAGGCACTATACAACGCGCAGGGCAATTACAACACGGCGAACGGCTACCAGGCCCTCTACACCGCTACAAACTCCAGTTCCAACACGGCGATCGGCAGCTACTCGCTCAACAACGTTACCGGAGGCTCCAACAACACGGCGTTGGGCGTGTCGGCTGGGTGGACTGCGGATTCTTCCGCGGTCACGGGTTCGGGCAACACGCTGCTGGGCTACCTTGCCGAACTCAACACGGGAACCCGTAACAACGCAACCGCAATAGGAGCCAACGCTTATGTCGCTCAAGACAACACGATAGTTCTGGGCAGCATCGGCGGACAAGACGGGTGTTTTTCCCCGTGTAGCAGTGTTAGCGTTGGCATCGGCACGCCCACGCCGCAGGCCACGCTGGATGTCCGCGGCAACACATCCATCACGGGCAACCTGACCGTGTCGGGCACAGTCACTTGCACCGGCTGCGGCGGTGGCGGTGGTGGCGGCAGCGGCACCGTGACCAGCGTGGCCACCGGACTCGGCCTCACTGGCGGGCCCATCACCGGCAGCGGCACTTTGTCCATCGATACCTCGGTGGTTCCACAACTGGGGGGCACCAACACCTTCACGGGCACCAACACCTTTACCGCCATTACGGCCAGCAGCGTTACGGCGAGTGGAGCCATATCCGGCTCGACGCTGAGTGCAACGGGCGGCCTCTATCTTTCTGGAAACACCACCAACGCGTTCGCCTATGAATCGGGTTCCTCTTCTCAGGACAGCGCGTTTCTTGGATATGCCGGGGAGAAGACCGGCAATTTTCTTCCAGCCGATTTCAACACCGCCGTCGGCTTGCACGCGCTGAACGTGGTGGGAACCGGGACCTCGGGAATCCCTTTTTCAAATACAGCGATCGGGGTAGAGTCGTTGTCCAACAACACCGGGGGCGCATACAACACCGCCAGTGGCGCGAACAGTCTGTCGCAGAACACCTTGGGCAACTACAACGCCGCCATGGGGTACAGTGCCGGACAGACGGTCGATTTCACTGATCTGACCGGGTCCAATGATACTGCGGTGGGTGCGGGCGCCGCATTCTCCTCCGGAACTTTCAGCAACGCCAGCGCGATCGGTTCGAACGCGGTGGTGGGGGCCAGCAACGCGCTGGTTCTGGGCAGCATCGCCAACTTGAACGGATGCAGCGCTAACAGTCTACCCGCATGTCAGAGTGCGAGAGTAGGCATTGGCACGTCCACGCCGCTGGCTACCCTGGATGTAGAAGCCCCCAGCTTGACACCGCCGCCCACCGTGATCTTCGGCAGCGCGTCCAATCCGGCAACTTTCACCGTCAACGGCGGGGCAAATTTCAGCGGGACTGTTTCAATCGCGAATCTTAATGTCACCGGCACGCTTAGCAAACCGGCCGGCACGTTCAAGATCGACCATCCACTCGATCCCGCGAACAAGTATCTCTATCACTCGTTCGTGGAATCGCCCGACATGATGAATGTCTACAACGGCAACATCAACACGGACGGCTCGGGGCTGGCAACGGTCACTCTGCCCGACTGGTTCGAGGCGCTTAACCGGGATTTCCGCTACCAGTTGACCGTGATCGGACAGTTCGCGCAGGCCATCGTCGCTTCCGAGGTCAGCCATAACCGGTTCACGATCCGCACCGACAAACCCAACGTGAAAGTTTCCTGGCAAGTGACGGGCATTCGCCAGGACGCCTACGCCAACGCCCACCGCGTCCAGGTAGAGGAAGACAAGCCGCCGCAGGATCAGGGCCACTACCTGCATCCGGAACTGTTTGGAGCAGGGCCGGAGCAAACGGTCGGCTACCACGCGGCGGCCGCGACGCAACGCTAAGACCGATTGCGCGTCGTCGCTGCAAGCGCCCCGCACCTCCGCAGTAGAAGCGGTAGCAAGCGAAAAGCATAGAAAAGCCGCTCCGTCTCGGGCGGCTCTTCTCGCGCATGAACCCCAAGTGAGAGTGCGCAAAGCTTCAGTGATTTTCTTGGGACGACCCTTCTTGCCGGTCGAGAGCGGAGGTTTTGTTAGATACTCTAAGTCTGGAAGTCTCCAGAACCGGCGACATTGCGGTCGTTCGGTGCCGTGGCCGGATCACGTCGCCGTTGCCCAACAGACCGCCCACGCTGGCCCCGGCCAGAGTTACACAGAAGGCAGGGGGCGGTCAGCGTAAGTCTCAACAAGTTAGGTCCCTGCAATCGGCTGGCGCGAGCATCACTGACACGGTACCAGAGAATCAGCGATTCAATGACATGGAATTCTGGGCTTGTTTTTCTAACTCGGCAATCCAACCGCCTTCTAAGATCAACCTACGTCGTCACTGTGAAATTCGTAGTGCTCGAAGCTGTGCCCCCCGGAGTGCTGATGACAATCTTTCCCGTTTTCGCCCCGATAGGGACGGTGGCAGACACTTGCGTGTCGGAATTAACGGTGAAGCTGGTCGCAGCCACGCCGCCAAACGCCACTTTTGATGTTTGAGTCAGGCTCACCCCGGTAATGGTCACGACGGACCCTACGGCGCCGCTGGTGGGCGTAAAGCTTTTCAGTTGAGGCGTCACGCGGAAGGTCTTGCTGCTGGTCAGGGTTCCCGCTGTCGTGGTGACGGTTACAGCGCCGGTGGTGGCTCCGCTGGGTACGGTCGCTTGCAAGAATGTCGTGCCGGTCACCGCGACGGTAGTAGCCGCTAAGCTGCCGAACGTTACTACCGAAGACTTGCTGAAGTTCTGCCCGAGGATGCCGATCTTGGCTCCGACCTTGCCAGAGGTAGAAACCAGGGCGGCGAACGGCGCCGCTCCGATGTTCAGACTGTAGATCACCCCACAACTGCTGAATGGGCAATTGCTCGCCACGCCACCTTGTGAGGCAGTTCCATAAAGCAACCCGTTTGTGTGCTGCATGATCGTGGAATACGGAATTGCGCCGGTGGTTTGGTCGAAGCTGTAGACCAGCGAGAACTTGCCCTTGGGCGTGATTTTGAAGATGGTACCGCAACCGCTGGGGCAGTTGGTGTTACCCGGCCCGTTCTGGTTGGTGGTGCCATAAAAATTGCCATCCGTCGCCTGCACTAACCCACCGAATGGAGCAGCTCCCTCCGTCGATATATTGAGACTGTGCAGCACAGTGAGTTTGCCTGTGGGCGTCATCTTGAGAATGACGCCGTCCAAAAATGCGCCACCAGCCTCGGTCGTTCCGTAGAAATTGCCATCGCTGCCCTGCACCAGCGGGCCCACGGGAAGATCGCCATGCGTGCCATCAAAGTTGTAGAGGACGGTGAGTTTCCCCGCGGGCGTAATCCTGAAGACCACTCCGGCGCCGTTCGTGCCGCCAAACATAGTCGTTCCGTAGAAGTTTCCATCCGTGCCCTGGATCAGTGGGTCCGGCGGACTGCTGCCATGAGTACCGTCAAACGCATACAGCACAGTTAAGGTTCCTGATGGCGTGATTTTGTAGATAGAGCCGTTTGCGACGCCGCCGCTGGTGGTGCCATAGAAGTTTCCGTCGGCGCCCTGGTTGGGAGGAGCGTACGGAACCGCTCCGTCGGCGCCGTCCGTAAAGTTGTAGAGATAGGTTACGCCGCCAGTTGGGGGAATTTGAAAAACCGTTCCGTAACCGGGATTTCCACCGTCGGACGTGGTCCCATAGAAATTGCCGTCGCTCCCCAGGGTGAGACCGCCATTCGGGTAGGCTGGCGAACCATACGGACCAAAGTTGTATAGCACTGTCAGCGCCCCGGCTGGGGTAACCACATACGTGGCCCCGTAATTTGGATTTGCTCCGCCCGCGCTCGTGCTGCTGTACAAGTTACCGTCTCTGCCTTGCGCGATGATCCCTGAATAAAACGGCGTTGCCGGGTCGCCGACATTCGTGCCGAAGTTGTAGACCACAGAATACGACTGGGCATCGGCGGCCCCGACGGCCAGCCTCAGTGCTACCAAAATCAGCGCTCTTGAAAGCGTGTTCTGGAAATCAGGGCAATTCATTGCAGCTCTCCTTAAGGGCGTAGTATGGGCGAGACTTCTCGAGCAGCGTTGCCCAACACAGGTGCCCTTGCCTTGGCTTAGAGCCAAGGCTAGAATCCTAGTGCGTGGGCTTCGCTCTCCGCCGGTTGGGGGAACCGGTGACGGAAACAGCGGTCTCGGAGATTAATCTAGGGAAATTGGTGTTCTGCTGTCCTTACCGCAATCTTAAAGTTTTCTTAAAACGCGAAATTCCCGGCGTCTCCATGGCCGATACGAGCACATCAGTTTTCACATTCGATCACTTTCGTCTGGATCCAGCGCAGCGATTATTGAGCCGGGACGGGCAGCCCTTGGCGCTGACTCCAAAGGAATTCGACACCCTTGTTGTGCTAGTGGAAGCGCGTGGGAGGGTCGTTGATAAGGAAGGGTTGCTGGCTCGCATATGGCCGGACTGCTACGTGGGTGATGGAAGCCTAGCCAGAAACATATCCGTGCTGCGGAAAACGCTTGGGGATGATGTGATCGAAACCCATCGCGGGAGGGGATACCGGATCACTGTTCCTGTGGTCATGTGGGACAGTCTTCCGGTTGCTTTCGCTGCTCCGTCCACCGACGCTCAGACGGGTGTCCCGGCAGCAGTGGTTGATGACCTGAGACAGAGAGGCTGGTGGAGGAAAGCTGGACTCGTTTTCAGGACAGGGGCAGGGATTCTAGTTCTCGCCTTTGTTGTCTCCCGATTCTTCGCCACCAACAAGGCAAAGGCGCACGCGTCAACCAGCGGAATCCCCATCCGCTCGATCCTCATTCAAAAGGAAGGCGCGATTGATCCGCTGGACGAGGGATTTAAGTTGGTCAGGTCCGATGGACACTATCCGCATACGATTCATAACCGCGAGACGAATGGATGGGATCGGTGGAGGCTTGTGACCGATGATCAGAATTTTTACACGCGCATGCTGAGCGCGGAGGAGAAGGAGTTCGCCTTGGACAGGGATTGGACGCTCACGTGCGTTTGCGCGCTGGAAAGCGGCGGGGGATTTGCAGACGTTGACTTCGCGGGCAAGGGGCCGCGGTTCGATATTGAATTATTGCAGGAAGGGAGTCGCTACTTTGTCGGCCTGACGAAGCAGATTTCTCCGACAATCGAGTTGGACGAGAAGATCGAGTTTGCCGGCGTGGCCGACGTGGTGCACCCTCACACTTATGAACTGCGCTACGACCATGTGAGCAGGACTGCGAGCTTGTGGATTGACGGTAAGCAGATGGCGTCCGGATATCGCGGTCATCGCCAGTTTCAGGAGGATGAGGGTGTGATGTTCGGTGTGGCCATCTACGGGAACGTCGCGAAGAGCAGCGCCGTGTTCCAACAGGTGCGCTTCGAGGCGAACTGACGGTCGATAGCGATCCGATCTACTGCCAGACTCCCCGAAATCTCCGCAGCAGGATTGACTGTCCCAGATGAAGCTCAAGCTTCAAGCACGGATCAACCGTTCCGACGCCCGAACGATCCGGCAGGCTCTCGACCAACTCTCCGCGAAGGGTTCCGTCACGAAAGAGGGCGACGAATTTGTTGTCGAAGCCGAGGTGGACGGAGGCAGCTCTCTGGTGGCCCATTCGTTGTTTAGAGGGCAGGAGGAGCGTACGATGCGGGGCATCGGTCTAAATCGGAAATTCCGGCTCAGGAGGTGGTTATGAAACTTTCAGTCGTAGTGGGTTTGATGCTCTGTAGCGTGCTTTTGTTTCCTCAGGGCGTTAAGGCCCAAGAAGGTCCCAAAGTTCACAGCATGACCGGCTGTTTGAAGGCTGGACCCACACCCGGTTCTTACATCCTCACCGATCTGGCAAAGGGACCTAAGACCGTGGGAATTGTGTCGTCGACTGCGAATCTAGCGGCACACGTCGGCCATAAGGTGGAACTCACCGGCACGGCAGTTTCCGAGGAAGAAGCGATGAAGGAAAACAAGGACGTGCCGAAGGCCCCTCACTACATGAAGGTGACCGCGATGAAACATATCTCGGCCACCTGCCCTTAAAAGCAACCTCAATTTTTCGAGACCCCTTGAGTCAACCATGCGGTATCTGGCGAAGGCAAGGAGTCACGAAGTCCGGGCGAAAGTGGATGCCATCTAGGGGAGTAAGAAGTTGAAATCCGCCGCTGGGGTGCCAAGGCACGAAGACGATCAAGGGCTGACCGCGCCACTGGGCTAGGCGGCTGCTGCGTTGAGTCCATGCCCCAGTGAGCTTGGAGTGCCCACCAGAAAAACGTCCTGCCAGCCTCTCAGGGCAGGACTATGCTTGCACTGCGCGATTTGCCTCAGCACGATCCGATTGGTCCCAATGCTTTTCCCCGAAGGGGTCGAGTGTTGGAACCGATTTTCTTTCTATGGAAACCTTCGTGCCAGAGCGCTACAATGGCTCGCTTCTTACTATTTTTTCCACCCCGCTCGAACATTCGAGTACCCCAGCGTTTGAGGTCACTGTCCGGGCCAAAACGTCCCAACAGATATTGCGCACACTGAACCAGCAGAGAGCGGAGCTGTTTGTTGCCGGCTTTGCTGATTCTCAGTTGTTGCTCGACCGAGCCGGACTGGTGGCGACGTGGCGTCAGCCCGAGATATGCAGGTACGTCTCTGGAATGAGCGAACCGGCCGGGGTCGCCTATAGTAAGCACGTACTGCAGCGCTGTGATCGACCCCACTCCGCTTATCTGGCGGAGCCGATTGGTCTCTGGGTAGCGATTCTGCGCCGTGCTTTCAATTGCTTTGTCCAAGGAATAGATTTGTTTGTTCAGATGTGAGATGGTCTCTAGCAACGGAGTCAAGCTCAACTTCAGCTCAGCAGGGATGCACATCGCCGCTTTGCTTGGAAAGCAAGATGTCCCGGAAGGAGACATGCGCAGTCCGACGGACTTCAGAACGCCGCGCACGGCATTCATGAGTCGCGTTCTGTTCTTGACCAAGAGATCGCGAGCTTTCAACTGTATGAGGTCAGGGTAGATTTCCTGTTTGCGATGCACGATCGGAGAGAGCAGTTTGGGATCGACACGCGCGAGCCCGGCAAGCATGTGCGCGTCGATCTGGTCCGACTTGCGAATGCTGTCTGCAATCATTCGAAGATTGCGTGGATTAGCTACGATTACCTCGTGGCCCCACTGCCCGAGTAGTTGGCTCACCCACCGGGAGTGAGTTCCCACCTCGATGGCGATGCGCGATGGCGGAAGATCTTGAAAATGACGAGCCATCGTCTCGGGCGTAGATCGCAGACGGCCCTCGGTCAGTACTTTTCCATCGGGTCCCAGCACACAGCAGTGGCTGAAACGATCTCCGAGATCGATTCCAATCGTGATTTGCTCTGTTCTCGTTTGAAAGCTTGGTTGCAGCTCCTGGCTCTTAGCCAACGTTCCATTCTTTGCCATTGGAAATCCTCCTAGCCAGCGTTCTACCACGGCACGCTGGCGCCTTCTCATCCCATCTTTCTGCCGGTTCCGGCTTGTTTCTTTCTTCACTTGAGCGGCAGCGGGAAGAAACAAGGCGGAACGGTGAAAGGGACAGAACGGAGGCCGAAGGAGGGTGGCAGGGCGTGAGTGAAAGCGCGGTGAGTGCCAAAGTGCGACCTGAAGTTACTTGGAACGACTGTCTGACGAGATGCTCTTGATCAGACCTGTTGTCCCATCGACAGTACCCTAAGAGGCGAGGGCGGCGAGGTAACGAACCGTCCGAAGCCCTCTGATAACGTAAGCCGCAACCGGTAGGTTGCCACTGAGACCGTGAGGCGACGGTGGAACTGCCAGCATCGAGGTGGAAAGGCGCTAGGGTTTAGCAGGAGCGGTCAACACATGTGAACTCTTGTAAGCGTCGTGAGCCATCCAAAAGGCTGAAGATGCTAATCGGCCTTGATTGCAGCGGGCACGGGGGCTTTTGACTCCTCCGTCATGGGCAAACAACGCTGCCGGCGTAGAAAGAGGACCCTCCCTGCTAGGTCGTCCAAGTGAAACAGGGTAAGCCCGTATCGCTCCCGCGAGGGTAAGGAGACCGTGAGGTCGACCAAGGCGGTGCGGGTAGAGGATGAGGGAAAAAGCAAATGCCGTTCGGTAATAGAGCGGATACGGATTGAGCGAGAGCGACATGATCCGGCGTGAAACGAGCCCACTTCCCTCGGGTCTTTCGTCACGAGAGAACTTGATTAACCGACACCTGAGGCAAGGCAGATGACGACAGTGAACACTGTTGGTGCGGCTTCACGCAAACCTGACGAGTGGGACTCCCTTGCGGGACTGAAACTCTCCGGGAATGTGCGTCGGCTCCAGGTACGTATCGTGAAGGCAACGAAGGAAGGCAGATGGGGCAAGGTGAAAGCCTTGCAACGGCTGCTGACCCACTCGTACAGCGGCAAAGTACTGGCCGTGTGCCGAGTGACGACGAATCGAGGTAGAAAGACGGCTGGCGTGGATCGAGTTTTATGGAACACGCCGGAGAAGAAGGCACGGGCTGTTCACGATCTGAAGCAACGCGGCTATAATCCGCAGCCGCTTCGTCGTGTGTACATCCCGAAATCGAACGGCAAGATGCGCCCGCTGGGAATCCCCACCATGAAGGACCGAGCGATGCAAGCGCTGTACCTGCTCGCCTTGGACCCTGTGGCGGAGACCACTGCGGACCCGAACTCCTACGGGTTCCGTCCGCGGCGTTCCTGCGCGGATGCGATCGAACAGTGCTTCTCGATACTGACTCGATCAAATCCGCAATGGATACTGGAAGGTGACATCAAGAGCTGTTTCGACCGAATCAGTCATGAATGGCTCCTGTCTCATGTTCCTATGGATAAGGAGATTCTTCGTAAATGGCTGAAGTCGGGCTACCTGGAAAAGCAGGTCTTTTATAAAACGGACGAAGGAACGCCACAAGGAGGGATTATCTCGCCGGTGCTGGCCAATCTGGCACTAGACGGCCTCGAAAAAGGTCTGCGAGAGAAATATCCGCCGACGAAAAGATTACGCGGCGAATACCTCTGTGTGAACGTCGTCCGGTACGCGGATGACTTCGTTGTTACCGGCAGAACGAAAGAACTGCTGGAGCGGGAGATCAAGCCCCTTATCGAGCGGTTCCTGCGCGAGCGAGGGCTCGAACTTTCGCCGGACAAGACGGTCATCACACATATAAAGGATGGCTTTGACTTCCTCGGACAGAATGTGCGCAAGTACAGAAATAGAAAGCTGCTCATTAAACCCTCTCGCAAGAGCATTCGTGTTTTGTTGGAGGGCGTCCGTGGAGTCATTCGGGACTCGCAGTCTCTGACAGCAGCCCAGTTGATAACGCGTCTTAATCCCAGAATCCAGGGATGGGCAAATTATCACCGGCACGTTGTCAGCAAGCGAGTCTTCGCCCAGGTGGATGACGCCATCTTCAGGGCACTATGGCAGTGGGCACGTCGAAGACACCCCATGAAGACGAGCGACTGGACCATGCGCAAGTACTTCGGCCGTCGCGGAAATCGATCATGGTGGTTCTTCGGCACGAACAACGAGGAAGGCTCAGGCCCGGAAACGGTCTGGCTCTTCCGCGCTGTGTATGTGCCCATTCGGAGACACATCAAGGTTCAGAGGGATGCGCATCCTTATGATCCGGTGTGGGAGTCGTACTTTTCGCAGCGTACTCGGGGTTGCACCCGTGCCCGCTGAGGTTCGACCGCTCCGTCCTGGAACAGTATTTTTGTTCCGAGGTGTTTGGTTCCACCGTCGCCTCGTGGTTCATATCGTTTCCGCGTCTCGTCAGACAGGCGTTTGAAAGGCTTGAGCCGTGTGAGGGGAAACTCTCATGCACGGTTCTTAGAGGGCTGGGCGGGAGCAATCCCGCCCGGCTACTCGACCGGGTTAGGGGTTAGTTTGGCGCGAAACCGGCGCAGTCCGAAACGCCCGTCCGAGACGCGGCCAAGCGGCGTCCACCCGGAAGAGGACGCAGTGGAGAAAATACCGCGGAGCCACCGAATGCCTACTACGGTCGGGCACATGCACAATTCTTGCTGGCGGTGCTGTATGCTAATTCGCTGGGAAAGAACGGTTTACGGCAGAACTGGTTGGGTCGCTCTTGCGAGGCAGGAGATGGACCGTTCAGACGTTGGGACAGGTCTGAGCTGAGTGCGGCGACTGAGTACGATGTTCATTTTGATGAAAGCACAGATATTGGCGGGCGAAATCCGCAACGGCTTGGAGGGTGTATCCGAACTATACAATCGTTTGCTGCTAGTTGTGGGTTCAACAAGTAGCTGGAAGACGGCGGCACTGCGGGCATTGTCCGATGACGAAGGATATCCAGTGGTCAATGTTGGGATTGATCTGGGGCGCCGTCTCTTGGACCTCACAGAACGGCAGAGGGTCATTGAGCTTCCTACTCTGCTAGAACAAATGGTTGCGGAGGTGCAGGGCGACTGCGTCATTCTTGATGACACAGAGATTCTCTTTGACCCAGCACTTAAGCAAGATCCGCTTCGTTTATTGAAGGCAATCTCAAGAAATCGCACGATCATTGCCAGCTGGCTTGGGAGTCGGGACAGCCAATACTCGATGTACGCAATCCCTGGGCACCGCGAGTTTCGACGGTACCCGCAGATGATCGCGTTCGGCTTCGATGTCGGAGTTGACTACCTGATAGTCGAGAAACTGCGTGGATTAGACCGGGAGAAACAAACGGGAGGCACCCAAGCGCCTCCCATTTCTCTTGTGACTGTTCTTACGCAGCCTTGGCGTGAACCTTGGCTTCGAGGGTCTTCTCGCTGCCAACATTAACCTTGATCTGCTTGGGCTTGGCTTCCGCCTTTTTGGCAAGGTTAATTTTCAGCACGCCCTTATCATAGTGGGCGCTCACTTGCCCGGAATCGACGGAGCTGGGCAGCGTGAACGAGCGGGTGAAGCTTCCGTACTGCCGCTCGACGCGACGGAAGTTCTCCTCTTTCTCTTCCTTCTCGATCTTGCGCTCTCCGTGGACGGTGAGCGTGGTGTTCTCGATGCGGACATCAATGTCTTTTTCGTCGATGCCCGGCACTTCCATCTTCAGAGTGATGTTGTGCTCGTCTTCGTAGATGTCCACGGGCGGTGCGAAGCAGGTGGTTGTTAACGCCTCTTCCGGGGCTTCGGGGCTATACGACTCACGGAAAAGACGGTTCAGACGGTTCATGCGGTCTTGCTGGGTGGAAAACTCACGGAAGGGCTCCCAACGGGTCAATAGGGTCATAACGTAGTTCCTCCTTGGAGAAATCTAAGGGGAGAAAGTTCAGATGGGCCGACTTAGTTCAGGGAACCTGAAAGAGTAAGAAGAGGTAGCTTGCTCAATTTCAAGGCTAGGCTTCTGGGCATTCTGCGGCGCCATCTTTTAGACAAGGTCCCGGTTTCCGATCTGTGTGAGGAACTGGGGCTACAACCCACCGTGTTTTACCGCTGGCAGAAAGAGTTCTTCGAGAACGGAGCCGCCGCCTTCCAGACGACGGAACATCCTCGCCGCCAGGCGGAGGAGAAGCAGAAACGGATTGAGTTCTTAGAGAAGAAGGTGCAGACCAAGGACGAGGTCCTGGCCGAGCTGATGGCGGAGCACATCGCGTTAAGAAAAAGCCTTGGGGAACTCTGACCGCGACTTGGGTGCCGCACGATGTGCGGGACCAGGTGGTGGATTTCGTTCGGCGCTGGTCGGAGAAGACCGAGATCAGCGTCGGACGATTCATTCATTGGCTGGGGGTGACGGTGAGCGAGTTTTACAACTGGCGGCAGCGCTATGGACGAGTGAATGAGCACAACGGCTGGGTACCCCGAGATTTCTGGTTGGAGCCGTGGGAGAAAGAAGCCATCATCAGCTTCCACCTGAAGAATCCCTTGGAAGGGTATCGGCGGCTCACGTTCATGATGCTGGATCACGACGTGGTAGCGGTGAGTCCGGCGAGCGTATGGCGCGTGCTGAAACAAGCGGGACTGCTGGCGCGCTGGAAAGGTAAGTCGTCGCGCAAGGGCACCGGCTTCGAACAGCCGCTCGAGCCGCACCAGCACTGGCATGTCGATGTTTCCTATATCAACCTGTCGGGCACGTTCTATTACTTATGCAGCGTGCTGGATGGGTGCAGTCGTTTTCTGGTGCATTGGGATTTGCGAGAGTCGATGAAGGAAGCGGACATCGAGAGGATTCTGGAACGAGCCAAGGAGAAGTACCCGGACGCCAAGCCGCGGATCATCTCCGACAACGGACCGCAGTTTATCGCGCGGGACTTCAAGGAGTTCATTCGTATCTCGGGGATGACGCACGTGCGCACCTCGCCGTTTTACCCGCAGTCGAACGGAAAAATCGAACGCTGGCATAAGTCGCTCAAACGGGAGTGCATTCGGCCTCTGACGCCGTTGACCCTGACCCGTCCGACTGACACGAAACTCACGTCTGAAATAGTCCGCGAGGTCTGCCTGCGGGCAGGCAGCAAGGCATATATCGTCGGGTCGATTGGTAGTCTGGGCAGCGAATATGTGCTAGGGCTTAAGGCGGTGAATTGCCAGAGCGGAGATACGCTCGCCGAGGAGCAGGTGACCGCAGCGTCCAAGGAGAAGGTGTTGAACATATTGGGCGAGGCGGCAGCCAAGCTTCGCGGCGAGTTGGGAGAATCGCTGGCTACTGTGCAGAAGCTTGATGTTCCGCTCGAACAAGCCACCACACCTTCGCTGGAAGCTCTGCAAGCGTACAGCCTTGGCTTGAGAGCGAACGACGAGAAAGGCGCTGCCGCGGCCCTGCCTTACCATCAACGTGCCATAGAGCTTGATCCGAATTTTGCCATGGGCTACCGGGCAGTGGGCTACGACTACTACCGTCTTAGCCAACCGGAGCGAGGCAGCGAGTACTTCACCAGGGCTTTTCAGCTGCGGGAGCATGCCAGTGAACGGGAACGTCTGGCGATCACTGCTTACTACTATGGGCATGTAACCGGCGGACTGAATAAGACGGTCCAGGTAAATCAGGAGCGCATTCAGGGCTACCCGCGGGAATCCGAAGCCTATGGCAATTTGGGGTTTGTGTACGGTGAACTGGGGCAGTATGAGAAAGCGGCGGAGACGGCGACGCAAGCTTTCCGGCTTGCACCGGATCAAGCGGTTTTGTACGACGTTCTCGCCAGCTACGCCCTTGCCTTGCAACGGTTCGATGAAGCGCGGCAGATCATTCGTGAGGCGCGAGCACGAAAACTCGAAGATTGGCAATCTCACGACCATCTCTACGCACTCGCCTTTCTCGCCGATGACATCGGGGCGATGGATGACTCTGGCAGGAGCATCTCGAAGCCAGAACAACTTGCTTTACGATCGTTCACCAGCGGACGTGGCGAGATACCCCCGGTTAGTCGGCAAACCTTCCACAACCGCGCACCCAGCTCGAACTTGCCGCCAATCCCCACCGTCGAAGGCGAAGCTACCAACTCCGACGTTTCATGGCATAGATTTGCGACGAACGCTGGTCGCGAACCCACAGCAACTCGTCATCTGGCCCGATCGCCAGAAAATCAAACGCCTCAAGAAACGCTCCGAATGCTCCAAAGCTCTGCCCCGTGTCCGGTAGTTGGACGATGGATTCGATCTTCCGAGCGATCGGACGGTAGCGCTGGACTTCTTGGTGGTGAGTGATGAAGATCGCGCTGGAATCCCTAGCCCACACAGGCCGATATGCGCTGTCCTGCTCCAGGACTGCCCACTTATCTGTGGCCAACTCATAAATCGCCACATGGCTCTCGGACGCATGCAGCGCCGCCAGGAACCTGCCATCCGGTGACATGGCAGGTAGGAACATGTCTTCTGACCCTGGAATTTCGGTAAGCTGACGGGTGCGGAAATCGAATTTTGCCAGTCGAACCGGGACCTTGTGGCCAATCTCCAGCCAAGGCAATCTGCCAAAGATGAGTGACTGCCCATCCGCAGACCAGGCCGGAGACCCCTGATTCCGGCCTTCCGGATAAACCTCGCGTGGCGTACCGCCTTCGGCGGAGATCAGCTCGATCTGCATGGGCTGGCCGATCCGCACCGCGGCGAAAGCGATCTGCTGGCCATCAGGCGACCACTTCGGCGAGCTGGCAACGACGGGCGGATGGGTCAATTGCCGCCGCTCAGAGCCATCCGCGCGGCTTCGCCAGAGAACTCCATCGGGGTGCGTCACGTACGCCATCCATTTTCTATCTGGAGAGTAGTCAATGCTCACTACCGATGAAACAGTCGTCACCGGCGTCGTCAGCCCCGAAACGGAATTCAGGCGCACCAGTTCGTAACGATGCTGGGTGCCCGTCATGTAGAGCCATTTACCGTCGGCTGAGGGCAACGGCGACGAAAACCTCAGCGGCCCGGATGTCACCGGAAAGGGCCGGGCGGAACTGAACAGCCCGTCGGCCACGACCCAGATATCCGACTGGGAAAGGCTGCCAGTCTGAAATACATAGTACCGGCCGTCGCGGGTCCATTCGCCACAGCATTCAATCGAAGGTTTGTTCCATCCCGGCAGCAAAGGCCGCGCGCCTGTCCCGTCAGCGTGCACTTCCCACAGCTCGCTGGACAAGTTGGAGGAGTCTTCCACGGTGAAGCGCAACCGCTTCCCGTCGGGCGACCAGCGTGGCCAGAAAGCGAACCCACGGGCAGCGAATATCTGTCGTTTTACATTGTTGCTATCTAACAGAAAAAGACCGTCGCCCTGGGCAAAGGCGATCAACTGCTTGTCCGGAGACCAGGCCACATCGTGAGCAAGAAGGTCATCGACTCGTCGCGGGGAGCCGCCGGTCGCTGGTACGATCCATTGCGGTGTTTCTACTTCCACCCCGTTAAAGGTCTCTGCCAAAAGCTCGCTACCATCCGGGGAAATGCCCTGGAGTGTGATGCCCCTCGAAGACAGTGCCAGAGGAATGGGTGCAACTTCGCCGCCCCGGACGGAAACCTGAGCGGCAGTAACGCGAGTGGCGCTCGTGCCAAAATCCGCGGTGAAATAGAGACGCGTTCCATCGCTGAGCAACGGATTGTCGAGCACCGGCGGCGGCCATCCGTCGTTGTTCTTGACGTAGCTGTCGTTGGTCAACTGCACGAATTCTGCTGCAGGCGCTGGATGTCTAGGCCAAAAGCCCATCGCTAAAAGCCCGAGCAACACCATTGCCGCCGCGAGACCCAGCCAACGCCAGTGATGCACGGCCAAACCACGCTTCAGTTCCGCGCCGACCGCGGGCATGGCCGCATCCGATGGTGACCCTCCCGAGAGACTTCCCAGCGCGAACGCCACATCGCGCGCCGACTGAAAACGCTCTTCCGCGCTTTTCTCCAAGCAGTGCCGCACGATCCGCTCCAGCAGGGGTGGGACGCGGTTTGTTACCGTAAGCTCCGGCGGATCTTCCTTCAAGATGGCATTCATGGTCTCGATCGAAGTCTCGCCATGAAAGGCGCGATTGCCCGAAAGGATCTCGTAGAGAATTGCCCCAAAGTTGAACAAATCGGCGCGGTGATCGACTGTAAGTCCCTTCACCTGCTCCGGCGACATATAACCGACCGTCCCCAGCACCATGCCGGCTTCGGTTTGCGAGGCCAGCGTCGCCGCGTCGGCTGTGGTCTCCGAACGCGTCAGTTTCGCCAGTCCGAAATCCAGAATCTTCACCCGTCCGTCGCGCGTAACAAAAATATTCTCCGGCTTCAGATCGCGGTGAACGATTCCCTTGTCATGCGCCGCTGCCAAACCTCGAGCGATCTGCTCGGCAGACTCAATCGCTTTGCGCACGGGCATAGCCCCAGGACGCAGCCGTTCCCGCAAAGTTTCGCCTTCCAGAAACTCCGTGACGATATAGGGCGAGCCCTCGTGCTCACCGAAATCATGAATTGCCAGGATATTGGGATGATTGAGTGCTGCTACCGCCTCGGCCTCCTGCCGGAAGCGCCGCAGGCGTTCCGGATCGCGGGCGAAAGCCGCAGGAAGAACTTTGATGGCTACGTCGCGGTTGAGTCGCGTGTCGTGAGCACGATAAACCTCACCCATGCCACCAGCGCCGAGCGAAGACTGGATCTCATACGGCCCGAGTTTGGTACCTGAAGTGAGCGCCATCGGTGCGCGCCATTATAGCCTGCACCTCACGTTGCAATTTGGTCGTCCAACGATTCGGCGCGGTTGTTCGGCTACCCTTCCACAGCCGCTCACTCCAACTCAAGGATTCGGCTCGATGCCAATGCGATCATTGACGGCTGATCGAATCCGCTGCTTGCAGCCGAGGTAGCGTTCGGTCGTCTGCACAGAAACGTGCCCCAGGAGAAATTGGATCTGCTCCAACTCGCCTCCTGATGCGTGGCAGAGCCGAGCACAGGTCCGTCGCAGATCGTGCGGCGCCAACTTCGCCACTCCAATGCTCTTCGCGGATTCCTTCACGATGTGCCAAACCGCCTTTACCGTCATCCCATCTCCCCATGTCCTTCCTACCTTGTTGACCCGGCGGAACAACCTTCCTCGATCAATGGCGGCTGCAGTCAGCCAATCGTCCAGTTCGGATCGCACCCAATTGGGAACGGGAACCGTCCGAATGTGGCCTCCCTTGCCAACCAAATCAACAATGGCCCAGTGTTCTTCGCGTTGCTGGAGATGATCCAAGGTCAAGGCCACGGCTTCATGCCTCCTCAACCCACACGCGAGTAGCAATGCGAGCAAGGCCCGGTCACGTTTTCCTTTCAGTCGCTGACGATCCGGCGCTTGCCAAAGCGCATTGCCTTGCTCTGCCGTTAACCAGTTGCCGAGGCGGATGCCCAGCTTCTTCACCCCTTTAACGCGACGAATGCCGGCAGCCAAATCGGCGCTGAGAAGACCGCAATCGGCCGCTTCGTAGGCGAGCCTGCGCACGGCGCCAAGACGCAGATTAATCGTGCCAGGGGCGAGTTGACGCGATTCGAGATGAGAGCGATACCGCAAGACCACGATCCTGTTGAACGCCAAGCGCGGTTCCGAGCAATACCAGTCAACGAACTCATCGATGGCGTGACAATAACCCCGCTTTGCGTCTGTCGAGTTAAGGCTGTTCAGTACCGCGGCCTTGGCGTGTTCCAGGTCAGGGAACCGAAGGACGGATTTGGCGATACTGCGTTTTCTTCTGGAACTTGGCTTCTGCTTCATGACCGGTGGCCTCCGTGCCACTGATCAATGATCAGAGTAGTGCCGCGACTGTAAGGTTAGAGTTGCTCGTGACTCGCCCGCAATCGGCGGGCTTCGCGTGCACTCCCACCGAAAGCGCTCCGCTGGCGTGAATTGGCGTGCTCCGCGCGAGGGTTCAGTTGCGTTTGACCTCCCCCTTGCCCCCGCCTAACATGTCCTGACCAGTGTCCACGCCTTCTCAACCCGTGGGGCATACGGTCTCCCATTACCGCATCCTCAGCAGGATCGGCGGCGGGGGTATGGGCGTCGTGTACGAGGCGGAAGACCTCAAGCTCGGTCGCCACGTCGCCCTGAAGTTTCTTCCCGACGAACTCGCCCATGACGCGCAAGCCCTCTGTCGTTTTCAGCGGGAAGCCAAGGCTGCGTCCTCCCTGAACCATCCCAACATCTGCACTATCCACGAGATCGACGAAGCCGATGGGCGAACGTTCATCGCCATGGAACTGCTGGAGGGACAGACGCTCCGGCACCGGATCGCTGGCAAGCCGATGAAGATCGAAACGGTACTCGATCTGGGCATCCAGATCGCCGATGCTCTCGACGCGGCACACTCGAAAGGTATCGTGCATCGCGACATCAAGCCTGCGAACATCTTCGTCGCGAGTCGAGGTCAGGCGAAGATTCTCGATTTCGGGCTGGCTAAAGTCACCCTGAAGCCGGAGAGCGTTGCCCTGAGTGCCGCAACCATCGAGTCAGAGCAACATCTGACGAGTCCCGGCAGTGCTTTGGGCACGGTCGCCTACATGTCGCCGAAGCAGGTTCGCGGGAAGGAACTCGATGCTCGCACCGATTTGTTCTCTTTCGGTGCGGTGCTGTACGAGATGTGTACGGGGACGCTGCCATTCCGGGGCGACACGTCCGGCGCGATGTTTGATGCGATTCTGAACCGGGCGCCAGCGTCAGCCGTTCGCCTGAATCCAGACATTCCAGCGGGGCTTGAGCACGTCATCAACAAGGCGCTGGAGAAAGACCGCGACGTTCGCTGCCAGTCTGCCGCCGAGTTGAGGGCTGACCTGAAGCGGCTGAAGCGGGATACGGAGAGCGGGAAGAGCACAGCTACGACAGAGGCGGGAACGCGAATACATTCGCGCCGAAGGCTGTGGGCAATAGTTGCGGGCGCGGCAACAGTCGTCTTTGTCGGTGCAGCATTTCTGGCGTGGCGTTCGCTGCACTCTCGCACTTCCGATGCGACACCGGTCCACTCGATAGCCGTGATTCCGTTTGCGAATGCCAGCAAAGACCCCGAAATGGATTACCTCGCGGAAGGTATCTCCGAGGAGATCACCAACTCTCTTTCTCGGCTTCCAAATCTCCAAGTGATGGCTCGGAGCACGGTGTCTCACTTCAAATCGCGGCAAGACGATCCGCAAGGGGCAGGGCACGATCTGCATGTCGATGCCGTGCTGACCGGGCGCGTGGTTGAGCATGGCAGTGAACTGGATGTCGAAACAGAGTTGGTGAACGCAGCGACCGGAGCGCAAATCTGGGGCGAACACTATACCCGCAGCGCCTCCGATGCGTCTTTACTTCAGAGTTCTATCGTGCGGGATGTTGCCGCCCAACTCCGACCACGGCTCGGTGAGAGTGAGCGGGAGAGCCTAGCCAAGGTAGGAACTAAGGATGCCGAAGCGTATCGAGTCTATCTGGAAGGTCGTTCCCATTTCGATAAATGGACAAGTGCTGACATGGCAAATGCGGTAGAGCTGTTCAGCGATGCTGTCCGCCGGGATGGCAACTATGCTGCGGCGTACGCGGGACTGGCAGACGCTTCAGCGATACAGGGATACATGGGAGGCGTTTTCGGTAGCGATGTCTTTTACAACGCGCGATCCGCCGCACAGAAAGCACTCCAGCTTGATAGCCAAATCCCAGAATCCCATATTGCTTTGGCTTTGCTCGACTACATCTATTTCTGGAATTTTCGCGAAGCTGAGGATGAGCTTCGCGAGGCTTTGGCACTTGACCCTAATTCTGCGTATGCCCACGTGACTTCATGCTGGTTCTATGCCGACGTGGGCAAGATCGGGGACATGTTGAACGAATGCAGGAGAGCAGCGGAAATCGACCAGTTTTCGCCGATCTATAACATGAGCCTCACGCTTGCCTCGGGGGTCAGTCAAAACCGGCCAATGAGGGTCACTTCAAAACCGGCCAACGAGAGTAAGAGTCTGGGACGTTGATTCCGACATAAGGTGTTGTAGCTTCTGTCGGCATGAGCAACGTCTTGAGCGAAGCGAAACGACAACAAGTAATAGCCCTGGGACGACTGGGATGGCCGTTGCGGCGCATCGAGCAGGCGACCGGGGTGCGGCGAGAAACGGCTGGCGCCTATCTGAAGGCGGCCGGTGTCGGGGTGCGTCCGCCGGGTGCGTGGGGACGGCGGGCGCCGGCAAAACCGGCCAACGAAGTGACCACCGGGTCCGACGCAGGCCCAGAGAGAACGGCCAACCCCAGCACCAACCCCAACCCCGAAAACCTTTCTACTAAAGGAAAAGCAAAAGCCAAAAGCGCAAAACCGGCCAACGAAGTGACCACCGGGTTTGGCGTGGAGTCGAAAGCAGAAAATCCTAAACGGAGTGTCTGCGAGCCTTTTCGTGAAGCGATCGAACTGGGGCTGAGCCGGGGCCGTGATGCCACCGCAATTTGGCAAGACCTGGTATCGGAGAGCGGGTTCGGCGGGGGCTATCAGACGGTCAAGCGCTACGTGCGCAAGTTGCGTGGAAAACAGCCACTGCAGCCACGCGCGGTGATTCGGACCGGACCAGGAGAAGAATCCCAAGTGGACTACGGCACGGGCCCAATGGTCCGTGATCCGCAGACCAGAAAATATCGTCGTACCCGACTGTTCGTGATGGTACTCGGGTGTAGCCGCAAGGCAGCACGCTTTCTGACCTTTCGTTCCAGTTCGCGCATCTGGGCCGAGTTACATGAGAAAGCATTCCGTCGACTGGGTGGCGCTACGCGTGTCGTGGTCCTCGATAATTTGCGCGAAGGCGTGCTCATCCCTGACATCTACGATCCCACTCTGAATCCTCTTTATCGCGACGTCCTGGCGCACTATGGCGCCGTAGCCTTGCCCTGTCGGATCAAGGATCCGGATCGAAAAGGAAAAGTTGAATCCGGCGTCGGCCATGCCCAACGAGCGCTAAAGGGAAAACGCTTTGAGAGCCTGGAGGAGGCCCAAGCCTATCTGGATCGTTGGGAGGTAAGCTGTGCCGATACCCGCATTCATGGCACCACCAAGCGCCAAGTCGCCGCCATGTTTGCCGAAGAAAAACCAACCTTGCTGCCGCTTCCCGTGGAACCTTTTCGCTACTACCAGCACGGCAAGCGGGGCGTGAATCTGGACGGTTGCGTCGAAGTCAATGCTGCTTACTACGGCCTGCCACCGGGCTGGATCGGGCGAGAAGTGAATGTGCAGTGGGATGAGCTGTACGTGCGCATTCTCGATCCCCAGAACGGGCTGTTGCTGCGCGAGCACGTGCGCCAGAAACGCGGCTGGTATCGCATCAAGAAAGAAGACCATCCGCAGCACATACCGCTTCAGGTTTCCCAGTTACTGTGGCGAGCCGGACGCGCCGGCTCCCACATCGGTACGCTCTGCAACCTTATTTATACCCAGCTCGGAGAAGTTGGCATTCGTCGCATCCTGGGCGTGCTCTCGCTGGCCAAGAAGTTCGGTACCGCCGCGGTCGAGGATGCCTGCGCGGCGGCTCTCGAAATGGGAGTGCATGAGTACCGCTTCGTTCGTCGCTATCTCGAACGTGCCCCACAGCTTACTCTGCGGCAAGTCGATCCGCTCATTCGCGAACTGGTCCACTACCGCGATCTCATCAACCTCAGAACCCAGGAGCCAGACGATGAACCTCATTGAGTTGAACCGAGCTTTAGGACAACTACGGCTGGGCGGAATCGCCGCCGTGCTCGAAACCCGGCTTCACCAAGCTCAGACCGAAGCCATGCCTCCGATCGACTTCCTCTCCTGCCTCGTCTCCGACGAACTCACTCGTCGTGGCGAACGACTGCTGGAGCGGAGAAAAAAACAGGCCCAGTTCCGAGACGTTCAGAAAACTCTCGATAACTTCGACTTCAGCTTCAACCGAAAAATGAATCGCAGCCTGGTGTTCGATCTGGCTACCGGTGCCTTCATCGCGCGCCACGAAGACGCTTTGTTTCTCGGGCCACCTGGCACTGGCAAAAGTCATCTCGCTCAGGCCATCGGACAAGCCTCTATCCATCAGGGCTATCGCGTGCTCTATCGCGAGACCCACAAACTGCTCGATGACTTGGCCGAAGCCACCATCGACGGAACCCGCAAAGAATGCATGGAACTGTTCGTTTCCGTGCCGCTTCTGATTATCGACGACCTGGGCATGCGGAAGTTACCCATCACGGCTGCCGAGGACTTATTGGAAATCGTAATGCGGCGCTATGAGCGCGCCAGCACTTTGCTGACTTCGAATCGGCCAGTGGACGACTGGGGCAAACTCCTCGGCGACAGCGCCGCCGTTACCGCTATGCTCGATCGTCTCCTCCATCATGGCCATGTACTCAAATGCGGTCCACGGAGTTGGCGCACGAAAACAGACTTGCCTCCTCAGGAGGCAGCGGAGTAAAAACAACCTAGTCCCAGGCCACTTCGTTGGCCGGTTTTGATGTGACCACCGTTGGCCGCTTTTGATGTGACCCCTGAGGCGCTTGCTTATAATTACTCTCGCGATTACGACCGAGCCATCCAGCAAGCAAAGAAGGCAGTGGAAATGGAACCGACGAACAGCCACGCGATAGGTTGGCTTGGCTATACATACGAACGAATGGGGAACTACAAACAGGCGATGGAACAATGGACTAAGCTCGAAAGGGCACACGGTCACGATGAGTACGCAACAGACATAATGCGAGCATTCGAAGAATCGGGCTATGCAGGCTATCTCAGGAAAGACGCCAAACGTGCCGAAGCCGAACACGATTACAACACCGTGGCTGCTGATTACGCGATGCTCGGCGACAAGAATGCTGCCTTCGAAGCATTAGAAAAAGTATTCGCGGATCGAGCGGGTGTTCTTTTCATCAAAGTCGATCCGCAGTTCGATAGTCTCCGCTCCGACCCGCGCTATGCCGACCTGCTCCACCGTGTGGGACTGCCGCAGTGATCGGTGGTCAAAACGTATACGGGGCGGACTGGCAAAGACGCGAGTTTCTCGGGCATTGGATTCACTCACTTGCGGCTGCCGCGATCTAGCCGGATTAGTAAGGAGAGACGCCCTTGTGAGCGCAAACGAAGCCAGTTCGTGGATGGTCGGCAAACAGGAAGCAACAGACATGGAGTTCCACCTGCTCTGCAAAGACGCCGACCCCGACATCTCCGTTTCTTTCATCGTTGGCGACCCCTCTCCGTGGAACCCCACCCGCATGGGTACGGGCCTCGGAGCCAAAGAACGTTCCTCCTCGGCATCTGAGCGGCAGAGCGGTTGGGCTCAAGGGGGATCCTCGACAGAAATCTGGATCGAAGGCCTATCTCAGAAACACGCTATCAATCTTCCGCATGCGGTAGTTTTGCGCGCAGCAGGATTATTCGTCGGCGAGTCTTACCTGTTGTCGCGATACGGACAATGAGTTGCTGGCATTTTTCGACTGACTTATTCCTGTGCGCCGGTGTGCAGCAGGACAACCGCGGAGTCGTTGTGACCCCGAACGACTGTCAAGTTCTTACCATCGGCGGACCACTCGAAATCGCGAATCACGTCCGAGGTGAAGTGTGTCAGGGGTCTGGCAGCCGACCGATCCAGCGGCTGCACCCAGATGTTGCTCACCGAATCCTCAAGAACTCCGTACGCATACCCCTTCCCGTCGGGCATGAATCGCAACAGTCCGGCAAAAGGACGATCTTCACGTCCAAAGCGTGGGTCGGCCTCGATCGGTTCTGGCGGAGTCGATCCATCGGTGGAAACGAACATGATCTGGAAATCATACTTGCCGCCTTTGACTTCAGGTGCGTTCAGAAATGCCAGGAGTCTACCGTCCGGTGACTGTGCGATCTGCGAAAAAAATCCAGAGGCGATTTTGATGGGAGCACCGCCATCTACCGGAACCTTCATGATCGACTGCGCCCTCCCATCCCGGTAATAAACCCACTTGGCATCTTTTGAGCACACCGGGAAAATATCTTCGTTCCCGTATGTAATTTGCTGCAAGCCTTGTCCGTTCCGGTCGATTTTCCAGATATTTATGCTCGGCGTACCAGGAACTATGCTAATGAAAACAATCGTCCGGTCGTCGTCACAGATCAGTGGCATGAATGCAGGGTGTTTCTCGTCGGCAAGGATGGTCGTCTTGTTGCCGGTTTTCGGCTCCAAAGCATAGATGCTGCCAGAAGGATTAGCCAGTACTTTGCCATCTTGCGTCCACGATACGTCCCAGCCTCCCTGCATCGGAACATGCAAGTCGATCAACTGATCGGCCCCCACAACACCAGCAGTCATCGGCAGTAAGTAGAGGCCGTAACTTTCATTCTCAACCACCGCCGCGAGCGTCCGGTCGTCAGGCGCGAGACTGATATCCCAGTACGCACTGGTTTCCGTCGCGATTGTCTGTAGATCGCCGTTCGGATATCCGATGAAACCGATGCGTCCGCTATGCAGATCGTTATCGACATAGAGCAAGCCCCGGCCGTCATTCATCCATGTCAGGTTGTCCAAGAATTCCCTGAATATGTTCAGCCGGGCAAGCGTTCGACGTTTGCCGGTTTCCGTGTCGATGATTGTCACTTCGGTTGTCTTCTTGTCGGGCGCATCGCTGAAATACGCGATCACTTTCCCATCCGGCGACCAAGCGGGGTTTATAGGAGTGGGATGGTCTCCGGTAATCAGAGGCTTTTCGTTTCCGCCGTCCCGATCCAGAATCAGGATTTGATATTTGCCCACCGTGGGGTTGTTATCCCGCAGAATCGCTATGCGCTGCCCGTCAGCAGAGAACGTCGGAGACGAATCGACGTCGCGTGCAAGCAGACCGGGTGTACCGCCCAAAACCGCCACGCGATAAAGGTCAAACCTCTTGGCGTCGTCCGCATCACCACTCCGGCGAAAATAGATGTAGTTGCCATCAGGAGAAAACTGGGCACGATCGTAGCTCGCTAATCGGATCGGCGGTATTACCTGAGTATTGCTGTTGGTGGGCAAATGCCGCAGCCACAGGCTTTCCTGGCCTTTTTCATTCCGCCGAACCATCGCCAGATACTTCCCATCGGGCGAGATCGCAACCGATCGCGCCTGCGTCGTCTCTGGAATCGTCGCGATCGTGTAGTTCGCGAATGGTAGTCTGCTCCCTCGAGTCAGAAAAGAGCGAACCCCAAACCCGGCTGCAATCAGCACCAGCACGCCCACCACCCCCGCCACAAGCAGCTCCCATTTGTGTTCGCGCGCAGCCTCCACAATCACTCGGCTCGATGAAGAACCATTCGAGACGGGGTGCAGCCCGGGGGGCGTAGGGGGAGGGCCGCCTGTCCACTTTCCGCCTGATACGGGTTCGCCTGATGCCGTTCCCCTCGATAAGCCCTGACCAGCGCTTGTGTCTCTCTGCAACCGCTTCAAGTCCCCACGCAACTCCGCAGCTACCTGATAACGGATCTCGCGATCCTTCTCCAAGGTCTTCAAGATGATGTCTTCGAGTTTCGGCGGTATCGCCGGGTTGAGATGCACCGGCCGCGCCGGCGTTTCATCCAAAATTGCCTTGAAGACTACGGCCGATGTCTTGCCGGGAAACGCTACCTTCCCGGTCGCCATCTCGTAAAGCACAGCGCCCAGTGAAAAGATGTCCGTCCGGGCATCCAGCGTTTCGCCTCGCGCCTGTTCCGGCGACATGTACGCTACAGTCCCAACCGCCGCGCCCGGACTCGTAAGTACCGCCGGGCTCGTCAGCGCGTTCGCGTCCAACACGTCCGCTTCTTCTTCCAACTTGGCCAGGCCAAAGTCGAGGACTTTGCATTCCCCGTGCGCCGTGACAAAGATGTTGCCCGGCTTCAAATCCCGGTGAACGATTCCGCGCCGGTGCGCGGTCTCCAGCGCATCGGCCACCTCAGTCGCGTAGCGTAAGGTCTGCTCCATCGGCAGTCTTCCTCTGCGCAGCCGATCGGCAAGCGTCTCCCCTTCCAGAAACTCCATGACTAGATAGTCGATTCCGTTCTGATGCCCGACATCATGGAGGGTGCAAATGTTCGGATGGTTCAGCGCTGAAATAGCGCGCGCTTCGCGCTCGAAGCGTTGCTTGGCTTCAGGGTTGTTGGAAAGATGCGAGGGTAGAATCTTGACGGCTACGGTGCGATCGAGGCGGGTGTCGCGCGCACGATACACCTCACCCATGCCGCCTGCGCCCAGCGGCGATTGAATCTCGTACGGCCCGAGTTTCGTACTAGGAGTAAGAGCCATCCGTGCGCGCAATTATAGACTGTGCAGCACGATACAGCGGATGCATCGATTCTGGGTGGATGGTCGGCAACCCTTCCCTTATCGGTAAGGGAAGGTTTGCCCGTTAGATCGGCATAGGGGCGGCGGTCACCCGCCGACCCCTGCCACACCACCGTGCGTACGGGTCCGTACACGGCGGTTCGAGTTGGTTGCGCTAGCAGCCATCGATCAACGTCGGAAGTCCAAGCGATTTGAAGTAAGCATTGGAAAGCCCCACAGAGAGGGCCTTGGCCCGAGCTAGGTACCAAGGGCCACGGCCACTGCCAGCCGTGTTATTGGCGAGTCGCGGACGGACCCCCAGCGACAACAGAGCGGCGCGGCGACGGCGGGGTGTTTTCCATTGCCGCCACATCGCTGCCCGCAGTCGCAATCGGACCCAGCGGGTCAGGTACTCCAGCACCACAGGTGTTTCGCAGAAGCCAAAATAGCTACGCCAACCCCGCAGGTACGGAGCTAGTTCCGCTATCGTCGTCTCCATGCTGACGCCTTTTGCCCGACGCGTGACTTCCCGGATTCGATGCTTAAACCGTTCCAGAGCTCTCGGCGCGATAACGCGCTTGATCTCTGGGCCAGTGCTAAAGCTGAACCCGAGAAGCTTCCGCTCTTGCGGTCTCGCCACTGCACTCTTCGTTCCGTTTACCTTGAGCTTGAGTTGACGCGTGATGAAGCGCGTGATGCCCTCCATCACCCGTTGACCGGCCCGCTGGCTGCGCACGTAAATGTTGCAATCATCTGCGTAGCGCAGGTAGCGGTGTCCGCGTCGCTCGAGCTCTCGGTCGAGTTCGTCGAGCACGAGGTTGGACAGCAGTGGTGAAAGTGGACCTCCTTGCGGAGTTCCTTCCACACTTGGGCTGACCAGTCCGTTCTCCATCACCCCAGCGTTCAAGAACGCCCGGATGAGCTTCAGCAGCCGCTTGTCTTCGACTCGTTTAGCGATCTGCCCCATCAGTTTGTCGTGGTTGACTCGATCAAAGGAACCTACGACACACTACTCATCATCAGCACCTCCCCGAGAAGGTCACTGTTGTCCGCGTTCGCCATCCCTTCCAAGGCCGATCGCTCAACGTTTTCGGGGCGATGCATCGGAAAGGTCGGCTCCCTCTCGTCCTGATCTTGCCCGATGGCAGTAAGTCTTTGATTCCTGCCGATTGGACCGACCTAGCCTCGCCCACGCAATCCATCGGTACGCCAGCCACGACAACCCTCGGCTCTCTGGAAGACTTGCTGCACGCACGAGCTCTCGTCGATGCTCTCCTCGGCCGTCTCGCTCCCGTCACCAGCGAGGACGGAATTTCAACGACAACCAAGGAGAGCGTCCGTGCCAGAAAAGAATCGAAGCCTCTTCGATCTTCTCCTCGACGAAACCTACCCGTGGGAAACCCTCACCGAGGAACACAAAAAACTCGCCATGCAGATCCTGACACGACTCATCGTCCAAGCCGCTCGAGGCAGCGAGCAGGAGGGAAAGAGTCATGAATGACGCGAGCAAAGTAAAACCCAGTCATATTCAGCGCGCAGCTTTCATCTACATTCGCCAATCGAGTCCTGCGCAGGTCGAGTACAACCGCGAATCCACAGCTCGCCAATATGCTCTGGTCGATAAAGCCTGCCAGTTGGGTTGGGCTAAAGAACAAGTGATCGTCATCGATGAAGACTTGGGCGTGTCCGGCCCCGGATTCGCCGAGCGTTCCGGCTTCGCACGCCTGACCGCGGAAGTTGCCCTCGGCCATGTCGGCATCGTATTCGGCTTAGCAGCCCGGGGTGCACGTAGCGGATTTCCCGCAAGTCGGGCGATGTAGTCGGCTACGCGATCTCACGAAGCACTTGGCAACGGACGCGGAGATTCGGCTTCTGCAAACCGCTTCTGACTCATCCGACACGTGAAGAGTAAGTAGAGAGTCAAAACAAGTCTGCCGAAGCGGTTCTTCCACTCCCGCGGCGTGCCCGCGCCCAGCAGTTGGCGCAGGATCAGGCTTAGATTGAACGCACCCACGTGGATCAGTTGCCGCTTCCAAATGTTTCCCTGTCCGCGCAGATGGCAGCGCCGCATCGCGCCCGTCTCGTAGCAGTGCGCGAAGCTGCGCTCCACTAACTCGCCGCGCCGCCGCAGTAAACTCTTGCCATACGCACCCCGCACCCGCCGCCGGTTCGCATACACCGCTTTCTGCTCGGCCTGTTTGCCCGCCCAGTTCCGCCGTCCCTTTTGTTTCTTCTCCGGAATGTAACTGCGCACGCCGTACACTTTCATCCGCTTCACCACCGCGCCGCTGTGATAACCCTTGTCGGTCACCGTCTCTTCGATCCCGGCCACGTTCACCTTTGGCGTTTCGTTGGGCCGCAACTCCGCCTCCCGCCCAACCTGCTCCGCCACTGCCATTCCGGCTTCGCACAACGTCTCATCCAGCGTGGCCGTGTCGCCTCGGTCGGCGCCTTGCAGCGTGACCGCCAACACCGCGCCCGTGTCCAGATCGACGGCGTGCTCGGCTTTGTGCGCCAGATGCGTGCGCCCATCCTTCATCTTCGCGATCCGCGCATCGCCATCCGCGGGGCTCTTCCACTCCTTATTCGACGTCCGCTTCTTGCGCTTGCGATCCAACCGCGCCAAGTCTTCGCGCGTCGGTGTCGCGATACCTGAGGCCTTCGCCAGCCCCCGCAGAAACTCTTCGTAACTCTCGCCCGTGTCCCGCCGCACAATTGCGCGCATCGCCGCGTTCGCCTCCAGCGTCGTCGCATCTATCGCGATCCGCTGGCCTTTCAGCAACCCACGATCGGCCAGCACGCCCAACACCCAGCCGAATACTTCGCGATGCGTGTCCACATCGATCAGCCGCCGCGTGCGCGAAATCGTCGAGTGATCCGGCGTGTACTCGTCCAGCGCGATCCCCACGAAACGCCGCAGGGCCAGCGAGTCCGCCAGCCGCCAGGCAATGCCGCGCTCCGCCCCGATGCCCTCGAAATACCCGATCAGCAGCGCCCGAAAGTAAATCCCCGGCGTCAGCGACGGACGCCCGTTCTTCTCGGCATAAAACTTCGCGCACCGGGTCTCGACAAACTCGTCGAAGCCTTCGGCCTCCAGCAACTCATTCAAACGCTGATAGAACGGATGTCCCGGAGCCGATGCCAACTCCGCATGCGCGATCCACAAATCTTCTTGTTTTTCCCGCTGCTTGCGCGTCCCCATCGCCATGTGCCGATTCTACAAACCAAGCCTGTGGATACCTCAACACTTTCTGCTCACGAATCCGAACTTGCACCACGGGCTGTTAGAAGTCTCCCGTATGGCACGCAACAATGCCGACTGGTATCGTCTGTTCGATCTCTGCAGTATCACCGACACTCTGGTCGGAGACAGCGACGGCCTCTATCATCCCGCGCTTTTTAATGACCGGCTGGTGCTCGGATTAAAAGGCATCATGGCGGAAGCAGAACTTCATATTCTTTCGCGCACGACTGGAGGGTGGAATTCGCAATAAAGCCGCACGTGGGGAACTGCGCCGCGGCTTGCCCGTGGGCTTCGTGTGGGGAGAACAAGACGGCGAAGTTCGTTTTCATCCCGACGAATCCGTGGTCCACACCATACGTGCCGTCTTTGCGAAATTCACCGGAATTAGGATCGGTTCGCAAAGTTTGGCTGTGGTTCCACTCCGAGGGTCTTTCCTTCCCCACGCGTAAGCATATGAAGAGCGAGATCCGGTGGGTGGCTCCGACTTACACCGCCATCCATGCCGTACTCACCAATCCGGTGTATGCTGGCGCGTACACCTACGGAAAATTTCATCGAGAACAGTACGTCGATGATCAAGGAAGGCTGCGCAAGCGAACTCGTCTTTTGCCCATGGCCGAGTGGCCGGTGCTTCTTCGCGAACATCATCTCGGCTATATCGATTGGGCCACGTTCCAGGCCAACCAAACACGCATCGACTCCAATGTGCATCCCGAGGCCCACCACGCCGGAGGTGCGGTGAGAGAAGGAGCCGCATTATTACAGGGTCTGGCTATCTGTGGAAAGTGTGGCCGCCGGCTGCACACCCACTACACGGGCAGAAACGCGGCCCCGGGATACCATTGCGCGGGCTAGGATATCGTTTCGGGGCGCGGCGTGTACTGTCTCAATGTCGGCGGCGTTCAAATCGATCAAGCGGTTGTCGATGCTTTTCTCCAAGCTCTAACACCTGCGGCGCTGGAAGCAACGCAACTGGCCATCCAGCAACTCGAAGCCAATCACGATGCGGCGCTCAGTCAGTGGCGCCTGGCGGTGGAACGGGCTCTTTACGAAGCCGAACGTGCCGAGCGTCGATATCGTGCGGTGGAACCCGAAAATAGGCTCGTGGCACGTGGACTCGAAACGGAGTGGGAAAAACGCTTGCGCGATCTCGCCGCCGCAGAAGCGGAACTCGAGCGGAGAGAAAAACAACGCCCGCGCATGTTGAGTGAGGCAGAGAAAAAGAAGATTTTCTCTCTCGGCTCCGATTTGCACAAAGTCTGGACGGCACCTACCACCACAGATCGCGATCGCAAGGAGCTTTTGCGAGCCCTTCTGGAAGAAGTGATTGTGAGTGTGGATCGGGCCGAACGCCGTGGGCATCTGACTCTGCGCTGGCGAGGCGGCACGCTCACGGAATGTGATCTCTCGTTCCCGCGCATGAAGCCTCATGGTCTTCACACCGACGAAGACACTATTTCTCTACTCCGTCGTCTGGCCGTTCACTATCCCGACGATGTCATCGCCGGCATTCTCAATCGTCAGGGACGCAAAACTGCAACCGGGGAACGCTTCACGGCGAATCAGGTTGGCAGTCTGCGTCGCTATCGCAATATTCCACGCTACGAACCGCCGGCAGAGCCACCCGCTGGGCAGGTTGTGCCGATTCGTCAGGCAGCGCAGATCTTGGGTATCAACACTTCCACTGTTCATCGGTGGCTGAATGATGGTTTCATCGCTGGAGAACAGATAACGCCTGGAGCACCGTGGCGGATTCGAATTACCGATGAGTTGCGTGCACGTTTTGTGGAGCAAGCACCGCCGGATTATCTGCCCATGCTGGAAGCCACGATGAAACTCGGTGTCTCGCGCCAAACCGTGTTGCAACGTGTAAAGCGTGGCGAGCTCGACGCTTTATTAGTCACGCGTGGACGTCGTAAAGGCTTACGAGTCAAGGTAGTGGACGATCAACCGGTCTTATTTCATGAATAAGGGGGCATTGTGTAGATGGATCCAAGAACTTTTCTAAGTCGAGGTCAACCACCCAGCCGTAGCCTGATGTACTGTTGCGCCTGAGCTATCGCTTGATGTGCGGATCGTCCGGGTCGGAAACCATAGCTGTGCTCGGAGAACGTCAAGTCCCACCGCCGCTGCAGCACCTGCATCACCGCTTGCTGGATGAATCGATCCAGCACCGTCGGGATGCCAAGCTTTCGCACCCCGCCGTCCGGTTTGGGGATTTCCACCCGCCTCACCGGCTTCGGTTCGTAGGTTCCACTCAGCAGTTGTTCTCGGATTACTGGCCAGTGCTGTTTCAGGTAGTCGGTGAGTCGGTTCACCGTGATCCCGTCCACTCCCGCGCTACCTTTATTACCCTTCACCTGCCGCAATGCTTCCTTCAGGTTTTCTCGCTCACAGACTTCCTCCATCAGTCGGCTGCTTCTAGCTGGGCTTTCGGGTTCACTCGTCGCCATCAACGATTCAGTCTCTTCTCCTGCGACACCTCGGGCTTCACCCGTCAGCGCAGAAGAGAAGTCCAGTTTCATCTGGATGTTCTGCTGCTTATCGTCTTTGAGACTCATGGCCTACTCGCCGCTCCTTCTCGTTCGGGCCTTCTCCGTTGCCGGGTACTATGCCCGATGCTGACTTCTGCTCCGCGGTCAGGTCGCCTTACGGCCACCTCAGTCGCCGAAGCGACACGGAACAGATCTCCTGGGGTAAGCTCAGTCACTTTCCGTGCACAATCGCCGAATCTACGCTTCGCACCTTGATGGATTATGGACTTCGCGGTAAGTTGCCCACTCGTCCGGTACGGGCGCCTTCTATTCAGTTTTTGTCCATCGACTCGCACGTTTGTTCCATGCTTCCTTCGGACCTCGCCTCGCGGCGATAGCCCTTGCATCATCACTAGGCCTTCACCTCCATCAGGTCGGCCAGAGGACTTTCACCTCCAAGTTACTGAGCATGCCCAGCACACAACGAAGCCGCTGGCGCGGCGGACGCTGCCGCGTGGTGATGTCGGCAGTCTTCGATTTTCAGTTCAGATAATTTGTGGGTCACAAGGAGGTGTTCATCATGGAAGTAGACGCGACTCGCGCCGGAGGTGTGTCGCCTTTGCGGGCTGGTGCTAGAGTTCAGCAAGCGCTCGGTGGACAAGATGAATGGCGATTGATGCGAATGAACTCCTTGAAGTCGCGGGCAATGAACTGCGGACCACTGTCCGAGACGGTTGCAGCACAGTACGTCCTGATAATTCTCTCCATTTCCAACTGAAGCAGGACAGTTTAGGATCTACTCGCTCACAAGCAGGTCGTCATCGGCAATGATCTCCTCTCTTTTTGATCGATTCGATTATCCCAGCCTTCGTCAAAGTGTTTACTTGAATCAGGCATCCCTCGCATTGATCGGTCAACCAGCAGTAACCGCAATGCACACTTTCATAGACAATGTAGCCAGGCACGGCAACCTCTACATGTCCGATAGGGATGAGGTGGCATACTGCGAAACGCTCCGCGAGCGCGCATCGCGATTGTTTCATTGCGACTCCGCGCAAGTCGCGATCGTCGCGAGCGCAAGTGAGATTTTGGGGCAACTTCCGATGTTGCTTCAGCCGAGACTAAAGAGCACAATTCTGGCCGTTTCATCAGACTTTCCTGCGATAACTAGCCTGGATTATTCACCCAGTCTCTAGCCAAAAAAGAAAGGATGCTCTAAAAGGAATGATGAACACTGGGTTTCGGCACCCAGCATTCCCTTTCGGAGCATCCATCGCTTGGTACAAAATGTTCTACCACAACTGACCTTCTCCTTCTACCGTCATCAACCCGTTCGCGCCGATTTTTCCGGCGGGCAGATCACCAGCGACGCCGGCCTACTGCCGCTGCGCGCCTTCGACGAGCGCCATCATCTGACCCGCGCTGCCGCGCTGCTCAGTGATCCGCGGGAGAACGAGCGTGTCCGTCACGACTCGCTCGAACTGTTGCGACAACGCATCTACCAAATCGTCGCCGGCTACGAAGACGCCAACGATGCCGACCGCCTGCGCCACGATCCCATGCTACAGATCGTCGCCGATCAGAAACTCGGCAATCCACTCGGTTCCCAACCTACCCTCAGCCGCTGGGAGAACGCGCCTTGTGCCCGCGACTTGGTGCACCTCAATGACGCTCTGGTCGAGCAGTTCATCCGTCTCTGCGGCGACCAAGTGCGCCAGCGCGGCGCGATCCTGCTGGATATCGATTCCACCGACGATCCCACGCACGGCCAGCAGCAGCTCAGCTTTTTCAACGGCGCCTACGGCCAGCACATGTACCACCCCATGCTCATCTTCGAGCGCCACAGCGGATGCCTGCTGGCGGCACGCCTGCGTGCGGGAAATGCCTCTAGCCATGCCCGCATCGTGCCCATGCTGGTGCGTCTGGTGCCGCGACTGGAGGCCGCATTTCCCGGCGTGAAAATCAAACTGCGCGGCGACGCCGGTTTTGCGCTGCCCCTGCTTTACCAGTTCTGCGAGTTCTTTGCTCTCGAATATGCCCTCGGCATCCCCGCCAACTGCGTCTTCAAACGTCGGGCGGAACCGCTCCAGAAGCAGCTAAAACAGCGCTATCGCCGCACCCAACTACCCCAGCGCCACTACTCCAGCTTCCGTCATCGCGCCCGCAGTTGGCCGCGCCAGCGCCGCATCTGCTACAAAGCCGAGCACACCGCCACCGGAACCAATCTGCGCTTCGTGATTACCAACTGCAGCGGTCGCGCCTCGGAGGTCTTTGCCTTCTACAACGACCGTGGCGAGTGTGAAAACCGCATCGAGGAATTCAAAAACGGTTTTCGCGCCGACCGGTTGAGCTGTCATCGCTTTCTGGCCAACGCCTTTCGCTTGCTGCTGTATGGCTTCGCCTACAATCTGGTCAACCTGTTTCGCCAGCACCTGCCGCAGCCTTGGCGCTCGGCGCAGATCGAAACTCTGCGCGCCCAACTCTTCAAAATCGGCGCTCGCGTCCGCCACACCGCCCGCTGCGTCCGCTTCCATCTCGCCAGCGGCTGGCCCTTTCAGAACCTGTTCCGCTCCGCCGCCCTCGCCGTCAACAGCGGTTGATCCCTTTCCTTACTTCCCAACTCAACTCCCCGTCGCTGGTTCCTGCGGAGCCGTGTTCAAAATCCTCTCTCTCAGGTCGCGACGCCGAACCGTCCCGCACCAAGCTCATGACCTCGACGACTCTGCCCTTCAAAATGCCCGATCGCACATCCTCGCAAAAAAAATCTCAGTTCTGGTGAATTAAGGAGGCTAGGCCATGGCTTCGCCTGGCTGCTCTAAGAAACCATACGGTGCGCTTTGTTGATGACCAGCCTACGTGTGATCTGACCGATGTACTCACTGAGGCAATTGATGAGGATACTTCTGTGGTCGCGGTGAGCAGTGTGCAATACGCTACGGGCACAGTAGTGGACATTTCTCGCTTGCGTCAAAGCACTGTCCAAGTTGGGGCACGTTTGATCGTAGACGCAACGCAAGCAGCAGGTGCAATGGGGGTGGACGCAGCGGCGTGGGATGCCGATGCCGTTGTGGCCAGCGGCTACAAATGGCTTGGTGGACATGGAGGCGTTGCACTGGGAATCATGTCGCCGCGCTTGCTTGAGCAAATCCCCCCTTTACCGGGTTGGATGGGCGCGTCGGCCCCCTTTGGTTTTGATGCAACCTCTGTGTCGCTAGCTAATGATGCTCGGCGTTACACACAATCAACAATGTCGTATGCCTCTATGGCTGGTCTGGTGGTAGCAGTTGGGCAGTTGTTGTCCTTGGGTGAAGCACGAATTGAAGCACATGCTCGATCTTTGGCAGCAATGTTGGTTAGCAATGCCAGCAAGTTTGGTTGGCAACCGTTTCGTAGTGTTGGCGATCCGGCGGGGTCTCCACACATCATTTCACTGGGCCACGCTCGCGAAAGCGTGCAGGCGATTGTCGACCGACTTCGTAGTCAGAATATTGTGTGCCGTACACGTGGCGGACGCATTCGGATCTCGCTCGCCCCTTACAACGATGAAAGCGATGTGAACACCCTCATCGAAGCATTTGAAAGAGCACCTTCGGGATGAATTAAGAGATCGAAACTACATGCTAACTAGCTGCGGGGGATGAGTGCGACGGAAGAGAAAGCTGTAAAGATGTTGGCGCGATCGAACGGAGTGTATCTCATCGCAGCCTCAACCAAGCAGCAATATGCGTATGAGGTGCCGGAGCTGGGTCACGGTGTGTTGACCTACGCTTTGCTGAGTGGGCTGGGCGAAAAAGGAGACCCTCAAGCACCGACAAGCAATGAAGGAATCGTGACCGTCCTGTCCCTCCTGCAATATGTGAACCAGAGAGTGCCAGAGCTGACCGAGAAATATCAGGACGGCAAGAAGCAGTATCCAGTGAGCTCTACTACGGGTATGGATTTTCCTCTATGGGCACGCTGAGGCACAAGCAATTTGAGCGTACCGGTCCGCTGGGCCAGCATTTCCGTCGTCGATCCTCGGCGATCTCAGCGCCGATCACGTTAGCATCTGCAGGTTGGCCGAGTCTTCAGGCTCTCGCCGAGGCTCACCTTGTCCCGCTTAAACAGGTCCTCGTAGGAGAAGCACTTGAAGCGCTCGGTCTCTCCCAGACCCCTGCTAGAATCCCCGCCAGGGGGATTCAATGATGAATCTAGGTGGTGTCGTGCGGATGTTGAAGAAAGAGCATCGTCGGTTGACCGTGGAAATGAAGGCGATTAGTGCAGCACTCTCAGCTTTCGGAGCGGCATACGGGAAGGGAGCGGCACGTCGCGGAAGGATGTCTGCCGCTGGGAGAGCCAGAATAGCGGCGGCTCAGAGAGCGCGATGGGCGAAAGTCAGGGCCAAGGGCGGAAAGGCTAATGTCGTGACAATGCCTAAGAAGGGAACGATGTCTGCCAGCGCCCGCAAAAGGATTGCCACGGCACAACGCGCCCGCTGGGCGAGAGTGAAAGCCGCAAAGAAATCGGCTTGAACGGGAAGCTCAACCTAAAAAGACGCCCAGACTCACCGAGATGAGCCTGGGCGTTTTCATTGCTCGCTCTTCCGCCGCATTGATAGTTTGTTCGTTGCCCAAAATCCCTTTCGCCGACACATCGAAGTCGAACTCAGTTTCTGCGTGCGTCGCGGACACTCGCCGGAACAACCCCTGCACCTAGTGTAGTGCGTCAAACAGATCGACGTTTATTCAGGGTGCGGCGAGCGCGTTTCACTTTTTCCAGGATGTCGGCGGCCCGCGCGGTCCAGATGAAAGGTTTCGGGCTTTCGTTGTGGCGGTCGATGTAGGTGCCGATGGCCATGATGAGTTCTTCCAAGTCGCGGAATACGCCACGCCGGAGCCGATTCTGAGTTAGGTCGCGAAAGAAGCGTTCCACCATGTTGAGCCAGGAGGCGCTGGTGGGAGTGAAGTGCAGATGAAAGCGCGGATGCCGTGCCAGCCAGCGCTGCACTTTGGGGTGCTTATGGGTAGCGTAGTTATCGCAAATCAAGTGCAGCTGCCGGTCGGGGGGGATGGTCTGGTCAATCAGGCGGAGAAACTTGAGCCATTCCTGATGGCGATGCCGCTCCTGGCAAAGGCCAAAGACCTCGCCGTTAGCCGCATTCAGAGCGGCGAACAAAGTGGCCGTGCCGTTGCGTTTGTAGTCGTGGGTCATGGTGGCACCGCGCCCGCGTTTCAGCGGCAGGCCGGGTTGGGTACGATCCAGGGCTTGAATTTGGCTCTTCTCGTCGGCGCACAACACCAGCGCGTGCTCCGGCGGATTGAGATAGAGGCCAACGATGTCTTCCAGTTTCTCGGCGAACGCAGGATCGTGGCTGATCTTGAACGCTTCCACGCGATGCGGTTTCAATCCGTGGGCGCGCCAGATGCGCCGCACGCTGGCTTCGCTGATGCCGACCGCCGCAGCCATAGTACGAGTGCTCCAGTGAGTTGCGTTGCTGGGTTGCTGGCGCGTGGTCATAGTCACCACGCGTTTGGTCAGGCGGGCACCGATGGTGGGCTTGCGTCCCGGCCGGTGCGCGTCTTTCTGCAACCCCGCCACGCCCAGCGCCAGGAAACGCTTGCGCCAGCGGGAAACTTTTTTCGGTGTGATCGCCATGCTGGCGGCGATCTCCTTGTCCGGTTGGCCGGAGGCTGCAAGCAACACGATGCGGGCACGCTCCGCCACCCGCACCGGAAGGGATCGGCTCCGGGCTTGGGATTCCAACTGCGTTCTTTCCTCCGCACTCAACGTAATGGCTGGGGCGATTCGCATCCGCAAGCGTCTCCTCCATCATAAGACGCGCGCGGATAGATAAAGGTTGTTACTTGTGACGCACTACACTAGAATATTTCGTGCACACACAAAAGCTGGCGTCGACTTTAAGCAGGCTTGTCTACGCGCCCGGCTAGAACCATGGAATAGCTGTGTCATCGGTCTTCATGAAATTCAACAACTGACCCGCTGCCTTTACACGGCCCGAGGTGGCGGGATGAACACCGTCCCCGATGTTATCCTGACAGGACCACGTAAGCCCGTCGCTACGTCCCAACAACCCATTGGTCCAGTAGTAGGCAGCCCAGGCTGCCCACGGAGCAACCACCGGCCCGTTGGCTGGGTTGTAGTTGATATTTCCAACTCCGTTGATCTGGTCTTGAATGACTCCCTTTACTGAAAAACCCACTTCGTAGGCAGTCGGCTCGGGCTGGGAGTTTTTTAGCCCGTTGGAGTAAGCGGTGTAGTTGATGCTCGAAAGGTAAAGAATCTTGGTATTTGGGAACTTGCTGAGTACATTTCGGGCAATTGTCTCCAACATCGTCTGGAGGGCAGGAATCGAGGGTGGATGGGAAACATCCACATCGTTGAGCCACACAATCTCGACCTGCTGAGAAGAAACTCCAGCGTTTGGCAAGTAGCTGTTTGTCATCAGGCTCCAGAAGTAGCTGCTGGGATCCTGAAGTTCGTCAGCACTGGAACTTCCGGTGGCCCCGTTGACTACCACCAGACTCGGGTTCTTTTCCGGATCGGAACTAGCGAGGGTCACAAACTCCCCGGAAACGTCTTGAGTATTGGAGTTGCCGATGGTCAACAACACATACTTTCCATTGGGGTTCGGGTTCCCGTTCGAGTCCAACGGTTGTACGGACTGGGCCATGCTTACGCCGTAGGCATGACGAGTGGGGTCGTCTACGTTGCTGCCGTTGGCATACAACCCGCCCTGATACTGCCCGTAGAAGCCCGTTCCCAAGTCCGTAATGGGCACTAATGGCGTGGTGGTTCCTGTAGCATCCCAAATTATGTTGTTGCAATACGATCCGGTGGTAGCTTTTACCGGCAAAGTCAGCAAGAGTGAAGCACTGGCGGGCGGATTACTGGAGTCAGTAACTTGCGCGGTAAATGAATAATTGGTGGCCGCGACCGAAGAAGAAAGCGTGCCAGTGATCAGCCCGGTGCTCGACAGGGATAAGCCTGATGGCAAGGTGGAACCGGAGGCTAGATTCCAGGTCGTCTGCCCAACGCCCCCAACCGCAGTCAGGGTCGCCTGATACGCCGCACCCTGCGTTGCTGTGGGCAGAGTCGGGAGAGTACTAATCCCCAGGGCAGTTGCTGCGGTGCCGGTGCCAGTGAGACTGATGCTCTGATTCGGTAATACATCATAGGTGATCGAGATGGTTCCAGTAATTGCACCCATGAGGTATGGGACATAGTTGATCTGGAAACTGAAGGATGAGCCTGCATTTACCTTGACCGGGTTATTGAATCCCGTTTGAAGGAAGGGCGTGGTCGTAGTCACTGTTTCAATTGTGAACGAGGTCGTTCCCTTGTTGGTGACCGTAACCATTTGCGCGGGGCTCGTTGTGCCGAGCGGCTGGTTGCCAAACACCAAGGAAGTAGCATTCAACGATGCAATCGCGGCGGTGCTCGTCCCGGTACCGTTTAATGTGACGGCCTGGGTAGAGCCCGAGTCTAAGGAGAATGTAGCTGTACCGGTAAGACTTCCGGTCGTGCTGGGAATAAAGGAAAACGTAAAGTTGGCGAAGGCGTTAGGAGCGAGCGTCACCGGGTAGGTTCCCCCGATCAGTTGGTACGAGGATGACCCAGAGAGCGTGACCCCGGTGATCGTGGCGGTGCTGGCGCTAAGGTTGTAAACCGTCGCTGTCTGCGGAATGGTGCTGGTGGTGCCGCTGGGCGTCGGAGGAAAGTTCACGCCGGGCGGAAGAGCGGAGACCGAGCCAGTCAAAATCGAAATCAGAATCGCAGATCCGCTGATGCTGCCTGAGGTGGCTATGACGTGAGCGGATCCTAACTGTGCGGCTGCCGCAAAACCTGTGGATGTGATCGTGGCTGAAGCGCCGTCGCTGGTCCAAGTGACCGAATTGGTAAGGTTCTGGGTACTTCCGTCAGTGTAAGTGCCGGTTGCGGTCAATTGTTTGGTGTATCCCCTGTTCAACGAGATGATGGAGGGAGTCACGGCGATAGAGACCAGCGTGGCCGGTGTTACTGTCAACGCCGCCGAACCACTGATGGAAGCGGACGTTGCCGTTATCGTCGCCGTCCCAGCTCCGCTCCCGGTTGCCAACCCACCCGCGCCGATAGTGACGACCACACTCGAAGACGAACCCCAACTCACAATGCCCGTCAGATCCTGTGTGCTGCCATCGGTGTAACTGCCGGTGCCAAGGAATTGCTGGGTAGTTCCGACCGTGATCGCGGCACTGCTGGGACTGATCGTGATCGAAACTAAGGCGGGACTGCTCACGGTGATCGTGGTGGACGCGGAAATGGAATTGGAAGTGGCGGAGATGATGGCTGTACCTTGTCCTGAACTAGTAGCCAGGCCTTGGCTACCTGCGGTGTTGCTGATGACAGCCACCGACGATAACGAACTCCAGGTCGCGACGGTTGTGAGATCTTGCGTGCTGCCATCGCTGTAGGTGCCCGTGGCAGTGAACTGCTGGGAAGCCCCTAGCGCGATAGACGGGTTCTGCGGTGCGATGGAAATCGACACCAGGGTCGCAGCCGTCACGGTCAGAGTGGCAGTGCCGTTCACCGATCCTGACGCTGCCGTAATTGTGATCGAACCGGCCGCTACCCCAGTCGCGAGGCCTTGCGATCCGGCCGAGTCGCTGATCGTGGCGACCGTTCCATCGGACGTACTCCAGTAAGCCGTGCTAGTAACGTCTTGTGTGCTGGTATCGCTGAATGTCCCGGTGGCGATGAACTGCTGAGTCGAACCCGCAGGAATCGAGGCTGCCGGCGGAGTTACGGCAATCGAGACGAGTGCCGCCCCGCTCACGATCAGTGTGGTCGAGTCGCTGACCGTCCCCGAAGTCGCGGTAATGTTGGCGGAGCCGACGCTCACGCTTTGCGCCAGTCCCGCAGTGTTGATCGTTGCCGTCGAAACCGTGTCGGAAGACCAAATGACTGTGCTGGTCATATCCTGCGTACTGCCATCGGTGAATGTGCCAGTGGCCGTGAATTGCAGAGTAGTTCCCGACGCGATGGTTTGGTTGGCCGGAGTTACGACGATGGAAACCAGGGCGGCCGCCGACACCGTAAGCGATGTCGAGGCCGTCACCGTGCCTGACGTAGCGGTGATGGTGGTGGTTCCTACGGCTACGCTGGTTGCCAGGCCTTGCGTGCCGGTCGCGCCACTTATGGTGGCGACGCCCGTGGCGGACGAACTCCACGTCACGGTTCCGCTCAGATTCTGCGTGCTTCCGTCCGTGAACGTTCCTGTGGCTGTGAACTGCTGAGTCGTCCCCAAAGGAATCGAAGGCAATGCCGGGGTTATGGCGATCGTAGTGAGGGTAGCAGGAGTAACGGTGAACCCGGTCGATCCGGAAATGCTCCCGAGGTTGGCCGTGATGTTTGTTGTGCCAACTGACGCTGTGCTGGCGAGGCCCAGCGTTCCCAGATTGTTGCTAACGCTGGCCACGGCCGTGGTACTGGAACTCCAGGTTGCCGTGGTGGTCAGATCGAGGGTACTGCCGTCGCTGTAAGTGCCGACGGCCTTGTATTGTTCGGTCGTCCCCAGCGCTGCCGAGGCATTTTCCGGGGTCACTGCAATCGAAAGCAGCGCCGCAGGATTCACGGACAGCGTCGCGGAACTGGTCACGCTTCCGGAGGTGGCGTTGATTGTCGTTGTGCCGGTGGCGACGCTGGTTGCCAAGCCAGTGCCGTTGATAGTCGCAATATTGGTCGCCGACGAGCTCCAGATCACCGTATTCGTCAGGTTCTGCGTGCTACCGTCGCTGTAGTTGCCCGTTGCCGTGAACTGCTGGCCCGTACCCAGCGCAATCGAAGAAGCTGTTGGTGTCACGGTGATTGACAACAACGATGGGCTGACGGTGAGAAGAGTTGAGCCGCTGATCTTACCGCTGACAGCTTTGATGGTGGTTGTGCCTACCGCAGAGGCCGTCGCCAGGCCTTGCGTACCCGCGACGTTGCTGATCGTCGCCACGGTCGGCGACATGGAACTCCAGACGACGGACCGCGTCAGATCGTAGGTGGTCCCGCCGCTGAACGTACCCGTTGCATAAAACTGCTGAGTAGCGCCTGCACCGAATGACGGATTCGAGGGCGTGACCGCGATCGAAAGCAAGCCAGCCGTAGATCCCGTTCCCGATAGGCTCACCGTCTGCGGGCTGTTGTTGCCGCTGTCGGTAATGGTCAGCGTGCCCGTGAGAATGCCTACCATTGTCGGCGTGAAAGTGACGCTGATCGTGCATCGAACTCCTGCCGCTACCGAACTCCCGCAGGTATTCGTCTGGGCAAAGTCACCAACCACAGAAACGCCAGTTATCGCGAGCGCTTTCGTCAGATTGTTGGCGAGCGTCACCGAAAGCGGACTACTGGTTGTACCCACGGTTCGGCTGGTGAATGTGAGCTTGCTGGCCGACAAGGTAACGGCGTTGATGCCCGTCCCCACCAGGGCGATCATCTGCGGACTGTCGCTCGCGTTGTCGGTGATGGTCACTGCACCGCTGTACGCTCCCGTCGCCGTCGGGCTGAAAGTGACCGAGATGGTGCATTTGGCTCCGCCGGAAACGGAGCTCCCACAGGTATTCGTTTCAATGAAATTTGCACTCGCTACAATGCTTGTGATCGACAGCGCCACGCTACCGGTGTTGGTTAACGTTACTTTCTTGATGGCGCCAGTCGACCCTAATACCACGCTTCCAAAATTGAGAGTCGTCGGAGAAAGCGCAACCGTCTGCCCCTGCGCGGTTATGGTCAGCAGAGCAAGTAATAGTCCCGAGCAGGCAAACCCGAGGCAACATTTTCGGGCGAGTGCAACTCGGCGGGACTTCTCGTCAATGCACATAGTAGGACAGGACCTTCACCGCGGAAGCGAAGGGCACGCACAACTGCCTTCAAAGGCTGAAGCCACTTGTCTAGAGACTCGGACTGGAGGTTAGACATAATCCGACCCAGGGGTCACATTGCCCAACACTGTGCCCTGAGTCCTAAGCGGCATCTAAACTACGACAGACGAGGATCATCACGGAATGGCCCAATCGTGGCGGTCCTCTTGCAGGGTGGTGCCAACTCGGCAGTGTCTCTGGTGCCAAATCCTGTACACCGAACTGGAACTGACCGCCCTACGGTTGCAAGATGTTTCATATTGACACGGCTGAAACGCACCACTAACATTTGCCCCGCTCACATGCGCAAGAGCCGCGATCGGGCCGTGGATCGCGAACCGCCGATGTACCTGCTCGGAGGGGCCATGTTCCGTTGTCGCCATTGCTGTGCCATAAATTTTTCACTGCTGGTGTTCTTCGGTACGGGCTCTCCGGTCATAGGTCAGGCATCTCGGACCGCACCGGGACCTCAATCGCAGCCTGCGGTCTACAGCCAGCTTGCGAAAATCGCCGCGATCGACGGAGTGGATCGAGACCAGTTTGGGTTTTGCACTGCGCTAGTAGGCAAGACCCTGTTCGCGTCAGCCCCATTCGCTATGATCGGCGGGAATGCGGGACAAGGCGCAGTCTATGTATACCTGGAGCCGGCCAGCGGTTGGTCCAGTACTTCGGCCTATGTGGCGAAACTGACTGCGTCCGATGGTCAGGTGAACGACAACTTCGGAGGCGGAGCGATTGCCGTCAGCGCGGATGGCAACACGCTAGCCGTTGGGGCGTGTGGTCAGAACCATCCCTGCGTCAACGGAACCGGCAAGGCCTACGTCTTTGTGAAGCCCGCGACCGGTTGGACCGACATGACGGAAACCGCGCGGCTTTCTGCCTCGGACGCTCTCGCGGCCAACGGGTTCGGCCAATCGGTCGGGATCAGCGCCGATGCGGTCGTTATCGGCGCGCCCATTGCGAATGTGCACGGAAACATCCAGCAAGGTGCAGCGTATGTTTATGTGAAGCCCACTGCAGGATGGACCAGCATGACCGAAACCGCCAAGCTCACCTCTTCCGATGGACGGGCAAACGACATCTTCGGCGAAGTTTCGGCCGGGGCGTCCGGTTCGATCATCTTTGTGGGTGCCCCGAATGCCATCGTGAATGGAGCCCGTGCGGGTGCCGGTTACATCTTTGTGCGGCCTGCCGCAGGGTGGCAGACAACCTCCACGTTTGCGGCAAAGCTTACCTCTACCGATGGTGCCTCCGGAGATGGACTCGGAGTATGCCAGAGTGGCTCTTCCTGTATCAGCAGCGATGGGAATACCGTGCTCGCAGGTGCACCTCAGTGGAACGGTCTGCAAGTCTTTGGTCCCGGGAAGGCGTATGTTTTCGTTAAGCCGGCATCCGGCTGGACCAACATGACCGAAACCGCCAAGCTAACCGCCGGCGATGAGGTTTTTGGCGACGCCTTCGGTTGGTCGGTCGCGATCAACAGCGGCACAGCCGTGATCGGGGCAGTACGGGCCAATGCTCTCACGGGAAGGGCATACATCTATTCCAAGCCGCTCAGCGGCTGGAAAACCACCTCACAGTTCAGGGCGGAGATCACCGGCGCCGATACCGGCCCCAACGACTGGTTCGGCTACAGCGTCGCCCTGAGCGGCGCTACGAGCGTGATTGGGGCGCGTGCTAACCCCTCGTCACTTACAACGGGTTTTGGTCCGGGCGCCGCGTACATCTTTGGACCGTAATCAACAATTCCAAAGCGGAACCATGTCTGCCAGCACCCGCAAGAGGATTGCTGCGGCGCAACGTGCGTGGCAGGCGAAAGTGAGCGCCACAAAGAAATCGGCTTGAACGAGAAGGTCAACCCTAAGAACGCCCAGACTCACGAGACGAGCCTGGGCGTTTTCATTGCTCGCTCTAGCGCGCATTGACAGTTTGTCCGCTGCCCAAAATCCCTTTCGCCGTCAGCTTTGCAAGTACCTGAATCTTCGAGATCGCTAGACTAATGTCCGGGTTGCCCGAAAACAGATGTTTTTGAGATGGCTACGCTGCAGTTCCGACCTTGTCACCTCCACGGATCTAATCGTGGTGTACCATCATTTCTGTGCAGAAACAGCCCGCCTTCAGAAGACGAAAACTGTCCGCTGTAGTGAGAAAAGCGATCACGTCGTACTACACCGACCTAGAACAGGCGGAGATCGAGAAAGCAGCGAAGCAGCAGAAGATCAGTAAGAGCAGTTTTGTTGCGTCTGCCGCCCTAAAAGAAGCTCGCCGAATTACTCGCTAGCTCCTCCTCAACCCAGCGAAGGCATTTCATGTACACCTGCCCAAGAACTTCAAAATAGCTATCTTTTCTCTTTCCATACTGTACACTACCACTGTATAATTATACAGTACAGTAGTGATGTATACAAAACTGAATCACATCCAGCAGAGGAGGCTCCTGATGATTGACACAAAGGACTTGATCCGGCAGAACAGGCGGTATGCAAGGCTACGATGGGGCAGCATACTTGGGAAAATTGCGATGCGCGCGTTGCTGAACTTTACGGAACAATTCCAGTTCTCCGTCGCAAATGGCGACCTACTTTTCTTAGACAGCGGCTGGTTTGTGACTCATTCAGGGCTCACAAACCTCGCACGTCGGAATCGATGCGCTGGCATCAAGGTTCAACCGGTTCAGCCCTTTTGTGATCCTACGGCGCAACGATGGGCGTTCGAAGCCACAGTCTACAAGTCAAGGACCTGCAAGGGCTTCGTCGGTTACGGCGACGCTAACCCTTCCAATGTCTCGTTCCTCGTCCACGGCGCCGAGATGCGAGTCGCAGAGACTCGCGCCGTCAACCGCGCTCTGCGCAAAGCCTACGGCATCGGCATCTGCTCGGTCGAAGAAATCGGCTCTTTTGCTGAGCCTCCGCAATCCTCCCGAGAGCCGAAGAAACTTCCTCCGCAGCCGGTCAACGGAAACCATGGATCTCCGAAGGTTCGGGACCGACTTTGCCAGACAATTCGACGGCATCAACTCGACCCCAACCTAGTCAAGTCGTATGCGACCGACTTCTGCGGCGTCAAGGCCCTTCGCGAAGCGACCCGAGATCAGGTAGAGGCGTTCGTGGTGCACCTGGCCGACTGGGCCGAGAAAGACCGCAATGCCCTGCTCTGCCAGCTCAACAGCTATCCCGTCCAGAAGGAAGGTGCCGCATGAAACGTCAGATCTACGGATTGCACGCCGCCGAGCGCTGTGCCGCTGACCAGATCCCCGACGGAGTATTCCTCGTCCAAGTGCAACGTGTCCGTTTTCAGCGGCAGGCACAGAAACCTTATTACACGCTGTCTCTCACCGTTCTTGAACCTAGCCGGTTTTCTGGCAACGTCCTTTCAAGCCGGCTCTATTGCAGCCCGAAAGCCCTCTGGAAGCTGAGCTGGTTCCTGCGCGACTTCGGCTACGACACCGAACTGCTCGGACGCGACGAAGTCGACGAGTCTCAGCTCGTAGGTCTGAAAGGCGTGGTCAAGATCAGCCACATCGTCGTCAACGGCACTTCCCTGCTCCGACTCGATGGCTTTGCTGCGGCTGGTCGTTGGGAGGAACTGTCCCCGGCAAATCTGGATAACCCGCAGGTGGCCTGAATGATCTACAGCTACACGCAGATCAGCCAATACCTCACCTGCCCGCGCCGGTATCGGCATCGCTATCTCGATGGCTGGAAGGAGAAAGACACCCGGGCGGCGATGCTGTTCGGGCGTGCCTTTGAGCGAGCGCTGGGTGCTCTGTTTCGCCGGGAAGATCCTGGGGCGGCCCTGTTTGCCGAGTGGTCCGCTTGTCAAGGCCAAGTCCTCCACTTCTCCAACCGGGATTCCTGGGATCGAATGCTCCGGCAAGGACTGATGCTCTTGACGCGCTTCTGCCAGGATGGTCGTGTTCAGATCCGGCAGCCTCGACGAAATCTGCAGATCAAGTTCACCCGGTCCCTCAGCGACAAGAACGACTTCGTCGCCTATATCGACGCCATCGGGATACTCGGCGGCAAGCGCTGCCTGCTCGAGTGGAAAACCAGTTCCAGCCGATACCCGGAGGAACCCGAGGGCTTGCTGTCTCTGGATCCGCAACTCGTCTGTTATTCCTGGATAACAGGTATCGCCGATGTTGCCCAGGTGGTTTTCGTCCGCAAAAGCCTGGTCGAAGTTCAGTACCTGCACACCACCATCACCGACGAACAGCGCCAGGAGTTTGGTCGATTGGTGGAAAGCACGATCCACCGAATCGAGTCGGCCGATTTCTTACCACATAGTGGGATCCGTTTCCCTCAGAATCCCTGCAACACCTGCCCTATGTGGGCCTCTGTCTGGGAAAGCAAGCGATGGCTAATGTTGCTCTAGTCCGGCGTCCAGGAGCAGAAAACTTTGATTGGCTTGACGAGCTTAATTACTGAGTATCCGCCTATGCCGCCGAAGTTCAATCGTCGCCGCGCCGTATTCGTACTGGGCAAGATTGACGAGATTCTGGCGTGGGAGCAGCGGAAGGAGGCAGAGCGCGACACCAAGTTCGTCGAACTGGGGCGCTACCTGTGCGAGGTGCGGGCCGGGCAGTACTGGAGGCTGGAGAGCTTGAAGTGCTTCGACGAGTTTCTGGAGAGGCGTTTCCCGGAGTCGAGGAGAAAGGCGTACTACCTGATGTCGATTCACGAACATCTGCCACCGCAGGCGAGAAAACAACTGAAGGAAGTGGGCTGGGCGAAAGGGATCGAACTGGTCAAGCTGGCAAGGCGGGACCGGCAGCACTTCGATTGTGCAACCTGGTTGCACAAAGCGCGCCAGATGCCAAAAGAGGACTTCAAGAAGGCGGTCGAGAAGGAACTGACGGGGCGGGAAACGGAACCGTGGGAGATTGTCTACTTCAAGCTCTACCAGAGCCAGATGCCGGTCATTGAGAAGGCGATCGAAACCGCTGCTCTGATGCTGGGCAGCGATCGATCGCGAGGCTACTGTCTGGAAATGATCTGTGCGGACTTTCTGGCGGGAGCTAACTTGGACAATGGAGATCCGGAGACACTGCTGTTTTCGATGAACAGATTCTTCAAGTTTCTGCCCGGAGAGCGGCAGCACGAGTTTCTCGAAGGCCTGAGCGGGCAGAACTTGTGAGCTCGCTTGGCCCGAAACCTATTCGCTTGCGGTTAGATGCGGAGGCGTACGAGAGCCTACGGCAGTTGGTGCTGCGTCGCGACGGCTGGCGTTGTCAGTTCTGTGGCACGATGTCGAACTTGGAAGTCCACCACAAACAGTTTCGCAGCCACTCGGGCCACGATGCCGAAGAGAACCTAATAACACTCTGCTCGGTATGCCATGAACTTGCACACAGTCGGACGAGATAATTCGCTCATACCCGTTCCAAGCAGCCAGTGGCTTCGGAACGCAGAAAAGCTACGGAGTGACTTTGAAGGCGACTCCGTAGCCGTCCGCACCGCCTTCATTCGTCGTACCGTAGAGATTCCCTGCTCTGTCAGAAACCAAATTGCTAAAGGAATACAAACCGTCGGTGCCACCGGTAAAAACATAGAGCGAGGTGTAAGTCCAAGTACCGCCGGATTGAGTCAGCTCGTAAACCGTTCCGGCGCTGTAATCGCCATCGCAATGTGTGGTCGCATAGATCTTGCCAGACTCGAGGAGGACGTCTCGAAACGTCCCTGAAATGTTCCATCCCGATAAAGCGTTAATAACGGTAAAGGTCCAACCTCCGCTACCTTCTGTCAGTGCGAAAACCGTGCCACCACCATTGGTACCGCCGCCGCCGCCTTCGGTCGCTGCACCGTAAAAGATTCCTTTACCACCCAAAACCAAGCCAGCATACGGAACTCCTCCGTCACTCCCGAGAGCGAAATCGTGCAAAATGTTTTCTGTCCAGCCGGATTTTGACCGTTTCAGCTGGAAGACAGTGCCGTATCCGTAAGTTCCTCCGGCGGAAGTCGTACCATACAGATCGCCCGACTCATCAAGGGTGACCCCTGAGACAGGAATTGCCCCATCGGTGCCCGTGCCAAAGCTGTACAGCAAGCTTTCCTTCCACGGGCCGCCTGCCACAGTGGGGACAGCCAGTTTGAAAACTGCGCCATTCCCGCTGGAGCCCCCCGCCGTCGTGGTACCGTACAAATTCCCCGCCGTATCCATGGTTAAGCCGGCTATCGGGGCTGCCCCGTCCGCTCCTCCGGTAAAGCTATACAGCACCTTCTCCTTGCCTGTGCGAGTCACCAAGAACACTGTTCCAGCATTCGAGACTCCACCAGCGTGCGTGGTGCCATAGAGATTGCCCGACTTGTCCAGGACCAGGCTCCCTTCGGGAGTTGCGCCGTCTATGCCGCCAGTAAATTCATGCAGCACCGTCTCCTGTCCGCTCGTGCTCAACTTGAAAACCACACCGTCTGCGGAACTTCCCCCGGCACTGGCGGTACCGTAGAGATTTCCGACTCGATCGATCGCGAAGCCAGCAAGGGGGTTCGCTCCGTCGCTACCACCCGTAAAGTTGTAAATCACGGCAAACGTTTGGGCTTGTGCCCGTGGTGCCGCGACCGCTATCCCGAGCACTGACGCAAGCACCAACACCCCGTTGAGTGATATCCCTTTGGCTCTCATCATCGCGTACCTCGTTTGGAGTCGTAATCGGGGCTCGATTACGGAGACTAGAGTGGCTGAATCCGAAGTATCGGCAGTTTCCCACGCTGCTCAAGGGTTGTCAAGATGCAAAGGCCTGCACACCGTGGAAGGGCATCTTTTCGAGTCGAATCGCTCGCCCAAGAGACTGTCCACACTAGCGGGACGGGTGTATGATCGTTGGCGCTCTTGAGGAAAAACGGAGATCACGGATGACACCCCAGCTTAGCTTGTTCTTCTTCAGTGCGGACTCCGCGGAACAGGAAGGCGGAAAGTATCAGATGCTGTTAGAGTCTGCGAAGTTTGCGGATGAGCAAGGCTTCGCCGCCGTGTGGACACCGGAAAGACATTTCCAGCGGTTCGGGGGATTGTACGGAAGCCCCGCTGTCACTGGCGCCGCACTCTCCGTCCTCACGAAGCACGTCTCCATCCGCGCTGGCAGTGTCGTCCTACCCTTGCAGAACCCCTTGCGCGTTGCCGAAGAATGGGCCATGATCGACAACCTTTCGAACGGACGGGTTGCTATTGCGGCGGCCTCAGGATGGCACGCAAATGATTTTGTTCTTTCCCCTGATACTTATCAGAATCGCTACCAAGATATGTATGACAAGATCGCCATAGTCCAGAAGCTTTGGCGAGGCGAGAAACTGACACTGGCGAATGGGATGGGAGTCAAGACCCAGGTCAGCATCCTGCCAGCACCGATTCAACGGGAACTCCCAATCTGGTTGACCGGTCAATCAGACGATACGTTCTTGAATGCCGGCAGGCTCGGTTTCAATGTTCTAACCGCAAACTTCTCTCTCAATCACGATCTCAAAGAGTTCGTCCGCAAAGCCAAAATTTATCGAGACGCAATCGAGGCCCATCATGGCCGTCGAGGCCATATAACGTTGATGGCGCATACCTTTGTAGCCGCAAATCAGGATGAGATAAGAACGATAGCCAAACCAGCCCTAGCTGAATATCTCAAGGTCAACATCGAGATGCAGAAGGATCATTCTAATGGAACGAGGGATGACCGAGGTGCCGTGCGGAGAACGAGTTGGGTGAAACCAGAACTTTCTGGCTTTAGTAAGCAAGAAACTGAAATCATGATCGAATTTCAAGTAGCGAACAACTTGCGCAGCCCGCTGAATTTCATCGGAACTTTCGATCATTGTGCTCAGCAGGCCGAACTCCTGAGCAACAGCGGAGTAGATGAGATTGCCTGCTTGATTGACTTCGGCGTTGGCTTTAACGACGTGATGGCTAGTCTTCGCAGATTATCCGTATTGCTAGCGTCGGCAAGCACTTCTCGTGCAGACGAAGGACGGCTGAGAAGGAGTTCGTAATTCGTGTTCGGAGGCGGACGGGCTGTGAACCGGCGGATCGAAATGAGTTTTTCACATAATTACCGAGAGACTTTTCAAGCCTCTGAATCCGAATGTAGGCGCCCACTCGGGTCTCGGTCCGATGAGCTTCATGTCCGGGAAACGCTGCACCAAATTCATCAGCGCAATCTGTCCCTCTAACCGCGCGAGTTGGCCACCAATGCAGGCATGTGGCCCCGCACTGAACGCCAAGTGTTGATTATTCAGCCTCTTCAGGTCTAACTGATTCGGCTCCTTGAATCGCTTTGGATCTCGGTTCGCCGCACCGAGCATGCACAGGACCGACCATTTTTTCGGAATGTGCTGGCCGCAGATCTCGACATCTTCCTTAAGCACGCGAGCCGTCAATTGTACGGGGCTTTCATAACGCAGGATCTCTTCCACCGCCGAGCGGATTATCTCCGGGTTTTCTCGTAACTCCGCAGTCTCTTCCGGATGGCGCAGCAGCGTGTACATACCGTTGCCGATCAGATTGCGAGTCGTCTCGTGCCCCGCGAAAAGCAGCGCGATACACTGAGCGTAGAGTTCCTCTTCGGTCAGCACTTCGCCTTCTTCCTCAATATCGATGAGAAGGCTAATCAGATCGTTTCCTTTATTATGTCTCCGTTCTGCGACGGTCTTTCGGAAAAACTCGGTTAACGCAAGGAGAGCATCTTGCGCAGCGCGTGCCTGTTCCGCGGTCCGATCCGGACTGCCTCGAAAAACCGCGATATCGCGCGACCAATTCACGAATGTGTCACGCAGTTCCTGAGGTATGCCCAGCATTTCCAAAATGATGCGCACCGGCATGGGGTTCGCGAACTCATGCATGAGTTCGACTTCAGAGGCATGCTGCAGCGGCTTTAGCATTTGAGCGACGATAGCTTCGACTTGAGGACGCAGGCTTTCGATCGCGGCTGGCGAAAATCCCTTATTGAGAAGCTTGCGCAGCCGCGTGTGCTCCGGCGGGTCCATGAAAATCAGCCACAAGCCCAGCATGCGCGCGAGTTCACTGAACTCCGACTGGGCGCTCAGCGGAAGAGACAATATCATCTGCTGCGAGCGTTTTGCGGAAAGCCTTGGGTCTTTAGCAGCCGAAGAGCACTCCGCGTGGCTCACAATCGACCATAACGCCCATTTGCCGTCAACATCCAGATAATGCAACGGGCCTTCTTCGTGCAATCGGGCGTAGGCGGGATACGGGTCCTGCAGGATTTCTTCGGTGAAAAGGACTTTCTTGGGCGGAACGATAACCTTGGCCAACCTTCACCTATTCGCTAGATCAGAGTTTCAGTCATGCATAAACTGCCAACTCAACGATCTTGAGTTTAGCACCGAGCGGGCAACGACTTGAAGCGCAATGCCGCGCCGTGCCCGCACTGACGGTCGTCAAGCCCGATCCTTGAAACGAGCTTATCCAGAGCCGCCGAGCAGTCGCTGCCAAATCAATTCAACAGTTTGGACTTTTCCGTTTATCAGCGTCGGTGGTGTAACCAATATGATGCGATTACCCTCGAATTTGACGCTGCGGACCAAGTCCTTATCTACATAGTTCTGAATCGATGAGATCTCGATGTGATGGGTTACTTTATCCCCACTGAGCGTGTACCGTCCGGCGTACGCAAGAAAGGTCTTGAACGCTTCAGCCTGTTCCTCCAGAGCATGGGTCCCGCCGCCCGAGAGTAGCTTTCGCCCGCCGTAGCTGATCATCGCGGTTACTCTGCCGTCCCCGGCATACGTGAGAAAACCCACGGGGCCGGGGCCATAGGGAGCTTCACTTCGCTCGCCCTCCGATGTGGTGCTCGAGGCGGAGACGAGTTTCCACGTGCCCATAAGTTTGTCGTTTTCGTGCCCGAATGCCCCAGATGTCATCTGATTCTCCCTTGACACTCCTCACCCTTCTCACTGAATGTATTGAGCGTACCGTTTGACGGGAGCTTAGCGCAAAGCGCCACACTGCGGTCATCGCTTGGGTCTGATTCGAGAACGAAGACTATGGCATCGGAATTGGAAGGCAAAGTTGGACTCGTGACGGGCGGAACGTCGGGTATTGGCCGTGAGACCGCTGTACTCTTCGCGAAGGCGGGAGCCAAAGTGGTGGTTGCCGGGCGGCGCGAAGTCCAGGGGAATGAAACCATCGAAATGGTCCGTGCTGCGGGCGGCGATGCGCTGTTTGTGAAATCCGACGTGTCAAAGTCCGTTGAAGTGGAAACTCTCATCCAGAAAGTTGTGGAGAGATTCGGTCGCTTGGATATCGCGTTCAATAACGCCGGAATCGAGGGTGTCCAGGCTCCCATAGTCCGACAATCCGAAGAAGACTGGGATCGTACCATCGCCATCAATCTCAAAGGGGTATGGCTCTGCCTGAAATACGAGATCCGGCAGATGCTAAAGCAGGGCGGTGGCGGAGCTATCGTGAATATGGCATCGACAATAGGCTTGATCGGTACTGCCGGAGTGGCAGCCTATAGTGCGAGCAAACATGGAGTGATCGGCCTGACGAAGACCGCCGCGCTGGAAAATGCGAAGAGCGGAATTCGGATTAATGCAGTGTGCCCCGGGTTTACCGAAACGCCCATGGCTGATCGCATCTTTCGCGCTCCAGCGGTGCGTAAGTACGTTGTCGATTGCCATCCCATTGGCCGTTTCGGGAGATCCGTAGAGATCGCCGAAGCCGTGGTTTGGATGTGCTCGGACCGCGCATCTTTCATGACGGGACAGTCTCTAGTTCTCGATGGCGGATTCCTGGCGGGGCCGAATTCTCCCAGCTAGCTGAATCCTTCTGCAACCGGACGTTTCTCGCCTTACTTCGATGAATGATCGCGATCTTAAACTCCTCCCCGATTCTCCGCTGATAAAGGTAATCGGCGATTCGAGATCGCCAAACTTCCTCGCAAAATCATGGTATTCTCGGTCGTCGGACCGAACTGGCCGTATTCCTCCCTCTCAATGCTCGTGAGTCTTGTTGTCGGATTCAAGGTTCAACTATATGGAGGGTCGATCTCGATGAAAACAGGCCTGCTAGGAATCGGTGCCCTGGTGACCTGCCTCGCGCTCGGAGCAATGATCGCTTGCTCGCACCCCGAACCGAAAATCTCAAACACTTGGGATCCAAAAGCTGCCGCGGCCTACCTCGATTACCGGGAAGGGTGGTGGATGGACTGGACAGGATCCGCCCGTGATCACGGTACCTTCTGCGTTTCGTGTCATACAGCTCTACCCTACGCTCTTTCGAGGCCTGCCCTGAGGGTCGCGCTCGCGGAATCAGGTCCGTCGGTCAATGAACGAAAACTGATCGATAATGTCACCAAGCGCGTGCAGCTTTGGAGAGAGATCGGGCCGTACTACAGCGACCGAGGATACGACCACAAGACTGCTGAATCCCGCGGGACGGAAGCGGTTCTCAACGCGCTGATTTTGGCCAGCTACGATGCTCAATACGGGCACCTCAACGACGTCACGCGAGTGGCATTCGACAACATGTGGGCATTGCAGCAAACCACGGGAGAAAGCGCGGGCTCATGGCTTTGGCTTCAGTTCAATCAGGAACCTTGGGAAGCGAACGATTCCGCCTACTATGGCGCGGCACTCGCTGCGATTGCCGTAGGAACAGCGCCTGAGGATTATGAGTCCACCCCCGAAATCCAAGGCAATCTCGTGTCCTTGCGGGAGTACCTGAACCGTGAAAGCGCGGCTCAGTCCACCATCAACCGTGTTTTCCTGCTCATAGCTTCTACCAAACTCCCCGGACTCCTCTCGCCAGAACAACAAAAGGCCATCATCGCCGAGGCACTGAAAAAGCAACAGTCAGATGGCGGTTGGAGGTTGGCATCAATCACCTGGAAGTGGAACGGTTGGAGCCTTGAGGCCTTCGAAAATATGTGGCTAAGGGAAGATGGGACTCCGATGGATGGTAAGAGCGACGGTCTCGCCACCGGCCTGGTCACTTTCGCTCTAGAACGGGCAGGTGTATCCCGCGACAATGCGAATCTTAAGCACGGTCTTTCGTGGCTGATGGCCAACCAGAATAGTGCGGAGGGTTTCTGGCCTGCTTTGTCGGTGAACAAGCGTCGCCACCTATCTTCCGATACTGGGCGCTTTATGAGCGACGCAGGGACCGCCTTTGCTGTGCTAGCTCTGACCGAGGGCCAGCAGACAACAAGCCAAACGGCTTCGGTGCCTCATTAACTCATGCCGGGGTGTCTGTTGACTTGGGGCCACTAGAGATTGTTTCTTCTGTGAGGGGTAAGGAACGGCAAGTAACTATCGAACGAGATTTGTTTAGTCAATCGTCAGTTGAGCGCGTTCGGGATGGTGCTGGGCGGCGCAAAGCTGAGTAGTCAGCTTCTCGGCGAGAAAGATAACGTTCGGGTCGCTCAGCATAGTTTCTTGATGGCCGGGCACCTCGAAGATTTCCAGATTGCCGCTAAGAAGGTCCCTCCACCCCAGAGCCGAATCGGTCATGAGTCCAGACAGTTGTTTGCTCGCACGAAACAGGACGACGGGGCCGTTATACGGACGAGGCACATAACGCATTCGCGCTTTGTCATGTTCGATGGCGAGCCTCTCCAGCGTATATGCCATAGACCTGTGCTTTTGCCGGCCATGCCCATTGCTCATCCAGCTGTCAAAAGTGATTGAAGTTCTGGCAAGAGCAATGTCTCGCGTACGCCTGCACCTTTCAAGAATATGATTTGCTCCCCGGTGACGAAGATATTCGAGCTCGAGGCTAACGCGCTTGGTTGTGCGATACCAGCCCCGCTGAAACGTGTTGAGATCGGGGCTAAAACGGGCGTAAGTGGGATTCATGGACTGGATTAGGACCACTAAAGCCACTTCCTCACCCGCGGCGGAGAGCTGTTGTGCAACCTCCAACGCCAATAACCCGCCTAGGCAGTAGCCGCCCAGAAAATATGGCCCCTCTTGCTGCAGAGTCCGTAGCTCGAGGAGATACGCCGCAGCCATCTCTTCGAACGATTGGTCCTTTGATATATTCCCATCAAGGCCGCGAGCCTGAAGAGCATATACGGGCTGATCGGCATCCAAGTACTTTGCCAGCGGATAATATTCCAGCACATTGCCCCCATGGCTATGCATGAGGAAGAGAGGCGGTTTTGAACCGCCCGCCCTGATCGGTACAAGGGAGGACCATGACGGCCTCCAGTCTTCCTTTCGCAGAACGTCTGCCAGATCAGCAATGATTGGCGCCTGCAAAAAGGTGGCGAGAGGCAAGCGCCGTTTGAGCAATCTCTCGATCTCCGCAAGAATTCGAACGGCCAAGAGCGAATGCCCGCCTAGGTCGAAGAAGTTGTCATGAATGCCGACAGTTCTGACGCGCAAAACTCGTGACCAGATTTGAACTAGCATCTGCTCAAGTGAGTCGCGAGGCGCGGCGATTTGCCCTGACACCTCGATGCGTTCCGAACTTAGAGAAGGCAGGGCGTTTCGGTCGATTTTTCCGTTCGGCGTCAGGGGCAATCGCTCTAGCACTTCGAAGGCCGAGGGAACCATATAGGCGGGCAGTTCATTGGATAAATGAGTACGAAGATCACTGACCACCGTCGCTGATGCGTTGAGCTGCGGCTCCAAATAAGCGACCAGGATTTTGTCGCCGTGCGAGTCTTCGCGAGCCACCACGACACATTGTCCGACTGCCGGGTGCCGTGCGAGAGCGGATTCCACTTCCCCCGGTTCGATCCGGAATCCCCTAATCTTCAACTGATTGTCCATGCGGCCCAGGCACACAAGAGTTCCATCAGGAAGCCAGCGCGCCCGATCGCCGGTACGATACAGCCGCGCGTCAGGATCGAAGGGGCTCCTGACGAAGCGTTCTGAGGTCAGTTCCGGGCGACCGAAATAGCCCTCCGCCAAGCCTGAGCCGCCGATATACAGTTCGCCCACATTGCCATCCGGCACGAGCTGAAGATGCTCGTCCAGAATGAATACTTCAGTGTTGGCAATGGGCCGCCCGATAGGAACGACGCCGTCTGCAGAGGTGACTCGGTGGATGGTGGACCAGATGGTTGTCTCGGTCGGACCGTACATGTTCCATAACTCGGCACAACGAGGCAGCAGGGCTTCTGCTAAATCGCCAGACATGGCTTCACCACCGCATAGCAGTTTCAGGTTTTTCGAACCTTCCCATCCCGCTTCGAGCAAGGGCCGCCACGTGGCCGGCGTGGCTTGCATCACGGTGCATTGCGATTCGCTGATGCGCTCAATCAGCCGGGCGGGATCGTAGTTATCTTCGCGGCTGGCGATCACCGTCGTCCCCCCGCTGACGAGGGGTAAGTAAATCTCCAGGCCGGCAATGTCGAACGATAACGTTGTCACGGCCAATAGCCTGTCTCTGGCGTTGAAACCGGGCTGGCGTTGCATCGAGCATAGGAAGTTCACAAGCGCGGCATGCGGGATGGCGACGCCCTTGGGCTTCCCGGTGGAACCAGAAGTGTAGAGTATGTAGGCAAGGGATTCCGGTCCGGGTGATGGCAATTCTGCGCTCGTCGTGTTCTGCTGGGCGATTGCCTCCCAGTCACTATCCAGATGTACGACCGACGGAGGACATTCGGCAAGCCTTTCGTCCAGTTGGCGATGGGTGACCAGCACGCGCATACTGCTGTCTGAGATCATCCAAGCCAGGCGCGCTTGTGGGAAAGAAGGATCGAGAGGCACGTAGGCGCCTCCTGCCTTGAGAATGGCGAGCAAACCCACCACCATCTCCAATGAGCGCTCCACGTAAAGCCCCACCGTAACCTCTGGCCCCACTCCTAGAGCTCGTAGGTGATGCGCCAGCTGATTCGCCCGTTGGTTCAGTTCACAATACGTGAGCCGATTACCTTCATATTCCACGGCAACAGCGACAGGAGTCCGCTCGGCCTGGGCTTGAAAAAGCTCGTGGACCAGAGAGTCTTCCGCGTACGCCGCTTGCGTTTCGTTCCGCTCGATCAGCAGACGATGACGCTCTTGAGCGGTCAGGAGCGGCAGTTCCGACAGATACCGGTCAGGATCGACGACTACGCCTTCGAGCAGAACCTGTAAGTGCCCGAGCATGCGCTCGATCCGATCACCGTTGAACAGGTCGGTGTTGTATTCACACATGCAACTGAGTCCCTGTGGTTCCTCCATGACGTATAGAGTCAGGTCGAATTTGGAGGTGCCGCTGTCGAGTGTTTTTCGCTCGTCCCGCAGATCACGTAGGCTCCAAGGCTGCATCGGCATGTTGAGCATCGACAGCATCACCTGGAACATCGGAGTGTGACTAGCATTGCGGTCTGGATTTAACGCTTCCACCAGTTTCTCGAAGGGCAGATCCTGGTGCGCGTAGGCTCCCAAAGTGGTTTCCTTCAACCGCCGCATGAGCTGCCGGAAGGTTGGAGCACCCCCGAGGTCGGTTCGCATCACGAGCGTGTTGACGAAGAATCCGAGTAACCCCTCAATCTCAACCCGATTCCGGGCTGAAATGGCCGCTCCAACCAAGATGTCGTCTTGTCCTGTATATCGGTGTAATAGCGCTTTAAAAGCCGCCAGCAATGTTGCGAACAAAGTGACGCCTTCGCGCTGGCTGAGGATTTTGAGAGCCTCAGTCAGTTTCTTGGACAGCACCGAGCAAGCAATGGATCCGTTGTAGGTCTGGACGGCAGGACGGGGACGATCGGTGGGGAGTTCCAAAACCGGAAGTGCGCCACCTAGCTTGTTTCGCCAGTAGTCCAATTGCTCTTGCAGAATCTGTCCCTGCAGCCATTGCTGCTGCCAAGCAGCGAAGTCAACATACTGAAGGGATAGTTCCGGCAGTGGCGAGCTTCCCTCTCCACCGAGGAAAGCGTTATAGAGCACTGCCAGTTCTTCCTCGAACACCCCGTACGACCAGCCGTCAAAGGCAATGTGATGAAAGTTCAGCAGCAGTACATGCTCATCCGGCCCCAACCTCAAAAGGCACGCTCTAATGAAGGGCGGCTTTTCAAGGTCGAAGGGCCGCCTGGCGTGCGATGAAGCCAGTCTCGCTACCTCATGTTCGCGGTCTTCAGCAGGCAAGTATTGCAGATCAACCACCGGAATCCGAAATAACTCCGGAGGGGCGATCTTTTGTACAGGGCGCCCATCGACTCTCTGATAACAGGTTCGTAAGACTTCGTGCCGTCGTAGGATCTCAGTTAAGCTCTTCTCGAAGGCCGCCCGATCAAAATGTCCCTTGAGGTTATGCTGTACTGGGATGTTGTATGCGGCGCTGCAGGGTTCCAACTGATCGAACAACCACAGTCCCATCTGCGCATAGGAGAGCGGCAGCTCGTTGTCCCGAGGTATGCGCTTTAGACTTGGCGCCTGTGATACGCCTTCTTCCTGCAGGAGACGGGCGAGTAAGGCTAGCTTTTGCTCTGAGAAACTATGATCCCTTTGTGAATCCTTAGTCATGACCTTTCTGACACCAGTTCTTACTCGGAGCTCAAACTACGCGCCACCTGATCTTCGGTCATGCCTTCGATCTGCTTCAAAAGGGTAGCCGTTTTTTCGGTCAGACCGGGCCGTGCTTCGTGTTCAATCATGTAACGTGCAAACTTTTCCACGGTGGGGGCTTCGAACATGAGGACCGCGGGCAATTCCATTTGAAACATCTGACGCAATCGAGAAACAATCTGCGTGGCCACGACAGACGCACCGCCCAGCTCAAAAAAATCATCCCTGATGCCAATCTTCTCTATCCCCAGACTCTCTGCCCAGACCGTCGAAAGTACCTGCTGCAAGATGGTTTGGGGTGCGACCTGCGAACTGGATAGCTCAGGCGGTTGGGCGAGGTTTGATACTTTTGATGAATCGGTATTGGGTCCTTCTCCACTCAGGTCTTTGAAATGATTCTCACTCATCATCCAGACGCTCCTTCGATTTCACGCTTGAATTGCCGCTCTGCTTACGCTGTTCCTTAAGGATAGCTGAAAGGCAAGGGGGTTTGATTCTAAACCTGCAAGCTGGGGGCCACCGAGACACCGCATAAGTCTTGGTAAATAAAGAAGTTTCTGTCGCCCCCCCGACCGCGATACGCCATTTACGGCACTCTTGGAAACACTTTCCCCAACGGCATCCTTAGCCCTCAGACTCATTTTCGCCGGTTGACCCTTCGCGACCGAGCCGCCCTGCTCGTGATGTTACAAAAAACTGCAACCTTATGGAATATGGTTCGATTCTGATCGCGCCGTCGGCGTGCACGTAGGTGAGAGCGTAGCGCTACGCAGGGTACTGCCGTTCACCATGTTGGAAATACTCATGGGACAGCATTAGGAAAGACGGGCGTTTCTAGGCTAAGGAGTACCGCGGGAGAGGGGAGGTGGAAGAATCCGGTGACTCGACATCGTCAGCGATTAGGGGTGAAATCCGCCATCTTCGCAAGTTCGCCCTTGACGACTTTTCCGGTCGGCGTCAGTGGCATCGATGGGACCAGCAGAATTTGTGTCGGTCTCTTGTATGGAGCCAAGTGCTGAGCGGCGTATTGCGCCAACTCGGCCTTCGAGGTTGGTGAGGAAGGCGAGAGCTGCACGAACGCGACAACTTCCTCACCGCCTTCCGTTCCCGCGACTGTTCGTCCAATTATCGCGGAGCGCACCACTGCGGGATGCGAGTTCAGCACGGCTTCGACTTCCGCCGGGTAGACATTTTCACCAAAGCGAACAATCAATTCCTTTGTTCGGCCAACGATAAAGAGATATCCGTTCTCCAGACGGGCAAGGTCGCGGGTGTTGAACCAGCCCTCGGCATTGATCGCTGCCGCCGTCTCCTCTGGCGCGTGATAGTAACCTTTCATGACGTTAGGACCGCGCACCCAGAGCTCACCGACCTCTCCGTCAGGTACGGGCTTTTGATCGGAGCCGACCAACTGAACCTCTACTCCCGGAAGGATCCGGCCTACAGAAGTATCGGTTCGATGCTCTCCGACGACGGCTTGGGCAATGTTGGGCGAGCATTCCGTAACGCCATACCCATTGTGGAGTCCCATGCCAAACAGGCTCTCCACTTGTGTCTTCACGGTCGGCTGAAGCGGCGCTCCTGAAGAGGAAATGATCCGAAGGGCGGGAAACTTGAGCGATTTCAATCCCTTCAATTTCGCATATTCCGCCAGCAAAGAAAACATCGCCGGAGCGCCCAACACTACCGTTAAGCTTTCTTTCTCCAAAGTCGCAAGAGCGGCCACCGGGTCGAAGCGGGATGCCAAATACAACGTCGCACCGCTCAATAACGAACCTAGAAGCACTACAGAAAGACCGACCGCGTGTGAGATAGGCAGTACGCCATAGAGACGATCATCCGGTCTCAGGGACCGGATCTTGGCGGACACTGCCGCGACGAACAGCAGGTTCCGGTGGGTCAACATGACGCCCTTCGGCAGCCCCGTTGTGCCAGACGTGTAAATCAACGCAGCGACGCGTTGCGAGATATCGGCGTCGATTGGTTCCGGTTCGACTCTCTCGTTCATCGGACCGAGCGCCGTCTGACCGAGACCGGCCACATCTTGGAGCGCGGCTTCATGGCGCCGGGCGTGTTCCCGAGCATGGAGCGAAACGCTAGTCGTGTAGATCACACGACAGGCGCCACAGTGCTCTCGAATCTTATCGACTTCGCACGCCGAGAGGCGGGCATTCACCAGTACTGGCCACGCGCCAACGCCAGCCAAGGCCAACAGAATCGCGACGAATGCCCGGCAATTCTCGCCAACAATCATGACCCTGTCGCCCGGACGAACTCCCGAATCGAGCAGCCAGGTCTGGGCGTCGGCCACTACCAGAGCCAGTTGCCGATAGGTCCAGCTCCCAGACGCTTCCACCAAGGCGGGCTGATCGGGCGAACACTCAGCCCATGGCTTGATCACATCGCTGATACGGCTAGGAAGGGTCATTAGAACCTGAGGTCGTACTTTTACTAGCTCGGGTAGGCTTGCGCCGCCGATGCACTCTCTCAGGGAGTGTTTTACGCCGCTCGTTTGTCTCTGACCTCAGCTGTCTTCTCTCTTGCGCGTCCATGCTTACGCACGTCGTCCATTAGTTCAGCCACGCTGGGGAACCGCGCGATAATCCGGATCATCAATCGGTTAAGCAGCGAGAGCGGGAAGAAAACTGGACGCATCACGTCGACAAACAACACTACGCGCTGTGAATCGCTGTCGTTCCAGACCTCATGTGGGTGGCTGTCGTCGAAAATCAGGCTCTTCCCTTCTTCCCAAAATCCCATGTCCTTCCCCACGCGAATCCTGGAGCTGCCTGTCGGTCCTGGAACAATCAACCCCCGGTGGTAGCGCAGAACGCCTTTCCACATCCCGCGATGCACTGGGATATGTTTCTTGGGCGCCAGAATCGAAAACATCGCTGACTTCATCCCTGGGATCTTTTGCAAGATCCGCACGGTTTCCGGGCATTGCGCGCAGTTTTCCTCGGCCTTCAGACCGTAGGCGCAAAACCAGAATGTCTTCCAGTCCTCCCCTTCCGTCAGGGTCCTCTGGTGTTCTGAGAGATCCTGGAAATTAGGTATCTCTTCCTTGCGCACCAGAAGCGAATCTAATTCTCTGCGAATGACCTTCCACTCTTCTTCGACGGGAGCTACCCAGAGAAACTGCCCGGGATCAAAAAAAGTCTTGTGTCCGTCTCTGAAGAACATCATTCTTTCTATAAGTTCACGCGCCTTTTCTTTCATTTGCTTTGCTTCCAGACAAAGTGCCGAGGATCTTCGCCGACAGCTCTCACAAACAGACTAGTGGCCTGTCGCAAAGTAACCATTACTAGTTGTTATGCTTCTAAGTTGGTATGGCGACAGACAGCGAAGTGTCCCTCACCAGCAACCAACGGTCGGAACTCAGCAGCATTGCTCAATCGCGTACCCTGCCGGCCGGCTACGTCTTTCGCGCCAAGCTCATCTTGATGCTGGCAGCAGGAGCTTCCTTCAACACCATTAAGCACAGGCTGCAGACCAGTGCTCCCACGATCATCCGCTGGAAGCAGCGCTTCCTCGAGTCCGGGCTCGACGGGCTCGATACCTATCATCCCGGCCAGAAGGCTACGGTTCTGACTCCGGCTTTGCGGGCGCGGATTCTGTCGGCCACCCGCAAGAAACCCAGCGACGGTTCCACCCATTGGAGTTGCCGCAAACTGGCGACCGCGCTGGGTGTCAGCAAAGACGTGGTGCATCGGGTCTGGAAAGAAGCCGGTCTCAAACCCCACCGCTTGGAGCGTTACTTGGCCAGCGACGATCCGGAGTTCGAAAGCAAAGCGGCCGACATTATCGGCCTGTATCTGCGGCCTCCGCAACATGCCGCCGTGTTCTGCGTCGATGAGAAAACCGCCATTCAAGCCCTGGATCGGCTCGATCCCGTGCTGCCGCTTTCGCCGGGACGAGCCGAGCGTCACGGCTTCGAGTACTACCGGCATGGAACGCTTTCTCTGTATGCCGCGCTGGACACCAAGACCGGCCGCGTGCACGGAAGAACCACGGCCCGCCATACCAGTCGCGACTTCGTTGCCTTCCTCGCAGAAGTGGTATCGCTGTGTTCGCCTCGGCAGCAGATTCATATCATCCTCGACAACCTCTCCGCCCACAAAACCCAGCTCGTTCGCGACTTCCTGCAACAGCATCCTCGCGTGCAGCTTCACTTCACCCCTACGTATTCCTCTTGGCTCAACCAAGTCGAGCTCTGGTTCGCCAAGATCGAACGTGAGGTCATTGCCCGCGGCATCTTCACCTCGGTACCTGACCTGGCTCGCAAACTCCGTCGTTACATCAACGCCTACTCTGCCAACGCTCGCCCGATCCAGTGGAAATACTCCGACCCTTCTCGGCGCCTACGTACTAACGAATTCACTGCCACAGGCCACTAGAATCCCCCCGAATCTGGTTCAACGTGAGTCGCCAGACCGGCGTAGCCAAATCTCCCGCCAGTAGGAAAATTCGCGGCGCGGACAGCCGCTAAAAGCATAAGTGCATCCGCAATGGGAGTTTTCCAGAAACACGGTATTGCGCAACTGCCGCATCTCTCCGGTCCCGTCCACGATGATCTTATCGATCCGCCGGTCGACCCGTTGCCGGCTGCCGCACAATAAATGCATGTCCGGGAAAAAAAACAGTCCGCGGTTAAACCCGGACTCGTCCAAGGTCTGGTTGATGCTCTCCATCGGCTTCACTTCGATCCATTCGCCAGACTGCAAATTGAGGCTCTCCGCGGGCGTCGACTTATTGCTTCCGTGGGCGTACTCACCGAATAACTTCCTCCGGGTTCGCCAAAACAGCCATCGACCAATGCGGCGTGCCATTTCGAAGATGCTGCAGTTACCTGCAAGGACTTCGTCCACGCAGCCTCCGAACCGTTCCCGCCGCGATAGAGGAACCGTGGCCTTCAACAGTTCGCTCGCCTGACAGAAGTAGGTCTTCGGTCCCGTCGAGGTCCTCAGACGCGCTTTCAATTGATCGCTGGCAATCGAGTCCAGCTTTGTCTGGACGGGGACATCTTGCGCTCTGCGGAGCCAAGCTTCGCGCCAGAAAATCGTGCACGCTTTCTGACAGCCATCGTGATCCGCACCGGAACATCGTAGGCCCTCCAGGAGGACAACATCATCGGTCTTAAATTTGCGAAAGCCCGCCGCAATCTTTTCGGTGTAGTAACAAGTCTTCAGCACACGCTTGGAGACACGAAATCTCTTCCAGCAAAACTGGACCATTTCTGGCATGAATGGCAGTTGGTCCAGCGTGCCGTCGGCATCGAGTGTCTGGAGGATTTCGTCAGGACCTTTAACTTCTACAAGGTCTCCAGGACGTAGTCTTACGACCGCTTGCTTCATATGAGATCGAGTGATGTAGGTCAGGACCGCGTGGCGGCAGACTCGTCACAGCCCAGAGGGCTCAACTCGCCTTACGCGTGGGTTCGGTGAGTTTTGCCCAATCTGCGGGCGCCAGCAGAGGCCTACCCCGAAGGCCCATCATCTGAAGCAGTCGATTCGACGCTTTCACGACCAGTCCCAAGGGTAGCCACATGGGTTCCCGCATTACCGCTACCTTTCTTAGAGGTCCGGTGATGCGCCAAGTGCAGGTGGTACCGGCCGGGAAAAACGCCGCATCCCCTGGGCCCAACCGTAGTTCCTGGCCGTTCTCTGTAGTCAGAAAGGCCTCTCCTGAAAGCACAACAAGCGATTCATCCTTCTTGTAATGCCACATGAAAAGCCCCGCCGAACACTCCCAGATGAGGAGTTGCGACATCCGGTCACGGCTGCTCGCAATTTCTTTGATCGAAGCCATGGGGTTTCCGTCCAGAATCCATTCCGGCCGGATCGGAGAGGGTCTGAGATCAACAGTAGCGGGAGTGATCCTGACAATCGACTGAGACGCGATGTTGGTGACTTTGGCCATTGAACCAGGCCTCCCCTGGTTGATCTCGAAACGGCCCTAAGTGTACACCGATTCCCCGTCTTTGCAACACTGTCAAGATTCCTTTAATCTGGAACGCTCTACCACGGTAAATTGCTCAACTCCCTTCCTTTGTGTTCGCGCCGATCGTGCGACCACTCTCAAGATTTCGAAAAGACATCTGGCTCCCCGGATCAGCGGAGGGCGGAGCGCTTTTGCAGGCTCGGTTCGGGCAAACTTGTCATGGCTGGAAGCTCCGTGTTTTCAGCCTTTTTCGCGACAACATACCGTAACCAATTGCGATAGACAGTGGCCGCAGCGGAATGCCACCTCTTCTCCAGCGTTTCTACCACTGCGGCTTCTGGAAATCCGTCCATGACCTGTTCTCGACGATCGGATAGAGCAACCTCTCGAAAATCACTTAGAAGTATTGCCGCAGCCGCATCGAAGTAACCTTTCGGCATCGAGGGATACGTCTCTCGTTCCCCCCTGAGAAATCTCTTGATATCGCGCCGGTATTCCTTCAGCAGCGTCTCGGCGCCATACTCGGGATGACCCTGAAAGTGAACGAAAAGGCTTCTCTTCTTTTTCTTCACAAAGCAGTCCACGCCACCTTCAGCCGATTGAGTTAGCACAAGGTAGCCGTTCGCTGTCAGATCGTCAGCTCGCACTTCGTTCCAGCGAGAATGTGGGAAACGTATTTCGGATGTCCCTGCCGTCAGCGGGTGATCGGCAGTCTTCGCAAAATCAAAAACTCCAAACTGTTTGTCACTCAGCGGGTGACGGCGAATGCCATCGCAGTGCAAAACTCCGGCATGAGCCGCCAGACACGACAAAACCGTCGACGTAGTATTCCGCTCAGCCCAATCGAGAACCTGCGTTAGAACTGGCCAGTATGCTTCTTCTCGTAAATCGGGACGGCGAGGCTCGGTGCCGGTCATGATGATGGCGTCACACCGGCTGTTCCACAGGTCGTTCATGTCCCAGTAGAAACTGTTCAGATGCCGCTCCCCTCGATCGGTTCGGGGAACGCCTGTCAGCGAGTAGAGCTTCACAAACACCGGAACATCCCCAGACACAATGTCCAGCAGTTCAAAGAACTGCAGTTCTGTATCTTCCAGCGCGGGGTCTGGCATGTTATTGATGAAAGCAATGCTGACGCCGTTCGTCCGCGACTCATGCCGATCAACCGTCAGGATGCGGCGCAGACTCTTCTTCCCTCCCCAGCTCGGTGGAACTCGGCCGCCGTCAATAATTAATGGCATGCAATTCCCCCAAAATTCCGTCGCATCGTCTTCCCTAGATTCTTCATGCGCTGGCCTTATCCAAAGCCTGGGCCAGATCCGCAAGAATGTCGTCGATGTGCTCGATGCCCACACTCAGACGAATCATCTCGGGAGTTACGCCAACTTTTTCTTGCTCTTCGGCCGTGAGCTGCCGGTGCGTCGTGGATGCCGGATGGCACGAGAGCGACTTCGCATCTCCCATGTTGACCATTCGCTTGAATAAACTAAAGGCGTTGAAACACTTCCTGCCTCCGTCGTATCCACCTTTCACCCCGAAGGTCAGCAGTGAACAGAAATTCGAGCCCAGATAGCGGTGAGCCATCGGATACAACGGATTGTCCGGGAAACCAGCGTAGTTGACCCACGCCACCATCGGATGAGACCGGAGAAATTCCGCGACCTTGCGCGCGTTTTCTACATGACGCTCCACTCGCAGCGCCATCGTCTGGATTCCCTGCAGGAACAGAAAGCCGTTAAAGGGAGAAAGAGTCGCCCCGGTGTTTCGTTGGCAGACGGTTCGACATCTTGCAACAAATGCAGCATCCCCGAAATGGTCGACATAAACGACGCCGTGGTATGCGATCTCCGGCCGGTTGAACATGTAGAACTTTTCCGGATACTTGCGCCAAGGAAATTTGCCGCCGTCAACGATCATTCCCCCGATACTGCTACCCGCTCCCCCGATAAATTTCGTCATGGAATGCACAACAACATCAGCACCGTACTCGATCGGTCGCAGCAGAATCGGCGTCGCGACCGTGTTATCGACGACTAGGGGCACGCCGTGTTTGTGTGCGACCTTGGCGAGACCCTCAATGTCGGCCACATTTCCTGCCGGATTACCCACACTCTCGCAGTAGACGGCGCGAGTATTCTCGTCTATGAGGGCCTCAACATCTTCGGGGCGATCCGTCTTCGCGAATCGCGAGCTGATCCCTCGCTTGGGAAAGATGTGCGCCAGTAGTGTGTACGTAGCGCCGTATAGCTGGGGAAGAGAAACGATGTTGTTGCCCGACTCGGCGATGTTGATGAGAGAGTATTCGATCGCCGCCATTCCGGAACTGACGCTCAACCCATCTACTCCGCCTTCGAGTGCCGCCACTCGCTTTTCCAGCACTGTGTTGGTCGGGTTACCGATTCGCGTGTAGATGTTCCCCTCGACTTCAAGATTGAATAGCGCCGCTCCGTGCTCAGCGCTGTCGAACTCGAAGGCGACCGTCTGATAGATAGGCACTGCGACGGCTTTCGTCGCGGGGTCGCCGTCGTACCCGGCATGAATGGCAATCGTCTCTCTCTTCATTCGCTATCCAACGAAAACGCTATGCGCCGTACAAAAAGAAGCGAGGACCCGTTCACTTCGAACTCGTCGCCACGCTCCGCACCGGAACCGAAGCCCTCTCGCGTGAAGCCGATTTCGCCAGCGCGCGAGTGACGGTACGCGCTGCAAAACCTGCACCGAACGCAAACCGCATAACCGGTCCGAAGCTGTTCGCGGCAGCGACGCCGGCAAAATACAGACCGGGGATCGACGACTCGAAGTTCGATGACAGAACCGGCGCTCCTTGAACGGCTTTGACCTTCGACCGAATCTCGGGGTTGAGAAATTTCAACCGCTCCATATCCACTTTGTATCCAGTTGCCGCAATAAGGTGTTCGGTGACGATCTCTCGTTTACTGCCATCCGCATTCTGAACGCTCAGGCAAACCTGGCTGTTCCGCACATCGGCGCCGAGCGGAGCGCATCCCAAATGCGCGGGCAACTTTCCGACCACCTTGTCTCGGATGAACCATCCACCTGAAGGTCCGAGGGTCCTGCGCACAATTTCCAGACGCAGTCGCTCAGGCAGGTAGTAAAAAGCTCCGGGCGCATCGGCGAAAAAGCGCGAACGAATGCCCGGCCCCAGGCCCGATTGCGGATACCTGATCTGCTGCCACCAAGAGCGTGGCTTCCCTGTTGGCTGGCTATGGAACTTCAACTCACTGCGGCGGCTCACCAACTGTACGTCGGCGCCTGCCTCGTGCAGGAGTCCGGCGAGGTCCAGAGCGGAAGATCCACCCCCGATAACGACCACACTACGACCACGGAAGGTCTCAACTTCGCGATGACGAGCACTGTGAGAAAGAAACTCCGGAGGTAGATGTGCCAGGTTCTCGGGAACGTACTCGAAGTGAGTGATGCCGACCGCCAGTACGAGGCGCCGGGCCTGAATCGTTTCCCCGTCCTCGAGCCGCAACACAAATCCGTCGGCGACGCGATCCACGTTAGCGACGAGCTTTTCTTCGAGCTCCGGCACCATGCGGTCGCGGAAGGCCAAGCCGTATGCGCCGAAGGTCTCGAGGCGCACAGGCAGTCCCGCATCCGCGTACTTGATGTCCTGCTCGGAGCAGAATTGACGCAGCGTGAATGCCCGCTCCGGATCGTAGATGTCCGAAGCGAAGCCGTCGGATTTCAGCATCATGCCCTTTGGCATGTGCTGTAGCCAGCTGTCCATCGGACGGCCAAAGATACGAAATGGAATGCCACGGTGCCGAAGATGGGCGGCAATGGACAGTCCGTAGGGTCCCGCTCCAATAATTGCAGTATCTAGCATGCCGTGAAAAGCACTCCTTAGAAGTTGGTGATCAGGGCCTGTGAATAAGCGACTGCCTCTAGTCTCAGCGGGGGAATTTTCGGGGGATTGAACGCCATTATAGCACTGTCGCAATAAACTTCATCGTCCTTGAAGAGCGTCCCTCTTGCGATCTTGCATTAAAGCAACTCTTTCATTTTCAAGCGTATACGGACCACCCCGGCCATCAGCGGAAAACAGAATTTCGAACCCGCAAACAGCGTCCAGGTGAGGAATCTTCTTCATGGGGCGACTTCATTTTTCGTCGAGCGAATCGGGTCGAAGAGTGCGGGGGGCTCCCCATAACCTTTCGTTTGATCACTGCTAAAGGCTTCAGAAGCCGTCATTTATCATGGGCCGGTGGATACTCTTCCGTTCCAGGGCCAACGTGCATGGAATGCCCTCTAACTCGATATAACGGTGGGACTCGATCTCTCAGCACGAAAACCTAATGCATCCATTACGACTTGGGTAGCTCCGTTCCTGAACGCCACCACTCCGATGGCTGTTCCTAAAGTATTGGTAATGAGGTCGGTCACCCCGGAATCTCGGGTCGGGAGGAATGCCTGCAAGACCTCGATGATCAGACTGACTGCGAATCCCAGAGCGATCGTGAGCCGGCCGGAATTTTCAAACCTTTGCACCAGTGAGAGATAGGCGTAGAAAAAGAAGCCCAGCGGAATGAAGCCGATGACATTGATGACGACATTCTTCCAATAACGCCAGCCTGGATGAAATTCATCCCACGGTCTCTCTAGAAACTGCTCATGCAGTACAAAAAAGCGCTCCGGAATAAGCAGGTCGGTCGCCGAATCTACTTGATTGTGGACGATGTTCCCTTTCCCCTCATCGAAGAGATACTGGGCAACCACGCCCTCGCTTTTGGTCGAAATAAGATGTCCGCCATTTGCCCAGTCCCGAAAGCTCTGTGACACTTCGGCGGCCGAAAGTTCGCGATCGTAAACTGCGAGTCCCTTCAACTGTCCAGACCAGTTGTAGGTCGTGGACGGGGCGTTGCCAACCACCAACTGACCTGTTAAGTCCCGATTGGAAATAGCGAAGTTTGGAACTCTTTTTACCAATGAGCCATCGACGTAGGCTGCCGTGCCCGCGCTACCCGAGGTGATCGTCACCAAAACGGGTTTTCGCATATTAAGAACGTTGCCGACGTACATCTCTTCTTTCTGGTCGAATCGGTTCCTGAGGCCGCGCTCGAGGACCAGACCGCCCTGGAATTGACGCAGCGCGGATGGGACGACTTGGTTTTCAGGCCGGTAAAACGCGAGAATCATGCCGCCGGAGTCGACCCTGGTCGGTTTCAACCAGATCTCTAAGCTGCACGAATTATTCCTTTCTGATTCATGAGGCTTGAAGAGACCCGTAGTCACGATGCTGCCGTGCTTGCCAAAGAGGACGCCGGTTCCGTCACGTAGCCAGCTGACATCATTCCGCGGAGCGTGAAATGGCCAGAGCCCAGCCACGAGGATGCATAGCAGAACCAGGACAGAAGTGGCTCGCAGAAGCATCACAATAGAAAAGATCAGGCGTGGAATGCGCAGGAACTCTGGATTTGCTTCAGAAGCCCCGCTTGATCGCCAAATAAGGAATGAGGGCTACTTCAGCCAACCCGGGGAGTGGATCGCTCGGACTGAAAACTGCTTCCGCATTGCAATCTCTGATCGAGCGGAGATAGCTTTTCCAATCGGTATCCCCATGGAGAACGGCCACTACCGCGGCGGGGACATCTGTGGTGGTCCGCACCCATGACAATCCAGAGGGACTTTTGCTGACTGCTACGGGCAAGCCAACTTGATCCAAGTAAAGCATATGGCTGAAGTCTACCCCGGCTCGAGCTCCGAGACTGTGATAGCCCCATGTTCTCGCATTTACGTCGAGTAATTTGTACTGGCCGTCACGCGGATCAAGCTTAAATTCCACTTCGACCAACCCATAGTAGTCGATCGCGCGCAAGAATCGCTCAGAAAGCTCCTCCAGAACTGGGAGATCCACCGTCTCGACATAGGTGCTGGCTCTTCCGAACTCAAGGGGATGTTGACGCCTACGACACACCATCATTTTGCCGACGGCTTGCCCTTCACGGAAAAACGCGCAATATGAAAACTGCTGACTGCCTCCACCTGGAATCAACTCCTGCACCATGATCTCGCCGTGTCCGGCGAGATCAGACGCCTTTTGAAACAGCGTTCTTAACTCGGAGTGGCTGTTCGCTCGCCATGCTTTCGCTTTAGTCGCGTAGAAGAAGTGTTCCTTGATTGCCGGCTTAATCGCAAACGGCGGAGTAAGCGAATCGAGTTCTGAGAGCTGCTCGACATTCTGGGGATAATGAGTCACTGGCAAGGGAATGCCCAGTTCACCAGCGAGTCGGTATGTGTTGCGTTTGTCCCAAGCCCACTTCACGCTTTCCCACGCGGGAGTGGGAACGCGGAATACTTCCTGGAGTTCTGAACGGTGGTGCGATATAGCCGCGACCAATTCCTCGCGTGTCGGATATAGGACCCAACCTTCCAATCCTATCCGCTTCCCAAGTTCGAGCAGACTTTCCACAGCAACACGCTCCTCATGCAGATTCGCGAGCTTCACGAACTTGGTGGCATAACGTGAATATCGAGAGATGGAAAGTTCATCGTCTACGACGCACACCGGAATGCCCTTCCGGCCAAGGCTGCGAACAATGCCCAACCCCTGATAGTCGCCCCCGATTACAACGGCCCCAACAGTTCCGTTCACGCGCGGCACAGGGCAGGACTTTGGAACGGATTGGGCCAAGGCACTCATAGTCAGTTGGTACCGTTACTCTGTTGGACAAAGCAAACCAGTTCCGTTGATGCGAACTCCGCTCCCGAAACAAAACCAAGAAGTGGGCCAAAGCTCCACGCTGCAGGTTTGCCGACGAAATGCAATCCGGGGATCGAGGACTCCAGGCCACGCTGGAGCACCGGAAAACCATTTACCGTTTTCAGTTGTTTTGATAACGACGGAGACAGAAACGGATATCGCGACACGTCGATGCGAAATCCCGTCGCGAGAAGCGCATGATCGACGAGTCGTTCCGTTCCATCGTCCAGTCGGAGCCGAAGTCGGCTGCCGGCGACCGTTGCCGAAACTACCTTACGCCCTAACGTAATAGGCACTCCCACAATTCGTGACTGCAGCCAGCCGGCTCCCGCCGGACGAATCGCCCGGTAGGCCACGCGATCCTGGAAACCACGAGGAAAACGACGGAGCAGATGTGGCATCGCGACGAGACGGCTGATCCCAGCCGGACCTACATCGCGCGTTGAGTAGAGCACTTTAGAAATCAAGCCCAGATGATGCAGCTTCGCATGAAGCCCTACCCAGTTCAGAGTCTTCGCGCGCCCGATCACTTCAACCTGAATGCCCGCCTCTTTGAACAGAGCTGCGGATTCCAAAGCGCTCTGTCCGGCACCGATGACGACCACCTGTTGCCCTTTGAATTTCGTCAAATCATTGTGCTCGGTGGTGTGGGAAGCCAGAGCGGAAGGAATCCCTGCGAACTCAGCGGGGCGAGTCGCAAATGGGCTGATTCCACCGGCAACCACGACACGCCGCGACGTGAATTCCTCGCCATCGGCCAGAATAACCTTAAAACCGGCAGCATCAACTTCAACGCTCTGGACCTGACGCCTATCTAGATCGGGAACTGCTTTGGTCTGATACCAGCGACCGTAATCCACGAAGCGGCCAAGCGGAATCGGCTTCGAAATATGATTTCCCCTTTGACGGCAATACTCGTCAAGGGTCAGAGAGCGGTTAGGATCCGCAATGTGGGAAGCACCCCAATTGGACCGCAGACACATGCCAAGGGGCATCTGGTTTTGCCAGAAACTCATCGGCTCACCGAAAATCCGCGTTTCTACTCCTGCCGCTCGCAGATAGGCAGCTGACGACAAGCCATAGGGGCCGGCCCCTACGACTGTTACATCACAAGCTTGTGATTTATTGTTCACGAAATCATTATGGAGCGTTTGCTCAATTCTCTCGCTCGAGCGCGCCTTCAGCGCTTGGAAACGTGTTGGCTGGTCGGATCGAGCTCAGCACTGGTGGAACAGGATGTGTAGCAGATGCGTCCGTCCTTTTCGCTGGCGAAGGCCACACGAGCTCGCTCACTGCCAGCTCCTTCCACATGCCAACCCAGCTCGTCCTGGACGACTTTCATCTCCGCTCTCCGTCTCCACCAACGATCGACTTCACCCGGAGTCGTAATCCAGATACCCTTCTGTTTCCTCAAATCTGCCATGTGTGCTAACAGAGCTTCATAAGCAGCACGTTCCCGAGCATTGCTAACGTAATCGGGATGCACGATGAAACTGATCAACCCGTGCCGTTCCATGATCAGATCGATCTGCTTCTTCCACAGATCGATGGAATAATCGTTGAAAATGTTGAACAGCGTATAGTCCTGGGTGGTTGTAACGGGCAACTCTAGAATCTTTCCCACAAAATATGGCATGACGGTGCAACACCCTCCTCGCTGCGGGTCGAGGTGTGCCACGTTCGGCACCGACATGTCGTAGGAGAAGTCCAGGGCGTCGAACCACTCCTGCTTTCTATACAGCACTGCTGCGCGAAAACCGGAGGCGCCAAAGCGTCTCCCATAGGAATTGATTGCCTTGGCTCGACGCAGGAACTCCGCTTTTTCCCTGAACAAATGCCCATCATGATTCAGATCGTGTACTACCACTTCGAATCCTCGTTCCCGTATGGAATTCAAGAAATCATCCGTTACCTCGTAACGCTGTTCGGGAATGATCTGAAAGGAGGCTTTGATGTCGAAGGCGTCCTCCATATCCATAAGATAGGGGGTGGAGCGAACCCCCTTCTCAGTCTCCACATCATGTGTCATAATGGCGCAACTGGTGGCGCCTTCAGGCCAAAACCACACGAATGGAATCTGACTTACGCCCTGTGCCTTGAGCGACAAGAGCATGGTCTGCTCGAAAATCCGATCTACCGTCGTATCGACGGGCCAGTGAGGAAATGCCAGGCGCTCCCAATCTCTGAAATGCCATCTTTGAATGTGCTTCCTGACAGCAACCGAAAGGAGCGGGCGAACCAGATAGTAGGCCCTGGCCATATTCGTTTCCGCTTGGCTGCTGACTTCTTGGGAATACAGTTCGTAACGCAGATTATCAACAACCTGCTTCAAATCGAACGGCAGGCAAACGCTCCCTCCCGCGATGGTTGCATCGGCGAGTACGTCAGGCAACAGCTCCTCTGGCGAGGATGAAGGAGAGTGTCCAGCGCACCGTCCGTAGCAGGTTGTGCCAGGGCCAAAGTTGAAATAGCCATTGCCTTCTGAGAGTGGTTCTCTCAGATTAAACCGCGAATAGCTTTCGGGGCACCGAAAATACCGGACTACAGAATCATTCATCCCGGATTCATCTCCCACAGCAAAAGTATAGATAGTGATGAGCTGGCGCCCCTGGGACTGAGGCTTCTACTTCACATCTATCAAAACTGGGGGAGAGTGAGTTCACATTCAATCCTACGTCTTGTCGACCATTACGGAACTGCATAAATCCATTCTTGGGGAGCTTTAACGGCATTCTAGAGTCATTCCTAGCCGATGTGTTTGTACAAAAGCGTTCCGACCGCCTCGAGGGCTAAATCAGGTGCAGCCTGAACCAAACGATGAGCTAAGCTCTTTTGCCAGGCTCTCCGCGGCGCTTGTGGCCGCAGCGGATACCTCCAATACCTGAGCTCAGTTCTGGTGGCTCGCCAGTGTTCCTTAAAGGCAATGAGACCCGGATTGTCAGTGTCGGAACGTCCCATGTCAAGTTCCTCAAGGCCCTGCTCCTTCGCCTCCTGGATCGTTTTCCAAAACAAAAGCGCCATTCCACCGAACTTGTTGAGTGACGCGTTGCTGCCGCCGTACTTATAGACCACGCTCTTCTTATGAGACAGGGTCAAAATGGCAGCAACCGGCAAGTCCTGCTTCGAGGCCGCACGAATCTTGATGTCGTTGCCAAATGCGGCCATCAATCCCCGAAACCAGGCCAAAGGTTGAGGGGGCAAGTACTGCCGGCGACGAGTCATCACCAGCAGCCTGTAGAACTTCTGAAGCAGAGCTTCCGAGTTGCCTGCCTCATATTTCAAGCCTTCACGCTCCGCGCGTCGAATCTTCCTCTGAACGCAGTCTTTGTGGAAGTTGTGAAACAGATCTTGTGTAGTTCCGCGTAGGTCTAGGCGATGAAACTGATAGATGAGACTCTCTTGCAGCCCGGTATCGCTGCTTGGGCGCACCGATACGGGTCTAATCTCGACGTACTGCTCTTTCCCTTTATCCACCTCTCGCCTCAAATGCAGAAGCATCGCGTTCAACTCTTCCGGCTCACCGATCAGTGGCTCGCAGTGATCAGAAAATGGCATTGACACAAGGCGATTGCCTGTCAGCCAGCTCTTGATACGGCAGAATACAAGCCCATTGGTGAGACTCGCACCCGGCGGACAAGTCGTAACGACAACGGGTTCGTAACCGTAGACTGTCTGCAACGCTCGCAGCCAGCTGCTGCTGTGAAAGACTGAGGACCGAGGATGGCTCTCGACAAGGGAGGCCCACCTCGGATCGCAGAGAGGGTCGATCTCGTATGCCGCAGATACTGAATGCTCCATCTTCAAACGATGCGCCACGCCTTCGGCGGCGGCTACTATGCCTCCTACGCCAATATTAGAATTCCAAGTGGTTTGGTTCTCAGTTTTCATTATCCAGTCAACAGTGTTGCACTTGAGGTTGACCTGCCTCCCCGCATCTATTCACCGGCGGACGACAACGAGGCGCAGAATTGCTTCGCCGGCGCATTTTCTCAACGATGAAGATATCTCATCCAAATAGTAACCCGGAATCGGAACGTCTTGGGGTCATCTCAAGACCGCGCACTGTCAGCCTGAAGAGCGTGCTTGCCTCTCTTTTTGCTGAAAGCCCTTTCATAAGCCGAAAGTAAGTTCTGGACGGAGTACTCCCAAGCCAGCTCTTTTTCGATTCGTCTGCGCCCAAACTTGCCCATTCGTTCCCTCTCCTCCGGATGGTCCAGCAGCCACGAGATCTTTTCCGCAAAATCCACCGCCTGATCGCTGCCATCGCTGTACAACGACGCGTCCTGAGCGCTGAAGCGCCCCTCTGTCCCTTCGAATTGCACGATAGGCTTTCCCAAGGCCATATACTCCAAGATCTTTATCATCGTAGACATCGAGTTCATCTGGGAGGGCCTGTCCGGATTCACACACACGTCGGAGGTCGAAAGAATCTCCACCATTTCTGCGTCAGGAACAAACCCAGTGAAGGTCACCGTGTCATCCAGCTGTTTGTCCTGGGTCATTTTACGCAGGCTTGCGAGTTCCGGCCCCCTTCCGATACATGTGAAATGAATGTCCTTGCGTCCTAGGTTCTTGATTCGCGAGGCTACATCGAGAAGAATGTCCAAGCCTTCTTGACTGTTCATTACTCCGACATAACCGACAAGATAACGTTTGCCATGCTTCAAGGCCGGGTTCGGCGATACTGGTTTAAAGGTCTCCGGACTGGGCCCGTTACGCACAACAAAAACGTCGTCTTCGCGCATCCCTCCGCGCGTCACAGCGATCTGTCGATAGCTGTTGTTGGTAGATATTACGACATCGCTGCAGCGAAACGTCATCTTCTCCAACCACACCTGGATCTTGTAAAAGAGGTCTCTCTTGCCGTACTTGGACAGATACAACTCAGGATTCACATCGTGATGATCGAATATGTATTTCACGCCAAACAGTTTGAAGGGGAGCGCCACCAGGAAAATGTCGTCCGGAGGATTGCAACCCTGAATCACATGAAAACCACGCCGCAAGTAGATCCACCACGAATACCAAAATTGCCAAAACAAAGCATAGGTGTATTCGCGAACGTATCCCCAAGAGCCATGGCCCTCTTGAGCCATCGGATGCCGATAGATGTGTACCCCTTCGATGCACTCGTAGCCGCGTTCGGCGCCCTTCGCTCTGGGGCACAATACCGTGACCTCGTATCCGGCGGCGCGCAGCGAGCGAGCTTCCTTCCACACGCGGAAATCCATCGGAACCGGCAGGTTCTCGACAATAATTAGGATTTTCCTCATGGCAGAGACTTTCTCTCTACAGGGACTCATAGAGCCCCGCTAAGGCGCAGAGCATGGTTGCCTGTCCCCAGTGAAGCGTTGCAGTCTTGTTCACCAGCCATCGCGAATAGCGTCGGTAATAAAAATAACCCGTCTTGTCCTGCATGTGTTCAATCGTCCATTGAGCGACTTTCACCGCAAGAGGCAGGCTTTCTGGATCGCGATCGCTGAAATAGACCAACGTATCAATCGCCTGCGAACTGCACTGAATGTCAATTGGGAGGGTTTTGTGGTTGTAGTAGCGGGGCGTTCCATCCGCCAAGAAGAATGTTTTCTTCCAGTATTCGTACCCTCGATCCATCGTGGCGGTAAAGCGATCATCTCCGGTTCGCTCGACGTAGCGCCTGAAGCAATCGAGAACATAGCCCGTATGAAAGTTATCGACCCAGTGACAGTTTGGATATTCACCGTAGTACCAGAATCCATCCCCGCGCTGATATTGGGACGTATACTGCAAAGCCTTTTCTGCCAGTTCTCTGTACGCTTGGTTGTGAGTATGGGAATACGTTCGTATCAACAAGCTCGCACCCAGCGTGTTCGCATTGTGAACCTGACTGTTCAGGCCTGGCACATAGCTGATGCATACCCCTTCTCCATGTGGATACGTCTCGTAATCGCGAAGAATATGCTCGCAGGCGCTGACAGCAACATCCAGATATTTATCGTTTTCAAAATGCTCATACCCGTCCAGAAGCGCGTGGCCGATTAAGGATGTCCACACGATGGTTGGGACCCCCTTTGGCAGGTAGAATCCCCTCGATTGGTAATCGAAGTGATTTCCCCAGCAAGCTCCTCTGTATCCTTTGGACTGTTTATCGATCAGCCACTGAAGAGCCATTTCAGCCTTTGCGGCCCATGCCGGGTCGCCAGTGCTCCGGTGGAGACGTATGAAGCCACGCGCCAGGAACCCCATTCCCTTGCTGGACTGTTCCCTACGAATTCCCAACACAGGGCGTAAGTTCACTGGCAACCGCCTTACACTTTGCTGAAGAACAATGCGCAACAACTTCGTCTCAAAAGTAAACGGGCGCAAAAAGCGCGCACTGAGGCCGTCGAAAGTATCGTAGCCACGGTAATCGTTCTCTCCCAACCAGCCCGAGAGTCGTGAAATAGAGTCGTAGATCGTTGTTCTTAGAGCCGTGTTCGAGCTTTGGCTTACACGCCTCTCACCAGCAGATGCCGTCATAATGGCCATTCTTGCTCCCCTTTTCAATGATTCTTACGAAATCTACGAGAACCTGGCCCTCGCGAAGCTGCTCCGGCACTTTGCTGAAATCGGGATCCTTGTTTCCGATCACGACGGTCTGAGCATGATTCAGCACCGTGTCAATGTCGGGGACCATCAGTTTCGATATGTGCGGAATGCGGTTGAGGATGAAATCCCGGTTCGCGCCGACTAAACTGGCAATATTCACGTTCTTGTCATAGATGCGCAAGTCATATCCCTTCCCGATCAGCCGTTCTATGACTTCGATCAAGGGACTTTCTCGCAGATCGTCTGTTCCCGCTTTGAAGCTGAATCCCAAAATGCCAACACGCGTGTGCGCATTTTTCAAAATAAGCTGCAAGCCTCGAGAAATTTGCATTTCGTTGCTCGGCAGGATGGAGGTGAGAATCGGCAGCTCCAGATCACGCATTTTGGCGGTGTAGGATAACGCACGAAGATCTTTGGGCAGACAGGAACCTCCGAACGCGAAGCCGGGCGAGAGGTAAGCAGGGGAAATGTTGAGCTTTCGATCCTGGCAAAAAATGTTCATCACGACGTGCGCATCGAGGCCTAAAGACTTGCAGAGATTGCCGATTTCATTGGCAAACCCGATCTTGAGAGCATGCCAACTGTTGTCGACGTACTTGACCATCTCGGCAGATTCCAGATCCGTCCTGATCAACGGTGCCTCGAGCTTTTCGTAGAGCGTCGCCAACATGTCGCCGCTGAGTTGATCCAACTCACCAATCACGGTCTTGGGTGGACAGCGAAAGTCCTTCACCGCCGAACCCTCGCGCAAGAATTCAGGGTTGTTACAAACGCCGAAGTCAACGGCGGCCTTCTTCCCGGAGAACTCTTCCAAGGTGGGAATCACGATCTTGTGCATCGTGCCCGGCAATATCGTGCTGCGAATGACGACAGTATGGCGCGTACTCTTGCTCTTGAGTGCCTCGCCAATCTGTTCACAAATCCGTCGAATATATCGCAGGTCGAGATTCCCGTTGGGCTGACTGGGTGTGCCGACGCAAACAAAGGACAGCTCTGTCTCGCGGATCGCTTGCCCCGGATCGCTCGTAGCGCGCAGTCGGCCGGCCTTGGCAGTAGCTGCGATGATTTCGCCGATGTCTTTTTCAACAATGGGAGATTGCCCACGGTTGATCAGATCGACCTTTGTCGGAAGAGGATCAACGCCAACGACTTCATGTCCATCATCGGCGAGACACCCCGCCGAAACCGCACCGACATAACCCAGTCCGAAGACGCTGATTCTCAAAGTACGTACCTTTCCCAGTTGGCCATCAGGCGCAGAAGCAATGATCTATTTGACGAATGTGGACTCGTGCTGATCCATCACAGATTGCGGGGCTATAACTGTTCATATAACGATTTTGAGATCTCGGTGACGTGTTTGCCTTCCTCGTTGGCGCCATAGATCACATTCCGTTCGCTCGCGAGCGTCTGATCGTACTGTTCCTCCGGCTCGTACACCACGACGTGGCTGCCTCGTGTTGAAAAGCTAAACGGAATACAAAGCAGCTTCTTTAGCCGCAAACGTAGGGCCGCTCGTTTTTCCGGAGGTACAAAAAACAGCATGAACCCTCCGCCGCCCGCTCCCAGCAGCTTGCCGCCGAGGGCGCCAGCGCTGATCCCGGCATCGTAGATCTCATCGATGCTGGCGTTCGAGATTTTCTGGGTCAGGCTCCTCTTTATCTGCCAACTCTCGTGCAGCAATCGACCGAACTCATTCAACGAGCGATTGGGACTCGCAATAATGGCTTCTGCCTCGTCTACCAACTGAAGCATGGTGTCTAGCTCCTGCTTCTTGTGAGGCGTCATTCTTAACTGTTCTTGTGCGATCTCAGATGCAAACCGTGAGAACCCAGTAAAGTAAAGCGCTAGGTGCTGCTCCAGTTCCTTTAGACGGTTTGGGGAAGTCAATATGCGTTTCACTTCGATAGAGCCGTCCGTATCGAAATTGATCCGATTGAAACCTCCGTAAGCCGCGCTGACCTGATCTTGCGCACCTACAGCTTCTTTCAGAAGATCCTGCTCCACATGAATCGCTTCCGAAGCAAGCGTGGGCTTATCGCGCATCTGATTCTTGAGCGCATACAGGCCGAGGAGAAGCCCCACCGTAAAGGCCGAACTCGTGCCCAAACCGCTGCGCGCAGGCAAGTCGGCGATGTGATGAACTTCGATGCCTTCTTTAATTCTTAGAAATTGTAGACACGCGCGTACAGATGGATGTTGGATTAGATCGTTCTCGCTGACGTTTTCGACTTTTGTATAGGAGACGCGGCTGTGGTATTCAAAAAAGGGCGGTAACCATCGACAAGTGATGAAGCAACTCTTATCGATCGTGGTCGACAATACGGAGCCGCCATATTGGCGATACCAGAGAGGATAATCGGTGCCCCCTCCGAAAAAGGAGATGCGGAGCGGTGTGCTAGTCGTAATCATGATTGATCTTTTCTAATCGCGAGCGAGGACAGACTATGAGGAGCGCGTTGAGAAAGGCGGTCGAAATCCGACTCGTTATCGAGAATCGAACATCAGTGTTCAGCATAAACCACGGCCGCCGCTACCGAAGTGGAAGTCCACTTGGTACGTTCTGTACGGGCGAATCCGTAACAGCCTCCTCCAGCTGCAATATCTGCTGGGCCGCTTCCGGCAGCGATCGAGCATAGGCGTCAGCGCCTCCATCGGCGCTGGCGGCAGCTCTCACGATTCTCATAGTCCTGCATCCTGCTCTTCTGCCAGCTTCGACGTCTTTCTCCGAATCACCAATGATCCACGAAGAAGACAAATCGACTTCATGTTCATTCGCGGCCGCGAACAACATACCGGGTTCCGGCTTGCGGCAACCGCACGGTGGCTGCTCCTCGTGCGGGCAATAGTAAACTCCATCGATCCGGGCACCTTTTGATGCGAACTCGCGACGCATTCGCTCATGTAAGGCATCGAGCTCGTTTATGGTCAAAAGTCCCTTCGCCACGCAGCGCTGGTTGCTCACTACAATCACGCGGAAACCAGATCGATTCAGCAGCGCGATCGCTTGTGCGACTCCGGGAAGAAAATGCATCTCTTCCCAGCGAGTGATGTACTCGTCTTCGGTCGGCGCCTTTTCGTTAATAACGCCGTCACGATCGAGAAATGCGGCTCTGTTCATGAAATATCGTCTCTTCCACCAACTCTGAAATGATGTGCCCGATCAATATGTGGCATTCCTGGATGCGCGGGGTTTCATTCGACGGTGCGCAAATGCAGTAGTCCACCGCACTCTTAAGTTTTCCGCCAGTGCAACCAGCCAACGCAGCCGTACCCAGACCAATCCGTCGCGCCGTCAGAAGGCCCTGAAGCACATTCTCCGAATTGCCACTCGTAGAAATGCCAATCGCGAGGTCTCCAGGACGCGCCAGTGCTTCGAGCTGCCGGGAGAAGACCAAATCGAATCCGTAGTCGTTGCCGATGGCGGTCACACACGACGTGTTTACCGACAAGGCCAACGCTGGCAGAGCCGGCCGATCAAACGCAAATCGCCCGACAAATTCTGCGGCAATATGCTGGGCATCGGCTGCACTTCCGCCGTTTCCGAACAGGATCGCCTTGTTCCCTTGATCGAACGAGTCGACCAGGAGTGCACTGACCTTGGCGATGTTCGACACTACTTCGGCATTTCCAAGCAGAAGCTCCTTCACGGCAATGGACGCCTGTATCGAACGCTTCACACGCTGTTCGAAATCACCGCTATTTCTCATTTCGCTTTCCTTGATGCGCAACCAGCTACTTCTCCGCGGAAGGACCAGGAATCTGGCCCTTCGCAGCTGCTTTCAGAGAATCGCAAAGCAACTGAGCGCGCGCGTAGTCCGCTGGCGTACCTATGTCGATAAACATCCCATGCTGTTCCTGCGCGTATACTCCCTCGTCAACGAGTCGGGGAAATACATCTCTCTCAAGGCTGGCGGGACGCTCCGGGATGCGTTGAAGAACGGCATGGTCAAATACGTAAACGCCACCATTTACCAAACCAGGCACCGAGTTGCCAGTCTTTTCTGCAAAGCCTCTGACCCGGCCGGCCGCGTCCACGTGCACTGTTCCGTACCGGCTTGTGTCTTCAACCCGGAGGACAGCCATTGTGGCCACCGCCCGATGATCGCGATGACACTGCATCAAGTGAGAAAAGTTCACTTCCAGAAACGAATCACCGTTCATCACCACAAATTCCGGCACATCCTGAAGATATCGTTCGGCCTGTTTGACCGCACCTGCAGTACCGAGCGCCTGTTCTTCATGCGAGTATTCGATCTCAACGCCCCAGGGCCGGCCATCCCCGAATTCCGTTTCGATCTGCTCTGCGAGGTAGCCGCTACACATCACCAAACGGCGGATTCCTTGCGCAGAAAGCTGTTCAACCAACAATTCAAGAAACGATCTCTTTCCTACAGAGGCAAGGACCTTTGGTGTGCTGGGAACGACTGAGCGCAGGCGAGTCCCCAATCCACCAACCAGCAGTACGGCTTTGACGTCCTGCATCATGCCTCTTCGATCGCAGCCAGGTCCGCCAAAAAGCGTAGCCGCGCGAACACTATGTGACCTGCTCCCAGTAGTCGAACATGGACGTCAGGGTCTGCTCAAGTGACAACCTGGGTTTCCAGCCTGTGTCTCTGCGAAACTTTTGAGTGCTGCCAAAGATGATTTTCTCGTCGAAAGGCCGCATGAGGTCGCTAGAGCGTCTGACTTTCACATTCATGCCCGACAGGTTGATCGCAGTTCGCAGCAACTGCCCGATTTCTTGAGTTGTGGCGGCACATAGATTGTAAACCCGGCCCCGCTTCCCTCTTGTGGCAGCCAGGTAAAAGCCGCGAACTGCGTCACTCACGTCCAAGAATGCACGGCGAGGTTTCAAGTTTCCAACCCTGATCACAGGAGGCTGCAAGCCCTTCCTGACACGCACCAACTGTCGCACAAAATCCGAGGGGGCATCATCTGTCTTTCCCGGCCCCGTCGTATTGAATAGCCGCATCGTGACTGTCGGAATCTGGTAAACCTTGGAATAAACTTGGGCGAGCCGATCCACACACATCTTGCTGATGCCGTAAGGATGCAGGGGAGCCAGAGCATGCTCTTCCCTGACGGGTGTAGCTGACCGCGGTGCTTTCCCGTACTCAGCGCCGGAGCATGCCAATACCACGACAGGATGGCGTTGGACAGGGCGAATCGCTTCAAGGAGGTGGAGCGAACCCATGATGTTCGACTCGAATGTCGAAACCGGATCCTTCCAGGACAGGGCGGGCAGGCTTTGCGCCCCCAAGTGAAAGACGTGGCTAAAGAAAGGCCCTTCGAAGAGCTCATTCACTTGCCGACGGTCCCGCAGGTCAGACTGAACGAAGCGCACGTCCGGCAACTTCATGAGTTGATGATTGTCGGGGGCACAATCCGTGCCGACTACATTCCATCCCTTGGCATGGAGAAAGCGCACCAAGTGAATTCCGATGAATCCCGTTGCGCCGGTCACCAGCGCAGAGTTGCTCCTCCCGATTCTCACTCAGTGCGCCCGCCCTGCAACTTTCTACCGCACTGAACCTGGTTCTTCATCGTTCTAGCCCTGCGGCCGCCTCACTGGATCGCGGCTGTAAGACCTGTGGGCGGATTCGGCGGATTGAGCGTCGAGGAGTCGCCATCGAGCGGATGGGGGTAGGTATAGGGCGTATAGGAAAGCGTCCAGGTATTTGTGGTTGTGCAGGTGAACAGTTCGCCTTGGCCACCGCTGCCACTTTGGTTCCAATTGCCTTGATCGGTCGCCCAATAGCCGACTCGCGGTGTGCAACTTGTTGGCCGATTCGCCAGCGTGCCAAAGCCTACGCCACTCGAACCATTAAACGGGGATGTTGGAGAGGTCTGCGCATGAGGGCTGCCGTTTGATCCGTCCGTGTACCAGTCTCGATTGGCGATAGTTCTGCCGGTATCCGTGCCGACATTGCCCTGAGTCAGGGAACCGGTGACCGCGTCGTCCCATTCGTAGATCGGATCGAGAACCTCCGATAGAGCCGAGGCCGGAGATGGGGTAGAACCCGAAACGTAAGCTCCTGCGCCCCTGCCGCCTTGATCTACGCAGACCGTGGCACGAAGGATTTCGTAACTATCGCCGTTCTTAAACGTATTTGTCTGTTCCGGAATGCTTGGCTGAATTGTCAGAGTCGTGGCGGTATTTGAGGCAATTTCAGCCCACCAACCCTGTGTTACATCGTAGACGGAGTAAGGCGCCCCAATGGGAATAAGTTGGTTCGTTGTCCAAGCCTTTGTTGTGTCAGTCAGTGTTGTGGAACCGCTCGAACCAGAATTTGTCCCTGAATAGTATGTGGTCCCGGCGTCCGTATCGTAGGGACTTGATCCCCCACAGGCCCCCCATACTGGGGCGGAGTACACACTGCGATATACCGTAATGTTGGCAAGCTGGTTAAACCACCCTGCCCCGCCAGCGCCCGTCGTTATTGAGTTGCTAAAAACGAGTCCCGTGCCACCGCGAAAACTTCCGATCACTCCACAGGAACCACTGGGACAACTTATCGTGTTTCCGTACAGTTCACTATGTCTGATACTTCTTGGTCTGCCGTCTGTGTCAAGTCCGTGTCCTTCAAGCACAGAATACGATCCGTCAACCATGTTGATTTGATTAAACCTTCCAGCTAAGCGAGCCCCTCCGATATTCCCTCCCGCTGGGGCAATTTCGGTCTCGGTCATGCTCTCGTATATCGAAAAATTGTTATTCTCCAAATACAAGACGTTTGCCGTACCGAAAGAATCTGGTTGTGCCCATGAATTATCGCCGTAGCTTCCCACCCCGAGGTAGGCCGAGAGATTAGCGGCCAGTGGGATTGTCTTATTGCCACTGGGAAGAGAGTTGTGGTCAATGACTCCGAATACGTTATCAGTTCGGATGAGCCAGGCAGACCCGTTGCCGTTTCCGCTCTCCGTCCAAGGAGTTGTAAGGCCGAATCCGATATTGTCCACCCGCACTTGAGGGCAGCCACTTGAATTACAGGTTCCCACTATCTGAATCGGTGAAATCAAGGCAGTAGAAGCTGAATTTGGTTCAATGTCGATGCAGGACAACCGCAACGTCTGGCCGGCACTTAACATAAACCAAAAAGGAGCGTTGTTCGAGCCGGCATTGTCAATGATTTCGGTGCTTGCACACGAACTGGATGCACCTGTCGTTCCCGAACCGGAACTAGAAGTTCCATTTCCGAGGATATTGAGGGTAGTTACTCCTGAGGGAACGGCATAGGCACTCGACATGGGAGACGACCACGTAGCCGAACACGCTGGAATATTGACCGTCACCGTTGAATTCGCGTTGGAACTGGAGGGCAATGCAGCAAGGACCGCCGATTCCGAACAGGAAGCGGCATTGCAGGTTGCAGTCGTGCAGGACTGTGCCGAAGAAGGCGCACATAGCAATGAAAATGTGGAAAAGAACAACAATACCGAGATAAAGGGGGGTAGAAGCGAACAATCGCGTCTCATGTATCTCTGGCCTCTGAGGGAGTTTAGCCTCACTACGAAAGTCTAGCGAAACAAGCCAAGCCCCGCCAGTCACGGAAGTACACATCCCGAGCTCCGAAGAGACGAGGTGTCTGAGCTTCCGGTCATGACCCTCTGCGCACACAACGACGCTGGTGAAGGGAAGCAGCCGCAAGCGCCTGTGCGATAGGAACCAAAGTTGTCTGAATACCAATGCAAGGCAAATCGGAGTTCGACTAACCTACCGCCAGCATTCACACGGCGTCGGCGGGCGCGTAGGCGGTTGCGATTAAATAATCACGCCACCGTGGAACCAAATGCAAAGGATAGCCCAACAACGCCAGGGGCCGGTGAAGTGGATTCGTGGGCATATGGTGAAGCTGACAATATTCCACGGTATATTTTGTGAAACCGGCCTTCTTGAACTGCCAATCGAGATGATCGCGACTGTATTCAAGTACGTGAAGCAGGGCCGTGTCTTTATCTGGGTACTGAAAATAGTCGAAGATCGGCCGTCCCAGCGCCATGTACACAACGTTTCGCAGACGGTATAGATTCGGCGTCGTGCAGATGAGGACTCCTCCGGGGCGCAGAACCTTGGCCAGGCGCCGCAGGACCAGGTAGCCCGGTATCGGCAGGTGCTCTATGACCTCTGAGAAAAATACAAAATCAAATTTCGTATCAAATGGTGGCTCAGAATCGCACAAGTTCCAGTGGATTATGTCTATGCCCTGGGCGCCAATGTAGTCCAAGTGCGGTCCGGGAAGGTCTGCCGCGACTCCATGGTCATTCCACAATTTTGCACACAAAAGGGCCAATTGCCCTCCCCCAATATCCAGAACGTTTGCTCGATTGGACGGAGCGAGCGCAGCAAACCGCTTTATACATTCTTTGTAACGCGAGCGGTAGCGTCGATGGTAATCTCCTCCACCAAACTGAAATTCTTCCTGACAGACAAATCGCTCATATGTTGAGTCGAACTCTTGGGGATTCCAAGGGCGTGCCATAAACCTCCTTGCGCAAAGCTACGTATGCAAAACGAATCTCGACGCTGCCGAACCCGAATCAGTTTCTTAGGAAGCTCTCGTCAAATTTTCGCCCTTCGATTTGGAACAAAGTTTTGTCCCACTGCCGTATGACGGACCACTTGAGACGCGGCAGAATCACTTGGGCTTTCTTCGCCCGCTGCCGCCCAAATAGAGCTGCAATCCACGAGTACTTCCAAGAAAGCGCAGGAGGATGCAGTTCTCCACCCAAGCTCGCAGCCGTTTCCTCGGCTTTCCTTACGAGGTCTGGCCTGTCCGGATAAAAGAAGACAAACCAGTTTTGGAGATAGGTCACACACGCCTCTCGCACGCGCTGACTGTCTTCTAGAGAACGGATATATTGTATGTGCAGCACCATCGAGCGCCACTGGGCGGTCATTTTTCTGTCGGAATGACCTATATAGCTCAAACTAGTTGAGCCCGAGCTGCGATAAAACACTTTTGCTTCCGGGACAAATCGCACGCTGTCGCTCGCAAGCAGAACGCGGCAGAAATACTCGCCATCATCGTCTCCCAAAAGCTCCGTATTCCAGGGCCCTGCCGCCTCTGCTAGCTCGCGACTGACGAGCCAGGAGGCCGTCTGCATATATGTGTTGAACTTCATCTTGCGCAGAAGCCAATCGACGGGAGACAGATCACACCACAAGGGATTTGGTTTGAATTGTGTCCGGTAATAGCGGTACATGAACCTTCCCCAACTGCCAGACAGGAGTGTCCGTTTGTTTGGAGAGTCACCCAATACCTGCATCTGCCGGGCAATCTTGTCCTGCGCTATGAGATCGTCTGCATCCAGGAATTGAATGTAATCTCCCTTGCATAACGAGTACGCCGCGTTTCGAGTTGCAGCTGCACCTTGATTTTTGTGTGTCACCACCCGGAGTTGGTCACATTCAAATTGCCGCGCAACCGCCAAGGTGCGATCGGTCGAGCCGTCATCGACAACGATAATTTCTTTCGGCCCCCATGTTTGAGCGAGTGCGCAACGAAGAGTGTCGGAGATCCACGCCTCTGCGTTGTACGCGGGAATCAGAATCGATACCAACGGCTTCATAACGGGTTCCTCCCCAGCATTTTCCTGTATGCATCAATGGTCAACTTAGCGACCGCATCCCAAGAGTGATTGGCATTCGCGTAATCCCTTATTTCTGAGCGGCGGGTATCTAAATTCTTGAAAAGATCGCTTGCGAAATACTTTTCGATGGTCTTTGCCAATTTTCCCGAATCGTCTGGCGTAAACAAGAAACCCGTTCTGCCCTCGATAACGTCCTCCCGAAAAGAGCCCACGTCACTCGCGATCACCGGAAGGCCGAAGGTATAAGCCAAAAAGAGAACTCCGCTCTGGAATATGTGCTTATAGGGAAGCACCAAAACGTCTGCTCCTTTGAGATACAACTCCAGTTCGTCGTCAGGCACGAATTGCGCCCTCAGGATCGCCTGCCCCGAATCAAAGCCTCTACTGATGTTCTGTTGGATTCCACGCAGATACTCTTCGGATCCTTTATTCGGTTCTCCTGCAATGATCAGCCGATAATTTGCCTGCTTGTCATCAACGAGCACTCGAAAAGCTTCGAGCAAATACTCTATACCCTTATAAGGTCTGATTTTGCCTAGAAACAGGATCGCTCTTTCGTTGTCTCTGAGACCAAGGCGCTGCTTCGCGTCTGCCGACGTGAGCTCCGTATTCGGGCAAACATTGTTCACCGGGTGCCGGATTACAGTCACCACATTCTCAGCCACTCCAAAATCCTGACAAAGTTCCTGTTTCATTTTTGGCGTGTGAACGAAAATCTGATCACAAAGCCGATATTGAATCTTGAGCGTAACGCGATTGAGCCACGAGTCGATCGAATCTCGTTTAGCTTGGTTCACATTATGCGCGGTGAGACCAATCTTTTTCCCAAGTGCCTTGTAGTACACCATCAGAATCGTGCGATCGAAGAGTTCGAACTTGCCGTTCCACAAGATATGAAAGATCTTTGTTTTCGACTGCGCGGCGTAGCGGATCAGTTTGGCGTAGTAGACCAGAAGCTTCGACAACTTCTCGGCGAAACTCCCACTGTTCTTCTGGCTAGTACGGAAGTTGAGAAAATGCAGATTCGTGGTGTTATGCAGCTCTGGGCTATCGATTTCCGTGCCCCCAACGACGTCCAGATATACGCCCTCTGAAATGAGCGCCATGGCCAACCCGAGTGCATATTGCTTGTCCCTGCAGGCGGTCAGCAAAGCAATCTCGATTGCTGACGCTGAGGCAGCTACCGGAGGCTTCTGAACTCGGGCTTCGTTGTCGGCGCACTCTTCAACCACGTGATTTGTTTGGGTGACCATTAAACTCCTGAAAATGAGCTACCCAGAGACAGGATCTCCAATGTGTCTTGAGGGCAAGATTGGAGAAGAACCAATACCGGCAGCTAATGACTTTGGCGGAAGAAAGTCCGGCTTTGGTCCGCGCCGCAGGACCCAATGTAGGACTCTGGTTGTGTCCTTCGCCTTCGCATCCCAAGTTAAGCGCTCCTGTGCGTAGGACATACCCTGCTGTCGTACGCGCCACAGAAGATCACGGTCATTTGCGAGTTCTTTCAGAACTCTCTCGATCTGCGCCACAATGTCGTTTTCGTCTGTAACAGCTACCTTGTACCCGACCCCTGGGTAGACTATATCTCCGGGCCCGCCGAAATCCGCAACAACGGGCACCGCACCGCATGCAAGAGCTTCGAATACTACGCCCGCACCATTGTCGCGAAGCGATGGAAAAACGAACACATCAGCGGATCGGAGGTGCTTGAGCACCTCCGCATGACCGAGCCAGCCGCTGAATACAACTGCGTCCTCAATCCCCAGCGACTTCGCAAGTTGCTCAAGGCGCATCCGTTCTGGCCCATCACCTACTATGGTGAAACGAGCCAAATTGCTTCGAAGAAGATCAGCTGCTGCCCGCAGAGCGAGATCACAGGCCTTTCGTGGGACTAAGCCGCCGACGAAAATCAGTTCGAGTTTGGAACTGGGGTTTGCAGTTCGCGAGTCACCGAAACACAGAGACCGAGCGATACCGGGCTCCGGAACAAAGAATAACTTGGCTCGATAATCCGCGAACTCGGCACACGTTTGAGACGATGCAGCGATGATCGCTGCCGCATGGCGATAGGTGGAGCGGGCGAAAGGGAGGTGTCGATACAAGTCGCGCAGATCCGAAATCCATTCCTTTTGGTTGTCAAGCTGAGTGAAACCCGGGGGCCAGGGCAATCCACCGTTGAGTGGCCCAATCACAAAAGGTATAGGCCCCTTACGCAGGAAAAAAGCGAAAGGACTAGGCACGACCGGCGACATCGGCAGAATACGCAAAACAACATCAAACTCGCCTCCGAAGATGCGGCGACGCAGTTGACGCCAGGCGCGCCATTCGAATGCAAGAGAAAACGGATAGCCGAAGGCAGTCAACGCCTGACTGTTAAAGTTATATTTGAAAATCCTGCGCACACTCCACGCAAAGAAGCGTTCAAGCAATGGCATGCGGACTACCTCGATCGTGCGAAATGCCGCGTTTGCACGGCGCACACTAGCCTCAACAGGCGCTCCAACAACTAGAGCAACATCATGGAGATCGGCGAGCGCCGCTGCATGAGAGTAGGTAACATAGGCCATGCTGATAGTCTCGGGATCACAGAAAGGTGCTAATACCAAAATGCGTAACCGACTCATAGTATTCTCCCGTTCGAAGGCTCTGATCCGTGTGCCGACTCCTATCTTATGTTTGGACTCGACATCGGACTGACCTCGGAAATGATGTTGGGGAAGTAATTGGTTCGAATAACTACTCGTAAATACCAGTGCTCGATACTATTCCCTCACGTCGTGCTTTCTTCACGCCTCGCCTGATGTGTCGTCTGACACTGCCGCAAAATCCAGATGCAGTTTGGCATCTTGAGGCAATCTCGAGACTGCCTCATAGACCGTTGTATCTCGCGGTTTAGGTACTGAGCACCCGAATATACGTTCCGGCAACAAGTCATGAATAAGACCAACAGTTTCATTTAGTGGCCGAAGGCCCTTGTGGAGAGCAGTCACGCCACTCAGATAAAAAATGACGAATACTAGCGTCACTACGACAATCCTCACCAGAGCGCCGCGCGCCCCCACCGCCATCGCAAGGCGAGGTATATTCTCGATTATGAGAACGGTCGCGACACCAGCCAAAGCCGATGCCACGAAAAACTTCCAAATGGCAGACAATACCACGCCAATACCGAGGCCGATTGGTCTGCCCGCGTACCAGAATCCGGGAAACATCAGCAGAAAATAGGAAGCAGTCCAGGCGAAGGCGATTCCCGACGGTCCCCAGTGCAACATCACCGCAAACAGGCTCGCGGTACAAACAAACTCCATCAGACCCCAGCGAAACCATCTCTCTGGGCGTCCAAGCGAAAGATGAATCCACCCGTGCGTGTTGTACAGCAGCATAATCCCGATTCCCGGGCCAAATAAGGCAAAGATCCGACCAGATTGCTCCCAGCCAGGTCCGAAGAGAAACCGAATTAGATCCTGTCCCACAAGAGCAAGATCTGCTCCGATACCCATACCTATGAGCGCCAAAACGGATATCGTCCGTAAAAAATAACGTTGGAACTGTTCGCGGTTCCGATTGACGCGGCTAAGCGTGCTCACCACTACGGCCGACAACGGCGACAACAATTGCGTTTCGGGTAAAACGAATAGGTCATATGCCTTCTTGTAAAAACCAAGCGCCGGAGCGCCAAATCGCCAGCCTACGAGGAGATTATCCGAGTTGCGAGTCAAGTAACTAAACGCAAAGTGCGAATAGACATTCATCGCGAACTTGATTCCTGTAGCGGTACCTGACGCACGCCGTGGCCAACTCGGCGTCCATCGGCAGACCAACAAAGCCCCCACGGCAGCGACCGCTGTCTGCGTCAGACTACCCCAAACCAGCGCCCAGTAGTGCCAGCCCGCCATGGCCAAGAGGATAGAAACAATAACTTGAAGCACCTGGCTAGCCAAATTGATCAAAGCGACAGTTCTGAAATGCATGGCGCGCTGCAACAGCGCCGTGTGAATATAGCCTACACAACCAATCCCAATCGTAAGCGACATGCCGTGCGCCACTTGCACAACGCCGGAGTTCTGAAAAAAAACCGCCAGCAGCGAACCAACACTGGCAAACGCAACAGTCAGAATCACACCGATGCCGAGGTTAATCCAAAAAAGGTTGCTCGCGAGAGAATCTGTGAGTTCTTCGCGCTGCATAATCAATTCCGTGAACCCATTCAGCCCGAAGCTGCGAAGCAGGAGGCTAAATGTAGTAACCATGGTTACTATCCCGAAATCGGACGGGGTAAGCAGCCGTGCCAAAATGACTACTGACCCGATCTGCACAGCGAAGCCAACTCCCGAACCGGCGATGGCTGCCCCAGCGCCACGAACTGCGTCCCGTCGAAGTCCCCTACCGGTGGCGATGGGGTGAAAGCTGCCGTCGGACTGGAAAGGTATCAACATTGTCCCTTTGCTAACCCTGCTAAATCGATCGCCGATAGCTCGTGAGTGCCGCTCGCTCGAACAAACCCCCAATTGCGGTGTCTCAAATGTCCATTCGCGGTGCGCCCGCAACTGTAGGCCCGAATAGCGAATACAGGATCTGTATTGAGGCTATCAAACGATCCAATTGACACCGAAAGCATTGGTTGAGAATCCGAATTGAGGCACTCAGAAGCTCGTCTGAGCGATTGATGGACGCGGGTTCAGTCGACTCCCGCGGCGTAAATGGTCTCGCTCTCCGGGATGATGTCATTGATGGAATTTGTTCCGCATGCTGTATCGAGCGAAATGAACTTGTTGGGGCCGTAATTATCGAAAAGACCTGCGGAAACTCCATTGGCACTCACTATAGCTAAAAGCAAAAAGATCCACATCGGACCGAGCATTCTGAATCCAGCCTCTGTTATGCTGTAGACCGCAGAAACGATGATATACGCCAACATCAGACTGCCGATGTGTGAATTTAATCGATATGCTTTGATTGCATTCCTATAGCCACTTATTACGATGAGCGCAATCAGGCACACGCCGATCCAGCCCAGGTTCAAGTAAACCTCTAAATAACCGTCGTGCGCTTCGTTGAGACCCTTAGGATCCCACCAGCCTAAAATCGAAAGACTGTGCCACACTTTCTGCACATCCGGTCCGATCCAAAAACTCTCAAATCCATCGCCGATAATCGGGTTAGACACGGCTGGAATGACGGACGCCCAAATGTCTGTTCGTCCGCTAAGATTTGAGTTTCTACCCAGAGCGTGCGCAACGTCTGCTGTGCCACCGAAAAGCAGAGCAGCTGCTCCAGAAAGAATGATTGCGGAGCAAAGTATGTGAACCCGGCTCGGGCGGATTCTGATGGCGCGCAGATTTGTAACGAGCATGAAGCCACTTCCTAGGATAAAGCATGCGATAGCCGTCGAACAGTCGGCCATGTCAAATAGCGCAATCCCAAAAGCAAGCAGAATATACTGAGCCACTAGGCGCCGGACTCGGCTCGGTTCATTTTTATTGATGATAAGTGACCGAACGTTCCATAGCGCCCCTAGCGAGATCAGCAACACGATCAGTCCAAGCGCGTTCTTGTCCGATGTCACGCCTGTTTTCATCTGTTCCCCATCTGGTGCGTACGCCACGCCAAGATTGCCGTAATACTTGATGAAAAGGACTGAGGTGGGCAACAAAATGAAGCCAACACGAGAGATTACGCGTTTAAGAGACGCGAGTGGTCGAGCATCCGTCGCGATAACTAGGATCATCGCCAGGTCGCCGATCGCTTTAGTCCACTTCTTGAGCGCAATGTCGGGGTAGTACGCCCAGCTAGTACTGAGAAGACAATAAAAGAAGTAAATCAGCACCGGCCAATTTGCCTTGAGAAGGGTCACTGCCCGCTTGCCTCGCGCGATAAGCACGACCATGGCCGCAGCCAATAAAAGGCCGAAAACAAGTGCGTCAAGCGGGCTACCATCGAGCTGGACATTTGTTCCACTTGGTGGGGCATCGCCCAACCAGAATGATACCGGTCTTGATGCAATGATCCATAGATAAATGACAGGCAACCAGAGGGCTCTAGAAGTGCGGGCCGAGTTATCCCGTCCGAGGTAGAAGAGTCCTACGATTCCAGAGACACAGATCAGGCTGGCAAGTGATGGATTCATGCTGGGCAGTTCATTGGCGAGCTCGAGACCGTCTGCAACCTCATCTCGCGTCGAAGAAAAGCCGATGCAATAGTTCCAACGTGAGCAACTTATGGATTGCGGTAGTGCAATTTAGCCCTCGTTCGAGATGACCCTCGACTATCGCTTCCACGGCAGCCTTTTGTAAGTAAGGCCTCGATAGCGTTAACGGATCAAGCAGCATCTCGCGCACGAACCGTGCGAGCTGATCTCGATACCATACCCTAAAATGAAGTAACTTGTGGCGGCCCAAGAACAGACGCTCCAGACGGAGCACAGAAAGAAAATGATCGACGCGCGCTACGGACTGGGGCATCCCGTAGTCATATCCATATTCGGCTTTGAACGTGAATTCCTGGAAAGCGCGCCCGAGAGTGGAACTGAGGCGCCCACGAGTACCGCCGACTCCTCGATCGGAAGGGATCTTCGCCAACGCCGTGCTGCCATCGCTGATAAGGCGAAGGCGCACATCTCCATTGCTCGGCGCTTCCTTCGGTGCTCGATACACGGTTCGCACAAAGTCGTTGTCCATGAAGGGCGAGTGCACTGTGAGTTGGCTTTGTTCGAGCGCCAATACGCCGTGGTGATACCAAGGTGACTGCCGGAAGGCGGCAAAAGTCACGGGATGTTGCCGTCGCACCGAAGCGTATGTCGATTGGGCCCGGCGAACATGCCCGAGAAAATCCTCAGAGAATAAGCCTGGCGTCGGCTCAACCGGCTTGAACATGACAGCTTGTCGCACTATCTCGCTGCCGTAAGTTCCCACGATCTTTGCGGGTGCGACTTCTCTTGCCTTTTCGCTAAGATAGAGATCTGCGCGGCTTACGTCGACTGTTCCTTCGCTGAGACAGACAGTGCGCTTTGCGTACTCCGAAAAATGGTCGAGGAATTCTTTGCCTACCTGGATCACCTGATGAGGCTGCCCGCAGATGCCTGCGATTTGTCGGCCAAGCAAAACATCTTGCGATTCGCGGAAGGGTCCACCAAAGGTGTAACTGGGAAGAGACCCGGGGACGCTCGGATGTGACGCAAGGATAACTCTCGTGTCTAGGCCGCCAGTCATAGCGATTCCCAGTGGCTGTCGGCCAACGAAATATCTTGGGACGGTGGTCGTTACCGCGGTGCGAAGTTCCCGATAGAAAGATTCCTCCCCAAGCGGAGCTTGATCCTCCCATTGTTTCGGATCGAAGTATGTCTGCTGGCCTATCAACTCGCCGTTCCGAAACGTCCACATTGACGCCGAGGGTAGAACGTGAATGTCCTTGAACACTGTGCGATCTTCGAGGACGCAACTAAGAGCAACAAATTCTCCTAGAGATCGTGGGTCGCACGTCCTGAGTTCGGGACGCGCCGCCAAAATGGCCTTCGCTTCGCAAGCAAAATAGAATGCGTCCTTCGATTTGTGGTAGCAAATCCGATGCATGCCATAGCGATCGTTGAATAATGTGACGACTTGTTGCCTTCCGTCGACGATCAAACCGTGAAACATTCCGTTTAGATTGGAAATGAACTCAGGGTCTTGCTCATACCAGGGAATGAGGTATCCCGATTCGGTCGGACCGGCTCCGTTCATCCCGCAATGTGCCGCTCGGCGATCGGAGTATTCCTGCCCCGAAAAAACCAAACAAACATTTCCCTGCGAACTGCGCAGAGGCATACCATCCGAAAACGAACCCTTCAAGGCGCTCCAGCCGACGTAAATGCCCAACGATTCGTCAACCCAAGTCCCGCTGCTGTAAAACGTCTCGTGGCACACTGTCTTCAGCATGCGACGCAACTGGGCTTCAGCACAGGCGCGTGGCATCTTGGTAATAAGACCGACAATTCCAGGCATGCGCTAGCTCCCCGCACTCGTCGAAGGCTGGAAACGGCGTTCATACCACAGCCTTCGCAGGTCGCGGAACTTCCCGGCCATCGATTCTGGAATTCGGTCAGCAAATCGCTGATGCAATCCGAGGCGCAGCCCGATGCGCCCGATTAGCGTCAATGGAACGTAGTAGCGCGGTATATTGACGCGCTGGAACCCATTCACTTCCTTGAAGTGAGACAGGCTATCTCCCATCTTGTTTCCATAAGCAAAGTTTTCATAAACGAGATATGAGACATTGCGCTTGGCGCACGCCTTCACGGCTTCGGCAATCAGAGCGTTCGTTGGGGCCTTGTCTTTGTGCTGTGCCATCGACAGAATATGAACGAGATCTGCCTGCTTCCGACTCTCGTCCATTGTCAGCTTGATGAAGCCGATCATCTCCTCGCCTAGAAACGCGCCAATATAGACGCTTCGATCAAGAAATGTGCCGGCATATTGGCCTGCCCTTTCTAAAGTCATCCCGTAGTGAGGAAACTTCTTACCCTGGCGCACCGGAGTTTCGTTGTAAATTGCGCAAATACCTTTAATGAGTTCCTCACCGTAAGGCACCTCACGCATCACCACGCCACGTTTCTCGGCTTGACGCGCCCGGTTACGCGGATACGAACGGATTTGATTGTTCCACCAGTTTTCGAAGGTGGAAACAGGAAGTACAGCCAGGTTGTCCACCTCCATCGGGTACTGATACTTCGGCGAAGTCTCAGGCAATTTCTGCAAGAAAGTAAACATGTCGATGCGAGTTCCACATTCTCGCAGACCGTTGAGAACTTCCTCAGGATCGTCAGGAAAAGTGTATTTGTCGCCCTCGAAGCGCGCAATCCGCAAAAAGCGTCCTTGGATTTTTATTGCTTTGTCGCAAACTTTCATACGGAACTGTCCTTTTGGCCGTCGTGTCGTAAGGAAGACACAGCCTTGCTCTAACGATAATGGTTGAGAAAAGTAGAAACTGCGGATGTTGGGGAATCGACGCTTACGTCGTAAAAACCATTGCTCCGGCAGTCGGAGCGTGCATTCCCTGTTCCAATTGGAGGAATATCGAATCCATCATTCTTGCAGTCAACAGGATTTCACGGTAGGAAATCGGCAGTGGGTCCCCTTCGGTAACGGACTGGTAGAAAGCTTCGATCAGGTATTTCATTCCTGACTTCATTTGGAAGTCCCTTGCCATGAACGTTCCGAGATTGGTTGCGACATTCTCACAATACTGTTTTGCAAGGACTAGTGGCGCACCGAACTTCTCGAGATAGCTCTTGAACTTAGCGCCTCGCAATCTAATCAGCGTCTCTTGATCCTGGTCCAGAATAAGAGCATTCGTCGGACCATAAATTCGAAACTGATGCAGCGACGGCCGCATTTGAGACGAAAATGTAAAGTAAGCCGTCGGACCATCTTCTTCTGAAGCAATCAGTCTCAGCTCATCTACAATCTCAGTTTCGCCCATTTCCTTAAGACGCGGACTAATGAACCCGTTAACCATGAGTCGGGGACAGTCCGTGGTCATATGTTCCGCAATTCTGGCGATGCCATGACTGATTATGTTCTGCAGCAACTTTCCCGGCAGCCGGCGGACCCAATGTGACTTATCCCCTAAAAGCGCAGTAGCGTAAGCGGAGTTTCCAAGCTCGTAGCAATAGTAACTCTCCATGTGCACTGGGGGGCCGCCCAGAAAGCCATCCCGAACAAGCGCTCTCATCCGTCTAGCGACGTGACTGAACTGATCGTCATGCCCGGCGGTGATTTTGAGATTCTTGGCAATCGCCAGATCGATCAAAGCTCGGGCATCGCCCTCGTAAAGTGTGAATGGCTTCTCGACATAGACGTGACACCCAGATTCCAAACAGAGTTTTGCGAGGTTGAAGTGGCTTTCTGGCGGCGTTGTGATATGAACCACATCAGGACGCGCGTCCTCTAACAGCTGAATTAGATTGTTGAAGTGCTTCTTGACTGGAAACCTTTCAAACAGCTGTCTCGCCATCAATGGCTCTCGGTCGCAAACACCGACGATCTCGCAGCCTTGAATTCTATTTATCTGCTCCGCATGGGAGTCGGCGATCTTTCCGCATCCCACAATTGCAACTTTAAGCATGTGCTCCTCGCTTGCTACAGGCTTCAAAATAGAGCCGAAGACCTTCCGACATCGAAACTCTCGGTTCCCATCCCAACCGATCCTTGAGCTTCTTGTTGCTATATCGGGTTCCCTTCCAGAACGCGTGCCATCTCTTTCGGTTGAACGCCGGGGGCAACTGTCCATCGGACCAGATTGAGAATCTTTCCCAAGACCAGCAGAGCAGATAGCTAAGAATATGAGGAAGATACAGCGATTTAAATGGAGCCACGTTGCTCTTGTAAAGCCGTAAGAAATGGCGACTCGTCGGCAAGTCGTCATCTACAACGTTGAATACTTCGCCGTCCACCCCGGGCTTCAGTCCCGCCAGAATAATCGCCTCGGCACAATTGTCCACGTAGGTCAGCGGGAGAGTGTTTGATCCACCCAGGTGAAGAAAGGTGCCGAAGGTACCGATTCCAACACGCGCACTGATCGCCTCGTTGCCCGGGCCATATACGTGGCCGGGCCTGACGATCACATACGGCATGTTGAACTTTCTTGCATACTCCATCACTATCTCATCTTGCTTAACTTTCGCGAAAGTGTAGGCGTCGCCGCGGAGCTTCGGTTGCTCTTCAACCGGGCAGCACTCGTCCAGAAGACCACTCTGTGCCTGGTTCGTATTGGAGTAGACGGCGAAAGAGCTGATGCTCACAAATCGGCGCAAGGTGCCGTGGGAGGTCGCTGCCTCCATTAAATTTCGTGTGGTAACAACCGAATTCAAAAGTGCATCCGGATAGGACTTTTCTCCTCGTCCAGCCGCCAGGTGAAGGATAAGGGCGACACCCTGGGTTGCACGGAAGCAATCTTCCCGCGAAAGAAGATTACCTTTGAGCACTTCAACGTGTGCCGTACAGTGGACTCTACTGCCGAGGGACTGAAGCTTGGCACTCGAGCGGGATGGTCGAGTGAAGCAGCGCAGGTTGCAGAATCCCAATTCGAGAAGTCTTTCGACAACTTTGGACCCAATAAATCCCGACGCCCCCGTCACGAGAATCAAATCCCTCTTCCCGATGATGCAACTATTATCTTCTTTGTGATCTACACTCATAGATCTGAGCCCTGATCTCCCACTATTTGGTTTAGTTATTGCGAGGTCTGCGTTGCTTGCCGCATCCGAGGCGTGACTATAGAATCCGTTCAATTCTTCAGCCGGGGTTTAGGTCGGAAGACCATGACTGTAGGGTGTCCGGGGACGTCATAGCGGGCTTTCTCGAGCACATCGAATTCGGTTTCCATGATTCTGAGCATGGCTGCTGGCCGGTACTTATCCTTGCCGTCGGCGCTGTCCCCACTTGAGGCAAACAGCCGGACAACGAAAACACCACCGTCCTTCAAGTGCTCCGAGTAGCGGTCTAGGGTCGCCTTCACTTTCCCGAGCGGAACATGGTACATCGACTCGCGGAACAGGATTACGTCGTACTTGCCAGTGGGAACATATTCGAGGAAATCGCCGCATGCAAAGCTGTTCTTCTCCCCTCGTCCAGACTCCTGGCTGCGCCGCCGCGCCTTGTGCAGGGCCGCCTCGGAAATGTCGACGCCGAGGTAGCTCCGATATGATGTCTCCGCCATCTCGGTCGCAGTGTTTCCCGAGCCGCAGCCGATATCCAGAATGCTCCCGTCGGCGGAGTGCCTCTCCAGGTGAGCGTACACACAGTCCCCCACCGTGTTATAGGCAAAAGACCACTTCTCCTCGGAGTACTCCTTATCCCAAAAGCGCTTCTTGATATTCGACGGGCCGTAGCTCAACAGGAACCCGCGCACAAACCTTGCTGTTCGATCCACAATGTACATTTCCGTCTCCGTCTGGATTTCTCTTAACAAGAGCTATTTGCTTGTTCTTGGTTCTGCAACCAAGGATGCGGGGGAAACGCTGCGGGACTTCGCAACAAAGTTCTTCAATCGCTGCATCTGTTCCCGATGGGTGAAAGCAACAACTTCCTGGGACACTGATATGTCGGCCCGGCGGACCATCGACCATGCATAGCCGGCTCCCAAGGCCAAACCGCCGAGAATGAAGGGCGGGGTCTTCATCTGATAGAGTGTTCGGAATGCTTCCCAGAGAGGATGGTTGCCAAAAGAGTAGTCTTTGGCACCCAGTTTAAACCTAGCCTTCAGTACGCCTTGCCCTGCGGTGTTCATCGCCCGATGGTGAATGCATACCTTTTCGAGAAATGTTCTCGTCTTCCAGCCTTTCATTCTTGCCGACACGACCGCGATATGGTCGATGCCGCCGCCCTTTACGGGCGTGTATCCGCCGATCGACTCGTAGCACTCTCGCCGGAACAACTGGCATCCTCCCCAGACGTTTTCGATGTTGGAAAAGCGGTAGTCGTATTGCCGCGATCCTTCCCGGAAGGGTGCGCCTCCAACGCCAAGTCCAGGATCTTCGGCGAACTTGCTCAACAGCGACTGGAAGTGCTCCGGCTCAATCGATACGTCCGCGTCGAGATTGCCGATCACATCCGGATTCAGGTCCTTCGCCTTGGCATAGCCTGCGTTGAAGGCATGTACTTTTCCGGCGAAGTGCCGCTCCTTACGCTCCGGCATCCGAAGTAACTCGATCCAGGGATTGTTAGCGGCATACTTGCGTACGATGTCGTCTGTCCCGTCGGTTGACCCGTCGCTCACGATAACCCACTTCACCGGGCGATACAGCTGCCCCACCATGGATTTGAGCGTCAGTTCTATGAACTGCGCCTCATTCCGTGCTGGCGTGATCAGGACGTATGTGGGAAGCGATGCCATGACTAACGCTAAGAAACAGTTCCCGAAGAAACGGAACTACGATTTCGCACTAAATAGCAACAAGGGCTGGAGCGATTTGCGGCGCGGCCGAGACCCCACCGATCCCGATGTAGTGGAACCCGTTAGCCGCTACTTCTTCTCGGGCCAGCGTGTTTCGCCCGTCGATGATCAGCGGTCTCTCAACGATCGTGGCGAGCCGACTCCAGTCCATCTTCCGGAACTCATCCCACTCGGTAACGACCAGAATGGCGTCCGCCCCTTCGGCTGCCTCGTAAGGGTCAGCGCAGTACGTAATCCCGGGAAGGATTGCCTTGGCCTTCTCCATCGCTTCGGGGTCATAGGCGCGTACGGCCGCGCCCTCAGCCAGCAGGGCCTTTACAAGGGCGATCGAGGGGGCGAAACGCACATCGTCAGTATTCGGCTTGAATGCCAGGCCCCACACGGCGATCCTCTTGCCACGCATAACCCAGAGTTCTTTCCGTACTTTCTCAATGAAGTGTTCGACCCGGTGTTGGTTGATTTTCTCCACTTCTTTTAGCAGTGAAAAATCGCAGCCCGACTTCTCCGCAATTCTGATGAAAGCCTGCACATCCTTCGGGAAGCAGAAACCGCCAAATCCAATTCCAGGATTCAAAAACGCCGCGCCAATCCGGGGATCGAGCCCCATCCCTTCGGCAACTCTGGTCACGTCAGCGCCAACCACCTCGCACAGATTCGCGACCATGTTGATGAACGAAATCTTCATCGCCAGGAAGGAATTCGAGGCGTGCTTGATCAGCTCGGCAGAATTAGTGTCGGTTGCCAGGAAAACCGGCTTCTTGCGCTGCGGACAATCCGAATGGATCGGGCAAGCAAAGCTTTGGTTGATGATCGGTTCGTAGATTTGACGCAGGAGAGCTTCGGCTCGGGGTGAATCGACCCCAATCACAATCCGGTCGGGATGAAGGAAATCCGCTACGGACGAGCCCTCTCGCAGAAATTCAGGATTGGACGCAACGTCGTAAGTCAAACCTTTCTTGCTGTGGACAGAAAGGTGCCTCAGGAGCTGTCCGCCCGTCTGGACCGGCACTGTGCTCTTTTCGATCACCAGCCGATATCCCGACGCACCCTTGGCGATGGATCGCGCGACGCCCTCGATGGCGGAAAGGTCTGCATCTCCATTGGGCAAGGGCGGCGTTCCGACACAAATGAAGATCGCTTCTCCCCAGGAGATGGCGTCTTCCGTGGCTCCGAACTGGAGGCGACCGGCCTTGCAGGCAGCCTTGATGACGTCCTCCAAGTGCGGCTCGAAGAGCGGCATCGCACCGTTTTGCAGCTTGCCGAGCTTTTCGATGTCGCTTTCACTGCAGAATACATCGTGGCCGATTTGGGCCAAGCACGCAGCGGTTGTGAGACCGACATAGCCCGCGCCAATGACTGAGATCTTCATGTTCAGTTTTCCTTGTGTGTGTCGACTCGAGAATGTCTGCGAATCGCCGTGCCAACAAAAGCCGCCTTACTCGACTTGGCTGAGGACCGCAGAGAATGCCGCAATTTCTTCCACCACTCGAGCTTGCTGCTCTGCCGTCAGCTGCGGGAACATCGGCAGCGAAACGATCTCGGCGGCAGCCTTCTCGGTGACCGGAAAGTCTCCCGCGCTGTAATTCATTGCCGTGTAGGCGTTTTGCAGGTGTAGCGGAATCGGATAGTGAATTCCAGTTCCGATGCCGGCCTTCTTGAGATGGTCCATCAGGCCTTCGCGATCGGCTGTTCGGACTACATAGAGGTGATAGACCGCCCGTGACCACGACGGCTCGTAGGGTGGCGCGATATTGATGTCCGCGAATTGAAGCAAGTGCTTGTACTGCCCTGCACGTTCGCGGCGCTCGGCGTTCCACTTTGGCAGATGAGTCAGCTTCACGTGCAGGAGGCCAGCCTGAATCGAGTCGAGTCTGCCGTTGTAGCCTTCGAGGTCGTGATAGTACTTGGTTGCCTGGCCATGATCCCGAAGCATCTTCATCGTCTTCGCGATGCCGGCGTCATTCGTGGTGGCTGCGCCGGCTTCGCCGCATGCGCCTAGGTTCTTTCCCGGATAAAAGCTGAACGCCGCGGCTCGTCCCATGGATCCGGCCTTCATCCAGCGATTGTGTTTCTTTGAGAAATATTCAGCTCCGTGGGCCTGGCACGCATCTTCGATCACAATCAGACGGTAGCGCTCGGCCAGTTCCAGGATGGCGTCCATGTCGGCCATTTGTCCGTAGAGATGGACTGGAACGACGGCTGTGACCGGACGGCCGCTACGACGGCTGATCAGCTTGCCAGGATCGTCAACCGTGCACTGCGTTTCCAGATACTCGGCGAGTTTTGCGGGATCCATGTTGTAGGTCCGCGCATCGATATCCACGAATTCTGGCAAAGCCCCGGCTTGTGAAATCGCTTCGGTGGTAGCGATGAATGTGTGCGGTACGGTGACCACAACATCACCGGGCTTGACTCCGGCGGCCATAAGTGCAAATCGCAGAGCGTCGGTGCCGCTGCTGATGGCGACGGAATGGTTCACATCGCAGAAGGTCGCGAAGGCCTTCTCGAACTCTTCGACCATCGGGCCGCCAATAAAGCCAGCTGTCCGAATGGCCTTGCGGAATACGTCAGTCAACTCCTGTTCAAGTTCAACGTGCGGGGTAACAAGATCAAGAAAAGGAATGCTATTGGATACATTATTAGAAACGCTCACTTTTAAACCTCCAAAAATCCGTTCGATAGGGAGCAACTGGTCGCTCTGTCAGTCGGCGCTCGCCGTTCCCTGCTCTGAGTTGTAGGGCCAGGTCGCAGGGCCAATTTTCACTCTCCGCAGCGGGAGCGCCCGCGAGGCCAGGTCGCCCAACTCGAATTCCCGATGCGTGGCAACAAGCGCCGCCCGGACGTCTTGCTGTTTCACCACGAACGAAACGTTGCACTCCGAGGAGCCTTGCGCGATGGCTATGACGTTTATGTTCTCTTTACCCAGGACGGCAAACGTGCGGCCTACCGTTCCGTGGCCATGCATGTTCTTACCAACAACGCTGACGATCGCGACGGTGGGATCGAGGGTGATGTGCTCCACCTTTTCGTAAGCCAGATCTTGCGCAAACTCCCGGCGCAATGCCTCTACCGTGCGCTGCGCAACCGAAGACGGCACAACCAGGCAAATATCGTTTTGCGATGACGATTGCGAGATCAGAAGAACATTCGCCCGCACAACTGCGGTGGCTGCGAAGGTGCGGCCCAGAACGTCGGGAACACCCACGATCCCAGGACCACCCACGGTAATAAGTGCGACGTCGCTGATCGCCGTAAGCCCCTTCACCCCTCCATTCGTTGAGGGCCCCTTTGGAGTGACTCGCGTGCCCGGCCGTTCGGGAAAGAACGTATTGCGGATCCACAGAGGGATGCCACATTGGGTAACGGCACGAAGAGTCTTCGGATGTAAAACCTTCGCTCCGAAGTGTGCGAGTTCGGCTGCCTCGCGGTATGAAATTTCTGTAATGGTCGTCGCGCCTGGCACTAGACGTGGATCCGCGGTCATCAGGCCGTCCACATCTGTCCAGATGATTACTTCATCTGCGTCGAGTGCGGCGCCCAGGATCGTCGCAGAGTAATCGGATCCACCGCGGCCGAGCGTCGTAAGAACGCCTTCGGCGGTAGCCCCGATAAAGCCCGTGACCACCGGAATCACTTGCCGCTGTATCAGTGGACGCAGGCGTGATTCACAGCGTTCCCGAGTCTTGTCCGCTAAGGGATCCGCGGATCCATGACAGTCGTCAGTAACGACGAGTTCAGTAGCATCGACGGCTTCACTTTTCTCGCCGCACTCCGCCAGAACGGCCGCAATCAAACGCGCGGCGAGACGTTCTCCTAGACTGGAAATCGAATCCTGCGCACGCGGCGTCAGCTCTCGCAGGAAGGCCGTGCCCCGGCACAGTCGTTCGCCTTCTTCACGAATCTCCCGGAGTTCTCGATAGACGCGGCCCTGCTGCGGAATCGAACGGACGAGCGTGGTCACGACCACGTTGTGGCGATCACGGAGTTCCTCAAAAATCGCTTCAGCGGCAGCGCGATTCCCTGCTTCTGATTGTGTGGCTGCCTCGATGAGCCGGTTAGTCACTCCGCTCATGGCGGAGACAACCACGACGACGTCGGTCTCGCGGGACGCTTCCCGAATGATTTCCACTACTTTGCGGATGCGCGTGGCATCGCCGACCGATGTCCCGCCGAACTTCATGATCCGAAGTGGCTTGTTTCCTGTTTGTGAAAGTTGCATATCCATACAGATTTCTGAATGTCTCCTCAGTCGAGCCCGGAGGCTGGGCTCTCGGCGGGGGAGGCTACGGCGTTGGACGATCGCTCAACTGCGATCGCTGGTTTCCGGTCGGAGCGGGAATACCACCTGCTCTGTTTCCGTCGATTCTTGACACAGTCCTGAATCAGTTCAGGTTCATTCCAGGGGACGTCGTGATGGGCCGCTCGCAGAAACGGGCTCTGGGGATTCCTTATCCATTCTTGCGGGAAGAGCGCGATTGTGTCTTTCTCGGTGACTCTCGGCGACGCCTCCGCGGATTTCCCTGACAATGCTTCGTACAGCGCAGCGGAAAGGTCGCGTCCGGCGCCCAAACTCAAGTGCCCCACTTGCGTTGATCGCGGATTTACCTCAATTAGATAAGCTTGGCGCGTGCCCGCTTCCAGCATGAAGTCGAATCCGTAAAACCCCGACAGGCCGAGTCGACGGACAACCGTTTCAACGGCACCTGACATTTCGGGGTTTTCTATCTCGCGCACCACAGTAGCGTGGCCGGCCGAACTTGCCTTGTTGACGACTTCGAAGTGGAGGCTTGCCAGAACTGTTCCCTTCCAGCAAACGATCGTGCTGGTTGCCTCGTGCCCTGCGACAAACGCTTGGGCATTGACGACGGGACGACGCCGAAGGAGCGACGGACCAAGCAGCGTCTTATCCTGGTCGATCACCGCTCGTTTCACTGCACGTGCGAGCAAGGGCGGAGCCTGCAGGTCCTTGAAAAAGCGCTCAGCTTCCGGGAAAGTGCGGGCGATTCGCACTCCGTCGCCGCCGGAAGTGCCGTCCGCTTTGAGAACCGCGGGAAGGCCGGTACGCGTGACCCACACCTTCAAGTCCTCGGTGTTCCTGATGACTTGAGTGGAAGGAACGCGAACTCCCTCTTCCTGAGCCACATTCATAAAAGCAGCTCGCGCGCTGACAATCGGAAAGCTTTCCGAGTTCCCCAGCGAACGCTCGATCACAGCACAAATTGGGGAGTCGGACTTCCCCTCACTCTGCTCCTGGACATAAAGACGATGCAGATGCTGGGTGGCAAGATCATCGCCCGAAACAATGAAATCAGGCCCGCCGATCGAGATCGCACGAGCAAAAGAAGCCAACGGCGCCAATCCGCGGTAAACGTGCATGCGGTGAACACACTTGGTCTTGCCGATGGGATGACCCGATGGACACACCACTTCCACATTGCACCCTGCGTTTGCCAGGGCCATCCCCAGCCGAGCAGTCGGGTACCAGCGAGACGTCGTAGCCAGAAGGACTGTTGGTTTCATACTTCGAAGGGAAAATTTCCAGCGGAATCAGAGGTAGACCAGAGCCCCACGTTGGCGCAGCGACTCGGTGGCGGCTTCGAGCATCTTGACCACCCGCAGACCGGCGTGGCCGTCATTCATCGGGGTCTTTTCAGTGATGATGCAATCCACGAAGTATGCCAGCTCACGGGTGAGCGCTTCCGCCTGTTCGATGCGCGGTGCCCACATGTCGCCCGAGCGGTAATTGATCAGCATGTTGTATACACCCTCGCGGCTTGACACGTTCACGCCCCGGTCGTAAACCTTAACCTTCTCGTCGGCTTCGATGTCGTTCCAGACGAGCATCTTTTTCTCGCCGCCGATTAGAGTAGTACGCACCTTCACTGGCGACAGCCAGTTCACGTTGAGGTGGGCGATGACTTTGTCAGGAAAATAGAACGTGAGGAACGCGATGTCTTCGTGTCCGTTCAGGTGTGTCTGTCCCGTTGCCACGATGGCTTCGGGACTTTCCTGGATCAGGTGATCCATGATGGACAGGTCATGCGGGGCAAGGTCCCAAACGACGTTCACGTCGTGCTGAAAAAGGCCCAGGTTTACACGAGTGGAGTCGTAGTAATACAGCTTTCCCAACGCGTCTTCTTGCAACAACTGCTTGATCTTCTGGACCGCCGGAGTAAACAAGAAGGTGTGATCGACCATGATCTTCAGGTTTTTCCGCTCGGCGAGTTCGATCAATTCCGCAGCTTGGGCAGAATTACTGGTGAACGGCTTCTCCACGAAGATATGTTTGCCATTTTCCAGCGCAGCCTTTGCCAGCTCGTAGTGCGTCCATACCGGGGTAACAACGGCGATCGCGTCGATGTCCGGGGATGTCATCAATTCATTGGCATTGTCGGTGACACGGACTCCGGCATACGACTGCTCCGCTTTCCGGCGGGAAGCCTCACTCTTGTCGCAGATGGCGACAACTTTGGCTTCTTCAAGAAGAGAGAGGTTTCGAATGACTTTGGGCCCCCAGTAGCCGTAGCCAACGATTCCAAACCGGACTAAGGCCTTGTCCTTTTGGTCCAGCATCGAGTTTGAATCTTGAGGTTCAGTGACGAAAGTGGCCATTGCTTGAGAACTCCTTCTGAGTACTGCAGGGGTTGCGGGCGAGGAGAGGATTGTTTAGTAGGCGCCTTCACCGAGGACAACCGCGGCGGGCGTGCGCAGCAGGATCTTGATATCCATCCAGGGTGACCAGTTACGTGCGTATCGCAGATCAAGACGAACCATGTCGTCAAACTTTATCCGGCTCCGACCGCTGACCTGCCAGAGTCCCGTGATCCCGGGCTTGGCTTCGAGCAGCCGACGGCGATGCCAAATGTCGTAGGCTTCTACTTCGTACGGCACTGGCGGCCGCGGGCCGACCAACGACATTTCACCTTTCAGTACGTTGTAAAACTGGGGAAGTTCGTCGAGGCTGGTCTTGCGCAGGAAGGCACCGACGCGAGTGATGCGGCGATCTTTGGTCAGCTTGTAAACGCCCTGACCATTCCCGTTCGACGGCTGCGTTTCCGCTTTCCCTGCAATCAGTTGCTTTACGTACTCTTTGTGAACCGCGGCATCGCTGTTCACATACATCGAGCGAAATTTCAGAAACGAGAACGAGTTTCCATGCTGCCCGACGCGCCGCTGCCGATAGAGGATCGGCCCCTGCGACGTGCACTTGACGGCCAATGCCACGACCAGGAAGATCGGCGAGAAAAACATCAGCGCCAAAAGGCTGCCCAGGATATCCATCGTGCGCTTCACGACGCGGAACGCTTTCCGGCCTTCGTCGCGCTGCGACAAGTCTGGATAGAGCGTTGGATTACTCGAACTATCCGGGTCTTCGTGGTCCCAATCTTCGGGAAAAACATGAAACGAGAGAGTAACCCGGTTGAACTGTTCCAAGGTTAAGTTGTTCTGCAAGGTGTGAGTCACCCTGCTGATGATGGTAGCTGGGGTCGAGCCACCTTCCTCGATGGAGATCTCGGTGAACATGACTCCGACGACACAGTGGTCCGAGTACCATCCCGTAACGTCGGTGTCACGGGTAGAGATTGAGAGTGCGGACAGAATCTTCCCGAGAATCTTCCCATTTTTCTCCGATGGAAGATCGTCTCCCATATCCAACAGAAGCAACATGAACGGCTTGCGCGAACGCTCACTTCTCTTGCGCTCAAGAGCGATCATCCGCCGGAACGCTTCCGCGTCCAGGATGTTCCGCTCCCCGAGGGGCGTGGCCTCAGAGACCGGGCTCAGAATTAGACGATGGTGGTTGGTACGTCGTACGTTCACAAATACCTCCGCTCGATCGGTCCTGCTCCGTGGATAGAGTCAAGGGACCGGCTGGTGACGAGTGATTTTCGGGGAAGGGTATGGCCAGAGCGTGTCTTACGTTGAAACGATAGGGGTTATTCCTTGGATGGGCCCTCAGTCGGTGAGGTGTAACTGTACCGCTGATAATAATCAGAATGCGACGCATTGGAACTGCTGTTTACCAGCGCGCCCAGCAACTTCGATTTTTCGATTGCCTCAATCCCACGTTGCAATGCCACTTTTTCCGTGATGCCTTTTCGCGTGACCAATAGAATTCCGTCTGCGAGGCGGGACCAGAGGCTGGTATCTGCCAGCGGTAGCACCGGTGGAGAATCGATGACAATCCAGTCAAACCAAGCTTCCAATTGTTCCATCAGGGGTGAAAGCCTTCCGGCTTGCATCAACTCCAACGGATTTTCCGGTGCTGTGCCGGCCGGCAAGAACCAGACGCCAAGATTTTCCAGGCGATAGATGTTGATGGTCGGGGTTTCTCCGCCGAGCCATTCGCACAGGCCCGGCAGTCTGCCGATTCCGAACTGCGACGCGATACTCGGCCGTCGCAGATCCCCCTCCAGCAACAAGGTCTTCTGCGGTTTCCTCCGCGCCAAAGTACATGCCAGGTTGGCGGCGACCGTGCTCTTCCCCTCCTGCGGGATGGTGCTGGTGATCAAAACTTTCTTCAGAGGACGGGTTTGGCGAAGTTGGCGTAGCCGGACCGCCAAGAAGCGAAACTTCTCTGCGCCCAGGCTACCCTCTTGCCCGAGCGATACTAATCGACTTGCCTCAGGGATGGAAACCTTCAGAATGGGGCACCGCTCGATATCGTCCGACGAAGATTGCGGCTCGGGCTCGAATGAAGTCTCAAATGCCGGCGCTGGAGCCGAAGCTGGACTGGCAGGTTGCTCGACGATGATTTCGGCATCGCGCAACCGACGTTCAGCTACTTGCAGCAAATCCGTTGCGAGAGTCAGGGTTGACTGATCGGCGCCGGTTCCCTCTGCCCTTTGTAACGCGTCAAATATATTGCTCATTGTTCACTGACCCGGAAGCGTACCCGTGTATTAAGTTCCTCATCCCGCTTTCGCTCCGCTCGCAGATGAGAATAAAGCTCCAGCAAGGTTTGCGCTGCCGCTCTTGCATCAAGCTCGCCAACAGTATCAGGACGTTCCAACGGCGGGGTCTGAACGCCGAGCCGGAAATCTGCGGCAATATCGTCGATGATGTCGGGGCTTACGGCTAGCACTTGCCTGGCATAGCCCGCAATCAATGCGTTTTCACAGATGGTATTGATAAGCCTTGGAAGCCCCTGTGAATGCTGATATACCGCCGCGACCGTCTCCGGAGGAAACAAAGCCGACGGATACGCACATCCGGCAAGCTGTAACCGGCGTTCGATGTATCCCCTGGTCTCGTCGGAATTCAAAGGTTCAAGGTGCGAGCGAAGAGAGATTCTCTGTTTCAGTTGGCGCAGGCTGACGGAATCGAGCTTATCATCCAATTCCGGCTGGCCCACCAGCAAAATCTGGAGCAATTTTTGTTGCGGAGTCTCAAGGTTGGTCAGTAGCCGGATTTCTTCCAGAATTTCCGCCGACAGGTGATGCGCCTCGTCGACCACAAGAGCAGTGGTCAGTTTTCGTTGGTTGCGCCCGATCACGTAGTGCGCAATCTGGAGCAGCAGTTCGCCCTTGTTCTTGCTGGTCGCCGGCAGGCCAAGATCCGTGGCAAAGTATTGCAGAAACTCTACCGGCGACAACCTGCCATTAAAGATATAGGCGTAAGCGACATCGTTGCTTTGTTTGAGGAGCTGCAGCAAAGAATGGAGCAGAAGAGTCTTGCCCGTGCCGACCTCTCCGGTTAGGACAACGAACCCCTTGTGCCGTCGCACACCGTAGTAGAGAGCAGCCAATGCTTCATTGTGACGCCTGGTCGGAAACAGGAACGAAGGATCGGGGGTGATCTCGAACGGGTTACGCTTCAGACCGTAAAAGGGTTTATACATGCGATTTCAGCTACCCACGCAAATAACTCAACGCAGACCCCAGCAAAATCGTACCAGATACCACCGCAGCCGTCGCCCAGCCAAGCCATAGTCGTCGCCTCTCGCGTTGCTCGTCCGAGCCAACCGTGAGCGTCGGAATTTCAGACATGACCGCAATAGGCAAAAGCTTCTGCAATTCCTTTTCGTCGTAGATCCGGTCATCCATCATTTCAAAAGCTCCAGCGACGACAAGTCCGAAGGCTAACCCGACACCCAAGCCGATACCACAGAACTTCAGGCGATTGGGAAAGTCCGGCTTTGCCGGCAGGCTCGGAGGATCAATGATCCGAAAACGTTCGCCCTGCTGCAGCAATTCCATGCTGGTAGCCATGGCAGACTCGTTCTTTTTCTTCAGCAGATCGTCGTAATTGGCCTTGGACTGCTCATACCCACGGGTCAGATCGGACAGTTGCTGTTCGCGTACCGGTTCCTGGTTGAGTCTCGCTTGATAATCGATCACCTTGGCTTTTAGGTCGGCTACTGCACGCTCGCGGTTGGCAATTTCGACCCGGTTCGATTGAAGCTGCCCTTGCAACTGCATCATCGGAGAAGAAGCATCCGACATTGACGAAGGATCCTGAGTGGTCGTGGCCGAATCAGGATCCGCCGGGGCGGAGGCCTTGGCTTTCAAGTCCGCAAGCAAGCTGTCTCTCGTCTTCTCGGTGTCGGCGATCTGCTGCTTGACTTTTCGAACATCCGGATGACGGTCCGTATAGTGCGAAAGAAGATCTGCCAGTTGCGCCCTGAGCTTATCTAACTCCGCATCGATCGCCGGCAAACCTGTTGTTGGCGCGCCCCCCGCCGACTTGGGTGTGCCCTGCAGCGAACGGTACTGATTCACCAATGTTTCGAGATACACGCGCTGTTGTTTCGCGGTATTCAGGGCATCTTCTTCCGTCTGCAGTTGCGACTGCATTCCCGCCAGAATCTGTAAGTTGCTCCCGACCTGTGCCGGAAGTTCGCCCACATGCTGACCCTTGAACTCGCGAATCTTCTCTTCCTGGTCCGCCAAAGCCTTACGGGCAGTCTCCAACTGGCCCTCTAGAAACTGGGTGGTGTCTTCCGACTGCTGCTGGCGCACTTCCAGGTTCTCGTTGATGAATAAATTGGTTAGTTCGCTGGTGACCTTTTGGGCCACTTGAGGATCACGTGATGAGTACGAGACGTTGAATGCCGTGATCTGCTCCCGATCGCGCACCAGGTCGATGCCGATATCTCGGCGCATGATCTCGACCTTTTGGTCGGCCGATGGCTGGGCATGCGGCGATGCATAAAGATTATATTGATCGATGATGTGCAACAACCGCGTGCGGCTCAAAATCTGTTGCGTGATGCTCTGCATCCGCTGCTGTAAATCATCGGTTACGTTCGGTGTGACATAGTCTTTCGGCATGGTGGGTTGTTCCACCAGAATCAGCGTGGTCGAAACGTAGCGTGGTGGCAGCACCCAGCTCACGCCCCACACCAGCGCCCACCCGACGAAAAGCGGTATCAAGAAATAGAGATGGCGCCGCTTTACGATGCCCAGGTAACGCTGAAGGTCGAAACCTTGTGAACTTTGCTCGTCGAGATCGTCAACCATAAATTACCTTCCCAGCGGCCGGGAGAACTGATAGGAAATCGAAACAAATTCGCGATTGGTGTCAGGGGCCGTGGCAAAAACCGGAACATCGCTGTAAGTCTGGTGCAGTCGCGTGTATCCCAACTGCACATTGAAGTGTTGGCCGAACTGCTGCTGCGCAGACGCCGTGCCCGACCAGGTGTGCCCATTGTTGGCGCCGGCGATCGCCGAGGCCAATACATCGTTCTGCACGTACCCTCCGGAGACAGATCCGCTCAAAGTTCGCGTGAACTGTTGGTGTATCGAAGCGTTGGCGTTGTCCATCTTCACTGCTCCGAGCAGACCGCCGCCGCCCGAGATCATGTGCGAATAGCTCACCGCCACGCTGCTCAACCGCCCCTGCCAGCTCAAGCTGCCGCCGGCCTGCGGATGCCAGCTTTGCGATGCAGGCAAAGGAAGAGGTACACCATTCGCATACTGTGGGCCGATGTTTGCGTACTGCGGACCGCCAAAGGCGGAAATCGACAAATGGGGATTCGCATACAGCGTGTATAGAAGAAGAATCGACTGGGTTTGCGTCTGGTTGGTTCCGGGAGCGGGAAACGACAGCAGCCGTTGGTACTGATCGGTCACGCCAATGTAATGCATCTTCGAAATCCGGTGCGCGTAAAAGGCCGACCCGCCCTGCGAGCTCGAATCATACAAGCCTGGAACCTGGGACGGATCGGGGTAGTGCAGGTTGGTAAAAGTCCCGCTGGCTCCGATCATCCCGTTCATGGCGAATTGGTAGGTGATGCCCACATTCCCGGAATTGTTCAGCTGGCTTGCGATCGGCGCAATCACCGACTGGTTCGGCTCCTGGATTCCGCCCGACACCGTGTCGGCGGTCCCAAAAGACGGCTGATTGAAGATGCTGGAGCTTTTCTGGAATCCATCTCGTGCGCTGAAGGTCACATGCGGGCTCAGGCGGTACTGGAGATTAATCGACGCGTTCTGGTTCGCCTGATTCAACGAACTGGTGTGTTGGTAGAAAGTGTATCCAGGTGCGTAGGCCAAGGTTAGGCGAAGCCGCGTCGTAGTTTCATCTAGAGCTACCGTGGGAAACACGGAATAACTTTCATCACTCACGGGGCCGGAATTCGATCCGGTCGCTCCCTGGATGTTATCGCTGTACGCGGCCGTAAAGGTGACCCCGGCCCGCAGGTAGTTGGAGCGTTCCTGCGAAGTTCCCACCTGCGGATACGATTGGCCACTTACCGGAGGCGGAGGCATCATCTGACTATCGGTATTCTCCACGCCAGAGCCTGTACCGTACGCGGCCACAGGTTGAGTCTGCGGGTTGCCCGTCTGTGACCAGAGCGGTACCGTCGCTGCTGAAAGCATCAATCCCACGCAGATTTTCTCAAACCGCTTCATGATCAAGGAACAAGACATTACGGAACGACGATGCTGTCGCGCGGCTGCAGCTTGATGTTCTGGGCTGGGTTCTTCCCCTTCACAACTTCTTTGTAGTTGAAGGCCAGCCTGGTCTGGGTCCCGTCCGCATTCTGCCGAAGGATGTAGATGGATTTCTGTTTGGCGAAATCACGAAAACCGCCGGCGACGGCAATTGCGTCCAGCACCGTCACTGCACTTGCGATCGGATACGAGCCCGGGCGAGTTACTTGGCCCAGAATGTTGAACTTCTGACTGTTGATTTGCTGAACGATGACGGTGACTTCGGGCTCACCAATATAATTCTTCAACTTCGCGGCAATGTCCTGCTCCAGCTTGAGTGGGGTCTGCCCGGCGGCCTGCACTTCCCCAACCAGCGGCAGCGAGATCTTTCCATCCGAGCGCACCGGAACCGAACGCGAAATATCTGGTTCCTTCCACACACTGACCGCCAGCACATCGTCGTTGCCGATGACATATGAGTTGTCGTGTGCGCTGCTCCCTGCCGTGGTTGCAGCAGAGGCGGCATTTTGAGTGATCGGAGCGGGCGGATTGTTCTGCGTGGCCACCTGGGCATAGACGCCGATGGACATGACGAAACACATTGCGACTGCGAATCGACCGCACTTCCGCGAATTGTTTCTGGTTCGTGTCATCGTGATCTTTCTTCGCTCCTCGCTCATGCTCACAGCCTTATGAACTTGCTTTCCCGTTCCCTTTGTTGTGGCTGGAAAGGCTCAGTCGTGTCCCTGACAGAGACGAAAGATATGTCTCGGGAGCACTCATCTCGTACTGATCGATCTTGTACAAAATCGTACGGTAGCTTACACCCAGCAGGCGCGCTGCGGCCTTGCGGTTCCACCCGGTTTTCTCCAGAGCCGCCGCTATGGCGGCCCGCTCGGTCTCCCACCGAACATTCCGAATCATCGACTTCAGCGATTTCGGTGACGAGCTTTCTTCTCCAGCCTCAGCCTCTGCAATGGGAAGACTGGAAGCATCTAGTTGCAACTCTCGGGCCCCGTTTTCCGAACTTATTTCTGGTCCGGTGACTGGAGATTCTGTGTCGCCGGCTATGAGGTACCGTTTGACGAACGTGTCGAGCTCTTTCAGGTTCCCCGGCCAGGAATGATTCTGGCAGGCCTCCAAAGTCGCCGGTGTGAAATCCCGAGGAGGAAGGCCGTAGTACTTGGCCAGCTTATGCATCGAATAGCGCAGAAGAATTCCGATTTCATCCTTGCGCTGGCGCAATGCCGGAACGTGGACGGTGAAAGCGCTGAGGCGATAATAAAGGTCTGCGTGCATTCTCTTTTCCGCCAACGCGCGATCCATCTGGTCGCTGGTGGCCGCGAGAATGCGGACATCGACTTCCACCGGCTTGATGCCGCCGAGTCGCAGAAGCCGCTTATCCTGCAGCACCTTTAGAATCCGAGCCTGTAGCGCAATGGGCATTTCCGTGATCTCTTCCAGCAGGATCGTCCCCTTCTGCCCAGTTTCGAGTTTGCCGAGAGCCTGGGAGGATCCATTCTCTCGGCCGAACAGCTCGATCTCGAGCAGGTCCGCCGGCATCTCCGCGCAGTTGACTCTCAGGAACTTGAAGCCGGAATGGACAGACCTCTGGTGGATCAAGCGTGCCACCGTGCCTTTTCCACTGCCAGGCTCTCCCAGAATGAGCACGGGCACATCCGCCTGCGCCAGTAATTCTGCCTGGGCACGAAGCTGCCGCATGCCCGGACCGACACTGAGGAAGAACTCGTCCTCGCCGAGAGATTCGATGTCTTCGCTGGCCATATCGGCTTCCGGGCCATCGATCGCGATGCCCAACTGCCGCCGGATCGCGAGTTCCAGTTGATGCTTGCTGAACGGCCCCAGCAGAACATCTTTCGCTCCCAACCGAGTTGCGTCTTTCTGCCGGACCGTGTCCCCGGGATCGCACAGGACCACGATGGGAAGCTCAGGACGCAGGCGTCGCAGCCACGGCAAAAGCTGAAGGCCAACGCCGTCGCCGCGAGGGATGTCCAGCAAAACGAGATGGGGAGCGGTGCCGGATTGCACTTGCTCCATCGCATCCCAACCGCTGGCTGAGGCCGACAGCTGCCAATCGTTCGATTGCGCAGCCGAGTCGAGCAAGCGGAGAAGCGAAGGCTCTCCACTTACGACAAGCAAGCGAAGCGTTTCAATTGTGGTTGGCGCCATGGGGTAGTGAGCGTGTCGCGAAAAAGTGAGGAACGTCTCTAGGCAGGTTCGACTTCGTAACCTTCGACGCGCACCGCCAACGATCTCTGGATGGCGTCGATGGAAATCACTAGCGAGCGATCACCGTTGCGGGAGACGAGAATACCTTCCAATCCATCCAGTACCCCGCTGCGAATTCGCACGCGCTGACCGATCTTGAGGAACGGATGAGAAGACCAGGGGAGCTCAGTTTCCACCAAGCTCCGCACTGCGTCGATTTGCTCATCCGGAATTGGCGCGCCCTCACCCCTGGCGCCGACCAGTCCGAATACTCCGTCCACACGGAGCACGCGCAGCCGCTCCGCACGGTTCGGGATAAACTTCGCGAAAACATAGCAACCGAACAGCGGCACCTGCACGGTCTTCTTGCGGTCGCTCCACCGATGTACCTCGGAGACGATCGGCAGGAAGGTAGTCACGCCTCTCTCCTCAAGACGATGGGCAACGATCTTCTCGTGCCGGGGACGAGTCTGCAGCCCATACCAGCTCTCGGTCTCGACCTGCGGAACCGCTTGCGAAAGATCGAATGACAGACTGCTGATGGCCATAGCTTCGCCCTCTAAGTCACTCTTCTCAGAATGACCCCAAAATCTACACACTTAGCCGAGTGTTGTTTGAAATCTCGTCGAGGAGATTTCCCGGGGGAGACACCAACGATCGTTAAGCCGGGGGAGAGACTTGGCTTCCCGCTGAATCAAATGCCTCTACGTTTGGTCGTTACTCAATGTACCCGATGTAATAGCCCTCTAGTAGGGCACCGAAGTGCCATCATTGAGTTTTTGGGGCCCGGGAAAACGAACAATTACAATTATTCCTATAGACATTATACTATTTATAAAGTGGTGGTCACGACGCTTATTTGGCCCAACAAAACTCAGATCCGGTGGCCCAACTAGGTCATCACTGGCTAGGCTCTTCTCCGCGTGCAGCCTTGACGCTAGCGCCTGAGAGGGGGGATTGGTCTACTACCTAGCAAGAGGAGGTTACCGTACATTGCAGGTTCTTGCAATGGCCCAAAAGCGCTATCAGGTTAATTTTCGATGAATACTTGGTAACTATTACCTCGGATCGCCCGACCGAACCGCGCACCATATCACGAGGAGATCCCTAACAAACTGATTCTACAAGACCATTTGACTCTGTCGTCCCTCGAGTCAGGCGGGGCTTCCGACCGGTGACAAATTGCTGCAACCTTTTTGCGACCGAAGCCGCGAGTGTGAAAAAAACTGCAACTCTATACCCTGCCCGATACTTCTGTAAGAAGTGCTGGTCTCTTTATCTCTTATCTCTTGTCACCGCGATAATCAGAGCAGATGAAATCGGGGAGCGAACAGATCTTGTCAGCCAACTCATGATCGACATTCTGTTTCACGAAGTCAAAGACAATCAAGAGCGTGCTCGGCGGATTGCTATTGGTGCACTGATAATGAGGGGCGTAAGATGAAACTGCTTGCCCAGGAAATACCACGTGCGCAACCGCGGTACCGAATGGTCCGACGAAGACATTCGGAGACTGAGAGACCTATCCGCAAGTGGCACACCGACGGGGGTCATTGCACTAAAATTGGACAGAAGTAAAGCCGCCGTGTTGTGCAGGGCCGCGAAGGAGCATATTAGTCACGCTCCCCGCAGTCTATCGAAGAAAGCGAAGTAAGGCAGGAGCAGACTTCGCAAGTTTTCTAGAGCCGCAACCTTATTTAACCAGAAACGTCACTGGTCGGCACTCACAGCCCCTCCAAGCAACTGCAAATTAACCTCGAAAGTACAGCGTTGGCATGGAACCAACGTGATCAGGCCGATCCGCAGTTTCTTAGCGAAAATGGATTTGCACACCCTGAAAAGTCCGCCTCGCTTGTGACGCTGCCGATTTCTGGGCAACCGCCCCGGGGCCAAAGGATACGCAATGAAAATGCATGCCTCGGTCCGCTGGCTCGTATTCGCGGTCATCATGATGTCGCTTTCTGCCGTGTCGTTCGCTCAAATCGCTGTCGGGATCTCCGTTCGTGTCGCTCCGCCTGCGTTGCCTGTTTACACTCAGCCCGTCGGCCCCGGCCCTGGCTATCTGTGGACGCCCGGTTATTGGGCTTGGAATGACGATGGTGGCTACTACTGGGTCCCCGGCACGTGGGTGGTAGCACCTGTAGGCTTGCTGTGGACTCCTGGCTACTGGGGCTTCTCGAGCGGGGTCTATGGATGGCATCGTGGGTATTGGGGCCCGCACATCGGCTTCTACGGCGGGGTGAACTACGGCTTCGGCTACGGCGGGGTCGGCTTTGCTGGCGGAGAATGGCGCGGACACTCCTTTTACTACAACCGCGCCGTCACGCACGTGACCAATGTTACGAACGTCTACAACAAGACGGTGATCGTGAACCAGAATCACGTGGCCTTCAACGGCGGCCAAGGAGGCATTCCGGCGCGCCCCACGCGCGAAGAAGAAATCGCGGAGCACGAGCACCACACCGCACCCCTGGCCGCGCAAACGCGACACGAACACTTGGCAAGCCAGAATAAACAGAACTTCGCGTCTACGAACCACGGACGCCCTGCGATTGCAGCCACCGTCAAGCCTGGCGTATTCAGCGGGAGGGGCGTGGTAGCAGCCAAGTCGGCAGGGGCTCCATATAAGGCGCCGGCCATGTCTCTAAAGCAGGCGCGTAGCACGTCTACAACTGCCTCGAAGCAAGTTTCCACTTCGGTGAGCACGAATAATAGAGGCAAGTCGACGGGCCACATGTCTACGCCTTCGAACACGAACACTACTGCAAGCAAGAAACCAAACAATAGCCCTCAAGATAAGGGGAGCAGCAACGAATCGCGACATACTCCTCACTCGAATGAGACGCATGCGGCCTCGCCCCATCCGCCCTCGCAGCCGCACGAGAGTGCTCCAAAGTCCAGTCCTGCCCTTAAGCCAGTGGCACAGCACCAAAGCGCCCCGAAGCCTGCACCCCAGGAGCACAGTGCGCCCAGGCCCGGCAAGGAACGGCGGTAGCCCAGCGATCGAGCGTTTCCGTGGGGTTGATTTGGCGAGAGCGAGCAACAGCGGTGCGTGACGGCCCAGAAGGCAGCGCCACCTTCTCTCGGCCGATGAGATCCGGGAAATGTTTGCATCACCCGCGCAGGCGCCGAACCGTTAATGCTCAGTTGTGACTATCGAGCCAGCGCACGATTCGGTGTTCCAAATTCGGGTTCCTTCCCGAGAAACTTCGCGGGATTGACGGTTGCTGTTCTCAATGCCTCGTAAGGGGTTAATCCACTCTCTATGAGCAACTGCAACTCCTGATGTGCCGAAGCGCCCGGAACCGCCGGCGGACCCATGCCCAGCAGCCCGACCCGACTGTTGTCACGACTGAGGGCGGCGCGGTGCGCGGTGTCGCCGCAAACGGCGTCATCAGTTGGAAGGCGATTCCCTATTCCACTCCGCCTGTAGGCAAAGTCCGCTGGCGCGTACCACAACCGGTAATGGCTTGGTCCGGTGTGCGAGAAGCCGACAAATTCGGCCCCGCCTGCATGCAGGCAGATGATGTGCCGAAATCCGAAGACTGCCTGATTCTCAACGTCTGGCGCCCCGCATCAACTTCCGGGCAGCCGTTTCCCGTGATGGTTTGAATTCATGGCGGCGCGATGGTCCATGGCGGTTCGACAATGTATCCCGCCGACGCATCGGGCCATGCAGCTTTTACAGAGCCAAACTCCGATTCTGTGTACTTGATCTCGAAATTCACTCGTGCCCCTGACTGCAAAGGCACAGAGAAGTCTATGCAAGTACGCTCATCACGGTCTGGCTGAAATTCAAAAGAAGCTTCATTTCCGGTTGAACCCGCGATCTTCATCACTGATAACAACACAACGAGCCCTAGACCGTCGCCCATCATCAGCGGACAGAACAGGTTGAAACAGAGCGCCCGCGAAGAATTGGATGGTGAAAATCTCTATGCAGACTGATGCGCTGGCCCGGAAACCATACCCAGACCTCATCGCGAAAGCAGGGCAGAATGTTTAGCCGCTGTTCCTTCTTGGGCAGGATGTGTGGGTGGGCTTCTCTGTTCCGTACCCATATTCCATGCTCCTTGACTCCGAGCACGTCACCTTTGTACGTGGACACCCACTCCTTCGCCCGCTGTTGGAATTCATCCAGTCTCATAGACGGTGCCCCGCAAGTTACCACGCCTTATCCCACCCTCGCGCTCGCGGCCACCAGCGGCGGACATTCCTGCAATAATCCTCGTACTCCGACCCGAATTTCTTGCGTAGAGTCGGCTCCTCATAGAAAACCACGAACAGGTGTACACCGAGGGTGACCGCTGCCACGACAGCAATAGCCACGGGATTGGGATGACCGAACACAATCCACAGCCCGATCCATCCCACCGCAAAACCCGCGTACATCGGATTTCTCACATGGCGGTAGAAACCAACCACAACCAACCGCTTCGGCGGGGCAACCGGGGCAGGTGCGCCATGTCCTGTCCAGCCGAAATCCCAGACGCAGCGGAGGGCAACGGCGAATCCGAGCACGGAGGGTATCGCCGCAAGCCATCGCCAACGAGCCGCGGCTGCCGTATCCACACTGAATCCGAGCCAGTTTGGTAGCAGCCAGAACCATAAGGCGAAGAACGCCGCACCTACTGCAAGCGAGGCGAGGGCTGTAGGCCACGCGTTCCCGCCCGTCCGTGAACGGACACTGGACTCTACGCCTTTCACAGCCCCTCCAATTCGCCCATACTATCCCATAGAGGATGTCCCACATGCAGGTTGCTGCCATCTATGACATTCACGCGAACCTCCCGGCTCTGGAGGCTGTACTTAGGGAAATTCGACAAGCAGAAGTTGACCAGATTGTGGTTGGGGGTGACCTGGTTCCGGGGCCGATGCCACGAGAAACGCTGGCGTGCTTGCTGGACATCGGCATTCCCACACAGTTTATCTATGGCAACGGCGAGGTTGCCGTGCTCGAACAGATGGCAGGCAGAGAGCCAGCCAAGCTGCCGGAGCAATATCGACCCATCATCCGCTGGACTGCGCGGCAGATTCACCCGGATTACGAGCAGTTGTTGGCGGGCTGGCCTAAGACGCTGCGAGTCCAAGTCCCCGGACTAAGCGCAGTGCTCTTTTGCCATGCCACCCCGCGAAATGAGGATGAGATTTTCACTTCTCAAACGGCAGAAGACCGTCTCTTACCAATCTTCGAAGGGCTCGACGTATCTCTGGTCGTCTGCGGGCATACCCACATGCAGTTTGATCGAATGATCGGAAAGGTTCGAGTTGTTAACGCTGGCAGCGTGGGAATGCCGTTTGGCGAATCTGGTGCTGATTGGCTGTTGCTTGGCCCCGACGTTCAACTTCGGCATACGTCCTACGATCTCAACGCAGCTGCCGACCGCATTCGAGAAACTGGCTATCCGCAGGCTCAGGAGTTTGCGGAGCGAAATATCCTACGACCACCATCAGAAGAGGAGATGGTCAAGATATTCAGCCGCGCCGAACTGAAGTAGGTTCCAGAGACGGTCAGTTCACCGTCGCCCCGCCGCAACACTTCTTGTACTTCTTCCCGGAACCGCAGGGGCACGGGTCGTTCCGACCAATCTTTGGGGTGCTTCGCCGGGATTCAGGTGCATCGACGCCGAGATCGCCTTCCCGCTCTTTCCGAAAATATTCGTAGGCGTTCATCAACCCCGCTGCCATTAAGGCGATGACATGCTCGCGCTTGTCAGGCGTGATCGGGTCTGAACGCATCTCCGGGTCTTGGTCGTGTTCGTGATACAGCACCATCATGGGAATCAGGCATCCGCCGTGCTGCTTGTCGTTGATAAGCTCCGACCAGCCGTCGTGCCGCATGTGCATGCCCCGCATGAAACCGCGTGCCCAGTCGTTGCCGTGAAGCTCGCCTCTCTCGTCCTCAAAGATGAGCGGAACGTGGATTTCGCCCTTGTAGAGCGTTGAGGCAATCTTGTTCCAGTGCCGCATCATCAGATTCAGGATTTCCTGTGCTTCGTCGAGGTTGCAGAACTCCACGATCTCCGACATCTCGCCGCCGAAGACTTCCCGGTTGTATTCGGATGGCATCACGGGCTCCGGCCCGGCAATCAGGGCAGAGAAGAACCCGTCCAATTCTTCAAGGTTCATCCCCTTGCCGCCCTTGGAACTTTTCAGGAAATCGCGGAGGCGGTCGAGTTCGGCGTCGGTTAGCGGCCCGTTGTCAGTGAAAGTTCTCATGGAGGAATTATCCGCACATCCCTTCTTGTTTTCATTGAGCATTGTACGCGGCCCCAGTTGCACCTTTTTGTTTTCTAAGCACAGGCGTAGAGTTCACAACATGGACGATAGTTCAATCGCGGCACGGACTGAAACACTACGTCGGGAGATTGAACTGATCCAGCAGGAGGAGCACACCTACCGCAGTCACAAGAATCATTCTCTCGCTGAAAGAGAAGAGCACGACAGGCGGGCGTTTCGAATCCTTGCAATCCGTGAAGAACTTAGAACGCTTGTGGAAAAAGCAAAGGAACAATCAAGCCACGGATTAGTCTGGTACAGTTGACTTCTTCTTCTCTAAGAGAGAGCAGTTGCGATTGATTGGCTAAGAGATAGCTATTCTTCAGGCTTCCCGGCCCTCAGCCTTCACCCTTACTCTTAGACACTGCGATAGCCACTCCGATCAGAACGACAAACAGGAGGGAGTATACGAAAATGCCCATGTCAGTTGTCGGAGTCCACATGAACAGCGCCAAGCCAAGGATGCCTAAAGCGAACGCGGTTGTCCTGAGAATCACTGTTCTAGCCTGAGCCGTTAATCTCATTGGGATTCCACACGCTCGCGGCAACCGCTCTACGACACTACCTGTTGCTCGTCGCCTCTCAAGCTGGACAGGAGCCCCGAATACCGCCTCTGCGGACGATCATTGCGAACGGCAATGCCCAGTGCCTTCTTCTGTCCGATCATCACGAGCAGGCGCTTGCCCCGCGTGATCCCGGTGTAGATCAGGTTTCTTTGCAGAAGCATGTAGTGCTGCGTGGCAAGCGGGATCACGACTGCCGGGAACTCCGAGCCCTGCGACTTGTGGATCGTGATCGCATAAGCTAGCGAAATCTCATCCAATTCCCCGAAGTCGTACCTGACCAGCCGCTCATCGAAGCGCACGGCGACCTGCTGCTCGACCAAATCAACCCGCTCCACGATTCCCACGTCCCCGTTGAACACGTCCTTGTCGTAGTCGTTCTCTGTCTGGATGACCTTGTCGCCCATCTGGAATCGCCATCCGAACCGTTCCACGGCAGGTTGTCCAGGCCGGGCTGGGTTCAATACCTTCTGTAAGGCTGTGTTCAGTTCGCGCACGCCGAGTGATCCCCGGTTCATCGGGCAGAGAACCTGAACGTCGCGGATCGGGTCGAGACGAAATCGGTCTGGAATTCTCTCCTGCACCAGCTTGACCAGCGTTGCCACGATCTTTTCCGGGTCGTCCCGCTCGACAAAATGGAAGTCGGAACTCGGCTCGGCTCCCCGCATATCGGGCATCTGCCCTCGGCGAATCCGATGCGCGTTGGTAATAATGTGGCTGTCCGCCGCCTGCCTGAAGACTTCGGTGAGCCGGACAACCGGCACGACCACGCTTTCGATCAAGTTCTGAAGCACAGTGCCCGGCCCAACGGATGGAAGTTGATCCACGTCCCCGACCAGAACCAGACCCGTTCGGTGGGGAAGAGCCCGTACCAGCGAGTGCATCAGCGGCACGTCCACCATTCAAGTTTCGTCCACGACCAGAAGACCGCAAGCGAGCGTGTTCGACTCGTGCCTGCTGAACCTCCCTGTTGCAGGGTCAATCTCCAGCAGGCGATGAATCGTCTTCGCTTCCATGCCCGTGGTTTCGGTGAGCCGCTTCGCTGCCCGTCCGGTTGGGGCGCAGAGCAAGCACTTCACGCCTTTGGCTCGCAGGATCATCAGGATGGAATTCACCAGCGTGGTCTTACCAACCCCCGGCCCTCCGGTGATGACCACGACCCGGTTTGCAAGAACTGTCTTTAGTGCCTCGCGCTGGCTGGGGGCGAGCGTCTTGCCCGTCTGCCGCTCACACCACGCGACCGCCTTGTCGAAATCAATCGGAGGATAGATCGGCTCCGCTTCAGCGAGGCTCTTGATCCTTGCCGCGATGCCCTGTTCCGCCCTCCTGAGATGCGGAAGGAAGATCAGGGGCTCACCGTCGATCTCCTCCAGCAACAAGGAACCACTCGTGAGCATCTGCGACAACGCCTGTTCAACTGGAGATTCACCCACTTCCAGCAGTTTCACTGCCGCCAGCTTGAGTTTCCCTAGCGGCAACGCACAATGTCCTTCCGAAGTCGCCTCCAGCAGCACATGGTCGATGCCCGCCCTTGTCCTGTTGATCGAGTCTTTGGGAATCCCGACCTTCTGGGCGATCTGGTCGGCGGTGGCGAAGCCGATCCCGTAGATGTCTTTCGCCAGCATGTAGGGATTGCTCCGCACCTTCTCGATTGCCTGCTCGCCATAGGTCTTGAAGATTCGCACCGCTCGGCTTGTGCTGACACCATGGCTGTGCAGGAACAGCATGATCTCGCGGACTTGCTTTGCCTCTTGCCACGCGTGCGCGATCCGCTCCCGGCGCTTGGGGCCGATGCCATCAACGGTTAGCAGTTCAGCGGCTCGGTTCTCGATCACCGCGAGAACCTCGGCTCCGAAACGCCCGACCAGCTTCTTCGCCAGAATCGGCCCGATGCCTTTAACCAAGCCGCTGCCAAGGTACCGCTCGATACCTTCCGCAGTGGTGGGCGGCACCGTCTTCATGGTCGTGGCCTTGAATTGCAGCCCGTGCTCCTTGTCCCTGACCCACCAGCCCTCCGCGCTTAACCATTCCCCTGCGGTGACCGAAGGAAGCGACCCGACCACCGTCGTCTCCTCCCTCTGTCCGCGTGCTTTCACGCGAAGGACGCAGAAGCCGCTGTCATCATTGTGGAAGGTAACCCGCTCGATCACGCCGGAGATTTCCTCGGTCGTGGGTCTGCGCTCTGGGGTTGCGGCATTCATCGGGGATTCATTTTCGCATGGGCTCGGCATTGATGAACCATGACAAGCCGGATTTCCGGTGTTTGCCCGCGCATGGGTAGAATCGAGGACGCGTATGACCAAACCTAAGCCAAAATCGCAACCCACGTGGACAGATGTCAAAGCAAAACTCGCAGATTTTGACCGGGCAGCACTGCTGGGATTGATTCAGAGCCTCTACGCCGCGCACAAAGAGAATCAGACGTTTCTCAATGCCCGATTTGGCTTGGCTGAGGACGTGCTGGAGCCCTACAAGAAGACCATTGATCGATGGCTTTGGCCGGATGTGTTCCGGAGGCAGGACACTTCGGTCTCCCAAGCCAAACGAGCCATCTCCGATTACAAAAAGGCGGTTGGCGATCCGGAGGGATTGGCAGAGTTGATGGTTTTCTACTGCGAGCGTTCCGCTGGGTTTTCCAGCGACATTGCCAGTGACGATGAGGGATATTTCAATGCGCTGGTGCGGATCTTCGAGCAGGCACTCAAAATCGTAAACACTCTATCAGTCGAGCACCGCGACAACCTTCTAACCCGGCTGGACAGCGTGCGACTGATCAGCCGTAAAATTGGCTATGGAGTCGGAGAAGACATGGATTTCCTCATGTCGAAGTTCACGCCGAAGCGCCAGTAAGCCGATTCTACGGCGATTCGACTGCCGGACGGGGTTTGGGGCGCTGGAATGAGTTCGTAACCACGCAGAGCCTTTGTGACCAGTCGAAAGGGTCACGTTTGTGCCGTTGCAGCGAGTAGGGGCGGCATCTTTGGGCGTTCTGCTGGAACAACCCCCTTTCCCCAAAGGGCGATCAGCCCGTCAGCGTGTCGCCGGATTTCATAGGAAATTGGGCGATACCGCCGTCCGCCCCGCGGATCCTCGCAAAACAAGAACGAGTGACCACAGACCGATCTGTTTGAATTCCATGCAGGTTCAAGGATCGAGAGGTCTTCCCATTGATATGAGAGTTGCCTGCCTCCATAGAGGCGATCCAAAACGAATCTGCCGTCGCTCATTCGGTGCCAGAGCGACACTTAGCAATGCCAGAGGCCAAGTGCCCGGAGTCGCAGCAACATCGTGGGAATGCTGACACGGTACTCCGCAGAAAGAAGTTCGAGCGTTTCCGGACGCGGCCGTAACATCTTCACACGGCGACGCAGCACGGAAGCAGGCAGTAGGAAACAGGTGGTGTTGGATCGCCGTTCCGGGATGTCATTAACACAGGTGGCACGTAAGCACTCGATAAGCCGTGCCAGCGTATGCAGGATGATGAAGGAACCCAACGAGAACCCGGCTCCGGGAGTTATCAGTCCGCCTGCTAGATTCGCCCAGCAAGCTGGAGCCGGACAATGATCCCAGAAAACACAGGCAAGCAGGTCGGAACGGTCGCCGATGAGCGAGTTGCCAAGGTGTTCATCGTTGTCGGCGATGACGTTCGGAGATGCCTCATCTGCGAGAAACTTTTCTCAAGGCAAGCTTCCTTTGAACACTCGACGACCATCTGCTACGCGCCTGCTTCGAGTGCGAACTGAGCCGCAAAACGGAGGAAACGGTGGTCACGAATTTTCAGTTCAGGCTAAACGACACCATCATCATGCACATGAAGGTGCGTCCAGTTATGTTCGATGGCATCGTCGATCACTGGGAACTGGTCGCCTGCGACGACAAGCTCGGTGAGTTCGCCATTGACGACAATGAAGGACGTGCTGATCCCGCGCTTGCGCGATTCATACTTGAAGTGCGGGACGCCTCAATTCCGCCAATTGAGCGCCGATTCTTGCCTAACAAAGGCTGGAAACGGCTGACCACGAGGGAGTGCCTCGCCTTGCTGGAGTCGGCTGGGGTTATCGACAGGCTAGAAAGCTGCCTGCCCGCGA
>CAWFIV010000001.1:0-121985 GCA_963815925.1 uncultured Acidobacteriota bacterium | reverse complement strand
CACCAGGGAGAGTAGTGCAGAGTTGAGCTTCATCGGAATCCCCTTTCGATTCGCTAGCGGCCCGATGGTCAAATTTGTGTTTACCCGTTCTCGACCCGTGGGAGTTTGGACAGTCAACAACTAAGCCCGGATCATAACCCCTAAGACGTTCATGCGCCACAGAAGCAGCCGGTACTCCATAGTCAGCGACACCACCCAGCTCTCGCGGTTGTGTTGCAGTTTGCCTCTAACTGTTGAAACATCTCGATTACACTCAAAATGCTCGGAACAGGGGTTCTGACTGCTATGGCCTTCCATGAGAAGGCCGGTCGGAGTCAAGTGGATTCGTTTGTTTTTTCGTTGGACACATTTTTTCTCCCGCCCGAGTTGCCACTGTTGCCACCCTTCCATCCGCACTCTTGGATGAGCGATTTTGTTTCGCTCGGTGCCAGTTGGGTGTTCTCATTTCAGCCGGTGCTGCCACCTGTTAGTCGACCTCTCGTTCCATCTATACGAAGAACGTGGGCCAGGCCATAGACGCAGTCACCGAACTCGGCTTTGGGCTTTTGTTTTTCCCTTCCTAAGAAGATTTTGACTTAGGCGGCCACTGGCATCGCTTATCTGCTTGCTGTTGCGCAGCGGCTCGTAGGCTTCTCCGCCGACCCACAACCGATGTAGCAACACCGCCAGCTTGCGCGCCGTCGCAATCACCGCTCGCTTCTTGCCATTCTTCCCGCCACGCTCGGCCAGCTTCAGCCCCCAGCGTGGCAGATCGCTGTCCGCTCCAAACGGGCCCAGAATGTGATGCGCTCCCTGCACCAGCAGCGTGCGTAGATACGGATCCCCTTCCTTGCTGATGTGCATCTGCGGTTCGCTCTGCCCCGAGTTTCGCCGGCCCGGTTGCAATCCCACGTAGCAACCCACGTCGCGGCTCTTGCGAAAACGATGCGGATCTTCCAGCGTCAGCAGGTAAGTCAGCGCAATCAGCGTGCCCACTCCCTTCACCTGTTCCAGTCGCGCTACCTGCGGATAACTTTCCTTGGCGATCTTCGCGATCTGCTGGTTGTATTCGTAAATCCGCTCGCTCAGCGCTTCGATCGCGGCCAGCAGCGGCTGCAGTGCGGCCTGCAGTTCGGGGCTCAGCCCCTGGGCTTTCTCCGCATTCAGGTTGCGCGGATTGCAGCCCCGCAACCGTTCCCCGTAAGACTTGGTCAGTCCCCGCGCCGTGTTGACCAGCGCCGTCCGCGAACGCACCAGTCCAGCGCGTGCCCGGATCACCGTCAGGTCCGCCTGCGCCTTGGCGCTGCGATGTTTCACCGGACACAGCAACTGCGGATCGATCCTCGCCAACCGCGCCAGCGTTCGCGCGTCCAGTCGATCATCTTTCCCGCTTGATCCGCTCCACCAACTCGTCTGGGAATCGCGCCATCGGCCTCGGTGCCTCCGTTTGCTGGTTAAGCTGTCAACTGACTTATGTGTCATAATGTATATTGACACTATAGACAGTTGCAAGCAGGACTTTTTCAGGGAGGTTTTACGATGAGCCGAGTTGAGCTTTTCCCGCTGGATTGGAACATGACGGATTTTCATCAACGGCTCAGGCAACTCCGCACGGCCCGCAAGCTCACCCAAACTCGCGTGGCCGAACTGCTGGGCGTCAGCCCCCGCGTTTACACTCGCTGGGAGAACGGCGACGCCACTCCGCTTTTTGGCACTGTTGTCAAGCTCGCAGACATCCTCGATGTCAGTCTCGACGAACTGGCCGGAAGGAAGGAAACGAACGGCGACGCCAAGATTCACAACCCCGAGTTGCACCGCCTGTACAAGAAAGTCGATCAGCTCTCGGATGAAGATCAGCAGGCGTTGGTGATTGTGCTCGACAGCCTGGTGAAGCGTTCCAAAGTCAGCAAGGTCATGGCTGAGCTATAACTGCTGAGAGGAAACGATGGACACGAATGTCACACAAGAACGCCAGCAGGCCCACGCGCTGCTCGATCAGTTGCCGAACGAGAAGCTCACCGCCGTCGTTCATCTGCTTCAGGCGATCAGCGATCCCCTCGCTCGCAGTCTTGCCAACGCTCCCATCGACGACGAACCGATCAGCGAAGAAGAGATGCGCGCCGTCGAAGCATCCAGGGAGTGGCTCAAGGATCACGAACCCATTTCCCACGAAGAAGTGCTCGCCGAGTTTGGCCTTACCCTCGAAGATTTCGAGCGTATGGGACGTACCCCGCTTGACCCTCAGAGCAAGGGCCAGTAACGATGGGGAAGAAGATCGCCTGGACCGACCCCGCCAAAGCTGACCTTCGCGCTATCGATCAAGCTACCGCGCTCCACATTCTGCATGTTGTGGCTCGTTACCTCGCCACAGGCGAAGGCGATGTCAAGCGCCTCCAAGATGTCGAACCGCCCGAACTGCGTCTCCGCGCCGGCGACTACCGCGTCCGCTTCCACGATCTCGTTGACTCCATCGTGGTCCTCGCCGTCAAACACCGCCGCGAAGCCTACCGCTGATCGCTTCTGGCAACCCTCGAACTGAGGCCGAACGAACCCCGAACACCAGCCCGGACAACGACCGGACAGGCGCCGGACAAAGCCCGGACGCTCACCGGACGCGGCGCGTTTTTCGCCGTTGGTTTTTCGTTGCACTTGCGCAAGGGATGGTGTCTTCCTCCCCACTTGCCTTTCGCGCCCCGCCCCGGCTCCCATTTCTTTCTCCCATTTTTTCGATGGCTGGAAGCAAACAGAGCGGAGAGGGGGCCGTGTCCAGGGCGCGCGGTTTTGGCGCGTTCATCGCAGCGAACGCGCAGACCCTTGACTCGGCTCCCGCGCTCCGTACACTCTCCAGCGAAAAAATGGGAGATCACCGCTTCCCGCCGCTGGGTTTTTCTCGCTGCGGTTTCTCGCTCGCCTGCTGCTTCAACTTGGCGGCGAGCTGGTGCTTGGCTTCGCTGATCTGATCCAACAGTTGGTTGAACTTCTCCGGCGTCACCTTCTCACCAGCCGCCACCGGCCCCAATACGTTCACCAGCAGCAAGCGCACTCCGATGATCTCGGCCAGAGCCGGATCTTCGCTGGCCGACCCTCCCCGCAAGATCGCCTCGCGGCGCCATTCCCCGAGCGTCCGACCCTCGGCCTGCGCCGCCGTTTCCAGTTGCGCGTATTCTTCCTGGCTGACTTTGAAACCGATGGATTTCCTGCGCAGCGGCGGCTTCACCATGTCCCGGCTTCCTCTCTCGCCCTCACAGCCGAGACTAGCAGCCGCGCTTAAGAATCAACAAGTTCGCCTGCGCTAACTTCAGGTTGCTGTACAGCAACCGGATCGGCAGGATTTTTTTCTTAGCCGCTCTCGTTTCAACAAGTTCGCGCACGGTAACCGCAGGTTACCGCGCAGCACCCTTTCGGGGGTGACGTGTCTCATGCATAAACCCGATGCCGGAGGCAGCGCGAAAAATCTATCCCCCGAAACCGCCCTTCGGGACCACCACCACGTCACCACGGACGGCCTAACTGGACCTCCCGGCAGGACCGGACCAACAGCGGCGGAGCGGCGGCTAAGCGGCTAAGGAAAAAACTCTCGCCAGGCAGTACGGAACCAGACCACCTTCCCGGACTTCACCAGCTCCCGGATCGCAGCCCTAACCCGCCCTGAAACGCTAAGGGAAAGCACCCTGCTCGACGGTCAGGTTAGGGAAAGGCTAGGGCTTCGCTTTCGCGGCGGCTCGAACCGGGATTTCCGGGTGCACATTCCCGTTCTTCAGGTCCACGGTGTCTTGATAGAGAGGTTTGTCTTCGGCTGTTTCGGGCATCACGATTTTTCCGGCGGCCTCCCCACTTAGCGGATGAGCCGGAGGCATCGAGGCATTGCTAGGATAGGTTTTGCCATCAAAGGGGAGTATTTCCTCATTGAGAGGCTTCCCCGCCACAACGGTCACGTCATGCCAGCCATTGGTCTTCGAGGTTAACACGCGGATTGGAAGGCGCACGGCAGGGATTCTAGTTACGACCCTGTAGGACGTGCCTTCGGGAGCCAAGATCAACAAGGTACACCCACCAGTTCCACACCAACCATCAGACGAGAGATAAACAATGACTTCCTGCGCTCCATCGTCCCGTAGGTCAACGAACACGGAGGAGTATCGCGTCGTTTCTTTTTCCTGAGTAGGCGCTCCAATGTAGTCCCGGAGGAACTTCCTCAGGAGTTCGTTCTGGCTTGGCCCCTGTGTTGGTTGTTGCGCCACACAACTCAGTACCAACGTAGAGAAGATTGCCAGAGCCAGAGGCATTACGTGATGCACCGAAAGTGAGCAACTCCGCCGCATGCTATCTCCTTCTAGAAGCAATCCATGAGCAGTAGCACGTCGCTTCCGTAGTTGTTGCCCGTCGTGCGTACGTCGATGGTGTTAGGGTTGCCGCTGATATTTGACGTGCCAAAATTGTACGATGCAGCCGTCGCTTGCGTGAGTTGAGTCGGAGTGAAGTTCGGAAAGTTAGCCGCAAGTGTGTCCGAATTGTTGGACAGCATGTTCGCAGCGTAGTTTGCAGCCCAAGTTGGATCGAACGCCTGTTGCACCGAAACGTTAGGGTTCCCTCCCTTTGGCCCAAGGTCAATCTGAAAAAATGCCAGCTCCATCAGCGTTGGCACAACTGGCATCAGTGGTGCATGACTGCCACACGTTGTTGAATCCTGTTTCACGAATACCAATCGCGCCTAGCAGGGCGGGATCGATGTTGTTTGCATCGGCTGCGGATTGTAGCGTGTCCCACATTGCGTTGGCACGATCAACAGCACCCATGTTCTGACCAGCTTCCTGAAGCCCCTGAGCGCAGTTTTGTTGCTTCTGCTGTTGCGCTTGGCAATCTGCATCACAGGTCTGGTCTGTGTTTCCGCTATTATCGTCGCCACTGTTGTCGTCTTGCGGCGGCAGGGTCGAGGTGAGCGTCTTGCGATTGCCTACGGAATCGTACGTATAGCTGCCGACGCCATTGTTGCTATGCGGATCTGCGGTGACCGTTTCGGTCGTCACGCGGTAGAGGGAGTCGTAGGCATAGGCTACTGCCCGTCCGCTCAACTCGGCCACGGATGTGCGATTTCCCGCCGCTCCCAGCGTGTAGGCATAGTTCGAAATCGCCGTCTGGCTCTTCGAAGCTCCCATCTGGGTCAGCCGGTTGAGCGCGTCATAGGTGTACGCGCTGGTCACACCGTTCGGATACACGAAGTTCTGCAGATTGCCCACTGCGTCGTAATTGTACGTCGTCGTTCCCGACGTGGCTCCTTGCGTCAGTAACCGGTTATCGGTTACCGTCGCCAGCCGGTTCAGCGTGTCGTAGGTATAGGTCAGCGACGCGCCGTTGGTGTTCGACGACGCCAGCGTCAGCAGATTTCCTGCGCTGTCATACGTGTAGCTCAGCGTGCCAAACGGAGTTTGCTTCTGCGTGAGGCGGTTGCGCGTGTCGTAAGTGTAGGCGGACGCGCCCGAGACGTCGGACATCGTCTTGCGCAGGCCATTCGCAGTGTAGGTGAAGCTCACGGTCGGGGCGTTGAAGTTGGCGTCGGGCGTCTTCGACAGCAGGCGGTTCGAGCTGTCGTACGCGTAGGTGGTGGTCTTGCCGTTGAAATCGGTCTTCGACTTCAGATTGCCGGCGGAGTCGTAGACATAGCTCTCGGATTGTCCCGCGGGCAGGGTGCGGGCGGTGCGGCGTCCGAGCTGGTCGTAGGCATAGGTGGTCGAGTGGTTGTTGGCGTCGGTCTGTGCGATGCGGTTGCCCACTTCGTCGTAGCCGTAGGTGGTCACGAGATTCAGGCCGCCGGTGACGGCGTCTTGCGTGACCGAAGTCAGGCGTCCTAGCGCGTCGTAGCCGTACCCGGTGACTTTCCCCGCCTGGTCGGTCTTTGAGATCACTCGGCCCAGCGCGTCGTAGGCGGTGGTCGAGGTCGTCTGATCGGGATAGATGACCGCGATCTGGCGGTTGAGCGTGTCGTAGTGATACTGCGTGGTGTTCTGGCGCGCGTCCTTCACCGAGAGCTGGTTGCCGGAATTGTCGTAGGCGAAGGTGGTGACGTGGCTGAGCGCGTCGGTGAGCGTGATGCGGCGTCCGGCGTCGTCGTAGCCGTAGGTGGTTGTGTTGCCGTTGGCGTCGATGGTGGAGTTGGCGCGTCCGGCAGCGTCGTAGGTGGTTTGCGTGAAGCTGTTGTCCGCGTACGTGGTCTTGCTCAGGCGCTTGTCGGAGTCGTAGGTGTAGGTTGTGGTGTTGCCGGCGCGGTCGGTCGAGGTGAGGCGATCGTTCTCGGCGTCGAAGGTGGCGGAGTCGGTAGTCGAGTCAGAGTAACAATATGAAGGCCAGTTGCCTGAGGTTGGGCTTGCTGTGTTGAAGATGTTGGAGCGAAGGTAGGTGTTGATAGCTAGGAGTGAAGTGGCGCAGCAATGGGAACAACGAGAGGTGACGATGCTGCGCCACACCCTCCGGCACTCTACAGAGGATGTGAACATTCACGGCACACCTGTGGAACTGTCAACACTGATAGTCGGCGGAATGAAGACATCACTCAAACCGTACGCCCCCGATCTGCCTACTGCCTGGCGATGAGCCGACTCCAGGAGTGGTCGAGGGGGCGGACGGGGTGTACGCCGTGGCTGAAATCGTAAAGTAGTGCTCGTCCTGGTCTTCGAACCCTCCGGCTAATTGCGTTCCAATCCTCCGCTAGTCTTCGCGTCTTCTCGCATTCTTTCGTGTTCGTCTGATCCCGCGTTGCTCGCCTTCGTTGCATCGCGTCGCTGGCTTGCCGTCGCTGGCTTGCCGTCGCTGGCAAGGGATTCGCGCGGCATTCGCACGGCAATTTCCACGCACTCGCCTCCGCTTTATGCGTTCAAATTTCGCTGAACTTTCCGGAAACACGTCAAGCAGTTTTTTTCGCTGACTTTTCTTGAGCTTAGCTAGCTCAGCTCTGCAAGGCTTGCAAACAGTCGTGTATGTTCGCCGTGCAATTCAAACTAGCTCAGCTAGCTGGGCACAAAACCGGAGAACACCATGCCGCTGGCAGACGGGCTTAGGCGTGCGAAGCCGTCGTCGAGTGAGAGGAAGATATCCCGGACAGTGAGTGCTAGTCTTCCGTCGCCCTTCCCGGCAGAAGGGGAGAAAGATTAGGATTTTTAGTAGCTTCTCTCACGATCCGAGCGCGTCCGGTTCGTCCAGAAATTCTACGTCGTACCAGCCGATATGCAATTTGAAATCGGGGCTGCCAATCTTCGTCATCAAACGTACGGCTCATGTAGGTGAACAGGCACAGCGGCCCTCCGGACCCGCAGGTTGATCACTTCCACAAACACTGAGAATCCAATCGCAAAGTAAATGTAGCCCTTCGGTATGTGCATGCCGAGGCCTTCGCCGATCAACGAGACGCCAATCAGCAGTAAGAATGACAGCGCGAGGACTTTTACCGTCGGATGGCGATTAACGAAGGAACTGATGGGTCCCGCTGATAACATCATCACGCCGACTGCCAAGATCACAGCTGTGACCATGATGGTGATTTCGTCGGCCATGCCGACGGCGGTAATGACTGAATCAAGCGAAAAACGATATCCAGCATGGCGATCTGAATAATCACAGCGGCAAACGACGGCGGCACTCGCGCCGAGCTGTGGCCTTCTTCGCCCTCCAAGCGCTCGTGAATTTCGATGGTTGCCTTCGCGAGTAAAAACAGGCCACCGGCGATCAGGATGAGATCGCGTCCAGAGATGGCACGTCCTAAGATATAAAAAAGCGGAGCCGTCAACCTAATGATCCAGACAATGGAAAGCAAAAGTAGGATGCCATTCCCATCGCCGCCAGGAGTCCCATCCGCCGAGCTGGGCCTTGCTGCGAACCGGGAAGTTTGCTCGACAGAATCGAAATGAAGATGACGTCGTCGACGCCCAGCACGATCTCAAGGGACGTCAGCGTAACGAGCGCGAGCAGGCCGGAGGAAGTGAAGAACGCATCCATGGTCAACGCTCTCCCTTGGCGTTGAGCTGCATATTAAGGGCGGGGCCCGCTGCCTCTCAATGGCTACGCAATCGGCCTACAAGAGCCCGTTTTGGCTGACAGGTGAAAAATTACACGCATCTTCCGACCAGTTTCGAACGCTTCAGATCTGTGCTAAATCGAAAGAGCCGAAATCTGAGCGCTATTGATTACAGGAACTACCGCACGCCCACCTTCCGCCACTAAGCGGCGATCCCAGAACGCCGTTGAATCTCTTGGTAGACTCGCCAGAATTCCTGCACTTCAGCGTCGCTTAGCGCTTGCCCCCGTGCTTGGGTGAGTAAGCCAGCAAGCAGCTGCTCTAGCTGCTCATCCGTACAAGCACCTAGCTAGCTCTGGGATCGAATGCGTCATTTCACTCTCCTGCATAGGTCTCGCTGCTTGTTGGCAATTCCCCAACGAATTTATTAGGGCCACATGATTTCCCAGGGTCCGAGAAGGATTGTTCTCAGACCGTCCATGTCGTTCGTGCTCCTCGTTGACCCGGAGAACAGGCGGCGGGGCGTTTCGGGTTAAGGACAACTCCGCCATTCGAGAACAGAGCGGCGCGTGGGGCGGGCCGCATCAATTCCGTCGTGGTGAGTACCGCATTCATGAATGAGCATTCTTTTTGAGGAGCTTTAAGAGTAGGTTCAGCAGCCAAAGCCCGATCACTACTTCGAAGAGTCGCTCGAAAGGACGTGTCCAAGTCATTGTGAGCTACCTTGAGGCTTGATCGGATACCCTCAAAACATACTCAGTGTTGAGTGGTGGACATTATTCATAAGACAAGTCTGGGGCCTTTGCCACTAGGGAAATGCCTAGGATGCGCAGCCTCCGATCGCGCCTGGATAGTAGAAACCTCAAGAAGGCAACAGGGACCGGCGGGGGCGTCCGGCTACAGCATTCCGCGCTGAAGTACTGGAGCGGCTATGGTGGCGACTGGAAAGGAAGAGCGCAAGACATGCCCGTCCCTTAGATCGGCGTACGGCTGCTTTCGCCTCCGAATGGAGTTCAAGCGTTGCGTGACGGAACTCAGAAGAGTTGTTGCGCTGTCGATCAGGGGCATCCTTGACAGACCGGGGTTCGTGGTCCGAAGTATCCAAACAGTAGTTGTCCAGAAGTTAAGGAATCGGTCTCGATGAAATATCCATGTCCGGGGTCAATCAGATAAAAGGCAACCGCGAGAGTGCTTGGGCTGCTTCCCGTCGTTGGGAAAAAGCTGTCGGTTAATGTGCCTGTGGAGCGCCCGCTGCTGGTGATAGGAGCGAAACTGCCGGTGATGGGAGAGTCCGGTTGAGGAGAGAAACTCAGATTCGTATCGATTACGCCGATAGCCGGGACCGCTAGCTAGCGGACGTTGCCGTCCATCTTCTTTCTCTACGTACACTCTTCTCGAGGGCGTCGCTCGATAGGCTCCGCGATGAACCCGGCCATGAAGATCGGTCAGCCGATCTTCTAGTCCGTCTTCATACTCCTGCCAAGTGACACCGTCCACTCCGGGTGCGGCCTTTCTGTTGAGCGAGTAAGAGCTTTCCCGTAGCCGTTCGACGGTCAGGTGGTGGAGCAAGGCGGTGAACTTCATCTCCTTATTGTTCCCTGCTGCTTTCCGCACGCCCGCCAGCCCCTGTGACACGCGCTCCCTGCTCTGTGTCGGGGACGTGTTAGGTTGACGAACGTTCTCCCTGATCACCGGCCTTCCCTCCCCACTCTCCGCCAACGATGGTTTGTCTTTGTTCGAATGGTTCATAGATACTATGCCGTTGTGTGACTCCTCGCAGACGTACGCGCGGTCCTTGTGGCTCAGGCCTTCGCCCGCTGACCTGCGGCCTGGTTGAGCCGCAGGTGTCTCCGAGGTCTCCCGGTTCTCATGCATGAAGTTTCTAGGCGTGTCTGGGGTCTTCGACTACGCCGGACTGAGCAGGCACTCGCCCTATCGCGCCTGTTCATGTTGCCTTCCGCGCATTACAAAGACGTCGGCGTCCGGATTGCATCTTTTCGGAGCTGAATACCCACCCCGCCTATCCTCTGTCTACGCTTCGCTGAATACCTCGCGATACCCAGCGCAGACTCGAGGCCGAGCGGATCGCTACTCCTTTCTCGTAAGGCTCTTTCATCCTCTGTTTCATGCCGGTTTATCCCGGCGCACTGCTATGGCGATTTTTCAACAGTTGCGCGACGATTGCGTGTGTGGTGGTATGCTCCCCCGATGGCAGACGCAGAACAGGGCGCGCAGGCAGGGTGTCGGGCTAACTTGCGCAACTCGACGACGGTGTTCCTTGTCGGCAACATCGAGCCGACGATGGAGTGGTACAAGCAGCTCGGGTTCGACTCCGAATACTACCCGCCCGGGTTCGCGATCCTGCGTCGTGATGACATCGAAGTATTCCTGCAACAGCAGTCGGGGTACGTCGCGCCGGAGGATGCTGGTCGGCGGAACCGTCATGCATGGGACATCTACATCGTCACTGACGACGTGAAGGCGCTGTACGCAGAGTATTCGACACTGCCGGGAGTGAAGATATCGCGAGCGCTGTGTCCGCAGGATTACGGAATGATGGAGTTCGACGTGATGGATCTGAACGGATACCGGCTGGTGTTCGCGCAGCCGAGCCCGCGAGGTAATTGCTGAGGCAACGATTGGTTCAATCAGTGCAGTGGTTAGTGAAACGAAAGTGGGCTACAACGTGTTCCATGGATAAAATGGAGATTGTGCCGATGGAGAGCCTTCTCGAACGCTTAGGCAGTCATTTCCGGACTCAGCGTCAAATGTGGTCAGTGAAACGCTGGGAATCGGCTCCGAGAGCGATAAAGATATGCTTTTACGCTGCCGTCTTCTCGCTTTTTAACTCCGTCGGCGCGTTGGTTTTGGTGATGAACACCATCTATCTTTCACCTTTCCAAATCTTCTTGAACATCGTGATTTGGGGCGGTACGGCCGTGACTTGTATAGCAGTGTTGCTCGCGAAACGCTACTGGCTTATCCCGGTGCTCGGGATCTGTATAGTTCTGTTCGCTGTCGTTGACGCACGCTCCCTTATGGGATCCCAACTCATTGCCGCTGGCTCCCCAATGCACCGGCAACTTAAGGTACTTGGGATCATTGGCATTGTCTCAGTGTATCTGGGCTATGTGTTTTTCATTGCCTTCATTACCCGTCAGGGTGCGGGCTACTTTCGAGCCCAAAACGAAATTGCGATGGCCGCCGAAATTCATCGAGCGCTGGTGCCGCCCATTCACAAGACCATTCGATCGTTTGAAATCTATGGGGTCTCAGTTCCAAGCGGTGAGGTGGGTGGCGATTTGGTGGACGTTGCCGGGGATGGGGAGTCATGGACCGGATACGTGGCGGACGTCTCGGGCCACGGTGTCTCCGCCGGATTGCTCATGGCCATGTTCAAGACGGCCGTGCGCACCAGGGTGAAAGACGCGTCCACAACTGAACTGCTGGCGGAGGTGCATCGTGCGCTGTACCCGCTGAAAACGCCCAACATGTTCGCCACAGTTGGAGTTCTGCAATGGACTGGGGAGAATTTCAACCTCACACTCGCAGGGCACCTTCCTCTGCTGCACTACGTGCAGTCTAGCGGTGAGGTTCGAGAGTATCCCGCGCTCGATCTACCATGGGGAATTCTTGCGGACCAGACCTTTCACTCGAGGGAAGTGATTTGCCAAACGGGCGACATCTTTGTGCTCCTTACCGACGGACTGACGGAGGTTTTTGACAGACGCGGAACAGAAATGGGAATCGGACCCTTGAAGGAAGTGCTCAGCAGATCAGCAAATCAGAAGCTGCCTGAACTTTTCAGCAGCATGCGCGCGACGGCTCTCAATTTCGGGAAACAGGATGACGACCAAACTATGCTCATTGTTCGATGTTTGTGAGAGCACCAGTGCAATTGCGAGAACGCGCGAAAACAAAGGTTGCGATTCGCTAAGCGCAGGTCTGCTATGTGATGATCTGCGGGGACACGCGGGACTAGGGCCGCGAATAATCTTCTCGACTTCACCGACAGTTCTAGTGCAGCGGTCTCGCCGAGTGCCAGATCCATCGAGCCCCAAATATAGAGAGTTGGCACCTGGATCTTTCCGGTGCGCCGTTCAAAATCCAACGCACGATACCAGTTCAGCGCGGCAGTGAGTGCGCCCGGTTCTGCGAGCCGGCGGAGATTTTCGCCGACTGCGCTCTCACGAACCTTGCCTTGGTATGCCTGACGAAGGCGCTGATAATCGTTAGCCTGCAACGCAGCTTCGGCCACGCCGCCGGGCATTCGGAAAAGCGTGACGTACTGTGAACGCAACTTCTGGTCCTCGTCGTTCGCTTTGGCATCGAAGAACTCTTCTGGATGGGGAGTCGAGAGAGCGGAGAGCGACAAGAGTTGGGCCGGATTCCTGGCTGCGAACTCCCAGGCCACCATAGCGCCCCAGTCATGACCAACCAGGTGAAAGCGTTCACCGCCGAGCGCCTTAGCAAACGCCGCAACATCCGACATCAGCAGTTCAATGGCGTAATCCGCTACCTCCGACGGGCGAGCACCCGGAGAGTAGCCGCGTTGATCGACTGCTACAGCGTGGAATCGTGCACTTGCCAGCGGACCCATGAGGTCGAGCCACGCATCGGCAAACTGTGGAAAGCCATGTAGCAACAAGACCAGTTCGCCATCTTCAGGCCCTATCGAAAGCGCATTAAAACGAAGGCCTTGACCCTCCAGTACGATCTCTTGCAGCTCGTTATCGCGCATCATGCTCCTTGCCCACTCAAAGACCGAAGGACGTTATGCCACTTGCGACGAGCAGATGTTGAAACCGGGCCATTTCGCTCATCGAGAATTGGCCGTCCGGGGTCAATGAGTGGTAACCGATTTATCACCAGCTGCGGATCCCGAGCCTGGAACTCTCGTCGCAGTTTTGTTTAGTTGGAGCGGACGAGTTTCTCCAACATTTGGGCCAAGGGCTTGTTGCTCTCCACTACAAATAGCAGGTTGCGGCCTTTAACGAAGTAAATTGGGAACTCACTGTCAATCAAATTCGCTGGCCATGGTTGCGGCGGACCCTTAAACGTGTACAAATAGCGTTCACCACTCTTGCGCTGCTCAGTCACCTTCAGTCGCTCGAACGTGGCGTTTTCAGGAAGAAAGCAAACCTCGAAGGATCCGTGATCAGTTCGATAGACCGCAGCGCCCTCTTGCCCATCAAACGTGTTCTCCATCGTGGATCGCAGGATGCACTTCACCACAATTCTGTGGCTGCTCAATATTTTTGAAAGCGAGACCGCGGCTCGATAAGACGGATCGTCCGAGGGCAATGCGGCTTGTAGCTCATCTGGGCTACAGGGGCTCGGCTGAGCGAGCGTGTTGTGTGGAAAAACAAGTACCGAATGCGTTTTTATGGAGCAAGGATCGTGGCATGCAGAATCTGGGTGTTTTGCCCAACGGCTACTACAGCGAGGCGTTTGGGATCAACAATCTCGCACAAGTCGTCGGCATGTCGAACACCACGCGCGGGAACTGGCATGCCTTCAGTTGGTCCAAGTCTGCGGGCATGAAAGATCTGGGAACGTTGAATATCGGTCGAAGTACGAGCGCCACCGCAAATGCGGTCAACAATCTAGGTCAGATCGTCGGAACATCCTCTTGTGGGTCTGAGTCTTCCTGCGCACACGCTGTTCTGTGGTCGTCGAGCGGCATGCAGGATTTAGGAACGTTGCCCGGTTCTTCAGTCAGCGGCGCGAATGGCATCAACAACAAGGGCCAGGTGGTGGGGGTGAGCGGACACGCTTTCATCTGGACCCAGACCGCAGGTATGCAAGACTTGAACAATCTGATCGATGCGACTTCAGGCTGGACGCTGCTGTTTGCCTACGCGATCAATGATGCTGGGCAGATCACAGGCTCGGGTTTGATCAAGGGGCAGAGCCACGCGTTCCTGCTTACCCTACAGTAGAACCGATGCGAGAAGCGCCCGCACATAGAAAGCTGTGGCAGATCAACCCGTCGGGACGCGCCGACGATATCGGAACCCAGAACCGTCTTTATGGCTTTTGATGCGACGAACCTAGCATCAACTTGAACTACACCCACGAGTTGAAGTGTATCTGACCGCTTCGCCAACGTGACAGCAAAGTTACAGAACCATGAAAAAATGATCACACTCCTTACGGCGGACGATTTGGTCTTGCAATTCAAGCAAGTTCGAAGTATTTTTCTTCTCCGCGTTAGTACCGCGGCTTGCGATTTCGCTCGACCGTCTGCGAGCTCGAGTCAGGCAATCGATGCCTCGGTTAAAGATCTGCGGCTCATTCTTCTGATCGCCACCCAAATCGAGCGACGGCGCATGGCATGACTCCAAGGAGGCTACCGGTGACTAAAACACATTCTCTCTTCTGCCGATTCCAGATTCGCTCACTCTCGATTCTCACAGCCGGTCTGCTCCTCGCGGCCATGTCCTTTGCCCAAGATTCTGTAGTCACCCTTACCGTGCCTCGTTCTCCCGTAACTGGGCCACCCCCGGTAATGGAAAGCTTTATCGTGACTCCGTCCGCGGCGACCGCTGTTGCCGTATTGATCCTGCTTCCCGGGGGCGACGGGAACATCCAGCTCACTCCGGCTGTCCCCGACGGAACGCTCGACATCAACTCCAGCAATTTCCTGGTTCGTAGCCGATGGTGGCTGGGCGCCCACCGCTTCGTAGTCCTCACCCTCGATTCCGCCACCGACTTCCAGCAGCTCTCCGGGGGGCTCACCGACCAACAGGGTAGCGCAGCCCACATCACTGATGTTCTGCAGGTCATTTCGTATGCCCGTTCGACCTACCCCGGCTTACCAGTGTGGCTCGTGGGAACGAGCCGGGGAACGGCTGGCGCTTTCGTCGCCGCCTCCAATCCTGCTCCTACCGGACCTGACGGTCTTGTCTTTACTTCGCCCATCAATGTCAGCAGCGATCCGGACTCGCTTCTGATGGCGAATCTTTCCGCGATCACGGTCTCCACGATGCTCTTAAGCAATTTGTCCGACACGTGCCCCTCGACGCCGCCCTCAGGCAACGCAGCCGTAATTTCGTTGCTCACCGCAGCGCCCAGCACCGCCAATGAAACCGTGGATGGTGGATTGCGGTCGCTAACGAGCGACTGCGACGCTCTTTCACCGCACGGATTCTTTGGTCTTGAGACCACCGTCGTCACCGACATCGCGATGTGGATCAAGGCTCACTAGTCATTCTTAAGCCAAGAATTCTCTGCCGATGTGGTGCAAGAAGCTCTCAGCTTGCAAGCGCCAGACTCATGTTGCTGATCGCCTCGTCAATCTCCTGCCTGTTCTTGAAGCCGATCGTTGCGCAATCCACTCCCGCGTTCTGGAAAGCGAACCTCATGGCTTTCACACGATCGTCATGACTGTGCTCGAACTGGCCGCCACCGCAGAGCTTCATTCCGATCACACCCAGCCCCTCCTTCTTCAACTGCTGGATGTGATTGACCACTTCGCTCACGTTGTCCGGATGGTTGGTATCTTCATAGGTCGGGCCGTCCATGCGTGCGCCGTTGTGGTTGATGCGGATCAATCCCACGTCGAGCCAGTTTGTGCCGGGCATCTGGCGCAGTGCCGGCAGCCCGTGCACTGAGGCGCCGTGCGTGCGGATGATCTTTCTCTGCTGCGCCTCAAGGATCCCGTCCTGCCAACGTTTCGTAGTTTCCGGCCAGTCGGCCGAGTGCTGCCAATGCAGCAGCATGATGTCAAAGTACTCCGTCTGTGAGGTGCGCCGCAGTTCGTCGAACTTGGCCTGCGGGTCGATCCCCTGGTGGAAGGTAGTCACCTTGCTCATGAGTTGATAGCTGTCTCGCGGCAGGCCTTTCAGCGCCTCTCCCAGCATTCCCTGCGTCTCGTAGGCCTCAGCGGTCTCGAAGAAGCGGATACCGCGATCGTAGGCATAGCGCACCAGCCGCGTGAACTCCTGCTGCCCCAGCGCGGCCTGGACTGCACCGCTGTTCGTCCCGGTTCCGAAGGCCAGCCTTGTCGTCTCCACTCTTGATCGGCCGAGCACGACGGTATCGGCCGCGGTTCGCTTGGCGGCGGCCAACGGAAGAATTCCTGTGGTCGCCATGGCTCCAGCGGCCAGACCTGTTTTGAGGAAACCGCGCCGTGTGATTGAACTCACCTTGACCTCCGTGTGGCTCAAGCGGGTGGGCGAGCCGGATCAGTGGATGTTAGCACCGCCGTCAGCTTCAATGGAATCCCGGCCACGTTCACGGTCGTTTCCGGTTCGGAAATCACAGCGACCGTGCCCAAGGTCAAGACCGCCCGCGGAACAGTGACGGTGACGACCGCGGACGGCACGACGCTGAGCAGCATCGTTGCGTTCGAGATTCTGTAAGAGATGTAAGCTCACGACTGGCGTGGCAAGATGAACGCAGAATTTCGCCGCATAAAGACATGGGACGCAGAATTCAGCCCGGTCCGCACTGTGAACTAAGTCATCAACCTTCGCCTAACCCTGACGGGGGTCCTGCTTTAGCAGAGATGGCAGGATCCCGCTTCCGATGAATGTACCTGCAACAACGTCGGCATAGGCCGCACCGAAGCGTTTCGTATAACCTTGCATGCCTTGCCCGTATCCCCCGAAGGCATCTGTCGCCTGTTGAACTCCCGCAATCGCCGCAACTCCCACGAAGGTGAAGGGATCAGTCGTTGACCCCTCCAGGCCAGCTCGAATTTTTGCTTCGGTGCGAGGGGAGCTGCATTGGGGACGTAGCTAACAAAGAAATTCGGAATGAAGCCGAGCACGCGCTGCTTCTCTTGCTCTTTAATCTGATCGTGCGCCACTTCGACTGGTGTGCGCTTGACTCCGACCTGCACTTCCGTCAGAACGGTGGCAACCGCCAGCCTGATTTCCGGCACAATGTAAGCCTCCCCCGGGCGGAGGACTCCGCAGACCTGTTGAGCCCCAAACCTTCTGCCGCAATAGTGAGCTGAAAGGGCCCCGGAGCTAAATCGGCAAAGAAAAATTGCCCACTCGCGTCTGACAGGATCTCCTGAATTGGAGGCTGGCCTGCCCGATCAGCGCTTGACAACCACCCACCAGCGTCTATGATGGGCGGCGATTCTCAAAGCGCCTTGTGTTATCTGACCGCGCTCCATTTTCAGGGCAACGTTAAACAACGTTCCCACGGCGCCTTGGAATCGTCCATAGTTGCATCGGCCCTGCTGCACGCGAACACCAGTCCGAAGCTCAACAAGGAGATCCGCCATGGCCACTGATAACAAGGAACTCTCTCGGCGCATTCTCGAGCAAGTCTGGAACAATAAGAACTTCGATGCAGTCGATGCCTTAATCGCTGCTGATTTCGTTCAACACGATCCGCAAGCACCAGCTTCGGTCCGAGGCATCGAGGCGTACAAGCAATTCGTGCGCTACTACCTCGGTGCGTTTCCCGACCTGCACTTCACAGTCGAGGACCAAGTCTCAGAAGGACAGACCGTCGCGACCCGCTGGACTGTTACCGGCACGCACAACGGCGACCTTCGGGGCATTTCCGCGACCGGGCGCCGGATTTCTCTGACGGGCATGACCTGCAGCCGCGTAGTCGATGGTAAGTTCGTCGAGAGCTGGAGCAACTGGGACACGCTCGGCATGCTCCAGCAGCTAGGAGCGATCCCCGCAGAGCGAATAGACACAACCGCCTAGCCCGCCGAGAGGAGTAAAGAGCGCGAGGGTGCCTTGCAAGCGCTCTCCTGGCCCTCGAAGCCGCGTGAGGGCAAGCGCCTCAGTGATGTGGCGCCAGCCATCGCTTACGGAACCGCATCATGAGCACGCCGTGCCGGCGCCTTATAGAAGTATCTGGCAAGCTGGCGCCTGAGGCGCAAGCCTGTTTCAAATCCTGTGGATCATCTGGGTTGACGAAGATGAGGATCGCCACCAGCACATAGCGAGTGCCGACTTTGTTTTTGCTGTGGTGCGCTCCCGCGCCGTAGGAATTGGGATACGGTTTCGCGGCGTGCTGGTAAAATTCTTCCCATGAATGAGCGGCAGAAGTGTCGCCCCATGATTATGCTCAAGGCCTCGCTCATTACAGAAAGTTTCAAAACGCGCGAGGTGAATGCAGCCCGTGCATAGGGAGACGATGCGAAATCTGGCCATTCCGCTACTGGCTGGCCTCAGTCCATCCGAGATGGTGGACGTGTTGGCTCAGGGGCGAACTTTAAAGGTCATGCCGAAAACGCGCGTTTGTACTGGCGGCGATAAGGCAGAAAACCTCTTCGTTGTGATAAGAGGAAGAATCAAATACAGTCGGTTCACAGCCGCAGGGGACGAAATAACTCTTCGCCTCTTCACACCGGGTGAAGCCTTCGGACTCGCCACTCTTCTTCCGGACCCATTGAACTATTTGGGCACAGCTGAGGCACTGCTTGCAGGAGAGTTGCTCGTATGGAATCACCACGAAATTGCTCGACTGTCTGATCGCTATCCCCACCTTAAAACGAACGGGTTGCTTATTGCCCTTCACTTTCTGGGCACAGTGTCCGACAGACACGCCGACCTATTCGAGGGCAGCGCGAGTCATCGCTTGGCACGGGCTCTGATTGACGTTGGCCGCCGAAGCGGTGGGATCCGTCCCCAGGGAATCGATGTTCACATCACGAATGAACAACTGGGATCCTTGGCGGATGTGAGCCGGTTCACTGCCAGCCGCGTACTAAGCGGTTGGAGTAGAGCCGGCGTAATCACCAAGGAACGGAACGCAGTTCACATTCATTCGCCTGAAGGCCTCCTCTCCTCCTGAACCCGTCGGTTCTGCTAATTCACCTCAGTGCGCCATCGCAACTACGTTCGTAAACATCACGCTTATCCTGACTTAATTCATAGGGCTCTGAGCGAGAATCTGGGAAAACGTTCATTCTAGGCGGTTTTTTGAAAGGCAGCATTCCGCTCCGCCGGCCGCCAAACACCAGATTCCCGCCAGAACGGCCGATAAACGGGGCCTCGCTATGGAAATGACGCTCCGAGGGCGGAATGATGGAGCGTTTACTCCAGCGGTTTGGCCTGCCCTCGGAGCTTGGAAACCCGCAAAGGACGCGGGTTCCCACATTCCCACAGCGACGGCGATTGCGGCTGCCAAATCGGACAAACTGCCAACCCCCCGCCAATCGCACGTTATTCCAGATTCTTGTGCAGAACCATTCATAGTTATTAGGAAAGACATCGGCAACTCTTGGCGGAACGTGGCGTGTCATTAACGCTTACCGAGAGCATGGTTGGAGGGCAGTAGATTCTCACTCTCAGCCAAGCGCCTAATCGCAAGCCGAATGATGTGAATCATGCCTATCCCGAGTTTTTGTTTTAGGCGGTCAATGAGCTGCAGGTCCGAGTCCGAGAAGCGAACGGTCGTAGACTTGAGTTTCTCGTTTTTCATACACTATTAATCTTTGCATCGGAACGATTGGCCGGTCGTTGCTCAAGAGCACTGAGGAAGCCAGGAGACAGCTAGACGGTATCTCTGAGGTATCGCTCTGCTAAAAATCTCAGTGAATTTTGCACCGCAATCAGGAATGTGATGTATAACGTATGCGATTGCCAGAAAGAGAACATACCTCCCCCATCAGTAGCAATAGCCCACACCCTGGACGAGGCAGGGGCGGCCAAATCTCGATTCATGCCGTCCCTGTCTCCACTCCAGATCCGAAATGAATGGCTCGTCCGAGCTTTTCCAAGGAGCATTAAAGCGATTAAATTAGTGCGAACCGCTTCGAGGAAACGCGAAGATTGCAACTTCACCTCGTCAGGGCTAATGCTGGATGTAAGTTAGTCGCAGCTGACGACGCTGTGCTTTGGAGGCCAAGCCTTTGTGAGTAGGAGTCTCGCGGGTCATGGTTTGACGAAAGTCCACGATAGTACAGTCATCCCCGGTCCTATCCCTTCGCATTCAGGCTGATTTCCAGTCGGCGGACCCGGCTCACGCAGTTGTGTGTTTCGAAAACCACATATTGCTGGAGGAAAATTGTGACATCCAAGAAAGCTGCCGGAACGCGTGATTCCATTCGGGTCCTTGTGGTAGATGATTACGAACCCTGGCGTCGTTTCGTGCGTTTAACACTACGGACACACCCAACTTGTGAAGTCATAAGCGAAGTGTCGGACGGGTTGGAAGCGGTTCAGAAAGCTCAAGAACTGCAACCAGACCTTATTGTGCTCGACATCGGACTTCCAACTCTCAATGGAATCGAAGCGGCGAGGCGAATTCGCACCCACACCCCCCAAGCGAAAATTCTCTTCTTGAGCGAGAATCGTTCATTGGATATCGCGGAAGAAGCATTGCGCAGCGGAGGGAGTGGGTATGTGCTTAAGTCAAATGCCGCTGGCGAATTAGCGCTCGCTGTGGACGCGGTTCTTAACGGCAAGCGCTTTGTTAGCGCAAATTTAGTCAGCCGGGAAGGCAATCGTTCCGATCCGAGTACTGTTTATCGTCCTGGGGTCAACAACGCCGTCACATTAATCCCACCTCCTACCGTGGAGTCTGCGAGGTGCCACGAGGTAGCATTCTATTCTGATGAACGAGAGTTTCTAGATCACCTGACGCTGTTCATCGGCACTGCTCTCAAAGACGGGAATGCGGCTATGGTAGCGGCGACCGAGTCGCACAGGATCAAGCTCACTCCGAGGTTACAGGCATACGGCGTGGACATTGCTGGAGCAATTGAACGGGGCCGATATCTCGCATTCGACGCTGCTGAGGCGCTCTCCACTTTTGTCGTCAATGGCCTGCCTGATCCAACTCTGTTCATGAAAACTTTTGAAAATCTTATTCTGACTGCGGCAACGGCAGCGGATGCTGGACATCCACGTGTCGCAATTTTTGGAGAATGTGTGCATCTCCTCTGTGCTCGAGGTAACCCAGAAGCAGCAATCCAGATGGAAAAGCTGGGTAACCAGCTTCTTAGGACGTACGACGTGGATATTTTGTGCTGTTATTCTCTGGGCGCCGTTCAAAGCGGGATGGATGACCAGGTCTTCCAACAAATCTGTGCAGAGCATTCAGCCGTTCATGGCCGCGAATTGCGTTATTAGGAAGGGCTGCTCAGATGGTGGTGCACCGACACATCGTCGGGCATTCCGTCCATTACTCGGTCGACTACAAAACAAGCTGAAAGCGACTAGCTCACCCAGTTCTGCGAACTTCATGCGCCTTGAACGGCTGCCACGCGTCAATTCTTGGGCGCGAGTGAACTTCAAGATCCCCTCCCAGGAATCGCAATTCGCTAAGCAGCCGCACATGCGGCTCGGCGGGACGAAGCACCGCTACCGGCAACTTGCCGGTCGATACATTCCTACGGATGGGAGCTATTCAATGACCCTCGAACTCTTGCCTGACCGGTTGTGGGAGCTAGTTGAACCGTTTATCCCAGTTGCCAAATCGAGACCCAAAGTCGGAAGACCACGCTTTGCGTTTGACAACTTGATTTGGCCCCACCGCGATACTTACATTTGGCCCCACCTGTGGCGAGTGGAAGGCGCACGCCTTTCGCTTGATTCTCGCCGTCGATCTGCCCCACGCGAAGAGCGATTGGCACAGTGACCGGATGAATGGGCACGGCCGTAAGCAGTTCCTGGATGAACTGGTGCCGTTTCGCTTTTCGCTGTGTTGTGTCGGCACGTGCCGCGCCATGCGCCAACTCGATCAGCGTGACCACGGAGATGGCGATGTCGGTATTTCCTGCCGTGCGCGAGATGGCCGTCAGCATTTGCCGCGCATTCTGCCCCTGGCGCTCGGCTTTGATCAGAACGCTGGAATCGAGGATCAGTCCCATGCGGGTGGTTCGAGCGGTTCGCGGTGGCTCGCGATGGCTGCTTCCACGTCTTTGGCGAAGTCGGCATCCATAACCGCTGTCGAGTCTTCGGGCAACAGCGCGATGCACTCGGAGATGGTGCGGCGCGGCGGGGCTGGCGCATGGATCACGGCTACCGGAAACTTGCCGCTCTCGATCACGACTTCAGCACCGGCGCGCACGCGCGCCAGGACGTCGGCGAAGTTGCTGGCCGCTTCGGCTTCCGAGATACGGATGACATGGTCAGCCATGGCGAGATTATACCGTCATTCCTCCTCATCAAAGCAGTTGAATGCGGGATACCCGCGAAATTAAATCCTCTGCGGCCGTTTCGTTGAACGAAACATCTTCGCCTTTCACGGCGCACTGTTACGACAACTGAGAAAAAGTCCTGGATTGCCGAGGCACGATCGAGGATTCACCCGGAATGCGACGGCAGCAACTCGTGGAGGCTCTCGCCTCTCCCGTTCAATACACCGGGTGGTTGAGGCTGACAGCTCGCCACACACAACCTTCTGGCGCTCCGTCTCCCTCTCAAGACGCCGGGCAGAAAAGGACGGCGGAGTTCACGCTTTGCGTTATGGGCGACACCATTACGATTGATCGCCTAAAGGGCAATGCTATCGGCCTTGAGATCGTGACCATGGCATTCGATAGCAGCGGAAAGGGCTTGGAGACAGTTGTCCAGTCCATTGTCACTAAACTTGGGATGGGGCAGGTGGAAAAAACTCGGCGAACGGGGCTTGGAATTCCTCAGAAGCTCACTCTGGCTCCGGGCAAGTATGAAGTGAAATTCCCCGTCCGCGACAACGCCAGTGGACTCCTGGCACCGTGAGCGTCCCTATCGAACTAAAGTAGGCGCCGGTTTTGCTCGTATGCCGGAGCAACTGCTCCAGCACCAGCGCAGTGATTTTCGACCTAGCCTGCTAGGAAGTGATGACGGTTAGAGTTCCAAGCAACATGTATGCTTGCAGAAGGAACCAAGGTCCGAACAATCGCACTGGATTGAGAATACAGCATGTGGAAAAATCTAATGCGTCGGTAAAGCCCAGGAGTTCTTCAACTGCTCTATTGCATTAGATGTTTTAGTGCCTTTACGCGTGCCGCTTCGAAATATGTGGTCGCGCTGCTCGCTTGGTTCAGTATTACGCCGGTAAATTTCTTTTGCCGTTCTGCAGATACGACGACAGAGTTAAACCACTCGTCGGCAATTTGGAAATTGTCGTTTCCCTTGGCACCTGCAAGTATTGCGATACGGCGGGCATTGTACATTTGCACAATTTGCGGAGGGTAGCCAGCACCTGTATCGAGTGGCGGAAATTGATATCCAACCGGTGCGTAGCCACCTTTAAGAAACTCGCAGCTTGCGGCGACCGTTTGGCCCCCTCCAGGAACCTCCAGCACGATCATATCTGCAGGACGCGTCACCTGCTGGTATGGCTCAACAGTCACCACAATCGCGAAGCTGCGCACAGCGGACTTCGTCTTCAATTCGAAACGGTTCCCTTTGGCTTCCATTGCTCCCAACTTGAACACTTTTCCTGCCGGCGTAATGGCCCACACCACGTATTCTTCATATTGGGCTCCGAAGTTGCTCGGAGCAGCCAAGCCGTTGGCTTGCGCTTCGATCGTGACTTCCATATCTCCCATTTTCAATTTGGCCTGCCCGCTTGCATTCGGCGCTAGTGGCCTGTCGCAGTGAATTCGTTAGTACGTAGGCGCCGAGAAGGGTCGGAGTATTTCCACTGGATCGGGCGAGCGTTGGCAGAGTAGGCGTTGATGTAACGACGGAGTTTGCGAGCCAGGTCAGGTACCGAGGTGAAGATGCCGCGGGCAATGACCTCACGTTCGATCTTGGCGAACCAGAGCTCGACTTGGTTGAGCCAAGAGGAATACGTAGGGGTGAAGTGAAGCTGCACGCGAGGATGCTGTTGCAGGAAGTCGCGAACGAGCTGGGTTTTGTGGGCGGAGAGGTTGTCGAGGATGATATGAATCTGCTGCCGAGGCGAACACAGCGATACCACTTCTGCGAGGAAGGCAACGAAGTCGCGACTGGTATGGCGGGCCGTGGTTCTTCCGTGCACGCGGCCGGTCTTGGTGTCCAGCGCGGCATACAGAGAAAGCGTTCCATGCCGAAAGTACTCGAAGCCGTGACGCTCGGCTCGTCCCGGCGAAAGCGGCAGCACGGGATCGAGCCGATCCAGGGCTTGAATGGCGGTTTTCTCATCGACGCAGAACACGGCGGCATGTTGCGGAGGCCGCAGATACAGGCCGATAATGTCGGCCGCTTTGCTTTCGAACTCCGGATCGTCGCTGGCCAAGTAACGCTCCAAGCGGTGGGGTTTGAGACCGGCTTCTTTCCAGACCCGATGCACCACGTCTTTGCTGACACCCAGCGCGGTCGCCAGTTTGCGGCAACTCCAATGGGTGGAACCGTCGCTGGGTTTCTTGCGGGTGGCCGACAGAATCCGCGCCCGCAAAGCCGGAGTCAGAACCGTAGCCTTCTGGCCGGGATGATAGGTATCGAGCCCGTCGAGCCCGGACTCGAGGAAGCGCTGCTTCCAGCGGATGATCGTGGGAGCACTGGTCTGCAGCCTGTGCTTAATGGTGTTGAAGGAAGCTCCTGCTGCCAGCATCAAGATGAGCTTGGCGCGAAAGACGTAGCCGGCCGGCAGGGTACGCGATTGAGCAATGCTGCTGAGTTCCGACCGTTGGTTGCTGGTGAGGGACACTTCGCTGTCTGTCGCCATACCAACTTAGAAGCATAACAACTAGTAATGGTTACTTTGCGACAGGCCACTAGTTCCGTCCCCTTAAGGGTCGTTGTTACAGGCCCACGAGCCGGGGGATTGATGACGCTCACGGTCTTCGTCACAAGTTGCGGTTGAAAGTTAGAGCTCTGCTCCACGTTCGCACTGCCCGATTGTTGGGCTTGTAGAACACAAACCCCTGACCAAAACAAACTCAGCAGGAAACCGCTTGCAATTATGTGTCGGAATGAGTTCTTCATTTCAGCTCACCATTTCGCCGCATACGTCGACCGCAGTTGAGTTTTCATAGTCAAACTTTCGAACGAATATATGGGCCGCAACTCATCGTGAAAATCAGCGTCCTTTTTGTTCCATGGCAGCGACAAGATCCTTGGAACCTGATCCCCATCGCGAGATGGCCTTGACCGCCTGCGTAAAAGGAACGTTCAGTGGATGTACCCGATCCGGGTTGAGAATATAGATGGCTCCAGCGAACGGGGTGGGGACCGAAGGAACGAACACTGTGAAACGCCCATCGTCAAGTTCTTCAATGATAAAAGCAGGGACCAAAGCCTCTTCAATCTCGGCCAGTGCCGGCTTCCATGCCGTCTCTTCACTCTCCCCCGCCATTCGCTGCGCTAGGCTTCGAAACAGGGCGTAGCCGGGGATTCTCTGGAACAAGGACTTCTCGATTTGCTCCCAAATTGCACGCCCTATCCGAGTGCGGATCCCGACTCCCGTAAGGAAGCACAGAATCAAAATGAGCAGCAAAGCAAGTATCTGTTCCGCGGGCAACCATTTTGGCAGCACTTTGGCGATCGGCTGCACAAGACCGATTAAAGATTTCAGCGCTTTGAGTAGCAACAAGGCGGCGAGGTAAATCGGAGCGACGACGAGGAACCCAGCAATAAATGTGCTCAAAACAAACTTGCCGTAGCCGCGCATGGGAGAGCCCCCGAGCGTATGGATAACTTCTCGGAGCGGACCTTTGGCCGCCCCACAAACCCTCGCCATTGCGCTCCCGCACGGCTATAAGCGCGTCCAACATCTCGGCCCTACCCACGGCATACGCAATCCGAGACCGCCGATACAGGGACGCAGAAATCAGCCCTGTCCGCACAATGAACTAAGTCATCAACCTTCGCCCAACCATCGGCGATCCACCTTCGGGCATCTTGGCGGGAAGCCCGGTGAGCAGCGGGGGAGTGAGTCACGCGCTTGCTCCTTGCCTCTCTTTCAGCCTTCGCCGCAGAACCTGGCGACGATAGATGAGGCGGCATTTAACTGAGGCCGTTCCGCCGAAGGCTTAAATTCATGCCTCAATTGCTGGCGGCCTCGGTTTTTACTGGCGTTGACTGTTCGTAGCGTTCCATCCGCTGCGGACTTTCCGCGCCTATCGCACTCTATGCGTCCCGCATCTGACGTGTCGGCCCGAAGCACGGGTCGATCAATCTCTTTGGAGATCTCGTGACTGCTCCAGAAGATTGCCAACTCAACGCGTGAGAACATGCCGGTCACGTCGTAAATTATTCGCAGGTAGTTCTTGATGACTGCCTCACTGGTTCCGATTCGCTCTCCGATCTGCTTGTTAGTGAATCCGAGTACCACCAGATCGCAGACTCGAATCAGCCGCGGACTCATGTGGACGGATGTGGAAGTTGGCCGATCGCGCAACATCGAGATCACTAACCGAATCCGCTTGTGTCTGTTCCCCGTTAGCCCGTATTGCAGATAGAGCCGGTTACAATGCGCCTTCACCGTCCTGAGCGACACGCCTAATTCCTCGGCGATCTCCGAGTTGGTTGCGCCGGTTGCCAATAGTGCGGCAACTTGCTCCGCCCTTGGACCGTCGGACAGGTGAAGTTGTGTCATGGCTCCCCCTTTTGTGCTGATTGTGACCAATAATGAGTGGGAACTTTGGTGCTCCTTACGTCGGTGAGGACCGAATACGAAGGCTGCTGAGCAGCGCCTCTTCATAGGAGAAGATCGCTGGGTTGTCATCGATGCACAGGACCAGCTTCTGCGAGACGGGATGAGCGGGGATCAAATTGGCCTCCTGCCAACTCACTCCTATGGGACTCACTCTTACTCTTTCCTGACTGCAAGAAATACGTGGCGCAGCAAACAACCACTAAGAGAGATGGGAGGTCTGCGCCACTCGAAAGGACGAGCTAGAAAACTAGTGTAGTGCGTCACAAGTAACAACCTTTATCTATCCGCGCGCGTCTTATGATGGAGGAGACGCTTGCGGATGCGAATCGCCCCAGCCATTACGTTGAGTGCGGAGGAAAGAACGCAGTTGGAATCCCAAGCCCGGAGCCGATCCCTTCCGGTGCGGGTGGCGGAGCGTGCCCGCATCGTGTTGCTTGCAGCCTCCGGCCAACCGGACAAGGAGATCGCCGCCAGCATGGCGATCACACCGAAAAAAGTTTCCCGCTGGCGCAAGCGTTTCCTGGCGCTGGGCGTGGCGGGGTTGCAGAAAGACGCGCACCGGCCGGGACGCAAGCCCACCATCGGTGCCCGCCTGACCAAACGCGTGGTGACTATGACCACGCGCCAGCAACCCAGCAACGCAACTCACTGGAGCACTCGTACTATGGCTGCGGCGGTCGGCATCAGCGAAGCCAGCGTGCGGCGCATCTGGCGCGCCCACGGATTGAAACCGCATCGCGTGGAAGCGTTCAAGATCAGCCACGATCCTGCGTTCGCCGAGAAACTGGAAGACATCGTTGGCCTCTATCTCAATCCGCCGGAGCACGCGCTGGTGTTGTGCGCCGACGAGAAGAGCCAAATTCAAGCCCTGGATCGTACCCAACCCGGCCTGCCGCTGAAACGCGGGCGCGGTGCCACCATGACCCACGACTACAAACGCAACGGCACGGCCACTTTGTTCGCCGCTCTGAATGCGGCTAACGGCGAGGTCTTTGGCCTTTGCCAGGAGCGGCATCGCCATCAGGAATGGCTCAAGTTTCTCCGCCTGATTGACCAGACCATCCCCCCCGACCGGCAGCTGCACTTGATTTGCGATAACTACGCTACCCATAAGCACCCCAAAGTGCAGCGCTGGCTGGCACGGCATCCGCGCTTTCATCTGCACTTCACTCCCACCAGCGCCTCCTGGCTCAACATGGTGGAACGCTTCTTTCGCGACCTAACTCAGAATCGGCTCCGGCGTGGCGTATTCCGCGACTTGGAAGAACTCATCATGGCCATCGGCACCTACATCGACCGCCACAACGAAAGCCCGAAACCTTTCATCTGGACCGCGCGGGCCGCCGACATCCTGGAAAAAGTGAAACGCGCTCGCCGCACCCTGAATAAACGTCGATCTGTTTGACGCACTACACTAGCTCCCACAATTATTCAAAGGCAATCCTGGGCACGTTGCCACTAGGGAAATCCCTAGCCTGTCAGCGACAAGCCGCCCTCTTGGAAGGAGGAGCCCCGACCCATGCACATCGACACCACACTTTTCGAGTGAGCGCTTAGATGGTCTTGGGGCAACGTCTTTCTGAGAAGGATGCCGCACACGGCACCTCCGAACACGCACGCAAACACAACAAAGCCCACTGCGGTGGGGCTCATCGTCTGCTGCTCCTAAGCTCTAGAGGTACGCACCCGTTGGATTTCGGGGGGGATCAATCTATACGGGCTGAGTCGCCCCGCAGACTGGCAGAACTTACAGGTGTGCGCCAGTGTGTCAAGGAAGACAGTTGATGAAGCCAGGAGAAGTTGGTCGTGAATAGCTGCCCGAAATCGGGCATCGAGTCTAATAAGTCCAAGATTGTCTTACGGCAGCTTTGAACCACGCCGTGAAAGATGGTGAAGCCAGCCGGCTGGTAGCCTTTGGCGACCGCCGGTGTTGTGGCCGTCCCCCATAACGGGCGGTGCCGGAGCGAAAAAAGTGAGTTCGAGAGCTTCTTTCTGTGCGCTTTAAAACGGTGAGACCTAGTAGGAACGAACGGTTTCATCCTCGGAAGTCATGGTTCACGACAGGTGGGTGATTGAGATGAAGTCCAGGGCGCACGGGCTCCACCCGTCGGCACGGGGGCACCAATTCATGCTCAATTTGAGGCCGTGTTCGTGTTCGGCCGACAGTTGGACGCCTCCTGGAAGGTCGCTCGCGTCATCCGTTGCTAGATTGACCTCGCTCGCAAGGATTTCCTGTCGTACTAAGTCTCGTTTTCAGCGATTCTCGTGCAAGGAAACAAAGGCAGAAGGTTACGTTTGCTGAGACTCTGACGAGGGCAATGTCGGTTGGTTAACGAAATCAGCATTTACGCTCTTTGACTTTCCAGTCCATCAACTCCCAAGCACTCTTTTCGGTTCCGGCACCAATCAATTCCACGGCACCGCGTTCGATTACTTGCAAGACGACTTTTTCGATGATCGGAATTATTTTGACGTGCTGCCGGAGATCAACCCACCGCGCGGAGAAACATCATGAAGGCAAAATCGGTTCTGACTATTTCACTCTTTGCCCTTGGATATGCACTTTTTCTGGCGACCTGTCTGTCCGCCCGAAATAGCACTGACCTGATCGTCATGAGGAATGGCGATCACCTCACCGGCGAAATCAAAGGCCTCAAAGCGGGCGTGCTCTATGTCAGCATGAAATACATCCTCGGAACAAGCTCGGTTCAGTGGTCCGAGGTGGCCCAGCTGGAAAGCAAACAGCTATTCCTCGTGAAGACGCAAGATGGTTCGGTGTACACCGGAACACTCAACACGGCGAACACTCCGAGCGGGCGTCCCATGGAGATTGAGGTCGCGGAGACTCCCGAGCAAGAAGTCAAGATCGACCGATCGCGGATCGTTGAAATGGACATGACCTCCGCGAAGTTCATCCAGCGATTCAACGGTAGCGTGAATACGGGAATCATCTACTCCAAGGGCAACCAGTCGACCCAGTACAACCTGGGCGCGCAGGTCAGCTATCCGCGAGAGCGCTGGGCTGCGAGCGCCAGTTTCAACTCCACTTTGTCCGCCAGCACCGGCGCTAGCGCCTCTACACGAAACCAAGTGGATGTCGATGTCCTCCATCTCATGCGCTGGAACAATTGGTTTTACGAGGGTCTTGGCACCTTCCTGCAGAGCTCTGAGCAAGGGATTCTCAGCCAAGCCACTTTCGGGGGCGGTATCGGACGTTTCCTGAAAAATACGAACCTCGCGCGCATTTCAGTGGTCGGCGGCCTCGCGGGGCAGAACACACAGTATCAGCAGAATGTCGCTTCGCAAAACCTGACGACTGCTCTGTTCGGTGCGAACCTGCAATTCTTCCGGTTCAACAAGACCAACGGCGACCTCAACGCGATTCTTCTGCCGGTCCTGTCTGAACCGGGCCGTGTGAAGTTCAACATGAACGCGACCTATTACATTAAGCTCACCGGAAATCTGTCCTGGAATGTTTCGGTCTACGGCAGTTGGGACAATCGGCCGCCAAACAATCTGCCGGGCAGCGACTACGGCTCCAGCTCGGGACTCAGTTGGACATTTGGCAACAAGTGATAACGAGTGAAATCGACTGTTCAATCGTTATCGAGCCAGATGTTGGAACAATCGGCCTCTCGCACGGCGACATCGCGCCTGGACCCTTTGGACCAGCCGCCTTTCTTTGGGCTCCCTACGAGTGCCTGCGACCTGTATCTATTGACAGTTGCCCGGACCATAACCTTCTTGCGTCCGTCTTTAACTGGGGCCTCTTCCCTCCACCGGAGTTACCCGGCATCTGCGGTACTACGAACTTCTCCGCCGCCCCTCACGGCCCGGCCTGACTCTCGCGAGCTGCCGGTTGATCGCTTCTGCGATCGCCGTTGGGGCTTCCCGTGTTGCTGCTGGTCGACTTTGCCAGCTTGCCGTCGCCATTACTCGGCAGGTCTGATGGCCCTCGTTCGCTCGTACAGTTCCATCAGCGGCGGCCCTCCCGATAACACGGCGGGTTGGCTCCTGCGTTAATCGTTTCGAGGCCTGCTCAGCGTTCACTCCCGTACGGCCTGCATGCTTGCCAAGTCACCTAACAGGCTGCGGAAAAACTCCCCGTGAGCGCCCTGAGAGTCCCTCAGGCGCTGAAGCGCGGACACATTTTGAACGACTTGGCGGCACGAGTGGAACTCGTGCCCTTCCCAATTCCGCCCCCAAATTGAGTTTTTCCGCAGACTGCTAAGTGACCCTAGTGAACCTCTACCTCGGAGGCTCCGACGGTTTCGTTTCCTCCACCGCCGCTCCGATTGCTTCCGGGTGGAGCGACCCAGTTCCCGGGCGGGACTTTCACCCGCAGTCGACCAGCGCCTTTTCACAGCGCACGCGCTATATGGATTTATCGACAACCATGCTTCTAAAACACGGCCCAGCGTCCGGCCTTCGTTGACCTCCCTCTCCTCTCCGCCTAACATGTGTTTGCCAGTGTCCACCCCCTCTCAACCCGTGGGTCAGACGGTCTCCCACTACCGCATCATCAGCAAGATCGGCGGCGGGGGCATGGGTGTCGTTTATGAGGCGGAAGACCTAAAGCTCGATCGTCGCGTCGCGCTGAAGTTTCTTCCCGACGACGTCGCGCACGATGCACAGGCCCTCAGCCGGTTCCAGCGGGAGGCCAAGGCTGCGTCCTCGTTGAATCATGCGAACATTTGCACGATCTATGAGATCGACGAGACCGATGGGCGAACTTTCATCGCCATGGAACTGCTGGAGGGGCAGACGCTCCGTCATCGAATTTCTGGCAAGCCGCTGGAAATCGAGGCGGTCCTCGATCTAGGTATCCAGATCGCCGATGCCTTGGACGCCGCACACTCGAAAGGAATTGTCCATCGGGACATCAAGCCTGCCAACATCTTCGTCACGAATCGAGGTCAGGCGAAGATTCTGGATTTCGGGCTGGCGAAGGTCACCGCCAAGCCCGAGAGCGTTGCCCTCAGCGCCGCGACCGTCGAGTTGGAAGAGCACCTGACCAGTCCTGGCAGCGCAGTGGGGACGGTCGCATACATGTCGCCCGAACAAGTCCGAGCGAAGGCGTTAGATTCTCGTACCGACCTGTTCTCGTTCGGGGCGGTTCTCTATGAAATGGCGACCGGCACTTTGCCTTTCCGTGGAGAAACTTCCGGCGTGATCTTCAAGGCCATTCTGGACGGCACGCCCACGCCAGCCGTGCGGTTCAATCCCGACCTTCCCGCGAAGCTGGAAGAGACGATCAACAAGTGCCTGGAGAAAGATCGGACCCTTCGTTATCAGCACGCTTCTGAAATTTGTATTGACCTGAAGCGGTTGAAGCGTGACTCGGAATCCGGCACGGTACCGAGAATCGCAGGTGACTCACCGCAAAGAAGGTTTCGACTCGCGATTTGGGCGGCGGTTTCACTGCCGATCGCAATTCTCGTCGTCTCTGCGATTGTGATCGGGCGAAAGGGAGCCAGCGTCGCCCCTGCCGACTCTTCACAATGGGTCCAGCTGACAAACTTTACCGGCGACGTCTTTGAACCGACGCTGTCACCTGACGGAAGGATGCTGGCTTTTCTGCGGGACGCAGGCAGTTCGGCGCAACTCTATGTCAAGCTTCTTCCTGACGGAGAGCCTGTCCAGCTGACGCATGATGAAATCAAAAATAAACTGGCGCCCGTATTCTCTTCGGATGGTTCGCGCATTGCCTACGGAACAAGTGGACTGAACTGGCAGACCTGGGTTGTTCCTGTGCTCGGAGGTCAGCCCCAGTTATTGCTCTCCAATGCTACGGGCCTGAGCTGGATCGACGCGCGCCACGTGATGTTTAGCGAGGTCAAGAGTGGAGTTCACCTTTCGGTCGTAACCGCAACCGAGAGCCGCTCGGAGCAGCGGGATGTTTATGTTCCGCCCGACGAAAGCCACATGGCTCACTTCTCCAGTCTTTCACCCGATCACAAGTGGATACTGGTGGCCGAAATGGGTGGCGACGGCAGGATGATTCAATGTCAACTCGTACCTTTCTCCGGCGGGGCAGCGCGGTCCGTCGGCCCAAAGGGATCCTGTGACTACGCAGCCTGGTCGCCCGATGGCAGGTGGATGTACTTCAATTCCGATGCAGGCTCCAAGGGTTCTCACATCTGGCGCCAGACCTTTCCCGAGGGAGTGCCGCAGCAACTGACAGCCAGTTTGGGGGAGGAACAGGGGATCGCCGTAGCTCCAGACGGCGGCTCCTTGGTTACTTCGGTTGGCACGTCTGAGAAAAATGTCTGGGTGCATGACCGAGAAGGAGACCGGCAGGTTTCTTCCCAAGGGTATGCTCATAGCCCAAGGGTCTCCAGTGACGGCACCAGAGTGTTCTATTTAGAGGCCGCCAGCTCGTCGCAGGCCGATCAAGGAGGTGAGCTGTGGGTATCGGATCTCGGCACCGGTCAGGCTTCCAAGGTATTGCCCGGGATTATTGTCCAGTATTTCAGTGTTTCGCCGGATGACAAGGAAACCGTCTTCGAGACGGTTGACGCAAATGGACAGCATCATCTCTGGTTGTCTTCCACTGAACATCGCTTCGCTCCGCGCCAGATCCGCTCAGGGGGTGGCGCGTTTGGGGCGCTCTATGCGCACTCTGGAAGCATTTATTGTGCGATCTCTGAGGCTGGGCACGCCTACCTGTACAGGATGAAGGACGATGGTACTCAGGAAGAAAAGGTCTCCACCGAACCTATTGTCTATCTCAGTGGTATTTCTCCAGACGAGCGGTTCGTGGTAGTGCGCCGCCCACTTAATAGGGAAGACAATTGGTGGGATGTTGAGGCAGTGCCGGTAGCCGGCGGTCCGTGGATTCCTCTTTGCTCGGGTTGGTGTGAAGCCGATTGGTCTCGCGACGGCAAAGTAATGTATTTCTACTGGCGCGCATTTTCGGGCAACTCGCGCACGTATGTGGTTCCGATCAGTCATGGCAGCGATTTGCCGAAATTGCCTAAATCAGGATTTCAATCCGAGAAAGAGCTAAGCAGAGTCGCAACGCAGGTGCTGGAGGAAAACGTTTCTCCGGGCCCTGACGACTCCCGCTACACCTTCAGCAAAGAGACCTCCCACTGGGACCTTTATCGCATCCCAGTGCGGTGAACTTGATACTTCACTACCAATCGTCGCCCGGACGCGGTTCTGCGGATGTCTTCACTGGTCCTCAAAGAAACCGTCAAGTGGCGCTAACAGGCGTGGCTGTTGAAAAAGTCCCTCAACAGAACGTCTTTGCATCTGCGAACATGTCGCCAGTTTTCTTGTCTCCGTTCGCCTCCCAGGTCACACCATCCGACCGAGTGCTGATTACCAGACGGTGCTCACTGTAAACAACATAGCTGAATGGCATGACTATGGCGTAGTCCTTCTTACTTCTGTTGTGGCTTGCGGTCCCGGTTGCATAGCCTCGCAATCGTAGGTAGCAGATCTTGGGGTACTTCAAGTTTAAGTAGGAAAGCATCAGCCACAGCCAGTGCGTAATCGAAGCCACAATTCGGCGAGGAGTCGCCCACAATCTGACCGCTGTCATTGATGCCCTGTGCGAAACGGTACGGAGCGCTGCGGCGAAGAAAGTTGCGAACTCAGACAGATTGCGGCGCTCCGGATGACGGCTAGGCTTCAAAAAGCAGGGAAAGTTCATAGTGCACAATGCCGTCTAGTTTCCAGGACTCCGCAAAGCCTTCAGGTCATGGATAAACTTCTGAGCCAACGTGTAGTCGGCATCGGAGCCGGAAACCAAGCGAAACTCTTTTTCGGCTGCGTCCAGCACTCCCGCCTTGGCGTATGCACGTCCCAGGATTAAGTGCGCGTTTGGTTGTTCGCGCTTCAACTGCTCCAGTTCCTTGGCGTGAGCCAGATCAAGAACCTCAAACTTGGCTTCGGGCGCGGGAGGCACAGGGGCCACGACCTGTTCTCCATCTGTCGTGGCGGCCACTTGCCACAGATAGACTTTGCCGCGCTCCAGCTGGGCCGAGGATTTCCAGTCCGTTCCGGAAAGCGCAGGACTCGCGGCAACTTCATTCAGCTCCGCATCAAAAACGGTGATCTCATAACTGGAGGCACCAGCCAGAGGCCGCCAGCGGAACGTTGGCCGCTCATCTTCCACAAAAGTTCCAACCGGCGTCAGCAGTAGGAAGGGTTCGCCTTGCGCAGAGTTCCCCAACAACGTCCCGGTTTTACCGATCAATGCGGAAAGCTGCGCAGGAGTCTGCAACTCTTGCTGCGACTCCGGACCGATCGCTGAGCCTGTTGTCTGCTCCGCGTTGGGTAGCTTTGCAACGGAATGCCTCGTCGGGACGATCCAGGCGATGACGATGACGATCGCAACGGCGGAGGCAAAACCGGCCAAGTATCCCGGATGTCTCCAGAAATGAGTTGCTGGTTCCCGAGTTGCTTCTGTGAATCCTCGGGCAGCTGATTCGTCGGCACTCGCGAACGTGGGCATCTCTTGGTCGCCGGCCGAGGCGTGGAGGGTCAAAGGTTCCACTGATCCTTGTTGACCAACATGCGGCGCTATTTCGCGAGCTTCCAGCGAGCCCCGAAATTTTTGCAGATCGCGGAGTTCCTCACGGCACATTCGGCACAATTCCACGTGCGAGTCGACAATCTCGCGATCAACTTCGTCCGCATCGTTGTCTACGTACGCTTCCAGTTGCTCGTACTCCAGGTGAGTCGGTGCCAGTTTTCCCTGCGTTTCGAGGTCACGGCGTAGAAACGCAAAACCGGTGCTCAGCGTCTGTGCGTCGCTGGCGAGCTCCCGGCACGGCTCACAGCCTGCGAGATGTTCGCCGGCAGCGACCAACTCGCCCGCAGACAGCGCCCGCTTGAGGTAACGGGCGATTTGGTCGGGAGTTAGGTGCTCTGCCATATCTTTAATCTTCCTGCAAGGTCCCTAACTGCCCCCACTTCCAAGGAGGTACAGCCGGGATGGATATTACCGCCGCGATCTCTCATTTCCCTCCAGACCAGACTCTTCATATCGATTTCTCACCACGACTTACTCATTCGCCGCGCCAGGCGCTCGCGCGCCGACTTGCGCAGATTGATCACCTGTTGCCGGGTTATTCCCAAACGCTGCGCCAGCGTGGCATCGTCCATGGGCAGACTGTCCCAGAGCTCGGCGAGATCGCGGACGTGCATATTGAGCGCGGAGGCGATCTCCGATAGGCTAGCCACGCCTCCCATGATGAACAGCGGCAGTATGTCGTGCCCGCTCGACTCATGCAGATTCAACAGCAACGCAGCCCGTTGCAAGGTACGCAACTCGCAAATCTCCTTCCACAATGCTGCCAGATACATTCGGCGCTCCACCAGCAGAGCAACGTTCACGCGCGGGTCTGGTAGACGGTTCCATATCTCGCCGCCGTTTGGGTCTTCGTTTTCCACGCGGTGCAAATCCTGAATGTCCCAGATCTTCGCGACCAGACCGACGAGATGCTCAATTTCGATGGGCCTCCCGGAAATCGCGAATAGAACGTCGAGCAGCGTGCGCGGCGGCAGTTGCCGCAAGTTACCCGCGCTCTCTAATGATTGCTCGAACGTTTCCATAGAATCTGGCCGGCGCGGAAAGCTCGAGCAGGTTCTGCCCTTCCAGTCAACCAGGCCGCAGAGGAACGTTCCATTCACCTCTTTCCACATCGCAAAACGCGGGTCGTGATTTAAGACATAGCGCAGCCGGTTCTTCAACCGCTGCCGCTGCGGATAAGTGCGGCGCAGGCTCGCGCCGCACGAGTGGTAAGTAACGGCGGCGACATAGCTGCGAAAATTGAGGATCGAGGACTGATCGGGACTGTCGCGCAACTCACGCACGCGGCTCAGCAACTGCAGAACAACCTCGCCGCAGACGTCATGAACGTCCTGAACGGAGCTACCTTCGATAGGCGCGGAACGCCCGACATGCAGCTTGGAGTGTGCAATCTGGCGTACCAGGGGCTGCGCATGCATCTCCATCAAGTCCCCCAGCAGGCGCTCGGCCTCCGCTTCGTCGGCCGCTTGCAGATACGGATGCAGCACTGGATCCATCTCCTCCAGCTGCAGCGCAGATCTGCGATCCATATCTCAGGACCTCTGATGAACCCCGCCGGTTCAGGAGCGAAACCGTGGGGCTAAGTTTATCCAAAACTTAGGTACGGAACGCAAGTTTTTGAGTAAATTCTGCTGCCTCGGTAATACACGCGTGCTTTTGTCATCGTTCTAAGCGAGTGGGACTCAAGCGCTGGCCTTCCGTGGGGAAAGTGAAAAACGCAAATGAAGAGGACTTCGCAAGCCTGTTTGATTCTTGCATTTCTCGTCGGGCTACCAGTCGCGTTTTGCGCGCAGAAGCAGAAGGGCTCGTGGTCCGACCTGAATGGCCTGAGAGCCGGTCAGGGAATCGAAGTGATCGAGTCAAGCATGAAGAGCCACAGCGGAGAATTCGTCACGGTCACGGACGAATTCATAACGGTAAAGGAACACGGTTACCGCGTTCGGGACATTATCTGATCGAGGATTGTGCCGTGGCGTATGTGCCGTCGTTTTCGGTTCTCCGAGAAATGACACGAGTGCGCAGGAGAAATGAGGCCGCAGCAAAGGCGCCGGCGGCGACGATGATTGCCATGGGGAATCCGGCTCTGGGCGGTGAGATCTCGGAACGAGTGAAGCTGACTTACCGGGATGACAGCCTGAGTCCACTGCCGGAATCGGAAGACGAAGTCCGAACCATCGAGGAGATCTATGGCCGCAGCCAGAGCAAGGTCTATGTCGGCAAGGACGCCGACGAGGACCGGTTCAAGAAAGAGGCGCCACAGTTCAGGATTCTCCATCTGGCAACGCATGGAGTCTTCGACGACAGCAACCCGATGTATTCGTACGTAATGCTCTCTCCGAGTCCCGATGGGAAAGATGATGGCCTGCTGGAGGCCTGGGAGATTCTGCATATCGATTTGCATGCAGACCTGGTTGTGCTTTCCGCTTGCGAGAGCGGTCGCGGCCGGATTGGAGCCGGAGAAGGATTGATCGGGCTGACCTGGTCCTTCTTTGTGGCCGGGGCATCCACTGCCGTGGTGAGCCAGTGGAAGGTGGAATCCCTGGCGACCGCCGAACTCATGACCGCCTTTCACCGGGCGCGGGAGCTAGAACGAAAGCAGTCGAAATCACTGTTTGCAACCGCTAAAGCGCTCCAGCAGGCCGAACTGCAATTGCTGAAGAGCGAGCAATATCGGCATCCGTTTTATTGGGCAGCATTTGTGGCTGTGGGAGATATCAATTGATCGCGGATATTTCATGCATCCCGCGATTCCACGCAGGACTGCGTTTGCCACGATGCGGCTTAAGCGCGACGGTACAGGTCGTGGCTAAGGAAAAATCTCCGGATCGCTCCACACATTCGACAGTGCAGAGGGAGTATTTCTTCTTGAGAGGCGGCGAGCGTCACTGTCGATTGTAGTCAGCGAGACTGACGCAAAGAAGTCACTTGTTGGGACTCAGGGGACCGGTGCTAAAGCTGCGTCACGGACAAGCCGGGGATGCGACGAAAGTCGCGGAGATTCGCGGTCAGCACGTGGAAGCCAAGCGATAGAGATCGCAGCTCAAGAAAATCTCCGCATTGCCCCACAGGTTCGATTTGTCGAAGAGCCATTTGTTCCGAGTTCCCTCGCAGAGATGTTTCTCGCCGCCAGCGAAGATCAGAGGTGTACCAACCCTCGCTGCAGTGCGGTGACAACCGCGTGCGTACGGTCTCAAAAGTGGACGTTTTCCCGTTTTACAGTTCGTGGGGATCCTCTGTTTGTGAATAGCAGTACGCGGTCGCGTGGCCAAACGTGTGGGTCCTCATTTGTACCGCAACGCCACGAGTGGGTCCACCTTCGCCGCACGGCGGGCGGGGATATAGGTTGCAGCAAGGCTTACGCCGCACAGGGCAAATGCAGCAAGGGCAAGCGCAGCCGGATCGGTGGCCCCATCATTCAGTTCAGGCCGAAGGCGTAGAGCGAGCCGGTAAATGTGTATATGTCGCCCACCGGGAAATAAACCATTCCTTTGGCTACGGCGGGGGAGCCACTCCCGAGTGTGCCGAAAATGGGATAACTCCACAGCAGGGCGCCAGTGCTGGCGTTCAGCGCATACAAAGAGTTGGCGCTGGCGTCGCTAGTGCTTTGCGACGTGACGTACAACACCCCGTTCGCCACGGCCGGCGATGCGGCAACATTGCCGATGGTGAGATACTTCCACAACAGCGCTCCGGTACTGGCTTTGAAGGCGTAGACGTAGCCGTCGTATGAGCCAACATAAACAACGTCTCCGGCCACCGCCGCCGAGGCGTAAATCTGCTGTCCGGTGGTGTAGCTCCACCGCAGAGCGCCGGTCCTGGCGTCCAAAGCGTAAAACGTGTCGTCGTCGGAGCCGATGTACACCACTCCGTTCGCTACGGCGGGCGATGCCTGAATGTATGAACCTGTGGTGAAGCTCCAAATTTTGCCGCCCGTGGTGGCCTTCAGCGCATACACGTTGTTGTTCTCGGATCCAAAGTACACGACCCCATTCACCACGGCGGGCGCGTCCCAGATCTGCGTTCCGGTGTCAAAGGTCCATAGCAGAGCGCCGGTGGTCGCGTTCAGCGCGTACAGGCGTCCTCCCCAATCGCCGCAGTACACCACGCCGTCGGCCACGGTCGGAGTGGCATATGAGCCGTTGAACGTTGGGTAGCTCCACAACTGGGCGCCGGTGCGGGCGTCGATCGCATAGATGACGCCGGGGACGCCGGGATACACCGAGCTGAAATACACCACGCCGTTGGCGAGGGCCGGCGAGGAGAAAATCCAGCTGCCGACTTCGGTGAAGTAGCTCCACTGCGTCGCGCCGGTGGTGGCGTCCCAGGCATACAGGTTACCGTCGTACGAACCGGCGTACACCATGCCATTCATCACTGCAGGCGAGGAGAAGACGGGGCCTCCGGGGGTGTAGGTCCACTGCAGTTGCAGGTTCGGAACATTTTCGACGCTGAGCGTTTTCTCGTATGGGTTCCAGCGATGCATGTTGGTGCGCGTGAATTCGGTCCAGTTGTTGAGGGGAACGCCTGCGGGCTGCTGGCACCATGCCGCGAGCGCGAAGCACGCAAATAAAATCAAGACCACGATTCGGGTGCGTCTCATGACGAACCTCCACCAAAGATCGCCTCTCGCGGTGTGGGTCTCAGCCGTAAGGGAACCGGTTTTCTGCGGAAAGCGCGGGTGAACAGGGCCTGGGAACAACAGATCACGAGCATTGCACTCCGTGGAGCAAGCGTCGTCAAGATGAAGGATTTTGCAACCCTCGCCTTCGAACTGGCGAACAATCGCCTCACCAAAAATGTCGGCAGTGTCAAGCACTCGCTTCCAGCGGGCCTAATAGCAGAAGTTGAGGCCGATGCACCCTGCAAATTCCTTCACACTGTCCGCGGTGTTCGACGGGATATACAATCCCCACAATCTCGGCTCAGCCTTCCTCACAGGCACGGCCCGTTGCTGGCTCAGCGTCCGAGGCAGGCCGAGGGTAGCTTTCGACTCGTTGGTTCAGGCGTCCGCTGAATTCGGTGTAAGGAGGTCCCATGCGCAACCGTATCCTGCTGATCGCTGCGATGCTCACCCTGGCCACTCTGGCTTGCGCGCAGAGTTTTGTCGCGCCTAAGATCTTCAGCCTCGGCAACCTATACATCACACAAGTTGTCGTCGGCGACTTCAACGGCGACGGCAAGCCCGACGTCGTTTTCCCTAGCTACGCCACCACCACCGGCCAAGTGGCAGTCTCCCTTAACAATGGCGACGGAACTTTCAAGGCCCCGGTCCTCACCAACGTTGCGGGCACCGGAATCACCACCATCGCGGTCGGCGATTTCAATGGGGACGGCAAGCTCGACCTGGCCGTCGGCCAGGAGCCCGACAAAAATGGCCTCGGCGCAGTCCGGGTCATGCTCGGCAATGGCGATGGCACTTTCCAGGCCGGCAAGACGTTCTCCGTGGCGGGCTCTCCATCCACGATTGTGGTCGGCGACTTCAACGGCGACGGCAACCTCGACGTTGCCCTGTGGTTCTTGAGGTCTACGCCGGACGTCAACGTCCTGCTCGGCAACGGCGACGGCACTCTTCAGACCCCGACCACCCTGTCTTTGGGGGGCAGCGCCACCAGTTTCGCCGTCGCCGATTTCAACGGTGATGGCACGCTTGACCTCATCGCCGCCAATTCCTCGAACGCAAATGTCACGGTCGCGCTGGGCAATGGCGACGGCACCTTTCAACGCGGCACGACCACCTACCTCGGCGTCTCCATGTCAGGTATGGTAGTGGGCGATCTCAACCACGACGGCCATCCCGATCTCGTCCTCTTCACCTCAAACTCCTCGGGAACCGACGCGTACGTTTCTCTCGGCAACGGCGACGGCACCTTTCAAGCTGCCAAAAGCTTTGTTGCGGTATCGGAGATCAACAATGTCACTCTCGCCGACGTCAACCACGACGGCAATCTCGACCTACTCATCGCAGACGGGTATTCTCCCGCTCTAGACGTGCTCCTGGGCAACGGAGATGGCACTTTCAAAACCAGCGTCGGCTATTATGTTTCCGGCGGGTTGCAACAACTGCTGGTCGCCGATTTCAATGGCGACGGCAATCTCGACGTCGCCGGGCTGATCTATTATGAAGGGGCCCTGGTTGTGACGTTCGGCACAGGTGACGGAACCTTCCTCGAAGCTCCTTTCTACAGCAGTGGTGGCGGCCCCGGCGTTTCCGCCGACTTCAACCACGACGGCATCCTGGATCTGGCTTTCTCGGGACCCGACGTTTTGCTGGGCAATGGCGACGGAACCTTTCAACCGGGAATTGGTAATGGCGGAGGCATCTCGCTCGCGGTGGGAGATTTCAACCACGACGGAAATCTTGACGTTGCCACAGTCCCCCCTAGCGAAGAGTATCTGGCGGTCTCGCTTGGGAACGGCACCGGAACATTCGGCGTCGCAACCGACTTCAACGCGGACGCCAGACCAGATTATGTCGCCACCGGCGATCTCAACGGCGACGGCATCCTCGACCTGGTAGCTTCCAACTACGACAGTAACGACATCAGCGTGCTGTTGGGAAACGGCGACGGAACCTTCGGCACCGCCTCTGACACCCCAGTTGGTCAAAGCGAGCCTGGGGCGCTCGTGCTCGCCGACTTCAACGGCGACCAGAAACTTGACCTCGTGGTGGCCAGCCTCGGAATCGGCGGCGCCCGGGGTGGACTCACCGTCATGCTCGGCAAGGGCGATGGCACCTTCGGCTCCTCCGTGCTGTATGCCAAGGACGACTTCCAGACGGTCACCGTCGCCGACATGAACGGCGACGGCAAGCTGGACCTGATCGCCTTCGGCTCCGACCCGTCTACCAAAGCCGACTTTATCACCATTTCCCTGGGCAACGGCGACGGTACTTTTCAGAAGGCCATCACCACCACAACCACGGCGTACTATTACAGCTTGATCGTCGCCGACTTCAACGGCGACGGTCTTCTGGACGTTGCGGGCGGCGAATATGACGGCGCCGTCGACATCTACCTGGGCAAGGGCGACGGAACCCTGCAGGCTCCCGTGAGCTTCGCCGCCGCCGGCTATCCCGCCTACCTGATCGGTGGCGACTTCAACGCCGATGGCGCTCCCGACATCGCAGCCGCGAACTACGGGGCCGGCCTCAGCATCCTCCTGAATACCGCCGGAACTTTCATCACCACCACCAGTTCCCCCAATCCCTCAGCCCCCGGCCAGTCCGTCACATTCACCGCCAAAGTCAAAGGCAGCATCAATACCACAATCACTCCCACCGGCTCTGTAACTTTCTACGACGGCACCACCTCGCTCGGGAAGGTAACCATGACCGCCGGCTCGGCCAGCCTGTCGACCTCTACCCTCGCCGTCGGCAGCCATACCATCACCGCCGCGTATTCTGGCGACACCAACTTCGTCCCGCACACGGGCGCGCCCCTTACTCAAAGTGTGCAGAGTGGCCCGCTCGTCACTTTAAACCCCACCAGCCTGACGTTCGCCAGCCAAACCGTCGGCACCGTGAGTCCCCCGCAGACAATCATTCTGACCAACTCCGGGGTATCAACGCTGACGATCAACACCATCGTTGCCAGCGGCGACTACGGCATCACCAGCACCTGTGGCGCTTCGATCGCGGCTGGGAAAAAATGCTCCATCACCGTGACCTTTGCTCCGAGCGCGGCGGGGACGCGCACCGGAACAGTCAGCGTCACCGACAACGCTCCTGGCAGTCCGCAAACCGTCAGTTTGACCGGGACCGGTATCGCTCCAGCCGTAACGCTCTCGCCCACCACCCTGACCTTCGCCACACAACTCGTCAGCTCGACAAGCGCACCGCAAACCGTCACGCTCACCAACACCGGCACGGCGGCCTTGACCATCTCGCTTATTTCAATGACCGGCGCCAACCCAAATGACTACCTGCAGAGCAATAACTGCGGCTCAACCGTCGCCGTCAACGCCACTTGCACTATCAGCGTCGCCTTCCACCCGAAAGCCCGCGGCACCCGCACCGCGTCGCTCAGCGTCGCCGACAACGCCGCTGTCAGTCCTCAAAACGTGGCCCTTTCGGGAACGGGTACTGTGGTATCGCTTTCCGCCAGCAGCATCAACTTCGGAACCGAAGCCGTAGGCAAGACGAGCGCGCCGAACACGCTGACCCTCACCAACACAGCGCAAACCACTCTCAGCATCCAGTCGATCACGATTACCGGAGCGAACTCCGGAGACTTTGCCCAGACCAACACCTGCGGAGTCGCGGTTGGAAGCGGAGCCACCTGCACCATCAGTGTGACTTTTACGCCAACGAAGAAGGGCAGCCGCACCGCAGTTGTTTCGGTCGCGGACTCGGGAGGCGGCAGCCCACAGACCGTGAGTCTGGCGGGAACTGGGCAGTGATGGGAACTTCTGGTTAATGCAAGATCAAATGAGAGACAGTTCGGTCAGGTGGAGTGTGCGGACGACAACTGTTGCAAAGAGCCATTTCACTCATCGGCCGGGCAATGTGGTTGCACGATCCTTCGGCACGTTTCCAAGAAGTCAGCCCCGTACAGTTCCTCGGCACGCGCAATCTCAACGTCTTTCTCTTTTAGTGCGGATGAAGCCCAGAGTTTGCGAACCTCGCCAACGGGTAGATGATCGGTTTCGCTTTCAATCCCAATGATGAACTTCCGATCCTCCACATCAGCAACTGCGTCCGTGTGTGCCAAAGAAACCAACGCTCTGACTGCTTCCAAAACCGTGGTTCGCCTATCCAACGCAGCCTGCGCTATTTCCTTCGCCCGATGACGGCGCCGTGCGTGCTAACATCCACTAATCCGGCTCGCACACCCGTTTGAGCCACACGGAGGTCAAGGTGAGTTCAATCACACGGCGCGGTTTCCTCAAAACAGGTCTGGCCGCTGGAGCCATGGCGACCACAGGAATTCTTCCGTTGGCCGCCGCCAAGCGCACCGCGGCCGATACCGTCGTGCTTGGCCGCTCAAAAGTGGAGGCGACAAGACTGGCCTTCGGAACCGGGACGAACAGCGGTGCAGTCCAGGCCGCGCTGGGGCAGCAGGAGTTCACGCGGCTGGTGCGCTATGCCTACGATCGCGGTATCCGCTTCTTCGAGACCGCTGAGGCCTACGAGACGCAGGGAATGCTGGGAGAGGCGCTGAAAGGCCTGCCGCGAGACAGCTATCAACTCATGAGCAAGGTGACTACCTTCCACCAGGGGATCGACCCGCAGGCCAAGTTCGACGAACTGCGGCGCACCTCACAGACGGAGTACTTTGACATCATGCTGCTGCATTGGCAGCACTCGGCCGACTGGCCGGAAACTACGAAACGTTGGCAGGACGGGATCCTTGAGGCGCAGCAGAGAAAGATCATCCGCACGCATGGCGCCTCAGTGCACGGGCTGCCGGCACTGCGCCAGATGCCCGGCACAAACTGGCTCGACGTGGGATTGATCCGCATCAACCACAACGGCGCACGCATGGACGGCCCGACCTATGAAGATACCAACCATCCGGACAACGTGAGCGAAGTGGTCAATCACATCCAGCAGTTGAAGAAGGAGGGGCTAGGTGTGATCGGCATGAAGCTCTGCGGTGGCGGCCAGTTCGAGCACAGTCATGACGATCGTGTGAAAGCCATGAGGTTCGCTTTCCAGAACGCGGGAGTGGATTGTGCAACGATCGGCTTCAAGAACAGGCAGGAGATTGACGAGGCGATCAGCAACATGAGTCTGGCGCTTGCGTGAGCCATGGCGACATCTCGGAATGATGCCCGAACCAGTGGCCGGAGTAGTGCGAAGCGTCACAGGATCAGGCTCCAACGCACGAAAGTAAATGTAGCGGGTGGGTGGTCGTTTTGCCCGATCGGCGTCATGGCGAACCCGGAGCATCGCGCCCACCCGTCTGACTCGGCCCCACCGGGACGACAAGCTGAGTCCCCAGCCGGAAGCGGAAGACGAAGTCCGAAACATCGAGGAGATCTATGGCCGCAGCCAGAGCAGGTTGCAGGTTGCATGTTGCAAGGACGCCGATGAAAGATGATGGCCTGCCGGGGGCTTGGGAGATTATGAACATGGATTCGCATGTGGATATCACTCTGCATCCCGCCTAAACTTGCCGCCGCCCATCGGCCTCCGGCAACTGGCACCGTCCGGGACAACAGTGACACGCCAGGTGCCGACGCGCTGTACTTCGCTGCGATTCCGTGTTACCTGAGGCGCGAGTTCGAATCAGCGCTACAGCACATTCACAGAGTTCTAGATCGTTGTAACATCTGTATACAGGTCGGAACTCTTTAAGATGTTGAAACTTTTTGATAATGTCCCCTCACGAACTGAATAGAAATGTCCCCATAGACTGAGACCTCCAGCCACAGGAGGTCTCGTTGAAGAGGACAGGCATGAGCAGCGGTGAGCTGGAGCGGGTGGAGGTAATGGGGCGAGTCGACAGTGGGGCACTGAAATTGAAGGATGCAGCTGCCATGCTGGAGTTGAGTTATCGCCAGGCGAAGAGATTGTGGCGGCGCTATCGGCAGGTGGGCGGCAAGGGCCTGCAGCATGGGAACGCGGGCCGGCCCTCCAATCGGAGTAAGCCGCTGAAACTACGGCGACGGGTGCTGAATTTAATCAAGAAAAAATATTCCGGCTCGGAAGAGGAGCGATTCGGGCCGACGCTGGCGTCGGAGCACTTGGCGGAAGAAGACGGGATCGCAATTGATCACGAAACCTTGCGCTGTTGGATGTTGGCGGAAGGATTGTGGAGCCGGCAACGGAGGCGAAAGAAACACTGCCAACGAAGAGAGCGCAAATCGCACTTTGGCGAACTGGTGCAGTTGGACGGGAGCTTTCACGATTGGCTGGAGCAGCGTGGGCCGCGGGGTTGCTTGATGGACATGGTAGATGATGCCACCGGCAAGGTGCAGGCTCGAATGGGGAAGGAAGAGACGATCTGGGCGGCGGTCGAGGTATTGCGGGCGTGGATTGGAAATTACGGGATACCCCGCGCGCTCTATACCGACTGGAAAAACGTGTACAAGCGAAAAGCCACGCCCGCGGAGCAGTTGCGGGGAGAGGTCCCGGTCACGCAGTTTGGAGGCATGTGCCAGAAGCTGGGCATTCGCATCATTGCCGCCAGTTCACCTCAGGCCAAAGGTCGCGTGGAGCGAATGAACGGGGTGCATCAGGATCGCCTGATCAAGAAAATGCGACGGAAGGGGATCGGCAGCTACGAAGCGGCCAACGCATATCTGGAAAAAGAATATCTGCCGGAGCACAACCGACGCTTTGCCTATCCGGCGGCGAGTCCGGAGGACTATCACGGCCGGAAGCCGACGGCCCGCGAACTGCGGGAGATTTTCCGCTTAGAGACCGAGCGCGCGATCAGCAATGACTGGGTGATCCGCCACAATGGTCGTTCTCTGCAACTGCAGCCTGGGCAGCGGCGCTATGGACCTACGCAAAGCAAGGCCCTGGTCTGCGAATGGGAGGACGGAACGATGCAGGTGTACTACCGCGGGGAGCGGATAGCCTTTACCGAACTGAAGGAGCCCATACGAAAAACCACCCGGCCCATGCCGGCGCCCGTCAGGCCCATTGTGGTGAGGAAACCTAAGCCAGACCATCCGTGGCGGCAGGGTTATAAAAGCATGAAGCCACGAGTTCCAAACCCGGGGATCGCAACGCCTCTGGTTGGAATGCGCACTTCCGCTTCGCCCTAACTACAGGGCTTCGCTGCAGTGCGCATTCCAACCAGAACACCACAACACAAAAAGGGGACATTTCTAATAAGTTAAGGATGGGGACATTTCTAATTAGTCTTGACAGTCGGAACTCTTTAAGATTGACACCTCATCGACAGAAGAGTAAAGTCCGGCTGCTCTCCCCACCGGCTGATCTGTGGCAGCTCAATCTGCCCTGCTCTGAGTGTTATCCCCATCGAGGAACACCATGCCATCACTCCGCTACGTATGCGCGCCAACCATCCTGTTCAGCGCCATGGCGCTGGCACAATCCCAGCCTACTTTTGCAATCCATCAGATCGCTAGAGTGCCCGCTCCCGTGAGCTCGTCCGGGCTTCCCAGCAAGAACTCTCGTGGACCGGTGCGCCGGACAACTTCCGCGCAGCTGAGCTTTGCGCCCATGGTGACCTACAACTCGGGTGGGAGCCAAGCCTGGGGCGTGGCGGTGGGAGATGTAAACGGGGACGGCAAGCCCGATCTCGTAGTCGGGAATTTTTGTCCCACAACCGGGAAATGTGGCAACGGTGTCGTGGGTGTTCTGTTGGGCAACGGCGATGGAACGTATCAGCCAGCATTGTCCTATGGCTCGGGCGGGTATCAGGCGAATGCGGTCGTCATTGCGGATGTGAACGGAGACGGCAAGCCTGACATCCTGGTGGCGAATTGGTGTGCGAACAGCAGCTGCGTCAATGGCAGCGTGGGAGTCTTGCTCGGCAACGGCAATGGCACCTTCCAAAGGGCAGTGGCTTATGGCGACGGTGGAGTTACGACAGTTGCCCTCGCCGTGGCGGATCTGAACGGAGATGGCAAGCCTGACATCGTGGTGGCGAATTGGTGCGGGAACAACGCATGTGTAAATGGCGTGTGGGTCTTGCTCGGCAATGGCGACGGCACCTTTCAAACCGCGGTGAGTTATGACTCAGGTGGAATCCTCACAGCCTCAGTTGCAGTAGCCGATGTGAACGGAGACGGCATTCCCGATGTGATAACGGAGGGTTGTAACGGCCAAGATGGCTGCCCGACGGTGGCGGGCGTGCTGTTAGGTAATGGTGACGGGACGTTTCAGCCCGCTGTAACCTACGCCGAGAGCGGGGTTGGAGATATGTCAGTGACAGTGGGAGACCTGAATGGGGATGGCATTCCCGATCTTGTGGCGGCGAACTGCGGCGCCAGTCAAGGTTGCGGTTTAGGGGCCCCTGAGGGAGTGGTCGGCGTGCTGCTGGGCAACGGAGATGGAACCTTCCAGGGCGCAATGACCTACTATGCAGGTGGATTGGGTACAAATACGGCTGTCCTCGCTGACGTGAACGGAGATGGCTACCTCGACATCATCGCTTTGAACAACGCCGGTTCTGGCGTTCTGGCGGTTCTTTTGGGAAACGGCAACGGCAGTTTCCAGGGCCCCATGACCTTCAGCGCGGGACCGGGAGGAGCGGTGGAAAACAACGCCCAGTCGCTGGTGGTTGCAGATGTAAACGGGGATGGCAAGCCCGATGTGATCCTGGTAGAGGAAGGCGAAACAGTGGACGTGCTCATCAATACGAGCATATATCCTACATCGTGTACACTCACTTCTTCCCCTAATCCGTCCAACTCCGGCCAGTCTGTTACATTCTCAGCGACAGTAAGTCAGCCGCTAGTAAAAGGTTTGACCCCTACGGGAAACGTTACTTTCTTTGACGGCGTGAACAATCTTGGCAGCGCTACTCTGAACAGCAGTGCGACGGCGGCTCTGGCGATTTCCACGCTGGCAACGGGCACGCACAGCATTACCGCGACTTATAGCGGAGATTCCAATTTCGCTTCCAGCACCTCTCCAGTGTTGAGCCAAAGTGTGGGCAAAGGCGAACCCGTGGTTCGGCTATCCCCCAGCAGGATTAACTTCGGCGATCAGAGGGTTGGAACCACCAGCGCTCCACAGACCGTCACTCTCACCAATACCGGCAATGGCACCCTGACCATAACTAAGATTTCGGTGACCGGCCCCTTTACACAAACGAACACTTGCGGGTCCAGCGTTGCCGCAGCAGCGAGTTGCACGTTCACCGTGAAATTCGAACCTACGACGACCGGCATACGGACGGGGTCGGTCTCGATCATCGACAATGGTTCGCGCAGTCCGCAGGAGATCACGCTCGGCGGTACTGGAACGCACATGCAACTAAATCACGCAAGCTTCAATTTCGGCAATCAAGCAGTGGGGACCAAGAGTACGGCCACGCAAACCAGCCTAACCGATTAGGTCCAGCGTCGCGGTGACCATTACGGCTATTTCGATCACGGGAACAGACCGGGAGGATTTTTCTGAAATCAACAACTGTGGCACGAGCGTTGCAGCCGGTGCGAACTGCACTATCTCAGTGACTTCATGCTTTCTGCCGAAGACGCAGGGACGTGACCTGGCGTGGCTCGACTCAACCATCAACTGCCTGCGGCTAGGGTGTCCAAATTCGAGCAAGGGCCGTTGCGGCATAAGAGATCTGCCGCTCCACCGAGTGGAACAGTCTGTGCACCAAACCGCTCCTTGCGAACCCATCGGATGTGTGGTCCGCGGATCCTGGAATCACATCCGCCTGTGACTCTGGACACCTCCTTATTCGGCATCCATTTGTAGAATCTCGTGGGGTGCTCCGCTTGTGTCTACCCTGCACGTCATTGCGGGCCAGTCCATCTCCCACTACCGGATACTGGAGCGTCTCGGCAGTGGCGGCATGAGCGTCGTTTACAAGGCAAAAGACACCGAACTAGGACGCCTTGTTGCCCTCAAATTCCTCTCCGATGACCTTGCCCGCAGTCCCCAGGCATACGAGCGGCTCCGCCGCGAAGCCCGCGCCGCGTCGGCGCTGAACCACCCCAATATCTGCACTATCTACGAAGTCGGAGAACAGCAGGGCAATTTCTTCATTGCCATGGAATGCCTGGAAGGACATTCGCTGCGCGAGTTGCTTCACGGGACACCCTTCGACTTCGACCGCCTGCTTGAACTATCTATCGAAGTCGCCGATGCGCTCGACGCCGCCCACGCACGCGGCATCATCCATCGCGACATCAAACCGGGCAACATCTTCGTCACCGACCGCGGCCACGCCAAGTTGCTTGATTTCGGATTGGCCAAGCTGAGTCTGCCGGTACCAATTGGTGCTGCCACCACGGCTAGCGACAGCAATCTCACCAGCCCAGGCACCACCCTCGGGACGGTCGCCTACATGTCGCCCGAACAGGCACTGGGAAAGGATCTCGATCCTCGCACCGATTTGTTCTCGTTTGGGGTCGTGCTGTACGAAATGGCCACCGGCACTCTGCCCTTCTCCGGGGATACCTCCGCTGCGATTTTTGACTCTATCCTTCACAAACTTCCGGTGCCGCCAGTACGGATCAATCCAGCCCTACCGGCGGAATGTGAGCGGATCATCAACGCGGCGCTAGAAAAAGATCGCGACGTTCGCTACCAAAGCTCCTCGGAACTTCGCGCGGACTTGAAACGGCTGAAGCGGGATACCGACTCTGACAAGGTTCTCACCGTCCTGGGGCATGAGTCCAATGCCACGGCAGTCCGGCGGCTAAGAAAATCCAAGTTGGTGCCATCCGTCGCGTTGGCTACGCTTCTCCTGTTGATCATCGCAGTTGGCTGGCTGCTGCTTCCCAGTCCCACGCCTAAAGTGGTGGGCTTGAAACAGATTACCCGAGACGGTCTCTTCAAAGGACGTCTCGTCACGGACGGTTCCCGCATCTATTTCCCTCAATTTTCTGCCGGTCACATGGTGCTCGGGCAGGTTTCTGCCTCAGGGGGCGAAACATTCACCATTCCCGTCCCCTTCCAGAACGTCAATATCTTCGGCATCAGTGCAGACCGTTCTACGTTGCTGATATCGGAATACAAAGGTACGGCGCCCTCGCCCTTTTGGACGTTGCCTTTGCCCGCGGGCTCTCTTCGCCGCCTCGATGATATTGATGGCAGCGAAGCTTCCTGGTCCTCCGATCAACGCCAGCTCGCGTTTGTCAAAGGACTCGACCTCTACCTTGCCGATCCCGATGGCAGTCACGCCCGGAAGATCTTTACGTTCTCCGACATCCCGCACCACATCCGCTTCTCGCCCGATGGCCGCCGTCTGCGCCTGAGCCTGCAGCCGCCTGGCAAGAATAGTTCCACGATTTGGGAAATGCAGGCTGACGGTTCTGACCTGCATCCGCTGTTACCCGGCTGGAAAACCAACGCCGCGGCGTGCTGCGGCGATTGGACGCGCGACGGTCGCTACTACATCTTTGAAGTCCTTTCCCCTGCAGGCAGCAAGGATCTGTGGGCTCTGCGCGAGGTCTGGCGCCCCTTCCACCCCAAAGCCGAACCAGTGCAGCTCACCACTGGGCCGCTGTGGTATATGGATGCTGTTTCAAGCCCAGACAGCAGTCGCATCTTTGCCAACGGCGAGTTGCTTCAAGGTGAGTTGGTGCGCTACGATTCGCGATCGCGCCAGTTTCTTCCCTACGTTTCCGGGGTTTCCGCAGGCGAGGCGGACTTTTCGCCCGACGGGCAATGGATCGTTTACGTCAGTTATCCGGAGCTCACACTCTGGCGGGCGCGCACCGACGGCTCACAACGGATGCAGCTCACCTACTGGCCCATCTATGCCACACTGCCACGCTGGTCGCCTGATGGGAAACAGGTCGCGTTCGTCGGCACAGAACAGGGCAAGCCTTGGAAAATCTTCTTGATCTCTCCCCAAGGCGGGATGCCCCAAGAACTCTTTTCGCAGGACCGCCAGGAAAACGATGCCACCTGGTCGCCCGACGGAAAGCAGATTGCCTTTGGGCGTCCTTCTTACGGAATGGATCTGGGGGAGCTTGAGATTCAAATCTTCGACCTTACAACCCACCAAGCTTCCAGCGTTCCCGGTTCGCGCGGCTTGTTCAGTCCGCGATGGTCCCCGGATGGCCGCTACCTCGCCGCAATCACTTCGGATTCGAGGAAGCTGATGCTGTTCGACCTCAGCACCCGTCAGTGGTCCGATTGGCTTAGCACGGAAGACGGAACCATTGGTTACCCGGTCTGGGCCAGAGATAGTAAGTCGATTTATGTTGAACGTTTCCTCGCTGCTGAGCCCTCCATGCACAAGCTCAAACTCGGCGCAACCCGCTCCGAGCGTTTTCTCTCTTGGAACGATTTGCACCGCTTCGGCGGTGTCTGGGGTGTCTGGTCGGGCGTGGCTCCAGATGGAAGCGTGCTCACGGTGCGCGATGTCAGTTCGCACGAAATCTACGCCCTAGACCTACAGCTGCCCTAGCCGACCGAGTCTGCTTGAAGGCCCCGGTATTTCAAACATGTTTGCGAAGATCTATCGGCTGCTAACGTCAGTTACCGCGCAATCACGATCGGTATCGTGCAAAACAAAAATCGCCCAGATTTCGGACGACTTGGGGTTGCTTGCGATTTGTCTTCCTTGCGCGGGAAGGCGTGGCCGCTCTTACGGCTGATAAATCTGCACGTTGTTGAGGACGGTGTCATCCCAGCCGACTGCCCCGCCGAAGCAGTACAGTTGCCCGTTATACACGGCAGAAGCGGCCCACATCGTGCCCTGCGGCATGGCAGCCAGCGTCGTCCAGGTATGATTGGACCCGTCGAATGATTCGGTCACGGTCAGATTCGTATCCCCCCTAAGTAGCCACCGGCGACGTACAGTTGTGAACCGATGGAGCCGCCGCACGCGGCATCCCGGGGCGTGGGGTCGGCCGCTCCGGTCTTCCACGTATTGGTGAAAGGGTTGTAGCCTTCGAGGTCTCCGTTGCGTTGTTCGTTGGGGGTATCTCCGTCCGCGGCCCAAATCCGGGTTCCGATCAGCGCGACTGTTGGGCAGGACCTCCCCATACGCAGAGGCGCCTCTTCCGTCCAGGTATCGGTCGCGGGATTGTAGCTGTCGACGTTGTTGAGGCGGGTCCAGCCGATACTGCCGCCGATCACGTAAATGGTGTTGTTCTTCTCTACCACCGCCCCCGAGCACTGCGCCTCCGTAGGCATCGGCGACTTTGCAGACCACGTCTTCGTCTGCGGGCTGTAGGCCCAAACCGTATTGAGAGTCGTGGATCCCTCTACGCCGCCGAAGACGTACAAGACATTGTTCACGACTGCGGCAGACGGATTAAAGATTGGCTCGGGCAAGGGCACGCCCTTACTCCAGGTGTTCGATGCCGGGTTGTAGACCAGGGTGTCGAGAACGCCTGTAAGGTTCCAGTCCATAGCCCCGCCGAACACATAGATCCGTTTCCCGAGCACTGCCGCGGCTGCACCCATAATGGCGTACGGCATCGGCGTGCCGCTGCTCCATGTGTCGTGGAAAACTGCCGAATCCTGTCCGACCGTCGGCGAGGTCATGCTCAGCGATAAAAGCACTGCGATACATGCCAGACCAATCTGCTTGCTAGCTCGGTTCAAAAGCATCTGTGTGCACGTCATGCTGCCCTCCCTAAGACAAGCTTTGTGTTGACTGCGAGATTCGCGAAAAGTTAGAGAGGTCTCGTCTTGAGAGGGTGTGCATCCCGTGGCGGGGAGTGCTCTTCGGGGAGGCGAGTACCACCCCACGATCTTCGTTGAGGGAAGGCGTGATTGTCAGTGACTCCCGTCACCGTTTCCTTATCGATGCGAACGAATTTGCACCTGGGCGAAGCATCATTGGCGTTAGAGATAACAACGGTCAGCGCACGCCACCTTCGGCTCGCGACGCAAAAGAAAAGACGGCCGTGAACCGAGCGGCTTTCCCCGGCGGCCTGCATCATTGCTCATTCCCGGTGAGGGCCACCGTCTGCGGGGTGTATTGGCGCCGTCGTTGACGTGCATCTTCGCCGTCCGGGTGCCTGCCTTGGTCGGCGTAAAGGTTACTGAAACGAAGCAGGTGCCCGGCGGCGATAGACTCCCGCTGCAAGTGTTCGTTTCACCAAAGTCGCCCGGATCGGCTCCCGAAAATGTGATGCCGTTGATGGCCAATGCCGTCGAGAGGTTATTGGTTAGAGTCACATTCTGCGGAGCGCTGGTAGTACCGACGTTCTGCGCGGCAAATTTCAAAGACACGGGTGAGACCGTCGCCTGCAGAACCGCCGTTCCCGAAAGGTGTGCCGTCTGCGGGCTTCCCGTGGCACTGTCATTCACATTCAGGACCCCTGAACGATCTCCCGTTTCACTGGGGGTGAAAGTAATCTCGACCTTACACATCTTCCGAGCTGCCAGCGTACTTCCGCAGGTCGTCGACGCTTCAGCAAAGTCCGTCGGATCCGTTCCAGTGAACGCGAAGCCGTCCATCGTTACCGCCGCGTTCCGGTTGTTTAGGACCGGAAGGGTCCTCGCTGGGCTAGTTGTGTCTACCGCCTGGCGCGCAAACGTCTCGCTGGCGGGAAGTACCACGACGGCACTTTTAACTTGCCACCGCTTCCCGCGTTGTATATCGACAGTATCTGGGAAGCAGAAAGGGCGACATTGAACGCTTCTACTTCATCGATCACTCCATTCCAAGTCCGTGGATATCCGAGGGACCGGTAGTAAGCGTCTGTGGAACCAATCTCCCAAGTGGTGGACGTATAGCCAATCGCGGTCGCTTTCGCATAGGACCTTCGAGTACTCCATTCACGTACAGACGAAACGTGGCTCCATCGTATGTAACGGCAACCAAATAGAAGGTGCCCGGCGGAAAAGCGTCGTTGGAGACGATCTCCGAATAACCATACAGAAAGAGGAAGTGATCGTCGGTTGCCCGCCAAAGTCGCTCCACCACGTCGTTGTCCGCATCGTCGATATCTTGATCGATAACAGGGATATTCTTAATCAATCCGTCTCTCTGGATGAAATCCAGTACGCCTGTGGGAAGGGCACCGCACGGATGTGACACAAGTCACTGACATCACGCGCTCATTCGTGTGGCATCAAGATATCTGTGCGACAGGAGTATGCCATGAAGCGCGTCTATTTCATTTGCCTGCTTCTGTGTTTGACCGCCACACTCGTCGTGTCACGGTCGAGTCCCCGCCTTACGAATCAGACCGCGAGAGTTGCGGCTCCGATTACCGCGACCCAGAGCGGCTCTAAGGCCGTTCAAAAGGCAAACCCGCAGGAGAGCCAAAACACGGAGACGGGACAGGAAACAAACCCGGGCGTGGGAGAGAATCTGACTACCATAATTCAATCAGGATCCACCAACACTCGCGGCTATAGAGTTGCGATACATAAGGACGGCAGCGCCACCGCAGAAATTGGTGGGGCCAGTTCCATTCGAGGATCGGAGCTACCGCGCGCAAGAGTTTCCTCCCGGAACGATCGACACAAGGACGTTGCGCCACCTGCTGAAAGAGATTTGCGATGTCAGCAGAATCCCAACCGGAAGCTGTCCGAAATCCGTCTCCTTCGGAACGCGAACCCAGATTGAGTATGAAGGCAAGACCAGCGGCGATCTGCAATGCATCCGGCGGCCAGCATCGAGCGCCAATGAAACCTTACTGCGAGCATCCGAAGGTTTGAGCAAATTCGCACGGACAACCTTGAGTCAATTAAAGATCAACGACAGGCGTATCAGTTCGAACCGATAGAATCTCAAACTCCTCAGTTGTCAGCAAGCCGCGACTAGACAAGACTTTTTTTCGCTACCGGAGCGTCACATACTCCGCTCTAGCTTGCTTCAGGATGGGAATGTCAGCGTCGGCGTCTTTCCAGAGGGTTAGAAAATCTCTGTAGGCAGCTTGTGCCTTGGCCGTGTCGCCCTGCAGGGCATAAGCGCGCGCCAACCCGGCGCGGGCCTGTGCGCCCCAAGGAAAATTTCTGACCAGTCCGCGATGACCAATGAACTTCTGAAATTCTGCGGCCGCATGGTAACCGTCTCGCAGCATCAGATACGATTCTGCCCGCAGATAAACCGGACACAGGATTGCAGGCGAATACTGAAGTTCGATGGGGCTTGCAACCTTCAACAGTTCGATCGCCCGGTTCGGATCTTTGCGCTCCAGCGCGACGGCCGCGCGGATAGTAGGCAGCCAATATCTCTGAACGAGCGTGTCCAGGGGAAACGCTCTATCGAGAACGGAAGCCAGATTCGCCGCTCCGGCCGTATCTCCTGCCCGCGTCAGAGCGAGAGCGGCCATGGCCCGCACATCGCGGTTGGGAGCCAGTCGCAACGCCGCCTTGGCCTCATCACGCGCCTGTTTCCGGTATCCCGATTCCACGTCGCGTAGTGCTGCCGCGACTTCGTAGGCTGCTGCTCTTTCCTCTGCGTCGTTGTGCTGGGCGGAGTCCATGGCTTGCGAAGTCAGCTCCTGCGCCTTCTTCAGCCTGCCATACCAGCCCTCCGTGTCCGCTTGCGTGGCCAACAACAGGTCTTGTGCACCCGGTTCGCGCATGGCGACTGAGACCGCCTCTGACATCCGTTCCGTATCGCCCCGCAGAAAGGCCACCCAATAGCGGCTCTGGAGCAGGAACTCCCCCTCAATTTGGCGGTCCTCTGCTGGCTTGTACACTTCCTCAGCCTCCTGCAGTCGGTTGAGGGCAGCGTAAGCGACGGCGAGGTTGCCGTAATGGACTACATGACTTGGATCTAGGCGGAGCGCCTCTCGAAACTCCTCGAGAGCTCTGTCCCAATTTCCCAGGTGCGCGTAGATGAAACCCAAATCCGCGGCGGGCGGATCGTCTCTCGGATAAGTCTGCTTCCACATTTCGTCGATCTGCGCGGCTTTCTCCAACTCTCCGGTTGCGGTCATGTAGTAGTTCGACTCGATGTAGAATCGCTCCCGCTCGCTGACCTTTTCGCGCAGTTGGTAAGACCGGATAGCATTCCTGGAGGCACGCTCGAATTCCTCGAGGTTGAGGTACGAGACCGACAGGGCGGCATAAGCCATCGCAAAATTCGGATCGAGTTCTACCGCCCGCTTGTATAGAGGCAGCGGAGCAGTATTCCCTCTCGCGATGGTCATCTTCACCCCCAAGCTGTACGCTTTCAGGGCCTCCAGTGAGGGAGTGGTCGCATCCTCTAACGGGGTGGCATATTTTTCGACCGAACTGAGCGACTCACCCAATTTGCTCCGCAATCCGAGCGCAGCGCCGTCCAGCGCCTTCAGCACCGCTTCCTTGCCCCCAGCCCGTTCTTGGGTTTCCGCCAATACGCTTCCGACCTCGCAATTCACTGCTTTCAGACCGATTACATACTGATTCCCCAGCGGCACGATCGAACCGGTCACGATTGCCTTGCTTCCTGTACGCTGGCAGACCTCTTGTGCGAGATCTGGCAACAACTGACTACCGGCTGGGCGTCCCATCCGCCGCAGCGTCTCGTCTACTCTGCGCTGTGAAACCAGGTCGAGAAACGGCGACTGTTCAAGCTGGACGGAAAGGCCTTGCTTCAGAGTATCGTCGAATAAGGGATCGCCCGTCTTGTTGTCAAAATCGGAGAGAACGATCGTGTCCTTATCAGTAAGGCGTGTCGCGGCGGAGCGCGAACGGAAGTAAAACGTCGCACCAATGGTAGTAACGACCACAACTACAAGCGGAACAAGAATCTTCCAAATGGAACCTAGAGGATTCGACACAGCCGGCACCACTGGCCTTTCCACAGGCGCGATGAGGCGATAACCATGGCGTGGCAGAGTCTCGATGTAGCGCGGATGCTCCGCGGAGTCGCCGAGGGCGTGACGCAAACGCTTCACCGCCGTGTTGAGACCGTGCTCGAAATCTACGAAAGTATCCGACTGCCACAGGCGCTGACGCAATTCCTCGCGGGTGACAGTTTCGCCGGGATGCTCGGCGAGCAACATCAGAACTTGGAAGGGCTGTTCGGGAAGCCGGGTTGTCCTGCCGTTCTGGCGCAGTTCCGCAGACTGTACGTCCAACTGGAACGGCCCGACGAGTAGGCTTTTGGCGGGCATGGAGCTGACCCTTCCAAGGGCCCTGGGGGGAGGGGGAACTCAGGACGACGAATTATACGCCGCGGGTCAAAGAGCAAGCTGTGATTCCAAACACTAAGATCTGAATCTTCTGACCCGCAAACTCCGCGATTGGGAAGCCCTGGCGAAGTCACCTCGATTCCATCTGAATGTCACCTACCTTGCATTGGCAATCTTCCCAAAAAGGGACACCCTGCTCTGACGGGCGAACCGTGAGGACGGCGATTGATTCCGTCGCTGCGACCACGGTCCTTTCAATCCCTGTTTGGCCAGTGCTCGCGTAACAATCGTCGGTCGACCGAATAACTGATTAAAACGTTAAGGCGGTTCACCTTAGAAACCTCAACGCCGATGATTGCTCGCCCCACTTGCCACTTATAACTGTTCGGTCTGGTCCAACAAATAAACGCCTGTAGGGAGGCATCGTATGATCCATCGCATCATTTCTCTTCGTTCATCGTTTCCAGTTCGCTTTGCTCTGCTTGTGGCCGGGCTCGTATCAGTAGCGTCTCTCGCGCGGCCCGCTTTCTCGCAGAATGCTGCATCCCTTAGCTGTCAACCCATGCAAGTTGCTCGCGTCACGGCGGACGTCGACGATAGCGCTCGCATCACCCTTCGTGGAAATGTGCATCGCTTCGCCCAGGCCCGGTATGACCAAGGCAGGGTGGATGACAGCCTGCTGATGGAACACATCATCATGATGCTGAAGCGCACTCCTGACCAGGAGCACGCATTGAACACACGTATTGACCAGATGCACAACGGTCGATCGTCCTACTACCACCAATGGCTCCGCCCGGAAGATGTGGGCGGATGTTATGGCGTGGCGGACTCGGACATCGCCGCGGTGACCGGATGGCTGGAGAGGCAGGGCTTCACCATCGACGCCGTTCCGGCCGGCAAGATGCTAATCATATTTACTGGAACTGCGGGACTCATGCGGGAAGCGTTCAATACCGAGATCCACAATCTGAATGTGCGCGGCGAAAAGCACATTGCCAACATGAGCGAGCCCCAGATACCGAAAGCCCTAGCGCCAGTGATTGCGGGCTTCCGCTCTCTGCATAACTTCTACCCCAAACCGCTCAGCCACGTGCTTGGGCCCGTCGAGCGAGACTCCGAGTCCGGCAAGTGGCGTCCGCAGTCCGCCAATGGCGCTGGCGTGAATAAAATGCTTCCGATGAATCACGGCGCAACTCCTATGGTTACGCTCGGCAATTATTTTTATTGGGCGGTGGGACCGCAGGATCTCTATACCATCTACAACGAGAATCCCTTGCTGACGGCTTCGACCCCGATCAACGGCGCCGGTCAAACGCTGGCGATCGTGCAAGACTCCGATGTCAACCCGGCGGACGTAACCTCCTTCCGTTCGCAATTCGGCCTGCCGGCATACCCCACAACGCCGAACGACACTCAAGGAGGGGTCAATTACATGTTCGGCATCAGTGCCAATAACTATTGCGGCGATCCCGGGATCGTGAACGGTGGCGAGGGTGAGGCTGACATTGACGTGGAATGGGTCGGCGCCACCGCCCCCGCCGCCACCATCGACTTTGTTTCGTGTGCCGACACGGCAACCACTTTCGGCGGTGACCTGTCGGCGCCTTACATCATCAACAATCTCGCCAGCACGGTTTCGGCATTCAGCTTGAGTTTTGGGTGGTGCGAGGCGAATATGTCGGAAGTTGGTCTTTCGGCTCCGTCTTTTTACGTCACCGAATGGCAGCAGGCTGTCGCCCAGGGTCAGACACCGGTTGTTTCCTCCGGAGACTCCGGCGACAACACATGTGATCGCGGAAACCAACTGGGACCTCCAGACGGATCCGGTGGTTATGGCGCTTTGAGCGTGAGCGGATTGTCCGTCAATGGCATCTCGTCGACGCCATATAACGTTGCAGCGGGTGGCACTGATTTCAGCGACTCCTATCAGACAAACTATAACCCTACCGCTTACTGGAGCAAGAACGACACGACACCGTATGGATCGGCTCTGTCGTACATTCCGGAAACCGCATGGAACAATACTTGCGGCAATTCGGTGGTCGTCGACTATTTCAACTACGCGTATGGCAATAGCCTCAGCGATGAGGGGCTCTGCAACAACTCCATGTTTTGGGCTTGGACAACTCTTAATGGCGATTCCGGCGGCATCAGCACCGTATCCACCTTGCCCACGTGGCAAAGCGCATACGGAGTCGGCCTGAACACCAACTACACCTCGACCAGTTTCCGAAATCAGCCTGACATTTCGCTGTTTGCGTCCGATGGAGGCGGCACTTGGGCCCATTTTCTTCTATTCTGTAAATCGGACAACGCCCCGTGTGACTACTCCAATGAGAATGACGCTTCTGACATGGCGGCGGGCGGAACCTCGTTTGTCGCTCCGATGGTCACTGGCCTTATCGGCCTCATTAACCAGGCGTGGCCGTCCGGCAATCCAGCCCAGCCGACACGCCAAGGCCAGGCGAACTACACTCTGTACGCTCTTGCCACGGCCGAGTACGGAACCCCCGGTACCCCGAATATTTCAACTGCCGCGCCCAGCACCTACACTTGTGAGGGCTCCAATCTTAATGCCATAAGCAGCTACGGCAGCATCTTCCCCAGTTGCATCTTCAACGAAATCAATCGAACTTCGAAGCATGGAACGAGTACCTGTCTCGCTGGCAACACTGCTGGCTGCCTGGTTTCCAGCAACGACGAACCCTGCGCCACCGGATCGCCAAACTGCTACACGAGCAAGAGTGGCGATGCGTACGGACTACTCTCCATGTCGGCCACGACGTTCGAGCCTGCCTTTCCCACGAGCGCTGGCTACAACGATGCGACCGGTTTGGGTAGCGTGAACATCGCCAACCTGGTCAACAATTGGACTAAAGTCACACAGCAGTTCGCCAGTACTACCACGGCTGCGGCCAATCCCACGACCTTAGCCAATTCTGTTGCTACCACGACCCTTATTGCAACGGTGACGGCCACGGGTCGAGGCGGGATTGCACCGCCGCTGGGAACCGTCAGTTTCTACACCGGGGGTGCCTGTACCGGCACCGCACTGGGGACCGCAAATCTGGTTCCGGCCGCGAGTTGCACTACGAGCTGCAACTCTGCCGCAACGTTGTCCAGTGTCACGGGCGCCCAGATCGGTATAGGTACACAGAGCGTGGTTGCCTGCTTCAGTGGCGATGGCGCCAATGACGCACCTTCCACTTCTTCGGCAATTTCCATCACTGTGAATGGCTTAACCAGTACTACGGAGTTGACCATCTCTGCCGCCACAGTAGTGGTAGGCTCTGCTGCGCCGATTACGCTAACGGCTACAGTCGCACCGGGTTCCGGCAGTGGAATGCCGACCGGGACGATCACTTTCTCCAACGGCACCACACAACTGGGTCAGCCGGTCACGCTCAGCAACGGCACAGCGACCTACAGCTATAACACCAGCTCACTGGCGGCTGGCACTTACCCCCTTACCGCAGCGTATAGCGGGGACACCAACTACGGTCCATCAACCTCGTCCGCAGGAACGCTAACGGTCCTTCCGCTTATTCCCACCACAAGCACGGAGAGCATCACAGGTACACCCTCTTCGTCGGAGTCGAACGTGGGATCGTCGGTGACCCTTGCGGCTACCGTTGCTCATTCCTCGGGTACTGCGGCACCCACGGGCACGGTGACGTTCGCCAACGGATCCACGGCTCTAGGCAGTGGGACGCTGAATAGCATTGGCACAGCTACCTACAGCACCTCCAGCCTGGCAGTGGGCACATACTCGATAGTCGCCAGCTATGGCGGCGACGCGAATTACGCTGCCTCCACTTCCCCGGCGGCGACGTTCAATGTAGTGGACTTCACCGTCGCGGGTAACCCCACGACTATCACAGTGAGTGCCCCGGGCGGAACCGGGCAGACAACGCTCACCATCACACCCAAGAGCGGATTTAACGAGACGCTCACTTACACGTGCTCCGGCTTGCCGGTGCAATCGACGTGCACGTTTGCGTCTGCTTCGTCGACCACCGAAACGCTGACCATCCAAACAACCGCGCCATCGGCACGGTTGGATCAAGATCCTCTGGGACGCAACAGCAAATTGATCTATGCCTTGTTGCTGCCAGGTTTCCTTGGGCTAACCTTGATGGGAGGAATGCGCAAGAAAATGCGGTGGGGATTGTTCGTTTTGACATTGGCCTTGACATTGTCGATTCTCGGACTGACCGCATGCGGCGGATCGAGTAAGAGCACGACCACCACGACTAAAACGGGTACGCCCACCGGAACGAGCCAGGTAACAGTGACCGCAGCAACGTCAGGCACGGGCGCCCTGTCCCATACAGTGCAGATCACTCTGGCCGTCCAGTGAGAAAGGAACTCATGCAGACTTGAATAGAGAAACCGAAATGGACCAGGGGCTAGTTTCCGGCATAGCAGGTCACCGGGGACTAGCCCAATTTTCTCTATTCTGGGAGGGCACAGGGACATACGCTGTCGGTTTCACTTCTCTCCGCAGGCTGTTGTACCTCGCGTTGCCAACCACTCCGACTACGATGAACCCGGCCCTGCCGTTCCACTCGATCTTTGACCAGGAGAACCCGGGTATTCCAAGCGCTGGCCGAGAGCATTCGTCTTGGGAAGATATTCGCGGACAAATTCCTCATTCAAAATTGTCGGCGCGGGTGGTATGGGACGTTTCACCATCCTAGGGATTTTCCTAGTAGCAAGGTGCCGAGCATCGCCTTTGAATAATTAGTTGACGCAGTTTGTTAGCGCGTTCTTTTCGGGTGGCGCGGACCTTCTCAATTTACCAACGCGAACCTCGGCCATTACGCACGTCGCCGACAGCGCTCTGTTAGCAATCGGCAGCAATATTGACAGATTCTAGCGATTCCGATTGCGAGTATGTTCCGTTTCGGGGGAACTTCGATGCCTAACTTCCAGCAAGTCATTGCCGTTGTAAGTTCCGTCGCTTTGGTGGTCAGTTCGATCGGGCTGGAGGGCTGCAAAAAGAAGGAATCGCCGGCCGGGCAGCAGGCGCCCACCGCTACCTATGCCATGCCGACTCCAGACCAGCTCTATCAGCTCGTGGCCCCGATCGCCCTGTTCCCGGACAACCTGGTGGCCATCGTGCTTGCGAGCTCGACTTACCCAGACCAGATCACCGCGGCCTGGCAGTGGATGCAGCGGAACGGGGGGCTCAAGGGCCCGGAGCTGATGCAATCGGTGGATCAGCAGCCGTGGGATGCCAGCGTCAAAGGGCTCACCCAGTTCGCTGACGTATTGCAGCAGATGGCCACGAACCTGACGTGGACCTCGTCGCTGGGCGATGCGTATTTCAATACGCCCCAAAATGTGATGAACGCCGTGCAGGTAATGCGACAAAGGGCCTACCAGGCCGGCAATCTGAAATCGACCCCCCAGCAGAATGTTCAGGTCGAAAATGAGCAAGCGGGAACCGAGCCCGCTCCCGCGCCCTCAGGCGAGGAGCAGCAGGTGACGGTTGTGCAGTCTCCGCCGCAGACGATCGTGATTCAGCCGGCACAGCCAGACGTTGTATACGTGCCCAGCTACAATCCCACGGTAGTTTACGGCGACCCCGTCCCGCCACCGCCGGGTTACTCCACTGAAGCCATGGTGACCACCGGCCTGATCTCCTTCGGTGTTGGCATGCTGGTGGGCGCGGCAATCAGCAACAACAACAATTGCTGCGGATGGGGCTATAACTCATGGAACACCGGCTGGAATAACTCCAGCGTGCACTACAACAACAACGTCTACATCTCGAACTCCAATACGTTCGTCAATCGAAACAACTACAACAACGTCAATCGGAACAATATCAACGCGAACAACATCAATCGCAATGACGTGAACCGGGGCAGCACTCCGCAGTTCGATCAGAGGCGCAATCAAGGCGTTGGCGATCGCAATCAAGGTGTCGGCAACCGGAATCAGGGCGTCGGCGATCGCAATCAAGGCGTCGGCAACCGGAATCAGGGCGTTGGCGATCGCAATCAAGGCGTCGGCAACCGGAATCAGGGCGTCGGCGATCGCAACCAAGGCGCCGGCAACCGGAATCAGGGCGTCGGCGATCGCAATCAGGCCGCCCGCAACCAGCGCCCGGAGCAGCGGGGTTACGGCAATCAGCCGAACCGTGGAGCCAGTAATAATGCGATGGGAAATTACCAGCAAGGCGGCAAGGCCCGCAACGACAGCGCCCGAGGCCAGCAGAGCGTGAATGGCGGCGGTAACCGCGGCGGCGCCAATACGGCCCAGGCTCGTGGTGGTGGGGGTGGCGGCGGCAATCGCGGCGGCGGTGGAGGCGGCGCTAAAGGCGGCGGTGCCAAAGGTGGCGGCGGTGGTCGTCCCAAACGGTAGCGCGGAACCAGGGTTGGTGCGGATGTCGCCGATCCGGCAGTCCGGGTTCTGGCCCCGAATGTATCCGCCACCCGGAAAGTCAGGAGGAATTCAGTGAAACGTGCGTTGCAACTTCACGAAAGACCATCGTCCGATCACCTGGGCGCCGTAGTTTTGTGTGTGGCTGTATTGATCCTGCTCTCCCTCTCTTATCCTTCCAGTTCCCGTGCACAGGCGGCGAATGAGCAGACTTTCTCCACTCCGGGCGACGCGGCGCTGGCCCTTTACAAGGCAGCCAAGTCCGATGACTCCAACAGCCTTAAGGCGATCTTCGGATCGAACGAGGACAAAGTCCTGAACACCGGCGACGACGTGGCGGACAAGAACCTGATTAAAGAGTTCGCCTCTCATTATGAGCAGATGCATCGCGTCGTCATCGAGCCGGACCAGACTGCCACCCTGTATATCGGGCCCGACAACTGGCCGATGCCCATCTCGCTGGTAAAGAACTCGAGCGGGTCGTGGTACTTCGATACTCAGAGCGGAATCCAGGAGATCCTCTACCGGCGCATCGGCAATAACGAGAACGGCGCTATCGAAGTCCTGGAAGCGCTGATCGATGCGCAGAAAGAATACGTCTCCACCACGCACGATGACGAAAAGGTGAAGCACTACGCCAGCAAGGTTTTCAGCACCGAAGGCAAGCAGGACGGGCTCTACTGGAAGACCGCCGACAACGAGCCTCCCAGTCCCGTCGGGCCGCTGCTTGCAGCCGCGTCGGACGAAGGCTATACCCGGAAGGTGGGCGAGCCGACACCGTTCCACGGCTACATCTTCCGCCTTCTTACCCGCCAGGGACCGGCCGCGAGGGGCGGCGCCCGCGACTACAAGGTGAATGGGGTTCTGACCGGCGGCGTCGCGTTTCTTGCCTATCCCGCGGTGTACCGCACCTCCGGTGTGATGACCTTCATCATCAATCAGGATGGCAGGGCGTTTCAGAAGGATCTTGGGCCGGACACGGCAAAGGTGGCGGCGGCCATATCGGAATACAACCCCGACAAGACCTGGACGCCCGCCGAGTAAGGCGATTCAGCGATTGCGCAAAGCACAATTCCAACTCTGCCGAGAATTGCTACGATTTCGCCCTATCTGCCCATCGTTGGTACTGAGGGAAGGATCTGTCACCACCAGGAGGTAAACAATAATGCGTGGCGTGGGCAACCTCGGGCGTTTCCTGCTGATCTCCGGACTCTTGATGCTCGGCATCTACCTTGGTTCGCGAGTCTATAAGGCCTATTCTTCACGGTCGGAAGCCCGGAGATTAGAGAGCATGCCACCGGAGAGCCGGCAACCGGTCGCCCAGGATCATGTTGCGGGGTTCAGCTTTGTGGTTAAGGAGCCGGATTTCAGTCTTTGGTCGCCACAGCGAATCAAGCACTACCAGCAGAGCTTGTCAGCACAACTCGGCCCGCCGGTCGCACTGCTCCGGATTCCGAAGATCCGACTGGAAGTGCCTGTGCTGGAAGGAACCGACGACCTGACCATGGACCGAGCGGTCGGGTTTATTGCCGGTACGGCCCGGCCCGGAGTAGACGGCAATATCGGCATTTCGGGTCATCGCGATGGGTTCTTCCGTGGGCTGAAAGACATCCGGGAGGGAGACCAGATCGAACTCGTCACGGCGACAGGAACGGATACTTACACGATTGACCGCATTGTGCTTGTTAAGCCGTCTGATGTCTCTGTGTTGGCACCGCGGCCGCGACCTTCGATCACCCTTGTGACTTGCTACCCGTTCTACTTCATCGGTAGTGCACCCAAACGCTACATCGTGCAGGCGTCGATGAATACCCCTAATTCAGAAAACATTCACGCTGCAGAACAAATCAAACCCTGAGGCAAGAATACCCATCACTGCAACCGCAGCGGCTCAACTCAACCCAGGAGCCTGCGGCTAGGGTGTCCAAATTCGAGCAAGGCTGCTCTCTCTGCATTTTGGTCGTCCGTCGTTAGATACAAGCGGAGCTTTTGACGAGCGCGATCGCGCCGCACATGGCAACTGAATCCTCTCACCGCCGAGGGAATCTGATATTGAGGAGCGCAGGAGGAACGCAGCGATGTCATGGATTCTGAGTGTTATTGGTGTCGCGGCTTTAGTGACGTCCCTGGCCATCATCCGCCGTATGAAACGCCTACGGGATCAACGCGAGATGGAACAGCACAGCATTACACCGGCTGAACTCCAGGCCTTGTTGGCTTCAAATCAAGAGGTACTGCTGTTTGACGTTCGCCAGCCGCTGGACTTGTTAGCCTATCCCGAGATTATCCCGAAGGCACAAAGGGTCGCCCCGAATGAAGTGCTAGAAAAGCCGTCACTCATCCCGAGAGAAAAAGACGTGGTTGTTTACTGTACTTGTCCGAGCGATAAAACCAGTCGAACCATTTTGCGTCGGGCGTTGGCACTTCGGTTCTTCCGGGTGAGGTTCCTCAAGGGCGGATTGGCAGCCTGGAAGGCGACGGGATATCCGGTAGAACCTCATCAGGAGGTTTTTCACCTCTACACTCCAAGCTTGGCTGCCGGATCGAGGTGATCCAGGTCGCCGAGAAAACCACCGGCGCCGTTCCCGGAGTCCCGAATCCATGGTCAGGCACCCTTGTCTACGTCTCCCCGGAAAGAGCGAAGCCGCTCCCAATAACACTCACGGAGGCATTACGCAATATTCGCAGCTTAGGTAAGGGAGTGATCGACACGGACGGACAACTTCGTTAGGAGGCTCAGAATGTAATGGTGCCCGAGATCTGGAGTGTATACCCTTGAAAGGTTGATCGGCACTCGAATTCATGAAAATACTTAGCACCGACGCTCACCTTCTGCTCCGGTAGTATCGCGTTTGCGGCAAACCCCAGAGCGTTGACTTTGTAGCGCGCGGCTGCCTGTTCCGCTGTGATGTTCGGGCCGTACTTGTCGGTCGTCTGCCACTGGCCGTAGCCCACCAATCCAAGTTGAAGCCGCAAGCTACGTTGCAGAGGAAAGGTCTGGGTTAGCGAATAATCGAGGTCAAAGGTCTCGCCGGGATGGATCATCGTGCCCTCTTGGGTGCCGTGAAATTCATACATCTGAAAGGCAGATAGAGCAGTGGTTTTGCTCGAGTTCAGATATATCGTCTGTCCACTCGCAACAACCGAGGTCCAGTATCCTGAACCGACATTCGTGTTGGCACCCGCGCTAAATCCGCCTGTGGGCGCCAGGAACCCATAGATCGCTCGAATGGCAACGCGCTGCTTGCGCCAGCCCAGAATAAACGGTTGATAATAGGAATCCGCAAACCCGCCTCCTCCGCTGAGGGTGCCGTTGACGTCCGAAGTAAGCGAGTTGTTAGCAATTGGAAGCGTTGCGGATACCGATAGTGCTGCTCCACCCAGGAAACTGATTTCCTTCCTGCTCACCCAGACAAAACTGTTCATATCCATCATGATCGAGTTTTGCCCCGTAGCCAATATTTCTCCATGGGCGCCCTTCTCTTCATCTCGCGAGAAAAAAATAAAAAGATTTGAATAGGAAATTCCTGCCTCAGGCGTTACCCCAGAGTTAGTTGCACTCATGCCAACGGGATAGACGCCTCTGACTTGCGCTTCGACGGGAGTTAAAACAGAGTGAGCAACTGCGACGACGGCAACCACAGTAAAGAGACGCGATGCCAAGTGTGCTCTCATCAACGTGCACAGTTTGTTCCAATCTAGGAGACTCTGCGGTCCTGAACCTGAGGTGTTCTAAACCGGGGTTTCTACGTTCCGACTTCCTAAGACGCGCGCCAGCGGCATTAGAATGAGCAGCCCAACCACGGCAACGACAACAATCATGACAAGCACCTTCGGATCGTCGAAGTCCTTGCCGCCAACGACAAGCGCGGCGGCAATATTGCGCTGAGCAGTACCTAGCGCCAACACGCCTTTCGTCCCCAGACCCGGACCGCCCAGGAGCCACCCGATTCCAGTTCCCACGAAAAGAAAGAGGATGCTCGCCAAAATTCCCCGTGTTCCGAACAAGGCGACCACATTTTGAACGTTCGTTGCCAAGAGCAGCACAATCAGGAGTACCAGGCTGAGGCTGGAGATTCGGTTAAGCGGTGCCCGCATTTTTTCAGCGATGCTTCTGAACCGGGCGTTCAGCAAGAGTCCGACACCGAGTGGAAGCAACATGAGAAGAAGCAGCGAGCGCGCTATTTTCATCGGGTCGACCGAAACGCCTTCAAGTAGCAGGGGTAGCACAAGCGGCATGTAGGCCACGGTCAAGACCATGAGTAGCACCATCAATCCCACGGCGAAGGGAAGGTTTCCTTTGGCGATTCCCGCCAGCTTAGGAAGGAAGGGTGCGCCAGCGGCCACGCCTAGCAAGAGCAGGGCTACGCCAAGAGGTTGGTCGAGCCGGAGTAGTTTGGCGATGGTCCATGCGCCCGCAGGCATCAACACAAAATTCGCAAGCAGTGCGAAGAAGACGAGTTTGCCATTGCGCAGAGGGGCAACGATCTGTCCAACGGTGAGATTTGAACCAACCGCAAGCATACTTGCAACCACAAAGACGAGCATCGTGATCGGGACTGCCTTACTCAAGAGTTCCATTCGACCTTCCGCGTGCAACGCTTGCGTAGTCCGCGTTTCGGATCAGGCGACAGCCTGAGTTTTCTTCCCTGACATCCCGCTTGCCAGTGGCATCGTTGCGACGTTCTTCCAGAAGGTCTCCAATGACTCGACGCCGCCAAACAAGGTGGTAAATATCGTGGAGTCCGCCAGCAAGATGTTTCCGGCGCGTTGCGCATTCGGTGTCATCCAGATGAACGAGTTGAACTCGGTATTGCCCGCCTGAGTGAAAGGATGCGGTCGGTCCAGGTCAATCGGTTGGCGTGTAAGAACATGAACGGACTTTGCGTCATCGGTAGTCAGTGCGTAATGCGGCAGGTGGGGATGAAAATTAAAAGTAGTAACCCCGTTGAGGAGGCCTAGCTTATCCAGATCTTTGTTGATTGTCAGTGGCGCAATTTGTTTTGTGCCTTTAACGAGAGCCGGGCGAAGTCCGAATTGATTCATCACCGGCACCTCAAGCGCCTTCATCATCGAACGCGTGTATTGTCCGAAGCGTTGCTGGCGAGGGACGAGCGCATCTCCGTGGTGGGTATATTCCAGCTGGCGCTGCTGCAGATCTTCGGTAAATCCCACGTCGTGATGGGGCCCGAGCAGAAGACAAGTCCCTTCTCGTTTCAGCCACTCGCGGACGGCTTCGATCTCCCCAGAGCTCGCTTCCTGCTCTGAAACCAGGTGATCGAGCCCGAACACCATGAGCGTGTCTGTGTCAGCGAGGATTCGTTCGTCGATCGGAAGCTTGTACCCGGCCTGGTCGATTCGTTGAAATACGGCAACCGATTGTCCGGTGACTTCGCCCACAACTCTCTGAAATGCGAGCGTGGAGCGATGGAACAGTTCGAGCGTCCCTGCAATTCCTTGCAGAAAATGCATCTGATCCCACTCCGTTCCCTCATACGCGGGCCAAGCGACTCTCCGGACCTCGGTCATGGTCGAGAAGCGATTGTCTAATGCAGTTGTGTCCCGGTTGGCTTCCCAGGGATAACTCCACGTCCAGTAAATGGAAACTCGCCTCTTGCCTGCGGTGTACTTGCGGGGTGCGTGGTTCTGGTTGTAAGTACGCGGCGGTTGGAGAATGGAGCTCATGATTGCCTGCCTTTCTGTACCTTTCAATTGACCCTTGTTTCAAAGACCATCACTCAGCGACGCGAGATAACGGAGCGCTTTGATACCCGGCAAGAAGAAGTAAGCGCCGCCGCGGATCGTGGTGAAAGCTGGCAGGCCCTTGATCTTTTTCCGAATCGGCCGCTTGGGAATGGTCATGTCAAAGGTGCCATCCTGTGTACCAAAAATCGGATCGCGCTCGTTTCCCAACTCGTGAAAGTTTGGGTCGTTCGCCCATACATTCATCGCAAATTCAAATTGGCGGACGAGGCTCGCACAGCCGACGAACGCTGCGATACCTCGCTCTACGCCGTCGTCGGGTGCGCCCTCGGGCAGAGGAGCACCGTATGTCCCTCCCCGCCGGATCATCTTCCGCCGGTTCATGTTCACTGCGGAATCGCGCGGGTTCATGCGCCGGATGTGCGCCCCCAGCGGGCAGCCATAGCCGTGAGGGTCCATCTTCGCGTAGTTAAAATCGTTGCTGCGCTGAGAGTCGGCACCAAGTTCTGGATCGTCTTTGTCCGGTGCCAGGACAAGCGGAGCGCCGCTTCGCCATCGTCCCATCAGCTTGGCGGCAATGAGTTCTTGCTGTTCCGGTGTTTCGCCATGGGCTCGGAGAAAATCGCGAAATGCGCCGACGTGCTCTTCCATTCGCAGATAGGCAACATAGCTGCCATTCCGAGAAAGAACTTCCGGCCGCGGCATTCCGGTGGGAGGACCTTCCTCGTCGCGATAGCCAAGAAAGAATTCGCCCGGTTTGATCGGCGGGCCAGAGCCGGGTGGAGGCTTCACTCCAGTTCCCTCGATGACCGGCTGAGAGAGCCGATCGCGGTAGCCGAAGTGTTCGTGCGCGTAGTCGAACGGAGGAATCGCTTCCAGATCTAGCGCTGATAGAACTTCGACTCCGTCGCACTGCTTTAGATAGCTGGCATGCTCCTGCTGGCACCGCTCGCGCTCGGCGACATCGCGGGCGAACAGTATGGCAATGGCGTGCAGGTTCGGACTTGAAAGTTTGCCAACCCAGTCGTCTGGCCGGTTGGCGCCTGTGAGTCCAAGGATTTCCGCTCGGGCAGCCATCCCTTGACGAAATTCCTGAGGGAAGGTCGCCAAGTCAGCTTCATCCACTCCAAGTGAGCTAAGACCGTTCCAGGTCAGCCCGACGGTTACCCATCTGGAGTCAAGTTGGCTCGACCCTACTCCCTTCGCAGTGCCCACCTTGTCGATCAGGCCGGCCAGCCATGCACGTCCCCCGGTCGCGTTCTCAAATGTTAAAAACTCGTAGCGCGCTGCGAGTGCAGGTGGTCTCGCCATCAGGAAATGTTGAATGTCGCCAAGCTCAAGCGAATCTGATTCTTCTCCTCGTTCGGTCAGATCACCCGAAATCCCGTGCGAATGCTGCAAGATGCCCACGGCTCTCTCCATCGCGCCTGAAAAATAGTTTTGCTACTGCATGAGGTCGAGCATGTCGCTAAAAGCCGCCTTCAGCTTGAGGGCCTTTTTGATTTCGTCGGCGGTCACGTATGGATACTCCCCATATTCCAGGAAACTCGGACACTGATGATCGCGAAAAAACTTGATGACCGCTGTCACGTTCGTCTTCCAGTCCTCTGGCCATCCTTCGAGGTTTACGAAAACCGTGGTAATGCCGGTCTTAACAAAAAGCGCCACAGCGTCCTCGAGATAGTTATCGAAATCAGTGTCGAAGATGCCCTGATACATGAAGTGCAATCCCGAGCCGACGTCGAACAAGATCCAGCGGAGATAGTGCAGTTTCAACGGGGCGAGTACGGAGGGATCGGCGCTCACAGCATCCTCAATATTCTTCCCATATTCGCGGATCGCCTTCTCTCTGCCAGGCTTAACCTTTGCGACGACTGAAAAGCCGTAGCAGGCGGGGGTCCTGGGAAAGACCGGTCCGTAGCGTCCTTCTTCAACTTCGAAGTATCCCTCCTTCGGAATTGCCATCGCCTTTGGTTTCGTCCAATCGCGTTCCGTGGATGTTGCGGGTGTTGCGGGCGCTACTGTGGCCATGTCATTCTCCTTGGACGTGTGATGAGATTCCACCTGCAGTCAGGTTCTTGTTTCCTCGGTCATGACGAGGCGCGGCGAGTTTTCCAAAACCCCAGCCCTGCGGGAAGAGAACCAATTCTCAAACAACCTAATCTTGAGTCGAAGCGCGCACTACTAGGGAAATCCCTAATCATGCGGAGAAGTGGCTGATTGTTGTGGCAAAGACAGGCCGCGTGCAGGGTCGCTGACGCACGTGGGAAATTCAAGTTCAACAGATGATCAGGATGATTTAGGAATCTGGGGTGCGACTCGCAGAAGTTCAACGCCCACTTTTAATTACACTCACGGTGGGGTTGCCGACTGCTGTGGCATTACGCAGGCGTGATACACCAACGTGCAATAAGGGAATGGCGCACCCTCGCGCTAGATCCTGCGTTGCCGGACCTGCTTTCTGACTTATCAACACAATAAATTGCGCCGCGCGATGCAGAGGGCCACTTAAGTGCATCGGATGGAGACTCTACGCCCTCTGCAGGAGGGAGCGAATGACCAATCCAACGGCAGACCCAGCGGTTTACACAGATGAGGAGCTGAAGCAGGCTCTGGCTCGCGTCCTCGCGCTCGCTCGTACTGAGGTGCTGAACGACGCCGAAGTGGAGAAATTCTGGCGGCTTTACGAAGAGATTCTGCGGCGGCGTTCGCGACCAGGAACTGCCGCGTAGAACCTAGACGGTACCCCGGGAAGGATTCTCCGGTTCTAACAAAAGCGCTTGGCCCTAACATTTAGGTTAGGGCAGGGCCGAACCAGCAGCCTCCTCGATGCGGAGAACCCGCTAGCAACAGGGAGCCGAACTCGAAAAAGGCGGATCAATGGATGTAACGGCCATTTAACGCCGCCAGCAACCGTTTGAGCGGCAATCAAGAAAGCAGGCCCTAAGAGTGACGACAATTACAGTCAGTCGTGCTCAGGCAGATTGTCGATCGGGTGAGGCTGCAACAGCAGACTTTTTAGGAGCGGTTATGAGTTGTACGGTATGTGCGTCGGCCAATCAGGTGGAATTTGCTACTGAGATGGCCATTCATTTCTCCAGCAAGGACAAACCGCACGTTTTTGCATACCCGAAGCTCCTGGTCTGCCTAGATTGCGGCTTTTCCCGGTGTACCATTCCAGAGACTGAGTTGCACGTATTAAGACAAGGACGCACTCTTCGGCCATCCGCGTGAGCGCAAATAGTCACTTTTTGAGTCTCTTCCGGCACCTGAAGCGACTCTTCACGTTGTCGGCACCTCACGCCTACATCGGGGCGGCGTCCAGTGGTGGACACGGTACTGCGGATTGCGATTGTACAAAGTAGCGCAAGGATGGCAAGTTGGCGAAAAATCTCGATAACCATCAAAACCCTCAATGAGCGCTTATGGCCTGATGACAATCGTTTGCAGCGCGCGTTAGCTGCTGGCAAAGTGACAGAGTCGAGAAGGGACCGGCGTGCGACGCAGGTTGTGCTTCGAGGTTGTTCGCGTTCAAGAGTTCGGCATCGATGAGCGTCACAATCTGGTTCCAGATGCGCGGGTCGTTCTCGATCTGGTGGTGGGGCTTATTGAAAACTCGGGAGAACCAGCCATAGTTGTCGCACTGGATTTCTTCGTGTCTATAAGTCATGTGGAGATTGTCCAGGATCGTTGTTCGTTCGGCGTTCTCCGCGACGATCAGCGGCCGTCCTGGCGTCAAACCTTTCCTCTGGTAGAAATTCACCGCCCGTGCCACGTTAGCAGGCACCGTACGATCGTTCTGTCCCATCTTGTGAACGCTGTCGATCTGAATCGTCAGAGCCACGGGAATCGAATGCCGCTCCAGTTCTCGGGCGAACTCCAACACTTGCGCTGCGCCCCAACTGTGCCCGTAAAGAATGATCTTCACTCCGTCTTTTTCAGTGGAGGCCAGAGAACCATTTTTATCTAGATCGACTCCGCCACGAATGAGTTCGAAAGCTTCTTTCGTCTCGTGATTATTAAATACTGCGGCCTGAACATTCGGTCCATACCGGCTGCGCAGGTAGTTCGCAAATACGACTTCGGGGTGCTTCGCATCGGTTCGTTTCGTGAAGCCGCCGAGGAATCCGATCACGATGGCTCGCTGGGCGGGTTGATTCGCCGCAGGCACAGGCCCTCTTGAACACACTAGGCGAAGGGCCTCCTTAATCGCGGAGTGTGTCGATGGATCGATGCAGGGGTCAGTCATCCTCGAGACACTGCTGGATGGCGAGAAAGGCGCTTGCGCACGAGCGATTCGCGCACCGCAGCAGGCCAACGTCAAGAGGGGCAAAATCAGCAGAACGAATTCGTTGCCCCTTACTCGCGGAAGAGGCGGGTGGTCATATCGACCGCGAAGTTTTCTCAAACATCGTTTCATGCGAACCGCTATTCAGATAGTCCCGAAGATCCGGGCGGCGAGCCCGCGCCAGTCATGCTCGCAGTCGACACTTGCCTCGAGGCGCTCTGGTGAAGTCATATAGTATCGCCATTACAGCATGGCCCTTTAGTTGCGTTTCCTAATTTTTTCAAAGTCGAGAAGGCGAAAATCGGTCCATGCGTCCTCGCATCCGGGCGAGGTGGACAACTTTCAGATCCGCACCGGCCATCCACGCAAACCGCTAACCTGGATTATTCACCCAGTCTCTAGCCAAAAAAGAAAGGATGCTCTAAAAGGAATGATGAACACTGGGTTTCGGCACCCAGCATTCCCTTTCGGAGCATCCATCGCTTGGTACAAAATGTTCTACCACAACTGACCTTCTCCTTCTACCGTCATCAACCCGTTCGCGCCGATTTTTCCGGCGGGCAGATCACCAGCGACGCCGGCCTACTGCCGCTGCGCGCCTTCGACGAGCGCCATCATCTGACCCGCGATCTGGCCGCGCTGCTCAGTGATCCGCGGGAGAACGAGCGTGTCCGTCACGACTCGCTCGAACTGTTGCGACAACGCATCTACCAAATCGTCGCCGGCTACGAAGACGCCAACGATGCCGACCGCCTGCGCCACGATCCCATGCTACAGATCGTCGCCGATCAGAAACTCGGCAATCCACTCGGTTCCCAACCTACCCTCAGCCGCTGGGAGAACGCGCCTTGTGCCCGCGACTTGGTGCACCTCAATGACGCTCTGGTCGAGCAGTTCATCCGTCTCTGCGGCGACCAAGTGCGCCAGCGCGGCGCGATCCTGCTGGATATCGATTCCACCGACGATCCCACGCACGGCCAGCAGCAGCTCAGCTTTTTCAACGGCGCCTACGGCCAGCACATGTACCACCCCATGCTCATCTTCGAGCGCCACAGCGGATGCCTGCTGGCGGCACGCCTGCGTGCGGGAAATGCCTCTAGCCATGCCCGCATCGTGCCCATGCTGGTGCGTCTGGTGCCGCGACTGGAGGCCGCATTTCCCGGCGTGAAAATCAAACTGCGCGGCGACGCCGGTTTTGCGCTGCCCCTGCTTTACCAGTTCTGCGAGTTCTTTGCTCTCGAATATGCCCTCGGCATCCCCGCCAACTGCGTCTTCAAACGTCGGGCGGAACCGCTCCAGAAGCAGTTAAAACAGCGCTATCGCCGCACCCAACTACCCCAGCGCCACTACTCCAGCTTCCGTCATCGCGCCCGCAGCTGGCCGCGCCAGCGCCGCATCTGCTACAAAGCCGAGCACACCGCCACCGGAACCAATCTGCGCTTCGTGATTACCAACTGCAGCGGTCGCGCCTCGGAGGTCTTTGCCTTCTACAACGACCGTGGCGAGTGTGAAAACCGCATCGAGGAATTCAAAAACGGTTTTCGCGCCGACCGGTTGAGCTGTCATCGCTTTCTGGCCAACGCCTTTCGCTTGCTGCTGTATGGCTTCGCCTACAATCTGGTCAACCTGTTTCGCCAGCACCTGCCGCAGCCTTGGCGCTCGGCGCAGATCGAAACTCTGCGCGCCCAACTCTTCAAAATCGGCGCTCGCGTCCGCCACACCGCCCGCTGCGTCCGCTTCCATCTCGCCAGCGGCTGGCCCTTTCAGAACCTGTTCCGCTCCGCCGCCCTCGCCGTCAACAGCGGTTGATCCCTTTCCTTACTTCCCAACTCAACTCCCCGTCGCTGGTTCCTGCGGAGCCGTGTTCAAAATCCTCTCTCTCAGGTCGCGACGCCGAACCGTCCCGCACCAAGCTCATGACCTCGACGACTCTGCCCCTCAAAATGCCCGATGCGCACATCCTCGCAAACAAAATCTCAGTTCTGGTGAATTAAGGAGGCTAAGGCAGGCCCTTCAGATTTGGAATGTCCAAGGTTAGGCATGAAGAGCGCGCCTCTGACGGGACTCCGACCGCCGTGCGTGACAGTCCTCAAGCGAAGTTGCGGAGCTGGCTCCAGGCTTGCGGGATCGGAACTTTGAGCACGCAGAACGTGACCGGCGCTCCCTGCTCCAGGCCCTGCACGCCATAGGGGACCGTCAGGTGCCCCACGAGAGTCGCAGATGAGCACATCCAGGCGACGTCCGATGGCTCGTAGTCGACCATCAGCGCGTTCGTCGCTACCAGATTGCCGGGAAGCCAGTACCAGTCGCTAAGCTGAGGGCTGACGACGACGGGCAGCGATCTCTTGTCGCCATAGATCTGCAGTGCCCCTGGAACACCGTAAAAGGCCGAAATGATGATCGTTCCAGTTCGCTCCGAGGCGGGGAGATCGCCGTATATCGATTCCACCTGGTGGGCGACGTCCTCCCATCCCACGCTGTCCTTGAAGAGTTCGTTCTTGGCGTCGAGGCCGAGCGAGTGAATCCGGTCCGGCTTAGTGATGGGGAGCGTCAGCTGAGCAAACGTGAGCAACTGGAGCGCGCACGCAACCGCGACTGCGATCTGGAAACCGGTGCGCAGCTTTGGCCGTTTGACGGAGGCGACCGCCATGAGCCCCTGAGCAAGTGCGATCGGCACGGTGCCCACCGCGTAGTAGGACTTGCCCACGAACATGAAAAGGACGAGCGGGAAAAGGCATGCGATCCCGATGGGCCGCAGGGTGGCACTGCGAAACAGCGACACCAATCCCGCCACCCAGAGCGGAATCAAGAAGAAGAGATAGACCGCGATCAGGATCAGGTTGGCAACAACGCCGCCGCCGGAGCCCTGGTGGTTGACTATGTAGATGAGCGAAGGAAAACTTTTCGCAACTTGCCACGCAAGATTCGGCGCCCAGATGAGCAGCGCGAGGGCCGCCGCGATCCACGGATACCGCGTCCGCAGGTCCGAGCGCAGCGCGGAAGTAAGCAGGATGGCGATCCCGATGGCAGCCGCCAGACCGCCGATCGTGTACTTGACCTCGAAGCCGATGCCGAGCGAGAGGCCGAGGTAGATCCAGTACCTGGGGCGATGCTCTTGGACCAAACACAGAAACCAGTAGAACGTGACCATCCAGGTCACCTCATCGAACGTCACGGTCTGATAGACCCAGTTCGCGCCGAGGAAGTAGGGTGCCGTGACGGCGATCAATAGGGCGAGGCCCTGCAGGCGGAGCGAGCCACCAAGGCGCCGCACGTACGCACCCGAAAGAACAACCATGAACGCACCGAGCAGCGTTGGGAGCAAGCGGAGGTCCCACGGTGTGGCTCCCAGGAGATTCGTCTCCAGACGCGCCAGCAGTGGAACTATCGGCGGAAAGTCAACATATCCGAGTGCGGGATGCCGGCCGCAATCGATGTAGTAGAGCTCGTCGGTGTGGAAGCCGAGGGTGCCGTTAGTGGCAAGATGCACGACAAGGACGAACATCGCAGCACCTGCGTAGAGAAGGGGCGCCGCAGATCGCGGCGGCTGTCGGGCGCCAGCGCCGGTCGGCATCTCAGATAACATGGCAGCCCTCCGAACGCCGACATTATACGTCGGGCTCGCTATATCAACGCTAACGCGGAAGGCTTTCGGAAGCCCTGACTGGCAAGTCAGGACACTACCCAAATCCGAGCTACAACGACCTGCCCGATGGGGCGAATACTCGCTAACGGAGAGCGCCCTTTCTCCATTTCAGGCTGCACCAATACGCCATAACGATTGTTGGCGTTAATCTCGATCGCACTCAAAATCCTTGGACCAAGGGCTTCTGAGCGTTATCTCTGATTTCAACAGTTACGCTTGTTATCGTGCTCCGCCTATACGCTCCGGTGTCCAATCGGGTATGCCTACACTGGTCCATGCCATCTTGTCTCTTGCAGCAGTTCCAAGTTCCAAACATAGGATTCGCGCAAAACACGCCAAAGCCGGGGAGAGACGTTGCGCGGAGTCGTGAAAATCCTTTTCACCTGCGGGTCACAGTCACATCCGGCGCTGCGAACAAGCTTAAATCTATCGCTCTGAGTTGCCGTGGGGCAACAGGTACAGCATGGTCTTCGCAGCAGTAAAGCCAAACTCAGAGGCGCTCGAGGTACATCCGGTGGACGATCCCGGGCCCAGTCAGATTACTGTGAAAGCGGGTGGGACGCTAACGGGAGAGATTGATCTGCAGGATGTTATCAAGCGCCTGGCCGCTCTGAAGAAGTCAGACGTGCTGCTGTTCTGGGCCTACAAAAACACCCGCCGCGCTATACCTTCCGCGCTGGACTGGAGGTTCGGTGATCATCCCGAAACAAAAGTAGCCGGTGAGATGCCCTCAGTTCTTGAAAAATCCCCATTGGACTCATTTACCAGCAGTCGGACTGTCGCTGTCTCCTAGTTTCGGCGGACCCACTTACAAGGAATTCAGGAATGCCAACAGGTTGGCGGAGTCGGTGCTGTCTAGATTCTTGTAAGCAGTAATGACCTGAGACGCTTCTCCGCCATGCCTGCGGATGGCGGCATCAATCGTAGCCGGAAGATTGTCATGGGTCAATCCGCCGGCCTTGACGAGAATGTTCGATAGTCCCCACAAGGGCGCGGTCCGCCACATGGTGAGAGTCGCTTGACCGGTTCCGTGGGGTTGATACGGAATTCCCCCGGAATCGTTTTTGCCTAAATCGTGGAGCAAGAAATCGGAGTACGGGTTAAAGGTGACATTGCTGAGAGGGGCGATGATCTCCGTCAGGCCGCCCGATGTATTCCTGATTTTGACGTTTTGCTGAGTAGTGAAACTCTCGATGTGGCAAACGTTGCAACCGATGTTTTCAAATACTTGCTGCCCCGCCAGGGTTTGCGAGGTCGGAGGCTGGGGAGGAATGGGGGCCAACAGGGCAACGAATTGAGTCATCTTGATCATGTTCGCTTGATTCACGTCCTCGGGACTGTTCGTGTCGGGTTGACAGAATGATGGATACGGCTTGCCCTGAGGTAAATGCTCGTTCGGGTTAAACGCACTGGCTACGCCGAAAGGTCCAGCGGCAGTGGTGATGCCCAATTCGTTGAATTCTGCATCCGAATTAAATTGGAAGAGGGAGACCGTGCTGGACTTCTGGCCAAATTTTCCGGGACGAGTGACACCGTTTTCGTCCGGGACCATATTGGCGATGCCGGTAATGCCGTAGGGTTTGGAGACGCCGACGTTGGCAAGGATGGCCGAGTCAGGAATATTGTCAATCAATCCCATACCAAACAATTGTGGCGATCGCACCGTGCTCACGACGGTGGCATCGATGGGCACGATTTCATTGGGGAGGTTCTGCGCCGTTCCTCCGCCGGATGGAGCGAGTCCGGTAATCAGAGCCGTGTAGGTAAAGGATGTTCTCGTCGGTGTGCTGAGGATCGGGAAAATGCCGTTATATCCGGAGATGGGGACGCCTCCGATCTGTGCGTTTTGTCCCACTTCGAATCCGCTGGGAGCGGTGGTGGTGATGGTTACCGTGGTGCCCGACTCAGCAGCGCCTTCGGAAGCGATGGTCATGATATTGCAGTTGGGGAGCGTTCCGAACGCCGCATTCGAAATCTTGTGAAGTATCGGGCCGCCTTCATTTTCCGGATAGGTTCCGTTTCCGTCGAGGTAATTGAAGGTCTCATCGGGATTCCATTTGCCGTAGCGAGTCCCCGTAACGTTGCTGGTGTCTCCAGCAGTTCCGGTAAGAACGTCGGTGCCGGCTCCGTGGCAAGTGAAACAGCCGGTCTTCGTTGAGACTGGTCCCAGGCCGCGAAACGGATCCCACTTGATGACATAAGTGAAGTAACCGAAATCAAACAGGTTTGTCTCGGTGGAAGATAGACCTGCGAGCGGACCGCCAAACTCGCCCACGGTGGGCGGCGGCGGAGGAGGTGGAGAACACTTCGCGCAGGTGTCCGAGATCTTTTGAGCCGAGCGGGATGGAACTACGGGAGCGCACAGAACAGCCACAAGTAAGGTTGCAAAGCATAGAACGCGACGAGTGTTCATTCCGAACTCCTATGCCCAAGACTGGGTTGCCAGATTCTCCGCACGGTCCGCAGCGAATCACAAATGGCCCATAGGTACAAATAAGGTTGGCGTCGACCTTAGATACGTTGTGGGTCCTTATTGGAATGCAGCTTGGCCCTTCCCGGGCGGGACTGTCAAGATGAAAATTCTTGCATGCTGCGCGCCGGCGACGGTGAGAGATTTGCTGCCTCCGCTTTTATTCTGCCGCGCGGTTTTAGGGACTGACTCTTCGTGAGGAACGAATCGGGAATGCAACGATGGATAACGAGATAATACGTGTGGCTGCCTGTTAACCGGGTAGGCGCTCTGATCCTACCCACAATGAAGCCAGATCTTTGAGGTTGTCTTTGTATGTACGCGTTACCAAGTACTCCTTCCCGCCTTTTACACGCAGCCTGTACTCCCCGGTCGGTAAGGGTTGGATCTCCTCCACCGCCGAAATATTCACGACGACCGAGCGGTGGATACGAATAAAACCGTAGGGTTTGAGCTTCTCCGCCATGGACGAAAGGGACTCATGCACCAAATAGGGATTAGGTCGGTGTTGCAACGAAACGTAATTACCTTCGGCTTGCACTGCCAAGATGTCGGCCAAATCCAAGAGTAGGATGCTACCCTTTGCCTTGAACGCGATTCGGGGGGCCCGTCGTTTCGCTATGACCTCCAACTGCCGCAAGACTCGCATGAGGTCTTTGGCATCGAGTCGCATTGCCGGAAGCAATGATGGATCCGCTGCTTCGCAAAACTCGTCCGCTGCCGATTCATGAGTGTACTCGAGCCTACTCTTGGTGGAGCGAATCGTAGCTCCCTGCAGTGGCCTGGTCGAAACGTCCGCATTTGCGCGCGCAGTTTGTTGAACAAACATCTCATCCTGACTTCCAAGGGCGCTCATGAATGGAACCCCCTGCTCTCTCATTTTTCGATTTCCTGCTACCCGCAAGTGAGAATGACGAGTGCACTGCCTCCAGATGAAATGGTCGTACATAACCGGAGCATCGGATCCGTCTGACCACCTGCCCGCGAGAACGACAAACACGTCGATGGGTTGGGGGCCGTTGAATTGTGGATTCAAAATCCCCGGTGATTTGGTCAGATCCGCACCCCACGCCCTACCTTCCAGGCCCGCAGGTTACTTCTGCCCAGTGCTCACTGCTGACGGAAAGCTGGATTGCGCGCCGAAATAACACTCAATGGATTGCAACTTTCCGTTCATGATTCGGAGATACTCCACGTTCCGGAACGATTTACCGTCCTTGGTGTGGCAGAGATACTTCACAAAAGCATCCTCCGCGCCAGTGGTGATTCGCTCCAGGTCAAAATGTCCGATGAAATCGATCTGCGTTTCCCAGCATCGCGTTTTGAAAGTGCTCTTGCTGATGTGGTCATCGCCGGCCGCGCTGGAAAAGGTGAAATTATCGGCAAGGAGGCTATCGACCGGGCCCCAGGCTTTCTGCTCCCAGGCTGCGTACCACTTCCGGACAAGCGTCTCGTTCGCGAAGTTCTGCTCTGGGAATCCGCCGGCACTTGCTCGTCGCGTCAGGCTCAGGGCACCCACCAGCGCGCACGTTCCCGTCGCGAGCAGCTCCCTGCGAGATTCTGCGATCCTCGTCATTGTTCGTTACTCCTTTTCAGGATGAAGTTTGAAGCGCTTCGCCCGATTTTGCGATGCTGACTGCCCTGAACAGACAAACCGGTTGGTATGTACGATACATTAGAACCGATGCGATCAGACAGGCTTGCGGTTGCCCGACGGGCGCAGAGACCGTAGCCAGTCCACGATGTTTCTGATCCCCGCTTTCATTAGTTTCGGATCCTGGGCATTCTTTGCCAGCGAAGCATAGCCTTCGACCATCGCGATCAGTAAGCCAGCGGCGTCAGCGGGCTCCACTTCGCGGCGAACCCTTCCGTGGATCTGGCCCTCTCGCAAAGTGGAGGCAACGGCGTCGCGCCAGGCACCGAAGATTATCGCCAGCCGTTTCCGGAATCCCGCGTCAAGAGGAGACATTTCCTGCGCCAGATTGTTCAGCTGGCAGCCACCCCGCACATCCTCGGGCCGAACGGGGATACGCTGAACAGCGCCGATCAAAGCGTCGATAGGGTCCTTGACGCGCTGTAAGGACCGTACCCATTTGCCGTAAACATCGGGGGCGATAACCTCTTCGACGACTGCATATCCCAAGGCTTCCTTGCTATTGAAGTGGTAGTACAGCGCTCCTTTGGTGACACCGGCTGAGGTCAGAATTGTGCCCAGGCCGGCACTCTGGAAGCCCGATCGGTATATCTCGCGGGATGCCGCCTGCAGCAAGCGCTCCCGCGTGCGCTCAGGATCGCGAAGCCGGGCCGCTCTACGGTTCGGATTCTTGCGTGCTGCCAACATACCAACCAGTATGTATGGCAACGGTCAGAGCGTCAAGAGGGATTTAACAACGCGCTCAACGATATGAAAATCCATTGAATTTCGTAGGCGCTCGCCAATGTGTATGAGAAGTTGGAGAAACATCTGCTTTTGCCGTCTTGCGATCGTCCTAGGAGTTTGTCATTCCGCCGCTGGTTTTCGAACTCTGAAGTATCGGGCCTGTTGTCTCACGTAATCGTTGTGAACGTGGAACACCACATGCTCCCTCAGTTCTCGCTCAGCAGAGATTTGTGAATTGGCGAGCCAGTTCTGCTCTCAATGTCACGCTAACTGTCCGAGCAGCCGACGGGTACCTGACGTAAATCGCCAGTCATCTCAGCACCACGACTTTCACCGGGCGAAAAGGAGAAGACATGAGCGCAGTAAGACCGTTGCGAAATTTCTGGATACTGTGGGTTACGACGATTGTTCTGGTTTGCTTCAGCAATGCGGTCGCTCAAGCGAGCTACAGAGTCACCGATTTGGGCGCTGAGGGGAATGACAATCTGGGTTGTGCCATGTCCGTCAATAATGAGGGCTGGACCGAGATCATGGCCGGGAGCCTGCCACCGGGGCAGCAGGATCTCATTTTCGGTCAACTTCTAAACGGACGCGCATTGATAGACGTCGCCGGCCTCAAGACCGACCTCGGCACTCTCGGAGGATCGAACACTTGGATGAACTGGGGCGAGATCAACGACTTCGGGCAGGTCGTAGGTGATTCCGAAACGGCTGTCCTGGACCCGAACGGCGAAGACATTTGCGGCTTCGGCACACACCTTACGTGCCGCCCTTTTCTTTGGCAATTCTTCCACATGAGCGCTCTCCCGACGCTCGGCGGAAATAACGGGCAGGCGAGCGCGATCAATAACCGTGGACAAATCGTGGGATTCGCGGAAAACGGCATTGTGGACTCCTCATGCCCGGCTGGCACAACTAATAATCGGATTCAGCTGCCGGTGTTGTGGGAAAAAGGCAACCATGGGATATATAAAGCCCAAGCTCTTCCTACGGGTAGCGATCCAGACGGGGACGCATTTTGGATCAACGATCAAGGCCAAGCCGTAGGCGACACGGGAACCTGCAGCGGTGCGACGATTCATGCCGCATCGTGGGCAAACGGCACTCTCACCACGCTTCAAGACCTCGGAACTGGCGCTCTCGCCTATGGCAACAACAACCAGAACCAAATTGTTGGGACAGTCGGCAGCGCTGACGGCACAACCCAAACCGGCGCGCTGTGGCAGAACCAGACACTCACCCCCCTCGGCCTTCTGCCGGGGGATTTTGGCGGCATAGCCACTGGCATCAACAGCCAGGGCCAAGCGGTGGGAAGCAACTGGGACTCCAGCTTCGACTGGTCCGATGCCTTCATCTGGGAGGATAACGTGATGACTGACCTTAACACGCTGTTTCCTGCCAGCTCCAACCTCTGCGCAGTCATGGCTAACAAGATCAACGAGCGCGGACAAATCTCGGGCATGGCAATCGTACTCGGCGGGCCGGATGCGGGCAACATCCACGCCTTTCTAGCAACCCCTGCACACCAAAGCATGGGCAGGTCGGTTGCAGAGGTCGCGCCTACATGCCCGAAATCCAATTTACCCGCGAATGTTAGCAACCAGCATGTGCAGAGATTCGGACTCGCCCACTTCGAGCGATAAGGGCATTCGTTCCGCTGGTATGTGCTGGTCTCCGGTCGGTTCGATTCCTCAAAAGTAAACCATGCACACTTAGGAACAAGATGCCGTGGGGCGGCAAAAACGGCACGCCCCAGGGGTTCTCTTTCGATACGAAGAATTTCTGCCAAGCCGAGAGCCGATTCTTCTCTCAATCGGTCATTCGTTGTCAGGGCGGGCAACGCCGAGATCGGCATGCACTTTGTGCAGGGAAAGAGCGGGTTGCAGCTGGACTGAGTACAACTGGGACAACCTCTGGGCTCACTTCAGGCTGTCACTGACTTGCAGGGCTGTGGTGCCGGACCGAATGCGTCATTCAGAGCGACGTTTCTCGTGCGCCGGTTTTTCGGGGGCAAAGCTCCAGCCCGTTAACGAAATCGTGAACCTGAGTGAGCATGCGCAGTAGCCGCTATTTCTGACGCACCACAACTGGTTGCGATCAAACCGTGGTCTCAATCTTCATGTCTCGTCTTCGCCATTGCGTCGAGTGCCCGAAATGCCGCACTCGATATCTGCCAAGTTTCAGCCCGTATCGCAACGGATCGTACCTCATCCCGCTCACCGCGCATGGCGCCGCGGGATGGATCCTGTACTGTTCTTGCCGTATGCCGCCCGCCTCTAGTCAGTGGGGTTCGACGGACTTGAAGCCGTACGAAATCTGCGGCCAGGCCTATCGTCGCGGTTACGGTTCACCGAACGAAGTGTGGGATATCACACGAGATGGTACGGTCGACTCTGACTGGCCAGATGTCGATAGGCGCATGTAAATGCGCCGGCTGTCCAGAACCGAGAATATCGGAATGAATTCAAGGATTGACGGTGGCATCTTTATTGTTGTGAGTGTCGTGTTCATTCGCCGCCGTGCTCCGCTCGCTTGTACGGAACAGGGCGAAGCACTGCTGCGTCCATTGTTGTGAAAATGGTGCTGTTCGCACCACTCCCCAAGCCCAGGCCCAATACGGCCGCCAGTGTGCTCCCCGCGGCCAGCTCTACAACGGTTTAGTTTCGGAGCGCCGCTGCGCTGGCTTGCTGTTTCCATCGTTTGGCGTTCACCGCCATCACGATGAGCCACAGCTCCAAAGGGATCTCCCCGATGGCTGAAGCGACGGCGATGTAGGGCATGAATAAACGGACCGCGAGCGGCGGCACGAGATACATGAGCCAACCTAGGCCAGAAATCATCAGCAGAACACCCAGCACTCGAGGCATGAAGCTGCCCCCTGAATATCAGGAAGCCAGTGAGAAGGCACCAGAGTCCGAACAGCTGCCTCACGGCTCGCCATGCATGACTCGGGCCCAGAGTGGACGCTACTCCTTCCCCGTATGACTCTTTCATTCGCTACTCCACGCCGGTTTATCCCGACGCACTCGGCGGCCTGTTAGAAGCGATGCCCAAACTCAGGAGGCTGACCGCGAAGCCGAAGCGCCAAAAGGATTCACCCCGTGGAAACCATGTCTGGCTCAGAGATAGAATGTCGGGACGGAGGATCAGCCCATGAGCAGCCCATCCCAATCTCCCATCCATTACGGGTATGCCAGCGCGAGCGATATGACATGGTCGAGATCAGAGAAAGCGATCGCGCGCAAAGTCTTCGACGCTGTTCTGAAACGGGAGCTTCACGAGTTGATGCAGGAAGCAAAGCAGATCGCCAGCCAGATCAAGCAGCCGTCGGACCTGTGGGACCTGCAGGAATACTTAACCCAACGACGTAAAGAGATCGACCGTAAGTACGACTATCGGTACTCGCACCTGACGCAAGTATTTGGGAGACTCTTGTACGAGACCCGAGTTAGTAAAGAAGAGCTACGCGGTTTCAGCGAGGATAAACTGAAAACAATTCGTTCTCTCGCCAAATTCTTGGCAGAGGACACGGCTGCTTGAGACAGCCCGAAGGGTACGTCATCAAAGTGACCCTCCTAGGCACGACTTCGCCTGTCTGGAGGCACATTTTAGTTCCTTGTGATATATCGAGGACATCGCGCGGCGGTTTACCGATTTCGCGGCCTTGCTCCATCAGCGCAAAATCAGCGGCAGTCTTGCCGCTTCCGAGTTCGGGCGAATGCACGAGGAGGTATAGGCGCTTCAAACATTGCACGCCTGCCATGTACTTCGATTTGGAGATCGCGATTGCCAACGCGCTACGCCTCATCGTCTGCGTTCCCATGGAGACAATGGAAGCAGCTATAATGTGGGTCAGTACCCAGCGAGGTTTGCTTGGGCAGGCACAACTGCTTCTTGATCTCCGCGATCAAATCTTTCCGTTTCAAGATGCATCTGTCGGCAAGAAGTGTGAACCGCTTAGTTTTCATGTCGCACATCACCCTGCCACGAGCACATTCTTCATATTCAGACTCCACTGGAGCTTTTCCAATCTGCTGCCAGCGTTCCCACACGCGGATATGGCTGCCGGGGTAGTTCAGATGATCGCCGTACCGTTCGCACTCGCTTACTGGGGCGCTGTCGATCAGCAATCTGCCGTTGACCAACCAAAAAATTCCCAATCGCGCTTCTGTTTTGGATTTGTTCTTCTTGCCCGCTGCGGGTTTTGGCATTTAGCTGATCCTCCGTTCTACCAATGCTGAAGTCTCAAGCTTGCGTGCTGATTAAAGAAGCAGATCATGGGAACTTCAAGTCATACCCGAATCTCTGGTATTGCTCCCAAGTCAAAGTGCGAGTGTGCATCACGTTTTTCGGAGACTTCGGCCTGATCTTCAGCATCCAGACGTGCTCGTCATCTACCATCAGTACGCGGAACAAGGTTGCCCTCGCGGTCGGCGATAATTCCTCCGCGCTCGACCATCTCATCCCTCATTAGCCGATCCTCGCTTTAGACAATTCGCATGCGGTCGGCGTTTTCCTTCCCGCAGCACTCTCGCACAGTTCTTGCAATCTGGTTCGATACTTGGTGACTAGTCCTGACGCGGAGGAGATTGCCTTCGTCGCCTTCTTCAACTCACCCTCGATCCGGTCAAGATCAGCAAATGTGAGGGATTGGATTTCGCTCCGATGTCGCAGGTCGATTTCGGCAGCGTGCTTCGTCAGTTCCGAGTCGAACCGAGCCCATAAGTGTTGACTCTCATCGCTAAGCCTCCGCTGAACGAGGCGGAACGCTTCCTCAGCCGAGAGTTGGGCGACCCTAGCGAAGTCTCCCACGCCGAGTCGCTCTAAGACTTCCGTTCTTTTGAGCTTGCCTCCTCCCCGGCAAAGCGGACCCTCGACGGTGTCAGTCAGTTGTTTCACGTAGCCTCCCAGATGTTCGATTGAAGAAGGAAAGAAATGGGGAGACGTTGGGGGGCACGCTTGCTGCTATTTGCGCTTGATTAGCAGGCCGGGGTCGGCGCTGTTGATCGAGATTAAGTTGCCGTGGTCATCGCGGGTCGTCTGGAAATGTTCGCTTGTTCGGCCAAGAAACTGGCCCGACTCGTCACGCACGATAGTGTCGAACGCGCCAGTGAATCCGGTCGTGACCGAGCCGATGATTCGGCGCTGACCATCGCGAATGTATTCCTTGTTCAATGGCATGTTGCCCTCCTGCTTCTGTTCTACCAGTGGCATGTGGCCTGAAGGGTAGAAACTACGAGCAATATTTCTGGGGCATGGCACGGGAGTCACATTTTCGTGCCATTACCAAGCTTTTTTGATCGCTTTCTACCTTTTTCCGAAGCCTGAAAGGTAGAACAGATATACGGGGGGATTTTCGTTGCGAGACGACTACATGACAGAAGACGGCAGAGTGGAAGACCTTATCGAAGCACAGCGTAGGTACTCGATCTCCCCGAATCCGTTTGAACGTGTGACCGGTTCGCTTCTCGTGGCTGGGTTGGTCAAAGAGAAGCTCGGCCTGTTGTCCAATGACGCGGTGGGACAATTGATGTTCGATGTCGTCTGGAATGTGATGGACGTTTTCAGCCCGGAACTTGCAATATGCCAAGCCTCCACTGAGCGGCTCCGCAATTCCTCCTCCGTTGTTGTCACAACCGAATAGGAGAATCCCAAGCAATGAAAAAAGCAGCGATCTACGTCCGCGTTTCGACTCCGGACCAGCACGTTGAATCTCAGTTGTACGATCTCCGAGAGTTGGCGGCACAGCGAGGATTTGAGGTCGTGCACGAATACGAGGATCGTGGTGTTTGTGGAAAGAAGGCACGCCGTCCCGGTCTTGCTGCTTTCATGGCAGATGCGCGGCGGAAGAAGTTCTCCGTCGTGCTGGTCGCGGCATTTGATCGCATTGCGAGGAGCACTCGGAATTTCCTCCAAGTGATCGATGAGTTGGATAGTTTGGAAATAGAATTTATTTCTCGCCGAGAAGGTGTGGCGACTGGGGACGCGATGGGGCGTCTTTTCGTGACGATCATCTCTGCGATTGCAGAACTGCAACGCTCTCTCGTTGTTGAGCGGGTCAAGTCCGGAATGCGCCGAGCGCGGCTTGAAGGTCGGCAGATCGGGCGGACACGGCTGGATGTAGATCGCGAACAGGTCGTGTTGGATCGCCGTTCTGGGTTGAGCCTGACTCAGGTAGCCAAGAAGCACAACATCTCTCGTGCGAGCGTTTGCCGCATGCTGAAGGAAGTCAACGAGACTTCCAATGCCGCTGTTGTTGCCCCTTCCGGGAATGCCGGGCAGCTATTCCAGCAAGCGGGAGCGGGACAATGACTCAAGACACCAGGGACAGGCGGATCGGGGCTGGCAACGATGAGAGCTACAGCAAGGTGTTCGTTGTGTGCGGTGAGGGCGCATCATTGCGAAAATGCCTGATCTGCGAGCGTGTCCTCTCAAGGCAGGAATCGTTCGAGCATTCCAAGTTTCCTTGTCACCCCGCCAGCAGCAGCAGTTAGTGCCAATTGAGAAGAGGAGGAAACGTGGTTACGAACTTCCAATTCCGGTTGAACGGCATCATCATCACCGAGATCAAGGTTCGGCCTGTCGTTATCGTCGGGATTACAGATCACTGGGAACTCGTCGCCTGCCACGACACGCTCGGCGAGTTCGCCATTGACGACAACGAAGGGCTTACTGATCCCAATTTGTCCCGGTTCATTCTCGAAGTGCGTGATGTGACGATTCCGCTGATTGAGAGACGATTTCTGCCGAACAAAGGATGGAAGAGGATGACCACTATCCAGTGTCTGGCTTTGCTGGAATCGGCTGGGGTGATCGACAGGCGCTAAGCCGCAAATGATGCCATGATTGGCCTTCCAGAATTCTCGAATGTCCGCTCAATGCGCCTTTTAAGGCGACAAGCCCGTCCCGCACCACTAGGGCAACCCGAGTACACGGACCGGGTTCAAGTTGCAAGGATCAAAAATCGTGTCAACGTGTCCATTCGGCATGTCACAGGAGTCGCCACTTGCATTTCCCGTTTGGCCGAAGTCATTAGTTAGCTCCCCAGCAGCACACTTCATCTGTTGCGGTCAGAGCACTAGAAACTCGGCTACCCATTCCGCCGCCGCCCAGCTTCTCGACGATGCGGTAGTGCGAGATGGTTTGGCCGACAAGTTGGGAGTCGGACGCCATTGGCGGGAAATGTTATGCCGCAATCGCGAGCGGGTCAGTTCCAAGGGACTGAACAAAAGCTCCTAGGGTTATAATTCGCTTCAATCATGAGCCTGAGTCCCGGTACAAAGCTCGGCCCGTATGAAATCCAGTTCCCGCTTGGCGCGGGAGGGATGGGAGAGGTCTACCGCGCACGCGATACCCGGCTCGAGCGTATTGTCGCGATCAAGGTCTTACCTGCGCATTTCTCGAACGATGACGTGCGAAAGCAACGTTTCCAGCGCGAAGCGAAAACCATATCAGGGTTAAATCATCCGAACATCTGTACGCTTCACGATGTGGGATCGCAGGACGGCATCGAGTACCTCGTAATGGAATTCATCGAGGGGGAATCGCTTGCCCATCGACTCGTGACAGGTCCACTTTCCCTTGGGCAAGTTCTCACGATAGGACGAGAGATTGCTGACACACTCGACAAAGCACATCGAAATGGCATCATTCACCGCGACCTAAAGCCCGGCAACGTCATGTTGACGAAATCGGGTGCCAAACTGCTTGACTTCGGTCTAGCGCGGCCAACTTCACATAATGCCTCGCTAGCAACGCTGACCGCTGCCGCACCACAGCAGGTTCTGACCGAAGAGGGCATGATTGTTGGTACTTTTCAGTACATGTCGCCGGAACAAGTGGAAGGGAAGGAAGTGGACGCTCGGTCGGACATCTTTTCTCTCGGTGCGTGCTGTACGAGATGGTGACGGGCAAAAAGGCGTTCGATGGAAAAAGCCAACTTAGTGTAGCATCCGCAATTCTTGAGAAGGAGCCTGCGCCGATCAGTACGATCAAACCGATGTCACCGCGCAGTCTCGACCATGTGATTCGCCGCTGTCTCGCCAAAGAACCCGACGACCGCTGGCAATCTGCCCGCGATCTCTCCCTCGAACTAAAATCCATTTCCGCCGACGAGTCGCTTACAGCAGGAAGCTCCGCCCCTGCAATTCGAGGCAAAAGTCTCCGTGGTTGGCTGGGTTGGTGCATCGCTGCTGTTCTTGCGATCTCAACTTTCTTCTTGCTGATCCGCTCGTGGTGGATGACTCCGCCCTTACCGCAAACTACGAAGTCCTTGATTCTCGCCCCGGATGGCAAAGAGTTTGACCGTTGGGGCGCGGCGGTTCTTTCGCCCGACGGGAAATATCTTGTTTTTTCCGCTGTGTCACCCGGCTGGGGTGGGCAACTGTACGTTCGGCGCATCGATTCCTTATCAGCAAAGCCCCTGCCGGGAACGGAAGGAGCCGAAAATCCATTTTGGTCACCTGACAGCAAATGGGTTGGATTCAGCGCTGGCTCCAAACTCCGCAAAATCTCTGTTGACGGCGGTAGCCCTCTCGTTATTTGCGATAGCGCTCCCTTGCGCGGTGCAAGCTGGAGTCCGAATGGAACGATTCTATTTGTTCCCGGCACTGGTGTGCCCGTGTATTCAGTGTCGGAGGCTGGCGGCACTCCCGTTGCTGTTACGCAAATGGACAAGTCCGCTGGAGAATTGACGCACCGCTGGCCTGTTTTCCTGCCAGACGGAAAACACTTCTTATTCTTTAATCGAGGCCGAGAAAATGCCATCTATGCGGCTTCCATCGCCAGCAAAGAACGAAAGTTGATTCTGAAAAACGACACGAATGCACTGTACCTTTCTCCCGGCTACCTGCTGTTTGTTCGGGACGGGGTTCTCATCGCGCAGTCTTTCGATGCTGACCGTCTCGAACTCAAGGGTGGTGCGGTTGCGGTTGCCGATGGTGTGCCCGTCTTCGGCACACAACAACGCGGACTCTTCTCGGCCTCTGAACAAGGCATTCTAGCAATGCACTCCAAGCCACAAATGCTCGCTCAACTCGTCTGGGTTGATTCGTTGGGAAAGCTTCTGGAAGCTGTTACGGACCCGACCATGTTTGCATTTGGCAAGACGCGCGTCTCGCCCGATGGTCGAAAGGTCGCCCTCGGAATAATCGACGCCAAGGACGGGAGTGACAATCTCTGGGTGATCGACGTGGCCAGTCATCAAGCGACACGATTAAGCTTCGAAAAGCTCATTGCCCATTCCCCGCTCTGGTCTCCTGATGGCAGCCGATTGCTCTACACTTCGAATCGTGTTGGGCCTCCGCAGATGTTCAGCATTGGTGCGGCTGGGACTGGAGAGGCGGGGAGATTTATGCCCTCTGACTATGCCGTTGATGCGGAATCGTGGTCGCCGGACGGGCGATACCTCATCGTTCGACGTACTCCAGTCGAGAGTGCGGGTGAATTCAGCCTATGGGTCCTCCCTCTATTTGGAGAGAAGAAACCGTATCCCCTCTTCAACGCTAGCCACTCGCAACAATGGGATGCAGCCTTCTCACCAGATGGAAAATGGCTTGCCTATGTGTCAAACGAATCTGGTGTTGCGCAGGTTTATGTTGTGCCATTTCCCAATGCAAGCACGAAGGTTCAGATATCGAAAGACAAGAGCTATCAACCTCACTGGTCCCGCGACGGTCGGCAACTGTTTTACCTCGGCAAGGACCACGTTATTATGGCCGCAAGTCTCCGCCTCGCAGCGAGCGGAGTAGACGTAGCCGATACTCGCACCCTTTCAAATCGGACATTCCGGATTTTGAGGTTTCCGCAGACGGGAAACGATTCCTCGTTTATAAAACTGTTGATAGTCAGGAGCCATCCAGCGTAACCCTAATCACCAACTGGACAAATGCACTACCGAAATGAAAATACATGGCCTTCTGACCTCAATGGAACACGGATATGCCGCAGACCAGCTATTGCAGCTTCGCGCACTCCGCCTTGGCTTGCTTCAGGATGGTGGATGTCGGGGTCGGCGTCTTTCCAGAGGGTGAGAAAATCCTTGTAGGCGGTTAGCGCCCGAGTGCGGGCAGCATCGGCATGCGCTCCCTGTGAGGTTCACGACTGCAAGGCGTTGGCACGAGCCACACCTAGATGCGCCAACGCTCCCGTCCAGCAGTTCCATACGATGCCGCTGTGATCGAGAATCTTCTGAAACTCCGCGGCGGCAGCACTGCCCTGTCCGGCTGCCAAGTATGCCTCTCCACGCACATACACCGAATAAAGGCAGGAAATGTTGTTGGAGAACCCGATTTGCCCCAACTCGATGGGTGAAGCGGCTCGCAGGATACTCAGGGCGAGAGTTGGGTTCTTTCTATCCAGTTCCAATTGTGCGTGAATCGTTGGCAGCCAAAGCGACTGTATCTGCGTGCACAGCGGGGAGCGTTTGCTCACGTCTTGCGCCAAGGATTCGGCTCGCGCCGCATCGCCCGCCGTGGCAAACGCGAGTGCTGCTTCACTCTCGACGCCCTGACTGGTCGAAGCAAGTTTTAGAGCCTCGGCCGCTGATTGCCGGGCTTGCGTAGGATATGGGTCTCGAACCGACCGAGACAGATTCTTATCAGCGGCTAGTCGATTTAGATTGGTTAGAATTGCGCGAAGGATTTCCACTCGCTGACGAGTGAGGTCGATAAGCTGTTCGTACTTGGGACCCGCCCCGGCATCAGCAGGCATTATTGAAGTGCGAATTCTGCTGAATTGACGGGCTAGTTCATCTGTTCCCGAAATCTGTTCCAGCACCCCCTTGGCATCGGCAGCCCACGAACGCATGCGGCTCGTAATTTCGATCATTTCCACAAAGCTCGGTGGACTGGTATCCGCTAGCTCCTCTCCCAGTCGGATAAGATCGGATACTTGTCGTTGAGCTTCTTCCAGCCGAACTTGCAAGTGCGTGTTCCGCTTGCCCTCCCGAAAAGCCCGCTCGGAGCCTTTGTCTCGTAGCTTCAATCCAGCCTTATGACGGGCTGGAATCGATTTTAGGCTGCTACAGCAGTAGCAATCTCTCGGCCAGGGATCTCGATTTCCGAACGTCTCAGTCAGTCATGGCGTCACCGCAAAATTTGTGGCACTGGTGGCAGTCCCACCCGAGGTAACGATGCTGATCCGACCTGTGACCGCGCCCGTGGGTACAGTGGCAGTAACCTGTTGATCCGAATCCACCGCAAACGTGGCTGACACTCCGCCAAAGGCGACTTTTGTGGCCTGAGTAAGGCTCTGTCCCGTGATGGACACGGGCGTTCCTGCCGGGCCGCTCGGTGGTGAAAACCCTGTAATCTGCGGGGTGACGCGGAATTTCTTGTTGCTGGTGAGAGTTCCGCCTGGTGTGGTCACAGTCACGAATCCTGTTTCCGCGCGGGCCGGGACATAAGCGGTGATATAGGTGTCGGACAAGATGCTAAATGCCGCGCTGGTTCCACTGAAGTACACGGCCGTTGATCCAGTGAATCCTTGCCCGAAAATGCCGATGAGTTCCCCAACCTTGCCGGAAGTGGGAGACAGACTCACGAATGGATGCAATCCAAGATTTTCGCTGAAGAACGTACCCTCGCCATTCGAGCCGCCGCGAAACGTATCTCCATACAGCAGACCGTCCGTGCGTTGGAAAAGCGGAGCCGATGGGGTCTCTCCAGTTGTGTTCTGTACGAAGCTGTATAGCACGCTAAAGCCAGAAGCCACACTTCCACCGAAGATGGTTCCGAAGCCATTTGCCCCACCATAGGTGGTAACACCGTAAAATTTCCCATTCGTAGCTTGTACCAACCCCGCGTAGGGTTGGGCTCCGTCGCTCGTTCCTCCGGCGAAGCTGTAGAGGGAAGTGAAGGTACCGCTTGGGGTGATCTTGAAGATGACGCCGTAACCAACCGTGCCCCCAGAAGCGGTTGTTCCATAGAAGTTGCCGTCAGTTCCCAGCACCAAACCGTTCGGCTGGTAACCATCTGCGTTGGCAAAGCTGTGGAGTAGCTTCGGAGTGCCGGACGGGGAGATCTTGAACACTGTACCGGCCTGATAAACGGAAGTGCCTCCGGCGTTCGTCGTCCCGTAGAAATTGCCGTCATTTCCTAGAGCCAGTGGCGCGAAGAGAGTGCAGCCGTCGGAACCGGCGCTGCCTGCGAACTGATGCAGCGAGGTCAGCGTCCCCGAAGTTGTAATCTTGTACACTGTACCGCAGTTTACGGTGCCGCCTCCAGCGGCGGTTGTGCCATAGAGGAATCCATTCGGGCCCGCGACCGGAGGCGCATAGGGACTTCCGCCGTCGGTGCCGTTGGTGAAGCTGTACAGTGTTTTGAAGGCAAACGTGGTTCCGTTGATCTGGAATACCGTTCCCACGCCATTTGCCCCGCCTGCGCTAGTCGTGCCATAGAAATTCCCATCCGTCCCCAAGGTTAACCCACCGAAAGGCGCGGAGCCGTCGGTGCCCGCGAAACTGTGCACCAGCGTGACCAATCCAGTACTGAATGAAAAGTAGAATGCGGCGCCGTCCCCATAAACTCCACCGGTAGGGGCCGTGCTGTACAAATTGCCGTCGAGACCCTGCGCCCAATAGGCCAACTCGGGATCGGTAGGGTCTCCTGTTTGTTTTCCAAAGTCGTATAGCACCTTTGGTGTCGCAACGTTGCCCAGCAGGTTGGACGTTGATCTTATCGTCTGCGACTGAGCCAGAGCAGCAAGGCCCGAAACGCCGAGATACAGGATGAAGAGTCGACCAGCAACCTTGCGTGACATCATGTTGCCCCCAAAAGTGCTGAAAGAACAGCGCCTCTGTTTCCGTTAGGCGCCTCGCAGCGCTTTTTTGCTTCTATCGGTAATAGCGGAAAGCACAGCCCGAAACTGGCATGGTTGGGAAGAATTGCAGTGGCAAAATGCAGTTTGCTAGGGCAGCTCAGGGGCAGCTAGCGAAATGTCGCGATTTATCTGGGTCTAGGCCTATGCATTTTTGGGGTTATCCGAGGGGGCATAGCATTGAGTCGGAGACTGGGCGCTGATTCCAGTAGCCGGAACGCCCAATGGCAAATGGATACTCTCCCTCGAACGCGAACATCGCAGAACTGATGGGTCACCACCGAGGCGTGAAACCTGGGAACAGCAAGAGGAGACTAGTCCTTCGCATAGACGGGTCCAGAGCTTCGGGACGGCGGATCAGAAATCGCGCGGATGTAGGATATCAGCGCTTGAATGTCCGATTTGCTCAGCGTGTTTCCCCATGCCGGCATAAGCGCCGATTTATTCAGGGCCGGCCCACCGTGGCTGATGATCGCAGTGAGATCGGCGTCGGTCATCTTGTTCAGCGTGTCGCCCTCAGTGAAGGGATGCGGCTTGACTTCCAGATTGTCGTAGTTGGATACGCGTTCGACCGTTGACTCCGGATTGTGACAGCGCTCGCAGTACTGATCGTTGAGATGGCGTCCGAGGGTTTGCTGATAGCTGAGAGCGATCTCTTCGAGCTTCAGTTCTACCTTTTTATGAGACTTATCTGTCGTCGAGGCGACGAGCTGGTAGCGGCCGGACATAGCGCCGAGATTTAGGTTGCTCGTGACTTGACCGCTCGAGTCGGTGAGCCCGTTCGGCGGATCAAAAACCACTCCCGGGACCGCCGAGAATTCCACCAGAGCTCCGGCAATCGCTGTTCCCTGCTCATCATTGACCTGGACGACCACGGGTTGCGGCAGCAGGCTTCCGGTCTGGGCGAGTTGCTTTCCGCCGCTGGATTCGACGATCGCAGCGCCGAAGGCCGTTGGCTTGGGTAGCGGCGCGGACTCGGATTTGCGCGAACAGGAGGTCGGCAGCGAAATGGCGAGTGCGGCGATTAATACCATGAAACGGGTCATTTCTTAGCCACCTCCTGGTGGGGTGCCCCATTGCTCGCTGCTTTTGCAGGAAGCGGCGACTTCCCTCTCCCCTTCTGCGAAATCAGGAATGCGGTGAGGGCGCGGGCGTCTTCATCACTCATGGCGCGATTCGGCTCGGTCGTACCGGGGCGCAGAGCCTGCGGATTCTTCATCCACTGGTAGATCCACGCCGCGGTGAGGCGCGAGCCAACCTGGGTCAGAGTCGGACCGATGTAGCCTTTATCCATTTTGGTGTCGACGATGTGGCATCCCTGGCAGGAGTACTTGCCATAAAAAAGCTGTTTGCCGAGTTCGATCTCGCCTTGCGAGTAACCACTCAGCGGCATTGAATCGCGATCGATCCCAGGATTCTGATAAACGGTCATGATGTAGTCGGTGAGTTCGGTGGTTTCGGCGTCCGTCAGGTTGAAGCGCGGCATGCGGCGGATCAGCGACGGACGCAGCGTGCCCGGATTCTTGAAGAACTGCACCAGCCACTCGCGCTGGACCGAACTGCCTTCCCATGTCAGGTCGGGAGCCATGTCTCCGCCGTGACCGTTGATGCGGTGGCAACTGATGCAGGCCAGGTCGGTCATCAGCTTTCCGGCTTTGCCCGCCGGTTGGTAGTCCGAGTCATGAGGGCCGGCAACCATCAGTGACGGCGGCAACGTGTTGGAGCGGTCGTTCAACGCTAGCAAAGCGGTCGTCAGCGAATCGACCTGCGCCGGCGTGAAGGTATATTGCGGCATCTTCAGGCCCTGCGCAAATGCGCGGGGCTGCTTGATTTTGGTGGCAATGTAGTCGGGCAGGGTGTGCTGCATGCCCGGCAGGAAAATGAGTTGCGTGACCGGCTTGCTGCCGATGCGGCTGAGTTCCGGCGCGAAGTTCTCGGGCTTCTTGATGCCGGCGATTTCGTGGCAGGAAGCGCAGCCGTAGTCGGAGACCAGACGCTTGCCGTGGGTGACTTGCTCGGGCGTAGCAGCGTCAAGGTGTACGTTCGCGAGGAAATCAGCGTCCGCTTTGCGCCTGCAGGAATCCGGCCAGCGTGGCGATCTGCGGATCGGTGAAACGGTAGTGCGGCATGGCGGTGCCCGGGTCGTAAGCGCGGGGATTCTTCAGCCACGCCTGCAGCCACTCCGAATTTTACTTTAGTCCCAACTTTGGTCAGCTCCGGACCCACGTCGCCGCCGACCATATTTCCGGCGGCATTCTGCACGGCGTGGCACGAGGCGCAGAAGGATTCGCCATATAGGCTGGCGCCCGCCGTGGGATCGGAGGACGCTTTCGCGGAAACCGTGGCAGTGTCTCCCCCAATCGGCGCGCTGTTAGCGACGAGAAATGCAGACATGTCGCGCGCATCGTCGTCGCTCAACTTGAAGTTCGGCATGGTCGACGTTGCGGCGTAGGCCTGCGGATCTTTGAGCCAGGCGAAGATCCATTCCCGCGTGGTCTTGTCGGCAATGTGCGAGAGCGACGGCGGATCGTCGGTAGCCTTCAGCGTGGTGCCGTCCGACAGCTTTACGGTGTGGCAATGCACGCAGCCCTCGCGAGACAGCAGATTGCGACCTTGATTCAGTTGTGGCGTGCCGGGCAGGGGTCCGCGATGGCATTCGCCGCACGAAGACTCGATGTACTTCGCCGGAAGAATCGGCTGCTCCCAAGCGAGAGTGCTGTTGTGAGCTTCGCTGATCGTTGTGGCCGCGCCCTGACCGCGATGGCAAGCCGTGCATCCGAATTGATCGAGCTTGTGCGGAATCACCGGATGCGCGCGGAATGGTTGCGTGGCAACATCGGTGAGGCTGGCTTCATTTCAGTCCGACGTGACAGCTGGTGCAACGATCCACCACTCCCAGTTCGGGCAGCCAGATTTGCTGGATGCCGCCCTGAAAGTGCCGCTGCAGCGTGTTGGCATCGCTGCGGTTGCGGACCATCCGGAGATAGCCGTGCTGATAGTGCCGCCACTCGCTGAAGAAATTCTTTGCCGGAGCGATCGCCAGCGACGCCAGGAAAATCACGCTGACCACACCAAAGGCGCGAACGCTGTCTCCGAAAAGTTTCCCCCAAAGCGACGTGAGTTTTTCTTTCATAAGCGCCGCATCCTTACGGATCCCGTGATCGACATCTTACGAACCCTGCCACGGCCAGATGAATTCCCAGCCCGGCCCACGGAAGAATGTACCGATGGCGGTCAACACCACCAGCTCGAATAAGAACCAAGTCATCACCCAGTACGAGAGTGGCCTGCCCGCCAGATAGCGGCGAAAAGCCGAAGGCGACTGAGGTGAGCTTTGCGCGGCCATCAGCATTACGCCAGCCATGATCAGCGTCGGCGCAAGAGCCGCGTAGACCTTGAACAAAAGCAGGAACAACGAGAGCGTGCTGGCAGCGACGTAGAAAATGCGCAACCGCTTCTCCCGGTCTTTCAGGAACAATCCCTGTGCCTCGATATTGACCCGGAAATAAGGAATCACGATCAGCGCCATCACCACCAGCCCGGGCACGAGGACTCCTGCAACTACGGGGGGAAAGTAGTGCAGCATCTCTTGCAGTCCGAGGAAATACCAAGGCGCCTTCGCAGGATTCGGCGTGTGCGACGGGTCGGCCAGCCCTTCGAGCGGTGCATTGAAGATCAACGCGATCCAAACCAGCACCACGGCTAGCGACATAATCGCGACCGCCGAACGGAACAAGACCTCGGGAAAAGTCTGCAGTTGATCTTCCGTCTCAGCCTTTACCTGCGCCGAAGTGCGGCGCGTGATGAAGACGATGCGGCGTGGAGATTTCTTCGCGTTGGAGTCGATGCCAGCTATGAAGTCTTTGGAATCGGCCATGACTATTGCCCCTCCTTCGCGTTTGCGGCGTCCTTGGCGGCATTAGCCCACAACGTAGCCGGTTCGCTATCGTGCGAGTAGAGTCCGCCGTCCTTGCGAATCCGCCAGAAGTGGATCGCCACGAAAAACATCGCGGTTAGCGGCAGAATCATGCAGTGCAGCACATAGAACCGCAGCAGCGCATTGGCGTTGACGGCGTTGCCGCCGAGCAGGAGGAAGTGAATCTTCTCGCCCATGATCGGGACAGCCGATGCGATATTCGATCCGACTGTGATCGCCCAGTAAGCCAGTTGATCCCAGGGGAGCAAATAGCCGGTGTAGCTGAGCAGCAAAGTGATTAAGAGAAGAATGACGCCGATCACCCAATTGAATTCGCGTGGCGTGCGGTAGGCTCCGCGATAGAACACTTTGAACATGTGCGCGAACACGAGAAACACCATGGCGTGCGCCGACCAGCGATGCAGATTCCGCAGAAACATTCCTGACGAAACCACGAACTGCAAATCCTTGGTGTCGGCATAAGCCTGCGGCACCGACGGGTGGTAGTAGAACATCAAGGGAATGCCGGTCGCGACCAGGACCAGAAACGTGCCCAGCGTCAGGGTGCCCAGATACCAGGTCGCGCTGAAGCTCAGCATGCGGGTACGCACCTTGGTCGAGAACAGATGCAGGAACACATTCTGCTGAATCGCCAGTGCCCGCTTTAGCGTGCTGGACCCGGTTCCGCTGCGGAAGATGGAGCGCCACACCCGCGTGTCGCGTAAGTTGTCGAAGTATTGGTCTACGGTTTTCGCCATGCTGGTTCTTTCTGAGTCAGACCCTCACGAAGGAATCCCGTGCCAGCGGCGGCACGTCGGTCGAGCGATCGACCAGAAGATCGCCGTCATCATTCAGCCAGATCCGCTTCCAGGGCAGCGGCTTCGGCGCCGGGCCTGCGATCTTCTTGCCGTCTTCGTTGAATTTGCTGCCATGGCAGGGACACGCGATCATGTTCAGTTCAGGCTTCCACGCAGTCATGCAGCCCAAGTGCGTACAGACCGCGCTCAGGGAAAAGTAGCCTTCGTCCGAGTGAATGATGTAAATGCCCGAATTCACGTCGATGGTGACGCTGCCCAGCGGATACCGGTCAGGCTTGCCAGCATTCACCACCGGCGAAGGCTCGAACAGAACATTGGGTTCGAGATATTGATAAGCGAACGCCGCCGTACCCGCGCCGGCGATGCCGAGTGAGCCGAGCCCCAGTTTCACAAAGAATTGGCGGCGACTCACATCGTTACCGGGGATGTCATTCTTTTTGATTTCGTCTGCCATCGTTGCCTCGGGTCTACTTCTGCAGTCCCGCGCCGATCGACGCGACAGAAATCAATCCGGTTGGCTCGGTGGGAAGCAGGTTGTACGACTCCATCGTGATCGTGCCCACGGGACACCGCATCGCGCACAGTCCACAGCGGATGCACCGCGTCTCGTCCTTCAACATCGCGGCGCCGGTTACTACGCCAAGATCGTCGGCCTTTACCTCGTCAAACTCCACGCCGAATAATTCCTGATTGTCGCGTATCTGTTTTACGGTTTCCGGTTCGAAGGCGATGCGGTCGAGTGAAACCAGTTCCAGGCATTTCTCGGGGCAAACATCCACGCACCCGCCGCACAGGATGCACATGCTGCCATCTTCTGGAACACCTTCAAAAATCGTGTTCACCCAGCAGTGCAGGCAGCGCTCCGCCTCGGCCATCGCGGCCGGCGCGTCATAGCCGACTTCCACTTCGGTGACACCCGTGCGGCGTTCGAGAGGAAGCATCGGAACCGGTTGCCGGTTGAGATCGAGGTACCCGATTGGCATGGAATGCCGTTTGAGTAGTTCGACTTCGATGACCGGTTCCGGATGCTTACCACCGCGTAGGTACTCGTCTATGCCGACGGCTGCGCGTTTGCCGTCGCCGACGCTGTCAATAATCAGGCGCGGTCCGAAGACGCAATCTCCGCCGGCAAAAATGCCGGGCGCCGAAGTCATCAGCGTCTGGGGATTGGCTGCTATCAGGCCACGGGGCGAGAGTTCAACTTTATCGTCGGGCGTCAGGAAATCCAGGCGCGGCGCCTGCCCGATCGCCATGATGATGGTGTCGCACTCGATCTGCGTCTCGCTGTTGTCGTAGAACGCGGGATTGAATCGCTTGTTCTGATCGAATACCCACTTGGTCTTGAGCGTCTCAAGCGCCGTAACCTTGCCGTCTTTGCCGAGAATGCGCTTCGGCCCCTGGCCGGGCAGCATTCGGATGCCTTCTTCTTCGGCCTCGACGATTTCTTCGAGGGCCGCCGGCATTTCTTCTCGGCGTTCGAGACATACCAAATTGACTTCGCGCGCTCCCATGCGCAGCGCGGAGAGCGAGATGTCGACCATTTCTTTCGTCGCGACCGCGGAAACATTTTCCGCGGACGGTTCCAGGTCCTCTACGCCGCCGGCGTGTTGCTTGACCACTTCGCGCGCTGCGGACCGGGCCACGTCCATGGCCACGTTCCCGCCGCCGATCACAATCACTTTCTTCCCGATGGTGAACTTGTAGCCAAGATTCACGTTCAGCAGAAAGTCGATGCCTTTGTGCACGCCATCGAGATCAACTCCGGGTATGCTGAGATCGCGGCTGCGATGCGCGCCCACCGCGATCAGCACTGCATCGAAACCTTGACTGCGTAAATCAGAAATGGCGAAGTCGCGCCCGGCCGCATGATTCAGCTTGAGTGTGATGTCGCCCGTCTCAAGAATCTCTCGGACCTGCGCCTCGACCACGCTGCGTGGCAAACGATATTCCGGTATCCCGAGATAAAGCATGCCGCCGGCGACCGGAGCCGCCTCGAAAATCGTGACCGCATAGCCCATCAACGCGAGGTCATGTGCCGCCGAAAGCCCAACGGGCCCTCCGCCGACGACTGCAACTTTGAAAGGGAGTTTCTTCTGGGTGCGTCCTTCATTCACGTTCAGACGACGCTTCGACTCGGGGCCGTACTGCTCGGTGAGAAACCGTTTCAGCGCACGGATCGAAATGGGCCGGTCGATTTCCCCGCGTCGGCAAGCCGTCTCGCATGGATGCGCGCACACCCGGCCGCAGATGCTCGCCAGAGGATTCGGCTCGCGCGCCAGGCGGTAGGCTTCTTCGAATCGTCCTTCTGCAATCAGGCCGACGTAACGCCCGGCGTTGGTGTGCGCCGGACACGCCATCATGCAGGGAAAATTGGTGTGCAGCCAATCCCCGTCGACCTTCTTGCTTTTGAACCGTTTCAGCATCGCGGCACTTTTGGTCCGAGTGGAACTGAACTCAACACCGTGGTTGTGAATCGGCCGAAGAAGAACACGGGGAGCGGCGGCCCAAGCGGGACCACTCCCCCTCAACTCGACCGAACTGCTCTTACTTCGTCAGGGTGAAATCCGCTTTGCCCCCACCCGCCACGGTTATCGGCTTGGATTGATTCTTGGCGCCCTCGTGCCAGACCACCAGCGTGTAGCTGCCGTCAGAAACGTCTTTGATTTTGTAATTGCCGCTGTCGTCGGTTTCGGCAAAGTACGGAGTTGGGCTGACGATGATATATCCCGCCATGTCCGGATGGACATTGCAGAACACCGGCACGACTCCAGCTTTATCGAAGGTGAAGGGGCGCTTCTCGCCTTTTGGCCAGGTCCCCAAATTATGTCCCGCTTTCTTGTCGCCGCCGACTGAGGTCCAGAAGACGTTGTGCGCTACATTGTCGCTATTGAGGAACTCAACGGTTGTGCCCTGTTGCACCGCGATGATGTGCGGCACGAACAGCAATCCTTTTTGATCAAGCACCGGATGCTCTTTCGGAGCAGGGAACGTTTTGCCGGCGATGGCGTCGACGTACACCACCGAGGGTCCCTTCATGCCCGTGACTTTGCCCTCGATATCGCCCGCCCATGCCGCGCTGCACAAACTTGCTGCCAGTACAACTAGTACGCATGCTTTGCCCATCATCGAATTGTTCTCCTTTGAGAATTTATGGATCATGACTCGCTGATCTTGGCTCATTTGTGTTTTAGAAAATGATCTTCGCGTCCAGGTAAACGGTGTTGTTGGCGTTTGCGTTGCGGCCCGAACCGTCATAGTTGGTTTGGCCGCCATTGAAGCGCGTATATCCGGTGTATTGCGCTGCGAGTTGCAGATTCTGCCACGGCCAATACGAGACGTTGGCAAGATAGCCCGCGCCTCTCGGGTCTCCGTTGGCGCTGCCAGTCACTGGATTTGGCGGATACAGCCCCGGATTGACCGCGCCGCCGGTATCGAACACACCGAACGTGCCCGTGTATTTATTGCCGATGTGGTATTCAGCATTGGCCAAGAATGTATTCAGATGGTTTGCGCCAAACCCGCTGGCCAATAAGTCAGAGTTTTCGTGGATAAACGTGCCTCGGAACGAGAGCACGTCCGTTCGAAATAACGTCCGGTCGATCTGCGTATCAAACGCATAATCGGTGTACTCATCTTCCGGACCCGGACCGGTGAACGCTGTGTTGCGCACGTGGATGCCATACGTGCCGATCTCATACTGTGTTTTCGCGGTCAATTGTTGCCAGGCGAGGCGCCAGTACGGAGCCACGCCGCGGATGTTGTTCGTGGATCCGTCTCCAGGATTCGGCTGGGGACCGCCCACATGTGCCGATCGATAGACGGTTGCGGCCAGATACAGATGATCGTTCCACATCGCATAGCCGCCGAATCCTGCCACGTCCTGCGCCAAACCGCCATCGACGATAGGAGCGGCAGCCGGGACCGGCGCAAAGTCGCTCTGAACCCACGGGAAGCCCCATGCCGGCGTACTGTTCCACAAGTCCTCTACGGTTGGGTTGTTGTTCAGGTCCAAGCCGTAGACCAGTTCTTTGCCGCCCAGCTTTGTCTTGTTCGCGAAGCGGATGTCCGTATTGTCGCTAGTGAAATGGTCGTCTTGCGTGTTGTAGGTCACCTGCAGAAAGCTGCCGATATTGCTCGTCCACGCTCCAGAAAGGAACAGCGAAATGTCTTGCGGAAGTTCAAAACTCCCATTCTGGCTATTCGGTAGCGGAGACTTTGTGTTCGTGAACGAGGTCTCCAGCATCACAGACAGAGGGAGCGAAGCTAGGAGATCGAGCGCGGCCTTCTTCTTGCCTCCGTCCGTCTTGATGACCTTGGTCTCGTCGCCTCGATCGACGTAGCCGGTTAGCTTGAATCTCCTGCCGGCAGGATTCAGTTCCGGAGGTGCATAGTGGCAACCGCTGCAGGGCAGACCCGTCTGCCGGGCATAGCTTGGAACCGCCTCAACCTTCGGCGGATTCACCGTTGAAAACAATAGCAGCGCGATAGGAATCAGCACAGAAATCAGGACCGCCGCTTTTTTCATCTGCATCTCCTTTAATAAGCTGCTTGTCTCTGCTGTGTCCGGAGTGTCCGGAGCACGGCACTATCTTCGGCGGTCCAACTGGCACCTAGTCGAATCGCCCCTAGTCATGAGTCGAAAGGATTTGTCTTTTCTAGCCTGCTTGTAAGATGGGCTTGATACTAGCGAGACTACAGAGAACTCGCCGGGTGATTAATCACACTTGCGTGTGATTACGGTCACACATAGTGTGCGGCTGACGAGCAGGGGATGGCTCAACCTAAGCAGAAGAATTCTCCGTGCTAGGGATCGCGTCCGGGCGCTCTTCGGAAGTGAGAATGGTGCTCCCGGCACCGAGGTAGGAATTTGCAACGAAGACACTTAGCAGAGGACGTTGGGCTCCCGAACCACCCTGAATTGATCACGCAGGGTCAAAAGTTTCAGACCGATTGAGGACCCTTTTTTGCTTCCCGGAACGGGCCGACAAGGTCCGGTAATGTTGGACAGTAATCACACTTCACAATGATTCCAGTCACAATTTGCGAACCACACAGCCGTGGGCACTGGGGAAGCTAGTCGTCTACTATCACGCCAACGATCTCGTGCCGCCGAACTCGCGACGGCAAAACTTCGCTATCGGAGTCAGCGAGCAAACGAGTGCTTGAGAGAGTGGATCTTTAGTCGGCTCAGCCCCAGTTGTTGGAAGTGGCGATGCAGAATATCCCTGATGCCTCGCCGGTTAATACGACGCTTCGATTCAAAAGCGCGATTCGAAATGTGTCCCATGAGCCTCCCAAAGATCGCCTCTTGCGGCGTGCGTCTCAACTGTAAGGGTGCCGCTCTTCTACCGGGTGAACGCAAGCGAAAAGGGCGTGGAAACAATGACCGCGAGCATTGCACACCTCGAGCAGGCGTCGTCAGGATGAAGGATCTTGTAACCCTCCCCCTTCTCAATTGGCGTAACAGTTTCAAAAGCTTCGGATGTGAAGTGAATCGAAAGAAGGTCACGGGCTGTAAAGCTGTAAAGCGGGGAAACCAGCGTACAATCTTCAGCCGAAAGGCGTTCCGATGACCATCCGTATTTGTGCTGCCGTTTTTTTCGCGGCCGCTATCTCAGTGACCATGGCAGCACAGGAACCCGTGCTGGTATCTGCGAACATACCCAAACATCCGCCACTGGCATGCCAAGCCCGGATAGCGGGAGTCGTGAAGCTGACCTTTGTCCTCGCGGGAAATACTGGTGAACCGACGAACGTTGAAGCAATCTCTGGCCATCCTATGTTAAAGAACGCAGCAATTGAGAACGTAAAGACCTGGAAGTTTAAAGACTCCTCCGCGGAGGGGAAGTACGAAACAACATTCGATTATCGGCTACCCGCCCGGTCCGCAAAAGGTCACCTTTGAATCGTTCCACCGCGTGGAAGTTGACACTTGCGTGCCGGTCCAGTGGCAACCGTGACTATCGCAAATCCCCATAGCTCTCATCATGGCCTTCCGCTGGGCACGTGACCAGGCGTGGCCTTAGAAAGCGTCGAACAAGTTGAAGTACAGAAGTACACCGAACCGCCCTCTTCCCTTTGCCCAAAGCAGTTCTCAAAAATCCAAAATTCCAGGGAAAGGTCTGCCGGCGAACTACTCGTTTCGCAGTGCGACGATGGGGTCCACTCGTGTTGCGCGGCGCGCGGGCACAAAACATGCGAGCAGCGCGACGAACAGCAGAATCGCGGCGGCGGCAATCAGCGTGATTGGATCGCCGGGATGAACATTGTAGAGAACGCTTCCCAAGTAACGGGTTATGCCGAAAGCCGCCGCGAAACCGAACATCACTCCGGTGATTGCAAGCCCGATGCCCTGTCCCACGACAATGCGCAGAACATTTCGCTGTTCGGCGCCCAACGCCATGCGGATGCCGATTTCCCACGTCCGGCGCGAGACTTCGTAAGAAAGCAATCCGTAGAGTCCCACGCAGGCAAGAACAAGAGCCAACAAGCCGAACAGACTGGAAAGCCGCGCGATCAAACGTTCCTGGAACAGCAACTGGTCAATGATGTCTGATTCGGTTCGCATATAGAAGATGGGCGAGTTACTATCCCATTGATTGACGGTCCTGCGGACCGCGGCAATGATTGACAGCGGATTCATCGCCGTGCGCAATTCAAAGTTTACGCTCGAACCCGCCAAGGGAACATACGCTGTCGGTTTCACTTCTCTCCGCAGGCTGTTGTACCTCGCGTTGCCAACCACTCCGACTACGATGAAACCCGGCCCTTTCGTTCCACTCGATCTTTGACCGGGAGAACCCGGGTATTCCAAGCGCTGGCCGAGAGCATTCGTCCTGGGAAGATATTTGCGGACAAATTCCTCATTCACAATTGTCGGCACGGGTGGGCCCGCGGGTGCGCTGACAAGAGCAGCCCCTGAATTCGACGCTAACGCCGAGTTCGCCGCCACCGCCGCTGTGTAGGCCGAAACGGCTGCAAAATCAGCGGGAGAAAAATCGCGGCCGTCGCGGAATGGCATTTTCATGGTCGCGAAGAAATCCAGCCCCACTTGCATGATATCTGACTCCACACCCGCCTGGTCGGACGAACCGACCACTTTGAAAGTGGTGTTAGACAGGCTGTCACTCAATAGAGCATCTGAAGAGTAGCTGACCGAAGTTACACCAGGAATCGCGCTCAATCGCTTTTGAAGATCACCGATGGCAATATCGACCTGCGCACCCTTGTATCCGGCGAGCCTCGGATCGATGCCGAAGTTCAAGATATTGCTGATGTCGAAGCCCGGATCAATGTTCCTCAAGTTTTGCAGCGTGCGCACAATGAGCCCGGCCCCGACCAGCACCACGATCGTAAGTGCCACTTGCGCGATCACCAGCGAATTGCCAACGTTGAACCAGCGGTTCCGCAAGCGGCCTCCGCCGTCGGAACTTCCAGTGCCTTGTTTAAGCGCAGGGGTCAAATCCACGCGCATGCCGCGCGCGGCAGGCGCGAGCCCGAAGATGATCCCAGCCAGCAAGGAAATCCCAGCAGTGAACAGCAGAACTCGCAGGTCCAGCGTCGGCTCGAACCCCAACGGCCTCGTCGAGCCAGCGGCCACGAATTTGACGATGACTTGTGCCCCCCAATAGGCGATCCCGGTTGCCAGAGCGCCTCCGAAGACCGAGAGCAGAATGCTTTCCGTAAGGAGCTGGCGCACAATTCGCCATCGCCCTCCACCCAGCGCGAGACGCAAGGCTATCTCTTTCTGGCGAGCTGCGGAGCGGGCAAGCAGCAGCCCAGAAACGTTTGCACCCGCGATCAGCAGGATGATCCCCACCGCGACCATCAAAATGTATAGCGGCGTCGAATAACTTTCTCGCGCCCCGACAAGTCCGGTTTGCGCCGGAAGCAGGTCAACACGTGGCACGTCAGCTTCCTTGGAGAGTGGCTTTTCCCCATGAAGCATATCGTTCCGGAACAGCAAACTGACCGCGGCCTCGGCCTTCTCCCGAGAAACATCGGGCTTCAGTCTGGCGATAATCACCATCCAAATGGAATCCGCGCCCTCCCGCTTGGGGTTCCAACGTGGAATCAGGCGCCGCCTTGCAGAAATTGGCACCCAGGCGTCTGCGACGCTGCCCGGCGTCAGGCTGACGAATCTCTGCTCTGCAACTCCCACAATCGTAGTGGGCACGCCGTTCAAGGTGACCGTTTTTCCAACCGCGGTGGGTGACCCGCCGAACGCCCTCTGCCAATATCCGTAGTTCAGCACGGTAACGGCCTCGGCAGTCAGGGAATCGTCTGAGGCTTCGAGCATGCGGCCGAACGCGGGACGTATGCCGAGCACATCAAAATAATTGCCCGCGACAATCTGTCCGCGGACGATGCTGGCCGGCCCGTTCCCGATCATGTCCAACTCGACATCGCCGCCAAATGCAGTTACTCCCGAGAGCATGTCGGATTGCGTGCGCAAATCATCATAAAAAGGACGCGAGAACGAGCATCCGGAAGGGTTGACGTCAGTGAACCTCGATTCGCAATCACCATAGGAAGTCGAGCTGTGAAATTCGGGCTTCTTGTGCGCACTCCACTTCAGCACCACAAGCTCATGAGGGTTATGGACGGGTAGAGACTTCAGCATCAGCGCGTCAATCAAGCTGAAAATGGCGGTATTCGCGCCGATGCCGAGAACGAGAGTCAGAACCGCGACGGCCGTGAAGCCAGGCGCTTTGCGCAATTGGCGCAAAGCAAAGCGCAGATCCTGAAACAATGTCTCCATGGAAGTCTCCAGGCTTACATTCACGACGTTCCAAGCGGCGCAAGTCCTCCTCCAAACTGTCTCGGATGTAGGAGGTTTATTTACAGAGACATACGCCCTTGAATCGATGCCCTCAAATGCGGTCTTTGTCCGAAATCGAAAAATTACTGTCCGAGACCGAACAGCGCCAGGCTCCACGCTTCAGAGGAATCGCCATAACATTCACGACCTCCTCAGTCAGCCTAATCGCTGATTTCAACTATCATTATTCTTAAGCCCACCGCACTTTCAACGAACCGGCCAGACGTGCAAGAATTGCGTTGATAGGGCATTGATGGAAGTTGGTATTTTTTAGTAAAGCGGGCCAAGGCATGTTTCCGCATCGACCCTGGGGTACGTGTCTTGCAGTTCTTGTCGCTGGACTGCTCGTTCTTTGCGTCGTGCCTGACCCCACGGCAGCTTGGAACGGGACATTTGCAACTTCCTCGCAAGGATCGCAGATCATCGCCCCAAAGGGTTCACCCCTCAGTTTTGTCCGAGTATTTTCGTCGGCTGATGATGTACGACCGGAACACACCGTTCTGGACCGAACGCTTGACATCATCGCAGGGCCTGCGGACCCAGAAGCCCGAGTGGAAGTGATGCGTTCACCGTCCGCCGTCACAACAGACTCCAGCCATCGTGTCTTGGTCGCCGATCCCGGCGCTCAAGCCGTGCATATCTTCGACTTTGTTCGTTCGAAATACGATCGCTTAGATCGACATGGCGACCGTCTGCACGCTCCCGTTTCGCTCGCCGTGGACGGTCAAGACAACCTTTACGTCGTCGACCAAGCCAGTAGAACCGTGCTGGTTTACGATTCGGCAGGAAAGTTTCGCCGTTACCTCGGAAAACTAAAGGGGCGGGAATCTTACTTCGATAACCCCACAGGGATCGCAATCGACAAAGCTGGGCGACGCATCTACGTGTGCGATCGGCAATGGCACATGATCTTTGTTATGGACGAGCGGGGAAAGCTAATTCGCAAGCTCGGTAACCGTGGCGGCGGTAGCCGTCCGGGTGAGTTCCGGTTCCCGAGCGAGATTGTCGTAGCCGGCAGTGAACTATTTGTGCTCGATGAAGGCAATACGCGCATTCAGGTTTTCGATAGTGGGGGCGATTTCCTCCGCGCCATCAACTTAGGCTATGCAGACCGTCATACCGGATTGGCTGTCGTCAACCGGGGCCATATCTATGTCAGCGATTCGAGTCTTAACCAGATTCAGGTCCTCGGTCACGAAGGGCAAAGGCTATACACATTTGATCTCAGCACGGTCAGAGGCGTGAACTTCAGCCATCCATCAGGCATGTGGGTTGACGGCCGTTCCTTGTACGTGGTGGATTCTCAGAGCAATCGCATAGGATTGTTTCAAATCAACGATGAGAATGCGCTTCCTTAAACATCGGAGCTGGCGACCCGGCCAACTGGACTGCCACAAACATCCGCCAATTCTCAATGAGTTCCTTGAAATGGGAGATGCACTGCGTTTCCGGAACCGACAGGGACAGTTGGCCGATCTTGCCTCTCGCATGAGCAACCGCAAGCTTGCCGCGCTTTTCATCCGCTGGCAGTCTTTCCTGGACGGCGCGAGTCAGCGTCTTGGTCTATCGGAAGTTGCTGATCAGAACCACGTCGCTGGTCTCGCTTCCTCGGGCGACGAACAACTGCTTGCCGTCGCGTGACCAGCAAAAAGCGAAGATACGGCCGGAAGTGAAGTCGGTGATCTGATGCGGCTCGCCGCCTGCCAGCGGCTGCTCCCAGATATTGGTGGCGCCTTTGCGAGTCAGCATGTATTGCAACCCCTTGCCATCGGGGGACCAGCGCGCCCAGCCGGAACCACTCGGCCGGGGAAAAACGTGAACCGGCGAACCTCCACCGGCGGGAATTACTACGAACTTGGCTTGCGGAACGGGATTTCCTTCCTGGATATCGTAGGCGATGAATTTGCCGTCAGGAGAGATGCGAGGGTTTCCCCCGCCTCCCGGTGCACTGGCAATTTCCGCTGCACTGCCTGATTCCACTGGCATCCGGTAAAGCTTTGTTCCCACGTCCGTGTTGGTGTCGTAGACGAGCCAGGTGCCATCCGCTGAACAATCGTCCTCCCCGATGTACTCGTTGACGAGCCGAGTCGGGTTCGATCCGTCCGCGTCGGTGCGCCAAAGCTCCGATTTTGTACCGTCGTAGGAATCGAACAAGAGGTAGCGATCTGCGCAAGCCGACATCGCGCCGTAATTGCGTGCTTGCGGCATGATGGTCGTTCTCTGGCTGCCGTCGCTGTTGATCAGATCCAGTTCGCTGTCACGGCTGCGTACCAGCAGCTTCCCGCTGGGCCCGGGCCAGACCGCAAGGTCAGGTGTCGCGCCGGAAGTGATCTGTGTTGCCAGCGCGGCTTTTCCTCCCGGCACGCTCCAGATGTTCGAAATCTGTGTGTCATCGACCGCCGCCAGTATCTTCCCATCTCGTGTGAGGTCGAGATGCGTGCCATAGTTGGATAAGTCGTTGGTAAAACGCCGCGGTTCGCCCTTGGGATAGGAAACCTGCCAAACCTGAGACCGGCGTTCTTTCGGAACGCCCATCGGGATGAGCAGTGAGTCGCCCTCAGGCAGCCACACCGGCTGCCCAAGCAAATCGGGGCTGGAGTAAAGCGTCGTAACACTGGCGTCGGCTACGCGGATGATGTCTAGCACCCATTTTGTTTCTTTCCCACTTTGCAGCGCAGCCAGGGCGATCGTTTTTCCATCCGGCGACCAGCTTGCCCCCCACATGTAGATGGGATAGATCGGGAGTCTAGCCAGCAGCCGCTCGCCGCTGCCATCGACCGAGGCGATGCGAAGTTCCACGGTCGCCGCGTCCGGCAACCCGCGCATGAACACGATCTGTGTTCCGTCCGGCGAAAAGCCCACCGGCGCGTCAATGTCCCGAATCAACTGCCTCGGATTCCCTCCCAACACCGGCATCTGGTACAGGTAGCTGAAGTTTTCTGTGGTCCTGTCGGAACGCACGTAATAAATGAAGTTGCCGTCGGGAGAAAACGTCACGCCCTTGAAGTCCACAACATCCGGCGGCAGGACCTGTACGTCGCTCTTGGTCGCCACATGGCGCATCCACAAACCTTGCTGCTCACCGTCGCGCAGAACGTACACCACATAGCGCCCGTCGGGCGAGATCGCGACCAGCGTAGCCTTGCCGCTCTCGGTGAGCTTCGCGATCTGCATGTTCTCCAGATTCAGACTGTGCGTCCGGTTCAGCATTCGGTAACCAATGAAGGCGACAGCCAGCGCGATCAGAGCGGCAGCCGCAATCGCGATCTTTGCCCGCCCCTTTTTCGCAGCAGGCGCCTGCACGGGAGCAGACACCAGTTGCGCGGACGAGAGCCTCCCCGAGTCTGCGGCCGCAACCGCGGCTGATCCGCTCTCGATCGGCACATGCCCGGAACTGGTGTCCCGTTTGACGCGCTTCAGGTCGGCCCGCATCTCGGCGGCACTCTGGTAGCGAAGGTCGCGGTCCTTTTCGAGCGCCTTGTTGATGATCTCTTCCAACTTGGGTGGCACGTCGGGATTGAGCCGCACTGCGGGCACAGGAGCACGGTTCACGATCGCTTCGCAGATCATCGCCGAGCTCTCCCCACGGAACGGCAACGCCCCAGTCGCCATCTCGTAGAGTACGGCCCCGAAGGAGAATAGATCGGTCCGCCCGTCCAGTTCCCTGGCGCGCACCTGCTCCGGCGACATGTAGGCTACGGTTCCCACTGTCGTGCCGGGACTGGTCAGATGCTGCTCCTCCCGTGTGCGCGTCATGGTGTCCGCTGTGTCGATCCGGTGTGAAGAGCCGCCCGCAGGTGCGACTTTCGCAAGTCCGAAATCAAGAACCTTGGCGTGGCCCCTTTTCGTGATGAACAAATTCGCGGGCTTGATATCTCGATGCACGATGCCTTCGCTGTGCGCGGCATCGAGGGCGTCAGCAATCTCGATGGCAAGCGAGAGAATCTCCTCGATCTCCATCGGACGGCCGCTGATCCGGTGCTTGAGCGTGACGCCATCCAGGTACTCCATGGCGATGAACGCCTGCCCGTGCGCCTCGTCAATTTCGTGGATGGTACAGATGTTGGGGTGATTGAGAGCCGATGCGGCCTGCGCTTCCCGTTGAAAGCGGGCCAATGCCTGAGGGTCTTTGGCCACTGCATCCGGCAGAAACTTCAGGGCCACAAAACGGTGCAGCTTTACATCTTCGGCCTTGTAGACAACCCCCATCCCGCCTCCGCCAAGCTTTTCGACGATGCGATAGTGCGAGATAGTCTGGTCGATCATTTGCTGCGCATCTTACGTGGGGCGAAAGGGGCAAGTCAATGAAAGCCGTGAGCTTGCATGGGTTTCAGAGCGACCCTTGGTGAAAATCCTCGTTATCCTCGGCCAGCCCGAAGTCGATGAACCCGGGCACTGTCGTGCAGTCTACGTCCTGCATCAGAACGTTGGCCGGTTTTCGATCGCGATGGATGACGGCTTTCTGATGTGTGTGCTGCACTCCTTCGCATCAGGCACGAGGCGACGGCACTGAAACGTGGCCGATCCGGTAATTCCACTGGTTGACCCAGCAAAAGGATCGTTCTCGCCGCCCTCACTCGTCTTCAAAAGCACAGTCGGGCCCGATGCCTCTCCCACAGACGCTGCTATTTCTGCCAGTCGCGCAACTTTCCCCTTTGGTTTACAAGTGAGGCTTAGAGTATGGGCCTGCGCGGGCACCATCGGAACGCAGTCCGACATTGGCGGTGTGCACTACAATGCGACGTACACTCGAAGTATTGCTTATCGTTCTTGCGTTCACGCTTTTCACGTTTGCCCAAAACGACGTACAAACATTCAGGACGGAGACGACGAATGCGTTTGTATGGGGAGAGGACAGCCGCCCCGGCGCCGTGTCCTCGAGCATTCGAGATCCCGTGACAGGTCATGCGATCCACAAGTTAAATCATGGAGGAGTCGAGGTTAGCTCCCGGGCAGGATTCGAGAGAGTGGGCTCGGGGGAAGCGGGCGAACTGCTGAGTTTCGCGACAACCATTGTCAACACGACACAGTCTGCGGTCTCCGTGCGGCTAGGTGGCGCCAGTGTTGAAGGACACGTGGTGTTGCCGCTTTCGGTCGTGCGCACGAAGAAGGGCCTCAACAAGAAAAAGCGCAAAGAAGTATGGGAACTCGGGAGCATGCATTGCTTTTCGAGCGGATTTCTCCCGAAAGAAGAGTTTTTCTCCCCTATCGCTTCATCCACGGCGTTCACTGTAACTCCTAACCATGCGTTGACGATCTCATTTGTGACCCTAGACCCTCGCTACTCTTCTGTTTTGTGCTCGATGGGAGGTTGTTACCCGAAAGGAACAATGCGGTTCTCGGTTACGGTCAACGCAACCGACTTCGTGTTTATTTGGCCGGGTCATACAATGGTTTATTGCGGCACGTAAGTGGCAATTGCCAGGAATCTTCCGCGCGCGGAAAACAACCACAACCGAAAAGCCAAGGTGGGAGATCCCTCCTTCAACAGGCACGCCTGATTTCAACATCTCTAACAACGCCGGTCATGTAAAGGGTAACTGGGGGTCTTGCTTTTGTTCGCCCGGCGCACTGTTACCGAGATTTTGGCGGAAACTCAGTTCCGAGCACACCCAAAGAGGATGGAACGCTCAAGTTATAATGTCAGCCACGCATGGCTCTCACCCCAGGCACGAAACTCGGTCCTTATGAAGTTCAGTCACTACTTGGCGCGGGAGGCATGGGCGAAGTCTACCGTGCCCGCGACAACCGTCTGCAGCGAGATGTTGCGATCAAAGTTCTGCCTGTTTCGCTGGCGCGGGACGAAGACCGTCTACGCCGCTTCGAACAGGAGGCCAAGGCCGTAGCCGCGCTCAACCATCCCAACCTGCTTACCGTCTTTGATGTGGGAACGCTGCCTGACCCGAGCAACGCAAGCGGTTTGGCTGCCTCGCCTTATATCGTCTCGGAATTGCTGGAGGGATCGACGCTGCGCGCCCGCCTTGCCGAGGGCGCCATGGGGCAGCGCAAGGTGCTCGACTATGGCGTGCAGATTGCCAGTGGTTTGGCCGCCGCGCACGAGCGTGGCATCGTACATCGCGACATTAAGCCGGAAAATATCTTCATCACCAAGGATGACCGGGTAAAGATTCTCGACTTCGGCCTGGCCAAACTGACGCAATCCGAATTCGATTCGCAAACGTCACTGCCGACGGCGACCAACGAAACGGAACTCGGGCTGGTGCTGGGAACGATGGGTTACATGTCGCCCGAGCAGTTGCGGGGCAAGAAAGTCGACGCACGTAGCGATATTTTCAGCTTTGGCGCCGTTCTATATGAAATGCTTTCGCGCCGCCGCGCCTTTCATGGTGACAACACGGCCGATGTGGTCAGCGCCATCCTGAACCAGCAGCCCGCCGAACTGAGCGTTACCAATCAGGAGATCTCACCGTCTCTCGATCACATTGTTCGCCATTGCCTGGAGAAAGATCCGCTGCTGCGCTTCCAGTCGGCGCGAGATCTTGCCTTTCAACTGAACGTTCTGCGAGAGACGCGCAGTTCCACCGCAATCGCTGCGGTTAGTCATAGTGCGGAGGAGAAACGATCGCGGCCATGGATGCTTATTGCAGCGGGCGCGGTGGCGCTTGTGCTCCTGCTGGCAGGAACGTGGTTCCTGGCGCGGTCTACGGCTCATCTGGAACCACCAAAGTTCACTCAACTTACCTTCCAGCAAGGATTCGTCGAAGCGGCGCGCTTTCTGTCCGACGGCAAGAATTTTATTTCTGCCTCTCGCTGGGGTTCCGATGGAGACGTGGCACTATTCACCGGCACCGTGGAAACACCCGGGCTTCGCCCGCTCGGCATTCCCGTCACATCCCTGCTCTCGGTGTCTTCCAGCGGGGATCTGCTCGGGCTACGTTCGCGTTGGCCGGCTGGCGCGGCTGGCGGTCTCCGGCGGCGCACCGCGGCCCTTGCAGGAGAACGTGCAATTCGCCGATTGGGCGCCTAACGGCACGGATTTCGCGGTCGTCCGCTTCGCCCCCGATCGCCACGTCTACCGGCTGGAATATCCATCAGGCAAGGTTCTCTATGAAACTTCCGGATGGATCAGCCATCCCCGCTTCTCGCGCGACGGGAAGCACATCGCCTTTCTCGATCATCCGGTCTTCGGCGATGATCTGGGAACGGTTGCAGTGGTCGATTTGGAGGGGAATCACAAACAGCTCAGCGGCACCTTTGGTTCGACTCAGGGGTTGGCGTGGTCGCCGGATCAGTCAGAGATCTGGTTCAGCGCGGTCAAGAGCGGCATCTATCGCTCGCTGTACGCGACCTCATTGCGTGGCCGGGAACGGCCTCTGCTTTCGGCTCCGGGAAATGTAGATATACAGGACGTGCTGCCCAACGGCAACGTTCTGCTCAATGTGACCGACGAGCGTCTCGAACTTATGGTGTTTACCCCCGACCATCCGGAAGGCCGCGATTTTACCTGGATGGACTGGGCCTATGGAGCGCGATTTTCCGCCGACAGCAAGTCGATCCTTTTCGGTGACCAGCACAGCGGAGATTCGTACGGAACATTTCTCCGAAACCTCGACGGCTCTCCGGCGGTGCGCTTGGGAGACGGCGATCCCATGGACCTCTCGGCGGACAACAAGTGGGCAATCAGCCGGTTGCCTTCCAAACCCAACCAGATTCTTCTGCTGCCTACAGGAACAGGAGAATCGCGCCAACTCACCCACTCGAACGTCAGCCACCTGTATGGACGCTGGTTGCCGGATGGGCGAATCGTATGCGTGGGAAACGAGACCGGGCACCCCGAGCGCACCTATCTGATTGACATGAACGGCAACGAGAAGCCGCTCACGGCCGAGGGCACCATCGCCCGTGCGGTCACCACCGATGGCAAGGAACTGATCGTATCCAACCTCGATTCGAGTGAATTTCAGTTGTTCTCCGTGGATGGCGGCCAGCCACGGCCGCTGCCTCATCTGCAAAAAGGCGACATCCCACAAGATTTCACTTCGGACGACAAGGCAATTTTGCTGCGGCGATCCGGGAAGGACGCAGCGATCGAAATCTGGCGACTGGAGTTGGCGACCGGCAAGCGGACGCTACTCCGCAGCCTCAGTCCTCCCGGAGCGCGGGCTGTCGCCAGGGGACTGAATGTGATCTCCTCGCGCGACGAGAAAAGCTACGCCTACACTTACCATCCGGCGCTTTCAACGGAATACCTGGTTCAAGGAATTCGCTGAAGAGAGGGTCGCTACACAACCCGTCAGCAAGAAGCGGAGGAAAGCTCCCCTGGGCAAATTCGATGAAGCACTACCGGGCAAGGTGACGGCCGGGATCGCAAGATGCGATGCCGCCCTCGCCAAGCTGAATGTAAGTGAGACGATGCACCCGAAATCAGCGACTACGGCCGAAATGCAGATCAAGTAGCCAGAGCCACACCTCGGACCAAGTCAGTATCAGACACGGTCCAAATTATTGTTGTCCGAAAAGGCCCGCTTCCTCTTGCTTGAACGGGGACGACGTCCGACGGCACTGGCGCTTCCTAGTTTAGAAACTCGGTCAGCGTTTCGATGCGGTTCGTCGTCCTGAAGTAAGGATCCCGGAAAGCTGGCGGATGCTTTCCCGCAAGGTATCGAACGCCACGTCGATAGGTTTCTGTTTCAGTTCAACATCCGAATAGCCACCGCTCTGCATTTGTTCCGCAGCCTTTTTGAAGCGCTCGCCGCTGGCTGCGTCCATCGCAAGGAAAGCGAACGCCTGCGCGAGTGGTACACCATCTGCTCCGGTGTGCAGAAACTCGATGTGCGCATTTACTTTCCCGAAAACCGTACCCAGAGCAATTTCACCGAGGGTTCCATGAGGAATAGGCCCTTTGACAAACAGAGCCGATCCACCCGTCAATGAGAGGCGTTGTACGATGCCGACGAACTTCTCGTGCTCGACGATGAAGACTGCTTTTTGTTGGTGGGGCACGCGGATTCGGGGCGGGCGGTCGCGCTTGTTCGGCCTGTCAGTCTTCTGCGGCATTCTAAACAGCATTACAACTGGCACGAAGGCGGTCAATGTTACCGAAGTGTTCTGGCGCACCGCCTCCGAAACTGAGCCGCATCTGAGTTGTCAGAAGCTGGGGTGCTGCGCCAATCTCCAGGACCATATAAGAAAGGATGTTGCCGTAAGGTCGATCCCCGGTTCAGTCGTGCCGTACGACTGCACGTTGTCTTTATACACGGCAACTTGCGCTGCATTAAACGCGCCATTGTTTCCATTGAATATTTTGAATGTGTCCCCTCCTTTGGCAGGGCACAGAATCATGCCATCGACGACGCCAGAACTGGCGTAGCTGGCGGGGCCCTCCGAAGCTGCGCCCCAAAGAATGGGCGTGCCCCCAGAAGTCCCATCCAGAGCCCCCGCAAGGTTAGCCACCTGGTGTTGGATGCAATTCGGAAACGTGCTGCCGTCACCCACGATAAAAGACGATCCCCACGCATTCGCCCCTAGAACATTGGCCAGCCATCTCTGGGAGTAGGTGTCGTAGCTCTTGGAGTGAGTGAGGTAGTACGCCTCACTCGCCATGACCGACAAACCAGCTCCGTGAGAAGTGGTGTCGCCGTAACTCCATTGGTAGCCAAAGCCCCAGGAATCCATCCCCGCTTGGATAATCGCGTCACCAACCTGCCGCAGGAGTTGTCGACGAATACCTGTTTGCGACACCGCGAACCCCCGCGGATCTCCAGCCATTTCCAAAGCGCGATACAGTTCGAAATGCGCGAGCCCACTTACGTCGTACAGGTTCAGCGTGTCTGTGTACCCTGCGTCATAGATGTCGGTGATGTAACGCTTGGCGAACTCGGTTGCTTGACCCAGATAGTAGGCTGGATCCTTTTGCGGCAATTCTGCGGGCAGGATCTGCTCGCCTGCTGCAGATTGCAAAGCGAAGTAGAGTTCGGTCGCCCCGAGTTCCATGTCGTCATCCCACACAGTCTCGGGGTAGCCGTCGAACGGCGCGATGGTCAACAGGCAATTACTGCATGTGCCAGAGCCCAATCCTGAGGGCGCTGGATCCGGATACGAAGTGTTCGCCAGCGCAAAAATATTTTCCGCATTCTTGAGGCAGCGATTCGCCAGTAGAAGATTCGTGACGCGATTCAGCTGGTAGCAGAGCGCAAAGCCGGCCGTCAAACGTCCGGCGAGATTTGGGCTAATTGGCGAACCGGCCGGTCCGGCCGCGAATACTGGGCGGTAGCAGATAAAGAATGTCGTATGCGGATCGCAAGCTTGCGGGTCCCCGGATTGCTGGAAATTATCCGCTGCCTGGGGCAGAGTCCAGATGTCGTATTCAGTAATCAGGCAGTAGGGGGTCACATACGTTCCACCCACAGTTTCCCGCGGCTGAACTGGGATTGCCCTCGCCGTAGTAATCCCAATCTTGAGAATTGTCTACTTGGTAGTAAAGTGTTCGCGTTCGGTCATCCCACATCCTGCTACGGCGAGTGGGGCTATTAAATGCGTTTAGTACCAGCCTAGATGTTGCTCCGTGCTCTTTTGGAGTGTCAAGGGAATGTCTAGGCAATAAAATGGGGCGCGGCTGTACTCTTCCGACCCTTCGGGGTTACAAACGTTAGCCATTAAGTTTCGTCCAACCAAAGGGAGAAAACTGATGAGAATCCGGAAGCATTTCAGTTGTGGCCTGGTCACAGGGCTAGTTGTGTGCCTTTTTTGCGTTCTTGCTGCGGCGCAGTCCGCTCCATCCTCTGCGCCTGCGACCTCACCGACCGAAGCTACCTCCGGGTACAACCAGCCACCACAATTCATTCTGGATGTGATGCGTGCTCCCTCGCCGCCACAACCCCTCGTGAGCCCCACCCACGACACGATCCTCCTGGTGACTTGGCAGAGGTATCCCTCCATCGCCCGTGTGGCCAAGCCTTTCCTGCGACTGGCGGGACTTCGTGTCGAGCCCGGCAACCACAGTCGGCACGACACTCGAGGAGGATACGGCATCACTCCATGCGCCCAAAACTTCGACCTGATACGCGTTGCCGATAACCAGCAGATCCACGTGGTTCTTCCTGCGGCTGCCTGCCCGGGCGCACCAGCGTGGTCCGCCGACGGCAAGCTGTTCGCCTTCGTCAACATCGCTCCTGAATCGGTCGAACTATGGGTCGGCGACGCCAAGACCGGAGAAGCCCATCGCGTCCCCGAAGTCCGCATCAACCCGATGTTGAACGATGCACTGGAGTGGATGCCCGACCAGAAAACGCTCCTAGTCAAGCTCGTGCCGAAGAATGTGGGCGCTCCCCCGCTCGAATCGAATGTCCCCGTCGGCCCAAGCATTCAGGAAAGCGTGGGCCAGAAGGGTCAGAGCAGCACTTACGAAGTGCGCGACACGCTGAAAGACAAGCATGACGAGGATCTCTTCGACTACTACGCCGCTTCGCAGCTCGCTTTGATCAATGCGGTCACGGGCGCTATTACGCCCCTCGGCAAGCCCGCCAACTACGAATCACTCGATCCCGCGCCCGACGGCAAACATGTGCTGGTGACAACCATTCACAAACCGTATTCCTACGTGACCACGTACAACCGCTTCCCGCAGGAGGTGGATATCTGGGACGTCTCCCAGACGGCGCAGATTTCTGTGCATGCCATCGCTTCCCTGCCGCTGGCCGATCGCGTTCCCATCCACGGCGTTCCCCTTGGGCCGCGCGATTTTTCGTGGCGTCCGACCGACCCCGCCACGCTCATCTGGGCCGAGGCTCTCGACGGCGGCGACTGGAATACCGACGTCCCCAATCGTGACAAGATCATGCTTTCCAAGGCGCCCTTCAGCGCACCGGCGGCTGAAATCGCGCGCACGGTTCAGCGTTATGCCGGCTACGACTGGAGTGAGCAACCGGGGGTCGCTCTGTTGACCGAATACGACCACAACAAGCACTGGCGAAAAACGTTCGTCGTCAACGTCGACAATCCTCAGCAAAAGCCTCGCCTGTTGTGGGATCTCTCCACGGATGAACTCTACAAAGACCCCGGCGATCCGGTGTGGCGCATACTCCCGAATGGAGCGCGCGTCATCGTCCAGGAAGGCGATTTCATCTACCTGCGTGGCGACGGCGCTTCTCCCGAGGGGGACCGACCGTTCCTCGATCAGTTCAACCTCACCACTCAGCAATCCGAGCGCCTGTTCCGCTGCGATAAGGTTTCCTACGAGCGATTTCTCGCTTTCACCGGCGGGGAAGCCAAAACATTCCTCACCTGGCGTCAGTCGCCAAACGACCCGCCCAACGCCTACAAGCGCACGCTGGAAAATAAGATCGATCCTCCCGAGGGAGAAGCAATCTTTTCTTCGACGAGCACCGCCATCACGCATACTCCCGATCCGACTCCGGCGGTGCGCGCCATCAAGAAGCGACTTGTGAAGTACAAGCGTGCCGACGGCCTTGACCTGTCGTTCACGTTGTACACGCCGCCCGGGTACAAGGAGGGCACGCGCGTCCCAACTATTCTTTATGCTTACCCGCTCGACTACGCCGACCCTTCGACCGCCGGTGAAGTTTCCGGATCGCAGGAGACCTTCACGCAGCTCTACCAGTACAAACTTCTTCTGCTTGCTGGATACGCCATCATCGACGATGCTTCGTTCCCGATCATCGGCGATCCCAAGAAAGCTTACGATACCTATCTCGACCAGCTCGTCGCCGACGCCAAGGCCGCCGTCGATGAAGCCGTGCGCCTGGGCGTCGCCGATCCGGACCGAATCGGCGTCACCGGACATAGCCACGGTGCGCTGATGACCGTAAACCTGGTCGCGCACTCTGACCTGTTCCGTGCCGGGGTCGCCACCAGCGGCTCCTATAACAAGACGCTCACACCTTTCGGTTTCCAGAACGAGCGCCGCTCCGTCTGGGAAGCGCCGGACGTCTACCGGCAGGTTTCCCCGTTCTTCGTCGCCGATAAAATCAAGACACCGCTCCTGCTCATGCACGGCGCTGAAGACGCAAATCCCGGCACGATTCCTCTCCAATCCACCATGCTCTATGAAGCCATTCGCGGCAACGGAGGTACGACCCGTCTGGTCCTCCTC